>NZ_CM134213.1:0-662500 GCF_054113385.1 Paenibacillus sp. ALE2
CGGAGACCATTGCGATCGGCGACTCTTGGAATGACCATGAAATGCTGGAATGTGCCGGTCTTGGCATAGCGATGGAGAATGCGATTCCTGATTTAAAAAAGCTGGCTGATTACATTACTCGCAGTAATAACGAAGACGGTGTAAAGCATGCCATCGACAAATTTGTACTCAATGTTGAATAAGCAGAAAGTGACTGTACCCATAATACTTAAATAAAGTATTACAACAACAAAGCCTCCAAACGCCGCATGTTTATTAATATACGGCAGTTTGGAGGCTTTTTCTATCATATTACATCATATTCTAACAACTTCGAAATATCAGGCAGCAGAGCGTACTTTGCATCTGTTCACTAGACGGATGATTCCGTTATTCATACACATCAACCCGGTCACAATGAGCAGCACCCCTGCCAGCATCCACCAGCTTACATGTTCACCATATAAAAAAGCACCCAGGCCTACAGCAATCGGTGGTGAAATATAGAGCCATGTGGTCGGAAACAACGGATTCGTACGCGCCATAAGCCAGTAAAATAGTGTTTGCGCAATCATGGAGCCAAACAGGATCAAATAAAACAGAGAGCCTATGGCAGGCAGCAGATTCCATCCCTCAGAATTCCAAGGCTCAGTGAAAGCCGACAGTACTAGCAGCATCCAACCACCATGGAACATTTGAGCTGCATTTAAGGCAATCGGATTCGTATCACGAAATGCATCCATGACTCGCTTGGAATACAGGGCTCCACCCGAATAGCATAGCTCACCCAGCAAAATGGCTATGCAACCTGCCAACCACAGGCCGCTGACTTGAACGGTCAAGCCGGGCAATACCACCAACACGACCCCGAGAAAGCTGATCATACAGCCCATGAGCGTAATTCTCGTCGTTTTTTGCCGCAGTATTGCAGACTGCATTAGCACAATCATCATCGGTCCGGTGGCTGACAAAATAGCGCCGATCCCCGAGCTGACATATTGCTCTGCCCAATACAGTGTTGAGAATGTGCCGAAGGTCGTTCCCGTCCCAATCAGCAGCATTTCCTTACGCCATAATAACGACCACCGAACCTTTCCTGAAAGCCTCATCGCAATAAACAAGATCGCCCCTGCTGCCATAAAACGTGCACCTGCCGATAGAAACGGCGGAAGTCCGGCTTCCACTCCCACTTTGATAGCCAAAAATGTGGTGCCAAAAATAAGACACATAACTGTAAAGGCGATACCAATCATGACACTTCTCTCTCCCTTCTGTTATTCACAAGCATACAAGGAGACAGACAGAACAGATGGGCAACCACAGAACAGTTGTATACGTTTTTGAAGTGCTGTATAGTACAATACACACAAAGGAGCGTGGACAGCATGGGCAAGGTTAACAGCGAATTATTGTTTTCAACAGAAAATAACTCGACCGATCCGAGCTTAAAGCTGTATGAGCAGGTCGTCCATTACGTAAATGTGCGGATTGAGCGCGGGGACTGGCCAGCAGACGTTAAATTGCCGTCGGTGCGAAGTCTGGCTCAGGAGCTGGGCGTGCATCGGTTAACCGTATTCCGGGCATATCAGGAGTTAAAGCAACAAGGACGCATCTATGTAAAAGATAAATCGGGATATTACGCTCATGCTTCCCATGCAGCAGAATTAGGAATATGTACTGCCTATTCGGAACGATCATCCACAAAGCGGACCTTCCAATCGGAATCCACTTACATGGCAGACGATCCATCTGTTTCCGTCTGGAGGGGGCTGGATGGACTCACCCAGGTTCATGCCGTGAACGCAGACTTCCAATTTTCCAAGGCCCTGATTGATCCCTCTCTCCTGCCTAACCGATACTGGAGAGAATTAATGATGCAGGTGTTTGAAAAGCATCCAAAAATCGCAGCTACCTATTCTTCTGTACAAGGAGACGCTGAGCTTCGTGATGCCATGGCGCAGCATTTTAGCACAGATAAGCATTTTGCAGTATCAACGGACGAAGTACTGATTACCTCCGGCGCACAGCAAGCCATCGATTTAGTTTCCCGATCTCTGATCAGTACAGGAGACCGTGTATTAATCGAACGTCCGGTCTATGGTCCCGCCATGGAAATATTCCGTAGACAAGGCGCCCGCCTAACTGTAACTGATATACGGCCAGAAGGTTATGATATGGATCAGATTGAATGGTGCCTGAAAACGGAAAAACCGCGTCTCTTTTATGTGAATCCGACCTTTCACAATCCGACCGGCTTTACGATCCCCGATGAGCAGCGCAAACGTCTGCCCGAACTGGCCGAGCGCTACGGCTGTCTTATTGTCGAGGATGACAGCACCTATGATATCAGCTTTGGGCAAAAGCCGCCTTCTCCGATTTTCTCCTATGATATCTCGGGGAGCGTCGTCTATATTCGCAGCTACAGCAAATATGTCGCACCCGGTCTGCGAATCGCAGCCGTAACCTGTAGGCCTCAGCTCATGGACAGTCTACTGAGCGTCAAAGCGCTAGTGGACAACGGATCGCCGCTGCTGAATCAAAAGCTGTTTTTACAATACTTTCAATCCCCACGTATGCAGCAGCATATTAAAAAGCTATGTATTGCGCTCCAGATTCGTAAGGAAACGATGGAGACCAGTCTCCGCGATTCCGGCTGGACATGGACCAGCCCGGCGGGAGGACTCAACCTGTGGCTCCAGCTACCTTCTACGATACAACCTAATGAGCTGCTTGCCAAAAGTATACAAGAGTCCGTTTCCTTTGTCCCAGGCAATGTATTTGATCCCATCGGTGCAGAGGGTAAAACGCATATACGGTTGTCCTATTCTTACGCCAATGAGCTGCAAATCAAAGAAGGGATCTCCACACTTCTACGCATCAGTCGAACGATGTAAAGGTAAAACCATCGTTAATCTAACGGTAAACTCATACCTGTATGTGCCAAACTGATCCCTTCCAGCAGCCCGTAGTTGTGTGTGATATCCACATCATGGGACATATGTGTAAATACCGTGCTTCCGGGCTTCAGTCTTCCTACAAGTTCCTGAGCCTCCAGCATGTCATATACCGAGCGGGTGGTATACTCCGCTTCCTCATGGTAAAAGCTCGTCCCCAGCACGAGTAAGTTCAGATTATGTAAAGGTAAAATTTCCGCCTCATTCAGTCCAATCGAATCCGAACAGTAGGCCCATGAGAAGCCGTCTTTTTCTAAACGATATGCGTAAGCATATCCATTCTTCCCGTGATTCACACGCCATCCTCGGATGTTCCACCCGCCAAGTTGGACTCCCTGATCTACTGGAATAAGATCCAGGTTTCCAGGAAGCCAGGAAAATTGACGTAAGATCGTGTCGATCACTTCCTGTGGAGCGAACAAGCGCCCTCTATTACCGGTCCAGCGACAGGCATCCGCCCATTCTGGCAATCCTCCAATATGATCAAAATGTGCATGTGTCACGAGGATCGTAGGGATAAAACGCAAACTGCGCAATTCTAACTGTCTACGCCAGTCGGGGCCACAATCAATCATAAAACCCTCTGTCCCGCTTTCAATCAGCACAGACGATCTCAACCTTACATTCGTTCCTATCGTGCGGGCCTCTGTGCACACGAGACAATCACAATATACACGCGGAACCCCCATTGCATCCCCTGTGCCAAGAAAAATAAGCCGATTCATGATTTAACTCCTATCTATCTGGGTGTTTTTACTCCTATTATAACGAACATATCAAGCCTGCGTAAATCACCCCAGCGACCAACGACAAAAGGAGCATGTCCAAAGCCGTAAAACAGGCCAGACACCCCCCTTATATGTGATCTTTTTATTTTCAAATAATAATAGGCATGGGATCTTCCTTCAGGCGGTTTTCCACCATCCAGCTGGACTCCTCATTATATAGATAGGCCCGATGCACCAACACTCGCACCTGCTGACCAGGTTCCAGTGTAGACTTTTCCAATGAACGGTATGTCATGAGACGCTGATCCCCGACCTGGACTTCAACCATCCATTCACTCCCACGAAAATGTAAATGCTTCACAATGCCTTCCTCGGTTGCCGACAGGAGCGCAAATTCCTCACTAGGTCCGACATCAATGTACTCCGGACGAATCAAGGCACGTGTTCCCACTCCGGCAGCTTCCTCAAAGCCCCTGAGACTACTCGCCTGTTCAATCACCGTGGATTCCCCAATAAAGGAAGCTACAAACGGAGTCCCCGGTTTTTTATAAATATCCCAAGGCGTTCCCTTCTGCTCCAGCCGTCCTTGATTAATCACCATAATCTCATCCGCTACTTCAATCGCCTCGTCCTGATCATGGGTGACGAAAATGGAGGTAATACCTACCCGCTCAATCAACTCTCGCAACCAGGTGCGCAGTTCCTGACGAATCTTGGCGTCAATAGCCGCAAATGGCTCATCCAGCAGCAGTAGTTGAGGCTCCGGTGCCAAAGCACGCGCAAAAGCAACCCGCTGTCGCTGTCCACCTGACAACTGATGCGGATAACGATGCTCAAAGCCTTTGAGCCCCGTGAGTTCGACCAGCTCAGTGACCCTTTCCTTGATGCGGGCTTTGGAGCTTTTTTTCACTTTCAAACCAAAGGCAATATTGTCGTACACGCTCATATGCTTGAACAAAGCATAGTTTTGAAATACAAATCCGATTCCACGCTCCTGTGGTGTCAGCTCGTTTACCCTTTTTCCATGAAAGCGGATCTCTCCTGCATCCGGTTGCTCCAGCCCCGCCAAAATGCGAAGAATGGAGGTTTTCCCTCCGCCGCTTGGACCGAGCAAACCAATAAGATGGCCCGTCTGAATATCAAAAGATACGTCCTTTACCGCATGAAAATTACCGAAATGCTTGTTTAATCCTCTTACTTCCACATGCATATCCGTACACTTCCTTTCCGCTTCTGGACCAGTTCAGGAACAGCAGCAGCCTTGCTTATCGCAAAGCACGCACCTCATTTGAAAACATTCAATTATTCCAATAAACTTACTTTGTTTTTCTTATGTGATACTTTATCAAAGGAAAGTAATTTTCGTCAACTCTATATATTATCTTAAGAATGAAAAGGGTAAAGTAATACATAGAAAGGAGATGGATTTATGTTGCATACTTTTGAATTATCCACTACACGGCGAGATGAAATGCGTGATATTACACGTGAGGTTGCAGCACTCATCGAAAAAAGCGGGGTGCAGCAAGGAACAGCTCTAATTTATTGTCCACACACGACAGCCGGCATCGCCATTAATGAAAATGCCGACCCAGATGTCAAACATGATGTCATTTTAAGGCTGGATGAGGTTTATCCCTGGGAACATCCCCAATATCGTCATATGGAGGGAAATACGGCATCCCACCTAAAATCCATTACAACAGGCCCATCACAAACAGTTATTATTCATGATGGAAAGCTGTTGCTTGGACGATGGCAGGGTCTTTATTTTTGTGAATTCGACGGCCCACGCAGACGCCAATACCATGTGAAAATTATGAAGGGCTGACGGAGGCATGCAAAAAAACAGACGATGATGTTCTCCCTCTGGATACATCATCGTCTGTTAAATTCTTAGTCGCTTTCGCAAAGTACCGTAATGATAAGTCACCGTCATGAAGTGCAAACACCCAAAAAAGCGCCCTACATGTTCATGGCTGAAGCGTATGAATGCAGGTACGCTCATAGGTGTCTGCACAGCAGCTTTACATGTGCTAAAGCAGCGGGCCTCATCTCTTCAAATGTTAAACCGTCCTGAATATAAAATGACACAAAGCCATGCATGGATAAAAACAGACTTTTCGGTACTCTTGAGCATTCTTCCTCCGAATGTCCCTGACCATCCAATTCCTGGCGAATCATAGACGCAAATAATTCCACACAACGGTTTTGCTCTGTACGACAGTATGCAAATAGTTCTTCATCGTGCATCATGAACATAATTTCGTACTGATATGGATTTTCCAAGCCAAAACGGATATATTCCAGCATCAGGTACTCCAATCTGCTCAAGCCATCATCAGGCGTGCCTGTTGCTGCTTGCAGTAGAATCCCACGCAATGTATTGAAATCTTCAATCACAATGGCGTAGAACAGTTCAGCCTTCTCTTTAAAATGATAGTATAACGAACCATGACTGTAACCCAGATGCTGGCCAATGCTGCGCATTGAAATCGCACGGTAGCCCTTGGTGATAAACAAGTGCCTGGCCGCTTCCAGAATCCGCCCTCTTGACAACTCCTGTTCTACTGCTCTTCTAGCCATATTATTTATTCCCCTTCAATAAAGTAAAGCTGCTCTCCCTCCGACACAAGCGATTGTCCCTGTGTCAAGTCGGTTATCCAGTTGCAGAAGGATTCCGCATCACCAGCCAGCGGCAGACAGGTTAAGGTAACTTTATCCGTAAACATCGTTTCTCCGGTACGGATGCTGCGATTACGTAATTCATTTTCCACTTTGCCCAACCAAGTATAATCCAATTCCACAAAAACTTCACGATGCAGCACACGTGTAATCGCATCCCCTGCCTCGATAGCTGCAACAGCACCATCTGAGTACGCGCGAATTAGTCCGCCTGCTCCCAGCAAAATCCCGCCAAAGTAACGGGTAACCACAATAGCGACATTTTTCAGTTTCTGATTGCGGATGACCTCCAAAATAGGCTTACCCGCCGTCCCGCTCGGTTCTCCGTCATCCGATTGCTTTTGGATTTCGTCTCTTTCCCCAATCATATAGGCCGAACAATTATGGGTAGCATTCCAATGCTCTTTTTTGATGCGCTCTATAAAAGCAACTGCTTCTTCCTCAGTTTGAACAGGCTGAATATGGCCGATAAAACGGGATTTTCGGATTACAATTTCCTTGTTGCCGGCACCGCGTACGGTTCGATATTGTTCCAACATACACGTATAACCTTCCTTACTTCATTTTACAAGAAAGCAGTTCCCCGCTTCTGGCAGCTGGCGAACTGCTTTCCTGTACTTAATTGATGCTATACACTATAACGCTTCAGACCGAAAGCCTGTTTCGAATCAGAAATTATAGTTCCCTTATTCAGACAATCTCGCTTCAAGCTCAGCTTTTTCTTTTTCGAAGCCCGGTTTGCCGAGCAGCGCAAACATGTTCTTTTTGTAAGCTTCTACGCCCGGTTGATCGAACGGATTTACGCCCAACAGGTAGCCGCTGATACCGCAAGCCTTTTCGAAGAAATAAGCAAGGTAGCCAAAGGAGTAAGGGCTCAAGTCAGGAATATTTACAATCAGGTTTGGTACTTGTCCGTCTGTGTGAGCCAGCAATGTACCTTGGAATGCTTTTTTGTTTACAAAATCCACTGTTTTGCCTGCCAGGAAATTCAGTCCATCCAGATCATCCTCATCTGCTTCGATGGTGATGTGACTAGGTACATTTTCTACTTGGATTACCGTTTCGAAAATGTTACGGCTGCCTTCCTGAATGAATTGTCCCATAGAGTGCAGGTCTGTCGAGAAGTCAACAGAAGCTGGATAAATACCTTTATAATCCTTGCCTTCGCTTTCTCCGTACAGCTGTTTCCACCACTCGGATACGAAATGCAAAGACGGCTCATAGTTTACGAGAATTTCAATTGCTTTACCTTTGCGGTACAAAGCGTTACGAACGGCTGCATATTGGTAAGCCTCGTTCTCAGCTACATTCGGGTTGCTGTATTCTTTGGAAGCGTCTGCTGCACCTTGCATCATTTCCTCAATGTTGATGCCTGCTGTAGCAATCGGCAACAAGCCTACTGCTGTCAGCACGGAGTAACGGCCACCCACATCATCAGGAATAATGAAGGATTCATAGCCTTCCTCGTTAGCGAGCTTTTTCAGAGCGCCACGTTCTTTATCCGTTGTAGCGTAAATACGTTTGCGCGCTTCTTCTTTACCATATTTTTTCTCCAGAGCCGCACGGAATACGCGGAAAGCGATAGCTGGCTCGGTTGTTGTACCTGATTTGGAGATGACATTCACAGAGAAGTCTTTTCCTTCAATCAGTTCCAACAGATGATTCACATATGTAGAGCTGATGTTGTTGCCTGCAAAATAGATAGCTGGACCCTTGCGTTGGTCTTTAGGCAGCGCATTGTAGAAAGAATGCGACAGCATTTCAATCGCAGCACGTGCTCCAAGGTAAGAACCGCCAATACCGATTACAATCAATACCTCGGAATCGCTTTGAATTTTAGCAGCAGCCTTTTGGATGCGCGCAAATTCTTCTTTATCATAATTGGTAGGCAGGTCAATCCAACCCAAGAAATCGGAACCTACACCTGTTTGATTGTGCAGTTGCTCATGAGCCAACTTGATGGGCTCTGCAAAATAATCAATTTCGTGCTGCCCTACAAAGGAGAGCGCTTTAGTGTAATCAAAAATAACTTTTTTAGACATGTTTGGAACCTCCTGTTTGGTATTACTAAGACCATGAATACGAACATAAGGACTTAGGAATAGGATACTTTAATTTGCTGAGCCTGACAAGCTTGCGTTACCTGTGTGTCCTGTGCCTCGACAGACCCTGCTGTAGATAGGGTAGCATGCCCATGCTACAATGAACTGAGAGCAATCTGTTTCAATATTCAATTCAAGCCGAACTCGCATCTGCATCGGACGGCAACTTCCAACAAGAAAGGTGATTAGCAATGAAAAACATCGGATTTATCGGACTGGGCACGATGGGCGCCCCGATGGCATCCAATCTGCTAAAGCAGGGATTCGGAGTCACAGTTTATAATCGTACCGCTTCGCGCTGCGAGCCCTTGGTAGAGCAAGGCGCACGTGCAGCTTCAACCCCTCGTGAAGCGGCCGAAGGGCAGCACCTGGTCATTACCATGGTCAGCGATGATCAATCAATACGTGACGTGTATTACGGTCAGGACGGTGTGTTTGCTGGTCTAACGGCTGGTATGACCGTGATGGACAACAGCACAATTTCACCTGAGCTGGTCAAACAATTGGCCGTCGAAGCGGACAAGCTGGGCTGCTCCTTCATTGATGCCCCCGTAACAGGCAGCAAGCCTGCCGCTGTAGATGGAACACTCGTGTTCATGGTCGGCGGTCATGCAGAAGCGATTGCGGCGCAATCAGATGTTTTTGATACCTTGGGCAAAAAGGTGCTCCACATGGGACCAAATGGTAGCGGGGCCGTGGCCAAGCTTGCTCACAATACGATGGTCGGTATAAATAACCTCGCTCTGGCTGAAGGCTTTGCCATCGCAGCTAAATCCGGCATTCCAGCAGACAGCTTCCTAGAATTGGTACAGCTCGGATCGGCAGGTAGCAAGGCCGCTGACCTGAAAGGGCGCAAAATCATCGAGCATGATTTTAGCAACCAATTCTCACTTGCCCTGATGCTCAAGGATTTGAAGCTCGCTGCCTCACTAACAGACAGCCTGTCCATCCCTACGCCTATGTTGTCCATTGCCAAAAGCTTGTTTCAAGCCGGACAAACACAAGGCTATGGCGACGAGGATCTATCTGCTGTTGTAAAGACATACGAAGCATGGATTGGCCGCACCATTGGTGGTCAGCCTCTTGAGTAAGCTGTACTTTTCTTTATAACCATGCTGCTGTGTGTTTGTATTTATAACACAGCTTTAGGGTAAGAACACTCGGCTTGTAACTTGAGTGCTCTTACCCTTTTCAGCTCATTATTCCGGATAAGAACAGCAATAATCCGTTACACTTCGTACTTCCAGCTTGAAGGAAGACTTCGCAGGTACATGGAAGGTCGATGTGCCATGTATTTCCAGCCATTCCTCAGTACCTGGAAGCAGCACTCTCAGGTCCCCTGCCAAAATCTCCATGATCTCACGGGAATCCGTACCGAACTCGTATGTTCCCGGTAACATAATCCCCAGTGTTACCTTACTACCATCACCTAGGATAACTGTACGGCTTGTAACCTGACCATCGTAATAAACATTTGCTTTTTTAACTACGCTTACTCCATCGAACTGTGTCATTCGTTATCCCCTCATCTGCTCTCAATGGTGAATGAATATGGTGCATCATAACATAATTTGGATTCCAGCTTCAGTATGAAAATACACACTGTATCTGTGTATTCTATCCACTGATAATTCAAAGACATTTTATTGCAAAAAACAAATGTATGAAACAAACAGCCGTAAGCCTTACTCAGGTTACGACTGTTTGTGATACATGGATTGCCACAGCAGGTAAGTCGTTTGCCAGCAATACACGATCATTGCTTTATGGACAAACTCTTCCTAATTGCTGATGCTCCCATGTTTTATTTCAACAAAGCTTTGACACGGCTAACAACATTCTCTACTGTAAAGCCGTATTCCTTAATTACACGGTCACCAGGTGCGGATGCGCCAAATGTGCTGATACCGAGAATGTCGCCTTGGTCGCCAACATATTTTTCCCATCCCAGTGGATACGCCATTTCTACAGCCAAACGAGCTTTAACTTCAGGCAGCAGAACGGAATCTTTATAAGCTTTGTCTTGTTTTTCGAACAGATCCCAGCTTGGGAAGCTGATAACGCGTACTTGAATACCTTCTGCTGCCAGTGCTTCCTGTGCTTTAACAGCCAGTTGTACTTCGGAGCCTGTAGCCAGAATTTGAGCAACCGGTTTGCCGTCTGCTGCATCTGCAACCACATAAGCACCGCGTTTGATACCTTCGCGTGCATGCTCGGCAGTAGCAGCCAGGATTGGCAGGTTTTGACGAGTCAATACCAGTGCAACCGGGTTTTTCTTGTTTTCCAGCGTGTAAGCCCAAGCAGCAGAAGTTTCATTACCATCAGCCGGACGAATGACCGTCAGGTTCGGGATAATACGCAGAGAAGCCAATTGTTCGATCGGCTCATGAGTCGGGCCATCTTCACCAACAGCAATACTGTCGTGAGTCAGAACGTAGGTTACAGGCAATCCCATCAGAGCTGCCAGACGAACGGCTGGACGCAGATAATCTGTAAATACGAAGAATGTACCGCCGAATACTTTTACGCCTTGGTGCAACGCCATACCGTTCATCGCAGCAGCCATACCGAACTCGCGGATACCGAAGTAAATATTACGGCCAGCGTAGTCTTCTGGCGTAAAGTTCGTCAGGTTGTTCAAATGTGTCATTGTGGAGCTTTCCAAGTCAGCAGATCCGCCTGTCAGGAAAGGAACGTTTGGAGCCAATCCGTTCAGTGCATTACCAGAAGCTACACGAGTTGAAACCGCTTTGTCTTCTGTAGAGTATTTCGGAAGGTCACGATCCCAACCTTCTGGAAGATCGCCGTTTACAGCAGTTTCAAACTGAGCTGCCAAATCAGGGTGAGCCGCTTTGTATTTCGCAAATTGTTCATCCCATGCTTTGTTAGCTGCGATACCGCGCTCTTTTACTTTAGCAAAGTGCTCGCGAACCTCTTGTGGTACATGGAAATCCTCTTCGTATACCCATTTGTAGAATTCTTTAGTCAGTTTAGCTTCTTCTGATCCCAGCGGGGAACCATGAGTACCACCGTGTCCGCCTTTACCTTGTTTGTTCGGGCTTCCGTAACCAATGACTGTTTTTACTTCAATCAATGTAGGACGTGTCGAATCGGCTTGTGCTTCTTCAATTGCTTTTTGGATCGCTGGAAGATCATTTCCATCTTCTACGCGCAGCACTTGCCAGTTGTATGCTTCAAAGCGTTTGGCAACACTTTCGGAAGAGGACAGATTAAGCTTGCCATCCAGTGTAATATCATTGGAATCGAACAATACGATCAGCTTACCCAGTTGAAGGCGACCAGCCAACGAAGCGGCTTCATGCGAAATACCTTCCATTAGATCGCCATCGCCGCAAATAGCATATGTGAAGTGATCCACAACTTTAAAGTCATCTTTATTATATGTTGCACCCAGTTGTGCTTCTGCCATAGCCATACCTACGGACATTGCCAAGCCTTGTCCCAGAGGTCCAGTTGTAGCATCTACACCAGCAGTGTGTCCAAACTCAGGGTGACCCGGTGTAAGGCTGCCCCATTGACGGAATTGCTTCAGCTCTTCCATAGGTAGATCATATCCGCTCAGGTGAAGAAGGCTGTATAGCAACATAGAACCGTGTCCTGCAGACAGTACAAAACGGTCACGGTTCACCCATGTTGGGTGACTTGGGTTATGGTTCATTGTTTTAGCAAAAAGTTGGTAGCCCATTGGCGCGGAGCCCATCGGCATACCAGGGTGTCCCGAATTCGCTTTCTCGATGGCATCAATTGCCAACGTACGGATCGTTGTGATGGACAAATTGTCAATGGTGGAGTTTTCATCCTTTTGAATCGCTTGATTCTGGTCAGTCATGGTTTGCCTCCTCATATTGTATAAAGTATGTCAATTGCATTCCGTCATACTCTCCAATGCTCCCGTCCGATATAGAAACAGGGCTATCGAAGTGAGTGAATCTGCTTGAATGTTTCAATATGACTTATACATTCTTAAGTATTGTACCATTTGCCGTGAAAGTTTGCCAGATCGTTTATAAAGATGATTGTCGAAATGGTCGAATTGTAGTACAGCCCTCATATCAATATACCCGTTATGTATTAACATCATTTAAAAAATAAAGAAATCGCAAAAAAATTTTTATAGGTTCCAGATATAATGTAAATACCTACCCCATACAAAAAAACAAAGCCCATTATGCAATGGGCTTTGTTTAATCTGACATGTAAACTCACAAGTTTTCATGAATTTGAAATTGTTAAGTTCAATTAAAAACGACCGTTTTGTTCTCATGAACCAATATACGATCCTCTGTATGCCACTTCACGGCTCTTGCCAACACGACCCGTTCAATCGTGCGACCGATCCGTTTTAGCTCATTTACATCATCTCCGTGGCTCACCCGCTGCACGTCCTGCTCAATGATCGGACCACCGTCCAATTCTTCGGTTACATAATGCGCAGTAGCACCAATAATTTTCACACCGCGATTATAAGCTTGGGCATACGGCTTGCCACCCACGAATGCAGGTAAAAAGGAATGATGGATATTGATAATCCGGTTGCGGTAATGCTCAATAAACTTAGGCGAAATAATCTGCATATACCGGGCCAAAATGATCACGTCAATCTCTTCGCCAATGACCTCTAGCTGACGACGCTCTGCCTCTGGCTTCGTGTCGGCTGTCACTGGTATATGGTGATACGGAATGCCAAAGGATTCCACATACTCCTTCATATCCGGATGATTACTAACCACCAGTGAAATATCCGCATCCAGGTCCCCTGCCTGCCACTGCCACAGCAATTCTACCAAACAGTGATCTTCTTTGGAAACGAAAATAGCCAATTTTTTCTTGCGGCTGACCGCAGAAATCGTCCACTCCATACGGAATTGCTCGGCAACAGCGACAAAGTCCTGCTCCAATTGCGACTGAGCTGCACTCAAATTAGGCAAATCAAATTCAATCCGCATAAAAAACATACCGCCGGATGGGTCCATTGTATATTGGTCAGATTGGACGATATTGGCCCCATGCTCGTACAAAAAGCGGGACACGGTCGCTACAATACCTGGCCCATCTGGACAAGATACAAGCATGCGCGCACGGTTTTCATGTGTAGATACAGTGCTGTTTGGCTGATGTTTTACGTGAATTTCCATGTGGCTATTAGTCCCCCTTATCTTATACTGTCACAGGCAGATGACTACCGGCAAACCAGGCAATCAACCGTTGATTAATGTGTTCTTCGCTCATCTCTGGAAAGAGTGCTGCTTCCATTATCATGTCATACAGACGCTCCAGCGGCTCACGTGGATCTGCTTTTCTTGCTTTAGCATCATTTTTCAGCAGAGTCCAGGTATCCAGTACAAATTCACGGACATCCACATCCTGTTTTTTGAAAAATGAATGCAACTGTTCCACCTGACTCAAAAACTCATCTCCAAAGCGTTCCTTTACATTTCCGCGAAGCAAGGCAATCTCAACCTCATACATTGGTCGTTGAGTTTTGGCTTCTTTCCCGATCCACGGCGTCTCCAAAATAAACGGACGTCCCTGAAGTGCTTCATGATGTACCACGTTATGAATAGTCTGATAACCAATCCAACCCGATCCAATCGGCGTATGGCGGTCTTTATGAGCGCCAACCGGGTTTTTGCTGTCATTAATGTGAACAACTGCGATGCGATCCAAGCCGACAATACGGTCAAATTGCTCCAGTACACCGTCCAAATCATTGACAATGTCATAACCCGCATCATGAATGTGACAGGTATCCATACAAACCGTTAGACGCTCGTTGCGCTCTACTTTATCTATAATGGAGGCAATTTCCTCAAAGCTACGACCCATTTCTGTGCCCTTGCCTGCCATCGTTTCAAGTGCAATATTGACATCTGTCTCCTTCACACCGTTCAGTACCTCGTTCAAACCATCAGCAATGCGTCCAATTCCGTACTCTGCATCTTTATCTGTAAAAGCCCCCGGATGCAGCACGATATTTTTCACACCAATCGCATGTGTGCGCCGAATTTCCTCCTGTAGAAAACTGACTGCAAGCTCATAGGTATTTTCTTTGTAGGAACCGAGATTGATGATATATGGAGCATGCACCACGATATCTTCCATTCCCTTTTCCGCCATTAGCTGCTTGCCTTCCTCTAAATACATGGACTCCATTGGCTTACGGCGCGTGTTTTGAGGTGCCCCCGTGTATATCATAAACGAGCTGGACCCGTAAGAAGACGCTTCTTTTGTAGCGCTGAGCAGACCCTTGTCCGAGAAGGACACATGAGAACCAATTTTCAGCATGATTTTGATTCATCCCCCTATCCTGTTATGCTTGTCTTATTTTAATTTAATCATTTTAACGTGATTATTGAAATCAAACAACATAGCGTTTATGGCAACTTTTTTAAATGACTCCCTTTATGGAACATACAGACATAGCACACATCAGAGTAGATGTTATTGAAATGTAGGTAGAATAAAGCGTGAATGGATCTTCTTAGCGTACACAGATATGTTCAATATGAAGCTTTTGTATCAAAAAGGGTTATATTTTATAACAGAACTATTTTTTCGAATTGGAAGGAGAACTGACTCCATGAACATCATCGTATGCGGAGGAACTGGATTGGTGGGGAGTGCGCTGGTCAAAAGCTTGCTAGATGACGGATATACGGTGAAAGTCATTACCCGCAAGCCGCTGGTTGGACACGAAGCGAGCCCCCGCTTGCAATATATGAGCTGGAACGAATTAAAACAAAAGCCTGAATTACTAGAAGGTACAGATGCGGTCGTTAATTTAGCAGGTGAGACGCTGAATCAGCGCTGGACGGACAAGTCCAAACAAAGAATTCTTCAATCACGACTGCTTTCCGTTGCCCGGTTGGCTCAAGCGTTGAATGCTCTGCAAAAGAAACCGGAAGTTATCATTCAGGCTTCGGCTGTTGCCGCCTATGGTACCTCCTTGACCGAAACATTTGACGAAAAAAGTCCGCGCCGTTCGGAAGATTTTCTGTCTCAGGTGGTTGAGCAATGGGAGGAAGCTGCCAACGCCTACCCTGCCGATGTCCGTCTAATTAAGTTACGCATCAGCCTTGTGCTGGATAGAAAAAAAGGAGCATTCCCACTCATGAAGATGCCTTACGTCTTCGGATTCGGTGGAAAAATAGGTAGCGGCCATCAATGGATGAGTTGGATTCATATTGCCGATATCGTTCGTCTGATCTCGTATTGCATTCATACACCAGAGATTTCCGGGGCAGTGAACGCTTCATCACCACATCCTATGACGAACGGCCAATTTGGGAAAACAGTAGCTAAGGTATATCGTCGTCCACACTGGTTTCCCGTTCCTGGCTTTCTAGTTCAAAAGCTATTGGGTGAGATGAGCACGCTTGTATTAGACGGTCAAAAAGTAATACCGCGTAAAGCGCTGGAGCACGGATTTAAGTTTAAGTATTCTTCACTGAAGGAGGCGCTAGAGGAACTTCATTCTCCTTACAAGCAGCGTTGAATTAAAAAAAATGAACTCTATGGAGAATAGATAGTATTTTTGTATCTCTACTAGCTTAGGGTTCATTTTTGATTTAGACATAATCTATCAATTAAACTTGAGATCTTTGAGTTGCCTTGCTTCAGGCCTATGAATAATCTTCTATTTATAAAAAAGAAGCCCAGAATATAACAGGCCTCTTCTTAACATATATCCATTTAACGTTTACTCAAGATGCATTAGAGGATTTAAAAGAGTCCAATCGATAAGTATAAGAGACTCCAGCGATTTTAAAAGTGTCTCCATCCTGCATGGTATACTCCTTATAAGGCACCATAGGCTCTCCATTCAGCACAGTTCCGTTCGTCGAGGATAAATCCTTTACAATGTGGCTTTGCCCTCCTGTAGCTATACAAATCTCAATATGAGAACGGGAAACTCCATCCATATGCTCTACAAACTGGACCAATTGCGGATCTCTACCGATGATAAAGCTGCCTCCAATGAATTGGTCTGGCTGCAACCGTATGCGCTCGGTTTCTCCACTCCCAGGTAACTTACGATCCAAGCAAGCAATTGGCGAGTGCTGAACAGCTGGACTCTGTATGTCTTGATCTGGACGAAGCAGCACGGTTTCCTGCTTGGATACCGTATTGAGTAGCTCCGTTACCCCGGACAAGGACTTATAATAAGCCTCGCTGGTATCGCTGTCGTTCAATTCATTTCCCTGCATGGTACCTTTCCTCGAATGCTCGTGCAAGTCATAATTTGTACTTACTTTCCCTCTATCCTCCGTCGTTCGGCTTCCCATGCTTTTAGGTTCTAAGTCTGGAAAAGTCCAACGCCAGCTCTCCTGTGCTTGATCACTTGAATCAGTTGATGGCTTGTCTTGATGATGGCGTCCCGCTACAAACCCAGTCAGCTTATCTACCTGATAACGGTCATTTTTTCGTTGTGCTGGAGGAGTAGTTCCTAACCATTCCGAATCCAATACAGGTACTGCTTCACTATAAAAATGAGATGAAGCTCGATTGCGCTCTAATTTCCCCGTCCAGCTTATATAAGCAACAGCGACAAGTACCGAAGTCAGCACAATTGAAATAAGCAAGGACACCGTCTCAGGATGATCCAAATAAATATAACGCCAAACAATGGCCGAAGCGAGCAGACATCCGAGAGCAATGTATGTTTTATATTTTTGTAATTTAGGCTCCGCCTGTTCATCTTCCATTTCGTTGTCGGCTCCTAACTCGACATTCTCCTCTGATTTTGTGGCCTGCTTGAGTCGATTGACTCGCTTAAGCTCCTGAATTTCCTGCAGAGTCTCCCGATGTTCTTGCCCGTACGTTCTTCCTCCACGATCTGTATCGTTACCCTGTATGGTATGAGAGGAATGAACAGATGATCTACCTTTATCCTGACCGCCGACGCTCTGTTCACTGGCCGTCATCCCTTGCAACAGTAGTTCCTTCAACGCGCCCAACTCAAATTCATTTCTCTCGCATAGATCGAGTATGCGCTGTATAGATTCTCCCTCAGGGTGAGCCACACGAGTCATCAAGCGAATAACCATCTGCTTAAAACAACTACCTGTTTGTTCCGTATACTGTACACTGCACAAAGGAACATAGGTCAAACTGACGCTTTCCCTTGTACCTAAACCGCTTATAAAAATGTAATCCTCGTGCAAAATAAACTGGCGGATATTTAACATATATTGTGGGCTACGATGAAGAGCATCTACTATTTCAAAAAGAATCCGGTAGAAATCAGAAATCGACACATTCCCACCTTTCCATACTTGGGAAAGCATACGTCGCCCCGAAATATCGTAATGTAACTCGATCTGAAAATCGACTTCTTTGATTCTAAGTTCCAGTAGACCGGGAATCCGATTGCCAGTCATCATTCGGGTCTGTACAGAATTTAAATCATCGGTCTTGAGCCCGCCTTCCTTGTTTAGTATCATAAACGTTCCGCCATTACGAACAAAATCCCTACTTAAACCAAACAATTCATGACCTCCTTACAAATTCTTATTCCCTGAGGTAGCATGATCTCACGAATCGGACACGTCATGACAAGAAGTAAAGATAAGCACTGACCGCTCCCGGAATAACTGCTGTCATAAAAGGAAACCTGAGGTGTGCTTCTCTCCCGCTTGTCAGCGCTTTGCCGCTGCGAAACAGGAAAAATCCTCCCAAATTAAACGCCACGCGTCGCAATCTCATGATGGTTTCCCTCCTCCATAGCAAAATCCCTATACCAATAATGCCTGCAAAAAAAATCGAATATAGAGCCGATTGCCATGCAAAAGCAGCTCCTGTCCAGGCTCCAATTAAGCCGAACAGCTTTACATCTCCTGCACCAATTGCTCCCATCCAGTACAAAATCAGCATGAATCCAAAGCCGGTGCCAAGACCAGCAATAGCAAATAAAAAACCGTGCCAACCTCCGAACAGAGTATTGAACAGCAAGCCTACCGCTATGCCGGGCAATGTAAGCTTATTAGGTATTTTCATGCTTCGTAAATCTGTCACTAGCGCGATCGCCAGCAGAACTCCGCACACAATATACATCCACGTCAATGCGATCTTCCCCCTTATAACAATGAAAATTAACAGGCCTGCTAAATCATTTTTCATTGTAGTTATCTCTATACATCTATATCTAGCCTATCCATCAGTTGTCTTCTGCACAGAAAACGGAACCTCAATACGTTGGCCATCCTCCGTTTCAATTACAAAGCTCCATTGACCTAGTGTTGTGTTTGTTCCCACAAACCAGTTCCATTCAACAATCCCGTCTGCATCGGCCGAGGTCCAGCCCAAGTGCTGAGCTGTGCTTTCACCTGACTTATAGAGTACAGAAAGGGCAGCATTCGTCCCAGGTTCAACCTTGGCCTTGATCAAATTGTATACACCCTTCACAGCAGGTTCAGGCTTGACGAGCAACTGTATGGAATGCTGCGCATCCTTCTCCCCTGTTGCATCACCTGTACCTGCTCCCTCTCCTGTATCACCAATCCAAAGACGTTCCTCAGCTGCCGCTTGGAGCACAATGTTGCGATACAAAAAGGGAACCTTCATCGGCAGTTCATACGATAGCTCTACTCTAAAATAAGGGTCCTTAGTTTCTGTAAGAGAGGGTACATGTACGCTCGTTATGTGAATACGGTCATACTCCAGAATACTTTTCTCCATAAAAGGCTTTAGCATCGGCTTCAGAACAGGATCAAGTGCAGCCTCCGTCAAGCGTCCCTGTAACTCCTCCAGCGGCTTTTTGCCGCCTTGAATAGCAGTTTCTACCCAATCACCGATTGGAGGTGGCAGTTGGGCAGCGAATTGGCTTGCATATTCACTCACAGATAACTTAGGAAGTTCATCTAGCGGTTTGTGGACTGCATCTATTTTAGCGGACGCCGCCTCCACGGCTAGAGACACTGGGTAGATTTTAGCCGAAACCTGCTTAACTGTTTCTGAAGCAGTAGTCTGCAAAGCTGTGGAGACCAGTGTCATTTGGACCATATAAATGAGAAAAATAATAAAAAACAAAAACAATGGCAGCACCAATGACGCTTCTAAAACAATACTTCCTTGTTCACGCTGCTTCTGTCCACACACCTGTTGTAGATACTGATTAGTAGGAAAAATGCGCTGTTTTCGTGACATAGTACACACTTCCCTTAATACTCTCGCCTTCTTTGGAGGCGGTTCCGAGCATCTTCATTACTCCAGGTAGAAACCACAGCCTCATCCCATTCTTGACCTCACCCTTTGCATACGTCCGTCGCTCAGCGGGATTGACATCTGTATTCAAGCGAATCAAAGCAAGCATACGAGACATTTTTCGTTCATTATTGCTATGAAGCATCAGGAACAATCGCAAATGATCCTTGTAAGTCATTCGAAATTTCAGAAAGTCAGACAAAGGCACATCCCCTTTTTGTGCCAGCATGATCATATCTTCAATCGCCTTCTCTACTCCATATAACAAAGCTGCCGCCAAAACGACCAACGGGTTACCCTTTGAACTGTTTTTGACCAGTCCCTCCATCGTTCGAATGGCAAGCCTCATAGCAAAAATTTCCCCATAGGCAGATGCCAGGTTACCTGTCGGATTATGAAACCCATACAAAATGTACTCAACTTCCTGATTATTCACCTCCAACTGGTCCCCTAAAATCTGTGCAGCATTACCCACATTTCCACCTGATCCAGCCAAATTGCCAAATCGGCTGAAATCCACATGATGGAAGTAAGAAAGCGCATATTCATTCTGGTAAAACTCGTCTCCCAGTTGAGTCAGTAAGTTGGATGCCGCCTCGTATAGACCATCCATACTATCCATGGAATCCCCCGCTGCATCATAGGTGTCATAGGACAAATCAGCGGATACAGATGGACTGGATGAAGACTGATTAAAAGAAATACTTTCATTGTAATACTGCTCCACCACTCGGAATTGCTCAGCACTTTGTTTACCTTTAGAAAGAACCTCAATGATCCGATAAGCTTGCTTGAGCTTGTTTTTCGCCTCTTTTTCCATTTTCTTGCGTTCTTTGTCCGGTCCGCGTCGCGTATCCATTGTTCTAGCCTCACCGTCGAGAACATTGGCGGGTCCCGCCCAAGCATACGTATTTAAGTATTTATCTATCTCCTTGAGCGTTGAAGCAACTTCTTGCTTGAGCATGTCTGCATTCAAAAATGGATCTGTATAGAAAGATAGCGTACGCATCATACTCGTTACTCTATTGTTAGCAGCATTTATTGCAGTCCGTTGCTTTTCGATTTCTGCTTCCCATTGCTCAAATTCATTGTTCGGAACCAACAAATCCTCTGCCCTTTGCCGAGCACTTCCTACAGACGGATCGGCGTTGGAGCCTGCTCCGCTTGGGGTGGGGGCTGCGGAAACCTCGTCATAACCTGCATTGGCCGCTCTCTGTTTATATTGGACAATGACTTTGCGCATTTCTTCATTAATTTGCCGAGCTTCATTTAAAGGTTCCTTGGCTTCCAGAAGCAGCTTATCATGCTCCTCTCCAGTCTGAACCATGACCTGACGCAGGCGATCCAGCGCTATCCTTGCCCTTCTTGCATATTTCTCCATCTGCATGATTTTAACATCGTCCACACTCTTCTTGTTGTCCTCATATACATGCACGTAATGCTTATATTGAGCAGCAATGTCGGCTACAACTTCAAGTGGGTCCCATATATACTGATTGGGCATATATGTCCCACTCTGTTTAATAATCCGTTTGCGAACCTCTTCCATATAAGCTCCTGCCTTACGCTGTTTCTCCAGCATGTCATCCAGTTTGGCCTCTCGTCTGTCGTACAGCTTTTGCAGCCGTTTCAGCAAATCTACCGTGTGTGAAGCCTCTTTCATATTTTGAGAGAGCGGCTTTAGCTTTTCTAGCACTTCCATCGTAAAATCGACAGGTGCTTTATACTTCATCTCTTCACGGATTTGCTCGTTAAATATGGCATATTTACCAAGCTCCCTTTCCATTTGCAGTGAACTGGAATCCAGCTTCATATTCATTAGCGGCAGCGTTTCCGCGCGCGCCGTACGCCGTGTACTGTCATTCAGCACTTTGACCATTATTTGTTCTCCGCCACCTTCACCATAAGCAAACAAACCGTATTCCTGCTGTAATGCCGGTTCATAAGCAGACATCACAGACCGAACCGCCGCATGGGTCAGACGTTCAGTCTGTACATGCAGTGCAGCAATTCTCGCATAATCAATAAATACAGCAATAAAACCAAACATGACCGCCAAAATCAGAATGAGGAAAACCGTGACAGCCCCTGATTCCCCGTCCTTTGTATTACGTCCCTTACCAAACACCCGCTTCCTCCTTTCCAGTTACATTCCCGTTACCTACTCCTTACTGACCGTTTTGCCCATATTGCATCAATACTTTCCCTACAATTGCCGGATCTACCTTTTCACCTGAGCCTCTCCCCATAAACTTCGCACCATAATAACGGACCAATTCCACTGTACGAATCCATTCCACAGGTTCCACCACACCCGAGCTCATTTTTCCTTGTAAATCTGTATGATCTAAAAACTGATTCAACAAAGGTACCTCTACGATTTTATTTAGCTCTGTGGTCACCTTACGGTGAATCATACTGTTCTCATATGTCATCTGCCCATGCATGCCCGCAGGCATTCTATTTTCTGCATTGGACAACTTCTGAGCAGGTAACGAGCCTCCTTCATTGCCGCCCGGTACCTGTACAGTTTCCTGATTATAGGATCCGGCCCAGCCAAACAGGGCGCCTAACATAACATCATCCTTCAAGCGCCAATAGAGAGAATCCCGTTGCCCTTGCGCAAATGCTCCCGTACGTGGGTCCTTAAAGCTGTTATCCCAACTGTAAGCGGCTCTTTCTGAAGCAGTAGAAGCAACCTGCACCAATATAGATTTTTGATATATATACAGGCAAAAAAATAACATTATAAAAATGGCCAACAGCAGAATGGGAAAGACGAGGGAAGCCTCCAAGGAGAAGCTCCCGTCCTCTTTTTGTACCAATTTGCGCAGCATTATGAATCCATAAAGTCGTTACTTTTTTTATCTGCCTTTTTCAACAGCCCTTCTACAATTTTCTTAATCTGATCTTTAAAGATAATCGCCACCGCAATCAGAATCGCAATGATCAAGATCATTTCTAACGTCCCCAAACCATCCTCATTCTTGTACAATTTACGAATACTACCTGCTACAATTGTCATCATCATTTTATTCCTCCTACATATTCATCATCATTAAAGCCGGAGCACCCACCAGCACAATGACTGTTAGCAAAATTAGTGCCATGGGGAAGACTAACTTTGAAGAAGCCTGTTCCCCTCTTGTGCGGCTAATTGAAGTCCGCTTGCTCCATAACGTCTGAGATAACTCACGTAAAGCCATTACAAAATCGCTCCCACCACGCCTCATATTCAATAAAACTGTCGTTGTAAATATCGTCACTTCTTGAATACCACAACGTTTGCTCAGATGTTCAAATGCCTGTTGAAAGGAATAGCCACTTTCCCATTCCCCCACTGTCTGCCGCAATTCCCGATACAATGGATGTACCGTATCCGCCCCTTTACGTTCCACGCAATGAAGCAAAGCCCGTTGTACCGTCTCTCCCGCACCAACTAGAAGCATCATTTTACTCAATAATTCAGGCAATTCCATTAAGATTTGCTGATCCCGCTTCTGTACTTTCCCATGTAAATCCTTGACCAGCGCAACTGGCACCAGAATACCGAGCCCCAAGCCAAGCACCAGCCCAGTCGCTTCCCCGCCCATCATAAGCGATATTAAAGCTCCACCAGCAGCCACCATATATCCGTAACCCAACATTTCTGCCAGAAAAAGCATCGTTTTTTCTCCGCTGTGGCGCATACCATACAGCTTCTGTATCGAACGCTGTAGCTTGAACATCAGCAAAGGCAGCCTATGAGTGGCACGTGAAACATGAAGCATGTGTACAAAAGGCACCGAAAGTTTTTGCAGCCGCATTCCTTCCAGTTTCATATGGGGAAAATGTGCATACTTAGCAGCGTACATTTGGTTCAGCACCACCCAACCTCCCACTTGCAGAATCAGCATGACCAGACAAACCAACATCAACACACCCATCACTCCTTACACCTCAATCTTCATAATGTGGTTGATCCACACGAGACAACCACCAAGCACCAGAAGACAAAAGGTTGATAAAATCCTACCTGTACCGCTGTATAACGGCATCATGTAGTCTCCCGCTGTCACTGTCATAAACAAAACAAACAAAAAAGGTGCTGCAAACATAACCCTCGATTCAAAGCGCTTCTGCGCAATCATTACACCGATCTCCTGCTGAATTTCCAGCTTCTCCCCAATGACACTTGAAGCCCGTCGTACGACTTCCACCAGATCACCTCCGGTTCGTTTGCAAGCCGCAAATACGTCCGCAAAATTCGTAATATCCTCCATCTGGGCCCGACGAGCCAAATCCTGCAAAGCAGCCTCTACAGGCTGTCCGATTTCAAGGCAGGCTGTAATAATGTTAAATTCAAAAATCAGATCGTGATCTCCATCCGGACTAAGCAACCTCAAATCCTCTACAGCCTCACGAAACCCATTCTCCACCGACCTTCCCGCTGAAAGAGAAGAAGAAAGCGAGTATAAAGCCTGCTTGAATTGAATGCTTAAAGCAGACCTACGTCGTTGCAGCAAAAACTTTCTAAAATAACGAGGCATCACCACAGCTCCAGCAGCACACAGCAACGATAATATCCATTGGTGATAAAATAGATATCCGATCATCGCGAACAACACTCCACTAAAGAGAATGCACATACTTTTTTGTACAGTCGATAAGGTATACACCGTATAATCCGGCAGAGAAGGGACCTCACGCGACACTTGCTTGCCAGTCGCCTTTCCTGTTCTCATACCGATACTCCTTCTCTGTGCCAGCTTTCCGGCTTGATTCCGGCCATTTGCAGCTTCAATGTATGTTGCAGCCCCACACCACAACGCTCCAGTTCCCCTACGATTTTTCCTTTACTTTCTCCGCGTTCCTGGAAGCGATAAAGGGGATTCAATCTTACCTCACCATTCTCAAAGCCAATCACTTCGCTAATTTCCAGCACCCTTCTGGATTTGTCACGTAGTCGTGACAGATGAACGAATATATCAATGGCCGAGCTGATCTGTTGCCGTACTACTCCAAGCGGAAGCTCTGCTCCTCCGAGTACCATCGTTTCCAGCCGGCTGACCATATCGCGGATATTATTCGCGTGCCCAGTTGATAAGCTTCCATCGTGTCCTGTGTTCATCGCTTGCAGCATATCCAACGCCTCACTCCCTCTGACCTCACCCACCACGATGCGATTGGGCCGCATACGCAGGGAGGAACGGATCAGATCACGAATCGTGATTTCTCCCTTCCCCTCGGTGTTCGCGTTCCGTGTTTCCATGGAAACCAGGTTGGGGACAGTCACAATTTGCAACTCTGCCGAATCTTCAATCGTAATAATCCGTTCAGACGAAGGGATGAACTGGGATAATGCATTCAGAAAAGTTGTTTTACCAGAACCCGTTCCGCCGCTTATAAAAATGTTGTACTTGCTACGTACCAAGTCTTTGAGCATAGCCGCGGATTCTGTATTGAGCGCACCTATTCGTATCAAATCATCCATCGTCATGGGACGCTCGGGAAACTTCCGTATAGTCATTGTCGGTCCCTTGAGAGCAACTGGCGGCAGTACAATATTTACACGTGATCCGTCCTTTAATCGGGCATCCACAATGGGAGAAGCCTCATTCACAATTCGGTTCACCCCGGCTACAATCGTCTGGATCAAATCCTCCAGTCGTTCGCGGGATTCGAATTGATCGGGCACCTGAATCACCTCACCTGCCCGCTCCACAAATATTTCCCGATGACTGTTGATCATAATTTCCGTAACGGTAGGGTCGTCAATCAATGGCTGGAGCACATCCAGCCCACGGAAAGAGTTGAAAATTTTGCGGACAAGCGCATGCCTCTCTCGGGAAGTTAAGCTCGCTAACTCTACGTCGTGTAAAATTCGCTTTTCGATATGCCGTACTAGATCTGTATCCTTTACTGAGGACGTTACGTCCAGCCCGTTACGAATATCTGCGCGCAATGCCTTAAATTGTTCCTCATTCATGTTCATCATCCCCTTAAGACCAAGCAGCCGTCGACTGTGCAGCGCTCTCCATATCCAGCAGCTCGCGGCACAAATGGCGGATTTCCCGCTGATAAATCGGTGAACTTAGCAGCAGTTCACGATGCTGCATCTGTTTCCATGAAGGTATATAGGGTAACGCACCGTTCAGCTCCATAAAGTCACGAGGTAACGAGTTGATCATAGTTCCCATGTAGCGGTTCACCACAAAGCTGGTTTTGCATATCATGGCTTCAAGCCCCTCAGGCTGCGTAGTTTCTAAAACATCCAGCCATAATCCGCACTTGTGCATACTCATTAAATCGTCAGCGAGCAACCAGATTAGCTTATGACTAGCTTCAAGCACGGCTTGAGCCCGCTCACTATGTTCAGAATCGCTATCTACGATCACTACATCATACTGCCCGCTTTCACCAATCGTTCGAATGAGCTCTTTCGCTTCATCACAAGTCATATCCGTCAATTCCTTGCGATTATAGACAGGTTGAAACGTATCAGCCTGAATTTCAGGACGACGTACACAATAGGAAGCCACAGATAACGAAGTACCCTCATTTCCCTCCGACTTGAGATCATACAGTAGTCTGGACAGTCCTTCTCTTTCTCCTTGTGCTCCGCTAGAACTGTCTGAACCAGTAAACAACGAGCTTGAATCCACCGTTTCCAGATTCAAATAAAATACCGAATATCCCTCATTCCCCAGTTGCTTGGACAGATTGAGCGCGGCCGTTGTCTTGCCCAATCCGCCTGAAGCTGCCACCATGCCGATAATCATTCCACCTTCCCGACTGTTTACACTTTTCCGACCATTCGACCTCTGTCTCGCCGTTTCCAAAATAAAACCGACCAGCTCAGATAAAGGCTGATATTTTAATACAGGCTGCCCATATTCGCTTACTTGTTCTCCCTCATGTAGTACCAAACAAGGAATATCTGCATCTTCCCGAGCTGTCCATAGACTCAGAAAAGACATTTCACCTACTACCACATCTGGTCTTTTCATTCCGCTGGTTTCCATCATGTATTGATGAAATGCCTCCGGCTGCGAAAAAGCCGTTATTCTGAGCCTTCTGGCGTACTCGCTTCCGTGAACATAATTCAGCAGAGGCTCAATATAATCCCGGCCTTCTACGGCCAATACCACTTTTACCGGAACCAATACGCTCATCCCCTTTCCCAACACAACAACGCAAAAAAGCACCGTTCATCCATCCGTAAGTACATACGGTTGGTGAACGGTGCTTCCGTCACGTGCAATCTATTTACTGGTAGAATAGCATAGCACCTATGTTAGAGCAAGTATTTTTTGCGCACGTATTTTCCTAGAATCCTGGTACTAGGAGAAGGCGGGCAAGTCTAGCCCCGCCTCCTACGATCTTCAACTTAGTAGAATTTGTGGTGACGACGATGACAGTCATGATGGCGATGATGACGATGATGACGACGTTTCCGGCAATGACATTTCTTATCAAAGTCTTCATGTTTCCAGTGATCACGTTTAAATTTTGGTTTAAACTTAATGACAGTCACCTTAATGATTTTCTTAAAAACACGTTTTTTTGGCTTTGGAAAATGACAATCATGTTTACGATGTTTATACATTCAAACTCGCCTCCATTTCTTTGAGATAGAATATACTATGGAAGCAGTGAACAACCGGTAACCAGCATATGACTATTTATGAATGGATTGGGCATTTTAATAATCTGTCTCCAGCTTAATATCCGGATCATAATCCGCCACGATAAGAACATCCATATGACGTGCTTGACGGAGAATCCTCGGCACGACCGCACTCTTCCCCCAACAGCTACTTCGGGAAGACTGCCCCACAATGAGCTGCGTGCCTGAATATCCTTCCACTGGAGCAATCAAAATGTCGGCAATCTCGCGTCGGCTGGAAACAAGCCGAATTTCAAAGGTTCCCCCCAGTCGGTGGGTCAGCAACTTTAGTTGTTCCAGACGAGGGAGTAACCTCTCCGGTATACGCTCACCAACATGAACATAAGTCACAATCCATACAGCCTTTAGGCGAAAGGCGATCCGAAAACCGCGGCGAATCAACCTTTCAGCATTTTCGCTTAGCGTCACGCCTACAAAAATCACTTCCTCCCTGCGCCACGGTCCCCGAAGTGACTCATGCCGATCCCAGGATTCCAGCCGCTCATCTACATCATCTGCCAATTCCCGCAAAGCAAGTTCACGCAGCGCAATTAGATTACCCAGCTTAAAAAAGTGGCTAAGTGCCTGCTCCACCTTCGCACGATCGTAAATTTTGCCTTCACGCATACGCTGCTGTAACGATTTGGGAGCCACATCCACAAGCTGTACTTCATCGGCCAGACGCATCATATGGTCGGGGACAGTCTCTCTCACCCGAATGCCAGTAATTTGTTCTACGGCGTCATTCAAGCTCTCCAGGTGCTGCACATTCATTGTGGATATAACAGAAATACCTTGCTCCAAAATGGCCAGTACATCCTCATAACGTTTAGATTTCAGACTTCCCGGAACATTGGTATGTGCCAGCTCGTCAATTAGCACTACCTCAGGATTACGCCTGAGAATGGCTTCAGTGTCCATCTCTTCCAAATGTGCACCATGACGCTCGATGGACTGGCGGGGTATCATCTCCAGAGAGCCTACCTGGGCTAGTGTTTCTGCTCTTCCGTGCGTTTCCAGCAATCCGATCACCACATCAATCCCGCTTTCCAGCAGATCATTTCCCTCTCTCAGCATGGTGTATGTTTTGCCGACCCCCGGAGCAGCGCCAATGTATACTTTGAGCTTGCCCCTCAGGATTTTGGCTTCCTCAGCCTGTACTTCCTCAACACTCAAACGATGATACGGGTCAGTATCTCCTTCTTCCTGTCTCATCGTTGGCAAAATCCGTTCACCCTCCTGCTCGGCTCGGTCCGCAATCAACAGCAGGTCCATATTTTTCATTCGTTTTAAAATTCCGTTCACCAGTGATCCTCTAACCAGTTCCTGCCATGGAGTCTGACGAGAATGACCCATAACAATTCGGGTAACATTGTGAGTGACCGCATAATGGATAAGTTGACGTGGTAGCCTTCTACGGGAAAGGAGCGGGATTTCTTCAAATGTCGATCCGATCTTGTCAGCCAACTGCTCAATGGAGCGCTTGAAGGCTGCTGATTCCTTGGACAACTTGCTTTTCGAGCTGACAAAGGAGACCACCAGCATATCTCCACCCAACCGCTTGGCCACCTGTTCCCCCCTGCGTACATAAATGGACCCATTCCAATGATACTGGACAGGCACCAAAATACGCTCTGCTGCTCCTGACGCCCCGTGTAAGCCTAGCTCCTCCCGGTGACGTTCCAGCGAATCATTCACATCCTCTGCCACCAATCGCAGAGCGAGCTCACGCAATTTACCCAGATTTCCCCGGTGAAACATCTCAGGATTGGGCGTATGCATGTAACCTTTCGCCAGCCGTTCCAGAATCATCTCCGGGGTGGCATCAATTAAACGAATTTCATCCGCTATCTCCAATGTATCAACCGGAACCGTATACTCCGCTTCAAAGCCTGTCAGCTGATATACCCACTCCGTGATCCCTTCGAGTTCATAAACATTGACCGTCGTAATGACGCTAATTCCCATCTCCAGCAAATACCGTATATCCTCCAACCTTGTTGGAAATGAGGCGTCTTTTCGGTTATGATGTGCCAAATGATCCACCAGCACCACCTCAGGATTTCGTGCCACCAAAGCTTCCACATTCAGATCCTTTTGCTCCTCGCCATCCTTCATCCAATGAATACTGGGTACTCGCTCTAGGGAACCGACCTGTTCCACGGTCTCACGCCGCTGCAGAGTCGATACCGCACAAATTACAACATCAATCCCTTCATGCTGCAGCGATTGTCCCTCCTGCAGCATATGATACGTTTTGCCCGAGCCACTGACCGCACCAATGTATATTTTGAGTCTGCCTCGATGCAGTTTGTTAATGGAATCCAGTATTTCCTCTGGTGATTTACGTTTGAAGCTCTCCAATTTCGTTCCTCCCCGCAGCGTAACAGCTCGTTCCGAACCCTTTTGTGTGGTTGTAAAGAATGTACTCCCGTGTCCCGGTTAATTCAAGATGGCCCAACAAGCTTGCTTCAAAAAAAGCAGCACAATTTAGCATAAGCGTAAAAAAGCGTGCATTCAGGCACTTTATGCCCGTCTGCACGCTATTTTGAGTAATTCATATAGGATCACTTCCTACGAGACTCACTTGCTATTTTCGCCAACGATTCCTCGCTGTTGAAATAACTTTCGCCATACTACACCATGAGACGGGGAAAATAGAAAAGCCAAAAGCAGCAACACACCCGACACACACAGCATACAAGCCGCAATAGAAGCATCCAATACAGTTGCTGTATAAAAGCCTACGATCGAACTAATGGCTCCAACTCCGACGCTGTATGCAATCATACGGGACAGCTTCTCCGTCAGCAAATAAGCGGTAAGCGGCGGTACAACGAGCATGCCAACCACTAGAATTGCACCCACGCTCTCAAATGACGCCACTGTTGTTAACGATACGAGACTCATTAGCAGATAATGAAAAAAAACAACCGGAATGCCTAATGAAGCTGCCAATGCAGGATCAAAGGAAGTGACTTTAAATTGCTTGAAAAAGCCCCCTACCACGAGCAGATTGATCAAAAACATCGCGCCCGTAATCCACACAGCCCTCGGACCTATATCGAAGCCAGCAATCTCTATCGTATTCCACGGGACATAAGCAATTTCCCCATACAAAACGTGGTCCATATCCAGATGGGCATTGGAAGCAAACACGCTGATCAGCAGTACACCGATAGCAAACAATGTCGTAAACACCACGCCAATGGCAGCATCACTTTGCAGACCGCTTTGTTGGAATAGCTGAATCAGATACACGGTTAGAAGCCCCAGCACGGCTGCACCAAACATCATCCACACCGAATCCCTCGATCCACTGATTAGAAAGGCAATGACAATACCAGGCAGTACCGCATGACTGATTGCATCACCAATCATAGCCATTTTCCGAAGCACGAGAAAGCATCCAACGATACTACATCCCCCTGCCACTAACATTCCCGTCAGAATCACATAAAATGAACTCATAGGGCACGCTCCTCCCTTGGCTGTGCTCCGACTCCCTGCTCCAGACTTTTTCTGGCGTTCAACCGAACGATAGCCTTGGAAATCATTCCGCGCTGTGGTGCAAAGATCAGACTTACACCAAATACCACAGTCGCACACAACACGCACAATGGTCCTGTAGGCAGGTTTTGTCCCAGAGAGCTAATAACGGTCCCACCCAGACCCGCTATAGCACCAAACAAGCCTGAGAGGCATACCATAACACCCAGCTTCTCTGTCCAGTATCTTGCCGACACGGCCGGGGTAATTAGCAGAGCAGCCATCATAATGACGCCCACAGCTTGAATACCAGCCACCACCGCAATAACAATCAACAGCATCAATAACTTATCCAGTAAACCTGCCGGAAAACCAAGTCCACGGGCAAAGCCGGGATCAAAGCTAAGCAGCTTAAATTCCTTGAAAAATAATATACATATTCCGATGAGCACCACCGAAATTACCGCCATCGTATAGACATCAGACAACACCATTGCCGCAGCCTGGCCAAATAAAAATTTATCCAACCCACTTTGGTTGCCTGCACCACTATGCTGAATTTCGGTCAACAACATAATGCCGAAGCCAAAAAACACGGACAGCACCGCTGCAATCGCCGAATCGCTTTTAATTCGCGAATACCGGGTTAACGCACTGATGGCAAAGGTAGCAACAACCCCTGCAATGGCTGCCCCAATCATAAATCCAAACATGGATTTTGTGCCTGTGATCATAAATGCCACACATACCCCCGGCAAAGCCGCATGGGCCAAAGCATCTCCCATAAGCGATTGCTTACGCAAATACATGAAACTGCCAATCACCCCGCTGCTTAAACCGAGTAAAATGCAGCCTAGCAGAATCCACTGCATGTTCGGGTCTGCCAAAAGCGCCACCAAGCTTGTCATACTGCTCACCTCACTCCGAGTATCGTGCCGGATTCCGAGCCTGTTTTGAGTATACTCAGACGTCCACCATACGTACGTTGCAGATTTCCCTCGGTAAAAATATCTGCGGTCTCTCCAAACGCCATCAGATGCCCGTTCAACAGCATAATCTGGTCAAAATAATCCGTAACTGTAGATAAATCATGATGGACGACAAGCACGGTTTTCCCCTGCTGTTTTAGATCGTTAAGTAATGAAATAATAGCTTTTTCTGTTGCAGCGTCCACACCGACAAACGGTTCATCCATAAAATAAAGCTGAGCGTCCTGCGCAAGTGCTCTCGCCAAAAAAACACGTTGCTGCTGCCCGCCTGACAATTGGCTAATCTGCCGGTCTGCAAATTTGCTCATTCCAACCTTGTCCAAACTCTCCATCGCAGCCTGACGATCTGCTGCTCCCGGACGCTTAAACCAGCCTAGTCTGCCGTACCGTCCCATCATAACCACATCCAGGGCATTCGTGGGAAAATCCCAATCCACCGACTCCCGCTGCGGTACATATCCAACCTTGAGTAGCTGTTGCTTATAGGGCTTGCCGTAGACCAGCACCTCACCCCTGAGCTTTGGAATTAGCCCAAGCACGGCCTTGATCAGTGTAGATTTGCCAGCTCCGTTGGGACCAATAATACCAATCAGCTTGCCTTCCGGCACCTCAAAGGAAACATCGAACAAAACGGGCTTTTTTTGATATGCTACCGATAAATCACGAACAACAAGTGGTGAATGTCCCATGTGTCTACGCCTCCTTATTTAAGAGCTCTAACGATCGTATTCACGTTATGCTTGACCATTCCAATATATGTTCCATCTTCTGTACCCTCTTCACCCATAGCATCCGAATACAGCTCGCCGCCAACCTTTATGGTATGACCTTGCTGAGCTGCACCCTGGATAACGGCATCGATGGCCTTTCTCGGCACACTTGATTCTACAAATATGGCTTTAATTTTATGCTCCACCAGATAATCTCTCAGCTTGGTCACATCTTGTGAGCCTGCCTCTGACTCGGTACTCATACCTTGAAGGCCTCTTACTTGAATTTGGTAAGCGTCTCCGAAATAGCCAAAGGCATCATGTGCTGTGACAAGTACGCGCTGAGCCTTCGGTATACTGGCAATCTGCTCTCTCGTGTAATCGTCCAGTTCTCGTAGCTCAGCGAGATAAGCTTCGGCATTGGCCTTGTAATCCTCCGCATGAGCAGCATCCAGTTCCGACAATTCATCTCTGACCGTTTCTACCGCAGACATCCAGTTTTGTACATCAAACCAAATATGCGGATCATACTCAGACCCCATTTCTGGGCTAGCTGCACGCAATAGATTTTGAGCAATGTTTTTGGACACGGGAATAACGGGCTTTTGCTTGCTGATTTTCTCCAGAATGTCCTGCATTTTTCCTTCCAGATGCAACCCGTTATAAAAAATGATGTCGGCTTCATCCAGTTTGCGCATATCTCCCTGAGACGCCTTGTACAAATGTGGGTCAACACCTGACTTCATAATTCCCGTGACCTCCACATGAGCACCGCCGACCTTCCCGACAATGTCAGAGATCATACCGATGGTAGTTGTAGCCTTTATTTTTTGCCCAGCCTCCTTCGCAGCTCCCTGCTCTGTCTTCTTGGCATCTGTACATGCCGTCGCTAGAACCAGAACCAGAGACAACACTCCAACCGTCGCTACCCATTGCGGCAAAGCCTTCTTAAACTGCTTGTTCATGTTTTAAAATCCTCCTCTTAATATTTGTTTTGGGACAAACTATTTCCTTGAGACAATTATTTTTTAACTACGCTATATTTTAGAGTATACACTAAAGTTTTTACCTAAGGAAACATTTTTGAGATATAAATCTTAACTATTCTTTTATATCGTTCGATTTTGGCTCTCCGAATGTGTAATATATAGAAGATATCCAGTCGTTATACCAAAGAAACCATACAAAGAAGGTGCAGGTCATGGACCCAACAGGATACAGCCCTTATCGGAACAAACGTCGGCAAATACAGTTACGAAAAATAATGCTCATTTTTATGCTGGTATGTTGTCTGCTTACCCTAACTTCCTGTGCTCGGGGTGACATTCATGTAGATGTTCATCTGGATCAAAGTGTAGATATGGATGCAACGTTCAGCGTAAACAACCAGACACTGATGATGTTGGACAATCCGGGGCTGCTCGATCGATTAATTCAACGTATACAAAGCAACAATGTAGACGTACAGCCGTTATCGGAGCAGGGGAGAAAGGGTTATCAAATAAAGGGGCATTATCAAGGGGATTGGAGTACAAACCAAAAAAATCCCGATCAGGGTTTAAATCTGCCTGAGGGATTAGAAATAAATCGCGCAGTGAGCCAGCATTTTTTCACAACCAATATGGATCTTACGCTTAAGCTCGATCTACCTCGGATGCTTCCTGAAGAAGCTCGTGGCCTGAGTGATAAATTAGAACAAATGAATGTGTTCGCACGTAAATTACTAGAGCGGCAACTGGATCTTAACTTTAGCCTTTCCCTACCCATCCAGCCTGCTTCCAGTAATGCGGACCGTGTGTCGGATGACGGAAAGACACTCTATTGGGACATTGCTCCATTAGAGTCTAACGAGCTAAAATTGTCGGTCAACGTACCCAATGTACGCCATATCGTGTATGTATCGGTTACGGGTCTTCTACTGATCTCAGTAGCTGTAATATTACTGATTCGTAATGATCGCCGCAAAAATAAACACAAAAAAAGCAACTAAAAAAATCGTTGCCTAATTTCTGGTGGGGGGATCTGACATTGATCCTCTTCATCCTTGCCAAACCAACGATATCGGTTACGAGCTACCCAGTTATAGACTGCGTTGCGCACAAAGCGGGGAATCAAGATGAATACATAAGCCAGCGGATATGGAAAACGAAGGCGTTTGGCAATCCGTAAAGCTGCGGTTGACTTTGTATAATACGTACCGTCTTCAATCAGCACGAATGTATCCAGTTGATCTGTAGACAGTCCACCTGCACGTAAAAGTTCTTGTCCTGCCTCGGATTGCAGGGAACCAAAATGGAATATTCCCTTAGGATCACGTTTGATAATGAAGCGGGTTGCTCCCTGACAAAAGTGGCATACCCCATCCACCAATACAATGGAATGTTCGATATGGATATGACTAGACTGGTTCATCAACGTACTTCACCTCCACAGAGAAATCAACGGCATGAAAACGCAACGATTCAATTATAAACAAAAAAACGTCGAAAATATCCGACGCTTGTCTAGAACTGTATAATCCTTACCTGTTCGAAAAACTAGCTCAATGCTTTCTCAAACAGCTGTTTAGCATTAATTTGCTCTAAAAACTCTTCATGGAACTGATCCATACACTTGCAGATAAAATCCTTATGGCATACCGGGCAAGGTGTCGTTAGCAGTCGACTAATATTCGTCAAAGTCCACTCCGGATTACGTTGAGAAAAAACGCGGCACTCCGTTCCATCGGCCAAACTCATTTTAAACTCATAAAGCCCTTCCTTTTCGTTGCTACCAGCCAGCGTGAAATTAACAATATTCGGTCTGTAAGACATCATATCACCCGTATTTTTCAAATTTGTTTCGTACCTGTTGACCAGAATCACCTAAGACATCTTAATGAATTTTGGCGGTGATGTCAAATGGTTGCACATATCAGCGGATCAAGATTTAGGTGCAAAAGCCGCCGATCCATCGGCGGCCGTGTGTGAAATCTTTAAAAAATGCGGTCAAATGACGTTGAGTTCAACATCAATATTACCGCGAGTGGCTTTGGAGTACGGACAAAAATCATGTGCTTGGCGTGCCAAATCTTCCGCCTGAGAACGCTCAATCCCCGGTATCTTTACATCCAGACGCACTGCCAACTGGAAGCCGCCGTCGCTTGGGTCCTTACCGATCGATACGTGGCTGGTGACCTCTACATTGTCCACCTTTACCTTGGCTTTGCGGGCCACATTCGCCAACGCACTCTCATAGCATGCGCCATAGCCTGCCGCAAACAATTGCTCCGGATTCGTAGCATCTCCACCTGCGCCACCCAGTTCCTTCGGTGTGCTCAGCTTATGCTTCAATACCCCGTCTGAAGAAGCCACTGAACCATCTCTTCCACCATGTACCGTTGCTGATGCTGTGTATAACGCTTCCATGATTTCATCTCTCCTTCTCCATCTTATTTGCATTCCGCAGGAATCCTCATCATGTTAATACATGATTTCCTTCTCGTATGTACTTTAAACGAGCCACGCAAAATGAATCATTTCAAAAGGGATAATAACCCTTTTATTTACCGTTTAGTTCCACTTCTTTTATGTTTACACTATATGTTATAAGCCCCTAACTTGATGAGCCGCCTACACTTAGAAAATTCAAAACGACCAAGCTGCCCCTTGAGAGCAATATAGCTTGGTTTTTTCCATTGTTTAGTTTTAATTAGGATGGCCAATTGCTTCAAAAATACGATAAATTTGCTTATCCACATAAAAGTTGCACTAGACAAAAACTATTGTGGGTGTACAATAGGGATAACGCAATCGCTATGTCATTAATAATATATTTCAATATGAACAAAGAAGGTGAAGCGTATGAAAAATTCAAAGGGCAACTTCGCGGAAATCGCTTCACTATCGGAAGTGAATCGTTCTTTGAGCGTCCCGAAGGATGGCACCTGGTTTCGGAAGTTTCTTGCCTTTGCTGGACCAGGCTATATGGTCGCTGTCGGCTATATGGACCCTGGCAACTGGGCTACAGACATCGCTGGGGGATCAAAATTCGGCTACACACTGCTTAGTGTCATTCTTATCTCCAACCTGATGGCCATTCTGCTGCAAGCCTTATCTGGCAAGCTCGGTATTGCTACAGGTAAAGATTTGGCTCAAATGTGCCGTGATGCTTACAGTCGTCCTGTCGCGATCGGCTTATGGCTTTTATGCGAAATTGCCATTGCAGCCATGGATTTGGCCGAGGTCATCGGTTCAGCCATTGCACTGAAGCTGCTGTTCGGTCTCCCGTTGCTATACGGAGTCATCATTACCGCATTTGATGTTATGCTCATTTTGCTGCTGCAAAATAAAGGTTTCCGGGCATTGGAAACACTCGTCATTGTATTAATGGCCACGATTGCCGGCTGTTTTGGCATTAATCTCATTTTGGCACAACCGGAATGGGGCGGCGTATTGGGTGGCTTTGTACCGGACTCACAAATATTGACGAATCCAAGCATGCTGTATATTGCCATCGGTATTATGGGAGCTACTGTAATGCCACATAACCTGTATCTGCATTCTTCTATTGTACAAACTCGCAAATATGAGCAGACATCAGCAGGTAAACGGGAAGCTATTACATTTGCAACTTGGGATTCCAGTATAGCGCTCATGTTCGCTCTATTCATTAATGCAGCCATCTTGATCGTAGCAGCTGCCGTGTTCCATACAGCAGGAAGAACAGATGTAGCAGAGATTAGTGATGCCTATTATCTGCTTTCGCCATTACTGGGAACCACACTTGCGAGCATACTGTTTGGAGTGGCATTACTCGCCTCAGGTCAAAACTCGACCGTGACAGGTACTTTAGCCGGACAAATCGTGATGGAGGGCTTCTTGAACCTTCGTCTCTCACCTTGGTTGCGTCGTTTGGTGACCCGCCTTATTGCAATTATTCCGGCAGTCATCGTCACTGCGATTGCAGGTGAAAAAGGTGCAGAAGAGCTACTTGTGCTAAGTCAGGTTATTTTATCCATCCAGCTCCCTTTTGCCATCATTCCATTACTGCTCTTTACCAGTGACAAAAAGATTATGGGTGAATTTGCAAATAAAATGTGGCAAAAAGTAATAACCTGGATCGTGACTGCTGTCATCATTATCTTGAATGTAGTCCTCATTATTCAGACAATTACAGGTTGACAGACTGTTTGCAAGTAACCAATAAAAAAAGAGGTATTCCTGGAGTCCAAAATAGCCATGGAATACCTCTTTTTATTCATGATCCCCGTATCCATTACAAAGAGAATACTCCACAATTGTCGAATGCTCCCACATTCGGATTCCCAGAATTCATTAAATTATCCAAATAAGCATCGTATCTTTGAATCTTCTCGCCAACATGGAGATGAAAAAGTTCTCCTTCCCTTTGCAAGTGTGAATATTTTTCTAACATAAGGTCTATCGTTTCTTTCGTATATTTACGGTTCTCTGTTTTTGTAAACCTATACATCATTGGATTGTAATGAGATAATCCGACTATAATCCTTTACTAAATATTTAGTATAAAACATTTAGCAATAAAGTTATGGAGGAGATATCATCTTGAGTACGACACGTGTAATGGTTCTTGGGCTCTTGCTACAATACGGAGCAATGTCTGGATATGAAATACAACAGAAAATGCAATCAGCACAAACGGATAAATGGGCTTATGTGCAACCAGCTTCCATATATCACGCCTTAAAAAAACTGGACTCAGAAGGTATTGTGCGTTTAGAAACATTGGAACAGACAGGGAATCGGTCTAAAGCTATATATGCTATTACGGAGGCTGGGAAAAGCGAGTTTAGTCGGCTTTTAATCGAATCATTTAAAGAAACTTCTGTTGTATTTCCAACAGCCCTGTACACAGCTTTGACTTTTATGGATGAGGCTGGCCTCCATGAAATAGAAGAAGCTTTAAGTTTTCAGCATCAAGCCATTGAAAAAATCTATAAAGAAATGAAACTAGGGCAAGAGCAAAAAGCTGAACTTATGGATATCCCTGTAAACGTCATGCTAATTTTCAAAAATATTTATGATCAATGCGAGCTTCAATTAAAATTTGTTAAGCAAATTAAAGAGGAAATCAGAAGAAATTCATAAGGAGGATGTAGTAATGAAAATGAGTAAAGGGGTACACAATAAGCAAAAGGCTGCTCTAATCGTTGTGGGATTAGCTGTATTCATTGACATGTTAATCTATGGATTAGTCGTACCCATTTTGCCAAGATACGCAGATTCTCTCGGAGCCACTCAAACCGAAATCGGATTTTTGTTCAGTAGTTATGCAATTGCACTATTTATAGCTACTCCTATTTTTGGTCTGTTAACGGATCGAATTGGGAGAAAGACTCCTCTGTTATGGGGGTTAATTGGACTCATAGCTTCCACTTTAATGTTCGCCATAGCCCACACCTTCTGGCTGCTTGTACTGGCACGTGCTCTTCAAGGGGTCGCAGCCGCAATGACCTGGACAGCAGGGCTCGCTCTGCTGGCTGAGCTATACCCATCTGAAGAACGCGGCAAAGCCATGGGCTTGGCGTTATCTGGGCAAGCCGCTGGAACCCTTCTCGGACCGACAATTGGCGGTTGGTTGTATCAATGGGGGAGTTACCAACTCCCTTTTTACTTTGCCATCGCATTGGCTGTCGTTGATGCTATACTTCGATTAGTACTCCTGCACGATATTCCGGAAGAGAAAAATGAAAAGTACGTATCTCCTTTTTCGTTCATGAAAAATAAAGATTTGCTTTTGGTTATCGGGGTTGTAATTATCGGGGCATCTGTCCCAAGCGTACTTGAGCCAACATTACCGTTACACCTGCAGCACAATTTTAGCGCTAATCCAGGAGTTATCGGATTGTTATTTGCTATTCCCACACTTGCTTATGGCCTGGCAACACCCTTTATAGGTCAATTCTCCAGCAAGATCGGCTATAAAAATGGAATTCTCCTCGGTCTACTTTTGGTATCCATTGCTCTTCCTCTAACTGCACTTCCAGCAATATTATCACTTCAAGCTGTTATTTTAGCTGTTTTAGGAGTTAGCATGGGTATGGTTCTTGCTCCCTGCTTACCTCAACTTGCTGATATTTCTCAACGAAGTGGCATTCATTCTTATGGAATTACTTTTGCTCTCTATAACACGGCATACTCGATTGGTCTAATGATCGGCCCTATTTTGAGCAGTACTCTCACCGATTTAATGAATATTAAATTATCTTACTTAGTCATTGGTATGATTGTATTAATATACATGTTGGTACTCGCTTCAGCCTTAAGGAAAACCAAAAATTCATCAAACAATGTAAAGCTAAGTAAATAAGTGAACAACAAATTCATATCACCTATAAGAAATAAAATACTTCCTTTGCAGCTATCCATCCCAGAGCATCCTAATCCATAGAAAAAGGTATCCTCCAAGCTTATCGCTCAGGGATACCTTTTTCATCCATCTATGACTTAACTGGCTTTACCTTCATTAGCGCTTCAAGCGCGAGATTCAGCTTGAGCACGTTCACACGCGGCTCGCCGAACACTCCGGCGCTGCGGCCTTCTGTCTGCTCCTGCACCAGCGCCTTCAGCTGGTTCTGCCCCATCCCCGTCAAGCCACTAATACGCGGAATTTGAGCCTGTGCCGCCTGTGGCGAGATGTGCGGGTCCAGACCAGAGCCGGAGTTCGTAATCAGGTCCACTGGAACCTGACTGATGGGTACATCCGGGTTATGCTTCTGCCAATCCGCAATAGAATCCTTGATCCGCTTCACCAATGCCGGGTTCGAGGGTGCGTAGTTACTTGAGCCTGAACCAGCTCCATTATAATCGATACTTGATACCCGGCCTTGGAAAAACGCTGGATTGGTAAAGGACTGCCCAATCAGCTCAGAGCCGCTTACCCGCCCCTCCGTGTCACGAAGCATACTCCCGTTTGCTTGCTGCGGAAACAGGACTTGCGCCACTCCTGTGCTGACCAGCGGGTATGCCAATCCGCACAATAGGATCATTAGCACAGAAGTTCGCACAGCCACTCCAATAACCGCGCTTCCTCGCATCTCTTGTCTCTCTGGTTGTTTTTCCGATACTGCCTCCGTCCCTGTATGCATATTCTGGCCTTGTCCACCAGATCCGGCTTTCTCATGTGCAGCAAATCTGCGTCCAGACAACATCCGATAAAAACCACTCATGTCGCTCACCCTTTCTGCACTAAATCCACAAATGTACCAGCAAATCAATGGCCTTAATCCCGACAAACGGTACCACCATACCGCCCAGACCATAAATCAGTAAATTCCGTCCCAATAGCCGATCCGAGCTCATTGGCTTATACTTTACACCCTTCATTGCCAGCGGAATCAGAAGTGGAATAATGACTGCATTAAAAATAAGCGCCGATAAAATAGCCGATAACGGGGAGCCCAGCCTCATGACGTTCAATGCACCCATTTGCGGAATAGCCAGCATGAACATCGCCGGGATAATGGCAAAATATTTAGCCACATCGTTCGCAATACTGAACGTTGTCAATGCCCCACGTGTCATAAGCAGCTGCTTACCGATGGCGACCACCTCAATAATTTTGGACGGATCAGAATCCAGGTCCACCATATTAGCAGCTTCCTTGGCCGCGACTGTGCCGCTATTCATGGCTAGACCGACATCTGCCTGCGCCAGCGCAGGCGCATCATTGGTACCATCTCCGGTCATAGCCACCAGCTTACCCTGTTCCTGCTCACGGCGGATAACCGCGATTTTGTCCTCCGGCTTGCTCTCAGCTACAAAGTCGTCCACTCCCGCTTCCCGTGCAATGGTAGCTGCTGTCAGCGGATTATCACCTGTACACATAATCGTGCGGATGCCCATTTCCCGGAGCTGATCAAAACGCTCCTTCATGCCCGGCTTCACCGTATCCTTCAAATAAATAATGCCGTATATCCGATCATCCAGCGCCACTGCCAGCGGTGTCCCCCCTTCTGCGGCTACCTGATTCGCTTTTTCCTCCAAATCGGTCGGAACACTGCCTTTTTGCGATACAACCCACTGCCGGACAGAGTCCACGGCGCCTTTGCGTACTCTTCGTCCATCAGCGAGATCCAGACCGCTCATCCGGGTTTCTGCTTTGAACTCGATAAAAGTTCCACCTGCTGCCAAGGATTCATCCAGCGTGTATTCCTGCTTACGCATCAATTCCAGTACCGAGCGTCCCTCAGGCGTCTCATCCTTTAGTGAACTCATCGCCGCCCATTTCGCTAGCTCTGCCTTTTCTATACCATCTACAACCACGAATTCACTCGCCATCCGGTTACCGAAGGTGATGGTACCCGTTTTATCTAGAATCATCGTATTGATGTCCCCGGATGCTTCTACCGCCTTGCCTGACATGGCCAGCACGTTAAACTGGGTAACTCGGTCCATACCAGCAATTCCAATGGCCGACAAAAGCCCGCCAATCGTGGTCGGAATCAGACAGACCAGCAACGAAATCAGCACGGGGACAGGCAAATCAATCTTAAAATGACGGGCTATCGGGGCCAGTGTCACCACCACAATGAGAAAAATAATCGTTAAGCTAATCAGCAATGTATTCAGCGCAATTTCATTTGGCGTTTTTTGCCGCTGTGCACCTTCCACGAGCGAAATCATTTTATCAATAAACGTTTCACCCGGCTCAGTCGTAATCCGCACCTTAATGCGGTCACTGACTACCCGCGTCCCGCCGGTTACCGAGCAAAAATCACCGCCCGATTCCTTAATGACCGGAGCTGATTCTCCCGTAATTGCAGATTCATCCACTGAGGCCAGGCCTTCAATAACCTCACCATCGCTTGGAATCATTTCGCCCTGAGAGACGATTACCACGTCACCTTTACGCAATGCTGTTGAGCTGACCACCTGAATCTCATTCCCGACGAGCTTATTAGCTTGTGAGTCCTGCTTGGATTTTTTCAAGGAAGCAGCTTGTGCTTTCCCCCGTCCCTCCGCGAGCGCTTCAGCAAAGTTAGCAAAAAGCAGCGTGAACAACAAAATAATAAATACAGCCAAGTTAAAGCCCATTTCCTTGCCGGTTCCAAAATAACCGGGAAGCAGTAGCATGAGCAGTACGACCAATGTACCGATCTCCACGACGAACATGACAGGATTTTTCATCATGATCATCGGATTTAATTTGATAAAGCTATCCTTGACCGCCTGCTTCAAGATGCTTCTATCCAGCATGCGTTTGCGTTGTTCCTTCATGATCAAGCACCCCGTTCATCCATTCTCATTTTCCTTCTATGCTCATTCTTCATCACATGGTCAAAAATTCAGCTACAGGACCCAGTACGATCACCGGCAAAAAGGTTAACGCACCAATCAACAGGACCACTCCGATTAGGATGGCTCCAAACAGCTTGTTGTCCGTGCGCAGTGTACCCATTGTCACCGGGGTCGGCGCTTTGGCATTCAACGAAGCCGCCACAGCCAGCAATGCAATCATGGATACATATCGTCCAAAGAACATAACCGCTCCTGTCGTAACGTTCCAAAACACGTTGTTATCCGAAAGACCTTCAAATCCCGAGCCGTTATTTGCCGCAGATGATGCATATTCATAGATCACCTGAGTCAACCCGTGATATCCGGGGTTAGAGACCGCATCGTATCCCCAATGACTCATAAATGCAAGCGCAGTTGGAGCAAGAATAAGAAACGGATGTACCAAAATGGCAATCGCAATCAGCTTCATTTCCTTGCCTTCAATTTTCCTACCCATAAATTCCGGGGTTCTTCCGACCATCAGTCCGCATATAAACACTCCCAGAATCGCATACATCAGCATATTCATCAGCCCGACGCCCTTGCCGCCAAAAATGACGTTTAGCATCATTTCTCCCAAAGCAGCCATACCACCTAGCGGGGTCAATGTATCATGCATATTATTGACCGAACCTGTCGTTGCCGCCGTTGTGACCGCAGTGAATAATGCCGATTGTCCAATGCCGAAACGAACCTCTTTCCCTTCCATGCTTCCCTGAGATGCATCCATACCCAGTGCCTGAATTAACGGATTACCTGTTTTCTCCGACACATACGTTATGGTTAGAAAAATAAGGAACAAGACCATCATCGAGCTGAAAATAATCCAGCCCTGCTTGCGATTACGGGCAAACAATCCAAATGTATACGGCAGCGAAGCCGGCATTACCCACATTGCCAAAATTTCCAGTACGTTCGTCCAAGGATTTGGATTTTCAAAAGGATGCGCAGAATTAGCTCCCGCAAAACCGCCCCCGTTCGTGCCCAAATGCTTGATGGATTCCAATGAGGCAATGGGTCCCATAGCAATCTGCTGCTGTGTACCACTTAAAGTCGTAATATCCGCCGTGGGTTGTAGCGTCTGTGGTACTTTTAATCCCACCAGCACCAGCGTAAGTACAAAGGCAAGCGGCAGGAAAATCCGTATGTTGGCTTTAATAAAATCTTGAAAAAAATTACCCAGCCCTTCACCGCGCCGCGTCAATCCCCTCATAAAAGCCGCAGCAACCGAAAACCCCGAAGCAGCCGAAGTAAACATCATCATCGTGACGAACGCCATCTGTGTCAGATACGTAAGCCCGCTTTCTCCGCTATAATGTTGGAGATTCGTATTGGTCATAAAGCTGATTACCGTATTAAAGGCCAATGATGCTTCCATATTACTGTTCCCAACCGGATTGCCCGGGAGTATAGCCTGCAAGCGCAATAGCAGGTAGCTGATCCCCACAAGCACCACATTGGTTGCAATGAAACTCATAGCGTACGTCGTCCAATGCATGCTGTCCTGTTTCTTCAAGCCTACAGCCTTATAAATCAGCTTTTCCGTTCCACCAAAAATCCGATCCGTCCGATTCGGTTCATTCGAGAATACGTGATACATATAGGTGCCCATCGGCTTTACCAAGAGCAACAATATGATGATCACAATCCCAATTTGCAGTAGCTCCATCCTCTATTCCTCCTTAAAATGCTCCTGCATTTGGAACAACAGACCTGATTCAGACCATCCATTGAGTGCACACGTTTGCGAAAATCTGCATCTCTGATGCTGCATTCTTGATCTGCTGTTCCCGCCTGCTCGATCCTATAGTTGACTAGAATTTTTCAGGATTCAGGAGTGCATAGATTAAATACACGAACACAATAGCCGTAAGTCCTAGCACAACGATCATCCTCTTCGCCCTCCTTTTGAGGTCTGTGCATCACACCAGCGTACAAACAGCAGTATCACTCCATAACTCACAGCCATTACGAGCAGCATGTATAAATCCATCATGTTCATACCCTCCGTATCGCTTTTCAGATCTTTATTTCCGATTCCATCATAAAATCACAAAGCAGCTATGTTATAAGTGCTTATCCGTTCAGCAGGAAACCCACCTCTCCGTTCAATGTGTAGATCACATGGTCCGCTCCCAATCCCCGATAAATTCCTTGTGGATTACAGCCGTGCGTAATAACATAGATCAATTCTGATGTTAGTGGCCGACATATTTGCAGGAAACGGCAAGTTAGATTCAAGCTGTTTTCGAACAAATACACACTACCAATTTCTTTTTTAGGAAAATTCCATTTTCCCGCTTGCATCGTATTGATGCGCACAATGTGCTCTACACCCATTTTTTTGAGCTGTCGTTCCTCCTGGGTGCTATTTGTGAGAACTGCAAACGCCAATTTTTTGAACATAAGCAATTTCACAAAACTTCTGCCCGCTTCATTCGGTGCAGTGACAATAATTAACCGACCTTCCATCAGTAGCTCCTCTCCCGGTATAAAAAGACAACAAAAAGAAGCCGAAGGAAAAAGGCTTCCTCCGGCTTCATACATTCCATGATAAAATAAACCATGGCTGCACACGGCGGTTTGTTGCCTCTCCCTGTACGCTTACGAGGTTAGCTGTCGGATTCGGACGTGAGAGTCGCCCTATTTACGGCACTTGGCCGGAAAATTCACCCCATGAGACACACGGCTTGCAAAGCCGTATATACTCGTTGGTTCCCCCGCTTTTGCAACTGCAAAATTCAGCGCTTTAGACAATTCGTTGTTGCTTCATTGTTGTTAATTTGAAATTACGTCTTGAATCATACACCCGTGCAAGGAAGACTGTAAAGCTCAACGGCAAGGCTATAAATCACCCTTTAGAGCATAGAAGATTAAGGATAACGCTTACAACCAACCTATGCTTCTCGTATCTCTCTAAAACTCTGTATTTCACCCCTTTTTGAAAATGAAAGGCATGTCAATATTGGCGTAGGGTATGGTACGGTTGCCCTTTATTTATAAAAAAGAAAGAAAATGCGCTATATGTACTAGATAATTATCGAATGAAGCCTTTTTTATGAGAAGAAACACCTCAATTTGCTCCATTTGAAGTGCGATTTACCGTTTTGAACAAAAGACGATTTTACAATGCACAATGTCTGTAGACTCTTCTGGACTTGCAACCCCTTGTTGAATTGTTCACAATTTAATTGTAAAATATTTAATTAGGAGGGATATCATGAGCGTATATAAATATGATGCACAGACCCTACAAGGGGCACAAATTCCGTTATCCACATACGAAGGGAAAGTTCTTCTTATCGTGAATACTGCCAGCAAATGTGGGTTAACCCCCCAGTACAAGGCGCTACAAGAGCTATATGACCAGTATCATGAACAGGGGCTCGAAATTTTGGGATTTCCCAGCAATCAGTTCGCCAAACAAGAGCCGGGTTCCAGCGAGGAGATCTCCGAGTTTTGCCAACTCAATTACGGAGTGACCTTTCCCATGTTCGCCAAGACAAATGTTAACGGTGATCAGGCACATCCTCTATTTCGCTACCTGACCCACACTGCTCCAGGCGTATTAGGCTCCAAAGCGATCAAATGGAATTTTACTAAATTTTTAATTACACGAGAAGGTAACGTATTTAAGCGTTATGCGCCGCAAACCACTCCAGACAAGCTTGTAGGAGATATTAAGAAGCTTTTGCAGAAAAACTGACAATCTTTATGCACTACAGTTAACGAGCGGTCCGTTGTCCATACGACCGCTTCTGTGACGGGAGGATATAACGAAAAGTATTTAACAAAAAAAGCATCCCTTCACGTAAAACGTGTCAGGATGCTTTTTCAACTGGGTATTGCATATAATGCGGTCGAGAGGACTCGAACCTCCACGGGCGTACGCCCACTACCCCCTCAAGATAGCGTGTCTGCCATTCCACCACGACCGCATGTCATAATGTATTGAGGCAACAGATTTATTATACTCTCTCAGCAACAATTTGTAAACAAGAATATTATAATTATTTTCAATGTAACTTTATATAACATATATAAGCAATAAAATTATTTAATTTGACATAATTGAGTTCGAAGTGTAAATATATATTACATAAATATTTGAATTATTATTATAAAAATAAGATTTGAATCAAATAACATCACACAAATATTCACTTCAAGGAGGCGAACCGTCCTGCATAAAGGTAACCGGTTGCTAAACTACGCATTATTGTTGGACCCTTCCCTACCTATTGGTGGTTTCACCCGTTTCTACGGATTGGAGGAGCGTTTCCGCGCTGGACACCTGAACAGTCTACAGGATCTGAAACATTACATGCGAGACGATTGGTATCCTCAAATCACAACCCTTGACGGCATGGCCATTAAAAGTCTGTATGCAGCCATCCAGCAGAATGACGGTTGGCGGATCGCCCTTATTGATAAAATGCTGCACACCCAACATCCTTCCTCGCAGCATGTAAAAGAGTCGCGACTTTCCGGCCAGCGACTGCTCAAGCTCACCAAGGCTCTCTATCCTTGGCTTGCATTTGACCAACTGGAAGACACACTCACTCAATACAATGCAATTGGCACACTCGCTACTGTCCACACTTGGATTAACTCCCTCCTCGGAAGCGATATAGAACAGACCATTCACGGCTATTTTGCCACAGCGGTATCCTTCTGTATCGAAGATGCCTTTAGACTGCTCAATCCTCCTTATGAGGAAAAAAATCCTCTTATCGATCATATGACCAGCGAGTTGCTTACCACCTGGAAGAAGATTAACAAACCTACGCCAAGCTCATATCAGCGCCATCTTTTCCACAGCCATCGGACCAGCTCCTACATCACTCAGCCACCCTATATGAGCCATAGCAGCCAATTGAATGCATCCAGACCCTTTTCCTCCTCCGTCCTATTTAAACACCTTCCAGCATCCCTCTGATGCGTCGTTTACCAATCTAGCAGTCACAATAAAAATACTCTGCCCTTTTCTCAAGCGGCAGAGTATTTTTATTCATGTATCCCAAATTCACACCAATAACAGACCATAGTCGGATTATTTTCACTTTTTGCACTTAATTAAGTAATTATTTTAATAAAATAACGTATTTAAAATTGAATAAACACGTATAAAAGTGTATCATAGTTTTAGATGGTTAATTCTAACATGTTTACTGATGATTATTATATCACACCAATTATTCCGCAAGAATCCGTAAGGGGCGATTTCTCTTGAACAACAAAATGCCTGTCACCTCCTTCGGGTGGGCCATCAAACAAAGGCTTGTCGAGCTTCGACTGGATCAGAAAACATTTTGCGAGACACACAACATTCCGCCTTCACGCTTGTCCAATCTGATTCACGGCACCCGCAAAGCACAAAGGTACAGAAAACAAGTTGCTGCAATTCTGAATATCGACGATAACGATTATAAGGAGGCGACACCACACTAAACCGAACAAACATTTTAGCAACCAATGCGTCGCCATATTATCAGGAAACCAAATAAACCCGTAAACCGAACCCTCAGTTCGTTTTACGGGTTATCACCCAGGCGTTTAGCCATAGATTATTCAAGTTTTGTTTTGTCCTTCTCTCTTTTTTGCTTACGGTACTTCGCAAATTCAACGTATTCTAAAATAAAGTTCTGTTCTTCTGTATCAAGATCTTCAGCCTGGCAATTCAGTGGCCCCATCACCCCAAAAAAATAAGCAGCCTTCTGCTCCTGAAGCACGCCTTCCCCCGGCTTAATCCCTTTCATCAACCAGTCGAGCGATACATTAAAAAAGTCCGAAATCTGAATCAAATGGGCGGTACCCGGCGTTGTTTTTCCCCTTCTCCAATCACCGAGATTCCCTGAGCTAATTTTAAGCTTTTCACAAAATGCCTTCTTGGTCATTCCTCGATCCTTAATTAAAGCTTCAATCCGCTGATAAATAGTTTGATCTCCCACAACGTTTCCCCTCCGACACTGTAGCTTTTTCTAATTAATTTTCAATTGTACATATTAGAATGTCCTTATCAAACCCCACAGCAAACATTAATCAGTAGTTGAATTGGGCTGGTTTTTCTCTTTACGAAAGCGGGTAAATTCAATATACTCAAGTATAAAATCTCTTTCCGCCTCACTTAGCGATCCCCCCTGGCAATTCAGTTGCCCTGAAGCTCCAAAAAAATAAGGGTCCTGCGACTCCTTCAGCACCTTACTCTGCACGTCTCGACCCAGCATAATCCAATCCAGACTAGCGTCAAAAAAAGAAGCGATTTCTATGAGTTTATTCGTGCCTGGTGTCGTTTTTCCTCTTTTCCAATCTCCAAAGTTCCCTGTACTAATGCCCAACTGCTGGCAAAACGCCTTTTTCGTCATACCTCGTTCCTTAATGAGCTCCTCAATGCGTTGGTAAATAGATTGCATAGAAGTTCCTTCCTCCCTAGCAGGCTCTCCAAATAACGATATCATGTCCCTTGTTCCCTTTTTCAAAGATCACGTGTGCTAAAATTACCGAATTATGTATGTTGATTTTCATTATACCACAATATGCAACAAAAACCGCCTGTTTTCCGAAGAAAGGGCGGTCTTTAAGTCAGTTCGATTACGCCAATCACGTAGCAGAGTTGTCGATTTTAAGTAAAATCCGCTTCAATTCGTTCAACGTTTCGCTTAAGTGCAATAAATCTTCTTCCGGCAGATACACCAGTCTCTCTTGAATTTTATTAGAGAAGGTATGAAACACCTGTTCACAAAAAGCGTCGCCTTCTTCTGTAATGGCTACGTTCACGACTCTACGATCCGAGTCGCACGATTGGCGGTCAGCCAACCCATGCTCCACCAGCTTATCCAGAAGAGGAGTCATGTTTGGACGAGAGACATTTAGTTGTTTGGACAAATCGGATACCGTAGACGAACGCACTTCACGCAGAAGCAAGAGTACCTGAAAGTTATTAGGCGACAAATGCAACGGAAAATCAAGCGGACCGTAGGTGAAAAATTTCTTCTTCACAATCGGAAACAAGCCCAAAATATTTTCTGATATATTTCCTAACAGTTGAGTGTCCATATTTTTCACCGTCACTTCATAAGTTTATATATTTATTATTCTATAACATTATGGCGTTATATTATACTATGGAATCATTATTTCATCATAATCATTGTTTAATTGCATCCATGCACAAATAAAAAAAGCCTCTAACGCGAGAGACTTTTCCGTTTATTCCATTGATGCGGTCGAGAGGACTCGAACCTCCACGAGCGTACGCTCACTACCCCCTCAAGATAGCGTGTCTGCCATTCCACCACGACCGCATAACAAAATATAAATGGTGAGCCATGAAGGACTCGAACCTTCGACACCCTGATTAAAAGTCAGGTGCTCTACCAACTGAGCTAATGGCTCATGCTGTTCATCCTAGCTGTCCGCCATTAGATCAGACCTCAGGAATTCCCCTTAAGCATGCAACATGTAGTCTGTAAAGACAACAATGACCCGTAGGGGATTCGAACCCCTGTTACCTCCGTGAAAGGGAGGTGTCTTAACCCCTTGACCAACGGGCCTTATGAATGTACACCAACTTGGCGACAAGAAAGAGTATATCAAATAGAATAGTAAATGGCAATACTTATTTTTAAACTTTTCAAAAAAGCTATTTTATATAATTGTAAAATGCATATTTACTTACATTAACTTATTTATTATCAACTAAACCCTGAATAATCACGATAAATGATTGCAATATCACTTACATTTACTTATAATCACTTACGAGATACCGAAATGATTATATATCAGAGGAGCTTTCTATGTATCAGGAAGAACGAATGTTAAAAATCGTTGATTACTTACAGCTTCACAAGCGTATTTCGGTGGATGATATTTGCGAAATTTTTAATGTTTCACGGGATACGGCCCGCCGAGACCTGGTAAAACTTGAGGAGCACCAAAAAATTATTCGTACCCGCGGCGGTGCCCTTCTCCCTAAACTGCATCACGATCCAATTGGAAATTATAACGAAAGACTACTTACTGTATCTGAGGAGAAACAAGTGATCGGACAATTGGCTGCCAGTATGGTACGAGATAGGGATCGTATTATATTGGATTCCTCTACCACCGTACAGGCGTGTGCAGAAAGACTGAATGTGCAGGAATGTTCGGTTATCACCAATTCAATCAATCAGGCTGACGTACTATCTGGAAAAGACGGTGTCTCCATTCATCTATTGGGGGGCCGCCTCCAAAAAGAACACCGATATGTATACGGTTCGTCCGTAATCGCCACTTTGTCTCACTATTTTGTAGACAAAGCTTTTATCGGGATTGGAGGCATATCAGCTCACGGACTAAGCCTGATTCATGAAGAGGACGGTATGCTGAAGCATCAGATGATGAAACAGGCAGATCAGGTGATCATCCTTGCGGACCATTCGAAATTCGGAATCAATTTCCCGTATCGTTTTGCTGATTTGTCTGAGGTTAATATCGTGATCACAGATCGCTTACCAGAACCGGCGATGCTGGAAATTTTGCAACACCATGATATCGAAGTTGTTGTCCCCTCATAAACTTGAAGCCAATCGCTCTAACTAGGCGCAATATGTATAACAGAGATATCAGAAGACAGGAGCTGGAGAGAAATGAAACTGTTTGCGATTGATATGGATGGAACGCTATTGAACGAGGAAGGAAAAATAAGCAAAGCCAACGCAGAGGCAATCCGCAAGGCACAGCAGCAAGGTGTTCAAGTGACGATTGCCACTGGCAGAGCCGCTTATGATGCCTGGACAAAGCTAGAGGAAGCAGAGCTGGTTACTCCCGTCATCGGGGCAAACGGCGCCACTGTGCACGATGTGCATCGTCGCCAGCTAACCTCTACTCCTATGGGCCGGAGCGAAACATTTGAAGTGCTAAGCTGGCTCGAGGGTAACGACTTCTACTATGAGGTCATGACAGACCGGGCTATTTATTCTCCACAAAAGGGGCATCAGCTACTTGCTGTTGAAATGGACCGCTTGCTGAGCGCCAACCCAGATATTTCGCTGGATACTTTATTACATGCAGCTGAAAAACAATATGAACAGACCGGGCATACCCGCATCGCTTCATATGAGCAGATTCCACTGGATGTAGAGATATATAATGTGCTCTGTTTCTCCTTTGATCATGCCAAATTGGAACGGGGGCGTAAACGTTACCGAGATTTTCAAGGTCTAAACATGGTCATCTCCTCAGATCGCAACTTTGAAGTCGAGCATAAGGATGCGTCTAAAGGTAATGCATTGCTTTATCTCGCGAATTATCTGAACATCCCTATGCAGGAAGCCGTAGCGATCGGTGACAGCTATAACGATATTTCCATGCTGACGATGGCCGGAAGAGGTATTGCCATGGGCAATGCAAATGACGACATTAAGGCTGTCTGCTCCGAAGTTACCCTGACCAATGTGGAAGATGGCGTTGCTCATGCTCTGTTGAACCTCCTCAACACCGTCGAGGCTGACACTGTAAAATAGAAGGGATTAGTTGCGTACTGCGTACAACTCAGGCTAACGCTGTTTCATGCTGTACGCAACATGTCCGTCTTACATATAACAATTCTTAAAAAGCAGATCTAGACGAAAAAGACGCTCGCAAGCATGGTTACCATGCATACGAGCGTCCTTTTCTGTTTGAAATACCAACGGAGAGAGAGGGATTCGAACCCTCGCACCGCTTACGCAGTCTAACCCCTTAGCAGAGGGTCCCCTTATAGCCACTTGGGTATCTCTCCATGGCTCCCCGAACAGGACTCGAACCTGTGACAACTCGATTAACAGTCGAGTGCTCTACCAACTGAGCTATCAGGGAATATTACTGTAGATTATCATACAGTATGGTTAATTTACCATGAATCAGGGGGCCTCGTCAAGTGCCAACAAGCGAAGTTTACCTCCACATTTCCCACAGCGATATCGCTGTGGATTCATTTTACGCTTACGCATATACTCCTGTTGACAGGAAACACACACTAGCTTGTAACGATAAGGCTGAGGCTTTCTTCCCACTCTTCCCGGTAGGGTCTGACAATGCCTGCTTCCTCCTACGCGAGCCAGCCATGCTTTGAAATCAGCATCGCGATGCTGGTAGCCCATTCCGCGCAGATGTAGATGATAATGGCACAGCTCATGCTTTATAATTTTTTCCACCTCAGAATGTCCATAAGCCGCGAGTTGATGTGGATTAATTTCAATATGATGACTTTTCATAAAATATCGACCGCCTGTAGAAGACAGGCGCGCATTAAAGGTGGCTTGATGTTGAAACGGCACGCCAAAGCTCTCCAGCGAGATGCGCTCTACCCATTCTTGAAGTTCTTTATTACTCATGGAAGGGTTCATTGAATTGCTCAGAGACTTGGACTCCATCCTTACGGTTTCCCTCCTTTGCTTCATACTGACAAGCATATTATAAAATGAAGGCCGAAGTCTAACCCTGGTTCATAAGCACACTTTAGGTATCCACCCCATATGCTAAACATACAGATGTAACGCAGAGGAGGAGATCGGCTTGCCTCAATGGCTCAGCAACCAGCTCATGCGGGCCTTTTACAAGAAGGACCGACGCCAAATTAAACTGTTGAACGATTGTTGGTTTTTTTATCATAAAGCACCTGGTATAGAATTTGACGCCAACAACGGGTAGAAGCAGAAAAGTTCCAGAAATGAAAAACCGGAGTCTCCAATATGATTCGGAGATTCCGGCTTTTTTTACTCTCACAAAAGGTTATACAGGTTTATTTAAAGCACTATGCCTGTGACTGCGCATCTGCGGGAGGTTTCATAGTCAGACCTACCCTGCCTTTTTTCAAATCAACATTCAACACCCACACGGTTACGTTATCACCAACAGATACAACATCCATCGGATGCTTAACAAAACCACTGCGCAGCTGTGAAATATGAACCAACCCGTCACTTTTAATACCGATATCCACAAATGCACCGAAATCAATGACATTGCGGACCGTTCCCTGAAGTTCCATACCCGGTGCCAGATCCTCGATCTTCAACACATCCTTGCGGAATACAGGCAATGGCAGCTCGTCGCGCGGGTCACGACCTGGTCGCTGGAGGCTGTCCAAAATATCCCGCAATGTTGGTACACCAACTTCCAGCTTCGCAGCCAGCTGATCAATATTAGACACATTCAGCGCTTCTGTTGCAACTTTCGAACCCAGATCATGGGCACTGATACCTAGCTCCGCCAACAGACGGTCTACGACAGCATACGATTCAGGGTGAATCGGTGTGCGATCCAGTGGATTTTCTCCACCCGGTATACGGATAAAGCCAACGGATTGCTCGTAGGTTTTTGCGCCAAGTCGCGGCACCTTCTGCAACTGACGACGGTTGCTGAATTTACCGTTTTCCTCACGATACTTAACGATGTTTTTAGCAATAGTAGCGTTGATCCCTGCTACGTAGGACAACAGCGCCGAGGAAGCCGTGTTCACATCCACACCGACGTGGTTAACAGCCGATTCCACAACGTCCTTCAAGCTCTCATCCAGATGTTTCTGCGACACATCATGCTGGTATTGACCTACACCAATGGCCTTCGGCTCAATCTTGACCAGCTCAGCCAGCGGGTCCTGCACACGACGCGCGATGGACGCCGCACTGCGCTCAGCTACGTCCAAATCAGGAAATTCTTCCTGTGCCAGCTTGGAGGCAGAGTATACGCTCGCACCTGCCTCATTGACGATCAGATACGCGAGGCTGTTGTCACCAATATCCGCGATAACTTCGGCTACGAATTGCTCTGTCTCGCGTGATGCGGTTCCGTTACCAATGACAATCAACTCGATGTCGTATTTGGCAATCAGCTGCTTGAACGTTTCGGCAGCCTCACGTTTCTTGTTGTTCGGCGGTGTTGGATATGTCACAGCCACTTCCAGCAGCTTGCCTGTGTCATCGACAACTGCCAGCTTGCAGCCTGTCCGATAGGCCGGATCGACTCCAAGCACACGACGCCCCTTGATCGGAGCCTGTAGCAACAGGCTGCGCAAATTGCCTGCAAAAATAGAGATGGCCTGCTGTTCACCCTTCTCTGTCATTTCAGCGCGCACTTCACGTTCGATAGATGGCGCGATAAGTCTTTTATACGCATCCTCAATGACACTGCGTAGCAGGTCTTCCACCACAGACGATCCTTTAATCACTTGGCCAGCCACATAATTGTAGATGGAATCTGGTGCTACCTCCAGACCAACCTTAAGAATGCCTTCCCGCTCCCCGCGATTAATCGCCAGAATACGGTGAGGCGGCATTTTTTTAGCCAGCTCACGATAGCTATAGTAATTCTCATACACAGACTCTTGCTCGGTATCCTTCGCTTCAGAGGTCAGCATCCCATGATCCAGCGTGTATCGACGCACCCATTGGCGAATAGCCGCATCATCAGCTATATTTTCGGCCAAAATATCCATGGCTCCTTGGATGGCTGCCTCAGGGGTTTCGACTCCCAGTTCAGCATTCACATAGGATTCAGCTTCTTTCAAAGCATCACCCTGCTTCGGCTGACCCCAAATCCAGATGGATAGCGGCTCCAACCCCCGTTCCTTTGCCACACTGGCGCGAGTCTTGCGCTTTTGCCGATATGGACGATACAGATCCTCCACTTCTTGAAGTTTAACCGCAGAGGTGATAGCAGCCTGCAGCTCTTCAGTCAGCTTGCCCTGTTCATCAATAATGCGGATGACCTCTACCTTACGATCCTCCAGATTACGTAAATACAGCACACGATCTTCAATTTCACGCAGCTGATTTTCATCCAGCTCTCCTGTCATTTCCTTACGATAACGCGCGATAAAAGGAATTGTATTTCCTTCATCCAATAAACTGATCGTTGTCCGGATTTGCTTGAGTGCCAGCGACAGCTCTCTCGCCACTTGTTTGACAATCCGTTCTTGGCGTTCTGCTTCGTTCGGCTCCTGCCCAATTTCCGTCTTCATTTCCTCGTTAGACAAACCTATCCCTTCTTCCTCACAGCTCTTGTCATACATCATGTCTTTTATTATCACAAAAAATGATTCAAAGCGCCAGCAGGTGACGTAAAAGCAAGCCTTACCTGTATTTTTCTTCGGACATGCAAAAGGACAGCGCTAGAGCGCTGTCCTTTCCCGTTTCACTCGTCGTTCCATCATACTAAAAATCAATCAAACCGAGACTGATCTGTAGCGAATCGCTCACTTTGCGCATGGTTTCTTCATCCAAATGGGTGATTTTGTCGGTAAGCCTTTGCTTGTCGATCGTCCGGATTTGCTCCAGAAGAACAACAGAATCACGATCAAAGCCATGCGTCGCCGCGTCGATTTCCACGTGTGTAGGCAGCTTTGCCTTCTGAATCTGTGCTGTGATGGCTGCTACGATCACGGTAGGGCTAAACCGGTTGCCGATATCATTTTGAATGATCAGCACAGGTCTGACGCCACCTTGCTCGGAACCGACTACGGGTGAAAGGTCTGCAAAAAAAACGTCGCCGCGCTTTACGATCAATATGGATTACACCCCGCTAACTGTACGGCCCAAGGTGCTGTTTGCATCTTCCTCCGCGTGAAAGGCTTCAGATGCCATGGTCAGGTTAATTTTAGCCATTTCCATGTATCCACGCTGCATAGCTTCACGAATGTAACGTTTTTTACGTTCACCTACATAAAGCTTCATTGCCTGCCTGATAAATTCACTGCGGTTGGAATTCTCCATAGCTACGATCCCGTCCACTTCCTGCAAGAGATGATCTGGCAAACTGATCATTATTCTTTTGGTGTTCTGCAAATTGGCCAACTTCTCTTCCACCCCCAAAACCTTGTCGCCATTGTACCATTATAACGTTATTCCCGGTAATTTATTCAAACGGAATATAAGAGAATGTATATGATATGCGTATATCATCTATGCTGCATTCCATTATAAACTACGCAGTTCGTTTTCGTACAGGCGTTTGATCCCCGAAATACAAGTGTCAGCGGAGCCTAGTGCGTCTTTTGACAGTTATAGCGCTCTTTTCTTTCCTTTGTACATATTTCGGGACGTTCTACGAAAACTCCTGCTTTTATCCGGTAATTTGCGTTATGAAATTAATTCCAGCGGGTTGGAAGAAGCGAGTTCACCCGAACGACAGGAACATGATCTCGCATGTAAACACGCGGTACCCTGTCTGCGATCATGCAGATCACCTCGTAGTGGATTGTACCAAGCTTGGATGCCAGCTCATCCGCCGCAATGATTTCGCCGGACTGCTGGCCGATGAGAACAACCTCTTCGCCGGTTTGGATTTCTTCCGCATCCTCTGCGAAAGATTGTAAGGATACCATACACTGGTCCATGCAGATCGTACCGAGTACAGGGACGCGACGACCGCGTATCAACACTTCGACCTTCCCACTTAGCATGCGGGAGTATCCATCCGCATAACCAATTGGCAGTGTGCCGATCCGCTCTTCATCAGAGGTCACATACCGGGTGCCGTAGCTAACCCCCCAGCCGGGAGGAAGCGTCTTGGTATAAACCACCGCCGTCTTTAATGACAATACAGGCAACAGTTCAATGACTTGCCGGTTAACCTCATCAGACGGATACAGACCGTATATACTGATGCCAATCCGCACCATATTGGGGGAAAGGGAAGGGGTATCAATGGTGGCCGCGCTGTTGCCCGTATGTATAATGGGAATAGAAATACCTTGTTCCCTTAGCGCATCCGCCACGCCCCGAAACCGATCATATTGTAGCAGTGTATAGCTTTTATCTTCTTCATCCGCACGGGCAAAATGGGTGTACATGCCTTCCAGCAGCACCTGCTCTAATTCGTGAACCTGCCGGACAAAAGCCAAAGCCGTTTCTCCAGGCAGCAAACCGAGTCTTCCCATACCGCTGTCTATTTTGATGTGCACCTTCAGCTTGCGTTCGCTTCCTTGGCGGTCCAATCTGCGGATACCCTCCAGCACTTCCTCACTAAACACAGTCAATGAGATATCATGCTCCCAAGCTGTTTGGACAGCTTCAGGTGAGGTATAGCCGAGTACAAGGATCGGCAGTCCAACCCCCGCATGACGAAGCTCCAGAGCCTCATCCAGAAAAGCGACGCTCAAATAATCCGCACCAAGGCGTTCCATTTCCTTTGAAATTTCTACGGCACCGTGACCGTAGGCATTAGCCTTGACACAGACCAGCATCAGCTTATCCGCAGGCAATGCCTTGCGAAAGGCCTCATAGTTGGCGCCAAGGTGATCCAGGTTGATTTCGGCCCGGGTCGATCTGTATTGTGCTTGCAAAATCCAGTCACCTTCTTCAATTGTTAGCCTGTAACGTAACCTTTTACCATTTTGGATATAGCAAAATCCTTGCTTCCAAAGGTTAATGGTAATGTTCAGAGACGTGGCTGTCAATGGCAGGGGGCTCTGCCAGCCTCCTCTACCATCTTTACAATAGAACAAGATATACAAGCGATGCACATCTTAGACTGCGAATGAACAAAAGACGGATACGGGCGGTAGCAGAGCATTTTACACTCTAGACCGTCTGCATCCGTCTATAAAATTTTATTTACCCGATTGTTCCTGTATAGAAGCGGCAATTTGTATCATTTCGCTCACAGGCAGGTCAGCACTAGTGATTCTGAACTCTATTCCATCATTCATCCAGGTCATCGTCTGCTGTTCACTTCCTGTCAGCACGGCAAAGCTTCCTCCAATATCAACCAGTTCGCCTGCCGTCAATGCGACCGCCCGATCTTTTGGACGCGCCTCTACAATGGTATAGTTATACGTTCCGCTATACCGCAGCATCACTGCATGTGTACCATTATCCTCCAGCTCCGGCGTATCCTTGATTTGTACTCCGGCTGGCGTGTAGGACGGTTCAATCAAGCCGAACTCACCCAACACAGCTTCTGCGGCATCCGTTCCCGCTGACGTTCCAGTTGCAGCATCCGCTGTGCCCGGTGTCTGTTGCTGCTCCTCTGCGTTAGCTGCTGCTTGCGGCTTGGACGTATCGCCAGTGACAGCTCCGTCGCTCTTCGCTTCACCAGACGGTTGCTGGACATCGCCCCCTACGGTTCCCTGCTCTTGTCCGGCTTCACTGGACGTCACGCCAGTCGTCCCTTCTAACGTACCGGTCGTATCAAGCGGACCGCTGGAATCCACTGCCCCTGAAGATGGCGATCCCTCGTTACCTGCATTCGTTTTTCCGGAAGCCATATTTCGCTCCATATCAAAGGAATCCTTGTCAAACTTCGTATCAAAAGCAAATTGATCGAATTTCAGATCGACAACCACCTTGGCATTCGCATCAGATACTTGTACCTGAGTAGGGGCATAGTTGTTTTTGGATAGCCAAATCTTTTGCCTTACCAGCGCATGGCTGTTGTAGTTCGCGGCCACATCAAACACATACGATTTATCGTCGGTAGCCAACTGACGGGAGGCATCACCGATAATGCTGCGAACCAGCGTTTCATATAAATATACCTGACCCTGATTGTTTGGCCAGTCGCTTTTGAAACGGAAACTCTTGTTCAGGCTGGGGGTCAGTACAAATACACCCTCATCATTACGAAGCACGATTTGCGTAACATCCTTTTTCTCGTTCGTCATGGCAATTCGGTAATAGGACGGCTTGCGATAGGAAATATCCACCTTGTATTCCTGCGGCGTGTCGCCGGTATGCAGCGTCATCAAAGCTGTACCGTGGTAGCTGTTCAGGTCGCTCACCACGTCACTCAAATCTTTAACCACATCGTCTGCGCTCTTCTTGCCGCACCCGGCCAGCAGCAACGTTACACACATGACCATGGCAAGCATCCATGAAATCCGGCGCATGTCATCAACCCCTTCAGCACATGTTTTAAATGAATTAGTACATGTCTATGAAGGACTTGTTCGATTTATGCAGACTGGCATGACAAGCTTGAGCGTATCCTTGTGTAATGCTATAAAATCTTTTGAAGACTGATCATAAATTCATACAGGAAATAAACCGAAAAACCAACCAAAACCACACCGGCACAGATTGTAACCCACTTGATGGCGGTTCTGTTCATGGCTTTTCGTGTTGTCGCTACGAGGGTCATCAAGCCTAAATCATGGATAAGAATACCAAACAAAATACCTAAACCAACAATCAAAAATTGACTTGTATTTGACCGATCAAATGAACTTGCCAGCACAGTCCCAAAAACACTTACCCAGAACACTAAATTCCCTGGTGAAACAGCTACAAGCAGCCCATTTTTATAGGAAGAAAATAATGATTTCGTCTTTTTCTCTCCTTCTAGTGCAATATCATGATCCGCATTTTTAATGCTGTCGTACCCCACGTAGCACAGAAATATGGCTCCAACGAGCCACATGATCACCTGTACAACAGGTAAGGACAGAACAGAGGCCAGACCAAAATATAAACCAATGATTAATAACAAATCGATGGTCATCCCCCCGAGCCCCACAATCCATCCATGCATAAATCCATTCTTTAGCCCTTGCTTCGTCATTTCAACCGTAATGGTACCTACAGGTAATGCTATGGAGAAACCTAGTAAAACATATGTAATAAACAATGCCATTTCAAAACCCCTTTCAAATGTATAAAAACGTTATTCTATATTATAAAAAATGACAAATCAATAAAATGTTGAAGCCTGTATGAGCTTAAAACACATGAGACTTATTTTGTACAAAATCGGATTCATTGACCAAGTTTGTCCATTGAGTATTGAGGTTCCAGCACTTATCATTGCTTTTGTGATAATAATTCTCATTTGCAAATTTATGAACTATTATATTATACGGAGGCTGCTATGACCAACAAAAAATCTACTCGGCAATACACTGCTCTGATCTGTCTATTCTCTCTTATGGGGGCATTGCTACTAGGATGCGGCGCATCTGATAAGCAGACTGCAAGCAGCAACACAACAGCATCTACAACCTCGGAAGCTGCCACAACTCGTGCCTACACAGACTACAAGGGTCATACAGTAAACATTCCCACGACTCCTGGGCGCATTGCTTACTTCGGAGAAAACTATGGGGATCTATTGGTTTTAGGCGTACAGGCTGTTGGTACATCGACTTCTATGATCGAGGGAAAGATATATGAGAAAAAAGTTCAGAATGTATCGGACCTAGGATTTCCCATTGATTTAGAAAAAACATTGGCTCTACAACCAGACCTAATCATCACCGCCGATACGGATGAAAAACAATACGCAGCGTTAACGAAAATTGCACCTACAATTATGTTCGATACCTTCGCTCCACTGAACGATCGTTTGCTACATCTCGGAGACATTGTGAACAAGAAAAAGGCTGCTGAGGACTGGCTTGCCCAATATAAAATCAAGGAAGCAGAGATGTGGACCAAACTTCATGCGCAAGGTGTTAAGTCGGGTGAAACAGCTTCGGTCTTTACCTACTATCCCGGTGACCGTTTGTTCGTCATGGCACGGACAGGCCTGTCACAGATACTATATGAAGAGAATGGTCTCAAGCCTACTCCTCTTATTCAGAAAGCGCTGGATGAGGACAAAGGATTCGTGCAATTATCACAGGAAGTAATCGGACAATACGCTGGAGATCGGATTTTCATACTAAGCACTCCAAGTTCAGAAGCCCAGCAATCCACCGAACAATTAATGAAAAGCAAGCTGTGGCTTCAGCTCCCTGCTGTCAAGCAGGGACATGTGTACATGCAGGACATTGGCAAAACCGAAAGTGATGCATCTACTCGGGAATGGTTGCTGGAGGAATTGCCCAAGCTCATAAAATAAGATTGGAGAAGCCTATCGTCCTTGTTGATAGGCTTCTTTTTTGTTGAACCTAAAGGAGGTATACTTATGCATATATGATAACCATTCTCAGTAAAAGGAGCTTTACACCGTGAATCAGCCTTCGTCGTCTGTAAATTCACCTCCACCCAACACACTGCTTTTTCATTTTAAAGGAATTGTGTTGGTTAGTGAGCCTACCGTTGGACTAATATCTCAATCAAATTCCGATCACTGTCTGCTTATGTTCATCGGCGGGGCTGGTAGGGTGGATGTGGGTCAAGAACAATATGTATTCCATTCAGGTCATGGGTATTGGTTAACTCCTGGCGAATCCTATCGCATCGCTCCCTTGGATGGAACTGTTCCTGAATACTACAAAATCACGTTCAAGGTCATTACCATGCCGTTGGAGCCACAATCGGACGCGACCTTGGTTGAAAACGCAACGGGCATGCCATCCATATATCACGGATCTGTCCTGCCAGAACCGCGTGAATACATCGTTTCCTCTTCCTTCAAGCCTATTCAGTTGGCCGAAGAGTTATTTTATAGCACCCAACAAACAATACAGCCGCATAGACAAACCACTGCATTGCGTCAGCAAATCATGTTTCAAGAGCTGCTCTTACTGTGGCAGGAAGCCCACGTCCCTATTAAGCATAACGAGGGCTTTAATCCGACATTGCCTGCATCGGTGGAAAGCACCCTTGCATATATGGAAAACCACTACGAAAAGCCTATTACCGTCAAGCAGCTTGCCGAACAGGCCAACGTTTCCATATGGCAATACTCCCAGCTGTTTCGCAAAATAACGGGCAAAAAGCCGTTGCATTACCTCACTGAGCTGCGCTTGAACCATGCCAAGCGGCTGCTGCTGGAATGCAAACGGCCTTTACGTGAAATTGCCCGTCAGGTGGGTTTCTCTGACGAATATTATTTTAATCGGCGTTTTAGGCAAATGACCGGGGTTCCGCCGGGTAAATATGCGCTTTCCGCTCCCGGTTCTGTGTGCGTTAAGGATTGGACTGGCCACCATATTCATATCCCTCGTCGAGCGAGCCGCATCATCTATCACGGAGAAACGATGGGCGATTTGCTCGCGTTAGGAGCCACAGCCATAGGCGGAAGCCTGCGGCTCAGTGAATACAGCGTCTATAAGCATCGTCTTGAGAACGTAACTGACGTGGGACTTCCGCTGGATACCCGCTTGACCAGCGCTCTTGATCCTGATCTGATTATCATCGCTAACTCGGATGAACAGGAATATGAGCGTATTGCAAGCATCGCGCCCACCCTCACCTTCAACACCTTTGCCGCCCTGGAGGAACGACTGCGTACACTTGGCGCATGGCTCGATAAGGAACAAGAGGCCGAACGCTGGTTAGCGACCTTCACCGCTCGTAATCTGGCGATGTGGCAGCAGCTCAGCACGCATATCACAGCCGGAGAAACCGCCTCTGTTTTTATCTTCGACCATGGCGATCGGCTCTTTGTCATGGGCATGTCCGGATTCTCATCGGCCCTCTACCACCCGCACGGCTTCCAGCCTGTCGAGCCAATCCAAAAGATGCTTGATGAGGGACTGGGCTTCGCAGAAATTAATCCAAACGAATTGCCTGATTACGCTGGCGATCGCATATTTATGCTCGTCCCTACGGCACCAGACTCCAAGCATACGCTGGAATGCATGCTCAACAGCCCTCTCTGGCATAGCCTCCCTGCTGTGCGTCAAGGCCAGGTATATTTCGTAGAAGCAGACCGCTGGAACTGGAGCGATGCCATGACTCGGCAAAAGCTGCTCACTGCACTGCCCAAACTGCTCGTTCATTGATGCTGAAATGCTGCTATTTTTCAAAAGCTACATGAGTCCTTGAATAGTCCCATCTGCCTCCAGCGACATATGCTCAGCTGCTGGAGATTTGGGCAATCCTGGCATCGTCATGGTATTACCTGTTTCCACGACTACAAAGCCTGCGCCTGCGGACAATGATACGCTGGACACGTGAATGGTGAACCCCTCCGGCGCACCTAGCAAGGAAGGTTGATCTGAGAAAGAATACGGCGTTTTGGCCATACATACAGGCAGTTGTCCAAAACCAAGCTGCTCCATACCAGCCAACGCCCGTTTGGCTGCAGGCGTGTAAGCCACCTCTGCCGCACCGTAAATCTCCTTGGCAATGACACTAATTTTCGCTTGTAAATCAAGCGTATGATCATATAGCGGCGCAAAATGGGCTTTGTCCTTCTGAAGTAAGTTCAGCAGGCTTTGGGCCAATTTTTCTCCCCCTTGGCTTCCCTGCGCCCATACTTGTGAAAGCTCTGCAGGTACACCCAGCTTGCGGCATTCTGAGAAAATCAAATCCAACTCGGCTTCGCTATCTGTTACAAAATGGTTAATCGCTACCAATACAGGCACACCAAACTTTTGCAAATTCCGTACATGTCGGCTCATATTGGCTAATCCGAGTTGCAATTGCTCCAAATTTTCCGCATCCAGCTCATGTTTAGCTACACCGCCGTTATATTTCAGCGCTTTGGCGGTTACAACCAGCACAGCCGCATCTGGCTGCAAGCCGGACTGGCGGCACTTGATGTCAAAGAACTTTTCCGCTCCCAGCTCAGCCCCAAATCCCGCCTCTGTGACGACGACCTCTCCCAGCTTCAACGCCAGCTTTGTACCGATCAGACTGCTACATCCATGGGCAATATTAGCAAAAGGTCCACCATGCACAATAACCGGAGTGCCTTCCAACGTCTGCACTAGATTAGGCTTTAATGCTTCCCGAAGCAGCACAGCCATTCCTTCCACCGCGTGCAGCTCCTCTGCTGTTACCGCTTCACCGGATTCGTTATATCCAATCACCATCCGACCCAACCGTACTTTAAGATCGTCCATATTTTCACTTAAGCATAGCACCGCCATGACTTCCGATGCCGAGGTAATCAGAAAGCCGCTTTCTCTTACCGCTCCATTCCCCGTCCCCAATCCAGTCACAATACTTCGCAAGCTCCGGTCATTCATATCGACAGCCCGTTTCCACACGATTCGGTCTGGCTTCAGCCGCAAAGCATTTCCATGGAACAAATGGTTATCAATCATCGCTGCCAGCAAATTATGTGCTGCCGAAATCGCATGTATATCCCCTGTAAAATGCAGATTAATGTCTTCCGCCGGAACAATCTGGGCCTGTCCTCCCCCAGTGGCTCCACCTTTCATCCCAAAGCAAGGTCCAAGAGACGGCTCACGCAGCGCAGCTACGGTTTTATGCCCCATCGCGTTGAGTGCCTGGGACAGCCCGATGGTTGTCAGCGTTTTTCCTTCTCCAGCCGGAGTGGGATTCATCGCTGTAACCAGCACCAGCTTTCCATTCGGGCGATCCTTTAACTGTTCCCACAGAGATGGATTCAGCTTCGCTTTATATTTTCCATACGTCTCCAGATGCTCTTCTTCAATTCCTGCTTCTTTGGCTATATCAATAATCCTCTTCATCTTTCGTTATGTACCCCCCGTTTTATAAGTCTGACCCATGGTGTCGAACCCTTTATCATTTATTCTACCAAAGTGTACGGTTTATTGCGCTATGATTCATTTCATCGCAAGCATGACTATCCTGTGAGTTATAAAAAAAGCATCCCCTGCTCGCAGGAACTTTGAGGATACTCTTTTGGCATGTCCTAATCAGCAGAAATCCTTTAGAAATCAGGACAGCTTGGAACAACAAATTATCCATATGTAAGCAGTTATATATGAAGTCAAATATTCGAAACTCTCAACTACTCTCCACTTTATAATGCTTTTCCAGCAGTTCTTTAAAAACGTTAATCGGGTACTTGTATTGATCCGTTTTGAACACAATCCGGTTATTCCACTGGTTCTTTTCCAGCTCGCACCCATGCTCCATGTCCAGTTCCTTCATAATAAATATAATCTCATCTAAGGTTACCATCACACTATGTCTATTCGTCGTAGTCGCCAGCATCTGCTCGCCTTCCTGTATGTATGCCTTAACGATCTGTTCATCAAACCCTTCGCTGATCATTAATTCCTTCAAGGTTTGTACAAAAAGAGACGGCAGGTTTTTGTACTGCGATTTTTTAATCCCAAACAGCGTAACGCTTAAGCGGGAAATATCATGCATAAACACAATATTTTTTCTCCGGTTCAGTAAAAACAAGCTGGCATGCCAACTATTCAAAGGCGGATAAATATCAACTTGAAGTGGTTCAGTCTCCCATTCCTTCAGCAGTTTTTGGGTTCCCCGTATAACAAACATCATTGCTCTCCTTTATTGACGGTTCTGTACCGTAGCTCGTAATCTGGCATACCTAACCTCTCACACCAGGTATGCCCCGGATATTATAACACCGTATACCAAACATCCGATTATAGACTATTTCAGTATAGGATAGGGGAATTATTAATTACCTGACACTGCTGAACGTAGCTCCTTCGGGACAATCCAGGGCATTTTCGTTTTCTTAGTGGATATTTTTTATGGAAATCCCCTTCACCGCTCTATATAATTCAGGTACAGTTCGTCACACGAGCTTAATCTAAAAATTAGGGGTGTTCCACACCTATGTCACAGCATATTTTACTTATTGAAGACGATCTATCCATTGCTGAAATGCTGCTTAAAGCACTCACCAAGGAGGGCTACAATTTAACCACCGCCTATGACGGAGAAGAAGGACTTATTGCCTTTGAACGTCACACTTACGACCTGGTACTCGTGGATCTGATGATGCCGAAGGTTGATGGTATGGAGGTAATCCGGCAAATTCGTACCCGCAGCGCCGTGCCAATTCTGATTATGTCGGCTAAGGACAGCGATGTGGATAAAGCGCTTGGACTGGGCTTCGGGGCAGACGATTATGTTGCCAAACCTTTCTCAATGCTCGAAATGACAGCTCGTATTCAGTCCGCGATCCGCCGATCGACTACCTATGCCCGTCTGCAACAGCAGGAGGAACAGCCGCAAGCACAAGTGTTGACCTATGGAAATTTGCGCATTGATTTTGATCATTTTACAGTCATACGCGATGGAAATGAAATTCAGCTAACAGCCAAAGAATCCGATATTCTGAAGCTGTTTGCATCCAACCCGAATCGGGTATTTACGAAAGCTCAACTATACGGATTTATTTGGAAAGACGATTATATGGGTGATGAGAATGTGATTAATGTCCATATTCGTCGCCTGCGTGAGAAAATTGAAGAAGATCCCTCCCACCCTGTCCACATTAAGACGCTGTGGGGCATCGGCTACAAATGGGAGAATGGTTGATATGAGCATCGAAATCATTTTCGAATGGATTGTCGTCCTCATGATGTCCGTCGTTATTATATGGCTTTGGCAGGAACGTGTATCCCATAAGCGCAAAATAAAGGATATCCGAACCGCCCTAGAGCGGATCGTGACCGTGAATCATGCCGAAAAGCTGCTATATGTCACAGGTGATGTTGAACTGCAACGACTCATGACGGAAATTAACCGACTACTAGACTTAAATCTGAGAGTATCAGCCGATTACAACCGAGGCCAAATCGCTATGCGTAAAATGATTTCGAATATTTCCCACGACCTCAAGACCCCGCTGACCGTTGTGCTTGGATATGCCGAGATGCTGGATGGCGATCCAGATATTTCGTCAGAAGAACGTATAAAGCTGCTATCCAGAATTCATCAAAAGACAAGCGAAGCGATTGAGCTGATCAGAAGTTTTTTTAGTTTGGCGAAGCTGGAAGCCAACGATACGGATATTCCACTGACCCGACTGGAGATAGGAGAACTGTGCAGACGCAGCATTTTGGAGTTTTATGATCTGCTGACGGCTCAGGGGTTTACGGTACATATTGACATTCCGGAGCATCCCATTCATGCCTTGGGGAACGAAGGAGCCATTGGGCGGGTGCTGAGCAATCTGATTTCAAATGCCATTCGCTACGGGGCAGAGGGTCGAACGCTAGGCCTGACGCTGTCAGAACAGCAGGATACAGTGCGTATAGAAGTGTGGGATCGTGGAAAAGGCATACAGGAGCCGGAGCAGGATAAGGTTTTTGAACGCATGTACACACTTGAGGATTCCCGTAATAAGGCGGTACAAGGCAGTGGACTGGGTCTTACGATTGCCAAGCGCCTGGTTGAATGCATGAATGGAGAGATGCAATTGACCAGCAAGCCTTATGAGCAGACCGTCTTCTCTTTTACCTTGAAGAAGATCAACTATTAAGCGAGCTGCTCAACTTAATAAATTTGTAAGGATTACGAAAGAAAAATGAACATTTCGCCCTTTATTCTTGAATTATCAACAGCACACGAAGGGAGAACACCCATGACTTACATATTACGTACACATCAGCTGACTAAAGCCATGAAGGGCAATGAAATTGTAGCAGGGGTCAGTATGAATGTGCGCAAGGGGGAAACCTATGGCTTTCTCGGTCCCAATGGGGCGGGCAAGACAACGATCATGAAAATGATTACCAACCTGCTCAAGCCGACATCGGGTGAGATTGAACTGTTCGGTGAAAAGCTAACGCCAAACTCTTATCATCTGCTCGGACGGATGGGTTCGATTATTGAATACCCAATTTTTTATGATAGACTGACGGCTCAGCAAAATCTCGAACTTCATTGTGAATACATGGGCTATTATAATAAACAGGCTGTCCGGGATGCGCTAGAATTAGTGAACTTGCGGAATGCGAGTGACAAGCCAGTAAAAGACTTTTCACTAGGAATGAAGCAGCGTCTCGGGATTGCCCGAGCCATTGCGACCAAGCCAGAGCTACTCATTTTGGATGAACCAATTAATGGTCTGGACCCAGTGGGAATTAAGGAAATTCGGCAGTTATTCCACATGTTATGCAAGGAATATGGGATGACGCTGCTCGTATCCAGTCATATTTTAGCGGAAATAGAGCAGATTGCGGATACAATAGGCGTGATTAATCACGGACGGCTGATTGAGGAAGTTTCGATGGAACAGGTACGGGATACCAATACAGAATACATCGAATTTACGACCAACGATTGTAAAAAAGCGGCCTACGTCCTCTCCCATCATCTGAGTCTGAATAATATAAAGGTACTCAATGAACAGAGTATACGTATTTACGATATGAGTGTACCGCAGAAGCAAATTACGAAAACGCTCATTTTAAATGATGTAGAAGTCGATTCCATTCATCAGAAAAGCAGTACGCTGGAAGACTACTTTTTACGTCTGTTACATGGAGGTGAGCCCCATGCTTAGATTAATACAGTTGGAGATGAAAAAGCTTCATCTGGCGGGTTATATCCGTTCAGCACTGATCGCCAACGCCTGTATTTTGGGGTTGCTCTGTATTATTGCGCTGGACAGCCAAAATGAAGGAGTACCCGAATTTACACAGTACGCTCAGCTTCTTGATCTCATGGACAATATGGTGAGAGCCACATTTATTGTATTTGCCTCCGTTCTGCTATGCCGTTTTATTGTAGGAGAATTTAAGTCCAAATCGATTACAATCTTGTTCATGTATCCGATTCATCGTCAAAAGCTGATGATCGCCAAACTCTTGATTGTGCTGCTGTTTACGTTCTTGTCTGTTGTTATATCGGAAATCATCATTACGGCTGCGATTCATTTGCTCAACCAGTTTGTCATGATTGTACCGGATAAGCTTACTCTTTCCATACTGGCCGAACAATCCGTGCGGACGCTAATCAATGCCGTGGCCGCCAGCTTTATGGGATTGGTTCCGCTGTATATGGGAATGCGAAGATACTCAGTACCCACGACTATTGTGACCTCGATTCTGGTTGTAGCCTTGCTTTTCTCCAATAATAACGGCGCTACACTTAGCTCCATTGCCCCCGTGCAAATCAGCTTCTCTGTGCTGGGAATGATTGTAGCTTATGCGGCAATTCGGCGCATTGAGTATAAGGATATTGCTTAGTAATATAGATTTTAGTGAAACGCTTTCAAAAAAAGATGAAAATCCTTGTTAGATATACACACATTTTTCACTGGACTTCATTCTAAAACAGGTATATCCTATAGGAGAAATTAAAAAACGGAATAAGGATCTTCGGGGTAGGGTGAGATTCCCAACCGGCGGTATGGCTCATGGAGCTAAGCCCGCGACTCTGTATCCGGCAACAGGATACGGACTGATTTGGTGAGATGCCAAAGCCGACGGTAAAGTCCGGATGGAAGAAGATCGAAGTATGAACATGCCGCAAAGTGAATGAATGCTGCGCTATAGTTTTTGCAGTAACTTCATTTAACTTGTATCAAACGGCAAGTTTATTTGATCAACCCCCGTCTTGCATGGCTTTCGCCATGGACGGGGGTTTTTGTGCCACCGGTCCTGTATTCGCAAGGAGCTAAATAAGTATGAGTCAATCATCAACTGTACTATCATCCAAAGGTTTTGATCGTAGCTCCCACATGAAAAGCGGTTTTTGGCTAGTCGCGATCGGAGCGGCCTTGTGGGGTGCAGACCCGCTGTTTCGTATTATTTTGTTAAAGTCATTTACCTCAGCACAAATCGTACTGATGGAGCATGTGCTGCTCTTTATCGCTCTGACGCCGATGCTGTGGAAGCATCGCGAGGAGCTCAAAACGATACGATTTCGTCAGGTTTTCGCTATTTTGTTCGTCTCGTGGGGCGGCTCGGCACTGGCCAGTGTGATTTTCACCATGGCACTCAGCAACGGTGATCTGAATGCAGTTCTTTTGCTCCAGAAGCTTCAGCCTTTGGTTGCTATTATTCTGGCCCGCGTTATATTGAAGGAAATGCTACCGCGTCATTTTGGAATATTAATTGTCATCGCTCTGTTCGGAACGTATCTTTTGACCTTCGGTTGGTCGCTTCCCTTTGGGCATGTTCATGATTTTGTTCACGTTGGTAGTCTGCTCGCACTAGGTGCAGCGGTTCTGTGGGGCGGTTCGACCGTTATGGGTAGCTACTTGCTTCGTTCGATGAAATATGAGACAGTAACCTCCCTCCGCTTCATGGTGGCGCTCCCTCTGCTCATTGTTCTCACCTCGGTGGAGCATGCTCCGTGGAATATGCCTACAGGTACATGGGCGGGCGCAGCTGTAATGATCAACTTGCTGCTGCAAGCATTGCTTCCGGGTCTTCTCAGTTTATTACTGTATTACAAAGGCTTAAGTACAACCAAAGCTTCTTATGCTACGATGGCAGAATTGAGCTTCCCCATGGTTGGTGTCGTAATTAACTGGATCGCTTTCCAGCAAATCGTTACCGTAGCGCAATTGACTGGTTTTATGCTGATCTGGATTACACTCTTTATGATTTCTCGTCAGCAGAAAAATTAATAGCTTAATCTTCTTTCATGCTCATCCAAGCCAAATCGTGAAGATGCTTTTGCATCTCTGATTTGGCTTTTTATGTATTCATATTCATATTAACATTAGTTCCTAAGACCTATTTTCTAAAAAAAAGTGTACTATTCCTCGTTTTTAAAGATTACATCTATAAAATTAGTCGATTTATGTCGAATAAAACTATGTAGTGATCATCTGACACAGAGGAGAAAAAACGATGACTAAAGCAAAACAAACAGTTCCGTGGTGGAACAGGTTTCTCAAGCAGTTTTATTTAATGAGGACAAAATTAATAATATCTTTTTTGGCTGTGTTATTGATTCCAAGCGTACTTATTGGATACTTTTCTTACCAGGGGGCCACGACACAGCTCAGTCAGCAGATGGCTGCTTCCGTAAACACGAATCTGTATCTGATCCGAAGCAATGTTAATCAATATGTAGCACCGATTATAAAAGACGTAGACGTGCTTACCAGTGAGATCGAATCTGATTCCATTGGTTCCAACCAAGAAGCACTTCAGAAAAAGTTGGACGTCATCGTCAAAGCTCATCCTGAGTTAGATGCCGCGCTCCTTGGCAATACGGAAGGACAATATATCCGTTCTCCTATAAAAAAAGAGGCTGATTATGATCCTAGGGAGAGAAAATGGTACAAAAACGCAATGCTACATAAGGGAAAGGTATTCGTCGGTGTTCCAGTTGCCAGCGTTACAACAGGGAACTTAGTGGTTAATGTATCGGCAACGCTCAAGGACGGTGAAGGAGCTGTTGCATTGGCTTTGAATCTGGACAAGATGGGTGAAAGTCTACAGTCTGTGAAGATAGGTGAACGCGGAGGACTCATCATTGTTGATTCTGATCATAAAGTTGTATCTGGGACTGGAACAGCCTTTACCAAGACAGGCAAAAAACCGGCTGACACCATGGAGGGCCTTCCCGAAGTGGCGGCAACCGGTGAAAATGATACTCCTTCCGTGTCGCAAATTCAATTTATGAATCGGGACGTACTGGCCTTTACACTTAAGGACCCTCTCACTGGCTGGAACATTGTTGCACTATCGGATCTGGAGGATTACAGTGATGCAGCCCAACCGATTCTGAAGCAAAGCCTGATTGTAATTGTTATTTCCATACTGGCCGCTGCGATCATCATAGTGCTTATGGTCCGCTCATTCCTGATCCCACTCAAAAAGCTGCAAGCAGGAACACGGATCGTCCGTGATGGAAATCTGACCGAACGTGTTAATCTGTCTAGAAAAGACGAGTTCGGCGAGCTGGCACAGAATTTTGACCAGATGACGCATTCCTTGCATTCAATGGTCTCCGAAGTCAACCAAACCTCCTCCCGACTTGCTTCCTCTTCCCTGATAATCAAGGAAAGCACAGAGCAAACGACGGAGTCCGTACAACACGTAGCGGAAACAGTTATGGAATCCGCGGAAAATGCAGTGACCAGCGCCGAGGCATCCGAGCAAACCGCCAATGCCGTTGAAGAAATGGCGAAGGGTGTCAGCACAATTGCCGAATCGGCAAGCTCCATCGTGGATTCAGCAGGACAAACCGAGCAGGACGTAGCTCAAGGCAGTCAAATGATCAGTCATGTGCGGACACAAATGGACCGCATTCTGGAAGCTGTAAGCCAAACAGCTAGTCTAATGGATGAGCTATCCCAGCTCTCGGACGATGCGAAGCAGATGAATGCGGCTATTGCCGCCATTGCCAAGCAAACTAATTTGTTGTCCCTGAACGCATCTATTGAAGCCTCCAGAGCAGGCGAAGCTGGGCGCGGATTTGCTGTAGTCGCTATAGAGGTACGCAAGCTGTCGGAACAGTCCAAGGAAAGCGCCGATTCCATCAGTCAGATCATTACGCAAATGCTCGATTTGATTCAGCGCTCTACCGCCACGATGAACGGTAATGTTCGTAATCAGGTTGGTGAAGGATTACGAATTAGCCAAGATGCAGAAGGTGCTTTTACGAATATCGAACGCTCTACTTCTCATATCGTGGAACAAATTCAAAGTGTGTCCGCTGCTGCTGAACAAATCTCTGCCAGTACAGAGGAAGTTTCAGCCACTGTCACCCATTTGGCAAGCCTATCCCGCAATTCGGCGGACAGTTCGCAGACAACCTCTGCTGCCGCTCAAGAGCAAATGGCAGCCATGGAGGAAATCGCCTCTTCCTCACAGGAGTTGTCCAACATGGCACAGGATCTGCAAGAGCTTGTTAAGCGATTTAAGATTTAGCTTCCACAGCTATTATTGAAATTTTCACCAACGAAAGCTCAGCAGTACTGTATCTGTTTACTAACAAAAGCCTTCGTCCGTATACAAAATACGGGCGAAGGCTTTTTCGTTGATTCCTTTAGACGATGCCTCGTACTTACCTATATGCTCATCTGCCCCGTTAACTGGCGGCGTCTATCCCCTTCTGGATCATGTTCCACCATAATATCCTGATGAAAAATGGCTGTAGCTCGCTGTTGCCTGTCGTACATCGGCCATGCTCTCTCAGGTAGCATAGGCTCCCCATCACGTGCAAAAGCAACCCATGCCTGCTGCATATCATGAGCAAGCTTCTCCATAGAAGGTTGAATCTCTAATCCCAGCTTATCCAGCAGCTTCAGATTATCGAAAACAAAAGCAATTTCTGCACCGTGAACCGCTTGTCCAAAGGTAGGATGGCCCGGCAGTGTCCAATCAAAACGGTACATCCATACCGATGCATACACCGACTGTGCAGCGGCAAGAGCCAACGCGGGACGCCAAAAAATGAGATCGGTCAACATTTGTGCCTGTCCCTCAATGGTAACTGGAAAAGGTTCTATCAGGTCGCAAATGTCGGACATACCTGTCATCATTTCCAATGCCTGACGTGCTGTTAGCTTGTTCATCAGATGGGATTCTTTGCGGATAAAATAGTTCCCTTCATGCAAGTTCGTTCCAATCATAACAGATACCTGTTTTGCTGAACCTTGGGCGATTGCCGACAGGGGTAGATCCGGCAAGGTCACCCCGTCTACAACGGGTTGATAAATCATCGCCATTCCTGGTCCGATGACTTCATGTGTTTTAGCCATAGCGAGCATCAACGCATCTGTCGGCAGCGTAAACAATCGCTCAGGATGCTGAGTGTCCACACCCAGTTGCTGCAAATACACAGCCGCCACTTGCTCTGCCTGTGCAGTTGGCAACACCTGCGATGCTCCACTTTGCAAAATTGCACGCTGGAACAGCCCCTCAGCGGCTGGCATCGCCAATAGAGCGGCAATACTCATCGCGCCTGCCGATTCACCGAACACCGTTATTTCGTCCGGGTTGCCGCCAAAGGCAGAAATATGATCCCGAACCCATTCCAGCGCAGCGATTTGATCCAACAGTCCGGCATTTGAGGTCAGCCCATTCCCCTTTGGAGTCAAATGCAAAAATCCTAACGGTCCTAACCGATAATTGATCGTAACTACAACAACATTGCCATTCTTCGCCATGCGTTCCCCGTCATATAAAGGTATAATCCCAGACCCGGTGACAAAGGCACCGCCATGAATCCACACCAGCACCGGACGTCCCTTCTCAGGAGCCTTCGAAGCCGGTGTCCAAATGTTCAGATACAAGCAATCCTCAGACTGCTGCGGCGGTTCCACCAGATTTCCGGTCATACTTTCAGCGGAGGGCATGGGTTGCGGACAGATGGGTCCGAAACTCGTCGCAGCCCGTACACCCTCCCAAGGCTCCAAAGGCTGTGGTCCGTGAAAACGAAGTTTTCCAACAGGAGGCTGCGCATATGGAATACCTTTCCACACATGATATCCATTCCCCGTTTCTCCACGTAATTGACCTAGACGAGTATGTACTGTATTACTCTCCATCATGAACCCTCCTTTATTTTGTATGTTCAACATAACGGTATACTATCAATCTTTACATATCTCTATTATACCCTTTGCGCAGGACCAAACCAAAAAATACCGGAAGCGCTTTTGCGCTCCGGCATTTTGTAGACAGAATGAGTGGATCTTGCTTAATCCTGAACCTCTTCTTTCGGAATCAGCTTGTAAATTTCTTCGCTTTCCATCGAATCAATCAATCGGTCTAGCCACTTGTAATAAGCCACGGCCTGCTTCATTTTCATACGGTCTTGCTGAAGAATGGTCTTAAATTCCTCGTATTCTTCACCCTGTGCCATCAATTTGTCCAGTTCCTCAATGGCTTTGCGCAGTACGAGTAAATTTGTTTCTACTGCTTTTCTCCATTTAATAGCGAAGAAGTCAGTAAAGGTTTGATACCAGTCATACTCGACTTCATACAAGTCCTTGCGTGAGCCTTTGCTCCATACCTTGTTCACCATTTTCAGATCCAACAACGTTCGAACTCCTGTACTCATGCTCGTTTTGCTCATTTCCATTTCACGGCCCATCTCATCCAGCGTCATCGGTTTATCCGCAAAAAAAAGCAAACCGTACAAATGCCCCGCAGACAGAGTGATCCCATATAGGTCCATGTTTTTACCTATAGCTTCTATGACACGTTTGCGAATTTTTTGCAGCGACGCCTGCTGCTCATCACCTAACTGGTACAAGCTCATGCTTGCAACCTCCTAATTTTAGAGCATTTTGCACAACCTAGTATGAACGACTTACCCGTAAAGGATTAGCTTTGACGCAATATATGAAATCTTTCAATACGAATGAAATGTTTCAAAAGCAAAGCTTCTGTCTATATTACAACAGCATGATCGTTCAAAATCATAATTCGCAAAATTGCTAATGATAGTAAACTTTTAAAATTATGGATATACATAAATCTTTTTGTTATGGTCATATTTCATTGTCTATTTTAAAAAAAGCACTATCGGTTGTAAAGTTCCGAATGTTTGAGCATTCTAAAGAACGAAGGAGCATATCGAAGGAAAGTTTGTACAGTTTTTTCTGTACGTACTTTACGAACAGTTTTTTTGTTTGAAATGTAAGTGATGCTTCTGTTACAATTAATTTTGTCATTAACCGTTCAGGATGTACAGAATTATGATTTTTATACTCAATCCATCATGCAACATGGGGTTAATACCAAGCAAAGTATAGAAAGAAGAGGTGTATGTATGACGATTTTGGAAGTCAAAAATGTCAGCAAACTCTTTGGTCCTCACGCAGAGCAAGGTGTTCCGCTCCTGGAGCAAGGCTGGGGCAAAGAAAAGCTGGCCAAAGAAAAACAGATTACTGTTGGTGTTAACAAGGCCAACATGCAAATTAAGCAAGGTGAAATTTTCGTAATTATGGGGTTATCAGGTAGCGGCAAGTCCACTTTGGTGCGAATGCTAAATCGCTTGATTGAGCCTACCTCCGGTGAAATTCTGGTCCACGGCAAAGATCTCCGTAAGATGAACAAAGAACAACTCCGCGAGGTTCGTCGTAAAACCATCAGCATGGTTTTTCAAAAGTTCGCCCTGTTCCCACATCGGACTGTATTGGAAAATGTAGAATACGGTCTTGAAATTCAAAAGGTAGATAAAGCACAACGCCAGGAAAAGGCACAAACAGCGCTGGAACTGGTTGGTCTTAAAAACTGGGGCGATAAAATGCCCGATGAGCTGAGTGGCGGTATGCAGCAGCGTGTCGGCCTGGCACGGGCACTGGCAAATGACCCTGAAGTTCTCCTGATGGATGAAGCATTCAGCGCATTGGACCCTCTCATTCGCCGTGACATGCAAGATGAGCTGCTGGAGCTTCAAGATAAAATGAAGAAAACGATTGTCTTTATCACCCATGATCTGGATGAAGCGCTGCGGATTGGTGACCGGATTGCATTGATGCGGGACGGAGTGGTCGTACAAATTGGTACACCGGAAGAAATTATGATCCAACCAGCTAACTCTTATGTAGCCCGCTTCGTCGAGGATGTGGATCTGTCCAAAGTGTTGACGGCTGCTCATGTCATGCTTCGTCCAGAAACCATCACTATGGACCGCGGTCCACGTGTAGCTCTGGAATTGATGCGGGAGCGTGGAATTTCCAATCTATTCGTCATTGACCGCACCAAAAAGCTACTGGGTGTTATTAATGCCGAGGATGCTGTCCATGCACTGCGCAACAATTTGAAGATTGAAGATATTTTGATCACGGACGGACCGCAGGTTCCTGCTGAAACTGTTATTAATGATTTGTTTGAAATTACAAGCTCGTCCAAGGTGCCACTGGCTGTCGTCGATGACAAGCAGAAATTGCTGGGCGTTATCGTCCGTGGAGCTTTATTGGGTGCACTAAGTGGAGATGTACCTACTACAAAGGAGGTGAATGCCCATGATACCGAAACTACCAATCGCTGAGTGGATTCAATCCATTGTAGACTGGATGGGTATTCATCTGGCTGGATTGTTTAATGTTATTTCTTCGGTAATTGAAGCGGTAGTAGGCTTTTTCTCTGGCTTGTTCATGCTTCCGCACCCTCTGGTGTTCATCGTGATCATCGGGATTATCGCCTTTATGATCGGGCGGGTGCAGCTTACACTGTTCACTGTCATCGGCTTCCTGCTGATTGATAATCTCGGCTATTGGAGTGAAACGATGAACACGCTCGGACTGGTCATCACGTCTGCGCTTGTATCCATTGTTATCGGGATTCCGATCGGAATCTGGTGTGCATACAGTAAATCAGCATCACGCATTATCACGCCTTTACTTGATTTTATGCAGACGATGCCAGCGTTCGTGTACTTGCTCCCGGCGGTTACCTTTTTCAGCTTGGGTGTTGTACCAGGTGTTATCGCCTCTGTAATCTTTGCGATCCCCCCAACCATTCGCATGACCAACCTGGGGATTATGCAAGTATCGGATGAGCTGATTGAAGCCTCTGATGCTTTTGGTTCAACATCGGCGCAAAAGCTGTTTAAAGTACAGCTGCCACTGGCATTGCCTACCTTAATGGCTGGTATTAATCAGACGATTATGCTGTCACTGTCCATGGTTGTTATTGCTTCCATGATCGGTGCGGAAGGTATCGGTGCGGTTGTGTATCGTGCTGTGACCCAACTGCAAATTGGTAAAGGCTTTGAAGCCGGCTTGGCTGTGGTCGTTCTGGCTATTGTACTTGACCGCTTTACACAAAACCTGTTCAAACCGACGAAAAGAAGCAAAAGTCGTGTATCCAGCAAGCAAAAAGTATGGATCACCTCTGCAGTTACAGCGGTTATTCTGATCGCTGGCGCATCTCAATATTTTGTTGGAACAGATCATTCCGCTGCTGGTAAAGGTAGTGCTGCTGCCAATCCGATTGGCGCAGAGGTTGATTATAAAATTATTGGTATTGATGCCGGGGCAGGCATTATGAAGTCGACGGCTAAAGCAATTCAAGACTACAATTTGTCTGATTGGAAGCTAGTCGAGGGTTCCGGTGCAGCCATGACGGCCACATTGGACAAAGCCATCAAAGCGAAAAAACCGATCATTATTACCGGTTGGACTCCTCACTGGATGTTCAACAAGTATGATCTCAAATATTTGGAAGACCCTAAAAAGTCTTATGGTGAAGCCGAGGGTATTCATACGATTGCCCGCAAAGGTTTGCAGCAGGACGCTCCTACTGCTTATGAGTTTCTAAAACGTTTCAAATGGACTGCTGAAGATATGGGTGAAATGATGGTTGCTATCCAAGAAGGGACCAGCCCTGAGCAAGCTGCCAAGGATTGGGCAGAGAAACATGCCGACAAGGTTCAGGAATGGACTCAAGGACTGCAACCTGTCAATGGCGACACCTTTAAGCTAAGCTATGTAGCTTGGGATTCGGAAATTGCGAGTACGAATTTGCTGAAATATATTATGGAAAACAAACTGGGTTACAAAGTAACCGCACTGCAAGTTGAAGCAGGTCCTATGTGGACAGGTGTCGCTAGTGGCGATGTAGATGCCTCACCGGCTGCATGGCTGCCGTTAACGCATGCGGATTACTGGGCTAAATACAAAGATAAACTCGACGACCTAGGTGCAAATATGACTGGTGTTAAAACCGGGTTGGTCGTTCCAGCTTACATGAATGTTAAATCAATTACTGAATTGCAGGGGAACGGAGCCGAAGCGGCTCCAGCCTCCGCCGCTACTGGGGACTTTGGCAAGGAGGTCGGCTACCGCATTGTCGGTACCGACCCTGGTGCCGGACTGATGAAGCTGACTGCTAAAGCTATCAGTGACTATGGATTGTCCGACTGGAAACTGCTTGAAAGCTCTGGAGCTGCAATGACCGCTACACTGGATAAAGCTATCAAAGCCAAGCAGCCTATCGTTGTAACCGGTTGGACTCCTCACTGGATGTTTAACAAGTATGATTTGAAATACTTAAAAGATCCTAAAAAGGCTTATGGTGATAAAGAAGAAATTCATACCATTGCCCGCAAAGGGTTGAAACAGGATGCTCCTGTGGCTTATGAATTTCTAAGCCGTTTCAAGTGGACTGCTGAAGATATGGGTGAAGTGATGATCGCAATTCAAGATGGTACTCCCCCACAGCAGGCTGCCAAGAACTGGGCTGATAAGCATCCTGATAAAGTACAGGAATGGATCAAGGGTTTGCAGCCCGTCAACGGCGATCCTCTGAAGCTGAGCTACGCTGCTTGGGATTCGGAAATTGCCAGTACGAACGTATTGAAATATGTATTAGAACAAAAATTGGGCTATAAAGTAACCGCGCTGCAAGTGGAAATCGGCCCAATGTGGACAGGCGTGGCTGGCGGAAGTGTAGATGCTACCGCAGCCGCTTGGCTTCCATTGACGCATGCTGATTATTGGGCTCAATACAAGGATAAAGTAGATGACATCGGAACCAGCATGACTGGCGTTATGTCCGGACTTGTCGTTCCATCCTATGTACCCATTGATTCTATTGAGGATCTCAAAACGCAATAATACTTCACTTTTAAACCATACTAATAAATAAAAGGCAGATCAGGGTTACATCTGATCTGCCTTTTGAATATCCATATTTAAAATTGCTCTCAGCCTTTAAGTGTGAACCCTTCTTGAGCGGGCACATCGGCATGCTGTGCTGTCGTCTGATGTTGTCTAAAGAATAACGGATAGATCACGAAGGCCACCAGCAGACTCACACAACCAATGACGCCCAGAGCAATCAAATCCTTAAAGATGTATGTGATATCCAGACCCTTGAGCGTAATGTTCCGTACTGCGTCCAAATAATACGTCAGCGGCAATATTTCAGCAAGCCCTCGCAAGAAGCCGGGCATTGCTTCTAATGGCCACGTATAACCTGACAGCATAAAGGAAGGAACAGCAATGAGCATCAGAGTTTGTGTTGCATCCACTCTGGTCTTGGAAAAGAGACTGAACAGGAACCCTAATCCACACAAAGCAAAGTTAAAGACCAGCGAAACCAAAATCAATGGCAGTACCTGTCCCCTAAACGGAATATCGAAGCATAAAGCGCTAATACTGAATACAGTCAGCACATTAAAAGCTCCCGCCGCATAATAGGGTGCTAGCTTGGCAATAGCCAAGCGCCAAGGGGTGTTTTTCCATGCGCCAAATCTTCCCCAAGTCCCAGCTTCCTTATCACGCGTGCAAGACAACGCAATACCTAGCAGCAGACACTGCTGGAGAGCCGCAGAAATAACCCCCAACGGCATGAAAAGCTTATAATCATAAACCGGGTTAAATAGCACTCTGGATCGGAACGGGATGGTAGTTAGCGTCGAGGCGGCCTGATCGGCGTTCATTCCCTTTTGCTTCATGGAATTGAGCGATACTCCGGCACTCACGCTACTAATGACCTGATTGGCAATCCGACTGGCACTATTGGAATACATCATATTACTGCCGTCAATCAGCGTAAGCACAGGTGGATTTTCCCCATGCTTAAGCCGAGTGGTAAAGTTATCTGGAATGACAATTCCGACCTTGGCTTCCCCAGTCTCTACCTGGCGGACTACATCATCCTGATTGGTCACTTGCCGTGTAACGGCAAATGAATCAGTCGCGTCGAACGCCTGAATGATTTGGCGACTAAGCTGCGAATTATCTCCGTCATACACCGTAACAGGCATCTCGGTAATCCGCTGATGCGAATACAGGAAGCCGAACAGTATCGTATACACAATTGGCGTAATCAGCAGAATAGCCATAAAGCGGCGGTCCCGGAAGATACTCAGCCATTCCTCGCGAAACACATCGCGGATACGAAGTCTTTCCTGTGAACCCTGCATATTACTGCGCCCCTTTGCCTGTAAACAGAACCGTGGAGCCTGTTGGAACGGAAGCCGCAAGATCCGGTAATGCTACCTTCACACCAAAGGAACGGACATCCTTATCACCTGAGCTTTGGCTCGGTTTTTGAATGGCAAAGTCCGCAGCCGATTCTAACAGAATGACTTTGCCCTTCAGCTCCTTACCGCCTGACAGTAATTTAACTTGAACTGTATCCCCTGCTTGAAGACCGTTCAGAGACGTTTCCGGTACATAGAATTTAGCCCAACGCTGTGTGGATGTTTCAATAGTATAGACAGGAAATCCTGCGCTAGCCATCTCACCCAAGCTAAGCGACTTGGATTTTACGATCCCATCCTCAGGCGCACGCAGCGTAGTATAGCCCAAATAGGTCTGAGCCTCCTGAAGTGCAGCTTCCGCTTGGGCTACCTGTGCATTGGCACCTTCAACCGCAGATCGTGCCTGCTCTACCGTCGATTGCGCAGCCTTCACAGCGGATTGCGCTTGCTCTACCGAAGCCTGAGCAGCTTTGACATCTTCCTGTTGCACAGCCACTTTGCCCGCTCCTGCCTGTGCTTCCTTCACTGCAGCCAAGGCTTGACGGTATTGGGCTTCAGCCGCCGTAATTTCCTCCTTACGGCTTCCCTCCCGCGCCATATCCAATTTTTGCGACTCAGCATTATACTTGGCCACTGCCTGTTGATGTTCCAATGTCGCTTGATCCAGTGAGGCCTGAGTTGCTGCACCGGCTTCTTGAAGCTTTTTGGCACGCTCCAGATTTTTAACAGTCAGGTCCAGCGTTTCCTTCGCTACCTTCACAGATGCTTGCAATTGCTCAATCTCCTGCGGTCTTGCCCCGCTCTTGAGGGCATCCAGTTTCGCTTTGGCGGCGTTCGCAGCCGCTTGGGCCTGTTCTATCTGGCTGGAGGAAGCCTCAGCAGTCACACTGACCGCTGTCGTACCTTGGCTCTTCTTGGCCTGAGCGGCGCTCACGGTAGCCTGTGCCTGGCCTACGCCTGCTTGAGCCTGCAATACGCTGGCTTTCGCTTTGGACACATTGCTTTTGGCTGCCAGCAAAGCAGCCTGTGCTTGCTTCACCTTATCTTCCAGCTCACGGCTTTCCAGATGGGCTATCACCTGCCCTTTTTTTACCTTGTCGCCCTCATTCACCAGCATCTGATCAATACGTCCCGCCATCTTAAAGCTGGCATTGAGCGTATCGGATTCTACATAAGCCGTAGGGATAGAAGAAGACTCATCTGCGGATAAGCTGCTGCTCCCTCGTGGGAAAGCAGTCAAAGCATAGATTCCTACAGCGATTAAAATAATAAGTATGATGTAAATCGCATATTTTTTGGCTTTCATGTTCTCATCACTCCACTTGTCTATTTAATGTTGCATCCCCAGCGCGTTACATACAAATACTTCGGTACTTTCGCGAACTTCCTGCAGATTCATCGTTTCGCCCCATACCATCGACCGCATTGGAGTAAAAATGTAAATGCCGAATAAACAATTTGCAGTCGTTTTTGCATCCAGCTTACTCGAAATTTTTCCATAGAACTTGCCGGAATCAATCTCTGCCTCCATAAAATCAAAATAGTCTGCCAGCACCTGCCTAATATTAAAATGCTGTTCCTGCGAGACCCACCCCTTACTGACCAGTAGACGGCAAAAATCCGGCTCTCTTCCAATGAACTCAATATGTACTTGGATCAGCTTGCGAACCCTCACTTCTACCTGATCCATAGGAATTTGAGCCATCGCTTCATGGATATCCTGGACAAAACGTTCCATTCCCATCTTCAAAATGTAAATGTACAATTCTTGCTTGTTTTTAAAATTGTAGTACAGGGTTCCTTTAGCTATGCCACATACCTTGGCAATTTCCTCCATATTTGTATCATTAAATCCTCGTTCGGAAAAAGCCTTGAGTGCGCCGTTAAAAATAATTTCCTTCGTTTGCTGTTTCATGCTTCCTCCTTTTTTGAACTGACCGTCCAGTACAAAAATTATGTATTTATTATAAGCCCATTTTCAGTTATCCAGCAATAGGAAATGTGCAAAAATGACCATTTTAGACACTTCGTCTAAACGATTATTCTAAAATAAAAATGCAAAAACGGATCGAATAAGTGAGGGGGTCACTCATTCGATCCGTTATTTCATAAAATCGGCTAATAAGGAGGCACATCTACGAATTATCAGCCGATTTTAAGGGAGGGCCGACTATTTCTTCACCGTTTGATTGTATTGCGCGATTTTGCCTGTAATTTCTTGTGCAGCTTGATCCAGAGCCTGTTTTGGCTGCTGCTGGCCACTCAGAACAGCCTCAATCGCACCTTCGACGATCTGACGCGCTTCTGGGAATACGCCCATCACTGCGCCTTGTGTAGCAGTAGATTGTGCCGATGCATGCAATTGGTCAACAGCTGTCTGGAATTGCGGATATTTTACCATGTTATCTTTGAGTACCTTCTCGTCATAGGCCGCTTTCGTGATTGGGAAGTACCCAGTATTCACACTCCATTGTGCCTGTACTGCTGGGGAGGCGACGAATTTAATGAACTCCCATGCTGCCTTTTGCTGGGCTTCAGGTTTGTTGTTCATGATGTATAAGCTCGCGCCGCCTACAACTACGCCGCCTTCTTTTGCTTCATTGGCTCTTGGCAGAAACCCTGTGCCTACTTCGAATTTATCGCCAACCTGCTCCACAATATTACGCAGCGAAGCGGTAGAATCCAGCGTCATCGCAATTTGTCCTGCGGAAAAGGCTTTCGCTGTATCGTCCGAGTTACGTCCCAAATTGGATACGACCTTTTCATCGATCATTTTCTTCCACCATGTCAGCGTTTTTACACCGGCATCCGAATTCAGCAACGATTCCGTAGCTGCTTGCTCACGTCCATTGCCATTATTCACATAGTCCGCGTTCTGATTGGCAAACAGTTGCTCCATAAACCAGCCGTAAATGGCAATGGATGCACCAGATTTACCATCCTTACTTAAGGCTTTGGCAGCTTTTTCGAATTCATCATACGTTTTCGGAGGATTAGCTGGGTCAAGTCCTGCGGCTTTGAAAGCATCCTTGTTGTAATACAAAATCGGGTTTGACGTATTGAACGGCATGGCGTTCAATTTGCCATCAATCGTGTAGTATCGTGTAATATTCGGTTCAAGCTGCGACAAATCGAACTTATCCGCATCAATAAATTGTTGTACAGGCGTGATCATTTTGGAGTCGATCATGAATTTACTGCCGATTTCGTATACTTGAATGATGTCCGGTCCGCTCTTAGAACCAAGCGACGCCTTCAGCTTGTTCAAGCTGTCATCATATTTACCTTGATATACTGGCTCTACCTGAATGTCCTTATGACTAGCGTTAAAGTCAGCAGCAATCTGCTTGATCGCTTTTTCACCGTTGCCGGACATTGAATGCCACCAAGTCAGCTTTACAGGTGAAGTTGCTGCTGCCCCTGTATCATTACCATTACTCGGCTTCTCCGCCGCTGTATTATTGCTACAGCCTGCTGCAACGACCATAGCAGTCAGAATAAGCAGGGTCAAAGCACTTTTCAAACGAAAAAATCTCATAATCTCTCTTCTCTCCCTTTGATTAAATGATTCTTGAATGAAATGTTTGTACTCTTGTGTGTTAAAGCTTTGTATATAGGCTGCTTGCGCAGGTGTTGCTGTCTTTTGCTTCTATAATTAGCCTTTAAGCGCACCCGCTGCCATTCCACGCACCAGCTGTTTTAATCCAAAGATCAGCAGGAGCAGAGACGGTAAAATGACAAGTGCCGTACCCGCAAACACCAGATTCCATGAAGTCGATTCCTGAAACTCCAGCATAGATATGCCGATCTGTACGGTACGCATATTCTCGCTATTTGTGACCAGTAAAGGCCAGAGATATGAATTGTACATGTTCAGGAACGAATACACAGCCAGTGTTCCGAGCGCAGGGCGCGATAACGGAAGCACATGAAACAGGAAATATCGGATATGTCCGCACCCATCCATACGAGCAGCCTCGAACAGTTCCTTGGGAAGCTGGAGAAAAAATTGTCTTAACAGGAACGTTCCGAACGCCGTCGCCAGAAATGGAACCGTCAACCCTTGATATGTATCAAGCCAGTTCCAGCTTCGTACCGTCAGATAGTTGGGAATAATAGTAACTTCCCAAGGGATCATCATCGTCGCGACAAACATGCTAAAAATGAAGTTTTTTCCCTTGAATTCCATTTTGGCAAAGGCATAGGCCGCCAAGCTGGCTGTAATCAGTTGTCCGATCATTGTCAGACCCGAAATGAGAAAGGTGTTGCCGATAAAGGCTGCAATCGGAACGATTTCAAACACTTCAGAAAAATTGGCCATATGAAAGGAATGCGGGAAAAAGCTTGGTGGGTAAGCGCTCGCTTCCTCCGGTGACATGACCGCCATAAAAAATGTATAAATAACTGGGTACAAAATCAGAGCGGCTGCAATCGTAAGCAGCACATACAATAATGTTGAATTCAGGTGTTGTTTCATTGGTAATGCACCTTTCTTTCCACCCACTTAAACTGAATCATCGTAAGCAGCAAAATGACAGCAAACAAGACAATGGCCTGCGCACTCCCTGTTCCGAACCGGAAATTAACGAAAGCTTCCTGATAAATGGAATATACAAATACATTCGTACTGTTCACCGGACCACCTTTGGTCAAGATATTAATTTGAGCGAAAGACTGGAAGGCACCAATGATGGAAACTACGGTCACAAAAAAGATCGTCGGTGATAGCAGCGGCATAGAGATACGCCAGAACGTGACCAACGGTCCGGCTCCGTCCATTTTGGCACTTTCGTACATGTCATCTGGAATCCCTTGAAGTCCGCTTGATAAGATAATGTAATTGAAGCCAAGATTCATCCAGATGGTCATTATGGCTACGGAGAACAACGCCCAATCTGGGCTGGTCAACCACGGAACTGGATTGATATGTAATAGGGAAAGCACATAGTTGAACATCCCCAGTGTAGGATGGAAAAGGAATTTCCAAATGACCGCAGATGAACCCACCGATAACACCATCGGTAGCGAGAAGGCAAACTGGAAGATACGCATTCCACGTAATTTACTGTGTGTAAGGGCAGCGAGTACCAGCGCCAGTAAAATACCCACAGGTACCGTCAATAGTGCAAAAAGCAGCGTGACCTTAATCCCCTGTAGAAACTGACCTGAGCTGAACAGCATAGCAAAGTTATCTAACCCCACATAATCTGCAACGTTTCCTGCGGGATCTGTAGAATGCAAGCTGAGATAAACGGACTTTATCATCGGATAAAACATAAATACAGCAAACAAAATAAGCGATGGAGCCAAAAAGGTATACGCCAGCGCGTTTTCGCGCAGTCTTTGAATTTTTAGCGAACCCGTGCGTATGCGAGCTTTAGACGATGTCCGTTGCTGGCTCCTCGTCCCCAGTCCCAAAGATTTGTTAAGTTCACCCAAAATGGAACGCCCCTTTCTTTTCAAACCAACCTCAGTAAGTGTATCGTTTTGATGTAAAGGGAACATCAAGTGAACTGGAGTAAAATGTTAATGTTTTGACTCTTTGTAAACCTGTCTTACTTGGCTATTTGCACAAGGGCACAGGCTCCTGCATACGATATATCATTATATGAGTATGGAGGTCAGAGGCGAATGTCGTACAACACCGTCAGTCCGCAAACCTTATATCAAGCTAGACCGGAATTCCAACAAGAACTCAAAAAAGTCCACGATCATTTGCATTATCACTTGAGTCCCTACATGAACCACACGGTTAGGGTACAAACGATGGATCATCAGGTGTATGAAGGAACGATTGCGCATATGGATGCGGATCATTTGTATTTGAGAGTGCCTCAGCAGTATCACTCATCCTCCTTAGGAACCCCGACCCCTGATCGTTCCTATGCCTACAACAATGTCATTCTGCCGCTGGTGCTATTTAATTTGTTGGTTATAGTCCTGTTGAGCTAGCGCTCGATCCATGCAGTCTGTCTAACTAAAAGACAAAAAAACCTCCAAATCCGTAAGGAGCCTACCCTTGGCACATTACGAAGTTGGAGGTTTTATTTTTTTGTTTTCTTATAATCATTAGTTCTCACAGGAAATGCCAGCTTCCTGCTCTAGTATAGCTATAAAACGCTCTATACGTTCTTCATTCGGCAGGTGGCAGAACACCTCATTTACCCCCTGATTGATCAGCAGGATGCTCCCCTTAATATCCGACAATTCCTTTTCCAGCTTAGCCAGCGAAACATGGTGATAATTAATGAATTTGATCCAAGGGATACCCATAGTGCAGGAATAAAAGATGATTCGTTGGGACGTTACTGCCAGCATTCCACAAAGCGGTATCTTCTCGGAGCTTTGCTGCAAATCATACGTACACCTAATAAAGGATCGGATGTGTTCGCCGGCTTCTAACGTCAGATTAATGGCTCGTAGCTCTTTTTCATCTGTTTTCATCCCGTCTCATCTCCTGTTCGAAGTTCAGGAACGAGTCGCAGCTCCATGACCTCAAATCAGCTTTTGCGGCTTGCCCCGTCGACCTCTTCCATTTTTCGTCAGAATAAGAACTGGACAATGACTGATCTCCACTGCACATTAAAACCAAGGATGGATATGTACAACTTAACATGGGCACAGGATGTTATCAACAAGCAAGCGAGCACTGTTATTGAGCAAAATTCGGCGATGTGCGTCTTTTATATGCTAGCCTTTACCTCACTTACTATTAATAGCAGGCCGTATTAACTTCCTCCTGCCTGGAAGAATGATACAATGAAGAGATATAGTATGTAAAATTTAATCTATTTAGGTATAATTACCCTTTTCTTACACGACGGAATGGAGAGAGCAAAAACAAGCTTTGTCTGAATCGATCAGTGCCAAGCCTGCATCGTATAAGATCGAGTGCAAAACTAATCTCTTGCTCCTCCGCATGCTTCCTGTATTAAACTCGCTTATCATTTCATAGAAAGGCTTCCAAAGTTTATTTAACTTGGAAGAAGCCCTTTTATCTATCTCGCTTGTAAATAAAATATTTAGGTAAAACACTAACAAATTATTAAATTAATATGTTTGTAATTGTGAGCTAGCTGAACTGTTGTGAACATATAGAAATAATTTGTATGTAGAGCTAAAGTAACCATTTATTTTAACCCAAGTAAATGTCAAGGTTGCACGAGCGGGTCTTGAATCAGTCTGTTTAGGTTGGTCGACTACCAAATTTTCTCCACTTGAGTACCCCCCAATTATATCAATATAAGGATCATAAGCGTCCGAAATGTAGCTGTAGCCACCTTGAACTAATGTATAATCAGCAAAAAATCTCGCTTTAACAAAAGAAGTTTCTTCTCTCACTGTTGCATTTGTAAATGTTCTATAACCAGTTCCTCCTGAGGCATATCCCCCTGAAACATCATTTGGAGTTATAACATGTTCTTCCTTTATTTTCGCGTTTGTAAGATCTATGGTTGATTGAATTACGGAGCCATCAGGAAACGTAGTTTTTTGAATTTTCATACCATCTGATGATTCTACTTCACTTGTAATACCAGTATCTTTTTTCTCTGGGTTGTCAGAATCAGGGAGTTCTCCTGCCTTAATCTTTTCTATTAGGCTTTGTTGCACTTTTTCCGAAAGACCCAAATCATTTAAATGACTAGATAATTTTTCGAAATCTTGATTTGAAAATGTAACTGAAGAAACCTCACTTGCAAAACTAGCGGGTGCCATTGAAAGTAAAAGAGAGACGGACAATATTGCAGACGCTACAACTTTTTTCATGTTCTTCCTCCTATAATATGGTATGATACTATTGAAGATTAACATATTATAGATTTATATGTCAAATATTATTAAAATTTGGAGGAAAATTTATGTTTGACAATTTATTTCTTCACGAAATGTCTATATTTTTATTTTTAGGAAGTGAATTATTGCTCTTCTCTTTTGCTCTTATTTTTATTATTTGCACTTTTAAACAAAACAAAGCAATGCATCGTTTGGATGAGATTTTGGCAGAAACAGCCCACCTAATAAAATCGAAGTAAGGAGAGGATTCTGATAGGGACCTGGACTATATCTGTAACCATAATCTACTGGTTCTGCTTTATTCATATTTTTATATGTTCATGTGCGTTGATCTACCTCTTTAAAATAAGAAAAACAAATAAATTATTCCAAAGAAAAATAGAGCTGCTCAGTAAGCATTTAGAAATATTAAGAGAACAGCTTAAAAAAAAATATTAATATGCAAGACGGGTTACTAATATTAGATGCTATTCAGCTACCTTGAAAAGTTTAACTTAGAATCTTGAGGGATGTAATAATCCTTTTATTACAAAATCGCCAACAAGACCTCTCACAAGTTTTAACTCATGAGAGGTCTTCAACTAATTCAGAGAGAGCAAAAGCAGAAGTTCCCCTGTTACATTATGCTACACTCTTGAACTTAGTCTCATTAATTTACCGTATTTACCCTTAAGACCTGTTCTGGGGCTTATATCTTCCATACTATGCTTCTCTTCATGAGTTCTAATATGCTGAAGATAATTTTAAAAATGAGGAATGGTATGCGCTTCTTCTTGGCAAGCTAATGTGAGAATACGTCAGAACGGAGAAGAAGCCTGATGAAATATAACCGTTTGCTATGCGCTGGAATCGCTGTTTCTTTGCTGAGTATTAGTCCTTGTCCCATTCCATATACGAATGCACAAGACACATCATACGCCTCTCCCGCTCCTACAAAGGGAAGAGCCTATTACGAAGAACGGGGCGACATTGTATGGGAAGTTCCTACCCATCGTAAGCTTATCGCTCTCACATTCGATGACGGACCGGACGAAAGCAATACTCCTGCCATTCTTGATTTACTTCAGAAATATGATGCGAAAGCGACCTTTTTTGTCGTCGGCAGCCGTGTAGAAAAGCTGCCACACCTTGTAAAACGGGAACGAGAGGAAGGACATGAAGTTGGCAACCATACCTTCCTTCATTCATCCTTTCAATATATTTCCCGCAATAAAGCTCTGTCAGAATTGAATCAAGGTCAGGCGAGCATCGTTCAAGCAACTGGTGCGGGGACACATCTATTTAGACCACCAGGCGGCTCCTATAACGATACACTGGTCAAGCTATCCAAAGAGAAGGGACTGAAAATTATATTATGGTCCTGGCATCAGGACACCCTAGATTGGCGAAAGCCCGGTGTACACCGTATCGCTGATAAGGTGCTTCGCAATGCCCGTAACGGTGATATTGTCCTCATGCACGATTATGTACATCAAAGTACACAAACCGTTGATGCCTTGAAGATTATTCTCCCTGAGCTCAAGAAAAGAGGTTATTCCTTCGTCACTGTATCTGAATTACTCTCTAATCGAGAAAAGCCGGATGGGCTGATTGAAGTGAATAAGTGAAAGAGCAATGTTGTACTTGTGACCTAAGATGATGGATCAGAAACTAGCCCCATGTTATCATGTGTACGCAAATAATCGTACATATCATGTCATGGGGATTTGTTTTCAGTAGCTTGTTCCAGCAGTTTTAATGCTGTTTCTTCCGTTGTGACGAGCACATTCATGTAACCCCCATTCAATGCACCCAGGATTCCTGGAACCTTTTCTAATGATTCTGCTATACCGACAGAAAGCTTCGCCTTTTTGATTTGCTCCAGTGAAATGGTAAGGGTCCTATCTTCCAAACTTGTTTTGATCGAAGTACCGCTTTCGTCAAAGAAACGCGAGCAAATATCTCCGGCCGCCCGCCCATCTTCCAATTCTGTAATAAATGCATCGCCATAAAATCCTCTCCACTTCTCACGCCCCTGCAATTTGGCTGAGCCAATGCCAAATAACGCAATATCTAACTTATCCCAATAATCAGAGATTGTCTTGAAGTAAGGGGAATTTATCAATTGCTCTCTGGTTTCCCTCTGCTCTGTAATCGCCGGTGCATCAATCATTAATGAACGGGCGTTCCACTTAAACGCTGCTTGATAACAAATAGTGTTCACATGATAGCGGCTCTCTAGTTTTCCTGAGGGACCACCGACCATGGGAATGAACGTTACAAAAGGGCGGTTGTCGGTGGAGAATTCATCCACTACACTTGCTAGACTGCTTCCCCAAGAAAAACCGATAACATCCTTAGACTGAACCTTATGCTGCAGCCAATCTGAGCAAGCCCGGCCTATGGCTTTACGCTTAAGATGGCTTGGCTGAGCTGGATCGGTCATAACAACAATAGCTTCCTGAAGTCCAAAACATTCGCATAGCTTCTGCTCCAGTGGAAGCTGGTCGGCTGTCCCATAATTAATTGTAATACTCATAATCCCCTCTTCTCGTACCCGCTTCAACATCCGGCTGATAGTCGTCCGGTAAATGCCCAGCACTTTAGAAATTTCGCTCTGCGTCATATCCTGCTCATAATACATTTGGGCAACCTTAATTAAAAGTTTTCGGTCTTCCTGCAAATTCATCATCTCGCCCTCCCTTTGCGCATATTGCATTTGACAGATAAAAAAACCGTCGATATACTGTAGGCGATCATTTTGCACATTTTTTTATTATAATGCACAAATATGCCAAAGAAGCTCTAACTTATATCCGAGATGATACAGTCATTGGACTGGGAGGTGGAAGCACCATCTCCTATTTAATCAGGCAGATTAAAGAATCTGGTCGGCGCGTTAAGGTAATAACCCCTTCCGGTGCTACAGCCGCCCTTTGTATCCAGCATGGTCTGCCGCTGCTTCCGTTATGGTCTGTGGAGCAGATTTCCGTTGCTTTTGACGGCTGCGATGAGGTCGATGAACAGCTACGGGCGCTGAAGAGCGGCGGCGGCATTCATACCAGGGAGAAACTGGTCGCAACGATGGCGGAGCACTACATATTACTGGTTGATGAGAGCAAGGTGGTAAAGGAACTGACCTTTAGTCATCCTGTCGTACTTGAGATTCTTGAGGATGCGCTATCTTATGTCCAAAAATCGGTTACCAGCCTGGGCGGCAACGGAATGGTCCGCAGCAGTCCAACTAAAGATGGGTATACCATTAGCGATTACGGGCATTTATTAATGGATGTTTTTTTTTCGGGAAAGGATAGATATCGAGAAGATTCAGAGCAGCCTAAAAAAGATTAGCGGAGTAATCGAGACATCATTGTTCACGGAGGAAGTGACAGGAGTGCTCGTTGGGAGCGAGCATGGAGTCCGATTTATGTCCCAAAAAATAGACACACCAAAATAAGAACGGGGGCTTAACCATGGATCATTTGAAGTGGGGTATTATCGGACCAGGATCGATCGCTGCAGAATTCGCAGTCGCCCTAAATGAGCTTGGCGGAACACTGTATGCAGTATCCTCACGCACACTAGAGAAAGCTGAGGAATTTGCCAGCCGACACGGTGCCTTGAAGGCTTACGGCGGACACAGCGAAATGCTGCAGAACCCTGAGCTGGATGCGGTCTACATCGCCACACCGCACAGCCACCATTACCAATACGTGATAGACAGCCTTTCGATGGGAAAGCATGTCCTCTGCGAAAAGTCCATCACGATAAACAGCGCACAGTTACGCGAGATTGCTCGTCTTGCCGAAGAAAAACAATTAGTAGTGGCTGAAGCGATGACAATCTACCACATGCCACTTTATAAAAAGCTACGGCAGCTTCTGGACGACGGGGCCATCGGCCGTTTGAAAATGATTCAAGTCTCTTTCGGCAGTCATAAAGAGTACGATGTGAATAACCGCTTTTTCAGTAAGGATCTGGCGGGAGGGGCGCTGCTGGATATTGGAACATATGCCCTATCATTTGCCCGTTATTTTCTTTCGGAGCAGCCTCAAGAAATTCTATCGACTGTCAAACGCTTTGAGACAGGTGTCGATGAACAATCTGGAATCATTCTGAACAACAATGTAGAGGAAATGGCCGTCATCTCTCTGGCGATGAGATCTAAAATGCCCAAGCGGGGCATTGTGGCTGGGGAATTAGGATATATCACCGTGGATAATTTCCCTCGGGCCTCCAGCGCTACTGTTCAATATTTGGACGGAACTGTAGAACTGATTGAAATAGGAGATAGTGCTAAAGCCCTGCAGTATGAGATTGAAGAGATAGAGAGCCGTATTTCCGAAAAAAGTAACCGGAATACCCTACCGCTCTCCCTCGACGTTATGGATATCATGAGTCAGATACGAGAGCAATGGGGAATTAAATACAGCTTCGAATAACAGGGTTATCCACTGTGTAGCCTGGGGATGAGATTCTTGTATATGAGGTATACAAGAATCTCATGTTCTTATCCTCAACAGCTTTCCAAAGCTGTACCTGCCCTCTCAGTCCAATGTTTTGGAGGCCAGCCATTGCATCATCGTTGTTTTCTTTCCGTTAATCAGCTTTGATACTTCATTGTTATATACGTAAATCCAGGACCAGTGGCCATTATATTCATACGGTGTTTTGTCGCTCTTTTTGTACAAACCAGAAGTATCCACTACATTATCAAACAACGACATATGGACATCCTTTGCTCCCGCATTCACCAAACGGTTATAAGTCGGAATCATGTAATCGTTGGGTGGAACTACGGTGTCGGTTTTGGCGGCGACAAACCAGATCGGCAGGTCCTTCATGTCATTAATTTGTTCATCGGTGATAAGGCTATCCTTCAAGGCTTCACACGCCACCACAGCTGCTGCAAAATAGTCTTTATAATCACGGATCAGCAGCATAGTCATGTATCCACCGTTGGAGTCTCCACCAATATAGATTCGGTCTGTATCAATGTCTTTGTTCTTGGCCACGTACTCCTTAATTAAGAACATCAATGCTTGCTCGTACTTCGAGGTTCCGTCTCCAAAGCCTGTAAAACCATCCATCCAGTAGGTTGGGGTCTGAGGTGCCAGCACATAAGCCCCGCCAAAATAAGATTGAATATCCTTAGAAGCAAAATTCGCTGCCTTATTTCCCGAAATTGGAATCGTCGGATCTGTACCTCCCTCTCCCATACCATGCAGCCAGATCACCAAAGGGTTCTTCACTTTGTCTTTTGCTGGTGCGTAGTTCGCGTAGGTTAAAGTAACCCCATCAAATGTAGCTTTGCCAGTTGTAAACTGATCAACAAGCTTCCGGATTTCACCTGAGGAAGTATCAATCTTCAATCCGGAAATTGTTCCTGATTGGGTTTTAATAGCCTTTTGCTGCGTGATCGTATATTTGTTATCATTCCATCCGTTAAACCCGGAACCTGCATCATAATGAATAGCGGAACCCAATGTTAAGGACGGACCGATTTCCATTTCCAGCACAACGTAGCTTCCGGTTTTCTTTACAGGGTTGCCGCTTTTGTCCGATACATAGGCCTTGGTGACCTTCCTGTTACCTTTTTCAATAAAGGAATTTACCAACCTATTGTCGCTTCTTTCCACATGTACCTTAAATGTATCGTTTGTTATCGCATCTTTGGGCACCGGCTTACCCAGGTTAACAATGATCTTCGTAATGGCTGCTCCCCAATCCTTCACCTCCGCAACCGTCCGGTATGAGGTGGGCTGTACCTTGGCATCCTTGGCCCATGCACCGGAGCTGAAAGCAAAGGTCGTACTGACAGCTAAAGTGAATAACATAGATGTTTTAGCAACCTTTTTAAACTGTTTAAACATGATGTCTTACCTCCTAGATCCATTAATAAAACGCTTACATTATTAATTTTAACGATTTTTTTATTTGCATCCTGCCTTTTATTAGCCTAATTCAGGTCAATTACTGACTCCTTGCTTCAGAAAGCCTCTTGTGCTTTTTACGATATTGATGAGGCGTCACGTGATAAACCTTTTTAAATACCCTGGCAAAAGACTTCTCGTTCGGAAATCCGTGTTCCAGCGCAATTTGTATAATAGAATGGTCTGTATTCATAAGAACACGGAAAGATTTCTCCAGACGGATGGCGTTGATATATTGAAAGAGCGTCAACCCTACATGCTTTACAAAAAAACGGGACAAATATTCGGGAGACAATCCAAAAACCTGAGCGATGGAATCCAGCGATAGGCTCTGATCGTAATTTTCTTTGATATAATCAGTTATCAATGTCAGCCGCTCCAAATATTTATTCGTGTTAAAGCCAGGGAGCGATTCGTTGTCAATTTTAAAATGCATTAATAAAAGGTACACCAATCTATAAGATAGAGACGTTAAGTGAATATGTACTAAAGGGTCATTGTGCTGGTTGAGGTAAGCCACAAATAATGTGTTTAACAGATCACGCAGCTCCTCAAAATGCTGTAATCTCTGCTCGTTGGTTTCGAAAATGGATATACAATCAAATAAAATGGGATTACTATCCTTTATATTTTCTCGAATAAATCCTGAAGGAATCAGAACAGTTATAGCCTGTCTACCTTGGCCCTTAGCCACAGAAAAGGAATGAATAGCATTCGAATTAATGAGCACAATATCTCCTTCTTTGGAGCTATAATTCATGCCATCTATATAGATATTGTCGATTTTTCCTGAGAGTACATAGGATATTTCGATGCTGTCGTGGCAATGCCTAGGTATGTATGCTGGTTCATTGGAGGAATGAGCTATAATTTTTAATGGAAAATGATTGTCTGCCTGGACTAGCTCATATTTGTATTCCAAGTTTGTCGCTCCTCTCAGATGTGAACATCATAATAGAAGAAACGGCTTCGACAGGTTGTCTAAACCGCCATATTTAACCTTCCTGTCTCTATAAACAAAAAAACCTAAGATAACCAAATACATAAGATCCTTGGATCTTAGCATTTGGTTCCTTAGGTTTTGCCTGCGTAACAGTAACAATCCCAGTGCTATTTCATTTTCAATTAACTAAGCTAAGTATATAGAGGGTTGAAATTTATGTCAACGCTTTCACTTAAGGCGTTTAACCCTCAACTAGCGGCGATATCCTTTAGCTTCATATGCCCGTAGCTCTCCAGCCACATCTGTTTTGCCTTATGCCGCTCGGTATCTCTTTCTGGTCGTCTCCCCTAACAAAAAAGAACGAGCTTCCATAGCCCGTTCCTTTATTTATGATCCTGTTTTTTGAACTTTGAAGATCATATTTAAACCAAAACCAATCAGCACGAGTCCCGTGACCTTATCGATCATATTTTGAACTTTGGGTGACATTAACCATCTTCTTATGTAACTTAACAATAATACGATTGTAGTAAACCATATAATCGAAAGTAGAGCATAAAGAGAGCCCATCAGTAAAAACTGCAAACTGGGATTATAGCCCGGTAGAACAAATTGCGGTAAGAACGTGAGAAAAAAAATAGCAACCTTCGGATTGAGTGCATTGGAAACCAATCCTTGTGTAAACGCTGATTTTCTAGAATTCTCTTGCTTCTCTTGAACCAAATTACTCTTTCCTTTTTTTATAAAGGAAGACAGCCCCATATATATCAAGTAAACTGCCCCTGCATATTTGACTACCTCAAATGCTACAGCCGACTTCATTAATATGAAAGAAAGCCCCAATGCGGCTGCCAATGTATGAACGAGAGCTCCGCTAGTTAAACCTAGTGCAATTTTGAAACCATCTTTCTTGCCATCAGTGAGAGTTCTTTTCGTTATTAATGCAAAATCAATCCCTGGTGACATGACAATAAAGATGAGCAGTATCGTAAATGCCAATATATCATTCATAATGTGCCTCCAGATGAAATTTCAGATACACAATACTAACGCGTTATCAGCTATATTTCAATACCTAACATTCATCCTTTTGAAGCTAATGCGCCACTCGTACGATTTTAAGAATCTTCTGAAAATAAGATTTTTTTGTAAATAATGTTTTTTTGATAACAGAAAATAATCAAAGTCTCCTACCAGCGGTTCATAGACTTCCCTTTGCGAACCAGACTTTTCAGGAACAGAAAGAGCAGCGGCGATGTCCTTAAGTCGCATCGCCCCGCTGCTCTCCAACCACATCTGTCTGGCTTTGTCCCGTTCAGGGATTCTCTCTCTAGGCATTTCCATATCTCAGGTCTCTGAATAATTAGACAAACTGACCGGATAAAAGACATAAACCTTAAACCTTTTACTGAATAAGCTACTACTAAGCAACAATATTAAGGCGTCAACTTTAATATTGTCATAGTTGTATTAATATTATTGTGCAACTGAGCAGGAGTTGCATTGGCATTTACCAGTTGTATTGTAGTTGGAACTGTTGTAACGGTTATAATAACTTCAGCTGCGGTAGGTCCCCCACCATTGCCTGAAAAAGGTAAGGGTGTTATAGGAGTTCCGTTAACAGTGAGATTGAAGTCCGCATCACCTTGGTTGTGGATAGAAAATGAGATGAAGTAGCTCCCCGTCTCGTTAATCGTTATCGTTGGAGATGGAGGAGTAAAAGTAAATGCACCACCAACATTCGCTAAAACCCCAGTAAAGGTAATGGGTGAGTTACCCGGAACTGTGTCAGTCCCCGTACCAGGATCTGCTCTGAAAACACTTAAGAAGTCTGATATCCCGACGCCTGCAGGCCCTGCTGGCCCCGTAGCTCCTGCTGGTCCTGCTGGCCCTATTGCTCCTGCTGGTCCTACTGCTCCTGCCGGTCCCGTTGCTCCTACTGGCCCTGCAGGGCCAGGAATTCCTTGGAAACCTTGTAGCCCTTGCTGACCTTGAGCACCTGGAACTCCCTGTGGACCTGGCAGTCCCTGGGGTCCTTGAGGTCCTTGAGGCCCTTGAATTCCTTTAACAATGACCTTCGGCAAAACTTTGAATTTTTTAACTGAACATCTTCTAAATTTTCTCCGATGCATTTTCTTTTGCCAACAATAATGTCTAAACATAATTAATGGTCACCTCCAAAGTCTAGTCAAATTAGCTTATTGTGCAATTAACCAAAAAGATTGGGCTGTTGACTTCATCTAGGAAAAGATAGGCATAGGCCTGTCCGTATGCTCCAACTCGTTGGTCATGATCTTAAACCTCTGTGACCGCCCACCTGTTCTCGGCGTGTGTTGTATGCTTTTCCAACAAAAAAAGGACTAGCTCAACAGCTAGTCCTTAATGATTGGGTTGAAAAGTACTACCTTCTATTATTTTTGGGTAAATGCGATTTTTAAGCCGATGAGTGTAAATAACGAGCCTTGAATATAATTGATTTTTTTAGAAAAGGATGGATTTCTCCGTAGAAAGGAGCCTACTTTTCCAGCAAAAATACTTATCAAAATAAAAAGCACTAAAGTTTGTATTAAAAATACCACTCCAAGAACTAGCATTTGAATAGAAACATTACCGCTTTCTTGGTTTACGAACTGAGGAAGAAAAGCCAAGAAAAAAAGTGATATTTTTGGATTCAACACATTCATGATGACACCTTTTTTATACAATGATTTGTAATTCAAGGTATCACCACTCTTGAGTTCAAAACTCGTATCTTTTGCTCTAAATGACTTATACGCCAAAAATAATAGATAAGCTGCTCCAGCGTATTTGATTACTGCAAATGCCAAGGAAGATTGATAAATTATTGCTGCGAGGCCGAAGGTTGCTGCAAAAATATGAACCAACAATCCCGTGCAAAGGCCTAAAGTAGTAAATATCCCTGCATTCCTACCTTTTGCTATGCTCTGTGTCAGAGTGAACACGTTGTCGGGACCCGGCATAATGGTGAGAACAATTGCTGCTCCCAGAAAAGCTAATATAGTTTGAAGCTCCACACAACTTCCCCCTTTGGATAATTTGCATATATACTACACCACAATATGTATAGAAGCTATTAGAGCAAATGATTGATGTAAACTGCCGAATTACAGAAACTCCGCTGCAAGCTACATGAGCACTCATGGTGTAGCAATGGTATAGAAAAGGGCTCCCTCTCGGGAGCCCTTTAAATAGCGGGATTACAGGGTTTTGAGGCCCTTATTACATCATGCCGCCCATTCCGCCCATGCCGCCCATGTCAGGCATTGCAGCCTTTTCTGGTTCTGGCTTGTCAGCAATCACTGCTTCAGTAGTCAGGAACATAGCCGCTACGGAAGCAGCGTTTTGCAATGCATAACGAGTTACTTTCGCAGGGTCAACGATACCTGCGTCAATCATGTTTACCCACTCGCCAGTAGCTGCGTTGAAACCAACGCCTACTTCTTCGCGTTTCAGACGCTCAACGATAACAGAGCCTTCTTCGCCTGCATTAGCAGCAATTGTACGGATTGGAGCTTCCAGAGCGCGCAACACGATGTTGACGCCTGTTTGCTCGTCGCCTTGCAGTTCAACAGCAGCAACTGCATTGTATACGTTCAGGAGCGCTACACCACCACCGGATACGATACCTTCTTCAACCGCAGCACGGGTTGCGTTCAGAGCATCTTCGATGCGCAGTTTGCGTTCTTTCAATTCTGTTTCAGTAGCCGCACCGACTTTGATTACTGCTACGCCGCCGGACAATTTAGCCAGACGCTCTTGCAGTTTCTCTTTGTCGAACTCGGAAGTAGTTTCTTCCAGTTGTGTGCGGATTTGGCTAACACGAGCGTCGATGTCGGCTTTGTTTCCAGCACCGTCAACCACAATCGTGTTTTCTTTTGTAATACGCACTTGACGTGCTGTACCCAGTTGGTCCACAGAAGCTGTTTTCAGGTCCAGACCCAGTTCTTCTGTGATTACTTGGCCGCCTGTCAGGGCAGCGATATCTTGCAGCATTGCTTTACGACGGTCACCAAAGCCAGGAGCTTTAACAGCTACAGCATTGAATGTACCACGCAGCTTGTTGACAACGAGCATAGCCAGCGCTTCGCCTTCGATGTCTTCAGCGATCAGAACGAGTGGCTTGCCTTGTTGTACGATTTTTTCAAGCAATGGCAGGATTTCTTGTGTGTTTGTGATTTTCTTGTCAGTAATCAAGATATATGGATTGTCCAGTACAGCTTCCATTTTGTCCGTATCTGTAATCATGTACGGAGAAATGTAGCCACGGTCAAACTGCATACCTTCAACTACTTCCAGTTCTGTTGCAAAACCGCGGGATTCTTCAACAGTGATTACACCGTCTTTGCCCACTTTTTCCATAGCTTCAGCGATCAGTTCGCCTACTTCATCATCAGCAGCGGAAATACCAGCTACTTGAGCAATGGATTGTTTGCTTTCGATTGGTTTGGAGATAGCTTGTAGTTCAGCAACTGCTGCTTTAACCGCTTTGTCGATCCCTTTACGGATACCGATTGGGCTTGCGCCAGCAGTTACGTTTTTCAAACCTTCAGTGATGAGGGCTTGAGCCAAAACAGTAGCCGTAGTCGTACCGTCACCAGCTACATCGTTTGTTTTGGTTGCTACTTCTTTAACCAGTTGAGCGCCCATGTTTTCGAACGCGTCTTCCAGCTCGATTTCTTTTGCAATCGTTACACCGTCATTAGTGATGAGCGGGCTACCGAATTTTTTCTCCAGTACAACGTTACGGCCTTTCGGTCCGAGTGTTACTTTAACAGCGTTAGCCAATGCATCTACCCCGCGCAGCATGGAGCGGCGAGCGTCTTCACTGAATTTAATGTCTTTAGCCATTTGTGATAAACCTCCCTATGGATTATGAATGATTTGTTTCAATTCCTATATTTAGGTCTTGTCCGGGTCCCGGTTAACCGATGATCGCGTGAATATCGCTTTCTTTCATAATCAAATATTCTTTACCTTCATATTTGATTTCCGTTCCAGCGTATTTGGAGAAAATGACACGGTCGCCTTCTTTTACTTCCAGAGGAATACGGGCACCGTCTTTCAATGCGCCTGCGCCAACCGCGATAATTTTGCCTTCTTGCGGCTTTTCCTTGGCAGAGTCAGGAAGTACGATTCCGAAGGAAGTCGTTGTTTCTTGCTCAATTGCTTCCACCAATACGCGTTCACCCAAAGGTTTGATCATGAAAAATAGCCTCCTTATTAAGTGTTTATCCTGTAATTTGGTTGTTATGTTGTATGTATTAGCACTCAACAGTCGTCAGTGCTAACAACCAACTTTATGATACTCAACTTGAGATTGAATTTCAAGTCCCTAATGTATTTTTTATGGGAATTTTTATGGGCAGCCATTCACGATTATATCCACCTATCCTAAAAATAACCGTTAACTCAAGGCTAATGGTTATTTTTAAGACAGCTATGTTGATCAATTTTAGAGAAATTAGTTATTGAGCCGTTCAGGCCCTGCTTATTATTCCGCAGCTACACGCAATTGGGCCTCCCGTTCCTCCTGTGCACGCAGTTGCTTGCGGTACACGACTGATGACAAGTATACACTCGCTTCATACAGCACCAGCAACGGAATCGCCACCAAAAAATCGGATATAAAATCCGGCGGAGTGATAACAACAGCGACAAAAACAAGCAGGAAATAAGAAATCTTCCGCCATTTGCGAAGCCTCATCGGGGTTAATACACGAATCCCTGTCAGAAACATGATCAGCAGGGGGAGTTCAAACAGCAACGCTACAGGCAACACAATATTAAACATAAAGGTGAAATATTGCGCAATACCGTACGTTTCCTGCAATCCCATACTTTTGGTGACGGACGATGTAAACTGAATCGCCATCGGGAAAATAATGAAATAAGCAAAAGCTGCGCCAATAATGAACAAAAGCAGCACATAAGGCACATATCGCAAGGTTGCACTCCGTTCTTGCGGCCTTAATCCCGGGCTGACAAACTTCCACAATTGGTAGCATGCAAATGGTAACGCCACTGCAATCCCAATGATCATGGCGATCTTCATGTAGATACCGATTCCGTCCCAAAAGGAAAATGCATTTAACTGAAAAGCTTGCGCCGAACCGGAGCGAATAAGCCAGTTATAGACAGAACCCGCCGCGAACAATCCACCAACCAGCGCCAATACAAATACAATCAGCACATAAATTATTCGTCGACGAAGCTCACCCAGATGTTCCATTAGCGGCATTTCATGCTCTGATGGGGTCAAGCCTATTCCTCCTTTCTGAACGGAACGCAGCAGCGCCTCCTAAAAAATAAAGCCCTTCACTGAAGAAGAGGCTCATGTTTGTTATACAAGCAGCAAAAATGAATAACTAAATCTATGACAAGCGTTTATCCTCAGGCTGAGGTTGAACTTCTGACGTCGTCTGTGATGCTTGGACCACACTATCTTTGCTTTCTTTACGCCCAGTCCGTTCATCTTCAGATAAAATATCGCGTGCCCCGTTTTTAAATTCACGGAATGTACGCCCTACAGCTCGGCCCAGCTCAGGCAGCTTGTTCGGACCAAATAGCAGCAGCGCCAGAATAATTAACAAAATATAACCCGGTGCTCCAATATTGGGCATGTGTAGTAATCCTCCTTATGTTGACGGACAAAATGAGAACCTCTGTCCATATACGGCCATATAAATTCTTACAGGTATCATACCACACACACGGGCTGCCTTCTACCGGAACTGACCTGTCACCATGAGCAGCGCTTCCGGGAGCTGATCCATAATTGCTGCCAAGTTTTCATGCACGCCTTTGGGCGTTCCTGGCAAATTAACAATCAATGTACGTCCGCGTATCCCCACGATTCCACGAAAAAGCATGGCCGCCGGATTTTTCTGCATCACGATCATTCTCATGGCTTCCGCCATACCTGGCACTTCCCGCTCCACGACCCGTCTGGTCGCCTCAGGTGTCACATCACGGATCGCCAGTTCGGTTCCGCCCGTAGTTAGCACCAAGTCTGCATGAAAATAATCGGTCATTTCGATTAAAGCCGCAATAATCTCATCCGGTTCATCGGGAACGATCCGGTATTCCACAATCTCTCCGCCCAGTTCTTCTTCGACGAGTTCCCGGATGACCTGTGCGCTTGTATCCTCACGCTCTCCCCTTGCCCCTTTATCACTGGCTGTTAGGATCGCCGTTTTCCACACCATAAGATCACCCTTCTCCTATCATGAAAGAATACTTTCTCTTCTGAAAATCAGAAACAGCCACGCTGCATCCTCCATCACATCACAGTACCCTCTCGGCGACAATGTTGTCTATGTCAAGGTTTCCGGTGGTCCTCCCTTTGAAAATCCCCATGCTTGCCACCCGTTTTGGATTGCAGCATGGTAGGGCCGATGATCATATCTTTTTGCAGCGCCTTGCACATATCATACACGGTTAACGCTGCGGCTGAAGCCGCTGTCAAAGCTTCCATTTCTACACCCGTCTTACCCTCGGTCTTCACTTCAACTTCAATATGAAGCACATCATGTCCATTATCGGAAAAAGTAATGTTCACGCCTGTCAGAGCCAGCGGATGACACATCGGTATCCAGTCTGACGTTTTTTTCGCGCCTTGAATCCCCGCGACCTGGGCCACAGCAAGAACATCACCCTTGCCGATTCTGCCTTCTTTTACAGCCGTCAATGTAGCCGGGTTCATCGTAATCTGAGTCACGGCGACTGCTGTACGAACCGTAGACGTTTTGCCCGAAATATCTACCATACGAGCTCGTCCCTGTTCGTTAAAATGAGTAAAGGAATCCACGACTCCCTCACAGCTCCTTTCACATACCCAACTTTACTTCATTCATCATTTGTCGATTTTGCATGGTTACAATCTAAGCGTCCTTCAGGTGTAAACAGCACGTCCACTCGCAAATCTCCTGGCTCCATGGGTACTTGTGCCAACAATTGTCCCGGCAGCAGCAGCGAGACATAAAGCGGACCTAAAGAGCCGTTTTTACGCTTCTCTGCCTCTACCTGTGCGGTAAAGCGATCATAGTAGCCTCCGCCATAGCCGATTCTGCCTCCACGACGATCAAAGGCCAAGCCGGGCACAACAACCCAGTCGATTCCCGTCCACATTTCAGGCAACCATTTCTTGCATGTCAATGCAGGCTCAGGGATGTTCCATACGCCGGGCACCATATTTTCATACTGATCCATCTCCCTCAGCTCCATGGTTCGGGTTACCGAATCCACTCTCGGGGCCAAGACACGATCTCCCTGTGACCAGCAATGCTCAATGAGGGGAGTCGTAGAAATCTCGCTGCCAAAAGAGAGATAACTAAATAATGTTAGCTTATCCCCGTTTCTGTCTATTCTAAGCTGCTCCCATGCCTCGATTGCATGCCGACAGGCCACAGCCGATGCCTTCTGCCTTGTCAGCGGGTCCATGGAGTCACGCGCTTCCCGTTGCTGTACACGCAGCGCGTTCTTCACATTACAGACATCCACACATCCGCCCTCCCGCACAATCGTCGATAATCATCAAAACGTTACAATTGTCCCATTTGTCAGTAAGTGCTGTACGTTGCAAGTTTTTTTCATTCTTTTTCACTTCTCGTTTAAGTTTATCATTGTTTATACAAATTGACTATATGAGGCTCAAGGGTTTCGGGGGTGAAAGCAGTGCAATAGTGGGTAATTTCATGTAAACTGGAAAGAAGGTACCTGCGAAAAAGGCAGGAAGAACTGTGCAAAATGTAATGGAGGAACGATACGCTATGCTATTGCAAGTAACCGGAATTACTAAATCCTATGGAATTGAGCCCGTTCTGGACGGGATTAACCTTCAAATATTGGAACGTGAACGTATTGGGCTGGTAGGTGTGAACGGTGCAGGCAAATCGACCCTGCTCAAAATCATTGCTGGTGAAATATCCTATGACAGTGGACAAATCTTTAAAGCGAAGGAAACCAGCATCGGTTATTTGGCGCAAAACAGTGGCTTAAATTCTGACCGTTCGATCTGGGATGAAATGATGCTGGTGTTCACACCGCTGATTGAAGCAGAACGAGAACTCCGGCAAATGGAGCAGGAAATCGCCGATCCGGCCAATGCGCAGAACGAAAAGCGTTATGCCGATCTGCTCGAACGCTATGCACGACGCTCAGATTGGTTCAAGGATCACGGTGGTTATGAAATGGAGACCCGTATTCGCAGCGTGCTGCACGGCATGGGCTTTGGTTCATTTGCACCCGAAACGCCTGTAGCCACCCTAAGCGGAGGTCAAAAAACCAGACTTGCGCTAGCGCGCATCCTACTGCTCGCTCCAGATGTCCTTATGCTCGATGAGCCTACCAACTATCTGGATATTCAAACACTGACGTGGCTGGAAGACTATTTGCGCGGCTACTCCGGCTCGCTGCTGGTCGTATCACATGACCGATATTTTCTGGATCGACTAGTGACGACGATTATTGAAATTGAGCGCCATCGCTCCACCCGCTATACAGGCAACTACAGCCGCTATATGGAACTAAAGGCTGCCGAGTATGAAACAAACATCAAGCATTACGAAAAGCAACAAGAGGAAATCGCACGGATGGAGGCATTTATACAACGCAATATCGTGCGAGCCTCTACAACCAAACGTGCCCAGAGCCGCCGCAAGCAGCTGGACAAAATGGAGCGCATGGATCGACCTATGGGCGATTTAAAAAAAGCCCACTTTTCTTTTGAAACTGCCTATATGTCGGGTAAGGAAGTATTAGAGGTGCGTGACCTTTCCGTAGCGTATGAGGGGAAAAAGCCTTTATTTCAGCATGCATCCTTTGACTTAAAACGTGGAGATACGGTGGCACTGATCGGTCCGAACGGGATCGGAAAATCGACTTTGCTCAAATGCCTGACTGGCTCACTTAAACCTGCTGCTGGGTCCATCCACTGGGGTACGAAAATCAAAATCGGTCTGTATGACCAGGAGCAGACAAACCTGAACCCCGCCAATACTGTACTGGAGGAGTTGTGGAGCGAATACCCTCATATGGAAGAAGCACGGATTCGGACAGTGCTGGGTAATTTCCTATTTAGCGGTGACGATGTACTAAAAAAGGTAGCTTCATTAAGCGGAGGAGAAAAAGCCCGCGTATCCCTGGCCAAGCTAATGCTGCGCGAAGCCAACGTATTAATTCTCGATGAGCCTACCAACCATCTGGATCTATTTAGCAAGGAAGTCCTGGAAGCGGCTTTGATGGACTATGACGGTACGCTCTTGTTCATCTCCCATGACCGTTATTTCCTTAACAAAATGGCTGAACGTGTCATTGAGCTTCATCCTGAAGGAATAGAACATTTCCTGGGGAATTATGATGACTATGTAGCCAAGAAACAAGAGTTGGAGGAAATCGCACAGGAGGCGCTCGAGGCAAATCAGAGCAATCGTGGCAAGGCCCCGTCTGCCTCTGCGTCCGTAGCAGACGAGACCACTCCAAAATCACGCGCGGCCACCTATGCGGCAGACAAACAAGCCAAAAGCGAGGAACGTAGTCGTCAACGCAAGCTGGAGGCATTGGAAAACAAGATTAAAACGCTGGAAGAACAAATTGTAGGCTTGGAGGAACAAATGACCATGCCTGAAATTTATCAGGATTACACGGCACTTCAGGATATTCAGGCACAACTCGACACCCATAAACAGGAATTGACTGAAACCTATGCATCCTGGGAGGAACTGCTTGAGGCATAAAGCTGCTGCATAAAATCTTAGCCATAAAAATTTCACATTTCCCTCTTCTATTTTTTGTACACAAGAATATCCACAACTTTTGTGTATGGACGATATTGAAAAATGGCCTTTTAGGCCATTTTTTTATTGATAAAACGCCACCTTCAAATGAAAACCAAATTTATCCACTCTTTTATCCACATTATCCACAGATTTCACAATCAATATAGCTATGAAATATCCCCCATCCTACTATCACCTAAAAGTCTTAGCCTGCTTGCTTCGAGCCTGTTTATCCACATTTTGAACGGTATATGTGGATAACTTTGTTCACAACTTGACAAATCACATCATTATTCGGGCAGTATAAAATTTTCATGTTTTTTTGGTGGAACATGAAAAATCGTGAACAATTGTGACGAATCATGCGAGGAAATAAGATGCTGGCAATCATTCGCTCAAACTCCTGTATTTTATCCTCTTGAAATTCTATTTATATATATGTATAGCGCGGAATAAAAAAAGACACGACCCTGAATGTGTCGTGTCCTTCCTATTCGCTCAATTAAGTTTGAACAGACCACTCTTCCAGAGACAGCCCTGGATCAGCTTTCATGTCCAATGAGGTGAATTCTCCGCGCTTCCACTTGGCGTATGCCGCGGCACCGATCATCGCTGCGTTATCTGTACAGTATTTCATGGAGGGTACAAGCAGTTCGATGCCTTCACGCTCACAGCGTTCCCGCAATGCTGTACGTAGTCCACGATTAGCAGCAACACCGCCGCAAAGCAGCAGCTGCTTCGCACCGTATTCACGCATAGCACGAATCGCTTTTTCCACCAGCACCTCTACGACCGACTCTTGAAAGCCTCTTGCAATCGCTCCCGCATGAACGGTTTCTCCGCGCATTTTCGTCTGGTTAATTACATTCAGCACCGCCGATTTCAAGCCGCTAAAGCTAAAATCATAAGAATCCGGCTCCAGCCATGCACGCGGCAAAGTAACCACTTCCTCCGATTCATGGGCTACACGATCCACATGCGGACCGCCGGGATATGGAAATCCGATGGCTCGCGCTACTTTATCGTAGGCTTCTCCAACCGCATCATCCCTTGTACGACCAATAAGTTGAAAATGACCTTCGGACTCCATCAGCACTAGCTCGGTATGCCCTCCTGACACCACGAGAGCAATGCACGGATATACAATATCATGCTCCAACTGATTTGCATAAATATGTCCCGCAATATGATGCGTTCCGATTAACGGTTTGCCGAACGCCATAGCAGCGCTCTTGGCGGCGACTATACCAACCAGCAATGCGCCAACCAGTCCTGGTCCTTGCGTCACGGCAACCGCTGAAATCTCACGGGGGCTGATTCCCGATGTTTGCATAGCCTCGTCCAGCATATAGGTAATGCTTTCTACATGTTTGCGCGACGCTACCTCTGGCACAACACCGCCAAAGGCTTTGTGTGTTTCAATCTGACTGGAGATCAGATTCGAAAGCACCTCTGTGCCATTTTTCACGACAGAAACAGCCGTTTCATCACAACTCGTTTCCACTGCCAGTATATAGCAAGGCTCGCTAGAGGCAGAGCCTGTACCTGCTTTTTCCGCTTGCGTCATTGCTCCTGCACGCTTCCTTCCTGTTCACCGGATGCCCCGTGTGCGGGAAGATCCGCCCACATAATCACGGCATCCTCGTTATTATCCGAATAATAGCCCTTGCGTACACCTGCAGGCTTAAAGCCCTTTTTCTCATACAAGCCCTGAGCGATCCGGTTCGTTACCCGGACCTCTAGGGTCATACGCTCCATCCCTAAATAAGAGGCAGTCTGCATCAGCTCATCCAACAGCTTGTCTCCAAGCTTGCGTCCACGATAAGCCTCACGAACCGCAATATTTGTAATATGCGCCTCATCCATAATCGTCCACATGCCTGCGTAACCAATAGCTCGTCCATTAAGCTCCATAATCATATATTTAGCGAAATGATTCATCGTCAGCTCATTGCGGAAGGCTTCCTCCGTCCACGGCAGCGTGAACGCTTCATGCTCAATCTCCAGCACATCGGGGATGTCATCCAGTTGCATTAAGCGAAACTCAAGTTTCTCTTCCCGCTGTATGTTCTTTGCCATGTTGCTCACCGCCTCTTCAGCGCTGACGAAGCAGATTGGCTTCCGCCTCCGCCAGCTGGGTATAATTCGGAACCAGCGTATGTAGCTCGTCATATTCCTGACGAAGCAGCTTATCCGCCCCAAGGCGGCCAACCCATTTTCCTTCCAGCTCATACGGTACAATACGAAGCTCGCTCCATGCACGCAAGCGCTCCGCTGTTTCGGCGTGAATCGTCGTTTCACCGACGAGCCAAATCACCGCAGGACGCTCTTCGACAGACAAAACCTCCAAACGTTGCAGCAGATCATCGGTCCACGCAGTCATCAACCGGATAGCATCCGCCTCTAACCGCTGCGGGCTACCGCTGTCGTTAACTGAATTCGCAGTGAACAGCCCCGTGTACACTTGACCACGGCGGGCATCCAGCACAGGCACAATCCAATCTGCTGCCTGCGTCCCAGACGAGTCGTTATTCGCAGACTCATGTTTACCTTCTTGCCCCTTCATTTCGATACCATGATTCCATCCACCCCAAGCCAAAGCCTGCAAAGTGGAAATGGATGTCACCGGAACTCCCCAGGCCCAAGCTAGCGTCTTGGCTGCGGTCACCGCGATTCGGATGCCAGTGTAAGATCCCGGTCCAACACCTACTGCAAGACCGTCCACATCATCGCGTGTCAGTCCTGCTTCGCTCAAAAGCCGTTCCAGCTCAGTAATGACATGCACCGAGTGATTGCGTTCGCCATAAACATTACTTTCTCCCAGCAGCTCTTTTCCGTTCATCAGGGCGGCCGCCATTACAGTCGTCGCTGTATCTAACGTCAAAAACCGCTCACGCGGCTTTTCATTTACATCTGTATGCTCTCTTTGCATGGTTCAAACTCCATTCTCCCGCAAGCTGCGGCACCATTGTTCATAAGGCGCGCCGTACCCGGTCAGGTGAATCAAGCGCTCCCCTACATCCGTTGTTTCTATATACATGTGAAGCCGCTGATTCGGCAACATATCCGGTATAATACTACCCCATTCCACCAGACATACTCCTGTCCCGTAAAAGTATTCGTCCAGCCCCAGATCCTCCGCCTCGTCCTGAGAGATACGGTATACATCCATATGATACAAAGGCAATCGGCCCTCGTACTCCTTAATGAGGGTGAAGGTTGGACTATTTACGATACCCGGCACCCCTAAATGGCTGGCAAAAGCCTTGGAAAAAGCAGTCTTGCCCGCTCCCAGATCTCCATCCAGCACAATCACGGTTCCGGGAACTGCTTGGGCTGCCAAAAAGCCTGCTAATGTCCCGGTCTGTGCCTCTGAGACAGAACGGAATACAAACTGTTCCTGCGAAATTGTCATCTCTTTTAATCACCTTTCGTCCGAATCGGACCGTTCCAACTTGTTCTTTATTATATAGTTCACCTTATGTCGCCGCAAGGCATGAAGACATGCTATTGTAAGTTAAGTGTTACACATAGGGAGGGAATCGAACTGATGGGACAAACCGTTTTACTCTTGATTGATGTTCAGCAGGCTATGTTCATGTATGATGAGAAGCTGTATCGTGAACAGGAAGTTGTAGCGCATTTGCAGCAGCTTTTAACCGAAGCCAGAGCTTCTGGTACACCGGTCATTTTCGTGCAGCATACCGATGAAGCGGATGAGGATTTCCGGGAAAACAGTCTAGGCTGGGCCATCGCAGACGTGGTGCGTCCTCTTCCTCAGGAACGAATTGTCCGAAAATCATCCTGGGACAGCTTCTACCAAACTGAATTGCGTGATGTGCTCCAGGGATTGGGGGCAAGCCAGCTGATTATTGCCGGAATGCAGACTGAATTTTGTCTCGACACGACTTGCCGAAGTGCCTATAGTCTGGGATACCAGAACAACGTGCTCGTATCGGATGCGCATAGTACATTTGATAGCAAGGTACTAAGCGGCGAACAAATCGTAGCTCATCACAATGCAGTGCTAGGTAATCGTTTTGCGCGTTTGCTCACGACGGCAGACGTACATTTTTCGTGAGCTGTTGAAGTAAAATTTTTACGTTCCAAGCCGATTGCTTTCAAGCAGTCGGCTTCTTTTTTGTTCACCCGAGCAAATAAAAAAACACTGACGTTATAACGTCAATGCTATAGGTGGCCCAGACATATATGGATTGATATTTATCCGAATTCCAAATGTATTCATTTGGATTGGCAACCTGCTTTGCTCTTTTAGATGCTATAAGTCGGTTGCGAATTTACATATAGAGGGAGTTTCCCCCTGCGATGAGCTAAATGAAATTTACCAAGAAATTTTTTTCACAGATTGATTTGCACTTTCGTATTTAACATAAAATTCAATTTTTGATCACTATTTTCAGAAAAATCAAGAAATTAACAGAAAACATTAGAATGACCTACTTATTGTGGACGATATGGCTCTATAAACATCTGTATTTGGATCTATGTAAAGATTTGAACATTGAGCAAAATCTGTATTAGAACTATGATAATTCTGGTTTTAATTTCCAGAAAGGAAAGAAGGCGATCGGACCGTCATACTCACTGTCTTAGGCACCATGATATGCCCGCATGTAAATGTATCTTGCAGTTTTTACGTTTCGTAGGTTAAGACCGGAATTACGAATGGAAGTGCAGTCATGGATGTAGTGTGTCCTTGAACACAGCGAAAGGAATGTGAGTTTTTATGAAAAAAGTAGCTATAGTAAGCCCGTTGAGAACAGCGGTCGGTTCATTTAATAAAGCTCTTGCCCCCCTGAGCGCTCCTGAACTGGGAGCAACCGTGATGACAGCATGCCTTCAGCAAAGTAAATTAGAGCCTTCTTTGATTGATCAAATTTTTATGGGAAATGTTCTTCAAGCGGGCAATGGTCAAAATCCTGCCAGACAGGCGGCACTAAAAGCCGGTATCCCCATTGATGTACCCGAATCAACGATAAACACGGTTTGCGGTTCAGGACTTCATGCCGTCGCGTTAGCTTACGATTCCATATTGGCAGAACAAGGAAACATCGTCTTGGCCGGTGGCATGGAGAGCATGTCGAACGCCCCTTATCTGCTAAAAAATGCTAGAAACGGCTACAAGCTCGGTAACGGTGAATTGGTAGACTCCTTGGTGGCCGATGGCCTAACATGCCCGATCAACCATTACCATATGGGAATTACCGCCGAAAATGTTGCCGAAAAATATGGAATTTCAAGACTTGAGCAAGATGCATTTGCTTATGAAAGCCAGATAAAGGCTGTCGAAGCAAAAAACAACAAGGTTTTTGAAGAGCAAATTGTTCCGGTCATGATCAAAAACAAAAAAGAAACTACTTATTTCACAGAGGACGAACACATAAGAGGAAATACGACGAAAGAAAAACTTTCTCAGTTAAAACCTGCGTTTAAAGAAAACGGAACGGTTACTGCGGGAAACGCTTCGGGCATCAATGATGGTGCGGCGGCTATGCTAGTCGTGTCGGAAGACAAATGTAAGGAACATGCGTTAAAGCCGTTGGCATATATCAAAGGTTACTCGCTTGTTGGTGTTGACCCTGCATATATGGGAATGGGACCGGTAAAAGCCATTTCGTCACTGCTGAAGAAACAGGGAATGTCTATAGATGACATTGATCTCTTTGAAATTAACGAAGCGTTCGCTGCACAAGCTATAGCGGTGCAAAAAGAGCTTGGAGTTAATCCAGAGAAAGTCAATGTCAATGGCGGCGCGATCGCAATTGGTCACCCTGTTGGTGCAAGCGGTGCTAGAGTATTGGTTACGTTGGTTCATGAAATGGTACGCAGATCTTCACGTTATGGCGTAGTCTCGTTATGCATTGGAACGGGAATGGGAATAGCCATGCTGGTTGAAAATGCTCTCATTTAAAGTGCTTGTTCAAGATAATTGTTGAAATACCTCTTAAAAAGGAAGGGAGATCGCTATGAATCAAAAAGATGTACTTTCACTCCAATCCATGCCTGCGGCCAGTGGTAGTTATGGACGTCCGCCATGCCGGTTCATCAACCGGGAATTCTTTATTATTACCTATGAATCCGATCCCGCAGCGATTAAACAGGCGGTCCCTGAACCTCTTCAGCCGGATGGAAGTAATACGGTTTCCTATGAATGGATCAAAATGCCCGATTCATCCGGTTTAGGAAGCTATGAGGAAAGCGGCATTGTCATTCCGTGTACTTATAATGGAGAACCGTGTAATTTTGTTGCCCAAATGTATCTGGATAACGCACCTGCTATTCTGGGGGGACGTGAAATCTGGGGATTTCCGAAAAAATGGGCGAAACCTCGCCTGATCGTTGAGGATACAGAGACGCTGACGGGTACCTTGCATTATAATAACGCCCTGGTAGCCATGGGAACCACCCCTTTCAAATATAACGTTCTTGATGAAAAGGAAACGGCTAAAGCCATTGCAAAAACGCAAGTTAATCTGAAATTAATTCCTGATGTGGACGGTACCCCTAAAATTGCTCAGTTAGTGGCGTATAATCTCGAAGATATTACTGTAAAAGGCGCCTGGTCAGGACCTGCCAGATTAAGCCTGATCCCCCATGTCAACGCTCCGGTGGCAGATTTGCCGGTTAGAGCTTATGTTGGCGGAAAACATTTTATTGCCGATTTAACACTTCCATATGGAAGAGTCCTATACGATTATCTCCAATAAAGCTTGCTTCCCAAAAAATAGATAAGGAGACAGAACCATGAATAAAAAAGTAAACTCCGCTGAAGAAGCAGTTAAGAAAATTAAAGACGGAGACACAGTGATGGTTGGAGGTTTTATGCAAGGAGGCATTCCGGAGGAGCTGGTGCGTGCGCTTGTCGACACCAATTCCGCTGATAATCTTACGATTATTTCCAATGACACAGGCACACCGGAATTATCTATTTATAGACTTGTAAAAAGTGGAAGAGTCAAGCGAATTTTCGCATCCTATATTGGCTCCAATCCCGAAACAGGAAGGCTCTTGATGACAAAAGAAGCGGACGTTCAACTCTTCCCGCAAGGAACGCTTGCTGAAAAAATACGCGCAGGTGGTGCTGGTTTGGGTGGTATTTTAACCCCTGTAGGTGTAGGCACCATTGTAGAGGAAGGAAAAAAGAAAATCAAAATTGACGAAAGAGAATATCTGCTCGAACTGCCGCTGAAAGCCGATGTGGCGCTTATCAGAGCCCATAAAGCTGATGAAGCAGGGAACCTTGTCATCAACGGCTCTTCACGCAACTTCAATTTGGTGATGGCTACCGCAGCCGAGTATGTAGTTGCTCAGACCGATGAATACGTTAAGGCCGGTGAAATTGACCCCAATCATATCAATGTTCCTGGAATATTTGTCGATGCGATTGTAAAGGTAGGTGGAGACAATGAATAACAGAGAATTGATTATTAGAAGAATAGCCCAGGAATTCAAAGACGGCGAAGTGGTCAACCTGGGTATTGGATTGCCTACCATGGCAGTGGACTATATCCCCGAAAACGTTAATATTATGCTGCAGGCGGAGAACGGAATTGTCGGCGTTGGTCCCAAAGCAGCTCCGGGAAAAGAAAGACTCGATTGTATCGATTCAGGCGGAAACTACGTTACAACCGTGAAAGGAGCCTGCTTTATTGACAGTGCGCTTTCGTTTTCCATTATACGTGGAGGGCATGTGGACGTTACCGTTCTGGGTGCCCTGGAGGTCGATGAGAAAGGCAACCTTGCAAACTGGATGATCCCAGGGAAAAAGGTGCCAGGCATGGGCGGAGCCATGGATTTGGTGGTTGGAGCCAAGAGAGTGATTGTAGCCATGGAGCATGTGAACAAAAATGGGGCGCCGAAAATACTGAAACAATGCAAGCTGCCCCTAACCGCTGTAAATGTGGTAAAGACCATCGTAACCGAAAAGGGTGTCATCGATGTTATTCCGGGTAAAGGGCTGATGCTCAAGGAAATTGCTCCAGGTTTGTCGGTGGAAGATGTTCAAATGGCAACAGAGGCTGAGTTGATTGTTTCTCCACATTTGAAGACCATTGCAGTGTAAAAACCCGTTCCACCTTCAAATTAACTTGTTTGGCGTTTAACTTGTCTCCTCAATGCACTTATTATATAAAATAAGGTTCGCTAATTGCTCATTGAGCAATTGCGAGCCTTTTTAGGTTGGATTCCCTCTCCTATTGTTCTTCCAATCGATCCACACGAACGGTTTGTGTATTGCCGGGTCTGCTGCCGATCTGTATCGTTGCCATACCATTCGCTTCATCTACATGCTCAATCCAAATCGGTTTGCCATCCAATTGAACGGCAATCGTTTCGGTTGAATCATAAATGGCTTTTGCTCGTTCCACATTCATACTGTTCTCCTCCTGCTCCTTGTTTTTGTGCAATATTTAGAAATATAGGTCACCTAGTCTTCGTCTATAATCCGTTCCACATCCAATGAAGGAAAGCTATGAGAAGGCGAAGTTGAAACTACAGCCTCCAAATCCACATGAGCGACAGCTACGGGAAAAGGCGGCGGCGTTCCATGTGAAAGAGCAAACTCGGGTGGCAATGCATCCTGTTCGCCTGCAACAGGCCCTCGAAAGGCAATCTGACTTTGCCCCACACGATGACTGATCTTCTGAGGATAAGGTTTTCTAGGCATCAATGGTGTACCTCCTTTTGAATCGGATATGACTTAACATTCACCAATAAAACCGAAACCATGCGCAAGTGAAAGCAATTCGCAGCCTACATTTGCACCTCATACAATCCTTTGTGCGAAGCATACTAAGTGAAAAAGGAAATGCTCACAGCCCGGGTGTCCGGAATCGAAATATGAAATATGCGGGTAAAAAAGGAGGACTGGCGGTATGCATACAGTCTGGAAAGGCGCGATCAGCTTTGGGCTGGTTCATGTGCCAGTTAAAATGTTTTCAGCTACTGAGGACAAGGATATTTCCATGCGTTATATTCACAAGGAATGTGGGAGTCCACTGAGCTATGTACGGAAGTGCCCTGTTTGTGATAAGGAGGTTGAATGGGAGGAAATTGGAAAAGGATACGAATATGAAAAAGGAAAATTTGTCATGTTCGACAAGGAGGAACTGGAGCAAGTTAGCGGACAAGCCGATAAAAATATCGTGATTTTGGACTTTGTGGATTTACAGGAAATTGATCCGATCTACTTTCAGAAAACGTATTATTTGTCCCCGGATCAGGCCGGCTCCAATGCGTATAAGCTGCTCATGAATGCAATGAAGGATACCGGAAAAATCGGGATTGCCCAAATCTCCATCCGCTCGAAAAGCAGTCTGGCAGCCATTCGCGTGCTGGATGAATGCTTGGCGGTGGAGACCATGTTTTACCCGGACGAAATCCGTCCCATCTCTCAAGTTCCCAACTTACCTGGACAGGAGGAGGTTAAAGAGAAAGAGCTGACCATGGCAAAAATGTTGATTGAACAGCTATCTACCCCTTTTGATGCAGCAAAGTATACGGATCAGTACCGCGAGCGTCTACTGGATCTTATCCAGCATAAAGTAGCTGGCGAAGAGGTGCGAATTGCCCCAACACAGCCTCAGACCAATGTGGTTGATTTAATGGCTGCCCTCCAAGCCAGTATTGAGGCAGTGAAGCCTGTCGTTACCGATCCTGGTCCTGCTGCGAAAAAACGTCCTGCGCGTAAACCAGCAGCCGTGACAGCACAACAAGCTGTGGCAGGCGACGCCATCTCTCCTGCTCCAGTCAAAAAGAAAAGGAGCCCTGCTAAACGAAAAGAAACTTGAGCTTTATAGAAAAGGCTGACTAAGGGGCGGCGCTGACAGTGCTTTGATACGAAAGTAGCTGACTGAACGCCCCCCGCTCCTCTTCTACCAGTTGGTGGTAGTTCCCCTGCTGTATGACCTCGCCTTGATCCAGAACAACAATTTGATCTGCATGTCTGATCGTTGACAGACGGTGAGCGATCACGATCAACGTCATTTGACCTTTCATCCGTTCCAATGCTGCCTGAATTGCAGCCTCGTGCTCACCATCCAGCGCACTTGTCGCTTCATCCAGGATGAGTACAGGAGGATGATGCAAAATAGCCCGCGCTAATACCAGCCGTTGACGCTCTCCCCCGGACAGACGAATCCCGCGATCACCAATGACTGTGTCCAGCCCTTCTGGCAGTCTGGATACAAAGTTGTCTGCAGCTGCAAAATGTAACGCCTCCCATAGCTGTTGTTCACTAGCATTCTTATCGGCCAGCTTCAAATTTTCACGGACGGTCGCATGGAACAAAAACGGGTCCTGTGACACATAGCCGAATGACTGCCGCCACAGCGGCAGCAATTTGTCGTCCAGCACATGACCATCGATTTTAATCTGTCCCCCCGTTGGGCGTAAAAAACCCATTAGAACATCAACCATTGTGCTTTTGCCTGCTCCTGATTTCCCTACAATGGCAGTCATTCCCCGGGCGGGTATCAACAAATTAATATGACGTAGGGCAGGCTCTGCCGCACCCTCGTAGCAATAATCCAAATGGCAGCATTCTATTCCATTACGAAAGGATAGGGGTTGCCGTGCAGATGTAGATGTAGATGTAGATGTAGATGTAGATGTAGATGTAGATGTAGATGTAGATGTAGATGTAGATGTAGATGTAGATGTAGATGACAAATGATATACCGATGAATCGAATGGGACATGATTCTCAGAGGATGTAAGCCCAATTAAAGAAGGATCTGAGAAAGCCTCGCATTCCCGTTGCACTTTGGTTACACTCTCAAAAGCAGAGATCATAGACATAATATATTCCAGGCTCGCTTGAATAAGGGCAAACCTGGGCCATAAGCGCGAAAATATAAGGATGAGCACGATCAGTTTTTCAGGTGTAACATGCAGCCACTGGAGCGACACAAATAGGACACTAACGACAAAAACAGCTGCCGCTATGCGATGAAAAAACTGTGTGGTCGCATTTTGCCGGACAAACTGAGTCGTATTATCCTCCATGCGCTGCGTCAGGGAGCGAAACCAATGAATATTCGCTACTTCCAGCAGATTGCTTTTAATATCTTTCATCCCGTTCATATGATCCGTAATTCCGGCAAAATAAATCTGTGACAGCTCAGTGGTACGGTCACCTAATTGTTTGGCATTTCGGATGGAGCGACGGAACACGATAAACAACACCAAGCCACTCAGAAACACCAGCCCGGTTAAAGAAGGGGATAGCCAAAAAGCCAGCGCAATCTGGATTAGCGTAAACATGACGGCCGTGGTCAGTTGAAGAAGCAAATTCGTTCCCTGACTGACACGCGCCAGCTCGGTCGTCATCACGTGGCTAAAATCAGATTTACGCTGACGCAAATAAAAAGCCCACTGCGCCTTCATAAAGGAAGTGTATACGTCTATTCGAAGGGAACGCATAAAACGCTGCTGAATCCGTGAGTTAAGAATGGACTGGTAACGCTGAAGCCAAGCCTGCCCGGTAAGCAGCATGACGAAAAACATTAGCATCCCCGGCAACAGCCAGCTTTTAGGAATGTACGGCAAAAAATAATCAAATCCATCCGACAGAAATGGCATCTCTGAATGACCGCCAAATACGCCGATGGCCGCCAGCATAGGAACAAGCATATAAATGCCGACACCCTCCAGTAGGCTGACGATCATCATACATCCAATATTAAGAAATAACGCCCCGCCGTTCACGCTATACAGCTTGGTCATATATAATCGCAGGTGAGTCATCATGTACACTCCTTATCGGGTTAGTGCTTTGAAAATCGACGTTTTAGCCAAAGAAATGGACGTAAAGGAATATATAAAAAATGCAGCTGGCGAGGCAGTGGGCAAATGACTGAATCCCTCGTAGAAGGAAACAAACGGCTGATGAGATACCATAGTCTGTGTCTTGGCTCCTTTAAGGAAAGCAGGTAAGCGCGGCTAACCGGTTGAGGAGTAAACGCTGTTGTTGTAGCTCCAGCAATGGCTGGACTGGAGGCGACTGTAGCAGCACCTACAGGCTTGGCAAGGCTACTTACAGCAGTGTTCACTGTATTCACCGGGTCACCAAGGATGCTGCTGGCATCTTTCGATATGCCAGCAGCACTACTGACGGCGTACAGAACAGCTTCGCCCGAGGTTCCGTTAGCTGAAATACCGCCATCCGAAGGGGCGGTATTCATTGACTCGGTCAAAGCTACGTTAGGCAATAGCTCTGGCTGAACGAGTCTGCCTGTACCCGCCCCATTGGCAACCGGGTACGGCGCAGGGACGCTGGCCTGCATAAAAGCCAGCGCGCTCAGCGCAAGCCTGTGCGCCTGCCGGGTAGCCGATATCGGACCCATCGGCTCCGGGATCGGCGTACCCAACAGCGCAGCGGCCAGTGCCCAAGCCTGCCCGCCCGCAGGCAGGCCCCCGTAACGGCGCATTAGCGGCAGTAGCGCCCCCCAATCGACAGCGCGTACCGCAAGCCTGTCAATGTCAACCAACCAGCGCAGCCTGAACCAGCCGTGACGCGCTCCGTGTGCGCTGAGGTACAGAAATTGATGCTCGCTGCCAAGCGTATACATGCAGGATGTCGTCACATTCCTGCTGTCGGCAGAAGTCGCTGGTGCCACCTGACTGGCTCGAACTGCTGGGGCTTTACCCATTTGCCGGCAGCCCCAAAGCTCATCAAAAGAGGGCTCCCGCCCCCCATCCGGGTGAAGCCGCCAGTGCAACTCGACTTCGACCCTCTTTTGCGGATGTAAGAAGGAGGCATGATGATCCTTCCACTTCCAGCTGCCAAGGACGCGCACTTCTCCGCTTTTGGACGCATACCCAGCTTCCTTCATCCAGTGCTCCGCTTCATCCATGTCATCCGGGGCAATAAGTAAATCAATGTCTTTAGAGGTACGCAGGGAAACATCCCCGTACAATTGCTGCGCCAGAGCAGGACCCTTCAACATCAGCACACGAATTCCATGAGCTGTGAGCAGCCTGGTCAGACGCTCGGCTTCTGCTTGAAGATGGAGCATGCGCAGCGTGTTTCGATGATATTGCACCTGAAGGTTTCGCAGCAATTCTGCGGGAATGAACGGGTGATTCAACGTTTTCAGCTGGAGATACACCGTAGGTATCACACGATGGTGTTCTGTCAGACGCAGCAAGCGGGACCAATCGATCTCCTGCAACTGGGAAGCAGTCATCGTATTCTGCCATAGATTGACGTCTTTACGAAGTAGAGAGAGTAACAACGTTAATTCTTGATCCTCATTCCAATTCGCAAGTTCCAAAATAGACTTGGTGGTCATGGATTCTTCTCCTTCGATTCTTTGAACGTTCTTTGTTCCTTTTATATCGCACTAAAACTAAAACAGAGAACTGCCTTTATCCGCTGTCCTCGTATTTGTAGCTGTCCCAGCACGTCTCCCGAATATTCCCACCACGGTAAACGCTCCCATCTCCCGTTCTCCCGTAACATAGATCGGCCCACTCCGTACCCATGCATGTGCTGCCAATTGTCCCGCAGCATTTTTGGCTGTGCCCAGATACAGTGTACAGTCCAGTTTTCTGCGTACCAGCAACGTCATAGCGGCAGCGGCTTGTACAAGACAGCTACTGCGCCAAGGAGTATAACGGCTGGCTACATCCACAGCTTGTGAAATGTGACGGATAGACTTCTCCTGCCCGATCTCGCACTGCCAAGAAGTTTCTTCCATACATGTCCCCCAAGCCCCTGAGTAATCTCCAAAAGAACGACGCTGGCGAAATCTCGCGCATCCCAGCTCCAGCCAGGCTTCCGGCAACAATCTCCCGACCTCTGGAGACAAGAGAAGAAGCCGTTGTATCCGCATGTTAGTCCAACTCCCGTAGGAGCCTCAGCAATCCTTCCCGCTCCAATTCAGCTACAAAGGTATGTACCTGCTGTCTGCACTGTTCCTCGTCCACTTCATATTCATTCGTCAGGACAGTTACAATATCTCCAAGTGAAGGACTGGATTCAGCTAGTTCCCAGATCCGTCCTCCTGTGAAGCCTAAATTATAATACTTTCCCGTATGAATACTCATCATCACTTTTTCTCCGTCCATATCACTTACATAGACTTCTTCACCATACGTGATGCGATAATGATCCTTAGCTGGATTAATGGCTGCCATAACTCTTTTCCTCCTTATGAATGAGTTCAAGTACGCGTTGTACAACCTCGGACGCCGTAAAGAAGGAGCTATCCCTCAGCAGCCGCCAGCCTTCCACTTTCCGAGCCATCCGGGCCGCTGTATCAAAATACCATTCACCCAAACCCATTCGCGAAATGATCGCCCTACGATATGTATGCTGTAGTAATGTATGCAAGCACTCCAGTTTGTTCAAGGGCTGTTCCGTAACCACCACTGGCTCTCCTTCACGCATCGACTCACGGTTGGGAGAATCGCTCACAAGCTCGAATACACCGCTCAGGGGAAGCGGATCGTTATAAAATTCGTCCACAGCAGGCACGGCATATTTATTGAGCTCACCTGCAATCCTACGCAAATCTTGGTATTGTGCCCTTACAGGATTACCGTCAGTTAGGGAAAGAACATGCTTTCTTTGCCGTACATGCTTGTTCTCCCGTAATGCCTCCAATTGAAGCAAGCTTTCCAGTCCCAGCTTCTGCTGCGGATATGCCGGATATACGATGGCTGCGGAAGCTGTCACGTTTATAGCAATCACATCATCACTGATCATCTGATAGCCAGCCTGTCTAAAGGCAGCAGCCAGCGTCGATTTTCCCGTGCCGGATTCACCTACAAATGCATAGACCCGACCTCCGATGACGACCGCACTTCCGTGAATAGGTAAAACCCGTTTTTGCAACAGTAGAACACCCATGCATGTGCCCAGTACAAACAACCGCACGGTGTCAGGATCAGCCCCAGGCAACATACTTACCTCGATTTCCTTGCCTCCCCTGATGGCATAAATGGCCGTGTCCGGTATTAGGAACATAAAGCGTTCACCCTGCATTACAAAATTGGCCTGCTCCAGTTGGTCCCTCCATGCTGACAAATCAACCTGCCGGATGACCACATCCTCTACCAATCCCGCTTCTGCTGGGATCAGCTCAGGCAGAGTCAGCTCACTGGCAATCCTGAGTCCAAAGGCTGTATATTTCACCCAACTGTTATGGGCACTCCTGTCATGCGCGATAGGACTCACTCCCTGTTCTTAAAATTCCGTCTTTATTTCTTCCGGTCCAACCTAACCCGAATGAAATAAAGACGGCTCGTGATCAGTAAGCTATCTGGATCTCAGCCCAACATCGGCTCATGTATAATTATCTTCCGTTAGCTCGGATTATACAGATCGGCATCATGGTCTGACACCCAATCAATCTGTTTCCAGCCTTTACCCGCCATAGTCTGGTTAATATCCAGCACCTCAATCGTCGGTTCCTGCCATTCTTTTTTACTCATCTCATCACCTCCCCTCCCACGAATGGCACGCCGTCTGATCGGTTAGATCCAAATCAGTTCAAACCACAGAGAAAACGGTACACGATCAGGCTGTGCATGAATAGTCGTATATTCGGATCGGATGCCTGGTCCGGACGGGGATGTCGGTATTTCGCCATAGCCGCCTTAATGTAGTCCATATTGAGATATTCGGCAGCTCGTAAATCATGACACATCACTTGCAGCTCTCCCATAAACGTGTCCCAGCAAGGAAGCATACGATGTAGCCAATCCGCAGGCTGTACGCCGCGTACTCGCTGGTTCAACCGAACATCATCGGGGAGATGATCACGCATAGCTTTACGAATGAGGGCACGGTCCCGGCCATTTTGTACATATTGTTCAAAAGGTACCGATAAGCAAAAGCGAATGACACGGCTGTCCCCGGTCGGATCACGTTCCCACAGGCCATAACGGAGTGAAAGTTTGGTCGCCATGACACCATTTTTGTTGGCAATCGCCAAATTTGAAAACTTCTCTTTTCTTGTCTGATCGGCATTTTTTCTCCAGCCAGTTCCACTCAATACGGGAATATCTTCTACATTCATCCGCTTGGCAAACTCCGGGTGAATCAGTGAAGGAATCGGACTTTGCTTGCCACGTCCCCACCATGTGCGAGCGTCAAGTAAAGTGGCTTTTTTCAACATCACGGGCAGTAAATGAGACATACGACTGCCTGTAAGCTTGCTATACTGCCTCACTCCCTGCCAAGATTGCAGCCAATGCAAACGGCGAAACTGACGGGCATAATAGTCCAGTGCAGGCCCCCACGATACGGTAAAATTGCCCCGTGCCCCAGTCAACAGAACTCCGACATTATGTTCCTGTGCTTTCTCATAAAAACCTCTAATCCAGAAGGAGTTTTCAAAATATTTGTAGGGAGCCTCCATCAACTCCAGCCAAATATCAATTTCAGAAAACGGACTTTTCCCCTCAAAATCCATATAATTTTCACGAATGTTGCCCACATAGCGAGCCGTGGACTGAATATAACTGCGTTCATTCGCCAGCAATGTAGGCGGTGTCCAATCTGTAAAATCTTGAACAGGTACATAGCTGTAGGCATGTAGCGGCTTGTGTTGTAAGTGCAGCGCTGGTGCGGCAAAGCTGGCAACCGCTCCGGAATCCAATCCCCCACTCAGGGCAGCCCCTACAGCGCGATGCGTCCGTAATCGGGCAGTTACCGCCTGGGAGAATACCTCGCGGAAAGCTTCTATGTATTCGCCGCCTGTTTTGAGCCGCAACGGCTCTACCTCATCCAGACATGCATATTTACAGAGCGATTGCTTTCCCTCTTCCATAGTGAACCAATGTGCAGGAGGCAGCTGGTTGATATGCTTGTAGGCGGTTGTCCCGATATCGACGGATTCCTGCATTGCACGGATAGATAAGAATTCGGCCAGCCATGGTTCATGCAGTTCTTTTCGCAGAGAGGAAAGAACCAATAGCGGAGCGACTACCGTGCTAAACGCAAATCCTCCGTCATGTTGGTAGGTGTACAGCGTACGATTGCCTGTCATATCTCTAGCACCATATAACCGATGTTTCTTGGCATCCCAAATGACAAAGGCAAAATCACCTATCAGATAACCTGCTGCATCAACACCCCATTTGTCGTATGCCAGTAAAATCAGCTCGCTGTCCGTGATATCTATCCGCCGCCCCTGCTCAACTGCTAGTCGTTCAAACAGCTCAGAACGGTTGTCAATGATCGCATCGGCCGTGATGGCCAAATCTCTTAGCTCATCATAAAAGGGAAGACGCTCATGAACAGATTCTGGGGTCACATGCTGGGCATGACATCCCAAAAAAATGGAACCTTCACACCAAGCGCACACGCGGTCAGCGGGATATTTTTGCAGAGTTTGCATCATTTTTTCGCCTTCTTCAGCATATACAGACTCATGCCCAAATCTATAGATTCCGGCAATTGCACTCACGTTCTCCCCCCTTTTCTTTTCCGATACTTGATAATACTTCAGACGCCCAGCGCCCGAACTTACGGGCCAATAAATGGGACCGGAATCCTTGGCTTGGGCGCTGATAGCTTTGGAGCTGCGCGATCAGCCGGTTCCGTTCCTCAAAGCTATGTGCCAGTCTGTTTTCCAGTGATTGAATTCGTCGATCACTCACGATCTGTGCCATATCCATCCTTGCCGGGTTGTGAGGTGCAGCATGACAGGTTGCATTTGTCATGAATCCTTTGTTATCTGCATCCTGTTCTTCCAGCATCCGATAAGCTGTCTTCCATTCAAAGCCACTTTGTTGGAGGAACTGGTGTGTACGCCGACTCAACAGCTCTACATCCGGGTCATCCTCAAAGCGGACTCCAGTCATCTGCTCAGCCTGTTCCAGCGCTTCTCCGTAACCAAGCTGCCTAAACAAGCGAGCTCCAATACTTCTGCAATACAGTTCAACTTCCATTGTACTCAACAGATGTTGCCAACTATGTACCGAATTCTGATGCGCCTGTTCATGCTCCATAACAAACGGATCACCCGCTCCCATGCTATAAAAAAGATTGGATTGGGGCGTATCCGCGAAGTTCCCGTACCTTTCCATCCCCGGCTCATAATGGATCTCCAGAAAATGACACAGCTTCTCAGTCTCCATCCTTGGATTGGCTACGAGCTGTTCATACATCAGCGGGTATGCAAGTGGATGAGGTGTGGCAAAATAATGAGCGTACCGGAACAAACCAACCGTAATATCTGTCATCTTCATATTAAAATGCGGACTTCCCAGTTCCTTCAGCAGGTGAAAGTTCCCATTTCGGAGCTGATTGACCTTTTTAAACGAGGCCACGATGGACAAAGGATTGCGGATAAGCCACACTCGACGGGCAGCCGGGAACAAACGGTCTACAAATTCAAGCACTGTATAGTAACGCGGTGATTTGTCGATAAGCATATCAGCGGTCGTCCCTTGAAGCAGGCCATTATATATTTCAAGTGCATACGAACGAGCGGCCTGCTCCAATACATGTGGAGGGACCATACCTTTAAAAAATTGCCGGAGTATTCCTGTTCCTCCATATGGCCGTGCATGTGACTGAGGAAGATCATATAAACTGAGCAGAAACCACATTTCCTGCGTGGCAAACAGACGGGAATGGTTTTGCAAAATGGCAGTTAGCAGCGAGCTTCCACTTCGAGGGACACTCAACAGAAATACTAGCTTTCCGCCCTGCTTTTCAATCAAGCACACTCCTCCTCTACCTCTGCTCAAGACGTTTTAATAGATACATATCGTATTTTTATTATAATTTATGATACATAATGTATCTTGTCAATCCCTTTGATGGATAAATTCTGTGCTGCACGCTCATGTTAAACCTTATGTAGATGTAGAAATGCTGCCAGTTGTCTGTAAATAATGATCTTGCTGCATGTTAACCAAAGGAGCATAGCACTATGGGACGAGCTGTTAAAGGTACGATTACGATTGAAGGTCATGAAATTGCGATCACAAACCCGGATAAACCGCTGTGGCCCGAAGCAGGTGTAACTAAGGCGCTATATCTTCGCAAGCTTGCGGTATTGGCCCCCTACCTGCTCAAATATTGTCATCAGCGTCTATTGACTGTCATCCGTTGGCCACATGGTATCCATGGAGATTTTTTTTATCAGAAAAATGCCCCACATCCTCGGCCAGACTATATTGAAACCGCTCTGCATGATGGCATTGAGTATATCGTGCTTGGCAAGCTGCCCCAACTACTCTGGCTCGGTAATCAAGCTGCGTTGGAATTTCATCCCTCTCTGCACAGAACAGGAAGCCAACTGCCCTGTGAATGGATGATTGATCTGGATCCATCCAGAGAAGTCGAGCCACGTATTATGGAGGCCGCCTCCATTGTAGGCGAAGTATTGGCTTCGCTTGGGTTGGACTCTGTCCCCAAAACCTCCGGGGCCACTGGTGTACAAATTATCGTCCCGATCCGTACAGGCATCACCTTTGACGAGCTACGCAGCATCGGACTGTTGGTTGGACAATTTGTGACGGAAAAGCACCCGCATCTGTTCACACTGGAACGGTTAAAGAAGGATCGTGGAACAGCCATCTATTTTGATTACTTGCAGCATTATCAGGGAAAAACCCTAGCCGCTCCTTATACTCCACGGGCACGTCCCGGTGCTACGGTCTCGACTCCGCTAACCTGGGAAGAGGTACGGCAAGATGTGTCACCACTTGATTACCATCTGCTAAATATTGAGGAACGGTTAAACCAGGTAGGCGACTTGATCGACAAGGTGCCTCCCCAGCCCGTAGAGGACCTCCTCAAACATATGCGCTCCAAAACACACCCAACCTGATCCATGCTTTGAAGCACAAAAAAGGGGACGAACCCCGCAGCCATAGGCTGAGAAATTGTCCCCTTGCGCTAGTGTATTCCTTTTTTCTTAAAACGTCCGCCCTTCACATCGTGAATATTACCAATTGCAATGAAGGCGTGCGGGTCCCAATCCTCAACGATGCTCTTGAGTTTCGCTTCCTCCAGTCGGGTAATGACGACGAAAATCACTTTTTTGCTCTCACCTGTAAAGCCGCCTTCACCTTCCAGGTAAGTTACACCTCGTCCAAGACGATCCGTCAGAGCATCTCCGATATCACGGTATTTATCACTAATAATCCAGACCGATTTGGACTGATCCAGACCCTCAATTGTAATATCAATCATTTTCATAGCAATATAATAAGCAATCATGGAATACAGGGCATTCGGCCAACCGAATACAAAACCCGCACTTCCCAGAATGAAAATATTAACGAACAATACGATCTCACCGACCGAAAAAGGAGTTTTTTCGCTGACGAGAATAGCCACGATCTCTGTCCCATCCAGCGAGCCGCCGGACCGAATCACAAGACCCACTCCCACGCCGAGAATGACACCCCCGAAGATAGCGCCAAGCAGCGGTTCCCCAGGCGTCAATGCACTTACATTGTGAAGTAACGCAGTTCCGATGGACATAACGACGATGCCGAATAATGTGGATAAAGCGAAGGTTTTACCGATTTGTTTGTAGCCGATAAGTAAAAATGGAAGGTTCAACAGGGTCAGGAAAATACCGAGCGGATAACCAGTAATCTTGGAGGCCATAATGGAAATACCTGTAACGCCGCCGTCAATAACGCCGTTAGGAACCAGAAATATTTCCAATCCCACGGCCATCAGCGCTGCACCAACCACGATCATGGCTGCACGCTGCAATAAGCGTTTTACTTTGTTCTTTGGATTAGCTGGAATTTTGCTGATCTTGGTCAACTCTCCGGTTACATCTGTGATCTCAGACAGATTTTGGACTTCCTTGCTCACTACACTCATATATAAATCCCCCCGTTACAGTATGGTATATTGGACCGAAAAAGGGGCTGCTCTCCGCAGTCCCCTCTCCTTTACGGCGCTTAGTTATGTGATTAGTATATCATAAAACTGTGATTTTGCGCAAAAAAGTTAGCAAAGAGCACATAAATCACAATAAAGCGGGATTATATTGATAAAAACGGCGAAAACCGCCTCTAAAGGAGGGGAGAGAGCATGCGAGTTAGAATTTCAGCTATTTTTTGAGATCGAGGGCGTCTGCGGAACACGTTCAAATCTATTTTGGAAGAGTTGGAAATGTCCTCTACAAAATCTGCCGATAGCCGTTCCAACGCCGAAGTTGCAAAAAGTACAGCGGTCAACTCAAAATTATAGAAAAAGCTACGCATGTCCATATTGGCGGTCCCAACCGAGCCGAGCAAATCGTCCACAATCACCACTTTAGCGTGAATAAATCCTTTTCGATATTGGTAGAACTCCACTCCTGCCTCCAGCAGTTCTTGCACATAGGACAGTGACGCCAGGTGGACCAGTTTCGAATCTGATTGGTAGGGAATAATAATTTTCACATCTATGCCGCTGACGGCCGCCAGCTTCAGTGCCTCATAAATCCCCGGATCGGGAATAAAATACGGCGTCGTTATCCAAATCCGCTTTTTGGCAACCGTAAGCGCTCCAAAACACAATTCCTGAATCGTATCCCATACCTGATCGGGCCCACTGCTCAAAATCTGTACTTCCTCATCCCCTGTGCAGGTATGTGGAGGAAATAAATTCACGTCCATTAGCCTCTCCCCCGAAGCCAGCTTCCAATCGCTAAGAAACACATTTTGCAGAAAATAAACGCCATCTCCTTCAATCTGCAAATGCGTATCCCTCCAAAATCCCACTTTGGGGTACTTTCCGAGATAATCGTCGCCTACATTGATTCCCCCCACAAATCCGATCGTGCCATCCACTACCACGATTTTCCGGTGATTGCGATAGTTAATCCGGCGGTCCAGCGTGGCGAAAAACGGCGGTAGAAAATAATGAAATTCGATCCCAGCCTCATTACAAGTGCGAATAAACGAATAGGGTAAATGGTAGCTCCCTACGCCGTCCACAATGAATCGTACCTTAACTCCCTCGCGTGCCTTACGGATCATGACTTCCTGAAATTTTTTTCCGATTTCGTCTGCCCGAAATATGTAAAACTCCACATGGATATGATGTTGTGCCTGTTCCATCGCTTTCAGCATGGCGTCGAAAGTCTCTTCCCCGTTCGTCAGCACACGTGTACGGTTGCAGCCAGTCAACGGGTTTTCCGACATACGAATCAACTGGTTAAACAGACGCTCCTGGTGCTTGAAATGGGGATTGTGCATTTGCTCTACATTTTCAATCACCTTGGTTTGCGCCCACAGATGTTCACGGAATTCACGAAATAGCTGCGATCCTGCTTTACGAACCACTTTACGCTTCTGGTAATCCTGAGCAACAAAATAGTACACCACAAAACCAATAAGCGGGAAGCAAAACAAAATAAAGAGCCAGGCTACCGCTTTGGACGGCTTGCGAAATTCAAAGAGCAGAATCGTCCCGGTCTGAAAAATAAAAATAATTAAAACCAACAGCAACCACAGCATGTCTAAGCCTCCTTATATATCTACGTTTTATACAAAGCTCCAATTTTTTTGACATGTTTGCCTCTTAAGCTGAATAGATAGTAACCAAGCACTATAGGAGCGATGTCCGGAAAGGAGCGATTATGAAAAAAGGAAGCCTAAATCGCCGGATGACCCTGCTTGTCATTCGGGATGCACAGCAACCGCCCAAGCAGCTACAATGCTCCGCAGCCGCTGTCATTCTCGTCCCGACCCTTGTGATCGCATCAATCTCTACGCTCGTGATCGGGCTGCAAATCCGTTCTTCCCATATTATTTCCCAAATGGAAACCAATCTTGCTGTCCAGAGTTTGCAGATGGAGGTCACGGTAGCAGACAAAGACGCAGCCATTGGGCGACTGCGGCAGGAAGTCATGGAGCTGACGAATCAAGCCACCAGTATTCGCGAACGTCTCCAGCGTGTAACTGAGCTGGAACAACAAATGCAGCAATTCATTCGTAAACACGGAAATTCCTCCAGCGCCAGCAGTAATAAATCAACCATCACCCCCCTCTCCTGGGATGCTTCCGGCCATACCGGGGGTGAATTGATCGCAGTGCATGAAAATACAGCTCTTCTAGCCCGCCAGGCCATGGATGATTTTCAGGAAATCGAAGCTCTGCTGGACACAGTGGAGCGCACGGTTCCGCGCTCTATTCAACAGGCAAACGCCGTACAGCAGAACCTGGAGCGCCAACAAGCCGCGCAGCTGCTCCAGACCCGAAGACTGGCACTTGCTGAACAAGGCAGGCCCTCCATTTGGCCTGTTGGTTCGCGGCGCATGACCTCCAGTTTCGGCTATCGCAGCGACCCATTTACAGGGAAATCCGCTTTTCACTCAGGCGTGGACATTGCCGGTCAATCCGGTGATCCTGTCTATGCAGCAGGGGCAGGCACTGTGCTGGAGGCCGCTTCCAGCGGAGCACGCGGCAAGTGCATCATCATTCAGCATCCTGACGGACTCCAAAGCTGGTATATGCACCTAAGCGGTATGCAGGTGGCTCCGGGGGACCGTGTTCACAAAGGACAGACCATTGGCCTGCTGGGAAGTACCGGGAGAAGCACAGGACCTCATCTTCATTTTCAGATCGTCAAGCATAACCAACCTGTCGATCCATTGCTGTATGTACAATAAGGTTTTTGCAAAATACCGACAATAAAGGATTGGAGGAAAACGATCATGTTCAAGGAATCCAAAAAAAAGCTCTCCACCCCGGCGACGGATACACTGCTCGCGAACGGCACCAGCTTTGAAGGTACGATTGAGGCAGAGGCCAACATTCGCATTGACGGTCATTTTCAGGGCGATATCTACAGCACTCGCACTGTCGTCATTGGAGAATCAGCAGTTGTACGTTCGGACATTATTGCACGGGACGTCATTCTTGCCGGCAAGGTATTCGGCAGCATCACCACAGAAGGACGGCTGACCATTACATCGACAGGCGAACTGTACGGAAATACGGCGACCCCTACATTGGTCATTTCTGAAGGCGGCGTACTGAACGGCACAAGTCAAATGAACCAAACTATGGATGCAGAGTCGCCAGCTGCTATAGAGAAATCAGAGGATGAAAATCAATCCAGTTTCAGCCAAGACATAGAGGACAGCCAAGCCTCCCTACAACCTGAAGCGGGATAGGGCCGGCTTATACTCCTATATATCCAGTACATCCTCCAATCACTCCATAATATCCTCCACTCTGCGTTCCAAAAATAAATGGTACACCTTGCGTATGACGATTTTGCCGCACATATATAATGGAATAACCAAAATGATACCCAAGATCCCGAGCAGGTCGCCACCAACTAGCAATAAAATGACGACAGTCAACGGATGAATGTCCAGCTGCTTGCCAAAGACAATCGGCGACAGCCAATTATCCTGAATTTGCTGTGCAACGATCACCACCACCAGCGACCAGAGCGCCATGGAAGGCGATTCGAGAAATCCAATGATAACCACAGGTATAGAAGCAGCTACTGCCCCCACATAGGGAATAAAATTAAGGAAAATCGAAATAACGGCAAGCAGCAAGGCATATGGCAAACCAATAATCAAAAATCCAAGGAACATCATCAAGCCCAACGCGACATTGATCAGCACTCGACTGACGATAAAGCTGCTGAGCGCACTATCAATATCCTCCATAACCTCCAGCGCGTCCTTATGATACTTTTTAGGAAAGAAGTTAAGCATTTTGGGACCAAACTTGCTTCCTTCCTTCAACATGTAATAGAGCAATATGGGAAAGGTAGCCAATACGATAAAAAAGTAGGATACGAACGATACCAGCTTTACCGAGTAATCTGACAGCGTTGAAAAAGCTTCGTTTAACGTATCTGACAGTTGTGACAGCGGGTCTTCACCCGGAGGCAGTACTTGTCTCAAGGATTGATTATGCCGCCATTGGCTCAATTGATCAACCAGACTTTTAATAAGCTTCGGCGCGTTCTCAAATAAATTGGTTACCTGATCACGGAGCGTAGGCCACACTCCCCATGAGAAGAGGAACAGTAACACGCCAATAACCAAATAAATCAGCAATATGGAAATTGATCGTTTGATTTTTCTCCGTTCCATGACATCTACGATCGGTCTCAATAAATAATAGAGGAAAAAAGATAGCATCAACGGTACAACCAGCAAGCTGACCAAGGATACAAGAGGACTGAATATAAAGCTTACTTTGGTGCCCAAGTAAATAATGAGCAATAGCATGACGATTCCTGAAGTCAGACGAAAAAAACGATTATTTTGCAGCATATCATACGCCCCCCTGTTCTGTTTCTCTCTACTTCTTTAAACGCAAACCGACCCTATTGATTGATTCTTGCTGAAAATAGATTACAATATACCCACACTTACAGAATATGTAGCAAAAATGACATAGATACTGAATAAAACAGTGCCAATATAGCAAAAAAGGAAGTCCAAATGGCTAGGCATTGGACTTCCTTTTTGTGATCTCAGCATTTTGCCAAAATCCTCGTGTCATTCAATCACACATGCTAAGAGATACGTGTTTAGGTGGAGACATCGCGTTTTACGAAAACCACCCAGGCAATCGCGATAAAAACCACATAATAAGCGGCCAGCACGGCGAGCGAAAAGGTTAGATTGGAACTTACTGTACCCGGCGGCATATCTAGATATTTTTTCAGATCCATATGCGTAAAGAGTACGTATTTGGTCCATTCAAAACGATCTGTGCTGAACAAGCCAATAGAGTTATAAATCGTTTTGGTGAACATCATAAACAAGGACAAACCAATCGCCAAGGCGCTCGAACGAAACACCGCGGATAACATAAATGCAAAAGCCATGGTCACGAATAAGGCGATATAGCTATACAAGAAGTTCAGCGTTACGTAAGATATCGGATCACTGAACAGCGGAACAGAGCCCGCTGGTGCGTCCTTCGATAACATCAGCCAGGAGGACAGCGTAACCATCAAGACCAAAACGATTGTTCCGAGCAAGCTGAACAAAATCACCGATATATACTTGGACAACAGAATTTTGCTGCGAGTCCAAGGGCGAATGAGCAGCAACTTAATCGTTCCCCATGTAAATTCGCCAGCCACCGAATCAGCAGCTACAATGACTGTAAACGTCGTATTGAGGAAAAATGTAAACAACGTTGTCAATGCGATGCCATCCCACACACTAACCTGATCAGAAACTAGAGAAATCAGCATCGGAATCACAGCGGTGATGACCGCCAGCAGCCCCAGCATGATCCATGTGCGCACACGCAAGTAGATTTTAAGATTTTCATTATGTACCAGCTTGAAGAAATCAGCCAATGGACCCGCCTCCCGTCACTTCCAAAAATTGATCTTCCAACGTACGGGCAACCGGGCGAATCGCATACACCTTGACTCCATTTGCAGCCAGCAGGCTGTTCATCTCTGCAATCTGTTCCCGCTCCAGGTGAAGCAGTAGTTGATTGCCTTCGACGCGCCCGGCTCCAGCAAGCGTATAGGCTTGCTCAGCATCATTGACTTCAAAAGCAATTTCCGCCGTCTGCACTTCTCCCTCTGTATTCTTCAACTGCTTAATATCAACCAATCGTCCGCTCTGAATAATGGCCACGCGGTCGCACATCAGCTCCATTTCGGACAACAAATGGCTTGATACAAACACGGTAATTCCTTCGGTACGGGTCAATTGACGCAAATAATCCCGCAGTTCACGAATACCCTGCGGGTCCAAGCCATTGGTCGGCTCATCCAGCACAAGCAGCTTCGGTCGATGTAAAATCGCCTGAGCTACCCCGAGTCGCTGACGCATCCCGAGCGAGTAGGTTTTGACTTTATCATGAATTCGGTTTCCGAGTCCCACCAGACGAATCGCTTCATCTATACGTTCTTGGGTCACCCCAGGCGACATGCGCGCAAAATGCTGCAAATTTTGATAGCCTGTCAAAAACTTGTACATCTCCGGGTTCTCAACAATCGCACCGACATGGGAAACAGCCTTTTCGAAATCGGTATTGATGCTGTCTCCGCATATATGAATATCACCCTTGCTGATCGAAATCAGGCCAACCATCATACGAATGGTGGTCGTTTTTCCTGCACCGTTCGGTCCGAGGAAACCAAATACCTGTCCTGCCGGAACCTCCAGTGTCAGATTGTCCACGATCGCTTTTGAGGAAATGATTTTACTCACACCCTCCATCCGTATGACGGGAACCTGCCCTGTCGCTTGCTGCATGCTATGAAACTCCTTCCACCCGGAGTGAAGCTGTCATCCATTTTACTGTACATTTCCGGTTTTGGAAGTATTGTACCATATTTATCCTGTCAGAAACACCTTTGGGAGCACCTTATCACGTCTGTTCCTTCTCCTTGTATATCCAAAGCACTCTCCACTCCTCATCTTCCTGCGTCACATAACAAGGCTGTACGATATCAAAAGTACCGAATCGGGTCTTGTAGTGCTGAGTGACCGTAATGCGGTAGACCTTCCCTAAATCTTCCCCATTCGAATCGGTACGAATGTCATATTCAGCCTGCGGCTCCCCCAGTTCAAAGGTAAACGTATCCGTCCCCATATCCTGCATAAAAACGTGCGCACGCTGCTGCACATACGTGGACTTCTCGAATTTCTTCTTCATTTGTGAATGAAAAAGCTCCCATGAGCCGCCAAAATTCCCCGATTGCTCCATCGTGTAGAACTCGTTCAGCGCTTCTACGGCTTGATCCCCTTCCCCTGTAGACATCACCCCACGCAGACCCATCCACAGCAACCATAGCAATCCACATATGATTGCAAAATACAGTAGCTTACGGACGAACGCCGAAGCCGCTCTCCTTCTAAGCAGCACACCTGTCCCTCCCTCTGTCGGACTGTACCGAATACTCTACAGATGTATGTGGGACAAGAGGAGTTTAGAAGAGAATAACAGGGTCTCTCTAAAGGACATTCGCCTATATAAGGGATGCCTAAGGTGATGCGGGAGTGGTGAGCAAATGCTTCTCCAGCACTCCATGGATACGTTGGCGTTCCTGCTCATCTACGATGTAATAATACACACCGTTAATTTTGCTCCCATGTCCCTTTATCTCAACGGTATCCGTCTGCTTAAGAGACGGGCCGATCCGGGTCAGGAAGGTCTTCATATCGTCAAAGCTAATGTCTGTGCGAATCTGCTCCCCCGCTGCCTCCAGTATCGGTTTTACTCGCAATAGCCCTTCCTTGCTGATGGACTGGGCAAGAATTTGCTTGAGCAGCTCTCGCTGGCGGGCGTTTCTTCCGAGATCCCCACGCGGATCATCAAATCGCATACGGGCATAGGCCAATGCTTCAGTTCCGTTCAAGTTCAAATTCCCCTGCGCAAAATGATGCCCCTCATACTGAAAATCAAGTGGATTGTAGACCTCCACTCCTCCCACAAGGTCCACCATTTTCGCAAACCCTTCCATATTCATTTGTACATAGTAATCTATCGGGTGATTCAAAAAATGCTCTACCGTACGGATCGACATATCCACGCCCCCAAAAGCAAACGCGTGATTGATTTTGTCCTCACGCCCTCTACCGACCAACTCTGTTCGCGTATCACGCGGAATGTTGAACATCAACATCGAACCATTGGCGGGATTCACAGATAGAACGATCATCGTATCCGATCGTCCTGGATCGTGCGGTCGCCGATCAACACCCAGCACCAGCACGGTGAACGGCTTGAACTGAGAGATGGCTGCCGGATTGGGTGTACTTGATCCAGTGTCTGTACCTACGGAGCGCCCTGCTCCGCCCGTAGCAAGGGTAGAGACCGCTCCGGGCTGCACGATGCTGCGCGGATGATACATCGCATTTGCCGCTGTTTTAAAGGAATGATACACATAGACGGTATAGGCGGCACCTCCTACAACCAATAACGCCACAGCCCCCAATGTCACCTTCAGCCATCGTTTCATACGCAGCCTCCCTTTACGGATTCACTACAGACTGATGACGATCTATATCCAGATTGTTCATCTGTGGCCTGCCGACAGAATAGTATGCAAAGGCAGATTGTCTGATTTGTTCTTCGCTGTACACATTGCGCCCGTCAATCATAATGGGATACTTCATCAACTCGTTCAGCTCACCCAGTCCGACCTCACCAAACTCCTCCCATTCCGTCAAGAGACACAACGCATCGCATCCTTCTGCTGCTTCTCGTGCGCTATCGGCCCACTTTATTTCCGGGCTGTCCAGCAATCGGCGGAAGTTAGCGGTAGCGATCGGGTCATATGCACGAATGTGCGCACCTGCCTCCAGCAGCGACTGTATGATATCCAGCGCCGGGGCATCTCTTACGTCATCTGTATTTGGTTTAAAGGCCAGCCCCCATATGCCAATCGTAGCCCCTTCCAGCTCACCCAGTGCCTCTTTCAGCTTGCGAATCACGTTAAAACGTTGTCCCTGATTCACCTCTACCACGGATTTCAGCAGCTTAAATTCATAATCCACGTTGCCTGCAATTTGAATTAAAGCCTGCGTATCCTTGGGAAAACACGAACCACCATAGCCGATACCAGCAGACAAAAAGGAGGAACCGATCCGCTGATCCAGTCCCATACCGTGTGCCACGCGTGTAACGTCTGCACCCACCTTTTCACAAATATTCGCAATCTCATTAATGAACGAAATTTTGGTCGCCAAAAAAGCATTCGACGCATACTTAATCATCTCGGCCGAATGGATATCCGTGGTTAAAATATTCGTTGTCAGCGGCTCATGCAGAGTAGTTAGCACTGCGGATACATGCGGATCGGAAGCTCCAATGACGATTCGATCAGGCTGTAGGGTGTCCATGACCGCCGAGCCTTCTCGTAAAAATTCAGGAACCGAAGCGACACCAAAAGGATAGTTCGTGCGGCTAGCGATCCAATTTTGAATACGCTCGTTCGTTCCGACAGGCACCGTGCTTTTGGTAACTATGATCTTGTAGCCATTCATGGCAGCTGCCACCTCGCACGCTGCTTCTTCAATATAAGACAAGTTGGCTTCACCGCTCGGCAATGAAGGCGTACCCACCGCCAAAATAACAATTTCAGCTACCTGCACTGAAGCTGCGGTATCTGTTGTGAAGCTTAGCCGGCCCTGCTCGACATTATCTTTAATTAGAGCCTTTAAGCCTGGTTCATAAATCGGTACTCCACCTGCACGCAGCTGACGAATTTTGTCTTCATTCTGATCGATACAGACGACGTTATTGCCAAGCGCGGCAAAACAGACCCCTGACACCAGTCCGACATACCCGGCACCTATAACACATAGTTTCAAACCAATTCCCCCTTTTACATGCTGTCTCATTTCACTGTACTTTTGCCCTGCTTCACTTCTCTACGCCTCTCCCTGTATGCCGATTATGATAGAGCGTGAGCCTTTTATTATGCCGATAGGATTTGAGAAAACGATAGATATACATTGGATTGTTATAGGCATACCTCTTCCATAAACGCTTTGGCTCACAGAGCAGACGGTACAGCCACTCCAGTCCCAACCTTTGTATCATTAGCGGCGGTCTGCGAACCTTGCCTGTAATATAGTCAAAGGCAGCCCCTACTCCAACCATCACGCCACGGATACGATCCTTGTTGCGATGCATCCAGATTTCCTGCTTCGGACAGCCCAGACTGACGAATATGAGATGCGCACCTGAAGCATTGATTTCCTCAATGATCCGCTTCTCCTCCTCTGGCTGAAGTTCACGAAATGGCGGTGAAAAGCTGCCCGCGATACGAATTCCAGGGTAATCCTGTCCTACCCTGTCTTTTAAGCTATCCAGCGTATCCGGCGTACTGCCGTAAAAATATACGCTCACCTCCGTTTGTGGCGCACGTTCGCACAACTTGAGCATCAAACTGGGACCATCTACTCGATCCTGACGCTCGAACCCATACAGCTTAAGGGCCCAAACCAGTGGCATACCATCTGGAGTACACAAATCAGCCTGAGTGAGCGCTTCGTGGAACTCGGGATGATTCCCGGCCGTGACAATGGAATGGGTGTTGCAAATACATACATAGCTGTCCTTTCGTCCGACTGCCCATTGTTCCAGCGTATGTACCGTCTCCTGAAACGTCAGCGCTGCAACATCTGTGCTCGCAATCCTTCCGACTCTATACTGGGGCAGCTGCTTCATCATCACATTCCTCCATGGCCTCGCTATATATCGCCAGCAGTTGCTTCACATTCACTTCTTCCGTATAGTGTGCTGCATAGTTTTCCGCCACCTTCTGTCTCATAGCTGCATAGTTCTCATAGGCTACTGCACGGCGAATCACGGTCTTTATATTTTCCAGATCATCATGTTGAAAATGGAAACCCGTCACTCCGTCCTCCACGATTTCCTCCAATGCGCCGATTCGGCTGCACAATACCGGCGTTCCCACGGAATAGGACTCTACAATCGTCATCGGAAAACCTTCATACCAAATGGAAGGCACCATCACATACATGGCTCGGCTCATACAATCCAGCACCGTGTCTCCATCCTGCTTGCCGAGAAACCGAATGTCTTCCTGCGAATAAGCAGCAGCCAGTTCAGCCTTTTGCGGACCATCGCCAATGATGACCAGTCTCAATCCACCTCGATCTTCCAGCTGTGACCAGGCTTGCAACAGATTGCGAACCCCTTTTTCAGCTGAAATCCGGCCCACGAACAACAAATAACGATCATTGGGGTCATACTTGGCTTTGGCTGTTTGATGATGGATAAAATTCGGTTTTACTGCGATGCGATCCAGCGGAATGCCGCTTTCGGCAAATTTGTCCCGTGCAAACTCCGTCAGCGCAATATAGCGACTTACCTTGTGCTGCCATGTGCCGATCAGCTCGTTGAACTTAATCATCGCCGCCACCGGAATCGTCTGCAGCTGTGAGCCTCGGTAACATCCATGACGGATGGAGTGCAGCAGCGTGCCGTGCAGGCATTTTTCGCAAACTTCATTCCCTCGCATAAAGGTTGCCGCCGGACAAATCAGCCTGTAATTATGCAGTGTCTGGACAACCGGAACCCCCAGCCGTTCACAGGCATGATAGACCGATGGGGATATGACCGGGAAAAAATTATGCACATGTACCACATCCGGTTTCACCCGCAAAAGCAGCTCTTTGATCCTTTTGAATTCTGGGAAGGACCAGGCTGCCTCTACCGCCAGCTTGGCCATGTTGGCCAATCCTTTGCTTTGAATGCTGTCGTTATGCACATAGTAATGCTCCGTCTCTATTCCTCTGGAACGCAGCATAGCCGATTCCTGCTCGACAACCTTGTCTTCTCCCCCACTTTGCTGATAAAAGTTATGGATGATCAGTACTTTGCTTACAGGCGGGGTCATTCGTCTGGTAACCTGTTGACTCACGTGGCCGCCCCACTTTCCTGTGTTGATTGCATTGCGTGATTGGAGCTTATGGGTTTGATCCGCTGCTGGCTTACGATTTCATCTGCAATCCGATCCCACGACATACGCTCGATCGTAAGAAACGCTTTCTCGGCTAGACTCTGTCTAAGCTCAGCATCATCCAGCAACTTGTCTATACGACCAGCCCATTCCTCCTCCGAAAAGCTTCTCAACATCACTCCGCTCACTCCGTCCTCAATCAAGGTAACCGAGCCACCGTTCACCGAAGAAATAATCGGGACGCGGAACAGCATGCTTTCCAGCAGCACCATGCCAAAAATATCGTATTGGGTCGGAAACAGCATCACATCCGCTGCTCCGTAAATCTGCCACAGATGACGTTGCTCCACTCTTGGAAAATGTATAATACTATCCGTCAACCCCAGTTGCTCAGCATAAGCCCAATAACGATCCGTATCTATCTTTCGTCCATCCCCAACCATTAACAAAAGGCAGCCGGGATGCTTTTGGAGTACTCTTTTGAACGTATTCAGCATAAAACGTATATTTCTCCGTTCCTCCAGCACACCGACATACAGCAACACCGGGCGATTACCGATCCGACGCAGTTCATTCGCAACCTCACGGTTTTCCTCACGCTCTCCGCTTTGGTCGTCACTGTTGAATCCTTTCTCTACATTGCTGCGGTCCAGTCCGACCCCAATCGTTATCACGTTGTCAAAGCCTTTATTCTCCAGATAGCGCTTGGCAAGATCGGATTTGACATAGGTTCGGCGTAGAGACTTTGTCACCTTAGGCAGCAGCATAACATCGTACAGTTTGCGGATCAGCGCATGCGTATTATCCCGGTATGGACCGTGATACAGCGCCAGCTTATCGGGACATTTGCGGGAAAGCAGGTAGGTCATGATCTGGTTGTATTCTGTAGTAATAACCAGATCATAAGCTGCCAGAAAAGAATCTTTGAGAACATCTCTGTAGATGCTGTTGCTTAAAAACTTGAAACCGTGCAGCCAGATAATGCGCAAGGTGCAGCCTGCGTGACGATAGACTTGTTCCAGATGGGTCTCCTTACGATCGTTGTAGTAAACAATATCGCAATCGTAACCTTTACGGACGAGCGCTTTGCCCAAGCCGACTTCCTGCAAATTGTATGAGGCTCCATTCACCTTGCTGGCAAAGTTGCGAAGATACAATATTTTTGGAATCATCATCAGTACTCCTGCCATTTCATATTGGGTGAGCTATGGGAGGCGGGGGTTAGAGTCCGCTACGCGGATGGATCATTCTTCCGATCGCTGTTATCCCCGGATTTCATCTGATTTATATAAGGGTAAAATCCGGGGATAAAGGCGAACGCTATCGCTTCTTCAGAACGATTCCATCCACTCCGCTGCTGACCGCCGTTTCCATAAAGTCACCCCATCTTAAAAAAGGGAATGCTGGGCATGAAGTGCCATCGCTGCGGATATACGCGTGCGAATGCATGCAGGGCGTTGACTTCGTCAAACAGCTTGTAAGCTTGGCACGTTATGGCACGCTCACAAGCAAGCATGGCTATACTACTGCTAGGCTGACCAAGATGCCCTAACTAGACTTGATTGTTGCTTGCTGTGAGTACTATTCATCAAGCTCTCTCACCTTGAGATAGGACTATACAGAGCATTAATACACCGGCACACTGCCCGGCGTGAAGTTCGCGGCGATAGGGCGAAGCTATTGCCAGGCGGCTCTTACCTCCCCCACCTTATGGCTGGGGGAAAATCTTTTTTGGCGACGGTGGGTAGCGGGTAGCGGAGGGTAAGGATTTGAATCTGGAGAAGCGTCAGCGTTCGCCTCAAAGCTTTCCGAAGGAAAGCTCGCTTCGAAAGCATAATCCCCGTGGGATTCCGCCCGCTTACAGAGCTTATTTAATCTAGGGAATCCCTCGTCAACAGCGATCGGAAGATCAAATCCTTCCCGTAGCGGCCTTTCCCCTCCAACTTGAATGTTCCCCCTGCCGCTGCCTTTCCTCCATCATCTGCATATTAAAATGGTCTGCCCCTTTAAGCTGGGCCGCTGCCATATCCGCCACCAAGCTCACGCTCGATTCCATCGGTACAAAGCGATATTTGTAGGCTGTAAGCCGATGATCCGTTTCGTGAAATAAAATGTCCTGGGCATAATTGCCCCATCGGTCCTTAGGCATCAAATCAATCGTCATACCTGCATGTGCAGAAGGCAGCAGCATATTGGAGCCATGAATACCAATGACTAATCGGCTGGCTGCGTATACCTCGCATACCCGCTTTTCACTATCCCGATCGAAGCGTGAGACGCGCTCGTCAGCAATCCATGCTGGGAAGCTTCCCGTGCGCCCAAGTCCCGCAACTGTAAAGCAATGATCAGGGAAGCTTTCTCTCAGTCTGCGGAACAGTCCAATGATTTTGCTGCGTTGATGATAAATTAGCGGTTTCAGGCCACGTTTGAGCTTCGGAAATTTTTGCACTGCTCTGGCAATATGATGGCTGCCGCTCCACAAGCGGTCTTCCCTCCATACAAAGGTAATGCGTGGCTTCCGCTCACGTTCCTCGTCATAACGGGAGACCCCTGTAAATTGTTCAATCTCAAATTGGCTGGGATGTGAATATGCCGGACTGACATACACCTCATCAAAGCGCATCAATTCCTCAATCATCCGATGATGTAGCAGAGGATAAAAGTTTCGCGCCTTGTTGAACGGGACATCGACCGTCCAAATTTCTGACACATATACCGGCACCATCCACTCCAGCGACTTTTGCACAATAACGATGATCCCCAGTTCCGGCGATTGCTCATATTCACGCTGAACATTAAGCAGCTTAAGCAACGCATGACCATATAAATAATCTATAGTGTTGACAATGATCACCCGTGAAGAAGCTTTCTTTTTATGCACGGTCATACCGACTGCCAAATCATAGGAAGGATTCATCAACGATTGCCGCAGAGGCTCTCCGAGCCATTTTCTTGACTTCGCATTACCGGTCAGGATATAGTCAGGCATTTCTACACGATAAGGTGAATACGTCGCATGACCAACCCTCATGTCCTCGAGATATTCACGTCCGCAACCCTCACACTTAGTACTGACACATACGTGGATTCCCTGCCACAGCACCTCTCCAGCACGTAACGTGTCTCCACAATGCGGGCACTGTTCCTCATGCCGAACAAATGGTTTAATCGGTATCATGATTGTTCTCTCCAACTTTCGGTACTGTAATATGAACATGCCAGAAGGTCAGGATTGACTTCATCATCCAGCCCAAATTGGCTTTGACTTCCTTGAACAACAAATCCAATAAAAATACAGATATCGTAAAGGACAAGATCGTCGCCACTAAGGACCCTCGGACACCAAGCCATGGGATCAGCGCGTAGTTGAAGGCGATATTCGTAACCGCACCTACCACCGAGGTCAATAGCGTGTATTTGAACAAATTTTCATTGGTGATAAACAAGCTTTTGGCGACACTAAAATTGGTGAAAAATAGACGAATCGCAAACAGTGACAACAGCGAGCCTGCTTCAGTGAACTCTCTCCCATACAGCACAACTACTACCCATTGGGATAGAAAAAATAAGGGAACCGAAGTCACAAGAAAGCATATAAACATCAGACGATACACATTAGACAACGTCCTTCTGTATTCATCGCTTCCTGTCTGCTTGGAACGTGTCACCACCGGGGCATAAGCTGTCGTTAGCACGACCGGAATAAAGCCCAGCACTTCGATGAGCCGGAGTGCAACAGAGTATTGCCCGACCGCAGCATTCCCCAGCAGCTCACCGATAATGACCTGATCAATCCGTGCCTGTACATATACAGCGGAGGATGACAAAATAAGCGGCCAGCTATGATTCATGATTCGCCGAGCAGTGGTGAAGCGGAACGTCCACTTGTTCACACGCTGTCCTTCTTTATGGAAGAAATACAGCAACAGCAGACTCCCCAGCAGAAACTCACCATGAGCACACAATGCCACCGTCCATATCGGAGTACCGGACAATAATAGAATAATTTTGACAGTGGAACCGAGGATAAAGGCCGTATTCTTGGCAACGACCGTATATTTGGACAACATCTGTGCACGGAACCAGTAGTCGATAATATCAAACAACTGAAATACCGAGGCCGTAGCCAGGATCAGATTGATTAGCCGTACTGAACTGTCTTCCGGTCTGAGCAGTGAAATAAAGGAATAAGACAGTACAATCGCTACCAGAGTACCTAACAACTTCAGCAGAACTGCCGTACCCAATAGCTCGTGCTCATCCTTGGGGTGTTTGACAAGATCGCGTACTAATATAGAATCAAAGCCAAGGGTCGTGAAAATCAGGAACATCCCGAAAAAGGATTCCGCATAATTCCATTTTCCCAGTTCCTCTGGTCCCAACACTCTCGCCATGATGATGCTGACTGCCAGCCCGAACACCATGCGAATCATTTTGTCACCGAACAGCCAGGATGTATTCACCAGCAAGCTTCTGCGCGGTTTGGCACGTTTCTTGACTAATGTCATAGGTTCTACTCCATCTTGAAAAATGACCTTAAACATTGCTTTATGATCTGTTGATCTGTCATACAGCTGAAATCATGTACAACGAAGAGACCCCCCGGCCAGGCGGGCGGCCTCTCCACCTCTTACACGACGACAGAAGCTTCAACTGCAGCCTGCCTTTTTACACGCTCCAAGTCTGCATCCACCATCATACGAACGAGCTGGTCGAAGCCGACTTCCAATCGCCAGCCCAGCTTTTCTTTCGCCTTGGCACAATCGCCAAGCAATAGATCTACCTCTGCCGGTCGAACAAATTGCGGATCAATCACCACATAATCTTCGTAATTTAAACCTACATGAGAAAAAGCAATTTGCAGCAGTTCACGCACAGAATGCATTTCTCCTGTAGAAATCACGTAATCATCTGGTCGATCCTGCTGAAGCATCAGCCACATCGCCTTTACATAATCCCCTGCAAAACCCCAGTCTCGCAGTGAATCCAAATTCCCCATGCGCAGCTCCTGCTGCAATCCCAGCTTGATACGAGCTACTGCATCCGACACTTTGCGTGTTACAAACTCCAGCCCTCGGCGAGGTGATTCGTGATTGAACAAAATACCGGAGCAAGCAAACATATCAAAGCTTTCGCGGTAGTTGACTGTAATCCAATGGCCGTACACCTTGGCTACACCATAAGGACTACGTGGGTAAAATGGGGTCGTTTCTGTCTGCGGCGTCTCCAGTACCTTACCGAACATCTCGCTGCTTGAAGCCTGATAAAAGCGTGCATCCGGCTTGGCAATTCGAACCGCCTCCAGCATATTGGTAACAGATAATGCTGTGATTTGCCCTGTAGCCAAGGGCTGCGGCCATGAGGCCGCTACAAAGGATTGAGCAGCCAAGTTATAGACCTCATCCGGGTCGGACTGACGGACGGCTTCGATCAGCGAAGCCAGATCGGTCATATCACCGGAAAGCCAGTGAATGTCATTCTGGATATGCGCTACATTTTCAAAGTTCGGTGTGCTGGTTCGTCTGCGCACCCCGTACACCTCATAATCCTTGGACAGCAGCAACTCAGCCAGATAAGACCCGTCTTGTCCGGTAATCCCAGTGATCAGCGCTTTTTTCATTCCAATTCCCCCACCGTTATTTATTGTTCAACCAGATCCAGACCTTGAAACGCCTGGTATACAGACCTTAATCCTTCTTCTAGTGAAATACGCGCCGACCAGCCTAGCCCGGAAATCCGGGATACATCTACCAACTTACGCGGCGTTCCGTCAGGAACGGATGTATTAAAAGTAATTTCGCCCTCATAGCCGACTACATTTTTGACTCGTTCAGCCAGCTCACGGATGGAAATATCCTCACCCACACCGATATTTACAATCTCATTCCCCTCATAGTTATTCATCAGAAATAGACAGGCATCAGCCAAATCATCCGAATGAAGAAATTCTCGCCGAGGCGTACCGGAGCCCCATACTTCTACAGTCGGAGATTGATTCAGCTTTGCCTCATGAAACTTGCGGATCAGCGCAGGCAGCACATGAGAGGTTTGGAGATCAAAATTGTCGCCCGGACCATATAAATTCGTAGGCATCACCGAAATAAAACGGGTTCCATACTGACGGTTGTAGGACTGACACATTGTAATCCCGGCAATTTTAGCAATCGCATAGGCCTCGTTAGTAGGCTCAAGCTCACCCGTAAGCAGATATTCTTCTCGCAACGGCTGTGGAGCAAATTTCGGATAGATACAGGTAGAACCGAGGAATAACAGCTTGCTTACATTCTTCCGGTATGCCGCATCAATCACATTTGTTTGTATAAGTAGATTGTCACGGATAAAATCGGCCGGATATTCGTTATTTGCCAAAATCCCGCCCACCTTGGCTGCTGCCAGAAATACATAATCCACGGGCTCTGTATCAAAAAAATGATCTACGGCCTCTTTATTGCGCAGATCCAGCTCACGGCTTGTGCGAGTAGTAATATGACGATATCCCGCTTTCTGAAGCGCTCGAACAATAGCGGAACCCACCAGCCCATTGTGTCCTGCCACATAGATGTTGGAATGAAGCTCCATCCTTCTCTCCTACCCCTCTTTATTAAAATTGACTTTAATAAGCATCCTTGGAGCCCAGCAGCACACGAAATGTTTTCAGCATGATGATCATATCCGTGCGGAAACTGCGTCTAGATATGTACTCCAAATCCAGTTCTACCATCTGGTCAAAGCTTAGATGATTGCGACCGCTGATCTGCCATAGTCCGGTGCAGCCCGGTGTAACCGTCAGACGCAGCTTATCCCTCATGGTGTAATCATGGACTTCTCTTGGCAATGGGGGTCTGGGTCCTACAAGGCTCATATGCCCACGCAGTACATTGAAGAGTTGCGGTAGTTCGTCGATGCTCGTTCTGCGAAGAAAGCGACCCACACGGGTAATTCGGGGATCGTCCCGCATTTTGAACATCGCACCCTCAATTTCATTTTCCACCAGCAATGCAGACAATCTGGCTTCGGCATCAGACACCATGGAACGAAATTTGATCATGCGAAACGGTCGCTCATGTTTACCGATACGTATTTGATAAAATAATGCACTTCCTTTGGGGTCCCAGCTTGATCAACAAAATGACGAGCAGAAATACCGGGCACAGTACGATGATTCCAATAAAAGACAGGATAATGTCCATACTTCGCTTCACGAACGGATATACGCTCCATCCTTGTCGTCGTTCAAGCCCATGAGCGACCGAATATACATCTACTGACGCGCCCAGCACTTTGGCCTCGTTCGAGCGGGAAGAAGACACGTCTCATCACCTCACTCCTCATTGATAAATATTATTTATTCATTGTTAAAAGAATTTTATATACTTTTATTTTCCCCGATTTATTCATGTCAGATTGCGTTCCTCCATACCACGCTCGGCGCGGCGCTTCACGTTATTGAGCACTACACCCAGAATGCGCGCCTTAACTCTTTCTAAATTTGCCTTCGCCTTCTTAACGACATCCTTTTTGACCTTCCCTGCCTGTACTACCAAAATGACACCATCACACATGGCACTTACAATGAGGCCATCTGGAAAAGGCAGCAGGGGTGGCGTATCCATCAGAATCACGTCATAATGTTCTTTTAGCTCAACTAGTAGAGCCTTCATTCTACGGGAACTGAGCATCTCGGACGGATTGGGTGGATTCGGTCCAGCTGTGATTGCATGCAGATGATCAATTCCGGTTTCCTGAACCACATCCTGCCATGTCTGTTGATTGGCAAGTACCCGTGTCAGCCCTGTATGATTGCGCAAACCAAACATATGATGCAAGGAGGACCGACGCAGATCCATATCCATAACCAGCACCTTTTTTCCCTCTTGCGCATAGGTTACAGCCAAATTGCTAATCGTGACTGTTCTGCCTTCACCCGCCTGAGCGGACGCCACCATCATCACCTCAATCGGCTCGTCTATAGAAGAAAACTGGATGTTAGTGCGAAGCATGCGGTACTCCTCCGACACGGAAGACTGAGCATGCAAGGATGTAACGAGCTGATTATTGATTAATCGCGGCATATTGTCCCTCACCTACCTGTTTAGGAGTTGTAGTAGAGCTGTCAGAGCGTCTATCTTCTTTTTTCATTTTTGTAATCAGGGATAGGGTAGGCAGACCGAGTTCTTTTTCAATATCCTCCTCATTTTTAAATGTATCATCCAATACCTCCAGCAAAAACGCCAAGCCTATGCCCAGTAATAAAGAAATGGTAAAAGCAATAAAAATTTGTATGGCGGGATTATTGTTCACGGGAACTGCTGGGTCATTCAGACTGGCTTCGCTTAGGATGGTGACATTGTCCATTTTCATGATAGAGGGGATTTGCCGTTTGAATACTTTGGCTACCGCATTGACGGTTTTCACAGCCTTCGTATACGATAAGTCGCGGACTGTAACATCCATGACCTGTGAATCACCTGCGGTGTTTACTCTTAATTTTTGCGCCAAAGCTGACGGAGTAACCTTAAGATCGGGGAAGCTGGCGACCACCTGATCCATAATCGCCGAGGAGATCATAATTTGCTTATAGGAGTTCGTTAGAGCTATATTGGTTTGCACCACACTGTAATCGACGACACCTGCACGGTCCGGTCGTGGCGTCTGATTAATAATGAGCTTGGCGGTAGCTTCATAAACCTGCGGGGTAAAATATACATTTTTTATGCCTACTACAGTACACACCAGCAGTACAATGCTACCAATCAACCACATTCTTTTGCGGATCAAACGGATGTACTCTTTCAACTGCACAAGACCAGTCCTCCCTGCTTGACTTGTTTTCGATGAATAACGCTTGTACTGATCCTCTGCATGACGGGGAAAAGAACGATGCATGACCCTCTAATCTATAGTAAAATGTTGTATAATAGCGCATAGAAGGTCTAGCCAGCGAATAAGCACACAATGCTCAATCATCGTTGGCCTCTTAAGGGTATATAAATGAAGATATAAGTGAAAACTATGAAATAATGATACGTTATGTAACTTACATAATTAATTTATGATACAAATTGTATCTTGTCAAGCGCAAAATTGCTTTTCTTACCTTTCTTAACCTTGCCTTCAGGAGGAAAAACAGATGAATTATGGAACCCGCATCGCTGAATTACGAGAACATAAGGGATTAAAACAAGAGGAATTAGCGCAATCCCTCGGAATTACGCGGGCGGCTCTTTCTCACTATGAAAAAAATAGACGCAAGCCAGACTTTGAGACCCTGACCAAGCTCGCTGATATTTTCGAGGTAACCATCGATTATTTGGTGGGACGTACGAGCCACCCGACAGCAATATTGGATTCAGATGTGAGGGAATTTGTGGATCAGCTTGAACTGTCAGACGAGGATATCCTGCAACGTTTTAACCTGACGATTGACGGACGCACCTTGTCTGAGGAAGAAGCCAAACGTTTTATCGCGTTTGTTCGAATGGAACGAATGATGGAATAAAGAAAGCGCCGCTGCTTGATGTTTGGCTTAAGTAGGACCAGCAACTGAAAATTACACGCGCTTGTCCTTCTGGCACTTAGTTCTATCAGCGTCGCCCTCCAGCCATTCTGGTGTCGTGATACCACATTGGAGCAAAATGTTCCGGATGTCCAAGTGGATGGCTGCTTTGCCTGCTTTCCGTGCGTTGTCTCGAAGAAGAGGGCCATTCCCCCCTAATTCTGTTTCCTTGTTCATTCAGCACTAACCTCACTTTATTAGTCTTGGTCGCCGGAAAGAAAGAGATTCCCTACAAACCATGTATGTATAGTCATGAACAAAACTATTATATATGAATACATACCTGCAATGTTGTCGTCTTATGACGAGAATATTAAAGGATTTTCTTATTTTTTTCTCCATTATACGTAAAGTATTGGCAATTCAGAACGATTTACAAATAAAAAAGAACCTGTCAGGTCCTATTTTCTCCTGATAGGTTCTTTTTTGCTTTCTTTCGGAATGGTGTTAGATATTCATTAGGTAAGGTCCTACATGCATTCCGGTGTAACTAAGCGACCTCGGCTGCCTGAGAAACCTGAGTACCTCCGGTCGCTCGGACTTTGTAGACGTAATGACTTCCAGCTTTTACAGTGCGGTCCGTATACGTGCTTCCTTCTACTTGCGAGGCAATCACCTGATAGGCACCGTCTGTCCGGTCAGCACGCAGCACATCATAGGAAGATATGCCTTCTGCTTGAAGCCAATTAATCTTTACCACCCCATCCTGAATAGAGGCTGCTTTTACCTCTGTTGGGGCAGAGGCCGTAGTTTGATCTGTACTTTTTAATTCCAAAATATATTGTACCGATTCGCCAGGGCCCAGCTTTTCTTCAAAATCAAGGGCAGGAGAGGCCTTCAGCCCTGATATGGAACGCTGCGCCTGGCTGTAGGTGGAACCCGCCCCAAAACGTTCCCCCGTGTACAAGCCAGCTTTCGGCATCGTCACCCGTACACGAACGGTCTGCGTAGTGGATTCGAAATTCACTAGGTTCACCAGCAATTTGTTCGAGGTAGCGCCGCTACCTGCCAGCGGTTTAAGTTTGGACGTATCCACCGCGCGAACATAGACCATCTTGTCCTTGGTCTCCTCTGGATTCAACATTGTATAAGTCAGCGGTTTACCATGCGTGGCATAGGCTAGACTCAAGCGTCTCATAATCTTAACGCGAGTGTCCTGTCCTTGCCCAAACGGATAAATTTCCGTGTTAGCCGGATTGTGACTTTGCAGATCAAAACCCGTTTTAAATAGTGTGTAATCCTTATAAAAAGCAGCGTGCTGGATAAACATATCGGCAAACCCGATTTGCGATCGCATAATCCGATCGAATGCAGCTGCTTGTGGCTGACTAGCCCCGTAATCAGGATTGTCTCGATGCGTATCGTTAGTACCGAACTCCGTGTTTAGCATCTTTTTCGCCAGTCCGTTGCTCGAACCACCGAAGGTTTTTAAATTCTGAACGAAGCTGCCCCCGCCCTCTTCATTATACGATTCACCGTAGGCGTGTCCGTTGGTTAGGTCGGTGACTTCCTCCAGCTGTTTACGCTGCGCTGGGTCTCGTTCCCATCCATCCGGATCACCGCATTTTTGCGTGCCTCCGGTTTGATTTTTGCACGCCTTGGTAGAGTATGTCGGCCAGTAGGCCCAGCCCGGCGCTACGGTTTTGAGATGCGGTGCCAATTGCTTGCCTTCCGTATTCAACCATTTAGCCACAGCCAGGTCTACCGCCTTGGAGCGATTAAACAATCCAGGTTCGTTATCTACTTCATAATATTGAAGGTATGAACCGTATTTTTTTACATAATCACGCAACTTTTGCTTGGCCGTCTCTGGCAGAGTACCATCTTTTTGCAGCTTAATATCACCTGTGTATAGATACAATGCAGACGATTGCATATTATACTGCTTTAACGTTTGATAGTAATCATCCACGTCTGTGCATGCCTTACCTACATTACTGGCACAGGTTACCCTCATGACGTTGCCGCTATAGGCAATTCCCAGCCATTTGAGAACGTATGGTAGATGCTTAACTGCACCCTGATCATAATAAAATTCTTTATTATTCACATTCGTACCAGTCAGTATATATTTCCCATGTACCGGTTCGACCGCAGGGGAAGCTAACGTCTCCAAGCTCAAGTCATCCCAAGTCCACCACACATTTTTATCTTCCGCAGAGGAGCAGTATAGGCAGCGCGCTGTCTTTAGCTTGAGTACGTTAACACCGCTTTGCAATTGTTCTTTGGGGATATACAGCTCGTAGTTGTTTTTGAAATTATAGGTACTCCCAGTACCGGATACCCCGGCAATCTGAATGATTCCGGACAGCTGATGATTTGAGAAGACAGCCATCTGCGGCACAGCTTTGCCCGCATCCAAGATCCGAACACGGAATATCATACCATTGGGAGGAACCTGATTCAGCTTATATTGAAGTGTTAGTTCTGGATTCGTGGATGCATTCAAACCGGGAGGAATATCTCCACTGCTGAGCAATACCGGAACTGTTGTACTCTCTGCCTCCGACAACGCCGAAAATGCTGCTTTAGCAGATGATTCGGAAGAAGCTGATGCTGCAGAAATATCGATATTATCCCTACCGACCACTCCTTTAAATTCCGCTGAGGAGTCATCCCTCTGACCCAGCTTCCATACTGGACTGGCCGCCGCTACCTTATCTGTCTGCAATTCTACACTTTTTGAAGGCGTGTATATAAACCAAGCGATCATGGCTAGAACTGCGACCCCTAGTAATCCGGATAATACGACCGTATACCTATGGGTCAACCATTTTTTCATCATATGATACACCCTCTCTCCTCAAAATTTTTGACCGGGAAAGAGTATCTATCAAGGAAGAAACAAAGCGTTTCCGGGAACCACCGCTTTCGCTTCATGCTGACTTTCCCACATCAGACGTGCCATCGCATCGCCTTTTTCATCATAGTATTCTACTTTTAGATCTACCATTTTACCTGCTTCCAAAGCAATACTGCCTTTTCGCTCTGTCCAGCTTTGTTTGAACCAACTATCGATCACTAACTTGCCGTCTACCCATACACGAATACCATCATCGGATATGGTTGTGAACGTATAGGTCTCGCAGTATTGTGGCTTGATTTTACCCGTCCAGCGAACCGAGAACTGGTCGGCATTTACCTTTGGATCAGCAGCAATGGCGCGCCAGTTGTAGTCCAGCTTGCTGTCTGTACGGATCAAAACAGGACTGCCGCTCACATTCATATTGTTGAAATATTCGCCCCGCAGCCCGTTCACATATACTTCATCAGGAACGGAAGGAGGAGTCGGAGCTGGAGGAGCAATCACTACTGGTGGAGCTGGGAGAGGCTCACTTTGTCCCTCATCCGGTAAGGTCGGTACATCTGTTCCAGGTTGTTGGATGGCCTCCAGCCCATTTTTCACATCATCCCGTGTCAAACTCTTCGCATCGTTCATATAATCCTGTATTTGAGTGGTTGTGTTATTCTCGGTCAGCATCTTGCCCCAAGTCATGGAATACACCCATTTTGGCTGAGCCTGCAACACCTCAGAACTAGGTATCTCACCGTGCTCGCCAATGGCAATCGGCTTATTCCGTGCCAACTCGAGCAGTCCTTCATAGTGACTTTGCTTAAAATCATTGTTGTAGATGTCTACTGCCAAAATATCCACTTTGTCATCCCCCGGATATTTTGGGGTATACGGGACAGTGTAGGAATTGGGAGCATTGGGACTCCACACCCACAGCAGATTGTTCAATTGATGCGTGTTAACAAAACGGTCGTACATGATATTCCATAGCTGATTGAAATTGTTTTTGTTTCCCCACCAGAACCAGTCACCATTCATTTCGTGGTAAGGTCTCCACAATACCGGAACCCCTGCATCACGAAGCTGCTTTAACGATACAGCGACCTTATCCAGATCGGCAATGAGGAGGTTATACTGCGCAGTGCCTGGCGTGACATATTTATTGAACTCCGCCTGACTTACTTTGGCCTGCACATTGGCCCAAGTCAGCGGTCTACCCGGCAGCGCTTCATGAAAAGTCATCGTCACAATGCCACCTGCTCTGCTCCAACGAATAGCGCTATCGACGACATTTTTACGTTGTGCTGCTTCTGTAGCGTCAGATTGACCAGAGATGGCTCCCATCTCATAGCCGTGCAGACCCACATACGCCTGGCTGATTTTTTGGACCTTGTTGCTTAATTCATCTGGACTTTCCAAATAATCATGCTGACCAGTGACTGTTTTCTTTCCAGAGATGCTGAGTAAATAATTGTATAATTCACGGGCCTGAGTACAAGCGTCCGAATTAACAGGTTGTAATGAAGCGGCATTCACCACAGACAGAGAATCACCAAATCCGACGGGAAACAAAGAAAAAATTATAACTACGGGGAGTACATGACGTATCAGTCGATACAGAGGAATAAAATTGAATCTCACTTTTGCTCTTCCTTTCGGTAGCCAGGCTGCCATCCTTACGGGAAGGCCCTTTAGCTTTGCGTACCTGCCTTTCGACAGGGCTGCGTTTATCGTTGGAAGGAGTTTGGATTCCTTCTTAACCTAAGTATCGACTTTTTTTTACCAAAATTTAATAGGTCATGTTCATGAATTTACAGGTTTTCGCCCAATTTCGACAGTTTGGGCTATAAATTTTCATCAAATCTTCTTTATTTCGTTTTTACGAAAACGATTATGAGATAAATTGATGACGGGCAATTTCATTCCAATCCATGCAAAAGCGTACAATATCCTCTTCAACCAACTCAGAGCCAGTCTGCACCTCTATAAAATCCACATCGGTTACAGCCAAAATGCTATGCTTGGTTCCTTCAGGGATACGGACTACGTCACCGGCCTTCACTTTGTGCAGCTTCTCATTCAAAATAATTTCCGCTTCGCCGCTAATAATGGTCCAGATTTCGCTTCGTTTAAAGTGAAGCTGGTAGCTGATATTTTTACCTTTGTGTACGCGGATTCGTTTGGTCAGTACCTCATTACCCTCGTCATACTTTACATAGTCTACAACTCGATACTGCCCCCAACGGCGTTCTTCATACATTGGACGCTGATCATGAGCCTTGAGCACTTCCTTGATGCGTGGGCTTTCTGCCTTATTGGTCACAAGAATACCATCTGGGCTAGCGGCTACAATCAGATCATTCGTTCCAATGATCGCTACCGGAATGTCCAGCTCATTAATAAGGCTTGTATTAACACAATCCTCCGTTACTACACCTCTGCCCACTTGCTGATTAGACATTTCTTCTGTGAGCGTATTCCAGGTGCCCAAATCCTTCCAAAAACCATCGTACGGAAGCACCACAATGTCTTTTTCCTTCTCGACTACTTCGTAGTCAAAGCTGATTTTCTCCAGAGACGCATATTGCTTTTGCATTTCTTCATAATTCAGCGGCAGGCCCTTGGATGCCAGGATATCCAGCAAATAGCTTAATTTGAATGCAAAAACCCCGCAGTTCCATAGAGCATTGCGTTCAATCAGACGCTCCGCCTGCTCCCGGTCGGGTTTCTCTTGAAAATGGCTCACTTCGCGGTAGCCTGTGCTACCTTGAGTGGCATCATTTTTTGGAATAATATAACCGTATTTCTCTGAAGGATAGGAAGGGACAACCCCGATTAATGCAAGCTTGCCTTCACTCTCCTGAAGTGTATGTTCCAGTTGGGCAACGGAAGCAAAGAAAGCATCCTCTACATAAGGATCTACAGGCAATATAGCTATAATTTCATCAGGCGAAACACCCGCAATGGAATATAGATAAGTCGCTGTCAGCGCAATCGCAGGAAAGGTATCTCTGCGTTCCGGCTCAACTATGATGCGTGTATTCGGTCCGACCTGACTCTGGATCATTTCGACCTGCGCTCTCCCTGTCGCAATAAACGAGGATTCGGATAATCCGTTGTCTCCCAATTGTCTCCATACCCGCTGCACCATGGATTCCGAAATCCCTTCCGGGCTCTCCAGTACCTTCAAAAATTGTTTGGAACGGGAATCGTTGGATAACGGCCATAATCTTTTACCGGAACCACCAGACAAAAGTACGAGCTTCATAATTCTCCACTTCCTCTCTATAATGTGTGGGCGATCGGATGAGGCAAGGTTGAGTAGCCCGCTACGGGCTGGATTTGATCTTACGATCGCTGTTGGACTGGGATTCATTCGATTGTATAAAATCGTATAAAGGTCTAAATCCCGGTTCAAAGGCGAACGCTATCGCTTCTCCAGATTCAAATCTATTCCTACGCTACTCAAAAATGCATCATATCGATCATACCTTGTGGTGCAAAAGGCACGACCGGACATTATTAAGTCCGGTCAGCCTGTAAAAAACGTTCGGGAGTTCTGCGTTTGCCTGCCTTGCTTGCAAGCTTCTAGCAATCGACGCTTCGTAACGCCTTACCAAGATTGCCTTCGACTACCGCAATGGCAGCTTTGCTCCACAGGGGCGCCGCGGTACAGCGCATGGCGCCTTAATCGGAAGGAGCGGCTTCAACTGTGCCGCTCCTTCCGATACGCCCTTACTACTCCCATCCCCTAAGATGGGAGATTAAAAACCGTGACTCTGTGCGATAAAAGCAGCGAAACGGCCCATTTGAATCTGGAGAAGCGCTAGCGTTCGCCTTTGCAGTGGGATTCTAACCTTGGAATGTTTTATATATCCAGAGAATTCCACTGCAACAGCGATCGGAAGATCAAATGGAACGCATAGCGTCTCCCCCACCGCCCACAGTCACTTTTTAATCTGTTACTTTTTAAACTTCCACTTTATCTCTGTTCCATCCACTCATCCGCGGACGACCCACGGAGTAGTATTCCAGTCCAGAGCCTTGAATCTGTTCCTCGGTGAATACGTTACGACCGTCAATCAGAACTGGCTTGTGTAGAATAGAGCCCAGTTGCACGAGATCAACTTCTTTGAACTCTTCCCAATCCGTCAGCAGGCACACAGCATCGCTTCTTTCGGCGGCTTGCTGCGGGGAGGAGCACCATATAATATTCGGGTGATCCACGCGCTCCTTGAATTTATCCATCGCAATGGGATCATACAGCTTGACAATAGCACCTGCCTGAATGAGCGTTTCTACGATTTCCAGTGCTGGAGCTTCGCGGATGTCATCTGTATTAGGCTTGAAGGCGAGGCCCCAAATGCCAATCGATACGCCGTTTAGCTGACCCAGCGATTCACGCAGCTTGGATACAATCATAAAACGCTGGTCAGTGTTCACCTCGACCACCGATTTTAACAACTTAAATTCATAGTCTACATTACCCGCAATTTGGATGAGCGCATTCGTATCTTTCGGAAAGCAAGAGCCCCCGTATCCGATCCCTGCTTGCAGGAAAGAGGAACCGATCCGTTTGTCCATGCCCATACCTTCAGCCACACAGGTAACGTCCGCGCCAACCTTTTCGCAAATATTAGCAATCTCGTTAATAAACGAAATTTTAGTTGCCAAGAACGCATTGGAGGCATATTTGATCATTTCAGCACTGCGGATATCGGTCACATAGATTTTATCCGTGAATACCTGATGCAGAGTGACCATTGTTTCACGCAAACCTGTATTGTCCAAACCAATAATGATGCGATCGGGATGAAGCGTATCATTGATGGCCGAACCTTCTCTCAGGAATTCCGGCGCAGATACAATATCAAATGACAGGCTCGTATGACGAGCCACTACATCCTTAATCTTTTCGTTCGTTCCGACAGGTACGGTACTCTTGGTCATAATAATCTTGTACCCGTTCATGGCTTTGCCGACATCAGCGGCCGCCTGTTCAATGTAAGACAAATTCGCCTCGCCGTTAGCCAGTGAAGGAGTACCTACCGCTAAAATGACAATATCCGAGCGACGTACCGCATCGGCCAAATCCGAGGTGAACTCCAAACGGCCAGCTTCCAGATTCAACGCGATCAATTCCTCAATACCCGGTTCATAGATCGGAGATTCTGCCCGGTTCAACATGTCGATTTTGTACTGCTCCAGATCGACACAAATCACCTCATTACCTTTTTGCGCAAAACACACACCCGAGACGAGTCCAACGTATCCAGTACCGATTACAGCCAGCTTCATTCCGTTCATCCTCCTTTTAGAAAGTTCACATAGGCTTGTTCTACATACTTTTTCAATTGATCCTTGAAGTTATCTTCATCAAATTTGCGGGCATGGGTAATGATATCGTCCACATTCCATGCATGTTGCTCGACCTTTGCGACGGCCTCCAGCACATCGTCTACTTGATGCTTGCGGAAAAATACGCCGTTCACATGAGGAACAATCGTATCCAGCGCTCCCCCGCCCTGAAAAGCGATAACTGGCCGTCCAGCCGCATTCGCCTCCAAAGGCGTAATACCGAAGTCCTCTTCCCCCGGAAAGACAAGCGCCCGGCATTCGGCCATCAGCTTGTTAACCTCTTCGTCCTCAAGCCTGCCGAGGAACTCAATGTTCGGGCCAGCCATGGCTTCGAGTCGTTTACGATCTGGTCCTTCGCCAACGATGCGCAGCTTGAGACCGTTACGTTTGAATGCCTCGATCGCGAGATCAATGCGCTTGTAAGACACCAATCGGGATACGATCAAATAATAGTCACCGATGCTTGTAGCACGTTTGAAACGGGATGTATTGATAGGAGGGAAAATAACATCTGCCTCCCGTTGGTAATAGTGCAAAATTCTCCGTTTGACGACGGAAGAATTGGCGATAAACTGGTCTACGTTGCGAGAAGTTTTGGCATCCCATGTTTTCAGCCTGTTCATGTACAGCTTTAGCATATTTTTGAGCAGGTTGGATTTGGACTGCCGGGCCATATATGTATCGTAATCCCAGGCAAACCGCATCGGTGTGTGACAGTAACAAATGTGAAACGTATGTTTGGGTACCTGGATGCTTTTCATAAATGCGCTGCTGGAGCTTAAAACAATGTCGAAATCCCTAAAATCAAAATCACGGATAGCGATGGGATACAGCGGCAGCACTCCTTTGAAATTGGTCTTCACTCCTGGGACGTTTTGTAGCCAAGTGGCTCTAATGTCCGCATCCTTCAAGTTGCGCGACAGGCGCTCGTCGCTGAACACCGTTGTGAAGATGGGAGCCTCCGGATACATATCATGGAATACCTCTACTACCCTTTCCGCTCCGCCCATTTGGATTAAGTAATCATGTGCTATCGCTATTTTCATCTGAATCATCCTTTAACGCGAATGTCGGTCAGACTCCTGCCAACAAACCCTTATAGTAATGAACTATATCCTTAACAGTGTTCTCGATGACAAAATGCTTCTTGACCCGTTCCATCCCTCTCTCACCCATCTGCTGACGTTCCTGTGGATGCTCCAGCATCCAGCGGATGGCTTCTTCCAGCTTGGCCGGGTCTCCCGGTTCAATGAGCAGCCCGGTTTCATTAGGTACCACCGTTTCCTTGGGACCACCTTCGTTTGAAGCGATCACTGGCAAACCTGCAGCCATGCCCTCAATAATGACTTGACCGAATGGCTCCGGTGTAATGGAAGTATGAATTAGCAGGTCACAGCGCTGCATCAGTCCCTGAATGTCATCGACGTGTCCCATCAGATTGACGTTGGTCAACCCATATTCGCGCATCGTGGATTCCAATCGTTGTTTGTATTCCTCTTCTCCGAACAACGCATCTCCAGCCAGCCAGAATTTCACTCGCTGATCTGGTAAAAAAGAACGTGCTGCTTCCAATAAAATATGTTGTCCCTTCCATTCCGCCAATCTGCCGACCAATACGACGTTAAACGAGTCATCGCCACGCAAATGCGCAGCCGAATCACGAGCCGTAATTGCTTTGGCAAAAGCGGAGTAGACGACGAGCGTCTTTTTGTCCGGGGGTAATTCCAATGCACTCAGCGTGGATTTGGAATTGGCAATCACACCGTTAGGCAAAAAGCGGGACATGAGCCGAATCCCTTTAGCTACAATCGGCTTCAGATACGGCGGACCGATGTGGTCACGGATATGCCAGATCAACGGCAGCTTCGCCGATTTGGCGGCTACTGCACCATACAGTGCAGACTTGAGTGAGTTTGTGTGCACACACACGACTTTTTCCTCACGCAGCAACGGCGCGAGTTTTCTGCCGTAAGCCAGCAACCGAAAGGCTGCTGCAGGCGCACCCAGATTAACAGCATTTCGTCCTCGATTGCGAATCGAATCATCTAGTGGAACGATGCGCACATCAATATCACGCTGCCGAAGCCGATCCGCCAAATCGCCCTCCTCCGCCAAAATAACGAGCGGGTCGATATGTTCCCCAATATTCGTCAGGATGTTATACAAAGCGACTTCGCCGCCGCTCCATCTTGCCGTATGGTCAATATAAGCTACTCTCATCATTTCGCCGCCGCCTTTCTGTCAAGGACCTGTCGGAACACCTCTTCTACCTGCTCTGCTACATGTCCCCATGTGTATCTGCTCAGGACATGGTCCCGGCATTCCCGTGCATTCGGTAGAAGTTCACGATGATCCAGCACACGCAGCAGCCCAGCAGCAATGGCTTCACTGTCCGTCCCCTGGAACAAAAGCTCAGGACGGAATCCTCTTAAGATTTCCTTGTTGCCGCCTACAGGAGTGGCCAGCACCGGTAGTCCCGAGGCCATCGCCTCGACTGTAATCAGACCGAAACCCTCTAGTGCCTGTGTTGGTACAACGAACAAGTTCGAGGCTTGATGGTACAGGGGCAGCTCCTCATCCGACACATAACCAAGCAATCTTACGTGATTATGAAGATTGTATTCCGCCACCTTGGAAGCCAATTCCTCCATCAGAGGGCCCTTCCCACCGATTAGCAGCAGATGATCAGGGTGACGCTCAGTTACTCGTCGCCATGCTTCGAGTAGCTGTACCAGACCCATGCGATTAACAAGACGACGAACGGTTAGCACAATCGTCGCATTTTGCGGCAAATTCAGCCGCTTCCGTACGGCCTCCTGATCCTCTGCCGGATGGAACCTTTCTACATTCGCCGCACCAGGAATAATATGAATTTTACTAAGTGGAACTTTATAGTGCTCGTGTAAAATATCCCGAAAAGTCTCGCTTAGCACTATAAATTTATCCGCCAAACCATAAGCTTTCATTTCAATGGATTTGGCCAACGTCGTTTTAAGAAAATGCTTAATTCCCTGTCCTTCAATCTTCATTTCCTCCGTCCACGGTCCGTGGAAGGTGGTAACGACCGGGATTCCTCTTTTTTTCGCCTCCAGTGCCGGTCCGACACTATAGGGAGCAAAGTGGGAATACAGCACATCTATCGGTTGCTTGTCGAACAGTTCTGCTGCATATTTTTGCATCAGCTCTCGACGCTTCCAGATGGATTGCTGCTTGCTACCAATTGAATGAATACGAATACGTTCAGGCGCCTGAGGCTGCTCATCACTACAGATTAAAGCATCCAGCGTATTGCGCTCTAGCGTAAGCTGCTCACAGATGGATTTGAAATATGTGTTGAGACCTCCTGGCTGCAAGGACGGCCAGCTCAGCCCGGTTGCCGCAATACGAAATCCGTTATTGTACGACATAGCTGGTTTCTCCTTTCTGCTCGGTTTGTCCGCCATCCACAACTTCAATCTTTTTTCGCCGCTTGGTTAACTCATAATGCTTGAAGCAGACGAGAAACTCATACATCACCCAGAAAACGGCTACGGCAAAACCCGCCAACCCCTTGCGGTATAAGCCTTGAACAAAATACTTCTGTACAAAGCGGGCAGGCGGCCTCCACAACAGTCTGGTAATCCGAAAGGATCTTCCTTTGTTAAATGCCGTCTCTGCTTCCAGATCCGTATATTTGTTAAAACGGGTCATATGATCGCTGATGCTGCGGAAGCCATAGTGCCATAACACGCCCTCCAGATTGATGATCTGGGAAGAGGCTACATCCGGCATTTCATGAACAAGACTATTCGTAATGCCATAAATTCGCCGATTGTACAAACGAACCAAATACTCGCCTTTGTTCATCCATTTGCCGAGAAAATCGCCAATGCGAAATACAGAATAGGCTTTGGCCGGATCGTGGAGCGTTTCCTTTACTTTCAACAAGTCACCAAGCAACTCTGCATCCACTACTTCGTCTGTATCAATCAGGAAAATCCAATCAAATTCCGCTTTATCAACACCAAACATGCGCTGTTTGGCATAACCAGGCCATGGGTTGGAAAACACCCGACAGCCCAATGATTCAGCTACCTGAATCGTATTGTCTTTGCTCCCTCCGTCAATGACGACGATATCGTCCGCAAAGGGCTGACAGGATTTAATGGCGGCTGTAATTCGAGTGCCATCATCCTGAGCGATAATAACTACGGATATCCGGTTGTCCGCGGGAACGCTAGACATGTGGTTCATTAGCGGGTGCCTCCTTCTTTATCTAACCGTTAACTGGCTTTTTCCGGATGTAGTGTGACATCGTTGATCGGAGCCATTGAAAATCTTGTTTGGAAATAAGCAGTCTTGGAATTTTCATTTTTAGAACGAACTTAACATTACATAAAATGAAAACGAACCGTAAAATCCCCGAAGACAGCATTGCTATCCCTGCACCCGTCAATCCATATCTCGGCACGAGTATGGACAGCAATGGAATGACGAGCGCCAATCCGACACCCTGTAGAATGGTAACCAGTTTGGGCTTACCCAGCGCCATAAATTGTTGTGCCAGCACCATGGTACCTCCACTGATAGCAACCTCAAGCACCAGAAACCGGAATACCGTAAGCGCTTGTTTAAACTCTTGACCATATAACAATGTAAATACGAACGGAGCAACCAGCATTAACATCACCGCAGCCAAAAAGGTTGCCGTTGAAGTCACTCTAAATGCCCGGAATGTTATGGCCACTGCCTCTTCCTTATCCAGACCAGAGGCTTTGGGAAACAACACGACAATGATCGAGGTTGAAAATACATTCACCATCCGGGCCAGGCTGACCGCTACCGCATATAAACCGAGATCAGCAGGTCTGAGCAGACCTGCAATCAAAATCTGGTCAATGTAAGTGGAAACCTGCCCCATGAGATCATTCCCGTATGAACCCATACCGTAGGTAAAGAGATTTTTAAATTGCGTCCAGCTGTTCTTCACCTTTGGTTTGTACAGCCGAATCATTCGTATCGTGACACCGATATAGATCGGCAAGCCTGGCAGTAAGTAAGCCAATGCTGAGGTGTACGGATTCATTGTCCCCGTCAGGATCAGAATCGCCAGACCCAGCAGTGTACTTAGTGGTACCAGGTACCGGAATAAATTGTATTGTTTATATTCCGAGCGAACTTGAAGCAATGCATTATTGATCTGTGAAATCGCTATGAGCGGACACATCATCATAGAACACTGCGCGAAAAGTATGACCGATGAAGAAAAAGAGCGCAGCCAATAAGGAATTAGAAATACTCCGACGAGTGTCGCCATTCCCCCGAATACCGTAGCCAGCAGCAAGGCCAGACCATACAGCTTACCCGTTTCCTCAGGTTTCCTTTTGGCATTGTAAATCAATGCAGATGGAACACCGAAGCTCATGCAGAAGGCAAGAAATTGGGACCAGTTCACCATCGCTGTCTGTTCTCCGCGTCCAGTAGGACCCAAGAATCGTGCCGTCAGCACACCAGTCAGCATATTCACGACGAGAATCAGCATACTGAATATCATCGTTTTTACTGCTGCAGAGCTGTTATCCTTGCTTTTGGCAAACCGAATCACCGTGGACCATAGCGTCCGGACAGGTGCGGATAATGCTTGTAAGTTTTGCACAGCCTTTACCTTCTTTCCGCGATGACATCTTTTGCCCATAGTCCTATTCCGATCATCATCCAGATCAAATAGCCGCGCATACCGGGGAAACCATTATCCGATATGAGACTGGCTACAGCTCCGGCCCATGTAGCCAACGCCAGTCTGATATAAGGCTGACTGGAATTCCGTTCGGCAATACGGACGAGAAGGCGCTTGATGATAACGAACAGACCACCGAAGAAAAAGAATGCTCCGCAAATACCGAAGGTGAGGAAAATGGCAATATATCCATTATCCATAATCCCAAGTTCACCGAGATCGCCGCCGTTATCAAGCTTGGTTCCGATACCTACACTCCCGATCCCCTGCCCGACCGGATTGTTAGTAATCGCCGGAAGCATTGTATGCAGTAGATCCAAACGTTCATTGTATGAATGATCCTGTTGAATATCTGTCAACGTCTGCATGCGAGCCACCAAACCTTCTGCCCCCGGAAGTTTTGGAACGATGATATAGAGAAGAAGACCGACGATAGCAAGTTGAAACAGGGTCTTCCACTTTCCTTTGGAGGATGAACTGAGAATGTAAGCCAGCAACATGACGAATGCAATCAGCCAGGCTGAACGTACGAGCGTGACCAAGAGACAAACGACTGTTAGCAGGACTCCAATCCATCCCAATGTCCCTCGCCACCGTTTCTCCATCAGCATTGGTACAAGTGCCATTGCCAGGAAAATAGCGCATGGGCCGGGCGAGTTCATGGAAGAAAACACTCTAATTTGAAGCGGTTCTGGCACGCCAATGGAATTCATTTCCACGTGATTCATCCAAAATGCATCCCAAGGAGGCACCGTCAAGTACTGAATAATGCCGTATATCGCTACTAGAACAGCAATGTTGGCGTATGAATACAGCAGTCGGTCCAACTCCTTGGCTTTCATAGGCTTAATCGCAAGATAAGGCAATAGAAGCAATGGAACCACATAATTGGCCAAATCATAAGCAAAAACAATACCATTTTTGAATAACCCGACCACACTTCCGTAGGCCAACTCTATGCCGAAAAATACAGCAATCCGGGTTAATGGCTTTTCCGCCAGATGAATACCCCGCAGCACAGGAATGATCAGCATGCTGCTTACCAGCAGCGGCGCCACGCTCAATAAGGAAACCGAGTGATACGTTCCCTCCAACCAATCTGCAATGCGGCGGATTTCCGGGCCTACTGCCCACACCACCAATGTGTAAGAAATCAATAGCCGTGATTGCAAGATCGCCAGCAGGAAGGCTGGAAAAACGATCGCCAGCAATATGGCTCCCTGCTGGCTCGTGGTGGGATTCATCTTGGCGCTGACAAATCCGATGGCGAGTGGTAGCATACAAGCCAGCACCCCCATGCCGATCATGCCGATTCCACGCCGACTTCCTAGCCAGAAGGAAATCTGCTGATCTGCCAACCGACTCATGTTTCTCACCCCTGGCCTCCCTTCATCCGCTTCCGCTTAAACATCTCTTTAAACAGCAGAACGAGGAACTGGGAATCCTCAATCAAATATCTTTTCCACAATCGTTTAGGCTCCTGAGACAACCTCCAAAACCATTCAAATCCTGTCTTCTGCATCAGCTCCGGTGCTCTCTTTACATTTCCCGACAGGAAATCAAAGGTCGCTCCCACCCCAATCGAAACTGGAGCGCGGTAAGTCTCATAATATCTGTAAATCCATTTTTCCTGCTTCGGTGCTCCTACCCCTACAAAAACGATGTCTGGGCGAGCCTCTTGAAGCAACTGGATAATGTATCTGTTCTCCTCTTCGTTTTTCTCAAAGCCATAAGAAGGAGAATAGCAGCCCACCACATTCATGTTTGGATAGGATTCCTGGAGATTAAGCATAGCCTTCTCAGGAATACCGTCAGCTGCACCCAGAAAAAACAAGCGATAGCCCCGATCCTCAAAAGCCTCTCCCAGCCGGGTGAACAAATCGGACCCTGACACTTTTTGTTTGAGGGGCTTTTTCAGCAACTTAGACGCCCAAATGATAGGCATTCCATCGGCCACTACAGCTCCGGCATCCGAATATACCTTGCGGAATTCATCATCCTTACGAAGCTTGATCACATGATCGACATTACAGGTCAAAATGTAGGAATGACGCTGATGCTCAATAGAAGTATCTATAAATTCGAGTAGATCATTAAAATCGTAATTATCAAAGTTGACATCGAACATGTTCACTCTGCTCATCGTATCACTTCTCTTTGCGAAAATCGGTTTGAGTAGATGTCTGGTATAATGCGTTCAAATACCAGCAAAACGGAATAATCATCTGAACCGTCGACAACGTATTATCTGAAAACGAGTAGATCAAAAAACCTGCAATTAAAGTTGCAAAATAAGGTTTGATAGACTTGGCAAGTGACCGGTAAATGAGAGCGAACACGATCAGTAATGAAAGCATTAATAGCCCGCAACCGATATATCCGGTATCAAAATAAAATCGTATATACTCGTTATGCGGTACAACAAAACCATTGAATAACGTCCCGTCGTTCGCAACCGTTACCGCGCCAAGGCCTCTGCCTGACCAAGGGTAATCATGTACTCTGTTCAAAAAATATTCCCATGCCTCCGAGCGTCCCGATAGGTCAATGCCTGTGTCGGTCTCCCGTTCGAAGGAGCGTTTTTTTAAATTGTTCCATTGTAGGGCCACCGCCCCCAGAGCAACCAAAAACGATCCGGCCAGCGGTAGCAAATAATTGACTTTTCCCTTGAGGTACTGACGGGCAATATCAAACAGATACACAGCAAACATTAATAACAATGCCAGAATCGGCCCACGTGTACCGGTGGCGATCAGGATTAGAAAGTTCAGGGCCAACACCGTGTAATAAAAGGCAGCTTGCCTAGGTTTGCGCTTGACCTCAATCAGAGAGACGGCAATTCCGAGAAAGGAGAGCATTGCCAAATGCGGCGGTATATTCGCTCCTTGTACTCTGACTGCGCCCGTAAATTCCACATCCGTAAATGAGTGCAATCCTAAAACCTGCAAGCCTAATCCAATGACCACACTAATAATCGGCAACAGGCTAATCAGTCGAATATGCTTTTCCGCCACATCCTTTTTCCACTGGATCAGTAAAAAAAAGAAGGGCAGTGATAGTCCCACGAACGCCTTGACGGCAATCGAGGTCGTTAACAAAGGCAGCCATGCTGAAAATCCAAATGTAATCCCCAGCATGATCACCAATGCCCAGACTGGATAGCTGAACTTGAGACGAATGCCATATACAAGCATGCATGGCACTAGCAGAGCCAAAATGCCCAATTTGTACAATGACAATATCTCAATGCCGAACACGCCACCCTGATACAGAGAATCGACTGAGACTGCTGTGCTTAGCAAAACCGCATAGCTAATGCGCTCAGGATGATGGATAGAGACAGCCAACAAAAGCAGTAAGCATACCGCCGCAATACTGACCACAGGTTGATAGGTAGCTGCAATTCCTACAGCAAGAGCGCCTAGTAGAAAAATAAAAACATGCTGTATCGTGTTTAATCTGGAAGTCCAAGGATAGTTACTCATGTTCAATCTTTCACCCCGCAGCTGACTCGCTTTTCCGGTTGCGCAGTGTATCCAGCGTTCCGCGGATATTTTCAAGCCTGCACCGGTTCAACAGCTTCCTGCCCTCAGTACGTGCCAGCAGGGAATCCACCGTGATGTATAACACTTTGGCTGCCACTTTTGCCATCAGCACCGCGTTGCCGCGCAGACCTGTAGCCTGAGCAGCATTAGACATGCCCTGACAATAGTAGCGATTCAAGATCCATTCTCTCGTTAAGCGTGAAGCCGGAACAAAATGTTCTACAGCCATGTGCGGATGATACATAATCGTTCCACCATTTTTACGGATTTGCTCAAATACCCACGATTCTTCACCAGATAGGAGGATATCTCCCTTTCTGCCCAAGTGAAGCGGGAACATGACGGCGGCGAAAGCCGTTTTGCGCATAGCCATATTCGCCCCAAATGGATTCAGGCCCGCCGGATATTCCCGAACGGATTTCCCCAGATCAATAATCGTGTAGGGCAGTTCAAGCGGCCCTGTCAACCAGTTCGGGCGTTCCGTCTCAAACTTAGGATCAATCTTCCCACCCATAGCCGTTAGCTCGGGATTGTTCCCAAAGGCCGACATAATCGTTTGCAGCCATGTAACACACGGAATTGCATCATCATCCAGAAAAGCAATGACGTCTGCTTTTGATAACGTAATGCCAGCATTACGAGCGGCAGACAGTCCTTGTTCGCGCTCATAATGATACCGAAGATGAATATGCTGACCATGCGCAACGGTGAATCTTTTGATCGTCGCTGCTGTATGATCGGTGGATCGGTTATCGACCACAATGATCTCAGCCAGTGCAAGGTCTTCCAGCTTCAGTAGAGACATTAACGTTTTCTCCAACAGGTCCGCCCGGTTATAGGTGCAAATAACGACGGACACTGCGGGACATCGCTTAAATGCATCCATCAGTAAGCATCCTTGGAGAACAGCATTTTAACGCCTGTTTTCATGATAATTTTCAGATCGAGCCACGTATTGCGAACATGAATATACTTCAAATCCATTTGCACCATTTCTTCGAAGCCTACACTGTTACGTGCGCTCACCTGCCAGTAACCCGTACATCCCGGTGTTACAATCAGGCGCTGCTTGTCATAATCGGAGTATTGCTCAACCTCGCTGGGCAACGGCGGACGCGGACCGACTAAAGTCATGTCTCCAACCAACACATTCCACAGCTGCGGAATCTCATCAATACTCGTCTTGCGCAGAAAACTGCCAATTTTCGTGATCCGAGGATCGTTTTTAATTTTGAACATGGCGCCGCTCACTTCATTCAGCTCCATCAGGTCCTTTTTCAGTTCCTCGGCATTGGACACCATTGAACGGAATTTATACATATCGAATAACTTCTCATTCTTGCCCACCCGAGTTTGCTTGAAAAACACACTTCCCTTTGGGTCTTCGAGCTTAATCAGAATGGCCACCACTGCAAACAATGGAAGCAATACGATTAAGCCCACAAAAGACAGCAGCATATCAAGGAGGCGTTTTGTGACCAGGTAGGACGTTTTATCCTGAATTTGTGTATTTCCGTATGGCATGTAAAACGCTTTACCTGACATGACAGCCTCGCCATCCTCCGGTAAATTTTCCATGCTCATGCTGACGTACCTCCTCTCAACCCGCTGTGGTTGCTTTCTCGGTTTTTTTCAGCCATTCATTCATGGCCTCCATAACCGGATACTTCAAATCATCGCTGGCAAGTGCAAATTCAAGAGTGGTTAAAATATATCCAAGACGTTCACCTACGTCATAACGCGTGCCTTCAAAGTCGTAGGCGTACACACGTTCACTCTGATTCAGCTTTTGGATCGCATCCGTCAACTGAATTTCGCCGCCAGCTCCTTTTTCCTGAAGATCAAGATATTTGAAAATTTTCGGCGAGAACACATAGCGACCCATAATAGCCAAATCGGATGGGGCTGTGCCTGGAGCCGGTTTTTCAATAAAATTATTCACTCGGTACAATCGTCCGTCCTGTTGGTCCGGTTCAATGATGCCATACCGGTTCGTGAATTCCTGTGGTACCCGCTGCACACCGATCACAGAGTTTTGCGTTTCCTCATATTGATCCATCAGCTGGCGCAGGCAAGGTTTTTGACCTGTTACGATATCGTCGCCCAGCAGCACACCAAATGGCTCGTCCCCGATAAAGCGTCTTGCGCACCATACCGCATGTCCAAGACCTTTGGGTTCTTTCTGGCGAATGTAATGAATTTCCACGCCTGAAGAACGCTGTACTTCCTCCAGAAGCTTCAGCTTACCGTCCTCGAGCAGTTTGGATTCCAGCTCAAATGCGTTGTCAAAGTGGTCCTCAATGGCACGTTTACCTTTACCCGTAACGATAATGATGTCCTCGATACCAGAAGCAATCGCTTCTTCCACGATATATTGAATCGTAGGCTTATTGATAATCGGGAGCATTTCCTTAGGCATTGCTTTGGTGGCAGGGAGGAAGCGCGTTCCCAATCCTGCTGCTGGAATAATGGCCTTTTTCACTTTTTTCATCATCGCACTCATTCTCCTTGCTTCATCGAATTTTGGTGTTGCTTACTTCACCTGATTCATCACAATTCCAACCAGCGTTGCGCTAGCCTGCTCCATGAGTTGCTTTGTTTTGCGTAGATCTTCCCGTTTGGTCCGGCCATGTTTGGCAACGAGAATCACGCCATCCGTCAAGCCTGCAATCAGGCGAGCATCCGTATAATTCAGCGCTGGCGCCGAATCGAGTAATATGATGTCATATTCACGTTTGAGTTCTTCCAACAGCTCTGCCATACGTTCGCTACCGAGCAGATCTGCTGCGTTATACAGACTGTCCCCACCAGGAACAACCGATAGTTCCAGTCCACCATGCCTAACGATAGATTTGGAAGAAGCCCCACCGCGCAAATAAGCCGATAGACCTCCGGTATTCTCCATTCCGAATATCTCGTGCAGCGCTGGTTTATGCAGATTGCAATCCACCAGAGCCACCTTCTTGCCTTCTTGAGCAAAGGAAACTCCGATGTTGGCGATCATTGTTGTTTTCCCCGCTCCGCTTTCCGGCGAGGTTAACAAAAGAACCGTCCCACGGTCCTTTTGCCCGACCACCTGCTGCCGGATGTATGTACGGAGGGATCGAAATGATTCCGAGATATACGATGATGGATTACTTTCTGTAATCAACATGTCATTCAATCGCAGCATATTTACGCTCCCCTACCCGTTCTTTGGAATTTCCGGCCACTCCATCGATGTCCTTCTTGCGAATGACGGGAATCGATGCAATTACTGGAATGCCGATGTCTGCATCCGCTTCTTTTTCCGTGCGCAGCGTGCCGTTAATGCTTTCCAGGAACACAATCGTGCCCAACGCAATCATCAGCGATACGAGAAAACTAATCGCAATATTCATGAGCGGATTCCCATTAATCGGGTCAGGATTGGCTTGCGGGTCCGCTTCATTTAAAATTTTCACATTATTTAATTCCATCAATCCCGGAACCGTCTGCACGAATTTCTGGGTTACTGCGTTTACAACCGCTGCGGCCTGGGGATAATTCCCTGCCTCAAACGTCAAGCCGATTACCTGACTTTTATCCGAGGATTTAATTTGCAGCTTCTCTGCCAACTTTTGCGACGTCAAATTGAACTCAGGATGAGTCGCTACCACAGCGTCCATAATTTTAGGTGAAGTGAGAATTTGCTTGTAGCTTTCCACCAAATTAAGACTTGTGTTGACGTCATTCAGATTGTTACTCCCCTGCTTGGCGGAAATATGATTAACCAGCAGTTGGCTTGAAGCGGAGTAGACTGGCTTTACGACATTGTCGCTCACAATGTAAGTCGTTACACATGAGAGAATGACAAAAATCGCAATCAGCCACAATCTTTTTTTGATCAGGACTAGATAATCCAAAATGGTTTTCTCCACAAAAATCCTCCCTCCCATACAATTTCTCTTCTTATTTTAAGTATGATCTAATTGTAACAATCCGTTGTATTAACGACATGGAACCGAACGGCACTTTCTCCCTCACTACAGAGGAAGGGAGATGTATACTTTTGGACACGGCATGGTATACTTTTGTACCATACTTTGTCGATTATGGTAAATACACAAGAAAAAATCCTCAAAACCACCAAAGTTGGTGATTTTGAGGATTTCTCTATACCACTCGCATATTGAAACTACTGCGTAGCTTATGGGGTTAGCGCATCATCATATTGGTTGGCTCGTACTTCGCTAGACCAATCGCATTGGCATATAATGCTGCCTGCGTACGATCTGCCAGTCGCAGCTTGGCCAAGATCTGACTGACATGCTTTTTGACGGTGAACTCACTGATAAATAACCGGGATGCTATTTCACGATTGCAAGCCCCTTGTCCCAGCTCGACCAGCACTTCCTTTTCCTTGGGTGTCAGGTCGTCCGTGAGATTGCCAGCATCTTCACGCAGCTTATTTTCGAGAATAGCCGGATCATAATATTTGCGTCCTTTGTTGACAAGATGAATCGCGTAAATTAGTTCCTCAGGCAAAGCCTCCTTAAGCACGTAACCGTCCACAGAGGCTTCCTCCGCTTTCAGAAAATCTTCACGTGTTGCAGAAGAGGTCAGCAAAATAAATTTGCTTTTGAACCCGCGTCCGCGCGCTATCTTGATAATATCCAGACCTGATTCATCAGCTAATTTCAAATCCAACAGCACCAAATCCGGATCCGTTTCCTCGATCACCGCAAGTGCTTCCTGTTGATTCTGGGCCTCTCCCGCGAACTGAACATTGGGCTGCATGGATATAACCGCAGCGAGTCCTTTCCGTACTAAAGGATGATCATCGACAATGACAATTTTCATGATTCGGCCTCCTGTCTACAGTTCAGGATTTGCATAATCCCTATGTATCCGATTGTTACCGCAGATTTTGTATTGCAGAATGTTCACGCAATGTATTTAAGGATTTTGTAAAATCCTCATTCATAAGCATTTACCGGAATGGACAATCGGATCTGTGTTCCCTCTCCGATTCGACTTGAAATATCAAATTCGCCTCCCATCGATTGAGCTAAATATTCCATATTCATCATGCCCAGGCCCCCGCCTGCACTGACCGCCTCACCTCCTGCTACCATTCTCGCCGTCTCAAACCCTACTCCGTCGTCATGAATAGACAGTCTAATCACTTGGGGCGTCAATTTTAACTTCACATCAATTCGCTTGGCCAATCCATGACGGATTGCGTTCCCCGCCGCTTCGGAAATGATGCGGAACAAAGCCTTTTGGTACAAATACGGAAGTGAATAATGATCACCATGAATGTCAAAATCAATTTGTACATGGTTCAGCTTGGAGAGTGTATGCAGATGACTTTTCACCGTCCCCAACCAAGTTGATCCTCCGCTTTTTTTCGAGCTTAGACTATGAATTGCCCCCTTCAGCTCTCTAACCGCTTGATTGGCCGATTGCTGAATTAGATCAATTTGTTCCTCCACCTGCTCCTTAGGCTGATGGCACCAAGTCTGCCGGAGAGAATGCGTTGCATACACAATACCAAAAAGACTTTGTGAAACATTGTCATGCATTTCATTTGCAATCCGGTTCTGCTCATTCGTCACAATCAACTGATTCTCAATACGCTCCAGCTCATAGCGTTCCAAAAACACAGCACTCAGCTCAGCTAAGAATATCAGTTGTTGCACAAGCCAGCGTCTTCCTGTCAAACTTTGATCCGGTCCCAGCTTGAGGCCAATCGTCGCTACAAAGCGGGTCGTCATCGGTACGGTGATCATGAGAAAGTCGCCCCATTCCGGTAGATGTCTGAAAAATGGTTCGCGCTCTTCCCTGAACTCCTCCCGGTAATTCTCCAGTTCCTCGAATAGCTGTTCCTCTTCCTCTACCGTCCAGCCTGTCTGGCTGCTTGCCGGCGCATCTTCCTCCTGACTATCCAGCCAGAAAAATGCACGGCTCTGCTTGGTTAACTTGACAGTGTAATCCGAGATGACCTGACCTAGATTTAATGCCTCATTATGGCTGGTCGTCTCCATGATGTGGTAAATCGACTTGATATGATCCATCGTCTCATTGGCTTGTTCTTTAGCCACCTTCAGTTCGTCCTTCATGACGCGAATAACCTGCATTGCCATAGTGGTTACGATCAATACCAGAAACAGATTAATGTTCTGCAATATAAGATCCCACAAAAAATATTGACCTGGTGTAAAAAAGATATAACAAAATGTGAGCACCAAACCGATATAAGAAAGTAGGAGCGTCCAGCTGTACCTCATAGATAGATGAGCACAAGCTACCAGCATGGGGGTAATCACATACCATTTGAACGGGCTATTGATCCCTCCGGTCGGGAATAACAGCAAAATGATCCCTGCGGTTTCTAGTGCAATACTGCATTTCAATACCATATCATGAAGTCTGTATTTACGGTAAATCCAAGTAAATGCTGTAACGGATAAAAATAGAAAAACAATCAGTAATAGCTTTTGCCATACCATTAATCTAGATGTTTCGAACAGAAAAACAAGTGATGTTAAAGATAATGATACATAACGGTATAAAAAAATCATTTTGTCTTCTGCTGACTTCTTCAACTTCATCCTGTCACCCTATTCTGTGTTTTGAAGGGACGATGGGCATATTAGGTTTGTTTGCGTACTCTAAAAAAATCATAACCAATCCAAAAATAAATAACAAGACATAAACTCTTACGTAAACGGTTACATTCCAAAAAATTTGGTACTTTTTATAACATATTTACCGTTTCAGGAAAACATTTTGGGGGTAATGTCAGAATTTATGACGTTTGTCAAGGTAATAAATCACATTTTTATCAGCCTAAAAAAAGGACTTGCTGGCACCGCCGTGACTATAACAGCGGTATTCAGCAAGTCCTTTTTAGTGAATTTGGCGGTCTGCTTTTTAGCCCCCTGTACGCGCCAACTCACGCATATTGGCTTCAAATGCTGCCAGTAGAGCTTCATCCCCGCTCAAACCGGTCGCCTCTTCTTTTTGGATCTGTTCGACCATACGCTTGTAATCCTTTGGAATCACCCGTACAAATTGCTGAATCGCAGTCTGCCATTCATCCAAAATACGTTGTCCTGCTTCACTACCCGTGTAAGTGACATGGCGCTGAATTAAGCCGCGCAAATCCGCTGCTTCTGCAGGGTCCTCCACATCTTCCAGCAACACCATCTCCAGATTACAACGGCTCAGGAACGTTCCTTCAGGATCATAGACGTATGCAATACCTCCGGACATCCCGGCTCCAAAGTTCCGTCCGGTTCCACCCAATACAGCTACACGTCCGCCCGTCATGTATTCGCAGCCATGATCACCAACGCCCTCAACAACAATACGTGCGCCGGAATTCCGAACGGCAAAGCGCTCGCCTGCGATTCCGTTAATATAAGCTTCACCACTGGTCGCTCCATACAAGGCTGTATTTCCGATAATAATGTTCTCTTCAGCCTTAAAGGTCGCTTTGTGAGATTTCTTTACAATAACTTTACCGCCAGATAGCCCTTTACCGACATAGTCATTGCTATCGCCTTCGACGCTCAACGTGATACCTTTCGGAATAAAGGCTCCGAAGCTCTGACCTGCCGATCCAATGAAGTTAAAGCGAATCGTATCCTCAGGCAGACCTGCCGCTCCATACTTACGTGTAACCTCGCTGCCCAGAATCGTACCTACCGCCCGATTCACGTTAGTAATAGGCAAGGTACCCTCCACAGGCGTTCCGCTCTCCAGTGCTTCCGCAGCCATCGGTACGAGCTTCTGCATATCAAGTGTTTCTTCCAGACCGTGGTTTTGGCGCTGTACACGGTAACGTACACTTCCATCTTCCAACTCAGGAACATGCAGCAGCAAGCTCAGGTCTACGCCCTTCTTCTTCCAGTGCGAATCGGCGTTCACGGTATCCAGACAATCCGTACGGCCAATCATTTCCTGAATCGTGCGGAATCCCAGCTCCGCCATAATTTCACGGACATCTTCTGCGATGAAACGCATAAAATTCACCACATGGGCTGGATCACCCATATAATTTTTGCGCAACTCTGGATTCTGCGTAGCCACACCAACCGGACAGGTATCCATTTGGCATACCCGCATCATAATACAGCCCAACGCCACAAGCGGCGCTGTGGAGAAGCCGTATTCTTCCGCACCCAACAGGGCAGCTACGACCAAATCACGTCCAGACAGCATCTTACCGTCTGTCTCCAGTACCACGCGGTCGCGCAGGTTGTTCAGCATGAGCGTCTGATGCGTCTCAGCCAGCCCCAGCTCCCAAGGCATACCCGCATGGCGGATGGAGCCTTGCGGGGAAGCGCCTGTACCACCGTCATAACCGCTGACCAGAATAATGTCAGCACGGCCTTTGGCTACCCCTGTAGCAATCGTGCCTACACCTACCTCTGATACCAGCTTTACGTTAATATCAGCACGTGGATTGGCGTTTTTGAGATCATAGATGAGCTCTGCCAAATCCTCGATAGAATAAATATCGTGATGCGGTGGTGGCGAAATCAGGCCTACTCCTGGCGTTGAACCGCGTACCTCGGCGACCCAAGGATACACCTTGCGTCCTGGTAGTTGCCCACCTTCGCCCGGCTTCGCGCCTTGCGCCATTTTAATCTGAATTTCGTCAGCATTCACCAAGTAGTTCGACGTGACACCAAATCGGCCAGATGCCACCTGCTTGATCGAACTGCGACGTGAATCACCATTAGCATCCGGGATGAAACGCGCAGGGTTTTCCCCGCCCTCACCCGTGTTGCTCTTGCCACCGATCCGATTCATCGCAATCGCCAAATCTTCATGCGCTTCCTGGCTAATGGAGCCAAAAGACATAGCCCCTGTTTTAAAGCGACGCATAATCGATGCAGCAGATTCCACTTCATCCAGCGGCACAGGCTCACCAGCAGGCTTCAATTGAAGCATGGAGCGAATCGTCAAATGTTGTTCAGATTCACCCTGTACCAGCTTGGTATACTTCTTGTAAAGCTCGTAGTCTCCCGAGCGAACCGACTGCTGGAGCAAATGCACTGTTTGCGGGTTAAACAAATGCTCTTCTCCATCGTTGCGCCATTGGTATTCGCCGCCCGAATCGAGCACCTTGTCATTGCCGTCCTTATCAGTGAAAGCACGGTTATGGTGGGCCAGCGCTTCCATCGTCACTTCCTCCAGACCAATACCGCCAATGCGGGAAGGTGTCCATGTGAAATAACGGTCAACGAAATCCTGCTTCAGACCTACGGCCTCGAAAATTTGCGCTCCACGGTACGACTGAATCGTGGAAATACCCATTTTGGACAATATTTTAACGACACCCTTGGTTGCCGCTTTAATATAATTTTTAACTGCCTTTTCGTGCGAGATGCCGCGCAGCAAGCCCTGTTGAATCATGACATCCAGCGTTTCAAACGCCAGATACGGATTAACCGCGCTCACACCGTAGCCCAAAAGTACCGCATAATGGTGAATATCTCTTGGCTCCCCGGATTCCAGCAAAATGCTCACACGTGTGCGTGTACCCTGCTTAATCAGATGGTGATGCAGGCTGGAAACAGCTAGCAACGCCGGAATGGCTGCATTTTCTGCGTCCACTCCACGGTCAGACAGAATCAGAATGTTATGACCTTTGTCAATGACACGGTCAGCCGCCTCAAACAGTCCTTCCAGCGCCTTGTATAAGCCCTCAGCACCTTCTTTTGCTTCAAAGAAGATCGGAATGGTCATGGATTTGAAGCCTGGACGGTGTACGTGACGAATTTTGGCAAACTCTTCATTCGACAGCACCGGCGAATCCAACCGAATCTGGCGACAGCTTTCCGGTTCTGGGTGCAGTAAATTGCGCTCTGGTCCAATCGTCGTTGCAGTTGACGTCACTATTTCTTCACGAATGGCGTCAATCGGCGGGTTGGTAACCTGAGCAAACATTTGTTTAAAGTAATTGTACAAACGTTGCGGACGGTCAGACAATACCGCCAATGGAGCATCATACCCCATTGAGCCAATCGGTTCCGCACCTGTAAGTGCCATCGGCTCCAGAAGTTTGCGTAGTTCTTCAAACGTATATCCAAAAGCGAGTTGCAACTGATTTACATTTTCATGTTTCGGCTCTGGCTGCTCCAGTGCTTCAGGCAGATCATCCAGATCAATCAAATGCTCATCCAGCCACTGCTGATAAGGTTCTTCGGATGCAATGCGCTCCTTTAACTCTTCATCAGAAACGATGCGGCCTTCTTGGGTATCCACCAGTAGCATACGCCCTGGACGGAGACGATCCTTATAAAGCACATTTTCAGGAGCAATATCCAATACGCCCGCCTCAGATGACAGTGCAATCAGATCGTCCTTGGTCACATAGTAACGTGCAGGACGCAGGCCGTTGCGGTCAAGAATCGCCCCGATTTGGATACCGTCTGTAAACGCCATCGCAGCAGGTCCGTCCCACGGCTCCATCATGGTGCTATGATATTCATAAAATGCCCGCTTCTTCGGGTCCATGGTCTCATGCTTGTTCCAAGGCTCAGGTACCATCATCATGGCTACATGAGGAAGCGAACGTCCACTCAGATACAGAAACTCCAGCGTATTATCAAACATAGCTGTATCCGAGCCATCTGGGTTGATGACAGGTTTAACCTTCTTGATATCGTTGCCAAACGCTTCGCTTTCAAACTGTGCCTGACGCGCATGCATCCAGTTTACGTTGCCGCGCATGGTATTAATTTCACCGTTGTGAATCATAAAACGATAAGGATGCGCACGGTCCCAGCTCGGGAACGTATTCGTACTAAAACGGGAATGGACCAGCGCGATCGCCGATGTCACCCGCTCATCCTGCAAATCCAGATAAAATTTACCTACCTGCTCGGTTGTCAGCATTCCTTTGTATACAACCTTGCGACATGACAAACTTGGAATATAGAACGACTCACCATTCATATCCTCTTGGTTATAGCGAATAGCAAGCTCTGCACGTTTACGAATGACATACAGTTTCCGTTCAAAATCCAGTTCTTCCTTCAAATCGCTACTGCGGCCGATGAACACCTGACGTACGCCAGGTTTAGCTGCTTTTGCCGATTTACCCAGCATTTCGTCATACGTTGGTACATCGCGAAAGCCCAGACAGTTCTGGCCCTCGTCCACAATGATTTCTCTAAGCTTCTGCTCATGCAGCTCACGAACTTTTGGATCATTGGATACAAAAAGCATACCCACGCCATATTGTCCGGCCTTTGGCAATTTGAAGCCCAATCGCTCCGCTTCCTCTTGAAAAAACAGATGCGGAACCTGAATCATGATCCCTGCTCCGTCACCGGAGTTTGGTTCACTTCCCTGACCGCCCCGATGCTCCATGTTTACGAGCATGGTCAAAGCCTGACTTACAATATCGTGCGATGGTTTTCCCTTGATGTGGGCAACAAAGCCCATGCCGCAGGCGTCTTTTTCGAATTGGGGATCATATAGTCCCTGTTTGGGTGGTAAACCTGTCTGTCTCATGGAACGCAACCTTTCTGTTATAAAGTCATGCTGGCCTGAAATACAGGCGGCCGAATAGAAGACAGTGGCAACAAGAGGTAAATCAAAGAACAACTACGAGGAATGGGGGACAAAAAACATAAGACGTATTCAAGGCGGTACGGTCCGCCGAATGCGCATGTTTTTCAATAATTATGCAATGGCTTGACTTGAAAAACACGTCGATTCCACTGATGAATCTAATTAGTTCTATCATTTTATCATTGACCTATTGTGTTAGCAATTCAAAGTTTTTATGGTTGTGATAATAAATCTTTTACATTACAGCTTCAACGTACCAATGCAAAAATATATCATTTTTATGTATAAATATTCATTAAAAAAGTCAGCCTTTTCTATTCCCAAGGAACAGAAAAGGCTGACAAAGGAGTTTAATGTACATACGGACCATCATGTACATTCCCGCAAATCGACAAACCGTATTAAAATTCGAGACTTTCGCCTGGCTTCAATGCTTTCCCTTCAATACCTTCTTTATGAAGACGGTCACAGAAGCCGTCTCCGTCCTGCTCTATGCCGGGAAAAGTATTGTAATGCACCGGTATCACGCGGCTTGCCCGTAGCCATTTCGCTGCCAGCAAAGCATCCTCCGGTCCCATTGTATAACCATCTCCGATCGGCAATACTGCGGCATCGATGGAGTTGGTTTCTCCAATGAGACGCATATCGCCAAACAAGCCGGTATCCCCTGCATGGAAAAATGTTTTGCCCCCCATAGTCAATAAGATACCTGCTGGCTCTCCCATGTAGATGGTTTGTCCGTTCACTGTCAAAGAGGAGCTGTGAAACGCCAGCGTAAATTTCACATGAAAACCGTCAAATTGGTGACCACCACCCAGATTCATACCGTGAGCTTTCGTTCCCAAGGATGCACAATATTCAGCCAGTTCCGCCACCGCGATTACAGGGCAATCATTGCGCTTGGCAATTTCAACTGCATCACCAAAATGATCGGCGTGACCGTGTGTCAACAGTACTGCATCCACCTGAATATCTTCGGCCTGTACGGTTGCTTTAGGATTCCCCGTCAAAAAAGGATCGACAATAATCCGTTTCCCCTCTGCCTCCACCAACACAACTGAATGTCCATAATATGTGATTTTCATAACATTTACGCCTCCTTTGTCACTTTCATTATTTAGGTTACTTTCCTTTACCTATTATACCTCTTTTGCATACCGGCTTCACCTGCGCACACAAAATACGCTCACAAAGCTGAACCCTGTTGTTTAGAAAGGGCTGTTATTTGTCGCTCATGGGATTTATACTAAATGCTCATTTATAAAAGGTATGATGACCGATAGTTTTCACCTTGGTACGCGAATGATGAACCGTAAGGTCCTGGGCCAACGTAAGCGAAAGGAAAAAACAGGTGTTATCAGGCACGGCTTTATGGCCATTCAAAGCGGCCGTAACTGCACGTATGCAGTCCTGGTTAGGCTGAACACGACGAAGACGCCCGTTCGCAACCGGACTAAATTGCGCTTTTTGATAAATCACTGCCTGAATCGTATCGGGAAATGAGGCTGACCGCAGCCGGTTTAAGACAACGTTGGCAACTGCCACTTTGCCTTCGTACGGTTCGCCTTCTGCTTCTGCCATCACTATTTTTTGCAGCAGGAGCAGTTCTTTAGCGGAGACAGGATAGCTCCAGGTAGACAACGCCTTGTCATCCTGAGTGAGCATTTTTGTCTTCGTAAAGTAGATGGTTGTAGGAGGGGTTAGGATTGCGGACTTGCTATGCTGGACCTCAGGCTTTTTCTTGCCTGTAACAGCGTTATTCCGAGCTTGTTCCACCTGCCTCATCTGGGAAGCGGGTAACGGAGTCGGCATGATTTCTTTCCAGCTTGGCTGCCCATGAGCAGCGACAAAGATGGGGCTTGTCCTATTTGACCCGTTATGGGTCCCCATCCTGTCGCCATATGTAGGAACCGAAGTGTTCCCTGACCAGCTCAGAGATTGCATAGGTGCATTTTTATGATTATTCTGTGTTTGCTGAACCTCAGCGTAGAGGCCTATCCCCAATATACAAACAAGCAGCACACTCAAAAGAGGTGCAAACCAACGATGTTCTTTAACGATTTCCATAATGTTCCTCCCGTTAACTTTAAGCACATTCCTCAGATATGTAACCCAAAATGCGCTTTTTGAATAACGCTGAAACACTATATCACTAAATTCGCTGATAGATCAAGGGTTTCACCTCATTAATGGGAATGTTTGAATTATTTGGTACATCGGTTTTTGTCCCATTCGGGTTGCATATAATACAAATTCCCCCACTTCCCAAGGCTCGCCGCTTTGGTCATCTGACTGCCACACAGACGCTGAAACAGGCTCCCCTCCTGTATATGAACGTGCTACAGTGATATGAGGTCGATAAGGTCGTTCCTCGGGTTTAAAACCCAGCGGTTCGGTAGCTCGAAGTATGGACTGGTACAGCTGATCCAGTGACTCTCGCTGCCCGGTCACTCCCCTCCATAGTACACGCGGAAAATCTTCGCGTCCAAAAAAGCCTGCTTGACCCATGTCAAGCGTGAACGGGCGATGCTCAGCTGCAGCATGAACTAGAGCCTGCTCAAGTTTTGGAATAACCGAATTCGCCACATCACCCAGAAACTGAAGTGTCACGTGGTAATCTCTGAAGTCACTCCATTTGCGGAAAGACAAATTACTCAAATCCTGCTCTACCCAATGACGTAACTTCTTCTTGTGCTGGTCCGGGAGAGCTATCGCTGTAAAGAGTCTTTGCGATTCACCTTTCATCTACCTCTTCTCCTTTCTTAATGAATATCCCGTGGATATCCCAAAAAGTAGCTGTTTGGTTGGTCCCCAATCAGGGTAAAGCCACTTGTTGTTATATATGATGACACCGCGGGCTTGTTTCTACCCTTCTTATGCAAATTTTCCGACAATCTGTTATCCTTGAAGGGATGGTTCGCCAGAATATATTGGAAACTCCAAGGAATCAAACATCGAGGAGGCTATGAATCATGGGAAGCATTTTAAGTTTACATCAATTGACGGATGATCAAAAAAAACAGGTTCGTGCAGCGGCTCCAGGCTACGAGTTGCTTATTGGCAAAGCCCAGGAATTGGAGACTGAACAGATCCGTGAGGCCGAGGTTATTCTAGGCTGGTCCAAGCATATTGCCGAGGAAGCATTACATCCAGACAGCAAGCTAAAGTGGATACAAACCTGGTCGGCTGGGATTGATAAGCTCCCGCTTACCGAACTGGAAAAGCGCAACATTGCACTCACGAATACGAGTGGTGTACATGCGATTCCAATTACAGAGCAGATCTTTGGAATGCTGCTATCACATACCCGTTATTTACAGCAAGCGGCTCTCTTGCAGCGTCAGAAAACATGGCAGCCACCGGAAGGTCAACTGACGGAATTACGTGGCAAAACGCTGTTGATTACAGGCGTTGGCGAAATTGGCCGTGAAACAGCTCGGATTGCAGAAGCCTTTGGCATGCGAGTGATCGGGGTTCGCCGTTCCGGCAAGGAAGCTCCCCATGTAGAACACATGTACACAAACGAACAACTACATGAAGCATTGGGCGTTGCGGATATTGTGGTTAATATTTTGCCATTCACTGAAGAGACCCATCACTTCTTTGACGAAAAAGCATTTGCAGCGATGCGTAAAGGCGCCTTCTTCATTAATGTCGGTCGCGGCAAGACTGTTCATACAGATGCGCTGGTACGCTCGCTGGAACAAAAACATATTGCCTTTGCCGGACTGGATGTATTCGAGGAAGAACCGCTACCTGCGTCACATCCACTATGGGGCCTAGAGCATGTCCTGATTACGCCGCATATTGCAGGGGATACAGACCGATATGCTGAACGAGCGGTAGATATTTTTCTCACTAATTTGAAAGCCTATGCTACTGGTCAGAAGCTACCGCTGAATTTGGTTAACTACAAAACTCAGTATTAACAAGCTACTTACAGATCCAGATTTCCCGACTCATACCTGTCTTATAGATACGGCATTGCTCCATAACGGTCCAGCCTGACTCGGATAGCAATGTTGCCATCGGCTCCGTGCTCACAATCACTGTCCGCGCGGCCAGGCGTCTCAGACTGCGCAGCATCTTTTTTTGTTCGTCAGCAGGGAGCACGGAGCACAGGTTATAAGGCATATCCAATATAGCTGCATCATAATTACCTGTGAGCATGTTCATATCCCCCAGTTTCACCAGATCCTCTTCATATCCAAAATGGCGTAAATTCACTCGTGCCCCACGCACCGCCAACGGGTTGATATCACAGCCGCGAATATCCTTGCCCATACTCAATGCCTCAATCATTACATTGCCCATCCCACAACACGGGTCCAGCAGTTTCAAGGAGTCTGACTTTCCCTTAGATGCAGTTAGATCCGTTGCTGCCAAATTCACAAGTGCTCTGGCTACCAGAACGGGTAGTCCAGTAGAATAGTTTTGCGGCTTCTGACGACGTTCCTGCCACGATCTGTCGCTATACTCGCATATGCCCATTAGCCATCGTTCTCCTAATCGTATGACTCCTAGGATTACATCCGGTGTCTTCATTTGCGCCTGCCCCTGAATACGTGCGCCAATCCGGCGTTCTATCTCGCGCCGCTCGTCATAATCAGCCTCATTGTCCCCTTCTTTAAGGTACAGCACCTTAAAGGTCTTTCCTTCCTCAAGCTGTAACATGGAAGCTGCCTCGCATAGCTCCTCCAGCGTGTCCGCCTCGATGATGATATCCAGACGAAGATGGATAAACGGGCTGATCCCCGGCTCCAGCCGAAGATGGGACGACAGCATGGAACTATGCACAGGCTGTTGACCGAACAAGCACTTTAGTTCCAAAAGACACAATTCACGCTCGGTCTCATGACACGCATAGGTATATATGTAGCGAGGCTTCATTTTATCTGTATCGATTTTATATTTATTCATGTCAGTTCTCTTTTCATCTTTTCATTTGGAATCAAGACTACCATTCACAGCCTCCGCTATTAGTCGGTAGGAATGAAGCCGCTGCTCATAATCGGGAATGGGCGTGACCAACAGAAACTCATCATTATTATATTTGATCTGCAAGCTACGCAACCGTTCGGCAATAACCGATGGTGTTCCCACCAGCCAACTGGCTCGGATCGCTGGACCGCCTAATGAAATCTGAGCAGCCCATTGCTGCGCCAACTCATCTGTCGACGCACATACTGCTCCTACAGCAACCATAGTACGGGGCTTGTCCATCCGTGTGGACGGTTGAAAGCTAGAGCGGTAAATGCTTAGCATTTCTTCCGTTTGCTGTTCACTCATAAATTGGCCGAATACATAGCCCGTTGAATACTGCGCAGCATATTCGGCACTTTTTCGGTTGGTACCCAGCATCCACAGCACTGGCGGCTGTTCTGGCATTGGACGGGCACACACGGGGGTTTGTTCATATTCATATGTGCCTTCCAACAAAGCCAATAGAGCTTCCATCTTCTGTGGCAGCTCAGTCACATGTTGAAGAAAATTGCCGCTTAGTGCCATCGAAGCATGAGGCCCCCCGCCAGGGGCCCTCCCCAGACCCAATTCGACTCTGCCTGGATATAGAGCAGCCAGCAGATGAAACCATTCGGCGACCTTGACTGGACTATAATGCGGGAGCAATATAGCCCCCGCCCCCAGTTGGATGGTCGTCGTCACCGCCCCGATATGAGACAACAGCACTTCCGGACTGGAGGAAGCCAGCCCCTCCATATCGTGATGTTCGGAGGTCCAGTAGCGTGTATATCCCCATGCTTCCGCCTGTTTCGCCAGCTTTGCCGCCCATTGAACTGCTTGCTCCGGACGATTGCCGGGCAGCAGCGGTACCATATCAAGCACACCGAGATTCAACGAGTTAGTAGCTAAAGACTGAGGTTGCATATACGCCTTCTCCTCTCCCTTCTATCCGTTCTAAACAAGTTTCTTCTACTATATAGGGTTAAATAAAAACGTTAGTCCAGGTCATAAATGGAACCTACCTTCAGGCCATATAACTCATTATAAATTTTTTCAGCAAAAGCATCAGTCATGCCTGCAATATAGTCAATGACCATATGCTCCCATGTCCAGATTGGTTTGGCCTTGGCCTGGTCCCGCTCGTAGCGCTGGAGCCAATCGGTCGGAATAATGGACTTGGATGTTTCAGGGTCCAGAAAAGCCAACCATAACCGTCTAAGCATCCATTCACTGCGTTTTTGCAGACGCTGTACGCGCAGATCGCGGATCATGGTGACCCAAGCAAAGCTTTTTAATACACTCACCGTGCGCAGCATATCCAAATCCTCGCTTCCATCCCGTACGAAGGTTACCTTTTTCCAGTTTCCATCATCAATTACACCTAAGCTGCTGACAAACAGGCTGACCCAGTATGCTTTGACCTCCCGGCGGGTGCGAGAATAATCGTGTTCACATATCGGCATCTTCCCATTCCACACCTTCAAAAATTCGCTTAGTACCGCTGCGACCTTCTGCTCAATCTCAGCCAGTTGCCAGCCTTGCCAGAAGCTATCCTCCAACGTAGTGATTTTTTCCGTGATCAGACGAATTAAATATGGGTCATATAAGAAATGCTCGTGCACCTCAATTTTCCCTGCCTTAATCCCATCCTCCAAATCATGCGCGGAATAAGCAATATCGTCGCACAGATCCATGAGCTGGGCCTCCAGCGTTTTTTTACCGTCAGGGATGCCCCAATCCTCGCGGATCGAACGTATATATTCCCACTCATGCAGGTACAACCCTTTTTTGTTCAGAATCCCTGGATACGGGTATTTGTTGATTCCGAGCAATACAGCGTCCGACAAATTCAAACCATCCACATTCTCACGCTTCTCCAAAAACATAATCAGCCGAAAATTGTGCGCATTCCCTTCAAAATGCTCATAAATTTGTCGCTCGCGTGCATAGGCCTCCTGTCCACGCTTGGACTCAGGCGTAAAGCTACCAGCAGCGGATATCTTTTCTACCTTCGTCTCAATCAGTTGATCCAAAATCCCGTCCAGCACCTCTTCTCCCTTGTGTCCGAACGGTGGATGCCCAAAGTCATGCGCGATCGAAGCACACTCCACCACCTCAGGGTCAATGATCAGTCCTGCGTTATCCGCCTGTTCCAACTCTACCTCTGGATGACGGCGCAGCAAGCTTCGTGCTGCCTCACGCGCAATTTGCGCTACCTCCAACGAATGTGTCAGCCGTGTGCGATAATAATCTCCTGTGCCTGCGCCAAATACTTGTGATTTACCCTGCAACCGGCGGAAGGTCGGTGAATGGATCAATCGAGAATAATCTCGTTCATATGCTGCCCGTGAAGCGTCGCTCCGTGTCTGCTCTGCAAATTGTCGATGCTCTCTTTTATTTTGCCATGTCATAAAGCCCACTCCCTACGTACTCAATTGGAGTGATTATACATTTTTTTCACGCCTCAGGAAAGTTTACATGACTTTCAGCAAGTAAAAACTACTTTTGGCACCATTGCTCAGTCGGATGGTGTTTCCGAAACAGCGAGAAATATCATAATAAAAAGATGTCCTCCAGCCATATATTCAGGCCAGGGAACACCTCTTTTTCTTCTATTAAAATAGAAGTATATTATCTAAACTTGTAAAAACATATTAGAAACACGAAACGAAGTTCTAACGCTTCGCTCTTGGGTCCAAAACATCCCGCAGGCCATCACCCATCAGATTAAAGCCCAATACGGTCAGCATGATAGATATCCCCGGAAAAATAACTGTCCACGGCGCATTTTGGATATATTGCCGCGAATCGGACAACATTTTGCCCCACTCGGGCTCAGGAGGTTGTGCACCCAAGCCCAGAAATCCGAGCGCTGCTGCTTCAATAATGGCCGTTCCGATCCCCAATGTTCCTTGTACGATGATCGGCGTCAGGCTATTAGGCAAAATATAACGGAGTATGATTCGCCGATTATTAGCTCCAAGCGCTCTGGCAGACGTAATATACTCCTCCGTTTTGACACTCAGCACCTTGGAGCGAACCAATCGTCCATACGTTGGCACATTGACAATTGCAATGGCGTATAACGCATTTTCCAACGAAGGCCCCAGAATGGCCACAATTGCAATTGCCAGCAAAATCCCCGGAAATGCCAGTAAAATGTCGAATAGGCGTGAGATGATCATATCAGCCCATTTTCCATAAAATCCAGCAATTAATCCTAAGGCAGTTCCTACAATCATGGAACCAATAACGGACAAGAAACCGACCCATAACGAGATTCTGGCGCCATACAGCGTACGAGTCAGCAAATCTCGGCCAAGATCATCGGTACCGAACCAATGCTCTGCGGAAGGAGGCTGCAAGCGGCTCACCAAATTTTGCTCTTTATAGTCAAAAGGAGCAATCCAGGGCGCGATCAAAGCAATGATGACAAAGAAGATAATAATGCTGAGACCGACGAACGCCATTTTATTGTGACGGAAAGCTCTCCACGCGTCTCTCCAAGGGCCCGACACCACAGGCAAATGCGCCAATGTATTGCGTGTTGTCGGTATGTTATTGGGTTCGATTGAAAATTGTGACATCGGACATGCTCCCCCTTGACCAATTGACGACTTGATTACTGATAACGAATACGCCGGTCGAGAACAGCGTACAGCAAATCGACAATCAGATTAATGATGACGAACAGGAACGCAATGATTAGAATTCCGCTTTGGATAACCGGATAGTCACGCGAGCTGATCGCTTCAAAAATGTACCGTCCGATGCCGGGCCAGGCAAATATGGTCTCTGTCAGTACGGCGCCTCCCAGTAACGATCCGGTCTGAAGACCGATGACAGTAAGCACAGGGATCGCAGCATTTTTAAGCGCATGTTTGTACACGACTTGAAAAGATGCCAGCCCCTTCGCCCGAGCCGTGCGGATATAGTCCGCATCCATCACCTCCAGCATGCTGGAACGGGTAATACGCGCTATGACCGCCATTGGAATCGTTCCCAGTGCGATACTGGGCAGGATCAAATGCTTGATGACGGTCCATACCTGATCCATACGTCCACCTATGAACGCATCAATCACGGCTAAATGTGTCACAGCTTCCACCGGATCACGGGAATTCATACGTCCGATGGAAGGAAGCCAATGCAGCTTATTAGCAAAGATCCATTGCTCCATCAAGCCCAGCCAAAAAATCGGCATCGATACTCCGACCAGGGCAATGACCATGCTGACATAGTCAAACCAGGAATTTCGCTTCCAGGCACTTACGATGCCTGCATTCATACCCACGACAACGGCAAACAACATGCTTGCTACCGTCAACTCCAGCGTAGCCGCCAGATAAGGGACCATTTCCCGGGCAATCGGCTGCCGGGTGCGAATAGAATCGCCCAAGTCCCCTCGTGCCAGCTCACTTAGATAGGTCCCATATTGCTGTAACCACGGCTTGTCCAGCCCTAGTTGCTCACGCAGCGCCTGTTTGGACTGTTCCGTGGCCTTGTCCCCCAGTATCGTTTCTGCCGGATCACCAGGAATAGCATGAATAATCGAAAACACGATAAGCGTCATCCCCAGCAATACGGGAATCAATATGGCCAGCCTTTTTACAATATATGAGTTCATATGCTATTCACCGCCTGCTTGCGTTTAGGCTATTCAAAATAAATATTACCGTACGCTTCAATACCTGCCGGACAAGGTACAAAACCCTTAAGATTGGCTTTGCCTGCCATCAACGGCGTGCTGTGAACCAAGGGAATCCAAGGCGCATCCTGTTTAATAATGACTTGTGCTTGTTTATACAATTCCGCACGCTTATCTTGATCAACCTCAACCTGCGCCTTTACCAGTATTTTGTGAAGTTCCTCATTCACATAAAAACTGCGGTTATTGCCTGGGATCGTGTCCTTGTCGAGCAATGTGTAAAGGAAATTATCCGGGTCGCCATTATCCCCATTCCATCCCAACATGTATAGATCATCCTTCTCTCCAGCTTTAAGATCATCCAGATACGTAGCCCATTCTGGAGATTGAATGTTGACTTTGACTCCTATTTTTTCAAAATCAGCTTGAATGGCCTCTGCTACCTTTTTGCCGTCAGGCATGTATGGGCGAGATACAGGCATTGCATAGAAGGTTAGCGGCTCTGGAAGTCCGTTAGGAAAACCCGCTTCCGCTAGCAAAGATTTAGCCTTGTTTAGATCATAAGTGTAGTCCTGAATGCTTTCGTCATATCCCCATAACGTGGGCGGCATCGGATTGACCGCAGGCTTGGCCTCGCCCGCAAACAATGCATCAATAATGGCCTGTTTGTTCACTGCGTGATTCAGTGCTTGCCGTACCTTGGGATTACTAAATGTCTTTTTCTTTAAATTAAATCCAATGTATGCCACATTAAAGGAGGGACGTTCGATTTTTACCAACTCGCTGTTACCTTCTAACTGCTTCGCATCATCCGGATTCAAATCTTCCATCAGGTCAATTTCCCCGTTTTGCAGAGCATTAAATCGAGCAGTGTTGTCTGGGATCGAACGAACGATGACCTTAGCCAGCTTTGGCTGTCCTTCTTTCCAATAAGTAGGATTCTTCTCCAAGGTGATCGTATCGTTACGTTTCCATTCCTTAAATACAAACGGCCCTGTGCCGACCGGATTATTTTTAAAATCAGCCTTTTTCTCCTTAATAGCCTTGGGACTTGCAATACTAAAGGATGGCATAGCGATATTTTGTAAAAAAGGAGCCTGCGGCTTGTTCAGTGTAAACTGGACGGTATTCGCATCCACCGCTTTAACCTCCTTAATCACTCTGCTTCCATCTGGCCCAAACATAGAATCATAATAATCAAACGAGTCACCCTCAAATTTGTATGGACTTTTCGGATCAACCCAGCGGTCAAAGTTAAATACAACTGCTTCTGCGTTAAAGTCACTTCCGTCATGGAATTTTACGCCCTGACGCAGCTTGAACGTATAGACAAGTCCGTCCGGTGATACTTCCCAGCTCTCTGCAAGCCCCGGCTGAATCTCCGTGGTACTTTCCTTGTATTCCAATAGTGTATCGAACACCTGCATTCCAATTTTTAACGACTCGCTTTCAGTTACAATGGCAGGATCTAGCGCCACGGAATCCCCGCCACGCCCATAAATCAAGGTGTCCTGCGCGCCTTTTCCCGCTCCACCTGGCGATTTTCCTGCCTCTGGTTTTGCACCTTCACCTGATCCCCCACAACCGGAAAGCACCAAAACAGTTCCTAGCGCAAGTACCAGCAGTACGGTCCAGATTTTGTGTTTTACGTACTTTTTGCTCATGCAGCGAACCCCTTTCACACCTTATATATTGTTAATTCGTTGATACCGGATGAATACCAATTCCTTTGGTTTGGCATGACAAGCTTGTCCTCAAGCTGTAGTCCCAAGTTCCGAGTTCATCAAATAGGTATGTAGTAGGGAAGGTATGGAGGTTCTGGACAGGCTTTTTTTGAAGAATACAGGCACAGAAAGCATTCATAATCTAGTGGTGTAAGAGATGCAGTAGGATAATGGAATAGATGTAATGTCATAAAAGGGAAGAGGATTGTGTTAGGTCATGGAGAATGTGTGATAAATACTCACAGATAGTAAATATTAGTTTCATACAAAGTTGATTATTGGATACTTTACTATAAATTTTGGAAGCAGACAAGGGGGTTTTTCATACATTACCATATGTTTTTATACATCATGTTAATTAATATTACAAATCAACTCACATGTTCATATTAAACAAAAGCTCCTGCTTGTGGTCCTCAACCTCCAAGCAGAAGCATGTTTTTACCTAAAAAATGTATTCAGCACCAAACCTACAGACACAGCTTGAGCCCCTTTTACAATGGAAAAATGATCGCCAGGCACTTTATGGGTACACATTTCCCCCTTACAATACGTTTCCCACCCTTTATATCCCAATTCCCAGGTATGTTCTGAAATAAACAAACATACAGGGGCTGTTACAGCTCGATCTGGCTGGTAAACATGCTGCATTTTCACCCAATGATTTACGCTTTTAAAGCGTTCTAGTAATTCATTCCGTCCCAACTCATTGAATTCAGGCAGCAAGGGAAGTACACTGGCTGGAAATGCGCGCTTCCACAGCAATAAATCCAAATCTTCGTCCATTCTTTCCAGCTCTTGAATATGACGGTCCCAATGATCTTCCTTGCCATACTTCAAAGGCGGCAGTGTGTCCAGAATCGTCAAGAGCTCAACACGTTCTTCCTGCTCTTCCAATTGGCGGGTCATTTCAAAAGCAATCGTTCCCCCCATACTCCACCCGGCAATATAATAGGGACCCTTCTCTTGAATACTTTTGATTTGACCTACATACCGATGTGCGGCTTCCTTCATTCCAGCTGTTTTATTTCCCGCAAGAATCGAAGCATCCATTTTTATGCCCCAATAATTCCATGTAGCCGTAAGTTCGTTTACCAATTCCATGTAGCAACTGACATCCAAACTTCCATCATGGATGAAAAAAAGATGTTTATCCTGCGATGTACCAGGCTTTAAGAGGACTAGCGTGTCTGGTCTGGCTGGAAACACACTTTTCGCCCTTCCTTTCAATACATCTGCCAGTTGGCGAATGGTAGGGTAAGTAAATAATTTGGTAAGTGGCAGGTCGATGCCCAGCTCACGCAAAACCAGTGAAACCAGCTTGGTCGCCTTGAGCGAGCTCCCTCCCAGGGTGAAGAAATTGTCCATTACCCCGATGCGATCCATGGGGAGGTTCGAGGGCAGAACCATCGACCAGATGCGAACCAGCTCCTGTTCCAGTTCGTTGCAAGGAGGTACATATTCATTTTCTCGCAGTGCTTCAAGATCAGGCTCCGGCAGAGCGTTCCGATCCACTTTGCCATTCACGTTCAGCGGCAAACGAGGAAGCCGAATCAAACAGGTAGGAATCATGTAATCCGGCAAATACGTTGCAAGTTCCGATCGAACTTCCGCTGGTGACATTTCTGCATCGGAGACAAAGTAAGCACAGAGGTATTTGATCCCATCGTTGTGTTGGCGAACAAGAACGACTGCTTCCTGAATCCCCTCGATGTGCGCAAGCCGAACCTCGATCTCGCCAGTTTCAATACGGAAGCCCCGAATTTTGACCTGGTGATCCATGCGACCCAAAAATTCAAGCGTTCCATCAGCCAACCATCGAGCGCAATCTCCGGAACGGTACATTCGCTCTTCCGGCAACCACGGATGCGTAACAAATTTGGCTGTCGTTAATTCCTCACGAGCCAAATAGCCACGCGCTAGCCCTTCACCACCAATACACAGTTCACCCGGCACACCAATGGGCTGTAGTTGATTGGACGCGTTCAAGATATAGACCTGCGTGTTGGCGACAGGCTTGCCAATCGGCACGTTATGGTCATAGTCTTCTTGAATCGTATGAAACGACGTAAAAATTGTATTTTCCGAAGGACCGTACGCATTCACAATCGTTAAATCCGGCTGTGCGGCGCGAAGGAGCTTCATATGCTGTGGAGACAGGGCATCTCCTCCAGTCATGATCAGACGAAGTCCAGTGAAGATGGATGGTTTGTCATCAATCAACTGATTTAGAAGCGGGGCCGTAAACCATGCCATGGTGATTTGATACTGTGCCATCCTCATTCCGAGTATGTCGGCAGATAAAAGCTCTTCTTTTTCAATGAGATACAAGGTTGCTCCACTCAGCAGCGTTCCCCACAATTCATAAACCGACACATCAAAGGCCAGGGAACACGTCTGCAATATTCGATCCTCTGGCGTAATCTTCAGCGGTCCCGGCTCCAGTACCAGGCGGGCAAAGGATTGATGTTCAATCATTACGCCTTTCGGTTGTCCTGTTGACCCTGAAGTATAAATAATGTACATCACATTGCGCGCCTGATTATTGTCCTCCAGATTACAGGACTCTCCCGTATATAGACTCGGGTCTGTGAGCAGCAGCGTTTCCGCCTGAGGAAAACGTCTGGTGCTGGCAGTTGGTAGAAGGCATATTTTCGCCTGGCTATCCTGTAAAAGGTATTGAATCCGTTCATCCGGGTAGAGCGGATCAATCGGCAAATAAGCAGCCCCCGCCTTCAAAATAGCCAATATACCGACAATCATTTCCAGCGCAGGCGTAGCTAAAATTCCAACTACATCCTCAGCCTGAACCCCCTTTTGCCGTAAAACCCAAGCTAATTGATTAGCACGTTCATTTAATTCCTCATACGTTAGTTGCTTTTCTTTCCAGTTCACAGCTGGATGGTCAGGCGTCCGTATCACTTGCTGTTCGAACAGACGATGGATGGGTACTCCATGCAATTTTTTTTCATATGCATTTTTGCTGCTGGTCTGATTAAAAGTATGAAGGAGAACAGTGCGTTCCTCTTCTGTAACCATATCAATATCTTCAATCCGAATATCGGGTTGTTCGCCAATGATCTCGACAATTCTGGCAAAATGCCGCAGCATGCGGCTGGCGCTTTCCTCCTTAAACAACGCTTTGCGATATTCCAATTCCAGCCCTATACCCTCCTGCATTTCGTATGCATACAAGGTGATATCAAATTTTGAGATTTTATGCTCAAAGCTATAAGGAGAAAACGTGACCTCTGTTGCCTGCACGACAGGCTGCGGTACATTTTCCAATACAAAGCATGCATCAAATAAGGGATTGCGGCCGCTGATTCGTTCAGGATTGACCTGCTCCACCAGCATATCAAAGGGATAATCCTGATGATCAAAAGCAGCGAAGGTTCGGTCTGCCACTTCTTCCAGAAAAACAGAGAACCGCATGCTTCCCAGCGGCTTCTGGCGCAAGGCGAGCGTGTTCACGAACATGCCCACAATCCCTTCAAACTCTGAATGAGTTCTTCCAGCGACAGGTGTTCCGATGACCAGATCCTCCTGTCCGGCATATTTGGACAGAAGGATGCTGTATGCGGCGAGTAGAACCATATACAACGTAACATTGTGCTGCAAGCATAATGCCCGCAAGGAGTGAGCTGTATCAGCCTTAATAGAAAACGGTACAACCCCGCCGCTGTAATCGGATCTTAGCCCTTTTCCATCCGTAGGCAACGACAGCAGCGGGACATCTTCTGTAAATTGGTTCAACCAAAATTCACCCTGCTTCTGAATATGAATGTCGCTTAATTGATCGTTTTGCCAAATCGTATAATCGACATACTGAAACTCCAATGGAGCAAGCTCCTGCCCGTGATACAGAGCCATCAGCTCTTCAAATATAATGTTGATGGTTACCGCGTCTGCAATGATATGGTGGATATCAAACAGGAACAGGAGCTCCTCATCAGCCAAGGGTACTAGCTCAGCCCGCCATAGAGGGACTTCATGCAGACTGAATGGACGGATAAACTCGTTAACAAGCTTATCCGTACTCTGACCCGAATGTTCTCTATAAGGGATGGATACGTCAATGGATTCATGGACGAGTTGCAAAACCTCACCGTCCTTTTGTAGGAACGATGTTCGCAAGCCCTCATGACGTTCTGTCAGCCTACACCATGCCCTGTACAATCGCTCCGGCTTCAGCGGTCCTTTGATCATTCGAATGCTGGGCATGTTATAGATAATGTTAGGTCCGAGAAGATCATCTATCAGATATAGCCGCTTTTGCGCCGAAGATGTTTCATATCCTTCATAATGCATGATGCTAAATCTCCCTCCGTCGGCGTTCTTTTTTCTCTACTTTTACCGATGACAGTGCATGCTGCTGAACAGGGACGACTTCCTTTATTAGCTTTCCAGCGCCCCGTAGTATGTTGCTAATCTCCGTTTCCTCTGTTTTAAAAAACTCAATATTTAATGGAACAGATTCATGAATCTGCTGGATAATTTCACCGTTGATCACATCAAATGTTGTCCTAAAAGCTTCATGACGCTGAATAAGCGCTTGGAAGGCTTCTTGAAGTTTGGCGATGTCCAGCTCTCCTTCCAGCATAATAGCGCCTGGTAGGTTGTAACTCAGATCCTCTGGATTCAGCTCGTGCATCATAAAAAGACGCATTTGAGCAGATGAGGCTGGATAATAGGCACTCGGAGCGGCGGCAGGAATCAAGGAACAGACCGTCTCTTCAACCTCGTGATGGTATTCAATTCTTCTGGAGCTTATGAGATCCGAAAGTTGTCGAATGGTCGGAGCTGCAAAAAGATCTTTTAAAGTCATCTCAATGGCCAACGTTTGACGCACACGCAAAATAAACTGGTGAGCCAGCAACGAGTCTCCACCGAACTCAAAGAAATGATCATCTATACCTACTGCACCTGTTTTGAAAATGTCCGCCCACAACAGGACCAGTCTCCGTTCCATTTCGTTACGTGGCGGTGTAAGCTCTTTGCCGGAAGGCAGCTCTATCCCCAAGGCATCTAACGCCTTACGGTCCAGCTTTCCGCTTGAACCAAGGGGCATGTTCTCGACCCTCATAAAACGTAAAGGGATCATATATTCCGGCAATCGTTCCAGCAAAAATGCCCTTAAATCTCGAACGGTACAGTCGGTTTGCACAACCAGATAAGCGCACAAATACTTGTTGCCCTGCTCATCTATCCAATCCAGCACAGCTGCCTGTTGAATCGCCGGATTTTGCAAAAGAGCTGTTTCAATCTCGCCCGTCTCAATTCGGTAGCCCCCGATTTTCACCATTTGATCCGACCGTCCCAAGTAAACAATCTCGCCGCTAGGCAGCATACGGGCAAGATCGCCTGTACGATAGATTCGCTCACCCGGTACAAAAGGATTGGGAATAAAACGCTCTGCCGTAAGTTCATCCAGATGTACATACCCGCGTGCCAGATGGCGCCCTCCCAGACAAAGCTCTCCTACCTGTCCCAAACCTACCAATGCCAGTTCCTGGTTTAGGATATAGGCCCGAGTATTGCCCACGGGTCGTCCGATGGAAATCGGATCTTCCGGGGATACAGATGTACACGTATAGGCTGTTGCAAACACACTGGCTTCCGTAGGTCCATACAGATTTAGTAATTTTGCCTCCGGGAACTTTAGATTAAAGTTTCGCACTTGCTCCTGGCCTAACGGTTCGCCCCCTGACATGACCCAACGCAAAGTGGCTGCCTGAAGCGTATCCTCGACTGAAAGCTCTGACAAAAACATCTGCAGCACAGTAGGAATGAAGAAAGCCACCGTAACCTGATGCAGGTAAATGGTATCCAGCATTTGACGGGTATCCGTTTCTGCACCAGCCTCCAGTAATACCAATCGTCCTCCGCCCATAAACCAGCTGAACAGTTCGACGATGGAACCATCAAAGGTATAGGATGCTTTTTGCAGCACTGTGTCCTGCTCACTTAATTCAAGCTGTTGTGCTAGCCATACCACTCGTGAACTAAAGGCGTGGTGTTCCACCATTACCCCCTTGGGCTGCCCGGTTGAGCCGGAGGTAAAGATGACATAGGCCAGATGATCAGGCTGAATGGCAAGCTCTGGATTATCGCGTTCTTGCTGATCCTGACACAATAAATCAACGTCGATGACCCGCTGAATTTCTTCATCCATCCAGTTGTCATGGCAGCGCTGATGGGTCAGAATCCACTCGGCACCAGCGTCTGCCAGGATATAGCGAATCCGTTCCTTCGGATCGGCTGGATGGATGGGAAGATATGCCGCCCCTGCTTTTAACACGCCTAACAAAGCAACAATCATTTCCGGTGAGCGCTCCATAACTATAGCTACTACTTGCTCTGGCTGGGTGCCGGAGTCTAGTAAAGTATGTGCGACCAGATTCGCCCGCCGATTCATTTCCTGGTAGCTGATCTGCTGCTGTTGACCGGAAATAAGAGCGATCTGTTCAGGGTTACGACTTGCTTGATCCTCAAAGTATTGATGCAATAGCTTTATAGATCCCATATCCATCTCTGTCTGGTTGAAATCGTGGACGAGCGTCTTCCATTCTGCCTCACTCACCGAATCCGAAAGTGCAACCGCAAGCTCATTCGTCCAGCCCTCTTCCTTATGGATACCTGCGGGCTCAAGCTCTTTCTCTTGGTAATGCTCATTCGGGTTAACAGCCACCTCTTCTATTCGAAGCTCTCCAATCTTTTGCTGTGGATTGATAAGGATCGAACGTAAAATTTGAAGATATTCCCGGCTCAAGCGTTCAACCGTCTCCTCAGTAAAGAGATCTACATCGTATTGAAGGATACATTCGATATGCTGGTCGGTCATGGCTGCGGTAAATGTTAAATCAAATTGTGCTCCTGTATATTCCACCTCATCACATGGGGTCAATTTCAGGCCAGGTAATTCCACGATGGTACGGGAAGACTCGTTCAATATTGCAAACATGGTATCGAACAGCGGATTACGGCTTGTTCGGCCAGCCAAATTCAGCTTCTCAACCAGTTGCTCAAATGGATAGTCCTGATGCTCAAAAGCCTGAAGAGAATGTTCCTTGACCTGTATTAAAAATTCCTGCACCGTCATGTCCTTCTTCGGCGTGTTGCGAAGGGCTAACGTATTGACGAACATACCCACCAGGGGACTCAGACTCGCATGGGTTCTGCCGGATACCGGAATACCGACGATAATATCTTCCTGCCCGCTGGCTTTGGCCAGCAATAGGTTGTAGACCGCCAATAAAACCATAAATACTGTGGCATTTTGTTGCAGGGCAAAGCGTTTTAATCTCCACGTCCATTCCTGATCCAGCTCAAAATGAACGGCTCGTCCTTCACCTCTTCTCACATCGGGGCGTGAATAATCCGTAGGCAATTGCAGTTCTGTAATTTCCCCTTGAAAAAGCTCTAGCCAAAACTGCTCCTGCTGCCGGAATTCGGTACTGTTCATAAACTCACGTTGCCACACAGCGTAGTCTTTATACTGGATCATCAATTCCGGCAAGTTCATGCCACCGTATAAACGGGCGAATTCCTCGACGATAATCTCCTGAGAAAGACCGTCCGTAATAATATGATGCATATCAATGAACAGCAAATGACGGTTTGCGGGCTGATGAATAACCTGAATGCGGAACAACGGCTTTTGCCGGAGATCAAAGGGCTTAATTAATCCGTCTTGTTCCACTAATACTCCATGTTCACGGCCTGATTGAATTTCTTCTATCCATTTCGCTAATCCTTGAACCGTACCTGCCCGGAAGAAATCACGCAGCGACAGATTTACATTCCATGCTTGATTAATAAGATAGACCAGCTTGGTTGCCAGCAAGGATTGTCCACCCAGCAGGAAAAAATCATCCTGTGTACCAATCTGCTCCCGGTGCAGGATTTCCGACCAAAGCTCAACCAGGCGCTCTTCCAGAGGTGTAGCTGGCTGTACATAGGTCGTGCCGACCTTGATGCTTTCATTTACCTGCGGTAAAGCATGACGATCGATTTTTCCATGATGTGTTAACGGGATTGCATCGACTCGAACAAAGTAAGACGGAATCATATAATCAGGCAAGGTTGCCGACAGATGGGTCTTCAGTTCTGCCACCGATAACTCCTGATCCGTCACGATGTAGGCGCATAGCTCTTGCATACCTGGTAGAACTTCCTGCACCAGCACAACCCCATCCTGTATATGCGGGTGCTGGAGCAACGATTTTTCAATCTCGCCCGGTTCGATACGGTAGCCCCGCACTTTAACCTGCTGATCTTTTCTTCCTAAAAATTGAATTTGCCCATCTTCGAGGTATCTGCCCAGATCACCCGTTTTGTACATCCGCTCGCCTGGTATCCATGGGTTTGCTACAAACTGCTGCTCCGTCAGTTCGGGGCGGTTCATGTAGCCGCGTGTAACCCCCCGGCCTGAGATACAGATTTCACCGGGTACCCCGATAGGCATAACATCCGTACTATTGCGATTCATGATGTATACCGCAGCATTGGCAACAGGTCGTCCGATAGGCAGCGGATGAACATCTGGAGTATCCGGCACACGATAATAGGTCGCACAGACGGTCGCTTCTGTCGGTCCGTACGTATTGTAGACCTTTGCGGAGCGCAGCAAGCGGGTAACATATTCACTTTTCAGCACATCCCCACCGCTAATATAAATGCGAATATGCGGGAAAGGAGGCAGTTGATTCAGCTCATTCAAAATAAATGGCGAGGCACTGACCACGGTCACTTGCTGCTGGCGAATGAATTGATTGAGCAATTGGATGTCCTTCAGTTCATCCCGTGAAACCATAGCCAGCGTTCCCCCTGCTGCCAATGTAGGGTATATTTCCTCCACGGATGCATCAAAGGTAATGGCTGCCTGCTGGAGCACCACGTCTTCAGCCGTTAAGTGGAACTCATGCTGAAAAGCCGTGATATAATTCGTTACATTTCTGTGCTCTACCATCACACCTTTGGGCTTACCGGATGATCCCGACGTGTACAAAATATACGCCAGATGGTGAGAGGCCAGAAGCTCCTTGCCCGCCAAAGCTATATTATCCGCATCTCCGCTGTACAAGGCCGGATCACTTACATCAACGACAGCCCCTGTAAAACGAAGTGAGGTTATGCTGACACTTTCCACAGAAGTTAGGAGCACAGTTGCGCCACTGTCCTCCATCATGTAGGCCACCCGCTCCGTCGGATGTTCCGGGTCCATAGGGACATAGGCTGCTCCTGCTTTAAGTACAGCAAGCATGCTGGTCAGCATATCCAGCGAACGGGGGACCAAAATACCAACAGCTTGGTCTGGTGCCAACTGATAGGCAAGCAAGTGCCGCGCTAGCTGATTCGCTCTAGTATTCAATTGTCTGTATGTCAGTGAATGCTGCCCATAAACGGCAGCAATCCGATCAGGGTGCTGTTCAGCCTGTTCTTCAAACCACTGGTGAACCAGCTTTTCCTGCGGATAATCCACCTGGGTTTGATTCCACTCGTACAGGGATCGCTGCTTTTCTTCCGCATGATTCATGGAAATGAGGCCAATCGGGCGTGTAGCATCCGCAACGACTTCTTGTAAAAGATTTTCGTAATAAGTGGCAAGTCGACGTATGGTCTCTTCCTTGAACAATTGGGTCGCATATTCAAAGTGAAAACGCAGCCTGCCTTCATTTTCAAGCCATATGACCGTTAGATCAACTTGTACAGCCTCCATTTTAGCTTCCAACGGAGTAAAGCAAAGCCCGTCGATGCTCATCGGTTCCCCCTTAAAGTTCTGGGAAATAAACTGAACATCAAATAGCGGATTTCGGCTCCGGTCTCGCGGCACGTCAAGCTGATTCAGCAGCATTTCAAAGGGATAATCCTCATGCTTATATGCTTCAAGCGCGTGTTTCTTAACCTCCTGCAAATAGGTCGAGAACGGCTTATCTTCGGATGGTACAGTCCGCAGGGCCAGTGTATTGATGAACAGCCCAATCATGTGCTGAGTCTCTTCGGATTGACGGCCTGCGCTTGGCGTGCCAATGATGATATCTTCCTGATTCGCATATTTTGCCAATAATGTACTATAAACAGCGTACAGAAGCATAAAAAGCGTAACCACGTGCTGTACCGCTGTTTCTTTTGCCAAAGCTGTTAGTTCCTCGCTTAGCTCAAATGTATAAACATCCCCGGCATTGCTCATTTGCGCGGCCCGCGGCTCATCTGTAGGCAAATCAAGTACAGGCAGCGTTCCCTTAAATACGTCCAGCCAGTATTCCTCCTGCTTTTTCATCTCGGCACTGTCCAGACGCTGATTTTGCCAAAGTATAAAATCGGTATATTGCATAGGCAATTGCGATAGATCATATCCCGAATAGCCCTGTATCATTTCACTTAATAAAATACCAATTGAGGCTCCATCGGCTGCAATATGGTCAACATCACACAGAAAGAGGTGAACACTCTCCTCCAGCTGGACCAGCTTTGCCTTTAAAAGCGGCGCGCATTTCAGATCAAAGGGACGGATAAATTCGTCCACATACGCCTCCAACTCGCGCCCATCCCCTTCACTATATTCCAGCGAAAAATCTACCTCTGGATACACGATCTGTACCAGTTCGTTATCCCGCAGTTCATAAGCGGTGCGCAGAGAACTGTGACGCCGAATCACCGCATATATGGCTTCCTCCAACCGATGATGATCCAGATCACCCGTGATGGTCATCGCACTGCATAGGTTGTTCAAAGTACTGTGCCCTGCCATCTGACGCATCATATAAAATCGACGCTGTGTCGATGAAGCAGGATACACCTCGCGTTGTTGCGGCGGACGAATAATCAGATTTGAGCCGGCTGATCGGGGTGAAGGCAGCTCCGTTTCTGCCAGAAGGGGCTGCTTCGCTTCTCCATCCGTATACAGGGCTAATTCGTGGACCGTCATATAATTGAAAATATCGCTGATATCCACTTTTGTAGACAAGCTCTGATTCATCTGTCCCACCATTTTACTGGCAATCAGGGAGTCTCCTCCCAGCTCATAAAAGCTGTCATAGATGTTCAGCTCATCAAGCCCCAGCACATCCGCCCATATGCTCGCGATCACCTTTTCCGATGAGCTGTATTCTCCTGTCCCTCGACCATGAAGCTGTACAGGACGACGCACAGCATCGGATGACATGACCACATGATTATGTAGAAGCCGACGATGACGTTCCAAAATAGCGCGCATTTCATGAGATAAGCCGAAAGGAATGGCAGTAGAATCGAGCGCGGCCACCTGAGCATAGTGCAAGCCACCCACAATGACACGCGAAACGGGATGAAGCAATAATTGTTCAAGAGCGGCCAGTCCTTCTTGTGTGGACAGAGCATGGAATAAGCTCTCCTGGAAATCAACCTTGTGCTCAAAAGCCATCCCGGTTTCCTGCCAAGGAGCCCAGTTGATGGAAAGTGTGCGATGGCCGGATTGATTCCGCCACTCGGCAAAGGCATCCAGATAAGCATTGGCCGCCGTATAGTCGCTTTGTCCTGGTCCACCCGTCAGCGAAGTGACGGATGAAAAAAGAATAAAAAAGTCCAGTGTATCCGAAGCTGTAATTCGGTCAAGCACATGTGTGCCTGTTATCTTGGGAGCCAATACCTCGTTGAAGCGGTCCTGACTCTTGAGCGCCATATAACCGTCTCCTGCCACACCCGCAGCATGGATGATGCCGTGAATAGCCCCATACTTGTGGCGAAATTCATTCATGGCTTGCTTCATAGCCGCCTCGTCAGCTACATCGACAGCATAATATTCTACCTGAGCTCCCTGCCGCTCCAATTCCAGCAAGGCGGTAATCGTATTCAGCATTCTTGTATCCATATTCAGCTTTGAACTCTGTCTAAAGCTTGGACTGATGTTCGAATCTGCGTATGCAATGGTTTCCCATTGCTCTTTGGGTGGCAATGGTGTGCGACCCAGTAATCCCAGCGTGACCTTCCCTTTCGTAGCAAGCCATTGGCCGACTGCCAACCCCAGCCCGCCAGTACCACCAGTAATAACATAGACTCCCTGTGGTCTGATCGTAATCGGGTCAGCCTTACTTTCCATCAAATCCACGGGCTCAATTTGCTCTACATAACGTTCTCCGTTACGCCAAGCGGTCAGAAATGTATCATCATTTCCGTGCCATAAGGAGTGAGTGATGTCGGAAATCCGGGTGTTCGTATCTATATCAAGACAACGGCAAGTCAAATCGGGATATTCCTGACCGATGACCCGGGCCAGTCCAAACAAGCCCGCATGTTCCGGCTTTAATTCATTTTCCAATCCGTTCACTTGATAAGCCTGCTCAGCGATCACTGTCAGTTCCTGAACAGCAGGCTTGGTCTGTGTGATTGCCTTGGCCAGATGAAATAGCTGAACCATAGACTGCCCGCTCCAGAGATATATCAGTTTCTTAGCGTTCCGGCATCGCACCTCTGTCAACAGGTGTATATGATCTTCCTCGGTACCATTAGAAAAGTAAGCATGGTCTGACAGTTTAGCAAAGCTGGCTCCCCGCTTTACTTCGACCACATCATACCCTTCTTGGGCCAACTGTCCACGCAGCGTTACACCGATTGAACGGTTATCTGTGAATAATAAAATCGTTTCCAGCGGCGTGGGGAATACCGAATCATTTGTGGTCCGGGTTACTGTATCTGCTTCTTGCCTGGCGTGTGCTTCTTCTTTCTTTTTCCATACAAGCTGATGATATTTATGATGTTCTGTGTACCGATTTCGTTTGAAATCCGCCTCGTGCACTCGTTTGACAGCATAGTCTTCAATTTCCACCAGTACCTGACCTTCAGCATCCAGAATGAGCACATCTACCGTTAAAATTTCTCCACTTTCTCTAACCTTGCTTTTTTTACGCAGATAGCTGTAAAAATGCTGTGGGAGTGAGTCGTAAATACGCAGCTTTTGATATGAAAATGGCAAGAACAGACCATTTCCCAAGCTCTGGCTTGCTACCCCGACTGCCACATCCAACAAAGCCGGATGGAGCACGTATTGTCTCAAGTCCATATGATAGGCTGCGGGCAGCTCCAGTCTAGCCAGCACTTGGTCTGTTCCAATTGCAATCGTACGCAATGTCTCCCATCGCGGTCCGAATGAAAAGGCAGCGGCTGCTTCAGCGTGATTTTCGCCCACTACTACTTCCTGGTCGTTACATTCAGTCCGAATATCGTCCAGATTCATAACAGGGTGGCTAGCCTGTACAAACATCGCCCGCCCCTGTGCATGTCTTACCCAATTCTGTTCCCACGGCTGAGTTGAGAGTCCCGTTCGGCTTATCACCTTAAACGAAAACGTCTCACCTTCCTGCTGCAAAATGGTGTGTACTTCTCTTTCTTCCTCTACTTCCAAAATGAGCGGAGAAATAAACTGAACGTCATACAGTTCCAGCACCTTGCCTGGACGCTTGTATTTTTCCAGCCCTGATCTAACCATTTCCAGATAAGTGGTTCCCGGTACAATACAGCTTTCCATTATCTTGTGCTCGCTTAGTACCCAATGACTCCCCACAGAGAAGCGTGTCAGATAAATATCCTGTCCCTCGGTTTCTGCCAAACAACGATCCAAAAGCGGGTGCATTTTTTCCAACTCTGTGAATTTACGAACTTGGGAAGCTTGCGAGGCTATAGCTTTTTCCTCTACTTCCACCCAGCATCGCTTAGGTTCAAAAGGATAGGTGGGAATGCTGCGTCTGTGGCAAGCTTTGCCTTCATATAACCTCTCCCATTCCACATCTGCCCCCTCAACATACATACGGCACAGAGAATTCAGGGTGTAAAATTCGATTGGGGACTGGGTCAGTTTCTCTTGGGCTGAAGCTGTCAGATTTCTGGCTTCCTCTAGCGTAAGCTCACCCGCTTCTTTTTCCTTTTGGGCAGATACCACCTTATGACGCCCAAAATATACGCCCGGTATAAGCTCTCCTTGTTGTGCTTGTCCGCTGAAGCCGAAGGCAGAGGTCTGAATCTGATCCAGTTTTGCCCCCAGATCAGCCCAGTCTTGGCACAAAATCGCCAAACGATAGCTATGGTGCCCCCGTCCCGTATTGGCGGTGTAACAAAGATCGCGTAACGGATAGGCTTGGGGTTCTGTGACATATTTCTGATATTGCTTCACATAGGCTGCAAGCACGGTTTCATTTTTGGCGGACAACGTAAAAAGCTGAATCGTCTCTGCGGTTCCCTGTCCCAACTGACCACCGTCCTGCATGTCAGCCCAAGCCGGGGCTTCCTCCAGAACGACATGGCAGTTCGTACCGCTTAGACCGAAGGAGCTTACTCCGCAGCGTCGCGGAAAATTCTCCTTAGGCCAAGGTTGCAGATTATCGTTCACATATACAGGTGAATCAATAAAGTTGATGTTCGGGTTCGGGCAAGTGAAGTGCAGGCTCGCCGGGATTTCTGTATGCTTCAAAGCAAGTACTGCTTTCAAAAAGCCCGTGATTCCCGCACTGTTATCCAAGTGACCCACATTAGTTTTGACTGAGCCTATGGCACAAAATTGCTTCCGGTCGGTATACTGTCGAAAGGCTCTCCGTATACCATCAATCTCTACTGGATCACCCAGCTTGGTGCCTGTCCCGTGAGCTTCGATATATGTAATGGTATCCGGGTCAATCCCAGCATCCTTCCAGGCCCGTACAATGACATCCTCTCCGGCCAGCGAATTGGGCGCCGTAATCCCGGCGGAAGTCCCGTCATTGTTCACAGCACTTCCTTTAATGACAGCATAAATATGATCGTGATCCTGAATGGCCCGCTTCAAGGGCTTGAGCAGAACAGCAGCTACACCTTCTCCCCCGCCTGTGCCATCCGAAATGCTATCGAATGTTCTCGTCCGGTCATCCGAGGAGCCTACCCCCAGCCCCCCGCCCTTCCCCTCTTTTACGGGCACGAGTGTAACTTTTACTCCCCCAGCAATCGCCGTATCGCAATCCCCGTGCCGCAAATCCCGACAGGCTAGGTGAATAGCTACCAGAGAAGAAGAACACGCTGTATCCACCAACAGACTGGGTCCTTTTAAGTCCAATAGATAGGCGATTCGACTGGCAATCATAGAATGGATATTGCCTGGAATCGCTGAGGAAGCTAAGGAAGGCGCCATTTCTGCTACAAAACGCTTGTACTCCTCGCCAAAATCACTACTGTAGCCCACATAGACTCCCGTCCGGCTACCAGAGAGCTTGTTGCCCCCGTATCCCGCATCTTCGATCGCAGTCCAAGCAGACTCCAAAAATAACCGCTGGTTCGGGTCCATTAACCGTGCTTCTGCTGGAGAAAGTTGAAAAAAGGGATAATCAAACTTGTCGATCTCATCCAAAAACCCACCTTCATTTAGTGCCGTTTGTTCATTCAACAGTCCGACTTGGAAGAGACTCTCCAGCTCCTTTTTGCGACTGGCAGGAAAAGGACGTATAGCGTCCTGCCCCGCCCGTAGAAGCTCCCAAAACTGAGCTACATTTTCACTTTCGGCAATTTTGCAGCTCATTCCGATGACTGCAATATCCGAATCTCGCAGCTCATTGACCGCGATCGGACCTGCATCCAGAAAATCTTGTTCACTAAATTGAAGAGCCGCCAGATTGAATCCTGTTTTGGTCATCATCGTACCCCCTTCCGTTCCTCATGTTCGCTGCAATTAGCTGACCTGAAACGCGGGAAATAATTCGCGTGTATGCGTATTGCTGAAAATTTGCTCAAACCGCTCAGCCCGTTGTTCCGCAGGCGTTAATTTAGTTTCAAAAATGGACTTTAGCTTGTCCAGAGCTTGCTGCATTTGTTCAATCGTCGGCTCGGTCCCGGTCGCGATCAATTGTTCGCGCATGTTTTGCAATTCTTTATATGGAACAACTACACCCTGCTCATATTCATCATTGTTCCAGTTCCGATTTTGGGTTGAAACAGCAATCGCAATGCAGGAGGTCACAAGCCCCAACCCATCCGGCTTGTACTCCATATCAGCATTCCTTAGCAACTCCAGACCGGAGGGATGCTCAAAGGCAAAGGATTGAGCTGTGGAAGTGATACCTGTCATTAAATTTCTCAGCACAGTTTTGGGACCGATTTCTATAAAATGATTCACGCCCTGATTCAACATGTATTGAACGCTTTTATACCATTGCACAGGCTGGGCCATCTGCGACGTTAGGTTAGATATGATATAACGACGATCCGTATAGGGTGTCGCTGTAACATTAGAGAGCACAGGCCATTGAAAACGGCCATAATCATATCTCTCCAGCTCATCCCGAAACTTGCCCGCAGCGCTCCGCATTAAATTCGTATGGAACGGAAAGCCCACCTTGAGACGAATCGTTTTGATTCCTCTTCGGTTTAATTCCTCTTCGGCCTTTTCCAGCGCCGGAGTATGGCCCGAAATAACAAGCTGCTCGGAGGAATTATAATTTGCAATGCCGACCGACACACCACCTGAAGAGGCTTGTTGGCACACCTCCTCCACCTCACGCTCATGACTCCCGACTACCGCCAGCATCGCTCCTGCACCGGGAGCGACGGCTTCCTGCATCAGAATACCTCGCTGACGTACTATTTTCACCGCATCCGAAAAAGCAAGCGCCCCTGTACTCACCAATGCCGAAAATTCTCCCAGACTGTGACCCGCTACCAGGGATGGCGCAAGCTTCAATTCCTGCATCAGTACACGATAAGCAGCAATGCTCACGGTCAAAATGGCGGGCTGCGCATTAGCGGTCTGAGTCAACTCATCCATGGAACCTGTGAAACATAGGGACTTCAGATCAAACCCCAGTGCTTCTTCGGCCTCTTCAAAGGTCTCTCTCGCTACTGAATATTCATCGTATAAGCTTTGACCCATGCCTACATATTGGGAGCCTTGTCCCGGGAATAAAAAACCTAATTTTTTCATCGTTCCATCCTCCTTATAGTAGGTCAGCAATCTTGTGCAGGACGTGGACATAGGCCTTCATCAATTGTTCCGCCCAAGTCTTGTTTAGTTTTCCAGCTTGATATTCGCACAGGAACCGTACCTGCTCTGCACGCACATCCATATAAATCACCCAGTCCAATTGTCGGGTCACTTCATGTCCCGATGGCGTGTGATTCAAAAACACACAAGGATGAAAAGCAGATGGATCGGCGTTTCCTGCCCCATTCGGCAACATGACGGGGATCGGGTAAAGGTCTGTCTCTTTCGCTTTTTGGCGATGACTCGCAACCTCTTTGCACAGGACGCTAAAATCATCATTTTCCATCAATCGTACACGCAGTGGATACAAGCTCTCCCCGGTAGGCTGTACAGCCGTGTAAACAGAAGGTTCACGTTGCATTGATGGTTTTTTATTGGGATATGGGTGTCCTTCCCCGATAAGCACTATAAGCTCAGACTGGCCTGTCATTTGTGACAATACATACGTATAAACGGCCAGTAGCAAGTCTGATAGGGCAAAATCCTGACGCCAAGCGGCTTTCTGTAACACGCTCAGCAGGTCAGCAGGTAAGGTAAAAGTGAACGTAGCCTGACCATCTGCTCCTCCATCTGCTCGCATCGCTTCATTCCACAGAATAGAAGGTAACGGTTCGACCAAATAACGACGCCAGTAGCGCTCCTGACGCTCATAGCGTTCTTGTTCTGCATCTGTCCATACTTGTTCTTTTTGCTGTTGTTCCAGAAAATCGGAAAGTCTCGCAATCGTCGGATAGGCGAAGCAGTCCGCCACATTGATTTTCCCTGGATAGATTTGCTGGAGACGAACATTCATTTGAATGAGCAAAACCGAATTGCCCCCCAGCTCAAAGAAATTATCGTGGATGCCAAGTTCGCTTCTGTGCAATACTTCTTCCCAAATCCGGCTGACCTGCAATTCCACCTCTGTAGCAGGTGACGCATATTCCACTTCGAGAAGAGGGCGGTTATGATCCGGCTTAGGCAGCATTCGACGGTTTATTTTTCCATTCGGCGTTAAAGGCATCTCCGACAACATAATAAAATGCGACGGAATCATATATTCCGGCAGTCGGGCAAGCAAATGATTACGCAGCTCACTCACCGATAAAGTCTGTTCACCTATCCAATAGGCACTAAGAGGACTGCTCCCCTGTTCATCCGATTTGTCCTGAATGACTATAGCTTCCCGAATGCTGGGATGAGCCAGCAGCGCTTGTTCAATTTCCCCTAGCTCTACCCGGTAACCACGGACTTTGACCTGGTCATCCATGCGGCCCAATACTTCAAGCTCGCCATGGTGCAGCCACCGCGCCAGATCTCCAGTCTTAAACATTCGCTCACCGAATCGGAACGGATTAGCTTTGAACTTCTCCGCTGTCAGTTCAGGGCGCTTGTCATAACCGGCTGACAGCCCTTTGCCCCCAATCCAAAGATCACCCGCTACAAGATCAGGTACAGGCTGAAGCTGACCATCCAGGATATATACTTGTGTGTTCGTTATCGGCGTACCCACGGTCACTCGCTCCTGCTGGGTAAGCTCCTGCACAGTTGACCAGACTGTAGTTTCAGTTGGGCCGTACATGTTAAATATGCGTGCAGTCGTCATATCCTGTGTCTGACGTAGCAGCGACTGTGGTAAAGCCTCGCCTCCCACCATCATGATCTGCAATGTGTGCAGACCCTCTTGGGCTGCCGGGTGCATAAGCAAAAGCTGGAGCCGCGAAGGCGTCATTTGCAGCAAATGCGGACCTGTTCGGCGAATAGCTTCCAGGAGCAGTTCAGCATTAGCCTGCTCTTCTGCTGTAGATAACACTACCCTTAGCCCTTTTGCCAAAGGCAGCAACGTTTCCAATACAAAAATATCAAACGCGGCTGTCGTTACCGAAAAGAAGGTCTGCCCTTCAGCAAACGGAATACGCTCGGTAATCCCATAGATCAAGTTAACGACAGCTTCCTGACGGATCATCACGCCTTTCGGGTTTCCAGTCGAGCCTGAGGTGAAAATCATATACGCCAAGTCATTGGGCCCCGGTTGTGTAATCTCCAGCCTTTTTCCATCCTGTCGATATATATTCTCATCATTCAATGAAATGACTTCGCCTCTAAAATCAAGTCCTTTCAGTAACGTGTCCCGACTTATAAGCCATTTCGCTCCGCTCTCTTCCAGCATGTAGGCAATGCGGGCCGCAGGATAATCGGGGTCGATCGGCAAATAGGCGGCTCCTGCCTTTAAGATCCCGAGCATCCCTATCAGCAAATCTACTGATCGTTCTAGCAGCAAGGCAACCACCGTATTCACGCCCGCTCCTTTGCTACGCAAGGTTCTCGCCATCTGATTGGACAGCATATCGAGCTCACCATAGGTTATACGGCGGTCCCCACATTCTACCGCTATGGCATCCGGTATCCGTGCAGCCTGCTCTTCAAACAGATGATGCATCAGCTTGTCAGCCGGAAGCGCAAACTCAGTCGCATTGCGAGCGACAAGAATATGCGATTGCTCCGCAGAAGTCAGCAGGCTGGCAGCATATAGAGGACGGTCTGGCTGTGAAGCCAGTTGAGCCGCCAATTCAATGAAATGCTGCGCCATCTGGCGAACAGTCTGCTCGCTGAACAGTTCCGAGCTGTATTCAAAGGTACAATGCAGACCAGCCTGTCCATCATTGCCTTCGTTCTGGGCGATCGGCTCCACAACGGTCAGCATCAAGTCAAATGAAGCAAAAGAGCTTTCCAGCGGATAAGGCTTTACTTGTAGCCCTGGTACCTCCCTGCTGACATCCATAAAGTTTTGCAGCCGAAACATGGTGTCAAACAGCGGATTTCGGCTTAAATCCCGCTGAAGATGCAAGCGATTGACAAGCATATCAAAGGGGTAGTCCTGATGTTCAAACGCGTTCAATGCATTGTCTTTAACCTCGTTCAAAAACTGCCGGAAGGTCTTTTCCTGTACGGGAGCATTTCGTAACGCAAGTGTATTCACAAACATACCGAGCATCCGTTCCAGCTGGACATGTGATCTCCCGGCTACTGGCGTACCCACCACGATGTCCTCCTGTCCACTGTAGCGGGACAAAAATACATTGTATGCTGCAAGCAAAACCATAAATAACGTGGCGCCACTCTCCATGGCCAGCTCTCGCAAGCTTGTTGCACTTGCTGAAGGAAGGCTAAATTCCAACGAGCCTCCGGCAAAGCTCCGTTGCCTTGGTCTTGGATAATCTCCTGGCAGATTCAGAAGTGGGACTTCCTGTCCAGTGTGCTGCTCATCGAACAATCCCACCCAGTATGCTTCCTGTTCTTTCAGATGTTCCCCGCTGAGCTGTGTATGCTGCCATGCAGTAAAATCTTTATACTGAATGCGCGGTATCTCCAGATGGCTTCCTTCCATTAGGGAGATAAACTCATCAATAAGCACTGTCGCAGATATACCATCAAAAATAATATGATGTACATCCAGCAGCAGCACGTGGCTCTGCCCCGCTAGTCGAACGAGCATTACTCGTAAAAGCGGGGGCTGTTGCAAATCAAACGGACGTAAAAACGATTGCTGAATTCGCGGCATATCAGCCGCCGCCCCTTCGGTATATTCCATTTTCCAAGCCACGTCTGTGTGAATCCGTTGTACTACCTCACCCTCCAGCAAGGTAAACCCCGTCCGAAACACCTCATGGCGGAGTAATAATGTATGAAAAATACGCTCAAGCTGCTCTCGCTGGATCACTCCCTCCAATTGCCAGGCAGTGAACACGTGATTACTCAAGCTTTCTCCTTCCAGCTGATGCAGTACATATAATCGTCTTTGAGCGGCAGAAACGGGGTAATATTCCTGATCAGGCAACGGTTCGATAGAAGCCGCATGAACAGAGGTCTTCTGACGAAGTAAATCTGCCAGTTCACGAATCGTTTGATGGTCAAAAAGTTCTTTGAACGTCACATTCACTTGCAAGCGCTCCTGAATCCGGTAAATCATTTTTGCCATCTTGAGCGAATGTCCACCCAATGCAAAAAAGGGGTCCTGCACACCCACTTGTGCTATGTCCAAAATTTCTCCCCAAATAGCGGACAATTCTTGCTCCATATCGTCCCTTGGGGGTACATATTCTGTTCCTGCGAGACTTCTTCCCTCAGGCTCTGGCATATGCTTACGGTCGATTTTACCGTGAGGGGTCAAAGGCATAGCTTCGAGCGGGACCAACAGACCGGGAACCATATAGTCCGGAAGCCGTTCCTTTAGATATTCGCGCACCTGTTCTGCCGTTATTTCGGGCGACTGCAATGTGTAATAGCCGATCAACCCGGTTAATCCCGTTTCCTCGATATGTGCAATTACCACTGCCTCGCGAATACATGGAAGTCTGACCAGCGCCTGCTCAACCTCTTTCATTTCGACGCGAAACCCACGTACCTGAACCTGATCGTCCTTACGCCCAAAATACTGGAATTGTCCGTCCGGCGTCTGACAGCCCAAGTCTCCTGTCCGATAGAGCCGTTCTCCAGTCAACGGATGCGTAGTGAAAGCCCTGGCTGTCAAATCCGGCTTGCCCCAATATCCGCTCGCGAGTCCTGTCCCGCCGATACAAATCTCGCCCTGAACATGGTACCCAGCAAGCTGTCCGTCCTGATCCAGCACATACACACGAGTATTCGTAATCGGAAATCCCAACGGAATACGTAATGTACCTTCATCTGGCTTGCGCTGAATGATATGCTGGGTCGCATAGATAGCCGATTCCGTCATGCCGTACAGATTGGCGATTTTAGCTGTACGAAAAAGGGAATACCATTCCTGCACGACGTTCACTGGAAGCGCTTCGCCCCCGTTAAAAATCCACTTTAAATTGGGCAATGGATGAGCTTCTCCCGCACTGCGTACAGCACTTAAGAAAACACTCATAAGCGCGGGAACAAATTGAGTGACTGTTACCTTTTCCCGCTTCATAAATGGATATAGCTGTGCAGGGTCCTTGACGATATCGGTGGGTACAATGGTTAATTTGGCTCCCACCATCAGCGGCCAGAACCATTCCCACACCGAGTCTGTGAAGCTGGTAGACGTCTTCTGCGCAATGACATCGTCTGCACCCAGCGCAAAGGTATCCTGCAGCCAAAATAATGTATTCAGCACAGCCTTATGGGTCATCATCACCCCTTTGGGCTGTCCCGTCGAGCCGGATGTGTACATGATATAAGCGAGATCATCCTCGCCTGGAATGTTTCCCAAACCTAGATCATGAACGGGGATGTCTTGCACCTTAACAGGAATAAATGAAGCTTCATGTCCTCGCACCTCACGCAGCCTAACGATCCACTCCGATTCTCCCCATACCGTTTCATCCAGACAAATGACGGTTTCAATGCTGGCAGGCAAATGGTTTAACATCCGCCCGAAATAGCGTGTATCCGTAACAAGCACGCGGCACGAGCTGTCGTTGAGCATATACTCTATTCGTGATTGCGGATAATCGGGATCAATGGGCACATAGGCCCCGCCTGCCTTCATAATCCCCAAAATAGCGGTGAGCAATGGTACATCCCGATCTCCCATTATGGCAACCAGCGAGTTGGGACGAACTCCATAACGGCTAAACAATTGGCCCAATTGGTTGGAACGAAGGTGCACTTCCTCATAGGTCACCGCTTTGCTACCGTCCACGACACTAACTGCATAAGGGGCACGGGCAACCTGCTCCTGGATACAGGATGTAATCGTGACTCCAGCCGGATATGTCTTCTGCGTATCATTAATGCGGTTCATTTCGGTCCGTTCCTCTACCCCGATATAGTCCATTTTCCAAACGGGCTGCTCCGGCTCCTGAATGGCACCTGCAATAATATTACGGAAGTATGCTCCAATCCTGCGCATCGTTGAAGGTGTAAATAGATCCGTTCCATAGCTGAGTGAGATGACCATTTCGTCGTTCACCGACTCGACAATCACAGTCCAGTCAAATTCATTCGCTTCCGCACCATTCCCTAGCTTGATTCGCTCCATCGGGATTCCCCCGAAGTTCTCTTCACTTTTAGACCCAGCTGCAAAATTAATCAGAACGTCAAACAGCGGAGCACGATTCAAGCGACGCGGACGGTTCAATACCTGCAATAGCTGATCAAAAGGATAGTCCTGATGGGCATATGCTCCTGCGCATTCATCTTTAACTTGCTGTAACAATTGGGAAAAAGAAATGTCACGTGAAAGTCGATTCCGAAGCACAAGCGTGTTTACAAAAAAACCGATCAGATTGCGCACCTGCTTTTGATTCCGCCCCGCCACAGGAGTACCGATAATAATGTCCTCCTGCTGAGTTAGTCGAGCCAATAACACATTCAGACTGGCCACGATCGACATAAACATGGTGGTTCCGTACCTACGATTCAACTGCTCCAAGCCCGCGCATAATTCCGTATCCAGAGTGACCTTTTCTACTGCTGCCGGAGCATTCCGGACGGTTGGACGCGGGAAATCCAGTGGTAATTGAAGACTTGGTAATTCGCCATTCAATCGGGATTTCCAGTATTGCTCCTGTGAGTTTAATTTTCCGGTAAGCACCTGCTGATTTTGCCAGTGTGCATAATCAATATACTGAATTGGCAAATCTGGCAAACGGAGGCTTGTTCCTTGCTCCAACGCCTGATAAATATGGAATAGTTCCTGGAAAAACAGATCCATAGACCAACCGTCTTCAATCATGTGATGCATACAAATATGAAAAATATAGTCATCTTCCGCCAGTTTATAGATCTGTGCCCGCCATAACGGGCTTTGCTCCAGATCAAAAGGCTGATCCATCATGGTCTGTATTTCTTTTTGCACCTCTGCCCACGCTGTTTCTTCCCCTCTGTCCGACACATCCGAGACAGGCACGTTTAAGGTCATTTGCTCCAGCACCACTTGCTTCGGCACACCCTCGACCACTGTAATCACTGTACGAAGGATAAAATGCCTTTCAACGATGATATGGAGGGCCTGCTGTAAATACGCGGTATTCACGGCTTGTCTGATCCGAACGGCTACCGATTGGTTAAAGGCGCTGCTCTGAGCGTCCAGTTGGGACTGAACCCAGAACCGCTTCTGCCCATGAGACAGATCATAGGTCTGCTTCTCTCCCATGTCTAAACCTCCATCTTGTACATTATTCGAGGATAGGCTACTGCTTTTCGTATAACGTTTCATTGCACCAGACATATCGGGTTCCGTTCCACTCGGTTGCAGAACGCACATCCGGGAAAAAACCGCTGCCAAGCAGATTGGCACTGGTATTGCACAGAACTGGAATGCCGCTTAATTTCTCGTACGCATGCAGCAAATCATAAATTAGCGGATTGTCCTCCCGACTTACTGTTTGCAAGCGTGCTGTGCCATCCAGATGACGGATTGCCGGAATGCGTTCCACCCATTCGTCACGTAGCATATGGTCAAACAGCATATACGGATCGCGGGTTCCTGGCGAAAAAATAGCAGGCGCATGCTCCTCTATACAGATTGGTGAGACCGGACGATAGTCCTCCCGTTGCTTAATGGCATTCAGGCGGTCTTTCATATCCGGTCGAACGGCAGCTGCCAGTATACTGCGATTCCCCAGCGCACGTGGTCCCAGTTCCGCCCGATCATTCAGCACGACAACCGCCTCATCTGTCGTATGCAGCAGCTCTGCGAGCTGTGACACCGTACAAGCACGTGATTCCCAGCCTTCCGCTGGATCATTTTGGATGACCATCGGCCCGCTGTATACAGACCAATTCAAATGGGGATGACCTGTCTGATGAATCATCTCACAACAAGCAGCACCAATGGCCGAGCCTGTGTCATTCGTAAATGGAGAAACAAACACATCATCAAATAACCCGCTTTCTCGAATCGCACTGTTCCATTTAATATTCAGAGAACAGCCTCCTATAAAGCAAAAGTTCTTTGTTTTGCGCCCATGCTTGGTCACACTCGCCTCCAGCGAGGTTACAAGAAGCTGCTCCAAATACTGATGGAAAGACGCCAAAGCGTCTGCATGCGGAATATGATGCTCATCTACATATCGCTTGATTTCCTGGGAAAAGGTCCAGTTAAACTCCATGGAGGGTGAAAAATGCCGCGCATACGTCAACTCAAACTGTTCGAGCAGCTCTGAACGTACCCGCCCCTTGGCTATATAGGCCATAACCTTGCCCGCTACCGAAAGATCATCCACACGTGGTCCTTGTCCTCCGCGAAGGAAAGGCTCAAAGTGCAGCGAAAACAGTGAATAAATGTTGCCGATGTACATGAAGAGAGGGCCCAGGTTTTCTAATCTTTCGTTCGCTGGATCAAAGTAATAAAAACGCGGGTACATACCTCCATCGTATACAAGCGCGTAAGACGGCTCCTTGTTCACCGCATAAGGGCTCGCACAATAGGTGCTGGCGATATGTGTGGTTGCATGCATATAGCTGGTATAATCGAAGGATTTCTCTCCAATAACAAGTCCACTGCCCGAATAGGCTTGGAGTGCGTCCGCTGAAAGCGATACTTCGCGGTAAGGCGCAACCGAAAGGGACAGCTCCTGCCCATGAGAACGCGTATCCACCCTGCTTTCCTTCAATCCGGCCCAGCCGTCAATAACAAACCGATCCACATCTGCCGAGGTATAGCCATGCAGGTTAAGTGCTTCTTCAACAAAATCTAAATCAGGAATTTCGCTGTAGCGTTTGTTGTTATTGAATTTTTCAACTTCATAGCTGAAAATAAGCTTGTTATCCTCAATCAAGGCTACACTACCATCATGCGTTAATTTCAGTCCGCAGAATAACATGTTCCTTTCACTCCTCACCTGTTAGCCCAACACAAAGCCGCTTTATTGTTCAGCCTCAGCAAAATGACGTGGTAATATCGGAATGATATCTTCCTCTTCAGAACCGCTGCGATTGGATTCATCGATCCAAGTTCCCAGCCCGGCCACTGTCGGCTCCTGAAAAAAGACCTGAATCGGCACATCTATGGCCAGCTGGTCTTTGATTTTAGCAATGACACTCATCAGCATCAGGGAATCTCCATTTTCAAAAAAGTCCTGGTGTATGCTAATTTCCTCATGTCCTAGCACCTCGCCCCAAATCTGACCTAGCTGCCGTTCCGTTTCCGAATAGACCTCTCCGTCACGACCGATCAAGGTCACTTGGATGTGAGGCCGCATATGCACTCCAGTGTTCGCAAGCTGTGACTTGGGCTGTAGCGTATGAAATAGCTCTTCCTCAAAAGAAACAAATTTAGCACCCAGCTTCACATTTCGCTGAATCATATCGTTCAGAGCCTCATTTGAAGTAATAAACTGCTTCAGCTCCTGATAGGACTCCAGCAGATGGCTGTAGACTTCTGACTCTTGCTCGTTATGTCCCTGTGCTTGCTCTGTAATTTCCTTTGTTAAGTCTGGGGAAAAGTGAATCTTGAGCAGCGTCAGCACTTGAGCCAGCTTCTGGCTGTGAATGTTGGCGATGACCGCTTGGGTCAGCTTATATTGCAAAAGCCGATCAAGCAGCTTTCCATAGTCCTCGGACGAAATCGGCTGAGATAACATCCGTTGATCCATCAGTTCGTTCGGTGTATCCCCCATCTCCAGATCCGACCAGTTGATCGCCATCACTTCCATGCCGCGACGGCTCTGATAGTGGGCATACTGATCCAGAAATGCATTCGCAGCAGCATAGCTGCCCAAACCTGTGCCTCCCAGTTGCGAAGCCACTGACGAGAACAGAATGTAAAAGTCCAGCGTCTGCTCCTTGGTCACCTCGTTCAACACCCATGTTCCGGTCACCTTGGCTTCCATGGTTCGCTGAAATGCGGCGGTATCCATCTGCTCCAGACGAATTTCCTCCAAATGCATCGCGGCATTAATAACCCCATGAATTGGACCGTAACGTGCTTGTATATCCTCAACGACCTTCTTCATGGAAGCCAGGTTCGTGATATCTGCTGCGTAGTAGCTAACTTCGGAGCCAAGGCTTTCAATCTCCAACAGTCGGCGGATTTTCTTCGCAATCGCAGAAGTATCCGGTCCCGTAGCTCGTTCCTGCCAAGTTCCCCGGTCTGGAAGCTCTGTCCGGTTGACCAGCACTAGCTTTACATTGGCCTGGCGGGCAAAATAGCGGCAAGTTTCTAATCCTACCGAGCCGGCTCCCCCGGCTATCAAATAGACACCGCCCTCGCGTAGCGTAATTTTGCGACGTGGAAGGGCTGCAAGCCGCATCCGTTCCAGCTGTTGTGTATACCGCTGACCGCCACGCCATGCTGAACCTTGATCTGCTTCATCCCGATTCAATTCCAACATGATTTCCCGAGCGATGTCGGAATTCTCCCGTCCGATCGTTTCTACATCCATACAGCTACAACGGTGCTGGCTATATTCCTGTGAAACGACCTTCATCAATCCCCACAGAGGCGCTTTTTCCGGGAACACATATGTATCCTCCGCTACGACCAGCTGTGCGTAGTTCGAGACGACTTTGATTTCTAACGAGCGATGAATCGAACTTGCTTGCACTGCCTTCATTAAATAAAAAAGACTTAAAGCTCCTTGCTCCTGACTTTCATTCAAGTCATCGAGTTGTCGCATGCGACTGCGAATTTCGGTACATGTCCACAGATGCACGATTCCGGTAAGCTCTGCTCCTCCTTGCGTTTCGGTCTCTGCCACGGCTGCAAGCAGTTTGGCATAATCCTCCGCAAAGCCGGGACGAATCCGATAATGTCCCGGATCTACGGCCGAAAAAGCAGATGCAGCCTCTACAATGATCGGCGTTTCTCCTTGGGCCTTCATCAACTCACCAAGTGAATCAGCGACCCCTTCTTCATCCGCCAGAATAAGCCAAGATTTCCCGGCAGAAGGCCGCTCTGGGAGGGTAGAATCCGTGAGAGGATTGGCTATCCAATTCAGTTCATAAAACCAATGATCCACCTGTTTCTCCGGTTCAGATTTCATGGCTGGAGAAGTCGCTTCGTGCTCTAGCGCATGCTCGGGAATATACTCCACCCAATGCCGCTTTCCTAAAAATGGATAGACAGGCAAAGGAACACGGCGCCTTTGCTCCAAATCATGCAGGGCAGCCCAATTGATCTCGCTACCTTGCATATATTCATCTACAACCTTCTCCAGACTGGTGTCGGGCTGCACCTTAAAGCTTTTCTCTTCACGGGTTGTCAGACGGGTATAATAAATCCTCTCTCCCGCCAAAGCTGGACGCACAGCTTCATCTGCGTTTGCAAAACGCTCTATCCCTTCCCTAAGCTCATCAAGGCTTGTAGCTACAATTGCAAGCCGATAAGCATAGTGCCCGCGTCCCTGATTGCTTGTGAAACAAATATCTGGCAGTGTATGAGTTGTACGGTCCAAAAATGTACGGTAACGGTCAACCAAAGCATTGAAGGAAGCTTTGCTCTTCGCAGACAACGTAAATACGTACGGCACGTCTTCTACACTGGCGGACCGGCTCCACTCATCCTGCTCATATTCTTCTAATATGACATGGCAGTTGGTCCCTGCCAGACCAAAAGCACTGACCCCCGCCCGCCGTGGTACTCCTGCCTCCGTCTCCCATGGAACCAGCTCTGTATTCACATATACAGGCGATTCGATGAAATTAATGTGCGGATTCGGCTCGTTAAAATGTAGGGTTGCCGGAATCTCCTTCTTTTGCAACAACAGCACCGTTTTGATCAGACCCGCAATACCAGCTGCGGTGTCCAAATGACCGATGTTTGTTTTTACCGCACCCAGAGCACAAAAATGCCGCTTGTCCGTGTAGCTGCGGAAGGCATTGGTAATGCCTTCGATCTCAATCGGATCACCTAGACGAGTTCCTGTACCGTGAGCCTCGATGTAGGTTACTGTTTCAGGGGGTATGCCCGCATTGCGCCAAGCTTCCTTCATCAGCTCCGTCTGAGCCAAGGCACTTGGGGCGGTAATACCGTTGGACTTTCCATCTGAATTCATGGAACTCCCTTTAATAACGGCGTAGATATGATCCCGATCCTTCTTGGCCTTTTCCAGCGTCTTCAGTACAATGACTCCAAATCCCTCGCCCCAGACAGTTCCATTCGCTGCAGCATCGAAGGTACGAGCGACAGAATCAGGAGAAGCAATGCCGATATCCACCAGCCCCTCGTCTACAGGAAACAGGGTTAGGTTTAGTCCTCCAGCTACAGCCATGTCGCAATCTCCAGTAATCAGCCCTTTAACCGCATGATGTACAGCGGCCAAAGATGCCGAGCAAGCAGTATCAATCAAATGACTACCGCTGGCGAGATTCAGCAAGTAGGCCACCCGACTGGCTACGACCGAAATGGTATTGCCGGGTAAAGCATAAGGCTCCATGTTCTGTATCAACTGCAAGTAGTCGGCATCCGTATCCCCTACGTACACCCCGGTCCGTGAGCCATACAATTCCTTTTCGGCGTATCCAGCATCCTCCAGTGCTTCCCAGGTAACTTCGAGGAAAATGCGCTGCAAAGGGTCCATACAACGGGCTTCCGCTGGCGTAATATTAAAATATTCCGCATCAAAACGGTCAATATGGTCCAAATACGCTCCTCTGCGATACTTAATCTCAGGCGCATATCGTTTGCCTTTAAAATAATCTCGAATAGGCCGATCTACATCCGCCCTGCGACTTTCCGGGAATTCTCTTACAGCATCCATGCCGTTTACGAGATTATTCCAAAATTCATCCGTTCCGTTCGCCCCTGGAAAACGGCAAGCCATCCCCACAACAGCAATATCATCGACTTTTACCGTTTTGGATTCATTTTCGAATAGCTCTTTTAGCATCGGCAGAGCTTCTGTTTTGGAGAGATGTTTTGCAGCCACCTGGCCTAGCAAGTAATTCTGAACCCGTTTCATATGTTATCCCTCCTTCAGATGGTCCAGCGCCCGTATAGACTGGCTTACATCCAGTGAGCCATCTTCAATTTGATCCAGCAGGCTCATGAGATCCTGATCCAGTTGTTCGTCATCCTTGGACTGATTTTCAAAATGATTCATATACGCCGCAATCGTAGGATAGGAGAATAGCTCAGCGACCGTCGCCTTGCTGCCCAGCGCGTGTTGCATCTTACGATGCAGTCGAACAATCGAGATGGAGTTGCCGCCGATTTCAAAAAAACTGTCATGGATGCCGACGTCCTCCGGACTTATATTTAAAATTCCGGCCCAGATTTTGGCCAGCATATGTTCTCTCTCGTTACGGGGCGCCACATATGCGGTTGAACGATGAACTCGCCGCTCCGGCTGTGGCAGATTTTTGCGATCAATCTTTCCGTTAGGAGTAAGCGGCATCTCCAGCAGTTCCATAAAAAATCCTGGAATCATATACTCAGGCAATAATTCACGCAGGTGAGTTGTCAGATCATCCACTTCAAGCCCTTTTTCCAGCGATGTAAAATAACATAAAAGATTGGTTACACCAAACTCATCAGTTTGGGCAACTACAGCCGTTTCCTTAATCCCTGGAAAGACAGATACAGCCCGTTCCACTTCTTTCAGTTCTACACGATATCCTCGCACCTGAACCTGATCATCCTTACGTCCGCTGTACTCCAGGATGCCATCTGGTCGTAACAAGCCCAGATCTCCCGTACGATATAATCTTTCGCCCGTTTTGGGATGCTGGGTAAAAGCCTTGTCAGTGGCTTCCGGCTTATTCCAGTACCCCGCCGTCAGACCAATGCCGCCGATACAAATTTCGCCTTTGACCTCAAAGGGGCACACCTGCCCCTCCTTATCCAAAATATAGACATGCGTGTTCGCAAGCGGCCTGCCCAATGGAATACTCAACTCACCTTCAGCCGGAGATGCGTCAATCAGGTAACAGGTTGCATAAATAGCTGACTCGGTCATGCCGTAAATGTTGGCAATCTTGGCTTCCCGGAACGTGCTGTACCAGTCTCGCACCCCATTGACGAGCAAGGCTTCGCCTCCATTGAATACCCACTTTAGTTCCGGCAGCGGATGGTCTGTCTCATCGGTCGGAATCGCATCCAAAAAGAGACTCATCTGGGCTGGAACAAACTGGGTAATAGTAACCTTGTCATCTCGCAGCTGTTCATAGAGCCTTTGTGGATCTTTGACCGTATCCGAACTGAAAATGGACAGCTTGGCTCCATAAATCAAGGGCCAGAAGAACTCCCATACCGAGTCGGTGAAGCTGGCGGAAGTCTTCTGCGCAATCACATCTGCTGCGGCCAGACAGAAAGTATCCTGCAACCAAAAAAGCGTGTTCAGCACAGCCTTATGCGTCATCATGACTCCTTTGGGATCTCCCGTGGAGCCTGAGGTGTAAATCAGATATGCCAGATCATTTTCACAGGCAGGACAGTGCCATGAAGCCTTTCCCTGGTGCTCCCAATCCGATCGTTGATACACAGTCAGCTTATCTGTTTGCACCTTTGTTTCGTCGAGGCAGACAGCGGTCGTCATACTCTCCGGCAAATCTTCCAGCATCGTCTGCAGCTTGGCAGACTCGGTGATCAGCACACTGCAGGCACTGTCGCGCAGCATATATTGAATCCGTTTTTTCGGATAATCCGGATCAATAGGTACATAGGCCGCCCCTGCTTTTAATACACCGAAAACAGCCACCAAAAGCTCAATTCCCCGTTCCGCTACCACCGCTACCCGCTGGTTAGGCCGCACACCTACTGCGTACAGTAGGCGGGCCATTCGGTTCGCTTGTTCCTCCAGTTCGGCATATGTGATGGAAGAACCATATTCTTCGATAGCAGTATGCTGAGGGGTTTTCGCGACCTGACGGACAAACAGATCAGGAATCGTCAGCTGTTCCTCATAAGCCTTGCTGGTCTGATTCATCTCCGCAATGACGCGTTCCTCATCTGCCGATAGAATTTCAAATGCATCAAAATCTAGATCCATAGGAGCTACTCCTGAACCGGAATTGCAGCAGATCCAGCCGATTGACCTACCAAGCTATTTGTGAAAAAGTCCACTAATCGGTCTATGCCTTCGTTGTATCGCGTTGTAGAGTAAGACAGGCGCAGCATTTTCGGTAATCCAAAATCAGAACCCGGCACTGTCGCCACTTGTTTGGCTCTCATAATTTGTTCCGCCAACTCCAAACTCGTCTCAATGCCGTGCTCGTCCATGTACTTTTCACAATCGAGTGTGAAGTAAAAGCTGCCTTGAGCAGGAATGGCACGTACGAGTGGAACCTCATTGAACCGCTCCACCGTATAATCCCGTCTTGCTCTGTACAGGCTGACCAGTTGCTCAATCTCTTCAGGATGCGCCAATGCTTCGAGCGCGCCAAACTGCACGACAGGGTCGGCTGTCAACAAGGTATGATGCTGTATGACCGTAAGCGGTGTGACCAGCTCGTCAGGAACGATACAGTAGCCAACGCGCCGACTGTACATCCGGTATCCTTTGGAGAAAGCATTCGTCGTAATAAAAGCTGATTTGGTATCCGTCAGCTCCAGTACCGAGGTGCTTCGTTCATCAAAGCAAACATTGGCATAAATCTCATCATTAATGACTACAGCCTGTCCGTCGATGATTTCATCAATGGCGTACAGTTCTTCTTTCGTTAAAATATTGCCTAACGGATTGCCAGGTGAATTAATCACCACAATTTTGGTTTTATCCGTGAAGTTTTCCCTAAAGGAATCCAGATCGAGTGCTAGCGTATCCAGATTAATATCATAGTAGCGAACGTTCGCCCCTACCAATTGAGCGCAGAAATGATATAGGGAATAATACGGACGCGGCAGCAGAACCTCATCCCCCTCTTTCGCTAATAAATAAAACAAATTCCGGAACAAGGCACTGGTGCCCACATTAATCAAGATATTGTTGGGATTAATGTCCAGATCGTAGGTTTTCTTGTATTCCTCCGCCAATGCTTCCTTTAATTCCGGCAAGCCCGGTGGGAATACAAGCGAGCTTTTTTCAAAGGTATCTAATGCATCCTTCATCGACTGAATAATATCCTCGTGCAAAGGTAGCTCGGATTTTCCCAAGGTCATCCGAATGACCTCCTTGGAGCCGTTTTTCTCAAATTCATAAGCCATTTGATCCAGAACGAACATTAAAAACCGATTGTCGTAAAATTCAATAGATGATCTCAATTCCATTTGTAATTGCCTCCTTTGAATGAAACGCACGTTAATGGGATACTTTGGACAGGCTAGACACACTACCCGCAATGGTCTTGATTATTTTGTGATACCTCTCCAACATAGAGTGAACATAGGAAGATTCCAGCAAAGCGGTATTCCACCTCAGGGAACAGGTCAGTCCGGTTGTTAATCTCACAACAGACAGTTGCAGTGCTGCTGGTTCTGAGGGATATACACGTAATCCCACTTCCCCTACCACAGGTAAAGAGCTCGTGCAGTCCTCTTCGCAAAAGATGACGTTAAAACGGGTGGAATTCTCCGCCCCGCTCTTCAATACATTAGGGTCCAGCAGCAAATGAAACGGATATAAAACGGCTTGAAGTGCGGCTTGATACTTGTCCTTCACTTTGTCTAGCAAAGGATTAAACGACGAAAGCCCCTCCATTGAAACTCTGACTGGCACAGGATGCTGGATACGTAAAGATGTTTCGCTCCCCTGCACCGGATGTCCCTCGGGATGAACGACATGGATCAAAAGCTCCTCCGCTTGCGTCAATTGCCGCAGCAGCAGGAAATAACAGGCGAATAAAATGTCCGTAACACTACTATCATGACTGGAGGCAAAAGTGTGCAGAGCTTCGGCCTCCTGTGTGGCGAGGGTCAACTCGACGGAATCCCACTCAGACGTTGCAGAAGCATCTTCTCCCCGCTTGAACGGCAACCCGATTTGAGGAAGCGGATTTCGTAAAGCTTCGGTCCAGTACGATTTTTGCGGCTCCAAATATCCTTCCTGCAACAACTGATGCTGCCAATAGGTAAAGTCAATCTGCGGTATGGGCTGAAACGTGTGGACTGCATCCACTACTGAATCCGTAACAGCGGCGGAATAGCGGATAAACAGTCGTTCCAGCCACCCTTTCATGTCCAGACATTCCATTAGTAATGGATGAACAGCCACGATCAATTGGCACCGTTCGTTGTTGTCACACCCCAAGCGCACCCGATACAGCGGCCCTTGTCGTGGCTCAAACGGGTTACGATACTCGTCAGCCACACTAGAATCCGCCCAAGAAGCCGCATCCTCCTCTATGACATCCGTGAATGTGTAATCCAACGGAAGATGTGTCTTCACCTGCTGAGTCGGCTCGGAGGTCTCTTCCCTGAAGATTATTCTGAGCGTACTGTGTTCGGCTTGCAGTTCTTCCAATACCCTGACAAATAACGTCTGATCCACCTTGCCTGTCCACGCTGCACGAACGATCACATGAGGAGTTGATCCCCGATGTCGCCATAACTGCTTTTGGTAAAAAGATAAAGGATACCACTCAGTCACTGGTGGAGGGCAAATCGGAGGAATCGCAAAAGTGGAGTCCTTTGCTCGTCGTTTCCGCTTCATGTTGTCCGCTTCCTCAGGTGAAAAAATCCGGTACTCCGCCAAAGCTTGTTCAGGCTGGTCCAGAATCTGGTCGATCAGGCTGAGCAAGTGTCCTGCAAGTGTAGTGATTGTCTGTTGGTGAAACAACCGGGAATAATACTCAAAGGTGCAATTTAGCTCTCCCTGCATCCCTTGAAAAATGTCGAGCTTCAAATCCATGGTTGAGCTGTGTTTGGCCCAGTCCACCATGTCCAGCGTCACATCTCCCATCGTAAATTGGGTCCTCTGCATCCCCTGATTATGTAAAATAAGCATGGTGTCAAAAATAGGGTTGCGCGAAAGATCACGTTTCTGATCCAGGTGCTCCACCATCTTTTCAAATGGATAATCCTGATGATCATACGCAGCTATAGTCCGATGAGCCACCTCCTTTAAAAAGTCTGTAAAGCAGCGCTCTCCTGCCGGAGTATTACGAATAGGCAAATAGTTCGTAAAAAGACCTATCGTATGCTCTACCCCCGTATAACGTCTTCCAGCAATGAGAGAACCTACAATGACATCCTCCTGCCCTGTGTATTGATACAGCAGCACATTGTATACAGCCAGAAGCGTCATATATAGTGTAGCCCCGTGTTCTTGTCCCAGGGCTCGCAAGCGGTCAGCAGCTACCTTGTCAATCGTGAACGAATACATGCCCCCTTCAAAAGACATCACAGGCGGCCGTGGATAATCACTGGGCAGATTCAGAATCGGTAGTCCTGCCTCCCGCCCTTCCGTTAACGTCTTCAGCCAAAATTTCTCCTGTTGGAGCATCTGCTCGCTGTGCAGAAAAGCATTTTGCCATACTGCATAGTCCTTATACTGAATACGTAGCGGTGGCAAGCTCTGCCCGCTATAAAGACTGGTAAATTCCCGAATGAGGATTTCCATGGAAACACCATCTGAAACAATATGATGCATGTCAAACATCAGCAAATGCTTGTCCTCTTCATCACGCTGATCCGTTAATCGCAGCAAGCATACACGAAGTAAAGGCGCCTCTCCCAAGGAAAACGGCTGTACAAATTCTTCCATCAGCTTTTGCACATCGGCTTCTTCTGAAGCCACTCCCAGTGATATCGCAAGCTCAGCTTCCGGAAGAACAATTTGCACAATTTCATCCTCTGCGACATCAAACACTGTCCGAAAGGATTCATGACGATGAATGATCGCAGCAAATGCGTCTTTTAAGCGCTCCACGTCCAAACGCCCAGTGATCATAGCCGCTCCGGGCATGTTGTAGCTCAAATTATCTTCTGCCAGCTGCTTCAGAATAAACTGACGCCGCTGTGCGTTGGATACGGGGTAAAATGCTTGTGGAGACACTGGTTCAATAGACGGGTAATCCGTTGTTTCTCCTCCTGAAACAAGCTTGGCAATCTCACGAATACAAGGGTGTCCAAACAAATCAACCAATGTAATTCTCGTGTGGAACACCTGACTGATGGCTGTAATCAGATCCGTAGCCAGCAGTGAGTCTCCACCCAATTCGAAGAAATCAGCATCTATAGACAGCTCGTCAATACCCAAAATCCGTCCCCAAATGCGTGCCAGCCTGTCTTCCGTTTCCGTCGGAACATACCCATCACGAAAGGAAACACGTACTTCGTTATAGGCTGGCAACTGTTCGTTACGACCACGGCTTCGACGTTCGATCGGCGGCTCTACCCAGTAGCGCTGCTTGTCCCAGGCGTATGTAGGCAAAGGAACTTTGGCACATCCGTCTGCCGAATAATCCTCCAACCAGCGTCTGTTCTCTCCGTTAACATATCGCCGGGCAATCATTCGTGCATCTGTATCCAGCGTCATTTCTGCCAGGGGCAGGGGCTCGCTATATATAGTGCAAAAAATCCCCTGTTGCTCCAGCCCTGTTCCATCCTGACAGACCAATGCGTTATAAGCCTGGCGCAGCTTTGAGCAAAGACTGATCCGATCCGAAACTGGAATTGCCAATCGATAAGCATGATGCTCTCTGCCCGTGTTCAGGACATAACAGATATTTTCCAAAGACGGAATATCGTCACTCTCCAAAAAATCAATATATCGGGCAGTCAATCTTCGCAGTGAATCCTCACTATATGCCGAAAGCGTAAATACTCGTTCCTCACTGCAGGGTACATCGGAGGACGATGATAATGAGGGCCTGCTGACCGGATACTCCTCCAGCACCACGTGACAATTTGTACCGCTTAATCCCCATGAACTGATACCCGCTCTCAGCGGAATCCCGTCCTCACTTCGCCAATCAGCTAGCTTTGTATGAATATAGACCGGAGAACTATGCAAGTTCATCAACGGATTGGGATACGCAAAATGCAGGGTAGGCGGAAGTTTTTTATGCTGTAAAGCCAGAATCATTTTAATTAGCCCTGCCATGCCCGAGGCCGAATCCAGATGACCGATATTGCTTTTGACTGAGCCGATTCCACAAAATTGTCTTTTTTGCGTATACCTGCGAAAAGCATTTGTAATCCCTTTGATTTCAATCGGATCTCCAATTTTGGTCCCTGTTCCATGAGCCTCAATGTAAGAGATCGTCGACGGATCAATGCCTGCACGCTTCCAAGCCTCTACAATCACTTCTTCCTGGGCTCGGGCATTCGGGGATGCCAATCCGTTGGAAGCACCATCCTGATTGATAGCACTTGCTTTAATCACCGAGTAAATATAATCGTGATCCTTCTCAGCTTGTTCCAATGGCTTGATTAGAACAACGCCACAACCTTCACCCCATCCCGTACCATCGGCATCAGCGTCGAAGCTGCGTGATTGTCCTTGCGACGAGGTGATCCCAAGCCCTCCCGGTTCCAATCTGGTGGGTAAAGCGCCAATGGCTACTCCGCCCACCAAAGCCATACTGCAATCTCCAGCAAGCAATCCTTCACATGCAAGATGCAAAGCGACAAGAGAGGAAGAGCAGGCGGTCGCTACACTGAGTGCAGGCCCAGATAGATTCAAGGCATAAGCCAGACGGCTTGCGATCACGGGCGGAAAATTCCCGACAAAAGCGGTGGATGAATCACTTTCGATCAGCTCCTTGTACCTCGCTTCACTATAGCCGACATATACGCCCACCCGTGAGCCACGGATACGTTCTCCGCCATAACCTGCATCCTCAATGGCCTCATAACCGGTTTCCATAAACATACGCTGCTGCGGGTCCATATATTTGGCTTCCCCTGGGAGGATATTAAAGAATGCAGCGTCAAACGTATCAATTTCGTCTAGATAACCTGCTGGCATATACGGCCCTTGATTGTGTTCATCCAAAAAAGGTCGGATCTGCTCCAAACGTGAGCTTGGAAACATTCGTATCCCATTCAGACCATGAACCAGATTGTTCCAATATTGCTCCTTGGTATCTGCCTGCGGGAATCGTCCAGCTACGCCGATGATGGCTATATCCCTGTTGCGGTTTATCCCCTCGTGGACTGCAGACGATGCCGCAGCTTTGAGCTGAACTTGATATTGCTTGATCAGAGAATACGCATGCTCTTCAGATAATTCCTGTTTGGCTACAAGCTGCAAAATGGCTTCAACAAACGTATCCCTCATATGCTTTCATATCCTTTCATAGCTTCATCCACTGAAATAGCGTCCTCCTTTACCCGCTTGATCAGACTCCGCAAATCCTCATCCGCATGGTCAAGGTCAGAAGCTTTGACCGATGATTGCGGGCCTTCGGTTATCACTTCTCTCGTACTGGCAGCAAGCCTGCCTTCTATAAATTGCGCCAGCTGTGAAACTGTACCGTATGAGAACAGGTCTCCGGCCTCCACTTCAGGATCAACCCGTTCATTCAGAAGACTCAGCACTTTTAAAATAAGCAGGGAATCCCCACCAATTTCAAAAAAATGTTGACTCACATCAATTTCCTCGTATCCCAGCACCTCGGCCCAAATTTGAGCAATCTGCTGTTCCAATTCTGTGTAGGGTTCTGTCGGTTTCCCTTTCAGACTGACCTTCACATCTGTCACCAAACGGTTAGGCTTGACGAATGACGGAGCTCCTACCTCCTTAGTGGATTGCGGTACAGCTCGATGTCGATCCGTCAGCATATCCGGTGCAAGCTGAATTTTCATCATCGGCGCCCATTCACGGAGCTTCTGTGTATCAAACTTGCCGATGGCCACTTGATCCAGCGGACAAGACAAGCTCATGTGGAAAGCAACCAGTGCATCCGGTACAGGCATATAATCCATGCAGCCTGGTCCTGTAAGTCCCTCCCATGCGTACCAGTTGATTGCCAACGTCGTTTGCCCCCGCATGTTCCGCTGTGCGCTGAAGGCATCCATAAAAGTGTTGGCAGCCGCATAATCCCCACCGCCAGCTCCGCCCCATAGCGAAGCTACCGAAGAGAAGAGAACGAAGAAATCTGTCTCTCGCTCAGCTAGAAGCTTATCCAGTACTAACGTGCCATGAATTTTGGGGCAAAGTACCTTCCCAAAGTCATCCTTATTCTGAACTTCCAGCGGACGGCTGGTATCGCCGCTAGCTGCTGCGCAATGAACCACTCCTTTAATGGGGCCAAAACGAGCTTGCACATCTTCAAAAATCAGCTGCACCTGCCTAAAATCAGACACATCTCCCGCGTAGTAATGGACCTGTGAGCCGTGTTTCTCCATCTCTACAAAGGCTGACAACTTACGATAAGTTGCAGCATCAGCTTGTCTTTCCACCGGATCATGTATAATTTGTGACCAATGCTCTTTTTCCGGCAGCTCTGTCCGATTCAGAATGACCAGATGGATCGGGGCTTGCTGGGACAAATACCGGCAGACCTCAAGTCCCAAGCCTCCTGCACCACCAGTCACGATATACACCGCACCCGGACGAATGGTGACGGAACGCCGAGCTGGAATATTCGGATGATTCCGAGTATCCGGGGTGCTTACCATGTCCGATTCCAGACGGGCCATGCCTTGGATATATCGTTCCTGACGGATGACAACGAACGAATCTGTTTTATTTTCTTGCAGCTCGGTCATGATCAGATCCGCAACTTGCTCCCTCGTGTGGTGGATCGTATCAACATCCAGTCCGAAACATTGCAATTGTGGATGCTCCTGAGAAATAACCTTCACTAAACCGTGAATCGCAGATTTTTCAGGTGATATATACTGTTCATCCGAAATCCGCTGTGTAAAGTTCGAGACCACTCGCAAATCGAGCGTTTCATGTAAACCCTGATGCAGTAATGCTTTTGTCAGAAAATAAAGGCTATAGACACCTGACTCCAAAGCAACATCAACAGTTTCAATATTGACTGGAGTTGAAGGGGGATCTGTGCAGGTCCAGAGATGAACGATACCGTTCAAGCGCTGATTCCGTTGTCTCAGTTCACTCATGAGTTGAAGGTAATCTGCTTCTACACCCGCCCGGATGGTGTATTGATGATGGCTCTGTTTTTCAAACATTTGCCCCGTCTCTACGATCACCACCTGATGACCAGAATGCGTCAAGCGAAGCGCCAGCTCGTCACCAATTCCCAGCTTGTCTTTAAAGATTAGCCAGTTTCCCTGAACTAGTGCACCTTCTCTTGTCTTCTTCAGTTCTTTTGGAGTCCAGCGAACACGGTACATTAAATCTTCGATTGTACTCACCTGTGCTTGTTCACTCATTCGACCGATAATCAGTGCGTTCTCAGCCTTAGTACGGTTTGGCAAACGCACAGGGAAGGTCCGTACTTCCGTGAATTGCTCTTCCTTCAACAACTGCTCCCATGTTTCCGTCGGAACCAGTGGAGAATCCTTTCGTATATCCTGATCTTCGAACAGCCACCATCCCTCTGTCATTCCCCAAACGAGATTTTCCGCAGGCTCGTTCTGCACCTTTTCGATCATAAACAGGGCTCCACCAGGGGCAAGTACCTTTTTCAACTGGGACAAGGAGGTTCGCAAACGGCTCGTGGCATGAATCACATTCAGACCAATAATGATATCAAACTGTTCCGGCACAAAGCCTTGCGCCAAAGGATCTTCTTCAATATTAAAAGTTTGATATTGAACAAACGGATAGGCTGCAAACTGCTTTTGTGCTTCCAAAATGATGCCTCGTCCCAAATCGGTATAGCAATACTCCACTTGGAGACCTGCTATGGCTGGAAAAAGGACCTTACCCACCGTTCCCGAGCCAGCCCCGACTTCCAGAATGCGGAGTCGTTTTCCCGCTTGTGCTAAAATATGCTGCTTTAATGCGTCCAGCGCCATCGTCTCACACAGATCGCCCAGGGTACGTCCCTGATTGGCAAAGCCCGCCAGAAATTGCGGTGTGCCATCGGGAAACAATACACTCAAAGGCGATCTTTTCCCCGTTAACACAGCCGGATAGGCGTCCAGACAATACTTCAACACCTTGAAGGTTCCAGCAAATGCCGGATATTGCTCGATGTATTGGGTACATAACACCGACAGGTCGGGAACAGACTGTTCAACGGTCAGCATGATATTTTCACCGTCCAAGCGTACGTGGCCCTGCTTCTCTACGAAACGCAGCATGAACCGGAAGAGACGCTGATATGTGGAGGTGATCCCTATCGTATGCAGCATTTCAGACTCTTTGTATACTTTTCCAGGTTCTGTGAGCGTCCCCCATTGCCTGAATAGTTCGATGATAAGCTGGGCCGCAAATTCATCAACCGCCTCTTTATATCCCTGGACTACCGCGAATCCGCTCTCCTCCAATAACCGTTCACCGAATTGAAAAACCATCTCGGTAGCCTGCCAGAAATCGGGAGCTCCCTTCTGCGTGTCAGCGATCAATTCCGCACTGGCTGGTACATCCGGTGATTGCTGAACTTTAGGTTCAACCCAGTAGCGCTTCTCTTCAAACGGGTAGCCTGGAAGAGGGACACGCACCCGGTTCTGTCCGCGATAATAGTCATCCCACTCCAGCTCACTGCCCTGCATATAAGCCTCCACCAAACGTTCCAGTGATTCCGCAGGCTGGACTCTGTACGGCGCTGGATTTCCCCCTGTTTTGCCTATCGTATTTACGTATATTCGTTCGCGATCTAGTAATATGGAAGCCGCATTTTGATCGCCCTGCTCTGCAAACAGCTTGAGTTTACGCTGTAATTCTTCCTGCGAGCTGACGACGGTAGCCAAACGATAAGCATCGTTTCCACGACTGATATTGGTGCAGTAACAAATGTCTGCCAAAGCTTCGTGGTTATTTCCCAAATAAGCCGCAAACCTCTCGGCATAAGCGTAGAGCGCTTGTTCGGTCCGGGCAGACAAAGTGAACAAATATTCTTCGCCCGGAGGCGGAGCTTCTCTTTGGAGCGTATATTCCTCCAATACAACATGGCAGTTCGTTCCGCTCAGACCAAATGAGCTTACACCTGCACGACGAATCCCGCATTCAGGCATCCATTCCTGAAGTGACGGAGCGACATAAACCGGAGAATTGACAAAATCAATATGCGGGTTAGGCACTTTAAAATGAAGGGATGCTGGAATCTGGCGTTTGGTCATGGCCAGCACTGCCTTCATAAACCCGGCAATCCCTGCTGCTGAATCCAGATGCCCGATATTGCTCTTGACCGATCCTACCGCACAGAACTGTTTACGATTTGTATAACGTCCAAAAGCCCGCGCAATGCCTTCCATTTCAATAGGATCGCCTAGCTTGGTGCCTGTTCCATGTGTCTCGATATATGAAATTGTCTCTGGATCAATCACCGCGCGCTTCCAGGCTTCCTCAATCACATCAGCCTGCGCAGCGGCATTAGGAGCGGTCATTCCGTTGGATCGCCCATCCGAGTTAGCCGCGCTTCCTTTGATCACTGCGTAAATATAATCACCATCAGCCACGGCCTGCTCCAGTGACTTGAGTACAACAGCACCTACTCCTTCGCCACCACCTGTACCGTCCGCCGATGCGTCGTACGCTTTCGTCTTGCCATCAGGCGCTGCGATTCCCATGTTGAAGAGATTTTCATCTACCATCGACAGGTACAGATTGACACCGCCAGCCACGGCCATTTCGCAGCTACCAGACGTGATCTCCTGTACCGCATGATGCACAGCCATGAGTGAAGAGGAACAGGCCGTGTTAATGACCTCTGCCGGGCCAGTCCAATTAAAGACATAAGCAATCCTTCCGGCAATCACAGCTTGTAAATTCCCCGGTATAGCAGAGGGCTCAATCTGTGGCATCAGGTCCAAATATTGCGGTGTACCTGTTCCTACAAATACTCCCGTCTTCGATCCGTACACCGCTTTTTCCGAGTATCCCGCATTCATCATTGCTTCCCAAACAACTTGTAACAGCAGGCGCTGCTGCGGGTCCATCATTCGTGCTTCATTAGGAGCTATATGGAAAAACGATGCATCGAAGCCATCAATTCGCTCCAGATATGCCCCTTGCGGCAACGACCCTAACTGTCCAGCTACATTATCTGAACCATGAACTATATCCTGTAACCGATGAGTTGGAATGTCGCGAACAGCATCCACTTCACGACACAGATTGTCCCAGAAGGCATCGCAACTGTCCGCCATGGGAAATCGACAAGCCATACCAATCACAGCAACATCACCGTGTCTTCCCTTGGCTCCAAGCTCAGCCCTGTGGATATGTTGCCGTCTTGTATCCATTTCGCGAAGGGGTTTGATAGGTTTCTCCACACCGCCGGACTGAATGATTTGGGCCTGCATCGCGATCGTATGATGTGTAAAAAGCTGCGGAATGGTCAGCTGAGTCTTCAGTAAATGGTGGATTCTGCTTTGCAGTCGCATGATAGACAACGAGTTGCCCCCTGCTTCAAAAAAACTGTCCTCCACACTAACGGCAGGCACGGACAGCAACTTCTTCCAGATATCCGCCAGTTGTTCCTCCAACTCATTACGTGGTGCCACATATGCACGAGTATGGACTACTCCAATCCGTTGCAAAGGCAGCTCCTTTTTATCCACTTTGCCATTTACCGTGACAGGCATGGACTCCAGACAAACTACATGTGCCGGAACCATATAGTCCGGTACATATTGCTTCAGGTACAATTGGATGTCATTGGTTCCTAACGGAGATGCTTTAGAGGTCTTCAGCCTTTTCAATGTATAAAAGGCTGCAAGCTCCTCGGTGTGCTCTGATCCATGCGGAATGACCACAGCCTCTTTGATGGACGGATGACTTCTGAGAATAGTCTCAATCTCCCCCAGTTCCACACGCATCCCTCGGATTTTAACCTGGTCATCCGACCTGCCGACAAACTCCAGATTACCGTCTGGCAACCATCTCACCAGATCGCCTGTTTTATACATCCGCTCTGCTTGGGTTCCAAACGGGTTCGGCACAAAGCGTTCGTCCGTCAAGCGTGGATTGTATAAGTATCCTTGCGCCAATCCAGCTCCAGCGATGAACAGCTCTCCAATCGCCCCAAAGGGCAGCAAGCGTTGCTGTGGATCTAGAACATACACCTGATAATTTAATAGCGGCTTGCCTATGGGTAGAGTTGCCCGTTGCTCTACAGGTTGGCATTCATACAAAGTCGTATTAATAGCCGCTTCTGTCGGGCCGTAAATGTTAAACAGCTTGTCTATGTTCAGCTTATCGCGTAATTGCTGTACCAGTTGCCCGCTACAAACCTCACCTGCCATGATGATAAAAGCAAAGGGATGCTCAATATCCGGTGCCTGCTCCAACAGCACTTCCATTAGTGAAGGTACGGTATTTAACACATTAATCCGTTCCTTCCGTACCAATCCCCAAAAGGCGCTTGGATCTGTCTTGGCTTCTTTTGGAACCAGATACAGTGTCCCTCCGGTAGCTAAAGGCAAAAAAATCTGCTGCACAGAAGGATCGAATGTGAATGGAGCCATCAAAATATGTCTCAATTGTTCATGGAAATCATAGCTGTGTTTCAGCCCAGCCAATTGATTAACAATATGTCGATGCTCTATCATCACGCCTTTGGGCGTTCCAGTCGAGCCTGATGTATATATGACATACGCCATATGATCAGGTCTGCCTTGAACTGGCAGATTGGACGTCTCGCCTGTATAGAAGGCGGGATTGGACAGATCAAGCACTGTTCCTTGAAAAGGATGGGCATCCACATACTGTGGCGGTGAGATCAGCAACTCCATCCGACTATCCGTAAAAAGCTGCTGTACCCGCTCTGCTGGAAACGCCGGATCTATCGGACAATACGCCCCTCCTGCCTTTAGTACCGCCAGGATTGCCACGATAATCTCCACCGTCGGCTCAGTCATGATGCCGACAATATCATCTGGACCCACTCCATGACGTTGTAAAGCACGGGCAAGTTGATTGGCTCTTGCATTTAGCTCTCTGTAACTAATGCAATATTCTGCTTCGACTACAGCAGCTTGCTCAGGCGTTTGTACCACCTGTTCTTCGAACAACTGATGCAGCATATTCACATCCGTCAGTTCTACAGCCGTCTGATTTAAGCCCTTTACTAGAAGCTCTCGTTGCTGTGGAGCCAGCATATCTGCCGCATCATCCTCCAGAGAAACCGCTGATTTCTTAGGCCATTGAGCCAGAACATACAGCAAGTTGGCAGCAAAGGATTCAAGCAAGGACATCGAGTACACCTCAGGTCGATAAACGAGTTGCAGTATCCGACCTTCTTCTTCGTTCGGTACAAGCTTGATTATCAGATCGAATCGATCCAGGTCATCAACCGCCGTTTGTAATCCCTCATCCACACATGCCAGTTGCCACAGTTCTTGCAGCTCTCTCCCATGAAGAGATGTCCACTTGTCATAGAGAAGGGACAAAGAATTGGCCTGATGGTTCAATGTTCGGGAAAACTCGGCCTTCATGTCTTCGTTAAGCCCACGCCACGTTCGACTTCCTTGAACCCGAGGCTTGAGAAAAAGCAGACTCCCTGGCTCGGATTGGGCCTGTACAAGCGTCGTCGTGCCAATACATATATCTTCTGACTGCGAATAGCGATGAAGCAGCCCAGACAGCGCCGTCAAGAACAAAATAAAACGTCCCAGTTCCGAGCCTTTCGACATTTGATCCAGTTGGCGGATTGTCTCCCTGGGAATAACCCGTTCTAGCGTTTCTCTGCGTGCTCCCGGTTGATAGTTAGACTTGCTTTTGCTTACAGGCAATAATTCCCGCGGCAGATCTTGAGACCATTTTTTCATCCAATATTCTTCAATGATCCGGTCTTTCAGATGCGTACTCTTGTCCATACACACTCCCCTCTCTGTCAACCGTTCCCGGCCTTCATGAGCTGACGAATCCACATGATCTTTAATTGGTGGACTACTTGATTAATTCACTATTCAAAATACTCAGTCTCTCCTCAAAAGGAGGATGCACGTGCTTCAATTCTTTCTCCCATTCCGCCTTGCAGCTGCAATCCAGATGCTCCAGAACGCTTGGATCAAGAGTGTGATTATACTCCTTCAACGCCTCCATCACTCGATCACTGCATTGCGGGCAATTGTAAGGCACCCCGACAGGAGAAGGATAAAATTGGAACAATCCGACGATGATCTTCCCCAAATGCGCCGTCCGTTTTACCACCTCAACGATGCTCCAGAGCCATGCCGGTTTATAGGCCTCTTGATCACTTAAATACTGAACCAGTGTATAATCCTGTACGGTACAGCTTTCCAGTGAAACAGTCGTCGTACCGATCTCAAAAGCATGTTCAATCGTTTGTACGGCATGCTCGATAGCCTCTTGTTCCGTAATAAAAGGCGGCTTCAGCAACACATAGCTGCGTAAATTTAGCTCCTGAGTCACCAAGCGGGCGGCCTTGTCAAATTGTTTTAATGAAAAGCCCTTGTTTATGCATACATACCGCAAAAAATCATCAATCATTTCAAGTCCCATGGCGACTTCCACATGCTTATCCGGTAAAAGGCGCTTAATTTCCGCCATATTTTCCTTCGTTACAAACTCGGGTCTGGTTTCAATAACCAGCATTTTGATTTCGGGCTTTTCCCCAACCATGCGTATGATCTCCCACAATGCTTCAGCTGGAACTTCATTGTCGTTGAGGATGGAGCCGTTATTATACAGATTGAGTAAAGGATATTTGGTAAAATCAATCCGATTGAACTCCTTCCGAAATTGCTCCAAATAATAATGGGCGGATAGAGGGCCGTCTTTGCGCGTTTGCTTGGCTAAATGACCGCACATGGTGCAGCCGTTTCCATTTTTCAGAGCCCACTCGCATCCGTTCGACATTAAATACATGACTGCGCGTTGGTAGTTTTTCCCTTGAAAGTTTTCCTCACGAATATCCGTTTCTGTCGCTACTTTGTCCAAATGATACTGTTCATCCGGAATTTTGGCGTGAATTTCCTTCATTAAATTAGCAATGAGTCGGTAATAGTGGGCAGTTTCCTTCGTAGTCATCCATTGATAGGAATCCATTTGTTCCCAGTCCTTCGGCTTTCTCATCTTCATACACCCCTTTTCAAAGTATCCGGGCTATAATCAAATTCAATCGCCCAGACCTCTTGCAGTCCCTTTTCCATCTCCGTCAAGGAGTGAATATCCTGAATAGCACAATCTCTTTCTGTAACCATCAGCCTGAGCAAAGCGACATAACGTTCACATAAGAGTTCTATTGTCGATGTTTCATATATTGAAGGCTGATACAACATTTGGATGGCTGTTTGCTCCATTTGATGAATACTCACTAGAAGTGAATAATCCGTTACGCTATGCCCGGCAAAGGATTCCAAGGTCAATTCACTTTGTCGATTGATCTCCAGCGGATAATTTTCAATCACGAGCAATGTATCAAATAGAGGCTCTGTGCTTCTGAAATTTCCGTAAGACTGTATATCCACAAGCGGTGTTGTTTCGTAAGGCTGCCTCGCTATACTCGCTTGCTGAACATCGAGCAGCGCTTGTTGCAGCGTATCGCTATTCCCAGACTGCAACCGCATAGGAACCGTGTTCATCAGAAGACCTACCATTCGTTCAATTCCAGGCAAGCTGCTGGAGCGGCCAGATACTGTTGTGCCGAAAAGCACGTCTTGCCGACCGCTAACCCTTTGTAGCAGAACGCCCCAAGCCGCTGTAAAAAGGGTACCTATCGTTACCGATTCTTCCTTCGCGACAACTTCCAACTCACTCACCAGATCTGGCGGCAATATATACGATTCGCAAGCCGTATCGCTTATTTTTGGGGCAGAAGTGGTATTAAGCAGGTACAGGGGCTGAGCTTCATATCCAGCCAGATAAGCTTGCCAAAATGCCTTGCTTCCGCTCTTATCCTGCTTTCCAAGCCATTTCACGTACTCTCGGAAATGCGGCTTGCTTATCTTTTCCGGTTCTCGGCCTGCACGCAGCGTATGATATGCGCGGATAAACTCACCCAGCACAATGCCATTACTCCAGCCATCCATCACGATATGATGGTTGCTGACCATCATGATATGACGATCATGCATTAGCCTAAACACTGTAATCCGCAGTAGTGGACCCTCGGACAGGTCAAATCCTACAGCACGGTCCGCCGCGCGCAGTTCCTGTATTATCGTCTCTTGCTCCATCTCCTCCATTTCTGTGAGGTCATGGAAAGCGAAAGATAGTACGCGTCCTTTTAGGATAATCTGAACCGGGTTCTGGATCTTTTCCCAGCGGAATACGCTTCTCAGCACTTCATGCTGTTGAATCGTCCATTTCCACGCCTCACAGCAGACAGACAGATCAAGTTGGCCACGTAGCGTGTAGCTGTATTGTTCAAAATAAGCTCCTGTGTCCTTGTCCCGCAAATAGTGGTAGAGCATCCCTTCCTGCATGGGAGTCAAACCAATAACATCCTCCACACGTGTTTTGTTCAATGGACGGTGGCTCATGGTTGTTCCCCCTTACATTTGAATGATAGTGCCAATCCCATATGCGAATAGTCCCTCTTGCGGGTGACGGATAAACGGTTCTCGACAGCCTGTTGGGTCTACAAATTCCTGAAAGGACGGATAACTTTGTTTCACTTCGTCCCAAAAAACACCAACATCGTATCCTCTTCCCCACGTCTCAGGTCGCATGCTGATATCATGAAAAGCAATCATGCCGCCCGGTGCCACCAGCTCTTGATACATGCGGAAATCCGAACTCACACCACCGTAGGAATGATCTCCATCAATAAATAGAAGGTCAATCTGGCGATTTCCCAGAACCTTTTTCAAATCCTGTTTGGTCGAGCAGTGAAATGAACGATCGCGAATAAAAGAAAACTGCTGTTTCGCGCTGCCGAAACTGGAGTAAAGCTGCACCTCATTGTCATCCTGACCACCTCCATACGGTCCACCCGGATAATCAATACTGACGAGCAGGGCTTCCGGGTCGGCCAGTTGGCTTAAGCAATAAAATACGCCGCCGCTGGCTGTTCCTATCTCAACGACTGTTTTAGGCTTTTGGCGCTTCACGACCTCCAGAAAACGACGCAGCTCATAGGGATTCTGAATGGCTGGAAAAACAGGTACATGCTCAGCGACCTGCTCCAAAATAGCTCTTAACCGGATGGATTGCGGACTGGTTACATCCTCTTTAAGATTTTCCGGGGAAAGAAGTTCAAACAACTCGGGCACGATAACCTTAGCCAAGAGTCCTTCTACATCAGGTTCATCTTCCCCGCCCACTAACCAGGCTTCCGGCAACTTAGGAAGCTTGTCCTCTGGATTCTCTCCTTTTTCAATGGCTGCTTTGAAGTGACTCGCCTGCTCCCGTGTTAGCTTCACATACCCAGGCTTCCACGCATGAATGAGCAGAAAATCACCTTTCACCTTGATATGATCCAAGCCAAACTTGTGCACCCATGGCAGATCGTTGTATCGCTTTTGCAAATAATAATTTAAGGGGCCTGTCGGAAGAATTCGTAAATGGTCCAATCTGTTACTCATGCTCTCACCTCGTCCTCGTTGAAATCCATCCCGACATTACGCAAAAATGAGCCGGTATGGGAATGCACACAGGCTGCAACCTGCTCAGGGGTTCCAGCCACCACCAGCTGTCCACCTCTGGTCCCTCCTTCGGGACCAAGATCCAACACATAATCTGCCGTTTTGATCAAATGTAGATTATGTTCAATGATGAGGACGGTATTACCCTCATCTACGAGCTGTTGAAGGATGGTTAGCAGGCGCTGGATGTCGTCAGGATGCAAGCCTGTGGTCGGTTCATCCAAGATGTATAACTGGCTGCGCACCTTTTTTAACTGACCTAGCTCCTCCACCAGCTTAATACGCTGGGCTTCCCCGCCAGATAATGTCGTTGCAGACTGACCCAGCTTCATATAACCAAGACCCAGTTGGTTCATAAGCTTCAGCTTGCTGTAAATAACAGGCTGGTCAGCAAAGAAAACTGCAGCTTCTTCAATACTCATCTCCAATACATCCGCAATATTCTTCTCTTGATATGTAATGGCCAGTATATCTTCGCTGTAGCGTCTGCCCCGGCACGTCTCGCACATCATTTCAACGTCAGACATAAACTGCATTTCAGTGACGATCACCCCGAGTCCTGAACAAACTTCACAGCGTCCACCCGGTGAATTGAAGCTAAAATGTGCATCCTTCCGTTGCAGCTGTCTGGCTCTTTCAGTCCTGGCAAACAACTTACGGATAGCGTCAAACACCCCCACATAGGTAGCCGGAGTGGATCGCGATGTTCGTCCAATTGGCTTCTGATCGATACAAATCACCTGATCAATCGACGCTTCTCCTTTCATCTCTACATCGTGCTTCAGATATGCAGGCTTACCATCCAGATGAGCACGCAATTTTTCATAAATAACGTTATGAACCAGCGTGGTTTTCCCTGATCCGGATACCCCTGTGACACAAACCAAGCAACCGAGCGGTATACGTATGTTCAGGTTCTGCAGATTATTTTCCCTCGCTCCCAGCACCTCCAGATACTTCCCGTCACGAGCTTTTCTCCGCCTTGAGGGCAACGGAATGCCTCGCCGGCCGGCCAAATATTGTCCCGTCAAAGAATTGGGATTGCTCATGACTTGTTCCACCGTCCCCTGTGCCACAATTTCACCACCGAGCGCTCCTGCACCAGGTCCAATATCCACAAGATAATCCGCTTGGGCCATAATCTCTTCATCATGTTCGACGACCAAGATGGTGTTTCCCAAATCCCGTAGCCTGTGAAGCATGGCTATCATTTTGCCGGTATCCTTCGGGTGCAATCCGACACTGGGTTCATCCAAAATGTAGATCATCCCCATCAGTCCTGAACTTAGTTGAGTGGTCAAGCGTACGCGCTGCGATTCACCACCCGAGAGCATCGTCACCGGACGGTTCAGACTTAAGTAGTCCAGTCCCATGTCGAGCAGCAACGCCAGACGAGTCTTCATTTCCTGTAAAATAGGCTGTGCGACAGCCGCAAGACTCTGGAAAAATCGGGGGGCCGTTCGCAGTAGTTCATCGCAGTATGCATGTAGCTCAACTAACGGCATATTCGAAAAATCACGGATCGTTTGATCCCCTACACGATACAGAAGACGTTCTGCCTTCAAACGGGCTCCTCCGCAGCTCGGACACACTTGTTCTATCATGACTTCCTTATCTTCCGCTTTCATGGCGCTCATTTCGTCCTTGGCATTAGCGTTGAAGCGCTCATAAATGAGATTCACAATGCCCGCAAATTTTTCATGCATTGGCTTGCCACCTGTAGCAGGATTCTCAATGGCAATCTTTTCCCCTTGAGTACCGTATAGCACAGCGTATAACGCCTCATTCGGCAGATCCTTTACCGCCGTATTCAGGTCAAAATGATACCGGGTCGCCAGTCCCTCTAAAATTTTTCGATTTTTATGAAATTTCTCTTTCTCGCATTGCCAGCCAAGCAGGTGGATCGCTCCTTCGGCCACACTTTTGGATCGATCAGGAATCACACGTTCGAGATTCACTTCATAATGTGTGCCAAGTCCTGTACATGTCGGACAAGCACCCAGAGGACTATTGGATGAAAAAGCTCCTGCCGAGATTTCACTGACCATCATTCCGCAACGGCAACACCCGGAGTTTGGAGTACATGCAGATCGTTTATCGACCATAGGTCGAATTTGCATCCATCCGTCTCCCACATCCAGCGCCTTGTCTACCAGAACTTGAATATCTTTGACTTGCTCCACGGAATTTGAAATCGTCACTCGACCAACCAGTACCTCCAGCCGGTTGTACTCTTTTCCTAGGTGTACTACCTGTGGAGACATGCTGGAGAACAAAACTTCTGCTTGCTGTACATCCAGCAATTTTTGGTTCCAATTTAACTGGGTATAGCCCTTTTTTCGTATTTCCTTCAGCAACGCTACAGGCCCGCCATGTGGCATGGAAAGAATTGGCGCATATACATCAATAGATGTATCAGATGGATATTGGAGCACCTGCTCTGTGATTTTCTTTCTGCTTTGAACAGGCAATGCTTCCTGGCAATAGGGACAAACGGCCTGACTTGTTCGTGAAAACAATAACCGCACATAAGAAGAAAGCTCGGTCAATGTTCCCACCGTAGACCTTGGGTTCCGCGACAACGTCTTTTGCTCCATCGCAATTGCCGGAGACAGTCCTTCGATCAAGTCCACATCCGCATCTTCCGTTTTTCGCAAGCCCATTCGCTCATATGCGGACAGCGACTCCATTAAGCGTCGCCGTCCTTCTGCATATAGTGTATTGAACACTAGTGACGATTTCCCTGAGCCGCTTACTCCCGTGAAGACGACCAATTGATCACGCGGAATCCGCAAAGAGATATTTTTCAGGTTATGCTGTCTGGCGCCTTTGACAACAATGTAGTTTTGCATGTTTAAGCCCACACTTTTTTATAAATTTGAATGGATTGGTTATGAGCCACTAACTTCAGCACTCAGTACTTCCAGCTCCTTCATCTGTCCCATTTCCATCTTCAGCAGGCGGTCTGCGGTATGAAAATAATGGTCATCATGCGTGATGGCGAACACAATTTTGCCTGCCGCCTTCATTTCAGGCAGAAGTGTATGATAAAAGAACTTTCGGAACTCTGGATCTTGATCCGCAGCCCATTCGTCAAACAAATATACAGGTCGATTCTCCAGATAACAGATCAATAGCGCAAGCCGCTTCCGCTGGCCGCCAGAAAGCTTGAGCGTGCTGAAATATCCATCCTTAACCGTTACTTTATCCTCCAATCCCAGCCTTTTCAGATAACGCTCAATGTCAGATTGCTTTTCCTTATAATCAATGTCGTACAAACGCTCAAACAAATGGAAATCAGAGAACACGGTGGAGAAATACTCGCCCGAGGTACGTGGGTCAATGACTTCTCCATTGATCGTGATGTTTCCCGTTTGTGGCGGGTAAAGAGCGGTCATTAGCTTGGCAAGCGTTGTTTTACCACTGCCGTTGCCGCCTGTAATAAAAATGATCTGTCCTTTAGCGGCCTCCAGTGTAATAGGTCCGACCACAAAGCTGGACTCTCCAGTCACGTTGCTGTACTCAAAGCTAAGATTGTGAAAACCAATGCGTTCCACAGCAACCTCTTCATCTACCCCACTCGCAGTATCATGTACTTCTCCACTGTCATTAGTTGGCATTTCCGCAATAAAGGTTTTAATTCTTCGCCATGAGGTCCGAATCTGGAACAACTCCGGCACAGCCTGCAACAAGCCGTTGATCGGTCCAATCAAATAAAGAAACACGACAACAAATTGAATTAATGTATAATCCTTTATGTTCGGGAAAATCGTCGGGAACACAAAGGTTACTACACCTAAAATTAAAATCAGCAGCGTTTCGCCCAGCACCAGCGCATTGGTAAATTTAATACGGGACACCGAGCGTTTTTGCCGATACTGTTCACAGCTATCCTGAATATCGCTCCCGAACTCCGCCTTTTTGCGACCATGCATACTAAGCTCTTTAAAGCCTTTGAGCATGTGATCGATAAATCCCAAATATACGTTTTGAGTATCCCTCGCCTCTTCCCAATAACGGTTAGCTGTACCGCTGACAAGGCTATAAAATGCGGCAATCACCGCAATCACGACCAGTGAGAGAATTGTTCCCCAAAACGAAATCGTACCGAGATAAACAAAGCAGCAGATGACAGTCAGCAAGCTGGTTGCGAATCCGACCGCCACATTAGCCGAGAAACCGACCATCTCCGTATCATTATTTAAAGTGGCTAAAATTTTGCCATTGTCCATGCGCTCTAATTTGTCATAAGAGCTGTGTAGCACTCGTTGAATGAGTTCCATCCGTTTTCGATAAATCATGTTATAGGTGATCTTCACTAATTTGGTTTCAATCAGCTTGCGGCCGAAAATATATACTGCCAGCGCCAGCCCGAAATAATACAGCAGGTATTTGAGCGGAATCTCGCTGCCAATCGAGAAATTGACGATAAAAATGACAAAGGCATTCGCCGCACCGCTCAGCAAGCTCATCATCACCAATAAAGGAAGCGAGCGTTTAGTTTCATCTGCATTAGGGAAAAGCGTACCCAGCACCAAGTAGACAAAGCTCAAGAGCAATCCTAGGCCCAAGGCCCCAATCGCAAACGGAAAGCTAAACGGAGACCAGACAATCGCGGTTGTCCAGGAAACCCCCTGCATCGCAGTAGGAACCAAATAAACTCCATACAAAAACGGTGTACTGCAAAGTAAAAACACCAGCCATGTGAGCAGCTTTTTTGGATTTAAAGACTTATAAACACGTTGTTTACGGATGATGTCCCGTACAACTGTAATTAGCAGAACTCCTACAGCCAGCACATAACATGCCAGCATAATCGTAATGACGGACCATGCATTATCTGTTTTCTGATCCGCTTCATATGGAGACACAGGTTGACGATCTCGTAAAATATCCATCAGGCCGTGACCCGTAATATACGTTAAAGTGGTACCGTTATTCGCCATGATCCCTACAGCGAGCTGATCTTGAGGGCGAAAAACCATATATGCAGAAAAATTCGGATTTAAACCCGCCTTCGACACCTCTCCATTTCCGCTTTGATAATCAGCCCAGCCCATAGCATAAGACGACATATCAAACTTGCTGGGAGCTACAGTGCGGTCAGGCGCATGCGTTTCCATAATTAATGGAGTCATGGGAGATTTCAGGCTGCCCAGTTGATACTTGAGCCAGGTAGCGAGGTCATTACCGTCCATCATGATATAACCAGCAGGACGATTTCCCCTAAAGACAGGGGATTGATATTCACGTGCTTGAAAAAAGCCGTTCTTGTAGCCTGTTGCCAGTGTGGGTGCGGCTTCTGTGGGGTAAAGAGTGGTCTTATGCAGACCCAATGGCTGAAAAATATGGGCCTTCATATAATCTTCGTAAGGCTGCCCTGTGACCTTTTGAATGACAGCTCCCACGATGGCATAGTTAATGGTGGCATATTCAAAGCGTTCGCCAGGACGGTTATGTAATTCTAAGCCATTCACATTCCTCACGACCTGTTCGAGTGAATCGACGCGGTTGGAGATCGGAATGTCGGTAATCGTATACCATGGAATGCCGCTGGAGTGGTGTAGCAACTGTCGTAGTGTAATCTCGACATTTTGGTGTTTGTACTTGGCTTGGAACCATGGAAAATACTTCGAAACAGGATCATCCAGCTTCAACAAACCCTGCTGCTGTAGCTGCAGTACGGCAAGTGCTGTGAATCCTTTAGAACAAGAGGCAATTTCAAAGCTTGTCTCAGGTGTAACAGGAGCTTGCTTGTCCACATTTGCATACCCAAAACTTTTGAGGTAAGCCGTTTCTTTTCCCCGAACCACCACTACTGTCATTCCGGGGATATGACCTTCCTGCATTTTCTCATGAATAAATGCTTCTAGACGTTGAGTCGTGGCTTGATCCAAACCTGCTGCGGCTTCCGCGTGATTAGGCAGAATACATGCTGCCACTAAAGCGAAAATCAGAATAACCGCTGCCATTTTTCTCATGATCATCTTTTTACATTCCATAATCGCTCCAGCTTTCTTTGTAATATGTAATCAAAGCATGCTTGACCAATATATGTAAGACTAATTATCTAGTAATTATATAAAAACACTAGGATAAATAGTATTCAAAATGAAGCATTCAATATGGCGTATAAATATGCGTAATTTTATATTTATTTTATGGATATTTAAGCAATTTATAATGAATATATATTAAATAGGAATGGGTTTATGTGACGAAAAATCGGGAGATTACCAGGTATTGATCTTAATTCGGAGAGTCAATTGCCAAAAATACGTAATAAACTAATAATTATCAATTTTATTGAATTTGTATTAACACCTTAACATTTCATCCCGTTCGGATGTAGTGAGTTAATTCACACTTTTTCGAAATTCCCTAGTAAACCTACAAAAACCTTTTAAAGGGAACTCGTATGTTTAAATTGGTATACAATTGTCGAAAATCCGTTTTATTTTCCTCATAAAAATACAATTTTTCTGCTTGATTGTTTTTATTTGGTCGGATAGCATCATTTTTATGTAGACTCTACGTTTTTCAAAATCTGCATGTATAAGGAGGAGGCTAATGTATGTTCTATGGATTGACGCATGCTCAAAAAAGAATTTGGTATAACGAAAAAATACATGGCACGACGGCCATGCATAATCTGACCGGACTAGTACGTATTCAAAAGGATCTAGAGTTTGATACACTGGAGAATGCAATTCAGCTCTTCATTTCCAGAACTGAAGGCCTCCGTATCCGGATCGAAGAGCAAGATGGAGAACCCGTACAATACGTTAAGCCCTATGAAAAGGAGAATATCGAATATCTTGATTTTAGTCATGAGACTGATCCTTTACAGCATTTTGAACAATGGCTGAAGGCCGTCAGCGGACAAGCGATGCCTCTGTTGAACTCCAAGCTGTATTCTTTTGTTATCTTTCAGCTGGGACCTAATGATGTTGGTTATTTGGGTAAATTTCATCATATTATTGCAGACGGTTGGGCTTTACATATCGTGTCGGAACGAATTTCGCAGTATTATTCTCTATTAGTCAACCACCGTCCTCTCCCTGTTAATGAAGAATACTCCTACATACCTATCATTGATCAAGAACAAGCCTATCTAGCATCTGAACGTTTTATCAAAAATAAAATGTTCTGGAATGAAAAGTTTCAAACCTTACCTGATATGATACCCATCAACAAAAGTAAAGATATTTCGGCCGTTCGCTCATCCTTTGCCATCGATAGCGAAACCTCTCGCATCATCCAGAATTTTATCCAAAGCTCCAAGCTTTCTGTAAATGTGTTATTCGTATCCGCCCTTCTGCTTTACATCTACCGAACGACTCAAGAAACCGATGTAGTCATCGGGACACCTGTCCTGAACAGATCAGGAAAAAAACAAAAAAATACGTTTGGCATGTTCACCAGCACAATGCCGTTTCGTATCCAAGTGGATGAAGCTTTAGATGCCTACTCCTGGATGAAGCAGGTGGGAACAGAGCTAATGAATTTTTACTTTCATCAAAAATATCCGTATGATCTTCTGGCTGGTGATTTGGAGCTTGCCCAAAAAGGATATGACGGCCTGTTTGATATGTGTGTTAATTATTACAATATGAAATTTAGTCCCCAATTTGATGGATGCCCCTATGAAGTTCAGGAGGTATTCAGTGGTTATCAGCCTTATGCCCTGCAGCTGGTTATACGTGATTGGGAGGGGAGCGGAAAAATTACGCTGGATTTTGACTATAGAGTGAAGGCTTTCAGCGAGATGCAGATTGCCAAAATGTTTGAGCATCTCATGCATATGATTCGCGAGATGATCGAGCAGCCATACACTCCGATTGCGGAAATTGAAATGCTGTCTACGCAGGAACACAATGAGCTAATCTATGAGCTGAATCAAACTCACTCCCCCTATCCTTCGTCCCTAACCATTACTCAGTTATTTGAACAGCAGGTCGTTGAAAAAGCTAATGAAATTGCCTGTTACTTTGAAGAGCAAACGTTAACCTATCGTGAGTTAAACGAACGAGCTAACCAACTGGCGAGGTTTTTAAAAAGTAGGGGGATTGGCCAAGAGAGTATCGTCGGAATCATGGCGGGGCATTCGTTCGAACTTATCATTTCGATCTTAGCTGTATTGAAATCAGGCGGGGCCTACCTGCCGATAGATCCACACTATCCAGCTGACCGGATTAGCTTTATGCTGGAGGATTCCGGGGCTGCCTTGCTGCTCACCGATGCACCATTGGATGATGATATCTCTTTTTCCAGAGAAGTCTATCGTATGGATGATGCATCCCTGTACGATGGTGATGACTCCAATCTGGAGCCGAAAATCGGATCGGACCAGCTAGCTTATGTCATTTATACCTCTGGTTCCACAGGCAAGCCTAAAGGAGTTGCAGTCCACCACAAGGGACTTGTGAATTACATATATTGGGCGAATAAAACCTACTTTACCGCCGCACGTGAGGTCTTTGCCTGTTATTCATCAATAGCCTTTGACTTGACCGTCACTTCCATATTCACCCCATTAATCAGCGGTCATGCCATGAGCCTCTACAGGGATGACGATTACAGCGAATTTGTATTGTTTCGCATTCTGAAAGACCAGCGTACAACCATTGTGAAGCTTACTCCCGCCCATTTGTCCCTTCTTCAAGAGTCGAATATTCGTACATCGAACGTCCGCAAATTCATTGTAGGTGGAGAAGATTTCAAAGTCAGTCTTGCCCGGAACGTTCATGACATATTTGGTGGCAATGTTACTCTGTACAATGAGTACGGACCGACAGAAACTGTTGTAGGCTGCATGATCCATATTTATGATGCGAACCGAGATATCCGAAGATCCGTTCCTATCGGCGTACCTTGTGATAATGTGGCTATATATGTGCTGGATGCGTACTTAAAACCTGTTCCTGTACAGGTAAAAGGAGAAATTTACATTTCCGGTCCTGGAGTGGCAAGAGGATATTTGAATAGACCGGAACTCACAAAAGAAAGATTTCTCGATAATCCTTTTGTTCCAGGAGAACGAATGTATAAAACCGGAGACTTGGGAATACGGCTGGAAAATGGCCTGATTGAATACCTTGGCCGGAAAGATCACCAAGTCAAAATCAAAGGCTTTCGTATCGAACTGGGTGAAATTGAAGGTGCGCTATCCTCATATCAAGGTATCCAGCACGTTGTTGTGAATGTAGTGGAATCGGACGAAGACAATAGCCAGCCTATGTTGTATGCCTACTATGTATCAGATGCTGCTGTCTCTCCCGAGCTTCTCAAGCATTATTTACATGCTTGTCTTCCCCATTACATGGTGCCAAGCCATATAATCCGGCTGGATACCGTACCACTAACGTCAAATGGTAAGGTCGACAAGCGTAAACTTCCTGTACCAGACTTGTCCTCTGGATTAACGAGCATATATGAGGAAGCTCATAATGAGGTTGAAAATATCCTCGTACAGGTTTGGGGAGAGCTATTCCAGATGGCTAACATAGGTATCCATGATAATTTCTTCGCACTGGGCGGAGACTCTATTAAGGCGATCCAAATGACATCCAAATTAAATAACTATGATCTGGAGATAGGCGTACAGGATATTTTAGCGCATCCCAATATCGCGGAGCTTGCTCATTATACACGTCCAAAGCGTCAGCTATACGATTCAGCTCCAGCCAGCGGAGAAATTCTGCCCACTCCTATCTCCAGTTGGTTTATGGCGCAGACATTTTACAATCCTCATCACTATAATCAATCGATCATGCTTCTGCTGAAAAACGAAATGGATCGTTCCGCTTTGGAAAAGGCCTTTCAGAAGGTGATCGAGCATCACGATGCTTTAAGGATGAGCCTGGAGCCTGATGGCAAGTTATTTTATAATCCAGAACTGGCCACCGTCTCGTTCAAGCTGGATTGTTACGATATGATGCATATTTCAGCCGAGGCCCGGCAACATGAATTCAATAACCTGGTGCATAACCTGCAATCCGGTTTCGATCTGTCCCACCGTCTTCCTATCCGCGCAGCTCTATTCGATCACGGACAGGAAACTCGGGAACTGTTCATCACTGCCCATCATCTGGTTGTAGACGGAGTTTCCTGGAGAATTATATTGGAGGATTTATTGAATGCATACCATGCTATAAAAGAAGGTGAGGAGGTAAATTTCCCAAGAAAAACAGCCTCAGTTCAAGCCTTTGCCAAGGAGCTGTACCACTATTCTACGACTACGGATCTACAGAAAGAGCAAGATTTTTGGCATGAAATGGAGGGAGGCAGTCGTCATTTTCCAGCATCCATCACATGCCTACCATCCGCTGCCGTAAACTATGCTTCATGCGCTGTGGTTGAAGAACATCTGTCTCCTGTCCAAACATACAAACTGCTTCATGAGATGCCTCAGACTTACCGTACCGAACCTGTAGATTTACTGCTGGCTGCCTTGGCGCTAAGTGTCAAGGAATGGATCGGATTGGACGATTTCACTTATGAGGTTGAGCATCACGGAAGGAGTGTAGATCACATAGATGTATCCAGAACGGTTGGCTGGTTTACTGCGTTATATCCCTTGCGTATTCAAATGCCGGGCACAGAAATAGGCAGTATCCTTGCATATGTCAAGGAACTGCGAAGACGTGTTCCCCATCAGGGTATAGGTTATGGCATCTTAAAATATATGCTAGGGGCTATTGAAAAGCATACAGACACTCGTCCTATACGCTTCAATTATCTGGGACAATTCGATCACGAAAGTCAAAGTTCAGACTATGTATATAGGCATACTATAGACAATCAAAATGTAGATAACATCAATCATCTAACGACCGCCATCGAAGTTAACTGCCTGGTTGTTAACGATCAATTAGTAATCGATATGATGTACAGCACGGAAATGTTTGAAGTGGAAAATATAACCAAATTTATGCATATGTATGTCCAAGCAATCAATCAGATCATTGATTTTACGGTTCGTCAGCAGAATATCCATTTCAGTCCTTCAGACTTTGAAACTGCTCAGATCAATCAGGAGGATATTGAACTGCTTTTCGAATAAAGATGCCTTTGCATTTACCTTTTTGGGATTCAGCCTGTTTGGAGGTCATAAAAAACATCACTTAACCATAAGGGCAGGCGGCTGCATTTAACCGCCTGTCTATTTAGGCTTCGCTCGTAGTTTCTTTACTCATTTCATACAAAAGTGGGATGGGCAGTGTATAAGTTCTTGCGAAGGTTATTTGGTTGTTTTAAACAGACCCAGACGGTTCAACACGACCAGTAAGCGATAAAAATCATAACTGCTTGGCAGTTTCGCATCCACAATCGGACTTGACGGATTAACTGCAACAGCAGCAGCCACCGCTTCCTTGGCCCAGGCCGGTACAGGCATAGCCTGACGCGCCTCCAGTTCAGCTACTCGCTGATCCACCTTTTTAATATAAGCACTCTGTTCATTTAATGTTTGCTTGAGCACATCTTTGCTGTTTTCAAGGGCGGCGACCTGCTGCTGCAGGGCCTTAAATGCCGCTTTTTCCTCTGCTGTCATTGGCTCATCCCCCTCTTCTCCTGCAAATGCTTGGCGTAGCTCGGCCTCTGTTCCGGCATATACATTCAGATCCACAGGTCCTTGAATGCCATCAACCCGTCCACTATCGCTGTATTGCCAGAAATCCCAGCGCTTCCATGCTGTGGTATCACTAGGGAGTCGTGTACTATAACGCGCAATCCACAGTTTATAACTACCCAGTGGAGCTTTAAAATGGGCAGCAAAAGCATTCCCTGTATATACCATCGGCTTACGGCCGCTGACTCGTTCAAATTCCGTCAAAAATGCCAGCGCAACCTCATGAATCGCGGCCGAGCTAAGCTTTCCCGGATTGTTTTCATAATCCATCACCGCTGGTAAGTCGAGCGCTTTCGCGCCTCCCACCTGATCCAGTACCTCTGCGAAATGTCTGGCTTCCGCTTTGGCTGCGTTTACACTGGTTGCATCTACAAAATGGTAAGCTCCCAGCAGAAGCCCGGCTGCCTTGATCCCTTTTGCATTCGTGATAAATGTTGGGTCAACGTAACGCTGTCCTTGACTTGCTTTAATAAATGCAAACGATTTACCATCTGCTCGTACGCGTTTCCAATCAATCGTTCCCTGATATCGGGACACGTCAATGCCTTCGGCAGCATTAGGGATGCGATTTTGCATAAGGCGCTCCCTCCTTGTCATTCATAATGTTGTAGCACTCTGTATCTGTTATATATGCTTGGACCAAGTAAACGGTCTGGGCTTTTCCATTTTTACGCCGAAAAAGGGCGATAAGGTAGTCTTCCTTTTTTGTAATGGCAACAGTCAGCACTTTATAAAGCTTTATTTTGCTTGTCAGAAGGATCGGTTGGCTTTATTTTTTCCCCACTCGACTTGGACTCAAAAATGGCGACCGCATTCCGCAAAATATCCGGCATTGGCACTCCCATTCTGCCCACATTTTCTATAATAGACAACAGCTCGTTCGCTAAATAAAAGAAAACGACGGCATCCCGGAAATAGTGTGCATCCCCGAGAATACCGTCGATTAGATGGGCTACCGTAATGAGCAAAAACACGGTAACCTTGCGAAAAATACCGTAATATCCTTGGCGGCTTTTCAGCTCCCCATTAATCCAGGCCGCTGCCCATCCGGTGAAAAAGTCGATCACGACCATCCACCACAGCAACGTCAACATTGTGGTCCACCCCCCGAAAAAATAACCGATCAAGGTCCCCGTGGAAAACCCCAGCCAAATCTGATCGATCTTTTCATGCATATTTGTTCCCCCTTTTGAACCTAGGTGTAAAATGAATGCCCTTGGTTGATCCAAGGGCATAACCCATTATTTCTGTTTTGTTCTCTATACTGTTTTCTTGCGGAAAATAGAGTTATACCATTTAACCGTTTCTTCCTGTTCATTCGGAGCATCGGTTGATGATGAATCATCTACGTTATCCGGTACTAGATCGGAACGAGTGGATAAAATAATCTTCATTACTTGTCCCCGCTGTTCTTCATTTAAAGTGTAGCTTCCCATGATCGTTACTATATCACCTTCTCCACGATCATAGCGGGTGATGCAAGCATGAGCACAAATACGCATTTGAGCCTCTGTTAAAGCTGCCATGGTTATGACTCCACCTCTTTTTATAAATTTTCCTGTTACATATAATTGTCAGTACATCTTATTTTCCTGTGTTCCCGAGCAAGAGATTGGTCAGTGTCACTTCGAGATCTGCAATACGCTGCTTCAGTTGATCTGTCTCGCTTGGCTGTTGCTCCGCTTTTTGAGTCAGTTCCTTAATTTCTTCCTCACTCAATCCTTCACTCCAGAATGTCGCTGGATCTCTTCGTTCTGGAACCGTAAATGTCTGAGCAAAATATACAGGTTCATCCCCGCGTTCATTTTCCAGCTTGTTTTGCCATTCATCATGCAATTTCTGAAATAAAGTTTGGGATTCGTTGTTTAACTGATCAAAAGCCTTTTGCGCTTCTAACAGATTTTCTGCATATTCTGCTTCGTAGGCCAGCCAACCTTGGATGTCAAAACGAGGATGGTATAGACCAGATGGCACTGGAATCCCTACTGTATAACCAGCAGGGGTGCTTTTTGAATTGGTTACATCTATTGTACTAGAGCTACTGTCAGCAAGCCGATGGGTGTCTAGTTGCTGGTTTGTATCAGATAGCGTAGGCGAAGATAGAGTATAAAAAGGGACGACACCTGAAAAGGCATCGTCCACCAGCTCGTCCTCTAGATAGAGGCCGTTTGTATTTACTTTAGGTACTGCTTTCATTTGTTAGACCTCCTTATTGTTCAGCTATAAACGAAACCCCATCCAGCCAAACAGCCGTGTATATAGTGTTCTGGATCAGTACATTTCCGTTCGTGTTTATAACTACGGTGGAATTGCTGGATTCGTTACCTCCGCCGTTTGATCTTACCCGTATCTCCGTTCTTATAGCAGGTCTATACTGCGGAGGAAGGGTGAACAATATAGTTCCAGGTGTTGTAATTCCCCCTGAAATTGAATCTCTGAAATAGACTACGTTATCGCTAAGTTTAATGAAACCGAACAATGAAGAAGCCCACCCATTAATCAACGTAGGTTTGAGCCACGCGGGATTATCTTTTTCAGCCTTCTTGTTCTCAAGTACACTCACACGCGCGGTGTTTTGCTGTACGCTGTCTACCAAGTCCACAAGCAGCGTTGTTTCGTTGGCTGCGTATGTGCCCACAAATGGTACGACTGGCGAGGCTTCGGTAGTTGTATAGGTCGTGCTGTAAGATGCAGACGGGTCAAACTTAGCGGCAGGAGCATAGGCCTGAACAAGACCATATGTGCTCTTGTCAGCATCGGCATGAGTAATTATTCCCCATCTATCGTTCTTGCTGTTTTTATAAACAACGAAAATTTTATTGGGTCTTTCACGAAGTTTGCCAAGTCCACCTAAAGCGCCGTTAATCCAGTATTGGTTACTTGAAATTGATGGTTTAGATTCCTCCCTAACAATCATCCCTGTACCTACTTCAACCTGGTTGTCGCCCTCAACAAATGATAGTTGCCCCTCGGATACAATAGGTTCCACGGTAGGCGTTGCAAGCTGGAATACAAGTTGATACGGCGTATACCCTGCATAGGATTGTTGCGGTACGGATTGCGTGAAGTTAGGTGCGCCCACACGCTGAACCCAATACTTTGTACCCGTACCGTTCCAAGTTGCCGTAGTTGCTGCTTGTGCTTGTGCTGGTGTTAGGGTATTAGCGTCATAAGCCTTGTACCCGAAAAAGTAGGCTCTGATGTCGTCTAATGTAGGTGGGTAGCTATCAGCCCATCCACTGTCTGAAACAGATACAGAGATGGCAAAATTGGGCGAAGTCGCATCTATCCCCCATCTGTCGGCTGTTGTGTCTTGACCACCCCACAATAGTATCTTACCGTCAAACTTTACTGCCGATCCACTGCCGACAAACGCATAATTTACATCGGGCACTACAGGATAAAGGGCTTTGAAGCCTGTCCCCGACACTACATTATTCACTTTAGTTATTTTACTACCATCTAGTAGGACACTTTCAAACCTTTTCACTTTGAAGTATTGACCATCACGCTCAAAAACTGTATCCGCATTAACTCCTATAACTGGATCAGCGTACAGGTCTGTTTGCAATGCCAACATGGAATCCTCGCGCGGCTTGAATGCTTTAGCTGTGCTGCCCATGTTGAGCATTGGCTTTGTCATGGTAACGGCTGTTGATGATGTCCCTAGCAATCGAATATTAGCAGCTCGACTCGTTGCTGTGAATGTGGCGCTTAACAACCCCGAACCCACTGCCTCAACTATAATAGCGGACTCAGGATCGTCCGTAACCGTAACCCTACCAGTCGCCCCACCCGATTGAACTGATACAGTGTACTTTTGTCCGGGCACTAGCGGCGACACAGTGTGTACTATTTTGTTATCCAACGTGACAGTAATGCTTTTTTCGTCCACTATAATAGGTGTTCCCTGTTTGGCTGACCACTCAAAGAGAGAAGGCAACATATTCTCCCCATATCTAATCGCATACGGATTACGAACAGGCATTATGCTGTCCACATATGGATATTTGGTAACTACCTGTTCAGCGGTCATGCTGTCTAAGGCAGCATAATCTGAAGCGCTAATCTCATAAAGACGAATAGCGTCTGCATAAAAAGTTTGGCCAGTTGCTGTTGAAATTGATGCAACTTCCAAGTTGATAGCAGTATCGTTTGTCGGTGCACATTTTGTATAAATCGTTACAAATCGACTCTGATCTTTGGACTGTTTGAGCGCCTTATTACCACCTGTAGAAAAGTTTACATAGATATTATTTGAGGCATTGATGTTTTTAACATCAGCTAGGGCGATATAGTATCTTCCACCAGTAAGCTTTAATCCGGTACTATACACGTTATATACACCGGAAGCATTCTTCGCAGTAACCTTGATAGATCCCGTACCCTGCGCCTTATTAGATGTATCCACTGCAAGATCAGCTTCCCAACCTAAAAGGCTGTCGATTCGGTCACAAGAGCCTGCCCGCCCCAACAAATTCACCAACATACGTCCGCTTATTCCCGTCAACGAAAATGGCGCAGCCTTTTCTGCATGAACAATCTGTACTCCGGGTTCCAAAGTGACTGCCTTACGTTCCGTCGTATCCAGGCGCTTCTTAATCTCATTTACACCGTCATTCACGTCACCTGCAAATTTATCTACAGACCGCCAGTTTTCATCCAAGTACTTCTCCAGATCAAAATACGTTGTTTTGGGCGATGTGCGGTCAATTTGATTTAAACCAAGATTCGGTGTTTTTTCGCTTGCCATGTTATGCGCCACCTCCTAAATATCTATCCTGTGTTGTATGTTCATTTTCATAGAGTGTCATAGACTCAACTTCGGCAATGGTCAGGTAGCGTAATTTATACTCTACCGCCATATGAGCAGGCTTGATCTCCTCAATGGCTGCTTTAAGATCCTCCACGTTGGGCGGAATTCCGATGGTATCCATAAATTTGACCGTAAATCCCCATTCGGCGGGGTGAAAAGTAACATCTACCGTGCCTCCGTCATACGCCTCAGCTACATTTTTGACAAGCTTGCCTGAAAAGGTTCCTGCCCCCCGTAGCTTCGATTCCACCACTGCGCGCCGCTGATCCAACGGCTTCCCCAGATCGGTTTCGATCCCTAGCTCCGTTTCCCAGCGTTCCAGCCCCCAGGTGGCGGTACGTACGAAAAACTGTCCCACCGTTGCATCCATTGCAAGATACAAGGCATCCAGTTCGCTTCCTTTAGCATCCATATCGGAACGCATCACACGTGAGGTTTCATAATAGGCAGGCAAATAGGAAAGCAGCTCGCGTCCCCGCTGGCTGCTCATTTGGCTTACTGTATCTCTCGCTATTGCTACCCGGTTAGCAAAGGTGTCACCACGGTTTACACGTTTTCCCTCGTCAGAGTTATTCAAAAACTCTTCAAAACTGTCTATTCCGTTGTTACTCACTGACGCTCACCGTCCCCAGCACGGCCACCTGACCTGATCCAATCTCAATATTCTGATTGCTCTGTCCGTTGATTTTCAGCTCAGAGAAATCAATAATAATTGGAATGTCTAACAGCACAGCAGAAATCCGGGTGTACCTTACCAACGGATCTGCCTTGTAAAAAGCAAGCTGCTTCAAATACGTCCGCACACCGTTTTCGATCAGCTTTTTGATTTCATCCAGTGTGGACGGCTTCTCTTTGGTGCGCTGTACCTTGACCGAAATGTTTATTTCCACTTCTGCCGCTGGCATGATCGTCACCACAGGACCTGCTGGTGCTAACCCTTCGCCTTGCCCATCCTGGGTCGGATCGATATACTTCTGCACCGCAGCCACGATTTCCGGGCTGGCAGCGCGTTTATCCGTATCCAGCACATATAACCCCACTGTTCCTGGCCCTTTCCAGAGTGGAACAACTTCCACGCCACCCACTCCAGCAATCTCATTCGCCCACTGGGTATACTGCGCCTTGTTACCGCTTGTACCCTGGTTCCGCACCTTGGCATAAAAACGCTCCAGCAACAGCTGGTCGCTTTCAATGTCTGTGCCGCTTTTGGTTTCCTCCGTATTGATCACGGAGGAAACCCCGATAATCGGAGTAGCCATCACCTGAATGACACCCGCTGGCACGTTGCCGCTGCGTCCAGGATTAACCGCCCGAATGGCCGCTTCCCCGGTGCCCTGTTCATCCAGCGTGACCGATGCCGTGGTCGCATATTCAATAGAGGCTTCCCCGGATACATCATCTGCTGGAGTCGCCACCAACGTTCCCGCCGGGACGATTGTTCCAGCTGTGCCTGTGAACTTGACCTTCCCTGAGGCCGCAACGGCTTCCCGCCGTGTCACTCCATGCTCTGCTGTACGCAAATCCAGTTCCGGCGAGCGAAAATCCGGGTTATCACTGGCTGCTGTGCTGGCAAACCCCCGACGCAGCAGCTCCTGCGCCCAGATTGCCGCTTCAGAAAGCATAAATGCCACTGGCGCCTGCGCATCCCAAATAAAAGAGCCCTCGGACTTATCGATGTCCGAAGGCACTTTTTCCAGCATTCGATTTAAAATTTCCTCTTCCGTCTGGTCTACCAAATATTCCGGCAAGTCTGCCATTAGATCACCACACTTTCCACAATTTCTGTCTCATCCCGCACGTTCGTAATTTGGCAGCTAAAATAGCATGCCTCACCTTCCCAGCGAAACGTGAACTGATCCACACTAGCCGTACGTGCATCTGCTAGCAACGCCTCTGTGACCATGCGCTTAATTTCACTTTCTTGCACACCGTGCCCATAGCTGCTGCCAATCAGCTCCTCCAGCTCACTTCCATAATCAGGCGAATAGATTACATGACGGTAGCGAGGAGTGCGTATAGCTTTTTCACACCACTGTACCCAAGCTTCTTTCTCGCCTGTAGTCACGATTTTACGGCTAGGGCTCATTACAAACTCCCCAGCTTCAAAATCAAATCTCCAGCTTCGCCCAAATACCGCACGGTTATCCTCCAGCACTTCTGGATTGGTCATATCTGTGTCTGTCCAGATCATATCATCTGTTTCGGGAAACAAATTAGCCACGTCCATTCACCACCTTGCACACGACCACCACATCGTTACCGCTATTCACCCGTACCGCCAGCACACGATCCCCGGGCTTGAGTCCTTTGTTCAGGCTCAGATTTACATCCTCCAGCTCATCCTCCCCGATATAAAAAGAGGTTTTCAGCTCTTTGCCTTCCCAATTTTCTGATTCTACCGATGTTGAGGTACCTTTGTACATATGGCGTGGTACAGATAGCAGCCCCGGCAGCTCGGCGACCAGATAATCCTGAAGCTCATGTTTAAAATCATCCAGCTTGAGTCCTGTGGAAGTGATGGTACCTAATACTGCACCTACTCCACTCAGCGCTTGCTTGGTGTGTTTATGAAATGAAGATTGCAGCGCAGTGGCTAAGTGCCCGTAGGGGTCCTTATTCAAGGTAAAACCTCCTTTTTACATCGTCATACGTTCCGAGTTCTAGCGACATACTGCCAGGGTTGCCCAATTCCCTGCTTACTGAAATCACCAGCAGCTTCATGTTCCCTAACATTACCGCGTCTCCTGCTCGAATCGTATTCATATCTGGCGCATTTACCGATATCGTTTGTTGTATGCCTCTCAGCTTACTTTTGGCCAACTCACGTGCCGCCGCACCCGATTTCACCTCGTCATCCTGTACGATCACCTGAAGTGTTCCATATTTGGCAATGTCCTTTTCCTCAAGCGCCATCACCTTGGAAGGAACCTCTTTCCCTGTTTCACTGGCCGCCGTAGCCAACACCTTTACTCTCGTGGCTGCGCCTTCCAACGTACGGGATTGTGTCGTATCGGTCACTTTCTCCAAAACATATACATCTTTGTTCGTGCCCAGTTCGTACAGCTCCAAGCCGGAAGAAATCATACGTGGATGATACAGCTTGCCGCCCGCCTTGGCCGTCTCCCGCAGATCGCCCAGCATCATGGAATAAATGGACTGCGTCCGGTATACGGCGCGCCCGAGCTGCTTTTTTGTGTCCGGCAAAGAAGCGATTTTCAGCTTCCAATCCCTCGCATATTTCTGAAAACGCTGGGTAGCCGTCTGCTTGGCAGGGAGCAAATATTCATCCTCGGACTTGTCCAAATATACCGTACGGTCATATAGCGTCAGCGTCATACGTTTAAGCCCGTTGTTGGAGGTTTCCACTTCCCAGATCACCGCTGGAGATAACAAAGGAACATAGTCTTTTTTACCATAAGGAATACCACTAACCCGGATTGACATCCCTGGAGAAATGGTCGGCATATCGGACGTAACGACCAAATTGACCGTCCCCTGATAGGCGATTTGCTCCAGCGAATCTCTCAAATTAATGTTCTCCACAAGTGGCGAAAGATCATATTTATCCTGTAAAATGACTTTATAGCTCATGACAGCACCAGCTTTTGCCCCGGTTTAATCGCATTCGGATTTTTCCCGATGACCTTTTTGTTAAGCTGATAAATGCGGTTCCATTGCGAACTATCTCCCAGCTCCAGCTTGGCAATTTTGGACAAGGAATCTCCCGATTTAACCGTGTACGTTTTCTTTTTTTCTTTCATATCCGTGCGAGGCTTTTTGTTGACTGTCACAGACTTCGAACCGGTACCAGCTTTTTTGGCTACTTTCATTTCGCTCCAAGTTCGCAGTGACAAATCAAAATTCACATCCCCATATTCCCCGCCCCGAAAGGTCGAATTATGAGAAGCTACAATTACGGGTACGTTCACAGCTGTCTCCGTAATGATAAAACGTAGCGGACTCTTGGATAACAAAAAGCCATTCAACGTGTTCATGGCCTCCTGCGGATCAGGGATGTCTTCATATGTGCAATATGCTGGATTGTATTCTTTCGGAAAAAAAGAAGAGAAGGAGATTTCCTTCACCTTCTCCCCTTGTGGGAAGTCAAACTCCCCGTAGGACAAAATTGTCGTTGTATCAAATCCCTTTTGCCGTGAGATCGTCACTTCCTCAGGATTTACTGGAAACTGAAACTTTTTCCCTTTACCATCCGTCAAACTAAACTCCATCTTTATCCTCCTTCCCTACTGCTACCATTTACTGCATTACATAGCTCCAGCGCCCGTTGGCTTGGTATTCTGCGTTGCACGCAAAATTTCAGCTTTGAGGCGGTAGCCAATCTGCGTAATAAGACCATCCACATCCAGCTTGTTCTCATGCACAGTGACCTGTACAGCCCCCGCAGGAAGATTAAATTGATTGGTGGTTTCGGTTTTAAAATCCTTCAAAAAGCCAGACAATGTTCCCATTTGTTCAGGACTGATCTGTACTACTTGAGGAGTGGGATTACCGTTGGCCTTACCTTTAGCTTTGGCGCCATTGTTAGCATGCGCCGCAGTATTCAACATTGGGCTTGGGTTTACCCCTTGGTTAGCGATAGCCATCGGTCCGTAAGGATTAGGAACGCCTTTGGCGCCCGGTTGTGGAGGCACGAATGCGGATGCACTATATAAAGGCGGCATAGTTGCTAAGGGCTTAAGAGACGCACCTATATTTGAATTAGGTGGGATTGAAGGTTTATGAACTTCAGGTGGCTTAGTTGGCTCTTTTTTAGGTTCGTCTTTTTTACCGAAAGAAAAGAAATCAGAAAAACTTTTACCAAAGTCTCCAGCCTTATCCGAAATCCAGCCTTTGACCTGTGAAGCCTTTTCTCCAAGAAATTTACCGGCGGACTTCGCTTTTTCCATCATAGCTGGACCATAATCTGAGACTAATCCGCCAATTTTACCTCCGACAAAATCTCCCGCCATACCCCCAAGTGTTGAACCAACCACAGTACCAATACCCGGCAGCAAAAATGAACCTATAGCTCCACCTAACGCAGAACCAGCAGTACCGCCTACCGTGGAACCAATAGCTTCTGCGCGTTCTTTACCAGAGGTGGCCTTCGCGATGTTCACAATATCCATTCCATAGCTTAAAGGCCCCAACAGTTTTTTTGCGCCGCCTTTTAAAAGGTTTTTGAACAAGCCTGATCCGGCTTCCTCAGCTGCACCTGCAGTGCTAGGGTTTATAATACTAGAAGCCGCGCTAGAAACTGCATCTATAGCAGCACTGCCACCGCTTTTAATATTCCCAATCATTCCGCCACCGCCTTTAAAAAAATCCATCACCCCTTCTAACATGTCTCCAGTACCCCCGACACTTTCTATAAGTTCACCAGCAGCCTTACCTAGACTGCCTTTATTATTCCATATTTTTTTCGCTCCATTAACTAATTTTTTCCTTCTTGTATTTCCCGTAACTGGTCCAGCATTAGACCATTCTTGCTTCAATCCCCTCCATTTAGATCCTGTTTCGGAAAATCCCTTCATACCTTCGCCAAATTTTTTGACACCCCCCAGGGTATCTTTAAGATTTTCAAAAAAACCCTTAGGCTCTTCTTCTTTCGCCTCACCACCGATCTTCAGAGAACCTAATTTAGTACTCAAATCCGCAATAGCCTTCGTATTGGCCTCTACAGCAGTAGTATTTGCTTTCAAAACCGTACTCAGATTGTTATCAGACTTGACCGGGTCTGCTTTAGCAGTGCCGCTATTTACCTTCACATTCACATTCCCAGAGGCATTAATAATCTGAGATTTAACCCGGTTAATCTTGTTCAACAGATTATCCAAGCCTTTGGAAGCCATATCGTTCAGCACAATTTCCGGGGCCATGCGAGTGCGGCCGATTTTCAAAACACGTCCTTGAATTCGCTCAAAATAGCGTTCCATTGCGCGCAATTCTCTGTTCGCCTTAATGACGTTTTTAGGATCAATCACAAGGTTCATGCGGTAATTTAATGCTTCTGCCATCTATCATGTTCACCTCCTTGTTTATACTTTTGAAGCTGCTATGTTATCCATTTCCTGTTCGGCAAACGCCAGCAGCAGCATGCGCTCACCGCGGGGAAGCCGCCAAAAGTCTCCGGGACGAAGGTGGTGCCGGACCCACAAGTGGTACAGCATCGTCGTCATTCCCCCGGAGCTGATTAGTTTTTTAGATCAGCAATCTCAACGCCAAAACCGGACAGTTCCAGCACTTTATCTCCCACTGCATCCAGTTCACCCGCCAGCAGCATACGGCGGACAGACTGTTCGCCACCGGACAGCTTCAAGCGGCTTGTAATCCGGGGATCTCCCCAACCATTAAGGGACAGGCCCTTCACTTCCAACTTTCCGGTGGCTTCCGAAATCAACAAGGCGTTGAACGTTTCGGTATCTATCTTTTCGTCTACAGCACCCTTCACGGTTCGGCGAATCGTGCAACGCTCACGAATGCTGTCCACCTTACTAGAGGTCAGTCCGTGCAGCACAATTTTCATATCCAGGCGCTTGATACGAACCGTTTCTTCCGGTAGTTTCTCAGCGGCTTCAAACAGACTGTCCAAAATTTGTTCTTCTGTCATATTCTCATTCAAACTCATAGGTCATTCTCCCTTATTGTTAATTTCAGAATTTTAAAAATCCTTATTTATATTTGGGGAACGGGACACCTGACAGCATCCCAATTCCCCGTTAACCAATTTAGTTCGCTACAATCGGATCCAGCAGCTCATAGCCTTCGAAGGTGAAGGTCGTTTCTTCCTGTACTTCCTCGCCTGCTGTCCAGTTGGCTAGCTGGATTTTGTCAGCAGTGCAACGGATGAGACGAATACTTTCATGTCCAAAAGCTTCTGGATCATCCAGCTTCGTAATAATCTCAAAACGATTAAAACCACGACGAATCATATCGGACGTAACTTTGTAGCCACTCATCGTCCCCGTCCCTTTTTTGATGCCGCGCTTATGCACCTTCCACTCATTGCCCACGAGATTCAGTTCGCGTTTTTCCATTTCCACACTGGCTTCCAGCTTATTGATATTCGTCTGCCACACCCCGTCCACATGCGCCTGACCAAACGTACCTAAAATAACTCTTGAAGCATCCAACATTTCTTTTTCCTCCTCAAAATAATTCATAATATAGTTCGGGATTTCACAAAATCCTCGTTGTTAAAAAGCTACCTTAATCCTACTGATCGCCACCGAAATGCTTATGCACGTAAAATGCTTATTTATTGCACGTAAAATGTGCCGAACAGCTGCTCCATCACGTCGGTGAGCTTCACATTCCATTGCAGGAACACTTGATCCGGCTCCGGTTTGATGACTGGCGCATCACCGTAGTAAGCCGGATCGAGAATGACATCGTAGCCATCCGCCTCGATCACGTTGCTCAGCGACAGCTGTGCCAGGTATTCTTTGATCGCACCGATGAGTGCCAGACGGCCTTCTACTGTGTTGTTGATTTTGCCAATGTAAGTCTCTTCGGCTGCACGCTGCAAGTCAGCGTTAATGGCATCCATGACACGGATGGAACGGATTTTCTTCCACGCATTGTTTTGTCCGGCAGACGGGTTCACCAAGCTGTTGATTCCACGCAGCGCTTTGACCTGACGGCCATCGAAGAACATGAGGAACACCCCGTTACGGACAGCCTGTTCCTGCTCGGAACGTGTCCAGCGGCGGGTTACATCCTCAAAAGGCGTAACTGCATACGTTGCGGATTGGTTCAACCGTTGGCCTGCGATCAGTCCGGCTACATAGGCAGCCGTTTGGGCGGAGCTGTAGTCCGTACCTGCCAGACGTACGCCTGTGCCCACGTTTACGATGCCTTCATGGTTCAGTGCCAAAGAACGTGCAGAAGCCAAGCTGACAGCCGTTTTGGACACATCATCTGCCGCAGAACCGCCGAATACAGCGATGACGCCTTTGCCTTCATTCCGGACACGTTTGATCCAGGCAGCAAAGCTTTGCAGCAATGCCAGATCGGCTGCATAATCCAGGGCCAGCACATTAAACTCCTGTCCTTCCAATGCTTCCTGCATGGCGATGTAATCGGCATTAACCAGCTTGCTATTGCCGCTATTGCCACCTGTCAGATGTACGCCGCTGACATCCGCTGGAATGCCGCCTTCGCCGACAACCTCAGCTTTCACCCATACGTTTTCGCTGTTTTCGTTCAGCGCTTTGGCAATCGAAGCAGCCGTACCGTCGCTGCCTTTGTACGTACCCAGCAGTTTGGTTCCTTCATAGAGGCGCACCTCACGAGCTTGCTCGTCGCCCAAAGTTGGCTGTACCGTTACGGCAAAACCATTACCACGGCTACCTGTGTACAAAGCCTTCAAACGCAGCACGTCGGTTGGGGTCTCGCCACCACTTTTCAGCGTTACAGACGCCTCAGCAGCCGTGTCATCTGCCAAGCGATAAGCGAGCAGTTTTTTCGGACCGCCCAGCAAAGCCAGATACAACGTGGAATATGCTGTCGCACCATTCTCACTGCCGCCGGAGAAGATTTGGCTAATAGCCGTTTCGCTGCCCACCTCTACAAACTCACGTACAGGGCCCCAATTCGCCTTGACGGGTACAACGACCGTACCACGTGATCCACCTTGAATCGCTGAAGCTGCTGCTGCCTGAAAATTCATATACAAACCCGGTAATACCGGTTTATTCGTGTTTTCCCATGTTCCGCCTGCCATAATTAATCCACCTTCGCTTTCATAAATTGTTCGATTTTAGTGTGTGCTTCTGCTACCGTAAACAGCTTGTCCTGTGTGCCAAAAAAGGCGCCTGCCAGCACTTCTACTTTTACAGAAAACAATTGTTCTGCGTGTTCCTTTAGTTCCTCTAGCGTATAGCGTGGGCCACTTGCTTCCTGCCCGCTATGTAGCGGGGTCTTCTCATGGCTTTCCAAGGTCACTCGGACCACCTCATTTCAAAATAGGATGAATTTCCACTCTGCGAATCAATGCCGCTTCCTCAGCCGGACGCATACGCCGCTGTACCAGCGTCAGCCGAAGCTGACCGTCTAAAATGGCATCCGCCTGCAAATCGGCTGAGGCTTCAGCCGTAGACATATAACGGCCCTTGTCCTGCTCCAGAGGAAGCTGGATTTGAGCGGCAAAGCCTTCGACCAGCGCGGAAGCTGCGCGGTTCTCTTCGGTGGTGACCGGAGCAGTGATATGCCCGATGAACCGTTTGCGGAGCTCATACATGGAGGCTCCTGCCATCCGGGTTTCACAGCCGCTCAGCCGCCATAATACCGCGTGGCTTCCCGGCTGTGCGGGCCATGCGTCGGCGTATATCGACCATAATTCGCCCAGTTGCTTCTGCGTCCAGCCGACCAGTGCTGCCAGCCATTCTTCCGGCTGTGCTGCACCAGGTGCTGAAGCGGCCGATCCACCTTCTGTTTCAGGCACATACACGCCAAAACGCAGCGTTCTATAGGCCTTGCCCGTAACCGTGTCCAGCATTTCTGCATCCCGTACGCCCAAATAGTGCGCGGTAAAAGCAGACGTGTCCTCACCTTTACCTGTCACCGATACTCGGTGCAGTCCGGCAATCAGGGTATTCGCCCATACATCGGCCTGCGCCAGCCCCGCTTGTCCTGCGTACAGCTTGATGCGGACAACCTGCCGGTAACCGGCCCAGGAAGACTTCCAGATTTCCTCGCCCAGCACCATAACCGCATACGGCTCCTCTGCCGTCTGCGACGGGGGTTGAACATCGTATACACGCCCTTGCAGCGCCGGAATAATGTCAATGAGCTTTTGCTTAAAGGCTTGTCTCATCCTGTGGCATGCCACCCTTGCGTATCCTGTGCTCGCATGCTGTGGCTGTTTAGCCAGGCTTTTTTCCACTTCCATGCTCTCAGCCGGCGTAGCCTTGTACTCATACATTGCAGCATCCCTTGCTTAGGCAACACGACTCCTCCTTTCTATACATCGAATTCCCGGGAAGTGACAAAGACGATGACCGCATGAAAAAACCGGCCCTATTGGCCGGCTAACGTTTGACGGTGTGTGTCTTCGGTATGTCCTCTTGTCTTGATTCCCGATGATATAATCTTACACCCTTATAACGAATGCGTTGCCGGGGAAATGGACGATAAAAGTAGAGACTAGGGATGAAGTTAGATGGTATATCGCGAACGTTTGTTCTTATATTAAAAATGCGTTTAATCTCATTGTTGATGTGCACACAAAAAAATAACCGCCCTTTAAAAAAGGCGGTTATTACATCGTTCAATTCAATGAATTATAAATATTTGCAGTATACCTAGTGATGGCTTCATCGTAATCTGGATACTCATACTCCAAACTTCTGGCCACAGCCTTAGCGTATTTTCTAAACAATGCATAGCAAGTAAGTAAAGACTCCCACATTTCTCGATAGCCATTTTAAGAGTAACTGGATAGTAAACTTTCCCAGTCTTCATTAGGAAGGTACTGATTTATAAATTTATAGTTTTTTCCTACGCTAAAGGTGTACCCTTGCTCTGAGCCAATCTTCCAAGCCATCATTCGCAGCAAATTAGGTGGTGCTATCTCGTGCAAATGGTCAATAGCAAACAGGATTTCTTTTCTCGCCAATCCTTTTACGATATAAGTTGAAACCATCCAAAACTCATTACAGCAATCATCAAATTCCTTTGCCGTAGGCTTTTTAATCCAATATTGATGGTCGTTTGCGATCACTTCCTCTTGGATCAGCACATCCTTGTCGAGCAGAACCTCAACTAAGCCATCGCTATTCGTAAAATAATCCTCTACCTCGTTTATAGGGATCAGTGTCAGATCTAATTTGTTTCCATCCTCAAAAAGAATGATATATGAAAACCAGTTACCTAGTTCTGATGGAAAAAGTTCCATATCCTCGGGTTTTTGCATCATAAGCCTATCCCCAAACACGTGGAGCCATTGATCACTTTCCTTGAAAGAATCCATATCTGTTACAAAGTAAGAAATATCATAATCTTGAAATGAATCAGGAGGAATATTGAAGTTTGTACGTGATCCTTCCATCGTGACCAATCGTATTCTTTTATCAGCAAACTTTATAAGGATATTCATCATTTCTGGTTCACTTCTCAATACATCCGTCCTCCGTTCCTATTTTAATTGAGACCTATGCTTCTTATTCACCGTTGCGGTTCATACTCCTTGCTGTCTAGGTTAATAGCCACAGGTTGTGACCCCTATGCATTTACCTACCCCAGTCTGCGATCCGCACCCTTTTGCAAGTTTGCCAGATTCAGAACGCCTTGGTCTGCCAGCGCTAGCGCCATTTTGTAAAAAGCACGTGTGCGAAGCTTCGTATACGTATCTTTGCTGACTGGCGGGTCCAGCACATAATTGTAAACCTTGTAATCGAACACATCATCATCCTTTAAATAACGTTCACGGATCAGCAACTGTTCACGTTCATTCAAGCGGCTCACTACGGCATCCACCATTTGGCAATAGGCCAAGCGGGCGGCAGGAGCATCTACATTATATACAGCAGTCCGGGCCGTTGGGTCGCTTGTCACATTCGTGGGTCCGTTCGGGCGATCCGTATAGCCAGCAGTAATAAAGCTTTCCCGATCCATAAAGGTTATTGTTTTATAAATCCGGTATTTCTCAAATACACCCTCCAATGCATTCTGCGTTTTGCGACGGTCTAATTCGGGTAAGTTATTTCTCATGAAAAGCAACACTCCTTATATTATGCCTTTTGACAATGATGTATTTTCAAATAAAAATGCACTTGTTTACATTTCGTTCCCCTTTTGTTCGTATCTCGAGTATAACATAACATTATTTAGGATAGGTATCCATCGTGAAAAAAAGCAATATAGCCCCAAAAACAGGATATTCGCTCTACTTTTCTATGCCTTTTGGCATATTACGTGCTTTTACTATTTGCCTAATGGTATAATAAAGCTAATTCTATGATTCTATTGCAGAAAGGAGCTCCATTGTGGAACAGCCAGCATTCGGAACTTACCTAAAACAGCAGCGTGAGCACAAGCAATTGAGCATCAACCAATTAGCAGATGCCGCAGGTATTAGTAATTCACAAATTTCCCGCATCGAAAATGGGCTGCGCGGAGTGCCCAAACCCTCCACCCTCCGCAAAATAGCGGACGCGCTCAGCGTATCCTATACCGAAATGATGAAGGCCGCCGGATATTGGGCGGACGATGATTCAATAGAGCAAAACCCACACGAACTTTATCGTTCTACTGTACCAGAATGGGCAAACTCCAAAGACCGCCGGGATTTTAAAAAAATGCTGGAGGAAGACGACGAATTAATGTTTGATGGCATTCCGCTGGATGAAAAAGACCGACAACGAATCAAGGACGTACTGACAGGCCTGTTCTGGGAAGCCAAGCAAATGAACAAACATAAAAAGCCCGCAGATCCCGGTGCGAGCAAAGATCAGGGATAGTAGGTGATCGTATGAAGGAACTCATTCACCAACTTGTCCGAAAATACCGTACCAATTGCCCCTTTGATATCGCAAAAGCCTTAGGCATCCATATCCGATACTGCGATCTGGGTTCCACAACCAAAGGGTTGTATTATCACAAGCTGCGCAGAAGATTCATCGTCATTCACAATGGCCTTACACCAGAATGGGAACGGTTCGTCTGTGCGCATGAATTGGGACATGACCGACTGCATAAAGGTATTAGTCGCTTTTTTATGGAGGAGCATTCCTACTTTTCTCCAGGAAAATTTGAACAGCAGGCTAATCGCTTTGCCGTGCTTTTGCTGAGTGCAGGCAATCCGCCGCTGGCTGACGAAACATTGGATCACTATTTACCCCGAATCGGGCTGCCCAAAGAGACTGCCCTTTTTTTTGATCACAAAACAGAACAATAGTTCCTATTCTATGAGTTGCTGTCTATTACTGCCTCTACAATATAGGTAACTAGACGGTGTGTTTAACAACCGATATCTCAAAAAAATGTAGTGCTTTGATATAAAATAAGAGTTATTTTTACAATCATCTGATAAAATGTGGACGTAAGCGGTTTCTCTAATTCATTCATTTTATGGGAGGTTGAAGGAACAACATGAACTCATGGAAAAAACTCTCGTCGATCTTGACGACCGCCGCGCTTCTGTTCGGATGTCTCGGTACAGCAGCAGCGGACCCAGCTACTACTGCGGGAACGGGGACAACAACGACTCCAGTCAGCGGTAAACACATCACCATCCTACATACGAATGATACCCATGCTCACGTGGTCGCTAACGACAAGGAAATGGGCTTCGCCAAGCTGGCGGGTATCATCGATCAATATCGCGCTGCCAATCCCAATACATTACTGCTGGATGATGGGGATACCGTTCATGGAACGACCTTCGCTACTTTGGTCAATGGTGAGAGTATCGTAAAAGTAATCAACAAGCTGCGCTATGATGCAATGGTTCCAGGTAACCATGAGTTTAACTACGGCTGGAAGCATCTGGTTGAGCTGAGTAAAGAGATTCAGTTCCCTGTACTGAGCGCCAACATTAAGCAAACCGACGGAACACGCTTGTTCCAACCGTATACTATTAAAGAAGTCGATGGCGTTAAAATCGGTATTATCGGCCTAACTACGCCTGAAACAGCATATAAAACCAATCCTAAAAATGTGGAGGGCATTCAATTCACCGACCCTGCGGCTGAAGCCAAAGCGGCAGTAGACGAAATCCGCAGCAAAGTAGATGTCGTCGTTGCTCTGGGTCACCTGGGACAAGATGCGTCCAGCAAAGACACCAGCCTCAAGGTTGTGAAGGAAGTGCCTGGCATTGATATTTTCATCGATGGACACAGCCATACCGTGTTGGAAAAAGGCCTGGTCGGTGACCATGGCACGTTAATCGCTAGTGCAGGTGAATACACCAAGTATCTAGGTGTGGTGGATCTGTGGGTCGATGGCGGCAAGGTTATCCAAAAGCAAGCGAAGCTGATCGATTCGACTCAAGCTGCTGACGTGCAGCCCAACGCTGAAATTGCTGCATTAATCGCCTCCATTCAGAAGGAGCAAGAACCAATTCTTAAAGAGGTTGTAGCACAAACCAGTGTAGATCTGGAAGGCGCGCGCGAAAAGGTACGTGCGGGTGAAACTAATCTCGGCGACCTGCTCACTGATGCTATGCGTGACGTTTCGGGAGCAGACGTGGCTTTAACGAACGGTGGCGGCATCCGCGCTTCCATCAAAGCAGGAACGGTTACCAAGGGAGACATCATCACCGTACTGCCTTTCGGCAACCAAATCGTTACCCTGAAAGTGAAAGGCTCTGACCTTCAGGCCGCACTGGAAAATGGCGCAGCCTCCTACCCGGAACCAAGCGGGGGCTTCCCGCAAGTGTCCGGTATCTCGTTCAAAATAGACACCTCAGCAGCCAAAGGCAACCGTGTTCACTCCATTCTGATTGCTGGAAAAGCCCTTGATCCTGAGGCAACATACACACTGGCTACCAATGATTTTACTGCCGTAGGTGGTGACCAATATACGATGTTCGCTAAATATCCACAGGCAGGTATGTTCGGATCGCTGGATGAAGCGTTAATCCGCTATATGCAAAAAGTGGGCTCTGCCAGCCTGCAAGTACAAGCAGACGGCCGTATTCAAGAAGCCAAGGCAGACGGAAAAACTTCTGTCCCTGCCACACAAGCTGTACCGTCTGCTCCAGCCACGACGCCAGCACCTCTGCAGGAGATACCGCAATCCGATTCCACATCGGCTGCGAAACCAGCACCTGTGAAATCGGCACCTGCGAAGTCTCAAACTAGCAAGTCACAGCAGGCATCGGCTACTGCACAAGCTGCAAATAGCCATGTATATGTTGTAAAATCCGGGGATACACTGTATGACATTTCCCGCAAACACGGTACTACCTGGCAACAGCTTCAGCAGTTGAATAAGTTGAAGAATCCTCACCGCATTTATCCGGGGCAAAAGTTGGACCTCCCGGCCTAATTCAATAGCTTGCATAAACAGCATTCGGAATCCAAGTGGTTTCGGATGCTGCTATATGTCAGGATTTTTTAGATATGCGATAGTCCAAGCTCATTTGGACATCGCATATTTTTTTTGAAAGCAAGCCTTTTAACCGCTGACAAGTTGTGAACCGAGAGGTATGATGGAGAAGAGTTATTCGGGCAGAGAACATTTGTCCCGGTATCCATCGGGATCAGTTATGTGTGTGGAAGGAGTCCATTATATGCAATACATTATTTATGATCTTGAATTTACCGTTAGCCGTAACGCCAGATATTCCTCCGAAATTATTGATATCGGTGCCGTCAAAGTTATTCAGGGAGACGATGGCCTATTCGTTGCGGATACATTTCACAGTTTTGTGAGACCATCGAATCGACCTGTGATCTCTACAGATACCGTTCAATTCACGGGTATTACTCAACGAGACATTGATGCCGCTCCACTCTTTCCTGAAGCTGTGAAGCAATTTATTGCCTGGCTCGGTACAGATTCGCCCTATTATTTATGCGCATGGGGACCGGATGACCGTCAGAAGCTGGTATCCCATTGTCGTACCCATCATGTAGATCTCGGTTGGATTCATAATACAAATGATATACAGAAGCAAATTTCCCGTCTGTTTAGTTCCAATGGAAAATATCGTCAGTTGAGCCTGTCTCAGGCGTTGGAATTGTGCAACATTGACTTTGACGGTCAACAGCATCGGGCACTGGATGATGCCGTGAACACCGCTCAGGTTTTCATGTACCATTTTGATCGTCTTACATTAGTTCATAATGCTGCCGACGATGAGGAAAGTCGCGGCTCGAAGCTCGTCTACTCCTCACCAGAAGAAGAACAGGAGCAGTACAGTCCCTTCGGCAATCTCGCCAACCTGTTTAAGGACCGTTAAGCAGATAGCTCCCCGGCCCGTTCCGGGGGATCTCCCCCCTGTTATTCTTGATTTCCTGCCTTTTTATCGAAGTAAAACGCCCCCCAGGTTCGCAGCATTTCTTGCATACGTTTGCGGTACCGTAAAGGTTCCAGAATCTCGGCCTCAGCTCCATAGGATGTGAGCCAATCCAGAAATTCACGGTCATGATTGACCGTCACCTCAAACAACAAACTTCCATCTGGCAAATCCTTGAGAAGAGGCTTGATGAACAGCTCCTCTTCTTTGACCCGATATACAGAATCGGCAGAGAAACGTACGACAAACCGAATATTTTGATTTCCTTTGGTCACCGACCAGGTGCCTTTAAAAAACATTTCCATTTCAGATGTATTTTTTTGAAACGTATACGGCAAAATCCTCATATTCCGAAAACGGCTGATCCGAAAGGTTCTCATGGCGGATTGCTTATGACAAAAACCAAGCATATAGAATCGCCGATCTTGAGGAACCAAACAATAAGGATCTACTTGCACCAATGATACATCTTCATTTTGAGGCGAGCTGTATTCCGCTTCAATTGTCTGCTGCGTAAGACTCGCCAAAACAATCAGCCTGAGCAGATAGGGCTGGTTTTCCCGATCAAGTGTCGAGCCGAGCCGGATGATATTTTTCATTTCCTGCGCGAAGCTCGTCTGGTCCATCTTTTTTTTCTGACTAGAGGCCATCACTTTCTCATAAGCACTTTCAAAAGCTGGCGGTAGAAGAGGCTTTATCGTTTCCATCATCTCTCCCAGCTTGGTAAAAGCCTCTGCCTCTTCTTCTGTCCAATTCAGAGGATACAAAGCAAAATTGCTAATAAAAATGTACCCCTTGCCATGCCCCATATTCGTAATCGGAATATGCATAGCGCTTAGCGCCTCCATATCTCGGTATATGGTACGTTCTGATGTTTCACAACGTTCGGCAAGCTCTCTTGCCAATATTCCTGGATTTGCCTGAACAATAGTAATAATCCGCATTAAACGTATCAACCGATCAGTCAAGGAAGTCTCTCCTTTACAAAAAAATAGTAAATTAGACTCACTAATTTGCACAAATAAACTAGCACAATTACCTATCTCAACCTATTATTCTTCGTAAAACGAACATCTCCTAACGATATTTCCTTATTAAAAAAGACCTTAGAACTATACGCAGTAAACGATACAAAAGACCCACTCCATTTATTGCGTATGGATAGAAGTAACTCGGCTTCCTCAAGATAATCCATGTCTTCGCTTCTAGCTGCACATATAAGCAATTCATCTGCTTGTCTCGTAAGGATGAACGCCCCTCGCTCAGGCTCCCCTTTCTCATACATACGTAATGCCTTTTTTACAATTGGGGACGTCTCATTCAGCTTTATGTATTTTTCCACCTTCGGGTTGGATGGAATGCTCAGCAGACCAAGATGATGCGTGTAATGGATATAAAGCTGGTCTGTGCGGATCAGCGTTCGCTTTTCCTGCGATGGCTTGCGCCAGCTCCACTCGATCATTCCAATCGTATGTCTTCCGGACGCGTGAGCCGGTATAGAAAACGTTAAAATAGCTTGTCTATATTTTCCCCGTCGCACATCACCACAGTGAACCAGCATGCAATCTCCGTTTTCTGATTGTTTAAACCCGAGCCTCACCCCTTCAGCTTTTAATAGATTTACCCCGTTTTCTGGAATGAACTGAAGTTGAAGGTCACATCCCGCTGCCTTCGGTATTAGATTCCCTTTTCTTTTACGTATAGCCCCATAGCCCCATTCTATCAGTAGATTTACTTGTTTGGACCCATTCGCCGATATAGACTCTTTGTCCCATGTGTACGTTACATTGAGCATTGACTTCACCACTGGTAAATTCCCCCTAAAAGAACATGTAACTCTAAATTAACAGTGTTATCTGACACTATATTGTCAGGGAACATATGTTTGATTGTGAAAATTATACATGGTAATCTTTATGAAAGGGGACCTAATTCGGCAAATAACATTTTCATCCATTCTAATTACATAAATACGCAAAAATAGCCCGGCTTTTGCCGGGCTACATGATAGTCTGCTTCTATATTTAAAATTATGAAATCGTAGTTTCTGTTAAAGATACTTTCGTATTTGTGCAAATATCGGATATTGGAGCAAAAGTAGTGCTATCCACGATAAGCTCCTTCGATAATGGCTTGCCATTTACAGTGATTTTTAAAATTGTATAGTTTTGTTCTCTCTCATTCATCTTTCAAGATCTCCTTCTATATCTATTTTAATATTTCTAGTTCATATATTTTGTTCAAGCCCTGATCAGGTGCGGATGGTTCTTAACTCGTTTGTTGGGAAAAATGCCGGAATGTTGCCGCTTCCTTGATATACCCGTTTTAGGTTACACTTAAACTAATAATCGAGTTTTTTTGATAATCTTTTCCCGTATTTGTCGTCTATATATTCTAAAAGCTGCATCCAAATCATTATATTGTACGTAACCATGTGATGTGGGTAATGATCTGTAACATCTAACATCTTGGTTTCTCAAAAGGGGGAACATCACTTGGCACGAGCAACTTATCGCTTTGCTTTGTACCGCCGCATTGTCTGCGCTGCTTTAGCGCTTTTGTTTATTTTTGGAGTAACCCGTGTACCCGAAGCTCATGCTGCTTATTGGGATGATGTATATCAAGGCTTTGAGCAGTTTTCACGTTTGCCAGGCGATGTATATCAGCTCAAGGAAAGCTACCGCCAAACACAGGAAGACCTGGAAAAGGCCCGTACCAGCATCGAGACCTACCAGAAGCAAAACGCCCAACTGCTGGAGCAAAATCGCAAGCTGAACGACACCGTTACAGAACTAAAAAATCTTCAAACCCAGCGCGATCAGGCTTCACACCGAAATAAAATGCTCATCATCACGGCTGTCATTCTGCTGGCCGGTTATTTTATAGGTATCCGACTGTTACGTTACGGGATGCGTCGACGCTCGGGAAGATACTAACTGCCTGAAAGGATGAAGGGTCTGAATGGACATACAAGCAGGACAACACCATGATGAAAGTGTCGGTTCGGTCGTAACGCTCGACCTGGCTGAAGGGGAAAAGCTGCACGTTCTGCATCCGCAGCAAATCATCGCCTATCGCGGACCCAACTCAGGTCGCAGTGATAAGCTGATGAATATTAAAGGCATGTATCGCAAGCACAAACTGATTCAGGCCGATTTCACAGGCGCTTGCCGGCTAATTGCCGCACTTCCTCCTGGCTTTAGTCTGAAGATGATCAAGCTGGAAGGAAGCGACGATTTGCTATACGATTTCCGCAACCTGTTCTGGTACAGCTCCGGCATCCAAATGCGTACCAAGCTGCTAAGCATGAAAAACATGTTGTTTAGCCGTGATGTCATTAAAATGAAATTTGACGGTATCGGCCACATTGGCATTTTGACGCAGGGATTGGTATGTCAAGAACAGCTTCATCCGTCGGAGCCGATCTACGTCGATGCGAGCAGCGTCATTGCCTATCCCGAAAACGCCAAGCTGGAGTTAACCGTATATGGTAACCATTTGGCCAGCCAGCATATGAACTATCATTTTAAAATGACGGGGCACGGTACCGTACTATTTCATGCTGGTGAGCATCATCGGCGACTTCAGCAGGATATGAACGACGATGGCGTGATCAAACGATTTTTAAGGGAAGTCATTCCATTTGGTGGAGTGTTTATCAAATAGCCCTGCCATGCTATAATGGCAATGCTATCAAGGAAGCTGTCTGTCCTTGTGGTAGCTGCTAATGAAGAAAATCCATGCATAACGCATGGGAGAGGTTCGCGAACTCCCTCTATAAAAAACTAACGATGCTTTGTCCTCCGCATTGAAAAATGAATTTGCGGGGCAAGGCCTGTTTTTTGTTGAAGCCGGTTCAAGAACTCTCCTTCTTCCACGTGACAAGACTCTGTGTCTTACACCATTCCAAGAAGATCGAGAGGTTTTTTTATGTTTACAAACGAAAAAGCAGTCGTCGTATTCAGCGGCGGCCAAGACAGTACAACCTGTTTATTTTGGGCAAAAAAACATTTTGCCGAAGTAGAAACTGTGACGTTCGATTACGGTCAACGCCACAAGCAGGAAATTGAAGTTGCCGCCGGAATCGCCAGCGAGCTGGGTGTTACGCAAACGGTACTGGATATGAGCCTGCTCAACCAACTTGCCCCGAATGCCCTCACACGCACCGACATTGACATTACTCAAGAGGAAGGCGAACTGCCTAGCACCTTTGTAGACGGTCGTAATCTTTTGTTCCTGAGCTTTGCAGCAGTTCTCGCCAAGCAAAAAGGAGCGCGCCACATCATTACAGGCGTTTGCGAGACAGATTTCAGCGGCTATCCCGATTGTCGGGATTCCTTTATTAAATCGCTGAACGTCACACTGAACCTTTCGATGGACTATCCCTTTGTAATTCATACCCCGCTCATGTGGTTGAACAAGGCCGAAACCTGGCAAATGGCCGATGAGCTGAAAGCTTTTGAATTTGTAAGAACCCGTACACTAACGTGCTATAACGGCATCATTGGCGATGGCTGTGGCGAATGTCCTGCTTGCAATCTTCGTCGTGCTGGACTGGAGCAGTATCTTGCAGTTCGCGGCGCTTCGTCCCAAGGAGCTGAAGGCCATGCGTGAGCCAGGTACCTTTCGTATTGTCGACAAGCTCCAGCAGTTCGAGACAGACATTGAACGCTCTCAGTTGCGTTATCACCGCAAGCGTGTACTCGTAAGCAAACAATTTACGTTCGATGCAGCCCACCATTTGCACTGTTACGAAGGCAAATGCAAAAATCTGCACGGACATACTTATATCGTCGTATTTGGCATAAGCGGTATACCGAGCGAAATAGGTCTGACGCTGGATTTTGGTGATATCAAAACGATCTGGAAAGAGCGAATTGAGCCTTTTCTGGACCACCGTTACTTGAATGAAACGCTTCCTCCAATGAATACAACGGCGGAAAATATGGTCGTCTGGATCTTTGAACAAATGGAGTCAGCCTTGACCTCGGATGCATACTGCAATCGTGTTGAAGGCGGACGTACCGAATTTGTACGACTGTTCGAAACACCTACCAGCTACGCCGAATTTCGACGGGAGTGGATGTACGATGAGTAATACTGTAACTACTCACCAACCTATGGCAACCCCCGACAGGGCTAAAGCAGCCCCTATTCCTGTGCTGGAGGTGTTTGGTCCCACCGTGCAGGGCGAAGGTATGGTCATTGGTCGTAAAACGATGTTTGTGCGTACCGCAGGCTGCGATTACCATTGCTCATGGTGCGACTCCGCCTTTACCTGGGACGGCAGCGCCAAGGATCAAATCCGTCGTCTCAGTGCCACTGATATTTGGCAGGAACTACAGTCCATCGGCGGCGAACAGTTCTCGCATGTGACCCTTTCCGGAGGCAATCCCGCCCTGCTGCCACAGCTCGGGACGCTGATTACCCTGTTACGCAGTCAAGGCATTGCCACAGCTGTCGAAACACAAGGCTCCCGTTGGCAGGAATGGCTGTATGATATTGATGAGGTGACCTTATCCCCGAAGCCGCCCAGCTCTGGCATGACGACCAACTGGGACGTGCTGGATGATATCGTGGCCCGTCTGACCAACCGGAAAATGGCTGGAGCGTCCAAGTCTACAACAAACGTCTCAGTTACAACGTGCACCCAGGAATCAAATAATGAATCGGTCAGACTATATGCTGGAGCATGCAGCCTGAAGGTCGTCATCTTCGATGACACCGATCTCGCCTATGCCCGCACCGTTCATGAGCGCTATCCACACGTACCGTTGTTCCTCCAGACGGGTAATCCAGATGTGAACACGGAGAACACCGGGCAGATCGCAGAGTCTCTTTTACATCGTTATGAATGGCTTATCGACCGCGTCATGGACGATTCCCGGCTCAACGATGTAAGAGTACTCCCGCAGCTCCACACCCTCGTATGGGGCAACAAACGCGGTGTATAACATGCATATACAATATATTCCAGATGGTCTGTATGTGATACACAAGATACACCAAATTAGTCGAAGTACACCCTCGACACCCAAAGCCATATAAAAAGAGAGAAACGCTCGTCCGCGAGGACGGGGTTTCACAATAAAATATCGCTCCTTAAATATAAGGAGCGAAATTCCATTTCCGCCCAACCCACATGTAAACGGGTAGGGACTTTATGGTGTTGACGGCGGTCAGCAGCGGAGCGGAGGATTTGAAGCTGGAGAAGCGTTAGCGTTCGCCTTTGAAATGGGATTCTAACCTATAGATCTTTTATCAGAAAGAATCCCATTTCAACAGCGATCGGAAGCTCAAATCCTTCGCGAAGCGACCTCCCCACCACCATAACTCCCTCTCTCTTTTACCAGACTAAACCAACTTTAAGGAGCCTCACTCAACATGACCGGAAGAAAACCTGAAGAAATGACCGACGTTACCCTACTTGGCAATCAAGGCACACAATACACATTTGCCTATGATCCCGCCATTCTCGAAAGCTTTGATAATAAACACCCGTACCGCGATTATTTTGTAAAATTCAATTGTCCAGAGTTCACCAGCCTTTGCCCGATTACAGGACAGCCTGATTTTGCGACCATCTACATCAGCTACATTCCTGATATTAAAATGGTTGAAAGCAAGTCCCTTAAGCTGTACCTATTCAGCTTCCGCAACCACGGTGATTTCCATGAAGACTGCGTCAATATCATCATGAATGACTTGATTAAGCTGATGGACCCTCGCTACATTGAAGTATGGGGCAAATTTACGCCACGCGGCGGCATCTCTATCGACCCGTACACCAACTACGGCAAGCCGGGAACGAAGTATGAGCAAATCGCAGAACATCGTATGATGAACCATGATATGTATCCAGAGACGGTGGATAATCGATAGGCTGATCCCCTCTATTCGCAAACAAATATAAATAAGGGGCTGTCCCAATAGTCATAAAATGACTCAAGGACAGCCCTCATATTTTTAGTCTATCGAAATCATCCATAAGAGTATAGCGCTTGTGGCGTCGTTTACACACTCAGATCAAATTTTGATTTTTTATATTCATAAGGGGTTTTACCCATAACTTCCCTAAAAGCTTTTCTAAACGATTTTTCGTTGGGAAAGCCTGCCTCGTAAGAAATTTCTGTAAGTGACTTATTCGTTGTTTCCAATAAATCGATTGCTTTTTCTAGACAAAGAATTTGCTTGTACTCCGTAAACGTCTGACCTGTATATTCATGAAACATTCTCGACAAATAGGCCTCTGAATAGCCGCAAACTCGGGCTGTTTTTGCCAGGCTAATATTTTCAGCGTAATGTTCTTTAATAAAGTCCATGATCGTCTTTATCTTTTGCTGCTTTTCACTAAATACCTCCGGCTGTAGGTCTGCTGCCTGACTAAAATGATTAACAAGCAAATACTTAAGTTCAATAATTCGGCTTTGCTCTAAAATATAGTCATATTTCCCTTTGGAAATATGCAGGTTATATATATCCATAAATAACTCTCTTAATTTAGAAAGTATAGTATGTTCAACTTGTTGCTCTTGCGTGTTTAATTGGATGGATACTTGTTCATTGGAAAAAAAGGTAGCTGGAAATTGCAGTACAACGACCTGGTTTTCCGTAATACTTTGGGTGGAATGCGGTACATTGCTATTAATGAACAGTGCATCCTTTTCCATCAAAATGGTTATTTTTCCTTCATGCCACACCTTAAGACTTCCACTTGTACAGTAGATTAATTCCATATTACTGTGAAAATGCATAGGGATGACTCTTTCTGTATCTGTCGATTGAAACATAAAGAGGTTAATCATTTTTCTTCTGTCTATTTCAATATGTTCATATATTTTCTTCATACGACACCTCATCAACCAGCTATGAGTAATCAACAGTAATTATATTCAGTCATATACTCTAATACTCATACTATACCGATAGTAAAATGCCTACACAAGCTGAAATCTCTTCAGTCGACTAAGACAAAAAAAGGCAGTTCTTCTCGCAAACGGAGAAATGAACAGCCTTTCCTTGCCTACTTGTAGCTCTCAGGTAAAAGATAAGAATAAAGTTTTAATGATTGATTATGGCATCACATTCCTGCAACTGATAAATCTCAATTTCTCCTTCATTGTCTCCTGCTTCAAGCACCATACTGCGTTGTTCCGTATCTTCCAGGAAATAACGCAGAGAAAATACTTCCTCGCCTTCGTTCACAAAGATCTCCAGACTTGAGCTTTCTATAAATATTTGCATGCCTGCAACTTGACTGGCTAACGTTGCTTTTCTGTACTCTCTCTGGTTCGTCAACCAGTTGGTTCTCCATACGGTTAAACTGTTTTCTTCCGAATCATAGTCAATTTCCACCGCATTTCTGACTATCATTTTGAAGTTCTCTGTAAGCTTCGAAAAATGAACATTGCACTCCACCTGTAGAGAAGGCAGCAGCCAAACCCTATTTTTGTGAATGTTCTCCTTGGAATGCACACCGTCCATTCTTAGCAATTGTAATTCCGGCAATGGTTTCTGGTATAGCACACCGTTAGACAATACGATTTCTCTAGGAAGAGTCAGCGCATGAATCCAGCCTTCCTGAATGGTTGGAACAGCCCTCTCTGCTTCTTCATTCATGGCGCTCATCCATCCGAACATAATGGTTCTATCATTTACCTTGAATGATTGTGGCGCGTAGAAATCAAACCCCCGATCAAGCTCTTTAAAATGGGCAAGGTTTCCGTTGAATTTTCCTGTACTCGTTAATTTCCCAACAACATATCCCGATTGGTTAGGGTTTCTATAATATTCGCCTGCTTCTGGTAAGCCCTGAGGAGAGAACACAAAAATATCATTTTCCGCAAATTGAAGTAGATCAGGGCATTCCCACATATATCCGAATTCATGATCATGGTCCAAAAATGATCCTTGGCATTCCCAATCAGACAAATCTATAGATTTGTAGATAAGCGTATCTCCAGTCAAATCCTCTCTTTGAGCGCCAACGATCAGCCACCAGTTCCCGTTCCGATCTCTCCATACTTTCGGGTCTCGGACATGTCTGGTATAGCCTTGTGGATGTTCAAACAAAGGACCCATTTTCTCGAAATGCTCCCCATCTTCCGAAATGGCTACGCATTGATAGCTTTCTCGGACTCCATCATCCCTGATTACATTTCCTGTGTAAAACAGACACAGCTTTTCATCATGGACTATGGCGCCTCCGGAATAAATGCCGTCCTTGTCATACCATTCCGAAGGCTCCAGCGCTACACCCTTTCTTTGCCAATGCACCAGATCGCTCGAAACAACATGGCCCCAGCATTTATTTCGATGTTCGGTTCCTTTGGGGTTCCACTGATAGAACACATGATATTGTTGATTGAAAAAGGCAAGTCCATTAGGATCGTTTAGTAGCCCGTAAGGAGGAGTAATATGATATTTAAGATGATAAGCGTCGCTTTTATTCATGTTTATCCTCCGGTAACAAAGTAAAACTAAAGCTTAGCAAAATGTCCTGTGAGCTTGAACCGATATAAACCTCAAATTCACCTGGCTCACTCTTGTATTCCATTTCACGCCCATAAAATTTGAGCATGTCTTCATCAATTGAAAATTCCACAACTGTAGTCTCGCCGCTTTGTAAAAATATTTTTTTAAAGTCTTTTAATTCTTTCACTGGCCTTGCAACACTTGCAAATTTATCGCGAATATATAATTGAATCGTTTCTTTTCCATCATACGTTCCAGTGTTGGATACAGAAATACGGATATCCACTGACTCATTTGTTTTTATTTCCTTTTGACTGACGGCTAATAGACTGTATTCAAATGAGGTATAGGATAGGCCATAGCCAAACGGATACAAGGGTTCGTTCACTTCATCTATATATCGGGACGCAAAGCGGTAAGATCCATTTTCCTTTAAATTCGGTCTCCCTGTATTCAGCTCATTGTAGTAGACCGGAATCTGACCGACGCTACGTGGAAAGGTCATTGCTAATTTCCCGGACGGATTTACTTTCCCATACAATATATTAGCCAGTGCTTCTCCACCCATCGTTCCTGGATACCAGGCCTGAACTATAGCGTCAACCTTTTCAACAACATCGGTAAGGATCAAAGGTCTTCCACTATATACGATCAGAACGATCCTTTTGCCCAATAAGCTTAATTCATGAAGTAATCTCAATTGCGGCTCTGGCAGCGTCGGATTCGTTCGTGATCCACCTTCTCCGCTCTGATAAATACTTTCTCCCAAAGCAAGGACAATGACCTCTGCTTCATTTGCATGCCTAATGGCTTCTTGCAGTAGATCTTCCTCGGAGCCTGTTTCAACCGCCAGTTTGTCCGCATATTTATCGAAGGTTTCCCTTGCATCAAGAGGTAGCAGATAACTTCCTCTACATACCGAGAGATTGTCGGGGCCAACAAGCTGTAACAACCCCGTTTTCAAATTAATAGTGTCTGTCTGCTCTCCCTTGATCGCCCACATACCCAGGGTGGAATTTTCTTCTGCATAGGGACCCATTAAAGCTATCTTCGTTTCCTTTGAGAATGGCAATACATTATTTTCATTTCTCAGTAGCACAACGGATTCTTCTGCCAAGGACAGTGCCGCTTGTTTATGTTCGTCTGACAGAATGCTGCTGGTTGAACGTTTAACGATTTCCTGTAATCCGCGGAACGGGTCCTCAAACAGCCCCAAATCATTTTTCAGCTGTAAGACACGGTATACAGCCTCATTCAGAAGCTCCAGCATATAGTCGTTACCAGATATTACATTCTTCAATTGATTAGCGTACACTGCCGTCTTCATATCCACATCCACACCCGCCAACAGTGCCAGTCTGGCGGCGGAAGTCTCATCTTCGGCATAACCATGCATGATTAACTCTTCAATAGCGGCGTAATCCGAGATCAATACACCGTCAAACTTCATTTCCTGTCTTAGTACGTCACGGTTAAGCCACTCGTTTCCAGTCGCAGGGATACCATTCAAGGTATTAAAAGCCGTCATGACAAGCTTGGCGCCCGCTTCTATTGCAGCTTGATATCCAGGTAAATAATATTCTCGCAATGCATGCTCCGATAGATCCACGGCATTGTATTCACGTCCCGCTACAGGTGCTCCATAAGCGGCAAAATGCTTGACACAAGCAGCAATTTTATTAGCTGGTACGGCTCCATCTTCCAAGTTGCTGCCCTGGATTCCCAGCACTACGCTTTGCGCATATTTCTGCGCCAGCAAGGTATCTTCTCCAGGCGATTCCATCACCCGCCCCCAGCGAGGATCTCTAACCATATCTACCATGGGGGAAAAGGTTACATGAATGCCTTCCTCGTAGCACTCCTGAGCAGCAATCGAAGCCGCATTCTCTATCCCCTCATAGTTCCAGCTACATGCTTGAGCGATCGGAATTGGGAAAATGGTTCGATAGCCATAGATAATATCCGCCATGAATAACAGTGGAATTTTATGAACCGATTTTTCCAAATAATCGGTTTGCAACCGGATTATTTTTTCCGGGTTGGTAATGTTTAATATGGAGCCCGTGTTATAAATATTATAGTCCGTGTTTAGCCCTAATTTTTTTAAAGGACCCGTCACAACCGTATCCATGTCTCCTTCAAAAAAATCACCAGTCAGTTGGATGAGCTGGCCGATCTTCTCTTCTATTGAAAGACTATTCAATTTTTCAAGCAATGTTTTGTTGTCCATGATTTTCTCCACCAAATTTTATTTATTCTCTATTTGTTCTCTATTTTTTCTTTAAATCCAAAGATCCACGTCAACGCAAATGCTACACCAAAACCGATTAAACAAACTAAAGCATACAGAAAAATTTGATTATTCAGATACAATAACAAGCCAGGTATAGCTGTAATCGACATGCCTGTGGCTTGAACATTAAAGATACGTGCGAAGAATCCTCCAACCGCTCCTCCAATCAAGCCCATCACGAATGGTTTACCATACCGAATGTTCACCCCAAAAATTGCCGGTTCTGTAATGCCCAGCAGTGCAGACACGGCAGAAGGATAGGCAATAGATTTGGTTTTTAATCTTTTCGATTTCAGGCCGACAGCTAACGCTGCACCTGCTTGTGCACAAATAGAGGCCGAGCTGATCGGGTTAACCATATTCCAGCCGCCATCCACCAGCATCTGTATTTCGATCAGGTTGAGCGCATGGTGCAGTCCGGTAACGACAATAATCTGATTAATGCCGCCATAAATAAATCCGCCAATGCCAAATGGCAATTTCAAAATAGCTGTAACGGCCGATAATATTAAAACCTCTACCTCATGGAAGATGGGACCAATCACGAACAAGCCCAGTACCAGTGTGAGCAACAATGTCAGAAACGGTGTTAGAATCAAGTCCAATGCCTCGGGAACGGATTTTCTAATTCTTTTCTCCATCATCGCTCCCACGATCCCTATAATGAACGCCGGCAGAACGGAACCCTGATAGCCTGCGATTTTAATAAAGCCCAAAAACAAAAGAGGCTCCTTCACATGTTGAGCGACATCCCAGGAAGTAGGTAAAGAAGGACTTACCAGCATGAGTCCGAGCAAAATTCCCAAGATCGGCGACCCGCCAAACACTCTGAATGCAGACCAGCAGACCAGCACGGGTAAAAATGCAAACGCGGTATCGGTCAGTATTTGCGTAAATAATATGAAATTCGCAGAAATATCATCCGGTGTAAGTCCAAATAACTGAAGCAGTGCAGGCTGAGTTACCAAGCCCCTAACTCCCATAAACAAGCCGGTAGCTACCAATGCAGGGATAATGGGAACGAATACATCTCCGAAAACCCGGATCATTCTTTTGAAAAAGTTATCATCTTGCGTGGAGGCCTTCTCTTTCAGCTCTGCCTTTGATGTAGCAGATACGTTCTGGCCGACCATCGCTTCGTAAACTTTGTTCACGGTACCGGTTCCAAAAATAATCTGATATTGTCCGGAGGTAAAAAAGACCCCTTTTGCCTTATCAATATTTTCAATAAATTCATCATCAATAATATCCCTGTCTTTTACAATCAATCTCAACCGTGTAGCACAATGTGCCATAGAAATAATATTGTCTTCTCCACCAAGCCCTGTAATGACATCCTGGGCTATTTTAGCGTATTCTTTCTCAAGACTCATCAGTCTTCTTCCTTTCCTCTGTTCCTCTTAGTTAGTCTGAACCTTTAAAACTTGGACTAATATGCTTCTTAAGAATAACATGACTGCGCTTTCAAACAGTGCGATTATTTTACTACATTAAGGTCAAATTTTGACCTTTTTATACCCTTGGCTATAAATAACTCCGAAAAATAGGCTTTGTACTGGAACAAAAAATGCACCTTCAGAATGGTCACTGGATAACTTCATGGTTTATCCGGTGTATTCCAAAGGTGCACTTTTTATTGCCCCATTCGGTTACTTCGTGACTTTCAACTGAACATGATCAGCTGTATAGACAACCTTCACTTTATAGTTGCTTGGCAAACCTGCTACTTCAATGGAAGAGAATGCTCCAGTCCGTTTACCGTAGGTTAAAATGGTCGAACCGCTAGCTGGTACATATTTGTTAGCAAAATTCAGGCGTAATTTCCCGTTAAGTTGGGCGGTTCCCTTAATTTTGAGCACGTCATTTTTACTGCCCAGGTTGAGTTCAAGTTTTCCCTTGGCAGTTTGTTTGTAATTGCTGCCAACAATCAGCTTTCCAGCATTGTTTTTAAGAAGAGTTCCCCCGTTATTTGTAACTGTACCACTTCCGAAAGCTGTCTCCGAATTACCTTCAAGTATACCTTGATCGATCTGTGTACCACCGGAATACGTATTGCTACCCATAAGCTTCAACGTACCTGTTCCCTTTTTAATCAGCTTTCCAACACCAGAAATATGGTTGCGCCAGCGATCCAATGCATTGAAACCGCCTTTGGAAGCGTCCATATTCACTGTAACATTATTGGCAAAAGCACCGTAGCCATCCGCAGCGGAAAACAGGTTCAAGCGTCCCCATCCTTCGGCATCGTCAAGCACAGGATAACCGGATGGAAGGCCTGTAGTGGCCAATACCCAACGGCGTTGTGTGCTGTCAAGGTAAGGTTGACGTGTCTCCAACAGCACTTCAGCTCCCTTAGGTACTGTCATTGGCGTCGTGGTTGGGTTAATTTGATTAAATCCATACGTTAATCGTTCATTATAATTTTTTTTGTTCGTAGCATAATTGCTGAAACGATCTGGGGCTGTACCTTTTTGGGACAGCAATTGTTTATGAGCATCCTGGTAAGCTGCTTTCTTCAAGTTGCTATTGGCTGGATCAGACAGGATGGCAGCAGCCATCGCCGTTGCCATGACGCGTCCTCCCATAACATCAAGCGGGGAATGCATGCCAGCAACAACACGATTATTGCCCAGCTCCGAAGCTCGTGTCAGCAATTCCTGATAACGCTCCGGCATGGCATAGGCCATAGCTATGGAACTGAGATATGCAGCATTGGTATGACCGCTAGGAAAGCCGCCATCATTAGTAGCATCAGATTTGAGAGCGGGGATCAGACTTGGGACAACCACCGAATTATCGCTCCAACGGAACGGACGAGGATAACTAAAGTAAGATTTGGCCGGGTTCGTCGTAGAGTATTCCCCGCGCAAGGTATTGACCAGATTCACAACGTTGCCGAGACTGGAGCTTATATCCCCTGCATTCGTTCCCTCATCTTCATATTTTTTAGTTGTGGCATCGGCCGGAACGTCGTTGATTGTTGTCGTGGCACCTGCCTTCTTTCGATATATATCAGTCAGCAAACCCAGACCGTCGATTACACTGTAGCTCTGATTTCGGCGGTCGTCCAAATAAGCCGCATCGGCCTCACTGGAAGTTCGACGGGCAGCAATATCAATCACTTTTTGAATATTAGCGTCCAGTACACTGCTGTTTAGTTTGGTACCTGTGTCCCAGGTAGCGCCAGGAGTCCAAAGCTTATTAAATTCAGAGAGCAACCCGAGAGTCGGATTGGAGCTTTCCGTCTTATTAGCAGAACTATTATTTTTGTAATGATCTACGAAATATCCCCACGACGGTTCTGTTGGAGTTACTGTTGTTGGCAAGGTTGCTGCACTCGCGTAATTTCCACCCAGAGAACCTAGAAGTAATGGTACAGATAATAATGCAACTGATAGTGGTTTTCTTAGCAATTTCATTCTCAAATCAGATCCTCTCTTCTCTTGTGCTCTTCATCCTGTTTCTACGGAGCTATTATCTATACAACAAGTTGTATGACATAAAGAATCATATCTTAAGTTTGTTAAATAAAGAGCCTAGTTTTGTTAAATTCTTCTTGCTTATTTATATGTAAGAGGAATATCAACAACATTCAACCGAGAACCAACTCATGCATGTTAGAGAGTAAAATGATAAGTAAAGGATATCTTATACAGATACCATACACTCAGAGCGAGATAATCTGTTGTAAATTAAAGGATCGAGCAATAAAGAGTATCCAGCAGGATGGGCAAGCAGCGATGAGTAAATAGGGACTTTATCCCACTTTCAGCCATTTGCTGCAAATGGATTGCTTCCTATATCTTAAAATATACATACATATCCGGAGGTTGCCATGACTACTAAATCTGCTACAAAAAAAGAAACGGGCCAATCGCTCCCCCTCCAGGGGCCGCAAGCGAAAGGTACCGTTTTTGCGATTCTGATTGCGATCAGTTTCGTCCATCTGTTCAATGACTCGATTCAATCGGTCATTCCAGCGATCTTTCCGATCCTGAAGGAATCTATGAGCCTGAGCTACACGCAGATCGGCTGGATTTCATTCGCCATCAACTTTACAGCTTCGATCATGCAGCCTGTCATTGGCTTGTTTTCGGACAAACGACCTACGCCCGCTATCCTTCCCATCGGTATGGGCTTTACGCTGACCGGCATGCTGCTGCTCGCCTATGCTGCCGATTATAAAGCGGTGCTGATCGCAGTCATCTTCGTAGGTCTGGGCTCAGCAGCCTTTCACCCGGAAGGCTCGCGCGTGTCCCATATGGCGGCAGGATCACGCCGGGGATTGGCACAATCCATTTTCCAGGTTGGCGGCAATGCAGGTCAATCGCTGGCACCGATGCTCACAAGCTGGATTTTTATTCCGTTGGGGCAATTTGGCGCTATTTGGTTCACAGGTATTGCGGCAGCCGGGATTGTAGTGCAATCATTCATTGCCCGCTGGTACGGTAACGTCCTGCGTACAGAAGGCATTGCACGCAAAAAAACGGCGACACGCCGCATGAAACCCGAAGTGCGCAGCCGTATTATGTTTGCCATGATTGTCCTCATTCTGCTGGTATTTGTTCGTTCGTGGTATTCGACCTCGGTCGGCAGTTACTATTCGTTTTACCTGATGGAAGTATTTAAAATGCCATTGGCTGACGCACAGCTGTACATTTTCCTGTTCCTCGGAGCTGGAGCGCTGGGCACCTTTTTTGGCGGCCCGCTGGCAGACCGTTTTGGTAAACGCAATATGATTTTTCTGTCCATGGTATTAGCTGCACCGCTGGCGCTGCTATTGCCTTATGCCAACCAATTCTGGACGGCGATCCTGCTGGCGATTATCGGATTTATTATGTTGTCCAGCTTTTCGGTCACAGTCGTATATGCACAGATGCTCGTGCCTGGCAAAATCGGGACGGTGTCCGGTCTCATTACAGGCCTGGCTTTTGGTCTGGGCGGTGTGGGCGCACTCGTGCTCGGCAATTGGATCGACAAAGTAGGCATCACCAACATCATGTTCCTGTGTGGCTTTTTACCACTGCTCGGCATTTTAACATTCCTGCTTCCTACAGATAAAACCCTGAATCGCTGGGCGGAAGAAAATGGAGCCGAAGTATAACAGGCAACCGTGTGGCGGCCATCATTGGCCGCTGCACACCTTTATAGCAAAGGTTTTGTAGCAAAGTAACGTAATTCCCCACTTCTACTCCAATTCATTCTCTTCTTCTGCCAAACGCATCAAAATACGACGCTTCCGATATAGCATTTTCCCTGCTTCAGCTACGTCACTAATAGCGCTTCGATTGGCAATGGAGCCAAACAAAATGCCCGCAATCGGGACCATTTGCAGCAGCTTTTTCCATCCAAACTGATCACGATAGGTGTTAATGACCTCTTTCCAACCCTGCATCTGGGAAAAAACCTGTGCCTGACGTGAAGGATCATCGAATAAGGCCAGTTCCTCTAATACAGCTTTCTTCCCCACAATATCAGATGAAGCGAATTGCATACATTTAATAATAAAAATGCGCTCCTGCTTATCATGGGGGTTAAATCCATAACACGAAGCGATTTCCTGAAGCACCTTGAGTGACAAGCCAAGCAAAATAGGGATATCCGCCGCAATTGTAAATACACCGCCAATTCCCGTGGTTGCTCCCTGAGCGGTGGCAAAGGTAATGCGACCCGACGTCATCTCGTCCGCAGTCTGATCCATGATCGTTAGCGGAAGCTCAGCCGCCTGCTTCAAATCCCACGTGGATTCGGCACTATGTTCTGCATCTGCATTTTCCCCGGAATGGGGCTGATTCTCCGTATCCGAGGCGGAAGCTGCACCATTTTGCTGAATCATATATTCACGGGCCGTCTTGTTCAGCTTACTCAGGACTGTTTCTTCTTTCACCAAATATTTGCCACCATTTTGAATGAAGCTACCCATCTCGTTAAGCAACTGCTCCAGCTTGTCCTTAATGATTTTGGGCGTCAGCCGATCCAACAGCATAAAGGGCCATCTGCCGATTTTTTCCCAGAAAAAAATATCCTTCTGCTCCTTCTCCCACTTTTCAATCTGCTTCAGCTCTTGGTGCAATACATCCTGACTTTCCCGATATTCTATAAGCGGCTTCATAAGCGTAGACGTCTCCTTTTGACTATGCTAGTTTATGTATGGATAATACGTAAGTAAGGCGAGTTCAGGTTTCTTTTTTTAGCAAACGAGATGTATAGTAAGTTAAAATTCGTACAGATCGGAGTATAATGATGAATAATGTAGGGCTTGTCCCTTACCATTTTGAGCATGATGCGATTTTACATACCTTTTATTTGCCCGAGGAGCAGAAGCAATTTACTGGAATGCCAGCTGAAATGCTGGCACTGGCCAAGGAAGATCCACACCGCCATCCTGTTGTGATTACGGCTACTGGAAGGCCGGTTGGATTTTTCATTTTATACGATGGAGATGAATTAGCAGACTATACGAATACTTCTGTGGCACTGCTACTGCGTGCATTTTCAATTAACTACGCAGATCAAGGACATGGGTTTGCTAAACAAGGACTGCTTCTGCTACCACAGTTCATCTCTAGACACTTTCCACATATTCGCGAGATTGTACTAGGCGTCAATGCCCGTAATCTTGCTGCCCAAAGTCTATATCTCAAATGCGGCTTTAAAGATGAAGGTAACACTAAAATGGGACAACACGGCTTGCAGCATATTTTTAAAATGAGTTTATAACGCTGACTTCAATAGCCCTCGTAAAACAAAAGCTTTCGGCACAAAATGCCGAAAGCTTTTATCATTAAATTTCGCCAATGGAAAAGCTCAATTTGTAGTTACCAAACTTCGTAAGTTCATCCAGCATAGCATTTAACTCTGACTGTGATGACATGCGCACCCGCATCCAATAACAGCCCTCCCCACTTACCCGATGGATTTCGACAATAGAGGAATGCTCCCGTGCAAAAGTCTGAAAAGCACTGTGAGTCGTTCCTGAATTCAGAAAAACCGTAATAAAGGCATGAATCGTTTGCCCAATTTTCTCCGGGTTCCAGCGTAGTGTATAGCCCTCAATAATGCCTGCATCCTGCATTTTTCGAACACGCGCCCCTACTGCTTGGCCTGTCAAATGAACTAGCTGACCGATCTCCTTATGCGTTAAAGAGCTGTCTTCAATTAAATGATGAAGAATACGCAGGTCGGTCTCATCAGGTACGAATAGTTCCATAGTTATTTTTCCTTTCATGATGAAACGAGAATGCTGGTTTTCCTTTCAGCAGGCCGTAGCCTGTATCTGCTTGCGTCAGATATGATTGTAGCAGAAACAAAGAACGTCCGAAAATACACTCGGTCAAAAAAACATTTACGATTAAAGGAGCTTCCATATATGAAAATCACACTAATCCGCAACGCAACCTTGTGGATCGAATATTCAGGAGTAAAATTTCTGATTGATCCGATGCTGAGTGATGCTGGCCTAAATCCACCAGTTCCCAATACGGAAAACACTCTCCGCAATCCGCTGGTTCCCTTGCCACCACAATGGCAGTCGCTTGGACAGCCTGACGTGGTCATCGTCACGCATTTGCATCCAGACCATTGGGACCCAGCGGCAGTACGCTGGCTGGACAAACAGCTTCCCGTCTTCTGCCAGCCCGGAAATGAAGAACAAATCGCAGCTGACGGTTTTACACAGGTTACTCCGATTTCGGTGGCTGTTTCTGTGGGAGACATTGAGATCAACCGTACTGCTGGACATCACGGTACTGGAGAAATCGGGGAACAGATGGGACCCGTATCCGGCTTTGTATTTCAGGCTCCAGGTGAGCCTGTCGTCTATGTGGCCGGGGATATTTGGTGCAGTGAAGTCGCGGAAGCACTGGATAAATACCGTCCTGACTGGACGATTGTGAACGCTGGAGGAGCGCGGTTTACAGTGGGCGATCCCATTATTATGACTGCCCAAGATGTAACGACTGTTGCACAACATGCCCCTTACACCCAAGTCGTTGCTGTCCATATGGAAGCCATCAACCATTGTGTACTGACTCGCTCCGAGCTTACGGAACATATCCATCGTGAAGGTCTGGAGAAGCGTGTCCATATTCCGGCAGATGGAGCGACGATTTCGGCATAAGGCGATAACTACCGATTCACCGTTTGCGCCTATTTCGAATATATTGGATTTCAAAACGCCTAAAAGAAGGGATTATTCAATGAATTGGCAAAATCAAAATCCTTATTATGGTACAGAAACCCAATGTAAAGAAGTTCCGATTGCTTTTCCTCCCCAGCATCAATATAGACAGCCGGGGTTGGAATACCTGGTGGTTCCACGCCCTATTTTTGATAATCCGAAGTATATCGGTACGGGAAAGCTTCAGGATCGGGTGGCGATTATTAGCGGCGGGGACAGTGGCATTGGTCGCGCGGTTGCAGTGGCATTTGCCAAGGAAGGGGCCGATGTGGTCATTGCCTATCTCGATGAGCATCGAGATGCTATGGAGACCCGTGATGTCATTCACCGGCTTGGCCGACGTTGTTTGCTAATTCCGGGTGATCTAAGGCTAAGAAGCAACTGTTGTCTGGTTGTTCAAAAAACGATGGAAACCTTCGGTCGTATTGATATCCTCATTAATAATATGGGTGTTCAGTTTGTGCGCGAATCGTATCTGGATATCAGTGAGCAGCAGCTTCGTGATACGTTTGATACGAATATTATTTCCTTTTTCCATATGACTACAGAAGCCTTGCCGTATATGCGGGCTGGGGCCAGCATCGTCAATACGGCATCGGTTACAGCCTATGTTGGGCAAAAGAATATGATTGATTATTCAGCTACCAAAGGAGCCATTGTCAGCTTCACGCGCGCTTTGGCTAATAATCTGGTCGATCAGGGTATTCGCGTGAATGCCATTGCTCCCGGTCCGATCTGGACTCCGCTGAATCCGGCCACACAGTCGACTGAAGTCATTCGCACCTTTGGCAGCAATACGCCGATGAAGCGTGCCGGTCAGCCTTATGAATTGGCTCCAGCCTATGTGCTGTTGGCTTCAGATGACGGCTCTTACATTACGGGCCAGACGCTGCATGTGAACGGCGGACAAATGGTGACGACTTAGTTGGGTTAGCTAATAGCCATAAAACCTAACAAAGCAAAAACCTCCAGCATCCACAATTTCAAGTGGGACTGGAGGTTTGCTTATTTTACAAATGGAATATAAGCTTAAACTGATCTTTTGTTTTTGTTGTAAATATCGAAGGCAACCGCCAGCAGCAGTACCAAGCCCTTGATCCCTTGCTGCCAGTCAATACCGAGACCGATCAGAGACATACCGTTATTCAGTACGCCCATAACCAAGCCACCGATAATGGCTCCAAAAACCGTTCCGATCCCGCCCGACGCCGAAGCTCCACCGATAAAGCAAGCAGCGATGGCATCCAGTTCAAAGTTCGTACCTGCTCTCGGCGTAGCCGCATTCAGACGTGCAGCAAAGATGAGACCAGAAATGGCAGCCAGTACACCCATGTTGACAAATACCCAGAATGTTACTTTTTTCGTTTTGACACCAGACAGGCCCGCTGCTTTTTCATTTCCACCCAGCGCATACACATGGCGCCCCATAACCGTGCGGTTCATGACGAAGGAGTATACCACGATCAGGATGAACAGCAGGACGAGAATGTTCGGTATTCCCGCATAGCTCGCAAGCATGAAGGTAAACAGATTAATCACAGCAGCCACCACGATCAATTTGAGTACAAATAACACCTGTGACGGAACCTCAAATCCATATTTAAGCTGAGAGCGGCGTTCGCGAATTTCGTTCACGATAAACCATACCGTAAGTGCAATGCCGACAATGATGGATACCAGGTTATAACCGGTAGATGAAAAATCCGGCAGAAAGCCTGAACTGATTTTCTGGAACCCCCCCGGAAAAGGAGAGATTGATTGGCCTTCCAGCACGATCATTGTTAGTCCGCGGAAGAGCAGCATTCCCGCCAAGGTAACGATAAATGCCGGAATCCGTACATAAGCGACCCAGAACCCTTGCCATGCCCCAATTAACGCTCCGACCAGCAAAGCTGCAATTACAGCGACCCACGCTGGAAGCTGCCAATCGACCATCATAATGGCGGCAACCGCACCGACAAAAGCGGCTATGGAGCCGACGGACAAGTCAATATGTCCAGTGATGATAACCAGCACCATCCCGATCGCCAGCACGAGAATGTAGCTATTTTGCAGAATCAGATTGGTAATATTAATCGGCTTCAATAGCAAGCCGCCTGTCAGCACCTCAAACAAAATCATAATAACGACCAGCGCAATCATCATGCCATATTGGCGGATGTTATTTTTAAATAGTTTAGTTATGGTTTCCATGCTTCACGCCTCCTGACTTGGTCATATATCTCATCAACGTTTCCTGCGAAGCGTCCTCACGGCTAACCTCTCCGGTGATCCGCCCGGCATTCATAACATAAATCCGGTCACACAAGCCCAGTACCTCTGGCAGCTCGGACGAAATAACCAGTACCCCCTTGCCTTCAGCGGCAAGACGATGAATAATCGTATAAATTTCGTATTTGGCACCCACATCTATGCCGCGCGTTGGCTCATCCAGAATCAGAATATCCGGTCCGGCAAAAATCCATTTGCTCAGTACTACCTTCTGCTGATTGCCGCCACTCAGATTGCCCGTTTTCTGCAAAATACTTGGCGCTTTGATGTTCATGCTTTTTTTCATTTCCTCTGCAACGACGACTTCCTCCTGCTCATTGACCACAGCACCTTTCGTCAGCTTGCTCAGACCGGTCAACGAAATATTGCGCTTGATATCATCCATTAAAATGAGACCGTACTCCTTGCGGTCCTCCGTCACATAGGCAAAGCCATTGTTAATCGCGTCCGTAACCGTGTTGTTCTGGATCGGCTTGCCGTCCTTAATCAGTTGACCCGAGATGTTGCGCCCGTATGACTTGCCAAAGATGCTCATCGCCAGCTCGGTCCGTCCCGCCCCCATCAGCCCGGCAATGCCGACAATTTCACCGCGGCGAATGTTCAGATTCACTTGATCCAGCACCTTGCGGTCCGCATGATGCTCGTGATACACCGTCCAGTCCTTCACTTCCAACACGACATTGCCAATCTCGGCATGACGCTCTGGATAACGGCTGGTCAAATCGCGTCCAACCATCCCGCTAATGATCCGATCCTCTGTGACCTCATCCTTTCTCATATCCAGCGTCTCAATCGTCTTCCCGTCCCGCAAAATCGTAATCGAATCCGATACCTTTGCGACCTCATTCAGCTTGTGGGAGATCAGAATGCAGGAAATGCCCTGTTTTTTAAATTCCAGCATCAAATTAAGCAGATTTTCACTATCATCCTCATTCAATGCCGCTGTTGGTTCATCCAGAATAAGCAGCTTTACCTTTTTAGAGAGCGCTTTCGCAATTTCGACCAGTTGTTGCTTGCCGACCCCGATGTTCGTAACCAAGGTATTGGGGTTTTCACTCAACCCGACCTTGGACAGTAGCTCGCGTGTCCCGACAAAAGTCTCTTTCCAATCAATCACGCCACCGCTGGCGCGTTCGTTGCCCAGATAAATATTTTCTGCAATCGAGAGATACGGGATCAATGCCAGTTCCTGATGGATAATGACGATGCCCAATTCCTCGCTCTGCTTGATATCCTTGAACTCACACGTTTTGCCCTGGAAAACAATATCCCCTTCGTAGGTTCCATGTGGATATACACCACTCAGTACCTTCATCAGCGTCGATTTGCCCGCCCCGTTCTCGCCACACAGCGAATGAATCTCGCCTTCCTTGACCTTGAGATTCACATTTTCCAATGCCTTTACGCCAGGAAAGGTTTTGGTAATTCCCTTCATTTCCAAAATGATTCCAGTCATGGGATACGCTCCTTTCGGTTGGATTCTTACTATTATTTGAGTCCGATTTGTTCTTTGGTGTAATAGTGACTGCCGACAATATCCTTCTCTACATTCGTCCGGTCCACCGAGATTGGATCAAGCAGGTACGCAGGAATCACCTTTTTCCCGTTGTTATACGATTTGACGTCATTCACTTCCGCTTGCTTGCCTTGTAAAATGCTGTTGGCCATCACGACCGTTTGCTCAGCCAGTTTGCGAGTATCCTTAAATATGGTTTGGGTCTGCTCTCCAGCCACAATGGATTTGATCGAAGCCAGCTCCGCATCCTGTCCGGTAATGATCGGCAGTGGCTTATTCGCTGATCCATATCCGACCCCTTTCAGGGATGAAATGATACCGATGCTAATGCCGTCATACGGAGAGAGCACCGCATCCAGATTGGCCCCTGAATAGTAGGCACTCAGCAGATTATCCATCCGCGACTGTGCCAAAGCTCCATCCCATCGCAGTGTAGCGATCTGCGCCATCGTCATCTGCTTGCTGCGCACGACCAGCTTACCGGAATCAATGTATGGCTTAAGTACGGACATCGCACCATTAAAGAAGAAGTATGCATTATTGTCATCCGGCGATCCGCCGAACAGTTCGATATTGAAAGGTCCCTTGCCTTCCTTGAGACCCAACTTTTTCTCAATATATGCCGCCTGTAGCACGCCCACCTTGAAGTTATCAAAGGTCGCATAATACGTCAGATACGGTGTATTGCGAATCAAACGGTCGTAAGAAATGACCTGAATCCCTCGGTCGTGTGCCTTCTGAATTACATCCGTCAGCGTGTTTCCATCGACCGAAGCAATGACCATAACATTGACGCCCTTGGTGATCATGTTTTCGATTTGGGAAATTTGATTTTCCACCACGTCCTCGGCATACTGTAAATCCGTTTTATAGCCTTGCTCCTGAAACAACCGAACCATATTCTCCCCGTCCCCTACCCAACGCTCGGACGATTTGGTCGGCATGGAAATACCCACATAGCCTTTTTCCTTGCTGCCCGTTCCACTCTCCGCCAGATTGCAAGCCGAAAGCATCAGGGCCAAAACCAGAAGCCAAACAACAACAGCTCCCTTTTTCATATGAAGTTCCCCTTTCCTCATGTGATGCAGGTCATTTGAAGGTAAGGATTTTGCAAAATCCTCAGGTCATTGCTGATTAGACTAGAAATTAGATAGCGCTTACATAAGCGAGGCGATGAGCACCTCTCTTTTTTTATGTGCAAACACATGGTATCATTCCAGGCCGGGGAAGGTCTTTGCAGGTTTTGAACTTTTTTTATAAAATTTTAACCTTTGTGGTGGGGGAGGTATTACTTAATGACGTTAAGCTTCGTCGACATCAATTAAGAACACCCGCTCCTGGAATCCTCCCCGGGCCTCGGCTTTGTCCGCCCGTAGCTTGTCCAGTTCGGCTACATTCGCTCCATGTACTTCTGCCAGCGCTCGGATGACTTCGAGCATATCCGCTAGTTCTTCCAGCGCATCCTGATCTTTGTCCGCTGCAAAATATTCCTCAGTCTCTTCACGAAGCTTCGTTCGCAGTTCCTGCTTATACTCCTCTGCGTCCAAAATGCGTGTCCGACATTCCTTCCCCTGAGACATAATGATATGCGGGATCCGATCCCGCACCAGCTTGTTGTATGTAGGCATTTCAAATAACACCCTTTCTGATATGAAGTTTAAAAATTCAACAATTTAATTGAACGGGTTTTCTTTAAAAATAGACGGATATCGCTTAGACGGATCAGCTACGATCCGTTGTGACAGAGACTCTAGAATAGAGTCTGTTTTATACAGCAACATATCTACTTCCTCCAGCTTCATCGTCTCCCTGGATGCTTCTTCCTCTCCGGAAACCAGATAATGCATGGTACCCATAAACAGCACCATATCTAAACACGGCTCAGCATCCGAGCGAATTAGTCTGAGCAGATCGTTCATGGAAAGACTAATGGATAAAGGCATGATTTGATTTCGATGCACATAAATGGCCTTTGCCATAGAAAACATGGCGCGATCACAAAGAATGAGGCAGTTTAGCCATTGATTATGATCACGCATCATCTGGGCAAGCTGCATTTGGTATTGGGCAAGCTTTTGAAAATCCATCATGCAATTCAATATGTGGGTGTCGCTGTACTTCGGCAATTTGAAATCGGAATCACTATGTAGTTGGGGACTTAAGGAGTAGTGTTTCATGAGGAATCAACTCCTGAATTTAAATTTCATAAATAAGGGTTTTGCAAAATCCTGAAACAAATGTGAGCAACGTAGCATATCATTAGACCACTAAAATGTATAATTTTCTAGCTATCGGACAAGCTTCATAATGAATATTACTATATAGTAGTTTTTAATTCAATTTACTTACTAACGCATATTAATTAGATGTAACTCTTTCTCTACACTTCTAACTATAGAGAGGTGTATTCATGTCAGAACTATTAGAATTAGTCGGTACACGTATTCGAGATATTCGAAAGTCTAAAGGGCTTTCCCAAGAAGCTTTAGCCGAAAAAGCAGGTTTCAATTCGAGTTATATTGGTTTCATCGAGCGTGCGGAGAGAAATATATCTTTGAAAAATCTGGAGAAAATAGCGAAGGCATTGAACGTGGGCGTCTATCAATTGCTTACATATGTGAAGGAAAATGATGAGCTTACCGAAGAAGATTCGAGTATAAAAGCCATTTTGTCTCTCCTAAGAACTCGTGAAACCAAAGATACTGAGCTGGCCTTAAAGATTCTTACGGATATATTTATTAGAATGGATGAACGATGAAACAAAAAAAGGGAACTGCACTCTGCAGTTCCCCACCTACCTCTTACGACAACGCCAGCATCGCTTTCATATCTTCCTCTGCGGTCGTAATTAGCTTCAAGCCAAACATCTCCACCAGTACATCCAGTACACCAGAAGAAATAAACTCAGGCGGCTTTGGCCCAATGCGAATATCCTGGATGCCAAGGCTGAACAAGCCTAGCAGGATGGCAACTGCTTTTTGCTCAAACCAGGACAGCACAATGCTGACAGGCAGCTCATTCACCGTACAACCAAAAGCATCCGCTAAAGCCAGAGCGATTTTCACAGTAGAACCGGAATTGTTGCATTGCCCCAAATCAATATAACGTGGAATGCCAGTATCTCCAACAGTGCCGTAGTCCACATCATTAAAGCGGAATTTACCACAGGACGTGGTCAGAATAACCGTGTCGTTCGGCAAGGATGTAGCCAGCTCGCGGTAATAGTTGCCGCCTTTGCCTGGTGCGTCACAGCCTGCAATGACGAAGAAACGGCGGATATGTCCGTCTTTGACGGCCTGAATGATCTCAGGTGCCAGCCCGATGACCGTCTCATGATGGTATCCTGTCGTAAGCACCTGTTCCGAGTCTACATCAGCGGCTGGCAGGGCCAACGCGCGTTCAATCAGTGGAGAGAAATCGTCGTTCACAATTTTGGCTACACCTTCCAACCCTGCTACTTCATAAGAGAAGAAGCGGTCTGCATATGTGCCTTTAATCGGCATAACACAGTTGGTCGTGGCAAGAATCGCGCCCGGGAACTCCTCGAACAATCTGCGTTGATCATACCAGGCTTTACCGATATTCCCTTTGAGATGTGGATATTTCTTCAACGCCGGGTAACCGTGCGCCGGCAGCATTTCCGAGTGGGTGTAGATATTGATGCCCTTTCCTTCGGTCTGCCGCAGTAATTCCTCCAGCGCGTACAAATTATGCCCGGTCACGACGATACATTGACCTTCGATTTTATTTTGGCTGACGGTAATCGGCTGTGGGATGCCAAAACGATCCGTATGGGCACGATCCAGCACATCCATGATCCGTACAGCTGCATTTCCGACCTTCATTGCCATCTCCAAATGCTCTTGTACATTAAAGTTAGAATTGGTTAAGGTCATATATAACGCTTCATGCGTGATCCGATCCACCTCAGGATCGGTATATCCCAACTGACGAGCATGTGTTGCATAGGCAGCAATCCCTTTTAATGCAAAAATCATTGTATCCTGCAAGCTCGCTACTGTCTCATTTTTTCCGCACACCCCAATGACTTTACACCCGCCACTCGGCGTCTGTTCACACTGATAACAAAACATATCGTTTTCCTCCAAATATTGATAGATATTTGTTCGTTATCTACAGCGTAACAAACCCCTGAACGTGCGGGTGTGATTACACACACACTTTTTAGCACAGATTATCATGATAGGGCGCAAGGCAATTCCGCAATCCAACATTCCTATTCCGACGAATTTTCCTGAATTCCCCCGCCCTTACGGTACTGCACAGGAGACACGCCCATGGCTTTTTTAAAAGCAGTGCTAAAATAGTGCTGACTATCGTATCCCGTACGTTCTGCTATATCAAGCACAGACAATGTCGTAGAGTCCAGTAGCTGCACTGCTTTGCGGATACGGGCACGCGTGACGAGGGTCACGAAGCTGTCGTTGAGCTCCTTTTTGAGCACACGGCTGAGATATACAGCCGATACCTGTAATCGCGAGGCAAGAGCTTCCAGCGTCAAGTCACGATCGGCATAACCTTCCTGGATAAGCTGCCGTGCCCGGCGTACGATGGGAGATAGCTGCGCTTCACCATATACCCGATCCCGGCTCACCCGGTACGCATCGATTGCGCCTTCCAGCCCACCCGTGTTGGACTCCACATGTGTGTGAACCGCTATATTCAGGTAGCGGCCAATGGCCTGCTCTATGGAAGCGCCGATCGTCTCAGGTGCCTCCTGCCACAGGCATATGCCGATCAGCCCGTTCGCATCGCGGAACAACACATGCGATCGGTCCTCCAGCAGTTCGCCAATAATATTTTCAGCGGCGAAAAGAAACAACTGGCGGTCATTCTCACGCATAATCGTCTGCCTCGCCTCTGCCGCTGGCCACCGTACCGCACCGATTTGAACAGGCGGCCCGGATGGAAGACGTAAAAACGCCAACTGCTCCATGACGTCTTTTCCCGTGCGCTGTCCTTCCAGCCATTCCAGGCAAAATCGCTGACGCAGCAGCGGAATGTTCCGTTCAATCTGCCCGGCGGCTTGTTCCACATAGGCGGCACGTTTGCGCTCCTCGTCCAGTCGCTGACGAAGCCGTGACAATGCAGCGTGAAGCTGATCCGCATTTACCGGCTTCAGAATATAATCTTCTACGCCAAGCCGGACAGCTTCCTGTGCATAAGCAAATTCATCATGCCCGGAAATGATCAGGCAACGGCACTCCGAGCGTCCTTCCCGCAGCCGCCGAATCAGTTCAATTCCATCCATGAATGGCATATTCATATCGACCAGCACGATGTCGATGCTAAGCTGACCAATCAGTTCCAGCGCTTCTTCACCGTCCTCTGCCTCTGCTACAACCTCCATGCCCAGAGCCGTCCAGTCCAGGCAGTCCCGAATCCCCTCACGGATGATCGGCTCATCATCTGCGATCAATACTTGATAATGTTTAGCCGTCCCTATCGTCACTTCTGGTATGGCTTGGTCAATCAGACTCGCCGTTGTCGCGTTGTCTGTTCCCTTGGATTTCGTCATCCTGACCCTCTCCTTTGTCATAAGGCTTCTTCAGTTGCGCCATATCCAGCAGCAACGGATGAGTGATTGTAACGCAGGTACCTGTCCCTTCCTTACTGTCCAATGTAATTCCATATTCCTCGCCAAAAGACAATCGGATACGCGCTTGTACATTCAGCATGCCGTAGCTTCTGCCATTTGTACGAACGCCCTTTTGTTTCTGTCTTCCTTCCATCGCCTCCAGTGGTCTTTCCAGCCATTCACGCAGCTCACACAGACGTTCCGCCGTCATCCCTGCACCGTTGTCACGTACCGTCAGCAGCAGCTTGCCGTTCTCGGCTTTAGCTTCTACGCAAATTGTGCCTGGACCGCGTCTGGCTTTAATACCATGGTAAATCGCATTTTCCACTACAGGCTGAAGCATCAGCTTCAATACAAACAGATCCTTCAGCTCGTCGGGAACATTCAATTCCCAGCGAAGTCGATCACGATAACGGGTTTGCTGGATTTGCATATAGCTCGTGATATGCTCAACCTCAGAGCGCAGCGGAATAAAGTCATCCCCTTTGCTCAGTCCAAGGCGGAACAATTTCGATAACGCCCCCACCATGTCGGATACGTCGTCTGCTCCATTTTTCCGAGCCATCCAATGAATTGTATCTAGCGTATTGTATAGAAAATGCGGCTTAATATGCTCTTGGAGACTGCGCAGTTCGGCATCCCGTTTTTGCCGTTCCCTCAGTTCACTAAGCAACATGAGACGGCGGATCTGCTCCAGCATCCGGTTAAAGCTCCGGCCCAGCATTCCGATTTCATCCCCGCGCTCACTCCACTGGCGAACCGTAAGATCCCCTGTCTCTGCCTTACGCATATAAGACATAAGCCGGAAAATCGGCTGCGCGATGGAACTGGATAATCGCAAGGATGCCGTTAAACCAAACAGACATACAATGAAAACAAAACAGACAACGTAGAACTGAATTTGCCGCACTTCCAGTGTAGATTCGCGTGCCGGGAATACTCCCACGGTTCTCCAGCCCGTGAACTCGGAAGCCTGGAACATGAACAGCAATTCCCTGCCTCCGACTTCACGGGTAAACATCCCGCTATCCTCTGGACCGAACCATTGCGACGGAATGCGCTCAATCAAAGGCATATCTGGCATATATACACTGCGTCCCTTGGCATCTGTCACCATGACATACCCGCTTTTGCCCAAGGTTACATCTCTGGCAGCTTGCGACACAGCCCGCAGCTTGAGATCAATCATAATTACACCCAGTACATGTCCTGTCTCCGAATCCGTGACCGAACGGACGACAGAGACAATTTCACTGTCCTTGTACCGGACATGAGTGGTCACATTACGGTGACTTGGCTGTCCCAGCACAGTGAATATCCCTGCATGCTGCGCCGCCTGTGTGTACCAGTCTTCTTCCGTCAGACTGCGTGTGCTTCGAGCATACATTTCATTGCTGATATAATCTCCTTTTTCGTTCACGATCAGAATCCCGGCAATTTCAGGATATAAAGTGGTAAAGCCCTGCAAAAATTGCTTCATTTCATACAAGGTATCCTGCTCCTGTACGGAACTTACAACCTGCTTAGAGCCGGGAGCCTGGTTAAGGAGAGGTTTCTTGGCTCGCTCCCCCTGATTTCCCGGCATTACACTACTCGTATGATCCGCGTGACCATCAGCCAGCGTCCGCCCTTTCCAAAACTCCCCAATTTCAGGATTAAACGCAATCAGATACGTCATGTTCTGTAAATTTTCCATTTTGGTATCCAGTGCTTCGTTCACCTTGCCAATTAACTGCATCGTATGGTTTTCCACCTGCCGCTCAATAATCCGTTCCACCGTCCAATTCACAAGCAGGCCTAGTCCCAGTGAAGGCACGATGCCAAACAGCAAGAACAGCACCATGAGCTGATAGCGTAAAGGCATATTGCGCAAGCGTAACCTCGGCATCATTTGATGCATCCCTAAGTGGATGCGCTTCCAATATTTATTTTGCATAATAATCATCTACATTCGCTCGGGTGACGACGGAAATCCCAGTATCCACCCGCACGGGCAGCGGGGTGTTATCTCCAGACGAAGAAGGTGCAGGAATCGTCAAATGATGATGCAGATGGAACAGATATTGAAGTGACCAATAGCCCATATTCCATGTCCCTTGGGCAATCGTTGCCGAGATGGTCCCATCACGAATCATATCCAGTGTCGCTTTATTCGTATCAAAAGAAATAATTTTTAGCGGATGACTGCTTTTTTGGCTCAGTGCCGCCTCACCCACACCTGTTCCTCCGGTGGCTTCGGTCACAAAAATACCCGCCAGTTTCGGATAAGCCTTCATCAACCTTAGCGATTCATCCCTGGACACCATCACGTCAGCACGACCATCTACCACTTCCACCACCTTCATGGCAGGATACTGCTGCTGAATGGTATCGCGAAAGCCGCGCGAGCGTTCCTCATGATTTTGCTGCCCCGGCAGTGTCAGAACAGCGACTTGGCCTTCACGTCCCAACAGCTCAGCCATTTTTTCCGCAGCGGTCACGCCCGCCTTATAATTATCCGTGCCCAAAAATGTATACGCCCGGCTCCCCGGCGCTCCAGCGTCAAACAGCACGACAGGAATGTCCGCATCCAGCGCCTTATTAATGACCGGGATCAGGGAGTGTGGATCAATCGCTGATATGGCAATGCCTGCGGGTTTACGGGCAATCGCCTGCTCAATGATGGTCATCTGCTCCTGTGCATCATACCGGGTAGCCCCCCGGTACTCCACCGTTACCCCCAAGGCATCCCCAGCATCCTCGAAGCCTTTGAGCCCGCTTTTCCAATACTCCAAACCGGACTGGAACGTAATCATCATATACGTTTCTCCGATGCTGCCTCGCAGCCCTTTTTCCTCCCAAGCTCCATTCAACCGCTCGGATTGTTCATATCTGAACACATAGAGAGCAAAGGCCGCAATTAACAAAATGTACACCAGCAGCGTTTTCTTCATCCTTCCTCTCCTCTTCCTATGCGTATCCTTAAATTTGAATTTACTTTGTTTTTATTTAGATTGTAAACGCAATCATATCAAATTGGAACCACTTCACTCTCCATACTTTCAGGTAGCGTTAATCCTGCACTAATGTTCCTACGGTACAATACCTACAATTGTGCTAGGAAAAACATGTGCGAATCTTGAGGAAAAGGAGTGATATGGATGAGCAAGCCGCGTATCGCGGAGTGGACAGAACTACGGGGTCTTGCCTACCTCGCTGTCGTGCTTCAGCATTGCATTGGCGAATATATTTATCGCAGCGACATCCAACAGCCGGATTCCGTTATGCTCGCGATGCTGTACCATTTGACACGTTTTGGCACACCGACGTTCGTTTTCCTGTCTGCGGCGCTGCTATTTTATAATGGTAACAAACCGATTGGCTATTCCCGTTATATTGGCAGACGGTTTCGTGATATTTATGTTCCTTTTCTCTGCTGGACGGTTGTCTATTGGGTATGTACTCAGAACTGGTCAACCGCGCAGTGGGGAAATATATCCTTTTACAAAGGTATGTTCGAGGAAATGATCATCCCTGTCAGCGGATATCATCTATGGTTTGTGGTCATGATCTTTCAGTTTTATATTTGGTTTCCTTTATTTGCAAAAGCAACCGAGCAGATTCGAACGTTTCTACGTCGTTATAGCACCAAAAAACGCAAGCAGCTTGTTTTGGCTGTTATGCTGATTGCTGCTGCGGCTTATGCGTTGCTGTTACAATGGTCCTACTACGACATGTCTGCATGGACCGCTTGGTTGCCGTCCTTTGGGCAGACTTTGTTAGATTACCGCACTTATAACTTTGTTATGTATTTTTTCTATTTTATGCTGGGCGCAGTGTGCGCCTATATGACAGACACCTGGCGGGGATTGGCCCAGCAGACGTTGCCATGGAATGTATTTGTTTTTATTGGTCTGTTCATGCTCATGGGTCATACGATGCTGATCCAGTCGGGCGATACGATCAATCTCAATATTTCTACCTATCTGAAGCCAAGCACCTTCGTACTGATTGTCTCGCAGTTGCTTTTGTTGTACGGGCTGCTGCTTCATTTGCAAAAAGACCAACGGTCCGAGCCGTTTCGCCGTATGCTAAACTGGATTGGACGCTATTCCTTCGGAGGGTATCTGGTCCATGCACTCGTGCTGTCCTTCATATCCTATTACACCCGTCCGCTTGCCCTGGGGGATCATCATTTTACAGCTACGCTCATTACATTTGTCGTCGTGGCAAGTGCTTCTCTCGGCATCAGTTGGCTTTTTGCCCATCTGCCTGGCGGCAACTGGATTGTTGGCTCCAAAGGCAGACAGCGATTGAACTGGCGGCTTCATTTTCAGTTCCTTTCCTCCAAACGTGCTTCCAAAAGCACACAGGAGCTTGGCTAGTCATTTTGCCTCAGCGTATCAGCATAGGGATTTCAAGCAACATCAAGGACTTTCGCAGGGCTCACGTATTGAGCCCTGCTTTTTTGCTGTCTAAGTGTGATGAGTCATGTTCCAAACTGATTAACATTTTATGACATGGATATGTATTTTATTTTAAAATAAGTCATTATATTGAATAATTATAAGCATTACGTGGGAGAAATCACAGTTTTGCATAATAGGAATGGGGGGATGAACTCAGCATACCATCGTCGTTGTTAAGGATCTGGTCCAAAACTTGGTGAGGCTGCTTCCTGGTCTGAAACATACGGTTGAACTGATTAATCAGTTCATCCAAAAGCATAGACTGCTCCAGTACACAGGCATGTCCTAGGCCATACTCTGCGTAAAGATCATGCATGTGTTGTCTGGCATGTTCCATTTGTTGAATTAACGTTACCTTTTCATCCTTGTTCATCCTACATACCTCCTCTGAATTTCATTTTAAGAAGGGATGTACAAATAGGCCAAGATCAATTTTGAAGCAAAAAATTACAAAATAATACAAAAAGAGACCAGCAATAAGCTGGCCAATAAAATGAATTAGTACTCGTCAAGATCCACCAATGTGTCCTTGAACTTGGATCGTGCCATGGCTTAAATTTGCAGTTTGAGCTGGTACTGTGAATACCAGTAAGAAACTAGTTACCGCCAAGCAAAAAGCCATCTTTTTGATCATTTTTCTCCCACACCTCCTCATAAATAGAATGAAACTGAGCTTGTGTTTTAGGTGCCGCATTTGTTTTGAAATGAAGAAATAATCCAAAACAATTGGCAATGAGTAATACATGGTTAATTGTAACAGCTTTTTCAAAGGCGATTAATAAACATTTGAAACCATATGTATATCTGCCTTTATTTAGGCTGTACTTGGCTATCTTGTACCAAAACCTTACGTATTCTTCTGTTAACACTTGTTGTGTGTACATGTCAGAAGAAGGTGACTCCTGATACGCTGCAATTTGCGATTCAAACCGTCGGAGAATATGATCTACATCTACATTATAGCGATTAGCCACTTCAAGGACATTCAATAGCTCGGCTAAAATCTCTTTTTCCGCAGCTATATGTTCTACGTAATCTGGCAGAACACTAATATCACCAGACATAAGCCTGTTAACATAAGTATTAATTTTCGCCCACTGTTGATACTTGCGTTTCCAATAAAGCGTATCAGAGTCCTGCTCTTTTACCCAATTTAAATCAGCATAACCACGAATATGCTCTAATGCTTGGTCATGGTTGCCTTTGGCATCACAAGCGTTAGCACACAACAATTCGGCATAAACTATGTATACAAACAATGGTCTGCTTAGCTTTTTTCGTGGCTCTGTTCCTTTTCGCTTGGAATTGTGAACCAGATTATATTGGAGTTGTCCTAACTGACCCATTTGATGTGCGAATTCATACACCTTATCCCACATGCTTAATGATCTATAGACATTCGCCAAATCTTTTAAAGCATCCAGTTGCTCTATCTCATCTAAGCGATCCACAAAAGGGGCGAATTCAATAGCAGCCTGAAGGTTTACTGCCTGATCCTGTCCGACTTTGATTTGGAACAAGCGATACTGGCAGATTGCCAATCGCTCTGAATGTTGCTGCTTTTCGCTTTCAGCTACCTTTTTGTATAGGTAAGCGGCTGCTTCGTTGTAACCGTCTTGGTATACATTTTCGGCGACTTCAAAGAGCGATGGCAGATAATTAGGGTTATCCAATAATAGAATGACAACTCGCTGCAAGCAGTCCAATCGCCCTAGCTCAATGCATCGGTACAGGAACGGGCTGATTTTTTTCCAGTTGAGCGGACATTCTTCAATGCATTCTTCAATATAGCGTTCGTAAAAATAATCCGGTGGTAAATTCATTCCCGCAGTAATACTATCCAGTTGGTGAACCGACATAGATCGATTGCCCGTCACAATACCACTAACTGTACCTACATTCAAATCGATCGTGTGACCAAACTCGGTCATGGTTAAGCTTTTGCGTTTTAGATAGGTTTGAACTTCTGCCTGTATCGTAGGTGTGATTTCCATGGATAAACCACCCTTTCAGCATCTTCATAGATTCCCATTTCAATAATTCATATAGTTTTGAAACTAATAGTATACTTATTGTTTTTCATTCATGATAATACCATCTTTTGGAACATCGATAAATACTTTTACTTTATAGATTTTTATTTTTTTATTAGGAGATTATTGGTTGATAGATTATTATGATAAGGAGAAGGTCACTTGAAAAATACAGGTATGACACGTCCCTTGGACACGTTAGGCCGGATTGTTATTCCTAAGGAATTGCGAAACTCTATGGGAATTCAAGCTGGCGAGTCTTTGGAATTTTACCTGGATGTTGAAACAGGATTGTTAAGTATGCGGAAATATATCGGCGTTTGCTGCCATTTATGCTATTCGGTTCAGGATTTAAGCTATTTCAGAGATTCATTTTTATGTAAAAAATGCATACACGATTTGAAAGGAAACAGCGTCAATTGATCGTCATCACAACTTTGGTTGAACATCTAAGAAGCCTCATCCGTGAGCATCCCACAGCCAAGCAAGGCGAATATGCTGAATGGATTGGCGTGTCACATAGCCGTATTTCCCAGCTTAAAAGCTACTGTAGGTTTCACTTCACTCGCATCCGAGCAAAACTCAATAACCAGTCGCTGTTAATTTCAAGGTGACTGGTTATTTTTTAATTTGAATCCATACTGACCAAAATTCAACAAGTTAGATTACCAAAACTTATTGATATTGCTGTAAAATATGGATTTAAACTCTTCAAGATGATATATTCTGACTATATGTAATCTTCCTAAAGACGCTTTTAACGGACTTAAACTAAAAAATTGTTAGTGGGTGTATAAATGAAGTCACATGTTCTAATTTATGATGGTTATGTTAGTTTTGAAATTATGCTAGCAACCTATTTTATGAAAACAAAAGGGGATATTGTTACAATTGGAGTATCCAAAGATCCTGTCATTTCCTATGAGGATTTTAAAGTTACACCTGCGGTAGCCCTTGATGAAGTGTCTGCGGAGGACATTCAACTCCTCATTATACCTGGTGGAGATAACACTCAATTAAAGACAAACAAACAACTTCTAGCTCTCATTAAAGCACTGAATAATGATCATAAAGTGATTGCAACCATTTGTTCTGCCACTGAACTATTGGAGCTAGCAGGTGTTTCCCCTAAAAATCATGTGAGTCATCCATCGGGTCTGGAGATCCACAAGAATATCATATCTGCTAAACCGAATAAGTATGTAGATTTTGCAATCGAAATAGGTAAGGTCATGAACATTTATACGGATGATGAAGATTTTAATGAAACCATTGATTTTTTTAAGCTTTTTAAAGATAGCTGATTCTCCTCACAACAGTCACTTTATGAAGGAAGTTGAAATATAAGGATAGGATGGGTTCTCCCCATCCTTTTTTGTCGTAAAACGATTCTACTTCAGACTAACGCTTCAATTGAGCCTCATTCGAAGTCCCGGACTTACGATCGAAGGTAATCGGACCTTTACGGTTCACAATCCGTTTCAAATCCACAGTCATTTCATTCTTCAATTTATCAATAAGTTGATCCTCTTGAATCCCTTTGCTTTTAGCTACCTCAGCCAACGATTTCCCTTGTCCCAGTTCTTTCTCTAACTGGACAGGAGTGATACCCAGCAGCCTAGCTACTTTCTCGTTGAGATGGTGATTCAAGCCGCCCGGCCTTTTGCCGTGTCTATGTCTATGCACATGTCCGTGCCCGTGGTCATCCTGTGGATCAACATTCCACTGGTGGGCTTCTCCTTGGACAGAATCGTTGGGAGTGAGAGCTTGCAACGGATTACCCGATTCAATACCAGATGCTCCTGCACTCGCAGTACCATACATCATCACTCCTCCATATAGGATAGCAGCGGTCAATTTCCATTGTTTTTTCATGTTGTGGCCCCTCCTTTCATCCTTTTTCATCTATATTTTCTCTTTCAGCTTTTTTTATTCATTTTATATGTTTTTCACAACATTCCTTATTTAAAAATAACAAATTCTTGAAAATTGCAATCTGTTGTACAATGGCGGGTAACAACTAGAAGTCGCTACAAAAACATTTATAAGAGATGCGGGTGATGGCCATGGAGTGGTATTTTGCATACAAAGAAGAATTGGAAAAGGTATTTCGTCAAGCGGAGGAACGGACGGCCACATTTCAGGCTCCCTTTCAGCAAGAGGGGTTAGACTACCTGGCACGGTTTAATCCGTTGCGTGAAGACAGTACGCGTAATTACATATGCTATTTGCTTCCATTTTGGCTGCAGGAACTCACCGGACTGCCTCCCGAAACATGTCGCAAGCTGTCACTCGGCAACGTGTTCGTCATGGCTCATTATTTAATCCAAGACGACGTGATGGACACAGCAGCAGACAACCGTAAAACGCAACTTGCCTTAAGCCAGCTTTTCTATACCGAGTGCCAAAACATTTATCAGGAGCTTTTTCCGGCAACCTCCCCTTTTTGGACATATGCCCGGACGTATGTGGACGAATGGGCCGTTAGTGTGGTATCCGAAGGAGCAGCAGACTATTTTCAAGGTGACAGAAATAAGGTCGCACTGAAAGCCAGTCCATTAAAAATGGCCGGAACGGGTGCTCTACTGCTCGCAGACCATGCTGACCTGATCGAGATCGTTACAGCGATGACGGATTTGGCCCTGCTCGTGCTCCAAATGTCGGATGATTGGGCAGATTGGACAGAGGATTTGATGGAGCAAAGCTATAACTGCCTATTGTCCCATATTAGCGCCGAACGGAAGAAGCCGTACTGTGAAGGACTAGGACCACAAGAAATTCAGGAAGCGATTTATGTGCGAGGCGCACTCGCTAGCTATGTGAATATTGCGAATCAAGCCGTTCAGGAGCTAGAGACGATGGAGCCTACTATCCACGGCCTGCATAGGTTCGCACATTCCATTGCAGCAGAACTCAGCGAAGAGGCAGCAGAAATTGAAGGCGGACGCTCACATTTGCGAAGAGGCGGGCTTGATTATTGGCTCTCCAAAAATATGAAGTAATGCTAGATTTTTCTGAGTCTTACGTGGTATACTGACTAGGTAAATATAACCAATCGAATGAGAGGGTGATTTTTGATGGCTACTGAAGTTCTTCAAACACAAGTCATTCAAAAAGCTTGGGAGGATGCCAGTTTCAGAGAAAAACTGATGGCAGATCCCAAATCTGCAATTCGTGATGTGTTAGGAGTCGTGATCCCCGATCATATCCAAATCAAAACGGTAGAGGAAACGTCTGACCAGTTCTATCTAGTAATCCCCCCAAACCCTTCAGGTGTGCTTGCTACATCCCAGAAGCCTCGCTCGATGTGGTAGATTGGCACTTGTAGCTTATTTAATCTATACTTCTTAATCTCAGGCGGGTGGGCTCAGCAAGCTTCCCTCCGTTTTCTCCGAAAGCAAAAAAGCCGGATGTTATCCGGCTACGGGGAAGCGGATGGTCGCTTCTGTTCCCACCCCTTTTGCACTTGTAAAAGATATTTTACCATTCATCGTTTCAATAATCCGAAATGTCACCATCATCCCCAAACCCGTGCCTTTAGTCTTATTCGAAAAATAAGGCTCACCTAGTCTGGATAAGGTCTGAGCATCCATCCCTTCACCATTATCCCGAATATGAATGACTGCTTCTCCATTGTCCACATAAGCCCATATATGAATATGTCCCTGTTCTCGCAGCGCTTCAATACTATTTTTGATAATATTGATAAATGCCTGCTTGAATTTAGAGGAATTCCCGCGCACTTTAATTTCCTGGGGAATATCCAGCGAAATTTTGCCACCTTGCAAATTTGCCATTGGACTGATAATTCCTTCAATATGCTTGAACTCATCCAATATGGTCAACGTTTTGGTATGGTCAAACTCTGGCTTAGCAAAAGTCAGAAAATCGGTAATAATCGCGGACGCTCGATCCAGCTCCTCCAGAGCGATATGCAGATAGTCTTTGTTTTTACCATCCTCCTGCTTGCTCATCAACTGAAGAAATCCACGTGTAACCTGAAGCGGATTGCGCACTTCATGAGCTACAGATGCAGCCAAATCGCTAATAATCTCCATTTTCTCTGAACGTTGAAGCTCATTATTGAACATCTCCAGTTCTCTGGAATACCGAACCACCTGCTTGTGCTTTTCCGCCAGCCTTCTGCCCAAGATCGCAATCAATGCCAGGACAAAACCGAACACGCCCCATTTCCATAAAAACATATTGTAGTGTCCGTCCCGGATAAAGAACCAGCTGAGTTCTGCGATAGTGATGACTGCAAAAAATGCAAAGCCTGTCGATAAAATGATCGCTTCGTGGTCTCCCTTAAGCGCCATGCGAACCGAAGCAAATACCAAAAGTACCATTAAAGCTACGAGCAATATACCGAGGACGATTACACTAAAGAAATAATATACATCGTTGAGTCGCTCCTGTGCTCCTAAATTCACAATCATGATGATGAAGCAGAACAAAGAGTAGGCGGTTAACAATTTTCTGAATTTCCGAATCAGTAAAATCGAATTGATATTTTGCTCAAAAAAGAAGGCTAATGAAGGCAGCAGAATAAATAGCGCCACATCAAAAAGTTGTAAATACAGCTTGCCATAGCCGCGATAGAACGTATATAAAAACGGTGAATACGTTACAATCATCAGACCGATAGACAATACAATCGCACTTAGGGACAACCACATCGCCATACTTGGACGGAACAGGAAGAACGAGCAAATCAATAGCACCAGGGCGATAAAGATAAATGTACTGCCTAGTACAATATCCAAGACATCCATTCTGACCAAGTTTCCCAACAAGTCACGATAATCACCAGTCATCACATTTCCGATAATGCCCAGTCTATTTTTGCTGCTTTCCGTCCATATGTATAATGTTTTACCACTGTCTTCTGGCTTCAGCGGAATCAGAATACGATTATTCTCATAATTATAGCCACGGTACGATTCATAAAAATTGGTACCATCCTTATACAGCGTAATGTGCCTGCCATAAATATTTTCAAAAAGCACCGCTGGTGTTTCATCATTTAACGAAGGTAGCTTAATACGAATCCAGGCGGTGCCTCTATTGCCTGGCTGCTTGAGTAGCTGTGTATCATCTTCAATATGCATCCAGACCTTACTGTGATCATTTACCTCATCTAAAGAGCCATCCTCGTCTTCTGCTCCCCATCTCATATCCCAGGAGGGTATCTTATACTCCCTTTCCGGGGTGATTTTGGCCGCATAGCCAATGTGGTCCAGCGACAATAGTATCACAATGACCGCTAGCAGAGCGGCGACAGCTTTGGGCACATGCCTCATATTAAGCACCTCAAAGTTACGTAGTAGGATTTACAAATTTGTATATGTTTTAACATTTTTATCTTCCTGAAATTATATTATTCTATACGATGATGTTCATACCTTCTTCATAATAAGGGTATCATGTTCTTTTTAATCATTATTTGTAAAATCTTCATATTGATTAATGATCATTTCCTGTTCGCGTCGCTCCATCTGCTCTCTAAGCCCTATCCAAGGTTCACATTCTTCATCCTCATAGATCGTCCAAATATCGGAGAATAAATAATCGCGTATTTCTACTATTTTTCCGGCCTGTCCGCCGTCTGTCCAATATAAACCATCCGGACGCCGAATAACGGTACGCGAATAACCTGGAGTAGACGCCTTTTGACCTACTCGGATTCGGCTAATCATCGGACCAAACATGTACCATTCCAATTCATATCCCTCCAACTCCTCTTTATCATATCACAGCAGTTACCAAAAAAACGCTAATTGGGAAAGAGCATATCTCTATTCGCATGATTTTAACTTCTTACAGACACACTAACTCTAAGTTTAGCCATTCTGCGGTTTGGGTAAGGTCGAAATAAGCAACAAAAAGTAAAGGAGCTGAGTTAGATGGCAAATCGCGACAATCAAAAGACTGAGCTACAGGATCATGATTTTGAGCCTTCCCTGCAAAATGCAGAAACAAACTGGGAGAATCTGATTGAGGGGCCGGATACTCCTCTGGAGGACGTGCCTGATGCCGATGAACTAACACCGAATAGTCCTGTTGATCCCTCTGCGCCTGCTGAATTCCTGCATGGTACAGATTTGCTGAACGGTACAGACGGGGATGAAGAAGAGCAACTGGAGAGTGACGATATTCTGGATTAATTACTGCATATGATAGGATATAAGAAAGCGATTTCTCATCCTGCTATGCGGGTAATGAAGTATATACACCGAAAGGAGTTGACCAATCTCCTATGTATAAAGATCCGATGTCTCAGGCTGATATGGAGTACAAACGCTATAAAGCCTTGAATCCTGTAGAAGAGGATGACCGCAGGACTGCGGACAAGACTCATACGGATGATACCTTAGCCGAAGATAACCCACGAGGAGTCGCATCAGCGAAGCCCGAACCCAGAGATCAAGCAAGATGAAAGAACAGATAGGGAATGCAAAAACTAGAATCGGAAATCAGGGCTTGCCTTCTGCATCCACTTTGTTTAAAATAAGGTCAAATCTTTTGAATACCATGAACAAAGACATAGACGGAGACAAGTAAGCGTCATCGGATTCCCACAGAAAGGTACGTATTGCTGAGAGCGTACCGCTATCCCGCGTTGAAATTCACTCCCGAGTCGAGCCTTGAACCGACGACAGAAGGATTCATTCCTTTGGTCGCAGTAGAGGTTTCCGGAAGCCCCCGTTACGGGCATCAAGCTCAGAGGTTACTGCCGTCGATTGAATGACGTTGACGACTTGCATGTATACTTCTGTAATTAGGGTGGTACCACGGCATTCGTCCCTTGCGACGAGTGCCTTTTTGTGTTATTTTCTGCAAAAAGTCCAAGGGCTGAAAGAAAAAACAATTTAAATTCGGGAAGGGTGTACTGTATGTCAACCAATGAAAATTCTTTGGAGCTGTTGCGGGAACAGCTCGATGCTACAAACTTGCAATTGCTGGAGCTGCTGTCCCAACGCGCTGAACTGGCGGGACAGCTTGGAAAATTGAAAGAAGCTCAAGGAGTGCCTGACTTTGATCCAGTGCGCGAGCAACAAATGCTGGACAAGCTGATTGCAGCTAATCGTGGACCTTTCGACGATGCTACAATTCGCCAGTTGTTCAAAAATATTTTCAAGGCTTCTCTGAACTATCAAAAAGAAGAACACAAAAAACATTTGATTGTCAGCCGCAAAAATCAGCCGGATAGCACGGTTATCAAGGTTAAAGACACACTGGTAGGTGGCAAAGCCTCCATCATGGTTGCAGGACCTTGCTCGGTGGAAAGCTATCAACAAACGCGCGAGGTAGGAGCAGCTCTCAAGGAAGCCGGTGTGCCGATTCTGCGTGGTGGTGCGTTCAAACCACGTACATCTCCGTATGATTTCCAAGGACTGGGTATTGAAGGCCTGCAAATTCTCAAACGCGTTGGCGACGAGTTCGGGCTGGCTACAATCAGTGAGATCGTCGATCCAAGACATTTGGAGGAAGCGATCCCTTACATCGATATCATTCAAATTGGCGCGCGCAACATGCACAACTTTGAATTGCTGAAAGCTGCGGGTGAAACGAGAACTCCGGTTCTGCTCAAACGCGGATTGGCTGCCACCATGGAAGAGTTCCTTCATGCTGCTGAGTACATCGTATCCCGTGGTAATACACAAGTCATGCTGATTGAACGCGGTATTCGTACGTATGAAAAATGGACACGTAACACGCTGGATATTTCCGCTGTTCCGATTTTGAAAAAGGAAAGCCATCTGCCTGTATTGGTGGACGTAACTCACTCTACAGGACGTAAAGACATCCTGGCCCCTTGTGCCAAGGCTGCCCTGGCTGCTGGTGCCGACGGCATCATGGTAGAAGTTCACCCGAACCCGGCAGTCGCTTTGTCCGATGCTCAGCAACAGCTGAACATCCCTGAATTCCACAACTTCCTGTCTGAAGTTAAAGAATCCGGTTTATTCAAAGCGTAAAACTAATTTTGTGCTAAGAATCATAAACCGCTTTCATTTTGTCAGATTATGATGTAGAATCTAATCAGGATTGTGACTGATCATGCAGGCAAAACCTAAATGTATATATGCTCGACTTTTGTTGAGACATATATATGTTTAGGTTTTTTTTATGCCTAAATCTTGAATAATAACAATACCTACATGGTTATAATCCTAAAAAATCATCATAGAAACGTTCAGAGAGGGGAACAGAAATGAGAAAAAGAAAAGGGTTAAGCATTTTTTTGTTAGCTATGATATGTATTTTAATCATCAGTGGTTGCAGTGGTAAGTCGCCAGCCGTCGTAAAGGATGAAAGCGCTGCTCCAACAGAACAACCAGCGGGAAATAAAGTGGAAAATAAAGCGACCAAGGCTAGAACGGTTATTACTACTGACGGAGAAGTAGATGATATGAACTCAGTCATACGCTTTCTTCTCTACTCTAACGAAATGGATTTGTCCGGGATTGTACTGACTAGCTCCGTATATCATTATGCAGGTGATGAAAAGGCCGGCATCAAGCCATTCAGATGGACCGGAACCCAATGGGTAACAGATATGATTGATGCCTACGGAGAGATTTACCCCAACCTAATCAAACATGCTGAAGGGTATCCAAAACCTGAATATATTAAAAGCGTTACCAAGATCGGAAATATTTCAAACAAAGGTGAAATGGACAAGGAAACGGAAGGCTCGAATTTCCTGAAAACACTTTTCCTAGACGATGACCAAAGAGATCTGTATGTACAAACTTGGGGTGGAACCAATACCACAGCCAGAGCTCTGAAATCCATTGAAGATGAATATAAAAATACAGATCAATGGGAAACGATTCGGAAAAAAGTAAGTGATAAACTCGTTCTGTACATCATTTTGGACCAGGACGATAGCTACAATAATTACATCGCCAAAAATTGGCCTGACATCAGAATTATCAATGACCAATCTAACTTCTGGCATTTCGCTTATGCTTGGAAAATGCACACGGAAGAAGTAAACAGCAAGTTACACGGGGAATGGAACTTCAAAAACATTAAAGACGGTCATGGCAAGCTGCTAAATATGTATGCTTTGATGGGCGACGGCAATATCATCAAAGGTGAATTGGATGAAGAACAAAGAGGCAGTGAAGCCTACTTGAAGAAAAATCCACAATACGACAAGTATGACTTTATTTCCGAAGGAGATTCTCCATCCTTCTTCTATTTAATTGATAACGGATTACGGAGCATGGAAAACCCAACCTATGGTGGCTGGGGTGGTCGTTTTGGTGTCGTTAACGATAAATTATTTAGAAATACGGTGTTAGATTATGATGTGCATACGAAAAAATTCGAAGCAGAGTACTCTCTGATGCGTTGGTTTGATGATATTCAAAATGACTTTGCTGCCCGTGCAGATTGGGCTATTGCTTCCGACTATAAAGATGCCAACCATAATCCAACATTGACCATTAAAGAAGGATTAGATCTAACGGCTAGTCCAGGGGAGAACATAACTCTACATGCAGAAGGAACAGATCCTGACGGTGATGCATTGACCTATAAATGGTGGAGATATTTCGAAGCTGACACCTATGAAGATTCTAAGGTCAAACCCGCGCAAGTTAAACCTGAAATGCTGGGTGATATGCAGCTTGGGCTTCATCGTGAAGTAGCCAAAGGTGAGAAAATAAACACAATTGACCTGCAAGGTAGCGACACAAATACTGCAAGTTTTACAGTTCCGGCAGATGCGAAGTCTGGGGATACAATTCATATCATTGCAGAAGTACAGGACAATGGTAAACATTCTTTGAAACATTATCAGCGTGTGATTGTAACCGTAAAATAACAGAAGACAGCACTCAATAAATTAGGCTCATGGAATCATACTCCATGGGCCTGTTTATTTTTGCGTATCGGACCTCGGACAATCTCTATACACGTTTAATACTTTTTTCAGTCAAAGGAACATAATATCCCTTTCCATTCGGACCCATGGCGAATTTATTGCGAAGATGGATTAGATTAGGGCCGAATTTTGCCTCTAATTCTTCACGGAACTCATATAGGATTTCCATGATATAAATATCATGAATAATCACTTCCGTAATCGGCATTACAAGACCCGGGTGTAGCGTCCATGCAGCACGGCTGTCATCACCAAGTGAAAGTATGCCAGCTACAACCTCCCGATCATCCACGCTAAGCACAATCCACCGACCACCGATTTCGGACGTAATCTCCTCACTCATATCATGGCGGTAAACAGTAGCAAAATCAAAGTTAAGATCACCATATGCTACAAGGATCACCTCAATTCCTTGCTGAGCAGCTTGCTCTAAGGCATCCCGGAACACCTCGGCATCCTCTTTCCAAATTTCCAGTAAAATTCGGTGTTTTGCTCCCTTCACGCCTTCATTGATGCGATTGATAATGGCTTCATACCCCGAAATATTCCAAATGTTCTCTCTGTTTTGAAACGATGCTGTGTACTGCTCCAAACTCTCTTGCGCCACGTTGAAAATCTGCTCTGCTTTGCGCTTTCTCTGGGCAATCAATTCATGTGGAGGAAGTGGCACATATAGAGGTGTATTTTCTTGACTTACCATGATGTCCCCACGGTTGACCATTCCCGACAAAACCTCGTAAATCTTGGATCTCGGTACTCCAGAGTTCAATGAAACGGCATATCCCGAAAGTGGAGAGCTTTCCAATAAGGTCACATAAGCTTTGGCTTCATATTCACTAAAATTCAAATCACGTAGAATTTCTAATATGTTTGGTTTTGATTTCATGACGTCTTCTCCTCAATTCATGTTCTTCCTTACTATATCACTTCCCCTTGACAAAAACTGATATACAAATTATCTTTTTAGTAGCATTTTCATAGTAGTAACTATAGTAGCTACTATCACTATCATATTTCATAGGGGATGAACTCAGGGAGGATATAACTTGAACAAAGTCATAGCTCATCACAGCGAAAGCAACCGGATTTACTATACTTCTACGATTCTAGCCCTATTGATCTGGAGCACATCGTTTATTGCCACCAAAGCAGCCTATACGACGTTCCCTCCTCTTACCTTGGGTCTATCCAGATTTATCATAGCTTCCATCGTACTAGGTATCGTTCTGCTGATCAAAAAAGAACATGTCAAAGTAAAGCCAAAGGATTTGGCTACGATTTCGTTTAGTGGGGTTTTGGGAATCACTCTTTATTTTTCAATGGAGAATATAGGGGTTAGCCTGACGACCGCTTCCAACGCAGCATTAATTGTCGCATCGTATCCTGCAATTACATCGCTGCTTGAATTTATTTTGTATAAAGTCAAATTATCCAAATATAAAGTCTGCGGCATAGCACTGGCCATGATCGGGGTATATTTCTTAACCTCCGTTGGCGAAAGCTCGGATGGTAAGAATCAACTCATCGGCAATTTAATATTGATTGGTACCGGATTTGCGTGGGCGTTCTACACTTTCATGACGCGTAAGGTTGTGGACAAATATCCGCCGGTGACGTTATCTTTTTATCAAACCGTTGCAGGTAGTATCTTTTTCATACCGTTAGCCCTATTAGAAAAGGATAGCTGGCAGGCTCCGACAACGGGATCGTTTATGTTGCTCATGTATCTGGGTGTGTTCTGCTCCGTTATCGCATTTTTGCTTTATAATTACGGATTAATCAAGCTGTCACCGAGCAGTTCCGTTTCTTTAATGAATTTGGTTCCGATATTTGGGGTGTTGTTCTCTGTCTTACTATTGCACGAAACGATTACATGGCGCCAAATCATTGGCGGCTTGGTCGTTATTATAGGGGTCTTGATGAGTGCGCATCAAACTAACCGTACCTAAAGATATTGCAGCCCTACAATACAAGGGCGAGTGGCCTTTTTAAAAGATCTCGCCCAGTTGGTTATATCTATGCAGTCGGCTTTTTTTCTTTTATATAAAAAAGGTGGTTATATTGATTGATGAGGTTATCCATAATTACAGACTGTTTGAGCACACTGGCATGATTAAAGCCATGTTTTGCTTGTAAAATATACAGCTTTTGACGGGCATTCTCAAGCTGTTGACGCAAAATGTCGTCTCTTATCATAATATATCCCTCCCTGTCATATGATCAGTGTAAAGGGTTATGAATAATATACTAAAAATAAGGGTTTGGGATAATTATCTAATTGGCCTATCCGGCAGAATGAATATTCTGATCCGTTGCGTTATTTTGGGCTGAAATCGGGAAAACGTTTTTTCCCTTCGCCCATAGCAACAACGCTGCAACCAGCAAGATGCCACCGTTTAATACGAAGATCCAGCGAATGGGCATCCAGCTACCAAGCATGCCGCCAATCAGCGGCCCCGCCATCGTCGCGAGCTGGGTAGCTGATTGATTCAGGCTAAAGGCTCGTCCACGAAACTCCGGCTTGGTGACTTCCACAGTCATGGCATTAATCGCCGGCATGACAGACGCATAAAACAATCCATATCCAAACCGAAGCGCACCAAAACCAACAAAGTTGGTTACAAAAAACTGCAAGATGTTCCCAATCCCCGAACCGATCAGCCCAATCAGCAACACTTGGGCAAAGCCGATTTTCCCTCCAATCCGGCCCCATCGGGGAGCCATCAGCACTGCCGCGATGCCTACAGCTGAGAATACAATCCCGGAACTTAAAGACGCATGGCTACGGTCCACACCCATTTCAAGCACATACACCGTAATTAACGGTTCCAAGATCATAACAGAAAAGGTACTTAATCCAGCTAGAATAAGCAAAAAGTACAATGGCCGATTAGCAATAGCCTCTTTGATATCATCCCGAACATGCGAGCGGGTGCTGGTGCCCTTGAAGCTATCCTCTCTAGCGCCAAATGTCGCGATGAACGCAGATACCAGTACAAGAGCCGCTGAGAAAAAAAAGGCATTTCGATTGCCATAATAATGGCTCACCACACCACCGATCAGCGGACCTATAATGCTGCCAGTCGCTCCAGCAGTCGCCATAATGCCAAGGGCATAGCCCGTTTTTTCTTCAGGCGAGCCCGTTCCGACCAGCGCAATCGCCGCAGGAATAAATCCGGAGAGAAGTCCTTGAAACAAGCGAACTCCTACAAATACATAGGGGTCTGTCACTAAAGCACATACCAGATATAATACAGCCAGGCTAAACCCTGAACGAATCAGCATCGGCTTACGTCCATACTTATCTGCCAGCGAGCCCCAAAACGGGGCAATCAGCGCGCTCGCTAAAAAAGTAACTCCAAAGGCAATTCCTGACCATAATTCCAGTTGATCGTTAACCCCCAATTCCGTATTCAGAAAAATAGGTAAAAACGGAATCGACACGGAATAGGCCATGCTGCAAAACAATACTCCGATCCACAAAACAATCAGGTTTCGCTTCCAATATAGATGCATGCTGCCACACGTCCCTTCTGTTCATTCCATTATTACCCTCTAAATTAGAAAAGTCTACCGTAAACCTTAGCCTTTCATCGTGGAACAACCACGAAGAAGCTGATATAATCGAATGGAATGGAGATGATGACATGGCTAAAAAGAGAAATTTGTCTTTCGCTGCTCCTGCGGCTCAGGACAAACCTGCTACCTTAAAGGATCTGTTGAGTCAGGACGTGCTGAACAAGCTTAAGGCTCAAGCCAATGAAGCGCAAGCAGAGCAAGACAAGCGTAAAGAAGACGAACGGCAACGTGCCCTTGAAGCAAAAAAAGCTGAACAAAAGAAGCTGGACAACAACTTTGAACATCTGTTGAATAACAGCAATTTGGACTGGCACAAATATAAATAAGCCAAAACCATTGCGGTTTTGGCCTATCTTTACACTTTATGTTATAGCCAGTCACGAATATGTTGTACTGAGTACAGCACCCCTACCCAAACTGGCAGACTGAACGCCATACCCCATATGAGACCTTTAGCCAGTTTTTTGTCTACCTCCATCATGATCCTGCCCCTTTCCTTGGGAATAGCAGCAGTATGGGTCAAGAATACGGCTTTCAAACCCGTATTTCCTTATCCCCAACAAAAAAGGTATGATAGTAAATGGAAAAGTGTTCTGCGCTGTCCCCAAACTATAAAATAGGATGTTACACCATCCAACCTTTCAGGAGGAATATTAATGAACCGAAAATCGATACGCCCATGGTACACATTGTGCCTGCTGGCCATCATGCTCGTGCTGGTTGCCGGATGTGGCACAAAAGCCACCGATGTGGAAGCTGCAAGCCGGACAAGCACCACAACTCCCGCTGCAACTAAAGACAAAAGCAAGGCTGTTTCACATCCAGTTGTCACGATTGTCATGAACGATGGCAAGAAAATCAAGCTTGAGCTGTATCCGGAAGTAGCACCGAACACGGTTAACAATTTCATCTCCTTGGTGCAAAAGGGAGCTTATAACGGTACCATTTTCCACCGCGTCATCCCCGGCTTTATGATTCAGGGTGGTGATCCGCAAGGTAACGGTACAGGCGGCCCCGGCTACAGTATCAAAGGGGAATTCAAGAGCAACGGCGTTAACAATACACTCAAACATACACGTGGCGTATTATCCATGGCCCGCTCAGCCGATCTGGATTCAGCCGGATCGCAATTTTTTATCATGGTTGACGATGCGGACTACCTCGACGGTCAGTATGCCGCTTTCGGTAAAGTAACGTCCGGAATGGACGTGGTCGACGCTATCGTCAACTCCAAACGGGATAGCAATGACAAACCTACCAAACCAGCTACAATGAAAAAAGTTACTGTAGATACGCTGGGTAAAAAATATCCAGAACCCGTCAAAGTAAAATAATCCGTCTTTCATAACGGGATAACCGCAACGACCTTGTGCATACGCATGAGGTCGTTTTTGCTTATCCCCTGATACTTTCTAAGCTGCTGATTCTGTGATGTAGTAAGAGTATATACACAAAAGGAAGCGTTTTCAATCATTATTTTTAGATTTTTTTACTGTTAAATGTGTCTACAGCGTTCGACAAAAGTTACTTAATAAGCAGTAAAGTCGTCTAATTGGATTTGGTCTCGACTGAACGGATGCCTTCCATCTCTTGCAGCAGTGACAACAATTCCTCCACTCCCTCTGACCGAGACAGTTTTAGAAGCATATGAACCATCAACTGCTCACCGTTATTGATGCGCTCGGCGTGAAAGCTGTGAATGGTCAGCTTTTTGTTCTCCAGCAGTTCTTTAATTTGATTCAGTACACCCGGCTCATTATCAACCTGAACTACCACTTGCCGTGTGGACGGGGTAGCCATCTGATAAAAACGACTATGGAGCAAGGACTGAGCCGCCAAAATAAACAGCGTTACACCCGCGCCAAGCCCATACATTCCTGCACCGACAGCAATACCAATCCCGGCGGTAGTCCAGATGCCCGCAGCGGTAGTTAGCCCTTTGATTCTATTTTTTTGTGTAAAAATCATTCCTGCGCCGATAAAGCCAACTCCACTTATAACCTGTGCTGCTATTCTGGAAGGGTCCAGCGACAGGTTAGACCATACAGTCTGGTCTTGAAAACCATATTTGGATACCACCATCATAAGCGACGCCCCGATCCCGACAATGAAATGCGTGCGAATGCCTGCCTCCTTCATCCGACTTTTGCGTTCATAGCCGATTAATGCGCCGCACAATCCGGCAAACATGACTCGAATCAGGTAATCCCAATCCCACATACCTTTTTCACTCCACTATTGTTTATGTTATGAAAAGATGTTGCCTTAATATATAATTCATGATGCTCCGGCAAATGAGCCGTTATACAGCTGTTATTTTGTTATTACCCAAATTTTAAGGAACCTTTACTTCCTGTTCGGGAAGATTGCGATGCGCCTTTCTTCCCTTGAGTAGCCACAGCTCTGGTGTATCCTGCACACCGTCTATACGCATACTAAATGTTCTCGATGGTAAATTGCGTACACGGAGCAATAGACGGTTTCCGTCTGCTGCTGCCTCCACAAGCTCTAGCAGTGTTAGTGAATCATTCACTAGCTTGCGGTTCAAAGCGCGAGTTGAATCTGCGTTGTCCTCCCTACTCCAAATACGAAGTTCGCCCACAACCGGGGCTGCAATTCGCTTACTGAAAGAAATAACCACCTCATCTTCGGCGGAACGTTCCGCCCTAAGAGGTACTGGAGGCTCATCGTACATGTAGCCTCCCAGATGGTACTCATACGCAGTCCAGGCGGCGTAGTCGCTCTCCAGGGTGGCAGCCCCGAACTGCTGCGTCCACTCGCGGTCCCGAACCATCCGCGCGAGCGAACCGATATCCGCTTGCACTCCGAGGGGCAAGCCCGGATATGCGGCGCGTATGGACTGCGCGATGCGAGCATAGCCGCGAATATACTGTGGCGGCAGGCGGCGGCGCATCCAGTCTGGCCAATGGGTCTGGAGTACGTGCATATCCGGGGCTACGCTCCCGATCATGGCTACCGCGTCCAGACCCTGCCATTCCCGCAGCTGACCGGGAATATCGCCACGCCCGCTCACAGCGAGCGACCATGTCGCCACGCAGATGTCCGGCCGGACATCACGCACACCGCCTGCGCCGTTCACCAGCTCACGGATGAGCCCATTCACGGCGTCCACGCGCAGATCGACCCACTGCGCGTACAGCTTCGGGACCTTCCGGTAGTAGTTCCGCGCATGTTTATCACGAAAATTCGGAATGTCCTCACCGTAGCGCGCGCGGAAGGCACGCTGCGCATGCGGCCCAATATCCCCGTACACTCCACTGCGCAGCCCGTTCCATTCGGGGAAATAAGGCTCCGCCACCTCAAAGCCGTCAAACGGAATATCGGTGACGAGCCGGGCAGCGGCTTTCTTTTTCCATTCCACATATTCCTGGGCAAAATGCGAAAGCCGCTGAAAACCATCATTGGGCTCGCGCAGCAGCTCCATGCGCCATTCCTTCCACGCTGGCGGCAGCTGGGACACACCAAAAGAACCGTTACCCAGCACCATCGCCCACACTGCGATGCCTCTACGCTGGAAAGCAGCAACAAGCGCTCCGTCCACTTCATTCTCACGCACGACAAAATAATGCACGATCTGGTAGCCTGCAAGGGCGATCTCATCCGCTATGCTATCCCGCGACCGATTGGCGTAATAGGGAAACAACGGATCAATTTGAATACTGGGACCGTTCATGACCCATGGTTTCATTTTTCCGATTCGTGCTATAGAGTCTGTTATTTCGGATTGGCCCTGTCTCTTATTGTCCAATTCGATTCACCTCCGTCACTCGCGTCTTCTCCGATACTTGCTCAGAATCTATATATTTGGGCTATAAGTTTCTACTGGTTCGCCTATGTTACCATATTTCGCAAATGGGGTGAAATACAGCGGCTACTGTTTCACCATCAACGTTCAGAGGTATTGGTATAACGAGTCAGGTTTAGCTTATGAACGGAATGGGAGGAATAGTCAATGGCAGAGCAGAGATTGCAAGGAAAGATAGCAGTGGTCAGCGGCGGCGGTTCAGGAATCGGTAAAGCAACCGCCATTCGTTTTGCAGAACAAGGCGCCAAGGTAGTCATGCTGGATCGGACACCTGAGCATGCAGAGGAAACCAAAGCAATCATTGAGCAGGCAGGCGGTGAAGCACTTGTGCTGGAATGTGATATTGCCAAGCCAGACATGATTCAGCAGGGGTTCGCTAAAGTCGTGGAAACATACGGAAAGCTGGATATCGTGTTCGCCAACGCAGGCATTAATGGCACCATGGCCCCTATCGAGACCATGGAGCTGGAGGAATGGGACCGCACAATAAATATTAATCTACGCGGCACCTTCGCCACCGTTAAATATGCTGTTCCATACCTGAAAGAACACGGCGGCAGCATTATCATCACCAGTTCCATCAACGGTAACCGAACCTTTTCGGGTATTGGGTTTTCAGCTTACGCCTCTACCAAGGCGGCTCAGGTTGCTTTTATGAAAATGGCAGCGCTGGAGCTGGCACGTTACAAAATACGGGTCAACGCGATATGCCCAGGAGCTATCGACACGAAAATTGATGATAACACGTACCCTACCGAAGACTTGAAGAAGGTACAAATTCCAGTCGAATTTCCGAAGGGCGGAGAACATCCGCTGGAGGATGCTCCCGGTGAGCCAGAGCAGGTCGCCAATCTGGTCCTGTTTCTCGCCTCAGATGAATCATCTCATGTATCGGGTACAGAGATCTATGTAGACGGAGCAGAATCGCTACTGCGTTAAGCATAAAGGGGATCGTTGTCCCCGTATAAGCTACTGCTCAGACATTCTTAGCAGCCTTATCCCAAGTCATTACTAGTGGAAAAGGCTGCTTTTGCATGGCTTTACAACTATTTTATAGCGCCCTGTCAGCACCATGCACAGCTCCTTTGCGAAAGCGGACATACAATCTGCCTCCTGGCAGCACCTCAAACAACAGCATCAGAAGAGAAAAGAATAGCAGTGCAATGACCTCTTCTGCCAAAATATAAACAGGGTAGGGCCCCAAAACATCCAATATCGATGGTGTCGACGGCTTTCCAGTCAGAAACATGTAGTTGGCACCGAAAGTACGGTCTACAATCCACACCATCAACGCCAAGCCATTGAGGAATAGCATAACTCCCCCTACACTCTTCCATGTCGGTCGGAGTCCTGCGATCCAGGTCATATATAGGGCAGCCAAAATAATAGCACTATGAGCTACGAAAAAATGGATAAAACGATAGTGCGGAAAGGCATAAGCCAAATTAGGCGTGAGTACTGCTTGGAGCGCTCCTCCAATTCCGGCAAACAGGACGACCGGATATAACCAACGGCTGCGGAACATAAGCATCAGGATGGACAACAGCAGTGTCACACTGCACAATTCTAAGGGCAACGATGTCTGGACATCCCAAATATGCTGTGCCACATACCATATATTCAAAGTCACCTCTGAAAGAATGAGGACCATAATTAATAACCAGCGAATTCCCTCACTTACAGGCTTATTTGACCGAACCCATCCCCGCGTTAGCCACAGCAGTAAAGCACATACAATGAGCCCCAGTATAGCCAACCCATGTGACGGAGTAAAGGCTTCGAACCCTTCCGGCGCATACGCATCGAACCAAGACCCTGACCACAGCCAGTCCATAGAAAGCCCCCTTCGATTTCTTTCTCTCTTTGTATCTTCTATTTTATACCAAATAGTCGAATATGTTCTAGCCGTCTTTCTTGCTTGTTCAATACCTTAACCTTTATGATAAAAGATATTATATTCAAAGGAGAACACTCATGCCGATTAATCGCCGATTAATTACAGATCAGGATTTCAGCGAGGCACTGGAACGTCATCTTCGTGTCCGGGTATTTCAAGATGACCAATTGATTGGCTCAGGCGGGACGATAATCCGTTTTGACGATCAGACCATCGTTGTGCAGTCTAGCGTCAGTGACCTGGCTTACCATCCCAGAAAACAATGTGAATTTTTTGAAATTAAAAAATAGCCACCACACACCGGAGAACCATTTTGCTTCGTTTTCCGGTGTGTAGCAGCTACGTTTTTATGGGTATGCATCATGCCTCACATGACGTTTTTAGTTATAGTTGATTCCACGTGTTTTCATCATGAGTTTATTCGTAAGCACTTTCAAGTCCTCGGAAGAGGATGAAATTTCCTGCATAATAGCCGTCTCCTCATGAGCAGCCGTATAAATTTTGTGAGCACCTTCAGAGAACGCCCCTGACATTTGCTGGATACGATGAATCTGCTCAAAGGTTTGATCCACCCGATTCGTCTGCTCTGTTACGGCTTCTTCCATGGTGCGAATGCTTTCGACAAATTCACGTACAATAGCGTTCAAACGGTTCAGCGTCTGGTCGACAGAGCTTGTCCGTTCCGCCTCAGCACTGACTAAAGACGTTTGCTGATGCATCAACTCCACAGTCTCAACGATTTGTGACTGTACACGGCTAACGATAGCATTAATTTGCTGTACAGACTCCGTACTTTGGGCGGCCAGTGCGCGAATTTGGTGCGCCACTACAGCAAAGCCGTTCCCTTCTTCTCCCGCACGTGCCGCTTCTATAGAAGCATTCAGCGCCAACAGATGGGTCTGTTCGGCAATATCCTTCACCGTGCTTGTAATCGCTTCAATTTGTGAAGCTTCTTTTTCCAGTCGTGCAATCACCTGCTGTGAACGACTATGTGAAGCTGTCAGCTCACCCATGCCATCCATCAGGGATGAAAATACAGTCTGCGTTGAATCCACCGAATGCTCCATATGGCCTGACAGTTCAAGCATATGCCCCGATTTGCTACGCATCATTTTAAAATCGCCCAGCATTCGATCCGCTGTTTTAATAGATTGGGCAGAAGCTTGCTTTTGCTGCTCTACGCCATCCAAAATATCTTCTACTACCGTAGACATGGACTCGATTTGCGCCGTAGCCTGTACAATAGCCAAGCTCAGATTTTCTGCACTTTGCGAAGTTGTTCTGGTGCTATACGAGATCTCATTGAACATATCTTTAATGTTCAACATCAGATGCCGAAATGCATCGTACAACACTTTGATTTCATCATCTGAACGGCGCTCTGGAATTACGACAGACAGGTTGCCCGCCGAAGCTTCCTCTGCCGCCTTGGCCAATCTAACAATCGGCCGTGTAAGTAATTTTGAGATCAACCAGCCCAAAATGCCACTCCACAGGACACCCAATAACAAAATAATCGAGGTGTATACCCATTCCTGTGTACCATGAGCAAGCCAGTCCTTGAGTACAAAAATAAAAAAAGCGCTTGTTCCATAGGTTATTGCTGAAATCAAGACAAATGCAGTAACCATTTTCGTACCTAGTGACATCTTCATGTACTGTAGCCCACCCCAAAAAACTCAAATTTGATTCCATTTTACCATAAAATTGCTACATTTCTAGTAGTATTTTTCACAGACACCTATATTTATAAGCATAAAGATGCAGAGCCTTAAGTCTCCTGACCTAACTACAAAAACAACCTTCTATTCAGGCAGCAAATTACGTCAAAAAAGCGGACGAATCGCGCTGCCGCTTATGTTGCAGGCCATTCGCCACATCTGAAGCGATCTATTGCTTCGCCACGCCATCTTCCATCATTGAGAATAACTGTCATCCTTCTGTTCAACAATCGCCTTTTTAACCGCTTCAATTGTGTCTATTTGGTGACTGTTTTTTTCCAGTACAGTAAACTCCCATAATCCGCTGGTCAGCTTGTCTCCTTGCTGGATATCAAAACGTTCGGAAAGCATCCAACCGCCAATCGTATATACGTCCCCGGCCTCAATATCTGTCTCCAAGCGCCGATTGACCTCATGGATAAGCGCCTGTGATTTGAGTATGTAACGATGATCATCTGTTTTTGTAATGAGTGGTGTTAGCGCTGCGGGGGTTTCGGTATCCGTATAGGAAGGAATGTCTCCAACAATTTCCTCCATAATGTCCTCTAGGGTGACAAGCCCAGACGTTCCACCATATTCATCCACCAGCACCGCTACTGGAATACGTCGTTTTTGCATCTGAATCAGCAGATCCCGAGCCTGAACCGTTTCAATCACCTGAAGCACCGGATGAATGTAAGAAGCCATCGTTGTATTTCCTGTGCTATGCCCACGGGCCAAATCATGCAGAGCTTCCTTCACACGAATCATCCCGATAATACGATCCCGGTCCCCATGTTCAGCTACAGGTAGAAAATTATAAACTTTGTCCTCGATCAGCTCCATAAACTCGGCTACCGTTGCCTGGTGAGATATAGAACGGATGTGGATGCGCGGTACCATAATTTCCTGCGCCGCACGGTCGTCAAAATCAAATACATTGTTCAGGTATCGATATTCTGTCGGTGTAATTTCACCACTACGAAACCCTTCAGATAACGCCAGTCGAAGCTCGGCTTCACTGAGTGCTGCATCTTCTTCGGATACTTTTTTTAGCCCAAAAAGCCCTGTAATGACACGTGAAGAACGACTGAGCACCCAATTCAGAGGATACGTTATTTTATAGAATACCGTAATCGGACGGGCAAAAAACAATGCCATCGGTTCGGCAATTTGTATGGCGAAGGTTTTGGGTACCAGTTCCCCAACGACCACCTCGAAATAGGTCAAAATCAGAAAAGCCAGCAAAAAGGAGAGCACTCCCGTTAGTCCAGCTGGAATATGCGCCAACACAAACAGGGGATGTAGCAGCTTCTCAACTGTAGATTCCCCTAACCAGCCTAGCGCCATTGAAGTTAATGTGGTTCCAAGCTGACAAGCGGATAAATACTCGTCGAGCCGAGACAGAATATTTTTAACAGCTTTCGCATTTTTGTTGCCCTCTGAGGCCAATTGGTTGATACGAGATACCCGAACACGGATAATGGAATACTCTGAGGCCACAAAAAAAGCTGTTAAAGTGATAAGTAAAATAACTAGAATGATATTTATCGTTTCCATAGCCCTCTCTTGCTCCGTTGATGCCGAAGCAAGAAGCACCCCCTTTGACATTCATTTTTGGTTGGAACCATAACATAAGTAATGATGTCCATAATCGTGTATTACCCAAAAATGACAAGGAATAGACTATGTATGTCTTTGTTAACGAATCGCCAGCGGACTCTTTTGCACGATATCTATCCATTGATCGGCTATTAACTGGTGCCCGACCGCTGTCGGATGAACCCCGTCATGCAGCCAATAGGAAGCGTCCGCCTTGGTAGCGGCCTCGTTCAACATGCTCTGGAGCGGCACAAATACGGCCCCATATTTGTCGGCAAGTTGACGTACAATACGCTGGTAGCCCGTTATTTTTTCTTGCCAAGTGTCCCAGCGCGCCTCGGTAGCTCCCGTTTTCAAAATAAACGGCTCACACAGTATCAGCCCGGTATCTGGCATCACTTCACGCGTCTCCTCCAGCAAGTGACAATAGGCTCGTTCAAATCGGTCCGTCACCCCGGACGGCTCCTGCTCCACGATCCGCCAGGCATCGTTCACTCCGATTAGAATACTGAGCAGGTTCGGCTGTAGGCTAAACGTGTCTTCATTCCAACGAGCATACAAATCCGAAACCCGATCCCCCGAAACACCCCGGTTTACAAATTCCGGTTGTGTAGCAGTCAGTCGACTCCCGAGTGTCCCAGCGATCAGATACACATAGCTCTGACCCAGCCAATGGTTCGCGTCCTCATTCCGTCCCCTTCCTCCGTCTGTAATGGAATCTCCTTGAAAAAGAATACGTGTGTGTCCTGTACTCGGCATTTTTCCACTGTCCCCTTTCACAATTTCCAATAATACCCTTATCATACCCCGTATTCTCCGAATTGGAAAGCGGTTTCAGAATTTGAGAGAGTTATAGCCATTATGCAGGTGGATGGTGCTTCCCACCGCTATTGCTTGTGCAGCACCATTCCACCTACTCCGTTTTTATGTTAATTTCTCGATTTCAGACCGCGCGGTACTTACACACCTCGCGAAAATTACAGCCGCCGCAGACCCTGCGTGAAGGCATCGGTGTAAAGAAAGACTCGGGCTTGGGTCGATTATAGTAATCATCATCGAGGCAGGACTTCATTTCCTCGATGTAACGTCCTACATTGCCAACTACCTTCTCGATATCCTCTGGTGTGGGGCGATATACTTCATGCTCTCCTGTCATCAAATACTCTACCCGTACCTCAATTTTCTCCAAAGGAAGCTGATAATGCTCCTGCACATAGGAAGCATACAAAAATAACTGGTCGGAGAAGTCGCCTTCCTTACCTGTTTTCCAATCTACAATAACCATGTCTCCGTTGTCTCTACGATAGAGCAAATCCATTTTGACATATACTTTTGTCTCATGTAGGAGCATCGTATCCCATTTTTCCACCTCAACGATTCGGGCCTGGCCCTGTTGCAGCTCACGCCAAACTGCGGTACGGTACAAATTGTGTACCACCGCGTGCTGTCGCTCCTTAATCCGGGCAATCCGTTCCGAAAGCACTTCATCATCGTAGTAAATTTCGGCCAGCATGACCCGATTTTTGGGATCTTGGAGCCATAACTCACGGTGTAAGGATTCCTTGTAGCTGTCATTCAACATGCTCTTCATAGCGGTCTCCAGAAATGCTGTGCGCGGGACAGCCCCTTTTTCCATCCACCCACGTATGACCGATTCACACATTTGGTGCGTAATATTCCCGAATAAAATATATAAGTTGCTCAGTTGCTTAAGCCGATACAACGTAACTTGTTCTTCAGTGCCCTGTGCCGAATTCCAGCCATTATGCGAGCCGTAATAATGATAATAGTATTTGCGTAAGCATTCGTCGAACGTTTGGGCCCTTGATTGTGAATAGGACCAGGACGGATATATTGCCATGACAGGCCCTCCTTCATTAGAACTTCCATCTCTCTATTATAACGCATGCCTAAGCTGTATCGGCCATAAAAAGAACAAAGACTTTAACCTATAGGTTAAAGTCTTTGACTGACTAGTTAGTACACTTGCTACGAGTCCGTTCAGCATTGATCAATTCGCTTACATTAACAGCACCATCCTCACGGACGTTGACAACGAGTACTGGAGTTCCCAGCATTCCGCTGATCCACTCCTTGTAATCATCCACATGATCATTGGGAAGAATCGTCAAGATCACACCAGCAAAGCCGCCACCATGTACCCTGCATGCGCTATCACCAATTGATTTTAAATACATTTCTGTTAAAGCCAGTGCAACCGATACATCTTGTTCCCGATCAATCCCACTTCTATAAACGTTCTGCAGCCATTTCCAGGAAGAGTTTCCAGATTCGGTGACCAGCCTTAAGAAATCAGAAAAGCGCCCTTCCTCCAGCGATTTCACCTGCTCATCCACACGCTTATTTTCTTCAAAAAAATGCAAAGCACGAAGTACTGCCCGATCCCCAGCTTTTTCCCTGACCATCTTGAGATTGGCATACAGATTCTCAGGCGATAAGTCACGGCAAACAGAAGCGCCCAAAGACTGAGCCACAGCACGCATTTCGTTCGGCACCGCTGCGTAGTCATCCGTTAAATCAGCATGATTTCCACCTGTATTTACAATAACCAGGGAGTACCCGTTTTGTTCAAAATTCCAATGGACTGGATTAATGATCGGTTCCTTGGGATTTTCAAAATCAATGGAAATCAAGCCGCCATAGGCGCAAGCCATCTGATCGAGCAGCCCCGAAGGCTTGTTCCAGTAGACATTCTCCGCATACTGACCAATTTTGGATTTAGCAACAGTATCTAATGCTCCCTCGTTATAAAAATGATTTAATATTGTGCATATCAACATTTCAAACGAAGCGGAAGAGCTTAATCCTGAAGCAGAGAATACATTACTCGATATATAAGCCTGAAATCCTCCGATGCGATACCCGAATTCAAGTAAACCAGCTGCAATGCCACGGATCAGCAGCATCGTACCATCATCCTCCGGTTTTGGAGCCAAGTCGTTTAAATCAATGACGTATTTCGTTTTGTAGCCTTCAGAAAAGAAGGTTATAACGGATTCATCTACTTTAGCAGCTACAGCGATCGTATCAAGTGTAATACTGCCTGCCAGCACCTTCCCGTGGTTGTGGTCTGTATGATTCCCTCCAATTTCGCATCGCCCTGGAGCACTAAATAATTCAATATCCCCTACACCAAAATGCTCCTGATACGCCTGTATAAGTGATTGATATCTAGAGGTTTGCTCGGAAACTTGTTGTTGACCGTACATTCGAGCAAGCACCATCTGTCCCTCGCTGGAATTCAATAGCTCCATATCTTTCATCGTATATCCCCCTACTTGTATGTGTTTTCCACTCAGAATGATGCTTTAATTATCTCAATTTTTCCTGTGTAAAAGTATGGCACAATTTTAATCTGTAAGCGCTTATTTTAATCGCTTTTATGAGCATTTTACCAATATAACTAAAAAAGAACCAGCCCCTAATCCGGACTGGTTCCTGTATTTATACTTGATTCATTCCATGTAATAACCGTTAAGAAGAAGAAGGTGTACTTTGATTTCTTTTTAATCGCGTTTCAGTACATATTCTCCAGCATTGTTACGAGTTACAGTAGCGCCAAGTGCCTCTGCAACAGATTTGAAAGGAACATACAATGTGCCATATTCATCCGTGTATGGAGCTTGTGGCAACGTCAATGTGCTTCCTTCCAGTACAGCCTGCTTGGAGCCGCTTTTCAGCTTAATCGTTTTACCAGTAATATCATCAATTACAGTTGTTTGTTTGGCAGCTGCATCCCATTTTAGTTCTGAGCTCAATTCACCTGTCAGTTCACGCAGTGGGATGAAGGCCGTACCTCCACGATTCTCCAAAACGTAGTAATCGTCTTTAGGATCGAAAGTGGTTTCTACTTTTGTAATTTCCAAATCATTTTTTAAAATATTGTAGATCGGAGAATTTGCTTCAAAATTGCGCAGCGTCGCTCCCGGAGTTAATTCAGCTTGTGTATTCAAGTCAATAACGCCGTTAGAAAGATCTACTTTATCGGCTGTTACACTACCATTGACGTTCCAGGCTTGAGTCTCGGTCAGAATGGTAAAGGACTTCACCGGAAGATCGTCCACATCTGGCAACGCGACTGTCAAGTCTGTCAGCGCTTTGCGAACATTTCCTTTTTCATCAAAATACATGTCGTTTTTCAGCACCGTGTTGGCACTCAGGACTGTTTTGATTTCAGGTGCCTGTGCATACATAGTGCTGACTCCTACATCATACTGTGCCACAGCCAGGTCCAAATACTTTTTAACCTCAGTGTAAGCCTCGTTGACCAGCTTTTCTTTGTTTTCATTTAGTTCTGTTGTTACTTTATCACTACCCTCAATAGCTACGCCGGAAGCGATGGTTTTAGTCACATCAATAGCTTGGCCGATCAATTCTTTTAAGCCAGCTTCATCCTTGGCCAGATTTGTCAGGAACGGTTTTACCAATGCAACCAGTTCATCACCGCGCAGTTCTGTATGGAGACGGGTCAGTTTCACCTTGTCTTTTTCACCGTATACTTCTTCGGTTACAGATGTTGCAGAAATGGTCGAAGGGTTAGGAGCATGCTTAAGCATAAGTGCAGCGGCTGTTTTGGTCAGATCTCTCACGTCTTTGGAATATGCATAAGGATCAAACCCAGCAGGCAGACCGCTCAAACGCTCTTGCGAGTTCAGAGATATGTAATAAGGTTTTTTGGCACCTTCCAGGTGAATAGCCATACCTTGGCGATCCAAAGCAAGCTCAAATGGCAAATTATACTTATCAATGTGTAAAGTACCCTTGGCGGAAGCAACTTCCTCCGATTGTACCTTAGCTTCATCTACAGTCACCGAAATCGAATTAATCAAATCTACGATTTGTTGATCTCCTTGCGTAATTCCTTCTTTTGGAGTTAATTTAAGAGAAATTTTCTCCGTTGTCTGCTGGGATTTCACATCAAGTGTTCCCAATAAATTTTTACTTACATCAAATCCGCCTACTGCCTGGCAACCTGTCAAAGCTACCATTAACAGAATAAGAGGGACGGCAATCCATTTTTTTATGTTCATATTAATCCCCTTTCAAGATATTTCCGTTATCTCTTCTATTATCTCAGTGTTAACACGCATTGTAAATGAGTAGAATAGAAAATAGAACTAGTTATTTAGGATCAATTTTCAGCCTGAAGCATCCGGTAAGCCAGGAGTGCCATCTCCAGACAACGACGTTTGTCAGGGTCTGCCAAATTCCCCTCTACGATTTCATTAATTTTATCCAGTCGATTATAAAGAGTCTGCCTATGAATATACAAAACTCCGGCGGTATCACGCTTGGAGCCATGACATTGAAAGTAGGCATCCAGCGTATCCAGAAGCTGCATATGATGCTCACGATCATGCGCAATCAGCTCGCCCAAATGGTCCTGTACAAATTCTTGTAAAAAAGGAATGCGAGGCACTGCTTTCAACAATTGATAGATTCCGATGCTGTCGTAAAATAGCCGATCCTTCATGACCGGGACGCTTCGCGCGACTTCAATGACCTGATATGCCTCTTCAAAACTGCGGTCCGTCCCGGTCATGCGGTGCCTTACCTTACCAAAGCCTGCATGAATGCGCACTTTATCAAGCTGTCCTGCGGCATAGTTCTGAATATATTGGACCGTATGGGCCAGCACTTTTTTCATCTGCGCTTCGGAACGCAGCGTTAATTCCTCCTTGGCACAAAGGATGTAGCATTGACTTCCTTTCATCATCAACAGATTGTGCAACGCTTCTTTTTTCAACAGAGAACGAAGCAGCACTAATACATCCTGATTGATGGATTCCTTGCGCACCTGACTCGCGTCCTTGTCCTGATGCTCTACCTCGATGACTCCTGCCCAAAATAAATACCGACCCTTCGTTAACAATCGCAGTCCCATCCGGGTCTGGGCCTGTTCTTCATTGGGAAGCTGGCCGTTCAATACATCCTGAATCAGTTCATTTTGATTACGTAGCAATCGGTCTTCAAGAAACTGTGTTCTCAGTACTAATGTAGCGGCCGCCTTGGCTGTGTAATCAATGAGCAGCGACATTTCTTCCGTCGGCATTTCATTATGCAGTACCACACCTACAGCGGAAAACACCTGACCGAAGCATACAACAGGCTGAAACAAGACGGCAGTGGATTCATTCAGGTGAAACAGCAGGTGCCCTTCACGATCGGCAGTCATACTGGATTCCACTTCATTGGCATAAAAATCCGCAATATGGTCTGCCACATCCGGCTGGACGGAAGGCACGAATCGATTGGTATCAATGGAGGACATGTAGATGACCTGCCGGGCAGCGTAGTCATGAAGCACACGCAAGAGGGCGTTCATATCGGTGCTGCGTAGGGTTTCCTGCTGAAGCTGACGTGAAAATCGCTCCAGATCTTTTAATAGTTCATGATGTCGGTTAATAAGTAGGGAGTGAATATCTTGTGTAATTTCAACAAAACGCACCGGCTGTTCAAATACGATGACCGGGAAGTGATGCCGTTCCGCCAGCTCCAGTATTTCAGAGGGGATCTCATGGATGCTTGTGCCCAGCTCCACACATAATCCCGCGGCTTCCGAGCGGATCAGCTGCTCCATATACTCGGCGCGCTCTTCCCCCTTCCGGATTAACCACAGGCCGGTCGTCAAAATCAGGTCATGACGGCTCACAAAGGGGGATACATTGGTGATTTCTAGCACATGAACCCAACCCACACGGCGATCTACGCCATGTTCCCCCGCTGCCAGCTTCGCCCGCCGGAAAACAGGACGTTCCAGCACATCCGCAATGGTAAATGTTTTTTTACCTTTCATGGGCATTCTCCCTATGTGTATGTCTTTATGTCATTTTATATGACATATATTCATCAAAAAGTCGAGCCTTTAAGTCAGATAATCCGACAAAATGTATGATGCGAAGGAGTCGCACCCCTTGTAAACTGTACCTAATCTAACATGAATTGCATTTATGGGCTTGAGTCCATGTAACTAATCAGCAGACTGCTTACAAATGTTAGTACAATTTTCTAAGCTCGTTTGGTCGCATCCAACAGTAAACCATAGCAGGGGTAGCTGCCCTAAAACACGTTCAACAAACATTGATTCTGCAGCGTAGCTGCCCTAGAGAACATGATCAACAAACATTGATTCTGCAGCGTAGCTGCCCTAAAAACAATTATTTGCCGTTGGATAACAATTATTTTTAGGAGAGGTGAAACGAATGAGAATTGGGATTCCAAAAGAGATTAAAAACAATGAAAATCGTGTCGCTCTGACACCTGCGGGTGCTGCTCAAATGATTCAACACGGACATCAAGTGTTTGTAGAAAGCCATGCAGGGGTTGAAAGTGGCTATACAGACGGAGATTATGCCACTGCGGGTGCGATCCTTGTTCAGCAAGCGGCAGATGTGTGGTCCCAGGCGGATATGATTATCAAAGTAAAAGAGCCTCTCCCCTCTGAATACGGGTATTTTCGACCAGGTTTGATTTTGTTCACCTATCTGCATCTGGCTGCCGAGCCCGCACTGGCCCGGGCTTTAACAGACAACGGCGTGGCCGCCATTTCCTATGAAACGCTAAATGTGGAAGGAAGCCTACCGTTGCTTACCCCCATGAGCGAGGTTGCAGGCCGAATGGCTGTACAAATCGGAGCACAGCTGTTGGAAAAACCAAAAGGCGGTAAAGGCATCCTACTGGCAGGTGTGCCAGGGGTCAAACGCGGTAAAGTAACTATTATTGGTGGTGGGGTGGTCGGCACCAATGCTGCCAAGGTCGCTATCGGTCTCGGCGCAGATGTTACATTGATCGATCTAAGCCTGCAAAGATTGCGCCAACTGGACGATATTTTTGGCAATCAGCTCCATACGCTGGTGTCCACCCCGTCCAACATTGCGGAAGCCGTGGCGCAAAGTGATTTGCTGATCGGTGCTGTCCTGATCACTGGTGCCAAAGCCCCGCGGCTCGTAACAGAGGCCATGGTGCAGACAATGCAACCCGGTTCAGTGATCGTCGATGTCGCCATTGACCAAGGTGGCATTGTTGAGACGATTGACCACATCACGACACATGATCAGCCAACCTATGTAAAGCATGGCGTCATTCACTATGCAGTAGCGAACATGCCTGGCGCAGTACCACAAACCTCCACGCTCGCTCTGACGAACGCGACGCTCCCCTTTGCTCTCCAACTTGCGGATCTCGGTGTGCAAGAGGCACTTCGCAGAAGCAAGCCGCTGCTTAGCGGTACCAATGTCCTGAACGGACATATCACCTACGAAGCAGTCGCCCGTGATCTGGGGTATCCTTATGTTCCTGTGGAACAGGCATGGCAGACCAAAACCCTACAATAGAAAAGAAGCAGCACAAAGAACCATACACTTTTCCCAGTAAGGATTAAAGTGTATGGTTCTTTGTATGCTGCATCTACCAAACATAGCCGCATTTTAGACGGCTTCTGACGAAAGGAACGTTTGGAGACGGCGATAAATATCCGTGATTTCTTCCAGCGACATGCGCACCAGTCCACTAGACGAAGGTGCCACAAATTCATGCATTTCGGGGATTAGCGGTTCAGGCTGAAATCCCCAATCCGCTTTGGATTTTTTACTATATTCGGTGTACACGCCTTTGCCGACAAAGCAAGCGACCTTGGGGCGGTATTCCATTAGCTTCGCATGCAGCTTCAGACGTCCTTCGGCGTATTCCTCACGGGTAATGTCCTCCACTCCTCTGGTAGGACGGGAGACAATGTTGGTAAAACCGAAACCCAGCTTTAGCAGCTCCCGATCTTCCGATGGATCGTATAAGCGAGGGGTCAAGCCAGCCCCCTCCAGTATGCGCCAAAAGCGGTTGCGCGGATTAGCGTAATGATGTCCTACCTCGCCGGATTTCAGACTGGGATTAAAGCCGATAAATACAACGGATAATCCATAGTCGAGATGATCATCTACCTCGTGTAGTTCTGTCTCTGGTTCTGTCATCGGGCCCCTCCTTCCTCAAACCATTTCCAGCGGCTGCTTCCTCGTTGGCGGAGGAAAAGCCTCGTCTATTTGTTGAAGTTGTTCAGGGGTGAGCCGAATGCTTGCTGCCGCTGCATTTTCTCGTACATGCGATTCTTGTACCGCCTTGGGAATTGCCCACACATCACCGTCCCGTATAACCCATGCGAGTGCGATTTGCGATGGAGTTACTCCGTGGCTGGCAGCAATGTCTACCATAATGGGATGCTCCAGTAGTCCTCGTCGCAGGCGTCCACCTTGGGCAATCGGGCAATAGGCCATTACAGGCACCCCATGCGTACGGCTCCAAGGAAGCAGATCATATTCGATACCTCGCGAAGCCGCGTGATACAGCACTTGGTTGACAGCACAGGCTTTGCCATTACTCAGGCTCCAAAGCTCCTCCATATCGGATTTGTCGAGATTGGACACGCCCCAGTTGCGGATTTTGCCTTGCTCACGCAGTTTTTCCATACCTTGTATTGTCTCTTCTAGTGGAATATTCCCGCGCCAATGCAGCAGATACATGTCCACGTATTCGGTTCCCATTCGGGTTAGGCTCGCTTCGCAGGCTTGAGCCAATCCTTGACGGCCCGCATGATGAGGGTAGGCTTTGCTGACAAGATACACATCGTCCCGGCGGCCTCGAATGGCCTCCCCGACGATCTCTTCTGCGCCGCCCTCCGCATACATTTCAGCCGTGTCTACTAGCGTCATCCCCAGCTCGAAGCCAAGTTGAAGCGCACGCACCTCCTCCTGGCGAAGGGAGGCTTTTTCGCCCATATACCACGTGCCCTGCCCAATGAGTGGTACTTCACGACCGTCCGTCCATGTAATCGCACTTCTCTTATGTTGACTCAACTACATTCCCTCCTTAGGAGCCTGGTGTCACAGGCTTGTCAAATACATGACTCTGCGTCCAGTGCTGACCACCATCCGAGGTGGTATATAGGATCGGGGCCTGCTCTGAATCCGAGAAAATAGCCCAGCCTTCCTTGGCATTGGCCATCCCGATTTGCTGACCGCCATAACCATCAAAGCCTTGTTTGCCATTGTTCCACGTCTTGCCTCCGTCATTGGTCCAACCAATCGTATTAGGCTTGTCACACGGTGCACAGTACCCACCCATCAAAGCGGTACTGCTGTTAACCGCATAGAGCATGCCTGGTGCCGTCCCTTCATTTTTGGTAACCTGATTGTCTTGCTGGCTAACACCTGGTGCAGGACCGCCGCCGGCAGTAGAATTCGCCAGTACAGTACGCCAGCTTTGTCCGCTATCAGCCGTATGCCAAAGCGAATACGACGTCTGATTCATCCCTGTATCTCCAACCAGCTCAATCCATGCGTTGCCCCGTTCTACCGATCGAATAGTTACTCCGTTCAGAGGCCCCTCGGTTGTCCGCGACATGACAGGAGTCCAATTTTGGCCCCCGTTAACGGTGTGCAAAATCTGGATCGAGCGATCTGTTTTCTGGGTTACTGCCCAGCCGTTTTGCCGATCATGATAATATGGCTGTCCTACCATGTGGCTAGGCACAGGGAGCGAAGACCAGCGTTGTCCACCATCCTTGGTATATTGGTTGCCACTAAATCCTTCCTTGGATGATACAAAGTGTAAAAAGCCCGCTTGTCCTTGCTCAGGTACAGTCCCGACAGCTTCCCAAAGCTTGCCGCCATCGTGAGTTGCCAGCAGTGAACCACTATCTTCCATAACAGCCCAGGCCTGCTCTCCATTCAAGGCAAAAATCTGTTGAACCGTACCTTTGCCTTGATACTGCACATTCCAAGCTGAACCGACTGAACCGGATGGAGCCGCGTCTGTTCGGGCAATCCATCCATTACCGCCGATCCAGCCGGATTGACCGTCGATTAATCGCAGCGCGGTAATATTGTCCATGCGGACGTTCGCTATACTAGCATCTGTCTTCGTTTGCCCTCCTGTCTCCACTGCTTTGTCAGTGCTGGACGGGGATGTGCTGCTTTTGCCGTCAGAAGCAGTCTGCTGTTCCGGTGTATCTACAGTGGCTCCCGAATCATTGACTTGTGTCGATGCAGAATCTTTTGGTTTATTCTGAGCCGTTTGTCCTGTTTGTGATCCTGTTTCACAACCTGCTGCTACTATGGCTACGGCGAGTAAAAGCACCCAAACCGATGTTTTTTTCTTCATTTTTGTTCATCCCCTTAAGTTGTTGATATACTTGCTGCGCGGGTATTGTATTCACAGCAAAGCATATTCTATGTATTACCCTGCTGTATTGGTTTCACTCTTGCGGTGAATATACGATACTGACTGTATTCGAATCGTTATAGGATTACGAGTTTACAGGAACAAAGCCGCCTTTTTCAATGGCCTGAGTTCCTGCTTCGCTTTGCAGCCATTCGAGTAATCGTTGCATCGAAGCACGTGGCTTTTCGCCTTCGCGTGTAACTACAAACAGTTGGGCTGTGAATGGATATTGTTTCGAACGAATGTGTTCTTTGTCGGGCTCCACTCCATTAATAGATAAAAATTTGACCTCTTGACGATTATGCATCACATTTGCGAAATAATAAAATGAATAACCGAGCGCGTTGTGATCCTTGTCAAAATCAGCAATTGCATTAATCATCTCACCCATTATACCAATTCGGAGTTCCCGAGGCGGTTCAGCCATGTCCTGACCTTTCATCACTTTCTTCTGCATATATGTTTGGCTTCCTGAGTTTTCCTCCCGCTGATAAGCAACGATCGGCTGATTCTTGCCCCCTACTTCACGCCAGTTACGAATAGATCCTTCATATATGCTGCGCACCTGCTCCGAAGAAAGTCCGTTAACCGGATTGCCTTTATGAACGAGAAAAATAAACGCATCCCACCCGATAGGTGTAAGCTTCATTTGAATTCCCCGACTTTTCGCCAGGCGCAATTCCTCATCGGATGGACCCGCCACCAGTATCAGATCCGCCTTCTTTTCAATCAGATTGACATAAGCCTGATGCGTTGTGTTGAATCTCAGCTCGTGAGCCGCACGAACCTTGTTCATTCCGGTCAATTCATGCAGCATATCCTGTGCGAATGGAATGGCCGCTGTAGCGCCATCTACTACCGGAAAATCCCTCTCCGCAATGTACGGACGCTGAGGAAGCATGAGCGTAATCGTCAGCACAATGATGAGCGCAGCAGATATTGCAGCTACAACCCATTGCCATCTATGGTCCACCTTTCCGTGCTGGTCGGTCACCGCTGGATAGCGATCTACCCCAACACCGACTACCATGCCAGCTATGGGCAGCAGTGCGGTCAGCAGAAACCAGATTCCACCGAGCTGTGTATATGACCCCAATACTTCCAGTATAGGTTCCGCCCAAGCGTGATAGAGTGAAAAAAGCTCCCACGCTCCTCCAGATACTTCAGCAAGTTGGCCGCCAGATCCTCGTAGTCCTATAATCCACAACCACAGCCCGCATAATAAGGATGCTAGCCCAGTCAGCATCAGCAGAAGCTTATGCATATTGGACATATGCGCACTCAAAGCACCATAAGCTGCAAAAATGAGACCGACCAGCCATACATATAGCAGCAATATTACAACCACGGTTATATCCGTCACACCTTCATGCCTCAGCAAATACTGCACTTGAGGTGCTACAACCATACTCCAAATAATATTAAACATGACTGAAAACAATCCAAACATAAACGTACCGACCAGCCATGGCCAAAACCATGCTATCCGCACAGAATTGCCCTCTTTCGGCTTGCTTATAACTTCCTTTGGTTCAGACATGTACATCCCCCTATATCTTATAAATGAAATGAGTCTGTAAGCTATTGCTTCTTCATTGTACAATTATGGTAAAGATTAGTATACGAAAGGGTAGTAAAAATGACAAAAAGGCCTCCCCTACAGGATAGGCCTCTTTGGTATCGAATCTTCTCTATATCGCTCTGGCATGGATTAAAAAACGATGCTGCTTCACGTCCCAATAACCATCACGTTTAATATCCAAATACAGACTATACAGCTGTTCTATATATTTCTCTGGCTGGAAGTCTGCAATCTGCCATTCAATAACTTTTAAGTAATAGACAATCGCTCCAATATCGTAAAAGCGCTGGATCGGAAACTGTTCCCGCTGCTCTACGATTTCAAAACCATTACTTTTCAAACCTGCAATTGCTTGAGGAAGAGTCCAGTCCGCATACACGTAATCAGGTGCTCCCAAGCGGGCGTTAAGGCCTGCACAATCCAAGCCTCCTGCCTGTTGAGTCAAAAACGTACCTCCTGAACGCAAAATACGGTGCACTTCCGCTGGCGAAAATGACTCATGCTTGTTCAGCACAAGGTCGAACCCAGCATCGTCAAACGGAAGGGAATCGTCATCATGAATAGCCATCACGCGTACACCCAGCGGCTCCAATCTTTGCTTGGCGATAGGTACGTTCGGTGCATATGCCTCTGTCGCACATATGATCTCTGGAAAAGGGCACAACTGCGACAAGAACTCTCCCCCGCCTGTTCCCATATCCAGCATCGCCTTCGAGGCATGCATCAACGCCAAAGCCTTGCTGGCATAAGACCAGTCCAAAGGTTCGCTCGCCACTCGTCCCGTGTCCGAAATGAATGAAAAATCCCATCCGGAAAATGACTGTTTATGATGATCCAACAACTGTAGAAATTCACGATCTTCTGTATATTTCATATTTTTTTGCTCCTCCACTATTGGACTGTACAATATTGAACTCTTCTCTCTGTATGTTCTACGTTGTATCACTCTGGTCTCTATTTATGTCCGTTCTAATGTGGAGGAGCTCTTGCCCGTCGATGAGGTTGTTATATGTCGTGTCCGAACCATCCCATGTTCATCTACCTCCGTCCATATTCCCTCTAAACCAGATACTGTCCCTCGTAGGAGCTTAAGGAACTGCCGGTAATGCCTTGGCAAGCTCCGGTGTCATATCGTTCGGAGTAAAATAGTAATAGCGTGTATGGGGATCTGAACTAAATAAAGGTTTGATCTTGACTTGAACCAAGTAAGTGCCTTTCGCCATATCTGGAGTATAGCTATTAGATCTACGCTTTTCCAGTACAGTGCTCCACAGCTTCGGATCTTCAATCGTTATTGCTTTGTGCTTTTGTTGAATGCTTCTAAATATTTTATAGTCTTCAATATATTGATTGGGTTGATAAGGCTCCATTTCCTGAGAAATAATAGGAACAGCCCGTATCGAAAAAATATCCTTGGAATCAATGATGACCTTATCCGCATACCCTTTTTGCTCTAGCCAATCTGTAAGCTTGTGATATGAAGCCGGCCAATTAAATGAAATTTCACGATGCCAGCTCGGTTCGTTATTGGTAGAGGATGACTCTTTATTTGTAATAGAAACATTCCCCAGAGGGTATCGATGTGATTGCATTTCGCTATAACTCATATTTAATACTTCTTCTCTGAGTACAGCTTCAAATTCACGAGTTTCTTTGGGATTGGTTAAAACCACTCGTCTTTCATTATCATCTACGGATTCGATATTGATCGTCTCTGCTTTTCCTTGCAGCTTATCCAGCTTGTATCTCACCGTTTTATAAGGCTCTGCTTCCATCACTTTAGTCAGTTCTGTCCGGAAAGGCTTCTCCGGGAATGTATAGCGGCGAGTCATGGTGGAACCATCATCCAAACGGTAGACTATGAATGCCGATTCGACGGCCAGGTTTTTGGACAACATTTTCTCGCCAGCTGCATGTGCACGTACGAGTTCTCGATGTAAATTCAGTACAGAGGCGATATAGGCCCTATCTTGGGAGTAATAAGCTTCTTTTTCTGCATCTCCCCCTAGAGGCTCCTCTTGCCCGACATAGACTTTTTCTACGGAGTGTGCTGTTGGAATCCGTCCCTCATAACCCAACCAACCTGAAATCGGGATATACAGTACCAGCCCCATGATCACACCGTAAACGACCATTTCCACCAAAGCACGAACACGCACAATTTGCCACGTCTTGCGGACGACCATTTCTACAACGATATAGCCTAAAATAGCTCCAAGTGCATACCCGAAAATCGACCAATTAGCTCCTCTTGTACCTGCATTATAAAAATAATCGCCTAGTACAAGCATGGCGCATAGTATAACCCCTGCCTTGAACAAAGGTTGAAAGAAAGAAAACGCTATAGCCTGAGTCGCCTTTTCGACCAAGCGTTTACGATACAAACCATAACTCAAGGCGACAAACAGCACAGAGATACCTAGATAGGCGAGTAGCTCCATGTAAGAAAAGGCGCGCTGTGGCAAGTTGTCCATAATGCGTACAAACGGCGATAAGTTTTCCCAAACATTATTATTGCTGCGAAACTCCGAGCCATTAATATATTGAACAATGGTTTCTCGCACCCGCACATATCCGTATAAATTACGTTCCAGAAAACGCCCTATCATCATGAATAGAAACTGAGGCAATAGCAGCAAAACATACACTACTACGGTCTGTAGCAACGATTGTCCCACACAAATCCCTACAAACACAGTAAAAGTAAACAAGAAAATCGTAAGGACGGACACAACCAAAGCCCACGATCCAACGTCATTAATTTGAAAAATATAAGGCAGTTCGACTGACGTGTTAACCCAAGCAGTTACTCCCGCAGTCAGCCATACAGGTACAAGTAAAAGAACAAGACCGCTAATTAAATGTGACGTTAATAGATGCTCTCTACGCAAAGGTAGGCTATGATACAAATCGGATGGCCCCTGTCGCTGAACAAAACGAAGCAGCATCACACCTGCCAGCACGGGTACGGTCATTAAAATTAATTTTTGCAATTCATTACCCGAGTTTGTGCTATCGAACAAGCTTTTTAAAACCACTCGCGGTTGTTCATCACCAGTGCTCATAAACAATGGCAGCGGTACTGTAAACAGCAATCCTGCCAAGTACAATAGACCGATCCAGCCATGCTGTCTCAGGCATTGGCGAATTACGCCGCCGCTACAGAAGAATCGGTTGGATGTCATAACCTGCGTCCTCCATTTCATAAATGAAAATTTCTTCAAGCGTCAACGGCAGCAAATCGAACACATGCGGCTCATACGCTTCAATCGTTTCTGCAATCCGCTCTCGCTCACCCCGGATGATAAGCAGCAGAACACTGCCCCTCCGCTCCTTATGTACAACCGAAAGTTGGCCACAGACAGCTTCCTCATGCATGCTGTCCCGAAAGGCAACCTGCACCTTATGCGTATCGGATTTAAGGTCATCCACCTCTTTTTCCAACAGCATCCGACCTTGGTGCATAATGCCGACATGATCACACATGTCTTCAATCTCACGCAAATTATGAGATGAGATCACGACGGTCATCTCACGTGCTGCGGTTTCCTGGAACAAGAGATTTTTGATCATTCTACGCATCACGGGGTCCAGACCATCAATGGGTTCATCCAAAACCAGCAGTTCTGGCATGCAGCTCAAGGCAAGCAAAAAAGCGGCTTGGCGCTTCATCCCCTTGGAAAAACGGTGAAGTTTGCGCTTCGGGTCCAGCTTGAAAATCTCCGTAAGCTGTGTGTAGCGTTCTTCACTCCAACTTGGATAAATGGAGCGGTAAAACCGGGCCATCTGACGAATTGTCGCTTGCGGGAAAAAATAAGGGGTATCCGGCAAAAACAGAATGTGCTGCTTGACTGCAGGCTGCTCATACACCGGCTGTCCACCGATTAGCACCTTACCAGTATCCGGCCGGTAAATCCCGGCAATGATTTTGAGCAAGGTCGTTTTCCCTGCCCCGTTCGAGCCCAGCAGTCCAAAAATGGAGCCCTTCTTTACCGTCAGGGCGAGCTGATCGACAGCCTTTTCTTCCGTAAATGTCTTTGTGACTTCCCTTAATTCAATCAAGGGACACCCCCCTTTCCTTTGTTTGCATAGCTTCCACGTATATGTCGTCCACTTCCTGCTGTGTAAAACCGAAATGGACAGCTTCGATCATCAGTTTTAACAATGCCGCCCGAATCTCATCCCGCTTTATTTGTTGCGGCTGCTGCTGGGTAGGCGTGACAAAGCTGCCTTTGCCCTGGACGGAATAAATATATCCTTCGCGTTCCAGCTCGCGATACGCTTTCTGAATCGTATTCGGATTCACCGTAAGTTGAGCGGACAATGCCCGTACAGAAGGCAATTGCTCATCCGGCTGAAGCGATCCGTACACGATCATTTCCTTAACCTTCTCCATAAGCTGTTCGTAGATCGGCTTACGGCTGCGGATATCCAGCTCGAACATGGACTTCCTCCTTTCAACACTGGCTCAAATTCATGTATACATGTTCAACTGTTCTAACTGTACTATCATTAATAGTACAGTTAGAACAGTTTGTCAATCTTTTCTTTGGACATTTCTTACAAAAAATAGCCGCGATGCAGAATGCATCACGGCTATTTCTTTTTAGCCTTCCTTTGAATCATAAGGCTGATCACGGCTTATATTCGCAAGTGTGTGCCCTTCCGGCAGTTTTAGATCCAGTTGGAACCGGAATGTTGCTCCTCTGGCCTCGTCACTATCTACACCAATGGAACCCCCCATTAGCTTGACCAGGTTTTTGCAGATGGACAAGCCAAGACCTGTCCCTCCATATTTCCGGTTCAGTGCCGGATGAAGCTGGGAAAAAGGCTGAAACAACAAATGCTGACGGTCTGCCGGGATGCCGATTCCAGTATCCGTTACACTAAACTCAATCAGGCATTTCTTTTTACGGCGGCTGTAAGCCTTTCTCTCCACAAAAATATTTACACGCCCTCGCTCCGTAAATTTGATCGCATTGCTCACCAAGTTCACCAATATCTGTCGGATACGCACATGATCACCGACTAGCATCCCTGGCATTTCCTGATCTATATGCCATTCTAGCTGGATGCCTTTTTCCATAGCCTGCGTCATAAATAGGTCCGCTACACTGCCAACCACATCCTCCAGCACAAAAGACTCATGCAGCAACGACATTTTGCCAGCTTCGATTTTGCTCAAATCCAGTATCTCATTCAATATCTGCATCAAAGCGTTGCTACTGCTGGTAATAATATCGATATAGCTACGCTGCTCCTCATCTAATTCCGTGTCTGCCAGTAATCCTGCCATGCCTATAATGCCGTTCATCGGTGTACGAAGCTCATGACTCATCACAGAAAGGAATTCTGACTTGGCTCGATCGGCGCGTTCGGCAGACTCCTTGGCCCGAATAATCTCCTTTTCATTCGTCCTGTCTACAAATACCATCACCGCTCCTTTTCGTTCGCCGTTATCCATCAAAGGGCTGATTCGATAGGAGGCCAGAAAACTGGACCCGTCTTTTTTCCAAAATACAGCTTCCTCTGCCTGATAAGAAGCGCCGCTGCGAATCGCTTGGAGAATAGAAGCCTGCTCGTCCGGAAAATGGCTGCCTATTTCGTCAGCATGGCGAATGACGTCTATACATGAACCGTTCAGCGGGTTGGCTGATCCTATGCCGAACATCTCAACAGCTGCCGGGTTCATAAAGCGGACATGTCCTTCGGTATTCAAACCCACAATTCCTTCGGATACTGCATTCAAAATCAGCGAATGCTCGTTACTGAGCTTTTCAATCTGAGCAATGTAGTTTTTAAGAGGGGTAACATTCTCTATAATCCCGTAACAGCCTACAATTTCTTCTTGCACGAAAATCGGGATATTCGTCATCTTGATGAATAGACGCTCCCCCTCCTTATGTATGAATTCCGATTCATAGGTTTGTGTCTCCCCCTGTTTGGCCATTTCGATATGTCGTTTGATTTTGTCCTGTTCCTCAGAGGAAGCCATGACAAGTATTTCAGCTCCAAGCAGCTCATCCCTCGTATAACCCGTAAGCTTCTCCAAACTCGGATTCACGCTCAAAATATGACCTTCCATATTCATGGCGCATATCCCGAGTGGATTATGCTGAAATAGTGACTTATAACGGTTTTCACTTTCACGAAGACGTTGCTCGATTTCCCGGTGCTCGGTAACATCCTGTATCATCCCGACTACTTGAACAGGCTTGCCTGCATGCTCGTCCATCTCAGCTTCCCAGATCGAGCGCAGTACCTTCTGTTCCCCATTGGGCAATACAATCCGGTAAAAGGTTTCTTCGTGAATTCCCTTTAAGATCACGTTGTTGATAATTTGCTTCATCCGTTCAGTATCTTCGGGATGAACTGCCTTCATGAAAGCGTCAATACTTGTTTCAACCGGCTTGACACGATAGCCAAATATGCTGCGAAATTCCTTGGAAAAATGCATAACATTGTTGACCAGATCCCAGTCCCATGAGCCGAACATCGCCAACTGTTGAGCTTTTGCCAGGTTCTCCTCGCTCTTCTGGCGCTCTGTGATATTTCGTCCGATGGATAGAACTCGCTTGATCTTGCCCTGTTCATCCCGAATAATACGGTACGATACTTCCAGCCACAAATAATGCCCGTCCTTATGACGTACACGCCGCTTCATGATGCCTGTTTCCTTGAACATTCCATGTACACGCATGTAATCGGCATCTTCGATATGGTAAAATTGAAGCCGTTTTTTGCCGAGCATTTCCTGCTTCGTATAGCCAAGGAGTTTTTCCACCGAAGGAGAAATATATTGAAGTATGCCGTCTGCCGTGCTGTAAGAGATGACATCCGGCGTATTTTCGGTAATCAACATGTACAAATCCTCATTGTCCGAAAGTACCTGCTCCATGTCCTTTTTCTCCGTGACATCCATTGCATACGCAATCAAATAAGATTGTTCGGTAGCCTCATCATCAAATATGGTTAATTCCAGCGATAGCCAGACAGTTGTTCCCCGTTTATGCTTTAAACGCAGCTCTGTCTTGTAGACTTGATCCGTAGCCTTTAGCCAACCTGCATAGGCCTCCCTCAGCCCTTGCTGATCCTGAGCCTCATTATACAAGAGATGGTAATATCGTATATCCAGTAATTCCTCCTGCTCATATCCGACCATTTTGCAAAAGGCGGGATTGACATAAAGACACTTCCCCTCCCTCGACAAAATCACGATTCCTGTCGGGGCATGATTATACATATGTTCCAGCAAAGGCAGTCGTTGAGCAGCAGAAAACAAATGAATCTCCTCCTCTATATGAAAGACATTAAAACATGTATGCACAAAAGATTGCCGATGCAGGTTCATCGGCAATCTCTAGATTATTTTTTTATACCACCCGGCTAAGAAAATGACGCAAAAATCGCTCAGCAGTGAGTTGCGATTGCCTTCTCTACCGAGATGTTGCCAAAAGTGGTTGTTGACCCCCACAGTAGATTAGTATTCTTTCTTCATTATACACAATTTGAATGCTTATTCCCTTGGTCATCGAATTCTTTATTTGAAGACGTTAAAAAAAGGCTACAGCAGTTGTGCCGCAGCCCTTTTTCAACAATTATCAGTTATTCAAGTGTATATTCACCTATTCCTAAGGCTCAATTCCCCATACCAGCTTATCGTTGTGGAACAATGTTACTTTGTTCCATTCAGCATAAGAGGTTTTGGTTGGATCGAAGGAATAGTCATTGGATTCGTTCAGATTAGACCAGTCGCTATTGTTCATGCGGATCTGAATATCACCTGTTTGCGCCCCAGCAGCAAGCGTGCCGGCAGCAGCACTGAATCCAATTTCAATATAGTTGTCTTTAATGGTACGCAGCACGTTATCATTACCTACTTGCGCCCAGTCTACCGCAGATTGCAGCTCTTGGCTGCCATCTTTCGTGAAGTAATAGCGGATTTTAAGCTCGCTCAACTTCACTGGTGTTGTCCCTTTATTTTTGAGGTTAAAGAAAGGCTTGGCAGCGTTATTCGCTGGATCCGTGTCCCCAGCACGATACATTACAACCAGATCACCTGTTGGATCTGTAGGATTCGTTGGATCTGTCGGTGTACCTTTTGGCTCAGCGCTTACCGTTGTGGAATCCTTACTTGTTCCTTTCGCATTCGTAGCACTTACAACATAGAAGTAAGTTGTTCCGTTCGTCAGTCCCTTATCCGTGTACTCTCTTTCCGTTACAAGAGGCGCAACGGCTGTAAAAGGACCTGCTTCGCTAGTAGCACGTTTTACCGTGTAACTCTCGGCACCAGTAGACGCATTCCAAGTCAGCGTTACTTGAGCATTGCCCACAACAGCCTTTAAGCCTGACGGTACTGCTGGAGCAGTAGGCGCTGGGTCTACACCACCAGTGGAAGGCACGATTGCAGGGTACGCATTTTGTACCAGCATTACAAACTGATCGTGGAACCATGCTCCTGAAATAGGTGCATTCGGCAAAGCATCTGTTAATGTGCCATCCTTGGTTGTATAGGTAGGATCACACATACGGTCAAAGCCTTTACCCTCATCGTTCGGGATGAGTGAGCTGGAACCATCGGAATCCCCTGGAGGTTTCGCCCAGACATAGGCATCGATATGACCAGCTGGAGCCGTTTGTGGCGGCGTTCCCATACCTGCTCCGCTGTTATTACACCAGTTACCACGGTGTGAGCGTTTGTCTACACGACCGGAGTTTACATAGGAGTTAATATCATTGCCGACTGCGGAAGTCGGACGGTTAGGTCCTCCCCATCCATTACGGCCTGTATCAATTAACATACCGAGTGAGCTCGGCCAGCCTGCGCTGACAAAATCTCTATGCAAGGACTCTGCAAAATCCGATTCATCGAAATTAGGATTCCATTCGTAGTACTTGGACGATTTGATTGGCTGCCCACCGATATTCAGGTTTGGATCAGGCAAATTAGGTTCTGTCAGCGGTGAAGTATTGGCTGTATTCGTGATAAAGCCATCTACACTGGACAGACCTTTGCTCGTGTCTTTGAAAATAGTTGTAAACAGGGATACCGTTGCTGAACGGTTGTTATCCCAGCCTAACCAACCAGAGTGACCGATATCTACGTATTTGTACACGTTAGGAATCTCGTTCAGCTTATTCATTGTGTATTTAACACCAGCTTCGTAAATCCCTGTGGACTTGGCTTGCGCACATTTCGGATCATCCAGATTGGTTACCAGATTTGGCAAGCTATCCGGTTCAATAATCGCAATGATACGAATATCCTTATATTTGGGATTTGCAAAAATAGAAGCTATTTTGTCAATATAATCCTTTTTATAAGTTTCCAGACCTGCCTGGGTCAGCGGCAATTCACCATTGGAAGCCAAGGCATGACAATCCCGTCCGGGCAGATCATACACAATGAACTCCGCCGTAATCGGTGTGTTGCCTTTCTTTTGCGCCAATACTTGGTCCAAATGTGCCTCCAAGCCAAGCTTGCCTCCACCGCCGTTAATAGCGGCGATACGATCAAGCCAAACGGCTGTCGGGAATGTTTTGACCGTTTGCATTTTTGCCTTCAGATTCGCATCCGTAACCTTGGCAATCGATGTGTCGACACTAGCCGCATAATCAGGGCTAACGTATTTTGTCGCCCCTTGGTAAGGATTATCGACATGGGATTCTGCATGTATTTTATCCGTAAATCCTGCACCTGGTAGAAAGCTGCTTGCGACGAGTGATAGCGCAAAAGCATACTTCATTCCTTTACGAAGCACTTGCTTTGTTTTCAATTGCTTCACCTATCTTTCCGTAGATTTTGTTGAATCTTCCTATGTCGGCACCTGATTGTTATATGATTAAATGTGTGTTACGCCTACTCTCTCCCTAGAAAAAGTAGCGTTCATAGTTGCGAAAGGTAAGCGCTTTCTATTTGTTCATGCGCTCACATTTTTCCCCTTTTTGTCACCTCCTATGTTAGATTATAGTGAGCTGGAAATCTGCTGTAAATTGAATAAATTAAGGACTACAATTATTAATTCGGCATATGAATTGCCACACCGACGGTTCGGCATGGTCTCTCTTTTTTTGAGATTGGTTCTATCATTTGTTGAACTTCCCTGCTATGACAAGCCCTCAGGAGATTCAAAGTCGACAGTAAAAGTGTGGATTCATAAAAAACAAGACTGTATTCTTTAATTTCCGTCAGCCCAAATCGACAAGGATAAACTTTAGGCTGCTATCTACGCCAATCGTTAACCTATCGACAGCAAAAAAAGGATGTTTCAGGCCTACGACCATGAAAACACCCTTTTATTGTTGTTCAATCCCCCTCTGCTCATTAGCAGGTCCATGGAATGAGCGTTACTGCAATTGTACCAAATAGTTGTTACGCATTGCTGTTCTGTACTTTTTCGCGATCCTTGCCTTTGTCAGATTGTCCTGCGTTTTTATTGGCAGCATCCCGATCCAGCTGCATTTCTTCAACTGTCTTCACCTTAAGCCGTGCTGCTCCCTCATAAGGTCGGGTTGGAATCAGATCGTCTGTAGCCAAGCGTTGGCGCGCCTCGGCAATCGCTGCCCCGTATTGCGGCAACCATGCTTCCTGTGCCACCAGCATCTCATCGACCAGCTGCCAAATTTCTTTCGGATTACACACCGCGCCCACTAACGGGTCCATCATAAACGCTTGGCGCAGCAGCTTATCGTCTCCATGTACAGCCGCTTCAACAGCCAAACGCTGAACGGAAATACTAACATTGCACACGGCAGCAGGACCCAGCGGCAGTTCTCCAACTTGCGGCATAGAAATACCGTTCCGATCCACATATCCAGGAGCTTCAATAATCGCATCGTCCGGCAAGTTGGAAATTACACCGTTATTTACCACATTAAAGTGCCCCCGGTACACACGCCCGGTTTCCAGGCTTTCAATAATGTATGAGCCGTGCTCTTCACCTCGATGCTCTGCCTTGTAGTCCAGTGGATCTTCCTTCATCCAGTTAGGGAAATCTGTTTCAAACCAGTTACGTCCTTCCGTACATACACGCAAATAGCCGCCTGTTTCTCCGTTGATCCAGTTGCCCAGATCAATCCAGTCCAGAATTTCATTCGGACGCTTCCGATACCAAGGCACATATTCACTGAGATGACCATTCGACTCTGTGCTGTAATAGCCAAAACGACGAAGCATATCGATGCGTACCTTTTCGGTGCGGCTAAATTCAGGATGTTGTTCAAATGCCTCCAGCAGTCCGGCTGTCAGATCCTTACCCTTATGCGAGGCCTGAATGTACCATGTTTGGTGATTGATTCCGGCGCATACAATGTCCACATCCTGCTTCTCCAGACCGTACGCCTCGGCAATTTGGTGATGCCCATTCTGGACGCCGTGACATAGACCAACCGTACGCACGCCACCGTACTTGTTGCAGGCCCAGGTCATCATCGCCATTGGGTTCGAGTAGTTCAGCAGCAGCACATCCGGTGCACTTAACTCACGGATATCTTTGCAAATCTCCAGCATTTCAGCGATACCACGCTGGCCATACATGATGCCTCCTGCACATAATGTATCGCCCACGCATTGATCCACACCGTATTTTAGCGGAATATCCACATCGGTCGCAAAGGCTTCCAGACCGCCGACACGGATTGTACAAATGACGTATTTGGCATCCTTTAGAGCTACCTTTCGATCCGTAGAGGACTGTATTTGTATGGACAACCCATTCTCACGAATATCCCTCTGACACAGTTCAGTAACCATATCCAGATTGTGCTGACTGATGTCCGTAAAAGCCACTTCAATATCGTTAAACTCCGGTACTGATAACAGATCTCGCAAAATTCCACGGGTAAAACCGATGCTTCCTGCTCCAATAAAAGCTACTTTAAATGACACGGCATTCAACCTCCGGTAATTAGAATTGTAATATACCGTCATTGTAGCAATATGCCTGTAGAAAGCGTTATCAAAATCATGACCAGATTCGTACTTAGGTGTCAAAAATCCTAACTTTCGCATCAACAGATGCTACTTGCCGTTGACGAAGCTGCGTGTGCTTCTCTTGTTTACTGTATAATGAGTTGTGTCTCTAAATATTCCCAAAGGAGCAAGACATGTCAAACCGTAAATGGACATTTATCCTTATTCCCGTCTTCCTGCTATTTGCCTGGCTGTTGTTTCAGTTCACTCTGTCTTCTCTTCAAATTCACCAATTTGCAGAACAATTGAAGACGGTTTCACCAAACGACGGGGGTTCCGATACAAAAGTGGTATTGATATCGCAAGAGCTGGACAATTATTATTGGCGGTCCATTGAACAAGGAGCTCGAAAGGAAGCGGAGCAGTACGGTATGAGGCTCGATTATATCGGACCGGACCGCATTAATCCGTCCGAGCAGATCAAACTGCTGGATAAAGCGATCGCCGCCAAGGCAGATGCGATTCTGGTTCAAGGGATAAATGATCCAGAGTATCGACGATTAATCAACAAGGCTGCCGCACTTGGCATACCTGTCATCACGATCGATACGGATGAGCCGGACTCCCGAAGGCTGGCCTACGTCGGAACGGATAACGAAGGAGCAGGAAAACAGATGGGCATGCTGTTGGCGAAGGCCTCTGGGGAGCATGGCGATATTGGAGTTATGATCAGCAGCGAGCGCGTCGAGAATCAGCGGCTCAGGCTTGCGGGATTTCGTTCTGTGATCAGCCGCTATCCCAAGCTCCGCATTGTGGAGATTCGCTCCTCAAATATTTCACGGCTTCAGGCAGCCCAGCAAGCTCAGAACATGCTCACCCATTATCCGCAGATTCACTACATGGTCGGATTCAGTGCGCTGGACGGCCTTGGCATTCTGGAAGCCTCGGAGCGGCGCGGCGTGCGGAATTTGCAGATTTTCGCTTTTGACGATATGGCCGAGACGTTGAAAGCTATCAAACATCGCAAAATCGAGCTCACCCTTGTTCAACAGCCAATGGAAATGGGGGCTAAGGCTATAAAATTGCTGAATGTTTATCTAAAGGGACATGATCCCCAGGAATTAACATACACCAGGGTATATGAAGTGCATGCGGACACTCCCGACAACATGTCTGGAGATGACAGACGATGACGATCAGAACGAAGTTGCTTCTGTTCATCCCTCTTCTAGTTGTGTTCGCCAATATCATCGCTTACTTTGTATTCCAAAGCGGGAAGGTCGTCCAACAGAGCTACGATGAAATGCTTGGCCGAATTCTTCTCATCGAGCAAACCTCCGAATCGGCGGAGAGCAACTTAAATCTCCTCTATACCTATCTGCTCAATCCAAGAGACGATACGGGTGTGCAGGGCCCGACGGAATACCAATTGAAACAGCTGAAAGGCAGAATCCAGGAAGTCTCTGACTCGACCGATCCTTCTTTTGCCGAGGAGGACTACATGAATCTGTTAGCCACATTTCTTGAACAGAAGCAAGCTGCAGTTCTGGATGCAAAGGCACAAGATCCTCAATCGGCTTTTGAGCATTACATTGAAGCGGAGAAAACCGTCGGCTATATTCATGAGGAGGGCCAGCGACTGATCGATGCTGAACTGGCTTATTACCGGCCGCTCATCGAGAACATTCGGAACAAGAATGAGCAAATGAACGGCTTGGGAGTGGCGTTGTTCGGCATGAACGCGCTGATGGGGGTTTTGCTTGCCATCTGGGTCTCGCGCAGCATTACGGGCCCTGTCGGCAGACTAGTCGGACTGGCGAAGCGAATCGCCACAGGTGATCTGAATATCGAGTCCCAACCGCGGCGAGATGACGAGCTAGGCGTATTGGCAGACGCCATTTTGCAAATGTCCGCTGATTTGAGCATCCTTATCGAAAAGGATAAACAGAGTCTGGAAATGCGGCGGCTTGTGAAAGAGCTAGAGCTTTTGGCTCTGCAAAATCAAATTAACCCGCACTTTTTGTTCAATACCTTAAATGTGCTCTCCAAACTGGCGATCCTGGAAGGGGCGGAGAAGACCAGCGACCTGATCGTTTCGCTGTCCAATCTATTACGGTACAGTCTGCAAAAGCTGGACAAACCCGTAACGCTCCAGGAAGAACTAGACCATATAAGCGAATACGTAACCATCCAGCAGGCGCGTTTCCGGGACAGAATTCGCTTTGATCTTCACTTTGACGCTTCCGTGCTTCAGCAGCAAATTCCAGCCTTGACGATCCAGCCATTTATTGAAAACGCCTTTCTTCATGGTGTAGCTGATATGGAAAACGGAGCCATTATCACATTGACGCTGTCGAGAGCGGGCGAAGATGTGCAAATTGAAATTTCAGACAACGGAAAGGGTATGACGGAGGAAACCCGACTGTCCGTGCTCCGTTTAGAAGGTGGAGCTGAAAGCAGCAGTTCAACAGGACTTGGAATGCAAAACGTGTTTAGGCGGCTGCAATTGTTCTACGAAAAGGAAGGAATGGTTGAAATCCGAAGCCATATCGGATTAGGTACTACCATAACAATACGAATTCCAGTCAAGAAGGAGAGTGAGCAGACGAATGTATCGGTTGTTGATCGCGGATGACGAAGCTTTGGAGAGGGAAGGACTGGAATTGATAGTGGAACGGGCAATGCCGGGGGTATTTCGGTTTATTCATGCCGACAACGGCCGCATGGCCATCGAATGTGCGGAAGAGCACCGGCCTCATATTGCCATTCTGGATATCAACATGCCCGGAATCGACGGGCTTGGGGCGCTTCGTGAATTAAAGGAGCGTCTTCCTGATACCCGTTTCGTGCTCGTCACCGCCTATGATTATTTTGCTTATGCACGTGAAGCGCTCTCTTTGGGCGTAAAAGAATATATTCTGAAGCCAGCGAAGCGAGAACTAATCATCAGTACACTGAAACGACTGATTGAAGAAATTGAATGCGAGAAGCGAGCACGCACGGAAGAATTGGAGCTTAGGCACAAAATCTCACAGCTGATGCCGCTCGCAGAAAATGAGCTGGCTTTAATGCTTATGGTCGACCAGACGGTGGATTCGAGCGCTTCTCAACTGTCGGAATGGCTGGACTTTCCTCTTGATCAGGGAAGCGCCATCATTGCTGCCTTTGAAGGATATGCAGACGAGCAGGACAAAAAGAAAATTTACGATCATTTCCGAAGCTATGTAAAAACACATGGCCCCAATTCCATTGTGAGCTCCCTGATCGACCATCATGTGGCCACTTTTTTACAAAAGCCGCCTGCCACCAGCGAAAACGACTGGCAACAGCGGATTAAGCATCTTGTTCAACAGCTCTCCGAGCTGGCCCAGCAGCAATTTGGCATAAAGACAGCTATTGGAATTGGCTCGCTTCATAGCGGCGAGGAAGGACTTCGAAAGTCCTATTTCGAAGCCGTTTTTGCCTCCACCCTACGCAAGCGCGATGGAGGTTACTGCCACTTTGATGAGCTGAAGTCGTCAGAGGCTGGAAACTCCTCTGTGCTTGCCGTCAAAGAGGAGAATGGAATGCTTCAGCAGACGTACGTCATGTCAGCATTACAACGGATACGCGAACAGCGGGAGGTTCAAACACTGACTATGCTGGGCAGAGCAAAGATGTATATCGAGGAACGGTTCAACGATGACCTTTCACTGGAAGAAGTGGCTGATTTCGTCCACTTGAATCCTCACTACTTCAGTAAAATTTTCAAACAGGAATATGGAGAAACGTTCATCGACTTCGTAACCAGGTTAAGGATTGATAAAGCTATTTCTTTGATTAAGGAGGGCAACCTTGCCCTGAAGGAAATCAGCTTTGAAGTGGGTTATAAGGACCCGAACTATTTTAGCCGTGTCTTTAAGAAGATAACGGGCGTTCCTCCCACGGAGTTCAAAGGTCAAAAATCGTAGAGTTTCGTCCATGCCGACCATCGGCATGGATTTTTTTAAGCTCGAATGACAAGGTAATGCTAGATTTATCCCCTCCGTCTCCAATTCGGGAAGCGAAGCCAAAATCGTGCGTGAAAAGGTCCGTTTATTGAAGACGATCACCAGCCTTTCTTTTATAAGCGCATGTTATACTTCTCCTCGAAGAACGGAATGAGGTTCTAGGAATCTGGAGGGGAGATGATCATATGGGAGTAATCATCCATAATGAAAGCGCTCAACAGAAAGCGCTTCAATCAGAAAAACCCAATATGCTTTTTGTGACGTTGGTATCCATCGTAGCTGCGCTTGGAGGCATACTGTTCGGTTTTGATATCGCGGTAGTTTCGGGAGCAGTTGAATTCCTACAGCAGCGTTTTTCGCTGAGCGAATTTCAGGTCGGTTGGGCAGTGTCGAGTCTGATTGTAGGGAGCATCACGGGTGCGGCTCTCTCCGGCTACATGAGTGAAAGGATCGGCAGAAAAAAGGTATTGCTGGCCGCCGGATTTTTATTTGTCATCGGCTCGATCTGCTCTGCAATTCAAGATACGTTCACCGGGTATGTTATCTTTCGTATGATCGGCGGCGTCGGCATAGGAATCACTTCCACTATTTGTCCGGTGTATAACGCGGAGATCGCTCCCGCCAAATACCGTGGCCGTTTGGTTGCTTTAAATCAGCTGGCGATCGTAACGGGTATTTTCCTTGTTTATTTTCAGAATTCGTGGATCGTCAGCCTGGGGGATGAAGCCTGGGGTATCTCAACAGCCTGGCGCTGGATGTTCGGAGTAGGAGCTGTTCCGGGACTGATCTTTATGCTCCTGATGCTCTTCATACCCGAAAGCCCGAGATGGCTTATCAAAAAGAATCGGCCTTATGAAGCGCTGCCAATTCTGCTGAAAATCCACGGTGAAGAAGCTGCTAAACAGGAAGTACTTGATATCAAGGAATCGTTCAAAAATGAGAATGACTCATTGAAACAATTGTTCGCTCCCGGTATTCGGGTCGCTCTCTTTATCGGTATCATGCTCGCCATTATGCAGCATATTACCGGCATCAATGCCATTTTGTATTATGCACCGGTTATCTTTAAAGGAATGGGGCTCGGTACGGACGCTTCTTTGACCCAGACCATCTGGATCGGGTTGATCAATGTGTTGTTTACCATCGTATCCGTATGGCTGATCGACAAAGCGGGACGAAAAGTTCTACTAATGATCGGTACCTCGCTGATGACCCTCTGCTTGATCATTATTGGAGCCGCATTCAAAATGGGTCTAACCACTGGACCGCTCGTGCTCATCATGATATTGATCTACGTGGCCTCCTACGCTATATCACTTGGGCCAATCGTATGGGTCATGATCTCGGAGATCTTTCCGAACCGCATTCGCGGCAAAGCTGTCGCCATTGCTTCGATGGCATTATGGGCCGGCGATTATCTGGTCTCCCAGGCATTCCCCCCTCTGCTGAGTTCAGCTGGTCCGTCCGATACCTTCTGGATATTCGGAGCCATCTCGCTGTTCGTCGTAGTCTTTATATGGCGTAAAGTTCCCGAAACCAAGGGGAGATCGCTTGAACAGATGGAAAATATGTGGCTCGAAAAATGATCCAAACTTTAGCTCTCAAGAAGCCCAATACGTTTTATAGTGCTTGAAATCACACGACCTCTGAATTCATACCGACCTAAATCGGTAATGGTTCAGAGGCTTCTTTTTTAGCTTCCACCCTCCTCCGCATAATTCCTCACATCGCGCTCGACGGCGGTGCGGTATTCAACAGGAGTTTTGCCTGTGTGCTTTTTAAACAACATGTGGAAATACTGTCTGCTGGCGACGCCAACATAATCGGCAATTTCCTGAATGGGAATGTCCGTTTGCTGAAGCAGCATACAGGCCTTGTCCATTCGCAGCATCGTTAAATACGCGGTAAGCGTTAGCCCCGTATGTTTTTTGAAAATTCGATGCAAATACCCTGGGTGCAGATTGACGGCTGCGGCCATGTCCTTGACTGCAATATCCCGGTCATAGTTCAGATGGAGAAATTCAATGCATCGCTTGACGTACATATCCGTTTGCTGCGTATTGCTGCGCTCTGCCTCTTCCCGTAAACGTGCAATTCGTACAAGCAATTGCATAAAAAGCATTTCTGCCATGGCACCCGGCTGTTCTTTACGTTGATCCAGCTCCAGCACGAGACTTTTGAGCGCATAATATACCTCTTCCGGGTCTGATAGCACCAGATATGGGAATGGACGCGACATAAAGGCTGTGACTTCCTGCTCCTCCGCTGCTATTTGTTGGATAGATGGTCCTACCCTCACCCCTTCCTTAAAGCCAAACTCTACATTCAGCATCCGGCACGGTTGTTCTCCTTCCACCACCAACCGATGCGGGACGCCTGCATCCAGCATAATAAACTCGCCTTTGCGCAGCGTAATGCTTTCTTCCGTATTCTTTCCGGTTTGTACATCTATCCTGCACAAGCCAGAAATCATATACATAATTTCAGTGGAATGATGATCGTGGTAAGACATCGTATAGTCACGCCATTGCTTGTAATAGTAAGCAAAAAAACGGGGAGTATAATCCCCGTCCCGCAGTCCTGGCTCAAACAGACTTCCGTTCATCCCCGCACCTCCGCAAAATAAATCAGGCTAATATGGCAACGTATATGTACCCGTTCTATTTTCACAGTTTAGCAGACTGAGCCTTGTTATTCTATTGTGTCCACCTGTCTTAAACAGAGGATTCATCACTTTCTGTACTTAAATATTGAACCAGCATCCCTACAAATCGGTTAGCCATTTGTACATCCTGAGATTCGCCACTCCAATCTTCCTTGGGAGTCAAACTCATTTTCTGGAGTAACGCCATCATAGACGTGAAGATAAAATGCGCAGTCTTTAGCGGTTCAGCATCCGACTTTAAGGATCCATCTTGGATTCCAGCTTCCAGAGCATCTATCAGGAAATGTCGTTCCTTTCCTTGGCTAACAAAATGTTTATATCGTTCTTTGAGTTCTTCATTTGAATCATAAGCTTCGTAATGCAGGTCGAATAACAGAATAAACTTGATGAAATCTGGATGTCGCCCCGCATAATCAATCCATGCATCAAGCATCGAAGTAAGCATCTGCTTACCATTCATTTCGGCTGTAGGTGCTCTTCTAACAAATTCAGTCATGCTTTCAAGGATCTCCATTTGGACCTCAAAAACCATTTCATTCATGGACTGAAAATGCTTATAGAATGTAACCCGGCTTACACCAGCCACATGGCATACATCCTTAATATTCACTTTGAGAAAGCTCTGCTTCATAAAAAGTTCCTTCGCAGCCGCAATAAGTTCTTCCCGATTTTTGTTTTTCAAGTTCTGGTGCCAGTTCTCAGTCATTAGCAACCATCCGTTTCTCATTTTTTGATGTTTGAAAGGTTAAGAAAAGGGCAGATACAAGGATGAGTGCACCAAAAATATAAGGAATATGAATGTGTTTGTCAAACAACAAACCCGCTAAAATAGGCCCCAATATACTGCCTAGGCTGGTATACGTCGTATTCAGTCCGGCGGCATATCCTTGACGATCTCCAGCCGAGTTGGCAATCATTGTACTTACTGTGGGCCTTAAGAAGGCATTAAAAGCAAAGAACAGAGCCGATACCACCAGCAGATAACCTAAATTGATCTTAATAAGCATGAACAGTAAAGCAATGGCTGTCATGATTAAAGAGAGGCGTATAAGCTTCATCTCGCCAAGTCTCTTGATGAGGTAATCAAGCAGCCATACCTGCACCACGATGCCTATTATGGCACCAACCGTAATGATCATTGAGATTTTAGTGGCATCAAAACCGTATTTTCGTTCCACAAAAAGAGCATACACCGTTTCGTAATTCATCAAGCCTAATGTCATGATCAATATGAGGAGAAGATAACGAAAATAGGACGTTCGAAATGAATTCAGAATTTGCTTTCGAATCGGCTCCCTACGGACCCGTTGGCCAACGGGTTTTCGTTGTTCCTTGGGCAGTGTCTCTGGCATATATAAGCTAAGCAGCGTTGCTACAAGTCCAAGTCCACCAGCAAAAAAATAAGGCACCCTAATGCCCAACTCAGCGATCATACCGCCTAACCCCGGACCAAGTACCATCCCCAAATTCATGGAAGCACCCAAGTACCCCATTCCTTTAGCGCGAGTTTCAGGAGTGGTAATATCAGCGACATAGGCCATATTGGAAGGAACCATTAATCCAATACCTATCCCTCCAATAAACCGAGCAATATATAGAAGGGGCAATGTCGTAGATACAGCAAACATGAGATCCGAAATGACGGTTAAAAACAGACCGGTGATGATCATTGATTTACGCCCGTATCTATCCGAAAGTTGCCCACCCAGAGGTGAAAAAATAAACTGTGCTGCTCCAAAAGCGGCAATAAGATACCCCGCAGCAGCTCCTGCCGCATTAAATTGTTTCAAATATTCAGGCAGAATGGGAATCACCATGCCTTGACCCAATAAAGCAATAAACAGATTCAGCATCAAAATGAAAAGCGGAAATGTAGCAGACTTAGGTAAGCTGCTCATGTTTGTAACCCCCTCCAATGGTTTACACTTTGTAATCCTTTACTATGTGTAAACCATATTAGTTGAATTAGGGGGCTTTGTAAATAAAAATACAGAACCTAATGCAGGACTTACACATAAGGCTCCCGTTTTGCAAACTCTTGCAGCATACCTCTTATTTGTTCTACCAATATAGCAGGTGCTTTCTGGGGTGAACCCGTGTCAAACGGAGGCTGAGGATCATATTCCAAAATCAATTGGACTCCCTTACTCATATCTTCTCCCAGTTCCCATGCGATGAGCTGGAGTGCCATGTCAATACCAGAGGAGACACCAGCTGCTGTAACGATTTTGCCCTGACGGACCACTCGCTCATCTGTTGGAATGGCTCCAAGAGATTGGAGCAGGTCTAAGGAACCCCAATGACTTGTGGCTATGGTTCCATTTAACAAGCCTGCGGCGCTTAAAATCAGAGAGCCATTACAAACCGATGTGGTCCATTTTGTAGCTTCATGTATTTGGCGAATCCAATTTAATGTTTCTTCGTCATTCATTGGAGTTTTATAATTTGGCGGACTGCAACCTGGAATAACAAGAATGTCAGCTGAAGGTACTTCAGAAAAACTATAATCGGCATGCAAATAGCCCATGTTTGAGTCCAGTTTGACTAACCCTTTTTTCTTAGCGACAAACTTCACTTCACATTTCAGTGTAGCAGCAAATACATCATATGGACCTATGGCATCTAATGCTGTGATTCCATCGAAAAGCATGATGGCGACTTTCATGAGGATCTCTCTCCTTTGAGGCGAAATTTTATTGTTGCACGCCCATGTTAACATACATATACGGGGTATGGGTATACTAATTAAATGTGAAATCAGTAAGTATCTCAATTTCAAACGTCTCTGATCACAAATACGGATTGTGCAATATCTATGTAAAGTCTTTAATTATACATACCTATAAAAAGGCATACTTAAAGGCCACCCCACGGTAGCCCTTTTTAAGTATGCCTGTAAGTCTGTTGATCAAGCCAGCTTATGAGCTTTGTTTTCTCAACTGACCATAATATAAATTACTGTAAAAGCCTTTGTGAGCCAGCAACTCCTCATGAGAACCTTGCTCCTCCAAACGACCGTCCTTTAAGACCAAAATCCGGTCAGCCTGACGAATGGTATTCAACCGATGTGCAATAACGAAACTTGTTCGCCCCTGCATGAGCCGTTCCAGTCCTTCTTGAATTTTCATCTCGGTGATGGTGTCAATGCTGCTGGTCGCCTCGTCGAGCACCAGGATAGAAGGGTTGGCCAAAATCGCACGAGCAATCGCCAGCAACTGCTTTTGCCCTTGACTGATGCCGCTACCGTTCGCTTCCAGCACCTTGTCGTACCCGTCCTTCATCCGCATGATAAAGGAGTGGGCGTTGGCCAGTTTCGATGCTTGTTCAACCTCCTCATCAGTGGCATCCAGCCTGCCGAAGCGGATATTTTCACGAATGGTCCCCTGAAACAGGAAGGTGTCCTGTAGCACAAACGCCATACGGGAGCGCAAGCTTTCACGCTCTATGGTCGTAATGTCACGCCCGTCCAGCGTAATCGTTCCCTTGTCTGGGCTATAGAATCTGGAAAGGAGCTGGATCAGTGTCGTTTTTCCTGCCCCGGTCGGGCCGACGAGCGCGATCATTTCACCAGGTTTAGCTTCAAAAGAGATGGCTTCCAGCGTAGCGTTTCCCTCATCATAACCGAAGAAAACATCCGTAAACTGTACAGCTCCCTCCACATGCTTCACCTTTACTGCGCCGCGTTCATCCTTGGACTCTTCGTCTTCGTCCAATATTTCAAATACGCGCTCAGCTCCGGCAATGGCGGACAACAGTGTATTCCACTGGTTAGCCAAATCGTTCAGCGGTCTAGTGAACTGACGAGCATATTCTACAAATACGATAATCGTCCCTATCGTAATCGAGCCGCGAATGGCTAAAATCCCGCCAATCCCTGCTACAATAGCAAAGCTGAGATTATTCAGTCCGTTCATCAGTTTAGGGATAAAGCCTGAAATCGTTTGTGCCCAGAAACCCGACAGCCGAATACGGTCATTACGCTCACGAAAACCACGGATGACTCTCTTCTCCTGTGAAAATGCCTTGATAATCTGCTGACCGGACAGCGTTTCTTCAATGTATCCGTTCAGTTCGCCCAAGTTCTTCTGCCGTTCCTTATATAAAGGCCCGGTGCGGCGTGTAATCCAGCGCATCCCGGCTGCCATTAACGGCACCACGATAAAGGTTAACAGGGTCATCAGCGGGCTTAACCACAGCATCACAGTGAGTGTACCGATTAACGTCAATATGCTCGAAAAAATCTGAATGGCTGAGCTGTTCAGCGTAGAACTGACATTTTCGATATCATTGGTCAGACGACTCATAATTTCTCCCTGCTGACGTTTGCCGTAGAAAGGAATGGGGAGTCGATGCAAATGTGAAAACAGATCGAAACGCATGCGGTACACCGTCTCTTGGGCAATCTCGATCATCCAAATATTTTGCAGCCAGGAGGTCAGCGAGTTCAGTAGATACACAGCCCCTAAACCTATGAGAAAATAAATCCACGTGCGTCCACCCGGCCCTTCGAGAAAATCATCCACCGCTACACCGACCAGATATGGAGCCAACAGCGACAGCCCGGAGCTGAGCAACACCATGAACAGGACCAGCATTAGCTTGGCCTTGCGACGGGCCAGATAAGCCCATATTCGCCCTACCGTGCCAGACCAGTTCTTCGCTTTGGCCTTGCGTCGTCCTTCAGCGCCAGCCGGGTTTCGCAGCACACCGGACGGCGGTGTAGGCTGACGGAACGGTTCAATGAGTTCCTTGAACATGCGACTCCTCCTTTCCGTATTGTGATTCAAAGATTCGTCGATACAAATCCGAGCTATCCATGAGATGATCATGGTTTCCACTAGCTATCAGGCGCCCTTCATCCAGCAGTAAAATCTGATCTGCTGATGCAGTTGAACTAATCTTCTGCGTGATGAGAAATGTCGTACAGGACAGGCCATCGAGTGCATTCAGCAATGCGGTTTCCGTCCCCACATCCAGCGCACTTGTGCTGTCGTCCAGAATCAGCACTGCCGGCTGGCGCACCAGTGCGCGGGCAATCGACAGCCGCTGCTTCTGTCCGCCGGACAGATTAACACCACGCTGTCCGAGCATGGTGTCATAGCCTTGCGGCAAGCGTTCAATCATAGGATGGATTTGTGCTATGCGCGCGGCTTCCTGAATCTGCTCCAGACTGGCATGCTCCAGCCCCCAGGCAATATTATCCCGAATCGAGCCGGTAAATAGCAGCACCTCTTGGGGGACATAGCCAATCGCCTCACGTAGTATGGAGCCATCCATTTGACGAGCGTCCTTTCCGTCAAAGCGCACATGACCTTCATCTTCTTCATATAGACGTGTAATCAACTGTACAAGTGAGGATTTGCCCGAACCAGTAGCTCCCATAATAGCGATTCGCTCACCCGGTCGTGCCTTAAAGGATATGTCCTTTAATACAGCCAAATCACTGCCCGGATAATGAAAGCTCACCCGATCCATTTCCACCTGTCCCTCAATACGTATATCCTGTGTTGGAACACCCTTCAGCTCTCTCCCCTCTTCATTAGGTGTTTCCAAAACCTCTCGAATCCGCCCTGTAGATGCAGTAGCCCGGGAAAATACCACAACGATACCGGATAAAGCAGACAAAGCTCCAATTGTCCGCAGGGAATAATTAACGACTGCAACCACCTGTCCTACACTGGCATCTCCAGTGGAAATTTGACCGCGCCCAAACCAAAGTACTGCAATAATCCCTGCATTCATCGTAAACAAAATGAACGGCATCGTCGTTTCTGTCCAGCGTAGAGCGGACACCGTCCCTTTCATCAATTCACTTCCGTAATGAGCAAAACGTTCAATTTCATGTCGCATCCGCACAAAAACCCGGATAAGCCGAATGCCTGTCAGATTCTCCTGAATTACTCCATTAACGTCATCCAAGCGCCGCTGGACACTTTTAAACAAAGTGACAGTCCTCCGCATCATCACCAGCACAAATACGAACAGCACCGGGGCCATAACCGCCAGTAGCAGCCCAAGCCTAAAATGTACAACCAAGGCCATCACAATACTGCCGATCACCACCAGCGGAACTCGTGTCATAAATCGCAGGCTCATAAATACCGTATCTTGTACTTGCGTAACATCTCCCGTCAGGCGAGTAATCAGCGACGAAGTAGCAAACCGTTTGAACACTGGATAAGAAAAGGATTGCACCTTTTGATATAGCTTTTCCCGCACATCATAGCCAAAACCCTGACTTGCATGTGAAGCAAAAAAGGAACTGGATATCCCTGCCATAAAAGCGATAACGGCACTGCCCACCAGTACACCGCCCCATAACCAGACGACAGGCAAATCCTGCTGTCGAATGCCCTCATCTATGATTTTGGAGATCAAATACGGCTGCGATAACTCTACCGTCAATTCCAGCAACATCATCACGAGCGCCGCGATAGCTGGAACCCGATATTTTTTTAGAAAAGTGAACATCATCCCCACAAGCATTCCTCCAATTGCCTTAGCCGTCCTTCCAGATCAGCGTCTAATCAAAACCTGCTGTAACACCATATATACGCACTTTATATAGCACTATATTTTATTATACCCTCCTACAGGTCTTCGTTTAACCAGCAATTTGCAGGCTCCGGCTAAAAAAGACGCAAAAAAGAGAGCTCGTAAAATACAGCTCTCTTTCAAAAATACGAAATTCAAATCAGACTTTTTGGACCCTTACATTTTGGTAAAAAGCTTGCCCTCCAAATACATTGATACCAAAATGCCCTGCGGCAAACGTACCATCTTCCAAGTCGATTACCTGTTCATCGTCTATCTCTATACGAAGGCGTAATCCTTTTGCTTGGATTTTGATATGATAGGTTACTCCCGGAAGTACAAATCTTGGAACCTTGGTCAGCACCTGTTGTTCCTCGAATCGCCCTTCTTTTTTATAAAAAAGGCGAATGGATTTCATGTTCGGATCCAAATTGAAATAATAGCCACTCGACCCGTCCGCGTTGGCACGGAAAATCATGGAGCCAGCACTCCCATTTCCATACAGCTTCATATCAGCCTCATACGTAAAATCTTCCGCCTGCTCAGAAGCCATATAATTCGCATCGCTAATATAGCTTCCGCGCATACCATCCGTCGTCACCATCCAGCGGGATGCGGAGACATCCGGCACCCAACCTGAAAGGTTGGTATAAAACTTCCCGCCATGCACAGTGACAGAGGTACTTGCTCTTACCGTATCTCCTGGGATGGAGGCTGTAACAATGGCTTCTCCAGGGGAAAGTGCCTCCGTGATCGCGTAGCCTTCATTTGACGAGATCACCTTGACGACTGCGGGGTTGCTGGATTCCCAATTCAGCAAATGTTCTTTTCTCCCGGAATGATCCTCCACACTCGCATACAGACGTTTCGACTGTCCTTCCGCAAGCTCCAGCTGTGTGTAATCCATGATCAGTCTGATGGATGAAACCTCTGTAACCCTCCAGCGATTGTGTAGCGCATACACATGAAGAGAAACAATTTTCACCTCACCACCTTGAGCATAGAAGCTCATCCCTCTACGCGCCGAATCTGGAAAAATGATATCAGAAAATACGACTTCTCCATGGTTACCAAACACCTCGACTGAGGATTCGTCCACAAATATACGCATTTGAATTCGATTCCCGACCGGTGCCAGCGATTCTTCATGAAGCGTTGAAAATAGAGGAGAGAAATCAGTAAGCCCTGATTCAGCACGGTTTACAAACATGTGTTGTACATCTGTTTTATAGCCGACTACCGTTCTTTGCTCACCGCCTTCCCGTACGCAAAACCCAAAAGTCGATGCCATCCCAACGGAAGGAAATTCGAACTCCGCCTCAATCTCATAGGCACCCGCCTTTAAACCTTCCAGTATATTCGGAGAAGATTCCGTGATACTTGCATGTTCTAGCGAAAATAAATGAGAACGTAGCGAAGTCAGTTCGGATATCGGATGCTGTATCAAGCGTATGCCTTCATGGGTTGTTTTTAACGATAACTCTCTCGGGATGCTGAACTGCCCCTTCCAGGGTGAAGTTGGGAAGCTGAACGGGTAGTCCCAATTTGTCATCCATGCCAGCATGATACGCCGCCCGCAGGGCATATTGGAGAAAGACATCGAGGCATAGAATTCCTTGCCCCAATCGGTTTTCAACACCTTCCCCGGCGGAAGATCATTTTGAAATTTGCCATCAGATGTCAGTTCACCGATAAAATATTCCGCATCCGAGCCTTGAGTGTTCGTGCTGGCTCCAGTACTAATCATTAGCACCCATTTAGAGGTGTTGCTCTTGTCTACCGCGAGCGGGAATAGATCTGGGCACTCCCATACCCCGCCCCGTATATAATCACCATAGCCAAAGTTATCCGTCCAGCTCCAATCTAATAGGTTGGCGGAGGTAAAGAAGCGGATATGGTCACCTCCCGACACGACCATAATCCAGCGCTGATGCGCTTCATCCCATACCACTTTCGGATCACGAAAATCCCAGTTGCCAGGATCGTTTTCATTTTGGCCCGGATTCTCAATTACAATTGAATTGTTTTCGGGGTATTGCCATGTCCGTCCCCGGTCTGTGCTGTAAGCAAGGCCAATTCTCTGGTTTCCCTTGGGCTGATCGGGATTATAGGAGGTGTAATATGCAATCAGCCCTTTTCCGCCATAGTCGCTGAACAAGCCGGAAGTATTGGTGAGATCAGCTACAGCCGAGCCGGACCAGATATGGCCCAAATCATTCCACTTTAATGCCAAGGGAAGCCTTTTCCAATCCAGCAAATCCAGACTGACCGCATGTGCCCATTGTCCACCATCCTGATGAAACAGGTGATATTCTCCCTCGAAATATACCAATCCGTTCGGATCGCTGGCCGAGCCTCTGGCAGGGGAATAATGATACTGCGGGCGATATTTTTCTGTATAGTAATTCGAGACGGAGGTAAGGTAGATATCCTGAAAATAAGCCGTACCCCCAGTTGCCTTCATACCTATAAAACCACTGGAATAACTGTTATCCACAATGTCAATCGCCGCAGGCGTGTAGCCATCTATAAACACGCGAATTCGCTCTTCATATGTGATGATTTCCAGACTATATTTACTGCCCGATGTATTCGGATACACCATGACAGAGCTTGTAACCAACGCTCCATTCGCCTTTCTCAGATGTACCCGAACCTGCTGATCCTCACGTTGCACAGAAGCAACATATCCCTCTGTACCCTTCGGATTCCCTCTGAAAAATAGCCCTGCTTCCATTCCCGGTTCAGAAGGATTCAGCGTCACACTACCTTCCATGACCAGATCGGCAGCTGTCGTACTAAATATTTTCAATGCTCCTTCAGAACTTGTTCCCTCAGCTTTTTGCCCTTTGAGGTCCGGTTGCCATTTTCCACGGATCAAGAACGGTTCATCTACATTCGTATCCATATCACTGACTTGAATGTTCTGAAATAATGCCGACCCATTCCAGACATTCAGTCCCAAATATCCTGATGCATACGTCGTATCGACCACATCTATAATCGGGCGATATCCTTCATCCCAGTACACTTTAAGCTGCGAGCCTTCTACCTTTACCTTGAGATGATAAATATCTCCTTTTTGTAATTTTACCTGCCGTTCCTCTTTGAGTCTTTTGATATCTCCAGCAGCATCGCGCAACCGTAATAATCCAGCAGCTGGCACGATTTGAAGCATATAGGAAGAACATCCGTCCTCACTGGAACGGAAAACTAGGGTAGCATCTGCCTGTATGTCTGTGACCATCACATCCGCTTCAAAAGTAAAATCCTGTGATGTGGTTCCAGACATAGCCATCACGTTTTCCTGTGGCTCCGATCTTAGCAAAAGTCCCTGAACGTTATCTTCTATGCGTCCCTTCCCTTTAATCTGCCAATCCGTCAGGTTCGTTCGCGTGTTTGTGAGCTCTATCCTCATCGCCAATTTCCTACCTTCCAGTACGGATTATGAAGAAAACCTCATTTTAGCGCATAAAGCTCCAGCGAAAATAACGTAACCCGCTCTTCTGCTGCGAATATTTCAAGACCCTTAGCTTCTGCATCAGGAAATATTAAATCGGTAATGGCTACCTGTCCGCGATCGAAAAACACTTCGATAGACGAGCGATCTACATAGATACGGATGTCCATGCGATCCGGTAAGATTGTTAATGAGGCTCCATGTTTGCCTGCAAAGTCTTCATGAAAATCCGAGCGACCAGACCGTGTCCGGTCCACGTATACCTCCTGCGTGGCAGAAGTGTAACCGACGAGTGTTTCTTGTTCATCCGATACCCGCACTTTAAAGCCAAAGTCTCCAGTGGTTGCAAATTCAGCCACAAGTTCGTAGCAATCCAGCTGCAAGGAAGACAATGCGTTTCGCACTTCCTCCCAAGATGGTTCTGTGAGTGAGAGGACAGGGGTTCTTAATCCCTCCAGCTCCCGAACAGGGCGCTGAACAAGCGCAACTGTGCCCTTTCTCGTTTCCAGTACGAGTTCTCGCGGAATGGACATGGCACCTCTCCAGCGCTCCGTCGGTGTCTGATTGGCATATCTCCAGTTGCTCATCCAGCCCATAAACAGGCGTCGTCCGTCCTCTGCCGGGATATCCGACCAACACACACCTGCGTAGTTATCTCTGCCATAATCGAGCCAGCGGACTTTTTCACTTTCCGCATCTGCCACAAATGTTGTCCCATCAAATTCACCCGTAAAATACTGTGTTCTAGACCCTTCCCGAATCCCCGGGGTATCGCCAATGCTTACGAGCATGACCCACTTCACCTGTTCGCGTTTCTCATCAACATATAGCGGAAATAAATCCGGGCATTCCCACACCGCATCATGACTACCGATGCCGTGTCCAAATTCACTGGCAAAAGTCCATTCCTTCAGATTCGGAGAATGATAGATTCGAATCGTCTGACCGCAGGCCAGCACCATCACCCACTGCTCTGTAGGTTTGTGCCAAAACACTTTCGGGTCCCGAAAATCAATGTATTCCTTATCCTCCAGCACCGGGTTGCCTGTGTATTTAATCCAAGTTTTCCCTGAATCGGTACTATAGGCAAGGCTTTGGCACTGCCGCACCTGTTCCGTCCCCGGAAGCGAATGATGATGGGTGAAAATGGCTACCAAGCCCGGCTTGCCGCCAAAAAATCCGGATGTATCCTGTTCATCCACTGCAGCGCTCCCGGAAAAAATCGTTCCTAGCTCATCCGGCTCCAAGGCAATTGGCTGCTCCTCCCAATTCATCAAATCAGTGCTGACAGCATGCCCCCAATGCATAGGTCCCCATGTGGTGCCAAACGGATGATGCTGATAAAACAAATGATAGCGCCCTTCATAATAAACCATTCCATTCGGATCATTCATCCATCCGCTTTTTGGTGAAAAGTGATAGGATGGGCGGTATTTCTCTTGCCTAATCACGTTCATATACTCATCTCCCTCGAAAAAAGATTCATTTACTTGTGCTTCTGTCATAGCCCGCTTGCTTGATTTGCAACCATTCCTGTAATCCCAGACTGTTCAGCTCCTGCAAATATTCCGGCCACTCCTCTTCGACCTTACCGTTCTGATACCATTCCGTACGTTTACGGAGAACATAGGCGAATAGATCGGTTTCAATAGTCGACAAACGATCCAGCTCATCGATAGAGAAGAATACTTTAGGATAATTATGATCCGCTTGCATATGCGGAACCATCACCTTTTTGAGCAACCCCAATCGCCATGTCGCATCTTCCGGCTGGGTTGTGTATTTTCCGTAGTATTCATCCAATACAGCTAACGGTCCACCAATGTTCGTCTTTTGTCTGATTTCCACCGGAGCCGAGCCTTCCAGCGGCAGATGCTTCAGCATTCCCTTTGCCGTATCATACTCAAAAATATTCTTCTGCTTGGTATCCCCGTAAGTTCCCCAGTTGTTCTGTATAGACTGGATCGGATCATACAGCTGGTCAATCCACTTGGCAGTCGCCTCCAGCTTCTTATTAGCACTGGTGATCACCATGCGCCCGCGATCGAAGCCGATGCCATTCGTCCGTGTAACATTCACATGTCCATCCGGTCCAGCCAGCGGCGGCATGAGATCGTATTTTTTATTCGGGCCTGTAATATTGGCCTTATCCCATGTAAAGTACAGACCATAGCGGTGATCCTTCCCTTTGGCCAGATAAGTGTTCCAATCCTGCTGGGAGGACTCTATGTCCACCAGCCCTTCCTTGTATAAATCATGAATATATTTGACGGCTTCCTTATATCCGTTATCCGCTGCTGTAAATACGACTTTTCCATCGTTCGTCACTACTGTGTGATCCCAGTTCTCTCCCAGCCCAAAGGACCCGTATAAAAAGGCCAAATCCTCGCCGCCAGGCTTATCTATAAACGATAATGGAATCTCATCCGCCTGCCCGTTGCCGTTGGGGTCCTTTGTTTTAAAGGCAATTAGGACCTGCTTCAGCTCTTCGGTCGTTGTTGGCATGGACAAGCCCAGCTTGTTCAGCCACTCCACATTAATCCACGGCAAATCATCCACAGACTGGATCGCTTCTTTTCCTGTCCCCAATTCTTCAATCCACGGAAAGGAATAAATATGTCCATCCGGCGCAGTCAACATCGCTTTATATTCCGGGGATTGCTCCAATACCTTTTTAAAATTCGGCATATGCTGTTCAATCAAATCCTCCACTGGAATAATGACACCGTCTTTGGCTAGCTTGAGCAAGTCATAATCCGAGTAGCCCGCGTCGAACACTGCATCCGGCAAATCGCCGCTGGCAATGGCCAGATTCCTTTTTTCTACAAACTGGTCACTGGTAAAGTTCTTCCAACGAATATGAATGCCCGTTTTTTCTTCCAGCCGTTTGTTGATCAGCTTGTCGTTCGGATCTGCCGGAGCAAGTGGTGAGCTTTGAGTTAAAAAGTTGAGTGTCACTTTTCCATTCACATCTGTTGCATCGCTTTCATTAGAGGAATTGCTGCTACCGCAGCCGGAAAGAACTAAGATCGCCGCCAGTGCGGCAAATGAGGCAGTTTTGACTGTTTTCATCTGGATGACCTCCATCGGATAATGGTAAAAAGCACATATAGCAAATGAAGTGTGCGGCATCTGTTATTTTAAAGAGCCGACCATAACGCCCTTTTCAAAATACTTTTGGAAAAAAGGATACATCACAAGCAGTGGAAGACTGGAGATGACAATCGATGAATATTTGATCATTTCCGAAAGACGTTTCAGTTCCGCCATTGCTAATTGATCACTAATCATGCCAGGCATCGTCTGGTTTTGGATCAGGATCGATCTCAGCACCAATTGAAGCGGATGCAGCTGTGCATTATCCAGATAAATCATGGCATCAAAATAAGAATTCCACTGACCAACAAAGGCATATAGCGCAATGACAAAAATAATGGGTTTGGACAGCGGCAGGACAATTCTAAAAAATATCGTCCAGTCCGAGGCTCCGTCCACGTTGGCGGCCTCTTTTAATTCATTAGGTACACCTTTGAAGAACGTTCGTGCCAAAATCAGATCCCACACATTGATTGCACCGGGAAGAAGAATAGCCCATACGGTATCCAGCATCCCTAAATTTTTGACCAACAAGTAGGTTGGAATCAGACCTCCACTGAAAAACATGGTGATGATAAACAATGTCATAAAGAAATTTCGCCCCACCAAGCTGTTCACCGATAAGGCATAGCCAGCGCAAATCGAAACCGTCACAGAGATCAAGGCAAAGCATGAAGAATAGAACACCGAATTGGCAAACCCACGGAGCATCGCCGGGTTGGACAAAATTTTCCGATATCCCTCCACACTCCAATCCGAAATACGGAAGGATAGCCCTTTGCTTAACAAAACGGTCGGGTCCATAAACGAAGCAATCACGATATAACCCAAGGGAACTACAATAATCAAAACAGCTAAAGTGAGCACAATGTAATTCACACCTAGGATGAAGCGGTCCAGATTGGAATGTTTGACATGCATAAAGAGGCTCCTTTCCTAATAAAGCCCTTCTCCCTCATTGAGCTTCTTGACGATAAAGTTAACGGTCAGCAGCAAAACCACATTAATCACCGAATTAAACAGCCCGACCGCCGCAGAATAAGCATAATTGCCGGATTGCAAGCCGACTTTATACACATAGGTAGGAATAATTTCAGAAGTAGGCAAATTCATGGATGTCTGCATAAGATACGCCTTCTCAAACCCAATCGACATAATTCCTCCTGCTGCCAGGATAAAAACAATCGCCATAATCGGTTTAATCGTCGGCAAATCAATATGCCATATGCGCTGAAGCAGGTTGGCCCCGTCCAGACTTGCTGCATTATGCAGCTCGGGATCAACATTAGCGAGTGCAGCTACATAAATGATTGAAGACCACCCCGCCCCCTGCCAAATTCCAGACAGAATATAAATCCAGCGAAAATATTCAGGCTCTGTCATAAAGATCACAGGGTTGCCGGTCACCGATGCAATGATTTGATTCAGGGGCCCTGTCGGAGACAAGAAAATAAACAACATACCCACAATGACAACAACTGAAATAAAATTAGGGGCGTACAAAACAAGCTGGATATTCTTTTTCAATCCCGCCTTGCGGATTTGATTCAGCATGACCGCTAACAGGATTGGTACAGGAAACCCGAGTACAAGTCCATAGAAGCTCAGTTTCAGCGTATTGAAGAAAATATCCGTAAAATTGGGCGATTCTAAAAATTTAGTGAAGTATTTTAGTCCAACCCAGTCACTTCCCCATATCCCTTTAAGCGGGCTAAAATCCTTGAATGCAATAATGGCCCCATACATCGGAACATACTTAAAAAGAATCGTAAGAATCAGTGCAGGCGCCAGCAGTACGTAAAGAAAATAGTTTTTGCGAATATAGTCTAGCTTGCTGCGAATGGACCTTTGCTCCCCCAGTGCGGCATGTCTCTGAGCTGCCTTAGCCAAGTTTGCCATTTGCGTTCCCCCCATCTGTAATAACCGTCTGTACAAGACAACTGAAAAGGCTTACATTTTTCATCTTCAATTTACCAAATCAAATTATCATTCGTCAATAACTTTTGTAAAATATTTTATTTACATTTGACCAAAATATTATTGTCATTCTGAGCTTTTGTAACAAAAACAAAAATAATCATCCCCTATGATCCAAATCTGAAAGTTCCCCATTAACAATGACCGCTTCACTTATTCGGCCCTAATGTACCCTCTCTGTTTCAATGAGCATTTTTTTATCCAGCTTATACAAATTTGAATTTCAGTTCATTTTTCGATCTGATAAAGATAAATACAGGCTATTAAATAAACTTTACAAATGTAAAAATATTTTATACATTTGTAATCTCAACATTGCTATTTTATGCGAACTATTATACATTTAGGATACATTTTAGGTCTGAACGGAAAGCTGGCAGAGGCAACTGTACCTCTCAGGCAATCCATTTATTAAGTGAAGGTGGAACCTGTCTATGAAGAAAGAAAAAGTCACCATTCAAGACATTGCTGACGCTTTGGGAATCTCCCGAAACACCGCATCCAAAGCCATTAACGGTAGTGAGAGCATCCCGGTTGATACTCGGAACAAGGTCATTAAAAAAGCGATCGAGCTCAAATATAAGCAATTTGCCTATGTGGAAACAGACAGTATCATCCCTAAGAACCAAGGTAACATTGCCCTGTTTACATGCAATCTGCCGAACAGCTCGCATTTTGGCTCCTTTCTGATCAGTGGGTTGGAAAAAAGAATAAGTGCAGAAGGGTATAATTTGTCGATTCATATTGTGCGGGAAAACGAAATCCAAGCGGGAACACTGCCTAATAATTTTGAAGCCTCTAAGGTTGACGGAATCATTTGTATTGAAATGTTCGATCCACAGTATAGTGAGCTCGTTACGAGTTTGGGACTGCCTACAATCTTTATTGATTGCTCGGTGGACATTTTTTGTCCTGATTTGAAAGCGGATTTATTGTTGATGGAAAACGAACATAGCGTTTATTCTGTTACCAAAAGCCTGATTGATCGTGGATTTACGCGGATCGGTTTTGTTGGGGATTATAAACATTGCAAAAGCTTCAACGAGCGGTGGGTTGGATATAACCGTGCTTTAATCGAAGCAGGCCAAAGTGTGGATTTATCTTGCTGCATCGTTGATCAGGACCGAAATTTTTTCTCCGAATCGGATTGGATGGATAAACAATTGGAGGGCATGAGCGTGCTTCCATCTGCGTTCGTGTGCGCCAATGATTTTATCGCCGTCAGTGTCATGAAAGCGCTCAAAAACAAAAACTTGAAAATTCCCGAAGATATTGCTGTGTTTGGGTTTGATAACGCTCCTGAATCCCGGATTGTAGAGCCTCATTTATCCACCGTGCATATTTACAACAACGAAATGGGGATTATGGCGGCTGAGATGCTATTGGCGCGGGTCAAAGATCCTTCCAGGCCTTATCAGATTACGCATATCAGAACTGAGCCGATATTTAGAGAATCGACTCCTTTACAAATAGAAAAGTAAAAGAGGGGGTCTGGCGACGCTCCGCGAACGGAACGTTGCTCCAATCGCTGTTGTATCCGGATATTATTTAACGGCATGCCAGCCGCACTCACTGCATATTACAGTTCTGCCTGGAAACCTGGTCCGTGATTCGGTCTCTTCAGGCAGCTGTTGGCAAGTACTCAGTCACGCTGAGAACAGAAGAGGCAGTCGTTTACATGACTGTCTCTTTCTTATGAAAATATACAAACGATTTTTACATTCTGCCCCTAATGCCGCACCCGCTGCAGCACCCCAAAGACCACTTGCAGCTCCTATTTCAGCTCCCACTCAACTATCGTGACGCAATCATCAAAATTTGGATTAGGATGACTCGATTTGTTCGGATTTTCGGCGTAGTAAGAGTGAAGTGAATCCAGTGGAACTTGACAGATTTTTGAGTAAATCCGAATATTAAATACAGGATTAATATAGAAATAAATAATATAATTGATAATATATTAATATTTTTTGTCGAAATATTACATTAGATGGAATCTTTTGGTATAATGATGTAGCAGTTTTATACAATTACAAGGAGGATTATTCTGTGAAGAAAAAACATTTAATTGCATCAGCCTTATCTTTAGGTTTATTAGGAGGAGCTATTGCCGTGCCCAGTGCGATCTTTGCGGATTCAGATGCTGTAACTGATTCTGCAAATACATCCACTACGGCGACCCAAGATGCTGGTAATACAACTACTGGTGACCATGTAATAACTCCTCAAAGCGTGGGAAATTCTTTTAACTTTACTGTAGGGGGAAGTGCAACTGCATCAGGCAGCTTCGAGGTTCCTAAGGGTTTCGGGTATGTTAAATTGCGCATTAGAAACTACGCTAATACCCCCGTTGACTTTACTGTAGAGCACAACGATTCTGGGAAATCGTATGTTGACGGCCAGACAATCAGCAAAAACAGTGAAACTGTTTGGAGAAGTTCTGATGCTATGCGTTCCGGGCGATATACAATTCAATTCCGTGGTGCTTCAAACAAAGTAAATGTGGAATTATGGGGCGTAGCCGGTTCACTTCCATCGGATGCCAAATAATAGCTAAACAAAACAAAGAAAGCTCCGACCTTGACCCGGTTTGGAGTTTTCTTTTTTTGTATTTCATGTGTACCCCTAAGTGCCTTTACAAGCGGCAGTACTGGATCAATGACAATATTTTCACCATCTAATCACGGGGAATTAATATGTGATCAGATGTAATAAGAACCATCAGTGTTGGAGAATTACTCCTAACACCGATGGTTCTTCTATATTTGGGGTCATATGCTCAAATTGTTGGATGAAGTGATTGAGCATGCGCCTGTTCCGAGCCTTTATACGTAAATATAAGAGACCTCATCTGTAAAAATAAAGGCGACCGCTGATGCTTACTCGCAAGAAAAAACGTCTATACTCTTAAACTTTAAGAATGTAAAATGGCAAGCCTCTGATGATTTAGAGGCTTGCCATTTTACTAAGTCTATTAACTAATGGATGGGGTGCTACAGTTTTAGTCTCCGGCTAATCGTTTATAGATCCTCTGCTGGAACTACAGGAACTACAGGGACCGCTGACTCTCCCTCTATTTCCTTCTCATCTATTTCTGCCCCATCGACTTTTGTTCCATCAACTTTCGTTTCATCGACTTCTTTTTCATCTACCTCCGTTGCCTCTACCTCATCCGCTTCGTCACTGCTCTCTTCATTCATCAAGGCTCTTGGTGTATAGAGCTTGGGAATCGGCACGTTCGCCCAATTCATATCGGATGCAAAGTAAAAGCTCGTGTAGGACGGCTGGTTATAGCCAGTATTTTGACGCGCCACATCCGCACGATACTGCGGGTCATGCATCAATGTGTACAATTTATGCGTTGTAGGCTCGGTACTCAAATAGATACGGATCGCCGAGCTATCTGCTGTACGGACAAGCATTTCCTCGCGCCAATCTCCGAAAATATCAGCGACCAACGATGGCGTTCCTTTGGTATAATTGTTCGTTTTGGTACCTGCTGCGGTGAGTAATGTGCCTCGTTTCCAATCTTCAATGGTTGGGGTTACGTCGATCGCCCCGTTCACGATTTGTGTGGTCATATCAGCCGCCCATTTGATACTCATATTGGTACCCGGCATCTTGGTATCCAATTGTTTGCCCGCAGCGGTCCACAAGCCTATGGCCCAAGTCTCCAGTCCTCGCTGATCCGGGTCTATGTCACCGACCATCCCCCGACCTGTATCCTTACCGGAATACCCACCGTAGATGACTTCACCCGTTTTGGCATCCCGCAGCGAATAACCATAAGGGGCATAGGTGCCGCCTTCATGCACCATAAAGATTTCTTTTCCTGGCCGATCAGGGTCAATATCAGTAACATGCAGCGCGTCACCGTGTCCCAATCTGGCGGTTTGGCCCGGAATTGCGCTTTCAGGAGGCATAACATCAAACGAGCTGTACAACAGGCTGCCATCATGGTCGATCGTGGCGGAGCCATATACAATTTCGTCTTTGCCGTCTCCATCCACATCTGCGGCACTCAGCGAATGCGCTCCTTGTGTAGTCAAGGTGCCAAATTTCGGGTCCGTTCCATCCCGTCCGTGCGGGCTATCATTAAACGGATTGGTCATCGGTGCCCAACCACTGTCCACCATCCAATGTTTTTGGAGATGACGACCATCCCACGTGTAAGTGGCTAAGGTGGAGCGCGTATAATAGCCGCGTGCAAATACGGCGTATGGTTTGCGTCCATCCAGATATGCTACTCCTGCCAGAAAACGATCCACACGGTTAGCAGGTTCAATCCGGGCCATAGCGTAGTCTCCCCACATAAGACCGTCATCATGGCGCTCTGGCTCATAGCGAATCGTCTCCAGCTCAGTCCCCGTTTTTCCTTTGAAAATGGTCAAATACTCCGGTCCATCCACAATGAAACCTTCATATTCTCTCAGCTTGTTTTTGTCGCTCCGCGCAGGAGCATACACATCCATAAAGTAATCCGTCAGGCTTTCTGCATCCTTTCGGGATAACGGGTAGCTATACTTTGGAGCAATACCAAAGCATTCCTCCAGCGTAGCAGGCCACTGCCCCTTCACCACTTCTTCATGCTTCGTCCAGTTCATGAACATATTCACTACATGCTCATAATAATCCGTACGACTCAAACGATAATCGTCCTTATGTGTAATTCCAGCTTTGCGATCCTCACGGGGCAGGGTAATATATTTTTCTTTTTTGGGCTTGCCCTTCTTGTCAAAAGTAATCGTTTTGGTCCCCGGAGCGGTCTTGAACATCAGCTCGGCTTTGCCATCGCCGTCAAAATCATACACCATCATCTGTGTATAATGGGCACCTGAGCGAATATTCACACCGAGGTCAATCCGATACAGCAGCTTGCCCTCGAACGTATACGCATCGACATACGTATTTCCGGTATACCCCTTCTGAGATACATCTTTGGAGTTGGATGGGTCCCATTTTACAAAAAATTCATATTGTCCGTCTCCGTCCACATCCCCCACACTCATATCGTTGGCCGAATAAGTATAGGATTCACCTGCGGGTGTTACGCTATCAGCAGGCTTTTGCAGAGGAAGCTCATAATAACCCTGCTGCCATGGCTTCACTTTGGCACTGCGATCCTTTTCTTTCCCTTTAACGACTGAAGCGACCCTGTACACCGCATTTCCGTTTCCTTCCTTATCCAGATAATTGGTGCTATCCGTCACCGTCGCGATTTTCTTGCCATCACGGTATACGTTAAAGTCCGCTCCTGTCAGCCCTGTTGAACTGTAGCCATTCACTTCCTGGGCCAATAACCGCCAGCTTAAAAATACACCCTCTTGCGTCGCCGCAGCTACCAGACCGCGATCCAGCTTTTCCAGCTGAATGCTGCCACTACGGTTTTGTTCTACTGCGATTGCTGATTCTGCCTGCAGCGTGGGTTCGGATAAGTCTTCCGCAGCCACTCCTCCAGTCGTGCCCGTCATCGCCAGCATTGCTGCCAACGCGGCGGTCAAAGTTCCCTTTTGCCATGCGCCTTTCCTTTGAGCCATCCAATTCGTCCTCCTCAATTGTATTGTGATGACAAGCAAATACAGAAAATGATTGCGCTTACATGATTTAAATTCCTTATTATTATAGTTTTGCTGTTCCCCCAAACGCGTTTAAATATCCGAGTATTTCTCTACACAAATCCGTGTTGTTGCCCGTTTCTATTGAAATGACCCCATTAGCCCGTTTAAAACGGTCCATTTTGTGAGTCGACCATGTTAGTTGAAGTGAGAATATCCGAATATCATAAAATGATAAAATGAACGAGCTGTGATCAAACATACATACCTATCAAGGTTCCACAAAAATGATGTCACAAAATGACCCGTTGCGATTGTTATATAGACATAAATACAAGGAGGTGAGCTCTTGCAGGCAACCATCCCCGGGGATACACAGGACAAATACAGCCAGATTGAGCTGGCCATAGAACGTATCAAGGCTGGTGAACAGCAGGCTTATGAAATCATTATTCGGCAATTCGAGCGTCAGATGTACACCTACTGCTTTTATATTTTGAAGAATCATGAAGCCACAGAGGACGCGGTTCAGGACATTTTTATCAGAGCTTATGAGCATCTTCATCAATACAGCAGACAGACCAGCTTCTCGGCATGGCTATACAAGATAGCCTATCATCACTTAATGAATATCAAAAGGAAACACAGCCGCTGGCTCAAACTGGTTCAGCAGGTCAAGGAACAAGAGTCCATCGCCCAAGTATCACCTTATATAAGTGTGATTGAAGAGCTGCTGACTTATCTTACCCCAGAAGAACGTCATATTCTGCTACTGAAGGCTGTCGAGCAATACAGCTTTGAGGAAATTAGCAGCATCATGAGCTTAAAGTCGGCAACCATCCGCAAAAAATACGAGCGGCTTCGGCGCAAGCTGCTGGACCACAGAAGTAAAGGAGGACTTGTTAATGGACAAACATCTAACACCACCTTATGAGCGTGAAATGGACCCGTTGGAAAATTGGATCCATGAATCTGTCATGCCCAGAGGCAGTATGAGTGATCAAATTATGAAGCAGATTGAAAAAAGAGCCATACAAAGAAAGACGACGAAACCAAAGTTTGCAAAACGGGCTGTTCTGGCGGCATCCGTAGTTGGCATATTAGGGGCAGGAGTGGTAGGCGCCGGGGTTGTATCACCCACGATGGCGGCCACACTCAAGCAAATTCCCGGAATTGGCAGTATTTTTTATGGATTGAGCTCGGATGAAATTCAGACTGCTGTAGATAAGGGCATTCTCAGTCATCCTAATGAAAGTGTGACGCATGACGGAATTACGCTCACATTAAGCGATGTTCTGTATGACGGTACACGCCTGTCCTTTTCCATTGAGCGTCAAGGCGAGAATATGCCGGAAGGCTCTATAAGTCCTTATGTACCTATGGATGCTGAAAGTAGTGGTAATGATGAATGGTTAAAAGCCCATCAAGTGCCCGAGAAGGATCAGCCTAAGGGCTACTTTAAACATCCTGAAGTACAGATTAACGGAAAAAAAGTTGACTCTCAACAATTTATATACGGTGATGATCCGCACAAAAAAAATTCTGTCGTTGGGGAATTCATGCAGCTAGGCTCTCTGCCGGACGAGTTTGAGTTGACGGTTAAAACCTCGATGACAGGTGTCAACGAGCCCTATGAATTCAAAGTTCCGGTGAAAATCGACAACACCATGATTGTGGTCCAACCGAATGAGACGAAGACCAGCAATAACTTCAGCTATACCGTGAAGGAGCTGAAATCCACCTCAACAACGACTCGTCTAGTGCTGGACAGTACAGGTGAAGTGCCTGCTTCTCAGGAGCAGACGGGAGAGTATGCGCCAACGATGATGTATTACGATATTGCAGATGATCAGGGCAACATTCTAGAGCAGCGCAAATTCGGTTATTTCCACAGCAAGCCTAAGACAAAATATCATGTGGATGAGCTGTACGATGCTCTTAAACCGGGCACGAAATACGTGACGATTAAGCCGTTCACTTTGACCGTCAAGCCTACCGACTGGAGCATTGTGGGACAAGTGAATGACAAGGTTGGCAACGAAGTGAAGAAAGGCGACAAAACGTATATCAAAGAACTGGAAATGAAAATCCCTGTGCCAGCCCAATAACATCGATGCAAGAGTGAGCAAGCCTGGATGAGAATCCAGGCTTGCTCATTTGGCTCGATTTACATTAACCCGTCCCTTCTCCTGCTTATTCAACTGTTTTTTACTGGTTATACAAGCAAAGGGTAAGTTTAGGTTATCTTTAATTTGTATATTTTCCAATTAGTGAGGGACAAATGAACGAAAATCATCCCGGCTGGACTGGTCTGCATGATAAAACACGACATCTCCATCCTGTAAATGAAAGGTGTGTCCGTGCGGGTCCTTTATCTCTCTACGATATCCCTCCAGTTGCCATTGGTTCAAAAGCGGGCCATTGATATATTGCAAATGTGGATGCTTGGTGTCCCCCTGACGGAGTGATTCCAAATTAAAGTGAACCACTATAAAGCCTGTCTTCTTGAATATATCTGTATACTCGTTTAGCTCCTGACGGTGACTGACCTCGTGCAAATCCGTCCCTTTGGTAACGGCGTACACATCAGCAGGCAGACTATACTCGCCATACCAGCGCTGAATCGCCGCATTCGCACGATTGGCATCAACCCCCTCCGGCAGGTCCGTCTTTGGACCGATCAAGGTACGCACAGCAGCAGGCAGCACTAGCCAGTCGTAGCGTCCAACCCAGGTCTTGCTACGTGTAATACGCTGGACATACAGCGCCACATAATGTTCCAGCGTTAACTGACTTCGCTCTGCTTCACTCAATCCATGTTGATATTGGTAGGCTGCTGTATCCTGCATTTCCTCCATAGGGACATTGCGTAGCCGTTCATTCAAAATAACATATCGCTTTTCCCGGTCCTCTGTCGATCCTACACGGATAAATTTTCGGCTACCTGCATGTGTATACAAATCCACCTCTTCCCGCTGTCGCCCATCTTTGCTCACCCAATAAAATGAAGGGGTAATGCGAATTCCATCCTGTGCGCCGAACATATTGCCTTTGGTTTTGAGGTCAAACTTGAAATGGTAGCCTGTCTTGACCGCCACATTTGCGTAACCTTCATGTGGGTGACTACCTGGGCGAACGGGCAATGTGAAGGGCTGCGTGTTCCCTCTGGGCAACCCGTCAATATTGCCAAGCCCTGTCCAATAGGACAGGCCGCTATGCATTGGGCTTCCTTTTTGCTGCCGAAATACTCGCTCCCAATGGTAATCAGCAATATCCGTGATATGAAAATCATACATCCGTCCGATGACTTCAATATTCACCACATCATTGGCAACATGATGGGCGATATCCGTGTTAGCATGGCGCTGTTCGGTAAATCCATCCGGTGCATTTTCGGCAATGGTGCGGAACTCAACTGTATAATTCCCCTCATCGACCCATACGGGTAAATAAAAGTCTGTGTCCAACTGCAGCATCGGAATGTCGATCCAGGTACCTCGCGGATAAAAATGTGTCTTCCCTTTGTCGTACACATCGAACGGAAAGCGCACCTGCTTGGTTCGTACATATTTGGCATACTCCCGATCACCATAGCCGGGAATATTCAAATGCGGACCTGCTGTCGAAATCGTCACTCGAAAAGGACGCTCCAAAATAAGTGCCGATCGCCCCTTCGTAGGTTGGGTTTTCTGATTATGAGCAGCATCATCCGACACTTTAGACAGATTCACTACGGGAGTGTGGACAGTCACCGTATTGATTCCCTGTATCGGCAACGTTTTATCCGCACCTCCATTGATATTTCCTTTGAGAATAGCGTAAATGATGTCACCACTGCTGGGCGTGTTGGTCTTATTGATCTTATGCTTATCAATCACATGATTCGGACTGTACAGCACATCGGCCCCAATCGCTCCGGAAGAGGGAATCACGCCTGGTTTAGGGCCATTTACCTTGACGCGCTCTGGATTCATAATGATCTTGTTTTCAAAGGTCAAAGTATCGTTCTCCACTTCGATTTCCTTAACTGCCTCCTCTGCCTTAGATTTCAGTACACTGCGATCATCAGGCACACTGGGCTTGCTGCTGCCGCCATTTTTGCTGCGACTACCTCCGTCCACTGTGCCTGGTGCAGGGGGCGGATAAAAGTTACCCTGGGTCGCCGCAATATAAGAAGGGGGAGTATAGGATTGCGGACGCAGGGTGATTGCTTCATTGGGTAACGCATAGTTTCGGAGTGTAGCCTCCTTGATGCCATATACCTCCAAATTGTCTATCTTCCAATAGGAGTACGGACGGACGATTTGGTAAGTATAAGTTCGCTTCACAGTCTCATTCCGCCGAGATTTTTTCTTAGGCCGCCAGGTCAGCCGATATTCCCGTTTTACGTTCACCGTATATGTACACTGACCCGTCATGTTCACAAACTTATGTTGAAAAAGGTATCTTTTGGCTTGTACATGACCGTACAGGCTTTCAGAGGTAGGAATACCTTGGGATACGTCAAATCGTTCCCGACCACGCTGGTCCGCTTTGATCACGGCAGATACTACTGAGTCCAGTTCGGCAGTTTCCAAGCGCAGGCCTGGAACGGGACGGGAGCAGACAACACCATTCGTTGGCTGTTCATGATCTTGGCAATCTAAGGGCGCTCCCTCTTGGCTTTCTCCAGGCTTAGGACAGCCCTGAGCTTCTTTGTAATACAAATAAGCGGTAAACTGCTCAAAAGAACCGTCATAGGTAAACCCAGGTACAATTCCCGGCAAAATATCTCCGCTTGGCGGTTTACCTGTCGTGCTTTTCTTGTAACCCACATACTCATATTTCGGATTGGTTGGCGGGGTGAAATCATACGGTTGATTAGGTTTTAGCTCATCTTTTATTGGTGTAAATACGTTGTTAAGTGACTTTCCATCAGTTGTAAAATGCTTGACGATGAGTGCGCTCTCTAGTTCGATTTTGAATAGGATGGGCTGGTAGATGCGCCAAGCCTCTACTTCTTTGGCACAGGTAGGACAACTCTCTTCCTTGATGTTGCGAGCCTGATCTACCGGATCAAGTTTCATATTCACAGTGATTGGGATAATAGTAGTGTCTGAACCGATTCCCTGTTTCTGAAAGGGATGGATATCTGAATCTTTTGTGCCCTTACTCATATGTCTCGCATATTCCTCATAATTATCAGACCGAGATTTTATAAAATAGTCACCATGACTCATATAATCAGCTATCGTATATAAGCGAGCAGTAACGTTCTTGATTTTACGGCCTGGAAACTGAAAATTGTAGGTGAAGGTCGCTTCCCCCTGCATTCCTTTTCCAGGCTGCTTCTTTTGAGTCACCCATTCCCCAGCTGTGTTCTTCCACATGTCGAAATACATCATGCCAACAAAATAGCGATCATTTTTGTCAGCATAATATGACAAAGGTGTGATTTCCGTATCGGCTGCCGCCTTCTCGGTGGGGAAATAAAAAGGTGGGAGCTGCAATAGTAACAGTACCCCCACCAGAAATACGGCTAAAATGCGTTTGGTATTACTCATATGGTTAATTACCTTTCCAAGGATTAACCATCATCGGAATATAGTCCTTCGATGCGAGGTCAAAACCAATGTACTCAACGTCTTTCAACTTAAAAGATTTATAGTTTTTAATGCCTAAGTAAAGCTCATCAGCAGATGAATAGATCGGATAATAAACCATTTTCGTACCATCCCCGTTGTCTTTCGTCATTTGTTCTAGTGCTGGACGAAGACGTGCGTCTTTATTTTTTGTTAGGAAGAAAATTCCTCCTGCACTAGAGTTCGTTTTCACTCTCATCTGTAGGTAGGATACACCCTTAGAGGTTGTGTAAGGCTCAATTGAATAAATGTCGCGCAGCATCTTGACAGGCAAATCGTATTGTTTAAAAATTACCACTTTGTTGTAAGGCTGACCAATAACATTTTTTAAAAGCCCTGGTGTTGTCCCAATCGCCTTTTTATACGGCTCAATACTCACCGCCTGATGTCCCGTATCCTCTAGCGCAGCGATTTCCTTCTTCCCAATCCAGACCCAGCGGCTGACCTTATCCCATTCTACCGTCTGTCCCAAACCCTCACTCACTAACCGCAGCGGCACAAAAGTACGGTTTTGCTTCAAGATAATCTTCGTTTCATACGTTTTGGTCTGCCCATCCACGGTAGCGGTGTTTTGTCCCACTGTCATGTTAACGGCATGTGCATCATTTTTAATCGACACGGCTAATTGGCCGCCTGTTTTCTCCCAGCCCACCTTAGCTCCCAATGCCTCGGATACAAACCGGATTGGAACCATGACATAATCGTTACCATCCTGAAAAGGTTTGGCATCCGGGAACTGTATTTTTTTCGCATTTAATAAGACTTCAATTGGTTTGGTGCTACTTGCCGCCTCCGTCATTGGAATCGTACTTGCCCCGCTCCATAGCAACGTGACTGCGGTCAAACTCAACAACCATTTTTTCATGCTCATCTCTCGATCCCCTTTGTCTGCTTAAACTTATAAACTATGTATATCAACTCTAATCTCATAAACTCATCGCGTCCCCACTTTCAGAAAATACTGGATACAACTTATATATTATAGGGTTTCCCAATTACAAAATCTATAAGAAAAATAACTAATATAACTACTCTAAAAATCATTTCCTATGAGAAATCTCCCGCTCTAAATCATAGAATAGCCTCCTTATATAACTTATATTTCTGCAAAATCTCATCAAAAAAGGGCTGCCTCTTCCCTCTGAAGGAAGAAACAGCCCGTGTGCTTCACGCGCAAAAACTATGAATATATCAGTTCATATCCTATGGATTGTTCCAGCATCATCCAATATTTCTTACATTTTAAATCATTACTGATTAAAAATCAAACGTTAATTTTCTCACGAAACAGCTCAAAAAATCATTCATGTGCACCTGGACTCCCAGCTTGATATAGCCGCTCATACACATCCTTGTTGACCATCCTCAGCCCAAACAATCTGCGGATACGCTGTCCAGGCTTGGCTTTGAAGGTCACTGTGGCTATATCCTTACCCTCCAGATATGCAGCCGGAATAGCGGCATTCACGTTGTAAAACTTGTCAGCCTCATCAAAGCCTTCACTAAAATGCTCAAGCAGATGACCGTTAATCCAAATATCAAAATCACAGTTTGGCATTTCCAGCGTAGCCGTATAGGTGATAACCAGCAGCATTGGAGCAATCGGATCTGTCTTCAAATAGAAAGAGAACCAGCCGTCAATTCCCGCATTCCGGTAAGGTCGGTTATTCACATATCCGGTGCGAGTCGAAGCATCTCCCTGAAAGTTGTGATCCCGCTCCGGCTGCATTTCTCCGGGTTGGGCAAAGTCAATCGTGCACTGCTCCAGAATCGCCAGCTTTTCGCGTGCTGCTGTGTATTCCTTTTCCGCCTCCTGCCATGCTTCCTTCGTAAAAATGTCCCAATAGACTGAATAGGTACGGTCATGCATTTTATACAGCGGAGACAGTTCCACATCTCGGGGATGCCCTGCTTTTAAGGTACGGAATGTATTCGTTTTGCCCTCCACGGGCTGTATCCAATGATCCAGTTCTTCTGTTGGAGGGATGAATACCGGGGTATAGAGGAACTCTTTGGCTTTAGGATCTTCTAAGGGTCCCAGATCACCTGCCAGCACCAGCGGTCCATACATGACAGCCGCCCGATCCGGGTTATCTGGCATCTGCTCCAGTCTGAGCGACATCGGAATTGTCACCTCAACAACATCTCCGTCAAGCCAAGTTCTAGCGATAGAGACAAACCTGCCCGGTTCTGATTCAACCGGCTGTTTCTTGCCGTTTACACAGATAGTGATCCCTTTTTCAGCCCAATAAGGATAGCGGATGAGCAGCATAAATGAAGCAGGTTGATCGCATTGAATTTCCAGCGTGGTATGATCCGTGTCTGGATAGGACGTAGTTTGTTTTAGCGTAACACCTGTGTCCTTCCATGCCAGCGTAGAAGCAATGAATTGATTGACATACAACTTATCGTGATCGTGAAAATATATGCCGCTACCGTAGCTCGCATGGTTTTCCATCCCTGTGCCCACACAGCATGTAAAATCATCAAATTTACTTTCAAAATGCTTGTGCCCGCCCATGGCCAGCGACAGAAAATACGTAACACCCCCGTGAACCGGGTCCTGAGAAGCCAAAATATGATTGAATAAACCTCGCTCATAAAAGTCCGCTTCCTTGGCAGAAACATTCCACTGAAACAGGTGATTAGTCAGCTTGAGCATGTTATAGGTGTTGCATGTCTCCGTCGTATGCGGTCCGATGCGATCATTCAAGCCATCCGGCGCTCCAAAATATTCTCCAAAGCTATTGCCGCCAATGACATACGAATGATGATCCACCACCCGCTCCCAAAAAAATTCTACCGTCTTCCGACGCTTCGTGTCATTCGTGAGCTCATATTCCTTGGCAAGCCCGATTAGTTTCGGTATCTGTGTATTGGCGTGAATGCCCTGTAAGCAATCCTCCTGTGAGCTAAGCGGGTCCAGCACCAGCTTGTGCCAGAAGCACTCAGCCAGCCGCAAGTAGCGCTCTTCCCCGGTATCCGCATACAAATCCGCCAATACCTCATTCATGCCTCCATATTCGCAAAACATCATCTGCTGCATCTGCTCATCGCTCATCGGCTTCAAAATTCCTTCGAGCCAGTCCGCCAGTTTGCGCTCTACACCTAATGCCTTGTCACAGTCTGTCAAATGATACGCATCACGCAAACCGGCGAATAACTTGTGTAGTGTATACAAAGGAGCCCAGGCACCGTTCAGGTCAAAGCCCTTCGAACGAATATTTCCGGCAGATACCTCTTCAAAAAGTTCCTTTCCCCCAGGAATACCAGATACATATCCGTCCCCATGCGCCGCCTGGCAAACATCCAGTTCATCCGTAATGTAATGTGCGATCTCCCTAAAACGCTCATCGCCTGTTGAAGTAAACATCATAGAGCAAGCGGACAAATAATGTCCCAGCGTATGACCAGAAATAGTCATCGCTTCCCAGCCTTCATATTGAGGCGCTTTGGGCGCAAGCCCGGCATATTCCCGAAAACGCGCCAGCAAACGATCAGGCTCAAGCTCCAACAGGTAAGATCGGTTTAGCTCCATCGCCTGCTTGAAGGGACCTTCAGCCAATACCACCTCGTTCAGTGCGAACGGCTTTGCTTTCATATGGGCCTTTGCTTTAAGAGTCATCTTCCGTTCCTCCTTTAAGGCAAATTTGGAGTAAAAAACGTATATTCAACCTAACGAGCCGTTACGCGCCGCTCCCAGAAGAGATTTGCCCCCACTGCTGGTACAGCTGTGTTCTCGCTTCTGTAATGCCGGGGTGAAATTGAATTAGCGCATGTTTCCGTGCAAAATGAACCTCACGGATTGCCTCCTGCACCCGTTGTTCCCCGCCTGCTCCACCAAGTCCAGCAGCATGGAGCATGGAAGCGGCTGCTAATCGCCCTTGAGCCATGGCGACCAGCCCGCTTTCGATGCCGGTAATATTGCCGGCAACGTACAGTCCTTTGAGCGAGGTTTCCATTCGCTCACCATGTAGTGGAACATGCCCACCCAGCTCAGGGCTGTACACGAATTTGCACCCGGCTACCGCCGCCAGCTCGGCAAGCGGATACAAGCCGCCGCTCAGCGCCACGAAGTCGGCGGGTTCGACGCGCTCGCTGCCAGCAATCGGCGAGCCGTCCGGTTTAACGTGGACCAGGGTCACGGATTCGACCCGGTCCTGCCCGTTGACGGACTGCACTGCTGTCCGCAAACGGATCGGGATATCCCACAAACGGAAGCCTCTGTGGGGATAGCAGCGCGCGATGAGCTTCTCCATCCGCATCGTCGCTGCCAGCTTGCCGCCGGCGCGCATCCAGGCGGCAGGCGCCAACCCCGACAGCTGAAGCAGCAGCTTCGCGGAGGCTGTCGGATCTGCCGCTGCACCAGCCAGCGGACCCGCGCACGGCAGTGTAATCGCCGCTACCTTCACCCCGGCGACGGACAGTTCGCGGGCAATCGCCATCGACAATACGTTCATGCCTACGATGATGCCGCGCTCTCCCGGCTTGACGTAATGAACATTGGTCAGCACCTGCGCAGCCCCGATGGACATTACACCCGGTAGCGTCCAACCATCCAGCGGAACGGGAATCTCGGCCGCTCCGGTTGCCAGCAATACGTACTCAGCCGTGAGCAATCCACAGGAAGTGGAAATTTCCCACGTTGTCGTATATTCCATGCCATGTACGGAAACGCCACAGCGAATGTCCACCCCAAGCTCCGCGCAGCGGGTAATCAGCTCATCCGAAACATGCTTTCCGATCCACCAGCCTTGACTGCCTTCCTCATGATATTGCCCGGGCATACGTCCACCCGGCTCAGTAAACTCATCCAGTACCGTGACTGGCAATCCTTGTTCAGCAGCCGATGCCGCTGCAGACAGTCCGGCCGGACCTGCGCCAATGACGATGAGATGTGCCATTTTATTCATGTCACAATTCTCCCTGTGATTTCATTCGAAAGCTGCCGTCCGGTTTCCACCACCATACCTTCTTCCAGCTTGGTCAGACAGGAACGAACCGTACCAAACGGATGAACCGTCAGACGGCATTCGTTGCAGTGCCCAATAGCACAGTATACGCCCCTGGCCGTACCGGATTCCTCATGCCTTCTCAGCAAACGGACACCGCTGGCGAGGAGCGCTGCCGCTAGTGGTTCTCCAGCCAATCCCTGCATGGGACGACCATCAAACATGAAAGATACCTGCCGCCGCTCTGGCTTGGGTCCCAAAATCGGATGATTCACAATACGCGCACGGCTCATAGGGAACCTCCTTCTGCCAGCTGACCGAACGTTACGGGACGCACCGGGGGCCTTTGTGATAACAACTCCGCCTCCCGGCGGGCAGCAGGAACCTGATTGTAAAACCATGATTCCACTAATTGTCGGCATACCCTGCCCTGGCATGCCCCCATGGTCACCCGCGTAGCCATTTTAAGCTGGCGAACAGTATCCACACCCATGCGGCAAGCCTGCTCCATCTGTGCAATACTCACTTCTTCACATCGACACACAAGCACATGGCCTGACGCGCCAAACGTTTTTGATTGCACACCCGGAGATTCAGCATACTGGTTTTCTGCATACTGGGTCTTTTCCCCCTGCACTTCCGTCCTATCCGTGACACTTCGTTCCTTCGCGCGTTTACGCATAGCTGATCGCACAGGTTTTAATCGCTGAATAAAAATCCAGCGCCGCCTGACCCTGTTCCCGGGTATGTGAGCTTGACTGCTTCAGACCACCGAACGGAGACTGATACTCAACTCCCGCCGTCTCCTGATTAACCCGTACCATTCCCGCGTCCGCTTCATCCAGAAACCGATGAGCAAGCCGCAAATCGCGGGTGAACAGGGAAGCGCTTAACCCATAAATAGAATCATTGCACAGCCGAATCGCATCCTCAAAGTCGTCGGCCTGTATGACACTGATGACTGGGCCAAAAACCTCCTCCTGAATCAAGGTGTGGGACGAATCCAGACCAGCCGCCAGCAGTGGACGCACATAATAACCGTTATCTGTCCCGGCGGCGGCTCCACCTTCCGCCAAAATATCAGCTTCCCGGCGAGCTAGCGATACATAGGACATGACCTTCTCGTACTGACTCTTGGATGCCACAGGTCCGAGATACGCACCGGGGTCAAGCGCTGGAGCGATCTGGATTTTTTCCACCACTTGGCGTAAAGCTTCTGTGAACGTCTCATAGGCAGACCGTTCTACAATCACCCGGCTGGTGGCCGTGCATTTTTGTCCGGCTGATCGAAAGGCACCGCTGGCAATCATCGCCACCGCCTGCGACACATCCGCGTCCTTCAGCACCACGGCAGCATTTTTGCCGCCCATCTCAGTCTGGTATTTGATGTTCCGACGTGCGCACCGTTCAGCAATGCCCAAACCTGTAGCGGTAGAACCCGTGAAGCTGACCGCCTCCAATGCTGGATGCTCCAGTAGGGCATCGCCTATACGACTCCCCTGCCCAATGACGAGATTCAGTACGCCGGGTGGAAGCTGCACCGCCTCGAATAGCTCAGCGATCCGTACTGCGGTTAATGAAGCATGTTCGGCAGGCTTCCAAATGACCGTATTGCCACACAAGAGTGCAGGAGCGATTTTCCACAGCGGAATCGCTACCGGAAAATTCCACGGCGTTATGACAGCCGTTACCCCCAGCGGGATGCGCTTCGTGTATTGGAGCACTCCCAACTCATTCGAAGGAATGACCGTCCCAATGGAACGTACGCCCTCTGCCGCATAATATCGAAGCAGGTGGACACCTCGCATCACCTCTCCTCGCATCTCGGTAATCGGCTTGCCCATTTCTCTGCTGGCCAGCTCAGCCAATTCTAGTGCGGCTGTCTCCAACAACCCGGCTGCTTTGAACAAGTAAGCTCCCCGTGCTGCCGGGCTTAATGCTGCCCATCCTGCCTGTGCCAGTCGTGCTGCTTCCCCGGCCTGGGCAATATCACGCTCATTGGAGAAATGGACGACCCCCACTTCTTCCTGCAACGCCGAAGGATTACGAACCACCATCTCCTCGCCGGAAGGGCTCAGCCACTCACCGCCAATCCAATTTCGGCTCTCCATCGTCTTCACCCCCATTCAAGATGAAACCCCGCTCGGACGAACTGCCACCTCAAAAGCTTCACGAATCCGGTCATAATCCGCCTGTGGCAACGCAAGTCTGGGCGGCCGTGTCGGACCGACCGGGAATCCAGCCAGCTCCATCATATATTTGATGGACTGCACCAATTGCGGACTGGCATCGTAGTGGAACAGCGGTAATAGTCTGCGATACAACGCGGACGCTTCCGCCAAATTTCCCGCCTGCGCAAGCCGGAACAGCTCTACTCCTTCTTTTGGTAACGCATTAGGTACCCCCGAAATCCAGCCTGTCGCGCCGAACAATGCTCCCTCCATCGCCAGATTATCTACTCCGACCATGACCTCCAGCTCTGTCTGGTCCAAAATAGCGTGAATACGCCGTACATCCCCGGAAAATTCCTTGACTGCTACAATATTCTCAATATGTGACAAGTCCGCAAGAATATCCGGGGTCAGGTCAACCTTGTAATCATGGGGGTTGTTATACGCAATGATCGGCAGGCCCACCTCTGACAATGCTTCATAGTAAGTCGTTACCTCATGGGGCAATGGATTATAATTAATGGGCGGCAACGCCATGACACCCGCTGCCCCGGCATCCTTGGCATGCTGCACCCAATGTACCGCCTGTTTAGTGGATGGAGCGGCCGAGCCGACTACAACAGGAACACGTCCCGCCGCAGCGTCAATGACCGTATGCACCACCTGCGATCGTTCCTCTGGAGACAAGGCAGCATACTCTCCCAGCGATCCCGTAGGTACCAGTCCGCTAATACCGCTTGCAATCAGATGCTCGCACAGCTCGGTCAGACGCTTGTAGTCGACCTCCATCTCTGCCGTGAACGGTGTAACCAAGGCCACATATACACCTTCAAAACGTGACATATGCTCACCTACCCTCTCCCATTTTTATTTTCTTATTTAAATGATGCAAAATGCTCACATCAGCAAAAATCCTTCTCTCAGCGGGTCGTCAGGGTCCAGCACAAATTGATGATGTCCCGTCACCCAAGCCGAGCCTGTAATTTGCGGAATCACGGCCGGATAAGGACCTACCTGCGTCTCGCCCACAATTTCAGCCCGAAACATGGAGCCTGTGATGCTTTCATGCACAAACGGCTCGTGCAAGCCCAGCTTTCCCTTGGCGTGCAGCACCGCTACCTTGGCCGAGGTTCCTGTGCCACAAGGGGAGCGATCGATACCGCCTGGCGGAATGACGACAACATTGCGACAATCGGCCTGTGAAGCCACGGGTTCTCCGTAAAATTCAATATGCGTCAATCCTTGAATAACCGGATTTTCAGGATGTACTACCTCAACAGCAGCATTCACTGCCTCCCGAATCTGTACAGCTGTTCGTACAATTTTTGCTCCATTGCTCTGATCCAGGACAAGACCGATGGAGGCCGCCTCTATAATGCCGTAAAAGTTGCCTCCATAGGCAATATCAAGAGTAACTCGACCGATGTCCTCTACCTGAACCTCCACCTCACGGCGGTACACAAAGGAAGGAATATTGGTGAACGTTACTTGTTTCACCTTGCCCTCATCTATATCCAGCCGTACTTGAACCGGGCCTGCCGGAGTGTCCAGCAATATAGATTTTTTATCCGCAGCAATCAGGCCACCTTCCACCAGTGCCGTGCAGACGCCAATCGTATCGTGACCACACATCGGCAAATAGCCGCCTGTTTCTATAAAGACCACACCCATATCTGCAGTTGGATGACAAGGCTCTGTTAAAATGCAGCCTGACATCACCTCATGACCACGCGGCTCAAACATTAGCAGACGGCGAAAATCATCATGGTGCGCTGCCATATAAGTCATCTTTTCCAGCATGGTATGCCCTACCAGCTTAGGCGCGCCGTGGATGACTGTCCGCGTCGGATTGCCTCCCGTATGAGTATCAATCGTAGTAATTCTGCCCGCTGCACTCATCCAGTTACCTCCCCGTGAATATCGTGGCTGGTAAAAGCCTCTCCGAATCGGTCATAACGCAGCGGCTCTACCGGAATACAAGTGGGTTCGCCGCGTACCATTTCGGTCACCAGCTTACCCGTAACCGCCGCCAGGCTAATACCATCTCCTTCATGGCCTGAAGCGATAAATAGCCCCGGTACTTCATCCACTGCGGATATGATGGGCAAATGATCAGGGGTCCATGGACGCAAACCCGTATACGCTCTCATCAGCGGCACATTGGCTAAGGCAGGAAAGAAGCGAATGGCTCTGCGGGCGATTAAGCGAATCACCTGCTGATCGACACCTGTATCCATACCGACAAACTGACGGCTGCTGCCAATCAAAATGTTCTGGGATGCGGTGGGCTCAAATACCAGCGCTACACCGTATTTTTCATAAACCTCATCTACACTCCGCTGACCTCCGAACTTGCTCATCAGATAACCGAACTCCATCACCTTGCGGTTTCCGATCGAAGGCATTCGGGCAGACACCAGTATATGTCCTTTGCGCGGTATAATCGGAAGGTCCAAACCTAGCGAATGACCGATGCTGCGTGTCCATACACCTGCGGCCAACACTACTGCATCAGCATGGATCACACCGTTTGGCGTCTCCACTCCGCAGGCGTTTCCCCTTTCGTCCTTGAGAATCGACTGTATCGGCATGCGCGGTAATAATCTGGCTCCCATCCGACGCGCGGCCCTGGCCAGTGCATACGTCATCTGCACCGGATTTACAGTAGAATCTGTCTTACACTCCAGTCCGCCCGGCAAATCTTTGGCTAGATACGGCCATTCCTCTCGTAAATCCTGCTGATCCAGCATGCGAAACGGAAGCCCTTCCTGCTGCTGGCGGGTAACCCATAGCTCTGCGGCCTGCATCTCCTGGTCATTTTCACAGACCAGAATACTTCCAGGCGCACGATACTCAAATTCATCTTCCAGTTCCTTAGCCATCTCTGCCACCAGCTTCTGTGATAACAGTGACATCCGACTGTCAAATCCGGGCTCTTTGTCGATTGCCAATATATTTCCATCACATCGGGAAGAAGTACCTCCAGCAATTTCCCCTCGTTCAGCCAGCACGACCTTCATACCAGATTTAGCTGCATAATAAGCGATAGCTGTACCGATGATTCCACCGCCTACAATGACCAGATCCCCCGCATCGTGTTTCATTCGTTTTCCCTCCCTTCAACCGTTTCCATATGAATGGAAAACAATCCGGCGGCTTGCCCCAAAGCTCTATTTTGGCAAGTTGCTTTATAGTCATTCAGCCCCATCCAAGTTCAGTCAAGACATTCGGGACAGCCACCTCTTGGGGGCATTCATTACAGCTTGAGCGTAAAGGTTTGTGTGACAGGCTTGCTCAGCTCGTCATAATCCCGCAGCTGTATGGTGAACGTATACGTCTTGTTGGCTGCTCCGCTGTCTGCATTTCCGCTAATCGTTCCTGTAAAGCGGTCCAGTGTAAAGCCTGTGGGCAGTTGACCGCCGGTCACCGTCCAATCGTAAAATGGTACGCCTCCCTTGGCTTCCAGCTTGGCCGTGTATGTCTTTCCTTTGACGGGTGCTGGCAGTTGCTTTGTTATGATTTCTGGCGCGAGGAAAGGAGTCAGGTCCTTGCGCAGCGGCCAGCCTGCCTTTTCTGCTACAATCAGCGAAAGCTTCGTGTTCATCCAGCGCCGGGTTGGGAATAGATGGCGCCAGCCTCCATTTTGTCCGCTCAATCTATCGACCTCTGCAAGCTCTCCAGAGAGATGATAGCTGTCGTCCAATGCAGCCGGTCTGTGCTGATAGGCCATAATATCCGGGTCATTGCCAGCCGCTTCCTTCAGCGCCTTGACGCCTGGGAACGTGTCGCTGAATACAATTGCATGACCGAATTCGTGCATGATCAGCCCATGCACATCCGTCACCTTGGACAGATCGGATTGATACCATTCTTCATCGTCCACCGATGTGAATGGAATGGCATCATCATAGAAATCCAGGATCAGACTATAGGAACGGTTTAAGTTCCCCGGAAAGGTCACACCGTTACGTGTATGGTAATTACCGTTGGCTGCCGGAAAGCCCGTAGAATACGGCCCGTTTAGCCCTCTCATAAATACCCACATGCCTTTGTAGGGTTTGTCATTCGTCACCTGTATTTCATTTTGCCAATCATCTCCTGGCAGATGGTTTACTTCCGCATTGGCAGGAACCTCATCAAATGGCTTCAGATCAAAGAAATAGAACCAGTCCTTCACTGCCAGCTCTGCGGCTTTTTTGGTAGCCGCGTCATTGAAATAAGGCTTGATCGTATCGAATCTGTAGTCAAAATGGAGGGGGATTGTGGGTTCTTCATTATCGTCCTGATCCAGCACACGAATCGGAATAGACTGAGTGGTTGTGTGACCGTTATTTTCGGCAACGGACATAGACAATGTATAGTTCTCTATTTCACCGTTTCCTCCAATCCGGTCAGGATGAATAGCCAGCCGGAAATCCTTTTCCTCCTGTGCATTGGCAAAAGTCAGCGTTTTGCTTGCTCCTTGCGCCGACAGCGTACTTGGCAAATCCATCATCAGTCGGGATGTGCCTTGCGCTTTTAACGTAACGGTTAACGGAAAAGCGGCATTGGCAGGCGGCTTCACTTTTAGCTTCACATATGGGTTCGCCAGATACCCTTGCCAATCGACCAGATCTATACCATAGTCGTTCACCGTCCGGCTAAAGATGTCGATGACTTTTACATCCGATTCTGCCTCGGCATAAGCCTGTTGAGCCGGAAGAACTGGTGTCAAAGCCACAATGAGAGAAGTTGCCAGTGTGGTCAGCCATACTTTGGTTTTCCTTTTACGCGTGTTCATTTGATCCCTCCATCTCGTTTATTGGATTTTTTTTCAATTCATGGATAGTTATCTATAACGCCACTGTGTTTTATAACAAAAGCAGCTCCTTGGGCGAGGCAGTCAGCACCTGGGCACCGTCATCTGTGATCAGTACATCGTCCTCAATCCGAACTCCGCCGAAGCTTGGAATATAAATGCCCGGTTCCACGGTAATGACATGTCCTGGTACAAGCACAGATTGGCTCTCACGGGACAGTCGCACCTGCTCATGAATCTCCAAGCCAAAGCCGTGGCCCAATCCGTGACCAAACTGTTCTCCATAGCCATAGGAGGCAATCACATTCCGCCCCAGACTGTCTCCCTCCCGACCGCTCATGCCAGGGCGAAGTCCTGCAATCGTCGTCATATTCGCTTCCAGCACAATAGCATACAGTTCCTCGTGCCGTTCTGATGGATTGCCGACGAATACGGTACGCGTAATATCAGACAGATAACCACGCACATTTGCGCCAAAATCCATCGTGACAAACTCGTTCTGACCAATTTCCTTGTCACTGGCCAGTCCGTGGGGCAGTGCCGAGCGTTCACCTGAAGCAACAATGAACGCAAAACCGCCTGATTCCGCGCCTGCGAGCCGGAGCTGATATTCCAGTTCCGCCGCAATCCGCCGCTCTGTAACTCCAGGCTGAATATAATTCAGCACTTCCGTAAAGGCGGCATCGGTAATGCGCGCAGCTTCACGGATGGTGTGAATCTCTTCTTCGTCCTTCACATCACGCAGCCGTTCAATTACATCTTCCGTGTGCACGTACTCCAACGAGCCCAGTGCGGCTTGAAGCTGTCCCGACTGTTGAAGTGAGACATGCCGACTCTCTAGACCCAGTCTACGAACACCCAATTTACTTGTGAGGTCAGCGATGGTCTGGAAGATTTGTGCCTCATGCCGAATAACTGAATATTCTGCTGCCTGATCTGTTGCCTGCAACATATAGCGGAAATCCGTCACCAACAAAGCCTCTTCCTGCGTAACGAGCGCAATTCCGGCGGAGCCTGTAAATCCGGTCATATATCGTCGATTGGGTCCATGTGTAATAAGTAGTGCATCTATCCCTAGAGCCGGGAATTCCGAGCGTAACCGAGCCAGTCTGCCTGGAACACCCTGTAACCGTTTTGCTGAACCGTTGGGTTTATCCAAAGCTACATCAGCCTCCTTTTTAGCCTTTAATCCCTGTCAGTGTGATGCCTTCAATAAAATAGCGTTGTCCGATAAAAAATATCAGGACGATCGGAGCCAAAATCGTGCTGGATGCCGCCATCAGGTAAGGCCAATTGGTATTGTTCAATCCCCGAAAAGTCGCCAGCCCCAGCGCCAGTGTAAAATGCTTTTCGTCACTCAAATAAATAATCGGGCCCAAAAAGTCGTTCCACACATCAATAAAGGTAAATATCCCGATCACGATCAATGCAGGCGAAGATAAAGGAATAATGACGCGCCATAATACAGTTAGCGGTGTACCTCCATCCATATAAGCGGCTTCGTCCAGATCGCGCGGAATCGTCAGCATAAATTGTCGCATCAGAAAGATGTTGAACGCCCCTCCACCAAACCATGCAGGAACAATCAGCGGCAGAAATGTATTCAGCCCGCCCAGTTCACGCCACATGACGAAAGTAGGTATGAGTGTCACCGCATAAGGCAGCATCATCGATCCGATCAGCAGAGAAAAAATCAGATTACGTCCAGGCCAGCGCAGGCGGGCAAAGGTAAACGCCGACACAATCGAGGTCATCATTACTCCTGCCAGCACACACACCTCAATGATGAACGTATTCAGAAAATACCTGCCGAACGGTACCGAAGTCAGCGCTTCTGGGTAATTGCTCCATTGAAAAGGAGAGGGTATCCACTCTGGCGGGAATACGAAAATTTGCGATGTTCCCATCAGAGAGCTACGAATGAGCCATACAAATGGCAACAGCATTAAAACACTGCCTATCATTAAAACGATATACAGTACGATGCGGCTGATTTGGAATGGTTTGGAACGGGCGGCGGTAGCAGGACTTCGAGAGCGTTCAGGCTGTGGAAGTGGATGTTGCGGTGTGTCTGAAGGTTTGACAGAAGAAGTAACCTGATTCATGAACGTTCCCCCCCTTCATAGTGAACCCACTTTTTGGACGTGGAGAAAATCAGAACAGTTAGGACCATAATGACGAAAAATAAGATCCAGGCCAGCGCTGAGGCGTAGCCGATTTTGGTCTCCGTAAAGGCTGTGCGCCATAGGTAGAACACATAGAACAAGGTTGAATTGTTAGGTCCCCCGTTCGTCATGACATACGCCTGATTGAATGCCTGAAAGGTGCTGATTAAAGACATAACCAGATTGAAGAAGATGGTTGGTGTCATCGAGGGAATCGTAATATGAAAAAATTTGTGAAACCTATTGCCGCCGTCTACCTCAGCTGCTTCATACAGATGGGTGGGAACCGACTGAAGTCCCGCCAAAAAGATAATGACCGTATTCCCGATCCCCCAGGTGCTCATCATGATCAGCGAGGGTATTGCAGTATTCTCGTCATAAATCCATTTGCTCCCCGGCAGGCCAACACTCTCCAGCAGTGAATTCAACAGACCAAAATCAGGATTGAACATCCACAGCCACAGCATCGTGTTGGCAATACTCGGCACAATGGTAGGTAAATAGTAAATCGTGCGGAACACCGACAAACCTTTTACCTTTTGATTTAATAGAAGTGCAATGATAAAAGCTGCCGCCAAGCCTAGAGGTACGCTGCCCAGTGCATAATACGTGGTCACGAACATGGATTGGGAAAAGGTAGTATCCTCGGTCAAAATGGTTCGGTAATTATCCAATCCAATAAAGGTCATCTGTCCACCAATCGTCCAATCGGTCAAGCTGAATACGAACGATGCCACAATCGGTCCAATCGTAAATATCATTAATCCCAGGATGGCAGGCAGCGCGAATAGCAGACCCCAGTTTCGCTCCATGCGCATCATTCCTGATTTCGGTCGCTTCATGGGCCGTTCTCCTTTCGCAGCTGTCCTGCCGCATTATTCATCCGGATACACTCCTTGAAGCAATGGCTGAATAATGGGTTCCAGTTCATCCAGCGCCTGCTGCGGCGTCTTCTTGTTCGTCCAGATTAGATCCAGCCCTGGGGTCAGCTTGGAACCAATATCAGGCCAGTTGCGAAGAGTCGAAGTTGACGGCTTGATCGCATAATCTCTGGCATACTCAATGCCAGCCTGCTGAAATTCCGGTGGATGTGCTGCATTATTCGTCCACGACTGGATGGCCTGCTCGTCGGTATAATATTTTTCTTCGATAGGCATCCACAGACCGGACTTGAACAGATCCACCTTTTCAGGATTGTTATGGTACAAATAAAATTCGAGCGCTTCTTTCGGGTGCTTGGTGCTCTGGAAAATAACTGTGGCCCCCGCAACGATCATCGTTTTGGGCTCTTTAAGCTTCGGTAAAACACCGATACTCCATTGCAGCTGCTTGTTGTTTGAAAAATCGAGCAGGGACCATGTTCCGTCTACCACCATAGCCACCTTTTTAGTCTGGAGCCGAATCGTATTGGACGGCATGTCCTGCTGTTGGATCAAATCAGGAGAAACATGCTCCTTGAAAACCAGATCTTGCAGCTTCTGAAACACCTCTACCGACTCAGGGCGGTTCAGAGTATACTTCTTGCCTGTTTCGTCGGTTAAACCTCCGCCATTGCTTGCTAAGAGCGGCCCCCAGGAGCTGCGGTCGTTGCCAAAGGCAAAGCCGTATTGCACAATATTTTTCGGATCAAATCCGCTGTCTCCCGGATGCTTGCCATTCTGATCCTTGGTCAGCTTTTTGGCAATCTCCAGAAATTCATCCCATGTCCACGCTTTTTCAGGATCAGCCGGAGGAACGGGTACCCCTGCTTCTGTAAACAACTCCTTGTTATAAAATAGCTGCATCACTTCCAAAGCAGTGTAATTACCGATAGACTTGCCGGGTTCGCTGTAAAGATAGGAGGATTTGAGTTTGTTTTTTAATTCGGGATATTCGTCATAATAGGAGGATAAATCTAGGAGTCTACCTTCACTTGCCCATTTCATCGTGAGCGAATCACCCAGGTAGGCGATATCAGGAAGCTGATTGGCAGCCATTAAAGTGTTAATTTTCGTGGTGTAGTCACCAGGAACATGCTCGCCCTTCACCCGAATGTTCGGATGGGATGCATTAAAGCTTTGAATCATCTTTTCCATCGCCTGCTTTTCGTCATTGCTCCCCCAGTACATAAACTTGAGTTCGACCGCATTGGGATTAGCCGGTTCGCCAGCGCTACCACTGCACGCCGTCAGCCCTGTCAGCATCGCCGTCATCACCAGAGCCATCCATGTCCGTAACCTTCGTTTTCGCAAATCAACCGGCCCCTTCCTGAACTGGTTTCTCCTTACAAGCCTATTATGCGCTGAGAGCCCGAAGCCGACCACCTAACGACTCCAGACTCTCTTTGTTTTGGTATGATTTTTTTAACAGCGCGTTTACAAAAATGTTTTGCGGAATTCCGTTGGCGTTAATCCGGTATGCTTTTTAAAGGCAATACTAAAATAGTTCGTATCTGCGAAGCCCACAGCCTCCGCCACCTCTGCTACCTTGCGATTCGGGTCTAACAGCAATTCCCGGGCTCGCTCGAAGCGCACACGCGTCTGGTACTCAGCGAAGCTTTCACCTGTAACCTGCTTAAAACGGGCACTCAAATACTTGGGACTCATATTCATGTACGCTGCAAGACGGTTCAATCCGCCATCCTCCTGAAGGTGCTCACGAATCCATTCCTTGGCCCGTTGGAATTTGCGCGGAATCCCCTTTTCACGCGATTCCCGCACTTGGCGACCCACCCGGACAAAATAGCGTGATACATAATCAATCATCTCAGGTCCGTGCCGCAATCGGGACAGTTCCAATAATGGGTCCTGCTGCTGTATGGAGGTGTGTCCTTCGGATGCATCGCTCTGAACAATACGCATAACGAACAGAACAAGCTGAGTGACGATCATTTTCACCTGATTGACAGGCAAGCCCGCTAATTGTCCAGACCATTCCTGCAAAATCGCATGTACGGCAGCATCATTGCCAGCACGAATTTCTGTAATCATGAGCAGTTCCTTCTCCAGCAAATGACTACTGTTCGGCTCAGCCGCCTGAATGCTCTCGAAGGGGATGATCTGGCTATAGCCCACCCACCCCCGATGCTCCACAGCCTGTACTGCTTCCTCATATGCTTCAGGAAGCTGCTCCATCTGTTGTACGGGACGGCTAATCCCGATGGACATCCCCTGGCTCAATCGTTCCTGCACCGCCTGACGAATCTGCCGGGCCGTCTGCTCCGCTGCCCTGCAAGATGCCGCCGCCAGCAGTACAACACGCCGATCACGGGAAACCGCCGCACCATGCGCCTTCGTACCGGCTGCTGCCGCAGCCTCCCAAGCCAACTCGGCGAATACATGCGTGCTCTTATTGGTGGAACTCTGCGACTCGCTAGGAGCGGATGCTACCTGCTGCGAGGCCTCCTCCAGCTCACAGCACAGCACAGTATAAGGCGGTCTGCTCGTCTCGCCGAAAAATCCCAGCCCGTCCATCTCCTGAACGACCTCGGCTGCGGGGCGCCGCTGCTGGAGCAGATCCAGCAGCAAGTGCTCCCTGTACAATGGCTCCAATGAACGATGACGGTGAATAGCTTCCTCCTCGCTTCTACGCCATTGCGCAATGCGATCCTCAGCCCGTCTCAGAGCCGCTTCAAAGTCTTCGCTTGTCACTGGCTTGAGTAAATAATCAACCGCTTGAAGCGAAACGGCCTGACGAATATACGTCATGGATTCGTACCCTGTCAGGAATAACAGCGGGGTCTGCTGATCCTTTTCCCGAATGGTTTTGGCTATGTCCAGCCCACTCATATCCGGTAAATTAATATCCAGTAAAATCATGTCCGGTCGCCGCTCCATATACAACCGTAATGCCGTTGCGCCGTCCTCCGCCATATCACTGACTTCCACTGACAGGCCACTTTCCGCCACCATCAGCCTCAGTCCTTCCCGAATATGATATTCGTCGTCCACAATCAGCAGCCGGTACATGCCATCCTCCCCTTTCTTATTCGGTTCGAATGGGTGCCAGTAAGGTAACCGAGGTGTACTGACCCAGCTCGGTTGTCACAGACAGACCATATTGGGGACCATAATGCCGAAGACGTTCATGTACATTGCGGAGTCCAAAGCCAATCGCACTCCCCCGCTCGGCATCTAGCGATTTCCGAATATCGTCCAGACGCTCGGCTCCAATACCGCCCCCATCATCACTGACCGTTAAACGCAAAGCATCGCCTTCCCTCGCACCGGATAACATAATATAGCCGCGGTCAGTACGCCCTTTCAAACCGTGGTAAATGGCATTTTCAACGAGTGGCTGGAGAATCAGCTTGGGTACGTAAAACCCGCAAATATCCTCATCGACTTCGCATATCCACTCGAACGAATTCCGAAACCTAAACTGCTGTACCTTTACATAGGCGCTTACATGCTCGACTTCCTGTCCCAAACTGATTTGCTCTCGACCATAACTTAGCGAAATGCGAAAGCATTTACCGAAGGCACCAATCACCTCTGCCATATCCCGCTGCCCATTCGCCAGCGCCATTCCCTTCAGTGACTCCAGTGTGTTGTACAGAAAATGCGGATTAATCTGCGCCTGAAGCGCGCGAAACTCGGCCTGTTTGCGCGACAGCAACGCTTCGTATACTTGCCCGTACAGCTCATGATTTTTTTGCATCATATGAAGAAATCGCTCCCCGATCTGCCCTACCTCATCCTTAGGGTTAAATACAACGGAAGCAGGAGCTTCAGGAGCTTGGGCTGAGGCCGTGATGGTCACACTCCCATCCACTGCCATTAATCGGCTCAATTGAAGCAAGGGGCGACGAATTGTATCACTTAGCCGATAAGACAGCATCCAGCCCAACACCAGTGCAATCAAAAAGGTCCAGATGGTCCAGGCCCCAATTTGTCGCGCATCCTCGAATAACACGGACTGATCGACTTTTTGTAGGAGTGTCCATTGTCCCTCGTTTAACGGTCCGTAGGAAATCATCGTCTGGCGGCCGTTCCATGTTCTCCAGTCCTTCGTAAGCACGGGTCTATCCACAGCAGATTTGGCGATTTGTCGCAATAGCGATGGGTCCGCAATGCTCTGCTCCGGCAATCGGTATACAGGCTCGCCCTCCTGATCGAGCACCCACATCTGGGTATTGCTGTCTGTTTCATGAAAAGCAAGCCCACGAAACAGACTGGCCTTGTTGATTTCCAACAGCAAAAATCCAAGCGGCTCATAATCTCCAGTCGTTTTTCGCAGCAGCTTTCCAACGTAAATACGATCCTCCGCCATCCCGCGCCCTGATTCAAACGGCGGATGAGCCATCCACATCATAGGTTGCTCGGCGAGCAGACGGCGGTAGTACACACGTGCTTCCTTTAATGTAGGAAGGCCGCCAAAACGGACCGAAACATTCCCTTGATAGAGAGAATGCTTGAGTCCGCCATTGGCGGCATAGATGAGCGAGGACGTGATATACGGCTTGGTCTGGGTTTGCGTACGAACGACCATGCTGAGTGTTTCGTCGTTCCGCAAGTATTCATAATCATCTTCCGGCTTGGTCTCCAGTGTGGACTGCACATCAGGATTGCTGAGAATGGCGTTGGTTAGATCATTCAAATCGGAGAGTGTCGCATTAACGTAATTTTCACTCATTTGCCGGGACTGCATTGCCAGTGCTTCTGACTTCTCACCAAGAGAATGGGCCGCAATCCGGTAAAAGGTAAAGGTCAGCACTACCATCGGAATGACGGTCAGTACCAGCGTCAATACGATAAATTTCCCACGGATCGTAGGAATCCCGGCAAACTTTTGACGCCCTCTGCCCCCCATTCATCGGCCTCCCTTACACATAAGCGGGAAGCCATGTCCCGTGCGCTGCAATCAGGTCATCACACAGAGAAACGATATCATCCATGGATAACTCAGCTGAAGTGTGGGGGTCCAGCATAGCGGCGTGATAAATATGTTCTTTTTTCCCCGTAATCGCAGCTTCAATCGTTAATAGTTGGGTGTTGATATTCGTTCGGTTCAGTGCAGCACATTGGGGTGGCAAATCCCCGACAAAGGTCGGCGTAACCCCATTACGATTCACCAGGCAGGGCACCTCCACACAGGCTTCCTTCGGCAAATTGGTAATCAAACCTGTATTCATCACATTACCGCCAATGGCAAAAGGCTGATTGGTTTCAATTGCCTCAAATATATAAGAAGCATATTCGTTCGACCGTTCATGGCGCAGATCCTGATTGCCCAAAAGTTCTTCACGCATCGTCTCCCAGCGTTCAATCTGGCTCACACAGCGGCGCGGATATTCATCCAAAGGAATATTGAACCGTTCAATCAGCTCCGGATATGTCCGTTTGATAAAATACGGATGATACTCTGCGTTATGCTCGGACGATTCCGTAATGTAATAGCCGAATTTCAGCATCATTTCAAAGCGCACCATATCATGATGCTTTTCCTGCTGCTTGGCGGCAGCCCGCTTTTTAATCTCAGGATACAAATCCACCCCCTCCTTGCTCACTTCGAGCAGCCATGCCATATGATTGATACCTGCAATTTTCGCCTTTACCCCTGCCTGCTCCAGTCCAAGACTTTTGAACAACTCCGGTATACACGCCTGTACGCTATGACACAGCCCTACTGTCTGGACACCGCCGTGTACGTTCATTACATTCGTCAACACAGCCATCGGATTTGTATAGTTGAGGAACAGTGCTTCCGGGCATACTTCGCGCACGTCTGCCGCAAAATCGAGCATCACGGGGATCGTTCTTAAATTGCGGAAAATGCCACCAATGCCGACCGTATCGGCAATCGTTTGGCGCAGACCGTATTTTTTGGGAATCTCAAAATCCGTAATCGTACACGGATCATAGCCGCCCACCTGAATGGCATTTACTACATAGGCTGCTCCACGTAGCGCTTCCTTGCGATCAGTGTAAGAGCGGATCACACAGGTACTCCCCGTCGTTTTTTTCAAATTGGATAAAATATTCTCCGAATCCTTCAGCCTAACGGGATCAATATCGAACAATGCCAGTTCAAAGCCCTGCAAAGCAGGTGTCAACATACAATCGCCAAGTACATTTTTAGCAAATACCGTACTGCCTGCACCCAGAAATGTAATCTTGCTCATACTTTGTCCCCCATTCAGCTTTTTGTTCGCGGCTTTGCACCTCATATGAAAGGATACCCATCGCCACTCTCCCCTTTACAGGAAGAAAGTGACGATGGGAAAGATTAGCCATGACTATGCGTTGTTGCCTCCCACTGATTTAGCTGGGCTGATAAGCCGAGGCGGCCAGACAGATGTTACCGGAGATGTCGTAGTTGGCGGAGTTGTTGAAGTCTCCGGGCTAACTGATGTTGCCGGTGAAGCCACGGCTCCTGCCTCCATTACGGTTACCTTGGCTATTGCCTTCAACTCTGTCCCTTCCACTTTGCCCTTCAATTCAAACGAACCTGGAGCAGCATATTGTGCAGGGTCTATATCCTCCCATTCCACAGCTACCCATTTGGTGGAGCCTTCTCCATACGTAGCTTCCACTACGCTTGGCAGTTCAGGTTTTTCACCCACATGAGTGGTTACATTCACCTCTTTTAACGCAGTGATGTCCTCAGTTGCCACCAGACTCTGTGCTGTACCAGAGGCCAGACCTGCCACCTCGTTTGCATTCAAAGCACGGCTGTAGATCCGGAAGTCATCCACCAGACCATTGAAATATGGATCAGGGTACTGGGACTTACCGATAAAATTATTTTTCGTCTGTCCCAGACTGGTTGGATTCAAGGTCAGGTTGGTATTGCGTCCCACTTCTTTCCCATCCACGTACAAAATACCTGTGGAGCCCGAAAGCGTGACCGCAACATGCTTCCATACGCCTGTCGGCAATACAGGGGCATCAATCGTCTGTTCCTGTCCTTGCCCGTTACCCTGATTCGTAATGGCAAATAGCATCCGGTTCCCGGCTTTAGGGGTCAGGAACATATATTCATTGGTCCCGGAGCCGAAGTCAAAAATCCGCACATAATCGCTCAGGCTGTTCGCTTTGACCCAGCCGGATACGGTCAATTGCTGTGCCCGACTGACAATTCCTGCCGGAAGCTGCACATAGCTGTCCTTGCCGTTCAGGCTGACAGCATTGCCTGTTTTACCCGCAACCCATGCCACGGTCCCCTTAACGTTAGCATCATTGCCGCTATCTGATGAATCTACAGCAAGAGCACCGCTTGTTTCGTCAAACTTGTAAACGGCAAGCCGTTCAGGTAGCGGTGCCGCCGGTTCAGCGATCACAGTTACTTTAGCCTCTCCTGATAACTGGGAATCGCTGGCTGTCAGCTTGAAGATATACGTTCCTGGCTCGGAAACATCCACCTTCGTACGTATTGATGTCTTGTTGCTGAATGTGACCTTCGCATTCTGTGGTCCTTCAACCAGACTCCACTCGCTTGTCACTTTTCCTTGCGGAAGCCCATCATCTGTAGTTGTACCTTTCAGAATAATCTGATCTGGCAGCTTCACCTTGGAATCTTTGCCTGCATCAACGACAGGTGCTTTGTTGGGATCTGGTGTGGTTGGTGTCAGCTCTACCGTATAGGAGGATGCTGTACCAATTTCCAATTTAAGCTTATTGGTTGGTGCATACGCATTAAACTTGCCTTGCGATTGTCCCCCCACTTTAACCAGGTACGTTCCTTTCTTTAAACCATCAAATGTAACGTACGTAGAATGAGCTTGGCCCGGCGTTTGATTTTTCAATTGAAGCCATACATTATCCTTGGATGTTGCCAGCTTGGCTTCAGTATACTGATCCTTTTCCAGCTCGATATACAGCTTTTCCGTGATCAAATTGACCCGTTTGAACAAACCGTCCAGCGGCTTGATCGTATACACGTTACCGCTTTTGCTCACCTCTGCACCGTAGCCCGTCAATCCGAATATCGGATCAACCGCGATATCCGCGCTTAAGGTTTTAAGTGCACCGAACAATCCAAGGTCAGCCTCACCGCTCATGCCGCGCCAGCCGTTAAAGAGCGGGACGTTTTTACCGCCGCCGGTGCCGTTTGTTCCGTTATTGCCTTTTTCCGCTTGATACGTCCATGCGACCGCCCCGATGTTCTCAGGGTCCGAGCTGATTTGCCCGGAGTTAATCGCTCCGACATTGGCAATTTTGGCAGCATAGGACAGCCGTTGTTGCTCCTCGCGATGATTGTCCTCATGATGACGAATCCAGTCATCCATCGCATATCCCGCAAGTGAAGTCGTGTACTGGAAGTTAAACCAGTTCTCCCCGGTAATCGTCACCGGATCGGTATAGTAGTACCATACAGGCATATGACCGCGTGACGCACGAGTTTTGGCATTAATTTTCCCCATCATTTCCAGGGCTTTACTTTGCTCGCCCTCTGTATCTATATTCTGCTTGGCTAACGTATATACAGCCTCTTCGCCTGTATTGTCGTAGCTATATTCAGAACCGTAAGGATACTTTGTATTTTTAAAATTGTTATATTTGCGATCCATTTTTTCCTTGAGATCATTCGCTTCATCATCGTAGCCCTCATCATGAAGGGCCTGAATAATATCCGGTGTGGTCAGCTCACCCATCAAACCTGTTTCCCAGTTGTACGCAACGGGTCCTTCATATAATGCTTTGAAAATGTTATAGGCTCGCAGCAAATAGGTTTCCTTCGGATGCTTGTAAGTGACGAGATCCGGGTATTCCTTGGCAATCTTATACATACTGAAATACGTGTTGTATACATGCGGGTAGGCATATCCCCGGTAGGTCGGTGTATCATTTGGCTCCGGCATCAGGAAATCATGAATTAAATAGTCCTCATGATGTCCATTCATCAGATTCGTCCAGATTGCCGTCTCCAAATAATCGTCCACAGCCCGCACCTCTTTGGCGACTGGAGAGAGTGTGTTTTTCTCAGCCAGGAACTGTCCGTGGGTCAGACCCCAATCGTCCCCCCAGCCCCAATAGCCGTTGAAAATGTTGCGTTTGGATTTGGTATGCATCATCCAATCGTCAAATACCTTATCGCGCAAATCACCTGGCACGTTCCACTGGGTTTTGTCTACCATAAAGGTAGCGTGCCGTTGTAGCGCCTGATCAATCGGCTCGATGGCATAGAATTGCAAAACCGTTTTGCTGCCATTGCCGTATTCCACCGTAATGAAATTCGGGCCCAGCTTAGTAAATTTCAGTTCATAAATGTGGTGTCCTCCGGCCTTGCTATCCGTCTGCGGAATAACGGTTCCGTCTGGATAGGTCACCTTGTTGATCGTTTGCTTGGTACGCAGATCCACCTTCGCCTTTTGATTCGTAGGCACAATCATGCCTGGTACGACCGTAGTATCCACCAAGTTTTCTTGATACAACGTATCTTTTACATCATGCTCGTCCTTCACCGCCAGAAACTTGAAGCCATAGTTTTTGCTTTGACCGGGATTCAGGATCAGGCTTGTGTTGGGTAAATATCCACGGTTGGTGGACTTGATGACATTGGAATGAATATAAAATACATTCAATCCCTCCAGCCATTTGCCTTCGTTGGCCGGATTCCAGGCCCACTTGCTGCCCGGATGCTCCTCATCTCGCCAATGATCTTGATATTCAAAGCCTGCTCCTGTTGTGGAATCAGGAATCAGTAGCAGCGAAGAACCAATGCCGCTCGGACGCCCAGCTGTAATATAGGAGCCGTTATTGCCGACAAAGGAATGCGTCACGACTCTCGTTTCGTAAATCGCATCACCATAGGTCCACTGCTCATTAAAAGGTAAAGGCAATCCAAAATCGCCAATCTCTAATTTTTTGCCACTCGTATTCTGTACCTGTATGTTCCACAGCACCGAACCATTCGACTCCGCCGAATAGGTTTCAATGACCTTAAAATTACGTATGCCTTCTGCATTATTTGAGTTCTCGTACGTGACCGTAACACGGTTGCCGCTGGTCGTAATCTTACGTGCGTCTGCCGACTTATTTGTCCATGCCTTCGTCCAGCTACCTTCATCCAGTCGGTACGTGAACATTAGCTCCCCTAGCCACTGATGATCTCCCGTGTTCTGCTCAGGTGTCACCGATGCGTTCATGACATATTCAGTCGGAAACGCATCTCCTTTAATACGAATAGATGAAATCTCGCCATGCTCGCCTGTCTGAATCGTCAGCTTGTCATTGGATAGCTCATGAGCCTCTGCCGTATGCGCCCCAAACAACACAGACGCTGTGGTTAAAAACAAAAACGCCGCCAATATTCCCTTAAATTTCATCAACACGGCCTCCTTTTTGATCTCGGGGTCCTGATTTGCTTGCCAATCACCTGAAGTCTCTTCATTTCGCCGCAACCTCCTTGGAAATGTAAGCGCTACAACTCTATTGTACAAAGCCTTGTCCATTGGTAAAATCAACATTTTCAACCGATTTATATAGGATTTCAACCTAATTGTGTCGTGGGATGAGTTACGACGAAGGAAGTGAGCGCGCGCGTGCAGATTGTGCTTCCGCTCGCTGTTGCAACGAAATTTTTTTAAGAAATTTATATTGAGCTGCTATAGTGGGGAATAAAGTTATATATTCAATAACAATTTAGAGTAAACGCAAACCTAATTAAAACCGCCCATCCAATAATGGATGGGCGGTTTTTTTACATACTACTTTCCTGCTCCTTGATCACCTGCTCAATCCCCAACAAAATCAGCTTCAATCCGAACTCAAATGCTCTATCGGTTCCCATCAGTTCGAACAGCCCATTTTTGAACATCCGCCGGAATAGTCCTACTTCTGTCTCACTCATGGAATCCAGAAGGTGAACCATCTCTTCACCCGGAAGTGCTCCCTTGTCCTTATCCTTAAGGAGCGCGGAGACATTACGTTCATGCTGATAATCGTCCAGGACGAAGTAGGAGACATAGTTCACAAGCGTTGTAACCACTTGCATTTTCTGCTCTTGCTCAAGCGGCGCAGACTCCACGCAAAGCAGCATACGGTTGGTGAACCGAATGATGTCCGGTTCGTGGGGCAGCGTCATCATCATGAGCTGCGTGGAGCAGGGGTACCGATACAGTACACTCCGCATCGTTACCGCCAGCTCCCTCAGTTGCTCCTTCCAGTCCCCCTCGGAATGAAACTCCTCCAGAATCGTTTTCGATACCTGGTTGGCCAGACGCTGATAGAGATTCTGCTTGCTTTTGAAGTACCAATATAGAGAGGGAGCCTGAATCCCCAGCCGATCGGCCAATCGTCTCAAGCTGAATTTCTCGATACCATCCTCCCCTAGAAGCTCCCACGAAGCTTCTAAGATCTTATCTTCCGAAATCTGAGGTTGCTGCTTTTTCATCGGTTATCCGCCCTTTAATCTAACAGTGTAAGTTTATTCTTTACAGATTTATTAATTCATGATAACATCTAACACTGTAAGGTTCAATCTAACGGTGTTAGATTAGGCCAAATAAATAAAGAAAGCAGTGACTCGTATGGATGCAAAAAACCTCCATTACTTTGAAAAAGCACCGATCGCTAAAGCCGTAGCTCACTTCGCTGTACCGATGATGCTAGGTACGTCAATGAGTGTCATCTATTCCATCTTAAATGCCTATTTCCTTGGCACTCTCCACAATACCGCCATGTTAACCGCACTCGCACTAACCTTGCCGTTATTCGCGGCCATTATGGCGATAGGAAACCTGGTTGGCATCGGCAGCGGTGCATTTATCTCCCGATTGCTGGGAGAGAAAAAGTATGCTGATGTAAAGAATGTGTCTTCATTCGCCTTTTACAGCAGTTTAGTTCTCGGTCTTATCTTGATGGCCCTTGGTCTCCCGTTGATCGATTCACTCGTTCAGGGTCTGGGGGCGACACCTGACTCCTTCGGCTTCACGAAGGACTATGTCACGATTATGCTTATAGGTTCGCCATTCGTCGTATTATTCTTCACACTGGAGAATATCGTGCGCTCGGAGGGTGCTGCAATTACGTCGATGATCGGTATGATACTCAGTGTTGTCGTGAATATTATTCTCGATGCGCTGGTCATCTTCGTTTTCCATTGGGGCGTGATCGGCGTTGCGTCAGCTACGGTTATTTCTAATGTGGTTGCGAGTATATTCTACGCCTTCCATATGGGATATAAGAGTCAATTTTTAACCATCTCCATAAAATGGTTCAAGGCTACCAAGGATATTCTGAGCAATGTATTCAAAATCGGAGTTCCCGTGTTTATTATGAGTCTCTTTATGGGTGCAATGTCACTCGTCTTTAACCATTTTCTTGTCGAGTATGGGGATCAGGCCATAGCGGCTTACGGAATTTCCTCCCGTTTATTACAATTTCCTGAGTTTATTTTGATGGGCTTATGCGAGGGTGTTGTACCATTGATTGCCTTTAGTTTTACAGCGAATAAATTACGAATGAAACAAACCATTGGATTTACAATCAAAGCGATTTTGGCCTTGGCAGTCGTGTTTGGCATCATCGTCTATCTGATTTCCGACCATTTAATTGGTTTATTTACCAATGACCCGCAATTAATTGTAATGGGTAGCTACATTCTGCATGTGACCTTCTTATCCTTGTTCATTACGGGGATGACCACGTTGTTTACGGGGATTTTCCAAGCAACGGCGCAGGGAACCGCTGCGTTTATTATGTCCATCATACAGGGAATTACTCTGATCCCCGTGCTATACATTGCCAATCGAATGAGTGGCTTCCACGGGGTGGTCTGGTCGCTCGTCATTGCGGATGCCGTCGCGTTCCTTGTTGGAGCTATTATGCTGTATGTGCTGCGGAACAGATTGCAGCCAGAGCTGGATCATTTAGTACAGTAGAAAACATATAACATGCAAGAAGGCAGGATAAGGACATTAACCGATCCTGTCTTTTTAGATTCCGCCGCTACTTAGCGTGGTAGATAAAAAAGCCCTGAATATCAATCATCCATTTTTAATTTTTTGTAGGCTAATGGTGTCATGTTCATCGCTTTTCTGAATCTTTCTATAAAATAGCTGGTACTGTTAAATCCAACCTTATAGGCAACTTCTGTAACGTTAGATTCTGCTTGTTGCAATAAGACTAAGCTTTTTTGAATCCGATAATCCATTACATAATTCAACGGAGTTACCTTTAAAATTCGTTTGAAATATCGGCAACACTCCGAACGACTCAATTGACCAGCTTTTGCAATATCATCTAATGTGACTTTTTCAGAATAATGTATATAGATCCAATTTAGCATTTGTTTGATCCGCTGACTCTTTACCATTTCCACCTGGTCGTATTCTAATGGAAAGCCATTCATGACTAGGTTTTTCCAAATTAATGTTAAATACATCGTAATATCGATTTCATAGTATGGAGATTTTTGTTGAATACATTGATTAATCTTCAACATGGCATCTACGATGTTTTTCCCCCAAAGCTCGTCCGAATTTATATGTACATAAGGTAAATTAGTCGCTTGAATATAAGGGGCTACATAGGGTGTGTAAAGCTCTTGGGATAAAATGAAATGAGGAGAAACATTTAAACAGACATAGACGCAACCCGATTGATTCTGATCTTCCGCCATATGTAGGCAGCCACTATTTATAAATAACCCATCACCTTGTCGTACGATTCGTTTATCCTCATTTATTTGGAAGATCGCCTCCCCTTTTACAACCAGAACAAATTGAATTTCATCATGCCAATGCAGTGGTATATATCCATGTATATTTTGGTTAATCGTTGTTTCATAACATGCAACCGGTAGTACGACCGTCCGATGCTCGGTTAGTTCTTTTAGGTTTTGGCCAATTATGAAATCTTTTATTTGCAAATCATCACGACCTCAATATATTTATATTTTAACATCAAATTCAGGTATAATTTAAAATTTTTTTCACCTATTATAACACTATTATTATATTTCAAGGTGGAGAGCATTCATGGATAAATCAGCTAGAAAAACAGGATTATTTCTTGTTATCACAGGAGCTATATTTTGGGGGATCAGTGGGACCGTTGCAAAAAAACTTTTTCAACAAATCGATGTAAATTGGCTTGTAACAACACGTTTGCTCATTGCTGGTGTTTTACTCTTGGCCCTTCAATTTTTAATAAAAGACCGTACACAAATATGGGGTGTGTGGAAAAATAGAAGGACTGCTTTCCAACTCGTTGTCTACGGTTTGGTTGGTATGCTGTCAGTTCAATATACGTATATGGCATCGATCCAACGAGGTAATGCTGCTGTTGCGACACTATTGCAGTATTTAGCGCCTATAATGATTATCATTTATTTAATTCTGCGAAAGCACACTGTCTTCACACGAAAGGATTTATCAGCGATTTTGCTGGCTTTAGTGGGTTGTTTCTTCTTGTTAACAAACGGCTCCATTTCTCAGCTATCCGTTCCGACGATCGCAATCGTTTGGGGGATCTTATCAGCAATAGCCCTAGCTTTTTATACCCTATACGCAATACCTCTTCTAAAGCAATACGATTCCCTAGTTATTGTGGGTTGGGCGATGGTTATCGGCGGTTTTGGATTAAGCTTGATTCATCCACCTTGGCAGATAGACTTTCAAAGCTTGTCACTAGAAACCATTTTATATCTAGCGTTCGTGATCATATTCGGCACAATGATCGCATTTTGGTTCTATATAGAAAGCTTACAGAGTCTTTCACCAAAAGAAACAAGCTTTCTAAGTAGTCTGGAACCTCTAGCTGCTGTTCTAACAACTGTGTTTTGGTTAAAAGAGCCTTTTGGTTTTTTTCAATGGGTAGGTGTAATATGTATCATCGGACTGATATTGTTATTGGCATTCAATAAAAAACCTTCTTCAAATAACCAATCAAAAGAAGATATCCCGCTCTCAGAGTAAGCTAAGCTTATGGAGAGGCATTAGGATAAAGCTGCTCCTTAATGGAGAAAACGGCAGCCGTTTTTATGGCTGCCGTTTCATTATATTTATGAATCTACTGTTTGAGGTGTTGAGCTCGTTAGATAATACATCGAACGTTAATTATTATTTTGAGGTGGTTGCTTAATCATAAAAGGCACATTTTCTACTCCAACCATTCGTACATACGTAAATAATTGACCTTTATGGTGAATCTCATGGTCTTTCGCCATGGATAGCCAGAAGCTCCCAGTGCCGAGAAAGTTCCTAAATTCAATCTCCTTTTCTAGCTGTTGAGCATTTAATTCCTTCAATTCTCGGATTGTTTCCTCCGTCAATTGATCGACGATGTTGCGTACATCGGCTATTGTGTGATATTGATCTATTTTTGTCGGTGGAGTGAAGGTACCATTTTTTACGGTATCCACGAACATTTTCATAGAACTGGCTATATGAACGATTAGGGAACCCATAGGCATCGCATTGTCCCAGGGTTTAAAGTCAATATGTTCATCAGGTATCACTTCAACCAATTCTTGCAACACCAATCTGTGCCTTAGCCATTCCTGAAGATATTGAGCTACTACAGACATGCTACCAGCCTCCAAAATTTAGTAGTTTTCTAAGGTAATAATTCTATACTTGCAACCAATTACCTTCTTTTATGAAAAGGATACAGATGAAAAAGGAACGATTTGTCATCCAATAGGCGTTCCATCAGGTAGTTTAATATCTGGTTTCAATAAAACCACGTCCCCACTCTCGGGAATACCTCCAAGGACTAATACCTCTGAATTAAAGCCTGCTATCCGCCGAGGAGGAAAGTTGACTACAGCTATGATTTGTTCTCCTATAATCTCTTCCGCCACATATCTTTTTGTAATTTGTGCACTCGATTTTTTCATTCCAATATCTTGTCCAAAATCGATTTCAAGTTTAATAGCAGGTACTTTGGCTTCTGCAAAAAACTCAGCGTTAATTATGGTTCCAACCCGAACATCGAGTTTCAAAAAATCATCAATCGTTGCCATGTAAGTATTCTCCTCATCCATTATTTTCTTAAATTTCACGATAAACCACAGACAATTTTAATATTTTACAACCGCAAACTTTAGCGATTTTGCCCAAAAATACATCCCCATACCAAACAAAGTCATGATTCCACCTATGAATTGAAATGCAGACATGATTTCTCCCAAGAATAAGTAGGCGAGAAGGATGGCGAGAACAGGCTCTCCAATAATACCCACTGACACCGTAGTTGCCCCCATTGACTTCAACAGCAGATTAAAAATATATTGACCAAAAATAGTTGGAATTACTGCAAGTAATAAGAAATACGTCCAATCCGACGAGTCATATTCGATCAAGGAATAATGATTCACCAAATTGTAGACTAGCAGGACACTGCCGCCAAGAAAAAAGACAATCACACTATAAAAATTTGCACTTATTTTGTGGCTTACCTTCTGTCCTGCTATCATATAAGCCGAAACCAAGATTGTTCCTAATAGGGATAACCCATCTCCGATTAATGCCCCTTTCGAAGTCCCTATGTCTCCCCAAGCTATAATGATTGAACCGATAAGAGCAGCGATCAAGCAAAAAATAGTGAATAGGTTTACTCGTTCTCTGAACATAAAGTATGAACCAATCATTACGAATAAAGGCTGCAAGGATAAGATGACCATGGAGCTCGCAACTGAGGTATATACCAAAGATTCCATCCAGAATAAGAAATGTAACCCGAGAAAAAGACCAGCCAAGAAAACGGTACCCCAATCTTTTTTGGTCATATCTGAGGTACGGAGCATTTTCCAGGGTACAAAAGGAAGCATTATTATGACTGACATATACAATCTATACATTCCAGCCACGGAGGTTGGAGTATCTGAGGATTTTATCATGATGGAAGAGATGGAAACCGACAAAATACTGATGAACAGCAATAAATATGGATGTAAGGGTAGAGACGTTTTATTTATTTTCATAATGATCCTCTCAGATGTGTTTGACCAATTCTCTGTGCACAGAAAAATTGAATAATAAACTGAACTGAGTATAATAATATCACCGCTTTTATTTATTTTGTGTAAGTATATCTTTCATTTATATAGGAATATCGTCATAAGAAAGGAATCTTTCTTCAATGGAAAAACAACTGCACGAGACCATTCTCTATCCCGATGTTTCATTTCCATACATCATGTACACCCATTCGGTTCATGAAAGTATTCCTAAAGGTAGAGGATTTAACGATCTACATTGGCATGAAGAACTACAGATCACTTTGGTTACAAGGGGAAAGCTAGTGATACAAGTGAACGGGATTGATCATGAATTAGACACAGGTCAAGCCATTTTAATTAATAAGGGTGTTCTTCACGTATCTACACAGCTTTCACATCACGGTCAATATGTCAGCTTTAATTTTCCGGAGAAGCTGCTTGCCTTTTATGCAGATAGTGCGATGGAAAAAAATTATGTACTGCCTTATACAAACTCTTCCTTACTGTCACTTGTAATTAAAGGAGATGCTGAATGGCAAATTCAAATACTACAAATGCTGTGGGATATGAAACAGAAGTTTGATATGAAAAAAAGTTGGGGGTGGGAATATGAAGTAGCCATCAAAACAGCACAATTATGGTTCATCTTAATATCTAATATTTCGCTTTCTTCTGAGGAAGCACCTAAATACATGAAGCTGCAACAGGAAAGACTTCAACTGATGCTTAGCTTTATTCATCAAAACTACTCCAACAACATAACCCTGCAAGAAATTGCTGCTGTAGCACATTTAAGTGTTTCAGAGTGCACTCGTAGTTTTAAGAGGACCATTCATATGACACCTTACGACTACTTGATTAAATACCGCATCAAGAAAAGCAGTGAATTACTAACCTCAACCCAATATACCATCACTGAAATAGCCCACAGAGCGGGCTTCAATCACGTAAATCACTTCATTCAGTCGTTTAAAAAACATTATAATAAAACACCTAAAGAATTCCGCAAATTTAGAAATGAATTCATGAATTAAGAAATGAAGTAGCCGATATTAGATCTATTGGTATACCCTGCAACTGCAAAAAGAGAGAATTTTATGTGAATGGGCTACATTATACCGTTAGATCCGCAATCGACAAAGCCCCTGTGAATCATCACGGGAGCTTTATTGTGCATGTAATACCTTTTTACCTGTAACGTTTAGGATTATCTGTCTGACCAAGAATAAAGTCGATACTCACCTTGTGGAAATCCGCCAATTTGATCAAGACAACACTTGGGACGTCCAGATTCCCATTTTCATATCGGGAATACGTTGTTTGTGAGATTTGTAAGAAGTCGGCCATACTCTGTTGTGTTAAGTCTTTGTCCTCACGTAAATCGCGAATTCTCTTATACATTGCTCATCACCCAAGCAAAGTTTACGACATGCGAGAACTGCATATTGATTTTTATGCATTTTTCGCATTAAAATCACTTGTCTTCAACTTATATAAGCTATCAGTATCCATAAGGATTCGTTTTATTAAATTTATTATTCCTCACCAAAGCATATAAGAGAATATTGAAATAAGGCTCTGTGATCATCATAGAGCTTTATTTTGCATGCTATTCTTTTTTTCCTGCATAACGTTCAGGATTATCTGTCTGACCAAGAATAAAATCGATACTCACCTTGTGGAAATCCGCCAATTTGATTAAGACAACACTTGGAACGTCCAAGGTCCCATTTTCATATCGAGAGTAGGTCGTTTGTGAGATATGTAAAAAGTCTGCCATGCTCTGTTGTGTTAAGTCTTTGTCCTCACGTAAATCGCGAATTCTCTTATACATTGCTCATCACCCAAGCAAAGTTTACTTCATGCGAAAACTGCATATTGATTTTTATGCGTTTTTCGCATAAAGTTTATTTGAAGAGTACAACAAGTTGAATAAAAACGAAGTGGGTGGAATGGTGCTGTACAAGCGATAGCGTTCGCCTTTGTGCTCGGGTTTCAACCTTCTTAGCTTGATTAAGAAATCCGGGCACAACAGTGATGGGAAGCACATCCGACCGCGTAGTGGCGCTGTATGTACATCTTAAGCTCAACTTAATAAATAATCAGTATTCATAGGAGGCATGATGAAGATGATTTTGGAGGATATGTATTATGGAAAATGGCGTCCCAGTGAACAAGTAAAGTCAACCGACCCTGAATCTCAAAAAGTGAATCAAAAAATTAGCGACCTTATGGAAATGTTAAAAAATGAGTTACCAGCAGTCGATTTTGAGCAAATTGAAGTCATGTTTGATTTATTAAGCGAGTCAACTTCCCTGCACTCCGCAGCAGCGTTCATCCACGGTTATCGGACGGGGGCATTAACGATGATTGAAGTATTCAGCAGTGAGAAAGAATGAGCTGCTGGTCATAAACGATAAGGAAAATGATTGAGAAAAGAGTGCTTTATCAGCTTAAACAAGCCCAGTTTGCAGTACGCCCTGCAACTACAAAAAAGGGAGATGGCGCTTTGCCATCTCCCTTTCTCTTATTCCTACTCACACTTCCTGCTTAAAAACATATTACATACCAGGTGGTTGGTGAGCGGAGCGGGCAGAATTGTTCTGAAGAAGCGGAGCGTTCGCCTTTGCAACGGGGTTTTAACCTTACCAGGTGTCATATTAATGAAAAAATCCCGTTGCAACAGCGATCGGAAGAACAATCTGCACGCGCAGCGCCTCCCCTGGAAAGAACTATATTTTTAAGCCTCCACCCGATTCAAAAACACCTTCGTCCGTTCCAGCTGCGGATTGCCAAAAATCTGCTCTGGTGTACCAGATTCCGCAATTTCTCCGTTGTCCATAAAAATGACGCGATCCGCCACATCCCTCGCGAAATTCATTTCGTGCGTCACGATGACCATCGTCATGTGCTCCTCAGCCAGCTTTTTGATCACTCGCAGCACCTCGCCTGTCAGCTCGGGATCAAGGGCCGAGGTTGGCTCGTCAAACAGCAAAATATCAGGGTTCATCATCATTGCCCGGGCAATCGCTACACGCTGCTTCTGTCCCCCCGATAATCGGGACGGATACGCATCCGCTTTATCCGCCAAGCCGACTTTAGCCAGCAACTCGGCGCTCTGGCGTCGCAGCTCAGCCTTGCTCACCTTTTTCACCAGCTTTGGAGCCAGTTCCAGATTATCCTGCACCGTCAAATGAGGGAACAGATTAAAATGCTGAAACACCATGCCCATTCCGGTAGTAATGCTCCTAATGTCGCCTGCCGGAGCATAGTGACCATTTTCCACCAGGGCTTTATCATGGATACGAATCGTCCCACCCGTCACATCTTCCAGGTGTACCAAACTACGGAGCATGGTACTTTTCCCTGAGCCTGAAGGACCGATGACAGCTACAACCTCGCCCGACTTCACGTTAAAGCTCACTCTTTTCAGAACGTCGAGTTGGCCGAACGATTTTTTCAAATCGGTTACTTCTATTGCGTTTGTGTTCATATCCGACATTCCTTTTACTCAAATTTAAAGCGTTTTTCCAGCGCTCTGAAGAATATGGTAAGCACCAAAGCCATCAACAAATAAATAACGGCCGCTACAACATAAGGCACAATCGTAAAATCGCGGTTTACAGCTGTATTAGCAAAATGCAGAAGTTCCGGTACCGCTACCGCATACAGCAGAGCTGTATCCTTCACCAGGGTCGTCGCCTCATTGGTTACCGCAGGCAAAGCAATCCGTACCATTTGCGGCACAATGACTCTAATCAGCGTTTGCGACTTGCTTAAGCCCAGCACTTGCGAAGCTTCGTATTGCCCTCTATCAATCGACAACATCCCGCCTCTAAAAATTTCTGCAAAATAAGCCGCATAATTCAGTACAAACGCCAGTACCGCAGCCGTTGTCCGGTCCAGTACCAGGTACTCCCCAATGACAGGTAACATCGGCAAACCAAAACAAAAGAACAATAATTGCAGCAGAAGCGGCGTGCCTCTTATAACATAAATGTACGTGTGCATCAGCCAGGCAATAGGCTTAAACCGACTTTTAGCCAGCAGCGTAACGATAAATCCCAGCGGAATAGACAAGATGAGCGTAATGAAAAATAAAATAACCGTCATCTGTGCCCCTTCAAGCATAGGCTTCATAATTCGTAAAATATATTCCATACTCATAACCTTCGACTCCTAAACCCTTAGTTCATTACATTACGTATTAATTTAATACTTTATCTTCACCGAACCATTTTTTTGAAATCTCAGCTGCTTTTCCGTTCTTGTGTAGCTCATCCAAAGCAGATTGTAGCTGCGTCAACAGCTCTTCATTCCCTTTTTTCACGCCGATGCCGTATTCCTCAGGGGCCAGTGATTCATCAAGCAGCTTATACGTCCCTTGTTCCTTGGACATATAATACTTGGCAACAACCTCATCAATGACAACTGCATCCAGGCGACCAGTTTTCAAGTCTGTCAAAGCGAGAACGTTGTCCGGGTACTCGGACACTGACTTCAATTTACTTTTAATCGGATTCGCATCCAATGCATCGGCTGCTGAGGATAGCGTTTGGAGTCCCACCGTTTTGCCCGCCAGATCAGCCAGCTTGGAAAGACTGGAAGTGGCCGGAACGACAATCACCTGACTATTTTTCAAATATGGCTTCGTGAACAGCACCTTTTCCTTACGCTCATCTGTAATGGTGTATCCATTCCAAATGAGATCAATACGTCCACTGTTCAGCTCGGATTCTTTGGCAGACCAGTCAATCGGCTGGAATTCCACTTGCTTGCCCATTTGTTCCCCTGCCGCCTTCGCATAATCAATATCAAAACCGGTCAGCTCATTATTTTCATCTCTAAAGCCCATCGGCGCGAATTTATCATCAATTCCAATAATCAACTTGCTGTTATCCTTAGCGCCGGAACATCCGGCCAACACGATCATAATCAACCCAATCATCATCGTAAACATGGCTGCTTTTCTCATCTTATTCCCCTCCAACAATGGTGACCCCCGTATTCAAAAACAGGCGGCAAACGCTTTAGTTCGTTAACACGTTATCAGAGTATCATCATAACATACCGCAGGATACTCGTCGAGAGGAATCAGCGGAATCTTAACCTTATAAACATGGAAAACTTGTGACGGAAATTTGACCTGTGTTCTATAATGTAAAACCTTACCTTGACATGTTACCTTATCCGTTTTATCATTTCCTAGTATTCTTATATACTTTTATTAATTTCGAAGATTCAGCAGCAATAGAATGTAAATCAGCTTGATAGACAGGAGAAATAAAGTCCCATGTACATTTTAAAACGTCTTTTCACGATGCTCATTACGTTATGGATTATCGTCACTTTAACGTTTATTATCATGCACATCATTCCGGGAGATCCGTTCTCGAACGATTCCAAGACGATTCCGGAGGCCGTATTGCAAAACATGCGTGCTAGGTACAATCTGGACAAGCCGCTCGCGGTGCAGTATGTGTTGTATCTCAAAAATCTGCTCGTGCTGGATATGGGGCCGTCTATTCAATCGAAAACGACTGACGTAAATATGCTTATCGCCAGAGGCTTTCCACCTTCTGCACTGCTGGGTATTCAATCCATCGTGGTTGCGATTATAGCTGGCATTTCACTTGGAACATTGGCTGCTTTACACCATAATCGACCACTGGATTATATTTCGATGTTTATCGCCATTGTAGGTATTTCCGTACCCAGCTTCATATTGGCACCACTGTTAATCAAGTATGTTGCCGTCAAATGGCATTTGCTTCCGGTCGCCTCATGGGGAACCTGGCAGCATACGGTGCTTCCATCGCTAGCTCTCGCTGTTTCCCCTCTTGCTGTTATCGCCCGTTTTATGCGGACAAGTATGCTGGAGGTCATGCATGAGGAATACATACGCACCGCCAAAGCGAAAGGGTTGTCCTCTTGGGCAGTAGTCATTCGTCACGGACTACGTAATGCAATGATTCCGGTGCTGTCCTTTATCGGACCGCTATTCGCTTCCGTGATTACAGGTACCTTTGTCGTCGAAAAAATATTCGCCATTCCCGGCATCGGTAAATATTTTGTAGACAGTATCTTTAACCGGGATTATCCAGTCATTATGGGGACGACCATTTTCTACAGTGCCATTCTGGTCGTCACCTTATTTTTAATTGATATTTCCTATCGCCTTGTCGATCCGCGAATCAAATTAGTCAGCAAAGGAGATTAACATGAAAGCAGCACCTACTGTCGAAAAGGACAGCCTTTTTAGTCTTGTAGACCGCAGTCAGATGCCCACCCCCACGTTGACCAGACCCCAAGAGTCACCATGGCGGGATCGGCTTCGCAGACTTTTTAACAACAAGCTTGCTCTGTTGGGGCTTTCCCTACTTATCATTATTATTGTGCTGGCGATTGTCGGACCTTCCATGGTTCCTTATGCTCCCAGTGACCAGTCCCTTTTGAAGACAAATCTTTCTCCTTCGAAAGAGCATTGGTTTGGCACGGATGATCTGGGCAGGGACGTATGGGCACGAACATGGGCCGGGGCTAGAATTTCACTCATGATCGGTTTTGCTGCTGCTGCCATTGATTTGGTACTTGGCATTCTCGTCGGCTGTGTAGCTGGTTATTGTGCAGGCCATGGTAAAATGGGCGACCGAATCGACAATGTCCTGATGCGAATTATTGAGATTTTGTACAGCATTCCTTATCTGCTGGTCATCATTCTGCTGCTCGTCATTATGAAGCCCGGCCTGCTCACGATGATTATTGCTTTATCTATTACGGGATGGGTCGGCATGGCGAGGGTAGTACGTGGGCAAATCCTACAGCTCAAGCAGCAGGAATACGTACTGGCCGCCCGCAGCTTGGGGACATCTCATTCACGCATCATTTTCAGGCATCTGCTGCCGAATGCAGCGGCTATCATTATCGTGAACCTGACGTTCACTATTCCGTCAGCTATCTTTGCCGAATCGTTCCTGAGCTTTCTCGGTCTGGGAATTCAGTCTCCTTCGGCCAGCTGGGGAACGATGGCTAACGATTCGCTCGGCGTTATTTTAAGCGGTCAATGGTGGCGCCTATTCTTCCCCGGTCTGATGATATCGCTCACCATGCTGGCGTTCAACACCCTTGGAGACGGGCTTCAGGATGCACTTGATCCGCGTTCACAGCATTAACAACGCAAATATTTAAATTGGACAAGGAGGGGTGTCATCATGATCCGCAGCTTCTTGCCTAACTGTAGAAAAAACGGCAGTTCCTTTATGGAAATGCGCACACGCGGCATACCTGCCGGAAAGGAGGATGAATAAATCCCGTCTGATCGTTTCGCTCTCTATAATATTGCTGATTTGAAATCGTTTTGGGATTTATACACAACGTTCAAATAACTAACCATAATAATGGAGGAAAACCATGATGAAAAAAATGCATTGGATGACAATCATCTTACTTTTGGCCGTAACGGCTTTGGCAGGATGCTCTGGCAATGCGGACAAGACAGCAAGCAATGACTCGTCCGCTGCGTCTCAAGCAGATGTCCCGCAAGAAATTACAGCCAATCTGGCTGGTGGCGAGCCTTACACACTTGACCCTGCTTTCGCATCAGATACAACGTCCTATTTTGTCATTGATAACTTGTACGAAGGACTGTATACATACGACAAAGCCGGTAAAATCGTAGAAGGCGCTGCCAGCAAAGTAGATGTGTCTCCTGACGGCAAAACATACACCTTTACCATTCGTGACGGCGCAAAATGGTCGAATGGTGACCCGCTGACAGCTAAGGATTTTGAATACTCCTGGAAACGGGTACTGAATCCGAAAACGGCTGCTTATGATCCTTCTGCCCTCTACTACATCAAAGGTGCCGAAGCGTACAACACAGGCAAAGGTAAAATTGAAGATGTAGGTGTTACAGCTAAAGATGATAAAACGCTTGTCGTTGAGCTAAAATCACCGCTGAGCTTCTTCCCTACGATTGCTGTCGGTCACGCCTATTTACCTGTGAACCAAGCTGTTGTGGAGAAAAGCGACAAATGGGCAGCAGAAGCTAACACGATTGTTGGCAATGGCGCTTATGTAGCCAAGGAATGGAAGCATAATGAGCAAATTACGCTGACGAAAAACGATCAATACTGGAACAAAGATGCTATTACAATGGCAACAATTAACTTTAAAATGGTTCAGGACTCCACAACCTATTATCAAATGTACAAAACAGGTGATTTGGATCTGATCCTGAGCCTTCCAGTGGATACATTGGATCAGGAAAAGAGCAGCAAGGAATTCCTGTCGCACCCATCTTTCAGTGTGTACACATATTCTTTCAACGTAAAACAAAAGCCGTTTGACAATAAAAAAATCAGACAGGCCATTGCCTACGCCATTGACCGTGAAGCACTGGCTACCAACGTAACCAAAGGTGGCGAAACTCCGGCATACGGTTATGTTCCATACGGAACAACAACACCATCTGGTAAGGACTTCCGTGATGAAGCGCCGAAAAAATACTATGAGTTTGATGCAACAAAAGCAAAACAATTGCTGGCTGAAGGACTGAAAGAAGAAGGTTTGACCAAGCTGCCTCCGATCACCTTCAAGTACAACACGTCGGACAAGCATAAAAAAGTAGCTGAAGCTATTCAGGAAATGCTGAAAACGAATCTGGGCGTTGAAGTGACGCTGGAGAATCAGGAATGGAAAACATACATTGATACCTTTAAACAAAAGAACTTCCAGATTGCCCGTATGGGTTGGGAAGGAAACTTCCTTGATCCGCTTGGTGTATTGGGACACTATACTTCCAAAAATTCGAACAACTTTACCAACTGGAGCAACCCGGAGTATGACAAACTGATCGAATCCTCAACCTTTGAGCTTGATCCGGCTAAACGCTTTGAACAGCTTCACCAGGCGGAAGATGTATTGATGGAAGATTTGCCGATTATACCGATCCAGTTCTCTGCGGACACTGCATTAATTAGTCCTAAAATTCAAGGCATCGTATTCGATGCTCGTTCGAATCCAGATCTCCGTTTTGCAAAACGGGTCGTAAAATAATGATTTTACGTTTTGGGATCACTGCCCTGATTATCGGTACCTTAGGATTTCTATACGCCGCCCCCCATCTCGTGTACGGTCGTGAAAACCTGGCTACTGCAAATCTACTATTTCTGTTAGGATTGCTAGGCTTGGTAATCGGTGCAATCTTCCATGTCCTGCAAAGTGGCTTTCTCACCCTCTTTCTGCGGGGATTTGCCGACATCGGGCAGTTGTTCATTCGTCAATCCAAGGCATTGCAGGAGGAAAATGAACGTTTGCGTTCCGATGAATCTCTGTCAGCCTGGAAAACATCCATGTTCCGCCACCTCAAGGTATATACTTCGGGGTGCGGAGCGGGACTTATATTTTGCTCGATAGTATTAATGGGGATGAGTTAGGTGGTATGAGAAGCTTTCTTGCGATTGGCGGTTAGTGGGCACTGCGCGTGCAGATTGTTCTTCCGATCGCCACCGCCCCCGGATTTCTATTAAATAGAACCTGTAAAGGTTAAAATCCGGGGACAAAAGCGAACGCTTCGCTTCTCCAGAACAATTCTGCCCGCTCCGCTGGCAACCGCCAATAGAGCTTCTACATGTTTTAGAGTAGGTGTAGGAGTGAATTAGACCAAGAGTAAATCACTTGTCCTGCCGCTTTGTAACTGATCTACAAAAAAAGAGAGAGTTCCGTGGATTTTATTCATGGGACTCTCTCTTTTTTATTTTAATAAATATGCTTTTCCTTCGCTTCTTGCAGCCATGACGGGAACTCGTTAAGCAATAATTCGTACAATTGATTGTCTTCCATAGATTCGATATCTTGTATTTGAAAGAAATTGGCATTATCTACCACACGACCTTCTATGTTGTCGAGCTTCTTTAACACACCAAAATCAGATTCACCCACACCGATAAATTGCCAGAAAATTGGCTCTCCTGATGAATCAATGACCGCGTTGTCAATATTGTCTCCTTTACCACGCTTCACACCGCCATCATTAATAAAAATAACAAAAGCCGGATCGGAAGAGGGTTCTTCCTTGGTGTACTTGGTGATGACATCGCGCATCACTGGAGGCTCATCATTTCGACCAAACTTGGGTAAATAATCATTGGACAAAATATGTTTTTCCACATAGTTGTCAACGTCATTTTCGGTAACGGATGGCAACCGTGAAAAACGGTGATCATAGACCCACACATCCAGTACACCATCATCATCCAAAGAACTCGCTACAGCAACAATTCGCTCCAACACTTTTTGAACGATCCCATTTTTGTACAAACTTCTCATAGATCCTGAAATATCGAGCACTAATCCAACTCTCGCGGTCACATTCGTTAGATTCTTTTTAGTCAGTACCAATTGAGCATTCTTTTTAAGTAAAGAAATACCGCTCATGTTCCCCACGCTCCTCTATGCTGTTTTCACTAGTCCATTTAATCTACCATCTGCGTCGTCGCTCGTCGCCACTTAGAGGAAAGTCGCTCAATTCTCCGAGTTGGTCATGTGCAGCCTTATAAATGCGGAGAATCGCTTGCACCTTGTTAAAATCATTGTCTTCCGGACCGAATCCTTCCATATACATCCTTTGGATAATGTTTTGGAAAAAATCCATACGCTCGCGGATGGAATCCTGTTCGATTTGCAGCACATCTTCAAAGCTGTGTGTCTCAGAAAATTCAGACAGCTCATCAAAATCCTGTTCCTGATATCGCTCTCCCCGAGTTTCGGGATTGAGATCAATAGAGGTACGCAGGGTTGACAATAAAATATTTTCACGTGCCAGCATGACATGAAAATCTTTATTCTTAAACAAATCCGTAACGATCAGACGGCACATTTCCTTGTTTTGCAGCAGAATCCCATCAAAGGGATGTAGCGTCCACACACCGTAGTTAAAAAATAAATTAAAATTGAAGCTGCTGCTCCCATACTGATATACAATGTTGATTTTCGATTCATCGATGATTTCAAATGAAAATTCCAGCATGCATTCTCCTTTGGGATTCCAATATTTAACTCTATCCTATCAGAAAATGCATGATTTTCAATAAAAAATTTTATTTCACAGTTTCATTTAACTCCACAATAGAGTCTGCTTTTTCGCTACTGGCAGCCACGAGTAAAAAGACAATCACACACCCCAAAATAAAGGACATCATACGCTCATTCTCTCCTTTGTCATTTCACTTTTGTAAGAGTTTATGCACGAGAATGCTATATATGTTCATCATGTCCTTTATGCTCCGCTGCCAAACCAAAGAAAGACGCCTTTTGGAATCACCCTGGCGTCTTTTTTCATAGATTATTGTGTTATTGAATATTAGTTATCAGTTCAAAAACGAACTTAGTCCCTCAGAAGAATGGTTATCCTTCAGTGGTTTGGATTGTTCTTTCCCTTCGATGCCCAAACGCTGGCTAAGATTGGCATTGATTGCTGTCATTTTACTTGTATAATCGTGGCAACTTTCAATAATTCGACGGTTCGATTTTTCAGACAGATCCAAAGCAGATACCAAATCACCAATCGCCTGATTCACAGCCTCCAATGACATAGAAGGCTTGCTAAGCAAATCCGTAGTTCTCTCGGTCGTCGTTTTGAGAAGCTTCGCATTTTCCTTGAATTGATCCTCAATCGTACGGTTAGTCGCATCAACGGCTGAAATAATTTTATCTTGGTCCGCCAGTGCCATCGCGATCATAGCCGATACGGTGATCAGATTCGATGTTTTATCAATCGCATTATTAACAGAATCAATCAGTTTATCATTGTTATCATTAATAATATCCGTTGCTGCAATCGCCTGATTGTATAACAAAATCATTTCAGTCATCGACTGTGTGCGAGTAACCACTTTGCGCAATCCCCGCTCCAGATGAGGCTTACGATTTTCATTTTCCGGCTTGGCAATCTCGGTTTCGAACAGCTCTTTCAAGCGATTACCAAAGGCAATTTTCGTCTGTAAATTGTAGATTTCTTCAATGGAAGCCTTCTTCAACTGTCTCATGCTGACGATATTCTCTTCCAGATTATCCTTGCCATCTCTCAAGGCAGTAATGATTTTCTCGATGTTCGTCTTCACCGACTGATACTTGTAGATATAGTTTTTCAACGGGCTTTTACGCAGGAGCTTGCCAAAAAAACCTACATCTTTACTCTGCTGGAGCGTTTCGCATTCATCCCGGAGTTTTAAGATCATATTTGAAACCTCAGCCCGATCACCGGACATGAGGTCGTTTACCGGACGATCCAACATTTTAAGGGTTTGTCCCGCCCGTTCCTGCGTTTTAACCCCCAGCTTGCCAATGTCATTCATTAAGGTATCCAGACTCATAACATCGCTTTGCGATACCTTTTGAATCAGCTGTGAAGCCTCCTCAGTCACCTTTTGTTCATCTTCTTTTTTCAATTCAGCCCATGGGGTCGCCATGATGCTAACCTCCTATTCTGAAAACAACTGTTGCCCAAGGCTAATAGTGTTTTTCAGAGCAGCTATGCTGCTGATTTTGTATTCTATTAAAATAACCTACAATTCGGAGCTGCTGTACCGCTGGTGAATAAGCTCTGCTTTGCTCTGTAATTCCATTAGGTCCTTATGCTCCACCGTGGATACAATTACAGATATTTTGCTATCTACATCTCGCAATCCGTTTAGTAGCGTCCTGCGGTTGGTCCGTTTCGCGTCGCCACTGAGACGAAGAAACGGGTTAATCAGTCCATTCAAGTCCTTCAAAATCAATCTCCGAACCGTGTGATTCACTTCACTATTGTTCAATTCATGCAAAAGCGGGATGACCCGCTGCAAACGTGCAAATAGAGCCAGCGCCTTCTCGACAATCTCGTTATCAAGCGCATCTTTCTGTCCCTCGGAGATCACCATATCCTCCAGTACTTCCAAATACTCCATGACCTGAGCAAATTCACTGCTCACCTGATCCGGCAAACGTGCTTGTCCTGTGATAGACTCTCGCAGAGCGGTAGTTTCCTTTTCATGTTGCTGTGCCTGATCAGCCTGCTCCTGCATCACCGGAATCACGGAACCGGTCAGATTAGGACGAGGATGGCGAACAGCCATGACAGCACTGTATCCTCCGATACAAATGATCGGGATTGCCAGACACACAAACAACGGCAACCAATAACTTAGTAAAAGCGCAATCAGGTAGCTGACCACAGCAATCGTGGCACCCCACATTTTAGAAGTCATAGCTTATACCTCCTGACGTAAACCCTTACCATATTGTAGAAAACAATATTTGCCTATGTCAATGTAAGGATTTGCGTATCGTGATTGGCTGCTCGATGTGACTGGCTAGAATGTCGTATTGCGGGTGTAGTGAACCGATTTCATAACCCAAAGCCGATTTCACCGCCAGGTAAGGAAAATTGATACCAGACAAGCACGATACATGAAGTCCTCCAGACATCCGCGGATTGATCTCTAGCAACTTGGCCTGCTCGCCGTTATATTTCACTTGAATGTTATAATTGTACGGAATGTGATACGCCTCAGCGACCTTCTCTGCCACCTTCAACAGCTCAGGATGCTGCTCCAGCAGCCGTAATCGTCCTCCTGCCTTCCTACGCGGAACAGCTGCTAACAATTTTCCGTTTCGGTCAGCCAAGCAGTCGATACTGTATTCGTATCCCTCCAGCAGTTCCATCACCATCAAATTGGGAAACGTCTCTGTGGAAGACAATACGCGATATGCTTCTGCGAACGAAATATGATTCAGCGCATGGCCGAACAGTTCCTCCAGCGGATCACGTTCATTATCAATGATACGAAAGCCCATCCCCCCTTCCGCATTACATGGCTTGAAACACACCTTATGCCCAAGCGCCATTAATGACTCGTAAGCCTGTTTAAACTGCTCGGCATTACTGGCAATGGCATAATCGGGAATGGTGACAATATCCTTTTGACGAATAGATTCATAAAAAAGATCCTTCTCCATCAATTGCTCCAGCAGTTCGGTATCCCGGCACACCATTACTTCTGTACCAATATCGTCGAACAAATAAAGATGCTTGCTAATATCGAGCATATTCCACCGTGGAATAAAGATATCAATTTCATGGCGTCTGCAAAAATCAGCACAAAACTGTGCATACTCCACACCGCTCGTGCGCGGCTCTACTTCAGCTACATCACTGGCCTGCAGTGCCATGTGCTGCGGATCAGAGTGTGTGGCATAGATCTCGAACGGAATACCGTCCTCATTGTTGCGTATAGCATTCATATAATGATACACCACCGAAAACCAGCGGTTAAAATACACTTTGACCTTCTTCACAACGCCACGTCCCCTATTATTTTAGTCATGAAGTACGAGACGCTGACATGCTCCCGTGTACCTCATAGACATATTCCATAATTTCATTTGCTGCATAAACCCCCGACACTTCCGTAAATCGGTAATTGACCTCTAGCTTATCCCGCAGCTGTTCCCGGTACAATTCACCATGACGCGGGGCAATCGCATAGTCGGCATAATCCAGCAGACAACGGTCCAGTAAAGAGTCACCGGATGCAACCACAGCTCCCCCATTGGTGAGGTTACGGATATGCGCCACGGCTGCCTGTTTATTCACGGCCGCAGGCACCAGATATACTTTGCGCCCTTGAATGGATACCTCCCAGCCCATTTCATGCATCATCCGCGCCTTCTCCAGCACCTGTTCCAGCGGCATCCGATCCCGTTCAATTACAAAAGCATAAAATAGTTCATCGCAAAAACGCTCGTTTACGACCCAGTCTTCATGAAGAACCTGTCCGAACACCTGGCGTGCCTCTTCCGCATGAGCACCATCGCGGCGTACTTGTTCGTGAATACGTCGATTCCACTCTCGGTCCACCTCGCCTCCGACGATGATGTTTCCGCCATTACTCGTCACGGCATATGCGGGAACCAGCTCCGTCTGAAACACGGTGATTCGTCTATACTGTTCCATGGTCCGGGTCGTCACAGGCATAAACATGACATCTGCCGGTAGTGTCTTGAGCCATTGCAAAGCTTGTGCAGAAATAAAGGCCGACGTCGCCCCATCGATCTGTTCCGCAGGCAACAGACCAGGGGACTCCAGCGGCACGCCAAGCGAGCGTTTGGAGTAAATCAGCGTCTGATCCAGGTCACTGGCGTAGATCATTCCTGTCCCCCCTTGAGCGGTTTGATGATTCCGCAACAGGAATAGGTCAATCCTTCAAATACCTCAACAGGCACTCCACGATCCTTGGCCAGCAGCATAATATGCTGAAGATTCGGATTATCTTCACGGTCAATCAGAATTTTCCATGGCACCCTGCGGAGCAGTACGCGAGTCGTCTCCCCCACTCCCGGCTTGACCAGATTAATATCCCGAATCCCAAATGCCTGCTGAATCGCCTCAATATCCCGTAAGCCCTGCCACGTCACGGCAGGCGGATTCAATGTCATCTGTTCCGCATAGGCAGCCGCCGTTTTAGCCACGGCTTGAAAATAACCGGACACCGTATCCACAAACGTATTGGATTGATCCACCGACCGCCAGGATTCATAAAATTTAGCCCCATGAAAATCGTCCGGACCTATCAGATCATCGCGTAATACCGTCCGGCTCATCAGACCTGATACGGTTGAATTCAGACAAGCGCTCGGGATTAAATAATCTTCTCGTGTACCAAAGGTCTCCGAGCAGCTGCCCGGATCGGCCAGCACCGCCAGATCATCATTTAGGCGCAGCCCGTAATCTGCATTCATCTCACGGCAGGCCTCGATCAACACCTGACGAATGGCGCCTTTCCCCGTCCAGCCATCGACAAACTGAAGTTCAATCCCCAGCCCATGCTGCTGTAGAATGTACAAAATAGCATTCCGGTCAATGCCTTTGCCACGAATAATAGAAATACTGTAATGCGGCAAGGATACGCCATATTTCCAGTCAATATAACGCTTGATCAGGATACCAATAGGCGTCCCTGCTCTGGCAAGAGAAACAATCGCCGTGTTTAGGCCTCTTTTTCTCACAATCATCTCAGCCACAGAAGCTGCCGCTAATGCAACCTTTTCGGCAGATTGGGCAAGCGTGTCGTGAAACAATCCAATATACTCTGCTGTGGGCTGATATTCCACTGGCAGCATTTCTGAATAATGGACACCCGACTGTATCGCTTCTTCCCGATCCTCCGTCCCTTTTTCCAACGCAACCCGGCTCAAATCCTTTAATAAAAAGGTGACATCCGAGGCAGGATAACTGCCTAGCGGTACGGGCGGATGAATGTTCTTCTGCTGTATTTGCTCCATAAGTGCTTGCTTCATATCCGCGCTCCTTTACTCTCCTGCCTAGTTAAACCATTAAAATAAACGACATGCACTTTATCACAGCCCAGACGGCTCAATGCCTCCAACATGGGCTTCATTCGCTCTGGGTCCGACTCTCTTTCCAGCAAAACGAATATTTCGTCATACTGACCTGGCTCTACATTATAAATAAAATTGCGTACCGCACTGTCCTCAGGTGAGGGATAGGTCACGCCACTTGCGACGCCATACCCTTCTTCTCTATGGGGATACACCGGGCTGCGTGTGGTGGACTGATAATATACGTTCGGGCCTAACTCCGCTGCAATCCGCATTGGAATGTACATGAATTCCCCCGTACCCATTACCAGTGTTCGTTGTCCTGAACGAAGTTGGTTCAGTCGTTCAGCTGTGTACGCGATTTCTGCATCCAGCGCTGGATTGTCGGCGGATTGTAGACCAAAACGGCCAGTATATTTAAGATAAGGAGCTGTATTGGCGTATCCGTCGGTAGATATGGAGGTATGTGATATCCGCTCAAAAGCGGAAGCATCCTCTTCAAAACAGCGGGCAATTGTTCCAGACAAATCTTTATTAACCTCTGCGGTGCTAGTGGCTGCATGCTCTACGTTCCCGGTCTGTCCGGCATATTCTGCGTGATCCAGTATCGGTGTTCCCTGTATTTCTATCTTTCCTTTGAGCAAACTTAGAGGCGTAATCCTAATATCTAGCTCTGCTTCCAGATCGGCAAAAGCTCGCTCGTCGCTGTCTGTCCGCCAGTCCAATAACGAAGCTATCACATACTGTTTGCGCGGAAAATGTTCCTGAATATCCCGTATAATATTAAGCGTTGTTTTTCCCGTCGTAATCTCATCATCTACCAGCACAATGGGTCCATCTCCGGCAAAAGCATCCTCATTCAGTGCATAACAACGATGATCAACAGCATGAGAATGCTCTTCTTCAAACCGAATAATAGGCCGAAGGCCCGGAATATCCTCGCGTGTCGTATGAATATACGTGGCACCGCCATCAAACAACCGATACATGCTGTGCCCCAGTGCTGTAGCCGTCTCGGCAAAACCAACAAATTTAATCGGTTCTGGAAAAGAAAAAGCCAATCGCTCATCCATCAGCTTTTGATAGGCCTCTTTTGCATAATTCGGGTCAAGGAGTCCTCTCACGGCCTCTCCAATCAGCTTATCCATCTGTTGTCCTGACTGTGGGACAAGCTCTTTATATAGCAGGATCGCCAGGGCCGCCCCACTTAACAGAGAGGTGTATGGATTTACCGGAATATGCTTGCCCAGCACCTTGCTGACAAACAAAAACGAACGCTTTTTGTTGACCCGTGCCGCCATTGCAAACAGCTTGTCCACAGGAAGACGGAATGAGTTATGAGTCTCCGTAATTTTAACGCTGAACTGCTCCAGAATTGGCAGCAGATGTGTTTTCGTGGTTGGGTAAGAGACTGACAAAATGTTGTTGTTCATGTAACACCCCGTATACTTTAGATCTATTTATAATACGATAAGCCCAATTCAAATGAGGCTTAATTTCATTCATTTTGTTGGCATAGGTGCTCTTGAATACACCTAGGCTACCGTCGTTACGTTCAACAATTTCAAGTGCATCCATATACTCTTCATGGGTCACCGCATACATGGCCTGTACCGGCTTAATGTGGGACGGATGAATGATCGTTTTGCCAATAATCCCATTCTCTTTATCCATCATGACTTCGCGAATCAGTCCGTCCACTGCATCTGAGATGAAGTCCATTCGCAAGTAGCGTCCCGGCTTCCCAAATGCGTCTTCGAAGGGCGATACTCTTAATTGAGGTTTAAAGATACGTTCTCGGTGAGAGAAATACTCCCATACAGGACCGGAAACGACATAGTCCGAGTCCACGCGTCCGAACAAGTTAATAATATCTGCGATGCAATCCCGAATGACGGCAATTTCATAAATCGTAATATCCGGGCTGCGTCTCAGCCCATACAGACTGGAGAAATCGGTGGCCCCAATTCGTACATTCAGCACATATTCCTGAACCTCATCCAAAATTTCTTTAATCGCCAGCAGTTCTTTCCAACGAGTTTCCCGATAAATAATTTTAGAGCTTTCGAGAATCGGCAATCCATACAACACAGGCGTACGGCTTGCGTCTCCTGCCCCTGTATGCATAGTCCGGTTATATTCAGCAATGAGTGCAAAATACGCCCGTCCATTATCAGAAGAGAACTTGGGGAGGACAAAGCCCGTGAGCAGCGCCAGGGTTTCTCCCAAACTGTTCAGCAGTCGTTCCAGCTGCTCCACAGAGCGCACACGTACAAACAGCAAAGGTAATTGCTGTTCACTCATCATCCCTGTTCGTACATAGGACAATAGTTGAAGCAGTTGCTGTGCCAGCGATTCTTCGGCCTGTCCGACCTGCTGATCCCCTATAGCATCCTCCAAATCCAGAATGACTGTGGTTAGTCCTTCATGCTTTCCATTTTTGATCTCTTCCGCTACCTCCGAGCGGGTTGCCGGCATGTACAAAGCCGCTCCTATGGCATAAGCCAATATATTTTTGGGTGAACGGTTATGAAACTCCATCGGTGGAGTACAGAAGATCGCTTCTACTTCCTCAGAGGTTAAATCATTAAAATATTTCAGGGCCCTTCCCCTCCTCTTGCTCTATCTCGCCTGACTGAAGCCCTGTGCCTCGGGTATAAAAGAAATCCCCCCTTAGTTTCAGGAGGGATTTCGCTATACTTTGTACATTAAGCCTCTTTGTCGGCCTTTTTCTTTCTTTTCGCCGAGCTAAGAATCATTGTGCCTACAAAGACGGCAATCAAAATGCCGAAGAATAATACTTGCGACATGTGAAAGCCAAAAGCAGCAGCCAACATTTTACCCCCAATAATGGCGATCATAATAAAGGCTGTCTGTTCCAGTTCCGGAAATTTATCAATGAGCTTGAGGAACACTTGTGCAACACCACGCATCATCAGAACGCCGAGTATACCACCCAGGAACAGAACCCATACTTTCTCGCTCACACCAAAAGCGGCAATGACACTGTCAATACTGAAGGCAATATCCATCAGTTCGACCATTAATACGGTTTTCCAGAAAGAAGTAGGTTTGTTTTTCACTTCTCCATCACCCTCGGACTTGAATAAGCCCTTGTAAGCGATGTAGAGCAGATAAGCCGCACCCAGTACCTTAATCAGCGTGAACTTAATCAGGAAGGTACCCAAGCCGATGGCCAGAAACCTGAATATATACGCACCTAAAATCCCGTAAAATAAGGCTCTCTTCTGCTGCTCTTTTGGTAAATGCTTAACCATAACTGCGAGAACCAAGGCGTTATCCGCCGACAAAAGACCTTCCAGCAAAATGAGAGTTCCAATAATCCCCCAACTCACCGGGTCAGTAAGCGTACCTACCACATCACTCCATGAAAAGAAATGCCCGTAGTTCTCGCTGATATTTTTAAATAAATCATTCAACATGAAAAGAGTGCCTCCGATAATTCAATTTATTTACTACCCTGCGTCCAGCGCATGCCCCAGTTATATGCCTGATCCATTTCACGATGACCGCCATAAAACTGTACGAGTCTCTCAATACTAAACGTTTCATCGTTCACATTTTGGATCATTGCAATCGCACACATCCCTTTGCGATTGTCATGTTCATTCATATGAACGATAATGTCTGGCCCGTCCTTCTGGTACAGCGTGACTACCCCGTCTGCTTGTGACCAGTTCGTGACTCCTTCATAAATGAAGGTAAACACCAAAATTCGCTTAATTTCAGAAATTTTAGCCCCATTAATACGGAGATTTTCCCCTGTTTTCACAGAGCCCGTACGGTCGTCACCATCCAGAGCAATGTACGGGAAGCGATTTAGAGAACCGAAAACTTCCCCAAGCGCCTGAACGACACCTTTATCCCCGTTCTTCATCTCATACAAGCAGCCCAGGTCCAGATCAACACCCTTGGAGCCACGACTGAAAAAGCCCTTGCTCTGCTGTACCTGATTCCAGTTCAGATTGATTAGGATTTCACCTAATCCGCCTGAGCCCTTTTTCAGGTTAATGGTATCGCCCTTTTTCTTCAGCTCAATTTTCCGCAGATTCAGATTCACCGGAGTTGCTGATGGCTCTGGTTTTGGAACAGGGGGTGCAGGTGGCGGTGTGGGTGCTGGCCGAGGCGCTGGAGGTGGTGTAGGCACTGGCACCGGAGGAGCCGGATTATTTTCCACTTCAATGCCGAAATTTTCACACAACGCATCCAATCCACCAGAAAAACCTGCGCCTATCGCATTAAATTTCCATTCACCGTTATGGCGGTACAGCTCGCCTATTACAATGGCCGTCTCGACTGTAAAGCCACTATCCAAATTAAATCGTAAAACCTCTCCACTTATCGGATGAGCAAAACGTATAAATCCGCCTTGAACCTGTCCAAAATTTTGCCGTTTCTGATCCGCATCATAAATGGTCAGCGTAAACGCAATCTTCTCGATATGTGAAGGTATTCTGGTTAGGTCCAGGGAAAATTGTTTCTTGTCACCAAACTGTTGTCCATCTGAATAGGTGATAAAAGGTGTAGTCGGATTATTGTAAAAGATCAGATCCTCATCGCCTGATACTTTCCCTCCAGGGCCCAGCAAAAATGCAGAAGTATCAAGTTCCAGAGCCGCTGAGGACTCCCAACCGATCCCTATGTTGACATGGCTCAGGCCCGGATTCGTTTTGGTCAAATCCACCTTCTGCCCCTTTACTACGATAACAGCCATGATTGTGTCACCTTTCTGTCCGTTTGTCGTGTTCAGCGTACGTTCTTCAATGGCTTAAAAAGAAAGGGGTAGCGCCCTTTGGACACCACCCCCATGTGGATATTATTGAGCGTCCAAGCCATAGTTTTTAGCAAGCGCACCCAATCCACCAGCAAAACCACTACCGATAGCCTGGAATTTCCAGTCTGCATTGTGACGGTAAAATTCACAGAATACCACAGCTGTTTCGGTGGAGAAATCCTCTCCCAAATCGTAGCGCAACACTTCACGATCCGTTGCCGCATCTACCACACGTACAAAGGCATTGGACACTTGTCCAAAGTTTTGCGCACGTGCCTCATAGTCATAAATCGTAACTGTAATTCCGATACGATGGATATTTGCAGGAATCTTTGCAAAATCAATAATAATTTGCTCGTCATCCCCGTCGCCCTCACCTGTGCGGTTATCGCCTGTATGAGTAACAGCACCCGCTCCACCTGTTGGGTTATTGTAGAATACAAAATCGTCAGCTGCCTTCGCTTTACCGTCCTCATATAGCAGGAAAGCCGAAGCATCCAAGTCAAATTCTGCGCCGCCACTATATTTATTGGTATCCCAGCCAAGACCTACGACAACACGAGTCAAGCCTGGATTCGTTTTGGTCAGATCAATGCGTTGTCCTTTGGAAAGACTAATCGTCATACTGCATACCTGCCTTCTTTGTGTAGATTTTTTAAGCTAAGCCGTAATCACGTGTCAAGCCTGCAAGACCATCCTGGTAACCGCTGCCAATGGCATTGAACTTCCACTCACCGCTATGGCGATACAGCTCGCCTACCACGACGCCTGTTTCGATCGAAAAATCTTCTCCCAGATCAAAGCGAACCAATTCTTCATTGTTTGCCTCATTTACGATACGTGCGTAGGCACGGGACACTTGTCCAAAGTTTTGGCTGCGTTCTTGTGCATCATAGATCGTAATCGTAAAAGCGATTTTTTCTACGTTAGCAGGTACATTGCTCAGATCAACTTTAATTTGCTCGTCATCTCCGTCACCTTCACCTGTGCGGTTATCTCCGGTATGAACGACAGAACCGTTCTCGTTTTGTGGATTATTAAAGAAGACGAAGTTCTTTTCCGTTTCCACTTTGCCGTCCGCATTCGCCAAAAATACGGATACGTCCAAGTCAAAATCTTTACCGCCATCGTACTTATTGGTGTCCCAGCCGAGACCAACCGTGATTTTGGACAAGCCTGGGTTTGTTTTCGTCAAATCGATTTTTTGACCTTTAGATAAGTTAATTGCCATGAGTAAGTACCCCGTTTCTCATTAGTTTTTGTATGAGCAATCTAAAATTACATATAACGCTGAGCCAGCACATCAATATGTACGGCATGGGTGCCTGCACCGATTGCAGCAAACTTCCATTCGTCGTTATGGCGATAGAGCTCTCCGCAGATCAGTGCAGTCATTCCCTCAAAATTATCAGATAAATTAAACGTCACCAGTTCCTTAGAATTAGCACCGTCCAGAATGCGGATATACGCTTTCTCGATCATGCCGAAATCCTGTTTCCGGTTTACGCAATCATATATATTCACAACAACAAGCACTTTATCGACATTGGCCGGAATCCGTGCCAGGTCAATCATAATTTGTTCATCATCGCCGTCACCTTCTCCGGTCAGATTATCACCGGAATGCACGACTGAGCCGCACGGGCTTTTTTTATTATGGAAGCATACTACATTGTCAGATTGAGTTAGTTTCCCGTTGGCATCCAGCAAAATGGCAGAAGCATCACAATCAATATTGGGTTGCTTCTTGAAACCAAAAAATCCTTTGGACTGCACGGGATCCCATCCCAATCCGGCTATAACCTTGGTTAGTCCTGTGTTTCCCTTGGTCAAATCAATTTTCTGGCCCTTGACCAGATTAATTACAGCCACTGATTAACACACCTCCCTTCCATAAAATTTACAGACTAAATTCAGACGGATTCAAACCAAGCGCACCACAAATCTCAGCAACAATCCGTTGCTCATTGGCATCAAAGTCACCGTCAGCTGCACCAATCGCACTGCATACGCCGACGACAAGTCGACCTACTTCAGGCTTGCCTTTCAATTTACTAATCGCTTTCAATGCTTCCTGTTTGCCGATTTCAGGTGAAAATTCAAAGTTTGCTACATAGTGATTGAAACGGTTGATGACCTCACCCATATCAAACACTTTCAATTCCTCACTGATATTTATGTATCCGGCCATTTTTGTTTTTTCTTCCGGACTAATAGTACCGTCGGCAAATGCCACTAATGCACAACCTGCAACAACAGCTTCCATAAAATCTTTGTTCTTAAATTTCTTAACCTGGTCGCCCAGTCCTTTTTTAGTTGTATTCAACCAATTTTTAAATGTACTCATATTTCCCTCCACAATTACGTATTTGGGTATAATCTATCCTAGTTAATTTCTTCCTTTACTATAACCTGAATTACGATCTTATTCTACAATAATATACAAAAATGCGGTAAATCCGATCTACCTTTTGTAGGTATCCTCTCTATCTTTAGCCCTATTTTCTGTCGAAAGTATCTCTTCCATTATCACCCATTTGATAGCGCAAATGCAAGTTTGTAGAATGGTAGACTTCTATGGATATGCAACAAAATACAGTTGCTATTTTACATATACGGTTTTGCTAAGGTAAACGTTGCACATACTTGCGGATCACAGCATACAAAAATAGCGTCGACCAAATTTAGGACGACGCTATTTTCACTTCAATCTATTAGGTTCGGTCGTATATAGCTACTCTTTTAATTCCGAAGCTGAAAACCTCTGTCTAATGTAGGATATCTCTTTCACGTTGTTTAAACAAGTGACACACGCAGTCTACCCATCTTGCATTTTATTAATAGTCTGTAAGCAACTCTGTTTTAGCTTTTTCAATTGCTTCGTCACGGCTTTGCACTTGCATTTTTGAGTATATGGTCGAAATATAGTTTCGAACCGTTCCTTCAGACAAGTGAACCTTGCTTGCAATTGCTTTATAACGGTGTCCTTCAGTTAAACAATGTAGAATTTCCAACTCCCGCTCTGTCAGTCCATAAGGATTCTTCATCGTCCCTGTCATTTGCTGAAACAATGTACTTGCTACTTCTTGGGTTATCATCGTTCCTCCGTGATGCACTAGCCGTATCGTATTAGCCAGCTCTCTTGGATCAATTGATTTTAGTACATAACCTTCAGCACCCAAAGCAAGTGATTTCGTAGCATACGAAATGTCATCAAAGGTGGTGATCATAATTACACGTATGTTAGGCCAGCTTTCTTTAATTAGCTTCGTCGCAGTAATACCGTCCATCTGGGGCATATGTACATCCATTAATACAACGTCTGGCGGGTCGCTGGCACATTGATCTACAGCAACGTTTCCGTCTTCCGCCGTTTGAATTCGAAAGTCAGGTTCGTTTTTGAGCAACAGGCCTAAACTGTCCCGAATGAGTAATTGATCATCCACCAACAATACCTTGATCTCTGGATTACTAACATCTGTATCCTGAAGCAATGGTATAGAACAGGTCACAATCGTTCCTTCGCCTTCTTTGGAATGAAGGTATAGCTTGCCTTGAAGAGACGAAAGCCGCTCTTTCATTCCTGAAAGACCAAACCCGAACTTAATTTCGTCACTTCCCTTCCCATTGTCCTGCACCTGCAAAATGATCTGGTTACGGTCGTAGTGAAGAAGCACCTGAATAGAATTGGCATGCCCATGTCGGCTGGCATTAGTCAATAATTCTTGTAAACAGCGGTACAAGGTCAGTTTTGACTGTTTTATGACAGGAAGCGGCTCCCCCATCGTTCTGAACACAACACGAATGGCAGTATTCTTTTTGAATTCATTAATGATATTTAGCAAGGATAGATCCAATGAGGGATCTTCCTCCATAGGGTCCATCTGATGAACTTGCTTTCGGATATCTTCGAGCCCTGTGCGACCAAGTTGAAGAACAGACTGCAATCTTTCAGTCCCCTCTTCAGAAGAGATATAAGGACGTAATGTTTCCATACCTAAGATAATGGAAGTGAATGTATGGCCAATCGAGTCATGCAGCTCGCGAGCCATGCGGTATCTTTCTTCCAATAGTGTCATTTGTTCGACCTGAGTTGAATACTGCTCCAGGGTTTGATACTGCTTTTTTATTAATTCGAGTTTTTGTTTGATCCGATCTATAGAACGAAATGCCATTTGTAATCCGAAACCAATACCGTATACAAACGAAGCATCCACTAGGTTCTGGAATACGTCTTCTATCGTCCAATGAAACGCCCCTCTTCCTCCCAGGCAAAACATCACCAACGCAAGAGGTAAAGTTACCGCATGTGAACGGCCACGGCTATAAAACGAAATCGTAAAAACAGCTGGCAGAAATAGTCGGACAAGCTCATATTGATGAGCAAATAGCAAAGAAATTCCACCCACTAGAAATACTTCCGCCAACAAATACCAGCGGTAATGAATTCGATCAATGAACAAAGGTATTGAATAGCAAACGAGAACAGAGATAAATACAACAGTGAAAGGGAAAGATGGGCGGTCTTGATACGATAGCAAAACAAAGCAAATCAACCACAAGATTCGGAATACAGCAACAATCCATTCCTGCCAAGACCAGCGCATATTGCATCCAAGCATGTAAGTACCCCATTCTTCTTAAATTAAGGTAATTTTTTCAATCTTTTCACATCATAACAAGGTCATGACATTTTGTCACTAGGGAGTATGACTGCACTCCTGATACTTTATAGACAATCAAACTGTTGGCGGGGAGGGAATCGTTGTTGTCACTATTACAGATTCGTAATTTAAGTAAAAAGATTGGAAAGAAAACCATTGTTGAAGGATTGTCCTTGGATGTAAAGGCGGGGGAAATCATGGGTCTTGTTGGCCCAAATGGAGCGGGCAAGACGACCACTATTCGGATGATCGTGGGGTTAAGTTCAAAATCGGGAGGCCAGGTATTTATCCACGGCCAAGATATTGATCGCTCCTTCGAAAAGGCAATGAGACATGTTGGAGTTATCGTCGAAAATCCAGATCTGTACAAATATTTATCCGGCTATGACAATCTGATTCATTTCTCAAGAATGTCTCCAGGGGTTTCTTCGGAACGTATTCAGGAAGTAATCTCGCTCGTCGGACTTGAGGACAGCATTGATAAGAAAGTGGGAACTTACTCTCTAGGAATGAAGCAGCGACTGGGATTAGCCGTTGTACTGGCCCATAAACCTTCCTTGCTTGTGCTTGATGAGCCTACCAATGGTTTAGACCCAGCAGGAATAAGAGAGCTTCGGGAACATTTAATCAATCTGTCTCAAAAAGAAGGCGTTGGTGTTCTTATTTCTAGCCATCTTATGGCTGAAATGGAACTGATGTGTGATCAGGTAGCGATTTTAAATAAGGGAAAACTGATTGGTATCCATAATGTAGCTGAGATGATGGATAATCGGCTTGCTCCTGTTCGGTTTGAAGTAGACAGACCCGAATTGGCTCTTCCTGTATTCCAGTCCATGCTGGCGGGGAAAGAAATTATTGCAGATCAACAAACTCTACAAGTTGACATTACAAAGGATCAAATTCCGGGTATTACAAAGAAACTTATGGATACGGGGGTGAACATATACAGCGTTCAGATTACGAAACAGACACTAGAGGATAAATTCATTGAAATCACAGGGGGAATTGAAAAGTGATTCAGTTAATTCGCAATGAAAACATGAAGATTTATAAGCGTAAACGTACCTGGCTTATCATCATACTGCTTATTTTGTATGTATTAATCCAGATGGCTAATTTAAAAAGTTCTGGTATGACTGAGTACAATGAAGGCTGGAAAACACTCTTACAGCATGAAAATTCAAAGCTAACGAGAGATGCAGCAAAGTCAGACGCTCTACCCATTGAGAAAAAAATGGCAGCAGAAAAAATTTTGATGAATCAGTATTATTTGGACCATAACATCGCTCCTCAATCCAATGCTTGGAGTTTTACAGTGAGCCAATCCAGAAATTTAATTGTAGGTATCTCTCTTTTAGCTCTTATCGTGGCTGGCGATATTGTAGCCTCTGAGTTTTCTGCCGGTACAATCAAATTTTTACTGACACGTTCAGCTACACGCTCAAAAATTTATTTTTCTAAATATATTGCAACTCTCTTGTTTGGAATATTTTTGGTTTTGCTTACTTTTCTGGCTGCCATATTTTTCGGTGGATTAATGTTTGGCTTTAAGGGGATCGGCGATCCCTACTTCTTCGTCAAGGATCAAACCATTCAGCAGGCAGATATGATTCAAGCCTTGTTAGGAGGGTTTTTATTTAATATACCTTTTATGGTTATCGTGTTGACATTTGCATTTATGATTTCTGCAGCATTTCGCAGTGTTACATTTTCTATTGTGTTCTCTATGCTGGCAGCTATAGCAGGATTCGTCCTGAGTATCACCATGAATGGATGGCCTTGGACAAAATACTTTGTGTTTTCCAGTACAGATCTCAATCCTTATTTTTTTGGAACGACGCCAGTGGAAGGAATGACCTTGGGCTTCTCACTGTTCCTCCTTCTACTTCATCTGGTCGCTATGCATCTCGTTTCATATCCTATTTTTACAAAACGGGATGTAATCTAAATCTATACTAACTATTCTGAAACGGAGTGATTGTAATGAAATGGCTCACTACTTTAGTGATGATCTCAATGTTACTGTTAATTGCAGCCTGTTCATCCAAACCTGCAACATCTTTAAACAAGGAACTTGAATTATCATCTGCCGGTATTTCCAGCTTAGTTCTAGATAATAGCAACGGTCAAATTGAAGTTGTCGGAAAAAAGAATACAGATAAAATACAAGCCAGTGTCGTTGCTAATGGCAGCAACATGGATAAGCTAAAATTAAGTCTGGAGGGAGAAGATGGTATAGCTACTCTTAATACTTTTTTCGAGGGACAATTCATGTCAACAGGTCCCCAAACAGTTGATGTCAAGCTAACCATTCCGGAAAAAATGAAACTAGAAATTAAACATCCGCATAGAGATGGAGATATTCAAGTAACGAATTTAGCCTCGGATGTAAGCATTGAAAATGTAAATGGTAATATCACGCTTAAAGAAATCGGTGGAGCCATTGATTTAACCAACAGAGATGGTGGGATTACTATTCAAAATAGCTCATCTGATGTCAATATTGAAAATGTAAACGGACATATTCAAGCAGATAAAATAGGGGGTACTGCATATATTGAGTTAGGTGACGGCTCTCTGGATATTGATCAAGTTGCAAAAGATGTTGTCATTATTCAGAGCGGCAATGGAAAAGTAAGCATCGGTGATGTGAAGGGGAAAGTGACTCAAAGCAAAAAATAACTGAAAGACCAAAAGGCCAACTTAAGTTGGCCTTTCCATTAACATCAGGTCCTTCAATCACATCATCATGAGCAGAAATTCAGTTTATAATGCTGATACTCGTTCTTTTTCACCTACGCTATTAAGGACTGGTTCGGCATTTTGACTGAAAAAGTTACGTAATGCTTTGTTCTTATGAGCCATGATCCCCATCACCAGAGCAACTATTCCCGATGCCAGAGGAAGGTATACCCAATGGATTCTATCCAATAGTATTCCGTACAACCCGATTCCGAGCGGAGTTGCTAGCATAGTGATCGAGCTGATTACACCAAACACCCCGGCTCTGATATGTTCTGGAGTATACAGCTGCACATAAGATATCATGGGAACATTGCTCATTGAATTAAAAAATCCGGTTACTGCCAAAATCATAATGAAGATGAACGTCATCTGTATCAGGCTTCCTGATGTTGAGGGAAACAATAATGGGAAACACCATGTTAGGAATAAGATGGCTTGAAGCTGAAACAGGATAAATATTTTGGTAATAACAAATTGATGTACTTTCCGACGTGAAACCACAATGGCTCCCGCAATGACTCCTACGAACCAGGCTCCTTGAATAACAGATAGTTGCTGAGCTGAAAGTTGAAGTTCCTGATAAGTCACATACGGCAGTACCACCTGGACTAATGGGGCGAGCATAAAATTGATACCGACAAAGATGACAAGTAAATACATTATGGCTTTTTGCTTGTTTATATACGCAAACACGTCTTTTACGCTGTCTAAATAACTTGAGGATACCGTTTGTTCATCAGACTTCCTGAATTGTAACCATAGTTGCATTAATCCAGCCGAAATAAATGTTATTCCGTTAATCATCACAATCGTTTCCAAGCCCCAAGCACGATAAGTAATTGCACCCAGGATCGGGCCCAGTACATTTATGATTGCTCCTATACTTTGATAGGAAGAGTTTACGCTATGAACGTTGTCTCTTTCCACTAAGTTAGGAATTGAGGCGTTCAGCGTTAAGAACGTAAATGATTGAATAAGGCTTAATATAACGGAGAACACGGCAAGCAACATGACATTGGTTGAATCCAACAAGAAAATGGGTAAAAAGTTTAGTAGCGCTATTCCGCTTAATATTTCGGTTATGACAAGCACTTTCTTCTTATTGCTCCGGTCTATAACTACACCTGCAAAAATATTGACAAATACTCCGGGCAGAATGGACAAGCCTAACACCATTGAAAATACAGTGGCCGATCCGGTGATATCCAAAATATATAGACTTAAAGCAAACTTAAAAATCGAACTTCCTAGCTCCGATATAAGCCTGGTTACTGAAAAAATAAATAGATTCCGGCGAGCATAAAACGAGAATTCCTTTGGCTGATTCATGAGATCCCCCTATTCGGTTAGGGCAAGAGTTACAGAACGGTTGCCCAGCGTCTTTCCAATTGCTCCAAGGCACTTTGTAGATGATTCCGTACTATACTTTCGTCTTCTGAAAAAGGTAGAGTTAGTGCCACAAACAGATTAGACTCGCTATCATGCCAAACTTCGCATAAGATTCGTGTTCTTCCTTCAACATTGACATTACCCAGATCTACCGTTTGTAGGAGTTGATGCTCACTTCTCAGCTCACCAAGGAAATTAAATACAATTGGCATTCTATCCAAAGCCTGCTGCAAGTATCCTCCAGATAAAGGATAATCATTCTGTACATCCGGGTTATACATTAAGTTAGCAAAGCTGATATTATGTTCAGCTGCCCATTGAACACTTTGGCGAACCTGCTGTTCTAGAGATACCAGATTTTGGTCTAAATTTGTTAGTATCGGGATATGATCTACAAATTCACCAATAACATCATAGTAACGCTTCTCTCCAAAGCTTCGGCCATACTGCGTTACCCAAATGGGTACCTGACTAAGCCCGAAATACATTTTACAAAAAGCAGTGAACGTAAAGAATGCAATCTCCCAATGACTAGTGTTGTCCAAGTGAACTGCTCTCTCGGAAGATTTCAAATCCCAAATGACAGTTGTATGCCCTTCAAGTACTGCTTTTTGACTTACAAAATCGGTTATACGACCAATTGCACGATCAAACTTATCTAGATTATAGGTAGTAGCTAGTTCCAGATCATCAACACCCTGAGGTCCTTCCATAATATGAGCTGTAAAATCAGAGTAACGATTTCTGCTCCCTTTAGGCGTTTCCTTTCCAGCTCGTACACATTCATAATAAGTGTTGAACTGGTGCTTAATAATCTCACTGCTCATAAAGTCAAAGATCGAGTGCGAAAAAGGTAATATAAGCATGTAGTCTTTCAGATTCTTTTTCACAATCAATATCCGATATAAGAGTGAATTGCTCAGTTCATGCTGCCTGTAAAAATAAGGCCAGACGATATTATTCAGAATCACTTGCTGTGTATCTTCATCGTACATAGAGATATCAACCAGTGGTACAGGAAGATGATCTGGTGCTTCCCTTACTTGCCACTGCAATTCTCCGTTTTCTTCACACAGCGTACTTCTCATCAAATCTTGCTCTCGAATAATCTGCCGAATCGCTTCTTCCACATATTCCATGTTCATATGTTTTTCTAGCGGAATAATCGTGCCAGAAATATCACTATGTTGGAGATGGTAACGTTGTGTTGGAGAAACAGGCAGTCTCTCTATCATTCCTAGGCTTAAAATAGCTTTGGAGAAAACGTCCAAATCATTGTCAATTCTTTCTGTCCATATGCTCTTAATGTCTTCAAGATTGGCCTTTTCCAGTCTCAGGTTTTCTTCTCCATGCCAAGTGATGTAATGAGGCTGAATCGATTCATCGCATTTCATGTCCAACAGTTCCATAATCTCTTTTTCAAAAGAAATGGCTCCATCTTCTAGATGCAGAACGATATAAGATTTTCCATTGAATTGCTCTTGTTGTAACCATCCCTTGACGTTCAGCTTTTGATGCAGCAACGCTATAATTTGATCAAATTGTTGGGCAAGTGCAGAATGGTTTTCTTCCATCCCTTCCACATGTAGTGCCAACTCTCTGACCGTAGGGTATTGATAGATACTGCTCAACCGTAATTCACTACTCCAAATCCCCTGTAACCTGGATGCAAGCTGAATAGCCGTTAAAGAATGTCCTCCCAGTTCAAAGAAATTATCGTCGATACCCACATGTTCAATACCAAGTACACTCATCCAGATCTCAACTAATTCCTTTTCCAGCTCACTGCTTGGCTCCACATATTCCGTTCCGGTACCAAATTCCAGCTCAATCTCTAATAGCATACGACGATTAATCTTACCACTCGACGTGAGCGGCATCTGATCCAAGAATACAAAATAGGCTGGAATCATATACTCTGGAACTGAGACAGATAAATTTTGTCGCAACATTGCCGTTGTCACGTGAGGTTCGGCAACAACATACGCCCCCAAACTAGGCATCCCCGTTCGGTCATCAGCACGGGCAAGTACTGCCGCTGCCCGAACTCCATCATGCGCAAGCAAAGCCGCCTCAATCTCACCCAGTTCGATCCGATATCCGCGGATTTTCACCTGATGATCGATTCTGCCCATATATTCGATATTTCCATCCGGCAACCATCTGGCCAGATCCCCTGTTCGGTACATCCGTCCTCCCGGCTCGTATGGATCTTCTACGAACTTCTCTTCCGTCAATTCCTCCCGATTCACATATCCTCGCGCTACACAGTCGCCTCCAATATGCAGTTCGCCAGGTATCCCTATCGGTTGCAAACGGTCCTTCTTATCCAAAATGTACAATTTTACGTTATCAATCGGCTTTCCGATCGGAATGCTCTCCGGTTCATGCTCGGCAGGACAGTCATAATACGCCACCTCCACGGTCGCTTCCGTTGGCCCATACAGATTGTGCAGCGTGGCACCGCCGCCTCCTATCAGGCGGTTAAACCGACGCACATGCTCTGTCATCAGCGCTTCCCCGCTGGCAAATACCCGTCGTACACTGCGCATTTTCCCCGTAGCTCCGCTGTGTTCCATGTATTCCAGAAACGCTCCTAGCATTGACGGCACAAAGTGCAATGCCGTTACCCGGTTAGACTCAACCGTTTCAGCTATTGTGGCCGGGTCCTTCTCTCCTCCTGGCTCCAAAAAGCATACCGTTGCCCCTTGGATGGCCCACGAGAACAATTCCCACAACGATACATCAAAGGTATATGGTGTCTTTTGCAGGATTACATCCTCCGCTCCAAATGGAATCCGCTTTTGCATCCAGTGCAGACGATTGATCAGCGAGGCGTGCTCAATCATGACTCCTTTAGGCTTACCCGTAGATCCCGAGGTGTAAATAACATACACCAAATCCGTCGAGCGATTGATCGACTCCGGATTCTTTTCTCTTTCTGTTTGCTCCTTTTCCTGTACCAGCAAATCTTCGATAGCGATCAGTTCCCTGGTTGTTCCATGACAGCGAAGCTGCTCCACTAACTCCTGCTGGGTCAATAAAATGGATGCTCCACTGTCCTCCAGCATGAACGCCAGTCGTTCTTCAGGGTCCTCTGGATTCAGCGGCAGATAGGCTCCACCTGCTTTCAAGATTCCTAGTAGTCCGATAATCATCTCCAACGATCGGTGAACCGCGATCCCCACCACACGATCAGGTCCTACTCCTTTTTCCCGCAGCACATGAGCCAACCGATTCGCTTGGGCATTCAGCTCCCGATACGTTAACTGCCGTCCTTTGTAAAGGGCTGCCGGATGTTCCGGTGTTCGCTCCACCTGCTCCTCAAACAATTGATGGATTGTCTTCGCTCGCGGATAGATCGCTGTCGTATTGTTAAATTCATTCAAAATCACTTCTTTCTCCGGTAAAGAAGTTACTTCAATCGAGGATATACTTATCTCTGGATTATCCACGATTTGTCGGACTACGCCATTTAGATGATTTTTTATACGTTCCACAAATTCTCTACTTAAGGTATCAGCGTTGTACAGAAATTTAATGTTCAGTTCGTCTTTCAGGGAAACAATAAGATTAAAGTCATAGTTTGTCTGTTCATAAAAGGCCATGTCTCGCACATGAATTTTCAGATTGTGCTTCTGTAGCGCCTCTTCTTCTCCATACTCCGGGTAATTTTCAAACACAATAATATGATCTAACAGGCTTTGCTTCAGTGTGGTTATGGACTGAATGTCAGCTAATGATGTGTACTCATACTTAACAGATTCGATGGAGCTTTGTTGAGCTCTCTTGGCCATTTCAATGAAGCTTTCATTCTCCTCGCCATAAATTCGCACGGGAATAGTATTAATGAAAATACCTACCATGCTCTCAATGTCTGGGATTACTGGCGGTCGCCCTGAAACTACGGCTCCAAATACTACATCGTTGGTATTGTTATATCTTTGAAGCAATGCCCCCCATATGGATTGGAACAACGTGTTGACTGTAATCCGATTATGAGATGCAATCTCTGTTAATCGTCGTGTCATTGTTTGGTCTAACGAAAATTCTAGCTGACTCGTGCGGTAACCACCTTCTTTATCCTGCAATTTGAACGTCTTCGGTATAACTGCGCATTGCGTATATCCATCCAAAGCCTGTTTCCAATATTGCATGGACTCCTCTTTGTCCTGCTTTTCCAGCCAACGAATATAAGTTGAATAAGCAGGGGCTGTCTCAGACTTAAGCGGTCTACCATTTTTCAAATCTAGATACATGCTCATAAAATCGTGGTAGACAATCCCTACGCACCATCCATCCATAATCATATGATGGAAGGTCCACATCATAAGAAACTTATCAGGAGTTGTTTTTAATACATTTATACGTATTAGTGCTTCATTGGATAAATCAAATCCACGCAGAAGATCTTGTTTTTTGTGATCCTCAAGATAAGCGGTAATTTCTTGCTCACCCATCCCGGTAAGGTCATAAAACTGAAACTCTGCATGTTGATGTTTACGCACTACTTGCCGAGGTTCACGTATACTGGTAAACACAAAATTCGTACGTAATACTCCATATTTTGCCAACAATTCTTGAAAACTCTGTTCCAGAAGTTCCTGCTGTAGTTCTCCTTCCATTTCTATCGCGACTTGTTCCACATAAGCTGTAGTTTCTGGCTCCATCATGTAATGGAACAGCATTCCCTGCTGCATAGGTGTTAACGGGTAAATATGCTCTACCTGTTCAGTCCCACCAAACTGTTCGAGAATTTGATCTAACTCAGAAATAGAGAGAGTATGGTCTTGGTAATCTGATGGTGTGAGAACCTTCTGTGTAATGCTTGTACAGTGATTAATTAACATTTTTAAATGCTCAATATACATAAGGGATAATTGTTCAATAGTATGGTCTGCATGCTCGCCACGAATATATCCAAATTCAAGTAACAGTTGGTCTTGGGAAACAATACTATTAATGTCCAGTGTAAAATGACTTTCTGCCCCTTCACCAACAGAACGTCCCGGAGATAGCGGTGACGATTCAAAGCTTCCCTCTTGCGTACCATCCATAAATTGTCCCAGATAATTAAAACTGATTTGTGGCTGTATGTTAAAATCTAAATCTTGAGTATGTTCCACATCGGTCAAATACTTTAGAACTCCGTAGCCAATCCCTCGATTAGGGATATGCCGAATCATTTCCTTAGTTCGCCGAATAACAGATGAAATATCTGCACTATCCCTCATATCCAGAACAATAGGAAACATCGAAGTAAACCAACCTATGGTTCGAGTAACATCTATCTCCTCCATAATCTCTTCCCTGCCATGTCCTTCAAGATTAATAGCGAAGATTTTACTACCCGCCCATTGTTTAATAGCCAATCCAAGTGCTGATAACAATAAGTCATTAATTTCGGTATTATAGGCCTGATGAGCAGTTCCAAGCAGTAGCTGTGTATCTTGCTTGTCCAACCGGACAGCTATGCTCGTTCTTTCTTTTTTCACTCCACCCTCATCAGTAACTGTGCTCTTCTGAGGAAATGGAGACTCACATTGAACACCTTCAATTTGCTGCCAATATGCCTTCTCCTTCAGTAAAGTCCGACTGTTCGAATACTCTGCAAGCCGGTCGGACCAATACTGAAAAGAGTCCGTTTTATCCGGCAAAGCGATATCTTCACCCTGTAATGCCTGGGTATATGCGCTCTCCAAGTCTTCCAATAAGATTCGCCAGGAGACCCCATCAATAACTAAATGGTGAATAGCAATCAGCAAATGCTGGCCTTGATCTGTTTGGAACAAGCCAACCCGGATCATCTCACCTGCTCTTAAGTCCATGGTAGCCTGTAGCCGACTCGCCTCTTCCTCAATCTTGCTTTCAGCATCGTTATTTCCTTGTAGATTATAAATATTTAAATGAAAAGGCCTTAACTGCGTTTCCGTATGGTATTGGCAAACAGAACTCTGACCAATCTCATACGCCATTCGTAGGGCATCATGGTGAATAATAATATTCTCCAAAGCAGTCTTTAGGGCTTCTTCATCGAATACACCACTAGTAAACAACATAACTGCTTGATTAAAATGGTTCCGATCATCCTGTACATTTTCGAAGAACCATCTTTGGATTGGAGTTAGCTGTACCTCACCTGTTACCGCCTTCTGGTCAATGATTCTGGAACGACGTTGGACATATGGTGCTACTTGCTGAACAGTAGGGTGCTGAAATATGTCCTTCATATCCAGCTTTAATCCCTCTTGGCTCAACCTTGCGATCACTTGAATGGCCTTAATAGAGTCTCCTCCAAGGTCAAAAAAACTGTGACTAATTCCAATTCCCTCTTGTCCCAGCACGCCTTCCCAAATTTTAACCAACTTCTCTTCCGTAGGGCTTGTTGGTGGTTCATACAGCGTGCTCAAGTCTAAGTTAATATGAGGCTCTGGCAGTTTCTTCTGATCCACCTTGCCATTAGCGTTCAGCGGCAAACTGTCCAGCAGGATTAAGCTGGATGGCAACATGTAATCTGGTAAATACTTCGCCAAGTAACGGCGAATAGCTGAAGTATTTAATTCCCCATCTGTCACCATATATGCAGAAATACGGTTTTGGCCGGATGGATCCGATTTAGCTACAACTATTGCCTCTTTAATACGTTCATGGGATAGTAGTTGATTTTCAATTTCACCAAGCTCTATACGAAAACCCCTAATTTTCACCAGATGATCTTGGCGGCCTACAAATTCAATATTTCCATCTGGAAGCCATTTTGCAATATCACCTGTTTTGTACATTTTCTCGCCTGGATTAAATGGATTGTCTATAAACTTTTCGTTTGTAAAATCAGGTAGGTTCAAGTAGCCCTGGGATAGTGCATCCCCTGCTATACAAAGCTCTCCCGGTATACCAATAGGCTGCAATTTAAGATTTTTATCCAGAATGTACACAGTAGTACCTGTAATCGGGGCTCCAATCGGAATTGTACCTTTCCGTTCATGAATCTGATCTACACCATAACAAGTAGCAAAGACCGTGCTTTCGGTAGGACCGTACATGTGCAGCATTTTATGGGGTCCGATATGTTCAAACAACTTGCTCACATGCGGTAGCGAAACCCGCTCTCCACCAAAAAGTACTTTGCGAATTGTAGTAAAGCATTCAATATTGGTTTCTATCAACGTGTTAAACAAGGCGGTAGTAATAAAAAATACCGAGACACTTTCATTTCGAATTAAGGAAGACAGTTTTTCTGGATTCAGCATATTCTCTTTACGTAAGAGAATCAGCTTAGAACCATTGACCAGAGCGCCGAATATATCGAAGACTGACCCATCAAAGGCATAGTTGGATAACTGCAAGAGAATATCCTGTTCCGTAAGATTGATATAATTGGAGTTTTTAATCAATCTCTCCACGTTATAATGCATGGTCAGATTCCCTTTTGGTTTACCTGTTGAGCCAGAGGTATATAGCACATATGCCAAATCATCCGGTTCATTCACATAAGGTAAGTTACTAGAATCCGAATTCTTAACGATAGTATCGAGCTGATCCAAATCAAGGATTTCCCCTGCAAACCCATCTGCTCCTGCCTCTTTTATGAAAGTTGATTCAGTCAGGACATGATGGGAAGCCAATAATAGTGTTATCTTGCAATCGTATAGCATCAGACTAATTCGCTCCGCAGGATAATCTGGTGCCAGAGGTACATACGCACCCCCAGCCTTTAAAATCCCTAGGATTCCGACTATCATTTCAAAAGATCGCTCTACCATCATGCCTACAAGCGTATTGGCCTGTACTCCTTTTTCTCTAAGCACTCTGGCAAGCTGATTCGCTTTATCGTTTAACTCGCTGTAAGTCCATTGTTGTTCCTCGAACGATACTGCGACACGCTCCGGCGTCTTCGCTACCTGCTCTTCAAAGAGCTGATGCAGCAATTTTCGGTTATCTTTCTCGTTAGAAGCGGGTACCGTATTAAATTTCGTTAACAAAATCTCTTCTTCGGATGCAGTTACCATGTTTACGTCGCCAATCCGTGCATCCGCAGAGTCCACAATAGTCTGTAAAATCTGCAAATAATGCTTCGACATTCTCTCAATACTTTCTTTGTAAAACAGCTTATTACAATAATCAATTCGAAAAGAGAGTCCCTCTTGATCCGCTTCTGCTGTTAACGTTAAGTCAACTTTGGCTATGCCAGCTTCAACAGAATAGGGCGATATGGATATCCCGTCAGCTTGTAAGCTTACCGAATCGGTATTTTCTAGAGAGAACATCGTATCAAACAGAGGATTTCGGCTTAAATCCCTGTGAAGATCGAGCTTATCCACAAGATCTTCTATTGGATAATCCTGATGTTCGAATGCTTCCAGGCTACTTCTTTGCACCTCCAGTAAAAATTGCTTGAGCGTTTTGTCAGCAGCTGGGCGGTTGCGCAGCACAAGTGTGTTAACGAACATCCCCATAATATTTTCTAAATCCGTATGATTACGACCTGCTATTGGAGACCCTACCACGATATCTTCCTGGCTTGAATACTTATGCAGCAATACGTTGTAAGCCGATAGCAGTACCATAAATAAAGTGGTCCGATTTTCTGTAACAAATTGTTGTAGACCTTCACGAAGTGTCTTATCAGCTTGAAAAGAATACCGGTCACCTTCAAAGCTTTGTACTTGAGGTCTCGTGAAATCAGTTGGTAGATTAAGGACAGGAAGCTCATCCGAAAACAAATCTAGCCAGTATTGTTCCTGCTTAATCAAGTGTCCTTCTTTGATCCACTCACTATTCCAAACGGCGTAATCTTTATATTGAATACGCAATGGTGGCAGTGAGTTCCCGTGATACAATGTCGTGAAATCACTAGCCAAAACGCTCATGGAAACACCATCTGCAACAATATGGTGCATATCTACCATTAAAATATGCCTATTGTCCGAAATACGTACCAGCTTCGCCCGCAATAATGGAGCCTGACCTAAGTTAAACGGTCTTACGAACGTTTTGAATATCGCTTGAATCTGTTTGTCCTGTGCTTCTATTCCGATATCATCAGCCTGTTGGAGACTCAGTTGAAATAGAACCTCACTATGAATTTTTTGTACTGGCTCCTCTGTGCCCCACTCAAATGATGTCCGCAATGCCTCATGCCTATCTATTAGATCCCTGAACACTTGCTCCAGCCGCTGGATGTCCAGTTCTCCCTCCATCAGTAAGGCAAAGGGCATGTTGTATGCTGTTTCTGCTCCTTCAAACTGATGTAAAATCATTTGTCTCTTTTGAACGGATGTCACTGGATAAGAATCGCGTAGCTCGGCAGGAGCAATATCCATCATCGTCCCAGTTGCAACCTCTGGTCCGCAGATCAAAACACTCATTTCTTCGATGGTCGGATGTGCAAAAATATCACGGAGTGGAATTTCAACTTGCAGCAACTTATTGATTCGAGACATAAGTCGAGTCGCCGTTAGTGAATGTCCACCCAGTTCAAAAAAGTTGTCATGTATACCGATGGAGGATATGTCCAGCAACTTCTCCCAAATCTCGGCTAGTTTTCTTTCCGTTTCGTTTCTTGGTGCAACATAGCTGGTGGCTCGCATCCCATGATCCGGTTCGGGTAGCGCTTTACGGTTAACCTTGCCACTGGACAGGTGCGGCATAACATCTAGCCGGACGAAATGACTTGGCACCATGTAATCCGGTATAAGTGCCTTCAAATGTGCCCTTAAAATAGATGTGTTCAAACTTTCTCCGCTTTCGAAATATGCGCATAAATATTTGCCACCATCTCGATCATCAAGGGCAAGTACCGTCGCCGCCCGCACACCTTCATATGCAAGCAAGGCCGCTTCAATCTCACCCAGTTCGATCCGGTAGCCCCGAATTTTCACCTGATGGTCAATCCGACCCATATATTCAATGTTTCCATCCGGCAGCCATCTCGCCAAGTCTCCCGTTCGGTACATCCGTCCCTCTGACGTATATGGATCTTCTACGAACTTCTCCTCCGTCAGTTCTTTCCGATTCACATATCCTCGGGCTACGCAGTCCCCTCCAATATGCAGTTCGCCTGGTACGCCTATTGGCTGCAATCGGTCTTTATAGTCCAAAATATACAATTTCACGTTGTCAATCGGCTTCCCGATTGGAATGCTCTCCGGTTCCTGTTCCGCAGGACAGTCGTAATACGCCACCTCTACCGTTGCTTCCGTCGGTCCATACAGGTTGTGCAGCGTAGCTCCTTCGGTCCCAAGCAAACGGTTAAATCGGCGGACATGCTCTGTCATCAACGCTTCCCCGCTGGCAAATACTCGCCGTACACTCCGCATTTTCCCGGCGCCTCCGCTGTGCTCGATATACTCCAGGAACGCTCCCAGCATGGATGGCACAAAATGGATTGCCGTTACCCCGTTGGCCTCCACCGTTTCGGCTATCGTTGCCGGGTCTTTCTCGCCTCCCGGCTCCAAAAAGCATACTGTCGCTCCCTGAATCGCCCACGAGAACAGTTCCCACAACGATACGTCAAAGGTATAAGGCGTTTTTTGCAGGATCACATCCTCCGCTCCAAACGGAATTCGTTGTTCCATCCAGTGCAGCCGGTTGATCAGTGAAGCGTGCTCAATCATGACCCCCTTCGGCTTGCCGGTGGAGCCTGACGTATAGATCACGTACACCAAATCGCTCGAGCGGTTAACAGGTTCCGGGTTCTTCTCGCATTCTTCTCCTGTAAGCTCCATCCCCTCCACCAGCAAATCTTCGATAGCGATCAGCTCGCGGTCGGCTCCGTGCGGACGAAGGCGGTCCAACTGATCCCGCTGGGTCAGCAGGATAGATGCCCCGCTATCCTCCAGCATGAATCCCAGCCGTTCTTCCGGGTCCTCTGGATGTAACGGCAGATACGCCCCGCCTGCCTTCAAAATCCCTAGCAGGCCGACGATCATCTCCAGCGATCGATGAACTGCGATGCCCACCATCTGGTCGGGCCCGATCCCTTTCTTCCGCAGGACGTGAGCCACCCGATTCGCTTGGGCATTCAGCTCCCGGTACGTCAATTGCCGATCTTGGTATAGGGCTGCCGGATGTTCCGGTGTTCGCTCCACCTGCTCCTCAAACAATTGATGAATCGTCTTCTCCCTCGGATAAGGCACAGCCGTCCCGTTGAATTTCTTCAAAATCACTTCTTTTTCTTCTGGCAGAATGATATCTATTTCGTGCAAAACTACATCAGCAGACGAAACTATAGTGCGGGCGATTTCCTCAACATGTCGACCTAATCGATCTATATATTCTGGTTCGTATAATAGACCGTTATAGCTGAATTTCATCCGCAGTTTCTCACCGGGGACAACGTTAAGGTTGAAAGAATAATTAGTCTGTTCAAAGCCAGCCATCTCCGAAACCGCTAAACTGTTTTCGTTCTCGTGATCGGAAGCTTCCTCCATACCCGGGAAATTTTCAAAGGCCAAAATATGGTGTATCAGATTACTCTTCAACAAACTACCCGCCTGAATATCAGCAAGGGGCACATAATGATGCTGCCCCGCCTCCATAACCGAATGTTGTACATGCTGGACGAAATCCGAAAAAGCAAGATGATCCTCTTCACTCGATATACGCACTGGAATAGTATTGATAAATAGGCCTACCATGTTTTCTGCTCCCGGAATATCTGACGGACGACCGGAAACGACAGAGCCAAATACCACGTCGCGGGTGTTGTTGTATTTCATCAATAGCAAACCCCAGATAGAGTGAAACAATGTACTCAAAGTAACCTTGAGTTCTTTGGCCAGTGATTCCAACTGACCCGTTAATTGCGAATCAAAGCTAAAGATTTGCTGCTGTGGATCGTAATCAATTTGGCTCCCTTTACCATTCGCAGGCAAGATGCTCTGCTGTTCAAAACCATCCAAATATCGCTCCCAAAACGTAAGCGCTATATCTGTATCCTGCTTGTCCAACCACTTGAGGTATTTTTCATAAGAAGGAGCTTCCCCCAGTTGAACTGGCTCATTCTTTTGCAATGATGTGTAGATCTGGAACCATTCTTTCAAAACGATTTCTAAGCACCATCCATCCATAATGATGTGGTGGAAGCTAACGATCAGCTTGTATACATCAGACGCACACTGCAATATGGAGACCCGGAATAACTCATCCCGGGTAATATCAAATCCGTTGGCCTTATCACGTTGAACAAACTGTTCTATATAGGCCACCTGGTCAGATTGCGTTAGTGAAGAAATGTCCTCAAAGTGAATTGCTGGATGCTTCTGCCGAAATACGATCAATTTAGGCTCTTCAATATTGACGTGAAAAACATTGCTGCGCAATATCTCATGGCGCTCAAACAGAACAGAAAGACTTCGATCCAGAAGCTCTACCTCGAGTAAGCCGTTCAAGGTAAGACTCACCTGTTCAAAATAGGCGTACGAAGTTTGATCTAGCAGGCTATGGAACAAGATTCCTTGTTGCATCGGGGTTAACCGGAATATACTTTGAATTTGCAGATCTTTACTCATAATCCACCGCCTAGGAAGATGTATTATTTTTATAGTAGGCCATAATCTCATCCAAATCGTTAATTGAAAGATTCTCATCGCTCACATCTGCGGGAGTCCATTCCTTCTCCTTCTTTTCAGAGCAATGCTCAATAATTTCTAGCAAACGACTTTGCAAGAAATTTCCCAATTTTTGAATACTCGATTCAGCATATTCACGACTGCTATACTCGATCCCGAGGGTTAATATCCCCTGTTCGATACTGCCATTAATATCAAGCACAAATGGTGTCTCGGTCTCCTCACTTACTGTCCGGCCCGGAGAATACTTTGATTCGACAAATAAAGGCGCAACGGAGCCTGAATCAATCTGGCCGTGATAATTAAACCGGATTTCAGGTGCAAAATGTCCCTGATTAGTACTTTTCAAATCGTGTAGGGTCATATAATCCAGAATTCCGAAGTCAATGCCCTTATTAGGAACACGTCGCAACGCTTCCTTGGTCAGCTTAATTTGGTAAGCTAAATCTGCATTATGCTTCATATCCAGATGAATAGGATACATCGTAGTAAACCAGCCGACCGTTCTGGTTATATCTATATCATCAAAGATCTGTTCCCGTCCGTGTCCTTCCAGCAAAATGGTAAATCCATCATTATCAGTCCAGTCTCTCAATGCCAGTCCAAAGGCTGTCAACAGTAGATCGTTTACATTCGTACTATAAACCTTGTGTACATCCTTCTGCAGACGATCTGTTTGTTGCTTGGAAAGCCTTACGCTGCAGATTTTCAGGTCTTTCCCTCTTCTGTCAGCGACCGGGTAGTCTTTATGAAGCGGTTTACTGGCATGACGGATCACATTCTCCCAATAACGCTTGTAACGAGCTGGACGCGCACCCTTTGCATCATCACCCAGGCGATGGGTCCAGTCCTTCCATGAATGGGTCTTCGCCTGGAAGAGAATTTCTTCATTATTAAGCGCCTGCATATACCCTTGCTCCAAATCTTCCAATAGAATTCTCCAAGAAACTCCATCTACCACCAAATGATGAATCGCGAGTAATAAGTGATCACCTTGAGCCGTGTGAAACAACCCTGCTTGCACAAGTGGACCCTCTTCCAAATTCATACGCCGCTGAATCGCTTCGCTAAGGGTTTGGATTGCTTCTTCAATGGATGCCTCATGGCTTACATCCAGAACAGTAAGAGCATATGCCTTTCGATTCGTACCATGAATGACGGGAGTGATTCTGTCCGGACTCGCTGTATATGTCATTCGTAAGGCATCATGATGCTCTGTCAGCTTACACAACACCTGATCGACCAGTTCTTCCTTCCATCCCTTTTGGCTATACAACATAACAGCCTGGTTCCAATAGTTCGATTCCGTGAACTTTTGCTCAAAAAACCATCGTTGGATAGGCGATAACTCAGCCTCTCCTTCAATAATCCCTTGTTCGGCTTGAACACTGACTGCTCTTAGATCCGGAGTCAGGCTACCTATCGTTTGATGACGGAAAAGGTCCTTAATTTCCATACGATATCCGTGCTTACTTAGACGTGTGGAAATTTGAATAGCTTTAATTGAATCTCCGCCCAATTCAAAAAAGTTATGATTCGTTCCGATAGGAGCATAGCCAAGAACCTCTTGCCAGATTTCGGCCATCAACGCTTCAACCTCATTGGAAGGAGAAATATAATCTACCTCAATCGACAGACTGTGATCAGGCTCAGGCAAGGCTTTTCTGTCGATCTTACCGCTCGATAGATAAGGCATAGCTTCCATAGATACGATATAAGCAGGCACCATGTACTCGGGTAGAACTTCTTTAATACGAGCCTTTAATGCTTGTATATTGAACTCCTGGGCATGTTCAACATAGGCGCATAAATAACTTCCCCCAGAACGGTCATCACGAGCAAGCACTACTGCTGTCTGTACCCCTTCGTAGGCCAGTATTGCCGCTTCAATCTCACCCAGTTCGATCCGGTAGCCCCGAATTTTCACCTGATGGTCAATCCGACCCATATATTCAATGTTTCCATCCGGTAGCCATCTCGCCAAATCTCCCGTCCGGTACATCCGTCCCTCTGCCGCATAGGGGTCTTCTACGAACTTCTCCTCCGTCAGTTCTTTCCGATTCACATATCCTCGGGCTACGCAGTCCCCTCCAATATGCAGTTCGCCTGGTACGCCTATTGGCTGCAATCGGTCTTTATGGTCCAAAATATACAATTTCACGTTGTCAATCGGCTTCCCAATCGGAATACTCTCCGGTTCCTGGTCCGCAGGACAGTCGTAATACGCCACCTCTACCGTTGCTTCCGTCGGTCCATACAGGTTGTGCAGCGTAGCTCCTTCGGTCCCAAGCAAACGGTTAAATCGGCGGACATGCTCTGTCATCAACGCTTCCCCGCTGGCAAATACTCGCCGTACACTCCGCATTTTCCCGGCGCCTCCGCTGTGCTCGATATACTCCAGGAACGCTCCCAGCATGGATGGCACAAAATGGATTGCCGTTACCCCGTTGGCCTCCACCGTTTCGGCTATCGTTGCCGGGTCTTTCTCGCCTCCCGGCTCCAAAAAGCATACTGTCGCTCCCTGAATCGCCCACGAGAACAGCTCCCACAACGATACGTCAAAGGTGTAAGGCGTTTTTTGCAGGATCACATCCTCCGCTCCAAACGGAATTCGTTGTTCCATCCAGTGCAGCCGGTTGATCAGTGAAGCGTGCTCAATCATGACCCCCTTCGGCTTGCCAGTGGAGCCTGACGTATAGATCACGTACACCAAATCGCTCGAGCGGTTAACAGGTTCTGGGTTCTTCTCGCATTCTTCTCCTGTAAGCTCCATCCCCTCCACCAGCAAATCTTCGATAGCGATCAGCTCGCGGTCGGCTCCGTGCGGACGAAGGCGGTCCAACTGATCCCGCTGGGTCAGCAGGATAGATGCCCCGCTATCCTCCAGCATGAATCCCAGCCGTTCTTCTGGGTCCTCTGGATGTAACGGCAGATACGCCCCGCCTGCCTTCAAAATCCCCAGCAGGCCGACGATCATCTCCAGCGATCGATGAACTGCGATGCCCACCATCTGGTCGGGCCCGATCCCTTTCTTCCGCAGGACGTGAGCCACCCGATTCGCTTGGGCATTGAGCTCCCGGTACGTCAATTGCCGATCTTGGTATAGGGCTGCCGGATGTTCCGGTGTTCGCTCCACCTGCTCCTCAAACAATTGATGAATCGTCTTCTCCCTTGGATAAGGCGCAGCCGTCCCGTTGAATTTCTTCAAAATCACTTCTTTTTCTACCGTTGTTAATAAATCTGTATCACCTATCGTTTGTGTGCTATGAGCTACAAAAGACCTTAGCACCACCACCATATGATCCAAGAAGCGTTCGACAGTGTCCTTTTGGAACAAAGCACTGTTGTACTCCAAATTTAAATGAAGATAGCTGCCTGTTTCTTCCGCGCTCAAGGTTAAATCAAATCGGGAAACACCTGGATTGAACGGAAACGGTTTGAATTCCAACCCACTAGATTGTAGGGGTTGTCCTTTTGTATTTTGCATAACAAACATGGTGTCGAAGATCGGGCTTCGGCTCACATCTCTCCGCAGCGCAAGCTTTTCGGCCAATTGCTCAAAGGGATATTCCTGATGCTCAAAAGCAGATAAAACCGCTTCCTTAACTTCATCCAAAAAAGCAGAAAGACTCTTCTCCGATGAAGGGCTAGTACGCAGTGCCAACGTATTGACAAACATGCCGACGATCTTTTCCGTATCTGGATGTCTCCTCCCAGCAACCGGCGTACCGATGACAATGTCATCTTGTCGTGCATGCTTGGACAAAACAACGTTATATACAGCCAGTAAAATCATGAATAATGTACTTTGAGTTTCAGCTGCGAGTTTATGAAGTGGCTCTGTTATATCATCGCCCAGAATTCGAGATACCGTGTTACCTTCATAGCTTTGAATAGACGGTCTTGGAAAATCCGTTGGTAGCTCCAGTACAGGTGGCTCATTTTTAAAGATGTCCAGCCAGTAGGATTCCTGATCTTTAATAAATCCATGATTTACTTGCTCATTATGCCAGCTAGCATAATCTTTGTACTGAACGGATAGAGGCGGAAGTGCTTGTCCATCATACGATTTTACAAATTCATCCATAATAATAGACATAGAAACGCCATCCGAAATAATATGGTGCAAATCAACCAGCAGCATATTTTGGTTCTCTGTCAACGGAATCAGCTCGCCTCTTAATAAAGGGGCACGGCTCAGGTCAAACGGTTGGACGAATTCACTTAGCACCGTTTCTATTTGCTGTTCCTCTAAATCCTCTTTGCTGGTCAGACTATGAATCTTCAACTCAAATTCTACTTCGTCATGTACGCTTTGAACCGGCTCTCCGTTGATCCATGAAAATGAAGTGCGCAATGCTTCATGCCTGTGAATCAGAGTGGTGAATGCCATTTTCAACCGCTCCTGATCCAGATGGCCTTGAACAAGCATGACAGAAGGCATATTGTAAACCAGTTCCGCTCCTTCAAGTTGATGCAGTATCATCTGACGTCTTTGCGAGGAGGAAACCGGATAATAGGTTTGACCAGAAAGTAGAGCAATTTCGGTAAATGTACCTGCCCCTCTCCCGATGGTACGTTCAATGAGTTTGCTCATGCTTTCCACAGTTGGATACTCAAATATTTCACGCATAGGCAACTCGACCTGGAATTCTCGAATAATTTTCCCGATCAGTATTGTAGCCTTCAGCGAATGTCCACCCAGTTCAAAAAAATGGCTGTGTACACCTATTGGGCTCACATGCAGAATATCCTCCCACAAACGTACTAGACGAGTTTCTGTATCTGTACGAGGAGCTACAAACCCCTGCTCCCGAATCACATGATGGGGCTCAGGAAGCGCTCCTCGGTTCACCTTTCCATTAGTCGTAAGAGGTATCGCAGCAATCTGTATTAGATGAGCAGGTACCATATACAAGGGTAGAGACGCTTTCAAATAGGATCGTATTTCCTGTGTTAAGAGTTCACGGTCAGACACAATATAAGCGCATAAATACGTTTCGTCCTCTTGGTCTTTTCTAGATAGAACAACGGCCTCTCTGATGTCATGATGAGAGAGCAGGACCTTTTCGATTTCTCCAGTCTCAATACGATATCCACGAATTTTCACCTGATGGTCTGTTCTTCCGAGATACTCCACATTGCCGTCAGGAAGCCACTTTGCCAAGTCCCCTGTTTTATACATGCGCTCTCCGATAACGAAGGGACTATCTGTGAATCTTTCGTCCGTTAGATCAGGTTGATTAATGTAGCCTAGGGCTACTCCTGTACCAGCAATATAAAGTTCCCCCGGAATACCGACAGGAAGCAGTCTCCCCTCCTGATCCAAAATGTACAACCGGTTATTGTCAATCGGCTTACCGATTGGAATACTCTGCAAATCATCTCCATCCGGGCAATCAAACCATGTTGCATCCACTGTTGCCTCTGTTGGTCCGTATAAATTATGCAGAGTTGTGCCATTCGGCTTTCGAAGCAGAGTATTAAACCGTCTGGCTTGCTTTACTGTTAGTGCCTCCCCGCTAGCGAAAACTCGTTTAATACTGCTGAGTTTTCCCTCTGCTTGGTGCTGCTCAACATACTCCAAAAAAACAGACAACATGGAAGGTACAAAATGAAGGGTTGTAATTTTCTGCTCTGCCACCGTGTTCACCAGTAGCTTGGGATCCTTCTCCCCATCAGGTGGAAGAAAGTAGACTGAAGCTCCGGCTATAGCCCACCAAAATAGTTCCCATACAGAAACATCAAAGGTGTAAGGTGTTTTCTGTAAAATGGTATCGTCCACACCAATCGGATACTTTTTTTGCATCCAATGAAGTCGATTCACTATAGAGGTGTGACGAATCATAACCCCTTTAGGCTTACCTGTAGAACCGGAAGTATAAATTACGTAAGCTACATCCTCCGGCCCACTGTAAGGTTCAAGATTAGTTTTTTCAGTTGCCCAGTCTGCTCCGATCGCAAGCACGCTGATATTCTGTGAAAGATCCTTCAATGTAGATTGGATTTCCTGCTGCACCAGCAGGATGGAAGCTCCGCTGTTACCCGCTATATATTGAATTCGTTCCAGAGGATCCTCTGGATTGATTGGCAAGTAAGCCCCCCCTGCCTTAAGAATAGCCATGATCCCGACTAGCATCTCCGGTGAACGATAGGCTGCAATCCCAACAATCTGGCCAGTTTGCACCCCTTTCATCCTCAAGACGCGAGCCAATCGATTAGCCCGTTCGTTCAATTCCAGATAAGTTAACCGCCCATCAGCGAATGCTGCTGCCAAACGATTCGGCGTCAGTGCCGCCTGCTCTTCGAAAAGCTGTTGAATCGTTTGACTTTGAGGATACAAGGCATTTGTATCATTAAAATCTCGCAGGATTCTGTGTTTTTCCTCGCCAGAAAGCAAATCAATATTGTCCACATCCATGTGCGGATTAGAGACTACCTGTTCAGCTATTTGTTTTAGGTGCAGTTCAATTCTTTGAATATCTGAAGCTTGATAAGCAATACTGTTATAGCCGAACTTTACTTTCAATTCTTTACCAGGAATGACTCCAATATTAAAATCATAATTCGTTTGCTCAAAACCTTCGGTTTCCACAATTGAAACAAGCTGTTCTCCTTCTCCACCCGCAAGCTCTTCAGTAATTGGGTAGTTCTCGAACGCTATGATATGGTGGATCAAGCTCTTACCCAGTGGGGTTAGCATCTGGATATCAGCCAAGGATAGAAAATGGTACTTCCCCGATTCCATCATGTTCTGCTGAAATTGTTTGATTATCTGGGAAAATGTTTGTGCTTCTTTATGACAAATACGTACAGGAATCGTATTAATAAATAATCCAACCATTTTCTCCGACCCTTCCAACTCAGCTGGACGGCCGGAAACAACGGAACCAAATACCACATCCTTGGTGTCATTGTATCTTTGCAGCAACAGACCCCATATCCCGTGAAATACAGAACTTAAGGTTACCTGATTTTGCTGTGCTATCATTTCCAAACCACGGGTTAACTGCTCATCCAAGGTAAAAATATGGTTGTTCAGCTTGTAGCTTCCATCCTCAGTTGACTTGCTGCTAAGAGGTAAGCCACTTTGCTCTTCCACACCTGATAATTGTTGTTCCCAATAAGCAAGAGCTGTCTTCTTATTTTGCTGCCCTAACCAACTGATATATCGGCTATACGGAAATACTGCGTCCAATTCTGGCTTCTGCTTGATGGAATAAGCTCTGTAAATTTGGAATAGATCCTTCGCAATGGTACCAATACACCAGCCATCCATAATGATGTGATGAAAGCTCAGAACCATTTTGCAGCTTGTGTCACTTAATGCAAGAACACTTATCCGAATAAGGAGATCTTTTTCAAGATCAAAACGCATTTTCCGATCATTAATCGTAAAATTATCAACATATAAACGTTGTTCTGCTTCATTTAATTCAGTAATGTCTCTATAATCAATCGTTGCTTCTTTATTAGCCAGCACGACTTGTAACGGTTGGTCTGTTTCTTTATAAACAAACACAGTCCGTAACACATCATAACGGTCAATCAGGGTTTGGAAGCTTTCCTTCAGCGTTTCTGCATTCAACCGTTCATTTAAGGTAATGACCGTTTGATCAAAATATGCTTCTGAGTGCTCGTCTAAAATGGAGTGATATAGAAGCCCCTCCTGCATGGGTGTCAATGGATAAATGTTTTGAATGAGTGCGTTTCTCATACGGCTCACCACTTTGCTACAAGTTTAGTTTGTTACTTAAGAGTTGGGACAGGTTCTGAAACTCATCGATTGACAACTTGTCATAGAGAAAATCAGTTGGACTTTGTTCCGTTACTTGTTTGCTGCAGCAATGGTCGATTAGATTCGTCAAATGTTTTTGGAATAAAAATAATAGTTGTTCAATGGTTTGTTGCTGGTATTCTTGCTTGTTATAGTTGCATGTAATAATTAATTGTTCGCTTTCATTAATAATGCAGTTGATATCTAACGCTACAGATCTTTCCGTGAAGGGACTAGCCTCTTCTCCAGAGGAAAATTTAGAAAGTGTAAATACATCTGTATCTAGTTCCGTATCAAAACGCCCCATATAATTAAAGGCAATTTCAGGAGCGGCCTGAAATGCAGTCACACCAGACTCATTCACTTGAGCATAGTTTAATACCCCATACCCAAAGCCCTTGTTCGGTATCCTTCTAAGGCTGTCTTTAATGTTCTTAATCTGATATGAGAGATCATGCGCATTGTCCACTTCCAGTAAAAATGGATACATTGTTGTGAACCAGCCAACAGTTCTGGAAATGTTCATTTCCTGAAACACTTCTTCTCGCCCATGCCCTTCAAGATAGATCAACACACGAGACTGCTGAGTCCATTCTTTGATACTTAATCCAAGAGCAGTGAGCAAAATGTCATTAATTTCAGTATTGTAGGCCTGGTGCACCTGTCTTAACAATTTGCTAGTGTTCTCATTATCAAGTGATACACTTACATTTTCACTATCACGCAACATGTTGGTTTCATAGGAGCTGTCTTTAGGCAACGCTCCAGACTGCGTTTGCTCCAGCTGTGTCCAGTATTCCAGTTCCTGCGCCAGCTCCTCGCTTGTTGCATATTGGCTTATTTCTTGTGCCCATGAGCGGTAAGAATCCGTTTTGTCTGGCAAGTGTAGTGCTGTCCCCTGCTGATATTGCTGATAAAGGGACGTAAAATCTTGTAAAATAATTCTCCACGAAACCCCATCAACTACCAGGTGATGAACCGCAATGAGCAGGTGATCCCCTTCAGCAGTCCGGAATAATCCAAGCTTCATTAAAGGACCGGTGGTGAGATCGAAACTACTTTGAATAGCCGTCGCTTCTTGCTCAATCCATGCTTCTGCTGGTAGACCTTCAGGCAGTGATTTTATCGTCAAGGATAGTGGTTGATTGTTTAGTCCTTCATTGTATTGAACGATGCGATCTTCTCTCTGACAGAATGTCATCCTTAAGGCATCATGATGTTTAACAATGCAGTCAAATGCAGCCATAATCCCTTGCTCATCAAAACCGTCTTCAGAAAATAGCATGACGGACTGATTAAAATGCTGAGGACTTACCTTCTGTAGATGGAAGAATCGCTGCTGTATTGGCGTTAAAGGCAGCTCTCCCTCAATGGCTTCCTGACTAATCTTCCGACGGATCACCTTAACGAATGGGCTCAATTGTCTAATCTGAGGGTACAAAAATAATTCTTTAATGCTTAGCTTGTAGCCATGCGTGTTCAAACGTGAGACGATTTGCAGACCCTTAATAGAGTCTCCTCCCAAATCAAAGAAGTTGTGAGTCGCACTTACGCCTGTTACGGCAAGCACTTCCTCCCATATGTGGGCCAGCAATACTTCAGTCTCACCTGTTGGTTCCACATACTCTACTTCTAAGGCACCGCTCCAGTCAGGTTCAGGTAATGCTTTACGGTTAATCTTTCCGCCTGGTGTTATGGGAATCATGTCAAGCGGAACATACACCGAAGGTATCATGTAATCAGGAAGCTCCTTAGCCAACTGTATTTTGATACGATCCGTATCTACTGGATTAGCTGATACCACATAAGCGCATAAATAAGAACTTCCCTTATTTTCTTTGACCATCACGACAGTTTCCTGAATATCAGCTATGCCTAAAAGATGATATTCAATTTCACTAAGTTCAATCCTGTACCCACGAATTTTGACCTGAAAATCGGATCTACCCAGGAATGCAATATTACCGTCAGGCAAGTATTTAGCTAAATCCCCCGTTTTATAGAGCTTTTCATAGCCAGGCATTGAATAAGGATTATCTATAAAGCTGGCCTTCGTTTTGATCGGATCATTCAAATATCCAATCCCAAGTGGTGTACCTGCAATATACATTTCTCCTGTGATTCCTACGGGAACCCTCTTTAGTCCAGAGTCCAATATATAAATCTTGGTATTGGCAATTGGCTTTCCGATCGGAATTCTGTCTTCATCTCCTGTCACTCGATAAGCAACACAGCCAATACTTGCCTCCGTTGGACCATACAGGTTCGTGATTTGAACATGAGGAAAAATGGTTAAAAACGTATGAACTGTCGATGGCGTAATTTCCTCACCACCAAGAATAACTTGTTGAAGAGAATCCAATTGCTTAGTTCGAGTTGAATTTTGATCTAACTGGTTGACAATAGCATTAAATACGGATGGAACGAAGTCTGTAAAAGAAATACGCTCCTGTTCAATAATATTTGTCATGTACGTAGCATCCACTGTCATGCCTGTTTCCGGCAAAACAGTTGTGCCACCGTTCATTAATGGCCAGAACAATTGCCAGACCGCGCTGTCGTATACATGATGAGTCGTCTGGAGAACACTTTGTGCAGCCGATGTTCCAAAATAGTCATTCATCCATAGAAAACGATTGGTGATTCCTTTATGGGCAGCAATAACTCCTTTTGGTTTGCCGGTTGAACCCGAAGTGAAGATGACATAGATTGGTGATTCCATATCTACATCTACTACCGGGTTACTGATAGCGTTACTCCTCTTTTCGACTACAGAGCAGTCTATAGCTAGATACTCTCCAGCATTTATTTCTGAACTGATAGGAGTACTTGAATTGACCAATAGGATAGAACTTCCCAAATCCTGCAGGGCGCTCTGTAAGCGATCAATAGGCCACTCTGTATCAAGAGGCGAAAAAGCAGCCCCTGTTTTCATAACAGCCAGTATGGATACTACCAGTTCCAGGCTCCGTTCCATGAGTATAGGTACATAACTTCCAAGTCCAATTCCTTTAGCCAACAAATCGCCTGCTATCGCATTCGCCTGATCATTTAATTCCTTATAGGTCAGCACCTGATCTTGATAGATAACGGCTCTAGCATCAGGTTTTTTGCCAGCCTGCTCCTCAATATAATGATGTATAGGTCTCGGCTGTGGATAAGCTATATCAGTGCTGTTATAACGCTCCTCTATAGCAGCCGCTTCTGTTGCGCTTAGGAGATTAATATCAGTCAATGCCATATCAGCGTTTTGGACTATTTCCTCTAATACATTTAGGTAATGCTCGACGAGAAGCTCAATGGTTTCTTTTTTATACAGTTTTGTACTGTACTCAAATTCTAGATGAACTCTCCCAGCCTTTTGTTCGGCATTCAGTACAAGATCGAATTTGGAAATCCCCGTTTTGAACGGATATAACTCAAAGTAAAGGTTATCAGCTTGCCACTGCTGTGCATCCGTGTTCATAAAGGAGAACATCGTGTCAAATAACGGATTTCGACTCAAGTCTCTCTTGATGGACAGCTTATCAACCAGTTCGGCAAATGAATACGATTGATTTTGCAGAGCTTGTAGCGTGTTTTCTTTTACTTCGTTCAAAAAGGTTTTGAAGCTCTTATGACTAGCCGGATGGTTCCGAATGGCCAGTGTATTAACGAATAACCCTACGATCCCATTAGTATCTGCATGCGTTCGTCCAGACGTTGGAATACCAATTACGACATCTTCTTGTCCCGCATATTTCCCCAACAGCACATTATAGGCAGCAAATAAGAGCATAAAGAGAGTGCTATCTGTTTGAAGACAAGTGAGGTTCAACTGTTCTACAAGCTTTTCGGACAGCTCAATTTTCACCATATCTCCAACAAAACTCTGCAATTGTGGGCGCTGATAGTCTGTAGGTAGATCTAGAACGGGCAGTTCTCCCTTATATTGCTCAAGCCAATATTGTTCCTGCTTTGCATGAATTTCTGTATTCGATCTGAGCCAAGCAGAGTAATCTTTGTATTGAAGCGGTAAAACGGGCAGTTCTTCTCCCTTGTACAGCTTGTTCCATTCGTTAATAATGGTGTCGATAGAAGTACCGTCGGCTATCAAATGGTGCATATCAATAAGAAGCATACATTTATCCCGATCCATTTGAAGAAGCTCCGCCCGCAATAGTGGGGCTTTACCAACATCAAAAGGCCGTATGAAATTACGAATCAATGTATCTATACCCTTTGTCGTAATATCACCAGCAGCCCGGGCAAAGCCAAGTTCAAAGCTTACCTCTGGTTGTACAAATTGCACCGCTCTATCATCCACATATCCGAACGAGGTCCGAAATGCTTCGTGCCGAGCTAATAATTGCTCAAAGGTATGCTCCACTCTTCTTCGATCTACATGACCTTCGATCATCAATGCTGCCGACATGTTGTAAGCCACACCCGTCTCATCCAGCGGTAGCACGGCCAACAATCTGGATTGTGCTGGAGAAACCTCATAATAAGCTTCCTCAGTCACTGCCTCAATTCGTCGATAATCTGTTGGCTTGGCAGCAAGTATTTTCTTGGAGAGTGCTTCGATTGTTGGTGCCCCAAATATATCTTGAGTCGAAATTTCGATATGAAAGACCTCGTTGATTTTCGCAGTCAACAGGGTAGCTTTCATCGAGTGCCCACCTATTTCAAAAAAATGATCGTGTATACCAATCGGCGAAATCTCCAGCAGATCCTGCCACATTTCGATCAATAGCTGCTCCGTTTCATTATTGGGCCCAACGTGTTGTAATTCTTTGTTGAGATGACCACCTGGTTCAGGCAATGCACTTTTACTAACTTTACCATTTGCTGTCAGCGGCATCGCATCCAACAAAATTACATGGGCTGGTACCATATAGTGAGGCAGGCTTGACGACAAATAGTCTTTCAAAATATCTACTGTAACTGATTCCCGCAAAACGGCATAAGCGCATAAATACGGATTGTCATCTGTTCCTTTAATCACTACTGCTGCCTCTTTTACCGCTCTGTGAGCCAACAATGTGCTTTCAATTTCACCTGGCTCAATCCGGTAGCCTCTGATTTTAACTTGTTGATCTGCTCGGCCAAGATACTCTAGCGTTCCGTCAGGTAACCATCTCGCCAAATCTCCTGTTCTGTAGAGCTTCATATTGTCCAAATAAGGATGCGGGATAAATTTCTGCGCCGTAAGCTCAGGACGATTACGATATTCTCGCGCAATTCCTTTACTCCAAATACACAATTCTCCTGGAAGTCCTATTGGTCGCAACTGCAAGTATTGATCCAGAATGAGAACACCCGTATTTGGAATCGGCTTTCCAATACACCCTACTTCTTCAGGCCCCATATCTCGTAACATCGTTGTAACTACGCTATTTTCTGTTGGGCCATATTCATTGAACAATTGAATGCCGGGATGTTTGGCTTGGCTGGCTTCTACCAACCGTTTCGTTGCTTTCTCACCGCCTAACGTTACAACCTTGAGAGACATGGCTTCATCTGGGGTCAGACCCTCTATAACAGACATGTACATGGAAGGAGTACACACGAGATGTGTAATATGACTTGATAAAATTAAGGTCTTCAGAGCCGATAATTCACTCAATTCCTCATTCGTAGGCAGCACCACCGTACTTCCAGACAACAGCGGAGTAAAAAAGGCACCCACAAAAGCATCAAATGAGCTAGACAGCAATGGCAGGATACGGTCTGTTGCTTCTAGTGCGTATTCATTTATTCTCCAAGATAACGTATTTAATATCGCTCGATGCTCAATACAAACTCCTTTAGGAGTACCGGTTGATCCCGATGTATAGATCACATATGCCAAATGACTTGAATCCGATTCCCACTTGGAAGACAACTTGCTTTCTGTTTTATACCACTCATCATCGTCCATATTTAGGACTAAGCCTTCATAAGTAGTAGCATTGTAATTAGATGAGTCATTCAACAACAAGAGCGGAGCCCCGCTATCCTCAAGCATAAAGTGAATTCGTTCTTCTGGATAAGAACTGTCGATTGGAAGATAGGCACCACCAGCTTTTAAAATAGCCAACATACCCACGGCCAAATCTAATGAACGGCCCGCCATTAATCCGACTACAGTTTCTGCCCCTACTCCCCGCTTCATTAATGCCCTCGCCAGCTGATTTGATTTCTCGTTCAGCTCTTTATAAGTAATCACATGTCCCTGATGAACTACAGCTACATGATTGGGACTTTTGAGGGCTTGCTCTTCGAATTGCAAGTGCAGCGTTTCTTGTTTCTTCACTATCAATGAAGAGGGCGGATCAAAAGTGTTAAAGCCGTGTATTAGCTGTAACTTCTCTTCCTCAGGTAACCATTCCAACTTCCCAATCTCGCTCCAAGGTTGTTCCAAAATGGAGCGTAGTATTTGTATATAGAGACTAGCAAGGCGATCAATCGTTTCTGATCGGAACAATTGGGTACAATAATTGAAGCGTAAGGCTAGCCCCTCCTGCCATTCGTCAGCACTTAGTACCAAATCGAATTGGGAAATTCCTGGATTGAATTCACTTGGATGAAATTTTACTCCATTGGCTTCAAGCGAACTCATTTCAAAATTCTGCATGACAAACATCGTATCAAACAAAGGATTGCGTCCTTGGTCACGACGGATATCCAGTCTCTCAATCAATGCTTCAAAAGGATAGTCTTGATAATCCATAGCTCGTAGAGTCGTTTCTTTGACCTCTTGCAAAAATGAATGAAAACTACGCTGAGGAGACGGACGGTTCCGCAAAGCTAACGTGTTGACAAACATCCCCATCATCGTTTCCGTGTCCGGATGCTGACGCCCTGCCACCGCTGTTCCTACAATAATATCTTCCTGACCCGTATACTTTGCGAGCAGTATATTATAAGCCGCAAGCAGGATCATAAAAGCTGTAGTCCCCGTATTTTTGGCAAGCTTCTTTAATTCTTCTGTCATCGCTGAAGTGATGTTATACGACAATACAGCCCCTTCGTAACTTTGATGTAATGGTCTAGGGAAGTCCGTAGGCATTGCCAGTATAGGTAATTCTCCGTTCAAAACATTTTTCCAATAATGTTCCTGTTCAAACAAACGATTACTGGTATACTGTTCCTTTTGCCATGCAACAAAATCTTTATATTGAATTTGGATCGGAGCTAAAATTTCACTCCGGTACAGTTGTACGAGTTCATTAAGGAAAATGGATAACGAAAGCCCATCTGCAATACTATGATGCATATCCATGACCAACATATGTTTATTAGCCTCAAAGCGAAACAATTCTGCTCTGAAAAGTGGCCATTGGCGCAGATCAAACGGACGGACAAACAAGCGACTCATCTCGTCTGCATCTTTCTCCAATATTTCTGTGACTTTGATTTCAAAAGTCGGCTCATCATGAATAACTTGTACAATTTCGCCATCCACGATATTAAAAGAAGTACGAAATGATTCATGACGCCGGATCAAATCCAGGCAAGCCTTCTGAAGACGAGGGATATCTAGATCCCCATCAATACGCACCTGACCCGTAATATTGTAGGCTGTACCTATCCCCATATCCTGTAAGACAAACATACGCCTTTGGGCATCTGATACTGCATAATGCGTACATTCTTCGAGCTTTTTAATAGAAACGGGTGTTCCTTGTTTGGCTCCTTCGATCACCTTGGCCAAGGTCGAAACTGTCGGTGAATGGAAAAGTACATTCAAAGGGATTCGTTTGCCAAACTCTTGATGAACTCTGGTAAGCAAGAGAGTCGCCTTCAACGAATCTCCTCCTAGATCAAAGAAATTGTCATCAGATCTAACACGATTCAATCCCAGTACCGTTTCCCAAATTTCTCCTACTTTTCTCTCCGTGCTACTAACTGCCTCAACAGGTTCTTTGCTAACAACTTGTTTCATAGTAGAAAGCTGCGACAAGTCTACATACCCTTGCGAATTTAAGGGCATGTTTTTAAGCTGAACGATCTGTTGAGGTACCCATTGGTCTTGCAAATGATTTCGCAATTGCTTGCGTAGGACTTCCTCTATTCCATCATCAGGACTCGTAACATAGGCAACCAAATGTGTGTCTGCTCTGCCGTCTGTGCTCTGGGCTATCACTTGGCATTCACTAATCTGTGGAATAGAGGTAATAAATCGTTCAAGCTGTTCAGTATATATGGCATGTCCTTTTATATAGGCTCGCTTCTGAACAGGTCCCAACAATCGCAATTCACCGTTTGCGGTTCGCAAAGCCAGGATTCCTGTCGGTAAATATTCTAAATTTTCGGAAGGCGATTCGTTTTCCTGTACTACATGCAATTCCCCGATCGTCCCGACAGGCGCAGGTTGCAGATAATGATCCAGTAAATAGATGGCTCTTGGTGAATCATTGTCCGTAATGTCGCTGGATTCGAGTTCCACATAGTCCCTGTAGTTTCTAGCCCCATATTTCAGTTCATCCTGATTTAAGAGTGAGATATCTACAGAATCCCGTTCCTGCCCATCAGCAATCGTGTTAAGGATGTGTAAAAAGTACTCTGCCCAAATCTGCATTGTTTCTGATGCGGCCAAGCTAGCTTTAATATCAAAATCAAACCAAAGCTCTCCTTCAACCTCCATCACATTGAGAAACATGTCATATTTGGAGTACAGGATCGGTGTCGGTATCAATTCAACATCCAATCCATGAAAATGAAAATTCTGCATCGGTCGATCCATGTTGAAGATGACATTCATTTCAGGTATCAGTATGTTTTCAATACGCTCAATCAGATCAGCAAAAGAGTAGTTTTGAAGCGGTTCGACTTCCTGCATGACTCGCTTAACTTGTGTCATATACTTAAATAATGATTCTTTGCTGGTAATATGGCTCACAATCGGCAGCATATTAACACAGTTTCCGATCAAATTAACTTGTTCCATTCTAGACTGACCAGAGGTAGGAATGCCTACTACTATCGTGGTGTTTCCCGTTAAGCGGTGCAGAAATACTTTATATGCTGTCAAAAGTGTGACAAACAGACTGTTACCCGCTTTAATACTAAGTTTTTTCAATTTTCTCGTCAGCGTACTGTCTGCCCGAATATTTATTCTTCTTCCACTATACGCTGGTTTCTTCATACCACCGTCCTCTGACGGAATGTCCATGGCGACAGAGACGGAATCCAATGTCTGTGTCCAGTAAGAAACTGCCTCACTCACTCCTGCACGCTCTAGTTCCAACTGTTGCCAAGCTTGAAATTCCCTGAATTTTGGCGGTACAGGCAGCTTGACTATATTTTCTCCTTTGCAGAAAGAAGTGTAGACTTGCTCCCATTCACGGATAAACACTGCCATTGACCAACCATCCGCAATAATATGATGAAACGTGAATACTACAATATGTTCATCCGGTTTTAAACGTAAAATGTAAGTTCGGAACAATGGTTCTTTGGACGTCAGATCAAACGTTCTTTTCCCCTCTTCCTCAAACCATTGCTTGACCTTTTCTTCATGCTCTGATGGAGGAAATTCTGAGAAATCATTCAGTGAGATGACCACATTCACATTCTCAAGAACATGCTGTTCTTCACCATCGGGGTCAACAACCGTCCGTAGCGACTCATGCCGATTCACAATTGTCTGTACTGAACGTTTTACAGTATCAAGCTGCAGTTGACCCTGCATTCGCAATGCTGCTATTTCGTTGAATGCAGTAGATGAATCACTTCTGGATTGCGTAGCAAACCAAATTTGCTGCTGCTCCTTTGTTAAAGGGAACGATGAGGATTCGAGGGGAACCACATCATTTTTTCGGCTTCCATTTCCATCTGGTGATGGCGTATGGTCAGGTAGGAATCCCCCTTTTCTCAATTCCTCCACACTTTCCTTTACAGCCTGTGTAATTTGTTGAAGGTCTCCATCTGTATGAGAAGTCGATAAAAAGCAATTGCGACCTTCCCATATGTAAATTCCCTTGTCAATCAGCAGATGGAAAAAGAGCTCAATGTCGCCAAACGAAACAAACCGGAATAATGAGCCATAGTTCACCATGTGGATAGGCACACTATTTTGCTTAAAATAAGTATTCAGCTCTGCTACCCATTCGTTGGTTCTTCGGTTCAGTTGTTCCTGAAGATTCGGCCCTTCAGACTTCAAATATTTCAAAGTGGCTAGAGCCGTATGCATGGTCAGCGGATGTGTACAGAAAGTACCACCTACGAACGTTTTAATATTCGTGTTTTCTGGATAGGAGTTATCTCCGAACGACCACACACCTCCATCTACGGTGTCCATAAATTCTGAGCTTCCGGCGACTATGCCAACAGGCATACCTCCGCCCGCCACTTTTCCGTAAGTAACTAAATCAGCTTTAATTCCAAACCAGGCTTGAGCACCTCCTGGATGAATTCTAAATCCTGTGATTACTTCATCAAAAATAAGTGCCGTTCCCGAATGTGCTGTTATTTCGCGAATTTGCTCCAAGAACTCCTTTGGTTGCAAATCCGGTCTTCGACTCTGTACAGGCTCCACCAATACGGCGGCAAGTTCATGTGCATAATGTTTGATAGCTTTTATAGAATCCGGGTGATTATAAGGGAGTACAATTACATCCTCCATCATGCTCGAAGGGATTCCCGGTGCCATGGGCAAAGCCTCTCCCCCGCTTGAGTTCGGATCAGACACGGCAAGTACACCATCGAATGTTCCATGATAAGAACCAGCAAATAGTACTATTTTGGAGCGTCCTGTAGCTGCTCTAGCCAAACGTAAAGCGACCATAACAGCTTCTGACCCCGAATTGTAAAAGGCAACCCGCTCCACACCTGTCAGCTCGCTAATCAAGGCAGCAACCTCACCTGCTGTATTCGACATAGGGCCGATCGAAGGCGTACGGTCGTGCACATTGCTCCGTAAAGTATCGGTTAGCCAAGCTGGATTATGACCCAATAAATGAACCCCGAAGCCCATAGTTAGATCAATGTACTCGTTCCCATCCACATCCCATATCCTTGAACCCGAAGCGCTCTCTGAAATGATAGGATATACAATTTCTTTCCAATAGGATCGAAACCCAGACACATGACGATTATTAGCATGAACCAGTCGACTTTCCTGTGTGTATTTCTTGGACCCAAGGGTTCGTTGAGTATATCGTTTAATAAAACGCTGTAAGAAATCATTTTGCCGCGTACTGTATCCACTTTCCTCACCGATCAGTAGAGGTTGATAGGGTACAAAGGGTTTGGATTCAGTAGTTGGATTCACTTTAATTGTAGAAGTGATGGGCACGTCAGTTGCCACAACATGCAGAGATGTAGGTTGAACACTGACTGTGTCTTTGTTTGTGGTTAACGGTGCTGCCTGAATAGTTCCTCCTTGACCGCTACTAAGCATCTCCAGTTGTTTGGTCAACACTTGAGTAAGTCCCAGCTGTTGGTTGTTCAGTAATTCAATTTGTTGAGAGAGTAACTTTTCCAGGCCACCCAACTCGGACGAAAACTTTGCAGCAACCGTATTTTCCGGATTGACTTCTGTACGATCATCGACCGTATTTAGAGCATCCGTAGCCGCAACTGATTGGGTGGTATATGTCAAATCTGAAATAAACGTTGTTAGACGATCCAGGTTTGTGACACTTTCAAAAAAGTGGTTCATGGGAACATCCACATTAAATTGTTCTCTAATTTCTTTTTGAACTTGAACTAGCATAATTGAATCCAAGCCCATTTCTAGAAAATGCATCTGCTCATCCAGTTGTTCCACCGTAAAACCAGAAACTTTACTGATTACATCTTTTAATACTTTGGAAATATTCGCTGTGTAGTCGATCTGATCTGTAGCTTGCAGCTCTTTTGGATACGCGGACTCCATACGTCTCTCCTCCCTGCCTACGTTACTTATCTGCACTACTTTTGGAGTAAACCAGCAACGATTTCGTTCAAAAGGGTACAAAGGCAGCGACTGGATTATTTTGATCTCATCCGTATAAAGCGCTTTCCACGGAATAGCCATACCTTTGACATACAGTTCACCCAATTGGCGTAGAGCGTGAATATCTGTATGTGCACTTGCTCTAATAGCTGTAATCAATCGACCTACCGTATCATCTTTTTCCCGTTTATGATCAACGCTCTGTTTCTGAGAACCTATATACATATCAGGTACATTCTCTTGTTGGTTCCCGGAAGTCCATCGCTCCAACTTGTGTAATAAATCTTCTAGGCTGGAAGTGATAACTGCTAATTTATGTTCCATATGAGCTCTGCCGATATGTGTGGTATAGCACATCTGCTCCAAGGAAACCGCTGGATTTAGGCGTAAATAGTCCACATATTCCTCAACCAAATGATGCAGGCTTCGCTCATTTTTTGCAGAAACCGTAAAAAGATGAACACCATCCGGCGTGTTTACAGATTCCTCATGTGTTCGCGTTTCTATAAACTCCTCCATAACAACATGAGCATTGGTTCCACTGAAACCAAAAGAACTTACTCCGCAGCGAAGTGGGGCATCATTTGAACTTAAATCTGCTACTTCTGTCGTCAAATAAAACGGCGACAATTCAAAATTAATACGGGCGCTAGGTTTCTTAAAATGAACCAACGGAGGATTCTTCCTCGTTTGCAGCATCAGAACTGCTTTAATAAGACTGGATACTCCTGCTGCTTCAAATAAGTGACCAATATTGGGTTTGACGGAACCGATTGCACAAAATTGTTTTTTGTCCGTATATTTTTCAAAAGCTTGTGTCAATCCCGCGATCTCAATAGGGTCCCCCAGTTTAGTTCCCGTTCCATGAGCTTCGATAAATGACAGAGTTTCCGGGTGAATAGCCGCATCATTCCAAGCCGCCTCCACCACTTCTGCCTGTGCGGAAGGACTAGGCGCAGTAATTCCTACCGTTGTACCATCCTGATTCACCGCACTTCCTTTAATCACTGCATAAATACGGTCTCCGTCTTGCAAAGCTTGATCGAGAGGCTTCAACAGAACCGCTGCAACCCCTTCTCCTACACCTGTCCCATCCGCTTCTGCATCAAAGGTACGAGCTCTGTAATTTGGCGATTCCATATCTAGTCCCAGCTTCACTGGTAATAGCATCGTTCGGATTCCTCCGGCAATCGCCATCTTGCAATCCCCCGTCGCTAACGCCTTACAAGCCATATGAATCGCGACAAGTGAAGAGGAGCACGCCGTATCCACTGTTACTGCTGGACCTTTTAAATTAAGAAAGTAAGAAATTCGACTTGCTAGTACTGACGGTAAATTTCCAACAATATACTGATGAAATTTGTCCGGTTCTCCTTTAGAGAGCATCCGCTCATAATCGTAGCCCACTTTTGAGAAGCCGACGTAAACTCCTACCTTTTGTCCATGAATCCGATCTCCTGCATAACCCCCATCTTCAAGTGCATGCCATGCGGTCTGAAGGAACAATCTCTGATTAGGGTCCATATAGCTAGCTTCCACAGGACTCAGCTTGAAGAACGCATAATCAAATTTATCAATTTCTTCTAAGAAGCCGCCTTCTATAAACTCTTCTGCTCCCTTCCTTTGATCCACAACTGATAAATAATCGATGGCGTCTTGCTTACGTTGAGAGCTTAAGTTCCCGATACAGTCATCGCCTTGGACAATATGATCCCAATACTGTGACACAGATGAAGAACCAGGTAAGTCCAAAGAGAGCCCAATAATAGCCACGTCCTTGCTATGATTGTGATCCGTATCATCCGTAGGAATATGCTGTTGTTCAGAATCAGTAGGGCTCGCTAAAAATTCTGCCAAGTGAGCTATTGAGGGATGATCAAACAAATCGGTAACTGCAAGCTTAATCCCCAGCTGATTTTCAATTTTGTCTGTAATCTGAACCAGTTGTAGGGAATTGGCTCCTAAATCAAAATAGCTGTCTCTCGTATCAACCTCTTCCCTAAGTAATACCTCGCAGCAAATATCGTGAAGTACTTTTTCGATCTCAAACGAAAGTGTAGGCAATTTTTGATTTTTGTTTTCTTGCTCCATAATCCCTTTTAAAACTAATGAAGTCTCCTGATAATGTCCCGCTTCATACTGAGCCGCAAGCTTATACCTCTGCAACTTCCCACTGGTCGTTTTGGGCATTTGCTTAATAGGTATAATATCGTGAACCGCCCATCCTCCATGACGATACAAATGTTTTTTTAATTGAGTTGCAATTGGAGAAAATTTTTCTATCGTCTTTTTGGATACGACAAATACCACAATTTCCTCTGATTCCATCTCATTAACACGAACTCCACACGCCGCCACACGATTAAGTTCGACTCCTTCTACTTCCTCAGCGATACGCTCGATGTCATGAGGGTAAACATTCTGTCCATTTACAAATATGATATCCTTTGCTCTCCCTGTGACGACTAATTGACCTTCACGGAAGAACCCCAGATCGCCAGTTCTCACCCATCCGTCTAGCGTCAAAAGTTTGGATGTCGAATTCTCGTTGTTATAGTATCCCTTTGTAACATTTTCACCTTTGATTTGTATATGCCCAATAACGCGATCTGCGACTTCCTCATCCTCGTCATTGCATATTCTGATTTCACAATAATCTAACGACTGACCGACTACAACAAATGGCAGAGCATTATGAAAAGTCTTGTCTACCTCCAAGACAGACTCTCCAATGTTTAAGTGCTTACGATCAACATAAACGGTTATATAGTCAGCATCAATTGGCGGGATAGCAACTCCAACCGATGCTTCTGCTAAACCATATGATGCTCGCATACTCGTTCTTTTTAATCCAAAAGGAGCTAATGTCTCAAGAAATGCGTCACATAATTCAGTAGAGATAGGTTCAGCACCATTGATGATGGTACGGATCTTGGACAGATTCCAGTTCATTGCTTTTTCGGGTTTGAAAAATTGCATGAAATACTTATATCCGAAGTTTGGCGAAGATATAATGCTTACTTGATGTTCACTAGCTTTTTTTATCCAAAGTACTGGCTGACGAATGAACAGCGAAGTCGGCATAATGTACTGATTCACTCCAGCAACTAATGGGGTAATATGATTGTAAATTAAACCCATATCATGGGTTAGAGGCATCCACTGCAAGAACGAATCTTGCTCTGTGACGACCGTCCTATTTATAATTCCACTTGTGTTATGAATGAGATTATGATGTGTAAGGATGACTCCCTTAGGATCACCTGTGGAACCGGAGGAAAACTGAATAAATGCTATATCCTCCAATTGAGGGGTGTGTATCTTTGCAAAGGATTGCTTAGGTTGTTCATGGTCTTGAAGAAGTAATTGATGACGATGGCGGATATTTTCGAATAGGTTATTCTGATTGGTTTTCAAGGTATATTTCTCAAGGTCTTTTAATATTTTGGGCTCGATGAGTAAAAAAGGATCGTTAAGAACATCCCAGATTTTAAAAAGCTTCATTCTATGCTCATCATTGTTACCGATGCTGACAGGTACCGGGATCATACCACCAAGAATGCAAGCCCAAAACGCTTTCACAAAATGACGATTATTTTCTATTTGAAATACGATTTCCTGTCCCTGCTTCACTCCTGCATTCTGAAGATTCTCCAGAAACGCTAGAGCTTCCCAATATAAATCTTTATAAGTAAGTGTTGTTTCGTTGTGATCCGACTCAATAAAGGTTATAAATTTATGGTCACTCTTTCCCCGTTCTGTAATAACATCAACCAGGGTTTTGAACCTTTTTGTATACATGCTATTCCCCCCGTATATCGTAAGATTTATTAGCTTCCAGTTAATAAATTTACAATTTCCAACATCATTGATGAATCTTATTTAGATCATATTAAGAATCGTCTGTTGTTCTTGCTCGGGCACTTGCTTGGTAGTGAGAATAGTACGAATGAGCTCTAACACCTCTGTATTAACCGCATTATAAACGGTGTCATTTTTATGATTTTGAAGTTGATTGATCCTATTTCGGATCTGCTGACTAGGGTAAACAACTCCCTCCATATGTTGTTTGTAATCCCCGTTTCGATTTCGTGCAATAAGCGCTGCTGCAAAGCCTTCCTCCAGACGCTCAAGTGTAAATTTGCGTGTAGTTTGCTGCTTACTTAGCCACTTGTCCGCTTCTGTTAAAGAAGAACTGGTATTAATAGAAAAAGTAGAGATACTAGGATATCTTTCTTTCATTAGCTGTCCAAGTACTTTTCTCGGACCTAATTCTAGCGCAACAGTAATACCGTTCTGGTATAAATAATCCATCGTATCTGTCCAACGTACAGGGCTTATCATTTGCTTGTACAACAAGTCATAAATTGAGAATTCATCATGTGGTAAGGCTGTTACATTGGAAACAACCGGCCACCTTCCCTTGCGTAGCGGGATTTTTTTTAGTTCTGCGGCAAGCTTATCTGCTGCAGGCTTCATCAGAATACTGTGAAAAGGCCCGCTTACTGTTAAATAGTTAACCTTACTATGTTCTAGACGTTTGATTTTCTCCACTATTCGAGCCATAGGTTCTGTATGTCCCGATAGCACGTACTGATTGTTTGAATTGTGACAGGCAATAGATATAACATCACGATCCGTAGATATCTCTTGACATAAGCTCTCCAGAATAGAAGCAGAAACATTCGCAACAGCAACCATAGTCCCTACCCCGTTGGCTGTAGCCTGCTGCATGAACATTCCTCGTTTTCTCACGATTTGAAGACCATCTTGAAGGGAGAAAAAACCGCTGCACACCAATGCTGAGTATTCTCCTAAACTATGACCGGCCAACAGTTGAGGTTCCAGTTCCAGTATTTCTCTGCTAGCATAGTATGCAGCAAGACTGGCAGTAAGTAAGGCTGGTTGGGCATTCATGGTCTGAAGAAGCTCTTGGGAATCTCCTTCAAAGCAAAGTTTTGAGAGTTTTACACCTAAGATATCATCCGCTTCATCGAATAAACGCTTTACCACAGTAAAATTATCCCATAGTTCTTTACTCATTCCTACATATTGCGAACCCTGCCCAGGAAAAATAAAAGATACTTTATTCATCTGAAAACCTCTTCTCCAGTGAGCTTCCTGAATATGTGTACTTTTCAAATTTAACTTCTGTTGCAAGTTATAACCTTTATAGTATTAAAGCAGAAATTTATGATCGACATAATTAATGAAAAAAAGAATCATTTTAAAAACAAATTAAATCATATGTAATCACCGTGCACTAGCATTTAATAAGCTTGTATTAATAATTTATCAATCGTTATTCCAACCCATGTTTTACTCCTTTTACGAATTAAAATAACGATTTATTTCAACAAAGTCAATGAATAAGTCAACCTTCGAATGTTACATTTTTGTAAATAAAAGGTCGCAAAATGTAGAAATTTGTTGATTATCATTAGATAAAGTCGTTTTCTTGAAAGAATAGCTTTTTTCATTATTTTCACTACATAAAAATAAATAAAATTAAATTATGCAATTGTTAAATATTTTTAAAAGATAAACAAATATACACACTTATTATATTATTGTATTTATCCAAATTATGATATTATACTCTTTTTTGAACCTTGCTCTTAAGCTCAGATTGCTCTATGTTTGAAAACATAAATTAAAGACACTACATGAGTCAGATGTCCTTTACTCCATGAAATTGCTGCTTAAATCATAAATACTATGTAACAATTAAATAACTCTAATAGAATTTTAGATTAGAAATATGCGCACGAAAAAAATCTACAGATTTTACCAACTGATGAGTTTCGCAGTCTTCCACTGCCGCTCGCTTAGTCTTGAAAAAGTCTGTAGATTTTATAGATACTCGTATTCACGTTATGATCTCTCACTGCTCAAGACCTAGTTATAATCCTCCCAATAGCGATACTTCATTTCATTCTCACCTTTGGTGACGATGATCATGTTCTCGACATGCCCAGTTTCTTTATTTGTCCGGTAGATCATGGTACGGGTTTCTCCCTCGACGGGAACAGAGAACAGCACCTTGTCACTGATCATACCGCCACCAACGCCGACAACGTGTTCCCCCCAGCCGGAGGCTGCGCCCGAACCTGCTCCACTGACGCCAGTCCCGCGCGACAAAATAAGACCCATTCCATATCCGGTAACAGTCTGGGCCGTTTTACCTAGAGCGTGTTCTCCGGCTGATTGAGTATGCTTTTGGACCCAGTAATCGTATTTGTCCGTATTTTGCTCATAACTTATAATATTTCCTTTTTTATCTATAGATATATCTGTTTTGCTTCCGTCTTTACCTGTCAGTTCAGTGACGGCAACAAGCGAATCGGATGTGATCTTGGAAGTCTCTCCTGTATTGTAATCTGTGCGAGTAACCGAGTCCTCGTATTGCAGCCGCAGGACATTCATCTGGTCGTGGATTTTCTGCATGACTTGCTTGTCGCCGATGGTCTCCGCGTTTTTCAATAGTTCCTCATATTGATGATATTTATCCGCGTCTGCCTGCTCCCACTCGTCTATATTTTTGGGTGAATTCACGATATCTTCAGCATGATTTCCAGCCTCTCCGCTGCCCGCCAGCGCTGCACTAGCGTTCATCGCTGCTGCCAAGGCTGACCAGAAGCCACGTGTGCTCCCAGCATCCGCATTTCTAAACTTCAATGCAATGCTTTTCAGCTCAATTTCAATGGATTGAACCTTATTTAATATAGAAGAAAGCGTATATTTAGCTGTACGATAGTCATTATAAAAACGATTTCTCTCCATACCATCCCACTGGCTGTGAAGGCGGTTCATTGTGCTATCCAGACCGTTCAGTTGGTTATACAGTATGCCGTGGGCATTGGCAAATTGGGAGGCCACGTTATCCAGCTGCTCCGGTGTGACTTGGATTTTTGTCATGGTGATCACATCCCATCTTCGAAAATAGGAGATAGACATTAAAGTTTACAGTAATCCTTATTTCATATTGTAAGCTATAGAGGTCGGACATTCATGAGGATTTATACGTATTTGTGTATCCAGAAGCAGTTCCTTTGATATAATGAATCCATATGAGTTTATTTCGACAATATATTATTGAAAGTCAGGTGTAAGGACATGTCAGACAAAAAAATTATTTTTTTTGATATCGACGGTACATTACTGGACGATGAAAAGAAGATGCCGTTAACGGCAGAAAAAGCAGTCTTTGCTTTGAAAGAGCAAGGACATGAGGTAGCCATCGCAACAGGACGTGCGCCTTTTATGTTCAAGGATATCCGCGAGCAGTTAGAAATTGATTCCTACGTTAGCTTTAACGGGCAATATGTCGTGCTTCGTGGGGAAGTCGTCGCTACCAATCCGCTGAATCGAGAAGCCTTGCAAGCGATGACTGATCTGGCACTCACACATAATCATGCTCTCGTATATATGGATCATATGGACATGAAGGCTAATATTCCTAACGATGAGCTTGTGGAGAAATCGGTCCAAACGCTTAAGGCCAAGATTTCGGTTGGGTACGATCCGCTCTATTTCCAAGGGAGAGATATTTATCAGACGCTGTTGATGTGTACAGCCGAAGAAGAGCCTTACTATGAAGCGGTATTCAAAGCATTTGACTTTGTACGCTGGCATCCAAGTTCAGTGGACGTTGTTCCTCACGCTGGCTCTAAAGCAAAGGGAATCCGCGAAATTACATCCAGACTGGGCATTGCCGATGAGAATCAATACGCTTTTGGCGATGGATTAAACGATGTGGAGATGCTGACAACTATACATAACAGTGTCGCGATGGGGAACGGTTGTGATGAAGCCAAAGCCGCTGCTAAAATGGTCACAAAACGCGCAGATGAAGACGGTATTTTATACGGACTGCAAAAGCTTGGTTTGTTAAGCTAACAGAATTGTTTGACACGCTGAGCATGTTTCGGGAAAAATCAAGTCGGTTTAATGACTTAGATATGAGAAAATAGGAGGTTGTCGTTGGTATGGAAACGGAAGGCTTACGCAATGTCGAACAGCTAGCCCTGAAGAAGTACAAAATTTACAAGCAAAGCCTGCTCCGGTATTTGGCGCGTTCCATGCTGGCGAGTATGTTTATCGGATTCGGCGTTATTGTCGCCTTCAAGACGGGTAACTTTTTTTACATGGAGCATTCTCCATTCACTTATCCCATGGCGGCGCTCACCTTTGGGGCAGCCATCATTCTGATCGCGTACGGCGGCGGTGATTTGTTTACTGGCAACACCTTCTATTACACCTATGCTGCGCTCCGTAAAAAGCTGCGCTGGGGTCAGGTGCTTCGATTGTGGACTGCCAGCTATGGAGGTAACTTGTTAGGTGCGGGGGTATTCGCACTCCTTATATACCTGACAGGGCTGTTTGACTCCTCCAGCGTGAACAGCTTTCTGCTGAACGTAGTTGAGCATAAAATGGAAGCGCCTGCAATGCAGCTATTCTTCCGCGCTATTTTGTGTAATTGGCTGGTCTGCCTCGCCTTTTTTGTGCCGATGTTTATGAAGGAAAATGGCGCAAAGATGTTCGCTATGATGCTGTTTGTATTCTGCTTTTTCATTTCGGGATATGAGCATAGTGTAGCTAACATGTGTACTTTCGCCATTGCGCTCGTGCTGGACCATCCGGGTACGGTCTCTGTCGCTGGCGTCATCCATAATCTCGTTCCGGTTACGCTTGGGAATCTGGTGGGTGGCGTGCTGCTTATGGGGGTTATGTACTATTCGGTGAATCTCCCGTTTTTGGACGAGGAGGAACATTAAAAAAGAAGCCGTGGAACCTGAGTTCCATGGCTTCTTTGCATTCATTTTGAAAATAGCGTATGCAGTGTCTGCAGGTGCTTCTTTGCTGTTTATTCTGCTTGAGCAGGAAAATGAATAAATTCCTCCAACTCCTTGAACAGCTTTTTGGGATTGACGTTGTCAGGTACAACCAGAGTTAGCGGCTCATCCAGCTTGAGCACATACATGCCTAAAATGGATTTGGCATCTGCCATGCCGCTTTTGCCATGAATCCAGATGTCATACGTATAATTGGATACGATTTGATTGATCTTCTCAATATCCTTAACGTTTTTTACCTTGATGGGTGTCATCATTGCACAGCTCTCCCCTGCGTTGAATTGGGGCTTACGAAACAAGCCTTAACATCACTATACCCTATTTATTAAGAACGTTGCACAAACTTAATTTAGAAAATAACATGCGGCGCGGAGCTAACCTTCCAGTAGCTGCCGACCTTTTCAAAATTCACGGTGATTTTCTCGTTTGGCTGTTTGGCTTCTGCCGGATAAGGCACGGTCAGCAGGTAGCTGCGCTTCACCGGAGTCATAGTTACCATTTTCGCCGTAGCTCGGCTGAACTCTAGCAGATTGCCTCCGTCTGCGTTCAATTGAGCGAGTCTACCATTGACCTCAACAAAAAATTTACTGACAAATTGCTCGCTGGCCTGTTTGGTATATGCCTGCGTTAGATAGTTGATCAATTTGGTCTTCGTACCGATGTCCTCGGACAAATAGCGGTAGCTTTTACCGTTCAACTGGAACGCTTCACCCACCGAGTTGCCACCGCTGATGGCATACTGATAACGAGAATGTGCCTCCAGCACAAGCGGAATCGCACTCTCGTGGTTCAGCTTGTCCAGCTGGGTTGGTTTCACGCTGGTAGCCGTAGCTGCAGCTGGCGCCGAAGTGGACGGCTGCTGCGGCTTGGACGGCTTGGCAGTCGATGGTACGGACGGGACAGCCGCTGGCGCTACCGACGTAGATGGGCGCGGTGCTGGTGCAGACGGAGCTGCTGGTTTAGCCGTTTGGACGGAACCTGCGGCTGGGGCTGTTGTTGCTGGAACTGACGGCGCTTGCGCAGGAGCCGGCGTCGTAACAGACGCAGATGCTGCTGGTGCTGGCACCTGGGCCGGTACGGTAGCTGACGGAACGGCGACGCTTGGTTGCGCTGCGTTCGCTGGAGCGGACACAGCGGGCGCAGCAGCGGCAACCTGTGCCGCGCTCAAAAGTGTGGCCGCAACACATAGTGCGGATAGTTTCGTATTTATTTTCATACTTCTGTACACCTCCATAATCATATGTCTGCATAAACTGCACACGTCTCTATTATAAGAATTTTGTTTCTCGATTGGGTTGCTAAATTGTTTCTATTTGCCTTTTTTTGTTCATTCTGCGCGAAGTTTGTCCGTATTTACCGGGAGCGTAGGTTCTGACCGCTTCTCCTGCTTTTCCTCGATCTCTTCCAGGGATCGTGACATTTGCTTCATAGATTGGTCCAGCTGCTCCAATCTACGGTTAAGGGTGACGAGAATGTATTTTAACAGAATCAGGCTTAATGCTGCAGGGAATCCGACATTAGTTACGAGCTCGATCATGCTTTCTGTCGTTAAAGAACTCACAGATTCCGCCTCCTTTTCCATACATAAATTACCTCGATAAGAACTAATGTTCCCATTATTATGGAAATCATACGTACTCTTCTATGCCCATAACAAAAAGAGCCCCGATTAGCCTGGAGCCCTATCTGATACTATTCATTTAACCTGCACTCACCCCACTATCGAGCTGCTGCACATCAAGGAGTGTATATGTTCGGCTGCTGGGGCTTGGACATCCCTTCTCCCAAATAAAATCCGGTGTGCGGTGGCTGATTATAGGCTACGTTCTGCCAGGCCACACTCAGGCGGTACACCGGATCATGCATAAGCGTGTAAAATCGGTGTTCTGACTCATAAGTTGTTGTATAGATACGAAGCGCCGAATTATCACTTTTGCGCCAAATGACTTCCTCCCGCCAGTCACCGAACAGATCAGCCTGCAGCGACGGCGTTCCTTTGGTCCCGTTATTGGAACTCGTCCCTGTGGCCGTAAGCAAGTTGGAAGTCGTCGAGTTCGTATAGTTCCACTTGTCGATTTTACCAGCGCTTGAGGAGGTATGATCCAGCAGTTCACGGAGGAGATCCCCATCCCACCAAATTCCGAAGTTAATGGAGGACGGCATCGTGTTGGTAATGAGCTCTCCCTTGGCTGAACGTAACCCAATGCCCGGTGCCCAATGCTCGTTTCCTTTGGTACGCGGATCAATGTCTGCCGACATGCCTCGTCCGGTATCCTTGCCTGTTTTTACGCCCCATAAAATGTTGCCATTACGCGGATCATACATGGCGGCTCCGTAAGTGGCATTTTTGTCCTCGTTCACCTTGAACACTTCATAACCTGAACGATCCGGGTCCAAATCGCCTACATGAAGTGCATCGCCGTGCCCCATCCCCGTGTTAGCCAGCTTCGCCCCGTTATCGTCTACAACCAGCGAGCCATACACGATCTCATCCTTATCATCTCCATCCACATCTGCCACGCTCAAACTGTGATTCCCCTGTCCAGCCGTCCCGGCATTGGTGGAGCTATTGCTGTCAAAGGTCCAGCGGCGGCTTAGATTGCCGTTCCGCCAATCATATGCGACTAGAACGGTGCGCGTGTAGTAACCACGTGCCATCACTATGCTGGGTCTTACGCCATCCAGATAAGCAACCCCGGCGAGAAAACGATCCACACGGTTACCATAGTTATCTCCCCAGCTGGACACCGTTCCGCGCGGAGGTACATAGTCAATCGTGCTAAGAGCCTTGCCTGTATCACCTGAGAACACAGTTAGAAACTCGGGACCTTTCAAAATATATCCACTCGTGTTGCGATGATCAGCCGAAGCGTCGCCAATCTTTACTCCTGTACCATCTACCGTGCCGTCTGCTGTCTTGCATACAACCTCTGCTTTACCATCTCCATCAAAATCATAGACGAGAAATTGCGTATAGTGTGCACCAGCCCGAATATTCCGTCCCAGATCAATTCGCCATTTGCGTGTTCCATCCAGCTCATATCCGTCCAAAAATACATTTCCCGTATAACCGGATTGCGAATTATCCTTAGAATTGGAAGGGTCCCATTTCAACACAATCTCATACTCGCCATCCCCATCGAGATCCCCCACACTGGCATCATTGGCATTGTACGTGTAGTTCACATGATCCGGGGTTGTGCCTCCTGCAGGCTGCTGGATGGGAACGTCCAGATAGTTGTTGTTCCATACCTTTACCGCTGGAGAAGCGGCCTGCTCTGCTCCATTGACCACGGCACGAACGGTATACGAAGATGATGTCGTACCTGCCTTGTCCAGAAAGTTGGTTCTCGATGTAATCGGCGCATCATTCACCTTGCTTGACCCTCTGTACAGATTGAAGCCAACCGAATCCGCTTCCGTACCCAATAAACGCCAGCTCACCAGTATACCCTCTGGTACCTTCACTGCGACAGTTCCCCTGTTCAGCTTCTCCATTTGCCTCGTAGACGCAGCTGAGATTGGGCTATCCATTGGAGTGACCACTCCACACAACATGACACCGAGACAGAGCAACACAGTATGCCGAAATCTTTTGTTCATCTGATCATTAGCTCCTTTCATGGTTTGTATTTTCAATAAATTTATTTTATATGACTGATAAGTTATGGTTGTTTAAATCTTATGATAGCGCTTACATAAATGTAAAGGGACGATTCCGTCCTTTTTGTTCAAAAATCCGGGCTAATGCTTTAAAAATCAGAGGTCCATGAATAATCGTTCTTCGTCAGCTATGCTTTGGATATCCTCTGAGCTAATACTGATATATTGATAGCCTTCTGCCTGTTGCTTTTTCAATGCCAGTTCCTTCATAAAACGTGGGCTGCCCTCTCCGGCATCCTCATCGTACACAAGCAATAAACCGTCTGTTTTGCGGAAAAGGAGTTCATCCCGTGCCTTGAGTTGCCATATTCCCTGATACGACTGGCGGCTAACCACTCCCACATAGTCAACTTCGGCACAAATCTGCTGGAAATATTCCTTTTTATCCTCTTTCCATTTTTCCTCCATATTTTGATAAGCCATCATAATAGAGCATTTTAAGTGAGGATATTGCTCCTTTAATGCAATGACGACCTCGCAAGCCCACAAGTCCACCCCGTATTGACCAGGGGTAATCACCCATTCCAGCCCTTCTTCGATCAGGGGAATCAGTCTGCCTGCAATCGCCTTTTTAATGTATGGAATGCCTTCGTGCTTTTGACTGAAAATATTCAGCTCATGGGCACGATAGCCAGAAACGAGCAAGTTTTTCATCATCTCATCGTCCTTCTGAAATTATCATAAAGATTATTGTAAAAACGAACCTCTGCCCTAGGGGCTTAATAAGGTTCGTTTTTGGGAAGCTGGTGTTAATTCAGCATTGCTTTTTGGTGCTTAATATTTTTATTACGTCCGCATATCACGCCTTGGACGAGTTTACACGCCGATCTTGGATTCTAACATTGCTGCTCAATATACCAGCATCGCTACTTAGCTTGAACGACGGGTAACTTGGATCTGCCTCAAGCCGCATTTTGCTGTCGAACTGCTGCTCCTGCTGCCGATCTACCCAAAAAGAATAAGAATTGGACTGAACTGCTGTATCGGTTGCGTTTGGTGCATCGATCACCAAGATGACAAGTACGCCGTTGCATCCACAATCCTCTGTATCATAAAACAACTTGAACATGCCTGGCCGTCCTGAAAGGACCATTGCTAGCCTTTCAACCGACAAGGAATCCAACTCTAAATGTATACTCATGAAATGAATTCTCTCCTTTGTAATTGAAGTGTTTGGATATATTTGGACTCAACAACTTCAAAAAGTCTAAATATAAACTATATTTTCATTATAATCATCTAAAAACTTTAAGTACAAGGAGATCATTAATGATCGCATTTACAAAAGGATACACTGCACCTAGCTTGGCAGCAGGTATTGCCTCTCTCCTGTTAGGTATGGTTCCTAGTGAAAAAGAAGCTCTCAAAAGTAGCATTATTAATGGTTAGTGGGAGATGGGATATCTTCAAGACTTTTTGGAGGACAACCGAGGGAAATATGATTTGATTGATGTCAAATTTTTATTTATTAAATATGAAACAGAGGGAGTCGCTCCCTTACTTGTCGATCAGTCAGTCTACTTGCTACAGATACCCCGGCTGGTTAAAACCAGCCTTTAGTTTCAACCATGTATTAAAAAGGGCTCTCCTGAATTTCTCCAGAAACCCCCTACTTCTCAACCAATCAGCATTGCAGCTTCAAATGTAGCGTTCGTTTTTTTGAATGAAAACAATTCAAAATTCTGATATGATATCCACTACCTGCCGGGATACCATCAAAAGATCTACTGTACCAGGTACTAGAATCTTTTTCAGAACTGTTTCCAGATACCTTCTGTGGAACACTCCATTCTTTCCATCCATTCCATACATCTTGCACAATCTCATATCTATTAACAGCTTTTACGTCACTAATACCTGTGTCTTGCCATCCTTTGATTGTCGCCGAATGGGATGAACCAACAGAAAATGCGTCGCCCCCAATTAGTACAGTTCCATATTGAACCCCACTAAGTCTATAATAGTCTACAGCCGCATTTGTAGAAATTTCAGATGGATTCAGTGCTTTAACGGTTGCAGGATTGCCATCACCAAGAACTAACTTCCACTCTTCACCATCTTTGATTACTTTCAAATTTTGTTTTTCCCCATCCTCTTTGACTGTAACTGCTACACTCGAATTGGACTCTTTTTGGGCACCAACAACTTCAATTTTGTCAAAATCAGTTCTATTATTGCATCCGAAAAATTCTTTTCGTGCATAGCAGTTAAGTATTTTGTGACAACTTTTTGAGCCTCTTGCTCGGATTGATCGACAGCAGCTTCGGATGTAGCTTGATCTTTTGTTAAAGCTTCAGAAGCAGAAACCGAAACTGAAGTATCAGCCGACGGAACAACAGGTGCAGCGGATACAGAAGTACCTAATGCAGCCACCATTGTAAGTGTAGCAAGTACCGTAAACCATTTTTCTTCATTCAAAATTCCCTCTTCCCATTATTTTTTTGATCTTTAGAAATTTAAGAAAACAGTTATACATCGTTTAGGGTCTTAATAAGGAGGAAATAAAAATGGAATTTTTAATCTTAGTACCACAGTTTTTAATCCAGGTGTTTACTATTTTCATCGCTTTAGTGATATAGATACATTTTTCATATGTATTGCATGCCTCCATAATGTCGTAGACTCTCGAATGGTCATTGTTTTCTTCTTTACGCCCTCTGCTAACCATCCCATGATATATCCCCCGATATGTTTTTTATTGTGGTTTTATAACCTTAAAAGCCCCCTCTTGTATCAACAGAGAAGGCTTTTAAGCGCTAACAGATGTTTTTGATTACTTATCGTTTTCCACATTTGCAAGTTTTCTTGATTTTTTTCACTTTCTTCACAACGCTGCTTTTACCACTATTTTTGCGCGAGCTGTTGTTGTTTCCGTTATGGTCTACTCTGCATTCCTCGCAAAGATCCCAGTGGTCACCATACCAGCAAGCTCTGCGACATCTTCTGTGACATCTGTGTTCTGGAGAGTTATATTGCGTTATTTTCTTTTTTACTGGACGACGTGTATTAGCCAATTGGATTCACCTCCCCTCATGCTCTATTACATGCTAAGAGGATGAAAAATGCTTGTACTAATAACAGAAGACAAATCAATCAAAATTGATAACGGATCGCTACTTCAATTGCATTGAGGACACGAGGGAAGTTAACAGAGGCAAAACCGATTTGGTTACAAATATAGGAAAACTACATCATAAAAAAATACCTGGCATAAGCATAAGTAAGTAAAATATTAGACTAGATATACAGTTCCAAGCGTCTTTTCAATTTTCAAAATCGGCAAACTCGATAAAATAAGTATCCGATTGTCCCCAAAAAAAAGACAGCAGCAGCCTTGGACGAGAAATAAAGTCCTAGACTACCGCTGTTTGATTAAACAAACGTTTCCCTTTAGCTTAATGCCAAAAGGAGTAGAGACCGCGAAGGAAAACTACTCCTTGGAGTGTTGAACTTTCATTCCAGGATACTATAATTCTGGCTCATTGAAGTCTTAATCTTTTGTTACAATTCTTCCATTCTTGTGTTAGCCGGAGAATATGACCCGGTAGATTGATGGGAAACGTTGAAAAGCAAGCTACTGCCAAGCATAACTCATGCATAACTACACATCTTTCTCCATTAGAAGCATCCAACCAAATCTGTATGGAAATCTCTAATTTTTTACCAAGCAATCCTTATAAACTAATTTCGCAAAAGTGGGTTTACCAAATATTGTAAGATAAATGCAGTGAAAACCTTCAGTTTTTCTGTTCGAAGTTTTTTTGCCTCCCCCCAATATACACAATTAAGGTGTATGCCTTCCCACATATTGATAAGTACCTTTCGGGTATGCAATCCACTCATTCTGCTGATTAAAAACGGGCGATCCGCATGTTATACCTTGTTTACGAACAAATGTCCCACCTTGAGGAAACAATTGATCCTGCGAATGAGGCTCTCCAAGCACATCTACCACAGTTCCATGATATTTTAGTACATATGCGACCGTATTAAATTCGCTTGGGTCATAAAAATGACCCTCTTGATTAAAATAGGAAACATTTGTCACATCCATAAAATCGTAAAAGATGCTGTTTATGATCAGATACGGTATTAATGGGTTAACCGGATATAGCGCTATGCTGGACACGTTCATGCGGTTCGTATTTTTCATGAATTGGTGAACCTCCAGCTCATATCCTTCTATTTTATGAGAGAAGTCACATTCTCGGTTGTAAAACAATTGCAGCACGATGCGACCGTCTCCACCATCGACATATTGTGAAAAGTACAAAAAAATGCCTCCTGTGGTTCCTAATGAACCTGAAATATAGTCGCTCTGCCAGGCGGTACCAGTAAATACAACGTGAACGTCCAGCTTTGTAACATCTAATTAGATCAAAGTTGAGCTATAAGTAGAGCCAGTGACCGTATAGGTGAAAAACACGCTCGCTCTACCACCTTTTCCATCCTTTGCTGTCACAAACACTTGTGTGCTTCCTGCTGATTTGGGCTTTAACGTAAGCTGTTGACTTGCTACTTCTGCTTTTACTACGTTTACATCTGAAGTGATCGCATGATACGATAGCTCATCCTGATCAGCACCAAAAAATACATTTTTTAAATCTACTAGTGTATCTCCAGAACCTACAATGCCATATTGATCGGGAGGAACTGTGGCTGTAACAGGCACATGGTTAGGTGTGGGTGTTGGATTCGTTATAGAACTGCCACATTCCTCATGACTCACCGGAGCACCCGGGTGGAAAGCTCCCATTGGGTCCTCAGTCATTAGACCTGCCGCACGCACGGCCTCTATATAAGGAAGGGCCCAACTCCCCTGTGTGTCATTAAAAGTTACTGCTTTCGCCGTTACGGCAAGCTTAAGTGCATTAGCCAGCAAAGCGGCCATTTCCTTACCCGTCAGTGGTTGATCTGGCTGAAATGAGCCATCTGGATAACCGGTGATCAGCCCTTGCTTCACAGCCTCCTGTACCACCTGCAACGCTTGGGATGACATATTGGATTGATCGGTAAAAGATACTGTATTCGCTTTACTCACAATTACTGACGTGTCCCCTTTCTTTTCCACATGAACAAAGCTGTGGTCTTCATGCCATACCTGCCAGCAACGTCACAATTAGCGCCTTCTGCCATTTTTTATTGGTTCTTGATCACCAGTTTTTCCTCGTACACGGTTCATTCTTTTGTTAGTGAAAAGATCTTATCATCCGCTTCTGAACCGATTCTGAACAATATTAAAATTTTATTTATTCACAATTGGAACTTGGTAGAAAAAAAAAGAGCACTTAGCCAGTTAGGGCTAAGCACTCTAAAATTTTTATAAACATTGATGTAGAGACCATATCAGGAAGTTGTAGGCTCCCATTGATAGGTAGCTGCTGACTTGGATGGAAGGGTTGATTTGAAAACTTGATTTCCCTGCCGAACCTTAAATGTCTTGGTATTCTCTCCCGTATTGGCGGCAATCAGGACCAGCGTACCGTCGGGGTTACGATAAGCGACTGTTTCGATACTTCCACTATAATGGGTAGAATCAATACGTACCGCACCTGGACGAACAAATTTGCTGGCATGTCCAATCGCATAGTATTCTACATTTTTTGTAACGGCACCGCTTAACGGGTCGATGGTCACTACACCTCTGCAGTTGGTACATCCACCATTGGCCGGACCGCCGGATGGATCAAGTGCAATACTCCAAAAGAGGACGTTTTGCGACCAGTTTCGAGGTGCACCAATAATCAGCTTGGACATATCCCAGCTTAAATCATCTCCAAAGCCCGGGCTCCATGCTCCTCCGCTGCATTCTGTCATATAAACAGGCTTATCCGGAAAAGCATCGTGCACGTCTGTCATCGCTGTCGGCTCTCCTTGGTAGCAATGAAAGGCTGTTCCGTGCGTATAGCTTCGAGCCTGTTCGTCTCCCAGCACGGTCTTGGCATATTCACTCCCTGTATCCCAGTTATGGTCAAAGGCAATAATGTGGGTAGACAAATCGTTTCGACTTAAAGCAGGGCCTAAGTATTGCTTGATAAATTTCGCCTGCTCCACTGCTCCCATACTCATGCTGGGATACTTGGACGTGGTGAATCCCGGTTCATTTTGAATGGAAATCGCCTGAATTGGGACTCCCTCATTCGCAAAGGCTTGTATATAACGAACAAAATAGTCAGCATACGCCTGATAGACACGCGGATCGGTATAGTCCAAATACCAGCCGTTATATATCTGCTCACCATATTTCATCCAGGGCGGGGCCGTCCATGGAGTCCCCATAATCCGTAAATCCTGGTTTCTTCTCAGAATTTGCTTCAGCACATCGATCACATCCCGATCCTTGGCAATGGAAAAATGATTTAGCTCATAGTCCTTGCCCGTTGCCACATCATCGTAAGTATAGCTGCTAGGTTGTCCCTGTTCATCCACTGAATAATCTGATGCTCCTATGGTATGGCGAATATAGCTTAATTGAATGCCGCCAGCTGTAAACAAATCATTGAGCAACTGGTCACGCTGATTGGCAGACATGCCATGATTCATCAGATATGCGGACGAACCGGACACGGCTGCACCAAACCCTTCCATCGTCTGGTAACGAATATTGGGTCTAATCTCAACCGTCAGTGTATCCGCACTCGCTGCAGCTTCGTTACTGTCGTCTATTCTCCATGGAATTGGGGCTTGCTGTGTTAGACGATTCGCGGGGTCCGGTGTGGTTAGCCACATACTGACATTCTTTTCGCCTGCCGTGTTCATACCATTCTGCATAGCCAGACTGACCAGAATAGCACCAATCAAGATGATAGCTGCAACTATAAGCAGCAAGAAGTCAGAACGTCGTTGTTTGCGGAGTTTCTTCATCTAATGTCCTCCTCTCTCATATAATCAGATTGTCCCCATCGTTCCTCTATTACAGCTTTCACTCGGTTGTCCCTTTGCATACCTATTATGTTCTATTAGAATGGTTACCTACTTATAGCAAAAAGAGAGCCGGTGCTAGTGCCCGTGCTCTCTTGAAATTTAACCACTTTAAAAGGAATATAACGGGATTACTTTTTTGCCTTTTCTGTAGAGGTTGCCGGAATCGTAACACTTCCTGTCAGTCTTGTATCCTGAGAGGAGCTGCCTACATAAATCGGAACTTCACCAGATGGCATAACCCATGCTTTGGATTTTTCATCCCAATAAGAGAGAGCTTTCGGGTCAAGCTCAATGCGGACTTTCTTCTCTTGGCCCGGCTTTAATTCCACCTTGGCCCAACCTGCCAGTTGACGGGATGGGGTCTCTACATTGGTCGGAAGCTTACTGCTGTATACCTGTACAACCTCAGCTCCAGCCTTTTTCCCAGTGTTTTTCAATTTAAGCGAAACCTCGACTGAACTTGTACGAACGGATTTTTTTCCACTCGCATGCTGTTTTACCTTCAAATCACTGTATCCGAAAGTCGTGTAGGATAAACCGTGTCCAAAGGAGAACGCAGGTTGGATACCCGATTTTTCATATCCACGGTAGCCTACAAAAATACCATCTGAATAGTCACCCACTCCATTGACACCCGGAAATTTCTCCGGTGAGGATACAGGTGTAGACTGCTCGTTAACCGGGAAGGTTACCGGTAGCTTGCCAGAAGGATTTACATCCCCAAACAAGACGCGCGCTATGGCATGCCCTTGCTCTTGACCAGCAAACCATGCCTGTACGATCGCAGGAACTTTGTCCTGCCAGGTGTCCATTTGCACAGCTCTGCCGCTCATTTGTACCACAATGGTTTTCGGATTGGCAGCGGCAACCGCACGGATCAGCCGATCCTGATTGTTTGGCAGCTCCATATCGGAACGCTCCACATAGCCTTCACTCTCATACGTACGCGTGACCACAATCGCAACATCCGATTTTTTGGCCAGCTTTACAGCATTGTCAATCAGCTTGTCTGTCGTATCTGCTGGAGGCTCCCAGCCCAGACGAACCATACCGCCAGAATCGCGACCATTTGTTGGATAATCGGCACGATATTCAATACGAATCTTATGTTTTTCCCCCGCTTTGAACGAAATGTTTTTCTTCGTTGTTCCCAGCTTCGTACCTTGGTTGTCTACAAATAGCTTATCATCAAGATACAGCTTGCTTGATCCCAAACTGGTTAATGACAATGCATAGTCACCATCCTTGGGAGCTGCAATAGCCCCTGTCCAGCGTGCAGATATCAAACCATTCAGGGTCGTGGGTGTATTGGGAACTTTAGGAGACTTCGCATTGAAACCCTGATAATTATAAAAGCCAAGATTCATATTGACTTGATCATCATTGCGCACAAGAATCGGATTGCCTTCCATCTTGTTATTCTTCCAGTATTCGCCTCGCAGTCCCTGCTCAGCATCGCCATAAGTCGCATATCCAACACTGATATTCTCTTTCTGATCGGATGTGGTCAGCAACGAAGACGGAACAGCTGATGGACCTGGCATAATGTCTCCCGCAGAAATAGGATCCGTGCCCGGTGCATACTGGACGGTAACTCCTTTGCCTACACGATTACGAATGCCCTCCAGCGGACTCACCGTGTACGTCGGATTCACCAACGAACTGCCTCCGCCTGCCACGGTGCCGTTATCTGCATCTGGACCAATAACAGCAATGGATTTGAGTTTATCTTGAGACAACGGTAATACGTTGTTTTTATTTTGAAGCAGCACCATACTTTCCTCAGCCAATTGACGGGCTGTTTTACCATGGTCCCGGGCATCAATTTGATTATTTTGAGCCGGGTGATCAAACAAACCTTTACTGAACATCTGCACAAGAATACGCTTAGCCTTATCATCAATCGTTTGTTCACTTACTTTACCAGTCTTGACCGCATCCAGCAGCTGATCTCCCCATTTACCATAAGGTGTTCCCGGTGTTTCCAGGTCCAAGCCGCTATTTGCCGATTCGACTGTACTCAGATTCGCGCCATAATCACTCATCACGAAGCCCTTGAATTGTATTTCCTTTTTCAAAAGGTCTGTCAGGATGGTCTTGTTCTCACATGCCGATTCGCCGTTGACCTTGTTAAAGGAGCACATAGCTCCGCCCAAATCTGCCTTGGCAATAGCCTCCTCAAACGGGCGTATGTAAATTTCATGCAGCGCACGGTCACTGACTTTGACATTTGTCGTGAAACGCTCCGTCTCCTGATTATTCATAAGGTAATGTTTCGCAGTCGCCAAAACAGGATGGCTTTGTACACCTTTGACATAAGCGGTCACCATTTGCGATTGCAGTAGCGGGTCCTCGCCCATAGATTCAAAGTTTCTCGATCCCCATGGAATACGGGCAATATCCATCCCCGGTCCAAGCACCACATTATGAGTTGTATTAAAAGCCTCGTCTCCAAGCAAATCTCCATACTGTTTGGCAGCCTGAGTATCCCACGTTGCAGCCAGTGCAATAGGGGCCGGCAACGCAGTTGATTGCTTGTCCTGCACATCCGGATTGGCGATCCGCACACCCGCAGGTCCATCTGCCATCTTTAACGCTGGAATACCCAACCGTTCCATCGAATTATTATAAAATCCATAATAATTGTTGACCTTACCAGTCACCAGATCTATTTTTTCTTCCAACGTCATTTCTTGTAACAGCAATGCTGTCCGTTTCTCAGCCGACAGGGACGTGTTCATCCAAGGCCGATCTGTCCGGCTTCCTGCCGCTCCTGCAATATGCACAGGTCCGATCACAACAGCCGCAATGACTGTCATCATCACCATACGGAACACCCATGTTGATTTTACTTTCACGTTTGTAATTCCTCCTTGATGTTTGGTCATGAGGTGAATGCTTATTCAACGCCCACAGGCTTGCAAAGGCTCTCGACCCTGCGAGCTCCAACAAAAATCCAGAGCCACGGGGTAAGCAAGCAAATCAGCAAAAGCCGCAATGGCTCAAGTGACACGTTTACCACCCTACCGCACATTTTCGGAAATTTCATTGAAAGTTTTTGGAAGAAGAACACTAGGACCTTCATTCTTTCTCATAAAAAGAGAACGCTAACAATTCAGTTAACCGATCATAAGATTACACTTTTGTAACTTTTTAATGACGTATTTTTAACTATTTATAATCATAAAAAATGATTCATATGTCCCACACTTTGACATGCTTCTATGGTCTTTTTTAGCGTGCGACCAAAGCCTCTATTTTAGGAAGTTGGGAATACTTATGTATAAAAAAGTTCATATAACAAAAAAATCCAGGAACCTGAACGGTCCCTGGAAGCACTGTGGATTCAATGTGATTATTCAAACGGATACCGAAGTCCCCACTGTGAACGAATCTGATCCATCAATTTCATAATTCCTAATGATTCATCCAAAGAAATAGTAGAGCTTTCGAGCAAACCTTCGTTCAAGCAGCGCCCAACTTCTTCTGCCTCAAAAGCATAGCCTGTAGAGGAACGATCATCCTGAAAGTTTTGCGCCTCTTCACCGTCCACAACTAAAGTAGCCGATGTACCATTCAGGAACGACGGAATGTGAATATAGCCCTTGGTTCCATGGATATAAGCTTCATTCGTCAGTCCGAGACGAACTGCCCCATTAAGCATAGCTGTACGTCCTTTTCCATAATCCAACATGATTGAAAATGTCTCATCAACGCCCGTTTCCCCGATATAAGCAGTACTCCATACATACTCTGGTTCAGGGCCAAACACCATCGAAGCAAAAGAAACGGGGTAAATTCCCGCATCTAATAATGCCCCTCCGCCCAGCTCGGGATTCAATAATCTTCCCTCTGGGTTCCAATCTATGCGAAAACCGAATTCCGCCTTCACCAACTTCACTTCACCAATACGTCCCGCATGTAGCCACTCCTGCACTTGGCGTATCGGAGGCAAAAAACGCGTCCACATGGCTTCCATCAGGAATAGCTTATGTTCACGGGCGTAACGGATTAGTTCCTCCAACTCTTTGCTGTTGACGGTGAAGGGCTTCTCACACAAGACGGCTTTGCCCGCTCGTAGAGCTGCTAGAACATTTTCTTTATGAAAAGGATGAGGAGTCCCTATGTAAATAGCATCGACCTCGGAATCTTGCACTAATTCCTCATAGCTACCGTAAGCCTGTGCCATTTGATGCTTGGCTGCAAATTCGGTAGCGCTTTCAATATTGCGTGATCCAACGGCATATCCTTCTCCATTCGTAACATGTTGCAGATCGGCAACAAACTGATCTGAGATCCATCCCGTACCGACAATTCCCCATTTAATCTTTTTGCTCATACTTGTATCCCTCCCAGTTGTATAGTTAACATTGGCTTACACGGTCTTCTTCATTCTAGCAAACACCTGTCCTAAACAAAAGAAATTCCTGCTCGGTGGCAGTTTGTATTGCAGCTCGGCAGGAAGGCAGCGAGGCGAGCACGAAGTCAGTTTTGAGCAGGAATTTCCTTTAGGATCGTCTTGGTTCAGGCCATTTATTGAATGGTGTATTTGTAAAACTTTTTATCTACTTTCATAACTGGAAAGCCCATTGGCAATTCATCAAGAGCTATACTAACAAATCTATTCTTCTCATAAAAACGATGAGCTGCTATGAATTGCGGTGTTGTTCCAAGATAGATTCCCTCAACAGACCGTTCCTTGGCCCATCCTATGGCATGCTGAAGTAATTGATTTGAAACATTAAAGGCTTTGCCTCTATAGTTTTGTTTGACAAACATCTTTCTGAGCGCCGTCTTATGGTTTCCGATATCTAGTAAGGCAACCGTCCCTACTAAGATTCCTTCGTGAAGAGCCACCCAGAAGTTGCCGTTACCATGCTGATAAAAGTTTTCAATATCAAGCAGATCAGGCTGATCTTCTTTAGTGATGGCGATATTATATTCGTTCTGTTGAATATGTAGAATTAAATCGACTACTTGCGATTGATACTCAGTTGTGTACTCTTGTAAAAGGATACTATTTATCATCGCTGTATTCTCCTATTATCGTCAATTGTGATGTCGTAAGCTTCCCTTCAAAACCAGGAACAACTTTTACGCATATCTCCTTATTCGAGCTCGATTCATACCTGATATTAAATAACTCAACCTCCGCAGCTAAACTTAGCTTCCACTTGCACAGTCGATGATTTGAAACCTTGTCTAGATGCGAACGTTGAGTTAATTATGAATTTCTCTATATTACAATTTCTATCCTACGCTTGAAGCTGTTCAAGAATTTGTGGGTCCTTGATTTTCTGATCATCAGCCAGCAACGCTATTTTGGATAGAATCTCGGCTGTTCTGGGATCCTCATCCAGAAACGGCAGGAAGATGCGACCACGATGCTGCGAATGCACCGGAATAATGTGCAGTGCTCCCTTGGCTTGCTTGTAGACCCCACCGCTTCCGAGGTGCACCGCATACTCGCCAAGATTCCCATCTATACGTGCGTAATTCCCATCTAAGCGTACATTGCTAATTTTCAGCAGACGAAGGGATTCCTGTACAATGACCTTACGCATTTCAACGGTTGTCAGACTAGCCTCTGGATCAACGCCGCCTACATGAGCAACACTGACAACCAGATCCACGTCCCGCATAACTTCAGAGAACAGAACAGGTGGAACCTCCTCCAAAGGCACGCTCTTATATGTTGTCCGATCAAAGAACTGCACGGTCTCCAGTGTAGGAGCCTCAGTATCCGCTGGTGAGAACCAATCGGCCATGGCATACAGGTTCGCAATCAGATTCTCGGCATAGTACACCTTCTGGAGTCCGTCTTCATAGCTGACTGTCCATTGTCGACTTTTTAGTAAGGATACCGTTTTATTCGGCTGTACCTGATGTCCCGCATACCGACGGGAAACTGTCGCGTTGGCACGTTCATCAGCATTCAGCAGATACAGCTCACGGAAAACCTGCTTAAATGGCTGGCGTATCTGGCGGTCGAATAAGTCCTTCTGGAATTCGCTCCAACGACCACTTTCGTACAAATGAAGTGGATGTGCAATAACCAACTTATCCTCTTCTCCAATAGTATGCTGTTCAGCAGAAGGAGCAGTCAACACCAACGTATCCTCATTAAAATAACCGAGGTGATCACCAGCTTTGAAAACCAGTGTTCTCACCAGCGGAGCAAGCACAGGATTGCCTAACAATCCTCTTAATTCCTTCACCATAAAGGTCGTACCAGACTCCATAGAGCGTTCCAATTCTTTGCGAGCTCTGCGATATTGGTCTACCAGATCTCCTTTAAGCTCTTTCAACGCCGTAACATACTCATCCTTCTTGAAACGAGCCGGAATGGATTTAAGCGTCTTCCCTTTGCTGACAATTTCAATATCTGCCGTTCCTTCATCATCAATGACCAGTTGTATCGTTGTAGCCTCATCTAAGGCATGGGGCTCAAAATAAGAGCGGAGATCATCCAGCTTGCGAGCTTCCATGTCCCAGACGAGACGGGTTACGTCATCATAACCTGCATTACGTGCCAAATTCCCGAGCGCAATCCGTGAAACCAGTGCCTCACTAGCCTTCCGCTGTGCCCCGAATTTCTTGCTTTGTTCCAGAAACTTCTGGATAAAATCATAACGTTCGCGGACATCTGGTTCAGGCGGCTCGGCAAGTGGAATCAAACTGTAGGTCAACAAATGGTCTTTGTTTCGCTTGTCTTCCACTGATTTTTCCATTTCACTTCGTTTCAGCTTACCCAACGTCGCATCCGCAAACAATTGGGATCGACGATGATTGGCTCCAGCCGAAATATACTTGGCACAGTCGTACAGCAGATCAAATCGTTCCTCGCCCAGCGTCTCATAGGCCTCATGAAACCAGTGAATATCAAAGGCACCATCATTAAAATCCTGCGGAGCTATCGGCGAATAATGAGCTACAATCGTTTCCTTCTCAGCCGAAAAGCCTTCATTGATATGCGCATGGAAGTACCATGCTGCACTGCGAAGTCCTTCCCACCCGAGATAGCCTGCTACAATCTCAATCCATTGTGGGGCATACATTGCCGCCTCCAACAAACGTTTATCTGTAATTTTAGTTTTCTTCAGCTTCTCCTTGAGTAATGCAGCATCCTCGCCATCACTTGGATAACATGCCTTGAGCAAGTGGCTGAACGATTCTTTTTTGGTAATACGATCACCGTAGCCATACACATAACCACGCACGAACGTTTCCTTGTCGAGCCCCTCCAGAATACGGATAAAATAATTCATGCCTTCAATCCGGCTCAGACCCATCACCTTTGACGTGGCTTCGGTAGGCAAATCGCCTCGAACCAATTCAACCTCCAGCAGTCGATCAATAACCGTACGACGTATCTCCAAAAACTCTGGCTTGCTGGAAATCCATGTATTACGAGCATTGGTTAAGGTGCTCATATGCCTTCTGCTTTCACTACCGGCCAGCAGCTCCCGATACACTTCACCTACACTGATCAGTCCTTTTTCATAGGCTTTGAAGTGATCCTCCAGATCCAGCGGAGAATAAAAACGATTTTCCATGCCTGGCCATTCTGCGTAGTTCACAAGGGTATGGAAAAAACGTTTAAAGGACTCATTATCATGGACTCGCCCTTTCTCCAATGCCAACCACGGGCCGGACAATAAATGAAACATTCCCATATCCTCTACAGGTCTATCCTTAGGCATACTTTGCATTAGTGAATTGAAGGCAAGGTCGATTACGTCAAATGTTTCGGAACCGGCTGTGTCCATAAAATAAGCATTAATTAATGTGCTTACCTGATCGGAATAGGTCAGCTCTGCCATCCACTTTTGAACCTCGTTAATCCGCTCTAAAGGATACATTTGTTCGGCGAAGTCTTTACGCCATCCTTCTAGCAGCTTTTGCTTGCTTTGTTCTGAATAGCCAAAGTTAAATGAGAAATATCGATAGTAGCGATCCAACGTTCGGTCCATTGGCTCCAATCGATCATAAAAAACAAGCTCCAGCAGATCACGCGCTTCTATGCCGCTCTCCTGCAAATAACGTTCCCATTCCTCATAAAGAGGATATAAAGACAGCCTGGAATCTACTTCTTCATCGACCTGAACCAGTCGTAGAGGGCGAAGATTCGTCCCAATAAGCAATGTATCTTTGTAGCCTGAATAATACTCCGCAGTATATTCCACATCACGATGATGATGAACAAGCTCATCCAGTCCACTCAAGAACTGCTTGAGCTTCTCCAATGGACTAGCAAAAACATCGGCCATTCGGAAATCACCCAGATCAACCTTCTCTTCCAACCAAGCTTCCTTGACATTCGGATCGTACAAGCCAAAGCCGTTTGTCCCTGTATAAGCATCCTCCTGTCCCAGCTTGGACAGCAGTTGCTCCTCTTTGGCAGTGGGTTGCTGAATGATATCCGCTAAAGCCCGCACATTTTCATACTGCTGGGCACGATCCGGGTCTGCATATATCTTTGTCAATATTTCCAGTCCACCCAATCGTTGCAGTTCCGCCTTCGCACGAAGCAAGCGTTCCAATGAGCCAGCGAGCGGATCTTCCGATTGTGAAAGCAACACACCAATGACACTTTGTCGCAACGAGCCTGTCTTGAGCTTTAATAAAGCTTCCATTTGCTGCATTTCTGGTTCCGACAGCGTCAGCTTGCGCGCCTTGGCCACAGCGAACTCACGGATACTCATACTTTTGTCAGACAAGCTGGAAAAAATAAAATCACGCTGTACCGCATCCTCAGGGTTCTGCACAAAATGGTTCAATATCTCGCCGCGCAGATTAGGGCTAATCTGATCCTTTAAGGCTATAATTTCCCCAATCCAGGAAGCATCCATATCATAACCAGCGAGATACAGCATTTTTTGAATAGGTGCATCCGAGCGGTGATACAGGTTTACATAATCCAGCACCTTGGAAGGCTCGGTAGACTCACCCTTTTTCATATGTACAAATAGATTATGAAGTCGTTCAAAATCCTTACGACGCTCCTCTTTGCTCTCCAGCAAAGGAGTGCGCGCCACTTTAACGATTCGATCCGCGACCGTCCCGCCTTCTACCCATTCATAAAAATAATCAGTTGTATAGTTCGTCAGTATCCAATAGCGAAGCTCCGGGTCCGTCTCATCCAGATATTCTCTCGCAATTCCGAGGCGCAGATCCTTGTTTTTAGTATTAGACAGTACATACTGTGCTACAATCTTCTGGTATGCTGCTCCCTGCTCCATAAGTTGGCGAACCTGTCCATATAAATCACGTTCCTCATGTACTGCCGTAGCCCACAAACTCATATATAGTTCGTTAGCATTTGAGCTGATCAGCCATTCCTGGCGCAGTTCACTGCGAGTCAATGCTTCATATGCCTGCTCAATCAGCTGGCGAACGACCCGCTGATTGGCAGATTCCAGGCCCATGCCCGTCCACACTGCAAGCGCCCGCACTACCGAACTGTATCGAATGAAGCCTTGGTCGATGATCACCTTTAACAGATAAATGAGAGCCTGAGGAGTTCCTTCATCCATTTGCTCCACAATGCTTTGGCGCAATCCCTCTTGAAGCCTGGCCGCTGCCAGCAGCTCGCCAATCATGTGATAATTCTCATCTTGATGGCTTAGCAGCATGCCTTTAATCATATTGCGCGTAAGTAGCGCCGCCTGATTATCCCCATAAATAATAGCTTTTAGCGCCTCTAGCACCTGTGAATTGCCGTTGTCTAGCTCGTAAGCAATCCAATCCCCAATCGTTTCCTGAATCCGGTAATCCCTGCCTGGTTCGTAATCCTTTTTCGTTAAATAATCCATTATAGAGAATCCGATACAGTCCATTCGGATCAACTGCACCATTTTTTTATAAACCCGGGAAGTATGAGCGGTAATTTCCGAAGTGCGAAACGGTCTGCGCTCATACCCAGTGCTGTAAGGATATTCGGTCACATGCTCGGTTAGATGTGCAAACACATCGCCAGCTGTTTGTCCAATTAGAGAACGCAACACTTCTGCCAGTGGCTTGAACAGCGGTTCTCCGCTTTCTGCCGCCCGTTCTTTCAGTATTTGCTGACATTTGATAAATGGCTCCTCAACCTCTTGTATGTAATGAAGCTTACCCAGTTCCACAACATACTGAGCCAACTCCTGCTGTTGTCCACCCAGTTGCGTCGTGCGCTCTTTCAGTGTGGCGAAATATTCTTGCTCATTGTTCTCCTGATGCATATTTCGTCTCCTCCTCTACCATAGGCCTCCAGCCAACATTGTGAAGCGTATAAATACAATCTCATCCCCTGCATGAAGTGACAAAGGAGCGTCCAGTTCAATCGCTTCCTCATCACATACAAAAACCCTGTATAAACCATCCTCAAAGGCCTGCATCGCCGTGTTCACGGCAGCCTCAATATTAGGAACACCATCATTATATATGGAACCGAATCCAACTTTGCCTGTCTCGCCTTGTGCCTGAATTTCCTCTCCCGTGAGGAACGGAATCAGCGCGACACTCTCCTGCTTTTCCCGTAGCTTTTGAACATTCAGGGCAACGGTTGCTGTAATCAAATCTCGCAATGTTTCTGGAGTAGGGCTCAGCTCTATTTCCTGTTGTGCGAGTGCGGGTTTACGCTTTCCCAAACTTTTTACAGTTACAAACAGCTTCATATTGTTTCCCTTCCTTTTTATTGACGCTTTTGAACCGTTGTCAGCTGAATTTCTCGACCCTCCTACAAACATCGTTAACAAAACATGAAACGAATGTTTGTTCGTATATTTATTTTAATAGGTTCCTTATCATTACTCTATCACCCTTTATGACCAAAATTCACAGTGCTGTAATACACTAAAATCTTAAAAAATAAGACTTTGTACCCTGATTTCGATGAACTTTACCCATATTAAGGATGAAAAAGAAAAAGACCTGCACAAGGGAGACCATCTGCTCTTCACAGACTGCACTCCATTATACAGGTCAAATATCATCAAAAATAATGTTTCAATACTTATTTATTTAAAATGCTGGAACAACGCTATCCTTGTAATTGTCCTCAAAAAATTTGCGTACTTCCGGTCCGGTCATTCGTTTTGCCAGCTTTTGAATGGCATCGGAATCTGCATTATCCTTACGCGCTACCAAATTAATGGCAAAGTGCGTATCATCTTTTTCGGTAATCAGCGCGTCCTTCTTCGGTGTCAGACCGAGCGGCTTGGCATATGCGGGATACATGGCAGCCATGTCCACATCATCCAGCGACCGCGCCAGCATCAACAAATCCACTTCTTTAAACACAAACTTTTTCTTATTCTCAATAATATCAGCCTGTGTAGCATTATAGCCTACACCTTCTTTAAGCTTGATTAGACCGTTTTGCTCCATCATTACCAAAGAACGTCCGGTATTGGCCGGATCATTGGCAATGGCAATCGTCGCACCTTCGGGCAGGTCTTTAATGTTCTTGTATTTTTTGGAGTACGCGCCATAAATGGCGTTGTAAATCGGTTTTACCGCTACCAAATCAGATTTGTTGCTTTCATTATATTGTTGCATAAACGGAGCATGCTGAAAGAAGTTAGCATCCACTTCACGGCTTGCCAATGCGTTGTTCGGTTGGATATTGTCTGACAGCACAACAATTTCCAGATTGACTCCGTCCTGTTTAAGCAGTGGCTTCACGATATCCAGCACATCTGTCATCGGTGGGATCAGCGTGGCTACTTTCAAGGTCACTTCTTTTTGGGATGTTGCTTCTTTAGTTGTTGTTTCTTGTGTAGCCTGCTTCTGACCACCGCATCCGGCAACCAGCAGCATAACCACTGCAAATAGTGTAAGTAATTTCAAGTTCGTTTTCATGTTGTTTTTCCGACTCATTCGATGATGAACCTCCAAATTAGTTGTGATTGGGAAGATAAAAAATGAGTTACAGTGGGAGGTCGAGCCGCTTCGCGTGCAGATTGTTCTTCCGATCGCTGTTGAAATGGGATTCTCTCATTTAAAGTGATGATAGGTTAGAATCCCATTTCAAAGGCGAACGCTAACGCTTCTCCAGATTCAAATCCTTCTCTCCGCTTTTGAGGTACTGTAAAGTTATTTTTATTTCCCATAGTGAGTTGTGCAAGTGTTAATAAAGAGATTCATAAACCTCTTACCGCTTGTCGATCCGGCGGGATATGGTGCTTCCGGTGAACTGGATCGTTTGTACGAAAATAATCATAACGACGATGGTGAACGCCATCAAGCCTGTTTCAAACCGCTGGTAACCATAGCGAATGGCAAAATCGCCTACCCCGCCGCCGCCCACTATGCCCATCACCGTGGAGTAGGAGATGAAGCTAATAGTGGACGTGGTCAAACCCAGTACAAGTCCGGAACGGGCTTCCACGTATAGAAATTTTAAAATAAGCTGGAGGGTGGATGCTCCCATAGACGTAGCGGCTTCAATCACACCCTTGGGCACCTCAAGCAACGATTGTTCCACCAGCCTCGAATAATAGGCGATGGCTACCACTGACAAGGGAACCGTAGCTGCCATCGTGCCCAGCGCCGTGCCTACCACCAAACGTGTAAATGGAATCATAAACACCACGAGCAGCAAAAACGGAAACGAGCGGATGACATTGACCAGACTGTTCAGTATGGTGAAGAGCAGTCGATTTTCATATTTTTGCCCTTTACCACACAAATATAAAATCGTTCCTGCCGGAAGCCCTAACAGTACAGCTGCTGCGATAGAAATCCCCACCATGATAAACGTCTCCCCGATGGCTTTCCATATCTCTGACTGATACTGTGCAATGATGTTCAACATGTCATTCATCAGCTTCACCTGCTTCCAAGGTTGAACCTACCATAGGGTCAGCTACATGTTTCGTTGAAAGTAAATGCCCGTCCCGCATTTCGGATACACGGGTACAAATATTGCGTACCACGTCCATATCGTGTGTGACGATTACAATGGTAACTCCCAGTTCACGGTTGATCTCCCTTAACACGCCCAGAATATCAGCGGTCGTCTGCGGGTCAAGGGCTGAGGTCGGCTCATCACAAAGCAGCACCGCAGGACGATTCGCCAGTGCTCTGGCAATCGCCACACGTTGCTTTTGGCCTCCGCTCAGCTGTGCCGGATACTGTTCTGCCTTATCCGCTAAACCAACGAATTGCAGGCATTCGCGCACGCGTTCCGCTCTCTCTTTTTTCGCGACACCTGCCAGCTCCAACGGCATTGCTACATTTCCACTTACCGTCCGATTATGAACAAGATGATAATGCTGAAAAATCATCCCTATGGATCGCCGCGCTTCACGGAGACGTTTTTCCGGCATGCGAGTCAGATCTTCCCCGTTCACAACCACGTTTCCCTCATCCGGCCTTTCCAATACATTCATCAGCCGGAGCAACGTAGACTTGCCGGCACCGCTGGCACCTATGATACCGTGAATTTCCCCTTCCTCCACTTGAAGAGACACGGATTGAACCGCATGAAATGGGCCGCTTGAGGTGGTATAATGCTTGTTTACCTGATGCAGCGTAATCATGAAACTTGGCCTCCTGATGATCCATTACTGCGGGAAAATGTAATAAGCCCGCCAGCCCAGGCGGGTCTGTACGAGCCGTCAATTCCCATTGCATTAATATACCACAGAGCAGAAATCGGGCAAAGCCTTTTGACAACAATTAACGTACATCCCATACCCCCACATAAGGAAAGCAGATACCAAGTCCCCAAGCCAGCATCAGCAACACCACAAAATAAAAAATAAATATAATATCTACAGCCGAATAGCCGATCGCATAATAATACGTACGCTTGGTTTCATTAGCAAAGCCCTTGGCTTCCATGGCTATAGCAATGCGCTGCGCACGCCGGATACTTTGAGCGAGCAGCGGAATTGCGTACCTGCGCAGCGTGGCATACATATTCCATTTGGACACATGCTGGTGCAAACCTCGAATACGGTGGGCATGTCTCAAAGCCTGAAATTCCTCCAGCATCATCGGCATCAATCGCATAGCTGCCAAAAAGCTGTACGCATACTTGGGAGGGAGCTTCCATTGCTGCATCAGTGAATAAAAAAGGCTCACCGGACGAGTCGTTAAACCAAACAGCAACCCTGCTGCGGCCATACTCAGTGCACGAAAACCCAGATGCATCCCTCGGAAAAAGCTTTCCTGCGTAATATGGATCAGGCCCCATGTCCACCAGGTCGTCACTCCTTTGCCAAACATCATCATGCCTGTTGAGGTTGAAATAAACACCAATATAAAGGGAGATCCGTACAGCAGCAGCCGCTTCCATGGATGGCCTGACCAGACAAGCAACAGCAGCATAGCACATGTAACATTAAACATAACGTTCGGATCATGGATGACTATAACGATCACAAACAGCAGAGAAAACATTACGAGCTTTAGGCCCGGATTCACACGATGCAGCCATGTTTCATGATGAGGAAAGGACAGACTCATACTGTAGTTCCCCTTTCTGAATCCGCCATATATCAGTACAATATCGACGGACAATTTCCGGGTCATGCGTAACCATCACAATGGCCGTGCCTGCCGCTCTTAGCTGTTCCAACATATCCAGCATGACAAAGGTATTACGCGCATCCTGCCCAAAGGTCGGTTCGTCCAGCAGCAGCACTTCCGGCTCCCGGATCATTGCCGTAGCAATACTCAGCCGCCTTTTTTGGCCCAGCGAGAGCTGATACGGATGGCGTTCATCCAGTCGCTCCAATCCGAACTGCATAAGCATTCGATCCACTCGTTCTCTGCACTGTTTAGCGGTAAACAAACTCTTGGGTAACGAATACTCCAGTTCACTTCGCACGGTGTTCGCTACAAATTGCAGCTCTGGATTTTGAAACGCGAACCCAATGCGCTCAGCCAGTTGCTCCGTATTGCCTGCCTCAGCTCCGTACACGCGATAACGCCCCTGCGTGTGAAGTAAGCGCATCATAGAGAGCAGAAGCGAGCTTTTGCCAGCCCCGTTTTCACCGACCACACCAATCCAGTCGCCAGGCTTCACCTGCGCTTGCTCCACATAAATGACTGAGCTCCCTCCCCGAAGTCCGCTAAAATGTTCCAACTCCAGCAAATTTGTTGTACATGCTGAAGTGGACGGATTATCCGCAAGCAACGCATCATTCTGCTGCGTCATAGAATCATTCCAACGTGGTGAAGACGATTCATCCCATACTCCCGGATACCATACGCCATACTCGGATAATGCCTGCCGGTGTATATGAAATACTTCTTCCGCCCTTCCGTCCGCAATAATCTCCCCTTGAGCAGAAAGCACCACAATCCGATCCACATCCTGGACAATTTCATTAATTTTATGCTCTACAATCACCAGCGTCTGGTCTGCCGAAATGTTGCGAATGGTATCCCACACCTGTGTAGTACCTTCCTCGTCCAACAAGGCTGTCGGCTCATCCAGAAAAAGCACTTCCGGCTCCATAGCCAGCACCGATGCAATCGCCAGCCGCTGTTTCATTCCTTGTGACATGCTGGCAATGGGCAGATGTATATCATCCGTTGGAAGACCAACCTGCATTAGCAGCTCGCGAATACGGGATGGCATCTGCTCCCTTGGAACCTGCTTATTTTCCAATACAAAAGCCAGTTCCTCGTCTGCATATGACATACAAAACTGTGTGTCGGGATCTTGAAATACAATACCAGAGAGACTCGGGATCACGGCAGCATCGCATTTCATAGGCACTTCTATCGTGCGTGGAATCAGACCGCTCAGCACCTGAAGCAGCGTTGATTTGCCGCATCCGCTCGGCCCCAGTAGCAGCAGCTTTTCCCCTTTGCGAACAGATAAGGACATATTGTGAAAAAGCAGCCCTTGTTCACCGGGGAATTTCAACCGAAGACGGGTGATCGAAGCCACCACATCTTCGTTGGTCGGACTCATCAATCCAGCCCCTTATAATCTTGTTCCGTTGCCGGTCTCAAACTGCGTGTAACGCCGGTTACTTCCAATGCCTTAGCCAGATAGAAAGCGAATATTCCAGCAATCATAATACTGCCAATCATCCGAAATCCAATATACAAAACATAGTTCCAGGTCGATAGCTGATCAATATACCCATAGCTGAAGTCTAAAATCAGAGAAGTGACAGCCGCTCCTGCCGCAGCTAGTGAAGCAACCCACAGGTTGGCGTTCCGATACAGAAAAATCGCAAAGAACAGCTCCGCTCCCAAGCCTTGCAGCAAACCGTAGTACAAGGTGGACATGCCCCATTCACTTCCCAAAAAAGCACTGACGGTTGCCGCGGCCACCTCTGCCAAAATCGCAACACCCGGTTTGCGAATGATGAGATAAGCGAACGTGCCAGCCATAAACCACATGCCATACATTAGTTGTTCGGCGTGCAGACCGAATGGTTTCATCAAATCATAGGCAGGTCCCCATATTTTGTAGACCAGCCCAAACACCACGGAGATTACAATCGTGACCAAAATATCAGTCAGCTTCAGCCCTTTGGACGCTCTTACATTCGTATTCATTGTTGATACGCTCCCCTTTTTCTTTAAAATAGGCCATTTGGCCATAAAAAAAAGCCTGTCCGGAGCTGAATCTCCAGGCAAGCTTTATGCGCAGTCATAAAATGATCACCATACATTATCAGTTGTCGACATATCTCATATAGCACAGCAGTCTACTGCACTAAAACCAAGCCAAAGTCAGGTACAGAACAAGACACGCTTGTCCGTCTGCAACTTTTTACAGACTGTAGCTCATTAACTTGATATAGGATATGAAACGTATCCATCGACTAGCCGCCGCTAATCGGCGGTATTCCTGTTTCTTGTAAGGTGTTCTAGGTTTCTCTACGCTGGCATTACCCAGATCAGATTTCACGGTCGGCGGCAAGGGCCACCCTCTCAGCCTGACTATCTCAAGCTCCCGACAATGCTTTTTAATTCACTATAATATATACCACATCCATGGCTTTGACAATCCTATAATCCGAAGAAACGTTTGGCCGTTTCCGTCGTCGCAATTTCGATCTCCATCATGCTGCGGCCTGTGCACTCGGCAATCGTAGCGGCGATGTGAGCGAGATACACCGGCTCATTACGCCCTTCTTTGGGCTTCACAGGCAAATTACGCGGGGTCAAAAATGGAGCGTCCGTTTCAATCATCAACCGGTCCAATGGAATATCCCTGACCAGCTCCCGCAGATGCTTGCCGCGCCGTTCATCACAGATCCAGCCCGTAATACCGATATAAAGTCCCATCTCCACATACGAATGCAATTCCTGTGCAGTGCCGGTAAAACAATGCACCACCGCTTTATCAACAAGCCCCTGATGCTCTCGCAACATAGCAACAAAGTCCTCATGCGCATCTCGTTCATGCAGGAATAAAGGCATATGCAACTCCCCCGCCAGTTGAATCTGCTCTCCGAACCATCGGCGCTGTACATCACGCGGAGAAAAATCACGGTTATAGTCCAACCCGCATTCCCCTATGGATACGACCTGCGGCTGAGCCACAAGTTGGCGGAGCTGCTGAATCGTATCTGTGCTGCAACTTTTGGCATCATGGGGATGCACGCCAGCCGTCGTGTACAGTTTACCCGGATAACGAGCCGCATACTGAGCAGCCTCCCGACTGCTCCGGACACTGGTTCCGGTAATAATTAACGGTGTAATTCCTGCAGCCGCTGCTCTCTCTACCACCTGTTCCCGATCTCCATGAAACGAACGGTGCATCAAGTTCACACCAATATCAATTAACGGTGTACTCCTATCCATCTCAATCCCTCCTTCGCAAACTACAATCTCGGATCAATCGGCTCCGATTCCAGAGATAGCGCGGCAAGGACGCATTCATGAATACGATCCACCGTATCCTTGCGGACAAAACGTTCTACGCCCTCCATACCAAGCGCTCCTTCCATCAGGGCATGACGCTCCTTTTTGTTCGTTCGGCGCTGCTTCAGACGCTTTAAATTCTCAGGGGCAAGATAATCCATACCGTAAATGATATGCAAATACTTCCGGCCTCTCACCTTGATTGCAGGCTGAATCATCTTGTCCCGATTTTTCATCAAAAAGCGTTCTGGCTTGATCACAATGCCCTCATGACCATCCTCTGTCATCTCGTTCCACCAGCGGATAACCTCTTCCTCGCTTGCTTCGTCCGTGATGACCCGATACTCTGTCTCCATAAACAGCGAGGACAGTCCTGCTAGCTCCCGGTTGTGCTCCATATGCCAAAGATGAGATTGGTCAAAAAACGTCCGGCCGCTGTGGGCCAGTGTATGAAACGGTGCAATACGAATTTCATCCAGCCCGTCTACATCCCAGCAATATTTTTGAAAAGCTTCTTGGAACGTTACGGCATTGCCATATTTCCGTTCCATTTCCTCCAGCCAGTCTCCAACCTCCCGGCCTGCACCCTTCGCTTGCTTCAGCTTGTCTACCAGCTTACTGCGATCCAGCAGAGCTGCTTCACCCACATGCGCATACTGTGCGGCAATCAGTTCCCGAGCCTTGAGATTCCACGGTACTATTTCTGCATCCAGCAACACGAAATCCGTCTGATTCCGCTCAAAATACCCGGCAGTCTGTAGATCGGCATTCAGCTTTTCCAAGACCTGCTTCGCAAGGCCTGGTCCAAAGAAAGGGCGGCCGCTGCGGCTGTAGATCGTGCCTAATGTCGGGTATCCTACATATTCGACAGCAGCCTGTTCGTTTTTGAATAATAGCAAAATTGCCCGGCTACCCATATGCTTTTTCTCCGCTACCATCGTTTGTACGCCTTGACCACGATAATAAGCCAGCGCCTCACGCGGATGCTCCAGATATCCTTCTTCTACGGAAACCGTGGGAGCAGGACTCATAGTTGGTGGAATGTACACCAGTTCCTCCATCGGTACTGTCACATGTGACACGGTATCTATAGCGGATTTGACCCATTCTCCTTGTACGCGCACTTCGCCATACGATTCCGTCAGTACACTGTAACCAGCGATGAGCTTACGTAAATTCGGCGGGGAAAACCGTTTTTTCTGCCACCGGACAAGTGGGCTATCGGGGTCATTCGCATAATTCTCATGAGCCGGAACGCTGACAAATTCCTTTTCCGGATAACGATAAGCGGTCAGCATGCCGCCAAATACCACACCCTGATCAATATTCACCGTCTGGTTCACAATCGTAGGCTGCGGTCTCGGGTCATGTCCCCATACTACTATTTCTCCCGATTCATGGTCTACGAACCAATCTTTGCGGATTGGTTTTCCGTCTGCATCCTGACCATCCGTATCTCCATAACGACAGTAATCAGAAATACGTGCCGACTGTTTGCCAATAAAATGATCCTTAATCCCCGCATGAGTCACAACCAGGTGTCGCAACCCATTTCTGCCGAAAATAAGATGAGAGGGCGCATGTAGCAGAAAATCCCTCAGCTCGCCTCTAAGCTGTTCCGCTGCTGCCTTGCCCACCTTTTGTTCATATTGAACCAGTTCCTCTGCGAATCGTTCATCTCCATGATTGAGAGTTACTTTTCTTCCATCAAGATAACGACCGATTTTCCAGCCATGATTGCTATCAATCATGTAGGCGAGTCCGGCATCCACGTGCTTTTTCCAAAACTGCACCGCTAGTAACGATTCTGGGCCACGGCTCATCACATCCCCAACGGATACCAGTCTTCTGCCTTCTGGATGATGGTATAGTCCTTCCGTATCTTCCATATATCCGAGCCGCTCTAACACCTCCAGCATCTCCCGGTAGCACCCGTGGATGTCACCAATGATATCAATGCCTGCACCTATATCATGAAACAGCGGCTGAGCACGGCGGGCGAAGTTAAGCTTTTCTACATCCTTGAGGACATAACAAGCGTTAAAACCTTCTTCCCGGATACCGCGCAGGTTCCGCTTTAACAGCTGTGCCTGCTGCTTGACCCGTTGGCGACCACGCGGATGCGCCCTACCTGCATCACGTTCCAGCAGCACAGATTCGGGTACATCCAGCACCAGAGCCATCACAGGTACATGCGCCTTGGCTGCCAGCTGTACATATTTCTGGCGATCCTCAGCATACAGATGGGTGGCATCCACAACCGTCAGCTTATTCAGACGACAGCGCATTGCCAGAATGGTATCCATCGCTTCAAACGCCTTGGCTGACATCTGCTGGTACTCATAAAACAGCACGTCCGATTCCAGCCTTGGAAGTCCGCTCCAGTCTATAAATTCCGTATCTCCGACCAGCTGGCGAAAATGATCTGAGGATACCACTTCCGTTTTCAATAGAATCCCTTCGCTCACCAGCCTGTCCAGTAAAGTGGTTTTGCCACTATTCGAGGCCCCTACCAACACAACCAGTCCAGCATGCGGTAGATTAATCGTTCGTTCGGATGAAATGCTCATGAATTCTTCGGCTCCTTTCTGCGCGTAAATACAGCCATTTGGGTCGGTTGTCCAAAGCCTTCGACCTCTTCTCCGATCCCTTCCAGCGCTAATGAATAAGGAGCTTCCTCAATCCAATGCTCGCATCGTTCACGAAACTCGCTTCTGCTCCATTCAAAACGGTGATCGCCATGCCGCAGCTCTTGCTGATCCATACGATACACCTCATTATATTCCCGATTGGGAGTCGTCACGATCAGCACACCCGGCTGATATTCTGTCACAATCGTATCCATCACCCGGTTCAGACGATGCTCATCCACATGCTCAATGACCTCACACAGGATCATCACATCTTTTCCCCGCAATTGCTCATCATAATAAAAGAGAGAGCCCATCATAGGTGTAGGGCGAATTGCATCAGCATGCCTTTCCAGCTTGGCAAAACGCTCCACAGCCCTCACCTGTGCATATGCAGACGGCTCCACAGCCCAAATCTCTTCAATGCCCTTCATTCGAGCCATCCGAGCCGAAAGCTTCCCTTCCCCTGATCCAAAATCTACGATTTTCTGTCTTCGGGGCAGCTTGCGAATCACATCCATAATGGCTTGATACCGCAGCTCATTTAGCCGCATTACAGGCTGTTGCTTTCCTTCCTCCAGTGACTGATCTTGCTGCTGATCCTGTTCGTGATTATGGTTTTGTTCTTGGACCGCATGTTTTTCAGTCTGTGTAGCAGCAGAATCAGATTGCTCAAATTGCTCAATCAGATTGGTAAAATGAAGCGTACGACGAATGATGATCTCGCGCAGCGGATGCTCTTGCAGCCAACCTTCACCGTAACGTCTCAGCTTGTCAAACTCTTCTTCGCTAATATAATAGTGCTTATAATTATCCAACACTGGAATTAACAGCAATAACTGACGCAGCGCATATTGCACCGTCTGATGGCCACTTAGCGTGACATATCTGACGGTGCTTCGATTTTTCAGCTGAAAAGAATAATCCGCTTTCCCTCGTTCGATGGTCACTTGATAGCCCAGCGGCGCAAATAGTCCCTCCACCACAGCATCCGGCAAATCTGACGCAACAGGCCCAAACGATAACTCCAGCGCAAAAGGATGCGTCACCCATGCTGCATAGTCTTCCTTGGGCTTGCCGTTCAAGGCCGTGCCAAGCGCGCCGCGAATATAGGTGCAAAACAAGCTGCTGGTTACAAACTCCCGATCATTAATATATTGTGTAATGTCATAGCTATCCGGACTATTTTTGACCAAATCTATCGAATCTGGCGAGGCCTGAATGACGATTTCTGCCTCTTCCTCCGTAAAAACGGTGTACACCATGCGTACACGAGCACCCTTTTCCGTGCGATCATACGTATTGTAAGGGTTCTTGGCGAGCAAATGCGAAATCATCCCGGCATTGTTTCCGGTTGCTTTTAGCGTGATGTGCATACTCCACTTCTCCTTCCCAGCTTATGTTTTCCATACTTCATTCACCGTAGCGCGGAACATCTCGTCCAATTGCTGATCCCGTCCGCCCTCCATATGCTGAAGCAAAGGCGCCTTCTGTTCAAAATAAGCAATTTGCTGCTCAATAAAATCATTCACCACCGAAAGCTGCGGCTCCATATCCAGCTCCTCGCCCGCTTTTTTACGCTCCAGCAAATGCTCGATCACCTGATAAAGTTCGGTATCTACCGGAATGAATTCCGCTAGCAAGTCTACGAATTTGATAGGAGGCATACTGTTGTAACGTTCAATCCAGCCACAGGCCAGCAGCGGACGCAGCACGTAAAAATACTTTTTAATCTTCACCTGTTCACCTTGCAAATAGTCCCGATAGTTTCCCCGTGCCATATTCAGATAGTGATACATACAGGACTTCGGAGAGTAGGTTAACGGCGAGATTGCACGGATCTGATCGGCCACTGAATATTGCTCCAGATAGGGAATCGGAGATTGCAGCCATTCCAGCAAAGGCGGATTGGATTTGCGAAACAAATGGAGCGCCTTTTTCAAATCCCAACCGTTTATATCCAGCATATTGCTGATTGGCCGCTCAATCACATCCCGCTTATCAAAAATAGATAAATACCATTCTATGGGTCTTACATAAATAAATCGTACATCATAGTCACTGTCCTGTGAAGGAAACCCCCATGCCCGACTGCCTGATTCACAGGCGTACACAATGCGCACCTGCTCTTCCTGCTCCAACGCGCGCAGCTCACGCAAAATCGTGTCGCGCATTTCCGGTTGAATGAAACCCTGCCCATGCTTCACATCTGTCATGTTGTTCCCTCCCTTATCCTTAAAGTATTTCCCGAATCTGTTCTCTGATCGACTCCTCCGTTTCAGCTTCCGATAAGCAGCGAAGGCGCTCTATCGTTGCCTCTCCCCACATCTCAGAAGGCCATTCCTTGAGTACATGAAGCGCTGCACGGCGATTGGAGGTCACCGGGCTCCAAAGTCCGGTAGCAACTAGCTTTTGTCCCATCCCTTCGTAAGAAGACAATAGTTGCAGCAGCATCCCCAGACATTGATGCGCTTCATACTCCGGTCCAAAGCCCGGCACATCAGCAGGACCGGAAGCTATCTCTCCCAGAGGCAAGTGCTTTTCTGCAAAAGCCACCAGCTTACATGCCCGCTGTTCATCCTCTGTCTTGCTAAGTTCAAAGTACAGATTAGGCTTGACTGGGTGTTTGCTTAATTGATCAAATAGCACGGGCCATACATCTAGTGCTAGCATTCGAGCTGCGCGAATGGCACAGTGAAGATGCGGTGAATCTGCATGATGTAGTTCCTGCTCTACCAGCTTCATCCACTGCGGATCGTCCATCATCTGCTGGCATATCGACGCGTAACGTTTACGTAATTCCGGCGTCCATTCATGGTCATAACGTGCCTCCCATGAATCGTCTTCTTCATCGAGGAAGTCCGCAATATCCATGATGATCGTAAGATGCTTCACAGTCGTACACATAGTCTTAGCATGACGAAGGTAGTTGCCTATGACCATAGCGGCATGCTCATAATCGTCTATACTTTCCGCAGGTCCGCCTGCCGCCAGCAAAGCCGACAGTATATCGCCTGCTCCGTCAAATAACTCCCGATCAATATGAGGTACAGCGATGGCTGTATGCAGCTCGCCTTTATGAGCGCACTCATAAGCAAGATACTCATACATGACATTATTGCGGAATCCTTCCCGTAATAACCAATCACGTATTTCCTGCCGCGCCGGCTCCAGTCGTTCCACGACGTGAATACGTCCCCAACCATGTACCTGTAAGGCTAAATTATACAACTGCTCATTGGCCTGATCCGAAATATTACGGATAGCTACAGCCGCATATAGCGTGAATTCATCATGCTTGGCTAGCGTTAAAATAAGCTCGTGGTGCTGCTCTGTCTCCAGCAATCCGAGTAGCGCAATACCGACCTTCACCACATTGCGATGTGCTCCGTGTTCGGCCAGCCAACGCGCTTCCTCATACAATCGATCCGGCTGAATTGCTGGATGTTCGCGCACCGCATCTAGCAGCGGATCAATCAGGCTGAGCGCATTTTCCTCCATCAAGCGTACATACGTCTCACGTCTTGTTTTCATCCCTGGCTTGCGGCATTGTCTGGACAACAAGTGTGCTAACTCCTTAATTTTCTCAGTCTCTCCATCTCCGCCAGCGCCGTGATGCCCAAACGCTCCATCCAGCCCTCCTGCCACCCAACGCATCGTGTGACCTGCCCAGTATTCTTCATCATCCGGCAAATGATCATCCGTAAGCCTGCCCTGAGGGTCCAGTCCCTGCTTAATTGTTTCATAAATCGAGAGCTTACCTACCCATGGATATAACACTTCATTTTTGAATCGTCCAAACATGTTGCCTCACCCTTCTGTTATGTATTGCTTCTTACTTATCGTGCTACCTTATATCCCTATAATCCTTTATTTTGGAAGTCATGAACATGGTGAAAGTATTACAAAGATGAATAAATTACCTTTTTCCTGTATCTCTTCCCTGTTAGAATAAAGGGATACTTATTTTCGGAGAACGGCTACAGAAACGGGGAATGCATCATGGCGAGAGAGAGTTTTGATAAAGAAATTCAATTCCTGCGCATGCTCACACTAACCAGCGGCGCTTATAATCGGCAGCAATTTGCAGACAGACTTGGCATTTCGGTGCACACCTTTGATAAAACGATTCGGCGTCTCAAGGAAATTGTCCAATCCGTACAACAGCAGTTGCCTGCGGAACAGGGACATGATTTTAATGAGATGCTGCGCTTTAATTATTACGAATCCGCTGATCCGTTATTGTTATTCCTGTTTCGGGCCAAATCGCTCAAGGAATCGGAAAGCGTCCGCTTATCCCTTCTGCTGACAGCGCTACAGTCACAGTCTATGACCACCATGGAACTGCTGGACGCTTGCTGCAATGGGCTGCCTTCCGACAGTGCACTGCCAGATGAAAAAACAATCCGTTCTGATCTGAAATATCTGGTCGAAGTCGGCGTAGTTTGTAAGGAGCCTGGCGGCAGACCCTATCGCTATGCTGTCCGTAACGATCTGGTGACAGAACTGACGGACGAGGAATTACTGGACTTATATGATTTTGTGGACGTTATGGCCAACACTCAGCTCCCCTCTGTGCAGGGATATCTGTTGCGAGATCATCTTAAAAAGGCCATGCGCCGTCAGCTCGGAGATCGGGAGATGGCAGAGCCTTTTTTATATAAATACCATTATTATTCACGCATTTTGGACGAAGCCCATATTCATCCGCTTCTGCATGCTATTCGGCAACGTCGCTGCGTAACCTTTTTATATTTTTCGGCGTCTAAACGAAGCATGTACGGGTCACAGAACACCAACCCACTGTTCGAAAAAGAGACCGAAGGCCGTGAGCATACCATTCTGCCCCTGCAAGTCATCTATGATCATCAATACGGACGCTGGTATGTGCTTGGTCATGTAGGCGGCAAAGGAATCATGAAGTTTCGTACGGAGGGCATGACTCAATTGGTGGAGGGCAAGCCTGTCCCAGAGCAGCTTTATGCCGACCTGTTAGCCGTATTGGAAGAAAAAACGCGGTACAGCTGGCTTGTTGATACGGGTCGTCCTGTAAAGGTAAGAGTACGATTTTTTAATCCCGAGGGTGCGAAGCGCAACTTTATTCGGGAACGTGTGCTGTCACAGGGACAGTGGGGTACGATTACGGAGGAAGAAAGTGAATCCTTTATCTATGAAATCACAGTCAATGGGATCACTGAGATAAAACCGTGGATTCGCAGCTTCGGATCAAGCTGTGAGGTATTGGAGCCCCAGCGGCTGCGTAAAGAATTCAGACAGGAATGGAAGGAGCTGCAAGCCTATTATGAGCCTGTTCGAGAAAATATTTAACTATCAGATCGTCTCACGTCTGGATGAATCGGGCGCTTTTGCTACTACATCGCAGGAAAGAGTCTGGCTCAAGTCCATGCTTGCAGACTCGGCAGCGACAGCGGCTTTTACCCCGCCTACACTTGATAAGCTTCGGCAATTACTTGCAGACGACGAGCCTCTGGAGGCCGATGGCAGCCTGCGCGAAAAAGCAGGGGTTCCTGCTGCTTCGGTTTATCATCCGCTCCTGCGTGAATTGCGTTCCATTCTGCGATCCCGTTCAGGCATCTGTATGACCTACAAACTGCGCAACGGACGCCTACATGAGCGAATGTCCGGCTTCCCCTATAAGCTGGAGTTTTCCATGGTCAAAAAAGAATGGAGCTTGCTGTGGTATAATCGCCGACATCGCGCATTCATGTCTACTAAACTATCCAACATTGTAACCATTACGGAGGATGAGATTCTACCTGAAGAAGCCGAGAAGTTTACCCAACGAATACTCGGTATACTGGAGTCGCGCAAAGAACAGGGCATCATCGAAATTATTCCTGTATACAACGGTGAAATGTCTCGTATTTTATATGCTTTCTCCTGTTTTGAAAAGGAGGTCGAATATGATCAGGAAGCAGATACCTATCGTATTACGCTCACCTTCCAGACAGACGAATGTGAATATGTATTATCCAAAATCCGCTTCCTCGGCAAGCGTGTCAAGGTCGTTCAAGGCTCTCGCTTAATTTCGCGAATGAAGGAAACCACAGCCAAGGCCCTCGCACGATACGAAGAGGAATAGCTGCTGCAGAAATTAGGATCTATCCATGTAAAGGCCCTCCCTCCGTCTGTTAATGAGACGAAAGGAGGGCCGTATTAACCTACAGTACGTATAAACGAAACGAGGTCATGTACTTACATCCGCACACGTCTGCTGTAACAAGCTAGTCCGCAGTACCAGTTACGGCAAGGCTTGTCCGCGCGCACTTACATACAATTGATACCATTCTTCACGGGTCATCAGTTCGCTCTGGCGTTCTGCATCCTGACATGCTTGGATTCGTTCAGGATTGGCACTGCCAATGACAGGCTGAATCCGTGCCGGATGCTTCATAAGCCAGCCCAGGACGATCGCTTCGCGTGTCGTTCCCTTTTCAGAGGCCAGCTTCTGCACCAGTTCTGCCGTCTTATGGATATGCTCAGGTTTTCCTTCCAGAGAACCTCCGCTAAAACGCCCCTGCGCCAGCGGTCCCCAAGCCTGGAGCTGAATATCCTCGGTTTGGCAATATTCCAGCAAACCTTCGCCAAAATGTACATTCGTCCCTGCCTGCTGGTTCACGTGTACGGTCTGATCTATAAAATGCAGATGTGCCAGGCTCATCTCCAGCTGATTAGCAATCAGCGGCTCCGTTAGGCTGCGCTCCAGAAAACGAATTTGGCTTACATTCATATTGGAAACGCCAAAATGCCGTACTTTGCCGGATGTCTTAAGCTCGCTGAACGCCTTCGCTACTTCTTCCGGCTCTACCAGCGGATCGGGACGGTGTAGCAGCAGGATGTCCAAATATTCAGTACCCAGACGCTTCAGGATACCGTCCACGGACTCCATAATATGATCATATGAGAAATCAAAACGACCCGGGAGCGTACCATCCGGCATAAAAATGCCGCATTTGGATTGAATGACGATTTGTTCACGCAAGCCTGGCTGTTCCTTTAAAATCCGACCGAAAATTTCTTCCGCTTTTCCCATACGATAGATATCCGCATGATCAAACATCGTAATTCCGATGGATTGTGCAGCATCTACAGCTCTCTCCGCTTCAACGACATGCTCCTGTGTAAACGGTGCATGGCTCCATTCTCCACCAAAAGGCATGCAACCGAGCACCAGCCGACTATCGGAGATCCCTCGTTTCTGTATAGGCATAATCTTCATGCTGCTCCTCCTTTAATCCTCAAAGTATTCCTTGCTTCATCAACATTCGAATAGTTCGTCAAACCGCAAAAATTAGACGGAAAACATGTCGTCTCCCGTCCAATTTTTTATTTTAGTTACTTATTAGACAGCCTTTCTTATATGTAATAATCAATAGCCAACTTCAGCAGATAGAGCGCGAGCAAATGTAGAGGATAAAACAAATAGAAGAAGGCTCGTGAGCCTTTTCCCCTCTCTCCGTTATATCGGGATAGCAGAGGGAGGGCAAAAATACAGGCCCCGCCGATCGCAAACGGATAAAGATATTCGTTCATTGTGCTGGCGTTGATGCCCATGATGCTGAGCGAATCGGGAACAGCCCATATAATGATGACTCCGAAAATGAACATAAGCGCAATTATTGCAATAATCCATCCGTTATAAATCTTCTGTTGTTTGCGAGCCACATAGAAAGCCAGAACCAAGAACACTCCAATTACACTCCAGTCTCCCAAAAAAGAGACTACGCAAAGAGCCGAAATCGCCAAGTATTTAAGTACAGGATTGGTCGTGTTGTCATAGAACCATATTGCCAGTAGACCCATCAACAACGTTAGCATGATGTTTCCCGAAGTATACCAATCTTTAAATACCAATCCGTAAGGCACCACACTGGCTAGCCCGGTTAGAGCAAGGCGCATTGTATATTTTTTGAAGCTTCTGGTATGGATATATCCTTCGGCTACAAAAAAAGCCATGATAGGCAATGTAATTCTGCCTACCACCTGAAAGCCCAAAAAATCGGCAAAAAATAGCCCTCCAATATGATCAATTAGCATTGCCAATACTGCAATTAATTTTAAACTGGTGGCATCAATGCCTTTCACCTCTGCTTGAACGGATAATCTTTGTTCCATATTCCTCCCCTTTTCTTCCCGAAGGACTATGCCCTCCGTATCTATTCTATTCGTAAACAGGTCTGTTCAGGAGGCTCCGGTCTCCCATCTTATCTAAGAGGTGCTTCAACAATTGGCGGGAAACGGGAATAATGCGCCTTGCTTCCCCGGAATTCTGATTGGTTTGAAAAATGATCTCCTTCTTGCTCTTATCTATAGATTCCACCTTCATCAGGTTTACGATAAATGCCCGATGACACCGGAACAACCTTGGGTCCTTAGCCTCAATATCTTTCAGATCGCCGTAAAACTCAAGAGTTCTGTTTTCGGAAACCAGACGAATTTTGTGGGGAACACCGGTTGTTTCAAAGTAATAAATGCTGGAGAAGGAAATTTGAAATTTCGTAAATTTATTGTCGAGTATAAACCAATCATCGACATCCAACACAGGCTTTCTTTGATGGGCAACAACAAGAACTTCTCTGACCTTTTTTTCCATTTCATCCTGACTAGCATCCTTGATAATGAAATCAAGAGCTGCTACCTTATATTGGAAGGTGATCGGAGACAGATGACCGTGGGTAGTTACAAAGACAATATGCCCATACATATCATATTTTCTGATTTCCTGAGCAACTTCCAGTCCCTTCATCTGACAACCAGAGATTTCAATATCAAGGAAATACAAGTTATTCGCACAAGCTTTAGATTCAAAAAGCAGGAGATCCGGCTTACTGGTGACAATGAGATTACTGCAGCAGATGCCAAGTTCCTCGCAGCTTTTACGGACCATCTTTTCCATTATGCGCTGCTGGATAAACTGATCTTCCAGGATAAAAATATTCATGATGTCGCTCTCTTTATAATTAATGTTTGCGTGAAAAAATCCGGTTCCTTTTTGGTATCCAAAGTGACATACTTGTTGCTGCGCAGCACCTTTGCTATATTGTACAAGCCAAGACCCCGATTGTCCGCTTTCGTTGAAAAGTTCCGTTTGTAGAGATCATTCACCTTAATCCCGTCAAGTGCAGAATGATTATAAGAGTTTCGTATCGTCACCGTCTGAATATCGTCTTCATGGATCAGTACAATATTTATGGACGGATTGCAGGTCTCTAATGCCGCATCGATTGCATTGTCCAGGAAACAAGAGATTACTCTGCAAAGGTCTATAATATCCATATACATTTCACTGATACCGCTATCAATTTCCAATTTTACGTCAACTCCACGCTTCTTTGCCACCAGCACCTTGGATGTAATAATACTCTTGAGCTCACTCACGTCCAGATTAATCAGGTTATCCAGACTATAGGAATATCCGTTCAACTGTGAAGCAGTAGGTTGGATAGAACTCTCATATATCCGCTTGATCATCGCCAAATCCCCAGTTCTGATCCCCTCATCCAGCATTAACAGGATATTGGTATAGTCATGTCTGAAGCCGCGGATGTCTTCGTACATTTTTTCAATCTCCATAATATAAGCCTCCAGCTGCAAGTATTGTTCCGTCTTGTTCTTCTCTAGCTCACGTTCACGCAGGAAGCGATACAGCCAATTGATCGTCATCAGGAAGATGGAGGTCAAGCCGATCAGCATCAACACAATCTTTAATCTGCTTGGATACGGATTGTTGCTCTCACACTCCGAATAGATAATGAGTCCGAGTCCGATGATCCCCAAGACTAAGATTAAAGAAGCTCCGACGATAAGCTTAATCCGATATAGCTTCAAAAGCCTGACCGCCGGAGTAGGAAACAAATAAGACACAAGCTTTCGGAGCGCCAAGTAGATCAGCGGAGGTGAACAAGCGGTTAGGAAGGGCGCCGTCCATTTGTTTTTATATTCATAAGGAACCGCATAGCTGATTACCGTTATGAAATAACCCAGCAGTGTCGTAATAAAGATGGTAAGGATGGCGTAGAAGCCTATGACCCACAAGGATTCATATTTGTCGGTCAACCACCCGTATAATGCCAGTAGCACAAATAGAAATAGGTAAACAATCAGTCCGAAGTTATTCAGAGCTGTTATTCCGATAAAATAATACATGACTAAAAACAGCAGCAGCTTATAATTCATACGGAAAACGCTTAGACCATTGCCGCTGACCATATGATATATTACAAGATAGCTGGTGTATTGCAAAAAATAAATGCCGGATGTAATCATTTTTTGTTCAATTTCCAAACTTTTGGGTTGAATGGTTCATAGAACAACCCGAAACAAATCCCTCCTCCTTCACCTCTTTTACTCATATGCTCCAGTAGCTTAGCCTTGAGTCTCTGGGTATGGTTGTTTCTGTGTTCTTTAATATTCTTGATATTGTTCATAATTGGCATAACTCCTTCTCATTATGGAATAGAATACTGGTGTGATGACGACTGCTTCAAGAAACAGCCCAAATATTAACCAAGGATAAAAATCTAGTGCGATGGCCACGAAAACAAACACTATACTTAAAAAGATAGCTTGTAATCTGCATGCTCTTCTGAACTTCGGATCTACCAATGGATTGCACTCCGTATCTGCCGGAGCGTATCTGGCAATTAGAATGATAGAAAGCAGACAGAGCGTCGCCAAAAAAAAGCGGTTCCATTCTACTTCCTTTAAGAGCCAGGGAACAAACACAAAGGTCAGTAGACTGACCCAGGTGCAATGATGCGACTTGCGAGCATGCCAGCCAAAGGACTTTCGCCGGACCACTGTATAGGAAAGCAGCATCGCAGCCGTTTCGGCTAATACACCGAGCAAACAGGCACTGACCAATACAAGAAGTATTTTTTCTGTGCCAGCCAGTATGTTCTCTAGATAATAAAGCACATAAGCACGCTTCTCCGCTTCCAATTCTTCGTCTTGAAAGTATTTATCAATGATCCACGTTGACAATTGATGATACAACGCCACCGCCCCTCCCTAACTTAATTGTGTGGGAAGCTGGAATTGAACATAATCACGATATTTATCATGCCAACTCATTAATTCGTGATGCGTGCCTACCCCCGTTACTTCTCCTTTATCCAAAAAGATTATCTGGTCCGCTTTGTAGATGGTTGACAAACGATGAGCGATAACAATGGTCATTTTATTCTTGGAGAGAAGCCTGATTACATCATGTACAAGCTGCTCTGACTCGCTATCCAGATTGGCGGTAGCTTCATCAAACAGCAGAATCTCATGGTCTGAAAGCAAGCATCTGGCAATCTGGATTCGCTGCTTCTGTCCCCCCGATAATTTGACTCCCCTTTCTCCAACAAAGGTATCCAAACCATCCGGTAATTGATAAATTACCTCCTTCAAGCCTACTGTATCAAGAGCCGCATAAATCTCATGGTCATCCGCGTCTCTGTTTAGGCCATATACCAGATTGTCTCTCACTGATCCTACCAGTAAGTCACTATCCTGCATAACATAGGATATTTTGCGACGCCATTCTTCCGTCCTAATCTTATCCAAATATACATTATTGTAATAGATTTCTCCATTATATTCTGAGTAAAATTTCTCTATTAAAGAAAATATTGTTGTTTTTCCCGAGCCGGAAGGCCCTACGATCGCTGTAGTGGTACCGCCTCTGAAGGTTAACTCTACGTTGGATAATACCGGTTGGCCCTGGTTGTACGAGAAAGAAACATTGGCAAAATGCAGGATATCCGAATTCTGATCATGACTTTTCATGTCCGGCACACTGCCTAACTTTTCTTGCTTCTCATCCTGCTGGTTATATATGGTATAAATTTCCTTGCTTGCTCCCTTGGCCTTCTGATACTGCGAGAAAAAACTGCTGAGCTGGGTCAGAGGCGAAACCATTGTAAACAAATAAAAGATCATGGATACCAAAGTACCTGTAGTGATATGTCCAGCGGCAATGCCGGCGCTTCCATACCAAAACATTCCTACCAAAGCTAGCATGATGATAATTGTGACAATCGGCTCAATGACAGCCGACAATATTCCCTCTTTGATGTTCAAGCGAAAGATACGTCCAAGTATCTCCCGAGTATATTTCATTTCAAGCTTTTCCGACGTCGTCGCTTTAATGAATCTGATGTTATAGAGAATTTTGGATAACTCACCAGAAAAATCTGCGGCTGCATCCTGTGCCTCAACCGCTACTCTATTCATCCTTCTTCCAATTGGATAGATTAGTAGCGCCGTTATAGGAATCAGAGCAACGAGTACACTCATTAATCTCCAATCCAACACAAATAACATGATGATGCAACCAGTGACCATCAGGACATCAGCCAGAATAGAAGGCAGAGTGATAGCCAGAAAATTACTTACAATAGCAAGGTCGTTCGTCATTCTGCTGATGATTTTGCCGTTCTCGTTGTTATCAAAATAATTAACCGGCAAATGGATAATTTTTTCCCAAATTTTCAGTCGCAGTTCCTGAAAAAACTTGCTCCCCACATATCTGAGGAGCAGAGAAGACACGGCGTTTAAAATCCCTCCGGCCAGAAACAGCGAAATAAGCACAGCTGCGGTCTGGATCGTCAGCTCCATAGCTGAGATCTTATCGACAAGCTTGCCTGTAATGATCGGCAATACTAATGAAAAAGCGGCGGAAATCAGTGTAAATACGATGCTCCAAGCAAGTGCAAGCTTGGGCCATCTCGCAATTTTGATTAACTCCAGCAAGGAATGGGCCGTTTGTTTTTCTTCACCGATCTTTTTATATGCCGTGCTCTCCATATTCAATTCCATTATGGCTTAATCACCTATTTCTCTTTGTGATTTTCGTATTCTAGCAAAAACTTCATTGCCATTGTATAGACACCTGCGGCTATCGCTACCATGACAATATAGGAGAGCGACAGCTTGGTTCCTATCCAGTCCGTTTGGTTGCTTAATTGAAACAGTAAGAAGCACACGGCGCTTCCGGCAAGAAACTCCAAAGAGTAGGAGAATTTCCGCCCTCTCTTCAACCTATCTAGTATAATATCCACTATAATTACAGCGGATGTAAGCATAAAAGAAATTTTATACAGCATAATCTTATCTCCAGCAACAATCTGCTGATCCTCAAAACTTGCAAAGTATCTGGCCAAAATTGTACCGATTACTAGGTATAATACGACAACTAGCACATTTATTCCGACACATTCGGCTGTGCTGTAGGTAATAGTCCCTTCGCTTCGTTGAACCAGGGTCGCCGCCAAGCTTGAAATAAACAGGACCAGAAACCAAATATAAAAATATGCATCCAGTTGAAAAGAGAGAAAATCGGTAATCAGTCCCACCATGACTGTAATAATTTCTTTTAATAAAATGAACATTACCATCTCCTCCTTTTAGCTAAATACCAGCATCTGCTTCCATGTACTCAAGTTCTCATTATCACAGGTCAGCAGTGTCAGCAATACACCTGCACATCCATCGAGCAGGCCTACTTTATCGAGAGATAACGGATCATCGACGCTTCCCTCAAGGTCTGTAAAGGGTACTGCTTCTTGAGTATTCCGGTATGATAACATACGATGCAAAAAATCATTCTTGAACGGTATGGCTGCCGTACGGCTGAAATGGTGCTGAATCAGGAGCAAGCCTGCATAGCCGTGACAGATCGTTGGTGAAATTACCTTTCTTAGCGAATCTGGTCTGGAGTAGACGGTATTGAACAATTGCAGAGCCTGCTGCTGCAGCGCTTTGTCCTCCAGGGCCAATCCCAGCCGGAACATAGCCACAGAAGCTCCCGGTGTGCCGTAACACCATGCATCTCTGTGATAACCTGGATTCCGACTAGTCTCTGCGGATTCATCCGGTGTGAACATATTAGGTATGACAAGGGTGCCGTTCCACTCTCTGATATTTCCTAGTAGAAAAGTCTTGGCAACTTCCAGTACTTCTCTCAATCCTGTTAACGGGTAGCGGCGGAGATGTGCAACAGCCAGCAAATTAATGGCTCCTGTAATTCCGTGCGCCATACCAAGATTATAGTAAATGGTCTGTTCGGGAAGTTCCCCGAAATGTCTCAGCTTGCCTACAGCATCCGTAATCAGTTGAAGGATCTTAAGGAGCACCGCATCCAGCTTCCCAGCGTATCTGTCTTGGCGTTCCTTAACCTCCATTAATGCAGCTGCAATCCCCGTCCATCCTGAAATCAAATCCAAGTCGCTATCCTCAATCAAGGAGTCTTCCAATTTCCCCCTTGTCTCCTCATAGAATTCCCCATAGCTGCTAAGAAACATATCCAGCGTCTGTGAGAGCACATTCGTATATCTTGTTGAACCTCTTGAACACTCGTTGAACAGATAAATAACACCTGCCAATCCGGTATACAGTGACAATGAATGGAACGGTATATTGCCGATTAAGCGCACAATCTCCTGATTGTACTTGAAAGCAAGCGCATCCCACCCTTCCCCCGGGTAGACTTCATCTAGTTTATCCAGAAGAAGGCTGATCCCGGGATATCCTGAAGCCAATGATATCAGCTCCATTTCAGGGTAATCATGCATGGCGTGCTTCTTGATTAGCAGGGTTACAGTATCTATATCTTTGTAGATTTCTGCGCTTTGCCTGACTATTTCAGATAAATTTCCCGGGACTTGTTTGACCGCCATAAGCTCCTCCTCAATAAGCAACATGGTATTTGCTTACCTGTAAATAATCTTCCAAACTGTAGTAGCACAGGTGTAGGGCAAGCTCTTCCTTTTCCCGGTCCAGGCCGAACACTCTGTTGCAGAACATGTGCATGATGCTGAACATAATATCATCGTAATAATTGGTTCTGTCGTCAGCTTCCCGGATAGCCGTGAAATATGCAGCGTATTGCCACAACCTGTCGCCTGTATCGCTTGCTGGCAAGGATATGGAACGGGTCTGTTGAATCCTTTGAAATAGCGCTTCTTTGTGTTCCCGATACTCCTGTCTGAATTTCTTCGGATCAATAATCGCAGCCATAGCCTTCAATTGATCTTCTGCCAGCGGATACGCGCAGTTCACAACCTCAAAAAGTCCGGTACAGCAAAATAACATCTGATCGGTTGCATTAATTGACCTCTTGCCTGCATAATAGCCTGAAACTAGATAAGAATCGATAGCAAATAACCTCTCCGCTTGTTCAATGAAGGCCGCGCCGCCATACCGCAAAATTTCAGGCCGGTAAGGAACAACCGAATAGGAACTAACCAATCCGGACGAGGTTACAGTATTCAGGAAATCAAAAACATAGTTCAAGGCCGTGAAACGCTGATGCTCTACGCTTCCCGACATTTTGCACCTTAGCCTGATATGCGGCTCCTTATCTGCATACTGGACAAAAAAAACCTGGTCAATGAAGTACTCGGCGCTATTGTCCATGAATGTCTTAAATGCACTGCCCAGCAAATCGGTTAGCATTTCCTGATTGTAATATACCTGCAGGGATATCCAATCCGAACCTGGATAATAAACGGCATTCACCGAAGAACTCAGCACTTTATTTAAGCTTTTATCGGTAGCCTGTGCAGACAATCTGTCTATCGGCAAGTACTGAAACATCGGGCTTTTGCAAAAAAATACGCACTCCTCCATATATCGGTTAGCGGAAGCGAACAATTCTTTCTCCGTTTCCATAATAACGGCCGCCTTGCCTTCCGGATTCCGGGTATATTCTTTGTGCAAAAGCTTTCGATGATGATGGCGATCCAAATCCAGCAACAGCTTATTGTCCAGCTCCACCAAATATACATATCGCGGAATGTTATACTTTATGATCCAATCCTCCAGAAAGGCCAGAAACTGTTCTTCGCTCTGGAGCTGTTTATCCGCATATAATGTCCATTTTTTGGGGCAGATGATGATATTTTTATAGGTTACTCTCGGTGTAAAAGAAGAATCATAGAGATACTCCTCCAGATGGGACCATCCGGTCTGATACTGCAGATTAATATCATTCAGAAACCGGATCAGATAAGGCGCCAGCTCTGTATTGTACATGCTGCTGAGTTTGGGAAATACCAGTTCGCCTGTTTCCCTGTGCTTCAGATAAAAGTATCCCGAATCCTCCACCCCTACCAGCAGCTGGGAAACATCTAATTTCCGATTCTCGGGAAACGTGGCCATATCCATAGATTGGTCTGGTGTCGGGCCTGCCGTCATAATATTAGTTATTTTGGGACTGAATGGGTAAAATGAGATTTCAGCGCCGCTCTCCCCTGCTTTCTGATCCTTCGGGTTCCTGACAAAATTGAAGATTTCATCACGGCTATCCTTGTCAAACATGTAGGCAAATCTTCCGAAGCTCTGACACGCTTCCAATGATCCGGCTCTGTTGTTTAAATAAAACGTAACTTCACCTTGCTCATTCTCCATGCAGGAATAATACAAATCGAACGAGACATGGACATTCTCCAGACTCAATTCAGACAGCTGTTGGATTTTGACCTCGTCAAGCACGATATCCGAATGATTGACAAGCGCTTCGGTCTGCCACTCCGCAATTAGCGCCTTAAGCTGTCGGAACCTGCCTTCATCTTTGTGCCTGTACTTATCTCCGTTCTGGTAGTGGCTCTTGTACTCTTCAGGTTTGCCGAGCCCCAAGGTCTTACTGAACAACTGCAATAAGGGCACTTCTTCATATACTCCGTACTTCTCAGTAAATTGCTGACGATAGTCGGAAAGTGTATCCTCTTTCCTGTACGTAGAAAGCATGCTCAATATTGAAGCTATTTGGGACAACGATTGCCTATCGCTGTCCGACAATAGAATTTCATTTACCTGATTCAGTCTTACGTCTATTTTGACCAAGTCGCCCTGATAATCGGGAAGGATAAGCTGGACTAGTTTTCGGACAGCCTCAATGCCTTCGCGTTTGACCGCAGCAACTGTAATGTCCTGAATGGCTTGTCCAACTCTCTCCAAAATATCTGAGTAATATGCTGCCTTGGGAGCAGCAAGCAGCTTTAGTGTACGTATCAGATGCTCCAGAGGAGCGCTATCCCGAGGATTGGGAATCATCTCACTTACTAAAAAGCCTTGTTCTATCAATTGCTGCAAAAAATCTGTGCTGATCGTGTCATCCACGCCGAAGGCGTCTTTTATAGCTTGCATAAGCTGCAGAAAAGTCTGCTGCTCTTTATCAAGGATCTTCATGATGAAATCTATGACCGGGGTTTTGAGAATAGATATATTTTCAGTGCTTCGTTCCTCCTGATCTGCTGCAAACAGAGTCTGATAGGAGATGACGAGCCTGTGATGGTCAATGTAAGAGGTGTTATTTACACTCAGTCTCAATTCATTGCGGACATCCGAATCCCCATGGAAAAGCCCTATTAAGCGGTAAATTAGGCTATAATCCGGAGTTGCCCAGACGACATGTTCCCCGGCGCCTCCCGTTTTTCCAAATCGGGAAATGCCTACTCCCGCGAACAGTCCAAACGGTGTTGGTCTACAAATTGCCCGCGAAATGAACTTGCTTAGACTTAGGATAAGATTCCGCTTTTTTTTGGACTTCAATGTTCTGCCTTGTTCCAGGCTTTGCAGTGCAGCGTAGGTCGAGGGGCTGGAGACATAAATGGAATCTATCAACCCCTGCTGCTGAACGAACCGTACAAGTCTGTCAAGGTATTCATCATCATCTAGTTGTTCATGATCAAATATCTGCGTATAATGCTCCATGCCAAGCAACGTTTTCCGGTACATGTAATTTTCCGAGATTTCAAAGTTCTCCAACATGCAATCAACCTCTCATCTGTCTTAAAGCACGAATTGAACCGGCAAGGCTTACTTCATAATAATTCCGCTGAACATCAATCAGTCTCGCGCCTTGACGGAGCAGACACTCCATTTCTGTGCGTCCGGCATTCATCCCCTGCGCGATAAGCTCTCCGCTAAGAGAGGCAACAACTCCGCTGAATAAGGCGCTGGCAATACTCGTACCGATACCCACTGTGTATGCTTTGTCAAATCCCAGCACTTCGTATAAGTAATCCTCTGTGTCGAAGCTCGATTTGGCAACCATTACCCAATCATTGTTGTAATTGATTTCATACTCATCACCACTCGGCGCAAAAAATTGATCGTTGAGCGTATTGCTGAACCCGGAGATATCCCCGTTCTTATTAGTTGATCCAATTGGGTATACTCCCTTTAAATTCGCAGGTACTCTGTACTCCTGCGTAATATCGCGTCCATCGTTTCCTGCGGAACAGACTACCCATATGCCTTGCGCATTGGCGCAGTCAACCAAAGCCTGAAACCTATTGAACTCGAATAAGTCGACCTCATATTCTGTACGATAGCTGACGTTGATAATTGGATATCCTTTAGCAATACCCTCTTCCAGCGCTCTATACAACCATTCAAGCTTGCTTATTCCTTTTTTGTCCGTAATTTTGTAGACAACAACCCGAGCGAAAGGGCATATCCCCTTCAATATATATTTGCCGGTAACAGAGCTAACCATTTGTGTACCATGCCCGACGTAATCGCTTATACAAGGCTCATAAGGTACAAATGACTTGCATTCTGCCTCAACTAGATTACCTTGGATCTCTGAGTGGGATTTATCGACGCCTGTATCAATAAACAGGATAGTAAGCGGCTGACCAACAGTTGCACCACAACTAAAATGATCGGTCAGCCGGGCTACATGCCAATTGTATATATTAGGTTTTATCATGCAATCTCCATAATGTAAGTAGGGGTAGCCCATTTCACTACCCCTGACTTACGAATCGCTTATGAATTATTTACAATTGGAACAAGAACCGGTACAGATACAGGTAAGAGTTTTACATACTGCTTTGGATACCTTAATGGTTGTCTTGATGATTGAAGCTTGTGGGCTAAGCTCACTGGCCTCATAGCTCTTTCTTAAATCAAGGTCAAACATTTGATCTACTTTCATTTTCCTCTTCCTCTCTGAATTAAATTCTAATAAACATGATTTCAGTGGTACCCCTAAATCACGTTCATTGTGAGTAACCGTATGTCATATCTTGCTGTCGATGAATAAAGAATATATCTAATTCTCCCGTTTTTTATACTTTATTCCTGAAAGGTATTCCAAACCTCCTAAATTGCAGTCATTTTGCTGCCCATGCGGCATGGCATAAAAAATACCGACACGGAGCGGAACGATGACGCTTGGAGCATGGCATATGCTTGCAAGAACCCGGTATGTTCCTATACGGGTGTCTCGTATAAATCAGGTGAAGAAGAGTTGCTTAGCATAGAGCGCTCGTCCTATGGCTACGATGTGCTGGATCATGTGGACCAACTGCGCTTCAAACAGGACATGACTGCAAAGGAACTGACTGATGCACTACATGCACGCGACATCCCAAACAAGCACGCAAAATCTGTTGAGATATCAAGTTCCTATGGCTGCCAATCTCGATGACCATATTCATACGATACTGGCCGAAACGACAGAACAAAACGGTGGCGTTCTCTTGTCTATGGATGGAATCCAGCCGGAAAAAGATAATGAAGCATTGTACGTCTTATGAATTAGGGAAGAATGTATTCAATGTTTATGTTCCTCCATTGAAAAAGAATCTACCATATCGCCAATTCACTTATGTTACTTCGATTAATGAGGCTGGATCTTACATATAAATGAGTCGAATCACTTTGGCCCCGATTCGCGTCTATTTATCCGAATATCCCCATGCTCAGATAACGCTCTCCGGTATCCGGGACAATACAGAGTACCCGTTTGCCTGCTCCCAAACGCCGAGCTTCCTGAATGGCCGTCCATATTGTAGCTCCGCTGGAGGGCCCGACGAGAATCCCTTCCTGAGCAGCAATTGCTCGTGTCACAGCAATCGCATCCTCATCGGAAACCTGGATGATTTCGTCATACACCTCCGTATTCAGCACGGTAGGAACAAAGCCCGGACTCGTTCCCACCAGCTTATGCGGACCGGGCTTTCCCCCGGACAGTACGGGCGACCCCTTAGGCTCGACCACAACAATCCGCAGATCCGGCAAATGCTGGCGCAGCACTTCACCTGTTCCCGTAATGGTCCCACCCGTTCCCGAAGAAGCGACGAACACATCTAACTTTCCTTCCGTCTGCTCTAAAATTTCAAGTGCTGTGGTTGTACGGTGGATATCGGGGTTGGCCTCATTTTCAAACTGATGTGGGATAAAACTCCCTTCAATTTCTGTCCCCAGTTCAAGAGCTTTGCGAATCGCTCCTGGCATCCGTTCTTCCGCTGGTGTCAGTACGACCTCAGCCCCGTAGGCTTTTAAAATATTGATCCGTTCCTTCGTCATATTCGAAGGCATCACCAAAATTGCGCGGTAACCTCGGGCTGCCGCATTCATCGCAAGACCAATTCCCGTGTTGCCACTGGTCGGTTCAATAATGGTGCCTCCGGGCTTTAGATGCCCCGCCTTTTCCGCCTCGGCAATCAGATTGCCCGCGGCCCGATCTTTAACACTACCACTTGGATTAAAATACTCCAGCTTCACATATACTTCCGCATCCTGCGGTCCTGTGAGCCGTTGCAGCCGCACACAAGGCGTATCCCCGATTAAGTCCGTAATCCTATGTACCACTTTAAGTGTCATCGTTATATCCTCCCCGGATTATTCCTTACAACGTCATTCCCTATCTTCATATCATACTACCAAAATAACATAATTGGCTCCTTCCAACCTGTCGCTTTTGTAAATTACACAAACCTTATCAGCTTAGTATGTAAAATTCTTGCAAAATGGGTCGCCAGATGTCGCCTGGAATGATATACTCGCATTACTATTTTTTCAGGAGGATACAAGAAACTTATGAGTACTCAAGAAAATATGACAGCTAATCGCTTTCCCCCCTCCTTGCTATGGTTAACCCTTGGTGCCTTCGCCATCGGCATGACCGAATTCGTCATTATGGGACTTCTGCCCAATGTAGCCCATGATCTTCATGTTACGATTCCGCAAGCCGGGCAATTAATCACCAGTTACGCGCTTGGTGTAGCCATTGGTGCACCTGTGCTTACTGTATTAACCCATAAGGTTCCACAAAAGAAGCTACTGTGTCTGCTGATGTCCATATTCATTCTAGGAAATCTTTTTTCCGTCATTGCTCCTAACTACGAGCTTCTGATTGCGGCCCGTATGGCTACTGCGTTATCGCACGGAACCTTCCTGGGTGCCGGTTCCCTGATCGCTGCCCGGCTGGTCCGTCCTGATAAGCGGGCAGGGGCCATCTCGATGGTGCTAACCGGATTGACGGTAGCGAACATTATTGGCGTGCCCTTCGGCACCTTTATCGGACAGCAGCTCGGCTGGCGCGCTTCCTTTGGAGCCATTGTTGTGATCGGCTTGATTTCTCTCTTCGGTATTATTCGTTACATTCCGGTGATTCAGCAGGACAAGCCTTCCAGTCTCAAGCAAGAAGTCAAGAGCTTATTTAATCCAAAAGTGCTGCTGATGCTGCTGACAGGTGCAGTTGGCTGTGGTAGCTTGTTCACTGTCTTTACGTACATTACGCCCATGCTTACGGATATTAGTGGCTTTGCCGAACACAGCATTACCTGGATTCTCGTCCTGTTCGGCCTAGGCGTCACGATTGGCAACATCGTTGGCGGCAAGCTCGCAGATTGGAAGCTGCTTCCGTCCTTGGTTGCAAACTATGCTGTACTGGCCATTATTCTGGCCATTCTGACGTTTACGCTTCAAAACAAGGTACTGGCCGTGATCACTGTCTTTATCTGGGGGATTGCCGCATTCGGCATCATGCCGGGGATTCAGGTTCGTATCATGAATCTGGCCTATGAGGCTCCTTTGCTAGCCTCTACCTCCAGCCATTCCGCATTGAATCTGGGCAACGCAGGCGGTGCTTTTATTGGAGGAGTCGTGATTAACCAAATGGGGCTACCCGCCATTCCATGGGTTGCATCACTCATTACTGTCGGCGGTCTGCTACTGATGCTGGTCAGCTACATGATGGATCGCAAGACGGCTCATACTGAAGCGATAGCAGAGATACAGTCATAAGAAAAAGGACTTTCGTTCATTAGAGCGAAAGTCCCTTTTTTATGGTCTACATCCACGCATCCTGCCTCGTCGTTCAGCTTAACCAATCATCAAAAAAGTCTCGGTATCCCTGCTTCATCACCTGACTCGAAAACTGTTCCATGGCGTATGCCTGATTCTCCGCAGAAACCCGGCGAGGTGAAGCCGCAGCCATATTGACCAGCTCGAACCAGTTTTTCTCATTTCCTGAAAAAGAATGCGTAGAGCTGATGTGCCCATAGCAAGGGTGCTCGGGTTTCACCACGATCTTCCCCATCGCGAGCGCTTCGGTCAGCGGCATTGCGAACGTATCGAATTTGGAGCAGCTCCAATACACCTTCGCCGTGTTCATCAGTGCAAACACCTCGTCTTGCGTCAATGCAAATTGAAGTTTTACATTGTCCGGGATGTCGTACTTCTTCATGCTCTCCTTGTAGCGTTCACCACCAAACACCATATAGACATCCTTGTCAGGATTATGCCGCGCATACTCCAGCACCAGATCTGGACGCCGATTTTCTTCATCTCTACCAATCCACATCACCCGGTTCTCCACCACTTGTGAGGGATCAAAATGCTTTTCCACCAGCCGCTCATTAAATCCGATCGGGATGACTGTCACATCGGTTACGCCAAACTTCGAGGCCATCTCCTGCTTGAGAAAGGCAGTCTGTACGATAGCCTTGTCCACAATCTGATAAAAAGGCTTCATCATCTCATAGCCTGTCAGTGCCGGATCTGGAAAACTATGTGGAAAGAGTACGCTGTTTTTAAAAAACATGTTCAAATAAGTAAAGCCAGATACCGTATAAATAACGTGCTCAATCTGCTGCTCATGCAGTTGATCCAGTACGATGTCATAATTGACCAGGTCACTCTTTTCATGCTCATAGCCTGGAAGCCAGTCATGGCTACTTACGTGGCGCTCCGGCGATACAAATACGATATCTACCCCCAGTTCCAATCCGATCTGCTTCAGACGTTCTGCAAAAATACGAGGCCCTTGCGCTTCAGCAAATTGTATTTTTCTCATGACCAAACCGACTTTTTTCATGGATTTATTTCCCTACCTTCTTTGGCTGACTATATAGAATCTGTGCCTTAAGCCACTACTTGCATGGTTGGACTTGTACCCAATCCATCATCGCTGTACATTGGTTTAAACAAGCTAACGTTGCATCCAATTGGGACTCTAATTGCTCTTTTGACCATTTGCCGCTATTTCTATGCAGTTCCGTTCCAATCCTTTGCAAATCATTTGTGATTAATAATAGCATCCAGAGCGAAAATACCACAGCAAACATACCATACTCCTGTATAAATGCCGTTCGATCACCCTTTATCCCCAACAGCTCCAGCTGTTCCAGATAGGTGTCCAGCATACGAATACGCAATTCAGACGTCATACGTCGAGGGAACAACGGATGCGACATGTCGATTAGGTGATATACATCCCACAGCGGTGTGTTTAGATGAGCATGCTCCCAATCCAGCACCCTTAGCCTCTCCCCACTCAACGCATAGTTACCCGGATGAAGATCACCATGAGACAGTACAAGCTGGTGTGAAAAAGATAGATGCTCCAGCTGTGCATAAATACGCTGCATCTGCTGCTTCGAAAAACCGAGTGAGCTGCAAAGCTCTAACATATCTGGCTTGCGTGTGTGCAGCTCGGAAACCATCTCCTGGATGAGCGGCTTCGGTCCACGCAATGGCATCCCGGCAAAACGACCCGGCGGCAAAGCATGCCACCTTGCGACAAGTCCAACAGCTTGCAATAGGGTTTCATCTGCATGTAGATGATGTAACGGACCAAGATCCTCAAACACCATCCATTCTCCTCCGCCATCTGCGTCTGTATCGGAACAAGCTAGCAATTGGGGATAGATGGGTGATAATGCTGGAAGCACATGCTCATACACCCATCTCTCCCGTCCCTTCTGATCATCATTGGTCAGGGGTTTAAATATATAACTTTCAGAGGAGGACACGTAAAAACGTTCCACATGTCGGCCATTCGTACCTGTATATAAAATTTCACGACTGTGCACCAGCGTATCATTTAAAGTACCGTCATGATTCACATATTGATGAAATAGATTCATAGCCACCCAACTTTTTTGTATAAAATGTAATAGCACGATCATAACATAGTCCTCGTTCTGAACGAAGCCCAGATCATCTTAGGGTTAACTTAACATACCAAAAAAGGGGCATGTCCTATCAGATCATACGACCTGTTGGACAGCCCCTTTCCTATCCGTACTCCTATCCTACTCTAACGATTAGTATTTAGTATTGCCGGACTCGCTCGTATTGCCAGATTTAAAACCTTTAAACAATTGTTTTACATTATGATAACGAGTATTCGTAATTTTAGCTTTGCTGTTAGGACCGTCCGATCTCAGGATCGAATCCTTGACGTTGGAAATATCCGAGTTATCCAAAGTCATATTCACTCTAAACGTAGAGCCCCCAAGTTGGCGAACCAGCTTACCGATATCATCGGCTCTAAAGTTTTTAATGTTAATCGTGCCTTCGGCATTGATTTGGAATACTTTATCATATGCATGGAACGCTCCACCACCTGTAATGTTCACCGTGCCTGGTTCTTTAAGCGTCAATGCATCTTCACCGACATCCTCCCACGTTACGTTGGAAATGGTGCCATTGCCATATACATGCACACCATCCGCAGCAGGCGCAGCGATGATCACATTTTTCAGCGTTGCATTATTTTCTAGCTTAAAGATAGGCTTTTGAGCCTCTTTCTGGCTTCCATCTCCCAAGGTATCGGGGTCAGCCACTACGGTCTTGCCTTTACCATCGTATACTTCTCCAGCTTTAACAAGTATGGTCTTGTGAACGACCTCTGGAGCTGCATGGGCAGAGTAATTGCCGACAAATAACGCGATTAACATACCGGATAAAGCGATACTCATGCCCTTTTTCAATACTTTAGCTGTGTTTGTTTTCATTTCAATTCATCCCTCTCCTAGATCGTTTTTTATTCTTATCTCCAATTCTTCGTTGACTAGAGCGCAAGCGCGTAGACCGTATCACCACCTTCGTACAATGAACCCATTGACCGATACATGTCCGTAAAGTGATATTTAACTATTTGCATATGTATACTTGGTTTTTGGTTCAAAGTAGCTTCATTTTTATAAATTAAATCAATCACAAATTGTAAATAGAGCGATTACATTTACAATTTGCATAACTCTATTATATTCCTACTTCCAATAATTTCAATACGTTTTTCGGCAAAATATGTCCTTTTTTTCAATTAAGTACACAATATTGCCTCTTTTATACTTGTACAAGTTTGTTTTTCTTCCATTTACGCATTAAATAACACTTGAATACCTCATCTCGTTTACATGCTGTTTATCACTCCATTGGTAATCAGAGTCTCTTTTATCGTATACCTCATTGCTGATGTGCTCTATACTATTGAATGACACGGTTGATGAACGTATAATGTATTTAGTGCTTTGAAGCGTTACATCTCAACATTACTGGTGAGAAAAGAGTGGTTATGTGCAAAACAATAGTGAGATTCCATTAAAAGAACAAAATATTGTGCTCATCGGCTTTATGGGCGTGGGCAAAACAACGATCGGTTCCCATCTAGCGCGCAAGCTGTATCGCGATTTCGTGGATATTGATCAGGAGATTGAACAAGAGTACAACATGCCTACAACAGAAATTTTCAAAACTTACGGAGAGAAGCGTTTCCGTGAGATTGAAAAAGAGCATATTTTGAAGTTGTGCAGCAATACGCGTCTTAAAATCATTTCTGTTGGCGGTGGCGCGTTTCTACAGGAAGAGGTGAAGCAGGCTTGTTTGGCTTCCTCCATTGTGTTCTTCTTGGATTTAAATTGGGATTCCTGGAAAGATCGGCTCAAGATGCTGATTGACACCCGCCCTAATCTGCAAAACAAGACGTTAGAGGAAATTGAAGATCTTTTCCGTTCCAGACAGGACATTTACGCGGTGAATCACTCCAAGATCGATACCGATCAGTTGGATGCGGAAGAAGTCGCAGACTATATTATTCAAACACTGAATCTGGGTTGGGAATTGTATGAACCTACTCGGGGATTGAATTAAGCATTACAAAAAGGAGGACCCCAGCATGCTTATCGCATGGGGTCCTCCTTTTGTGTTCACTATGAATTCCTTGCTCGCTAGTGGGTAGTAATTGCATCTTTTAAGAGTGGCTATGCAGCACCTGCAATATTTCTCTCAGTTCAGTGACAGGAATCTGTCCCGGTGCAGAAGCCTTCTTGGCAGCACCAAAAGTCAACGCTGAACCAAATAGCTCTCCGGTCAGACGGCTCACGACACCTTTTCCCGCCATCGACATCGTGATAATCGGCCGATCCGCATACTCTTCTGCCATGGTGCGTGTGGCGTCCAACAAGGTTAGGACATCGGCCGTATTGGTTGGCATCACCGCTATTTTAGGCAGATCGCCGCCCAATTCCTGTGCCTTACGCAACCGGGACACAATTTCCTCCTTCGGCGGTGTCTTTTGAAAATCATGGTTAGAAATAATCACATACACGTTATGCTTATGTGCCGCTTCTATCAGCATCTTCACATCAGCTTCCTCATTAAAAAGCTCTACATCAATCATATCTACTTGTCCCGTTTCGGCTATTGTACGATTCAATTCTACATAGCTTGCCGCACTGATTTCCTTTTCTCCACCTTCTCGGGCGCTACGGAACGTAAATACGAGTGGAATATTGGCTAAAATAGACCGAATCTCATGTAAGGCAGCCTTTACCTTTTCCAGCTCCTCCACATGCTCGAAAAAATCGACTCTCCACTCTACGATATCCAGGTCGAGTGTACGTAAATGGGCAGCCTCTTCCTTCAACTGCTCCAACGTTTCTCCCACCATGGGGACACATATTTTAGGCGCTCCTTCACCGATCCGTACATCTTTTACCTTTACGATTTTTGCCATATCTATCTCACTCCCCAATTACAGTTTCAAGTCGAACATTCACAATAATTCATAGTATAACGCATTCTGAATAAGCATGCAGATGATTAGGTTCAGTCGCTAGTTATTTCGTATCCAGTACAATTTGAGGAGACAATTCTCGTTTTGCAGGAAAAACGGCACTGTAACGAAAGTTAACAAACACCGCCAGTACGATCCCGAGCACATTCACGATAATAGCCAGCATAAACACACTGGAAATCTGAGAATGCTTCAAAAGAAAGCCTGTAAACACGGGAATAAGCGTATAGGACAGCGAAGTTGCGGTATAAATAAACCCGGTAATCTGTCCTTTTCGTTGACTAAAAAATTCGCTCATTACAGTTAACGTCAGCTGAAGTACACCCGATATGGAAAACCCGATGACACTCGCACAGATAATGGCGGCGGCCCCTGATTTAAAAAGAAGAAGCGCTCCAAAAGCCAACAAGGAAATACAGGGATAAATAAGAATAATATGAACAGGTTTAACCCATTTTCTCAACACAATGACCAATACAAACACGGAAACCAGCGAACCCATATTGTAATAAACTAATAGTCTGAGAGACTCTGATTCTGTCATGCCGATAAACTGTTGTCCAAACGTAGGCAGCCATAACTGCACAATATACAGCAAAGTAGGTCCCGTAAATCCAAGCAGAATAAGACATACACCTTCCTGCCAAAACCGCGGTTTACTCGCATCATTAGCCTTTAAATTTCCTGTCTGCTCGGCGCCAGATACAGTAGTACCGCCACTTTGCTCCTTGGTGGGCTGTACGCGCATGTCTGGAAACTTCATTCTGAACAAGTAGACCGCATTTAATGCAAATATCAATGCTGGTATAAAGAAAGAGAACCCGTAAAAAATATCGTGATTCATAAAAAAGATAATCATTAGCGGTAAAAATGCCGCCCCAATGGATATAAAACCTCTCACCAACACTGTAGCCGAACCAGAGGATTGGGGGAAAGCCTCGATCAGAGCCGGATAAGTACCTGAATCAAGAAAAGAATTCGCTACACCTGCCAGCACAGCCAGTACCATCGCCATCTCAAAGGTGGGACTCAGTGGTATACCGACCAAAAATACGGCCATCAGCAGCCCTGCGGCCACAATAAATGGTTTGCGACCATAGCGGTCGGAGAGCACGCCGGATATGTACAGCGTAAACAGTCTGCCAAATCCCATCGCGGAAACCAAAAGGCTAATGCCCGCCTGATCTGTATGCAAATGCTCTGTTAAAAAGGACATGTGCGACGCCAGCATAATATTAAACATGCCAAACAAAAGATAGTTCACATACAAACCTGTCGCCACGGGAATAGAAGAACGTTTCATCATGAATTCACCTGCTTTTGTAAGTAAGTCTTGTAGTGTCAAAACGTGAATCATTTCACATTGCTTGTGTCGATGATGAAGTATAGAACACAATTTAAAATTTATCAAGTTTAAATATTGCGAGACTCCAGCTTAGACACGCTGATGCGTCTTCAGATAAAACTCCTTGCCATAACTTAGGGCAAAGTTCCGAAACTCCACAACTGCCGGGGATAAATATCTATTTTTAATGCTGGCTAGGTAGATAAAACGTTCGTATTCTGGATTTACAATAGGCAATGTTTTGACATTAAAATAATCTAACGATGAAATGCGGGGCATAACTCCGATCCCGTAATTAATAGACACCAGCCCAGCCATTGCCGTATCTTCTTCAATCTCGCAAATAATCTGTGGCGTAACGCCTGCCTTGGCGAACAAATTTTCAATAATGGGCCGAACCCCACTCTTTTTGTTGAAGAAGATCACCGGGTAATCCGCTGTATCTTTGAGGTCAATTTGGTCCAGAGAAGCCAGCGGATGATCAGGAGAAACAATGACCACCAATTCCTGCTGAGCCAGCGGAATAAACTCTACATCTGGTTCATTTTCCACGTGAGAGCAGAACGCCACGTCATAGTGTTCCTGCTTCAGGCCTTGAATAATATCGTTCGTATTCCCTTGGTGAAACGAAAAGGAAATGTCTTTACGGGCATCCAGAGCTGAAAAGGCTTGGATTATCGCTGGAATGAAGTGTGAACCTAACGTGTAAATGAACGCCAAATCTATATTCCCATGGCTTGGACTCACTAATTCCCGTAAGTTATACTCCCCCTTTTCCAATTCATCCATCGCGTGCTCCACATACTTCAGAAAAAATCGCCCGTATTTGTTTAGCCGAATATTCCTCCCCTGCTTTTCAAACAGATGAACGCCCAAATCCTTTTCTAATTCTGAAATCGCATGACTTAAACTGGGTTGAGTGATACATAGCCGCGCAGCTGCCTGGGTAAAATGCTCCATCTCTGCAAGTACACGAAAATATTGTAAGTGCTTCAGATTCATAAGGATGTACGCTCCCTCTTTAATTCATATTTTAAATTATAGATTCAAACTATGAAAAACGATAAAAATATGCATTGGATTTATAATAACACCCCTTATATAATTAAGACATAGACATTATGTGAATATTTTCACTTGTTTGTGGGCGCACTTTAATAGACCTGGACGATGCCTACCTAGGCCATTGATCTAAAATTTAAGTTGGGAGTTACACTTATGAAAAATCCTTATATCAGAATGGCAACAGGGCTTTATATCAACTATTTTCTTCTGGGTATGATTAATGTTATTCTCTCGTCGAATATGAGCTTTCTGACTGTGCAATTGAATACAGATAAAGCAGCCATCGGCTATCTGGTGTCAGCGATTGGAATCGGTAAACTGCTTGCTCTCGGAGTAGCCGGAAAAATGTCAGATAAATACGGAAGGAAACCACTGATTGTTATTGCATCACTTGCTTATTTAATCTTCCTAATCGGCATTCCGCTTGCACCTAACTACACGTTGGCATTCGTGTTTGCCATTATCGCAGGGCTCTGCAACTCTATGATGGATGCGGGGACTTATCCCGCACTCATTGAAGGGTTCGGAAAAAAAGCCGGGTCTGCAACCGTCCTGGTCAAAGCATCCATCTCGATCGGTGCCATTGTTATTCCGTTCATGATTGCATTTTTTATTAACCACGATATGTTCTATGGATATTCCTTCTTTATTCCTGCAGGAATTTATCTGCTGAACGGGATCTTCTTGTCGATGACCGGTTTCCCCAACCACAAAGCAGAGGAACAAAAGGCTCCAACCGAGACTGGTCAATCAACGGATTCGTTCCACAGCGAGCCCAAGTTTTGGCAAGAAGGTTTGTCTCTGATTATTATCGGTTTTACTTCCACTGTATTGTTCATGATCGTGCAGCTATGGCTTCCTACCTTTGGACAAGAGGCTCTGGGCATGGACAAAGCCAGCGCCATTAAGCTGCTTAGCTACTACAGTATAGGTTCACTAGTTTCCGTTATTTTGTTGGCTGTGGTACTTGGTAGATTCATTAAGCCCATTACCGTCATGATTGTGTACCCGCTTATTGCCCTGCTTTCTTTGCTGGCTTTAATTGTATGGCACAATCCTGTCGCTACTTTGATCAGTTCATTCTTAATCGGCTTGTCCACCGCAGGCATATTCCAAATTGCCCTCACGGTTATGACGGAATTTTTCCGCAAGAACAAAGGAACTACGACTTCTCTCGTGAACATAGCAGCCAGCCTATCGTTCATCCTGATGCCTTTGGCTACCGGGAGCATGTCCAAAAGTCTGGGAATTACCTCGGTATTCATTCTGGATATTGCGATTGCCGTAGTCAGCATTTTGCTGGCCGTGTTTGTTGCTTATCGATATAAAAAAGTGTTTCATTAAACTACACAGATCACTTGGAGGCTTATTATGAAAAATGCTGGACGTATTGACGGAAGAACACAATTAATTGGACTGCTTGCTACACCGATCGGACATTCTTTGTCCCCGGCTATGCATAATCTTGCGTTTGAAAAACTGGGGCTGAACAACGCATATATGGCCTTTGAAGTAGGCAATGAACAACTCGAAGAAGTAGTACGGGGAATGCGCGCTCTAAACATACGCGGCTACAACGTGTCCATGCCTAACAAAACAGCGATCTTACAGTACCTTGACGAGCTGGACGACAGCGCTAAATTTACAGGTGCTGTCAATACCGTCGTGAATACGGATGGTAAGCTGAAAGGCTACAGTACAGATGGATCTGGTTATGTTCGTAACTTGCAGGAGCACGGCATTGATCTGAAAGGTAAGAAAATGACACTCGTCGGCTCAGGCGGTGCTGCAACGCCGATTGCTATTGAAGCCGCTCGGGCTGGTCTCGCTGAAATTTCAATTTTCGCTCGTAATGACCAGTTCTTTGCCCGGGCGGAAGAGAATGTTCGTATTATTAATGAAGAGATGAAACATGCCCAAGTCAAGGCGAATATCTATGCATTAGAGAATCAAGAGAAGCTGCGTGAAGAGATTCTTACAAGTCATATTTTCGCTAACGGTACAGGTGTCGGTATGAAACCGCTGGAAGGTAAAAGTGTCATTGAAGATGTGTCCATGCTTCGTTCCGATCTGATCGTGACCGATGTTGTATACAGCCCAGCCAAATCCAAGCTGATTGAACAAGCTGAGTCTGTAGGTGCAACCGCCATTAACGGTCTGGGCATGATGCTGTGGCAGGGCGCACTTGCCTTCGAATTATGGACAGGACAAGAAATGCCTGTCGCTTATATTAAAGAACAGCTTTTTGCTGATCAACTGTAAGATTGAGAGGCACTACATAACTCAGAAGGACTATGCCCGACGAATGATCATTCCTGTCGGGTATAGTCCCTTTTTATTGTTAAATCATTTCATTAATCCTTATAAGGGTCAAACTCATTGGCCCCAGCCATGCATACCCCGATCGGCTTCAGCACATGCATAACTTCCACGGTCTCGGAATGAGCGTCCAGCACCTCACGCAGTTTGCGGTAGACGAACGGACTCTCATCAGTACCTGCTCCGCGCAGCTCGACACCGTAGTTTCGAACGGCCTCCTTCATCTGTAGGTCCGTAATCTGCCCACCGCTACGCGTACGGGTTTTCCAATTCATTTTACCAGCTGCCTGGGTACGACTCATAATACGCCCTGCACCATGAACTGTACTATAGTAGGAATCCCGATTTTCTACCGAATCTTTTCCACGTACAATCACCGAGATATCGCCCATGCTTCCTCCAATGAAGCCCATTTGACCAGGGGCCGAGGGGGTTGCACCTTTGCGGACCACAATGGTGTCGCGTCCATCATGCTGTTCTTTCCACGCGTAATTATGGTGGTTATGCACCGTAAAGTCCGCTTCAGTCCCCATAATACCAAGCACTTGTTCTATCACATAGTCACGTCCGGCATAAGCATAACGTCCGGCAAGGCGCATCGCACGGTAGTACATGTCCCCCAGCTCACTGTTCATATCCAGCAGCACAGGCGGCTGATCCATATGTTCTCCTGGCGCCTTTCCGAGGAACTCCCGTCCTGCGGCCAAATTTAGAAACCCGCTTGCTGTTTTGTGTCCAAAGCCCCGGCTACCGAAATGATTGGCAACCCAGACCTGTCCTGTCGCTTCCTCCACAAATACATCAACAAAATGATTACCACTTCCTACTGTACCCAGTTGTTCTCTCGCCAAGGACTTCAGTTTGTCATGCTCTTGCTTCCCAATCGCTGCATATACCGCCCAATCCGGGTCATCGAACAGCTCATGGTCTACCTGAACCTCATTCACACGACCTACGCCAAACGAAATCTGACGTGCAATCTCATTCATCACGGTTGAAATACGCGGCATAATATCTGCTGCAGACAGCTTGGTTCTTACCGCCTTATTTCCACAGCCGATATCATACCCCACACCTGAAGGTGAAATTTGTCCGTCATATACCACCACACCACCAATCGGCTGACTGTAGCCTTTATGATGATCTGCCATCAGCAGCGCCTGAATCACATTGCCATTTTCGGCACATGTGCGGGCTTGAGATAGTGCCCCCGGATCAGGTGCTCCCCATACGCGTACTCCATTCATTTCTTGATAAGCCATCGTTGTATCCTCCCTTATTTTGCAAAAAAATTATCTATGTAAAATTGAATACTCTACTTTTAAACTTTGGACTGTTAATAGCATTATGTACGATGTACCCGCTTCTGAACAGGGCGTAAGTATTACAAGCACCACTTCAGATGTCTCTCTATAAGAAAGTCCCGGCCCTATAAGGAAATGAAAAAGGATATCCTTGCAGCCAAACAGACTGTAGGATATCCTTTTATGATCATTTAGAGACCATTTGGAAACCATTGAATCAAAATATACTAATAATTTTTGATAATCCCGAACTGATCCACAATAAAAGGTTTGGCATCATTTTTGTTTTGATCAATTTCATACGTTACGGCTGTAAGTTTATTTTCGTCTACGGTGATGCCCACAAAATTTTGTACCTGTCCTCGTACAGGTCTACGATTGTCACTCGGATCTGGGCCATAAACTGCCGCATGATTCTCTTCAGCTAGTTCAAAAAGATTATAATACTTATCTCCAAGTTTTTCACTTGGGTTTTTGTAGTAGACCTTGGGGCCAGCGGTTGCCGGGATGACATAGATACTTCCATCCGGATTCACACTATATTCAATCGTCTTTTCATTTAATCTATCTTTTAATTTGGTTGGCGTTGTTGCTTTACCCTCTTGGTTGATTGGTTTCGTCCGAGCATAAATATGATCATGCCCCTGCACGACAAAGTCGATATCAAGTTTGTCCATGAGTGGAGCGATTTGGTTACGAACTCCATTGTTATCCATGATGTCAGCATCTGTTGCATGGTTAGAGGTAGTGTAAGGACCTTTATGAATATTCACAATGATCCACTTTGCACCTGCCTTTTTGGCTGCCGCAGCATCTTTCTTTAACCATTCGACTTGGTCTTCCGAAAAATTGGCATATTTCTCTGAGTCCTCATTGGAGTTCAGTACGATAAAGTGAGCATTGCTGTAATCAAAGGAGTAGTACGCTCCTGTTTTAGTAGCTGAACCAGCTGGTTGGTTAATATTAAAGTGATCATAAAAAGCATAGTTCTCATCCTCATGATTACCTGCTGAAGGAACAATGGTTGTATTCAAAAGGCTTTTTTGTGAATGCCCCAACAACCAGTTCCACTGCTCTTCTTTGGTACCGGTATCTACGATATCCCCGTTGTGGACTACAAACTGAGCATGATTTACGGTTTGAAGTGCTTTTTCGAGCGTCTGTGAAGACAATATGGCTTCATCTTCGCTTTTTGCTTGTGTATCAGCTAGATCAATGAAGGTAAATTCACCACTCTTAGGAGCTGTTTGGAACGTACCTGTTTCGCTCCATATCCCACGCGCTGCATCACCAACACGATAATAATAAGCTGTGTCCGCTTGAAGGCCTGTTGCTACGGCTTTATGGACAAGCTCTTCTGGAGAATTGGTTGATGGAGAGGAAGTACCTTCAAATGTAAGAGCACTCGTAAAATCAGCTTCAGAAGCGGTTTTCTTGGTTACTTGAACCGTGCTCTTCGTGAAAAGTTTTGAGGTATACCAGGTAAATCCTTTGGAGGCTTTGGTGTCTCCATAAAATGTAGCTGTAACTTTACTAATACCTTGATCTGTGTTCACTGGTGACTCAGCATGAACAGGCAAAGCTGACATGCCAGTAATCAAACCTAGTGCAAGAGCAACAGACATAGATGTTGCTGACCATTTTTGAAACTTCTTAAACATGTGTACACTCCTCTGTGCAGTTAATATGTAAAAGTTATAAACATGATCATAACAATCAATTGTTAATACGTTGTCTTTGGAAATATAGTACTTTGTAAAAAATGAGAATAGGTATATAAACTAAAAAAGGCCCCGGATGTTTGCAAAATTTGCTAAACCGGGAGCCCTTATTCCTGTTCTAGGTGCTATTTACATATAGTATTAGACTCACCCCATATAAGAAACAGTGGCGAGTCTTCGAAAATCATTAAGGTTTTATTAAATCACTAGCCAACTAATGCGCAGAAGTATTTTTCAAATCCGCTTCATAACGAAGGCCAAATTGTTGTCTTGCCTCCTCCATCACTTCAGCGACTGCCAGTGAACACTCCAAAGAGTTAATAGAACTGTTGCGTTCCCCACTCTTGATCAGATCCATAAATTCCCGAATTTCATAATACATGGGCTCACGCGTCTGAGCCTTGGTCAAATCCTCAATCGTGCCGTCCCGATAATGAATTTTCACCTCATAGGGCTGGCTGATTTTGTCGATTACCATCGTTCCATACTCACCCTGAATTTCGGCAGGCAAATAGGAATCTGTAATTTTGGAATGCATGACGATCGCATCCATATCCGGATACTTCATCACGATGCTGCCCTCGCCGTCCACACCAGAGGATAACAGCACACCCACCGCTCGGATCTCATCCGGTTTGCCGAACAATGCCACCATCGGATACAAACAATACACTCCCAGATCCATCAAGGAACCATTTGAAAAAGCCGGATTAAAGGCATTCAGCACCTTACCCTGCTTAAAAGCATCAAAGCGTGAAGAGTATTGACAGTAACTTGCAAAATAACGCCGAACCCGGCCTATTTTATACATATGATCCTTTATAATTTTAAAGTTGGGCATAAGCGTGGATTTAACAGCCTCCATCAACAGAACATCGTTGTTGCGCGCGGCTTCGATCATGCTCTGCACCTCTGCTGCATTAGAAGCAAAAGGCTTCTCACACAGCACATGCTTTCCATGGTTCATACATAAGATCGCTTGCTCTGCATGTAAGGAATTAGGACTGGCAATGTATACGGCATCCACCTGATCACTTGCAGCCATTTGCGCCAGATCTGTAAAAACCTCCGGCTGGCTGCTATATTTATCAGCAAAGGCTTGGCCTTTCTCCTCTGTTCGTGAGTACACCGCAGTCAGGGAAAATTCGTCTGTCTCTATCGCAGCTTGAATAAATCTTTCCGTTATCCAGTTCGTTCCAACGATACCAAAACGCATCACAGTATCCCATCCTTTCCCGTGAGTCATTACAATTAATATATGTTCCTATTCTCGCATTCCAGCCAAGACTTGTCCACTATACTGCCTGTCATCCCTCATACTTCCACATATTAAAAAAGACTGCGGTCTATCAGCTTAATTTATACTGATTGTACCACAGTCCTTGTATGCTTTTTGGGGTTATATCTCTACTTTGTGGAGATTACCTTGCCCACTTCTGTCAAAATGGCATCCATGGAGGCAGGGTCATGTACATCGTACTCATCAATGTTTAGACGCAGTACAGGACAGGCATCAAATTCGTTGATCCAATTGGAATATCTGCGATGCATTTGCTCCCAATAGGATCGCTCGGTCTGAATCTCCATTTCGCGACCGCGTTCTTCGATCCGACTCAGTATGGAGGGCAAGCTGCCTTCCAGATAGATCAGCACATCAGGGTGCGGAAAGAACGGGGTCATGACCATCGCCTCAAACAGGCTAGTATATGTTTCGTAATCGGTAGGGTTCATTGTTCCCTGATCAGCATGCATTTTCGCAAAAATGCCTGTATCCTCATAAATGGAACGATCCTGCACAAAACCTCCACCAGACAAGAAAATGTTCTTTTGCTCCTTGAAGCGTTCCGCGAGAAAATAGATTTGCAGATGAAAGCTCCATCGTTCGAAGTCGTGATAAAATTTCTCCAGATACGGATTATGATCGACTTGCTCTAACGAGGTTTTAAAACCAAGACGACTGGCCAAAGCACCTGTTAACGTGGATTTACCTACACCTACCGTACCCGCTACCGTAATCAGGGCATTTGCAGGAATGTTGTAATTATTCACTATATAAGCTCCTTTACATCGGAAACAATTTGTTCAAATTGTGCCTGGTTTTCTACAAAATCAATTTCATTCCCGTTCACGGTCAATATACGCGGGGCAGGTGACTGTTCGGCGAGAAACTGAATGCCTTTATCATAATCCGTAATTAATTGCTCCAGATAGGCAGGGTCCATCTCCTGTTCAAAGGAGCGTCCGCGCTTACGGATTCTGCTCAGCAACGTATCCAAATCTGCTCTAATATAAACGATAATGTCCGGCTTAGGCATATCATCGGTGAGCAAATGATAGATTTGGCGATATTTTTCGAGTTTTACACCTTTAAGTGTACGTTCAGCAAAAATCAGATTTTTATAGATATGGTAATCTGAAATCACAGGCTGAGCTTTCTCGATATATTGCAGGCCAGTATCCTCTAGCTGCTTATACCGATTGCAGAGAAAGAACATTTCCAGCTGAAAGCTCCACTCATCTATATTTTGATAGAATTTATCGAGAAACGGGTTTTCCTCGACAATCTCTTTGATCATCGGCAAATGTAGCTCGGTTGAAAGCATCGAAGCCAACGTCGTCTTGCCGGCTCCAATCGGCCCTTCAACGGCTATAAACGGGGCTTGTTTCATGCGGTTCTGCTCCTCCTTGTACTCCAGGTCCATCCTGTGGACAACTATCCTATTGTATCACAAGGAAGTACGCTAGAGGCATAACAAATCTATGGATAAAACAAAAAAACAGAGCAGCTATGTTTGGTTTCATAGCGCCCTGTCCTGCTTAATATTTTGTCTGTCTCTCATTTAAACCAACCTTTTTCATTAAAACGTGTAATGGCCTCAATCCGGTTGCTGACACCCAGCTTATCGAGAATGACTGAAATATAATTCCGCACTGTCCCTGTTGTTAAATACAGTTCACCAGCAATTTCTTTGGTGTTCTTTCCGTCAGCAATAAGCGCCAAAACGGTCTTTTCACGCTCAGTCAGCGGGTTGACCTCGGCATAAGCATCATCAACCAGTTCTGGAGCGTAAATACGTCGACCTGCCATAATACTGCGAATGGAGGAAGCCAGTTCTTCACTGGGACTATCCTTGAGTAAATAACCGTGTGTGCCCGCCTTAATCGCTCGTTCAAAATACCCGGGGCGAGCAAACGTTGTTAAAATAAGCACCTTGCAATTCAAGCCTTTGAGTTCCTCTGCCGCATCCAATCCGCTCTTGATCGGCATTTCGATGTCCATAATGCATATGTCTGGCTGATGCAGCTTCACCAGTTCTATAGCTTCTTCCCCGTTGCTTGCTTTTCCGACTACTTTCATGTCTTCTTCCAAGTCCAACAGGGAGGCTAGAGCACCCAGCAGCATACGCTGGTCTTCTGCGATGACGATTCGAATCATGGCCCCACCTCCTCATTCGGCTTTTCAGTGATGTTAGGCACTTTAATGACCAGGGTCGTTCCCTGATCTGAACGCAGTTCCATACATCCGTTCACGAATTCGAGCCTTTCCTTCATGCCTTGCAGACCATGTCCCCGAAAGACTGCATTTTCTCCCATAATACCAACTCCATTATCCTGAATCCGCAGGGTCAATTCCTTACGAGACGGCTCAATGGTGATGGAGCAAGCGGTAGCTCCACTGTGTTTCACTACATTAGTTACAGCTTCCTTCATACACATACTCAGCACATTTTCATTCATTAATGACGTATGCTCCAGCTTCGGGTCGCCCTCCAAGGTCAGTTCGATGTGAGCAGCCTTTAAAATTTGCCGAATACGCAGCAGTTCATCCTCTAGTCTCATGCCGCGCATTTGAGTAACCATTTCTCTTACTTCTTTTAACGCACTTCTCGCCGTAAGACGAACATCGTTAATTTCGGCATGAGCCCGTTTCGGGTACTGGTCCAGCAACTTGCCCGCCAAATCGCTCTTCAGTCCAATGAGTGACAGCTTCTGACCCAAGGTATCGTGCAGGTCACGCGCGATTCTTTGCCGTTCTTCCAACTTAATCAATTCCGATATTTTTTTATTGGCATCCTCCAATTGGACCTGAAGCCGATCACTTTTGTTGCGATTAAAGTTCGTAATCGGCAGGAGGATCACACCAATCAGATTGAGCAGGATAAAAGGAATCTGCTTAATGAATACAGGATTTTGAGAAACAAACCCATAATTAATTAATCCAATCGTAATCACCATTAAAATGATATACAGCGTCGTAAATGCAGCCTTACTTTTCATATTACCAATCAGATAAGCGATAAATATGGAAAAGTACATATAGCTAAATAGCAGCGTCATCGTAATCGATATAGCAATCTGCACACTGGTCCAAAAGTATATGAGCCAGCCTTGAGAGACAAAAGCCAGTACATAACAAGCAAAAAACACCAAAATAATAGCAGTTCCCAGAATAATATGACTTGTAGATGAAGAGCTAAAATAATAAAAGGGCAGGATATAAAAGACAACCCACACATAAGGGCTAAGCCCCGTATTTCTTTGGAAAATCTGATACCACTTTTGCATCCTGCCACCCTTTTCTACTTTAGATACCCCTTATTTTAACATACCAATTTCCGTACAACGTTATTTTCGTTCCGTGCCTACAACAGGCGTAGGGATGGGCTTTGAAGTGCCAACACGTTTGCTAAGCAGCGGCTTTACTTGTTTAAAGGTCAGAAAGGTCTTGGTACTTTCATCCCATAGTCGGAACTTCAAAGATTCCAGACTGCTACTCACCGTAATCGTGGTCGCCTTTTGCAGCAACGGTGTCGCTTCATGCGCTTTCTCCAAATTGTAATTTGGTACTTTCGGGCTCAAGTGGTGAACATGATGAAAACCAATATTACCTGTAATCCATTGCAATACTTTAGGAAGCTTGTAGTAAGAACTGCCCTCGACGGCCGCATTAATATAACTCCACTCTTCATCATGCTCAAAATACGAATCCTCAAACTGGTGTTGCACATAGAACAGCCAGATTCCCAACATACCAGAGACAAAAAAGATAGGCGTCTGTACCAGAAGGAATGCCTGCCAACCAATAGCCCAGCACAACAGTGCATACAATGCAACAATGGATATATTCGTCACATAGGTGTTTATCTTTTCCTTACGTTTGGCTGTCTTGACATTAAACCGATAGGAAATCAAAAAAGTATAGATTGGACCTAGGCCGAACATAACCCAAGGATTTCGATATATACGATAGGCCAGCCGTGTCCATGTGGAAGCTGCTGTGTACTCTTCTACCGTGAGCACCCACATATCACCTGTGCCTCTTTTATCCAGATTACTGCTGGTTGCATGGTGGATCGCGTGACTATTTTTCCATTGGTGATAAGGGCAGAGCGTAATAATACCTGTAATAGTTCCCACAATATCGTTCAGCTTGCGACTTTTGAAAAAAGATTGATGACCACAATCGTGAAAAATAATAAACGTCCGTACCACAAACCCTGCCGCAATAATGGTAATGGGAAGCGTCAGCCAGTAAGAAACCGCTAGGCTAAGATAAGCGGCATACCACAATAGGATCAGCGGTCCCAAGGTATTGAACAGTTGCAGAACGCTGGATTTCGTGTTTATTTTCTCGTAGGGAGCCATATTTTTTTTCAATTGAGCTAACGGGAGTTGTGTCATACCCATTATGATCCTCCTTTAAAATGCAGCCCATACCTTAATCCTGTCAGGCGTACATGTTGATCTAAGCTCAGTATAAGGAGACCGCTGTATCTGCTGTAGTCATAAACGTCAGTTCAGGCATATGACATTTGTCATATAGACAACTAACCAAACCTGTTTGGCAAATGTTCACGGGTTTCTTTTCTGCTGTTATTTTGTTAAAATATAAGATATATAACGCTGTATGTGACTGGCGAAGTCAGTGGAATGAACCACGAGGGAGCATACAATCAAGCGTACCGTTCGCCTGGGAGAAGTATTTGCAGAGGATTCGTCTGTCTTGACGACCTTGTGCAAATACTTTTTTTCGTTTTCTAAGACCATGACACCCTGTTGATTCCATTATGCGATAAATTCAGAGGAGGCTCGGACTATGGCTATTATCATGAAATCCAAAGAAGCAGCTGAGCAAGTGTATGCAACGATCCGTTCCCAAGTAGAGCAAATGAAACAGCAAGGACACCGTCCCCATCTGGCAACCCTGTTGGTAGAGGGTGATCCGGCATCTGCATACTATGCACGGACCAAGCAAAAAATAGCAGAGAAGCTGGGCATCTCATTTCATCTCCATACTTTTAATCGTCATGTAAGCGAAGCCGAACTTCTGCACGTGATCGGTACCCTAAATGATGCATCCCATGTACATGGCATTATGCTGGAACTCCCGCTTCCTCAACATCTTTCTGCCTCCGTTATTAAGCAGTCCATCGCCCCCTACAAGGATATTGATGGAATTACACCTAATAACAAGCTGGCTACCGTTACGGGTGACGCAGGGCTATACCCCGCTACACCTCAAGCCTGTATTGAACTGCTCAAGCATTACGGCCACTCCTTGACAGGCAAAAATGTCACGCTCGTGGGCATCGGGCAAACAGTGGGACTTCCCCTTTTCCACATGCTGCAAAGAGAAAATGCCACCGTCACCGCCTGTCATGCAGGTACGCGTGATATTGCAGAGCATCTGAGCCATGCAGACATTGCCTTCGTCGCAGTCGGATGTCCTGATGTGATTACGCAGGATATGGTTCACCCAGGTCTGATTCTCGTGGATGCAGGAATTAATGAGACGCTGGAGGGTAAAATTGTGGGGGACGCTGCTCAGGACGTTGTAGAAAAGGTACATGCCATTTCTCCCGTTCCTGGTGGCGTGGGCACCCTAACGACCGCAATTTTGTACAAAAATCTGCTCAAAGCGATACGTCTGCAACATTACTCCAGAGAGGTGGTTTATTCATGAGTGAACTGTCGTGGAACCAGTCCATCGGACATTTTCTGAAAGAAGCTGCAAGTGCAGCGCCTACCCCTGGTGGAGGAAGTGTATCCGCGCTGGCTGCGGCACTAGGCGCAGCGATGACCTCCATGACCGCCAACCTTTCACAAGGAGAAAAATACACGCAATTCCGTGAACAAATGGTGCAAGTCATTAGCAGTATGGAAAGATTGTCTACGCATTGTGAGGAACTGATGGCCGCAGACATCCAATCCTTTGAACAGTACATGACCGCGCTGCGTTTGCCCAAAGAAACAGACGAAGAAAAGCGCTATCGTACCCATTCCTTACAAACAGCTGTGATTGCTGCCATTGAGGTACCTATGCGCCTGCTGGAAGTATGCCGGGACGGACTATCACAAGCCTACAACATTGTGGAAATATCCAATAAAAATGTGATCTCCGATCTGGGCATCGGTGCGATTTTGTTTGAAGCAGCCGCTCAATCCGCCCTGCTCACCATTGATATTAACCTTGCCTCGCTAAAAGACTTGGATGTCAAACAATCCTACGAAGCCAAAACAGCCACACTCCTCCGTGAAATCGGACAAATTAAAGAGCAAACCTTATTGACTGTGCGCAGTCGAATCGCAAGTAGTTAGCTCATACTACGCACTAGCTGTGCTAACCCATATATTCTACCTACTTGCTAACAGAAATAACCTCCAAATCCATCTCTATTTGTTGGATTTGGAGGTTATTTTATTTTGATTCATTACATTTGGAAAACTTTTCTATACTTTCTTCGTCTATGGATTAGGGATATTCTTTAAGATTACTTTTTCTCTTATACACATTGATCAAGAAATGAGGAAAATCGTATGAAAAGACGTGCTCTATTACTCAGTATAATTACGTTATTACTGATCAGTCCCAGGGTGTGGGCGGCCGGAAATGATTCTACATCGCATATTCGCTCCTATGATTCCGGAAGTCTGATCCAATCCGATGGAAGCTTGTGGCTGTGGGGCTATAATCAATCCGTACCGACTCGTGTAGAGGGTAAACCAAACGTAATAAAAACATTCTCTAATATCATCAACGAAAGCGATCTGGTATTTACCTTGCAAGACCACTCTGCTTGGTATGTGCCTAGAAACAATATTTCTGAATCCGTGAAATTTGTTCCTCTGGAAGGACTACAGAACCTCGCAGCTGTAAGTAGTTTGAATGATCATGTGCTCGCTCTGACCAACGAAGGCAGCATATTTCTCGCTGATCAACTCGACAATAGAAACATCTTCAGTCCTTTTCAAACCCTATCTGGCATCGATGAGGTTGCCGATATAGTCAGTTACTATGAAGAAAGACCGGATTATGAGGAACGCTGGATATTTCTTAAGAAAGACGGCAGTGTATGGAAAAACACAACAGCCTTACAGGGTTTCGAACCTATTTCACCATTAAAAGACATTACGGCAATTACTAAAAATATAGCCTTAAAAAAGAATGGTACCGTGTGGACGTGGCCCAAAGAATTTGATAAAAATGCAGCTCCGTCCGAAACGCTATCCGTATCGCAAATTCAAGCCTTATCGGGCATCAAGACCATCAAGGCTAATAGGTATTCCAATCTCGCCATTGATCAGCAAGGTCGGCTATGGTTCTGGGGGGCTACAGTTACAGGTGCCTTAGACAATACAACCTATCACAACACGAATACCCCTGTACTGCTAACAGGAGTAAAGGACGTTAAAGACGCCTTTTTCGTTGAGCGCTCCCTTCTTGCTCTAACCACTGCTGGCAATGTATATGTTGCATCTCTAGATGGCGAAAAATTATCCTCCCATGTCCCTTTTACATTACTTGCTCAAAATATTCAAAGCATCAAGGCAGGACCACGGCACGTCATCATGCAAAAGGCAAACGACGCACTGTGGGGCTGGGGTGTTAACAAACACGCGCAACTCGGCATAGGCGATTATGAATTTCTTTATAGTACGCCAGTTCCTGTACAAAAGCCGATTCTCGTCCGTCTCAACAGTACACCTGTCCCTCTAAGCAACGGTGTGATTACCCGCAATGGGCAGGCGTTTATTCCCCTGCGTTCTGTTTTTGATCAACTGGGAGCCGACATCACTTATGATTTCAACAGCAAAATAGCGAAAATGAATCAGTCCAAGGCGGGAGACCCTCCCGTCTCTCTAGAAATAAATTTTAAAACCAGCCAAACAAAAGTGAACGGTAAATCTGTAGAACTCACCAATCCACCCTTCATGGTGAACGGTATTGGTTATCTTCCACTGAGGCTCATCAGCGAGACACTGGGAGCCAAGGTAGATTGGATACAAAAAGAAGATACTATCGTAATTACGACGAAATAATATATAAAAGACCAGTCCAAACATGATTTATGTTGGACTGGTCTTTTATTGCTATATACTGCGTGTAGTATGCAGCTTCCTATCTACCTTCGACATTTCGTTACAACACAAAATCCACCTATTTTTTAGCTTTATTCTCTTTCTCTCTTTCAACCAGCATATCCACAATCATATCAATCTGTCCGGTAATAGCGATCGGATCATAGCGATAGTACGTATCAAAATCATTAAAGAACACTCTATTATTCTTCACCGCAGGCAGATTGCCCCACACAGCGGACGATTTCAGTTGCTTAAGCGCGGTTCCCTTTTTGTCTGGATCATAGGTTGTCAGGAACATGTAATCTGCGTCATACTGCGGCAGTACCTCCATTGAAAGCTGTACGGTTTGTTCCTTGGAATTAGCTGTCTTCTTCGGCATGTTCAGTTTGAGCGCATTGTATACAGCTTGTCCGCCTCGTCCTGCATTGTCGCCAAAGATCCAAAGTGCGTTTTTATCCGTCAGCTCATACAACCCGAAAGTTGCCTTTTCGTCAATAACACCTTTCAGACGAGCGCGGCCTTCAGCAGCCTTTTTGTCAAAGGCGGCAATAAATTGCTCAGCCTTCTCCTTTTCCCCAGTGATATCGCCGAACAGCTTGACCGTATCATAGATATTAGTCGTGGTGCCGTACGGAATGTACAGGGTAGGTGCGATTTTAGACAAAGCTTCATAATTCGTATCCTTCATAACTACGATCAGATCGGGTTTGAGTTCCAGCGTCTTCTCCAAATTGGTTGGATCACCCACCTCTTTGGTTCCTTTTTCCTTTAGCAAATCAGTCAGAAAAGGATTTTGAAACGCAGTCGGCTCCACCCCCACCACGTTAGCACCTACGGATAGCAGTTCTCCGCCGTAAAAATCCGTTACAATACGCTGTGGCTTAGCGGGAATCTGAATATCCCCTTTAACCGTTTTAAAGCTTCTCGTCTCTCCAGTAGAAGCCGATTCTTGCTTATCTCCTGAAGTTGAAGCGGTATTACCTTCAGTGTTATTTCCGCCGCATGCGCTGACAAATACAGACAATACAAGCATCAAAGTAGCCAGCATAAATATCGATTTTTTCCTCAACCTATTAGCCCCCTATGTAATATGGTAATAGCCTTATACCATCATGATAATGATTATCAATATCGTAAGAAATATATCAAGCGTCATCCTTGCTGTCAACTGCAAAGCGAACTTTTTATTATTTCACTTTTAAAATAAAAAGACCTGCCAAAATGATGGCCAGGTCTTTTGGATGCGGCTGCTTCTTAAACCTACAAATTGGGGCTAGGTTGCTGAAGGGCTGCTTTCCGGTGATCGCTGTTTTGTTTTATATTCTTCTCCCCAATCCTTCATCAGATTAATAATCGGGATGAGTGTTTCTCCAAACTCGGTGAGAGAGTATTCAACCTTAGGCGGAACCTGCTGGTAGACTTCACGATGAACGACACCGTCCTCTTCCAGCTCGCGCAATTGGAGTGTCAGCATACGCTGGGTAATTCCCGGGCAGATCCGCCGAAAATCACTAAATCGCTTAGTCCCATACATGAGATGGTATAAAATAATCCCTTTCCACTTGCCCCCAATCACATCCAACGTGTACTCAACAGGACACGCCTGATCATTCCCAGCGGTACATTCACCAAAACCGCCTTTCCGATTGCGCATTGGCCCTTCTCCTCCTTGGTATCATTTTATATACTACAGCACATTAATGTGCGTACTTCAAAAATGGTCATGTATATTCTAATATTAGTCATGCACTTAGTAAGCGTCAATTTCAATCACAACCATAAGGAGTGGAATCACGATGGAAACCTTAACAACCACTAAAGATCAAATCTTGTCTGCATACAAGTTCAGACATGCTACAAAAGAATTTGATAATCATAAGAAAATTAGCGATTCCGATTTTGAGTTTATTCTTGAAACCGGTCGTTTATCCCCAAGCTCGTTTGGCTTTGAACCCTGGAAATTTGTTGTCGTCCAAAGTACAGATATGCGTGAGAAGCTGCTGCCCTATTCTTGGGGGGCCACAAAACAGTTGCCAACAGCAAGCCATTTCGTACTTATTCTCTCCAGATTGCCTAAAGATATGGTAGCTTCATCCAATTATATCAAGAATATGATGGTAAACGTGCAGCAATTACCTGCTGAAGTGATGCAAGGCAAAGAGAAGGTATATGACGCCTTCCTAAAATCAGATTTTGCGCTTGAGGAAAATGAAAGAGCTATGTTCGAGTGGGCATGCCGACAAACCTATATCGCACTGGGCAATATGATGACTGCCGCAGCTCAAATCGGCATTGATTCCTGCCCTATCGAAGGTTTTAATAAACAAGAAATTGAACGCATCCTCTCCGAAGAAGGCATTATGGATGCCGAGCATTTCGGTATTTCTTGTATGGTGGCCTTTGGATACCGCCTGAACGAACCGCGCGACAAAACTCGGCGACCTGTAGATCAGATTGTGGAGTGGGTATAAAGCGCGGAATATCCTTATTAAAAACAAAGGGCGCTCCGAGCCATTTCCATGGCTAGGGGCGCCCTCTTTACATAAAACTATAGCTCCTAAAAATGTGGTCACTTCATAATAACGCCTACTGATAGTTCACTTCTTCCACGAAATAGATTTCCTTCAAACGAGTTTTCACGCGTTGAATTTCATCTGCTGTTAAAGGAGCTGTTGGACATAGCTTGAAGTTCCTTCCAGTGACATAGCTTACGTCCGTGTGACTATTTTCCGGGCTGTAAGCAAGCTTCGGAACCGGTTTTCGGGTATAATCGGTAAAGTCAATAATGGACCATGCCGCATCTCCATCCTCTTTGGATAAAATAATACGCTGTGAGGCATTTTCAGTCCACAAATAGCGCAGATTTGCCGGTGAATTATTGGAATCCATAGCCGTCTTTATTCCTGAACCTCTAAACATGAGCGTAAACTCGGTATGATCATTACCCGATCCTGCTACCGATTCATAAATCTGTTTCAGCCCGTCTACACCCACAATCTCGACCTTGCGATCAAGCGGGAAATGATTCACAAAGTTCTCCCATATTGGACCCATGTTATGGGTGTTGGCAAGTGCGTTGATGTCCAAAATAATGGACAAGTAGTTTACCGTATTTATACGTTGATAAGGGTTATCCAAATATTGCTGTACTATATACAGTTGTGGTGCCGCATCCGTCTCCGTCACATAGGGATCACCCGGATGAAGAGTCCAGCGTGAGGAATCTTTCGTATAGCGTGACCCAATCGGATCAATCGTAACCGAGTTCATGAATACGGTACCGCTATTATCAGCAATTCCTTGTGCGGGAACAATCGGATTGTCCTTATGGGACCAGTAAGGCATCAAAGGTGAGCCCTCACCATACATACCGTTGACATTATATTGTGTAGCCGACCATCCCATCGCCGATGTAATTCGATAGTGATCCTTAAGCCATTGAGTCTGTTCGGGATTCACCGTAAAGCTGGTCAATGATTTCGGCAGATACTTCCGATATTGGTCTGTATCCATGCTTTCAAACACGGATGGTGATCCCATCGAACCAGATTGGTGCAGCTCATTAAATGCATTATAACGATACATATACAGCCACTCATCCATCTTTGCTTCCCAAACAGGAAGCCCGGGCTCGGACTGGTTCGGGTACCCCGCCAGAATCCCAACTTCATCTCCATACTGATCAACAAATGCCAGAACCTGTTCAAGCTGCGGCCGATTCGCTTCTACAAAAACAAATCCGTTTTGCATCGCCCATGTCACTTTAATGTTGGGACCAAAGTGATCCATCAGCAATTGACGAGATTGCTTGATTTGATCTACGGTAGTCGCGCTTCCCTGCAGCATGATGGAGACAGCAAAGTATTGTTTTTTACGTTCCCCGGGTTCTACCGTTAATTCCGCATCGGATGTGAAGAGAATCCCTTGGGATGGAGACTCAACTGTGATTTTTAATGGAATAACCGAGTTCACTGCTGGAATCAAATGCAGGTTGGCAATCTTTCCATCCTCTTCAAATATTCCTCTGGAATCCTTTATCCGAAGTATCAAGTCTGATGGCAGCATTTCAGGAGCTATAATCTCTCCTTTAGCATTACGAAATACGTAGGACATTTTCCAAGCAGCCGGATCTAAAGTAGCCGCCTCTGAAATGGTATACGTGGCCAAGTATACGGACCTGATTACGTTCGGTGGTTCTGCCGGCGGAGTCTTCCCTTTTACGATCAGCTTGGTCTGAGCTGTAAGAACCCGATAAGGTTTGGCAATGGTGACCTTCATTTCTACCGGAATGAAGCTGTCCACAGCTGGTATTTTCTCGGGATGTGTGATTTTTCCTTGTACATCAAAAACACCTAACCCATCACTAAATGTGTACGTAACATTTGTGACACTGGCAGCAGGAATGCTTACTGGTCGTCCTTCATTGTATAGCTGAAAGGATAGCTGATACGAAGGGTGCGTTTCCGGTTGATTTACTAGCTCCTGCGCCTTGATTACGACTTCATCGACCAAAAAATCCGAAGAGTGATCCGGTGGAATCACCGATGGGTCAACCGGAATTATTGGTGGTTTGGGATTAGGCACCGGTGGTGTGATTGGCGGTTCCGGTTTCGGCTCCGGTGGTGTCACCGGAGATACTGGTGAATCAGGTCTTGGGCGATGCCTTTTAGGCTCCTCAATTTCCGAATTCACAGGTTGTTGCCTAATTTCCGGTGTCAAATCGGCCGCAATCTTCTGCGATTCTTGTTGGCTGGTCGCCTGAGGCATCGTTGCAGCTCCATTTTCTAATGACTCCAGCAAACGCTTGGCACGTTCTTTCAGAACGTCACCGCCTAACCATAACCGATAAGCAACCAACGTGGCGTCCTGCCGACTCACAGACTCTTTAGGGTGGAAATAATGATTTGTATCCCCCTCAATCAGTTCCAACCGTTCCATCAGCCATACGCTCGTTTGTGCATAATTTGATATATTAGGTTGATCCACAAAACTGGATATACCAGCAGATCGGGTATCATCAGTAACACCAAAATACCGGGCATACCAAACGGCCATATCCTGACGAGTCATATTGTGCTTGGCACCGAATAATTGATCACTAATCCCTTTCGTAATGCTTTCTTCCTGCAAGGCCTGTACATAAGGTAAAGCCCATGGTGACACATCCCGAAAAGAAGTTACGCCTCTGTTATTCGATGTTCGCTTTAAGGTTTTAGCGAAAATGCTTGCCCATTCCTGACGCGAGATAAAATGTAAAGGTCGAAAGCTCCCATCCTGATAACCCGTAACATAACCTTGAGCAGCCATGGCCTCAATCGCATCAGCTGCATAGGAATGTTCGATATCGTTAAAGGCTCTGTCCGCAAAAACAGGCGAACTATGTATACAGAACAACCAGACAGCCAGTAAACCAGCCATGTAATGCCTAATTTGTTTTAACTTTTTTTCATAATTCATTATTTGAGATCATTACACCTCCTTTACGAGATAGCACTGGGCCACTTTCACCTGTACCTTCATATCAATTTTGAAAATCATCCTCTTTTGTTTTCAAACGGTTTTTCATTACTGTTAACACCAAACTGTATATACTTGAATTATCGGAATAATCTCCCTAGGATTGAATAAAGCCAGCAAAAAAAGTGGTTTGAGCAATCTGCTGTCCTGCTCTTTCACCATATTTTTTTAAGCCTTAATTCCCTATCACTAAACAATGGTTTTCATTGGCAATTAAATACTTATCACCTTTTGGGCCTATCATTTTAATCATGTACACCATAAATAAAAAAAGAGATGACATCTGTATCCGCATTCGTCTGAATACAAAAATGTTATCTCATTTTTTGTGTAAGATACACTTATTAAGTCCTGGCTGCTCGTTAATCCTTTTTCAACTCAGAACCCTTATAAATATAAAAGTAGCCCTTTAGAGTTCCGTTTTGCGGATAAGCAGCAGGATCTTTGTCTTTTATTTGACTTACCCACTCTTGATTTATAAGCGTAGAGGGGCCTTCCTCAACTAGTGCTTCAGCAGACATTCCCGTGATTGATTGTGCTGTGCTGGACCAGAATGTAACTAAGTAGACATCGTTAGCATTAAAATGATAGCGTCCTTCACTTGGAGTTCCCTCATAAAACAGCTCAGCCAAAGAAGCAGCCTCAGATCCTCTCATAAAAATTCGAATCTCATCAGTTCCGTTCCATGTATGAGGAATTCCGCCTTTTGGATTCACGTATTCTACAATTGCTGGCTCCTTATCGGTATTAAAATCAACAATCGCATAATGATAAACCTCATCCGTTACACTCTTGGTTGCAAATTCAGTTATTTTATCTATTTGATAGCCACTGAACTTTCCATACACATTTGGAGTTTTGCCAATAGCAGCAAGGGCCTTTTCCTGATCCATAGATCCGGCTCTACCAGCTACTGGTGTCAGCCTGTAGGTCTTGATTTCAGTCCCCTTGTACTGATCCCAAGTGTATTCGTAATAATATTTTGCATAAGATATTCCACTGTTCCAGCCTACAGATACCAGCATGATAATACCTAGCATGAATACTACTGGCCATTTTTTCAACTTCATACCCACAACCTCTTTTCTTCATATACACTCAAATCATCATTAGAATTATAGCTTTTCAATAATTCTACTAACAGTTAAATATTAGAAGGAAGTGTGGATAAATTATGTCTTTTCTGTTAGTTAGTCATGTGACTCCCTATATTATTGTTTTTATGAACATTTTCCGTTCCGGCATCCAATGCAGTTTTGTAATATAAGCATTTATGTTCAATAACCTCCATTGTTTTTTTTAGTTCCTCCATTTGTGCTTCTACAGTCGCTTTTCGTTCGATAAACATGTCATATCTTTGTTGTAGTGTGGAATCTCCCCCAGAACACCAATCAATGAAATTTTTAATTTCTTTGATCGGCATTCCGGTGGATTTTAGACATTCAATTATTTTTAAAGCGTCAATATCGGATTCTTTAAATAATCTTGTTCCGCTAGATGTCCGTTCTACAAAAGGCATAAGTCCCTCCTTGTCGTAGTAACGCAAGGCATATGCTGTAAGATTCAATTCTTTAGCAACTTCGCTGATCGAATATGTCTTCATCATTTATCTCCTATCCTTAATGATATAGACTTCGAGTTAACTCTAGGTATAAAGGGATTCTATCAAGCTATTGGTTGAGTGTCAAAGTCTCCTAGCATAATTTTTTAAAAGGAATATAGGTAGTTGCTTGACTTAGAGTTAACTATAAGGATTAACATTGATCTGCAAGAGGAAAACTTCAATCGACTTCACTTAGTTTTCACTTTGTATTCAATACAATTACTTTCTCTTGAAAAATATAAGTAATTAGGAGGCTATTTATGATTACTGCTAAAGCACGAGCTGTCGACGGCCCAGACAAACCGTTTCGAGCGGCTGAAATTAAACGACGGGATCTTGATTCACATGATGTATTGATTGAAATTAAATATGCTGGCATATGCCATTCTGACATCCACACTGCTCACGGCGAATGGGGACCCGTGAACTACCCACTTGTACCTGGACATGAAATTGCAGGGATTGTTACGGATGTAGGAGCTAAAGTTACAAAGTACACAGTTGGTGACCGGGTAGGAGTTGGCTGTATGGTTGATTCCTGTGGCGAATGCGAGAACTGTCGTAAAGGAGAGGAACAATACTGCCTTAAAGGAAATGTCCCTACCTACGCTGGTGTTGACAAATACGGCGAGCCTACACAAGGCGGGTATTCTACCCACATTGTCGTAACTGAGGATTTTGTAGTAAGAATTCCAGATAATATTGAGCTTGACGTGGCTGCTCCATTACTTTGCGCAGGTATTACGACTTATTCGCCGTTAAACCACTGGGGAGCTGGCCCAGATAAGAAAGTGGCAGTTGTGGGTATGGGAGGCCTTGGCCATATGGCTATCAAGATCGCACATGCTATGGGTGCTGAGGTAACCGTTCTATCACAAACATTAAAGAAAAAAGAAGATGGCTTGCAATTTGGCGCGGATCACTATTATGCCACAAGCGAACCAGAAACATTTGAAAAACTGGCTGGACGCTTTGACTTGATTATTAATACGGTAAGTGCCAACATAGATCTGAACGCTTATTTTGCACTACTCACTCTTGACGGAACTTTGGTGAATGTCGGTGCCCCCGGGGAGCCGATGTCACTCAATGTGATGTCCCTTATCGGACATCGCCGTTCATTTGCAGGATCAATGATAGGAGGTATCCGCGAGACACAGGAAATGCTGGATTTCTGTGCGAAACACAATATTGTTCCTAAAATTGAAGTGGTATCAGCTGACCAGATTGACGAAGCTTACAAACGAGTATTAGCATCTGATGTCAAGTACAGATTCGTGATTGACATTAGCACAATGTAAGCTAGGTAAATCAATAAGTTGTAAAAGCAGTTTTAATTTGAAGGTGTCTCCAAGTATAGCTTGGGGATACCTTCGCTTTATTTTGCAATGATCACACACTTTTTCACCTCACTCACAGCCTTTCCATTGCTCTATTCCTCTTCATATAAAAAGGAAAGCCGAGCGCAACTCAGGACATCTGAATTACGCTCGGCAAATAGTACATCTTGAGCAGCCTATTCGTGTTTCTCTAATTCTTCAATTCTCTGCCGCTTTCCTATACCAAAGACAAAATATCCAACAACGACGATCGCCATGAAGGTTGCCCCGACAATCAACGACAAGCGTGTGTCCGGGTTAAACCACATTCCAACGATCACCAGCAACAAAAAGATAATAGTGATGTAATTACTGATCGGGAAAAAACGAGACTTAAAATTATGATCTTCCATTTCGTTTTTCCACTTTTTCCGGAATTTAAATTGACTGATGGCTAATGCAAACCACGGTACCATACCCGGGAGAACACTAGCGCTGTAAATATACAAAAACAGTTTGGAATCAGGCATTAGGTAGTTAAATAACACGCCTACCAGTAGCAATGAAATGGTCGTTATTATACTATTTCTAGGGACACCGCTTGCGGAAACTTTCCCGAAGAACTTAGGAGCTTGTCCGTTCTTAGCCAATGTATATAACATTCTGCCCGCACTATAAATACCACTGTTGCAACCTGACATCGCAGCTGTAAGTACAACAAAGTTAATAATACCCGCAGCAGCTACAATTCCTACCTTGGCAAAAGTCAGAACAAACGGGCTGCCAATCTCGCCAATTTGGTTCCAAGGATAAATCGTAACAATGACAAAGATTGCCCCTACGTAAAAAATCAGAATACGCCAGATGATGTTTTTAATAGCTTTTCGCAGGGTCATTTTCGGATTTTCTGCTTCACCCGCTGTAATGCCTACCATCTCAATCCCCTGGTAAGCCGCCGTTACAATACATAGTGCAAATAGGAACCCTTTTAATCCTCCTGCAAAAAAACCACCATGGCTGACTAGATTGGATAGACCTATCGGTTGTCCGCCGTTACCGAGGCCAAAGAAGATCATCCCCGTACCAACTACTAGCATGAAGATAATAGCGATAATCTTAATCATCGCAAACCAAAACTCAAATTCTCCATAGAATTTCACAGCCGCTAAATTGGCCAACGCAATAATAATTACACCTGCCAAAGCCGGCAACCATTGCGGGATATCCGGGAACCAGTAGCCCACATATACCCCAATCGCAGTGACCTCCGCCATTCCTACAGTAACCCATAAGAACCAATAGCTCCAAGCGGTCAAGAAACCGGCCAAAGGGCTGATGTATTTATGAGCAAAGGTAGCAAATGAGCCCGTCACCGGTTCAAGAATCAGCATTTCCCCCATGATCCGCATGACAAAAAACATAATAATCCCAGCTAAGAGATAAGCCAACAGCACCGAAGGACCTGCCCATTTTATCGTACTTGCCGATCCCATAAACAAGCCAACGCCAATCGTGCCTCCAAGCGCAATCAACTCAACGTGTCGTGGCTTCAGCCCTCTCGTTAATTGTTTCGATTCCAAAAGAACGCTCCCCTTCGTATATGTTCGTCATCAAATGCTAATGATCCGGAAAACTGCCCCCAAACATTATTAATTTTCAGACTGACGTGGTTGATCGAACGACTACACAGTAGCTCCACGATTCATAAATATACAAAGTCAACCACGTCCTATTTGCCGTCCAAACCTTACTGTTTCTAAGACCGAGTCCGTAGCATTAGATGCATTGTATGACAAAAAACGTCTAAATACAACTGCTAATTAGCAGACATTTTTAGACATGAAATGGAAAGGAAGGAGATTCATTTTACTGAACATTGGTCAATTCAATGTAATGCATTAGAGCGTTGAAGATACGTGTTTTTTTCAATGATAAATATCACGATATTAAGCTTGTTTAAAGCCTATATCCATACAGTGTAAACATAAGCTCTGAATGAAAGAGCAACATTTCAAACATACCCTTGTGATATAACTATGCATGAATTCCAAACAAGGAGATGAAGACATGAGTAAGTTAAAAGGTCAAATCGCTTTAGTAACTGGTGCAAGTCGAGGAATCGGTCGTGGCATTGCATTACGTCTAGCTCGGGAGGGGGCCATTGTCGCAGTACACTACGGAAAAAGGCATAAAGAAGCAGATGAGGTAGTTTCGCATATAGCATGTCAAAGGGGGCCATCGACACACTAACGCACGTTTTGGCTCATCAACTTGGGAGCCGTCATATTACCGTCAATGCCATCCAACCAGGCATTATCAATACAGAGATGAATAGCGGAACCTTACAAGATCCTGACGGACAGAAATTTGCCGCTGGCCTTTCGACCTTTAAACGTTGGGGAGAGCCTGAAGATGTTGCAGATATAGCTGCCTTTCTTGCCTCAACGGATAGCCGCTGGATAACGGGTCAATTGATTGATGCAAGTGGTGGATCTCATCTGTAAATGAACAGATTCAAAATAAAAACAAAATGCGTTGGTGAGAGAAAGTTGTTCTTCTCCACCAACGCATGAAATACGTTATCATCCAATTGTTCAGCATGACTACTACAGATCAGGTACCGCAAAATGTTCGGTAAGGACAAGTGGATTCCTCAGGCAATGTAGAGTAAATTTCCTGTTCGGTAGAATAAGCATAAGGGTTCGAAAGAACTTCAAGAAGCTGCTCCATCACTCGGTAATCTTCACGTTCCACCGCAGCCTCCAGTGCTTCTTCTACCCGATGGTTGCGCGGGATAATTGCGGGATTGCTGCTGCGCATCAGCTGATACGAGGTGGCTTCGGATTCCTGCTGTCTGTCCAACCTCGCCTGCCACTGCTCGTGCCACTGGGTAAAATCCGCCGTGCTGAACAAAACCGCATCCTCCAGCTTGTTTAAAGTGAGGGCACGGAAGGTATTGGTGTAGTCCGCGCGATGCTTCTGCATGATTTTAAGAAGATCCTCAATAAGGGACTCATCCTGCGGCTCTTCGTTAAAGATCCCCAATTTGGCCCGCATTCCCGCAAGCCAATGAAGGCGAAACATGTTTGCAAAATCTGAAATTGCATCCTCGGCCATTTTGACAGCCTGCTCTCTGTTGTCATGCAGCAGTGGCAAGAGGGTCTCCGCCAATCTCGCGAGATTCCACGCAGCGATATGCGGCTGATTGATATAAGCATAGCGGCCCTGCATGTCGATGGAACTGAACACCGTCTCAGGATTATAGGTATCCATAAAGGCGCAAGGACCATAATCAATGGTTTCTCCGCTAAGGGTCATATTGTCGGTATTCATCACTCCGTGAATAAAACCCACCAGCTGCCATTGAGCGATCAGCTTCGCCTGACGCTTAATCACTTCCTGAAGCAGTGAAAGGTAACGGTTTTCGTCATTGGCAACTTCCGGATAGTGTCGTTCCAATGTGTAATCAGCCAGAGTCCGCAGATCTTGGGACGTGCCCCATGCTGAGACATATTGAAAGGTGCCGACGCGAAGATGACTGGCAGCCACACGAGTCAGAATGGCACCGGGCTGCTCAGTTTCCCGGACGATCGCCTCACCCGTGGTTACCACCGCCAAGCTGCGGGTGGTAGCGATACCTAGCGCATGCATCGCTTCGCTGATGATGTATTCGCGGAGCATCGGCCCAAGTGCCGCACGGCCATCACCACGACGGGAGTACGGCGTTCTGCCTGAGCCCTTGAGCTGAATATCAACCCGTTTGCCCGAGGGAGTGATCTGCTCGCCGAGCAGTAGAGCACGGCCGTCTCCTAGCATGTTAAAATGCCCAAATTGATGTCCTGCGTAAGCTTGTGCAAGAGGTGTAGCACCTTCGGGAACCTGATTGCCGGCCAACATGGTTACAACATCATCTCTTCGCAGCGCATTTTCGTTCAACCCCAGTGAAACTGCCAACGGATGATTTAAAATGATCAGCTTTGGTGAGCGAACAGGATTTGGATTGAGCTTCGTAAACATGGATTCCGGCAGACGAGAATAACTGTTGTCGAAGTTCCACCCTATTTTATCAGCTATTTCTTTTTTCTCCGTCATAGTGTCTCCTTTTCTGCTGTGGTATCTTGGATTTGCCCATTTTAGTTTTTACTTCTATTCATTTATTATCCACTTTTCACCATGCTGTTGTGCTTTTTTCAACCTACTTTTTTATTGTAACCGATGATCATACATGAATTGTATTTGGATACCGAACGGGTCTTCTACAATACCGTAGGCTTGGCTAAACACATTGCCAGATAAAGGTACAATGATTTTCACTCGCTCATCTGTTATGAGACTATGATAAAATTGTTCAATTTCTTCTCTGTCAGCACTTTGAATACATAATGAAATGTTATTCCCTACGGTATATTCCTCATTGGGATTCATTGGTTCTTCTGCTATCATAACCTTTGTTCTTCCTATCAATAAGACAGAATGAGAAATATAATCTTTATTTTCATCAGTAAGCTGTATTGAGCTGTCACGTTTGGCCATGTCCTGATAAGTAACGAGAAATCGTTCCTCTGCGTTAAAATGTTTTTTGTAAAAAGCTATAGCTTCCTTTGCTTTTCCGTTCATGGATAAGAAAATAGCTATTTCCAGTGTTGTACTCATGGGTTCAATCTCCTTTTTTATCATGCTTTTAGGTAGATATCTTATAGATTTGATATATCCCCTTGAACCTATTATCATTTGTAAAGGTATCAAAACATGACACCTTTTATAAGGAGATTTATGTATGAAGAAACCCGAAAGATTAAATGACATGATCAGATACTTAAACAGTCGTGAGTACTTTAATTTAAATGATCTCATGGATAAATACCACATTTCAAAAAGTACAGCCCTACGTGATATTAGTTCATTAGAACAATTAGGTATGCCTATTTATTCGGAACATGGCAGACATGGACGATATGGTATCTTAAAAAATAGACTGTTATCCCCTATTATTTTTACGATGGATGAAGTGTATGCTCTATACTTTGCAATGTTGACCTTAGAAGCTTATCAATCTACACCCTTTCATTTGAGTGTTAATAAACTCAATGAAAAGTTTGAACACTGTCTTTCTAAAATACAAATAAACCAGATTCATAAAATGAAAAAGGTTCTACAATTTGAAATATATCAGCATAATCATGTTAGTCGTTATTTAGATAAAATTCTAACCAGCGTTCTTAATGAGACGTACTGTAAGATTCAATATTCAAAAAATAACCAGAACAAAAGTTATCATGTTCAATTTTTCAAGATTTCCGCTAAGTTTGGCCAATGGTACGCTACTGGAATAGAGTTAAATACGAACAAATATAGGGTTTTCAGATGTGATCGAATCACCTCAATAGAAGAAGAGGAAATCAATTCTCACTTTTCTATAGATGAACTCCTTATTCGTTCATTAGAAATGTATCAATCTGAGAAGAGCATTGATTTTGAAGTAGAAATTGTAGAACAAGCTAAGGATATCTTTTATAAAGAACATTATCCTTCTATGAAAATAGAACAGGGTCATAAAACAGTCATAAAAGGATTTTATAATCCTGGAGAAGAAGAGTTTATCGCTAATTACTTTATGAGATATGGTCATTATGTACAATCCGTGAAGCCTGAATCTTTAAAACAGATTATTAAAGAAAGAGTTGAGCACCTCTTAAACCACTATCAAAAATTATAAGATCATCGAAGGTTTGTTCAAAATGCTCTCTACATTTTAGCAGGGAAAAGAAGCCTCAAGCTCCTTTTCCCTGCTAACGATGACATTGATATTATGGCTTCCGTTTGGCGATAACAGCATAAGATACCGTTCTTGTGGTTCCAGTTGGATTCCATGCAGTAAAGAACCATCTGTCTTCAGCCGCAGAATAGTTATCGAGCAGAAACCCTTGCTGATTTCCAGAGAAAATCCATGAACCACTAATCAGATTGTAGTCGTTACCGTTAATCGTAGTGCTTCTAAAGCTATTAGGAGAAATAGTGATTGGAGCGAAAGTGAAGCGTGCAAACCCATCTCCAAGTTGAGTTACACGAATGGCTTTTCTAACATTCATAACCACATGGCTTCTTTTTTTCAGTTTTTTCCCCAATTTTGCTTCCGCTTTTCTAATTTTCACTAAAGTTGCCTTTCGCAAAGAAATCATCTCCTTCATTGTTATACTTATAGTTAATGAAGGACTAAATGCTTTTGAATGGACAAAATCCCCGGTAAATTGGCTGGATTTTCTGGAGGTGCTGAAACAAAAAGCCCTTCCTTAAAATAAAGGAGGGCTTGATACCGCTACTTCTTATGTCCTATACCGATTTTGTTAAGCCGATATGGGTGATCATGGTGTCATAGGGCTTTAACTCCATGGTTTGTTTGCCATAGTCCGTTTCAATCGTTGTTTTTTGCAGTTGATCGCTATTGTTAATAACAACCAACATTCTACTTTCTGGATAATAAGCACACTCTGTATATAAGTTATCTGTAATATACTTTGTTTCATTGAGCTCATTGCCCGCAAAGCGGATTATATTCAGCAGCAATCTTGTATTTTCCCAACTGAATTCGAAGGAAGGAAGGTAAATTCCCTTACCTTTACCGAAGGCATGAGTGGATAGTGTTATCATTCCATTCGTTTCACCCGCTATCGCAGCTGACCCATCCGTAAGATAAATCCTATTCTTCGGCGTTATGCTTGCCCCTTCAGGCACCAAACCATGCTCATCCCTAACCTCATATGTCCATCTTCCATGAGCTACTCTGGAGCCTGTATCCTCATCCAGACCGAGGACATGTGCCATTCTGAAAAAGCTGTCATGACCTTCAACCGCTGAAGGCTGATTGATGCCAATAAAGGTGCCGCCATCATAAACCCATTGGGTCAGTAAGTCTACACATTTGTTGTCATCCCAGTACTTTCCGCCACTCCATGCTGTACCAGCAGAGCCCGCATTAATCACTACATCACAATCCTGTAGTATTCCCTGACGGATATCGTCAAAATCAATGAACTGAACTTCAACCGGCAATCCGGATAAAGCCTCATTGATATGAATCAAATCATGCATATATGTTTCGTGGAAATGACCAGACAAGGTCCACGATCTCAATTTTCCCCAGCTGTGCAGAATAGCTACCTTCGTCTTCATGCGATAGGGTTTGCCTTCATGATGCAGTTCTTTGATTTCTCTGAACTCGTTGGCAATCTTTTCGATGTAATCACAAAAATCCGGGTAAGGCTCTACAAGATGCAAATATCCACCCAGTCCAATCCGGTCAATAGGCTCCCTCAACAGGGCGCGCCGGATATTAATCCAATACTTTTTGGCATCCAGCGTGGGGTCGCCCCCTTCCATAAAGGTAGGAAGCCCGCCTAAGCCAACCGGAAATAAGTAGGGATGCAGCCGAATCTCATGCGTATTCACTTTTACACCTGAACACAGCCTCGCCTCATAACCTGAGAACACACATTTGATCAATCCGTCAAATCCAAACTCTTGAAAACGTTCATTATAAGGCTCCATGCCAACCCAACTGTCATCATAAAACACATAGGCCAGCTTGCCGTGCTGATGCACGATATCAATTAATTTCTTGCCAAATTCGATTACAAAATCATTGATAAATGCCATCCAGTCCAGCTTGCGCTGCTCAGCCGGGATATGTGTGACGCGATACTTCCCACCATTCACAAAATCCTCGGCAGTCATCGAATACCCATATCTCTTGGCAAATAGATCAAGCGCTCTTGAGCTTACCGTAAAATCGTATGACCCCCAATCAGAGAACAGATGGCGATTGCGCTCATTGCTGCCCCAAATCCAGGCGAAGTTATAAAATAAGGAGGTAAACCGGACAACCGTGGTTTCCTTATGATGAAGACACCAATCTTCCATCCAATCCAGCAGATACTGTTGCGTTTCTGTATAGATAGGATCAATCTGCATCAAATGCTCTTTGTCCCAATGGTTCGTGGTGTGATTGTACATGGAAATCTCTTCCCAGATCCGGTAGACCATGAAGCTTACCGTGTATTTATGCCAAGGAGCAATTCCGGTAATGACCACATTTCCGGATTCCCTTTCATAATTCCATTGTTCTCTTGGAACTTCTTCCCCGGTCGTTCTGTCAAAAACCTGCCAGTAGTTAAGCGCCTCTTTGGAATCATTCACTTTGAATTGTTCTGCAAAAAAATCCTCCATCAGATAGATGGATACATAATCCTGTACAGCTACCTTCGGATTCGTAATTAAAAAACACTGCTGCAGCTTATCCAGATTGCGGGACGCCCACTCGTTATGATCTCTGATGATACAGATTGTAGAATAAATGCCGTATCCAGCGTTTATAATCTCATCGGACAATTGCGTGCCGTCACTGTCACGGATGACATCGGCGCCCCATCGTTCAGCTAATTTCAGGGTCAGCGCCTCGTAACCAGATTCCCCCGGTAGTGTAAAGGCCCCCGTTGTTTGTTTAGACAACTTCAATCCCTCCTAATTCAACATATCGGATAGAAAAGCCAACGCCAAGCCTTGTCCCCAGCCCTGAATCCAGTCTTTAGGAATATTGCGATACCCTTCCCGATCTTTCATAACCGCTGTGCCGCCCGATACACCCAGTACCCGTCCGTCTTCGCTAATATGGTTCAAGATGCCCTTCAATGCCTTTTGCACGTATTTGGTATGCAGCGGATTGCCGTTATTAATCATGGCCGCCGCGATACCGCAAGATGCAGATACTTCTTCATAGGACTCCTCGTCATCCAGTACCGTCCGCCATAAGCCGTTCTCTGTTTGGACACCTTTCAATGCCGCCAGTTGATCCCGAAGGGAACATTCCACGTCCATACACGGCGGATACAAATACCAGTCTTTCAAATGAATTTTGACTTGCGACATGGTATATGCTCCCCAAGCATTCGCTCTTCCCCAGAAAAATCCGGACATGTGATCCTGTTTGACATTGTTGTAGCCATGGTACCAGAGACCACTGCTAGGGTCTTGCAGGTATTTGATATGCCAGTAATATTGATTTAAGGCATCCTGGATCATTTTCTCGTCCTTTAATTTGGTTCCTACTCGAAGCAGAAAAAATGCCGCCATAAACAACGTATCTGCCCATGCCTGTTCTGGAAAATCATTAGCAGTGGATACCGTATGCTGCAGAACACGATCTCCGAACCGGAGAGCATTATTTTGGATGTAATCCACCTTGCTCATCACAATATCCCAATATTTCTGGTCTCCTGTTTCTTCATACAATGTGATCAGCATATGGCCCATGGCACATGTATTAACCGTCCAGTGCGGCAAACCCAGCTCGATGTATTCATCTGCCCACTGGACAAGCATATTTAAATAATCTTTATTTCCTGTTTGGGTATAGGCTCTGGATACACCATAATAAGCCACACCGCAGGGCCAATCCCATGTTAAATCCATCGCCATCGTTTTTCTGACGACTTTATCAATAACTCTTAATATTTCTTCCTTGTCATAAGTTAATTGAAGCATTGTTATTCCCCTCTCTTAGTGCACACGCCCCCAAAGGCGCTTGAGAGCGGTTCGTCACTGTTTTGGAAACGCTTTACTTATTCCATTGTACGCAGTAAAATAGTCTCAATCTAAGCACATTCGCAACAAAACTGCGCAATTCCAATCATTTATGTGAGGATTTTGCAAAAATCCAATAAGCGACTTCCGATAAACAATATATAGATCGACATGGTCTAGTTCGTCTATATATTGCACCTTGGAGCGATTGGAATCGAATTTTCCAAAATGCTAATGTATATCTGCTGGCTAAACTTGACATAGCGTTTACCTATATTCCACTCAAATCCAAGTTATGGGAGTATCGAATATGCCCAGAAAAAAGAAGCCCATTATAGAATACCGACATTACAGCTTGCCCATCAACTTCCCTGTCTTGCTGTTAAGCGGTGAACGTTGGAAAATTTCAGATATTAAAAGTGAGCATCTCCATTTTCATAACCATTTGGAGATTGGTATTTGCTATTCGGATGGCGGCTTCATGGAGATCAAAGGAGAAACTGTCCCCTTCAAAGCCGGGGATGTAACTTTCATTCCCAGGTATCTTCCTCACACCACGTATAGTTCGCCAAATACAGCCAGCCTTTGGTCTTATATCTTTTTTTCGCCAGAGGACCTTTTTCAACATTCTTTTAAAAGCGCTTACAGGAACTTTGAGCCCAATTTGTGGGTGATGAAGGGAACGAACTGTATATTAAACAAGGAGCAGCATCCCAAGGTGTATACACTTGCGACTTCGGTCGTAGAGGAATTACAACAACAGAACCCTTACTATCAGGAAAGCGCCTACGGCTTATTGCTATCCCTTTATATAGGGCTCCTTAGAATTCATTCTAGGAATGAACCAATGGCAAATCAAGAAACAGAGCATAGCTTGAAAAGCGAATTTGTCATTTCTCCAGCTTTGGAGTACATCACTAAACATTACATGAAGCCCGTTACCATAGATTTTTTGGCTGATCTATGCCATTTAAGTACAACCCATTTCCGCAGAAAATTTCATGAGATTATGGGAACGTCGCCCCTCGATTTCCTAAACAGCACCCGAATCGAAGAGGCCTGCAAGCAGTTAAAAAGCACAGAAGACTCCATTCTTTCGATCTCCGAGCAAGTCGGTTATCGTTCCATTTCCAGCTTCAACCGATGCTTCTCCAGGCTTATGGGAGAGCCCCCCAAAGAATGGCGTAAAGGGGCGCAATCCGAAGCACAATCGGCCAAAGCGTCTATACTGGAGTTTACGGGGTGGGTCTAATTTTGCCAAACTGAATCCAGCAGCTCGTCCACTTCCTGAATTCGGGTCACTGATGGTGTTGGTATAAGATTGCCCTTCACCATAACCATAGCTACATTTGACAAAGCTTTTATGTTGTCCAAAGGATTGTGCTCCAGCACGATTAAATCCGCCTGTTTTCCGATATCAATGCTCCCTGTAAGGTGATCAATGCCTAGGATTTCCGCATTAGACTTTGTTGCCCGTTCGATGACCTGACCCGCATTCAGTTTCGTTTGTCTCATATGGTGGTCTAGTTCCCGCCACATATCATAGTGAGTGACGTAAGACATTGCGGCATCCGTTCCAATCCCAATTTTGATCTCATGTTCTACAGCCTGACGCAGCCCCTTTAGCATGGAGTCGTACACAAGCCGCGAATTTTCCTTAACCGTTTCATTCACCTTCGTTAGGCTTGTGTCCAATTTTGCAATGGGATACCCAGCCTGCAAAGTAGGAATTAAGGCGGTATAGCCCGATATAAAAAACAGGGAAAAGACATGATAATGGAAGCCGGTTTGCCCTGTTTTCCACTCCACTTTTCCCCGATTTCTTTCAAGTCTTCATTCATGTTTTCAGTGAGAACAACCCTGACACGAAGTGTCCTCATTATTGAAAGTTATTTTTTTCATAACGTACTGCGCCGTAACTCATAAAAATACTGCACAATCGGATGCTTTAACTTCATCTTCTCAGACATGTTTAAAATTCGCTTTTTCCCTACTCGTCTGTCCACTAAAGCTAGAATATTCAATAAGATATCATTACTCTCTAAGCTGTCCTCTATAGAAGTAGTTAAAAACTTATTAGCTACAACATTAAAATTAGACTTGCTTAATGAGGCCTGTGCTGACAAAAGCTCCTTTGCATGTTCTGAGATTTTTCTACCTCTTGCAATTACTTGTAGACGATCCTCCGGAACATTCCCATTAGTGTCTTTTCTGACCGTTTCAATTTCTTCATTGCTGATAGGAACTTGGATATTGGGATCATTCTTGATTTCCTGCTCCGTCTGATACCATCTGATTGGGTTAGTTACATCACTCATATTGAGTACGTTCTTTTTATCTACAGTTATATAACAAATTCCAGATTTATCAGGTAAATAACGGTAACTGGTAGCTCGGTATTCGACTCTTCCGTCTAACGCAGGACAGAGGAAACTCTCCAGTTGTTGCTTCAATTTACTCCAGGACATATATCCTCCTATGTTTTCAATGCCTACTAACAGCCCATCCCCAACTTGGCAATTTAATTTCCACGTTCCTCTACCTCATCATGATCCTTGCTTCCAAACTCATCAAGCAATGTACGCACTTCACTTGTTGATTTGGCGTTCATTAAGCTGTTTCTGAGTTCACTTGCCCCTCGGAATCCACGGACATATATTTTGAAGAAGCGGGCGAGAGGGCTGAACGAACGTGGCTCCTGCACTGAATAATGATCATGGAGATCTAGATGAAGCCGCAGCAGTTCAAGCAATTCCTCACTGCTGTGTCCCTTCGGCTCCTTCTCAAACGCAAATGGATTCTGGAAAATACCACGCCCAATCATAATGCCATCCACTCCATATTGCTCAGCGAGCTTCAAGCCGGTCTGACGGTCCGGAATATCTCCGTTAATGGTCAGCAGTGTATCTGGTGCCACCTCATCACGAAGTTTCTTAATCTCCGGAATCAGCTCCCAGTGGGCGTCTACTTTGCTCATTTCCTCTCTTGTCCGCAGATGAATGGACAAATTCACAATGTCTTGTTTCAGAATATGGGTCAACCAGTCGCGCCATTCGTCTACGGCAGTGAAACCAAGCCTTGTTTTCACACTGACTGGCAGTCCCCCGGCTTTGGCGGCCTGAATGATATCCGCTGCGATTTCAGGACGGCAGATCAGGCCACTTCCCTTCCCATTCTCGGCTACATTCGCTACAGGACAACCCATATTAATATCGATGCCTTTGAAGCCTTCTTGCGCCATACCTATGCTCATTTCACGGAAATATTCCGGCTTATCACCCCAGATATGGGCCACCATGGGCTGTTCATCCTCTGTAAAAGTCAAACGCCCGCGTACACTTTTGTTTCCCTCCGGGTGACAATAACTCTCTGTATTCGCAAACTCCGTAAAAAACACATCCGGTCTGGCTGCTTCACTTACGACATGGCGAAAAACAACATCCGTCACATCTTCCATCGGTGCCAGTATAAAAAAAGGTCGTGGCAAATCACGCCAAAAATTATTCATCATATCAAAAACTCCTCTATAAATACCAGGACAAATCTTTGGTCCCAAAATGGTAAAGCTAACCTGTTCATGTCCTTGCTTCTTCTTCACATATAACATGTTTAAGGAACTTAGTTCAAACGGCAGTATATGTTAAGCATAGACATCTAAATGAGTATATCATACTCAATAGAGGAGTATACTCCCCAAAAGACTCGCAAAAAAAGGAAGAGCGCCGCCCCTCCTTGCCATCTTCTATAATGTACTGCGCCGCAGTTCATAAGAATACTGCACGGCATAACTTCCCCCAGTCTACGCCGTTCCCAAGCGAATCGCTTAAAAAAAGAGCCGAGGAATAATATCCTGGACCCTTTTCGTCAATTTCCACACATGAATACCCAAAATTTTCAGCTGCATGCCACATGAGCATATTTATCAACATCTACACGATTTCGGTACGTTTCTATAATCTTATTAATGTTTTTATCAGTAAGTTTGTTTTGATTTTTGCCTTTTTCAAATTCATTGCTTGCATCGATAAACAAGATGTCTTTTGTTTTACGATTTTTCTTGAATACTAAAATCGTAGTTGGGATGGATACACCGTAAAACAAGTTGGCAGGTAAGCCTATAACGGTATCAAGATAGTTTTTCTCAATGATCGTTTGGCGAATCGCACCTTCTGCTGCACCACAGAACAAGACACCATGCTATTTTAGATTTATTAAATCCTTCCGCCTACTCCTTTAAATTTATCTACAAAGGCAGAGATTTTCTGAAAAACGCTCTGCTTTTTTGTTAAATACTGAGGATTAAGAGGACTCATTTTAGGAAGAATTTCATTAAGCTCCGTTCCATTTTCACTAGCATATTCTTTTTTCAATGAATTTAAAATATATCTTTTTGCAGCCTCTTCACTAAGGCTTTCAGTAGTAATCAATTCTTCTGCTTCACGTTTTTGCTCCTTTTGAGCAAATGAGAAGAAGGCATCAATAATACTTGCTTTATCTTGAATATTATCCAAGTCTGTTTGATTAATAAAATCGACGACCAAACTTTCTTTCGCACGGTTCCCTACACTCGAACGAATTAAACGACGTACCTCTTCAACCAACGATTCTTTATCTTTTATTTTTTTGTTATTTTCAAAAATAAGTTCAAGAATATAATCTAAATTGATCTCTTGGGATTTTAGAAGATCCACTTCAAAGACAACATCATCCCAATCAATAGAGGAATTGTCTTTTTGTTTTCCGTTTTTCTCACGACGAAGCCAATCACGAATATCATTATAGGATGAACGATAATCTTGAATCGTTCTTTCTTCTGGTACATTAATTTCTTGCATGGCAGCTATATCTTCATCACCCATATAGTGAGTAGATTTAAAATTTTCCAAAGCCTCAGAGTCATTGAGATCTACTGTTTGTAAAGCTTTTAGACTTGAAAACTCATCATAATTCTGCAAAATATTTTCAACACGCAAATATTCACCAAAAAGCTTGGCAAACTCTTTCTTATCTTTTTCAGTAGAAATATCTTCAGCATCAGGAAAACGTTCTTGCAGCTCTTTTACTATGTCTACATAACCACGCCGGGCTTCCCCCGTTGCGATATCAGTAAACCCTTCCATATACTCTTTGTAGCTTTTTTCCAGCACTACATTTTTAGTGTTTGTATCCCCGAAAAGAGTAATAGCATCTATAGTGGCTTGCTCTAAATCTCTAAATGTAATGATATTTCCAAAGGTTTTAGTTGCATCATAGATTCGATTTGTTCTCGAAAAGGCTTGCATCAAACCATGATACCTGAGATTTTTATCAACAAATAAAGTATTTAATGTAGGAGCATCGAACCCGGTTAAAAACATGCCTACAACAATCAATAAATCGATCTCTTTGTCTTTTACTCGTTTAGCAAGGTCACGATAATAATTTTGAAATTCCTTACTTTCTACGCCGTAATTGGTTCTAAACATGGCATTATAGTCTTTAATGGCTAAACTTAAAAACTCTTTTGCACTACTATCCATTGCTGAAGGTTCAAAAGTTTCATCAAGAATTTCACCTATAGCATTTTGCTCTTCATTAGCAGCAAAAGAGAAGATTGTCGCAATCTTAAGGGGTTTACTGCTTCCCTTTTGTAAGTTTTTTAATGATTCATAGTAGAGCTTGGCTGCGTCAACACTACTCACAGCAAACATCGCATTAAATCCTTTTCCACTCGCATTTAAACGATGGGTTTTTATTTTAAAATTATGAAGAATATATTGAGAAATTTCTTTAATCCGTTCAGGGTGTAATAATGCTTCTTTATTTTCTGCTGCCGATAGCTTCTTCTCGTCCTGTTCTTGTTCAAGCGTTTTGAACTTGGGACGTACATCGTTATAGTCTACTTTGAACTTTAAAACTTTCTCATCTCGAATGGCATCCGTAATAACATAAGAGTGCAGCTCTCGACCGAAGACAGAAGCAGTCGTTTCAGACCCCAACGCATTTTCCGGGAAAATAGGCGTACCTGTAAAGCCAAATTGATAGAACTTCTTAAATTTTTTATTGATATTTTTTTGAGCTTCACCAAATTGTGAACGGTGGGCTTCATCAAAAATAAATACCACTTGCTTATGATATATGGGCAAATCTGTTTCGCTCTTAATCAGGTTATTCAGTTTTTGAATCGTCGTCACTATGATTTTGTTATCTTCTTTTTCAATGTTACGCTTCAATCCAGCGGTATTTTCTGAACCGTTAACACTATCAGGAGAAAAACGCTGATACTCTTTGATCGTCTGAAAATCCAGATCTTTTCGATCCACAACAAAAAATACTTTGTTTATAAAATCAAGCTCAGTAGCCAAACGAGCTGCTTTAAAACTCGTAAGCGTTTTTCCTGAACCTGTTGTATGCCAAATATATCCTCCACTTTCAGTACTTCTCCAATTTTTGGCTAGATATGAACTTTCGATTTTCCATAAAATCCTTTCTGTAGCCGCAATTTGATAAGGACGCATAATCAGTAGATTATTGCTCGCATCAAAAACAGAATATTTCAGTAATATACTCAATAAAGTGTTTTTCTGAAAAAAGGTAGCTGTGAAATCTTTTAAATCTTTAATCTGTTTATTTTTTGATGTAGCCCAATTCATAGTAAAATCAAAACTGTTTTTACCGCGTTTGGTCGTATTGGCAAAATAGCGGGTATCCGTCCCATTGGAAATCACGAAAATCTGTAAATATTTAAACAGAGAGTTTTCCGAATTAAAGCTCTCCTTACTATATCGATGAACCTGATTAAAGGCTTCACGAATGGCAATCCCACGCTTTTTAAGCTCTATTTGTACTAAAGGCAAGCCATTCACTAAAATGGTAACATCATATCTATTGGCTTGATTTCCTTTTTGTTCAAATTGGGAAATGACCTGCACTTTGTTTCTGGAAATCTTATCTTTGTCTACTAGGTAAATGTTCTGAATACGCCCGTCATCGAAAACAAAGTCATAAATATAATCGTTATGAATTTTACGGGTCTTATCAATATGGTTATCACTCGGTTTATCTAAAAACTGCTCGCAAAATCTAATCCATTCTGCTTCTGAAAATTGTACATTGTTAAGGTTTTGCAGTTGCACACGAACATTAGCAAGCATTTTTTCAGGAGTGGTTAAACTTGGGAGATGTTCATAACCTTGATTTACTAAATCTTGAATGAGTTCTCGTTCTAAATCAGCTTCTGTTTGATAATCGGCTCCTTGCTGATCGATCTTCGTATATTTATCCAGAACGATGAAGTTGTTTGATTCTACAATGGGTTTGAAATCGCTCATTCATTTCCCCCCTATATAAAATTTCTTTCATTTTATTTAAAACGATACATTTCTTTAATGTTATTCATTAAATACTTTATTACACGTCTATCATCATCTGTCAATTCAACCATCTCGTCTCCTGAATGCTTTGAATGACTTGATATATTAATAATTCTTGTCTCATAAGGATTAATATTCTCATTTGTGTCTTTAGGCAGAAGTTCTCCCCAGTTGTCATAACCTAAAAATGTTGATGTTTTCTCCAAAATATTTCTAAAGAAATTAAAATGATACTTCTTTAACTGACCTGTTTCAATCGCTTTTTCAATTTCGGTTTTTAAGAAAAGATGATAGGAAAAAGGAGAATCATTGCTTTGGGGAACCAAATCATATTCTCCATCTTCATTTTTTTTAAGAAAATATTTTTTAAATGTACCCTTTTTAAACTCATTATGCAGCACATTATAAAATAAAGGATTATGTGTGGTTATAATAAATTTAAGGTATGACTGACTTGATTTAATCAAGTGTGCCAAATTTACCGCTAATTCAATCAAGCGATTATCATCTAATGAACTTACAGGGTCATCTATGAATACATATTCCAGCTGATCAAACTGATTTGTTTCTCTCTCACTTGGTTCGGCTACATTTAATACATCAATAACTTGTTCAAGCAGAGAATAAAAAACACACCATACAAAGTTACTCTCTTCTCCTTTTGAAATTTTAATGTTATTGGAACGCTCATCATTACCACGCTCATATGAAAAGGTTATTTCTGAAAAGGCTCCTACGGTTACATTATTCCCATTCTTATCTTTAATAGAATATTCTTCATTAAAATGTGGCGTTAATTTTTCATCGGTATAATGTTGGAAATTAGAAATAATATTTCTATCTTGCCCCTGCTCTTCAAAGATCCATCTTGTAAAAGAATTAGGATGGATTTTAAGTTTTGGCTCAGCATCATTTTCTAAGTCATTATCCCAATAAAACAAATCTTCCGTAAAGGCATTGTAATAAAGAATTTTTTTATTAACTGCTTCTGATTCCTCTATCTCCGCATCCTCATCTGCTTTCGGTGCCACTAACGATTTGAATTCTCGTGAAAGCCTCGTTTTACCCGTTCCATTAAAAGCATAAATTAATTGAACTGTTACATCCGATTCACTCGCACCTTTAGCTTTCGTTTTATGTTTGGATTTTTTTAACATTTGTGCAATGTCCGTTAATGAAGCACCCATATTATTCCTTCACCTCCTCTTTCGGAAAGCTAAGAAGCATATTGCGGTAATATTCGTATTGTTTTTGACGCAACTCTATTTCACGAGGTAAACCCTCAGTAATTGAGGATGTCAAGGCATCGAATTTGTCGAGGATAGATACGATTCGGGCTTGTTCGGTAAGAGATGGGATGGGAAGTTTAAATTTTTCTAACTTATCTCCATGTACTCGAATAACCTTTGTTCCTGTTCTATTTTGCTTTTTATAATCAAAAAACATAGGGGTTTGCAGATAATAAGCTAAATACTTTGGGTTTTGATTGTGCTTAAAAACATAAGTCTCTCCGCTAACGCAAACCTCATCCTCACCCAGCCAAACTAGAGGCTTACAAACATCTTCAATATTTTCGCTTGTAGTCGCAATAATCAAATCGCCTTTCTGAGCTTTCCTCAACTTGGTTGCCAATGTTGGTGAAACAAAAGATTTTGTTTGATATGCAAAGTTTCCATAGTAAGTATAAATTTGACCGTAATGGATACAACTCACACCACTCTCTGCAAAATCACTTTTCTGCAATCCGTTGCCCCGTTCAAACTCCCCTATTTCCCCCAACGTCTTCCACTCAACTTCACCCTCTTCAAAAGTCAACAACTTATCACGGTAGTAGGTATATTGCTTTTTACGAGCTGTAAGCTCTGCTGTAAGCTCTGCTGTAAGCTCTGCTGTAAGCTCTGTAAAGGTGTCCAAAATACGAACGATTTCTTCTTGTACATTAAGGGGTGGGATGGGGATTTTGAGTTTCTTTAACTCGCTCATTGGTAAGCTCACAACAGGTGAACCAACAATTCTTCTACTATAATCGTTTACAATATCATGGGAATTAAGTAGATGAGAAAGATATTTTGAACTAATAATTTCTTGGATAGGTTTTATTACATATACCCCTTCTTTAATATTCCAATTTATAGGTTTTGTTTCTATAACAGCAGTACGTCCAACAGTTCCAGTCCCTGAAAATAAAACATCGCCACTTTCTAAATTAGAACGGTTATTTATTAATAATAAGGCTCTGTTATCTACCCTATCTGTTTTGTCAAGAAATACAACTTTTCCATTTTGTATTTCACGAACTGTCACATAAAACCCTTCTGAATCAGGTGCATTTAATTGAAAATTTTTACGAGGATTTAAACCCGTTTTTAATGACTTAATTACAGCCTCCAAAGGCTTCCACTCAACCTCAACCCCGTCAAGCAATTTCTCTATAAAGTTCGGCTTAATCATGATTCAATCCCCTCAATAATCTCATCAATTTCAGCACGAAGTTGGTCTATCTTTGCTACAGTCGTTTTTATTTCTGCATTCAGCTCATTTATATCAATGACTTCCCTTGTGTCTTTTGCTGCTATATAAGAACTTACAGAAAGGTTATACTCATTTTGAACGATTGCATCATAATCAACGGATTTTGCAACATGGTCAATATTTTCTTTGCTGTCGAACATTTTCATTATTTGCTCAATATGTTCATCTGTAAGTATGTTATTATTCGTTGCTTTTTTATAGAAATCTACTCCACTTGCATCAATAAATTGAGTTTTATTATCGGTTTTATGCTTAGAAAGAACCAAAATATTAACCGCTATTGAAGTCCCGTAAAAAAGGTTAGGTGCTAATGAAATGACCGTCTCAACAAAGTTATTATCAATCAGGTATTTTCTGATTTTTTGCTCTGCACCACCACGGTAAAAAATACCAGGAAAACAAACGATAGCAGCACGACCTTTACTTGAAAGGTAACTAAGCGTATGAAGTACAAAGGCAAAATCGGCTTTAGATTTTGGGGCTAATACGCCTGCGGGAGCAAATCTTTCATCATTAATAAGCGTAGGGTCATCACTACCAATCCAATTTACGGAATAAGGTGGATTAGATACAATAGCATCAAAAGGTTTTTCATCACCAAAGTGAGGGTCTAATAGCGTATTTCCTAAAGCAATATTAAACTTATCGTAATTTATGTTGTGTAGAAACATATTCATACGAGCAAGGTTATAAGTTGTATGGTTAATCTCCTGTCCATAAAAACCATCTTCGATAATATGAGCATCAAACTGTTTCTTTGCTTGTAATAGCAATGAACCTGAACCGGCTGCAGGATCATAAATTTTATTGATGGTTGTTTGCTTGTGTATTGCTAATTGGGCAATAAGCTTAGATACACACTGCGGTGTGAAGAATTCCCCTCCAGATTTTCCAGCATTGGCAGCATAATTAGAGATTAAAAACTCATAGGCATCACCAAAAAGGTCAATTTGACTATCTTCAAAACCACCAAAATTAAGCCCTTCAACTCCTTTAATCACAGCAGCTAAACGACTGTTTTTATCTTTTACAGTATTCCCTAGTCTATTGCTTGTCGTGTCAAAATCGGCAAATAATCCTTTAATATCTAGTTCAGAAGGATAACCATTTGCTGAACTTTCAATAGCAGAAAATATAGTAGCTAAATCTGTATTCAAACTTTCATTTGTGTTGGCTTTTTTTGCAATATTTTCAAATAACTGACTAGGATATATGAAATAACCTTTTGTTTTGATTGCATCCTCTTTAATTTCTTCAGTTACAATACTATCGTCAAGTTCTGCATAATTGATGCTTTCGTCGCCACCTTCAATATAACTAGAAAAATTCTCACTAATAAAACGATAAAAAAGAGTTCCCAAAACATATTGCTTAAAATCCCATCCGTCTACAGATCCACGAACATCATTAGCTATTTTCCAGATTTGAGATTGTAATCCTGCACGTTGTACTGCACTTGACATTTGTATACCTCCGATTTTTACAATGAGCACTCTCATCATTCTACAATACTAATTTTGCTCTGTTTTTCTGCTTTTTTAGGCGCTGATCTTAATATTTTCTTCTTTTACATCTATTATCTCTTAGGTTCCCTAAGTTAGAAAAGAGAATTTCATTCGAATTTTTTATACCAAATTAAACGAGATGTCTTCGGCCGTTCGATTGTGGACTGCTAATGAGAGCCGTTGTGTACAGCTGCCATGGATTTGCGAAATGCTCCAAAAAACCTTGGACGCGGGATGCTACGTCCTACTGAAAACGGGGCAGAACGCTAGTAATTCGAGCCGTTTCACAGCATTTTGGAGTACAACCTGTTTCGCCGACGCGAGTATTCGTCATTGAATGACTAAATAAAGTTTTACAACCAAAGATGCATACACGGCAAATTAAAACGAATAGCCCCTTATGCTTTAGCGAGTGGTTCATGACTTTCCCTGAGAGCAAAGCATTTTAATGAAAAGCGTAAGTTAGAGCAAAACTGCCAACGCACGAGTTTAAGCGTAAAAGTCTTCAGTATTAAAGGCTAGCCGATTGTAATTTCTTTTTTATTCAGCGGAGTGAAAAACTCTTATAAAATTACCAGATATATGAAAATCTCTAATCTTGCTCATAAGTTCAATTTTTACTTATCAAAATACTAATCCAAGAAACAAGTAAGAATATAAAATCAGACGCGTCCCCAACTCAAACATTCACTTATTCCAAACCCCGCCATTCCAACAACGCCACGCACTCCACATGAACCGTATGCGGGAACATATCTACAGGCTGTACTTCCGCTGTACTGTACCCGCCATCCTCCAATATCCTTAAATCCCGCGCCAGTGTGCTTGGGTTACAGGATACATACACCACGCGTTCTGGGTTCATCTCCAGAATGGTGTCGAGCAGGCGTGGATCGCAGCCCTTGCGGGGTGGGTCGACGACGATAACGTCGGCGGTGATCCCTTGCTCTTTCCATGCAGGAATGACGTCCTCGGACGCGCCTACCTCAAATTTCACATTACGCATTTCGTTCAATAGCGCATTACTTCGTGCATCGTCGATGGCTTCTTTGACGATCTCCACCCCATACACCTGGTCTGCATGCTGAGCGAGGAACAAAGAGATCGTGCCGATGCCGCAATACGCATCAATAACCGTTTCTTTGCCCGTGAGACCGGCATATTCGACGGTTTTGCCATACAGTACTTCCGTTTGTACGGGATTCACCTGATAAAAGGATCGCGCGGAAATCGCAAACTGGACGTTTCCAATGTAATCGTAGATCACGTCACGCCCCCACAGTACACGAGTCTCGTCGCCAAAAATAACGTTCGTTCGCTTCGTGTTCACGTTCTGGCATATGCTTGCCACGTGTGGGATGTGCTCACGAATACTGCCAATCCACGCATCTGCGTGCGGAATATCTCGCCCATTTGTGACGAGGACTAGCATCATTTCACCTGTGCGAAAAGCGGTCTTCACAACGACATGACGCAACAGCCCGCGTCCGGTTTCTTCATTATATGCACTGATGCCCAGCATTCGGCCAATCTCTTTGACACGTGCGACAACTTCGTCATTGCGCTCGTCCTGAATGAGACAGGTATTCATATCCACAATGCGATGGCTGCCACGTGCGTAAAAGCCGCCGACAAGCCCACCTTCGGTGACACCAATCGGCACTTGGGCTTTGTTGCGGTACCGCCAAGGCTCACTCATACCGAGTGTAGGATGCACGACTACGCCTTGTACACGCCGCAAATGAACGGACATGCTGTCAGCATTTAACCCGCCGTCATTCATGGCCGAATCAGAAGCCTTGGCTGTATCGGCCTCACCATCTGTAGCCACACTCAGCTTTCCGATACGTTCCAGCACATCCACCACATGCTGTCGTTTCCAGCCCAGCTGCGCTTCGTAGCTCATATGCTGGAGCTGACAACCGCCGCATTGATCGTAGATAGCGCACGGAGCTGCGATCCGGTCAGGGCTAGATTGCGCGATATCCAGAAGCTTGGCATAGCCATATTGCTTTTTTGTTTTCAGCACCTTGACCCGTACCTTTTCACCCGGTAACGCGCCCGGAACGAACAGCGTAAAACCCTCGACACGCCCTACACCCTCGCCATCATGGTTCATGCCGATGATGTCTATCACGGCCTCATCATTCTTTTGCACAGGCAGATCGCTACGCTCTGCATTAGACCTGCTACGATTGGAAGCTTCCTGATTCCGTCTATCGTTACTCCGTTCATCTTTGGAAAAATGACGAGATTTCCGTTCATCCCCCCGCATTTTTCGATCCGAATTATCCATATTTCCACTTTTGCTTTCGGTTCCAGCCCGAAGCATTCTATTCCCAGCTCCAACTCGTGACTGTTCCAGTTCTCTCTCTTTTTTCGCCTGTATGGTCTTGTGGTGCTGCTTTCCTTGAACTGGAGTTGTTGTTGCTGTATTCCGGCGGCTTTTTCCACGTCCGCTACGGTTATTCGTCATGATGGTCACTTCTTTCTGTTCTTCTTTTCATGCTTATCTTCATTCAGCCACATCATTCAAATCGTCATCTAGACGATGTTTAAACATCAACTCGAAAATGCCGTTACTCCCCACGGAGAACGGCAAGGACCGATATGTTCCCTACAAAAAACAACTATCCACTCTGCGTTCTGTATATCGAACTACTCAACCAACCGGAAATAAAATCATTTCCGATCCCCTTCCTACCGAAACACATTCAAATGATGAGGTAAATTCCGGAAAGTCGCTGGCAAGGTACCGCCCAGTTCGCCATCCAGATTAAGCTGGACATAGCCAGGTGAGGTCACTTCCATGTAATCGGTTCTGAAATAAACGATTTTTTTGTCCTGCAAGTGCTCTCCGCGCAGCGCAAGTGTAACCAAGCGGATCATTTCCGCCAGATTGCATTTGCGCACAGCGATGACATCGAGCAGTCCATCATCTATTGTCGCCCCAGGAGCAAGCTTTTCAAACCCGCCCACCGAATTTGTATTCGCGATCAGGAAAAGCATAAATTCGTCGTGAATCACTTCCTGGCCCGTTGCCTTGATGATCAGCTCCTGTGGAGCAAGGCTGACCATTTTCTCCATACCTTTAAAATAATACGCCAATTGGCCAATCATCGTTTTGAGCTTGCTTGGAACTTCATACGTAAGCTCGGTTAAAGTTCCGCCGCCTGCGATGTTGATAAAGTAGCGGTCATTGGCTTTTCCGATATCCAGTGGCTTCGGATTTTGACGAATAACAAGGTCACAATAATCCTCCCAGTGCTTGGGAATGCCCAGTGCTCTGGCAAAATCATTCGTCGTTCCCAGAGGAAACACACCCAGAGGCGGGCGGTTTTCCCTTTCAGCCATCCCGTTGATGACCTCATACAATGTACCATCGCCACCAGCGGCAATAATCATATCATAGCCACGCTCAACGGCCTCTGTTGCGGCACGCGTTGCGTCCCCTTCTCCTGTAGTTGCATGGCAAGAGGCCTCAATGCCACCTTCATCCAGGCGCTGCAAGACATCCGCAAGGCGACGTTTCATTTCCTCACGCCCAGAGGTCGGGTTATAGATTAATCTAGCTCTTTTCATTCCGTTACGCCACCCGTATATTTAATGATATTTATATTCACATCGCAGTTCATCACATTCAGTCTGTACAAAATATCATCATACTGGAAAAAGACCTCTTTTACAATAAAAGAAGCCATTCACTATCCAAATAAGGGAATTTCAGGTTAGAAACACTATCACCGAATTCAGACCATCTTATCTATTGTCAGTCCTTGCTTGTTTCTGCATACTCTGTAACAGTTCACAAACTTGTCTGTCCATCCAGCTTGTAAGCAAAGGATGCGGCAATAAAGGATCTCCTGAGTAACGATAATCGAGTCCCTGTAAGCGTTTGGGAATCATATGACTTGTAAAATAACCCGAACTCAAAAACAGCGGTGCCACAATAACATCATGACCCCGCTCCTGATTCCAATACGCTGCCTTGTCATGCACACCCTCAGGATTTAGCAAAGCGTAATCCGTGATGATACCACTCACGTTTTGCACCGTACGGGCCAACGAGGAAATTCCTTGCTCCCAGCGCTGAAGAAAGCCGTTGTGCGCGCTCCCGTGTCCTACGAGTAAAATGACCTCTCTCGCAGGATCGACCGACAACGGGCGAACCTTGTCCCACACCATGCGGGCAACATCTTCGCCATCATCCAATGGACTACCCAAATGCACACGTGCCTTCAATCGAAACGGCTCCAAATCCGTTTCTTTGTCTGGCGCAGCTTTGACTCCCAGCGCATAGCTAATTTCATCTACATGCGTACTGCCTGACGACACAAACAAAGGAATAACCAGTAAATCTGTTACCCCCAAGGCTTCCAGACGGTCAATCCCATCTTGAATCAATCTTCCTTTAACCGTTTCCAAAAATGAAACCTCTACCGGCATTGCTTCCAGCAATTGAAGCTTTGCAACTGCCTGATCCACCTGTTCCACCCAATATGGCTCTCTAGAGCCATGGCTGATGACTAGTATCCCAGGGCTCTGCATTAGCGACCTAGACGTTCCAGAGTCATTTTATACCCGTCATTCCCATAGTTCAGGCAACGTTTCACACGTGAAATGGTGGCTGTACTGGCGCCTGTCTCAGCTTCAATCTGATTATATGTGCTGCCTTTGCCAAGCATGCGGGCAACCTCCAGACGTTGGGAGAGGGATTGAATTTCGTTAATTGTGCACAGATCATCAAAAAATACATAGCACTCTTCCAAATTTTTAAGAGTTAAAATAGCTTCGAACAATTGATCAATACTTTTATCATTAAGCTTTTTAAGCTGCATAGATTATCATCTCCCAAAGGTTACAATCTCTCCTCATTGTACTCGACAAATAGTTAGTTTTTCAAGCATTAACGGTTTCACGCATTACAGAACAACATTACATGACTACAGAAACTTCCTGTACGAATGCCCAAATCCGCTTTTATACCTCATTTCAGGACACGTGCCTAAACCCACTGTGCGTTTGTAACATACAGTAGAGTATCAATCTGCAAAGGAATGTGATCTCATGCCTGGACATTACTATCATCGGAGGGCGCACACGCGTTCCATTTCCGATCCGTATAGTTCAACTCCTTACCCTGGACTCGATCCCTACAGCGAGGTTCCGCAAGTCGATTCCTCCGCCGTGGTGCCTTATGAGGCACCAGCGAGCATAACAGATGCCGCCGTGGTCACGCCAGACCCCGCCCCAGCCAAAGGAGGGCTGCTTGGCGGTCTTGGCAATCTTGGTAATCTCAACGATATTAAAGGTATTATTGACCGTATGGGCGGTATTGACGGGATTGTTGCTACGGTCGGCAAGGTACAAAAGATCATGTCTAGCGTGCAGCAATTTGCTCCGATGGCAAAACTGATTATGGGCTCGCTCCCAGCATTCAACAAAAACGCAAGCAAAAAAACGACAACACCAATTACTGAGGAACTGGATGAATATACACCACCACGCCGACGCCGGAAAAAGACACAGCGCAAAAGTTCCACAACCCCGCGCAGACGTCCGCGCAAACGCACAAGAAAGTAGGCTATTTTATTTAAACCAACCTCGGCGCATAAACCACACCACCATCGCAACACTCAATAAGAACATAAAGAGCAGTACGCCAAAATATCCATATTTCCAGCCCAACTCGGGCATATTCGAAAAATTCATACCATAAATTCCTGCAATCAGCGTCAAGGGCATAAAAACGGTCGTAATTACAGTCAGCGTCTTCATAATTGAATTCATGCGATTGGAATTAAGCGATATGTAACTGTCTCTCAGGTCGGCTGTCATCTCGCGGTCGGCCTCCAGCATGTCCGTCAGCTTCAATAAATGATCATAGATATCCGTAAAATAAGCCATATGATCCCCCTGACCCTGCACATGCTGCGAATTCAAAACTCGGTACATCAGATCACGCATCGGGACGATTGTACGGCGCAGCTTGAGCAACCTGCCACGCAGGTCAAACACCTGCTTCATTAATTCCTCTACCGATTCGTGTGCGCCCAAACCTTCCAGTTCGGCTAATTCATCCTCAATGATGAAAAGGCTTGGAAAATAGTTGTCTACCAGCTTGTCCATCACTGTATAAGCTGCAGCCAGCGGTCCGCGAGACCATATTTTGCGTTCGTTCGCATGCTCGACAATCCGCTCCCAGGCCTGATCCAGCTCCTCTAGTTCATGATGGTGATATGTAACCAAAAAACGGCTGCTAATAAACATATCCACCTCTTCCGCCTTTAATGTATCTACATCAAGCGCATGTACCACCAGAAACTGTACATTCTCGTAATAATCCAACTTGGGACGTTGCAGAACATGCATACAATCCTCTACAGCCAGCGGGTGAAAATGAAAATAACTCGTCAGCAGCTCTGACTCTTGATCTGTAGGCTCGTTAAAGTCAGCCCAGATCCATATGTAATCTTCCATGACAATCTGCTCTAACGGTTGTCCCACCGTCACCTGATGATCGTGCCCTATAGTCAATGTACGTATCACCGTACGTCCCCCTCGCTTATACTGCCGTCTTATGTGTTATTTATATTTTATATAAGCCATTCCACATTATACAAATCTCAAGTTCTAGGTTTCATATGCTCTAATGAAGAAAAGGATATCTCCGGGCCAGCACGCTCCCGAAGATATCCTTAAAATAATTCATTCGTTACCCCTTAAATCTTTTTTCCATTTCTTATACAGTTGTGGGATGCCCGGTTCCACCATTCAAATCGAATGATACTTACTCGCTATATCCCCCTCGGCGCAACAAGCAAAGCGCTGCGCCAATTCCGCTGCCTATACCCACTCATTTAAAAGTGGGGCAGGCTTTTGCCAAGAAAGGAGCAGATTCAGCGGGCAGTAGCGGAGCGGTCCATTTGAATCTGGAGAAGCGAAGCGCTCGCCTTTGCCCCTGAATTCTAACCTTTTCATGTGTTACATAATCCAAAAAAATTCAGAGGCAACAGCGATCGGAAGATCAAATGGAATGCGGAGCGTCACACACATCTCTATCTGCGCTCAAAGTAAACCCTAGCCCACTTACAATACTTTCTCCAAGAAACTAATGGTCCGCTCGTTTTTCGGATTACCAAATACCTCTTGCGGTGTTCCTTCTTCCACGATGTAACCACCGTCCATAAATACGACACGGTCGCTTACTTCCCGGGCAAAGCCCATCTCATGCGTTACGATCATCATCGTCATACCTTCGCGTGCCAGATCTTTCATTACGCCGAGCACTTCGCCCACCATTTCAGGATCAAGCGCCGAGGTTGGCTCGTCGAACAGCATAATGTCTGGGTTCATTGCCAGCGCACGTGCAATCGCCACACGCTGCTTCTGACCCCCGGAAAGCTGTCCTGGCAATGCATCTGCCTTATCGGCCAAACCTACGCGATCCAGCAACTTCATAGCTGTCTCGCGGGCCTCTGTCTTCGTCTGTTTGCCCAGCTCAGTCGGCGCGAACATAATGTTCTTGAGCACCGTCATATGCGGGAACAGATTGAAATGCTGAAACACCATCCCTATATTTTCACGGACCTTGTTAATGTCCACGTTTTTGTCACCTAATTTGTAATCATCGACGATGACCTCACCAGCTGTAATTTCCTCCAGCATATTCATACAACGTAAAAACGTACTTTTCCCTGAACCCGAAGGTCCAATGACGCATACAACTTCGCCTTCCCGTACTTGCATGTCAATGCCTTTCAGCACCTGGTTACTGCCATAGCTTTTTTTCAGGTTTTTAACGATAATCTTACCCACGGCGAACTCTCCCTTCAAGACGGTTGGAAATTTTGGTCAGGACTGTAATGACGATAAGATACATCACCGCAACGACCAGCCAAATATCAAAGGATTGGAACGTCCGTGCAATAATGATTTTGCCCGATTGAGTCAATTCAACCAGACCGATAACCGACAGAATGGACGTATCCTTCAACGTAATAACCAACTGATTGATAAACGACGGGATCATGATTTTCACAGCTTGTGGCAGAATGATCTTCAGCATGGCTGTCCGATACGGCAAACCAAGCGAACGAGCGGCTTCCATTTGTCCCGGATCAATGGACTGAATACCCCCGCGAATAATTTCGGTCACATAAGCACCAGCGTTTAGGGATAACGTCAACACCGCCGCGACAAAAAGCGGCATTTTAAAATCGAGTGCCTGTGGGATACCGAAGTAAATAAAGAATGCAAGTACGATCAGTGGAATACCACGGAATACATCAACGAAAACAGTTGCAATACCGCGGAACACCTTGTTATGGCTCACTTTCATAAAGCCAAACACCAGTCCCAGCAAAAAGGCTACGAGCAAGGATACCAGGGTGTATAACAGCGTATTTCCCATCCCTTTAATCAACGCAGGCAGCGAAGCGGAAATGAGTTCCCAGCGGCTGCGTTCTACAGGAGCCACACCTTTGCCGGATTCTCCCAGGTATTTGGACATAATTTTGTCATATTCCCCGCTGTTACGAAGATTCACAAGCCCTGCATTGAATTTTTCCAGCAGCTCCGCATTTTTGCCTTGGTTGACAGCGAAACCGTAAGAGCCACCTTTTTCCTTATCAGTCACCAGCTTAAGACCATTATTCTGAGTCACACCGTATGCCAGTACCGGATAATCATCAAAGCAGGCAACCGAGTTACCTGTTTTAACTTCATCATACATTTGAGAAGAATCGTCGAACGGAACGGTAGTAAAGCCATATTTTTCCTTAATAGATTCCGCAAATGTGTAGCCTTCTGTTCCTGTTTTGACAGCGACACGCTGTCCTTTCAAGTCCTCATAGCGTTTAATCGTATCATTATCCTTACGGACCGCCATGACAACACCTGAGTCGAAATAGGGCTCAGAAAAATCAAATTTTTGCTTGCGTTCATCTGTAATACTCATCCCGGCAATGACACCATCCACTTGATTCGTTTCAAGGGCCTGCACTGCCGCGTTAAAGCCAAGTGGCTTAACGGTATACTCAAAATTCTGGTCCTTAGCAATAGCTGCCAGTAAATCCATATCAATTCCGACAAATTTACCATTTACATCTTCAAACTCAAAAGGCGCGAACGTTGTATCCGTGCCGATATCATACTTTGTTTTATTTTCTGCGTGAGCCACTACACCGAAATTACCGGCCAGGGCAACCACAGAAAACAAACAAATCATGAGTGCTATTAGTTTTCTTGGTTTTTGCATAAGATCCTCCAGTCAGTTGAACGGTTCAAAGTTTTCTGTTTATTCTACAGGAGTTATTAAAAATTGACTACTTTGATGTCAGGTATTTTTTAAAAAACATCTCATGGAACTATCTGGATGTGTAAACTTTAGAGATGCATTTTTGCCCGAGAATGCCAATAAGCCCCTGCCGCAAAAAGCGGACGGAAGCTTATTGTGTATCCTATATTGTATGTTCTTTTTCTAGAAACCATGAAGAAAACTAGAAAAGAATTTTGAATATCAAACCTGACAATAGCGCAGAAATTGGAATCGTTATTACCCAGGTTATTACAATACGACCAGCTAGTGACCAGCGAACCGCACTAAAACGCTTCGCAGACCCTACACCCAGAATCGCCGAAGTAATAGCATGAGTGGTACTTACTGGCAAATGAAGCAAAGTAGCTGTGAATATAACGGAGGCTCCCGAAACGTCGGCTGCAAATCCATTGATTGGGTCAATTTTAAAAATCTTAGTTCCCATCGTCTTGATGATCTTCCAGCCCCCAATAGACGTACCAAGTGCCATGGCTGTTGCAGCTGAGATTTTCACCCACATAGGTACTTCCAAATGGTCTTGATACCCTGCCGAGACGAGTGCAAACGTGATAATCCCCATCGCCTTCTGAGCATCATTCGTACCATGCGTAAACGACTGAATAGCTGCCGTAATCACCTGCATGGTACGGAAACCCTTGTTCACCGTATGCGGACTGCGATAAGCAAAGATGTATTTCAAAATCATCATCACAATGTAACCGACAACAAAAGCAATCAACGGGGAGAAAATAAGACCCTCAACAATCCCGATGAAGCCGCTCCAATTTAATTTATCCTGTCCTGCACCTACATACACCGCTCCGGCCAACGCACCAATCAATGCATGGGAAGAGGATGAAGGAATACCGAACCACCAAGTCAAGAGATTCCAGATAATAGCGGCGATCAACGTCGCAATGACGATATCAATTCCGTTCGTAAGCTTGGTTGGATCAGCGACACTTCCACCAATGGTCTTGGCAACCCCGGTAAACAAGATCGCTCCGAGAAAGTTCATAACCGCAGCCATAATAATCGCACGTCGCGGCGTCAATGCACGGGTCGAGACCGAAGTAGCAATTGCGTTCGCCGTATCATGAAATCCATTAATAAAATCAAATGCCAGAGCAAGAAAAATAACAATACCTAGTACCAGTAAACTTGTATCCATGTAAAAGGACTCCCTTACGAGTTACGCATAATGATGGATTCCAGCATATTTGCAACATCCTCGCATGAATCCGTTGTCGTTTCAAGGCGTTCGTACAATTCTTTGCGTTTAATCAGCTCAATAGGATCAGTTACAGTTGCAAACAGGTTTTTGATGCAAATACGCAGTAATTCATCCCCCTGATTTTCCAAATCATTCAGGCGAATGGTGTATTCACGAATAGCCAGCAATTTTTTCTGTGAAAGCAAATGTACAGCCTTTTGAATTTCGTAAGCTGATTGACGCAAAATATCAGCGAACTGCACAATATACTCGTCCGGCTCTGTAATGTTGTACATATAAAAACGAGAGGCTGTCGCTTCAAGACCGTCCAGCACATCATCCATGGTCGTTGTCAGTTCCATGATGTCGTCGCGTTCGAGCGGCGTAATGAAGGTCTTGTTCAACTCAGTAATAATCGTGTGTGTGTAATCATCACACTTATTTTCATACTTCTTCATCTCATTGGTAAACAAAGTCACATCTTGAAGATTTGAAGTATGTTGGGCAAAATAATCGGCTGCTTGCACGATCGTATCTGCCATATTTTCCAACGTCTCGAAGAATATATCCTTTTTCTTCAATCTCATAACGATTACCCCTTTACGAAAATATCCGCAACCTGTTTCGACTGCAATAGACAACCTTTGCTATCTTATCACACTCATCAATGTTTTTGTAATGTTTGTAAAAGCAAATTTCTAGATATACGTATACAATGCCCGACATGGAAGGTCATTATCCGACAATTTTTCCCTAAAAAGGAGTATTACGTTTTCTAACTTGCTTCTGTTGTTACATGTTCGGCTAGTGAAGTATCTGCAGGTACCACATGTATATAGGATGTACCTGGCGTTAACGGGATTTCAACCCCATTTTTCATAAACCGAATCGCATCGCCAGATATATGCTGCCATTCAGCACGTATTAGCTTTCCTTGTTGAAACACCATGGCTTCTCCACTACCGTCCAGCTCAACACTTAGTCTACCTACATCATCCAACGTTCGATGCCTCGTGCTCATCACAATCACATTGGCCGCTGAGAGCTGTTGATTATTATTTTGATCTAGATGTGACTTTTCGTTCACAAAACGCTTATATCGTTGATCAGCTGGATCATAGGTATAAGATACGCGATAGCTTTTTAACAAAAATCGGATGTGCAAAGAGGCAACACTCTCGTCCACCATAACTGGAGTTTCGCCAGTTTTAAGATAACGATATACTGGAACCTCCGTCTGCTTGGCATACCCTTTGCTATCGCTTCCTTTACGCAGTCTGCTCACATCTGTGTATAAATTATGTGGAGGACGACGGTCTTTACTTCGCCAGAAGTAAGCCCCTCCATTTGAAATCTCGTCCAGATGCTCCTTCCGCTGCTGCTGTAAAATCGCATAGGCATCTGTACTTCCCCCTGCATGTATCGGCAACGCACCATAGGTTTCGCCCAGTTCAATCAAATACGGTCGGATGCTGCGGACCGGACCGATCTTCACATCACCACCATGACTTTGGAAAAAAGCTACCAAACGGGTAATTCCGCCTTCTGCAAGAACCTCATATACCATGTCTGCCTGGCTAAGCCCCGCCTGTGGACGCGCAGCCGGAGCATTGTTAATCATGACAGCCAGCGGCCGCTCTATAACAGGCTGCTCCACCGGAAGCCCGATAAGCGGAGCTGTAAATGCCGGAACAGATGGCTCCTTAGGCGGTTCAAGCACCTTTTTCTCTGTTTCTTGCTGGGTCGGTTTGGGAACGGATTCAGATTCACCCGTATTGGACAAAGCAGAACAAGACATCATTGTCATGCATAACAGAGCTGAGGCCATCACACGCAGCCAATGATTTCGTTGAGACATGGGCCCGAACAAGTTCATCCCTCCACATAGTTATTTTTCTCATTATAAGCTTTATTTCCTGTTTTTGTCTTGATTGAGGCATTACCTCTCTATAGAATACTTATCTGAAGACATTAAAATTTAAAAAATATTTAGACTTTGTGATTTTTATCACAAATAACTGTAACTGAACCTAATACAATAAAGGTGTAGCAAAGATGATCATCCCAAACAAAATGAAATACAACCCATCATTATAGATTAAGAAAGAGGAGTGGTTTAAATGTTTAACAACTGGTTACGTGAGAACAAAGTAGCAATGTGGCTGCTGACTGTAGTACGGGTTTATCTAGGTTATGAATGGATGACCCACGGACTTGAGAAGCTGACTGGCGGATTCGATGCAGGTGGATTTATCTCGGGGGCCATTGCTAAAACAGGTGGAGATCATCCCGCTGTACAAGGCTGGTGGGGATCGTTCCTTGAAGCCTTTGCCCTGCCGAATGTCGGTTTGTTCAACGTCCTGATCCCATTGGGTGAGTTCTTGGTCGGGGTTGGCCTACTGCTTGGTACATTGACTACACTGGCTACTTTGATGGCTATGGTTATGAACTTCTCGTTCCTGTTCTCGGGTACAGTAAGCACCAATGCAATCTACCTGTTGGTTGAAATCTTCCTTATCGTTGCTGGTGCAAATGCCGGAAGAATCGGCTTTGACCGTTGGGTAATGCCCTTCCTGCGTGGACTGTTTGGTAAAAATAAAGATACTTATCAAACGGACCCCAATCGAAAAATAGCTTAACTACCCAAAAAACAACCGTTATCCTCTGGCTAATGGTTGTTTTTTTGTGCAGCTATGCTGCTTCTCTTTGGTGTTTTTTGCAGCTATGCTACTTCTCTTTGGGTTTTTTGCAGCTATGCTCCTTCTCTTCGGTGTTTTTGTGCAGCTATGCTGCTTCTCTTGGTGTTTTTGTGCAGCTATGCTGCTTGTATGTGTGACCATGCTGCCCCTCCTCTATTAAAATGAACAAAGGAGTCCTCAAGTCCACTCTGACTTGGAGACTCCTTTTTCGGATTCATCTTCCCCCACAAACGTTTACAAGTTGGATACAACATGGAATGTTCACGATACATTTACCCTGTACACTACAGTTACATCAAAGAACGCAATGGAGGGTTATATCATGAAAAAAATCACCAAAGCCTACCTCATGCTCGCAGCAGTAACTTTCACAGTACAGACGATCGGATTGGGATCTACGACATCAGCCAAAGCAGCGACATCTACTACAATATCTCAAGCAGAAGGTGTGCAACATATTTCGAAAACCTTCGAGCAGCTACTACGCCAACCAGGCAAGTTACCTCAGGCATTCACTTATTTACAAAAGCATATCCAATCCATTCCGGCCTCTCAAGCTACCATCCTAGTGCTACACTTGGAAAATGCACAAAAACAGCAATTGGATTCATATGCACAGGCCTTATATCCGACCTCTATTCAAACTAAGATTAATCAAGTCTATAAACCTGGTGATTCGTTCACTAATGTAATCAGTCGGACAAGTGATACAAAGCTGAAAAAGCTACTCACTCAATCAAGAGATGCCGGCTACAAACTTGAAACCGCAGAAGGCATGTTTTACCCAGTCATCAATTATGAGAAATATAAAGTGTTCGGAAATAACATTACCGCAGATATCCGCGACTATATTGACATCATGGCGACGGAATCTGGACAGCCGGCTACCAAGGATGCAGCTTTACACATCGGTTATCAACAGTTAGCCGGAAGAGTGCTGGCGCAAGAGTCGTTTATAACCCAATATCCGCATTCCAATCGTACACAAGCAGTCAAATCATTACATGATCTCTATTTCTTCTATACTTTTTATGGTACGAACAATACACCATTATTCGATGATGACACCAACAAGATTCGCCCCAGTGCCAAAAAAGGATATCAGCTAATCATTCAGCGCAACAGGGATTCGAAGAGTCCCTACATTCAAAAGCTAAAGGCATTTATGACACTACTAGATCAAAATGAAGATAAGCGAACTACGCAAGTATCCGCCTGGCTAAAAAAGAAGGTGCCTGCTAATTAATCAAAGAGGAACAGACCAAAAGAACTTCCAACCCCACACATCATGTGGTTTCGGAAGTTCTTTTTCTTACATTTACAGATCACTTTCTTGACCAAAAGCCCAACAATTGAGACTCAATGAGCCAAGGACATACGACTGAAAAAGCTTACGCGCGGAGCGATCATGATCGGCAGCTCCCATCACGTAAAACAAAGGTGAAAAATGCTCTATTCCATACGAAGGAACCGCCTGCTTGGCATACGGAGCCTTCTTGTCATATTGGAACAGATGACGCAAATTCCAGTCTTGAAGCTGCTGTGCGATCCAGTCATCATATTGAACGGCCCAATCGGCTGGCTCACTCGTCTGTTTGAGTGTCCGCAAGTTGTGGACCAAGCCTCCACTACCGAGGATCAAAATCCCTTGATCACGCAGTGGCGCCAGCATCCGTCCAATCTCGTATTGCTCCTGAGGATCGCGCCGTGAATCAATGGATAAGGGTACGACCGGTATGTCCGCATCAGGATATATATGTCGCAAAACCACCCATGCTCCATGATCCAGTCCCCGGTTCCGAACCGGCTGGTGGAACAGGTTATGCTGACTGAACAGATGCCCTATCTCCTCATACAGCTTTGGATCGCCTGGTGCAGGGTAATCAAGAGTGTACATTTCTTCAGGAAAGCCGTAGAAATCGTGCAACGCTGCATGCTGATCATCCGCGCCGATACATTGATCGGGGCTATCCCAATGCGCGGAAAAAATGACAATTCCTTTGGGTCGGGGCAGGCTCGCGCCCAGCTTTGCAAGAAAACTGGTATATGCGTTATTTTCTACAGCCAGTGTCGGTGAACCATGCGCAACAAAAATTGAGGGTAATGTCATCGCTGCCAACCTCCACACGCCAGTATAGTGTTACTCTTTCATTTTACTCCGGCGGAGGCACAATTTCCAATACAAACCGTTACACCCTGAAATCAGATCATCCAGTGCTGCCAATCCCGTTGAATATTTTCTTGTTCATCCAGCCATTCCAGTGTACGGTCAATCAGCTGTTGCCGCTCTTTACCTGATGAGAAAGTGTGATCTCCCTGAAAAATAATTTCCTTATCACAGCGTCCCTCTGGACGCATCCAGAACACCTTTTGAAACAGAAACGCATAATCCACAGGAATGATATCATCCGAGGTGCCATGAATAACGAGCACATCACCGTTAAATTTAACGGCCTCCTGGAACGGTTGGAATTGAGCTAATGACTCAAAATAAGTTGGTGTGAACTTATAGCCCCGGTAGTCTGCATGACCGGTTTTAACAGATTCGTCGTATACGCTTCGCTCCGTAATTTTGACAATGTCGTTGAACGGATAACCGACAGCTGACCAAAGGACCAGGTTCTGTACTCTCTTGTCCCGAACGGCTGTGAGAAGGGCAACTGCGCCCCCCAGACTGTGACCGATCAGCGTCACCTTGGTCGGGTCAATGTCCGCGCAATTCACGACGTAATCCAACACGGCGCGTGTCTGATTGATCATGGATTCGAGCCCCTGCTTGCCGTATTCACCCGTACTTTCACCACAACCAGCAAAATCAAAGCGCAGTACAAAATACCCCCCTTCAGCCAGTTCACGCGCAGTCTTGACAAATAATCGATCGACTCCGATTCGATTGCCCACAAAACCGTGGCAAATGACAACGAGTGGAACACGTCTTTGACGCTCTCCCTCATTTGTACGGTTTGGATAATGAATTGTAGCGGCCAGTTCCTCATCTTCAAAACGAATTCCAATTTGCCGTTCCATCCTGATTCCCCCTGTTTCAAGCTTCATTACAGCATTTCATCACTCAGCTCATATAGTAACGTGGAATATCCATCCAGAATATTCATTCACTTTAATTCCGATAAGTTTAATAAGTTTTATAGTAAAGTCAGTCTATCATCACCCTGCTTCCTTGTCAACCTGTCAGTTCATACTGATATGGAAGTAAACAAATGGCGCTCCCCGATGCTTGCCGGAGAACGCCATACTACTCGCTTATTAGAGTGCAATCTCTACATTAAAGTAGACGACTTGCTATTCGTAGCTGTGCCTGAACATTTGGTGGGTTTCGACTCGTCCCTCCCACTCCAGTTTACAAGAGGCGCCGTTATTTGGATCCTCATGCCACAGACTGCGGTAGCTCTGTTCACCCAGTTCACCTGCAAATTCTGTGTCCTCAGCCAATTCAGTATCGTCCAATATACGGTACGTTGGAGATGTCCCTTGAACGCTCCGGTGACTCACGTTTGCAAGCAAGGCTCCCCCGCTGTTCCCGTTCGGAGCACCTGTCAGTCGTTTTTGGACCGAATAATCTGCCTGGTTCTCCAGTTCCATGATGCCACATCCTCTCAACGTTTTATATTCAGGTTGCTCCATGCGCTCACCCTGTATCCAGTTTGAGGAGAATGCGGCGGTAATATACATAATGGATAAGCCTTTTGCCATCCGGCGTTTCCTCACGTATACTGTCTTTGTTACAAAATGGCGATTCCATCAACTTGGAATACGATCATAAAGCAGGAGGAAGCAATGAATAAAGCAAAAAATTATACGCTTATTGCATGGGTTGCCTTGTCCATGTTTTTCTTGACACAGGCGATTATCGGTTGGTTTATCACATTTACAGGCGGGGATATCAAACCTTTTGAAAAAATTAGCCTTTCCACCCTCATCATCATCGCCGCAGGTGCCATTCTGCTGGTTGAAGCACTGATGAATTTCATGGATCGTCCGGAAGAAGGCGAGGAGACACAACAACCAGACCATGCTCCCGTAAAGCCCCAAATGAATTTCAAATCCATCTTGATGTATGTAGTACTGGTTGTTGTCATTCTTGTCGCCGGACTTGCACTGCGCAGTGTGCTGCCGGTATTCAAAATCTCACCATGGATGAATTTAGTGCTCGCGGCTATTGGCTTTATTGGACTCAAACCGATTTTTCTGCGTAAAAAACATTCATAACCTCGCAATTCTCACAGTGCTGGAGCTGCCTCATTACGAAATCGTAGCAGCTCCTTTTTATTTGCAATCGCCATCTGACTTGAAGCTTGGGGATCGTCAGAAAAGCCGTATCCCCACCTGCAAGAAGATGCATGGGGAATACGGCTTGATGTACTTTAGCATTTATTTGGAAAATAGTTGTTCTGCATTATCTAATGCAATTTTGTGCCCCATCGCAGAATAGTCCAGCCAAGGCTGTCCGTCCAGCATGTAGACATGACCTTGCTTCACGGCCTTAAGTCCTTGCCATACTGTATTCCCCTCTAGCTGCTTGTATACCTTTTGCGCATCCGCACCCTTACTGATAATCACCAGGATGGCATCGGCATCATAATCCGGCAAAACCTCTTGGGATACAACCTGATAGGCCTTGTTGATCTTTTCCACACCTTTGGCTGGCTTCAAGCCCAAATCCTGATACATCAGGGGTCCCACTGGACGCTTCATGCCCATGACACGAACTTCCTTCGCTGTGACACGTACGGCCATGACGGTGCCGTCTCCAATTTTGGAATGAATGAGCTTTTTGACTCGTTCCTTCTGGGTATCATAATCCTTTAAAAAGGCATCTGCCTGTGCTTCATGTTTGACCATAACAGCTATTCTTTTCAACTGATCCTTCCATGTACCCTCATCCAAATCAAAAACCTCGGTCGGTGCAATCTTTTCGAACTTGGCCACATCGGTTCCCGAATATTTTTTGTCGAGGAAAATATGATCAGGTTGAAGCTCCAGTACCGCTTCCATATCAGGGTCTGTGACAACTCCCAGCTTACGAGTATTTTGAAGACGATCTTTTACATGGGGCAGAAAATCTTTCACATCTCCACCAATAACTGAACCCGCTGGAGTAATGCCCAATGCCAGCAGATTATTCGTCAAATGAATAGACATGGAAGCAATACGCGAATCCGCACTAATGGTGGTTTGGGCACTATCGTCCGCTTTCGTATCGCTAGCCTGTTTGTCTGCTGCTTGTCCACAAGCGGACAGCATGATCATGCATGCAACAAGAGACAGGGCTACCCACGAACGTTTAAGCCCTGAACCCTCAAATCTATTTTTTCTCATGAATATTCTCTCCTATACTATAGAAGCTCTATTTTATAATGTTAAATCATCAAGGCTTCTACTTCGTTATTGTTCAGCATGCGGCATCATGTGCAGCTTTGAATTTCATATGTAACCTAATCTTATTGTCATTTGGTTCGGGATAACAAGAATAAAAAATATGGAGCTCCTATCACGGCAACCACTACACCTGCTGGAATAGCATTCGGCTGAAATACCGAACGACCAATCGTATCTGCTGTGACCAGAATAACGACCCCGACCAAAGCGGCTACTGGCAGCAAATGCTGATACATCGGTCCAACCAGACGGCGAGCCAGATGAGGCGCAATTAGCCCAATAAAACCGATGCCTCCGGCCATGGATACGCTGGCACTCGATAGAGCCACTGCTGCGCCCAGCAATATCAGACGCTGGCGTTTTACACTTGTACCAATTCCAGCTGCGGTCTCATCACCCAGCGACAGATTATTCAGGCTACGTGTCTGAGACAGAACGTAAGGCAATACGATGACAATCCATGGCAGTAAAGCCACTGCATGTATCCAATCCCGTCCCCATACGCTGCCAGCCAACCAACGTGCGGTAAATGCGTACGTATCCTCGTCCAGCCGCAGCGACCAATACAGCGTTAAGGCGCTGAGCCCTGAGGCTACACCGATACCGGACAGAATCAATCGCACAGGCACGATGCCTCTGCTGCCACTATAGGACAACATAACAATCAGTACCGCCGCAACGACACCTCCTGCAAAGGTAAACAAGGGAATGAACAAGGCTACTGATCCTTCCAGATCGCGAAAAAAGCTAACATACATCACCAGGCCCAACGCAGCCCCCGCATGAAGGCCCAGCACTCCCGGATCTGCGAGTGCGTTTCGCGATAAGCCCTGCATGACTGCCCCGGCTACACCCAGTCCCGCTCCAGCCAGCACCGTTACAACAATCCGCGGCAGACGGTATTCAAACAGGACCATATGATCACGTCCGCTTCCCCCGCCAAACAGTGTATCCAGCACGCGTAGCGGTGGAATACGAATCGTTCCGGTATTCAAACCTAGAACAAGGACAGCAAAGCTGATTCCCACCAATACTAAGCAAACGAGCCAAGCCTTGGTCGTTCTTGTATCTCCTGTCCCTAGAGAGCGACTCACTATAATTCCCTCCTTTCCTTACGGGCGAGAAAGAGGAAAAAAGGTACTCCGATAAAAGACACCATAATTCCAATAGCTAGCTCCTCCGGTGGATTCGCCATTCTCGCTCCCAAATCAGCCAAAACTAGCAGCACGGCTCCCAATAATGCTGACAATGGTACGATCTGGCGATAATCCACACCGATCAGCTTGCGAGCAATATGTGGAACGACCAAGCCTACAAAGCCGATGGCCCCGGCAGCCGATACGGATAGCCCAGCCAGGACCACCACCGTCAGCAGCCCCAACAGCCGGATACGCCTGAGATTTAGTCCCAGGTTCAATGCTACCTCATCGCCCATTGAAATCAATGAAATGGAGCGTGCGAGCCCCATAGACCAAGCGATCACAATAAGCAAAACCGGCGCAAAAATCTTAAGCTGCGACCATTTGATTCCGGCTACACCACCCGCATACCAGAAGGCTAGATCCTGACTTAGATCAAAATAAATCGCAATTCCCGAAGTCATGGAACCTAACAAGGCTGCTGTCACAGCTCCAGACACCGTTAGTCTCATGGGTGTCAGTCCTCCCGGCGCGGATGCTCCCAACCCGAATACCAGTAAGGTACTCATCAGTGCCCCCAGGAACGACAATATAATTAACGTCCCATAAGGTAGATCGGGGAAAAAGGCAAAACTCACTGCAACTACAAACATCGCTCCTGCGTTAATGCCCAGCACACCTGTATCCCCCAACGGGTTGCGTGTAATGCCTTGTATCAGAGAGCCTGCAACCGCCAGCGCAGCCCCAATGATAGCTGCACCGAGCACACGCGGCAATCGCAGCTCATGAATGATCCTGTGTGTCATCAGCGAACGATCATAGTGAAATACTGCCGACCACACCGTGCTTACGGTCAGGTCCTTGGCTCCAAAGGAAATGGCAACGAATATGGCCAAGGCCAACAATACAGCAGAAGCTGTAAACAACAACGCCTGTCGAGTCCTACCCGCTCGGAGCACCGGACGGGCTACAGAGGCTACTTCAGGAGCGGTCCTCTCTGTCGAAGCTGTATGTTTGTCCATGCTGTCTTTAGACTGCATTCCGTGAGGTCACTCCCTCCATACCTGAAAGCCACCATGGCTCTCATTACGATAACATCAATGATAATGATAATGATAATGATAATGATAATGATAATGATTATCAACTTGATACATAATAGCATGTTTCTATGACATTGCAAGCCAAAAACTGTTCCCCCATTAGGAGGAACAGTTTTTAGATTTATGTGAGATCACTGTGAATAATTTCAAGTAATCCGCTATTTAATACGTAGGCCAGCCTGCTGAATCCCATTTCAAATCACTAATCAGCAGCTTTGGATTTCCGCCATCGGTGGCATCATAGGCATGACGTGCAATCACACTGTTGTTGTAGACAGATTGTCCGCCCGGTCCCTTCCAGCGATCATTCCCCGCATCCAATATCGTTCCACCGCCGTCCATCATGCTTTTTCCGCTCTTGTCCACATATGGCCCAGTGATACTGGTGGAGCGACCATAAACGATTTTGTAATTACTATTTACGCCTTTGCAGCAGTTATCAATGGAAGCAAACAGATAATAATAGCCATTGCGGTATGTAACATGCGGTGCTTCCAAACCTCCAGCCGTACGTCTAGCAATAGAATAAATCTGGCCCGTAGGCTTCATCGTATTTTTATCCAGTCGAGTCACTTTCAAGCCCGTATTCCATGAACCGAAGGAAAGCCACGGGTTACCGGAAGCGTCAATGACCAGATTCGGGTCAATCGCATTATAATCGTCAGAATCCGTTGTACGCAGCACCAGTCCATCATCTCTCCAGCTTCCTGCGCCAATGCTCGTTGCTGAAGTCAAGCCAATGGCCGAAGTACGAGACCCAAAAGTAGAAATGGAATAGTACACCCACACACGTCCATTGTACTTTTGAGCATCCGGTGCCCACACATCATTTGGGGTTTGTTTAGGTACATACGATTTCCACCATGATGGTGGCGACAAGAATATTTGCGGCAATCTGTAAAAATTACGGCCGTCATCTGATCTTTGAACCTGTATCCCCTGCCCTGTCGAGAAAATATACCATGCATTGCCTTCCTTTGTGATGGACGGATCATGTACTGCCACATCACCAGTTAACGCCCAATGCTCGGCTGATGTAGACGGCACCACGGACAGCAACAAAGCAGCCGAAGTTACGGCAGCAAACGCTGTTCGGGCGAATTTACCCTGTACTGATTTTTTCCATGCTTTCAACATTCTTTCGCACCTCCGAATAAGTATCTTATATTGAGAAATCTGGTGATACGTCTATTACGTTAGTGTTTTCACTTATGAAGTTACACATATATTAACCTATTAACTTCAGTTTTGTAAACGCTTTATTTCAAATAAAAAGAAATTCATAAACTACGCATAACTGTATGAAGAAAATATAGTTCTAGACTGGAATTGTTGATTCCGAATATTTGTTCAAGATAACGTTTTTACTCTTTACTTAACTCCTCGAATACCCTTGTAGACAGATTCGCACAGCTCCGTTGTAAACCTGCCTGACATTCCTTCAAGTGCTGTATTGGTGAACGCTACAACACTAAGCTCCTCACTCGGATCAACAAACCAGGAGTGACCATAGGTACCGCCCATCCGCCACGTTCCCGGCGATTCCGGTGTATTGGCATCCGCTGGGTCTTTAAGCAGCGTGAAACCAAGTCCAAAGCCTCTACCCGGCCAATAGGGCATCACAAGGTTACCAATTTGATTGGTTGTCATTTCTGCGACAAGAGCCTGAGGCAGAATCGGATTTCCTCCCAGCCGCAAAGCTTCCAGCAGTTTAAGAAAGTCTCCTGCGCTGCCAATCATGCCGGCTCCTCCGGAAGGATAAGCTGTCTTATCGGTAAATCTGTTAGGTGAAAGGAGGAATCCTGCCGTCCCCTCCACGAAAGGAACGGTATCAAAATCCTGCAAGCGCCGGGGCTCTCCAGCGCTGTCTGCGTAAGCCGTGGTCAATCTGTCCGTATCCACGGCCTTGAAATCCGTGTCCATCATGGAAAGCGGATGAGTTACAAGCAACCGTACAGCTTCACTTAGCGGCATTCCAGTTACCTTTTCGATGACCAGTCCGAGCACGTCTGTTGCTATGGAATACCTCCACATTTTCCCCGGCTCATATAGAAGTGGGACAGAAGCGAGTCTTTGCAGATTCTCTTCAAGTGTAATTCCCGCCAGATCCATGCCGTCCGATACCCCGGCAAGCTCATAAGTTCCCTTTTCTTCCTGGAAGAAACGGTAGGTTAAGCCGGCGGTATGGGTCATCAGATGGTGAACGGTCATGGAGGCATATTTTCCGTTTGGCAGTTTGGGACGAAAGGCGGGCAACCATTTTTCAACCAGATCGTTTAACTGCAATCTCCCTTGCGAAATTAATACTAAGGCTGCCGTTGACACGATCGGCTTGGTTACCGAAGCATATCTAAACAAAGCATTCTCCTGCATCGGTCGTTTCTGCTCACGGTCGGCCCAACCAGCAGGTTTGTTGTAAACAAGGTTTCCGCCTAATGCAATTTGGACAACGGTACCCACAATCCTTTTTTCCTCAAGTGTGTGGTCAATTACCTCATTGACGCTTTTATGCAGCAATTCCAGATCTATTTTTCTCATGCTTCTCATCCTCTCCTGCTGTAATTTACTTGATTATTTATAGCAAGTGTGTTTATTATATAAATAATTTCTTTCGTCTTGCATAAAACAAACAAGTTAAATAAAGAAATTTTCGAGGATTCTAAAGGTATTTGAAAGAAATAACTTTTAAAACAAAGGAGTCGATTTTTTTGGACGAAATCGATAAAAACATCCTGCTCCATTTGCAGAACCAGGCAAGATTATCAATGACAGATTTAGGAAAGCTGGTGGGACTGTCTCAGCCAGCCGTAACGGAACGTGTAAAACGCATGGAAGAAAAGGGGGTTATCGAGGAATATCGAACCGTCATTTCTTCGCAAAAAGTGGGTAAGCAATGCACAGCCTATATGCTTGTTCGGACCCGGAATTGCTATCCTTTCCTTGATTTTTGTCGTTCATCACCGGAGGTAACGGAATGTTACCGGATAAGCGGAGAGCATAATTATTTATTGAAGGTCCTTACGGAAACAACCCAGGAGCTGGAAGAGTTTGAAAACCGGTGCGATCAATACGGAACCTATACGACTCTGATCGTAATGTCTTCACCGATCGCTTATAAAAATTTCATTGGAGAAACGAATTTGCTTGCATAAGATGTAATTCTCTAATCCCAAAAAAATGAATCCGCCATGCAGCGGATTCATTTTTTTGCTTATGTTACACATACTCATGGATTTCTTTAGGAAGGAAAGCCATGCTTTTTAGCTAGCCAAACTGCAAGCAAAGAGGGAAGCAGTAGGATGATTAATGAGCTCGGAAGAAATCCGGCTCCAAGCAGTTCGAGAAGAAGCCCGCCGATAATGCCTCCTCCGCCGATTGCCACATTCCATGCAGTAACCAGCATCGATTGGGCTATATCTGCGCTTTTTCCCCCAGCTTGTGCTATTGCTGTTTGTAGTAAAGTGGCTGCCCCGCCAAACGTAAGCCCCCACGCCGTAACACCAAGAATGATGATTTCAGGTTGATTTATTCCTATTCCCAAGGCTACAGAAGCCAAAGCAAATCCTGTGATGCTGATTAAAACCAGCATTCTTAGAAAACGGTCAATCAGCATGCCTATCACCCAAATGCCGACTACCGAGGTAATTCCGAAAATAAGAAGAACCAAATCCACTCGCTGAGCAAACGCGGTTTCCGCAAGATACGGTGCAATATAAGTGTACAAAATATTATGAGCTAGTACCCATGCCAAAACGACAAACAGAATCGTCCGTACACCGGGAATCAGGAAAACCTTGTGAAAAGGGAGTTGATCACCGGCAGGCTCACCTGCATAATCCGGCACCTTCCAGAGCACCCAGCCAATAAGGGCTGCAGCCAGTAATGATACAGCTCCGAAAATGAGACGCCACCCAGTATATGTTCCGAAAAAAGTACCAAGCGGAACGCCCAGCGCCAATGCCAGCGGGGTGCCGACCATGGCTACGGCCATCGCTCTTCCTTTCAGCGAATCAGGCACCATGCGCCGCGCATAACCGGCCGTCATCCCCCACAGAACACCTGCTGAGACACCTGCGAAGAAACGCGCGACAAGCGTCAGCTCATAAACGGAAGATAACGCGGTGATGGTGTTAAATACAAGAAAGCCGATGATGCACAGCAGCAGAAGCGGTCGGCGCCTCCACCCACGGGTAGCCGTTGTCAAAGGAATGGCGGCCAGAAGAGATCCAACCGCATAGAGAGTAACCAATTGTCCGGCAAGAGCTTCTGTGACCCCTAGATCCTGTGCAATTTGCGGCAGTAATCCAGCAGGCAGGCTTTCCGTAAGAATGCAGATGAATCCCGCCATGGCTAAAGCCAGCAACCCGACCCACGGGAGACGTTTGGAAGACGACACATTTGCACCGCCTTTTCTTATAAGAGCAGTGTTTAAGTTCACGAAAAAAATCTCCTTTATTTATTTTTTGCCGCTTAAAAAAGCTTTCGCTTCCGTATAAGCTTATATAAATAAAACACTTTTTTACATGGATGATTAAAGGGGGATGAAGTGAATTAAGAGGAAAATACTTTTATTTTCACGAAAATTCCATGATTTTAAAAGCAAAAATGTAATACAGTAGTTTTCCTTACCCTAGATTAAAAATAGGCGTACCTTATTGCACCTAACAGTAGTCATCATTATTTTTCGCGAACCAGCTATCCTGCCCGGTAGCTTAATGCCGTTCCCAGTCTAATGGTTTATTTTCTTTTTACAATAACATTGCACATACAAAAAAAAGAGCCCGTAGGCTCTTTGTTAGATTAGCATATTAAACAGATTCTCATTCTTATTCAATTCCGTATATTGAATCCCTTTGCGATTCATCCGTTCAATTAAAGGAAGATAGTCCTCCTTGTGGAACAACTCAATGCCGACCAGCGCCGGGCCGTTTTCCTTATCATTCTTTTTCGTATACTCAAACCTTGTGATGTCATCGTCTGGTCCAAGTACATCTTGAAGAAACTCACGCAGTGCCCCTGCTCTTTGCGGGAAATTAACCATGAAATAATGTTTTAGTCCTTCATAAATCAGGGAGCGTTCCTTAATCTCCTGCATACGATCAATGTCGTTATTGCCACCACTAACGATACAGACTACTGTTTTGCCTTGAATCTGCTCACGATACAGATCAAGTGCTGCTACAGGCAGCGAACCCGCGGGCTCCACAACAATCGCATTTTCATTATACAGCGCCAGAATCGCTGTACATGCCTTGCCTTCCGGTACCTTCACAATATCATCCAAGGTATGTTTACAAATGTCATATGTTAACTGACCCACTCGCTTCACCGCAGCCCCGTCAACAAACTTGTCTATGTGCTCCAGTGTAACGACCTTGTTCAAACGCATCGCTTCCGTCATCGATGCTGCGCCCAGGGGTTCTACACCGATTACTTTGGTGGTCGGATTCACAGTTTTAACATATGTGCCTACGCCTGCCGCCAAACCGCCGCCGCCAATCGTCACGAACATATAGTCCGCAGGTGTATCCAGGCTCTCCATCACTTCCATCGCAATCGTGCCATTGCCTGCAATAATTTTCGGTTGATCGAACGGATGGATAAAGGTCATTTCCTGTTCGCTGCATACCTTCATGGCCTCGTCATAAGCATCGTCAAACGTATCTCCGGTCAAAATGACCTCTACACTGTCTCCGCCAAAGCGACGTACCTGCTTCACCTTCTGATTGGGCGTTGTGCTCGGCATAAATATTTTACCGTGGATGCCAAGCGCGTTACATGAAAAAGCCACACCTTGCGCATGATTACCCGCACTCGCGCACACGATCCCTTTTTCCATTTGCTCAGGAGTTAGGCTGCGGATCATGTTGTAAGCTCCACGGATTTTAAAGGACCGCACAACTTGGAGATCCTCTCGTTTCAGATACACATTACAGTTATATTTGGCCGATAGGACGGCATCCCTCTGTAAAGGTGTACGAACAATCACCTCACGCAGCATATGATGCGCCCGTACAATATCCTCCATGCCAACGGTTGACGCTGTGGCCGGCTCAGTTTTCTGGGTTTCTGTTGGTTCCATAGGTTCTCCACGCTCCGCCTGAATATTTCTGTATTGAGCATTTTGCATAAATCCCAAGAGCGATTTCAAATCAGTAATATATAGATCGAATCGGTTTAGTTCGTCTATATATTAAACTTTTGAGCGTTAGGAATCGAATTATGCAAAGTGCTGTATTTGAAATCTTTCAAACATCATACCACGTTTACCTATAGCTTGTGCAGTTGATAGTCATGAAAATGAGAATGAAAATCATTGAGTTCATAAAAAAACAGGCCGAGACAATGCCCGACCCGCCTTTCCTGACTCTATACATTTCTTGTCTTCAGTCGACTCATTCAGCACCGCAATGATTATCCTTTCACCCCGCCTGCAGTCATCCCTTCAATAAAGTAACGCTGGAAGAACAGAAACACGACGAGAATCGGCAAAATAGCCAGGACTGAACCGGCAATCAACACATCATAATTGTTGCCATATGGCGTCAGCAGACTGGACAGACCGATTGGCAGTGTCAGCATGTCGTTAGTACGCAATACGATCATCGGCCACAGGAAGTTATTCCAACTGTTCATAGCTTGTAAAATAGCCATTGCCGCAAAGGCAGGTGCCATCAGAGGCATCATAATCCGCACAAAAATACCATACTCTGAACAGCCGTCAACCCGTGCAGCATCCATAAAGTCCTTGGGTACTCCGCTTAAATATTGACGGAAGAAAAAGATCGGAATCGGTGCGACGACAAATGGCAAAATCACACCCCATACCGTATTGATCAGCTTCATACCGATCATGAGTTTGTAAAGTGGCAGCATAATAATTTCTACCGGGATCATCATCACGACCAGCACCAGTGTAAAAATCACATTTTTCAGTCTAAAACGATACATCTCCAGGCCATACCCGACCATCGCCGACAATATCAGACATAACACCGTAAACAAGACGGTAATGACAAGACTATTCCAGTACCATTGAAAATAATCCGTCGTCCCCTGAAAGATGAACGCATAGTTTTTTAAGGACATGATGGCCCACTCCAGCTTGAGATTCAAGCCGTAGCGCAGCAACTCCGTTGATGGCTTGAATGAGGCAAGCGTCACGGCAAATAGCGGAAACAGGGCGAACCCGGCAAACAGAATGAACAGGACAACGAGAAATGCAGATAACGGGCCTTTTTGTTTCTGAGCCATCGCTTAATCCTCCTTCCGAAACATGCCAAAAAATTTGAGCTGGATCAGGTTCAGTACTAATGTGAATACGAGCAATACAATCCCCACCGCTGCTCCAAAGCCCATGCTGTTCTGTTCCAGACCTTGGCGATAGAGATAGCCAACGATCGTCAATCCAATATCATTCGGAGAGTTGTTTCCGTTCCACAGCATATAGCTCTCGGTGAACATGGACAATCCGGCATAAATACTGATCGTAAATACGTAGATTGTCACGGGTTTTAGCATAGGAATCGTAATCCGCCAAAATGAATCAAAGCGGCTGGCCCCATCGATCTGAGCAGCTTCATACAACTCGGGAGGAATGTTCTGTAACCCCGACATGTAGTACAGCATGTTTACCCCCAGCCATCTCCATAAGGCCAACACGATCAACGCTAAAAAGCCGGTGTTCGCATTCATTAGCCATTTGTAAGGCTCAAGACCGAATATCCCCAACAGGGAGTTCATCAGCGAACCATCCAATTCCCCGAACATGAGTCGGAAGATTGTTCCTGCTACCACCACTGAGGTCAGTGCGGGTATAAACATTACGGAGCGAAACAGCCCTCTACCCGGCATTTTAGGCGAATTTAGCAATACCGCCAGTACCAGTGGCAGAGGAATCAACACGACCAGTGTAAGCAGCGTGTACAGGACGCTGTTCAAAATTGCTTTTCCAAATGTAGGATTCATTAAATCCTTATAATTTTCCAGGCCAACATAAGTTGTTATCCCAGGCAAGACTTCCTGAAAGCTCATAATGACCGTCGAGATGACCGGATACGCAAAAAACAGCGCAAAGGACAGTAAAAATGGAAGGACAAATACATACGGTGCCGTACGACTGGAATGAATAAAGCGGCTCCATTGGCTTCTGGTCGGACGCTGAGTTTTTGGCGGCTGACCTGTCGGTACATTAGCGTTCGTATGAACGGGCGTTGCCATGAATCTCACTCCCTTTCCTGTTGGGGTCTATCTCAGTTCATCTGCTAGCTCATGCAGCACCGTGGCTGGATCTTCGCCACTCTGTAGTGTCCGATAAAGTATTTTATTACGTACAGCACTGGCGATGTCAGGCGTTTTCGGTCCAATATGCACCGCATTAATTTCATCTTTTACTTCGATCAGCGTATCAAAAATATTCGTTCCGAAATAATCCGTAAATTTATTTTTGGCTTTGGCTTCCGGCATAGTCCACACTTCACTGCGGATGGGATCAAACCCTAGTTGCTTCCAAATCTCCACATTCCCTTGCTTGGACAGCTTGGCAAAGGCTAGAAAACGCATCGCCAAATCCTGGTGCTTCGATTGGTTCGTGACTACCGTTCCGGTTCCGCCCATACCTGCTGAGCGATAGCCGCCTTTTTCCCACGCCGGCATCGGTCTAATGATGACTTTTCCTTTCAAGTCAGGCATGTAATCCGTAAAACGTCCCATATACCACATCGGCATCCACACTGAAGCGGCCCCGCCTTTGTTCATAAACCCGTAGTATTCCTCCATATGATGCCCGCCACCCGGTGCGGGAATAGCGATTTTGTCTTTTATCATCTGTTGGAGAAACTCAAGTGTTTTAATATTGGTTTCGTTATCCAGCGTCAACTCGCCCTTGTCATCCAAAAAATCTGAATTTTGCTGGGAGATCATCGGCCAGTAGCTCCACAGGTCATTGGTCTCCAAGGTCGCCATCGGCTTGCCCGTTTTGGCCAGCACTTGCTTGCCAGCAGCAGCGTAGTCTGCCCAGGTAACGATGGAATCCGGGTCTACCCCCGCCTGATCCATAATCTCTTTATTGTAATACATCACTTCGGCTCCAACGTGAAAGTCAATGCCGTAATACTTACCGTCTTTGCCGTAAATCTGTACTCTGGAAGGCACAATGTTATTGATCTCAGGGTCAATCACCGGATTGAGCGGGACCAATTGCGGTATTCCTTTGAGGAAATTACCAATTTTGTTGACCTCAATATCCGCGATATCCGGCGCTCCCACCCCTGATTGCAACGCAATCGAGAGCTTGCTGTGGTGGTTGTCATAAGGAAATGTATTCGCTTTCAAATTAATCAATTCATCAGGGTGCTGTTGGTTCCATTGGTCAGCCATTTGCAGAAAAAACTTCTCATGCAGTTCATTGAATGTCCATAATACAAGTTCTGTTCCCGGCCCATCCTTTTCATCAGTCTTGAAAGAACAACCTTGCAGCAGTCCAGCCATCAAAACCACCGCCATAAGCATCAAAGCCATGCTTTTTCTTCGCAGCAGCATATCCTTCCCCCTTCGCATGATGAAATCCTAATTCGTAAATGATTGCGCTTTCTTTTATTATTTAACATCAATACAAATTAGTTTACAACAATATTATTCAAAAAAAATTCGTTTTTGTGTAAAACAGATCTCATTGCATTATAGGGGGAAAATGAATTGGATGGGAATATGATGATTTCTGCATAAAAAAACGACCCAACTCCAATTGAAACTCGGAGTTGGGTCGCGCTATGTTAACTACTCTTGCGAATGTGCTGCTTCGTCTTTCACTTCTTCTCGAAATGATCTAATACTTTGTTTACGACGATTATTTTTTTCTTCGATCTGCTGACGCTCCTCATTGCTGATTTCAGAGGAAAATTCGTTTAGATATCCTTCAGCCTCATGAAGATTCTGCAATGTATTCTGAATATTTTGTTGCAAATGCTCCACATTATCTGCTCGATTATCCGGTTTTGCCATCGGTTTGACGCCTCCTAATCATAGAATCGCTCACTAGAGCGCTAAACCGTAGCTTGATCGTTATCGAGTTATTTTATACATTAAAATGCTTTCCAAACCATCGGCCTGCGGCTTCGGCTTCAGTGCGAGTCAATTGATGACCATTGCGTTCCAAGTAGGCTTCTACCTGTGCTCCGGCCCCTTCCAGCAGGGCTTGCAGCTCCTGAGATTCCGCCGCTGGAACAATCGGGTCATTTTCACCGGAAGACAGAAATACAGGGACACCGTTCAAGTCCGGCAGTTCCAGCCCTCGTAATGGCACCATAGCATGATGGAGAATGGCCCCACGCAGCGCTTTTGCATCATGGAAGAGCATACTGGCCGCTATGTTGGCTCCATTGGAATAGCCCAGAGCCACCACGTTGTTACGGTCAAAATCATATTGCTCTGCAGCTGAATCAACAAATTCGCTTAGTTCTTTGGTACGAAATACGAGATCCTCAATGTCGAACACACCTTCTGCCAAACGGCGAAAGAAGCGCGGCATTCCATTTTCCAGCACATTACCTCTCACACCTAACACAGATGCGCCTGGTGCAACCAAATCAGCCAATGGTAGCAAGTCTTGTTCATTCCCGCCGGTACCGTGCAACAGCAAAATAACCGGAGCTTGCGGATCATTTCCTTCACGAAAGACGTGTTTCATATCTATTCCCTCCTCTAATTAACTTTAAATTAAGAATCTTATTTTTGTATAATTAGATTATAGCCCATTTCACTGCTTTATACAAACATAATTGACCTCGTTAATTTTTTCTAAAATGATGTCTTGTTCCATTGACATGTAGTATAGCTTTATTTTACTATGTGATTAGATATTTAGAGAATTATCTAAATATCTAAAGGAGTGAGCAAACTTTGAATGATGCCTTCAAAGCCTTGGCTGATCCGACCCGGCGCAAAATACTGCAGCTTTTGAAAGAGAAAAGCATGAGCGCGGGCGACGTCGCTGAGCATTTTCAAATCAGCAAGCCCAGTATATCCCACCATCTGAATTTGCTGAAGCAGGCGGGGCTTGTGCTGGATGAGCGACAGGGGCAAAGCATTATTTACACCTTGCATACAACAGTTGTGGCGGATGTCATCGGCTGGATGTTCAGTATCGCCCAATCGGATGCCCCTGTAAAACCAACTTCGAATGATACTAAGGATACGGAGGGGTCTGAATGAAGTTCCGAACACGTTGGAGCTTGACGGATGTTTTGACGACTTTGCTTGCCTTATCACCTGCTATAGGCGCTTTACTACTGTATAACCGGCTTCCCGATGTGCTGGCCTCTCATTTTAGCATGGACAATACCGCAGACGGGTATATGAGTAAAAACAGTTCTATTCTCATGCTGGTGCTATTGGGGCTGGTGCCTTTGCTCCTTCGGCTATCCCGCTACATGGACCCCAACAGAGCAAATTTCAAGAAATTTACTAAAGCCTATGAGGTTACGCGTGTAGGCACTTCGCTCATTCTCGCTATAGCCGGTTGGGGAATGCTGCTGTATAACCTGAATTATCGGCTACAGATGCTTACGATCCTTTATGGAGTGCTGGGTCTGATGCTGCTGGTGCTGGGTAATTATATGACTCAGGTACAGCCAAACTATACCTTCGGTATTCGCACGCCATGGACTCTGTCCAATCCGGAGGTATGGCGTAAAACGCACCGTTTGGGCGGACCTATGATGATGCTCGGTGGTGCTTCGGGCTTGGTAGCGGCATGGGTCGATGGAGTGGCGGGCACCGTCATTTTTCTCACCGGGCTGTTTATATCCGTCGTCATTCCTGTACTCTACTCCTTCCTACTGCATCGCAAAATAAATCATCAGTAGGGATAAACAAGGAACCTCCCAAACCACGATAAACGCAGAATGGGAGGTTCTTTGTACATCTACATATTCAATTAGAACAACAGCTTATCGGGATGAGTACCCACACGCTCATCCAGATGAAGACCATTAATTCGGTTAATATCCTCAGTTGTCAGTTCAAAATCGAACAAATCGGCATTTTCGCGGATACGATGCGCGGTAACCGATTTGGGAATCGTCACAATTCCCCGATCCAGATGCCAACGCAAAATAACCTGAGAAGTCGTTTTGCCGTATTTGGCGGCAATCTCAACGATATCTGGCTGCTCCGTCAGTTTCCCCTTCATCAGAGGACTCCACGATTCAAGCTGGATCTGGTGTTCCCGGCAGTATTGATGCAGCTCCTGCTGAGTCAGACGCGGGTGAAGCTCTACCTGATTAATGACAGGTACAATATTACTGTCTTTCAGGAGGTCTTCGAGATGGTGAATTTGGAAGTTGCTTACTCCAATCGCGCGTACGCTTCCTTCTTCATACAGCCGTTCGAACGCCTTCCAAGTTTCCTTGTACTTGTCCTTGCCAGGCCAATGGATAAGGTACAGATCAATGATATCCAGGCCCAACCGCTTGCGGCTTTCCTCGAAAGCACGCAGTGTTGAATCGTAGCCCTGATCTTGATTCCATAGCTTAGTGGTCACAAACAGATTGTCTCTGTCCGCTCCACTGTCACGAATGGCTTGTCCGACCAGTTCCTCATTGCCGTAGATCGCCGCGGTATCAATGTGACGATAACCGACCTTAATAGCTGTTTTGACTGCTTCGTAAACCTCATTGCCTTCCGCCTTGTATGTACCAAAACCAAGCCAAGGCATCTGAACTCCGTTATTTAGTAAAGCTGTATCCGCAATATTCCCCATGTCTATCTCCTCCTATTCCTAGTTATAAATTATCCAACGGGATGATTACAGTTTAGTCGCATCCTGAAAAGCATTCACTTCAAGCGGAGCAGCCAACAATTCTTTAGCTGCAGCAACAAATGCCTGGAAATGGGCAGACTTGTTATGGAAATCTACAGCAGTAGCATCCTTCCACTCTTCAACCATCGTAAATGCGTTGGGATCATTCAAATCCTGCATTAACGTATAGCGTACATTGCCTTCTTCAGCTTGTGATGCGCTGATCAACCCTTGGGTTTGTTGCAAAAAGGTCTCTCTCTTTTCTGGTAAAACTTTCATATCTGCATGAATAATAATCATAATATTTTCCTCCTCGTATTATGTAACTATTTCTATTATAGACCATTCTTTCGATAGATTAAAAGTGCGGCCGTTTCTGGAATACAGTAAAATGATTCATATTGGGGTGTTTATCCGCTGATCAACTGCTCCTATATTTTGTTTAATGGCGGTGAAGGCATGTGCGTTTTCAGACAAAATTAATGGTATTCATATCCCTTTTAGTGCTAGTCGTTACCGGGCTGTTGGGATTATCCCTGCGTTACATGATTACCTCCGCCTTGTACGAAGAGATTGGGAAAAGGGCACTGACTGTGGCCAATACGCTTGCGGTAGATGCACAGGTCAGGGATGCTCTAGAACAGACCGACACGACGCAATTACGTGTTCGGATCAACGAAGCAGTGAAACCTGTCCAAGCCAGCACCGGCGCTGATTTTATTACGATTGCAGATCGTCATCTCATTCGGCAATGGCATGTTAACCCGGAACGCATCGGGCAGCCTATGATGGACCCGCTGAATAATAAGGTGCTGCAAGGACATTCCTTTATTACGGAATCCACCGGTTCTCTCGGACCGTCACTGCGAGCCAAAACCGCAGTCTATGATGAACAAGGCCGAGCTATCGGACTCGTTTCTGTAGGTTTCCTGATGACAGATGTGGCGCAAAATATTCGTACATACACATATACATGGCTGTGGTTCATGGTAGGCGCGCTAATGATCGGCATATTAGGAAGTCTGGTTATAGCACGACGGGTAAGGCACGAACTGCATGGGCTGGAGCCAGTGGAGATTGGACGTTTGTATCAGGAAAAGCAAGCCATTCTCGAATCCATAGGTGAAGGGATTATCGCGGTTAATAGCAGTGGACAAGTCACACTTGCCAATCCACAAGCCGTTCGTTTGCTTGGTCTTCCTCCGGAAACTAGCCTTTATGGATGCGAGCTTCGTCACTTGGCGGGCGCGGCATATCAGCTGGCAGATGTACTTGCTACAGATTTTATCGAAAAGAATCCTAGCATGAAGCCGGATCAGGAACAAAACGTATTCAATGAGGAAATTGAGATCCAACAACGAGTCGTAGTCGTCAGCCGTGTACCGATCAAGGATCGATTCGGACGAATGCTAGGCACCGTTGCCAGCCTGCGTGACAAAACAGAGCTGCTTCGCATGACGCGGCAGTTGACAGAGGTCAAGGATTATGCGGACGTGTTACGATCACAAACACATGAATATACCAATCGGCTATATCTCATATCCGGCCTGATTCAGTTGGAGTGTTATGACGAAGCAGTGGACTTTATTACTCAGGAATCGGAAGAGTATCGTGTACATAGTTCCGTTTCGTCTTCTCTTTCACCCGATTCAATCATCGCCAGCCTGCTGATCAGCAAGAAAAAACAGGCGTTGGAAAAAGGGATTGTACTCCATTCATATATAAAAGGAGCATTTTCAACCCCGTCTCCTGCGTTGGAGTGGTCGCTTCTTGCTACCATTGCCGGAAACCTGCTGGACAATGCTATGGAAGCAGTTGCAATAGGCTCTATACCTGACGGACAGGTCTGGTTCCGGCTTGAAGAAATGACTGAAGCCATCGTCGTCGAAGTTATGGATAATGGATCGGGTATTTCGGAGGATATCCAGGAAAAACTGTTCGTTAAGGGAGCATCAACTAAAGTAGAGGCAGGACACGGATATGGCCTTGCTCTCGTGCAGGAGTACACCGAACGAATGAGTGGCTCCATAAAAGTACATGAACGGCCTGGTGGAGGTAGCATTTTTGAAGTATACATTCCTTTAATTAGAACAGACACGAATCATGATGTAAAAGGAGGTCACGGCCATGAATGAGCGGGTTTTATCGGACATTGAGGTTCTTATTATTGAAGATGATCCGCGAATTGCGGAGATTAACCGACGATTTATTGAAAAGGTGGATGGATTCACCGTATGTGCAATAGCAACGAACGAATTTGAGGCAAAGCTTCAACTAGATGTTCTGCGTCCTTCTTTAGCCGTGCTGGATGTTTATTTTCCCGATACGAATGGTCTAACCCTACTATCGTTCATCAAGCAACACTATCCAGCTACAGATGTCATTATGCTGACTGCCGCCAAAGAAGCTGAAACTGTGGTACAAGCGGTTCGAGCAGGCGTATTTGATTTTATCGTAAAGCCGCTTGTATTCGAGAGATTGCGGGCGACCTTAGAGGAATATGCTCGTTTCCGCCGCCAAGTCACAACATGGCAAGAAGAACACTCTACGGTGGAGCAATCGGAAATTGACCGTCTGCTTCAAAGCGCGGGCACGGGTCGGATGACGGGTAACGGAGTAGGAGAGCTATGGGCCAAAGGCATTGATAAAGTCACTTGCGAAAAGGTGCTTGATCTCCTGAACCGACGAGGTGAGGTAACTACGGGTACAGTGGGAATTGAGCTAGGTATGAGCCGATCTACCGCCAGAAGGTATCTGGAATATTTAGTGGAAAGTGGCGATGCTCACCACGATCAGGTATACGGAACTGTCGGCAGACCGGAGCGTATCTATCGCAGACGGCAGGAAAATGCATAAACCACCAATTCATACGTCTGGTCTCTTCCATCCTCTCATCTCGCTTGTGATTTTAATGAACTTAATTCTCATAATAGGCTAAAACGGTTTAAATGATCACATTATTTACGTCCCCTTTCCCGGTTGCTAGAATGGTCAACAGTTAGTTAATTGATAATGATTATCAGTTTCTCTGGTAAGCATATTTGGAACGGGGGACAACATATGGCAACACCGAAACAGCCACTACGCACAGGCGTGCTGCTTGCAGCGATTCTGGTACTACTGACAGCCGTTATGGCGGGATGTGGAGGCCAATCACAAAATAATAACGCAGCAGCACCTCAAACCACAGGCGACACTCGAACGATCAAACATGAGATGGGAGAAACCAAAGTTACAGGCAAACCCAAAAGAATCGTGACGTTGGAATTCTCTTTTGTCGATGCTGCTACCCAACTGGGCGTGATGCCTGTCGGCATAGCTCAGGAAAATGATGATGATATCGATGGGCTGCTTGGCAAAAGAATCGACTTTACACCTGTCGGCACACGCAAACAGCCGAACCTGGAAACGATCAGCTCTTTGAAGCCCGATTTGATTATTGCTGATCTGAACCGTCATAAGAGCATTTACAAAGAACTAAGTGAGATTGCTCCTACCATTGTTCTAAAGAGCCGCAATTCCTCTTATGAGCAAAACCTGGCATCCTTCGGCGTTATCGCCGACGCGTTGGGTGAGAAGGAAAAGGGTGAGCAAATTCTCGCAGCACATAAAGCCACAATGGCAAAGTTGAAAGAAGGCATCCAAGCTGGTGAGTCACGTAGCGTATTGCTTGGGGTATTTCGTTCTGATTCACTATCGGCTCACGGCGCTTCATCTTTTGATGGACAACTGCTGGAGCAAGCAGGCATCCACAATGCCCTTCAAAATACAAGCGAGCCTACAGTCAAGCTGACACTGGAGCAGATTGCACAAGCTGATCCGGACGTGATCTTCTTAGTGGAAGCCGATGAGAAGCTGCTTGCAGAATGGAAGCAAAATCCGTTATGGCAAAACATTACGGCCGTGAAAAAAGGGGAAGTTTACGAAGTAAACCGGGCACTGTGGACCCGGTACCGTGGACTCGGCTCTGCCGAGAAAATACTGGAGCAAGCGATTTCGCTTCTGTATCCCGCGCAAACTAAAGGAGACGGCTCCCGTTGATCGGACAAGCCTTACGCGACCGGCTAAATAAGCCGGTCTTCTTTGCACTTCTATTCGCGCTGCTGGCTGGACTATTGCTGAGCGTGGCGATTGGCCCAGTCAGGATGGACATCCCCACCATGCTGACTGCACTATTCACCGAGCATCCGTCCAAGGATCAGCTCATTATCTTGACGATACGCCTGCCACGTGCCGTCATTGGTCTGATCGTCGGCGCCGGGCTTGCCGTGGCCGGAGCGCTGATGCAGGCCATCACACGCAACCCGCTGGCTTCGCCACAGGTATTTGGGGTCAGCTCTGGCGCTTCGCTGGCTGTCGTCCTGTCGGTCGTGCTGCTGCCCAATATCGGGTCATCCGGCAGCATTTATTTTGCTTTTGCCGGAGCGATCGCAGGCGGTTCCTTCGTATATGCGTTGGCCGGGACAGCGGGCATGACGCCAGTCAAGCTGGCCCTTGCCGGGATGGCTGTACATCTGCTGCTGGCCTCAGTCACTCAGGGACTGCTCGTGTTCAACGAGCAAATATCCGATGTACTGTATTGGCTCGCTGGCGCCATCGACGGGTCTACTTGGGCCGACACGCGTCTGGTGCTGCCGTGGTTCGCCGTCGGTTTGATCCTTGCATTAGCGCTAGCCCCTTCGCTATCTGTGCTTAGCCTCGGTACAGAGGTCGCACAGGGACTGGGGCAAAACGTACGTCTTGTCCGCTTGCTGGCCTCGGTTTCAGTTATTATGCTGGCAGGCTCTGCTGTAGCGGTAGCCGGGGCCATCGGCTTTGTGGGTCTGATGGTGCCGAATATCATTAAGGTATTTACAGGCGACAATTACAAACGGGTCATCCCCCTGTCTGCAATCTGCGGAGCTCTGCTGCTGACATATGCGGACGTGCTTGGACGATTTATTGCCTTTCCTTATGAATCGCCCGTTGGTATTGTAACCGCGCTGGTGGGTGCGCCCTTCTTTTTATATCTGGCGCACAAGAACGGGAGGGCTTCACGATGAAAAAGCTGTGGATTTTACTCGTGCTCATGCTGGGTGTTTCCTTTATAGCTATCGGCGTGGGCAGCACCTACATTACGCCCGCTGAGCTGATCACGGCGCTGACTAACCGAAATGCCTCTTCCTGGTTCATCGTTCACCATTATCGATTGCCTCGTGACCTGCTGGCCATCATGGCCGGTGCTGGTCTTGCTGTAGCCGGCGTACTACTGCAAGGCATGATTCGCAACCCCCTGGCTTCACCGGATGTGGTGGGTGTATCCAAGGGAGCCGGCTTTGCTGCGGTTCTCGTCATCGTGCTGCTCCCCTCATCCCCAGTGGCGCTGCTGCCTGTCGCTGCCTTTGTCGGTGCCGGGTTAGCTGCACTACTGCTCGTACAGCTTTCGATGAGGGGAGGCATGCGTCCTAATATGCTAGCCTTAACCGGGCTGGCGGTAGGTGCTATCTTCCAGGCTGCGACCGATTATATTCTGGTCAAATATCCACTCGAAGCCAGCGATACGCTGACTTGGCTAGCTGGAAGCTTGTGGGGCAAAGGCTGGGATGAAGTATATGGGCTTTTGCCATGGTTAATTGTATTGCTGCCGCTCGCCTATACGCTACAACGCAAGCTGGATATTATGAGTCTGGATGAGGAAAGCTCCGCTGGTTTGGGACTTAGCGTGAAGCGTATGCGCACAGGACTGCTGGCCGTATCTGTGGCCTTAGCTGCTGCCTGTGTCGCTGCCATCGGCTCCATCGGCTTTATAGGGCTGCTAGCACCACATCTGGCACGGCGATTGTTTGGTAATCGCCACCGCTATCTATTGCCCGGCGCAGCCATGATCGGTGCCCTGATCCTCGTCCTTGCCGATGCGCTCGGACGGGGACTGAAGCCGCCGCTCGAAATCCCCGCCGGCATCGTGACAGCCGTAATTGGCGCGCCCTATTTCCTGTATCTCTTGCTGCGGGAACGCAAACAAAAAAGCAGCGGATAAGGAAACCTGTACACCGATCCGCTGATTGGTTTCTTTTCTAAACGATTCATCGTACAGTAACTTCGATATGCATTCCACACACAAGATTTCATTATGCGTCATATTGTCAGACAACATAAAAAAAGAGAGTCAGCCTATATATGACACAAGCTGGCTCTCTTCACCCTTAACGCTTACGCTGGATAGGGTACTTCTGTTCCATTCAAAATGAGGTGCATCCGAATTTCCGCTTTTAAGGAATCGGATACTGCACAATATTTTTCCTTCCCCATCTGAATCGCTTTCCATACGCGGTAATCTGGAATATCTCCATCTACGTGAAACGTCAGATCAATCGCTGTAAATCCTGTTGGCATTTGCTCCTTGCGCGTACCTTCTGCATCAATATCAATTCGCTGAATGTCTGACAAAAAACGATCCAAAATCATCGTAATATCAATACCGATACATCCCGCCAGACCTGCAAGCAGCAGTTCCATCGGTGTCATCCCTTTACCATCGCCGCCATAAGCCGCCGTAGCATCCATCCCTACGGAATAACCGGATGGTCCTTCCGATGTAAATGCGCGTTTGCCGTGCCAAGTAGTAGATACTTTCATAATCAATTGCCTTCTTTCCATCTTAATAATCTATGATTCATCCTCTAACTTAAAACTCGCTAATTTGACGCAAAAACTTTTGTGTCCTCTCATGCTGGGGAGCATCAAAAAACGCCTGTGGTGCAGCTTCTTCCACAATGATACCGTCCGCCATAAATACAACCTTGTCTGCCACCTCGCGGGCAAATTTCATCTCATGCGTCACGACGACCATCGTCATTCCGTCTTGAGCCAACTCCCGCATAACCCCCAGCACCTCACCCACGAGTTCGGGATCAAGCGCCGATGTCGGCTCATCGAACAGCATGATCGCCGGGTCCATCGCCAGTGCACGTGCAATAGCTACCCGTTGCTGCTGTCCACCGGACAGACGAGATGGATGTACATCCTGCTTATCCAGTAACCCCACCCGCTTCAGCAGCTGTTGTCCGATAGACATAGCCTTGTCGCGCGGCATTTTCTTAACTGTCAGCAGTCCTTCAATGACATTGCCGATAGCTGTTTTGTGCGGATACAGATTGAATTGCTGGAACACCATCCCCGTCTGCTTGCGAATATCACGAATGGCTGCTTGGCGGGCACGAACAGGAGCCATAGCATCAACCTCAATCCCGTTCACCTCAAACTTGCCAGAAGACAACTCTTCCAGTCCGTTCAGGCAACGCAGCAGGGTACTTTTACCTGAACCGCTGGGACCGAGCAATACGACGATTTCACGAGCGGCAACCTGAAAATCAATGCTTTTCAGAACCTCAACCTGTCCGAATCGTTTACCTAATCCGTTTGTTGTTATCATCATCTATCATCTCCACCTTAATAAGCTCGAGCCAGACGCTTTTCCACCCGCTCCAGTATAGCGGAGAATCCAATGCTCATAATCCAGTACATCAGGGCAATTTCGAGCAGAAACGGCATGTAGCGCAAATACTGCGCCTGTAAAAGCTGTGCCTGTCGCATCAATTCACTAACCCCGATAACCGACACAAGCGACGTTTCTTTAAGCATACCCACGAACGTATTCCCCATCGGTGCAATTGCAATGCGCAACGCCTGTGGAAGAATGATACGCCACATCGTTTGACCAGGCGACATTCCCGTCGCATAAGCAGCCTCGGTCTGTCCCTGTGGTACGGCTAAAATAGCTCCACGGAACGTCTCCGATAAGTACGCCCCTGTATTAATACTAAGCGCGAGACAAGCAGCCGTTAACGATCCGAAAGATATTCCGTAATCATCCAGACCATAATAAATGACCGCAATCTGCACCAAAACCGGCGTTCCCCGGATGATCGATACATACATACGAGCCAGCCACCGAACAGGTCGATTCCCCTTCAAGCGCGCTACAGCAACAATCAAACCAATAATTAAACCAAACAGCATAGAAACAATCGTTATATACAGCGTATAATAAGCGCCCTTCAATAAAAAAGGGACGTTCTCCCACATTAATTCTAGCATCGATTATATTCCCTTCTTTCAGACGAGTGGCCCCATGTCAGCATAAAAGCCAAGACTGGAGCCAGACGCCTGTAACAGGCTTACGTTATTCTTTTGGCTCCTCGCCAAACCATTTTTTGAAAATTGTTTTGTAAGTGCCGTCTTCCTTCATTTCCTTCAGAGCCTTGTTCAAGGCTTCCTTGAGCTCAGGAGTTTTCTGGTTAATGGCTACAGCTGCTAGGTCTGATTTAATCGGCTCGCCTACGGCTTTAATTTGGAACCCGTTTTTGTCGATAATGGGTTTGAGAGCATATAGATTGTTAATTGTTGCATCAATACGACCAGAGTTTAGATCCTTCAATGAAGTAATGACATCATCATATGTTTTGATCTCAAAATCGCCTACCTTTGGCAGCACTTCGTTGCGCAGATAAGATTCATCATTTGTCCCCAAGCCGACACCAATGGTTTTGCCTTTAAAGTCTTCCAACTTCGTAATGTCATTTGTTTTGCTATTCACGATAATATTCACATTATTGGTGATATACGGATCTGTGAAGTCAATGGCCTTCTTGCGATCCTCTGTAATCGCAACCTGGCTAACCACTGCATCGAATTTTTTCTTTTGCAGACTTGGAATCAATCCCGAAAATTCTTGGGCCGTGAATTCCGCTTTTACTCCAATCCGTTTCGCCAACTCTTTGGCAATATCCACATCAAACCCGTCCAACTCCTTGTTGTCGTTCAAGAAATTGTACGGTGGGTAAGTGCCCATCATGCCTACCTTCATTACACCGGCCTTCTTGATGGCTTCGAGCTGATTGGCGGCTGCTTCATTATTGCTGCCCGTTCCAGTTCCGGCATTGGAAGCTTCCTGTTTGGTACCGCAAGCGCTCAGCACAAGGCTGAACAATGCCAGAGCCATGAGTGTGGTCACCAAGAATCCTTTTTTACGTTTTTTCATGTATCGTTCTCTCCTGTCTAGATGTAAATGTTTAAGTTTGTATGTGTAATTTGGCTATATTATTTGTTGCCCACTACTCATTCATGCGATGTTGACCGTCTAGCTTTGACCTAATAGTCCGTAAAATTCAAAATTAGCAGCCTCTTCTGCCAATCTTGTAGCGGATACCTGCTTGATGTGGTCATGTGTTCCCTCTGAACCGAATAACCAGCGTATAATGATCCCTTCGATCATGCTCATGAGTAGTGCAGCCCTTAATTCGACATCTAATTCGGCAGGCAACATGTTCAGCTCGATCGCTCTCTCCATATTGCGCCGGAATGCAAGCTCCATTGCAGTCCTGGTCTCACGGATACTCTGCCGCACGGGTTCATCGACACCACTGCCGATCAGCAGCAAACCCATCAGATAACGGTTCTCCAATGCAAAATGAAATAGCCGGACAAACAGCGCTTCCGATGCCTTGACCATATCAGCCAGCGTTCCTGCATCACGGCGATACCCCTGCCCGATCGCTGACAAAAGCTGTTCACGGCCTGTAGCGATAATCTCCAGCGCCAGAGCCTCTTTACTTTTAAAATGCCAATAAAATGTGCCTTGAGCTACTCCTGCCTCCACCACAATATCTGAAATCTTCGTTTGGTGGTAACCCTGCTCAGCAAACCGCTTTAACGCAATGTGAAGAAGCTGAGTCCTGCGGTCTGTTTCTTCTCCCCCGTGATCAACAGGTGAGTCATTCGAAAGGGTTTTGGATTGCTTCGCCTTGCGTGGCTGCATGGGTTTTCTCCTCCCGATTGATCAGTCAGTCAGTTTTGTATTTTTAATCCTATAGGATAAGTATACTTTTGTCAAACGAAAAAAGAGAACCTCCGCAGAGGTCCTCTTATCCTATATATTGCTGTTATAGCAACGCTTTTGCCGCAATATCTGTACGGTTGTGCTTGCCTTCAAAGGTAATACGAGCCGCCTGTTCGTAAGCTTTGTCCCGTGCCTCGGCAATGTCACGTCCCAAACCAACCACACCTAATACGCGTCCGCCGTTCGTTACCCACTCACCCTGTTCGTTGATATCTGTGCCGGCATGGAATACGATGGCTTCATCTGCCTGATCCAATCCTTGGATAGGTATCCCTTTGGCGTAGGCTGCAGGATAACCCCCGGATGCCAGCACCACACAGACCGCAGCTTCATCCTTCCACTCGATCTCCACCTGATCCAGTGTGCCGTTCACAGCAGCGAGAAAAATATCGAGCAGGTCGGATTTTAGACGAGGCAATACAACTTGTGTTTCTGGATCACCAAAACGTGCATTAAACTCAATGGTCTTCGGCTTGCCGTCCGGCGAAATCATCAGTCCAGCAAATAAAACACCACGGAACGGGCGTCCTTCAGCAACCATAGCCTTGGCCGTCGGCTTAATAATCGTCTCAATGGCTTCCTCAATAATGGAATTGGCTATGTGAGGCAACGGAGAATACGTTCCCATGCCACCTGTGTTCGGTCCTTTGTCACCATCAAAAACCGGTTTGTGATCTTGGGCCGCTGCCATTGGACGAACCGTTTCACCATCCACAAAGGAGAGAATCGACATTTCCTGTCCAGCAAGGAACTCCTCAATCACGACCTGTGCACCCGCTTCTCCAAAAACCTTCGCTACCATAATATCGGACAGCGCCTTTTCCGCTTCCTCCATCGAGTAAGCAACTGTCACGCCTTTGCCTGCTGCCAATCCGTCGGCCTTAATGACCACCGGAATAGGCTGTTCCTTCAAGTAGGCATGTGCCTCCTCATAGGTATAAAACTTGCGGTAAGTTGCTGTCGGAATTTGATATTTGTGTAGCAAATCCTTCATGAAGATTTTACTGCCTTCAATTTCCGCCGCATTTTTACGCGGTCCGAATACTGGAATGCCCTTCGCTTCAAAGGCATCCACAATGCCGTCTGCCAACGGATCATCGGGACCTACCACGACAAGTCCGACTTTTTTGGATTCCGCCAGTTCTGTCAGTGCGTCAAAGTCACTCACCGGAATCGGCACACACTCCGCTAATTGTCCGATGCCAGCATTACCTGGCGCACAATAGATTTGTCCGGCCTTGGGGCTTTTCTTCAGCGCCCACACAATTGCATGTTCGCGGCCGCCCCCTCCGATAACCAAAATATCCATTCAGGTGATTCCTCCCGCCCCATTATGATCGTTCAGGTGTGCTGCATCCACAACTCACACAACTTAGTGCTTGAAATGACGTACGCCTGTAAAGACCATAGCAATGCCATATTCGTTAGCAACCTTGATAGATTCCTCATCTTTAATGGAACCGCCCGGCTGAATGACTGCTGTAATGCCTGCTTTAGCTGCCAACTCCAGCGTATCGCCCATCGGGAAAAATGCATCCGATGCCAATACGGCACCTTTTGCTTTGTCACCGGCCTGCTCGATCGCAATCTTGGCTGCTCCGACACGGTTCATTTGTCCTGCGCCTACGCCAATGGTCATATTATCTGCCGCCAGTACGATAGCGTTGGATTTCACATGTTTAACCACTTTCCAGCTAAACAAAAGTTGTTTCAGTTCCTCCTCGGATGGCGTACGCTCTGTTACAACCGTAAGTGCATCCGGGTCCACAGCATGAACGTCATTTTGCTGAACAACCATGCCGCCTTCAATGGAAGTCACGACGAAACGGCTCTTCGCCTCAGATGGGGAAAGCTCACCCAGATCAAGCAAACGGATATTTTTCTTTTTCGTTAAAATCTCCAATGCTTCTTTCGTGAAGCCCGGTGCCAATACAATTTCCAAAAAGATTTCACTCAGCTTATTTGCTGTATCGCCGTCAATAATCCGGTTAGCCGCGACAATGCCGCCAAAAATCGAGGTTGGATCAGCTGCGTAAGCTTTGCTGTACGCTTCATAAATACTGCCGCCAATTCCCACACCGCAAGGATTCATATGCTTAACTGCAACTACTGTCGGCTCGCTGAATTCTTTGACGATTTGCAGAGCTGCATTCGCATCATTGATATTATTGTAAGACAACTCTTTACCGTGAAGTTGCTTCGCTGTTGTTAGTGTACCCTTGGCCGCCAAAGGCTCACGATAAAATGCCGCCTGTTGATGGGGATTTTCGCCATAACGCAAATCCTGAATTTTTTCATAGGTTACAGTGTAACGCTCAGGCAGAGGATCACCTGTCACATTCGACAAGTAATCGGAAATCAAAGCGTCGTATGACGCCGTATGACGGAATACTTTTGCAGCCAAACGCTTACGAGTATTTAGCTCCGTGTCACCATCCTTACGTATTTCCTCCAGTACAGTGCTATAGTCATCCGCATCGACCACTACACTGACAAAAGCATGGTTTTTTGCCGCAGAACGGAGCATCGTTGGACCGCCGATATCGATATTTTCAATCGCGTCTTCATAAGTTACACCGGGTTTGGCGATCGTTTCCGCAAAAGGATACAGGTTCACAACGACCAGATCGATATAATCCAATCCAAGCTCCTTCATCTGGCGCTGATGCTCTTCATTATCCCGAACAGCCAGCAAACCGCTGTGTACCGCAGGGTGGAGTGTTTTAACACGTCCATCCATAATTTCTGGAAATCCCGTTACCTCTGAAATACCGATGACAGGAATGCCCTCCTTCGACAGCAAGCTGCTCGTTCCCCCTGTCGAAACGATCTCCACACCCAATTTGGACAACTCGCGACAAAACTCCACGATTCCCCGTTTATCTGATACGCTGACGAGCGCTCTTTTAATACTCACCCTGTCTCCTCCTTTAGCTCTTTCAGAATTTTGCAAATTTCTCTTCTATCAATTTATTTCCCGAGAAATATCGGAAAATGCCTGTACAGTATCCTTGTTATGACAATGATATGACAAATTACAGTTATCTTTAAAGAAGTGAGCTCACCTTGAGGCCATTCAATTGGATTTTGCCTTGAGCCAGTCTACCAACTACCTCTGGATATAGCTGACGTTCCACGGATTGAATGGCTGCGGATAAGGATTCCGCTGTATCATGATCGTGAACTTCTACGACACGTTGGGCAATAATCGCACCAGTATCCATCCCCCCGTCCACAAAATGGACGGTGACTCCACTTACCTTGACTCCATAGGCCAATGCCTGTCCAACAGCATCTTTGCCTGGAAATGCCGGAAGCAGCGACGGATGAATATTGATGATTTTCCCAGCGTAGGCATCAACCATGACACTGGATAGCAAACGCATATAGCCTGCTAACACGATGAGGTCAATCGATTTCTGCTCCAGCAAAGCCACCAATTCACGCTCATAGTCTTCTCGGGCAGGATATTCCTTAGGGCGAAAAGTATGACAGGCAATTCCAGCTTTCTGTGCTCTAGCTACAGCCGGAGCCGCAGGCTTGTCACAGATAAGTAGTTCTACCGAGGCGCCGCCCAGTTCACCCCGTGCGGCCGCATCCACCAATGCCTGAAAGTTCGTCCCTTCGCCTGATGCAAAAACAGCAATCCGGTAATTGCCCATTATACCTCGGCTCCCGTAAAGGTCACGATCGAGCTGCCTTCCGTTACTTTTCCGATCACATACGCAGCTTCACCCTGTTCCTTTAGAACTTCCAATGCGGTCTGTGCGTGCTCTGCCTCAACAACGATCACCATTCCAATCCCCATATTGAAGGTAGTGAACATGTCTTTGTTAGAGATTTCGCCCTTTTCCTGCATGAGCTGGAAGATCGGTAGAATCGGCCAAGTGCCGTATTGTATATCCACATTGACGTGATCCGGTAACACTCTAGGGATATTTTCAATAAAACCGCCACCCGTGATATGCGCCATGCCTTTTACTTTTACCTTGTCCAGCAATGCCAGCACAGATTTCACATAAATTTTCGTAGGCTCCAGCAGTACATCACCCAGCTTACCGTTCAAGCCTTCAATTTCATCATGCAAATCATAGCCTTGCTGTTCCAATAACAGCTTGCGAACCAGTGAAAAGCCATTACTGTGAACACCACTGGAAGCCAGCCCGATTACGGTATCTCCAGGAGCAATAGAACTACCGTTAATGATTTTGCTTTTATCTACAATCCCTACCGTGAAGCCAGCAATATCATATTCGCCCTTACTGTACATCCCCGGCATTTCTGCGGTTTCACCGCCGACCAACGCACACCCCGACTGGTGGCAGCCCTCTGCGATTCCAGCGACTATAGCTTCAATCTTCTCGGGCACAACCTTGTCACAAGCAAGGTAATCTAGAAAAAAGAGAGGTTCTGCACCTCCGACGACAATATCGTTTACGCACATCGCAACTGCATCAATGCCAATGGTGTCATGACGATCCATTGCAAAGGCAAGCTTCAGCTTCGTGCCGACACCATCGGTACCGGAAACGAGTACAGGCTCTTCATACTTATCTTTATTCAGGCCGAACAACGCACCGAATCCGCCCAAGTCCGTGAGCACTTCCGGACGGAAGGTACGTTTTACGTGCTTTTTCATCCGTTCTACTGCTTCATTACCAGCAGCGATATCTACCCCTGCGTTTTTGTATGCTTCGGACATTCATGAACACTCCTTCAAATGATTGACCCTCCTAAGTCCTCCCTAGCAGGGAGGATTCCATGGGGCTGCTCCCCCTGGACCCCTCAAGAGTCGGTCAGATGCGTAGGATTGGGTGCTGCTTGGTGGTGGTTCGTGCTGAGCGTCGCGTGTTTTCCATTGTGAGTTGCGGGTCTTCCCGTAATTCACAAGGACACGCTTTGATGCGTGGCCGCCTTTGGTAGTGACGGCGGCAGGGCACGTCCCGGACTGTTTGCTTCGCAAAGGCGGGAACGTGCCCGGCCAAAGAAGTGAGCAGCGCCAACGGGCGGCTTACTTCTTTGGCCCTTGAGGCAGGCAGCTTCCGCCCTGCCTGCTGCCTGAGCCTCGCTTCGCTGGCTAACAGGCGGCTTTACAAGCCGCCTGTTAAAAACTCATGGCATGAAATAGTTATGCCATGAGTTTTTAACGGCCTTACCTATCCTCTTCCCGGTGGGAACAGAAGAGGTACAGGCACTGCTGCAAAATGCTGCACACCTGAGGAACGCAGCGGGTGGAAGGATTCTGGAGAAGCGAAAGCGTTCGCCTTTGCTGCTGGATTCTAACCCTGTAAGGGGTTATTCCACTCCAAGAATCCAGCGGCAACAGCGATCGTAAGAACCTTACACACGCTGAGTGGTCCCCTCAGAACCGCCATCCCATGCCTCCATGCACCTCTGTACCTCTTTTGTTCCCTATATTAACAACTACACCCGAACTTTTCTTCGCCTTTAAAATCTACCTGTGTCGGATAATCATTATCGAAACAAGCCAGGCACAAACCGCCCTTGTAATCCTGTTCGTTATGTCCGCCTACCGCGGCAATCAATCCCTCGGCGCTCATAAAATAGAGCGAATCGGCGTTAATCTCTTGCCGAATTTCCTCCACGGTTTTGGACGAAGCGATCAGTTCCCGACGGTCCGGCGTGTCGATACCGTAGAAGCACGGGTTTTTGAAAGGCGGTGAGGTAATTCGTACATGTACTTCCAACGCGCCCGCATCCCGCAGCATATTTACGATTCGACGAGATGTGGTGCCCCGAACGATAGAGTCGTCGATCATAATGACCCGTTTACCTTCAACAACACGGCGTACGGCGCTCAGCTTCATTTTCACACCCTGCTCGCGCAGCTCCTGACTCGGTTGAATAAAGGTACGTCCAGTGTATTTATTTTTAATCATGCCCAGCTCATAGGGAATACCTGTTTGTTCTGCATAACCAATTGCAGCCGATATGCTGGAATCCGGTACACCGGTAACCAAATCTGCATCGACAAAAGCCTCTAGCGCCATCTGGCTGCCCATTCGTTTGCGTGCTGCATGAAGATTAGAACCATTCAAGTCACTGTCAGGACGAGCAAAATAAATATACTCCATCGCACACAGCGCTTTACGCTGCTTATCTTCCGTATAACGGTCTTCGTGCAGTCCGTTTTTATCCAGAACTAGCAGTTCACCTGGCTCGATATCGCGCAACAGTTCTGCACCAATGGTTTCCAAGGCACAAGACTCGGATGCAAACAAATAAGCATCGCCCAATCTGCCCATCGTCAATGGACGCAAGCCGTTGGGATCAGAAGCCACAAGCAGCTTGTCATTGGTCATAATAAGGAAAGCAAACCCACCGACAATACGCTTTAATGCATCCTTGGCAGCCTCCACTAAATCCTTGGACGACCGAGCGATCAAATGTGCTACTACTTCGGTATCGCTGGTTGTTTGAAAAATAGACCCACCCTGCTCCAGTTCATGCCGAATTTGCAAAGCATTTACGATATTTCCGTTCGTCGCTACCGCCAAATCACCATCACGATACTTGAACACCAAAGGCTGTGCATTCGTCAGCTTACTGTCTCCACTTGTCGAATAGCGCACATGTCCTATGGCGATATCGCCTGTCAACGAAGCCATTAAGTCTTTATTAAATACTTCTTTGACAAGTCCCATTCCACGATGATAATGGAATTCGTCTCCACTGCTCACACAGATCCCTGCACTTTCTTCACCACGATGCTGAAGCGCGTGCAAGCCGTAATAGGCTAGGGAAGCGGCATCGGAGTGTCTGTACACCCCGAATACGCCGCATTCCTCTTTTAATTTATCAAACAGCCCCTCTTTACCCGAGCCTTCATTATAATAATCTCCAGTCCACAACGTCCGTGCTGTTATTTCATCAGACATGGAATGACATCCTCCCAGATTTGCTTCAAACTGGCGACTGCCTCGTGCAAAGCGGGTTGTCCGTTTACCTCAACTGTCAATTGTGATCCTTCAACTTTTCCCAATACGGTAACTGGTACTTCCAGTCCACGCAGATGTGCTTCTAGCGCAGACGCTTTATCCGGTGATGCAGATAACAAAATGCGGGATTGACTTTCGCTGAATAAAGCATGGTCAGGGCGCAAAGACGTTTCTACGTTAACCTGTGCTCCCAATCCGCCGCTAATGCCAGATTCGGCAAGCGCTACAGCCAAACCGCCCTCTGCCAGATCATGTGCGGATTGTACCAATCCGGCCTGAATCGCTCCTAGTACCGCAGTCAGCAGTTTTTTCTCTACATTCAAATCGAGCTCAGGCGGACGTCCTTCGGATACACCGTGCACGATAGCCTGGAACTCACTGCCTCCTAGCTCAGCCTTCGTCTCTCCCACTAGGAAAATGACATCGCCTTCGGCTTTGAAACCTTGTGTTGTAATATGATCTGTATCATGTACCAGACCGACCATACCGACTACAGGCGTCGGATAGATCGAACCTTTGGCATTTTCGTTGTACAAGCTAACGTTGCCCCCGATAACAGGTGTATCCAGTACACGGCAAGCTTCTGCCATACCGTCTACGGCTTTTTCCATTTGCCAGAAAATATCCGGTTTTTCAGGGTTACCAAAGTTCAGATTGTCCGTAATCGCCAAAGGCTCTCCACCAGAGCATACAATGTTTCGAGCTGCTTCGCTGACTGCAATCCGTCCCCCTACCTCAGGGTCCAGATATACATAACGTCCGTTACAATCTGTAGTCATAGCAAGTCCCTTGCGGGTGCCACGTACGGTCACTACAGCTGCATCCGAACCCGGACGAACGGCCGTACTGGTACGAACCATGTAATCATATTGCTCGTATACCCATTTCTTGCTAGCTACACTTGGTGAAGATAGCACCTTTTTTAGCGCGCCGTTCAAGTCCGTTACTTCTGCATACCGAAGTGTGTCAATCGCAGCATTTTGCTCATAATAAGCAGGGACTTCGGAAGGCTTGTCATAGATCGGACACTCGTCAACCAGCGCCGTCACTGGCATATCACCCACCACTTCACCGTGATGGAACAAACGCAAACGACCGTCATCCGTCACTTTACCGACCTTGGCACAAATGACGCCCCAACGCTCGAAAATTTCAAGCGCCTGTGCTTCATCCTTAGGCTCAACAACGAACAACATACGCTCCTGTGATTCAGACAGCATCATTTCATAAGGTGTCATGCCCTCTTCACGCTGCGGTACCTGATCCAGGTACAGCTCAAGACCGTTGCCCGCCTTGCTTGCCATTTCAGCACTGGAGCAGGTAAGTCCCGCTGCGCCCATATCCTGAATACCCAGTACAATACCGCTGTCGATCAGTTCCAGACATGATTCCATAACCAGCTTTTCCATGAATGGATCGCCCACTTGAACCGCAGTCCGATTCGCTTCGGATTCCTCTGTCAGCTCAACGGATGCGAAGGTCGCTCCGTGAATCCCGTCACGACCTGTCGGAGGCCCCACATAAAACACCGGGTTGCCGACCCCTTTTGCCACACCGCGCTGGATTTTATCATGGTCAATCAATCCAACACACATTGCATTGACGAGCGGATTGCCTTCGTAGCTTTCGTCAAATACAACCTCTCCACCCACGGTCGGAATACCGATACAGTTCCCGTAGCCCGCAATACCCGATACCACATGCTCAAACAAATATTTCACGCGGTCGCTCTCCAGCTTGCCAAAACGCAAAGAGTTCAACACAGCTACAGGTCTTGCGCCCATGGAGAAAATATCACGGATGATGCCGCCTACCCCAGTCGCTGCCCCTTGAAAAGGTTCTACAGCGGATGGATGGTTATGACTTTCGATTTTAAATACAACCGCTTGGTTGTCTCCAATATCTACAATCCCTGCTCCTTCACCGGGTCCCATCAGAACTCGCGGACCGCTCGTCGGGAAACGTCTCAGCAACGGCTTGGAGTTTTTGTAAGCACAATGCTCTGACCACATAACACTGAACACGCCAATCTCCGTATAATTCGGCTGACGCCCCATGAATTCGCAGATCAGCGCATATTCACTGTCCGACACACCCATCTGCTGATACAGTTTATGTTCGGCAACCTGCTCTGCCGTCGGTTCCTTAGCGGACACTTGCTGCGCCATGACGATCCCTCCAAGCATTCAAAATAGATGTAAACATACGTTTGCCGTCATCCGTTCCAAGCAATGCGTCCACCGCGCGTTCCGGGTGGGGCATCATGCCCAGCACGTTACCTTGTTCATTACAAATCCCTGCAATATCCGTCATGGAACCATTGGGATTATCTTTATACGTAAATACGATCTGATTGTTCGCCTGCAAACGAGCCAGCGTCTCATCATCACAGTAATAGTTGCCTTCACCATGTGCGATCGGAATAATGATCTCTTCACCAGCAGCATAATCTCTTGTAAAAGGCGTTTGGTTATTCGCAACCTGCAACACCGTATCACGGCAAAGGAATTTCATCGACAGATTACGGCGCAAAGCTCCTGGCAATAGCCCGGCTTCGGTCAAAATTTGAAAACCGTTGCAAATCCCCAAAATATATTTGCCCTCGGCAGCCGCTTTGGCTACTTCCTTCATCACCGGAGCAAACCTGGAAATCGCACCACACCGCAGATAATCCCCGTAGGAGAAGCCTCCCGGAACAAGAATACAATCGTAAGGTGACAGATCCGTTGCCGTATGCCAAACATAATCGACAGGTTCACCGACCGTGTCCTCTATCGCCTTATAGCAGTCAATATCACAGTTGGAGCCCGGAAAAACCAGAACTGCAAATTTCATGGAATCAGCCCTCCAGTTCGTAGCGGTAGTCTTCAATGACCGTGTTGGCCAACAGCTTTTCACACATCTCGATGATGCGTTTCTCTGCACTCTCGCGGTCTGTTGTATCCAGATTCAGTTCCATATACTTACCAATTCTGACGCTGTCCACTTCTCCGAAACCCATAGAATGCAGTGCGCCTTGCACCGCGACCCCCTGCGGGTCCAAAACGCTTTGCTTTATCGTGACATAGACTGTTGCTTTCATCATGTTCCTTCAGTTCCTCCTCCGAATGAGTGAATCCTATTGGTTGAATTATGATTACTATTTACTGTGCCGTCAGACGCCGCCAAATATCCGTATATCTTGCAGTTGTTTCTTCTACGACCTCAGCAGGCAACGGATCGGGCTTGCTATTCTTGTCCCAACCGGAGGATGCCAAATAGCTTCGTACCGGCTCCTTGTCCATGCTGTCAATCTCCACATCCAGCTCATACTTCTCCTGTGCCCAGAAACGGGATGAATCCGGGGTGAAAATTTCATCAATCAAAATCACCTTGCCATCAACAAGTCCAAACTCAAACTTGCAATCCGCTAAAATGATTCCTCGCTTTTCGCAGAAAGCACGCGCAAATTCGTACAATGCCAAGCTTTTTTCCTCAAGTTCACCGGTTAGCTGGGCCCCGACCAGTTCCTTCATTTGATGAAGGGAAATGTCCTCGTCGTGACCGACGTCGTTTTTGGCAGCCGGTGTAAATAAAGGCTTGGGAAAGCGTTCATTCTTACGTAGCCCCTTAGGCAATGGAATACCGTTTACCTCACCGGTCTGTTCATATTGACGCCAGCCGCCTCCGGTAATATATCCGCGCACCACACACTCGATGTCGATGCGTTCAGCCTTCAGCGTGACCATGATCCGATCCTTTAGCAGCTCTTTATTCTGTTCGTCGATGACATGTCCGAGCTTGTTTACATCGGTATGCACGACATGGTTTTCCAGCAGGTCTTTCGTCTGCTCGAACCAGAAAGTACTGAGCTTGTTCAGAACATTCCCCTTTTCCGGTACAGGCGGCTCCAACACATAATCAAAAGCTGAAATCCGATCCGTCACGACAATCAGAAAATGTTCTCCGAGATCATACAACTCACGCACTTTGCCTTTGTACAAAAGCGGCGCATGAATCAGACCTTCGGCGGTAGACAATGACATTTCATTACACCTCTTTCAAAAGAGTATGGCCCCTCCTAAATCCTCCCCTCAGGGAGGACCCCCAGGGCTGCTGCCCTCGGGACTCCCGCAAGGGTTGGCTAATGGGCAAGGTGAGGGCGTGTATTTTGTAGCTATGGTGAAGTGAGCGCGTTTCGCTGGATGAAGACTTGTTCGCACAAGCCCTCATCCAGCAACGCTTTTACGTTGGTGCGAACGGCTGGCTCAAGGCTTCGCTTCTTGAGCCTGTGCGTGCTCGTGAGGACTGCGGGCTGTTTGCTGCGCAAATTCGGCAGCCCCCACGAGCACGTGGTCTGTGATAGAAAAGCAGAGGAACACGCTTTTCCATCGCTCTTGGGAAGGTGCGGCATCTTATGTGCCGCATCTTCCCTAGTTCTGCTCCTACACGAAGGTTGGTGCTGGAAGCAGCGGAGCGGACGGAATCGTTCTGGAGAAGCGTTAGCGCTTGCCTTTGCCCCTGGATTCCAACCTTTGCAGATTTTCCAGGAATCCAGGGGCAACAGCAATCGGAAGAATGATCCGTTCGCGCAGCGGCCTCTGTAAGCGCCAACCTTCCCTCTACTCCCCTAATCCCAGCTTTTTAAAGATCGTATCCACGTTCTTCAAATGCCAAGCCGGGTTGAACGCATCCTCGATTTCATCCGGACCGAGCACGGCAGTAATTTCCGGAGTCGCCTCGACAATTTCGCGGAACTGGCGTTGCTCTTCCCATGCCTGCATCGCACGCGGCTGCACGGTATCGTAAGCTTTTTCACGGCTAAAGCCCTTGTCGATCAGCTTCGTCATAATGCGGCCGGAGAATGGTACACCATACGTACGCGCCATATTGCGCTTCATATTTTCAGGGAAGACCGTCAGATTTTTCACGATATTGCCAAAACGGTTCAGCATGTAGTTCAACAGCATCGTTGCATCTGGCAGAATGATACGTTCTACAGAAGAATGCGAAATGTCGCGTTCATGCCACAACGTTACGTTCTCATACGCCGATACCATATGCCCACGAATCACACGTGCCAGACCGGAGATGTTTTCACTTCCGATCGGATTGCGTTTATGCGGCATCGCGGAGGATCCCTTTTGACCCTTGGCAAAAGCTTCTTCTACCTCACGGAATTCACTCTTTTGCAATGCACGGACTTCTGTAGCAAACTTATCCAACGATGTGGCGATCAACGCCAACGTGGCCATATATTCAGCATGACGATCGCGCTGGAGCGTTTGTGTAGAAATCGGAGCAGGCTTGGTGCCGAGCTTGCGGCAAACGAATTCTTCCACAGCCGGGTCGATGTTGGCGTATGTTCCGACTGCACCGGACATTTTACCGTATTGTACTTGGTCAGCAGCATAGCGGAAACGTTCCAGATTGCGCTTCATTTCCTCGTACCACAAGGCCATTTTCAGTCCAAATGTGGTCGGCTCAGCATGCACTCCATGTGTACGTCCCATCATCGGTGTGTGCTTGTAAGCCAATGCTTTTTCCTTCAAAATTTCAATAAAATTCAGAATATCTCGTTCCAGAATTTCATTCGCCTGCTTTAACAGATAGCCCAGAGCCGTATCAACCACGTCTGTAGAGGTTAGGCCATAATGTACCCATTTGCGCTCGTCGCCAAGACTTTCGGATACCGTGCGGGTAAAAGCAATGACATCATGTCTTGTCTCCTGCTCAATTTCATAGATCCGTTCAATATCAAAGCTTGCATTTTTACGCAGAGCCACGGTATCTTCTTTTGGGATAACCCCTAACTCAGCCCATGCTTCACAGGCACACAGTTCTACTTCCAGCCAAGCTTTAAATTTATTTTCTTCCGTCCAAATCGCTCTCATTTCCGGTCTGCTATAGCGTTCGATCATGACTATTTATTCCCCCAAATATTGGTTTGATCAATCCATTCCAGCGCTTGTTCCGTATCCTGGCACAACAGATTAATATGTCCCATCTTTCGGCCTGGCTTGGCTTCACTTTTTCCATACAAATGCAGCTTTGGTACAACACTCAATCCTTCAGCTTCAGCATCTGATTGTCCGAATCTTCGAATTACGTCCTCCAAATGCTCACCTAGTACATTGACCATCACCACCGGAGTCAGCAGCTTCGTGTTGCCCAGTGGCAAACCACAAATCGCACGTATATGTTGCTCAAATTGCGAGGTGGCGCACCCCTCCATCGTGTAATGGCCGGAGTTATGGGGTCGTGGTGCCAACTCATTAACGTATAATTGTCCGTCTTCGGTGACAAACATCTCCACAGCTAGCAGTCCCACCGCATCCAATGACTCCGCCACAGCCAGCGCCAATTTGCGTGCTTCCTCCTGGACAGCTTCAGGTACGCGTGCGGGTACAATCGACGTGTGCAAAATGTTGTTCACGTGGATGTTTTCCGCAGGTGGAAAGGCTTTGGCTTCACCGTTCGTGCTGCGAGCTACAATCACCGAGATTTCGCAGCGAAAACGGATGAACTGTTCCAACACCAGTTCCGCACCGCTTCCAGCCAGTTGCTCGTAGGCATTCGTGGCTTCCTCCGATTGGCGAATGACCACTTGGCCCTTGCCATCATAACCTCCGACTGCTGTTTTGAGCACACACGGCACACCCAGTTCGGCTACCGATTGAACCATATCGGCAGGACTGCTAATTTCACGATATGGAGCAACAGGAACACCAGCTGCTTCAATAGAACGTTTTTCACGCAGACGATGCTGTGTCGTGTACAAAAGACTGCTGCCCTGCGGTACACTGGATTCCTGTTCCAAAAGCGCGGCTACACCCGCATCCACATTTTCAAACTCATACGTGATCACGTCACACCGTTCAGCCAGTTCTCTGGCCGCGTGCTCATCATCATAGGCAGCACGGATTTGTTCTGACACCTGTCCACACGGGCTATCCGATGCAGGGTCTAGTGTCACAAAGCGATAGCCTAGGTTTGTTCCTGCCAGTACAAGCATTCTGCCTAATTGTCCGCCTCCCAAAATTCCAATCACTGTGCCAGGAGGGCGGATACGGCCTGCGGATTTACATGCTTCATTCATAGCGAGTCACTGCCTTCCAGTACCTCGTCACGGATACGGTCGCGTCTTGCCACAACCCGCTGACTTATCTTTTCGTCAAAAGCACCTAATATTTGTGCAGCCAGCAACCCTGCGTTGGTAGAGCCTGCCTTACCGATTGCCACAGTGGCAACTGGAATACCACCCGGCATCTGCACAATGGAGAGCAGGGAGTCCAGACCATTCAGAGCCTTCGACTGGACAGGCACACCAATCACTGGCAAGGAGGTCTTCGCAGCCACCATTCCCGGCAGATGTGCAGCCCCACCCGCACCAGCAATAATGACCTTTAGTCCGCGCCCGGCGGCCTCTTCTGCAAAACGAAACATTAAATCCGGTGTACGATGGGCTGATACTACTTTTTTCTCATATCCGATTTCAAGCTCGTCCAGCACAGCACATGCATGTTGCATGGTGTCCCAGTCTGATGTGCTGCCCATAATGACAGCGACCTGCACTGACATGTCCTTCACTCCCTGTTTATCAATAAGCGCCAAAAATCCGGCACTCGAAAATAACGTTATTTTCAAGACACCGGACTACGAAAAAACAAACGACAGAGCCTCTTAAAGGCATGCCAAAAGCAAGCCTGTTCCACCGCATCCAATGCGGCTTCAGCCGTATGTCTCCCGTAGTCCGGAAATTTAAGGTTTCCAGGTAGAAACTTCCGGGCCATATCCCCGGCATTATACGAGTCAGGATTGTGCTTACTCCATACCCAACGATATACTTTCCCAGCATAATCGTGATGGATTTCGGCTCCAACATGTGTACCTAATTAAATTGTACCTAAAGTTCATTTTTTATCGACAATACACTTCATAGTTTAACAATTCCCTACACCCTGTGTCAACTTGAAAACGAACATTGTCATAATGATACAATTTAATGTTCGTGTTTAACAAAAACCAAGCCCTTTATATGCATACCTCAGGACTATTGTATTACATTTAGCTATCACTCTACCTACACTGGTAACGGCCAGCAATACATCTTTCCAACAAAAATAAAAAGCCGGCACTTCCTGTACAGGCAGTGATCCGACTTTTGCTTTTTTACTTCGTTATTTTACGACCAGCACGGGGATACGTGCATGCTGCACCACATTGTGACTTACGCTACCTAATACAAATTCACGAATACCACCCAATCCGCGACTGCCAATCACAATCACATCGAAGCCATTCTCATTGGCATAATCCAAAATCACTTCGGCCGGCGAGCCTTGAATCAGCTCTACCTTGGCGTCTACACCTTGCTCAGCAAGCCGCTTTTTAACTTCATCCGTAGTTTGCTCAGCCAAATCATAATACTCTTTATTCACCGAAGCTGGAATTGGAGCCAAACCTTCGCCCATAAAAATCCGCGGGAAATCGAATGCTGTCACTACCTCAAGCTTCGAGGAGGGTGATGCCTTCACCAATTCAGCCGCCTTCAATAAAGCTTTGTTGGAAGCATCCGAACCGTCATAAGCAAGCAATACTTTTGAAAATAGCATAATACGCACCTCTTCCGAATTCAGTTTGTTAAATCAAAGCCTGAAATTATGTATTCCTCTGGTTGTTCACTTCATACATCATGTAATGGCTGAGAATAGCCTTCTCAATCATCATTAAACTTCCCTATGAGAAGCTAAACTCCCAGCCTTAGCGTAAAAAATACCCATAGAGCAATGCGTTAATGAATAGCAACGCAGGAATACCTAATCTGAAGGTCATATGCCGTGTTTTATGGCGTTTGCGGTACATCGCAATGAGTACACCCAATGCGCCCCCGATCAGGGCCAGCAAAAACAACGTCCGTTCAGGTACACGATCACGGTGTTTACGTGCTCTCTTTTTATCTTCCGACATTACCAGATAGCCTACTGCATTAATGAACAGTAGCCATACCAACAAGCCTGTCTGCAATGTCTCTCCTCCTTTTGCACACCGTACCAGTTTCAGGTATTAGGACTTATATAGGGCTCTCTTCTTCATTATAACCTCACCCCTTTTATAGAAACAACGCCTTCTCTGACTGGGAAAACGTTTTTGCGGAAATAGTAACGGTGTATGAGGGCAATTCCCGAGTGCATTTATTTTGTCTTAAAGGAGGAACTACGATGGAAAACACCCATGAATACGTTGAAAAGCTACGAGAAAATGCAAAAAAGGCAGAACGTAACCGTAAACAAGGAAAAGGAACTCCCAGCGCTAGCTTGCCAACAAAACAGCATAGCAAAAACCCCTGATCATGGAATCTGTATTCAACTGTAGAACCATGTAAATACCGTAAAACATCAACTCCACCTTGTCACTCTCATTAAATGGAAAATTAAAGGTACACTCAGTTGTTCACCTTTTATCAAAAACAACAAGCAGACTCCTTATGAGTTTTCTGCTTGTTGTTTTCTTTTATAATTATTTCCATTTAGCTGTATTTAAAGCGATTACATATATAAAAACGAGTTTTAAAGTTATATTTTCTAACATATATATTGACTAAAAGCGATTTTTCACTCTATAATGCGTGATATTAACGTAATTCGACAAAATATTTGTCAGTTAATCTATCATCAATACTTTGAGTTTTTAGATTGGAGAGGAGCTTTATATGACTAACATGAAAAAAATGACAATGATTCCCCTGTTGGCCAGCTTTATTCTCGGAAGCACCTTATGGAGTGGTGGATTTACTGCTAACGCTGCGGCAGCAGCTACAACCAGCACAACGGTATCTACTTCTAACACTACAACTTCAGACAAATCTGAAAATCCACAAACTAATCATTTACCGAATATTAAAATACTAGCCACAGGAGGGACCATTGCAGGGTCATCCTCCGTCAACACGGATACAACTGGCTACAAAGCAGGCGCATTAGGTGTTGAAACCTTAATCAATGCTGTTCCTGAGATGAAAAGTATTGCAAATGTCAGTGGTGAGCAAGTGGTTAACGTGGGTAGCCCCGATGTTAATAATGAAATTCTCTTAAAACTTGCCAAACGCACCAACGAACTGCTTGCCAGAGACGATGTAGACGGTATTGTCATTACCCATGGTACAGATACATTGGAAGAAACGGCATACTTCCTTAACCTTGTCGTTAAGAGCGATAAGCCTGTAGTTGTTGTTGGCTCTATGCGCCCAGCTACTGCCATCAGTGCCGATGGTCCATTCAACCTTTATAATGCTGTAAAAGTTGCCGGAGCTTCGGCCTCCAAAGGCCAAGGTGTACTCGTATTGCTGAACGATCGCATCGGCGCAGCAAGATACATCACAAAAACGAACACAACTGCAGTCGATACGTTCAAGTCTGTGGAGCAGGGCTACCTTGGAGCTGTAGTGGGCGATCAAGTATACTACTACAACAAATCCACTCATAAGCATACGACTTCTTCTGTATTCGACGTCTCTAATCTCACCCAGCTGCCGCAAGTAGATATTCTATACGAGTATCAAAACAACGGTCACTACCTGTATGATGCTGCCGTAGCAGCTGGCGCCAAGGGCATAGTGGTCGCTGGTTCCGGTAATGGTTCCTTATCCAAGACCTCCTCAGAAGGCGCAGAGGCCGCAGGCAAAAAGGGAGTTATTATTGCCCGCTCCAGCCGCGTAGGAAGTGGAGTTGTGTCCCCATCGACAAAAGACGCAGCATCGAACTTTGTGTCCACCGATTCGCTCAATCCGCAAAAAGCACGGATTTTACTCATGCTCGCTTTGACCCAGACGCATGATGTTAATCAAATTCAATCTTTCTTTAATGAATACTAAGGGCAGTTATTCCAAATCAAATAAATATAACTTCATTATTATAAAAAAGAAGCAGCAGTTACGGTTGACCACCGTACTGCTGCTTCTTTTATGCAAGACAATGTCTGGCACCCATAATGATTACATCTGGTATCCAGACGTCTTGGTCTTATACAGCCATTCGTTTTCCCTTACAGGTAGCATTAAGACTGCTGTTTGGGAATCCCATTCAAGCTTGGAGGATATTTAGCTTGCTTCTCTGGATGAGCAGCGATTTCTTCCTCCAGTATACTTGATTTATTTTGCTGATTATTGATTTTAAGCGGTTTATGTTTGGGCATAAATACTCACCTCCTCGGATTACCATGCCAAGGAGTAAGCTTTTTTATACCGACATACGCCTGCTAATTGTGTAGCTTGAAGCACGCTCTGGGAATCTTTATTCGCCCTGCTTTTGCTCCATTGCTGCTTTTAGCAAATCACCCAAGCTGGAGCCAAAAGATTCCTTCTTTTCAAACTGTTTTACCAGCTTTTGCTGTTCCCGCTTGTTTACCCGTTGCTTGTCCTTATCCAGCGTCTCCGTAATGCCACAGGATAAGCATCTTACATACAAACCTGCCTTGCCCTCTTTCATTTCCATTTTCTTATGACACTGCGGACAACGTCGATTGGACAAACGTTTTTCGCCTGAACGACGGTAACCGCAATCCGCACTTGGACATACAAGAAACTTACCATTATTACCTTTTTTCTCCAACAACTTTGTACCACAATCCGGACAATGGCTATTCGTTATGTTATGTGGCTTGTACTCCGCGCTGCTATTTTTCACAGTAGAAACCAATTCTTTCGCCATAGCACGGATAGAATTCAAAAATGGCTCAGGTTGTCCTTGACCACGGGCGATCCGTTCTAACTCCGCTTCCCATTGTGCCGTCAATTCGGGCGTTCGCAGCTGTGGAGCCGCCAGCTCGATCAGTTGCTTGCCTTTGCCAGTTGGATGCATCACGTTCCCCTGGCGCTCTATCGTATCCGAGCTGACGAGTTTCTCGATCAGATCTGCACGGGTGGCTGGAGTACCCAGGCCATGCTTTTCCATCTGAGCCAGCAGGGCTGCTTCTGTATAGCGCTTCGGTGGCATCGTTCTTCCAGCACGTACAATACAACGCTGCAATTGGACGGAGTCTCCTTTTCTCAGTTCAGGCAAAATAACGCCCCGTCCATTATTTTCACGATCATCTGTCTCTTCCTCGTCCAATTCATAACGACTTTCGTCATACACAGCACGCCAACCGCTATCTTTTATGGTTGTACCTTTTACCTGAAATGTTTCCTGCCCCACCATGACCGATACAGCTACAGCATCATAACGTGCAGGTGGGTAGAACAGACTGATAAAACGGCGTGCAATGAGATCATACAGCTTACGCTCCTCTGGGCTTAACTGATTAAGCAATAACGTCTGCTCAGTAGGAATAATCGCATGGTGATCTGTGACTTTACTATCATCTACAACTCGTTTTGTGATTGGCAATTTGTTACGCAATAGCGGACGTGCTAAAGAAGCATACGGACCCACGGCTACGCTACTGAGCCTTTCCTTAAGGGAATCCACCATATCGGAGGTAAGATAACGACTGTCTGTACGTGGATAAGTCACCAGCTTATGCTGCTCATATAGACGCTGAAGAACATTAGACGTCTGCTTGGCCGAGAAGCCGTAGCGCTGGTTAGCATCTCTTTGCAGCTCAGTTAGGTCATACGCGAGCGGGTGAGGCTCGCTTTTTTCACTTTTTTTAACACTCACAACTGTACCTTTGGCCCCCTCAAGCCTGCGGCGCAAAGTCTCTGCCTGAGTGCGGTCAAACATACGTGAATCCCCATTTTCTGCACGCCATGTTGCCTGAAAATGACCAAAATCCGCCGTCAACGTATCATATTCTTGAGAACGAAACTGGGTGATCTCTTTCTCACGTTCCATAATCATCCCCAGTGTCGGTGTCTGTACTCTTCCAGCCGAAAGCTGGGCGTTATAACGAACCGTTAACGCGCGGGTTACATTGAGACCAATCATCCAGTCTGCTTCAGCCCTACAGCGAGCCGATTCATATAAACGATCAAACTGCTGGCCAGGCAATAATTTCGCGAAACCTGCCTTAATTGCCTTATCCGTCTGCGAGGAAATCCATAAACGCCGGAAAGGCTTCCTCCAGTTTGCCATTTGTATAATCCAACGCGCCAACAATTCTCCTTCACGAGCAGCATCTGTTGCCACGATAAGTTCTCCAATGTCCTGTCGTTTCATCAGCTGCTGTACAGCTTTGAACTGATGATTGCTCTCCCGCAATACCTTTAACTTGGAGTTCTTCGGAAGAATGGGCAAGTCCTCTAAGTTCCAATTCGCATACTTAGAATCGTAATCCTCAGGCTCTGCTAATCCGACCAAATGACCCAAAGCCCATGTCACTACATACTTAGGTCCTTCTATATAACTTTTATGCTTCTCACGGCTGCCCATCACACGTGCAATCTCTCTGGCCACGGATGGTTTTTCTGCCAATACCAATACCTTCATGTTACGCTCCTTTCTCTCATAATGTTAATTATACCATCCTGCCATCTTACGATAAATCTAATGCCAACCAACGTCTCTTTATTAACACGATATTTACACACTATTACTATTGCTTATGCATTAGTTAGCAGCTTACAAATCAGGCACACTCCATTTTAATAACAGACCCGCATACGTCAGACCTCCCCCGAATCCATATAACACCACATGTTGTCCATATCTTAAACGCCCATCATCCAATCCACACTGTAAAGCCAACGGAATGGACGCCGCCGAAGTGTTGCCATAAAACTCTACACTCGTCAGCGTCTTTTCTAAAGGTACTGCACTCTTTTCACATATGGACTCAATCATTCTCAGATTAGCGCTATGAGGTACAAACCAGTCAAGATCCTCTTTCCCCATATTTGCCTTATCCATTAATCGCTCGATTCCTGCTGGGACAGAACGTACAGCCCATTTATAAACCTCACGTCCATTTTGAGCGATAAAACCATTATCTTGCAGCTTCTCTCCATCCAAATAGTTAGATAATCCTGCGCGATAAAGATGTGCTCCTCCTTGCCCAAAGGTTCCTATATCTGAAGTCAAAAACGACCCTTCATCCTCGTCATATTCAACAAGTGCAACCCCTGCTCCATCTCCAAAAAGAACACATGTCGTCCGGTCCGTATAATCTGTAATTTTGGATAATGTTTCGGCTCCAATCACTAGAACCTTGCGATGTAGACCACCCGTAATCAGACCATTTGCCAAATGAAGTCCATAGGCAAAGCCTGCGCATGCAGCACTAACATCCATTGACCCTGTATTGGGAATATTAAAATAAGCCTGAATACGGGAAGCCGTACTTGGAAAATAGTAATCAGGTGTACTCGTCGCTACAATGATCATGTCAACATCGTCCACATTTACGTTATAAAGGTTAACCATACGTTTAATAGCTTGTATACATAAATCAGATACATACTGATCTTCGGCCGCGATTCGTCGTTCCCGCATACCCGTTCGTTGTACAATCCACTCGTCACTAGTCTCCACAAGCTTCTCCAAGTCGGCGTTCGTCAAAATCCGTTCAGGTACATAAGTGCCAAGGGCCGTTAACTTTGCTTTTGAATTCAACAATCTGATCACTCTCCTTTATAATCCTTATTCATATTATAACACCAGATACTAATACCTGGTACTAATTTTCTTTAAAAAATGTCTATCTATTTACTAGCTAATATCCACAGATTCAGTCGAACTTATAACTAACTTAAACTAATTAAAAATTCTAGTGATATTTAACACAAAAAAGGACCATGATCTCAAAAAGATCATGGTCCTTTTTACTCGTTGCTTGGCAACGTCCTACTCTCCCAGGACCCTGCGGTCCAAGTACCATCGGCGCTGGAGGGCTTAACGGTCGTGTTCGGGATGGGTACGTGTGGAACCCCTCCGCTATCGCCACCAAACATGAATTTGCCTCGCAAATTCTTCCGTAAGCTTATTCGGTTCATCACGGATCGTGTGAATGAATTGCCATACGCTTGTCGTATGTACTTCTACATACCTTCAAGGTTACACCCTGAAAACTGGATCCGAAACTCATTGCGTCTTATCTTTAGGATAAGCCCTCGACCGATTAGTATTGGTCAGCTCCATGCATTACTGCACTTCCACCCCCAACCTATCTACCTCGTCGTCTTCAAGGGGTCTTACTAATTGGGAAATCTCATCTTGAGGGGGGCTTCACGCTTAGATGCTTTCAGCGCTTATCCCTTCCGTACATAGCTACCCAGCGGTGCTCCTGGCGGAACAACTGGTACACCAGCGGTACGTCCATCCCGGTCCTCTCGTACTAAGGACAGCTCCTCTCAAATTTCCTACGCCCACGACAGATAGGGACCGAACTGTCTCACGACGTTCTGAACCCAGCTCGCGTACCGCTTTAATGGGCGAACAGCCCAACCCTTGGGACCTACTTCAGCCCCAGGATGCGATGAGCCGACATCGAGGTGCCAAACCTCCCCGTCGATGTGGACTCTTGGGGGAGATAAGCCTGTTATCCCCAGGGTAGCTTTTATCCGTTGAGCGATGGCCCTTCCATGCGGTACCACCGGATCACTAAGCCCGACTTTCGTCCCTGCTCGACTTGTAGGTCTCGCAGTCAAGCTCCCTTCTGCCTTTGCACTCTTCGAATGATTTCCAACCATTCTGAGGGAACCTTGGGGCGCCTCCGTTACTCTTTAGGAGGCGACCGCCCCAGTCAAACTGCCCACCTGACACTGTCCTCGTACCGGATCACGGTACCAAGTTAGAACCTAGATACGATCAGGGTGGTATCCCAAGGATGCCTCCCTTCAAGCTGGCGCTCAAAGTTCTACGGCTCCCACCTATCCTGTACAGATCGTACCCAAATTCAATATCAAGCTGCAGTAAAGCTCCATGGGGTCTTTCCGTCTTGTCGCGGGTAACCTGCATCTTCACAGGTATTAAAATTTCACCGGATCTCTCGTTGAGACAGCGCCCAAGTCGTTACGCCATTCGTGCGGGTCAGAATTTACCTGACAAGGAATTTCGCTACCTTAGGACCGTTATAGTTACGGCCGCCGTTTACTGGGGCTTCGGTTCATAGCTTCGCCCGAAGGCTTACCACTCCCCTTAACCTTCCAGCACCGGGCAGGCGTCAGCCCGTATACTTCGCCTTGCGGCTTCGCACAGACCTGTGTTTTTGCTAAACAGTCGCTTGGGCCTTTTCACTGCGGCCCCCTCGGGCTATTCACCCTACCGAGGCACCCCTTCTCCCGAAGTTACGGGGTCATTTTGCCGAGTTCCTTAACGAGAGTTCTTCCGCGCGCCTTAGAATTCTCTTCTCGCCTACCTGTGTCGGTTTGCGGTACGGGCACCTTCTCCTGGCTAGAGGCTTTTCTTGGCAGTCTGAGATCATGACCTTCGCTACTATAATTTTCGCTCCCCATCACAGCCCAGCCTTACGATGTGCGGATTTGCCTACACATCAGCCTCACTGCTTAGACGGACATCCATCAGTCCGCGTCACTACCCTACTGCGTCACCCCATCGCTCATCACGGATTACGGTGGTACAGGAATTTCCACCTGTTGTCCTTCGACTACGCCTATCGGCCTCGCCTTAGGTCCCGACTTACCCTGAGCGGACGAACCTTCCTCAGGAACCCTTAGGCTTTCGGCGGATCTGATTCTCACAGATCTTTTCGTTACTCATACCGGCATTCTCACTTGAATGCAGTCCAGCGCTCCTTCCGGTACACCTTCAACCCGCATTCAACGCTCCCCTACCCCTGATGCAAGCATCAAGCCATAGCTTCGGTGGTGTGTTTAGCCCCGTTACATTTTCGGCGCAGAGTCACTCGACCAGTGAGCTATTACGCACTCTTTCAATGGTGGCTGCTTCTAAGCCAACATCCTGGTTGTCTGTGCAACTCCACATCCTTTCCCACTTAACACACACTTGGGGACCTTAGCTGATGGTCTGGGCTGTTTCCCTTTCGACAATGGATCTTAGCACTCACTGTCTGACTCCCGGAACTAAATCTATGGCATTCGGAGTTTGACTGAGCTTGGTAACCCTTGCGGGCCCCGCACCCAATCAGTGCTCTACCTCCACGATTCTTCTTTCCGAGGCTAGCCCTAAAGCTATTTCGGGGAGAACCAGCTATCTCCGGGTTCGATTGGAATTTCTCCGCTACCCCCACCTCATCCCCGCATTTTTCAACATGCGTGGGTTCGGGCCTCCAGTGCGTGTTACCGCACCTTCACCCTGGACAGGGGTAGATCACCCGGTTTCGGGTCTACGTCCACGTACTCATTCGCCCTATTCAGACTCGCTTTCGCTGCGGCTTCAGCTCTTCACCTTAACCTTGCACGGGAACGTAACTCGCCGGTTCATTCTACAAAAGGCACGCCATCACCCGTGATTTTTCCAAAGGAAAATATCATAGGGCTCTGACTTCTTGTAAGCACACGGTTTCAGGATCTATTTCACTCCCCTTCCGGGGTGCTTTTCACCTTTCCCTCACGGTACTGCTTCACTATCGATCGCCAGGGAGTATTTAGCCTTGGCAGATGGTCCTGCCGGATTCATACGGGGTTTCACGTGCCCCGCACTACTCGGGATCCGTCTCGGAGGGAACGGGTTTTGAACTACAGGGCTTTTACCTTCTCTGGCGGGCCTTTCCAGACCTCTTCATCTAACCGGTTCCTTTGTAACTCCATGTGAGACGTCCCACAACCCCAAGGAGCAAGCTCCT
>NZ_CM134213.1:665000-837500 GCF_054113385.1 Paenibacillus sp. ALE2
GGAATTAGAATATACCATATGTAATTTTAGTTTGCAAGTATTATTTATATAAATTTTCACAACACATATTTATTAATCGTTTTCTTTCATATATTAACTCTTTTGTTTTTACTCGTGCTTAACTATAAAAAAGAACCTCCTCCCTTTTAAACCAACAGGAAAGAGGTTCTGTATTTTATATCTACTGAATTATTCGGAGCCCATAAAGGCAAAGCGGATTACTACAATTATAGCAAGCACCCACATAAGCCAGTGAATTTTAACTTTATTGCTGGTAAACAAATTACTGAACACAGCCAGCACAACGTAAGACAGAATACCAGCAGAAATACCATTCGCAATTCCACCTGTAAAAGGCATCAAAACAATAGTCAGAAACGCTGGGAATGCCAACAGGAAGTTATCCCAGTCAATATTACGAACCTGACTCATCATCAACACCCCAACGATAATCAGAGCCGGAGCAGTAGCCGCAGAGGGCACAACCAGTGCCAGCGGCGCAATAAAGAGGGCCAACAAGAACAGAACGCCTGTCGTTACAGCAGTGAGACCTGTACGGCCACCTTCTTCTACCCCTGCGGAGCTTTCTACAAATGCTGTAATTGTACTTGTACCCAATACCGCACCAGTACTTACGCCAACAGCATCTACCAGCATCGCTTTACCGATAATTTTCTCGCCTTTTTTCTTATCTTTCATTATGCCTGCGCGTGTAGCTGTACCTACCAACGTACCGAACGTATCAAACAACTCTACAAATGTGAAGATGAAAATAATATCAAACAAACCAATATGCAAAGCTGCCTTCAGGTCTAGCTGACCTACTGCCAAATTGCTGAAATTTGGAATCCAGTGGCCTGTTGTCAAGCTACTCAGATTCGTTACACCCATCGGAATACCGATTAATGTAGTAGCTACGATTCCAATCAGCAATGCGCCTTTGACCCGAACGACCATCAACGCTGCGATAATGAGCAACCCGATTAGCGCCAGCAGCGCATCCTTTTGATGTACCAGGCTACCCAGAACCAAATTAAAAGCATGACCCGGAACCGGTTGACCAACATCTGTCCCTGGAACAATACTCACCATAACCAGATTACAAAGCTTGAAGCCAACAATTGTGATAAACAAGCCGATACCAACTGTAATAGCGGTTTTTAAATTCTCCGGAACTGCAACAAGCAGCATCTGTCTAACCCGGGTAACAGTTAAAATCAGAAAGACGATACCGGATATAAATACAGCGCCAAGTGCCGCTTGCCAAGTAATCATCCCATTAGAACTCAAGACTACAGTCATAAAATAAGCATTCAAGCCCATCCCTGGTGCCATACCGATCGGCACATTTACAAACAAGCCCATCAGAATGGTTACTAAACCTGCACCTACTGCTGTCGCAAAGAAAACAGCTTCACTAGGCATCCCAGCTCCAGTTGGTCCCAAAAAGGTATTGTTGACCACCAGGATATAAGCCATAGTCATAAAAGTAGTGATCCCCGCAATAATCTCGGTGCGGACGTTCGTGCCATGTTCCTTTAATTTAAAGAAACGCTCCATGAGTCGTAATTCCTCCTACGCAAAGCATACTCGTATTGTTGTCGTTCAATTGCTGTAATATTCGCCTTCATATACGCTATATTACATCCGTTATTTTAGGCTCTCGCCTACGGCTTGTCAACAGAAAAAACGAATGTTACAAATTGAACACATATGTATTGTTCGGAAAATAGATAACCCGCAAGCTATTATACAGCTGGCGGATTATTATTTAGGATAATCAGATATTTTTATACTTATCAAAGGCATCCGCTGTATCTGGTATATTTTCCAGATAAACGATCTTCCCTTCTGTATCCAGTCGGGCTTTGTCCACTCCAGTAAGTGTATAAACTTCGCCTGTTACTTTTTTACCGCACACTGCCCATTTAGTTTGATAGGTATCAGCTTCTTCGGAAAAAAGCTTCCACCCCTCATACATATGCTTGATTTCGAGCGTCCCCTCGAAGAACATGTTCAAAAAGCTTTTCCATCTGTTCATGCCTTGTTTTCGATTACCATTCAATACAAACTCAATCTTCTCGGAAAAAAGGCTGATTAAACGTTCTCTGCTCGTCTCATCATCTTTTGCTAAATCATAGTAGTGAAAATAGTCTTCTAAAATCTTCATCGAGTGGCCTCCAAAATCATTTTGTCCTCGCATATTTTTACATATTCTTCACATTGCTAGACATACGCTGTAGTGCATCTGTTAAAGCCACAATTTCCTCGTCTTGAAAATTGTAGAGAAGTTGTTCCTGAAAGGCTTGTCTTTGCTCTGTCAAAACTTGCAGCTCTTGAATCCCTAATTCGGTTAAACGTATATAAGTTACACGCTTATCCTGCTCTTTTTTACTGCGTAAAATCAGACCTTCCTCTTCCAGCCTTTTCAGATGCCGGGTCACTGCTGCACCATCCAGAACGAGCAGATGTTGAAGCTCCAGCTGACTTAATTCCTGACGATGGTCAATATGATACAAAATTTCGACCTTGGTAAAGCTGGTTTTTAACTGTGCTTCAAAAGCGTTATTCATTTCTTTACACAAAAGATGCATACGATAAAATAACTGGCTTTTTTCAGAGCAATGTTCGATGACTACCTCGCCTCCTTCTGATACTTGATCCATCAATTGATATATCAAGTATTATACACCCTCACTATAAATAAACAAGCCATGAGACAAGTCTACATATCACAAAAAAGTTGGGACTATGGCTTTTCTCCATCACGCAAGTCATATCCAAACGTAATGCTATCGCCCAGAAATACAGCATGGCTACCTTGGTATTTGCCTTGATTAATTGGCATTCGATGTCTCTCCTATCTATTAGATCGTATTGTTGATTTCGATAAATTTATGTTCGATTGCTGTCATTTTGTGATTGGGACGGGATATTAAATATGTATCCATGTAGCCAAAAACCGGAGGAACGAGTAAATAGGATGCTACTTTAAATTGCCGGGCCAGCTTTTTGGACATAAGGGTAATTCCCATTCCCATTAGAGCGAATTCCACCATCGTATCAAATATTCCAACCTCGACAACCTCACCATGGGTCAATTGCATGTCCTGATACATCTTCTCTAAATGCGTGAGGTATAGGCAGCTATCCGACAATATGATAATAGAAGCTCCTTGTAGTACTTGCTGGAGATCCGAACCTTCGTGTATACCTTTCCCCACCAGCACCAGCTCTTCACGGCATATTTTTTGATAATGAATATATGGGTTGGTAGGATATCCTGTAACAAAAGCAATATCAAGCTCTCCGTCGAGGATGAATTGTTCCATTTCCGTGGTGGTTCCCGTTTTTAATGTCACCGAAACCTGCGGATACATCTCATATACCTTCGTTAGCGCCCTTGTTGTTTCGCCTGCTACAATGGACTGCATTGTACCGACGCGCAGTTTTTCCTCCTGGGGTCTCATTTTCATCTCCGTGTCTTGCCATAGCAGCAAAATTTGCTTGTACTGAGCGTATAAAATTTCGCCTGCGGGTGTCAGTTCCATACCACGAGGCTTTCTGTAAAATAACACTGTGCCATAATAGGTCTCCAGCTTCTTTATTTTTGCCGTCATATTCGATTGCAGATGATTCAGCTTCTGGGCAGCTTCTGTTAGACTTCTAAGCTCTGCCACCGAAACGAATGCCTGCATATTTTGAATATCCACCGCTTTACCTCCCATCAAATAAAATGATATCTACATCATTAACAAGCATTATTCTTTATGAGTTAAGTGTATTATATTGGGCTTAAGCGTTATTTTCTACTCACATTTTAAAATTAGGAGGGATGGCACATGGTTAAACAGAAGATTCGTGCAGGTATCATAGGAGGTTCGATGAATAACAAATGGGCCAGCCAAACGCATATTCCTGCTTTGCTCAAGCACCCGAGCTTAGATATCACGGCCATCGGCACTTCCCGTATGGAGAGTGCACGAAAAAGTGCAGAGGACGTAGGGGCAACATTAGCTTTTGACGATGCCAAAAAGCTCGCAGCTGCCGAGGATGTGGACATGGTCGTGGTGAGCGTTAAAGTTCCCCATCATTATGAGGCGGTGATGGCGGCTATTCAAGAGGGAAAGCATATTTTTTGTGAGTGGCCTCTGGGGGCCAACACTGCGGAAGCTACTGAAATGGCTAAGGCGGCGGAACTGGCGGGCATCCATCATACCGTCGGCTTGCAGGCACGTCAGGATTTTGAGGTGCAAATGATGAAAAAGCTGGTGGAAGACGGGACAATTGGTGAAATAGTATCCTGTCATATGCAAGTAGCTACTCCCGGCAAAGGAGGACGAACAAATCAGGATACGTCTTATCTGCTGAATAGAGCCAGTGGTGCCAACCTACTGACCATTAACGGAGGGCATTCCTTGGATGCGCTACAATACATCGTTGGCGAATTCCGTGAGCTATCGGCCATCACATCCTCCCGTTATAATGAAGCCATTATTCATGAAACGGGTGAAGTCATTCCCAAGGATACTGCCGATCAAATTCTGATTCACGGACTAATGGAAAATGGAGCACCGACATCCGTTCACATTCAAGGTGGAGTGAATTCTAAGTTTGAGCTAGAGATTCAGGGGAAAAAGGGCATTTTGCGTTTGTCACAGAATCCTTCGCTTGGGCATATTCAATTTGGGAATCTGACGCTTGAAAAACTGATATATGATCCAAGTAGTGAGCAGAGTCATGCGCCTAACGGTGTTTTTGAAACAATCAGTATAGCTCATGAACCTGATAGTACCCTGGATTTCCCAAGAGAAGGGGTAACCCTGAATGTAGCCAAAGCTCATCATGTATTTGCCAGGGATATTTTGACGGACACCCGTCTCGCCCCCGACTTCAACCATGCCTTAAAACTGCATCAGTTACTGGACCGCATCGAGGAATCGGCTACAACTGGGAAAAAGATCGTATGGTAAGTTAGAATTTTAAAAAAAGAACCTTCAATACCATGATAGATGTGGATTGAAGGTTCTTTAAAATATTTATCAGTTAAAATTCTCCTTTATTTAATGAAGTCATGCATTCTCGACTTTTATACTATCACCTTCAACCAAAATAACCTCTTCGTTGCTGATTGGATATAAATTTAATTGGCTGCCATATTCCTCAATGATGTTCTCCACTGCTTTTTTAAACGGGATGTTCGTATGGTGAGGGACTGGATAGAATTCAATTGCCCTGAGTGCAGCAAAGGAATCCAAAGCAGGCGCCTCCTGCACATTGTCCATAAGTCGGGCATATTCGATATTAGGTGATAAAATCATCGAACCTGCCGATTCGCCTATATACAACTTCCCTGCATTAACTTCCTCAGCAATGATTTTGTCAGCTCCGGTTCTTCTTAACTCTTGAAGTAAATAAAATGTGTTGCCTCCGGTCATATAAATATAGTCATTTCCTCTAATTTTACTCTCTATTTCATTCCATGTTGCTGTGCTGATTTCGATTTCATCCACGATTAATCCTAAATTCTCTAATGCTTTTTTCCCTGTATTCACATAAAACTTAACTTTCTCTGGAATACTTGCGGTTGGGATGAAAGTGACTTTTTTTCCTTCCAAGTTTTCATCGGCGAAATGGACTAAGCATGGTGCAACATCCTTAAATGAGGACGACAAAAATAATTTTTTCATCTCTTTATTCTCCTTAGTAGCGTTCAATGAACCGGGATATGTAACACTTTAATCTAGATAAATTATAAAATATATTGGTATCAAAACATGACACCATTAGAGGATGACATGAAAAACAAACGTTTAATTCCATACTTGATTTAAGCTATTTATAGCTTGAGCTAATAAATTCATATAAAAAGAGGAGACATTACCATTGAATAATATCTCCTTTTTTCAACTTCATATTCTGTTTTGTAATAACAAATGACTTTATATATCCGTCGCATGAGGCCATGCTGTTCGCCTTTAGCTAAACCTCGTCGATTGAGGTTGCCGTGCAGTAAAACTTTCCCGAGCAAAGTTTCGACCTTACCCCCGTAAAAAAAGACTCCAACCGCATAGCGATAATTCGCCGATGCGGAGGAGCCTGATGTTGTATTGGTGAATCTCAAAAGGTTCGTGGTTACGATGCGGGAGTCTCCACGCTTATTCCCACTCGATTGTTGCTGGTGGTTTGGAAGTTACGTCGTACACGATACGATTGACGTTGTCCACTTCGTTGACAATACGAACGGAGATTTTCTCCAACACGTCCCAAGGGATACGTGCCCAGTCGGCGGTCATACCGTCGATCGACGTTACTGCGCGAATACCTACAGTGTAGGAATACGTACGGGCATCGCCCATAACGCCAACACTCTTCATATTCGGCAGAGCGGTGAAGTATTGCCAAATCTCCCGATCCAGACCCGCTTTGGCAATCTCCTCGCGCAAAATAAAGTCAGAATCACGGACAATCTTGAGCTTGTCCTCTGTCACTTCGCCCAATACACGGATGGCAAGACCCGGACCTGGGAATGGCTGACGCCATACAATTTCGGCCGGAAGTCCACATTCTTCGCCGACTTTACGCACTTCATCCTTGAACAAAGCATTCAGTGGCTCGATCAGTTTGAATTTCATGTCTTCCGGTAAACCGCCCACGTTATGGTGCGACTTGATAGTTTGTGCCGTTGCTGTTCCGCTCTCTACAATATCTGTGTACAACGTGCCTTGTGCCAGGAAGTCAAAATCATCGAATTTAGCTGATTCTTCTTCAAAAACGTAAATAAACTCGTTACCGATGATTTTACGTTTTTGTTCTGGATCATCCACTCCTGCCAGTTTGGACAGGAAACGCTCACGTGCATCAATTTTGACAACTTTCATATCAAATTTACCAACGAACGTCTCCATTACACTTTCGGCTTCACCTTTGCGCAGCAGTCCGTGATCAATGAACATACATGTCAGTTGGTCGCCGATAGCTCTGTGAATAAGCATGGCTACGACGGAAGAATCCACGCCGCCACTTAAAGCGCACAGTACTTTCTTGTCGCCTACTTGCTGGCGGATTTCACGGATTTGCTCTTCAATGAACGATTCCATGGTCCAGTTGCCTTCACAACCACACACTTCATACAGGAAGTTGCTAATCATCTCATTACCTTGAACAGAATGACGCACCTCTGGATGGAATTGTACCGCATACAGATTCCGCTCCAGGTTACTCATCGCAGCAATCGGAGCACTCTCTGTTCCCGCATCCAGTGTAAAGCCAGTTGGCAGATCTGTAACGTGATCGCCATGGCTCATCCATACCGTTTGACGAGAATCCAGCCCTTTAGTCAAACGGGCATCCTCATTGAATTGCACGTCTGCTTTGCCATATTCACGCTTGCCCGCACGTTCTACTTTACCGTCCAGTTGGTGGGCCATCAGCTGCATGCCATAACAAATACCAAAGATAGGGATGCCAAGATCATAAATTGCCCGATCCACCTGAGGAGCATTGTCTGTGTATACGCTAGAAGGTCCGCCTGAGAAAACAATTCCTTTCGGCGCCAGCTCTCTCAGCTTCTCCGCAGGCGTATTGTATGGAAGGAGCTCGCTATATACGCCGAGATCCCGAATTCTTCTTGCAATTAACTGGTTGTATTGTCCTCCAAAATCGAGAACTACAACGATTTCATTAGGCTTATTCATTACCGTGCCTCCCTCAATTGTTCGTTTCATTATACGCAACGATAAAACAACACGTCAAGAAATCAACCATAGTTGAGTGGTCATGAAAAGATTGATAAAATAAATTGATTCTAAATTACTTAATCTGCCCGTAGGAGTGTACACGATGGATGTGCTGAAATGGATTGCGCAATTGTTCGAAGAATATGGATACGGCGTCCTTTTTTTCGGCTTGCTGCTGGAGTTTATTGCCTTGCCTTTTCCCGGGGAAACCACGATGGCTTATGCGGGATATCTCTCCTATGCCGGTGCTCTGGATTTCAGCAAGCTGGTGCTGTTAGCTTTTTTGGGCACAACCATCGGTATGACCATTACCTACTTTATTGGAAAATGGGCTGGACTTCCCTTTATTCAGAAATATGGCAAATGGGTTTTGTTATCGCCGGACAAGCTACAGAAAACACAAAAATGGTTTCAACGTTATGGATACTGGCTTATTTTCCTTGGATATTTCATCCCAGGTGTCAGGCATTTTACCGGCTATTTTGCTGGAATTATAGCTCTTTCTTTCCGTAAATTTGTCCTGTATGCTTACAGCGGTGCTTTATTCTGGGTCGTCCTCTTTCTAAGCATCGGCAAGCTGTTTGGCCCGCAATGGGATGCTATTTTCCATTTGGTAGAGCTGTACGCACTACGAATCGCAGCAGCGGTTGGATTCGTAATCCTGCTGTATTTTATATATCGATGGAGAAGCTTCCTGTTTGGATCGCTATACAAATCCAAAAAATCAGTAAAAACCAGCCACAAGGATGACACGGAATAGTTAAACTCCTTCAGCCGAGCCCACATTCGCGGCTCATGATTCGAGCTACCCCTGCTCCAAACATAGACAATCCGATGATACCTTGGTTCTACGTCGTCAGCATACCCAACAATGGACCCTGTAAATACAATGGGGTCTCCTGCATTAATAATGTTTCCAAATATGCGGGTAATAAGCAGACCCTCCGCAGATGACAGGACCAAAAAAGGAATCACCCACTAGACAGTAAGACACCTACGCTAAATCCCGAACCCATAAGCCGTTATATTAAAGCCAACAAAGCGATACGGAGAAACGCCCCCCCAATTCCATTAATGTTACCTACAGCGAATAACTCCCTGTACTGCCAATCTACCATTCTAATCAGTTCTAATACGACAGACTCCATAAATTAAACAAAAATATAATTAACCATTTAGCACTAATCATCAGATTACTTTGCAGCCGTCAAGGCATAAATTCATATATTCAGAGCATACTAAGCCAACAAACTCCAATATCGGAGGATTTTACGTATGCCAAATCAGAATAAAAGTTGTCCACTTACTCATGTATCCTCTAACTTGAAAGATAATGTAAATCATATCGAGAGCTCCTTTGGAAACAGCGGAGATGTAATCATTAAAGAGCTATTATGGATGCAAAAATGGCCAGCAGCTCTGTTTTATATCGATGGTCTGGTCAACACTCAATTACTTCATGATTCCGTCCTGCGTTCATTGATGCGGGTAAACGAACATCATGTACCGGAGGACGTAGAGCCATTTGACTATTTAAAGGATCAGGTTTTAATTGCGGGTCACTCAGGTAGTGTGGATGAAATGGACGCCCTATTCAATCAAATGTTATCCGGCAGTATTATCATTTTGCTGGATGGATACGCAAAGGGCATATGGATTGATGCGGTCGGTTGGGAGGATCGCAATGTCAGCGAGCCCCAATCCCAGACTGTTGTACGGGGTCCAATGGAGGGTTTTACTGAAAATTTGCGTACCAATACAGCTCTAATACGTAGGCGAATCCGTGATCCGCGGCTGTGGATGGAAACAAGACAGATTGGTCAAGTGACTCATACCAATGTGTCCGTAATGTATATCAAGGGAATCGCTGACGAAGGGGTTATTCAGGAACTGAGAGATCGTTTGGACCGAATTGATATTGACGGAATTCTGGAAGGGGGTTACATCGAAGAGGAGATTCAGGATGAGACCTTCACCCCATTTCCGACCATTTATAACAGCGAGCGTCCGGATTCAGTCGCTGCCAGCCTGCTGGAAGGCCGAATTGCTATATTAGTGGATGGAACACCCTTTGTTCTGTTGATACCTGCATTGTTCGTTCAATTTTTCCAGTCGGCCGAGGATTATTACCAGCGTGCTGACATCAGTACGTTGCTGCGTTTGCTGCGTTTCTTTTCCTTCTTTATCGCCATGCTTGCACCCGCAGTGTATATTGCGGTAACTACCTTTCATCAAGAGATGATTCCTACAAACCTGTTGGTCAGTCTCGCCGCACAAAGGGAAGGCGTACCGTTTCCAGCTTTTATCGAGGCGATGCTTATGGAAATTACTTATGAGATTTTGCGTGAAGCAGGAGTCCGAATACCCAAGACCGTCGGACAAGCTGTCTCGATTGTAGGCACACTGGTTATTGGGCAAGCAGCCGTAGATGCAGGGGTTGTCTCGGCGGCTATGGTCATTGTAGTGTCCATTACAGCAATCTCCAGCTATGTGATTCCAGAAAACGGTTTGTCGATAGCGGTTCGTATTGTACGCTTCGCTTTAATGATGCTAGCCGCAGCCTTCGGACTTCTTGGAATATTGATGGGGTTAATCGTACTTTTACTGCACTTAACTAGTCTGCGATCGTTCGGTGTATCTTATATGAGCCCGTTCGGCCCATATGTTGAAAGTGATATAAAAGATACGCTGTTTCGCCTACCTTGGCCTCGTATGAAGTCACGACCTCAATCCATGCCTATCCAAAATACAATCCGCCAAAAAACAAAGAAAAGACGGATTGGCAATAAATCAAATACCAGAAGGGATCAACCATGAAGCAGACCAAACATTTGCTCATCGCTTGGGGGCTGATTGCTTTACTATTGGGTGGGTGCTGGGATCGAACAGAATTAAACGAGCTGGGCATCGCTATTGGGATCGGAGTGGATATGGAAGGAGACCAGTATAAGGTGACTGCTCAGGTGGTTATTCCTTCTGCAGTAGCTTCCAAGTCTTCACCGAGTGCAGGCTCTCCGGTTGTTACTTATCAGGCCACTGCGCCCACGATTCATGAGGCTATTCAAAAAATGACGGATACAAGCCCGCGCTCTATCTATTTATCTCACATTCGTATGCTGATTTTAGGCGAGGAGTATGCGAGAAAGGGAATTTCTGATGCGATTGAAGCCTTGATGCGAGAGCCCTTTACCAGAAGCGACTTTTATATTGCGATAGCCAAAAACAACAAAGCCTCAACGATTTTAAAAATCCCCACCCCACTGGAAAAGTTGCCAGCCAATAAAATGTTTGCTTCGTTGGATACGTTAACCAAAACATGGGCTCCTGCCACCAAAGTAACTATGGATCAATTGCTTAGTAACTTGGCTAATCCTGACATCCAGTCCACTCTACCCGCATTGGAAGCTGTCGGAAATGTAGAGTCGTCTGTAGATAAAGGTGAAGATGACACCAAAAACATATCTCCTGAAACCATATTAAGGTTCTCTGGTATCGGTGTATTAAAAAAAGACCGCTTGTTGGGCTGGATCAACGAAAGAGACAGTAAAGGGTTCAATTACATTCGGAATACAGTGGATTCTACTATGGGACACGTGGACTGTCAGGGAGGGGGGGACATTGCCTTATTAACCTTAAGCAGTAACACCCAAAAAAAAGTGCTTATTCGCGATGGAGAGCCTGTTATCTCCATATCCGTTACCAACGACAGCACAGTACGAGAGGTCAACTGCCAGCATATGAAGTTAAGCAGTATGGCGGATATCAAAGAAATTGAGGCCGCAAGCAATGAAAAAATCGTTGAAATTATGAAGCATTCCGTCGAGACCGTTCGACGTGAGTTTAAGTCAGACATTTTTGGCTTTGGTCAGCTGATTCACCAGTCCAAACCAGAGCTTTGGAAAAGACTAAAAGAAGAAAAAGAAAATCCGTTTATGGATTTACAGATTGAATACAAGGCAAAAACCAAGATCAAAAAAATTGGTTCCTTGTTTGAATCGTTCCAAAAAGAAATGAAGGAGTGAGCTTGGTGGAGGAGAAAGGGCGTATCAGCATTACAAATATAGCCGTACTCGTATTTTTGAGTATTATCGGAGACTGTGTACTGGTGTATCCCTCCCTCATCACAGCTATATCCAAGCAGGATGCCTGGATCAGCTCATTCTTAAGTATTCCTGCAGGACTGGCTTTACTAATGCTACTCCTGCGGGTACATCAGCTATATCCTGATCTCACCTTTATTCAGCTCAGTCAGCGAATTTTGGGTCGGTGGCTAGGCGCCCTCATCTCCATATGGTATTTGTTCCATTTATTAATGAATTCTGCGATTTATTTAAGAGAAGTCGGGGATTTTATGAATAACCAAACCTATGTGATGACACCTCTTCCCGTTATCAATTTACTCTTAATCCTTGTGCTGATGTGGGGCATGTATATGGGGCTGGAGCCTATTGCGCGTACGGCTCAAATCTTGTTTCCATTATGCTTGGCTTTCACTTTGTTTTTAATTCTGTGTTTGCTTCCCCAATGTGACAGTCAGCAACTTAAGCCTATAATGGAGCAAGGCATTCCTACAATTATGGAAGGCGGCATTTTTGCATTGTCCTACCCATTCGGAGAATTAGCTTTTTTACTCATGATTTTTCCCTATGTGAGCAAACAACCGGGTCTAAAAAGGTCCGTTTTACTAGCCGGACTTGCTGCCAGCCTTCTGTTAAGCATACTACTCCTGGTTTCTCTCCTGGTTCTAGGCCCTTTTGTAACCGAACATAGTGTGTATACCTCTTATACGCTATCTAAAAAGATCAACATAGGAAATTTCTTACAGAGAATTGAATCCATGATGAGTACTGCCTGGATTATCACTACTTTTGTTAAAACCATTTTACACTTCTTTGCCTTTACTTTAGGAATGACTCAGCTACTGCGATTAAATAATGTTCGGACCTTCCTGGGTCCAAGCTTCATGATCCTGTTTGGTCTAATTATCGTGTCGGCGCCTAATATTACTTATTATCTGGATACGATCGTCCACGCCTGGATTTATTGGGATTTGACAGATTCCGTTGTCCTTCCTTCGCTGCTGCTTATCGTTTACAAGTTAAGATCGAAAGGCCGCACCAGCCTGGGAACCGGTTGACCCACACCCTTAACGGAAGGAGCCTTCACAGTGCTGATCACCATTGTTATTATCTGTATCGGTCTAGCCATTGCTGCCAAAGATTTGCCTGGATTGTATCGAAAACATCGCTTTAAAGATATGTTCGTGTATATCATTATGCTCGGAATAGGCACATGGCTTAGTGTCCTTGCCGCTAAATCAGAGGTTACGCCAAGCCCGCTGGTGCTGATTGAAATCATCTACAACCCTGTTAACGCTTTTGTGTCACATGTATTTGGTTTTTAGAAAGGAGACAGCCACATGTTAAAAAAAACACGTATTAGCGTTCGGCAAGTGACTGTCCTGATGTTTATGAGTTTAATCGGGGATATGCTCTTAATCTATCCGACTATGATTACACATATTGCTCATCAGGACGCCTGGATCAGCTCTATACTGTCCATCCCGCTGGGCTTAATCATTATTTACGTGCTTATTCGCGTTCATGAGCTCTACCCGAACCTTACACTTATTGAAGCGATTCACAAAATTTTGGGGCCCGTGTTCGGATCTATTGTTTCTTGCTGGTATCTGTTTTATTTCTTCATGGGTAGTGCCCTGAATGCAAGAGAGGTAGGAGATTATCTGACTACACAGATATTTGAGAACACTCCTTTGCGCGTTCTACTGGCGATGGAAGTTTTGATGCTTGTGCTTGCTGCATTAGTGGGAATTGAAGCCTTTAGTCGGGTTAGCGAGATTTTGATACCTGTGTATGTATTCGTTTTTAGTGGCTTGATCCTAGCGCTGCTACCACAAATTCACCTTTCTAATGTACGTCCTGTTTTGGAAAACGGGCTCGCTCCTGTTGCTAAAGGGATGGTTCCAGGCGCGGCAATGCCTTTTGCCGGAATGTCTATCATGCTCATGGTTTTCCCTTTTGTCAACAAAAAAGGTCATTTTAAAAGGGATATGCTGCTCGCATCGCTTCTAGGCGGAGTACTGATTAACCTCTTTCTGCTGCTCTCCCTGCTTGTCATTGGACCCTTCGTGACCAACTACAGTCCATACATTTCATCTGCACTTTCAACCAAAATTAATGAGCTGAATTATATTACACGCATTGAATCACTGGTTGCTTTGCTATGGGCACTAGTCGCTTATTTTAAGGGAGTCATTTTCTTCTTTGCCTTTACTTTCGGTATAACCCAGTTGTTTCGAATTTCTAATGTTCAACCTTTTATTATACCTGCGGGGGCGCTTGTGTATGGAATGACCATTTTGGTAACCCCCAATGTGTTTTATTATGTAAGAACTCTTGTTTATCCCATGGCTGCCTGGCATTATACGAACGGCTTGTTCATTCCGCTTCTTTTGTGGGTTGTTTACCTCTGTCGGCGAAAGTGGAAGCATCGGCAAAACGTACCGAAAAACTAACAAAAAACCTTTTGAAACCGATGCTTATAAAAGCATAACCCGATTCCAAAAGGTTTTTTTCTTTATTTACGCCATGTCCTGAATGTATGCCAGCGCAGCATCAATATGCCCTTTGACTCTTAAACCACGCCATTCATGAACTAAAATGCCATTCTCATCAATAAGGAACGTAGAACGAACAATGCCCATGTACTGCTTGCCGTACATCTGTTTTTGCTGCCATACACCATACGTCTCAGCCACCTGATGCTCTTCATCAGAAAGCAACTGAAAAGGTAGACCATACTTGGCAATAAACTTATCATGCTGCTTGAGTGGATCAGGGCTTATGCCGAGAATTACGGTGTTCAAACCTTCAAACTCCGCATGTTTATCCCGAAAATCGCAAGCTTGGGTCGAACAACTAGAGGTCAGATCCTTGGGATAAAAGTACAACAATACTCTACTGCCTCGATAATCCGACAGCTTGACACTCTTTCCCTCACTCCCAGGCAATTCAAAGTCTGGTGCCGCTTGTCCAATAACGGTCAATGTCGTGGACATCTTATCATCTCCTATCTTGTAGGGGTTCTTATATCATCCGCCCTATGAGCCAGCACCCCGGTAACGCCGAATCCCCCAGTTCCAAGCCAATAAGCCTAGTGTGAGAAAGACAATTCCCATCACAGGAGTTAAGAGCGCCATATGGCGCATGTCCTCTCGTTGAAGGAACAGGGAAGCGGGATATACGCCAACAAAAGCAAAAGGCAGTATCCAAGTCAGCACAACCTGAATGGCACGGTTATAGATCGTTACCGGATAACGTCCGTAGCCCTGAATATTGTACATGAGCGGAATAATTCCTGTGGGCGCATCCGAAAAGAATGAAAGAGAAGTCAATATGGTGTATATACCCGTATAGATCGCCACGGCACTTAAACTCAAAACGATCAACGCTGGTATAAACCACCACTCCATAGCCAAATCCATCTGTGCGCCGCTGATCCCCATAATAATCAGACCAATCACTGAGCCAACCAGCGCGGGTGGGTCCACATTTTCAAGGAAAATCTGGAACAGATTATACGCAGGACGGGTCATTACTCGGTCGAGTTCACCTTTTACAATATAACGCTCGCTAAAGTTCCAAAGATTAACGAAACAACTAAACAGTCCGTAAGGAACCATAAAAAATCCATAAACGAACACGACCTCATTTTCACTCCAGCCACCCAAGCTGTCTGTATGCATAAATATAACTAAAATAAAAATAAGATTCGTGGCCTGAAAGAGCAGATCCGAAATGACTTCTACCCAAAAGTCGGCACGATAGGTGAGCCGTGACTTCATGTAATTTTTCAAATATTCGCTAATGAGACCCAAATAGTACATCATCGGCTTACCCTCCCTGCACGAACAGACGTCTGCGCGCCAGCCGCCAAATGATGATCATCGGCACGAGCAGAACGACCAGCCAAATGATTTGAATACCCAGCACATTCCATATGCCAACGCCTTTTACACGTCCCGTAAATACAGAGCCCGGCAAATAAGTAATTGCCTGAAAAGGCATCCATTGGGAAATTGTTGCCAGCCAGCCCGGAAACAAGCTAATTGGCAAAATCAACCCTGAAAACAGGTCTACGACTACGCGCTTCATGCGCATCATGCCCTCATTATTTTCGATAAAAAAGGCCGTCAATCCCGTAATAATATTAATCTGAGTGTTGATCAGAAAGCTGAAAAACAGCATGACCAGAAAACCAATCCAGGCTACCGGGTCACTGGGAAGCTTCACGGGGAACAGCAGCATCGCAATCGCCATGCCCGGAATCATAAACAAGAGGAAGCGAAACATCCCCTCACCGAGTCCCTGCATAAACTTAACAAGTACATAGTTATAAGGTCGGATCATCTGAATAGCAATGCTTCCATCACGAATATCTGTCGATATTTCGCGATCCAGATTGTTAAAATAAAAGGCTCTCGCCATCCACGATACGGCTACATAGGTCGTCATCTGAGCAGCAGTAAAGCCTCCAATACTACCCGCATCGCCATATATCGCTTTGTATGTGAAATAATACACGCCGATATTCATGGAATAAATAAGTATGCCCGAATAATAGTTCACACGATAAGCAAGCATCGTGAGAAACCGGATACGAATAAAATCGGTATATACGCTAAGCATGAACTTTGGCCTCCACTAGCGGATTGCCTTGGCGTTCTGCCGAGCCAGACTGATAGATACTGCGAACGATATCATCCGTGTTGGTTTCAATGATTTTGATATCCGTAATGTCCGTGCGGCCAACTACGCTAGCCAGCACATCCGATACATTAATATGAAGAGGAATCCACACCTTGGCAGCCAAATCGTTATCCATAGTCCACGTCAATGGCATATCGGCTGTCCATGCCTGCAATTGCTCCAGCACAGTCGTCGTACCAAATTGGAACCGTACTTCCCGACCTGTCCCCCAACGAGCCTTGAGGTCATCCAGTCCACCATCATAAATGATATTCCCATCATCCAACATAATGACACGCGAGCACAGCGCCTCAATATCCTGCAAATCATGGGTCGTCAGCAAAATAGTGGTCCCGTGTTCCCGGTTCATGTCCTTCAAAAACTCACGAATTTCGGACTTCACCATGATATCAAGCCCAATGGTCGGCTCGTCCAGAAAAACAATCGACGGATTGTGCAGCAAAGCAGCTACCAGCTCACAACGCATCCGTTGTCCAAGACTAAGTTTACGCACCGGGCGGCTTAGCAAATCCTGCAATTGCAGCCTTTCTACCAGCTCATCCAGCCTGCGTTTGAAGTCCATAGCTGGAACCTGATATACTTTGCGCAGCAGTTGAAAAGACTCGATCACGCCGATGTCCCACCAAAGCTGGCTGCGCTGACCAAAAACAACGCCTATGTTACCTACAAACTTCTCGCGATCCTCATAAGGGACATAGCCCCCCACCTTGAGATGTCCCGATGTTGGCACGAGAATACCTGTCAACATCTTAATCGTGGTGGACTTTCCGGCCCCGTTCTCACCAATATAACCGCATATTTCCCCTTGCGGAATACGGAAGGATATATCTTTGACCGCAGCCACCTCGTTGTATTCGCGGGCGAATAAATCAAGGAAGGCGCCTTTTAAGCCCTCGCGGTTTTTTTGAACCTTAAATGTTTTGCGCAGATCCTGCACATCAATTGCCAGCATGTTATACCTCTCAATCAGGATTTGTAAAATCCATAGTTAAATTGATTGTGCTCCAAAAAGAAATTATAATGTAATGAACTGAAAAGCGAAAGGGAGAGCATCCATGACAAGCAGAACCAAAAGGACGATATGGTCGGTTCTAGCCGTGGTAATCGTCGCGATTGTCGGCTTTGCCGTGTACTATTTTACATCCATTTATAATCAGCTGGATAATCTGCATAAAGAGGGTGCTAACTCCCCCTTCAAAAATGTAAAGCAGGTCGATCAGGTTCGTACACCAGAACCGCCCAAGTGGGAAGGTACCGATATGGTCAACATTTTGCTGATGGGTGTCGATGGTCGTGGCATCCAGAAAGGGGAAGTCCCCCGATCGGACAGCATGATGGTTGTATCGCTGGACCCTGTGAAGAAAAAAATGCACCTGTTCTCTATTTTGCGTGATACGTACGTGGATATTCCCGGCTACGGAAAAAATCGGATCAACACCGCCATTACCCACGGACCCAATACGGCCATGAAGACGGCTGGCGATCTATTGGGCATACCAGTGCAATATTATGTGTATACGGATTTCCAAGGCTTTATTAAACTAGTGGACGCTGTAGGCGGCATTGATTTTGAAGTGGAAAAGGATATGCATTATACAAGTAATGCGGATAAGCATGAATACGATATTGATTTGAAAAAGGGTATGCAGCATCTGGACGGCAAGACGGCGCTTCAATATGTGCGATTCCGCCACGATGCCATGTCCGACTTCTCCCGTTCCGGACGGCAACGGGCATTTTTGGAGGCTGTAGCCCAGAAAATGCAGACTACGACTTCCATTGCTAATCTGCCAAGCATTTTAGAGCAGGTTAACCCGTACATTGATACGAATCTCAGTGTTAACGATATGTGGAAGCTAGCGAATGTGGGGTACCAAAGCAGCTTTGCAGGCAGCGAACAGGTTCCACCGATGAAGCTGCTTGGCGAAGAAAATGTGGGCGGCGCGGCAGTTCTTACCGTCCGTGATCCGGAAGAACTGAAATCTTATGTACAGGATATATTTAATAATCCTCCTACACAAACACAGGAACAAAATAAGGATCAAAACGAAACGAAACAGCCGGATAGTGCATCGTCCTCCAAGACGGATAAAGCTTCCTTTACAGGAGGCAATAAAACCAGTACTGAGGATGCTTCCACACAATCAACAACAAAGACAGGACAAAAAGAGCTATAATGATGTATGCAGGGGCAGCCGTGAACGCTGCCCTTTGGCGTGTGTATACCCTATTTTAATGAACGGAAAGGAAGTTTTGATGATGAAACGGGAAAACTCCGAAGCACTATATAAAGAAGCCCTGGAGCATATTGTCGGGGGCGTTAACAGCCCTTCACGCTCCTTTAAAGCTGTGGGCGGTGGCGCTCCAGTATTCATGAAACGCGCCCAAGGTGCTCATTTCTGGGATGAGGATGATAATCGGTATATCGATTATTTGGCGGCCTACGGTCCAATTATTACCGGACATGCTCATCCCCATATTACCAAGGCCATCAGCGAAGCGGCTGCGAATGGCGTATTGTACGGAACCTCGACGGCATTGGAAATCAAACTGGCCAAGATGCTGAAGGAGGCTATTCCTTCTATGGATAAAGTCCGGTTTGTGAATTCCGGCACAGAGGCAGTCATGACGACGATTCGTGTAGCACGAGCCTATACGGGGCGGAACAAGATCATCAAATTTGCCGGCTGCTACCACGGTCACTCGGATCTGGTACTTGTAGCCGCAGGCTCCGGCCCTTCCACACTGGGCATACCTGACAGCGCAGGTATTACAACCAACATTGCGAGCGAGGTCATTACTGTGCCATTCAACGACCTTGACGCATTGCGCCAAGCTTTGGAGCACTGGAGCGACGATGTGGCGGCAGTCATGGTGGAGCCGATTGTCGGTAATTTTGGCATGGTGATGCCGCTGCCAGGCTATCTGGAAGGGCTGTGCTCGATGGCGCGGGCGAACGGCTCCCTTGTCATTTATGACGAGGTCATTACCGCCTTCCGCTTCCACTACGGCTCAACCCAAACGTATGCAGGTCTGGACAATCATGATGCGATTCAGCCGGATTTGACCGCGCTGGGCAAAATCATTGGCGGTGGTCTGCCGATTGGTGCCTACGGCGGCAGCAAGCAGATCATGGAGCAGGTTGCCCCACTCGGCCCAGCCTATCAGGCAGGTACAATGGCAGGCAACCCGGCTTCCATCTCTTCAGGCATCGCCTGTCTTGAAGTTCTTCAAGGGGAAGGCGTGTATGAAGAGATGGAGCGTCTGGCTGTGAGACTGACGGACGGTATTCAGTCTTCCGCTGATCGCTACGGCGTGCCATTGACGATCAACCGCATTCGCGGAGCGTTCTCAACGCATTTCTGTGATCATCCGATCACGAATTACGCACAGGCGCAGGACACGGATAGCGAAGCGTTCGCATCCTTCTTTCGTCACATGCTGGATCGCGGCATCCATCTGGCACCATCCAAGTTCGAAGCGTGGTTCCTCACAACAGCGCATACGGACGAAGATGTGGATGCCACGCTGGAAGCAGCGGACGATTCGTTCCGTGCGATGTCACAAGGTAAATAAGCAGAGCAGTAAGCGATAAAATATGAATAGAATGAGAGCTGGAAGTAGTCTTAAAGATGGGTATCCGACGTCTGAGACTGCGTTCCGGCTCTTTTTCATTTCACAACTGTACCCGTACAGTTGCAGAATTTATGAATTGTATCTGGTTATGCCATCCGGTTATATTGAGAGAACCACAAGTTGAGATCATGATTACGGAGGTTTATTATGCACAGTCGTTCCAGAAATGGGGTCGCCTATCTGGCAGCTCTCAGCTATGCAGCTATACTTGGCTTCTCATTTTTATTTGTAAAACTGACAGTGACGGAGGCAAGCCCACTGGATGTGATCGCCCACCGCTTTGCGTTGTCATTGATCGCTTTGACCATTCCAGTGCTGTTTGGTTGGATTAAAATCAATATCAAGTGGCGTGATATGCTGTGCATATTGCCATTGGCGATGCTTTCACCTTTACTTTTTTTCCCCTTACAAGCGTTCGGGCTGATGAGCACTTCTTCATCGGAGGGCGGAATAATTCAAGCTACCGTTCCTATCTTTACACTTCTGTTAGCCTCCTATTTTCTTAAAGAGCGCACAACAGTGCTTCAAAAGATATCCTTACTGCTCTCTGTTTTTGGTGTGGTTTTTATATTTGTGATGAAGAGCGGAGCACCGCTGGCTTCCAATAGCTTTGGCGGTATTGTTCTGCTCGTGCTCTCTGCTATATGCCTATCTGGCTATAACGTGCTGGCTCGTCCATTAACGCAAAAATACAGTCCGATGGAGTTGACCTACGTTACCTCCATTTTAGGATGTATCGTTTTTAACCTGGCGGCCTTGGGGTATCATGCCATAGATGGTTCCATGAGCGCCTATACAGCTCCACTGGTAAAGCCTGATTACTGGATGGCACTGGCTTATCTGGGTATACTGTCTACTCTCGTGACTTCGCTGTTGTCCAGCTTTGCCTTGAAGTGGATCGAAGCCTCCAAAATGAGTGTGATCGGTAATTTATCCACGCTTATCTCCATGATTGCCGGTGCCTACATTTTGAAGGAACAGCTTGCCTACTATCACATTATTGGTGCTGTGGTGATCATTATCGGTGTGGTGGGCACCAATTTCGGAGGACGAAAAAGCTTCGCGCCGATCAAAACAACTTCGGCAAAATCGCAATAATGGACTAAGAGCAGGCACAAATCTTGTCTTAAAAAAGAAATCTCCAAGCTGGGCAATTCCAGCCTGGAGATTTCTTTTTTTATCTTCTTTGCCTTCGTCGGACTAAACCGGGTACGCCATGACACTCATTAATGCCAGCTCCGGCTGTGTCGTGTCCAGTCTACTATATTGTACGATGATGGGCACATCGCTAGTGACCGTAATTGCGTAAGGAATACCTGTCGGAATCCGTTCGCCGGACTTTTCCAGCGAGGCTGTTCGGATATGGCGGGTTCGTCTTCCTTCCACCACCTCGATCATTCCCTCCAACGGCTCGCGGTCTTCAAAATAAATGTCTATGCTCAGCTTTGCCGCACAGTTTCCACAGTTCAGCACACATATACTTTCATGACTGAGCAGCTCTCCCCGGCTTTCCGGCGGAATATACCCGTCGGGGATGACCCAGAATAAGCTTCCTCGCGGCTGATTAGCCGCCTTTTCCTGTGACCGTTCAGTATCTCCCATGCCAATGGCCTCCTTTCAGCTATGAATACTTTTACATCTCTATGCCTCTTTTCTACCCGTACGGATTCTCCTGGGTACGCAGCAGTTCAGCCAGAAAAGCAAGCGCCAAGCCCTGACCCCACCCCTGAATGCGTTTGTAGGGTACGTTTCGGTAGCCATCTATATCGTTCATTACAGCAGTTCCAGCGGATACGCCAGTCACTGTGCCGTCCTCTTTAATGCGGGAAAGGATACCGTCAATCGCCTTTTGCGTGTATTTGTTAAACAATCGGCCCTGCATAAGCAAAGCAGTCGCAATTCCTGCCGAACCAGAGGTTTCCAGATAAGAGGTATCATCGTTCAGCACCGTATGCCACAATCCTTCTGGGGATTGCAGCCGCACCAGTGCATTGAGCTGGTCACGCAGCGAGCCGTCAATGATCATATAGGATGGATGCTGGACCTCCACACATTTCAGCGCCTTGGCCATCGTGAGTGCTGCCCATGAATTGCCGCGCGCCCAGTATATGCCCGACATGCGGCTTTGGTTCGCATGATCCCAGCCATGGTAATACAAATTCGTATCCGGGTCCTGCAAAAATTCCTCATGCCCGTGATATTGCCGGATTCCATCCTCCCAATATGTCTTGTTGCCCAGCAAATGACCGATCCGCAGCAAATAATAACCAGCCATAAACATCGTATCCACCCATGCTTGCTGCGGAAATACATCATGTAGTGAATTCACGGTGTGCTGGAAAATGCCGTCGGCAAACCGCTCAGCTTTTTTGGTCAAAAATTCTGCCATCTCGATAGCGATATCCAGGTATTTTTGCTCACCTGTAGCCTGATGTAGTGTCAACAAACAATGCCCGACAGAAACGCCGTTCACCGACAGAGGCGGAAGTCCATCCTCAATATTTTCGTCAACCCATTCTTTCAGCTTGATCAAATACTGTTCATTGCCTGTCGCTTCATAGGCTTCGCATACTCCATAAAAGGCTACTCCGCCAGGCCAATCCCAGCTATAGTGCATTTGAAACGTGCGTTCCACTACCCGGTCAATCACCTGTTTAATCTGTTCTTCATCAAAACTCAATGCGGGCATTTCCACGTCTCCTCCCTTGGTAAGCTTCACGTTAGTTGCCCTCCTTGCCACCTGTTCCAAAAAAGGTCATCCGTCAACGTAAGTACATGCGCAGCGGTTGCAAATTCAGTTCCTGCACAGTCCTCGTCACCATATTTGCAATCCGAACCGCACCGTTCTCATGAAAATGTGTATTATCCTCTAGACCGCCGGAAAAGTTCATATATTCCCCAGGCAGCAGCCACATAAAAAGCTCCTTGCTCTCTTCGGGGCCAAGCTCTTCATATAACTCCTGCGTGCGGGCAGACAGATCAATAAGCGGCACGTTCGCTTCTTCGGCCAGCTCGCGAACCGCCGTTATATAGTCGCCATGTGTGTCGGACAACGTACCGTCCACGTTAAAATAGCGACGATGTACAGGCGTAATCAGCACCGGGGTTCCGCCCTTGCTTCTCGCTCCGTCGACATACAGACGCAGATGCTCCTTGTAGGTCGTAAAAGGCTCCGTGGCCCGCTCCAGATCGGGCTTCTGATCATTATGACCGAACTGGATGAACAAGAAGTCTCCTGTCTTCATTTCCTCCAAAATAACGTTCAACCGTCCCTCGTCCACGAAGCTCTTGGAGCTTCGCCCCGATACAGCGTGATTATCCACGCACACATCATGCTTGAACAGGGCCGGCAAAGCCTGTCCCCAGCCTGTGTACGGATAGCCGGACATCCCTTGATCCGTAACCGTGGAATCTCCGGCTAGGAATAGCCGGAGATTCTGTGGTGCTGGCACAATCTCCAGCGCATTGAGTCTCGGTGCGGTGCCAGATACGATGAGGCGCAGTTTACCATCCCGGATAGGCACCGTAAACATTGCCTCGGTGAACTGGCCTGGCAACGTGTGGACGGGAGGCAGCATATGCTTGCCCTCACCAGCCCGGAGCCGCGTGATCGTTTCCGCCAGTGGATCGCCAAGCAATACGGTGACCAAAACTATTCCGTCCGGTACATCTGCAACAAACGAAGCGTTCAGTGGAATACAAAAGCTGCTTCGCAGCCGTGTATGTGCATCCTTGGCTGGATTCTGCCTTTGTCGGCCATACACATGCTCCGTAGTCTCGAAGCCATAGCCTTGCTCAGCCGTATATATGCAATCCGGGGACACGGCCTTGTAGCCCTCCGCAGGTTCCCCCGGACCAAAGTCAAACTTCCACATTTTACTCACTCCTCGGCCTTCACCCTTAAATCCTCACCATCAATTGTATGCATATCCAGATGCAGCCCATTTCTATGCGCGAGCTTTATATCCTCAGACTATACATTTTTTAGGTCTTATCCCTTCAGACCACTCGTGCTCATTCCTTCTACGATTTGCTTTTGGAAAGCGAAGAATACAGCGATGACAGGCAGCAGGCTTAGGATGGACATCGCGAACATTCCTCCCCAGTTGGAGGCTGACTCGCTGTCGAGGAACATTTTGAGTGCAATCGATACGGTATATTTTTCTGGCGAGTTCAGATACAGTACCGGGCCTAACAAATCCTCCCACTTCCAGTAGAAAGAGAAGATTGCCGCCGTAGCCAGCGAGGATTTGAGCAAGGGTAAAATAATTCGAAAATACAACCGGAACTTGCCGCATCCGTCAATCGTCGCCGCTTCATCCAGCTCTGCTGGAATCGTCCGTATAAACTGCACCATCAGAAAGATGAAGAACGGCATCCCGAAAAAGGATGGCACTACCAACGGTAAGATCGTATTGATCCATCCAAGCTTGGTGAAAATAATATATTGCGGTACCAGCACTACATCCCCCGGCAGCATCAGCGTCACCATCATCAGAGCAAACCACAAGTTACGCCCTTTGAATTTCAAACGTGCGAAGCCAAATGCGATCAATGAGGAGGAAAGCACAGCGCCAATCGTGGAAATCACTACGATCGTGAGCGAATTCAGAATATATGTGCCAAAGTTATAACCAGTCGTGCCTTTCCAGCCTGTTACATAGTTTTGCCAAATCCATTCTGTAGGGAAAAGTGAGGAGGCCGTGACGAATATCGTCCGACTTTCTTTAAAAGAGCTGAACAGCATCCAGAACACGGGATACAGCATTAGGAGCGCCAGTGCAGCAACCAGAATGTGATAAATTGGCCATTTGAACGTTTTCCATGCCATTGGTATCAGCGCCCCTTTTCCGTTTCATAGAACACCCAGAACTTGGATGTCATAAATAAAATCGCTGTCAGTATCGCAATCATAATGAGCATGACCCAGGCCATAGCTGCCGCATATCCCATATTGCTGAACATAAACGCCTGCCGGAACAGATACAGTGAATGCAGCATCGTTCCATCCATTGGACCACCCTCACCCTTGGAGATAACATAGGCTGGGACGAAGGTCATAAACGCACTGATCGTCTGCATAATCAAGTTAAATAAAATAATCGGACTCAGCAGTGGCAGCGTAATACTGAAAAATTTTCGTACTGGCGTAGCGCCATCTACACTGGATGCCTCGTACATTTCAAGCGGAATGTTTTTCAGCCCTGCCAGAAAAATAAGCATGGATGAACCAAATTGCCATACAGACAAGGTGATCAGCATCATGAGCGAAGCATTCGGATCACCAAACCATTTCACTGGGGTTGCCCCCAAGGCCGAAAGCAAGCTGTTAACAATGCCCTCATTACTGAAAATATTGCGCCACATGATGGACACTGCAACGCTACCCCCGATAATAGAAGGCAGATAATACATCGTCCGATAGGTGCCTACCATGCGTGACTTGGTATTCAAAATCATCGCCACAAACAACGCGAAAATCAGTCGCAACGGTACACCGACCAATACATACGTAAATGTGACCCTGATCGAATTCCAATATTTCGGATCACCTGTGAACATTTTTTCGAAGTTACCCAGACCAATCCATTTGGGCGGGGTGAACAGATTGTAGCTCGTAAAGGACAGATACAGCGAAATAAACATTGGAATTAACGTAAATGCCAGAAAGCCCACAATAAACGGGCTGATAAACGCATATCCGGTCATATTGGCTTTCAAGCTCTGATGATTTCGCAAGCTCATCAAGCCTCCCTTCTGTTGCATTTTAAGAATTTGCGTACATGTAAATATAAACTATGCGTTGTTATATGAATTATTTTGTGATATCTACAAAGGTTTCTTCTGCAATGGGTTCGTCGGATCAACCGTGCGCAGGTCATGCTTTGCACTACGCACGGTTAACCTAACGAATCGGTCCTTCAACCCTGCATTATTACTGCTTGTTATTCGCAAGGATGGTATTCGCATCAGCCCGGAATTTGACCGCTGCGTCTTCAGGCGTCATCTGTCCGAAATTGACTTGCTCAATGTAATCGGTCAATGTAGCAATCACTTCCGGCGATCCAACCGGTGGCGGCGGGCTCATTGGAGAAGCTTTTGGCTCCATGGAAGCCACAAATTCAAACACCTGCTTCGTTGCCTCGCTCAACTCCGGCGCTACAGCTTCCTTGATTTTGGCAGAAATCGGTACGCCGCGTTCGCCTTTAATCAATTTATTCGCTTCAACATCGTTCATCCAGAAATCAATAAACTTTGCGGCCTCATCCTTCACCTGTGAACGGGAAGCCACCGCCCAGTACATGGTAGGCTGCATATACACGCCTTTTTCCATATTCGGTCCAAACATCGGAGCAAGCGCCATTGGGCGATTAACGACCTGTTGTAAGCCCACATACTGATTAGACCACTGCCAAATGCCGATACCTGTTCCTTTTACGATATCCGATTCCTCAAGAATTCCCTTGGTTTGGTTCATGACTTCAGGAGTCGGTGTCGCCCCCTTCTTAATCAGCTCAGCTAAACCACCGAAGAAATCAACAAACAGCTTATCGTCATCATACCCCAATCCTGTTCCTTCCGTATTGTAGAGAGATTTTCCATGTGTCCGCAAATAGTAGTGGAAGAAAATATCCGCAGCCATGGAGCTGTCAAAGTAAACTTTATTGGAGGCTGCCTTCAAAGCCAGCTCTTTGTATTGGTCCCATGTCCAGTCATCAGGAATTTTGTCTATGCCCGCTTTTTTGAGCAGTGCCGGATCGTACTGGAAGCCCAGCACATTGACACCTGTTGGAATACCATATTGCTTTCCGGCAATGATTCCGGTTTTGAGTACATTTTCGTTTACATCAGCGACTTGGATTTTCTGATTCAAGTAAGGCGCCATATCTTCCAGCTGGCCGTTCTTCGCATATTGGCTAATATACGAAATGTCCATCTGCACGATATCCGGCAGTTGGTTTGCTGCCGCCTGCGGTGCGAGCTTCTTCCAGTAGTCATCAAAAGAGGCATATTCCACATCAATCGTTACATTCGGATTTTTTTGCTTATACAAATCGATAACCTTCTGCGTATATTCGTGGCGCGTATCCGATCCCCACCAAGCAATCCGCAACTTTACTTTCCCGTCTGCACTTGTGCCCGAATTGCCTCCACCGTCTGCTCCACTACATGCCGTCGTCAACACAAGCAGCATCGCTATGACCAGAAACCATCCCTTTTTGCCCACCTATCTCTCCCCTTTTCGCTGTTCTAGAAAGGAGCCTTATTACGAGTAACAATGTACTTACGCTTGTTTGATAGCGTTTACATTTGCTCCTGTTGTTATTTTCCCAAAAGCAGAGAAACATTGGAATACACAAATCAGATTTCAAAGGTTTAAAAAACAGAGGGACTCAGCAGCTCATCCCCGTTCGTGTGATTTAATGTACTCGGAGGGTGTCATACCTGCCCATTTTTTGAACACCTGGCTAAAATATTGCGCGTTCCCGCCGAAGCCGAACCATTCCGCCAGCTCAAACACCTTTACGTCTCCCGTCTCCCGAATATGCTCAGCCGCACGTTCGATCCGGTAACGATTGACGTAATGCGAAAAGTTTTTGCCTGTCACTTTTTTGAAAATTTTCCCTAAATAGTCGGAATTCATATAGAGCATTTGACCCGCCACACCGTTCAGCGAAAGATCGGATTTTCTATAGTTTTGCTCAATAATAGTGATCATTTTATCCACCGTGGAAGATTGGCGATATACATTGCTTTTATAATAAATTGCGGTCATTCGTTCGGCGGCTTCCTGTACAAAAGATTTGAGGCATGCCAATGTTTTTTGCTCTGCCAGCACGACCATTCGACTCGTGAACGCCGCACGCTCTTCTTCAGGACATATACGAATCATGGCCGCATATAGCTGTAGCACATAAGAACGGGTTACGGAGATTTCTAGCTTCATACGGGACAGGATGCCGAACAGCCGATCCACTTCCTGTGCAACTTCCTCCCTATTTCCAGCCTTGATCAGCAGACCGAACTTCTCTTCGTCCAGTTCCAAATCTGCCATCTCCCGGGTGTCATCAGCCGCCAAATCTTCCTTCGTAATGAGGCTGCCCTCCCCGGTGTAAAAGCGGTGATTCATACAATGCAATGTCTCCCGGTACATCCCCCGCGAATGCTGCATGCTATCCGACTCGCTAACTGCGACGGTCACCTCTAGCTTATAAAAACGGTGGAACGTCGTACGTACCGCTTCAATCTGTTTCATAAACCCAGACGTGTCATCCGCACTTTCCAGCACAATCAGCAGCTGCCCTTGCATCGTCGTACTGAGCAAGACATGATCCATTAAATCCCCTGCTATATTTTGCAAAGCAAACAAATGCTCCGGCTCATGGGACTCCTCTACCCGCAGCAGCAGCATTCGAACCTGCTTATCTTGCAACTCCAGACCGAACAAACGCTCATAAAAAGCGATATCACGGCTACCGTAAGTCTTATAGGAAATAAACTCCTTCAAAAAATGCTCCTTCACATGCGGTAGCATACGCTGAAAATCAAGCTTCATCCGGTTCACAAACTGCTTGCGTTCTTCCTGTTCCTCTCGCTCCTGTCCCAGCTCAGTCAGAGCCTCATGAATTTGCCGCTCATTGCAGGGCTTCAACAAGTAGTGCTTTACCCCGTATTGCATGGCCCGACAGGCATAGTCAAAATCTTTGTAGCCAGACAGCAGAATAAAACGAACATCTGGAAAATGCTCCGTCGTTTTGGCAACGAGTCCGATACCGTCCAGTCCTGGCATGGAAATATCGCTGATCACAAAATCAGGCGGGCTCGCCTGGATCTGATCATATGCCTCAATCCCATTACGCGCCGTACCTACCAGCTGTGTTCCGGCCTTGCCCCAATCAACCACCTGTGATATGCCTTCTAAAATCATACGCTCATCATCAACCAGTAGCACCTTGTACACGACCCTGATCCCCTTTCACATATGGAATACAGACATGAATTGACGTTCCTGTTCCTGACTCGCTGTGCAGTTCTATCCCCCAAGGTGTACCAAATGTCAGGTTAATCCGTTCCTGAATATTCGCAAGTCCAATGCCCCGCCCACGGGTTGTGATCTGTCCGCTGCGTAGCTTTTCCAAGAAATCCGGGGTCATTCCAGGCCCGTCATCTTCAACCCGCAGGAACAGCGCTCCCTCGCTTTCTCTGGCCACAATCGTGATCCGACACGGTTCAATACGCGGCTCCAGCGCATAATGGATCGCATTCTCCACCAAGGGCTGAAGCGTTAGCTTCGGAATTTGTGCATCCATCAGCTCTTCCGGGACATCGAGGTGGAAATCGAGGCGCTCATCAAAACGTGTTTTTTGGATCGTTACGTAGCTCCTTACGATATCCAGCTCTTTTTGAAGTGGAATCAACTGCTCTTCAAAACTGACCGTGCTGCGTAGTAGAAAAGCAAGGGCTTCCACCATTTCTGAAATCCGATCCTGCTTATTGGCCTTGGCGAGCCAGTTCACAGATTCTAACGTATTGTATAGAAAATGTGGATTAATCTGTGCCTGTAGCGCCTTTAGCTCTGTTTCCCGCAGCAATAGCTGCTTGGCAACATTCTCATTAATAAGCTCGCGGATACGGCGGATCATCTTCTTATACGTCCGATGCAAGAGACCAACCTCATCCTGTGTGGAAAGGGGTACCGCCCCAAGCGCTTCCTCTTCCAGACGGTCGAGGTCGCCTTTTTCTATTTTACGCATGTTCTGGATCAACTGAACGATCGGTTGAGTAATGCTGCCCGACAGCCTCGCGCCCAGCGCCAATGCAATAAGCAGCATAATGACAAAAATAGCGCTTACAATTTCTTTGATTATCGTAATACTGCGGAACATATCATCAAAGGGAGTCATATGTAAATACGTCCAGCCCGTATATGAGGATTTGATCTGAGCAGCAAAAAAGGTTCCGCCTGTATAGGTCGCGATCCCGTAAGGCTGCTTCCGCGCAAGCTCTGCCTGAATATCGCTCTCACTCAAAAGCGGTGTTTCGGGATAAATCATCCGTCTTCCGTCTGTAATCATCAACTGTCCGTCACGGCCGGAAGTCTGCACTCGATCCGCTACAATCCGGTCAATTCGTACACGAATCGCAAGCGTGCCGAGCCCGTTCAGCGTAAAATTGGAATCGGTAAAGGATTTGAATTGCCGCGCTGCCAGCAAGGAGGAGTGACCTGCCGCATACCATGCATGGGAGCCGTCATATTCGTCTGCCAACTCCGACAGGGTGGATCGAAGCTCTTGGGGGATACCTTCGCGGTTGCCCGCACTCATGACCTGTCCCTCTTTGTCGATTACCATCATAGAATAGACATAGGTTTCAGAGCCGGCGAAGGCAATAAGCCTATTCGTTATTTTTTTGCGCAGTACTGTTTTGACATAAGGTGATGTTTCCTTTTCCAATTGGAGCAAATAACGCTGAAGCTGCTCGTCCGTTATTACCTTAAACGTAACTTTTTCAACATCCTTCAGTTCATTTTCAATGCCAATCGAAGAAATATTGAGTACTTCAGATGTCTTTTTATACATTTGATTATCATAAATATGAAATACGTATTTAAGTATGACTGCAACAACCGCAAAATTAACCAGCATGAGCACCGTAATCAGCAGTACCATCTTATGATGGATTCCGGCATTTTTGTAAGCGCTCTTAAAATAGGTAATCAGTACACGTCGCCTCCTTCGCACGTCCTGCCCGTCCAGCTCAAAATGGAGAAAACTCTATATATTATACAAAATACCCCATGCCTTGGTCATTCGGCAAGAGGTATTTGGGCTTGCTTAGCGTTAATCGTTTGCTTTCGATTTGTCCGCCTTGCTCATATATTCATCATATCGATCATCAAGCTCACGTGCCATACTCCGGTATTTACGCGTCTCCTCGACAATAGGGTCCATTTGAGTCTGAACCCGCACCTCATATTTGGGACTGAGTCGTTCCCGTTTTTTGGCCTCATTCTCACGAATTTCGCCTTCCGTCAGCAGTTCACTGAGCTGGCGTTCCAATTCTTCGGACTGGCTCATCGCGATTTCCTCCTTCAGGATGATGGTGTACGTAGTATTATAACCCGGTTGCGTCTGCTTCTTTCAGCACTTGAATAAGTTGAGAATGAATAGCTGTATTCGTAGCTACAATATGCCGCACACTCAGGTCATAAGGTTGGCCCAATGTGTCCGTAATAGTACCTCCTGATTCCTGTACCAGCAAAGCGCCCGCGGCCACATCCCAGGCATTCAAACCGATTTCGCAATAAGCAGACAAACGTCCCGACGCCACATAAGCCAGATGCAATGCTGCCGAGCCGAGCGCCCGAATGCCGCGTACCTGAGGTGTAAGAACCTGCGTAATTTTCATATTCAACGGTTGTGCATACGTACGATCCGGCGGGAAACCGATGCACACCAAACTATCTCCCAGCGTCTCTTCTCTCGATGCTTGCATGCGATTGCCGTGGACATATGCGCCTTTTCCTTTTTCCGCTACAAACATTTCATCACGGGACGGATCATAAATTACCCCGACAATCACTTCACCACGATGAGCCAAGGCAATAGACACACTGTAGTACGGCAGACTGTGCACGAAATTGGTAGTGCCGTCTACCGGATCAATAATCCATAAATATTCCTCTTCACGGGCAGCTTCTAATGCTCGGGCTGAAGCTTCGGCTCCCGGCTCTACCCCTTCTTCACCCAAGATGGCATGATCGGGAAAATGGGTGAGAATGAGTCTACGAATCATCTGTTCTGCACCTTTATCTACCTCGGTCACTAGATCGGTCGGCGACTGCTTGGTATTCAATTGTTCAACTGTGCCCAGCCTGCTTTTAATCCATTCCCCGGCTTTGGATGCCGCATTAATAGCCACGGCCGTATAGCTTTTTCCTGATACGATATAGGGAACCTTTTCGTTTTCATGTTCGTTCAACGTGTTCACTCTACTTTCTATATCATTGTTACGTGGTTTACGAGCCTGCCCAACAGACATTCTCTTAACCATCTCTGTTTCAGTACAAGTTTGCTAGTTTACACATTCTAGTATACACAATAAGCTTCATAAAGTTTCTCCATATGGAAGCTTTATCCGCGAAATACTGCTTTCTAAGGCGTAATTTCTATGGAAGCCCCATCCAACACTTTGACCCCGTTATCTTCCTGAAGACGCAGTTCATTCATTAATCCGAACAACGCTTCATCCTTAAGTTTGGCTTCAAGCATGACATCAATCCGATCCGTATATCCAGCAATATTACGCAGAAAGGTCAGCAATGGCTCCATCAGAACACCGTCTGCATGACCACGAGGGTCTTTTTCACTTTTGGGACTGGACGCATGGATTTTGGGCGGCAATGGATGATCCGCAGAAGATCCGGCTTGGGCCAATTCCCCTTTCCAGGTATCCAATATATCCGGCCAAAGCTCCCACGGCTTCTCCCCCTCGTTATTGACCCATTGATGATGAATATCAAGAACCATCGGCAAGCCTGTTATTTTGCAAGCTTCCAGTGTTTCCACCGCATTAAACGTTTTATCATCATTTTCCAATGTTAACCGTTCTCTTAATGAAAGATCCAGCGCACTAACCTGCTCTACAAAACGCTGACCTGAGGTCACCTTATCTCCGTATGCACCACCAATATGAATGTTGTTCTTGGCTTCGGCACTAAGTCCCATAGCCTCCAGCATCGCCACGTGGTACTTCAGATCATGAATGGAGCTTTGCAACACTTCAGGACGGGGAGTGCTCAGCACTGTAAAATGATCGGGGTGAAACGATACCCTCATCTTATTCGCCTTGACATAGTCCCCCACCTCTGCAAAATCAGCAGCAAGCGCCTGAAATGGGTCCCAATCCCTCAGATCTTGATGGGTCGCAAGCGGAATCAGCTTGGATGAGAAACGATAGACCTGAATATCACTCGCACGATTATGACGCAGCAGCCTCAATGTATTATGGAGATTTTCGGCTGCAATTCGTTCTAACTTACGGATCGCGGCTTCTCGGTCTCCGATCTTGTTAAAGCTGGCCATGGTCATGGTTTTAGAAGGGGATGCATTTTGCACGGTGACCGACATGGCAACATAACCGAACCTTACGATCATAGATGTCCTTCCTTTCAGCAGTTCGCAGTAGATGGCAAGGCCGATTTCATTCTGTGACCTAAACCCCTTTTCTACTGATCATACCCGGAAAAGCACCTGCTGATTCGGTGTATTGCACAAAAATGTAAGAAACAAACAGCTAGGATTGCTGCTGTGCTCCAAAAAACATTTCATCCGCCAATGCGGTCTGAATTCTCGATTCTTCTTCGTTCAGCTTACGAATAAGAGTCATTTCTACCTCGGTCACTTCGTCACCTTGGAAATTGATTTCAGCGATACAGCCCACAATCTGAACGATGGCTACTGCCACGTTATCCACGCTGTAAGCGATAACCTTCTGTCCTGTCGGAAAAACACGCAGGCCGGATTTAACCATTTTGCCACGTCCATATTCCAGCAGTTCATAAAGTTCTTGTTCACTCTTGAATTTGCACACCGAGTTAAATTCAGTTTGAAAGCCCATGTGTAGCCGCCACCTTTCATACTTAAGGGTTTGGTAAAATGCTCAAGTCTATCAATGTATATGAACAAAAAGGAGAGTGATCAGCTCCCCTTCGTTTTTCGTTTATGAGTTCTCATAGTGCAGTGCCGACCTGCGCTCATAACGCTCCAGTGCAAGAGCAATCATGCGATCCAGCAGACTTACATAGGATACGCCGGTTTCTCTCCACAATAATGGATACATGCTGAACGGTGTAAAGCCAGGCATTGTATTCACTTCATTAATAAGGATATGTCCATCTGAGCGTCTGACGAAGAAATCGGCACGGGAAATCCCGCAACCTTCCAGAGCACGGAAAGCTTGCAATGCGGCTTCACGGATACGATCTGCCACTTCCTCGTCCAGTGGTGCCGGAATGAGCATTTCCGATTGACCATCGGTATATTTGGCAGCATAGTCGTAGTAATCACTCGACGACACAATTTCACCCGGTACCGAGGCAATCGGCTCGTCATTGCCAAGTACGCTGACTTCAATCTCACGGGCATCGACGTACTCCTCCACAATCACCTTCAGGTCAAATTGCAGAGCCAGATCTACAGCCTTTTCCAGTTCTTCTCGGTTACTCGCTTTGGAAATACCAACACTCGATCCCAGATTGGCTGGTTTGACAAAGCAAGGATAACCCAACTCAGTCTCTATGTTACGCACCAAGTCATGACCGGTTTGTGCCCACTGTGTACTATTAAAATAGCAGTATTTCACTTGCGGCAATCCTGCATGCTCAAACAGCTTCTTCATGACGCCTTTATCCATACCTGCTGCCGAAGCCAGCACGCCTGCCCCGACATAGGGCATATCAGCCATTTCGAACAGACCCTGAATCGTTCCGTCCTCGCCAAAGGTGCCGTGCAGCAGCGGAAACAGTACATCCAGCGTCTGCTCTCCATACAACTTACCGAACAACGTATCTAATGCCGCCTTGGTGCCGCCCTCAGCGTGCTCCAGCTTCAATTGGTCTACAGTAGTCAAAGGCGCACTTAACAGCGTCCCTCTACGCCAATCGCCAGCCTTCGTAATATAAAAAGGAATAATCTCGTATTTCTCATAGTTAAAAGCGTTCATTACCGCATACGCCGTTTGCAGCGATACCTCATGTTCACCCGATTTACCACCGTACACCAGCCCTACGGTCAATTTTTGATTTGCCATGCCTATCCTCCGCTTTCCTGCTTTCGTCATTGTGCCTGATTTGCTTCACTGTACCTGTTATCCATCATCTCATTTAAAAATAGTCGGCGATGTGATAAAAGCGATATACCGTATTGTCCGTCCACGCATACGAATTTTTATAGTCCCAATAACGATGTCTAGAGCTTACCGTATGTGCATTGACTAGCGGCATGCCGCCAGCATCAAAGGCCGTTACCACCGTGCTGTGCTGGAAAGTTCCGTCACCATCCCAATCATAAAAAATGACGTCCCCCAGCATGAGCTGCTCCGGTCGACTCACCTGCTCTGCGGTCAACCCCCAGGAGCTGGAGCCCAAATACCGCTCCAGACTGTTGGAAACCGCCCAGCTATAGCTCCACAGCTCACGTCCGGCGACCCGTCCTTTATACCACCAGCCCGATTCTCTTTTACCAGTATAGTGGATCGGTGCACCACCTGCAAAGAGGCACTGCGAGATATAATTGGTGCAATCCACATCAAACGCCTCAAACTCCGGGTTAAAGTTATCCCACCACTGATCTGCATAGGCCGCTGCTTCTTCACGACGATATCGACTGGGGCGTGCTGATGAGCCGAAGCCCAGCACACCACGATTCAGCAGCGGCAGACTTCCTCCCTGATTAAAAGACGCTTGTTCAAAAGGAACCTCTCCTCCCGCCGGCTTTCTTTCTGCCGGATCGCGCTCGATCCTCGTCACCTGCCAGGCTTCGCCCTCGCGTGTAAACGTTAGACGCTCCCGTTCAATCCGATCCTCCCGGTGCGTCATCCCGCCTTTCTCATAAAAGAGCCTCACATGCAGTTGTACATCGACCACTGCCTCATCCGGGGTATCCTGCACTATTCGTAGCGGCTTGGCGCGTGTCTCGCTGCGCAGGGGAACAGCGTCCCGTTCGTTGTACCACTGCTCCAATCTGGCCGCACGTGCCGCCCGCTCCATTCGCTGGCCCACCTCCAGGTACTCATCCGGCTGTGGTACACCATTTACCTCACTGCGATTGTACTGATTCACATAAGCAAAAAGGGCCTGTTTCCATTCCCGCTCCCCCATCCCTATCCCTCCATTTTTCGTCTCGCTATCCTTATTCGGGGATAACCACGCTGATATATAACTTCCTTCTTTCCTCTCTGGTCGGATATGCTCTCTATCTATAAGTATGAATCTCTAAAGCTTGGTATGAACATCGAAACGCGGGGGAACGGAACGTTTTATTTTCCAGTCTGAACACGCATAATTTAGGTCAAAAAAACTTTACGGAACCGTCTGAAAACGGTATACTTAATCCAAAAGCAATCATTTTGAAATCATGTTTCATCTAATGAAACGAATTACATTCATCTCAACCTCTTAACTTACAATGTACTACTGAAGATGAAATTGAGAACGCAACCAATTAAAACCAAATGTGCATGACGTCGAAAAAGACATCCCTATTTTCCCGCAAGCATCCACTTCAAGGAGGTAATACTTATGTCAGGAAAAGATCAATTCTCCATTGCCCGTAGTTTGGAAGTTAACGGGAAGCCTTATCGCTACTACAGTCTTAAGGCACTGGAGGAACAAGGAAAAAGCGGTGTTGCCAAGCTGCCTTTCTCCATTAAAGTGTTGCTGGAAGCAGCGGTTCGCCAGTTTGACGGACGCGCCATTACGGAAGAACACGTGCAGCAGCTGACAGGCTGGGCTGAGGATCGTGACACCAACAAGGAAATTCCGTTCATTCCTGCACGTATCGTGCTTCAGGATTTTACTGGCGTCCCGGTGGTTGTCGATTTGGCAGCTATGCGTGATACGGTGAAAAAAGCGGGCGGCGATCCGAAACAAATCAACCCGCTCGTTCCCGTCGATCTCGTAATCGACCACTCGGTCATGGTTGATGCTTTCGGTACCGGTGACGCGCTGGACTACAATATTAATGTAGAGTTTGAACGTAACGAAGAACGGTATCGTTTTTTGCGCTGGGCGCAAACGGCATTCAATAACTTCCGTGCGGTGCCGCCGTCCACCGGTATCGTTCATCAGGTTAATCTAGAGTATCTCGCTTCCGTGGCTGCCACCAAAACCATCGACGGCGAAACTGTTGTCTTCCCGGATTCCCTTGTGGGAACGGACTCCCATACGACGATGATTAACGGACTCGGTGTCGTGGGCTGGGGTGTCGGCGGGATTGAGGCAGAGGCGGGTATGCTGGGGCAGCCGTTGTATTTTGTCACTCCCGATGTGATCGGCTTCAAACTGACAGGCAGTCTGTCAGAAGGTGCTACCGCTACGGACCTGGCGCTAACAGTTACGCAAATGCTGCGTAAAAAAGGCGTGGTCGGGAAATTCGTAGAATTTTACGGCCCAGGTCTGGCCAACATCAGCTTGGCTGACCGTGCGACTGTGGCCAACATGGCACCGGAATACGGCGCAACGATCGGCTTTTTCCCGGTTGATGCCGAAACGCTGGCTTACCTGCGCAGCACCGGACGTTCCGATGAGCAAGTCAGCCTCGTAGAGGAATATTACAAAGCTCAAGGCATGTTCCGCACAGCCGATACCCCAGATCCTGTGTTCAGCGATACGATTGAGCTGGATCTGGCTTCGGTTGTACCGAGTCTCGCCGGACCCAAACGTCCGCAGGACCGTGTTGAGCTAAGCCGCATGAAAGAAACCTTCGAAGGCATTATCCGTACCCCAGTAGACAAAGGCGGCTATGGACTGAGCGATGAAAAGATCGCACAGAAGGTTCCACTGACCCATCCGGACGGCTCCACCAGTGAGCTGGGTACTGGCTCAGTCGTGATTGCAGCGATTACAAGCTGCACGAACACCTCCAACCCAAGCGTTATGCTAGGCGCGGGCTTGCTCGCCAAAAAGGCAGTACAGCGCGGGCTCAAAAAGCCAGGCTATGTTAAAACAAGCTTGACACCAGGCTCGCTTGTCGTAACGGAGTACCTGCAAAAAGCCGGGCTGATCGAACCGCTTGAAGCCCTCGGCTTCCATGTGGCAGGCTATGGCTGCGCGACCTGTATCGGTAACTCCGGACCCCTTCCTGACGAAGTGAGTCAGGCCATTACAGACAATGATCTGACCGTTGGCGCAGTTATTTCCGGTAACCGGAACTTTGAAGGACGGGTGCATGCGCAAGTCAAAGCCAACTATCTCGGCTCACCGCCACTGGTAGTCGCTTATGCTCTCGCCGGCACGGTAAATATTGATATGGTGAACGAACCACTCGGTTACGATCAGGACAATCAGCCTGTCTACCTGAAAGATATCTGGCCTACTTCCGAAGAAATCAAGGAAGCGATCAGCCTGTCTCTGAGCCCGGATATGTTCCGTCGCAAATATGAAAATGTATTTACGGCCAACGAAAAATGGAATTCCATTCCGGTTCCTGAAGGCGAACTGTATGAATGGGATGAAAACTCAACTTATATTCAAAATCCGCCGTTCTTTGAAGGACTTCAGGATGGTGTGCAGGATATCAAGGAAATCCGTAATGCCCGTGTACTTGCCCTGCTGAATGATTCGGTCACGACGGACCACATCTCACCAGCAGGCAATATCGCCCCTTCCAGCCCGGCAGGACTGTACTTGAAGGAGCATGGCGTGGAACGCAAGGACTTCAACTCCTACGGCTCCCGCCGCGGTAACCATGAAGTCATGATGCGCGGTACATTCGCCAACATCCGTATCCGCAACAATGTAGCTCCAGGCACCGAAGGCGGTGTGACCAAGTACTTGCCTACAGATGAGGAAATGTCCATCTATGATGCGTCCATGAAATATCAGGCAGCCGATCAGAACCTGATCGTCATCGCCGGCAAGGAATACGGCACAGGCAGCTCACGTGACTGGGCGGCCAAAGGTACGTTGTTGTTAGGTGTTAAAGCCGTCATTGCTGAAAGCTTCGAGCGGATTCACCGCAGTAACCTGGTCGGTATGGGTGTATTGCCGCTGCAATTCCAGGAAGGCTATGGCTGGTCCAGCTTGGGCCTGAACGGTCGCGAAACCTTCGACATTCTCGGCATTGACAATGACGTGAAACCAGGTCAAGAACTTACGGTTGTAGCCAAACGCGAGGATGGCACCAAGTTCGAATTCCCGGTCACTGCTCGTCTGGACAGCACCGTCGACATCGACTACTACCACAACGGTGGTATCTTGCAAACCGTACTGCGTCAAATGATTCAAGCGTAATGATATAGCATCATATATACAACACCCCTGATTGCAGATTCATCTGCGATTAAGGGGTGTTTTTTATCTGTATGAGGCCCTATGTAAGGCAACAAACAGGACAAAAAAAGTCGATCCTCTCAGGACCGACTTCTAGCCACGTTCTCTTATAACCTTAGCTTCACACGCCAATTACTTCGAAATATCCAAAAAGCCCTCTCCGAATACGTCCCGTACGTCATGAATGGTGATAAATGCTGCTGTATCGATAGCTTTCACAATCTTTTTAAGCGCTGACACCTCTTGTTTGCTAATGACGATATATAAAACTTCTTTTGGATTTTTGGTGTAATATCCGTGGCCTGACAGGACGGTGACTCCACGATCCATTTGTGTAATGACCATCTCGGCAATTTTGTCTTGATGCTCCGAAATGATCATGACCGCTTTTTTCGGATTCAATCCTTCAATCATGAAATCCATAACTTTCGTACCGACGTACAAAATAACGATAGTTAGCATTAATTTTTCCGGGCCAATAATAAAGTAGGAAGAGAAGGCGACAATCAGATCAAAAAACAACAAGGCATAGCTGATATTCCAATCCAGATACTTGTTGGCAATCCGGGCTAAAATGACTGTTCCTGCCGTTGTACCACCAACCCGTACAATTAAGCCAATGCCGACCCCTACCAAAACTCCGGCAAATACGGCATTAATCGTCGGCTCATGCGAATCAATCCGCCAGTTGACTGTTAAATGTAAAAACAGCGAGTTAAAAGCGACCGCAATTATAGTATACAGAGTCGTTCTCTTGTCCAAAAATTTATATCCGACAATCAGCAGCAAGCCATTAATGACCAGATTGACGATCGAGGGAGACCACTGAAACAGGTAGTACAAGATGATCGTGACCCCTGTAACGCCCCCCTCACCAAATTCATTCGGGATCACATACAGATTAACAGCGAGCGCGAAAAAAAACGCACCTAGAATAATAAATACGATATCTGCAATACTTTTTTTCATATATGCTCTAATCCTCTCTCTAACATTTCAACGGATGAATTGCCAGATGGATTGGCTGACTCTTCTTGCCAAAATACGCTGACAACCAGTTCATGGTATCCACTACCCAACATAAAGTCAATACATCTTTGACACTTTAATTCGCCACCAGACTGCCTTAGTCCAACCTTATAATTCCGCAAAATTCCGCTAATACAAGGTTATTCGACAAAAAAACACAATCCCGACTACTAAACTGAGAAAACGGGCCTCTAGCCCTTGTTTAGGCCCTAGGCACATTTTCCCCTAAAATGACCATCCTCCTAATACACATTTTGGACACATACGACCATCTTCCTGTTTTATGTCAAAAGCGTTTTACTTTGGATAAATGCGGGTATAATGATTGAAACATTACCAAGCAACCTACACGGCATTACGACATCAAGTACATATACATAGTCCTATACAGACGTCCTAAGCAACTCAATCTGAATTTGACAAAATGGAATTGGAGGAATGACCACATGAATACAATGAACTTAACTGTCCACACCCTGATGCCTTTTCACCACCAATACCAACGTGCCAACGCGGTGAGTATGCAGAAGAAAGAAGACAGCTCGGAGAAGAAGCTCAGCTTTCAGGACATTTTGAATGAAAAAATGGGTAAAAAATAAAGCTCCGTTAATCCGGTAGCATGATCCCGCTTTACATAAGCTGAAAAGCCGTGGTTTCTACATCGACTGTAGAGAACCACGGCTTTTTGTTACTCACGCGTTTCTAAACCTTGCTCATACGTTTATGGAAATAAACCTCTGACGAGCTTAACTGTAATTTTCGTTGAGGCTTCCCAGTTGATTGACTTTTGTATCGCTACCGATTTTTACTGCCCAGCTTCCCGATACTGCTCTGCCTTCTCTCGCATCCCGGCGGCAACGGCTTCCTCAGTATTCAGTCCCTTATCGGCCGCATAGGCACGAATGTCCTGCGTGATACGCATACTGCAAAACTTGGGACCGCACATCGAGCAAAAGTGGGCTTCCTTGGCCCCCTCTGCTGGTAGCGTTTCATCATGGTAGGACAATGCCCGCTCAGGGTCAAGCGAGAGATTGAACTGATCGCGCCAGCGGAATTCAAAACGCGCCTTGGACAAAGCATCATCCCGCTGCTGTGCCCGCGGATGACCCTTCGCCAGATCAGCAACATGCGCGGCAATTTTGTAGGTAATAACTCCTTCGCGGACATCATCTTTGTTCGGCAGACCCAAGTGCTCCTTCGGCGTAACGTAGCACAACATGGACGTCCCGAACCAACCGATCATCGCCGCCCCGATAGCTGAGGTAATATGATCATATCCTGGTGCGATATCCGTCGTCAGCGGCCCTAAAGTATAAAAGGGGGCTTCCTTACAAATCTCCATTTGTAAATCCACATTCTCCTTGATTTTGTGCATAGGGACATGTCCTGGCCCTTCAATCATGACCTGGACATCATGCTTCCATGCAATTTGCGTGAGCTCGCCCAACGTCTCCAGCTCTGCAAATTGTGCTTCATCATTCGCATCATAGATACTCCCTGGACGCAGACCATCCCCGAGAGAAAAGGCCACATCGTAGGCTTTCATAATTTCACAGATTTCTTCAAAATGCGTATACAAAAAATTCTCCTGATGGTGTGCAAGGCACCAGGCTGCCATGATCGACCCGCCCCGGGATACAATTCCCGTCATTCTATTCGCCGTCATCGGTATATATCGCAGCAATACACCCGCATGGATCGTAAAATAGTCCACTCCCTGCTCCGCCTGCTCAATCAGCGTGTCTCGATACAGCTCCCACGTCAGCTTCTCAGCTTCGCCGTTCACCTTTTCCAGTGCCTGATATAGCGGCACCGTTCCAATCGGTACGGGAGAATTCCTGATGATCCATTCGCGCGTTGTATGAATATTCCGGCCTGTAGACAGGTCCATGACGGTGTCTGAGCCCCAGCGTACAGCCCAGGCCATCTTCTCCACTTCCTCCTCGATGGAGGACGTAACCGCGGAATTTCCAATGTTTGCATTGATCTTTACGTGAAATTGGCGCCCAATGACCATGGGTTCGCTTTCCGGGTGATTGATATTTGAAGGTAAAATAGCTCGTCCAGCCGCCAGCTCCTGTCGTACAAACTCGGGCTCTACGCCTTCGCGGATCGCCGCGAATTCCATTTCAGGCGTAATGATCCCTTGCCGCGCATAGTGCATTTGCGTCACGGTGCGTCCTTGCGAGGCCCGTAGCGGACGGTTGGTCACGCCGGGAAATTCCACTGTCTCCCGTTTGGAACCAGGCTTCATCCCGTTATCCTCCGGCTTGACGGCGCGGCCCTCATAAGCCTCCACATCTCCCCGTTCCAGTGCCCAAGCTCGCCGTAATGGTGGCAATCCCTGACGGATGTCGACCTGGTAGGCTTCGTCCGTCATCGGACCGCTGGTATCGTATACACGCAGTGGCTCATGATACTCGGTTCCCTGCGGCGTATGTGTGGGTTTTAGCGCGATTTCACGCTCAGGCACAGCAATATCCGGCCGAGAACCTTGAATATACACCTTACGGCTCCCCGGAAAGGGCTTTAGCCCACTGGCTTGCTCCGCTTTGGCCTTCTCTCCCTCTACTTCTATTATTCCTGCCAATCCTGCATCTGCTGATTTCACTCCTGTTTCTTTTGTTCCTTTTGTTTCTGTCGGTTTCATGGTCCATTCCTCCCGTTTCGTTGAAATGACACACCGATCCGAACCATTCCCAGGGTGGCGCTGATCTATGCAAAAAAGCCGGTTCCCTAGGGAACCGGCTAATCAAACGAAACAGCTATCCAAACCGATCGCACGTGGAATAATCATATTCCAATGCGCGGTCGTAGACAGCAGCTGCGTATACATTTCAATGGCCGATTACTTCCCTACGCTGGTATGATCCAGATCAGGTGCAAAGGGTCCGGAATCTTGCCTGATTCCATCTCAGCCCGCATTACAGGCTCCCCCAGTAACTGTGATACTTTCTATTCACATGAATTGGTGGCTATAACAGACATACCGCCATCTCTATCAGACTACTTTAAATTTATAGCTTTGGCAACCCTTGTATGATTTCCTTTTGTATTGATTACTGTCACGGAAGCATAAGCCCCATTTCCTTGGCTGCTTCGATCAAAATCGGTGCAAACTCATGCAGCGTCTCGGGCGCAAGTCGACTGACCGGGCCGGATACAGATAAAGCCGCCGTGACCTGTCCCTTTCGGTTCACAATAGGCGCGGCCACAGCCGCAGCTCCTGGCTCACGTTCTTCATAGCTGGTCGCATAGCCCTTCTCACGAATGTCCTGCAGCTGGGCTTTATAAACCTCCGGGTCTACCGAAGGTGGCCATTCTTCACTGCTTAGCAACACCTCCAGCTCCTGTGGTGGCATAAAGGCCGCCAGCACCTTGCTGGAGGCTCCCACAGCCAGCGGCATACACGCACCCACAGGCGCAACCCTGCGGATCGCCTGATTGCTCTGCACGGCTTGTATGCGAATACGCATGCTTCCATCCCGCAGGTACAAGCTGACCGTTTCCCCTAAGCGATCACGCAGTCCTTCCATTGCAGGCTGTAACAACACCGCCGGCTCATCGCTTTGGGACAGATGCGTGGACAGCTCCCATATGCGAAAACCAAGCCTATATTTTTCCGTTTCGGCATTCCGAACGACAAATCCCCGATCCTCCAGCGTAGTCAAAAGACGATGAACAGTGCTTTTATGTAGACCAATTTGGGAGGCAATCTCCGTTAGACCAAGATCAGATTCTGCGGTAAAACACAGCAGTATATCAAGTGCACGCTCTACAGCGCGGACGGTTAATTTACGGTCTTCCATCGTGAACCGCTCCTCTTGTATCCATATTCGTTTCACACTATGAAACATGGTTACATAAATTATATAGAATAGTCGCGGCTACTGTAAACCGATGTTTTTGTGACAACCATATTACAGAACAAGAACAAACATCGACAATTCTTTGCATCATTTTTACTTTTCCGGTTCAGGCGTTGACTTTGGATAATAGCCATCATACGATAATAGGTATCTATACGGACATACCCTACTATTTTCAAGTGGAATTATACCTAATTTTATATAAGGAGGCTCTTACATGATTTCGACATCCCAGCGCAACGCTCAGCTACAGACCGCTGTTCAGGAGCCGTCCACCCCACTCTTTAATCCCCGTATGCTGCGGTTCAAGCACGTTGTGATTGCTCTGCTGCTGTCGGTCGTATTTTTTCTGTTGTTTTGCTTTATTGCCTTGCATGCTTACATCGCCTGGGTGCTTACGAATCCCACCGTCGCACCCTTGTACTCTAATCCGATGCAGGCCAAAGGCATGCCTTATGAAGATGTCAGCTTCCCAGCCAAGGATGGTAGCCGTATCGTACAAGGCTGGTATATCCCGGCGGATCAATCGCGGAAAACCATTATTTTCAGTCATGGTTACGGGGCTAATCGCGAAGAAAGCTGGATTCCTATGTATGATCTGGCGCATTATGCCCACAGTCTGAACTTTAATGTGGTCATGTTTGATTATGGATTCGCGTCACAAAACAGCAAGGCCGTCGCAACCGGAGGTAAGGCGGAATCCCAGCAGCTTCTTGGAGCGATTCAGCTTGCGAAGCAACGCGGCTCGTCGGAAATTATCGTATGGGGCTTTTCTATGGGAGCAGGAACCGCTCTTCAGGCGGGCTTGCAAACCAAGGATGTGGACGCAATGATTTTGGACAGTACCTTCCTGCTGGAGCCAGATACACTGTACCATAACATTCACAATCAAATTAATCTGCCGAGACATCCGTCTTTGGAAATTTTGGAGTTGCTGTTTCCAGTCTTAAACGGCACCAGCTTGCATCAGATTCCATATCAAGAGGTTAAAAAGGAGAACTATCCGTTTCCAATCATGTTTGTGCATGGTACACAGGATGAAAAGGCTCCTTACCCCATTGCGGAAAAGCTTGCTGCCAATCAAACCAACCCGCTTTCCAGTGTATGGATTGTCAAAAACGGGATACATGAGCTTATTTTCAGAGAGCATCCCCGTGAATATTTGCGACGGGTATCGACATTTCTAAGCAGTGTGCAGGAGCTAGAGGACAAGAAAACCACTGCTGCTGCCCATAAACAAACGACTACGAAGTAAGAAATTATTTTTAAAACAAGTATTCATCGTCTTAAAGAAGCCTGCCTATGGACACTTAACCCGTGCCGTAGACGGGCTTCTTTTTTTATTTTCCATGAGTAATTATTGTTCTGCGCAACAGGTATAACCTGATGAAGGAAGTTCATAGACATATTCACGGTGAGACGGCGAATATACTGGGTACATATGCATCCAGGACAGATCTGCTAGATCTGCCGGATAGCCATAGCGGGATACGGGAGGTAAAAACGAATGCTGAGTACTTATGGGTCTTTCCTGCCCTTACGTGTGCTGGAGGAAATTCGTCATTGGAAGCAGCAGGAAAGTTGGCACGTGGAAGTAATTAAATCTGCTACTGAAGGGCTAGAACCTGCTTATGTGCGGCTGCTGGATGATTGGCGAACCGTATTCGAACAAACGGAACGCACCGCCATCGAGCTGCTCGAAGAGCAACGGAGCGCGCTTGATCCGGCAGAACAGGCATGGCAGCATCAATGGAAAAAAGAGTCGTCTGTTCCTCAAGCACATACACACCAGCTGGATGAATCATCAGCACATTCAAGGGGATCAGACGCATCAGCGACTGGAGAGAAATCGTTGTCTGAATCAGGCTTGAATTCACAGCCTGCCTCACAGGAATTAAATCGTCGATTGGACGATTTGCTGCAAACCGCGAACCGTCAATCACAAGAATATGTACGGCAGCTAGGTTTGCTGACTGAACACAGTCATGCATTGCGTCAACAGCCAAAATCCGCCGGAGTTGTAATACACGCAGCACATGAAAGTCAATATTTCCTGATCTCAACCACTCCCTTTCAAGAGCCCGGCTCCATCGCGCGAGCCGCTGGGCTGTATCATGTAGCGGCAGAGGGTAAGGATTACCCGGAACAAGCGTTTCGAGAGCGGCATGCCGGCATGAGAGGAGAAGGTTCTGGGGCTACTAAAGGCGTCCAGTCCGGCCAGGCTCAACCTTCGCCAGCGGAAAAGTCCTTAATCGGTCGCCCGGTCCCTATTGGCGGACATCGGCTCCCTCCGCTTCCTTACCCTTATAATGCGCTTGAACCGTACATTGATGAAAAAACGATGCGTATTCACCATGACAAGCATCATTTGAGCTATGTGAATGATCTGAATAAAGCGGAAAAGAAACTGGAAGAAGCCCGAAAAACAGGTGATTTTGATCTCGTAAAGCATTGGGAACGTGAACTGGCATTTAACGGTGCAGGTCATTATCTGCATACTCTTTTTTGGACGATCATGAGCCCTCAAGGCGGTGGAAACCCAAGCGGACCGCTGGCTGAACAGATTAAAAAGGATTTTGGCAGCTACGATGCCTTCAAAAAGCAATTTAGTTCAGCAGCCGAAAAGGTCGAAGGCGGCGGCTGGGCCATTCTGGTGTGGAGTCCGCGCGCCGGGCGGCTTGAAATTTTGCAGGCCGAAAAGCACCAGAACCTGACTCAATGGGAGTCTATTCCGCTGCTGGCGATCGATGTGTGGGAACACGCATATTACTTAAAGCATCAGGCTGAACGCAATAAATACATCGAAGATTGGTGGCATGTCGTCAACTGGCCTGAAGTGGAAGCGCGCTACGCTCAAGCCTCCAAGCTGAGATGGCAACCATTCTAAGCTAGAATAAACTACACCTGCAAATCGTACCGCTCTCTGAGCGCTTCTATTTGTCCAGTCAATTCTTCCGGTTGCACCAGCGAGCCATCGGCAGGCAAAATGGCCGCCCGACTCTCGACTACACGGCGTAGCGATGCTGTGTACGCCTCGACAGACGGCACTCCGGCCAGCTCTGCCAGGCTGCCCATCGTTGCCGGATTAACCCGGGGATAATCCGGCTGCAGCACGCCTGCCGGTGTATCCCCGGCTGCCTCCCGATAAAACTGCTGCACCGCCTGTGCGCGCTCTGCTCCGTGGCCCTCAATCATCACGAAGGCTGTGATGATATACGCCTTGGCTTGACGCCGTTGCGCAATGCCGCAAAACTTGCGTCCTCGGACGCTCACATCGTAATCCCCGGGACAGAAGGACCCGATGATTTCTCCAGTCTGCGCCTCGGCAGACCACGGGGCCAGCGCATCGGCAATCAGCCCTGCCATGAGCCGAAAATCCTCATGCAGGCTGATGGCCCGCTGCGGATTCGGCAAGATCAAGGACAGGTTCAGTACCCCCCTGTCCAGCATGACAGCTGCTCCACCTGAAGGACGCACGCATACCGACGTTCCTGAACTGCGCACTCGCTCCATCGCCTGTGGAGCGTTGGGAAGCCTGCGGTCCCGGTGACCAATCACAAGCGCTGCCGGATGCCGCCATACATGCAAAATGGGCGCAGCTCCTTTCCCTACTTGCCGACAAGCCAGCTCCTCCCAAGCCAGCGGAAACAATACGTCTTCCTGAGTAGTCATCAGTGGCGCTTCCAACCATTGCAACTCAGGCAATGCTGTTGTTATTTCTGTTGAGCTATGTATATGGTCCATACGTTATCCCCTATCTTAAAAATAACTGTTATCCATAGGCTAATCGTAATTTTCAAGGCAGCATGCTGCTATTTTTTTATTTCATCTTCTTCACAGTAGCTATCCCATTGTCACTATTACCGATGTTAACAAAAAAAGGCGGCTACGCCTATGCGTAAACCACCCTTTTTTTATCACTAACCATTGCATTCTGTTCAATTATTCCTTGATCAGGGACAAGAACTCTGCGCGTTGTGCTGCATTATCACGGAACGTACCGCGTACGGCAGACGTTACCGTTTTGCTGCCAGGCTTTTTGACACCTCTGGCACACATGCACAAGTGTTCGCCTTCCACGACCACCATAACTCCGTGAGCGGAAACCGCTTCATTTAAAATATCAGCGATCTGCGATGTAATACGCTCTTGTACCTGCAATCGGCGGGTCACCGCCTCCACCAAACGGGCTAGCTTGCTTAGTCCTACAATTTTACCGCTGGGTACATAGCCGATATGCACTTTTCCGAAGAAAGGAGCCATATGGTGTTCACACTGACTGTAGTAGACAATATCCTTCACGATTACAAGCTCCTCGTGATTCTCGTCAAATGTCACACCCAGCGCATCTCGTGGATCAACCTCATAACCCGCAAATATTTCCTCATACATGCGCGCAACACGTGCTGGTGTTTCCAACAAACCTTCACGCTTGGGGTCCTCACCGATCAGTTTTAAAATCTGCTCCACATGGTACTCGATTTTATCCCGGTTATCCGCAGCTTTGCGGTTAATATAATCTTTTACGCCAGCCACAGTAATCCTCCTCTATGCAGCAACCTCATGCGGCATCCGTACTCACGTTGCTCATTATTTCCGACGGCCCTGATTTTTACGCGCACCAGGCTGATTTTTGGAGAACTGTTGGTTCTTCATCATCTGCTGGGCTTTTTGCATCTGTTTCCCATTCAGGTTGTAGCCCATCTGTTTGGCCATCTTTTGCAGCGTTTCAGGGTCGTTCTGCATCTTTTCAAGCTGTTTGCGAAGATAATAAGCACCGATGAAAAATCCCCCGACCAAGCCAACAATCAGGGTAATAATCGGAATGACAATATTCCACACCACGAAGTCGTCACCTCTGTATATTTATATGAGACATCTTGAATTACACGAACCTATCATAGCAAAACATGGGACAGCTAGCAAATTACTTTTTGCAAACATATGTCCTTATTCCTTCTCCAAATCCAGCAGCTTCATTTTGACTGGCAAGCCTCCGGCATAGCCAACCAAACTACCGTTTGCACCCGATACACGGTGGCATGGAAACAGGATAGGCAATGGATTTTTGTTATTGGCTTCGCCGACAGCACGTATCGCCTTGGCTCGTCCAATCGATTCTGCAATATCTTGATAGGACACACTTTGTCCGTACGGAATATTTTGCAGTGCGCGCCATACCTGCTCTTGAAAAGGAGTGCCTCTCAAATCATAGGCTATACTGAATTCCCGTCGTTCTCCCGCAAAATATTCACGCAGTTGTTCTGCAGCTTCGCGCAGCTTTTCCGGCTCCTGTACATAGACATATTCCCCGACCCATGTCCGGGCCCATTGCTGAAGCAATGCTTCCTTCGCATAAAAAGAGCCATAGTCAATTCGGCATAGCCCTCGATCCGTAGCACACAGCGTCAGAGTGCCCACAGGCGTCTCCATTTCGTCATAATAAATCTTAGTTGGACCCTGTGAATCCTCCGTCTTTAATTCAGCAGAAGTTTGCTGCTCTGCCTGCTCTTGTTCCGCTAGTTTGGAATGCGCCTGCGCGATCATTTCGCGTACTTGCTCATGTTGTTCCTTCTCTGATGCTTGCTTGATCGCTGTCATAGCGTTTTCCCCTCCTATTCGACTCAAAGCCCACGCCGCCGTGCCTCGCAGCTCGGGACGCGGATCATCCAATAAAACCTCCGTCAATTTGGGCACCGCGCTAACATCCTTGAAATTGCCAAGACCAATGACTGCATTGCGTTGAATCGGCTTCTTCCCCCGCCAAGCCGCTGCACTTTGACCAAACCGGTCTTTGAATTCACGATTGCTCAAATCCAGTAACGGTAACAGCAACGGCTTTACAATTTCAGGATCGGGTGTAAGCTCGGGATGATGATCCCAGTTAAGGCCTCGATTTTTGGGACATACGATTTGACACGTATCACATCCATACAGCCGATTCCCTATTTTCAGCATAAACTCCTCGTCCAAAAAGCCCTTGGTTTGCGTCAAAAAGGACACACACCGCTGGGCATTCAGCTGTCCCGGACCTACAAGCGCGCCGGTAGGACATGCATCCAAACATTTGGTGCACTCTCCGCAACCATTCGTAACCGGTTCATCGGGCTGGAAGGGAATGTTCGTCAACAGCTCCCCGAGATAAATCCATGACCCCAGTGTCGGTGAAATCATCATCGTATTTTTGCCGCTAAAGCCAATTCCTGCGCGTTCCGCAACGGCTCGGTCCGACAATTCTCCGGTATCCACCATGTTTTTCAACAGTGCATCAGGTACCCGCTCACTTATAAAAGCCTCCAGCTTTTCCATCGCTTCGCGCAGTACCAGATGATAATCTTTGCCCCAGGCTGAACGCGCCATAATACCACGGTATTTGCCCTTGTCCGACTTCGGCGGGTCCTTCATTTTCGAAGGATACGCCACCGCAATGGCAATCAGGGATGCGGGCTGCGAGCCATACAGCTCTGGATAGATACGCTTATCAATATCGGGCTCCTCAAATCCTGATTCATAGCCTTTAGCACGATGCTCTTCCAATATAGCTTTCAGAGACAGAAAGGGATCGGCGGATGCGAACCCGATAGAATCAATCCCCAGCCCTGGAGCTGCCTCAATAATTTCCTGCTTGAGCGAAGCCCAAGTCGAAGCCGTTCCGGTCGCCGTCCGAGTTAGTTCGCGTTGCATCCGATACTCACCTCTCTTTCACAATTCTTCGTTGACAGATAGGAGAATGATGTATCATTCTCCTATCTCAAATTTCAACAGAAAATAGCAGCAGATGCTACCGTAAATTTTTAACAGCACTCGTCGCCAGAAAATCACAGCGATTATTCAGTTCGTTGTCACTGTGGCCCTTCACCTTCACATATTCAACCTCATGCTTACCCATTAGTTCCCATAGTTCTTCCCAAAGTTCCTTGTTCTCCACCGGCTGATTTTTACTGTTGCGCCAGCCATTACGGAGCCAATTCTTAATCCAGCCTTGTTTGAAGCAATTGACGACATAGGCAGAGTCACTGTGTACTTTTACACGGCACGGCTCCTTGAGCAGCTTCAGCGCTTCAATCACCGACTTGATCTCCATGCGGTTGTTTGTCGTCATTTTTTCGGCACCCGACAGCTCCTTACGATGCTCTCCATACAGCAAAACAATCCCCCAGCCCCCTGGGCCCGGGTTCCCCGAACAAGCACCGTCGGTATAAACCATCACTTCTTTCATCGTCCTCTTCCTTTCCTGATTGGGAATCGCTGATCCGTTATAACTCTGATCTGTTTGTGCGTGTTCCCCATTGATTTCAGACTCATAACTGCTCTATAGCCACTTCCACTCCAAGATCGGCCAAAATATAAACTCTGCACGTCCCAGTAAATCTTCAGACTTAACGCTGCCAAAATACCGGCTATCCTTGCTTGCAGCCGTATGGCGATTATCTCCCATGACAAAGAAGTGTTCTGGCTCCACCGTAAAAGGACCGTAATCACCATCCTCCACGTCCGAGTTGGTGTACGGTTCATTTAGCAGCTCACCGTTTACATATAAATGATTATGCTCAATCCGAATGACATCTCCGGGAATACCTATGACTCTTTTCACTAAAAATCTTGGGCTGGACAGTTTGGAATCGGGATCTTTTAAAATCACAATGTCCCCTCTTCCCGGATCATGAAAATTATAAACCAGCTTGTTAACGAACAAATGCTGGCTTTCCATTAGCGTCGGCTGCATCGAATGTCCTCTGACCGTAGACAAGTTAAATACAAACAGGTTCAGAAGCAGCAAGACAACCATCGCGATCAGCAGAGTGACTAACCAATCGCGTATGTAACCAGAGCGACCTGCCTGTTTGGACGTTTCCGGTGAAGGAAGCGGGTCTGACGAAGGAGCCAAAGCGTCCATAATTAACCTCCTCAACCCTGTTATAAATAGAAAAGCATATCCCGTACCCGATTGCAACGGTTACTCAGATATGCTCTAAATGTAAATATTATACTTCGTTTCTGTATATCGAATACCGATTAATGAGGTGCCAAAATACTCAGCTTCTGAAACGCCTGTAAAATCTGGCTTGCTCCGTAGCCCATAGCTTCGTACAACGGCATGGCCGCACTGTTATGCTTGTCCCCTGCTACCCAAATACGGCTAACCTTACGTTGCTGAAAACGCTGCTCCATGGACTCCACAAGCGATTTCCCGATTCCCATCCGACGATGATCCGGGTGAATAGCAATACGATAATAACAACCATGATTCTGATCAATCGTGCCAATCAGGGCACCAACGATCTCTCCCTCTTCTTCGGCAACGACGATCAAACCGGAATCCCACGAAAGCTGACGGGCAAAAGCACCCACCGTCTCTTTGTAGCACTCCTCCGACAAGGCAATTTGCATGAGCTCCGTTACTGAATTCACATCACTTAATTGAAAGGAACGAACGTGCATAGTAATATCTCCCTTTTCGTAAGCATAATAAATAAATTGAGACAGCACCGTCATTTTTACATAAATCCATAAAGCGCTTATCATGGTGTTAATCACAAGGCATTATGATAAAAATGCATACGATCTGCTATATATGAAATGAAGAACAGGAAAAGGGTGTATGCCCTCAAGTTTGTCGTGTCATAGACATGACAGTTTATAGCAGACGACAAAAAAGCCCAAAATTCTGCTTCCTTGACCATTAAACCATACTTTTTGACGGAATACATCCCTTTTTCTCATGTAAGCGCTGTATATAAAGCGTTTACATTTTAATGTTCACAATTTACCTCTTATTACCTATGTATTATGTATTCCAATCGTGTTTTTGGACATGCTAGCTACCAGGCCCAATTGCCCAGTTTGGTATTTTACAAACAAAAATGTTGAAAAAATAGGCTGAATGCGGTTTAATATAACTATCGAGGGTATTATTACATAGGAACACTTACCCAACCATATAACCAGGAGGGATTTTATTATGGCATTTCAATTACCTGAACTTCCTTACGCAAAAGACGCACTGGAACCACATTTTGATGCACTGACAATGGAAATTCACCATGATCGTCATCATAACACATATGTTACGAACTTAAATGCAGCTCTGGAAAGCGCTCCTGAACTGCAAAGCAAAAGCCTGGAGGATCTGATCTCCAATCTGGACAGCGTTCCTGAAAGCATCCGCACTGCGGTTCGCAATAACGGTGGTGGACACCACAACCACAGCCTGTTCTGGGAAGTTATCGGTCCTAACGGCGGTGGACAGCCAACAGGTGCAATTGCTGAAGCCATCAACAATGAACTGGGCGGCTATGACAAATTTAAAGAAGACTTCACTAAAGCAGCTACAACTCGTTTTGGTAGCGGCTGGGCTTGGCTGGTTGTCGGCAAAGACGGCAAATTGGCGATCACTAGCACTCCAAACCAAGATAGCCCGCTGTTCGAAGGTCTGACTCCGGTCCTTGGACTGGACGTTTGGGAGCATTCTTACTACCTGAAATATCAAAACAAACGCCCAGACTACATTGCAGCTTTCTACAATGTAATCAACTGGGATGAAGTTAACAAACGTTACGCGGCTGCAAAGAAATAAGCCAGTAACAACATTCTTATCCTAAATCATGAAGGGCTGTCTCTAAAGTAGATTTTCTACGAATGAGACAGCCCTTTTGGCATTCTGTGGTAAACTGGTGGAAATCATTCTTTATTACAGTCCCTGGAGGGTAATGGATGCAGACTTTTTTTCGTTACAATTGGATGGTTCGGGAACAATGGTACCGCTGGTGTGAAGAGGTGCCGCAGGAGGAACTGCTGAAAGAACGCATCGGCGGGGTTGGCGGCATTCTAAAAACGCTCTTTCATATCGTTGATGTAGAATGGAGCTGGATTCAAATCATTCAAGGCAAACCTGATTTTCAGGAAGACTTCTCTCAGTATAATACGCTGAATAAAGTCCGCGAGCTGGATGCAAAGTTTCGACTCGATGTAGAGCCGTTCGTACTCGCCTGGCATGAAGGTCTGGAACGAAAAAGGTTTGAAGATCACCTCCCGGACGGCAGAATTGCGATTGATGCCTGGGGCGAGGTAATGCGCCATGTCATTGCCCACCAGATTCATCATATCGGGCAGTTATCCGTATGGTCGCGCGAGCTTGGCAAGCCTCCGGTATCAGCCAATGTGATCGGCAAAGGGCTGATTGAGAGCGATCCCTCCCTATAAGTACGATACCCCCAAATAAAAAGGAGTAGAAAAGAGCCTGCAAGCTCTTTCTACTCCTTTTTATTCATAAACTTCGATTCATTCCTTAAGATATTACTTTTGACCTCTTGCTCTTGATCATACCGTAAGCCAATGTAAATAATGCTCCGCATAACAGGGCAATCAGATGAGCAACAAGATAATTGATATGACCGTGGTTATCTGATGCTGCAATTGCAAAGCCAGGAAGAGCCGTGGTTCCGAATCCTATGGCTGTCAGCTTGCTTAAATATACATATGCCCCTGCAACCATTCCTCCAAGGCAACCAGCAATTAAAGGGAATTTATACTTTAAAGTGACCCCGAAGATGGCTGGTTCCGAGATTCCAAAAAGTACAGACCCGAATGCAGAGTAACCCAGTTCTTTAACCTTGGTGTCTTTGCGATTCAAAAGAACATACCCCAAAACGGCGCCCCCTTGAGCCATCAAAGCTACCGATGCCAACGGATTAATAAAATTTCTGCCTGTATCGGTTAACAACTGTGCTTCTACCGCGCCCATAACATGGTGCAAACCCGTAATAACGATGATCTGCTGAATACCTGCAAAAAACATAAATCCAAATATCCCCAGGTTTTGCGTCATCCAAAGCAACGAAACAGTCACCAGACTGGCCAACTCTCGCCCAAGAGGGCCGATAATGGTAAACAATAGCAGGGAAGAAACAAAGACCGTCAGCAAAGGGGCCAAAAATAGTTTAATCATGTCTGGAACCTTTTTGTTAAAAAACTGATCCAACTTGGCTACCACATATCCCATCATTAGAGCAATAATAATACCGCCCTGAAAGCCAACCAACTGTACGGGAAGCCCGAAAAGACTGATCGATTCCGGATTTTGGCTTCCTTTAGCTACCTCAAAAGCATCCGCCAAGGCCGGATGAAGCATAATCGCACCTAGCACAAGCCCGAGAATTGGACGACCACCGTATCTCTTGGTTGCAGAATACACAACAAGCAGCGGCAGGATGGTGAAAATACCTGTGGAAACGATCTGAACAAAGCGATTGATCCCTTGGAAAATTGGATACATCTCCACAATCGATTTAGGGCCGAAAAGCCCCTTCTGACCTAGCAGCCCGGTGATCCCCATTAACAATGCGGCGGCAAGAATTCCAGGCATGATCTCAATGAAGACATCTGACAGCGATTTAATCGCTTTCTGAAAAGGATTTTGCTTTTGTGCGGACTTCGATTTGACATCACTTAATGACATATCTTCCGTTCCAGTCAGTTTGGAGAACACAGCATAGATATTATTGACCAACCCTGCTCCAAAAATGATCTGCAGTTGATCCCCTGCTATGAAAACACCTTTAACCAGATCAATATCTTCAATCTTCTTTAATTCCGCTTTTTCATTGTCCTCAAGGACAATTCTTAGTCTTGTGGCACAATGGGCCACACCGATAATGTTCTCTTCACCACCGATATATTTTAAAATTTCTTGAGATATTTGCTTATAATGCTTTTCTTTTGCTTCCATCTAGTAAAACCTCCTCTAGCTGAATCAGATGTCCTCTTTAACAAATCTCCAGAACATGCCTAAAAAGTCCTGCTTCACCCTGGCAAGCGTTATGCCAACATGCATTAATTCATCACCACCGAACAGCTCACCCGTTTCTATATTTCTGTAAACGTAGTCTGGATTCAGACCTTTGAATTTTAACGTTTTAATCGCAGCAGCCGGTTGGGATAAAACCTTGAAATAGCTGGCCGCCATTTCCGTTTGATCCTCTGACACAAAGCTCCATGCGGCTTCATTTTCATCAAATGGATTAATAATTCTGTAAAACTTTCCAAACTGAATGAGCGATCTCATTTCTTTATACAGAGCTATCTGTTGTTTTACCACTTCTTTTTCTTCAACGGTTAATGCCGTCAGATCCAGCTCATATCCTAAATTCCCGGCCATGGCGACATAACCTCTGGTCTCCAATGGAGTTATTCTGCCCACTTGATGGTTAGGTACCGTGGAGACGTGTGCGCCCATCGTAATCGGAGGGTAGACAAGACTTGTTCCCCATTGAATTTTCAGTCGGCAAATGGCATCCGTATTATCACTTGTCCAGGTCTGAGGCATGTAATAGAGCATACCGGCATCAAAACGGCCTCCTCCACTAGAGCAGCTCTCGAATAAGACATTAGGAAACTTCGATGTAAGCTCTTCCATAACACTGTAGAGCCCCAGAATATAACGATGCGCCGTCTCCCTTTGTCTTTCAGGTGGTAAAGCGGCCGAACCCACATCTGTCATGTGACGATTCATGTCCCATTTCACATAAGTAATTGGAACATCCGATAAAATGTCGGAAACCGACTTAACGATGTACTCACACACTTCCTTCCTCGATAAATCCAACATAAGCTGATTTCTGCCCAACGTATACGGACGATCAGGGACATGGATACACCAATCGGGATGCTTTCTGTATAAATCGCTGTCTATGGATACCATTTCAGGTTCAAACCACAAGCCAAACTCCATACCCAGATTTCGAATGCGGTTGGCAAGATCCGGCAAGCCATCTGGAAGTTTGCGTCGATCCACCACCCAATCGCCTAATGATGTATTGTCATCATCCCGTTTGCCAAACCACCCATCATCCAATACAAACAGCTCCACTCCTACACTTTGAGCTTCCTTGGCCAACTGCTCAATCTTGTCGGCATCAAAGTTAAAGTAGGTGGCTTCCCAGTTATTAATCAGGATCGGTCGTTCCTTGTCACGAAATGGTCCACGACATAATCTGTTCCTGTATAAATCATGATAAATTCTCGACATACCACCCAAGCCATTTTCGGTGTATACCATGACGACTTCTGGCGTTTGGAAGGATTCCTCTGGTTCAAGCAACCATGTAAAATCAAAAGGATTAATCCCCATCGTAACTCTAGTGTTCCGATAGGAATCAACCTGAGTCTGGGCCGTAAAGTTCCCGCTGTACACCAGATTAAAGGCGTACACTTCGCCCTGTTCTTCATCTGTCCCTTCCCTTACAAGTGCCATAAAGGGTGCCTGTTGAGGGCTGCTGGCTCCGCGGCAGCTGTCTACCATTTGAATCCCGGGTAAAATTTTTCGTCTTGCTATATTTTTTTCATTATTATGCGCACCGTACAAGGTAATGAGTTCGTACTCATCATCACGAAAATCCACACTAGCACTTAATGCTCTAAGCAACTTTAGCTGCTGCTGACCTTCATTATCGAAACGGACTGAACGGGTAATGACATCCCCTTTTTGATATAGGCTATAGGATAGTACAACCCTTACATCAATTAATGGGTCTTCCAGGATGATTTCCAGTGTTTCTACTTCGCCATCATCCTCCGCATACGTAGAAGGAAGCCCTTTCAATTTTGGTTTGCCTTGGTAAACCCGATGTTCTTTATACCGAAAATCTGTCACTGTAGAACCATTCTCTAATTGAAGCTGATACGCAGGAATCCTGAAGTCACTATTTCCAAATGACGGGTATTCCTGTGGGATGGTATCCAGTGAAAAGGCTCGATCCGCCCCATCGGGATTAGGTGAATATCCTCTATCCATGAAGATGATTTTGTTGCTCCCCCGATAGGTCTGAATTCTCTTCCCCCAATACAGATGAGCTAAATAACCATCACGTATAACCTGCATGACATAACTCGTATTGCTGCCTTGTAAATGGAATAAAAGCTTCTCTTTATCAATGTATATAGCCATAGTAACCCCCTTGTAGCGCCAATAGTAATATTTTCAAAAAATATAAATTATGTTGTTTCCTTGTTTCTTACACCCTAATAATAATTGAATAGTTTTAATAATTATATGGAATAATGTAGACTCTATATGAAACGGTGTGATAATATGCAGAGATGAATTAAGAGGTGAAACCAAATGAGTTCGCATTTTTCCAATCATTCCTATAACAACCTGGATCTTAATTTATACACATGTGGCAAAGAGAGCTGTACCAGCAGACACTCTTATGGTCCAGCCATTCGAAGCGGGTATATGGTGCATTTTATTTTAAAAGGAAAAGGGATCTTTAAAGTCAACGATAAAATCTATCATTTGGAGAAAAACGATGCTTTCTTTATTGAGCCGAAGGTTTTAATTTACTACGAAGCGGATGAAGTCGACCCGTGGGAATATGCTTGGATCGGTTTTAATGGGGTGCAAGCCAAAGAATATCTAAGCCGAACCTGTATCAATAGGGATAATCCCATTTTCCAGTTCGAAGCCGAGGGCAGCCTTGCCCGCTGTATGGAGAGCATCGTCGTTTCTTCTACGCTGAAATCCAACAAAGACCTGCTGCTTGCATCCAAGTTGTATGAATTTCTATATCTGATGTTTGAACTTTATCCTAATCAGGAAGTCAACAATGAAGTAAGACAGCAGCGGTATATTAAAGAAGCGCTTCTCTTTATTCAGCAAAACTATTCACATTTCATTACCGTAAGTGACATTGCCAAATACATTTCAATTGACCGTTCATATTTGCACCGGTTATTTAAACAGCAACTCAATAAGTCACCACAGGAATTTTTATTGCATTTGAGGATTGAAAAATCTTGCTCCCTATTAAAAAATACTTCCCTTAAAATCGGAGATATTGCTCGGTCTGTAGGGTATAAAGATGTACTCCTATTCTCCAAGATGTTCAAAACGGTCAACAAATTAACTCCATCCGAATACCGAAAACATCACCAAAAATAACACGCTTTGTTCGCAACTAAGTTAGGCATTTTCATTCCAGAAACAAAAAAATAGCGGCAGCATGGAGTAACCTTAAGTCCATACTGCCGCTATTTTATCAACATCAGTTCTCTTTTTGCTTCGTATAATACTCGGTGATCAGATCAAGGAACACCTTGGGAAACGCCAAGGTGGACATATCCGCCTCGCTGATCCAGCGGTACCCCGCTGGCAAGGTGCTACTCGCCTGATCCGCCTGCTCAGCGAGCGCAATCAACGCACCTGGCTTCGCCGCGGTGCTGTAGCTGGCCCGCTGCTCGGCAGCCAGCGGCTGTTCGCCCGCCTTCCCGGCAGGGGCGGCGACCTCTTCACACTGGAACACACGCAGGTTCCAGTGAATGTGGCTGAACGTGTGCTCCGCCTCACGTACAAACCGCACCGGGCGCGCATGCACGCCCTCTGCCAACAAATGAGCCGCCAGATGGTCCATGGCTGGCTCATCCGGCACCGGGCCGTTGTAGCCCTCCGGCCCGGCAAGCTCATGCGGCAGTTCCCACATGCGGGCCAACAGGCCCTTGGCCGGGCGTTGCCGTACAAGCAGGCGACCTGCGTTCGCGCCGCTGCCCTCGATGAGGGCGACGGAACGCGGCTCCAGACGCGGCGGCTTCGCTTTTGTTTTGACTGGCAGCGTCTCCTCGCGGCCTGCCAGCCTGCCCGAGCAATGCTCCATGACCGGACAGGTCAGGCAATGGGGCGACTTTGGCGTGCAGACTAGCGCTCCCAGTTCCATCAGCGCCTGATTAAAATCAGAGGCTCTCCCTTCGGGGATCAGCTCCCTGACCAGACTTTCCATATGCGACCGCGTGCTACCCTTCATAATATCCTCTTCAATGAGGAAATAACGTGACAGCACACGCATCACATTCCCGTCTACAGCAGGCTCTGGTCGATTAAAGGCAATGCTCATAATGGCCCCCGTCGTATATGGACCTACACCTTTCAGTGCCGCAACAGCCTGCGTATCATCCGGCACCTGCCCACCGTGAAGCTCAACTACCTGTTTCGCTGCCGTTTGCAAATTTCGGGCCCGTGAATAATACCCCAGCCCTTCCCATAGCTTGAGCACATCCTCCTCGGGCGCTTCCGCCAGCGCTTCAATCGTCGGAAAACGTGCAATAAAGCGATTAAAATACGGAATGACCGTATCGACACGTGTCTGTTGAAGCATAATTTCCGAAATCCAGATATAAAAAGGATTGCGATGGCGGCGCCACGGCAAGTCGCGTTTGTTACGTGTATACCAATTCAACAGTTCAAAGCTAAAATAACGCTTTTGTTCCAATGTATTTGTAGTCATCCCATCACGTCTCCTTATATTCGACAATCACAAAAGCAGAGGCAATGTTAGGCTGATGTGTAATACTCAAGTGAATGCTGTAATTCGAGTCACCCGTATTCGGCAATCTCAGTCGATCCCACGCAGACGAAGACAAATAAACTACGGGCTTCCCCCCAGGTTCAGGTAAAATATCCATATCACTGAACCCGATGATTTGTCCAATTCCACAGCCGAAGGCTTTCGTTACCGCTTCCTTGGCGGCAAAGCGCCCTGCTACGAACTCCGCTAGCCTTCCCTTACGTTCCACTGCAAGCTCGCGTTCTGCCGGGGTCAGCACCCGATTCAAAAATGCATCTGCATACTTACCTGCCAGAATATGAGCCATACGGCTTATTTCCAGCACATCATGTCCAATTCCGTAGATCATTTGGGTATTCCCCGCCCTTTTTTTACTTTACTGGATCTATTGTAACAGTGCGTCCACACCCTGGCGAGTCGCAAAGGCGTAAAAGCGCCACCAAAATATGTTAAAATGAGAGAGGCAATCAGTGAATGCTTGAAATTCGCGGATATGCCGGTTTAAAAACTCCCTTAGAAAGGAAGGATAGGATGTCAGAAACGATTGTGGTTGAAGCAGGTACCGATGCAGGAACAGATGCGGTGATCCGTGCCTCCTGGTTTCCCGCTAAAAATACGGCCAAAAGCCTGCTCATCATCGCTCATGGCTACAAAGGATTTAAGGATTGGGGTATGTTCCCCTTTATAGCAGAAGCATTGAGTATGGATAACCATGTGGTAACCTTCAACTTTTCACATAATGGCATAGGTGAGGATCTGGAGAATTTTACCGAGCTGGAAAAGTTCGCACGCAACACCTATAGCCGCGAACAAGAAGATTTGGTACTATTGCTGTCCAATCTGAGAGCACGCCATGAATTCAGAGAATTGCCGTTGTTTCTGTTAGGACATAGCCGAGGTGCGGGAAGCTGCTTTGTATATGCTCTAGATCATCCCGGCGAGATTGCTGGCGTCATTTCATGGAATGGCGTAACGGATCTTGATCTGTTTACTTTACCGCAAAAAGAAGAAATGCGTGCCAAGGGACGCAGCTATGTGCAGAACGCCAGAACCGGGCAACAGCTTCCGCTGGATGCTGTCATTCTGGACGACCTGGAGCACAATCGTGAGCGTTTTGCCATTGTAGACAGACTTGCCAACAGCCAGCTCCCAGTTGTGCTTATCCAGGGAACCGAAGACTCCAAACGTCTACGGGAAGGCTCTGCCCAGCTCACCTCCGTTCGTCCCGATATCGAGTGGGTACAAATTCAAGGCGGCAATCATACTTTTAACACGGTTCACCCATTCCAGGGAGGCAGTCTTCAACTGGATCAGGCGATTACCGAAACCCGCCGCTTCATTGACTGGATCACCAATTAGGCAATAGCCCCCTCAATACAAACGGCGATCCGCCGGGCGGATCGCCGCATTTATTTAGTTTAGCATTTTACAATTCCAAAATGATTCATGCTTACACTCCTGGAATGCTTGTCCGCTTATGTGCTGTACGTGTAAAAAAGCTTTCCAGCTTTTCACGGGCTGCGGGGTCAATTTCCTTGCCTTCCAGATAGTCGCTGTTCGCTTCGTAGGAGATCCCCAGTTCCTTTTCATCCGTCTGGCCTTCCCACAATCCTGCTGTAGGCGCTTTGTCCAAAATAGCCTGCGGAACTCCAAGATAGCTGGCTAACAAACGTACCTGACGTTTGTTGAGCGTACTGAGCGGTGTAATATCGACCGCACCATCACCCCATTTGGTATAAAAGCCTGTAATGGCTTCTGAAGCATGATCTGTACCCACGACGAGCAGGTTCAGTTCATTCGCGAGTGCGTACTGAACCACCATACGTGTTCTTGCCTTTACATTCCCTCTCACTTGCGGAGTGATGGAACGTTCCAGACCCATATCCTTTAATGCATGCTCCACTTCCACGGCAACCTCATCCACGGCTTCCTTAATGTTCGTTTCCCCAGCATATTTCAAATTGAACGCTTTAGCCACTGCGTAGCTATGATCGATATCTTCCTGTTGACCATATGGCTGGAATACACCTAGCGTTTTGTATTCTTGCCCTTGCTCCTGCGTCAACTCATCTGTAGCCTGCTTGCACAAGGCGGCAGCTACGGCACTGTCAATTCCGCCACTAATGGCGATCAACAGCCCTTTGCTTCCTGTTTTTGTTACGTACGACTTGAGGAAATCCACACGCTTGCGGACCTCCGCCTCTACGTTGATCGTAGGCTGTACTCCCAATTCAGCAATAATCTGTTCCTGCAAACTCATCAGATAAGCACCTCTTTTTTAGGAATTTCCTTCACAAGCCAACACGCAAAAGCCCCGGCAAGTTTCGCAGGCGAAAAATGCGGGGGCATAGCTTGAGCAGTCTTACCGGCAAAAACGGTCAAATGCACCGGTCAAATCAGCAGCAATCTGATCTGCCGAACGATCTTCGATCTGATGACGCTCGATGAAGTGAACCAGTTCGCCGTCTTTCAGCAGCGCGATCGAAGGGGAAGATGGCGGATACGGTGCGAAAAATTCGCGAGCCTTCGCCGTTGCTTCCTTATCCTGTCCCGCAAAAACCGTATACAGATGATCCGGCGTAATATCATGCTTCAGCGCTTCAGCTATACCCGGGCGGCATTGGCCTGCGGCACAACCGCATACCGAGTTCACAACCACCAGCACTGTACCTTTAGCATCAGGCAGCTTGGCCTCCACATCTTCAGAAGTACGCAATTCCTGAATCCCAAGATTCGTCAGTTCATCGCGCATAGGCTGAACTGAATCTCTCATATATTGATCGAAAGACATAGACATATTCTTTCACTCCTTTTCATTAAATCATGTATACTACGTTTCTAATTTCATCCTGTGCCGTAGTAAAGGCATGGACATCTAAAGCCCATTATACAATCTTTTTCACGTAATTTGCAAAAAATCCGGTTACATCTTTGCACAATTATTTCTGTATCGAATTTATGACAGGAGGCTCAGAATGCTCCCGATAAGTCGGAATGGTTCTGCGCAGACGTACTTTAAACTGTGTGCCCATTCCCTCCACCGAATCTACGGCAATCGTACCGTGATGACGCTCCACTATACTTTGGCATAAGGCCAGACCCAAACCTGTACCTTTCGTTTTGGTTGTGTAAAAAGGCTGGAACAGCTTTTCAAGCTGTTTTGGCGGAATTCCCGGACCGGTATCCCTTACTTCCAGTTCGACAAAATCCCCTTCCTCATGAGTAGAAATGGTCAGCACGCCCTTTTCCCCCATAGCTTCCATCGCATTACGCGATAAATTAAGCAGCAATTGCTTGATCTCCTTAGGGTTCAGATGCAGCATCGTTACATGATCCTCCAGCTTTAACTCAATCGTCTGTCCCCTCAGGTTGGCATCTGCCCACAATAGAGGTGTTAGTTCACGAATGATATCATGCAGATGACACTGCTCCTTCTCGACAATCCGATTCTGGGCCAGGGAAAGAAAATCATTAATAATCCCGTTCGCCCGATCCAGCTCCTCCATTACGATGCGGTAGTAGTGGCCTAGAGAATCAGGGCTTTTCTCGCGCATAAGCTGTAAAAACCCGCGCACAACCGCCATCGGATTACGTATTTCATGAGTAATGCCCGCGGCCATCTGCCCGACCAGACTGAGCCTCTCAAAATTGCCCAGCTCACTGCGGAGCGTCTCCAGCTCTGTAATGTCCTGCAAGGCGATAATGACGCCTGTGGTTTGATTCATATGTTTATCCCGAAAAGGGAGGAAACTTGAAAAGAATACTTTGGGAGATACATTTATAAAATCAGCGCCTGCTTCTCCTTCCAATGCTTTCGCAACTCGTTCGTTAACTACAGGCGAAGCGCTAAAACCGTACAACGTGTTTAAGGGACGCCCTACGACCTCAGGCAGCGTAATATAGGGATCGAAGTCCCGGTAGAGCTCCAGCATCGTTTTGTTCATATGTATAACTCGTTCTTCGCTGTCCAAAGTAACAAGAGATAACGGCATCAAATCCATGACTTGACGCAGCTTATCCACTTCGATTAAATATTTGCTCGTAAACTCAGTTACATCTCGCCGCAGCGTCAGTTTCTCAAAGGAATTATGCATCAGACTTACGACCGCAAAACTTGCCAACACACCTACAGCAACATTCCAAAACGTTGTAAGCAGATCAGGAATGTATACTGAAATGTTCTGTTTGCCCCACAATAGCGGTAATAAAGCCTTAAGCAGCATATCAGCCACCACATATGTGAAAATTACGAGCTTTTTGTCCAACAGCGTTCCTCTTTGAAAAAACTTGACATGCAGTAGCATAAAAGGAAAAAGGATAAAAGCAGTGCCCACATACATTGGGGACATTTCTATCGACTGCGCTATAATTAGGACACCCGTCAATGCAGAAGCAGCGAGTACAAAGGAAGTGCGACGTGTACCGTACATGACGCCCACAGTAAGGGGAATAATACCGAGATTGGAAGGTAGGCCATATGGAGGCTGGTATTGAAAGAGCGAACATAGCAATATGGCTGGCAAGCAACACAAATAAAGTATTCCTTGATGAGGTCCGGGAAGCAGATGGCCTGCCCAAACCTTTTTCTTGTCTCCATAATCCGTTAATATAGAGAAAAAACCCGCCGATATAACGGCAAGGAGAACTTGGAGCACACTTTCCTTTAACGCAATTAACAAGGACTTCTCCCCCTCATCATCTTTCCTTGACGCCGTTAGTTGAATTAAAGCACAGGCTACAATATATTACAATATATGTGTTAAAATCCCGGTGTAGAACGACAAATTCTGCTAAATACCGGATATATATAAGAGGATCGTTTTTACGTTTTTTTTACTTACTCCTATAAAATAGAAGATATACACAGCTACTGTGCTCAGAGTCTATCTAAAGAGACGGGATTACGATATGATGGAAAATTTGTTACGCGATTCTGAATTTTTTGAAAATTTGTCGACGAAAAGGAAGAGGTTTATGACTTACGACGTAATTGTGATCGGAGGCGGCTCAGCCGGCTTAATGGCCGCGGCGGCTGCTAGTGGCGAGGGCGCCAAGGTGCTTTTAGTGGAAAAGGGAAATAAACTCGGACGAAAGCTGGGGATCTCCGGTGGAGGTCGCTGCAATGTCACGAATGCAAAAGAGCTGGATGAACTCATTCGCCACATTCCCGGCAATGGCCGTTTTCTGCACAGTGCCCTGGCTGCTTTCGGCAATCGGGATATCATCGCCTTCTTTGAACAACTAGGTATAGCCTTAAAGGAAGAAGACAACGGGCGCATGTTCCCAGTGACGGACAAAGCCAAAACGGTCGTCGACGCTTTGATTAATAAGGTACGCTCTCAAGGAGTCGAAATTCGGACAAGCTGTCCTGTTCAAGAAGTGATTTACAAAGCAGGTCATACGGCTGGCGTGCGGCTGCGTTCCGGTGAAATGCTGCGTAGCCGTAACGTCATAGTCGCTGTCGGTGGCAAGTCCGTCCCTCATACAGGCTCGGAAGGTGACGGCTATGCATGGGCAGAGCAAGCAGGGCATACCATTACGGAACTATATCCAACAGAGGTCCCGCTAACGTCAGGCGAGACATTCATCCAGACAAAAGAGCTTCAGGGACTCTCCTTACGAAACATCAGCCTGACCGTATGGAATGCGAAACAAAAGAAGGTTGTCGTTCATGAAGGAGATATGATTTTCACACATTTTGGTTTATCTGGCCCAACTGCTTTGCGTTGCAGTCAGTTTGTCGTCAAGGGACTGAAAAAAGATAAGGTAAACACGGTGTTATTAACTCTCGATTTACAGCCTCATAAACATGCTGATGAAGTCTACCGTGAGACGCTGGAACTGGCATCGGTTGATGCAAAAAAGGCGATCAAAAACGTACTTAAGTCTTATTTACCGGAACGCATGATTCCGTTACTGCTTCAGCAAGCTGAACTGCGTGAAGATTTGACCTATGATCATATTCCCAAGCAGCAATGGCAAGAACTCGCCCAGCGAATCAAGGCGTTTCCCATTCGTGTGAATGGTACGCTCTCTCTGAAAGAAGCATTTGTTACCGGGGGCGGTGTGAACTTGAAGGAAATTAATCCGAAAACAATGGAATCCAAGCTGATGCCTGGATTGTTTTTCTGCGGTGAGATTCTGGATATTCACGGCTACACTGGAGGCTATAATATTACAGCTGCGTTTACGACAGGGCATACAGCAGGGACGCAAGCGGCCGTAAACACTTAAGACGCTGCGCTACAACCCGCCATTACAACCGCGTTTTTTAGGACAAGGAAATTAAAAAGACTTAAATCAGTTGCATTGCTGATTTAAGTCTTTTTTTGAGTCGTCGCGTATTGAACAAACTCTATCTTGTTTTGACGTTTACCGCTATTCCTAAACCTCAATAATGATAGGTAAAATCATAGGTCTTCTTTTAGTCTGACTGTAAATAAACTGACCCACATTATCTTTTAACATCTGCTTAATCAGGCCCCACTGACTCATTTCGATTTCTGTTAACTCGTTCACTGTGGTCATAATCGTGTCGCGAATCTGATTCATCAATTCTTCGGAATCCTTAACATATACAAAGCCTCTGGATATAACCTCTGGCGCAGCGAGCATTTGCTTCTCATTTTTGCTCAGAGTCATCACAATAATCAGCATACCGTCTGAGGAAAGTTTTTTACGGTCCCGCAATACAATATTACCTACATCACCAGTTACCAGCCCGTCTACCAGGCTATTGCCGGATGGTACTTTGGGACCCAGGGATGCCCTTCCCTCTGCGATTTGAATCGTCTCACCGTTTTGGACGATAAATACATTCTCCATCGGAATCCCTACTGACTCTGCTAGCTGACGATGCTGATGCAGCATTCTGAATTCACCATGTATAGGAATCAAATACTGGGGTTTCATTAGGGTCATCATTAATTTTAACTCTTCTTGGCTGCCATGACCGGATACGTGCATCCCCGTGGCGCTGCCTGATCCATAAATCACGTTGGCGCCCAGTACGTACAGATTATCGATGACTTGGGAAAGATTTCGTTCATTCCCGGGTATAGCTCCTGCAGCGATGATCACAGTATCACCAGGCAAAATTTCGATTTTGGGGTGCAGAGAATTGGCAAGTCGGGACAGTGCAGCCATCGGTTCTCCCTGACTTCCTGTACATAATACTGCAATTTCTTCTGCAGGATACCGCTCTGTTTCTCCAGCCTCAATCAACAAGTCCTCCGGCATGTGCAAGAATCCCAGCTCCTTAGCCACGGACACCACATTGATCATACTGCGCCCCAGTAAAACAAGTTTTCTGCCTGTCTCCACAGCCGCATCAATGACCTGTTGGACACGGTTAACATTGGAAGCAAATGTAGAAATGAAAACTTGCTGTTTGGCTCTGGCAAAAGCGTCCAAAATATGCCCGCCAACCAAACGCTCCGAAGGAGTAAAGCCTGGTCTTTCGGCATTTGTACTTTCGGAAAGAAGCACTTTAACTCCTTGTTTTCCAATCTCAGCCATGCGATGAAGGTCAGGGAAAGGTCCGCTGACAGGAGACATGTCGAATTTAAAATCCCCGGTATGAACCACATTTCCTTCTGGTGTCTTGAAAAAGACGCCCAAGCAATCAGGGATGCTGTGTACAGTGGTGAAAAAGGATGCCTGAATCGAACCCGCCTGAATCGTTGAATCCGCATCTATAAGATGAAGCTCAGCATCACGTAAAAGGTTATGTTCCTTTAGCTTAATTTTAATCAATTCGATAGTGAGTTTTGTGCCATATACGGGGATATTAATCTGCTTCAGTAAATAAGGAATGCCCCCGATGTGATCCTCATGGCCATGCGTTACAATGAGCGCTCTGACTTTATCCTGATTCTCCTGTAGATAGGTGACATCTGGTACAATGAGGTCAATACCAGGCAAATTTTCATTAGGAAACTTGGAACCACAATCAATGACGACAATATCCTGATCATATTGGATAAGGTACATATTTTTACCAATCTCATTAACACCGCCTAAAGCAGCAATGAGTAATCTGTTATCAGCAAGCATCAAGTTTATTTCCTCCTTAGGAAAATGCTATCCATATTATTTATTTTCCACGTAAACTTATACACCCTATTGGGAAAGAAATGAGTAGCCTTCCTACATAAGAGAGGACTTGTTTCACCAACACAAAAAGAAACCCTTGTCTCTAACAGACAGGGGCCCTCACTTGATTGATTAGATACCCACCGCAGCCGATATAGCAGCAAAAATAGCAGCAATCAGCCATAGGATCGGGAATAGTTTGAAGATTACCTTCAGCCACTGTCCAAAGCTGATTCGGGCAATGGCCAATCCTGCCAGCAACACTCCGCCTGTTGGTGAAATGAGATTGGTTAACCCGTTACCAAATTGGTACGCTGTGACTACAGCTTCACGATTGATGCCTACAAGATCGCCAAGCGGTGCAAGTACAGGCATGGTTAGTGCAGCTTCCCCTGAAGAAGAGGGAACGAGGAAAGTAATGATATTATGCGCAAGCAGCATAATAGTCGTGAATAAATAACTTGGCAATCCTTCCAGGACGCTTGCAAGTGCATTCAATACGGTATCTATAATCATCCCCTGTTCTGCGATAATCAGAATTCCGCGGGCGAGGCCTATGATCACCGCGGCGTAGATAAATTCACCGCATCCTTTTACAAAATTCTCAGCTATTTCCTTCTGACTCATTTTGGTGACAACCCCAACAAAAATACCAAGGGCAAAGAAAAGGGCGCCGATCTCCGTCATATACCAGCCTTTGACCAAAATCCCCCAAACAATTGCTCCAAGCGTTACAATAAATCCACCTATAATTAATTTGTCCCGAAATGTGAAGACGACGTCCTCATCTGTGCTTTCCTTTATAAACTGCTCGCGGTTTATAATATCACTCTGAAACACGATGGATTTCTCTGGATTTCGCTTAACCCGGTGCGCATACCACATCGTAAAAGCAATAGAAATCGCCGTAAATACAAGCCATTCGATAAATCTCAGCCAGAGCTGAGGATTCCCCTCCACTCCTGCGATCCCCTGGGCAATCAACACCGAAAATGGATTGACCGTCGAACCAACATAGCCAATTTGCGTTCCCAGAAATAAAATAAGAATCGCGGTCATAGAGTCAAAACCCAAGGCAAACATTAACGGAATGAAAATCGCATAAAGTGGGATAATTTCTTCACTCATCCCAAAAGTAGAACCTCCGAGACTGAAGATCACCATAGCAATGGGAATAAGCAAAATCCCCTTATTCTTTAGCCGCCTGGCAAGAGCTGTCAGCGCACGATCAATGGCCCCTGTCTGCAGAATAATACCGAAGGAGCCGCCTACGATAAGAACAAAAGAGACGACATCGGCGGCATTGATAATCCCCTCAATCGGGGCGCTAAGGATTTGGGGGATACCCTGTCTTAAATCACCATTCTCTCCCGTTTTGGGTACAGAGTGATAGGTTCCTGAAACGATTGCCGTTTTGGTCACACCGTTCACTGTCACTTCATGACGCTCAAATTGACCGCTGGGTACAATCCATGTCAACGCGGCGACTGTAATAATAATCAAAAATATTAAGGTATAGCTATGGGGCAAGGATAATTTCCATTTCTTATTCGTGATGTTCATGTTTATCCCTCATTCCAAGAATGGTTATACGTAACCTTCCCTCCCATAATGGTCAATATCACTTGGGCATCCCTGATGTCACCAGCGGATGCATTAAGGAGGTCGCGATCAAAAACGGCGATGTCAGCATATTTTCCAGCCTCCAGCGTACCTGTCACCTCTTCCATATAACAATGTTTGGCTCCATTAATCGTCCATGCCTTTAAAACTTCGGATGGCGGCATTCCTTGGTCAGGATACCAGCCTCTAGCAGGCGAGCCATCCGGGAATAATCGGTGAGAGGCTGCATACAGCGAATCGGGGACACTGGTGATAAATAAAGGCAAATCAGTACCTATGGTGATCGGCACGTTAGCTTCCAGCATGGACTTATAATTATAAAAGCGGTTTTCATTCTGTTTGCCTGCCACTGCAGACATATAAGCCTCTTCGTAAGAGGGATTGAGCAGCAGAATCTGGGCATAGACCTCGGCAAAAATTTCGTTCTCTCCCATTCTGGTCAGATCATCTGGATGAGGATACTCCAGATCACTGATCGAATGTCTGATAAGGTGATTGCCCTGCTGCAAGCGGCATTTTTCAATCATGGATACTGCTTGGCGAATTGCTGCATCGCCTTCTGCAGTTAGGCAGCATTTGATCCCCTGGCTGTCCGCTTCCAGAACAGAGGCTTCAATCTTCTCATAATCAACTGTCCTCAAATTCGTGACCCCAGGCATATCTGCGTAAGGCTCCAACATGTCCCCTGTATGATCTGCTACAACGCCGTCAAGCATCAGCTTGTAACCTTGGAAACGAATAAGGTCTCCATTGTAAAGTGCTTTATATTTGATACCAATGTTTATATCAAACGGTTCAACAACTGGTTCCAGCGAGAAATGAAATCTCAGTGGCAATTCACCTGTTTCTTTCAATTCTTCTAGAATGGGAAGCAGCTCGCTATGCCGGTCAAAGCCAATATCTTTTATAGAAGTAACTCCTCGTGCAGCCAGCATACGGCAAAATTTCATAAACTCTTGTTGGACAAGGCTACGGTCCTGCATCATAACTTGGAGCAGTAAAGCTCGTGCTTCGGCACTGCATTGATCCGGCGAAAACTGATATCTCTCCTCAGCCAATCGGTTCATCCAGCAGTAGCTTTTATTTCGGTTGATAGCGATGACCGCCCGATCGGGAAACAATCCATCCAACAAGCTTGAATCAGGCAGCTTCCCCCATCTGTCCTCGCTCCAACCGAAAGCGGTTACATCTTTTCCTGGCGGAAGGCTGTTTGCCTCTTGTAGCAAGAGTTCCATCGCTTCTTCACTGGAGGATGTATGCGTCAGATCGACGCCCCGATGCATCGACATGTATCCGGTAAAAAATACATGGCTGTCATGAATTCCCGGCATGATAAAGGCATCGCCCAGATCATAGACAACCGTTTCGGCTCCTATCCAGGCTTGTGCCTCTTCCGGACGCCCCACCGCTGCAATACGTTCTCCTCGGACTGCAACAAACCCGGGCGAAGCTTCATCTTCCAATCCATTAAAAATAGCATGGGAGAGTAAAACTTTGTCTGCTAATGTATCGTTCTTCCCTTGCACAGTTTCACCACCTCACGATTGATTCATCTAACAACATGACGTAATATAACGTTATGTTGGAGCTTCTGCTTCTCCCTACTGGATGGAAGCAGAAGCCACACATACCTGAACTACCTTGCATAACAGGCAACGGATTATATGGAGAATTGATAACGGTCTCCGATGATGTACTGCTTTCCTACATGAACCGGGCTTCCGTGCTGGTCATAGATCATTGTATGCATGTAAAACAACGCCTGTCCGATCGCCGTCTCCAGTAGCTTGGCCTGATTTTCATCCGCCAAAGCAATTTGTAATATCGTCTCTCCCGGCTGGTTAGGATCGATGCTGTATTTTTGCCGCAGCAGCTCGTATACAGACCCCTCCAACTGCTCGTTCATTAGAAATGCAAAACGGTCATAAGGATAAAAATTGTTTTCCAGCATCAGGGGGCGATCATCCGCATATCTTTTACGCTGGATAAATAGCACCTTTTCTCCTGGCGATAGCTGCAACTGATGTGCAATTTCCTCATCTGCTTCTACGATTTCACGTTTTGTGACCACACTATGTGAAGAAAGACCATTGGACTTGCAAGCAGCCGTAAAGCTGATGACATGTTCAATCTTCCGTCCAATTTTGGGGATGTTGACAAAGGTGCCCTTTCCCTGACGTTTGGTCAGATATCCTTCATGAACTAATTCGGCAATTGCTTTTCTTACGGTAATACGACTTACATTATACATTTCGCTTAACTCTGTTTCGGTCGGTATACGGCTTCCCTGCGTAAATGTTCCATTATGAATAGCGGTTTTGACCGCTTTTTGTAACTGAATATATAATGGCTCCGCTTGGTCTGAATTTAACATCATGTACCCTCACTTGTCATATAACGTTATATCACTCTCACTTAGAGTATCAAAGGTTACATATTCTTACAAGTGAAGATATTCGAAAAGGCTCGTCAATAATGAACGCCGTATCCGAAGGAACCTTCTACCAGACAGCTCTGGGCGGCAAGCCTTGAGCCTTCTGCCATAGCATCCTGAATGTTGCCTTTTTCCAAAAAGCTTAGTAAAAAAGCAGTTATATAAGAGTCGCCTGCCCCCATAGTATCCACAGCGTCAACGGAATCAGGCATTTGAAAATAGAACTTCGTACCATCATAGGCGATGGATCGGTCACCGCCACGTGTGGCGACCAGAATTTGTCCCTCTTTTTTTCGATTGGAGCGGATATAATTCTGTGTCTCTTCATCCGTCATATGGCTGCAAGAGAAAAATGCAAAATCGGCATACGTAATATTTTGTTCTACTTGTGTATCTGTAAAATCATCTGAAAAATCAAAAGAAATAGGGATTCCTAGCGTCTCTAATTCAGGCAGCAAGTGACCTGTATGACTGTACAAGCCAGTATGAATCAGATCGAATCCGCCAAGATAGTCCTTGTCATCTTCGCTCAATTCCAATGGATGGAGACGTGTCACTCCCCCCTCATTACTGCCGAGAAATACTCTGTCTCCGTCTTCTAGAGTTACACGTGCGCAGCCGTTCTCACCGCTGTGATATCTGCACCGTGAAATATCAATGTCAAGCTCACGCAGGGTGTGTTCTACATGCCGTGCTTCGTTGTCGTCCCCGAACACGCCTATAAAGGCTGCATCCACTCCCGCTTTTTTGGCAAACACACTAAAATTAAGCGCATTGCCGCCAGGGTACATCATACGCAGATGAACATATTTATCTACCACATTATCGCCAATGCCTAGAACCTTCATGATGGTTTCCTCCTGTTGGTAGGTGCGCTTAGTAAGCTACTTTGCCCATATAACGGCGAGTTTCCAATGGGTGATTGCGTACATTTGCTAGTGCTTCACGATACACACATACAATGCTGTAGAATAACACCGGGTTAAAAAACTCTACTACTTCGTCTGCAATCGTTCCGATGCCAAGCTCCTTTGCATCAATCACTTCCACTTTCTCGGCATACTGATTCAGGAAAGTCTGTGCCCGCTCATCCAGCGCTCGTGTACGTCCTTCGTTGATCATCAGAATAAATGGAGTTTCCTTATCCGTTACTTCAAATGGGCCATGGAAGAATTCACCGGAATGAATAGAAGCTGCATGGAGCCATTGCATTTCCATCAGTGAGCAGATGGCAAATCCGTAAGCATGTCCATAAGACGCTCCGCTGGTCAGGATATAGAAGAGTTCCTCGTTGCGGTATCTGTCTGCGAATACTTGGGCACGTGGTTCAACTTGGACTTTGGCACGGTTAATAATCCCATTGATTGCCCCCAATCCGTTCTGGAAAGCCGGGTAATGCGCATATCCCTCAGCGATTTGCAGCAGTTCAACCGTAAGTTCTAAAATAATGGCCATCGGGTTGTTTTTAACATCGCTCTCATCACCCCACTCGTAGAGGAAGGAATAATCCGAATAGTTGAGCAGGTTCGCTTCACTGTTGTGGGTTAAGCCGATGGTATAAGCACCTTTCTCTTTGGCTGATTTAGCAGCCGCGACCGATTCTGGAGTATTTCCACCGTGGGAACAAACGATGACCACTGAGTGTGCTCCCAATCGTTTAGGCAACGCATGTACAAACTCATTTGCTGTATACATGCCTGCTACCAGTTTTCTTGCTTCACTATCCAGAAAATATTTTGAAGGATACATATCCACTAGTGAGCCCCCGCAGGCCACTAAATAAACCTCGGAAATCTTCCCATTCGCTTGTTCAAAAATCGTCTGAACCGTCTGTTGTACATTCATTTTTTATCTCTCCTTTTATATAACGTTATATAACGTATTGTTTACGAGATAAATATAAGCGCTTTCATTAAAAGTGTCAAGCCCCTCATTAAAAAAAGCTCTAACCCTTTTGTATAAGGATTAGAGCTCCTTTGGGATTGAATTCATTGGGTTAGCAAATAACGAGGCTGTGGCTACATATACGCACAAAAATATGGTCTTACACATGGGTTTGTCCGAATAAACTAAATGAGACAAATACATAACGTCCAATAAATAATCAAGGAGGAACCCCCCATTAATACATTTATCGGGTATGTTTTTCTGGGTCTGTCACTTTCAGCTCCCATTGGACCTATCAATGCCGCGCAGTTGGATCGAGGTATTAAAAATGGATTCTGGCACGCCTGGTTTATTGGGCTAGGTGCAATCACAGCAGACATTATCTATATGATGCTTGTCTATTTGGGAATGATCCATCTTCTTAATTCCCCATTTGTCAAAGCTTTTTTATGGCTGTTTGGCTTTTTCGTGCTTGTGTATACAGGTCTTGAAAGCATCAAAAATGCTGGTGTAATTTCAGAATCCGAATTAAGGGGAAATAGTAATACCCTGACCAACTCCTTTGTAGCCGGCTTTCTGATGTCGTTGTTTAATCCTCTCTCCATCCTTTTCTGGCTTGGGATTTACGGATCCATACTGGCCAACGTCGCTAATACATATCCAGTACAACAGCTATTGATTTACAGCGGAGCGATTGTACTAGGCGTATTGGCCTGGGATGTGACGATGGCAGCCGCTTCAAGTGTTTTCCGTCGATTTCTCAGACCCGGATTGCTTAAAACCATCTCTTGGATGTCAGGTCTGTCTCTTGTAGGCTTTGGCTTTTATTTTGGTGTACAGGCATTTCAATTACTTTTTTTACGCTAACGCTTGTCTTCTTGATAAAGTTAACGAGGTTCCTTGCCGTGCTTTCGACGCACCCATTGTACAATGAAGTCACATATGGCAATTAACAAGACTAACAGCAAACTGACGTAAACCCCAGGGCGGCTAAGCTTATGAAAAAAGGCCCCTACTACAGCCAAAGCGATCAGCAATAATCCAATCCAGCGTTTGATATTGCTTGATGTGCTTGATTCCAGTAACTTACCTGAAGACAGCAAAATAAAGCACCAGTTATATAACAGCATTAAGCCCGCAGCTGTTGTAATATATTCATACACTTTTCCTGGTAGCAGCAACGATAATACGATTGCTGAAATTAATCCAACAGAGATCAAACTAAGTGCATACAGAGGATATTTGCCCTTCCACTTCCGTGAGAACAGTGTGGGCGCATCTCCTTCCTGGGCAAGAGTAATCATCATCGAAGTCTCTGCATATAGCGATGCTGTCATCGTTGAGAATCCTGCAATAATCAGGACTCCGTTAAACAAATGAGGTACAAAGGCCAGATGATCGCTACTAAGCGCAAGCACAAAAGGACTTTCCTTCGGATTAAAGGCACTTAATGGTACCATAGACACAGCGAGCCCAATTGATAGCACATACACTACAACCAGCGTAATCAGCATGACTTTTCCTGCTTTGGGTGCTTCCTCCGGGTTTTGAAGTCGGTTAGACATAATTCCGAGCACTTCGATACCTCCGTATGCATAAAAGGCAAAAATAAAAGATGACCATAATCCTATGCCACCGGTTGGAAAAAAGTCTTTGTAGCTGAGGGGAAACTTCGGATTATATTTACTTCCTCCGATCCAGCCTGCCAAAAGCGCAATCGCTAGGACCAGAAACATCACAAGAGCCGCCATCTTAATAATGGCGAGTACATTTTCTACACGATCAAAGCCCTTATTGCCAAAAAAAACAATCACAAGCCCTAAGAGCCCGAAGCCTGCCGCAAAAATCCACATCGGTACCTGAGGAAACCAAAAACGTGAAAATATAGACAGCGCGGTTAGTTGACTCCCATTAATAAGCAATTCTGAGAACCAATATACCCAGCCACTGCCGAAGCCTGCCCAATTACCAAATGCTTTTTGGGCATAGGAACGGAAAGAGCCCTGTTCTGGATGATCTGCCGTCATGCGCGAAAGGGCGTCAAACACCACATACGTCCCAACTGCTGCCAAGAAGTATGCAATCAGCACAGCTGGACCACCAATGGAAATCGCTAAACTTGACCCGAGGAAGTACCCTGTACCGATAGTTCCTGCAACTCCTAACAAGCTCAGCTGCCACCATTTTAGTTTTTGATCTTTTTGTTTGCCCGCTGACGAATTGCCCATAAGAAAATCACCCTATTCTAAATTTGAGACCGATACCTTGTTTTTTTATGATTCCCTTCTTCTCCATATTTCATGTGAAGTTCATTCAATTTGTAATAAAGAAGCACCAGCAAACTCGAATAAAGTTTGCTGGTGCTTCTTTTTAATTAAACGTTTCACATTTTGGGCAAAGAAAGTGCCTTGTCTGCATTTTGAATATCCATTTGAATTTGCTGATCTGGATCATAGGCGTTGTAGTAACCATTGTTCTTCATATAATTAAAAATTTGCTCATGAAGATTAACAGCTTTGTTCAATTGGTCACAAAGGACATTTCGAACTTCTGGGCTAGTGGACTCTGTTAACGCTGCGGCGTAGTTTTTGATCCCGCTTTTAGCTGAAATTAACAGATCTGAAGCAATCACCTGATCGGTCATAGGGGTCGTACCGGTCATATTCTCAATAAAAGAATTCACGTTATTCCTCCTTAAATTATACAAGCAAATTTCTAAGCTGTTGAATATCTTGTGTACCGCAGCTAATGTCCTGCTGTAAAATATTTTTTAAGTTTGAATCTGAGACTAAAGGAAGCATGGTTTGAGTTTTTGTGATACAAGTTGTTTTAAACGTAAGCAGCTCATGCAATTCCAATTTTTCGTGAACTCCGAGTTTTTGCAAGATCAAAACCTCCTTTCTGAACTTCTTTTGGTATTTCCTACGATTACTGCCCTTATGCACGATCCAAGAACCTTAGTTTTCACAATGTCCTTTTCACTTTTTCTCATTATGAAAAAAGGTTTCTTCAAACCATTAGTCATGGTTTGAAGAAACCTTTTTGTTCCAAAATGAGCAGCAAGCGTGAACACCATTATTTAGGTATGGACGCTACCTGAAAAACCGTCCACATCGTCTTCCGGTTGTTGATCAGAGCTGACGTTGTGTTCCTGTGTTGTGTTCGTAAACGTTTGGGAAGAGCCGCTTTTATACGCCTCGCTCCAGTCCTCATTAATGATGTGCGCTGGAATAATCCAATCCTCCGGGCTATAACCTGGATTTTGCACACCGATATTACTTTGCTTACCTGGACGATAAGTGAGAACTCCTGTCTCAATTATACTTCCTTCATAAGCTTGGCAAATCTCTAATGCAGACAGCACATCCTGGTTCTCAACGTGAACACTGAGGCCTGTATCACCGTTCGTGCTGGCAGAGTATCCAATTTCCTTTAATGTTTCACAGGCTTGGGCGGCTTGCTGCGGATCACGAAATTGAAAACGGAAAGAACCCGTATCCATGTGCTTCATCTCCTCTGAATTTATCTTATTTTGTTATTTGGGTCCATTAGGTATGTTATTTGTTAATATAACCAATCGGAACGGTATTTTTACATTCGAAACCTTTATTTTTCAAAAATTTACCTTAAAGCTTTGAAATTAAATAATTAAAAAAGCAGCTACTGTGACAAATCGCATGTTTTCCCTACGTAAATCCCTTTATGCTAGTAGTAAGGGTATGGTTGCCCGGTCATCCGAACCGAGCGGTCAAAGGATGCCCAAATCCATACATAAAGGCGGAATGAAGATGATAGATTACCGAACATTGGTGACACAGCAATCTATGCATTTGTATAGCGTGTTTGCCAAGTCATTCAAAAGTGTAAACGAACATGCGGTTGCTGGCATCAAAACGGTGGGCTTCAACCCAACGGCCTTCGCCGTGATGGAAGTTTTATATCACAAGGGAGCACAACCAATTCAACAAATTGGAGCCAAACTGCTTCTGCAAAGCGGAAATGTCACTTATGTTATCGACAAGCTGGAGAGCCGTGGTTATTTGCACCGTCACCCGTGCGACCAAGATCGTCGTATTATATATGCAGAGTTGACGGACGAAGGACAACGCGTCATGGACGAAATTTATCCTGATTATACACGTCAGATTGAACGTGCCTTTAGCGGAATCAGCGAAACCGAAAGAGATCAACTCATCGGCTTGCTCAAAAAATTGGGCCGTAGCGCTGATAATCTGTCACCTTATCACAAATAGAATGAATAGTAATTTTAGCAACTGTCCAATTGTGAATAAAAGAACAATCCTATAGCTGTGCTAACGAAAATTTAGATTTACACAGAAAAGTCCACCCTTATATTTATGGGTGGACTTTATATATACCTGAGCGAAATATGCCTAAGCTTACGAGCAGCATAAGACCTGTTATCGACTAAAATGTTTGATCACTACATTATTAAAAATAGCCTTACCGCCATCTGAAAAAAGAGTAATTCCCTGATCCTCTAAGCGTGGAAATATTAAGGAGGAATAAGCTACTTCTCCATCATCTACAAAGACTTCGATGCTGGTTTTATCGACAAGAATCTTCAAATGGACATTTTTTTTATTGGTATCAAAAGGCGCCTTACTCTCTACATATTTACCACTCTGATCCGGCTGCCCGGTGTTTGCTCTGTTTACATAAGAGTATTGACCCTCCACCGAAACACCTACATCTACATGACGCTTGCCATCCGCAGACTCTCGAAGCCTCAAGCCTGTATTTTTGATCGTTGACCAAGATACATCTGCTTCTAACTGATAGGCATCACCTGCTACCGGAAGCTTGTGAGTCCCCTCTACTTGGATCTTCCCCAATGACTCCGTTGCAGCTGGGAATTGCTCCAAAGCTGATACAGGCTGTGAAAGCAAGCGATAGCCGACATCAGTTGTACGCTTCAACCGAATTTGGCGAACAACCGAATCCATGCCATTAAAGCCTTCCTTCAAAGTAGGCGTGTTGTTGGCATAATCCCAATTGTTCATCCAAGCCAGCGCATAACGGTGACTGTATTGGTCTTTGGCTTTGCCGTCCTCGAACGTAACCGCACCATACCAGTCAAAGCCATAATCCAGCCAACCAGGATCATTGCGATCAGGGAGAAATGCTTCTCCATTAAAATCCCCCGTCCAGTAGGCATACGTATTGGGTCCGCCGGTTGGTTTACTATTGGCGCTTGCACCTAGAATCCATTGATAGGTCCCATCATCCGCGCGCATCTGGTAAAGGTCAGGACATTCTACAAGTCCGATATTTTCCGTTTGAAAGCCGCTCGTAAACTGCCAATCCTTTAAATTTTTCGACTTATAAAAGCCAATCTTCGTTCCCTCCGCCATGACCATCACCCATTGATTACGTTGAATATCCCGGATGATCTTGGGATCTCTGAAATCCTTCGTGCCAGGGTTGGACATCACGGGCTTGTTGCGATAAGAAGTAAACGTCTTGCCTTTGTCCTTACTGTACCACAGAAATTGTTCCTGCTTTCCTCCATCTGCGGAGGGCTGTGTGACAATGGCTACAAGTGCGCCTTTTCCAAAACCTGCGGTGCCATTATTGTCGATCACGACCGAACCGGACCAAGGGTCTCCATTCGGATTCGTATATTTAGGAATTGCCACCCCTTCATCTTTCCAATGAACCAGGTCGGTGGATGTGGCATGTCGCCATTCTGTACCGTTCTTATGAGGGTAATCACGATTATATAAATAGTAGTAATGATATTGCCCATCCATATAAATAGGCCGCTGTGGATCATTTTTCCACTTATCCGGGACGGTAAAATGATAGGCGGCCCGATAGGTCGGTGTTGTATGCTTGCTTTGATTGGCTTGGTTTTTTGGAGCTGCTGCAGGTTTTTGAGGTTTGCCTGCATCCTGTTGGTACATACTCCACCCCATAGCTATGAAAATAGTTAAGCCTGTGATAACTACTACGGATCGTATTCCAATGTTCTTGAAAGCTTTTTTTCTCATTATGACGATCCTCCTTACCCCTCATTGCATTGTTATGTATCGTCCGACGGACGACAGATCGGTAATCTACCAAAGCTGTCGCCTTCGGACATGCTGCTTATAACTACTTATTTCTTTCCATACTCATTTTGGTTATCTTTTTTGTCATTTCCTGGATCAATCGTAATTTGACCTTGCTCCAGAATACCGTTCTTCACAACAGAGGTTTTCGAGCCTTTAATATTCAGCAGGAAGCTTGGTGCGAAAGTAGATTTGTGATCTGGGAAGAGTCCACGATTGGTCATATAACTCGAAACGACTACGTTATTGCCTTTGCCTTGCGGGATAGCAAAATGAGCATATGTCCAGGTAATATCATCACGATCCAGATCCTGATGAAGAACGAGACCGGTTCCATTCAAGGGTTTATAAGGCCCTGTCAAGGAAGTAGAAACATAACCCAACATGTAAATATCATCGTCACCGATCGCATCTACAGTCACCTTGGAACCTCTTGTACTCGTAAATAAATACCACAAACCGTTCATTTTGAACACATTTGCCCGTTCAATTTCATCTGTTACCAGATTGGATGCAAGCAAAGGGGGCATTACATTTTTCAATGTATAATCATCATTCAATTCAACGATGCCCAGTGCGCCGTTCGCCAGCTCAGCTCCTTTTTTCTTAGGACTTTGTTGCAAGTTTTGTTGCTCTTCCGTGAAGAATTTTTTATTGCCGCCATAATAAGCTGAGTTTTGAAGCGAATCTTCGCCCTGGTAGCCTGTTTCTGTCCCTGTGTTGGCTTCAAATATAATATATTTGTGGCCTTGATCCTCGACATAGTGAGGGTCTCTAAGGGTATGATTATCCATATCCACTCCGACGCTTTGTTGTACATTTTGATAGGTTTTACCATCTCCACCGTCATAGATCGATTTCAAATCCTCGACTCCATCTACTTTCAGTGTCTTATCATCAGGCTGAGAGACATTAATTTGAGCTGTGCTCAAGGTTTGCTTGCCGTATAATTTGTTATTCGGATCATAGGGCTGTCTGCTGGTATAAAATAAACGTACATGTCCATCAGAGGTTAAGGTAGCAGAACCTGACCATTCTTCTGACTGATTTTTGAGAATCGGATCGTTGGAGAGCAGTTTATCATTGTCTTTAAAGACTCTACCAGCATTTTTCCAGCCGCTCAGTGAAGTATCACCCGCTTTTTGATAGAACAGATATATAAATGTATCCTCGCCTCTTTTAGGATCGCCTGCCAGTCCAAATACGATATTATATCCCTTGTAATTAGCTACTGTACCATCGGCATTTTGCAACGGCCAGCTGTCCCAAACATCCAGATCAATCTGCTTGCCTGAGCTATCGTGACCAATAGCAGAAGGAATATTCTTAATTGTAGAGGCATCGAAGGATGGAACCTCATATTTCTCTTTGCCTTGCTGTTTGAAAATATTCAGCATGTCATTACGCGTAATTTGGGTGAATGCATTGTCTGCATTGAAATCAGCCTTATCATTTTCTTTTGCAAAAGCCTGAACGCCGCCTCCTAACAGCAAGGTAGTTGCTACTGTTGCAGTGGCTGCTTTACTGAACCATTTGTTAAACTTCAAGTACTCCATCTCCCTTAATGTAATTATGCTTTCTAGTGTTGAAGCCCAACTTTTTCGTTGGCTAGGGCCATTTTATATGGTATGTCAAACGATTGATATAGACTGAAAAGCCCTATTATGTGAGGGAAGAAAACAGATTCCTCTATGAATTTCATCCTCATATTTTCCTAGTAATTTTCTGAAAATACCTATTTTTTTCATTCCTATTACATTCAGAAAAATTTGTTACTTGATTTTTTTCCGTATCCCATTTTGCTTGGTTGGTTGCTTCATTCACATGCAAAATTGTTCAAAATATACTCATAAAATGCTCGATTTGTAAGCGGGTGCAAAAAAATGGTTCCTTAGTACCCTATAGCTCAATTTAGAAACAGCTTTTTTGTTACAATTTTTTAAGACTTTTTTACCACTTTGTAACCTATATCATATGAATATATCGCAATCTCTATGGGATTTTTATTTCCTTTTTGTATATTGGGGAATTTATCGGTCCTATACGAAGTGGCTATTTTGCTAAATCAGTAGGAGAAGAGACCTTAGCATAAAGAAACAGCCCGGCCCCTTATTGGTGTACCGGACTGTCTCTTTAATATGAAAGAAGTATATTATTTTTTATGCGTGTTCTCTTTGTGGTGTCTTCACACGCTGATCTGCCTCTTCTTCCGTACCCGGTGGGCGGTTCCGCAATCCGAGGACAACAAACCAGCTAATCACCGCAATAACGACCATGATCACGAATAGGGAATGCAGACTGTTTTCCAGTAAAGACCGGAGTAATCCGGCAACCTTGTCACTTAGACTTTGTGAAGCATGCGGGGCAAGCAGACCATTAATATCCTCCTGTGTAACCCCTTGCTGAGTGAGCTGTCCGTCCGCTGTCTGGGCAGCAATACGATAATTCAGCCATGAACCGAAGGCTGCAACCCCAATCGTTTGTCCCAATGTGCGCAGGAACGTATTCAAGGCTGTAGACGCGCCACGTAGCTGGAATCCGACCGAGGACTGAGCAATAATCGTGAACACGGTTATCGAGAAGCCAAATCCCAGTCCATACAATAACGTAGACAGGAACAGAAGCCAGATTGGAGTTGTTAGGTTCATCAAGGTCATGACGAAGGCTCCCAATACAATCAGAGTCAGCCCGATCAAAGAGGTTCGACGCGAGCCCAGCGTCAGCAAAATGCGTCCTCCGATCATGGAGCCAAACAGCCAGCCTACCGACATTGGAGCCAGCGCCAGACCAGATGAAGCGGCATCTCCACCGTGTACGCCTTGAATCCATAGGGGAAGATAGCTAGTCAGCCCAATTAACAGGGTACTGACGAGTAGTGCAGCGGCACAGGAAAAAGCGATATCCCGTATCCGAAACAGCTTCAGTGGCACCATCGGTTCCTGAGCGCGCTTTTCGATAACCAAAAACAAAACCAGGAACAAAATGGCCACGGCAGCCAAGGCCAGCAATTCAGGAGAAGTCCAATCGATATACTGTCCCCCCAGGGCCAATACAAGCAAGAGTGCCGTCATCCCGATGGTAAAGGTAACTGCCCCCGCCACGTCGATACGCGCGGTACGCGTGCTTACCTGCTCCCGCAGGTAACGGGCGATGAAGAACATAGCCAGTAATCCAAAGGGAACGTTAAAACCAAAAATCCATTCCCAGCCAAAATAGGTGACCACGTAACCGCCCAAGAGAGGCCCGACAAGGGAAGAAATCCCCCACACCGAGCTGATCATGCCTTGGACTTTACCACGTTCCTCCATTTTGTATATATCACCGATGATGGTAAAGGTAACAGGAATAACGCCGCCTGCTCCAATCCCTTGAATGGCTCGGTATAAAATAAGCTGCTCCATACTACCAGCCAGCATACAAAGCAAAGAGCCAATCACAAATAACGAGCACCCAATTAGAAAAATGGGTTTACGGCCAAACAAATCGCTAAGCTTGCCGAAAATAGGCGTAGTTACAGCCATCGTCAACAAATATGCTGTAAAAATCCAGCTGAGCAAATTCACACTGCCCAGTTCACTAACAATTGTCGGTCCCGCTGGACCGATAACCGTTCCTTCAATCGCGGCCAGAAAGGTGGCCAATAGAACACCTGTCAGCACGAGTCCGCGCTTCATAGGTTTATCGTTTCCCAAGCAAATCACAAATCCCTTCCTTGTATAAACTGTGCTGTATCTGTACGGTTTTCCTTCCCAGCTTGGATGATTACCCGCACTGTATAATCGTAAACAGGCGGCCTATATAGGCCGCCTGTTATGTACGATGTATATATATTATTGTCTACATATCCTTAATTTTTGTCAACTGTAATCGTATGATTAATCCAGCTATCTTCCGTTTTATAGAGATACCCCTCTTCCATGCGCAGAACATGGCTGGCAAAGCGTTCAGCTATCTGCAAATCGTGGGTAATGATCAGAAAAGCCGCGCCTTCAGCAGACTGCTCTGAGCACATATGGAGCAGGATGTTTGCCCCTTCGTAATCCGTTCCCGCAGTCGGCTCATCCAAAATGTAAAGCTTTTTGGGGAGGATAAACTGTGCCGCAACGCTCAAAAGCCTTTTTTCGCCTCCACTTAGCAGATACGGCGAGACCTCCAGTCGGTGATCCAGCCTGGCGGCTGTCAGCAAGCGATACGCCCGTTCCTCATAGTCGACGGGAACCGGATCTCCGATCCGTAAACCAAGCTTGACCCGCACACTGTACAAGCACTCTTCCCACACCGTTGCAGCTGCAAACTGATGCTCTGGCTGCTGGAATACATAGCCGATTCCGGCAGCCAGTCGGTGAATGGGCAGCTTCGACATATCCTGCCCTTCCCACCACATGCATCCCTTCGGCGCGGGGAGCAAGCCCATAAGGAGCTTGCCCAGCGTGGTTTTGCCAGAGCCGTTCTCGCCCAGCATTACGGCTCGTTCGCCAGGCGCAAGGGCAAGACTCACGCCCTTGAGCGCCGCGCGCTGGCTGCCGGGGTAGGTGAAGGGCAATCCCTTCACCTCCAGCAACGGCTGCCCAGCGCAATAAGCTGCCGAGCCAGCATTCCCTTCCGGCTCACGCGGCATGTCTTCCCTCCCCGCGGAAGAGGGAAGCAGCCCCCAGGCTACCAGCTGCGCACCATGCTCGCGCAGCAGCTTTTCGGGCGGGCCTTGCAGCAGCATAGTCCCGCCCTTCAGCACGATGAGGCGCTGCGCTGCACGCGCACCATCGTCTATGCGACCGGACGCAGTGATCACCGTCCGGCCTGCGGCATGGAGCCGCCGACATAGCAGGACGAAGTCCCGTACCGCCGGTGGGTCCAACTGCGCAGCTGCGTCGTCGAACACGACCAGCGGCGTTTCCAGCGCCAGCACCGCAGCAATGGCGGTGCGTTGGCGCTGACCTCCCGAGAGGCGCCGCACGAAGGAGCCGCGCTCGGATGCCAGGCCGACGGCCTCCAGTGCAGCGGCCAGGCGCTGCTCTATTTCTGCCGGAGGCACGCGCAGGTTCTCCGGCCCAAAAGCAATTTCGTCTTCGACGATTCCCTGCACTAGCTGGGCATCCGGGTCCTGAAGCACGACGCCGACAGTGGTGGCGACCGTAGCCAATTCAGCGGTGGCGGGGTCCATCCCGTACACGGTCAGCTCGCCAGTCCGTTCGCCCTCGCCGGAACGGGACAACCCGCCATGAAGTAGCTGGCACAGCGTAGACTTTCCACTCCCACTAGCTCCAACAATGGCTATGTGCTCACCCACCGCAATGTCCAGCGTCAGACCATGTAACGCTGGCTCCACCTGGTCGTCATAGCGATAGCCAAAATCCCTTAAGGAGACAGCTATTCTATTTTCTGCATCATGATCACTACGTTCATTCATAGCCGAAATACCCTCGATCCCTATTGTTCAGGCTATAACCATGTATAGCCTTGGTTATGCCCGTGAAGTGCGTCCCAGTTCAAAGCGTTTTAACAGACCCGTACCATTTAAGGCATCGCCCAGTACTTTCGTCAGCAGACCACACAGGACAATGCCGCTCAGGATACGAACGACCAGTGCAATCGTCAGTACCTTCCAGCCCCAATGCATATAGCCAAACATATTGGCTGCCACGATAAACCACAGCGGAACCATGGCTCCGCCCACCAGCATTAGTGAAACTGCATTCCAGCGGCGATACCGCAAAAGAGCAAATACCAGCTCCGCCGCAACCATATAGCAGACAGCTGCCGCAATGATAGATGCAATTCCATAGGCAGAGCCCATAAAAGACTGCACTACCGCGCCAAAGGCATAAGCAATTACCGCCGTACCTGGCTTACGAATAATATAATAGGCCAGCAAACCATATATCATGTACAGCCCGACAATAGCGGAAGTTGCGATCGGCCCTCCCAGACTGTTTAACGTTTTGTTAATCATCGACAAATACACAGTCATGACGCCGTTCAACGTAGCCAGCATGGCCATTAACACGATATCCAGCGTTGTAAACTTGGCAAAAATACGAGATCCCTTCATATGTATTTCTTGACTCCTCTCCATAATCTAGTATACAAGGTCATAGCTCTGGTCCTTGTACAAACTGTTACTGTATAAATGTATTCATCCGCTGTCTTATTGTCAACCTAATTTTATTTTACCAGTTGACAATGAGGACAAAAAAAGGGGCTGCTTCTTTATAATACCCACCCTAAAACAGTCGTAGCGAATACAGCAATCACAGCACATACGTAGCCTAAACGCCCATTTTCCAGTGTACGAAGATACGTCCGTTCTGCATATGCGCCAAAACCTTTGCCCTCCATAGCCAGTGCCGTCTGCTGAACCCGTCTCACAGCATTCACCAACACAGCAGCCGCATACCCGCTCCACCATGATATCCGCTTGCCCCATCCTCGTGGTGGCTCCTGCCCCCGAACACGCCGTGCAGCCATAATGGTTCGCCCCTCTTCTTCCAATAAGGGCAGGAACGTCAGCGCCACTGAAATTCCGAACGCAAATCGATAAGGTACACGCAAGCGCAGATTCAAAGCCTGCACAAAATCTCGGGGATCGGTCGTCGAGAGATAGATATAGGATGCCAAAAACAATACAAAAATCCGCAGCGTTAATGCCCCCGCGATATCCAGTCCCTCCGCTGTAATCACAATGGGTCCCCATGAAGCGACAGTATTCCCTTCTCGAATCGCTAGGATAGACAGTATAAAATACGGAATACCTAAACCAATCAGGAACGACATAGCGCGAAGTTGGCGTGCTAGGGTCAACCGTGCGCCGAAGCCAGCCACAGCGATCAGTGCCACCAAGAGTGCCGCTTCCCGTATTGTCGAATCCCATGCCATCGACAGGAGGCTAAAGCATCCCACCCATATAAGCTTACTTAACGGTCCAAGCCTGTGCAGCGGCGACGAACCGCCGTTATACTGAAACAGCATTTCGTTGTGCCTCCAATCTGAGCCATTCTTCATGCAGTAATGAATACATCAGCATATCCTTAAAGCCTGTAGATGTATGCTGTACCTGCCGTAACAGCCCTTCCTGGGTCCAGCCCATCGAGGACAGCAGGGCTTGCGAGCCTGTATTGCGCGGGTCCACCAGCGCTTCGATCCGATTTAATCGAATCGTGTCATATCCGAATGAAAGCACTAAGCGAAGCGCCTCAGTCATATAGCCATTGCGCCAATAAGGCTGGGCCAACTCATAACCAATCTCGGCTTTATAAGCTCCCTCCGTCTGCCAATAATTAAAGCCGCAGCTTCCAATCAGCCTCCCGTTCTCCTTCAGCTCGATCCCCCAGCGCAGCGCATCTTCCGTCTTCGCCAGCTCATTCAACAGCTCAATCATATCCTCTGCATCCTCTCGTCCTGACATACCGGTAAGGTTCATATAACGGTGAACCTCCGGGTCAGACCAGCAAGCGAACATCGTAGCCGCATCCCGGCTTTCCATCCTTCGCAGCCGAAGACGCGGGCTTTCCAGCAGTGGGATATGCCCCTTACATGCATATGCACACATGTTCCATCATCCTTCCAGCATTTCAATGACAACAAATATACGCTACATTTAAGCATACACCTCCAACAAACACAACCTTATTAAAGTGGACAGGCCCTTATAAATCAAATTAGCCCTCCGCTTCCTGGAATCAGGAATGAAGAGGGCTACCTTTTATTGTTATAAGATTTTTTGCGTCTCTTATCCTTTTAAGAAGAGGCACGGGCAGTGACATGCGCTGGATTTTTCACAACATCTTCGTACAATACGCCTAGCATCGACTGAATTTCCTGCAATTCTTCGATCCCTGCGCCGGTAAGGCTGAACATATCATCATGTGGTGTCAGAAAGTTTTCCTGTGTCAGGTTTTCCAGCTCCTGCTTGACTTCACGTTCTCCTACACGGTATCCGCGTTCTTCGAGAACTGGTTGTATATCTCTCACGGTCAAATCGTCCTGATGTGCATAAGAAAGCATCTGTATACGGATAAACAAGTTCTGAACATCTGCATGCATAATTGTAACTCCTCCCTGGCCTAAGCCAACATGTTACATTGTTTTTACCCATAGGGGAGAAGCTGGAAACAGATGAGGGCAACCCTTCATTGAATTACTTTCTATATTATATGTCCCGCTAAAACATAATGCTTTGCCGTCAGCGTTGCTTGTAGAGAAGGGAATTGTGGTGCTAGAGAAAGGAGCTTATTCCAAGGCAGTAGTGCTATTTTCTACTTGACTGAATATGTACAATCGTTATATCTTAAATTAATTAACCAATGGTAAAAGTGATTTGCACAATTACCTATTTTTGGTGATATATACAACAGTTAATATGAAAATTTAATGTTAGGAGCGTGGACTCTACATGTTTCAAACTATCCCTTACGAAGGAACACGTCAGGAACAATTCGAATCCGTTCTCGGACAACTCCGGGCACTTGTTCACGATGAATCCAATAGGATTGCCAATTTAGCGAACGCTTCAGCTTTACTGGGTCACTTTCTTCCAGATGTGAACTGGAGTGGCTTCTATCTTTATGATGGGACTGAGCTTGTACTAGGACCTTTCCAGGGTTTACCCGCATGTATACGGATTCCACTGGGACGTGGTGTTTGCGGTACCGCAGCAGCTGAACGGCGAACACTTGTCATAGACGATGTACATGCATTTCCAGGACATATCGCCTGTGACGCTGCTTCCAATAGCGAAATCGTTATCCCTCTAATCAAAAACGATGAGCTGATTGGAGTGCTGGACATTGACAGCCCGCTAAAAAACCGATTTGATCAGGAAGATCGTGTATTCCTAGAGGAATTTACGGCTATTCTGGTATCCAGCCTGTAACCAAAAATTGTGCATATATATAGTCTTCCTTCGCCACAATATATGAGGGTCCTAAAACCTAAACTATCCGGCGAAGGAGATTGATGATCAATGTTCAACAACATGGCTCCACAACAACAACTTCATCAATGTGAACAAATTATGCAGCAATTGGTACAACAAACACAGCAAGGAACTGCTATGTATCAGCAATTGCTGCAACAAGAGCAACAAAACGCATCCAGCCTTGAAAGCCTAGTGCAACGCGAACGTAGCGCAGCTCAAATGATTCAAACCGCAATTCAGCATCACCAGCAAGCAATGCAGCAATACCAGCAAGTCATTCAACTGTGTAGCCAATTGGAAAACTCCATCCGCTCAAGCAGCCAAATGACTCAACCTGGATTTGGCGATAACTATGCTTCTCGCAGTATGCAACCATCCACCTTTAGTGCAGGAAGCCACATGAACCACAGCTTTCCGCAACACATGGGGACGACCGGGCAGCATTTTGCAAGCAGTGGTAGCATGCAGCAGTACGGAAACAGCAGTCAGCAAAGCATGAGAACAGCACCAAGCAGCATGTAAGCTGCTTTACACAAAAAAGGGTGAACAGCAGGCCGTCGATGGGTTTGTTGTTCACCCTTTTTCATATTACTTATAGCCCTTTTCATCAGCTGTTGCTCTAGGTTAATTCCCGTTTGGCCAGCTCCTTCATTCCGTCTCGCAAATATTCAGCTAGCCCAGGGCGATAGCCTTCATACATTTTACTGAAGTCCTCATGTTCTACATACAAGTCTCCCAGCCCGCTATAAATTTCTGCTGTAGGGGTATAGAATCGGCTTACCCATTGAAGATGACGGCGGATCAGCGCCTGTACTTCTGCACTGTTATGCTTCAATCCCTTATGCATGGCTTCAGCCAGCTCCCGATGAATCTGATCTGCCTCTGCCTGTGAATCCAAATAATCCTCTTTGCTCCAGTTCGTCGTCGCGGTCTTACTCTCCTGGATCTTTTCTTCGACCTGTGAACCATAACGTTCCGTCAGATCACGTTCATACATTTCCTGCTTTTCCGGGTTAAACCCTTGGTACATTTGCTCTGGTTCCATCGTTTGTTCTCCTTTCAAATGAGCCACCGTTTCGTCGATGGTCTGAAGGAGAGTATGCAAGCGGAAGACCTTGGCCTCAATCTTGGCTCGATGCACCTGCAAAACCTCGGCTTTCTGCTCCTTGGTTTGCTTTAGCACATTGCCAATTTCGGATAAAGGCAAATCCAGTTCCCTGTACACCATGATTTGTTGAAGCCTCAACAGTTGTTCCTGCTCGTAATAGCGATATCCATTATTTCCGATATGATGTGGTTTCAGCAATCCAATTTCATCATAATAATGCAAAGTTCGAACGCTGATTCCCGACAGATTAGATACTTCCTTTACTGTATAAGCCATTCCGCTTCACCTCTCTTGCTTTCACAGTCTACAGTCTCACGTGGCGTGAGAGTCAACGCCCCCACTTCCCCACCTTGGTAATACACTTTTACCCTGTAAGCACATCGTGAACCGCTAATTGCCAACGATTTTTCATACTTGCGACCTACAGTAGGTATCTTTAGATATCTATGCAAAAAAAGCCCTACAGCGTATTTCAAATAGGCTGCGGGCTTCTTATATTCAATTGAATTTGGCGACTAAGAGAAGCTTCTTCCCATGACCACATGATCGTAAAAGGCTATCTTTTGAATAATTTTCTCCAAATTGCGCTGCGTTTGGGCCATCTGTTCTTCCACTTTCTTTTTGTGGGCAACCAGGAAGTCTCTTCTCTCTTGGATTGTGGCTTCTCCTTTTACATTTAGCTCAAGATATGCCTTAATTTCTTCAATGGTCATTCCCGTATCTTTCATAGCCATAAGAAACCTGATCCAATCCATTTGTTTCTCGGTATATACCCTTCTCCCACCCTCATCCCGACCAACATCAGGTAGAATGCCCTCTTTTTCATAATAACGAAGGGTAGATGCGGGCAATCCACTCCTGATTTCAACTTCTTTAATGGAGTACATGGTTGATCCCCTCCTGATTCTTTTATTTTCGCTTCAAGCCAGCTGTAACGATAAGTATAAGTTTTCATAGAAAAGAGTGCAAAATTAACATTTCTCTATTCACCAACTGAACAGTTAGCTCTCTCCCTGTCCTTCCCCTCGTAATCTCCCAATATAACTCCTTACATTCTCCTCTGGATGGCTCACTTCCCATTGATCTAACCGCCGATTGACCTCCTCATCCTGAGAATTCAACTGGTAATAGAATATGGCCGCTCGTAATTGGTGCTGCTCTTCGACAGGTTCATCACCAGGCCAGTGGTACTCTTGCTTGCCGTTCTCATCGGTAGTCCCTATCGCTCCATCCAGTAACGGGGAACGACCTTCTAGGCCTTCACCACGGGCAATGGCTTTGAGAAAATCGGCATGTCTCCTAGCAACATCAGGCGAACAACGGTACAAATTCTCAAAAATATCAAAGGCATCAATCGGATCGTATTCCAAATTCTCAAGGAAGTGCCTTTGCAGCAGTGCGGCAACCTTCTTATTGCCCGTCAGTCCCGACAGAAAATAAAATGTAGGCATTTGTGCCTCATAACGAAAATCATCGACATGGCTGATAATATCGTCCACAATCTGCTCGGTCTGAACACCTTCACGGGCTAACCGAGTTAGTATCCTCACTGCCTTATACTGCGTCCAATCGTACACCCCGAACGCCACCTCATACAGCATGGGAATCGCTTTTTCCCTGTAATTGTAGATAATCTCAAAAATCGCATCCTGTTGAATATGCAGCCAGTCGCCCAACCCTTCGTACTTTCCTGCCAAACTCTCAGGCTTCTGCAACTCAGTTCCAAAAAAATAACGCGGGAATAGAGGCAATGCCTCTTCTCCCAGCATAGCAGCAGCCTTCTTCGCCTCGGCGGTGAATTGCTCGGGCTGATCTACTAATCCGCCGACCTTTATAATGACTGCAGGAATAGCAGTGTCCAAATCGATTGCCATATGTAATTCACAGCTCCTTATCGTATATTACTAAAAATTCCTTCGCCAACTAGAATATTCATTCTGAATATATATCGGTAATCCCCTATAATTTCTCAACACGTTTTCCACGATTAAAAAAACATATTTTGGGAATTACTTGTATACTTTTCAACAGTTTACTTAATATATGCGATTGCTTCTCTAAGCCTATTCTTTTTTACTATAATTATTTAGTATTATAAGGATATAAAAAAAGGAGGTTATCATTTGAAAAGTACAGGTATGACACGTCCCCTAGATGCGTTAGGCCGTATCGTCATTCCCAAAGAAATGCGAATTTCTATGGATTTTAATGTGGGTGACCCCGTTGAGATTTTCGCAGATGAGGAAACCGGTATTCTCGCCTTTCGAAAATATACCGGGGTGACGTGTAAAATGTGTGGTTCAGCCGAACAATTGACTTATTTTAGAGATAGTTTTATTTGTAAAGAATGTATTGAAAGTTTAAAGAAGGGGTTAAATTTTAGCCCTGTCCTAAGACCAGCCAAATCGGCTTTAGCCAACGGACAACGGTCAATTAAAGAGTCCAAACGTCTACGGAGATCGACACAGCAGATGATTGAAAGCCTCAAAGAATTAATGCAAAAGCAACCCAATGCAGCACAGCACGAATATGCCAAAATGCTTGAGGTTTCCCAAGCCCGTATATCCCAGCTCAAAAAAATGCTATAACTACAGCTTGCTATCCTACATAGGTATACACCAGAGATTTCATCATGTACAGCTAATTTTGAACCGTGATACGCAGCATCATAGCTAACCGACAAAAAGCAGGAAACACATTTGCGAAATCCTCGAACTAGGTACAAAGAACTACTAGATGACTTGCAAGCGACAACGCCTTATTAATAAAACTATGCCAATTAATAGTAACGCCTAAATTAAACGAAATGACCTTCTCTACGTAAAGAAGGTCATTTCGTTTATTTATTCATTTTAATGTTGTTTCAACTCATCCAAAATACTTTTACCTGTAAAGATGTGCATTTTTGGGGACAGTGAGTTTCAAAAAATATCTTAAAGGAACTTGGTACACAGTCTTATATTGATGTTACTCAAATCAGCCAGGCTCAAGCCCTTATCCAAGTATGCCTGCAATCTGGCGAAGCCATTCTTTACGTGTATCTTCATCGGATTGGGGTACCGACTCGAAAAATATATGATACATAACGTCAAGTCCGCAATATTCAAATATGCCTTTGTCGGACGTCAAGTGAAGTGCTTGATCCATGCCATTGCTGGCATATTCCGCATGTGATTTCCCTTGTGTGTTGAGGATGATGACTTTCTTCCCCTTGAGCAGCCCCATCTGCACCCCGTTTACATATTTGTAAGCAAAGCCGTAAGAGAATACGCGGTCAATATACCCTTTCATTATGGCTGGCATCCCCGTCCACCATATCGGATAAATAAAGGTGACCACCTCTGCCCATTGCAAAAACTTCTGTTCCCGCACAATATCTTCTCCGATTCCTCCAATAATCTCGCTACTGCTGACTACAGGTTGAAAGCCGATATCATATAGATCACGAACCACCACATCATGCCCTTTTTGCTTTAGCCCCTTCAATGCTGTGGTCAAAATTGCATGGTTAAAGCTTTCATGTGATGGATGCGCGTAAATAATAAGATGTTTCATTTTCTTCTCCTCCATTTACTAATAAAATGAGTGATTGATCAATTACTTAGTTTCATACTTCTTCATCTAACTGAATCTGCATCAATTCATAGTTCCAATACAGATACGTTCAGTCAACTTGAAGCGTATGCTGCTCATAAATGTCACCTAACGTTGATTGTTAATCAGTTAGTAATTGATCAATCACTAATTGATTGGTCTCAGTATAGTTTATTCCTTTTTATTTCGCAAGTGCTTTTGGTTCAACTTGCCACTGTTACTATCGCGCAGAAGACGCAAAAAAGCCTATCTGATGAGTAGCATACGTAAAACGCATTATCCATGTCCATCAGATAGGCTTTTATACAGCTATTTACCGTTTAATAACGATCAGCTTGGTTTCCAACATTTCTTCCATAGCGTACTTTACACCTTCGCGTCCAGTGCCACTTTGCTTCACACCGCCATACGGCATATGGTCAACACGGAAGCTTGGTATGTCATTGATCATCACGCCCCCTACCTCAAGCTTGTCCGCTGCATCCAGCGCGGTCGTGATATTACGTGTGTAAATCCCCGCCTGTAAGCCATAAATTGAATCATTCACATGGCTCACAGCCTCATCTACAGAGCTAACGGAATGAATCAGCACAAGTGGGGCAAACACTTCGCGACAAGACACCTTGGAAGTCGGGTCCACATTGAGCAATACGGTCGGCTCCAGAATCCCACCTTCGGCATGACCACCCAGAGCGATTCTCCCGCCTGCTTGGACTGCTTCCTCCAGCCACTCACGAACACGCTCGACATCCTTGGCTGAGATGAGCGCCGATACGTCCGTGTCCGGGTCTAGCGGATCTCCGATTTTTAAACGTTGAGTCGCTTCTATAAATCGGGATACGAACGTATCATACAGCTCACCGACAACGTAAATACGTTGAACCGAGATACATACCTGCCCCTGATTGGCAAAGGCTCCACTCACACAACGGTCGATGATCGCGTCCACATCTGTATCACGGTCAATAATAACAGCCGCGTTGGAACCCAGCTCCAGCGTAACCCGCTTCAAGCCAGCCTTGGAGCGAATTTCTGTACCGACTGCCGGGCTACCGGTGAAGGTGATATAGCTGACACGTGGATCAGTGACAAGTACGTCGCCAATGGTTTTGCCATCGCCGCTGATCACGTTAAGAGCGCCCGCTGGCAACCCGGCCTGCTCCAACAGCTCCGCGATCAAGTAAGCCGACAGTGGTGTCTGCTCCGCAGGCTTCAATACGACCGTATTGCCTGCTGCCAGCGCAGGGCCCACTTTATGAGCGACCAAGTTCATCGGGAAGTTAAATGGTGTAATAGCTCCTACTACCCCGACGGGTTCTTTGAGCGTGTAGGCCATACGGCCCTCGCCGCCTGGTGCAGCATCCAGCGGAATGGTCTCTCCGTGAATGCGCTTGGCTTCTTCGGCTGCAAACTTGTAGGTTTGTACCGTCCGATCAACTTCCGCAAGCGCAGCCTTCCATGGCTTGGACGCTTCGCGTGCAATGATACGCGCTGCATCCTCACGCCGCTCTTCCAGCAGGTCAGCCAGCTTCTCCAAAATAGCTGACCGCTGGTGGGCTGGCATGACCCGCATCTCTGCACGTGCATCAGAAGCCGCCTGAATAGCGGTCTTGGCATCCTCAGCAGTGGCCTCTGCTACCTCGGCAATGACTTCCCCGGAATACGGTGATTTCAGCGTCGTATATGATGAAGCTGCTTTCCATTCACCGCCAATAAATAAGTGCTGCTGCATGCTTTTTTCCTCCTTTGCTCTATATCAATGTCTCATTTAATACTATTTCACTGTCAGCACTGGACAAGGTGCATGCTGAATCACATGATGGCTCACGCTACCCAGGATCAGCTCCGAAACAAGTCCCTGTCCCCGTGTTCCCATAATGATCAGATCTGCCTTTTCCTGATCTGCAATTTTACAAATGAAACTCGCCGGATCACCATGACCTGCCAGCATACGGTACGAAATGCCCTCGTCCTTCAAATAGTCGGCTGCAGGCTCCAGAATATGACGACCTTCCTCTTCGATCCGCTCATCCACATCAATCCCAACCGGGGGCTCATTCATGGATAAAGTCGGATTTACATGCAATACGGTCAGATGCAGGTTTCCCTGAAGCTGCTTGGATAACGTTTTGGCTGTCTCCAATGCCTTCATAGCGTGTTCCGAGCCATCAATCGCGACCAGAATCTGTTTGAATTCGCTCATACTCTTTTCCTCCCCAGAAGTTCAATGTTAGTGTGCATCTACCTGAATATCCTGCATATGTCGGCGACGTACGATCAGCACAGCTACGCCAATCAGTACCATCAATGCTCCAAAATAAAACGGAGTTTCTGCTGCATACCACTCTGACAGCTTCCCTGCAAGCCATGGTGAGATGGCCCCGCCCAAAAAACGCATAAAGCTGTAAGCCGCAGATGCTGTGGAGCGCTCCACTGGAGCAGCCTGCATAACAGCGGTTGTAATCAATGTATTGTTAATCCCCAGAAAAATACCAGCCACAATGACCGCTACAATGACAGTCGTTGGCGAACCAGCTAAAGTCCCAATCGCCATAACACCTAAATCAATGGCAAACAACGTCAGCATGATACTAATGGAAGATACCACGCTCAAGCGTGCTTGAATCTTTGGAGCTACAAACACCGAGGTAAAGGCCAGCATAATTCCCCAACCAAAAAACACATAACCCAAACCATGCTCGTCTAAATGCATGACATATGGAGAATACGCCATCAACGTAAAGAATCCAAAGTTATATAACAATGCTACAATGCCGAGCGTGAACAAGGCAGGATAACTTAACGCTTTGAATGGGTCCGCAATGGAACCGCGTTTTTTCGGCTTTGGAATCGAAGGCAGCATAAACGTAATGAACAAAAAGCCAATAACCATCAATCCAGCTACACCGAAAAATGGACCGCGCCAGGAAATGGAACCTAACTCACCGCCTAGCAGCGGGCCGACTGAAATCCCAAGCCCCAAGGCCGCTTCATACAAAATAATCGCTTTAGCTGTTCCAGAAGTGGACAGACCTACAATCGCAGACAACGCTGTTGCGATAAACAAAGCGTTTCCCAGGCCCCAGCCTGCCCGGTAGCCCACAATTCCGCCAACTGTACTAGCCGTGCCGCCCAGTCCGGCAAACACAATAATAAATAATATGCCGGTTAATAACGTCCATTTGACACCCAAACGACTAGATACAACGCCCGTAATCAGCATCGCAACGCCCGTCACCAGATTATAGCTGGTGAACAGCAGCGACACTTGGCTTTTCGTAGCATGAAGCTGATCGGCAATGGCCGGCAGGATCGGATCGACCAATCCCAGACCCATAAATGAAATAACACAGGCAAAGGCGACTGCCCATACCGCTTTAGGTTGAGACAGCAAGCCTGAGCGTTCTTTTAACTCTTCAGGTAATGCATGTTGTGAACTCATAATAGGATGTTACCTCCACATCTGAATGTCAATGTTCTTGTTATGATGGATCGCGCTCAAGTTCCTCATCCAGAAGAATCTTACGTTCACGCACCCTAACCCGCAGCTCCTCCAGCTCTGTCTGGAGCATACGGATACTGTTGATTTTCCCCACCATTAAGTCCAACTGTTCGTTCAGCGTACGTTCCATATCCTCCAACATGGCCCGTCGCTCGATTGGCTGCAAATGCTCTGTGCGCTCGCGATATTCCTCCCGCTGCCCCTTGAGCATTTCTGCTGCGGACATGTAACGCTGAAGTTCTTGCAAAGAAAAGCCAAGCACTTCCTTGGCACTCACTATTTTTTTTAGTAAATCCACATCCTCCTGCGTATACAGCCGCATATTTCCTTCACTGCGCTGCGGAGAGGGCAATAAGCCGATTTCCTCATAATAACGAATAGTTCGCTTGGTCAAACCGCTTTGCTTCGCGACCTCATCAATTTTATACGTAACCATGACACCCACCTTATGAAAAAGATTATATATAAATACTACGCCTATATAACGTTAACGTCAACGTAAACTTTGAATTAAAAAGAAACCGCCTCTGTTAGAGACGGTTCCTATTTGGGATTGCATAGTCATAGACCCGAAGCATCGGCGCTCAAGCCCATGAATATCGCTTAGATGAAAATAGTCCGTGTGATGATAACCAGCAATATGAAGAGTACCAAAATTACACCAGTGGAAGTCCACATGCCGTAGCCGCCACCGCCACAGCTTCTATCTACTTCACCCATCTCAAATTCCTCCTCCCTCTGTCGATTACAACAAATCGCCCGAAATCAAATTCTTCAACTGAGAATTAGATAACGAATGCTTTGGAAATAATAACGAGCAGAATGAAAAGTACCAGAATCGCTCCTGTAGATGTAAAAGCTCCATAACCAGCGCCTACTCCAGACATGGTGATTCCTCCCTTCATGGTTTACAAAAGCATCTTATGCTTATGCCACCGTCCATGATAGGGACAAATGCCGCGCCTGCCGCCCAAATGTGGATTTGGGGTTCAGTTATTCCTCGGATGCGAGCATTCCGTGATACAGGAGATTTCTTGCCTGCTTGGCAAGTACAGACGGGCTTTCACGTCCAGGCAGCAATTTCGTTAACGTCAGTCGTTCTATCAAACCGATCACGCATTCTGCTGTCAGTTCAGGGTCAAGTTCCTCACGGCAGGAACCCCATCGTTGTGCCGCCAGCAGATGCTTCTTGATATGCTCTGCCATTTCCGCCTTGATGTGTACCGAGTCTGCCGCCTGATAAAAACCGACACGAGTGATCGCCGGATTATTAGACAACATGCGAAAAATAGCTTCCAGAAAAGCTTGTCCCCGTCTCAAAACTTCAGCTTCGCTTAGGTCCGGGCCAATCTTCATACTTTGTACCGTCTCATTCACCAAAGTACGGAAGCTCTCCACAAGCTCCTCATACATTTGTTCCTTGCTTTCAAAATGAATATAAAAATCCGGCTGCGTCAATCCTGCACGTGCCGCAATCGAACTTACCTTAGTTTGGTAAAACCCCGTCTGAGCGAACTCTTCAGCCCCCGCTTCCAGTAACAACCGCCGACCTTCCCGACTTCTGACTCCTGCTCTCATCACGGTTTTGCCCCCTTACACCACAAATCTATCGTATTATAAAGTTCCTTTGCAGTAAGAACAACGGGCTTGAGGATGATATATACCTTTCCTTCAAAAGTCCTAATATAGAAGGACTGAATGTTATGGAAAATCAAGGGTATTCCCCCTACAAGGTATAATTAACCAATTAGATAGATAAGCGAGCAGGAATTATTACGCCGAATTTAAAAATTTATACTTGAGAATTTTGTGAAATCCAGACTTTCGATATATATATATCAGTGATGAGGACCATATTTGCGCATCATTTCAATCGTTATCAGATCATCATCCAGCCCCCGTTGTTGCAAGCCGTCGATAATTTGCTGACGCTCCTGATCTTTAACATTTTGTCCGAATTTAAACTTGGCGGTCCATTCCTCGGGTACAATTTTGATCAGAGCGACCCCTTTCAAACGTGAGGCATATCGAGAATCGCTGGCATCAATCGTGTCATATCCGCCTTCCGGTTGCAGCTTACTCATAAAAATGGAAAATGCTGATGCTTTTTCTTCCAAATCCACTACATGCTCCGCATGACCACGCACGGTAATACTTTTAAAAAATGAGGTCGCAGGACATGCCATATGTTCATCCGTGAAATAAGATGGAATGAGCGCATATTCTTTCGCAGCTGAAAAAGTAACCCGATTATCCTCTTTCATCCGTTCCATCTTTTCTCCAGCACGGCTGCCATGAATATAAAAAACGCCATTTCCATAAGCGAAATTCAAGGGAACCACACGCGGAAAACCATCCTCGCTGTTCATGCCTAAAAATCCGAAACTGACCTCGCTTAGAAACTGCTCTATTTCCTCTAATTCTTCTACCGTAAATTCCTTTCTTCTCATAGGGGACTCTCCTTCCATCTATTGACCAATGATACATTTCAGATTATGTTGAAAATGGATTATTAAAAAGATCCAATATGAACGGAAATGACTGGTCCAATATAAGGAGAAAAGTATGGACATTACGATTGCTTATCAGCGTGCAATTCAAAAATATCATTTGAAATACTTGGCATTGTATCACGCTCTTCGAGAGGGGATTCTCACTGGCTCCCTTGCCAGCGGTACGCGCCTGCCTTCCAGTCGTGATCTGGCTGTGATGTATGGCATTTCGCGCGGAAGTGTTAAAGAAGCATACGATATGCTGTTGGCAGAAGGATATGTGAATTCGCTAGTAGGCAGAGGAACCTTTGTTATGGAACAGACTGCAATGCTGCCAGACGAATCTCTAATCGATCAGCAGAACCAACCCCCGCCTATTGCAAAACAAAAAGCCCCTGCTCTGTCAGCATGGGGACAACGAATAATGCAGCTCGAAAGAGAACGGGCCTTATACTCGGCTCCTGTGTCTGCTACGGATAGAGACGGTGCAGAGCAGCCTTTGATTTCTTTTCAAGCAGAAGAAGATGTATTGGAGGGCAGCTCACAGATCGCATGGAAAAGTGCATTGGCTGCCGCTGGCAAGGACCTGCAAAAGCCTTCGGATGACTCGACGCCTGCACCAGTGAACGGTGATAAAGGGCTGCGTGAAGCGATTTGCCATCATGTTGGCAGAACACGCGGAATTACGGCTACCCCGGATCAAGTCGTATTATGCAGTGGTTCCATGGAAGTGATCACGTTATTAAGTCAGCTGCTTATTCATGAACAAGATAACATTGTACTGGAGAATCCCTGTTATTCCGGCATCTACCGTGCAGTTACTGCCTCAGGCGGACAGATATACGCTGCTGAGCTGGATCAGCATGGAATTATTCCACAGGATTGGGATGCCAAGCTCCTGTTTGTTACGCCTGGACGACAGTTTCCAACCGGTGCTGTATTGCCATTAACGCGCCGTCAACATATTCTGCAATGGGCAGCGTCCAAGGGGGCGTGGATCATTGAGGATGATTATGACAGTGAATTCCGCTGGGCAGGACGCCCCATTGAACCATTAAAAGCACTGGATCGCGCGGAATGTGTCATCTATGTCGGTTCCTTTTCCAAAAGCATGTTCAGCAGCCTTCGACTCGGGTTTGCCATCCTGCCTGTGGCATTAGCTCAAGCGCTGACTGCTGCCAAACGACTATACGATCCCCTGCCGCCTGCCCGCTTGGAACAGCGTGCACTGGCACGTTTTATGATGCGCGGAGACTACATTCGTCATTTGCGGCGGATGACTCGAATATACAGATCACGCTACGACGTATTCCAGCATGAAATACAGCCGTTGAGTGAGCTGTTTCACTGGCAGCAGAACGATTGCGGTCTACACGCCTATGCCATCTGGAAGCATGGACCTGCCCAGTATCATCATTTGATGCAGACAGCACAATTTTATGGAGTCACATGGCGTGATGCTGCTGATTACCAACTGACACCGGGGCCTCCTTCAGCCTGCTTTAACTTTGCTCACTTAACGGAGCAGCAGATTATCGAAGGTGTTAAGCGTCTGCGCCAGGCCTGGGACCGTATCAAACATGAGTATCACGGAGCAAAGCTGAGGCTTTAAAAGGGTGCTCCATTCGCACTTTATATATAGCAAATTGGACTAACGATAAAGAAGACTTGCCCTTTCCATTCCCTTACTTTTTCATATGATGCTAGTAACTTAAAAGAATTGGAGTGAGAGAAATGGCAGTTAGTCCACTTTGTAAACGGTTTGCCGATATATTAAAAGCAACACCTCAAATCATTAACGGAGTTTGTACTGCATCTACAGTCAGAAATAACATCAAGCCGATCATTTTGGGGAAAAGGGCCAGATCCTTTCTTGCCATCCCCCAAGCTTTTTCTTTCGAAAGCATTGGCCGTAACGGAAAAGGTTTATGTCTTGGCGAAACTGTGATTCTGACCGCAGAAATTAATCCGTTTATTTCTCGACTTCGTAACCATGATATCAAAGTGACGGCACTCCACAATCACTGGCTATTCGATAACCCTAACCTTTGGTACATCCACTTTGAAAAAGTAGAAAAGCCGCTTGTTTTCGCCACAGAAGTACGTGACGCGCTTAATGTCTTGACAACGAAGCCTGTACGTCCGGTGATTAAAAAGAAATAAGCTATCAATAAATGCAAGAGATCCGCTTAGGCGGATCTTTTCTTTGTTATGGCTACCTTTGCCCTGAACCCCTTATTTAATCACTAGCCCCAAAAGGCCAACAAAGGATGAAGCCTGATGCGGTGAGATGATGCAACCATTCAAGTCTTCTATCTCCACTTGTAATCCGTCAAATTCGCAATCACTGAGATCAATTCCCTTGAGCTTGGCCCCCGACAGGATGGCTTGATCCAGATTGCAACGGGCAAAAGAGGTTTTTTGTAGTGTTGCATGATAAAGATCTGCACTTATCAAAGAACAATCCTCAAAACCAACTTGCTTGAAATTAGCAAAACGGAACATCGAATAATCCCCTAGGCAATCCAGAAAACGAACGTTTTGGAGCCTACTTCTCGAAAAATCCGTTCCGAGCAATTTACAATTTCTGAACTCTACCCGATGGATAAAGGAGCCGGAAAAATTAATATTAGACAGATCGCATTTATCAAAAATGATGTCTGTCCATTCACTTTCCGGCAATGATGATTCCATGATGGTGACATTTTTGAAGACCATCTTCTCTAATGAAACCTTAACTGCTTCCATATTGTCCAAAATAATATCCTCTACAGACCCTGTACTAAGTTCGTCTTTGGATCGTATGGAGCGTATTTCTTCATTTAATACGGGTAAGTCCGCAGGAATCTTCGGTGACTCCATTTTATTTTTCATTATAGCTCTACCTCCACTATGAATATATTTCTAGGATATCTATATGAATCTATTTTCTATTAATTCTCACGCATAGGGTAGCAAAAGTATTTTTGACACATATATTAACATGTGAGCAAACTCACGAACCTTTGTTAGGAGGTTGATAGCATGGCAGTACAGCTATCTAATCAAATATTCTCCATCTCAATCGGGGATTATGGGGATATCTCTTCCTTACGTCTGACAGGAGACACCTTCAATACGAATTATGTCATGAACGGCTCTAACGCACCTAAACAAAATACGTCAGATCATCAGTGGCTGGGTGAACTCATGTTCACCTATCGTCTCGGTAACGGGGCGTGGACTCGGGCATGGACAAGCAATTCTGCTGATGTGCGCCAGATCATCTCTTCTGGTAACAGCGTCCAGGTATCCTATCAAAATTCCTCCAACCATCAGGGAATACGCAACTTCACTTTACAAGAAACCTATTCATTGGTTAACGACTATTTACATTGGCAAATGAAAGTAACGAATACTTCTAATCAAGCACTGGAAATCGGAGATTGGGGGCTGCCGCTTCCTTTTAACGAATACTGGTCCGGTGGCAATAATGAACAAATCTATGAAACAAGGGTACTCTCTCACTCCTTTGTAGGTCATCACAGTTCCTTTATTACAGCTGGACGACCTAGCGGCATCGGACCGTATATCCTGCTGCTACCTGATGCCGCAACGGGTGCTGGTCTCGAATATCAGGACCACTGGAGAGTCGAGGAGCATCCTGGCAGTACATGGGCTATGGAGCAAGGCGGCTGGTCTGAGGGACTGAATGTGTTCTATATCCACTCCAATGTCATCAAAAGCACCAACCGTGGTTATCTCGGAAGCAACAGTCTGTCGCTGGCCCCTGGTGAAAGCAAAACGTATGCCTTTAAATTCTACAAGGTAACGGACGAGCAGGCTGTAAAGGACAGGCTATACAGCGAGGGGCATGTGGATGTGACTGTGGTTCCGGGTATGATTGTCCCGACCAATCTCAAAGCTAAATTCGATCTGCATACCCGTAAATCCATTACCTCTGTCACAGCGCAGTATCCCTCCGAAACGACCATCAGCTATTTGGAAAATGCCCCTACAAACCACAAAATATATGAGCTTACACTGGGACGATTGGGTCACAACAATATTACAGTAAATTACGGTAACGGCGAAAAAACCGTTCTCCAGTTCTATGCCATTGAGCCGGTTGACACTGCACTTCAGCGTCACTCCACCTTCATGGTCAACAGCACCCAATGGAACGTACCGGGAGACCTGCGGGACAAGGTGTTTGACGACTGGATGATGCAATATAAGGCCAAACGCAACAGCTTTGCTGGCTACTGGGGCTGGGGTGATGATTGGGGATTAACTCACGGCCAGTTTCTAGCGGAGAAAAATGTCCAGAAGCCCGTGGCCTCTGAGATCAAGGCTGTCGATGATTATCTGGAGGTGGCTATCTGGACGAATCTGATGGAAGGCCATCATACCGATTATTTGGTCCCTGATTTCCTGATGCCACAACCTAATACGACACCAACATACCGGGGCTATGCCTATCCGCACATTTATAATACGTTTTTCAGCATGTATAAACTTGCCAAGCTGTATCCCAACCTGGTCAGCTATCGCAATAGCAAAAACACATATTTGCTACGTGCTTATCGTATTTTTAAAGCGTTGTATGAAGGTCCTGTTGCTTATAACTGGAACACAGGGCTTATGGGTGAGCTGACCACACCTGATATGATTAAGGCGCTTCAGGAAGAAGGATTGACTACTGAGGCTAACGACATGATTGCCAAAATGGCTACCAAGTACAACAATTTCAAAAACACCACCTATCCCTATGGCTCTGAGTACAACTATGACAATACAGGCGAAGAGGCGGTATATACACTTGCCAAAATGAACGGCAATACGACAATGATGAGCAAAATCAATGCCAAAACACGTGCCGCACGCGGACATATGCCTGTCTGGTACTATTACGCCGATCCGGTCACAATCACCGGAGAGAATTGGTGGAACTTCCAGTACACCACTTCGCTGGCGGGCTATGCGATGGATGACTGGACACGTCGTTATTCGTCCAAGCCAGAAGTGGACCAGCGCCTATCCTATGCCGCCAAACTGGCGAACATCGGGGCGATTAATTCAGGACAGATCAGCCCGGACCCTGCCAATATCGGGGCAGTATCGTGGACATATCAGGCAGGTAAGGGCAATTACGGCGCCCTTGGTCTGGACGGCGGCCCTCTCTTTAACGGATGGCGTGGCATGTCCGGGGAAGCCGATCTGGGGCTGTTTGGAGCCATTAAAATCCTAAGTTCGGATGTTGCTGTCGATCCCATATTCGGATTGTTCGGTTATGGCTGTGACGTTACAGAAAGCAATAACAGCTATACGGTTACTTCAAAAGACGGCGTATTCCAACGTCTGCATCTGATTACCCAGAAGCTGAGTCTGGAGTTGAACCGGGACCAATATACCTTGGCCGTCGTGTCCAAATCCAAGAACAACATCCGTCTGATGTTGAAAAATACGACACCAGGCACAGCTCATACTACTATTGTGACAATAACCGGACTCGCGACAGGTACGTATGACGTACTGGTAGACGGCACAAAAACCGGCTCAGTCACTGCTGTTAACAGTGCTGCGACTACAACCAGCCTGAATATCGGTACGGCAGCCAACTACGATATCCGCATTCAGTCCAGTACAGGCAATCCAGCTCCCGCTGGGGACATTATAGCCCATTATGAATTTAACGAAACGGCCGGATCAACCGCAGCCGATTCGTCAGGTTATGGGCAGCAGGCCAGTGTAATTGGCGGCTCGTGGAGCGCGGGGCGGAATGGCAATGCCCTGCGCCTTAACGGTATTGGCGCCTATGCCAGCCTGCCCGGCGGAATAGTTAGCAGTTTAAATGACTTTACGATTGCAGCATGGGTACGAGTGAACACGCATAATGGCTGGGCTCGTCTGTTTGATTTTGGAGCAGGAACAGATCGGTATATGTTTTTGACCCCGAAGGCCGAAGGGACAGGTATGCGTTTTGCCATCACTGTCTTGGGGAACGGAGAGGAACAGCAGCTGAACGCCCCGGAACTGGCGACAGGGGTGTGGAAGCATGTCGCAGTGACTCTGTCAGGCACTACGGGAATTATGTATGTGGACGGTATAGAGGCGACACGTAACACGGGTATGACGCTGAGACCTTCCAGCCTTGGACTGACAGATTGGAACTACATTGGGAAATCCCAGTTTGATGATCCTTATCTTAACGGTGCAGTAGATGAGCTGATCATTTACAACAGAGCTCTGACTGCTCAGGAAATCAGGGGCTTGGCCTCGGCAAGCAGCACCATTACAGCCCATGATTTGAGAGTCCAAGCATATGCTGAAGGGGCCGATTAGAATGTAATTATAAATTTAATTTAATGCATTCCTTTCATGCCATTAACGTTTTAGATTGTGAATGATTTGTATTATGAATGATTCGTACCGTGAATCATTGGCGTCGTAAATGATTGGTATCGTGAATTATTTTTGCGGGTGCTTCCCATCGCCTCCGCCCCGGATTTCTTATCTTAATTCTGCAATCAGGGGAGAAATCCGGGGAGATGATGCTTCCGAAGCGAGCCTTCCTATGGAAAGCTGGTAAATCGACCACTTTACCGAGGGGTCTAGCCGTAGCTCTTCCATCTGCAGAGCAATTAGCTTCGTCTAATACGTGTCGTTCTTGGTCTTAAGCGAACGAGCTCCTCACTGGTGAGTTGTCTAGTATAGGAACGAGGGGAAGATCCTGTATCTACCCTGAGTACCCTGCCTGCCCCGCTGGGGCGGGCTACTCGTGTGTTGAATACCTGCATGACCCACTGCACTGGAAAGGCTATGGATAAGCGACCATCTGCCGTGCCTGCATAGTTGACCGCGGCTGCATAATTATCGGACTGTCTGAGCCATACAGAGCCGGAATCCCCGGGTAGTGATACAGGAGTCGTACCTCTAATAACCGTCTGATCTTCGAAGGTCAGCAGGCCCAACTCACCACCATAATTGATTTGCAAGTCCGTATAGACGGACTCTACCGTGCCATTAACCCGCCCGCTCGTACGCCCTACCTTCTTCAATCTTTCTCCTATGCGATAGGCGGTAACATGACCCGGAATCGCTCCCACTGTAGCATAACGGGGATTGAGCAGGTTGTTGCGGGTCGGAAGCGAAAGCGCTGCATCAATCAGGTTCGTTCCAGTGGGATTTAAGCGTACGTAACGATACAGTCGTCCTATACGATCCTGGGCAACCGTCCCCCCATCGGCTCCGCCTGGCTGAATTGTAGCCTCCCGATTGTCTGTATTGGAGGGATTGAGCACATGGTTATTGCTTAAAAGATAACGTGTAGCCGGCGCTCCAGTTGGGGCAACGATAAGTCCGGTTGTACCGGAGCCTTCAATTGTCCCGACACTGTAGCCGGCGATGACCGGGCGGATGCGCACTTTGTAGTCCGTAGCATTAGCCCTGATTTTTCCAGTCTTTACAATTCGGACAGGAACGTTCGATTTCTTCCCTAAGGCAGTGGCCGACAAGAGTCCAGTAGAGGCCGACGCTAGACGGTCCGTGTACACAATGACAGCGGCTCCCTTTTTGGGGTGCGCAGGGTCCCTGTAGCCTACGCCAATGCCGTGAACACCGGACATTTTTAAGACTCGCTTGGCCATCCGCTTTTTCACCTGAAGCGCGGCCGAGAAGGTAGCCAACATAATCATCTCCTTTTACTTTCAGATGAAATATTGTATGGCTAAGGCCGCTCTGCGTTCCATTTGATCTTACGATCGCTGTTGCTTCTCTAGCTCCAAACGGACCGCTGCGCTACCGAACTCCGTATCGAACTATATATGAAGGAATTACAAAATATGGTATAATCACTCGCGAAATTGGCATTCGATCATTTGATTCTAATGTTCGAGGAGGTATTTCATGTTTTCAATGATATTGACATACAGCATACAGGCAATTGTAATTTTACTGATTATCTTCACAGTGTTGAGAAACAACAGAAAGAAAATAGGCCGGGGATCACTTTCACTGCTGTTATCTCTTCTTGGCATGGCTGTTTCTTTTGAATTTGGCGATTACATATTCGGAGACCAGTTGCTTTCCTTTTTAGGAATGTCAGCATGGTCCAATCCTGTTAATAATACTGGGTTCCACTACACTATTTTTGTATCGAGTATTTTTTTTATTCCTAGCTTAATCATTGGATATAAAAATCCTGAAGATTTTGGAGCTCTTATTGGAAGACGAATTTCTAGTATTTATCTAATTATAATCATCATTTCGCTTTTATTTTTCATAATAAGCTGTTTGTCGAAGTGAAAGTTGGATGTGTGGTCATTCCAAAATAAGAGGCCTTTCTATAATTGAACTGATCTCTGTTAAGTAAACAGTAATAAAAAAGCAACCTTAAGCAGCCTAAGTCCGATATTCATACGGTCTTAGGCTGCTTAATTTCTGTTAAAAACAATGGTGTGTAGAAATAGATGTAACGTCAAGTGTGCGAGTATGAATTCTCTATATAGTACAAGAATAACAATAATTGCAATCAAAATTCATAAGAGTGAATTAAAAATTCATAAAAATGAACCGGAAATATTTTCTTTTTCACATACTTAGCCTCTACCACTGTTTGCAGAAATTGATAGTTTATTGTTATATGAAATAATTTTTACTTCAATAGAACTATTTTAGTTTTTTTCCTTGCAGTCGATATAATTGAGGGTTCGCCAAAAAGCCCTTTCCTATAGGAAGATGGGATCAACTCGCTAAAAATAATGTACGTTGTGATTGATAGTAAAAGTCAACCAGCCGATCCGAGGAGGTAGTGTACTAGAACATTTTTCACTTAACACACCTTATCTTGCGTTAACCGATAGCAAGATATAAAACATTAGGAGGATAACCAACCAATATGAATTCATTCAAGAAAACGAAGAGCTTGATCACCGCCCTGACCGGGGCTGCGTTATTATTCGCGCTACCGATGACGGCAGGCGCGGAGAGTAATATCAATTATACTGGCATGTTCCTGGGCTATGACGGAAGTGTAGACACCAGTCCTGTCCAGACCTACAACCCTGACATCGTCTCTTATGATCTGCTGAACTGGAACTACGGGGGAAGCGATGCAGCCTCCATTACCTCCCATAGCGCTTCAGCCATCCAAGGCTTAGGTAAAATCGTTACCATTTCTACCCACATGCCCAATCCCCAGGGTGGAAATGTAAACGCCCCGATGTCTGATTCCGATTTTAAGATCTTGGCCAATACAGACATTTCATCCATCAATTCATCCAGCCCCGTATGGCTGCAAAATTATAAGGCTCAGATTGACAATGTTGTGACTAGCCTGCAAAAGTTTGACTCATCCCCCGTCTATTACAGACCCTTCCATGAAATGAACGGAGGCTGGTTCTGGTGGGGAAACAAGAACACGACGGACTATAAGAACCTGTACATCAATCTGTACGATTACATCGTAACGACCCATGGCATGTCCAACGTCAATTTTGTCTATGCTCCAAATAAAGGAGCCAACGCGGCCGCTTATTATCCCGGCTCCAGCTATGTCACTTGGATTGGCATCGACGCCTACAGCGACGATCCATCCAATGACAATGAAATCAAGATGGCTTACAATGACATCAAAGGACTTGGCAAAACTTATGGCTTCTGTGAGATTGGACCAGCCGTGGGCGGCGACCATGTGGATCGCAACAATAATCAGCTCAAGGAATTCGATTATTCGCTTTGGAGCAATGCCCTGAATGAGATCTATACTGGAGCAAGCTTCTTTATCACCTGGGACGGTGCCTATGCTCCGCAGAACAATACGAATAGCAGCACGCTGTTTGCGAAGTAAAGCTCACAGTAAGCATTCGGCTCCCGGTTCGGCAGCAAGGCATCGTACGTGTTATCCCAAGAAGACAGCAAGTTCCTGGAAGATTAGGACGTCATCAAGCACGACAAAAAAGCATGCCCTTATGAACTGAAGTTCCCTATCAAGCAGCCAGTTATTAATAAGCCCTATTTAAACAGCCTGAGTCCCATATTCGTAGGGGCTCAGGCTGTTTAGTCTCTTTTGAAAACGTTCGTGGTTAAGAAAGGCTTTTTTTAGCAATGAGAAGCACAGCTTATCCCTTAACTGCTCCCTCCGCAATGCCTTCCATAATGAATTTTTGAAAAAAGGCATAGATCAGAATAACCGGGATGGAGGTCAGCACGAGCGCAGCCAGAATGAGCGACCAATCCTTGTTGTATTCTCCAAACAACATATTGGTCGAGAGAATCAGGGTGTAATGGTTCACATCCGTCAGCATCAAAAGTGGAAGTAAAAAGTCATTCCAAATCCACAGGAAATCCAAAATGGCAATTGTGACGGTGATCGGCAGCAGCAAGGGAAATATAATGCGAAAGAACGTTTGGAACTCATTGCAGCCGTCCATTTGCGCGGATTCTTCCAGCTCACGCGGGATGGATTTGACGAATCCATGATACAAGAAGATGGCCATGTTCACGCCCAAACCGATATAGATCAAAGCCAAGCCGTACGTACTGCCTTGAACAGACAAATCTTTTGCCATTCGTGTAAGCGGTATCATTATAGAGTGAAAAGGCACCAGCATGGACGCAACAAACAGAAAGAAAATCGCACTGCTCAGTTTTCCACTTGTACGAGACAGCTTGTAGCCTGCCAGTGCCGAACAGACCACGATCCCGCCAATGCCGATAAAAGAAATAATCGTAGAATTCAGAGCGCTGTTCAGCAAATGGGTCTGATGAAAGGCCTGGCTGTAATTTTCAAAGTGAAGCTTCGTCGGCAGCGCCGTAAAGGATGCAAACATCTCACCCTGTGTTTTAAACGAATTAATGACCGCCATGTAGATTGGGAAGAAGGACACGACTGCGCCCACGCACAGCATCAGCGTGATCAGCAAGGAATTAGCCTTTTTCAGCCTCATGCCTCCACCTCCCTCTTCTTCATGACACGCAGCTGGATCAGAGTAAAGATGAGCACAATGGCGAACAAAATAACGGATTTAGCACTCGCATAGCCATAGCGGAAATTATTCGAGAAGGCCTCCTCATAAATGTTCATCGTAATTACCTGTGTGCTGCGTCCCGGTCCTCCGCCAGTCAGTCCATACACAACCTCATACACCTTGAAAGCACCGTTAAGTGTCAGGAAGAAACAGATCGTAATCGCGTGGGTAATCATCGGCAGCGTCACACTTCGCAATGTCTGAATTGCGTTCGCTCCATCAATAATAGCAGCCTCCTTCAAGCTCTGCGGTACACCCTGAAGCGCAGCCAGATAGATGATCATCATATATCCCACACCATTCCAGAGCGAGACAATAATGATGGAAAAGAACGATACTTTCGGATCACCCAGCCATGATTGACCTAAAAAGGCGATAGCCGTCTTTTCGGCAATCTGCGGCAGCACAGAGGAAAAAACGAATGTCCACATAAATGCGCTAATAATAGTACTGATCATATTGGGCATAAAAAATATCGTCCGAAAAAATCCTTTGCTACGTGTGCGTGATTCAATCAACACTGCCAGTACTAGCGCAAGTACATTTTGTAGCACGATCATGACCAACACGTATTTAAGTGTAAACCAAAGGGAATTGAGAAAATCGGGGTCTTCCTTCAAGGATTCCACAAAGTTCCCCAAGCCGATAAAGTTGTAATTGGGATTTAATCCGTTCCAGTCTGTAAAGCTGTAGTACATGCCGCTGATCGTTGGAATAAGCAGGAAGATGGCGTAAAAGATCAGTGCCGGGGCAGTAAACGCCAGCAGCATGACGTATTTTTTGTAGATTTTAAAAGGCATGGAGTCTCTCCCTCCCGATGTCATTCTGTAGGTTCCCGCTACTTGTTCACTTTGTTATACGATTTCCATGCCTTATCCAGCGCCTTAATGACGTCATCCTGCGAGAGCTGACCAGCATAATAGGATTGTAGCGACTTGCCTGCCTCGTCCTTGACCGCCTGCGGGATGGATGGATCTTGGTACGACTTGCCTGCTTTCACATATTCGGTAGCGTCATTAACCCAAGGATAGCTTTTGAACGTATGCACTTTGGAGATAGGGTTAAATTTCAATGCTTCATAGAACGCGCTGGAATCCTTGTCGTCCAACACATAGTTAACAAAATCGAGTGCAACCTCCTTATTCTTGCTTGTAGAGGATACAGCCAGCGAAGTCGAAGTGGACAGATTGATCAAGGTCGCATTCGGATCGTCATTAATCGGTAGCGGGGCTACTCCAAAGTCCATCTTCGGATCCGATTTTAAAATCGTTTCCGCAAACCACGGCCCCTGAATCCACATCGCCGCTTTACCTGAGGCAAATGCCGCCGACCCATCATCCCCGCCAATTTCCAGCGCCTTATCTGTACCATTACTGTTCACCAGATCAATAATATCGAACATGCTCTTCATTTCCGAGAATGAGCCTTTGTCCTGATTCATCCGTTCGATAAAATCCTTATTCTGTGTGTTCATCATTGCACCTGCAGTGAGCGGCACGAACAACTGTGGAATCCAGGATTCCTTGTAGGACAACAGGAACGGTTTTACATGATTCGCTTTCAGCTTCTCGACGACAGCCTTCATTTCGGTCAACGTTCCCGGCGGCTTCAAATCCAAATCCTTAAATATCTTTTTATTGTACAAATAGCCCCAGGAGATCGTTTCCAAAGGAACCGCTACAACCTTGCCGTCTTGAGTTGTCACCGAGGGCTTCACACTGTCCATCAATTTGCTGACAAATGGCTGACCGGACAAATCCTCCAAGTATCCCGCTTTGTAAAACGGTGGAATTTCATTCACCGCATGCAGTGCGAATACGTCCGGTGCATCGTTGGATGCGAGCCTTGTCTTCAAAATTTGTGCGGCATTGTCAGCAGGCGGCATCTCCAATTGAACGGTGACGTCGATATTTTTATCTTTCTTCTCTTTGGCTATAAATGCATTAATGTATTTATCGTAGTGCTCCTTCAAACGGGGCTGAGCAATAAACATTTTGAGATTTACGGTTTTGCCGTCTCCACTGGCACCGCTGCTGTCACTGCCTGAAGAATTCGCTCCACATCCGGCCAACAACGTGCCAACCAGCATCGTACTCAATACACCTTTCCACATCTTCATGCAAAATGACCTCCCCTAAGTTGAAAATAACGATTTTGTATACGCTTTCATTATAGGATGGGAGGCCACTTCTGCCATTGGACACCGTTAGCATATTGAATTGGATTTTTTTAAACTTCCTTTCTCATTTCACCGGGGGCCATGCCAAAATGCTTTTTAAATACCCGATAAAAATAAGACACATCCTCGTACCCAGCCATCTCTGCAACGGCTTTAATTGAAATCTGTTTATTGGCCAGCCATTCCCGCGCCTTTTCCATTCTCCGTTCTACAATGTAGTCCGTTACATTCTGACCGTACTCCTGCTTAAATACCTTGCTCATATACTCTTTGCTCACAAAAAAGTTTTTCGCCAACTGCTCCAGTGTGATCGGCCCAGCATAGTAACTATCGATATACCGCCGTACCTCCTCCAAATTCAGCTTGTTTTTGTATTTCCGCTGCCGAATCAGCTGATCCAGTTCCTGAACATAGCATGACGATACGAATTCCAGCGCATGTTCTACAGAGGATAGAACAGCCTGCGAAAGCGGAAATCCACCCTTTGCCGTAGAAGTATCCAGCCCGTTATCCGCTGACAGCTCTTTCAGCAGAGAAAGCAGCTCCTGCACCAGCCTGCCCAGCATATGTGGAGTTGGTGCTCCATAACTCTCCAACTCCTGCACAACCTGTCTGCATGTTAAGTTCACCCCGTCACGATTCAGCTCATTAAAATAAAGACGCAGCAGTTGCTTATACCGGGTTAACTTGTGAAAAAACTCATAATCCAGTTCTGTTGCTTCTGGTTGCTGTTCGGCCAACTTGACCTCCAGATCGTTTTTGCATTTGAGCAGCACCGCATTCAGCTCGACAGGATTGACAGGCTTTAGCAAATAATCAACAGCCTTGTAACGGATCGCATGTTTGGCATACGCGAAGTCATCATATCCGCTCACGACAATGATTTTCACATCAGGACATTGGTTATTTAGCGCTTGTAGCAGCTCCACTCCGTCCGCACCTGGCATGTGCATGTCCGTAATCACAATGTGGGGAGCTAACTCCCCGACCAGCCTGAATGCTTCATCTCCGTCCTCTGCCTCACCCACCACCACCATTCCAAGCTTTTCCCATGTGCCAAATGTCTTCAAAATATCGCGGTTCCACGGCTCATCGTCAACGATTAATACCTTGATCATACTTTGCCCTCCTCTGCTGAGGTGAATGGAATACGAATAGTGACACATGTACCGACTCCCTGCTCACTATCTATCGTCACTCCGTAATGCACTCCAAAATTCATCCGTATACGTGAAGACACATTGCTTAATCCAATATGACTGCCCTGCGCCCAAATTGGTTCCTCCGATGCGTTTTCCAGCCTAGCTCGAACTTTTTCCAGCTTGTCGGGGGGCATACCGTTACCATTATCGCTGACCGTAATGCACACATCTTCTTTCATAATCTCCACGCGGATTGTTATTTTCCACGCCCCTGCCTTGCGATCAAGACCATGCTGAAATGCGTTTTCCAACAATGGTTGAAGCGATAGCTTCGGCAAACGAATATCCATTGCCTGCTCTTCTGTCTCCACCTGAAATACCAATCTTTGCGGAAAACGACGCTGCTGGATGCGCATATAATGTCCCACATGATCGAGCTCTGCGCGCAGAGAGGCCATATCCTGAGGCTCCCTCACCACGTAACGGAACATCTCACTCAGCGAACGAATGACTTCATAGGTATCCTCCGGCTTTTGGGAAAACACCATACTTCCGATCATTTGCAGCGTATTTTGCAGAAAATGAGGATGAATCTGCGCCTGGAGCGCTTTCAATTCAGCCGTCTTTTTTTGCAAATTGATACTGTATTCTGTCTGGATATGTTCGCGTATTCGGCCTGCCATCCCATGCAAACTTCTTTCCAGCAACCCAATCTCATCCGGTCGTATACTTGGTTCTCCAACCGGTCCCTTGATCATATCCAGTTCCTGCACCGAACGCGCCAAACGGACAATCGGGCGTGCGGTCCGCCATGCGATGAAAATAGCGATGCAGATGGAAACCAGGATTGAAATTACACCTACGACAATACCATACAGCATGGTTGAAAAGGCACTGTGGTTAATGGAGGAAGTCGGTATGATTTTGACCAGTTTCAGTCCAACCACATCCAGATCATTGTAGAACACATAATGCTCGGCAGTTTGAAGCATCCCGGGACCCGGTTTAACGTCACGAAGAGCAGCCAGCACTCCTGCAGGAGGAGGCGATTGCCGAGCCTGCACTGGATACATAACTCTGCCATCCCTATCTGTAATCAACACTTGATGCTGATCCCCTCGTCCCAGCAGACCCAGCGTCTGATCGAATTGTGACCACAGCACCTCCAATGAAATAGCCCCCGTCTGCTTCTGGTCTTCAAAACGCCGAATACTGCGTGTCAGTGTAAAGCGTTCCGGGTCAGCGGAGCTTGGTCGAATCGAATAATCCTTATTCGCTTGCCACATCTCAGCATACTGCGGGGGAATACCGCCCACTGTCGTAATTTCATTTTGCATACTATTGAAGGTAAACAGGGTTTGCGATTGCTTCAAATACAACTGAATACCGATGACATGACTCCCGGCTGAATAATACACATTCGCCAGCGTATTCAGCATTTTTCGCTGGGCATTAAATTGGCTTGAAAGATTGTCGGGTTCTCGTTCATTTAAATAATCGCTTAGATCAGGGCTGATCTGAATGCTGTAAATCAGATGATTCAGACGATCTAACTGGTCGCTGGTATAAATGCCCGTCCATTTCATATTGGACATGTTCGTCTCGACCACTTCGGTTTCCATAGACGATCTGCTTTTCTCCGCAGCCAGCACCGTGACAGCAATGACCGGCAGCACAGATAGAACAATCATCGTCAAGACTAGCTTGAGCTGAATGCTACGTCGATACGGGGCCATCAGCGCCTGGAACCAGCGGATTGCTCGGGTTGGCATAGCGATGCACTCCTCTATTCAGCCATATGCGAAAACGCCCCGCAATTCGCAGGGGCGCTTCACTTGCCGGATACTCCCGGCCGATACTATATAAAATGATTCGTACGTCGGTTTCAGCTCACTATTCATCATTTACGCTTCTTCGATAATTATAACACCCCAAGGCTCCAACTGGAGCATTTGTCCTTGGATAACCCTCTGCTCTCCGATCAGCTCCTTGCCGTCTCCGTGCGGATATATCACCGAGCCTGCTTGTTCGGAATAGTTAAAATAGTACCGGATCGTTCGCCCCAAATCATTCGTACCGGATTTGACAATGATCGGATAAGAAGCTTCCTGATCTAGTCCCCATACGCCTGCCTTTTTGGCTACAGAGCTTAATAATTCGCGGATGACCGCCGAACTGACAATACAGCCGATATAGGTCGCCGTTCCCTGACCATAGCGATTTTGCGTAATCGCGGCATATTTGCCCCAATGCGGGTGATCATAATAAGCCAATACTTCCGCTGTCGTCGGCGTAATCAGCTCCATCCACGTATCTACCTGATTGTCCTCTGCTGCCACTTTAAAAGGATTATCCTTAAGCGTCACGTTCTTTGGCTCCACAAACAAGCTGTAATGAATGCCGCAGGCTTCGCTAATCACACCCGGCTGACGGGATGTTCTCACCTGTACATGCTCGTCGGTAAATCCACTGCGGGATGTGTAAACTACATGACCGCCTTGTTCGACATAGCGGTTCAGCTTCTCCAGCAGTGTATCTGGCGCAGAATAGAGGCTCGGGACGATCAAGAGATCGTAGTCATCAAACGATTCCGTACCCGGATGGATGATATCCGTCCCGATATTCAGCTTGTACAGCTCGTCATACAAACGGCGTACGATATCGTTGTAATTCAATGGACTGTTCATATTAAACTTGAACCAGCTAATGGATGTCAACGCTTCGTTGCTGATCAGGATGGCTGTTTTATTTTTCTTTTTCAAATTGACCAGATGTGGGGATAATCTCGCAAAATCCTTCCCTATCGTCTGTGCTTCCTCATACACAGGATTCGGTTCAAAATCATGGCTGAGCAGACCTTTCCAGTAGGTTTCGAAGGAATTATGAATGGAATGCCAGTGCCAGTAAGCTACCATATTGGCCCCGGAAGCCAGATGGCTGAACGCTTGCAGTCGCAATTGTCCCGGATAAGGAACCCAGTGTGTAAACGCCTGCGCCTCCGTTTCCAGCACCAGGTAATTATTCTGTTTTGTTGAACGCGCCACATCACCACCAAAGGAAATCTCAATTCCAGTCAGATCATCTTGGGATGGATGGTAAATATCTACACCTGTCACATCAAACGCTTGAGATGCAGCAAAGTGATCCACATCCGGCTGAATCCCAAAGGAATGACCTCTCCACTCAAAATCAAAATTTTGCGTAACAAATTGGTCTGCCCGCTTATATTCATTGACAAGCGCAACCTGCCAGGCTAGGAAATCCGTTACCAGCTTGCGCTGGAATTGGGAAAAGGCTGCACCCAAGCTTCCATTAATCGTTCCGACCACCGAAGGGAAGTCCTCCCAGCTATTGATGCGATTGCTCCAGTAATCCAAGCCAAATTTGCGGTTTAGCTCATCCAGTGATTCAAACCGCTCCCGCAAATACTTCACAAATTGTAATTGCACATTGGGACCGCTCGTATGGTAATGCTTCGTCTCATTGTCTGTCTGAAAGCCGATGACCGCCGGATGCTGACTCACCCGTCCAATCAGCTTGCGTATGATTCGCTCAGCATGGAACAGGTACACCGGGTTCGTAATGTCCATAATCTGGCGAGCTCCGTATTTGCCCGGCCCCTGAGGCGTTGTCGCCAATACATCGGGATGCTCCTTCACCAGCCAGGTGGGCACAGCATAGGTCGGCGTGCCCACTATGACCTCAATACCGGCTTTATGCATAGCGTCCAGCACCCGATCCACGGAGGTGAAATCAAACACGCCATTTTGCGGTTCATGTGTACTCCAAGTAGATTCGGCTATCCGCACCACGTTAATTCCCGCATCCTTCATCATTTGGATATCCTGGTCCAAACGGTCATAAGGCATATATTCATCATAATAGGCAACACCGTACAGCAGCTTTTTCATCGAGTCGTCCTCCTATAAGTTCATGGTAATTGTCATATCCCATTTCGCCTACTCCGTTTTCCATGGGATTTTTTTCGTGTTCAACTTATATAGCTTTGTTTCAAATACCGTGGCTGTTATGCGGCTTTTTCAGGGATGGAACAGATATCGTATTACCAGCAACATCCTGCTTCGTGAGATCCGCCTGCTGTTGATTTTTTTTCGCACTTGCCAGCCATCCTTCTATGTCTTTTTCCTTAATCTTGTACAGCCATGCGAACAGGCCTGCCGTAATTAAGGCCCCCACACCAGGCACTACCGCATAAAGCGCGAATATCCACGTAAGCACCTGTCCAGTCTGCGGTACATTCGGAATATAGCCGGCAAAGGCAAGCGCATAGGCCACAATTCCACTGGCTGCTGCTCCCCCCAGTTTTCCTGCAAACGTTTGGGTAGCAAAAGCGGTTCCGCTGGCACGCACCCCTTTTTTGAATGCGCCATATTCCACGCAATCGGCGGTAAACATCGGCACCATAAGCTGCGGTGCGGAACTGAATAGGCCAAAAAGAACTGCAAATACGCACACAACAATGGGGTTGCTGTAACCGATTGCAAATAAGGACAGGCCTGTAGTAAACAATCCAAGCAAGCTGATGACATTCACCTTCCACTTGCCAAATCTTTTAATAATCGGCGGTAAAATTAATGCGGTGAGCAGTTGCACACCCAAGGAAATGAACATGAGAATTGAAATATAGATAGGATTTTTCAAGTTATATAAGGCAAAGTAGCTGACGACAATCCCTTGCAGATTGGTCATGGACAGTGTCATAAACGACATCAGGTAAAATAAAAGCTGCTTGTTTTGCATAGGATACGTCATAATCTGCTTGAGCGTAACCTTCTCTGCCTTGTTGGAATAACGCTCTTTGACATTAAAGCGAGTAAAGTTCATTAAAATCAAACCTGCTACGGCAACGATTAGTGCCAAAATTGGCCAGGAGATCTGATTGGCTACAGCTACCGAAGACGAGGAGATGACCATAAAGGCCAAGAAGACCATCGTCCGACCTCTGGACATTAATAGATCACGTTCATGCGTATTTTTCGTCATCAGTGTAGCCAATCCAAAGCCAGGCGCATCACTGATCGTATAACACATTTCCCATACCAGATACGTGACAGCAATATAAATCACCTTGACGGTGAGTGACGCGTCACTCGGAACGAGAAAAATAAGTACAGTAAGTATTGGCAAAATGATAGAAGCCAGATTCGTCCAGGGTTTGAACAAGCCACCCCTTAGGTTGGCCCGGTCTATGATCACACCGAAGATCGGAGCACTAAGCGCATCCCATATACGGGCTAGTACGAATAAAGTACCAATAATAGAAACAGATATGCCAACATAATCCGTATAAAATAGCATTGCAAAAGAGGCAACCAGACAGAGAATTGCGTTACTCCCCAAAAAGTAAACGTAATATGACACACGTTCTTTCGATGTTGTTTCCATAGCTCCTCCTAATTACAATATGGCATCGCTTTCAAAATCACTACATATAAGCGATTTTTTTATGTAAAGGCTTATACTAGAACACTTGTAAGCGCTCTTTTATTATAGATAAATGTTAGGTACAATGAGATTGTCTAAGCGGTGTAAAATTTGCCCTAATCGAAGGTGATCTGATGATATTAAATCCAGATGTTGATCCAGCTCTATTCCATGATTGCCAATGGTTACCTATTATTGATTGGAATGTGAAGTTTTTTGGTGCCCATATTCACCGGGTCAAAGCGGATTGGTGCATGCCTGAGGAGTCCCATATCGGTTTTGAAATTGCACTCATTCTAGAAGGTCGTCAGGAAACGATGATGGAGAATAACGTATACTCGGTGGGGGAAGGCGATATTTTAATTATTCCGCCGGGGTTCAAGCATGTGAGTCAGTGTGTATCCCCTGATGGAATGTATTATTTTAGCACCCATTTTAATGTCGATGATCCATTGTTCCGTCAAGAGATGATTAAAAGCAATCAGCTCTTTTTCCCGGCAGGCACTGAAACCAATACCAAGCTGCAGAAAGTTGTCCATAGCTGGATCAGCATGGTGCGGGAGAACGGAGAATATACGACAGCGGACCGCTTTCGCATGCAGATTGCTTTGTTTGAGCTATTCGGGATATTCTCGCAAATGATTTCTACGGGATTGGAGCCGAGAATTGCACCTTCATCCGTTCAATATGCCAAGGCCATTATGGAAGCTATTCAATCGAGGTTCAAACCTTATCGAGAGGATGAATCTGGCGAGCAGACGTTCCGGCTTGAAGATGTGGCGGCTTCCCTTGGAATCAGTCCAGGCTATGCCCAGGAAGTGTTCCGCAAGGTTTACGGCTATTCACCACGTCACTATCTATCGGAAACCAAGCTGCATGAGGCTAAGGTGCTGATCCAGCAGCCCAATCTACCGCTAAACAAGGTAGCTTCCCTACTGGGATACTCCAGTCTGGCTCATTTCAGCAGACAGTTCAAGCGCTGGACAGGTACCAGCCCGCTAAAATACCGTCAGACGTTAAAACCGATTACTGATGAGCAGCGGAGCTAGAATAAGGAAGGATAGCAATGGCTCCACTGCGTTAATCATATGAAAAAGAGCGCGACACCGTATATTCGGCTGTCGCGCTCTTTCTACTTTATTTTCTAATGAGTTTCATTGCCTTAATAATCTAAATTAAATGGTGAAGTTTATATTCTGCGAATCATAGCCTGATATCTCCTATGTGCTGGTGTACAACATACATCATCCCTATCAGGAATAAGGCCAAGCCCATATAACCGATACCGAATTTCCAGCGTGATGATGCGGGTACTTCGTAATATTTATCATTTTCAAATGGAATGTAGTCAATCCCACACAGCAATCTGAGCTGATACGCATCCGGGGTAGGTATATGTTCTACACCGTTCAGCCATACATGCTGGACAAGACACTGCTGTGGCAGCAGAAGCGTATGCTCCACATCCAGACTCTCCATATATACCGTTACATATTGCTGCCCCTCCAGATCCGAGTAGGTATTAAAGGATAATCTGCGCGTATGCTCCGGTCCTGGTAGCGGATATCCTTGCTCATATAAATGCTGTACGTTAACCAGCGGCTTCTGTAATAACGACTGAACCTTGACGCCTTCTTTATTGCGTTTGACATATTTTTTGTATAAATCATAGGCAAATAGTGCCCAAATTAAGAAAAATAAAATGGATTTCAAATACACGATGACTACAATCCCACCTAGTAGGCCTACCAGCCATAACCAGCGTGTCACTGCTGTAGAAATCCGTCCTCCATCAAGCGGATGAATCGGCAGCAAATTAATCAGGTTCAGGAAAAAACCGATATATGCTAGTGCATACAAAAGTGGACTGTCTGTTGCATACGCTCCTGCGTATACGGCCATAGCCCCAACTGTCCCCAATAACGGGCCGCCCATGGCCACGTAAGCCTCTGTCTGGGCATCCAAAGGCTGTCGTTTCATGGTGATTAACGCACCGAGAAATGGAATAAATAACGGTGTCGACACCGGAAGCCCCTTGCGTTTGGCAGCCAATACATGCCCCAGCTCATGCACGAATAACAACAACACGAACCCAACCGCAAATCCCCACGGGTATATAATCGCATACGTGCCAATCGTAAACGCCATAGATATCAGCGCACCGCCAAATTTACTGAATTTTAAAAGGGCAAGTAACGATTTGCCTTTCAGCAGGAGCAATGCTGCTGCACTACCAAGATACCATTTGGATGAGCCGGATTTGGAATCGGTCTTATTGTCTTCTTTTTGCAAACGTATCCGTCTCCTTTCTCTAATACTTCCATTGTATCCTGCAATGTGCAGCTTGTAAAAACTTCTCTAGTCCACAGATAAGCGAACTGGGGAAGCTATGTACATTATCCCGTATATTGTAGACATCCTCGAATGTCGGATGGTATATTAGGGCTGGGTTAGATACCCTATTTTGTAAAAGGAGGTTTGCTCATTCATGTGTACTCACTACATGCGTCTCAGATAAAAGGCTAGGCTTCTCAATGAAGCTCAACCCGTTTTTCACATGAAGGGTTGAAGCTTGTTTAAGTTACCTTTTTTAAGACCAAATCTGAACAATGAGGTGTGTTTCATATGACTGAAAAGCGTCCCTCGACTAACCCGAATGACGTTAGCGATATATTGGCCCTTGCCCAAAACAATGGGCTTCACATACAACATGAAGGATTGGAACTCAATGAATCCGGGCTGGATTTCCGAGCCGTATTCGCCAAAGACATCCACGATACCCCTTGGGTTCTACGTACACCGCGACGAGCAGATGTGATTCAATCTGCCGCTTACGAGCATAAGGTGCTTCGGATGATTCGTGATACTCTTCCTATAGCGGTACCTGATTGGCAAATATATAGTCCAAAGCTCATCGCCTATCCTCAGTTGGGGGGAACTCCCGCTGCTACTATTGATATGGAAACAAAAAGCTATGTATGGTTCATCAACCCTGACGCTCTGACGGATAGATTCGTTGCTTCACTCGCTAAAGCCTTAGCCGCGTTGCACCGGATAGATTACCAACGGGCAGCTGATTTCGGTGTTCGCGTAAAGCAGCACGACGAAGTTCGGCAATTAATGGCTCAGCGAATGGAAGAAACACGGCGCGTCTTTGGTGTATCTGAGGAGCTGTGGCAACGATGGCAGGCGTGGCTAGCTGACGATAGCTACTGGCCGGCATATTCCGCATTTGTGCACGGCGATCTGCACCCAGGTCATATTCTAGTCTCTTCGAATACAGAGGTTACTGGAATACTAGACTGGACCGAGGCCGAAGTAGCTGATCCGGCAATTGATTTTACGAGTTACTATACTTTATTCGGAGAAGTAGAGCTTGCTCGTTTATTGAAGCTTTATGAGACAGCAGGCGGACGTGTATGGCCGCGTATGAGCGATCATATCGTCGAATTAACTTCAGCTTACCCTGTGCTTATCGCCGAATTCGCCCTTAAGTCTGGTGTGGAAGAGTATATGGATATGGCACGTAATGCGCTGGGAGTTCATGAGCAAGGAGAGGGGTTGCCCGACATATAATATAGCTGTAGCCACCTGGCAGACTTTGGTTCAATGACGGACCAAGGCCTGCTTTTTTTCTTCTCTTCTTTTTCCTAAAGTTACGTTCCGCACTCCAGTGTCCTTCACCCGGTCTGTTCTGTTATCATGTAGAAAACGGAATAACTCAGGAAAGGATTACGAACCATGAGTTTTGAACTTACCCGGCGAGCGATCAGACAACTATGCAGTCAATCTGCTTATGACGACGGGGATGCTTATTATCGGGCCAAAAAGGTGGCCTTTACACAAATAGATCATAATGAAGGTGTGTATGAAGCTACAGTCAAAGGAAACGGCTTTTATGCCGTTGCTGCGATGATCCGGCCCAACGGCAGTATCCGCGCGGAATGTACCTGTAGCTCATTTCAGACCACCGGACGTTATTGCAAACATATTGCTGCTGTTCTTCTTAACGCCTATGATATGCGACGTGGAAAAAGTCTATCCGTACGCTCCTATGTCTCCAGACTTCATCCCGGCACTGCCCCAGATCCAGCGGGGAGCATGGGTTCAGACGGGATGTACACATCTACAGATGCCCCCAATGAACACACTGCTAGAATTTCACGATCCTCTGGCATCACACAAGGGGATCTCCAGTTGACCGACAGTATGTTAAAACTATTCGGCCGCAAGAGACCGCTTCGCAGCACTCCTACGCTGCTGGATACTCGTGCGATCTTGGATTTTCAATTCGTCATCCGGCCTTTTGCCTACGGTTACCAAAAATATATGTTTGGATTGGAAATGAAGGCTGGACCCAAACGATTATACATCGTTCAGAAAATCCGTCCGTTTCTGGACAGTATCGACCGTGGGAATAGCTACATGTTCACGAAGAGCTTCTCTTACGAGCCTGAGCTGTACCGCTTCCGAGCTGAACATGATGCGATCCTACAGCAATTATCCCAGGTATGCCATCAGGAGCGCATGATTCGGGAAACCTCTGGCACGTATTCAGCCTCCGGCAGTCATATGAGTGGCGAGCGAATGCTTCTCATCCCGCCTGCCGCTTGGGATAGGCTGTTCCCCTTGCTGACAGCAGCACAGGGCGTCTATTTTGAAATTCACGGTAACATGAGCGAAGGTATTCCTCAGTCCGACCTGATGCTTCCGCTGCAATTTGAATTTGATGAGGCCGAATCCACAAGCGAGGGCTACCAGTTAAGCATTCAAGGATTAGATGACTTGACCATCATGGAGGACTACGGTGTCGTCATTGCCGATGGCAAGCTTGTCAAGCAGAAGGATGATTCCTTACGGCGTTTGTCCGAGCTAAAACGAATGGTCGAGGTACATCACAGACGAGCAGTCCAGATCGCACCAGAACAGATGGAAGCTTTTATGGATAAAGTCGTGCCCGGCTTAATGAAGCTCGGACGTGTCCATATGACCCGTTCTGTCTCAGAGCGGGTCGCCCAGCATCCGTTGAAGGCCAAGCTGTATCTGGACAGGGTAAGAGACAAACTGCTGGCAGGATTGGAATTCCAATATGGAGACATCATCATCAACCCGTTGGAAACAGATGCACGAACACCAGGTAACGACCGGATTCTGATACGTGATGGTGAACAGGAGCAACGGATTTTGAAACTGATGGAGCATAGCTCCTTCGCCAGAACAGACAGCGGATATTTTATGGAAGATGAAGATGCGGAGTATGACTTTTTGTACCATACGGTTCCACAACTGGAAAAGTTGCTGGACGTCTATGCCACGGGTGCAGTCAAATCGAAAATCAATAATACCCTGCCTGTCCCAAGAATACGGGCGGAGTGGGATGAACGTACGGATTGGCTTGAATTTAAATTTGATATTGAGGGTATACCGGAATCGGAAATTCGCAAGCTGCTCCAATCGTTGGAAGAAAAACAGAAATATCACCGTCTGCCGAATGGTGCCCTGCTGCCACTGGAAACAGAGGAGTACAAGGAATTAATTCGGTTCATGAACGAAACAGGTATCCGCAAAAGCGATCTGGATGCAGCGCAGATTCGAATCCCGGTCACGCAGGGTCTGTATTTAATTGATCCTCACGATCATGTGAAAAGCCTGACCTTGGGTAAAACCTTTCGCCAGCTGCTAGAAAATATACGCAATCCTGACCATCTCGACTTTCCAGTACCCGTCACGCTTGCCCCTATCTTGAGAGATTATCAGGTCTACGGTTTTCAATGGCTTAAGACCTTAGCACATTACCGTTTTGGAGGTATTTTGGCAGATGATATGGGGCTGGGCAAAACGCTGCAAAGCATTGCCTTCCTCGTTTCAGTATTGCCGGAAATTCGCAGTCAGCAGCTTCCAGCCATGATCGTGTCCCCTGCATCACTGGTGTACAATTGGCGGAATGAACTGGAGAAATTCGCCCCGCATATCCGTGTCACTATTGCAGATGGCAGCCCGGAGGAACGGAGTCGAATTATACGGGATGCTGCCAGCTATGACGTTATTATTACTTCCTATCCGCTGCTGCGACGCGATGCGGATGTGTACAGCAAGCCATCGTTTCATACGCTCATTCTGGACGAAGCGCAGGCGTTCAAGAATCATGCTACCCAGACGGCACAGGCCGTTAAGGATGTACAAGCCCGTTACCGCTTTGCCCTGACAGGAACGCCAATCGAGAATACATTGGAAGAACTTTGGTCCATCTTCGACGTTGTATTTCCTGAGCTATTTCCCGGCGGAAAAAGAGCGTTTCACAACCTGCCTCGAAATGTAATTGCCAAGCGGGTTCGTCCGTTCCTGCTGCGCCGTCTGAAGAGTGATGTTCTTAAGGAACTGCCGGAGAAAATTGAATCCGTGCAGGTATCACGCCTCCTGCCAGAGCAAAAAAAGCTGTACACGGCTTATCTGGCCAAGCTCCAGCATGAAACGTTGAAGCATCTTAACGAAGAAGGATTTCAGAAAAACCGGATCAAAATTCTCGCAGGTCTGACCCGACTTCGGCAGCTCTGCTGTCATCCGGGCTTATTCATCGAAGGATATACGGGAAGCTCGGCCAAATTTGAACAACTGCTGGAGATTATTACGGAATGTCTCAGCTCCGGGAAGCGAATGCTCATTTTTTCACAGTTCACCACGATGCTTCAAATGGTCGGACGTGAGCTTTCTCGTGAGGGGGTCCCCTACTTTTACCTGGATGGACAGACTCCCGCCCCCGAACGAGTCGAGCTGTGCAGTCGCTTCAACGAAGGAGAACGCGAGCTGTTCCTGATTTCCCTCAAGGCAGGAGGTACGGGTCTGAACCTCACCGGCGCAGATACCGTCATTCTATATGACCTGTGGTGGAATCCCGCTGTAGAAGAGCAGGCTACCAACCGTGCACACCGAATGGGCCAGAAAAAAGTGGTGCAGGTTATTCGGCTCGTCGCCCAAGGTACAGTAGAGGACAAAATGTATGAGCTACAGCAAAAAAAGAAAAATCTGATCGACCAGGTCATTCAGCCGGGGCAAGAAAGCCTTTCAGCACTGACTGAACTGGAAATTCGTGAGCTGCTCATGATCTAAACAGCTCTTCCACGCTTATTTTTACACTAATGACATTCAGATACCAAAAGGTCCAATGAGGATGGAAATCTTCCCGCATTGGACCTTTTGATGTTCCATATGTGATTGTCCAGCTTAAACCGATTCATCCTGTTGGAGTACTCTAGGTTCGATGGGAACCAGATTAGACTCAATCTCGGCGCGCTGAGGCTCATACCATTCAGGCAGCATCAGCTTGTGCCCCAACTCATTCAATTCCTCATCCACCGTAAATCCGGGCGGATCGGTTGCGATCTCGAATAGAATACCGCCTTGCTCGCGGAAGTATACGGCATTGAAGTATTGGCGATCTACAATGCCACTGGTCCCAAAACCATGCTGACGAACCCATTCGTCCCACGCCTGATGCTCAGTATCGTCCTGCGCGCGCCAAGCAATATGGTGAACCGTACCGGCGCCGCCGTTCCCCCATGGTACATCTTTGACTGGAATGTCGATCAGGTTGCCTAGATCCCCAGTCGTCTGATAACGGATATAGCCTGCATCTGCGTCTTCTCCGATGGGAGTCATGCACAGAACATTCTCCAGCACGCCTTGGGTGTGCTTGGAATCCGCACTGTAGAGCACTGCTCCTCCAAAGCCCTTGATCGCTTTATCTGTAGGCACGCCTCCGGCAGTCCACGTGTTCACTGGGCCTTCCTCACGCTCCACCAGTTCCAGATGCAAGCCTTCATTGTCTCGGAACTGGATGAATGACTCGCCAAAACGAGTAGCCTTCGTGAAAGACACCTTCAAGCTATGCAGACGGTTTTCCCAGTAATCCAGCGAGCCCGGCGGCACGACATACGTCGTAATCCCGACCTGTCCGCCTCCAATTTTACCCTTGCGTGTACCCGGAGCCGGAAAAAAGGTAATGATCGTGCCCGGGCTGCCTTCTTCATTCCCAAAATACAAGTGATATACTTCTGGAGCATCAAAGTTAATTGTCTTTTTGATCAATCTCAAACCAAGCACACCTGCGTAAAAGTCAACATTGCCCTGCGGATCGCCTGCAAAGGACGTAATATGGTGAATTCCAGCGGTTTTCAAAGACATCTCAATCACTCCTTAATGAACATGATGATTTACAAATTTCAAAATCCATTGTAGCTAACAAACTGTCCAACAGGCTTGCGATATCCTCTTGCCCGTTGCCCCGATTCGTCCTCTTTCCCCAAGGTGATCATCATCACAGGCACAAATTGCTCGGGGATATTCAATACTTCCTGCACCTTCGCCGGGTCAAAACCGATCATCGGGCAAGTATCCCAGCCTTTATCCTTGGCAATCAACATAAATTGCATAGCCGACAGGCTGGCATTACGAATCGCTTCTTCCCTCTGGAAGACAGGTCCCCGCTCGCGATAAAACTGAGTTACCGATTCTACGGTGCTATCATATTCCTGCTTGCTCAGAACGCCCAAATTCAGGAACCCTTCGTTGAGATCAGCTACCTTGGTATGAGCCTCTGTATCACCCAGCACTACAATAGTGGCCGAAGCGGTTAATATTTTATACTGCTTACTTGCCTCATCATGCAGCCTTTGTTTGATCTCTGCATCCTGCACTACGATATAACGCGCATGCTGTAAATTAAAAGCCGATGGAGCAAACTTCACCAGCTGAAATATCTCTTCCAGTTCTTTTGCATCTATAGTAACATCAGGAATAAATTTAGAAGCCGATCTTCTCTCTTGAATAACATTCACCAGTTCGCTCATATTCAGGTCCACTCCTTGATATTATTTTCAAATAAATTATCTTTAAATTAAGAATATATCTTTAGTGGTTTTCTGTCAAGTAAAACTATAAAAGTGTTACTAAGGGCTTCACCAGCCCTTTACAGATCCGTAGCCCGTATCCTCATCGTAATCGCTTCGCGTTGCGCTTTGGTTAAGCTTTTGAAGACCAGCTCATACGAATGGTCGATCATGCTGTACAAATCCTCCAACGGAAAGCTATTATCAACCTCTACCGTATTCCAATGCTTTTTATTCAAATGATAGCCTGGCTTAATTGCCTTGTTCTGCTGACGCAGGTTTTCTGCAATGACCGGATCACATTTCAGGGATACGTGGCTAATGCCATCTTTTTCAGTCAGGAGAGCAAACATCTTGCCCCCTACCTTTAGTACCAGGGGATCAGCTCCAAATGGATAATCCTTAACGGCCTCTTTTTGGCTCAGACCATACGCTACAATTTGCTCAAACACCAGCCTTCTCTCCTCTGCTCCAAGTTATTTGTTCTATGAACCTACCTATTTGCGCCCTATTATATCACCTTCATTACGCTACATATACACTAAGTCCGTGCTACATTTAGGGGAACTGTGCTAAAGGTAAATCATTATGGATACCGTCACACACTGTTCGGATTGGCTTTATATGGGACAGGAACCTGATATTCTGGTATACTTCCCTGAGAGGCTGTATCGATATATTCGAACGGTACTCTGGTAAGGTGTAATTTAATAAGTATAAGCGTGACCCTATGGAGGTGAACTCGTTGGATTTTGCTCTGATCCGAAAGGACCGAGACAAAAGAACGGTCGCAAATTGACTCTTTTTTTGCCTTTCGGACCTTTTCAGCAATGTGCTGGAAGGTTTTTTGTTTTTCCAAAACCAAGGTAGGAAAGGATTTGAATGTATCATGACAAACTCGAAGGCGCTTAATGTTTTGCAACTAAAGGAAATGAAACAAAAAGTAAAGGCAGGTACCCTAGGATGCGGTTTCTAGTTGTGGGTGCAGGAGCTATTGGAGGCTATTTTGGGGGACGCCTGGTTCAAAAGGGAGAAGATGTAACCTTTCTCGTGCGCCCTTCCAAAAAGCTTCATTTGGCAGAAAACGGTCTGACGATTCAAAGTGTGCACGGAGATTTTCAGACACCGATCCAGGCTATTACCTATGGCGAAGCTGCTGAGCCATTTGACTGTATTATTCTCGCGGTCAAAGCGTACCATCTGCCTCTATTGCAGCCCGACCTTGCGCCTTATATCGGCAAAGATACCATGATTCTTCCTTTACTTAACGGTTATGAACATTTTGAATCTTTGCGCGAATATTTCGGAACTGAAAAAGTGCTGGGTGGGCTTTGTTATATCGAAACGACGTTAAATCACAAAGGCTCTATCGTTCAGACAAGCCCGTTTCACCGCATTGTTTTTGGGGAATGGGATGGAGCAAATTCAGAGCGTGCGCAACTACTATGTAGCCATCTTGATCATGCAGGCTTCACCGTCACACACAGTCATGACATTCAGCGTGAAATTTGGCAGAAGTATATATTTATTGCCAGCATGAGCGGAATCACAACCCTCATGGGTAGCTCCGTCGGAGCTATACTCGCCACGCCCGAATCGCGTGCAATCTATGAAAGGCTACTGCATGAGATCGTCACACTTGCACGCAACGCAGATATGCCTATTCATTCAGAAATGGAAGCTCATACGCTAAAAACGATGGATTCGTTAAAGCCTGAGATGATGTCTTCCATGCAACGTGATATGCAGAAAAGTCTACCGGTTGAAGCAAGCCATCTGCACGGTGCACTTCTGGCATTGGCTTCTGGCAGTAATGTCTCATATCCGATACTTGAAACGGTGTATGCCCGTTTAAAGGTCTATGAGAGCTTATTGAACACTTCTAACATTTAGATAACTGATGAATACCTGCCGTTGAATACATAGTAGGTGGCCATCCGAAAAAGCAGATCCTTCTATGATGAAGGATCTGCTTTGAATTTTTCTATGCCTGTCCTCTGCATGCTTGCTCAAGCCCTTGAAGTAATGCTTCCAGCTCCTGTCTAGTTTCAGCATTTGTTATGGTGCCCTCTTGATTCAACTTCAATGTGATATGCGGAATAATGACCTTTCCATTTTCCACAATCTCTGCATTGATCATTTGCAATGTGAGCAGCAGCGAAGCATGAGCCAGGTTACCGCCCATAGGGGACGGCGAAGCGCTAATGACCGCTGTAGGCTTATTTACAAATTCACCTGAAGATACGAGCCAGTCCAAGGCATTTTTCAAAGCACCTGGCACACCATTCCCATATTCCGGCGTACAGATCAGTACTCCATCGGCTTGTTTCAATTGCTCCCGTAGCTCTCTTACGGAAGTTGGCCCTTCCTCTACATCCAAGTCAGGATTAAAATGAGGCAAATCCCCCAATCCATCATAAACCATGAATGATATATTTTCAGAAGCCAGTCCAATAACAGCCTTCATAAGTGCGGTATTGGAAGACTTTTGACGAAGACTCCCCGATATAGCCAATACCTTAATCTTTTGTCCCATCTATATCATCTCGTTTCCTTTAACAATATCTTATCTTGGATACTCAGTGTACTACAGTTAACTAGAGAATTAAAAAGTTGGTGGGTAAACATTAGATTATGGGTAAAAACAATAGATACGAGAAGGAGGAGACGTATACATGACCCCAAAACAACATCCCGTACGCGGAATAGATCATATTGGAATTACGGTACCTGATGTGGAACAGGCAACGACCTTTTTACAGAACGCCTTCGGGGCTGACATCTGCTATGATGCCCTCAACAAGCAGCAGCCTCCACAAGAAGGAGAACAAACAGAACAGCAATTAGGACTCAAACGAGGCTCACGTATCATTCATATTCGTCTGCTTCGCATCCATGAAGGACCTGGAATTGAGCTATTTCAGTTGGAAAACACCCCGCAAAACTCCGCTATCCAATTAGCAGACTATGGCCTACAGCATTTTGCTGTCTATGTGGATGACGTGAACGCGGCGACGGCACGTTTTCAACAAGCAAGAGGAACACTCTTGTCCCCTCCGCATGCGCTATCCGGTATTGAAGCAGGGGCAGGCAACCAGTTTGTATATGGAAGATCACCCTGGGGAACGATTATCGAGCTGATAAGCTACCCTGACGGTATCCGATATCCCCAAGAAAGTGAAGCGTACCGTTGGACTCCTCCTGAACGGTGATGAGCGTCAGCCATCTTTCCCATGAATAAAATGACGAATATCAGAGAAAGCAAAAAATGCCTGCGGCTTCGCAGGCATTCGTCATGAAAAATCAATGGTCACTACTATGTTCGTATCTGTCGTAAATAGATTAGGTATCCTTCTCTTGCTTGCGTTTTATCCCAATCAGATCAAGGAAGAAAACAAACAACGGAATACCAACAATCAAGCCCCAAATTCCAATCAGATGCTCAGAGAAAATAAGTACGACAAAGGTAAAAAAGATCGGTAAATTCGTTTTGGATGACATCAGCTTCGGATTTAAGAAATAGGCTTCAATCGCATGAATAACTACGATCAGAATAACCAAGTAAATCACATAATTGATTCCCCCGACGCTAAAAGCGATCAGGCCGAGGGGTGCCAGTGAGATAAACACACCTGCCACCGGAACCAATCCCAGTACGAAAATGATGAGCGCAAGACCGAGCAGATTAGGGAAGCCCATAATCCAGAGCGCAATCGTGGTCAATATACAGTTAATAAGTGAAATCAGCAGTTGAGCCTCCAATACCTTCCCGAACGTACCCAGAAACATACGGCCAAAATGACCCACTTCCTTGAAAAACCAACCCAGCTTGCTATCTACAAACGTAGCTGTAAAACGTGTAATATAGGATTTTTCCATCAGGAAGAACAAGCTCAAAATAATCGACACCAGAAGCTGTGTTCCCAATTGACTGACCTTCATCACTGCACTCAGGCCAGGCTCAAATAGCCGCTGAACATTCAGCGTGTCCATAAATTCGATAATCGTTTCGTTCCATTGATTACGATCAGGATACATATACGCTTGCTGAATCATGAGATACACCTGCTTGACCTGTACAATGATTAGCGGCACCATTCGGTAAACGCCCCACACCATAATCAGGATCAGCAGCCCATACACCAGTAGCAGCACGACCATTGACGGTACATTGACGAACCGCTTGACCAGCTTATTCACTCCGTTATATATACTGCCAATCAAGATCGTAAGCAGCAATGTTAACAACATAATATTCATCATGCTTCTTAACATAAACAACAGCAAAACGATTATCGCAAGGACGGCTACCCGCCTGACGCCCGCATGATTCATCCAGTTTCTTACCATTCGTCTTTATTCCCTCTCTCCTACTTGACTGTCACCCTTGCAATCTTACTCGGCATCAACTTTCTCTCTTTAACAACTTACTGTTAGCAATCAATAGAGAACCTACCATGACTAGGATAGCAATGGACCACCAGAATGTATTTTTAGCATCATCATGGTCCACAATAATGAGCCTGATGACGGCCGTAATCCCAATATAGATGAAATAACGTAATGGAAAATGAAAATTGGTTTTAAAGTACTTAACGATTAATGCAATGAATTCAAAATACAAAAAGAATACAAGCAGTTCTTCCGTGAATTCATAGTAATTTTTGTCGTCTTCTGTAGACAAGAACACATATGAAAATATGGCCCATGTTTCTTTTAGAAGTAAGAAGCTTAAAATCAGCCCGACCAGAAACAGCGAGATATTCAAGATCATTTGCAGAAAACCAGGTAACTTTTCAATATACTTCATTAATGCATTCAATACAGATCCCCTCACTGGTTGTACAGGTTCTTTTATTTATATTATCGGTGCAATACGTGAAAAATGCTACATTACTTTTGCGGTTACCTTAATGAAAGTTTATATTGGCCCCGGCAATGTAACCAATGGAGATAAAGATCAGTGTCCATACCAGAGAACCGGCGCTGGCCACCAGCATATATTTTCGTACAGGCATCGCGCTAATCCCCGACAAATAGCTTGTCGCATGTCTGACTCCTGGAATAAAATAACCGAACAAAATGGTCCACAATCCAAAGCGCGCAAACCACCCTTTTACCTTTGCAAACCGCTTTGGTGTCAGTCCCACCCACTTGCCGTGCTTATCTACCAGCGGCTGACCCAGCTTTTTGCCTAACGTGTAGCTGATCATCATCCCTGTCATCGCCCCAATGAAACTGACTAATATAGACACGGAATAATTCAGTACCATGATAGAGGATAGGTAGCCGACAAACACCATAATAATTTCATCAGGAACGGGTAGCCCTATAATTCCAAGGGCAAGCAGTGCAAAAATAGCAATATATCCGTATTGTGTAATCATGCTGATGGCCCATTCCATAGAGGCGCCACCTCCTGACCGATTATTTTTTGAAGGACGGGAAGGGAATACGGCTAACCATCAGGAACGACAGCACCACCATGAGTGCCAGCAACAATCCCGGCTTCAAATGCTCACTCCATAAAAACATAAAGGACAAAATCACGCCCGCAGCCGTAATAGGCATACCCACAAAGCCTTTGCTAAAAGCCATCAGGTTGAATCTCGCCAACCTTACCGCACCGCATATCACAAACAACACGGCTACAAGCGGTCCTATCCAGTGGGTATCCCCCAGCTTGTACTGCAAAATTAGAAAAGCAGGAGCAACACCAAATGAGACCACATCCGCCAGTGAATCAAGTTGCTTGCCAAAATCACTGGAGCAATGCAGCAGCCTTGCCAGCAAACCGTCCAGTACATCCCATAAAGCAGCCACTACCACGAGGGTAAAGGCGGTCATATATTGCTCATGAATCGTGAAGTATAGGGATAGGACCCCTGCCCCCAGGTTTGCAAGCGTGCAAAGTGAGGGCAACCAATTCCATTTCATACTTTTTAACTCCTTTGCCATAGCTTAGCCTCCGAATATAACGACAAAACGGACGCCGTCCTTGGTATTCTCCGCCATATAGCGGAATTCGTGTAAATCCAGAATTCGTTTAACGATCGATAGCCCGAGTCCTGTCCCACCTGTCTGGCGGCTGCGGGAGAGCTCGGCCCGGTAAAAACGATTCCATATCAGCTCCAACTGATCGTCTGGGATGGTCTCCCCCTTATTTTCAATGGAAAACGTATTGACTTCCCCAGAGCCTTCGATACGAATCGTGATCGAGCTTCCTTCCTCGGCATGCCGTATGGCGTTGACAACAAAATTGATAATCACCTGTTCCATCCATCCTATATCGGCATGAATCGGCAGCTCATTGGCAGGAATAATGACCACTTCCAGCTGCTTCTCCTTCAACAGATGGAATAGCTTATCCACAACCTCCTCCACCAGCTCGCTCAAAATAAAGGTCGTTTTGCGAAGCTTGAGGGTTCCAGATTCCAATTTGGCAAGGTCCAGCATATCCTTGACCAATCGCTCCATTTTGTCCGCTTCCTCTACAATGACTTTCATATAATGGTCCTGCTTCCCGGCGCTGACTCCATCTTGCAGTCCTTCTGCAAACCCTTTGATAATACTTAGCGGGGTTTTCAGCTCATGAGAAGCATTGGCAAAAAAGTCTTGTTGTACAGCCTCCATTCTCTGCTTCTGTTCCATGTCCTCGACCAATTGCTGATTGGCCTCCTGAAGCTCACGCAAAGCTGTGTCCAGGTTCTGGGACAGGGTATACATGCTGTAGGACAGGCTACCCAGCTCATCATTCTGCCGGATTGGCGTATGGGCTGTAAAATCGAGCTTGGCCATCCGCTTGGCGGTATTATTCAAAGTAATGAGCGGACGGGTTACCATTCGGGAATAGAACAGGGACAAAATCAGAATGAGTGCAAATCCGCCGATCCCCAGATACAGATAAAACCAGCGCAGAGCCTCATTCGTCTCACTGATTTCCTGCAACGATGTCACAGTGAACAAGAGGTCGATCTCGCCTGTGCTCTGACGAACAGGATGGACGATAACGGCATTTCGTACCCCTGTCCAAGGTTCCGTCCACTCTTCCTCCAACACCTCGAAATTTTCAAGTTTCTCCAGATGATCCTGGGATAAAGGAAACCATTCCTCCAGCGCACTATACAGCAGACCTTGGCGCTGACTCCAGGTTTTCAGATCAGGCAGTACAATCTCTGTTACCGTACCGGACAGTCTTACACTGTCATCTGTGCTTGTCTCATCTGAAATTGATCCTATATTTTTGAAACCAAGCTTCTGTATGCCTGATGGATAAATTAAATAGGCAGAGGAGATGCCGTCAGTTCCCAACACCTCACCTTCAACGGTCACCGTGTCACCAGGCTGAATCCGGGCAGCTCTCAGTTCATCTCCGTATTCGCTCATAAACAGAGACAACGATATTTTAACGATTTTACCATCTGCTTTTCTGAGATTGATATGAAACGCATCATCCAGCTTTACTTTGCCGTCCAGCGTTACAATCGCCAACTGGTTTTTATTCTGAAGCATAAAACGAGCTGCCTCACGCGAAACCCTGCCAGACCCCCAAGCTTCCTGGACATAACTTTGACCGAAGCTTTGCAAACGGCTTTCCACACGCCCAATCTTCTGTTTCTGATAAAAATTTTCAAAAAACAGCAATTGACTTAAAATCACCATTCCGTAAAAACACAGGAAAAACACAACCGTCATAATGAACAACTTAAAGGTAACTCCCCGTTTGTTCATTCTTCCTCCTCAAACCTGTAGCCTGTACCAAAAACCGTGCGGATATGGCGTGATTCACGGCCCAGCTTACTTCTCAGCTTTTTGATATGCGTATCGACAACTCGTGTGTCCCCTTCAAAGTCGATACCCCACACCCGGTTCAGTATCGCCTCCCGTGAAACAACTATGCCTTTGTTATGTATAAGCAGCCGCAGCAGCTCATACTCCTTGGGCGTCAGTTCGACTTCCGCCTGATCCACTTCAAGCCGATGAGCCATCGTGTTGAGCATAGCACTGCCGAACCGCAAAATATGCGACTCCGGCTGCACATGTCCCTCTACCCGTTTCATCAGCGCGTTCGCGCGAGCAATCAGCACCTTGGGGCTGAAAGGCTTGGTCACGTAGTCATCTGCCCCCAGCTCAAAGCCCAATATTTTATCATCATCACCGGATTTGGCCGTCAGCAAAATAATCGGTACACCTGAATGGCTGCGTACCTGACGGCATACTTCCCAACCATCCAGTTCAGGCATCATAATATCGAGTATAATGAGTTCCGGCTGCACCGAATCAAACCAGAGGAGTGCATCTTTTCCATTGCCTGCTTCATAGACTTCCCAATTATTTTGTTTAAAATAATCCGCAATCACTTCACGAATACGTATTTCATCCTCCACGAGAAGAACTCTTTTATTCAAATCGACTTCCCTCTTTCGGTCATTCTAGGACAACAGCATATCAAAGAGATGTGTACTTTATGTGTTCTCGCCACTTCTTATTTACGGAAACTTCTCATCCGCAAATTTCACCTTGGATAAGGGCAAATTTGTCTTCGCTCAGACCATCTCTTCCCCTACGATCCTACCCTATAATAAGTAGAGATACAAAAAGATTGAACAGGAGGGGTACACATGAGCAATCAAACCATTCAGTGGTTTTCCACTTCCAAAGCTAATGCTTGGCAATCCCAAGCTCATCATTTGACCCAAACCCAAGAGAGTGCCAACCTAACCTTTACAGGAGAAACATATCAGCTTGTAGAAGGCTTTGGCGGCTGTTTTAATGAATTGGGTTATGTGGCCCTGAATCATTTGGACAGCGAAGAGCGGGATCAGGTGCTTCATGCTCTCTTTCACCCGGAGGGCGAGCACAAATTCACGATATGCCGACTTCCTATTGGAGCGAGTGACTACGCGCTGGAATGGTACAGCCATAATGAAACGGACGGCGACATAGAGATGAAGCACTTTTCCATTGAGCGCGATCAGCAATATCTCATTCCTTTTATTCGGGAAGCGTTACAACTCAATCCAGACTTGAAGCTGTTCGCCTCACCCTGGAGTCCGCCGACATGGATGAAATCACCGAAAACCTACAATTACGGAACGTTGCGCTGGGAAAAGGATATCTTGAAAGCGTATGCATTGTACTTTGTCAAATTTGTTCAGGCATACCGCGAGGCAGGCATTACGATTCATCAGGTTCATGTTCAAAATGAAGTCATTGCTGATCAGAAATTCCCTTCCTGCGTATGGACCGGAGAACAACTACGTGAATTTATTCGCGACTATTTGGGGCCTGCTTTTGAAGAACACGGACTGGATACGGAAATTTGGCTGGGTACTATTAACGCTCCCGATCCGTGGGAGGAATTAATGAAGAAAACTTCAACTGGCTTCGATGAGTATGCCCATACCGTATTGAGTGACCCCGAGGCCTATAAATATATTAAAGGTGTAGGCTATCAGTGGGCAGGTAAAACTGCCATTCAGCGTACCGTAGCCAGCTATCCTGAGCTTCGTTATATGCAGACCGAAAATGAATGCGGAAACGGAGAAAACTCATGGGACTACGCCAAATATGTATATAACCTGTACCAACACTACTTCACTAATGGCGCGAATGCTTATATTTACTGGAATATGGTTTTGGAACCGAAAGGCAAGAGCACATGGGGCTGGGAGCAAAATTCGATGATCACCGTTGATCCAGCAGATCGAAAACCTATGCTGAACCCGGAATATTACGTTATGAAGCACTTTTCTCATTTTGTATTGCCAGGGGCCAGACGCATTGGAATTCAAGGTTCATGGGCTGGAAATGCGGTTGCTTTTCAAAATACAGACGGACAAAGGGCTTTGGTCATCGCCAACCCGTTCAAGGAATCTCGCGTGCTGAATCTGTCTGTCGGAGAAATAACACACCGTTTAGGGCTGGAGCCGGAGTCCTTTAACACCATCGTTATTCCTTCTTAAACGTCGTAGATTTCTGGAAGCTTCCAGCCTGGCGCACATCATCAGATTGTGATTTCAGTCGATTCGTATCCCATCGTATGCATAGTTTCCAAAATGGATGTATCTCCTTTTGCGTACTGTAGTTATACATAGTATACTTGGAATAACTACGGACAGGAGGTCGATGAACATCACAACTGTAAAAGACCGGATTGATTTGAAGCTGATTAATTGTGATAAGGAATTGACTCTCGCGGTCATCGGTGGCAAATGGAAGCTGATTATTTTGTGGCATCTTGGTATGGAAGGCACCAAGCGGTTCGGTGAATTGAAGAAGCTGATCCCCCACATTACGCAAAAAATGCTGACCAACCAATTGCGCGAGCTGGAAGAAGATCAACTCATTCTGCGTAAAGTCTATCCTGTCGTCCCTCCACATGTGGAATATTCACTGACGGAGCATGGCGAAAGCCTGATTCCGGTACTGCGAGCGATGTACGATTGGGGATCTAACTATCGCGAGAACGTGATCTGGAAAGAGGAAAAAGAAGAAGCAATTCAGGATGTAACACCCGTGTGATTCAGCTAAACAAGCATTTTGCAAAATGCAGATATATATATCGTAAAGACGACCCTGGGGTGACCTGGGGTTGTTTTTTGTAATATACAGACCATCGTCAAGATAATGAAAGAGACGGATACAAGTATCCGTTTCCATTGCCATTAAAATCCGTTTTCCGCTACATATTCTTGTTTTACGCTTATATTCATGATTTACATTACATCCGCTGTGACGTATGATTCTTCCATCCCTATTACAATGATCCCGAGAAGGAGGCCTTTCCAGTATGAGCCTGACGCTTGCCCAGCCCTCAACGCTGCAAACGACGCAATTATGCATTGGTTCCATAGCAATTATCCAATACGACCATCGTCAATTTCCTGATTCTGAACAGTATCAACACCATTGCTGCGGCTTGCTTACTATGTCGTGTAACGGCGCTCAAGGCCTGGCGGAATATAAGCTGCCTGAAATTAAAGGCACCTTTGACCTCGTCCGCTGGGCTTCCGTATTTACCTCGCTCAAGGGTCTGTCCTTGACCGAGGCCGAACAATATATTAAGCACCACGCTGATCACTGGGGACCTGTTAAAACAGAGCTGGCTCTATCTGCCCTATCCGATCTGGCTGCCCATGCGAACTCGTACATTCTCTCCCCAACAGCGACCACCCTCCACCCTCGGATTAGTCGTTCATATCTTATCGAGCATGGACTGGTCTACTATTCATTCTAGCTATCGTCCACCACTGCATAGGTAATCCACTCTCCAGTTTACGTAAAAAAGCCTGAGACTGCTTACCACAGGCTCAGGCTGCACAACTTCTATTAACCATGTTCAATTATGCTTGCAGCTTCCCTGCGCGAATGTCGTCTGTCATTCCAGCGTAAGGTGCCTGAGAAATCAATTGTTCGTTGTTCACACCTGCATTTTCAATGAATGTAATATCCGCGAATTCAGGAACTACATACTTCGGATAGGTTTCATACTTTTCACGCGATTCTTCCATCAGCGGAATAAAATCGTTTTGGTAGCGTACCGTGATTTCTGGATGCTCATGAACCCATTTAGGGAAGAAAATAATGCCATGCATACGTTTTTCCTCAGGCATAAAGTTTAGGGAAACGTCTGTGCCTGTCGGTTCGGTCCACGATACTTTATACACATTCTCTACCAGCTTCACCAGATTGACCTTCTGATCACGTACCCAGCGTCCGCCTACCATACCACTATGAATGCGATAATCAATCGTATCCTCATTTTTAATATATATTTCATACTCCCAACCATTCTCATAGGTGTAAATCATGTGACTGCCGATAAACTTGTCCATCTTGCATCCTTCTTTCCTTATTATGAGTTTATGAATTGAACAAGACACCAAAATAATAAATAATCATTCAAACATGTAAATATCAACATGTTTTAAGATACATATAAATTGTAACGCTGTGATATACTATTGTCAAATACCCCATTGCGAGGAGAGCTACGTTGAAACGCACATTAAAATATGCCATTTTGGGTCTGGTTCACAAAGAGGAAATGAGCGGCTACGATATTACGAGCCAATTCAAGCAGGAAATTGGACAATTTTGGAGTGCTAAGCACAGTCAGATTTATCCCGAGCTCAAAAGACTGACCGAAGAGGGACTCATTGAATATCGCACCTCCATTACAGGAGCCAAGCTGGAAAAGAAGCTGTACTGTATTACCCCCAAAGGGACCCAAGAGCTGACCGAATGGCTGCTAAGCGCCAAAGAGTTACCGGAAACAGAAAAGGATGAGTTTATGCTCATGCTGTATTTCTCAGCAGCCATCCCCAAGGAAGAAAGTAAGCGCTTGTTTGAGGATCAGATTGCCAAACGTGAAGAAAAGCTGGAATATCTGTACGAAAGTAAAAAATCTCTCCAGCGGCTGGACGAGAACCTTCAAGTACCCGGCTCTAGTCAATTCGGTCATTATTTGGTGCTGAGCCGTGCCATTAATCGGGAAGAAAGCTATATTACGTGGCTGAAAGAAACGCTGTCTCTGTTTAAATAGACTAAAAAACCTTCAATTCCACTTGGGTTCGTGGTATTGAAGGTTTTTTCTATAACAGATACAAACGAAATTCCTTTTAGTCTGCCGTCGTAATCGAAGAGCCGTAATCTTCAATATGAATATCTGTGCTGAACCGTACAGGAATGGTGCTAAAAGTGGTATCCCAATCCTTTTTGACCTTACGCCAAACTTTAGGATGCTGAATCCTCAAGGCTTCTCCGAAACCTCCGACATCAACCTTCAGTTTTTGCATCTTAGCTAAGGTTTGTTCAGCTAATGAATTCACTTTCTCCTGAAAGAGACTCTCTTCTTGTCCAAGCACTTCGTTGCTGCGCAAATCTTCATTCTTTATATACACCTCGGAAACCCGTCCCTCTGAGGTCATTTTTACCTGAAAGAAAATGTCGTCCCCCTGAACAATGGCCTTGATCTTGCTTTTCACCGCTTTGATCTCATATGCTATATTTTTACCAGTCTTCGGATCGCTGCTTTTCAGCACGCCTCCGTTCAGCTCGCCTTTGATCCACATAAGACCCTCAACCTCTGACTCATTCAGATAACCACCGTAGGTTTGCGTCTTTCCTTTAATGATTCCTGCACCTGCGAGCTTAATTTCATTCTCCGCCGTAATAACATTTGGTAATATAAAGCTTCTTCCGCCCTTCATGGGTCCGATCACTTTAACCAAGGCCATAGGCTTTATCAACCGTGCGTTCCGTTTCCGGTTTTGGAAAATATCCTTTAAAATATAGGCAGGAATCTGACCAGGAATTTTCTCCTGTAGTGCATTTCCCGCCTTGTCTGTACTAATCAGTAGTTGAACGCTGGGCCGAATATCATTATCCCCCAGGAAAAAGTCCAGCAGCTCATACAACGGAATCTTGCGAAGCAGACTGGAACTAATAATAATCGTTTTCAAATGAAACCCGATGGGTGGCCGGTTGATCCGCAATGAAATTTCTCTTATCATTTCAAAAACAGAATCGCCTGTTTCCGTAATATTAAAAAACTTCTTAGCTTGTGGAGAAGAGCTGTTCGAGCCGCCACTTTCCTCTGGAATGACAAATTGAAAGGTTCCTGTAATTAACTCTTTCTTCGGATAATTTCCTCCTTTTTGATTAATTTGCTCTTCTTGCGAAGATTCTTCTGCTATATCCATAGCAATGCCTGTCTCCAGATTTAGATCTTCTACCGGAGAACTGCTCCAGCAACCTGAAAGTGTACTGCATATCAGGAGAACCATCAATCCGAGTAATCCTGACTTGACTCTCTTCATGACCCTACCCCTCTCCAGCGAGAAATAAGCAGCAGGGGAAGTGGAAGCAGAGCGATCAAAACAAAAGCGGTATTCCCGAGGATCGTTCCAAACGAAAATAACTCATTCAGGTTTTTAGGAAGTTGGGACAGGATGTAGATGAATGGGAGCAAAATGAACAGCAGTTTAGAATAAGATCTATTCAGAATTTGAGAAACTCCAAGCGAAGCGCAATAAAAGGCAATACTGAATGTAGCGAAAATTTGCATGATCCAAATGGTAAGCAATAAGGATTCGAAACGTTCCAACAATAGATACTCCACCTCAAAGCTGCGGGCCAAATCTAAAAATGGCCAGGTTCTACTCAAGACCCCTTCCATTGAAAAGGCACCAATGCATAGGATCAACGTAGCTGTATAAAAAACGACCGAGATCCCGATCGCCAATCCGATTGCCTTGGTTGCTTTCTCCGGTTTTTCCATCCGACAAAGAATAATCAGCAGGCACTCTGTCCCCGTTAACGTAAGGAAGGTAGTCTTGAGCGTTCTAAGCACTGGCATCACACCCTCTGACAAGACAGGACGCAAGTTATTTAACTCGAAAATATTTAAACTCAGCAAGCTTATCAACAAAAAGATAGCCGCCGTAATCGGGAATATCAATTGGCATATTTTCCCTAATGATCCTACTCCACCCATGCATAGATACAAAGAGAGCCACATAAAAGGTGCTGAAATAGCCCACGCCGGAGTGCCCTCAAGCAGAAAGAACGACGTTACTTCTTCGACAGACCGGATTTCGTATGCGGCTATACAAACAAAATAGATAACGTACAACATGCCAATCACTTTGCCAATGACTTTGCCTGTTATCCGCTGAACATATTGATAAAAAGTATTTTCTGGAAAACGCGAACTTAGTTTAACGATAATCCATCCGAACAGGAAAGTGGCCCCCCCTGCTAAAATGACAGATATCCACGCGTCCGGTGTTTTGGCAGCTTCAACGGCTACTCTGGGAAGGGTAAGCAACCCGGCAGCCAGCATAAAGCAAAGCACAATTGCTGTCGTCTGTAACGTTGTAATTTTATCCGTTTTTTTTCCCACGGGCCATCTTGCTCCCTCCTGTGTTGTTGAACTCATCCTTGTCGCTTGGGATCTTTATGCTTCAATAAAATGGGCCTGTTTTTCATAAATTGCAACGGTGCTCGTATGAAGTAATCTTTCCAGTCCTTGAACGAACGTGGGGTCGTTAGACTAAGGAAAGGTACGCCGAAGCTGTGTAATTTCACCATATGAATACTCAGCATCAAGAAAAACATGATCACGCCATACAAGCCAAAGATGGACGCCGTGAACATGGCACCGAAACGAAGAACACGCATGGATATGCCAGCGCTGTATACAGGGGCGGAAAAGGAAGAAATCGCTGTGACTGCCACCACAATGACGAGGATCGGGCTTACAATCCCGGCGTCAACAGCCGCCTGTCCAATAATCAAACCGCCGACGATACCCATCGCTGGACCGATGGGTTTGGGGAGCCGAAGTCCTGCCTCGCGTAAAATTTCAATGGAAATTTCCATAATCAGGGCCTCAATCAACGTCGAAAACGGCACCCCCTGTCTAGCACTGATAATGGAAATGACCAGCTTGGTTGGAATCAGTCCGGGATGAAACGAGATAAAGGAGATATAAAGCGCTGGAGCAAATAACGATATGAAAGTTGCCATAAACCGAAGAAATCGAATAAGCGACCCCGGTAGCCATCGCTCATAATAATCTTCGGGAGACTGGAGCATCATCCCATACGTTACAGGCATAAGAAGCGCAAATGGTGTACCGTCCAGCAGAATCGCAACACGTCCCTCCAGCAATGCAGCCATGACCCGATCCGGTCTCTCCGTATTTTGAATTTGCAGAAATGGGCTAAGAAAATTATCCTCTATAAGCTGCTCTACATAGCCCGACTCCAGTACCTCATCCATATCAATGGTTTGGACCCGTCGCTTCACCTCATCTACAAGCTCCGGGTCGGCAATGTCTCTGAAATACACTACCATCAGCTGTTTTTCCACTCTTTTGCCGACTTTGAAGGACGACATGGCCAGTTCTGTACTTTCTCCATGCCTGCGCAGCATCGCTGTATTGTCGCTGAGGGTCTCTGTAAAACCGACACGCGGTCCCCGCAGCACCGATTCCGATATAGGGTCTTCCACCCCTCGTGTATTTCCTTTGGGTGTACCCAGCACAAAAGCACCCGGTATGCCCTGAATCACGAGTATGACTGAACCAAATAGTACCTTTTGCAAGGAGTATTGCACCTCTAACGTATACTCCGTCTCCGATACCAGCATGACCTGGTGAACAATTATATCCCGAAGCTCTTTTCCTCGCGGAAGCTCTCCCCTCTCTTGCCCGGAGCTCCCCCAATCCATCAGCGGTTTTAATATATTCTGATCCATGCCAACCTTGTCCGTTAATCCATCCACAAAAAAAAGTGTGCTTACAGCGTTCAGATTTTCCAGAAAAATCGAGCGTTCGTTTACGTCTGCCATATCTGCAACTGCTTGTCTGATTTTTGCTATGTTGGCTTCATAATCTTCGGTAAAGGTCCCCTTTTCCTTCTCTGCCTCACTGACAGATGGATTATGATCTGCCTGCTCCGAACGATCTTCTTCCATAAGCTTTAATCGTTCCATACGTCTGCTCTCTCGACCATCCAACGCTTTAAGTTGTCGTACTGTCAGAAAAATAATCAAAGGGATGATAAATAAAAAGAGGGCCTCCACCCACACATTCCATTTGGGCACATGAGTTCCGATGACCTTCCACACGTTCATTCCTCCTTGAATTCCACCCGATTTGTATATAGATTTACCTGGATTAGAAAAAAGATGCATGAACGATAGGTCAGTTGGAGCAAATTTCTTTACTCATAAAAGGAATAAAAAGGTGAATTTGATAGATGAACTGTAGTGCCAAATGTGGAAATCCATGATAATATCTATTCATTCTATGACTAATGTCACAAATTTGTTGAATTCGTGGTCCATTATTCGAATCTAAAAGGAGCTGTAGGTATGAAGAATCATTTTTGGAAGAAAGCCGCCGTATTGAGTCTGCTGGCGGTGATTTTGTTAGGAGGAACAGCGATTAGCCCCAAACAGGCACACGCAAGTTATGAGCCTTATATGGGGGAAATTACGATGTACCCGTACACGTTCGCTCCTAAGGGCTGGCTAAAATGCGAGGGCCAGCTGTTGCCCATTGCTCAGTATTCAGCATTATACAGCCTGCTGGGCACTAATTTTGGCGGTGATGGAGTGCGTACATTTGCATTGCCTGACTTGCGTGGAGCTTCCCCGTTGCCGAATGTAGATTACTACATTGCTACCGAAGGGCTATACCCGTCCCGCCCATAATATGAACACGCTCAAGTGGTGTGCTATTTAATAAAGAAGAGGTGATAGCGTGCTCGAAGGAAATAACTTCACACGCAATAAATTAAAACCCTACCGCGTGTTGGTTCCACTCATGCCATTGATCGGCGGTGCGTTCCTGCTCATAGGGACGAATGAAACCCATGCTGCCGGTTGGGAAAATGTAGTGTTGAACAAACCAACAACGTCAAGTGGCTACACCCAGCCCTATGATCCCTCCAAGGCTGTGGATGGGTCAATCGAACCGACAAGTCGCTGGTATCAAGCTAGCAATGGTGAAAAATGGATCGAGGTAGATCTGAGAGACTGGTATATCGTAGATCGATACGTCGTTACAGGTATGGGTGTCCATTATGGATGGAACGATCAACGTGATCCATACAGTTTCCGATTGCAGACGAGCAGCAACGGAAGTAATTGGGTGACTGTGGATACTGTGCAGAATAATGTGAGTTCTAATTTGCAAAAAAGCATTCCCCCTGTAACTGCACGATACCTGCGATTATATATTGATCAAGGAAATGCCAGAAACAATCAATGGGCTTCTATCATGGAATTCGCGGCTTATGGGGAGCGATTACCCGTACCGCAGGCTCCAGTTCATTTTACAGGTACTAAAAATGGGAATACGGTGGAGTTAAGCTGGGATGCCGTCCCTTATGCAACTTCCTACAAGGTCGTGCGTGATGGTATAACGCTCTACACAGGCAGCCTAACCCAATTCATAGACACTTCAGCATTGCCGCCAGGTGAAGCAGTTTACACGGTTCAAGCCGTGAATACTAAAGGGGAGAGCACTCCCTCAGAAGTCAGAGTGAACATACTTACCGATGCAGAGAGAGTTGCACAGGCCAAAGCCGCACTTGCTCTAGGTCTAGCACCTGGTGATACAGTAGAGTCGGTATCCCAAAAGCTGACACTGCCACTCACTGGGTTGAATGACACGACGGTGAGCTGGAGTTCGGATACTCCTGACGTTATTACGAACGAAGGAGCTGTAATACGCCCGCGGTACGATCTGGGTGATCAAAAGGTAAAACTGACAGCAACGATTGCAAAAGGAACCGCCTCGGATACCCAAACTTTTGAAGTTACCGTTTCGAAGATGACTGCTCAAGATACATTGAATCAAGCAGCAGATATCCTATCGCTGGGTGATTTGTCTGCGGTACAAGAAAATGTATCTCTCCCTTTATCCGGTTATGGCGGAGTGCAGATTGAATGGTCCTCGTCCAAACCTCTTGTCATTGCAGTAGATGGAACACTCACCAGACCTTCCTATAGTAGTGGAGATACCGACGTTACCCTAACGGCCACCCTGCAACTTGCAGGCTTAACAAAAACAAAGGATTTTACTGCACACGTACTCCGTCTGCCGATGAGCGACACTGAAGCCGTGGACGCAGCATATAGAGTACTGGAACTACCGCTAACGACAGTAACCGGAGACGTATATTTGCCAAAAGATGCGCTGAATGGTGTTCAGGTGTCATGGTCGTCGAATCAACCCGAGTTTCTAGATCATACTGGACATGTAACCTTCCCAACCTATGTACAGGGCGATCAGACCATCACGCTCGAGGCGGTTGTGTCAAGAGGTGGGGTTGAGCTTCGAAAAACCTTCAGTCTGCTCGTACCTGCATTGCCCGTAAGCGCTGATGAAGCAGTGAATTTGGCGGCAAGTACACTGCATCTGGATTACCCGCAAGGGATTAAGGATTCCATCGCTCTGCCTCGTACAGGGGCATTTGGTACCCAGATCGACTGGTCCTCGGATCAACCGGATATCCTCAGTGATAGTGGTCAGGTGAATCGACCTAAATATACAGATGGTGATATAAATGTACAGTTAATTGCCATTATTTCTAAAGGTATAGCTTCTGTCCAAAGATCATTCACGATTACTGTGCTAAAATCATTGCCGAATACACCTTATGTACGATTGAACGGCAGTAATCCAATTGTTCTGGAAACTGGCGACAGCTTCACGGATCCGGGAGCCAGCGTACTGGACAGCGTATACGGCAATATTCTGATTCCCGATCTTTCAGGGATCGGCAATGTCGATACGAATGTACCTGGTGTATACGTATTGAACTATGCTTATAGCGACAATGGAAGTTGGACGGCAGAACCGGCAGAACGCCGTATAAACGTGTTGCCCCGTGCTGTTGCAGCTGCAGCAGGCAATGAGGATATTTCCTCTGTGATCGTCACAGGCGCTTTACCGAACGCACGGCTTGAGCTGTATAATGCCCAGCAGGAGCTTATAGCGGAAGGCATCGCTTCGAGTGAGGGAAAATATACATTTACACCTGTACCCGAAGGAGCCAGCTACTATGTGCTGCAGAACGTAAATGGCATGAAGAGCGCACCCTCTGGGCTAGTGTATCCACAAGGATTAACCGCGCAGCGTGTCGCCGATTCCATCACAAGCATACCTACCCCTAGAACAAGTGATACAATGCTTACTCTGCCTGCTGTACCCGATGGCTTCCGTGTGACCATCAGCAGCAGCAGTCAGCCAGACATTGTGCGTACAGACGGAACTATTGTTCAAGCAGACACTCCTTCTGTTGTCACTGTCATACTGGATGTTATGAAGGTAAGTGATGGTTCTCATGCTTTGACGCAGGCCATAGAAGTCATCGTCCCTGCCAAAGTGAGTATGGACACAGGCAAGTCTAACAAAGATAAAAATGAGGATCAGGATCTGTCTGCTGGCATACAACAGATTGGATTTTCAGAGCAAGGGAAAACAGTCTCTCTCTTTGTTCCTCCTGCGGCATTCCTGGATGAACAGATCCAACAAGCACTTCGTGAAGGCAAGGCATACGCTGACATTCGTTTGGAGCAGGAAAAGCAAATGAGTCGTGTTCTCCTCACTCATTCTGTACTGAATAAATGGGATCAGCTCGGAGCTTCAGTGATATCCCGATATGGGACGCTGATGGTATCCAGTGACACACTAACCAGCATGGCCGCCTCAGGTCAGCAGGACGTCACCATATCATTCCAGCAGGCAGATCAGCAATTTCGCGATTGGGCCGAGCAGCAACCCAACCTGAAGCTGATAGGGCCGGCTGTAGAAATTAAAGCTAACGTGACAGGTAATTCGTCCATTGTTCTGCCGCTGGATAGCGTATCCTCAAGTGAATTGCAAAATGTGGAGCCTCAATTCTCCATTCTTGTGATGTATGAAAATGGCGAGCACGAGATTCTAAAAGGTACTGCTGTGGTGAATTCACAAGGGATTTTGTCGAGTGTGAGTCTGAATACGTCTCGATTAGGTACCTTTGCCGCTGCCGTCTCTACGAACGCGTCTCAGGTTGATCAGACCCGTGTACAAAATGACCCACTCCATTCGTCAGATTCACAAGAACCAGCTCAGGTATGGCCGGACCTACAAGGTCACTGGGCAGCGAAGTCCCTACAATCTCTTGCAGCCAAAGGCTGGATGCAGGGCTATAAAGACGGCAACATGCGCCCTGAGCGTGCGGTGAGCCGTGCAGAATTTGTAGCCACATTGATCAGGGCTTTAGGAACTACTGGAGACGAGAGCCTGTCTACCTCATTTACAGATATGAAGGGGCACTGGGCTGGATCGGCCGTGGATGCCGCTTACCGTCAGGGATGGATTCAAGGACTAACTGCTCAGACGTTCGGACCTGATGAGAGCCTTACCCGTGAACAGGCGATGGTGATCCTGTCACACGCGATGCAAAATCAGACATCCGTTCCCAGCCCTACTGGACTGCAATCCTACAAGGATGATCAGCAGATTGCTTCCTGGGCTTCCACAGCGTTCGAGAAAGCCATAGGCTCGGGTTGGATTAGCGGGTATCCTGATGGAACGCTCAAACCGAAAGCCGCCATTAGCAGAGGCGAGATGGCTGAACTGCTGGTACGAATTTTCAAATAAATCTGCCGAAGACATATAATCTAATAGACTACACACTAAAGCGCGGTCCCAGGCATTTGGGAACCGCGCTTTTGTTATCAATATTTTATTAAGCTTTGCTTGTGTATTCACCCTTTTCACTTCAATAAATATATTATGAATATCTGTAAAACGGGGCGATTAACCATCTGTCACCTCTACAGTAGGCAGAATGAGGAGGAGATACTTGAGCATGAAACATAAAAGACCGTTCAGGTTCAGTGGTGCTTCAAAAAAAGATGAGGACTGCAAACCATCAAAAGATATTAGAAGTATCGAAACGCTTCTCAAGCTTATTAATGAATTGACCTCGATCATCCCACTTGTATTCGCAAACCCTTCTGCGGCTAATGTATCTTTATTGCAACAGATTTTAAGACAATTACTGTCTCTGGCGAAAAGTTTAAGACTTAGAGGCGGGGCTAGGGCAGATTTACTGGCGGCGTTGGAGCTTGCTATAGTAGCGTTAGAAGCCACGCCTTTCTCTCCGATCAGCGTAGGTACTACATTACAGCAACTGCTGGATGCCCTATTATCCATCGTTCTACAGGAATCCCTCAGTCCAACTCTTAAAGACAGTTTAATCCGTGCAATCAGAACTGCGGGAACGACGGTTAGCAACGCACTAAGTGAACCGTATTTGTCAGGGGAGTCCGGCCCACAAGGGCCTCCGGGACCTGTGGGGCCTGGTGGTGCGCCTGGTCCAGCAGGTGTACCGGGCCCTCCAGGACCTCCCGGATCTCCAGGACCTATAGGTGCCGCTGGGCCTGTCGGAGCTGAAGGACCTGCTGGACCTGCTGGGCCTCCGGGAGCTGCTGGACCTGTAGGTGCCGCTGGACCTGCCGGGCCTGTCGGAGCCGCTGGGCCTATCGGGGCCGCCGGACCTGAAGGGCCTGCTGGACCTCCCGGAGGTGTAACAGGCGCTACGGGACCTACCGGCGCTGATGGCCTGCCGGGCGCGGTGGGCGCGGTCGGGCCTGCTGGAGCCACGGGACCTACCGGGGCCGATGGGCTGCCGGGCGCGGTGGGCGCGGTCGGGCCTGCTGGAGCCACTGGAGCGACTGGCGCCGATGGTCTGCCAGGCGCGGTGGGCGCGGCCGGACTCGCTGGACCCACTGGACCGACCGGGGCTGATGGCCTGCCGGGCGCAGTTGGCGCGGCCGGACTCGCCGGAGCCACGGGAGCAACAGGTGTTGGCGGAGCTACCGGAGCCACAGGGGTTACAGGCGTTACTGGAGCCACCGGTTCGGGCGCAATCATCCCATTTGCTTCGGGTGGACCAGCAATTTTGACAACCATTGCCGGCGGACTGATAGGAACCACAAGTTTAATCGGCTTTGGAAGCTCAGCAACAGGCATTAGTCTCGTAGGCGGTATCATTGATCTCACAGGTACGCTTGTAGGACCACTCATTAACTTTGCTTTCTCCGTTCCACGAGGTGGTGTAATCACATCCATTGCCGGATATTTCAGTACAACTGCTGCTCTAACCCTCTTAGGATCATCCGTTAGCATTACTGCCCAGTTGTTTAGTTCCCCGACACCTAATAACACCTTTATAGCCATTCCTGGAGCTACCGTTACATTGACCCCCCCGCTAACTGACATCGTTGCATTAGGAACGACTTCTAGTGGTATTGCTACTGGATTGGCTATACCCGTAACCGCACAAACCCGTCTGCTTATGGTTTTCTCTGCCACAGCTACAGGAATTTCTCTCGTTAATACCGTGGTGGGCTACGCAAGTGCAGGCGTTACCATTACCTAATCCAAAACGAAAAGGGCCCACAGGATTATTCCTGTCGAGCCCTTTTTATTTTCATTCCTTCAAATAAATTAAACCGTTTCGAGCGATATTTTCACTTCTTCTCTCTCTTCACAGACGGCGAACGTTTTAATTTGCCCGTGATCGGGCTCTTGAACGGTACCCGTGCGTAAATCAATTTTCCAGTCATACAAAGGATCATAAATATAATGTCCCGATACTATCGCCTCTGTAAGAGGACCTCCTTTGGGATGAGGGTTGGTATTTTCAACAGCATAAAGCTCATTCTCCGAAGTGCGGAAAACAGCAATTTCAGTCCCTTTAATGTGGATGGTACGTCCTATTCTAGTCGGAAAATCCTTACTGTGACCGACGACAAGCCATTCGGCATTCTTGATCATTTGCTTGATTGCTCCCTTCCTCAGGCATTTTAGATACAATTACACAATAGATGGAGTGACAACTTCAAATAGATTTTTACGTGTATCCTCATCATTGATGATCTTTTTCCACGGGTCTTCGACCTGTTGTAGTGCAAATTCAATACGTTCTACTAAAGCTTGTCGATTAGCGGTATCGTGAACGACAACCTTCTGAATCTCTTCCAGACCGATCCGTTCCACCCACTCCGAAGTACGTTCCAGATATTGCCCTGTTTCCCGATAGAACTGCATCACGGCTCCTACAATATCAATCAGTTCAGCGTCCGTTTTTACTTTACAGAGTGAATCAGCCAACCGTGCTTTAATACCGCCGTTTCCACCGATAAAGATTTCCCAGCCCCCGTCATTGCCTACGATTCCGATATCTTTTGTACATGATTCCGCACAGTTGCGTGGACAGCCATTAACTGCTAATTTGAATTTTGCTGGGAAATCCAGTCGTTCAAATTTCCGTTCCAGCACTTCTCCCATTCCCATCGAATCCTGTGTACCAAAACGGCAAAATTGCGATCCAACACAGGTTTTAACCGTACGAAGTGATTTCGCGTAGGCATATCCTGAAGGCATATCGAGTTCTTCCCACACTTTAGGCAGATCTTCTTTACGGACACCAATCAAATCCAGCCGCTGTCCCCCAGTTACTTTAACGACTTTAACGTTGTATTTAAGAGAAACATCAGCTATTTTCTTCAGATCCTCTGGAGTCGTTACACCGCCGTACATTCTTGGCACCACTGTAAACGTTCCATCCTTTTGAATGTTCGCATGCAATCGCTCATTTACAAAGCGGGAATCTCCCTCATTTTCATAGGTATCTGGGTTAATCATCCCTAAATAATAATTCAGCGCCGGACGGCATTTGGAGCATCCTTCATCATTATGCCAACCCAGTACATTCATCACTTCACGCGTAGTTGTGAGCCCTTTGGTTTTGATCGCTTCCACAATCTCATCCCGGCTCAATGTTGTACAACCACATATTCCTTGCTTGGCTGACGTCTTGAAGCTGTCTCCAAGAACATATTGCAAAATTTGTTCAACAACTGGCTTACATCCACCACAGGAACGCGTAGCTCCGGTACATGCCTTAATTTCATCGACTGTGGTTAATCCATTTTCATTAATTGCATCCACAATCGCCTTTTTAGTTACACCGTTACAGCCACACACAATTTCGTCATCGGCCATCGTTTCAGCGGATGATGTTTTCGCCCCGTGATTGCTGCATCCGGTACCCATCAGCTGTCCATATATCTCATCTGTCATTGGCGTTTGCTGACGCACATATTTCTGAAGACTAGCAGATTCGCTCACATCGCCGAACAGTACAGTCCCCACAATTTTATTGTCACGAAGCAGCACTTTTTTGTATGTGTGCTTCCACTCATCCTTTGCTACAATCACCGTATGTTCAGGCTGGGTTATGAATTCGCCAGCTGAGAAAACATCCACCCCTGAAATTTTGAGCTTGGTTGAAACTACCGATCCTGCATAACCTTCGGTATCCGCGCCTGCCAAATGTTTGGCAATTACACTTCCCTGTTCAAACAGCGGAGCTACCAGACCGTAGCAGACCCCACGGTGTTCAACACATTCGCCTACGGCATATACATCCGGCAAGGATGTTTTCATCAAATCATCGACCACAATCCCACGGTTCGTTTCCATACCACTTTCCACAGCTACCTGGATATTAGGCTTGATTCCGACGGCCATTACGACCAAATCCGCTTCCAGCTCACTTCCATCCGAGAAGCGCAATCCTTGTACCCGATCTTGACCGTACACCTCCGCAGTTTGCATTTGCATAGCAAACTTGATTCCCTGGCGTTCCAGTTCTGCTTTCAACATCGCAGACGCTTCCCGGTCCAGCTGACGTTCCATCAAATCTTCCATTAAGTGAACGACCGTAACATCCATTCCTAGGTTGACCAAGCCTTTAGCTGCCTCCAGCCCCAATAGACCTCCGCCAATGACAGCCGCCTTTTTATAGGTCTTTGCCGCTTCCAGCATGGCCGAGCAATCGGCGATATCCCGGAAACCAATAACGCCTGGTAATTCTTTACCCGGAATAGGCAGAATAAACGATTGTGAGCCGGTAGCTACCAAAGCCACGTCGTAGTCAATTTCCAGTCCGTCTTCGGTGCGAATCTTCTTGTGCTCACCGTCGATGCTTTTAACCATTTTTCCTGTATATAAAGTAATTCCTTGATCCGCATACCATTGCAAATCGTTCAGTATAATATCATCTATTGTTTTACTACCTTCCAGCACATAAGAGAGCATGATCCGGTTATAGTTCGGATGCGGCTCACTTCCCAAGACTGTAATTTCATACTTATCTGTTAATTTTAAAATTTGTTCCACCGTATTGATACCAGCCATCCCGTTCCCTATAACTACAAGCTTCTTCTTACTGTTTATCATATACCGGTTCCTCCATTCATTCGACGCTACTTCCTATCCGACGACATCTCTACGTTCCTATGAATACTGTTTATGCTTCTATTTTAATACAGCAGATAGGTCTATATGTGATTTCGATCACAATGTAGTTAAAATTAAAAATAATTAGGGATTTCCCTATTCCATTTCAAGGGATTAAGGTAAGGAGCGGAAATCATAGCAGTGTCATCGAATGATCTTTCCAATTCATGTGTAAATACAACCGTTATAAGGAATACTTTATGAACAACTTATATCTTATGGGAACATGAATTGAATTGTTTGGAGGTAATCATCATGTGGTCTAAAATCATTTCTTATCTTCCTAGCTGGAGTACACTCTTTCAAGCCGGCCTCGCGTTGATTATTCCTTTAGGAATTTATTATATAAACACCTCGGTTTATTCACTTGTCGGCAGTAAGGGAGCCAAATCCAAACACTCTTCCGGTCATCCGCTCTCTGATCAACATAACGAAGGGCACACTGATCAGCTGCATGAAGAATCGAGCCCTAAAATTACAGGGAAATATGATGCCGACTTAAAGGCTATTCGTGAAGCTATAGGCGGAAATAGTGATGTGCATTTTCGTGAGTTTATGATGAAGAAATATCAGGCTCGGTCCGTGTTAATCTTCATAGAAGGTATGCAGGATGAAAAGCTTATGAGCGAACAGGTAATGGAAATCTTGATGTTTGAGAGCCAGCAGGCTCAGGATCAACAGGAACAACCGAAAGGGTTAAGTAACTCTTTTATAAAAGAAAGCCTGATGCCACTTACACAAATTAGTGAAATTACTAATAGGGAGGAACTGAGCGAGTTCATTCTTTTAGGGCATACCGCTTTATTAATTGAAGGAATGAAGGAAGCACTACTGGTGGGCTCTCCTAATGGCGCTATTCGCTCCGTCAATGAGCCAACCTCCGAAGCATTACTTCGGGGTCCCAGAATCGGTTTTACGGAAGTATTAAGTGAGAACACTTCGATGCTTCGACGCCAGGGTTTAAATAAAAGTCTGGAAATGAAGAAATTCCAAGTGGGCACCAGAATCAAAAAAGACCTGGTTATCGCGTATATAAAGGATATTGTGAATCCGGACCTACTTGAAGAAGTAACCCGCAGAATATCAAAAATAGACATGGATTTTTTATCAGAATCTGGGTATGTGGAACAACTCATCGAAGACAATTATTTGAGTCCATTCCAACAGGCTCATAACACAGAGCGTCCCGACCGTGTCATTAATGCTTTGTTGGAAGGAAGAATTGTAATCTTACTAGATGGTACTCCCTTTGCACTTATTGTCCCGGTGACCTTCAGTATGCTGCTTCAATCTCCCGAGGACTATTATGAGCGATGGATTCCAGGAACACTTTTACGTCTGCTGCGTTTTACCGGGGCTTTTATAGCGCTTATGGGGCCTGCTTTGTACATCTCTTTTATATCGTTTCATCCCGGTTTGATTCCAACCAAACTGGTCATTAGCATTATCGGAACCCGTCAAGGCGTCCCTTTCCCATCGGTCATTGAGGTCCTGATTTTGGAAATCTCTATCGAAATTCTACGGGAGGCTGGCATTCGCTTGCCTAAACCTATTGGTCCTGCGATGGGCATTGTAGGAGGCTTGGTCATAGGTGATGCTGCTGTCAATGCGGGCATCGTTAGTCCCTTCCTGGTCATTGTGGTTGCGGTTACGGCCATTTCTTCGTTTTCCATACCAACTTATAGTGCGGGCATAACCCTGCGCCTTTTGCGTTTTGTCGGAATGTTTTTTGCAGCAATGCTGGGCATGTTTGGAACCATATTGTTCTTTCTGTTAATTTGTATCCATCTGACGAAGTTAAGAAGCTTTGGTGTACCATATGTAACTCCCTTTTCCCCCATGCGACCAAGCGACTGGAAGGATCTGTTCATCCGGGCTCCTATTTCTCTGATGAAACGAAGACCTGTCATGATGAAAACACAGCAACGCAAACGACGATCATGATGCCCAATACGAAGGAGGAGCTACTGTGTTTAGACACTCTGATGATAAGATCACAACGAAGCAGGCGGCTGTATTCCTGACCAATACCGTATTGGGCGCAGGGATCTTGACGCTGCCGAGAGGTGTAACTGAACAGGTACAGACTCCTGATGCATGGCTTTCTGTCCTCATCGGTGGAGGTATTGTCATACTCGTCATCTGGGTCATGGTGAAGTTAAGTCAAAAGTTTCCTGGAAACACCATATACCAATACTCCAGAAGAATTGTAGGCACTGTTCCGGGAGGATTCTTAAGCGTGCTATTAATTATTTACTTTATTATCATAGCCGGATTTGAGATCCGTGTGTTAGCTGAGGTAACCGTATTTTTCCTGCTGGAAGGCACACCCATCTGGGCGATTGTGATTCCATTCATCTGGGTAGGGAGTTATTTGGTTTTTGGAGGTATTAATTCCATCGCACGGCTGTACCAAATTGTACTTCCGATCAGTCTCTTCTTTCTGCTTCTCTGTTTTGTCTTTAGCTTAAGAATTTTCCAAATTGATCATCTTCGTCCCGTATTGAGTGATGGAATTTTCCCCGTCATCAAGGGGCTGAAATCGACTATTCTTGTCTTTGCCGGATGTGAAGTCGTCATGACACTGGTCGCTTTTATGCAGCAGCCCGAAAAAGCATTTAAGGCCATGGCAGTGGGCATCAGTATCCCTTTAATTTTGTATTTTTTGACTGTATTTATGGTGATCGGCGGGCTATCAGTAGATTCTACGGTGACAAGTACTTGGCCTACCATTAATTTGATGCGAAGTTTTGAGATCCCCGGATTTCTTTTTGAACGTCTGGAGTTTCCATTGCTAGTGATCTGGGTGATGCAAATGTTTTGTAATTTCTGCAGTTTTTTCTTCAATGCATCCTTAGGAGTCTCACAAGTGTTTGGTCTTAAATATCGCTATGCGATTTTCGGTTTAATTCCGCTTATCTTTATCTCCACCATGACTCCTATTCGTATGATGGAAGTGTTTAGTCTCGGTGACGCGATTGGATACATGGGGATCATATTATTTTTGATGATACCGGTATTCCTCTCCATCGTGTTTATGATCAGGAAGAAGGGATTGAAGCAAAATGTGTAGACGATCTATCCTATCCTTGCTGCTTGCCTTCATTCTTCTGGTCACTCAAGTAGGCTGCTGGAGCAGTAAAGAAGTAGAGGAACTTAGCATATATACAGGATTGGCTCTCGACCAGGGGGAGCTCACTCCATTGGAACAGGAACTGGAGAAGAAAGGCAGCCGTTACTTCAAGAAAAATAAAATTACGGCCAGTGTACAGATCGTACCCAAAAAATCATCTGGAAGCGCAAGTAATCAAGGCGGAGGAGGGGGACAAGAGCCAAACTATAACAACATAACTGGCACCGGAGATTCATTGCTTGAAATCTTCCGACAACTCTCTCTCCGTTTGGATCGCCCCGTGATTGGCCACCATCTCAAGGTCATGGTGGTTTCCACCGAACTGGCAAAACAGCAGACGATGCAGCAATTGATGGATTTTGTGCTACGAGATAACGATATTCGTCCGAGTTGTATGGTTTTCTTAAGTAAGGAACGAGCAGCCAACACCTTAGTTACCAAATACAAGGGCGAAATCCCATCCATTCATATTCTGAATATGCTTCGTAACCATTTCAGAACCAGCAAAGTCATGAGGGGAGTCAATTTGTCTGAATTGGATGGATTAATGCACTCCAAAAAAAGCTATACATTGCAAAACATCACTATGTCCGACGGTGAATTAGAATTTTCAGGTGCCGGCATTATTAAAGGAGAAACCGGTCACTGGGTTGGTACTTTGGAACAACAAGACGTGGAGAGCATTGGATGGATTAAGGGCGATGTTGAGGGTGGAGCTGTCAAAACGTATGACAAGCGGAATGAGGCCATAACTTATGAAATCAAATCGGTAAAAAGCAAAATAACAACTAAAGTGGCCGATGACGATGACATCTCTTTTCACGTAAAAATTGAATCCAAAGGACGGTTAATTGAAAACTGGGATGATACGATAGACCCGACTGAGACGCGAAACATGAAAGAAGTTGAGCAAGAGTTCGAAAAACAAGTGACTAGAAGGATTAAGTCCCTTATGCACAAATTACAATCCGAATATAAAGTCGATGTTGCCGGTTTTGGTGAACATTTGAACATTGAAAAACCTCAGATTTGGAAAAAAGTAAAAGATGATTGGGATTATAAATTCAGTAAAATCCCTGTAACCTTCGATGTTAAGCTAACCATTACGGATCTAGGTTCCTCAGCCGAATAGTCAACATCTACTCAAATTTGTCCTGGATTCAAAAAAGAACCCCTCTTCTTTAGAAGAGGGGTTTCCCACCACATTGAAATATTCCAATTTAATCACTCGTTCTTGGGTCAACTCTAATGGGTCAGCTTAAAAACTCAGATTTTCTCTCTTCACCATGAGAACGTCTGGCAAAATCGACGAATTGAAATTTATCCAGCCGATGCCTTGATTCGGTATACTGGAACAATGTGGTGTCTTCCAAATAAACATAGTTACGGACTACAACCACATGAGTATAGTTTTGGAGGTCCATCAGCTTACGGTCTTCTTCATCTGCATCTTCTACAGAAACGATCTTTTTAGCATAACTGATTTGAAGATGGAGCTCCCCTTCCAGGTACTCGTAGATAGATTCACGACTAATTTCCTCGGTAAGCACGGGGACAATGTCTGATCGAAAGTAGTCTTTATCCAGTATGACACATTCACCTTCTATTTCACGTGCACGAATGACTTTCCAGACCAAATACTTGTCTTTGTCAATCTCAAGATGAGTAGCTATATCATCTGGAACGGGAATCAACTGATTTTCATGAACAATCGTTTGTGATTTACGCCCAATACGCTCAGACATTTCTTTGAAACTGACCAATCCCCCTATGGGAAAATCCATCCGTCCTATATCCAGAACAAAAGATCCTTTAGCCTTTATTTTATGGATATACCCATTCTGTGCAAGCAAGTGAAGTGCCTTACGCACGGTCTCACGAGAAGTGTCATACTCCCGGGCCAATTCATTTTCAGAGGGCATTTTCGAACCAGGAGCCAATTCGCCTGTCTGGATTCGTCCCGAGTACTCTTGATAAATTTGCAAAAATATATTCTTAGTCAATTTTCATCACCACGTTTATTGTAGCATTCTTTCACTGACCAGGTTACTAAAATAGGTTAGCAGGATGAATCTGACTTAATCCGTTTTGTTTGATGAAGAATTCAAATGAATTTTCATTAAGACATATTGCAAATCGTTCGCCTCACCCGGCAATTCCTCAACTGATTCAATCATATTCTGCCCATCGGGGACAATAACCGGTGTAATGATGGGATATCCCGATTTCTGGATCAGCTCACGGTCAAATTCCATCAGTAGCTGGCCCTGCTCCACGGTTTGACCTGTCTCCACATGCATGGTGAATCCTTCTCCCTTCAATGACACCGTGTTGATTCCTACATGTACCAGTATCTGTACACCTGTTGGATGCTCCAAAATCAAGGCATGTTTGCTTTTCACCATGATGTGAATGACTTTTCCACTGAAAGGGGCAAGAATCCGACCATCCTTCGGTTCCACGGCAATACCTTGCCCCATCTGCCGTTCGGCAAAAGCCGGATCAGGAACCTGCTCCAATGGCACCACATGCCCCAATACCGGGGTCTTTACTTCAAGCACATCCAGTGCAGAATTCTGACGGCCCGAATCTTTCTGTACGGAGTCGTTAGCTGGTGTAGCAGGAGTCTGACGGCGTTTACTTAGCAGTTTCCCATACATGAAGGTTAAAGCGAACGGTACAATCAATACAATTGCCATCCCGATGAAGAATACGCCCCAGTTGTTTGGGAAAATGGATAGGAAGCCTGGAATCCCTCCTACACCAATGGAAGAAGCCAACACATGATTTACGGTGAGCAGTATACCTGCGATACCGGAACCGATCATTCCAAATACAAACGGATATTTATACCGGATATTCACCCCGAATATGGCAGGCTCGGTCACACCCAGAAAAGCAGACACAGAAGAGGTAAGAGCCAATCCTTTTCCCTTTTGCTCCTTCAATACCAGCATCATGGCCAGTGCTCCGGCCCCCTGAGCGATATTGGACAGTGCCAGCATCGGCCATAGGAACGTGCCACCCTGCGTACCAATTAATTGCACGTCCACCGCCAGGAAAGTATGGTGCATTCCCGTAATGACCAGCAAGGAGTAAAAGCCTCCATAAATCAAGCCACCCAGCGCTGGAGCCAAATCGAAAACGTATACAAGACCAGACGTAATTGCATTACCAACCATAAAAGTAACCGGACCGATCACTGTAAAAGCAAGAAATCCTGTAATTAACAATGTAATCGGAGCTACGAGCAACAGCTTAAATGAATCCGCTATCTTCTTATTGAGGAATTTCTCAATTTGTGCGAGCACGTAAGCGGATACCAAAACGGGTAGAACCTGTCCCTGATAACCAATCTTGTTCACGTGCCAGCCAAACAAATCCCACACCGGAACGGTTCCTTTGGTAACGGCATCCGCATAACTGTATGCACTTAGCAGATCCGGATGAACCAGAATCAAGCCTAGTACAATCCCGAGTAAAGGACTACCGCCAAACCGGACAACAGCCGACCATCCAATCAAGGCAGGTAGAAATGTAAAAGCAGTGCTGGCAATGGTATTAATGATTGCTGCAAAGTCGGTCCATTGAGGGTAGACCTGAACCAGAGACATTCCTTCGAAAAAGATTCCATTGCCTGTCAAAATATTATTGATCCCAAGTAATAAACCTGCAGTCACGATCGCGGGCAAAATGGGAATGAAAATATCTGCCAGTGTCTTGATGGCACGCTGAATCGGGTTTTGTTTTTTACTAGCGGCGTTTTTAACATCGTCCTTAGAAGCCCGACTGCCTCCTGTAATGGAGATCATTTCGTCATATACCTTATCCACCAGACCTGGACCAATCACGACCTGATACTGTCCTTGTGAAGAAAATTGGCCTTTGACCAGATCATTTTGTTCGAGTGCTTCTTTATCGACCAGCTTATCATCATAAAGGGCAAATCGCAGACGAGTTACGCAATGCGTAGAGGCCTCTATGTTGTCTTTACCACCAACGGCTTTTATAATGTCTTCCACCTGTGCTCTTTCAATCGCCATCTAGTCCACTCCCTCGACGTTTGCTCATTTTTAAAGCAGCACCCCGGCTTAAAAATAAATGTACTACCGGGGTACTACTAGATGTTTCCATACTATTCACTAAGGTTAACGAACAATCCACATATAGGAAGCATACGGAGTCAAAGAGACCACCTGATTTAGCTGCGGAGCGTGCTGGGTATTACCGATTAAAAGCCCAGCCGCAACCCCGGCTTGATTATCTAATGATGAATAAAATGAATCCGGTATACGGAACTGTACATCCTGCCCGCTAAAATTAGAGATGACGACCAAAGTCTCCTGTTCATTGTTGCGTTGATAGGCATAGACCTGAGGGTGGGCTTCATCCAAGCGTTGATAATCCCCATCGGTGATGACCTGTACCGTCTTACGCAGATGAATCAGCTTTCGATAATGATTATAGATCGAGTTCGGGTCCTCTAACTGGGACTGAACGTTGATATGTGGATATCGTTCATCTACCTTAATCCAAGGCGTGCCTGTAGTGAAACCTGCATTGCGAGTATTATCCCACTGCATGGGTGTCCTCGAATTATCACGGGACCGCTCTCGAATGATATCCAACGCTTCCTCTGCGCTTTTGCCTTGCTCCTGCAAGATACGATACATATTCAGCGATTCAACATCCCGAAACTCTTCAATATCTGACCACTGCGGATTGGGCATTCCAATCTCTTCACCTTGAAATATATAAGGTGTTCCCTGAAGTCCATGTAGCGTGGTGGCCAGTAGCTTGGCGCTTTCCACATGGTATTCACCATCATCCAAAAAGCGAGAGATCGCTCTTGGCTGATCATGATTGTTAAAAAACAATGCACTCCAGCCGCCACCCTGTTGCATGCCAATCTGCCAATCCGAAAATAGCCTTTTCAGCATTTCAAAATCATAAGGCATGAGTTCCCACTTTTGCCCATTAGGATAATCCACCTTCAAATGATGAAAATTAAAGGTCATAGATAATTCTTTTCTCTCTGGATTGGAATAACGGATACAATGATCCAGTGAGGTGGAGGACATCTCCCCTACAGTGACGCTGTTATATGTTGAGAATACTTTCTCATGTAATTCATGAAGGTATTCATGCACATGCGGACCATCCGTATAATACTTACGCCCGTCCCCAGGAGCCGTGCTTCCATCATCGTCCGAGAATTGCCGATCCTTGGAGATCAAATTAATGACATCAAGTCGGAAGCCACTAACTCCCTTCTCAGCCCAAAACTCCAGCACATTAATAACTTCTTGGCGAACTTTGGGATTTTCCCAGTTTAAATCCGCCTGCGTCTTATCAAACAGTGTCAAGAAGTATTGGTTTGTCGCCTCGTCATACTGCCAAGCCGGTCCACCAAACTTGGAAATCCAGTTGTTCGGAGGTCCTCCATCGGGTGCTGGGTCACGCCAGATATAATAATCCCTGTACTCATTATCCTTAGAAAGCCGCGCCTGCTGAAACCAGACATGTTCTGTGGAAGAATGGTTAACCACGATGTCGATCATCAAGTGCATCCCACGCGCCCGAATTTCCTGACTCAATTCTTCAAAATCTTGCATTGTTCCATAATCAGGATTAATCCGGCAATAATCGGCTACATCATACCCGTTATCGCGCTGTGGCGAGACATATACAGGCTGCAACCAGATAATATCAACACCCAGTCCTTGCAGATAATCCAGCTTTTGTGTCAGACCTCTTATATCACCGGTTCCTTTGCCCGTCGTATCGTTAAAGCTTTTGGGATAAACCTGATAGACGACCGATTTGCGCCACCAGTCTTGATCTTGAGGAATTAAAGCCTTGTTCATTGCTTCCACTCATGCTCATTCCTTTCTTACGAAATGAAGTAGCGTAAAAGAATTTAATATAACGCTTTCAACTTCTTGTATATACAAGATTAAATCATGTATATACAAGTTGTCAATATACTTTATGTATTAAGGTAATACCCGTTTTACTGCTAAATGATCAGGAAACTCATCCATTCTGTCCGATTGTATTTCATGACTCTTTCAATAAACTCTATTTCACACGAAAAAGGCTCCTGCTTATAAGTCAGGAACCCATCTTTTAAATCATGAATACGGTATTTATTTAAATCCATATAGATAGTGCGCTATAAAGGAGCAATAAGGCCATTATGATATTGAAGGAGCGCTCATATTTATTCAAAAAGCGTTGAAACATGGCGCCGAAAATCGCCCAGCACATGACAGCTACAAAACCAATACAGGTCAGGATTAACGAGATCGTTATCATTGTCATATATGACACATCATACGGCATTACAAACGTTGAAATGACCGTAATACCATACAAAATGATTTTTAAATTGATAAATTGCAGCAGCAGTCCCGATTTGAAGGAATATCCTTCATTGTGGTCATTATCCTCCGAAGTAGATTTGCTCTTTGCTATTTTTACTGCCAGGTAAAGCATGTACAGACTACCAAGAACATTCATCCAGATTTTAACCCGAGGCAAGAAATGATATAAAGCTAGATTAAAATAGCAGGCTAACAGCATAATAGCGAAACAGCCTGCTGTTATTCCCAGTAAGAATGGAAAAGCTCTCTTCAAACCTAACCGCCTGGCACTGTCCAATGACATAATATTGTTGGGGCCTGGCGTAAAGCTAGTAACCAGTACATAAGATAAAAATGGAATAAACGGCATGCAACAATCAACTCCAGTGTGTTATAATTGAATAAAATGTGCGTTGAAACGCACATTTGTACTTCATGATTGTACATCATGTTCTTTATATAGCACAAGAGGGGCGAAGAAATGATGGAGAATATTAATTTGATTTTAAGTAAAAATCTAAAACATCTAAGAAATGAAAGAAAATTGAGTTTAGATAAATTAGCTGGCCTGACGGGGATCAGTAAAACGATGCTCGGCCAGATTGAACGCGGAGAATCTAATCCTTCGATTACAACGGTATGGAAAATTGCGAACGGTCTGAAAATATCATTCACTGCTCTGATTAGCGAACCGCCTGCCGATGCCATAGTCGTTCCTAAAAGCAAAGTACAAGTGCTTGAAGAAAGCAATCACTATCGCTTGTATCCGTTTTTCCCCTATGAAGGAAATAGAAATTTTGAGGTCTATACCGTAGAGATTGAACCAGGTGGGGAACTGAGTTCTGCCCCACACCGTGAGGGTACTGAAGAATTTATTACCGTATTTGAGGGTGAAATGGTGGTAAAAGTTAGCGAAGAAATGTACACGGTGAAAGCTGGAGATTCGATCCGCTTTAAAGCAGACCGTCCACATATATACTATAATTCGAGAGAAACACTGGTACGCATGAATATGATCATTTATTACTCTGTATAGTTCAATTCTTAAAGAGCATACATGTAAAAGCCCTTAAATTAAATGATCCTATTAAAATAAGGAGCTCTTTTAATAGGATCATCGGTACAAATATTAAATGATTAGACCTGTATAGTGTTTAGGAGATTTCAATTTGCTTAATTATTCGTGCTGGATTTCCAGCTACAACTACATTATCTGGAACATCCTTGGTTACTATTGCTCCTGATGCCACTACGACATTATCGCCTATCGTAATACCGGGATTAATAACAGCTCTACCGCCGATCCATACATTGTTACCAATCGTTACAGGCTTTCCATACTCTGCCCCAGCGATTCTTTCAAATGGATCAATGGGATGAGTCGCTGTGTAAATATGCACTCCTGGGGCCAAAAAACAATTATCTCCAATACGCACCTCACAAACATCCAAAATAGTACAGTCGAAGTTGGCATAGAAATTTTCCCCAACATGGATGTTGTATCCGTAGTCACAGCGTATGTTGGGTTCCATGTTTATATTTTCGCCCGTTGATCCGAAAAGCTCCTTAAGTAACTTTTCACGATAATCGCTATCCGCCTCCGTCGTCTGATTAAAGAGACGTACACATCTTCTCGCATACTCTCTTTCACTTGTTAATTGAGGATCAACAGCTACATACAGCTCCCCATCCAGCATCTTTTGTTTTTCCGTTTTCATAGACATGTAACAATCTCCTTTATATTTTAATTCATTTTTTTTCTCTCATCGCCACAGGCTGGGCAGCACCCGATATCAAACCAGCCACCATAACGCCAATAAGCACTACAATTAAGGCATGCAGGAGACCCACCTGTTCACCTATAAGCCCTAATCCCGGAGGACCCACTAGAAAGGCAATATAACCAATTGTGGCTACGGCTCCTACCCGGATAGCTGAACCACGAGGGTCATCTCCTGCAGCTGACAGGCCGACAGGAAAACCAAGTGAAGCTCCAAGCCCCCACAGCAAGATACCCAATCCAGCTAAGAGATCATGCTGCCCCCAGATCACTAGAGTAATACCCACAGCAGCCAGGACAGCACTTCCTTTCAACACGGGGACGCGGCCGTATTTATCCAGTATAAATCCACCCGTGAAACGTCCAATGGTCATCGCTGCCACAAATAAACCATACATATAGGAGCCTGTTAAGGAGTCCACGCCATAACCATCTACCATCGTTAGCGGCAGCCAGTCATTCGCGGCCCCTTCTGCAAACGCCATCCCGAGCACGATGATACCAATCAGTAGGATTCGCCTTTCTTTCCAGACAGCAAGCTGAACCTTGATATTAGATCCAACCTTGTGCGTAGAAATAACCTTTTCTTTACCTGTATCGTGGGGCAAATAACGATACAAATACAAAGTTACCGTGGCAATCATGGCAGCCATAGCTCCAAAATGAATTACAACAGGTATGTGTAGTGCAGCTGCTCCAGAACCGATGACAGCCCCTACAAGGGTCCCCAAACTAAACGAACCGTGAAAGGCGGGCAAGAGCGTTTTATTCAACTGATTTTCTACCGCAGAACCTTCGACGTTAAGAGCTACTTCTGCTGTGCCATAGCCACCACCAAAGATGACCAAACCAACAAACACGATGCTCGTGAGCGAAAATGCAGTTCCCAACCCTACAATGACAAAACCAATCACAATCAAAAGCGCACTTCCCAGAATGACCGACCGTCCACCTATACGAGAAATAACATTGCCCGCACTAAGTAATCCCAATAAGGAACCCGCGGCTAATCCAAAAATAATAATCCCCATTTCGGCAGTCGAGACATGCAAAATATCCCGTATGACAGGCGTGCGGGACACCCAGGAAGCAAAAGCTACACCCGGTAGAGCGAATAACAAAAATAAAATATTACGAACTATCCTAGGATTCATGGAGGGTTCTCCTGTCATCAATGAGCTCCTTAGCAAGACTTTTTATAAATCTTTTAATAAGTAGTATTATAATATATTATTCGGATCGCATCCAGCACTTTTTTGTCAAAAATACCTGGGCAGTATGATAAGCTGAGGGCAACGGCCTCCAGTTTTTAGTGCTTCATCATTACAAGCTTTTTCTCCATCCCCCAGGGCCAGTTCCTACAATAATGGATCTGTACAGTTCTCTTCCTTCGTCAATCCTCTTCGCTTTCTCCCCAAAAGCATTATGATGACCAGTTTCGTATATGTACCTTACATGAACATCCAATAATAAAAAAGGAATGCTTCCTTGTCCGCTTACTCAGACTAGAAGTATTCCTTTTATTTTTGATATTACGCTTGATGGAGCGCTCCAATGCTAAGGCCAAACGCGGCTTCGTGAATCACTTCTCCTGTCGTTGGATGAGCAAAAACGGTTTGCATGATTTGCTGCTCCGTCAGTTCATTGGCAATCGCCAATGTCAGGCTACTGATTAAAGATGATGCATCTGGACCAATGATCGATCCACCCACAATTTTTTGTGACACATTATCCTTTATCAATTTAATAAAGCCTTCCGATTCATTCATCGTTAATGCTTTCCCATTGCTGGAGAACGAAACTTTGCTTACACGGAAATCCATTCCCTCTTGCTTGCATTGATCCTCTAATATACCAACACTTGCGATTTCGGGTGAAGTGAAGATGACATTGGGAATGGCAGCATAGTGCATACCTTCCGATCCACCCATGATGGCATCAATAGCCGTGATCCCCTGATGGGAGGCGACATGGGCAAGCTGCATAATATCCGTCACATCACCAATCGCATAGATATGTTCGACGTTTGTACGCATATATTCGTTAACAGCAATGCCTTTCCCACGCTCATTGCGCTGGATACCCGCTTGTTCAATATCCAGTCCGTCCAAATTGGGCTCACGTCCGATTGCAACAAGCACTTTCTCGCTAACTAACAAATGCTCACCTTGTTTGTTTTCATAGGTGACAATAGCCTGTCCATCGTCCGCTTGTTGGATTTTAGATACCTTGGATTGGGTATGGATATGAATCCCAGCATTTTCTGCCGAATGTTTAATTTCTTCTGAAATATCACTGTCAACCATGGTCAACAAACGATCCATAAATTCTACCACGTGAACCTCTACGCCGAAATTACGATAAATGAAGGCAAACTCCATACCAATCACACCACCGCCAATAATCGTAATACTTTTTGGTAGTTCAGTAGAGGCAAGGGCATCGGTGCTATTCATTACAAAAGGAAGATTGATGCCGGGAATATTCACTTTGGTAATTTTGGAGCCTGTCGCAATAATGATATCTTTTGCTGTAACCTGGTAATGTCGTTGTCCTTTGACGCTTACTTGTGTGGCAGATAAAAAGGCAGCTTGACCGCGAATAATTTCAATATTATTTTTTTCCATTAAATAATCAATACCCGAAATCAACTTTCCTTTGATCTCATCTTTACGACGAATGACTTGTTTCATATCGACTTGAAGATCTGTTCCCGCATGAATACCAAACAAAGACGATTCCTTGATATGGTGACAAATCTCAGAAGACTTCACCAGGGATTTAGTTGGAATACAACCTACATTAAGACAGGTGCCACCCAATTCCTCTTTTTCCACCAAGGCCACCTTTATTCCTTTTTTAGCGGCATAAATCGCTGCCACATACCCTCCAGGTCCGGCTCCAATAATTAGCAAATCCACGTTCTTATCCACTATAGGTTGTTCCACCTTGATAGCCTGTGATGCTACTGTAGACGTCCCCTCTTCGATAGCAGCTTCAATTGTAAATAAGACCTGATTAGAGGATACTTCGTCGCCTTCTTCAAAGTGGATTTTACTAATACTTCCTTCGACATCTGCTGTAATTTCTCGAACACCTTTGCCTGTCTCAACCTCAAGAAGTACATCCCCAATGGAAACGTTCTGTCCGAGCTGGACGTGATTTTTGCTAGCTTTCCCTTTTTTTCCTCCAGGGATCATTGACATTTTAACTTCCATAATTCTCAAACTCCTTCACGACCAAAAGAGAATTCCTTGAGCCCTTTTAGCGAAAAATTTAATGTCTGACTACGCCTGCTTGTACCAATTTAACCCCATTAGCCAAACAATCCCCAACCGGACAAGTCTTTTCGACAAACGCTGCAAAAGCTTCTGCTTTTTCTTGGCTCTCTGTCGTTTTAAAGTGCATGGCAAAACGTATTTCCTGAAATCCACATCGAACATCCGCTAACCCCATGAACCCATCCGGGTCCAAATCTCCTTCCAGCTCTACATGGAATTCTTCATATGAGAAACCAAAGCCTTCGGCAAAAGCAGCAACAACGATCGACTGACATGCACCAAGCGCACACAGCAGTGCTTCAACCGGATTCATCGCTTTGTCGGTTCCACCAAAATCTTCAGGCTCATCCATCACAATTTTGAACCCTCTGGATTGAGCTTCCACTTGCAACCCTTCAGGTAGTTTTTTTGCAGTAGCTTTAAATGTAGTTAACATAAATATAACCTCCCGTTTACTTTGTGAAATAAATAACTTTGTTCAGGGAAATTGTAGCACTCTTAGTTTCGAAAATCAATAGTTAGCTAAGTAATTTTTTTAGTTGTTAGTATCTGATATGATGAAAAGTACAAAGGTCTGTTATACTTAAGTTGATGTATAAGAAATATAGTTCAGTTGAATGGGTTGGTGTGGCCATGTTTAACTTAGAGGATTGTCTTGCTTTTATTACCAATCGTAGTGGAAAAATCTTTTCGGAAGCCTTGGAGAAAGAATTTCGACCTTATAACATTACTAGGAGTCAATGGATTGCGATGTACTATATCAATACACACAAATCCATGACTCAACGGGAACTCGCAGAAGAATTGTCGATTAAGGAGCCAAGTGTAGTGCGGCTGCTACAAAAACTAGAAGCCGAAGGATATTTACTTCGCAGTATTGATGATGCAGACAAACGAATGAAACAAATTCAATTATCCGATCTTGGTACGCAGGTTTGCCTTAAGCTTCTGCCGATTGCTGAGAAGTTTAAGCAAGACACCATTGCTGGGATCTCTCAGGACGATCTTCATATCTTTGAGAGTGTGCTTCAGAGAATGGTTGATAACACAAGGAAATAACAAGTATAGAAAAACGACCAAGGAAGGTACTTCTCTTGGTCGTTTTTCTTATAAAGCACGCATGTAATTGCTGGTTTACACTTCTATACTTACTGGAAAAGTAGAAGTAAATGGTTAAGTAAGCACAGGAGTAGTGGCACATGAATATCTTACTGTTTTTTTCATAAAAAAGTGCGTAAATGAAATCGCATTTCTAAGATCGGTTTAATTCCAAAAAAATACACACCCCATAATGGAATGTGCCTTTTTTTCTTGCTTGGCAACGTCCTACTCTCCCAGGACCCTGCGGTCCAAGTACCATCGGCGCTGGAGGGCTTAACGGTCGTGTTCGGGATGGGTACGTGTGGAACCCCTCCGCTATCGCCACCAAACATGAATTTGCCTCGCAAATTCTTTTTCAGGAATCAGCATCGCCAAATGCTGTGTGTTCGCTTGCCTCATATAAGCTACTCGAACTTATACGATGCAATGCTTACACCCTGAAAACTGGATCCGAAACTTCATTGCGTCTTATCTTTAGGATAAGCCCTCGACCGATTAGTATTGGTCAGCTCCATGCATTACTGCACTTCCACCCCCAACCTATCTACCTCGTCGTCTTCAAGGGGTCTTACATACTGGGAAATCTCATCTTGAGGGGGGCTTCACGCTTAGATGCTTTCAGCGCTTATCCCTTCCGTACATAGCTACCCAGCGGTGCTCCTGGCGGAACAACTGGTACACCAGCGGTACGTCCATCCCGGTCCTCTCGTACTAAGGACAGCTCCTCTCAAATTTCCTACGCCCACGACAGATAGGGACCGAACTGTCTCACGACGTTCTGAACCCAGCTCGCGTACCGCTTTAATGGGCGAACAGCCCAACCCTTGGGACCTACTTCAGCCCCAGGATGCGATGAGCCGACATCGAGGTGCCAAACCTCCCCGTCGATGTGGACTCTTGGGGGAGATAAGCCTGTTATCCCCAGGGTAGCTTTTATCCGTTGAGCGATGGCCCTTCCATGCGGTACCACCGGATCACTAAGCCCGACTTTCGTCCCTGCTCGACTTGTAGGTCTCGCAGTCAAGCTCCCTTCTGCCTTTGCACTCTTCGAATGATTTCCAACCATTCTGAGGGAACCTTGGGGCGCCTCCGTTACTCTTTAGGAGGCGACCGCCCCAGTCAAACTGCCCACCTGACACTGTCCTCGTACCGGATCACGGTACCAAGTTAGAACCTAGATACGATCAGGGTGGTATCCCAAGGATGCCTCCTCTCAAGCTGGCGCTCAAGATTCAACGGCTCCCACCTATCCTGTACAGATCGTACCCAAATTCAATATCAAGCTGCAGTAAAGCTCCATGGGGTCTTTCCGTCTTGTCGCGGGTAACCTGCATCTTCACAGGTATTAAAATTTCACCGGATCTCTCGTTGAGACAGCGCCCAAGTCGTTACGCCATTCGTGCGGGTCAGAATTTACCTGACAAGGAATTTCGCTACCTTAGGACCGTTATAGTTACGGCCGCCGTTTACTGGGGCTTCGGTTCATAGCTTCGCTCTTACGAGCTTACCACTCCCCTTAACCTTCCAGCACCGGGCAGGCGTCAGCCCGTATACTTCGCCTTGCGGCTTCGCACAGACCTGTGTTTTTGCTAAACAGTCGCTTGGGCCTTTTCACTGCGGCCCCCTCGGGCTATTCACCCTACCGAGGCACCCCTTCTCCCGAAGTTACGGGGTCATTTTGCCGAGTTCCTTAACGAGAGTTCTTCCGCGCGCCTTAGAATTCTCTTCTCGCCTACCTGTGTCGGTTTGCGGTACGGGCACCTTCTCCTGGCTAGAGGCTTTTCTTGGCAGTCTGAGATCATGACCTTCGCTACTATAATTTTCGCTCCCCATCACAGCCCAGCCTTACGATGTGCGGATTTGCCTACACATCAGCCTCACTGCTTAGACGGACATCCATCAGTCCGCGTCACTACCCTACTGCGTCACCCCATCGCTCATCACGGATTACGGTGGTACAGGAATTTCGACCTGTTGTCCTTCGACTACGCCTATCGGCCTCGCCTTAGGTCCCGACTTACCCTGAGCGGACGAACCTTCCTCAGGAACCCTTAGGCTTTCGGCGGATCTGATTCTCACAGATCTTTTCGTTACTCATACCGGCATTCTCACTTGAATGCAGTCCAGCG
>NZ_CM134213.1:842500-1025000 GCF_054113385.1 Paenibacillus sp. ALE2
TCCGTACCCAGCATATCCTGCGCCAACAACGCACCAACGGTTACTCCGGCAGCCAGTCCAGCGCCTCCAAAAATTTGAGAGAAAATAACGGTGATAAGCGTACGACGATACAGTTTTCTTTGCTTATCTGAAGATTCCACATAGGAATTGATAAGCGCTTGCTTCTTCTGCGAAGCATTCGTCAAATTCATTAAGGCTAACATCCTCCCCTGATTCCCTACAGAACAGTTATCTATTTTTTCCATCAAAAAGCGACGGTCTTATCGGCCCACTCGACAAGCTACATTTGCAGAACGAAAAACATTCCAAGCTTCATGATCCTGTCACTTCGTTAAGAATAAAGTCGTTCCAATCGTGAACACTCTTATCCAAGTGTCTAGCTTTGAAGCCATGAGCTTGCAACAATTCAATAGCCCTAACCGCCATTAAGCAATACGGGCCTCTGCAATAAGCCACAATCTTCGAGTCGGCTGGCAACAGAGATAACTGCTCCGCTAATTCTTCAATTGGAACGGAAACAGCTCCCGGTATATGAGCAGTTTCATATTCATCTCGCGGCCGTACATCAAGAAGTGTGACCTCCCCTTTTTCCATCCGCATTGCCAATTCTTCCATTGTGACTCCTTCAACATCTGAGAATTGACCCAAAAATTGCTCTTTAATGTGTTGAACTTCAATTAACTGCTTTTCAGACAGGTCATACAATGAATTTAAAAAGTGCAAAACAGATGAGTCAGAAAGTTCATAATAGACAAAGTTTCCTTGCTTTTTGGATTGAACCAACTTAGCCTGATATAGAGTTTGTAGATGCTGAGAAACATTGGCAACGGACATCGAAGTCATTTTAGATAGAACTTCAACTGATTTGGGTCCTTGTATGAGAATATCAAGAATTTCCAACCTTTTCGGGCTGGACAAGCATTTTCCGATCCGTGCGTATTCGGTGAAAAGCCCATCTTTGAAATCTCGTTCGTTCACTATTAAACACCCCATTCACTAAACTATTCAATTAATTACTTTAATATTAATAACGAAATTATAAATCTTCCTTTTTTTCATGTCAATTCTGAAATATATTCAGTTTTCACGCAAAAAAAGCCAGCTGCAAGAGCTGGCAAAAATTCATTTTCTCCTTTATTCCACTTTCAAGCTGATTTCTCCCTGTAATTCCCCATCTGCTGAGGCTTGTAGCAACAGTTCACCAGCTACATCCCCGGATTGTACTATTACAAGACACCTTCCTCTGTGTGTTCGTCTTCCTTTTCCCTTGAAAGGTTCATCACTGGTGAGATCCCCATTGTCTATTCCAAGGATGCGGCCATCACCATGCAGCTCAAAGCTCAAATCAAAATCCCGGTGAGGTACAACGATCCCGTGTTGATCTATAACGGTTACTTCCACATGAGATATCTCATGCCCATCAGCAGGTAGAGTCGCCCGATCAGCCTCCATTTTTAGAGCATAAGGAAGCTCGGCGGTAGTCAGTTCATGTTCACAAACCTGCTGATTCCCATTGCGGCCTATAGCCCGAATTTTGCCTGGTGTATAGGGGAGCTCCCATAGGATTAAATGATTAGGGTAATCAGCCAACTTTCTCTCACCGTATGATTCCTCGTTCACGATCAATTCTACGCTCTCGCAGTTGGTAAAAGTAACCAACCGTATCAGTTTTCCTGCGTATTCTGGAAATGTCCAATGATCTTCCATAGCTGGCGATTTCCAGTGCATTGTCCAAGTCGGATTATACTCCGATTTCATATGCTCATTAAATACGGCTATGTGCACAACTGGCTGATCAGACCAAAGACTTTGCTGGAGATAAGATACAGGTTTGCGAAACCCACACGTGTCAATCAGGCCGGAGGACCACCCTTTGGAGGGGTAGCTTGTTTCTCCCAAATAGTCGATTCCACTCCAAACAAATTGACCAATCACATAATCATGATTAGCGACATCAGACCAGGGATTCAGGGGCAAATAACCTTTAACCCGGTTATCTTTACCCCGATAATATGGGAACGTCTCTGTTCCAAGGATAAGCGTATCCGGCATGGCCGCTCTATAGTGCTCGTACCACTGCTCCTGATAGTTCAGCCCCAGTACATCCACTCGTTGGGCCAGCAGCTTGGTATGCTCCACCTTGGCCTCAATCGAACCATCACGCAAGCTGATCGGTGTATTATGCGGCTCAAGCGCGCAGGTAACAGGCCGGGTTGGATCTTTTTCATGGCAAAAGGCAACGAGCTGCTCCAACATGTTTAGCATGGACGGTTGACCTTGGTTCTCCACTTCATTACCAACGCTCCACATAAAAACACTAGGATGATTTCTGTCTCTAACAAGCATGGCCTCCAGATCCTTTGCCCACCATTCATCATATATATGCTCATAGGAAAGAGATTTCCATTTGTCAAAAGCCTCGTCCACCACCAAGAAACCCATATGGTCACATAAGTCTAATAATTCGGGCGCCATAGGATTATGCGCAAAACGGATTGAGTTGCAGCCCATTTCCTTCAGCTTCTCCAGCCTTCTCTTCATGGCTGTATCATGGTAAGCAGCCCCTAGGCAGCCTAAATCATGGTGAATGCACACTCCCTTCAGCTTCAAGCTGCTTCCATTTAGCAATAATCCTTTTTGAGAATCGAGGATCACTTCTCTTATGCCAAAAGGGATACGATAACGATCCACCTCAGTATTGTCGCAATAGATCGTCGTTTGGGCTTCATAGAGCACTGGGTTGTCCGGTGACCATAACTCTGGCTCTATAACTCTCGTTTTCTGCTCAATTTCCTCTGTTTCAAAGCCCGCAAGAGCTACTCGGTTTTCAATTTTTCCTTTTAGTTGTCCCTGTGAATCTAGTATTTCAGTCTTAATCGTACACTCTACGGCATGCTCATGGTGATTCCTGACCTTGATTCTGGCACTCACCTTGGCTTCATCTGGCGAAATTTCAGGTGTGGTAATAGTAGTTCCCCATTCGGTTACGTGAAGATAATCCGTATAAATCAGCCACACATTACGATAAATACCGGCCCCCGAATACCATCTGTCAGGCGGAAGAAGCGTATTGTCCACTTTGACGGCAATTACGTTATCCTCGTCCCACCGAATATATGGAGTCAAATCATATTGAAAGCTAACATACCCATAGGGCCGCTTGCCCACAAAATGCCCATTGAGCCAAACCTCACTATTACTGTGAATGCCATCGAATTGTATGTATACGCGCTGTTTTGGAGAGGAGGGCTTCACATTAAAATGCTTTCTGTACCACCCAACAGACCACCTGGGCAAATAAGCTTGATTGCCGCCATACAGCATATGTGGATCAAAGGATTTTTCAATACTCCAATCATGAGGGATATGAAGGTCCTGCCAATGCCCATCGTTATAGTCTGTCTTCTCAGCGCCCGTGTAATTCTCTTCTATAAATTTCCAGCCCGTTCTGAACGGCATAATCACTCTGCTTCCCATTATCTTGCCTCCATTTCATAAAGTAGATGAACGGATAAAAACAACAGTGCGGGATGATCATCATTAGGTATGTTCTCGCCTACAATATTTGGAATACGGGACGATCCTCAACAAAGAAGACGGGGAGCATTGGAAATTGGACGGAAAGTGTATCAGCAAGATGCTTCATACCAGGTGCTTCACTTTCAGCATGTCCCAGCATAATAAGTGCTTTATTTTGCCCTTGATAAACAGCGTCCTTCACATATTCTGGTGTTTCCCATTCGGGCCCTTCACCAGCAATGATCAGGTCCACATTTTCATGTAAAAATAATGGGATGGCTAGTTCACCACCTCCCCTATATCCGACTAGGATTCCCACTCGTTCACACGGCATGGAAACCTCGCCAGCAACTCGTACATAACGAATATCAAGTTTGGCTTTTATATATTCAGCAATCTCTTTAACTTTCATAGTCGAAATAGCCAAAATGGAGGAAGAAGGCTGCTGTTTCACAACATAAGGGTGCCAGTCAAGCGCCTGTAGAAGTCCAACCATCACTCCATCCGGTTGGTAACGATGTATAGTGTCATGAAAACGATAAATCCCTACGCCTGAATCGGCGACCAGACGAGATTTGTGCAAATAGACGGGATCATGAAGTAAACATTCCTGCATCTCGTGATGGCTATAATACATACCTTCATGTGTAATAATAAAATTTGCACCAAGCGAAATAGCTTGCTCTATCACATATTGTGACGCGCAGAAAGCGGTTACAATTCCTTGGATTTCAATATCTCTAAATTTTGGGTCAAGCAAATCTACGCTTGTATTGGGTGTGTCTATTCCCTTTGTCAGATAAATTACCATCTGCCCCATAGTTATGGTCATACACGTGTCCCTCCCCATGAAGAATATGCATCCATTGTACCATTTTATTCTATTATGGAGCCTATTATTTCTCGCAAAACAGCCAGCTCCGAGGGAACTAGCTGTTTTGCAAAAGCATCTATTTTTTACTTCAGAACTCCCAAAATAGAGTCGATTCGTTCTTTGGCTCCTTGCCAAGATGCCATGACCGGGAACTCATATTGCTCTCTTGCTATCAAATTCCATGGATGAGGAATACAAAGCACCTTCTTCCCCTCCTCCAGTGCAGGCACCAAATTGTGGGGACCATCATCAATCAGGAGGTCATAGTTAATCAGATTCTTTCGTTTACATGGAAAAAAGTTCTCGATCGGAATGAATGGCATATGCCTTTGAAGCCAATTCCATTTCTCCACGACGGTTTTCGGTTCTGCCGCTGTCACAATAATGACATCAAAAGCATTGCAAAGCTTCTCCATTTCTTCTACGACATACTCGTCATACAGTTCAAGTTCCTCAAACAAACCCGGTCGTCCATAAAATACATCATGTGTGCTTTTCGGATGACGTAGATGATCGGTATTCCAATCGAACATTTCTTCATAACGAAGCGGATGAGTGGGAAATTCACTATTGTTATGGTATATAGCCCGTTTGACGAGATGACAGATCGTATCGTCCATATCGACTGCTATGATTGGTTTTCTCATCTCTTGCCCCTATCTATTCTGTTAAAAGTATTACGAGAATATCATACAACAATTTAATACTGGGGTGAAGCTGGGCATAGACTATATCATTGGTGCTCACATGACTCCCGATAACTCCCCAAACATATTGTTAGGTAATTTATATAAAACAAATCTATTATAATAAAAAGTTAGTTTTTATTTTATTGTTTTTAGCTAACTCATCAATAAAAAAACAAGAAAACATGTCATTTCAGAGAGAATAATCATAATAAAACCTTTGAAAACACTATTACAGCAAGAAATTCGTACATAAATATTCCGAAAACAAAAATAAACTAAAAAAATCAATTGAATAACAAACACGCAAATGATAGAATAACGAAAAATAACTATCTTAAAAATGAAAGCGCTTTATATCGTGTTTAGCTTACTGCTATTTACATACTGACATACCTACTCCACCTCTACATAGCAGGAAGTTGAATAATATATTTTAGGGAGGAATAAAAGTGAAAGCATTGTTAAGAAAAGCATTATTGTCTGGACTCGCTGGTCTGCTTATCATGATTGGTTTGGGGGGATTCTTCTCCAAGGCGCAAGCTGCTTCAGGGTTTTATGTAAGCGGTACCAAATTGTATGACTCTACAGGCAAGCCGTTCGTTATGAGAGGCGTCAATCATGCTCACACTTGGTACAAAAACGATCTTTATACTGCCATCCCAGCCATTGCCAAGACAGGTGCTAATACAGTCCGGATTGTCCTTTCTAACGGAACCCAATACACCAAGGATGACATAAATTCCGTAAAAAATATTATCTCCCTAGTCACAAGTTATAAAATGATTCCTGTACTTGAGGTTCATGACGCTACGGGTAAGGACGATTATGCGTCTTTGGATGCGGCTGTGAATTACTGGATTAGTATAAAAGATGCCTTGATCGGCAAGGAAGATCGGGTTATCGTGAACATTGCGAACGAATGGTATGGCTCCTGGAATGGAGGCGGTTGGGCAGATGGGTATAAGCAAGCGATTCCCAAGCTGAGAAACGCAGGTATCAAAAATACGCTCATCGTCGATTGTGCTGGTTGGGGACAATATCCTCAATCTATCAATGATTTCGGTAAATCTGTATTTGCAGCTGATTCTTTGAAGAATACGGTATTCTCCATCCATATGTATGAGTTCGCTGGTAAAGATGTTCCAACTGTTCGAACCAATATTGATAACGTTCTGAATCAAGGACTCCCTCTGATTATTGGTGAATTTGGCGGTTACCACCAGGGAGCAGACGTCGACGAAACAGAAATCATGAGATACGGCCAATCCAAAGGTATTGGCTGGTTAGCTTGGTCCTGGTACGGCAATAGCTCCAACCTTTCTTATCTTGATCTTGTAACAGGACCTAATGGCAATCTGACCGATTGGGGCCGCACCGTGGTAGAAGGAACCAACGGCATCAAAGAAACATCGAAAAAAGCCGGTATCTACTAAAAAGTGCTATAGGAAAATAAATGTAATAGACTCATGGCTGAACCACCATGAGCTATTACATTTTTACACTTCGTATTAAAAGTACTCGCTGAGCGTCTTGATCTTACCCTGTTATACGGTGATTTGGATTTCATACACAGGCACAATGCTGACCGTGCCAATGTCCGCAATTCGTTCCTCCGTTGTCTCTTTCCAGCCAGCCATGGTCGTATTGCTATTAAGAACCTTGCCCTTTCGAATTGGAGAAACATATACGTACATCCCTCGCTCGATAAGCCGATGTTCAAATGACTTCAAACCTATTTCCCAGGTCGTATGGTTGCAGAAATTATCGTGAATCAGTTCACCATCAATAAATGCATAACCGATATCTCCCGTATAATCAATACGCAGCAGAGCCTCCTTGACCCCATCAAGGGCATTTGTTTCAAAATCAAGGACGAATTTATCATGATTCACCCTTTTCAGATGAAAGTGTATTTCCTTCTTAGGAACTCTGAACCGATACGTTGTAAATAATTCACTTGCTGTTGTTGCAAGCAACTCTCCACCGGATATGGATGTGATTGAGTCGTCAAAATCCGGGAATACACTCAGCGTTACAATCTCCTGATCTGTTGATTCCAGCTTCACCTCAGCTCCGGATACAAGTAAATTGGTACTTGTCAAGACAACTCTGTCCCGACCTTGCAGATTGACCTTCCAAAACTCCAAGCTTTGTTCATCAGTCATCGTATAGATGACGACTTTTTGGCCACTTTCAGATACCAGGCGGATGAGACTCTCTTCCTCTTCAGCAACCTGAATGATCGTATTTTCACCCAATTGCTCAATCGAACCTTTGTCAATTGTGGCACGGATGATATCTTTTGATTCCAATACATACGTGCCTTTCATCCCGTCCGGTACAAAGAAAAAATAATATATTTCTCCATCCTCTTCTAGCCTTGTTATCAGCTGTAATGTTGCATATTTGAGCTTTATTCCATCCAAATTGAGGTTAAAAGGCAAAATAGCGAAGCTATCCCGTCCTAATGTCAGTTCACCTTGACTAGGGATTACAATCGTTTCCTCAGGCAGCTCAATGCTTACATTGAAATTGCACAGATCGTAATTTTCAACATGGTCCTGAAAATTATTTAGAAACAAGTACCCCGCCCCGGCACTGGAGCGAACCGCATATCGTAAGGTATCCACATCATAAGGGTCCATTGAGGACGTGTCCTCTGGCAGAATAGTCTTCGTCAGAGAGAATTGCTTTTGGAACGTTGAAAGAAAATAATGCTGCAGCTTTGTTCTTCGGTATGACTCCCTGATTTGACCGAATTCTCCAATCATGGCATTGAAATCATAGGATATTTTAGGTGTAGCCATATCGTTTGTGAACGGGTTAACCTTACCTTGAGGATTGGAACCCCCATGATACATATAGTATCCGATCAGGTTACAGCCTTCTGCAACCTTCATGACAGTCATCGCTGGAACACTACGATAGGGAAAGACAAACCGGTATTTATAAAACTGAACCATACCGCCACCCATTTCGCAGCAAGCGTACGGATAGTCTTCCGGGGCGTATAGGGGCTCGAAATTGTAGCTTTTCGGAATCTTGTTATTATGCTTGTCTCGGAAAATGTATTCCGGTGTCGCAGGATGCTCATCCTTCCCCTCCAACCGTCCCTCTTCATAATAGATCCACGGCCAGTAGGCATATCCGCCCCATAAGGGCAGCATATCAGGAACAGGCGTTGTCGCTCCTCCCCATCCTGTGCATGTATAGATCGGAGTATCAATCCCCGCTTCTAGAGCTATTTCTTTAAGTTTTAACATATGTGAATTACCGTCACTCCCAGAGTTTAACCACATATCATTAATTCCTACAGTCAATCCCCACTGGGCAGAGGAATGATGATGCTCGTTTTCGATTTGGGTGCCGATGATCGGCCCACCCTCCTCATATAACAGCCCTTTAACCTGAATGCCGATTTCGTTATACATTCTTCTCGTATAAAACAAATATCCCTCATCATTAGAACGAACCTCAAATGGGCGACCAAATAGCCAATCCGGTATACCGCCGTTTCGGATTTCGCCATGATTGAAGGGTCCGATTCGGATAATGACATATAGCTGATGTTTGCCACATAACTCAATAAAATAGCGGAGGTTCTTATTCCCACTCCAATTAAAAATACCATCGACTTCTTCATGTAGATTCCAAAAAACATAAGTAGCAATAATATTGACGCCACCCATTTTTATTTTAATAATTTCGTCTTCCCAACAGCGTTCATCATAGCGTGCATAATGAAATTCACCACAAATCCCGAAAAAAGGCTCTCCATCCTTCTCCATAAAATAGTTGGTGAAACCGATTTGTTCTCCCTTTGGATTGGTGCCGCCAAGTCTGGGCTTTCCTTTCACAATATGCTTATGATCATCTCGGACCGTAATTCGATAGTTTCTCATGAAGTTCACTCCCCTCACTCGTTCATATTGAATGACTCTAGCTATCTCAGAGACAATAGGTTGTCTAAGAAGTAAACTCTAATCTGAGTTTAGAATAAATTGGTTCCACTTGCGCTGCCAGGCTATATCATTCCAGAATGGGTGATGCGGCGCACAGTTGGAGCAGAGGGTCATTCCCCAGAACCCCAGTGCCATTCCTTTTCGCAACACATATTCAGCTATATATTTACCGACTGGGCCTTCTTCAAATTGGGCATGCAGGGGTGTAAAGCCTACGTAACCTTCTCCTATGACAATTGGAATACCGGAATGACGGGTCCATTCATGAATCTCTTCCAACCGGGAGTCGGCCTTCTGCAACATGGCCATTTTATGATCTCCGTACCGATCGTACAAAAATAAATCCCATTGATCCGGATCTACCCAGTCGTGTAAATAAATAAGCCTCATGCCAACAGGATTGCCTTCCATCCGCCAATTTTGCTCTGGAGGCAGAGCCCATTCTGCAAATGGAGGGGCATCTTCCCTCAATAGGGATTGGACGAATGGATTGGGGAATGGCGCCAGCTCATTATCAAGCCCTGCCGCTTCCATAAGCTCATTCAGCACCCCTTTAATATAAAGATGAAAATGGGCCACCTGCATATTGCGCGCCACGTAAGCTTTAGGGTAGGCTTCATTTAGTGTATAGCTGGCTGTCATCATAATATCTGGATGGCTTTGGCGAAGATATTCAATTGCTTCTTCTACGTAAGGCTGCATTGCTTCAATCATTGCCGGTACGTTCGTTTCTGCTATGCCCTCAGACGTTCCGACGGCGTTTAGCTGCCCAAATTCCACTTCGTTATGCAGCTCTGTATAGATAATCTGATCCCTATAGCCTTCTGCTGTAACAAACCGAATCAACTGATCCATTGATTTTGCAATCGTCATGAATCTTTCCTTAGGTGGGATCGCAGCTAATTCATCTCTAAGCTCGGCATGAGCCAGGAAGGTCGGACTCTGCTGATATTCCCAAGAGGATAATATAATGTAACAATTATGAGCCTTGGCCTGTCTAAACAGTTCGAGCAAATGAGCATGCCCATCCAGCACTGCACCGCCGCGACAGTTATACCAGCGCGTACGCTGGCCCACTTTTCCAAGACTCGCAAACTCCAATGGCCCGGGGCGTTTGCCATCCACCGTAAACAACATGAAGGGCATAGCGCATATTCGGATCGTATTGTAGCCTCTTTCGACCGCTTCCTGAAAACGAGCTGCCAGGTCGCTGTAGGGCTCCCCCTCCTGTGTCATGGTATACCAAGAGAAGTCCCACATCGTGATCGTCAATTTACGCAGTACATTTCTCATCAGATTACTCATTCGATCTCCCCCCAAGCCCTAGTCCATAGGGTTCAATGCTCCTTAATTCACAAGCCTTCCACAATGCTTCTACAGCCTGTTCAATCTGTCCAGTTACCTTCATGCTCCATTCATCGCTCCCTCATAGTCGCTCTTATATCAAAGCTTATAAGTAAGCGGTATCACAGACAATTGACAATCCACTGTTTATGATGGACTATATACGTATTTCATCACTAGAGCCGCCTATGGCTAGGAGAAAAGTAGACTATGAATAAGAAAGCCGATGGATTTGAGCGTAAAAAAGTATATGTCCTTCCACCCTATATGCCGAATAAATTAAAAATAAACCCGCTAACAAAAAATGTATATATTACGGATATAGGCTGCTTCAGCCATGCCCGTCATCATTTTCGTGAAAGAACACACGGCTGTGACTCTCATATATTCATTTACTGTGCGAGTGGAAGGGGCTGGATACGAACCAAGGATAGCCAAACCATTGTCCTGAAAGAGCGAAGTTTTGCTTACATTCCTAGGGACATTCCACATGCTTATGGGGCTGACGATGAAGATCCATGGACAATTTACTGGTTTCATCTTAAAGGGGACCAAATGGATGATTTTATGGCGTTGTTTGAGCCGTTTAAAATGTATATTTCGATGGCCGCCAGTGATGAAATCAAACTGCTAGAGCTATTTCATCAGTGTTATGACCTTTTATTGAACAAATCCTACTCCATGATACATTTAGTTCAAGTGTCGCAAACTATCCGTTATCTACTGAGTTTTGTTGTATCCGTTGCCTCTCGCAAGGAGGACAGCACGTACCAGAGCTATGTCGATAAGGCCACACGTTATATGGGCGAACAATTGGAATCCACCGTTTCGCTTGATGAGCTTAGCCGACATGTTCAGGTATCCAAGCAGCATTTAAACCTAATATTCAAGCAATCCACCGGGTATTCTCCTGTCGATTACTATTTAAGAATGAAAATTCAAAGAGCCAGTCAGCTTTTGGATTTAACGAATGCTTCTATTAAAGAAATTAGCATACAACTCGGTTTTAGGGACCCTTATTACTTCTCCAGGCTATTCAAAAAAGTAATGGGCTGCTCTCCTCTGGCGTACCGAAGTAATTTAAAGGGCTAATTCATGGATGAGTTCCCCCTACACGGATCATTTACGGACCAAGGAGCAAGGTCTATACTTAAGTACAAAAAAGGAAGTTTTGTATGCTCCTAACGTTGAATCGAAGACTCAATGCAGCTATGCCGCTAATCACACCCATCAGCATTCTAATTGGCGTCCTGATCGGTACGCCGTTGTCCCAGTATACTGAGCTTTCTCCCTGGCTGTTTGCATTCATGACCTTTGCGGGCAGCATCGGTATGGGGTTCAAGGATTTTATCCATGTGATCAAGCATCCTGGTCCGCTGATCGCCTGTCTGTTTATTCTTCATCTCGCCATGCCGCTTCTCGCCATGCTGCTTGGGCATCTGGCTTTTAGTGACGATCCTTATACAATTACTGGACTGATTCTTGGTGCGGCTATCCCAACGGGCATCTCCAGCTTCGTATGGGTCAATATTTATAAAGGCAATACAGCGCTGACATTGGCGATCATTCTAATTGATACAATTTTGGCCCCGTTCGCTGTGCCCGGCATTATGTCCCTGCTGATCGGAGCGAATGTCCAACTCGACACCTGGGCAATGATGCAGAGCCTGTTCTGGATGATTGTCGTTCCTTCATTAATTGGCATGGTGTTGAACGAATGGACCAAAGGAAAGATTAAGCAGGTATGGGGACCTCGGCTCGGTCCATTCTCCAAGCTGGCTATGGCTCTGGTCGTCATGATTAACGGATCTGTCATCGCACCTTATCTGGTCGATTTTAATCTCAAACTTGTCGGAGTATGCCTCTCCATCATTATCCTTGCCTCCACTGGATATGCGATTGGTTATCTCATATCTGGGCTGATGCGATGGAATAATGCAGACCGTACAGCGCTTGTCTTCAACGGTGGCATGCGCAATATTAGCGCGGGGGCCGTGCTTGCCATCACCTACTTCCCGGCTCCGGTAGCGCTGCCCGTTGTACTCGGGATGATTTTTCAACAATCCACAGCGTCTCTGGTCGGATTTCTGCTGAGCCGCCGCGACCGCGCCAACGCTAAGAATAAGCGCAGTACGCTCTCTGCTTCCTAAAGTCGGAGCGGTTCTAAGTATCAATAAAAAAAGCCGCCAATATGGCGGCTTTTTTTATGATTACCTGTGTCAATCCTCACTCATTACCTTATTTAGTTTTTCATAAACAGACAATAAAGACTCTCTTTCTTCTTCGGTTAGATTTTCAAATAGTTCTCTTCTAAGCTTTCGTCCTTCTTCCTGTGCTTTATTTAGCATTCCGACACCAGCGTCAGTTATTTGCAGGTACACAATCCGCCGGTCCTCCTCATCCGCCACTCGTACAGCCAACTCCTTTTTTACAAGCTTTCCAGATAGATGGGTTAATGTCGGAGGAGTTAGCCCCAATAACCTGGCCAGGTCAGAAGGACGGCACTTTCCGTAACTATTTAGATACGAAAGAATAAGGATATGTGATATCCCTAGATTCTCATTAAACATTTTATTCCATCTAATTAATAGGTTGTTTGTAACCTGGTCCATAGCATGAATCAACGTAAATATATTTTGTTCTTTCATTAACACTCCTTAACCTGCTTTCTCAAATGAAATAACAGCCCCCTATATTGTATAGGGGGCTTGTATAAAAGTCATTCTTTACTGAAAGAAGGTCAGATATCCATTCCCCACAGTAAAGTGAATCGTAATGTTATTGGGCAGAAAAACCACCGTCAATCACAAGCTCCGATCCCGTAATGTATGAAGATTCGTCCGAAGCCAAAAACAAGGCAGCGTTAGCTACATCGTCAGGTCGACCAAGTCGCTGCAATGGAGTCGCTTGAATTAAGTGGGTAAGCATTTCCCTGGATGTGCTGAGCGCTTCAGTCATTGGTGTCTCAATAATGCCCGGAAAAAGCGTATTTACACGGACTCCAACCCGTCCGAACGTTGTTGCCGCAGCCTTCGATAAAGCACGTACAGCACCTTTTGAAGCGGAATAATGGTTAAATCCCTGACCAATTTGAGCGGTGTAAGAAGAAATATTAATAATAGCGCCGCATTTTTGGGCAACCATATACGGGGCTACATGCTTAATACCTGCAAACGGACCATACCCGTTAATCGTCATCAGTTTATGCCAGTCATTTAGGTCGATATCCTGGTATCCTTTTTCAGATGTTATTCCTGCATTGTTAACTAGAATGTCAATTTTACCGAATTTAATGTTTACTTCTGCGGAAAGAGCCTTCCAATCCTCGTCAGAAGAAACATCCAGTTTCATTCCGTACACATTCGTTTTCTTACTAGCCCGTTCAAGAGCTTGATCATTGATGTCAGCAGCAATAACTATAGCTCCCTCCTCACTGAAGAGGTCAACCATTCGTTCTCCTATCCCTGATCCTCCGCCTGTGATAATAGCAACTTTACCTGCCAGTCTATTCATGTTGATATCTCCTTTTAATCATTATCAATCTGCTCAAATCTTATATATTCAGACATATTATTTAGACATCTAAATATTTGATATCTAAATTATATCCCTTTTATACTCAATATACAACTGCTGCTTTATCCCAATCTTATGGTATGAAAGGGAATTCCGTGCTATATAGAACGAAGGTTTTTTGCTTGTCTGAATCGGCTACACTTAATTGGACAGTAAAATGGACGTATCATTGTGTATAATTTCGATTCAGTAACTTTTCGCTCAAAACACCATTCTTTACGATTCATTACTATACAAAGTAAAAAAGCCTTGATTCATCAGTGTTTCTAATGAGTCAAGGCTTCTGCTTCTTTTGTTATTGATTTCAATGGCCTGTAGATACATCTTTCATAGCATTTGGATCATGTTTATACTTGAAGCTTACAGCAAAAATAATTGCAAGTACGAGTGTATATGCTCCAAAGGTTAGCCAAATACTTTGCCAATCTTTCACACCCTCCACCGTGAAATAGTCTACAACCTTTCCACTTGCGATGGCGCCTACATACGCTCCGATTCCATCAACCATGGCTAAAAATAAGCCTTGCGCACTTGCGCGAATACGAGGATCGACTTCTTTTTCTACAAAAATGGCTCCAGAGACGTTAAAGAAATCAAATGCACAGCCGTACACAATCATGGATAACAGAAGGAAAGTGAATCCTACACCAGATGGGTTACCATATGCGAAAAATAAAAAACGTAATGTCCAAGCCACCATACTAATGAGCATAACCTTTTTAATTCCAAAGTTACGTAAAAAGAATGGGATGGCAAGGATAAAACACACCTCAGCAATCTGTGATACCGATAATAAGATAGATGGATACTGTACGACCAGGCTATCTTTAAATTCAGGATTCAGTCCAAAATCATGCAAAAACGGATTACCAAATGTATTGGTTATTTGCAAGGCAACACCTAGAAGTGTTGAGAAAAGAAAGAATATAACCATTCTTTTCTGTTTGAACAGTACAAAGGCATCTAACCCTAAAAGACTAATCCATGACTTTTCTCTCTTATCGTTAGAGGTCGGGCAATCAGGCAGCGTAAGTGAGTATAGGGCTAACAAGAGTGAGATACTCGCGGCTATATATAACTGAATGTTACTTAACTCAAATCCGCTAAGGCTAACCACCCACATGGCAACAATGAACCCGATTGTTCCAAACACGCGAACCGGCGGAAAATCCTTAACTGTATCAAGTCCTGCTTTCTCCAAAGCAACGTAAGAAATAACATTCGTCAAAGCTGTGGTAGGCATATACACCAATGCGTTAAAAAATATCACCCAGAACATAAGCGTCGGATCTGAAACTTGTGCAGCAATAAATAAACAAATTGCGCCAAGCGTATGGAATATTCCATATAATCTATTGGCTTTAATCCAACGATCCGCAATAATGCCTGCGAGACTAGGCATGATGATCGCGGCTAATCCTTTTGAGCTATAAACAATCCCAACTTGTGCGCCCGTAAAATGCAATGTATTGATCATATACGAGCCTAGCGTAACAAGCCATGATCCCCAAATGAAAAACTGAAAGAAATTCATTATTCTAAGCCTTGTTTTCATTGCCATTTTTCATGTCCCCTGAGCTTGAATATTCAAGTTGTTGTGTTACTACTCTTCCGTCAAATCTTCTATCGGACACAATTGCAAAGGCTTACATTTTGTTATTCATAGTTTAATAGGTAAAGTCATTAAAGCAAAGAACTAAATATATATTTTATAAAAAGTAATAAAGTATTTATAATAAATGACTTATAATATACATATTCGTTTCAATCTTTTTTTATAAAATAGTAAAAGTTGTTTTTTTCCAAACCAAATGACCTCCGTAGGAGCGGAAGTTATTTGGTTTAATTCGTTTAAGGATTAGCACGCTACAACGTTTATCTTTTTATGATTAACTCATGCATAAAACTGGTACCGTGGTCTGGCAATTCGACTCCAAAGTTGTCAGCAATGGATGCTCCAATGTCTGCAAACGTTTTGCGAAGAGGTAGCTCTCGGCCTTCCGAAAACGCCTTGGAGTAGATGAGTAGCGGCACATATTCCCGTGTATGATCGGTTCCATGATGAACCGGGTCATTTCCGTGGTCCGCAGTCAATATAAGCAAATCATCTTCGGTAATTTTTTCCAGAAGTTCTGGCAACCGGGCATCAAATTCCTCCAGTGCATTGCCATACCCTTGTGGATCTCGACGGTGACCAAAAAGGGCATCAAAGTCAACCAGGTTTAAAAAGGACAAACCCGTAAAATCCTTCTGTGCAACCTGAATAAACTTGTTCATTCCATCCATGTTGGATACCGTTCGAATCGCCTCGGTCACGCCTTCTCCATCATAAATATCTGAAATTTTCCCTACAGCGATTACATCCAGAGCAGCATCCTTTAATTCATTCATGACCGTCCGGGAAAAAGGCTTCAGTGCATAGTCATGCCGGTTAGCCGTTCGTTTAAACTGTTCCGGCTCCCCTACAAACGGCCTGGCTATGACTCGGCCAACCATATAATCACTGTTTTTGGTCATTTCGCGTGCCATTTCACAGACATGGTATAACTCATCCAGCGGTACAATCTCTTCGTGAGCAGCAATTTGCAGAACGGAGTCCGCTGATGTGTAAACGATCAAGGCCCCCGTTTTCATATGTTCCTCCCCAAGCTCATCTAATATTTCAGTGCCACTGGCAGGTTTATTTCCGATGATTTTTCTCCCTGATTTCATTTCAAGTGCTTCAATTAAAGCGGCAGGGAAACCATTCGGAAATACTTGAAAGGGGACGTCTATACGTAACCCCATGATCTCCCAATGCCCTGTCATCGTGTCCTTCCCGTTAGAGGCTTCCTGCATTTTGGTCCAAAAAGCCGCGGGGCGATTAGCTTTTGGTATTCCTTGAATCTCTTTAATGTTGGACAATCCAAGTGCAGCCATGTTAGGCATATACAGTCCATTCATTTTTTCTGCGATATGCCCCAACGTATCTGCCCCCTCGTCTCCAAAAGCCGCAGCATCCGGTGCTTCTCCAATACCAACTGAATCTAGGACAATTAAATGAATTCGTTGAAATCGTTTATTCATATATCAATCTCTCCTCTCAACACGCACCTTTGTTTTATCTGAAGCATTATTTTTTATATCCAGGCAGCAGTAATACGACACATAAAAGAGGACAGCTTCACTACCAAGTGAAGTTGCCCAATGAATTCATAAATTCTCATATTTAAAAAAAAGTTATTTAATGAGAAAATTTGTATCCATCAAAGACTTTTAAACCTTCTTTATTGAGTATTTGTTCAACTAATTCAGGTCTTTGAGGGCTTTTCTCAAATACTTCATTACATGCGATCATGATGTTGCTCCCAGCGATTTCAGCTAACTGATCATGTGATACGCTGTATACTATTTTGCCCAGATTAGACCACACCATGGCGCCAGAACACATTACACAAGGTTCACAACTTGTATACAAAGTGTATTCGCTCAAATCAAATACATTGTTTTCAGAACAAAATTTCCGGATTAAACCCATTTCTGCATGATGTGTTGGATCACAAAACGTATTAATTTTATTTTCCCCAACCATTACGACTTCCTCCCCTTTGACCAATATCGCACCAAAGGGCTCATTTCCTTCATTTCGGGATTGTAAAGCAACCTCAATTGCCTTTTTCATAAAGAGTTCATCTTTGTTTGTCATTCTATATGCCTCCCTAATCTGTGATTATTATCTAGCTAAGGATGTTTCAAATGGTTAAGATGTCCTTTTTATTTTTTTTCAGTAATTTCGGTAATGATATTCCAATTAAGATAAGAACGATCCCTACATATTGCGGAACACCAATGTGCTCATTCAGGACAAAGACAGACATTAATAAGGCTGTTGGAAGCTCCATTGCCCCTAATATTGATGCTATTCCTGATCCCACTAACGGAACACCTTTGGAGAAAAGCAGTGTGGAGAGGAAGGGACCGACAAAAGCTAAAACAAACCCATATTGTACAGCCAGTTGTAATAGAAGCTTTCCATCTGTTAAAAACGTTGGAGGTAAAATGATCGAACAAACGAGCAGACCTCCGGTAGTCATGAAAGCTGTCTTCATCATCGGATTTGCTTGCACGGCGACCCTACCACTAACGATCATAAAAATAGAATAAGATAGTGCTGCAAGCAGACCAAATAAAAAGCCAAGCCAATGAACGGCAGAAATTCCAGTCGAATAAATATTAGTTGCGCTTATCGTTCCGATTAGCAAAGGAATAATGGATAGTAGCTTTCCCTTTTCAGGAATTCTTCTATTGAAAATCGCCTCTAGCAACACACCGATCCATGTAAACTGGAAAAGAAGTACAATCGCCAAAGAAGCTGAAATATATTGAAGTGAAAGATAATAAAACATTCCTGTAAGCCCTGTTGTAGCCCCTACAGTGACTAATAAAATTATTTCCCTTTTACCTGGCGTTACAAACTTCTTCTGTTTTGTACTCTTCGTGCCTTTAGTAATAAGCACTCCGCCCCATAATAATATCGATCCTAAGAGGAGCTGTATTCCAACAACATCATTCACGATATAACCATCTTTATAGGCTAATTTCACAAAAGTCGATAATAAACCATAACAAATTGCACCTAATATGACATAAATATACCCTTTCATAACCTCGCCTTTTTCTTCATCGGATTTTATATAATTACTAAACCTTCTCTACAATTCCCTTAACTAAAGCAATGAAATTCTCTCTTACCAAGGCAGCTACCTCAATTACTTCGTCATGACTTAGAGGCTGATCTAGAATTCCACAAGCCATGTTGGTTAAACAGGAGATTCCAAGAACCTTCATATTCGCGTGAACAGCTACGATGGCTTCTGGTACGGTTGACATTCCAACAGCATCTGCTCCTAATGTACGAATCATGCGAATTTCAGCTGGAGTTTCATAAGCTGGACCACTCCACCAGGAATATACGCCTTCGCGTAAAGTTGTATTTTGTGCTTTTGCAACTTCCGTAGCAATTTGTCGCAATTCAGCATTGTACACTTGAGAAAGATCAGGAAAACGAGTACCCAAATCGTTATTATTCGGTCCAATCAATGGATTCGTACCTACCAAATTGAGGTGATCCGTAATCAACATTAACTCACCCGGTTTAAAGTCTTTATTAACGGCGCCGCAAGCATTGGTGATGAGCAAGTTTTCTACACCCAGGGCCTTCATCAAACGCACCGGAAAAGTCACTTCATCCAAAGAAAAGCCTTCATAGTAATGAAAACGTCCTTTCATTGCCAATACAGTTTTTCCCTTTAGCTCCCCAATAACTAATTCGTTCGCATGACCTAACGCTTCAGATTTTGCAAAGTGGGGAATTTCGCTGTAAGGTATTGTGAAAGGGTTTTCAATTTCGTCAGCCAATGTCCCTAATCCGGACCCCAAAATCATTCCGATCGTCGGACGATATGATGTTTTACTCATGATAAAGTCTCTGGTTTCCAAAATATCTTGCATTTTATGCATATTTAATTCCTCCTAAAATAGTTTGCTGTAAGCTATCTGTATCAATCACTTCAAATTGCTGCTCCAACAGCTTTCATTGATTAGTGTAATAGCTTAACTACCTTTTGTAAATGACTATTTATCATTTATATAAAAAGACTAATTAAATGTTAAATAATTCGTCATTATCTCCAGTTCTTTTTATACTAATTATCAAAAGTTAATTCATGTTTTCTTCATTAGCTCAACGTGTATCTAAAACATCCAAAATTGTACAGATTTAATAATCAGAGTAGATATATCATCAAAAAAGCCCGATAATAATTGTAACTATATATTTATGTCTGAAAACAACATCTTGTATTAAAGATCAAGGGGAAGTTATATGTTAAATAAATTTGAAGAGTTATCATCACCCAAAGCGAAAAACTTAAAACTGTTATATAGCTTAGTTCGTAAATTAGGTCCTGTAACCATTAACACGTTAGCTGAACACACTGGTTTTAAGCATGTAACATGTGGGCGTTTACTTGACGAACTTGTTGCAGAAGATCTTATCTATGATAGTGGGATTGGAAAATCAAGTGGTGGACGTAAACCTCTGGCCTATGTCATCAAACCGGATGCTTACAACTTGATTGGGGTTGAGATTACAAGCTTATACACAACTGTCTTGCTGCTTGATTTAAAGCTAAATATTATAGGCGTCAAAAAATTAAAGATGACCACCGAATGTACTGGAGAGTACACATTAAATTATGTAGCAAAGTGCGTTGAGGATTTACTGGCTGAACATAACGTTCCTAGGGAGAAATTGTTGGGCATCGGCATTGGGGTTCTCGATTCGTTTGATCCGGCAATGGGAGTCATTTCACATCCCCAACTTTTTCCTGCAGGTGGATGGGATATAAATATAATTGAATATTTAAAACATAAAACCAACACTCCTGTATTTCTGGAGAATGGGACCAACTTGGCTGCGCTAGCTGAATATCGTATGAACTTTTGGAAAGAAACAGATAATTTAGTCTTTGTATCCAGTGATATTGGAATTCGATGCGGTACTATTTTTCAAGGCAGATTGGTTAGCAGAAAAAGAGATATGGATGATACCTTTGGGCACATCATCATTGATATTCATGGTCGACGTTGTTCTTGTGGCTCATATGGGTGTCTCCAAGCATACAGTAGTTTGCCTGCTATTCGTGACGAAATGGTTAGGCTCATGAAGCGTGGCAAGCCTTCAATGCTTACGACCGAAGTTAACGATTTCGAAGAGATCAATTTACACCACATTTTATATGCTTTAGAGCAAAACGATGCGCTCTGTTTAGAAGTTGTTGAGGATGCAGCTTATTACTTTGGTGTGGGTCTCAGTAATCTGATTTTTCTGTTACGTCCTGAGATCGTGATTTTCGGAGGAACTCTAGTACCAAAACCGCGTTTTTTTGAGGTAGCAGCTAAAACAGCACAGGATCGATTAAAATTTTATCCTGATAGTCATGTTCAAATCATTAAATCCACTGAAGCCTACAATATTGTGGCTCAAGGAGCTGGTTGTATGGTGTTGGATTATTTCACTGAAGAGGTACCTGTTTAGCATTTAGTCATCGAGTCAAGTTCTTATCCACACCTGAGATGAGAACTTGAATCATTCAAAACAAAAAAAGACGAGCCAAGCGACTCATCTTTTTGAAGTGACTATTTATTTACGTACGACGGCATAGCCTTTATTCTTCAGTAGATGTCCAGTTGAGATTCGAACGATTCCAGCTTCAAGATCGGTAGCTTACGCTTCAGAGCTTTCTGAATAAAGTACAGATTAATTCCCTGCCCGTTAGTTCAATGGATTCATATACAACTAAAATCCAAACTCTGTTACTCTTTCAAGCCACTCACGAATAAGTGACTCAAATAATAGAGCCTGTTCAATTTGAAGATTATGGCCTGCTCGATCTAGAACGGCAAAGGTTGCTCTAGGATAATTGTCTAAAATTTTAAAAGCGTCTATGTAACCAACGACTGCATCTTGTCGTCCAAGAGTAAATACTGTTGGTTTATCGAATACTAATTCATCTATATTGGTGGAAAATCCATAGTTTCTTTGAATCTTGCTAAGAAAATCGTAGTCAGCGATCTTACAACCTGCCACGATCTCTTCTGAATACCTCTTCCAATTATATTCATCGAGAACGACTTGATTTGCGCTAAAATCACTTATTTGCTCTTCACTTAAGGTGCCCATAAACTCGCGATCACGATGAACAACAAAATGCTCGGGAAGTATTCTTCTTTTGTGTTCAGGAACAATTAATGGACAAATCAGTGCAGCTCCACCAATACGATCTTTATGTCTATTAATTATTCCTCTTGTAATATAACCACCGTATGATTCGCCTGCTATGAGATAATCTTGGTTTGGGACAAGAGTTTCAATAAAATTTATAACTGCTTCTAGCATATCATTTGAATTACATATTTGATCGTAATCCATTGTTTGTCCCATTCCAGGCAAATCAAGATAGATACGACGCCAACCGGGGATATCTTCAAATATCGGTTCCATACACCCACTCATTAACCGATGGTCTGGTGTAAAACCATGGATCATTATAATCGGTTTGCCTGTACCAATTTCCTCGTAATATATATTGGCATTCTTGACTTTACAATATGGCATACAGACTCCTCCAATTGATATATTTATAATGTGCTTATACTAAAGAAAAATCTACATTGCTTTATCTAGCACACCAGATCTCCGTTTCCGTTTCGTTTTGATTATATACTCATACATAATATATGTAAAGAACACTTGTTCGCTATAATTGTTTCCGGGGTTAAACTAAATTGCTGTTTTATTATTCATCACCATATAAAGTAGGAAGACCTTGATTCATCAGTGCTTCTGACGAATCAAGGTCCCTACTTTGTCTCAACTATAATGGTTACTCACAATGTGCGGTGTCATAATTAGTGAGAAAATTATCGCTATCCAACTCATGTAAGCCATAAAAATCATAATTAATGAGAATATCCTCATTACTGTAATGCATAAGTATACATCTACTTGTATAGGTTTCATATTATCTTTATTAGCTCAAAGACATCAAAATAAGCTTGCCAGCGACAAGCTTTTTCAATGTTTAATTTCAACTTAAAATAGCGACTTTCAGCGGGACAATGTTATCGTGGTTTTAGAATTGCTTTCTTGTAAAAAATATGAATTTAGAAGAATCACTTCGGACGGGGCTTTGCCATGACAGAGCTGCGCGAACCCAACATATAGAACATTCAAAGCAGATACAACGCCATTCCAGCCGCGACTTTGGTACTGTTTTTTTACATTTAACATCGTTACACCACTTCTACTTGGCAATTTATACATCGTTATTTTCTAAAAAATGTTACAAACGCCCTAGCTGCAATAGATGATGCTGTATTGCATTTTAACTAGTAAAAACCACTCTGTAGCATTAAATGCATCGAAACCGGGATGGAGGATTTTATTCAAATCCGGGTGCCTGACGCAAGGTGATTTCAGTACGTTTCATCCGCTCCACTACACCACGAAGTCCTTCTATAAACTGCTCCTTACTCTTCGGCTGCTGCGGTGTGTACTGCGGCGAATCCGGGACCCGTATCCGAATGGGTGGAAAACTTCCAAGCTCAGACACTGCCTTGCCTTACCACTCTCTGTTTTTTCTCCCATGATTGAGCTGCGAAAGTTAAGTTAGTCATAAGTCCATCTCCATTTCTTTATAATCGGTTCTAAACGCCGATTTAAATTCCGTGGAACAATAAAAAAAAACGGCCGCTGTTCGCATCGTTTGCGACAAGGCCGTTTTTTGTTTTTCGTACGCTAGCTTCAACTTGCTATTCTTGCCAAACACTCATAGGGTCCCATGGCTTGATCTGATCGCCATATTTTCCGGCCAAAAAAGCTTTCATGTCTTCCAGCTTAGCAGGCACCTCGTTCCAAATTGGAAGGGGTGGTAACCCTCGTTTGCTTTTCAATAGGATATCCACTGTAACATACAACCGTTCTGGCTGAATCCAATGAAGGAAGCGGGAAATATCAATTTGCTTGGTCAGGGACAAGGTATCAATTTCGTCATTGTAATGCTTGTTAAACTCGCTAATCAGGTTCAGGAGGTAGTCTCTTTGCTCCTTCACGAAGTCCAGGCCGCAGATGGCGCCATGTCCTGGAACAACGATTTCGGGTTTAATTTCATCAATAATGCGATCAAGCACTTTAACCAAATTGAGGGTTCCCTCTTCGCTGTATGCCGTACAACCGTTAAACACGACATCGCCGGCGAACAGCACCTTTTCTTTTGGCATCCACAGCAGCAAGTCACTGTCAGAGTGGGCCGGAGCTACGTTGTAAATCATAACTTCCATATCGCCAAGACGGATGTTGATATCGTCCTTTATCTCAATATTCGGGAGCACCCATTCTACGCCTTTCAGGTCGAATCCTTCAAATTCCGCTGCAAAAAACCGCTCGCCCGAAGTCGATTCCGGAGAATTCTTTCCTCTTCTGATGACGCTATCCATCCAGGCGATATTTTCGGTGAGACGCTCTCTGGACGCTTCCTTGTGCATAATAATGCAAGCATCTTCAAACACTTTGTTTCCCCAGGCATGGTCACTGTTATAGTGCGAATTCACCACATATGCGGGAGAGCCGCCGTTGCTTACTTCCTTAAAAGCCTCCCGCATTTCCCGCGCATGGAACAAATCGAAGAACGTGTCATACACCAGCCCTCCGCCCTTGTTGATGAACCCGGCATTGGCCCAACTGATGCCGCGATACGGCGAAATACCGGCAAAGACGCCATTTGCGACTTCAAAAAATTTAACGCGAGGTTTTTGGATAATACGTCCATACTTCATGGAAATTCTCCTTTGCGTATATGTTTTTGGGGTAAAGCACACTGATTATGTCTTTAATATAGAGAATCGAAAACATAAATACAAGCAAGCACTTGCATGCATTTATGTTATGCAATATGATAGTAACAGAACAACATCAAACAACATGGATGGTGGCGCTGCAACATGAAGCTAGTAACCTTTCAAACCAAGACATCTCAGGAACCTTTATTTGGGCTTGTAATTAACGAGAAATTTGTCGTGTCTTTTGCCGCAATCATGAAAAAGCAGGGAACATTCGTTGACAGTCTTGAAAGTATGGACAGCTATCTTCATTATTTGCCGGCAAGTTATGATGCCGCTAAGGAATTGATGCAATATGCTGTCGAACTGTCGCATCAATTCAATGAAAATGAAGTCTGCCCGATTGCAGCGGTAAAATTGCTGCCGCCGGTTCCACATCCGGCTGCGCTTATCGATTTCGGGCTGACGCCAAGACATCTGAGAAATGCTGGCGTAAATCTGCTGCAAAGAGAATACACAGGACCGGAAAGAGAAGAACTTAAACGAAAAATTGCTGAAAAATTCCAGCGGGATCCGAATAAAGTAATTTTCAGTTATTACAAGTGTAACCATAACGCATTAATTGGCGATGGGGATACGATACATTGGCCTTCGTACTCTTCCTACCTGGATATCGAGCCGGAGCTGGCCTTTGTTACAGGGAAGGGGAACTGCATTGCAGGTTATGTTATTTTTAACGACAGTACTGTTCGCGATGTGCAGTGGCCTGATTTCCTGGCGCTGACTGGACCGACGCGCTGCAAAGATTTTGATCGCAGCAAAGGAATTGGACCATTTCTAGCTACGCCGGATGAAATCGGCAACCCGCTGGCACTGGATGTGGATGTACGGATCGGGGAGAGACTGCATTGGAAGGGAAGCACATCCGAGTATTCTGTACACCCTGCAAAAGTGATGGAGGAGATTCTCAAAGTTTTCACGCCGCTCCCAGGCACGATTATAGGAATGGGGACGATACCGGATTGTTGCGCAATCGAGACCGAACAATGGCTGTTGCCCTCTGACCGAATCCAGATTACATTTGATAAATTAGGCTCGCTCACGCAATTGGTGCCTGATCATGTCAAGATTACTGAACCAAGCCGCTGGGAAAAAAGAAGCGATTTGCCTTAAATAAACGTTTATGAAAATGATGAACCCCGACCCTGCTGCATATGCAAAATCTTGTAGTAGAATAGGTTTAACATATGTAAAAGGAGAAATGCAATGCAAACTTCAGACAGAATCATTGAAGCCGCGACACGGCTCATCAAAAAGAAGGGCTATCGGGGAGTAAGCACCAAAGCCATTGCAACGGAAGCTAAAGTCAATGAATCTACGATTTTCCGGCAATTTGGAAGCAAGCAAGGCATATTGGAAGCCATCATTGAAAGACATTCGGATATCCCGCAATTTGAGAAGCTGTTAAAAGAGGATGCGACCGATAATCCGGAAGTAGATCTGCTGAATGTAAGTCAGCAGTACCGTTTGTTTTTCCATAAAAATGCGGACATCATTTTGATTGGCATCCGTGACAAAGGAATGCTTCCCGAATTGGACAGAGTGCTGGCCGATCCGCCGGTGAAGCTGCACTCCTTGCTAGTTGAATATTTTGAACGCCTGCAGAAGAAAAAAGTTATAGCCAGACAGGATGAGCGTCTTGCCGCCATGACTTTCCTCTCGATGTGCTACGGATTTCAGATGAGCGAGCTGATTCACCGGCAATATCAGTCCCAACTCGTCACCGAGGAAGAGTTCTACAAGCACAGTGTCTCATTGTTTGTTAAAGGAATCTTGTCTCAGTCATAAGCTTTATTGATTTATTTAATGATAAGTCTAACTTCTCCTCTCAAAACATCACCAATTATTAATCATCACAATATAAAGCAGAAAAGCCTTGATCCATCGGTACTTCTGATGAATCAAGGCTCTCACTTTGTCTCAAACATATATTGAAAAAATCTCATTTATTAATACATTTGTCTCAACTATAATGGTTACTCACAATGTTCTCCTACATTTATTAAATCTTGTAAGCCTTCATCGCTTTTCTTAGCTCTTTGAACGAAGGTCGTTTGCCATACATTAAGACACCCGTACGGTAGATCTTGGCGGCCAGCCAGCCAAATAATAGGATGGAAGCAACTAGAATGGCTAGTGACAGCCAAATTTCCAGCAGACTCGCCCGTTCCAGTCCGATGCGTAGCAGCATGACGGTCGGAGAAAAGAACGGAATGTATCCGGCCACCTTAATGAAAATCGTATCAGGTGCGGCAATATTGAAGATCCCGATGTAAAAGGCTGCGAGTGACAGCACGGTAATCGGCATGATTGCCTGCCCCAACTCTTCGGTACGGCTAACAATGGAGCCCACCGCGGCGAACAATACCGCGTACAGAAAGTAGCCGAGAATGTAAAATATGAGACCATAGCCGAGCACCGCAATATTCAGTTGAGACAAATCCAGTCCGACCGAGCTAAGAATGACATTATTATGCGGCAGCATGAGGTTGGCGCATATAACGGCTGCGAAAACGGCAATTTGCAGCAGACCCACCAGGAAGATGCCAATAATCTTCCCAAACATTTGGGTCAACGGCGACACGCTTGTGATGAGAATCTCCATGATCCGTGAGCTTTTTTCCGATGTTACCTCTGCGGCGATCATATTCCCCGTCATCATGGAAGAGGTGAAGAATAAAATCATCAATACATAGACCAAACCATAGTTAATCATGGAGGTCGCTTTTTCCTCTTTCCCCGCAGCTCCCCCTGCCTCAGACGGACTGTCTACTTCCCTGCTATCCACCAATACAGGTGTACTAATTTCACGGATTTGGTCGCTGGTCAGCGACTTGTCGCCCATAATAGCCTTGACCTTTGCTTCCTGAAGTCCCGTTTGCACCAATGTAATGACAGCCGGAGATGGCTCTTTTTCTACAGAGACGTATTCCACTTTAGGAAACGTGTCTCCCTTGGCGGCAGGCTCCGTGAACTGCACGTAACCTTGCAGCTTTCCGTTGTTCAAGGCTTGCTGCATTGTCGGCGCTTGTACGCTGTCATAACGTACCCAGATGGCTGCCGGATTGGACTGCTCCTTGGTAAACCGCTCCAGCTGATTTGCCACTTCTGTCTGGTTCCCGGCAATCAGACCCAAGCGTTGATGTGCGGCTGCAGTTGTGCCGGAACTTCCGGCCCCTTCTCCTTTAAACAAAGAAATCAAATACGGCAGATTCATGCCCAGCGTAATGAGCAAGGCCAATACCAGTGTCGTAATGATAAAGGATTTGGTCCTCGCCTTCTGACGAAACGTAAACCCGATCACCGTACCCAGTCTATTCATGGGAATCTCCCACCTCTCTTATGAAAATTTCGTTGAGCGTAGGTTCCTTGATCTCAAAATGCTCCACATCCGTTTGCCCTAACGCTGTTTGCAAAATTAACTTCGCCGCATCCGACTGCTCAATATGCAGCATCCAGCCACGATCCATATGCTCTACACGGCGTACGCCCGGCAGCTGCTCCAGTCCGTTCACTTCACCTGTAGTGATGAGGCGAACTTTTTCACGTGGGTAACGGCCCTTAATCTCTTGCACACTTCCCTGCACTACGGTATTCGAGCGATGCAAAATCGTAATATGTCGGCACAGCTCCTCTACATGCTCCATACGGTGGGTTGAAAATAAAATCGCTGCCCCCTCATCCCGCAGTTCCTTCACCGTATCCTTGAGCAATTCGACGTTCACCGGGTCCAGCCCACTGAAGGCCTCATCCAAAATGAGCAGCGTCGGACGATGCACAACAGCCGCAATAAAGCCCATTTTTTGCTGATTTCCCTTGGATAGCTCCTCAATCCGCTTGTCGTAATATTCCGGCACTCCAAAGCGCTCTAGCCAGTAGCGTAGACTTTTGTCTGCCTCCTTGGCCGACATTCCCCGCAGCCTGCCCAAGTAATTAATCTGCTCGCTCACCTTCACCTTGGGGTACAGTCCACGCTCCTCGGGCAAATAGCCCATTGTCCGCTGAAGCTCCTTGCTGTAGGGCTTGCCTTCATATTGAATGCTTCCCCCGTCAGGGTAAATCAGGCCGAGCACCATGCGCATCGTTGTCGTTTTGCCTGCTCCATTGCCTCCCAGCAGTCCGTAAATCTCGCCACCGTTCACATTCAGGGATATTCCGTTTACCGCCGTATGATTCCCATATTGCTTCACGACCTTTTCCAATTGCAGCATGCTCATGATTGCTTTACCCCTTCCTTCTTCATGAATGTCTCTGTATCCGCCGATAGTTGTCCCGCAGACCAATGTACTAAAATATCATCCAGCTCCAGACGGCGCACACGGATGGGGCGAATACCCGCTTGTTCCAATATGGCACTGGTCTCTCCAGCTGCCAGCGTTATAATTCGCTGTAAATTCCCATCACTCTCCGTCTCTACAACTCCCGGAAGCTCCGATGCCTCCTCTGGTGTACCTTCAAACCACATTTCCTTGCCATTTTCGAGCAGATGGTCTTTTTCCAGCTTGCCAAGCAGCCTGCCATCGTGCATCAAGACAATATAATCCGCCAAACGCTTGATCTCGTCCATGATATGGGTAGCAATAATGATCGTCGTTTTACCGTTCTTCATACAATCCCGCAGTTCCTCCAGCATGATCTTCCAGGCAAAAGGGTCTAGACCCGATGAAGGCTCATCCAGTAGCAACACACGGGGGTGCGGCGCCAAGGCAGCAGCCAGTTCGAATTTCCGGCGCTGTCCCTTGGACATACTCGATAATTTCGTATGTGCTGGAACCTGAAAGCGGTCCATTAGACGCTGAAAACGTGTTTCATCCCAGCCGGGATACCACAATGCTCGAAAAGCCGCTGCTGCTTCTGCAGTTAATCGATCCTCCTCACGAACCGGCTGCTCCGGTATATACCCAACCCATTGTCGTGTATCTGCCGGCATGCCGTCGGGGTATGCTTGACCGAACCAACGAATCTCACCGGAATCCGGATGAACAAGCTGAGTCAGCAAATGAATCAATGTGCTTTTCCCTGATCCGTTATGTCCAGCCAAAGCGACCACATATCCTGGTTCAACCGTTAAATTAATCGGTCCAATTTTCCGGTCACCCCGGGTTTTATAGACCTGGCTCATCTCAATAATTGGTGCTTTCATCTGTATTTCCGTAGGAACTCCCACATGATTATTCACGGCTGTCACTCCCTCACCTGGACTTCATACCTTCTTTTCACCATTTCTGCAAAAAGCTCCAATAACTCCCGCTCTTTCATCTGTACAGCGATGCCTGTGGCAATCGCCGTTTCCAATGCCTCAGTAACCGCTTTGAGACGGTAACCTGTGCGCATATCATCCTCGACCAGAGCGACGAAGGTGCCCGTTCCCTGCCGGGTACGAAGCAAGCCTTCGTTCTCCAAATCCTGATAGACTCGCCGGACGGTGATTACACTGCAACGAAGCGTCCCCGCGAACTCACGAATGGAGGGAAGCAGCGTTCCCGCTGCAATCTGTCCGGTTACAATGAGTGAACGAAGCTGCTTTTCAATCTGCGCATACAGCGGTTCCGCGCTATTCTCATCAATTTGCACTGGAATATTCACCTGCTTTCCCCCCCTTTTTAGTTATTTTTGTACACATACTACTAAGTTAAGTTCCGTTTCATGAGCTTACGCTGTGTCACCCGATAGGACACTGACATAGCCAGAACTCCTGCTAACAATGCTCCCCACATCACCGGGGACAACAGCAACCATTCCTTACTATAAGAAGCCGTTATCGATACCAGGTTGGCCCCACATACTCGAGCTATAATCGTAACCATCCCGCACATTAGCATGATCACAATAGATAGCCAGAAGTACTCTTTTCCTCTTTTCAAAAATTCCAAGTGAATATAAATGGCTTGAATGAGCATTCCGTAGCCTATCCAGGTCAGAGCAAACGATACAAAGAATCCTGTGCTGGCATATATCCGAAGCGTACCTGACAATGTAAACAAAAGAGCAAAAAATATCACACTATTCGCAACAAACGCCAACACCGCCTGTTGAATTCGACTCATAATTACCGCTTTCATCGGTATAGGCAAGGTGCGGAAAAAGGCTAGCATGTGCGTATAAGAATCTTCCTGTAAATATTTGAACGCTCGACGGTTATAAATGAACCCTAAAAACGGAATCAACGTCAGCATGATGAAATCAGCTACTGGACTCAAGGCTGCATGCTCACCCCATTGCACACTTACCGCAAAACTCATGGTAAATCCCAAATACGCAATAAACAGCAACGTCCATAGTCCTGCATATGGATTCTTGCGAAAATCCTGACGGGTAATCATCCATGCCTGCTTCATGATTGTCATTTTCTTATCCTGATCCCTTCTGCACTGCTTGTGTAATAACGACTTCGTTCACTCTTCATTTCAAAGGTGTTACCACAGTATTCAGTGTTATTACTGTATATATCTTTATACACAGTATATAAACCAAGATTTACCGTTGTCAACTACTTGAACAATATTGTGCGTACAATCACAATAGCTCGTTTGGACCTATGCTACTCTGTAAATGAAAAACGTTCTCAATTGAGGGGATGAACAAATGGATAAAATACTGCATTGGGATGAGTCCATATTTAACCTTGTTAATCGTTATCCTGAAGTGAAGGACATTATGGTAGAACTGGGTTTTCACGATATTGCCAAGCCCGGCATGCTCCAAACCGCAGGACGTTTTATGACACTGTCCAAGGGAATTGCGTTGAAGAAAATAAGTATGGAAACTGTGCAGCAGACGTTTATGCAACATGGTTTTACCATTCAAAAATAAAGGGGTTAACGATCATGAGCGAGCTAATTAACAACCGTGAACATACAGCACAGGAATTAACGGAGCGTCAGCGAACATTGAAGGAAATTATTAAAGAACTACATGCCGGGAAAAGCGTGGAGGAAGTTAAAGCGCGTTTTGCAGAGGCTGTTGGTGGGGTAAGCGTGGCGGAAATTTCAGCGATGGAGCATGCCTTGATGACCGAAGAGGGAATTCCGGTGTCGGAAGTCCAACGTCTCTGTTCCGTTCATACATCGATATTCAAGGGCTCTATTGAGGATATTCATCGTCCTTCGGGACCGGAGGAACAACCAGGACATCCTGTTCACACCTTCAAGCTGGAAAATCGTGAGATCGAACGTCTGGTCAACTTTAAGCTGGCCCTCCATGCAGAGCAGTTTCAAAAGGAAGACAGCCCCAAGGTTATTTACAAGCTGCTTGAAGATTTAAGTCTGCTGATGGATGTCGACAAACACTATAGCCGCAAAGAAAATCTAGTATTTCCTTATCTAGAACGCTATGGAATCTTTGGTCCAACCAAAGTGATGTGGGGGGTGGACGACGGCATTCGCGCCGCAATCAAGGATGCGAAGAAGCTGCTTACCGAATATAACGGAGATCGTGATCAGATTGGGAAGGCGCTTGCTCATATCATGAGTGAAGTGAATGAAATGATATTCAAGGAAGAGAATATTTTGCTGCCGATGGCACTCAGTAAGCTGACCGAGGATGAATGGCTGAAAATAGCCCGGGAAAGCGAGGAAATCGGGTTCTGCCTGACCGCTCCTGAGCGTGAATGGATACCTGAACGGGCAGAGGAACCTGTAGAAGCCCTTGAGCAAACAGAAGACACTTCCACTTCTGGTACTCCGCAAGGGTTCGTGCGATTCGAGACAGGGATTGTATCCGTACAACAATTGGAGCTACTGTTGAATCACCTGCCTGTGGATCTGACCTTTATCGATGAAAATGATGTTGTTCGCTATTTCTCTCACGGTAAAGAACGTATCTTTGCCCGCACAAAGGCCGTCATTGGTCGTACCGTGCAAAATTGCCATCCGCCGCAAAGCGTGCATGTCGTTGAGAAACTGCTGGAAGATTTTAAGGCCGGACGCAAGGATGTTGAAGATTTTTGGATTCCAATCAAGGACAAATTTGTCTACATCCGTTATTTTGCCGTTCGTGATACCGAAGGACGCTATTTGGGAACACTGGAATTCACGCAAAATATCGCGCCTATTCGCGCCTTGGAAGGACAAAAGCGTATTCTATCAGAATAGCAGCCAGCCATAAGCCACCATGTTCAGGTTTTTGCCGCCCATATTTATAATATGCTGTTCTACTACAGGCTTGGCCCCTAGCTTTTCGTAAAAAGTACACGCTGGATTATCTGCCAGCACCCACACCATGACAGAGTGAATATCCATACTATTAAAGTGTTGAAGCAACCGCAGAAATAGTCTCTTGCCGAGCCCTAAACTATGGTATTCACTCAAAACATAAAGAGCCGTTATCTCTCCCCCGTACGGGGGATATTCCCCTGACTTTTCTGGACCTCCACTCACAAATCCGATCATTTCCCCCTTCTCATTTTCAGCCACATATACGAGATGACCGTCTTCAGTAGATAGATTCGCATTCCACAATTCTGTTCTTTGCTCATAGGAGAGCCGTTCCAGAACCTCGGCAGGCATGATATCTTTGTATGTCGTTCTCCAGCAGTCTACGTGCACCTTGGCGATGTCTTCGGCATCTGATATCATCGCTTCCCTAATCATCATGTGGGTTCCACTCCTAGTTTCCAATATTATGCCTCCTATTATACCGACGATCCGAATCGCGATCTATGATCTATAACAAGAAGCTCATTGTTTGGTGAAGCGGATATGCTATCCTAAAAAACTTACCAAGAGAGTCTTATGCACACAACCCGCACATTGGACTCCCTATGGCACAATACTCTTTTATGAGGTCAAAATATAAGGACCGTTCTTTGTAATCGCAATGGTGTGCTCATATTGAGCGCCCCAACTGCCGTCTGCTGTGCTGATGGTCCAACCATCATCTCCCCAGAGCACCGCGCCTTCGGGTCCGAGGGTAAATACCGGCTCAATGGTAATCACCATCCCTTCGCGCAGCGGCAATCCCGTTCTAGCACGGCCGTAGTGGAGAACGTCCGGCGGTTCATGTATTTGGCGGCCAATCCCATGCCCGATCAGAGATTTGACGTTACCGTACCGTCGCCAGCCTGCCGCTTTTTCGACCGCATGCCCAATATCCCCTAATGTCCGGCCGGGGCGGGCAACCTCGATGCCGCGCATCAGCGCCTTATGGGTCTGCCGCAACAGCCTTGCTACCGGCCGACTGATGTCACCCACTGCGTAGGTCCATCCCCGGTCAGCTAGCCATCCGTCCTTGTTAACCACCATGTCGATGGTTACAATATCCCCATCATGAAGCACCCGCTCCGAAGGAAATCCGTGACATACCACCTCATTGACCGAAGCGCAGGTCGCATAAGGGAACCCCTTGTAGCCCTTTTGTTCAGGCGTAGCTCCACGCTTGTTTAGAAATTGCTCCACCCAAGCATCGATTTCAAGCGTTGTGATTCCCGGAAGAATACGACTTTCCAGCGCACGATGGCAATCTGCCAAAATACGTCCGGCCTCCCTGATGTAGCCGATTTCCTCCGGTGTTCGTATCGCTATTTCTATTGGAATCCGCCTCCTTTGAGCATACAAATTCACTAAACCTATCCCATTGTATGCAGGACGGACACAAAAAAACCGTCTCCTCTAGGGAAAGACGGTTTATAAAAGTCGTGTTTCTAGTTGTTCGGGTAAGCGAACCCTTTAAGATACTGAAGAATTGATGCGGCCGAGTTCGTTTTCCACCACCATGGTCAACTCTTCCTCATACCCTCCTGTTATCCGGTATTTTCGCACATATTCCTTTACAAATTTTTTGGGATCCTTAGGCCGGAAAATTCGAGTCATTTCCCGCAGACTTTCCTTAACTTCATTGTGACCTTTCGTTGCCATGTAACTCCCTCCCAAAACGTTGAAAATAAGTGCTCCGTTGAAGAGAATGCCGAAAAGTATTGATGTCCTTATGCAGTGAAGTAGTATGTCTAGTGCAGCTTAGGTCGGGAATGCCTTACGCGAGGCATGTACCTGACACTATTATTAACCGATTTTCTATTGGCTGAATCACTACCCCATTATACCATATTCAGATACAGCTTTCAGCTTTCCAGTAAATTTACATTGATTTTACCTATCTTTTACGCTTCATAGCATTTGGAGTTCTCAATTAGCTGCTGCATAGAGGTATACCTTATTTATCGGCTTTTGGAGCGTATGTGTTTGGGGTAAAATAAATAAACATAAAAAGGGGGGAAAGGGATGAGCCGTTATGCTCCACTGTTCACTGCACCTGTTGCCCGTCTGTCTGCGCTGAACCTCGGAACTTGTGAAGAGGAAGGCATCGATGCCTCCCTACTTGATCAGGCAGATCATGAAATCCGAGCTAAATTTCCGAAAATGCACAGCTTTCTCCTGCTTCGCCACGGCAAGCTGATTTGGGAGCGCTATTACAACGGTCATGAAGCAAGCGCTCTGAACGATTTGCGTTCCGCGACCAAAAGCTTCACTTCCACGCTCGTCGGCATGGCTATGGCACGCGGGGATATGCCCGGACCAGATACGGCTGTGCATAAGCTTTTGCCTGAGTATTTGCCCCGGCGGAAGGAAACACTGCTAGAACGGATTACGATTCGTCATCTGTTAACCATGACATCCGGCTTGTATTGGCAGACGGGCAAAAAGCTCGGTGAAGCCTTTATCCACCGTTTTCATCGCAGCAAGAGCTGGCCGTCCTTTGCCCTACGCTTACCTGTACAGGAGGATCAAATCGGGGTATTCCAATATCGCAGTGTTGATTCACATCTGCTGTCCGTGCTCCTGACCCGTTGCTGTGGCATGGACGCCTATACGTACGCTCTCCAGCATTTATTCGAACCGTTAGGTTTCGGGAGAAGTGGTTGGGCACAAGATCCAGAGGGTTTCACCATGGGCCATATCGGACTGTATCTGACGTCGCGAGACATGGCTAAATTCGGCGATTGCTGCCTTCATCAAGGCATCTGGAATGGAAGAGAATTGATTCCAGCCGATTGGCTGCATCAGGCGACGCAGCGACAGATTGAAGGCTATCCAGAATTCGGAGATTACGGATTCCAATGGTGGACTGGACGACTCCACGGCATTGACTATGCGTGTGCACACGGACATGGAGGACAGCAAATTTATCTGCTACCGGAAGCGAATGCAGTCGTGGTATTTACAGCAGACAGCAAGGTGAGCCGTTGGAAAAACCCACGAACACTGCTAGAGCGTTTCGTCTTGCCAGCCGTATCCTCCCTCAACTTGGAACGTTCCTAAAATGAGCTACATGTGCTTATTGAATATAGGGGGCTAAACAATCATGGAAGTCTCAGCACCGAAAATTCTAATTTTATACGCCAGCTACGGGGAAGGCCATGTGCAGGCCGCTCGGGCAATCATGGATAGTCTGCGAAGACTCGGACACTGCGAGGTACAACTACTCGACCTGATGGCTGAATCTCATCCATGGTTGAATGGGCTGACCAAATTTGTATATATGCAAAGTTTCAAAACCATTCCACAACTTTACGGCTGGGTCTATAACATCACGCGCGGTATGCAGGCTAAATCAGCCTTTGGCCATGTGTTGCATTCATTCGGAATGCGTCAACTTGCTCTTACACTGAAAAAGGAGTTGCCGGACCTCGTGATCCATACGTTCCCGCAGCTCGCTCTTCCAGCGTTACGCCGCAAAATGGGTATGAATTTGCCTATTGTCAACGTGGTTACAGACTTTGACCTGCATGGGCGCTGGCTACATCCCGATATTGACCGCTACTATGTAGCTACTGAGGATCTGCAGCAGGAGGCCGCACAGCGGGGAATACCTATCGAACGTATTGCCGCGACTGGAATTCCGATTCACGCTTCTTTTTATAACCTATCTGTCAACGAACCCCCTAATCAGCAACAGGTAATCCCACCGTTACAGGCTGAGACGACCACGCTGCTCATTATGGCAGGTGCGTATGGTGTGTTATCCGGCATACTGGATATCTGTCATCATTTAAGCCAGCTGCCGCAGCTTCGACTGCTGATCGTCTGCGGACGCAATCAGCAGCTGAAAGCAGAGTTGGATGCGCTGTATGCAGACCACCCCGACATCTACACCTACGGATTTGTGGACTACGTTCCAGCACTTATGCGAGCAAGCAGTTTGGTGATTACAAAGCCCGGCGGTATCACACTCTCGGAAAGCATCGCATCGGGTTTGCCTATCCTGGTGTTCAAACCCGTACCCGGTCAGGAACTAAATAATGCTCTGTATCTGCAGCAAAAAGGAGCTGCCCGCATTGCTCGCACAACGGAGGAACTGATTCAACATTGTCTGGATCTGATCTCCACTCCCTCTCTTGCTAAGGAAATGAAGCAGGCGATTGAGTTACTTCGCAAACCTCATCCCGCAGACCAGATTGCCGAGGATATTTTACAGCAGCTTGTGGATAAAAGAACCTCCGTCCGGACAAATTAACGAAGAATAAGCCAGACGGAGGGGATACCAATGGAACACAAAGGAAAGGATTTACTCCCACTAACGGGTGAAAAGGTAGAAGTGGATGGTATTTATGTGGATGAGGATGGACATGAGCAGCATTTGCACAGAGGCCAGCACTTTCCCGCTGATGTTGTTTTGGGTACTTCTGAGTGGAAAATGACCGAATATGCCTTTGATAACCATCACGAAGGACGTACCGATGAACGACTTATCCCCAAAGAGGATGACAAGAATAAAATGGGTAAAATCACACACCCGCGCCGTCATTTAAAAACTGGTGACCGATAATTACGGAAGTATATCCACAATTACTACCAATATGTTGATAGTTTGTGGACAAACTGTGCGCAAACTATGAATTATTGTAATATTGTCTACAGTTTGTGCACAAGTTGTGTATAAACCACGTTGTTTTTGTGGATAAACACTATTATGCGGTGGATAAAGTGCGTACAACATGTGCAAAACATGTGCATAAACGTTTAAAAGGCTGAACGAATCTTTTCCGTTCAGCCTTTTTCGTATTTTTATACACATCTCTAATTCGCAAATAGCACATGGAGAAGTGTAAAATGGAAATGGGGACAAACAGAGTCACAAGAGGAATTACCGAAATGTAAAAAGGCGGAGTAAGCATGGACGTGATGAAAGCGGAACAGGAATGCAGGAACGCGAATATAGAAGCATCTAGCGAAACTCGTTGACCAAAATTTGGAGTAGAGGTGATCCGAATGGCATCTATTAAAATCCTTTCTCTTAATGTCGGCATGCCCAAGCAGATCCGGTTTAATCAGAAGGATGTTTCTACGGGGATATTCAAGTCGGCCACAGATGAATATCTGTATTTATCTTATCTAAACTTCGAAGGGGATGGGCAGGGCGATCTAGTTCATCACGGAGGGCACGAGAAAGCTGTATGCGTCTATCCCTACGAGCACTACCCGTTCTGGGAAAATGAATTGCGGAGTCCGCTCGATTACGGCGCATTCGGTGAAAATTTAACGATAAAGGGTTTGCTAGAATCCGACGTTTGCATTGGAGACGTCTTTAAGCTTGGCAAAGCTATCGTTCAAGTTAGCCAGCCGAGACAGCCTTGCTACAAGTTGTCCCTCAAGTACGGCGTACCGGACATGCCCCTGAAAGTACAGCAAACAGGCTACACGGGATTCTACTTCCGCGTTCTGGAAGAGGGAGTTGCCTCTAAAGCCGACGGACTATCCCTCCTTCATCGCCATCCGAAAGCAATTACGGTTTCATTTGCCAATCGAATTATGCATCAAGAGAAGGATCATATCGAGGGTATTAAACAAATTCTCGAAGTGGAAGAATTGTCCGTAAACTGGAGAAATACGTTTCTAAAACGTTTGGCGGGAACAGAAACGGATTCTCGGGAAAGACTATCAGGCAATTCGTAAGGAAGTGGTTCAATGAGTTAGTATGTTTTGTGTAGAGTGAACTTTTTTACCGAGATCGGGCATATCCTTCAATCCTGTCCTCATAGCTTGTATAGTACGGAGACTTAGCTTGAATCATTTATAAAGGAGGATATGCCTGACATGTCAGTCTATAAGTCTTCCACAGGACTGGATGAAAATATAGCAGCTGTCCTGTGCTATTTGTTCGCATTTATTGGAGCGCTGGCCTTTGTCATGCTGGAAAAGAAAAGCCGATTCGTATTATTTCACGCACTGCAATCCATACTTCTTTTTGTAGCCCTCATGATCGGGCATGTGCTGGTCGGATTCATTCCGCTACTCGGTCCTTTGCTCGCTTCCCTGCTAACGCTGGCAAGCCTTGCCATGTGGATTATCTTGTTAATTCGTGCGGGACAAGGAAAGTGGCTCAAGCTTCCCTGGATAGGCGATCTGGCTCTTCATCAAGCCCGGCAGTTATAAAGACAGCAAAAAACCTTGATCCTAAACAAGGATTCAAGGTTTTTCCATTTGGGCAGTTCATTCTTTTACGCTTGCTTCTACTGTCCTTATATGAATGTGTCCTAGCTTATCTGGATTAACCATTAAATAAAAATTCTGAATATGCTCCCCGTCCGGTGCCAGTCTGAGACACAAGGTCTCTCTCACTTCACCGTCTTTCAGAAATGCCAGCTGAACCTCACCATTGATGACCGTGTGGACCACATCTCTTTCTCGTAAAACAGTTAATACCCGACGAGAGGTCAACAGGGCGAGAACGCCTTTGCGTACAACCATCGGTCTCATCACCGTATGCACATTACCTCCACCATCTGACACGAATACAGGTTGTTCAGCCAGTAGTTCCAGCATAGCAGTCACATCGTAGGCGAGAAAAGCAGTTGTAAAACGTTCCAGCAGTTTTACCCGGGAAGAGTTATTTATACTAGGACTGTTTGGAGCTTCAGGAGCAGATTCTCCGGAAGATAAAATACGACGGGAGCGACTGAACAACTGACGACAATTGCTCTCGGTCTTGCCCAGTAATTCCGCAATATCTTTATAATCATACTGAAAAGCTTCTCTCAGCACAAAAACAGCCCGTTCTATCGGCTTTAGCTGCTCCAGCAGAACCAGAAATGCGTAAGATATCATATCTTTACGTTCTAACCAATCGGCAGGGAGATCCGCGCTCTCACCCAGCGGCTCCGGCAGCCACTGTCCTACATACGTCTCTCTTTGCTTGCGCGCAGAATTCAGCAGATTCAAGCACCGATTCATCGTCATTTTGGCTACATAGGCTCTGGGGTTCTGTATGTCATTCAGGGGCTTATGCTCCAGCTCGACAAAGCAGTCTTGAACGACATCCTCGGCATCCGTCACCGTTCCAAGCATGCGATAAGCAATGGCAAAAGAATATTTGCGATATTTCTGATACAGCTCCTCCAGACTTACATCCACCGATTCTTGTTCAATTCCGTATTCTTTGCCAGACAAAACATAGCCCCCATTCATTAAAGACTGCCTGGATACATTCCGGTCGCTATGGCAATCCGGTTCCAGCTGTTGATCACATTAATTGCGGTAATCAAATCTACGTACTCTTCCTCTGTAAAATGTTCTCTGACCCGATTATACAAGTCTGTAGGTACCCCTTGCTCTGAGATATGAGTGACCGCTTCGGCTAATTCAAGCATAGCACGTTCTTTTTCCGTGAACAAAGGAACCTCCCGCCATAAAGCAAGCTGCAAAATATGGTCAGCATAATCGCCTAGTTTTAGCAAATCCTTTGCATGCATATCAAGACAATAGGAACAGCCATTGATTTGGGATACTCTAATCTTCAGTAGTTCGTACAATACTTTGTCTGTAAAACGACCGGAAATATATTTTTCCATCTCCATCATCGCCTTGAACGTGCTGGGACTCACTGCTCTGTGATTAAATCTTAAACTCACGATACATCGCCTCCATTATTGGTTTACATATAGAAGACAAATGAGCATGTGGTTTTGTGACAAAGTGCAATACATCAATTTGGAATTGCCCTCAATTGACATAGCATGTATTATAGATAAATGATTTTATGTAAAGAAGGTGTACATCACATGAGCGGAAAAGGTTTTATTCAAGAATTTAAAGAATTCGCTGTACGTGGTAACGTGATTGACCTCGCGGTCGGCGTTATCATTGGTGGAGCGTTTGGCAAGATTGTCACTTCTGTGGTGAACGATATTATTATGCCTCCGATTGGTAAACTTCTGGGCGGCATGAATTTTCCAGACTTATATGTAGCTTTACAAGCTGCCGATCCTCTAAATGCTGACGGTACACGCAAAACCCTAGCACAAGCCAAGGAAGCAGGAATTGCGGTCCTCGCCTATGGTCAGTTTATTAATGTCCTTCTGGACTTCCTCATCGTGGCCTTCTGTGTGTTCATGCTGGTCAAAGGGATTAACATGCTGAAGCGCAAAGAGGAAGAAAAACCTCCTCAGGAAAAAACGATCAAGGAATGCCCACATTGCCTGTCGGAAATTCCTATAGCTGCTACCCGCTGTGCACATTGCACATCCAAGCTAGAGGGATTCGTTGAATCACGCTGACTCAACCTACACTCCTATGAATACAACAAACGGCTTAAGACGGTGGTTCGTCTTAAGCCGTTTTGGCATCGTATAGAAATCCCATTAATTGAAGTTGGTGATAATACCCCGAGGTCTGACTGGCAAACCTTCTGCGTACAGATGGGAGACATCACCGAAGCCAATGCAACGGGGAACTGCCCATTCCTTGGAGCGTTCATCAAACAAGATGGTGGTTACAGAGCTAGGCGGCATCCAAAAACCGGACCAGACCAAAGCCAAAGGTAGTTCCAACAGATGTGCAAGCCAGGTCAGCCCGAAGCCGCCATGACAAAATACGGCTACCCTGTCTTCGGTATGCTTCAAAATTCGGTACCTGCCCTCCACCCGCTCAAAGCCTTGCCGCTTCAGGAATTCATCAGAATGAACCTTCAGTCGCTCGAAGGTTTCGGGACTTTGCGTCCCCTGATAATAGGAAATTTCCTTCCAAGAGTCATGAGTCGGCAGAGGCGACCCGGAACGAATCACTTCACCAGGCAAATCCCAATGGGAAAGACGACCGTATGGAGTATCCTCCAGCTTTAGAGCCAGCTCCTGCGTCCAGTCCTCCACTTCATAAGTCATACCGAGAGAGTCGGTGGTGTAGCGCATTGTGTCCAAAGCCCGCCCTAACGGAGAGACGTAAATACGGTCCAATCCGTGACTGGACAGTCGTTTGGCCAGTGCCTTGGCTTCCAAATGTCCCTCCGGCGTGATGGTGTTGTTAGGGTAATCAGGGTCTGCATGTCGGATAATATACAATCTCATCATTGGTTCTCCGTTCCTAAGAATGGCGACAGGATCGCTTGATCTCATTCCATTGGTTAGCTCTCCTGATCTTTAATTAATGTTTATTCAGCAAATTTTCCAAAATCGCGCGCAAATCTCTGTCTTCTTGGTAAACTTCCTCACCCGTATCCAGCTCAATAACCCGGATATATGTATAGTTCGCTCTGGCATCGACTGGTTTAAAAATCAATTCCTCCGGGTTGTCTGGACGCACATCATAGCCCATATTTTTGAACATATCTGTTATTTGGTCAATCCCCGGCTTGCCTCCGCTTTCCAGCATAATCAGCCCGCGCAGTTCTTTGGGCTCCTCTGGATGCATCACTCGGAAATGTACAATACATTCCATGTAAAATCGCTCCTTTCAATCATAAACCTATGTTATGGCGCAAATCTCCATGTTCCCAGCATACCCCAAAAGCTACTCCACATTCCACATCGACCATCATATCGTCAGGGTGGAAAACACGTTATACTGTAAAGTAAGACTTTGATTTTCTGCTGATTATAGGAGGAACCACGATGACTAGCGAGCTTCTGGATATCTATGACGATGAAGACAACCCCCTTGGCACAGCCTCTCGACAGGAAGCACATGCCAAGGGATACTGGCACCATACCTTTCACTGCTGGCTGGCACGAGACACTTCGACAGGCCGCCGCTTGCTATTCCAACAGCGTCAGGATGCAAAGGACACCTTCCCCGGATGCTACGATATTACAGCAGCTGGGCATTTGACTTCAGGCGAAGATATGTCCCAGGCAGCTCGCGAGCTGGAGGAAGAACTGGGCATTCATGTTCCCTTTACCTCCTTAACACCGCTGATGACCGTTCGGTATGAAAGTAAAGGTACCGCACAGGGCACCTCTTTTTGGGATCGGGAGGTCAGCTCGGTGTTTGGACTGCTGTCCAACCAGCCCCTGGAAGCCTATCGTCTTCAGCAGGAAGAAGTAGCCGGACTGTACGAAGCAGACCTTGAGCAAGCACTGGCCCTGTTTGAAGGCCATATTCCATTTATCGAAGCCCAAGGTATTACGTCGGGGCCGAACCCGGAAAAAACTCGCCGCCTGATTACACCGGATCAATTTGTGCCTCATCAAGCGGGCTATATTACATCTGTATGCCGGGCTCTGATGGAACTTCCCTCCCAGTAGTCCTTAACCTATTCTCCGGCTGACATATATTTGCCGACAATGCCTTCATACCGCCAGCCATATCGGGTCGACAGCTCGCTGCCCATATCATGCTCCAGCTCATACAAAATAAGATCCTGAGCAAAATGATCAAGCAGCAAACCTGTCATCACCGGATGCTCGGTAATAAGCGCCTGTGTCGGGCAATTCTCTCCCCGCATTCCCAGCATGCACCAACGCCGGTCAATAACAAAGGAAAACTTGCGCCCTGACGGTTCCTGGCTGTTTGTACCAGATGCACGCGGTAGCCACGGGCCCAACATGCTTTCTCCGTTGTCGCAGGACCATAGGAGTCGCACACCCCGACTCTCGGCTTTTTTCAACTCTTCCCGCAGCAGTTCGGCTTCCTCACGCCACAAATCCAGCACAATCTCATGCTTGGCCCGTTCCAGCTCGCGTGTCAGGCTTTCCAGCACCTTCCGGTCACCTTCCACATTATAAAAGGTCGGCTTGGCTGGTTCTGTTCGTGGCATCTCCTTCTCCACCGCCAGCAGGGATTCCCGCATCTGCCCTTCAATCATCCGGGTCAGCTCACCCGGCGGCAGCATGCTGTAGCGTACAGGTTCTCCTGCACTCGCTCTGAGATATCCCTGTCCGGCCAAACGCTGCAAAGCTGCGTACACGTTGGAGCGCGATGCCCCCAAACGCTTAGCCACTTCATAGCCGGACGCTGCATTTTGTCTCGAAAGCTCGACCATCACCTTGGCTTCCATCTCCGTAAAACCCAGATTCCGCAGATGTTGCAGCAAACGCTCCATATGTTCTGTTCCCCCTATGCTGCCCGGCGTTATGTCTGTGTCCTGCGGCAGCCTGTTCGGCTGCGTCAAATCTGTTCAGCTCCACAGCGCGGACACCATTTGGAGCCTTTGGGTAGTTCCGCTGTGCAGATTTGGCATTTTACATTTTCGCGTATTTGCGTAGACGGTGTTGCCGGCTTCTCGGACCCGGAATTGTTGGCCTTCCAATATCGAATGCGCTCATCCAGCTCCTCTTGACGCTCCCGCTCACGTTCCAGTTCTTCAAGACGCTGGTGTTCTTTCTCCAGTTCTTCCTGACGACGGCGCTCCCACTCTTCATCAAATGCCGCTTTTTCTTCCGGAGTAAAATCAGACACCGTGTAATTGCGGTCTAATTCCGTTGGATCATGCGTTTCATACCGCTCATCCTGTTCATGCCGATCGATGACTTCATCTACTGCATACTCCGTGTAAGCAGGCGCAGCATCCTTCACTGCCTCTGACTTGCGCAGATCAAACGAATAGGCGTCTGTCGGCACCTCTTCCCGCACGGCCGCTACTTGCTTGGAGGCAGCCTGCCCTTCATTCAGCTTGCGTCCGCATTTGGGGCAAAAGTTCGCATCCAGCGGCACAACTGCACCACAGGTACATAAATGGGCATTTTTCAATTCTGCAATTCTGCTGCGCAGTTCATCAATTTCATCCTGAAGCTCATCACAAGCAGTAGACAACTGTGTCATCTCGGTTTCAGCCACTGACATATCGGCCGCCCGGTAGCCTTCGTAAAAAATTTGACCCATTCGTAAAAAGTGTACATCCATTTCCTGCTGAATTGTTGTAATTTGCGAATTGATCTTACTAATCTCGACAGCATGCTGCGCCTTTTCTGTTGCGCGATTAGCGCCTTCCTTTATACGTTGAATCAGCTTCATCGTTATTTCCTCCCCATATCCAGCCGGATTTCACTGTACCGTCCGTATATCCCAAAGTTTTTTTCTGTTGGCAAGCCTCGAACTCCTGTATAATGGAATGCGGTCATATTGCCTGTTTGAAGGCTATAGGCATTGGCGTCAACCTATTAACGTTCTGACGCTCCAGCTCTAGATCCGCATGAATTCAGTATCATTTTAGTCCATCGCCTTGTTCTTATCATCATCTAAAGCTGACTAGAACTCTATCATACCAAAAACTACCCCCATTTGTGAAAATGGAAGATTTTAAGAACGAAAGGGGTTTCAGGATCATGAACCCAAATCCTGCATTTTACCCCCGACCCATCGGGGTTCCTTATTCAACGACGAGCCCTCAGGCACGTCGAGCTTCTATGGATACCAGTATAACGCTGGTACCCGACAGCGACCAAGACGCGGCCTATTTTCGTGCTATAGAGAATGCGGGCATTCATCTGAACCGCCCGCAGATTCAGGCTGTACGCCATGGTAAAGGCCCCCTTCTCACCCTGGCAGGGGCTGGCTGCGGCAAAACCACGGTGCTGGCAGCCCGTGCAGGCTACCTTATGGCGATGCGGGATGTCCCTGCATCGTCCATCCTGCTGGTGACCTTCACCAGCAAAGCAGCTGCCGAAATGAAGCTGCGCATCGCGGGATTACCCGGTGTGCGACCTGCCGCTGCACGCGCAGTACAGGCGCGTACCTTCCACTCATTCGCTTTGGCGATGCTGCGTCATCGCGGCGTGCAAGACGAAGTGTTCGGTGAAACGCAGGCCCAACATACCGTTATGAAAATGATGCTACGCCAGCTTGGACTGAGTGAGGCTTTCCAGCCGGAAAGCCTGCTGTCCGCACTCTCCGCCTGGAAAGCGGAAGGCCGTAGCGCAGACGAGTTGCCGGAAACCATGCGCGAGGAAGCGGATGCCAAGCGTGCCATGCTCGCCTATGAAGCGTGGAAACAGGAACGCAATAAGATGGATTTTGACGATATTCTGCTGCGTGCCTCTGTTCTCCTGCGTGACCCGGATGTGCTTCAGCCGCTTCAACGGCGTTTTTCCTATATCATGGTCGATGAATTCCAGGATACGAATGCCCTGCAATACGAAATGGTGCAGCGATTGGCTGCGAGGCATCGCAATCTGATGGTCGTCGGAGATGATGACCAGACGATCTATACCTTTAACGGAGCCCGCCAGGAATCCATTCTGGAATTTGACAAGGTCTATAAAGATGCAAAGGTCATCACCCTTGATATTAATTATCGTAGTGATGCGCGCATTTTGGGGCTGGGTTCCAACATCGTCGCTAAAAATGTTCATCGACGTTCCAAACGTCTTGCGGCTGCCGGGCGTGAGGGCTTGCCGCCACAGTTTGCCACCCCATCCGGGCCTGAGGAAGAGGCGGGACATATTGTTACTCATTTACTCGAACAGGTAGAGGAAGGTCGGCTTCGCTACCGGGATATCGCTATTTTGCACCGGACAGCCAGCGGAAGCCGATCTATTTTTGAGCAATTGATTATGCGGGATGTCCCATTTATTCAGTACGGAGCGGGAGCCGTATTTTACGATCAATCTCTGATTCGTCCCTTAATGGACCACTTGCGTCTGTCGCTGAATCCCCGGCGAATGGAATCTATTCCAAGCACCCTTGGACCGCTGTATGTCTCTCGTGAGGCCGGAATGGAATGGATTATGCGTGAAGAGAAGCAGCAGGCTAAAAAATACCCGCTAATCCACCTCAGCCGTTGGGATCGACTACGTGATTTTCAGCGTGAACAGGTGAAAGAACGCATTCGATTGATTCGCAGTCTCACTACCATGAAGCCTGCCTATGCCATTCAAGAAATGCGGCGCGTCTTTTATGACAAATATTTGGAAAGCGGAGATACAGGCGCATGGACACATTATAAGGAAACGATGCAAGAAAGTCTGGAGGAGCTCGAAACGGCAGCCAAGCGCTTTGACACGATAGAGGCATTCGTCAACTTTGCGGACGAGCTTTCCGAGCGCCACCGCCAGATGGAATCTCTGCGCAGAGAGGAAGACAGCGATGCTGTTCGGCTCATGACGATCCACCGAGCCAAGGGACTAGAGTTCCCTTGCGTATATTGGATCGGGGCCAGCGAAGGCATCCTGCCGCACAGCTCAGCTCTACACAGCGAGCTGCCAGAGGATCGTCGGGCAGGCGCCGCCCCCGCAACAGCCGTGGATAACGATGCTGCGCTGGAGGAAGAGCGTCGCCTCGCTTACGTAGCCGTTACCCGGGCGAAGGAGCTGCTGTATATCACCTCCCCTGCCTCCAATCACGGCAAGCCTGCCGCCGTGTCGCGTTTTCTGCTGGAAGCCTATGGGGTCACCCCTGAAGTCTCCAAGCCAGAAACGCGCCGCAGTAGCTTCGGCCAACCGAAGGGTACTTCGGGGTATGGCAGCCGGGCTGGCGGTGGTTCGCCAATGTCTGACACGACAACCCGTGTGAGCAGCAGGCCGGGAACAGCCCCAGTAACCCCTACAGCACGTACGGCTTCGGCGGCGGCTAAGTCGCAGACTGAGCCACGCGTCAATGTGCCTGTGTGGAAATGCACGGACGCCGCCTGCAAGGCATGGATGCGGCGCGACACAGTAGGTGGACGCCGCACAACGGGGGCCAGTGCAGGCACGCCGCCGGTGTGTCCGCTTTGCTCCTCCCCGATGACGGAGGGAACGCGCAACATCCCGGCCAGATAAATGTGAGGCGCACATAGCCGGATGGAACTGTTCTTTGCGAAAATAAGTTTTAGACAGACTAAATAAAATAAATAACGGTAGACTAGGATGTGAGAATAAAATCCTAGTCTGCCGTTTTTTTATATATAATTTTATCTAAGTTAAAGTTACAGTTTAGGCACAACGCATTCAGGAAACAAGAACGAAAACTAATAAAAGGGGAGAACATATAATGAAACTTTCAGGAAATACAATACTAATTACCGGTGGAAGTACTGGAATAGGATTAGCCTTTGCAGAACGATTTTTAAAAGCTGGAAATAAAGTCATTGTTTCTGGACGGCGTGAACATGTACTTCAAAAAGCGAAAGAGAAATTGCCTAGCCTTATTACTCATGTAAGTGATTTGAATATGGAATCCGAGCGTATAGCTTTATCGGATTGGGTAACAGCCAACTATCCAGAAGTAAATGTGTTAGTTAACAACGCCGGTATCCAACAACGCTTTAACGTTCTAAAAACGGATGTAAAAAGCAATTGGGATTATTTCAGTAAAGAAATCACCACTAACATTGAAGCACCCTTCCATCTATCCATGTTGTTCGCTCCCTATTTTGCAACAAAAGAAGAGGCGACTATCATTAACGTCACTTCTGGGTTAGCCTTTACGCCGTTTGTGATTGCTCCGATTTATTCAGCAACGAAAGCGGCACTTCATTCCTTTACAATCAGCCTAAGACACCAGCTTTCTGATACGTCTGTAGAGGTAATTGAAGTTGTCCCGCCAGCAGTAAATACAGATTTAGGTGGAGCGGGGTTGCATACGCATGGAGAGCCATTAGATGCCTTCGCAGATGGAATTTTCAAAGGATTAGAAGAGGGGAAAATAGAAATCGGATATGGTACTTCTGTGGCTCGCTTACGAATGTCACGAGATGAAGTCGACGAACACGTAGAAAATATGTACAAGGCAACGAAAAATTCAATTGAATAACACGCTTATGAGATTGATATAAAAAGAAAAACTCGCCACTATAAAGGCGAGTTTTTCTCCATATTGTATTCAAGCAAAGTCTGGCCTAGTTCGTCAATCAATAGATAGTTTAAAATCAACAATCGTTTGCTCAGCCGTAACCTCATATCCTAATCCTTTGTAAAGTTGTACAGCAGCCTGGTTCTCCTCCAGTACTCCCAGATAGACATCTGATGATAGTGTTCTGCCCAGTTTTGTAAGTTGGCTCGTCAAGTGCTTTGCTAGTCCTTTCCCCCTGTGAGCAGAGCTTGTATATATGTTCCCGAGCTCCACGAGCTTAGAACCATAAAAGTGGAAGCCGCCTGCGGCAATAAAATGGCCACATTCCTTGATCCCAAGGAAAGGATATTGTTCAAGTTCGCTGCTCGTAAAAAATTTCATGCCCCCATTTCGCAATAAATCCACTATATCTGAAATGTCATTTTCCTTAACTAGCTCAGCCACGTTTGAATCGAGCAGTTTCGATTGATCCCTATGCTTCATTGTTAAGAAACGTTGTGGGTTACCCGTTATGAGCCCATGAGACTGAAAAAGTTGTAGGTCACAATCACACAGGATTGTACCACAAACGGTATTTTTCTTAAGTTGAATGAGTTCCTCTGTAAAAGCAATAAGAGCTGAAAAGTTAAGTTGCTCTCGGTTGATGCAGTGGAAAGAAAACGCAGGGAAGGAGAGCCCACAAAAGTATGCTAGGACCCCTGTCAGCTTGTCATCTACATATTGACCAACAAATTTAGCCTGCTCCTTACGTTGAGTTAAATAGCTATAGAATAACAAGTGTTGATCCCTATGAATCTGGTCCGTTAATTGATAAATAGTTTCGTAGGTAAGCAGTCGATGAGAAATCATGTATTAGTCCCTTTCATTTCCATGTGGGTAATCTTCTTATTGGCATGATACCACAAATTGAAACTATCCTTCCCGCTTACCCCATATAGCCTTAATAATCTTGTGTTATACATCTCAAAGAATATATGAAGATTGCTTGCCACCGGAGTATAAAAATCCATAATTTAAGGATGATTTTCTCCGAAATTCATTGTATGGTTCCTGCCTCGCCTCTAATTTATGATGAAATTAAAGAGAGGTGAGGTGCCAAAAAATGAATACCAAATATTGAAAACGTATACAAATGAAGAAAAAATGCTTACAAGTGCAAGCTGGTCCTTAATCACCTGTCATCGATTACTTCAAAGCGTACTTCATATGTACACAATAATGAAAGCGTTTTCTGTAATGCATGTTGCAGGTCAATTGAGGCGGTATCATCTACTAATTCAAGGAGTGAGTCATATGCCAGATCCATGGAAAAAAAGGTTTTTCAGTATTCTCAGTTTTGTTCTCTTATCCTTTTTGTTGGTATCTCTTGATTTAATTCCAAGCTTAGCTAAAGCAGAATCAGCTCACTTGGTCACCGATGTTGAAGGGCGAACGTTGATGAATGCAAGTCAAGATTCATCCACTAATGACAATTCCTCTTCTATCGTCGTCAGCTCCAAAGATGCAATTCTTCAAGGTTACGGTGTAGAAAAACGGGATACCCCCTATACCGGCGATACGCTTTATAAAGGCGATGGCTATGTATCCTTCTTTTATGACTACGACCCAAATTCCGGCAAGTCCGACGGGACGGCCACGTTTAAAGTGAACGTGCCCACAGCAGGTCTTTATAGACTGAGCCTCGGCTACTACATTCCGGCGGGCACTGGCTCCAAGGATACCAGCATCGAGGTCAATGGCACAATGTCTGAGAACATAACGCTGGCTGCTCCTCCGAAAGGTGCGGCAGTGAACGAGAAAATATTAACCAAGATCATGCTGAATGCCGGCACAAACGAGCTTACTTTTGCAAGAGGCTGGGGATATTACGGGATCGAATACGTGAAGGTTGAATTCGCCAATCTGCCTGCTGCAATTAGCAAAATGGAAGCCGAAGACGGAGTCATTACTGGTGAGGTCAAGATCGAAGCTGCTGATACAGGCTATTCGGGTAGCGGTTACGCCGCCTTCAAAAGCACAGGTTCGTTAACCTTTGCCTATAATGCACCTTCAAGCGGGCTTTACAATCTTGCAATCGGTTACAGTAACCCCAATGGAGACAAAAAGACCCAATTGGTGGTCAACGGCCAGACCAGCGAAATATCACTGCCGACAACAGCAAGCTACACAGAGGTATCCGGCGGTAAACTGATGCTGAATTCGGGAAACAATATCTTACAGTTCAATGTCGACTCGGACCAATATCATATCGACTACGTCAAGCTATCAGCAGTGTCCCCCCCGAAACTGCATCAAATTGAGAAAAAGCCAGTAAACCCGAATGCGACTGCGGAAACCACGGCACTCATGGGTTATCTCGTGGATAGTTACGGCAGCCACATTCTTTCCGGTCAGCACACTTTGGAGGATGCACAGTGGATTAAAGACCAAACTGGAAAGTATCCTGCCATGTTATCAATGGACATGATGGATTATTCCCCCTCTCGCATCGAGCATGGCGCCACCTCAACTGAGGTGGAAAAGGCAATTCAATGGGCCCAAGAAGGTGGACTTGTCACATTCGCATGGCACTGGAATGCTCCTAAGGGACTGTATGATATTCCCGGTAAAGAATGGTGGCGCGGGTTTTACACGGACGCTACTACATTCGACGTTCAATATGCACTTAGTCATCCCGAGTCGGAAGAGTATCAGCTTATCCTAAGGGATATCGATGCCATTGCTGCTCAGTTGAAACGCCTCCAAGACGCTCACGTTCCGGTGCTGTGGAGACCGCTGCACGAGGCGGAGGGCAAATGGTTCTGGTGGGGCGCCCAAGGTCCAGACTCCGCCAAGCAGCTGTACCGTATCATGTACGACCGCCTAACACACTACCATCACCTGAACAACCTGATCTGGGTATGGAACTCCGAGAGTCCCGACTGGTATCCAGGGGATGATGTCGTCGATATTGTAAGTGTGGATATCTACAACCAGGCGGCTAATTATAGCCCAAGTATTGGCAAGTACGACAGTTTGGTAAATCTCGTGCAGGGTAAGAAGCTGGTTGGTCTGTCTGAAAACGGCCCGATTAGCGATCCCGAATTGCTTCAAACATATTCAGCGCATTGGCTCTTTTTCACTACGTGGACGGGCGACTTCATCCGCAATGGACAATATAACTCCCTGGATCATCTCATAAAAGTGTTCAACAGCGATTACGTGATCACGAGGGATGAGCTTCCTCAAGACCTGCTTACTTTATCCAAAAATAAAGCGGAGTAAGGCGCTTTTATGAGAATTACCGTATCCGTAACTATACCGTCCCGTCAGCGTCATGAAGTAACGAAGTAGTCTACTTTAAACAAACAGCGGCCACCTCTAAAATATCCGGGGTAGCCGCTGTTTGTTTGTGCCTTGAGCAAAAGTTGTCTATGGCAAACCATTATGAAAAAGGACCGTCTCCTTTCCGGCAGGAAAGTGGAAACGGCCCTGTTCTTTTATGTGAATCAAGTTAGTTAGTGGACCACAGTTTAATTCGGTCTTGGATATGCTTGGTAAAAGATTCTTCCATTTCTTGTACTCCGGCTTTCTCCAGTTCTGCCATATAGGCATCCCAAACCTTGTCGAAGTTTTCCGGCTTGGTCATGACAGCTTCCGGGATTCGTTTCCATGTAATATCCTTCATCTTGGCTCCGAGAATAACAGCCGGATCGTCATTGGGAAGAGACATCGTGTAAGCTGCTCCGTATGCTCTCGGTTGGAATTCATCTTCCTTCGGGAATAGATCCTTCCAGTGCTCAATCTTATAGCCCTTCAGAACTTCCTTCTCCGACTTGTTATAAGTCGCCGTCAGCAGTTCCGGATAACTACGAGTAAAATAGTTGCCAGTTGAGTCCTTGATGCCATCACCATAATGGACCATCAAGTTCCAATATAGACCGATTCCGGACTCTTTTTGGAAAGCCGCATTGTCATTGTTCATCCGTTCAAGTACAGCCGGAATAATCGTCCGTTTGCCGTCTTTAACCGTGTAATGCTTGCCTTCAATTCCCCAGTTATTCAGGACTTGACCCTCTTCCGATGCCAGAAAATCGAGGAATTTAATAGCGCGTACCGGGTCCTTGCACTTGCTTGAGATCGAAATTCCGTATCCCCCATCAAAACCAGGCAGCCAGAAGTTGGTATCCTTGTACTCCTTGCTCATGGTGACTGGGTAATGACCGTAAGTCTGGTCGAATTTGCCTTCCGCCTTCAGTGCATTTTGTCCATCGCCATAGTCCCATTCTGGATCGGCTAGACCCAGTACGCGGCCAGAAGCCACTTTTGCCTTAAACTGATCGGTCTTCTGCACGAAGCTTTCCGAATCAAGCAATCCAATGGCATTCATGTGATTTAACCAACGGAAATATTCCTTTTCTTCCGGTCGGCGGAAATGATAAGTCGCTTGGTGTGTTTTTTGATCAATGTAATACTCGCCGTCGTCTGGTCCCCCAGTAGTTTGGAAACCTGAGTTGGTTACCTGGTACATATGCCAATCGTCGGCATTTAGGGACAGTCCGATATTTTTGTTGCCATTTTCGTCCGTCGGATGCTTGGTTATATAGTCCTTAATGACTTTTTCGAAATCCTGTACTGTACGAATGTCCGGGAATCCCGCTTCCTTGACGACACGGTGTTGGAGTTTAAATCCTACGTCGGGTTTGATTTTTTCTTCTTCGACAGCGGACCAGGTCGGAATAACATAGATGGATTGGTCATCTAAACTGTACTTCGCCCGAACAAGCTTGTCTCCTAGCATTTTTTTGATGTTTGGTGCATGCTTGTCGATCAAATCCGTCAAATCAATGATTGCGCCAGCATCGACAAGTTTGCCGACATCCGCCTTAGCAGCGATTAAATCAGGATAGTTTCCTGTGGCTGCAATCAATGAAATCTTTTGGACCGGGTCGCCGACAGCGAATTCAGCATCTAGAGTTACTCCGGTTTTTTCCGCGATGACCTTGCCGACTTCATCCTTCATATTATTCCAATTCGTGCTGGAGTCTTCCGAAAAATAAGTAAGCGTGATGTCACCTGTAGTTACGGCCTTGGTAGCCTCAGACGGATTATTACCGCTGCACCCTGCTAGGGTAGCCACTAAAGTCAGTGACATTACGAAAGATACGATCATTCTGTTTTTTCTTGACTTCATGGAGCGAAACCTCCCTGTATAATGAATGTTTGCTGCTTCGTTTTAGCTTTTTACTGCTCCAAGCGTCATACCTTTAACAAAATATTTTTGTAAAAAAGGATAGACGATAAGAATCGGCACGGTAACAATGATGGTAATTGCCATTTTAACCGATTCCGGGGATACCTGTGCCATACGCTCCGCCATATTGGCAGCGTCCTGGGAATTGGTTGCGCTTGTTGTCGTACTTTGCAAAATTTTCATCAATTCATATTGCAGGGTCGTCAACGATTCATTGGACCCATTAAACAGATAAGTATCGAACCAAGAGTTCCATTGCCCAACGGCCAAGAAGAGCGCTACGGTCGCTAATGCCGGTTTGCAAAGAGGAAGTATAACGCGCCAGTAGATTGTGAAATCGTTGGCACCATCCAGCTTGGCTGATTCCTGTAACGCATAAGGCAGGCCGTCAATGAAGGAACGAATAATGAAGACGTTAAACGCACTTACAAGACCTGGTAAAATATAGACGGCAAATGTATCAATTAGATGCAGTTCCTTCATCAGGATAAAACCTGGAATTAACCCCCCGGAAACATACATAGTGACAGCAAGAAAGATGGAGATGAACCTTCTAGCTTGAAAATCACTTCGGGCAAGTGTATAGGCAAGCATCGAGCCGCTGACCAAACCCGCTACGGTGCCAATGATGGTCCGCAGAAAGGAGATCTTGAATCCAGTGATTAACCCCTCATAGGTGAAAATCAAATCGTAATTCTTCAACGTAAATTGCCTTGGCCAGATGGTGATTCCCCCTCTAATGGTGTCTACCGAATCGTTAAAAGAGATAGCCAGCACATTTAAGAACGGGTAGATCGTCAGAACGGTGACCACAATCATGAAAAGATAAACAACTACCCCCAGGATTCGGTCTTGTGGTGATTTCGCCTGAAGCTTGTTGTTTAATCCGCCGACCGGCGTAGTGCTTTTGACAGCCTCCATGTCCATTCTCCTCCTTACATAATGCTCTCGTTGGTATAGCGCTTAAAGATTCCGTTAGCCGCAAACAATAGGACTAGGCTGATCACCGAATTGAAAATATTAATGGCCGTTCCGAAAGAGTAACGTCCCATCGCCAGACCATAATTAAGCGCATACAAATCAAGTACTTCAGAGTAATCGATGACCAGGTGATTGCCCAGCAGAAATTGTTTCTCGAATCCCGTACCGAGCAGATGGCCAATAGACATAATCAGGAGAATGATAATGGTCGGCCGGATTCCCGGCAGCGTAATGTGCCACATTTGCTGGAATCGGCTAGCGCCGTCCACCCGCGCAGCCTCGTATAATTCAGGACCAATACCGGCGATGGCAGCCAGATAAATAATGGCGTTCCAACCTGTTTCCTTCCAGATGTCTCCGAAAGTTACAACCCACCAAAATAATTTACCTTGGGCCATAAACTGGACTGGCTGGTCGATGATGCCTAGACCCATGAGCATATCGTTTACGACACCGCCATCCGCTGAAAGCATTTTGGTGACGATGCCTGCAGCAACCACCCATGAAACAAAGTGTGGCAGATAAGATACGGTCTGAACAAAACGTTTTATCACTTGTATGCGGACCTCGTTGAGCAATAGAGCAAAGACAACCGGTACAATAAAACCAGCGACCAGTCCCATAAGACTCATAGCCAACGTGTTCCGCAGTACTTGGTAGAAATGATCATCTTGGAACAAAGTACGAAAATGCTCCAAGCCCACCCACTTCTGTTCAAAAAAACTCAAACCGGGTCTGTATTTCTGAAATGCCATTGTCCAGCCCCATAGCGGCAAATACTGAAAGACGAAGACCCAAATAACAAACGGAATAGACATGTAGTAAAGATACCTTTGGCTTTTAAATACCTTCCAAGCATTCCTCTTCGGTTTTTTGTATACGTTTTCCGAATTTGCTGTTACCGCTTTCATTTTCTCATCCCCTCTCTTAAAATCCATCATAAAACAGAGGAGAGTCCGAGCCCAGATAACGGATTTCGGGAAAAATCATCCACAAATTATGGATTTCTATATTCCGACGGTGAACAGCCTTCGTACCTTTTGAATTTGCTATAAAAGTAGTTGACGCTTGTGTAGCCAACGCTTTCAGCGACTTCGTAAACTTTCATTCCCTGATCCAGCAACTCCTTTGCCTTGTGGATACGGACTCTGTCCAGATAGGTGTTAAAGTACTCCCCTGTCTTGTTCTTAAAGAGCTGGCCCAAATAGGCGGTACTATAGTTTAGTAGTCCGGCTAACGCTTCCAGCCTCAGGTTGTCTGCATAATGCTTGTGAATAAAGTCGATCATTTTTTTGAATTCCTGCTCCTTTCCACGAGGTTCGGAGTCTTTCGCCAAAGCTAGCAGGAAACGGTAGGTCTCTTCCAAAAGGTCATCTAGGTGATCATGCTGGTATATCCCATTCAAAAAACGGGAAACTTCCTCCGTCTCTTTCAACTCGATACAGAACCCCGCGGTCAGCTTGTGAATGATCGCATTGGATAGAAAGAAGAACGACTCTTTGATCGACTTTTCATCTTGCCCCTGTTGGAGAAAAAATGCTGCCACCTCGTTCAACAATGGTAGTATGACATTCTGGTTTCCTACTTCCAGACTGTAATACAGGCGGAAGATGAATTCCTCCATCGTTTCTTCAGCTTTATCGACAGACAATCCGGGGGAAGCCAGCGAAGGAGAAAAGAAAGGATACGGATCTAGCAGTCGGTTCTTCTCGCTGAAAAAGGATCGTTTTACCGCTTCCTGGGCCTTTAAAAAAGATTTGCAAATATCTTCGGGAGCAGTTACTCCCCCTCCGGTTGCAGCGGCGAACCGGACCTTATCCGCAGCGTTACGAATCTCGTTGTACAGAGTTTCGCGTCGTTGTCTTCCACGCAGCGGCTCGTTGAGCAAAAGGACCGTATACGGCGGGATTACTGTGACAAGCCCCATCATCTGCCCCTCGATCGTTGCCTTCAATCCATTCGAAAGCTGGTATGCGACATCGGAACGGTCTACTTCAGAAACACGCGGGTAGACGATCACGACTTCGTAGTGGGGCCACAATAAGTCCGCTTCTATTGCCTTACTTCTCAACTTGGTGGGATCTTCCGTCTTCTCTTGAGAGACGAGCAGGCTGTGCAGGTATAAATCCCGATTTATAACCTCCTTCTTACGCCACTCCCGTTGAAGGCGCTCCTCTTCGATCCGCTCGCGTATCTGTTTTAAACTGGCCGACATTTCACCAATGTCCACCGGTTTAAGGAGATAGCCGCACACCCCGTATTTGATCGCTTGCTTGGCATACTCGAAGTCGGCATATCCACTGAGGATCATAAAATGTAAATGATGACCGTCAGATCTCAAGTGCTCAATCAACTGTAAGCCATCCATAACCGGCATGCGGATATCGACGATTACGACATCGGGGGACTTTTCCTGGATGACTTCCAATGCTTCTTTTCCATTGGCTGCCGTAGCTGTAACGGTAAACCCAAGACTCTCCCATGGAATCAGCGTTTGAAGGCCTTGACGAAGCTTCGGCTCATCGTCAACGATAACTACCTTAATCATTTGGATTCACCCCCAGGTATGAAAAACTGAATACAAGTGCCTTTCCCCGGCTCGCTCTCAATGCTTAAGGCACTAGAGGTCCCATACAATAAGACAAGACGATCGTTTACATTTCGCAATCCAATTCGCTGGACCTCCTGCTCATGTACGGATGCAGCAAGCTCTTCTCGTACAAGGGCGAGACGATCACCTGTGAAACCGGCGCCGTTGTCACATACCATAACTCGGACCCCCTCCGGAATTTCCTTTACTTTCACTTCAATGACAGCTCCTTCTGCTTGATTATCCAGACCATGTACAATAGAATTTTCCACCAATGGTTGGATAATCAGAGGTGGAACCAACATTTCCTCCAAATCCGGATCAACCGTTAAGCGATACTCCAAACGCTCTTCATACCGGAACTTTTGAAGATCAAGATAACAGCACACCCGCTCAAGCTCTTTACGCAGCGGAATCTTGTCGTTACCGGCCTCCAGACTGCTGCGTAACAACGCGCTCAACTGCCATACTGCTTTGGCGATATCGTCCTGTTTGCGAATGTGGGCTTCCATTCTGATGGACTCCAAAGAATTGAAGAGAAAATGCGGATTAATCTGGCTTGCCAGCATTTTGAACTTGATCTCGTTTTGTCTTTGCTCCACCAGACTTTTCTGACGATTCGTTTCTTGAACCTCCTGGACCAGATGGTTTACGTTACTGACGAGCGCGTTAAATTCCTTCGATAGTAGACCAACTTCATCTTTTCCGTCGATATGGAGATAGGTTTCCCATGAGCCCGCCCCTACCTGGGTCATATGCTTGCTCAAGCGAAGAAGCCTTCTGGATAGTAGCGAAGCAGAAGCATAGATAAGTAAGGCTGCAAATATCAGGCTGGCCGTGATCACGACTCCGCCGAGCCATATCACTTGATTGGCATCTCGGGTAATCTCGGAAACGGAAAAAACGGAAATAATGCGAAGTCCATTCCAGCTGTTCTGTGGAGTTAGATTTGCGATCACCACTTTTGACGCTTTTCCATTAATGAGTGTGTTGTAACTTCCTTCCTGTTGGTAAAGTATATTCTCGTCGACATGAATTTCAGATAGATTCTTCCCGAACAACTCTGCTTCATTGGACGCGACGATCTGATTCCGGTTATCCACGATCAAGGTAGGGAACGATTCCTGATTCAGGATTGAATTTAATTGGCGCTTACTAACATTGATGACCAATACTCCTTTTTGCCCTAGTGAATTCACTGCGAATGAACGAATCAGGCTGAGATAATCGGCATCGTCCCTCTCATCCTTGATTAAGTTCCAGCCAGCCAATCCTTTCTGCTCTATAGCCTCCTTGTACCAATCTGCGGTTGTGATTCTTTCGTCCGGCTGAATAAATTCCCAGTTGTTCAATGCTCCAGGATTAGAAACATAGACTCGGATGCCGGATATCTCTTTGTACAATTGGAGGTAGTCACGAATACCTGTATACTCCCGGTAAGCCTGAATGACTTCAATGTAGCTGTCATACTTCTGGCTAGCCACCATTTTCATCCGGTTATCATTGGTTAGCCGATACGAGATGTCCAGTGGTACTTTAATCAGTTCTTCTGTACGATTTTGGACCCGATCGACATTGTTGGATACTTGCATAAAAGCGTCCTTAATGACGGCCTCTCGGAGTTTTCCCGTCAGAAACAGGCCACATAACAGCAAGGGAAGAACAGCTACCGAAATGAATGTAAGCGTCATCTTCTTCCTTAGTTTCATATCATTCATCATTCGTATAAAAAACATGGCTTGCCCTCCCCGATCAGTACGGCTGCTGCGCGCAAAATGCCCCTTTTCATATAAAAAGGGGCATGCATAACTCAATCAATTGTTTTCTATCTTTCGCCAATGTACTGTTGTACTGATCCTTTAAGCCCTAAGCCTTGCTGGACTTTATGGCCCGAAGCCTGAACCATCCACTTTCATAGTCTTTCTGTCTGTAGACAAGAGGGAGGCCCAACTTCATAAGCCTATCCCCCCCATGGATAGACTTTTCCCCGCTATTTCCAGACTGAACTTCATATTCGAGTTCTGGATTCAGTCCGTCAAGGCGCAGGGCTCGCCAAGGTGCATTCGGAACAGCCATCACTTGGAAATAGTAGACGATGGCATCCTCTTGGTCTTCGGAAACAAACATCCAAGCCGACTCGTTATGTTCAAACGGACTCTTTAAGCGATACAAGTCACCCTTCTGTACTAAGCCACGAATCTGCTTGTATGCTGTGACTTGACGTTTAACCGTCTCTTTTTCCTCATCAGTAAATTTCGTGAGATCAAGCTCATATCCAAAATTTCCAGACATGGCGACATCACCTCGGAAATCAAGGGGCGTTATGCGTCCAACTTGATGGTTCGGAACGGCCGACACATGGGCTCCGATGGCGCTTACGGGATAGACAAGGCTAGTTCCATATTGAATCTTCAGGCGTTCCACCGCATCGGTATTATCACTAGTCCAGACTTGAGGCATGTAGTAAAGCATGCCTGGATCAAAACGTCCTCCACCACTTGAGCAACTCTCAAAAAGAATATGCGGAAATTCGGTGGTGACGCGCTCTAACAGCTCATACAATCCAAGAACATAGCGATGGGCAGTCTCGGATTGGCGTTCCGGCGGCAGATCAGCGGAACCAATTTCCGTCAGGCACCGATTCATATCCCACTTCACGTAAGAGACTGGAGCACTGGAGAAAATGGCAGCCAGCGAATCGTAGATGTAATCGCGCACTTCCTTGCGAGTATAGTCCAGTACCAACTGCCATCTGGCTTCGCTACGCCGCCGTCCTGGAACGTGAAGACACCAGTCTGGATGCTTGCGGTACAATTCGCTGTCTGGAGAGATCATTTCCGGCTCGAACCAGAGCCCGAATTTAAGCCCCAATTGATTGATGCGTTTCGCGACATCGGCCAGTCCGTCTGGCAGCTTCCGGCGATCTTCGTACCAATCACCGAGAGACGAATTGTCAGAATCCCGTTTGCCGAACCAACCATCATCCAGGACAAAGAGTTCGATGCCTAGCTCAGCCCCCTCTTTCGCTATCGATACCAACTTATCCGCATTGAAGTCAAAATAGGTAGCTTCCCAGTTATTGACCAGAATAGGGCGTTCTTCATCCCGATATTTACCTCGGCAAAGCCGAGTCCGATACAAGCGATGATATGTACGCGACATTTCTCCCAGCCCTTGACCGGAGTATACCATAACGGCTTCTGGCGTTTGGAAGCTCTCCCCTGGATTCAGTAACCATGAAAAGTCAAACGAGTTTACGCCAATGCTAAACCGTGTAGAGCCAAATGAATCTAATTCTGCTCCCGCCTCAAAGCCTCCGCTGTACACAAGACTAAAGCCGAATGCCTCACCCTGGCTTTCCGTGGTCTCCTGCGTGACTAATGCAGTAAAAGGATTGAGCTGATGGCTGCTCATGCCTCTTTTACTATCAATTCGGGTTTCACCTTGCAAAATCGGTTTGCGGGTAATATTCCCTTCCCGTGCCCATGCTCCCGAAAGATACATGAACTCTAAATCGCTTTTCCCCGCGAAATCGACACTGGCGCTTAGTGCACGGAGGAGCCGAAGATTTTGTCCCCCCGCATTACTCAAACGAGCCGAACGAGCGATTACATTTCGATCCGCGAAGACGGTGTAAAGAAGAACAACTTTAAGACCTGAAAAGGCATCTTTTAATTCCAGTTCCAACGTATCCGCTTCGGCTTCATTCTCGGTATAAACGGCCGGAAGCCCGGGTAAAGATGGCTTTCCCTTAATGATCCGGTAACCATCGTACTTTAACTCCGTGATGCGTGTTCCATCCTCAAGCTCTACTTGATACGCCGGTGTACGGAAGTCTCCACTCCCATACTGCGGGTATTCTTGCGGCAGCCGATCTAATCCAGCCGTCGCGGGAGTGTGAAGCAATAGATCAGCCATGGGCTCACGGTGCTTCAACCTGTCTCCCCAGTATACATGCACAGGAAATCCATCGACAATCTGAATAATATAACTCATGCCCGACGACTGCAAATGAAACAGCCCCGGTTGCTCTTGAACAATGATACCCATTGGGAAAATAACCCCTCTCTTAGATAATAATCATCGGAGATCCACACCTAAAATGGCACTTAGAACAACCCTTTTGTAACAGCCATCAACTAAGTCCATATGGTGTAAAGCTTGATAAGATTCAATGATATAGCAATAGGTTCTATAGAAATCATATATTAATTTTAGATATGAAGTACATGGCATGGTACTCACTGTTTATGTTATAATGCTTGATAATTTACATAAGGAGATATACCGTGATTGAGTATTTGCCACGTAGTAAACAGCACTCTGAATTGTATCTAACTCAGTTTGGCATAGAGGAATGCATACCCGGTCACTTTTTTGGACCTGCTATAAGAGATCACTATCTGCTCCATTATATTTTGGACGGGGAGGGTACCTTCGAGGTCGGTGGGTTCAGTTATCGCTTACGGAAAGGACAATGGTTCCTAATCTGCCCGCAAGTCATCACTTATTATCAAGCCGATGTAGTGAATCCTTGGTCTTATTGCTGGTTTGGTTTTAACGGGGCACTGGCAGAAACACTCCTCAAGCAGGCAGGCCTGACGATGATGTCCCCAATCCTCTACTTTGAAGGAGAGCATTTGATTTATCAGTATTTGCAGCAAATGAACGAATCAAGTGGGTATCATAAAGCTCGGGAAACCAGATTGGCCGGGCTGCTTTACTCAATGTTATCGGAGCTAATTGAGTTCAGTCCGGCAACGTTCTCTGGACAAAAGGAAGGTCGGGCGGAAATTTACGTTGAAAAAGTGAAGGATTTTATCGAAATGAATTATGCTCAGAAAATTACCATCGAGCATATTGCAAATTTTATCGGACTCAATCGGAGTTATTTATGTTCGTTATTTAAACAACGAGTAAACACAAGCATTCAGGACTATCTGATTCGCTACAGGATCAACAAAGCTTGTGAAATGATGGGTAACGCTGAACTTTCGATAGGCGATATTTCCCGTTCAGTCGGCTATAATGACCCTTTACTCTTCTCAAAAATTTTTAAAAAGGTAAAGGGATTCTCTCCCAAACATTATCGAGCCGAAACCCATGCTCAAATGCAAAACGACTACTGAAATTACCAGTAGAAGCCTCTAACGAATAAAAGAGGTCAACCAGAAAACTGGCTGACCTCTTTTATGTTTATTTTGCAGTTTGTCCTTCCAAATAAGAAACAGGTTCTTTAACCTCTACTTTGGTACCGCCAAATTCATCCTTAATGTACTTTTGAGTATCCTCGTTATGATAGAGATCCGCTAATTTTTGTAGTCCCTTATCGTTTGCCTTATCTGATGAAGTTACCAGAACGTTAATATTGTTCTTTGTTGCCTGACTGATCTCTTCGTGGAACAAGGAATCCTTCAGTACATTCAGACCGCCTTCTAAAGCAATCGTGTTCCCGATCAACACCAAGCCTACATCTTGAATCACGCGTGGACCAGTTTTGTCGTCGATGAGTTCAAATTTCAAGTTTTTAGGGTTACTCGTAATATCATTGACTGTACCTAAAGCATCATTAAAGTCAGCTTTAAGTTTAATCAAACCGGATGCTTCCAACAGCTTCAAACCTCTTGCTGTATTCGCCGGATTGTCCGCCAGAGCCACCAACGCTCCGTCGGTCACTTCATCAATACTTTTGAACTTTTGCGAATAAATCCCCATCGGCTCCAGATAAGTAGTGGCTATCGCCTTCAAATCGGCTTTGCTCTCTTTGTTATAGCTCACTAGATACGCCCACGATTGGAATGCATTTACGTCCACATCGCCTTGTTTAGTCGCATTGTTCGTTTCGATTCCACCGTTAATTTCCTTTACTTCAATATCCAGCTTGGCATCCTTGGCGGCCTGGGATTGAGCAATATGCTTCCAAATCTGCGCGTCAGACCCCATGGAGCCAATGACTACCTTTTGCGTTTCCGCACCGGAAGCGGAGCTGGAGCCATTACTGTCTGTACTTTTATTACCGCACCCTGCGGCTACGAGTAATAAACTAATCCCTAATAGTAAAACGAACGATTTCTTCATGTTGTTTTCCCCCAGATCATGCTAGTATGCTAGTGCATCGTCATTCCACCTGTAACATTAATCGCTTGTCCTGTCATATATGCGGAGAGCGGACTTGCCAAAAACAGCACCACATTGGCGACATCCTCTACCTCGGCGGTTCTCCCCAATGGTACCTGCGAACAATCTTCTTCATATATCTCCTGGGCGGTCATTCCGCGAATGACGCCCCCTTCAATCCGCTCACGATGCTTCATCGGCGTTTCTACGATACCTGGACAAACCGCATTCACCAAAATTTGATGCGGAGCAAGCTCAATGGCCATCACCTTGGTCAAGCCGAGAACCGCATGTTTGGATGCACAATATCCGCCCATAGCCCGATATCCATTTTTTCCAGCCTGTGAAGCAATTTGGATAATTCGCCCCGGTTTACGCGCATCCACCATTTCCTTGGCAAACCGTTTGGACGCTACATACAGCCCGGTTGAATTGATCGAAAATACTTTCTCCCAATCAGCCAACTCACTATCAATGACATAATCCATCGTAGAAGTACCTGCGCAGTTCACCAATATGTCAGGAACTCCTGATTTGCTAATGAGCAGATCGCACCATCTTTCGATATCATCCGGCTTAGATATGTCCAATTGAGTTTCAACCAACTGTGAATTGATCACTCTATACGGCTCTTCATAAGAAATATCAGCAGAAATCACCTTAGCTCCACTTTGAATGAAAAGCTCTACAATCCCCTTGCCTATACCCGACTTACCGCCTGTCACTACTGCTGTCTGATGAGATAGGTCTATTGAAATCATAGATTTTAAAATACTCTTTTGAAAGGATCGCGGCTAATGCCAGCCTCCAACACAATCTTCACATATTCCTGCGCGGAGAAAAGAGAATGGTCCTTATAGTTCCCGCATTCCAAAGCAGTAACAGCCGGGACTTCTGTCGTTTCCAGAATTCTCTTCAACGTTTTTTCCAAAGCAAGTGCAATTTCCTCAGGCTCGTGTTCATTCCATAAAATCAAGTAGAATCCCGTTCTGCAGCCCATAGGTGAAATATCAATAATTCCCTTGATTTCGTCTCTCAGATACGTCGCCAATAAATGCTCCAGCGTATGTACAGCAGCTGTTGGCAGTGCGTCTTCATTCGGTTGCAGAAATCTCAAGTCATACTTTTGTACCGTGCTTCCTTTTTCATCATGCTCTACTCCCGCTGCTCTTACATAAGGAGCCTTTACAATCGTGTGGTCTAATTGAAAGCTTTCTACTTTTGCCATTTTGCTCATCCTCATTTTCTGTAATTTATATTTTTGATCTAATAACGACTACTCAACATTTGTGCTATTTTCGAAAAAATTTAATGCTTTAAATCAGCATTTTTGCAATTATACATCGGATTACTCGGTTTTACCACTATAATTATTATTTTATTTCTTATTTCTTTGTCCGTCTCTCCTTTGCCTGTACGTTTTGACATAGTGTACAATATATACGGTAATCCATTTTTACGAAATAGATCGAGGACATCGTAAGCCTCATTTAGGAGAATGCTCTGTGAATGAACCGGATTGGAAGCACTTGAATGCTGTCCCTTTGCCCTTGCAGGAATTTCAGCTACAGCTGGACCAGAACAGTGTTGACGCCAAGCAACTAGAGGAATGGAGAAAGATTCCCGTCCTTTATCAACTCGCTCTGGAGGAGTTAAAGAATAAAATTAAGCTGATCCAGACGGAATGGAAACTGATAGATGGTTTTAGCCCGATTGAGCACATTAAAACCCGGATCAAAGAACCCCACAGCATTGTGGAAAAGGTTCGGCGCAAAGGGCATGAGGTCACCCTGGACAATATATTGCGTGAAATTCATGATATCGCAGGCATGCGCGTGGTATGTGCTTTTGTCAAAGATATCTATCGTCTGATGGATCACCTCCGCACACGGGAAGACATTCGGATTCTAGAGGTCAAGGACTATATTGCCCATCCTAAGCCCAACGGCTATCAGAGCCTACATGTCATTGTGGAGATTCCATTGATTCTGTTTGAGGGCACACGCTGGATTAAGGTCGAAATTCAATTACGTACATTGGCTATGGATTTTTGGGCCAGTATGGAGCATATTTTGTACTATAAGTTTGATAAGAAAGTGCCCGAACACGTGGTTAACGGGTTGACCGAAGCTGCACGTGCAACCTACGAACTGGATCAGAAAATGCTCAAATTGCGTGGCGAAATTTTATCGCTTAGCGAGGAACAGGATGTGGAAGAGGCCTCGGTCAAACGAGCCGAGGAGTCAGCTTTGAAGGCACTTTCCCTCCCCGCAGATCACGCCACTTCTCGGTCGCAGACGTGCTAGGCATACAGGCACAGGATAACTAAAGCATTCAATCGAGGCTGTTCCCTCTCTCGTGCTGGAGCTTAGGAACTTATGTATGATGTATAAATAAAGAGCCGTCAAAACCACTATGATCATGGTTTTGACGGCTCTTTTATATATTTTTTAATCCAATATTACTGCTTCTCGTGAATCTCTGTGCTGATTTTCTCTACGATGTCCGCAATGCTGAATGATCCCAGATCGCCTTCGCCCCGTTTACGCACAGCTACAGTACCGGTTGTTTTTTCATTTTCCCCGATAACGAACATGTATGGAACCTTCTCCAATTGCGCTTCACGGATTTTATAACCAAGCTTCTCATTCCGAGTATCCACTTCGACGCGCAGACCCGCTTTCAGCAACGCTTCCTGCACCTCATTGGCAGTCTCGATATAGTTCTCGGATACAGGCAACAGCTTCGCATGAACAGGAGCCAACCACAATGGGAATGCACCTGTAAAATGCTCAGTCAGAATGCCCATGAAGCGGTCAATCGAACCGTAGATGGCACGGTGAATAACGACTGGACGGTGCTTCTGGTTGTCCTCGCCCACATAAGTGAGGTCGAACTTCTCAGGCATTTGGAAGTCCAATTGGATTGTTCCGCACTGCCAGCTGCGTTTGAGCGCATCGAGAATGTGGAAGTCAATTTTTGGACCATAAAATGCTCCATCTCCCGCATTAATACGGTAGTTCATGCCCAGATGATCCAGCACGTTTTGCAAGGCTTGTTCCGCTTGATCCCACAGCGCTGGCTCACCCATAAAGTCATCTGGACGTGTGGACAATTCCACTGTGAATTCAAAGCCAAACACACTGTACATTTCGTTAATCAGCTTGATTACGTCTGTAATCTCTTTTTCAATCTGTTCTGGTGTCACGAAAATATGCGCATCATCCTGACAGAATGTACGAACACGCATCATACCGTTCAACGCACCGGACAGCTCATGACGATGCACTTGTCCAAATTCGGATATACGAATCGGCAGATCGCGATAAGAATGAAGTTCATTTTTAAACACAAGCATATGCCCCGGGCAGTTCATCGGTTTCAGAGCAAATGTAGTTTCGTCTACTTCGGAGAAGTACATGTTTTCTTTGTAATGGTCATAGTGTCCTGATTGTTCCCACAGACGGTTGTTCATCATCAGCGGTGTACGTACTTCCTCATAGCCATGCAAACGTTGAATGTCACGGGAGTAATCTTCCAGCGCAGTACGGACAACCATACCTTTAGGCAGGTAGAACGGCATGCCCGGTGCTTCTTCGGAGAACATGAACAGTTCCAGTTCTTTACCCAGCTTGCGATGGTCGCGTTTTTTCGCTTCCTCCAGCAAGTGCAGATGCTCATCCAGTTGCGCTTTCTTCGGGAATGCTGTTCCGTAGATCCGTTGCAGCATCTTGTTGTTGGAATCGCCTCTCCAGTATGCACCCGCTACACTTAACAGTTTGAAAGCCTTGATGCGGCCAGTTGATGGCAGATGTGGACCACGACACAGGTCAAAAAATTCGCCTTGATCATAAATCGTAATTTCCGCTTCTTCCGGCAAATCACGGATCAGTTCCAGCTTCAATGGATCTTCCAGTTCACCAAAAATGCGAGTGGCTTCCTCACGGCTGACCACACGACGTGTAATCGGCAGATTTTCCTGCGCGATCTTCGTCATTTCCTTTTCGATCTTCGCCAGATCGTCAACGGACAATGGGTTTTCGATATCAATGTCATAGTAGAAGCCGCTGTCGATGACCGGACCAATACCCAGCTTAACGTTTTTCTCACCGTAAATGCGTTTGAGCGCCTGTGCCAGCAAATGCGCTGTACTGTGACGATAAATTTCCAGGCCGTCCGCACTGTCCAGCGTAATAATTTCAAGGTCAACGTTCTGATCCAAAACGGTGTTCAGATCTACAGCCTTCCCGTTCACTTTACCTGCTACTGCATTCTTTTTCAGACCGGAGCTGATCGAACCCGCCACGTCGGCGATGGATACACCCTGCTCGTACTCGCGTACGGCTCCATCCGGCAATTTCACTTGAATACTCACGATTAAAGCCTCCATTTCAAATTGTGTGCTATATCAAAATTGAACGCAAAAAAACGCCTCTCTCCCTCAAGGGACGAGTGCGTTCAGCTCGTGGTTCCACCCTAGTTCGGCTCGCTACTGTACGTACATTCATGTTCATCGGAACATGCTCATGCACGACCTGCGTGGCCCTCCATTGGTATCCGTTAACGGGGATAAATCGGTGGGCGCTTACTGATGTTACTGCCAGCTTAAACAGTTACACGTTCAACGTCACGGCTACAAAGGGGTAACTTCACATGCGGTTGCCGGAAAAGCTCTCAGCCTTGGCTTTTCTCTCTGAACGGCCCTTCAAGGAAATCATGTCTTTGGTCAATGCCTTGAATATTACTATATGCTACAGCATTATAGTTCAAATTCACAGGTATTTCAAGTGGGCGTTTATGTAATTTTATGCCCGTTATTGATCATCTGGCTGTGGAGACGAATCGGCTTATATTTACACACCACTAAAACTATTGTAAAATCATTTTATCTAGACGATACCGTACAGAAAGAGAGCGCGAGAGATGCCTAAGATTATTGTCACAGAAGAACAATGGATTCAAAAAGGAATGGAACGTTTTGAGCAGGGTGGAATCGATCAACTTGTTGTTGAAAAAATGTCCGCTGCTTTAGGGTGCAGTAAGAGCAGTTTTTATTGGTATTTTAACAATCGCAGCAGCTATATTCGACAGATTGTAGAGACATGGAAGGCACAGACGACGCAACAGGTTATGGCCGCGTCCATCACCTATGCTGCCGCAGATGAGCGGATTCGAGAAGTGCTAACCCAGATGTTCGGCAAGACGAAACGGGGAGATTTTCTGTTTTATCTACGCAGGCTGTCATTGAAGGATGATAGTTACCGTGCTTTACTCGATGAAGTTGAACAGATGAGAATGGAGTTTATGAAAGAGCTTTTAATCCAGAAGGGAATGCAGCCAGAAAAAGCCTTTCAGAGATCATGGATATTGTACCATTACTACTTGGGTTGGTATGAGCGTCACAAGCAAGAGACGTTAAGTGAAGAAGCCATTCAGCAACATATTCATATGATTTGGACAGAGTGGATTTCAAATTAAGGAGGGAAGTCAGATGTTGGAGTTACTTACATGGGCAGTTGGCGGAATTTTATTTATACTGAGCGGCATGCATGTATATTGGGTATTCGGCGGACAAACAGGCGCTAAGGCAGCGATCCCAAGCACGGGAACGGATTTGCTCTTTAAACCCTCCAAAATAGGGACATCAATTGTTGCCTTTTTACTAGCTTTAGCCGCTTGGTTCGTCCTGCAGCTAGGGGGAGTTGCACCATTTCGGTTTTTTCATTCCTTCTATTCCTACGGTGCAGACTTGTTGTCGAGCTTATTTATTTTACGTTCAATAGGAGATTTCAAATGGGTTGGGTTCTTCAAGAGAAAAAAAGGAACTGTTTTTGCAAAATGGGACACCGTGCTCTACTCGCCCCTTTGTTTTCTCTTGGGAACAGCCATTTTAATGATCATGCTTTTGCGTACGGCATAGCCTAAAGATGATCTTTACCCGTTTTGTTTCTTTCGTACGTCTCCACTCGTTTCTTTCTCAGTGAAAAAGTACAGTAAAGCCAGCACAGGCAAGATGACTCCAATCAGAGCACTTAAATTCCAACCACCTAATGCGTAAGACCAACCACCTAATGATGATCCAATCGCTCCACCTATGAAAAAGATAGACATGAATAATCCGTTCAGACGCCCTCTCGCTTCACTTCCCAAGGAGTAAATAACACGCTGTCCAAGCACAAGATTTCCCGATACAGCCATATCCAGTGTAATGGCTGAAATAAAGAGCAGGAAGAGCGCAACCGTCGAATGACTTTGAAAAATATAGATGACCAAAAAGGACAAGGCGGCAATGACCATAGCTAGCCCGGTTAATACTTTGCTCCAGCCTTTGTCAGCCAATCTCCCGGCAATCGGAGCAGCTATTGCGCCGCCTACACCTACTAAAGCAAACAGTGCAATCCCTTGCTGAGACATGCCGAAATCATCCGCCAAGCGTAGAGGAACAACCGTCCAAAACAGGCTGAAGGCGCCAAATAAGCAGGCTTGATACAGGGCACGCCGGCGCAGTGCAGGCGTTTGTTTGAACAGAGTACCTAGTGAGAAAATCAGTTTACTGTAAGATACCGTAGGCACAGGCTTGCGCTCCGGAAGTGCTTTCGACAGGAGAATCGTCAACAACGTCAAAACAATGGCTGACATAATAAATACGGCTTGCCATCCCCAGATGCTGGTTATGAAGCTTGCCAATGGACGTGCGAACATAATCCCTAGCAGGAGTCCGCTCATAACATTCCCTACAACCCGGCCGCGCTGCTCTTCGGATGCTAAATAGGTAGCATACGGCACCAGTATTTGGGCAACTACAGATCCAACTCCAATGAACAAGGATGCAGTAAGGAACAACGTGGCATTGGGGGCGAAGGCAGCAACGAGCAATGCACAGACTGTAATGATGAGCGATACGATCATTAGACGTCGATTTTCAATAATGTCACTAATCGGTACGATAAACAGCAATCCGACAACATAACCGATTTGAGTTAAGGTAACAATGAAGCCCGCTGTTGTGGAAGAAAGACCCAGCGCCACATGAATAGGCCCTACCAGAGTTTGAGCATAGTAAAGGTTGGCAACAATAAGGCCACATGCTGCTGCCAACAGAAACATCATCCAATTTGAAATACGGTTACCTTCTACGGCTTGTTGTTCTCTTTGCATGATAATCCTCCTCAATAATTTAAATACTGAACGTATAGTTCATTAATTTGATAATCAAATAATATACTGAACGTTTCGTTTTGTAAATAGGCAAATTCAAATTTTTATTCTTACCTGATATTTGATATACTGAACGTATAGTTTACTTTTCTATGTTTTCTTATATCTATGTAAGAAGGTGAGCATTCCAGTGCAGAGTAAAAGAGGACGTCCGCGTAATGTTGAGTCGCAAAAATCTATCCTTACCGCTTCTTATGAACTACTGTTGGAGCAAGGATTTGGGGCTGTTACGGTAGAAAAAATTGCTGAGCGAGCAAAAGTGAGCAAAGCCACCATATATAAATGGTGGCCTAACAAAGCTGCCGTAGTAATGGATGGTTTCCTATCAGCTACCATGGCAAGATTGCCCGTACCCGACACAGGTCGTGTATTGGACGATATTCTTATTCATGCTACGAATTTAGTACGGTTCCTAATCAGTCGAGAAGGTAAAATCATTACGGAGTTAATTGGTGAAGGGCAACTTGATCCAGGATTAGCAGAGGCATACCGAACACGATATTTTCATCCTCGAAGACTTGAAGCCAGGCATCTAATTGAGCGGGGAATTGAGCGCGGGGAATTGAAGGAGCATCTCGATGTTGAATTATGTATCGATCTCATTTATGGGCCGATTTTTTATCGATTGCTGGTAACTGGTTATCCATTAGACGATACCTATGTCCGACAATTAGTCATGAATGCGTTCGAAGGGATTAGCTTGGACTGAATTGCGAATGCCATATAGCGGGATCATTTCTACCGTGCAATAAACCTTTAGATTGCACCAAGCAGCCACCACTGGGTATTCTCTGTGATAGCTGCTTTTTTTCTTTTTTCTTTTTTTCCTTTTTCTTTTACCCGCCGATCCTCTATGCTAACTCCTGATTTATTTATTCGTCAGGATCTGTACTAATCTTTTGCAGTAAGTCGATTAGAAGGTCCTCTTGCTCTTCGGATAAATTGCGGGCAAGACCAGCATTGAGCTCGTCCAATATCCCTTGTAAGACAGGAGCGAATTCTAACGCCTTGGCCGTAGGAGACACAAGTTGGGAACGACGATCATTGGGGTCCGTTTTACGTTCAATGTAGCCTGATTCCTCTAATTGTTTTACAGAGCGTGTCGTGGTTGCCTTGTCAAATTTAAGTTCATTCGTCAGCTGCTCCTGTGTAATGCCCGGCCGCTGCAAAATCAGCTTTAGGAAACTGTGTTGTCCCCCACTGCCGATTCCATAAGGAGCCAGTTTTTTGGACAGTATTTTTTGATTTCGACGGTACAGGTGGGAAATTAGCTTTCCAATCGGTTTTTTTCTCATCAAATACACCTCATTGGCTTGAAAATGGCAATCCCCAGCTGGGACCAAAACAAAGTTTACAATACTATTGTTGCGCACGCAACTAATTTGCTGTACACTAGAACCGTTCATTTAGTTGCGCATGCAACTAATAAAAAGGGCTTTCAACGATAAAGAGGTGTTCATAATGAGTTCAACTGCTACAACTGTTGCAACCTATCAAGAGAATATCGAAGTTCAGAAGAAACGTTGGATGATTTTGATTGTTTTAAATCTGTTTACGTTTATGTCCACTTTGGATGGAAGCATTGTTAATATTGCTCTTCCTGTGTTGTCCCGCACGTTACACTTACCTGTGGCACAAATTGAATGGGTGACAACCGCCTATTTAATGGCGATATGTACCGCTATTTTATTTTTTGGCAAGCTGGGGGATATGGTCGGTAAAATCAAAATATTCAAAATCGGCACAATCATATTCATTCTCGGCTCCCTATTGTGCGGTCTTAGCTCTTCACTCTCCCTATTGCTGATTTCGCGCATCATTCAGGCCATTGGAGCATCCATGACCATGGCGAACAGCCAAGGGATCGTAACAGATATCTTCCCGTCCACTGAACGGGGCAAAGCGCTTGGCCTCATCGGAACCTTCGTTTCTCTGGGCAGTATCGCCGGGCCGAGCTTGGGCGGTATTATTGTCTCCTCGCTGGGCTGGCAATACATTTTCTGGGTCAATGTACCGATAGGCCTGGTCGCTGTCTTTCTTGGCTGGAAGCTCCTACCGAAGGATCTGATCAAGGTGAAGGATAAGGTTGACATTCCCGGCAGCCTGGTGTTTGCCATTTTTATTCTGACCTTGTTCGTCGGATTGTTGCTGGGACAGCAGGTCGGGTATGGAGACGCACGTATTATTGCTTCACTGGTAGTGGCTGTAGTTGCTTTTGCCGTATTCATTCGGTTGGAATTGCGTCGTCCGCAGCCGCTGTTACAGCTCGCATTATTCAAAAATCCATTGTTCTCACTCAGTATCCTGTGTGCTTTTCTGGTGTTTGTCGCTAACTTCTGCTTTAATATCATTTCGCCTTTCTATGCGCAGAATATGCTGAACTTGTCGCCTTTTTATGCCGGATTTCTGCTGATGTTGTTCCCCATCTCTATGGTTATTGTAGCCCCGCTCAGCGGTGCGCTTTCCGATAAAATCGGGTCTGAACTGCTCACTTTCGCCGGGCTGGTCGTTATGGTCGTTGCCCAAATTGGATTAGCCCAGCTGCATGCAGGCAGCTCCATCCCGCTCGTCGGTCTGTGGATTGCCATGCTGGGTATTGGCAGTGGTTTATTCCAATCGCCGAACAACTCGCTGATTATGTCCAAGGTACCCCGCACACAGCTCGGCTCAGCCGGAAGTGTTAATTCGCTGGTGCGCAACGTCGGTATGGTTGTAGGGATTACGCTGGCCACATCCATTCTCTTTTATATTATGAGTAAAGAGGCTGGTTATCGGGTCACCGGATTGGTTCCGGGTCACCCTGAAATTTTTCTGGCAGGCATGCATGTAGTCTTTATGACGTCTGCCTCCATCTGTCTTGTGTCGGCATTGTTAACAGGCTGGAGGCTGATCGGGGCTAAACGGGCAAGAACGCAACAAGAAAAGAGTTAGGACCTCCTTACACTTCTACTAAACGCCCATTCTCTCTCCAGGATTGCAGTATTTTCTCAAGTACCCACTGATTCTTGTATCCGTCATCGAACAGCGGGGCTCGGTCCACGAACTCCCCCCTTGCCAGCTTAACAAAATCGCCATCGGCTGTATGATTATAGATTGGTGGAACAGCCCAATTCTCGTATTCGGCATCCGGGTGTTCCAGGTCACGCAGCACGATGCGAATACTTTCCGGATTATTGAGACTAGCGTGCAGCGTACCGAGCTCGCCGTAGATATCCACTTCGATATCGTGACGTTTGCCGATGGCATTTTTGTGAGTGATGAAGGTACCCACGGTATTATCGCCAATGATGCCATGAAAGGCGGCGAGATCTTCCACATCCACTTTTACAGGCAGACCCGTGACCGGATCGGGCCGCTCAGGTGTAATGATATGTAGCAGCGCCGCGACGCTTTTAAATTCACCAATCAGAAAACGGGCCAGATCAATAATATGTGAGGCAGTATCCCCCACGACTCCAGAGCCGGCCTTGGCTAAATTGTGTCGCCATGTATAAGGATGCTGACGATACGGTGAAAATGAATCCATTAGATAGCGGAATTGAATATTGTAGATTTTACCCAGCTTATGCTCTTCCAGCAGTTGCTTGACATATTGGAAGGCCGCTCCGTAGCGATGCTTGTAGTGAACCAGCAAAGGCACTGGATTCACAGTATACAGCTTTTTCAATTCACCTGCCTCAGACCACGTGAGCGTCAATGGTTTTTCTGCCAGTACAGCTTTGTGTTCTTCCAGCGCAATCCTAATAATGTCAAAATGCACATCATTGGGTGTCAGCGACAGAATCGCATCTACCTTTGGGTCACGGATCAATGCTTCATAATGGGAGTACCGCTTGGAAGCAGGCAGTTGCAATTGCTCTCCGATGACTTGAAGGCGGTTCGCATTTACATCACTAACGGCCACAATCGATACCCCCGACATGCTGTGTAATGATCTGATATGATATTCAGCGATCAAGCCCAAGCCGATGATCCCCACCCGAATGGGTAGGATTGAGGAGGTAAAGGTACTCATATGTTCAGAATTCCCTTCTTTGCAATTTGGTTTGATATCTGGAGCACATTTCTTTTTGCTATGCAGTATCACCCTTACCTTTGTAGAATAGTCCCCACCAAGTGAATACAATTCCCCGTAAAAAAAAGAATCTGCAGCTCCGTTGTTCGGTTTTGCAGATTCTTTGTACCTCTTCTCTATATTAACTACATCATTTCGACTACATCAAAAATGTACCTACGACAAAAGATACCCCAATGATGATTGAGCGTAGCAGTTGTGCCAGAGCCACATTGCCTTTAGCAATTTCCTCGCACACCTTGGTACGCGGCGTTACCAGATCAAAAATCACATAGACCAGGCACAGCACTACAATGCCTACGGCCGACCAGGTCAGCATATCGAGCCATGAATGGCTGCTATACGACACCATTCCCACGATAATACACAGGCCTAGCAGCTTTGCCCCCATGTAGATACCTGCCGCTTCATTGCCGCGTGCGATTTCCTGATTATCGTTATAACGTGTCAGTAAGCTGAACACAAAATAACCTACGATTAAGATGGCAAACAAGATAAGCAGGCCGATACCTACATTACCCAATGCGTTGCCCAAACTGATATGAGAGTCCAATTTTTTTCCTCCTTATGATACTTATGAATAGGAACAGATCTGTTCGAATAGTGTACATTGTGCAATTCAGCTTATACAGCGGGTGGATTAGAAGGTTCGTTGGCAACGGCGGCAGCGCAATAATAGGCCATATCCCCTGTTACCTTTTCACCGATTCGCGGCAGGACCCCCGCAAAACGCCCCCCGATCACGAATATGCCTGTCAGCACGTAGCCGTGAAATAGCCCTTCCTCCGTCTGCACCTCTGCGCTCTGCATGGGCCACAGCTGCTGATAAATCTTAGGCTGTCCCTCGTAATAAGCGGCAATATGTGCGGCTTCCTCCTGTTCAGGCGTTAGTGGAGCATCAACTTGATGAAGCAGATCAGGCTGGTCAGCCTTCACATTTTCAACCACTCCCAAGACGCCTTCCAGTCTCTCCTCGGGTTCAGGCTGCTCAATCAAATGCGTCCCTTTACCCTCTCGTCCCCATATACCTTTGGCGACATAAGGCTCTTGATTTTGTAGAAACACGGATGGCTCAAAATATGTAGGTAGCAGGTAGGTTCGTATGACCTCCAGCTCCCGGTCGTTAAATAAACGAAAACCGCAGAACGCTGGTGTCTGCTCATTGCGCTCGTACAGCGACCATACGGTTGCGGTGAACCCCTTGCTCTGGGTAATGATATGCTGCGGCGGATTAATTAGTCCTATTTTCCCGTCTGCCACCATATCCATTAACGCCTGCCCCACCTCAAGACCCGTGTCCTCTTCCCGATCATCAATCAGGTATTCCAGCGGATACAGGCGATAGAGGATGTGAATCTGCTCTCCCCGGTGATACAATCCTTCATTCGGGATAATTTCCAGTTCTTCCAATGGCGCATAAACCACTTCAAACCCGGCTTGTTCACATAAACGCATAATATATTTGGTATTCGTCTGATCCTCGATATGCCAATCATAGCAAGTGAAGTGCACCTTTGTCCCTAAACCCTTGCGGCTATAAAAATGAATGAGCTCCGTCAAGGCAGACTGAATCGCCTCATCCATTCCAGATGAGGGTCCATGTAGAGCAATATCATCCCTTGACATTCCCTCACTATGCAGCACCTCAAGCAGCTTTCCTTCGAGATAAGCCACCTCGGGAATCCCGGTTGGGGTATCGGTGTTATTCTCAATGCACTTGATCCCCGCTTCCCCCACAATCCAGTCCTGTCGGGTGATCCCATCCGGCGCGACCTCCATACGTGCAGCACGCAGCAAGCCTGGATGAATTCCCAACCGCTCCACCAGGTATTCATCCGGCATATAGCGCTGGATGAATTGCTGAACTTTGCGATAAATACGATGTACCGCCTCAGAAGCAGCCTGAAGCTCTGCCAGCTCGCTTTCCCGATACACCGTTAAGGCCGGCACGCAATAGGACTTGCCGTACATGCGATGATACGGAATCATACGGCTGATTTCACCCTGAAAAAGCTCGTCATGTTCATAAGGCAATTGCCGAATCGTACGTATGCTCATCTTAACCCCCAGAAAAAAAGCCGCTGTGTGAGCCGCTGCTGCCAAAACCACTGTGTGAGTTGGATGATGAAGACGAGCTTCTGCGATAAGAACTGGAAGATGAACGACTGTTATGGTACGAGGAGCCTCCGCTATAATAGGTCGATCCACCATAATAATACCCGCTGCTGCCTGAATCCCGACAGGCCGTTTGCTCCGATACGGGGAGCTCGTCGCAGTCATAATACTCATCGTCACCGCAACCCGTCAGAGCGGCTGGGACAGCCAACATCAGGGCAAAGGCCGCCATCCGTGCACGAGAGCCGGGCTTGGATTTCATGGTTTCCCAAGAATGCTCCATCACAGATCGACCTCCTTCACAAACAAATGCACCTTTTTCAGCTGAGGGTCCAATACTGAATATATAAATTCGTATGTTTTGCCACCCAAAACCGTATAGTGATCCAGTAGCCGTTGGGCCAGCTCCAAGGTAAATACCGAGCCTTCCCGCTGATCCATACTGCGGAACGCAGGCTCATGCCATACCCAGTATAAGGCGCTGAATGTGGAGCTGTAGCCTCCCTCACTAGCCAGGACGAGGTCTGTGATCGACGCGCCGTAAGGCTTCGCACGTTCCCCCGTAAATTCGGTTACATAGACGGAATGATCCGTATGCTCCTCACTTTCATTCGAGATATGCGCCCACAGTTTGTCATGGAGACGCGTAGCGTCTACAAGCTTGCGCAGGAACAGCTCATCTCCCGATACGGACTCCCGTGTCAGGCTGCGCAGTTCCTTTTGAGTGTCTTCTGACCATTCGCGATACGTTAATGAATAATAGATGATGATTCCCTTCCCTTCCTGTACGCTTCTGTCATGAGGTTTACTATAAATCCAAGCATCTGTCGTCGTTCACTATACGAGATTCTACCTTGAAAAGGTTCAATTTGGAAGAAAAATACGACAAAAAGCCGCAATCCCCAGGATTACGGCTTGGTTGTAGCGGTTATAGTTTGATATTGCTTTCGTCGAAATACTCCTCAAGTGTCAGCCCCTGCTTGGCTACATCCTCTGCAATGTCTACTCCCACATAACGGATATGCCAAGGCTCGTACACATAGCCGGTCACATCTTCTTTACCCTTCATATAACGAATAATAAATCCGTATTCCGGTGCATGTTGTTCCAGCCATTCACCTTCCTTAGAAGCACCGAAGGATTGCTCCAGCTCATTGCCTACGCTGGGGCTGGATACGTCAATGGACAATCCCGTCTGATGCTCACTCGTACCTGGTACGGCGCTGACTTTAGAGGCATATTCCTGCCCCTTTGTCTTTACATTGTTGTTGAAAATAGACACCTGACGCTTATAGGAACGGTATCCCGATACCGCACGCAGCTCAATGCCGTCCTTTTTCGCACCGTCGAACAGCTTCTCCAGTGCCTCTGCCGCTTCCTTACGCAAATGCCGCTTCTCATGCGGTCCCTCGAAGGAAAAAGGCACCTGCGGCTCCACCAGATCATCCGGGACATAGCCCACGGGCAAGCTGCGCTTTTTGTTCACAACGACTGTATCTGAAGTCGCATTGGTGACAACCGCTGTTCCATCCTCTTCCTTAACCGTAGCTTGCAGCGCACTCTGGCTCCGCAACGCCATTACAGGGTCGGCTTGTCCGCTTCCAGTACCCGCGGTGGCTTGTCCAGCGCTAGCGCTGCCATTCCCCGCATCCGGCTGGGTGGAAGGCTGTACATTCTCCTGTACCGCTGTAGACGATTTTAATGGCTCACTTTCCTGTCCACCTGATCCTCCTTGCTGGCACGCTGCTAGCAATAGGCCCGGCAGGATCAGCCCCGGAATAAGCGCTTTAGTCCATCGCTGAGATGTGCGCGTCTGTTGTATATGTCGTTTCATGCTGGTATCTCCTCCAATATTGCAATTGATACATGACTTGCAGTGACTTTTCCGTTTCCCCATTGTAACTGAACTTTGGACACACTTCGAAGCTGTTATCCTATCCAATGAAGGTGAACAGTCTCGAAAAAGGAAGCATATCCCCGAATTGTTACGGATTATGACGTTTTTGCGGGATTGCAGCCCGAGCTCGCTCGGCTACCCGTTCACGTATGAGTTTCAGTGCTTCTTCAGCACGGGGTAACCTCGGCAGCAAAGACGTAATATCAGTTTCCTTCTTGAAAGCAAGTTTCTGTGGCAGATGGATTTCAATGGCATGAAAGCCTGCTCCGGGACGATGCAATGCTCCTTCAGCTGCGGATTCTGCAATCCATTCGCTAATTGCTGCCGATCCGCTGCGTCCGCCCTCCGCGCGTGAGGTAGGCTCAAGCGCGGGGGAGGTTCTCTGCACATGGGATAACTCTCCAGCCCAAGCACTAAACACGTACTCCAGCAGTTCTTCCTGCGTCATTCCGATCAACGCCGGACAGTGTTGGGGCTCGTTTTTCAGCCCAGCCTGAAGAGCTTCCTTCACGTCTTCGACTGCACCCACTCCATTCTCTCTGCTGGAAACGGCGGTCTCAGCTGCGAGTTGAATAATTTCATCCAGCGACAGGCAGGCTTCTCCTTTCAGGAGACGGTAGATGTCCAAAGGCTCCGCTTTTAGCTGCTCCAGCCATGCCCCTCGCTCTTCCTGGTTCAGTACAGGCACTGGGCCAGTGCATTGGACGGGTTGTGCGGAAGGTACACCCGTCGATTCACCTTCCGGCCCATTTCCGTCAAATCCCACGATCCATCGACCGTCAGTTACGTCCAGCTTCACTCGCGGTCTCGTCATCGCCTTCATCCTTTCTCTGATCACTCGATCCATACATCATTTTGCAACGCAATCAGACCACGCAGTTCATCATCAGACATTTCGGTGAGCCAATGTTCACCCGAGCCGACAACCTGTTCGGACAGTGCCTTTTTGCTCTCGATCAGCTCATCGATTCTTTCCTCCAGTGTCCCCTGACAAATCAACTTGTGCACTTGTACATTGCGACTTTGACCAATACGGAATACCCGGTCTGTCGCCTGATTTTCCACCGCAGGATTCCACCAGCGATCATAGTGAATGACATGGCTGGCACGCGTCAGGTTCAGACCCACGCCACCTGCACGCAAGGAAAGTACGAATATATTCGGTCCTTTTCCCTGCTGGAAGTTGTGAACCATTTCGTCCCGTCTGGTTTTCGCCAGTCCCCCATGCAGGAAATATGGCTCTTCTCCCAAAATTTTGGCCAAACGGGAAACCAGTAGTTCTCCCATCGACACATATTGGGTGAAAATCAGCGCCGATTCATCGTTCTCGCGAATGGTTTCTACCAATTCCAGCAGTCGCTCCATTTTGCCCGAGTTTTCGGCTTTACTGCTGTCAGCACGGCCTGGAATAATTAAACCCGGATGATCACAGATTTGCTTCAACTTGGTCAGCGACGACAGGACAAGCCCTTTGCGGGCCATACCGACCTGTCCATCCAGTGTTCCCAACAATTGATCCACCACACCGCGGTATAATCCGGCCTGCTCTGGTGTCAGTACGCAATAGGACTTCAACTCCAGCTTCTCTGGCAAATCCTTGCGGATATCCGGATCGCTTTTGAGCCGACGCAGCATGAACGGGGAGACGAGACGATGAAGCTCACGCAACGCGGACCCCCGTTCCTCTCCTGCCAGACTGTACCGCTGGCGGAATGAAGACGCTGTACCAAGATACCCTGGATTCAGGAATTGGAAAATAGACCACAGTTCGCTCAAGCGATTCTCTACCGGAGTACCTGTCATGGCAATCCGATGTGGTGCGGACAACTTCATGACGCTTTGTGCCTGCTTAGTGCGTGCATTTTTTATATATTGCGCCTCATCCAACACGATGGAAGACCAGTAGACCGCAGATAAATCGCTGCCGTCCCGGCCCGCCAAATGATAGGTAGTGAGGACGATATCATACTCGCGTACATTTTCCTGAAACTGCTCCCCGTGGAGTCGCTGGTTGCCATGGTGAATATAAAGCGACAAATCCGGTGAAAAGCGCTTCAATTCCCGCTGCCAGTTGCCAAGCAAGGACGTCGGACAGATGATTAACGCCGGACGCTGATCCTCTGCTCCGATGCCACCATCGAGCAGACAGGTAATAACCTGAATCGTTTTACCCAGCCCCATATCGTCCGCCAGGCAGACACCAAAGCCCAATCCGCGCATCGCAGCCAGCCATTGAAAACCCCGCTCTTGATACGGCCGTAGTGCACCATGCAGCGTCTCCGGCACAGGACGCGGCTCTACGGAACGGAGTACCCCTCCCTCAGCCAACGACGCAAGCAATCCGGCGGATTCCGCGCCAAAGATAGACAAGCCCTTCCATGAGGCCTCGCCTGCACTTTCATTTTCCGCAGCCAAATGCATCCATTCGGACAAGCTCATTTCACCGTTTTCTCCACGCTTGATAAAGCGCAGCACCTGACGAATTTCCTTGGGGTCTACCTCGATCCATTCCCCTCCGAGACGTACATATGGCAAATTGGCCGCGACGATGCTTTCCAGTTCCTCCATCGTCAAGGCCGTATCCCCCAGCACAGCCTCGGCATCAAACGAAATCATGCGGTTAATGCCAACAGACGATGTATCGGCGATCACACCATCTGGCTTGGTCCCCTGCTCTGTCGAGCGCATTTTAAGCCGCAAGCCTGCACGTCTTCGCCCCTCCCGGCTCCAGCGTGAAGGCATTTGCACAGTAATACCGTTCTTTTGTAAAGAAGGTACGGCTTCCGTCAGGAAGCGGAAGAACATCTCCGGCTCCAGGGTCACCCCCTCGGGATAAGGGCGGTTTAATGCTTCCTGCAATATAGGTGCCGCTTCAGCCGCCTGTCCGAGCCTCGTCAGCAGTTGCGCCTGCACTTGACGGTACACAATTTCACCGCGAACCAGATCACGTTCAGGATATGCCCACAATGCCAGAGCAGGCAGTCGTAATCCGGGCTCTGCATCGCTTTCTGCCCAAAAGGTAATGCGCCATTCCTGGATACTCTCTTCCAAAGAAGGCTCCAAACGAAGGCACAGACGCAATTGCCCTTCAATGGGTTCCTTGGCTTCCCGTTCGGTGACAGGCATCGTGCTTCCCTCAAGAGAGGACGCCTGAAGAACCAGCTCCTCCATCTCAGCAGGCGTTCCCTGAATCGCAACCTGACGCGAACCCGTCAACAGACTGTTCCACCACAGCTCCGCCAGCGGTGATCCTCCGCGCCGATAATCTGCCCGATATCGTCCCAGCTCACGATCTGACGCAGCCAGCACCGCGGTCGTTTCTGCATGAACGACCGCACACAAGAAGGAATACAGCACCATTCCAGCTGCATCCTCACGTGTTTCTGGCTCCTTGCCCGCAAAAACGGCCGGAGCAGCCATACAAACAGCCGGCATCGCAGCTGCCAGCTCATGAAAGCGGCGGATGTCCTCCTCTTCGCGAAGCCGAGGAATCCACACCCCTACCGCCGCATCCGGACCGCGTCGTCGCGGTCCAGAGGGACGCGCCTCTGTAAGTGATGGCACGATTTCGCCCCGCTGCATCAGCTCCAGTGCAAAATAAGCAGCCTTTTGCCAATACTGCATTTCCTCGCCAAGCGTAATGCCCGAAGCCGCACAGCCCTTCTCGTCCAAGCGAGTCAGCAGAGCCATCGTCTCGCGAGGTTCCAGTGCCAGACCCTCCAGCGTACGCCCCAGCATGGAACGTCTTTTGCCACCTCTGCCCGCGGTTTCCACGCGAGCATTGTTAGGTATCCGCACCTCGGCAAGACGCAACGCAGCCTGCCGAAACGGCCGAAGGTCTCCCTTCAGCGTCAGCCTGCGGATCACACTGCTCCACGCATCAATACGTGGTTCCGACGTCTCACCAGAAAAGCAAAAAAACACATCTCCGAGCCATATTCCATAAAGCGGTTGATTCATATCTGTCTCCCGTCCAGCCTTTTGAATTATTACTCTTCATCATATACGAAAACGGGCTCTTTTCAAAACTTTATCACAAAAATAATTGGAAAGTCATACGTTAATAACCTTAAATATTCATGTAATTAACAATTAAGAGACTTATCCTTCCTGATCGGCCTCATCATCCTTCAGATAAGGATTCAGGCTGTCTTGCAGCAGCCGTTTGACTTGCATGCGCAGCTCTTTCGGATATATAACCTCGGCCTCCGGCCCGTATTTTAACAGAAGTCTGGATACATATTTAAACTCTTCGACCGGGATATGTCCGTACCATTCCTGACCCCGCGATTTCTCATGAGAAACATTTTGGAAGAGGGGGTCTGATTCCGCCAGCCGAGCACCTAATGGTGTAAATTCTATTTTTGACGGAATTCCCGTACGCGAATCCTCCGCAGTCAACCATTCCTTAAGGGTGGGAAGGCCGGATAAGGTGTCTTCCAGTATGGTCATTGTCATCACTCTGTCTGAGCGGTACAAAATGATCCGATCTCTGCTTTGCGCAGGCATGTACCAATATCCGTGATCAAAATAGAGCCCCGTCGGATATACTTTCGTCCACTTGTCCCCAGAAGCGGAGCGGTAAAGCATGTTCACCCGGCGTTTATTCAACGCAGCCTCCAAAATGAGCGAGGTGTAGGGTGACTCTGCGTGAGTCGGCATCATCCGAAAAGCGATATAGTCCTTGAATTGATCAATGCTATCCCGCACATCCTGAGGAAGCTCGGCATAATAGTGCTCGGATAAATGCTCCCGCACCGACCCGAAGGGGATGTCCGGGATATTTTCTAGCAGCTGCAGCATGAGAAAAAGACCAAAAGCCTCATCGCGAGCAAGATGAAGGGGAGGAAGAAGTCGATTGGGAAGTGCCCGATAGCCGCCATGAGGTCCGGTTTCGGTATACAGGGGTAACCCGGTCTGCTGCAAATAGTCGAGATCTCTTTGAATCGTCCTGACGGAGACACCAAACCGCTCGGCCAACTCACGTGCCGTATATTTTTTTCGGGAATCCAGTATCCTCATAAGTGCGATTCTGCGTTCGTTCATAAGGTACTCCTCTAATAAAAATAAAGTTTAAACGATTATTTTACTACGACAAAGTATGTCATAAATAGATTGTAACATAGGTGATAGAAAGGAGTGATGAACCATGGATGCTATAAAATCCAACAAAGTCGTATTGTATATTGCCGTGAGTCTTGACGGGTATATTGCACTGCCGGATGGCTCGGTGGACTGGCTGTTTGATGTCAAAGGGGATGGTGGCGACAATGGATATGCCGACTTTTACGACACTGTAGGCACGCTACTGATGGGCAGGCTGACGTATGAAGAGGTATTGAAGCTTTCCGATGATTTCCCCTATGCTGGCAAGCCTTGTTATATACTCACCCGGTCTTTAGCGAAGCATGAGCAAGCACCGCATGTTACATTTACGGACGAGGCTCTGTCTGAGCTAGTTCCGCGTCTGCAAAAACAATCGGAAGGTTTGGTATGGCTAGTAGGTGGAGGTCAGTTAGTTCAGGCCTTCATGCAGGCTGGACTGCTGGAAAAGGCGATCATTGCGATCATTCCTAAAGTGCTTGGACAAGGAATACCGTTATTTCCAGAAGGAACACTGCCAAGTACGTTCAAGCTCGAAGAAGTAGAGCGTCGCGGGGATCTGGTTATGCTGCATTATCTTGTATAAGCAAGTACAGGTTTTATAGTTTTATAGTTCTGTTAATAGAAAAGCCCTCGTATTTCAGAACCATATCTCACCCTGAAATACGAGGACTCTATTGCAATTTCAATACTATCATCCAATCGGTGTTCCATCAGGCAGCTTAACATCCGGTTTTAAGAGAACCATTCATATGACACCCAACAATTTCCAAAAATCCAGAAATAAAATCAATGATTAATGTAAATAAACAGGCTGCCCCAAAAGTAGCTTTTCTTACGGAGGGACAGCCCCCAAGAAGGGCAATTACTGGCGAACAGAGTCATCAGCTTCCATCATTGTCGATGGACGAATGCAGCGTTAAGAGCAGAACCTTATTTATAGTTAAGTATATATTCAAGAAGTTCACTCTTTTTACATGGTATTTTTGAATGGTTCAATAAAAAGTCAATAAGATAATCCAAGTACAATTCTGTAACCTCATATGGATCTTTATAATCCCCGCTTTTTATTTTGGCACACATTCCCAAATGCAAAGCATAACAGAAATCAAATATATATTTTTTATCTTTATTATCGATATATCCATCTTTGATACAGGGATCAGCAATTAGGTTATCACGTTCTTCGATACTTGCTCCTAAAATTCGCTTTTGAATCTCAGATTCCTTTGAGAAGTTGGGATTAGGAAATAGCTCTAAATAACATGCGACTTGACTCAATACATCATCGGAATACTTCGAATAAAAGATATGGGTATACATCTCCGGTTTTTGAAAAGAAAAAATCGCGTACTCTCTCCAAGTCAATAAAAATGTGATATAAGACTTGTTATCAGATGTAATGATGTTGCTTAAAGAAACAAAGTATTCTAAGACACTATTGATCAGTGAGAAGGAAATCAACTGATTTAGATTATCAAAGTAGTTATAGAGTGTCGCACTATTATACCCAGCAAGAGATGATACTCCCCTAATTGTTACGTTTTCTACACCATCCTTTTCAATAATGCTTTGAGTCGCCTCAATGAAATATTCTATAATTCGTTTCCGCTGAATTTCTTTATTTTTACTTCTCATAATAAACCCTCTCATTCAATTCTTATCTTTTTATTATAAAAGTACTTCTTTGGGTTTGCACACTACATTCCTAATAAATTTGATTTTCAAAATCAAAAAAAAGAATTTGCAAAATATAATCAAATGATTATAATATAACTGTTCGATTAAATGTGAATTATTACACAAACTTCTACTCGTGGTGCACAAGCATCTAAACTCTAGAGTCATTCTATGTTTTTAAGGTTTGACTTTTAGAGAGGATTTGTTTTTTCACCCTTGTTTGTGAATAAAAGTACAAACGAACATTAGCTTTTTAGTTGGGAATGTTTTAAAACTCTCAACTAAGCTGCCTATGAAAGTCTAAAGTTATTATCACTACTGGGCGAAGCCTACAATATGCAGAAAGGGGGAACAACATCAATGGAACGTATTAATTCTGAAATAGCTCCAAATGCAATTGGGCCTTATTGCCATGGAACAAAAATAGGAAACCTCATTTTTACTTCTGGACAGATTCCTTTAGATTCTGTTACGGACACATTGGTGACCGAAACTCGACAAGCCACCAGGTTGGTATTGAAAAACCTATTATCCATAGTAGAAGCTGGTGGTGGAAAACTCGAGACGATTGCCAAAGTAGATATTTTTGTAAAAAGTTTGGAAGAGTATGCTGCTCTAAACGAAGAATATGCTGCTTTTTTTGGCGAACACAAACCTGCACGAGTAATTACCCAAGTTTCTGACTTACCAGCAAATGCCACAATGGAAATGGCTATGGTTGCGTTATCGATAGAATAAACAACTTATCTGTCATTCGAGAGGAGTCATATGTATGTTTAAAAGAATGATCCATGCGGTTGAAACCCACGCTGGCGAACCAATGCGTGTAATCACCGGTGGTGTCCCTAACATTCCAGGTAATACGGTGTATGAGCAAATGAAATGGTTGGAGAAAAATGACGACCAAGTCCGTAAATTAATGCTTCGCGAACCAAGAGGATATCCTCCATTATGCTGTAATTTGATCGTTCCACCGAAACATCCAGATGCAGCTGCTGGCTACATTATTATGGAACAAGTGGAATACCCTATGATGAGCGGTGGTAATACTATCGCAGTTGCAACAGTTCTATTAGAAACAGGTATGATCCCTATGCAAGAACCCATTACTGAATTTCAACTAGAAGCTCCCGCTGGATTAATTGGGATTAAAGCTGAATGCCATAATGGGAAAGTGACCCAAGTAACTTTTAAAAATGTACCCGCTTTTGCTGTTCATATAGACGCTGTCATTGATGTTCCACATATTGGTCATGGTGTAGAAAAGGTTAGAGTTGACGTTGCTTGGGGTGGCATGTTCTACGTCATTGCAGATGTTGATCAATTTGACTGGATCGACCTTGAAGCAGATCAAGGAGCCGAAGTTGCTCGCGTATCTGCTCTCATCTTGAAAGCAGCACAAGATCAGCTTCCTGTAGCGCATCCTCACTATCCTGGAGTTGGAATTACAATTTCTCAGCTTTCAGGTAAAACGAATAACCCGAATGCAAGCAGAAGGAACGCTGTCATGGTTGCTAGTGGTCCTATTGATTTTGATAATCCTGCTACTTGGACTGGTGCGATTGACCGTTGTCCTTGTGGAACAGGTACGTGTGCCAAGATGGCTGCTATGTACGCTAAAGGAGAATTAAAACTGAATGAAGCCTTCCGTCATGAAGGGGTTCTAGGAAATATCTTCACCGGGACTTTAATTGAAGAAACTACGATCGGAGATTATAAAGCTGTTGTTCCAACACTAGGTGGACAAGTATGGATCTATGGATTCAGCAACTATGTTCTAGACCCAACAGATCCATTTACTGAAGGATTCACTGTGGGCGATATATGGGCTTAACAAAAATAATAGCTTAATAGCTCATTTTTTAAAAATAAAACCAAAGCCCATTCTAACACTGGTTTTGATTGGGTTTTGGTTTTTTATAACTTTAAGAATTATACAGAATGTAAAACTTTGATTATATCTATGGAGGATAATATGTTACAAATTTCGGAAAAAAGCGTACAAGATACACTTGACATGAAGTTAGTTCTCCCTGTAATTAAAAAGGCTTACGAAGATTGTGTGAAGCAAAAAATATATGCTGGGAATCGCATATTCATGCCAATTCGTGGTGAAGAAAATGTAGGTCAATGGCTAGTTGCTAATTGTACAGAGGAGCCCTTCTTTGGCTCAAAATTTTCATCTGTTTTCCCTGGAAATCTAGAAAAAGGATTACCCAGTGTTATCTCTAAAATCAGTTTATATTCAGCTGAAACAGGTGAACTTCAAGCACTGATTGATGCTAATTATTTGACTGCGATTAAAACAGGCGGTAGCGCAGCAATTGCTACAGATCTTATGGCAAGAAAAGATGCAACTAAGCTAGGGATCATCGGCTCTGGGCTACAAGCGTTTTCTCAAGTCCTGGCGATTCAGGAAGTTCGGCCTATTGAAGAACTTTATGTGTACGATATTGATGCCGAACGAGTGAACAGTTTTATTGAGAGAATCGAGAAAATCAGAAATAATCCATACAAAATCATTGCCGCTAAAACGGCTGATGAGTGCGTGTCATCTTCCGATATTATTTGTACTTGTACCACATCATTAACTCCTGTATTTAAAGGAAGCTCTGTACAACCAGGGACACATATTAATGCGATTGGATCATTCACTTCCTTTATGCAGGAAATTGATACTGATACTGTACTTAAATCAGACAAAGTAATTACTGAACATGTAGAAGGCTTGTGGGAAGCCGCAGGTGACATTTTGATCCCATTCGAACAAGGATTAATTACTAAAGATAAAGTAACAGGTGCTGTGGGAGATGTTCTTGTTGGAAAAATTTCAAAAAGAGAAACAGAACAAGAAATTACTCTTTATGAGAGTGTTGGATCAGGTGTTTTAGATATCGCACTTTCAATTGCAGTTTATCGTAAATTATCAAAAAACTCTTAATCGAATCTTATTAACATCCACAGAAATAGAACATAGCTATTTTAGTATGTTGGCATTATCTAAGAAGGAGCGATTCGATGTGGCAGAGATGAAAAGTTACGAACATGCATCAATATCTGGAATTCATAAAAAGATATTTATCAGTATTGCCCTTGGTCAAATAGCTTGCAGTTATGCTCTTGGAATTGCTGGCACTGCCATTACAGATGCAATTGAACCTTTAAACTTAAATAGTTTTTGGGTGGGGCTTATTGGTGCTGGTACTCTATTAGGGTTATTTGGAAGTGTTTTGGTTGGGAATCTTGCTGATAAAATTGGCAGGCGCTTCCTTATTCGTACCGATATGATTCTATTTACAGTTTTGTCGATTTGTCAGTTTTTTGTATCAGATCCGGTGTTGTTACTATTACTCCGCATTGGTATTGGAATAGCCATTGCTATTGATTACACTGTGGGAAGTTCATTATTAACCGAATGGTTTCCTACAAAAAAGAGTGCAAAGTATCAGAGTACACTTTTGATTTTTTGGATAATCGGCTTTGTAGCTGCGTATTTGGTAGGGATATTTTTAAAGGGTTTTGGAGATGACAACTGGCGTTGGGTTATTAGCTCATCTGCCGTGCCCGGCTTAATCACTTTACTATGGCGTTGGGGGGCTAAAATTCCAGAATCGCCAAGTTGGTTGGCGAACAAAGGTAAATCTCAAGCTGCTTTAAAGTTAATTCATCAGCATTTGGGTACTGATTACTCTTTACCCAAAGTCGAAACAAGAACAAAAAATGAAAAAGCTGCTTCTTGGAAAGATTTGTTTAGTTCCAAAATGCGTCGAAACACCTTAGTAGGTGGCATTTTTTACGGATGTCAGGTTTTTCCGTTCTTTGGCATTGGCATTTTCCTCCCCCTTCTTATGGAGAGCATGAATATGGGTAATCCGTATACATCGGGTATATTGTATAACGTTTTTATGATCATTGGCGTTATTTTAGGAGTTTTAATCTTTAATCGCATCCCACGTAGGGTATTCTTGATATCAACGTTTTATGCTTCTGCTGCTGCTCTAGCCATTATGGTAGTATGGAAAGATGCTCCCGTCATTGTAACATTGATTATATTCTCCATTTTTTCTGTTGTATTGTCTGCTTCACTCGTTTTAGAAAACCCGTATCCTCCAGAACTGTTTGACACCCGTTTAAGAGCTTCAGGGGTTGGTGCTGTAATTGCGATTAGTAGAATTGGTGCTGCCTCTGGAACATTTCTATTACCCGTGATTACGGCACAATTTGGGGTTTTCGTTACTCTCGGAGTTTGTTGTATCTCCCTATTGTTTGGTGGAGTCGTATGTCAGATTTGGGCACCAGAAACTTCCCCTGCTTTTATTAAAAAAGTAGTTACAAAGGGGACTGTATAGCAATCTTACAAAAGAATCTGGTTTATACTTACTATTATGTTCGATCTTTTAATTGCACTTGTCACACTTAGCCGTAGAAATATAATATGCTTACAGAAAAGCCTTCGGATGTTCAGGATCATGCAATCTCCCTGACATACGAAGGCTCTTCTGCGTATTTTATTTAATTATTTGGTCTTCAAATTATCCCATGTTCTCTGGAAATCCTCGAACAGCTTCCCTGCATCCGATTTACCTGCCACATAAGCTTGCATCTGACTTCCGAATTCTTGCTGCGCTCCTTCAGGATAACGGCTAAAGAACCAGCCCAGCAGTTTATTTTCCTGACTGTATTTCACCACTTCGGCACCCAGTTGGCCCATATCGGCCTCTTCTCCTTTGATGCTCTTGAACGCTGGAATGAACTTAAATTCCTTGGTGATATACTTTTTCCCTTGCTCGGATGTCACCATCCAATTTAAGAACTCTTTGGCCTCAGCTTTGACAGACGAATTTTTATTAACCACCCAGTTATTGGCGACGCCTACAAACAGCTTATCTCCGGCTGTTGCATCTTCACCAATCGGCATAGGCAGAATACCCAGATTCAGCTTCGGATTAATTCCGTCAATTTGGACCTGAGTCCAGTTCCCTTGCTGCATCATGGCAGCCTTGCCAGTGGCAAAGTTCGTTACCTGCGTATTGTAATCAGTCGTGAGCGGCTTCGAATTGCCATACTTGAGCGTCAGATCGAGCAGCTTGATCCACTCGGCGAATACAGCATTGCCCGGAATTTTGGCTGTGCCATCATTCAGTCCCTTGACGAAGCCCGACGGGTCTGGCTGATTAGCAAATGCCACGTTCAGCAAATGATTGCCCAGCACCCAAAACTCCTGGTATCCATTGGAGAAAGGTGTAATCCCTGCGGCTTGCAGCTTTTGCGCAGCAGCCTCCAGCTCAGACAGCGTTTTAGGAGGCTCGGTGATTCCAGCCTTTTTGAACAAATCCTTGTTATAAATAAAGCCGTATCCTTCCAGGTTCATTGGCTGACCGTACAGCTTGCCATCCTTGGTCATCGGTTCTTTGGCGACATCGACCACATCACCAACCCAAGGTTGGTCGGATAGGTCCTCCAAATATTCCATCCACGTATCCAGCTCACGATATCCGCCGACATTAAAAATATCCGGCTGTTCACCAGAAGCAAACTTGGCCTTCAACGCCGCCCCATAGTCACTACCCCCACCTACGGTCTGAATGTCGAGCTTAATCCCGGGGTGAGTCGCTTCATACTCCCCCTTCATGCGATTTAGTGCTTCTGCAATCTCTACTTTAAACTGAAAAATGTGAATGGTTTTCTCCTTAACTTCCTCATTGCTTGCATTTTGCCCCCCACTGCTGTTACACCCCGCCAAAACCAGAGCAAAAGCTGCAAAAAGCAAAATCAGTGCTTGGGCTTTCTTTTTAAAAGTATGCGTTTTCATATTTATGTTCCTTTCTATTCTAGGTTTCATAGCACCATAATCAACACTCAACCTTTAACCGAACCTGCCATAATCCCTTGTATAATATATTTTTGCATGGCCAGAAAGAACGCGATGACCGGCAAGATACCCAGCACCAGAGCAGGTAATGCCAAATCCCACTGCTTCGTATATTGTCCGAAAAAGGCATAGGTTGCAATCGGAATGGTGCGCAATTCAGCCTTTTGCAGCACGAGAGAAGGCAGTAGATAGTCATTCCAAATCCAGAGTGTATTCAAAATAATAACTGTTACCATCATGGGCAGCATCAACGGATATACAATCCGGAAAAACACCCCGTAAGGCGTGCAACCGTCTACTGTAGCTGCTTCTTCCACCTCGACTGGCACACCTTTGACGAATCCGTGAAAGAGAAAGATGGACATAGGAGCCCCAAATCCCAGATAACAGATTACCAGACCACTAATACTGTTCATTAAATCCAGCGTACTTACAACCTTGACCAAAGGGATCATCACCGATTGAAAAGGAATGACCATCGCGGCCACGAACAGGCTGAACAGCACCCGATTGTAACGTGTTGGATGCCTAACCATTCGATAAGCAGCCATTGAGCTGATCAGTACGAGCAGCAGATTGCTGACCACCGTAACCACGAATGAGTTCCATAACGCTTCAGGAAAACGCGTAATGCTCCAAGCTCTAGCATAGTTGCTCCATACAAATGTTTGTGGCCAGGCCGCAGAATCCGTGAGCAGGTCACCAAAGCTTTTGACCGAATTCACGAACAAAAAGTAAAACGGGACGAGGAATACCAATGCGACGAGGATCATCACCAACTCAGTCGCCCAGGTTCCAACGCGGTAGCGATTGTTTGTTTCCATCTACGATTCCACCTCCCGACTTTTCGTCAGGCGTACCTGAAGGCTCGTAACGAGAGCAACAATGATAAAGAAAATAAGTGCTTTAGCCGTTCCCAACCCATAACGATTATTGACAAACGCTTCATTGTATATATTGAGCGCCACTGACTCCGTTGAACCAAAAGGACCACCCTTCGTCAATGACAGGTTGAGATCGAACATTTTAAACGACCATGATATCGCCAGGAAGAGACATACCGTAATGGCGGGCATGATCAAAGGCAGTATAATCGACCGCAAGATTTGCATCCGGCTCGCTCCGTCAATCTCGGCTGCCTCCAGCATATCCCGGGGCACGTTGGTCAGGGAAGAGATATAAATCACCATTAAATATCCGGCTGTTTGCCAGATAAACACGATTACAATGCCCCAGAAGGCCGTAATCTCATCTCCCAGCCAGGACAGGTTGAAAAAGGATAACCCCGTACTCTCGCCGATCGCTGCAAATCCCTTGACGAAAATAAACTGCCAGATAAAACCGAGCAACAGACCTCCGATCACATTAGGCATGAAAAAAATAGTTCGAAGCACATTTTTTGTTTTTAGCGGCTTGGTTAGAAAATACGCCAGCAGAAAACCAAAGGTATTGGCTGCCACCACTCCAATCACCGTAAAACGGACGGTAAACCAGAACGCTGTCCCGAATTTGTCGTCATTTAATAAAATGTGACTGAAATTATCCAGCCCGACCCACTTTGCCTGATTGGCTACCCCATTCCACTCTGTAAAAGAATAGTACATTCCTAGCATGAAAGGGATTACAATAATGATAACGAAAAATAACGTCGATGGCCCTACAAAAATCCATTGCTGGAGCCATTGCGACGACTTGGCGCGATTCAAACCGATCCCCCCTTTGTTCTCTTTGGTGTCTGGAACGCTCCTCTACGGCATCCTTGCAAGCAGTGTGGACGTTGAATCCGTATGGATATGCGATTCACATGTTCATTATGTCGAATTAGAGCTCTGGAGAACACGCAAGATCGTGAACCATTAAGGGGGAAAATATTGACCTCAGGCCTGCCTTGAATTGTGAAAGGAGCTACCTGCATGAAATTTCATAGCATTCGTTCTCGCCTAATCTGGTTTCTACTCATTGCGGTCACCATTCCGTTGCTGCTTTCAATGACCATGACCTTCATCCTCACCAAGCAATCCTTACGGGAGCAGGCCACCCAAGAAAATGAGCGGCTTATTTTTCAGGGAATTACGAATCTGGATAACTATTTACAGGGATTAAATCGCGCATCGATCGGAGTCTATAATGACCCTCATTTTCTGCGCAACCTGGCTAAAATTCCAGATGATTACCGGGCCGTTGCCGAGATTTACACCACGCTGCAAACGATGATGAATGCTTCCTCAGGCATTGACCAGGTGTACTTGCATTCGTTTGAGGCTGGGCAATCTACGCTGATTACCAGCACGGTTCCTTTACGGGAGTTCCGGCTGGAGCCCTTTACCGGTTCTATCCATTACGGCCCTTCCGGACTGTTCATACAACCCTCGCATATAAAGCATTTGTACGGCTTTTCGGCGGTTTCCTATGCGGAGCACAGCACAGAGCGGCAGGTATTTACACTCCACCGGGCGATTCGGAACATTCCGTCTTCAGAAACGCTTGGGGTACTGGCTATAGACGTTGATCTGGAGGCACTGCGCAGTATTTGCCGTCAATTGTATGATGCAGATACAGAGGAGCTGTTTTTAATTGATCGGAACGGAACGATCATCTATAGTGGAAAAGAATCATCCATTGGAACACACTGGAAGGAATCTGGCCTACTCAAGCGAATTTCTAAAGAAGACGAGCACGGTGTAATTGAAGATGATACAGCACTGCACGTATATGGCAAACTGGATGCCAACCTGTCAGGCTGGACACTCGTCAAGAAAATCCCTCATCGGACGCTTTATATGCGAGCTACCCAACTGACCCAGATCAATGCGGTCATTACAGGCGCAGCATTGCTGCTCGTTATTGTCGCCACGTTATGGATTTCAATAAAAATTACGGAACCGATTAAGCGGCTGACTCGCTACATAAACCAGATTCAGTCCGGTCAGCTGGATGTAGACATCCGGGCCATGAGCAACGATGAGATTGGAGTGCTGTCGCGTCGTTTCAGACAGATGATGGATACCATCAACAACCTCATTTTGCGGGAATACAAGCTGGAACTGGCAAACAAGACACACCAATTGAAAGCGCTTCAGGCACAGATTAATCCTCATTTTTTATATAATACTCTACAGTCTATTGGAACACTGGCTCTACAGCATGAGGTGCCGCGAATCTATTCGCTGCTCTCTTCCCTTGCCAAAATGCTCCGCTATAACATGCGGGACCATACGATTGTTACACTCAAGGAAGAGGCTGAGCATGTAAAACAATATCTTGATTTGCAAAAGGAACGCTTCGGTGAGCAATTAGAAGTCACCTATCATTGGGATGATCAAGTTCTGAATGATCGGGTGCCTAAAATGATTCTCCAGCCGTTGGTGGAAAACTACTTTAAACACGGGGCCGATCCCCGGCTGGGACCCGGTAAGATTCGTATTACAGCCTGCCGAATCCGGGAAGGCATTGTGAGGATTGAAGTGGAAAATAACGGCGCATCAATTCCAGAGAACGAATTGGAGCAGCTCCAGTATATGCTGCAACGTCCGCTGAAAGCCCATGAAGAATCAGACACTGACGAGCAAAACTCTATTGGTCTTCGTAATGTTCTATTACGTATCCAGCTTCACTCGGATGATGGTTCTAATACCCTGTGTGTAGACAATATTCTGCCTCATGGCGTTCGTTTCACACTTGAAATTCGCACCGAGCCCCATACAGAAATTCATATTAAGGGAGAGTGATCTGTCAATGAAGGTCCTGATTGTGGATGATGAAAGGCATGTACGTCACGCCATTCGGATGCTTGTACATTGGGAAGCTTACGGTGTGACCGAGGTGATTGAGGCTGAATCGGGCGATCAGGCGATTGAGGTCATTACCGCACTTTCCCCGCCTGTGGTACTCACAGATATGCGAATGCCTGGTAGAGATGGAGTAGCCTTGATGGAGTGGATTCAAGCCAATTCTCCAGCTACCAGAGTCGTGGTGGTCAGCGGCTATGATGATTTCGAATTGGTTCGGCAGGCCATTCGCCGGGGAGGCATGGACTATATCCTTAAGCCCGTAGATCCGGTAGAGATCAATGAGGCGCTCAGTAAAGCCACTCAAGCTTGGCGGACAGCGGAGCAAGACCGGAACAGACAGACCATGCAGGCTATGGAGGTCAACCGGATGAGGCCGCACTATGCTGATAAACTCCTGACCGAACTCATTTCCGGTACGGCGCTATCCATCACTCCCTTACGTGAGGAGCTGCGTCTTCCCACAGCTATTCAGATCTGTAATGCAGCAGTGATGAGTACCACTCAACTGGATGCCGATATACTGGACAAATATAAAACGCGCCGCGCGCTTCTAGGCTTTTCCCTCATTAACATTTGCAACGAATTTCTGGGTACTTCTCAAACCGGAATTGCATTCCGTCATCTGGAGCGTACGGACGAAATTATTCTGCTGTATTGGGCCGAGCCGGCTCGTTGGCCAGTGCTCTTGCAGGAGATTCACGCAGGGATTAGAACGGCGCTGCGCTGCTATATGCACATCGGGGTTGGTTCTTTCGGAACCTTTCCGATGGGGGCAGCCACAGCCTACCAAGAAGCACGGCAAGCGCTCTGGAAACGGGATATGTTGCAGGCCACCGACTGGATACATGAGAGTTCTCCGGTCCGGCAGACCGTTCGTCTTCCCCAGTTGTCTGAAATGGAAGAGGAACTTCGGCTTAGCGCACTCAGTTGTAATGCCAATCGTGTATCCACAGCGGTAGGCGACTGGGTGGCAGCCGTAGCCGTGCTGCCTTCGGTTACAGCAGAGCAGCTCGCTGGCTGGAATCAAGAGCTGGATTGGATGCTGGCTCGCTGGCTGAATGACAGACCTGGAGATGCCGAAGGCGAGGAACTGACAGATGAGTCGAGCACCATTCCTGCCTTGCCGGTCGACAACCGTGGGGTGCTTTCCCTACCCTTATGGACAAAACAGATCGAAAATCGATTGCTCGCAGCCGGTCAGGCACTTACGCCAAGCCATAGCCCAAACAACCCGACGATCCGTGATATTGCCCGCTATCTGGATGCTCACTATGACGAGGATATTTCCCTACAGGATATAGCGAGCCGCTTTTACCTCAGCCGGGAATACATTTCTCGTAAATTCAAGCAGGAGTACGGGGTTAATCTGTCCGATTATTTGTGCCAGATCCGGATGAGCAAGGCAAAGCTACTACTGCTGAATGACAAGCTGCGCCTTCATCATATTGCCGGTATGGTCGGATATCAGGATGAGAAATACTTTGGCAAGGTGTTCAAAAAACTTGAGGGAGTTACGCCTGGCGAATTCAGAAGGCGCCATTCTGCAAATCCTCAGCCGTTATCGCATATAACACATGATCTTCCCACACACCATTAATCTTCAAATAGTTGAGAGCCAGCCCCTCGCGGCGAAATCCCGCCTTTTCCATCACTCGATGGGAAGGCGAATTTCTTGGCATGACTCCAGCTTGAATACGGTGTAATTCCAACTCATTCAGGGCGTAGCGGACAATATCCTTCACTGCAGAGGTAGCATAGCCTTGTCCATGATATGCAGGATCTACGAAGTAGCCCAGATTGGCATTTTGGAAGGGACCTCTAGCGACACCAGACAGCTCCATTCTGCCGATCAGCTTATCATTTTTCGGTAAAAAAAGTCCAAACGTATATCCCTGTCCAGCTTGTGCAGCTTCCAAGCCGTTGGAAATCAGACGCACCTGTTCTTCCAGGGTAAAGTAATGTTCAGGTCGTTCTGGCTCGAATGGTTTGAAAAACTCAAAATGTTGGCGTCTAATTTCTAATAAACGTTCTGCATCCTTTACTTGTAAAAGCCGAATCTGTAGACCTGGATGGGTGGACTTCATCGAAATCACACCATTCGTTTCATGGAACATTATCATTACCTTCTCTCTGTGTTATTCCTACGTAATTGTAATTCACAGTCACGAGACAAGAAAATACCCCAGGCGCATAAAAGCAGCCTAGGGTATTATTATTCAAAATTTAGTCCGTAACAGGCATCCAGCCAGGAATAGTCGTCAGCGCACCCCACAAGTAGTCAGGAATGACCAGCTCCTGCTGGGCTTGCTTGGACAATGTCGTGCGAATGGTATCCTCTGTGCCGTTCTGCACTTTCTGAACCCATTGCGGCTCCATCAGCAACGGACGTCCCAGTGAAACAAGCGGTACACCTGTCTCCAGTGCTGCAAGCGCCTCGTCTGGTGTATTCAGGGAACCCACTCCCATGACTGGTACACGGTTCCCAACCTTCTCATGAATCAGAACCGTACGTGACCGTTCGTCACTACGGTCGCGGAACGAACCGCCGAAGAAATGATTTACGGAAATGTGCAGGTAATCCAGCCCTTCATCCGCCAGACGGTCTACAAGCACCATCGTATCATCCAACGTGATGCCTGGCGTGTGTCCTTCCTCAGGAGACAAGCGGTATCCGAAGATAAATGGACGCTTCGCATGCTCTGCGATTACTTTCTTCACTTCGTGAACAATTGCCAGCGGAAAGGTCAAGCGTTTCTCAAGACTTCCTCCCCATTCATCGGTACGAATGTTGGAATGCGGAGAGAAGAATTGCTGCACGAGGTAACCGTTCGCTCCGTGAAGCTCTACACCATCATAGCCTGCTTCAATCGCGCGGCGAGTTGCTTCGCCATAGGCGCGGATGACGCGGTGGATATCGTCAGATGTCATTTCACGCGGCACAGGTGCGCCTTCTTTTTCCTCAGCTACTGCGCTTGCACTGATCGGTTGTCCGTCTGGAATCTGATCCGGTGGGCACAGGCGGCCACCATGATAAATTTGCAGAATCGCTTTCGCGCCCTCCTGATGAATCGTATCCGCCAGACGACGCAGGCTAGGAATCATTTCATCCTTGTCCGCACCAAACTCATTAACAAATCCTTTGCCATCTGGAGTTACATACACACAAGCGGTAATAACCGCGCCCACACCACCGGAGCGTTCACGGTAGTATGCCAGTTCCTGGTCACTGACTTCGCCATTTTCGTGGGAAGCAAAGTTAGTCATAGGGGCCATCGTAATGCGGTTCTTCAATGTAACACCGGATGGCAGGGTATAAGCTTCAAATAAAGGATTATATTTCGGGTTCATTCGTTCTCTCTCCTTCAGTTTAAGTCAAATCAGATCATATAGGGCTATTGAGCATGAAACGAATACGAATTTAATGTCATTTTCCTTCCATGACGAAGCCTCTTTGCTGTTGCTTACTTAAATACAGTGGTTATAATAACCACAGTATAATGATCCGCCCCTATAAAGTCAAATCCAACCTTTTTGACCTCCCTTAAACTGTCCGAAAAGTCCGAAATTTAGCCACTTTACATCAGCTATTGACAGTCGCTTATCTGCTTCCGGCTATGCTATCTTTCTCCTCCCGGCGGGAAAACCAGGTCGCGAGCAACGAGCCGGAAATATTATGCCACACGCTAAAAATCGCACTCGGTACAGCAGCAATCGGATTAAAATGAGCCGCTGCCAGCGCAGCGCCCAGCCCGGAATTCTGCATTCCTGTTTCCAGCGTAACGGCTTTACGCTTGGAAAGATCCATGCCGAATAGCTTGGCAAACCAATATCCGAGCAGAAAGCCGATACCGTTATGCAAAATAACCACAGCAAAAATAATCGGACCTGTCTCCAAAATTTTGCCTTTGCTGCCTGCAACCACAATAGCCACGATAAGTACAATCGCCATGGTTGAAATGAGCGGCAGCGCCTTGACACTGGCTTCCGCTTGTCTGCGGAATAGCGATTTGACGATTACACCCAGCACAATAGGGACAATAACCACGATGAGAATATCCATGATCAGCGACTTCGCATCAATATTCATCCAGCGTCCGGCAAGCAGACTAATCATCGCTGGGGTTGCTAGTGGAGCAATCAGCGTCGACACTGAAGCGATCGATACGCCAAGCGCCACGTCACCTTTGGATAAGAGCGTCATTACGTTGGATGCAGTTCCACTTGGACAACAGCCGACCAAAATGACACCCACCGCAATATCCGGTGGAAGCTGCAATACTAATGCCAATACAAAGGCGAGAAACGGCATGATCAGATAGTGCCCTACCACTCCTATAGCCACATCCACTGGACGCCGGAACACTTCACGAAAGTCGGCCGCAGATAAAGTCAGCCCCATCCCGAACATGACAATGCCCAGAAATAACTGTATGTATCCTTTCAACCCTGTAAACGCCGTAGGAAAGAAAAATCCCAAACATGCAAATAAAAGCACCCAGATGGAAAAGGTCCCACCTACAAATTTTCCTACTTTCTCTAATCCTCTCATTCTACTGATCCCCTTACTTCTATATAAGCTGATTTAAGAAAATTCACATCGGAAGCATCTTCTGGCTGCATAGTTGGCACGCCATGTGAACTCTTCCTTCAGCTTATATAGTGCTTAAAATTTTTACCATTGTACTACATATGAATGCATATACATACAACTTTTTATGATTTTATTGGGATCAAGAAACTTTTCCCCGTTCGGACATATTTGAAAGCAAAGTGGGTATATTCATAGTAGAAGATAGTGACCAGTCGGTCATTTTGAACATCATTTGTTGAGGAGGAGTTATTCCTATGTCACGAAGCCATCCGTATAAATGGTGGAATATTATTGCATTCATCGCTGTCGTTCTCGTTAATATTTTGGCTTCTACACTTCCTATTGGCGGAAGAAGCACCGCTGCTGTATCCAACATGTATCCTACCTTAATTACGCCAGCAGGTTACGCTTTTTCCATCTGGTCGGTCATCTACGTGCTACTCGCCTGTTTTGCCGTGTACCAAGCTACATCAACAGGGCAAGCCAAGACAAGCGTTCAATCTATCGGTATTTTCTTTATTTTGAGCTGTCTCTTCAACATCATCTGGATTTTCCTATGGCAGTATGTATACGTAGAACTGTGCGTGATCGTCATTATTTTATACTTGCTCTCCCTATTCGTCGTATATACACGTACTCGTACACCGCAGCCAACTCGCGGAGAAATGTGGTTCGTCAAGCTGCCTTTCAGTCTGAATCTCGGTTGGGTATCTGTGGCTACCATCATCAACATTACTGTAGCTTTGGAAAAGAATGAATGGAGTGGCTGGGGTCTCAGCGATACGATATGGGCGATCATCATCCTGTTTATTGGCACCGTATTGGCCATCTTGGTCAGCTTTCCTTATCGTGATAGCATCTATCCACTTGTATTTGTATGGGCCTATGTAGCTATCGCCGTCGAGCATCCGAACAATGAAAATGTACGGCTGGCTGCATGGATCTTGTCGGCAATTATCCTGGTGTACGCGCTGTGGCTATTCTTTGCCCGTAATCGAGACCGGGATTAAAGGAAACGAATATCATCTCCTAGCAACAAGCACAAGCGAGCATGGGTCGGAATCATTTAGCCCAAGCTCGCTTGCTTTGTTTTTTATAAAATATGATCAGGCATAGACTTTAATCAAATCTAAAAGCTTGCTTGTCGATTGATCCGTATTAATTTTCTCCATATTGTGAATGTAATCCAACCTTTTTTCATACAAACGAAGAATCATATCGACAAAGCGTTCAGATTCCAACTCTTCTTCTTCTAAAAACTCACACAAGCCTTGTGCTTTAAATGATTTTGCATTTAGAATCTGATCCCCCCTGCTGACTGCCTTTGAAAGAGGTATCAACAGCATAGGCTTGCGCAATGTCAAGAATTCAAAAATGGAATTTGAACCTGCCCTGGAAACAACCATATCTGCCATCGCCATTACATCCGCCAGTTCATCGTTTATGTATTCAAATTGCTGATAACCATTCGTATGAATAGAATCATTCACTTGGTTCTTACCACAAATATGCACGATTTGAAATTGAGCGAGCAAAGCCTCTAAATTCAGCCAAACCAGCTCATTGATCTTCTTGGAGCCTAAACTCCCACCCATGATGAGCATGATGGGCTTATTTCGAGTAAAACCGCAGTAGGCTAACCCTTTGGCCGCCTTCCCCTCTTTTAGCTCATCTCTCACAACAGCACCAATATATCGGGTATTCCTAGAGCGAAAATATTCAGCTGTTTCAGGAAAAGTAGTACAAATTTCGGTAGCAAACATGCTGGAAATTTTATTCGCTAATCCAGGGGTAAGATCGGATTCGTGGATGATGACGGGGACTCTGTTCAACCACCCAGCCAATACCACAGGAACGGAAACAAACCCGCCTTTTGAAAAAATAATATTTGGTTTTTCTTTCTTTATAATTCGGTATGCTTGAGAAACGCCCTTTAGCACTTTAAAAGGGTCCTTAACATTATTCCAGTCAAAATATCTGCGTAATTTCCCGGTTGCGACACTAAAATAACACACGTCTTCTAATCCAGAGATCAGTTTTCTTTCAATCCCTTGTTCAGAGCCTATGTATTGGACACTCCGAACAACACGCATTACATTCAAAACAACCGGATGCCACTATAGTAGTGACACCCGGTTCCATGCAAACTATTTATTATATGAACGAACCCTGGTAACTTATTCGCCCTTCAATGCAATGACTTCAATCTCCACCAGTGCGTCCTTAGGCAGACGAGCTACCTCCACCGCACTCCGTGCTGGGTATGGTTGCTCGAAGAAGGAACTGTACACCTCATTGACACTGACAAAATCGTTCATGTCCTTCAGGAATACAGTCGCTTTCACAACCTGGTTCATGTTGCTGCCTGCCGCTTCCAGAATGGCTTGTACATTGCTCAAGGACAGGCGAGCCTGCTCCTGTACATCCTTGCCGAACTCACCTGTTGCTGGATTCAGCCCAAGCTGTCCTGAGGTGTAAATAAACCCGCCTGCCTCTACCGCTTGGCTATAGGGCCCGATCGCGCCGGGGGCTTTTTCAGTAGCAATTGTTTTTTTCATAGGGGTTGGATTCTCCTTCCTGATACTGGTTCACCGTATTATAGCATGTGAAGTCCAAAGCCACTATTCCGTGCGACGGTTTGACACGTTGGTTTCTCTAAAGAAACCTTATTGCGATGGTGCTATATTTTTTTATTTCCGCTGTAACCTTTAGAGCCCATGTATCATCTAATTCTTGTAACCTGCTACACAATAGATTGTACAAATTCAAATACAGGTACAATTACATTGATCATAGCTAGTATAGACGGGAAAGGAGCACCATCCTTTGAATCTCGAAACAAACGTATACCAAGCAAGGCACGGGGATCGCAAGGCGTTCGTCGCCTTGATGAAACAGATGGAATCCGATATGTATGGCATGGCGCGTTCCATTCTTCGCAGCAATGAGGATTGCGCGGACGCAATACAAGAAGCGATGCTCAAAGCATACAAGTCTCTGGGTGAGCTGCGTGAACCTCGCTATTTTAAAACATGGCTGCTTCGTATTCTCATTAATGAATGCCATCTCATGATCCGTAAGCAAAAACGGGTTGTACCCGTCGCGGAATTTATAAAGGAACCGTCCACCTCGGGCGGATACGAAAAAATCGAGCTGCGCGAGGCCATCGACCACTTGGAGGAATCCATGCGAACCGTGATTTCCCTGCACTATTTGCGTGATATGCCGATCAGGGAAATCTCAGAGCTACTGGACCTATCAGAGGGTGCCGTCAAAACACGATTGCACCGTGCTCGCAGAACATTAATGGATCTGCTACAAAATCGCGGAGAAAGGAAGGTGACCTTTCAATGAATCCTTCAGAGTATGAGAATCAGGAACAAAAGCTGGATGAGAAATTACAATTGGAAAAAGAAAACTTGGAAGCAGATATGGTAGACATCCCTGATTTGGTAAGGCAACGCCTAGACGCATTTTATGCACAAATGGAATCAGATTCTGACCTGCTACCCAACCATTCATCCTCTCATCGACCCGTTAAAAGGTTTCTTCGGAGAACTGCAATTACCGCTGCTTCTGCAGCACTCATTGGCGTTATGATCATTGGCAGCGCCTATGTTTCGCCTACAATGGCGGAATCATTGAAACAGGTCCCCCTTGTCGATAGCGTGTTCAAGCTAGCCGGGGATCTTGGGCTGCAAACCGCTGACCAGAAAGGGTTGGCCACTTCATCGAATCTCAGCGTTACCCATGACGGTATTACATTGAAGGTACCTCAAATCATATTTGATGGGACACGCTTGGTCGTGGCGTTGGAAAAAAGCGGTGGGGATTCACAACATGAACCCCTGTATCCCACTACCAATACGCAAGGGCAGGAAGAGGATATGGTGGAGAAAATAGACCTGTTCATCAATGGGACGTCGGTCGACAGCAACAGTAGCGCCTTTAATCTCATGTATGGTCGTCCGGGCAAAGACAATAATTCTATGCTGATTGCGTATATGCGTGACCCTGCCAGTGGTAAAGCCGCCTTACCAGATCAGTTTGAGCTAGAGGTATATGCAAAGTTAAAAGGTGTATTCGAGCCGTTCCGCATACAAACCACGGTTCACAAAACTAAAATAAATAACAAGATACTTCAGCCGCAAATGAGCAAATCTAATCCTTATCTTGCATTTACGGTAGAAAAGTTAGAAATGACCCCTATCACGACCAAGATTACAACATCGTTCAAAATGCTGACTGATATTGCACATATGCCGGATGAGTACACCGTGGAACGAGAGTACAATAACATGAAGAATGGACACACGAACCAGTACACCAAAAAGGAATTGGATATACTCGATTATGCTGTATTCGACGAGCAGGGAAGAGAACTTCAATTGCTGAGCGGTTCTGGAGTTCCCCATACCAAAGAACGTGACAGCAAAATGATCACACTGTTTACTCCTTTTGTGGACACTCCCCAGAAGATCATCTTCAAGCCATATATCTTGCCAACCCAATCAGGAGGTAGCGCCCTACTCGATGCTAAAGGTAACTGGACACGCCATTACATCGATGAATTAAAAATTACGATCGATGTGCCGCAAAATACAAACCACCCATAAAACACGAATAACGCCGCTGCTGTCCGAATGATCGGGCAACAGCGGCGTTATTATCATTTCTAATCCTAAGCATGGTTTTAGACATTGTCATCAGGAGTCGTTCCTGCACCAGGTTCCTCATCATCGGAGGTTAGTTCCGCACCGATGACTCGAATGATGTCATTCGGATAAATATGTACACCGCTCGCCTGCGCGAGAGCAATTCGTACCATAGCTCGTGCGATGAACGAAGCGGGAATGGCGCGATAGGAAGCGAACCTGCCCGTCATTAGGCCATCTAGCGCTTTCATGACAATCGTGGCAGCGGCTTCGCCAAATCGTCGTTCAGATCTCGCTCCCAAAATAAGCGACGGACGGAACAAATGCAGTGCAGGCAATCCGATCGCGGCAAGCGCCTCTTCAGCCTCACCCTTAGTACGGTTATAAAACACACGTGAATCCGGGTCAGCGCCCATCGCAGAGATCGCAAGCATCTGTACTGCTCCAGCCTCTTTGCCCAACTGGGCTGTCAGAACCGGATAGTCCAGATCCACCTGTCGAAACTGCTCCTTAGAGCCAGCCTTTTTCATCGTTGTCCCAAGGCAGCAAAACACATCATCCACCCCTTCGAGGGCGAAGGCCGACTTCTGTGGTTGTTCCCAGTCGATGAGCGCCTGCTCTAGCTTGGGATGCTTGATGTCCAATGGACGCCTGCCCAAAACCATGACGCGGGTGTATTCTTTTTGCACCAGTAGCTCCCGTACAACATAACCCCCGACAAGCCCTGTGCCACCCACAACGACCGCTTTACGTTCCATGATATACCTCCTAACGCTCCTTGTCCCATGATTGCGATCAGGTTAATTTAAACGGCTGTTCGTCCGCCTCCTTGCTGTCGGACGGACACATAGGCAGGTACAGGGAAAAAGTACTTCCCTTGCCTTCTTCACTCTCCAGACGGATAAATCCGCCTAACAAGCGGGAAAAATCACGGCTGATGGACAACCCCAGCCCAGTTCCACCATATTTACGATTAATCGAACCGTTCGCCTGCTGGAATGCCTCAAAAATAACATGCTGCTGAAGCTTGGATATACCGATGCCTGTATCTATTACAGCAAATACAACCCAGTCTCCCTCCTGACCCTTTCGATCCAGATGCTGTGTGCTGATTTCCAGCAATACACGCCCTTCATGAGTAAACTTAAAGGCATTGGACAATAGATTGCGTAAAATTTGCTGTACTCGTTTGGAATCGGATCGGATTTCATCCGGTACATGTTCATGCACGTTCAGGCTGAATTCCAGGTTTTTATCCTTCGCTGTGACATCAAAATGCATCATCATCCCATGCGCAATTTCACGCACACTGACTGGCTCACTTACGATTTCCATGTACCCAGCCTCGACCTTGGATAAGTCCAGAATGTCATTAATCAGTTGGAGCAAATCATGGCCCGAGGCATAAATTAGATCACTGTACTGGTATAGCTCGTCCTCATCCAGCTCTTTTCCCTGCTCATTGATAATCTGTGCCAGGTTAATGATGCTGTTAAGAGGTGTACGTAACTCATGCGACATCGTTGCCATAAAATCCGATTTATACTGGGAAGCCATCATCAGCTGCTTGGCGCGTTCCTCTAAAATAATCTTTGCCTTTTGCAGCTGATCACGCTGCTCTGACAACAACTCATTCGCCTGCTGAATCTGATAGTTTCGCTGCTGCTCCATCTGAAAATCACGTAATATCAGTGCAAATAAAAAGCTGAGGATAACGCCGATAGGCAGTGTAAGAGGAACGACCTCTGCTACATAATAGCGCCAGGGAATGACGCCCAGGAAGGCAATATTTAACGTATTTACAATATTAACCGCTAAAATGGTTACAGATGCCTTAATAATCAAGCGCCAAGTGGAGCGGCGCATCCAGTAGTTCAAACCGGCGCATAATCCGCCCAAAATGCTCATATTCAGAAAACCGACCCACGCCGCCATATTCAGGCCGAAAGTAAATCTCGTAAGACCGATTGCTACCCCAATAATAATCAGCGTGTAGGAACGGGGATACACCAATGCTGCGATAATGAGCGGAACAAAACGCAGATCGAAAATAACCGTTTCATTGAAATTAAAGCCAAAGCAAGAACTGACCCATCCGCCAAATACCACCAGCAACACTGAGCTGACATATTTGAACCGCGTAGACGTACGACTCAAGCCATATTTATAAATCACGTTCGCCACATAGGCAACGGCAATCAGCATCCCCAAATTCATTATAAACATCGTTGAAAATTGCATGGATTCACACTCCCATTGCGCGAGAAATTGGATGCCAGGCCTATGCTAGCCGATTTTGCCTTACTCGTACATCATAACATGAAGCCCCATCTTTCGACATATCCAAGAGGCTTGCGTGTGTGTATAAAAAAAGCGAACCGCAACGGCTCGCCCTAGTGGGAGTATCTATAGAGTCAGCTTGGAATGCCTTTGTTCCGGCGCCACTCCTTGACAAATAATTCGGCAAAGTAAGGATCCCACTGGGTTCCTTTACCCTCTTCCAATATCATAACCGCCTTCTCTTCCTTCATACCTTTCCGATAGGGACGATCCGACGTCATCGCATCATAGGCATCTGCTACGGCTATGATGCGCCCAAATAGTGGGATGTCTTCCCCGGAGAGCTGGTCAGGGTATCCCTTGCCATCATAACGCTCATGGTGCGAGCGCACGCCGGGCAGATAAGGGGCCATAGCATAAGCCGGCTCCACTTGCCGAAGAATACTCTCCCCCATAACCGGGTGCATTTTAATCTGATCAAACTCCTCGTCCGTCAGCTTGCCATCCTTAAACAACACAGCGTCAGCCACACCGATTTTACCGATATCATGCAGCAAGGCTGTTTTACGCAGAAAGTCAAGATCCGTCTCTCCCAAGCCGCCCTTTCGCCCAATGAGTACAGAGTATTCGGCCACGCGCAACGAATGTCCTGCGGTATAGGCATCCCGCGCATCCAGCGCTGCAGCCAAAGTGGCAAAGTAACTGTCTAATAGCTGACCGTTTTTTTCCTCTCGTTCCTTCAGGCCCTCGATCATCATGTTAAATCCTTCGACCAGCTCCGCAAATTCGTCCGAATACAAGTCACTGGCGTTACTGTTCAGGCGGCCTTCCTTCACTTCATTCATTTTTTCCAACAAGTGATGGATCGGCTGTTCGATCTCACGGGTTAGCAGCCTGCCTCCCAAATAAGCAAAGGCTACACCAGAAATTAAAATCGTACCCGCCCATGCCCAATAGGAGCCGGAATCCGTCGCCTCCAAACGTTCCAGCCGAATCTGCGTAGCTAAACAAAACAGAAACAGAGGAAAAGCACCAATTAACGTTGCACTTAACTGAAATTTATGCCGAAGTGACAGCAAAACTCGTCCTCGCAGGGACAGGTTCAATCCATATTGCTGATAGGTTCGATCCCGAATCTCCTCCAGCAACGGTTTGATTGCTCTCATGGTCAGAAAAAATTCAACCAGTGCATGCATGGAAGCGACCAAACAAGCTCCTATACAGGCGATTCCTACATAATAAAAGGGAAAGGTAAGTTGTCCAGTATGTATCATCCATAATGCAATGACGGCTGCCGGGATAGAGAAGCCTAGCAAATGCGGTCCAACAATACGTAAAACGGACAAATTAGGCAGATGATGAACCCGGATATACACCGCTTCTACATCCTTGAGCGTCTCCTGATTGCCTTGGAAAAAACGATGAACGGGTCTTAAGTGCATTCGAAACACTATGGTTTCACAGACAATCATAATGACGCTGGAAAATGCAACAATTTTGACAAGACCCAGAAGCTCATAGTGGGCTACATTTAACGTGGAAAATACAAAAATCATACATACCAGTAGTACAGCAATAAATGAACCTATAATATAGTTCAGGATAACATGCTGAATAAAGCGCTTATAGATCGGCAAAATGCTACCCCTCTTTTCATCCGTACGCTCATAAAATATCTTTGTATTCAATATCGGAGTCCAGCCGTCAAAAGTTAACCTTCTTCCATGAGCAATTTGCATGAATCCTAGGAAAATAACACTAGTGAGCGGTCCGCATCGGATTCCGGCTTTCGCAGGGCACCTTGGTCTGGCAAAGTCCGCAACCGGCACCCGATTCAGCCTCACCGCCGTTTAACACTGCCCACTTTCGAGATTCCTCGCCGTACACAAATTTCATGCAGGCGATTTTGTCATGACCGCCTTCCTTGCTGATGGCCTGCACAGGACAGCGGGTAATGCACACACCGCAAATGCCTTTGCTGCACAGCAGACAGTTACCGGTATGGCTCAGGTTCGAGGATACTCTGACATCAGGCGGCACCTGCAGATCCGTTACTACAGACAGCAGGCGGATGGCAATTCCTTTCTCGGTGATGAAGCCATCGTTGATACTGAAGGTGCCGAGACCGGCTGCATACGCGATATGCCGTTCCGACCAATTAGAGACCGGACCACCTGTGGCACCGTGGATGTTGTACCAATCCGTATCCAGCGGCGCCACAGCTCGATAGCCAAGTCCAGTCAGATATCCCGCCAAATGGTGCCTTGCCGACCGCACAAAATATTCATCGCCAAAGGTCCGCAGCAGCGCCCACTCTCTGGAGGCTCTTGCTTTTTGCGCACGATTGGCCTTGCGAATCGTCTCACTGATCGGCAGCACAACACTGACAACGGTGCCTCCACCAAAACTTCCTGTGCCGAAGGTCCGTTCGAAGGCTTCCTGCGGCGTAGCATGGTCGAGGCCCACCACTCTTTTATAATCCTCAAACAAAGGATCATTGGCCTCTGCAAATTGAATAATCGGTTCCTCGTAGTAAGGGCTCTGTAATTCTTCGCAGAAATTGCCCTTGTCTTCGCTCACATAGGCCTTCATCTCGGCTGCGATAAGTTCTTTCATGTCTGGTACGGGCGTTACCATCCTATCCACATCCCTCTTCTTAAGTTATTGTGATTCTCTCGAATTCCTGGCGGATACCCGGTTACCGATGAATGGCTGCGTTACATATCTGAATCCCTATTCGTGTATATACACGAATAGGTCAGCATGGTCTTCCTTATTAGACGAAGGCTAATCACAGTCTCAATTTTTCAATTTTGGATAACAGTGCGGTCAATATCTGCAAATCGGCGCTTCCCAGTGACTTCTGTAAAAATAACTGCGCCTCCTCCCAGAGCTCTGCTGCATCGTTATATAACGCTTTTCCTCTCTCTGTCAGGGTAAGGCAGCGGTTCCGGCTTCCCTCAGCGGATGTATCCTCCACATACCCACTTTGCTCCAGTGCCTTCAAATTGCGCACAAGCGTGGTTCGGTCGAGTCGCATCTCCGATGCTAATTCGCTTACGCTTACCGGTCCCAGTACCGTTAAGTGCTTGAGCAGCGAAAACTGGCTGATATGGAGTCCACTTGGAGCCAGATACTGGTCATACAGCCCTGTTACAGCCATCGAGGCACGACGCAGATTAATGCATGTGCAGACTGAGGGCGAGTTATTCTGTGATGTTTTTTTGTCTTTCCTTGAGGCAGTCATAGTTCTTGTTTCCTTCCATCTTTCGTGTAACTACACTATTTCAAAATTCGTACGCTCTGTCAGGGCAATTTATCACAGCCTCTATTCTCTGCAAATGAAAATAAGTCTAATCCATTGCAGAAAGTGCATTATTTCCAGTCTACAATCAAAAAACCAAAAATCCCTTGTGTTTTAGAATCATTATTGTTATACTGTATTAGTATGTATTAACCCCATAGGATTCCACGCAAGAAGCTATACTCCTATCACCGCATGGAGCTTCTCCAAATTTTATGTATAACCCTAATGTAGAATTTTGAGCTTTTGCCGAAGATTTTCACATTCACACTGGCGCGGTCATCGGAGCCGCAAGGACGAAAGAGAGGTAGGGCTTTTGTCGTTTGGAAAATGAACAGAGGAATCAGACTGCCCCTTATGAACATGCTGACCATATAATACAAGGTAGCAGGGGTTAAATATATATTATGCCGTCAAACGATGAAGTTTGAGCAGGCCGTGCAGTATACGCAAGCTGCGCAGATCCTCCGGATGATCCCCGGGGGATTTTTCATATACGGAAAACGCATCTATGAACAAAAAAGTGACCCTGCCGATACATCGACAGGGCCTATAGCTTGATCAAAAAGGGGTTAATAGGGTCATTATAGTCTTGCTTTCTTAAAACAAAATGATATGCACCTTAAAAACTCATTAATTTTCCAGCTTTATATGGCTACTAATAATTCGTCCAATATTCCATACTACCGGACTGTATCTTTTGGGTAGTAGGGCGTCCAGCTTCCACTTGGGCAGGCTTGTAGCTGGAAGGACGCTCCCATCCTTCCAGTAAAACAATATGCTGGGTACCTGTGTTAGTTTCCCATGTGATATAGCGCTCTTGTTCCATATGTCGCAATGCAGCTGTAATTTCAGGGTCTCGCTTACCCGTTTTTGCTGACAATTCAGCCATTGTAGGCATATGGCGATGCTGAGCAAAATAATTATACAAAATACGTAGTAGCTTCCGTTCCAAATCCGGCAACATCGTTACCCCTCCTAAAGAACATATGTTCCCATTATAACACATAAAAATGCACCCTCCTACTGGAAGATGCATACGGGCTTGTATGCCCATGCTGAATTTAGTTTTTTTCCTTTTCCTGACGACCGATAGAGCGCAACCACCAAGAGATTCCTCCAACGCTTCCAAGCGCCAAAACCGTCAAGAAAATAATATAAAACAAATGAAATGTACGATCACTCATGGCAATCGCCTCCTTACTTTATGTATACACTTTCCAGCTAAGCCTGTAAACCTCTTTTTGATCCCACAATCACATTTTCGCCAAACATTTGACAATAGATACTTGCTTAGGATGCATCGGTGCACACTTATCAAAAATGGTTAATATCAAATAGGAGACAGATCAAGGAGGTTATCGAATATGAAGTTTCTATTGATCGTGATCATCATTGCGCTGATCGTTGTTTTGCTCATGAGAAGACGCAGATGAACGAAGACATCCTCTATGGTTAACTGAGAATACAAAAAGGGCTTTCGGTACATCACCGAAAGCCTTTGTTCATCTGAGGTTAAGGCTGAACTACGCCTTGTTCTTTTTGCTATATTTAATAAAAGCAATCACAAGCGCTATAGCAAACAATATTCCGCTGACCACCCATGTGGTCAGAAACGCCATACCCAAGCCGACATTAGCCCCCATGGTCGGGTGCTTCATAGCAGTAAACACCGAGCCCTGCATCATAAATATGGTACAGAACAAAACAACGGGTGCCAAAATAATTGTGCTTGCGGTCTTACGACTACCAGATACTGCAATTACACACAGAGCAGAAATCACCAAGATCACCCAATAGATAACTGCTTCCCAAATCGCTGAAGTGCCCACCTGTTCGACCTCTTTTCTATCCATCATATATACCTCTTCTATTGTAACAGACGTCACACAGTGAACCAAGCCATAATTTGATTAGAAAAGGGCTAAACCCTGCCGACAATGTAAATAATGTATAGTAGCAGACAAACCTACATAGAAGAAATGAAAGGAATGGATCTTATGAGAAGTGCAAGTCCTTTTGTCATTGTGAACGATGTGCAGCAGTCGGTTGACTACTACCAATCTGTTTTAGGCGGGAAAATCAAAGTACTGAACAAGCAGGACGGCAGGCTCTTACATGCCGAACTGCACCTGGGCAGCAGCCATATCCATTTTTCCGATTCCTATGGTAAACCACTGAAAGCACAGCATGTCCAAATCATTCTCGACTGTGAGAGTGAGGATGAGCTTAAACAGGCTTACCATGCACTATCCGAAAAAGGCACCATCACTGTAGAACTACAAGATACCTTCTTTGGTGCGCTGCACGGCGAAGTAACGGATCATCTGAATCAAATTGGATGGGTGATGAACTATTTCAAAAGATGATTACGTTTAGCCATAACTGAATACGTCTTGTAGCCGCCATCAACGTTTCTCACCCGATATCCGGATTGGGTTAGAATTCTGGCCGCTAGATAGCCGCGTAGCCCGACTTGGCAGGATACCGCGATCTCCAGATCACGGGGAATTTCCGACATCCGCTCTCTGATTTCGGCTAGAGGAATATGAATAGAACCTGGAATGGTTCCTCCTTGTAGCTCCACCGCATCCCGGACATCAATAACAAGGCCACCATTGCGGTGAAAATCATCAACTTCATGCCACTGTATTGTCTGGACCAGTCCATCCATGATATTCGAGGCTACGTAACCCGCCATATTCACAGGATCTTTAGCTGAAGAATAAGGAGGTGCATAAGCAAGCTCGATATCTGCCAGCTCACGGACGGTTAAACGGCCGCGAATCGCCGTTGCAATAACATCAATCCTTTTGTCCGCGCCATCAGCGCCAACAGCTTGTGCTCCGTAGATCATCCCAGTCTTCGGATGAAAGAGCAGCTTCATCGAAATGGGTGACGCGCCAGGATAATAACCGGCATGTGAACCAGGATGAATATGAATAGCCTGATAAGGAACAGCCAGCCGCTGCAATGTTTTTTCATTGTTACCTGTAGAAGCTGCGGTCAATGCAAAGGTCTTAATTACGGATGTTCCGAGCGCACCATCATAGGAAATCGGCTGACCATTAATATGATCCGCTGCCAAACGCCCCTGCCGATTGGCTCCCCAGGCCAGCGATACCATCGTTACAAACCCATGATTGCGGTCTTTGACCTGGATGGCATCACCTACCGCATAAATGGACGGATCACTGGTTTGCAGCTGTGCATTCACCTGAATAGCGCCGCGAAAACCTAGTTCCAATCCGCATTGCTTGGCCAACTCATTTTCAGGCACCACGCCAATCGCCAAAATAACCATATCCGTCTGAAGCATCTCCTCAGAGGTCAAACGTAGCCGTGTACCCTGTTCTTCAAAAGCTGCGACTCCTTCCTCTAAACGCACCTCCACCCCGTTCAGCTGCATATGCTGTTCCACCAGTTTGGCCATTTCAGGGTCAAGCGGATTCAACACTTGTTGTCCTTTATCCATAACGGTTACTGCAAGTCCACGCTCCCGCAAATTTTCAGCCATCTCCAGCCCAACAAATCCAGCACCAATTATCGTGGCATGCTTGGGTTGCCTTTCATCTACATATGCCTTAATAAGGTCGGTGTCATGAATGTTTCTTAACGTAAATACATTTGTAGCTTCATGTAGTCCGGGAATGTCTGGTATCATCGGTTTGGCTCCCGGCGACAATACCACAATATCGTACGCCTGCTCATCCATCTCTCCTGTGATCATATCGCGGTAACGGACAAGCTTATGCTCGCGGTCTATTTGTATTACTTCTTTCAGCACCTGAACATCTATATTAAATCGGTCTCTAATGCCTTGAGGCGTCTGGAGAAACAGCTTCTCCCGTGCCTGGATTGTCCCCCCAATATAGTAGGGAAGACCACAGTTTGCAAAAGAAACATGCTCACCGCGTTCAAACAGAATAATCTCGTCTTCCTCATTCCATCTACGCAATCTCGCCGCAGCAGAAGCTCCACCTGCTACCCCGCCAATAATAACTATCCTCTTACCCATTTCTTCTCCTCCTCATATACCCTATGGGGTATAATATATACCTATGGGGGTATGATGTCAACAAACAAAAAAGGCAGAGGTTACCCCCCGCCTGCTCAAACCCTAAACGAAACCCGATTGGAATCACAAATCACTTGCGACTGCTGCAAAAATGCCTTATCTCACTGGGCTAACTAGCCGCCAACTACTGTTTATTACTGTTGACTGGCCGCGATTGCCTGCTCCAGATCATACAAAATATCGTCTATCGCTTCGGTCCCGACAGATAAACGTAACAGCTCCGGTTTGACTCCAGCAGCCACCTGTTCTTCTGCGCTCAGCTGCTGATGGGTTGTGCTTGCCGGATGAATAATCAAAGACTTGGAATCGCCAACATTCGCCAGATGAGAAAACAGCTTTACATTCGCAATCAGCTTGCTTCCCGCCTGACTCCCGCCTTTGATACCAAAGGTCAAGATTGCCCCTTGTCCTTTTGGCAAATATTTTTGGCCCAACTCATAGGATGGATGGCTCGGCAATCCAGAGTAGCTGACCCACTCCACATCCTTGTGACTTTCGAGGTATTGCGCTACTTTCAGGGCATTCTGACTATGTCTTTCCAGCCGCAGATGCAATGTTTCCAAGCCTTGAAGCAGTAGCCATGAATTGAACGGAGAAATGGCTGCTCCCAAATCACGCAGCAATTGCACCCGTGCCTTGATAATGTACGCGATAGGTCCCACCGCCTCGGTGTACACAACTCCATGGTAGCTTGGGTCCGGCTCAGTCAGTCCGGGGAAACGACCACTCGCTTTCCAGTCAAACTTGCCACTGTCCACGATTACCCCGCCAAGAGACGTACCGTGTCCGCCAATAAACTTGGTTGCCGAATGCACCACAATGTCCGCTCCATGTTCGATAGGGCGTAATAAATAGGGGCTTGGGAACGTGTTATCCACAATCAGCGGAATACCATATTCGTGTGCAATCGCTGCTACAGCTTCTACATCCAGCACATTTCCCTGTGGATTGCCAATCGTTTCGGCAAATATGGCCTTCGTTTTATCCGTAATGGCTTGGCGGAAATTCTCCGGATCATCCGAATCGACAAAATGCACCTTAATACCCAATTTCGGTAGTGTAGTAGAAAACAGATTATATGTACCGCCATACAGGCTGGAGGCCGATACAATTTCATCTCCAGCTCCCGCAATATTTAGAATGGAAAAGGAGATCGCCGCCATTCCAGAAGCTGTGGCCAACGCGCCAGCTCCGCCTTCCAGTGCGGCAATTCGTTGCTCGAATACATCCGTAGTCGGATTCATCAGACGCGTATAAATGTTGCCGAATTCTTTCAGCGAGAACAAATCAGCCGCATGCTCAGCATCCCGAAATCCATATGAAGTGGTCTGGTACAACGGAACGGCGCGGGCAAAGGTATTAGGATCAATCTCTTGTCCGGCATGGACAGCGAGGGTTTCGAATGACAGCTTGCGTTCTTCTGACATGATTATTGCCTCCCTTGTTATACGTGCTGTATGAATCGTCTCTTCCTGTATGCGTAGTCTTGGATGATTTTTCAACTATTCTCGCACAAAAAGAACGATTTGGGAAGATAATTCCCATTATTCAGGTAGGATATAATAATTTTGTTGAAACATCAGGTTTCGGATCGGAAGGTTTTGCCCAAATGCTCACCCAGACCAAAATAATGGCGGAAATTATAGATGATCGGGCTCCACTTGGCCGGATCAATATGATTCTCTCCGCGGATCATATCCTGATGAACATGCACCTGTACGGCTTGGGTTTCGACGATCGCAAAATAAGGAGAATGGTCAGGAATCCGTATCTCCTTCACTGTGGCTTCGATTTGAATAGGGCACTCCCTGATTCGGGTGGGCTTGACCCTATTCGAGTCAATCGCAGTCAGTCCGCTGATCTCATACTTATCTTTTTGATATGAAAATCCATTTTTCTCTTTTTCCGCTGGAACGGGATTCTTGCCTGTAAAAGGAGCCAAACGCTCTACATTTTCCCACATGGAAGGCCCAGGAACATTGATTACACATTCGGGATGCCGCTCCATATTTTCTAATGCTTTGCCACCTGTTCCAATGCCTAGTACCACACAATCTCCTAATGCCCATGAGGAGGAAATAGGGCTAATATTGGTCGTTCCATCCTCATTCAGCGTGTTGAGTAAAATCACAGGGGTTCCGTAATATAAAATGCTAGGGTTTATCGTTTTTATGCTTGGGGTACGATTCATCTGATTTATTGGATTCATTGGGTCCATGTTCTCTTCTCCTTCTGTTCAGATCTGCCTCCTTATTGTAAAATGTAAACATTTCAACCTTCATCGAAGTATGGATTACAAAGGGGGATAACCGTGCCATGAGCACCCAATCGAATGTAGCCATGATTGCTTCTCTCGTCAGCGAGCCTTCCCGTGCAGCTATTCTCACCGCTTTATTAGATGGTAGATTCCACACGGCAAGTGAATTAGCCCATATGGCAGGTATCAAACCGCAAACCGCCAGCTTCCATCTGGCTAAAATGACCGAAGCACAAGTCATTACTGTAGAAAAACAGGGGCGGCACCGTTACTATGGCATTCAAGACCCCGAGGTTGCCCAGGTGATGGAGTCACTTTTGTCCATAGCTCCACCAGTTCCAATCAAGTCATTCAAGCAAGCCTCCGAAAACGAGGCCATACGGTTGGCAAGAACTTGCTACGATCATGTTGCGGGTCATTTAGGCGTACAAATCATGAGCTTTTTCATGCAAAAGGGGATTCTTTCCGAAGATCAGGACGGACTTCATATCACCCAACAAGGAGAGATTTTCTTCGCTGACTTTCAGATCAACCTCAAGAATACAAGACAAAAGCGTCGCTCCTTCTCACATAAATGCCTGGATTGGAGTGAACGACGCCATCATCTTGCCGGTGCTTTAGGAAGTGCTCTTCTAGACAGATTATTCGAATTACATTGGGTCGAGCATCTGCCCACAACCCGAGCGATACGCATTACAGCCGAGGGTAAAAGAGGTTTTAAAGAGGTATTTTCGATAGAGATCGGCTAAGTAATCATAGTTCTAATGCTTTTCTTGTTTCGCATTGGATGTTATGACTGGAGACAAAGACCTTTGTTTTCTCGTCAATGGCCGGACATAGGCATAATTGTTTTTTGGAGCCTTTCCTTTTGCCACACCTGCTTTATATCCTCCAGCAGCAGCCGGAATGGCAACCAAGGTTCCATAGGTTCTCATCGCCCGTTCAATTGGGAAAGATACAGAACGCATTCCATCGGTAGATCCGGCAAAATGAACTGCGGCTGCATAATTGTTCAGCCGATCGTTACTGTCATTCAGCCATACGGAACCCGAATCTCCAGGTCCAGTTCGTCCCTGGGTAAAACGAATGACGGTTTGATCACGGAAAATCTCGATTCCCGAATCGCCCCTCACTCTTTGTTCCACGCCAATCGCCTCCACGACTCCTCTGGCGAAGCCGTTTGTTTTAGCCATTCTTTTAAACGTCATCCCCAGACGATAACTCAATAAGTGCCCAGGTACGGTAATGAGACCACCACTTTGGTTAATCAGATACCTCGGATTAAGCAGACTATTTGAATTGGCAATAGCTATGGCAGAGTCCTGAAAGTTAACACCTGTCGTAGTAAGCGGGACAAATTGAAAAGCTCTCCCGATCTGATCCGCCGTTCTGCCGCCATCTGCCGGAGAAGGCTGAATGGTATTGTGAAATTGGTTTGTATTCGTTGGGACTAGGACATGGGCATTACTCAAAATAAACAAAGTATTATTCTTAATAACAATGAGTCCTCCGGTTCCTCCTGCAGTGGTGGGAACCGTCGTTCCTACACTGACCGCACCGGGCACGGGGCGCCATCTTTGGCGTGGGTTCGTTTGGGTAGGAGTCGCCGCTTCCCTTTTGAAGGAACCCACACCTAAAATTCGGATAGGTACCGCAGAAGCCTGACTTATATTATGAGTTACTGCCTGCAATTTGGTTTGCGTCACAGCCGAAAGATTTCTCAAGGTGTATACCACAATCGCCGCGCCCTTTGCCGGTCTATTGGGATCAGCATAACCTACTCCAATCCCTGTTACTCCGTTCCGTTTGAGCATCGTTCGCCATATCCGACTCTTCAGCTTGAAGGCTTGATAAAAGGTAGCCACAGCCACATACATCTCCTTTTCATAGTCAATGATGTATATACATATGACTAATCCGCACATCATGACTGTGCGTTTCCCCAGAACAGTGAAAAAGGTGTGGGCTGGAAGCAAACGACTGCTTTTATTGATCAGCCTTCCTAAAGAACTCTACCATTTCGATAAATGATTGCTGAGCTGAATGTACGTGATATCGGGGAGAGTACGGATCACTGAATCCGTGCTGTCCGCTGAATTTATGTACCCGGATATTATGGTTGTCTAAAGCTGAAATGAGCTCATCCACATTAAATGATATTTCTTCCTGTGGGAAAAAAAGTAGTGTTGGACAATGTGGAGTTATTTCCAAATAATTTCGAATACGAGAGCCGTAGTATCCTACGATTCCATCAACATATTTTTCTTTGCTACACAGCCAGGCAATCGTTGCCCCGATGCTAAACCCGACGATAAATACCTTTTTATAGCGAGCTTGAATACTTAACAATAAACTTTCAATATGATAAGAAGCACGTTCGAATCCTATATTTTTTATGAAATGGGCATAGGCAGCTTCCTCTTGCGAATAGTCAAAAGGCGTTTCTTTGCCTATTAAATTTGGACAAATCACGTCATAACCCTCATCTGATAATAAGCTGCAATAATTTTGTATATGCTGGTTAATTCCATAAATCTCATGCAGCACGACAATGAGGGTGTCCGACTTCTTATCTATGCTTATCATGTTGCCCCCTTAGGTTTGAATATAGGAAAACAATTCATCCGGATACGCATATTTATACTCTTATATTAACAACCTGCAGAAAAGCCTCATCAGATATTGAAGGAGTACCTGAGATTGTTGTGGTCTGAGGGATGATTTTGGTTTCCATTCCCCGTCTTATCGAGTCAGAAAACTCATCAAGGGGCTTTTTCTCTCTTGCCCGGGACCCTACGATATAAATCGCTATATTTCATCATTAGAAGTTCCCCATTCGAATATTCGCTCTTCGAGCACTTCGTAAGCATTATTCATACTTCCTAACCTCCCTTTTTTAGAAAATACTATATCCAATATGATCATTTCGCTATATGTTTTTAGTTAAAATCCAGAGACTGCTACCTGACATACACCACGCATCCAATCAAATTTGCATCTTCATCCTGTGATATAATTCCTTCAATATCATTGTATGGAAGGATGGTGCAGATGTCGGAGCAACAAGTATACGTCCGGTTCCCAGAAGAGGTGGACGTTGCAGAATTGACAGCAATGTACAGACGTAATCGGGAGTTCTTTGATACGTTTTCGCCAAACCACCAAGAAGAGCACTATACGGAGGAGCACCAGCTTCAAACGATTATTAAGAGTAAGGCTGACATGGTAGAGGATCGGAAATATTCCTTCGTGGTGTGCCACAAGGAAGACAATCAGATTATAGGCAGCATAGGTCTATCTTTTGTAGTAAGGGGTCCACTTCAGAGCTGTATGATCGGATACAGCCTAGACCAAGCCTATAACGGCAAGGGTTATATGACGGAGGCGGTGAAGCAGGTGGTTCGCTACGCTTTCGATGAACTAAAATTTCATCGGATCGTCGGAGAAGCCTCTCCTCGGAATCCAGGGTCCATCCGTGTGCTTGAGAAGGCTGGCTTTCACAAAGAAGGCATTTCTCGAAGCAACGTAAAAATTAATGGAAAGTGGGAGGACCATCAGGTTCTGGCGATTATCAATCCATCAGAGGATATCTAAGTTTAGTGAATATTGGTCTTGAAAGTTAATGGAAAAGAAAAGTTATGACAACCTATTAGAATGCGTTAGTTGAATGACAACAGCGACAGTCTAAGACTTTACTTTTTAAGTCTTGTTCTGCCGCTGTTTGAATTTTTGCTCAATCTAAAACTTTATTTCCAATGCACATTTTACAGAAACTATATTCGTTTTGCTGGGAATCTCAGTGCATGATTTCTTTCTTATTCACCTTAACGCCGGATAAGGACTGATCAAACATTTCGAGAATAAAGAGGAAGCGCTCAGCTTCACGAAATACATGATCAGCTAATAGAGGATGGATAATGCTTTTTATTCGGCACTCGTCGATCAAATCACGCGCTGTTTTCTTAAAATCTCGCAAGGACTTAACAGAGATACGGTTTTCATCCACAAATTGACTCAGAAGTGGAACGGTCTGCGACTGTGGACGCATATAACTTAAATCAATCGCCTGAAACATCAGTGTATCAAAGTCATTACTAAACTCCCTAGCTTGTTCAACCAGTTTGCGTTCGGATGGATCCAGCAAATGGCCTATGAATTTTGCGTGATCGGCCATGATCTTTAAGAAAAAAATATTTTCATCAATAATAGCATCGGGTAGTGGTTCAAGCGTTCCTGAATTAAGTTCCCCTAAACGATTTCTGAAATAATTCGCTTCCCGGCTTACATGGTCTACCAGTAAGGGAAAATTGGTTTGTCCAGGAAGTTTGCATTGTAATATAAGCCCCAATACCATTCTCTTAAATGCCCAAATATTTGTCGCCGCATTCTGTACTTCCGTATTAAACTCTTTGATTGTATAAGGATCTGTATTGATATTAAATTCATACGATCTTTTCTCAATATCCTCAAAAATAGCGTAAAACCGATTGGCTTCTGTTTTAAGTTGAGTATCTTCCGCTCTAAAGCCTAACCCCAGAAAAAAGGAATGCTCCTTCATAATCCTGGACCAAAAACGTATTTCATCTAATGAGCGTGAAACAAATGCATCCAATGATATCCCTCCTCTAAATGAGCAAAAAAGCACTTACTTAGTCATATGGGATATGACAGGTCATTATGAATATCGAAGTTCAACGTCTCATACGAATCCAATTCCGAAATTGAGTCGGAGTTATTAAATCATTCAGGGTTTTCTTCCGCTACCAAGTCTACCCGAAACTCAAGCTGGTCTCTCATAAAAATTTTACCTGCTATCCTGACCGATTCTGGCTTAATCTCCTCTACTATTCCCCCATAATCCTCACGAAAAATTAAATTCCATAATATAACTCATATTTGAATATATATCATTTAATGTTTGGACAATTATCCCACTCAAGTTCTATAATTCACTTGTTATTACATAATTTTAGGAGGAAGTCATGAAAAATCTTTATAAAAAACTAGGAACAATAGTGTTAGCTCTTCTTATTGGAGCTTCGGTGTTCTCATTGTTCCCCACTGTTACAAAAGCTGAGACTACAAATGTGACTTGGTCCGATGGATCTCTAACAAAAACCATAACTGAATGGAACCAAACCGATATTGCTAATGTAGGTAAAAGCTCAGGGAAATGGTATTGGGAGATAAAGCTTGATGGTGGATATGGTGAAGTTGGATTATTCGGTCCAGGCAAACCACCAATTAGGTATGAAGGGTATAACGGAGTAAATTATGGGCCTACAAATGACTCTATTAAAGCTGGAAGTTATAGTTACGGGAATGTGTATACAGTAAATGATGTTATATCTGTTGCTTTAAATCTAGAAAATGACACACTAACCTTTTATAAAAATGGTATCTCACAAGGGGTCTCGAAATATACTCCTTCTTCACTAGGTAAGACTGTATATCCTTATATAAGAAACCCTCAAGATCAACCTGCTACTTATACTGCTAATTTTGGGGCAAGTGATTTTAAATATCCAATTCCCGAAGGATTTTTGCCTTACCAAGAATCAAGTACATCAACAACACCTAATCCGTCCACAACACCGGATCCATCTACAAAACCCGATCCATCTACAACACCTGATCCATCTACGGCGCCTGGTTCATCTACAACACCTGGGTCATCCACAACGCCAGATCCGTCGGATACAGATGGTTCCTCACAACCAACTGGTGACCGCGCCATTCTAACTGTAACGATGGACAATGGATTTGATAAAGAATTCGATCTGAGTAAAAAAGAATTGAATGCCTTCATCGCTTGGTATGACGCTAAAGATGCGGGCAGAGGTGCTTCATTATTTGCCATCGATAAACATAATAATAACAAAGGCCCGTTCAGCAATCGCAAAGACTACGTAATCTTCAACAAAATTCTCACATTCGAAGTAAGTGAGTATTCAACCAAATAAACTTTATGAAGGACTTCATATCGGCTAATATGCCATTGAAGTCCTTTTTTCATCTACTCATATCTAAGTCACGCTTAAATTGCTTTACGTACAATATACCTTTTAGGCAAAAGATTTGTAAACCGCCTATTTTCAATAAACCTACACTTGCCTTCCAACTTGATTTGGATTAAGATCCATATTTTTAGTGTACCCTTGTTCATACTCTAATTAAAAGTCATTAATTATTATGCTTTTCCAAAGAAACGCTAGCTGTCAGGTAATGTCTATCTCATAACATGAAAAAAGCTTTTCATAGCCACCTTTGGGGTGATTATAAAAAGCTAATCTGCTTTGCGGCGACTGCACCACTCGCTTAAAATTTTTCTGGAAACTGTTTGACAATGCCTTCTGTCAGGATATCCGCTAAATGAATCATATGGATCTCATTTTTATCGGTTGCGGCAATATCTGCTTTCCAGTCTCCTTTGATACAGTTAAGGACTATTTCCGTAATCAACTGAAGGTGCGTATACAGCATATCTTGTAGCGTTTTGAACTGCCAGTTCGGATTCGCTTCACTTAAAAATTTAGCAATATCGTCGGCGTTTGTATGCCAATCCGCCTCTAGCTTTTTCACGTCCGCCTGATTGCCCGCTTTGGCAGCCGCTACGATTTTCCCTGCGATCAAAATATGCTCTCTCAGAAGATCAGCCAGCTTATTCCCAGCAGCTTCCCCATAATAAGGCTTAATCACGTTGCCTATATCCTGTTGGTTCCGTAAAAGTCGGTCCAATACATCCTTTTGGTCTGGACGATTAGATATGGCGCTGACAATATAGCTTCTCGTCCATATCGTATGATCGATCCATACCTTCTGCATATCGACTTTCAGTTGCACCATTTTGGGACTTAGGCAAATGTTCCCCTTATCCTCCCCCGCCTTCGCTTGCACGACAACTAGTGGATTCATGCTAAAAACGAGCGCCAAGGTTAACGACAATGCCAGTAACCATTTATTTTTCACATTCTTCTGCTCCTCTTACGTTTGGATTAAACAGGCTGTCTTATTATGGTTGAAATATCTAATTCTATACCACCCCTGCAATCATCTTACAAAAACTTGATTTCGTATTTCAACACACAAAAAAGGCCTGCCGGTGGTAAGCCAGCAGAGCCTATGACTCCATGGTCCAAGTAAAAGAAGCAATTCTGATGAATAAAGCTACGTCCTGGAGTACCCGTATAATCGTTTCGAAGCTAAATCCTTTTTGGAAAATAAGCCATGCTGATGGGCATAACCTATTTTGCCCGGTGGACCGTCAGGTTGACCCGATTCGTCTCACACATAAATGTAGAGAGATGAACAGGCTCATCGTTTGCATCAAAAGCAATTTTCAATATCCGGAATAAGTTCGCCCCGATATCACATTCCAGAAATTTCGCATAATCTTTAGTCGCACCGATCACATCAATGATCTTGTCATTGCTCACGATCTCGGTGTTATAATCCTCCGCCAGAATCTTGTAAGTCGATTCTTTCATTGCGATCTTTTTTTCCAAATCCGGAAACCGGGTCAGCGAATAATGGGCTATATCATAAAAAAGCGGGCGGTCATCTACATACATCAAGCGTTCAAGCTCCAACACAGGGCTGCCTTCTTCAATAAGAAGATGTCCAGCCACCTCTTCAGATGCCGGGATTACTTCGCTTCTTAATATCCGTGAGTTTGGAATCATGCCCAGCTGGTGGCTGAACTCCGAGAAACCGCTTACGGATAACAGTTCATTATGAAATTTGTTGGAGGCCACAAAGGTGCCTCTACGAGGAATTCGCGTCAGGGTTCCTTCCCGCACAAGCTCCTCAATTGCTTTCCGTATAGTGATTCGGCTTACACTATAAGTATCACAGAGTTCTGCTTCGGTTGGAATCTGTTCATCCGGTTTGTACCGTCCGTCCTGGATATCGTTCTTCAACATTTGCCTGATCTGCATGTACAGCGGCTGGGGGGTTGAAGGATTCAAATTCATGGTAAATTCATCCTTATCCATCAATGATTATAATAAGTATTATACATTGATGATCATCTCCAGTCACCATGCACCGAAATAACCTATCGTCTTCCCAGCTGTAATTGTCCCAAGCTCCAAGCAGTTCTCTGTTGAAAACCCTTTCATTCTACCGTAAAGGAACCCGGCAATGAAAGAATCGCCAGCTCCCATCGTATCCACGACGTTCACCTTACCCACGCCGTGTGGAAAGAATTGTTCCCCATCGTAAGCAAGCGAACCATTCTCCCCCAAGGTAGCCACAGCAATCTGCGCTCCTCTTTGCTTGACCTTTACCAAAAGTTGGCGGATATAGTCATCATCCTGAGTGTACGAAAAGAATGGATAGTCTACGTAGGGCGTTAATGTCTGTACCTGATCATCCTGCAACTGATCCGAGAAATCAAAGGAAGTGATCAGGCCCTTTTCCTTAAAGAGAGGAAAGTACGGATCGGCATGGCCCCATATCCCTGAGTGGACAAGCTGATAATGGCCAGCAAAATCGATCTCTTCTGCTGTAAGGAAAAACTGTGCCATAACTCCCTCGTCGTATTCGCCGAGCCTCCGGTCATTCTCCACCATCTCCACGTAGGTTACCGCTGTTTTTCCGTCCTTTTTTAAAATTCGGGAAGTATCCACACCCTTGTCCTGAATAGCCTGGATCATGATCTCCCCATAAATGTCGGTGCCCACCCAGCCCAGATAGGCCGTCTTTGCACCCATTTCAGTTAAATAGACGGCCACATTCACCGGATTGCCTCCAGGATAGGCTTTGCCGCTTGCTTGATAGACATCCATGCAGTTATCCCCGACTGTAATGATTCTCATCTTGCTCCCGCCTTCCCTGCTATTAAAGAATGAGCACTACGAAGTAGTGCTCAAATCAAATGCATCAATATAGAATGAACTAAAGACTGCGTATCTTAATATTCCATTTGGCGATAGTATCTTCTAAGTGTTAATGGATGATTTCTCTCACGCTCCAGATAGGCGCTGATACGGCTTAGTACAGACCAGTTGATACTTACGGCAAAATGCTTTCTGAACTCCTCGCTAATGCCTTCCATGGCAAAGTCTTTGGTATCAATAATGGTCAGCTTCTTCGTAATCTTCTCAGCGAATCTTTCCACCCGATCCATCAGTGGTCTTGTCTCATCTTCGCCTTTCAGCAGAATAACACTGGTATCTTCAACCACAAGCTCAAGCGTGCCATGGAAGAATTCCGCCGCATGAATCGACTTCGCATGAATCCACTGCATTTCTTCCAGGATACACATCGCGTAGGAGTACGTGTTCCCCCACAGGTTGCCGGAGCCAACCATCATATGATAGTCAGTATCTTTATGTTCTTTTGCAAAAGCTTCCGCTTTAGGGTCAAAGGTTTTGACTGCGTCCAGAATCGCACGCGGCAATAAGGCAACTTCCTTCGTGAACTGTTCATATTGAGGGAACTCATTGTTGTTATACATGAACCGGAACACAACCATGTACAGGAGCATGAAGAATGTATCAAAGGAATGTTTCTCCGAGCCGGTTGTGATACAGTGATCTACAATTTTGGTTAATGGAGTATCCCTTTCTGCCACAAGTGCAATCGTAGTCGCTCCTCGTTCCTTACAGAACTCGGCTGCCGCAACGGTCTCCTGCGTGGTTCCCGACACAGATGTAAAAATACATACGGAATCCTTACTGAAATGTCTGTTGTTCATCACCATAAACTCAGCAGCAATCGCCGCATGCACATCGATGGTCGAGTTTGATTTCAGAATATACTCATAAGGATACATCATCGCAATTGTGCCACCCGCACCAATCAGAAAAATATTGCTGTACCCTTTCTTGGCAATCCCGTCTACAATCTCTTCAATTTGTCCTCTAAAGGCCAGGCCCTCTTGTTCCACAAGCTTAAGGAATAACTGTTCGTCAAAATTCAACATTTACGTTCCCTCCCTATACTGGATCGGTTCCCCTCCAATATCATCCATTTTTATTTATTATATATAGTATCATAACCAGACAATACAATTAAAACAACTATTTTTGTTAAATCTGAAGGAAATCAGCGAGTCAGCATCGGCCCCCTTCAGTTCATCCGGACTAAGTCACTATATTACTACTGTCATGACTGCTTTTAGATCCATACTTCTTCTCCCAGTAGTAATACACAGGCAACCCCGTTGCGATGACTATCGCCGCGGCAATCATGCCCTGCACTGGAGCCCACGTAAAGGTTCCCCAAGCCAGCCATCCTGCCCCAAGGATAGCCAGGATAGTAGTTACTCTCCACATTGGCATGCGGTAAATCGGGTTATAATCCTCTCTCTTACGGCATTTATAGACCGCGGCAAAGTCCAGAATGTTAATGACCAGCTGAATCAGCGTGAAATAACCCAGCAGTTCGGTTAAATTGCTGAAGAACACAAGAATACAGGCCAACGTAACCTGAGCAATAATCGAAAAGCTTGGTGTTTCGAATTTGGGATGAACTTTCGCAAAACGCTGAAAGAACAGCCCATCCTTCGCCATGGCATACTCCAGGCGAGGCTGAAACATAATGCAAGAACTCAAGGAACCCAGGATAACAATAATCGCGGTAACAGCTACAAAAGATGAGGCCATGCCGGATAATCCGGGAATGTACTTGACGGCGTCGGACACAGCGGAGCTGGAACCCATCAGTTTATCGAACGGCATTAGGCCGGTGACACATACCGCAAGCAGCGTATATAAACCCAATACAATCAGTACCGAACTAATTAAGGCCCGAGGGAGAACTTTCCCTGGATTTTTGAATTCTCCAGCCATAAAACAAATGGCGGCCATTCCCGTGTAAGCCCACGTCGTGGCAGATACGCCACCAATTAAGCTTGAACTTGTCGCTCCTGCGACGGGCGTGTAAGCAAAGTTGTCAAAGTTCATATACATGAGGCCCAGCACAATGACAATCAGGAAAGGGATGATTTTGATAGCCGTAATAATGACCTGAAAACTACCGCCTGCCTTAACACTACGGTAATGGATGGACGTGATGATCAGAATGATCGCTACTCCTAGCAGTTTACCGGCAATTCCAACGAAGAAAGGGAAGAAGCTCGCCAGGTATGCAACAATGGCCAGAGCCATAATTGAAATGGACGGAGGATCGAGGGCCCAGAAGGTTGCCCATCCGTATAGAAAAGCCAAAGGCCTCCATCCTGCTTTATTCAAGTATACGTAACCGCTTCCATTTTGCGGGTAGGCAGTCGCCAACTCAGCCAGCACCATGACCTGAGGAATCGCAATAACTCCACCAATAATCCAGGCTAGAATTGAGATCGAAGGCATACCCGCAGCTTTTGCGACATCACCGGAAGAGACGAAGATTCCGGAACCTACCGTAGTTCCAACAGCGATGGCTAGGGCCGACCAAAAGCCCAGTTTTCGTGTAAGAGAGTCATTACTCATAACGAGTTCCTCCAAATCAAGGTGATAAGACTTCCATTCCCCTTATTTTCCTGACTGATTCCCTAAGTACTTCCTGTGGATTCTGATAATAATTGAACCCCATAATCTCTAGTGTACAAGCTCCCTCGTAATGATGGCTCTGAAGACTGGTTAGATATTCCCGCCAATTCAGCACCCCATCATCCAGAGCAAGATGCGCATCAGACAAGCCGTCACCGTCAATCAGGTGGAAATGAACCATCTCCGGGAGTAGGGAGTAATAATCTTCGGGTGTCTCGTTAGCGAGCTGCATCGCTACGGTATCGATCATCCCTTTTAATGAGGGGGAACGAATCTCCTCCAGCATCCTCTTGATTCCCTTAGCATCGATAATTAGATTCGATTCGAATCGGGTCAGAGGCTCCAACGCTAAAGTCACCCCTTCCTTCTCCGCCACCCTGGATATCTGATAGATGGAGTCGCTTGCATATTTCCATGATTCCAATTGCGATACAGCGAAGTCCCCTATTCCTGAAGTCACAAGCATCATGTTGGTCTCCAGCTCCAGAGCCGCGTACAGATTATCTATGAAGTATACGATACTCTTCTGCCGCAGTTGGGAATCGGAAGCAGCAATATTGAAGGGATAGACACACTGTTCCGGCGTATAACAGACGACCTTCATGTCTCGGGATTTCAGTTGCTGCCTTATGTGCCTCAAGTTGCCAAGAACATTCCGATAGACGTATAAATGAGGCTCGCCCGCCCACAACTCGATGTGCTCGATCCCGAGTTCAGTCACGTGATCTAGGAAGTGCTCGAAAGGAAAATGCCTATACGTAATATTCATTCCCGCAATCTTCATTTGCTTCACCCCCTCTAATGTAAGCGCTTTAATTTGTTATGTCTTGTATTATAACTAAGGGTTACAAAGATTTCAATGCCTTTTTAAAAATAAATAAAAGCCATTCAGCCGGTTCTTAATGTGGGTTGCTCAGCTCCTATAGGGGCAAAAAAAAGCAAGCCTCAACGAGTACATTTGCTCGTTTGGCTTACTTATCATCCCCCTTATACCTTACACTTGAGATGTGGGGCGAATCACGATCTCGTTCACATCAACGTCAACCGGCTGCTCGATTGCGTACGCAATGGCACGGGCAACCGCCTCTGGTGGTAATGCGAACCGGTCACGAGACTCTTCGAGCCGGGCCTTCACCTCCAGATTCGTCACTCCTTCAGCGAAATTCGTCCGAACCAAACCGGGTGAAATGATCGTTACCCGCACCTTATCACCAGCTTCCTGTCGCAAACCCTCGGAGATGGCGCGGACGGCGAATTTGGTGGCAGAATAAACGGACTGGTTTGGTACAGTTTTATGTCCCGCTGTAGAAGCAATATTGACAAAATGTCCGGAACCCAGCTTGCGAAAGACAGGCAGTGCTGCGGCGATACCGTACAAAACACCTTTAATGTTGACGTCGATCATGTTCTCCCAATCCTCTACACGCAAGTCATCAAGGGGAGAAATCGGCATCACGCCGGCATTGTTTACGAGAACGTCAATCGTACCGAATCGTTCACATGCCAAATGGATAAGCTTGGTTACGTCGTCCCGCCGTCTGACGTCTGTGCTAGCATACACGACTTCACCCCCAGCCTCCGCGATACGGGCCGCAAGAGCTTCAAGACGATCAGGTCGTCGTGCCCCAAGTACGACTTTTGCCCCATGCTCAGCCAGTAAAAGCGTAGTCGCTTCACCAATCCCACTGCTTGCACCCGTAATAACAACAACTTTATCTTTGATTCCGGACAAGGTTGTATTCTGGATTAATCTCATAGCCGAATCCTTCTTTCATCTGGAAATTGTCTTTCGCCTTGAATTATAAGAAATATCAAAATAAAGCAGGTAGACGATTCATACGCGTTCCTTGCCTAATCCTGTCTAGTTTGAGTTACAATATTCATATCAGCTTAAATGAAAAAGGATTGGTGAATAAGTTTGAACCAACTCATTACGGAGTTAGCTAAGCAAATTGCACGGCATACGTCTACGGACGGTTTACACCAAACTGCGATTTCAGAGCTTTGTTTCAGGCGCACATCCGCGGAAACGGAACCGACGCATACCCTCAACATGCCCTCTCTTTACGTAATTGCCCAAGGCTCTAAAACCGTCACATTTGTTGGGGAAAGCTTCATATGCGATTCGTCCAGTTATATGGTCGCATCCGTACATCTACCAGTGATTGGGAAAATTACTCATGCTTCTCCGCAGTTGCCGTACCTAAGTTTACAATTAACACTTAGCCCTGATGTCATTATAGATATAAGCAAGAAATCTAGTTCACAGAAAAAGGGAGACACAGGAAGGGGCATTTTGGTTAATCCGTCCACTTCCTTTCTGTTAGATGCGATTCTACGCCTCGTCAATCTTTTAGATTCACCCACGGATATCGAGATACTAGCTCCACTCTACATCCGGGAGATATTTTATCGTGTGCTGGAGGGAGAGCAAGGAACGTTACTGAGGCAGTTCGTTGTGATCGGAAGCTATGCACAAGGTATTTCAAATGCAATACATGTAATCAATCGTGACTATTCTGAACAGCTAGTCATTGAAGAGTTAGCAAAAAAAGTGAACATGAACCCAACAACCTTTCACAAGCATTTTAAAAGAGTAACGGGTATGAGCCCACTTCAGTATCAAAAGATCATTCGATTGCAGAGCGCACGTCGGCTGATGCTCAAGGAAGGCTACGATGCTGCTACGGCAGGATTTCGCGTCGGTTACGAAAGCCCTTCCCAGTTCAACCGAGAATACGCCCGCTTATTCGGACGCCCACCGATGAGAGATATCAGTCACCTGCGTGACATAGAATTCAATATTGGCTCTGCCTTAAATAATAAATAGCCCATCGCAGGGTCTGTCCCGTAGATAATTCCCTAACTTGTCCTCTTTCAATTCTTGCCCTGTTCCCCGGTCTTTGCCATAAACACAGGGACCAACAAACGGCGCCTACGAACCCAGGTAAATTAAAATTCTCCGTAACGTAAGCAATTTATTTAATTAAAAAGCTCTGCCAACCATAAGGTTAGCAGAGCTCTCTGTCTAATTTAATTTCGGGAAAATCTTGAAAAAAACTTGATGAATGCGGGATGTATACAATCTTTTCAAAAAGTTACACCCAACATGATTTAAGGATGATAACCAAAAGGATATAGAGCACCAAGATTGCTGTTGTAGAAGTCCACGCACCGCAAACAGCTGGACCTGCGCATCCACTCATAACTTTAGCCCTCCTTTATTTGTCGTCACCTTAATATATGTGTGAATACACACTGTGACTGGGCATGCAGGTAAATAGAAAGAAAATATCCCGCCACCAGTTAAGGTTAGCGAGGAGTTACTCTGCTTATGTTTAAGCTCCTCCAATGGTAACTTCGCTCCGTCACTCTCTAGCCACATCTGTTTTGCCTTGTCCCGCTCAGGACTCCGTTCTCTCGCCATGTTACACAATCACCACCCCCACGAATGTAAATGCAATTATTTGTTTATTTAATAATATGATGTGACCTTTGGGCAAAACAAAGAAAGCCCCGAACCAGAAAAGGTTGGAGCTCTCTTCCTTTGTTTGATAGCTTGGTTTAATTAAAGTTCATCTGGGGCACGGCAATAGCGGAAGTCCGCAAAAATGCCAAGCGAGGCGGGCCGCTATTCAGCCGGAGGATACGCTGATAATCAGGGGGACGTTACAGTATAGCGGCCGCAGCTTCACCATATTTGGGCATTACTTCAACAATTGTTTGCTGGTTCGTACCTGCCTCTACTACAGGAGCTAAATATACACTCATTTCATCAATAAGTCCTTGCAGTTAAAATTCTAGTGCTTTCTAAATTGAAACTCCCATCCAAATTGCTATCTGAGCGTCAGCACCAACTCCATCAGTCCACTATTTGTAGCGGGTTGAGTTTTTCTAATTGATTACTATCGATATTCTTTCTCATCTCCAGTATTTCCACTGTACCTATGGGCATGAGGAATTCTACCGTTTACTGTTGTATACCCTTCAAAATGATGGTAATGCCCGCCACCAGTCAAGGGAATAGCTGGTCCTGTAGTTCCTCTAATTAAATGCGTATGTTGATCGTTAAATGATGTTTCTGCATAATAATTATGAACATGCGGAACACCACTTGGAGCTGGTTCTGTTACCCCAGCGTAATGATGGTAGTGTCCCACATCAAGTGATGTATTCCCTTTAAAAGGATGTACGTGAACATTAACTGGTCTACCATCCCACGAACTAATAAAAAGCTTATGCGAATGGTTAGAACCGGAATCACCGGAATGAACAACAAAACCTGTTATTGGTATTTCCATCAGTAGCCTCCTCTCTTTATCAACTGCCGTATACTATGAAAGAGGTAGTGTAAATGTTCAAAAGGCTATTGGGGTTGGTTTCCACTATTCGGGTGGGTGGCTAATAGGCTGTCAGAGCGTGTGCATGCCCTCTCTCTGTTCTCTTCTGCACTCCTTCCGGCATTCCCATGTAACGGAAAGAGCACTCAAAATGGCTTACATCCTGTCGAATAAATGCAAAAGAAAAAGCACTCCGTTTAGAGTGCTCACTTTATTTTACATACAAATTGAACCGGCCAATCCTATTTGTGAGATGTTAGCTGCATTATTTGATATCATATAGAACTTCCCATTTTGGAAAACTAGATAGGTGAAGTCTCCATAAGTTGAGTTTTGAGGGTTAGTCTCGGGTGATACAGAATGTATAAAGACTCTACAAACTCTTTGCCCACTATTAAGTGTAAAGTCAACCGTTTGATTTATAAACGAGGCCACTTGATTTGGATTTAGTAGATACGTCGGTCCTCCTAACCCACGTTTCCCACTTTGTCTATTTTGATTTGCATTCTTCATTTTACCCACTCCCTCAGGAATTTTTTCGTTACGGTGTATGCTATTCAATTTTCCCTTAGGCGTTAATGCATAGTTAATATTTGTGTTTTAGCCCAGCTTTGGAATCCTTATCTGGCCGCTGCTCAAGCCGATGCTTATCTGCATCCATGTCTTTCCTTCATCGCGACACCGTCGTCATGTTGTTGTTCTTCTTGCTGACCGTTTACTGGCTCCCCATCTTTCGGCGGTACCGTATTGACTTTGCTTTTGCGCTATTCATTCCACTTGGCAGCCATTGGTGCAACCCGCTTTCGGTATTCATCCACCATAAGGGAACGTTAGAAAAATGCTCGCTCCAACAAAAAGCGCGACCTCCAAAAAGCCTGGAAGCCGCGCTGCACTTGAATTTTATAAGATGCTGGTGAAGGGAATTGAACCCCCGGCCTACGCATTACGAGTGCGTTCCGGTACAGTTCCCATTAGTACCCACATACCCCCAAAGTCTGTAATTATTGAATTACGTTCGCCCTAATGCTCTCCAAAGTCCCCTTCTCGTCTCCTGCGAGCATGATGTTCTTTTGATTGTAATCCCAGCCCTCCAGATGACGATATCCCGTAGTATAGTTATCCGCCCCCATAAACCTAACTATTATGTCCTCTGTACGCTTCCAGCTCCTTAATAGATAGCATCTTACGGCTGTCTGCTGAAAGCTTGTAGACTGAACGGCGACGTTAAGCTAATGGACCTCTCCACAATATAAACATAGTTGCAATGGATTGGTATGCGACCATCTTTTGACAAGAACAGTACATATAAACTGTGGAATAGCAGCATATTACAGTTGACTGATATCTAGAAGGGAACTATATGGCATGGTTGACAAGTTAAAAAAATGGCTGTTTAAACAGCCTTCACGATCTAAAAATGGCATGAACTCTGAACCAGTTAATGACGAAAAATTGACTAAAATATCCAAAGAGCTGAGTGGCACGCTTAAGGAAAATGTGACCGTACTAAACCAGGAAATAGGGCATAGCGGGGATTTCATTCTTCGTTGTTTGAATGATAAGCAGGGCAATCCGGTTCTCGCTGTAGGTTTTCTTCAAGGCCTGATTGATCAGCAAATTTTAACGACACTGCTGGAGGAGCTCACTGCAGGTATTCGAAATGGAGATGTCTCTGATCGTAATGTCGAAAGTTGGTTGATGGATCGTATTCCTATTGGGGGTATAACTTGTCTTGACAATGAGCAATCGCTTATCCATGCCGTTCTTTATGGACAGGTGGCTATCCTCGTCGAAGGCAGCACCAAGGCCTTTGCTGCTTCTATCAGTGGAGGGGCTAAAAGAGCAGTTGAGGAGCCAACATCGCAGACAGTAGTTCGCGGCCCTAAGGAGGGGTTTACAGAGGATATTTCCACCAATATCACGCTCCTCCGGAGGAGGATCAAATCAACTGAACTCCACTTTGATTCTCGAATTATCGGATCATACACGCAGACGAAGGTATCGGTAGCATATGTTCGAGGCATTGCAAATCCAGAGGTGGTTAAGGAAATATCCAGACGATTAGACTCCATCAACACTGATAGTATACTCGAAAGTGGATATATCGAGGAATTTATTCAAGATGGGGTATGGACACCTTTTCCAACCATGGTTAACACCGAGCGCCCGGATACTGTAGCAGGCAGCTTACTTGAAGGGCAAGTAGCGATATTGGTTGATGGGACCCCATTTGCCCTGATTGCTCCCGTAACCTTTTTTCGATTTATAGCTTCCAGCGAGGACTACTACCAGCGTTATGATCTGGCATCTTTTCTGCGGATCGTTCGGATGTCATCCTTTTTCTTGGCATTGCTATTACCTTCGTTCTACATTGCAACAACTACGTTTCACCAGGAAATGCTGCCTACAACACTGCTTATCACTCTGGCTGCACAGAGAGAAAATACACCATTGCCAGCCTTGCTTGAGGCGATGTTAATGGAGCTGACCTTCGAGGTTATCCGCGAAGCAGGTGTACGAATGCCGCGCGCCGTAGGGCCTGCAATCTCTATTGTTGGGGCTTTGGTTCTTGGGCAAGCTGCTGTACAGGCGGGATTGGTTTCCGCAGCTATGGTCATTGTGGTATCATTCACAGCCATTTGCAACTTTGTGCTACCTGCAATCAATATGGCGGGGGCTGTTCGTTTGCTCAGGTTTGGACTCATGCTGTTAGCAGGTTTATTTGGGTTATACGGCGTTTTGGCGGGCTTGATTCCCATACTCGTTCGATTAGTATCTGTGAATTCGTTCGGCGTTCCTTATATGATGCCGCTCGCACCTTTCTATACGAGCAATATGAAAGACCTGTTTGTGCGTGTACCTAGGTGGAAGATGAAGAAGCGGCCTATAATGATTGGGGATTCCAATCCAGTAAAGCAGGCAACGAAACAGGAATCATATGCAGAACAAGCGGGGGAACACGGCCGAGACCCTATGGCGTAAGGAGGAACCGATATGTCCCAATTAGGCAGGTTTATTTTGGTCTTGATCATACTATTCATTTTGGCGGGGTGCTGGAACCGAGTCGAACTGAATGAGCTGTGGGTAACAGCAGCTACAGGAGTAGATATGATGGATGACGGACAGTGGATGGTGTCCTATCAGATTATTGTTCCCTCTGCCATTGCAAGTGGTACCGGAGGAGGAACCGGAGGGTCTCCTCAACCGGCATCCCATGTATTCTCTGTAAAGTCCAAAACCTATAACCAGGCGTTAGCGTACAGCAATTTAAAAACATCAAGACGAATTTACGTAGCACATAATCGTGTTGTATTTATCGGTAAAAGAGCGGCTGAGAAGGGAATGGACCGTCTAATCGATTTTTATCTTCGTAATTCGGAAGCGAGAGAGATGGTAAATATGATTGTAACGGACGGACTAGCATCCGATCTATTAAAGAAATTATTGCCGCCTGATAAACTTCAAGGCGCCGCCATGGCTGAATTGGTCGACAAAGAGAGCGATATTTTATCGGTGTTTCCGAAAGTTAGGGTTTATGATTTCGTATTAAGCATGAACTCGGATTCCAAATCCATTGGAGTACCTGTCGCCGAGATAATCGGAGAAAGGGATTATCAGGATGAGAAGGAAGCAGAGAGTCTGGATGTCTTCAAAAAAACCTCGGCCCCGCTCAAGCTGGCATTAACTAAATTGGCGATATTCCAAAACGGAAAGTTCAAAGGGTTTCTCGACAAGGAAGAGAGTCTGGGAGTATCTTATCTGTCTCAAAAGGTTAACAACACCGAAATTTCATTCCCATGCAGCCAACAACCTGGTAGGGAAATGTACTCTTCTATATTAGTAAACTCTGCTGGTGTAAAACTTACACCCAGAAAAACGAGTTCTCATTACACTATGCAGGTTAGAGTGAAAATTAACGGAACTTTAAATGAAACAACGTGCACTAAAGATATTTCCAAGACGAAGATCATACATGATTTGGAAGAAGAGATTGCAAAAGAAGTGACCAGTACGATAAATGAGGGCTGGACTAAACTTCAGGAACTTGGTGTAGACGCAACTGGTTTTGCTGACCGAATTCACCGGAGGTTCCCAAGGGAGTGGGAGACGGTGAAAAAAAACTGGGATCAGGAGTTTAAGAAGATAGAACTCGACATTCGAGTGGATGCACGGATTCAGCGTCCTGGACTCTTACAGAAGCATATCGGTACTCAATCCTAACCCATTTGTATAAAGGGGCTTAAACAGTATGAATAAAACCGTCACCAAGGTATCCGGGTTAGCTATCGCCTTTTCCTTGTTTCAGGTAGGCAGTACAACGTTATTCCTATTGGGAGCTGAAGCCAAGCAGGATGCATGGCTAGCCATGCTGATCGGTGCACTTGCAGGCTTCGTACTGCTAATCATGTATTTATCCATGCATAAACTTGATCCACACCGGGATTTGTACGAGCTTTTATGCCATTATTGGGGAAAGTGGGTTGGTAGTCTGGGTGGGCTTTTGTTCATCTGTTACTTTGCTTATGAAGCTTCCAGGAGTGTTAGGGACATTGGTGAGCTCGGCGCATTGACTTTGCTGAACAGAACCCCTACCGAGGTTATTACGTTTATAGCGTTATTTGTCTGTGCCGATGTGGTGTGGTTTGGCCCAAGGGTCTGGTTCCTTTTATGTCATATATTTATTATCATGTTGGCTTTTGGTTATATCGTTCTATTATTGCTTACTCCTTTTACAGGACTCATTCACTTTGAATTTTTGTTTCCTGTATTGGAGAATGGTCTAACTCCCATAGTGAAGGCTGCCATTCCCGAGATCGTGTCTTTTCCCTTCGGGCAGACAGTTCTTTTTCTTGTGCTGTTCAAGATTGTTACGGATAAACGTAAATTACAGCGGTCGATCGTCATTGTTTACTGGATCACTGCTGTGTTCCTTATTGTAATGAATGAACTAACAATCCTGGTTTTAGGTCCGGAATGGGCAGCATCAAGTACCTACCCCTTATTTGAGGTTACACAACTAATTCAGCTACCAAAAATTGTTGAGAGAGCTGATGTCCTGTTTTCGATGATTCTATTTATTGGAATCGGAGTCAAAACGGCTGGTTTTATGTTTGGTGCCGTCATTGGACTTCAAACGATAACCCCTTTTAGATATAAGCCTGCGTTACTGTTGCTAAGCATCATCATATACGGCCTAACGTTTCTATCCCCTAGGTTAACCGAATTTTTGTGGTTCGGTCTTCATGTAGCCTTGGTTCGAGTCTGGCCTATTTTTCAGATTGTACTGCCTGTCCTCCTTTTCCTCACCATGCTAATTCAGAAGAAGAAGAAAAGGGCTTATAATTAGCAGCTACTGTAGTCACGAACATGTTGATTTGCCGCAACGGTTAAAGTGGTCAGTAGAAATAGAAACATGCATGCCTATACCAGAGGTCAAGCATATCAGTGCACTACAGACCAGACTTCGAGAAGTTGCCTATTTTTCCCTTTGGTTAATAAGCGGGTAAATAACCATCAACTATTGGGCTTGCGGGAAACGATGCTCAATAAGCACAAGGAGACAGCAGCCGATAATTGTAGCTGTTTCTGTTCTAAAATAAAACTAAAAGACCTTCATATCATTGAAGTGCACCAGACAGCTTATTTTGTATTATCTGTAATGCAGCATTGCTTTTAATCGCACATAAATTTTCCACTTCTGGGAATCGCAAATTTGTACAAGGGGTACTGTACAACATACTGTCCTTAGATTGTTCAACAAAAATCCCCGCCGACCAGTTCAGGTTAGCGGGGATTTAATTTGATGTGCTTACGTTTAAGCTCCTCCAACGGTAACTTGAGGCTGGATACGATGGTGGTGGTTAAAGGCTTGATTAGGCACAGTTACAATAAACAACAAAAAGCTAGCCGCGATAATCATAAAGGCTGTTCAGAAAACGAATTAATCTCCGCTTCAAATCGAGGAGTATATCTTCTACATCTATGCTATATTGGTTTGCGGCAATTATAACATTGAGCAGATTTAATATCTTCTCGTTTTCGTTAGCCACTGATGTCGCTACAATATATTCTAGTGTTTTTTTAAAATGGGCATATTTTTATAATTAGTACTAAGTACTATTATCAAGTGTTATAATCAAGCCATAAATTTTAATGGAGTCCACCCAGCACATAATCTCAGCAAAGGAGTATATTTATGAAATTTAATGATTTTTTTGTCGGACAAACATTTAAAACCAAGTCCATAAAGATAACTAAAGAGAATATCAAGAGATTTGCAGCTGAGTTCGACCCGCAATACATGCACTTGGACGAAGATAAAGCAATGCAAGGAAGATTTAATGGAATCATCGCCTCAGGAATCCAAACGCTAGCAGTTTCTTTTAAGCTGTGGGTTGAAACAGGTATTTATGGTGACGATGTCATTGCGGGAACTGCTTTTAACAATATCAGATTTATAAAACCCGTGTACCCGGAAGATGAATTACATACAATTGTGGAGGTGACTGAGCTTAGGGAAAAACGAAGTGAAACAGGAATAGTTACTGTTTTGCTGACGACTTTTAATGACAAAGAAGAGAAAGTCTTTGAAGGTGAATTGTCTGCTTTAGTTAATAAATAAAGTGAAAGGCTGTTCTATCCTTTGTTGAGGAGACACTTGATAAAGGAATCACTGCTGAACCTTCCGGATTAGATAAAAACGGTTTGGAAGAGCCACAAATTTAAAAGTTTTAAAGCATTTTGAAAAGGTGTTTCTCATTAAAAGGGGAACACCTTTCTTACTAAATTAATATATAACGAGTGCGTTCCGGTACAGTTCCCGTTAGTACCCACATACCCCCAAAGTCTGTAATTATTGAATTACGTTCGCCCTAATGCTCTCTAAAGTCTCCTTCTCGTCCCCTGCAAGCATGATGTTCTTTTGATTGTGATCCCCCTCCCTCCAGATAATGATATCCTGTAGTGTGGAATTATCCGTCCCTATAATATAGTTATCTTGCTCTAAAGCAAGCACCCTAACTTTTATGTCCTCTGTGCGCTTCACCTTCTTTATCTCTAGTTCCTTAATAGCTGGCATCCGATGTTAAGCTAACGGGCAGGATAGTTCAAATACGTGGTATCATGTGGTGAGTAATTAATTGGAGCCCTCTTTTACAATGTTGAGAATGGGGGAAATCGTGGTCGGCTTGGAATGGGAAGGTTTGTATAGAGAATTGTTGGGAGATGGAAACCAATTGCTTATGGAAGGCGCAATGGATGTCTGTCATTCGCTTATCAAAGACCCATCGAATGTTCGTAATCACGAATGGTATCACTCACACGCAAATCAAACGCTTGAAGCAGTCTGGGCTATATAAGTTTTTCGAGGATATCTTTGATTCGCAAAGCATTGGTTATCAAAAACCGAAGGAAGAATTTTTCAATTACGTCATAAGTCATATTTCAGAATTTAATAGAAAGGATGCACTTGTCATTGGAGATTCATTAAATACGGATATCAAAGGTGGTCTTCAGTCGGGCATTGACACCTGTTGGGTCAACAGAACCGGACAAATAAGTCCGGCAGAAATTAAAAGCACATATACAATCTCAAACTTAATGGAGCTCACTTCCATCTGTTAGGCTGTAAAAACAAACGCTTGTGCCGCCTCAATTATCACTTTTTGGTGACTATATCACAAAAAAGTGGGTACTGTTTTTCTTGTAACTTTTCCCCCATACTATCGTTCATAGGAGGTTCATGAAGCAGACAGAGCATTCTATACCATATAAATCATTATAAAAGGAGTGTAATAGAATGGGGAAATTTGACGGGAAGGTAGCAGTTGTAACCGGAGGTACAAGCGGCATCGGTCTCGCGTCGGCACAACAGTTCGTAAAAGAAGGGGCTTACGTTTTTATCACGGGACGCAGACAACGTGAACTGGATGAAGCAGTAAAGCAGATCGGAAAGAATGTTACAGGTGTCCGAGGTGACATATCTAAATCGGAAGATCTAGATATATTATTCGAAACAGTTAAGCGAGAAAAGGGACACTTGGACATTCTCTTTGCAAATGCCGGACTAGGGTCATTTCTTCCATTAGGAGAAATTACAGAAGCACAATACTACAAGACTTTCGATGTCAACGTGAAAGGAACCATCTTTACAGTACAAAAGGCATTAGCTTTGTTTCCAAATAAAAGAGGTTCGATTATTCTAACGGGATCCACTGCTGGCTCGACGGGGATGCCAGCGTTTAGTATCTATGGTGCATCCAAGGCAGCGATCAGACAGCTCGTCCGCAGCTGGATTCTTGATATGAGAGGGACCGAAATTCGTATAAACATCCTTAGTCCGGGAACAATCGTAACGCCGGCGTACGATGAGTTATTTGGCTCTGAACTAGATCATTTACTGGAACAGGCAAAAAATGATATTCCGCTCGGCAGAGTGGGGCAGGTTGAAGAGATCTCCAATGCTGTCATGTTCCTAGCCTCTAATGAAAGCAGCTATATGAACGGCGTTGAATTATTCGTAGATGGCGGAGTAGCTCAAGTTTAACCAAGACATAATAATTTTCAAACGACAAAGATTTTTAAATCAACTTAAATGCGATTGTATTATCCCCTCTATGTAACGTTCAATTTTTCCTTCAGTGATCCTTGAAGGATCAGCGATACATGAAGGGGATATTCTTAGATCGGAGATGGTGCATTGATATGAAAACATTTTTCTGTGAACTGGAAGTTACACTAGAGGTTATCGGAGGAAAGTGGAAGGGGCTTGTTCTGTACTATTTAATAAAAGGACCTAAACGGACGGGAGAGCTTAAGCGACTCGTTCATAATATATCGCAAAAGATGCTGATTCAAACTCTTCGGGAACTGGAAACAGACGGATTAATTCGCAGAAAGATGTACAATCAGGTACCGCCTAAGGTGGAATATTCAACGACGGAACTGGGTCAATCACTTGAACCCATTTTGAGATCGCTTTGTGATTGGGGGGGGAATTACGCAGAGCAATCCTTCGCTCCGGGCGAGATTGAGATTTTGTATCTGGATTAACTGTCGGGGGACAAGAGCATAGTCCCATTTGAAGTCGCTATTTTAGCGGCTTTTTTGTTTTATCGTTTTACGTTGATGTTTTCGACTGATGAGCAATATTCTAGTACAGGTTACTTCGTAATTAACAAGGTGCACTACAAAACTAAGGACACAAAACTTGTCTCAGAGATTAATAAGTACGTCTTGGATTATGGCAAAAGCATCATGCCCCAGCTGTTGCCAGGAGTCTGAGCAAACAGGTAAGCGGTTGAGGCTAATGACAATGAACCCATTACGCTAACGGGAAACGTTAGTTCAATGAAACAGATGAAGCAGCGACAGTCTAGGGCATATTTTCTCGTCCTAGCCTACCGTTGTTTCTTTTATTGTAGTATCAAAACTTTATTTTCTACATACAATTAAAGTTGATTCATATCAGTTCCGCCTTAAATGTCCGTCTGTAAGCAATTTTTCAACTAAAAAGCTCTGCCGACCATAAGGTTAGCAGAGCTTTTTAATGACGTTTAAGAACCTCCAACCTGTACAAGAATCTGGATACCAGGTACAGTCATGAAAACTAAAAAGCTACTCGCAACAATTAACAGTCCTATTTTTCTCAACATTACCTACCCACACCTTTTCAATTAGATTGGAGAACTCTGTTTTGATTTCAGGAGTCGCATAGACTTGGAAACGCATAAACAAGCCAATACAATTTATAAAGTAAGTCTCATTATTTATTATATGTGACTTTACCATTGCAAATAACAATTGTTTAAAACCATCACTGTACCTTTCTCTGTTTAAATAATAGTAGGCCAGTTCGTAACCAAACCATGCAATGTAGTCGGGTACTACTTGTTGGCTGTACATATCAGTAGATGTCGGGAGTTGAGTAAAGGCATCAATGTCTTTTTTAAACCTTGAAAGTACATCATCAACATCCAAATTATATTGATTAGCAGCTATCATAACGTTTAACAGCTTTGAAAGTTTCTCACCTTCCATGGTATCTGCTGTTTCGGCTATGTATTCGACATAATCTGAGAGCACGCTGACATCTCCAGACAAGAGCTTATTTACATAAATATTGCATCGTGCCCAATCTTGATACATTTCTACCCAATAGAGGGTATCATCATCAGTCTCTCTAACCCAATCCAAGTCCGCATAGGCGTATGTATATTGTAGAGCTTGTTGGTAATCGCCTCGGGCATCACAGACACTCGCACATAGTAAGTCGGCATACGTGATGTACACGAACATCGGACGACTTAATTTCTTAGCAGCCTCATTGCGTTCTTGGTTCTTCTGTTGATGTTTCCAATTGTATTGGATTTCAGCCTTAGCTCTCATCACCCTCGCTATTTCATCAACCTTGTCCCATTTACGCAATGACCTGTACACATTAGCCAGATCCTTTAACGCATCAAGTTGTTCTAAATCATCTAGGCGCTCGACATAAGGCTCGAATAGTATAGCTGCTTTGTGGTTGCGGCTTTGGTCGTCTCCAACTTGAATCGTGAATATACGATATTGGCAGACTGCCAAACGTTCAGAATGTTGATATTTCTCCGCTTCAGCTACCCCCTCATACAGCAACAATGCAGCCGCATGTCTTCCCTGCGACAACAATTCCTCTGCAATTTCAAATAGCTTGGGTGAATACAGTAGATTATCCATGATAGCTCCCACTACTCGGCGGATCGCCTCCAGCTTGTCCAACTCCGCACATCGAAACAAAAGCGGCTCGATTCGCCTCATATTGGGTGGATGATCGATGATGTAGTTTTCTATAAATAGATCATAAAAGTGACCTTCTGGTAAGCCCATAGCCTCAGTGATTAAATCAAGCTGGTTAACAGACATGGACTTATTCCCTGTCACAATGGCGCTTACGATTCCCCTATTCATGCCTGCTACATGCCCAAACTGCGTTAGACTCATGCCCTCTTGTTGTAAATATCTATCTAATTCCGCTCGAATCGTAGGTGTATGCTTCATGACATAGCCACCCTTCGCATAAAAATCCCAGTATTTTATAATTATTTACTATTTTTACCCATCAATTAACCAGTTGTCAATATCTTTTTTTTGCGAATTATGTAGAAATACTACGTTTGTCATAAGAGCATTCCTACAAACAAATTCTTCCCCGGTGTTAGCTACCATCAGTATAATCAACCCAGTATGTTGGTAAGTCAAATAGCCGCCAGCATTTCTTCACAAGAAAAGGGCGATTAGGAGTATGAGGAACAATCATTTTCCTAATGTTAGGAACCGACATGGGCAGATGCGCATATACTTTCTAAAAACTAGCATTGGGAGGGAATAAACTTGTATCAAGTACCTTCTTACTGGGGAAATTCATATTATATGCGGGCCGATTTTGTACCGATCTGGAACACAGGATTTCCAAAAGCAGTACAAATGATAAAGGAAGCGGTACAAGGGGAGCGTAACGATGAGTTGTTCTACGATGAATTGATCAATTTGGCTCCCTCACAGGAGCAGGTGGCTATTATTGAAAGCATCCGTAACGATGAACGCGGCCACAACAAAATGTTCAGAGAGATGTATCGGGCTTTGACAGGACAGGAGATTACAGGCATCAGTAGTGAGAAATATGAGAAAGTGCACTCCTATGCAGAAGGTCTGCAGCGCGCCTTGATGGGAGAGTTAGGTGCGGTAGAACGATACCGCAACATCTGGTTTGGATTGCCTACTGGCATCTATAAGGACACGGTGTACGGTATCATCTTGGATGAGCTTAAGCACGCTGCCAAATACAATTATCTGATTACGTTGAATCTCAAGTAACTTTTGACCAAAAGTTAATACTATTCCACATCAATTGGTTGCTGGATTTTATCCTTATATTCATCCACATAGAGCTGGCCGTTGCTGCCTTTAACGGCGTAGAATACGTCCTCTAACTTTTTGCCGCGTGCTTTGAGTTGGGAGTTCATCCAGGATTCGGAAATATGGTTGGAGTCTAAATTGCCCTGCAAAAGCTGTCCGTCGATTATAAGCTCAATTGGGAACTGTGAGGTATTGCCTGCATTCAACTGCAAATCTTTTAATGTCACGGCTTGCAGTTCCTTTTTCTTTTGGGCAGATAGTTTTCCGTTAATCTCAAGTAGGGCGTACTCCACTTCTTCTATATTAAAAATATCTTTCTCGCGAAGCTGCTGGTTTAAAGAATCCAATGTCATATTATTTTTTTTTAAGTTATCTTCGAGAATGAGCCCTCCTTCGATGAGAACGGTGGGGGTTCCTTCTGTCCACATCTTAAAGTTTCTGAATTTCAAAAAAATCTTGGCTAAAACATAAGAAGTAATTGTAAAAACGGACAGCGCTATTAATAGGTGGATAACTTCTATTTTTTCGTTAAATGCAAAGTTAGCAGCCATAGCTCCTAATATAACCGCCGTTACGAATTCATGGAAGTTCATATTGGAAAGGGTTTGCTTTCCTAATATTCTCCCAATTATCATTAGGATAAAAAATGCTGAAAAACTTCTGATTAAAATAATGAGATGGTCCACGCAAAAAGCCCTCCTTGTTTAAAAATTGTAGATAATTAGTATATAGACTCCCCGCTATACTAGAGTAATATACCTATTGACTTAATTTATAAATGGCTTTGGAACTGCTAATCCTATCAAAACACCCTCACGGGCACTATACCAGCAGGGTATTTCGTATTTCCAAACACTTGTAGATTTACAGATCGTCAGTGGCTGACGTTTCTGCCGACTTACCACCTACATAAGCCTCAGCCAGAATGTAAGCAATTACTGCACCGAAAGCACCAATAACGCCGGTCACTTGAATAACTGTGGCATTGTTTTCTCCAAAAGCAGTAAGCAAGCTCGTGATCAATGCGGACAGTAACGCCCAAAACTTACGGCTGGACAATTTACGTTTCCAGTCTGTCACTATACAACACCTGAATCTCCAAGAAGCGGTGTTAAAAAACATTAGCGATTCAATTACAGGAGAGAGCATTAGCACTGAAGAACCTACTTTACTATACTAAAGGGTAGAAAAATGGTAGAAGATTGTCCAAAATCACAAAAAAGCGCAGCCTCCAAAAAGCTTGGAAGCCGCGCTGTGCTTGAGTTTTATAGAATGCTGGTGAAGGGAATTGAACCCCCGGCCTACGCATTACGAGTGCGTTGCTCTACCCCTGAGCTACACCAGCAGGTCAGTGTGACTGACAACAAAAACTATTATACTCTTAGTTACATAAAAATCAATCACTTACATCAACTTTATCAACTAAGATTTGGGTTTAATTCTGTAACATTCCCTGCCGTGGTTCCGGATAGCTTATCTGCGACGGATCGCAGCTTTTGGCGACTGGAGGAAGGCTTGTCACGGCGATCATCAATTTTGACTGAGGTGGAAACGCGTTTGGCTCCTGCTAGGAATGGCGCTTCGTGTAGCGCAGCAATAGCAGTGAACACATCGTCCAACGAACCTTCAATAATCGTACTCATAGAGGTAAGTTCATAGGTAATTCCCTTTTGCGTCTTCAACACTTTTTGCATTTGAGCAACGTAGTCGCTCAGGCTCGTACTCCCCGTTCCAATCGGGATTACTGTCACTTCTGCAATGGCCATCACCAAGTTCCTCCTTTAAATTGAAAAAATCATTTTTTTTAAAAATTCTAAAAACTCAGTCGATAAAGCAACCTTGTTCTTCAAAAAAGTTCCATATGTATACGGCTTATTTTTAGTAGGAAACATCTTTATCATTTATTGTACCGTTCACTCCGTCTCAATTCAAATATAGCCCGCGACTTCTCTGCATATTTTGATTTTCCATTCCTTTTCCTTTACGTATGGCTTCGAATGTTGCTATAATACTCCTTGCACTTATTTGAAATTTTAAGTTTATATACACAATATGTTGGGTTAAATATTCATAACACCTCTAAATATAGTGATGTAGCCGATGATTCCTACGGAAACCATCTTTTTTTCCTTCATTGGCAGGCGCATCGCTATTTCTATGTTATTGGATTACATACAGCCCCAAAATGCTGTCTGACCATCGCTTTTTTCACCAGTTTCTTTTCTCAGATCATTTTCATGCCTATTCCCTAAGTATGATTCCAAATCAAGAAAGCGAGGAATTAATCCTATGCCACAACTCGTAACCAAACCAAACAATCGCCAGTTGGCTTTTGATGAAATACGTATATCCGTATATGCTGACCGTGTACTCAGCGGGCTGGACAAGCTGGATAAAGATCGACTCATTCGCGGTGTAACTAGTAAGCTCCGCCGGGACGAAGTCACTGGAGATGAGATTAGCAACGCATTTGCAATGGCTGCTCTAGAACTGGTTAGCAAGGAAGAACCGGACTGGAAATTTGCCGCTGCGCGTGCTTTGCTCACTTCCCTATATAAAAAAGCGGCTACTCACCGCCGTTACAAATCCTATGCAGACGAGCCTTACGGCGCTTTTTATCCACTGATCACCGATCTAGTGCAAAAAGGAATCTACCGTCAGGAACTGCTTGACTGCTACACCAAGGAGCAGATTGATGAGCTCGGCGATTCCATAATGCCGCAGAATGACCTACTGTTCGACTATATTGGACTGTTGACGCTGTCTGAGCGCTATTTGGCCAATGATTTTGACGGACGCGTAATGGAGCTTCCACAGGAACGCTACATGATTATTGCAATGTACCTGATGCATCAAGAGCCGGCCGACAAGCGTATGGAGCTGGTCAAGGAAGCATACTGGGCGATGAGCAACATGTACATGACCGCAGCTACACCAACCATGTCTAATGCCGGAAAAAAGGTGGCCGGACAGCTCTCCAGCTGCTTTATCGACACCGTAGACGATTCATTGGAAGGTATTTTCGATTCCAATACCGATGTAGCCCGTCTTAGCAAAATGGGCGGCGGCATCGGCGTATATCTCGGTAAAGTACGGGCGCGTGGCTCCGATATCCGTGGACATAAAAATACAAGCTCTGGCGTTATCCCTTGGATTCGACAATTGAACAATACAGCTGTTAGCGTAGACCAGCTGGGTACACGCAAAGGGGCAATTGCCGTTTATCTGGACGTATTCCACAAGGATATTCTGGCGTTCCTAGACCTGAAGCTGAACAACGGTGATGAGCGGATGCGTGCACATGACGTGTTCCACGGCGTATGTCTGCCCGATCTGTTCATGGAGCGGGTCGAAGCACGGGGCGAATGGAATCTGTTCTGTCCGCATGAAGTGAAGAAGGTGATGGGCTGGAAGGATGACAAGGGTCGTCCCCTGGGACTGGAGGATTTTTATGATGAAGCCTTCGGTTCAGGCTCCTTCCGTGAGAAGTATGAGGAGGCGTCACAGCATCCGATCCTCTCTCGTATTACGGTGCCTGCCATTGACATCATGAAGCGTTTGATGAAATCACAGCTGGAAACAGGTACGCCGTACATGTTCTACCGCGATACGGTAAACCGTGCTAATCCAAACCACGCCCATGGTATGGTATATTCCTCCAACCTGTGCACGGAAATTATGCAAAATCAATCTGCAACGGTAGTAGAAAAAGAAGAACTGGTCACCAAGGATGGTCAAACACGCATTGTTATTTCCAAAATTCCTGGCGACTTTGTTGTGTGCAACCTGAACTCCATCCATCTGGCTCGTGCGGTTCCGGCAGGTGTGCTGGATCGTCTCGTACCGATTCAGGTACGTATGCTGGATAATGTTATTGATATCAACAACATTGAGGTGCTGCAAGCACAATACACAAACAGCCAATATCGTGCAGTCGGCTTGGGTACATTTGGGCTGCATCATCTACTCGCACTTGAGGGCATCCGCTGGGAGTCCGATGAAGCGGTAACCTATAATGATCATTTGTATGAAAAAATTAACTACCTGGCCGTAAAATCCAGCATGGAGCTGGCGAAAGAAAAAGGCCGTTATGCCAAATTCGAGGGTTCTGACTGGTCGACCGGGCATTATTTCACTTCCCGTGGCTATACAGACGGTACACGTGAAGGCAAATTCGTCACTACGTCCGAGTGGAGCGAGCTTGCGGAAGAAGTCCAACAAAACGGTGTCCGTAACGCATGGCTGTTCGCCATTGCGCCTAACGGTTCTACGTCCATTATCGCAGGCTCTACCGCTAGTATTGATCCACTGTATGAGTTGCTTTCCTATGAAGAGAAAACAACCTACAAGATCGCTAACCCTGCACCAGATTTGAATGAAAAAACCATCTGGTACTACAAAACAGCTTTCTTGCTGGATCAACACGCTTCGATCAACATGGCTTCTGCACGTCAGCGTCATATTGACCAAGGTCAAAGCTTTAATCTGTATGTACGCCCAGATATTAAAGCTACCGAATTTTTAGCGCTGCATATTCATGCCTGGAAATCGGGTATGAAGTCGACCTATTATGTACGCAGCCGCGCACTGACGATTGAAGAATGCGAAAGCTGCGCATCCTAAACTAAAGGAGAGAGGCTCTCATGCAGTTACAAAAGATTTTTAACACGGAAGCGCCTAACCGCTCTACCCGTATTATTGAAGGCGAAAACTCCGGTATCCTGAACTGGAACGATATTCGGATGCCGCATATGTACAAACTATATAAGGTGCTGCTGCTAAACCACTGGATTCCGGATGAAATTCCGATGTCCAAGGATGCGTCCCAGTTCCCTATGCTGGATGCCGAAGAACAGCGCACATTCAAAATTAATATCGGCCTGCTGGCTGTGCTGGATTCCATGCAAACCATGTTTGTCGGAGATGTAAAACGATATTTTACCGATTCCTCGCTGGAAGCTATTTCGGCCATTATCGGACAACAGGAAGTCGTGCATAACCAGTCCTACTCTTACGTGCTGTCTTCCCTGGTATCAGAGCAGGAGCAGAAGGAAATTTTTGAATACTGGAAAAATGATCCTGTCCTGCTGGAGCGTAACACATTCATCTCGGACATTTATCAAGAGTTCCGCGATGAGCAGAACCCGCAAACCTTTTTCCAAGCCATGGTAGCGGATTTGATTCTGGAAGGCATATTCTTTTACAGTACATTTGCTTTCTTTTACAATTTGGCCCGTGACCAAAAAATGATGGCCACCAGCCAGATGATCTCGTATATTCAGCGCGACGAAAATCAGCATTGCTACTTCTTTGCCGAAGTGTTCAAGCAGCTTTTGGCTGATTTCCCTGAGTTGGATACCAAGGAAAATACGGACTATGTCTATCGTATGATCAACCGCGCTGTGGAACTGGAAACGAATTGGGCGCATTACACGCTCAAAGAGGTTCGCGGCATTGACTTGAACGAGCTGAGCGATTATATCAAATACATGGCAAACATGCGCCTAAGACTTCTGGGTATGGACAAAGCATACGAAGGGGTAGATGTAAACTGTATGCCTTGGATCAAGCCATTTTCCGATGAAGCGCTGAATGCAACAAAAACGGACTTTTTTGAAGCAAAATCACGCAATTATGGCAAGGTCGGAGATGACAATGGATTTGACGATTTGTAAATCATAAGCTACAAGCCTTAACTCGGTATTGCTGAGCTAAGGCTTTTTTCTATGGGGATGAAACTTGCGTAAATATGCAAAAAATTCATGAAACATATTAATTACTATTCATATTTTCCTACTTGAACACGATATTATATGAAGGCGAAATAATACAGTAAGGAGCATATTATGAAAAGCAAAGTCAAAAAAAGAATGGGATTACAAACCAAACTCTACTTCATCTTGCTCATTCCTTTAGTTGTGATTGGCGTCATGATTCTGTGGACGACCAAACTATCTATTCAGAATGCTTCTCTATCAACCATGCAGCTAAACAATGAAGCGTTGGCGGTGAATACGGCTAAGCTACTGGACAAATCAACCGTCAAAAGCTTAAACACGAATCCATCCGAGCAGAGCAATGAGTATAAAAAACTTCGGAACGAGTTAAATACGCTCAGGCTGCAAAGCGGAGTCCTGTATATGTATATGTACAATCGTGTTGGCGATGAGTGGAAGCTTACAGTGGACGGAGCTGCTTGGGACGACAAAGACTACAGTCCTTTTGGAAGCCCTGTTAGTTTCACCCGTAAAGAAACGGCAGATAGATTGAAACAAGGGGAGACGGTCACTACAGATATCACAACGGACCCTGATTGGGGAACGATGTTTTCTTCCTTTACACCCATTAAGGATACAGATGGAACCATCATAGGCTATCTAGGAATTGACAGATCCCTTGCCTCTGTAACTGAAGTGTACGAGAAAACCCTGCCTGAGGCCTACCGGCTAGTTATCCCTGTGGTTTCCATCATTCTGATCATTTCCATTGCGGTAATGATGCTGGTAACACGTCGAATACTACATCAAGTACGGTTTATTAAAGATACACTGGAGCAAGTAGCTGACGGCAATCTTACGGCTACATCGCAGCAAGTTACGTATGATCAGCTAGGTGAAATCAGCGGCCTGACGAACCGGATGGTAGAAGCCATGTCCAATATGATTGTGGACATTCAAAGCAGTTCAAGTACACTTCAGCAAGCATCCGAGAATATCGTCGTGACATCAGAAGGTACCCTTCACCAAACCGAGGAACTGTCCCGCACACTCCAGCAAATTGCCGATGTATCTACAAACCAAGCGGATCAAACGATAGAGTCGGTTCAGCAATCTGACCGCTTAGGACAAACGCTGGATGAAGTCGGAAGCCATGTGCACCAGTTTACGGATACGGCGCGCCATCTCAATGAAGTCCGTAATCAGGTAGCCAGTGAACATGAACTACTATTGGAGAAGGGACGAGAAAGCGCTCTGCGAATCAAGCAAATGCAGCGTATGTCACACGCGCTAACTGAAAAGTCCCGCGAAGCAGCTAACATTGGACAGCAGGTACAGGGCATCGTAAAGCAGACGCAGATTTTATCCTTTAATGCCTCGATTGAAGCTTCGCGTGCAGGGGAAGCTGGTAAAGGTTTTTCTGTCGTAGCTCATGAAATGGGACAACTTGCCCAACAATCTGCCATATCTATTCGTGAAATTGACGAAATCTTAAGTAGTTTTGTCGAGCAAATTGAGCAAATGGGCGATCAATTTGATGAAAATATAAACACTGTCAATGAACAAGAAAAACAAATTGCATTATGTCTACAGTCCGTTGATAAAGTCACCCAGGTATCAGAGGAAGTTGAGGAACTGGCTGCACATCTGGCCCAATTGACCACAGAAATGCAGGAGGTACGTCACAGCGTAGATCAACATCTGAAGCACACAGCCAGCGCGGCGCAGCAAACTGCCGGAATGACAGAAGATGTATCCGCAAGCGCACAGAAGCAGGCCCTAGCGGTAAAAGAACTATCCGAAGTAGCCCGTAATCTGACCACACTCTCCAACAATCTACAGCGTCATGCTGATCAGTTCCGGGTGAAAAGTTCCGACCAGTAATGATTTCGGTGAACTGTGACCCGTAAGATGGACACTTGATTGAAAGTGTCCATCTTACGGGTCATTTTACAGACGAAAAGGAGTACACTCAAAAGGAGCATTCGCTAACATAGCGAATGCTCCTTTTGAGGTTAGAAGGCCGAGCTGAGTACACCTTTATCCAGGTAGATGCATACATATATAACCTAGAAGGTCAATTTAAGCACTTAAGAGTTATAGCCGTTATGCTCACAATGGGGGAATCGCAACTGTTTTCATTGGCTTCATGTAAGAAGGATAGCCTCCCGTATGCTGGAGCATTTCAATTTCACGCAAAATACGCGGCAAGTCAGCGACCGAGTTCATCACGATGTGGGCCCCTGCCCTTTTCAAACCATATATACTTTGTCTGCGTCGTTCCTCGGCTACCCTATCGTCCACTTCACAGCTTGTAGTGTGGTTCGCGGCCAAAGCACTCTCGTTATGGTTCAACACACCAATCGTCCAAACGCCGGCATTCCGTCCTTCTTGCATATCGACTGCTGTGTCTCCTACCTTCACAATATCGCTAAGCGGGAATACCTGCAGGCGATGTGCAATTTCATAGATCATCCACGGATAAGGCCTCCCCTGCGAAACTTCACATGGGGCTACCATACAATCCAGCGTATAGGGTGACTGTGCAGGCGTGAATACATGACTCAGCATTTCCATCGGGCAGGATGCAGTAGCGCCTGACTGAATGCGGCGATCTTGAAGCTCCTGCAACGCCCTATCTATACCGACAGCAGTCTCAGCCCCTTGGATCAAAGAGCGAAGAACAGGGACAAGCTCAAGATAAATATGCTCAATATCCACTCTGCCAGGATGCGCACCAAAGCACTCCAACCATTTTCTACGAACCTCTGAAAGTCCGAGCACATTCGCAATATGATCCCGGATGGGCAATCCTCGTCCATGAGATACCTGCTCTTCAGTTACCTGTATACCCTTCCATCTGAAGATGTCGCACATTCCCTGGATTAAGCCCCGACCTCCGGGGTCTAACAATGTACTTTCCAGATTAAAAATAACCGCCTGTATCATGTAATCCCCGCCTTTCCGTACCGCGGCTATCCGCAATCTTTATTTTGCTTAGGAACATGATACACAGCTAACGTAAACTCAAATGTCGTAAACGGTAAGCGGATTGTAATTGAGAATAAATTCCTTGAATGGTTTTGATTTACCGATTGAAATGAGGAGGGAGTCGCAAGATGAGACAGCCTTGGAATGAATTTAATTCTAAAATGCCTTGGCGGATGGAGCTTGGTTGTTATGCTCTGAATAAGCTTGCCTGTGGAGGATTGGTTTTTGGTCTGTTATGGGTCTACTGCTATCTGACAGAGGAAATAACGGGATTGCCTGTGAGTATAGCAGGCAATAGCGGTGAACTGACCGCGCAGTTATGGGCCTATGGCTTTGCCCTTCCGGCGGCTCTTGCCGCTGATGCACTACGTGATCTTTTACCCTGGCTTCGCAAGCCTGAGCAGTTCACGCTATATCTTGCCGTAGGGTTCAGTGTCTTTCTTCTGCTAGGATCTTTGATGTCGCCTGCTGGAACGGGCATCTCGTGGAGCAACGGCATGGCAGGTGCAGGGATTACACTGCTCTATTATGGCGGAAGGCACTGGCTGAACCGTGAATACGGAGTACAGATCATGCTGGCCTTCCTCCTGCCACTGCTGCTATGGATTATAGGGCTTCAATGATGTCGCCAGCTACCACTGAGGCGGGATGCTGGCGATGGCGCGCGGCCAATTCTCCAGCCGCACCATGCAGATACACGCCAAAGGCTGCTGCCTGCGAAGCGTTCAAGCCTTGGGCCAGCAATCCTGCGATGATGCCCGTCAGCACATCGCCCGCACCGCCTGTCGCCATCCCAGCGTGGCCTGTGGTATTGACATAGGTCGTTCCGTCAGGACACGCGATGACTGTGCGTGCTCCTTTGAGCACCAGCGTGACTCCGCGTGTCCGGGCGTACTCCCGGGCATGGGTGATACGGTCACGCTGCACCTCTCCTGTCGATATGCCCAGCAGACGTGCCATTTCACCGGGATGCGGCGTTAACACGATTGCCGCATCTCTCGACTTCCAAGCATCCAGCTCAGGCCCCGCCGAGGCGAGGATGTTCAAGGCGTCCGCGTCAAGCACGAGCGGACCGCTGTATTCCTCCCACAGGCGGCGCAGCCAGCCAGTGTCCCCTGCGAAGCGGCCGAGGCCAGGCCCGACGGCCAGCACATCGCGCGTCTGCGCGAGCTCTAGTAGCTCGTCTGCGGAGTCGGCGTTCCATTCGCCGTCGCTGCCTGTTGCTGCGGCAGCGAGCATCAGCTCCGGTGCGGCGCCAATGACGCGCGGAAGCAGCGCCTCGGGCACCGCCCACGTCACAAGCCCGCTGCCGATACGCAAGGCGGCACGTGCGGCCAGCAGGCCCGCACCGCTCATGCGCAGGCTCCCGCCTGCGACCAGAACGTGACCGTAGGTGCCCTTGTGCCCGTCCGGCACACGGCTGCGGCTGACGTCCACGTCCAGCGCGTCGCGCAGCGTATCGCTGGTCAGGAGCCGCAGCTGCACGCCACGCTCACGGGCAAGGCCGGGCGGGATACCGATGTAGCGTACCACCACATCACCAGCGTTTCCGGCGCCCGGATATTGGGCGAGCCCACACTTCAAGTAGGCAAGGCATACGGTGACACGCGCATGAATGCACGGCTCGTGCAGCGCACCTGTGTCGGCGTCGAGTCCGCTAGGCACGTCTACCGACACGATCGGCGCGCCGCTGGCATTAGCCTCGCGAATCAGCGAGGCGTAAGGCTCGCGCGGTGGACCTTGCGTGCCTGTGCCCAGCAGGGCATCGACGATGCCAGAGGCACCGCGCAGGTCGAGGTTATCCCGACCATAGAGGATAACCGGGATATCCAGCGCCGCGATGATATCGCGCTGGGCAGCCGCTTCACCGCGTAGCTTTGCAGGCGGCTCGGCATACACAACGGTGACGCGCAGACCTGCATCGGTCAGATGGCGGGCTGCCACCAGACCGTCACCGCCGTTGTTGCCTTTACCTACGAGGATATACCAGTGTGCTCGTTCACGTACGTCATATTGCCCACCGCTCGATGAATCCGTCCGTATAACACCGCCATGTCTTGGTACATCCCCTGGTCCTGTGTGTGTGACCACATTTATGCCATCGCTTGTTTCACGTCTCTCAGCACAAAGCTTCAGTACCTCGTCAGCTATTGCTCGTCCGGCATTTTCCATCAAGATCAGGGCCGGGATTCCCAGCTTGTCAATCGTGTACCGATCCAGTTGCCGCATTTGTTCGGCGGTCACCATATACATGCTTTTTCGCCTCCCATATAGCCATCCCTGTTGATTAATATCCGACGGTAAAGCGGGAATTGACAAATTCCCCTTCTACTAACTCATCAATCAGGGCTACCGCATAATCCTCGACAGAGATGCGACTATGACCTAATTCATCAACCACCAAATGATCCAAGCCAATACGGAACTGTCCTGTACGTTTACCTGGTTCAATAATTCCGGCAGGACTGCAATAGGTCCAGTCTACATCCGCAGCACGGTACAGCTCCAGGGCATCAGCGTGCGCAGCCGCCAGCGGCTTTACTTCCTCCGGAAACTCAGCGGTATCCATGAGACGCTCACCGGATTCTGTTTTCAGACTGCCCGCTCCGCCAACGACAAGTATGCGCTCCGCGCCGGAACGCCGTGTTCCTTCCAGTAAAGAACGAGTTGCTTCGAGCAGTTCCTCCTCAGCTCCAAACTTGGGACCATAGGCGCTAATGATAGCATCGTGCCCTTTGGCTACCTCTGTAACGGAATTCGGGTTTAGAATATCCGCCTGAACCACCGTCAAATATTCACTTTGCTCCGTCACTCGTTGCGGATCGCGCACTGCCGCCGTCACCTCATACTTACGCTTGATCGCTTCCTTTACTAACGCTTTGCCAATTGTTCCTGTTGCTCCAAAAATAATTACTTTCATATTAAGTTGCCTTCTTCCTATCTATAATTTTCTTACTGTTAATTATCCGTTTTATAACCAGCTCAAACTCGTACAGGATTTCAGCTTACAGTCCCCCCGGCTGGCGCCAGTACATCCCTTCTGACCCCGGACTGACCAGTTGGAAGCCGAACTGCGCATATAACCGGTCGGCTGGCTTATCCGCAATCAGCGTTGCAAAGCTGCCCGCCGGAACCTCCCGTTTCAAATACTCCATAATCTCTTCCATAAGCTTACGCCCATAGCCCTTCCCCTGATGGGAAGGCTTGACTGCAATATCCGTAACCAGAAAAAACACACCGCCATCACCGCTCACCCGGCCCATCCCGATCAATTCCTGTCCAAGACGTAGCGTTACAGCAAATAGGCTGTTCGGCAGGCCCTTAGCTGCCGCTTCTTCCGTAATTTGCGATAAACCAGCCTCCTTGCGTAAAGCCCGATATTCCTCGACGGCTGGAATGGCGTAATCTACGCGAAGCAGCTCGTACGGTTGATTCGATGTCTCATGATGTTCTGTTGCAAATTCAATTTTTTTATTCATGCCGAATCTCCCTTCCTGCTGTAATCTTGTCTATTTTACCAAAAAATACTTCATAGTTCTTGGTTTAGAGATATACAAGCCCTTGAAATGCCTGTGTGGTCTGTGCAATAGTGTAGAAAGAACAATGGAAGGAGGGATTGCGGGTGTCCCCGACGGACTTCGCGGCATTAGCCGCATATATCTCACCCGGTCTGATCGCCTTCCTGCTGGCGTTGTCCTTACTGGTATGGCTGTATGTTCACAGTGCAGCCCAGCTTCGCAATTCGCGTCAGCAGCGGCTCGAGGAATTACAGGAATCACTGCGTATCTATGGCCGGTTAGCTGGTTATCTCCAAACGGCTACCCAGAACGCGATCAACAACAGTGAAAAGCAGCAGCACCAGAATGGACTAATCCATGCTCTTCAGGAGGCTAAGGCCGCCCCCTATTTGACCCCTCACCTTCAAGAGCAGGTTCAAGCATCCCTTCGGGAATGTGATCCATTCCGCCGGGAATTGCTTCTCAAATCACTGGAGCGTGAAATGAACAAACTGATCGAGGAACGACGACTTGTTCTACTGGAATCCCATGCTCCAGGCTGGGGAACAGCATTATGGAAACTATTGCGCCCAACGGCCGGTCCGCTGGCGCTGGCGGGAATGGTCTGGTTAATCTCAAGATTGGTTATAGAACTGATAACCTACAGTCATGTCGATGTTAGTCTACCCGACACCACACAATCTGCCTCATGGCTTATAGGGTATGCATGGATAAGGTTCGTTTCTGGCTTAATCGCCTTGCTGTATGTCTATCGGCTGATGACCCTGCGTAGACAAAATGATCTGGACGTGACGGCATCCCATTTCCCAACAAGCCTGTTGTGCATGGTCATCGCCGTTGTCGCCCTGTTTCAGTGGCTCGGGCCAGAAGCATCTCCCTACATACTGACTGTACAGCTTGTGCTGTTCTTGATTGGCTTCCGACTTACCCGAGGCCGCTCGCGAAGTGATCGTCCTTATGTGGGTCATCCCGGCTTGATGAAGTCCGATGGTTCGCAGCACCAGGAATTACACACAACTGACAAAGATACAACCGCTGATTCTTCTGTGGCTGATGAACATATGCGGTCCTAAACACCAGTTGCGCCTGAAATAGATCCCGTATACATCCCGCAAATCACATACCATCACAGGACATCCCAACACACAAAGAAAGAGTTCATGGGGTGTCCTGTTTTTTGAACAATTTTTGGCTTTTTGCCGGGTTAGGCTTGTGCCAGCGATCAAGGAAAGGGTATATTGTTTATATAAATGTAAATCATATCGTTTTATATGTATGAATATTGAAAAAAATCCATATATGTTAAACTACCATCAATTTATGATGTGCGTTAGAATTGGAGGAATTATGCAACTGGACATTTCTGAAAAATCACTTCCCGTTTATGAAGCGCTGGCCAGTGAGGTTCGGCTGAATATGATTGTTCTGCTTGCGGAGAAACCGATGAATATACGTGAGCTAGCGGAAGCGCTGGGACTCAGTAGTGCGATTATGACAATGCATGTTAAGAAACTGGAAAGGGCATCCATTATTTCGACTAAAATGCTGCCCGGACGAGGCGGGGTTCAGAAAGTATGCTCATTGGCTACAGACAAAATTGAAATCGCCATGCCACGCTATCAGCAGGATGTACGGCAATTTCATCAGACGGAGATTTCTGTCGGACACTTTACAGATTTTGAGATTCAGTCCACCTGCGGTCTAGCCACCGTCGAAAAGATTATCGGAGAATTTGATGAGCCTCGTTCATTCTTGGACCCTGAGCGCTTCAATTCCAAAATTCTGTGGTTTAGCCAAGGGTATATGGATTATAAAGTGCCGAATTTCCTATTGTCCAGTCAAAAAGCTGAGGAACTGGAAATTTCAATGGAATTATCATCAGAAGCCCCATTTACCAATGATAATTGGCCTTCAGACATCACGTTTTTCCTAAATGATGTGAATTTGGGCACTTGGACCAGCCCAGGGGATTTTGGGGATAATCGTGGTAAATATACACCTTCATGGTGGCCTGACTTTATCAATCAGTATGGCCTACTTAAGAGACTTCGCGTTACGTCTGAAGGCACCTTTATGGATGGCAAGCAGATATCCGATGTGACTCTAAGCGACGTGCTGATTGACCAGAAGCAATGGAAATTCCGTATCGCTATTTTGGATGATGCCCAGCATATTGGAGGGGTAACCCTGTTCGGTACTGGATTCGGTAACTATAACCAGGATATCCTGTTCCGTTTGTACTACAAACCTGCGGAAAACCATACCAAAACAGCAACGGTAGAAGCTGGCGAGAGCAGCAAGTAACCATTAGACTCCTTCAAAACCTGAACACGGCGTTTTGCCCATGCCTTTCTTGGGAGACAAAGCGCCGTGTTTTACTTTATCCTCTTTTACTGGTCCTTCGACCCTTTTTTGCCATGCGCTGTGTAATTAACGTACAGGTTCAATACATACCGGTGAAGGAACCTCCAATACATATCCCGTTCGGGTCAGCCGTCCATCATCCTCATGGATAGCAAAGGATACAATGTTGTTTCCCTCCTGATTCGCCACTAGCAAATAACCAGACAAGATGTTGAAGTTACGCGGCGTACTGCCGAAACTCTCGACCCATTCAATCGTCTTCAGCTTGCCACTGTCTACATCGACATGGTAGAGTACGATGCTGTCATGTCCTCGATTGGATACATACAGAAAACGTCCACAGGGAGTAATCCGAATATCCGCTGCTGTATTTTCTACATCGATAATGCCTTCTGGCAGTGTGGACAGACTTTGCAGCAAGGTAAGCTTACCATTACGTTCGTTATAACCAAACACAGCGACGGTATTATTCAATTCATTGGCGACAAAGGCATATCGACCCGAGGGATGAAAAACCAGATGACGTGGGCCGGAACCAGGTGGCAAATCTGTCTCACGGTGGGTTACCAATTTCCCATCCTCTGTCAAACGATAACCTATAATCTGATCCAGCCCCAGATCACATACCATAGCATACTGTCCTGAAGGATCAGGAATAATCGAGTGTGGATGTGGCGCATCCTGGCGGTCTTGGCGAATCCCTGACCCCGTATGCTGAACCTGCCCCGACATGTCTCCCAGTCCTCCTGCTTCTGTCGCAGGGAATACAACGGCATTGCCCCCAGAATAGTTAGAAGCCAGCACATATCGTCCATCTGTTGTTACGGATACATAGCAAGTATGTGCTCCCTCCGTTCCTTTTCGATCCAAAGGATGCAATTCCCCCGTCTGGGTGTTCACCTGATATGTGTACAGTTCGCCTTGGTCTGTTTCACTGGCAGCATACAACTTTGTCCCATTCGGATGCAGTGCCAGAAAAGAAGGTCTCTCTATTCCTTCCACACCTCCAACCATACGCAAATCACCATTGTCCGTATGCAAAGAGCCTATATAAATTCCTCTTTCCTCACGAGACGCATAAGTTCCTATAAAAAATAACTGCTCATTCCGCTCTTCCATCCGATCTCAGCTCCTTTTAGCGTATTACTTACATGTTATTCGACTTTTAAGTTCTACTTTTTGTCTGGTTATAAACTTATCATGCATTATTACCCAAGATTCTGCCGTTTCATTAACAAGTGGCTATGTATGCAAAAAAATAGCCTCTTTCGCTGCAATCTGTGGTTCATAAGAACGTCACAGTTCACACCAAAAGAGACTATGTTTACAGAGAAAATAACATTAAACCGCTGTGGATTGCGTATCTCTACTTTTCCATTTTACAGCCAGCCCCAAACTAAGCATGAGAATGGCCGCCCCAAAAATGTACGGCAAATTGATATGCACCTCAAACAATGTACCCGCAAGCGCAGGTCCCAGAATATTACCAATACTCATATAAGCATTGTTCATCCCGGCTGCAACTCCCTGCTCATCTCCTGCCATTTTGGATAAAGCCGTATTAATAGCTGGCCGCAACAACGATGTAGCGGTAAAGAAGATAAGTGATACTCCGAGTACATAATAAAAGTTCCCTGAGAGCAGCATAAGCACAAGGGAAATCGCGGAAAACAGGAAAGAACCGATAATCACACCTTTTTCACCAAAACGGCTCAACATCGGACTAATGACCGCAGCTTGAATCACGGTTCCGACCAATGCACCTACCGTAATAATGATAGCAATATCTCGTTCATTGTAATGAAACTTGCCTGTTACAAAGAAGGGAAACATCGTTTCAAAATGCGTCAGGCCAAAAGTTAACGTGAATATCATAATCAGCAACATAAAGTACGGCTTGCGGAAAGACAGCGCAAACTGTTTAATCACATTGTCTCTTTTCACCTTAACATTTCGAAACTTCAACTGCTTCTCCAACGACAGGGTTTCGGGCAGTAAAATCAATGAAATCAGTGCCGCTAAACCGGATACCGCCGCCGAAACGTATAAGGGTGTACGAAGCGAGATATCTGCCAGCAAACCGCCTACACCAGGACCGATCACAAAACCAAGCGACATAGCGGCCCCCAACAGCCCCATTCCTCTGCCTCGGTTATGGACGGTTGTGATGTCGGCAATATAAGCCATCATTGGAGGGATCATAAATGCCGCCCCTGCACCCCCGAGTAAACGGGAAATATACAGCATCGTCAACGAGTGTCCAATCGCAAACAATACAGAAGACACCGTCATGATGACCAAACCGATAATAATCATTTTTTTACGTCCGTATTTATCGGACCATTCCCCAGCTAACGGCGAAAACATAAACTGGGTCAACCCAAACACGGCAACCAGATAGCCTCCCGTTTCACCACTGCCCCCCAAGGAACCCATGAACTTGGGGAGGATTGGAATAATGAGTCCAATTCCCAGCATGGCAATAAACATATTAATCATCAAAATGACGAGCGGCCCCATTTTCAACTGTTGTGAATCCGACATGTTGCGTTTTGTCCTCCTCAGGTTCTTTATTTCGTATACGAAATTCTTATTTTGCAACTATTTCAGCAAAACTCTTCATTATATTAATAGAGCGGGAGGCAAATAACAATCATAAAATACTTCCGATAACCCTGAATGTTACCTTTGACAAGGTAGCAAAAAGGAACAACCACTAAATCATGAGGTTGTCCCTCTTATAACGTTTCACCATCCTTTATTTTTGTACAATAGCGATCGCAATATCATAATCAAATTTCTGAATTTCTGCGGATGGAATATCAAAAGGGTTCACCGGCTTCAGCCGATTCGACTCGATCCAATATACCCCCTCTGTCGTATTACGCTCATAGCCATTACGATCCAACCAAGCAAATAGGTCATCATAGATCGTATTTAATCGTTCCCGATCTCCCTGAAAACGGGTCACCGCATACTCCCCTTCAGGCACCTCAATGCGTTCAAGACTATCCGGCACTTCATTCCACGAGAACACTTTAACACCCACCTTGACTGCCGTACTTCCATTCTCTTCAACAACTGTCCATTGGGGAGTTAACACATAGCCTATATCTGCGTCCAAACGACCTGAGTGGTTCTCTGGAACGTTCTGTTGCACTTGTTGCCACTGTCTGCGTACCTCATCACCCAATTCTGCAAAAGGGGCTTGCGCAGTCAGCGCTGCTATCTTGAAAGCCGCTATCCGTTGAATAACTACATCCAGATCTGAACTCATACGGTTTCCTCCTCATCAAGTGGATACTACCAAACTTCCTATATCCTTATGGTGAATCTTCGAATAGCTCCTGCAACAACTTTTCCTTGTTATTCAGAAATTGTTTGGTGATGATGTAATGATCGGTTTCCTCTAGCGTCCGTGTGTCGATCCCTTCATGTGTCAGATGATACAGGACCGAATCTGGATAAGACATCAAGATGGGGGAATGTGTAGAAATGATAAACTGCGATCCCTGCTGCACAAGCTCATGAATCCGTGCAAGCATGGCCATCTGGCGTAAGGGCGAGAGTGCTGCCTCTGGCTCATCCAAAATATACAATCCTTGTCCTCCAAACCGATGCACAAATGCAGCAAAAAAAGACTCGCCATGCGACTGCTCATGTAGCGACTTCCCCCCATACGAATCTCGAATGGGTCGCCCTCCTCCTTCTCGATCCAGCTCGTCGATATGAGTCGCTACATTATAGTAGCTCTCCGCCCGGAAAAAGAAGCCGTCTCTCGGCTTTTCGATCCCTCTCACCAGCCGGATATGCTCATGCAGCGCGGAATGCGTGGCTTGTGTAGAAAAGTTAAAATTTTTAGTGCCACCCTCTGGATTAAATCCCCACGCGACCGCGATTGCCTCCATAAGCGTCGATTTACCTACACCGTTTTCTCCAACAATATAGGTAACGGAAGGATGGAATTTGAGTTCATTCCACTGTTGAAGAGCCTTTAAGTTAAAAGGGTATTGGCTCCTGTCAGCATCTGGAGGCCATAATAGCTCCAATCGACGTATAAAAAGATTACGATCCCATATACTCATGTCCAGTCAGCTCCAATGCCAAGCAATTTACTAGGTATTCCATCATTATATTGGAATTATTTACAGCAATCAATCTGAACTCCCATTTCGTAACCCTTCTGTTGTTATTCAAGCTATTATTACAGGTATAATATAACGAAGCCTTTTATTTGGGCAGGAAATTTTTCGCGCATTATCAGTCTCAATCTTATCCTTTTTCAAGCAGGTGAATCTATGAAGTCAAATCACAAACCGATCCAATCCTTTAAAATCGTACAGTACATCATGACCATCTATAGGCAGCGATTAACGCGTATTTTGCTACCGCTGGCTGTACTGGCTTTTATTATATGGGAGGCTGGACGAGAGCTAAAAGACTTTAATCTGGCACGGATGCTTCATGAGCTGCGGCGAATGGATGCCACGTTTCTCATCGAAATTGGCTTGTTCTCCCTGGCAGCCGTGGCAGCTATGAGTGCTTACGATTATGTAATCAGGCATCATTTTAAGCTTCAAGTCAAGCCTGGAACGACATTCCGGTACGCCTGGATCTCCAATACCTTCAATAATGTCTTCGGCTTCGCCGGCTTTACAGGAGCTGGACTGCGCACTGTGCTGTATAAAAAGAGCGGTGTGCCATTGGGTGTTATCACCTCGGCGGTCGTATTTCTTTCGCCTGTCGTTATTACCGGACTATCTTTGCTGGCTTGGGGTGCTATTGTCCATCTGTATCCGGTGCAGCTTGTGCTGGATGCTCACCCATGGCTTCATTGGGCACTGTGGGGTATGGCACTATACCTGCCTCTATTTCTGATCATGCAGCGCTCCAAAAAGTATGCCACATGGTTCAACAAGGGAGAAGGACAGCTCTCCTGGTTCACCATCTCTGCCTCCATTGGCGCCTCTCTGCTGGAATGGCTTCTGGCTGGTCTTACCTTTGCATGGATCGGCTCACACTTGCTCCATGAACTGCCGCTCCATGCTGTGTTCGGTATCTATGTGATAGCGGCAATTGCAGGGTTAATCAGTCTTGCACCCGGAGGCGTCGGCGCATTCGATATTATTGCCCTGCTTGGGCTGCAAATGGCAGGAGCCAACTCGGACCGGGCGCTGGCTGTGCTGCTGGTCTTTCGCGTCTTTTATTTCATCATTCCGTGGCTCATCGGCCTGGTATTAGCCGCGCTGGAAATGATCCCGCGTAACGAGCGCCTGAGCCAGCTCGCTGAGACAGGCTGGGATTACTCCCTGAATGCCTGGCAGAAGGTATGGGGCTGGCCTGGTCAATTTCGGTTTTTAGCCGATCTGGGGGTGTGGGCGCTTGGGAAGCTGGTACTCATCTCCGGCGTAGTGCTTCTGTTGTCGGCCGCTACGCCTGGTCTACTGTATCGGCTCCGTTTTGCTGAACATTTGCTCACTCTACCCGTTATGCGCTTATCGCATGAAATCTCGGTCATCATCGGAATTATGCTTGTCGTTCTGTCCCATGGAATTTCTCTTCGCATTCGCAGAGCATTGCGGCTAACATTGATACTGCTGCTGACAGGAGCCATTTTCACCTTCACGAAAGGTCTGGATTTTGAAGAAGCCTTATTCCTGCTGTTCGTAGCGTTAATGCTGTGGATTTCGCGTTCACGATTTTATCGGGTCAGTGCGCCGCTGAATCGGCACAACATTTTAATATGGGGCGGATTATCTCTACTCGTAACTGGTGCTTATTTTATAATCGGGGCAGGCTCCAATACTCCATTTATGCGTCATTTGCATGCCAAGGTCCACCTGGACTTTTTTATGAACCGCAGCGATTACGGAGTTACAGCCGTATTTAGTTTGATTTTGGCATGGGTATTCTTGACGGTGTATTTCTTTCTTCGTCCTCAACGTAGCATCAGTAATCTACCCGACGCACTGGAGCTGGTTAAGCTAAAAGAATTTTTGGAACGACAGGGTGGTAATCTCGTTTCTCATATGCTTTTTCTCGGCGATAAATATCTGTATTGGACCAAGGACGAACAGGTAGTTCTCCCCTATGCTCGCAGTCGGGACAAACTGATTGTATTAGGTGACCCCCTAGGTCCAAAAGAACGTGTGAGTGAAGCCATTCAGGAATTCCAACGGTTCGCGGATCGCTATGCTTTGACGGCTGTATTTTATCAAGCATCCCCGGAATATTTGTCCATCTATCACGAGAACGGCTATCGTTTTTTTAAATTGGGCGAGGAAGCGCTCGTGCCGCTGGAGTCCTTTACACTAACGGGCAAAAGCAATCAGGCGCTGCGAAGCGCCAAAAACCGCTTTGACCGCGAAGGCTATTCATTCGAAATGATCCAGCCTCCTCTAGAGGCGTCATTGATTGAGGAGATGCGTCATATTTCGGATATTTGGCTGGACGGGCGCAAGGAGAAGGGATATTCACTCGGCTGGTTCAAGGAATCTTACCTTCAGTTGGCTCCAATTGCATTGCTGAAAGACTCTGAAGGGAAGGTTATTGCTTTCGCCACGATGGCCCCTGCCTATGATCATGGGCAGACGGTCTCTATCGATCTGATGCGTCACCTGCCTGACACACCCAATGGAACGATGGATTACTTATTCACACGGGTCATTGAGTGGGCCAAGGAGAGTGGATATACGACATTTAATCTGGGCATGGCACCGCTGTCCCAGGTAGGACAAAGCGAAAAGGCACTGCGCGAGGAAAAGCTGGCTCGACTTGTTTTTCAATACGGGGGACATTTTTACGGCTTCCAGGGGCTCCGACGCTTCAAGGATAAGTTCAAGCCGCAGTGGGAGCCGCGCTATCTAGCCTATCCAGCTTCTGTTTTTCTACCGATCCTGACGCTGGAACTGGTGTATCTCGTGTCCAAACGCTCAGACTAAACGAGGTACGAAATAAAAGGATTTTGACAGTTCAAAACGACGTAAAAAAGGGTGTTCCTCGCCACAATGGTTGCAGGAACACCCTTTTATATTCACTATTCGTCTTAGAAGCTGCCTTTTACAACAACGTCAGACAGTGGGAAACGTCCTGATGGACGTGCTGGTACTTGTGCTTTACCTACACTAATAAGCATGGTTGGCAGGTAACGTGCCGGAATATTGAATTGCTCGATCAATTGTGCTGGAATAAATCCGCCCATTGCGCAAGTATCGTAGCCCAAAGATTTAGCAGCCAGCATAATGTTTTGTGCTGCAAGAGCAGAGTTCAGAATCGCTGCATCGCGAGCTACCTGCGGGTTTTGGTACGCGCCATTGATTTGTCCTACCAATGCGTCACGGATTTCCGCTGGCAATGCTCCTGCTTCTACCGCTTGATCATAAATGACAGCATTACGGTTCGCTTCCAGATCACCCAGTACGGCAATCGTAACAGAGCTCTCTGCTACTTGACCTTGGTTGTAGGCGATAGGCAACAATTTTTGTTTGTCTGCTTCGCTTTCGATAACGAGGAATTTCCAATGTTGAAGGTTCCATGCGGAAGGAGCTTCTACCGCGGCAGTCAAGATTGCTTCCAGATCTTCCTCTGGCATTTTAAAATCCTTTACATAGCTTTTTACCGCGTGTCTTTCACTAATAACAGATAAGGTTTCATTTTTCCGGCTGCTCGACATTCTGGGCACACTCCTAATTTCTTAATATATATCTTGAATCTTCATTAACTTCCCAAACTACTGCAATTATAAAAATGATAGTGAATGATGTCAATATGTTTAAGTATGACCCCGCACTCAAAATACAGTACAATACGGATAAAGACATGCATATCGGCAAATGCCTGCCGATGGGACAAGACACGATGAGTTCATACTGTTCTCATTTGAATTTAAAAAGGAGCGTTACTATGATCGGATCGTTAAAAAAAACGGATATTGCTTTATTTGCCGCCTGGGTAGTAGCTTGTGTGGCGACATTGGGCAGTCTGTATCTCAGCGAGATCTTGGGATATGAACCTTGTAAACTGTGCTGGTTTCAGCGTATTCTGATGTATCCCCTGACCCTTCTACTCGGAATCGCATATTTTCGAGGTGACACAAAAATACGGATTTACGTTATGCCGTTAGCTATCATTGGAGGTGCGATTTCGGCCTATCATTTTATCATTCAGCGTATCCATGCAGCCGCCAAAGCAGCCACGCAAACTTCGACGGCTTGCGGTAGAGTATCCTGCGAACAGGATTATCTGAACTGGCTGGATTTCATCACCATTCCTTTGCTTGCACTCATTGCTTTTATCCTTATTATTGTAGCGATGGGTTATATCATACGTCAGGAGAAAAAATCAGCTACGGGAGAGGTACAAGCAACAGAACTCGCATAAGATGAAAGAGACCCGATTATAGGGCCGGTTACCACCAAGAGGCGTATAATCCGCTTGCCGGAGGAAAGACTGTAACTAAATATATCCATTGCATATGTGCTATAATGTAAAAGGTTTGCAGTCTGTCCAATAACGCTTATATTCCTTATAGAGGGGGCCAGTCCATGTTTCATATCAGCACCCCATTGCTGCAATATGGCGCAACTTTCGGTATGATCTTAATCGCTATATCGGCTATTTTCATCCGCATGAAGACAGGTCATCGCCCGATTAATGCCAAAAAAATCATCATTCCTCCGCTCGGCATGAGCACCGGTTTTATGATGTTTGTGGTACCGGAAGTACGGGTTCCCTGGCTTTGGGCGCTGGGCGCTTTTCTGGTCGGCTGGTTTATTTTTTCCTACCCGTTGATCCGCAGCACTAAATTTGAGTTGCAAGAAGGGCTGGTTTTCGTGCAACGCTCACGCACCTTCTTTTTTATCCTGATCAGCCTACTGATCGTCCGATTGCTGCTGCATGAATTTATTCAGCATTACATTACCATTCCGCAAACAGCAGGGCTATTTTTCATCCTAGCCTTCGGGACCTTGTTACACTGGCGGCTTCGTATGTATTTTCAATATCGTCAGTTCGTTCCGGACGAGACGGAAGTCCGCATCTGACCAACGGATATTTAACGTGCACACTCGCATGTTGCTGTATAGACCAAAAAGACACGTTCTCCCCACAGGAACCGTGTCTTTTTGGTCTTTTTAGTCTATCGGGGGCTGTCGGTTCTCTCTTTATACATTTGATTGTTTTCTCCTGAATGATTAATATAATGGACGATGTTATGAACCTGCCGTATTAAAATTAGAGATGAGGATTACGATGAATAAAGCAAAGATTCTTATTATTGAAAATGATGCTCCGATTACCGACTTGCCTTCGTACGGACCACCGGATGCATTACTACCGTCTTCGGAGCTGGATACAAATTTTAAAAAATGGGTGGTTAAGCATGATACGTAAAATCAGCATCAAATTTCTGATCGGTTTTTTTCTGATTTTTTCGCTTTCTTTTGTCGTGCTTAATCAGACAGTCAAGGAATTTATCCGGACAAGCAATCAGAATCTGGTTACCTCCGAACTCGTCGGACTGAAAAATAATAGCAATGTGTATGTACGCCAGGCTTTCCTGATTAACCATTTCAGCAGCAATGAGCTGTATTTTGGAGAAATCGCCAGGGAGATAGCCACTAATCTGAACCATACCACGGACAGCAGTATTGGCGTGTATACGGTGGAAGGCAAATTGCTTTATGCCCCAGACAGCTCCATATTTCAGCAGCAAATGCAAAGCGATCTGCAGCAAGCGATTGACGGCAATACAGCGTACAGCATTACTTATGATCGTAATAAGACGACTGTTCTTTTCTCCTATCCGGTTGTTATAGACGGTTCAAAGGTGGGCATCCTGCGTTTTTACAAAGATTTCAGCTCACTTTACGAACAAACCGGACAGATTCGACAGATTACCCTCTATATTGCCCTAGCGATTTTTGCGGCAGCCTTTCTGTTTTCCTATATTCTTTCCAGGCATATTACCATCCCGCTGACCAGACTGACGCAGGCCTCCACCGAGGTAAAAAACGGAAATCTGGATATCCGCCTACATTTTAAACGCAGGGATGAAATTGGCCGACTGGCTGAGAATTTTAACGATATGATTGGTCAAATTAGCAGACAAATTCATATTATTGAGAAGGATCGGGACCATTTAAAGCAGCTTCACCAGCAGGAAAAGCGCTTTTTTGACAATATTACTCACGAACTGAAAACGCCGTTAACCTCCATTTTGGGATATGCGGAGCTGATCAGGCTTAACGGTGAGAAAGACCGTGCTTTTTTTGATAAAGGAATGAATCATATTATCGAGGAGAGCAGGCGCCTGCATGCGATGGTGCTAAAACTACTGGAAGTTTCACGCAAAAATATCATGCTTCAAGAGCTTGAACGGGTGGATATTGGGCTGATCCTGCAGGATGTGTGTGAATCAATGATGATCCGCTCTCAGCGCTATAAAAAAACCATTGAATATGAGATTAATGAGGAATTGATCATGTTGGCCGATCGGGACAGAATCAGACAGATGTTCATCAATTTGATAGATAATGCGATTAAATACAGTTTGCCTTTTTCGGCAGTATCGGTAAAAGCGGTGCGGGCAGAAGAAAAGATTCGCTTGATCTTCAGCAATCCAAGCGATCCAATTGAAGCAGAACATCTGTCACGCCTATTACAGCCGTTTTATCCGGCTCATTCCGACAGCGCCGAAGAAGGCAGTGTAGGATTGGGACTCAGCATTGTGAAATCTATCGTTGAAGAACTTGCGGGTTCCATCTTAATTACAAATGAGCATAATGAAACTATCGTTACGGTAGAATTTAAAGCGCTGGAAACCGCGGGGAACGGAGAATGAATAATGGGCAATAAATATAAATATGTTGTAATGCCGCTGGTCGTATCTCTCGTGATATTACTGCTGTCAGGATGCGGTTCAGAACCAAAAACAGAGACTGTCGTCATCGCCGACAGCAATGAAGTTTCCAGTACCGATCAAAGCTCTCGTCCGTTTCAGGTCCAAAAAATATATCGGCTTCCGGATCGTTTTGCAAATCGGGGCCAGCTGCTGGGCTGGTCGTCTGGAGATGCCATCATCGCATCGTTCGGGGCCATGACCATACTGAAGCGAGGCACGCTGGAACGTTTAACTTATCCGTATGAGCAAAGCAAGGTCATATCCGAAATCGACAAGGTAACTTCCAATACAATACTTTCCCCCGATGGGAAATATATTTGCGAAGTTTCCCCTTCTTCCTCGGAGACAACCTTAAAGCTTATTTCCTTGCAGGATGGCAAGGAAAAGGAAATAGACAGGATCAGCACCAGGAACGAATCTTATGTACAATATGTTTCCTGGTCGTCCAACAGTTCGTATATCAGCTACCTGGTAGAAAACCTGGTTGATCATGGAGCTGATAGCCTATACATCTACGATGTTGGGTCTCAAACTTCCAGCAAATATCAGTTAAAAGGGATCCTAAAGGAAGACACACTTTTGAGTGTTAACCTTGCAAATGATGGCCGCAGCGTACTGCTACAGTTATTTGGTGCAAAACAAGGCCAGAAAAAGGTGCTAACCCTTGGGAAGGTTTCGGGAAAGAATATTGAATTTCAATACGAGCATCAGATTGGTGGAGATTCAGTAGCCTGGATGAATAACGACCAGTTTGTGTTTCTCGGAACGGATAATTCATTGTACGAATATGATCAGCGAAACGGCGAGCTCTCTGTCATTTTGGAAAAAGTGCTTGATTTTGAATTTTCGCCTGACAGGAAAAATATCGCATACACCGTGTATGATCAAAATGTCACTTACGTAGCCAAGGTGCAGGGAAGAAATATACTGTACAACGAACCGGTGTATCGCGGAATTGTGCCAACGCATATGTATTGGAATCCGAACAATAAAAGTGTACTACTTCAAGGACAAAAACAGTTGGATTCCTCGCAGACTGCGCCAACGGATTCTCCTAGTAAGGAGTCATTGATCATTGAGTTGAAATAGCGATTAGGATTTCTATATTTGTGGATGTCAAAAACCTTACTTCGGTTGTTCAGCCGGAATAAGGTTTTTCTTTTTGCAACCGTTGTGACAATTTGTTTACATGTTGATCAAACTTTCGCGACATCTTTTTTCTATAGTAAATGAAGCAAGATCATTAGCCTATAAGGACAAGGAATGGACCATAGTGAATGAAAATCCGAATCTGCACCTAAATCAACCCATAAAACGTTATATGACCGGTCTGGATGGGCTAAGGGCCATCTCCGTGCTTGCTGTTATTGCTTATCATCTTCATCTTAGATGGGCAGAGGGTGGGCTGCTAGGGGTGGAGATTTTCTTCGTCCTATCAGGGTATCTGATTACGGACCAGATCCTTTATGAATGGAGGACGCGCAACGGTTTTTCCATTGTGCGGTTCTGGATCAGACGAATGCGCAGACTACTACCAGCAATGATCTTTATGCTGACTGCAGTGGCATTGTGGCTTTTAATTACTGATTTCTCCAGACTGCAGGCATTAGGAGGCCATTTTGTATCCTCGCTTTTTTACGTAAACAACTGGTATCTCATTTTTCATCATGTTTCATATTTTGAGAGCTTTGGTCCGGCTTCACCTATCGGGCACCTCTGGTCGCTTTCCATTGAGGAACAGTTTTACGTCATCTGGCCGCTCGTTCTACTGATTGGTCTGTGCCTTGCACCGCGACGAGGCAGACTTATGTTATACATTCTGGGTTGCGCCTGCGTATCCGCCATAGCCATGGCCGTTATATACGAACCCGGAACAGACCCGAGCAGGGTGTATTACGGGACGGACACGCGCGCGTCTGCTATTTTGATCGGAGCGGCTCTGGCGGTTGTCTGGCCCAGTTGGAGACTGAGCGACAATGTATCTTCTTCATCCCGCACCATGCTGGATATGACTGGCGTGCTGGGCATTATAATGCTGTTTATCCTGATTGCTCAGACCAACGAGTATGATGATTCGCTGTATCGCGGCGGTTTTCTTTATTTATCACTCATTACCGCGGTTGTTATCGCTGTACTGGTTCATCCAGCCAACCGACTGGAACGATTACTCGGCTGCAGGCCTCTAAGCTGGATCGGTAAGCGATCTTACAGTCTGTATATATGGAATTATCCAATCATTATTTTATCAAGTCCCGTGGTAAATACCGATGATGCCAGCTATATGCGCATGGCTCTGCAGGTAACGGCCAGTTTCATAATGGCGGGTCTTTCCTACAGATACATCGAAGAGCCCATCCGCCGTGGGACCTTTTGGACTGGCCTGCAATCCCTCCGCAGGTCAGGCGCTGGCAGCCAGCTAGGCCTTGTCGTCATTGTTATCGCCATCATTCTCGTCTTGGCATCATGGAAGACGGACTCACCAGCTCCAGATCCTGTACCTGATGCACCAGCAGCCGTAAGCCGGGACCCCGTCCAGACAGAACAACTGCAATGCAGCTGTTCCGATGAAAATCATCCCGCTGAAAATACAAGCCACTCCGCAGAAGGAGCGGGGATCACTGCGATCGGAGATTCCGTTATTCTGGATGCCGCCCCGTTTCTGGAAAAGCAGCTCCCCGGTATGATCATTGATGGCAAGGTGGGACGTCAAATGTCACAGGCAGGTGATGTGCTTGATGGCCTGCGGGAACAGGGTAAACTTGGCCATAAAATCATTATTGAACTCGGCACCAACGGCGTTTTTAACCAGAGTCAACTGAAGTCCTTGCTGGCTTCACTGCAGGACTCCCAGCAAATTTATCTGATAACAACTAGAGTACCAAGAGGTTGGCAGAATACCGTAAATGACAATCTGCGTGAAATTGCTGGTGAATTTCAAAATGTCCAGCTTATCGACTGGTATTCAGCCAGCGAAAACCGGGACGATCTATTTTATGGTGATGGTGTCCACCTGAAACCAGAAGGCGCTCAGTATTATGCCTCGTTGTTAATTGATGCTATCAAACAAGATAAAACCTACTAGCATGTTAAAGGAAAGGATGAACTAGCTATGAACAAAAAAAATGGATGGATGGTAAGCGGATTATGGGGATTTATGATTATCCTTATCTTTTTAGGTGCCATAGTTCTCCATATGCACGCAAAGCAAAATTCAGATGATCACGAATCCCGCAGCAAGGACTCTTCTCTATACAATCTTGATAAGATGCAGACTGCTGCACAAAAGCGTGCGGCTTCTAGCACCAGCGGGGAACAAGCTCAATCATCTGCTTCCTTAAACGGCGAGGGCGTCACGATGATTGGAGATTCGGTTACGGTCGGAATTGAGCCTTATTTAAAAGAGCAGCTTCCGAATATGACGGTTGACGGTAAGGTTGGCCGGCAGATGTCTCAAGCTGTAAAAGTCATTAATGAATTGGCCGCCCAAGGCAAACTGGGAGACCAGGTCATTATCGAACTCGGCACCAATGGTCCGTTTAGCAAAAACCAACTGCACGACGTACTGCAATCCCTTTCCGGAGCCAGACAGGTAATCTTGGTCACCACCCGGGTTCCGAAAGGATGGCAAAACACGGTGAATGACACGATTGCACAGGTCGCCGATGAGTTTAACAACGTCAGCGTGATGGACTGGTATTCGGCCAGTGTAGGCAAAGACGAATACTTTTATAAAGATGGTGTCCATTTAAAACCAGATGGTAGCCGATATTACACTTCACTCCTCGTAGCAGCCTTGCAAAAATCTTAATACAGAAAGGGGCCTGCGCGTCTATACATCTAGAAAGGAAGAATGACATGACACAGAGGAAAAAGAGGATATTGATTGTAACGTTGTTACTTGGGGTCGCTGCTGTAAGCTTTATCTTTTATTATTTCTTTTCCATTTACAAAGGGTTAGAAGGACTTAGTAAAACCCCGGAAAACTCCCCATTTGTTAAAGTGAGCACTGATAAAGTCGAAGCACTAAAAGCACCGGAATGGGAGGGAACCGAACCTGTAAATATTTTGCTGATGGGCGTGGATACTCGCGAGAACAACAAGGGCAGTGTACCCCGATCCGATAGCATGATGGTCGTTTCGTTGAATCCTACCGATAAGCGTATTCATGTGTTTTCGATTCTTCGAGACACTTATACGGATATTCCTGGGCACGGCAAAAATCGAATTAATACCGCTGTTACGCATGGACCCGATACGGCGATGAAAGCAGTCAGCGAATTGCTGGGGGTGCCAGTTCATTTTTATGTATACACGGATTTCCAGGGGTTTATTAAACTCGTAGATGCTGTAGGCGGACTCGATTTTTATGTCGAGAAGGATATGTACTATGAAAGCAAGGCCGATCTGCATGAGTATGATATTAATTTAAAACAGGGACAGCAGCATTTCGACGGCAAAACGGCGCTTCAATATGTCCGTTTTCGTCATGATGCTATGTCCGATTATTCCAGAACAAAAAGACAACGGCAATTTATTACGGCATTAGCCGAGAAGGTAAAAACAACGACTTCCATTATGAAATTCCCTTCTATTCTTGAGGAAATCAGTCCGTATATCGATACCAATTTGTCAGTCTCTGATATGTGGAATTTGGCTTCAGTAGGGTACCAAAGTACATTAAACGGAAATGAACAAATACCGCCAATGAAGCTATTAAAAGAAACTTATGTGGGCAAGGCGGCTGTTCTGGATGTAAAAAGTCGAACGGATTTGAAGCAATTTGTGCAAAGTATCATAAATTCCGACTCCTCAAATTCGATTACAGACAATTCTTCGGGGCAGGAGCAGAAAACAGATTTTGAATAGGGTTAGACAATATATTAGATCGTATTTGCCGGACAATAGTCTGTTAAATGCTCTTTGTGAATAAAGAAGAGCATAACATGATCTTCCGGTTATCTATAGGGGGAAAAAGAATGGGTACAAAACAGATCGTAAGGTTCTGCTTGGCATTAACTATATCCGTCGCCATGCTTCTGGAGATCACTGCTCCGCACATGGCTATGGCTGATGCTGCGCAACGTGCAAAAAGCACGTTGTTGAACGATAAGAGTGAACCAACAAAAATAATTTCAACGCAGGTTAAAAATACCCCGACACTAAAATTGGATAGCCATGTGGCATCCATGACGAAGAAAAGAACCATTAAGGCTAGATTTAAGCTTCCGAAGGGTACCGATATAAAGAAAATAAGCTGGACCTATGGTGGTAAGCCATTATCGGAATGGAAATCGTACAAGAATCGCGGTTATAATGGCGCCCCCTTTATCACCGTTACTCAGGTCAAAGCCGAACACGCAGAAGTCACTGCCAGTATCAATTTCGGTCTTACCTATGGTACGGAGAATCTTGCCGAGCCGAGTCTGCAGCGTCCACTGTACGCCTCATTGATGGGAACCTATGAACTGGCTGCAGTAGTCAACGGCAAAACCGTTGCCCAAGCACCTATTAAGTTGGTCCCGTACGACAGCTTCCGTACCTATGATGAGCTGAAGCCGGAGATTGATGCGATTACGGCACAGGCAGCCCAAAAAAACGACAGATACATTAAAACGATGTCGATCGGCAAATCTGTTGAAGGCCGCGATATTTTTATGACTATGGTTGCCAAAGATCAAGCAACGATTGACAAATATCAGAATGTAACTCACCCTGCCATGCTAAATGATCCTGCAAAGCTGGAGAACGATATTCAATCCGGTGCATTCGGAGATTATCAAGTGCCCATCTGGATCAACAATATTCATCCGAATGAAGCGCCGGGCTTTGATGCGATTATCAATTATTTTAAGACCATGGCACTCGATAAAAATGTTACGTACAAGACCACCTTGTCCAATGGAAAATCGAGTACGGTAACTCTCAATATGGATGATGCGCTTGAACATGTGTTTTTCCTGTTCCTGTATACAGAAAATCCAGATGGAAGGGTTCATACCGAACGTTATAATGCTGAATATTTTGACTTAAATCGGGATAATTCATATCAAACCCAGCCTGAAACACGCAGTATCACAGAGCAAATCGCCAAGTGGTCGCCGATTTCTTTCTTAGATCTGCATGGGTTTGATAAGAATTTTCTGATCGAGCCTACCACACCGCCTCACGATCCGAATATTGAGTACGATCTACTTATGGATAACATGGTAGAACAGGCCAAAGCGATGGGTGAAGCAGGTATAGCAAACACGAAGTATGATTACTACCATATTCCTTATGAAGAACATCGTAAAACAGTTGAAAATCCTAAATATGTTTCCAAGGGGACTTCTTCAGGATGGGACGATGCGTCTCCAGCCTATACAGCTGTCTTCGCCATGCACCATGGTGCAATGGGACATACGCTGGAAACACCTGAATCGAATGAAGAGTCGACCAAAGCATTGTATTATAGTGTCGCTGCAGCAACTGATTTTGTTATGCAAAAGAAAGAAAAGTTATTTTTGAACCAGCTAAAAGTATATGAACGTGGAATCAACAATATCGATGATCGATCCGTAGATCGGTATCTAGTCAATGCAAAAAATCAAGTCATTGGTCGCCCCCGTCACGGTAATGAGAATTTTTTTCCTGAGTATTACGTTTTGCCGATCGATAAAAGTCTTCAAAAAAATCCGCTGGAAGCCTATCGGATGATTGAGTATCTTATCCGCAATGGAGTAACGGTTGAACGCTCGACAGAGGCTGTAAGTACTGCTGGCAAGACCTACCCCGCGGGTTCATTTATCATAAATATGCATCAGGCTAAACACGGCATTGCAAACATGGTTTTATATGACGGTATTAACGTCTCAGATTATGCTTCCGTAGCTGGCGAGATTGTGCAAGACTTTCCCGTCATGCGAGGATTTGAACGTGATGTGATTAGAGAAGCCGGCGTGTTTGCGGGCAAAACGACTCCGGTGACTTCCGTATCGATTCCGGCCACATCATTGCCGAATGATTCTGCCTATGTTTTAATCCGAAACACCAATAACGATGCCATCAAAACGGTCAATGAATTACTTAAATCCGGCAAAGTGGTTACGATGATGCTATCCAAAAGCGGAACAGGATATGAAGCGGGTGACTTTGCAGTGGCCTATGATGATCTGCATCCGCTGGTGTCAAAATACTATCTTGATGTCACGGCATTCGGCAATAACAAACCCGTTGGCAAAGTTCTTAAACCTTCTACGGTAGCCGCTCTCGGCGAACCGGCTTATGTGCTCAAAAATCTCGGCTTTAAAGTGACCGATGATCAGCAGCATGCGGATGTGCTGGTGAATACATTCGATTCCGACAAACTTGTTGAGAATGGAAAGCCATACATTGCTTATGGAAATATGGGGATGGGTAACGTGAAAAACTGGATTCCTCAATTTGCGTTTGCTGGACCGGCATGGGAAAGATACGAAGGGGTCTTCCTGGCGAATGTCCAACAGGATCATGTGATTACAGCCCCTTACGATAACGAAGAATATTTCTACACCGTTACAGGTTCTTACATTACGAAGCTACCTAAAGCCGCAAAAGTTCTTGCAACCATTAGCAATAAAGAAAACTTCTTCAAAGCAGGTTGGTGGCCAGGTCACGATGCTGCAAGAGGAAAGATCATGGCCTTCACCTATATGGAAAACAAAAAGAATATCACAGTTTTCTCCAACGATCTAACCAATGGCGCTCATCCGCAGCATCAATTCCGACTACTGGCCAATTCGATATTCAATGCCGTTCCCAGCAAACCCTGAATGATTTTGCAAACAACCTTATTCCGGTGATCAGCCGTGAGTAAGGTTGTCTTTGTGATAAGGGTTATCGTCCTCTGTGACATTTTGTTTACAACTTGATCAAATTTTAGCGACATCTGAAGGCTATATTTGGATTAGAACGTGAAATGAATCCTCTTCACAACAGGGATTTATGGAATGTATGAATTCAATATTTTAGGGAGGAATTAATTTGCTAAGTAGCATCAAACTGACAAGCAGATCTGTCAGAAAATATGAGGGGGACACAAAGATTGAAGATCCGGTTGCTAATAACATGGATAATAAAGCAGTGGACACATCAGGGACCACCTCATCTCACGACAGTACAGAAACCGATAATCTCCCCCAAAGCTTTGTGACAGAGCCACGGAGAAAGACACACAGCATCAAAGGACGCCTCGTTGCGCTTGATGCTGCGCGCGGACTGGCCGTGCTGGGAATGTATTTGCAGCATTTCGGATCAAATCCAAGCGTTTCTGCAATTGTTTCCGGAAATACCACCCTATTATTTGTGTTGTGCGGCGGTATCTCCTATTCTATTATGGGACAGCGTATGATGGATCGGGGAGCAGAGGCGACCGCTTTTCGTGCACGAATGCTGGCCCGTGCGGTGTTTGTTGATATTATTGGTTATTTGCTTATTATGCTGAACACTTCATACGGCATCATTTTGCCTGCCTATGCAGCTATGTTTGTGTTGGCCCTCATGTTATTTCGTCGTTCGACCCGCACCATTGTTACAACAGCAATAGTTTTGCTCGTAACGGCCCCGCCGCTAATGATTCTTGGATCAAGCATTTTCTCAAAAGCTTATCTTCTTGGTGATATCGCGGGAGGTCCGATGTCTGCCCTCGCCTTGACTCCTGCATTTGTTGCTGGTATGGCCATTGGCCGCGTTGACCTCACCAGATTACGTACAGCCCTCTCACTCGCAGGCAGCGGTATCGTTATGCTTGTTATTGGCAAAGTAATGGCCGCTTTTGTGCTTCCGAATTGGAATCTTCACTTTGAACAATGGCTGATAAGTGTGCAAGGAACTGCTCCTGTACAGCCGGATGAATACGCAATTTGGCCTCTTAATACGGAATCACCGATGTGGCAGCTCCTTTTGGGAACGGCTCCGCACACCGCTTCGACATTCCAGACGATGATAGGATTAGGAATTTCATTTTTGGTAATGGGAGTTACGTGCCTCGTATCCAAAAAAACTTCCGCTGTATTAATGCCTTTCGCAGCAGTCGGACGTGTCGCCCTGACCATGTATGCCTTTCAGTTTGTAGTGGTGTGGATTCTTGATCTGACAAAGATTGGGCACAGTCTGGATGGAATTCCGTTCGGCAACGTAATGATCGCAGTTGCAACACTACTGCTGGGATTATTGATTGCTCAGCGTGCTGTTGGTCCGCTTGAAGGATTGATGCGCCGCTTTGACCGATTGTTCAGCTCTACCCAACCAGTCTCACAAACTGTAAAGTAGATAGCCTTCTTGATACTCTATATAACGGACTGATCAAAAAAGATACCAGATAAAAAGTTCGCTATCTATATAAGAAGCCTACAGAAGGTGTCTAGATTAACTAGGGTAATAAGATAATCATTGAACAGAGTTATCAGGAAGGAACTAATTCCTTGCTATTTTCCCCCGGATTATCCGGAGGGCTTATCCCCACCGTTTTAGCAACACCCAGTATCGTAATTGGGATTTCTTTGACTGTTTTCTGAATTCTGCTTGTCTCGCTGATTTTTCTAAGCTGCTATATAGTCTTTATTTTCTTATCCATCCAATACGCTCCTATCGGACACTCCTGACTGCTCCAGATGCTGAACAAAGATATCGAACATTGGACTCATTTTATGACCCTTATTTTTCGCATAAGACCAATGAAGCCACCTACTACACGTATGTATTATGAAAATTCACATTCTTTGCCGTCATTGAGCTACATAAAAGTGCCAACCGGAATTGTATTATCCCTAGCAGATATATTGTTAACGCCTAAAGAATGGGCGTGTGCAACCTAAATGTAACTCGTGGACTTCAATCGCTCGCGGCGGGCATTTTACTGCCATGGAAGAGCCTGAGCTTTTAGCTCAGGACATTCGTGCCTTCTACAAACTTTTTAGAGCAAAAAATAAATATTAACCAAGGTCCACCCCGTACATTAACTGGATTAATAAGAAGAGCTATTATAAGCGGTCGTAATCTAACGGGAAACGATAGCTTAATAAATACAAAAAAAAGAGATGGCATAAGCCATCTCTTCTTTCATCTATATAAAGCGGGTGATGGGAATCGAACCCACGCTACCAGCTTGGAAGGCTGGAGTTCTACCATTGAACTACACCCGCAAAAAAAGTGGTCGGGATGACACGATTTGAACATGCGACCCCCTGGTCCCAAACCAGGTGCTCTACCAAGCTGAGCTACATCCCGAAATAGATGCCGGTGAGAGGACTCGAACCTCCACGGTTTCCCTCACGATTTTGAGTCGCGCGCGTCTGCCAATTCCGCCACACCGGCTTATGAAATTAATGGCGCGCCCTGAGAGATTCGAACTCCCGGCCTTTTGATTCGTAGTCAAACGCTCTATCCAGCTGAGCTAAGGGCGCAAATATGGAGCGGACGACGGGAATCGAACCCGCGACCCTCGCCTTGGCAAGGCGATGCTCTACCGCTGAGCCACGTCCGCAAAAACAGGTATGCGCGTGGAGGGACTTGAACCCCCACGTCAAAGACGCTAGATCCTAAGTCTAGTGCGTCTGCCAATTCCGCCACACGCGCATGCAATGATAATGGTGAGCCATGAAGGACTCGAACCTTCGACACCCTGATTAAAAGTCAGGTGCTCTACCAACTGAGCTAATGGCTCTTAATGGCTGGGGATATAGGATTTGAACCTATGCATGACGGAGTCAAAGTCCGTTGCCTTACCGCTTGGCTAATCCCCATTATGTATTCAACAGGGCGATTGATGGGACTTGCACCCACAAATGCCATAGCCACAATTCAGTACGTTAACCCATTCGTCACGACCACCATGGCAATAAAACTGGTGGAGGATGATGGATTCGAACCACCGAACCCGTAAGGGAGCAGATTTACAGTCTGATGCGTTTGGCCACTTCGCTAATCCTCCAAAATGGTGCCGGCGAGAGGACTTGAACCCCCAACCTACTGATTACAAGTCAGTTGCTCTACCAGTTGAGCTACACCGGCATATTAAATTAAATGGCGGAACTGACGGGATTCGAACCCGCGATCTCCTGCGTGACAGGCAGGCATGTTAGGCCTCTACACCACAGTTCCAGAGGCATTTCCAACAGGAAATTAATTGCGGGGGCAGGATTTGAACCTACGACCTTCGGGTTATGAGCCCGACGAGCTACCGAACTGCTCCACCCCGCGACATCAAAGGTATTTCTTAATACTATTAATGGTGGAGGCTGAGGGGATCGAACCCCCGACCCTCTGCTTGTAAGGCAGATGCTCTCCCAGCTGAGCTAAGCCTCCATACTACTATGACCCGTAGGGGATTCGAACCCCTGTTACCTCCGTGAAAGGGAGGTGTCTTAACCCCTTGACCAACGGGCCACATATCTATTATAAGAGCTGGCGGAGAGAGAGGGATTCGAACCCTCGAGACGCTTTTGGCGCCTACACGATTTCCAATCGTGCTCCTTCGGCCAACTCGGACACCTCTCCATATGGCTCCCCGAACAGGACTCGAACCTGTGACAACTCGATTAACAGTCGAGTGCTCTACCAACTGAGCTATCAGGGAATATTGGTGGAGCCAAGGGGGATCGAACCCCTGACCTCCTGCGTGCAAGGCAGGCGCTCTCCCAGCTGAGCTATAGCCCCATCTTAGAAATAACAATTAATTCTGACTATGTAGAGGTCAGTCTTACAGGCGAAAAAAAATCCCCAGAGAAGGGGCTTATGCTTGGCGGCGTCCTACTCTCCCAGGACCCTGCGGTCCAAGTACCATCGGCGCTGGAGGGCTTAACGGTCGTGTTCGGGATGGGTACGTGTGGAACCCCTCCGCTATCGCCACCAAACATGAATTTGCCTCGCAAATTCTTCCGTAAGGTTATTCGGTTCATCACAAATTGTGTGAATAAATAGCCATACGCTTGTCGTATGTACTTCTACATACCTTCAAGGTTACACCCTGAAAACTGGATCCGAAACTTCATTGCGCCTTATCTTTAGGATAAGCCCTCGACCGATTAGTATTGGTCAGCTCCATGCATTACTGCACTTCCACCCCCAACCTATCTACCTCGTCGTCTTCAAGGGGTCTTACATACTGGGAAATCTCATCTTGAGGGGGGCTTCACGCTTAGATGCTTTCAGCGCTTATCCCTTCCGTACATAGCTACCCAGCGGTGCTCCTGGCGGAACAACTGGTACACCAGCGGTACGTCCATCCCGGTCCTCTCGTACTAAGGACAGCTCCTCTCAAATTTCCTACGCCCACGACAGATAGGGACCGAACTGTCTCACGACGTTCTGAACCCAGCTCGCGTACCGCTTTAATGGGCGAACAGCCCAACCCTTGGGACCTACTTCAGCCCCAGGATGCGATGAGCCGACATCGAGGTGCCAAACCTCCCCGTCGATGTGGACTCTTGGGGGAGATAAGCCTGTTATCCCCAGGGTAGCTTTTATCCGTTGAGCGATGGCCCTTCCATGCGGTACCACCGGATCACTAAGCCCGACTTTCGTCCCTGCTCGACTTGTAGGTCTCGCAGTCAAGCTCCCTTCTGCCTTTGCACTCTTCGAATGATTTCCAACCATTCTGAGGGAACCTTGGGGCGCCTCCGTTACTCTTTAGGAGGCGACCGCCCCAGTCAAACTGCCCACCTGACACTGTCCTCGTACCGGATCACGGTACCAAGTTAGAACCTAGATACGATCAGGGTGGTATCCCAAGGATGCCTCCTCTCAAGCTGGCGCTCAAGATTCAACGGCTCCCACCTATCCTGTACAGATCGTACCCAAATTCAATATCAAGCTGCAGTAAAGCTCCATGGGGTCTTTCCGTCTTGTCGCGGGTAACCTGCATCTTCACAGGTATTAAAATTTCACCGGATCTCTCGTTGAGACAGCGCCCAAGTCGTTACGCCATTCGTGCGGGTCAGAATTTACCTGACAAGGAATTTCGCTACCTTAGGACCGTTATAGTTACGGCCGCCGTTTACTGGGGCTTCGGTTCATAGCTTCGCCCGAAGGCTTACCACTCCCCTTAACCTTCCAGCACCGGGCAGGCGTCAGCCCGTATACTTCGCCTTGCGGCTTCGCACAGACCTGTG
>NZ_CM134213.1:1030000-1122500 GCF_054113385.1 Paenibacillus sp. ALE2
CCTCACTACATGCAGAAACGGGGATATGGGGCCATTAACAGAATCAAATCCGCGTCAGAAAATTCTTTTTAGAATGCACGCGGCAAAAGAGACTGTCCTCTGGACAGCCTCTTTTCTGTAATAGGTCTAACTCATTTAATTCGCTAGTCTGTAGGTTACTGATGGATGCCTGCTTTTATTGCTGGGTCAAGATGATAGGACCGTCTGCTGTAATTGCCAGCGTATGCTCGTATTGTGCCGACAAACCACCGTCCAACGTACGTGCGGTCCAACCGTCCGCATCAATCTTACTGCGGTATGTGCCTGTGTTAAGCATCGGCTCAATTGTAATAACCATGCCCTCTTTCAAGCGTGGTCCACGGTGCGGAGGTCCGTAATGCGGAACCTGCGGTTGCTCATGCATTTCTTCCCCGATGCCATGCCCAATAAATTCGCGTACGACCGAGAAGCCTTCCACTTCCGCGTAAGTTTGGATCGCATGGGAAATATCCCCGATCCGATTACCAACAACAGCTTGCTCAATCCCTTTATACAGAGACTCTTTGGTAACGTCCAACAGCTTTTGGGCCTGCTCAGACACATTCCCCACCGCATACGACCAAGCGGAATCTGCCAGCCAGCCATTCAGGTTCACAACCATGTCGATCGTCACGATGTCGCCGTCCTTCAATGGTGTTTTGTTCGGAAAGCCGTGGCAAATCACATCATTAGGGGAACCACAAGTTGCAAACTGGTAGCCGTTATAACCCTTTTGCTCCGGCGTTGCGCCGTGCTTCTTCATAAATGATTCTGCAAAGGCGTCAATTTCCAGTGTCGTAATACCTGGCTTAATCATTTTAGCAATTTCCCGGTGGCAAGCAGCCAAAATTTCGCCGGCTTTTTTCATATTTTCAATTTGTTCTTTGGTTTTAATGATAATCATTAAATGTTCTCCTTCTTATCCATGTTCATTCCACTTTTCACTGCTTCTTTTTTTCTGCTTCTATTGTAACGCTAAAAGCAGTGAAATGGAACCGATGTCAATTGATACCGTTTACAAGGGCTTAAACGGGGTTTATAATACTCCATAATTTGTATACAAGTATGCAAAATTATTTGCAAGATAGGAGTATTCTATGAAATATCCAACAACCTGGTTACAGGGCGCATCGCTTGGAGAGAGGATTGCTTGTGAACTCCGACTTCAGATTATACGTGGTATGCAGACACCCGGCACTGTTCTATCTGAAAATCAGATTGCTACCGATTTTGGTACCAGCCGTTCTCCTGTGCGTGAAGCCATGAAAGTGCTCTCAAGCGAAGGACTTATCCGCTTGGAGCGCATGGGGGCGGTTGTGATCGGCATGACACCCGATGATATGGAGGAGCTATTCGACGTACGAATGCTGATTGAGCATTTTGTTGTTCAAAGGTATGTACATAGGGATAATACCATATTGGTAAACACTTTAAATCAGATGATCGACAAAATGGAAGTCGCTCTCAAGCACAGAGATATCGCTGAATTTTCACTTCAGGATTTTAATTTTCATGAAGCTCTGGTTCTGGAAGCAGGCCATACCCGTATTCTCCATACCTGGAATGGTATGAGACAGTTGATCCTGACGGTTATGCTGGCTGCGACAGAACAACGTTTTGCGTCTAACATCGAAGAATCTCAAGTCACGATTCACAAGCACCGCACCTTTGCAAATGCTTTAAAACAAGGAAATGATCAAGAATTATCCCGACTCATTGAGGAACATTACCGAGACACTCGCAACGCGGTTAACGATAGTGTTTTGTCCTCCTATAGAAAGACATTATCCTAGCCGGAACATACCCGACAAAGAGCCAATTGTATCGCGTCTTTATGCCCACTCCAACTGACGCGGTTCTCTTTTCAGACTAAATTGTCGACAAGTATACAATTAACTATACATATTAGCACCTTTACTCTTTGAATGTTATGGAACCATCCTCTCCCTAGTCGCATTCGGTTTGATTATACTGCTGGATGTGTTAATTTAACGATAATAGCTAATAAGGTAAGTGAAGGGGAGAATGAATATGACTGAAACCCGATATATGATCGGCGTCGATATTGGCACGACCAGTACCAAGGCAGTGCTTTTTGAAGAAAACGGCAATATTGCCGCGCAGCATCATGTGGGCTATCCACTCCATACACCTGAGCCAGATGCGGCAGAACAGGACCCTGAAGATATTCTCAAAGCTGTCGTAGAGACGGTGCAAGAGGTCATGACACAAAGCGGAGTACCCGCCGAACATGTGCTGTTCGTCTCCTTTAGTTCGGCTATGCACAGCGTACTGGCGGTGGACAAGAACGGTAAACCACTGACCGCCTCCATCACGTGGGCAGATAATCGTAGTGCCAAATGGGCTGAAGCGCTCAAACATAAATACAATGGACACGATATTTACTTACGCACGGGAACGCCCATTCACCCCATGTCACCGCTGACAAAACTGATGTGGATTACACGAGATTTACCGGATGTAGCGGCCCAGACGTACAAGTTCATTTCTATAAAGGAATATATCTTTGCCCGGTTATTCCACCAATATGTCGTGGATCACTCGATCGCCTCTGCTACCGGACTCATGAATTTGAAGCAGCTGGATTGGGACGAGGAAGCGCTCACTATTGCAGGTGTGACGAAGGAGCAGCTGTCCGAGCTGGTACCGACAACTCATGTGCTAAAAGGACTGGACGCAGCCTATGCACATGACATGGGCCTGCTGGAGACGACCCCTTTTGTGATCGGGGCCAGTGACGGTGTCTTGTCCAACCTCGGTGTGAATGCAATCAAACCTGGAGTTGTCGCTGTTACCATCGGCACCAGCGGAGCCATCCGTACTGTAGTTGATAAGCCTCTCACCGATGCGAAAGGGCGCTTTTTCTGTTATGCCTTGACCGAAAAGCTGTGGGTCATCGGCGGCCCGGTGAACAACGGCGGTATCGTATTCCGCTGGATACGGGATGAATTTGCAGCCTCTGAGGTGGAAACTGCCAAACGCTTAGGAATTGATCCGTATCATGTGCTGACCCAAATCGCAGAGCAGGTGCGTCCAGGCTCGGACGGTCTGCTTTTCCTTCCGTATCTATCTGGCGAACGCGCTCCTCTGTGGGACCCAAATGCGCGTGGCTCCTTCTTCGGCCTGTCCCTGCGGCACAAAAAAGAGCATATGATTCGCGCCGCACTGGAAGGTGTACTGTTCAATCTGTATACAGTCATGCTCGCTATGGAGGAAGTCATCGACAGACCGTCTGTCATTCACGCCACGGGTGGATTTGCACGCTCGGAGCTGTGGAGACAGCTCATGGCGGATATTTTTGATCAGGAAGTCATTATCCCCGAAAGTCTGGAAAGCTCATGTCTAGGCGCAGCTATTCTAGGCTTGTACGCGTTAGGGCGAATTGATTCGCTAGATGCAGTATCCGGTATGATCGGCACCACTCATCAGCATAAACCTGCGGCAGAGCATGTAGATATCTATCGCGATTTACTGCCGATCTATATTCGCATTTCACGTAAATTTGAAGAAGAGTTCAAGGATATTGCAGAATTTCAGGTCAAGTCCCTACAATCTTAAATTAGCGGAACCTGTTCTAATGTTGTTGCGTATTATCGTTTTATAAGACCTGTCTATACTCAGTTGGATAGGATAAGAAGGAGGATTAGACGATGCTCAAAAAATTACTGCACCGCCTGCTACATTCCACCTCTCATTCCCATAAGCGGCGATACAGCAGCTCAGATCGTTATTACGACCGTAGACGCCATTCTTCATCAGACGGATACAAGAACAGCCATAACGGTCACCGATATTATAAGGATAAACGCCGTCACTACTCCAGTTCCTAGCCACACAACAAAAAGCAGTGGCGGAGTACAACGTAAAACAAGAAGCAAGCCACAGGCTCCTTAAGCTTATAAAGCGAAGCCCCTTCTCATCAAGGGCCTTCGCTTTATTGTTGTGCGCCCTTCGTTACGCAGAGCAACATCAGTGCATTTTACAGGAAATCGGCTATAACCGAAATTACAGAAATAGGGTTTTAGAGATAATCACCAACAAAATAAACAGTACCAGAATCGCTCCTACAGAGGTCCAGGCTCCTACGCCGCAACCCATACCGCCTACTCCACACATATGACTCATTTACAACACTCCCTTCGCTCATTTCAGGATCATTGTATGTAGACCTAGTCAAATGCGTAAGGGGCATTCCCCCATTTTTGCGGCGAATGCCTGTTTATTTTTAGGGATTAAAGTTATGGATTAACCTCTAACTGCAATAATGCTTCCTCCAACTCCTGCATAAACTGTCGACTATGTTCATAACGTGGACGAATTTGAAAAAGCCGCTCCAGTATATGACGCACAGGTTGACTCAGCATTAATTCTTCCTGCCAGCTTCCAGGGGGTTGATCCGGCTGAGGCTCATAACTGCTATACAGCATAAAAAGCATGAAGTGCCCGACATCATACAAATCGCTGTAGAAGGCGACATCTTGTCGCTCAGGTGCGCGCTTTTCCAGCATGGCTTCGGTGAATACATCCTCCTGTCGTTCTCCCACGGCCAAAGCAAGCCCAAAGTCGATTAGGTACGGCTTCCCTTCGCGGTGAATTACGTTAGGAATACGGATATCGCGATGGATGTATCCCCGTTCATGCACATGCAGAACTCGCTCCATTAACTCTAAAATGTAGACGATACATTCCTGTTCCGTAAAGGAACGCTCCTGTTCAAAGATAAGCTCTTCCAAGGTCATACCGCAGACGTATTCCATGACCATATACATTCCGTCCGAATGTTGGTCAATTTCAAGCAACTTTGGAATAAAAGGGTGCTCCATCTTTCGCATAATGTGAGCCTCGCGCTGCAATAGTTGAACTGCCTGCGCTCGTTTGCTCGGTCTGGGCAGTTTTACCGCCACCTCCTGTCCGCTGTGCCGATCCAGACAAAGGTAGGTTAGACCATAGCTACCCATGCCTAAAAGCGAACGAACACAATAACGTCCGCTCAGCAAATCACCAGGCTGTTTGGGATAATCTATCCATGATTCATAAATGTTCCTCAACCAAGCAAACATACTTAGATCCTTTCCTATACATGCCGCAGCCACGTTTCCTATGCGACTTGTCCTCGTATTCTTGTATTCCGTTATTATATCATCCACGCCAAAAGACCATCAGAGCCGGGTAGGTCTGATGGTCTTATTAGACAAGATAATGATCGTTATGCCTCTCTGCGGCTACGTGGTGTCAGACCGAGCCAGGACAACAGCGAACTGCGCGTTTTGCGTTGCCGGCCCTGATAGGTACGTAGATTAGTGATTAACTGCCGATCCCGTTCTTCCTCGACCCTTTCTTTCATCCAACGTTTATGGTCCTCTAGTTGGTTAGATAAGCTAACATTCTTCTCCACCAAACGGCTGTGCTCTGCTTCCAGTTCCTCCAAACGGCTCCGCATTTCCAACAAAGCGGTTTGCACCATATCCTGCATCTGCGCCAGTTCTTGTGGCTCTATGGACTCCTGCGTTTGTACGGATACAGGTGCTTGCTCCAATCTATACTCCATGGTTGGGGTCAAAGTTTGGAACTGTTCCTGCGACTGCATGGGCTCCTCTGGTAGCTCCTGAACATTCATTTCATCCTGTATCTCTGTCAGCTCAACCGTAGCAGCAGCTTGCTCCTGCATGACCGCCTCTTCTCTACCCTCAGCCGCCGCCATTATTTCTTGCCAGGTTGCAGTCAGTGACTCAGCATCCGAGATGGGTGGCAAGCGGAATTCTTCATCCTCCAATTGGAAAGGAGCGGTTATTCTCTCAAGTACCACCTGAACGGATTGCTCCATTGTCATATGCTGCTCACGCAACGCCCTCCGCATCACCTTCAAGCACTCAACATCCTCTGCACTGAACATTCTTGACTGATTAGTGGAACGTTGAAACACATATCCCTGTTCCTCCAGCGCCGCTGCATATTTACGAAGGGTACTCGCCCCGATTCCCAGTTGCTTTGCTGCTTCCGTCGTCGACTTGCTTTCTTCCATTTAATCATTACCTCCCCGGATGGTATGGAAAGAAAAAGCTTGTATATGTAGGATTCGCGGAAACCATTGGAAATCCTTTGGCAAAATAGTTCTAATATTGCAGACTGCTAAGAACCTTTGTCATAAACGAATAATTTAAAAACATACAAGAAGCGACATCGCTAAGAATGCTCCTGCACTGTATACTCTTGAGACTCGTTAAGAAACGTCACATAAATGTGATACTCCCAATATTGTTACGTAAACTTTTCTTCCATGGATATGGCTCATGTTATGATTTATACGGAAACCACTTATAAATAAATAGATAACTTACATCCTGTCTTCCAATAAAAGAATATGGGTAATCTACACTTATTCTTTGATTAATCCTAAATTGCTCCCCCTATTCACCGTTCTTTTTTAATTTATCGGAATGAGGACAAAAAAATGGATATTTTCAAAAGATCAGCAATATGTTATGTTATGTAACGTAAAATGGATTTCAGGCATAATTTGTAGCATATTAACGTTCGTTGGAACGAGGAGGAAACATAAATGAAGGGGAAGGCAAGGAAAGTAGCGATTGTCGGCGCGGGAATGGTCGGTTCGAGCTGTGCCTACTCAATGGTCAATCAGTCCATTTGTGACGAAATCATGATGATTGACCGCACGTATGACCGGGCTTTGGCCCATGCACTGGATCTGTCCCATTGTATGGATTTTACGTCTACACGCACCAAGGTCCGTGCAGGCACATATGCAGACTGCACAGATATGGATGTTGTGATTATAACGGCTGGGTCCAATCCTAAACCGGGTCAAGACCGCCTATCTGTATTGGACGATGCCGTGCATATCACCAGAGAGATTGTAACAGCTATTATGGAGGGCGGTTTCGACGGTATTTTCGTTATTGCCGCTAATCCTGTCGACATTGTTACTTATCTGGTGCAGAGTATATCTGGTCTGCCGCGCAACAAGGTGATCGGCACGGGCACCTCTATCGACTCATCCCGGCTCAAGACGTTGCTTTCTGAGGTGTTTTCCATAGATCCACGCAGTGTACAGGGGTATGCCTTGGGCGAGCATGGCGAATCCCAATTCGTGGCCTGGTCGCACGTTACGATTGGCGGCAAGCCGCTCTTGCACATTTTGCGTCAGCATAAGGAACGATTCAGACACGTTGATCTGGATGACATCGCCCGTAAAACAAGGGATGCCGGTTGGGAGATTTTCACCCGCAAAGGTGCCACTTATTTTGGTATTGCCAATGCGCTGGCGTACATTACCCGTTCCATTTTGAATGACGATGGTAAAATTATAGCGATCTCTGCCGTATTGGACGGCGAGTACGGACACACTGATGTCTGCACGGGCGTTCCAGCAATCATCGGCAGTAGAGGAGTTCAGGAGGTCATCGAGCTTGAGCTGAGTCCAGAAGAACAAGCCAAGTTTGACGCCTCTTGCCGCCTGATCAGCGATAATATTCGTGCTATTTCAGGCTTAGTGTAAGCCATAGAGTAAGTGTCTTATTCAGAACACGAACCTGCAGCACAGCAAAAAAGCTCCTTACCCTCTTTTTAGGATAAGGAGCTTTTGCAGTTTCCACATTTCGTCTTATATCTCTTTATAACGAAATATCATCAGGCCAGCAAACGCAAACACGACAAAGCTACCCAGTACCACCATCAACAGTGTATCTGTTGGCACCATGAACGCCCCGAAATTATCTCCCCCACTCGGCATCATCGCCAATAGAGGCTGTGTCCATGGATAGTATGGACCATAGGTCTGAGAGTTGGCGACCAGCATATTGGGCACGGTGAAGACGAAATTCAAAGCAAGCGGTGCAGCAAAGCTAGACCACAAAAAGGACACCATCAGCTGCAGGGCAGCCAGCGGCAGACAAGCAACCCAGCCTGCAAGCAGGCTTTGGGCGATCACGGCCCAAGGGATCGGTCCGTTCATCCCCTGCACAGCTCCAACACCCAGCAGCGCTCCTCCAAACAGCAGCTGAGTCAGTCCGACCATAGCCATGATGATGGTCAGCTTGGCTGCGTACAACCCCGTGCGAGACAACGGCAACGACATCAGTTGCTTCCAGCCGCCACCCCCATGCTCAAAACGACAGACAAGAGACCCAAACACGGCGGTCAGCATCGGCAGGAACAGCATTGCATGTATTGTAAGCATAGCAGCCAGCAGCAACAGCCAGTTTCCTCCCGGATTCGCCAGCAAACCAATCAGGACGGCAATCGCTGGACTGACGAGCGCGAGCAGCCAGACGGGCGATTTTGCTATTTTCATGCGTTCGACAGAAAGTAGCCGCACGTATCCTCCAAGCATTACGCCACATCCTTTCGACTAAAATGAGCTGCGGTCAGCAGGCTGAGAATTGCACCTGTTCCGCATCCGATGGACGCAAATATCCACGCTTGTGGCGCAACCCATGCGAATTGCGGCCAAGCCAGCGGAAACCATTCGGACAACTGGGAAGCAAACAAGCTCCCAATGCCTAACGTAATGCCCAGTGTTACAGGTAGCGCTTGATTATGGAACGTGACCGTTAGCCACAACAACAATACGAGTATAGGCAGCGTGCCGCCCAAGGGCCAAAATCCGAGCCGCAGTAGCTCCCCTATTGGTGCAGGCTCTCCCCCAAAGCCAAGAAGCATTCCTAATGTCCAAGTCCCAATCGTCAAAAGTAGGCAGGACACGCACAGCATTCCAATGGCTAATGTTAGCTTTGCCATATAAACACTAAATTTGGAAATAGGCAAAGCCAGCAGCTGCTTCCAGGAGTTAGATGTATGCTCCACATTCACCAACATGGAAGCGACCATCGTAGCTCCAAGCACTAGCGCAAGGGGGACAAACAACGCGATGTTATCCATCAAGCTTTCCCATAAGCGACCCTTATATCGTGGAATCAGATAGTCATAGCGGAGTCCGAAATTCAGTCCCTGCATGGCCACCAGTCCAAGAGGACCGAGGAATACCAGGAACCAGATTCCCTTTCTGCGTGCTTTGAGCAGATCCGCTGTCAGCGCTCGCAGCATCATAGGGAGCCCCCTCCTTTGCCCACCACCTGCATGAACATATCCTCCAGCGATTTGCGGCGTTCCTCCACACGATATACAGCATGTGTATTTTCGACCAATCTTCTGACCAGCAGCGCAACAGCCGCGTCATTCATGTTGTCAAAATCCAGCGCTGCCCCGTTCATCACTGAATGGTAGCCCTGCTCACGTGCAATGAATTGGGCTGCTTCCGGCTCCGATACTACGATCCGAATCCCCCCTGCGGACTCTTGACGGAGATTGTGAATTGTATTTTGGAAGACCAGCTGTCCTTCACGGATAATGCCGACGGTATTCGCCATATGCTCTACCTCGCTCAGCAGATGGCTGGATACCAGTACAGTGATCCCCCGCTGCTTGGGCATCGCCTGTATCAATTCGCGCATTTCCTGAATGCCCTCGGGGTCCAAGCCATTCGTGGGCTCGTCCAGAATTAGCACTTCGGGATTGCCGAGCAGGGCTGCTGCGATACCAAGTCTCTGCTTCATGCCCAGCGAGTAGCCTTTAACCGGGCGTTTGGCGTGCTTGGTCAACCGAACGACCTCCAATACTTCCGCAATGTTCTCTTTCGGTACATTCAAAATACGACGGATAGCCTCCAGATTTTCGATGGCGTTCAAATGACCATAATATGAAGGATACTCTACCAACGAACCGACTTTACGCAAAATATCGAGTCTATGTCTGCGGATATCTTTGCCGAATATACGGATCGTTCCTCGAGTTGGGCGAATAAGCCCAAGCAGCATGCGGATTGTTGTCGTTTTCCCTGCTCCATTGGGACCGAGAAATCCGTAAATATCTCCCCGTGCTATTTTCAGGTCCAGCTGATTAACCGCGGCGCGGCCTTTGTATATTTTGCTGAGACTGTTCGTTTCAATAATTGTTTCGTTCAAGTTCCTCACCTCGACACCTATCGTAACGTGCCAAGTTTAAAGCCAAGGGAACTCTGAGTTTAAGTTTTGTTTAAAAAACGGATTTGTGTCCCGGCTGATGAACTAGAAATCTCCCTCTCCAAATTCATTTCGCGCGCCAAAAGCTCTGTAATCGCCAGGCCAATTCCAGCTCCTTTTTCACTGGATTGTTGTTCCATTCCCGGGCCTTTATCTGTGATGACCAATGCCTCTCTTCCGTTATCCTTCTGTACTTGAATACCGATATATCGACCGGAGGCGGCATGCCGAACTACATTTTGAAAAAGATTGTCCAGCAGACGGCAGAAGCCTTGCTCATCGACATTCCATACCAAACTATGCTCAGGCAGGTCGATATCCACTTCAAAGCCTTCCTTTTCCCACACTGGGTACCAGTTGGCTGCACACTCGCGCACCAGCCGCAAGATATCACGCGGCTCGTTATTCATGGTGTATTTGCCACTGGATAGCAAATTATAGGTTAGCAAGTTGTCGATCAGACTCCCAAGGTCCTTTAACTTATTTTCCATCAGTGTAATCGACTGTTTCCCTTTGCTGCTGAGATTTTCCGCATCCAGGGTATACAGATGGCTGCGCACAACCGTAAGTGGTGTTCGAATATCGTGTGACAGATCGGCGACTAGTCTCTTCCGCAGTTCCTCCTCCTGACGCTCACGTCCTCGACTCTCTGCCAACTGCTCAACCATCCGATTAAACGACTCTTCCAGTTTGCCGATTTCATCCGGGCGTCCGGTAGCAACGAGAATGGGTAATCCATCCTCGCCTCGCTGCGACATGGCGGCCTGAAGCTGCAACAGCCTCCGCCTAATGCCTCCAAAAAACAGAAGCGATACGAATATAAAAGCCCCCAGAACCAATAGAATAAAAAGGAGATAATACATCAACATGCCATTGTCACTAGTCGGATGTTCAAAGAACGAACGGGGCACTTTTAATACCATATAGCCCTGATTCACATCATCCTTGCCCCCGCCAATAAAGGCCACGACCGTAAACGGCCCCTCAGAGCTGGCTTGCTTCATAAGAGCTATAGCTTGCGCCGCACTCCATTGTTTTGGAATGGTAGGTTGTGTCGGTAGCTCCAGTCTGGTTAACCCTGCGGTATCGACCCAAAATATTTGTGAATCTGGGAACATATCCTGCTGTATTTTACGCAGATGGGCTGAAATTTGCTCTGGATTAGCTCCCTTCAAGTCTATAGCTTCTCGATGCCAGCTATGTTCAGTATGGGTCGTAGAGGGATAGTAAGGATTCTTAGGCTTGATATCCGTCTGCAAATTCAACAGTATGCTATATATCAAGGTTGTAACAGGCAATACAATGGGCAACAGCATCATAGCCAACACAATAATGACCAAATAGCGGAACAACAGTGAATTACGAAACCGCCCTCTTTGGGCTGGACGGGAGCTGCGACGCCACCATGCCCACCTCTTACGCATACCGCTCATTATGCTTTCACCCGATAACCTACACCACGGATCGTCTCAATGATACGGGGTGCCGCAGGATCAATCTCCAGCTTTTCCCGTAAGTGCCGAATGTGGACCATTAAGGTTTTGTCTCCGTCGATATACGGATCTCCCCAGACTGCCTCATACATTTGTTCCTTCGTCATAATCTGGCCCAAATGCCGCAGCAAATAAGCAAAGATATGATACTGCTTGCCTGTTAGCGTAATTTCCTCCCCGGTATCACGATTCACAATACGATTATCTGGAGGAAACACAGACAGATGCCCCAGTTGTAGAGATTCTTCGGACACGCTTCCTGATCGCCGCAGCAAAATCTCCATACGTGCTATGAGTTCGTCGGGGTGAAAGGGCTTTGTCACATAATCGTCAGCAAAATCCAGTCCTTGTAACTTATCATCAATGGACGTACGGGCAGACAACATGAGGATGGGAAGCTCCGGGTACTCTTTCTTGAGCCGCTTCCCAATGGTGAACCCATCCAGGCCGGGTAACATCACATCCAAAATCACGAGTCGGCACGCGCGAGCTGCTTCCACAGCTCCATCCCCACTGCGAAGCCAGGTTACAGCGTAATTCCTCTCTTCCAAATACTGATGCGTCCAAGCACCAATATCTTGATCATCTTCGATGTATAGCACATTTGTTTTCATAATAGACACCTACTTATCGTTTTTCTTTTATGTAATGGGCATTATAGCAGTTATGGTACATAACCCACTTAAAAAGGTTAATAACTACCTTATACGACATACGCTTCACAATTTCAAATTTGAATGCAGGTGAACAAGGAGGCCTATCTGATGCTGCTGGAAGCGATATACCACCACCCGAAACGTAATTGGGCTTTTGGTTATGATGATGAAACGATAATTTTACGGCTCCGTACAAAGAAAAATGACCTGACTGCTGTTCACGTTCTTACCGTAGATAAGTACGACTGGGATCGTACTCGGCAGCTTATTCCGATGTCTAAATTTGCCACCGATGGCAGGTTCGATTACTACGAATGTACTGTAAAGCCTACTCACCGTCGGCTGAAATATGGGTTTTTGCTGGAAGACGGCGAGGAACGAATTTGGATGAACGAGAACGATTTCACCACCGAGGAACCCCAAAATGCAGACAGTCTGTTCCAATATCCGTTTCTAAATCCGATTGATATATTGAAGCCACCTGCATGGGTGAAGGATGCTGTTTTTTATCAGATTTTCCCGGAACGCTTTGCCAACGGCGACCCCTCCATTAGCCCGGAAGGTGCTGAGGACTGGGGTGGCACACCGCAAAGAGACAATTTTTTCGGTGGCGATCTACAAGGGATTCTCGATCATCTGGATCATCTGAGCGAGCTAGGGATCAACGCCATATATATGACCCCTGTCTTCAAGGCGACGACCAATCATAAATACGATACCGAGGATTACATGGAGGTAGATCCGCACTTTGGGGACAAGGAGATATTAAAAAAACTGGTCAAGGCCTGCCATGAGCGGGGAATCCGGGTACTGCTGGATGCGGTGTTCAACCATTCAGGACGTACCTTTAAACCGTTCGTGGACGTACTGGAAAAAGGCGAAGCCTCGCCTTACAAGGACTGGTTCCATGTCCATAGCTTTCCGCTGGAAGTGGTCGATGGTACACCGACCTACGATACATTCGGGCTGGAACCGATGATGCCCAAGCTGAACACGGAACATCCTGAGGTAAAAGAATACCTGTTGAATGTGGCAAAGCATTGGATTGAAGAGATTGGTATTGACGGCTGGCGACTGGATGTGGCAGACGAGGTGGACCACGCCTTTTGGCGTGAATTCCGTACGACGGTCAAGCAGGCTAATCCAGATGCATATATTTTGGGTGAAATGTGGAATGAATCGTCTGAATGGCTTCAGGGGGACCAATTCGACGCGACGATGAATTATCCGTTCACCTATGCGGTGAATGATTTTTTCGTCAAAAAAGTGACCGATGCCCAGAGCTTTGCCTTTGCCATTGGGCGACAGCTTGCCCGCTATCCACAACAGGCATCCGAGGTTGCCTTCAATCTGCTGGATAGTCATGATACACCGCGCCTGTTGACACTGTGCGGGGGCGACAAGCGACTGATGCGGCTGGCTGCTTTGTTCCAGTTCACGTACATGGGTGCGCCCTGCATTTTTTACGGCGATGAGGTCGGTCTGGATGGAGATGCTGATCCAGGCTGCCGCCAGTGCATGGAGTGGGACACCGATAAGCAGGACCACGAGCTGTTCGACTTTTATCGTGAGCTGATCGCTCTTCGCAAGGCACACCCTGTCCTTCGTGATCAAGGAAGCATCACTTTCCTGGAGGCACAGCCGGAAGGTGCTTCACTCGCCTATGAGCGCCGCAGCGACGAAGAAGTGCTGCTTGTGCTATTCAACCGTTCCGATGAGCATCACACTTTTGAACTGTCTATTCCAGAGCAGGAATGGGAGGTAGCCTTTGGCGAAAGCCAGTGGTCCGTAGGACCGGAGGGGCTGCATGTCGAGCTTCCACCCTACGGATACGCTGTGCTGAAGGCAGCACCTGCCCGGTCAGTAAAACCTGCTTAAGATGGTGGTGTGAAGACGAGAAGAAAGGCATAAGTTATGTAGGCGCGGATGCTGATGAAAGCACCTGCCGACTATGGCAAAAAACGAGATCGCCGGGAACAAGTTAGATAATTTGTTCCCGGCGATCTTTTTACGTCGAGGATGTAGCTTTTGCACAAGCTGATTATTTATTTTTGACATCTGTTCTTACTACCCCAACATCCGAAGCATTGATCGAAATGGGGTTACCGCCTTGTCCTGTGTGAGCTGATGAAGATTGTCTAACATCCACCCTAATTCTTTTGCCCTTAAAGCCAGTTCGTCTCCTTTTCCCCAATGCCATGGCCTCCTTAAGTCTTCGTGGCTTTATAAACCTCTCAATATGGCCTAACTGTGAAGAGATATGCTATATGCATATGCCGCTGAAGAAAACAGGTCTCGGCGAATATCAGATCATAGCGAAAAGAGGCGATTAAAATGATTTTATCCACACAAAAAAACCGCTTCAAATGAAGTACCTTTTGAAGTGGTTTTTGAGCGGCTACCTGAAACAGTACAACAGTCTACGCAGGTAGCGTCTGTGTTTTCAATTGTACGTACAACTGGTGTGTCACCTGCTGCGGCTCAATACCCAACTCATCTTCCAGTAAGCTGACGAAGCTTTCATAATGCTTTTGAGCAGCTATATACTCTCCCAGTTGGGCATAAGCAGTCAGCAGCAAACCGCAGATATCATCTGAATAAGGTTCCCGCTGCTGTAGGTTGAGCAAGCGCTGGACAGACTGCCGGGCACGACCTGAACGGAGCTCTTCTCTAGCCAGTTCTGAAGCACATGCCAGATACATATTGCGCAGCTTTTCTCTTTTTGCATACGCCCATGGGTAATCGTGCTCCTCCAGATAATTGCCACGGTACAGGGCCAACAGGCTCTCGATACGCGGCGTACCGCCGCTGCCAGATGCCGCCCATTCGGAAATTCCCCGCTCGAATAGCTCCACATCTGTAACCCAGCCATTACGGTTCAAACGATAGCGATCCAGATTGTACTCCAGCTTCGTATCTTGCATCCGTTCTTTCAGCGCCTTGCGAATTTGGTAAATGGACGTGTGTAGATGAACAACAGCCTTGTCCAAATGATATTCGGGCCACAGCGCATCCAGCAATTGCTCCTTGCTAACCCATTCCCCTTCATGGTGTAGTAAAAAGGAGAATAGCTCCTGCGACTTTAATGTACGCCATTTGAATGGCTTTGCTCCCACGGCTCCTTGTCCATCCTCCAAAATTTCAAGCCTTTGAAAACAACGTACTTTGGGTAATTGCTCTGCTGCGACGACCAAGCTGGAAGGACGGGAATCTGCCAGCGTGGCTACAATCCGATCCAACGTTTTATTAAGCCGCCGGGCATGAACAGGTTTTAACAAGTAATCCAGTGCTTGCAATTCGAATGCTTCAATAGCATATTCCGAGTACGCAGTCACAAAGACGATATGAATATGCGAGTCCAGCTGTTGAATCCACTCGGCGGCCTCCAGTCCGTTCATCTCCGGCATTCCGATATCTATAAAAACAATATCCACACGTTCTGCCGCCAGATGATCCAATCCAGCTTGTGCAGACGTATATTTGCCCATGACCGTTAATCGTCCGTCCGCCTCCAGCAACCGTTCCAAGTAGGTTAGTGCCGACCTCTCATCATCAATCAATATCGCCTTCATCTGTGTCCGCGCTCCCTTCCTGCTGCAACCATCCATTACATTGCTCCATGACCAAGCTGTCTGCTTTACCATCCGATTTTTAATTTCTTATATTTTATATATCGTATAAACTCGGGCGCGACATTAGCTTTTTTCGGCAGATGCACTGTATTTTTTATTCATTCACTAGGGCGAGATAAGGTCATTTCCGGCACACGGAAGCTTACTGTCGTCCCTTGCATAGGATTGCTTTCAATCTCCAATCCTTCTCCATACATATGGATCAGACGGCGATGGATATTACGCAGCCCCACACTGGAGGATACATGCTCCTCCGACAGTAAGTGTCGCAGTCGCTCTGGCGGAATCCCTACGCCGTCATCGGTCACGCTGACCACAAAATCGGCTCCAGCCTCTTGTACAATCACCCGCACCGTTCCACCTGTGGCCCGCTGCATTACACCATGTCGTATTGCATTTTCCACAATGGGCTGAATGCTTAATGGCGGGATCAGCGACCGGATGTTCCTCCCTACCTCTATAGTCACCTGCAAACGTTCTTCAAAACGTGCTTTTTCCAATGCCACATACGATTCTACCAATTCCAGTTCCTTGCATAGCGGAACTGTATTCTCCCTGTTCTGAAAATCAAAGCTTCCCCGCAAATACTGGCTCAGCTCCATGAGCAGCTCCGCTGCTTTGTCCGGGTCTACCGCTACGGTCGAAACAATGACATTTAATGCATTGTACAGAAAGTGCGGCTTGATTTGTGCCTGTAAAAAGGCCATTTCCGAACGCACCGCTTCCTCTGCCGAATGGCGCATGTTCAGCAGGGTGCGCACACGCGCCTTTAATTCCTCAGCATCAACAGGCTTACGTAGAAAGTCATTGGCTCCAGCCATGAAGCCTGCACGGATATCGCCGGGCAGGTCGCGTGCCGTCAGCAGCAACACGGGTAGTTCGGAGAGAGAATACCGTTCGCGAATCCGTCGGCACAGCTCAATACCGGACATTTCTGGCATCATCCAGTCCGTAATGACCAGGTCAAATCGGGTACGGCTATTCAGCAGCTGAAGCGCCTCCTCAGCATGTTCCACAGCCACCACACTACAACCTGTGGTGTATAACAGCTCTTCCAACACCCGAAGGTTAACCTCATCATCATCTACAGCCAGCACTCTGTAAGGAACATTCCTTACTTGCTCCAATCCATCTTCTTCAAGCGGATTCACATCCTGACTCGAGGTCACACCAGGCTGCAATATAACCTCAGACAAAACATTTTTTTGAGCTTCATGTGCCGACGTACCAGTCTCCGCTAAGGGCAGTGTAAAATAAAAGGTCGAACCTTTACCCAATCTGGACTCTACTCGGATATGGCCTCCATGCAGCTCCACCAGACGACGGGTTATGCCTAACCCAAGCCCAGTTCCACTATATCCTTCGTCCTCAGCATTCGCCCCTCGGTTAAATGGTTCAAATATGTGCAAAAGATGGTCTGGGGCAATACCTGGTCCGGTATCCTTCACACTAATTTCCATTTCGCGGTTCCTGGTCTTGGCAGAGATTACGATTTCGCCTTCCTCCGTAAACTTCATCGCATTCCCCAATAAATTGTATAAGATCTGATTCAGGCGATGTTCATCTGCATCCACCTTAGGCAACGAATTAGGCCATTCTTTGACGAATTGGAGCTTTTTCTTACCTACCGAATGACCCAATACCTCCAGCACAGAGTTCACTGCAGCTTGTACGTTTACAGGCCGGCGGTTTAAGGCTAATCTTCCATTTTTCAAATTAGAAAAATCCAAAATATCGTTAATCAAATAGGAAAGCCTGCGCCCTACATTCGCAATCAAGGCCAAATTGTGCTTTTGCGGCTCATTGAATTGTGTCCCATAGCGGTCTAGCATGGATTGAGCAATATTAATAATTCCATGTAGAGGAGTGCGCAGCTCATGTGACGTGTTCGCCAGAAATTCGTCCTTTAACCCATCCAGGGTTAGCAACCGTCGTGACAGGTTCTCTACCTCCATGAACGAATATACAAAACGTTTGGCCAGCAACAGCGTTTGAGCCAATACGAATATGAGCATTTCATAGGCTGTTACCCCACGTACATCTCCCCATCCCAGAACATACACAAAACTGGTCACCACAATCATAAGAATGCTCATAATACTAATGACTAGCAGTGCAGCATCGTCCGTACGTTGAACAAGTCCACGAATTAGGATCAGTAATACATATCCCACACTGACTACACCAAAAAGAAGGATAAACGCTTCAAAGGATGAGAGTACCAGTGTAGGCAACAATAGCCCCATACCCAGCATCAGTGCGGTTGTAATACTATAGAGTCGCAGCACGATTCGATTCATAACAATCTGCGTCGAAAGATGAACATACCTGATTAAAAAATAATAGAACAGCGTTGAAGAGAACGACTGTATTTTTAATATCCATTCATAAGGTAAATACGGCATGCCCCAGACTAGCAGCTTCTCTCCATGTGTCAGAATGTAAAATAGTGCCGCGACGCAAAAGCATGCTAAGTAAAGCAAGGCCTTCTCTTTTTTACGTAAAAGGTACAGCATGATAAAAAATACAGTAGGGATAAAAAATCCTGCGACTAGTACGGTGTCCTCCGCCATCGCTACTTCCCGGCTATGCGTAATACTGGCATAATCCCCAAACAGCAGCGGATAAATGATCCCGCCGGAGGAATAGCTGTAATTAGCCACATGCACGGTAATATCAGCCGAATGTCCATCTACTGCAGCAAATCCAACAAAGGGGGCGTTGCCCTGCTCGCCCTTGTCGGCTGAAACGGAGGGAACACCACTCGCACCCACCTCTGCTCCGTCAATCCATACTCGGCTGGAGTTGCGAATGTTTTGCATATGGATGCCGTACAGATTTTCCAATTTTTCAGGTAACAGTACACGAACATGATAGGTTCCATATCCAGTCGCCTGTCCCCCAGGCATCCACTGATTCCATCTACCAGGCACATCCACAATTTTGGCGGAAGATCCGGTGCCTGATCCCAATTTGGAGGAGTTTCCACGATTTTCCCAATCCTGATCTCGCGTTTCCTGAAAAGATGAAGGCTGCAAAAGTTGATTAGGATAAAACTCCCACTCTCCTCCCAACTGTACAGCGCCTTCCTTGTCGGGGTCCCAATTACGCAAATCAATAACACCGTTGTGAGCTTTCCAATGACTGTTTCCGGATAATACACCCGACACTAACGGATACACCGGCAACGCAACCGCAAGCAGAAGTATAATAAAAAATAAAATACCCTGTTTTTTCATAAATCCCCCGCTCTTTTCAATAACGTCTATCTTTTTGTATCGGTTATTCTATCCAGCTACATTAGAAGCGTTGTCCATACAAAAAGGGACGCCCGCCGCAGATAAAATCTGTGCGGAATCGTCCCCTTCTATACATCCTTGTAGTTCCTAACTTTTCCTATTAAGGAATCAAACCGTCATCATTGCCACCGCCAGGAATCGATCCTGAACCGTCGCCGCTTCCTGTTCCGCTGCTATCGCTTGGCGGTGTTGCTCCACCATTGCTGTCGCTGCTTCCTGTTCCGCTGCTATCGCTTGGCGGTGTTGCTCCACCATTGCTGTCGCTGCTTCCTGTTCCGCTGCTATCGCTCGACGGCGTTGCTCCACCGCTGCTGTCGTCGCTTCCTGTTCCGCTGTTATCGCTCGGCGGCGTTGCTCCACCGCTGCTGTCGCCGCTTCCTGTTCCGCTGCTATCGCTTGGCGGCGTTGCTCCACCACTACTTTGTTGCTGGCTGTCTATAAAATCTTTATACTCCTGAATCGCATCTTCCAGATTCATATAATTTTTCTTAACTTCCGGCATAGGATAATACGGGTCCAGACGATTGAATGCATCCACTACTCTGTGAAAGTAGACCGTCGTAGGATCTGTACCATTTACTGTAATTAGATTGTTCGCAATGTTCTTGAGCTCTTGGATGTCAAGATCAGTTACGATCCATTTGGATTGGTAGTTCGAAATCGCCGTAATCAAATCTGTGTTAGCCTGATCTACCTGCAGCTGTGTAATATACGGAGTATTAAGCACAAGGTTTGCCTGATTAATTTGTCCTTGAAGTTCTACGTTATCTTGTTCGGTATAATGACGACCGAACGTCTGAACCTCATTATTAGCTATACTTATGTTGAAATTTAACAACATGGTATCCACTGCTATTGGTGCAGCATACTGGCTCTGTACCCGTTGCAGCTCCTCGTATACGGGAACAACGTCTTGCAATTCAAAGCTGGACATCCCCAAGAAGATGGAGGCATGCTCTGAAGCAAAAGACAGGGCTTGTTGGGCTTCAGCGCTTAACGCTCCTGAGTTTTGCAACAAAACTTCATTGATCGATGTCTGCATTTCAATGATTTCGTGTCTCAATTGTAGCCTTTTCTCGTTATATTTTTCAATATAGGTCTCTTTAGCCTGACTTAATTGGTTATAAGAGATCACCAATTGCTCCTCGGGAGTAAGCGGAAACATGAGTGCAAAGTGGGCTTGCATTGTTTGTTGATCTAAAAGCTGCATTTCCGTATTCAAGTAATTACGAGCCACAGGGTTAGACAGCAGCTTGAGTTGAACATCTTGAACCAACTGCTGTAGTTTTTCACGAGCTGTAGCAGGCTCTGGGGCGTTGAACTCCGCAAGCCTTTGACTCAGTTCCGTGTTCAAATTCAATACATCCTGCTGCGTCATAGCGGTGTGCATCTTCTCTGTATATTCCTGAATGAGGTTGTCTAGTTCAGTATTTTGAGAACCACTCTGATCGTAGATAACCTGCGCTTCTTGTAAAGTATTTTTAAGCACTGAGAAGTCCGCTGCTTGCAGTGCCAGGAATGATTCTGTGGCACCTTCTATTTTTTGTGTCCATTCCTCCAACTGCTCAGTTGTAGATAATGGATTCAGATATACTTTTGATCCTTCCCTCACTATGGACTTGTAACGCGCTTTGTCCGTTTTCAAATTCTCCACACGATCCGTTACATCGAGAAAATGCAGATAGGTATCTCTGAGTTTTACTGATGCTTTGTATACCTTGATTACTCGACCCAAGCTTTCTACTTCCCGATCCACAATATTCTGAGGCGCATTCCCTTCCAACACATTGTTGCCAAATCGAATCGCTTGACTTAGTGAGTCATCCCAGAGAGGCGGAAATTCGTCACCAATCATTCGATTTTGTTCAAGGGTAGTCGAAGCTAACTGAATCAGTCTAGTTAATTCCTGTGTTCCAATCACCGGTTCTGTGGCTGAGGCTGTGTACACAGAAACGTCCTGTTTCAATGTGCTGAGCGCTTGGTCTACTTCTACTTGTGTAGCTGCTGTATTGTTTAGTACCAGCATAGCTTGATGGATGGCTATGGACAGGTTTTCCTTCGCTCCGGCTGGGTAAAGTGCTTGATCCGTTCCACCCTCGCCTGCACGCTCCAGCAGTTCTTTGGCTGCATGGACTTCTGTCTCCAGCCGACTGCGGTCTACGCTGATAATGTCACTGTTGTGTTTTTTCTTATCTTTGCTGTCTGTATCCGTGACAACCGCTCCAGTAGAGGACGATTTCGTCGTACCATTCACGAGACTAACAGCTTCTTTCATCGCATTATAGTTGATAATAACATCCTGTGGCTGTTTTTGTTCCGGCAGGTTAAGCTGGCTGATTGCTGCTCCCTTAGCCAACGTAATAAAAGGAACGCCCACATATTGAGATGCATCCAGCAAACCAATACTACCGTTAACCAACAGCTTGCCAAGTCCCTGTTGCAATGAAACACGACTAATCGCGGCATTACCTTCGGTCACGATCGATGCATCATTTTTCAGCGTCAAGTTGTCAATCTTTGTCGTCCCGGTTGCTGTCAATTGTGCATCTTGAGAGCCAAGCTCAACACCAGACCATGTCGTATTTTCCAAAATGGCTGATACCGGCTGGGTACCTGAGCCTTTGATTTCTAATACGCCTGTGGAGGACATGTTTTTCAAGGTTACCGAACCATTGACGATTAGGCGCCCATCAAAAGACACACCCTTACCGTCAAATACGCCACCGTCTGCGTTAATTTCCAGCTTATTTACACCTGTGAGTGTACGCAAATTACGGTTAAGATCGATTTTTGCCCCTTTTAATACCGCTTTATTATTTTCACCGAACAAACCTTGCAAAGATCCTTCCAGCTGGTAAGGGATATTTCCGATTCGAACCGTATTGCCCTCTGATTTCACTTCTCCTACTGGATGATCCAACAGGCTAACAAATACTTCGGCACCACTCTCCCGGTTCAACGGATTTTTCAAATCTGTTGCAGAAGCATCCTCTGATAATAGACCATAATTGCGAGCTACCTGAACTGCATTTTGCTGTGCGTCCGCATTACCTGCATCCTGCAAGTCCATTGCGCGTACTAGCGAAACGATCAGTTCTTCCTTGGTAATGGCATCCCCCGGACGGAACAGTTCTCCGTTGCCTGTCATATACCCGGCTGCACGTACAGCCTCAATATAGGGAGCACCCCATGCATCCGAGGATACGTCCATAAAAGAAGTTTGCGGCTGATTGTTAACTTCCAACTGGAACAGACTGCACAAAATTTTAGCCGCTTCGGCGCGGGTCAAATTCTTTTGTGCCATAAAATCGCCCTGATTACCACCTGTCATCAAACCCAAAGTGCGAGCTTGTGCTACAAATCCAGTTTCACTTTGCGTATCTGCTGTCGCTGCATAAGCAGTCTGGGTGCCGCCCATCCAAGGCAGAGATACAATGGAGCCTGAAGCAATCCCCAGCACCATTGCAGATGCAATCCATTTATTTCGATTTACAAGTTTCAATATTTTCACTCCTAGACGCTATTTATTGGCATATATCCTGTTATATCAAAGGCTTTAGTCATGTTTAGTTCTACGATTTATGCAACCAAGGAACTATGCTAAAAGAATTATACGAAACCCCACTGAACCGATTCTGAACAATTAGGCCTATACAACGTGTTTCGTAGAATATTGCTTGACTTGGAGCTAACTACACATGGCCTAATATGCTTGTATTCATTTAATTTATTGCTGCGAATGGTTATTTAGACAGAACTAGCGAGGATGGGTGAGACGGTGGAAAATGACTATGACCGTTCTAATATAAGAAATGACAAGAACGCCCTATCCATTGATATAGGGCGTTCTTGATCAGAAATGAGGAGGTGAAATCTAAATATTTGCAATTTGCTCATAGTGAGCGAGGATGCTCTTGGATAATGGAATAATGCTAAAACCTAACATGCCAACTACATATGTGAATATCCGTTTTGTTCATTAACCCCTGCGTGCTTTGCGAGAGAGCAGGTTGCCCAAGGATTGAACCCCTTGTACAAACACGACTAGAATGACGACGGTTATGAGCATAACCAGCGTATCAAAACGTTGATAGCCATACGCTATCGCCAGATCACCAATGCCGCCGCCGCCGACCGCACCAGCCATAGCCGTTGCACCAATCAGTCCAATGGCGGCTGTCGTTAACGACAAAATCAGAGAACTGAATGCCTCGGGCAGCAAAAAGTATCGAATGACCTGAAACGGAGTTGCTCCCATCGCATCTGCTGCCTCCAATATCCCCGGATTGACCTCCAACAGCGAATTTTCGACCAGCCTACCGATATAGGGTGCTATATAAATAATTAAGGGGACAATCGCCGCACTGGTCCCAATGGATGTATGCACAATCAGACGGGTTAACGGAATGATCGCGATCAGCAAAATAATAAACGGTAAGGAACGAACAATGTTAATGATCGGATTTAAAATACTGTACAGCCATTTGTTCTCCAAAATTCCGCCTGGACGGGTGACGACGAGTAAAATACCGATAGGGATACCAATTAGAGCGCCAATAAATAATGATATGCTGACCATGAGCACGGATTCATACAAAGCTTCCCACAGTTGATCCCAAGTTATCGTGGTACCTGTAATCATCATAGACTCTCCACCTCCTGAATATGAACTCCTTTGCTCTTGATAAAATCAACAGCCTGCTGAACGGCATGCTGCTCACCGCGCAATTGAAGTGTCATATAGCCAATCGTCGTTTCTTGAATCTCCGTCATGTTGGCAAACAAAATGTTCACATGGATATCGTGCTTCCGAATCAATTCATGAACCACTGGGTCGGAAGCTGCCTGTCCGATAAATTCCAGCTTGTAGATGCGTTGCGACTCTTGCTGCTCGAACGTTTGCAGTACACTATCCGGCACTTGATCATGAATAACTGTGCGTACAAAGCTTTGCGTCGTTGGATGCTTCGGCTGTCCGAATACCTCCAGCACGTTGCCCTGCTCAATGATTTCTCCCTTTTCCATGACGGCCACCTTATTGCAAATCCGCTGAATCACCGACATTTCATGGGTAATGATCAAGATGGTGATCTTGTATTCCTTGTTGATTTTGCGAAGCAAATCAAGAATAGACTGCGTGGTCTGCGGATCAAGTGCCGAGGTTGCCTCATCACAGAGCAAAATGGACGGGTTGCTCGCAAGCGCCCGCGCAATCCCGACACGCTGCTTTTGCCCGCCGGAAAGCTCGCTGGGATAGCTATTTGCCTTATCCGATAATCCTGTGAATGCCAGCAACTCTGTTACACGCCTCTCAATTTCCCGCTTGTTGCGCTTGAGCAACACCAATGGAATGGCAATGTTTTCGAATACTGTTTTCGATTCCAGCAGATTAAAATGCTGAAAAATCATTCCGATCTTTTTCCTTACTTTTCGCAGCCCGGAGGTCGAATAGGCATTTAAGCTCTCCCCTTCGACAAGAACCTCACCAGTCGTTACTTTCTCCAGACGATTGACCAAACGGATAAGCGTACTTTTCCCTGCACCACTAAATCCGATAAAACCAAAGATATCTCCTTTATCTACTGTGATATTTATATTTTTTAACGCTTGAATGCTTAAGCCTTTTCTTACATAGGTTTTGGATACATTCCTAAGTTCAATCATAGCTCCTAACTCCTTCCGCTCCATCAAGTATGTAAGATCTCTCTGAGTTGATTTCTTTCCTATGGCATGAATACTCGAATTAAATCCGAGTATTTTAGTAAGTTTTATAGAGTATACTACTTCGATTTTATATTGATGTCAATATGTGTTTTAAGTTTGGTGCAAGCATTTCTTTCTTTGCATAAATGAACATGATATTGCAGATGGTATGGAATATGCCGAAGTATACACATCTTACCCGAACCGGGGCGGAAGCGGAGGAACATAGATGAAGCGAATATTGACCTTGTGGCTATGCATTGCAATGATGGGAATGTCCACAGTTATGGGAGAATCGGCATCAGCTACCCAAGCTGTGGACGGACAACCGTATCATTTTGGGTTTAAAAAAAGCAAGGGCGGCGAGCTGCCCTCCATCGCACAAGAAGGCTTTATGCACCTGATTGAAAGACAAGGCGGCATCTTTTTGGGGGATACGACTAAGAAAGAATTATTTCTTACTTTCGACAACGGTTACGAAAATGGATATACTCCCAAGGTACTGGATGTATTGAAAGCGAAAAAGGTTCCGGCCGCCTTCTTTGTTACTGGGCATTTTGTAAAAGACCAACCGGATTTAATGCGCCGCATGGCGAGTGAAGGCCATATTATCGGAAACCATTCATGGAGCCATCCTGATATGAGCACCATCTCTTCGGCAGAGATTCGATCTGAGCTGGATCGGGTACGAACTGCATCTGCAGAGCTGACCGGGCAAAAGGAAATGAAATATGTCCGGCCACCGCGTGGCATTTTTAATGAAAAAGCATTGGCATCCTGTCGAGAAGCCGGATATACGAGTGTGTTCTGGTCGGTAGCCTACAAGGATTGGGACACGAATATTCAGCGAGGAACGGACTATGCCTATCGCCAAGTCATGCAGCAGCTCCACCCTGGAGCGGTCATTTTGCTCCATTCCGTATCCAAGGATAATGCCGAGGCACTTGGCTCGATCATTGACGAGGCTCGTAAGCAAGGATATGAGTTCAAAAGCCTGGATGACCTTAAAGTTAAGCATTATCACTAAAAATAGCTCTAACTTAATGACTTAATACCGTCATCAGCCCGATCCACATCTGCTCTAGCAGACAGTGTGAATCGGGCTTTTTAGTTTACGAATAAGGAAGGTCATGGATATAATGACGTAAGAAACGATTTGGAGAACACTTTTTTGGAGGTACATCTATTATGCACTTTGTGTTTGATTTGGATGGGACGATCTGCTTCAAGGGGCAGTGTGTGTCGGATAAGATTGCAGGCTGTTTGGAACAGTTAACTCAAGCGGGACATGAAGTCATTTTTGCCTCGGCACGACCAATCCGCGACATGCTGCCTGTACTTCCTGAACGCTTTCACAACTATACCCTGATTGGCGGTAACGGCTCAATGATCTCCCAAAATGGCAGTGTAAAATACGTAGAGTCCTTTCTTCCGGAAGTACAGAATGCTCTGCTCCCACTGCTGGAGGAACACCAAGCTACCTACTTGATTGACAGTGAGTGGGATTATGCGTATACAGGCCCAGCTGATCATCCCATACTCAACAATGTGGATGTTAGCAAGTTGGCGCAAAAGCTGCCTTTGGCGGCCCTGAAATCTATTGTAAAAATACTCATTTTAACTGCTGACGATATGGAAGGCTTGGCTGCTAAGCTTCTACCGCTGGGTGTGGTCATTCATCAACACCGCAATGAACAGGTACTGGACATTAGCCCACAGAATATCCATAAATGGAACGCGCTTCAGAAGCTAGGTGTGCAGCCTCGTCAATTTATCGCCTTTGGTAATGATGCGAATGATATTCCAATGTTCAAAGAGGCACACCATGCCATCATGATTCATCATCATGCTGAACTGGCTGCCTACGCGACTGAATCTATCCCTAATGAGGGGGAAAATCAAGAAGAACGGATTATCGCCAAAATACGCGAATTGGCTGAAACAGTAACTGTGTAGTCCAACGCTAAGGAAGGGGAGGCTCCTCTATGAGCCTCCCCTTCTTTTTAGCATCTTAAGGATGACAAACATTTATTTTAAGGTTAGCTTATACACTCTAGCTTCATAAGGGCGCAGCTTCAAAGCGTGCAAATTTTCTCCTTTTACCGGTTCATAGTTGGAGAGAAGCAGCTCCGCCTTGGCGATAGGAAACTCCTCACCGTCGGGCCAGTGGAACACTGGATCACGGTCAAAAAAATTCAGAATGACTAGCAAACGCTCTTGTCCCAGCATGCGCGCAAATACATACAGTTCTGTATCAAGTGGCAACAACAGCTTGTATTCGCCATAGACTATGACCTCATGTTGTTTGCGCAGAGCAATCAACTTGCGATAATAGTGATAAATCGAGTTCGGATTATTTCTTTCCGCCTCTGCATTAATGTGCGTGTAGTTATCATTAATTTTCATCCACGGCTCTCCATCGGTAAATCCGGCTGCAGGTCCGGCATTCCACTGCATGGGAGTGCGTGCATTATCCCGACTTTTTCGCCAGATCGCGGCCATAATCTGCTCCTCTGGCTCACCGACCTTTCGTTGCTGCTCATAATAATTCAATGTTTCTACGTCCCGGTAATCATCAATCGACGGGAAGGCAATATTCGTCATTCCAATTTCCTCACCCTGATAAATATAAGGCGTACCCTCAAGCATATGTGTGAAGGTTGCCAGCATTTTAGCTGATTCCGCACGGTACTGGCCATCATTCGCAAAACGCGAGAGAGCCCGCGGTTGATCATGATTGTTCAGATAATTGGCATTCCATCCTTCCTGATGAAGCACCGTCTGCCAACTACTCATTATTTTTTTCAGTTCCACCAGCGTCCACGACTTGTACTTCCATTTTTCCGTTCCTAACCCTTGGGCATCAATAAACATGTGCTCAAACTGGAACACCATATTCAGCTCATGCCGCTGATCTCCCACATAATCCAGTGCCTGCTCTGGCCCTAAACCGGACGTTTCACCAACCGTCATTAAGGGATAACGCTCCAGTACCTTTTCGTTCAGCATCCGTAGAAGTACATGTACCTGTTCAAGGTTGGAAAAGAGCTGATAGGCACGCACCAAGGTTTGTTTGTCAGGATTATGCGCATCCGGCAGTCCTTCGGCTTTGACAATATGGGCAATGGCGTCAAAGCGGAAGCCATCGACTCCCTTTTTTAACCACCATTCCACCATACGATAGAGTTCACCCACCATCTCTTCATTTTCCCAGTTCAGATCCGGCTGATGCTCGGAATATAGATGCATGTAATATTCGTCTGTAAGCTTGTCATATTTCCATACAGAACCGGAGAAATACGATTCCCAGTTGTTCGGATATCCGCCATTTTTGCCTGTTCGCCATATGTAGTAGTCCCGCTTCGGATTATCCTTGGACGAGCGTGACTCCGTGAACCACGGGTGCTCATCCGACGTATGGTTTAATACCAAATCCATCATAATTTTGATACCTCGTTCATGCGCCTGATGAAGGAGTTCATCAAAATCCTCCATCGTTCCAAACTCATCCATAATGGCATAATAATCGCTAATATCATATCCGTTATCGTGATTGGGCGACTTATATATCGGGCAAATCCAGATCACATCAATACCCAGCTCAGACAGATAATCCAGCCGAGACAAAATGCCGCGCAGGTCCCCTTTTCCGTCTCCGTCAGAATCCTGAAAACTGATCGGGTATATCTGATAAACAACAGCTTCCTTCCACCATATTTTTTTAGGCATGTTTCCCTCCTGTATCTTCTCTGTACATCCAATAGCTTATGCTCTTAACATACACGCAATACCTGTATGCGAATCGTCGGTGTAGGAAAATGAGGGACTTGTAAGCTTGCTTAGGTACACAAGCAGAGCTGCTATAGCCTACGATATGTTTTTTTTAATTTTTTTTGAAAAACAGGTTGTATACATGGACTTGGCGTTACCTATATTTATGAACTACCCATATACTTGAACCCAAAGCGGTGCCATTCTTGAATTTAGGGAGGAATTGATATGAACCATCGACCCAAGGAGCCAAAGGATCTGATTGTGGAAACTGCTGTGATCCCGCCCAACATCCATGTGGATGTGGAGTCAGCCACTGAGGGGGGAACACGCCGCCTGATGCTTAGTGATAACCCGGAGACGCTTACCCACGTGACGGTACCTACCGAGCAAGCCACTTTGTGGCATGATGTGGTTCACACCACCACCCGGACAGTCAAGCACCGAATTTTCGGCTGGCATTATAACAAAATCGGCAGCTCTGTTAAACTGGGGATCACCATAGAGAATAAAAGCACGGCCCGCCTGGAAGTACGCCATATTGAACGTGCCCTGGAGATTGTACCTGAGGATGGCAACTGGATTATTGATGTCGGGCAATCTATTGCCAAAAGCTGTTTGGCGGGTACGATGAAACGTCTGAAGCCAGTAGACCGTCACAAATTCGGCAGAGGCACCGCCTTGCTGGAGGAATTTGAGCTACCCGAAGGATCACTGGCCGGATTCGTCTATGACCTCACGGTAGAATATGCCGAAGGCCACGGTACGCTGGACTATGTGATTCGCACCGTAGTCAGCAAAGATACGCAGACTGATCTGCGCGAGATTCATGAGGATGCGCTCCCTCCTGTACCCCCTCCACAGGCGCATCCACGGGGCGTATGGTCCTTTTCTGAAACAAATGCGCGTATGCCGGAGTATGTAGTAGGAGAAAGCGCCAACTACCGAGCATGTGCCACTAAGAAACTGAACGGCGAAACTCCTGCCGATCTACTGTTTACAGGGGAACGCAGCGAGCTGGGGCCTGCGCTTGATAATCGCGGACAATTCGGAACAATATATAACGCAACCATTCCTATCGTTAATCACAGTAGTGAGGTACGTACCGTACGAATTTACGCCAATCCACGTGGAGGTGCATTCGCCGGGTCTGTACGCGTAGATGGTCATGTATACGGTATCCCCTTGCTACAAGATAATACCAAGGTATGCCGACTGACTGACATCCGCGTCCCGCCTGGCCAGTCGAGCTATTCTCTTAGCTTCATGGTTGCAGGTAGCGCGACTACTCCGCTGGGTTTATACGTGATCACACTATAATCGTAATAACATTAGATGGACACATGGGTCGCCTCAATAGTGCAAAGAATATAATTAAGATGTAATTGTTCTAAAAATATCAAATAACCCGGTGACCATAGATCGTCGGGTTATTTGTGTCGATTTCTTTATAGAATACGCTATTTCAGATTACACTACTCTACTAAGTATAAAATTGGATGGTGGAGTAGGCTCCGGCTTACCAAACAAATAACCCTGAGCTAGCGACACACCTGCATCACGACAAAATTCAAAATCCTCCATTTGCTCTACACCTTCAGCCAACACCTGACCACCAAAACGAAAAGCCGATTCCACTATCCCAGTAATTTGGCGTTTTTGATCACTGTTACTGTGACAGCCATCAATTATACTGCGGTCAATTTTAACATAATCGGGCTGGAGGCAATTCATAAGCTCTGTCGTAGAATAGCCTGCCCCTACATCGTCCAGTGCCACCGAAACTCCCCGTGTACGATATTGTTCAAAGATTTGATGCAAAAAATTCAGGTCGTCTATTTCTTCCGTCTCTACGACCTCAAACACAAAATCCTCCGTATTCATGGATAACCGATCAATTGTCTCAAAGGTGTGATTCAAGCAATAAGCCGGATTATAAATGGTTGAAGGGAGAAAGTTAATAAATCGTTTAATTCCCGTCGGAAGGCATGTCGCACTTTTTTCAATGGCGGAAATACGAGCCGAGCGATCCAAATGAGCATGCAAGCCAGCTTCACGAGCAACTTCAAACAATCGGAAAGGCTGAAAAGACTTATCGGGCTGTGATGGACGCAGCAAAAACTCAAAGCCGATGATATTCAGCTTGTAGTCAACAATAGGCTGCATATGGCTGGTAAAGTTTTGATTCTTAATAATACTCACCAGATCCGGATGTTGCAGTCGAGCTTGCAATTGACTAAATAAAAGCCAGTCCTCAAATCCCTCAACATGTTGCAAACCAGTCACCACAACTTGCATTCGGTCCAAGCACTCCTGCGGCAGACGAGCCAGTCCGTTAACTAGCTGTTCCAACTGTGAACGGCTGTCGTAGCGAAACACGATGTTATCCTCACACCAATATTCTGGTTTCATTTGTTCCGATAGCATACCCAAGCCCTCTAATGCTGGAGTAAGCGACACCCTAGAATGCCTAATTTTCAGCAATCCTTGATCCTTAATAGGTAATATGATGCTGCAATTGCTGCAAGTCATAATGGTCCTCCTCGGAACAATTTCCCGGTTTTTTCACCATTATATCACAAACAATTAGAACAAAAGTACTATATAATTACGTGTTTTGACAAAAAATAAGCTTATTCCGAACAACAACTTAGGACTTAAGTACATATTCGACAAAAACAAAGCCTTTTTTACACTCATAATAAACACGGTACTGTTGTATTGGGCATCAAAAAAAGCAGCAAATCTCTTATTTAAAGAGACTTACTGCTTCATTCTGTTATGGAGTGGAGACTAAAATCCCAAGTTACTTGGACGCCTTTGGCTTCGTTGTTTTAGCCGGTTTTGCAGCCGCAGGTTTAGTTGTTTTGACAGCTGGCTTCGCGGTTGCTTTCGCAGGTGCCGCAGCTTCCTTCACAGAGGTCGTTGCTGCACTAGGCTTAGCGCCAGCTTTCAAGCTGTATTTGGCAAACCCGTCTGCCGCGCTGCTCAAGTATGAAATTTGTTGATTTCCGGCCAGCACGTCTTTGGCATCAGGAGAGGACTCAAAAGTAACCTTGGCCTGACCAAAAGGAGCAATAGACCAGTTGCCGTCCGCTGACGGATTAATCGTTCCGTTCGTACGGATATAATCAACAACGACTTGGCGACTTTCATCTGGTGCTGCCATCACAATACGTTTGCCATCTGGGTTGGCCAGTTTGGAGGAGGAAGCACGATAGTTATTGGTCGCAACAATAAATTTCTGTGCAGGATCAATAGCCTTCCCGTTGTATTGCAGATCCTTGATACGATGGGCTGAAGAATCAATAATAGTTCCCTTGGCATCATATCGTGCAGGCTGAGTTACATCAATCTGGTAATTCACACCGTCAATCACATCAAAATTGTAGGTTGGGAAATCTTTGTTAATCAGCGATTGTTCCTCAGTTTTGCTAGGATCAATGCGGTTGAACTGACCCGCAGACCACTCCAGCCACTCCTGAATTTCAGCACCAGTAACTTCTACAGCATGAACCGTGTTCGGGTACACATACAGATCGGACACGTTTTTAATCGCTATTGTACCTTCAGGAATGTTGGTATAATACTCGGCACCGTTGCGACCACCGGCTTTGAATGGAGCGCCTGCCGATAATACGGGGAGATTTTCGTATTCGGTTCTTTTAAGATGGTTTTGAACATACCATTTCTGTGCATTTGTCACAATTTGAATGGACGGGTCATCCTGTACTAATGCAAAATAGCTGGTAATCGGTGCAGTCGTTGTTCCGACAGGTTGACGAACATAATCCAGCGTTCCTTGATGCTCTTCTTTGATCGCATCAATCAGTTTAAATTCAGGAGTAAACTGCACAGACTGATTGGTAGTACTCACAACTGGACGCACTTGAGACTGAGAGTTGATTACGTTCCACTCGTCTTTCTTCTTTTCCAGGCTCAGGTCAATAATCCCCAGATCCTTACCCCATGAAGAAGCTTCCACGGCCGGCACGCCATTAATGGTTCCTCTATCCAGATCTACACCCTTCATATCTTTAAAATCAGGGCCAGGGAAAGATTTATGAGCATGCCCAAACAGAATCGCGTTAATTCCGTCCACCTGGCTCAAATACTTAACGGCATTCTCCATCATTGGTGTTTGCGGCACATCCTCATAGCCTGTATGTGCAAGCACAACAATAATGTCAGCACCTTCTGTTTTCATTTGTGGAATAAACTTTTTGGCTGTTTCCACGATATCCTTTGTAACGACCTTATCCTTCAAATTAGCTTCATCCCACTGCATAATTTGAGGTGTTACTAGACCGATAACACCCACTCTGAGTGTATGCTCTTCGCCTTTCTCATCTGTTACTGTTTTATCAAGAATCTGATAAGGGGTAAAATAATTTTTAGTAGCTTGCCCCCCTTTATCAACATAAACGTTCGCATTTACGTAAGGAAAATCAGCACCCTTGAGCGATTTGTCCAGAAAATCGAGACCGTAGTTAAATTCGTGGTTGCCGACAGTAGCCGCATCATAGTCCATCAAGTTCATCATCTTATAGACCGGATGAACACCGCCTTCTTTCTCAAAGGTTTTGTTGCGGGCCATATAATCGTCTAATGGATTGCCCTGCAGCAAATCACCGTTATCGAACAGCATGCTGTTTCTTGTTTCACTACGCGCTTGTTGGATCAAGCTTGCTGTCCTAATCAAGCCATATTCGTTGGTTTCTTTGTCCGAATAATAATCATAATTCATGAGCGCTCCATGAATATCCGTTGTCTCCATGATCCGCAAATTCACCGTAGCGCTATCGCGAGAATTGCTAGCTGCCCAGGATGGAGCGGCTGAAAACACCAGTAGGCTACAAGCTACAACTGCTGCTGTAAACCCTCTAAACCAATTTTTACGAAATAACAAAATATACCCCTCCTCATTAAGGTGTATGCCTCATATACATACTTTTGCACATATATGTAAGCTTTGAACCCACCATTCCTATTTTAATCCAACGCCAGACAAAAGAGTAGTCATTTGCTTAAAATATTTATGAAAAAATAATTATTTTGCTTATAAAAAAAGCCAGTAAATCTCCTAAAAAAATTGGAAATTTACTGGCTTGTCCGTTTATATTGTTTCTATTTCGTCCACACCTGGCGCTCCGTTTGTTGACCCACGTACTCAATACGAGTTGGATTGACGTCTAAAATGACATAATCGGGATCATCTGGTCCGGAAAACCATTTTTTCAGAGAATCATTCCACACTTGTTTGCGTAACCCCTCATCAGCTGTAATCTGGACGGTAGCCTCCACTTCCAAGACTTCCTTCGTGCCACCCACTTCATAGCCCAGCAGCAAATAAGCATTCGGATTGTCCTTTAGCTCATCCACTTTATGTGTTTTGCGATCCGTCGCCAGATGAATGTTCATTCCATCGTTAAAAAGGGCCATATAGCGTACTTTCGGCTTTCCGCCCTCTACCGTACCTAACGAGCAAAATTTGTTGTTATCCAAAGCCTTCACAATGGCTTGTTCCAGCTGACTGCGATCCAGTGTCTCCGTTTTACCCACAGTACAACAACTCCTTTTTACGAATTAGAATTCTATAGGGCTATGCCACTTGGCACCAGCTCTCCTAAACATACAGTGTAGCTGTTCTAAAAATAACATGACCAAACAGATCTGAATGATTCATGTTCATTTTCAGATCAAAGCTCACAGTAAAAGTGTACCCTGTCGTTCGGCAAATGAACCGTGAGCGCTTCCTCAAAGCTGGACAGACCCGCTTTCAAGGCATATAATCGTCGTAGTAAACCCGAATAAACGAACCCATTAAACCATACAATGCCAGGGGTGCTGGAATCGGCCGGCTGAGAGTGTGTCCCAAGACACTGACCCTTACAACCTGATCTGGGTAATGCCAGCGTAGGAATGCTTAAGCAAGATGTGCCTTTTATTAAAACAGGACATCCCTTACTTTGGTATATACAAGCGCAAGCGTCCCGGAATCTCGGGACGCTTTTTTTGTTGAAGATAAAGTTGTTGGAAAGATTGCTTCCGGCAGATGTGATTTTTGTGAAAATGGGGAATATAAACTGTCTGATTGGACGGATAACGGGTAATTAAAAAGGAGAGAACACAACGATGAAGCGCATGAAAATGTTAAGCCTGGGTCTGATCAGTCTGTGGCTCATGGCTATGACTCTGACCGCTTGCGGCGGCAATCCCCCTACATCTCAAAAGGAGGTTCCTGCTGCCGACACTTCAACGTCTACCTCGGCAAAGGGGCTCAAAGATGTTAAAGTCGTGCTCGACTGGACACCCAATACGAATCACACGGGACTCTATGTCGCCAAGGACAAAGGATTTTACGAAAAAGCAGGCTTAAATGTCCAAATCGTTCAACCAGGTTCAGGAGGAGCCGACCAAATGGTTGCTTCGAATGCTGCACCTTTTGGTATCAGCTATCAAGAAGGCGTCACTCAGGCTCGCATCCAAGGCGTACCGCTCGTATCCATCGCTGCGGTGATTCAGCATAACACCTCTGGCTTCGCAGCTCCGGTAGACCGCGGAATTAAAAGCCCGAAAGATTTCGAGGGTAAAAGCTACGGCGGCTGGGGTTCTCCTGTAGAAGAAGCGGTCATGAAATCCATCATGGATTCAGACCAAGGTGATGTGAGCAAAGTGAAAATCGTCAATATGGGCAATGCAGACTATTTTACAGCCGTGAAGCGGGATATTGACTTTGCCTGGATTTTCTACGCATGGACCGGGATTGAGGCCGAGCTTCGAGGCGAGCCCTTGGATATGCTGTATGTAAAAGATTATTCCAAAAGTCTCGATTACTATACACCTGTAATTGTGAGCAATGAACAGACGATAAAAAATGATCCTGACCTAGTCAAAGCGTTCATGGATGCTACCGCACAAGGCTATGAATACACTATCGCCCATCCAGAAGAAGCGGCGAATATCTTAACTAAAGCTGTGCCAGAGCTGGACAAAAAACTGGTACTTGCTAGCCAAAAATGGCTAAGCCCGCGTTATCAGGACGATGCCACGCAATGGGGCTTACAAAAAGCAGAGGTATGGCAAAACTACTCGGACTGGATGTATGAACGCAAGCTGCTCAGCAAACCTTTGGAAGTCGATAAGGCCTTCACAAACGACTTCTTGCCCAAGCGTTGATCATTTTGTTAAAACGCTAAATAAGACTTGACTAGAGAAGTGAACGAAGCGCCACTACGCGCTTTGTGTGTAAAAATGCCACACAACCTATCAAAAAACTAAAGTGCTTTTAAGGCGGTTGGTAGCGGAGCGGTTCATTTGAATCTGGAGAAGCGAAGCGTTCGCCTGAAGCTTTCTTTAGGAAAGCTAGCTTCGGAAGCATACACTTAGGGAATTCTTACCTTTAAAATTTAATTCAAAGAATCCCATGGCAACAGCGATCGTAGGATCAAATGAAACGCGAAGCGGTCTCCCCGCCTTAAACCAATTTATTTTCCTAATAACTTAAACAATAAAGGACAGGTGAAATTCACATGGCTAATACACTGCTCAGCATTCAAGTAATCCCTAAAACACCTAATAACGAAGACTCTTACCCCTATGTAGACAAGGCGATTGAGGTCATCCAGCGTTCCGGTGTCAAACATCAGGTGAATCCATTGGATACGACCATGGAGGGCGAGCTCGACGAGTTGCTGAAAGTGGTTAAAGAAATGCACGAGGCTTTGACGGAAGCTGGAAGTCCCAGCGTCATTTCACAGATCAAAATTGCACATAACCCACAGGGCATCAGCATGAACAAGCTGACCGAGAAGTATCGCCCATGAATCCGAAAGGCAAGAACGCATCCTGGTGGAAAAGCGTATGGCCGCCCCTTGTGGCGGTCCTCTTCTTTTTAGCGGCTTGGCAGGGAGCGGTTTCCTATTTACATATTGAATCCTGGCTGCTGCCAGCTCCATCCCTAATCGTACAAGAGGGTATGGCGCAGTCGGCGTTGCTTGGTGCCCATACATGGGCTACGATTCGCCTGACGCTTGCGGGATTTGCTATAGGGACAGCAACAGGACTGCTGATCGCCATCGTTCTCCATACGATTCCTTTTCTCAAATCTGCTCTGTACCCGCTCCTGATCCTTAGCCAAAACATTCCGATCATCGCCCTCGGTCCGTTGCTCATGGTATGGTTCGGTTTTGGCGTGCTGCCCAAGCTTATGGTCATTACATTAGTATGCTTTTTTCCAGTGGCTGTAGCAGCCATGGACGGGCTGACACGGACAGATCGTATGATGATGAACTACATGCGGATGTCGGGTGCAAGCCGCAGGGCTATTTTTATGAAGCTGGAGCTGCCACACTCTCTGCCACAAGTCTTCTCTGGCATTAAAATCGCTGCTACCTACAGTGTGATGGGCGCGATTATTGCCGAATGGATTGGGGCCAGTGAAGGAATTGGATATTATATGTTGCTGCAAAAATCTGCCTATCGTACGGATCTCATTTTTGCCGCTATCGGGATTATTGTTACACTCAGCTTACTGATGTTTGTCGTTATTCTACTACTGGAGAAATGGTTGGTGCGCTGGAAGCCTGATCAAGAATAGCCTCCACATATTGCATTAAAGCATTAATGAAAGGACGTGGCACATATGAGTCTGCATCCGACTGACTTGACATCACCACCCGTGGCTGATGAACAGCAACAAGCCGGAGAACCGCAGGTAATGACACCTGCTCCTCCTGCTTTGGAATTGGACGGGATCAGCCTCGCCTTCCGGGAAAAGCGAAGCTCACTGCCTGTACTACAGGATGTATCCCTTACCGTTAAACCGGGCGAATTTGTCTCCCTCATTGGTCCGTCAGGCAGTGGCAAAAGTACGCTGTTTCACATCATCGGCGGGCTGCTCAAGCCGCAGCAGGGACGTATTCGTATGCATGGACAGGACGTGACTGGTGAACGCGGTCATATTAGCTATATGCCGCAGCAGCCCGCCCTTTTCCCCTGGCGCACCACGCTGGACAACATACTACTCGGGCAGGAAAACGCACCGCGAAAGGATGCAGCAGCGGACTCCCGATACGTCAGCGAACGTGAACGGCGCAAAGAAGCCTTGCAATGGCTTGAGCAGGTTGGGCTGGGCAAGTTCGCGAAGGCGTATCCGCATACGTTATCTGGTGGCATGCAGCAACGTGCGGCCTTTCTTCGTGCCCTGCTTAGCCCACAGGAATTAATGCTGCTGGATGAGCCGTTCAGCGCACTCGATGCGCTGACACGTGCAGACATGCAGCAATGGTTATTGCGGATGTGGGAGAAGAACCGCCGCTCTGTGCTGTTCATTACCCACAGCATTGAAGAAGCGCTGTTGCTCTCCGACCGCATTTATGTGCTGTCGGCGCGACCTGCTTCAGTGATGCATGTCGTAGACGTTCCTTTTCCTCGCCCGCGTAGGGAAGAAATCACCCTCGATCCACGCTTTATGGAATGGAAGCGGACAATGACTGGCTGGATGCGTGAGGAAAAGCACAAACTGGACGGCGATATGGACACCGCTGAAAGTGTCCGTAAAAACACCTCTGACGGCGGGGTAAACCATTATGAATGATTGGAATGTGCACTCTGCATTGAGATTGAACGCGACAGCAACTGTTCCCTTAATCGACGCACACATTCATGTAGACAGCTACCCACCTGAACAACAGGAGCTATTGCTCGCTTCGCTTGTCGACAACCATGTAGAAGCCATCGTAGCCGTGTCCATGCATCTAGCCTCCAGCCAAGCCAACTTGCGCCTAGCTGAGCGTTGGCCCAGGCTAGTACGTCCAGCCTTCGGCTTTCATCCAGAACAGGCTCTGCCATCACAAGCCGAGCTTGACCTGTTGTTCCACTGGATGGACGAACATGTACACCAGATGGTCGCGGTGGGTGAAGTCGGCTTGCCCTATTACAATCGGCTGGAAGCCTCACGCAGCGGAGATGCTTTTGACCTCGCTCCCTACATAGTGCTACTGGAGCGTTTTATCCAGTTTGCAAGCAAGCATAGCAAACCCATCGTGCTGCACGCCGTTTATGAAGATGCAGACATGGCCTGCGACCTCTTGGAACGTCACGGCGTTACGCAGGCGCATTTTCACTGGTTCAAGGGCTCTGCCGCCACGACCGAACGTATGGCCCGTAATGGCTATTATGTGTCCTTCACACCGGATCTCCTGTACGAAGAAGAAATCCGCAGTTTGGCAAGACAGTATCCGTCTAATCAGGTCATGGCAGAGACAGACGGCCCATGGCCATTCGAGGGCCCTTTTACCGGACAGCAGACACATCCACGGATGACTGCCGAGGTCATTTGCGAGTATAGCAAGCTGACCGGTCAAGATGAAGCTACTGTCCGTCAATTGTTTTATGATAATACGAGCCGCTTCTACTCCCTGTCCAATTCATAAAGGCATATCAGCTATTTACTAAAAGGCTCACAACCATAACTTGTAGTCAAAGCAAAGAACCTCCTTATATACGCGATACTTTATCATGCGTAATTAAGGAGGTTCTTGTAATTTTACATACACGTGTTGCTTAAAATGCGGCTCATCCATTGCAACGTTTTTTGACGTTGCTCCACTTTATTGCTTCAAGAAACCCTTCTGTTCCAAAAATGGCTTCAACTGCAAACGCGCTGGCTCGGTCAATCTCGTCGCCATTTGCTCAGACCAAGGTGTAGAGCGTTGACCGCCCGTACGTTCCTTCAGATATTCAGCTGATGTATGGTCGTATACCTCTACAGCTTTCATCGTCTGATTTTTATCGTAACCATTCATATGCAAAACACCGGACAGTGGAAGACGTGGACGCAAGCCCGTTTCCTGATCCGGTACACCAATGCACATACCGAACACTGGATATACCAGCTCTGGTAACCCTAACAACTCGGATACCTCTGCTATTTTAGTACGAATGCCCCCGATGTAAACGATGCCCAAGCCGAGTGATTCAGCGGCCACCGCTGCATTTTGTGCAGCTAACGCGGCATCAATGGTTGCAACTGTATAATTTTCGACGGACCCTTCGTAGGAAGGCTGGCCTGGCTGATGATGAATCGTCACCTGCTTCAAACGATACAGGTCTGCGCACCACACCAGAAATGTAGGGCATTGCTCAACATAAGCCTGCCCTCCTGCCAACTCGGCCAGTTTTGTTTTTAAGGAAGGCTCGGTAACGGCAATAACGGTATATGCCTGCACATTGCTGGACGAGGATGCCATTTGGCCAGCTGCCACAATAGCTGCGAGCTGCTCGTCGGTAATGGGGTCTGACTTGAATTTTCGAACAGACCGGTGGTTCATCAACAAGGAAATCGTATCATTCATGACGGCTTCACTCCTAATCCATAATATAAGCTCTTTATCTGCTTCAAGCTGTGAGTACACGAGTAGGTTTTTGCATGTTTGCATGGCACTCCTACAAATATTATGAAACTTTCGCCAATGATAAGCAACCTGACGCGATGAAAGATGGCACCATGGATTAGACAAATGAAAAACTTAGCAAAAAAGCAAGTACGCACAAAGCTAAAATTGTGCGTACTTGCTCCAAATTACAAATCGATCTTGCTGCAAATATCCAGCAGTATGCGTCTGCCTAATACATCAAAACATTTACAGCTTCACGCGCTGGAGACGCAGCGCATTCAGCACGACCGAAACAGAGCTGAATGCCATGGCCGCTCCCGCCAACCATGGAGCAAGAAAGCCTAAAGCAGCAATCGGAATGCCGATCACGTTATAACCGAGCGCCCAGAACAGATTTTGCCGTATGTTTGTCATGGTCCGCCGGCTCATTTCGATCGCGTCCGGAATGCTATTTAGGTTACCACGCATGAGCGTAATATCGGCAGCCTCCATAGCCACATCCGTACCCGTACCCATTGCCATCCCTATATGAGCTGTAGCCAGCGCCGGCGCATCGTTAATACCGTCCCCGACCATGGCTACGATCTTGCCCTGTTCCTGAAGTCTCTTTACCTCTTCGGCCTTTCCTTCAGGCAACACTTCCGCCAGCACCCGTTCAATTCCCGCCTGGGCGGCAACGGCCCGCGCCGTCCTTTCATTGTCACCCGTAATCATGATGACTTCAATGTTCATCGCCCGCAGACGGGCAACAGCTTCTCGTGACGTTTCTTTAATTGTATCCGCGACGGCCACTAATCCGGCATAGGAACCATCCACAGCGACAAGCATCGCCGTTTTCCCTGCGCCTTCCAGTTCATTCATTTGCTGCTCGGTTGAGTCATCAATCGCGATGCCTTCCCTGCTCATTAACCGGCGTGTGCCCACCAATACCTGCTTGCCTTCCACAGAGGCCTTCACACCATAACCCGGAATATTTTCAAAATCCGTCGGGCTCACTAGCTCAATACCTCGATCAGCAATCCCTTTTACAATAGCTTCTGCCAGCGGATGCTCCGAGCCTTTTTCTGCCGCACCGAGCAATCGCAGCAAATCCGTTTCAGCCAGGCTGCTTGCGCCAACCATAACATCCGTTAGCTCTGGCTTGCCGTTCGTAACCGTACCTGTCTTATCCAAAATCACTGCGTTGACGGAACGGGTCATTTCCAAATGCTCGCCGCCCTTGAACAAAATACCGTACTCAGCGGCACGTCCCGATCCTGCCATAATGGACGTTGGGGTAGCCAATCCGAGCGCACAAGGACAAGCAATGACGAGAACTGCAATCATTTTCTCCAATGATCCTGCAAAATCAGACGGTGTCACAAGGAAAAACCAGACGAGAAACGTCATCACGGCAATAGCAACTACGATGGGAACAAAGATACCCGAGATTTGATCCGCAATCCGCTGAATCGGGGCCTTGGAGTTTTGCGCATCTTCCACGACCTTAATAATACGGGCCAACGCCGTATCACCACCCACACGCTCAGCCTGGATACGAAGTATTCCGTTTTTATTGAGCGTGGCTCCTGTGACTGGGGAACCCTCTCCTTTTTCAACCGGAAGACTCTCGCCACTTAACATGGATTCATCCACTGCCGAACGCCCATCCACGACTACACCATCGACGGGAATTTTCTCTCCTGGACGCACAATAAAGATATCCTTTACACGCACTTGTTCAATCGGTATATCTAGCTCTTGTCCATCACGTACCACACGTGCCGTTGTCGCCTGTAGGTTCATCAAGCTCTTGATCGCCTCAGACGAACGTCCTTTGGCTACCGCTTCGAACCATTTGCCGACCAGAATAAGCGTAATGAGTACCGCGCTTGTCTCGTAATACAGCTCTGGCATGGTCATGACAGGCATTCCCGCCATTCCCTCCATGACATCAGACGGACGCAGGGTAAGGTACAAGCTGTAAAAATAAGCCGCAGACGTACCCAGTGCAACTAACACATCCATATTCGAACTGCCGTTGCGAAGCGCTTTATACGCGCCCACATAAAACTGCCATCCAATGATGAACTGAATGGGTGTTGTCAGTACAAGTTGAAACCATGGATTCAAGAACAGTTCCGGTACATAAATCCATGAGGTAAAGGAAAAATGAGCCACCATCGCCCACAATAACGGAAGCGACAGCACTGCCGATACTATCCACTTCCATTTTTTACGTTGGATATCCTTACTGCGAACATCCGCAATATTGTCCTCAGCACTCTGTGGGATCGCTCTGTAGCCCAGCTGTTCAATCTTGCTTACCAGATCACTAACCGTAGTACTCCCAGCAGCATATTCCACATGAGCTGTTTCCATCGCCAAATTAACCGTAGCACCTGTTACGCCTGGTATTCGGTTTAATCCTTTTTCAATTCGAGCTGCACAGGCTGCGCAAGTCATGCCCGTCACATTCAAATTGGCTTCTTCACTCACAGTTCCAAAACCAAGAGAAGCAATTTTATCGCGGAATTCAGGGATTTCCACCTGCTTGGGGTCATAGGATATAGACGCCTGCTCCAATGCCAAATTCACATTAGCCTGCGCCACTCCGTCTATTCGGTTTAAACCTTTTTCAATACGGCTTGCGCAGGCTGCGCAGGACATCCCCGTAATATGAAGTGTTGTATGCTTATCACCGTCGGTCGCACGGTTTTCCATGGTAGTCCTCCTTCTACATACCCCAGTGGGGTATATTGTGTTCAAAAAGAAAAAGCTCCTTACAAGGAAGCTTCTTCTTCGAACAAATCTGTTCACGCATCATACAGCATCTTAATCTTAAACAACATCATAGCCTTGGTCTTCAATGGCTGTTTTCAGCGCTTCAACACTCAGCTTGGATTCGTCATATTCTACACTTACTTGTTTCGTTTCGAGGTTGACCTTGCCGGTAGCGCCTACTTTTTCCAAAGCTCCTTCTACGGCTTTCACGCAATGATTGCAGCTCATGCCTTCTACGTTCAATGTAACTTGTGCCATTTTCGTTTCCTCCTCAAGGGTACGTCCATACCCATAATGTGTATATCTGCTACTTTTAACGGATTAGCTTCTTAACCGTAACCAGCAGCTCATCAATCACTTCCTGCTCTCCTGCCTGCATGCGCTCAATGACACAGCTTTTCATATGCCCTTCCAGCAGTAGCTTGCCGACACCATTCAGGGCCGACTGAACAGCCGCAATCTGGTTCAGCACATCGTCACAGTAAGTGTCCTTCTCAATCAAGCCCTTAATCCCGCGTACCTGCCCTTCAATACGGTTTAACCGGGATACAAGGCTGTTCTTGAATTCCGCCGAATGATGACTTTTTCTAACTGTCTTCTCCCCATCTGTTCCACAATGAGTCCCGTGGACTTCAGTTTGGGAAACAGGTTGCTCCTCAGCCATACATCAGCCTCCTGTGTGGTGTAATGCACTCATGCATTTAATATATCCCCCATCATAATATACCCCCATGGGGTATGTCAACATTCCTGAAAAATGTCACCATTTTGCCTTGTTTCACACTTTTGAGCGTGCTTCCTTGGCAAGTACAACAAAGCTTAACAGCGCACCAAGCTCAGCTATAGCAATAACAACCGCCATCGGTACGGGGGTTGTTCCACTACCCAAGCCTACCAACGGTGAAGCGATGGAGCCCAGCAATAGAGGCAGCAAGCCAAGCATGGCGGACGCACTGCCTGCGGAACGCTGCTGACTCTGCATGGCCAATGAAGTCGTCGTTGTACTCACAATACCTACGCAGGATACGACAAAAAACATCGGAATTAATACAGCTAACAATTGGCCTCCGGTAAAAGCTACGGTAAGCAAGCTGATCCCGGCTACAGCCGCAATTATCAGACCTGACAAGAGCAATTGTCGTTCGCTAAATCGACCCACGAGTCTACCCGTCAACTGGGAAAACAGTACAATCCCCAAACCATTCACCGCAAAAATGATGCTATACGTCTGGGGAGAAACCCCGAAAATATCCTGAAGCACGAAAGGCGAGCCAGCGATGTACGCAAACATCGCCCCTGTAATCAGTGCCTGCGAGAGGGCATAACCCATAAAGCGCCGATCTGCAAATAGATGACCGAGTGTTCCTAGCGTCTGCTTCAAGCCACCGGATGAACGACGGTTCGTTGGCAACGTTTCTGGAAGACCCAATACAACGGCAATTAGCATGGCCACACCAACTACACACAGCACCATGAAAACACCGCGCCAGGAAACAAAATTCAAAATGACTCCGCCCAGCACAGGTGCAGCAATGGGAGCCACACCATTCACCAGCATGAGCAGTGAGAAAAAGCGTGTCAATTCTTTGCCCGAGTACAGATCACGGGCCACTGCTCTGGAAATCACGATCCCCGCCGATCCCGTAAGCCCTTGAATAAAGCGAAGCGCAATGAGCACAGCGATATTTGGAGCAAACACACATAACAGCGATGCCGCGGCGTACAGAATAAGCGAAATCACCAGCGGTCCTCTGCGACCCCTCACATCGCTAAGCGGACCAGCAACGATCTGACCAACGGCCAGTCCCAACAGACAGGCTGTCAAACTAAGCTGTGCCAGCGAAGTAGTCGTATGCAAATTGTCGGCTAATGTAGGCAGTGACGGCAAATACATATCTATGGACAATGGTCCGAAGGCACTTAATGCACCCAGAACAAAGGCAATCCATAATATTCGTGATTTGGTCATATCTGCGGCAACCATTACCGTATTGGATAACCGATTCATGATAATAATCATCCTTTTCACTAAAATATAAATAATGACTTCAATATATTATGATATCATTCATTTCGTCTGGCTTCGAATAATTACACGCTAATCCGCGATTTTTTTTCAAAATTGCTATAAATCAGGCAGGAATTTACCAATTTCAGGTCGAATTACACGGTAACCAAAACAAAAAAATTGTAGAATTTGGAGAATGATAATGGTCTATGATGGAGTGCTGCTGGGTCTCATTGTAGGCCTGTTTAGAGGAGGCTGGCGGCAAGGTCTGATCCGTTTCAGTCATATTCGCCTTATAGCCGGTTGGATGTTCCCCCTGCTGCTGGTGGTTCAATTCATTATTTTTTATGCTCAGGAAAAGTGGGCTTGGCTGGCAGCCATTAATGGGTATCTATTTATGGGAGTCTACGTGGTCGGATTGATATTTCTCTGGTTGAACAGACATCATAAGGGATTCAAGCTTATTTTAATCGGCGTGTTGATGAATTTTATCGTTATGGCAGTGAATGGCGGCAGGATGCCGGTCTCGCTGAGCGCTTCTGAAGTACTGGGTCCCTATTATACAGATATGCTTAAATCCGGCAGTGTCATCTCGAAACATTACATGATGGATGCGAGCACACGTTTATCATTGCTTGGTGACATCATTCCCCTTTCCAAGCCCTATCCCCGCACGCAGGTGATTAGTATTGGAGATGTCGTCATGAACTTCGGGATGTTCCTGTTTATCCAAAATGTGATGGTCGTAAAAAGAAATAAGGATAATCAACAAGAAACCAACCCCCACCATGCCTAGTTCAGAGCTTATTCCAAGGAAGGGAGGGAACCGTATGAAAAACTTGAAATACTCCCGTGTGATTATCAATGCTATTATCGTTGCTTCTGTCGTAATCGCTTTGACTTCCGGTTACAAAATTGGAGGCTAGTCACCGATAAAGAAAAAAAGGAAGCACAGGCTCAACAAAACAGGCTGGATTCCGGCCTGTTTTTTCATGTGAAATTTTCGATTACAAAATTGTAAATTATCCCATTCACCCCTGGTAGCTTTGACATCAAGATACGACAAGGCAGGAGAAAAAATGATGAGTATATTAAAAAAGCTGCAAGAACGGGTTACCACGACGGGAATATACGTATTTTTCATGTGTATGGTAGGCCTGATCGTTCTCTTGTATACGAACCATTGGTCCTTTTTGCACTATTCGACGACAGAGTGGGTCACGATCTATTCCCTGTTGGGAGCAGTTCTGATTCTGGAGCATTTTACATTCCAGTTGCCACCAGCCAGTAACAAGCAGTCCATGGATTCCTCCGTGTACCTCGCTTGTATTTTTGTGCATGGCACTGAAATTGCCATTTTGATTTTGCTGTTCAATGTGATCATTGCTGCGTTTCGGCATACAGAACTGTCCTGGTGGAAACATGCTGTCAATTTTTCCATTTACGCACTTTCCATTTTCCTGTCGTCAACCGTGTTCGAACTAAGCGGCGGAACGCAGGGAGCCTTGAACGAGGACCATTTTGCTTCCTACCTGCTCGCATTGATCTGCTACTTTACGGTAAACACAATCACCTTGGGCATCTACTTCTATATCGCATATAAAGGGTCGTTCAATGAGCTCAAACAGGCTTTTTTGGCAGAATCCCTGCTTGTATACTTATGTACACTCATCCTGTCTTTGGTCTTGACCACGCTGATTTATTACAACGGCATTTTAGGACTTTTGCTGTTCTTGGGGCTAAGCATGCTCTTATCCCACGCGTTCAAGCAAATGTTCACGATGTATCGTGAGATTGAAGAAAAAGCCAACACGGATCGCAGAACAGGGCTGTACAATCACAGCTACTTTGAAAATACACTTGAAGCTGAACTAAATACATCCAGATCGCAGAATACTCCCCTAAGTCTGGCGCTGATTGATATTGATGATTTCAAAAAATACAATGATCACTTCGGTCATCTCAAGGGCGATCAGCTACTGGGGTTTCTCGGTGAGTTTCTCAAAAAGGAAACGTTCGGTACTCATATTACCGTATCCCGCTATGGTGGAGAAGAATTCACTTTGCTTATGCCCGATCATACTGCTGAACAAGCTTATGAAAAGGTCAATGCTATCCGAAAAAGACTGAATGATTCCCGTTACGAGGGAGTTGAAATTTTCCCACACGGGTGTCTGTCCTTCTCCGCAGGCATTGCACAAAGCCGCATTGACATCTACGACAAATCACAGCTGGTCGATCTAGCGGATAAAGCACTGTACTATGCCAAGAAACAGGGCAAAAATATCGTTCATACACACGGCAGTCTAAATGAAGTGGAACGTGAGGTCGATCTCGGACAGGATATTCGTGATCTGGAGCAGCAGCTTAATCTATTCTTGTACAAGGATATTAACACCTTCAAGCATTCCAAACGGGTATTCAGATATGCAGCGGACATGAGCGATGTGCTTCAGCTCGGTCCGAAGGATAAGCGGCGTTTTTTACTGGGAGCTCTCATTCACGACATTGGCAAACTGGAAATACCCTGGAATATTCTTAATAAAAAAGAGAAGCTGTCTAGCGAGGAATGGCGGATGGTACAAGCTCATGTCATGTGGGGCAAACGTATTGTCGAAGCCAATGAACGATTCATAGATTTAGTTCCTTTTGTGGAGCTGCATCATGAACGTTATGACGGGGGAGGCTATCCGTTTGGCTTTAAGGGCGAGCAAATCCCAAGACTGTGTCGGATGCTGACGATCATCGACTCTTTTGACGCGATGACAACAGAACGTCCCTATCAACCGACCAAAACATTCGAGGAGGCCATTGAAGAATTGCGTACTTGTTCGGGGAGCCAATTCGATCCCGATCTAACGGCTATTTTTATCCAATATATTCAACATAAGCAACCTGCTTTCACGCAGTCTATAGAAGCAGGCATCTAATGTCTCATACACTATTCCACTTTATCCCTACTGTGAAAAGAAATCCAGGCGATTTCTTCCACAGTAGGGACTTTTCATAAGAGCGGCATTTTGCATCATGCTTATTATTTCAAATTTCATATAAATGTCATAATTCACTCCATCTATTCACGCTATATGCACTATGATTAAGATAGGAATTGGTTTGTCCGTATAAAATGCTACAAATGAGGATATCCTCGCTTCAAGTAATCGAGAGAAGGTGACTTCACAGGCATGTTGTACCTGTCCAGACCAGCCCGTGCGGCTTGTCTTTTATTGCTGTGTCTCCCTCTTCTGCTCCTGTTTCCTCACTCATCGTGGGCTCATGCATTTGTCGTTGAATCCAGCCCGACCGAAAATCAGGTTTTGGACAAGTCCCCTTCTCAGGTGACTATCACTTTCAACGAAGATTTGCAGTCTGCCTTCATGTCCATCAAAGTGACTGATGAAACAGGCAAGCGGGTCGACACAGGAAAAGCACAGCTCAATCCAGAGCACCAATCCACCATGGAAATCCAATTGATTCCAGGGGTGAAGAATGGAATTTACACCATCACTTGGAGAGCTTTGTCCGCAGATGGACACCCAGTCAATGGAGTGATTCCATTTCAAGTAGGTGGCGGTTCCAATGCGTATACCGATCAAGCTACCCCTTCTGAAAGCTCTGGGACATCACGAATCGACTTAATTGCTGTCCGTTGGCTCCTTTACATAGGGTTATCGCTGCTGTTTGGAGCGATTTGTTTCCGACTGTTCCTCTTACCGAGCATAAACCGAGCCAAGAATCGCAGTGAACAGCAGATGCTTAGTCAGCGACCCTCTGACACATTACCCCGTTGGACTAAGCTCCTCTGGAGCGGCTACGGCATAACGTCTGCTGTCATTTTAATTAGCCTACCGCTTCAGGCGTCTTGGGATGCCGGAGTTTCCATCGGGGAGGGCTTCTCACTCCCTATTCTGGGAGAAGCTCTTCAATTTACGGGAGCAGGGCAAATCTGGTTTATCCAGATGATTCTCGTGCTGCTTCTAAGCGTAACGCTAATTTATGCGATCGATCCCAGCATTTCTGATCGCCAGCGCCGTGTTTGGGGCTACAGCTCCGTTTTACTCACGCTGAGCCTCATGCTGTCCAAGGCCTTTGTCGGGCATCCGGCAGCAGCCACCCACCCGGCTCCAGCCATTGTGGCAGATTTCGTCCATCTTGCAGCGTCAGCTTTTTGGATCGGATCACTTGCCGTCATGGTGGTGTGCCTGCCTGTTGCCGGATTGGAGCTCCCTGTATCCGTGCAGGCAACTCTGCGACAAACGGTCCTGCGCCGCTTCGCTGGCTGGGGCATGGCTATGGTGGCGGCGCTACTCGCCACTGGTATCTATGGAGCGGTGCTGTACATTCCAGCTCCCTCCATGCTGCTGAACACATCCTATGGACTCGTTCTGCTTGGTAAAGCAGCGCTACTGCTAGTGATGCTGGTCTTCGCAGCCAGCCAGTTTCGCAGCGCTCGGCAAGCGGCGGCGAGCAAGCGAGCCGCCGGAGGATTGCGTACCGAGCTGTCCGTCGGTCTGCTCGTGATGCTACTGGCAGCGGTGCTCACTCACCTGTCACCTGGCCAGGCACCTGCTGTACCGTTTGAGGAGACTCGCACTACTGGCGAATACAGCGTTACACTGGCAGTCAGCCCTAATGCTGTGGGCAGCAATGAATTTAAGGTATCCGTTCAGGATAGCAAGGGGGCTGCCGTTTCAGGAATCCAGCAGGTCACATTAACGCTTATCCCAGCTAATCCTGACCAAGATCAACAGGAATTTGTCTTGCCCGTGAAGCAGCAACAGCCTTTCCGCAGTCAGGAATTGATAACCTCCGAAGGAACATGGGCGGTAAAAGTACATGCTCTGACAGCATCACTCGATGCGGTTGATGCTGAATTCACTCTGCAAGTAGACGGTAAAAAATAATTATTTTATTCTTAAAAGGAGCGAAATAAATATGAATACAACGATTCAAACAGCAAAATCCAGGTTTTCCAGGTTAGCAACTTCCATGGGTCTAATTGCGGCTGGTGCCTTGCTTTTTGCAGGTATGGCCAGTGCGCATGTGACGGTCAAGCCTTCCGTTTCACAACCTAATGCGTGGGAAACGTACACGTTGAAAGTGCCTGTGGAAAAAAACATTCCAACTACCAAAGTGGCCTTGAAAATTCCCAAAGAGGTCGTTTTCAAACAATACGAGCCTGTACCGGAATGGAAGGTAGCCACCGAAAAAGACAGCTCCGGCAAAATAACTACCGTCACCTGGACGTCCGAAAAAGACGGAATCCAAGCGGGTCAGTACCAACGGTTCAGCTTTGTAGCACAAAATGCAGATCAGAATACTGCAGCAGCCTGGGACGCCTTCCAATATTACAGTGACGGAAGTATTGTGGAATGGACAGGCGATGAAGGAAGTAACAATCCTCATTCCATTACTACAATCACGGCGGATGCCACACCGGAAACTCCTGCTCCTGCCGCAGACAGCGGACATGATTCGGCAGGCACCGCAGAGGGTCATGCAAGCACAGATACGGCTAAAGATAGCAGCAGCACCGCACCTACCTCGGACAATGCTGCTGAGGCTGCCCCTGCTGCTTCTGCTCCAGTCAGCTCTACTGCACAAACCACAGCACTTGTCCTCTCGATCATTGCAGTCGTTCTTGGTGCCGTAGCTGTCGGCATTGCACTCAAACGCCGCAAATAATCTGGGTTACAATAAAATATAAGACTGTTTTAAAAAGAAAAGGCTGACACCGTTTTAAAAGGTGTCAGCTTTTTTTATATGAAAAATAACGATGTTTTTCTTATACTATTCAGCTTAAATACATACTCAGATTTATCTCATCCTATCATTTCACATTCACCTATCTATCATTTTTTTGGTAAAATGGTAGAAACCTCACGATTCTAACATGATAGCATTGCAATCTATTGAGCATAGGAGATCATAGGATGAAAATCGTAAATAAGGCTTTGTTATCTAGCGTTATCCTTCTGAGTACCGCAGCGGGCATCTATAGCCCCATGGCACAAGCGGAGGCGAGTAAGATCAGCATCATGCTGGACGGATATCCATTGCCGTTCCCTGTACAGCCTGCCATGATGGACGGCACGACGATGGTTCCCTTTCGCGCTATTTCTGAGGCTCTGGGCATTACAGTGAAATGGGATCAAGCCAGCCAAAGCATCACCGCTACCAAAACGCAAGGCAGTGCAACCAAGCAGGTAGTTCTCAAAATGGGGAGTCGCAATGCCACAGTAGACGGACAAACCGTTCAACTAACAGCCGCACCGCAAACCGTGCGCGGCAGCACGATGATTCCGCTGGGCTTTTTCGGGCAACAGTTTGGAGCCACAGTGAACTGGAATCAGGGAACACGGACGGTCTCTATTACATCGCCACGTGAAGCTATGTATACTGTAGGCTTCTATGCGCTGTCTTCCTTTGACCAAAAATCCAAAATACCAAATTTTAATGCCGTTGCCTTCGGCTGGAGCCGAATTGATACGAACGGACAATTCACAACGACTGGCAAAGAATATAAATGGCCACAAGCTGCCGGAGCTGTAACGCCTGAGTCTATTTTACAGGAGGCAGATAGCCAGGGGACTTCCCCTTACCTGATGGTTTATTCTGTAGACGGTAATCATGAGCTAACCAAGGTTTTGGAAAATACGCAGCTTCAAGAACAGACCATTTCCCAAATCGTCAGCACTGCCACCGATAAGCAGTTCAAGGGCATTACGTTAGATCTTGAAGGGTTAGGCTGGAGCGGTGATAAGGCCAAAGCTCGTTCTGATTACAACGCTTTTATTAAAAAGTTATCGGCCAAAGCGCATCAAGCGGGACTCAAGCTCACCGTCGTTCTGCATCCGCTGAATAGCTCTTACACTGGTTATGATTACAAGACGCTGGGTAATCTGGCGGACGATCTGATCATTATGGCCTATGATTACGGACAAAAATCTACGCCTGAGCCATTGGATAAAGTGGACGAAGCCATAAAACTGGCGTTGAAGGAAACCTCGCGGGATAAGCTCATTTTGGGAATTTCAATGGGTAGCGAAAAAGACAGCACCGTTAACGCCAAGATCGGTTTAGCCAAACGTTATGACCTCAAAGGAATCGCTATCTGGCGTCTGGGCATCATCGGAGAAACAGCTTGGGCACAGATGAACGAAGCCATCGAGTTTAAATAAGATTATATTTTATAAAGATATCCCGTCCTTATTCCGCCCGCTAATGTTTCTCATGCGTCTGCTATGAAATCATTGGTGGGCTTTTTTCATGTCTATTTTAGCAAAATGCTTGCCTGACTTGGAAGTTGTCGCCACAGTCTCGCAACCCTGTTCTCCGTAGAAGATACCCCAGTCTCTCATAAAATCCAGCAACGGTCTTAACGTATCTCCCAACGGGGTAAGCGAGTACTCCACACGCGGTGGGTTCTCGTTATAAATTTCACGGTGCACAATGCCATCACGCTCCAATTCGCGCAACTGCAAGGTTAGCATCCGCTGTGTAATATTAGGGAGGGTCCGTCGAATTTCATTATAGCGCCGTGGTCCTGTGGTCAAATGATACAAGATGACCCCCTTCCATTTGCCGCCTATAATCCCAACAGTTGTCGCGACAGGACACCCAAAATTAACGCTAACTGTATGTTCCATCTCCTGTGCCATGTATTCCCCTTCTTTCTACAGGTTGTAGACTAATAGCCCCAGACCTACAAGGTACAAATATGTGCGTACTTGTTCCCGCAAAAAACTTTCTATATGATGACTATATATTCGATATCAACTCTCATTATAGTAGCAGAAAACCGATAGAGCACCAACTAAACCCAAATCTAAAGGAGTACATTTCATGTCCAATACATCAGCTAAAAAACAGGAAATTCTGGATGCCTTTCTATTCAGACATGCCACGAAAGAATTCGACCCTAATCGCATCATACCGGAGGAGGATTTTCAATTCATTCTCGAAACTGGACGACTTTCCCCAAGCTCCGTAGGATTTGAACCTTGGCAGTTTGTAGTCGTACAAAATCAGGCATTGAGAGAAAAACTGGCTGCGGTTTCCAGTGGTGGTCAAAAGCAGATCCCAGCGGCCAGCCATGTCGTTTTGATTTTGGCACGTAAGGATGTCCGTTATGATTCACCTTACGTGGAGTACATGTATAAAGAGGTGAAGGGTATGTCTGACGAAGACTTCGCCTCCCTACCAGGCCGCTATAAGATTTTCCAAGGTGAAAACCAACGCCTGCTGGAAAACGAACGCACGTTATTCGACTGGGCCTCCAAGCAAACTTATATTGCCTTAGGTAATATGATGACAGCGGCAGCTCAGATCGGCATTGATTCCTGCCCGATTGAAGGCTTTAACTATGATCAGGTGCATGCCATTTTGGAGGAAGAAGGCCTGCTGGAGGACGGGCTGCTGGATATTTCAGTCATCGCTGCCTTCGGTTATCGTGCTCATGAACCCAAGCGGGAAAAATCCAGGCAACCACTGGAGAAGGTCACACACTGGGTTCTGTAGCCTGCGACTCATACCCTTCCAAACCTTGGACATTAAAGCATCTAAAAAGCGGGCTTACGGCGCTTCATCTGAATGATGAACACACCGTAGCCCGCTTTTTTAGATCACTTCAATCTCTATTAAAATTCCTTTGGAAGCCAGGTTATCCAGGCACTCCTTCATATATTCGTCATCATGCTCCACATATGCGTCCACGCCTGCCAGTTCCTCGCCTAGCTCCGCTTCCCAAGGTTCACACTGCTTACCACGATACAATGGCTGTTCCCATAGTGGATCAACATTGTATCCTCTGCTTTTCATTTCGTCCATAATGAGCTTATGATAGCGTACCAGCAGCATGGGGTGATAGTCGAACACATAATTCACTGTGGCGTGTGGCTTTCCCCACCCGTTCCCCCGCAGGGCACAACACTCACGATGTTGTCCCAACAGTTGGGGACGGGGCAGCTTGCCAATCAATTGTTCATGCCAAAGCCTCATGCTTCCACAACCTTATCTGTAGCTTTTTCTGTATTATTGGATTAGCATACGGATACCTGTCAGTACAATACCGATCAGGAAGCCTGTTACTGCGCCGTTAATACGTATCCACTGCAAATCCTGTCCCAGTTTGTCCTCCATCAGTGCAATCAGGGATTTGTTATCCATTTTGTCTACATTTTCGCGCACCAGGTTACCAATCCGGCTATGATTGGCTTCCACGAGACTAGTAATTCCTTCCACGATTCGTGCATTAATTTTATCGAGCAATTCGGTATTCCCTCTTAAATCAGCCAGCATCCGATCCAGTAACGGTAAAATGTAGGTCGGCACATAGTCTTCGTCTTCCATATAGTTCAATAAGCGGGTACGAAGCTCTTCCATTTTACCGAGCACGGACGCTTCGCCTTCCCAAGCTTCAATCAGGCTATCCTTCCAGCCGTTCAGCCCTTCCTGAACCGTCTCCTTCGTTGCCAATCGGGTCACCTGTGTTCTCAGACCGTCGATCACTGCCAGACGGCGCGGATGCTCTTCCCTTTGCAGCTCTGCTACCTGATCCAGCAGGAAATGACGAATCATTTCACCCATGCGCTCTTCGTTCAGATAGCCGAGGAAGGCGTTCAAGGCAAATTGCATCAGCCCGCTCACCTGCAAACCACTGACAGCCTGCATCCCTAAGGTGCCAAGTGTATAGCCTGTTTCCGGTCGCAAAAGCCAGGATTCCGCCTGCTCCAGCGTGTAATCCAGTGCGCGAATATCATAGCCCTTCTCACTGGATTGGCGGGCAAGCGCCTCCAGTAGTGGTCCGGCATCGATGTCCGTCACCTGTCGCTTGATCTCAGCCACGATAATCGGAGCCAATTCCGCGAGCGGGAGCGACTGGACGAGCCGCTTGGCGAGCACATCTATCGATGCTGCTGCTTCTGGTGTACGCAATCCTTTTTCCACACCGCCCAGCATCAGCTCCGCCAAACGAATGTCCGCGATTTTAGAAGCAATGCTGTCTTTGTTCAGCAAGTTATTTTCCACCGTATTCACCAATGCATTCGTGAGCTTGTCCCTATTTTTGGGGAGAAGCGCCGTATGTGGTATCGGGATGCCTAGCGGATGACGGAACAATGCTGTGACAGCGAACCAGTCTGCCAGTCCCCCTACAAGTCCTGCCTCAAAGGCTCCGGCTAACAATCGAACCCAGCCATATTGCTGGAAGGGCACGGTGGCTGCAAAGCCTGCCCCTAGAATAACGAGCGACCAAGCCGCTGCGGTTTTCGTATTTTTGGGTTTTTCCATTCTGTAATCCTCCAAACTGACTATCGATAAGTTAAGCTACTATACATGTATTACCCATCATATCATTGCCTGTGTAATTTCCAAAGTTGAGAGCACTTATAATTCAACACATAAGGACATTTTTTGCGTAATTTTTTATGCATATATCTCTCTTTTTTACATTCATGTTCGTGAACCAAATCACAACACTGGGTCCAAAATCTCATTTTCAATAATAAGCCTTACGAACCATTTTATCAGAACCAAGTCCTAAATTTCTTAAACCGAAAGGAGAAGTGAATGGAAAAGTTGAATGGGCATGTAAGATATTTTTTTCAACACTATCCTATATTTGACCCCAGAAAGGATTTGAATCCATGATGACCTCAGAATTCTTTCAACAATATTCGACCTTTTATACGGATGACCAAGTTGAATATCCATAAGAAGCGAGGCTTCAATAAAACTAACACACTTAATTTGATATATAGACATATTTAATGTTATAAAGTGCAAATTTTGATATTAGACATATTTAATGTGATAAAATAAACTTTTATTAAATAGTAAATCATGTTTAATCAGCCATTATATATTGGTAAAACAAACCAAGATAAGCTAGATAAAATTGCTTTTTTGTAAAGGAATTGAATATGACAACAGACCAAAAAAACATCGAGGGCCTCTGGAACGGCGAACCTGTCGTAATTGTGCGCACCCCCTCCGCTTTTGCCAAGCAATCCCTTTTATATATTCAGGAATTAGGATATTTCCAAAAAACCTCTGATTTTACAATAGAAAGGAAAGAACTCACCTCCTTTTTGCTTGTTTTTACGCTGTCTGGTAAGGGAGAGTTACTGTACCAGGACAAGAAATATATTTTAAAGCCTCATGATTTGTTTTTTGTTAATTGCGAGGAATATGTACAATACAGCACCTCCGGTGATGAAGCCTGGAAGTTTATCAGCTTATACCTGTACGGCAACCTGATCGAGCATTTTTACGAACAATTTGCCAAGCATAATAAACCGGTAATATCCGTGCACAATCCGTCTATTATATTGGACAAGCTGCATGCTCTAATCTGCGGACAGTCTGATCGGAGCCTTTCCGGCGAGCTGCTAACGTCCAGACTCATTGGTGAGATACTGACGTACATTTTGCAGCATCCTTATGATCAGCGGCATGTAAATGCTGGAACGCTCAGCGAAGTACGTCGGGTGCAGCAGTACTTGGACCAGTCCTATTGTGAACGAATTACGCTAGACTCACTGGCAGACATGTTCAACCTAAACAAATTTAATCTTGCTAAAAATTTCAAAAAACAGATTGGATTTTCTCCAATTGATTATCTCATTAATGTCCGGATCACAGCCGCTCAGGGATGGCTTAAAACCAGTGACATATCCATTGTGGATATCGCAAGGTACGTTGGGATTCCCAATACAAGCCATTTTATCAACCTATTCAAGGAACATGTAGGGGAAACACCTCATTCCTTCCGTAAAAAATGGGGAAACCGCTCCAAACTGTAAATAGGAGGTCTCATGTACTCCGTTTGATAGACGATAGACGAACAAGCTATTCAAGCTAATGGCAAAGCTGTCGAAAGACAGTGACGCAAAACTATAGGGCCTTCCTACTCGGATGGCAGCCAGTTACCAGGTGAACGAGCTTTTTATTATGCCTTTTTACATAGCTCCATCACAAAATTGCTATACCTCTCTCGAAGAAAAAACCTTGATCACTATGATCAAGGTTTTTTTCTGTTGGGGTAGTCATGTCAACCTAGCATGCTGAATATACTAATTTCGAACTAGGAGGAGGGAAGGAAAACAATATAACACAACATAACCGCCGGAGCTTGCCATATTACGATGAATAGGAGAATCACTTGGAGCATGGGAACCAAAATAAATGTCATGATTATTGCCTTATTGCTCATTGTCCAAAGCTTTTTCAGCACCACACTGGCTTACGCAGATCCTCCTGCCCCTGAACTGCCGCACAGTGCTGTATCCGATCCTACAACCGTTACGGATGCTGTATATGCGGTCCCAAACCCTGAACCCCCTAAGGAGGTTCCGCCAAACACTGTCCCTTCCGTGCAAGGAGCAGCTCATTCAAAGTCTCAAAAGGAAGCAGCTCCCCAGAGTATACTAACGAAGTTGAGTCTAACGGACGAAGCCGGACGTGTCATTGATGCGGTATATAATCCAGGTAGTACGTTCGACATTGGATCAGCCATCCAACTTGGCTATGAATGGGAGCTTCCTGACGATACTTATAAAGCAGGGGATACCTTCACCTTTCACTTACCAGAACAGTTTGTCATCTACACTGATATCTCATCTCCGCTAGTGACTACAGACGGGACCGTGGGGTTCTTTACAGTAGATCGTCAGGGTAAGGTCATCATGACCTTTAACCAATATGTAGAGAACCATTCCCATGTCAGCGGCAAACTGCAAATTAAAACCGAATTCACAAAAGAAACGGTGAAAGGCAGCACAGAAGTCATCATTGCGATTCCAATTAAAGGCGGGGTTCAAACGGTCATCGTAAATGTGAAACCCCAGTCAGGGCCAACCTTAAGCAAGCAAGGAAAAATAAATGGCACCCACCAGATCGACTGGGCCATTGATGTGAACAAACAGCTAAACACCGTTAAACACGCCCTCATTACCGATCCAACTCCTTCAGGACTGGAACTCGTGAGAGGCTCTATCCGACTCTATCATCTGCAAGTCAATATCGATGGCACGACCGTTGTCAAAGACCTAGTGAATGCGAGTAAATACGCCATTGAATCGGATCAAGCCGGGACCGGATTTGCAATTCGTTTTCAAGATGCTAGCATTAGCACTGCCTATCAGATCCAATACTCCACCCGCATTACTGGCAACGAAACTCGCTTTTCCAACACAGCGACGCTTTCAGGGGATGCGATAGATAACGTTGCTGCCACCGCTACAGTTCAGGTGGAGCGTGGTGAATTTTTGTCCAAAAAAGTTGAAAAGTATGATCATGCCACACAAACACTCTCGTGGGCCATAAGATATAACTTTGGCGAGACAAAAATCCCCGAAGCCAAAGCCCTTTTAATTGATCATTTCAACAAAACTCAAAAATTGCTGCCCGGTTCTTTGAAAGTATTTAAGGGAAATACACTGGAGGAGCTTCCATCGTGGGCGTACACCGTCATCCCGGTTGACTATCCCGACCGTAACGGCTTCAAACTTCAATTCAACTTCGACGTAGATTCAGCCTATACCATCCGATATCAGACCCAGGCTAGAGGCCGCGTCTATGAAGATGAAAAAATTACAAACATCATCACCACAGATGGAACCCAGAAGATCATATCGACGGAAATCACAAGCGGAGTTATGACTAAAATGTATGACACGCCCAATTACAACACGAAAGTCATACCTTGGGTGATCACCATTAATACAGACTCATACACCATGAAAAATATTGTCATTAAGGATGTGTTCCCTAATGGGGGCCTCGCCTTGTTGCCCGACACCCTGAAAATTCAAAGTGTTGACGGTACAACGGAACTACTCGCACCCATGGATTATGAGCTAGTTCCACGATCAGCGGACTATAAACAAGGGTTTACACTTATTTTTCATAAAACGATTCAGAAAGCTTATACGATCAAATATTCAACTCTCTACAACAATGATTGGAAAACAGATACGACGAAGCCCGAATTTCGCAACAAATCCTTTATAGATTATCAATATGAAAATGGTGAAACATCATCGCATGAGGTGGAATGCCCGATCTGGCCGGACTTTATGACACAACGGAACGGGGCCAAGCAAGGAAGCTATGATGCGAGCTCCAAACTCATTACCTGGGATATTAAAGCCAACTATAATCGCAAGATCCTGAATCATGCGGAAGTGAGAGATGTCTTATTGCAAGGTCAGAGGTTACTGCCTGGCTCCGTAAAAGTATACGATATGACCTTGCTGGGATGGTGGGATGGCGTACAAAAAGGGGCTGAAATCCCGGCAGATCAATATACAATTATTCCTCCCACTAAACAAAATAGTAATGAATTGCGTATCCAGTTCAAGAAGCCGATACAGACTCCGTACTGGATTACCTTTCAAACTTCATTGGAAGGAGAATTGATTGAAAAGGAAATTCATAATCGCGCTCTTCTACTGGATGGACAAAAAACCGTCTCCGATTGGACAGCCCAAGTTACGGTACCTCATGGCGGGGAATATGTGTCTAAGGCCGGCGCACAAAATGGAAATAAGATCGACTGGAGCATTCGTATCAATGAAGGACAATCACATGTGTCCAACGCTAAAATAGTCGATCAGCCTAGCAACAACCAAATCTTAATTGAAGATTCCTTTCATTTATACTCTGCAATCATGGCTGCCAATGGAAATACCACCAAGGGCACCGAATTAATCAAAAACCGAGATTACTGGCTTCACATCAAGACAGACACTCAGGGCCAGCAAACTTTTGAGCTTACTTTTGCCAAGGATATTTCCACTGCTTTTATTCTTGAATATCAATCGTTCATTCATGCTGAGGATAAAGCTAAGGTGAGCAACAAGGTTGCTTTTGCAGGAGATCGTTTGACGACAGAACTGCGGGAAACCAGTCAGGAAATCATCGTACGAACATCTTCCGGCTCCGGTTCTGGTGGGGGCGTAACCGAAACCCTTGAGCTGACCAAGGTAGATCAGGATGCTCCCGACAGAGTACTGCCTGGCGCCCGGTTTGCACTCTATGATAAGGGACAAAAAAGAGCACCGCTTATACAAACGACCAATGCGGAAGGCAAAATCATCTTTTCCTCCTTGCTTCATGACGATTACATTTTGGAAGAATTGGCAGCACCGGAGGGGTATGAAATAACAGAGGGTAAGCTTGAGATCAGAATAGACGCAGCACTCCAACAAAGCTCTGGCATAAAGAGGGTTGTGATCACCAATCGTAAAGAAAAGAAAAACGAACCCGAAACACCTGTAGACCCGGGCACACCTACCCACCCAGAGCCGTCTCCCCCAGCGGGAGGCTCCGGAAAAAAACATGATAAAGATCCCGAGGTGCCCGTGACACCATCTATAACCGTTCCTCCGTCACTGCCAAGGCCTCCGGAAGGCATTGTCCCTCCACAGAAGCAACCCGCACCCACACCGCCACCAGCAGCCCGGGAGGAACCCAAAGCACTGCCTGAACCACCAGCCGTCATGCCTCATCAAGATCCGTCTCCTCCAGTGGAGCCGAACGACGAGCCCAAACCTAAAATCCGTCTCCATGATCCGGAGAAAGAGCCCGAGGAGCCACCTGCAGTGCATCAGTTGCCCCAAACAGGTGAAAGTAGCCCCGTTCCGTTTTATTTGGCAGGCATTGCCATGATTATATGCGGCGTATTTTTGAAATTTAGACGAACAAACAAAAAATAAATGCAATCTACCTGCCCTGATCTTCCGTCTCATTCCCGAGTGGAATGAGACGGAAATGGGGCATTTTTTTCAAAGTATGTATCATCCGTACATTGCTTAGGGGAGATGAGATTGCTGAATCTGCGTAAACTTTCCTATCTGTTTATTGGGTTGGGCTTACTCTTTATTTTGTTTCCTAAAGCGACCGAATGGAATGAGGATCGAGAACAACACAAGCTGTTACAAGCAGCGGAGTTATCTCTAGAAAAAAGCAATTCGGTATTGCCTTCTAGTCTTGCAGACAGCTATGCTCACCTGCCCACTCGGGTTGCGGAAGCTCCGGTTAGTGAGGCACGGCAACATACCTTTCCATCCCCCGCTCCCAATGCCAGCGTTAATGAACAAACTCCTATAGCCACTATTAGCATAAGTCGTATTGCTTTAAAGCTCCCTGTGTTGGAAGGCGCAACGAGGAAAAACATGAAATATGCGGCAGTACATATGCCGGAAACGGGAAAGCTGGGACAAGTGGGGAATGCTGCTATTGCTGCTCATCGAGCCCGTACTCCCGGACGTTTATTTAATCGTCTTCATGAACTGAAGATTGGAGATAAAATTGTTGTTAACGCTCAAGGTAGCCAGTATATGTATAAAGTTTACAGCATAAAGGTAGTCGATCCAATGGACGTGTCTGTTCTGAAAAGCTTCAAAAACCATAAGCTGCTCACGCTAATTACATGCGACCCTCTCGTGAATCCCACCCATCGTCTCATTGTTCAAGCCAAGCTAAGCACCTAAACCTAGCTAAATCGCCCATTCCTATGGATAAAATAAATCAGGCGGGCTATTCCTGCTCGTTTACAGAAATACACCCGCCATAGTTCACATCATGCTTCAGTTGAATTCTTGGCAATCAGCTTAAAATCATCAAAGTGGAATCCTGGTGCAACAACACAGGTTACCAGCACAGGCTCATCCCCCAGCGGACGTGCCGTTTGCCATACTGTTCCTGGTACGAGTGCTTGTGGATGTTGTCCTGCCTCCACATCTGCACCAACGATAATTACCGTTTCTTCGCCAGGTTCTTCTCCGCTTCCACCCAATTTTAGCTCTATAGGACTTCCGCTATGGTATAGCCACAGCTCATCAGAATGGACCACATGCCACTCGGAGAACTCACCCGGATGCAGCAAGAAATACGTAGACGAAGCTGCAAAGCGCGGACCGGAATACACATCCGGCAGTACAGGCTTCGGAATTTGAAAATTGGCCTTCCACATCTCTTTGTACCAGCCGCCTTCTGGATGGGGCTCCATGCCCAATGCCGTGACTAGCGGTGAAATAGCTTTCGTCATTGTCTATCCTTCCTTTACCCTAAATTCCTTCTCCCCTACTGTAAAACATAGCGCTGCTTTTGTCACGTTTCTCCCTCTGCATGTCGAAGATCAATAAACTATGTCAAATTTAATGACATTAAATTGTGGATACATACTCACTTTCATCATATAAATAACAGTAAACTAGTAAAAATACATTCAAAAACATATTCAACGTAAAGTTTATTGACATAAAATCTTGTTTTTTATTGTAAGCTTATAGTATCATGAGAGAAATTTTGAAATTCTAATAGAGCTTAATCATGTCAGTCGTCTACTAAGCGATGTATTCAAGTCAAAAAAAGGGGTGAGCTCTCTGATCCAATTTCGCAATGTCAACAAGCATTACGGTCACTTTCATGTACTTAAAGACATCAATCTTCAGATTAAGGAGGGCGAGGTCGTTGTCATCATCGGTCCCTCCGGCTCAGGTAAAAGCACCCTGCTTCGCTGCATCAATCGTCTGGAAACGATATCCGATGGGGAGCTAATCGTTAACGATGTCCCTGTGCATGACAAAAAGATTGATATTAACGCCTTCCGTCGCAATATCGGGATGGTATTCCAACATTTCAATCTGTATCCCCACAAAAAGGTGATTGAGAACATTGTACTGGCACCGATGAAGGTACTGGGCATCCCGAAAGAAGAAGCTATTCAAACAGCCCTCACCTATCTGAAGCGTGTCGGAATCGAGGAAAAGGCACAGAGCTACCCCGCCCAATTGTCCGGTGGACAGCAGCAGCGGGTGGCGATCGCCCGTGGACTCGCGATGAATCCGAAAATTATGCTGTTTGACGAGCCTACTTCAGCCCTGGACCCCGAAACCATCGGAGAGGTGCTGGATGTCATGCGCTCGCTTGCCCATCAGGGCATCACGATGGTCATCGTCACTCATGAAATGGGCTTTGCCCGTGAAGTGGCAGACCGCGTGATTTTTATGGACAAAGGACAGATCCTGGAAGACAGCCAACCTGCTGAGTTTTTTCAGAATCCGGGTGAAGAACGGGCTCGCCTGTTCCTGAGCCGTCTGATTCATCATTAAACAGACTATTAATGGAATAAAAATCGAAAGGGGATCATCTTGATGAGAAAAAGATTTCAGTGGAGTACTTTGGTGCTGGTTGCATTATCCTGTCTGCTCGTCTTGGCAGGCTGTGGAGGCAAGCAAGAAGCAACAACGTCAGGAAATGAGGCAGCAGCTTCCAACGGGCTGGAAGCCATCAAACAGCGTGGCAAGCTGGTCATTGGGGTGAAGTACGATACCAAGTTGTTCGGACTAAAAGACCCGGCTAGCGGGAAGGTCGAGGGCTTTGATATCGACATCGCTAAGGCTGTAGCCAAGCATATTTTTGGTGATGAAACCAAGCTTGAGCTTAAGGAAGTCACGTCCAAAACACGAATCACCTTACTGCAAAATGGGGACATCGACGCTATTATCGCCACGATGACCATTTCGGATGAACGCAAAAAACAGGTCGATTTCAGCGATGTCTACTTTAATGCAGGGCAATCCCTGCTTGTGAAAAAGGGAAGCCCGATCACAGGTCTGGAGTCCCTGACTCCCGATACCAAGGTGCTCGCTGTTAAAGGCTCTACCTCCGCAAAAAATATCCGCGAAAAAGCGCCCAAAGCAACGATTTTAGAGTTTGAAAACTATCAAGATGCCTTCAACGCCCTCAAGGCAGGTAAAGGGCAAGCGCTGACGACCGATAACTCTATTCTGCTTGGCATGCAGCAGCAAGATCCGAATTATACCCTAGTAGGCGGGAACTTCACAGAGGAACCTTACGGTATCGCAGTGAAGAAGGGACAAACCGAACTGCTGCAAGCCATTAATGATACGATCAAGGAACTGAAAAGCAATGGTGAATACGATAAGCTGCATGAGCAATGGCTTGGGGTTAAACCCGAATAATGATCTTGTGAAGGAGCCGCGATTGCGTGCTCCTTCCTTTCTTAGCTCTGGATAAGGAGGTATACCCGTAGATGCTTACTTTTGATATCAACGTACTTCTCGATCATGGCGACCGTTTTAGAGAGGGCTTGCTTCATACTGTTCAAGCTAGTGTTATTGCCTTGATCGGAAGCTTTATTCTGGGCTCTATCATTGCCATCTTCCGAATTGCGCCTTTTAAATGGCTAAACTGGATCGGTACTGTCTATGTAGAGGTCATCCGCAATATTCCATTGCTGATTGTCGTACTGTTTTTTTATCTCGGTCTTCCCACTTTGGGCATCCCCTTGGATGGCTTTGTATCTGGAACGCTTGGATTGACTGTGTACACAGCCTCTTTCATTGCAGAAGCTATACGTGCCGGCATTCAATCTGTACCCAAAGGACAATTTGAAGCGGCAAGATCCTCCGGGTTGAATTACAACCAGACGATGATCAGCATTATTTTACCGCAAGCCATCAAAATTGTACTGCCTGCAATCGGCAACCAATTCATCAATCTGGTCAAAAACTCTTCCGTGCTGGCCATTGTGGCCGGACTGGATCTCATGTATTACTCGGATCTCATTAACTCGGATACCTTCCTGCCCATCACAGTCTATGCGATCACGGCGCTGCTGTATCTTGTATTGACGGTTCCGCTCAGCTTTCTCGTGTTATTTATGGAGCGACGCTTGTCCAAAACATCCTAAGGAGGGAAGCCCGTATGGATTTCGGTGGATTGTTTGCATGGCCTAATGTGCGTTTTATACTGGAGGGCTTCCTGCTCACGCTGGAAGTCGCCATTTACTCTATCATATTCAGCTTCGCTCTTGGTATCGTATTCGGCATTCTGCGCTATACCCGCTTACCTGTGCTCTCACAGGTTGCAGCCTTTATCATTGATCTGATTCGCAATCTGCCCTTATTGCTCATTATTTTCTTCATCGGCATGGTTTTGCCATCCATCGGATTTTCAATTTCCCTCAAGTGGGCAGCCATTACAGGACTGTCAATCTTCGAGGGAGCCATGATCGCCGAGATTGTGCGCAGTGGTCTGAATTCGGTCCATAAAGGACAGGTGGAAGCCGCACGTTCCTCCGGTCTAAGCTATTCTCAAACCTTATGGCATATCATTCTGCCCCAAGCGCTTCGTCGCATGGTGCCCCCGATTGTCAGCCAGTTCATTTCCCTATTTAAGGATACGTCACTGGCTGTCATTATCAGTTTGCCGGAGCTGACGCATAACATTCAGATCGTCGGTGGGCAAAATCAATCCTTTGTCATTCCAGCTCTGCTGTTCGCTGCTTTCCTGTACTTTGCCGTTAATTACAGTATGTCACTGATTGCACGCAGGTTGGAGGTTCGTACACATTAAGGCTTGTGATACTCATCACGGTTGCCATTAGTTGGAGCGCTCTGTCAGCACAGCTTGTATCTTATCTATCAATCGTTTCACTGCTTCTCCCTGGTAACGGTCAGCTCGATAAATCAACTCTAGCTGTCCTTGAGGCGCACCACGCGAAATAGGCACCGTACAAAAATGCGAACGATCCAGTTCGGCCGCAAGGGACTTCGTCTGTAAGGTTACGGCAAGTCCCTCCTGCACCCAGCGCAGGATTGAAGCTATAGAATTGGTTTCCAAGACGGTTGCAAAGGGATACCCGCGATCACGAAAGCATTTCTCAATCAGCTTCCTGCCAGGATGGCATTCTGGCTGCATCGCCCAGGGGACATGCCTCAATTCGTCCAGCATAATGGAAGAACGGTTGGAAAATGCATGGTTTACCGGGACAATAAGACAGTAGTTCTCTGTGCGGAGAGGAAGCCGGACAAGCCTTTCATCTGTACCCGAGTGTAGGGTGATGCCAATATCCACACGGTTATCCAGCAGCTGTTCTGTTACATCAAAGGATGGGCAGATGTGCAAGCTGATTTTAGGAAATGACCGATGAAAATGGGCAAGCATCTTTTGCAAAGGCTCCTCCAGCTCAGGTAATGCGATACCAATCCGTAAACTTCCGCGTTGCTCGGTACGCAGCTCCTCAATGGATGCCTTTGCTTGCTGTAATCCCTTGAGCGCATGGGCACTGTGTTGTAGCAGCAGTTTACCGGCATCTGTCATTTTAATTTTCTTGCCTGCGCGGTCAAAGAGTGTCATGCCCAGTTCCTCCTCCAGCGCCTTAATTTGCAAGCTAAGTGTGGGTTGAGAGATACCGATCTTTTCCGAAGCCTTCGTAAAATGCAGTTCCTCGCATACGGCTATGAAGTATTGAAGCTGACGTATTTCCGTCTTCCTTCTCTCCCTTCGAAAGTCCAAGAATGTTTGCATGAACAGGTCAAAAGAAGCGCGAGATCGGATCATTCCGGTTCGCGCTTCTTCGCAGGTTATTGCGCTTTTTTTAGATTATTGATCTACTTCTGCTTTTTCCGAAGTCAACGTAATATTCGCAAACACGTCTGCATCGTACTCCTTGCCACGGGTAATATCGTAATTGGCTACCCGATTATTCACTGCCTCCAGCGAATAACGGAATAACGTCGGTACAATGGGCGCCTCCTCGCTCATATACGCCTGCCACTGGTTGTATATATCTTTACGATAATTGTCGTCAAAGGCTTTCACAGACACCCCTTCCTGCAACAGCTTATCATTCTCTTCACTGGTAAAGCGCGAGTAGTTAAAGCTGGCTCCGCGTCCATACAGCCCACTAGGGTCTACATCTGTACCCGTACTCCATGCGCCGCCAAAAATATCAATGCCAGGGTCATCCTTCTGCACACGGTCATAGAAAGAATTGAACTCAAGCAGACGACCGTCCACCAGCTCGACATGAAGTCCCACATCCTTCCAATTTTGCAAATAAAACTTCGCCAGCGATTCAGCTGTCGCATCCCCGCTCATTGCTGCATAATGGAGCACCAGTTCCTTACCTTTAGGGTCCTCACGGTATCCATCTCCATTGGTATCCACATATCCTGCCTCGTCCAGCAGCTTTTTCGCCTTGTCTGGATCATACGCAATGCCCTTCGCATTCACATCATGGTATCCCTTGAAGGCGGGCGGGATCAGGGATGTCGCAGGAGTCCGAAGCCCATGATAGAGCTGCTTGCCAACCTGCTCATTATTCAGCGCGTAGCCAAGGGCCTGACGTAATGACTTGTTCGCCAGCTTGGCGTTCGGGTCCATGATATTCAGACTCTTGGCCTGATCGAATTTGCCCAGCTTAAAGCCTACATAGCTATAAGACAATTCCTCCTGACCGAGAAACTGTACATTTTTCGGATTACTGGCCTCATTGTAACGGGTGGTCGGATAGCTGGCCCAGTCGATTTCTCCGCTTTTTAACGCCTCGGTAATGACATTCGGATTCACCACCTTCAGATGAAGGCCATCCAACTTGGGCGCACCGCGGAAATAATCTTCATTTTTGACGAATTCTACAGATTCACCTGTGACCATAGATTTAATTTTGAATGGCCCATAGCCAATCGGATGTTTACGGACAGGATCAGATCCGGCCATGTCCTTCACAGGAATGTTCTGAAATACCTTCTTCTCCAGTGGTGTGGACCAGAGTCCCGACTTTACCGAAGGATTAGGTTCCTTAAAATGAATGGTAACCTCTTTCTCATTCAGCACCTTGATGCCAGAAATGGTTTTGGCCTTGCCGGCGTGATAATCTTCCATCCCTACAATGTTGGTCATAAAACTATCATAACGCGGACCTTCGTAGTCTTTGTTACCGATCACTTCATAGGAAAAGGCATAGTCCTCTGCCGTTACGGGATTACCATCTGTCCAGTTCAGTTTGGGATCAATTTTGACAGTCACCGCCTTATTATCTGCGGAAAAGGAAATCGTCGCCGCTCCTTTATCGTCAATATTCAGATTGGAATCAATCGAAAACATGGAAGGGTAGAAAAACTGGAAGACTTCAAAATCCGGATTTCCATCATAAAATACAGGATTCAGAATACCTTCAAAAGGGGTGTCGGACACGAGTGCATAATTGATGATGCCGCCCTTAATCGGGGGTTTATCGTTCTTGACCGCCTTTGCCAGCGCAGTCGTATTCACCTGCTTGTTGTCGGACCCTGGTCCACCTGTACCGTCAGACGATTTTGCTCCACTCGAAGTGGAAGGCGAGCCGCTGCATGCGGCCAAAGAAAGCACCAAAATGGCAGATAGAACAGGCAAAATTCCTTTTTTCCAGCTTTTAATCATTGTAAACCCCTCCTTGTCGTTGTCCTTATCCTTGAACTTCGGTTTAACCCAATCGTTGTCTGGCATCCGTGGCACGTTTGAGCGCCTGACCGATAAAATTAATCGCCAGCATCAGCACTAATATAAGCAGTGAGGCAGGCAACCACATCCACCAGCTGTTCTGCAATACATCCGGGTCATTGGCATAACTCACCAGTGTCCCCAAGCTTGGAGTAGATTCTGGCAAGCCAAAGCCGAGATAGGAAAGCCCGGTCTCAATCCCGATATTTCCTGCAAGACTGAGCGTTAGATTAACAATCACAACAGAGCTGAGATTGGGCAGCACACCCAACCAGATGATCTTCCAATTGGGTGTGCCAAGGGTTTTGGAAGCCTGCACGTAGTCCAGTTCCCGCTCCGACAGTACCTTGGCCCGGATCAGGCGCGCTTTTCCAATCCACAAAAAGGCGGTCATAATGAAAATAAAGGACCCTATGCCACTTTTGGGCACAATGCTGACAAATACGATAACCAGCATCAAGAATGGAAGCACCAGAATAAAATCAATGATTCGCATGATGATGTTATCGACCATTCCTCCATAAAACCCAGCCAGTAAGCCCAGCGTCAAGCCAATGGCGGCGGATAACAAAGTAATCGTAAAGCCAATGGTAAAGGAATTGCGGGCCCCAATGACCAGCTGGCCGAATATATCCCTGCCCGCTCGGTCCGTACCCAGCCAGTGCACTGAGCCGGGAGCTTCGCGGATCGCGCCCAAATCGACCGTCGTGACTACATCCTGATTGACAAACAGGACAGAGGCATATATAAAAATCAAGAACAGAGCCACAAACCCAATGGAAATCAAGGCCATTTTGTCACGTACCAGCTCACGACGCAGTACAGACCAACTGGATGGTGATTTACGAATGATTTCCGGCGAGAAGACCTCCTCCACCTGCATAGACACCATAACCCCTCCTTTTCTCTAGACTTGTTCGCTATTCAATTCGAATGCGTGGATCGACCTTGCTCAGGATGACATCAGATAAAAGGGTTCCTAATAGTGCCAAGAAGCCAGAGATCATGACCAGCGCGTTCACGACTGAAAAGTCCCGTTGGGTGATAGACTGAAGAAACAACTGGCCCAATCCCGGATAACCAAAAATAGATTCCAGGAAAATGTTGCCGGCAATCACACCCGTCAGGTCGTAGCCCAAAAAAGCAGCAATGGGTAATAAAGAGTTCTTGAAAATATGACGGGAATAGATCTTTCCTTCGGGTACCCCCTTGGAACGCGCTGTTTTCACAAAATCCTTCAGACGTGTGTCAATGACCTCATTGCGCAAATACTGAATGGTAGCCGTCGTACTGAGCAATGCGCCTGTAACCGCCGGTAGTATGAGATGATACGACTTATTCACGTAATATGACCATGTCCCCGGCTCCACTCCTACATCCACACTGCCGCTGGTTGGAAACCAGCCAAGTCTGAATCCAAACACGTACAGCAGCAGCAACGCGAGTATAAACAGAGGTGTTGCAAAGCTGAGATAGGTATACCCCACCACGGTTTTATCCAGCAGACTATGCTGATACCGACCACTGAGTACTCCCAGCGGAATGGCGATCAGATACGTCAGAACCAGAATCACTACACCCAGAAAGAACGTGTTCCCCAAACGACTGCCAATCAAATCGGTAACGCTAATTTTATGTACATAAGATTTGCCCAGATCCCCATGAGCAAGCTGGACAAGCCAGTTCCCATATTGCACCCACACCGGATCATTGAGTCCCAGTTTTTGCCGCTGTTCTTCCAGTGCAGCCGGATTCAGATTGGGTGTTGAAGTGATGAGCCCTGTCAGGGCATCCCCTGGCATAGCCTTAGCTAGGAAAAATATAAGCACACTCAGTGCAAAAAGTTGAGGGATCATAACCAGCAGCCGGCGCATTGTAAACTTCCACATATTCTGTACCTCCCTTAAGGTAGCGCGACTTGATGGGATGGACTTACTGATTTTAGTGCAAACGGCTTTCCACTCGCATCTAAATGTTTGGGCAGCTCTGACTTGTAAGAGGATAAAAGCTTCTGCCTTTTTCGAGCATTTTCTAGCCGCTTCGCAGGATCAATACTGGGAATGGTGGCAATAAGCCGCTGGGTATACAAATGCTGTGGACGCTCATAAATGTCCTGCTCGCTTCCCTGTTCCACTAAGCGACCTCGGTACATGATGCCGATTTGGTCACACATATGGCGGATAATACCCAGGTCATGACTAATGAACAAATACGTCAATTTGAACTCTCGCTGCACATCCTTCATAAAATTAAGCACCTGTGCCTGCACAGAAACATCTAGCGCCGATACCGGTTCATCAGCAATAATCAGTTTTGGATTTAATGTCAGCGCACGCGCAATCCCGATCCGTTGCCGCTGGCCTCCGGAAAATTCATGCGGATATTTGTAGGCCGCATCAGCGTTCAAGCCGACCTTTTCCAGCAGCATCTGCACTTTTCGCCGCTCTTCCTCATTACTCAGCCTTTCAAAGTTCCGCAGCGGTTCAGCAATGACATCCAATACGCGCTTGCGCGGGTTAAGCGAAGAATAGGGGTCCTGAAAAATCATCTGAATGTCTCTACGCAGCGGATGGCGGTTATTCCGACTCAAAGCCGCAAGGTCCTTTCCATTAAAAAGAATCTGTCCGCTCGTCAGCTTATTCAGGCCGATAATCGTCCTGCCTGTCGTCGTTTTTCCGCAGCCGGATTCTCCTACCAGCCCATATGTTTGGCCTGCCTCTATGCTGATCGACACGCCATCCACTGCTTTTACCTGATCAACAACACGCTGGAAAAAACCACCGCGCACCGGATAATGAACCTTCAAATCATTTAGCTCCAGTAGTGCCATGAGCAGCCTCTCCCTTTGTTTCGTCTTCAAAATGAAAATGCTGGTAACATGTACAGCGGACCCAATGGCCGGGGGAAATTTCTTTTAATCGGGGATGGTCTTCATGCATTCTCTGCTGAATCCAGGGAATACGCGAAGCAAAGCGACAGCTATTGCGAGGAATATCTTGCAATGAGGGAACAATGCCACCAATGACATGCAGCGATTCTCCCTTGGTATGTGATCCCGGCATGGAGGCTAGCAAGGAACGCGTATACGGATGCTGTGGATGCCGGAATAATTCAAAAACATCAGCGCTTTCCACGATTTCTCCGGCATACATGACCACCACACGGTCAGCTACTTCGGCCACAACGCCAAGATCGTGCGTAATCAGAATAATTCCGCTTCCAGTCTCCTGTTGAAGCTGTTTGAGCAAGTCAAGAATTTGCGATTGAATGGTTACATCGAGCGCAGTCGTCGGCTCATCTGCAATAATAAGTGAGGGTCGGCAAGCTATGGCAATCGCGATCATCACACGCTGGCGCATTCCTCCTGAAAGTTCATGTGGATACTGTTCATACACACGTACGGGGTTGGGTATATCCACGCTTTCCAGTAGCTCCAGTACACGTTCCCTTTTTTGCTTCGTAGATAGGGACGTATGATAATCGAGATTTTCCTCGATCTGCTTGCCAATGCTCATTAACGGGTTCAGTGCTGTCAGCGGGTCCTGAAAGATCATGCCAATGCCCGCTCCGCGGATTTTATTCATTTGCCCTGAGGAGAGACGGATCAGATCCGTGCCTTTAAAAAGAACCTTTCCTTCGACACGTGTCCGCTCCATGTCATGCAATTGTGGGATGGAAAGCGCCAGCGCGCTTTTGCCACAACCGGATTCTCCGACTACAGCCAGCACTTCATTGGGGTTGACCGTCAGATCCAGATGATCGACTGCAGGGTGATATTGATCCCTGATGCGAAAAGATACGGATAATCCTTTAATCTCCAACACAGGTTCGATATTCAATGCGCGCGCTTCCTCCATTCTCCATGGTCTTGTCCTGCTTATTCTCACCATGTTTGATGTTAAAACCTTCCACAAACATTACATACCGTTTTTGTCGGAATAATTTGAATACATCCTATCACCAGTATATGGATATATCAATTAAGATTATGCTATCAACATCATTTAAAAAATCAATGATCCAGCCGTAGCGCGACCTTCCTGGCACAAAATGTAATAAAATAACCAACCACAGGTTAATTTTCATCACAAAAAAGCCGTTTGATCCCCTACAGAGGACCAAACGGCTAACTAGCACCCAACCACTCACACTGAATTATTTTTTGCGTTTATTATGAAGCCGCTCCATAGGAGCCCGGCTTGAACGTTCTTGGATCGTACCATTTGTAGCCTGCTGCTGGAGCAGACCAAGGCTCCGGTTGCGGTTCTGTGGAAGCCGCAGGCTCTTCAAACGGCAGCAGCTTCGTCGGTTGATCCAGCGTTAAACCTGCCACATCGGATAATTTCGTGTAGTCCTGCTTCCACGCAAGCCATTGAACCGTTTGCACTAGGAAGGTGGCATCGTCTACTTCCTTAAAACCATCATATGTCTTTTTCGACTGTCCGTTTTCCTCACGCGCATATTTCGGAGTAGCATCTTCTACAGGGGAAGAATCACCGATAAATGCTGCCTTGCCTTGACCCACCTTGGAGATCGCAGCATAAGGACCTTCCGCACGGCCTCCGCCGTTATAGACTCCTTGGTCTACTGCATTGCCCCATTTTTTTGTACCTGTCGGGATATAGGCAATTCCTTTGGCTTTGGTAGGATCAATAATAGCCAGCGTAGATCCCGCATGCATGGCAATCGAGCGTACACCCTTGGTAATGCCGAAGGATTGATCTGCGGCTACGATGTCCGGAGCATTTACATCGCCAAGCGCATTGTAACGGAAACGAACACCAAAGTTGGTCGCCAGCCAATCGGAGCTTGTTAATCCTTGCATCGCCGGCGATGCAGCTTCTTCTGCAGTCATGCCTTTGGCCGGATTAGTATAGGCTCCACGACGGTAGCCATTCATAACCTCGGAGGAATCCCAACGGTTTTTGTTACGATCGGCATTATAATGGTCGGAGATGAAGAACACACTTCCCCCGTTATTCACATATTGCAGCAGGGCAGCCTGCTCGGATGCCTTAAAGGCCACATTCGCTTCACCGATGATGAACACATCATATTGGCGCAGCTTATCATAGGTTATGGCCTGTTCTCCATAAGTAAAAGGAATAGGGCGGTTCAATTGATCCACAGTAAAGCCTACATTACGTAATCCATTGGCAAAGTCGGAGAAGGCGCCTTCAATGACCCAATCTGCTGCACCAGCCGTCTGTGCGTGCGTATTATCGAACAGCACCTTCTTGCCTTTTCCATCCGGCAGTGTAGTACCGGGTTGACCCGGGTTGCCAGGTTCAGGTTCGCCAGGTTCACCTGGTTCCCCCGGCTCGCTTCCACTCACCAGTTCCACAGCGCTTGGACTTTTTACTCCACCAAAATTATTGTAGGCACCAAGCGTACCTGTCACGCGAATTTTGCTGCCGACCAGTTCAGGATGACCTGTTAACCCAAATTGCCCTCTGTACGCAGATGTCAGCTGCACATCCAATAGATTAGACGTGCTACGTTCATTGGACTGGTCGGCAATCAGTACGTTAAAATCATTCGCAAACGGAGCAGAAAAATTAGCTGTTTTCGATCCGGTAGCATGTCCGACGATGTAGCCTTCCACCGTCACTGTACCTCCACTGCCTTGGCGCTGAAGTGCTTCGTCTACTGTCAATGCTCCCTCTGCCTTGACCTGACCGAATGGAACGAGGATCCCAATCAACAGCGATACGATCGCTGCTAGATGCAGCACCCCTTTCAAGCGTGAACCTGTGAACCGCAAGCCTTTTACCATACGTCAATATCCCTCCTATAATTCCATAAATGTACTTGTCCTCTATCAGATTAGCTGTCAATCTTCTAATTCCTTCCTGATTTCATCCATAATTATGTAAATTTTAATCTTTTTTATCGGAAACTCGCCTGTTTATGTAAAAATTGAAACCTGCGATTGACACCGAGCACGGCATACATTACGCTAAGAAAGATATGTAGAACGGTATACGCGAATGAAGATGACGGGAGAGTCTGTCCAGGGGCTTACACGCTGGCGGCACCGAAGGAGCAAGACGTCAGCACCCGGCTGGCGGATAATCTCTCAGGTCCATGTATCGTCATCTGACGCAACTCTGGAGAGAGCGCAAGCCACCCAAGGGGTAAGGCGGTAAGTACACCGCACGAAACTCTCAGGTAACGAGGACAGAGATAAGGGAAACTTCCTTATCCTGTCCTTTTTTGCGCTCACATTGTACGTCAGCATTAGGAACCGTCATAGCTGCGCACAAACGCGGAAATACCATATACTATGGTACTAGAACATACAGGGGGCCACACCATGCGTTTCAAAGATGTATTTTCCATTATCGGTCCGGCCATGACCGGACCTTCCAGTTCACACACTGCAGGCGCGGTGCGGCTTGCACGCGTTGCCCGTCACTGGCTCGGGACGCAGCCGGACCGTGCCCGCATGACACTGTACGGGTCCTTCGCCGACACCTACAAAGGACACGGTACAGACCTGGCACTCATCGCAGGCCTGCTCAATTACGATACAGACGACCACCGAATTCCAGATGCCGAGCAATGGGCGGAGCAGGCTGGAATGGCCGTGGAGTTTGCCGTCAGCGGACTACCCGCGCCCCATCCAAATACCGTCCGTTTTGAACTGTGGAAGGGTGAGGATCAGCGCACACTGCTGGGTTCCTCCATCGGCGGCGGCAGCATCCATGTCCAGCAGCTCAACGAATTCCGAGTCAACCTGACCGGGGAGCTGGCTACGTTGGTGCTTCTTCACTCGGATAAGCCCGGCACATTAGGTGCGGTGACTTCAGCACTCGGCGCTGCCGACATTAACATTGCCTATATGCATGTGGATCGCAAAGGCCGAGATGGAGAAGCACTTACCGCCATCGAAACGGACAGTCCTCCTACGGCTGAACTGATCGCAAAACTACGATCCTTACCACATATGTACGAAATTAAAATGATTAATTTGAAAAAAGGAGCTGAATCTGATGCGATTTAGCCATCTGCATGAAATCAGCGCCATATGCGCGGAGGAATCCACCACGATTGGCCGCCTGATGATTCAAGAGCAGGTACAAGAGACGAATACAACGGAAGAAGAAATCTTCCGCCAAATGTCTGATTATTATGAAGTCATGAAGGAGGCCGTTCATCGTGGTCAGACACAAGACACCGTATCCCGCAGTGGATTAACGGGCGGTGACGGCAAGCGTCTGGCCGAGTATCTGCGGGCAGGGGAAACCTGCTCCGGCGACGCCTCCGCACTCGCCATGGCTTATGCGCTCTCCGTGTCGGAGGTTAATGCGTCCATGGGGCGTATTGTGGCTACGCCCACTGCTGGCTCTTGTGGAGTCATCCCCGGTGTGTTCATTAGTGCGCAGGAGCGGTTCGGCTGGGATGATGAGCATATGGTACACGGCTTGTTCGCAGCCGGAGCCATTGGCTACGTCATCGCCAACAATTCCTTCATTTCCGGCGCGGAGGGAGGCTGTCAGGCTGAGATTGGCTCAGCCATCGGGATGGCCGCTGGCGCGATGGTGGAGCTACGCGGTGGCACACCTGAGCAGGCCGTTCACGCCGTAGGCCTAGCGCTCAAGAACACGCTCGGTCTGATTTGCGACCCCGTCGCCGGCCTCGTCGAGATTCCATGCATCGTGCGCAACGGGCTGGGAGCCGTGACCGCACTTGCCGCAGCGGATATGGCTTTGGCGGGTGTGCGCAGCGCCATTCCGTCTGACGAAGTCATTGACGTGATGCTTGAAGTCGGCAGCGCAATGCCGTCGAAGCACCGCGAGACCGCCAAAGGCGGCTTGGCCCAGACACCCACTGGCAAGCGTTTGACCGAATCACTGACACGCAACACATCAACCAAGAAGAATAAATCGTAGCTTCTAAGCTTTAAAAAATAAAAGAGCAAGCATATCGTCTCTAGACGTATGCTTGCTCTTTTTCTTTTCATTTTAACAGATTACTGAACGGTTACCTGTACCTTCGTCATTTTACCTGCATATTTCACTGTAATTACAGCTTTGCCCTTGCCCTGTGCCTTAATGTTGCCGTCTTTGACGGTCGCAACAATAATTCTGGACGAGGACCAGACAGCAGGTTTGGAAACATCCTTCTCCGACTCATCCTTATACGTGGCTGTAGCCGTAACCTTGGCCAGCTGCCCTGCCTTCAAAGTCAAGGCGACTTCGTCCGTTTGCAGGTATTTAAGCGTATCAACATCAACAGGTACGCTGATCACCTTACCGCCAAACTTCGCCTGAATGTTAGCCTTACCGTAGCTGACCGCGGTAACCTGACCCTTTTTGACGGTGGCTACCTTATAGTTGGACGTTTTCCATTCAGCTTGGGTTGTAACATCCTTTTCTTTGCCATCACTGGATTTAACTACAATCGCAATCGTTTTTTGATCCCCGGATTTTAGTGATAACGCAATGGCATCCGCTTCAATCTTTTGCGCTACGTCCACTTCTACCGTAAACGTAATGGTTTGCTTGCCATATGAAGCAGTGACCGTTGCCTTACCGCTTGCATTCGCTTTAATCAAACCTTCGCTAACTTCAACTACTTTTACATTACTAGTAGTCCAAGTGGCGTCCTTGGTTACGTCTGTTTTTGTGCCACCACTCTTAACGCCTGTTACTTTCAGCTGCTTTGTTTCCTGAGCACCAAGCGCAATTACACGCGAGTCTGTTTCCAGACGGTCCACAAGGCCCACTTGTACGTTTATTGTCAGTTTTTTGCCGTTATAGGTCGCTGTAATAACCGCTTTACCGGCTGCTTTACCCGTAATCGTTCCTTTGGATACAGAAGCAATATCTTCCGCGCTTGAAGCCCACTCCGCATCCTGTGTCACGTCTTCCTTGCGTCCATCCGCATAAGTAGCCGTCAGAGTTGCAGTATAGTCCTCATTAATATCAATCGTTGCCGTTTTGGAAGACAAAGACAGATCACCAGGCACATTTACGGATACTGTAGCTGTAGCTGTTTTGCCGCCATAAGAAGCTGTGATCGTAGCCTCACCTGTTTTATAACCTGTGACTTCCCCCGCGCTGACAAAAGCGATATCTTCATTGCTGGATTTCCACTCTGCCTTACTTGTGATATCTTCTTCCGTACCTGTTACGTACGTTGCAGTCAGCTTGAGCTTTTTGGATTCCTTGGCGTTCAAGCTCAGCTTGTCCTCGCTCAAATCCAGAAATCTAGAGGTTTCGACATCTGTCTTGATCGAAACTGTCTTATCTCCATACTTAGCAGTCACTGTAGCTGAACCCGCTCCAATGGCCATAATCGTTCCTTTATTCACCGTTGCAACTTTTTCATCGCTTGATGCCCAAGTAGCTTTATCTGTGATATCCGTTACTGTTCCATCCGGGTAGACAGCAGATACCTGAATTTTTTTAGATTCATCCAAACGGAGAAAAATATTGGTTTCGCTGGCTTTCAGCTTATTCGTCTGATCTACATCCACCGCAATCGTAGCGGACATCGTGCCATATTTACCTGTGATCGTCGCCTTACCCGCGCTATAGCCGGTAATAGTGCCTTTCAGTACATCTGCCACAGCTGCATTGCTGGAGCTCCACTCAGCAGACTCTGTCACGTCCTGTACCGATCCATCCGGGAACGTTGCTGTCAATTTAACCTTCTCTGTATCCTTCAACAAAAGAGAAACCTCTGATGAACTGACATCGAGACGTTTAACCTGCTCTACCTGTACAGCAATCGTTACAGTCTGTTGACCATAAACAGCCTTAATATTAGCTGTACCTGCTCCCTGAGCAGTAACCAATCCGTTGACTACAGTCGCTACCTTTTGGTTATCCGAGGTCCAGGTCGCATCACCTGAAACCTGAGCTGTCGTATTATCACTATAAGTCGCTGTCAAATCAATCTGTCCTGTGCCGCTCGAACGTAAGTTCAGGCTTTGTACATTGGATGTCAGCGCCTTAACCTTTTTCGTAACATGTACCTGAACCGATTGCACCTTCTCTTTATAGGTCGCTACCACGGTCGCTTCCCCTTCAGCTTTGGCTGAAACCGTACCGTTATACACTGTAGCGATAGCTGTATTATCACTTTTCCAATCCGTGCTTACGGTTACATTCGAGGTCGTCCCATCGCTAAAAACAGCCGTAGCCGTCAGCGCAGCCGTATCTCCCTGCTGCAAAGTTACCTCGTTAGAGGAAAGGACAATCTTGGAAAGCACCGCATCTGCTGCAGATGCAAACCCTGCATATGATGTAAAACTTGAAATCAGGATGACCAACGCCAGAAATCCGGACCATCTATTCTTCAAAATCTAATTCCCTCCCATTTTAATGCTAAAAATTGAGGATTTCGCAAAATCCCTACACCTACGTTTTATGTCGTCATATGGAAAAGAATAGTTTAGACTTTAAAGAAAATTTGGTCCTTATTAACTAGAATCGGTATTACCGAAGATCAAATCGTTAAAATATACCCTTACTTTTACAAACAGCTATAAGCTGCTGCACGTATTCTCAAATGGTGATACTCTTCCATATTGGGATCAAGCTGATGCATATAAACGACGGAGAACTGTTCGCTCGGATCTATAGAAACCCATGTGCCTGCCATTCCCGTCCAGCCAAATTCCCCAATCGAGCTGTTTGCATGACCAGCCGCTTTATCCATTAACGTACGCACGCCCAGTCCATAGCCATAACCTGTATGGTATGAATTGGTGAAATCCGATAGTTGGGCTGTACTCAGATGATTTGTGCGCATTAAATCAATGGTTTTTCTCCCCAATAGCCTCACACCGTCTACCATGCCGCCATTTGACAACATTTGTGAAAATGTCAGGTATTCTTTGACTGTCGAATATAAGCCTGCGCCTCCACCTTCATATATAGCATCTGGCTGATGATGTTCATCCAAGAAACCTTCAATTTTTTCAAGTTTTCCGGCGTCTGTCCGTTGATACATGGAGGCCATCCGCGATTCAATATCTCCACGATAACGGTAACCTGTATTGTTCATTCCAAGTGGATCAAAGATTTCATCCTTCAAAAATTGTCCTAATGATTTACCTGAAATGACTTCAATTAGACCTGCAACAAGATCATGTCCATATCCGTATAACCATCGTGTTCCCGGTTCAAATGCAAGCGGAACTTTAGAAAGCGCTTTAATTTCTGTACGCAGGTCATATTTCCCTTGCTTTTCCTTTAAAGCTGTAATGACCTTGTGCATAGCTTTTCCTGTTTCTGAAAACTCGGAAGCATAAGGAAGCCCCGCACTCATATTGAATATATGCTTAATTAAAATAGGATTATCCGCCTTGTCAACGTAGGTGTATCCGTTAGGAGCAGTTTTGAATACATACGAATCGCGATACTCAGGTAAATATTCACACAAAGGCTCATTCAATAAAAATTGTCCGCGTTCGTACAGCATAAGGGCAGCCGCACATACAACAACCTTTGTCATGGAAAACAAGCGATACACGGTATCTTCAGTAATCCGTTTCCGAGTTTCCACATCAGCATATCCATGATATCCTTCATACAACACTTGGCCATTTTGTGCAATGGCACAACCACACCCTGCCGGTCCATTCGCTAAGAATTGTTGCAATAGCTGATCTACCTTGTCAAAACGAGACATTTTCATCCCTCCTATTTTCCTTCAAAAGAAACAAGCTTCCCCTCACGCTCTAATTCCTGTTCCAACAAGCTCAACCTGACTCCTTGTAAGCGCTTATTCCCTTGCATCTATTTTAACGGTAAACTTGGTAATTACAAGGATGATTTGTCATAATCAGATAGCTTTATACCAACAACTCTGCCACCGTCTCTTTCCAGCGATTGATCACCGATTCCGGCTCCTTCAGGCGAATTGTGACACCTGTCAAGATATCCGCATATTGGGCCGAATCCTCTCTAGCTGCGAAAACCCGTGCCGCAAATCGCTCACGCACATGCTTGGCTTCACGCAAAGCGGGCAGATGTTCCAGCGACAATCGCACATAATGTGCCTTTCCCCCGGTGAACACCGCAAGTGTCGCCTTCCCCGTACGGATCATGTTGCCCGTCGTGGTCGTACCGGGCCACAGTGCCAGACGCAGATTTTTCTCGTCCAGCGCTACAATCTCACCCACACTAATCATCGCTACGTGCGGCCACTGATCTTCCGTAACCGTCAACAGCATCATTGCTTCCTGTTGCTTGTGCTCCAACTCCTTGCCGTTCAGCAGCGTGAACAGTTCCTTACCGATCCTTGGCGTCTGCATGAAGTATAATCCCCTTTACATTTGGCCTATAACTTCAAAATACCATAAATTACGGCTACTTACGAACGACCCTATATCCGCTCTGGAATAGGAGGAACATGAGCAGCATCCGGAATATCTTGGGGGTTTACCTTGAACGCCGATTTATACTTTGCTGGATCAGTAATGCTATCCGGTTCTGAGGTTCGCCATGTGAACAGGCATACAGGGCACAACAAAACCTCCCAGGCACCTTTAACCGGCGAATGGGAAACGACTTCTGAACGATTGGACTCACAACGGGGACAAATATGCATCTGTCAGCACTCCTTTAATTTTTCTTTGTTTTTAAAAATATTTAGCGAAGCATTTGGCTCAACTTTTTCTCCCATTCCGCTACACCCAGCGGGGAATCGAGCGGCTGCGAGTAATGGCCTCTAATATCCGGTGCTACAGGTGTCGTCGCATCCAGTATCATTTTGTGCGTCATACCTGCCGGATCAGAGCCGGGGTCAAGCGGTAAAATAGACAAGCCAGGAACAATGACAGCATCATGCTTTGGATGAAGCTTGGTGGATAAAGCCCACATGACTTGCGGCAGATTGAACGGATCGACCTCCTCGTCCACCACAATCACCAGCTTGCAATACCCCAATCCATGCGGAGTCGTTAACGCACGCATTCCCACAGCCTTCGCAAAGCCGCCATACCGGGTTTTCGTGGAAATAATAGCGACCAGCCCATGCGTATACATGGCATTAACAGCTACGATTTCATTAGGAAAAGCATCCTTAAGCTGCTGAAACAACGGTACACTTGTATTCACACCGATCATATAATCCGTTTCCGTCCAAGGCATCCCGATGTACAGATGCTCAAAGATAGGCTGTTTGCGGTGATATACACGATTAATCTGAATGACTGGCATCGCGCGACCGCCGGAATAGTGACCTGTGAATTCACCGAATGGACCTTCATACTCACGTTCACCTGCTAACACTTCGCCTTCCAAAATGACCTCGGCTCCCCAAGGCAGATCCAGATCTGCATCCTTCGCTTTGACCACACGATAAGGCTCGCCCTGAATGGCGCCCGCCATCTCATATTCGGATTGATCGTACATCAGCGGCGTAGAAGCAGCCGTTGTAATCACAGGCTCACATCCGAGGGCAATAGCCACCTTCAGATTTTCGCCACGCTCCTCAGCCTGACGGATATGGATCGCAATATCATGCTGTGGTACAGGCTGGATGCCCAAACGGTTCTTGCCTTTCACCTGCATCCGGTATAAGCCGACATTTTGCTTACCGTAGGTGTCCGGGTCATCCAGATCGCGTGAAATTAGAATTGCTTTATCCAAATAAAACCCTCCGTCCCCCTGATTCAAACGAAACAACGGCAAAATATCAAACAAATTAATATTCTCCGTAATTTCGACTTCATGAAAAGGAGCGGCTTCTTCCCGCTTCACGGGCACCGGAAATTGTTCATAGCGTCTGGCAAATTCAAAAAACTGCTCCTTGAGCGGCGTATTTTTGGGCATTCCCATCATGAGGGCATGATTGGGCCAGGAGCCCATCACATTCATTGCAATACGAGCATCCGTATATCCATAGATGTTGTTGAAAAAGAGAGCAGGCGTCTTATCTCCAAGATTGTTTAATGCTCTGTTAGCTGCTGCGAGGTCCGGCTCCGGCTTTACCTCATCGCTGATCGTGAGTAATTGTCCCTCCTTTTCCAAGGTGTGTAGAAAATCCCGAAAGTCTTTATAAGCCATCATTCATTCTCCTTCGTATTTCGATTTCTCAATTCTGGTGCAGCCTGGAGTCATTCTGCTTCATCCCATCCCAGCGTTTGGCTGCGGTTGTGACAATACCGAACTGATCCAATGCGCGAAAAACAATATGATCCACTAATTCCTCGATACTTGCAGGATGATTATAAAAGGCAGGCATCGGCGGCAGGATCATCACGCCCATACGTGACAGCTCCAGCATATTTTCCAGATGGATACTGCTTAATGGTGTTTCTCTGGTCATGAGCAGCAGCTTCTTTCGCTCCTTCAGTATCACATCCGCTGATCGGGTAAGCAGGTTGTCCGCCATACCGATACGAATAGAGGCAAGAGTCTTCATACTGCAAGGAGCGACGACCATACCATCTACCCGGAAGGAGCCGCTAGAAATACGTGCGGCCTGATCCTTATACGAGTAGACTGCATCCGCCATTGCCTCCACATCCTTCACCGTGTAGCCTGTCTCATAGGGAATGTTGGCAATAGCCCACGGGGATAGCACCAGATGGCTTTGGACTCCAGCCTCCCGTAATTTTTGCAATATACGGATACCAAAGATTGACCCTGTCGCTCCCGATATTCCTACAATGATTTTCTTCATATGTCCCCTCCTTCCATCCCATCGTTTTATGTTCACCCATGCATTACTGTCAAAAATTATACGCCCGTTCCCTGCACACGAAAAATATATATAATATATGTAATGCATACTTTAAAAGTATTTAAGTCGAAGCGTTGTTTAGAAATGAGGAGGAATCCCCAGTGGACTTGAAGCATCTGCAATACTTTTGCGTCATCGTGGAGGAAGGGCAAATCACCAAGGCCGCCAGAACGCTCAACATGGCCCAGCCTCCACTGAGTCAACAACTCAAAAATATGGAGGACGAGCTTGGTGTAAAGCTGATTTACCGTGAAGGAAAGAAGTGGGAAGTTACCGAGGCCGGATATACACTGTATACACGCGCCAAACGATTATTGGCTGAAATGGAGGACACCTGTAGAGAAATTGGGGAGTTTGAAAACAGAGTAACCGGCACACTTGCCATAGGCACGTCATCCGCCTGTATGTCTCTGATTACTGAACAACTCAGCCACTTTCATCAGGTTTATCCAGAGGTATACGTTAAAATAGGACACGGAGACACACATCATCTGGAAGAGCTGCTGCATCAAAATAAAGTCGATCTGGCCCTGCTGCTGCTTCCGGTAGACGACAAATCGTACCATACGATTGAACTGGAGGGCGTTTCTTTTGTTGCGGTTCTTCCGTGTGAATGGGCAGATCGCCATCCCAGTGGGGAAATTACATTACAGGAAGCTGCCAGCTATGACCTCTTGTTGGGACGCCGAACAGAAGGATACGGACTATACGAAACCGTCATCCGCAAATTTCAGGAACACCATCTTATTCCGCGCGTCGTATTGGACTGTCCAGAAATATCGACCATTCTCTCGCTCGTTTCCACAGGCATGGGAATTACCATTATTCCAGACGCTGGCTTGGGACAAGAATACGGGGACAGATTTCGCACACTCTCCATTAAGGAGCCATTCCCTTTCACACAGCCTGCCGTCGTATGGCGCAAGGATCGTTATTTATCCAATGCAGCTCGCAAATTTGTTGAACTGCTACAAGCTGGAGACACGAAAAAGACTGTTCCCGAGTAGATGCTCTACCGCTCTACTCCTGAAACAGTCTGATGCTGTATGAACTTCCTTCATTCGGTCGTTGATACCAACTTATTTAACTCCTTGATGCCGATACTCGGTCGGAGTCATTCCACATTTGCGCCGAAATACCTGTGTAAAATGTCTCATATCTTGATATCCAATCCGCTCGGAAATATCAGCCAGCCGCAGATGAGGATCATTTAGCAGCCGCTTTGCCTCTTCCATACGCAATGAAATAACGTAATCCTTATAGCCTTGTCCCGTCTTTTGCTTGAATAACTGGCTGAAATACACCGGATTTAAAAATACGATTGAGGCCACTTTTTCCAGTGACAGCTCCTCTGTAAAATGAGCCCGGATATATTGCAATGCTACATCAACCGTATGCATGCCCTTGCGGAGGCATTCTCCTGTATCCGCTGCTGCGGCTGCAATCTCCTCTGGTGTTCGTCTTAGTCGCGCTACCTCTTCAGGTATGGATGAGAAATTGTGGTGAACACCTGAACGTGTAATTTGCAGAGGCACCCTGACATAACGCTTCAAATGGGATTCAAGCAACGTCTCTAGCCGTGCAGCCTCTGCTTCATCCCTTAGCCTTGCAATCCCCAGCAGACTATGGCGGTCTAGACTAACGACAAAGCCGCTGCCTCCAGCCTCAATGAGCTCGGACAGTACATTTTCAATCATAAAATGCTCCAAATGCGTCTGCTTGTGGTCAGGTTCCATGCGAACCATAAAAAGATGGAATTCTGGATAATTTTCGACGAAGGGCTGTATATCCAGCTTACCTGTATCCAATCCGAGTGCATAACGCTGGAAAACAGCTTCACGCAAATAGACCATATTGGATTTAAGAAGTCTGCCCTCGTTTGCCTGTTGCGAGGCCACAAGGGCTTCGGCTGCTAACACTTCAATGCATTCCAGTAGCTTCTTTTTACCGATCGGCTTTAACAGGTAGTCTTTGGCACCCAGCTTTACTGCTCTTTGCGCATATTGGAAGTCGGAATGGGCCGAAATGACAACCCACTGCAGATGAGGATGCTTTCGCTTGGAAATGCGCATGAATTCCAGACCATCCATACCGGGCATGAGGATATCGGTCAATACAATATCTACAGGATGCTCCGCCAGAATGCCTGCTGCTTCCTCGGTGGAAGCAGCGAGATGAATGCCGCAGGTTGGTAGTGCTTGGCCAATAGTACGCCGAATCCCCTGTCGAATCATATTCTCATCGTCAGCTATCAGAATATTCATGTTTCTCCTCCTTCTGTGGCAGAGGCACACTTACAGTGACTGTCGTTCCGGCCCCTGGTGCGCTGGAGATCCGTAGGCCGTACTCTTCTCCGAACATGTGCCGTAGCCGTAAATTTAGGTTTTGCAGGCCGATGCCTCCCGCCTGCCCGCTGCCCGCCTGTTTGCCGGGTTCTGCCAAAGCGACCTGGACCACCCCCCATCGTTCATATTCCATCCCTACACCGTTGTCGATGATGTGCAGGCTCAATACACCGCCATACTCCTCCGCTCTGACGAGCAGTGTGCCACCTGTATCTGCATGAAGAGGCTCCAGCCCATGTTTCACCGCATTTTCAATCAACGGCTGTAAGGTCATTTTAGGTAAACGGATATCCAGCCATCGTTCTTCAATGTGGACGTCAACAGATACCCTGCCCTCCAGCCGAGCCTGGATAATGGTGAGGTAGTGACCGACCTGCTCTACTTCTTCCCGAAGGCTCACATCAGCTCCCTCTTCCCAGTGACTGCTGTAACGGAACATATGGGATAAGGAGAGAACCACCTCACCGAGCTGATCCTTCCCCTTTTCATCTAGCATCCAATAGATCATATCCAACGTATTGTACAGAAAATGTGGATTAACCTGCGTCTGCAGAGCGTGTAGCTCCGCATTTTTCTCGCTGACCGATGATATACGCACCAACTCAATCAGTTCTGCAATCTGCCTTACCATATGGTTGAAAGAGGTAGCCAACTGGTTGATTTCTTCATAGGATTCGATGTTTACCGTGTGGCGGAAATTGCCTGTCTCTACCCGTTTCATTTCCCGAATAACTCGTTTGAGCGGAAGGGAAATGCCCCTGGAGACGATAGACGCAATTAGCGCCGATACCATAATGAGTATAGGTGCCACGATAAATAAGTACCTTTGAGTTTGAGCCAGTTCCACATTCAGATCCTCGCTGGGTGTCACACTAATCACCGACCAATCGGCAAACGGAAGTTTGGAAGCGATTACAACTCTCTCATTATTCCGATCTACAATTACATCCTCCTCCGGGACCTGTGGCTCTAGATTTCGCAAATCTGGTGGTGGATCAGAAGAAGTAGCCGATACAATTCGATTTTCATGGCCCAACAGATAGACCTGACTATTAGTGCTCAGCCGTAAATTGTGGAGAGCGGACAATATTGAACGCGGTTCAGCCTCAAATAGAACAATACCAATCGGCTTGTGTTCATCCAGATCATAGAGCTGCCGTCCAAATGCAAACACAGGCCTGGTTTCCACTTGGTCGATTACAGAGTGAGGATAAACACCCAGCCATGCAATTTTGCCTGCCGACCTTCGAATTTCCCTGTACCATTCCGTATGCTCGTAATGAGTATCAATGACATTCATATAATTTCCATAATTGTATACCTTGCCTGTGTCTGTGATGACATGAATGCCGATTAGATCCTCGCGCGAATAGTAGATGGCTCCAAGGATATTCGTAATCGTACGTTCGTTGATGTAATTGACAGCAGGTAAATCACTATGATCTGTCGTCAGCAGACGAACCAAATCCATATTGTTGCTGATCGACTTGGAGAGACTGTTATAGCTGTCGAGCAGCAATTCGAACAGACCTGCTGTCTGAGATACATTTTTACGCGCAAGCTCACTGATCTTATCATGGAACTGCACCGTAGTACGGTTGTAAAATAATAGACTGACCGCCAGCACAATGCTGGACATGCTCAATAGGAACAGAACAAACAAGCGGTATTGAATGGATTGAAAACGGCGCATCATACCTCTGTGCGCTCCTTTCGCATCGGCCGCCTATCCTTTAACCGCTCCTGCAACCATGCCCTTGGTGATTTTTTCGGACAGGACAAAATAAATAATAATGACCGGTAAGGCCCCCATGACTAGAAAAGCACCAATGTTGCCATAGTTCACAGAATACTGGCTGACGAACGTATACACGCCGAAAGGGAGCGTTTTTAGCTTTTCGGACGAGATAAAGGTGGCAGCCATAATGTATTCATTCCAAATATTAATGAAGGTTAAAATACACACTGTCATGATAGGCGGAATCGAGATGGGTAAGATTACACTGCGGAAGATACGATAGATGCTCGCTCCGTCAATGTAGGCGGATTCTTCAATTTCGTGGGGAATGGACCGCATAAAGCCGGATAGGATGAAGACCGCAATCGGTGTCTGAAAAGCAATGTAGGGTAAAATCAGCGAGAAATACGTATTCAGAATATGGACGTTTTTAAACATCACCATCAGCGGTAGCAGTGTAGCTTGCATGGGGATCATCATACCGACCAAAAACAATGTCAGCACAACAGCCCCGAAACGCCAACGAAAACGTGTAATTGCATAAGCAGTCATCGAGCTTAATACAATGACAAAAATCATCGTAACCCCAGTCACCAGCACACTGTTTCCTAAATAACGTAAGTAGCTCCCTGATTCATAGGCTTCCTGGTAGTTGTGCCACTGGGGCACTTGAGGGAGTGCAAAGAAGCTTGAACTTAATATCTCTTCATTCGTCTTCAACGAATAGGTCAGCAGCCAAAAGAGTGGATACAGCTGGGTGACCACTAAGACGGCCAACAGGGAGAAAACCCCCATTTTTTTCAAGGCGTTCAACAGTCCCATCCCCTTTAGCTTACCTTATTTTCGATTCGTTTGAAAACAAAATTTATCACAATTGTAAATGACAAGCAGATTACTACGAGAAACGAAGCCAATGCACTGCCATACCCGTATTTCATAGATAAAAAGGACATATTGTACATATACGTGGATACTGTATCCGTCGCATGGGCTGGTCCTCCACCCGTCATCACCCAGATCAAATCAAACGATTGCAAGGACCCGATAAAGGCTAATACAATAGATATTTTGAAAATAGGCACAATGAGTGGCCACGTAATGTAACGGTCTGCTTTGAATCCTTCTGCTCCATCAATTTTAGCTGCTTCATACAGCTCATTGGGTATGTTTTGTACCCCAGTAAACTGGATAAGCAAATGGTAGCCAAAATATTGCCACAACGATACAAAATATAGAGCATACATTGCTATCTGCGGTTCTGTCAGCCAAGAGCGTGTCCAGCTTTCCAGTCCGACCGCCATCAATATACCGTTCAGCATCCCACCCATCGAGGCCGGATTATAGATCGTTTTCCACAACTGGCCAATAATAACCACCGATAGAATGACCGGCAGAAAATACATCGTCACCAATGTATTTGCCTTACGCACATAACGATTGAGTAAAATGGCCAGCAGCAGACAGAGCGGGATTTCCAGCATAGAAAATACAGCGAACATCATCGTTCGCTTCACGGACGGCCAGAACACTGGATCGGCTGTGAAAATACGCTTAAAATTAGTCAGCCCCACAAACTTCGCCTCTGCAATCCCGTTCCAATCCAGCAACCCGCAATACACAGATACCAAAATCGGAACAAATACCATACAGGTATACAGCAACAGGCAGGGCAGCACGAAAACGGCAATCGTGCGTGCCGGCACCTTCAGTACATTCATGCTCTAATCTCCTTTGTGTTGATTCGAAGCATCTTTCTGGGAAATGCTTAGCCATATGTGATTCCGAATCAGGGAAGGGAACTTTCGCTCCCTCCCCTCAAGTCTGCTACTCCAGGATTTCGCAAAATTCGATTCCAGTCGCTCCAAAGTGCAATATCTAGACGAACTAGGCCATTTCGATCTATACATTCTTCATTGGAAGCCACCTATTGGATGTTTGCAAAATTCTCAATTATTTATTTGCTTCAAAAGTGTTCTGATGTTCCTTCGCAACTTGCGCAGAGTCTTCTTGTTGTACAAACAGGTTTTGAATGCTACTTAGATGCGCCTGTGCAATAGCCGGATTCATCGTATTATCAAAAGCAAGGTCCCCTCCTTTTACATTTTTGAACAGCTCATTGAGACTAATGGCTAACTCGGAATAACCCGCTTCCTTCAGATCGCCTTTCATTTTCTGACCGCTGCCAATTGCATTCTTCAGATCAAACTGAATCTTGGGCATCTCTGTAATAAAATAGTGCAGAAAGTCCTTCGTCTCCTGTAAATGTTCACTATTGGCAGATACCGCAAACGCGCTACCCGGCGCAATGACATACTCATTCACATTCCCTTTGCCATTCACCGTAGGGAATTGAAACGCTCCGACCTTACCCGCTACCGGGGAGGCATCAATAGAACCTGTTTCCCAGGTGCCCATAATATACATTGCAGCTTTCCCTGTTTTAAAAATATTACCGCCTGCATTATAGTCAATAGATGTAGCTCCATCCGGGAAAGCCCCGGCCTGCACTAATTCCTGAAATGCATCCACAGCTTCCACAAAAGCCGGGTCGTTAAACGTCTTTTTGCCATCCAGCACATCATTGAGGAAATTTGGTCCTTCATTTGTACGCAACAGAATATTCATAAAAAGGAGGGAACCGGTCCATGAATCCTTTTCCCCAATAGCAATTGGAGTAATTCCCTTTGCCTTCAGTGTCTTCACCGTTGTTATCAGCTCATCAAAGGTGGTCGGCAACTTTTGAATTCCCGCCTGCTCGAACAGTTCTTTATTGTAAAAGACCACTTCTATATTGTTACCATCTGGAAAAGCGTAAAGCTTATCATCGAAGCTATAGTAGTTAAGAAGGCCATCCTGAAACGTATCTTTTAACCCCTCTTTATCAGCTACATCATTTAATGGTGCCAGTAGCCCGGCATCTACGAATGGCTTCATCTGTGCAGCCGGATTTACAATCGTAATATCCGGTACTTCCTTCGCTGCTGCTTGTGTTTTCAACTTGAGCTTTTGCTGATCTGTATTTAGCGAATCCAATTCAATTTTGACATGAGGATGATTCTGCTCGTATTGACTTACAATCTGCTTTATCATTTTGTATGAAGGGGTGCTCGGATCAGGATTGATGTTTTGAAAGGTAATCGTCACATCCTTCGTTACATTGCCTCCACCCTTTTCCCCTGAATTTCCCGGACTTGCGCTCTGTCCGTTATTACAAGCTGCCAGCGTCAATGCCAAGGCGCCCGCCGCCACAACGGCAAACGCTTTCATTTTTACTCTGCTCATGTTCCTTTTCCTCCTCTGGTTGAAGCATTGCGCAATTTATCCTCCTAGTCGGTGGACACTCAATGCCCGCTTGTTCTTTTCATTATGTTACATAGAAAAGACGTGAACAATGCGTGAACTTAAGGAGAAGGGTTTGTTTTTTTAAGCCATCATTTGCGTGCTTCAAAATTCATTCATATCATAACTTGCAATTTATCTAGAAGACAGGCATAATATGAATAAGATCTTTATTTGATAATGATTATCATTATTAAATAATAAATACACATAGACTTTAAAGGAGGCAGGACCGCAGTGAAAGAAGCTTTTAGTAAAACCTCCCTGCATATCGATGATTATTTGGATCTTCTCAATCTTGCCGTACAAGTCGGAGATACAAAGTGGCAAAAGGAAATTACCCGTAAACTTCAAGCCTTAAGTGCCCTCCAGGCAGAACAGGTTGAAATAGATTAACATCCCACAGTTAATACTGGATCTCAGTTGAAACAGCACGTCAGGCAGTACTGTACAAGGAGCAACCAGAGTATTGTAGTACTTCTAACCAAAGGCATGGCATGAGCCGTTCAGGTGACCGATAAATAAATCGGTTATACAAAAGAGGACCATGATCTCAGTAAGATCATGGTCCTCTTTACTTGTTGCTTGGCAACGTCCTACTCTCCCAGGACCCTGCGGTCCAAGTACCATCGGCGCTGGAGGGCTTAACGGTCGTGTTCGGGATGGGTACGTGTGGAACCCCTCCGCTATCGCCACCAAACATGAATTTGCCTCGCAAATTCTTCCGTAAGGTTATTCGGTTCATCACAAATTGTGTGAATAAATAGCCATACGCTTGTCGTATGTACTTCTACATACCTTCAAGGTTACACCCTGAAAACTGGATCCGAAACTTCATTGCGTCTTATTCTTTAGGATAAGCCCTCGACCGATTAGTATTGGTCAGCTCCATGCATTACTGCACTTCCACCCCCAACCTATCTACCTCGTCGTCTTCAAGGGGTCTTACATACTGGGAAATCTCATCTTGAGGGGGGCTTCACGCTTAGATGCTTTCAGCGCTTATCCCTTCCGTACATAGCTACCCAGCGGTGCTCCTGGCGGAACAACTGGTACACCAGCGGTACGTCCATCCCGGTCCTCTCGTACTAAGGACAGCTCCTCTCAAATTTCCTACGCCCACGACAGATAGGGACCGAACTGTCTCACGACGTTCTGAACCCAGCTCGCGTACCGCTTTAATGGGCGAACAGCCCAACCCTTGGGACCTACTTCAGCCCCAGGATGCGATGAGCCGACATCGAGGTGCCAAACCTCCCCGTCGATGTGGACTCTTGGGGGAGATAAGCCTGTTATCCCCAGGGTAGCTTTTATCCGTTGAGCGATGGCCCTTCCATGCGGTACCACCGGATCACTAAGCCCGACTTTCGTCCCTGCTCGACTTGTAGGTCTCGCAGTCAAGCTCCCTTCTGCCTTTGCACTCTTCGAATGATTTCCAACCATTCTGAGGGAACCTTGGGGCGCCTCCGTTACTCTTTAGGAGGCGACCGCCCCAGTCAAACTGCCCACCTGACACTGTCCTCGTACCGGATCACGGTACCAAGTTAGAACCTAGATACGATCAGGGTGGTATCCCAAGGATGCCTCCCTTCAAGCTGGCGCTCAAAGTTCTACGGCTCCCACCTATCCTGTACAGATCGTACCCAAATTCAATATCAAGCTGCAGTAAAGCTCCATGGGGTCTTTCCGTCTTGTCGCGGGTAACCTGCATCTTCACAGGTATTAAAATTTCACCGGATCTCTCGTTGAGACAGCGCCCAAGTCGTTACGCCATTCGTGCGGGTCAGAATTTACCTGACAAGGAATTTCGCTACCTTAGGACCGTTATAGTTACGGCCGCCGTTTACTGGGGCTTCGGTTCATAGCTTCGCCCGAAGGCTTACCACTCCCCTTAACCTTCCAGCACCGGGCAGGCGTCAGCCCGTATACTTCGCCTTGCGGCTTCGCACAGACCTGTGTTTTTGCTAAACAGTCGCTTGGGCCTTTTCACTGCGGCCCCCTCGGGCTATTCACCCTACCGAGGCACCCCTTCTCCCGAAGTTACGGGGTCATTTTGCCGAGTTCCTTAACGAGAGTTCTTCCGCGCGCCTTAGAATTCTCTTCTCGCCTACCTGTGTCGGTTTGCGGTACGGGCACCTTCTCCTGGCTAGAGGCTTTTCTTGGCAGTCTGAGATCATGACCTTCGCTACTATAATTTTCGCTCCCCATCACAGCCCAGCCTTACGATGTGCGGATTTGCCTACACATCAGCCTCACTGCTTAGACGGACATCCA
>NZ_CM134213.1:1127500-1135000 GCF_054113385.1 Paenibacillus sp. ALE2
TTCTATGCTACAAATAACGGATGAAATGCGAAATGAACTGAACCAGTTGCGAGATCATGTTTATGGGGATCTCACTGCACTTGCATTTATGTCCAGGTCAGGGGGTAAGTTGCATTGGTATTATGCCTCCGGCAGCCGAAACAATCGCTATCGCCTTATTTCTTTTAAAGTTGGGCATGGGATCGCCGGGATGGCTGTTCGTCTTGGACGTACTGTGACCGTTAGTGCTTTAATATCAGGCAGTATACGTTTACGTCAAGAATGTGCGCTTATGCTGGCCGAACAGTTACATTCTGCAGTAGCCATTCCCTTTTCCAGTACAGGAGACTTGCCAAACGGTGTGCTACTTGTCGGTAACCGTGAAGTGAGAACATTCACAGAATCTGATGTAGCCAAGGCCACTCAAGTCGCTCATCGCCTTGGCCAGCTATGTGCCCTCCCTCTCACTCCATAGATTGATATTTGAAGAAAAATAAAATTATAAATATAAGTGAACATGAACAGCTCATCTAACTATCTCTGTTGATTGAAATCCCTAAAATTTGCTATGATTATGACAAAACGCACGGTTTTTTTACCGTTCGAGGGGATGACTAATTGATTCGTATACTAGTAGTGGATGATCATGTTGTCGTACGTTCTGGCCTCATGGCCCTATTGGACGGCAAAAACGGTATTAAGGTAGTAGGAGATGCAGCAGACGGGGATGAAGCAATCCGCAAAGCGGTGGAGCTACAACCTGATGTCGTGCTCATGGATTTTAGTATGCCACCTGGCAAAGATGGCCTCACGGCAACCACCGAATTAAAAAAACAGTTGCCGGATACAGAAGTGCTTATTTTAACGATGCATGATGATGAGGAATATCTGTTCCGAGCCATTCAAGCCGGAGCATCTGGATATATTTTAAAAAGTGCACCTCATGAGGAATTACTCGCTGCCATCCAGTCTGTGGCCGAAGGCAGTGCCTATCTATACCCCAATGCAACCAAACGCCTGATGAGTGAATATCTGGACAAAATCAAACAAGAGGGCATAGCCGGGCCGTATGAATCCCTGTCTGAGCGGGAAAAAGAGATCCTATCATGGGTAGCCAAAGGATATGCCAACAAGGAAATTGCCGAACACCTGGTGATTAGCGTCAAAACCGTAGAGTCCCACAAAAGCAACCTTATGGAGAAGCTTAACTTGAAAACACGGCCTGAGTTGGTCAAATTTGCACTGAAAAAGGGGTTGCTCCATTATGAATGAACCTTCTAACCCTTTACTGCAGCCCGCCTTTGGGGAGTCAACCGATAAACTACTGAATGATTTGGAAATTCATATACCAGATTCTCCTTTTCTCCATGTACTGCGTAGTTCTCTCCACCAGCTATCCAATCTAAAATTTGCTCTAGATACATCTTCCATCGTTGCTCTGACCGATCATCGAGGAATTATTCAGTACGTAAACGATAAGTTCTGTGAGATTTCGCAATATAGTCGTGAAGAATTGATCGGGCAGGATCATCGTCTCATTAATTCGGGCTATCATACTCGAGCCTTCATGAAGAACCTGTGGACTACGATCCGTTCTGGTGAGGTATGGCAGGGAGAAATACGAAATCGTGCTAAAGATAACAGCTACTACTGGGTGAATACTACGATTGTTCCATTTATGGACGAGGAAGGTAAACCCTATCAGTACTTAGCGATCCGTAATGAAGTAACTAAATTAAAAAAAGTAGAGGCAGAGCTTCAGACCATGATGACGCAAGTCATGCAAATACAGGAGGAAGAGCGTAAACGCTTTTCAAGAGAGCTTCATGATGGGATTGGTCAAAGCCTGTTTTCACTTATTATTCAACTAGATAGCCAACTAGCTGAACAACCCAACGCTACTTTGGAAAATTTGCGTGCACAGGTAACCGATATCATTAAAGATGTTCGTGGCCTAGCGTGGGAACTTCGTCCCTCAGTTCTGGATGATTTGGGTGTCGTACCGGCCCTAAGAACTTATATTGAAAATTTCTGTTCGCATTACGGAATCGAAGTGCATTTTCAATGTACTTTACGTAAACGCCTTGATATCCGAAAAGAAATAGCAATCTATAGAATTGTACAGGAAGCACTGACGAATGTGGCTAAATACGCAGATGTAGCAGAAGCATACGTTGATGTAGAGGATCAAGACGAAATAATAAAAGTAACTATTCAGGATGAGGGTATGGGCTTCTCTGGAGAATCCAAAGGAGAGGGAGTTGGATTGTTCAGCATGGAAGAACGAGCTAGAGGAGTAGGCGGCTTCTTGAGCATGACCTCTGCTCCAAATCAGGGAACCTCCATACAGCTGACCATACCAGTGTAAAACCTGTGTACTAGATCAGTTATCGGTGTATACTCACTGCAGGAGCAGAAGGAATACACCGATAGCAAGGATTATCGATAGTCAACACTTTATAGAATCTATGGAAGATAAACATACAAAAAAAGAGAGAGCTCTGTCCCCAGACAGGCTCTCTTTATTTATAAGGTGTCACCACTGAGGCAACAAGAATCCGCTATAGCAAAAAGCGGGTGATGGGAATCGAACCCACGCTACCAGCTTGGAAGGCTGGAGTTCTACCATTGAACTACACCCGCAAATCAGTATCGGGATGACACGATTTGAACATGCGACCCCCTGGTCCCAAACCAGGTGCTCTACCAAGCTGAGCTACATCCCGACATTATACATTTTTTAATAAATGGCGCGCCCTGAGAGATTCGAACTCCCGGCCTTTTGATTCGTAGTCAAACGCTCTATCCAGCTGAGCTAAGGGCGCATATTTAGTTCCATAATGAGCAGTCAAGGCGCCACCCAGATTTGAACTGGGGATGAAGCTTTTGCAGAGCTTTGCCTTACCACTTGGCTATGGCGCCGTATGGATAATGGAGCGGACGACGGGAATCGAACCCGCGACCCTCGCCTTGGCAAGGCGATGCTCTACCGCTGAGCCACGTCCGCAAAATATGGTGCGGTCGAGAGGACTCGAACCTCCACGGGGGGTTAGCCCACACGGACCTGAACCGTGCGCGTCTGCCAATTCCGCCACGACCGCAAAATAACTTATAAATGGTGAGCCATGAAGGACTCGAACCTTCGACACCCTGATTAAAAGTCAGGTGCTCTACCAACTGAGCTAATGGCTCTTAATGGCTGGGGATATAGGATTTGAACCTATGCATGACGGAGTCAAAGTCCGTTGCCTTACCGCTTGGCTAATCCCCATTAAATTAAGAATCAAAGGGCGGCCGATGGGGCTTGAACCCACGAATGCCGGAGTCACAGTCCGGTGCGTTAACCACTTCGCCACGACCGCCATATGATTATAAAAGACTGGTGGAGGATGATGGATTCGAACCACCGAACCCGTAAGGGAGCAGATTTACAGTCTGATGCGTTTGGCCACTTCGCTAATCCTCCAAAATGGTGCCGGCGAGAGGACTTGAACCCCCAACCTACTGATTACAAGTCAGTTGCTCTACCAATTGAGCTACACCGGCACATTGCCAATTCCCACTTGAAAGGTGGCTCGGGACGGAATCGAACCGCCGACACGAGGATTTTCAGTCCTCTGCTCTACCGACTGAGCTACCGAGCCATGTTTTATTTTACAACTATATCATATAGTTTACACTATATGTAGTTAAAATGGCGGAACTGACGGGATTCGAACCCGCGATCTCCTGCGTGACAGGCAGGCATGTTAGGCCTCTACACCACAGTTCCAAAGGCATTTCCAATAGGAAATTAATTGCGGGGGCAGGATTTGAACCTACGACCTTCGGGTTATGAGCCCGACGAGCTACCGAACTGCTCCACCCCGCGACATCAAAGATATTTCACAATATTATTAATGGTGGAGGCTGAGGGGATCGAACCCCCGACCCTCTGCTTGTAAGGCAGATGCTCTCCCAGCTGAGCTAAGCCTCCATAATTATGACCCGTAGGGGATTCGAACCCCTGTTACCTCCGTGAAAGGGAGGTGTCTTAACCCCTTGACCAACGGGCCTTGCAAAATGAATTCTGATTTAATAATTTTGTGGCGGAGAGAGAGGGATTCGAACCCTCGCACCACTTACGCAGTCTAACCCCTTAGCAGAGGGTCCCCTTATAGCCACTTGGGTATCTCTCCGAGTAGCGGCAGAGGGGATCGAACCCCCGACCTCACGGGTATGAACCGTACGCTCTAGCCAGCTGAGCTACGCCGCCACCTTATATATAAAATTCAGAAGTATTGAAATATGGCTCCCCGAACAGGACTCGAACCTGTGACAACTCGATTAACAGTCGAGTGCTCTACCAACTGAGCTATCAGGGAATATTGGTGGAGCCAAGGGGGATCGAACCCCTGACCTCCTGCGTGCAAGGCAGGCGCTCTCCCAGCTGAGCTATAGCCCCAAACTTTTAGTCAATCTAGAAATGATGGGCCTTAGTGGACTCGAACCACCGACCTCACCCTTATCAGGGGTGCGCTCTAACCAGCTGAGCTAAAGGCCCTAATTCATTAAATTTTATCATCCTTTAAAGGATTTTGCTTGGCGGCGTCCTACTCTCCCAGGACCCTGCGGTCCAAGTACCATCGGCGCTGGAGGGCTTAACGGTCGTGTTCGGGATGGGTACGTGTGGAACCCCTCCGCTATCGCCACCAAACATGAATTTGCCTCGCAAATTCTTCCGTAAGGTTATTCGGTTCATCACAAATTGTGTGAATAAATAGCCATACGCTTGTCGTATGTACTTCTACATACCTTCAAGGTTACACCCTGAAAACTGGATCCGAAACTTCATTGCGCCTTATCTTTAGGATAAGCCCTCGACCGATTAGTATTGGTCAGCTCCATGCATTACTGCACTTCCACCCCCAACCTATCTACCTCGTCGTCTTCAAGGGGTCTTACATACTGGGAAATCTCATCTTGAGGGGGGCTTCACGCTTAGATGCTTTCAGCGCTTATCCCTTCCGTACATAGCTACCCAGCGGTGCTCCTGGCGGAACAACTGGTACACCAGCGGTACGTCCATCCCGGTCCTCTCGTACTAAGGACAGCTCCTCTCAAATTTCCTACGCCCACGACAGATAGGGACCGAACTGTCTCACGACGTTCTGAACCCAGCTCGCGTACCGCTTTAATGGGCGAACAGCCCAACCCTTGGGACCTACTTCAGCCCCAGGATGCGATGAGCCGACATCGAGGTGCCAAACCTCCCCGTCGATGTGGACTCTTGGGGGAGATAAGCCTGTTATCCCCAGGGTAGCTTTTATCCGTTGAGCGATGGCCCTTCCATGCGGTACCACCGGATCACTAAGCCCGACTTTCGTCCCTGCTCGACTTGTAGGTCTCGCAGTCAAGCTCCCTTCTGCCTTTGCACTCTTCGAATGATTTCCAACCATTCTGAGGGAACCTTGGGGCGCCTCCGTTACTCTTTAGGAGGCGACCGCCCCAGTCAAACTGCCCACCTGACACTGTCCTCGTACCGGATCACGGTACCAAGTTAGAACCTAGATACGATCAGGGTGGTATCCCAAGGATGCCTCCTCTCAAGCTGGCGCTCAAGATTCAACGGCTCCCACCTATCCTGTACAGATCGTACCCAAATTCAATATCAAGCTGCAGTAAAGCTCCATGGGGTCTTTCCGTCTTGTCGCGGGTAACCTGCATCTTCACAGGTATTAAAATTTCACCGGATCTCTCGTTGAGACAGCGCCCAAGTCGTTACGCCATTCGTGCGGGTCAGAATTTACCTGACAAGGAATTTCGCTACCTTAGGACCGTTATAGTTACGGCCGCCGTTTACTGGGGCTTCGGTTCATAGCTTCGCTCTTACGAGCTTACCACTCCCCTTAACCTTCCAGCACCGGGCAGGCGTCAGCCCGTATACTTCGCCTTGCGGCTTCGCACAGACCTGTGTTTTTGCTAAACAGTCGCTTGGGCCTTTTCACTGCGGCCCCCTCGGGCTATTCACCCTACCGAGGCACCCCTTCTCCCGAAGTTACGGGGTCATTTTGCCGAGTTCCTTAACGAGAGTTCTTCCGCGCGCCTTAGAATTCTCTTCTCGCCTACCTGTGTCGGTTTGCGGTACGGGCACCTTCTCCTGGCTAGAGGCTTTTCTTGGCAGTCTGAGATCATGACCTTCGCTACTATAATTTTCGCTCCCCATCACAGCCCAGCCTTACGATGTGCGGATTTGCCTACACATCAGCCTCACTGCTTAGACGGACATCCATCAGTCCGCGTCACTACCCTACTGCGTCACCCCATCGCTCATCACGGATTACGGTGGTACAGGAATTTCGACCTGTTGTCCTTCGACTACGCCTATCGGCCTCGCCTTAGGTCCCGACTTACCCTGAGCGGACGAACCTTCCTCAGGAACCCTTAGGCTTTCGGCGGATCTGATTCTCACAGATCTTTTCGTTACTCATACCGGCATTCTCACTTGAATGCAGTCCAGCGCTCCTTCCGGTACACCTTCACCCCGCATTCAACGCTCCCCTACCCCTGATGCAAAGCATCAAGCCATAGCTTCGGTGGTGTGTTTAGCCCCGTTACATTTTCGGCGCAGAGTCACTCGACCAGTGAGCTATTACGCACTCTTTCAATGGTGGCTGCTTCTAAGCCAACATCCTGGTTGTCTGTGCAACTCCACATCCTTTCCCACTTAACACACACTTGGGGACCTTAGCTGATGGTCTGGGCTGTTTCCCTTTCGACAATGGATCTTAGCACTCACTGTCTGACTCCCGGAACTAAATCTATGGCATTCGGAGTTTGACTGAGCTTGGTAACCCTTGCGGGCCCCGCACCCAATCAGTGCTCTACCTCCACGATTCTTCTTTCCGAGGCTAGCCCTAAAGCTATTTCGGGGAGAACCAGCTATCTCCGGGTTCGATTGGAATTTCTCCGCTACCCCCACCTCATCCCCGCATTTTTCAACATGCGTGGGTTCGGGCCTCCAGTGCGTGTTACCGCACCTTCACCCTGGACAGGGGTAGATCACCCGGTTTCGGGTCTACGTCCACGTACTCATTCGCCCTATTCAGACTCGCTTTCGCTGCGGCTTCAGCTCTTCACCTTAACCTTGCACGGGAACGTAACTCGCCGGTTCATTCTACAAAAGGCACGCCATCACCCATAGATCGGGCTCTGACTTCTTGTAAGCACACGGTTTCAGGATCTATTTCACTCCCCTTCCGGGGTGCTTTTCACCTTTCCCTCACGGTACTGCTTCACTATCGGTCGCCAGGGAGTATTTAGCCTTGGCAGATGGTCCTGCCGGATTCATACGGGGTTTCACGTGCCCCGCACTACTCGGGATCCGTCTCGGAGGGAACAAGTTTTGAACTACAGGGCTTTTACCTTCTCTGGCGGGCCTTTCCAGACCTCTTCATCTAACCGGTTCCTTTGTAACTCCATGTGAGACGTCCCACAACCCCAAGGAGCAAGCTCCTTGGTTTGGGCTAATCCGCGTTCGCT
>NZ_CM134213.1:1140000-1402500 GCF_054113385.1 Paenibacillus sp. ALE2
AATACAGACTCAGACACACGCGACAACACCCATTCACGCCCACGGGAGGCATCTGTATCCATTCGAATTTCATCAAGTACCGATCCATCCCGCGCCACTATGGCGGCCTTTACGGAAGTTCCTCCAATGTCGATCCCAATGACTTTGTTTAATGCAACTGCCACCACCATATCCTCCTTGTTCCCCCACATAAAAGCTTACGAGCTCTTGGCACAAACCTTCTATAGATAGAAAAACATGATGAACTGTCGGAGCGTGCCGTATTCCAATCCGCAATCGCAGAATTTCAATAACTTCGTTCAATCACCGCTCTCGCTGTTTTTTCCTTCATCTGTTTGGTGTGACTTGTGTGCTTGCGAGCAAGTCCTTCGCAGATGAGATCAATCACGAATAGCTGCGAGATTTTGGCGCCGATTGAACCGCCTTCTATCGGAGCTTCCTTCCCTGCGGTCAGTAAAACAATATCTGCAATGGAGGTAATAGGTGATTTTGCATAATTCGTAATTGCGATAACTGTTGCTCCGTTCTGCTTGGCCTTGTGCAGCATGTCGTTGGTATCCAGTGTACTTCCTGATACACTGATGCCAATAGCGACATCACCAGGACTCATGGACACGGCCATCATAGACTGAATATGTCCGTCTGCCACAGCCTCGGCGCGCCGCCCAATCCGCAAGAATCGGTTTTTAGCATCCTGTGCGGAAATTCCCGATGCACCTACACCGAAAAATTGAACATAACCCGCTTGATCGAGACACGCTATCGCACGACTAAGCTCCGAACGGTCCAAGAGCCCCATGCTGGAGTGCAAAATATCGAGCATATTGTGATACACCGTGCGGGTAATATCATGTTCGTGATCTGGGTCGATGTTCTCCTCGCTCATATCGGTTTTTCGATAAGTCTGGTTTTGTGCCAGCGACAGTCGGAAATCCTGATACCCTTTAAAACCAATTTTCCGGCAAAAACGCATAACCGTCGTTTCGCCTGTACCTGCAAAGTCAGCCAGCTCCGTCACGGAGAAATATATGATGTCAGCGGGGCACTCCAGTACGCACAAAGCGACTTTTTGCTCCGATTTCGTTAATGAAGGATAATACGTGTTAATTCGGTCGTTCATCTCCATAGATGCCTTTCACTGCCTTCCTTGCGGCATCGGCAAACCGCTGCGTAATCAATTGGGGTCTAGTAATCGCCGAGCCTACAACCACTGCATGTGCACCCAGCCGAAATGCTTCCTCTACTTGTGCCGGATCATGGATTCTGCCCTCTGCAATGACAGGAACAGGAACCAGCTCTGACGCTCTCCGCACCAATTCCAGATCCGGACCATCTATCTGAGTAGAATATGACGTATAACCGGATAACGTCGTGGACACGCAGCATACACCAAGGGAAGCCGCATGAAGCGCCTCCTCCAGTGTCGATATATCCGCCATGGAGGTGACTCCGTGCTCATGAGCGTAATCTATGAGTTGCTTCAGCTTGCCCCCCTCTGGGCGCGGTCGTAATGTGGCATCCAGCGCAATGATATCCGCACCTGCCTCCACCAGTTCCTCCATTTCACGGAGGGTAGGCGTAATGTAAATATCAGAATCATCATAATCCCGTTTAATCAAACCAATGACTGGTAGAGGGATCGCCTGTTTAATCGCACGTACATCCGATGCACCATTGGCACGAATCGCTACAGCTCCACCCTCCTGTGCAGCACGTGCCATTTTGACCATAAAATCTGTTCCATGCAACGGTTCGCCAGGTAGCGCCTGACAGGAAACGATCAGTCCATGACGAACCTTGGATAATACAACTTCCATTCCCATAGGAATCACTCCCTCCCCTCGTCATAATGCCGTACAGTCAATCCAACTTCAAAGGTACGGTTCCACGGCATGTAGCAATCTGTAATTTCCACGCGACCTTCTGGTCCGTTCACATATTCATCGAGTGCCTGTTCCAGCCGTCCGCGAATGACCGCAGCTACCGATCCTCTAGAGCCATCGAGCATAAACTTGTTAAAACCCATCTGCTCCACAATTCCATTATTCATAGCTGTACGTACTACAGCGCAATAACAGGCATCCTCAGCGTAGCGTAGCCCCAGAAAATCCTGGTGCTCCTCCGTAGGACCATAGCGGACATAAAGCATGGACTGGGCAATGACGGTACCGAGCGTATTAGAACTGGTATTCCAGCCTGCATAGCCTGCCAGCTTAAAAAGCAGTCCTTTTTGCTTCAATAGTCTAAGCAGCTTGAGATCGGCGCCGTTGGCGTAAGCTACATCAGCAATTGCAATATGTTTATCGGCATCATGCTGCATATGAGCACCGTACTCCACCAGTTCTACCAGATTCCGATGTACATCATATCCGGCCATCGCATGCTGCTGGGATGAAGCTTCTGCCATCGTGTCACCAGGTGTGTTGGCCAGCAAAATCAAATCAGCCTCCGCTGCTGAGGAAGCAATCAGCCCACCTGCCGCTATAATCTGATACTTTAACGTTTCGTAAAAATAACGATCCTCAAAAAGCGGGACTACGAACGCCCCCTGCAAAGCAGACAATCGAGGATATACCAGTGGAACTACATGATTCGTCCGATTCACCCAACGAGCTAGCAACGTACAACCCACTTCGTCTGCCCCCGGATACATGTATACTTTCAAATCCAGCCCAAGCTCGGAAATACGACTTCTTAGTCGCTGTTGATCCTTGGCGGTATAGCCGTAGGGAGCCGAATCATCCTGTGGAATGATCAGAAAATCAATCACGCCTTCTGCTACCAGTTCCAGTGCTACTTGATTAGCTTCCAAATTCACACGGCGACGCCCTAGATAATCGTCCAAAATCTCTATAGGCAAACGCTCGTCGATGTCCGCTAATTCCAGCAACTCTTCTGCGGTAGCGATCGCTAGCTCCTGACGATGCTCAATGAAGCCTTTTCTAAATATTTCACGACCCCAATCAGCATAGTAGTCTGGTTCCTCATCAGCCAAAGAGTATTGCGGACAACGCATAATCAATTGAAAGGCATACAAAGTCAGTTGCGGGTATAGCTGCTTCAACCTGCGAAGACGATTAGCCCTGTCCCTGACCTGCTCACTCGACATTCCGTGTAGCCGGGAGGGTACGATTCCCCCGTACAGCAGCGTATCCATCGCAATAATCGCTCCATCAGCAGTCGCCGCACGTTCTTCGAGCCACGTCCATAGCCTGGTCGTATCGCCAGGGATTTTCTTTTGTCCCATCCATTCTAATGGAGGGCGCTCCATTTCAAGGTCTGTGCCCTGTGCTAGTAAGTAAGGAAATTGATAATTGCAGGGCCGCTCATCCAGCGGTACAAAAAGTAATCGGGTATTTGGCTTCACCATACGCTCCACCTCTCCTGGAAATTACCGTTATTCTAACGGCAAATGGTAATTTTCAAGGCAGCTATGCTGTCTTGTTTCTTAACCATCACCACTTCTCACAAGATCAGTCGATATTTGCCTTGTTCATCCTGATCGACATAGCCCCACTGCACGGCGGCACGGATCGCTGGATTGCTCCCCAGTCGAGTCTCTGCTTCTAGGCAAGCCGTGATACCGCGTCGTAGTTCGTCCACGACCTCGTCCGTTAGAGGCGGCGGCTTTTGTCCGCCAGTTGCTTCGCTCTGCATGAGGTTTCCTAGCGACTGCACATCGTTCTGGCGCTCGTTGCCTAGCGCAGCTTGGCGCAGCACATGCCACAGGTCCACATCCAACTTGGCACGTTCCAGCCAAGGCGTAGCCTGTGCCACGAAGCCTGCCGCCGCATCATTGGCAGATATATTCTGTAGGACGCTCACAACGTGAAGCAGCCGCTCGAAGTAGATATCCAGCGCAGGGATATCGCGCATTTGCAAGGCAAGGTCCACGTCCTCATACGTGCTGCTGCCCAGTCGGCTGTTCTTGTTTTGGCGACAGAAAAACATCAGTTCATCTGCATGCTCCCCCGCTAACTCCCGCACAGCCCATTCCCATGACAGCCCCGGCATATAACGCTCACTGTTCCACATATAGTGGGACATCGTAATAAGCGTCACCTTGGAGCACTCCCATTGGTTCATTGGGTTGGCCACCATGCCGGTATGTCCGCAAGCTGGAAGCCCGGAATACCGTCCGCGCAGCGGATCGAGGAATAACCGATCATGGTCACAATCATTCACCGGGATGTTATCCCATAACCACAGCTCATGCCCATAGAATGCATGGTTATCGGCAGCATGCTGGCGACCAATCTGTGGAGCAAATACAAAGTATCCCGTCCAGAATACCTTAATATCTGGATGCAATCGCTCCCGGAAATCCTTTTTGTATTCGGTATCCCAATAGGACCAATATTCCGATGGACAGACTGTCAGCGTAAATTCAGGCAGCCGCTCAGCCAACCATGTATGAACCTTGTTCGTCAAGAAGACATGAGCGTGACCCGAACGGCCCAGCAAATGCCGATTTTCCCCTTTAAGGACGTAATCAATATCATCCATTAATACAGAAAAATGACGTACGCCTATCGTTATCATGGCTGCCAGCTTCTCCGTCAATTTGAGAAAATCTTCAGCGCTACCAAAGTTCAGGTCATTCCCTGGACTAATACAATAGTGAAAATCAATCTCGTGCCGTTCACAGGCTTCCTTTAATTCGCGGATTTGGGCAAACATCTCCTCGGGGTACGGTTCCCTCCATAGCTCGCGATGATAGGGATCGTCCTTGGGAGCGTACATAAACGTGTTCATCCGATGCGCAGCCATAAAATGAACGGCATCCAGCCGATCCGTGAAACTCCACGGTTTCCCGTAGAAGCCTTCAATGATTCCTCTGACCGGAAAGGAGGGCTCATCCCGAATAGACATCACCGGTAGCGTACATCGTTCCTGTTCTACTTGAAGCAGGAGATGCAGGGCATCCATGCCGTATTTGAGCCCTCTTTTATTGGATGCATGGATTTCAATTCTCCCTTCCTTCTGAATGTCCAAACGATATCCATCGGCAGTAAGCGTTCCGTCATATTCGAGCATCAACTGCACGCTTCCCCTTGTTTCAGTCGGAACACCGGGCCCCGGAGGTGCAATGAGTCGGATCGGTCCCTCGGGGTCAAGCACACCTTCATACTCCTGATTCATTGCAAAGCGAGAGGACAGTTCACAGATCAGGTTCGGTTCAGCGATAACCAGTTTGTCCCCACTGTCATACACATCACGAAAATAATATTGAACCTCCTGTGGTATTAGCCCTACCTCCGAATTAGGTCTCATTCTTTTGGACAGTTCCATCGCAATCGTCTCCTTCCATTTACGGGCTCTCCGTAGCCGAGACTTCTGAATTATCCTTTCACCGCTCCCGCCAAGCCTTCCATATAATAGCGCTGCGTGAACAGGAACAATATAATGATCGGCAATACCGAAATCATTGTGCCTGCAGCAATCCAGCCAAAATTATAGGCAAACTGACCATTGAGATACGTAAGTGCAGCTGCCAGCGGGTATAGCTCCGTATCGTTTAGAATAACGATAGGCCACAGGAAGCTGTTCCAGAACGACATGGCCTCCAACAGAGAAATCACAGCAAGCGCCGGCTTGACCAGTGGAAGCACCAGCTGCCACCAAATTCGAAACTCCGAAGCGCCATCCATTTTACCTGAATCACGCACATCGGCGGGGATATGAATAAACGTCTGCCGCATTAGAAAAATGTTGAACACAGAGACTGCCCCGGGCAACACCACACCCATATATGTATTGCCCAGATGAAGCCCTTGAATGGTCAGATAATGCACAATAAATGCCGTGTAAGAAGGAATAATCATTGTAGCAATCAGCAGCGTAAACACCACATTTTTACCCTTAAAGCGAAACACAGCCAAGGGATACCCCGTCAAACTGGCCAGTACCACATTGAGCACAACGCCCAACACCGTAATGATGACCGTATTTAGCATATATTTAGGAAAATCCATGAACTGCCACACCTGAACATAGTTGTTGAAATCAATAAAGGTCGGGAAAATCGCAGGCGGCGTTGAAAAAATATTACGGCCTGGCATGAGGGATACACTAAGCAGCCATAGAAACGGTCCCATCAAAAAGAGGGCTAGCAGCACTAAAAGCACATACATTACCGTCATTCTGATCACTCGACCAAGACTACGCATGATGCGACTGCTTTCTTTTTTAGGAAGAGACGAGCGTAGCATTTTATCATTCTGTAGATTTATCAATAGGGATTGACACCGCCTTTCCTATTGAATCGGAATACAATAATACTAAGTACCGCAATCATTGCACCGACAATTAAGCCAAGTGCCGAAGCGTACCCAAAATTAAACTGCTCCATCCCCTTTTGAAAAATATACAAGCTGGATGTCAACGTGGCCGTTCCCGGTCCACCCTTGGTTAACACATATACCTCATCAAATACGCGAATAGCTGACATGAGCGATATGAGGGTACAAAACAGAACGTATGGCTTCAGCAGCGGAAGTGTAATATGAACAATCAGACGCCATCGACTGGCTCCATCCACCCTAGCGGCTTCGTACAGATCTTGAGGAATGTTTTGTAATCCTGCCAGATAGAGCATCATATAATACCCGAGTCCCTTCCACATCGTGATGAACATCAGTACATACAAGGCTAAATTGCTGTCCGATAACCAGTGTATGTCTTTGCTAATCAAACCGACTTGTATAAGCAAATAGTTCACTACGCTGTTATTGCCCAACAGCCAGCTCCAAATTAAGGCCACAGCTACCATCGAAGTCACAACAGGGATGTAGTAGGTCGTACGAAATATTTTAATTCCGGGGATACGACTGTTCACCAGCACAGCCATCAGGATAGAGAATATTTGAAGAAAGGGAACAATGAGCACGTACAACAATGAGTTCCAAATCGAAATAAGAAAGTTACGGTCCTTAAACGCTGCTTCAAAATTATCCAGGCCGACAAAATGGGTATCTGATATGACAGAGTAGTCCGTCAATGCCAGCGGAATGCTGTAAATAATAGGCCAAAATACAAAGACGGCAAGCAATAACAGTCCCGGCGTCATAAAGGCCCAGGCCGTAAAGGACTCCGACCTCAACCATTTGATCATGCTGCATCACCACCTGATTTTGATAAATGAACAGGGGAGTATTCGCATTACTCCCCTGTCATACCTATTGCTTTAAAATATCATTCACTTCCTGCTCCAAGGCAGTAAGCGTCTCCTTCGTATTACTTCCGTTCAATAAAATATTTTGCAAGGCTCGCGCGATCGCGCTGTTCACATCCTTGGCATTAGGCACACCGACCATATAATCTGTCGCCTTATCCAAGCTTTGTGCAGATACTACCTTGGCTTGTGCCTCTAATGATTGGTCAGACTGAGTAAAATACGGGTCTTTAATCGATTCTTTCGTGGAAGGTAGTGTATTGGCCTCTTTAGAAAATGCCGTTTGACTCTCTGCATTTGTTAAGAAAACAGCAAATTTCACCGCCTCGTCTATATGTGCAGACTTGGTAGGTACGACCAGGTCCATAGAGTTGGAAAGCCGCAAATCAGCTTTGCCGGTTGGGACGGGAACAGCAATCGTATTTTTATATACGTCCGGCGCTGCCGTTTTGATAAAATTAATGAACGTTGGGCCAGCCAGCTCGAAGGCAACCTGCTCTCCGGCATAATATTTCACTTGCTGTGAGAAGTCAGCATCTTCCTTGAGCACGACACCATCTTCCATCTGTTTTTTTAGATTATCAATCATGGTGACTGCGTCTGGTGTGTTGAATGCAGCTGCTGTCTTTTCTTTATTTAAGATAGGAATACCGTCAACCGCAAAAAGCTTGGATACAAGCTGCTGAGCATAGCCGGCCTTACCGATTTTTCTATTGATTTGGCGGCCCCATTCTGACAATTCCTCCCGTGTTTTGGGCGGATGGGCAGGGTCCAATCCAGCAGCTTTAACTAGCTTTGTATTCATGTAAAGCACTTCCGTGCCTGTATACCAGGGTAGTGCATAAGCTTTACCGTTAATAACAGTCGAATTATAAATACCTTCGAAATAAGCAGCCTTTTCCTCAGGCGACAAGTGCTCATTCATATCAACAACAGCGCCCTTAGAGCCCATTTGGCTAGCAAATTCCGTATTGAGATTCACTACATCCGGACTGCTGTTGCTAGCGATACTCGTCAACAACTTATTGGTCACTGCATCATACGGGTAATCCTTCCAATCAATTTTGACATTAGGGTTCTTCTGCTCATAATCGGCAATGACCCGATTAAAATACGGAGTAAATGTAGGTTGTAGCGCAATGGTCCAAAATTGGAGTGTCACTTTCCCTCCGTCTACCTTTCCCGGCTTTGAGCCTCCGCCACCGCAGCCGCTCAGCAGTACAACCAGCGCCAGCATAGATACAAGCAACCGTAACCTGCCTTTCGCTTTCTTTGTCACATGGTGACCCCCTTGTTCTTAGTTAATTAAGGTAAATTATAACAGAAATACCGTTATAGAAGGAACATTTTTTCAATAAAATAAATTTAGAAGGAATAATTTTTCTTTTATTGGATACAAAAAAGACGCCTCTTCAATAGAGACGCCATGTTTGCCAAATCAACCCGCAGAGGATTCATATCTATTAATAATATGGAGCCATGAAAACGTACACCAAAACTCCAGTCAAGCTCACATATAGCCAAATAGGCATCGTCCAACGGGCAATTTTACGATGTTTTGCTACCTGCATCGTCCATCCCCATACAACTGTGAATAGCGCCAGCGGTACGATAATCGCCGCGAGTATACTATGCGAAATCAACAGCGTAAAGTAAATCGGCCGAAGGATACCCACACCGCCATATTTTGCAGTTTCCGGTGAAATGTAATGGAAAGTCAGATAGGAAAACAAAAACAAAACGGTACTGGCGAAGGCCAGCAGAATAAAGGTTTTATGCACCTTAATGTTTTTCTTGAAAATCGCAACCAATGCAGCCACCAAGAAAATAAATGTGAAGCTGTTAAAAATCGCATTCAACCTTGGGAAAATAGTGAGATCAAAACTAACACTCCCCTGGTATCCGATCGGCGAAAAGAACAGCAGCAAAATAATCACATTGGCTATAATGGAAACGGTGATAATCAAGGCTGTAAAATTACGATTGCTCGTTGGAACGTACTGCTTGTCCTCACTCGCTTTATTCATCATGAGCGTCTCCTTCGTTTAAATTCAGGTTTTCGTTATTTTTGCGGTCATAACCATAATATATTATATAGAACTCATAGTTAGCCTGTGAAGTGACAACAGTATGAACAATTTCACAGCCATTCTCCAGAAAATATGCTTCATCGATTTGGGAACCACTCTTACTTCCCAATATCAACGGTAGAATGCATTCATTTTACAAGCTTTATGCACACAAAAAACACCGGGAAGGGATCGTTCCCCACTCCGGTGTTGTGTCGGCTATGCAATAACGCGCCTTGATAGCAATATTCATTGCTGCCAGACGTCGCTGTATTCCTGATGGCGCTTGAACAGAGCCAACGCATACGAGCAAGCCGGGATCACCTTTTTATGCTGTTCCCTCGCCATAGCAACAACTTTGTCGATGAGCTCCTTGCCAATTTTTTGACCCCGTAACTGCTCGGATACAAATGTATGGTCAATGACCAGAGAGTGGTCATCTACGGATTTATAACCTACTTCTGCAACTACCTGTCCATCATCCACCATGACTACTGCATGGTCCTCCTCGCGAATTTGTCTCATGAGACCAATCCCCCTTCTGACTGAAGAAATGCCGTAACGACTCCATGCGAACGAACGCTGCATTCACTTGATACCCACGCTAGATATCCTTATCATTCCCCTATTTAGGGGATAGCGAAACATCACATACATAAAAAAAGAACTATCGTCGACACTATATTTATTCCAATTAAGGTAAAGGGAGGTGCTGTATTGGGTACGGAAATGAAACCTGTCATCCCGTTTGAACCAGAACTGAGTGAAAAAGTCCCTATAGATGCAGGCCCTTGGCGTTACGAAATAAAATGGGACGGTACAAGAATTTTAACGTATCACGACCAGGGCAACACGCGTCTGTTCAATCGTAAGCAGCATGAACGAACGCTGTTGTACCCGGAGCTTGCTCGCTTCTCCTCCTACTGTAGGGCAGATTCAGTCATACTGGACGGAGAGATGATCGCACTTGGTGCCGACGGTAAACCGTCGTTCCATGAAATTATGCGCCGGGATCTGATTCGCCGAACGGAGCGAATTCAGGCAGCCTATGAAGCCGTACCCGCTACTTACATGTTGTTTGACATTGTATATCTAAATGGGGAATGGGTTCATCGCAAACCGTTACAGGAAAGACTTGAACTGCTGCATCAGATCATCATACCGAATGAACGGATCCAACTGGCTCCTGCTCATCCTGATGGACAGGCTCTTTTTCAGGTTATGTGCAGCCAAGGAATGGAAGGTATTGTGTGCAAAAAACTGGATAGTCCCTACACATTGGGCGGACAGGACAGACGATGGGTCAAGGTCAAAAATTATGGCGATATCATTGCCGTTATCGGTGGCTATACCCTGAACGGAGGTGTGATCAACGCTGTATTGCTGGGCCAGTATGATAAGCAAGGAATGCTGCGCTATATCGGGCACGTAGGTACAGGTAAGCTGACTCGTGGAGATTGGCGTCAGCTTACCGAGCGCCTGATGCCACATACTCTATCGGAGCGACCTTTTATTAACAAACCGGATCGGCATCAAGACGCATTTTGGGTGAAGCCCATGTTTACCGCCAAAATTCAATATAGTGAGTGGCGGTGGCAAGAAGGACGTACCTTGCGTCAGCCATCCATCCAAGCTCTTGTGGATCAAGGTATTGAACAGTGCATCGGACCCTGGAAGTGACGTTTTGCCGATACTTTTTCAAAAAAAATGCAGAACAAAGTTTGTATAAATCATTGCAACCAGTGGTTAATTAAATTACAGTTAACTAATTAACTACATCGAGGTGGATCGCATGTTCTTTTTTTTGGACTCCGAAATTCGTCAACTGGCCTATAACCTATTTCCAGGTGGCAATAAACCGATTGGTGTTTTGGTAGATTTATTTTCTATAACATACGAAATAAGAAAAAATATGGAAAAACGCTCACGTGAGTTTGGTCTCTCCTATGGGCAATATATTGCACTTTGTGTACTTTCTGCGCAAAGAGATGAAATGTCATCTCCTTCAGCGTTAGCTGAAAAGATGGGTGTCAGCCGGGCAGCCATCAGTTCTATGGTCATTTCTCTTGAGCAAGAAGGATTCATAAATAAATACGACGATCCCAATGACAAGCGGGGAGTTTTTGTTTCTCTGAATGATAAAGGAAGAAGTAAAATCCAGCAGATGGACCCTTTTTTCATAGGGCTGGCTTCACGTCTGATGTCAGACTTTACTGAATCGGAACTCTGCCAGTTTCAGACCTATTTGTCACGCGTACGAGATGCTTTTGAAGATGTTAAAGGTTCGCGTCTAACCACCCCTAGCGCCCTCAGAGAGGAGAAAGACAAATGGTGCGAAGACTGAGACAAAATCTGTTCGTCAAACTTGCCCGCAGATCGGCTGGTCGAATGATAACAGCATCCGATTTTAAGCCTTCGCATGCTCCCAAAGTACATCGGACTGAGAGAATGGTCCCCACCTCTGTAGGTGATTCCAGGGTAATTGTATATGAACCTTCCCTCCGGTCTGCTGATCCACTCCCTATATTCGTCAATTTTCATGGTAGCGGATTCATAATGGGCAGCGCTGAAATGGATGACCCCTGGTGCCCGGTCATTGCCGAACGAGCGAATTGTGTCGTCGTTAATGTCGATTATCGCTTGGCCCCGGAGCATAAATTCCCTATTCCGCTACAGGAAAGTTATGATGTGACCCAATGGGTGTACAAGCATCCTGACGTACTAAACATCGATCCCCAACGCATTGCGGTCGGCGGACATAGTGCAGGAGGTAATCTTGCAGCAGCGCTGTGTCTTATGGCCCGGGATCGCAAAGAATTCCCAATTGTGTATCAGGTGCTGGATTACCCATCACTGGATATTGCTACAGATCCCAAGCTGAAGCCCCAATTTGAGAAGGCGATCCCACCTCGCGTGGCAAAAATCTTCAATGAAAGCTATTTGCGCTCGCCAGATGAGGCACGAAATCCGTTGGTTTCTCCTATTTATGCAGAATCGCTGCATGATCTTCCTCCTGCGCTGATCATAACGGCCGAGCTAGACTCCTTGGCTGAGGAAGCTGAGCTGTACGCCAAGCGGCTGATTGAAGCGGATGTGCCCGTAACATATAAGAAATATATGGGCGCCGCACATGCTTTTACTCATAGCGGGGATCTCGCTGTAGCTGAAAGTGCCTGGCACCTGATGAGCGATCAGTTGAAGTTAGCATTTGAATTTCGTATCGAGGACACTCTGGCAGAGCTGAAGAAATAAAAATAAAAATAAAAATAAGCCTCCTGCTTCCACTGCCCTCATGCAGTCGGGTTCAGGAGGCTTATTTTTTATCATTACAAACTGTTAAAAGCTTCAGTCAATACAGGTACAATTTGCGATTTGCGCGATACGACGCCTTTCAGAACAGCCTTGTTGTCATCCAACTGTACATTGTAGGCTTTTTCAACTGCCTGAGCCTGGCTTCCCAGCGCAATACCAATGGAATCACTGTTCACAATGTCTGTTACGACGAACAAGAACAGATCAAGATTTTTGGCTGCAATGGTTTGGGACAAAGCAGCTTCCAGATCAGCTTGACGGGACAATACGTCGTTTACGTCTACTGCGTTCACTTGTGCGATCTCCACTTTGCGTCCATTCATCTGGAATTCTTTGGCGTCCAAGCTTACTAACTGCTCAATCGTGTGGCCACTCAAATCAGCACCCGCTTTAAGCAAGTCAAAACCGTAACGGTCTGCATCCACACCAGCAATTTCAGCCAGTTCGCGGGCAGCGGCTACATCCTGATCTGTGCAAGTCGGGGACTTGAACAACAGGGAATCAGAAATAATCGCGGACAACATCAGACCTGCGATTTCTTTGGGAATGGCTACACCATTTTCCTTGTAGAGCTTGTTCAAAATGGTGGCTGTGCAACCTACTGGCTCAGCGCGGAAGTACAGCGGCTGGCTTGTTTCAAAGTTAGCGATCCGGTGGTGATCAATGACTTCAGTTACGCGCACCTTGTCAATGTCAGTTGCGCTTTGCTGGCGTTCATTATGATCGACCAGAATGACGCTGTCTGTTTCGGCAGCAACCTGCTCAACCAGACGCGGCGCGCTCACTTTGAAATAATCCAGCGCATACTGCGTTTCCCCGTTAACCTCGCCCAGACGAACCGGCTCTACGTCCGCGCCCAGTTTGGTTTTCAAGTCTGCATAAGCAATAGCTGAGCAAATGGTATCCGTATCCGGATTTTTATGCCCAAAAATCAATGTTTTTGCCAACATAATCGACTCCTTCACCTTAAGCATTTTACGTGATTGTGTAACCTCTACAATTCCAATGCAGATTATATCATTAAATCTTGCATTCTCCCATTCCTCTTCGATTGATTTCAAAAATAATCTAGTAAATTCATAACATTTCCATGGAATCTATATGTGAAGTTAACCTTATTTTTTCTAAAAATATAAAAAACATATAGTAATATATCCCACCAATATGGTAAGATATGCCTCAAAACTGGCAAGTTAGTCACCAGTGGTCAATTCTATTATTTTAGATATTAAGGGAGGCGTGAGAACAACGGCAGTGGCTTCAAATCCTAGTATGTAGAGATATCATATTTTGATTGAAAAGAGGGAAATCTTTGGAAAAGCCGATCATTTTGCAAAAAATACCTGTCGTATCACTCGCTCTTGCCTTGACGGTAAGCTTATCTCTACCGTCTTTCAGTTCTGCCGCTACTGCAGATCTGCCAATCGACTCATTTTTAAAAGCTCAGGAAGCATTAACTATTGAGTCGGCTCCAGCCTTTATCTCACCTGAGCTGAGCACAGACTCCTCTCGTCAGGTCAGAGTCATCGTACAGCTTGATGGTGAGCCCCTAGCTGTGGACAAATATGCCGCACGTTCAAGCGCCAAAGCTTTCACCGCTCAATCCGAGCAAAAAGCCGAATCTGCGATCGCCACCGAGCAAACAACGTTCGTAGACCAAGCCGCTGAGCACGGCATTTCCCTTCAAGTGAATTACCAGTACAATACGGTGCTTAACGGACTGGAGGTTACAGTGCCAGCCAATAAAATTCCAGAATTAGCTAAACTACCAGGTGTTAAATCCATTCACGAAAACAAAACGTATTATTCCATCCCCGTGCAGGACCCGCCAACACTTACAGCCAATGAAGCCACTTATGACAACGCACCACTGGACCAAATTGGTGTGCCTGAAGCCTGGGCCAAAGGATTGCATGGCGAGGGAATCAAGGTCGGGGTTATTGATACCGGTATCGATTATGAGCATCCAGATTTGAAAGAAGCCTACAAAGGCGGATATGACTCTTTTGAACAGGACAACGACCCTTACGAGGAACCTTTCCTTGAAAAAGAGAATGATCCGTACGGCACAGGTTTTAGTGGAACGACACATGGTACTCATGTCTCCGGTACCATTGCCGGGAAAGCTGCAAATAAATCCTCGGATATTGTACAAAAAGGCATTGCCTATAAATCGGACTTATACGTGTATAAGGTGCTTGGACGCAATACCAAGACCGGTCGTTCCTCCGGTTCCTCGGCTCAGGTCATTGACGGTATTGAACGTGCTGTCAAGGATGGCATGAATGTCATCAACCTGTCGCTAGGTTCAGATTCTGAAAAGGATCCCAACTCCCCGGATGCCATTGCCATCAATAATGCGGTACTTTCCGGGGTAGTCGCGGTCATCGCGAACGGTAACGCTGCACAACAAGGACCCTATTTTTATTCCATGGGTTCTCCCGCAACATCCCAGCTAGCGATTTCCGTTGGTGCAGCCACTTCGCCGAGCAAGAGCTTCTCAGGCACAGCCTCAGTGACACGCGACTCCTATTGGGAGGACAACAGTGAATTAAAGAAAACCGTAACTACTGATACCTATGCACATTACGACTTTAATTTGATGGGCTGGGAGACAGGCAGAGAGGATTTTGCCTCCGTTATGGGAACTGCCCCTTATGAGCTTGTATATGCTAATTTGGGACAAGCTGATGATTTTGAAGGAAAAGACGTAGCCGGCAAAATTGTCCTCGTTTCACGGGGCAACCTGGCGTTCGTGGATAAAATCGCAAATGCGAAAGAAAACGGCGCGAAAGCCGTCATTGTTTTCAATGGAAATACGACACCTGGTGACATCACCAAGGCTGATTTAGGGGAAAGCATTTCAGGTCGCGATGACTACGTAAATTCCAATTTGGGTGACAGCTTTGACTTTATTCCGACCTTTGACATGAAAGGTAAGGAAGGTCGCGCGCTGGCTAAACAAATCGTAGACAACGCTGGAGAGAAGTTCTCCGTTTCCTTTGGTGCAGACTATATTCGCACAGATCATTCAGGTAATACCATGGCCGATTTTAGCTCCCGTGGACCCAATGGAGATGAACTGCTGAGCATCAAGCCAGACGTAAGCGCACCGGGTGTTGGCATTTTGTCGACGTACCCTGCCTTCGCCAAGTTCTATCCGGATGCATCCTATGAGCAAGCTTACAAACGCAGCAACGGAACGAGTATGGCATCTCCTCATGTGGCTGGACTTGCGGTGCTGCTGAAGCAGCAGCATCCGAACTGGACACCGTTTGATATCCGCGCTGCTTTGGCAAACACTTCGGTTACACTCTTTGATGAGGATAAAATCCAATATGATGTGTATTCCCAAGGTGCAGGTCTTGTAAACATTGCAAATGCGATTCAGACTCCAGCCCTGCTGGAAACCGTTGAAAAGATTACGATTCTTGACAAGAACTTTAATCGGCAGGAGGTTGTGAATTACAATCCTTCCGCCAGCTTCGGGGTGTTACGACCGGGTAGTGATGCGAAGCAGATCCAGCTTCAGCTCAAAAACTTATCCGCAAACCCTGTGCAGTATGAAGCCAGCTACGTTTTACATGATAATGTCACCTCTGATCCGACTAAGCCTATTGCTACCCCTGATGTGAGCAACATTGCCGTTCAGTTGCAGGGTGTTGGCGCGAATGGAGCCATCTCGGCAGAACCTGGCAAGTCACAACCGTTTTTCCTGTCTGTACAACCAAGTTCGAGTGCAGCTACAGGTGTATATGAAGGAGAGGTTATTTTAAAAAGCGCTGGACAGCCGACACTTCATCTTCCGTTCGTTGTGCATGTCGGCAAAGAAAATCCAACGACAGGTTTCGGCTTGCAGGATCTAATTTTCACGAACCCGATTATTTATCCAAGTCGTACAGGTGCGGAGCGCACAACAGATTTGGCTTTCCGTCTGACCACAGATAAAACCAATCAGATCGCGCTCTATGTATACGGATTAGATGATAAGCTAATCGGTCTGATTGATGGGATTGCCACTACCAAAGAACAAGGAGCTAACGCTCGCCTCAAACAAGGCGCATATTCCTTTAAGGGGATTAACGGAAGTTATGTTGAATTTGATGACAATGGCAAGCCTGTTCTGGATGCTAACGGTCAGCCGGTTATTCAACACTTGAAGGATGGCGTCTACAAGCTGGAAGTCAGCTCTCCAGAACTGAATGAAAAGGGAGAAGTTGAACGTAATACCGATGGTCCTAAACTGTTCACTGCCACGAAATCGATCCGTGTGGATAATAGTGCCGCATCCGGTGGTAGTAGCGGCGGCGGAGGTGGAGGTGGAGGTGGCGGCAGAAGCAATACTACACCTTCTGCTGCAACGAATACATCCACCCCTGTCGCTACATCTGCACCTTCACTGCAAAGCGTAGTGAAGCAAGGACAAGCTGTAAAAGCTGTGCCTACAGCCGTTGCGTTAAACAATAATGTACAGTCACTGACAGTAGCTGATGCAGATCTGCAGGCTACCGTGACAGCAGCTGGCTCCAGTCCGACAGCTATCGTATTGTCGGCTACTAGCCAAGCAGGCCAAACGACTAAGGCATCACTCACTTCGTCACAGCTGGCAACACTGGGCAAAGCCGCAGCAGGAAGCAGCCTGATTGTGAGCAATACAGGTTCTTCCCTGGCATTGCCGGTATCTGCTCTAAAAAATGCACCTGAAGGTGCAGGCATTGAAGTGGTCATCAGTAGCCAGGCAGAGGCGAGAGGCACATTTACAAGCAAGCTTAAAGGCTCGAATGTGATCGGCACCCCGGTAGGGTTTGAGGTCAACGTTGTCACTGGTGGCAAGAATCAACCGCTCAAAGTGGCCCCAGGACAGTTCATTAGCCGATCCTTTACCGTACCTGGTCAAATTGATCCTAATACAGCCGGTGTGCTCTATACGGCGAATGGAAATGTCTATCCTGTTCCATCCGTCTTCACCAAGCAAGCTGATGGATCTACCATTGTTAAGGTAAGTCGTCCAGGCTTCTCCACGTATGCAGCGGCGACACGTCCTGTTAGCTTTGAAGATATTTCATCGTCGTATGCCCAATCCGAAATTCGATCGCTAGCGAATAAGTTGCTAATTAACGGCACAACCGACACAACATTCTCACCGAAGCAAAACGTGACGCGTGCAGAATTTGCAGCCTTGATCACCCGGGCACTTGGCCTGACACCAGGTACTGCTGCACCATTCAGTGATATTCCGGCAGGTAGCTGGTATTCCGGGGATGTGGCAGCCGCTTATGAGGCCGGATTGATTACAGGTCGCAATAACGACAAGTTTGATCCGCAAGCAAATATCAGTCGTCAAGAAATTGCTGTTGTGCTGGGCAAAGCAGTGGACTTGCTTCAAATCAAAACAGCAACCGATGGTCCTGCACGCACACCGTACCATGATACTTCATCCTTTGCAGGCTATGCCAAGGACAGTATTGAAAAAGTAAGTGCAGCAGGTATTATTAACGGAGCCACGATCAAAGGCTCTTCCTACTTCCAGCCGAATGCGCCTACAACACGTGAGGCATCTGCCAAGGTGCTGCATGTACTTTTACAAAAAGCTGCGCTGATTAACTAACAATTAAAAAAGCCCCCCGAGCCGTTATTTAACCAAAGTCGCGGTTCGGGGGGCTATTCTTATGTTAGACCATAATCTGCGATACTATACTGTTCCTGCTAAAGGCAACGTTACTTTAAATACACTTCCCGTTCCCAGTGTGCTTTCAGCTGTAATGCTCCCACCGTGAGCTTCCACGATCGATTGTGTAATAGCCAGACCAAGGCCCGCTCCACCTGAGCTGCGTGTACGCGATTCATCTCCACGATAAAATCGCTCAAATATCCGCTCCAGCTGTTCCTTCTCCATGCCGGGTCCATTATCACGAATTTGAATATCTACCAGTTTCTTACCAGCCGATAGGTTGACATGGATCACGCCCTTCTCCATATCGGTATGTTGAACAGCATTGTGAAACAGGTTAAGCACGACTTGTTTGATCTTATCGCCTTCTGCCAATACCCGTACACCTGCTGTCATATCAAAAACTACCTTACGTGTGCCTGCCAGCATAAGGAGCTGCGGTTTCATTTCCAGCAGCAATGCATCTAGCGATATGTCTTCCAGCTTCAACTCTGGTGTTCGATCCAGCTTAGCCAGCAATAGCAAATCAGAGACAAGCTTATTCATCCGCTTGGATTCACCATACATACTCTCTAGTGCTGATTGGAGCTGCTTTGGATTGGATGCTGCTCCACGAAGCAGCACTTCCAAGAAACCGTGAATGGATGTGAGCGGGGTACGCAGTTCATGGGAGGCATCCGCAATAAATCGTCGCATTTGCATCTGCAATTCCCGCTCGGCAGCAAAAGAATGCTCCAACCGCTCCAGCATTCCATTAAATGAAACTGCCAAGCGATCTACCTCATACTGACCCTGCTCTGCGTCAAAGCGCTCGTCCAAATTGCCCGCATCAATACGTTTGACTGCCTCGACCATTCTGGAAAGGGGCACCAATGTGCGGCGAAGCACAGGAAGCATAAGTGCTAAACCAATCGCAAGTGCAATCAGGGACAATAAAATAAAGGTGCGGAGTTGATTGATCAACTGCGCCTGCATAGAATTCGTGGATACGCCCATTTGAAGTAACCCTGACGAACGGTCTGGTGGTCCGAGTGGGCGAAACACAACCAGCTGCTCTTTTCCCTGAGCATCCGTAATTAATTGATAGCCGTGACGCATGCGCTTGCTCTGCTGCATTGCTTGATACTGCTGAGTGGTGAGGCGCGGCGGTTTAAGTCCATTTTCATTGGACAAGCTCTGGAAGGTGCCGTCTATACCTATAGAAGCAAGCGACATATCCGGCCAAAACAGAAACGGTCCCGGTCGATTACTTCTCCGATTGGTCTCACCTTGAGGAACGGTGACCCCAGCTCCGCTCTTTTCCTGCGAATCCTTAATCAATAAGTCGGCAGGAATTGAATTCAGCTGTGTATCCATAGCTTCCGCGCGACTGCGATACAAAAAATCTTTCATTAGAAAGTATTGGAGAAAACCGATCAATACGAGCAATAAAGCCAAAATGAGTAAGGTTCTGGCCAAAAGCTGGGACCGGAGAGAACGAAGCGCATATTTTCTCCGACTTTTCCCTCCCGCCTTCATAACAAATCCACTCGGTACCCAACACCACGCAGCGTCCGAATGACCCGATGCTCCTTATCTTTGAGTTTTTCACGTAAGGAGCGAATATACACTTCCACAATATTATCCTCGCCCCCAAAATCATACCCCCAGACTCGGTCCAAAATACGACTTTTACTCAGCACAATTCCGTGATTCAACACCAGAAACTTCAATAGTTCGTATTCGGTAGGCGATAACTCCAGTACCTGGTTCTGATAGCGAATCTCCTTCCGTCGGTCATCCACTTGAAAGGGTCCGTGAACCACTTCCCCCAACAGGTCTGGGAACTGATTTCGCAAACGCGCTTCGATGCGAGCCAGCAGTTCATTAAAACTGAAGGGCTTTACGATATAATCATCCGCGCCGAGCTTGAGCCCTTTTACCCGATCATCCACATCATCCTTGGCTGTCAGCATAATGACTGCGATGTTATCCTCTGTCTCCTTGAGACTTTGGCATACCTCAAAACCGTTCATTTCAGGCATCATCACATCCAGCACCGCTACATGCGGACGAAACTCTCTAGCCAGTTCGAGCGCATCACTCCCGTTCTCGGCGGTTCTGACTTCATACCCTTCATTAATCAGTCCAAGCTCTAAAAATTGCAAAATATGAGGCTCATCGTCTGCCAGCATAATCTTAACTCCGTGTATTGGATTCATCATTAATCTTCCCTTTCATATTGGCTCATTTTTCTCACATTAAAAGTCGGTTCATTTTTTACCTGTATCTAATATACCTGAATCCTGCCGTAAAAAAAGCACCTCATCTCAGCTTTCAGCTAACGTTCAGGGAGCGCTCAGAACTCATTAAGGTACGTATGGCATGATAATAGCAAGCCGGTAGTTCACCGGGCCAAGATCGGAAGCGACTGGTCATTCCGCAGTCCTGAAGATAGCGGCTAGAACAACGGAATAAAGACAAAGAAATTTTCACAGGGAGTGGAATGAACATGATTAAAAAATGGTTCAAGACCAGGGCGGACATCCCCCTGATCATCATTATGCTGATATCCGCATTTTTGAACGGATACAACATCTGGCAAGACAAGTACGTGAACACCTACTACACGACGGCGGTAGCAAGTATGCTGCAGAGCTTTCACAATTTCTTTTTCGCCTCACTTGATTCTGCAGGATCGGTAACGGTAGACAAACCGCCAGTGGTGTTCTGGATTCAGACGTTGAGCGCCTATATATTCGGGCTTCACGGATGGAGCGTAATCCTGCCACAGGCGCTGGCTCAGGTCGGATCGGTCTTGCTCATCTACTTACTCGTCAAACCGAGCTTTGGTACACTGGCCGCACGCCTGGCTGCCTTCGCCATGGCAACGACACCGATAGCCGTAGCGGTTAGCCGCACGAATAACATTGACGCTATGTTGGTCTTCACATTATTGCTCGCAACCTGGCTGTTGTTCAGAGGCCTTAAAAATAGCAAAACCGGGTTGATCCTGGCAGCTTTCGCAGTCGTCGGCGTCGCTTTTAACGAAAAAATGTTGCAAGCCTATATGATCGTTCCGGCGTTGGGCCTGTTCTATCTGCTAGCTTCCAAGTTTAACTGGAAACGTAAAGCAATTACGTTGGCAGGCTCGGCAGTAGTCCTCTTGATTGTATCGCTCTCTTGGGCAGTCATAGTGGACTCCACTCCAGCCGATGAGCGTCCTTATATGGGGAGTAGCGGAACCAACTCTGTACTGAATTTGGCCTTCGGTTATAACGGCCTGTCCCGCCTGACAGGAGATCAGGGAACAGGTGGAAATCGTGGCGGTCAACGCTCAGAGCAGAACAACAACGTTGCAACGAACAGCAACAATACGAACACAGATCAGATCCAGACGACTCCATCATCCAACAGCACTACCACTACAGATGATTCTGGTGCCAACAACATGACAGCAGGCGGACCTGGTGCAGGTGGTCAAATGCCCCCAGGCGGATTCGGGGGGAACGGACAAGGCGCTCCTGGTGGAGACGGACAGGGTGGTCCTGGTGGTGGCCCGGGTGGAAATTCCGGTGGCGGCATGTTCGGTACTGGTGAAAAGGGGCCTTTGCGGTTGTTCCAATCTTCCCTATCAGGCCAAGCCAGCTGGCTACTTCCGTTCGTAATCATTGCATCTATCGGCTTGCTTGCCGGTATTCGACGCCGTAATATCACACAGAAATATAAAGAGGTTATCTTCTGGCTCGCCTGGTTGATTCCCGTAGCTGCATTTTTCAGCGTAGCAGGTTTCTTCCATCATTATTACCTGATTATGCTTGCACCACCGATTGCAGCGCTCTTTGGAGCAGGGTTCGTAGAATTGTGGCAGCAGTATCGTGAGCGTTCCAACTGGCTCTCCTGGCTGTTACCCGTGGCAGTATTGGCAACATCGGTATTTAGCTGGTTCATTCTACAAAATTACAACGACACCATCGGTAGCGGCTGGTCCATCGCGGTATTAATCCTAGGGATCATCGGCACAGCACTCCTGGTGGTAGCACGAATGAAATCTGAGAAGTTCACAAGATATGCCATTATCGCAAGTGTACTTGCTATGTTTATCGGCCCTGTGTACTGGGCATTGACACCAATCGTCTACGGGGGGAACAGCATGATTCCACAAGCTGGACCGACTCAATTTGGCGGCGGCGGTGGCGGAATGACAGGCCGCAATGACGGCAACAGAGGTTCAGGTTTCAATGGACAACAAGCTGAAGGAATACAAGCGAATAACCAGAACAATAATGCAGACAATTCCAGCTCTGACGGAAATACTTCAAGCACACAAACAAGTACTGACACGGAACAGAGATCTTCTACCCGCTCCAGAGGAATGGGAGGACCGAATGGCAGTCAAAGTTTAGATCAAAAAACGTTGAGCTACTTACAAAAAAACAATACAGGTGAAACCTATCTTTTCGCAGCAAGTAATTATTCAACAGCCGCTCCTTACCTGATCGAAGCCGGACAAAAGGTAATTATTATGAACGGTTTTGTGTCTTCCGATCCGGTCTATACCGTCGATAAAATCAAGGCGCTGGTTGAAAGTGGGCAAGTGAAATACTTTATGATTTCTGGTGGCGGCGGTGGACCGGACGGCGGCAACTCCGAAGTCAATGCATGGATCAAGGAACACGGCAAAGTAATCCCTACAGATGTATGGAAAACAACAACAGAAGAAACAAGTACAGCAGTGAAAGCAACCGACAGCGGAAACGACACCACAAACAGCAATGCGAGCGCTCAGGATGGCCAAGGCGGACCTGGCGGAGACGAGCGTGGCGGAAGCGGTACTTTATACGAAATCACATTATAAATGAGGAGGAACTACGAATGAGTGAACCCATCCGTTATTCCATAGTTATCCCAATGTACAACGAGGAAGCCGTTATTACGGAAACCTATCGGAGGCTGAAACAAGTCATGGGCTCAATGGGTGAGCCCTATGAGCTGATCTTCGTCAATGATGGAAGTTCGGACCGCAGCGTCCAGCTCATCAAGGAATTCAGTCTCAGAGATGACACGATTGTATTGATTGATTTCTCTCGCAACTTTGGTCATCAGCTAGCAATTACCGCCGGGATGGATTATGCGGTGGGAGAGGCGGTCGTCGTCATTGACGCCGACCTCCAGGACCCACCCGAGCTGATTGTTGAGATGGCTAACAAGTGGAAGGAAGGCTATGAAGTCGTCTACGCCAAACGGCTCAAACGCAATGGCGAAACTCGTTTCAAGAAATGGTCTGCCAGCCTCTTCTATCGTGTACTTAAAGCATCAACGGATATTAATATCCCAGTCGACACCGGGGATTTCCGTTTGATGGATCGCAAGGTCATAGATGAATTGAAACGGCTGCCGGAAAATAACCGATTCGTACGCGGTCTGGTCAGTTGGATCGGCTTTAAACAAACCGCTGTTGAATATGAGCGCGATGAGCGGCTCGCAGGCGAAACCAAGTATCCGCTAAAACGCATGATCAAGCTCAGTCTCGACGGGATCACATCCTTTTCGATTAAGCCGCTCAAGCTGGCAGGATATATCGGCGCACTTCTGTCCATGTCCGGCTTCCTGTATCTGATGTACGTATTGTTTCTTAAACTTTTCACCGATTCCTATGTGATGAAAGGCTGGTCATCCATGATTAGCATCAGCCTGATCTTCGACGGGGTGATTCTGATTATCCTCGGTATTATGGGTGAATATATTGGACGGATTTATGACGAAACCAAAGCGCGTCCGCTCTACATTGTCCGTGAGCGTTTGGGTGGACAATACGATAACGGTCCGACGCATGCTATGAATGTTCCTAAACAACGCGACTCCCTGTACATGCAAGGAGCCCGTGACAGCCTGATTTCGGGTGCACGTACAGTACGCGGCAACAGCGCGGCATATACTGGACCCAAATCCGGCCATGGAGCCTAATCCATGAATAGTCGCATAGCCCAGTTGCTTCCTATGATCCGATTTGGCATCGTAGGTCTGGTGAATACGGGTGTAGATTATATCATTTTCATGCTGCTGGCTTGGACCGGAGTGCCGGTCGTGGTGGCGCAGATCATTTCGTACAGCTGCGGCACAGCCAACAGTTATATTTTGAACAGCAAATGGACATTCGGCAAACAACGAGAAAAAAACACAAATAAAAGTCAATTACTCAAATTTATCGTGATCAACCTCATCGTATTGGGGATAACATCCTTATTATTGCAAGTGCTTCAAACTGAAACCGAGCTGCCGCTTGCTTTAGGCAAGCTGATCGCCACTGCAGCCGGAATGATCATCAATTATATCGGGAGCCGATACTGGGTATTCGGTTTCCCATCCCGAAAGGAAAGTGAGTCCCTATGAGAAAAATTACAAAAGCCGTTATTCCTGCCGCCGGTTTAGGTACCCGTTTTTTGCCAGCTACGAAAGCTTTACCGAAAGAAATGCTTCCCATCGTAGACAAACCAGCGATTCAATATATCGTAGAAGAAGCCATCAAGTCCGGAATTGAGAGCATCATTATCGTTACGGGACGTAATAAAAAAGCCATCGAAGACCATTTTGACAAGTCCGTAGAGCTGGAGCAAGTACTGGAGAGCAAGGGTAAATATGATCTCCTGCGTGAAGTACAAAGCATCGGGGGCAAAGCAGTCATTCACTATATCCGTCAAAAAGAGCCGCTCGGCTTGGGGCACGCGGTACGCTGCGCACGTCAGTTCATTGGCGATGAGCCCTTCGCCGTGTTACTGGGCGATGATATTATGAATTCCTCCACTCCGGCGATTCGTCAAATGATGGATGTTTACGAAGCCACTGGCAAGCAAGTGGTCGGCGTGCGTACAGTGGAAGAACAGGATGTAAGTAAATACGGCATTATTGACTCTATCCGCCAGAATGGTCTTATTCATGAAGTCGGCGGGCTTGTTGAAAAACCCGCTCCAGCAGATGCTCCTTCGCGACAGGCCGTCATTGGTCGCTATGTATTGGAGCCTTCTATTTTCTCCATATTAGAGAACATGTCGACTGGAGCGGGCGGTGAATACCAATTGACAGATGCTCTGCATCAAGTAGCATTGCAGAACCAACTGCTCGCATTGGAGCTGGAGGGCACACGCTATGATATTGGTGATAAAGCCGGCTATCTGGAGGCGGTGCTCCACATGGGCATGCAGCGCGAAGATTTGCGTCCAATGCTTGACTCCATGATGCGTGAGTGGGCGCTTGCTTCAATGATAAAATAGGAGACTTTCCTCCACCGAAATCCGATGATGTTGTGAAAACACAAAAGTAGCTGGTTAAGCACATAAACTTGTACAATGTAAGAGTACAGAACATCGGAATTTGTTCGGTCGCCCGGCCGAAGCTAAGGAGGAAAAGACCCTATGATTCCTGAGGGAAATCTGCAAAGTAATGTGGATCGTTTCAATGGCTTTGCCGACAACTACGATCAGCACCGTCCAGAAGCGCCATCACTCGTGGTGGAAATCATCAGCCGCTATCTGGATCGGAACGTAGAGCTAGTTGCCGATATTGGCTGCGGTACCGGACTTTCAACTTTCATATGGAAAGACAGCGCTCAGCGAATCGTCGGCATCGAGCCTAACCCGGACATGAGAGGAATAGCGCAGCGCAAGCTGGAGAGAGCAGGAACGACAATGGCAGGAGCTATTTCCTTCGAGAGCGGGTTCTCCAACAACCTGCCCTTTGAGGACAGCACTGTGGACGTCATTACCTGCTCTCAATCCTTTCACTGGATGGACCCCGAGAGCACGCTTCAGGAAGCAGGCAGGGTCTTGGCTCAAGGCGGTGTGTTTGCAGCCTTTGACTGTGACTGGCCTCCAGTGCTGCAATGGCAGATCGAGCAAGCTTATACAGAGCTTATCACCAAAGCAGATGCCACTTTGGAACAGGAAGCTCCTGTAGAGCAACAGGCTCATAAATGGAGCAAGGATCAGCATCTAGCTAATCTGCAACGCAGCGGACAATTTCGCTATACTCGGGAGATTGTCTTCCACAATCGTGAGCAATGTGACGCAGACCGTTATACTGGGCTCGCTCTTAGCCAAGGGGGGATTCAGAGTCTTTTCAAACTTGGCAATCGAACACTTGATGACGATATAGCTCGCTTCGTGAAGCTGGTAGAGAATCATTTTGAAGGCAGAACACTGGATATCCTGTTCAGCTATCGTATGAGACTTGGCATCAAATAGAACGGGATCAAAATTGTCGTGATCATATTCTCTTCGGCTCAAGCAAAAAAAGACTCTCCTTGTCTCGTGAAAGCGAGTACGTAGGAGAGTCTTTTTTCATTCAATACATTTCTACTACTATTTCCGTACAATCTCTAGTAGTAGTGTAGTTTTGCTGCGCCTTCCTCTTAAGAAGAGTGGACAGCTAGAATGTGCGCCAATCGATCTGGGTAGTCTGTAATGATGCCGTTCACTCCAGCCTCCAGCAGACGCTCCATTTCTTCCGGCTCATTCACCGTCCATGGGTGGTAGACGACACCTAATGCCAAGGCCTCAGACACAGCTTCTGGTGTAACCACTTGCTTATAGGCATGAAGTGCTGTAACCCCGAATTGGGTTGCATATTCCGATGGGCGAACCATAATTTCAATATACAGCGCTCCTGTCTTGATCTCAGGGGCTATCTGCGCACAGAGCGCGAGCGATTCGTGATTGAAGCTGGATAAGATCACCCGCTCTTCCAATCCGAAACGCTTCACAGCGGCAATAACCTCTTCCTCCATCCCTGGATAGAGATGAACACTATTTTTCAATTCCAGATTAATAATGGTATCCGAGGACTGGGCCAGTTCCAGTAACTCATCCAGCATCGGTACCCGCTCGCCTCGGAATTTCTCATCAAACCAACTGCCTGCATCCAGTTTATTTAATTCTTCCTGCGTGATATCTTTTACATCTAGTGGGCAACCTGTCGTGCGCTCCAGTGACTCATCGTGAATCAGCACCAAATGCCCATCTTGGGTACGCTGCACATCCGTTTCAATACCTGTTGCCCCCAGTTCCAACGCGTGGCGGAAAGCCGCCATCGTATTTTCAGGACATACCCCCGAAGCTCCGCGATGTGCAAAATTAATCACCTTCCGGGTCATAGTCACGATCTAATCCCTCCTGTCATTTCTAACAAGAATATTGTACTCGTTCATTGTTTGGGCTGTATAAAATATTCATCCCAGATGCCTGTTCTTCTACGCGGGTTGAACGATCCTCCCGATCCAATCCGAATAAAATGTATTCCCATTCCGTCGATCAAATTCGGCTGCTGCTGACTCTGCCAGAGGTTTAAAATATGCGATGATCTCTTCTAATGTACGTTCCTGTTTTCCCCATTCAAAAGACGCAGGCATCCGAATCAAACGAAGTTTGCTCGAAGTATCCAGCTTTTGCAGCAACCCCACCATCGCTGCGTAAAAATACATTTGCTCCAATCCGCTCTCATAGTCCAGTGCTATGTGCAAATGACGTTCTACCACTCCGATGCCTTCAATCGGATTTGCAACTGTCAAATACTCCATATGCTCTGCGATCGTTTTCAGGAAGTCACGGTCATCACGCACCAGGCGATAGCCTTTGCGATACTGCTCCTTCGCCTGATCAACCTCGCCTTGACGATACAGCGGCAATAGCACCTGCGAGAGCGTCACATGCGGTACTTCTGCACATCTCATCCGTCCCGATAAAATCGGTTTTGCCACGGCAAGCGCCTGCTCGTCTTCTCCGGTCAAGTAATAGAACCTCACCATCTGGCTCTGCTCACAGGCTTCACAATCACTCATACTGTCTGGCTCAATCACGCGGAACATATCCAGATACTGCCGTGCTTCATCCAGTTCCCCCATGTCCATCGCGATGCGGAACTTATAATAGTAATATGGACGCTCATTATACCCGTATTCGGCATAACGTCTGCGCATATCCTCCACCAAATCTTCGATTTGAGTCTTCGATATATTGGAAAAGCTGCACACCTTCCCGAGTATCCATTTGTAGTTCCACAACAGCTCAACGGGGTCGTACTCCTCTGGATTTTGGTCAAATTGACCCAACTGCCATGAAAAAGCAATCAGTGATTTCAATGGATATCCGTTAAAAATAGCACAGTCTACAATCTCTCCCCGAATTTCATAAGCGAGCTCCTTCAAACCTGAAGTATCCGCCAAGCGAACAGCCTCTTCCAGAATCGCCAGCTTCGCCGCCCCTCCGGGCATATCCTGCGCCTGCTCCATCAATTCATATATCGTCTCTTCCATTTGAATCCTCCTTTATTACGCAATTACGTATTCTGTCCGTTCCCTAATCCCCAATTGATAAAATGCAGCACACTCCGGTTCATCAGCTCCAGCTCACTGCGGTTCATCGGATAGTGACCCATCATAAGTGCATTCACATACATCATTTCTGTGGCAGCCGTAATCATCTGTGTATCAGTAGCTTCAAAAATTCGCGCCACTACCGGGTTGTTGAAATTAAAATACAAGGTCGAGTAGCCCGCGTTCTGCTGGACTCCCGCTTTTAGACTATCTAGCACATTGGAAAAAAGTGAAGTTGTCTCTTCAACTGTGTGTTCCATGGAGCGCAAGGTTAGTGCATCCTGTGAAATGGTGTAAAGCACAGGCAAGCTCGCAGGCTCAAAACGCTTCAACTCAGCACGGCAACGCATTGGCTGCAATGCAGCATCCATCACACACAGCACACCGTAATACTTTGTGTGCTCTTCCTGCGTCAGTCCGGTAAATGATAAAGATACATCCTCAGGGCTGAGCCGCTCTGTTTGCAGGGTAGCGTCGATCCAGTGCAGCTTATCCAAAATTCCTGCATCATAGATATATCCGCCATTGATCACCAGCATCGATTGCGCTGCCGCCACATGCGTAATCTGGCGATACTCATCCACGGTCGCCGTGTAATGGAGCGGACGTCCGCCCGCCTCTCGGATCAGTTCACTCAGCTCGCGCCGCCCAAATGTACTTTCGAAGGAAAACCAGCAATGCATAATCCGCAGAAACTCATCATCCTCAACCGCGAGCGCCTTCATGGACAGCTCATGCAAACGAATCCAGTGCTGCAAGCGGTCTGGCTCATATTCCGCCATGCGTAGCAGTTCTTCGCGAATACAGGTCCCCAATTCAGAACGAACCGCATCAAGCTGCTCATTTTCATAAAAATATTCACGTGATGCCGTTGGTTGCAATTCATCTGTCCAAATCAGGCTTTTAATGAAAAATGCCCATTCTGGCAATACATTTTCCGCTTTGTCAGACACGAGCATATGCTTCAAGTACACCCGATGCAGCCGCTTGCTGTTCAGATTAACACTGCGAGGCAAAATGAATGCAATCCCGCCTGTTCTACCCGATGCTGTCCGTAGCGGTATAAAATCACTGAAGCGCTCACCCATCAGACGATAGCCTAAATCCAGCACCTCACCGCGGCGGCTCCGTAATTGTTCCGGGTCTTGCATCCAGCTTGTCGATGGAAGATTGACCTGCTTGGTCTCCCCGTCTACAGACAGCAGGACAGGATAGGGAAGCAAGGCTCCATAATAAAATAAAGAATCTTTCACCTGAGCTGGCTCATAATAAAACTCGCTCCCTGGCTTGCAGCGCAAATAAATTTGCGTCCCTGTAGGCAATTGGGTCTCTAATCGACGAATTGTATATGTCCCATCCGGCTTCCCTTTCCATTCCATAGAGACGCCTTCCTTCACCGAACGGGTCAGTACTACAATCTCATCGCTCACCATAAAACAAGACAGTAAACCAATCCCAAAACGCCCGATAAATGAAGTCTCCGAGGTCAGCAAGTCAGCTCCCTTCTTGGAAGACTGCCCGATGATCGACAGAAACCGGTGAATGTCTTCTTCCGACAATCCAATCCCGTTATCCTGAATCATCAATACCTGCTGGTCCCCGGCACCGGATAGCTCCACGATGACTTTGCCTTCATAGTCGTTACTCTCAAAAGCTGTATCTCCAAGAGTATTGTCTTCTTTCAATGGTTTACTTTCAGCAGCAGCCTTCCCCAGCTCCTTGCGAGCTGTGACCGCATCTGTTGCATTTTGCAGTATTTCACGTATAAACACTCGTGGACTGCTATATAAATGATTGGCCAAAATATCAATCATGCCGCCCAAATTCACTTGAAAACGATATTCGTCCGTTTGACTCATAGAGATCATTCCTTTCTCGAAATGCTACAGCCATCTTTTTTTAAAAAATAGCTATCTTTTAAAGTATAACGTGGATTCAAGTCGGATTGCACACCCTCGTTTCAGATATCAATTCATTGACAACGGTATAACAGGGTCTTTTTTCACCCGGGAATGTCGGTCTTGGGTCTAATTAACTTCACAAAAATGAATGAAGCACGAACACTTAGTGAATAAGGATCATCTTTTCCTAGTTAAATTTAGGAATAAACATAATATTTATTAAAATTTTCCCTTCCTTTCGAGCACTAGATCGATGGAGGGACAAATGACTCATTTTATACAAAAAGCCCGCATTCTCTCTTGTAGTAGCCTTACAAGAGAGAATGCGGGCTTATTAGGCATAGCCTAGTCCGTTCTTTTATGAAGAGAATTAATGAGACTTAGCAAGACGGATCACGTTCCACGAGGCTTTACCCAAATGAGCTTTTACAATTCCGTCTTCAAGCTTGGCATTGCCACCGTTATGAGGCGTAACCTTTTCACCAGCTGGGCTGTTGGTCGCTTTGAGATCATCATGCTCCAGCACAGTATGCTCGACAATGCGGTAACCCTCAAAACTGCGTACATCTACCGTCAGCTCCAGCGATTCAGACAAGTGACGGTTTACTGCAAAGACCGTCAGCGCATCTCCCTCTTCATCATAAACCACAGCACTATCCAGATATGGAATATCTGTAAAGTCCTTGGAGTCGTATTTTTCGGAGTCCACTACAGGCATCAGCGATATCCCACGACCATAACGAGAGGCATGGAGATACGGATAGAAGATCGTTTGCTTCCACGCTTTTCCGTTATTTTCGGTCATGATTGGTGCAATAACGTTGACCAGCTGAGCCATACAAGCCATTTTTACACGGTCTGCGTGACGCAGGAACGTAATCAACATGCTGCCGACCAACAATGCATCTTCAAAATTGTAAATATCCTCAAGCTGCGGTGGTGCCACAGACCATGGATCAATTTTTTTGTCCGCATCATTGGAGTGGTACCACACATTCCATTCGTCAAAGCTGAGCATCATTTTTTTCTTGCTGCGTTTCTTCGCTTTGATATAATCACAAGTCGAAATGACTGTACGAATAAAATGATCCATGTCCATAGAACGTGCCAGATAATTAGCCGTATCATTGTCATGGTTGCCGTAGTATTGGTGCAGGGAAATATAGTCAGCTACCTCATACGTATGATCCAGTGTGGTTGCCTCCCATTCCGGGAACGTCGGCATCGTGGAGCTGGAGCTCCCACAGGATACAAGTTCAATGTCAGGGTCAATCAGCCTCATAGCTTTTGCAGATTCTACAGCCAGACGACCATATTCCTCTGCTGTCTTGTGACCAATCTGCCATGGACCGTCCATTTCATTGCCAAGGCACCAGGTTTTAATCTTATGTGGCTGCTCTACACCGTGACTACGACGTAAATCACTCCAATAGGAGCCTCCTGGATGGTTGCAATATTCCACCAAATTACGCGCCGCATCAATACCACGCGTACCCAGATTTACCGCCATCATTACTTCGGAGCCAACATCCTGGGCCCATTTAAAAAATTCATTCGTCCCTACTTCATTCGGTTCGACCGTTCTCCACGCCAGCTCTAACTGTCTAGGTCTGGATGCGACAGGGCCAACGCCGTCCTCCCAATTGTAACCGGATACAAAATTACCGCCCGGATAGCGTATAATAGGAACATCTAGTTCTTTTACCAGTTCTTTAACATCATTTCGGAAACCGCTTTCATCACTGGTTGAATGAGTAGGCTCATAAATACCACCATATACAGCACGCCCGAGGTGCTCTACAAAAGAACCATAAATGCGTTTATCGACTTCAGCAATACGAAAAGACTTGTCTACGATCATCTTTGCTTTTACAGCTGCTGCCACCTAAACCATCCTCTCTGAATGCGAAAATAAAATTTGTTGTACCTAAAGCTAACAAGCCATTTTATTAACGCTTTCAATATAACACACCATAATTAACATAGTCAATATTATTATTAAATACTTAATATATATATTAATCAAATAATATTAAACGATAAGTATTTGGTTACGTATTTTATATATCAGTTTACCAGTAGCTGCTCTAAACTTGTATAAAAACGACCTATATCTCCCTCGTTTAACTCCGGAAAAACCCATTCTTGCGAATATCGCTGCTCTGTCTGTATAGAGATTTGAATGCTGTCAGCCTCTGCTACAGATATCACAGAAAGCTCAATATCAACCCCTGATACATCTTGCTCTTTGCTCCAATTTGAAATATGCTGAGCCTCTACGCAGAAAATGGCAATATCCGTATACGCACTATAAGCCATTGCCCCGGCAGCGATTATTAATGCCTGTAATCCATGGATTGCAGCTTTAAGAGGCAAATACTCCATATCATGCAGCATAGCGGTAGGCTGGTCTACCACGATCCAGCTTTGATATCCATCTCGGGCAAAGAAATCTCTCAGCACATGCAAAAAATATAGGATATCAAACTCCTTGCTATAATACATGCAAATAAGCGGAATGTGAGAAGCTTCTATCGCAATCGTCTCCTCCTGCTTTATAAAGAAATGATCCTCTTGCTGCCACCAGCGCAAATGGTCAGATAAAAAAGGCGGGGCAGGAGTGTGGCGTTGACTTGTAGAGATATAAACGACATGTTTTCTATAACGCACAGCCAATTGCTCCACTTCCTGCAACTCTTCTGGTTCCATTGTGCCCAGCAAGACAATCGTATCTGTCAGATCCCCACTCCATTTTCCCGTCCTAAAGGCTGAATCCGGCTGCTGCTCCTGCTCCCGGAGGATCGCTTGTTCGATGAATGCAGCTACTTTTGTGCGAGGAATTTGGGCTTCATATGGGGTCTGAAAATAATAAGGTGCTACCGAGCCAACTACACCCTCCCCCTTAAACACATGTGCACGTCGTATCCAATCTGGATGTTTGTATTGGATTACAGGTAAATCCGTATCCTGTATCGGACGGTAGCTATTCTCATACAGTATATATTTTAGCTTCTCTATAGAAGGAACATGCTTGGACTGCTGCAAAGCTTTACACACCTGGGCCGTAACGAATGGAGTGGCATAGCTATTGCAATTGGAGCAGCGCACAATCCCTCCCGTTGAATCTACCAGTTCATGTCTGGCAAAAGCGGTAAATTCAATACCACTTGAATAAGCTTTTTCAGCATCATATGTATATTGCCCTACCATAAGTATGCCGCTTCGGTCACAGCGTACTCCAATCACATTAGCAAAAGAAGCCGGATAAGTAAGAAGCCCCCCGTTTTGTGCAGCACATACCATAATCAGTCCTGCTCTAGCTGCATCATTTACAGCTTCTCGCAGCATTTCTCGATCCCGATACTTTATGCTTCCCAGGCTCATATTCGCTACCTGTACCCCATGCTTTACACACCAATCCAGTGCGGCACAAAGCTGCACCGCATTTCCTTTTCTATCGTTCATTATTTTCACACTGCTAATCATCGCATCCGGGAAATACGTTTGTACAATAGCAGCACACAGCGTACCGTGATTTAAGCTACGCCCATCTTCTGCGCCCCCATGCGCTATTTCGACGTCGTATAATAAATGAGAGTTCAGGAAGTCAGCATTCACCCCATCGTCAATGATGGCTACATGTATCTTGGCATTCATTGTTTCTCCCCCTCCTCCTTCGGATCGCGAAATGGTTCTCACTGCTCTGTTCCATTTCATTAAGTAAGAGGAGGGTGCCTCTACGAACGTTAGCGTTCGTCTATAAGCACCCTCCTAGTTCGTGTACTATACGCAAAATAACTGGATCAGACTGCAATATTTACGTTCGTACCTGCAGCCTTCTCCTCTTTTTTAGCCGAATCCTGGTAGGCATTGATTTCTTGTTCAGTCCACACTCTGCCGGCCTCTGGACTTACCTCCTTCTCATCCTTTGGCTCATCCCGTTCAGTCATCGTCGGTGCATTATTCGCGGCTTCACTGATGCGCTCATTAATACTCGCAGCGATTCCCATAATTTTTCCGTCAAGCCCTTCTGCCTTCTCACGCAAAGCCGCTGATTTTGCAGGGTTAGTGCTTTCCCAGCCCTTAGCCTCGCTTCCCAATGTGATTTGTGCCATTTTAGCTATTTTGGCATTCTTCAACTCATTGTTTGCAGATACTATACCATGCATGGTATAGGTGATCAGATTCTGTCTCTGTTCCTCAGCAGTCTTGGGTATATATTGTTCCTTTTTACCTTCCTGAGCCTCTTTTTTACTGTCCTCATCCATGCCTAAGGCCTTTTTTTGTTCTTCCAGTGACTGTTTTTGAATGTTCTCATCAATTTGCTGAATCTGCTTATCGATCTCTTCCATTTCAGCCTTTACAGCTTCTGGACCGAGACCACGCTTGAGGGCATTACTTACATAGTCCGAACGCCTCTCCATTAAATTTTGCTTTTGCTCTGTCAATTGTTGAATAATCTTGTTTTGCGGCTTGCCTATACTCTTTCTTTCAGCCTGCGCGGAAAGTGGATGCCGTAGTTCAAGTCGGTTGTTATCTGCGGTGCGGAACGGCGATTGGTGAGATGATGTAAAAGATACATTCATCCTAAAACCTCCAATTCTCTTCTAATAAGTGATTCTAGAGGTATATCGGATTTTTTTGTATGTTTTTGTATGTTTTATCATCATTTTCACAAATCCTTCATTCCTTTTCCACTGCCAAGCAATCCTTTATCGTCTCATACAAGCTGTTATATGTAAGCAACCCCCCTTCCAATATACGCTCCTCCGGAATTTGGATGGCGAATCTTTTTTCCACCTCAAATAATAGATATACCAGATCTCGGGGAAACAACCTCATTTCTGGCCCTAATAAAGTAGCCTCTTTATTGATCTCGCTCGCTTTGATGTTAAAAAGTTCCCCAAATACATTTTCCAGCTTAGCTCGTGTTTCTGTTACATCCTGAGTAAAGTTCATATTCTTCCCTCCATTAGAACTGAGCTACATGATGATCGACCGAAAAATAGTGTAAAATGTCCTCCGTCAGCTTGCCCATATCCTCATCGCTAGACAGATTGAGTATAGGCACGGGATAACTGGAAAACTCTTGTTTTTTCTCTTCCACAAAACGAGGATTAACAGAAGCATATTGCAAATTCACTGAGGAAGAAGAATAGCTATCGAATACATTGTTACTCAAGGCGTATCCCAGCAATGAAGAGGAAAAGCGATTTTCCATGTATTGTTTGACATGCTCCAGGTATTTTAGATTATATTCATCATAATGAAGACAACAGATCAGCCCATCGGGTCTAACTGCACGGGATGCCAAAAATGAGGTTACTCCAAAATAATTCGTGAATGTGTTATTAAAAGGAACAATCCCGCCTGGGATACCTACGAGTATCAAATCCGGCTTTTCACTCTGCTCTATTTTTTTCAAATATCGATTAAACATAATAATCTTTTGCGTCTCGGTCATCCCGCCCTCAAACATAAACTGCGGGAAAGAATGCGCACCTATCAGCTCTCCGCATCCGTTAGATGTCACTTGCGATACCTGATATCCTTGTGCTTCAAGCTTCTGTCGGATGTTAAGCTGCAAATTAAGCTTATGGGTTCGCTCGTTCAGACCTATTACAAACATAACCGGTGTAAAAAAATCATGTATGGCGGAAGACGGGTCCGGTGGTGAAATATGTTCCGTGCGCACATCAAATGTATTTTTTAAAATCAGCTTGTAGCCATGCTCCTCACCGGGCTGAATGAGTTCCATACATGAGTCTGGCAAAGTGAAATTAAACATAACTTTTTTTCCAAGTTGTCCAGCCTTCTTGATCACTGGGAGATACACCTCAGCTACATCCAGCTTGAAGTTAGATTGTACCAGTAAAATGTCATCACAGCTCTCTAATTCCTGTTCCAAGCAAGACACCGGCTTCACGATAAGGCCTGTTACTTGTCCCTTGTCCACCACACAGGCATCTTTCCCGATCATACCCGACCCTTGAAAAGAAATAAGTACAACTTCCCCATAACTTCCTAATAAGTTCAAGTTTCTAACCAGAGCTATCGTTTCATAATCAAATGGAAAAATGATTAATTTATTCGTCATGGAGACACCCCTCATGCTTTTTCAAAATCAAGGATCGTATCCTCAGAGAAATCATATCCCAGCTCATTCATCATGCAAAAATCAAGTAAGGTATGCCTGATATCATTCTTAACTACAGAGCAGTGACTCAGCTTCTTTTCTTTAGACAAGGTGTGCAGATCATCTGCTACAGCCACACATAGCGTACAAAAACGGAAGTTCCAGCAGTCTTTACATGCATCCTCCGTAACCGTCCCTACATTTAAAATTTGGCTGATTTTATCTATTTCAAAGCCAGTGTCCACCTTTCCAATCTGCACGACCTCCGACTGCTCACTCACCCGTTCGCATGGAAACAAGTTTCCATGTACATCAGCAAACAGGCGTTGAACACCGGGCACACAGGGTCCGCCATGATGTGCTTCTATAGGCATCCCCGCCGAAGGCTTTCTATAATGAAACATTCGGAAATAAATCTGAATATAATAGTCTTTAATCAGTTTGGAGACATGGCTTTCATCTACTCTTCCAAACTTGAAGAGCATCATTTTAAAAACCTCATAACCCCTCTGCTCAATAAATTCATTCCTGTACAAGATTTCATCCTTCACATAAGCATCATTAATGTAGGAAGACCTCACACTGTACAGACTTTCGAACGTTTCATAGTTCGTATAAAAGTCGTTAATGCAACCAAAATCATTGCGAGTATCCAGCACCACATTAAAATTAATCCATTCAAAGAGAGCAGGGTAATTCCTTTTAATTGTGTCTACATTGGCAATGATCGTATCGAACGAGCCCCGCCCGTTAACAGCAAACCGTCTGTTTCTGTCATGATTCTCCTGATCTCCGTCCAGACTGATCGTCAGCACAAAATGATGCTCATCCAAAAAGTCCAAAATCTCTTCATTAAGCAGCGTACCATTGGTCGTTAAGTGAAAACCCACATCTCTGTATGCTACCTGCTCCTTGATATATTCAACACATTGCTTGATCAAAGGGAAATTAATAAGCGGTTCTCCCCCATAAAAACCAAAGTCCAAGCGGTCACTGTCCACTGACCGATCAATGACAAAATCTATACACTTGCGCGCTGTCTCAAAATCCATCATCAGACTGGTATGACCCCGATTCTCATATCCTCCTGAATACACGCAATAAGAGCATCTAAGATTGCAATTTTGAGTGACCTGCAAAGTTAGGGTCTTCAACTGATGCTGAAGCATATGCTCCAAGTGCTTCGTCTTCGGATGCATCATAATCTGTGGACGCTGCGAAGATAAAAATCCGTTATCCAACAAGTCACGGATATACTGCTGCAACTCCGGTGTAGCATCCATCTCATCCAGGTCGAAACTGGAATGCGAATTCAGAAAATGATAAGCCTCCTCTTTAATCCGTAAGATTAAATTGGTATTTACATCATATACATAATGGTGGAGTCTCGTCTGAAACGTGTATATAAAAGGTTTGCACATGTTCATGATTCACACCTACTCTGTTTTGATGTGGACAGAAGAGCCTGCAATTTCCAGGCTCCTCCATACAAATATAAACTTAATAATTACCAATTCCCGTTCCATTATCTCTGCGATAAGAACCGTCACTTTCTCGCGATGTATTGGAGCTTCGAGTCAAACTGCCAGCACAATAACAGGAGCAAGGACAATAACAGGAACAACCACAGCCAAATGCCTCAATCGTGTCGCCTACATTCGTACTTCTTTTCACAAGCTTGCGCATGTAAAACTACTCCTCTCATTTTTTAATATGATTAAAACGGGTGTTCACCCATACTAATTCCTTACATAGTGTTAAATCACACGATGAAAGCGTTTGTTTTTTTTCATCATTTTATAGGGACCTCTTCTTTCTCTGATATCCATCCTCTGTATTCCGTATGACAGGTCATAAAATGTGAATGTGTTCCGATTTGGAGTGGTTTGCCACGTTCCAACAAAATAACTCTATCGACATGCGCTAATATCTCACTGTGATGGGTAACGATCATTACGGTCTTGTCACGCAATCGGGTCTTCAACAATTGTTGGACATTTAGCCTGCCTGCCACATCCAAATGGGAAGTCGCCTCATCGAGAATATACAATGGCGCTTCTCTGACCAATGCCCGGGCCATGGCTATTTTCTGTCTTTGCCCTCCCGACAGCTTGGAGCCATTCGAGCCTATTGGGAAGTCATCTGCGAAGCTGTGAACCAAATCTTTCAGACCAACCTCCGCGATAATTCCCTCTATCGCTTCATTACTGACTTCTGTGCCTAAGAGGATATTTTCAAAAAGAGTAGTATCAAATAAATATAAATGCTGGCTGACCAAGGCTATCTGACTTCGATACTCATCTATTTCATAGCTTTGAACGTCCATGCCGTCATAAGTGATCATCCCCTGATCAGGCTGGCTGAACCTCATCATCAAATCCAAGAGCGTAGACTTTCCTGCCCCGTTTGCTCCTATGATAGCTATCTTTTCCCCCCGGGCAATCCTAAAGTTCACGTCGGATAGGATCGGCTCATCCTTGGTATATGAAAAAGAAACATGATGAAACGAAATGTGGTCCTCAGGAGGCGGCTCAGGGAGAACAGACGCAACAGGGACTGAATTAGATGTCTCTTCCTCTGCCCAATCCAAAAACTGATAGTATCGCACGGCAGAAGGAATAACTTCGGCCAGCATGTAGCCAATGTTTAAAATAGCGAAAATGGGAGTGGTAACATAAGCACTGTAAGTAACAAAGGCAAAAATACCACCTACAGTGAGCTGTAAACGAAAAATAAGATCAGCTCCAACAACATACACAAGCATCATCAGAAGTTGAATTACAATCGATTCTGAAGCGATATTCCAAGCATCCAGAAGAGACAGTTTCCGTTCCGAATCTACAATTCGCCGCTGTTTGGATGAGAATTGCTGATGCTTACCAGGGATAAGACCAAACATCCGCTGCTCCTTCATACCCCCGACAGATTCCCCAAACCACTGGGCAAAATCACTGCTGCCTTCAATCAAATCCCCCACCAGTCTTTTTCTGCGCTTCACAAAATACTTCACTACAACATATTTGATAGGCAAAAAGCACAGCACAATTACAGTCATTTTCCAACTAATAAGCAGCAGACCACATAAACCACCAATCATACTGAACGCCTGCATAATAGTAAAAAACACTCCACTATCTGTGATCCTTGAAACATTACCTACATCTGTACTAATCTGGTTCAACAGTTCAGCTTCGTTGGTTCGTTTAAAATAGCTCATTCGGACTCTTGTCAGATGCAGATACGCCTTTTCAAATAAGGAAAAAGTAACCTGTGCGCTTAAGCCTGCCCGAAAGAATTCTTTACACACATTCAGCAGCTTGTCCAAGCAAACGATGAAGAACGCAGCAGAAGTGTACAGGACTACAGCCCGCATATCTCCTTTCAAGAGACCTTGATCTACAATAGTCTTGCTTGTCAAAGGCAACAATATATTCAAGCCCGCTGATACGATGAGACATGTCACAATGATCACGACTGTCTTCAAATGAGGTTTAAAGGTTGCTGCCAAGTGTTTGTATACTACAGAATCCTTCATCCTTTTCCCCCTTCAGCTGGTGCGCCCTCTCCCCCTATTAACTAATTCCGTATCGGAATCAAAATCACCTTAAAATATCTCTTAACTGTTCTAGTAATTCCACATTTGCGAGATTAAATATGATTTTTGTCATTCTTCAAAATTGGTATTAATGTATACAATTGGAACATGTAAAAGTCATTTATCTTTTTATCCGTCCAAAGGGGGCTTGAACAAATGCCGACCACGATGGTTACTGACTGTTGCAAAGAGGATCAATGCAGAGGTAGTTCCAGATGCTTTTACAAAAAAATTTGTGAACTGTATCTGAGTGAGGTATATCGGTTCTGTATGCATTTAATCAAGAATCAATCTTGTTTTAAATTTATGGCAGAAGAATGTACACAAGATACTTTTGTAGCGGCAAGACAGCAATTGGTCAAGCTCAAGCATCACCCCAATGTTAAGGGATGGCTGTACCTTACGGCTAGGAATCTCATATATAAATCATTTAGGTGCTACTATACGCAAAGAAAGCATGAAACTACGCTTGAATGTGAGAAAATATGTGGTTTTTCGAATTCGGTAGAGGAGGAGTGGGAGAATCAAAAGCTGGAAGATGTGGATACGGTGATTGTTAGCATACTGATGCAGCTTTCCAACATTGAATATACGCTCTATCAGGATTACTTTTGTCAACAACTGCCTGTTTCCTTCCTCGCTGAAAAATATAATATTTCAGTTACGGCGACAACGACCCGGATTTACAGACTAAAACGAAAAATTCGTACATTATCCCATCAATATTGTCTAACTCATATATAAATATATCCATGTAAAGCAAAAAAGCGGAGCTTCTCTCCTAAAGAGAAGCTCCGCTACTCGTTCTGGTGACTAAACTTGCTTTCACCCTATACCCCTACTTAATTCCCGAAATTGTATAATTCTCGATAATATACTTTTGGAAAATAATGAAGATAATCATAATCGGAACAACCATAAAGGTCGAGCCCGCCATTTGCAGGGCAAATTGACTTTCGTTCTGTCCCTTGAGCAGTGATAAACCTACGGACAAGGTGTACAGCTTCTCATCGTTCGCAATAATGAGCGGCCATAAGAAGCTGTTCCATCCACCGATGAAGGTCAGGATCGCCTGTACCGCAATAATCGGCGTCGAAATGGGCAGCACGATTTGTAAAAAAGTGCGGAACTCCCCTGCTCCATCAAGTCGTGTCGCCTCCAGCAGTTCTTCCGGGATATCGGACATGAACTGCCGGAAGAGGAAGATCGCGAACGCGCCCACCAATCCAGGAAGCACAATCCCCAGCATGGAATTGGTCAACCCCATCTGATTCAGAATCAAATAGACGGGAATCATCGTCACTTGACCTGGAATCATCATGGTTGCCAGCACCAGATAGAATAGAAAGCCTTTGCCCTTAAACTGGAATTTGGCAAAACCATAGCCCGCCATGGCATTAAGGAATAATCCAAAGAAGGAAGCTAAGACAATGATCAGCGTATTCGTCAGATAGGTTCCAAACGCCATGCTATCGAATAGGATTTTAAAATTATCCAGTGTAAAATGCTCCGGCCAGATGGTTGGAGGAATTTTGGTTACCTCACCCTCTGTCTTAAAGGAGGATAAAATCATCCACGCAAAAGGCAGCACCATCAACAGACCTCCCACAGTCAGGAGAATCGCCACGAACCATTGAAATGTTTTTTCACCACTGCGCGTATTGGCGCGGGCTTGCTGAACAGCTGTTTTCACGTTCATCACCTCTCTCTATCAGGACTCCGCTTTATTTTGCAAACGGAACTGAATCAGCGTTACCGCGATGATCGCGAAGAACAGAATGAACGATCCCGCCGCGGCATACCCGAATTTACTAAATTGGAAGCCGTTATTGTAAATGAACAAGGATGCCGTCAGCGTGCCGTCCAGCGGTTTCCCTTTGGTCATGACAAAAGGTTCCTCGAAAAATTGCAGCCAGCCGATCATCGTCGTGATGGACACGAAGAAAATAGCGTAACGAAGCTGCGGAAGTGTAATATAACGAATCTGCTGCCATGTATTGGCCCCGTCAAGCTGTGCAGCTTCATAATAAGAGCCCGGAATCCCTTTAATAGCCGCAATAAAAATAATCATGTTTAAACCGATGCCCCGCCAAACCGCTAACACAATCAGCGAAATTTTCGCTACTGTTGGATCGGTCAGCCATGGGACGGGACCCAAATTCACCAGACCAAGTACGTAGTTGAATAATCCAAGCGTCGGATTATACAAATAGCTCCAAACCACTGCGACCGCAACCACATTCGTTACGGACGGCAGATAGAACACGACGCGGAATACTTTGAAAGCACGTGATTTACCCATGTTAATCAGAATCGCGATGCTGAGTGAAAATATCAGCACCAGCGGAACGCCAATGATAACAAAGAACAACGTATTCCCAATGGACTTCAAAAAGGAAGGGTCCAAAAGCACGTTCGTGTAATTTTCCAATCCTATAAAGCGAATACTTTCATAATTAACGAGTCCGGACAGATCCATATCCGTGAAGCTGATCACGAGCGCCAGTAGTATCGGCAATAATGAAAACAGCGTTAACAGGATGATGGAGGGACCGATAAACAAGTATGGCGCAAGCTTCTGCGAGCTTCCTTTCATGCCTTCACTCCCTTTGACAATGACGGATATGGATCATTATTTTTTCATTATACTTGCAGCCTGCTGATTAAAGTCATCCATTTCCTTCTGTACATCGGCATGACCGCGGTAAATACGCTCAAAGCTCTTGATAAATTGTTGAGAAACCTCTTCCCATGCAGCCAGTTGCGGCAATGCTGCGGAATGATCCAGCTGTTTGCGAATCGTCAGAAGCATCGGATCACTCTTCATTTTGGCATCTTCCCACGATTTAGTAGTCGCAGGCAAGTTACTGGACAGCTCCATCCATTTCAGTTGTGTTTCTGGTTTGCTCATGTAAGCCAGGAATTTGGCTGACTCCTCTGGGTGCTTGCTGAATTTCATAATTGAAAGGTTGGCTCCACCCAAAACGGATAGGTTGTTTACTTTGCCAGGAAGCTCCGCAATATTCCACTTGCCTTCCAGTTCTGGTGCCTTGCTCTTGATTTCTTTAATCATGAAAGGACCGCTGATAAACATTGGAACGATCCCCTCGCCTTGCAAACCTTGAACGGAATCAATTCCAATATCCACTGCGTTAGAGCCATTTTGGAAAAAGGTATTTACATACTTCACAGCATCTACAAACGGTGCTTGGTTGAATAGCGGATTGCCCTGCTCGTCAACCAGCTTGGAACCGTTCTGGAGAGCAAACATAAAGCCCATAGACTGCTCCTTTGCACTAAAGGAGATACCATATTTGCCTTTACCCCGAGCTGCTAGTTTTTGAGCAGCATCGGACAGTTCCTCCCACGTTTTAGGTGCTTCATTGTATCCAACCTGTTTCAGTAGGTCCGAACGATAGAATAAAACTCGCGTTTCAGTGTACCAAGGTACGGCGACCGGTTTAGCTTCAAATTGAGCCGTACTCACAGCGCCCTTGAAGAAATTTTTCGCTTCAAGCTCAGGGTATTTGCTGATGTAAGGCGTGATGTCTGTTAGTGCACCCGCAGATGCTAATTCCGGCACCCATGATGTACCGAGCTGGACAACATCTGGACCTGATTTTGAGGCAACCGCCGTGAGCAATTTGTCGTGAGCGTTATCCCAAGGCAACGCCTGTACATCAACGTGAATATCTGGATTTTCTTTTTCAAAATCTTTTACAATTTCAGGCAGCAACTTCCCTTCCGCTCCCATTCCCCACATGGTGATGGTCGTCTTGCCATTTGCATCTTTGCCCGACGAATCATCCTTGGATGAACAGCCTACCAGCGCACCCCCCAGTAATAAGGTGCTTGCCAAAATGATTCCCAATGTTCTTTTCATCATACGAATTCCTCCCGAGATGATCAGTTTACCGATCATGCAATATGATAACGGATTCAAGCACATGAATTTTGCAAAAATTCAATAAGCGACTTCCAATGTCCAAATATTGCAATTTGGAGCGACTGAAATCGAATTTTGCAAAATCCTGATACATGCAAATATATAGCAGTTAAAGCATACCGTTATAACAATTATGTTTAAAGCCTAAGGACCATACTCATCAATAGAAACGTTTCGATAGTCATTATAGAACAAATTGAAACCGTATTCAATAGGGATATTATTTTTTATTTACTTGGAATCGCATCTCTTTTTCATTTATTTCAATCTTTATTACGCTATTTGTCCTATAAAAAACTCCCGTTTTGCATTTGACTCTCCATTTGGAAGCGTATATAATCCAACTGAGTCCAACAATAGAAACGTTTCGATTAATAATACAACAGAAGATTATGCTTCTATACTAGCTATTAGCCTGTTCAGCACTTTTTTGAATCAACTTTATCCAAAAAATCTCATGAATCTGAAAAAGAGAGCTGTTTTACCAACCAAACAGCTTACGGAGGATTATGATGGAACAACACCTGAATTCGTATTTACAAAACATGACTCTTGAAGAAAAAGTTGACCAACTGCTTCAGCTTGTGGGTGGCTTTTTTGAAGAAGCGGGTACAGAGGGCCAAATTACTGGGCCTATGGCTTCTCTCGGCATCACAGAGCAGACGGTTCACAACGTTGGTTCCGTGCTCGGCCTTGCAGGAGCCCAGGAAGCAATTCGTGTTCAGCAGGCTCATTTGAATAAAAACCGTCTGGGTATCCCGCTTTTAATTATGGCAGATATTGTACACGGCTTCAAAACGATTTTCCCTATACCGCTGGCTATGGGTTGCTCATGGAATATGGAACTTGCAGAAGAGAGTGCTACTATCGCTGCTCGGGAAGCAGCCGTATCCGGTGTTCACGTCACATTCGCTCCTATGGTCGATCTGGTACGTGACCCACGCTGGGGTCGTGTAATGGAATCTACTGGGGAAGACCCTTATCTCAACAGTCAATTTGCCCGTGCGTTTGTGCGCGGATTTCAGGGTAATGATCTGACGAATGATACCGAGCGGGTAGCCGCATGCGTGAAGCACTTTGCTGCTTATGGAGCCGGTGAAGGTGGACGTGATTACAATACCGTAGATGTATCTGCATGGCAGCTGCGAGAGTATTATCTCCCTTCCTACAAAGCTGCTTTAGATGAAGGCTGCGAAATGGTGATGACGTCCTTCAATACCGTAGAAGGCGTAGCGGCAACGGGCAACAAGCGCCTGATGCGTGATCTGCTTCGTGATGAATGGGGTTTTGACGGTGTGCTCATTTCGGATTGGGCCGCGATCAAAGAGCTTATTCCTCACGGCATCGCCGAGGATGAACGGGAGGCAGCAAAAAAAGCATTGCTGGCAGGCGTAGATATTGAAATGATGACCTCCTGCTACAATGGGCACCTGCCTGAGTTGATTCGCAGCGGACAGCTGGATGAAGCGCTCGTTGATGAAGCCGTGATGCGTATATTGAAGCTCAAACAAAAGCTGGGCTTGTTCGAGAATCCGCTACGCGGCGCAGACCCTGAGCGTGAACGTGAAGTGGTATTCTGCGAAGCCCACCGTGCGGTTGCTAAAGAACTAGCCATTAAATCATGCGTGCTGCTCAAAAATGATTCTGTGCTTCCATTGAATCGCAATCAACATGTTGCATTGATCGGACCTTTTGCAGAGAGCGGCGATATTCTGGGCTCTTGGTCATGGAGCGGTTCACAAGAGGAAGCCATTCGTGTTGTTGATGGATTCCAATCGAAAATATCCTCCTCGCTGCTCACGGTAGCGGCAGGATGCTCTGTAGACAACATAACAGAGGAGCAATATGCAGAAGCTCTGCATGCTGCCAGTCAAGCAGAGATCATCGTACTAGCGCTTGGCGAGCGCTCAGATATGAGTGGTGAAGCAGGCAGCCGTTCAAATATTCGCCTGCCGCAGGCTCAATTGGAATTGGTGAAACGCCTGAAGACACTGAACAAGCCCATGGTAGCCGTACTGTTTAATGGTCGTCCATTGGATCTGCACGGCGTCATTGAAGAAGCAGACGCTGTACTGGAAGCCTGGTTCCCTGGTGGCGAAGGCGGCGCGGCAATTGCCGATTTGTTATACGGTGATGCTGAACCTACGGGTCGTCTGACGATGTCCTTCCCGCAATCGGTCGGACAGGTGCCAGTGTATTACAATCATTTTAATACTGGACGTCCGCAGTTAGATCCGAACACAACAGAACGCTACGTGTCTCAATATCTAGACGTACCGAACGAACCTTTATTCCCGTTCGGCTATGGCCTGAGCTACACCGATGTAGCCTATGACAGCTTACAACTTTCAGGCGATACTCTTATTCCCGGTCAAGAACTGACCGTTAGAGTGCAGGTAACGAACACAGGAACACGTCCAGTCGAGGAGACCGTTCAGTTCTATGTCCGTGATATCAGCGGTGATACGGTTCGCCCAATGAAGGAACTGAAAGATTTCTGCAAAATCCTGCTTGCCCCAGGCGAAAGCCGGGAAGTGGAATTTACAGTGACCGAGCCTCAGCTGCGCTATCATCATGCAGATTTGAGCTTTGACAGTGACAGCGGTGAATTCGCCGTCTTTACAGGACCTAACAGCCGAGATACTACTGAAGGCCGTTTTCGGTTAGTAAAAGAAACAGGAAAGTGAGGCGTTCCCTTTGATGAATACAAGTCTAGACCAAAATATTTTGCTGCGGGCCGGAGACCTGTCTTTTACCTTCTTAAGCAGCGGTGATGTGTACAAGATCGCTCACGGCTCAACGATGATCAACCAACTGTTGACCAATTCAGTCGATGGTTCCCTGAACAATCTGTACTTGAGACTGTATCGTCCTTCCGGCGTAAGCATCACTCCTCTGCTGGGAGTTCGTTCGCCCGGCGTAATCCGACAAACGGATCAGCAGATTATATGGGAAGGGTTCACTGCCGGTGTAGGCTATCAGGTGACCTTCACACTCAGCCGCCTGGGAGTATGGTTCTGGGATGTAACCCTACAGGGCGATGATGTTGAAGCAGATATTGTGTACGGTCAGGATATCGGCATTGCCGATACCGCTGCTGTGCGCAGTAATGAAGCTTATTTGTCTCAATATATTGACCATACTGTCTATCATGATGAACAAAGAGGCTATACTGTTTGCTCACGTCAAAACCAGCCTCAAAGTCAGGCATTCCCATACATTCAACAAGGCTCGTTAACCCGCACTGTTGGTTACTCGACAGACGGATTTCAGTTCTTTGGACTTTCTTACAAGGAAACGAATGAGCCGGAAGCACTGCGCCGCGACACGCTCGCCAATGAAGTGTATCAATACGAATTCGCTTATACAGCGCTGCAATCTGAGCGGGTAAAACTCGCTGGGGAAGCTCGCTTTACGTTTTACGGTCTGTTCCAGCCGAGCCATCCGGCTGCAGTGACGAAGCTGGAGTATCAGGACCTGGTAACCAAAGCACGCGATGAAGTAGCTGCCGTTCTAGCGGACGCTTCTGAGACCAGCATACCAGCACACGCGGCAAGTGATCTTCAGGCAGGGCGTGTGGCCCCAGCTCAAACCATCGGTGAACCGCTGCGCACACTGGACTTGACCGATGCCGAAGTGAATCAGCTTTTCCCGAAACGCCAGGAAGAAGAACGGGATGGCGATACACTACTTTCCTTTTTCACGGATAGCTATGAGCATGTCGTACTCAAATCCAAAGAGCTTCGTGTAGAGCGTCCTCACGGACACATTTTAATGGGTGGGCATTACTCTGGAGGTAAGGAAGAAACCATTACAACCACTTCCTATATGTACGGGGTATTCAATTCCCAGCTCGTGATCGGCAATACGAATTTCAACAAAATGATCACCAACGTGCGTAATGCGCTCAACATTCCTAAGACATCCGGTCAACGTATCTACGTCGGAATTCAAGGAAAATATCGCCTGCTCACCATGCCTTCCCTGTTTGAGATTGGCTTTAATTATGTGCGCTGGTATTACAAAACGGCTGACGATACATTCATTATTACAAACCATACGAATGCTGATAGCCCAGAAGTGCGGCTTCACATGCGCTCGGCAAGTGGTAAAGCCTATCCATTCCTGATCACTCAGCAAATGTGTATGCATGTGAACGAATATGAGCTTCCGTTTCATATGGAACGCGAAGGTGATGACCTGCTCTTTAGAGCTGATTCCGCTTCCCTGAGCGCCGAGGCCTATCCCGACCTGCTTTACCGAATGCACGTAGAGGGCGCTCCATTACAGCATGTGAGCGACGCTCAAGCACTGCTACAGGGTGGAGCCTCTCCTGATGCATCCCTGGTCGTTTTGGAACTGGGCGACAGCAGCGAATGGACCTGCATTGTACAGGGCTGGCTGCATGGCCGCTCGACCGGGAAGGACCGAGCACACAAGGAGCTACACGCCTCCTTTGAAGATGAGCGCGAGCGCTACCGGGAGTATTTTGCCGAGCTTATGAATGGCTTCCATCTGACGCTTGGCCAACAGGAAACCAGCGAGCTATTCCGTGTGAACGCAGTGGCCTGGTGGTACACCCACAACATGCTCGTCCACTACTCTGTGCCTCACGGTCTGGAGCAATACGGCGGAGCAGCCTGGGGAACACGTGATGTATGTCAGGGGCCTGTGGAATATTTTTCGGCGGTGCAAAAGTTTGATGAGGTTCGTTCCATTTTGCTAACTGTATTCAGCCATCAGTATGAAGACAGCGGAAACTGGCCGCAATGGTTTATGTTTGACAACTATACTCACGTGCAGCAAGAAGAAAGCCATGGGGATATTATCGTTTGGCCGCTCAAGGTACTGGGCGATTATTTGACCGCTACCCGTGATTACAGTATTCTGGGAGAAAATGTGCCTTACACCCATCGGCATACTTTCGATTATACCAAGCAGACTGCGACCCTTATGGAACATGCCCTGAAGGAAATCGAATATATTCGAGAGAATTTCCTGCATGATACGTACTTATCGGCTTATGGCGATGGCGATTGGGATGACACCCTCCAGCCAGCCAATGCGCAACTGAAGCAATACATGGCGAGCAGCTGGACGGTTGCACTCACCTACCAAGTGATTCGTAACTTTGCTGCTGTGTTGGAGCAAGCTCCAGCAAATGTAGTAAGCGAAGCGGATAAGATTGCACAAGATTTACATCAGATGGCGAACGGCATCCGTAAAGACTTCAATCGCTACATGCTGGAGAGCGGAATTATTCCAGGCTTTGTATATATGGAAGAGCCTGGTCAACCCAAGCTCATGCTCCATCCGTCCGACACCGAGACGGGAATCCACTACCGTTTGCTGCCGATGACACGCAGCATGATCAGCCAGTTGCTCACGCCTGAGCAAGCATTGGCTCATGAGCAGCTCATCCGCGAGCAGTTCCTCTGCCCGGATGGTGTGCGTCTGATGAACCGCCCTGCTCAATATGATGGCGGTGTGAGTTCGCACTTCAAGCGCGCTGAGCAAGCGGCCAACTTTGGACGTGAGGTTGGTCTGCAATATGTGCACGCTCATATCCGCTTTGTGGAAGCCATGGCCAAGTTAGGACGCAAGGATGACGCTTGGCACAGCCTGAAGCTCATCAATCCGGTCGGCATCCGTGCAACCGTACCGAATGCCGAATGGCGCCAAAGCAACGCGTATTTCAGCAGCTCGGACGGTAAATTTAACACCCGCTATGAAGCACAGGAACGGTTTGGTGAACTGCGGGAAGGAGCCGTACCCGTCAAGGGTGGCTGGAGAATCTATTCCAGCGGTCCGGGAATCTACATGAATCAGCTCATATCGAATGTCCTTGGTATTCGTCAGTCAGGCGAGGACCTGATCCTGGACCCTGTGCTGCCGGACGATCTCGACGGATTGGAATTTAAATTTTCCTTTGCAGGAAAGCCAATCACCTTCGTCTACCGCATGCTGCAAGAGCATACGAGCGGTGAGCAAGGCCGTGCAGTATTGAACGGTGCCCCTCTGGAAAGTGAGCCAGCCGATGATAATCGCTATCGTTCCGGTGCCTTGCGCATCAAACGTGAGACTTTCGAGCAGGCGTTAGCAGAACATGATGGTGTACACCGTCTGGAGATTATTTTATAAATCGAATGATGCATAAGCAAAATCAGGTATAGGCAACAAAGGAATGGCGATCTTGCGGGATCGCCCTTTGCTGCTTGCATGTAGAACTACGACATTTTGAATAGATATGTGGTTAATAATCCATATACAATAGCACATATAAGACGAACACAAGGAGGTGACGTTGTGGTCAGCATTAAAGATATCGCCAAACAGGCGGGCGTTTCCATATCTACCGTTTCATATGCTTTGAACGGTAGCGATAAGGTAACAGAAGAGACTTGCGCACGTATTTTGGCCATTGCCAAAGAGCTTAACTATGTGCCCAATGCCGCCGCACGGAATCTCAAGAAAAGGCAGACCAAAATTATTGGCGTATTCCTGACTGATTTTCGCGGAGACGTTTATGGAGATTTGCTGTACGGCATCAAGGAAATTTTGAACCGCAAGGGCTATGACCTCATTGTCTGCAGCGGCAAGCAATCACATCGAATGCTGCCAGAACGCATGATTGACGGTGCCATCGTACTGGATCAGACGTTTGATAGTCAGGAGTTGCTGAACTACGCCGAGCGCGGACATAAAATTGTCGTATTGGACCGCGAACTGAATCATCCTAACATTAACCAGGTGCTGCTGGATAACAAAGCAGGTGCCGCGCTCGCCATAGAGCATCTATTGGAATTGGGACACCGCAAGCTACATGTTGTGACCGGACCAGAAGGTTCTTATGATTCCTGGCAGCGGATGCAGGCGGTCAAGCAGACCATTGAGCGTAGCGGTGTCGCCGAGATGATCGAAATTGACGGCAATTTCGAGAAATCGGGCGGCGAGCAGGCGGCTGAGATCATTTTACAGCAGCAGGCTCGCCCAGATTCGGAACCTGTAGCTGTATTTTGTCTCAATGATGAAATGGCCGTAGGCTTTTACAATCGAATGGCTCAGTCAGAGCTTACCATTGGCAAGGATGTTCATATCGTCGGCTTTGATAATATCGAGCTGGCGCAATATATTCAGCCCCGGCTGACAACGATAGACTACTCCAAGCGCAAATGGGGCGCTGTAGCCGCTGAACAGGTTCTCAAAATCATTGCCGGGGAAGACGTGGAGCATGAACGGTTGTACGTTACGCTTGTCCAAAGAGAATCGGCAGGCGCGGCGCTCATCACCCAAGACCAGCAGGAGCACTAATGAATCGCACAGAAGTGCCCCCACCTACCCACTTCCAAAAAAAAGAACTTCCACTGTCCCAAAATGGGTAGGAAGTTCTTTTAGCTATACTTATTTAACCTAACAAAACCTCAAGTAAATTCGCCAACGACCGTAAAGGATTGGCAATCGTCCGCCCTGTCTCCAGCTCCACCTGCAACGCAGCATCAACCATCGATAACTGTGCTACAGCCAGCCCTCTGCTGGGATCAGCCTTCCTCAATTCATGCAATGAACGAACCAGCAATTCCTCATACTCATCTTTACGTCCCTGCATAATCAGTTCAAAAGCGCCCTCCACCACCTTGACCTCTATCAAAGAAGAGAGGTCCGGCTTGCCTAATAGATTGGCCGTATGATAAAGACGCTTCATCGTGCCCTCTACGGTAGCCGGATTCGTGAATACCAAGGTTCGTGGCAGCAAATCATCACACATCTCATGAAATAGAGGCTCATCCAGTGCGACAATTGGTGTGGGCATTGACCCTTGAGCCTTCTCCGCCAAAGCAATATAATTCGTACACGTTATCAAAATAACGTCTAGATCGCTTTGAGACATCCAGCTCAGCTGCTCTTCTACCTTGCGACTGGCATCATCTGAAGAAAAATGCGGGTCCGACGATACCCGGCGCATAAGTCCCGGTTCCACAAAATGTACCAGCTCCACCTTATAAGAAGCAAAAGCTCGTTCCACATAGGCAATGTTCGAGTGATGCGCATGCAGGCAACCCACACGTTGCTTCAAGTCTTCCACCGTCCAACCCCCTGATATGTTTGCCCCATTTTAACAGGAACCGGACGGTCTGGACAGTGCCAATCAGATCACACGACGAGAGCGTATTCTTTAAAATTTACCGTTCGTATTTTTCCACTCTGTTTTAGCTGAAATCTCCTGAACTACATCCCAATGCTCGGCTATTTTGCCGTTCTCCACACGGAACAGATCATAGACAGCGGCTGAGATTCCCTTAGGAGATTTCAGTTCACTTACAACCAGCACGAAGTTGCCTTCTCCAAGAACCATATGCACCTGATCATATCCAATAGAAGTTCCTTGACCCGTAGCGGATAATGCTTGCTTCAGACTAGATACACCGTCACCAAAAAGAGGATTATGCTGAATGTACTGATCCCCATTATAATAGCTTTCCAATGCTGCACGATTTTTGCCAACCAGCACATCATCTACAAACTTGCGGATCAGCGTTTTGTTTGTCTCGGTTTGGTTGAGATCCGTGACTTGTGTTGTTCCGTCAATCATGGTATGTCCACTTGGATTGGTTGGAGCCGAGTCCTGCATGTTATCCCAATGCTCAACAATTTTACCATTGCTATTGAAGCGAAAAATATCAAAAGCAATGCTCGTTTTCCCTGCAATAGACTTTTTATAATGTACTGCTACATCATTGCCATCCTGAATAACCCGCTGGACTTCAACCAGCACATTGGCTCCCTTGGATTGGCTAATCCCTTGCAAAAAGGCATCTCTCCCGCTAGCAAAGCTCGGATTATGCTGAATGTACTGATCTTTGCTGATCCAAGCCTCAGCTGCTTTCGTATCGCCCGTTTCAAAGCTCTTCAGAATCTCTACAACCTTATCCTTATTACTCACCCCGATTTGCAAGGTCTGGCTGGCCGGGTCCCAAATCACTTGCTTGCCCCACGCTTCTTTGACGACATCAACTGGTACATAGGTTACCCCTTGCTTGGTCAAAATGGTCGAGGTGGACAGTGGTACCTTAATCCCGTTGATTTGCGCTTCCGGACTGCCTGATACCAGTACAACCGTCGCTTGATCATAACGAATCGTCGTACTTTGACGCGCCGTATTGAATGTAATATGCTTGGCGTCCAGCGGAATTCCTAAACTAGTAGCCAATTGTCTCAGGGGGATCAACACCTGCTTATTTCTCACGATAGGCGCAATTTTGTAAGCCTCCTTCTTGCCATCTACCCAAACCTGGATACCCGTAGTAGGTTTTACGTCGGCTGCTAAAGCCGGTACAGCAGAAGACAGAACGAGCAAGCCAGCAAGTGCAGCAGTAACCGTATGTTTTTTCATGAATGTAAGCCCCTCTCAACCTGTAAAATAGAGTATGGAACGCAATTTCTCTTTATGTAACTAATGTGGTTGCAGTTAACTACGAAGGTATGAACTCTTCCCCACCTATCTAACTTTAAACCCCATTTAAATCATTTGAAACCTTATTAACCCTCCTTTGAATTTTTATACTTATGACCGTTGTCATGCAAGTCACAAACCTTCGAATAAAGGATATGGAAAGCAATAACAATGTATGATCATCCTCATCATTTTATTATAAATAACATGTACTAATGAAGTTAGCTCAAAAAAAGCGGCTCCTATCACCAAGCGAATGGACGCTTTTTGAATAGAAAGCCGCTGTTACCTCATTCATATTGTTATACAGATAACGTCCTCCGAAACTTGATAAAGCTCCCAATTCGCCAGATTGAGATATATACCAGCGCCATCGTAATGGCCAGCATGCTAATTTCGGTCGTACCCAAACTACTGAGGTATTGAGTCAGAACAACCCGAATCAAAATAATAGCGATAATAATATACTTAAAATATTGGTTCGGCTTGGGATAGATGAGACCGTCATCTCGTCTTTCATACGCCGTATGCAGCAAAATAACGTAGCCAAACAGAGCCCCTAATAACCCAGCAACCAGTAGCTCCCAAAAGGCGGGAGGCGCGTACGTTTGACCAGGAATATGCATCAATTGATATACCGATATCATCATAGCTGGGAAAGCGATAAACATAGGGAGCAAAATCCGAAATCCTTTTCCCTTTACCGGGCCCCTTCGTCTTTTGGTTCTCAACCAAATCATCAGACCCACCAGAACAGCCATCAATGCATAGATAAAGATTGTCGCCATGGTGAAATCCCTTTCTAATATAGAGTCATTTATCCTAAGTTAAATCGACAGTTTTTTCTCCAGCAAATAAGCGTTCAAGCGGATCAATGCATATGCAGCAACCCAACTAATCAACACCGCAACCGGAAAATGCCAGGTAAAAGGAAACCACTGTCCGTTGTGAACATGATGAAACTGCTCATAAATCCGCTGATCGCCTGACCAATAAAAGACGCTTCCTCCACCCATCAAAAGAATCCACAGGATTGGGCTAAGCGGCCGCAAGGTGCTATATTTGGTACTGGCCGTCAGCAGACCCAGCGCAATAACCAACGGCGTAAAGGCGATAATCATTACAAACCAGTTTAAGCCGGCTATCATAAAAGACGCTGCATCCGCAAACGTATAAGCCTGTATGGTCGATGAGATAAATAGCGCGTATAGAGAACCTACTACAAACAAGAGCAATATCACGACAATGGTTTGTAAAATAGCAGCAATCCATTTGGCGCTAATTAGCCACATACGCGGATAGGGAAGGGTCAGCCACCATCCGTAGGTGTCATTTTCCCATTCTCTTCTCAGCATTCCCACACCCATGAAAACAATCATGTACGGCAAGCCCAGAGTGACGTACCACAGCCTTGTCAATTCGAGTTGGTTGTGAAGAGCGAAGTACAAGGAAATCGCGAACGCCGCAATTAGAAATAGTGAGAAATATACAAGTCTCCACGATCTGGGCAGTCGATTGCGGCTTTGCTTTCTCCAGCTTCCTTTATTTCGAAATTCATGGCGTATTAAATCTTTGAACAGCCCGGATGAATTCACGCCTTCCACTCCCTTTTGTACAAATTGCGGAACACCTGGTTCAGCGAGCCATGCTCTGCACGCAGATCATCCGATTCACCAGACCATATCACTCGCCCGCGGTCCATCATGACCGTGTAATCAAACAAGCCTTCCACTTCCTGAATATCATGTGTGCTAATGAGTATAGATTGTTGCCGATCCTCCAAATAATCAATAATCCCAGCTACGATCGCTTCTCTAGAGAGGACATCAATGCCTACAAAAGGTTCATCCAAGATCATAAGCGGTACTTCTCGTGCCAGGCACAGAATCAGCAGCACACGCGCCTCCTGTCCGCGACTCAACCCGGCCATCTTTAGCTCCAATTCCACATCCATATGGTCAGCAAGTTTATAGGCATCCTTTAGATTGAAGCCAGGCAAAAAGGACTTCCCCCATTCCAGCGTCTGCTGAACTGTATGATTGGGATACCAGCGTGCCCGGTCAGGAAGATAGGATATATTCCGGTTGGTTTCCCAGCTAGGCTGTTGGCCCAGCACCTGAAGCTCGCCCCCGTCCGGCTGAATCAACCCCGTGACGGCTCGAAAGAAGCTGGACTTCCCGCAGCCATTGGGCCCAAGTACGCCTACAATACGTCCTGCTGGAATGACAACATCCAGTTGGTCCAATGCTTTTTTATTTCCATATTGCTTCATCAACTGCTTTGCGGTTACCACAGACTCCGTCATGCCTTTTCGCCTCCTTCCTTGTGATCTCCATCCTGTCGGCTTCTTATATATTGCTGTACATCTTCCCAGGATAATCCCAGGCTGCTCATCTGTCCGAGAAACTGTTCGATATACGACATAGCCAATTGTTCCCGAAAGCTGGCAATCCGCTCACTGGACGAAGTTACATACGTACCCAGACCGCGTCGCTTCTCAGTCAATCCGTCCCGTTCCAGCTCCTGATACGCCCGCATCACGGTATTCGGATTCATACGCAATTCCTGCGCCAGATCACGCACAGATGGCATTTTGCTTCCCATTTCAATCTCTCCTTTAGCAATGGAGCTTCGTACTTGATTTAATATTTGTTCATATAATGGCTGGCTAAAGTCTATTAAAAATCGGAACGAGCCAACCCGTTGTTCTTCCATGGGTGTTTCCCCCTAATTCGGCTGTATCTATCGTGCCTGTAGTGTATTATATCACTTAATACACATAATACAATAGCAATTCGTTAAAACGCTAGTCCTGCCTTCCAAATTCCACTCAGTAAATGCTCAGCTTGCGCTCAGATAGCATTCAAGTTAATCCCTTATGATGTATCACGTACCCAACAAACCATAAACGAAAGGTGGAAAATGAAGATGAAAAGCACCAAGAAAGCAATTTTGGCCGGAACGATGGCGTTGGCATTTTTAGGAGGCGGAGCGCTGTACTCCACAGGCGCAGCCCATGCTGCTTCAACTACACCTGAGAAGGCTCCTACTGCAAGCAAAGCACAGGCACCTAAGGGAAACCCTGGCGATGCTAACGGTCCACAAATCGCAGGAGGGAACTATGCTGAGAACAAGGCTCTCCTGAAACTCTTGAAATTGTCCTCCAGTCAGTTGGATACACAGTTGAAGGCTGGTAAATCCCTTGCTACGATCGCCAAAGCACAAGGCGTGAGCGTAAACTCCGTGATTGATGTGATGGTTTCGGATATGAAGTCGAAACTCGCTACGGAAAAACAAAATGGCAAGATTACCGCAAGCGAATATAACCAGCGTGTTTCCAATCTGAAGCAAATGATTACCGATATGGTGAATGGCGTTAAGCCCTCTAAGCCACCAGTAGACGGGGCTAAAGGAGAAGCAGGTAAAGCTCCAGCTAAAACAGATGCGGCTAAGGCTCCTGCTAAGCCAAATGCAGCTCAAGCATCTGCTAAGCAAAAATAGCTACAGCTTCTGTTTTCCAAAAGCTGTAGCTCGATAAGTCACATTCATAAGAACGATTTGTTAATCTGACACAGCCACTCCACAATAATAAATCTCCATCCGGCCTCCCTGTACGGATCGAGAATGAATAAGCCTGCCCTCTGCTACGATACAACAGAAGAGGACAGGCTTATTTTTCATGTATTTCATACAATATGTGGTAAACTAACTTAAGCCAGAGATCACACTTTTTATCCTGATTCAGCAAAAGGAGTATGTAATGAAAATAAATAAACAGGAATTTCATGTACAAGGAGTAAGCTATATCATTAGATCGGCTATGATTCAAGATGCGATGAATTTGTCTGAAATCCGCTTACGGATGGATGGAGAGACTGAAAATTTAGACAGAGAAAAGGGAGAAGCATTCATAAGTACATCCGGTTTTGAACAGCTTATTAAAGCCGATACAGAGCACGCCAAAAATCTATTTTTAGTTGCGGTCGTTCATGATAAAGTCGTTGGATTTTCAAGATGTGAAGGTCATGTTCTGCGTCGATTCGCTCATAAAGTTGAATTCGGTGTGTGTGTACAAAAGGATTTCTGGGGGTATGGAATCGGGACGAATCTTCTGAAAGAATCCATTTCCTGGGCAGACTCTAACGGCATCCAGAAAATGAGCCTACAAGTTCTAGAAACCAATAATAAAGCCATTGAACTTTATAAAAAGCATGGATTTGAAATCGAAGGGTTATTAAAAAACGACAAGATTCTCTCAGATGGTCAATACTACAACACCATAATCATGGGAAGATTCCATAACTAAAAAAGATCCTGTTCCACAGGATCTTCCATCATTTCGAGGCGATATTGGCCCTAGTAGCGATAATCATCGTAGGGATTGCGATTACGATAATGGTCTCGCGGCTGTTGGGCTGCGGTAATCATCAAAAATATGCCTGAGAGCAGGTGCATTAACCAGCCTACAAATGGAATCCACCCAACAACCGAGGTCACAATCCCTAAAATAGATCCATAATAAGTCTCTTTATTAGTCACCGATAGTACCAACGTAACAATGTGGAAAATCAACATAAAGAACAATACAGTATACGCAGAATTTATGACGAGCAGCCCGCCCAAAACAGGAATAGCAAAAAATAGCTCCAATCCGCCCGTAATCCATTTTAATGTTTTTGATGGTGTCATTGTTCCACTCTCCCAATGCTGTTTCATTCCATAAGTATATCCTATCCCCATGCAGGATGACATACATATTTTACTAATTCTATACTTGTATAGCGGCGATCTCACCCCTTTTCCGAATGAGCTAAGCCCTGACTACATATATGTGAGAGAGAACGAAATTTCGTGATTTTTAAAGGGGGGAGCATCATGGGATATTATATTGAAGTGGAACGTGGCGTTAAGCTGTATGTAGAAGATATAGGAGAAGGCATCCCTGTTTTGATGGTGCACGGCTGGCCGCTGGACCATCGAATGTACGAATACCAGGTTGCCCAGTTGCCTGCTTACGGATACCGCTGTATTCAAGTTGATCTTAGGGGGTTCGGGAAGTCTGATCGACCATGGCATGGCTACAATTATGATCGACTGGCAGATGATCTCCTGGCTGTTATACAGGCCCTTCAATTAAGCCATATACGGCTGATCGGTTTTTCTATGGGGGGAGCAATTGTCACGCGCTACATGAGCAGACATAGGGGATGGGGTGTTGATCAGCTAATTTTGATCGGAGCTGCCACGCCTCGGTTTACCCCAACCAGCGACTTTCCTTACGGCACTCCTGTCGCAGAGGTAGATAAACTCATCACACAAGCCTATACAGATCGTCCGCAACTGGTAACATCATTTGGCGAAATGTTGTTCGCCAAACCCGTCAGCCAGAGTTTACGTGACTGGTTACGTGATCAGGGCTTTGCGGCTTCGGTTCATAGCATGGCTTGTACTTTGTATTCACTGCGTGACTCTGATTTACGGCCCGATTTGCCATGTATACACGTGCCTACGTGGATTCTACACGGCAAGCTGGATCGGGTCTGCCCTTTCCCTCTAGCGCTCCAAACTCAAAAAGGAATTGCCGGCTCCAGGCTTATTCCTTTCGAACGAAGTGGTCACGGTGTATTTTATGAGGCACTACCTGAATTTAATTCCACCTTACTGAGCATACTATCCCCATCCTCTATACACCCTAATTGAAACCCTGTTCTCAGAAAAACAAAAAAGACGCCTCAGCGCCGTTATGGCTATGGGGCATCTTTTACTACAAACATGTATCCGCTTAGGATTGTTTGGTATGATTAAAGCTCGTATTGTTTAAAACAGCCAGCTTTTTCTCGCCCTTCACCATGGCAGAACCGCAAATGGGGCATGTCGGCTCGACAGAAAAAGCGAAGTTATCCCGCATCCAGCCGTTGCATGTATCACTGGCGCAATTCCAAACAGTTGTAATTTCCTCAGGAATTTCATCCATTGGCTTTTTCCGTGAATTGTACATAAACATCCCTCTTTCTTCATGATTTATAAAGCGATAAGATGTAATCAGTTCAAAAACGGTCTTGTGAACAGATAAAAACAAATGCCCCAAACGCTATGTTCGGGGCATCTGAAGTAGGCTGTAATTTAAAATTACAGTTTTACAACGTTCTCAGCTTGTGGTCCACGGTTTCCTTCAACTACGTTGAATTCTACGCGTTGGCCTTCGTCCAAAGATTTGAAACCTTCGCCTTGGATTGCGGAGAAGTGTACGAATACATCGCTTCCACCTTCAACTTCGATGAAACCGAAACCTTTTTCTGCGTTAAACCATTTAACTGTACCTGTTTGCATGGAATTACCTCCAAAATATATTTATATGACCTTTATTTTTTACAAATAAAAATTCACATATTGCACAAGGTTATTTCAACCTAAAACAATAACCCTCTACAATATGTGAATCTCAGGTCACAATTTCAATATACTCATATTACCATAAGTGTATTGAAAACGCAAGCACTGGAGAATTTAATTTATGCAGAGTGCTTATGTCATCTATTGCTGCCTCAAGCTGTCTCCATTAGACAAGAGTGAGTCATTAACGCCTACTTAAAACATTATATCCGCAATTGCTTCCTATTATACCAGTAATCAAGAAATAAATATACACTACGTTGCGCAGGAGATGAACTTCTTGAGAAAAGTCCATCCCCTGCTTTATTTGCTCATTTTAATTACAAATCCGCTAGTGCTTTAATTTCCTCTGCTGTCAGCGCTTTGTTATATAACTGTACCTCGTCCATGCTGCCGTTAAAGTAGGCATCAGCGACAAAGCGGCTTTTACCGAGATACGCCTCGTTTGTCAGCAACTCATTAGGGTTAAAGGTAATACCGTCATTTACAGCTACTTCTTCACCATTTACATACAGCTTCCCTGTATTCCCCTCCAGTGTAACCGCCACATGGGTCCACTGGTTTAGAGGTAATGATGATTTGGAGAGCAGGCTCTGATCCGTACCTTCATGGATTGTAAACTGGAGTACACCGCTTCCTTGGGAAGGGGTGAGGAACATATGACGAGCCTGGCCGTTGCCGAAATCAAAAATCCGTTGCCAAGCGGCTCCGCCCTTCCAGTTCACCCACGCGGAAAAGGTAAAGTCCTTCGCATCCGTTACCGTGTTGGGCAGCTGCACGTAACCATCCTTGCCGTTCAGGGCAAGAGCACCGCCAAGCTTCCCATCTTTATCCCATGTGGCACCACCATAGGCCTTACCGTCGAGTTGATTATATGTGCTGTCGACAACCGAAGTTCCTTGATCCTCACTCCATGAGTAACGTGCGAGCTGAGGGCCTTGAGCCTGCTCGGGAACAATGGCACTAAAACTTTTCTTTGCTGTAGCTTTGTCCTTTTTAATAGTCGCCGTCAATGTAACTGCTGCAGGCTGGGAACCGGCTTCTGGACGGTACACTTCACCAGTGACAGAAATAATCTCAGGGCGGGAAGATTCCCACGAAATCGTGGTATCTTGTGCAGCTTGAGTAGGTAGCGTGAGATCATAAAAAACGTTGCTTGTGTCGCCTAGACTCAGATCCTTCTGCACTGCAGCTACAATCTTGCTGGCCTTCAGATCAGGCTTTAGCGAACCCCATACTGCAACACCCTTGGAGGACAGTGCGGTAAAAGCAAGGGTTTTGGCTCCCGTGTCTGGATCACGGTGCCGCAGGAATACCCCTTTGTACTTCGCACCATCTGCTGTAATTTCCAGCTGATTGTCTGCCCCAAGCCTCCATGTACCGTTCACTCCGCCAGACAGTTTGCCACCGTGATCCAAATTGACGGTAACAGCTTGCTTAATATTGGCCGAAATTTCCTTCCCGTGATTTACATACGAGTATTGGCCGATGACATCCTTCTCTGACAGCTTTTTCAGTGAATCCTCATCTCCTGAATAACGATAAGGAGCAACTACAGGCCAACCGTCAGCGTTCATGAACATTTCATGTACCCGCACTTCAAACTGCTCACCTCTCCCCGGAAAACGGGAGTGAAAAATGACAAAATGCTTTTTCGTCTTGGGATCATAATAAGCCGAGTTGTGTCCGGGCGACACATAGCCTGTTCCCAGCCCTGTTCCCGGATCACCAATTTCTCTTGGAATTAGGTAATTACCTATTAACTTGACGCCGTATGGCTCAATGGAAGCGTCATCAAAAAGAGGTTTGTCAGGATTCGCTTTAACCTTGATCATGTCGTTGCCTTCAGCATCGTAGAAAGGACCATCCGGTGTTTTGGACCGAGCCACACGCAAGTTATATCCGCCATCCGCTGACAATCCGCCATAGGACAGGAACAAGTAATAGTAGTCCGTTTGTGGACTGTATTGTATGTACGGCCCCTCCATACGAGCATGGTTACCGCCCGTCAGTTTTTTCCCGTAGCCTTGGCCTGGTAAAGGCTTCCCTGTTTTTTCATCCATCTGCATAATGAAAATGCCTCCGGAGTAGGAGCCATATACCATCCACAGCTTGCCGTTCTTATCATAGAAAGTGTCAGGGTCTACGGCATTGGGATGCTTGGTTGCGTCATAGATCGTCCCATCTTCACTCGGTTGATCCCACATACCGGACTTCAGGAAAATTCCTTTATTCTTATAAGGTCCTTCAATTTTATCAGCAACCGCTAGGCCCATAGCTGAACGCGGGGAGTCTCCTTTACAAGCGTTATAGTACATATAGAACTTGCCATCCGCCAGTTGAATGACATCCGCTGCCCACAGCGTGTCTGTCTGCGCCCAATCCAGCGCTTCCTTTAATTCCTCTTTGACGTTGGGAATCAATGCATTACCATTTGCCACACCTGTCGCAATTGTATCCCAATTCATGAGGTCTTTGGATTTGGCAGCCGCCAGATGTGAACCAAAAATGTAAAATGTATCTTTCACTTTCAGGATGGATGGATCATGTACGGAAGTCTCCTTGAAGGAAACAGCCTTTTTACTTTGGCTTAAAATGTTATCCAGACCTTGAGCTTGAAGGGTGGTTTGCTCCAGACTTTGAATCCCAGCTGTATCTGAATTGAGTGTGGACTCGGCGCCCACCAAAGAAGCAGGCAACAACAGTGCACCTGCCAGAGAAGCAGCCGTTACTTTACGAACAAATAATTGCTTCATAAATCAATCTCCTCTCGTTTTGAACATTCCTGCTAACATAAAACAATAATGAATAAGACGTTCAGGATTATGTTTGTATTAACATCTCCACTCTTAAATTAAATGTTGATCATCCTCCTCTCTGAATTAAAGCGCTTTCAACCAATCTGAAAAATAAAACCTCCTTTTGTTAAGAAGGACGATTCAAACCTGCGGTTAATCGTATCTCTATATTATTCAATGAATATGGAAAATTCAATATGTAATTTTATATTTTTATAAATTATTCGTTTAATTATTAACCTTAATAAATGTGTTGCTTTAATTCCTAGTTTAAAGTTATAATTTGACAAGTAAAATTCTATATGTTACCTGCCGATATATCTAAAAAGAATTGTTTTACGATGAACATAATACAAATATTTACATTTTATAAGGAGGTGAAAATTTATGCAATGGTATTTAAAAGTGCTTCAAAACTATGTAGGATTTCAAGGTAGAGCAAGACGTACAGAATACTGGATGTTTACTCTGTTCAATGCGATAGCTGGTCTGGTATTATACTTGTTGGATTTCCTCTTGGGACTTCCTTTCGTATTGTCATCTATCTATGGTCTGGCTGTTTTGTTACCGTCTCTGGGAGTTCTTTTCCGCAGACTACACGACACCGGCAAAACCGGGTGGTGGATTCTGATCGCATTGGTTCCTTTTGGGAGCATTGTGCTGCTTGTATTCACATGCCTAGACAGTCAGCCTGGCGACAATAAGTATGGGAAAAATCCTAAATTGTAATTTGATGTAGTTTGGTCTAAAACCTCTTTCACTTTTGTGAAGGAGGTTTTTTTATACCCGCTTCTCCCCTATCGAAATTCCAGCTATAAGTTTACCAAGAGACTCCAGCGTCCATACTGGATTAAAAAGTATCCTCAAAGAGAGGAAGAACGTGCATGCGTTTTCGGAAAAGAACCCCCCTTAACAAATTTAGAAAGGCACCCGTTCAGCAAAGCGAGAGTAAGTCTGAACATTCCGTAGAACAGCTCAGTGCAAATATCGGAACCAATCTTCAGCAGATCAGACAAGCGCTCGGCAACAGCACCGACATCGTCATAAGAGAAATTCGAATCGGCAAGGACGGTGACCAGACCATTGCGATCCTCTATACCGACGGTTTGGTGGACCAAAATATAGTCTCCGACTTCATTATGGAATCAATGTTGCTGGACAGCAGCTTGTCCAGGGACGTGGAATGCCGGATTCAATCCTCCTCTAATGTCATGCAAATGTTGAAAGATTACGCCCTTACTATTGGCAGCATCCGGGATATTACTGACTTTGAAGCCTTGTACAACGCGCTGTTGTCGGGGGATGCAATCATTTTGATTGAGGGTGAGACGCAGGCAATATCGGCCAGCGCACGTGGATGGAAGGATCGGGGGGTCACCGAGCCTGCCTCAGAAAATGTCGTCCGTGGGCCTCGGGAAGGATTTTCTGAGACATTGCGTACGAACACAGCCTTGATTCGACGTAAAATTAAAGATCCGAATCTATGGCTGGAGACCAAACAAATCGGTCGTGTAACCCAGACCGATGTCGCTGTCATGTATATAAAGGGGATTGTGAACCCTAAATTGGTTGAGGAAGTACATGAACGATTGAATCGCATTGATGTAGACGGCATTCTTGAAAGCGGGTATATCGAGGAATTAATCCAAGACAAAACCTTCACCCCCTTTCCGACAGTATACAATTCAGAACGCCCAGACGTGATCGCCGCCGAACTGTTGGAGGGAAAAATTGCGATCCTGGTGGATGGTACCCCTTTTGTGCTTGTCGTGCCTGCATTATTTGTTTCCTTCCTGCATGCGGCGGAGGACTATTATCAGCGTGCAGACATTAGCAGCTTCATCCGTGTCCTTCGTTATACCGGAGTTTTTATTTCCTTGCTCGGTCCGTCCTTATATGTTGCCATCACTACGTTTCATCAGGAAATGCTGCCGACCTCACTGCTAATCGGTCTAGCAGCACAGCGCGAAGCGGTCCCCTTCCCTGCCTTTATTGAAGCACTCATGATGGAACTGACATTTGAAATATTGCGGGAAGCTGGCGTTCGCATGCCCAAGTACATCGGGGCAGCCGTCTCTATCGTCGGCACACTCGTCATTGGACAAGCTGCTGTCGAGGCGGGCATCATATCTGCGGCAATGGTTATTGTTGTATCGATTACTGCTATTTCCAGCTTTGTTCTTCCTGCCTACAATATGTCCATCGCTTTTCGTATGCTGCGATTTCCCTTAATGGGGCTTGCCGCTTCCTTTGGGCTGTTCGGAATTATCGTCGGAGGCATTGCCCTGATCCTGCATATGTGCAGCCTTCGTTCATTCGGCGTTCCCTATATGACTCCTTTTGCACCTCTCATACCGGCAGACACCAAAGATACCATCTTTCGATTCCCTCACTGGATGATGATGTCACGTCCCCGGTTAGTCGATCAGAAAAATGTCAAACGTCGAAACAGCACTCCGCCCCGCAAATCACGGGAATAGAAAAAAGAGAAACCGTCAGAAAGGAGTGGATCATCATGAAGCGGAAGAAGGCGTTTCTCTTCCTGATTCTTGCACTCGTCTTACTTCTGACAGGCTGTTGGAATCGTAGAGAGTTGAATGAGCTTGCCATCGCCGTCGGTATGGGAATCGATAAGCAAGGAGATCAATTCCGGGTCTCTATCCAAGTGGTGGACCCTGGCAAAGCATCGGCTAAAAAAGGAGCAGGAGGTGGGGCTCCAGCCACCTTGTATACAGAGGAGGCGGACACCATATTTGAAGCGATCCGAAAAATAACAACAATTAGTCCCCGGAGAATGTATTTTTCTCACCTGCGCATATGTGTTATCGGTGAGTCGTTAGCTGCCGAAGGGATGGCAAAATCTTTAGATTTACTCTCCAGATATCATCAGTTCCGCACTGATTTTTATATTGTAGTGTCCAAGGACGTTAGTGCGGAGGATACGTTGAAAATTATGACGCCTTTAAATCCGATTCCCGCCAATGACCTTTTTTCTTCCCTGGAAACATCACAGAAAAACTGGTCGCCTAGTACGACGGTAACCTTGGATGAATTGATTGCAGCTATGACTAGTGAAGGAAAGCAGCCTGTGTTGACAGGACTTCGGATCATTGGCAATAAAGAAATGGGAGAAACCAGCAACAATGTGCAAAAGATCGCTCCGTTCAGTCGTTTACAGTATTCAGGACTTGCTGTATTCAGAAAAGATCGACTAATCGGATGGTTAGATGAAACTGAAAGTAGGGGCTATAATTTTATCCTTGGCAAAGTGCAAAGCTCTGTCGGTTACGTTGCTTGCCCTAGAGGCGGCAAAGTCGTCTCCGAAATCATTCGCACCCAAACCACTGTAAAAGGAAGCACCTATAGGGGAGAGCCTCAAATTCATATTAAAATGCAGGTTGAGGCCAACGTGGGAGAAGTCGAGTGTACCGACCTCGATTTGACCAAGGTAGGAACGATTTATGACATTGAAAAGCAAGAAGAAGAAAAAATAGAAAATATTATGAAGTCGGCAGTTAGAAAGGCCCAACAATCGTACAAAACGGACATATTCGGATTCGGTGAAGCCATTCACCGCGCTGCCCCGAAGACTTGGAACAGACTGAAACAAAACTGGGATGAGGAACACTTTACAGAATTACCCGTAACGATCAAAGTCGATTTCAAGATTCGGCGCTTGGGCACCATCGGTAGCTCCTTTATGAATGATATGAAAGAGTAATTCCTCACTCCACAAAAGAAGGTGTTTTGCAAAGTGCTATCTCAAATCGTAAAAATCATCGGCATATTCCTCGTCGCTGCTGTAATTAGCTTAATTGAAGTCCCCGACATGTGGAAAAAAGGATTTAAAAAAGAGCTTTGGTTATTTTTCATCCTACTCTTTTTTGCGGTCGGAATTAGTTGTGCCAAGGTATTACACTGGCTCATTCCCACCCCCCTGGATTGGATAACAGCCATATATAGACCATTCAGCAATTTCCTGATCCATATGGGCCTAATAAAATAAGAGGAGGTGAAAAACGGGTGCCCGCACAAATCAAAATCTCAGCACGACAAATCATGATCATATCTGCTTTATTTACGGTCGGAAGTGCAATTCTCATCGTCCCTTCAGGGATGGCACTTGTAGCCAAACAAGATGCGTGGATTGCCGCGCTCGTGGGGGTCGGGGCTGGGCTCCTTATCTTGTATATGTACAGCAAGCTTGCGGCGCTTTATCCAGAGATGACCCTGGTTGAGATGATGGAAACCCTACTCGGAAAATGGTTAGGCAAAACCGTAGGTTTTCTATTTTTCACCCTACTATTCATTAATGCTCCTGTACCGGTGTTATTTTATTTAGGGAATTTTATGACTACTCAAATGATACCGGAAACGCCGATTCTAGCGGTAAATATTCTTTTTGCACTTATCATAGTATTCGCTGCTCGGCTGGGTCTCGAAGTCCTGGCTCGTTCGGCCGAACTGTTGTTTCCTTTATTTACTCTGCTGTATATTTCTTTTGTAGGTTTAGTGGTATCCAACATTAAGCTGGAAAATGTCCAACCTGTATTGGAGGCAGGAGTAGGGCCGATTTGGCCTGCTGCCCTGTCCTTTTTTAGCACAGTATTTATACCTCATATTATTTTGCTCATGATCTTCCCTTCTTCTATAAATCGTTCCGATCAAACCCGTAAAGCTTTTTTCATAGGAAGCCTGATTGGCGGATTAATGCTGGTCGTGGTGGTTGCATTGACAATTTTGGTATTTGGTCCTGACTTAACGGCAAGAAATATATATCCTAGCTATGCGTTAGCCAAAAAAATTAGCATTGGCAACTTTCTACAGCGCATCGAAGCCATCATGGCTACAATGTGGTTTATTTCACTTTTTTTTAGAATCACGCTGTATATGCACACCACAGTGACAGCAATAGCCCAAATCTTTTGTCTGAAAAGCGATCGGCAACTGGTGCTTCCTCTCGGGATGTTATTAGTCATCCTGTCCATCATCGTGTACCCTAATGTCCCTTACCAACAAACCTATGATACAAAGACGTGGATTCCCTATTCTCTATCCATTGGGTTGTTTTTCCCCTTACTGCTGCTCTGTATTCATGGGATACGAACAATCTGGTCAAAGAAAAAAACAGCATCCAAAGGGTAAATCACACTCTTTTTTCGTTATCTGCGAATTTTTTTAGCGCTACCTGTTTACAATCTTCTCTTTTAGTTTATTTTAAACGAGTATTAAGCTGGCGCTAAGATTGGGCGTGTATGATGTATTTAAGAATCTGGTAACTATATAAGCCGGATGGGCTAAAGGCATAAACATCACTCCCGTTGGATATCCATATACCGTTCCACCCCGTCAGAAATTTAATGAAACACAAAAGGAGATTTACACTTATGAATCGAAAACGAATGTTGGTCATCTGCACACTGTTGCTGGCGTTATCTATTGGGCAGTCATCTACTTGGGGAGGTCGGGCTAATGCTGCTGCACTGGCTCCAGAGAGAGCCCTGCATGTACAGGACAATGAAGCTTCCAAGGATGATGATCTGTTGAAAGCACTGGGTATATCCTCGGATGAGCAATTATATGATGCGTTATATAATGGTCAAACCTTGGCTGATATTGCACAAACCCATAATCAGGATGCTCAGGCTATCGTTGATCTACAGGTAGCTCAGTTGACGGAGCAGTTGGATCAACGACTGGCCAATAAGAGCATTACCCTAGAGCAATACCAAGCCCATAAGGCAGAACTGACACAAGTCGTTGCCAAAAGTGTATTCGGGCTGTAAGCCTAGACACGACCGAACATCAAAAAGGCGCTGAACCCATAGAGGATCAGCGCCTTTTCTATAATTGATATAACTTACGCTTGATATACCCGAATCAGATTGGTCGTGCCTGCCTCAGCGACAGGGACGCCTGCTGACAGGACTACAGTATCTCCTTTATGGATATATCCTGCATTCAGCGCGTTACGGATGGAAGATTCGAACATTTCATCCGTTGTGGCTACCTTATCCCCTTTAATCGGGAATACACCGGACAACAGGCAAATTTTAGCGAATACCGTGTTATTCGGAGTAACCGCAATGATCGGCGCCTTCGGACGATATTTGGACACCATACGAGCCGTGAATCCACTGGCAGTCGAGGTAATAATCGCTTTGGCATCCAGCTCCAGAGACGAACTCACCGCACCCTGACTAATGACTTCAGTAATGTTGGTGCTTTGGCGTGCTCTGCGCTTATCGAACTGCTCCTGGTAATCCAATTGTGATTCTGCACTGGCAGCTACCGCAGCCATGGTCCGTACGGATTCAACAGGGTATTTACCTGCAGCAGATTCGCCCGACAGCATCACTACGTCAGCTCCCTGCATAACGGCATTGAACACGTCACTAACTTCAGCTCTCGTCGGACGCGGGTTTACCTGCATGGACTCCAGCATGTGAGTAGCAACGATAACGGGCTTGCCGACCAGATTACACTTGTCGATCATTTCTTTTTGCATCACAGGCACGTCTTGAATCGGCACTTCCACGCCCAAGTCGCCACGAGCTACCATAATACCGTCCGAAGCTTCGATGATATCATCCAGGTTTTCCATACCTTCGGCATTTTCAATTTTGGAATAAATCTGTACATGCTCGGCATGATGTCCCTTCAAAATCTCACGGATTTCACGGATATCGTCGCCTTTACGCACAAAAGAAGCCGCAATAAGCTCGATACGCTGCTCCACCCCAAATTGAATGTGCTTCACGTCGCGCTCTGTTACGCCTGGAAGAGTTGTATGAATCCCTGGCAGATTCACACCTTTTCTCGGCTTCAAAATACCGCCGCTTACGATGTTACAAATCATCTCGGTTCCTTCGATGGAGGTTACAGTCAGATCAACCAAACCGTCGTCGATGAGAATGCGGTCACCTGCTTTGATATCCTTCGGCATATCCGGGTAATTCACCGAAATACGATGCTCGTCCCCCAAAATCTCTTCCGTGGTCAGAATAAGCTGGCTGCCTGGCTTCAGTAGAACAGATGCCTCCTTCAGCTTGCCAATCCGTATTTCCGGTCCTTTAATATCCATCATGACAGGGATACAGGTATTCATTTCCTTCGCTGCCTGTCTCACATTTTCAATACGTTTAACATGATCCTCCAGCTCCCCATGAGCCATGTTCAAGCGAGCTACAGTCATACCAGCCTGGATCATTTCTTTTAACAAATCAATGGAGTCGCAGGCAGGTCCCATAGTACAAATAATTTTCGTTTTAAGCATAGTAATGTCATCCTCCTGAATGTCTTTACTGTATAACTTCTTCTCCACTTTGCTTCTCTATCTACATTAAACTTATATAGTCCTATTCTACCTGTACCCGTTCACCAAGACTATGAACTATAGTATGATGGATGTATTACAGTATGATGAATGTTGAAGACATTGGAGAGTGAGTTTTGTGATTACATTGACGGGTATACGGCAGGACAATGGCGTAGACTGGTATGAAAAGGCTGGTGCAAATACTGACAACGATGACTTGCTATTCATTTTGGTCACCTTTGGCAAATGTGTATATTGGGTGAACGATAGCAAGATCATTCTGGGCAAGGGTGAAGCACTGCTTTTACCCGCTCATCTGAATTACTATGGCAAGAGCATTCCTACGCTTTTCCATACCAAGTATGTGATACATTGCCGCAAAACATGTACGAACAGCACACTTCCCATACTGAATACAGACCAGCCGTTATGGATCAAGCCCGGATGCTACGATTTGCTGCATGAACGGATCAAATCGATGTATTATCAATGGACTGAACACCCAAGCTACTACGCCCTGATGGCTGACTGTCTGCTGACCGAAGCCATGATTTATATGAACCAGGAATGGGACAAAGGTACCGTTCCTCGCGATAAAGAACGGCATGTAGAACATATGAAACAGTACATTCAGAATCACTACAGGGAAAAGGTAACCAAAGAAGAGCTTGGTGATGCCATTCGCAAAACCCCCAATTATGCCGCGACACTGCTGCGTGAGGTTACAGGCCAAACGATCAGCGAGCATGTACATACGCAACGTATTAAAACCGCTATCTACATGCTGACGGAGTCGCGGCTAACGATTCGTGAAATTTCGGAGTATGTGGGCTATAGTGATGTGTCCTATTTTCATCGGATCTTCAAACGCTTAACAGGCTGTTCCCCGTCCGAGTTTCTGGATGAACGTTCCTCCATCGTCTAATCTGATAGCCTGAAGCGGAATTTTATAGATAAAAAAATGGCCGCTTCACATCGAATGCTGCTCTAGTTATCCTTTTCATTAAGGGACAAGAGCGCTCCGTGTAAAAGCGACCATTATATTTTATAGTTACACGCATGAATCTGCGTATATTGGTGCTGACTGAATGATATTATTTGGAGGAACCCGCTGTTTTGACTTTGTCCAGCATTTTATCGTTAAAACCAAACATCCAAGTCAGGACAAAGGATACTGCCATAGCAGCCAAGTTCGCCAAAATATAAAACGGAAGCTGATGGTTCATGTAGAGCAACGTACCTGGAATAACCGTAACCGCCATCCCTGTAGCCGCCAAATGCAAGACCGAAGCAATAAAACCACCAACCGCTCCGCCGATGAGACCCATGACAAAAGGCTTCATATATCTCAGGTTGACCCCGAAGATAGCCGGCTCTGTAATTCCTAGGAAAGCAGAGAACGAAGAAGGAAGCGCCAACGCTTTCAGCTTGCTGTCCTTCGTTTTCAGACCAACTGCCAGACAGGCAGCTCCCTGTGCAGCCATTGCGCAGGTAATAATAGCATTGAAGGCATTTACGCCGTTCTTTTCAAGCAGTTGAATCTCCAGGAAATTAAATATATGATGCACACCTGTAACGACGATAATCTGATGCAAAAAGCCGATGACGATCCCTGCAATACCGAAAGGCAAATCAAGTACAAATATGGTTCCGTGCAGCACCCATTCTTCAAGTGAATGGAAAACTGGACCGATAGCAAACAGTCCCAAAGTGATCATAATCAACAGTGTTAAAAATGGTGTGAGAATCAGATCCAGCGCTTCAGGCACCCGTTTGCGCAGCGCCCGCTCCAGCTTGGCTCCGATCAAGCCCACGAAGAAGGCTGGTAATACCGAGCCTTGATAGCCCACCACAGGAATGAAACCGAACATCGTCAACGGATGGGCTGAGCCGTCCGCAACACTATACGCGTTAGGCAAAGCCGGGTTTACCAGCATCAGACCGAGAACGATACCCAGCACCGGACTGCCGCCGAATACTCTAAAGGCTGACCATGCGACTAACGCAGGCAAAAAGGCAAAAGCCGTATCCGTTAATACCTGTGTATATAATAAAAAGTTAGGTGAAATATCCTGCGGCGTCATGCCGAGCAATGCGAGAATTTGCGGCTGAGTGAGCAAACCGCGCAGTCCCATGAACAACCCCGTAGCGACCAGCACTGGAATAATCGGTACAAACACGTCGCCAAAGGTGCGGATAGACCGCTGGAAGACGTTGCCCTCCTTTTTCGCCTGACTCTTCACCTCTTCTTTAGATGAACCCGTCACGCCAAGCTTTTCAACCTCATCAAAAATCCGATTTACCGTTCCTGTACCAAAAATAATTTGATATTGACCTGAATTGAAGAAAGCCCCCTTAACCTTGTCGATCTCCTCAACCTTTTTCTGATCAATTTTCTCTTTATCATGCACCATAATGCGCAGGCGCGTTGCACAGTGAGCAAACGAAGCGATATTTTCCTTTCCACCGATCGCCTCGATCACTTCTTTAGCTATCTCTCTGTTTTCCGCCATGATGTTCATCCCCTCGTTCATTCCGTTATGTTTGATGATTAACGATCCACTTGATGAATTAGCCTACTCATGTAAAATTCCATTTTACCGCTTGGAAGAGAGCCTCTCCCTTGTCGGCAAAAAAGCGTATTTCGTCACTCTCTGGGTGCGGAAAAATACGACTGGTGAACACTTCTTCCCCATCATTGACGAAAATCTCAACTGAAGATGTATCTACAAACAGATGAAGTTTAATATGATCCTTGTCCCATGCACACTGCCGTACTTCACCGTACGAAGTGGCTACAGGCTCACCCGATTGCGTACGATCCAATACAAGTTTACGGCTAACGGCATTATATTTAATCACCGTTTTCTCCGTCTCACTCGCACGGAATTCAATACCGAATGCCTTGGCATCCAAAAGATCTACTTCGCAGATCATCTCATAGGCAGTACCCTTAAATCCTTCGTAGGTTTTGCTCTCTGAGGACAACGTGTCAGCTACCCGATCCTCACTATTTCTACGCAGCGAGGTTAATTCGGGGATAGGCCGCTGCAAGAGTTTTCCCTCATGAAGCGTAAGTTCCCTCGGTAATGTCAGACAATGGGCCCATCCGTTCGGATCTGTCGGATATTCGATATCCGGCAGCCCCATCCAGGCCACCATAATACGACGCCCCTGCGGGTCAATCATCGTCTGTGGTGCATAGAAGTCGAAGCCCCGATCAAGCTCCTGGAATGCGCCGTGCTCCAGTGTTCTTGTCTCTGTATCCAGCAGTTTGCCGATGACGTAGCCCGATTGATAAATATTGTGGTTTTCATCCCCTGAAGGCTCCAAGCCCTGTGGAGAAAAGACCAACACACCCGCTCCGTTCAGTTCAAAATAATCCGGGCATTCCCACATATATCCAAACGATTCCAGCCCCGTGCTCAGTTCTCCCTCGAACTGCCAAGTGTGAAGATCCGTTGAACGATAAAGGACAACGCAGCCTGTTGAATCTGTTCTTTGTGCACCAATCACACAGTAGAAACTATCGCCGTCCTTCCATAGCTTGGGATCACGAAAATGGTCTGTATAACCTTCTGGTACATGGTCAATAACAGGATACTTCCACTTGGTAATGTGACCGCTCTCATCCATAACAGCCATGCATTGATAAGGATGTCTGATCCAGTTTTCGTCACGTGTATTTCCTGTATACATCATGTATAATTTGCCCTCATGCTCCAGCGCGCTGCCGGAATAAGCCCCATGCGAGTCGAAGTAGTCTCCAGGTGTGATGCCAATGCCTGCACTATGCCATGTGACCAAATCTTTGGATTTCAAATGATGCCAATATTTCATCCCGTGATCGGTTCCTAGTGGGAACCACTGATAAAATAAGTGGTATTCGCCTTGATAATATGAAAATCCATTCGGATCATTGAGCAAGCCTGTCGGTGGTTGGATATGAAACGACTGCCGCCACGGACATTGCTCCACCTTTTTCTGCAAGCTTGCTATTTCACCGGGCTCAGCCTGCTCGATTAATCGATACTTTTGTTCTTTTGTCATTTTCATAGGTGTACCTCATTTTTTTAAAACTTAGATTTTTGGGAACCGGTTCCAATGCAATGAAAAAAATTAAACTGAACCGGTTCCTATACAATGAAAAAAATATACTCATCCATGGATTTGCAACCGATTCCAATTGTGCAAGAGTGCAATGGAACCGGTTTCGAAGAAATTATAATCCACCTGCTCAGCGTTTGTCAACGCTTTCTCTTTCAATAAGGGTATAATCCATGACCGTCACTTGCTCTACCGTTTTATGTTCTACCAGCCGTACAATGTTTTGGGCTGCTACACGTCCAGCCTCCATATACGGGTATTGAACAGTTGTTAGCGCAGGGTGAATGACCTCCGTAATATCGTATCCCCCAAAGCCAGTGACCGACAAATCCGACGGAATGGTAATTCCTCTGGAATAAGCCGCGTTGATTACCCCAAGCGCGATATTATCCGTAGCACACACCATCAACGATGGCTTGAATTGGTCTAAGATGGCAGATGCAGCAATCCGTGCATCGGACATTTTAAACCCGGTTTCATAGTACCTGATATCATATCCTGCGACTCGCATCGTCTCGTCCGTATAACACGTAGCAGGTAACGCATCGCGAACAGCCTGCCTAAAGCCCTCTTTGCGCTGCACACCGACAGCAACGTCCCTTTCAGTAACACCGACATAGGCAATTTCACGGTGGCCCTGTGACAGGACATATGCACCGATATCATATCCGGCACGATAATCATCATGGATAAGGCTATGGATCTGCTCATGTTGTTGGCCTACCAGCAATACCGGAATACTGATGTCTCGAATCGCGGTCAGGTGGTCGTCTGTAATTTGAGCAGCCAGCAGAATGATGCCTGAAATTTTTTGTCGTGCGAACTCATAGATCGCTTCGATTTCACGCTTTACATCCTGACTCGTATTAGAGATCAGCATCTGGTAATGCTGGGAACGCAGTTCCTCATCAATTCCCATTAACGTATGGGATGTCGCAAAGGAATCCAGCCGTGGCACGACGGTTCCGATGATGTTGGTTCGTTTTGCCTTCAAACTTTGGGCAAAGGTATTGGGCACATACCCCGTGGCCTTAACCACCTTTTCAATTTTACGCTTAGTGTCCAGGCTGACAGATCCGCCGTTCAAAAAACGGGATACGGTGCTCTTGGATACACCAGCCATTTGGGCTATATCTGCAATTGTCTTATTCATGAGGTCCCCCGGAGATTTTCATTTTCATAAGCGTCCAAAACTTCTCATTTCATATAATTCTATAATACCATATGGCAGGATTGGATTGCTGTAGCTTCAGTTTCACTATGCACAAAAAGCCGTCCCTTCCATGAAGAAGGAAACGGCGTTTTATGATGGACTGAATTTTAAAAATCAAAGTTGTCCGGATCTGGACCTACCCGAAGATTGGCATTTAACGCCTGAATTTGATCCATATCCTCACGCGTCAATTCAAAGTCAAAAATATCGGCATTTTCGACGATTCGATGCGCCTTGGTGGACTTGGGAATAGTGACGACTCCCTGCTGTACATCCCAGCGTAAAATCACTTGAGCCACCGATTTACCGTGCTTGTTCGCTATGTCTTGCAGCACCGGATGATCGAGCAATTGACCCTGCATGAGCGGGGACCAGGCTTCCATTTGGATGTTGTTCTTTTGACAGAATTGCAGCAGCTCGGTTTGGGTTAGCTGCGGGTGAAATTCCACCTGATTGACCATTGGCTTGATTTCTGCATCCTGCATGAGATCTTCCAAATGGTGAATTTGGAAGTTGCTGACTCCGATGGCCTTAATCCGTCCTTCTTTATACAAGGACTCCAAAGCTCTCCAGGCTTCTTTGTACTTGCCTTGAACCGGCCAATGAATCAAATATAGATCCAAATATTCCAGTCCCAACTTGTTCAGGCTTGCTTCATAAGCTGCTCGTGTCTCTTCATAGCCTAAATCTGCATTCCACACTTTGGACGTGACGAACAGATCTTCTCTGGACAGATTATTCTCTGAGAGGGCTTCCTGAATAGCCTGTCCCACACTGTTTTCATTTGCATAGATTGCCGCTGTATCTATACTGCGGTAGCCATGTTTTACAGCAGCCTTTACAGCATTGACCAGCTCTGAACCTTCCTCCACTTTAAATACCCCGATACCAAACCAAGGCATGCGGACTCCGTTGTGCAATGTTGTTGTGCTTTGTAGGTTTTGTGTCATTTTGTATCTTCCTCTCTATTTTTTAAAAGTTTTAGCCTACCAAGGCGGTTGTATCCCTTTTTTCGAGCATACGACTCCAGGCTGTCAGTAGAACGGCAACAAAAACCATTACCCCACCGACCCAAGTCGTATGCATGAGACCCAGTGAATCCGTCACAATTCCTCCCACATATGCTCCGATTGCGATCCCTGCGTTAAAAGCCGCAATATTAACAGCAGAGGCGACATCGACAGCTTTGGGTGCAAAACGTTCGGCTAACATAACTACATACACCTGTAGACCAGGCACATTCATAAACGCAAGCAATCCCATAAAGAAAATCGTCACCAGACCTGCCGTTTGAAATGGCACGGTAAACCACAGCAGAAACAGGATCACAGCTTGAATCAGAAACATGTAAAACAAAGCTGAAAGCGGTCTGCGGTTCGCAGCTTTTCCACCGATGACATTCCCGATAGCAATGGCGATTCCATACAATAAGAGAATGAACGTTACCGTATTTTCTCCAAAACCGGTTATGTCATGAAGTAATGGAGATAAATAAGTAAACACGACGAATGTGCCCCCATATCCCAAGGCAGTAATGATAAATGCAAGTAGCAAGCGACCATTCGTAACCAGTTTGACCTGCTCGCTGAAAGGAGTCTTATTCCCTTTTCGGAGCGTAGAGGGCAGCAGAATCAGATTGGCAATGAGGGCCACAACACCGACGATCACAATAGCCATAAATGCAGCCCGCCAACCCCATTGCTGCCCCACGTAGGTGCCCAACGGCACTCCTGTGACGGTGGCAACGGTCAAACCGGAGAACATAATCGAAATGGCACTCGCCCGCCGATCATCGGGAACAAGGTCGGCCGCGATGGTGGACCCGATGGACATGAACACTCCATGGGAGAATGCCGAGATGACACGTGCAATCAGCAGCAGGGTGATTCCGCTAGAGACCGCAGCAAGGCTGTTGCCTGCTATAAACACAATCATGATCCACAGCAGTAGCGTTTTACGAGGAACACTCGATGTTAACGAGGTCAACACAGGTGCCCCAATGGTAACCCCTAATGCATACAGCGTTACAGTTAGTGCGGACATTGTTACGGATATGTGCAAGTCTTCAGCGATCAGGGGAAGCAATCCTACGCTGATGAACTCAGTGGTCCCAATGGCAAAGGCACTTACGGCTAAAGCCAGTAATGGCCAGATACTTCGTTTGGATTCTGGCGACATGTTTTTCACTCCTATCTATAGTAATCTTCGACCAGCAGATGTTATTATGAGTTATTCAATCAATTATGAACAGTACGTACTTTTTAGTGATATAGGTACCAAAAAGTACCCTACAGGTGACATACACGGAGGGATCGGCATTGGGGAAGAAAAAATACAATATCTCTGTTGAGGCGACATTAGAGGTGATCGGGGGAAAATGGAAGTGTGTGATTCTGTGTCATTTGACCCATGGAAAGATGCGAACAAGTGAATTAAAGCGAATGATGCCTTCCATAACACAAAAAATGCTGACTCAACAGCTTCGTGAATTAGAGGAAGACGGCATTGTCAATCGGATTAGCTATAATCAGGTTCCACCCAAAGTGGAGTACGAGCTTAGTGAATATGGATGTAGTTTGAAAAGCATTTTGGATTCACTTTGTGCCTGGGGAGAAAGACATATTATTAAAGAATACGGGGATAAATCTGCGGTTTTGGAGGATAACATTCTGAATAAGCTGTAAAGCAAAAAAAAGCGTCTGCACTAGATCAGCAGGCGCTTTCTCTCTCTTACAATTCCAAGAGTTACGAATTGGACATCATTTTATTTGGTAAAATCAATGACCATACGTCCTTGGATTTTGCCATGCTCCATCTCTTCGAAGATCTCATTGATGTCTTCAAGCGGACGTTTTTGTACAAGAGGAACAACTTTACCTTCTGCAGCAAACTGGAACGCTTCTTTAAGGTCTTCACGAGTACCGACCAAAGAACCGATTACTTGAATGCCGTCCAGAACCAGACGCGGAATGTCCAGATCCATTTTATCGGTTGGAAGACCTACAGCTACGACACGCGCGCCAGCCTTCACAACGTCAATAGCTTGGTTGAAAGGTGTTTTGGCAACAGCAGTAACCACGGTTGCATCCAGACCAGCACCGTTCGTTAATTCCTTAGCTCGGGCGACTGGATCTTCTTTCATGCTGTTAACAATATAATCAGCACCAATTTTTTTGGCCAGTTCGAGTTTTTCATCACTGATGTCAAAGGCTACAACTTTAGCATTGAATACATTTTTAGCGTATTGCACAGCCAGGTTACCCAAGCCGCCGATACCGAAGATACCGATCCATTGTCCTGGTCTGATATCGCTTACTTTAACTGCTTTATATGTTGTAACCCCTGCGCAAGTTACACTACTTGCAGCGGCAGGATCAAGATTATCTGGTACTTTGACCGCATAGTCAGCTGTGACAATACATTGTTCTGCCATTGCACCGTCTACCGTGTATCCGGCATTTTTAACTTCACGACACAAAGTTTCCCGTCCAGTTAAACAATATTCGCAGTGACCGCAGCTTTCGAACATCCAGGCAATACTTACGCGATCGCCAATTTTAAGACTGGTCACTCCTTCACCTAATTCAATGACTTTCCCAATACCTTCATGTCCCAGAACTCTGCCTGTGACATCACCGAAATCTGCATTTTTTACGTGCAAATCTGTGTGGCAAACCCCACAATATTCAACTTGGACTAACGCTTCCCCATGTTTCAGGGAGCGCAAAGGTTTCTCTTCTACACTAACTTTCTTGTCTTTTGTAACAATTGCTGCTTTCATGTAGATCTCTCCTTTGAGTAGATATGGAATTATTTTGTAACGCACACCCCACTATTATAGTTACTTCCCCCAAAGAGGACAAACAAAATTTCACCACTCCATTATTCTTTCTACACCCCGGTAATAATAAGCAACCATTTCTACCTTTTTCCTAAGTCCTTGTACCCTTGCAGGAACTTTGTACAATAATTTACAATGTAAAAAGTTTCACATACTCTATTTGGAAGAAGGATAAAGAAACATGAAAAAACATTGGAGAGGTTGCTTGTTCAGCATATTTTCCATAATCTTGGCACTGTCGGTAACAGGATGTACATCACCCGCCACTTCTAGTCCTACTAGCGCATCATCGTCCTCAGCTAACAACGCTCATGCAGTTATTCAGAAAAGCCCGCACTGGTCCTACGAAGGGGATGAAGGACCGGAGCATTGGGGGGAGCTGGAAAAGGATTTTGTCGCTTGTGGTAACGGTCAGGAGCAATCTCCCATCAACATAGAGCATTCCCATCTGGAAGCTTCGCATACGCAGCAACCGCTGCAGGTTCATTATTCAACCACTAAAGTATCCATACTGAATAATGGACATACCGTCCAAGTCAATGCAGCTAGTCCCAGCAATAATATTGTCGTGGACGGCACTACATTCACCTTAAAGCAGTTCCATTTTCATCATCCAAGTGAACACCAAATAGACGGTAAAAATGCTGAAATGGAGCTTCATTTTGTTCATCAAAGCGACAACGGAAGCACAGCTGTCTTAGGGGTTCTTATACAAAGTGGCAAAGAAAACAAGGCCTTCAACCGCATCTGGTCCAAACTGCCAAAAGGTATCTCTCAAGAAGCGAACTTGGAGGGAGAAATAAATCTTGCCACGCTGCTGCCAAAAGACCTGCACTCCGTTCGCTACAACGGATCACTGACTACCCCGCCATGTACAGAACATGTGAATTGGACGGTATTGGAACAGCCTATTGAAATGTCCGCAGACCAAATCAATCAGTTTGCTGCCATTTTTCCCGATAACCATCGTCCTGTACAACAGCTAGGAACCCGTGAGCTGAAGACCGATAAACAATAAAATATAGTGCCCTAAGACATAAAGATATAAGGTGCATTTTAAATACAAACAGAAGCCTCCTCATTCATCTGATAGAGGGGCTTCTTGTTATTATAGTTGCTGTCTACTTACCATCGTTATAATCGCACCAGTTGCTCCACCTTCACCGGCAGACCTGTGCGCATAGAGCGGTTGGCAGCGATGCCTGTTAAAATGGACCATGCGCCATCAATATGGGAGGCCGCACGATGAAACCGATCCTCTGCCGGCTTATCGAAAATATCCCGCAGCATGACCGGATCTCCTCCGCCATGTCCCCCCACGCCTTCCTCTACTTCGACCTCGTAAGGTGCTGCAAAGTGAGGATAGATCGTGATAGTTTTCTCTTTTAGCGCCCCCTCATCTGCCTTGCTACCACCGGAATTAACATAGGATTGCTCGGATACTCGCACCTCCATCCGTCCCTTGGTGCCGTTAAACACGATGATAAAGCCCTCCCAAGGCATATAAGCGTTCAGTGAGTAGTTCATTACCGTTTTATTCTGATACTTCACCATGACACTGAGCGTATCCTCAATACTGATATTGTCGCCAAATACGCTTTGGTCCCGCACATATCCATCCTCATGCTCCGCATCCAGATACATACTTTTTAGATGCTCGTTACGATCCAGGTGTAAGGCAAAAGGGTCATTCTCCGCCGCCTTGCTGCCGTAAGCCCGTTGATAGAACTCCGTCACACCACGCTGCTCCGCATTCTCCCGGCCGTAAAATTTCAAATCACCCAGCGCATACACCGTCTCCGGCTTCGAGCCAAGCCAGAAGTTCATCAGGTCAAAATGATGCGTTGATTTGTGCACCAACAGACCGCCGCTATTGCGCTTGTCCCGGTGCCAGCGGCGGAAATAATCCGCGCCATGCTGGGTATTCAGCAGCCATTCAAAATTGACTGATAAGATGTCACCCAGTGTCCCGTCCATGATAACCTCACGGATTTTCGTATTATGCGGGGCATAGCGATAGTTAAAGGTGACGCGCAGCTTCCGTCCCGTGCGTTCTATGGCATCCAGAATGTCTTGGCATTTATCCTCGTCCACCGTCATCGGCTTCTCGGAAATGACATCACAGCCCAGCTCCATCGCCCGGATAATATACCGATGATGCACCCGGTCAATGGTGGTGACGATGACGATATCCGGCTTCACCTCCGCGATCATCCGATCAAATTCGTGAGCTTTATAGGTTGGAATCAGCTGGTGCTCGTATTTCTCTTGCAACAGCCGATTGGCATAGTCCATTCTCGTCTGGTTGACGTCACAGAACGCCACCAGCTCTGATGTATCTTTGAAAACGGTAACAACTTCACCGTAAAAAAATTCAGCTCTTCCTCCGGTGCCCACAAGCGCATATTTGATTTTAGCCAATAGGTTCACACCCTTTACATGAATTACTTCTATTTTATAGTATAAGAAAGAGCGAAATCTTCGCTTTTATTGTGAATTCATTCAAAAAGTATGCATATATTATCCTCATGAATACTTTCATAAAGGAGAACGCTGCAATGATCGCCACACCCCTTTTTGCCATCGAGCAAGCGCTTCGGACGGTGCCATTTAGCATGTCTGCCGACCATGTCCATCAAGCGTATGAAATCTATTATCTGCTGGCAGGAGAGCGTTACTACTACATTAATCAGCGTGTATACGCACTACAAAAGGGCGATCTGATCTGGATCAGCAAACATGATTTCCACCGTACGAGTAACAAAGGGAACGGCAGCCATGAGCGAATCTTGATCAACTTTGATGAAGCGTTTGTAGGCTCGTCCGCGTCTGTCACTCCATCCGGCGATCAGAATCACCTGCTATTGCCTGAAAAAAGCTTTTTGCTTCGCCCCTCTGCAGCAGAACAACGTGAGCTGGAGCATCTGTTCCAGCAAATGCTGGATGAATACCATCAAGAGCATGCATACCGATATATGTATCTTCAAAGCCTGCTGCTGCAGCTACTGATCCGAATCCGCCGCATACAATCAGCCGCTCCTGAGACCATAGCGCCGGAACGCAGCGAGCAGCAGCAGCGCGTGTACTCGGTGATTGAGTATCTGCATATCCACTATGCCGAGAAGCTATCGTTGGAGCAACTGGCAGGACACTTTTATATTAGCAGCACATATCTGTGCCGCATTTTCAAGCAGACCACAGGTTTTACGTTGGTCGAGTATCTTCAGGATGTACGGGTCCAGCAGGCTCGGGCGTATTTGAAGGAAACAAACTGGAAAGTGACCGCCATTGCTGAAAAAACGGGCTTTGACAGCATTGCTCACTTTGGCCGTGTATTCAAGCATTTCACCGGGCGTACTCCATTACAGTATCGGAAAGTACATAAAAAGGAGTAGGGAAAAGCCCCTACCCCTTGATGCCTGTTAAGGTAATGCCCTCAATAATTTGCTTTTGGGCGATGATGTAGACGATGAGCACCGGGACGACGGAGATGGTGGTACCTGCCATCATCAGTGACCAATCGGCGGTATATAGTCCTTTGAAATTGTTGAGCAAAAGTGGAACTGTAAATTTCTCTGGTGTATTGAGATAGATCAGCGGATCAAGAAAGCTGTTCCAGGCACCCAAAAAAGTGAAAATCCCGATCGCCGCCAATGCCGGACGAATGAGTGGCAGAATGACACTCCAGTAAATGCGAATGTATCCCGCCCCGTCCATGACTGCTGCTTCCTCCAGATCGCGTGGAATTCCCATGACGAATTGACGGAGCAAAAACACCGCGAATGCATTAAACAAGGCTCCAGGTACAATCAGCGACCAATGCGTATCCAGCCAGCCGATACGATCCATCACCAAGTATAGCGGAATCATCGTTACCTGCTTAGGCACCATCATCGTAGCGAGGAACAAAATAAACAATATATCCGAACCCGGAAAACGGATTTTAGCAAAGGCATACGCTGCCATAGATGCGCTAATCAGCGTCGCTGTCACGATGATAAACGTAATGTAAAAGCTGTTCATGTACGCCTGCACGAAGGGCATGGCCTCCAGCGATGCCGGATAGTTGCTCCATACAAACGGATCGGGAATCCATTGTGGCGGAACGACAAAAATTTGAGAGATATCCTTTAAAGAACTGAGGATGGTCCACAAAAATGGAAAAAACATGATTAAAGAGCCGACAGCGAGCAGCACATGGCGCAGGAGCATCCTGCCTCTGCAACTAATCTCCATAGTGCACCCACCTCTTTTGCATTTTAAATTGCAGCAGTGTAAATATGAGAATAATCACGAACAAAATCATTGCCGCTGCCGCACTTTCTCCCATCGTGAAATCAATGAATGCCTGATCGTAAATGTGATACACAAGCGTATAGCTTGCTTTGGCTGGCCCGCCGTTTGTCATGACGAACGCCTGATCGAACACCTGAAAAGAGCTGATGACCATCATAATGGTGACAAAAAAGGTTGTTGGTGACAATAGCGGCAATGTGATATACCTTAGCTGCTGGAACTTACTGGCCCCGTCAATTTCGGCTGCCTCGTAATAGCTTTTGGAGATGCCCTGAAGTCCTGCCAAAAAAATGACCATGTTGTATCCCAGTCCCAGCCATATGCTAAGTAGAGCAATCGACGGGATCACCCAATGCGTATCGGTAAGCCACATCGGGCCTGCAATGCCAATCGCTCGCAGCAAGTGGTTTAAAATGCCAAATTCACCATTCAGTATCCACATCCAGATGACCCCCACCGATACCGAACTGGTTACGACAGGCATGAAAAAAAACAAACGATAGATTTCCCTGCCCTTCACTTTATTGAGTACGATGGCTACGAGCAGAGCCAACACAATCCCCACCGGAATGACCAGCACCATATAGTACACCGTATTAATGAGTGCCTTCCAAAAATCAGGATCAGATAATTGACCTTTAAAATTGTCCAAGCCGACAAACAAAGGTACCCCAAAACCATCCCAATTGACAAAGCTTAAGTAAAACGCATACAGCAAGGGCAGCAGTGAAAAACATAACAGACCAAGAAACTGGGGGCCAATAAATAGATAGCCCCACAGCGCTTGATGCTTTTTCTGCATCTTGTCACCTTCCTCCCTGGTCACGGCGCATCCCGTGTTTACTTGACCGCCTTGGATATGATCTGGTTCAACTTCTCAATAGTTGTCGCAGCATCCTGCTTGCCCAGGAACATCAGGTCAATGGTTTCCGTGATATCGGAGTTCAACCCCGGCACCTGTGCATCATACGCCAATGCAGAACCATAAGCATGCCCTTTATCACGTCCCTCAGTCAGATAGCCCGAGTGCTCAATCGTCGCCTTTTTCATGATGCTCTCATCTGCGGCAGCAAGCGTACCCATGGCATTGCCACCTTCAACCAGCCGCGCCTCCTGCCCTTTCACAGAGACGTAGAAAGCTGCCAGCTTCATGGCCTCTTGCACATGCGGACTGTTTTTGTTGACAGCTACATATGCAACCGGGATGGCGACAGGCTCATTTTTACCAGTGTTGGAGGGCCAGTAGATATAATCAAAGTCGAGGCTTTTATTTTGGCTAAACAAGGGCTCCAGCCATCTTCCTGCCGCCAGCATGCCGACCTGATTGGACATGAACATGGCATCTGCCCCCTGCCCTTTTGGGAGTGAGCCAAGGTATACCGCATTTCCCTTTTTCACCATATCGTACATAAAAGCGAACGCTTCCTTGCCCTTTTCATTGTGGTCCAGCACATACTTGCCTTGTTCATCAAAGATCCGGCCACCATTCGACCACACCCATGAATACCAGTGAGCCCACCAGTTTTCCGCAATATAGCCCTGCTTTCCGGCGGCCTTCAGCTTGGATGTAACCTCCTCAAAGGCGTCCCAGTTCCACTTGCCCTCATCATAGTATTCCTGCGGTGTTTTCACACCTGCTTCCTTAAATACCTTTTTGTTGTAGTACATGACCATCGGGTTTGAGTCAGGAGTGACCCCATAGATTTCCCCATCACGCTTGGCCGGACCCCATAATCCTTCCGGAAAATCCTCGGCCTTCACGTCACTTGCCTCACTTTTTAAAAATTCACCCAAAGGCTGCACCTGTTTTGCTCCGATCAAACGCGCAATCGTCGACTCATATGAATAAAAGACATCCGGTCCGCGACTTCCTTGTAGCTGTGTCAACAGCTTTTGCTCATATTGGTCTCCCGGTACTGGTACCAGCTTAACTTCGATATTCGGATTCTCTTTTTCAAATGCATCCAGTGCCCGCTGATACACCTTCACCTCCGCAGGGTTACCCCAAACCTGCATCGTAAGCCGCACCTTTTGTCCATCTGTATTCTCTATTTTGGGAGAAGTGCTGCATGCCGTTGCAAGTAAAAACAGAATGCTGAGGAAAAATCCAATTTTTATCCAACTCATGTAATTGTCCACCTTAACCGCCTCCTGTAGCTTCGCATGGTTGTATATCACCCTTCTTTGAAGCGCTTACAAAACCTTCCCTATCATCATATGTAGAAGGAGAAAGCGCGATATCCCCATTTTCATTTTTATATAAATTTTTTCTTTTGAGTGACTCTGATATGACAGTAACCAAGAGAAAGACACCACGAGGACGTAAAGGTCTGCACAACAAAAAAAAGAAGAATGCAGATCACCTGCTTCCTTCTTTTGTATTCCTTCAATTATGATTCCGTTTTCTATGACTTTATTAGCATCTTTTCAAAAGTGTTATAGCCATTTGTTTCGCCTATATAAGTATAGCCACATTGTTGGTAAAAACCGCTAAGCTTGTCATTGCCCGCAATACAATCCAGACGGATTCGATCCTTGCCGGCGAAGCGGATACCTTGCTCAATCCACTGCATAAGCTCACGGCCCAGTCCCTTCCCCGTGTTATCGCGATCTACAACCAAACGATGCAGATACACGGAGGTACCTCCCTCGGAATTCATCCCGTCTAATCCCCACAATCTACAATCCCAAGCACTGGGCTGCTGCTGCAAGATCACTGCGCCTGCCAAGCGATGATCGTCTGAGGTTCGGAAAATAACCACTTCTCCGCGTGCAATAGCGCCACCCAGATTGTGATCATCTTCTCCTTTTAGTAATTTGCCCCATTGCGTGGAACCCTTGCTGTGCAGCCATCTGGCCGTCTTTAAAATTAACTCCTGAATCTCAGCCTGATCTTCATTACTTGCCTGATAAGCCACTAATCCTGGTTTGACGGATGGATCGACAATCGTCATTGATGTCATGCTGCACCTCAACTCTCTTTTTTTATGTATAAAATATAGCATAAAAAAAGAGAGTTTAATGCTCTGGCTAATAGCGTTCAGAATTTACCATTTCCATAACGCTTCTTCTCCATTCTCTCCACATCATAAAGATCAAAAGGGGTATGCCGATGCAGGCCAGTACTGGGGTTAAGGGCAACCCAACCGGCTCATGGATTCTAGCGGAAATGACTTTGGCCAGCATCAACAACCCGCCTCCCCAAAGGATGGAGCCCAACAAGAGAAGCCGTGAACGGTTTCCTATCATACAGCGCATGAAATAAGGCACAATAAGCCCTATATATCCGATGGTACCACATGCCCACACCGTAATGGCGGTCAACACAATTGCGCAGGGAATGTACAGGGGTTTCAGCTGCTTGGGGAATGCGAAGACAGATCCTGCGACGAGAAGTGTAACCAAGGTAAGCCAAAACGTGAATGACCCTTCTCTTATTCCCCACCCTCCCACAGACATTGCCCACTCTTGCTGATTTTCTCCAAATAGCACAATAAATCCAGAGATTGAACGAAGGGCTACATCAATAATGAAACCAATCATGAATAAATGAATTCCCGCAGACCGTCCTCGAATGAAACGGATTCTATTTAATGTAAATACAATGAATCCCCCAAATACCGCCCCTGCAATACAAAGGGCCATACCACCAAAAGAGTCTATGTTCATTCCCAGTAAAAGGACAACACATAACCCCACCATTGCCCCAGGCATAAGTCCGGTTAAGGTGGGTGATGCAAATGGATTAGCTATTCGTAGTTGTAAAAGAGTGCCTGAAACGGCCAGACCTCCTCCGAGCAACAACATATCCAAGGTAAATGGCATACGAGTTTGGTATACAACTTCCTTCAATATGGGATCAGGATTGGAAGAAAACAACACTTCACATAACTCTGCATAGCTGATAGGAAATATACCTGTGACTAGCGACAGGAACAAACTAAAGATCAATAATGCAAACCCTGTAACCAGGGTCAAAACTATTCTTTGTGGACGTGGTGGAACTGCGTTCGGTTCAGCAACGATCGTCCCACCTCCACATTCACTCCTATGTATTTCTTGTTCACTCATCAGATTTAAAAGGTCCCCTTTCCTCATTTCCCATAAAATATAAATAACACTATACTTTTATCGGTCATATATGGTGAAAAATGTAACCTTTCTAATCATTTCAACTGATGATATCCATATGAGGAAAGATGGAAGGGACGTGAATGAGGTGCCAAGCCGTAAACGTATCTTCTAAAGTATGAAAATAATGAAGAAGCATCGTATTAAAAAAACGAGCTGACCTCCCGGTCAGCTCGTTTCAATTCCTGGTAAAGTGTGTTGCTCCATATTCACAATTTAATTCGTCTGTGCAGCAGGCACAATGCGGTACAATCCTGCAGTATCGCCAGTCGCGGGCCGTACCTCCTGAATGACCCAACCTAACGACAGCACCTGCTCCAGCCGATCATACTCAGCCTGCGTCAGTTCGGATGTGACAGCTTCGCTTCCTTCCTCCAGAGACAGCTCAGGCTCACGTCCGAGCGCCACGGCAAGCCACGTGCGAATGCCCCGGATCGTATTATATTTGATCTGATACCCGTCTGTTACCGCGCTGACAAACACCTTCGGCTCTTTGGACGCCAGCCCGGTGGCAAGCTCCGCATAATCAAATTGTCCGTCCGTTGGCAGCTCATTTTCCTGCACCCGACGGATGAGTTCCTCAGGGGACCAGCCTAATGAACGTAAAGATTCCAGCATGAGCGCGTCCCACTGGGAAATACGTACTCTTTTCGTTGATTCAGTCATCGTTTTTTACCTCCTATAGGTTATGTACACGTACAACCAATCTTAACCTAACGGCTAACCGGGTACGCCACATAATGTCCGGGACTAATTTCTTTCAGCTCGCCAGCATCGTTGCTATCCTTGTCCCATACCCATGAACCGTCGGGTTGAGCCAAGCTATTCTGCCGCTCGCCGACCGCTCTCGGATCAGGCACAGGGATGGAGGAGAGCAGCGCCTGCGTGTAGGGGTGAGCGGGCTGCTCATACAGTTCATCTGCGTCGGCTACCTCCACCAACCGTCCATGATACATCACGCCGATTCGATCCGAAATATGCCGCACCATCGACAAGTCGTGAGCGATGAACAGATACGTCAGTCCGAACTCCTGCTGGAGATCCTCCAGCGTGTTAATGACCTGCGCCTGGATGGACACATCCAGGGCCGAAATCGGTTCATCACAGACGATGAACTCGGGATTCACGGATAAGGCACGAGCGATGGAAATCCGCTGGCGTTGACCGCCGCTAAACTCGTGCGAATAGCGGTACAGGTGCTCTCGCTTCAGCCCTACCTTCTCCAGTAAAGCCACTACGGCATCCTTACGCTCACTGCCCTGATGCAATCTGTGAATATCCATCGGCTCACCAATCAGGTCAAGCACGTTCATACCCGGATTAAGCGAGGAATATGGGTCCTGAAAAATGCTCTGAATACGCCGACGTAGCGGCTTGAGCTGCTTGTCATTCAGCTTGGAAATATCCTGACCGTCAAAGCGTACCGTACCTTCCGTATAATCGTATAACCGTGTCAGGCAGCGTCCAACTGTCGATTTGCCACTACCGGACTCACCAACCAATCCGAACGTCTCGCCGCGCTTGATGTGGAAGCTTACGCCGTCAACCGCCTTGAGCACCTCGGAGCTGCGCCCTAACAAATCCTTTGCGGTCACAAAATGCTTCTTAAGCTGGTGTACCTCCACCAAGGGCTGATCCTCACCCGCCACATGGTTGGCCTCTCTCAACGCTTCATTCACCGTCATTCCCCTCCTCTGCACGACCCGCTCCGGGCGTCTCGTAGACTCCGGCAGGCACGGCGTCCGGCTCGTTCAACCAGCAGGCTGCTCGCTGGTCAGGGCGCAGCTCCACCATCGGCGGCCGCTCCGCACAGCGGGCAAACGCGTGCGGGCACCGTTCCATGAACGGACAGCCTGATGGCGGGTTCACCAGATCCGGGGGCGTGCCCTCAATCGGCACCAGCCGCTCACGAAAGCCGTTCGTACGCTGGGGTACAGAGCGCAGCAGACCCTGCGTATATGGATGCCCAGGACGATAGAAGATATCGTCCACACGCCCCTCCTCCATCACCATGCCGCCGTACATTACGATGACACGGCTGCACACCTGGGCGACGACGCCCAGATCATGGGTGATCAGGGCAATCGCCATATCGGATTGCTGCTTGAGCGTCTTGAGTAGCTCCAAGATTTGCGCCTGAATCGTCACATCCAGCGCTGTAGTCGGCTCATCTGCAATTAGTAGTTCCGGACTGCACGAGAGCGCCATTGCGATCATCACCCGCTGACGCATCCCTCCGCTGAATTGATGCGGGTATTGATTCATTCGACGCTCCGGTTCAGTAATACCTACCTGTCGCAGTAGCTCCACAGCTGCCTGCGTAGCTGCTTCCTTGCTCAATCCTCGATGCCTGCGAATCACCTCGACCAGATGATAGCCTACTTTTTTGACCGGATTCAGCGAAGTCATCGGGTCCTGAAACACCATTGCGATTTGGTTACCGCGTATTTTACGCCATTGTTTTTCTGTCAGCGCGGTCAAACTTTCTCCACGGTAACGGATATCGCCGTTCAGCCGCTTGCCGGGCGGGGCAATCATCGACATGATCGCTTTCGCCGTAACGCTTTTGCCGCTACCGGATTCTCCTACAATTCCTACCGTTTCTCCAGCATCAATATGAAAGCTAACCCCTCGAACGGCCTGATTCTCCCCCTCACGAGTGAAAAACGAGACCTCCAGCTGTTCGACAGACAGCAGATGTTCTGTCATTGTGTTTTCGCCCCTTCCTGTCGCTCCTGGAGCCATTGGTAATGGATCTATGCTGTGAATCATCGTTTTACTAATTTGGGCTCAAAGCCTACACGCAGTACATCTCCCAGTACATTAAAGCTCAACACGGTCAGTAAAATAAGCAATCCCGGAAACAATGCCATATATGGTGCCTGTGCAATATAGCCTTGGGCATTATTCAGCATACTGCCCCACGTAGCGTTCGGCAGTTGAACACCAAAGCCGAGAAAGCTCAGTGATGATTCCATCATAATGGCTGAAGCGATATTGTTCGTCGCTCCTACGATAATGACTGGAATCAGATTGGGAACGATGTGCTTCAGGATAATGCCAAATGTACTTTGTCCTGAAGCCTTAGCGTATAGTACATACTCCCGTTCGCGCAGCGTCATCGTCTCTGCCCGCACCACCCGGGCGATATTCATCCACATGAGCAGGGCGATAATGACAATGATATTGCCAACGCCTGGCTTCAAAAACACACTAAGCAGCAATATAACCAGAAAAGACGGAATCGACATGATTAGCTCCAAAATCCGCATAAGCAGATTGTCAATCCATCCGCCAAAATAGCCGCTCACAATGCCTACCACTGCACCAATACTGGTCGCAATAATCATAGACGCAAAGCCCACCAGCAAGGATACACGACCGCCATACAGCGCTCTTGTAAAATAGTCCCGACCGTAATCGTCCGTTCCAAACCAGTGTGCGCCTCCCGGTGGTTGGAGGCGCTCCAGTACGTTCAGCTTATTCGGGTCCTGCGGTGATAAAAATGCAAAAATCGCTCCCAGCGAGAATACGATCAATAGTATGAGGGCGACGGCGCCCATTTTGCTCGTCATCAGCTCGATCCCGATGTTGCGCCATTTGCTCCGATTCATGTTTTCACCTCGTTGATTTAATTCTCGGGTCCGCCATGCTGTACAAGATATCTGCCAGTAGATTACCCAGGATCAGCAGTAAAGCGGAGAATAAGGTAATCCCCATAATGACGGGATAATCCATTCCTTTTACAGCCGTCATGCCCAGCGAGCCAATGCCCGGCCAGGAAAATACCGTCTCCGTCACAATGGCTCCCGCCACCAGGTCCGCAACCGACATACCAAGCAGCGTAATGATGGGCAGCAGAACATGCTTGAGCACGTGTCGAAACAAAACCAGTCGTTGTCCAGACCCGAACGCGTATTGAATCTGCACGTACTCTTCCTTAAGCTGCGTAATCGTGCTGGAACGGATGTACCTCACATAGACAGATAGAAAGCCAAAGGCCAGTACAAAACATGGCAAGATGCCATGCTTGATCACATCCAGCACCGAATCCGTTCCGATCGTACGCATCCCTGTACTTGGAAGCCAATGCAAATAAATTGCAAACAGATAAATAAGCAAAATGCCAAGCCAAAACAATGGGACTGAAATACCGATGTACGACATTAAATTAATGAGCTTGTCGATCCAGCGATTCCGATTGGCCGCAGCAATCAAACCAAGTGGAATTGCAATCAACACAGCGAGTATGATGGAGGCGCCCATTAACCCCGCTGTCGCCGGGAGACGGTCGAGAATCTGATCCAGTACAGGCTGATGATTAATTAGCGAATAACCTAGATCTCCTGTCAGGCTTTTTTTAAGCCATAATATGTACTGTACATAAGCGGGCTGGTCCAGCCCCAAGCTATGCCTCATTCTTTCAATATCTTCCAGATGCATATTCGGTGTAACAAAAGAGAGCACCGGATCACCTGGAGCCAGCTTGGTCAAGCCGAAGCAGACGATGGACACAAAAAATAGCATCGGTATAACTTGCAGCAACCTTCTGGCGATGAGTTGTCTCATACGTTTTCCTTCCCCTTGCTGTTTTCGAAAAAAATAAGCTGGTTACCCCAGCTTATTTTTTGAAAACCCTGTCTTATTTGTGATAAATTTTGGACAAATCCTCGAAAATCACGACCGGCTTCAACACAGCCTGATCAATACCGCCATACTGCTTGTCGAAGGCCACAATCGTTTTGGTGTATGCAATTGGGTAGATAACCGCATCATCAGCCAAAATTTCTTGTACCTTTTTATAAATTTCTCCACGTTTAGTCGTATCCGACTCACCCGCGCCCTCTTCCAACAACTTATCTACTTCTTTATTAGAATAATGCGAATAGTTGGAGGACGATCCCGTGCTATACAAAATACGATACGCATCAGGGTCATACCCCATGATATAGCCGCTGATCGCCAGATCGAAATCCTTGGCATTCGTATCAACGAATTTTTGCGACCACGCTGAGGAATCCATACTGTTCACATCCAGCTGAACGCCAATATCCTTGAACTTCTGCTGGATATACAGCGCCTGTGCTTCCTGAACCTTGTTGCCGCCCGGAATGATAATGCGCAGCTTCAGCCCTTCAGCGCCGGCCGATTTCAGCAGCTCCTTCGCCTTGTTCACATCATTATTGAAAAATGCAACATCATTCGTGTGATACAGTACATCCTGTGTCAAAGCGGACTTTGCAGTATCTGCATAATCTTTGGAGCCATACGATACCTGGATCAATTCATCCTGATTCAGTGCATAAGAAAGCGCCTGACGTACTTCTTTTTTGTTCAACTGCTTTGTATCACTGTTTTCATTAAACATCAGGTAAGCCAAGCGGCCTTCGCTGTAAGGGAAAATGTCAAACTTATCTGTCGCTTTAATGGTGTCTACGTTTTGTGGGTCGAGATAGTTTACATTGATTTCACCATTTTGCAGGGCTAAATTGGCAGCATTCGAATCTTTAACAATTCGATATGTCACAGAATCCAGATGCGGCTTGCCGCCAAAATAGTTATCGAACCGTTCAAGTGTAACGTACTCGCCAGTTTTGTACTCTTTAAATTTGAAAGGGCCTGATCCAACCGGAGTGTTGTTTTTCGTGCTTTTCTCAATATCCGCTTCATTCTCAAAAATGTGCTTCGGAATCGGGGATACCTGTACCAGGGCCGCCTCAAAAGCTGGGGCTGGCTGAGGAAGCTTGAAGTCCACCGTCGTATCATCAACCTTGCTCGCCTGTACCGGCTTGCCGTTGACCATAAAATTACTTCTCAAGAAGCTGTGCTGCTTCTCATCTAAAATTTTGTTAATCGTGAAAACGACATCGTCAGCTGTCAGCTTCTCGCCATCATGCCAAGTCAGATCCTTTTTCAGTTTTAGTGTATAGGTCAACTTGTCTGCCGAAGGAGTCAGGCTATCTGCCAAATAAAATGTCTTCTTGCCATTGTTCACTTGGAACAAAGGTGCAAATATCGCTTGATCTATCGTCAGACTTACCCGGTCACCCGCATAGTTCGGATTCAGCACCACCGGATCGGCTTGCACGCCGATAATCAGGCTGCCACCATCTTTGGGCTGTCCGTTATCCGCTGTAGTTGCATCTGTGCCAGACGCACTACCATTCGTCGCAGACGAAGATCCCGAATTTCCGCCGGAGCATGCACTTACTACCAACATTAATACGATGAATACGAATATACCTGTCAAATTACGACGCATCGCTCTAGCCTCCAAATTATTTAAGTATGTATTGAAAAATATTATAAATCGGAATAGTCGGATTTACAATCGTTCAAAAACTGTTTATTCCCCTTGTCATTAGCATTGCAGACATTATGTGATCGAATTAGCAAAAAAGACACCCGTTAAGGGCGTCTTTTAGAAGACCAGCAAACTGATTAATGCCAAGATGGCAGGCAGACCTTGCTTTAATAAAATAGACTTATTAGCCGTTAATGCACCATACACTGCAGCCACTACTACGCAAATGACAAAAAATAATTCGATTTGCCGCCCGATCACAGGATTGGGATAGAACAAGCCCCACACCAATCCAGCAGCCAGAAATCCGTTATACAGCCCTTGATTGGCTGCCAAGGGTTTGGTCACTCCTGCCAGTTCCTTCGAGGTACCGAACGTACGCATCGCGCGTGGAGTCGTCCACAAAAACATTTCCAATACTAAAATGTACACGTGCTCCAGCGCTACAATTCCAACCAATATTGAACTAAGTAGGCTCAAATCGCTTCCTCTTTTCCACATGAAATTACTCTGAGGTCATCTTAGATTGATCCTCAAAAGTATAGTTCATCTACCAAAAGCAGTAAAGAGACCGAGCCTATGGCCCGGTCTACTATTTACATGAAGTCTAAAGCCTTACATCGTTCTCGCAAAATCCAACAAAGCTTTGGACATACTGTTGATCTCGTCCGTAGATGCATTGACTTGCTGTGTTAACGCGGCTTGTGTTTGTGTCAGCGTAGACATATTCCCGATGTTGTGCAGAATTCGCTCGATGAGTGTTTTCATTTCGTCCAGACTGGTCTCGATATTCCCGGTCGCATCCGCACTATGGATGGCAAGTTTTCTGACTTCATCTGCAACTACTGCAAATCCCCGTCCCTGCTCGCCTGCACGCGATGCCTCGATTGCAGCATTCAGACCCAATAGATTCGTTTGATTCGCAATCTCTTTAATGAAGTTCGAAATGTTTTGCGTCTCTTCTGCACTGACTTTGGCCTGATTCGCTGCCTCTGTCGATTGCTCTTGAGCCGTAGCCAATTCCTGTGCCTGGTTACTAACCGAGTTAACACCGTTCACCATTTCTGTAATGGAGTCGGAGAGATGCTGAATTTTGAGCGTAAGCTCGTCTGCAACAGCCTGCTTTTCCTTTTCCACTGTGATATCACGGATGGTTCCCGCAATGCGAATAGGCACTCCTTTGCTATCGCGTATGCTTCTTCCACTGTTTTGATACCAGCGATATTCTCCATTTTTACTTTGTAGGCGACATACCATATCATATGGCGTACGATCTGAATAGTCATTTAAATGATCGACTACAGCCTTAACTGCATGTTCGGCATCATCAGGATGTATACGCGAACTCCAGCTGCTTAATACACTTGGAAAGTCCTTCTCGTCTGTAAAGCCCAAGGTGTTGCGGAATTGCTGGGACCACCAAAATATATTATCCGGGTGCTCAATGTCTCCATCCACCAAAATGACGTCATAGGGTGCCTCCACCAAAACACGATTGATGAGATCAAATCTGGTAACTAGCGCCTGAAGCTCCTCGGACTTAATCTTCTGATCGTGCACATCCAACAGAGCGCCCGCAATACGAAGCGGCACTCCCTGCTGGTCACGGATCGTCGTTCCGGTAGCCCGGAACCAGCGATATTCTCCATGCTTCAGCCTCAAACGATACTGTACGTCATAAGGGGTTTTCCCCGTAGTATCCAGTAAATGATCAGACAATTCTGCCAAAGATCTGTCATAGTCTTCGGGGTGTAGTCGAGATGACCAGCTGTCCAATACATTGGGGAATTCCTTTTCGCTCTGATATCCCAGCATAGAACGGAATTCTTCGGACCATGTGAACGTATTACTTGGATTGACGGGATCACCCGCAATGACCTCCATGTCCCATAAGCCAATCTCTATCGCCTTGGTAACAAGCTTCAAACGGATATCAACATGTTGAGCATCATTTTTCATGGACTCTATCGCTTGGTTGACATTGTTTGCGATTTGTTGAATTTCAGGAGATGCTGAGGAAACCTGTATTGCAGCAGAATAATCCTTTTGCTGTATTCTTTGTGAGAGTTTGCGGCTTTCTTCTACTAAAGGAGCAAGTGATTGAGACTCATTTTTCTTGAGAAACATATATGATCTTCCCTTCTAAGCCAGTTATATAAAACGGTATAATTTAATATCGGAATTTTATTAAGAATCATTATAAATAAATCTATAATCGTATAGGTATTAAGACTTATTTTTCGTGTCCATATACCTATATATCCATACAAAAAACATCGAAAAATGTCGAAAAAGGAAGTATGTTAACAAGTCTGGAAACAAAAAGAACACCTCTGCATTACTTCGCAAAGGTGCTCTTGGTATCCACTATTCGGTTCAATGTATCTTATTTAATTGAAGCAACGTATTCCTCGCCTTTTTCTTTATCATATTGTCCTTCCCATTTGGACATGACTACAGCCGCAAGCGAGTTTCCTAAAACATTGACTACCGTACGCGCCATATCCAGAATACGATCAATACCAGCGATAAAGGCCAGACCTTCCAGCGGGAGATTCACTGCTCCCAGCGTAGCGAGCAACACGACAAAGGAAGCGCCCGGCACGCCTGCAATCCCTTTGGAGGAAATGATCAGCACGAGTACCAGCGTGATTTGGGTCGTGATCGGCATATCAATGCCATACATTTGGGCAATGAAAATTGCAGCCAGTGCTTGATACAGCGTGGAGCCGTCCAGATTAAAAGAATATCCGATCGGAATGACAAAGGATGTGATTCCCTTCGGACACCCGAATTTCTCCATCTTCTCCATGATCTTAGGCAGAACACTTTCCGAGCTGGCCGTCGAATATGCAAGCAACAGCTCACTTTTCAAAATTTTAACCATCGTCCAGAGACGGGTACCGCAAAGCTTGGCGATAATTCCAAAGACAATCACAATAAACAGTAACATGGAGCCATACACTGACAGTACAAGCTTCAATAACGGCCATAACGAGGCTAATCCAAACTTGGCCACTGTCGTGCCAATCAGTGCAAATACACCGAACGGAGCGAGGCGCATGACCTGATTGGTTACCCAGAACATGGCGTCGGCTACACCTTCAAAGAAATTCAGCACAGGCTTGCCCTTGTTACCAATCGCTGCCACTCCTAGTCCGAACAATACAGAGAAGAATATAATAGCCAGCATATCTCCTTCGCCCAGGGCTTGAATAACATTGGTAGGTACGATGTGCACAATCGTATCTATAAAGTTATGGCCTGACTTTTCCGCAGTCTCCACATAGGAATGGATATCGCTCTTGGCCAGGTGGGACATGTCCACGCCCTCACCGGGACGAACCAGATTGGCAACAAGCAGACCAAACAGGATCGCAATGGTCGTTACAATTTCGAAGTACAGAATCGACTTCCCGCCGAGTTTCCCCAGTTTCTTCATATCTCCGACGCCGGCTACACCAATAATGAGCGTTGAGATTACAATAGGTACGACAATCATCTTGATTAAGCGGATGAAAATATCACCGATCGGCTTTAAGTAGACTTCCACCCCTGAATTGCCGTAAAATAAGGCACCAACAATAATACCTAAAGCCAGACCGATAAAGATTTGCATTGTTAAATTAATCTTTTTCACTTCATGTCCCCCCTGGCTGGTTTGTATATTTTTGCAGTATGCAGCTCTTAATATTCAGATGATGTTATTTATACTACAATCCGAACTATAAAAACCGACAGTTATCTACACATGTATTTGTTTTTTTCTATAAATTCACAAGTATTAATGCTAAGCCTGTGAATTTATCTTACATTGACTTTCTGAAACAAATACCCGGAGGTGAATATGGATGAAGCTAAATACCCTTCTTTTCCTGCTGATGCTTATCTTTGTACCCCTAGCAGGTGAGTTGAATATTCACCCGTTCGATAATACATTTCGTCTCAGCTTTGGTACGCCCGTATTTTTTTTCTTTCTGTTATCTATACGTCATATTCCACCTGCATTATCGGGAGTGTTTGCAGGGATAGCAGTAGTTGCATTTCGTATTTCACTCAATCATTACCTTCATCCCGGCTCTTCCTTTGAAGAATTAATGACCTTGCATGGACCTACCTTTTTTTATTATATGGTTTATGGCCTGCTCTTTCAGGTTCTTAACATTAATGCTGAGCCTTACCGCGCACTGCGTGTGGGCATCCTCTCTGTGGGAATTGAGGTTGCCGCAAGTGTGGCAGAGCTTAGTGTCCGGCGAAGCATTGACGGTGATTTCTGGGACATCGTTAAGATCAGCAAAGTGGCTTTTATGGCCATGATCCGCAGCTTCTTTGTGCTTGGGTTCTATAATATGATTCGATTAAATCAATCTGTTCAGCATGAAGAGGCACAAAGACAGCAAACGGAGCGAATTTTACTCCTGGTATCGGACTTGTATGAGGAGTCAGTCCAGTTAGGCAAAACTTTGTCACATGCAGAGCAAATCACCCGTGAAAGCTATGAGCTATACCGCGAGCTGCAGCAGGATGAATCTCTGAAAGATAGAGAACATTACGCCAGACAGGCACTTCGTATTTCCGGACAAGTCCATGAGATTAAAAAAGACAGCCAGCGGATTTTTGCCGGTTTGTCCAAGCTCATTGATTCGGAAAGCGACGTGCATTATATGACCTCACAGGAACTTGGCGAGCTGATCGTCCGAACGAACAGCAAATACGCTCAATCGCTAGGCAAGTCTATCCGTTTCACGCTGAATTTCGATCCTTTGTTGCCCAAACTGCATGTTTATACAGTTCTCACTCTGATTAACAATCTGACCTCCAATTCAGTAGAAGCGATGAAAGACAGTGGAAGGATTGACGTCTCCATTCATTTTCTACCAGGACAAGAGGATATAATATCCTTTAGTGTCACCGATAACGGTCCAGGTATTCCTCAGCGCAAACGGGAAATGATCTTCACACCGGGATACACGACCAAGTATGATGAGGGAGGACAGCCTTCGACCGGCATGGGTTTATTTTATGTGCGTGAAGTCGCGGAGAGTCTTGATGGAACGCTTGAACTACTACAGAATGAAGATGAGCATACAGATAAATTACAGACCACTTTTAGAATCATATTACCTTTACGGAAACTCACGGAGAAAGGAAGATAGCCCGGATGCGTTTTTATATTGTAGATGACGATCAGGGGATTCGTTCGATGCTGGCAGACATTATTGAAGACGAGGGTTTAGGAGAGGTTGTTGGGGAAGCGGAGGATGGTTCCTACGTGAATAGCGGCCTGCTGGAGCTGAACCGAATTGATGTATTGCTGATTGACCTGCTGATGCCGCTTCGTGACGGCATTCAGACCGTGCGTGCACTCGGTGATCAATTTAGCGGAAAAATCATTATGATTTCTCGGATTGAATCCAAAAACATGATCGGTGAGGCGTACTCACTCGGTATTGAATATTATATTGCCAAGCCCTTAAACCGACTGGAAATTATTGCAGTTATCCAAAAAGTAACCGAACGCCTGCGCATGCAGCAGTCGATTACAGATATTCAGCGCACATTGCAAGGACTGTCGATGTTCACATCGAATAGCCCATCATCTACACTGGAACCGACTCGAAACATTGTAAGTTCGGGACAGTTTCTGCTCTCCGAAATGGGGATGATTGGCGAAGCCGGAAGTGTAGATTTACTGGATATGTTGGAATACTTGGACCAATATGAGGAGGAAACAGGCAATCTATCCCCCTATCTGTTTCCCTCGCTAAAGGATATATTTGCTAATATAGCGTTGAAACGATTAGGAGACTCAGCTTCAGCAATAGAGCTAAGCAAGGAAATCAAGGCATCGGAGCAGCGTGTCCGCCGCGCTATTTTCCAGACATTAAGCCATATTGTATCGCTCGGGTTGACCGACTATACCCATCCTAAGTTTGAAAATTATGCATCCAAATTTTTTGATTTTACAGAAATCCGCAAAAAAATGTTGGAACTGCAAAACAATGTGGAGCCTTCACTATCTCAAGCCCGCATTAATACGAAAAAGTTCGTGCAGGTGCTCTATATGGAAGCAAAACGGCTATTGCATTAAAAGAAAAGCACCCGCATCTCTCCATGTGGCTATCACATGAAGAATAAACAGGTGCACATTGTCGATGATTTAAATGTCCTTTGAATTGAGACTCATCTTCTGCTACTCCATAGCTTCCAAGAAACCTACGCCATCGGACAGCAGACGCTTCAAGACATTTAGTTCTTCCGAGCTGTAACGATCTAAAAATTGAAATAACTGATGCTGTGCCTTAGCATGCAGCCGATCATGTACAAGAAAGAGCTTTTTCCCCAACGGGGTTAGCCGAAAATAAATCTCTTTTTTGTTGTCGTTCAGCTGGGTTCTGCGAATCCAGCCTTCCTTGAGCAGCTTGGTGCTAACTTTCGAAACGGTCCCCTTGCTCAGCTCCATTCGTTCCGCTAAGGTTGTAACATTGATCGGCTCATGCCTCCCAATACAATCCATAACGTGCACATCCGTCATATTGAGCGAAGTCATTCCGTCAAAGTGCTCGCGGATTTCCTCGAGAAAGATCATGCCCTCTCTCTGCTGATGCTGCTCCAGCTGGTGATTCATCTTAATAAGCAAATCATAGACATGCTGAACCGATGTCGCCTTCTCCATACGAACAAGTAGTCACTCCTTTGGCATACTCCTCCTTTCATTATAGCCCACATTTGTTTCACAGGAAACAATATGGTCATGATCATACCTTTTTCCTTTATATTAACGTGACAATGCATCCTTAATAACACTCAATATATCCGTTTGTTTCACAGAAACAGCCCAAGCGATATACCCATCCGGACGGATGAGAACCGTATGCACATCTCTCCATCCAACGGGCAATTCTTCAGCTACGGCCTCCACATATGAAATATGTGAAAGTGAGATATGGCGAAACTCATTCGATACCTTAGTATCCTGTGCAAGATGGAGAAGCACAAATCGGCCTTCATGAAGAAGATCGTAAGCATACGATGTCACTCCGTTAGGCAACCGCAATTCAAAATCAGCAAACCGTTTCCCGTTCAGCGGATGCTGCGGTATATTGCCAGCCCCTGGATAACATACATCCAGTGCACTAATCTGCTCTGCCATAGACCGATTAATTTCCGGATGGCGGAACCATTCCTCATGTAATTGGCGGTGCGCCAAGACAGCAGGCGTAAAATCCATTAAGCGGGTCTGAACCTCGGTATTCCGTAAAAACTGCGTATTAACCGGATAGCGTTCGTCATGATAGCTATTCAGCAGCGTGTCTGGAGCCCAGCCACGAATCACTCCTGCTAGCTTCCATCCCAGATTCGCAGCCTCTTGCAAGCCAACATTCATTCCCTGCCCACCTGCCGGGAAGTGGATATGCGCAGCATCACCTGCTAGCAGGATTCTCCCTTTACGATAGGTCTGCGCCTGCCGCGTTGCATTCCCAAATCGAGATAACCAGCGAGGATTGGATACGCCAAGATCTGTACCAAGCAGATCGCACAGCTCTGTGCGCACTTCTTCCAGCGTTACAGGTGCGTCTTTCGGGACATCCTTCAATCGAAGTGTAGTCAAAATAACCCGATAAATACCTGGAGACACGGGGGCAATCATCACCCCGCCTCGTTCACTATATTCGGAATGTACGCCATTTTCAGGCGGATTGGCTAACTCTACATCCGCTAATACAGCAGTCAGAGTAGTATCCGTGCCCGGAAAAGCAATCCCCGCTTGTTTCCGCACGATGCTCCCGGCCCCATCCGCTCCTACGACATAGGCAGCAGTCATCACCGATACATTGGCTTGTGGTCCAGACGTGCGTACACTCACCACTTCTACGCCCTGCTCCTGCTCCCGCACAGATACCACTTCCATGCCACGATGGACGACAACTCCCAGCTTGAGCGCATGCTCCTCAATCAACTGCTCTGTAATCACCTGTGGGATAAACAATGTATAATTGGAGGAACTATCAAGCACAGAAAAATCCAAGCGGGTATCCAGCATTGCAAAGTGACCTGTACGTATAGGTCTGCCGTGCTTCATAAACCGCTCCTTCAATCCACGCATATCAAACATCTCAAGTGTCCGTGGATGTAGCGTAAGCGCACGCGACTGGCGAATGGGCTCCTCCAAACGTTCAATTACACATACGCTTACGCTCGCCAATGCCAACTCAGCAGCCAACCACATCCCAACGGGTCCGCCGCCTACAACAACCACTTCGTAATCCATGTTCACACCCCTATCTAAAAACTTTATTCCCACCACCTATTGTTTCAACGGAAACAATATATATATACGGGAAATCTCCCCTTAACGTTTCCGTATATACTAAACAACACATATAAATGTCGTTTATTGTTTCTCTTGAAACAATATTATTATAATTTAATTGAGAACAATTATCAACTGCTTTATTAAAATGATTTCTGCCCTTTATTTTAAACCACGTATTCATTTACATTTTGGAAAATATAATTGTATAATCGTAAAATAAGACTAAGCTAGAAACAAGCTCTCATAGAAGGGATGATCCTACATGTCGGATGCCAACCAATTATTCGGTCAAGCGCTGGTTAAATCACTGGTCGGGGAACGTGGACATATTCGCGTGGCTCGGGCTTTGCCAGACATTAACGTCGAGCTAGCAGGGAAGAAAAACTCAGAAATGCCCTACAGCATTTATCAACTACTGAAACATATGATTTACTGGCAGCAATTTATGCTGGAGCATTTGGAAGGACGGAAGCCCCAGCTTCCGGGCAATGTCATGGAAAGCTGGCCCGAAGAAACTGGACCGCAAAGCGAAGAGGCATGGCAGGCTGTCATTAATGAATTTCTACAAGGCGTAGATCGGGCTGTGCAAATTGCCGAAACCGCGCAACTGGATGAATCACTGGCTCATTTCCCAGGTGAAACAAAAGCGGGATTGCTGCGAAATATCGCTTCCCACAATTCCTATCATTTGGGTGAAATTGTACTGCTGCGCCGTATTTATGGAGCTTGGCCACCACCAGGAGGCGGCTTCCCTGCTTAAAGGCTACACCACTCCCTTGTCATACGAACAGAGCATAAATTAAACAAAAGAATTCCTCTTATCCGCTGCTCATACCTCCATCAATGCATTGGGATTTGGGTACCGCGAGGAACTCACTTGCGTACTCTATATGGGAACCGACTAACTCGACTTGAAGCCGTTCATCCGTAATCAGGTGTAAACCGAATAACGGTTCCCACGATGCAAACCAAAGAGAGGTTCCGAGGATATGGTAAAACACTTATATTTAAATCGTAATATTGCCTGTATGATCGTGATCAGCCTTATTGCTAACATGAGTGGAAGCATGTTCCTTCCACTCTTTGCTATTTATGTAGAGCAATTCGGGATATCTACACTTGGCATGAGCATTTTATTTTCTTTGTTTTATGTGGGAAGATTTCTTGGTGGAGGCATGGCAGGACAAATATATGAAAAGATCGGTGCAAAACGCTTGGGGTTGAGCTTACTCATCGCCGAAATTGTTTGTATGCTTCTGTTCCCGGTTGCAGGAAGCTTCATTGTTTTATCTATACTTAGACTTCTTCAAGGCTTGGTGGCTATAGGGCTAACCGTCTTCGTCAGAGTCACGATCAACCATATGAGCACCGCAGAGAATCGAGGCACGCTCAATGGATATATCAGCAGCAGTGAAGGTGCTGGTATGATTTTAGGCCCTCTTATAAGTGGAGTTATCGTTTTTTATTTTTCTTTATCCTTTCCATTCTATTTCGTTGCTTTTTTTGCCTGTATATCCTTCGTTGCCGTTTCAAGAATGACTTTCGCTAATTCTCTCTTAAAGCCACAGCCACAGCATCCCCCCTTTCAAAAATCGCAGAGAAGAATCAAATTAACGAAACAGTTGTTGCTTTATTCCACCGTTCATTTTCTTGAAATGAGTGCATTTGCTATATTTTTAACATACTTCTCAGTATATGCGACCTACAAGCTCCATTGGAGTCCAGCAGAAATCAGCTTAGCCTTTACAATCATCGGCATATCAACCTTTGTATCAGCACCCTTTATTGGCAAAATATCTGATATACTCAAGGATCGCTTGCTGCTATGTATCATCGGTCTATTGTTGATCATGATGGAAATCATCCTATTTCTGTGGTTCACAGAACCGTGGATCGTATACTTAGGGATGTTCATCGGAGGTATAGGAGGAGCCAGCTATCTGGATTCCTTTTACTCGCAGCTAGGAGATGTTATTCCTGAAGACAATAGAAGCTCATTTATCGGCAATGTCGTATCTTTATCCGAATTGGGGGCCATTGCGTCTCCGATCATCGCAGGTGCACTCATGGAACGTTTTAGCCTCAGTACCCCCTTTTATTACAATATGATATTAGTATTGATTGCGATTGTTATTCAATATGTCATTCGATTAAAATCGAACTCCGTAAAAAAAAGGCCAATCGCATAAGCAACTGGCCTCCTTTGTGTTCATCACAGTTCCAACTCGACTGCAACGCCGAAATGATCGGATACAACGGGTCCTGTTTTCCCGTTCAGTACGACCGTTGAAGATTGAACATGTGCGGCCTTATTGGAAAAGATGTAGTCAATACGGAGCGGCTCCGCATTACTTTCCCAGCCAGCAATAGCCTTGATAACCGTGTGTCCTGCATCACGTACAGCTGCATTCGAATAGGTGTCCGACCAACCGGATTGCAATACATAGTCATATCCTTCTCCGCGCACTTCAGCCGCGTTGTTGAAATCCCCCATCACAAACATAGGAGCCGGAGCTAAAGGAGCGAGCACTTCGATTGTACGATCCCATAGTCCGCGGAAGGATTCCTCATCATTCCACCAGTTATAATGCCCACTGACAAACCAGGCCTGCACTCCGTCCACCACAGTCTGAATGCCCACAATTTTACGCGAGCGGTAGTTGTCATAGTCCTGTACCGAGGAAACATATTCGTTCACCGTAGCTGTAATCGGTGCTTTGGACAGAATCGCCAAACCCTCGTCATATTTGGCAAAACCCACATGCGCAGGAGCCCACGTCCAGTGATAGGCATCGGACAATAGCCCATTCAGTACATAAGCATAGTTATCACGTTTAATGACAACTTCAGGATCTGCACTATAGTACGCGCCCAAATCGTCCGCTGACAAAGGAGTCTCTTTCATGGACTGATTCACTTCCTGCAAAGCAATGACATCAAACTGCTGTTCATCAATAAAAGCAGCCAATTGCTTCAGCTTATCGTGCTGGTTTTCTTCCATCCAAGCATGTGCATTTAAGGTTAACAATTTCAAGCTAATCACCTATTGAGTATGTCTTGTATATCTGATTTAAGCACATCGGCCTTTGGTCCGTAAACCGCTTGTACCCCATTATCTACTTTAATTAAGCCCAAGGCGCCTAGCGCTTTCCACGTCTTTTCATCCCCGACAGCTTCTGTATCCTTCACCGTCACACGCAGACGGGTCATGCAAGCATCCACCTCGACAATGTTCTGCTCACCCCCAAGTGTCTTGATGATATCCGCAGCCAATTGATTTTGAGTTGAAACCGCTGCCACACCATCCGTTAATGTACTCTCTGCCTCGGAAGTCGCTTGAGGCTCCTCATCCGTATAGTTCCCCAGTCTTCCTGGCGTAGCCATTTTGAATTTACCGATCATAAAATACGCGATAAAGTAGGTTGCTACCGCAAACACAACACAAGTCAGCACGAAGTTGATTATATCCTGTACCAACCCCGCATTTATAGACAATGGCAATCGAGTCAGCAGTTCAATCATACCAAATGAATGTAAACGCAGATGTATGATATCAGCCATTCCGAACGCGATTCCGGTAAGAATAGCATAAACTACATACAACACGGGCGCTACGAACATAAACATGAACTCCAGCGGCTCCGTCACCCCTGTTAAAAAGACGGCTGCTGCTGCAGAGAAAATCATTGACTTGTACTTGCTGCGTTTATCTTTATCTACGCGGCGATACATAGCCACGGCCAGCCCCATAAGGATACCCGCTCCGCCGATCATCTGTCCTACTTTGAAGCGGGCAGGCGTTACGTCTCCCAGCAAGCTGTTGTAGGCTGCCGGATCCGTACCACGAAGTGCACTGAGATCACTAGCCCAAGCCAGCCACAGCGGGTCTTGCCCAGCAACAACGCTTCCTGCTCCAGAACCCGTGAGCACCGTGTAAACGCCACCAAGTTGAGTATAGTTAATAGGAACGGTCAGCATATGATGAAGACCAAAAGGAATCAGCAGTCTTTCTAGTGTACCATAGACAAACGGCGCTACAAAAGGAGCCGACTCTCCCGAAGTCGCCAACCAGACGCCAAATTGGTTAATCCCTCCTTGGACAAATGGCCAGACAGCAGACATGATCAAACTAACGATTACAGACCATAAAATCACGACAAAAGGAACAAAACGCTTACCGTTAAAAAAAGCTAGAGCATCGGGGAGCTTGCGGTAATTATAATATTTATTAAATACCACGGCCCCAACGAAGCCGGAGATGATACCGACAAACACGCCCATATTGAGTGCAGGCGCCCCCAAAATAGAGGTGAAATAACCACTAACTGGAATCGTTGCACCGAAGAGGGTATGGGTAGTTGCTCCCTCTTGTGTTAGCATCTTCGAGGATACGCCCAAAATCGTTCCTGTTGAAATATTGATGAGAACAAAAGCAATTAAGGCCGCAAAAGCTCCGCCCGCTCGTTCCTTAGCCCAGGAACCACCAATCGCCACGGCAAACAGGATGTGTAAGTTGTTGATAATACCCCAACCCAGATTCTCCATGACCCCGCCGACAGTCACCCAGAAATGAATATCGCCAGCCAACATCGCTACTACTTTACCAAGTGAAATCATAATCCCGGCTGCTGGCATGACAGCAACAACCACAAGAAGTGCCTTCCCAAGCTTTTGCCAAAAATCAAATGATAGAAGTTTTTTCATGCTCGTTCAGTCTCCATCCCTTATAGTATGTATAGCATGGGTAGTGCTCAATAAAAAATATTATGCAATCGGTTGCACGATTATTATAATGATATCGCTTTCTATTGGCAATACCCTAGTTATAAATATCTTGGTTAATGATGATAGAAATACTCGAAAAAGCCGCTAATTTGTTGAAATTGGAGCAATATCGTATGATAGAACATAATATTTTCTGCTTGAGATAGCAAAAGGAGACGAAGACGATGGCAGTAACCATCAAAGATGTCGCAAAACGTGCTAAAGTTGCTACTTCCACCGTATCCCGTGTCATTCAAGACAGCCCCAAAATCAGCGAAGCCACCAAGGCACGCGTTCGCAAAGAAATGAAGGCGCTTGGCTATGAACCCAACTATTCCGCTCAAAGCCTGGCTAACCGTGTCACACAGTCGATAGGCATTATTATGCCTGAATCGGACGTGGCGATCTTTCAGAATCCTTTCTTTCCAGAAAGCCTACGCGGGATCAGCGAATGGGTAAACGAGCACAACTATACACTGTCGATTGTCACAGGCAAGACGAGTGATGAATTGCTATCCCGCGTAAAGTTGATGACCCGGACCGGACGCGTTGACGGCTACATTGTCCTGTACTCCAAGCAAAAGGACAGCATCGTGGAGTATCTTCATAAAGAGAAAATCCCCTATACCGTCATCGGCAAGCCTCAGCAGTTTGTCAGTGAAACTACCCATGTAGACAACGATAACTACCAGGCTGCCAAAGATGTGGTCACTTATTTGACGGGGCTGAAGCATGAGCGCATTGCTTATGTTGGCGGTGATCAGGAACACATCGTAAATCTTGAAAGACTCCGAGGCTACCAAGATGCGCTACGAGAGGCTGGCTTGCCTCTACCAAAAGAATACGTGGTTAGGGAGCCCTTTAATCTGGAGGACATGCGCACGTTATTACAGGCTTCCCCGCCACCTACAGCGATGATCGTTAGCGATGACCTTGTAGCCATGGCCGTACAGAAAATGCTTGCTCAGTTAGGCGTATCCATGCCAGAGCAGCTCTCCATGGTGAGCTTTAATAACTTGATGCTGGCTGAGCTGATGAATCCCCCTCTTACTTCCGTGGATATTGATATCTTCAGCCTTGGTTATCAGGCTGCCAAAAGTCTGATCGAAAAAATTAAAGACCCGAAAGAATTGACCAAGCACATCATTGTTCCCCACCGAATTGTAGAGCGCAAATCAAGCCAGACACTATGAATCTCTAAGAAATGAACAAGAACTGATTTTGTGGATATTCATAAAATCAGTTTTTTTGCGTTGACAGGGCAAACGGTTGCACTATATACTGAACTCGCTCATATATTGGTTCCGTTAAAACAACGATCTCATTTTCCGAGAGGGGTACGCAATCATGGTTTACAACCGATTATTTGACGTAGATAGTTGGAAGCTGACAACACACACTCTACATAGCACACACATGCGATTACAGGAAAGCTTAACGTCCATAGGCAACGGTTATATGGGCATGCGCGGCAATTTTGAAGAAACTTATTCAGGGGATCATCATCAAGGGACGTATATCTCCGGTATATGGTTCCCTGACAAAACAAAGGTAGGCTGGTGGAAGAACGGCTATCCTGAATATTTCGGCAAGGTCATCAATGCCATGAATTTCATCGGCATCCGTCTGATTGTAAACCAAGAGGAAGTGGACTTATTTACGGCACACATCAGCGATTTTGTGCAGGAACTGGACATGAAGCAGGGAATCCTGCGGCGCGCTTGTACTGTGAACGACCAGGTTCGTATCACTACAGAGCGTTTTCTGAGCATTACTACACGTGAATTATGCCTGATTGATTATCAGGTCGAAAATATAAGCGATCAGCCTTTAAGCATTGAGCTTGTTCCTTATTTGGACGGCAATACGAAAAATGAGGACACCAACTATGACGAGGTATTTTGGCTGGAAGAGGCCCGTGAGGTTCAAGAGCAATTCATCAGCCTGTCCACAACGACGATAGATAATCCCTTCGGTATTCCGCGCTTTACCGTAAACGCTACCATGGGTATTGTAACCGAGGGGCAAGATGAGCAGACGACGGAAGAGAGCTTTTTGTATGCTGCACGCCACTATCAATATAACGTCTCGCCAGGTGACCGTATCCAACTGCAAAAAATTGTAGCCGTCACCACTTCACGCGATATGGAAAAAGATGCATTGATTCCGCAAGGTGAACGCATCGCCGTGGAAGCTGTCAACAAAGGCTACACCTCTCTAAAGCAAGAGCATATCGACGCTTGGGCCAGACGCTGGGACAAGGCAGATGTCGAAATTGAGGGGGATACGGAGGCCCAACAGGGAATACGTTTTAACATTTTTCAGCTATTCTCTACGTACTACGGTGAAGATGCCCGTCTAAATATTGGACCGAAGGGCTTTACGGGTGAAAAATATGGCGGTGCCACCTATTGGGATACAGAAGCATATGCCGTACCTATGTACCTGGCGCTTGCAGACCCGGACGTAACGCGAAATCTGTTGCTGTACCGTCACCAACAACTGGAGGGTGCCAAGCATAACGCAGCCCAGCAAGGGCTTCGAGGGGCATTGTACCCTATGGTCACTTTTACAGGCGTGGAATGCCATAACGAATGGGAAATTACCTTCGAGGAAATTCATCGTAACGGTGCGATTGCTTATGCCATTTACAATTACACCAATTATACGGGGGACTTGACCTATCTGCATGACTACGGAATCGATGTACTAGTCGAAATTAGCCGCTTCTGGGCCGATCGAGTTCATTTTTCTAACAGTCGTCAGCAGTATATGATCCACGGGGTTACCGGGCCGAACGAATACGAGAATAACGTCAATAACAACTGGTATACCAATACGTTGGCTGCGTGGGTTCTGAAATATACATTATCGGTCTTGCCTCAAATTTCGACTGAGAAAGCGCAGCGCCTGGCAGTTACAGCTGATGAGCTTGCACATTGGCAAGATATCATCAACAACATGTATTATCCGTATGATGAAGAGCGAGGCGTCTTCGTACAGCACGATACCTTTATGGATAAGGATTTGCAGCCTGTATCCACTTTGCATCCTAGCAATCTGCCACTTAATCAGAAATGGTCATGGGATAAAATCCTGCGTTCCTGCTTCATTAAGCAAGCAGATGTGCTGCAAGGGCTCTATTTCTTTGGAGACCAGTTCACGCTGGAGGAAAAAGCGCGCAATTTTGCATTTTACGAGCCAATGACCGTTCATGAATCCAGTCTATCTCCTTCGATTCATGCCGTGCTGGCCGCTGAACTCAAAATGGAAGATAAGGCAGTCGAAATGTATAAACGGACGGCCCGTCTGGATCTGGATAACTATAATAACGACACCGAAGACGGACTCCATATCACCTCCATGACAGGAAGCTGGCTGGCGATTGTACAGGGATTTGCCGGGATGAGAACCTATAATGAAACACTCAGCTTTTCCCCTTTTCTACCGAAGGACTGGAACAAATATACGTTTAAAATCAACTATCGCGGTCGCTTGCTAAGTATTCTCGTACAGGAGGGTGAAGTAGTCATTACCCTGCTGGACGGAGAACCGCTGACGCTGGAGCTGTATGGACAGCCAACACACATTACCAGTGGGCAATCGTTAATGGCGAACAGTGCTTCATAAATGGACCAGACAGGGGGAAAGCATATGAAAGCAGTTATTTTTGATCTGGACGGAGTCATTACAGATACGGCTGAATATCATTTTCAGGCATGGGGCAGCTTGGCGGCAGCGCTCAGCATCCCTTTTGATCGGGAATTTAATGAACAGTTAAAAGGAATCAGCCGTACGGAATCACTCGAAAAAATACTAGTGCGTGGTAACCTGTCCGATACGTTATCAGAAGAAGGCAAGCAAGAACTGGCCATGCAAAAAAACACCGAGTATCAGCGGCTTATCTCAGCTTTAACTCCCGCAGACGTTCTTCCCGGTATTAAAGCGCTTCTGAAGGAGCTTCGTGAAGCCCGAATCGGCATCGCGCTCGCCTCTGCGAGCAAAAATGCAGCGTTTATACTGGATCGGCTGGAGCTAGCACACTATTTTGACAGTGTGGTGGATGTTACGGCCATTCGGAATGGCAAGCCTGACCCAGAAATTTTCCTCGCCGGAGCTGCGAATTTGGGCGTTCAGCCTGCCGATTGTATCGGCATAGAAGACGCACAGGCCGGCATTCAGGCGATCAAGGGCGCCGGGATGTTCGCGGTCGGTGTAGGAACGCCTTCGCAAATGCAAGGTGCGGATATCGTGGTAGCCACTACAGCCGAGCTTTCTTTGAGTATGCTGGAGGAACATTTTTACGAGTTCAAAAAATGATCTCATTCTGATTAAGTTCATATGACGTTATGTATGACTAGAGACGAACACCATTAGGTGTTCGTTTTTTTCTTGTACTGTACAAAAGGATTCATGAATATTTATCACTATTTTACACATATTACATGCATATCATGCTTAAGTTTTTTGAAGGGGGAAACGTCATTGGCAAGACCACTCGAGGCGAAATTGGACCATCTAAAAAAGACCCTGGGTCATCTTCCTGATGTCGTCTTCAAAAAAATGAATGTAGGCCAAACGGGAATTCATGTCATTATGATCTATCTCTCCGGTATTGCGGATACAAGTATGATTAACGAACAAATCGTCAAGCCGCTCATTTTAACTGGAGTCCGTGAAAACCACTCCCAAGTTAATCCTGAGAAAATAAAGGAGGAGTTGATACAGCAGACAGCATTTACGATCGATATGACAGAAGGGACAGACCTTGAGACGTGTGTAAGCAAAGTATTATCGGGATATACTTGTCTGCTGATCGAAGGAACGGATGATGTTTTTTTTGCTTCTACAGGCAAATTTCCTTCGCGAAGTGTTGATGAACCCAGCACCGAAACTTTGGTTAGAGGACCAAGGGAAGGTTTTATTGAGGATTTGGAAAGTAACCTGGCAATGGTTAGAAGGCACATCAAAGATATTAGTTTCAGAATAGACAAAATAACCATTGGAAGGAGATCCTCCCGTAAATTAGCAATCTTGTACATATCGGATATCACAAATCCGGAGCTAGTTCAGGAAGTGAAGCGAAGAGTCAAAACGATTGATGTGGATGATGCTTCTGATACCGGGGTTATTGAGCAATGGATCGAGGAACATCCATGGTCTCCGTTTCCCCAGATTCAAGCCTCTGAACGCTCGGATAAAGCGATAACGGCCTTAATGTCAGGGAGGGTTGTCATTATGCTAGATGGCACCCCTTTTGTCCTAATTGCTCCCATGACCTTCTGGATGCTGGCTCAATCCCCAGAGGATTATTATGAGCGTTTTCCTTTAGGAACATTTTTCCGTATGCTTCGTTTAATGGCGTTGTTCATTGCAACATTCCTGCCTTCGTTGTACGTTGCACTCATTTCTTTCCATCCTGGATTAATCCCGCCTGAGCTGGTCATATCTATCGTTGCCTCAAGGGAGGGAATCCCTTTTCCCGTTTTTGTGGAGGCTTTAATTATGGAAGTGGCATTGGAAATATTGCGTGAGGCAAGTCTGCGGCTACCCAAAGGGATAGGACAGGTCATCGGTATTGTAGGCGGTCTTGTTATTGGACAAGCAGCTGTCGAGGCGGCGGTTGTAAGTGCTTTTCTGATTATTGTTGTTGGTCTTACTGCCATTGCGTCCTTTGCAAGCCCGCAGTACAGCGGCAGTATCGGAATCCGGCTTCTTCGTTTTCCCATTATGATGATCGCAGGGGTTTATGGGCTGTATGGAGTAATTTTAGCCTTTATTTTTTTAGGCGTACACATGGTCCAGATCAAAAGCTTTGGAGTTCCTTACATGTCACCCCTGGCCCCTGTTCGGCTAAGAGATCAACAAGACACCTTGATACGGGTTCCTTTTAAATACCTCAGAAAGCGTCCGATCATGCTAAAAACACAGGACGAAACACATTCTAACAGGAAAAGGAAGTAAACCTATGATTTCTTACGCCTTTCTGTTTCGTCGCACCCTCTGGGTGCAAAAATGCTTTGCCGCATGGATCGTGTGTGCTCTCCTCACCGGTTGTTGGGATAGCAGAGAGATCGATAACTTGAGTATTATTCAAGGTGTCGCCATTGATATGGATCAGCAGGATATGCTGGAACTTACCTACCAGCACTTAATCGCGCAGAAATCCAAAAAAAATATGTACAGCAACGTAACAACCTTTAACAAGGATTCCATCCAGTCTGCTTCCAGGGAACAGGCCAAGCAGGTATCCCGTGCTCCTTTATATAGTTTTATTCGCCTGATTTTGATTAGTGACCAAGCTATACAAAAAAGAAGAATCGACCAGTTGTTAGATACGTTTACTCGCTCCTATAAACCAAGTCGAAAATCACTTGTTATGATCATAAAAGGCAATGCAAAAGAAGCGCTCAATAAGATCGGTAAACATCAAGAGATCCCTTCTATTGACCTTGAAGCAATGGCTAAAAACAGCAATTTAAACTCAAAAATACCTTATAGAATAACATTAGGGGAAATTTCTACGCATATCTCACAAGGAGCTGACTTCATCGTTCAAGGCATAGAAACCAATGGAGGCAACCACTTCTCTGGCGCAGCTCTGGTCAGCGGCAAAACGAAGAAATTTGCTTATTGGCTGGACGAAGAGGATGTCATCGGAATCAACTGGATGCTGGGAAAAACGAAGGGCTCAATTATTAGAATTGAGGACTCAAAAACGAAACAACACATGGTCTTTGAAGTTGAGGATGTCCATAGAAAACTTATTCCCCACCTCAATGGACAGGATCTCTCATTCACAGTTCGTATTAAAGCAGGTATCAAACTAAACGAAAGTACGACTAATTCTGAAGACTTTATGAAGGAATCATTCATTCAAACCGCTAAACAAGAGGCGCAGGATGAAATCAAACAAACCGTATCCCAATCGCTAAACACACTCCAGAAAGAAATGAGAACAGATGTAGTCGGTTTTGGTGCAAAAGTAAAAGTGAACTATCCCGCATACTGGGATCGGGTAAAGGATAATTGGCAAGATACTTTCAGTCAAATACCGATCGATGTTAAGGCTAAAGTACAGATCGAGCGAACTGGTGCTTATACAAAAGGAGAGGGTGAATAATGTCTAATATACCTTCCATGAAACATGAAAAAATATCCACAATACAAGCCTTATTTACCGTCACTTCGACCGTGTATGCTGTGGGTATTGTCAGTTTACCAAGAACCATTGCAGAGAAGACGCAAACGCCCGACGTGTGGCAGGGACTTTTGCTAGCAACTCTGCTTGGAATCGTCGTCATTTTTATCCAGGTTAAATTGTGCCATAGATTTCCGGGGAAGACGTTCTATGAGTTCAATCCTGTGATTGCAGGTAAATTCATCGGCATTCTGATCAATATCGCATTTATTGTATTTTGCATGATGATCTGCTCTTTTGTATGTAGAATGATGGCGGAATTCCTCAAGGGTCTTGCACTGGAGAGAACCCCGATAAGCATGATTCTCTTGCCATTTCTTCTGCTTATCGGGTATCTGACCTGGGGCGGTCTCCATGCAATGGTTCGATTGATTGAGCTTTTTTTCCCTTTAACTTTTGTTGTTTTTTTATTGTTGATCGTTCTTAATATCAACCATTTCAATCTTGATAATTTGCGTCCTGTTTTCCATAAAGGATGGCATCCGATTTTTGAATCACTTAAAGTTATACCCTTCTCTACAATGGGTTTTGAATCGATCCTTATCTTAACTAATGTGATGGCCAACCCCCAAAAAGCATGGAAGGCCGGGTGGATCGGCTACTCGATTGCAATGGGTTTGTATATTTTAATGGTAACGATGGTCGTTGGCTGTATGTCCGTTGAGGAGGTTTCCCGATTGCAGTGGCCCGTCGTTTCTTTTGCACAGCAAATTGAATTCCCCGGCGCGTTCCTGGAACGATTTGAAATATTATTTATCATTTTGTGGACGATCAAAATTTTCATGACCGCTTCAAATTATTATTTCTATATTGTGGCTGGGATCAGCCAACTCACCAAAAAGTGGAACAGGTATATCTGTTATCTCCCGTTAATTATATTATTTTGCCTGAGCATGTATCCCCAAAATTTTATTGAGATAGGCAACTTCGATAAAATAATAGGTTATTTTGGGATTGTTATAAATGCGGCAGTACCCTTAGTGCTTCTCGTCATCTGTATGGTCTTTCATCGAACAGAAAAGCCGGATGGGAAACAGTAGAGAGTACCTCCTCGTTCTTCCCAATGGCTCCCCCCTTATGCTAAAGCGTAAGGGGTTTTACTTTTAACCAGCGTTTATTCCTCGAAATTTTCCAACTGCGCCCTCCACTCAATTACATTCGTGAACTGATATAATGGAAGAGTTAAGCTACTATTAGATCAATATCAGATCAACTATTCTCTCTTAGGAGACTATTGCATATGAAACCAACCTATCTTATGGATGATATACAGTGGCAGCAGCTTATTCAAAACGTGGCTGACCATTTTAATGATGTGACGATCAAACGAGGTTTTCAGTACTTTAAGCAGGGAAAGGTCAAAGAATTCGCAATGACTGATGCTGACCATATCGCGGCTGTCGTGGATGGGAATGAGCTCTACGAAGTGGATCTCCACTTGAGTGCTTTTGCTGCCAGCAGATGTACATGCCCTGTTCGCACCAACTGCAAGCATATGATCGCCGTATTGCTGAATTACGCGAATGAACAGGAACGTTCCGTCCACGCATTAGTGAACGCTCATTCGGCGGGTTTCACTCGGCTGACTACACAAGCAGACACCCGTACCACACCTGCTTTCCGGTCGAACCCTTCGCCGGATCACAAGGAAGCAACAAGAGATGCTCTCCGTAAAAAAGCAAGCAACCTACCGGACATGCCCGTTTCCGAATGGCATGATCTGTTCGATCAGTGTATCGCCCTTAATCATGTGCACACTCAAAATTCCCAATATGTGCAAAGTGCTTTAGCTTCGATCTATGCTGTGAAGCCGCCGCTCTCACCCGGTATGCAGCAGCTATATGGACTGCATGCCCATCTGCGTGTACTGGAGAAGCTGGTACCTCAGGCCCCCATGACGGGTTACCCCACTCATACCTATATGGGCTACTACACCCAAATCGCCGCAGATGAGCTGAAAGAGGCAATTGAACGTGATTTTGAGCGTCCTCTGGAGCTGACTGATGAACCGATGCACGAAGCTCGTATGGCAGAAACTTTAGCTTATTTGCGCGAGAAAATGCTGATAGAGTCGCGGAACGGTACTTATTTTTCAGACGCATATTATCAGTTTTGGCTGTACTGGGTGTATCCTACAAGGCAGGACCCTAGCATATATACGGAAGAATTACAGCATTTACTTGCAGCTGAAGAGGAGCGTAGTGCTACGTTGGCACGCCTTCCGTGGATGCTGGCTCAGAGCTGGATGTATGTTTACCAAGCGCAGGATCATAAAGCCTGGGAACTACTAGAGGAGGCGGAACGAGCTTTTCCACTAAAAATCTCCTCCAGCCAGTTGCTATTGTTCTTACATGCGTTGCGACAGGCCGCAGATTGGGTACGTCTCAAGGATGGACTGCGACATATCGGCCCCCTCCTTCACAGTCATCGGGATGATCATTTACAGGATTATATGCATGATTGGGAGCTGGTTTTGCAGCACCTTCCAGATGCAGAACAGGACATGTGGGACACGCTGATGGGTATGCTTCCATTTGCCGGGGGGATGTATGAAGAGGCCCTGCTTGCTCATGAAAAATGGCGGCAATGGATCGACTATCAGCTAAGCATACGCAGTGAACCTTTGAGTTTTCGGGTGAGCGTGCTGCAACCCATCGAAAAGAATGCGCCTGAGTTGCTGTTGCCCTTTTACCATCAAGCGGTAGAACGTTATGTGCTGGAAAAAAACAGATCTAGCTATAAAGCGGCAGTTAAGCTGTTAAAGCGATTGTTCAAGCTGTACAAAAAAATGAAGCAAGAAACACGCTGGGAGCTGTTCTTCATGACCTTTACCAGCCGTCACAGCCGCCTGCGGGCGCTACAGGAGGAATTGCGGAAAGGGAAATTGTTATCATGAGCCAATATACCGAAACGATTACGGTGCACATCCAATTAACTACCTATGGAGACGCGCTAATTTATGGCGATTCCTCCATGAACTATAGCATTTCCGGTCAAATGTTGAAGCAACGTTTGTTTGCTTGGCATGAGGCTTCATTTTATGGCACCGAGCTAGAGATTCAGCATGTTCAAGACACAGATATTATCGTGTTGCCCTCGGAGCAAGTGATTCCTTTTCTGGCAGAGCAGGAGTTGCTGAAGCACATCGAATGGATCTGGGACGAGGCCAATGCCCCGTGGCTTCGGCTGATCCCTCTGTTGGCTCACTGCATTGAAACGAAAGCCTATGTGCCCAGCTTCACGTCGTTCCAGGCAGGGAAGCTGCAATGGAAGTGGGATGCAGAAGCGTTGGAAAACATCCAACCGGCAGAGCCTGCTTTGCTGGACAGCCTGGATGAGAACGAGCGCGATGGCCTGGTAGCGGCATTCTCGGCCGCTGTTTTTCAGCGCTGGTACGGCACCGAAGCGGAAGCCGCCGATTTGCGAAGAGAGTATCCGGTTCTCTTCGCCCCCAATCGACAGGTTGCGGCGGGCCTGGATGCCCAGGCATGGCTGATCGCCATTGGCTGGAAGGCCGATACGGCGCCGTTCCGCCCGCTTCTGCAACTGCTGGAGCCAGAGCTGGAGGACGACGAGCCGTCCTGGCAGCTCAAGCTTGTGTTGCAGGACAAGCAGGACCCGGCCTTGCTGGTGCCTGTACAGCTCGCCGCTGATGGCTATGCCTCCGGCTCATGGCCCGAAGCGTGGACGGCGCATGTGCGTGAGCGCTCAGGCGGGTGGCTAGAACGCTTGACCGCTATTTTGCCCGCAGGGCAGCGTGCCAGAAGCCGTGATGACATACTGAGCCGCCCGCTCTCTGACGAAGCCGCATGGCAATTCCTGACGACCGACAGCCAGCGTCTGCTGGAAAGCGGTTGGCAGGTACTGCTGCCAGCCTGGTGGGAGGCAGCCACCCGCAAGAAGCCAAAGCTGCGGGCCAAGGTACGCCCAGGCGAAGGGGCGGGAGAGCGCACGAAGGGCAGCTCGCTGTTCGGACTGGACTCCATTGTCCAGTTCGATTGGCGTGTGGCCATCGGCGATGCCGATCTGAGCGAGTCGGAGTTCGCCGAGCTTGTGGCTCGCAACGAGCGCTTGGTGCGCTTCCGCGGCCAATGGATCGCGCTCGACCCTGCGCTGCTGGCGCAAATCCGCCGCGCCATGGCCGGGATCGACAGCACTCAGGGATTGTCCTTTCAGGACATCCTGCAGCTGCATCTGCTCGGTAACACCGACGAGCCTGAAGGCGACGCCTCGGGCGAGCAGCCGGAGGACCCGGCACGCTTCCGACTGGAAGTAGAGCTGAACTCTCATCTACTGAAGCTGATCAGCCAGCTCGGACGGCAATCGGAATGGCCCGCTTTGGACGTACCCGATGGGCTGCAAGCCGAGCTGCGGACGTATCAGCAGGACGGGTATGCATGGCTTGCCTTTTTGCGACGCTTCGGATTGGGCGCGTGCCTAGCCGATGATATGGGACTCGGCAAAACGGTGCAGTTTATCACTTATTTACTGCACCTACAGGACATTGCCGCCGAGACAGGTGTGCGCTCCAGATCGCTGCTGATTTGCCCGACTTCAGTGCTGGGCAACTGGCAGAAGGAGCTCAGCCGCTTCGCTCCCTCCTTGAAGGTCATGCTGCACTATGGAAGCAAACGGGAGCAAGGAGACTTGTTCCGCGAAAAAGTCGAGCAAGCTGATGTCATCCTGACCTCCTTCGCTACGGCAACTCTGGACCAAGAGCTGCTGCAGAGCATGACTTGGGATTCGATCTGTCTGGATGAAGCGCAAAACATTAAAAATGCGCAAACCAAGCAATCCACAGCTGTGCGTAGCTTCCCTGCACGTCATCGTATCGCGTTGACAGGAACACCTATTGAAAATCGGCTGTCCGAGCTATGGTCCATTTATGATTTCATCAATCCAGGTTATCTGGGCAGCTCACGCGCCTTTAGCAATCGCTTCATGAATGCTATTGAAAAAGAACATAATGAGCAGCGCACGTTGGATTTGCAAAAGCTGGTTCAGCCCTTCATGCTACGTCGCAAAAAGAAGGACCCTGCGATACAGCTTGATTTGCCTGACAAGAATGAGATGAAAACGTACATTCATCTCACCTCCGAGCAGGGTGCGCTCTATGATCAGATTGTTAAAGAACTGATGGAACGGATGCAGAAGCTGGAGGGGATCGAGCGCAAAGGAGCCATTTTATCAGCCCTGACCCAGTTGAAGCAGCTTTGTAACCACCCTGCTCTCTTAACTAAGGAGGCGCTCCTGGATGCAGCAGCTTCTGGTTATAGTCAGCCCGATCTTGAAGCGGTTATTAGCCGTTCATCCAAGCTGGAGCGCATTCTGGCTATGGTCAAGGAGCTGCGGGAAGAGGGCGAGCGCTGTCTTATTTTTACGCAGTATATTGGTATGGGACAGATGCTTCAGCAGGTACTCGCTCAGGAGCTTCAAGAACCCGTGCTCTATCTGAACGGTAGTACATCCAAAACTGCGCGTGACCGAATGATTGAGCAATTCCAATCGCATACGCTTCCCCCTGACGAGCAGCCGTCTGTGTTTATTTTATCGCTCAAGGCCGGGGGGGTGGGTCTCAATCTGACGGCTGCCAACCATGTCTTTCACTTTGATCGCTGGTGGAATCCGGCTGTTGAAAATCAGGCCACAGACCGAGCCTACCGGATGGGACAAACCAAAGATGTACAGGTTCACAAATTTATCTCGTTGGGTACGCTGGAGGAACGCATTGATGAAATGCTGGAGAGCAAGCAGCAGCTCAGTGACCAAATCATCACCAGCACCGAGGGCTGGATTACTGAGCTGTCTACAGACGCGTTAAAAGACCTTTTCACGCTACGGCGCGAGTGGGCATAATGTGTCTCATATCGGACTATAGTGTATACGGAGGTACCCGTTTGAGTTCGTTATACGCCTATTTTAAGGAAGAGTAGTTTATAGCACGGTCCAACACTCCTTTGTGTGCATTTAATATCTCATCACAACAAAGGAGTTGATTTTTAGTGGCCATTCGTCCTCCACAAACGCTGAAATCTACGGGCAGAAAGGTTCCTGTTACGAGATATCGCAATGTGAGTCCAACACAAACCCTTCGTAGATTTACAGTTATCTGGGCTAACAATGATGGTGTACCTTTTAACACGTCTGGATTTTTTGCAACACTCCGGCGTTTAGATGGAACCTTTGTGCAAGCTGCAGGCTTCGACCGCTTTGGTACTGCCCGATTCAACAGAGTCCGCACACCTACAAACCAGCCTTATATTCTGCGTACTTTTAGAGATGATGGAGTATTATTCCGCGTTAGATCCGTACCTGCTGGCGTGTCCTCATTTGTCGTTATTGGTTAAGTTCGTACCGAACGCAGCCTAAACATGTTTAACAACAAAAGCAGTCAGAACAGAGCGTATCTGTCCCGACTGCTTTTTTCAAACTACCTACCTACTCGGAATCTCCTTCCACTTGTACGTCTTTCGTAGCGGCTGTATTGTACACCGTTTTGAGCCAGTTCTCACTCGACCAGTTCAGCTTGCCTGCGCCCACCCCATCCTTGGCCTGCAATTGAGCAACCAGGTTGGCAGGGTCTTCGGCTGTATAGCTGTATGGCAACGTTGTGAACCCATTCCAAGAGAAGCTCTTAACCTTTGCTGGAAAGGAGCTAATGGGCTATTCGCAGCGTCACTGCCGCCCCTGAACACAGCACCGTTGTCCGAAAAGATAACATCCTCGGCTTTGATTTTACCTGTATAATCCGCTTTATTAGGGTCTTTTTGATTGTTACGCACCGGAGAAAACACATCTATTAAATACGATTTTTCTAGCAACACCGCGCCGTTTTCTGTTGAAATCGCACCATTACCCACGACATCAAAATGATATCCTTTGGCAGCGATCGCTTTGGCCATGTCGGACGTAATTCTTTTTTTGGCTCTGGCCAATCCAGCATCATCCATAACGATGTTATATGCATGCGCATTACCACCGCGCAAACGTGGCATACGGTCCTGGATATCCAGATAATAATTATGATGCAGTGTCACTTCCAAATCCGCATTGTCGCCTGCCATTTCCGTGGCACCCACCAGATGCGCTTTCTTTTGTCCTGCTGCAATATCAATGATATCTTCTTTACTCATGCCCACTGCACTGCTTCTCAAATAAGCGTACATAGGATAGGAGGACTTATCTGCTTCCATGGCATTGACTTGTTGGGTTACCCAACTGTTGGAGCTGCGGTCATCTCCTTTGAACAAGGACCAGGAAATTGTAACTCCGTTACTGCCCTTTTTCACATCTACCAAGCCATCATAGGCCTTGTTAAATGTGCAATGGTCGATCCATACCTTGGAGCTTGCACCTTCGATAGTAATATAATCCCAGTCATTCTTGTCATAATTTCCTTTGGTTGCTTCATCCCATTCCCAAAGTTCATCAAATTCAAGGTTACGGAAAATCAGATTTGAGCTTCGTTTGATCACAAAGCCGGCATGCTTGATTTTCGCACCATTGGCTGAGAAAATCGTAACTCCATTCATATTCTCTACATAAATTTTGCTTACCCCTGTTTTCTTCAAGACAGGATGTGTCTGTACAGGATTGTTGGCACTAAACGGCATTGTTTTCGCAGCGCTAGGAATCTCATTCCAGCCAAGGTCCAGATCGTTCATAATCTCAATCACTTTAACTTTGCTGCCTTTTTTCAGAGCTTCGTTGAGATCTACAGCATTGTACACCTTTTTGTAATTGGCATCGGTATTGGCAATGTTCCCTCCGCCTGTATTACCATACGAAAAGCCAGTCAAATTATAATTATTTTTGGAGGTTACACCAGGCTCCACCCCAGGAGTCGGTTGTTCTGTACCCGGTGTCGGCTTCACAGGTGGTGTACTTGTACCCCCTTCTGAAGAAGCACCCGATACAATCACATTATCGAACTGAGCAACTGTTTTAGACGTTACCAGACCCATAGCTCCAGCTGTGAGGCTGGCGTCTGTTGCGGACAGCTCCAGCTGATCATTAACATACATTTTGATTTCCGGACCAGATAGCTCCAGCTTCACTCTGTACCATGTATGGGTGTCCAGTTTGTATTTTTTATTAGTAGCCAGTGTCTTCATAGAGCCATTAACTTTTTTACGAATCTCAAGGGCTCCGCCTTTCTTGTTGTACAACGATGCTGCATAGAAGTTGTTAGAATCCGTGTATCTACCTGCCACATATACTCGATTAGAGCCATTAAAATCATTTACATATACATCTGCTTGCACACTATAATTTGTCCATGAGGTATTGCCTTTTACGGAATGGCTTTCGCTTCGACTAGATTGTTGGTATGTAGAACCATTCCCGTCCTTGACCACAGACCAGTTCCCCGAATCTGCGGACCAGCCTTGAGCTTCTCCTTGTTCAAAATCATCACTTACCTGTACATTCTCGTCAGCCTGTGCGTGGCCTAATAGCGGTAATGATAAAGACAGTGCCAACGTACTGCTTAACATTACACTTGCACATTTTTTTAACAAACTCGATTTCATATCACAATTCCCTTCTTAATTGGATTTATGAATACTAAAGCAAACGGTATATAACGTATTGATGGAGGAAATCATATCCATACACCAATGAGGGCCCCTAATCGCTATACTCCAATAATTATAGGCACTTAAATAAATATTAAAATATGTCTAATTACTTATCTTTTGTCTTAATTTTTCTATTAATTTTTCGTTCTTTTTCGCGAACACACCAAATGGTGTTTCATAAAATCACAAAAAACGAGATTTTTTTATTTTTGAATAAGACATACGGTTGTCATATTGAGAATGGTACATATAAAGGGTGAGTATCACCAATATCATGTAAAGGAGCGATTAGATGTCTAGCTACGACTACGCTTCCAAATCAGAGTTAAAAAAAGCCATTCATACCGCCTACTTACGGTTTGACGGTGAATTCCAGGACATCGACGAAAGCCACAAGGATACTCGAATCGACGAAGTAGATAAAACACCTGCAGAAATGATAGCCTATCAGCTTGGATGGCTTCATCTTGTCATGAGTTGGGACAGAGACGAACGAGAAGGAAAAACCGTCATCATGCCTGCCCCGAATTATAAGTGGAATAGACTAGGCGAACTATACCAATCATTCTACAAGACCTATTCCCACCACTCTCTATATGAATTACGCGATATGTTCAAGTTGGCTGAGCAAACGTGGCTGGATTGGGTGGACACACTCAGTCATGAAGAACTCTTCACCCAGGGCGTTCACAAGTGGACAGGCACCAATCCGAACTGGCCTATGGCGAGATGGATTCATATCAATTCCGTAGCACCGTTCAAAACATTCAGAGCCAAGATACGGAAATGGAAGAAATACAACGTGCAACATTGATGAAAAAAAGTGTGCATTGTGCTACAATACTTGAGTTGTATCGGGATACATTTAGGGAAGGGTAAGTGAAACGCCATGCTAATTATTGGTATTGCCGGCGGTACAGGTTCCGGTAAATCGACGGTCGCACGCGCCGTCGTTGAGCGTCTGGGATCTAATAAAGTGACTTTCATATCTCAGGATAACTACTATAAAGACCATTCACATCTGAGTTATGACGAACGTGCTTTGGTCAACTATGATCATCCGTTTGCCTTTGACAACGACTTGCTGATTGAGCATCTTCAATGTCTAAAAAAAGGACAAGCGACTCAAGCGCCCGTGTATGACTTTACGGTTCATGCTCGTTCCACGGACGAGACGGTAGAGCTTCTGCCGAATCATATCGTTATGTTGGAAGGTCTGCACGTGCTGTCAGACGAAAAACTCCGCAGCCTGCTTGATATTAAGGTATTTGTGGATACGGACCCTGATGTGCGCATTCTCCGTCGGGTTCTTCGCGATATTGAGGAACGCGGTCGCACCATCCATTCGATCCATGATCACTATTTGACGACGGTTAAGCCGATGCACGAGGCATTTATTGAGCCTTCCAAGAAATACGCCGACCTAATCCTGCCTGAGGGAGGACATAACGAGGTTGGTATTCAACTGCTGTCTATTTTGACTGAAAAATATTTGGCAGGAGATCGGACATGGGGTACTGTATAAAGTAATCCCGGTTGTTCAGGCTGTCGAGATTTTCTCGGCAGCCTTTTTTGTCTTTTATATGCCATTTGAACTAAATTATTTTGGAATCACCTGCCGTTTATGTTAGCATGTAAAGATTAAAAGCTTTAGATTTTAGTTAAAGTTGGAAGCGTTATCAACTATATACGTCAGATGATTAGGCCCTCGCCTTAATGGCGTCTTTTTTGAATAGATATAATTATGGAGAGTGCTGTCATGAATGAGCTATGCAACATTTTAATTGTAGATGATGAGATATTGGTACGGCAAGGGATCAAACACCATTTGTCGTGGGAACAATACGGATTTCGAATTGTAGGTGAGGCCTCCAATGGGAAAGAGGCGCTGGAGCTGATTGAAGCCTTGCGTCCTCATATTGTCATTACGGATATCGTAATGCCGATCATGGATGGTGAGGAGCTGACACGCATCGTCAGACAGAACTATCCAGATATCGAGGTGATTGTGCTCAGCAGCTACGGCGAGTTTAATTATGTGCGCTCCACCTTTCAGCAAGGTGTGGCTGACTATATTTTGAAGCCCAAGCTGGACACAGATGAGCTGCTTCAGGTGCTCCAGCGAACAGCCCGCAAAATTCCATCCATTCAATATCAGGAAGATGCCGGGAATAATCAAATCACGATGGATCATGTGATCGAAAAATTGATCTCTGGCTATAGCATAGATTATGACGTTGAGCTGGTGAAGCAAGCATTTCCTTACGCCCGTTTTGCGCTTATAGGTATAGAACAGTCGGTACAGCAAGATAAGGGACGCTCTACCATTCCCTCGGCTTCGGACCTATTTTCCAAGCTTACAGACCGAGTAGACTCTGCCTGTGAACACATCGTTCTGCGACAGCTGCCATCGGATAGGTATGCGGCCGTTTTTTTAGCCAATCTGGGACCACGGGAATTAGATGCCTGGATGACTGCAATTCGAGAAGTGGCTCAAGAGATGAAGCAGCTCGATCCGCAGACGGGCTGGGCGGTCAGTCATCTATTTGATGATTTTAATCAGATTAGCAGTGTCTATCAGGATGAGCTGCCCAAATTACTAAGTTACCGCTTTTATTTCCCAGAGACAGCGCTGCTGATCGAAGATGAACTCCCTCAGCCTGTTCAGGTGAATCGTTCGTTTAACTTAAAACAGTTTACGGAAGAGATGAAGCGTGAGCATTTTGATACAGCTTTTCAGGATTTGAGGTCCTATGTAGCCGCCATGTCCGGCAACTACACCTCGACCGCTTTTGAATTCAAATCGCTGCTCGGAAATATCGTGTTCAACATTACAATTTTGCTCGGGAATCAGGGGTATGATATGAAGGAGCTGGATGCGGCGAAATATTCGTATTTCAAAACAATTAATGATGCCCCTCATGTACATGAAGCCGTACGGTTGCTGGAGACTTTTTTAGAGGAAGCGAACCGACAGATCCTGGCTAAGACGCAGCAAGGAAGTAGTGCAAGCATGAAAAAATTGCTGGAGTATATTGAGGAACATCATGCTGAAACACTCAATTTGACGACCCTTGGGCAATATTTTCATTTTAACCCCTCTTATTTATCCAGTTATTTTACGGCACACCATACAGAGGGATTTAGCGAGTATCTAAACAAAATTCGGGTTGAAAAGGCTGCTGAATTACTGCGATCGGGGACGCTGCCCATTTCAGATATTAGCAGTACAGTAGGCTATTCGGACCCCAGCTATTTTACTAAAGTGTTCAAAAAGGTGAAGGGCTACTCGCCCAGCCAGTACCGCCGGGAGCATCTCCATTAGAGAGCAAGCGCATATCTGCCAGCAGAAAAGAGATCGAATATGAAAAGATATATCCACAAGATCAAATATCAAGGTCTGTTCTTCAAAATCTTTATTGTTATGGTGGTCAGCATCACGGCGGTATCGTTGCTGACCTCTTTGGTGACGATTCGAATGTCTGAACGACTATTCGCTGAAACATTCAGTATTACGAATGCCAAGGTGCTTAGCCAGATTCAATCCAGCTTTGAATCCTTCAATGACTCCATCGTGAATGCTGTAACCCATGCTTCGGAAAACGGAACGGTTAAAAACTATCTGACTGGCGGCCAATCCGACTCGATTAACTCGGCAAGGATTTACTTCGGTATGGCACAGCAAATGAAGCAAATTAAATCGAACGTCGATGCTTATGATGTCGGTGTCGCTGTAACAGGTCTGAACGGACGGAGCTTTTACTCCGATTCCTCCTATTGGCCTGTAACTGCGGAGCAGCTTAAGAGCAGTGCTATTACGGCCCGAAGTGTAGCACGCCCGGCACAGCTTATGTATCAAATGGATACGGAGTTATTTCATCAACAAATGACTAGCACCATGCAAAAACCCACACCCTATATCATCGCCTCTAAACCATTTATGGAGCGAACCAGTGGTACCTTGTACGGAATGATCTACATTGCCATTCGGGAGCCAGAATTTCGGCGTTTTTATAACAATTTCACGAGTAACGGTAATGATGTGCTGATCTTGGACAAATCGGGACTGATTGTATCGAGCAACCGTCAGGACCTAATCGGACAACGCTCCAGTGAGCTGCTGGGCTATGCCACCAAAATCAATGAACAGGGACTAAACTATATTAATGCGGATGTAATGAATAAGGAAAGTATCGTTCTTTCCAACTATATCCCTTCATTTGATTTTTATCTGGTGAACATGATCGATAGGCAAACCGCAGTTGGGCAAATTATTGACGTTAAATCTGTTGTCTGGATCTGTATCGCCATTGTACTGATTGCTTTGGTGATTGTTTTTCTCATTTCACGTCGCCTGATTCGTTCTCTGACTCGGCTGGTCAAGCAAATGTCGACTATACGCGAGAAAAATTTTGATAATTATATCCCGGTCACGGGTAGCTACGAGGTCAGACAGTTAAGTCATGCTTACAACTACATGCTTGATGAACTAAATGATTATATTCGTAAGCTTTTAGAAACCCAAAAAGGCCAACGAAATGCAGAGCTAGCTGCACTACAACGGCAGATCAATCCACATTTTCTGTACAATACATTGGCTTCAATCAAAATGCTAGTGCTCAAAGGAAACAAGGAAACTGCCGCCGAGACGATTAATGCGCTCATTTCCTTGCTGCAAAATACAATCAGCAATGTGAGCGAAACGATCACCATCGAGCAAGAAATGGCCAACATGCAAAATTATGTATTCATTAATCATGTGCGCTATGGGCAACGGGTACAGGTAAATTATTTTGTATCACCTGATTGTCTGGAGTATCATGTGCCCAAGCTGATTATTCAGCCTTTTATCGAAAACTCTTTTTTCCATGCGTTTAATGAGAAAAATACAGGGCACATCTATATATTGGTGTCGAAAACAGAGGATACATTGATCTGTGAAGTAGTCGACGATGGAGACGGTATGGATTTGGACGGAAATACAGCGCAGGACGGACTGCCGAATCCCAAGAGCAAACGCCAACTATTTACGGGCATCGGCATCCAGAATGTGCACAATCGCATTACCCTTTTATATGGAGAAGAATATGGCGTGACCATTTCCAGCAAGAAGGGCGAGGGCACCAAAGTAAGAATGACACTGCCTCTAATCGTAAAACCCGCTCCTCCTACCCCATAAAAAATATAGGTTAAACGAAACAAAAAAGGTGGAACAAGAACGGAGTGGGCGGAATGGTGCTAGCCATCTAGGCACAACAGCGATGGGAAGCACCATCCGGCCGCGCAGTGGCGCTTCGTGAAAATCTTTAGTCCCATCTATAAAAAGTACATAAATCTAAAGAAAACACAAATGTAAGCGGTACCTTTTTAGATAAATCATAATAATAAGACCAATCTGTATAAAGATATTCCTAACTGCCAGTAAAGCAAGGATGATAAACTAAATTCATAAACAAGGTAACCGCTTTCAAAAAAGTTCTACATGGTTAGCAACATATAAAAAAAGTAGGGGTTGAACAAAATGAAAAAAATGTCTTTCCTTCTGCTGATCGCAAGCTTGATCTTGTTATCCGCATGCTCCAGCAATTCTGAGAAAGCAGCTACGACCACAGATTCAGGCAAGAAAGAAATTACAGTCTGGGCTTGGGACCCGAACTTCAACATCGCAGCCCTGAAGCTGGCAAAAGATCGCTATGTTGCCAAACATCCAGATGTAACCGTAAACATTGTCGAATATGCTCAAAACGATATCGTACAAAAAATGAATGCCGGCCTCAACTCCGGTTCTACTAAAGGATTGCCGAACGTGGTTTTAATTGAGGATTACCGGGCACAGAACTTCCTGCAAGCCTATCCCGATTCTTTCCATGATATGACTAATTCGATCAAAGCATCCGACTTCGCTGATTATAAAATCGGGCCGACCAGCTACAACGGCAAGCAATATGGAGTTCCATTTGACTCCGGTGTAATGGGATTGTATGTAAGAACGGATTATCTGGAACAAGCTGGCTACAAAGTAGCGGACTTGACCAATATTGATTGGGACAAATTTATTGAAATCGGTAAAGCTGTAAAACAAAAAACAGGCAAAGATATGCTGACTCAAGATCCGAATGACCTCGGTCTGATCCGTGGCATGATCCAAACTGCAGGTTCTTGGTACCTGAAAGAAGACGGTAAAACACCAAACCTGGCTGGTAATCCAGCTCTGAAAGAAGCGCTCTTGACGTACAAATCCTTGTTCGATGCCAACATTGTTAAAATGAATGCCGACTGGAGTCAATTCTTGGCCGCATTCAACAGCGGTGCAGTTGCTTCTGTACCTACAGGTAACTGGATTACACCTTCGATTAAGGCAGAAGCTTCGCAATCCGGTAAATGGGCTGTTGTTCCTTTCCCTAAACTGAAAAATATACCTGAATCCGTGAATGCTTCCAGCCTCGGCGGCAGCTCCTGGTATGTCCTCAACTCGGACGGTCAAGATACGGCTGCTGATTTCCTGAAAGAAACATTCGGTTCAGATACAGAGCTGTATCAAGATATGCTGAGCAAAATCGGAATTGTTGGTTCATTGAACGCAGCTTCCAGCGGTAAAGCTTATGACGTGGAAGATGCTTACTTCGGTGGCGACAAAGTATACAAGAAATTTGCTGATTGGACTAAACAAGTTCCAAAAGTCAATTATGGCCTGCACACTTATGCGATTGAGGACATCATGACTGTTGAAATTCAAAACTACCTGAACGGAAAAGATGTAGATGCAGTTCTGAAGGACGCTCAAGGACAAGCGGAAGCACAGCTTAAATAAGTCAGTCCATCTAGCCAAGGCTAAACAATAAAACGATAAGCACTTAAAACCTTGGGCTTGCGAGTTCAAGGTTTTATTGCTGCATAGGGAGTTGACATGGTATGAAGACAGCCGCGCCCAAAATGACTACAACACGTCTTAAAGCAGGTATGACAGGATGGTTGTTCATATCCATCGCAGTGATCATGATTGCCGCCTTTTATTTCTATCCGATGATTCAGGCGCTAATCTTATCCTTTAAGACGGGTACTGGGTCTAATCTGAGCTTTAACGGCATTGATAACTACAAGCGTCTGTTCACTGATAAAATGTTCATCACCGCCGTGAAGAATACGTTTATCTATTTAATTTTCCAGGTACCTTTAATGGTCATTCTGGCCCTGTTTATTTCCGTATTGTTGAATGATAAAAACCTGAAATTCAAAGGCTTTTTCCGCACCGCCATCTTCTTGCCGTGTATCACATCCCTTGTAGCCTATTCGGTTGTTTTCAAGTATCTGTTCTCGGCTGACGGTTTGGTAAACTCCTTGTTGCTGAACCTGCACGTGATTGGCACGCCAATCCAATGGATTACAGATCCTTTCTGGGCCAAAGTAACGATTATTATCGCGATCACATGGCGCTGGACCGGGTACAACATGATCTTTTACCTGTCGGGTCTTCAGAACATTGACAGTTCCATCTACGAAGCGGCCCGTATTGACGGAGCTTCCCCGATCCGGCAGTTTTTCAGCATTACCGTTCCACTGCTTAAGCCGATTATCCTGTTCACCTCGATTACATCGACGATTGGTACACTTCAGCTCTTCGATGAAATCATGAATATTACCAAAGGTGGACCAGGTAACGCGACATCTTCCATTTCGCAATATATTTATAATCTGTCATTCAAGTATTCATCCGACTTTGGTTATGCGGCGACCGTATCTTATTCCATCGTCATTATGATCATTATCTTGTCGATTATCCAGTTTAAAGTGGCAGGTGAGAAAAAATGATGAAAACAAAAAGAGCATTTACGTACGCCTTTCTGATTCTTGTGTCATTCATTTCGATTTTCCCGTTCCTGTGGATGCTATCCAGCTCCACGAACCTGTCAGTCGATGTGACCAAAGGCAAGCTTCTGCCAGGCTCCCATCTGATGGATAACATGCACAATCTGCTCGAACAAGTAGACATCGTTACAGCACTAAGCAATTCTGCAAAGGTTTCCATCTCAACGACGTTGCTGGCGATGCTCATTGCATCACTGGCTGGTTATGGCTTTGAAATTTACAGAAGTAAAGCGAAAGACGTTGTCTTCAATATCCTGCTGATGTCAATGATGATTCCGTTTGCGGCAATCATGATCCCGCTTTACCGGATGTTCGGCAGCATTTCTAATGTGATACCGTGGATCGGCATTGATACGCTCTCTTCTGTCGTTATTCCGACCGTAACTACGGCGTTCCTGATCTTCTTTTTCCGTCAAAGCACCAAGATGTTTCCCAAGGATCTGCTGGAAGCTGGCCGGATGGATGGATTATCCGAGCTGGGTCTGTTCTTCCGGGTGTATATGCCTACGATGAAAACAACCTATGCCGCTGCCGCAATTATCACGTTCATGTCCAGCTGGAACAACTACCTCTGGCCTCTGATTGTACTGCAAACGCCAGAAAATCAAACCATCCCGCTGTTGATCTCGAACCTCGGCTCCAGCTATGCACCGGACTACGGCGTTATTATGATCGCCATTGTCCTGTCCACATTGCCGACTGCACTGGTATTCTTCCTGATGCAGAAGCACTTTGTCGCAGGTATGGTCGGCTCGGTAAAATAATAGATTTCTGTATACGGTCTTCATTCAATTTAAAAATAAGGAGTGTTCGCCTTGACCATTCATACCCCTAGTCTGGACTGGCTCACCGATGTGACCAAATTCGCGGTAAATCGCTTGCCTGCCTATTCCGATCATAAATATTACGCCACGCTTCAGGAAGCAGAGCACCAGGCCGATATGGCCTGGCGTCACAGCCTGAATGGGAGCTGGAAGTTCAACTATGCGACGAATCCAGCTACTCGCCCAGCAGAATTCTATGCCCCTGACTTTGAGTATAGCGGCTGGAGCGATATTCAGGTGCCGGGTCATATTCAGACGCAAGGCTTCGGTCAAATGCAGTACGCCAATACGATGTACCCGTGGGACGGACATTCGGACGTTCGTCCACCTCATATTCCACAAGACCACAATCCGGTCGGTAGCTATATCAAAAGCTTTGTTTTGCCTGAAAATATGGCTTCTGACGCGCAGCCTGTGTTCATTTCTTTTCAAGGTGTTGAGTCGGCTTTCTATGTATGGCTGAACGGACAATTTGTCGGTTACAGCGAGGACAGCTTTACACCGTCTGATTTTGAACTGACACCCTACCTGCAAGCTGGCGAAAACAAGCTGGCGGTAGAGGTATATCAAAGAAGTACGGGAGCTTGGCTGGAGGATCAGGATTTTTGGCGTTTTTCCGGCATTTTCAGAGACGTATATTTGTACACGATCCCTACTGTTCACGTACGCGACCTGCATGCCAAGGCGGACCTGGATGCTACCTACACGCAGGGCCTGCTGGAATTGAAACTGACTTTGGAGCAACCAGCAACAGCCCATACAACTGTCGATGTGAAGGATGCCACCGGACATATAGTAGCTTCTTTGAAAGCTGACTTTACAGATGGCATCGCCTCGCTGTCAGCAACTTTGGAGCAAGTAGAGCGCTGGAGCGCGGAAAGGCCTTATTTGTACACGTTGTTCATTCAAATTTATGATGCCGATGGAACACTCGTCGAGGTGATCCCACAAAAGGTTGGTTTCCGCAAATTCGAGATGGTGAACAAGGTCATGCATCTGAATGGCAAGCGCATTGTATTCAAGGGCGTGAACCGTCATGAATTTAACGCTCGTACCGGGCGTGCAATTTCCCTTGAAGATATGCTGTGGGATATTCGGACACTCAAGCAGAACAATATGAACGCTGTACGTACCTCTCATTATCCGAATCAGACACTGTGGTATGAGCTGTGCGATGAGTACGGGATATACGTGATTGACGAAATGAACCTGGAAACACACGGTTCCTGGCAAAAACTCGGCGCGGTCGAGCCTTCATGGAATATTCCGGCCAATCTGCCTGAGTGGCAGGATATCGTTATGGATCGCGCCATTTCCATGCTGGAACGGGACAAAAACCATGCATCCATTCTGATCTGGTCCTGCGGAAATGAGTCGTATGCAGGCGAAGTGCTACGCAATGTCGCTAACTATTTCCGGTCCACCGATCCGAGCCGTCTGGTACATTACGAAGGCGTGTTTCACAATCGTACGTACGATGATACCAGCGATATGGAGAGCCGGATGTACGCCAAGCCCGCTGATATCGAGCAATACCTGAACGACAATCCACAAAAGCCATATATCAGTTGCGAATACATGCATGCGATGGGCAATTCCGTGGGCGGCATGCACAAGTATACCGAGCTAGAGAACAAATACGAGCTGTATCAAGGCGGTTTTATTTGGGATTACATCGACCAAGCGGTCATGAAAAAAGATCGCTACGGACGCGAGTATCTCGCGATCGGCGGCGACTTTGACGACCGTCCGACAGACTATGGCTTCTGTACGGACGGAATTGTCTATGCGGACCGGAAGGTTTCACCAAAGATGCAGGAGGTCAAATTCCTGTATCAAAATCTGAAGCTCATCCCGGATACCAAAGGTGTGACCATTCGCAACGAAAACCTGTTCGAGGGAACAGGGGACTATGAGCTGGTATACAGCCTGTTGCATGAAGGTCAAGAGATCACGCGAAATGTGAGTCATGTGGATGTGGCGGCTCAGACCGAAGCCTATATTCCATTGACGTTCCCAAGCACAGACGGGAAGCCTGGGGAATATGTCATTCACACGGCGCTTGTATTGAAGGAAGCGACGATTTGGGCTGAGGCTGGGCATGAAGTAGCCTTCGGACAGCATATTTTCATTGTGGAAAATCCAAATCCGCTGAAAGCTCCTACAGGTGGAGCCCTACGAGTGGTGCATGGCGATGTAAATATTGGCGTTCACGGTACAGATTTCAGCATCATGTTCTCCAAAGGAGTAGGCAGCCTGACTTCACTTCGCTACGCGGGACGTGAGATGATCGCTACGCCTCCTGCCCCGTTGTTCTGGCGGGCGACCACAGACAATGATCGGGGAACCGCACTCGGTTTTGAAGCTGGTGGCTGGTTCGCTGCAAGTCTGACGCGTAAATGTGTGGGTATCGAGGTCACGGAAGAGCAGGCAGACCGTGTGACCATTACGTTCCGCTACACGCTGAGCATTCATGCAGACGTACAGGTAACGGTAGCCTATACCGTCTTGGCGGACGGCAGTCTGAACGTAAAATCCACCTATGAAGGTGTATCGGGACTGCCTAACCTGCCGATCTTTGCCCTTTCGTTCAAGGTTCCAGCGGACTACCGCCATCTGGACTGGTATGCGATGGGACCAGAGGAGAATTACATCGACCGGGCCTTCGGTGCTAGACTTGGCGTATTCCGCAACGAAGCTGCGGATAACGTGTCCGGGTATGTCGTGCCACAGGAATCCGGCAATCGTACAGGCGTGCGCCGTGTCGATATTACTGACGATTCCCAGCGGGGCATCCGCATTACCGCACCTGCCACCGCGCCGGTGGAATGCAATATTTCGCCGTATACAGCGTTCGAGCTGGAAAGTGCATACCATGTGTATGAGTTACCGAACGTGTATTACACCGTTGTCACCGTAGCTGGCAAGCAAATGGGCGTAGGCGGCGACGACAGCTGGGGTGCTCCAGTACATGAGGAATATCAAATTCCAGCCGATCAAAAGCTGGAATTCGAGTTCACCGTGCAGCGGATATAAATAAACTCCCCCCATAGGCAAGTATATATAACAAAAGCCCTTCCGCTGCTTCCCTCATGGAAAGCCGGAAGGGCTTTTATATTTACGTATCTGTAGAATAGGCGGCGAACGCCCTATCTATTTCAAAACAACTTCAATATCACGTCCAGGATCACTGTACTTGTAGATGCCAGGATTTAGTTCCAAGCTTCCGTCTAATTTAATATCTTTATAACGATCAACATTAACGCCTGTGGATACCATACCCTTCGCAATGATCTCAGGTATTACTTCTTTGCCGTTAATTCGCATCGTTGTTTGGCTGACACCTTTGAAGCCAGGGGAACCGGATTTCGATTCGACAATCAAATCTTTTCCCTCTGTATAGTATGCAAAATCAATTTGATAACCGTCCGCTTTAAGGCCAGCGAACTGTTTCTCTTCTTTAGGTTTATGAAGAGTGACCCAATTCTTAGACGTATCACGTTTCTCAATGACAGCATCTTTCAATATAAGTTTCATTGGAACATCAGACCAGTCCTTATACCATTCTGGAGATTCAAACTGATATAAGTGTTGATAACTTTCAGGATCAACTCCTTTAATATTCCGACCACCGCTAATTTTTTTATCACCTATAACCAGTTGAACTGTTTTATAATGAACATTTCCTTTTTTAAGTGAATCACGCTCTGTTACTAGAATTTCAATATCCAAGGGGGTAACAATCAGTTGGTCTAGGGTAGCGCCTGTATTATTTTGGAATTCAGTGCTGCTATGCAACTTCTTAGAATAAATTGCTTCACTTGCTTTTTTCCCATCCGCTTCAAATTCGAACTTCCAGGTGCCCTCAATTCGTTTTGCTTCCTCAATGTAACTAAAATGGAGGTTTGCCTTACTCCAATCTTGTGCAGTCATGTTGAATACCTGCTCAATATGCAAGTCTGGGCTGTCGCTAGGTAGAATGGTGGGGATTGCGTCTATTTCTTTGTCGCCCACTTTCATTACTAAATGCGGGTTCCCACGTCCTAAATCCGATGGAGCTGTAGCAACTCTAAAGCGGACAACAGTCTTGTTGTTGGTTTGTCGAACGGATTCTATATAAATGTTAGGATACTGCTTGGTCCCCGTAACAAGTGTATCCCCGGCTTGATGATCCGTCTTTAGAGGAATGTCCTGGTTACGATAAAAAATTAGATTCTGTGCCTCAAGTGTGTAATCTTGTTTCCGATCTTTTAATGTATCAACAGTTTCATAAATACCAAGGAGTTTCTGGCTTTTAGGATCGTAATTTAAATATCCGTGTGCTCGTTCCTTGTTATTAGAATTGCTAGTTACCATAGTGTTCTCTATAGCAAACCCAATATAACTGGTTGGATCGATTCCTGAATCCAGAGAGATAAGCATTTTCATTTTTTCGCCATCTGTTACAACACCATTCAAATTCATCGTAATGCCTGCATTGGTTGCTTTTAGATCATACCGCTGGCCAATACCATTATTTAGCGCATTGGTTACACTACGTCCGCCTATTTCATCCCAATTAATAGTTACACTAGCGAATACAGGGATGGCAACGAGTAAAAAACATGAGAATACGATACTCACAGGAACAATTTTTGTTCTAGGTGTAGGTGCTTCCTCTGACTGTTGCAGAGTTTCTTTTCGTCTGGCTGCTTCCTGTTCTATATTCACCCACATTGCATCATATTCAGGTTGAGGAATATGCTGTTCTTTTTCAAAATACCGACTCACTGCTATTCATCTCCTTTACTTGAGATACCACCATTTTTTTTAGCAGTTTAAGCCCCCGATTTAATCTGGATTTAGCTGTTCCTTCGGGTATATTTGTAACTCTAGATATTTCCGGCACAGTCAATTCGTTTACATAACGAAGGATCACGACCATTCGAATTTTATCTGGAAGCTTGTTATATAGCTTGTGTAGCTCTGTCTGAGTTTCTCGATGATATAAGCTCTCTTCCACCGGATTAAATGAATGAGGGCGTGACAATAAAAAAGTTCGTATTTCCTTCATCAGCCCAGTCTTTCGCCTTCTAAGCACATTGCTGCACTCATTGGAAGCAATTCGTAAAATCCATGATTTGAGATCTTGTACCTTTGACCTGTCGGCCAAGATTGCTTTGACAAATACCTCTTGGCAAACATCTTCCGCATCTGCTTGATTTTGCATCAGATAATAGCAAAAATAATATATCTGTTCCTTATATAGTTCAAATAGCTCTCGATCAGTCATATGTGTGTCCCCCCCTTGTTGCGGTCTCATCTATAAGACTAATAACAGAGTACAATCGTTCATTTACATCTAAAAAAGGCAGTCCTATATAGGACCACCTTTGATTAATCGTTCAATTCCCAACGGTCAGGCAAAACAAAACTACTGTGCCATATGCTCAATTCACTACTTTTTATCAAACAAAAAGCACCCTGCTCTAACCCCGGCCTTTAGCCTTCATCATAAACATGAGTCTGGCGCCCCGGCTAGCTCGTTGCCAGATTAACATACGTTCGCGTAAAATCAAGGTTTTTCAAATCCCTTTGATCTATAAAAAACTCCAAATACCCTGCGTCCCACCAGCACATACCGACCTCATTCAAGGATGATACAGAGAGCAGAACATGCCAATTTTCTGAAGCTTGATCGTGCTTTTTCCGGTTGGCCTGGTATTCTTGCAGCTGAGGCAGCACTTTGGATCGTAACTGCTCCGCATACTCCGTACCTCCCCTATGCATAGCTTGCTCGGCTTCCTGGTGGATCTGACTCTCACTCTTATGCCAGTTAAATAGAAGACCCTCTAGCCCGTTTCGGCACAGATAAGCATCCCGACGAGTATTCCCGGCAAAAGACTGATGCTGTCCCCACACCGTGTCGCTATGTTCATATAGAAGCTCATAAAGCTCTTCGTACTGATCTACAAGAATATCTCCTAGTTCACCCTCCGAGGGTAGTGTCAGGATCGGATGAAAGGAAATTGCATACGCGGTGAAATCCCTGTTCTCGGCACATACTTCAACCTTCCCATTCGGCGGCAAAGTTTTCTGCAAAGCGCTGCTATCGCCGTTATAGTAAAAGATTTTATGCTCAATATCATAAGCTGGCTCATCCAGCCCAAGAAAAAAGTATAGTATGCCCTGATGAGGCAATCCCTCAAATGGTGAAAAAGGCAACTCACTTAGATTGATCTGAGCAATAAACGTATAATATTCTCCGTCTGAATTACACGGCCACTCGATCGAAGGCGGCAAATCTGGATAGCCGGCGATCCGACTATTTCCAACATGTTCATAGTTTTCCTCATGCTCTAGATGAAATTGTATCGTAGCTTCGGCTTCCTGATAGAGCTCTTCTTTTAATTCATCATCAAGTGAATGCTCTTCGAGTATTCGAGTTAGTTCTTCCTTTAATGGTGATTTCAGCATCTCACTCGCCCCTTTTGAATGAAATAATATAAATATATTCCCCATACAAGTCTTACATAAGATTACCAAATTACAGTCTGACAAGCTATTTCTCTAGCAGATATAAGGACGTAGAATACTAAAAAGAGACCCTTAGGATCTCTTCTTCCGTTCCATATGAGAGTAGATAATATGGTCACCCTTAATAAAAATCATTACTCTTGACTGCGAGCACCTGACGGGCGATTAGCATAAAGGCATCAAAGGAATGACAATGCTTTAATCGTTCAAGCGTTTCCTCCTGCCGGATCAGTTCTACAAATAAATCATAAATTCCCATGGCCTGCTCATAGTCCTCTTTGCAGATTGAGAGCAGGAATACTACGTGAACCTCATGGTTAGCGTCCCATTGGATCGGATTTTCCAGCAAGCACACACTTACGACTGTTCGGTTAGAACTTAGCTCCAGAGGATGGGGAATGGCCATCCCTCGATCCAGCGCAGTAGAACCCAGCTTCTCTCTTTCTTTGACTGCTGGCAAAAACTTGTCGGTCACCACTCCTTTTTGCTTTAAAATACCGCTCATTTCTTCAATCAGGGTATCTTTGCTCGGCTGATCGGAGCGAGTCATAAACCATTCCTTGTCAAAATACCGCAGCAGTGATGTCTCCTGTTCCTCATCGCTGGCACGTATCATCCGCGTCATTGTCTCCATATCCCGTTCCGAAGGAATCGGGCTGATTACTGCCGAAGGCTTATCCTTACGTTGCTGCAAATGAATGGTCGAAACGACCAGGTCCTCATCGACGGTGGACATTTCCTCGTATTCCCGAAGGGAAACCACACGGGATACATCCAGCTCAGCAAACAGCGAACGCAGCCTGGATTCCAGAATACGGGCGGTTCCGTAGCCGGAGCCGCACACCAGCAACACGGTTTTGCGACGCCGATGAGGAATATGGTATTTACGTTCCAGTGCAGCTCCGATATGAAGTGCCAAATAACCGATCTCGTTATCATTGATGTCGAATGGAAACGATTTTTGCAGTTCTTTTACTGCGCCTACTGTGATTTCATAAGCAAGCGGATAATACTTGCGGATATGTCCAAGCAGCGGATTGCGCATGTTCATGCCATGCTCCAGCCGGATCAGCATTGGCTTCAAATGTACAAATAAATCCCGGGATAACCGTTCATCGTCACGCAAGTCATAGGTGAAGCGTTCATAGACAAACGTCAGCATCCCGTGCACTGTCAAGAAGAGACGGTCAGACTGAAGACGCTCCCACTCGGTTTCGGTCATCTTTTTGCTGACAATATGCAGCAGAACATAATCCAGTTCTCCTTCAGGGCAGATGATGCCAAATACCTCTTCCATTTCCCTCATAATGGTGGTAGCCAATTCAATATCCCGCTGACTGCCCACCACTGCCTCAAAGCGTTCTATCCCATGTCCTTCCTTCACCCGCAGCACCATGACCGCCAGATGAGTAATAAGGTCTTTCAGGGCCAAATCAGCCATTTTGGTCCCCACGCTCCGCAAATGCTTTAGAATAATTGTGCGGATCTGCGAGAGATCTAATCCTTGAAACAGCTGTTGTTGCTCCAAGGGCATGCCGCTGCGTTGCCCCTCTTCATCGCGGATATCGGCATATTCAGCCAGACAGTAACGAATATTCTTTTCTTCCCCTACCACCTTCACACCATGTCCTGGCTTGGTGCGCAGGGTGAGGCTATAATCCTCCAGAATCTGACGAATGATTTTAGAATCATTATTCATTGTTGCCCGGCTAATATACAGCTCATCGGCGAGGCCCTCCATCTTCACGTATTCCCCCGCATTCAGCAGCTTGAACAGCTCATATCGTATGCGTTCTTCTGGAGCCTCTGGCAGGCGCTGACCTACTTCTGTTTCTTCCTGACTTTCATCCGCGAAAAAATGGTATTTTTCGTGATCATCAATCCTGATCGTATAGCCGCTGCCCCTTTTGGATTCCAAGTGTGCTCCATATTCATTCAGCATACTATCCAGCTTCTTGAGGTCGTCGCGGACTGTCCGTTCTGTGACCTCCAGCCGCTCAGCGAGCGCCTTGGTGGTCCAAGACCAGCCTTGATCATTTCCACTAATGAGCTGGTACAGCTTTTTCAAGCGTTTGTAGGGAAAAATCATGTAGATTAAGACCTCCTTTCCGATAAACCGTATTTTACTTTCACGTTACTTTATTTCCGGGGTTACCAGTACTGTCAGCAACTTGCAATGCTGCAATTCCGGCAACTGTGCACCCTCCGAAGCGGATGCAACCAGTGTCTCCCCCTTGGAGCGCTCATCCAGCGAAACCAACTCGTAGTGGGCTGATCCACCATATGTGATACGTGCAGTTGCGTCTTTCTTCAGATAAGGATTAAACACACGAACGACATACCCATCGCTATGTTCTGCTTTCTTGAATGCACTTAAGATGACGTTGGAAGGCTCGCTAAATGATAACAAGCTGTAGTTTTGCTCGAATATTCGCTCTTCGTCACGGAAGGCAAATATTAAGCGACCGTTGAGAAAATCAGACAGCTGATAACTGGACAACGGCGTTAAATATTCCTTCGCTGCTCGAGCGATGTCCGCCTCATCAAACCCAGACTCGTGGACATGTAGAGCAAACGTAAACGAAAGCTCACCTAGCAGCTGTGCGTCCGGCGTTTCTACGATCTTTTCTCCCGAGGCACGACCTGGGCGATATAGCAGATTCTCCTTACCCATATATCCAAAAGTACGGAATAACGTCAGCGCTATTGTATCATGTTCAGGGCCTATGATTTCATATTCTCTTACCCCTTCGGTCAGCACCGCTACTCCACGTGAGCCATCGTTTAACGCAACATAGCTTTGCATCGCCTCTATGGTGATCGGCTTCTCCGTCCACTGCTCCCGTTCCCATACCTTTGCTTCCTCCAGCGTAGTTGGACGGGCAATGACGCCGAACGGCTGATCTGCAATGGATAGCTTGGAGGCAATCCCGGTATCAAATAGCACCCGCAGACGGTGACTCAATACCCGATTGTCGACATTTACGGAGAAACGTATCAGACGTTCACCTTTACGTAGCGAGACCGATGCCTGTAGTGGCAACTCAGCCGAAGTCAGAGCAGCGAAACGCTCATTTAAGTCATACGGAACCTTCAGCTTCATCCGAAGGGACAGATCTTCGGCTACCGGACCTTTGGATGTTATCGTCTCCACATCAGCACCCAGTGAAGATACCGTAAGGTCTCGTTCCGGCGGAGAATAGTTGTAGGAATCTCCGTCATCTCCATTTTCCTCGAACACCATTTGATCCACGTACACACGTCCCGAGACTTTATCCGTAATGCTTAATGCCCCGTTCTCCTGTACAGATATCGTAAAAAATTCATTTTCAATACAGTCTCCGTTGCTGCGTTCTGCTATCGCATCCCCAGTCGAACTGAAATCAAACACGATTTGTGTATACCCCATAGCAGGGACTTCCTGAAGCTCCACTAACAGCTTGGCACGAAACACACGTTCAGGCAGGTACACCTTTTTGCTCGGGTTCAGATCAATATGCTGACCAAGCACGTAGTCGGTTTGTTCCACTTTCTCGGTAATCGTATATGGAAGCTGCTGACCCTTCGTATCCCGAATGACAAAGCTTCCTTCCGGCAAGTAAGCTTCAATCTCCGTCACTCCCTTGCGCGGATAAGGCAACGTATTAAAGACGGTGAAGGCAAAAGTCTCCTCCTGCTTAATCTTCGACGCGATCATTCGCTTGTGCAGCTCTAATAAATTCTCCGCGATATCGCGCGCCTGTTTGTAACGAAAGGCCACATCTCGGTTCGTCGTATCACTATTGCAGCCACCAATGCTGTCGTGAGCCGCATTTTCAAACAACAGCTTCCATATATCCTTCACGATATGATGTGGATATTCATGTCCAAGTGCATGACTGATCGACAGTACAGGCTCCAGCGTATTCACGATTAAGTTTTCAATCTCATTATTTTGCTGCTTAAGGTCGGCCCGTGTGGAAAAAATCGACTTATGAATACGCATATGCTTGGCTTCCATAAGCTCTCCTTCCAGTACAGGAAGATCACTGCTGTCTTTTTCAATCTCTTCAAGGAAACGTTCCGGCTCATTCATCACATATTCTCGTTTCGGGTCCAGCTCATTGAACGTGCGAATCAGCTCTGGCAAGTTCAGGCGGATCGGCGCCTGATCGAAGCCGTTGGGAAAATAAACATGGCGAGTGGACGCTTTTTCCTCCAGTGCACCGATCTGACTGTCGAGATACGCCTCAAGTTCTCCCGCTTCCTCTGGAATATTGCCACCATAGTAGTAGCCAAACGGCATCTGTACCGCAAACACCTGACTGCCATCCGACCCTTTCCACAAAAACTCGGTTTTCGGATTGGTGTTATCTGCTACCCCGCGCCAGAACAGAAAATGTCGAATACCAAACTCCTGATAAATCTGTGGCATCTGCGCCGATTGACCGAAGGCATCCGGCACATATCCGACCTCCATGGCATGACCGTATTTCTGTGCGGTTTCCATACCGTAATACAGGTTACGTACAATAGATTCTCCGGAAATCACCAATTGGTCGGTCTGCGTATACCACGGTCCAGTCATCAGACGCTTATCGCTTACTAGGCGGCGAATGCGCTCTTCATCTTCCGGGCACCAGCGGGTATAGTCGTCGAGCAATGACCCTTGAGCATCCAAAAGATAGTATTTAAAACCGTCCCCGTTTTCCAACGCATCTAATACTTCTTTCACATGCTTCACCAAGTAGACTTTCGATCTGGAAGTAGTAAAATACCATTCCCGGTCCCAATGAGTATGGGGTATGACATGCACTTTTGTACGGCTCATATCTCGTTCTCCCTCCATCTATCTTCTGTCTAGTGATATTTAGTCAAATACGAGTTCTATGTCTTCTCCATTTTTCTTAACAGATGCCTCTTTCGCTTCAGCCTGCTGCTCTTCCTCACGGAAGTTGACGAGCAAGGTTCCAGCTACAATGATCAATGCGCCTGTAATCCCTCCAGCCAGATATGCAAACGGAGTACCGACGGATATCGCGCCATACAAACCGCCAATTGGAGGCATGATGACATGTGCGCCTAGCAAAGCTGTCAATGCTGCACCTGCTGCGCAGGCAATCATGTTTATTGGAATCAGCTTGGCAGGATTACGCAGTGTAAACGGGATAGCCCCTTCTGTAATTCCGATAATGCCCATGATCACAGAGCCCTTTCCAGCTTCCCGATACGTTTTGGAAAAGCGTTTTTTCAAAATTAGAGTTGCAATTCCATAGCCCAGAGGTGGAATACAGATCGCAATATTTACGAAAATATTGGGTAAATACACGCCCGACAGGAATAACGCATTTCCCGCCATCCAGGCTGCTTTATTAACAGGGCCCCCAAGGTCGAACCCGATCATAGCCCCCAAAATCAAGGCAAGCACCAGGGTGCTGGTTCCGCTCTCACTCATATGCTTAATCCAGTTGACCAGTCCTTCATTAATCGCGCTCAGCGGCCCACCCAGAATGACGGACATGAGAATCCCGGTTAAGCCTACCGTAATGAGCGGCAAAATAATCAGCGGAACAGAACCAGCGGCTGGGCCTGTAATTTTCACTCTGTTTTTCACCCAGAGGGTGACATACCCCGCAAAAAAACCTGCAACAAGAGCGCCTAGAAAGCCCGCATTTGTTTCCTGCGCCAGCACACCGCCGATCAGCCCTGCAGCAAGTGCAGGCTTGTCAGCAATCGAATAGGCGATATACCCAGCCAGAACCATGTTTAGCAGTCCAATTCCGCGCCAACCTACATTTTCAACTAAGTATAAAATATGAAGAAAACCACTTTTGTCAGCATATGGGCCAAAGTCGGTGACCCCCATGGTCAGACCGATAATTTTACACACGGCAACAATCAAGGAGCCTGCAATAATAACTGGAAGCAAATAAGAAATGCCTGTCATCAGATGCTTTTTAGCTTCACCGAGCCATTTTTTCATCGTGTTCTCCCCCATCATGAATACTACTGTTAATTCAAAGGCTCATCGGACAATCGGATAACATGTAAGTCAGCTACGCTGCTGATTCTCCGTGTTGCCTTCCTAACCTTATTTTTGAGCAGAGATCGCTTCCACCGCTTTGGTGAGTACCGCTTCCGCATTGTTGACCGCATGGCCGATTTTAACGCGAACGATTTTTTTATCTTCAAACCGCTCCGCATCCTTCACCGTCTGATCCGAAGCAATCAATACAAAATCCGCCGCTGCAATGTCTTCCTCTGTAAGCTTGTTCACTTGGCCCAGCGCACCCTGCTGTTCCACTTTAATATGGTGACCGAGCTGTGCTGCTGCTTTTTCCAGCGCTTTGGCCGCCATTGGAGTATGAGCCAACCCTGCAATACACGATGTAACGCCTACAATTTTCATTATGACACCAACCCTTCTGTATACTGTTCCAGCAAATGATACACATCGCCGCTACTATTCGCGTCCGCTACCGCCTCTTTGAAGGAATCTTCTAAAAGCAGGGTTGCGAGCGAGGAAATAATTTGTAAATGGGATACATCCACAGACCCTTTAGGCACTAAAATACTAAAAATATACTGGACAGGCTTGCCATCATGAGAGTCCCAGTCAATGCTATGTTTCAATCGGATGACGAGGACTGCCGGTCTGGTGACCACCTCGCTTTGCGTATGAGGGATGGCAAACTGGTCCTGAAGCCCTGTCGAATATACCTTTTCCCTCTCCCATAAATCCTGCACCATTTGCTCCCTATGGACGGTGACACCCAGCTTTTCAGCCTCTTGAGCAATAAACTCAAACACAGCCGATTTGGTCTCCAGCTTCTCATCCAAATAAATCTGTTCTCTAGTAATCATGGTGGATGTCTCTCCTCCCCTCTATCTATAAGTGAAACGCTTACAAGTTTATTTTAGCCGACTCTTCCTCCATGTTTTATCTATAAAATTTCCCGATCCAAGCGGAAATGGACTAGACATTGTTCATAAATGTTTTGTGATAGGCATTCCGGTATTGCGAGGGAGTCATATGGACTCGCTTTTTGAACAATCGCATAAAATACTTCTCATCCGTGTATCCCGCTTCCTCCGCAACCTGCTTAATGCTCATATCTGTACGGGAAATCAATTCCTTCGCTTTGTTGATTCGAATACTGTGAATGAACTCCAAGGGGCGCATGCCCGTATTTTGCTTGAATAAACGAGATATATAATCCTTGTTGTAATTGAACTTCCGAGCCAGATCGGTCACGGTCAGCGGTTCCTCAGCATGAATTCGAGTCCACTCGATAATCTTGTTCATACTCACATTCCCCTGTGAATGGACAGGATTGGAGATCAAGCGACTGAGGGCCAGTTCAGATATCTCAATCAGCAGTGAGGTGAACAAATAGTTAGCACTGTGATATGTAAGATAGTGTGAGTTGGCGACATGCAAAATTTGATTGACAATAATATGAATCCGATCTCCATTATCTGCCTGTACACTTTGCGGTAAATAGATATCCCGCATCACGCCATGACGCTGCAAAAGCCCATCCATAGCACTTGTTTCCTGCTTCATTTCCTCAATAGATAATACATTCGGGGTCGCAGGCATATCGAAATGAAACCAATAAAATTTAACCCCCGGCAATGATTCCCGGTATCCTCGGTGCGTACGACCAGGGTACAGCAATAGAATATCTCCTTCCCCTATTTCAAAATCCTCCTGTTCCTCCCGTATATATACCGTTTCTTGGACACCCAGGATCAACTCAAAGTTCTCAATGGAACGGCTCATATGCTTCCATGGCACCTCGGAAACAAACTCGCCTGCCGAGATTAGTTGGATCGGAGTATCTACATTTACTTTCAGATAGGTCATGTTATCGCCTCTTTAGATTCATGTTCGGATTTGTCCACCCATTGTATGGTTAAGCTACTGACATACCGCGGTTGCAGTGCTAATGTAGTGGAGAAATATACACTTTCATCTTAGCTAAGGAGCGATGATTTTGAAAGCACAAGCTTTTGACTTGCATAAAGTAAGCATTGATTCCGGCCCACTTTACCACGCTATGGAACTGAATACGACCTATCTGCTGGGTTTGGAACCCGACCGTTTATTGTCACGTTTTCGTGAATATGCGGGCTTGGAACCCAAAGCGGCTCATTATGAAGGCTGGGAAGCACGCGGCATCAGTGGACATACACTTGGTCACTACCTGTCTGGCTGTGCACTGATGTTTGCCTCAACAGGTAACAAAAGACTGCTGGAGCGAGCAAACTATGTGATCGACGAGTTGGAAATATGCCAAAACAGTCATGGAAACGGATACATTTCCGGTATTCCGCGCGGGAAAGAGATTTTTGAAGAGGTCAAAGCCGGAGATATTCGTTCCCAGGGCTTTGACCTTAACGGAGGCTGGGTACCGCTATATACGATGCACAAGCTCTTTGCAGGCTTGCGTGATGTCCACCTGCTCGCTCATCATCCCAAAGCATTAGCGATGGAAATCAAACTCGGCGACTGGCTGGAGGATGTATTCCAAGGACTGAGCGATGAACAGGTGCAACAGGTGCTCCATTGCGAGTTTGGCGGCATGAACGAGGTGCTAACCGATCTGGCGGAACATTCTGGAGAGATACGCTTTCTGAATCTGGCGGAACGCTTTTATCATGGAGAAGTGCTGAATGATCTGGCAGACAGCCGCGATACGCTGGCAGGACGACATGCTAATACGCAAATTCCTAAGATCATTGGTGCAGCACGGCAGTTCGAAGTGACAGGCAAACCTCTATATGCGGACCTCTCCCGCTTTTTCTGGGATCGGGTGGTTCATAAGCATTCCTACGTAATCGGCGGCAATAGCTATAATGAACATTTTGGTGAACCTGGCAAGCTGAATGATCGTTTGGGTGAAGGCACCTGTGAAACCTGCAACACCTACAATATGCTGAAATTAACAAGACATATGTTCGAATGGGACGCGTATGCAGCTTATGCTGATTACTATGAACGAGCAATGTTTAATCATATTCTGGCTTCACAACAGCCTGTAGATGGACGGGTGTGCTATTTTGTATCGCTGGAGATGGGTGGACACAAGTCCTTCAATTCTCAATATGAGGATTTTACATGCTGTGTCGGGTCCGGTATGGAGAGTCACTCTATGTACGGCACCGCGATTTATTTTCACACAGCAAATACAATCTATGTTAACCAATATGTCCCTTCTACTGTGACGTGGGATGAAATGGATGTACAGCTCCAACAAGAAACTCTCTTTCCGCAAAATGGGCGAGGAACGCTGCGTGTCATAAGCAAGGAGCCCAAGTTCTTCATGATCAAACTAAGATGCCCACACTGGGCGGAGCAGGGCATGATGATTAAGATCAACGGGGAAGAGTATGCCGCAGAGGCATGTCCTACCAGCTATATTGTAATTGAACGGGAATGGAACGATGGAGATACGGTCGAGTACGATATTCCTATGACAGTAAGAGTTGAGGAAATGCCAGATAATCCGCGACGAATTGCCTTCATGTACGGTCCACTTGTGCTGGCTGGAGATCTGGGTCCTGTTGAACAGGAGTCCAACGAGGAACGTCTGCTGGCATCTGTTCTGATCGGATCGGCTGATTCCTTGGCAACCAAGCTGACTGCTGACAGGATCGAGCCGAATACATTCCATCTAAGCGACCTGGGTTATATCGGAGAGTTGCAGCTTCGTCCGTTTTATCAGATATATGATCGTTCTTATACCGTTTATTGGGATCTCTTTTCCAAGGAGGAGTGGACATCAACAGAGGCAGAATACCGTACCGCGTTAGCGTACCAGCTGGAACTGGAACGACGTACAGTGGATGTTGTGCAGCCTGCCGAAATGCAGCCTGAACGGGATCATGCCTTTACTGGCGAACATGTAGGCTTGGGGTCCATCTATAACCGCAAATATCGCGATACATGGCCTGGGGGCTGGTTCTCTTTTGTCATGAAGGTGCTCCCTGATGAGCCTGTCCAATTAGCAGTGACCTATCTGAAGGACTCCGACCGCTCTCATCGTGACTTTGACATCATCGCAGATGGTCATAATTTGGGAGAAGGCAAGCTGGAATCCGAGGAAATGAATAAATTCGAGACGTTTGCCTATGAGTTGCCTCTGTCTGTGACGAGCCACAAAAATGAAGTGACAATTCAATTCAAAGCCCATCCACAAGGCAAGGTGGCGAAAGTGGCTGGATTACGAGTGATCAGACATTCTATTGTATGACCAAATGATCTATATAAATCTACGATAACGCCACTACGCAGGCGGATAGCGCTTCCCATCGCCACCGCTTTGCTTGTACAGCACTATTCCGCCTGCTCCGTTTTTGATGTTCATCTTTTAAATTCAGCTTAAATAAAAAAAAAGCAGATGCTCCTATGAGCTATCTGCTAGCTATCTGCTTTTTTTGTTTACCCTAATAACTTCGAATATAGTAGCAGCTTCATGTTCACGTTACATCATGTTCATTTCACGGAAACTATCTCTAATCTTGCGCAGCTCTTGCTGGGCTCGACCGTATCGGGAAGCGTAGGTCCAAGCAAGCACTTGATGATAATGCGAAGGCGTTTCAATCGTGGTCACATTATACATGATCGGAATCCCGTCTACTTCTCCTTTTAGGGTGAATTCAATGGCTGGGTATCCATTCACCACCCTGTCGGAGGCCAGCCCCAATTCGGGGTCCGTAATTTCTGACACCAAATGGTCTTCAATAATCCCTTTATATTCTTGAAGGGTCATACTGCTGTCAAAGTCGCTTTTCGGTTCAGACAATACAATCAAATATCTATCGGTAAATTCATTTTTAATGGAAATATCCGCTTCCTCATTAATCCCATTATCTCGTGACCAATTCCACGGAGCCGTAATCGCAAACTGGTTATCCTTACTGATAAATACCTCTGGCTTCACGATTTGAGTAATGAGCGTAGAAATTAAGGATACAGCCAAGACAATCGAAGCGATCGTCATCAGGATGATTGCTCCTGCAATAATTCCGTTTTTCTTTCTGCCTACCTTCCCCAAATCCCGTACCTTAACTACATATGTATTGGCGACCATATCTCCAATTCGTTGTTTCCGAGGTGTCACCAGCACACAGATGCCGGCGGGCAGCCCCCAGAAAAGCAGCGGATTCGTATCCACCAGATATATGAGCGTACGGATCAACGATTTAATCATGCCTGGTGGCCTTCCTTCTCCATTCACAACCTGAATACGAAGTACAAACTTGCCCAGCGTATAGCCTGTAAGTCCTTCCAGTAACAGATAATAGCAGAAAGAGCCAATCAAGAAGAGAATTACTACCATGCCCAGATTTGGAGTTCCCGTTTCAGATAGTTTCTTCGTTGTGAAATAAACCAGCCCTCCATACCCAAAGACGATAAGAATGAAGTCAATCATCCAGGCGGCCCATCTTCTGAAAAAGATAGAGGCTCCGTATGTAATGTCTCTGATAATACCGCCATCCTATCTGGTTCTCGTCGTTGATAGCCGCCATTCCTCACAAATTCTCCCGGTGCTACTGTAGATGGATTTTTCGATAAATGATGTTCTTCCAAATGATACACCCCTGATGTCAATTTAATCCTAGTTAAGTATAGCATCCTTTTTCATCCAGTGGAGCAAGCCTGACAGCGCACTGGAGTAAGCCGAATCCCGCCGATGAACAAACCACACCTCTAATTTGCTATATGTTTCGGGTAAACGGTGCGAAGCAATCCTTCCCGCCTCCTTCGCCTTTACAATTGACGAGTGTGGAAGCATGGACACCCCCAGGCCAGAGGCTACACCACCCACAATGACTTCCAATGTCCCAAATTCCATAGTCTGATACGCATCTACACCTGCTTCGCTCAGAAAGCTTTCCGCTCTTGCCCGATGTGTGCAGCCTATATCGAAGAACAGCATAGGCTTGGCGAGCAACTTGCTCATATCACTTTCTCCCGGTTCCGAAATAAGCACCAACTCCTCTTCGAAAGCCGCCATATGCTCTATATTGGGATCATCGACAGGGCCATAGACGAATGCCCCATCTAACTCGTAATTCAATACCTTTTGTACAAGAGCATGCGTCCCCCCGGTCATAAGCGACAGATGCACATCAGGGTATTGAGCGTGATATCCCGTCAATAATGAGGTTAGATGCGTAACCGCAGTCGTCTCAATCGAGCCCAGTCGCAACGGTCCCGCAGGCTGAGCCGAATATTGAGTAGACTTCTCTGCCTCGTCGAGCAAGGTAAGTATGGATTCTGCATACTCCAGCAGATTCTCTCCTGCCGATGTTAGCGTCATTCCGCGATTAGATCTGCGAAATAGCGGTACGTTCAATTGTGCCTCAAGCTGCTGAATCCGCGAGGTCACATTGGACTGTACATAGTTCAACACTTGTGCAGCCCTTGTGATACTGCCCTCGCGAGCAACCGCCCGAAAAATTTTCAAATCACTGCTTTCCATATATACATCACCTGCTTGGTATGATCATTTATGATACTGACGTTCGATTTTGTTCATTTTACCGGATGCTTGCCGCTCTGTACAATTCAAAGTACATGCAAATGCATCTAAAATCGATCACAGGAGGCTTTAAAATGAAAGCTGTAATACATACCGGCAAAAGCGGCCTTGAGGGCCTGATGTATAAGGACGTTAAGGACAGACATCCGGGGCACGGTGAAGTGAAGGTCAGACTCAAAGCCGCAGGCTTGAATCATCGGGATCTGTTCCTCATGGCGGATCGAACCGCCAACGACGCTCCACTCATTCTCGGATCGGATGGAGCAGGCGTGATCGAAGCTATAGGCGCTGGCGTTCCAAACTCGCTGGTTGGCACTGAAGTAATCATCAATCCTTGTACCGGATGGGAAAAGACGCACCTCGTTCCCTTGGTTCCTGCCATTCTGGGCGGTCCTTCGGATGGAACATTGGCCGAATCGGTCATCATTCCCGCTCAAAATGCCGTCAGCAAGCCAGCTTACCTGTCTTGGGAAGAAGCTGGGGTACTGCCTCTGTCTGCCTTGACCGCTTACCGCGCTCTCTTCACTAGAGGCCAATTGCAGCAAGGGAATCATGTCCTCATTCCCGGTATTGGCGGCGGGGTAGCCACGTATGCCATGCTTATGGCCTTAGCAGCAGGCGCACGGGTCAGCGTCACATCACGTAGCGAAGCCAAAAAGCAAGCTGCTCTCGCCCATGGCGCTCATCATGCATTCGACAGTGATAGCGATTGGAAAGAAAGTATGAACGGAGACACCGTGGATCTGATCCTTGACAGCATCGGACCCGCTACGTTCGATAAATATCTGGATGTCATCAAACCGGATGGTCGAATCGTTACATTTGGTGCAAGCTCAGGAGATCACATAGAAATTCCGCTTCGCTCCATATTTTTCCCACAGATTAGCATCATCGGTACCTCTATGGGGAGCAGCGAGGAATTCGCAGATATGCTCCAATTCATGGAGCGTCATTCCCTTCATCCCATTATAGACGGCGTCTTCCCTCTACAAGATACGGCGCAAGCCTTTTACCGTATGCAGCAGGGAGCGCAGCTAGGCAATATAGGGATCAGCATGGAGTAATACGCACGTAACCATATGCGTCTTAGAAAAAAATCCACTACTATAAAGGGCCTCATCCGAGGTCAATTTTATAGTAGTGGACCTATTCAGTCGATCAAACGATGCTGAACCCATTTGTTGCCGCGGAAGCGCCAGAGGAAAACGATCCCCCGCACCCCCCATTCAATATCCATGGCCAGCCAAACACCAACAATTCCCCAATTGAACACAATACCCAAAACATATCCCAGCACTACCCGACATAGCCACATGGACAGCATTGAGGTGAGGGACGTAAATTTAGAATCACCTGCCGCCCTAAGCGCAGAAGGTGTGATAAAGGCGATGGACCAGAGCGGAATCTGGGCCAACGTATTAATCAGCATGACCATAAAAATGTCATCTACAATTTCAGCAGGCGGATGAAACAGCCCTACCATCGGCTTAAACAAAGGCATTAGGATCAGCCCCATTACAATAAACGAAGCGGAAGACAGCCAAATAAACGATTTGGTAAACTTGCGGGCATCGTGTACATTTCGCCGCCCCATGCATTGACCGACCACGGTCACAATTGTAAGAGCCAGAGCATTCGCAGGAATTTGGAACACGTTAGCTAGGGATGAGCAAATGGCATTCGTCGCCAATGCATTGGTCCCCAGGTTCACAATGAAAATTTGGGTTAAAATTTTACCCCCATTAAAAAACATCTGTTCCGCCGCAAAAGGAAGACCAATAAACAGAATCTTTTTAAGCATAGCCAGATTAAAATAAAGCATATCCCTAAGCTGGACACGCAAGTCATCATCTACCCTGACCAAATAAATCAACGCGCAGGCAGCCCCTGCATATCTGGACACATTGACTGCAATCGTCATGCCCAGTACACCCATATCCAACAAGTTAATAAATACGACATTCAGCAGCACGTACGAAAGGTTCATGATAAGCGAAAGAGCCAGCGATGCCCTCGTCTTGCCGATCCCTCTCAGCGCTCCACATACCGCTTCAACAATCGCAATCCCTACAAAAGACATACAGCTTCCCAGCAGGTACACCTTGCCGTTAGCCAATACATCAGGCGAGGCGGAGCCAAACAGCACACTTAAAATTGGATTGTACAACACGATCATAAACAGACTGATGCATAAGGCCAGCAAGGAAACGGAGGATATGGTACCGGAGGTTGCTTTAGAGACCATAAGGTCATTACCGCTTCCCTTATACTGCGCCACAACAACCGTCCCCCCGGTAGACACAGCCACAAATACATTAATTAGAAAAATATTTAATGAATCAATCATATTTACAGCACTGACCGCCGCCATCCCCGACGAACTGATCATTGCTGTGTTCACCAAATTAAGACCCACAATAAAAGCCTGATCAATCAGAAGCGGGATAAACAGGGCAATAATCTGCCGATAGTCAATGGACTCTCCTGAAAAATGTCTATTTAGAAAGCCATGCGTTCTCATCCTTACACTTAGTTGACTCATATCATCACTTTCTTTTTATCAAATTGAAAAAAACCCTTCAACAGAAGAGTCTTTCATGGCGAAAAAATGTATAAAGTTGCAAGGCTAGATGTCTCTGGCTCTTGATTCTGTACACTTTTCTCTACATAGAAGTATCACTCTAAAAGAAAATTCTGTCAATGGTTTTGCTCACATTTGAATAGAAAAAACTTAAAAACCTGCTCAGCTCAGTGAACAGGTTTTTAAGCAGCATAACCATGTTATAAAATGTCATTAATAACTTGTTAAGTGAATACTTATGATCTTCTCGCAATTAAGTCTTGTTGAATAGAAGCTTCATTCTTCTCGAATTTCTTATAGAAAAACATAGGAATGATTCCGATCAAGAAGACGATAAACGGCAGCCAGATGAAGCTGAACTGAATGCCAGACAAAGCAGTCGGGGTCTGAATCTTTCCAGCAATATAGCCTGTGCTACCCATAACCCATGCTGGCAATAATCCGCCAATTCCGCTACCCGCTTTAATACAGAATGCGCTTCCAATAGAAGTCAGGAATCCACTTGCCCGAATTCCATTTTTCCATTCCCCGTAATCTACTGTATCGGACAACATTGCAAATGGCATCGAGCACGCAAAGCCTGATCCTAATGCACCTATGATCCAACCGGCAATAATAAGGGTTAAGTTTGTACTCCCCATTAAAATCACGACTTGACCTAGTGCAGCTAGTATCAATCCGATAATCATGATCGTATTTTTACTTAATTTTCTGGCGAAAAACGGAATCAGAACCATCGAGATCAATTGCAAAGAGGTCAATCCATTGATTAAAGGCACCAAGTCCTTACTATCCAGATTGTATTGCAGATAAAAAATGAGCGTGGCAGAACGAATATTCAAGCCGATCCAGTAACACAGGTTAGCAGCTACAACGAGCATCCAGGGCCAGTTTCGCTTGATAGCTGTAAAGCTTTTAGCAATCGGGACAGCTTTCGTTTTCACTGCCGCATTCTCACGCAAATCGGCAAACGCTATGAAAAACATAATAATCGCCATGATTCCAAATAAAACGAGTGTTAAAGAAAAGCCTTTTTGATCATTCCCCTGTCCAAAGAAGGCTACGAGGGGTAATGTGAACGTCGTGGCGATGAAGAAGCCCACGTTTCCCCCGACCATACGGAAAGAGTTCAAGACCACACGTTCATTGGAATTGGTGCTCAGGTTAGGCAGAATAGACGTAATCGGCGTACTGATTCCCGTATACAGGATACCCGCTATGATATAAGTGATAGCCGCGTATGCAATTTTCCCCGATTCACTCCAATTGGGCGTCGTAAACGTAAGGACCATGAACACGGCAAACGGAACAGCTAGCCATAGAAAATAAGGTCTGCTCTGACCATATTTGGACTTGGTCCGGTCAATCAGGATGCCCCAGATCGGGGCATCAATGGCATCAATAAAACGGGTGATAAATAGTAATGTTCCGGCAATCCCGATAGAAAGACCGAATACATCTGTATAAAAATATAACAGATAGCTGGAGATGACACAGTATAGTAGATTGCCAGCCGTATCCGTTAATGAATAGCTGATTTTACGATGAAAAGGAACGGTACTGGTTGCTTTTTCAGGTGGTTCCGTACTCACAATTCTCGTACTCATGATCTTTCCTCTCCCCATGCGAATGAATTATGATTCATAAACCCATACACGCATTTCCCCTTTGGCCCGATTACACCAGGCGTAGTAAGGAATAGCGGTAATTTGTTGAGGAACAAGTTCAAGGGGCTCCGAGCTGTATAATGCATTCGAACTTTTTACCCGATATCCCTCTATGGTCAGCTTTACAATGCCACCTAGCAGATTCTCGCTAAACTCTTCTGTAATAGGACTATCCTTTGGTAATCTTAACCCTGCCAGGTTCGCTCCATTATCGGCTTCTTCCAGACAGTACACGACTGGACCGCGTTGGAGAGCAATTTGCTGCTGGTTCATGGAGACAAGCGGGTTGCTCCGAATGCGCTCGACCGGCATAGCCAAATGCAATGTGACCACATCGCCGTCCTTCCAAGTACGCTGAATCTCGACATAGCCTTTTTCCAGATGGTCTATGGAGATAGCTTCCCCATTTACCTTGACCTCTGCCTGCTTGCACCACCCTGGAATTCGCAGTGCCCACTTAAATGCAGTTGGCTCTGTTACATGGATCGAAAGAGCAAGATCCGCATCCCACGGATAATGATGAGTTTGTGTAATTTCAACGTCTTGGCCAGATAAATTCATGTTCACCTTGCTGGCAATATACAGATGCGTATATAACGTATCATCAGTCTGGGTGTACATATTGTCCTCCACTGATGCAATCATTCGCGCCAAATTGGGCGGACAGCAGGCGCAGAAGAACCATTTTTGCCGTTCTGTTTTTACATGTTCCTGATCCTTTCTCGATTTTTGAAAAGGATTGACTTCCAGCGGATTCACGTAGAAAAACCGTTTCCCATCCAGATCCATTCCGCTGATCGTTCCGTTGTATAACGCGCGCTCCAAAACATCGGCATATTTCCGGTCCGGCGCTAAGCGCAGCATGCGGTTAGCCCAGAAGGCCAGCCCTACAGAGGCGCAAGTTTCGCAGTACATGCTGTCATTGGGAAGATCATGATGGCAAGTGAACGCTTCCGCGTTCACCGTAGACCCGATTCCGGCGGTAATGTACATTTTGTGGTTCGTGACATCATCCCACAGCGTTTCACAGGCTTGTAACAGGGAAGCATCTCCCGTTTTTGCGGCCAGATCCGCCATCGCAATATACAAATACACTGCTCTTACCGCATGGCCGACGGCCTCTTTTTGTTCCCGTACAGGTTGGTGTGCCTGCTGGTACTCAAAGCCTAGGCCAAAATTAATGTTGTTATCATCATTCCAGGTGGGCTCTGTTTGAATATGCTTTCTCTTTTCTTGCTCCTCCACAAAATAAATTGGATGCTGTCCCCGCTGTTGGATAAAATATTGCGCTAATTTAAGATATTGTTCCTTAGCCGTTACGTCGTATAATTTGATCAAGGCCAGCTCAATTTCTTCATGGCCCGGATAGCCTTTCCTTTTCCCTTCTTCTGTACCAAAAGTCTGCTGAATCAGGTCTACGTATTTCTCCATAATGTGAAGAAATTTCGTCTTACCTGTCGTTTCATAATAAGCAACAGCCGCTTCTATAAAGTGCCCGGCACAATACAGCTCATGATTATCTCTTAGGTTCGTCCAGCGATTATCGGGTTCCTTGAGCAGATAATACGTATTCAGATACCCATCCTCAGCTTGAGCTCTTCCCAACAGTTCAATAACTTCATCGGCTCGCTCTTCCAGCGCAGAATTTGGATGATCCCTTAAGCTAAAAGCGACCGTCTCCAGCCATTTGGCAAGATCACTGTCCTGGAAAACGGTTCCATAATACTCCCCACTGGATTCCCCGGCTGCAATTCTAAAGTTCTCAATCGCATGGCTGGGTTCTGTATCTGGTAATTCATCATTTAATGCTTTCCACTGATAGGGAATGACCTCTTCCGCCACAACCTGCTTATACTTTTTCCAAAATGAATCATCGACGATGACATGCTTTACTGGCTTTGCCGTTTTCATTGAATAAACATCCCTTCCTGGAAATAGAACGCTTTCATTTTTGAAAAAATAAGGATAAAGTAATGATAATATCGAACAAGCTAACCTGAGCGCCCATTGCTACAGTCCTTATTTTATCAACCTGAATTTATAAAAAAAATCGCAATCTTTAACTAAAACTTATACGATTTCACACACAAAGGAGCTGACTTCTATGAGCAAAACAGACTTTCTATCTTTCCTTGTCCCTCCATTGCCCTATTTCATAGAGGGAAATTTTACTACATATCAAAAAGGGGACTGGCATCCGAATCGCTATAACTTGGGTTATTTTGACGTAATTATCATTAAAGAAGGACTACTGCACATCGGTGAGGAAGATGAATCGTGGAAGATAACTGAAAATCATGCTCTCATTCTTGAGCCGGACAAGCACCATTTCCCCATAGAGGCATGTACAGAACAAACCTCCTTTTACTGGTTTCATTTTCAAACCAACAGTATGTGGTGTGCCCAATCCTCGCCGAATTTTATTATCCCTAGCACCCCCATTCCTGAACTGCATTTTCACTCAGAACATACCACCATCCATCTACCCAAATATCAGAAATTAATTAATCCCCATGAGCTGTTCTCCAAATTGGACTATTTACTAGCCTCTACTCTAAAAACCCGAAAGCTGGCTCTATGGGAGACTCAACAAACATTTGTGAATATTTTTCAGAGTTTGGAATATGATGAGAATTATAAAAGCAGTTCCTCCAAGTTAGCTGAACAGATCGAAATTTTCTTAAAACAAAACTACAGAAATGCGATTACTAATAAAGACCTGGAGGCGCATTTTCACGTACATCAAAATTATCTTGCTAGATGCATGAAGGCCACCTTTCAGCGCACACCACTTGAGTATTTAATGGACTACCGTCTGGATCAGGGACGCAGTCTTTTGCTGCAAACCGACTGGTCCATCCAACAAATTACGGAGGAAACAGGATTCTCCCAAGCCAGCTATTTTTCAAAGTGCTTCAAGGAAAGATTCGGAATGTCGCCGAAAAATTACAGACAACAATATTGGAAACCAGCCACCAATTGAATGTTTACGTCTCTTTTACATTTCTTTTACATTTTGATTGTATTCTTTTGATATTGTCGCTTTATACTGAGTCGGTTATATCATTTTTACATCAGAAAAGGGGCATACATATGAAGTCAACTAAACTAGCATTATTAACCATGTTAACAGGAATTCTGGTATCACCAGACCTGATCCATGCGGCAGACACTCAACCATCTGGGTATGCACCACTACGAACACAAGCAGATAAATTGGGGGCAACTATTACATGGGATAGTGATGACCATTCAGTGTTGGTCAAGCTGAAAAATGGCATAGTCGGGACTTTTACAGTCGGCGAGAAGCAATATCGTCTAGCCGGCCAAACCGGAAAAGCGGACCGAGAAATTAAGATGATCAATGGAAATGTATATCTTCCTACAAAAGTGATTACTGCGCTTGAAGCAGAAAATAGCAAATATGCAGATCCTAAAGACGCAGTTCCCACCTATAAAGTGACCCCCTCTGTCGAAACAGAAGCCGTGGAGGATGGAGAAGATGCAGCTGATGACCCTGCGATCTGGCTCAATCCGGTTGATCCGGATAAAAGCAGAATTTTAGCTACCAATAAAGGAGGCGGAATTTTAGTCTATGATCTAGATGGCAAGCAACTGCAAAACATGAAAGTCGGAAAAATGAACAACGTGGATCTTCGTTACGGTTTCACATTGGGCGGTAAAAAAATTGATATCGCAGGCGCAACCAATCGTACCAATAACACGATCGATATCTTTGCCATTGACGGTGAATCAGGAACATTAACCAACGTGGTTGATAAACCTATTAAAGCAACCATGAAAGAAGTATATGGATTCAGTTTGTACCATAGCCTCAAGACAGATAAGTTTTACGCACTCGTTTTGGGCAAAGAGGGCGAATTCGAGCAATATGAGTTGACTGACAACGGAAACGGCAAAATTGCCGGCAAGCTTGTCCGCCAGTTTAAGCTGGCTACGCAATCCGAGGGCATGGTCGCCGATGATGAATATGGTACGCTGTACATTGCTGAAGAGGATTACGCCATTTGGAAATATAGCGCCGAGCCAGACGGTTCATCCAAGCCGCTGCAACGTATTGATATTGCAGATGGACGCAGACTTCACGATGACATAGAGGGACTCACATTGTATTATGGCAAGGACGGCAAGGGGTACCTGATGGCCTCCAGTCAAGGCAACAGCAGCTATGCGATCTATGAACGACAAGGCGACAATGCCTATATTAGCAACTTCACGATCGGCGACAGCCCTACCGTAGATGGTACGTCTGTCACAGACGGTATTGATGTTCTTGGCTATGGATTAGGCAAGAATTTCCCTCATGGTATCTTCGTTGCACAAGATGACGAAAATCTCCAAAACGGCAAGAAGTTAAATCAGAACTTTAAAATGGTACCTTGGGAACGAATTGCTACAGGTGCTCCTACCCCGCTAACGATAGACGATGGCACCAATCCGCGTGAATTGGTAAACAGAAGCACGAAGTAATGCCCGTCAGGGAAATCGAGACAACAACGTTCTGACTTGATCCATAGAAAAAGGGGTGTCCTAAAAGCCATAAAACGGCTACTTGGGACACCCCTTTTTGTTTTTAAGCGGGAAAAGGTTCCAACATCCTTACCTTAACTATCTCGTACCCTACGCTTTAAGATCCAGTACCAGTACATTTACCGAATTAGCCGGTAATTGTAAGAGGACAGAATCTGTATGAAGTGTGACCTGATGTTCGGTAGGCACTACCTTTTCATCATTTTTCTTATTCACGTTAGGTACATGAACAAGCGAGGAATCGCCGGTTAGTGTAATCAGCTTGGCGCTGGACTCAACATTCAAATCTTGTAGATTCAGCTGCGTTGCCTTATCTACGTTGTCGGCATTCACAAGCTTCACATATACATGTTCAGCATCTCGGGTCACCGAATGAAACACGTCTCTGTTATAAGCCTCCAGCTTGTAATCCAGCACTTTGCTGGTTGTCTTGCCGTCCGTGTAGGAGCAAATCAGGTTGCTGCCCGTTTCTCCCCCATAGTTCACCGTGATGGTGTAGTCGGTATTATCGGCCAGTTCTTCATAGCTGGCTGCTCTCAAGTTGCCCGCAGCTGTACTGGAAGAGTAGTCACCCATGGTATAGCCTTCTATGCCTTGCTTGTAAACCTTCACGCCGGTAGCATTGCCGCCATAGCCAATCGCGTATTCGATGACGTTCTTTTTCTCAGCGGTAATATCCGTGAGACCTGCGCCCACATAAAAACCGTCCGTGCCGGAAATGCGGGAAGCAACGACCTCTACCTTATAGTTGTTCCAGCTGTCGTTCAAGATGTACAGGCCGTTCAGCCCGCTATCTTGGGCTTTGAGGACAAGCCCCTTGCCTTCCTCCACCGTATATCCCACGGAACCAGGAATAACCTTCCAGTCTGAATTCAATGCCTTGGTAAAATCTTGATCCAGCAGCACACTGCCGTCCTTATTCGAAGTAACAGTCACACGCTTAACCACAACCTCGGCGTTACCTGTCGCGATCTCAATTCCACCCTGAGGAATGAGGTCAATTGGCTGGCCGTTTTTGTAAGTAGAGAACGAAGTGGCCAATACTTTATTCCCCAAATATTTGGCATACATTTGCTGCACATAATAGTTTGGTGTAAACCATACAGTTTCGTCATCGAACCAGATACAATCCGGCGTCCATCTGTACGTTCCGTCCGTCAAGACTTTGTTAAACAGCGGCGCATAGGCAGCCAACCGGACGACGTCGGCATTATTTTCGAAGCCCGTCATCACTGCTGCTTCTGCGACTGCGCCTGCCAATGTATTTTTATCTGTCGAGGCATACTCCCCAACAAACACCTTCGACGTTTCTTTCCAGTTGACACTGCCATCAGCGTTATAAGCTCTATAGTAATAATTATAGCGGTCCACATTATTCAACAGATACTCATTAGAACGGTAATAGTGCTCATCGGCAATGGTGTCCATATAGTCTTTTTGCTTCTCATACCAGGTTACAGTTTCTTCCGTCACCTGGTTACCGTCCGCAAAAGCAACCTTGGCAGAGCCCTCCATGTTACCGCTCAGGAACTTCCAGCCCTGTTGATAGGCATCGTCGTCTGCTTGAGCGCCAACCGTGGAGATAATGTGCAGCTCATATCCTGGGTAGTTTTTCTCCATGTACTCATCAATCGATGTCTTGAACACTTCAAAGTTGGCGAAGAACTCTGTGCCCCAGTTTTCGTTCCCCACGCCCAGATAACGCAGATCGAACGGTGCTTCATGGCCCATTTTTTTACGCATGGCGGCCCATTCATTGTGTTCAAAATCAACGCTGATCGCAAAGTCGATCAGATCCGTAAAATTCTTGATATAGTATTCTCTTAATGCGCCGCCAGCCGGATGAGCATAATCCGAGCGGGCTTGGCAGAGCACACCACAGGCCATAACTGGAAGCGGAGCTGCATTGAGGTCTTCTGCCAACTGGAAGTATTCCATATAACCAAGACCCATGGTCATCATATAGCCCCATACATTAAAGTTTTCCTTGCGCAGCTCGATATCCCCAATGGATTCCTTCCAGTCATATACGTTTTCCCATATAAACGATCCTTCGGAAATACATCCCCCTGGAAAACGCAAAAACTTCGGATGCATGCCGACCAGTGCGTTCACCAGATCTTTTCTCAATCGGTAGTTCGGATTACCCTGATAGTTGGCGTGTGCCGATGGGGATTGCTCTTCCTCTCCTGCCCCCCATACATCTTGTGGGAATAAGGAGACCATATCAATGGAAATGTCGCCTTCAAATGTAAGCGCCAGCTGCCCCAGAATCGTAGCTGTACCTGTCAGTACCAGCTTGGAGTTGACGCCATATTTTTTCCATGTGTTTCCACCTTCCACCTGTACGGTTACCGAATCACTGATAGCCTTCTCCTTCGAGTCTTGAAGTTGCAGTGTGATTGTACCCGCAGATTCGGCCTTTGCCCAGATGGTAAACTCATACTTGGCACCTTCTTGGATGGACATGGCACAATTCTGGTTAGAATCGGAAAAGCCTTTGTTTCGAATCGTTGCCCCATCCGCTACCGTCACATAATAAGAGTTCACATCCTTGTCTTTTGCACCCAAAAACTCATTTAATCCACCGCTATGTTGTGGAGCCATCTTGTCCGTATCACCAGACCAGGCGAACAATGGATTGCGGTTCCGTCCTGTAGAGCAGCCGCATTCACCAGAAGCATGGGAATACGTATCAAACTCAAAGGATTCGAAGGAGCGATTTTGTACAAGTTCTGCATATATCCCGCCATCTGCCGCGTTATTGATATCTTCGTAGAACAAGCCGTACATCACTTCGCTGACATCCACAACTTCTTTATTCCCATGAATGGTCAGCGTGTATGGAGGCAACTGTTCTGGAAGAACGGATACTTCAAAGCTTTCTTCTATCCTGCTTGAACCTCTGGTCAAGAGAGCCGTAACGGTGACTCCCTGTGCGGAAGTAATCGCCTGAACCTGACCATGGTCAGAGAGTATACTAGGCTGGCTGGATTTCCAGGTCACTTCTACTCTTCCACCCATCAGAACCGTTGGCAGAGCTATGTCTTTGGTTATAATTGTCGTCGGAAATGATAAATACTTATCTCGGGCAAGCTTCACGATCTCTTCATCTGTCAATGAATCGCACATGACCTCAATAATTTCATCCGCCGTCAAACCTGCTTTATAAATTCGGAAGTCCGAAACCGAGCCAGCAAAGTCTACATCGGCTGCATGTTGGGAACGACCGATAAAATTGTTACTATAGTTGGTCGTATCTGCAAATGTTTCGAACCATTTGCGCAGCTTGGCATAGTTACCACTGGAGGTTTGGCTAATGGAACCGTCTGCTGCCACTTCACCATTAACATATACCACCGGTCCCGCACTGCTTAATGTACCGCCTTTTGTGCCGATGACAGACAGGGCTATGTGCATCCACTCATCCCTGACAAAGCCTCTTCCTGGGTCTACGGACAAATCCACCTCAGTGAAAAGAGTTCCGCGCAGATTCCGTGTCATAAACATATAAGGCCCAGTATGCGCCTTACCAAAGTCAAAAACACGTTCCCACATATCCGTGAATCTGCCGAAGTTTACCCAAGCCGTCACTGTAACACCGGTGTTATCGCTTACATCTTTGAACAGATCGGAAGGGAGCTGAATATAAGATGTTCCGTTGGGTCCTCCCTCAAGTGCCAAAGCCGCTCTTCCTGTAGCATGGGAGATCGTAGGTGCTGCTGTGCCTGAAGCAATCCCGTCATTACCTTGTCCGGAGCTATCCTTGCCGACGTTCTCTGCATCATCAAACTTGTACCGCGCAATGATTTGATCTTGGAATTTGGTCATCTTTGTGGCTCCTATACCTATAGTTTATTAATGTAATACCTAATTAGTTAATATAAATACATACTATATAGCTATAGTACCTTATCCTGTGTACTTTTTTCAATCCAATAAATCAGATTTATAAAGAAAATGCTTGAACAAACTACAATAAAAAAGCAGTTATCACAGAGAATACTCTGCAACAACTGCTGTTTGGTTTACAAAGCTATCCGTTCAATTTATGTCCACAATTCGGACAAAAGTTAGCTCCCTCGTTTTTTGTACCACAATTCGGACAAAAATTTGGCCTTTTACCGTCGCCAGAAGGAGTGGGGGTATCGGGTGCAGGCTGAGTCTCAGCCTGAGGCTGTTGACTTGGGTTCAAATTTTTCATCATTTCATTGGCTATATTCATGCCCATCATCATACTCGCCATATCCGACGCAGCACCGCCGCCTTTTACATTCCCCGATGCCATACCGTCAGTCATCGTCACTTGTTGGTACTTTTGCAGATTACCGATCATTTCATGAGAAGCCGTCTTCGTAATCATATCCTGAATTTCTTGAGGATAATTGAAGCTCATCACATGAAAGCCTGTAATCGTCATACCGTTGTCCATCACTTGCATATCCAGGTCTTCTTGAATGCCCTTCGAAATATCAGAAGCATTTGCCTGTAGATTAAACATGTCCTTGCCTTCTCTGCTGATCCACTTCATCAATAACTGATCCAACACCGAAGTAATGCGTATTTTAACGTCCTCTACAAGATAACTGTCCTTTACCCCGGCAATCTTATCAATAAGCGTAACATAATCATTTACTTTAAAATTAAACGTACCGTTGGCCCGAATCGGCATCCCGCCTGGCAATTGGGGGGTCGGAATCAAAACCGGATTTTGTGTTCCCCATTTGACCGTAAACTCCTTCGTATTAACGAACAAGACCTCCACCCGCATGCCGCTGTTAAAACCGAACTTGAACCCTTTTAATGTCGATAGAAATGGAATAATATCCGAGTCCATGTTATATGACCCTTCATTCTCAAAGATACCCTCGATCTTGCCGTTATTGACAAAAATCGCGTCCTGACCGGAGCGGATGATTAATTTACTGCCTTTTTTAATTTCACGATTGCTCCATTTCCAAAAAATCATATCATCCCTAAATTCTTCCCATTCTACTACATTTGCAAATTGATTTCTGAAGAATCCCATGTGCTGTATCCATCCCTTCCGTTAAAATGATCCTCTGCTGCCACTATGCGAATGACCGCCGCTGGTGGTTCCGCCCCCTCCGCCTGATGAGCTGCTGCTACTGCTCTTTTCAATCTTCCGCTTCGTTGTCGTGGTGTGAGTGTACAGATCTTGATGTGCAAGAACCCCTGAGGTGCTTGCATCCTCGTAGGTCTGCCGATTTACCGTAACCCGACCGCCGGAACTCGAAACCATCTTACCTACAATAATAGACGCCAATCCCAGCGCAATCGCCAAGTGAAGCCAGCCTTTGAAAAATATACTGTCCGGATTCACCCCTGGGCGGATAGCCAAATATTTGTGCGCGCCGAGAATATACTTTTGAAAGGCAAGTCCATAGTTGCCATTCGTCAGATCCGGGGTAATTTCATGGCGGATTTTCGTAAGCCTGTCGTCATCCAGATACCGTTCTGCCTTATAAAATCCGGCCAAGTACACCTCTCTATTCCTCATATCCATCGTTAAGATGACTGCATTTCCATGAGCCCTGTCATACCCTGGACCATGATCATCATAAAAATCCTGTGTCATCTTCATAACATCCATATTGTCGGGATTGTTGGTCGTATAAATAATAATGTCTGTCTCTCTTTCAGCTCCGTATTGATTAGCCATAGAGTTCAACACATCATACTCTTCCTGATTAAGTAGACTCGCCTCGTCAAAAATCAATGGCTTCATCTCTGTCGTTGCTACTTCGCCCTTCATTTCCATAGGAACCGCTAGAAAAACAGCAAAGAACAACAAAACAGCCACAATGGCTCTATATTTTTTCAATAGAATCCTCCCCCCATTATTAGCCAAGTTATGAACCTTAATGAAAAGAGAGTTATGCCGAAAATGCCTGCAAACCAAGCTGTCACTTTGAACTTGCTAATCGGAGGCTTACCAACTACTTTGCCCGTCTGACCGTTCATCGCAAACGTATGCTCCAATTGATTGTAGTCATAGTGGATGACCCATACTGGGAGCAGGACATAATCCGCTTGTTTTAATGTAGTATCAATTTGCTTTTCCGTGTAACTCACAGACGTATACTCTGACACCGTGGACTGAATATAAGCATCAATATATTCCTTCACTTTGTCTTTCACGCGCGGGAAAAGCTCCTCTTCGTTATAACTATACTTTTCCGCAATATAGCCCGCTAAATATGGCGTTTTAAAAGATTTGAGCTGATCATAAGGAAAAGGCTCCAATTTATCCATCAGCTCGTCATTCATTTTCTCCGCAGCATCAATCGGAACCTTCACGTAATTCAAACGGATTTTCCGATATACATCAAAATGCTTCGTTTCTGTATATTCGTAATCTCCGCTCGTATAGGTTCTCACTTGGGTACCTTCACCTTGAACCTCAATTTGATTATGTAATTCATATAACCAGAAGGGGACATACATACCGGTTATTCCCTTGATTCGATCGGCTATCATAAATCGGTTCGGTGTCAGACGGCCATTCTTGCACCATTTTTTGAACGCAGCTATGGCTTCTTCCTTGCTGATCGAAAAGGGAATAACCTGCGCCGGAGCCAGCTTCCCGGTCAGTCGATCACCCAGTACCACGGCAGAACCACAAAAGCTGCACACCGTTGCACTCGTCTCCACTTCGGTCATAATCACTGCTCCACAGTTATTGCAATGATACTCATGGGCCTCATCTTCTGAAAAAACACGATTGGTCAGAGGATCAGGAATCGTATCGATGTTGTCCTCTCTTCCGCAGCTATGGCAAGATAACATTCCTGTCTCACTGTCAAAGACCATGCCGCTGCCGCAGTTGGGGCATTTGTATTCGATAACCGGCATCTGCTCACCTCTTCATGTAGAAACTATTATGATTCTTTGGAATTGATTTTCTGCTTGATTGCAGCCAGCTCATCTTCCGCATTGGTACTCTTCTCATATTGCGTGAATAACGCATCCAGGTCGTCCTTCGTCTCTCCCCGGAGCTCAGCTATCGCCATCGCTTCATCATATGCCTTGTTTGCCTTCTCTTCCAAGGCTTCGAATACAGAATCATGGTCGCCCATAGCATTCAAGGTTTGCTGTGCTTTGGCGATCGCCAGCTTCCCTTTAAGTTCGGCACGCCGCACTTCCAGACGCCCTATATCGGACACCAATTTCTCCTGCATTTGTTTCATATGTACGGCGTTTGCCGAAGCCAAGTCATAAGAGGTCTGTAACGATTCCAGTTTCTCTGCCTGCAAGATTTTACGTTCCAGAAACTTTCGAGCCTCATCTTCATTGCCAGCTTCCACAGACTTACTTGCATAATGCTGGAGCTTTTTGATCTCAGCTCTACATTCATCCAGTGCTCTTTTCGCTCTTTTCTCATCAGCTAGTACCGAGGCCGTTTCCGCTTTCACCTTGCCCAGATCACTGTTCAAGTTCCGCATATGATCATCAATGGTCTTCTCCGGATCGCTCGCCTTATCCAATAAGGCGCTGATATTCACCTTCATAATATCCTTAAACCTTGATAAAATCCCCATGATGCCCTCCTTCAAAAAGACTGCATTCCCCCATATCATACATCATATCCGGTTAAAAATGTTCATCATTCATCATAGCTATATTCAGGCCTATCGCATCCTTTCCGCTATTACTAAAAAGCAAAGGGTTCAAAAACCCTCTACAGATTTTTGAACCCTTCGAATTCATTGTTGTAGATTACAGTTCTTCATAGGAATTGGGGTCCTGGTCCCATAGCCGTCCATCTTCCCTGCTAAGCGCTGAAATCATGTTCATTTCCTCTGGTGACAACTCAAAATCAAAAATGTCCAGATTTTCCGTCTGATGTTTTACAGAAGAAGCCTTAGGAATTGGGATCGCTCCCAGTTGAATATGCCAACGTAAAATCGCTTGTGTCGCGGTTTTGCCATGAGCAGCGGCAATTTTCCCAATCTCTTCATTTTCCATCATGCTGTGACCGCGACCCAAAGGGCTCCACGATTCCGTCACAATGCCCTGTTCAGCATCTTTTGCACGCTGATGCTCCTGGTTAAACAATGGATGCAATTCAACTTGATTGATGCTCGGCGCGATACCTGTTTCCCGAATCAATCGTTCATTATGCTCAGGCAGGAAATTGCAGACCCCGATCGAACGAATATAGCCCCGCTTCTTCGCCTCAATCAATGCCTGCCAGGCTTCAACATACCGATCGATTTTGGGATTCGGCCAATGGATCAAATACAGATCATAATAGTCCAAACCGCCTCTATATAGTGACTCTTCGATCGTGACAATGGCTTCCTGATATGCATGTCGACGACCTGGAAGTTTGGAGCAAATCAACAATTCTTCTCTCGGTACTGAACTCTGCTGGACAGCTTTCCCGACAGCGCCCTCATTTTCATAGTTAAAAGCTGTGTCAATCAGACGGTAACCCGCATCAATCGCGCTGGTTATCACTTTTACTCCATCTGCACCCTTCAACCCAGCAGTTCCAAATCCAATGGCAGGCACCTTAGTGCCATCATTCAATACCTTCTCTGGAATTTGATGGTTCATATTAACAGCCTCCTCTCCTATTCTCTTATACCATAACACCTCTTCAATATTCAGACAAAATACAGTGAACCATTCGGTTCCCATATACTTATTACCCACTTGCTCGTGACTTCCTTATTAAATTCTCAGTGTGCTACATCAAAAAGTGCCTGATCCCCGTTGAAATCCTACTTGAATTCAAGGGGTCAGGCACATCTATACTACTACTAAATCATATATTCCAGCTCATACTTGACTGCTTGGTTGTCCAACACAAAGCTGAAATGTACTATACTTTTTTATTTCAGGCCTTCCCATACCCAGTTCTCTACCTCTGGCAAGTCAATACCTTCTTCACGAATGAACTGATGATGTTTCTTAACTATTGCATCCATTTCATCCGCAATATTTGCGTACTTTCCAGCGTTAGGTAAGCTTAGAACAGCTTCCTTCACCAAGTCAAAACGGTCCATTTGATTCAATACACGCATATCAAATGGTGTCGTAATATCGCCATTTTCACGATAACCATGTACATGCAGATTATGGTTATGACGATCAAAGAACAGGTCTTTGATCAGACCTTCGTAACCATGGAAAGCGAATACGACTGGCTTGTCCTTTGTGAAAAATTGGTCAAACTCAGCGTCAGATAATCCACGAGGATCTAACTTTTGGCTTCTCAGCTTCAGTAAGTCTACTACGTTGATGTAGCGAATCTTCAAGTCAGGCAGTTTTTTATGCAAGATCGAGATCGCAGCTAAGCTTTCAATCGTTGGCTCTGTACCAGCAGAAGCGATGACAATATCAGGCTCTCCGCCTTGATCTGTACTTGCCCAGTCAATAATCTTCAACCCTTTGTCTACCAATTCTTTCGCTTCATCAGCAGAGAACCATTGTGGACGTGGGTGTTTGGACGAAACAACCAAATTGATCTTTTGACGGTCATTTAAAATAGTGTCAAAAACAGCTAAAAGAGAGTTGGCGTCAGCTGGCAAATACTCACGAATAAATTCTGGTTTCTTATCAGCCAAATGACCTAACAAACCTGGATCTTGGTGTGTATACCCGTTATGATCCTGTTGGAAGACCGTTGAAGTTGCTACAACATTCAATGATGGGATATCTGCACGCCATCCTTGATCCGTTGCTTTACGCAGCCATTTGAAGTGTTGAGTGATCATCGAGTCAACCACACGCAGGAAGGCTTCGTAACTTGCAAAGAAACCATGACGACCTGTTAACACGTAACCTTCCAGCAATCCTTCAGCTTGGTGTTCAGATAATTGGGAATCAATGACACGACCATACGATGACAAGAATTCATCATTAGGCTCAATAATTTGATCCATCCATTGGCGTTTGGTTACTTCAAAAACAGGTGCCAAGCGATTAGACATCGTTTCATCAGGCCCGAAGATTCTGAAATTACGATTCTCTTCATTTAAAACAACCACATCTTTAACGTATTTGCCCAAAACCGACATATCTTGCGCAATCACTTTACCAGGCGTGGAGTTATCCAGCGCATAGTTACGGAAATCAGGCAATTTCAAGTCTTTAATAAGGTTACCTGCATTCGCAACAGGGTTCATTCCCATTCGTTTATCGCCAGTAGGTAAAATTTCAGCAATCTCAGCTTTTAAACGACCGTTTTCGTCAAACAATTCCTCTGGTCTATAGCTATTCAGCCATTCTAATAAAGCAGGTGCGTGCTGCATATTTTTTTGATCGACCGGAATTGGAACCTGGTGGGCACGGAACGAATTTGTATTCGGCACGCCGTCCCATTCCTTTGGACCTGTCCAGCCTTTAGGGGAACGGAAGATAAGCACTGGCCACGCCGGACGAGTAAGGTCATTATTTTCACGCGCATTCTTTTGAATAGCTTCAATCTTTTCGATGGCAGTATCCAATACTTTCGCCATTTCTGGGTGCATGTGATCAGGATCTTCACCTTCAACAAAGAATGGTTCCCAACCCAAACCTTTAAAGAACGAGGTTAACTCTTCTTTTGATTGGCGAGACATAATCGTTGGGTTACTAATTTTGAAGCCATTTAAATGTAAGATCGGCAGCACTGCGCCATCCGTGATTGGATTGATAAATCGGTTAGAGAACCACGAAGCGGCCAATGGACCCGTTTCAGCTTCACCATCCCCAATAACAACAGCCGAGATCAGATTCGGATTATCTAAAATAGCACCTACACCATGAGAAAGGGAATAGCCCAGCTCCCCGCCTTCATGGATAGATCCAGGGGTTTCAGGCGCAGCATGTGAAGCAATACCGCCAGGGAATGAAAATTGTTTGAACAGTTTCTTCATACCTGGGATATCCTGCGTGATTTGCGGATAAATTTCGGTGTAGCTTCCATCAAGATATGAATTTGAAACCATAACTTGGCCGCCGTGACCAGGACCTTCAATGTAAAGCATGTTCAAATCATATTTATTAATAACACGATTAAGATGAGCATAAATAAAGTTTTGGCCTGGAATCGTGCCCCAGTGTCCAATAGGCTTAACCTTTACATCCGAATCTTTCAAAGGTTCTCTCAACAAAGGATTGTCTTTTAAATAAAGCTGACCTACTGAAATGTAGTTCGTTGCACGCCAGTATGCATCAAGTTTTTCCAAATATGTTTTAGACGAGTAATCTTCTAACACGGGTGATAAAGCCATGGTGTCCACTCCCTAGTAATTTTGTTTGTAATTTATTTCCGGAAATTTCATCTACATGTACATCATAACGCTACACTGAATTAATTCAACCTTTTTCACAAGTGATACGGTCCAATTTTGTGAAATTTTGAACATACTATGAAATATAAATTAAAAAGACAGTAAAAAAGCTCTTACATTAAAATATATAGCAGGATAAACCAATAAAATTTGTGATAAATGAAGAGTTTGCAGACTCTAATCCTTTTTCAAAACTATAAAAAAAAGACCGGAGAATTCTCCAGTCTTTTCATTAGTGTACCGATACAAAGGTATTAAATTTCAAATATTTGTAGTGAAATCGCATATGCGAAAATTCAAATGGGGTACCGTTATCCAAAAAGAAAACACCCTCCATAATGCCTACGGGTTCATTTTCTTTCAATTGCAGTAGCTTTTGATCATTCTCTTCAGACGGTTCTGCAAAAATAGATAAAAAGGATTTGGTGACGGCCAGGTTCCGCGAGTCCTCCAAATAATTAAAAATGGAACCCTCAATAATGGTCTGATTTAAATCCTGGACAATTTTAATGGGGATATAGCCCGTTTCGATCATAAATGGATCATCATCAAACAGACGCAAGCGAACGATTTTATAAACAAAATCATGAGTGTCCAAGAACAAATCGCGCTGTAGTTCTTCTGTCGGTGGAATGACCTCAAAACTCAATACTTTGATTTTTGGCTTTTTGCCATGCATTTGAAAATTATCAGTAACTCCTAGATTAGAGCCCTCGTAGTTAAAGATAGATTCATTTCTTATGTATAAGGGATTAATAAATGTCCCGGAACCTTGTTTTTTGAAAATAATTCCGACACTCTCCATTTTAGTCAGAGCACGTTTAATGGAACTACGACTAACCTGGTAAGTCTCACTAAGACTACGTTCATCTGGCAATCTCATATCTGCAAACTTTCCAGCGAAAATTTTCATTTTAAGATCGTCAATAATTTGCTTATAGACAAATTGTGTCATATAGTACTCCTCTTTCAGGTCTTCTATAACTCCATATAGTTTACCATAAACATGCCCATTTCATCTCATGTTTGTTTGTGTCCCTTTTACTTTACATCCTTATGCATAATGCTGCCATGACATATACATCACACCCACATTAACATCCGCATAGGACCAAGCCTGTTTCGAACTTTGTGGGTTGTTTGACTAGACCAGGCTAAAATCCTTGAATACATTGTTATTATTTATCTCGTTCAAAGGTTGTCTAATTAGAATGGTGGGGGGAGATCACATTGGCTATCCGCTACAGCGTCATCATTCCAACCTATAATCGCGCCCAGCAGCTGTTGCTCACACTCGCTTCATTTGAATCACAAACCTACCCGAAGCAACTATTCGAAGTCATTGTAGCTGATGATGGTTCTACAGACGGAACGAAAGAAATGGTCGAAGGCTTCAAAGCATCCTATCCTCTTATCTATGTGTCACACCCTGAACAACGCGGTCGATCTGCCGTTCGAAATTTGGGACTGCGCCGAGCAAAAGGGCTATACATCATTTTCTGTGACGCTGACTTTTTGGTGCTGCCTCATTTCATTAAAACCGTGAGCCGTTATCACCGCAAGTATCCCAAATCTGTGCTTTCAGGCATTCCGCACTCGTGGGACGATGCATTTACCCACTATCACCCTGATTTTTCTTTGGAAGAAAAAGAACATTGTCGGAGCATACTTACACAATCCGGCTTATGGAATCCTGACTTTGAAACAGCGAATGAAATTGTTCCGATCATCACCCCTGATGATGTCCTTCATCAAACAGGTGCACTGTCTAAAGTCGTTAGCCCCACAAGGGTTCCTCCCAATACGCAGAAACAATTTGCCTCAACGGACGTAGCTCCCTGGATGATGCTAGTAACTCGTTGTGTGGCCATCAGACGCAACCACTTAATTCGTATTGGAGGTTTTAATGAACGGTTTGTGCTGTACGGACTCGAAGACTGGGATCTTGGCTATAGACTGCATCGCTTAAAAATCCCTTTTTATTGCATCAAAGAGGTGGTCGGGTATCATCAGGAGCATCCAACCCATCTTAGAGGTAACGTTTTAAATACGGAAAATCTAAGAATCATGTATGAAACTTACGGGTTCAATGACTCCTCGTTAAATTTATTTGCTCTGATTCCTCCATCCGAGGATTTTGAGACCTACAAAAATACGCTGCGAGTATTGCGCAGGGGACTCCGTTCCAGGTTAACACGTTCATCAGCTATGTTGTTGAGAAGGACACTACGCATTGCTGCCAAGCAGTTTTATTATCACAACAACACCCCAGCATACCAACAATCATTACGAGCGATACAAAGGAAAGCTGAGAACCGGAAAAGCCGAGTCGCTCATGTGTTACGAGAAATGTTAGTAAAGTCTGAAAAGCTGGTGTAATAACAAGAGGGCGGAAGGTCATGAGATATATACCTGGAAGCAGGTTCTGTCTTGGATAGATAATGTCGTATATTAGATTAGTCAAATCATAAATATAGGTTAATTGCGGAGGATTTCATTTTCAGGAGGTAATTCATCGAATGAAAAATCCACAATCGAATGAGATTGTGGATTTATGTGACTTTATCTGGATGCAAAACAGCAGCTATTTCGTTTACTTTTGTTTATCTGTTAATGTTCTCACTTCAATAGGATGCAGGTTTGCCTCGATCTGAGCCCGCTGCGGTTCATACCACTCTGGTAGCATTAATTTTTGCCCCAAAGATTCCGCAGGTTCATCGTTAGCAAATCCCGGTGGATCTGTAGCAATTTCAAATAGTATGCCGCCCGCTTCTCTGAAATATATCGCATTAAAATATTGGCGGTCGATGATTGGGGTCGGCTGATAGCCATAATGCTGGACTGTGCTTCTCCACTCTTCATGTTGCTCGAAATCTTTTGCGCGCCATGCAATGTGATGTACCGTGCCTGCTCCACCAAAGCCTAAGCCCATTTTGACCAGCGGAACATCCACAATGTTGCCGATTTCTCCAGCGGACTGATAACGAGCATATTCGGCGTCTTCGTCGATTTTCGTAAATCCGAGTATGCTCTCCAATGCATCCATCGTTTTCTGTGGATTGACGCTAAATAGTACGGCGCCTCCGAACCCTTTAATGGCGTTATCAGCCGAAATGCCATTGTAAGACCAAGTACTGTTCGCTCCTTCTGCACGTTCAACAAGCTCAAGACGTAGGCCCTCATTATCCTCGAATTGAAGATACTGTTCATTAAAACGGCTTGTTTTCGTAACTTCAATACCAAAGCTTTGCAAACGGTGCTGCCAAAAATCAAGTGAACCTGGCGGTACCACATACGAGGTTATGCCCACCTGACCGCCTCCGACTCGCCCTTTGGGGGTTCCTGGTGCCGGGAAGAAAGTAATAATCGTTCCAGGACTTCCTGCCTCGTTACCAAAATACAAGTGATAAACCTCAGGAGCATCGAAGTTGATTGTTTTCTTCACTAACCGAAGTCCAAGAATACTTGCATAGAAGTCGACATTTGCCTGCGGATTACCAGCAAAAGCTGTAATATGATGGATACCTGTAGTTTGAAGTGACATATAAAATCCTCCTTTTAATTGTAAAAATCCTTATTTTTCATTATTGATAATCTTTAATGACCTAAGTTCATGTATTAATGAAGTATTGCATCAATGGAATATGAACCTGCCCCTGTCAACGCAATTCCGATTACGACAGCAATAAGAACCAGCGGATATTCATAGCCGTTAGCTGTGGCCCAGATCCCGTTTTGGCCATGTACTTTGACAATCGCTCCGAGCATCGTCATCGTAATCAACAGTGCAGCCAGTGGAGTAAGCAGTCCTACAGCAAATAGAGCTCCTCCCAGCAATTCCATCAATCCAGCGGCCACGGCCATCAATACTCCGGGCTTGATCCCAATTGATTCCATCCAACCACCAGTACCTTTTGGACCATAACCGCCAAACCAGCCAAAAAGCTTCTGAGCCCCGTGCCCCACAAATAGCAATCCTACTACCAAACGTATCAACAACAATCCACTCGCCAACATAAAATCACGCTCCATATTATATTTATTATTTAAAGATTTTTAAATTAGAGATATTTAGCAAAGCTAAATTCATGGTTTAACGATTTTAGCCTGCTCTCTTCTAAGTTTTTCAGGGGTAACATCATCTCCATTTGGATCATAAATCGTAGCGTTCAAGAGAATGCTTTGTACAGAGCCCCGGAAGATTTGAAGGTATTCCTTGCGAAGATCCATTTGCTCCGTTTTTTCAATTTCAGTTAACCCAACTTCTTTTGCTTTGTTTGCCAACTGATTAATTCTTTCTAAAATCGCAATCATGTGTATACCTCCCTATTCAAAATTTTCTGTTTGTTTTATCTTTAAATTATTTATCTTGATATAAAGATATAATATTTTTTTATTCTTGTCAACACTTTATTAAAAAGGGAAGAAGATAGACCCTTGAGTTGCTTTTCACCCCCATAATATCAAGGCCATCTCCATACTGATATTACTTGTATTTTAAACGTACTATTGCAGTGACCAGACCATCGTAGGTACGATGGATATCCTGATAAGATCGCTTCTTTATCTGGATATCCATCTGATACGAATACGAAGCAGCCTTCAGTTCAACTGTATACACGTCCCGAATACAATTCGAAACCTAACAGCTTTGAAACAGACCCTTAGTCCAGCTCCTGTCCATCATTTTCAATTTGAATATGACCACAATACAGACATTGATGGGTACAGTTTTGTGTCAAAGCCGGCTGTCCTTCGATCTTCACATCACTTTTCCCATTCAGCCACGGCATGGTCAGGACTGGAACACACGGAGCCTTCTTCACGCCATAGATGTCTACCATCTCACTAGCCTGCACAGCTGGATTTAAGGGACTGGAGCAATTTCCAAAAGACTGAATGTTCACCCCTGGAACGTAATCTCCAATGTTCATTTGTGCTTTGTTTTTTACGTAGACGCCATGGCTAAAAGGTCTCTTCAAACGGGTAGGTTGTGTGCCATAACTACAACTTAAGATCGCTCCTGCCACGACATAGCTTTTTTTTGCACCCGTTCCCGGTCTCACCTGGGCTTCTCCCACTTACCCCATCCTCCTTAGTGCTTCTATCTCAACTCTTTGCACTCGAATACCTGTAAAAGATCGGCGCAGCAGGCTTTCTGCCACAGCCAAATGGATATAGATATAAGGTTCGATCAGTCCCTCAATCCGAAAAACAGGGGGCTCTATCTCCCCCTGTCTCAGTAGCAAACGCTTCAACGTACCATTGAGGTACCATTCCGTTTGTGTAGACAAACAGTCCACCATCGGCGGACGAAGCACCCAGTATACCTCCTGTCTGGCCTGCTGGAAATCGGTAAGGATGGCTGCTTTCCACTTCAGTTCCGGCATATATTTCTCCAATAATACTTTCATCCGATCGGACACCAGTGGTAGGGGAAATTCCAAAAAATCCGGGTACACTGTTCGTGGATCGGTATGTACAGCCAAAAAAAGAGGTTCATCCTGCTGTTGCTGTCCCTCGGCCTCCGTCAGGATATCTTCTACTTGCAAAGGAGACAGCGCAGCAGGCTCCACCCGATGCTTTACCCGCTCGTCTACCATCAGTCGGAAATATCTCAGTGCAACCACCCCCTTTTGCTAGCAGCATCCCTGACCTGTGTAGACCACTCCAAACCAATGGCTCCTCTACGCTGTTCATCGGTAAAAATGACTCCTTGTACGTTTGCACCCGTAAAATCAGTCCCGATCAGGCAAGCCCCTTTAAAGGATGCACCTGTCACATCTGCTCCAACAAAGCAGGCATCCGTGAGGTCTGCTCCGTCCAAGGACGCTTTTTGTAGTAACGCCTCTTGAAATATGGCTCCCCGCAACTGTGCATCTTGAAAACGGGCCCCCTGCAAGCTCGCCCCTGTGAAATCTACGCCAGCAAAACCCAATGGCTCCCAATCTAGTGAAGCATCTGATCCATAGCCGGCGTTACCTATAACGACATCCAATATGGCCCCTTTCAACGAGCATCCGCTAAAATTGGCTCCATGAAGTACGCTGTATGTCAAATCGATTCCATTTAGCTGACTATCCTGCCACACCGTTCCTACCAGGATACAACCATGCAGACGGCTGTGTTCCATTCTGATTTGGCGAAAGGCTGTATAACGGAAATCCAATAGGCTGTAATCCCCATCCGATAGTTCAACTTGGGTCAACGCCTGATAGCTGTACGCATGTTCTTCTCTTTCCTGCAACCACGACTGGATTTCATTTGCCTCCATGGCTCTGCGATCTTCTCGATATACCGACACACTATGATCCATATATTCCCCCACACGAATCTCGAACGTCTCATCTCGCTCCAGCTCTTGAAACTCCGGCAAGCACACCGCCTGTTTCATCGCCAAACGCAACGCATTCACAACGAGCGCATGAATGTGTACTGCTGCCTCCAACATTATCTGCTCCCATTCAAGCTCCGATAGAGAAACATGCTGCTTCTCTACCTCCCCTCGCAATTGTCGCTGCAAATCGGTCCAGTAGGAATATGTCCAGCTTGTATCCCATTCCAATCGGATCGGCTGCGGATCAAGCATCCATAAAACATCGGAAGCCTCTACGAAATAAGCAGGCCGTTCTTCCAGCCAGGTGGTACGTAGCATAGAGTACGTGATATAACCGATCCTTCCTTTTCTTCCTTGAAGCTGCTCTTGCCGAATGTGCTGGCAATATCCCCTAAACTCTTCGACACAGGCTTGAATCCGTTGCTCCTGCGCCACCTTGAACTTCAGTGCCCAGTCTCTGCGGATGAGAAACCACGCCTGATTCAAAATGGCTTGCCATTGCGGTTCTAACTCATCCATAGGCTTCTCCATTTGTACTCAATCACCACCCAAAGCTCTTCATATACTCATATCTACAGGCTGATGCCATTCGTCCGCTGCCCTACAGCCTAATTCGACTTCACTTCACTGCCCTTCATATCCGCTGATCCACTCAATTGAATATGACTGCCATTGCAATCCATACGCAGCTCGCTGCCTGCCGACAAATTCATCGTTTTCCCAGCCGACAAGCTCAGATTACCACCCGCCGAGATACTTACCTGTTTATTGCTCATAATATGAATGCCTTCCTTATCGTCCAGCTTGATAAAAATAGCACCATCTTTACCCGTCACGACCAGTTCATCCGGTCCCAAACGAATTTCTTTTCCATGAGGTGTTCGCCATATTTTCATCTGCGGATTGGAAAGCTTGTTATGCCCGCTTCCTCTGTCTGCACGTCGGACTGCACTGCCTGCTACCCCATCCTCTTCACGGCTGCCCGGAAAATAGAGTGAAACCGGGTCCCCTTTCTCCGGCATTACGTACCAGCCTGTATGTCCCCCGCCGCTATACACCGTCGAATAGTTGAACCAATGCGCCTGATCGACCGCCTGCTTCTTGTCGCAATCCAGATGGATACGTACCTGATCCTGACGTACGTCTACGACCACCCCGCCTAATGAAGCACCCGCCAGCTTTTCCTGATAATAGCCTTTCTGCCGTAAGCCTTTGTACGAGGCAAGCACATATTGATGCCGCAACAGCCCTTGCCTCATCTCCGTATAAGCCTCAATGACATACAAACTGTGTCCCTGAAAGGTCAACTGAGCGCCCAGATCCAGCACCTCGTCTGTCTCCACCTCATAAAAAATAAAATCATTTTCGTTCACCTTCGCCTGCTCATTTTCCTGAAAGTAGCGAAAAGGCAGCATCTGCTTGCGTACCGTATAACGGGTATGATCTAGCACGGCCTGTGCAGGGCTGTCTTCAATGCCAAAATAAAATTTAGGACTGTCAAAACGCGCCACAGGCATCAGGCTCGTATGATAGCGAGAAGCCATGCGTCTTAAAAAAGCCCAATCCGTCTCCTGATACTGGATGGCAATCCGTCCGATAGGCTCTCCACCGGTCGCTCCATCAATCACATCCAACCCCTCATAATCCTTACCAATCTGCTCCAGCATCTGGGGAATCGTCATTTTGGTATATTGAAAAGAACGGGTGCGTTGCTGAATATCCATCCGATAAGTATGGGAGATGGCCTCTACCTCCAGATAGTACACATCCCGCACAACCTTCACTTCGACCGATAGCGCAATTCCGCTGAATAGCGGCTTACTTTCACCCGATTCATTGCGCTGGCTTACCTCAATAACCGTGTTCTTTTCCGTCGTTTCCACATAGCTGTCCTGCATTTCTTCCGGGATGATCCCTGTAAAATAGAGCCGAGTATGCTCGTTGATTTTCTTCGCGAGGGTAAGGTGCTCCAGCTCAACCAGTTCGTAGGGGTGAATTTGGATATTATCGTAGCCCAGACTCATAGCGAATCCGCTCCTTTCTCAAGCGTAGTTTGTAAGGGCAATGAAACTGCATGAAGCGACTGCACTGTGTTTTCCGCTACAGGTATCCATACCTCCATGTCCGATTCCGTACAGTTAAACGTCCCCATCATCACCTGTCCTGCATGGGTGAACAGCAGGATTTCGTTGTACAAATTCGTATCCACGCCTGCAGCTATAAAACGGATCATGCCAATGGACAGACCGCAATGATTCACGATCAATTGAGTGCCCAGCCAGTTACGGATTGGTTGTACAGCTCGCAAAGTGTCCGCCATTTGCTCCACAAACTCAGAAAGTTCCTCGTCTGCCAAAGTGGACTCTGTCCGATTAAAGGTGATATTCACCGTTCCATCCTCCGAGGTATAAATGACCTCTGGACGATATTCCGAAGGATACTTAAATTTGGCCTGCTCCAGTGGCATCAAGCTAAAAGATTTTGGGACGCTTACCTGCATTTGTCCGTCAAAAATTATCCTCCATTCCAACGTAATGAACTCATCACCTAACCGCAACGCCTGATTTTCCCCGAAAACGGATTGATCGCGATCGGATATAACAGTTTGAGAAAGACTCGTATTTACGTTATTAGATGCAACATCATAATTAAGCCTATTTTTGAGACTTAAAATATGCTCGTCCATATAGTTCATAGGGGTAGTCCCTTCTTCTTAAAAAGATGAGAGTTTCATTCAAAATATAAAATTAGGAGGGCATATTTAACAATAACCCATCTTATGTATGTATCGGCCAGAATCGAGATTTTGTTTACAGAAAGAACCATAGAATGCGTTATTTTCAATGTACATTTCTGAAAGGAGAAGGGGAGGATAGAAACGGACTAAGGATTGGATTGAATCCATCCTTGCTTAAAGTAGGTGTTATTAATTTGAAGGGCATCTTCCGTAATACAATTAATTTTATTAAGCGGTTTGGATAATCGAGGTTTGTAGAGTTGGAGTTACTTGGTCCGCAATCGAACTTATTAAAGAGCAAAAATCCGCTCTATGAGCGGGGAAGTGGCGACGGATATGAAGTGAAACTAATGCAATTAAATGAGAAGGCAGCTCTTCCAACCAAAAAAAGACGGTACCGACGAAAGCATCATTCAACGTGAAGTCCGTACCATCTCTAATTCAAGAATACTACACAAAATAATTTTAAGTAATTCAAATTGTCCTTATAATATTCATAATATGCTTTTCTCAAATAGAATTTCATCACGAATCGGAATACCATTATCCGCTACTTTTGGTATTCCAGGTTTTACGATCCTTGCCTTTTCAACAGAGTTTGGAAATATTTTCGCAATTTGATAACCTTTTTTTTGATAAAATAAAAAAGCATGTAAGTTATCATTAGTTGTTACTAATTTTATTTTGCAACATCCGCTCTTTTTTGATACTGCTTCTACCTGATTCAATAACGCAGTACCAATTCCCTTATTTTCATCTTTGCTATCTAAAGAAATGATTTCACATTCATTATCGCTTATAACATAAGTGACTAATCCCATAATCTTTTCTGTATGATCTACGATAGCAAATCCATCTAACTCATCACATTGATAGATCCCGCTAGAAATCACCATTTGAGGAGTTCCCCAATTACAAATAAAAAAATCGGTTATCATTTTTTTATCAAATTCTTTTGTATCAACTATACGCAAGATTTCCCCTCCATTTTACGAATTTATAAATTGGTATTATCGTCCAAAATATTATATCTAAAAATCAGGCTACTGGGATGTCAGTAACCTGATTTTATTCCCTTTGAAATTGTTATACTTATTTTATGGTTAAAAGTTATATTATCTCTGTATTTTTAGAGTAATTTATATTTATATTTCGAACTGTATTGTAATATAAGTTTTAGGTGTAAAATGCAATAGAAAAAAACTATTAAAAAAAGCAGCCATTACAGAAGATAATCTGTGATAGCTGCTTTCTGTCTTTCAGGACCACATCACCAGCCGGAATCTTCCTGAGATCAAGAAGTTCATCGGCAGCTATGTAGAAAAGGTGATCGTCTACAAAGAACACGTAGAAGTCATCTTTAAGCTACAAGTTGTGGATTTGATCGATGGAGGCGAACCGTGGCACGGTAAATCCACAGTTCTGCGTGTTGTAATGTTTAGAATGTTTGGGGATAACCAGGTCTCCTTCATTAATCATCCTTTAACCCAGTCCTTCCATCAACTTCACTCTTAATTACTTAATCACGGATTGTATTTAGCGAATAATATTACTACAGCAATTATTACGATTAGTATAAAGAAAGCCCGTACTTGACTATTTGACTCTCGCCGTTCAGTCTTTCTAGCCTTTTCCCAAGACTCACTTTTTTGCTTTGAGGTTGCCCGGTTCTTCGTGGAGGAAGGACAAAAATGATATTTACGATTCCACTCGACATATTATATCGTATAATTCCATTAATTTACATGTAGTTTCTAGTACATTTCAATAAGCCTACTTTTATAAACGGGTTATGCCCCGCACGCATTCCTCAAGTGTCATGAAAACTCAAAAAGTCACATCTAATCCTCATCACCTAAATAAGCAGTACCGCTTATAATAGTAAAATCACCATCATATAGCGTCAGTACCCGCTGCCGTGTGATGCTTAGATTGGGGAATATTTCTAGGGAATAATTTATTGGGAATCGATATAAGCTTCACAAGCATCGCAGAAACCATTTATTCCACTTATATTGGGATTATACAATTCTTCACATCGTATACAAGACTTTAAATCATGTTGATGCCCGCACCTCACACATTTCCCAACCCCGCCAATATGATCAACCAAACTTACTGAACTTTCTCCGCATTCGTCACAATCAAAATCAGCAATAGGATCCCAACCGCCATCCTTTACAGATGAATATTGTTCAGACTGTAACTCAGCCAAATAATCTTGATAATTTTCATCAATTGTTTTAATTATCTTTTCTCTAAAGTCTTCTAGTTCACTAATATCAAATATATCTACCGCTGTTTGCTGATAGCACCCTTCATCTGTATCCCATTCTGCATTACCATTGGAGTTACTTATTTTACAAGTTGCGACCTCACCATCGTCAAGATGTAGTTTCAACTCCAAGGAACTAGTCTCCCCAGGATCATCAGATAGTTCTTTTACAATTGATATTAATGTAACAATTTTATCGTCAATACGACTACTAACCTTTAGAAGTTCAGTAGGTTCTGTTAAATCCAAGGCAGGTTTGGAATTATACTCAATATCAAGAGCAGGACGGAAATATATTTGATCTTGGATATCCGATACGAAATTCATCAAAGTCGATTCAAACAAACTTAATATTTGCTTCTCATTCCTAACTTCAACACCCACCATCTCATATGGTCGGTTTTTCACATCTTCTTCAAATATTTCTCTTAGTATCTCTATTTGTTCACGATCTTCATCAGATATCTCAGTTTGGCTGAATTTTTCTGAAGCCTTATTAATCATCTCTGCAACAGAAACTATATTTTCTGAAATCTTCTCATTCGCAATTTTATCTATTAATTTATTATGAGCAATATGATTACGATTCTTACTAAAGTTTTCCCATTCTGAAAGGAATGACTCTGAAAGATACGGCTTAAATAATGTATCCCATATCTTAACTTCTATTTTTAACTGGCCTTTTAGCTTTTCTTTTAGTTTAATAACTTCACTTTGAGATAGGTTATCTTTTGCAATTAACTTCTCAATTTCATTATCATGTGTAGGTTCCCATTTCTGAAGTATATTTGTCATTACAATTAACAAATCGTCAGTATCAATTGACATTAAATGATCATTTACATTTTGAAAAGATACGGCTAACCTTTTATATGCCCCTTGACGAGCCTTATGTTTGTTACGAACTTCTTCAGGAACATATTTGTCCCACCAAGATGCACCTAATTTCTTAACCATAACCATGTTAATAAAATTTCTAAGTCCATTTTCTACTCTGTATATCCGTCCATAAAGTTCTTCAGCAAATCTAGAGGATTGTTCATCTGTCAACCAGAGTATTTGCTCCCAATCCTTTTTCAGGGCCTCTTTTAATAGGATTTTCAGATCATGAAGATGGTCGTCAAAATGTATATCTTTTTGGGGCTGCAAAATAACGCTCAACTGCTTTGTTCCGTTATATGTATATAATGAAAATTTTCCGAAATAAAGATGAGAATTCCCGGTTTCGATTTTTGCTTCCCATTCATTTTCAGATTCATCAAATATGATACAAGCCTTAACAAATGCTGCCTTATTTCTAAGAGTTTGAAGGAAATCAGGAACATATTTGAGATCTATATCATTTTTAGGATTGACCATTACAAATGTTATCATTTTATCCTCCAAATAACACAATTATTTTTTCCAACGCCCCCAGCACTATATAATATCTATAATGTGCAATAATCTTCAATAGTTACAAGGCACACCGCGCTACTCTTTGGACGTACCGAATGAATGTAGTTTCTCCAAAGAGGATACTTGACATCTTGGCGATCTGTAAAATGCTCTCTGGGAATAAGGTCAGCATTTATAAATGTATCTTAAATGTTCTGTAGATCGTAAATGCCCGGAGGGGACAAACCTCAATCCATCACAGCCCTTTTATACAACCCTGTTTTTCACCACGTTTCTTTTGGAAATTTAGATGCCCGCTATTTTTCATCACAATCCCCTTCATAGTAACTTAGTTATCAACACTTAAAACATTCAGTGTACGATCAGCCTTTGAATATTTAACAGTCAATTTGGACCCTACTTTGAATATGTCAGGAAGTTTCTTGTATAAGTGGACACCATTAATACGCCCTCTTACTGACGGAGGAATAGTGCCTTCAATGGATATATCCTGGAAAACAACCTTAACCGTGCCACTTAGAGGTATGCTCTTACCTATATGGTTTTTAACCCCAAATCTTAATCCACTAATAAGCTTGCCTGCTTAGTTCCTATATAGATGATTTACACCCATACGTTCAGCACGTAAGCTTCTCATGTAGTATCTCCAAGTTCGTTTTAGTCTGGAAAGCTGCAGCCTCGTTTGCAAGCGATAGCAAACAAGTGTGCTCTAACTCCTCGGCACTCTTGAGACGATTGTCCAATATTCCATGGCACATTCTCCACAAGATGCACCTGAACCCACAGCTTGTATACTCAAAGCTTGTGCTACTCATATAGGCACTCCATTTGAAGCCGATCCAACCCGCTTCTTCACTTATTGACGGCAAATCGACGTTCAACCTCAGTTTCATATCGTTCTCCAGAAAGACGATGAACTAGACAAGGACTAAGATCATCGAAATCTATTCTACTTCCATCTTCTATGTTTTCTAACCAAAATTCCTTCCCCTGACTTTTTATGCACCCTATATATGTCAAAATCTGTTTGCTGTTTCAAGTAAAAATCTATAAAAGCTTGTTTATTAAAAGTGGAGCCCGAAAACAAAAAAGAAATTATATGGACTAAGAACAAAAATGTTTTATTGAGTTTAAATCGTCTAAACGGGCCCTGCCCTTTTATTTTTCCAACTCCTTTTATTTCTGTCTCTTCTAGTCCAGTATGTATAACTTGTATAATTACAAAATCATTGAAGTCAAAATAATCAAAATTTAAGATAACATCATTCCCGCTGACCTCAACAGAAACATTGTTAGCCGGTTCATTCCTTCTAATTATCTTAGCATCTAGTAAAGCACAGTCATCAGGTAAACGTAATTTAATTGGATCAATTATTGCAATATCCTCTTTATTAACAGTTTCTTTCCCTGCGTTCCATATGCTAATTTTTGAAATCGTTAAATTATTTACGTCTTTTTCATTAAATAAAATCCTGACATTATCCATAACGTGATTTTCATTATTGATCAAATTCTTACCTTCAATAGAGTATATGAGCTTTCTTACTTTTTTGCTTTTAAAATAAAATATGACACTTAAAACAAAACCTGCAATAGTACTTATAGCTAATAGTACAGATACAATGGGATTCGTTACTAGTTGGTTTATTTCGTTCATATGTTCATCTCCCCACTTGCTGCTAATAAAAAATAAACTCTCCGTTTTTTATCGCTTCTCATAAAATCAAACATGTAACACAAGGCTTACAGAATTAAAACCTACCCTCTTCAACGCCAAATCCCTGCAGAATATAAGAAAGAACTAACAAAGCTCGCTTCTGCAAATCTAAAAACTGACATTATTTTACTTACTTCTTAATAAAAAAATTGACATAGGGCTAGATTTTCCTTCAACTCAATTTGCTACTTCCTGTACAATTCCGAACAGATTCCCAATAAAACAATAATAGTTACCTACTTTCAAGATTTTAGATGGACGCTATCATTTTTTCTCAGCCACTCCTCTAAGCCTGTCAAATCTCAAGTAAGCAACCTCTTTCCGCTTTGGACGGAGCTTGCTTCCATTTCGCCGCCACATACTAGTAAGACTGTTTGGGCAGGTTTTGCTTAACTAATTATGATATTTTTGATTTTGTTGATCTTCAAATAATCTTGATACGAACACAATAGCTTTAGCAGCACCGCTTCGTTCCCCGTCTTTAAAGCCTTCCGAGCACCCTTCGACATAAGCTCTCATTAACCTTGTATTCAAACCACCGTTTTGTTTAATAAGCTTTGTTGCTCAGCCCCACTCATTCTTCCCTTCAATGTAGCTCTCAACCTGTGTGAATTAAAGGCAGATTTCCACAACAATCCTAACTGTATTCTCATCATACAAAATTTTCGCATCTAATCCCAGACTGAATTGACATTGTCAGTCGATCAATAAGGAAACGAATCCCTGTAGTACATTAACCGTTGTGGTTTTTTGTGGACAAGGGTTCTTTTTTCCGAATCATGGCGCGGTAAATACACAATTCGCCGTAGTGTAATGGTTTGTCTTTTTAGGGAGGTCGCATAACTAAGTGCTTTCATTTCTGTTTACCCTTTGAATCTTTATATTCATTGAGGGCACTATTGCTTTCATATAAAACCTTAACCGCGTAGTTAAACATAAGTAACGGAGCCATTATCATTAACAATGATACCTTTAAAAAGACATCCTTAACTTCGTCAGTAATAACTAACACGCTAAGAGTGAAAGTAATTCCCCAAATCAACATTCTCCCTAACTCTAAAGCTGGTTTTTGATTAAAAACGAAATGTTCATGCTTTTTGAAAATTGTAAAACTTATAAGATTCAGGATAATGGTAGCAAATATATAATAACCTAAAATTATATATATTCGAACGTTATCCAATGTACTATTTGGTAAAGATTCCATCAGTTCTATAACCAAAGTCATGGAGGTTAGAACCGTAAGTAACGGTAAAAAAATTTGCACATAAAAGGCCAGAAACACAAACCTTAATCTACTAAACTTACGAAATATACCGATTCGGTTAAAGTACCACAATGTGCTTATATAAAGGAGCATCGCCATAATGAATCCCGGAAAGCATACATTCCCTAATACCACTAATAGATAAAGAATGAAGATAAGTCCATTATCAACATCTCTCTGCTCTAAAATCCCTTGATTATTCTCTGGTTGCATTTTCTATTATGCCCTTTCCTAAGTTTAGTAGTATTTAGAATATGAATTGAAACCCATAAAAAGAGTCCACTCAAAAATTGAGTGGATCGCTTGTTTGCTCAGAGGGGGAGGCTGTACCCAGCGGCTATGTTGGTCCTCAGTGCCCAACCCGTTTCTACACTTGCTGATAAAAACATGTTTGTGTTAGTCTTGTTTTCCATTGTAATCTCCCCCTTAGTTTTCGCACCAAGAATACATAAATTGGATAATCCTGCCAGTGTTAAGCCCACTAATACAAGAGCACGAATGTACCAATAAACCACATTCTCGGATTCGAACCGACCACCCTACCGGTCAGATGCGCTGACCATCTAAGCACACAAAGACTAGTAATTATAGTACAAAGCAAGCAACTTATAAATAACTAGCACCTAATGATCTCCAAATGTTTGATTATGATAAATTTCTCAAAACCAAATTGCAAACAGCCACTTAAACAGCGCGCAAATAAAGACATATCTAATGGCTGATGAAACCCTGTCCGACATTAACCATTTTGGTTTTGTCTGGATAAGGGTTCATTTTTACGAACGATAGAGCGGCAAATCCACAATTCGAAGTGTCGTAATGCTGAGAAAGTTTGGAGAGATGGCATACTCTACATCCGTATAGTATCTATTTCGATTTGCCACATACCGCACAAGGTAACTGAATCCTATAATTAATGTACCAGCATCCATATTTTAAAATCTCTAAGCATTGTCAAATCCAACTAACAATTAGACTCATCGTATTTCGCGCCAGCTTTTTTCCACCGCAGGTTTCAAATTGTAAGTTGTAAATTGATAACCGATCTGCTTAATATGCTCTACATAGGTCTGACGGTATTTGAGCCCCCTCATAATTTTATATCCATCAGAAGATATAGAGCGTAAATTTGCAAAAAATATAAAGACGGTTTACTTCCTGACAGTAAATGATTTATCCCTGAACCTAGTGTAGTAAGTGCAATTAGAAGCCTAGTAAACAATCCAGAAGCACTAATTACAATTCGCTTTTTCCAAGCATTCTTTCGATCACCATTTTTCACCCCCAAAAGTTGCAGGTTTAAATCTCAAATAATGGCCAAAGAACAAAAATAATAACTAAAGCATATGAAAAAACGATGATATATTAACTGCATCTTTTGATGCTCAAAAAATACCATCGCGATTTTTTAGCTTGAAACCTCATAAATAAACAAGGCCTTACAGCCTTTTCACCGTCTCCAGTCTAACTCTGTTCAATAGATTCAACAAAGCTTAAAACAGTAGTTACTACTGTCCTAAATTAATATGAGTAATATTTCTTCCTAACTGTTCTAATGGTAGCCTTGCATTCAAAATCTCGTCTTTCCATGACCAGTTATCGCTACCTACTTGGTTCGCTTGATTTCTACCATGTCCAATTAAACATACAACATGTTCCGCTCTTGTTATAGCCACATAGAATATACGTGCTTCTTCCTCAAGAAATTGACTGCGATATTCACTAATCCATTCATTAAACCTGGAAGATGGACCAAGTCCGCCTGGTAATTCAAGGTCTATCCCCCAATCTGGATTTACAAAAAAAGTGGGCATATTCCCCTCAAACAGGAGATTGCGTCCAATGTCAGGAATGATTACTATTGGATACTCTAGACCCTTCGCCGAATGAATCGTTGAGAAACGAACTTTATTAGGCCTAGTATCCTCCTCACCTGTATCAGCCTCGTCTATGTCCACCCCAGATAAAAGAGCCATCTGGAATCGATCAAAAAATTGCTGCAAGGTTAAGGCCTCCGTATTCATTAATTCACGCGACCACATCACTAATTTCTCCAAATTTGCTACAGCCTGCAGATTATCCTGGCTTCCATAATACTCTCGTATTTTTGTGAATTCATAAATATCAGTTAATAATTTCGGCACGAGATCGATTTTCATTCGTTTGCGCACATTCCGCATTCCTTCATACCATGCGGCACATTCTTCTTCTTCTACAAACCAATCTCTTAGTACCAGATTCTCACCATCGCTCCGGTAGACTGATCTTGAAGCGGTAAATGGAAGAAAAGGCGTGCCTAGAGCCAAATCAAGCGAAACATCATCTGGGTACTTCAATATTGCTTGCAGCATATAATAGCAGGCTATGATCTCCGGTTTTCGAAAAAAGCTCCCTCCCATATCTGTTTCTATAGGAATACTGGATGGAAACAGAGAAGCAAACTGATTGAGTTGATTATTAGATCGGAAAAGAACACAGATATCCCTGTATTCAATTTCACGCAAACCACGATATCTGTCATGAATTTGTTGACCGTGAAATTCTCTTATTTTATCTATCAATCGCTCTGCAATCGGCTGGTGACGGTTGCTATATACATTTACATGCTCATACTGAAAAGGGACTAATGCATCACTGGGGATATGAGCATCATCTGCCTGAGTCGATTTGTCTCGCAAAAAATCATAACTTTGTCCCATGTGATCAAACAAAACTGTTTGCGCCTTATATAATGGTTGAGTTGGACGACGGGAAGCACTGAGTGAAAGCAGTGACTTATGATTCGCCTCAGCTATTTTCTTAATCACAGAATGGTCAGCACCACGAAAACCATAAATCGCTTGCTTGCGGTCACCAACAACGAGTACATGTTTAAGCTGTGGCGATAAAGCTTGGATGATTTTCATCTGCAGTTCATCTGTATCCTGAAATTCATCTACGAATAAATAACGGAAGCGAGAAGCTACCAAAGGGGTGATTTGCTCTTTATATTGCTCTACAAGAGCAGCACTTTTATGCAGCAAATCATTCGTATCCACACCGCCTACCTCATTCTTTATCTCCTGATAGTTACGATCCAGATTCTCTAACATACGGGCTGCAGCATTGCGATAGTACTGATTCTCATCATCTTCGTTTTGAGCAAGCGTTTTGGCAACGACGTCCTGGATAGATCGTCCTCGGCTTCGAATGTTCTCGTACCATTTTTCCAGTCTCTCCGCCATATCATGTGGAGCCCAGTGAACCTTGTCCATCCGAAAGAGACATGAAGTTTCAGGATTATCCAATCCCTCATTCATTGTTTTTTTCAATGCCTTTTTGAAATAATGCTTTGCCATAATAATATTCGACTCGTGAGCAATTAACTCTGTATATCCAAAGTTGCGCAGCAGCATCGTACAGAAACTATGAATTGTACCTATGAAGGTCGATGCAATACGCTCTTTTTGTTCCAGCCAGTGTGCACGCTGATCCCAGTCTCCTGCTTTCTCGGCATCCGTAATGCGAGCATGAACACCACTTTCAAGTCTCTCGCGCATTTCATCTGATGCTTTATTCGTGAAGGTGATCAGAGCAAAATCATCAATGTTTACGTTTCCTTCCTCCACCAGATGCAGTACAGCGGCAACCATGGTACGGGTTTTACCTGATCCGGCCCCTGCAGATACAACAGTAATCTTATCCGTTGTTCTGACGCTATCGACAATGCTCGCTTGTTCTTCCGATAAAAGGATACCACCTCGTAAAATGCTCATACGGTTAACTCCTCCTTCTCTTCAGCTATTCCCAAGCATTCTAGCCTGACCGGACAAGATATGCAGTGATCTCCGGCATGCTTTGGAAATCTGTTATTTTCGATGCTTCTAATCCAATGTACCACTTTATTTCTCATCTTTAGATAATGTTCTTCCAAGAAACGAGTATGTGAATTATCACCTGCTTTTTGTTCCTTTTCTACCATAAAAAAGGCGTTAAAAGAGTTTCTCCACCATGAAACAGCCTTTCGTTGAGTAGGAAAAAGCTTCACACCATCCATTTCAATATCCTCTGGGACTTTACCTTTACCTTCAGTTTTGTTTTCTTCCGCAACACCTGACAAGAGCCATTCTTCCGTTTGGACATCATCCAGAATAGGCGAGTCAAATCTCATTCTTTTAACTATATAAGGAATATCAATGATCACTTTTACCGTTCGTTCTTCATATTCTCCATCTACCATTACACGAAACGATTGCTTTGTCCCTTTTATAACTCCGCTAAAGTATTTGTATGTTAGTTCGCTAAAAAATGATAGCTGTTGTTTGACTCGGTGTTCAATGGCATGCCAGGTGATCGGAGTAAAAGCCGGAAAGAGCTTATACATTTCTTGTCTCGTTGTTTTCATATAGCCCAACATAAATTGATTAAAGGTGTTAAAAGTACGCAACTTAGGGATTTCATCTTCACCTGTCTTCTCGATCATACCGTAAATACGATTTAACCATATGCCTTGCGCATAAATTTCAAGTTGCCACTCACTTCGATACATCCGAACTTCCGGCTGAAGCATTTCAAGTCTATACCGGAGTGGACATAGACCATAATGGGCAAGTTCGCTTAAATCATACTCCTTTCTTTTAGCTGAACCTACCTTTGAGTGCTTAACTCCATCATGAGCTTCACTTAAATCAAGCGTGTCAAGGAGACCTTGCTTCCCTCTTTTCATTTCAAGTAGCTTTTCTATTTCCTGAAAATAAGTGCTTGGCTGGAAAGAGTGATCTCCATCTTTTTGCGCATAACTAATCACAAGCTTTTCTTTTGCTGCTCTAACCACAGTCAAAAACATGTACCTTTCCTTATATAAATGATCTTTTCTGCCATCTATGTAAAATGGCCATGGTTCTGGATATAAGGCCGGTGCGTGTACGTTATCACAACCTACATAGATCACAGCTTTATATAACATTCCATCTAACGTTTCCGGTATCACAACTCGGAGAGACGCATTATCTATATTAATATCTGATTCATCCTGCTCCTCTTCTTTGTTCTCGGAATTTCCTCTGGTTATCGCATGGAGGGCATCACCAAATTCACCTGTTGTTATGGGAATTGAGTAATAGGCGCTTAAATCCTCAAAGACGGCTTGGATTTGTTCCAGAACCTCTCTCTCTGCTTTACGGAGATCGTTGGGGAGCATTTCATTTAATTGCTCTTGCAATTTTTTGATATGTTCCCCAAATGATGATTCTCCGTTATAAAATAATCTGAAACACACTTGGTCAAGAAGTTCCACAACCTTCTTCCATTTACGAATGATTTCAGAATCAATTAATTTAATGGGCAGACGTAAATTCTTTGTCTCTTCACTATCCCGTTCAAGCTGCTTTAAACCATTGATCCACTCTTCTTTGGTTCTACATTCTGTAAAGTATTGATACTTAACGGCACGGAACGCCGGGGTTGAATCTTGAATTACGGCTCCCAGCCAACCCGACGCTAAAATAGACTCGAATGCATCAGATTCAAGTAATAATTGGTCATTATGCCACAACTGATAAAGCGTCAAAATAAAACGACCTACAGGGGTTAGCAATAATAATCTCGGATTAGTAGCGAGTTGTACCTGTCGTTTTAACCCTGTTTCACGATCTGTAAAAAAAACTGGATTCATAGCAAGATAATCTCGAAGACGATCATTAAATTCATTGGTTCGACGCATGACAATCGCAATATCCTTTGGTTCATATTCATGGTTTTCAAACCATTCTTTGATCTGTGCCAAACAACCTTGAAGCTCGCGATCTCGGTTCACATATTGCTTTAAAACAACATTATTTACATTACCATTAAAATCAGGATATTTTTTAGTTTGAAGTAAATGATTTTGAACGTGCGTGATGTCTTCATTATTGCTTTGGGGGTCCGTTTCAATTGAACGACGATTATTCCAGACAAAATCGTATGTATTTCTTATGATTTGGTAGGCTTGTAGTTGTTCTTCACGATAAGGCACCAGGAAAATAACATCTTTCCCTTGTTTATCACATTGTTCGATAAACCACCTTTGCAAATCAGTCAAATAAGTGAACCCTTCCATAATAACGAGATTAGTAGGAGGAGAATTTTCAAGTATATATTCACGAGCAACTTCTTCAAATAGTCTTTTATTTTCAAGCTCCAGACGCTTGTAAAAAGAGTGTTGTATTTCTTTGAGGTAGCCTTCTATCATCGGATTTACAAGTCTTTCTTGCTTATCTCTTGGTAACTGCATATAATGTAAATTAATTCCTTGAGCAGCAAGTTCGTAAAGCAAACGGCTCCATGAGGCAAAATCATGACGTAATAAATCTCTTAGTCGAGGATTATTTATAGATACTTCGTCCATCGCACGGAATAACATCATTTTAGATTCGCCTCGTGACGCTAGCTTATACTTTTGTTTTGTCCATCCCCTAAGTACTTCTGCAAACAATGCCATCTTACGTTCATGACCCTTCTCATCTTTGAAGCACTGCTCATTTGGGATCAGAGCATCTTCCTCCCTTTTAGAAGCAAGCGCTTTGGTGGCTGTTAAATATGTAAATGAACACTCTTTTATTATAAATTCTTGAATTTGTGAACGATCGGGTCTCTGATTTTCATATGTAAACAAAGTAAGCATAAAGTCCTCCTATTAGCGTTCTGAATTTGTTTCTAAAGCACTAATTGATAGAATTATAGTACCATATATAGACTACATTGGAAAATGAATTTGACAAACCTCAAGTTTATGCAAAAAATATCATAATTCTGTACTTTGCCTACTGATTCTACTTCCAATTATACTACAATATAAAACAAAAACGGAGTTAAGAGACGTTAGTCACCAAACTCCGTATAAAAATAAACTTATATCAATGATGTTTTTCTATGATGTTACTTTTGAAAAAACTATCTCTACTACAGCGATTACGATAAATTATCTATTGACTTTATTTACGAAAATTAGATATTCGAAAATTCGTTTACTTAGATTGTACCCCCCATCTGAAATTATTTATTGTTAATTATTTCTTCTACTTACCTGAAGCCACCAATCTGATTTCAACCAATTCGAAAAGAGTCGGAAATCTCGTCTTGAGCTCATCTAATAATCGCTTCCATTGTACTGGTGGTAGAATCGTGTATCCTTGCTCCAAAAGTGCTTTGAGATGTCGCTTAACTCTTGGACGTAATTCCTTATTAAGTTCAATTATTCTCATTAAGTCATCCAAACTTTCTATTTCTCCACATCTAAGATCTACCTGTAAATGCTTAATTATGTTTAGTTTCTCGACCTCGCGCAGTTTAAGTTCCTCTATCCGGGCTTTTATTCCGTAAAAGTCAATGTCTTTCCATGCTATAATATCTTTCTGGAAGTCTAAGTTAGTGGTTTGTTGTTGCATTACTAGTTGTTTTGCACTTTTCACGAGCCTAGACCATATAGCTTTTACTAGCAAAACATCATCCAACACATATTCTGAACGTAGAACTGGTAACCAGGCACTTCTAGCAGTGGAGAGGCTGTTATTCAGAAAAGCCAAAGCATCTATGCATTGCAATAATTCCTCTTTTTTCATGGCTAGGTTTGACCAACTGGGTGTAAAGGTATTCCAATTGTTAGTTGGGATTTCATCAAACTCACCCATGATTGATTGAACTTCTTCACATAGTACTTCAAACCGTCTGAAAATTTGAACCACGTCCTGATATAAAGAAACATTTATCGCAAATGTATTGGTGATGCCTTCCTCCTGAAGGCGCTCTTCGAATCGCGCATAATCCACGTAATCTTGAAGTGTGAAATTCATCATCTTCTCGAACTCCCTAATTTTGTCTGCATACATATGATACTCCTTGTTTTGCGATCCCAACAAAAAGGGGATCATAGCTTGTCGTGTATGGAGTTGTTTCTTTAAACGATGATCTAAAAGATTAAGGTATGATAGATAATCCGTTTTTAAGCGTAAAAGAAATGCATAGAGTGAGATTTCTCCTATTTGGTAATGCTCCAATTCCCTTACAGGGGAGTAGTTCTTCAACCATTGATCAAATTCAACTTGTGGTACCCTCCGAGAATCAACGGGCTCAAACATGTTATCTCGCAACAAATACCAGTCTTGATAACTTTGTTCTATGAAACTTATCATCTCCTGATTGACAGGAAACTGATTTTTGATATCTGCTATCCATTGAGCATTTTCAAAAATGGAACATGCCTCAATCCAATTCTTTAGAAGATAAACAAATGAAGCAACTGACAATCCTAACGCTTTTTCTAATTCATCCTTCCAATCATTTTTTAATTCTTCCGCCTGATATATCCAACTTGCGGTTTCGCATTCATTTGCTATTTGTTGAAAAACCTTTGCCTTATTCGAGTACTTAAGCAATTGGAAATTTGAAATTTGGAGAGATGCATACCCACGATTAACCACAATCCTCTTTAAACCGCCTCTCTTGGCATCAAATGTAATGGGATAGCGAGTCCGGTTCATTACATTTTTCCTCTGAATGGTTGCTGTCATTCTTGGAGTAAACTGTCGGGATATATTTATACCTTTTACGACGTCATGAATGAGAGTAGATACTCCCAATCTCACTGGATCAAGAAGTTCAGGATTGATTTGCTTCCCTTCAACCCATTCTCTAACGGTTGACTTATCTGGATTCGATTGCTGAAGCTCTTCTCTTGTCACCAGTTTAGGATTGGTTTCATCTTTACTTTCGAGTGGGTACAAGCGGATTCTCATGTCATCATCCTGATAACCAAAATAGTGTAATACCTCTTTTGGGATGAGACAATCCATTTGTTCTTCAGGTACATACCACTCAGCGTACGTTTTTAAAAAAAGATCGGAATGATCAGAGAACTTTTCTCTTTTCACCATAGGGAGTACCCTGGACACCCATTCTTTTTTGCCCTTTTGGAAAAACCTAATAATCTCTTTACTATTGAGAATCATATACCGAAGTTTTCCTTTACCCACTGGGATGGCATCGAACGTCCTCTTCACCAAATGACGATTGAACGGCAAGAGATTTATGTCTTGTTCTAGTTTATCTTCTTCAGTTTCTCTGGCGGACCGAGCGATCCTTTCACACTCAGAATAGCGAGGGCAATGGCTGGAACATGTGAACCCTTGAGAGGCCTTTAATTGTACTAAATAATTGGACATGTAGGTTGTCACTTGAATACGGTCCAAGCTATAGAAATCCTTCCCCGATTCATCTGATAACCACAATTTTTTAACTCGATCCGTGATAGTATCTAAGTTTTGAATCCGCTGTGTGAGATTAAATCCTTTATCTGTTCCTTGAACAGATCCTGGCGTAAGACCAATGACAACATCCCAATTGCCTTCATCTAGGGTTATCAGTTGATCCAATAAATCGGTCGCATATATATTAACTGACTGTACAAGATCATCAATTAGTAATAACGGGCGTAAATTGATCTTTTTTAGCTGCTCCGTAAGCTGTTTAAACAAGGAACCAATATCCCTCCCTTCAAACAGAAATTGATCTAGTTTTTGGGACAATGTTTTTCTAAAGGAAGGATACTCAATAGGTATTTGAAGTGTTGTGCTCAACACCAGTTCTTCAAACTGAAATTGATGAAGAACTTCAAGAGGCTTTTTAATTCGGCCATTCTGCACCTGCCTCGTAAACTCAGTCACATTCTTCTCAATAATAGGCCTGATCATTAATGCGATTGGCACAATCTCTTCATCGGTAGGAAGAATTTCAGACAACGTTGACCAAACAATTTGGTTTATAAGAGTAATTGGCTTTTTAAGCAGCAGTTCCCAGCGGGTTTCATCAATACTAATCTCTAAAGGGATATCTAAAGCTGCAAAACATTTCTTAATCAAAACCTGGGGATTGAGTTCGGTACGGGAAATACGAATAACGGGGCGGTTCACCTGGTGAAGCTGCCATTTGTCTTTAACCCAACACAGTAACTCAGATTTGCCGGACCCTGTAGACCCGAATAGGAAAAATACGCGATTACCTTCGGAGTCCGCTTCTACTAGATCTTCAAATAGCTCATTTTCGGTAATCTCCGCAATAAGTTTATTTCCATGATATCTATGCATGACTTGGGGAAAATGAGTCTTCCGAAAGTAATCTGGAGAATAACTGTACCTTTCGTCAGCGGTTCCAACTAGTAGCTTTAATGCATCTTTATCCAGACATGGTATCATACTACTTCACCTGCTTTCTTAATCGAATCCAATTCCATTCCTGGTTAGGACCATAAGATTTAAACGGTAGATCTTGTTTGTAACTAATTTCGAGGGATTTATTATGTAACCCCATTAGCCCAAAAACCATTCCTCTAAAGATCCGTCCTTCCGAAGTGATACAAGGTAAGATAGGATGAATATATTTCTCACAAAAAGGATGAAGCCCTCCCTCCCAATCACCAATCTCCTCTATAATCTCCTGTAAAAGTGATAGATGAGGTAAAGCGTAAAAACCTGTGTATACCCGCTTTCCCAGTCCCCAACACTCCATCATTCGTTTCCAAGCATTTATTTTCTCATGCCCAACCATCGTCCTCGTAAATCTGCTATTCACGTAATAATGGATATCCGTCACAAACATCTTATCTTGCTTCACGAATACCTGATTATATAAGGAGGAAAAAACAAAATTCAAACTCTCGTCGTTTCCAATCTCTGTTCGGGAAATGTCAGCCAACCGGCTAAACACTTCTTTATTGCTCCATGATCTATCCTTTATCGCTACCAATCCACTTTCTTCTTTGCGTATGAAGTGAAGATCAAGAAGAATCGTTAGAGCCCCGTCAATTAAGGAAGAGATATCGCCTTCTTCTGAATACTGATAGTTTTGTCGAAGAGTTTGAGTATCAAGACCAGAATGATTTCTAATCGTTTCATAGATCGCTTCAATCTCTGGCCCATAACACATCTGAAAGAGCATAAGCTTCGCCTCCGTTCTTTTTTGTTAATAAATCCTTAATTACGATGCAAAGATGATAGTAGTTATGTACCGTCCTCAGTTTCATGTAGTCCCTTGGGGAGGGAATAAACAAATCATGGGCATTAACTTGGCATACAGGACATTGACAAGGTAGTGGTTCACTAAGTCGAGGACTACCGATTTTTGCGTGTGATTTGGACAAAAAATAGGTTTCAAAAGGTCTGCTATAGAAAATTTGGAAAAAGGCTGCTGCCATTGTCGGTCTCGTAGAATCAAAAGATCTTACACCAATGTCAACCATAGCATGCATTTGAGGGATGCCCGTTACGCCAAATACATGAAGATTAGCTGGGCCAACAATATTCGCTGCATACCTAATCATTTCAATTTGTTTACTTTGATTTAGGGCTAACAAAGATCCTATACCAAACGCTCTATAACCTATTCGAACTAACTCTTTTGCAGAAAATTCTATGCTTGCCCGATCATAGCCCTGAATCACCCCCATAGGTTGTACGTACTTAGGAAACCTCTGAGCACTAAAAAGACTTAAGTATTCATAAGCATTGAATAAAGTTTTTTCCATGGACATATAACGTTCGGATAATGTTGTTTTATTGAGCATCGGTTCATCAAAATGAACCATATAGGCTTCTTGCGGATCACTACTTTCAAGAAAAGAGACTTGTATTTTAAAAATATCTTTTAATGAGGGACGAGTCTTTTTTTTTACATAATAGACTGATCCACAATCCAGTATTATCTTTTTAGGTTTGATTTTAAACCTGCCAAGGGTCCCTCTATTGTCTGGAACTGCACTCACGAGTATAGAACAATCGGGAAAGTAATCTGTAAAAATAGCATCACTATGAGACCATCCAACGTAGAACTGCACTGTATCACCTCTTTTTTACGTGATATTACGTGATAATTGTATCTTAGCATACATTTTCTATCCGAGCTACCGTTTCTTTTTCAATAAAAAAAGAGCCTTTGTGAGGCTCACTTTATCCATTCTTTCCAAATTTGATATACCGATTCACGAACAGCATCATTAAAGCGAAATTTTCCATTCGCACTTAAATACGAATTCCATAACGGATTATCCCGATGAAAAAAGTCCCCTGTCCACCCCATATATTGAAACGGTTTAGATAAGTCAGGTATCTTAACCTCGCGATCTTCCACATCCCATACATCTACAAAATAATGAACATACAATCTCCAAGCAAAATTCGAATCTGCAATGGAACTCTTTCTAAATTTTTTCCGTTCTGATATCTGTAGGTAACCAAGGTAAGGATATTTCTCAGTTAAAGATTTGAGATAATGAATGAAGTCCCTACAGAGTTTAGGCCATAGTTCACGTTCAATGTAAAGATCATTGAATATTTTAAGAATACTCTGGAATGAATGAAGGGTCATAAGTTTGGTAGAATTACTGCTTAATTTATCTTTTTTCTCAATTAATCGACTGATGAAATCATATGAGAGTACTAGTTTCTCACAGTATTCTGCTAAGTGGTACTCCGACATAACAAAGAGTACCACGTACTCATCCTCATCTTCACCGTTAGGTAGTGGATAAAGGAGTACTGGATTGGATATCTGTATTTTATCTGTGCTGTGACTAACCAGTCTTTCGTAACTTACCACAACGACAACTGGATTTATCGTATCTGTACTTAGTAACGGAAGATTCCATAATCTAAGGGTATGTAAAGTATTGATACTAAAAAATACAGCATTCTTATTTCTGTTTAATCTACGCACGTCATCAATCGAAAACAGCATTGCTATTCCCCCAAAGCAAATAAGCCCTAGTGTATCACACTAGGGCCATTTATGCTTCATTCATTTTTTTACTCGTATTTTAAAGATGCTTCTTATTTTCATGATGAGAGATATCTAAGGCTCTTCTTAGCTCTTTGACCTGCTCGTGATACACATGAGTGTTATGGAAACCTCTTCTTCTGTTTCGATTATTCCCTCGGAACACGATGGTATCGATTCCAATTGTTTTACATATTTCACAGCCACACGCTTCCCATGGACGCTCAGATAGTACCTCGCGGTATAGGTCCTCGTGCACTTCACGCTTTTCACCAAGTAGTTCATCATAACGTAAAATGGCCGATAGGGCTTCTTCTAGTTCCAATGCTCCATTACTGAAAGATCTCAATGCCTTCAAAGCGTTCTGTTCGAGTTCCTTATACTGAAGAAACTCCCCCTTTCCTTCTTGGACCATTTTTTTTACTCTTCCGGATGTTTCTTTCGCTTCTGGAATTCGAATGGCCGTATAGTGTTTTCCACCTAAAGTATGATAATTGTGTCCTGTACCTAGCCATGCCCGACGCAATGGGGAACTTGAGTCGAATGAAGTAACTCCAAGTTTATGAAAGGATCTCATGGTGCGCATATCACGCGCAACACCAAACAAGTGCATACGGAAATGTTCATTTGGGATAATCGGTGAAATTTCTCTTAAAATCTCATATATTTTCCCTGATTGTTCCCTTGCAAGTCCACCTATCGCAATATAGTCATAACCCAAATTGATTAGGTGCAACGCTGCTTCTTTGAACGATTGGGGATCCCACCCTTGAATAATCCCAATCGGATGGAATTTATGTGTTCCTTTACGATATTCCACAATAAATTCCTCAGCCTTTTTAAGTGTTAACTCATATCTAAACTTCCTTATATCAGGATCCTTCTTAAAAGGGCCCACGACCAGATGATCGACCGAAACACCATAATTGATTCCTAACTCATCATAATAGTCAATAATTTGTTTCGTTGTGTATGGCGGAACTTCGTTGCTGATATAACTAAACGCTCCGCAATCACCCATAATTGGAAAGTCCTCAGGTAGATGGAGAAACTTATGAATTCCGCCCATCTCTTTTATAAGTTGAACTTTTTGTTTAGTTGCATTATCAATATTGACTTTAGATACCAACAAACCGTCATATTGTGGAGTTCCGTAAATCTGGTGAGAATACACATCGTTTAGCAACGGATTGCGGTCTTTTTGGGAGACGTCATTAATAAAATCATAATTTGGATCCACACGATCATCATTCTCCGGCAAGAAGAAATTCAGTTCCGTTTTAAAGTTTACAGCAATCAAAGAATCTGGTACCGGGAATAACTCACTATAAAAATTTAAGAGATGGGATGCTTTTAATGAATCAATTTTATTCTCTTTCCCTGAAAAATCGGATAAAGTAAGTTGCTTATCTTTATTATCAAAAGAGTCCATAACATAATCACGAACTTTTGACGGGTTTAAATAAAGATCCTCCCAGATCTTATTGTGCCCCACAGCAGAAGCCTGCTTTAACATCTGGGCAAAAAGAAATCCCTTAATACCAATGAGTCCAAATCTAAATACTTTAGCCTCATCCTCTCCTATAGAAAGAAGATGGTAGTTTTCTTCAACCATAACTCTAGTTCTACTTGAATTTCCTGCAAAAAAGAAGAACCTTTGTTGATCACTAATACTCAATGGCCATTCAACAGATTGTAAATACTTATCTCCCAAAAGAAAGAAAACCAAATCATAGTCACGAATTCTTTCTTGTAACATTTCGGTAATTTTTTGTTTTTTCGACCAATTTTTTATAGTTTGGGAGTTCATATTGTTAAATGTCACTTCGTAAGGAACAATCTCTTCATTCTCACTTAACAACCCATATCCAGCAGAAACTATATTCACATCAATCATACCGCCATGTGTACGGTAAGCATTGATTCCTTCCATTAATGCAAGATGCTGACTACCCGTGTACATATTTTTGGCCGTTGTTTTATACTCGGATAATTCAGATTCTCGTTGCTGTAATCTATATCTATCCTGAAAATCTTCAAATAACAATTGATTCTCCGGCTTACTTATCTTCTCACCCGTACATGAGGTTACTACTAAAATGCGCTTCTCCATATTTCCTCCGTATCCTAATATACAAATGTTTGTTCCCCTGCAATAATAACATAAATTGTCTTGTTATTAAAATATCTCTACTCTTGTATAAAACGATTTGCTCCCTTGTTCAAAGAGAAACGGATAACGCCAGACGCAAGCAACTGAACAATTGTTTTAACAATAATTTGGCCTAAAATTGCATATACAACTGCATTCCAAGGAATAAAGTTTGCACCAAGAGGTGATAGCCCAATCACTACAAAAATAATGCTATCTAAGAAGCCTCCAACAATACCGCTGTACATCACCCGTAGAAAAAACGGAAACTTTAAACGAGTATATATTTCTGTATCGGTGGTCTCAGAGACGAGAAAAGTCAAAACAGATGCAAATGTGATCCAAAGTCCATCACCGAGTAAATATGAAGTTAACCCAGACAAAATCATTGCTATGAAAATGAGGATATATACAAACCTTCTCCCCACATACATTTGAACAAAATCTCTAAGGATAAAGGTTGCCCCAATGATAAAGGAACCTGCCGGAATAATAAAAAATCCAAATTGAATCGGATTTGTTCCTGCCGTCACGACATTCGCTGTAACAATAGCCAATAAGTATAATAGAATAACTAGGTATTTCATTCATTCACCTTTTCTCAGTATTTTTTACTATTATATAATAGGATTTTAAAATCAGCTACCCCCTCCCTCACCAGGGAGGCCTAAGAGGGGTTGAAAATTTATCTTATTGGTTTAGGAATGACTTAACAATGTAGAATTCTTACCAATGTTTCCTGTTGATTTACAAATATTCAAAAAGACTAGGCGTTATCATAAATTCTATAATGTTATACTTGTTAAGTAGTAGCGTACTCATAGGATCTTCGAGAAAGGAGAATATAAATCTGATGAATAATAAGGCACTTGTTGTATTTAGTGGAGGACAAGATAGTACTACCTGTTTACTCTGGGCACTAAAAGAATTTGATGAGGTCCAAACAGTTTCTTTTCAATACGGTCAACGTCATAAGTTGGAATTGGAATGTGCTTCTGAAATTGCAAAAGAACTCAACGTGGAGCATCACGTTTTAGATCTTAATTTACTCAATCAATTAGCACCGAATGCGCTCACTAGAGAAGATATAAAAATAGAAGCAGGTAGCGAAGGAACACTTCCAAACACTTTTGTTGATGGTCGCAATATGTTGTTCCTTTCCTTTGCAGCCATTCTAGCTAAACAATTAGGCTACTATCATCTGATTACAGGTGTGTGTCAAACTGATTTTAGTGGATACCCCGATTGTCGAGATGTCTTTATCAAGTCTCTAAATGTGACCTTAAATCTTGCGATGGACTATAATTTTGTCATTCATACTCCCTTGATGTGGCTTAACAAGAAACAAACTTGGGAATTTGCAGATCAATTAGGCCACCTCGATTTTATCAGAACGAAGACGCTGACTTGCTATAACGGGATTATGGGAGATGGCTGTGGTGAATGTCCGGCGTGCCTTTTGCGAAAGACAGGACTGGATCAGTATCTTCAAGAGAGAAGTGAGAGTACAATATGAAGGGTGAAGTAAATGTTTGTAAGATATTTCAATTTGATGCCTCTCATCAACTGATAGGTCACGATGGTAAATGTGCAAATGTACATGGCCATACGTATAAACTTGAAGTTGTCATTCGAGGGAAAGTTCAAGGTTCCGAAGCTATTTCCAAAGAAGGATTCGTGATGGATTTTAGTGATCTTAAGAAAATCGTAAAGGAACTTATCGTGGATAAGTTTGATCATGCTTTTATTGCAGCGGGAAATGAACCCGTTCTTAAAATCCTAAAAGAAACCGGATCGAAGGTATGCGTTATTGGATGTAGAACTACCGCAGAAAATATGTCAAAGTATATCTGTTACGAACTCAACAAGGCCAAGTTACCCGTATGGTCCATAAAACTGTGGGAAACTCCTACAAGTTGGGCAGAGGTATTTGCATCGGACATAGAAGATACTGTACCTCATTATGGGATACGCGGAGATTGTGATTATGAGTAAACTGCCAGTCATTGAACTTTTTGGACCTACTATTCAAGGAGAAGGATCTGTCATCGGCCTAAAAACCATGTTTGTTCGTTTGTATGGCTGTGACTACAAATGTTCTTGGTGTGATTCTGCATTCACTTGGGACGGTTCAAATAAATCCAACTTGAGACGTTTAACGTGTAAAGAAACAATTGAACAACTACAAAATATTGGCTTAAAAAATTGTACTTATGTCACGATATCAGGCGGGAATCCTGCGCTTTATAAAGAACCTGTTAAGGATCTTATTTCAGAACTACACAAACTATCTAAAAAGGTTATCATCGAAACCCAAGGAAGTATCTGGCAAGATTGGTTCAATGATGTAGACATTTTAACCATAAGTCCAAAACCTCCTAGCTCTAAGATGTCTACAAATTGGGAGGGTCTTCAATCTATTTTCGAAAATCTACAACATTCAAACGTCTCTTTAAAAATAGTTATCTTTGATGAAGATGATTATGTATTTGCCAAGAAAGTTCATAAGATGTACCCTTATATTCCTTTTTATCTTCAAGTAGGGAATAATGAACTAGCTCGCAGTGGAAGTATTGCTGAGCAATTACTAAAAAAGTTGGAATGGCTGTTTGACATAGTTATTAGTGACCCAGAAATGCAAACCGCTAGGGTACTTCCTCAATTGCATACTTTAATTTGGAACAACGAGCGGGGAAAGTAAAAACTAACTGAATTTGAAACAAGGAAGGCAGTCCTGAAAACACTAAAATAAGGTTCCAAGCCCTTTTCACAATGGTTTTTCAGGTTTCTCTAATGATATGGTTTTCTAAATGAAGAACGAGTGGTTCACTCATAATGAAATTTCTTTTTCATTGTTTTTTTGACCTCACCATTACTGTACTCTTTAATAAACTTTCTTTTACCATATCAGATTAGAACCGTCAGTTTCGTTAAATTATACGGATAGAAGAGCTATTTATCTCCTGATACAGTCAGTCAATTGAGTTGTTGGTTATAACATTTATTGATACTAAAACATCTTAGAAATGGTCCTTTATATGTCAATAAGTACATTATGCAACCAATGTGAGGTTTCAAACTTTGGCATGAAACAAAAAAGGATCGACTAATATCATGCATCGGTGGGGCCTTGCTTTACTTTATTTACTGTAGATGTTTTTTAGCCATATTAGTCCAATCCCTCACTTTTTTAAGTGTCCATTATATGTACCTACTCAAACTCTATCAATAATTCTTTAGCGCGATACCGACGATATAGACCAATGTCGGTACCGTCGCTTTTGTTCTAAAGAACTGTGCCAGTACCCTGTGGATTTTAACCATCAATGAAAAAACGAGCCTTTCACCTACGCTAAAAAAACATCACGCATTCACTAAGACGACTCTGTCACATTTAACCTTTGATTCCATTAAACTTCTATCATAACTCTTTCAGTCTAGTTATTGATGGTTATCCTGTGTACTTTCAATGTAGCTCTCAAAAATCTGCCTAGCACGTTTTTTTTCCATTGGTGGTTCTAAGCCTAGATATTTATATCTCCAAATTATTTGCCTTTCAAAATCATCTACTTCTGATAAATCCTGATACTCAAAGTCAATTTTAAACTGCCCTGTTGCATCCAGTATAAAGGTTAGGCTTGTCCAAATATCCTGATTTTCCTGTGTATACTCCTTCCACAAATCTTCAAAACATCCAGAAAGTTCATGCCTCAACTGATCTATATGATCTTCGTCAACCTCAAACAATTCGGGTATTTCAAGAACAAAAACCGGGTTTCCCTCCCTTTCAGGATAATAATAAAACCCAACTTTGCTCACATCTTCTTGAACTTCTGCGTAAATGAACACTTTACTCCACTCTTCGGGGATTATTTCATTAACTTTCACTGCAATATCCTGATACAAATCCGCAATTTTTTGTGTTTCCAATTGCATCAACCTCCGGGTATATTTTTAAATTTAACTGGATTCTGCATAATACCATCTATTGAGTATTTTATTTCAAAACTTACAGGTCTTTGCGAATCCCCACTGTATATAGGTTTTATCTTTACCTTTACTTCCTCCCCAGCTTCTAAAGCCCTAGCCCAAGAGTTTTCTACCTTCTTCCATTCACCCTTATTTAGGTTACCGTTCATAGGGACAAGATTATCAAGGCTACCAGATCCCTTAAATATACTAGCAATTAAGTGCCCACCCTCATCATCTGGTAAACGATCTTCCCGACCAGCTACTCTCTGGGCATGATTATTCCTTTTGGCTTCGCCTAATTCAAGCTTTCCTTCTGCACTTACAAGACGACCTTTATCATCCGTTCTATAAGTGTGACCATTTGGAGAAGTGTACTCCACATTTGATTTTAATACCTTTCTTCGCCCTTCGCGAGTATATTGATCGCCATACTTCACTTTTGTATGAGAAACTAGGGGCTTTGGCTTAACCGTTTCCTCAGTTTTAGTTGGACCTGTTTTGGACTCATTAGGTTTTAAGGGCTTTGTTCCTGGGGTATCCTTGGAATTATGATGTGTCCCTTTTCCACCTTTTATTTTTCCCTTACCCAGAAGAGAGCTAATTAGCATCCCAGCTAATGTCTCACCCTCCATGTAACTTTGGCCCTTCTCTAACATCCGTTTATCGTCTTCTTTTAGACCATTGAGATACTCTTCTCTGGCATTTTCCTGATCTAAAAGATAATTTTTAGCAAATACCAAATCTCCCTTTGCCTCTTCATATTGGCCCGACACTATTGTACTTATAGTATCCACAGGATGCTCGATTAGGGCATCTTTTAACTGCTTCAAGCCTTCAACGTTCGCTTGAACTGTTTCCTCCATGCCCTGGAAAAAGAGTGTGGTTTCCTCGCCAAAGCTTTTTTTAGGGGGTTCGGGACGATTAGCTTCCCAGTCACGAATACTTTGCGCATACTTTCTTGCTCTCTGTAATTTTTCTTCTTCTGGGGAAAGCGGCTTAGGAGGAGGTTGTTGCTTCATATAATCCCTAATCCATTTTTCACGAACAATTTTAGGAACCTGCTGATACGCATGAACCACCATCTTAGACTCTTTCAGCAAGTTTTGAACCAGCTCCAATGTTCCACCGGAATGAGCCACATGACGAGCACTTGTATACACTTTCCCCAAAATCCATTTGTTATAATAAGCTTCCTGAGCTCGCTCATACTCGTATTGACTGACCAATCCTTGCATTGTTAAACCAGCCAAGTATTTTAATGGATGAACTCTGGTTCCATTACCGCCTCCTCCAACCGTAGGTGTTCCTTTACTTCGAACAGGGATCGCTGCAGTTGCTTTCAGAATGACACCCGCCGCAGGTCCACTTAGTGCTCCTATAACAGCACCAGTCACTTTTCCCATCACCGGAATGGAGCCTAAAAGCTTAGACACCGTACCCATCAAGGCTTTAGCCTGTTGAAGGGCTGTCGGACTTGTGACTTTCGCGGTAGGAGTGTTGCTGGATGGAGCTTTGGCTGTTGCTGCAGTTTGAGCCACTTCATAGGCTTTAATACTCATCAATGGAGGTTCAGGTACAGGAGGAAGGTCAGCTACGAAAACTGGAGCTTTTACCGTACCTTCTTGATAAATCACTGGAGCTTTGGTGTCTGTCTCACCATCTAGCACCATACTGCTGGCTCCACCTTTTAAATATATTGCGGTTCCAGCTTCCAGTGATAGTTCCTGACCTGCATTCAGCTTTACATGACCGCCCTGAATCTGTACATTCCCCGGACTGTTGACGGTGATGCCAGCATTCTCATGCAGTGTAATCGAAAACCCATCGGAAGTGGACAGGATCAGTTCCTGCTCAGACATTTCGATGCCGCTACCTTGTACGTGTTTCCATACCTTTACATCTGGCTGTCCATTGGCGTGGCGGTGCTGTCGCAAGGAATCTGTCACATAGGCTTCCTGTTCACAGTGTGTAGGTAAATACAGCTCCACTTGTTCCCCAACTTCAGGCATGTCGTACCAGCCGCTATGTTCTTCCGCCACATAACGGGTGGCTACGGGAAACCAACAAGCTTTAGCTGGGTCTTGCTTCGGATCAATTTCCAGTTGAAGTTGTACCAAATCCTGTTGTACTTTCAACACCGTTCCCGTGAGTGAAATCCCGATGGCTTGGTCATTTTCATACCGAGCATACTGAATATCCTGTTCGGCTTGGAGATCGTAACGAGTTTGGAGTAAACCGTCCTTTAACTCTGTCACTGCCCTCACAACGACCAGCTCTTTGCCTTGTCCAATGGGTAACGTAATCAAGTCACCCAGCGCATAGTATTGCAGATTTTCAATCGTATAGGTGACATACGCGCCAACACGTTTCCCTGGTTTTCCTGTATCTAACTCATGAAATGTTTTCCGTACCCTGTAAAATACATCTCGTTCCACCTTGTACTGCTTGCCTTCTGGCATTCCAAAGAAAATCTTAGGTGATGCAGCCGTGATCTCCGGTACAAGTACCGAACCAAAGCGAGAGACAAGACGCTTTAAAAAGGCCCAATCGGTTTCTTCATATTGTAAAACAAAAGTACCTAATTTAGCATAATTAGTCACCGTATCAATGGCATCCCCATACATGTACTTCCGAACCATTGTAGTGACTAGATCATCATAAGTACGGTGAATATCCTGATAGGAGCGCCTTTTCGTTTTGGTATCCATTTGATAGGAATGCGAAGCCGCCTCCAGTTCAAAAGTGTATACTCCCCGTATGCAGTGCACAGACATGCGTGTAATTAATCCATGAAATAAACGTCTAAGCGACTGCCCTTGCTCATCTAGCTGACGTATGACAATCGGTTCCTGCTCCATGTCCTGTCCAATGCACGCGGCTCCCTGTTCTTCCGACAGCATGCCGCTCACATATAGGAATACATGATCGTTAACGGCCCTGGTAATTCGCAATTGTTCCATATGCTGAGGTTGAAAAGGACCGTATAAGCGTAGACTTTCATACCCTATTCCGTTTTGCAGTACGTCCAAATGCTTTCATATCTCCTTCCCAGCGACACAAGGCACGTTCGCCAGCTACCTTGTGTTTATATGTGTTCGTAGCAACCATACAATTCAGATCGCGAGTTTAAGAGGTTATTTTTAACAGCAAATGATTCTTATGTATGTATCGGATAGATAAGTGATTTTGTTTACAGAAAGCCCCGTTAATTTTTTTAACTTTTTATCCCAAAGCCGTCTTTGTCTTGAAATAAATTATATATTATTAATTTGAAATAATTACTTTTTTAGGAGGTTGTATCATGCGTATCATACAGACCCAGCAAGACATGGATTCTTTACATGTATCCCCGCTTCCCCACGCCCTCTTGGATCACATCCAGGAATACTTTACCCAGCTTCGCGACTCATTCCATGACAAAGATGATCCATATTTCTCCCTCCAGCCTCACGGTCCCATCTTCATCCTGGAGGCAGGGGATAACCTACACGATCTCAGCCTCGTAGGTCTTAGACGAGAAGACGACGGACTTTTCGGTAGTTGCCCTGAATACGTCGAGTTGTATGACCTCGGCAACATCCAAATCTACAAGATTGCTGTCATGACCACCAATGACTACATCATCACTTTGTTTACACAATTCGGAATTCACCACAAGGAGGCCGAACAATGGCTGAAAGAACTAGCAGAAGTTTAAAGGCAAATGAGGACAATGTACTAAATAAACTAAAAGAGGTCATTGAATACAACGGGGACGTTGTAAATAATCCTGAATCGTACGGAAACACTTGGATCATGGCGCTAGCGATTAGGCCGTTCACCCACAATCAACAACAGTTCCTACCCGCCTGTTTGGAAGAGCATGAAGTGCTCCATTCCGAACAGGCCTTTTTTGTACGTGTGATCATCAGAACAACCGATCAGTGTGGAACAAACAGATACGTGGATGGTACGAGTCTGTTTGTGACAATAGACCAGGATACTGGAATTGTAGATATTGTAAAAGAGGATGAAGTATTGTCAGACAGCCCTGTATTTCATGGCGGTGAAATTGCAGATGCCTTACGTTGGGTGAATGAATTAGCCGATCCTTGTTACATTGCGCTAGAAGATCCGTTCCTTACACCGGAGCAACGCATCATGTTCATGCAGAGTGTAAAAGAAGATGATCCCTTCTCCTTGTAAATAATCTTACCAACCAAAAAACGACAGTACGGGCATGTGAATGTCCATACTGTCGCTATTTTCATGTAGAAATGGAGCGAAAACCATGTCAACGCTAACCTTCACGGAAAAAGAAAAACGTGCTCTTGCAACTCTCATTCAAGAGCAAATGGACACGCATCTATCTCGCTTTCCTTTCGCCAGATATCCCATGTATCCTTTGGAAGAATGGAAGCGTCTTTTGTGTGATCCAGCTACTGTGACGCCAACGATTTTAAAACAAATACTTGGTTGGACATTCGGAGGGTGGCAGCGGAAAGATATGCCCTCTGCACAAAGTAGTGTAGTTAGAAGCATCATCAAGCTGTGGCCGGAGTTCACAGAAAAGGTGCCCCCAGAATCCACTGGCATCCTTCAATTTTGGGAGAAGCGGATGACAGACTGGACGAATGGATTTCAGGCTGTTTCCTTCCTGTTACACCTTATGCGTCCTGACGAATACGAAATCACGGACTCCCATCGCCTTCAAGCCATGTATGAATTGCTTCAAACAATCAATCACCAGGGAAACGACCGTAGCTTGTCACGTTCGTTACTTGACCTTGAAAACTACTCCAGCTTTTTCCGCGCTATCTTACCCAAATTCTCCTTTGGCGAACACAACCGCATACAGCTCGACCGCTTTCTAAAAGCCTATGGCAACCGTCATGCTTACAAAAATGTAGACCGCAACTACACCACCAATGAGCCTCACATCTGGCAATTTTCTTGGAATGACGTTAAAACAGAATACTATGACTTGGAGAAAATCACTTTACGCTCCAATGCAGACGTCCTGTTCGCTTGTCTACTCTCATTGCTGGACGAGCAGCCAGAGGTGGGGCAAAAACTTACCATTGGACAGACCGTTGAGCTGCTCCCTTTGGGTACCGGAGGCATTTGTAATCCCGCCAGCTTTAAATATGCATTGATTTCCTTGTTTGGTAAGCAGAAAGGAAGGGATTACTTTATTACGGAGGATTCCTCACTCCAGCAGGCTTTTACAGACCAAGCCAACCAATCAACTCGTGACATGAAGTTTTACACTCATTTTCAGGAAACAAAAATAAGTATAAATGAGAAGTATCTGAAAGGTTAACTAAACGCATAAGCAGGATAGCATTATGCTTTTAAAGTCAAAAATCATCTGAAAATAAATCCAAACAAAAAAAGAAGGTTTAATAACCCTCCAATATCAATTCAATAATTTTAAGTACTCGCTCCTGCTCTTTTTTCTCCATAAAGCGAATTTCATTCGTTATTTTCAAAAGCCTCTCCTCTGATTCGCTAATATTAGAAGATTGAATGTGACTAAAAAACTCCGTAAGGCTAACTTCAAAAGATTCTGTGATTTTAGCAAGAACCTCTACACTGCAAACTTTTTCGGCTCGCTCAAGCTTCCCAATATAAGTTGTATGCAAACCAGATTGATGACCCAGTTCTTCTTGACTCCAGCCACGTTTCTTTCGATAGTTTTTAATGGTTTGTCCGATAGATACCATTATATTTTTCAAATTAATCACCTTACAGTAAACATAGCTACAAGTAATCCTCACTCCAATAGTCAATAGAATATATAATTATAAATATATATTCCAAAGGGATTGTTTATGGTACAATTTTACTATCCAAAGACGTAAAAACGGAAATAACAATGATAAAAAGGACTGGTTTATATGTAGGAAAAGATTCTTAGTTTAGGCATTTGCCAGGATTAAGTTTAAATGAAGTCAGTACTCTTGGCTCTTAAGCAGTAGGCCAAATTGTATGTCACCAGTATTCTGCATAGGTGACAAGTCGTCTTAATCATCTTCTATTTCATACTGAAAGGGTTGAAGACAATGTTGTTAAAATGGGCTATTGGGGGAGCAGTCCTTGGGCTAATCGGCGCTTACCTTACGGATACAAATGTAGGGTCGGGTATAGTATTTGGTGCTATTCTCGCCGTGATCATTCGTAAATGGATCTTTAGAAACCTTTGGATGTAGAGCTGGTAGGTTTTCCCTCCAAAGATAGGAAACAAGGCCAGCCCGAAGCTGGCCTTTTGCACAAAACAACAAATAACTAAACTGGACTAATTCATAATAGTACAAATCTCATAACTTATATTTATTTTCATTAACTACGTTAAATTAATGTAGAAAGGTGTACCTCAAATGCTAACCAAGGCCGAAGAAACTCCATCCACACCCAAAAATTTTACTTTTGAATGGAACGGGGGGTTCAGTTATCTTACGTACTTAAAAAAGAGAACAACCGCTACATTAGAGGGCGAAAAGCTGTTGCTCACTAGACAAAACCTCATCTTAGGCGCTTTTCCCTTACAACCATCGGCTCAGGACATTCCGCTCACCCACATCAACTCCATAGCTGTTGGCTCCAAGATCAATTGGTTTGACCTTGTATTTGCTATTTTGTTTGTATTCGTAACTCTGATCACCATGAACTTTTTGCCTTTACTCCTGACTGCTCTTTTTCTGTGGCGCACCTTTAACACCAACATTCAAATCTGCGAACGCTCAGGAAACAACCTGAACATACTAACTGGTTCTAAAGGTGATGCAAACTCATTCATTCAAGTTCTAGCCAATACGATCAATCAAGTAAAGCATTCCGACAACACAGAAACGGGACAAAGTTCCATCGTTCCCCAAGTCCTAAGCAACAAGCCTAAAAAAATATTTGGCATAGTAAGTGCGGGGATTGTGGCGATTCTCATTTTACTGCTTGTCATTGCATCACGCGGAGGCTTTGATAATCCATACGTCACCTGGGTTAAAGATGCTACGGTTCCAGGCGGCACCCATTATACGATGGACGAAGCCCTGAGCAATGATAAGTATTTTAGCAATGTCGTCTGGAAACAGGTCAACAAGGACGGCAACGAAGAAGATGTAAACAAATACGTTATGTACCAAGCCACATACACCGATCAAGGTGTGAGCATCAACATTCAAACCGTATTTCAAGTGTTTTCCAAAAATCAATTCACTCCCGTTGCTTATGATATTGATGGAGATGGGCAAGAACTGTCGGACTGGACTTACTTTTTAGTAGAGGTTACTTCCAAACTGGATGGAAGTCCCCCATCCTCGGATAAAGAGGCTTGGCAAGAAAACGCCTCTACTTCTTCCACATCAACGTCCCCTCAGTCAGAACCGCCGACTCAAACCAATGTCGAAGCCAAATCATCTGAACAGGAACCCGCTCCTCCTGTGCAGGTAGCTACAACACCTGTGAAAGAAGCACAGACTACAACGCCAGCATCCAATGCCGCCCCAACGGTGAGCTTAAAAGACTTCAACCACTGGACTCCTCCTGCTGCTGATCTCACCTATCCTGTTCATTTAGATGGGGATAACATGGACATTGTGCTGGGTTTGGATCATCCCAATGGCGTGAAAGTACAGGTTGTCGATCATGCTTTGGGGCAGAGCTGGAACATATCCTTGCCTTCCATAGAAGGCAGTAGTCCCTTTGATGAATTTGGGGACCTGTTGCCTGATCACTCGCTTGCTGTTAAAGAACATGATTTTACTCAAGATGGAACGCCTGAAATTGTTTTGGTTGCGAGTGATGGACAAGCCGACATGTACGTGTGGATACTCACCTATAATTTCATGGCTTCGGAGCAGGGAACTAACCCTTTAGAACTGCTGTGGAGTGGTATGGGACAATCGGATATTTCAATGTCTGGCAACCAGTTCCTACTTCCATACGGTTCGCAGGGACTGTGCGAGGAATACAAGTATACTAATGGTGTATTTGTGAAGGCGTAATAATATCCTTTATGTCGAAGCTAATTATTTTGAAAGGATTTAACTATGAAACATCTTGGAAAAAATTTCAGTGTTCTCATTTTACTCATACTTGGTCTATCATTGCTCACAAGTTGCAACAACAATGCTTCAAACACAACAGATAAAAATCAAGAACTTGTTGTAATAAACGTGGAACGTACAGGCGGGCTCTTGAATATATGTATGAGTTGAGACTTCATCCGTCCACTGTGTTCTATTAATCAAATACGAAGAGCAATCGGTAATTTCCGAAGGCTCTTCTTTTTTTCATTTCATGGTCCTGATCAAAAAATACATACTTCCACGACACAAAATGTAAATAAATGTATATTATAATCTTGTATGACGCTGAGACGCTCAGCGTGCGGCACTAGGATCATAAAAAGGAACATGCAAAATCTGATCCGTACCAAAATATATGACCATACTAACCATAAAAATGTGTAAATTACACTGACCTTTTCATTCTCTCTTTTTAGAAAATTATCTTAATAAGTGTTTTTCAAATTGAATTTAGGAAATATTCTGAATTATGATGTGTATAGTTTACATAACAAGGAGATAGAGAAGTGGACGTTTCTAAGTGTATTGAAAAAGAGCTTTTGAAAGAGTATATCCCCCAATACAAGCAAAATCGCTTGAAGGCAATAAAATACTACCTTAAAGGGTATACTCCTGTTAAAATTTCCAACGAGATCGGGATTTCATTACGGAGTATACAACGTTACATAAAGGATTATAAGGAAACAGGTATAAAGGGTCTCCTCAGCAAACAATCACCCGGTAATCACAATTCACTCACCACCAAACAAAGAGCAAAAGTAATTCGTGATCTGAAGAAATCTCCCCGAGACTTCGGATATCCTATTTCAAGCTGGTCACCTCCTACCTTGGCTATGTATTTACAAAAAAAGTTTCAGTTAACTATGTCCATGGAATGGTGCAGAACTTTCCTAATTAATCACCTTAAGAATGATTCGACTAGCGAACCATTGAACCATTTGTCTCTGAAGAAGGCGAAAAAAGAATTCAAAAATGTAATCAAGGATCTTTCCAACTCCGGTTCAGATGTATGGATATTTGGTCAATTCTATGTGGGATACAGACCAATAGAGAAAGTTCTAATACGAAACAGAGGAAAGCGTGCGATTGTTTTATGTGCAGAGAAATACAATGGATTAGGAACAATTTGTCATCTTGTTAACCCTTCCCGAGATAAAGAAGAAGAGTGGGAAGATCTGCTTAACGCAACGCTGAAAAAGGCTAAAACGCAAAAGCTAAATTTCTATTTACCGAAATCGCAATATACCAAGTTCGTCGTTTCACGCTTTAGAAACACTAGTAAGAGAGACCTCTCTATTGACTTTCTTCCTCATGGACTTTCTCACTTTGATACCGTTCAAGACGTGAAAAATGAGGTCTTATATGAGTTGAAGAAATCACAAGGAATTCAAAAGCATGCCAATGCAATTATAAAAAAGTACAACAAAGAAGTACTTACTCAAGCAGAACTAGAAAAACTAAAAGAAATTCTCGAAAAGCTGAGTGCTAAATAAAGTGCTCAGCTTATTTGCTTATAATTTGCGACATATTTATTTGGTTTTGAAATAATTGAGATATGCCTTATGAATACTGACTTTTAAAAAAACATATTCTTTTCCGCGAGCACATGCCTGCGGAAAGCCGAATCATGTGCAAAGAGGAAATATGGACTTCTGTTAAGCTACTACATGTCCGTACGAAAATCCTTAAAAAGAATAGGAGAGTCCTTCATGACAGAAATCAAAAATGAACAACTCGTAGGAATCGACGAAGAACTACAATCCATCTTTGGAGCAGACTTTCGTCCCTCTAACAGCAAGCAGATCAATAGATCAGTTGTACAGAAAGGTGTACTCACTATTGTTAATACAAAAGCAAATGGTAAGAGGATCTTAATCGCATCTGATGTTATCAAAAGAATGGGCAATCCAACTCAAATACATGTGGCTCTAAACGATAAAGGGATCGTTATAGGGCAAAGTATTGCAGAAAATTACTTTCAATTAAAAGACGCCGCCAATAAAAAGGTTATTTATTCTAGTCAACTTGTAAAGGAGATAACCGATGCATTCAACCTGGATTTCTCGGAAAAAACATGTATCTCCTATCAAAATGTCTCCTATGTACAGTACATGGGTCATACCCTTGCTTCCATAGATTTCAATCAAGATTAATCAACTGATTGAGTATCTGAACCCATTGCTTGTTGGGTGGGATGTACTCCCGCCCACAAATAACTCAGTAAATTGGAGGAATCTTTATGAAACCGATAAACAAACCTTCGTCGGCAAATGTCGATAATAATATGTCAACCAGCGAAGCCACAAATGCCATGGCCCAGCGCTCCAAGCTTCCAAGACCTAAACAACGTTTTGTTAAAAAATCGAAAACAGGCTCACAACGTACTGCGAACCAAAAGACAGTCGCATCGTATTCGAAGTTGCTTCCCTCCAGGTACAGCATACACAAAGGCAATCTGTGTCTGGTTAAGATCAAAACTGATGGTGATGCGGATTACATACCGATTGCCAACTTTGTAGCCCGAATATCCAAAACGATTACGAAGGACGATGGCGCAGAACAGACGACTCTGTACGAAATCGACGGAGTTATCATTAATTCAGGAAAAAAACTGCCGGCCGTACTAGTCCCAGCAAGTGATTTTGAGAGCCTGAAATGGCCCTCGATGTGGGGACCTGAACCGAATATTCTTCCTGGCCATACAATGCGGGACACCATTCGTCATGCCATTCAATCGACGGCGACAGGAGTGGTAAATGAGCGGATTTTCGCTCACCTTGGCTGGGTAACCATCGACGGAAAGTGGACATATCTCCATGCAAATGGAGCCCTGGGTGTGCCCCATGTCAAGGTTGAAATGGATACGCGACTCAAAAACTACGTACTTCCCAAAACATCGTCCGATCCCGTTAAGGCAATGAAGACGAGCCTCAAACTGTTGAACTTGGCTCCGACTCGTGTGACGCTCGTGTTGTGGAGTTTGACATTTCTTACACCTCTATGTGAAGTACTGCGAAAAGTGAACCTGGAACCGAAATTCCTAGTTTGGCTTCACGGGTACACTGGTTCGCGTAAAACAACCCTTGCGAAGCTGTTCCTCAGTCACTTCGGCGAGCTGCTGGAGCATCCTCCCGCTAGCTTCAAAGACACGGCAAACTCCGTGGAAAAGCGCGGGTTCGATACCAAGGACTCACTCCTTCTAATTGATGATTACCATCCGACGAGCTCGCCTCAGGAAAAGCGAGCCATGGAGCAACTAGCACAGCAAATTCTGAGAGGCTACGGCGACAGAGTTGGACGAGGAAGGATGAAGCAAGACACTACACTGAGGCAGGACTATCCTCCACGTGGCATGGCGATTGTAACAGCCGAAGATTTAGTGAGTGGAGGTTCCAGTGCTGCACGTTTGTTTCCTACCGAGCTCCTGAAAACAGACGTTGATCTTAATCTGCTGACGAAAGCACAACACGAAGCTGAAAGACTAAGAGAAGCGATGACAGGTTACCTAGGATGGGTCGAACAAATGATGAACGCATCTAAAGAGTATAGCTCTATAAAAGACCTTTTCATTCAGAAGAGAAATGAGGCCACCGCCCTGGGTGTTCACGGCAGACTGATTGAAGCATCTACCTGGCTTTATCTTGGCCTTCATTTCGGGCTGAAGTACGCCGTAAGCGTCGGAGCGCTTGAACCTCCAAGAAGACAGCAACTTCTTAAAGAGGCTTGGGACATATTTCTGGATACGGCTAGCGAGCAAGGAGAGAAAGTTACCGAGATCAAACCCTCCGTACGGTTTACAGTTATCGTTTCACAATTGCTGGCTAACCGGAGCATTCATACCGAGATTACCCGTCATGAGCCCTTGCCCGAAACTGTACCGACAAGCAGCATTCATGTCGGCTGGCATGACCAAGACTATTATTATTTTCTTCCGGAAGTTCTGTATAACCAAGTAAACCTTTTCTTCTCCAGACAAGGAGAGCAATTTCCGATTTCCACTTCAACGCTATGGAAGGAGATGGCCGATGCAGGCATGATTCACACCGAAACCTCAAAAGAGGGTAGTAAAGAACGGCGGCACATGCTACCGAAAAAGACAATCAAAAAGCAGCGTAAAAGATTGCTCTGGGTAAGAAGGGAAGCCTTACAGGAGCAGGATGCCATTTAATCACACTGACGGCAAAAAAGATTTCTACAGAGGCGCAGCAAGCATTCCGCCCCCTGACCGGGTGCAAAGCCCTCTTAAAAATGCATGGATGGGGCCCAAAAATACCAGGCTGGACAAGAACCTTTGGAGGGTGCGCCCCCGTTGCCCCCGTAGAAAAAAATACATCATTTCCTTTGACAAAAAAATGAGAGAAGACGGATCTCTCCCCCTTTTTCTGGGGCATCGGGGGCGCACCCTCTCATGCCATGAGTCGCAAGGACTTTTTACCGAGCAGCGTTTGGAACGCCCCGGTGAAAGGGCGGCGGCATTACATCTATTCAGGCCCTTCGTATTCAAATAAACAGTGGTAATTTCTCAAAGAAAGAGAATAATGGGTGACTATATTAAAAAACCGGCTAAGAGGATCGAAATCATTACATTGCGCATGGTACGTGAAAAAACATCGTTACTCTACCCTGATCGATTGATTCGGGTACCCAAGGACGCTGCCGATTTGTTTCGACAGTTCATTGGTGATTACGACAGGGAAACCTTTTGCGTTCTTTGCCTGAACACAAAGAATGAACCCACAGCGCTGCACCAAGTATCTTTGGGGTCGCTGAACGCTTCTTTGGTTCATCCTCGCGAGACGTTCAAGCTGGCAATTCTGGCAAATTCGGCAGCGATCATTGCCTGTCACAATCACCCTTCTGGTCGACCTGAACCAAGCCAGGAAGATGTGAATTGACGGAGCGCCTGAGAGACGGCGGAGACTTGCTCGGCATTGATTTCCTGGATCACATCATTCTTGGTGAAGGAAATTTCATCAGCATGAAGGGAAAGAGAATGATGTGAAGTGTTCCCATCAGAGATTCGCGTTACAGATGATTGCAATGGATCAAAACGATTAGGTCCCGGCTTACATTAAAAAGGAGCTTAAACCATGACTATGCAATTTGCGACAAGAGAAGCAAATCACTTAATATCGCCTGAACTTCAATTTCAGCTTTTCCACCTGATTGATTCACAAATTAAACTCGGATTGGTCATGGACCACTGGCAGTTTTTTCAGCTTCGTCGGATAAATGTCAATCGAATTGAGGTGATTCACAGCCAATGTCACCCTGAAAGGCGTGAGGAGCATATCTTTGAAGGGTTCAATCTACCAGTTAACGAATTGGAGGCCTGGATTATAAATTATGGTGATCTTGGCTCTGCGCTCATGATTGCCGATGACTACAATCAAATGCCAGTTGAAGAACTACATCATCAATCCTATGAGGCCGAGGCCTGAGTCGAATCCCGGGCGGCATTTCATCACTCATCCTTCCGTTGCCCAGCGGCTGGTGGATGAGATCAATCTCAGGCGGGACGGAAAGCTGCTACCCATCCGGCAGGCATTGAAGCAAATCGACGCCCATCTCGCCTCTCAGAAGAAGCGAAGCCTCCGCTGCTACGAACTTTTTGAGGACGGACACATCGATGCCACGACACCTAAAAAAGCCATGCCCTGTAAGGAACGAAGGCCGTGGCACAGAATTCCACAAACGTCCCCTTCGGGTCGCTCCATCGCCACGTCACTGGGCACGGTGACCAAGTACATCTCGATGACCTTTCTGTACTCAAACTGGCCAAGCATTTACAGGATACCTGCGAAGATTGGAGCGTTCAGGATGGATGGTACTTCATTGCCTTTGAGCCCGGAGATCATGACTAAGTTATAACCTTTGAACAACATCGTTTTTACACGTCTAGTTGTTGTCCGCTCGGTTGCCGAATGGTTACATGTAGATGAAAGCTCTATTGATTTGGAATGTCATCTCCGGTTTACCAATGAATCACGAGATGATTTTAGTTAAGTATAGTATTTTTGAATACACGTTGATAAAAGCACGTTAAAACGTTTCAAATAGGGCTTCAAACAGAAATTATAAATAGGATGGGCCTATTAATAATGCCTATCTTATTACATTCTGTTATGGAGGTTATCACATGAATAACACTATGAAGCGGGTTCAAGTGATTCACTTGGAGTTGGTTCGAGAAAAGTCGATGCTGTTTGCAGGTCGCAAAGTTCATAAGCCGGAGGATACCGTCCAACTCTTTCGAGAGTTCATTGGGGATTGCGATCGGGAGTCTTTCTGTATTCTCACGCTGAGTACCAAAAACCAGCCACTGGCCTTACAGCAGGTTTCACTTGGCACGCTCAATTCATCGATCTTGCATCCCAGGGAGGTCTTCAAATTTTCCATTCTTTCCAATGCGGCATCCATCATCGCTTGTCATAACCATCCGTCGGGGGACCCTACGCCAAGTAGCGAAGACATTTCCATGTCCAGAAGGCTTCAAAAGAGTGGGGAACTGCTCGGTATCGAGCTACTGGATCATATCATTTTAGGCCAGGATGGCTATGTCAGCATGAAGGAAAGGGGGCTATTTTAAATTGGAAAAGTTAATCTTGGCCCTCATCGTTGCAGCAGCTCAATTGACCATAGAGATTATTAGTCAAACTAAAAAATAAGCACCGGGGGAGATCATCATACTCGCACATTACATCACTAGTATTTCAAGGCATAAGCTGAAACACACCTGTACTGATCCAGATACTACGTCATGGAACGAAATCGACCAAGTGCGGGAAACAACGGAATGTTACTATCTTCCTGCTGTGCAGATGCTGGATACCATTCTCAAAAAGCAACGCTGAACCAATAGGCTCGCTTTATCTTTATCTTGCTGTGCTCCTCTTTCTGAGGAGCCAGCCTTTGATTTCTATTTACTATCATTTCGCCTACATCGAAAGGGGTAATATACCAATGACTATTCAACGCGCCGCAGCTTACGCTCGCTTTTCCAGTGACAATCAACGGGATGAATCCATTGACGCTCAGGTTCGAGCTATTGAAGCCTACTGTAAACAAAAAGGCTTTGAACTCGTTAAAATCTATATCGACCGCGCCAAAAGCGCCACCTCAGACAAACGTCCACAGTTCCAGCAAATGATTGTCGATAGTGAAAAAGGATTATTTGATGTGCTCATTGTTCATAAGTTGGATCGTTTCAGCCGGGACAAATACGACAGTGCTAAATACAAACGCAAATTGAAACTAAATGGCATTCAACTGTACAGCGTCACCGAAAACCTAGACGGCTCCCCCGAAAGTGTCATTCTAGAATCGTTGCTGGAGGGTATGGCTGAATACTATTCTAAAAACTTGGCCCGTGAGGTCATGAAAGGAATGAAAGAAACCGCATACCAATGCAAGCATACAGGCGGTCTGCCTCCTATTGGTTACACAGTAGACCCTGTAACACGGAAATACATCATTAATGAAGAGGAATGTGGCATCGTCGAAACTGTTTTTTCGATGTTCCTCGCTGGTCATGGGTACAACCAGATCATTAGGGAACTAACAGAGCAAGGCTACACATCACGTTATGGGAAACCGATCAGCAAGGGAACCTTAGGTACCATTCTTCGCAATGAAAAATACACAGGCACCTACATTTTCAACCTCACCGACAGCAAGGATGCGGCTGGTAAACGAAACGGCAATCGGCATAAAAAAAAAGTGAAGATGTGATTCGTGTCGAAGGTGGTATGCCACAGCTTGTAACCAAGGAAGATTTTCAGAAGGCACAGGAAAAGATGAATCAAAACAAGCGCCAACCTGGCGCTTACAAGGCAAAAGAAATGTACCTGCTTAGCGGACTCATTGTTTGCGGGGAATGTTTAAAAAACGTAGGTATTCAGTATGCCATGATGGGCAATACCAAATACAGCGGTAGAAGCAAACTGAAATATGTCACCTACCGTTGCGGCAACCGTGATCGGACAAAGGCATGTAAAAACCCTGAGCTGCGCCGCGAATACATTGAAGCCTACGTGCTGGCTCAGCTTCAGGAGAAGATTTTTAACGATCAGGCTATCCCTGTTCTGGCTAAACAGCTTAATGAGTACCAGAATTCCAAGCAAACGAGCGTCAAAGCCGATCAACAACGCCTGACCAAGAGTCTGGAAGGTGTGGAGCGCCAGATTGATAACATTGTAGATGCGGTGGCTGGCGGTCTGAACAATCCTACCATTCTTGAAAAGTTATCCTCACTGGAACAGCAAAAAATTGAGCTAGAAACGAAACTGCTTGAGGCTCACCAGGTAAAAGAAAAAGCAGCCATCACAGAGGATGCTCTGCGACAACTGCTTTCTGGCTTTCAGGACCACATCACCAGCCGGAACCTTCCTGAGATCAAGAAGTTCATCGGCAGCTATGTAGAAAAGGTGATCGTCTACAAAGAACATGTAGAAGTCATCTTTAAGCTACAAGTTGTGGATTTGATCGATGGAGGCGAGGGGAGTCGAACCCCTGTCCGAAGATAACGACACATAAGCTTCTACGGGTGTAGTCACAGTTTTGATGTCACCCGAGTATCGCCCCGTAACCGGCTATACGTTGGGTCAGCCTGATTGTCTTCTTCAGCACACCCCAGGCGGAGATGTGACAGCGTATCCCACTATAGGTTAGCCCCTACATCCGGCACATGGGCGATGCAGGAGAGGAGCACGCTCACAGGTTATTAAGCTGCGAAAGCGTAGTTGTTTTGTTGTTTGCCGTTTAATAGGCTTTAGCGTTGATGAAGTGGACGCGTCCCCACTACCCGCTACCCATGCTCGAACTATCCCCGTCGAATCCATAAACGCCCCCTTATTATAAAAGGGCTCCACGGATAAATCCGGAAACACCGGAGCATAAGTGCATAATATCAAAAGCCAAATCCTAAGATTCAACACTCCAAACAAGTTAAATCAAGATGCATTGAAAAATTACTACTTCGTTAGTATAACATATTACATGTCATAACGAAACGGAATGAAGCCATTAAGGCTCGATAAAATAGCACCATTACAGGAACAAGTAACTTATCCACGTAATTTGTACCATACAGAGTAAGCAGACTGCTTATCTTGCAATTTTTTGCTTCTCTCTTAGTGCACGTTGGATATCACGCTGTGCATCACGTTTGGCAGCTGTTTCGCGCTTATCATACTGCTTTTTACCTCTACCCAGTCCAAGTAGCAGTTTGGCATAACCGTTGCGAACATAAATTTTGAGCGGCACGATGGTGTAGCCTTCCTGTTTCGAGAGACCAATAAGCTTACGAATCTGCTCTTTATGCAGCAGCAACTTACGCGTACGCGTCGGATCAGTCGGATTGTTACGATTACCTTGTTCAAAAGGGCTGATATGCATATTGTGAATATGAATTTCGCCATTACGGATCGTAGCAAAAGCATCGCTTATATTAGAGCGACCATTCCGCAGAGACTTAATCTCTGTTCCCGTTAACACCATGCCCGCCTCGTAGGTGTCTTCAATAAAATAGTCATGGGAAGCTTTTTTGTTCTGGGCGAGCACTTTCCCGTCTGCCTTCTTACCCATGAATACCACTCCTTATACATAACTTAATTCAATCTAGAAATCTCGCTACAATGAGCTACCCTAGAAATATATTGTAACAAATTTCGGATGGTAAAAGCAAGAAAAGTCAAGGCTTCTACATTTCTAATTACCCCAATAGCACACTAAAATCAAGCGGCTTCTATCCATTGCTACAGACAGAAACCGCTCATATACCTAAGCCTCATTTAGCATGATCTACTGCTCTTGAGAAGCTCTAGTCTCCTAAAAAAGTAAGTTGGTTCAACCTACTTTTTCTTTTTCCGTACAAACCCAGCGGTGCTATTTCCACCGTTAGCGCCCTTTTTTTTCCGCTTGCGACGTGCTGCGCCTTCACCGCCTGATTTGGCATCATTACCTGGGGTAGCTGCATCACCAATGAAGATCCCGCTGGCAGACGTCTTCTTCCGTCGCTTGCTTGCACCCGTTGCTGGCGAGTTATACCCGCCCTTGCCACTGCCAAAGCCGAAGCTGCTAGCTGAACCAGCTCCTGCTCCGTTAGCACTGCCGCGCCCTGAACGCCCTGCGGTGCTGATGCCTCCGTTACCGCCCTCTTTAGGCTTTCCAGCCGCCTCACGACCGCCTTTACGCTCTCTACCAGCCTTGTCCTTGCCGCCCTTGCGGTCACGTCCTTCTCGGCCCCTGCCTTTACCGCGGCCCTCGCCACGTGCAAAATCTCCGCCCTGGCCCGATCCACCCGTCCGTTCACGGCGTTGCCGTTGCTTCATATCGACGAGTTCAAAGTCAATTGTGTAATCTTCCATATTCACACGTGCGACGCGAACCTTAACCTCATCCCCAATGCGGAACACCTTAGAGGTGCGTTCTCCGATTAACGCCATATGCTGCTCGTCAAAATGATAATAGTCGTCTGTAAGTGCACTCAGACGCGTCAGACCCTCGACAGTGTTGTCTAGCTCAATGAACATCCCAAAGCTGGTTACACTGCTGATGATCCCCTCAAACTCCTCGCCAACCTTGTCCAGCATGTATTCAGCCTTTTTCATTTGCTCTGTGTCGCGCTCTGCATCCACAGCCACACGTTCACGCTCGGAGGATTGCTGAGCAATGTCTGGCATGCGTGCAGTCAAGTATTCCTGACGCTCATCTGTCAAAGCCCCGCCATTCTCCAACACCTCACGAATAACACGGTGAATTACCAAGTCAGGGTAACGACGAATCGGTGATGTAAAATGAGAGTAATACTCCGCGGCCAGTCCAAAATGTCCTGTTGACTCCGCATCATACTTGGCCTGCTTCATCGAACGCAGCATCATCGTGCTAAGCACCGTTTGCTCCTTCGTACCCTGAATGTCTTCCAACAATGTTTGCAGTGCACGCGGATGAATGGAATTTCCTCGACCTTTGATCTGATGACCAAAATTAGCTGCGAAAGCCATAAAATTTTGCAGCTTCTCTGGATCGGGGTCCTCATGAATTCGGTACAAGAACGGTACCTTAAGCCAGTGAAAATGTTCGGCTACCGTTTCATTGGCCGCCAGCATGAACTCTTCAATAATTTGTTCGGCTATCGTACGATCCCTTTTCACAATATCGACAGCTTTGCCTTCGTCATTCACAATCACTTTGGCCTCATCAAAATCAAAATCAACCGCACCCCGGCGCATCCGATTTGCACGCAGCTTCAACGCCAAATCCTTCATCGTACGGAATACATTAACCAGGTCCTTGTAGCGTTCCATCAGTTCTGCATCTTCCTCTTCGAGGATTTTGCGAACGTTCGTGTAGGTCATCCGTTCCTTTGTTTTAATCACGCTGGTGAAAATATCATGCTTTACGACCTTCATATGCTCATTGAATTCCATCTCACAGGATAAAGTCAGTCGATCCACCTGAGGATTCAATGAACATATTCCGTTTGAAAGTCGATGTGGAAGCATCGGAATGACGCGGTCAACCAAATACACACTACAACCGCGGTTATATGCCTCCTGATCCAGCTTGGAATTCTCACGCACATAATACCCTACGTCAGCAATATGAACGCCCAGACGGTAGTTTCCGTTCGGCAAGCGCTCTACATTAACCGCATCATCGAGGTCTTTGGCATCCTCACCGTCAATGGTAACAATGATTTTATCGCGCAAATCACGCCGTCCTTGACGTATGATCTCTTCTTCCGTAATCGCATCAGGAGCCTGATCCGCTTCCGCCATCACTTCATCCGGAAAGGCTTCCGGGAGCTGATGCTTGCGAATAACGGACAAGATGTCAACGCCCGGATCATCCTTATGACCCAGCACCTCCAGCACTTCGCCTTCCGCCGCTGCACGTCCTTCTGGATAGCTCACAATACGTACGACGACCTTTTGCCCGTTCACAGCTCCGTTAAAGCTGTCCTTAGGAATGAAAATGTCCCGATTAATACGTTTATCATCAGGCAAAACAAAACCATATGCTTCGTGGCTCTGAAACACACCGACTACCTGAAGCACTGCGCGCTTCACGATTCGCACAACTTCGCCTTCTAATCGGCCACCCGCAGGTCCCTTTGACGTCACTCTTACCAGTACCGTATCTCCATTCATTGCGCTCTTTAAGTCGTTAGCATGAATGTACACATCCGGGTGCTCCCGGTCCTCTGGAATCAAAAAAGCAAAGCCCTTGGCATGGGCCTGCAAACGCCCGCGCTGCAAATCCATCCGTTCTGGAACACCATAACGGTTTGTGCGGGTCAGCAGAATTTTCCCGTCTTCCTCCAATGCGTTCAAGAGCTTAAGGAATTCACGAAACTCTTCTGCATCCTTAATGTCAAAATGTTGCTCCAGCTCCTGGTATGTCATAGGTTTATATGCGGTCTCGCGCATGAAATCAAGTAGTTGTTGCTCTGTTATCATAATTTTGTCCACCTCGGGTGACCTTTAGTTTTCAGTAATAAATCCGCATGTTCCTTGTTCCTGATACAAGGCTCTTAATATACTCATACCCTAGTATACACGAATTTAATCGACGGCATCCCTGCCTGTCCAAAATCCAAAAAAGCCCCCGTTTCCCATGAAACGAAGGCTTAAGGTATATACTTATCTTATTTTGCGAAAAATGCAACCAAAACGGAAACGATCATAAAACATGCACCCAAAACAGCAGTTACGCGTTGTAAAATCAAATCCATACCGCGAGCTTTGGTCTTGCCGAACAGATGCTCAGCACCGCCAGAGATGGCACCGGACAAACCTGCGCTTTTCCCCTTTTGCAATAAAACAACCGCAATAACAGCAATCGAGAACACAACGAGCAGCACTTTCAAAAAGATTTCCATGAAAAATCCCACCTCCTGAGCTTATACATCTGTTTTGCAAAACAACACAGCCTCTTTTATGAAAACATGCACATATCATGCTTTAAATAGCCGGAAATTAACGCAAAACACTATTTTTATTCTACCACAGCTTCCAGTAGATAACAACAGCTACAGTAAGACACTTAGCCATTAAGCTTCTGTAGATAATAGATACATTATTCATAACAAAAACCAGACCTGCTTGCATATAGCGAGCAGGTCTGGTTAATTCATGCGTAAAAGCTTCGGGCGTCAGACTTCGTGATCATAAATCATCGATCTAAGACGCTGTCAGCATTTTTCGCAATACTATTTTTTCAGGTTGTAGAAAGATTTCAGGCCGTGGTATTGAGCCAGTTCGCCCAGCTGATCCTCAATGCGGAGCAATTGGTTGTACTTCGCAATACGGTCAGTACGGGAAGGAGCACCAGTTTTGATTTGGCCTGCATTTGTTGCAACAGCGATATCAGCGATTGTGCTGTCTTCGGATTCACCGGAACGGTGAGAGATTACAGCTGTGTATCCTGCGCGTTTAGCCAATTCGATAGCATCGAATGTTTCAGTCAGCGTACCGATTTGGTTTACTTTGATCAGGATAGAGTTACCGATGTTTTCATCGATACCTTTAGCCAGACGCTCTGTGTTAGTTACGAACAGGTCGTCACCAACCAATTGGATTTTGTTGCCCAGTTTTTCAGTGAGCAATTTCCAACCTTCCCAGTCATCTTCGGAGCAGCCATCTTCGATTGTGATGATTGGGTATTTATCAACCCAAGAAGCAAGCAGGTCAACGAACTCAGCAGAAGTGAAGGATTTGCCTTCGCCTTCCAAAGTGTATTTGCCATCTTTGAAGAACTCAGTGGAGGCAACGTCCATACCGAGGAATACGTCAACACCTGGTTTGTAACCAGCTTTTTCGATTGCTTCGATAATAGTGGACAGAGCTTCTTCGTTGGATTTGAAGTTAGGAGCAAAACCACCTTCATCACCAACAGCTGTGTTCAAGCCTTTGGAATTCAGTACAGATTTCAGGTTGTGGAAGATTTCTGCGCCAACACGCAGAGCTTCTTTAAATGTAGGAGCGCCTACAGGCAGAACCATGAATTCTTGTACGTCAACGTTGTTGTCGGCATGAGCACCACCGTTAACGATGTTCATCATTGGTACTGGCAATTGTTTAGCGTTGAATCCACCCAGGTAAGTGTACAGTGGCAAGCCCAGAGCTTCAGCAGCAGCGCGAGCGACAGCCATGGATACAGCCAGAATTGCATTTGCACCCAGTTTACCTTTGTTTGGAGTACCATCCAATTTGATCATCAGTGTATCAATTTCTACTTGGTTCACAGCATCCAAGCCGATTACTTCAGGAGCAATAATTTCGTTCACGTTTTTAACTGCTTGCAGAACACCTTTACCCAGGTAACGGGATTTGTCGTTATCGCGAAGCTCTACAGCTTCGTGAGCGCCTGTGGATGCACCAGAAGGAACGATAGCGCGACCAATCGCACCGGATTCCAGATATACTTCAACTTCAACCGTAGGGTTACCACGGGAGTCGAGGACTTCGCGAGCGTACACGTCAGAAATAATAGTCATTTGTACTTAATCTCCTTTGTAATTCATAATTTATTGGTCAAGCCTATACTTATTAAATCAAGCTTACTTGCGGGATGCAATCATAGATTTTCCTGTCATTTCCGCAGGTTGCGGAAGTTGCATCAAATCCAGAAGCGTTGGAGCTACGTCAGCCAGAATTCCATGCTCACGTAGAACGATATTTTCGTCAGTCAAAATGAACGGAACCGGATTCGTTGTGTGAGCTGTGAACGGACGTCCCTGCTCATCAATTTCCATATCCGCGTTACCATGGTCAGCGATGATAATTACCACGCCGCCTTTGGCTTTAACTGCATCTACAACACGTCCAACACATTCATCCGTCGTCTCTACTGCCTTAATTGTTGGTTCCAGCATACCGGAGTGTCCAACCATATCCGGATTGGCAAAGTTCAGGATAATCGCATCATGCTTGTCGGCTTCGATTTCCTTAACAGCAGCATCCGCTACTTCATACGCACTCATTTCAGGCTGCAGATCATATGTAGCCACTTTAGGCGAGTTGATCAAAATACGAGTTTCGCCAGGAAGCTCCACATCGCGTCCGCCACTGAAAAAGAAAGTAACGTGCGGATACTTTTCTGTCTCAGCAATACGCAATTGCTTTTTGTTGTTTTGTACCAGCACTTCGCCAAACGTGTTGTCCAGGTTTTTCGGTTCATAGGCAACAAAGCCTCCAACCGTTTCACTGAACAAGGTCAGGCAAACAAAGTGCAGATTTTTAGGCCATTGTGGCCCACGGTCAAAACCACGGAAATCTTCATTGGTAAATACTTGAGACAATTGAATCGCACGGTCAGGACGGAAATTCAGGAATACGACAGAGTCATTGCTTTCAACCAGCCCTACAGGGCTTCCATCAGCCTTCACAATAACAGTTGGCTCCACAAATTCATCGAACACTGATTTTTCATACGATTCCTTCAATGCTTCGAGTGGGTCGGTATATTGAGGACCTTCACCGTATACGATTGCACGGTAAGATTTCTCAACACGTTCCCAACGTTTGTCGCGGTCCATTGCATAATAGCGTCCTTGTACGGTTGCAATTTGTCCAATGCCCACTTCCTGAATTTTAGCGACCAGTTGTTGCATAAAGCCTACGCCGCTATCAGGCATAACGTCACGTCCATCCATGAAAGCATGAATGTACACTTCGGTTAATCCTTCTTTTTTAGCCAGATCCAGCATAGCGAACAGATGGCTGATATGGCTATGCACACCACCGTCGGACAGAAGTCCGTACAAGTGAAGTTTAGTGTTGTTCTTCTTCGCATGCTGCACGGCTTTAACCAATGTTTCATTGTCGAAGAACTCGCCTTCACGGATGGACTTCGAAATACGAGTCAAATCTTGATATACGATTCGGCCTGCGCCGATGTTCAAGTGACCTACTTCGGAGTTACCCATTTGTCCTTCCGGCAGACCCACCGCTTCACCAGAAGCCGTCAAAGTAGTATGTGGATACTGTTTTAAATACCGGTCGTAATTCGGTTTATTGGCCTGTGCAACCGCATTGCCTTCCACAGTGTCACGCAGTCCGAATCCGTCCATAATAATTAAAGCTACCGGTTTTGGTGCTGTCATCTTACTTCGCCCCCTCAACAAGCGCGATGTACGACGCCGGTTGAAGACTGGCACCGCCCACGAGCGCGCCGTCGATATCGCTTTGACCCAGGTACTCAGTAACATTTTCAGGTTTTACACTACCACCGTACTGAATACGTACAGCATTTGCTGTATTTTCATCATACAGCTCTTTAATCAAACTACGGATGTAGGAAATCACTTCATTCGCATCCTGCGAAGTGGAGGATTTGCCTGTTCCGATGGCCCAGATTGGCTCATAAGCAACTACAACTTGTGCCGCTTGATCTTTAGCCAGACCAGCAAAAGCTGCTACAGTTTGTACTTTTACAACTTCTTTGGTTTGACCTGCTTCACGGTCTTCCAGCTTTTCGCCTACGCATACGATTGGTGTCAGGCCATGACGGAATGCTGCATGAACCTTTTTGTTCACCGTTTCGTCTGTTTCGTTGAAATACTCACGACGCTCGGAGTGTCCGATCACAACGTAGTCTACGCCCAGATCTTTCAGCATTCCGCCGCTGATTTCACCTGTAAATGCGCCATCTTCTGCAAAGTGCAGGTTTTGTGCGCCGATTTTAATAGATGTACCTTTTACTGCTTCAACCAGAGCAGGAAGATTTGTAAATGGAGCACAGATAACGCTCTCCACTCCTGCAACCTCTGCTTTACCTTTGATCTCTTCGATGAAGGTTTTAGCTTCTGGTACGGTTTTGAACATCTTCCAGTTACCCGCGATAATCGGTGTTCTCAATGGTTTCAACTCCTAACTATTAGGTGCCCTAAAGCCTTTATTACGCGTAATGCGTTTGATTATTTATCGTTAAGTGCAACAACACCCGGAAGTGCTTTGCCTTCCATGAATTCCAGGGATGCGCCGCCGCCAGTGGAAATGTGATCCATTTTGTCAGCCAAGTGGAATTTTTCAGCCGCAGCCGCAGAATCACCGCCACCAATGATGGTGTATGCTTCTGTTGTAGCACAAGCTTCCGCTACTTCACGAGTACCGCCAGCGAAAGGCTCGATTTCAAATACACCCATTGGTCCATTCCAAACAACCAATTTGGAGTTTTTGATAACATCTGCATAGATTTTACGAGTTTTCGGTCCGATATCCACGCCTTCCCAATCTGCAGGAATGCCGTCGATGTCCACAATGTTCGTGTTCGCTGTAGCGCTGAAATCGTCAGAAATAACGATATCCACAGGAAGGTAGAAGTTTTTGCCAAGCTTCTTCGCTTTTTCAATAAATCCAAGAGCTACGTCCAGTTTGGATTCATCCAGCAAAGATTGACCCACTTCATGACCTTGAGCTTTGAAGAATGTATAAGTCAAACCGCCGCCAATAATTACGTTATCTGCAATGTTCAGCAGGTTGTCGATTACGTCGATTTTGTCTTTTACTTTGGAACCGCCAATAATGGCTGTAAAAGGACGATCTGGATTCGACAGGGCTTTACCAATAACAGACAACTCTCTTTCCATCAGCAAGCCGGAAACAGCCGGAAGAAGATGCGCGATACCTTCTGTAGAAGCATGAGCACGGTGTGCTGCACCAAAAGCATCATTCACGAAAATGTCAGCCAGCTCAGCAAATTGCTTCGCCAGTTCAGGATCATTTTTCTCTTCTCCTGGGTAGAAGCGTACATTTTCAAGCAATAGTACATCGCCGTTTTTCAGTTCAGCCACTTTCGCTTTAACAGCCTCGCCAACTGCTTCGTCCACCTTAACAACAGGTTTATTAAGCAGTTCTGACAAACGCACACCAGCAGCAGTCAGACGCATGGATTCAACAACTTGACCCTTTGGACGTCCAAAGTGACTCGCCAAAATAACTTTTGCACCTTTTTCAATTAGGTAGTTAATGGTTGGCAAGGTTTCGCGAATACGCTTGTCATCGGTAATTTTACCATCCTCAACCGGAACGTTAAAATCTACACGAACAAACACCCGTTTTCCATTCAGTTCTATATCACGTACGCTCTTTTTGTTCATCTCCATATTCCTCCGCACCCTTATAATTTTACGAAACAGGAATTTAAGGCACATTTTGATATATAAAGAGCGGAAACAATAACACCTGTTTCCGCTCTATGATGTTGCTCGATAAGGAATTCTTATTTAGCCAATTTAGCGAAGTATTCCAACGTACGGATCAATTGTGCAGTGTAGGACATTTCGTTGTCGTACCAAGCTACAGTTTTAACCAGTTGTTTGTCGCCAACAGTCAGAACTTTAGTTTGAGTTGCATCAAACAGGGAACCAAAAGTCAGACCTTTGATGTCAGAAGAAACGATTTGATCTTCAGTGTATCCGTAAGTTTCAGGATCGGAAGCTTCTTTCATCGCTGCGTTGATTTCTTCAGCAGTTACGTTTTTCTCCAGAACTGTTACCAGCTCAGTCAGGGAACCTGTTGGTACTGGAACACGTTGAGCTGCACCATCCAATTTACCTTTCAGCTCAGGGATAACCAGACCGATTGCTTTAGCAGCACCAGTAGTGTTAGGAATGATGTTTTCAGCTGCTGCGCGAGCACGACGGAAGTCACCTTTAGCATGTGGAGCATCCAAAGTGTTTTGGTCGCCAGTGTAAGCGTGAATTGTAGTCATCAAGCCTTCAACGATACCAAATTTGTCTTGCAGTGTTTTAGCCATAGGAGCCAAGCAGTTAGTTGTGCAAGAAGCACCGGAAATTACAGTTTCAGTTCCGTCCAGAATTTCATGGTTTACGTTGTAAACGACAGTTTTCATGTCGCCAGTAGCTGGAGCGGAGATAACAACTTTTTTAGCGCCGCCTTTCAAATGTTTCTCAGCAGCTTCTTTAGTTGTGAAGAAACCTGTGCATTCCAGAACGATGTCTACGCCCAGGTCTCCCCAAGGCAATTCTTCAGGGTTACGGTTAGCCAAAACTTTAACTTCTTTACCGTTTACTTTAAAGAAACCGTCATGTACTTCTACTTGTCCTTGGAAAGTACCTTGTGTTGTATCATATTTCAACAGATGTGCCAGCATTTTGGAATCTGTCAAGTCGTTAATTGCTACTACTTCAATACCTTCTACGTCTTGAATACGGCGGAAAGCAAGGCGTCCAATACGTCCGAAACCGTTAATACCAACTTTAACTGTCATGAGTGAGTTCCTCCCAAAGTTCGTTTAGTTTAGTTTTATATATTCAAGACAGACCCGAAAGCCCGTCAAGACAACACAATTAAAAAACCTTATCAATCTCTTAAATAACGGCTTACAATCTCGGCAGCAGCGCCTTCGTCGGTGACAAGAATGTCTTCCTGTCCGAAACGCAATACTGCATGAATAGCAGCAGCCTTGCTCTTGCCTCCAGCCACACCTAACACCGTCTCCGTACGCCTGATGTCCTCCAAACGGAGTCCAAGCGTCAGCATTCTGTGAACAACGACGCCGTCTTCGTTAAAATAATAACCAAACGATTCGGCGACCGCACCCTCATTGCTGATCTGGGCAAAGGTTTCAGGGTCAAGCTTGCGTCTGTGGGCCATTGCTATGGCGTTGCCTATCCCGTGAATGATAATACGACTCTCTCGAATCAGGCTTAATATATCCTGAATATTCGTATCCTCAAGCAAGGAGTTGTAAGCATGATTGCTGAGCAAATCCGGTACATGGAGCAGACGGTATTGAGCGCCGACCTTGCGAGCCATCGTGGAGGCAATTGTATTTGCCTGCATTTCCATGCTCTCTCCCAAACCCCCGCGTGCCGGTACAAACCATCCGCCCTTAAGCGGGCCGTTAGCAGGTAATGCCAGTTGTTCCGCCACATCTGCAATCGTCGTGCCACCTGTTACAGCGACCACGTCCTCGTCATCCATAACACTCAGCAGCGCCTTTGCGCCAGCACGGCCCAGTTCCTGCTTCGCTAACGGTGAAGCATCCGAATCCCCTGGAACGACAACCACCTTCCTCAAACCGTAGGCTTGACGAATCTGATCCTCCAATTGGGACAGGCCGAACAAGTTGTTCGCAATCGGCTCCAGCTGTTCCAGCAGATCCAGTCCTGCTTTGCTCACCTTCATGCCCACACTCTCAATCTCAATTAGCCCTTGCGCTTTAAGGAGATCAGTCTCAGCGCGCAGTACGCGCTCGGTCATATCCAGTGAAGCTGCCAGTGTTCTGCGTCCGATAACTTCGGACAGCATAATCTGATGCAGGATCGTGTACCTTTTTTTCAAAACATCCATGAGGTCGGGCAGAAGCTGCTTCTGTATTTCTAATATCTTTCGCATGCTTTCCACTCCCGCACACTTCTAAGTTCTGTCTCTATGCTATATCTCTAACTGGTCTTAAAATGTCCCGGGATAACTTTTTAAGTCCCACGTATATCTTACCCAATATTTGCTTCACATGCAAGTCTATCTGAACCTATATTTCTCAACTTTTTATGTGAATATGCGCACGTAATAAAAGCTTGCAATTCAATGCCGTATATCATATAATCATCTTTGTTTCCAATTAATTAGTTGGTTGCTTGTAATGATTCATTTTTGCGCCCGTGGTCCAACGGATATGACGTAGGCCTCCGGAGCCTGAGATCGAGGTTCGATTCCTCGCGGGCGCGTCGTTTTATATGATTGGCTATATGTTCCATATGATGTTTTTAACCAAAAAGAGCGCTAAGCGTTCTTTTTTTTAATCAATAGTTTGACTTTCTTTGACTTTTTGTTTGAAATTGTTTATCATGTGGTTAATACGGTAACAGTTTATAAATAGGGATGTGTATTCGGCATATCCACCAAATCCACTAACGATTTAAGGGAGGTTTTTTGACGTGAGCTATGTTCCTATGGTAGTAGAACAAAGTAACCGCGGCGAACGCGCCTATGACATTTATTCCAGACTGTTGAAGGATCGCATTATTTTGTTGGGCTCGGACGTCAATGACGTTGTAGCCAACTCAATTATTGCCCAAATGCTGTTTTTGGCTGCTGAAGATCCTGAAAAAGACATTCACTTGTATATTAACAGCCCTGGCGGTTCCATCACAGCTGGTATGGCCATTTTCGATACGATGCAATACATTAAACCTGACGTATCTACCATTTGTGTAGGTATGGCTGCTTCCATGGGTGCTTTCTTGCTGAATGCAGGTGCCAAAGGTAAACGTTTTGCCTTGCCAAACAGTGAAATTATGATTCACCAGCCACTAGGCGGTGCACAAGGACAGGCAACGGATATCGAAATTCGTGCCCGTCGCATTCTGAAAATGCGTGACAAATTGAACCGCATTCTCGCAGATCGCACAGGTCAACCACTGGAACGCATCGAAAAAGACACAGACCGCGACTATTTCATGTCCGCTGATGATGCCAAGGAATACGGTATTATTGATAAAGTGTTAACTAGCTCCTCTCCAGAAGGTGTATAAGAAAAGTGGTTTTCTTCTGAATAGCTGGTAAATAAAAAGGCTGCCTCGGATTTTCGTATCCGGTAGGCAGTCTTTTTTATTTACTATTAATTTTCAATATATACCTAATCTAGATTATTGATTTTGTCCCGCAAAAGGCTTACCGCCCTGAGGCAGCAGTTGAGCGAACGAGTAAGTAAACTCCGGAATTCCATAAGCGTATGGCGCATAATCATACAAATCAAACACGATGGTTACTCCACTGTTGGTCACATAAAAATTCTGATCTGCGGCCAACTCTTTAAATTTCTCAAAACCTTCGCCAGCCTGGAGCGCATCAATTTTTTTCTTCAAATCAGCATTCAGGAACTTTTTATAGTTAGGATTTGCCTTCAATACGTCAGACAATTGCAACTGCTTACCATCAGCAAGCGAGAACGTATATCCTTTACGTGCCGTCATACCGTGTGCGCCACCTGTATACGAGTAGTCCTGCATAATCACACTTAGAATACCGTCCTTATTATAGGCAATTGCAAAATCATTTTCGAAATCATACGGTCTTTCTGCTGTAACCTCTCCCTCTGCCACCATCTTTTTGCCTGCTGCCAATACTGTCTCTGCATGCTTTTTAAGCACATTATTAATGGCCTGTTGAGCCTCAGGATTCAGCTGGCTGCCGCTGATTTGCGGATACTTAATCTTATAGGATACCTTTGCATTACTCGAAGCTGGAAGCGTCTGAGATGCAATTGTGATCGGATTTAGCTGGCTTTTACTCAATGTTACTGTTTTCTGAGTTGCATTCCACTGCGCATCGATACCCAGATAGTCTTTCAGCAGACTCATAGGAATATATAGCTTCCCGGCGATCATTTTGGCATCCATGCTGCGCGTGTTGATCCCGTTCACATTGGCATAGGCATCCGAGGAGGAGACCACGATATAGAGCTTGTTGTACCCGCTCCCCACTGTATATGTCCCTTCCTTGGTGTCATAGCTCACCGGAATTCCCAAACTATCACGCAGTGCTGCCACTGGAATCATTGTATTCCCGTTCACTTGTACACCTTTAGCGGCCAACGTTTTACCATTCCATTGGATGGCGATCCCGGGTTGCTGTGTTGTCGCTTGCTGCTGTTTGGTCGAAGCTGCCTCAATATAGGAAACGGGAACGACCGCAACCCCTGCTAAGATTCCCGCTGCCAGCAGTGCTGAGCCCCATTTTTTCGTATGCTTGTTCATCGTAAGTATTCCTCCTATTGTGAATCTGTATTATCTATGTGTTTTGATCACTTTTCTTATTATATCTATACCCTATTGTATGTAGTTTACAATCTGTACACTCCCTGATTTCAATCTGTACACCTAACAGCCATTAGCTATGACAGACTCATTACAAAACGGTTTCAATAGACAAAAGAAGCCAACAAGTCACCCTGCAATGTTGCAGGCGCTTGCGGCTCCGTTTAATGGTCTATACTAGTTCATCTCATATTGGGCAGACACTTGGACTTTCACCGTTACTTGGCCCGACTGTATCTCTGTTCCGCCACTCATATCCATGAGCGCTTTGGACATGGCATTCTCACGTTGTGTGAAAACCTGAGCTTCCCCGCCATCTACTGTCACATTCACCAGAGCCCCTAAGCCGCGTTTAGCTGATTTTGCTACGGCACTGGCTTTGGATTGAGCGTTATCCAACGCTTTTGCAATAGCAGCTTCTTCATAAGAAGAAGGATTCTCTACGGAAAACTGTATATTATCTACGTTGTTTGCACCGGAGTTTGTAGCCTCATCCAGCAGCTGACCAATTTTGTCCAAGTTGCGATATTTCACAGAAAGTGTATGGTTGGCCATGTAGCCTTTGAGCTTCTGTCCTTCTTTCTCGTTATAGGTATAGTTAGGTTGTACAGAGAACTGGCTTGTCTGAATATCGTCTGCACTGATACTCCATTTTTCTTTTAACAGCTGTGTGACCTTGTTTATTTTCGCAGCATTAGCTTTTTGAGCAGCAGCAGCAGTATTTCCTTCCGATTGCACACCAATAGAGAGATAAGCGATGTCTGGCTTAGCCATTATTTCACCACTTCCACTCACATTAATTACACCCTTCGCCGTCGTCGCCGTTGCAGCATAAGCGCGATCAGCTCCCGTCCACAGCCCTCCTGCTACTCCTCCAGCTAATAATGCTCCTGCAAGAATTGCTGTGCTTACTGTTTTTGTCCAAACTCTCATCGTACTCAACCTCTTTCTTGAAAATGTTTGTACCTTCCAGACGGAAAAAACGGGAAAAGGTTGCAGGCAAGCGGTATAAATTTCCGAAACAAGGCATACCACAGGGGTTTTAATTATTTGTAGCTTGGACTTAACACGGTCGCTATATTCAAATAAATATACATAATAACTTAATGGTGGGGCTGGGTTAATACTTTTTTCTGGATACAAAAAAAGCCCCCAAGGGGGCTTTCGCTAAGAGCATACATCATACCAAAAAGCAGCAGATGTTCGTTTATTGATTTTCCAACTCAACCTTACTAACCAGACTTACTAAAGCGTTTACAGCCTGTTCGGCGTCCGCACCTTCGGCACTAATATTGATTTCAGTACCTGTACTGATGGCGAGGCTCATAATACCCATGATGCTCTTGGCATTAACCTTTTTGTCTTCTTTTTCCACAAAAATTTCAGATGAATATTTATTCGCTTCCTGTACGAACAACGCAGCAGGTCTGGCGTGCAGTCCTGTTTTCAAGCGTACGACTACTGGATGTTTTGACATGTCAGCTTACCCCCTCATCAAATAAATCTGGACGCTATTTACTCCATTTTATTTATCACATTATAACATTAACCCGGGACAGACACTAGAAAAAAAACTAAAAAAACCGGGGCTAAAAGCCCCACAGACCCTTTTTTACGGAATCAGGCCGTTTTCCCCCCTGATTTTGTCAGCCATCTCATCAATTTTGCGAAGTCGATGATTTACACCCGATTTACTCACGACCCCTTTGAGCATTTCCCCGACTTCTTTCAAATTCAAATCGGGATGAGCGAGTCGAATTTCTGCCACTTCACGCAGCTTATCCGGCAAGGTCTCCAAACCAACTTCCCTCTCCAGCAGCTTGATATTCTCAATTTGCCGGACAGCGGCTCCGATCGTCTTGTTCAAATTCGCTGTTTCGCAATTAACAATACGGTTTACGGAATTGCGCATATCGCGCATAATGCGTACATCCTCAAACTTGAACAAGGCTTGGTGCGCCCCAATGATACTGAGCAGCTCAATGATCTTCTCGCCTTCCTTGATGTAAAGGATAAAGCCTTTTTTTCGCTCAATACAGCGGGCGTTGAGATGAAACTCATTAGCGAGATCAACTAACGCCTGACAATGCTCCTCATACATCGAAGAAATCTCAAGATGGTAAGACGACCCCTCTGGATTATTCACAGAGCCACCTGCCATAAAGGCACCCCGCAAATAAGCCCGCTTACAACAGTTTTTCCGAATGATATCACGATTAATCCCGTCAGTGAACAAGAAACCTTCTGAGACAATATAAAGCTCCTTTAGCAGCTCTTGTACACCATTGGGGATACGGACAATATACACATTATTTTTTTTCAAGCGCATTTTTTTCCGTACAAGCAGTTCGATGTGAAGTTGAAAATGCTTTTTGATCAAGGAGTAAATCCGCCTTGCAATCGCGGCATTTTCTGTGGACACGTCCAATATCACCCTTTTATTCGACAGTTGTACGGATCCGAGCATACGTATGAGCGCAGACAGTTCCGCTTTTTCACAGCAGGGCTGGCTTTCAATCATCGTAAGCTCTTTTTTCGTTTGTGCCGCAAAGGACAAGGGACTCACCTCCTTCTTAACATCCAGTTTTGTACCAATTGGTAAATATGCTGGCTCAGTTTGTCGGCATCATGCCGTAAATACGTACGGAACAGAACTAACGTATCTGCCACTACTTTATATCCTCGATCAGCCAGCTCGCCCATGTCTACCTGAACAGGCTTAGCTCCCTGCTCGGCATACATCTCCTGTACTTGGGGTGGTATTTCCCCGTTATTCACAATGACATAGTCAAAGAGGTGATGCCCAACATGCTCATAGATCGCTTGCAGGTGATCTCCCACTGTATAGCCGTCGGTTTCCCCTGGCTGGGTCATCACGTTGCAGACAAATATTTTGATCGCATCTGATTTCACCACAGCCTCAGCAAGCTTTGGCACAAGCAGATTCGGTAAAATGCTGGTATATAGACTGCCGGGACCAATCAGAATCGCATCGGCTTCATTAATGGCTTCCACAGCCTCAGGCAACGGCTCCACGTGAGTCGGTTCAAGAAAAACACGTTTGATGCGTCCGCCTGCTTCTGGGATTTTGGACTCCCCGGTGATCACCGTGCCATCCTCCATCTCGGCGCTGAGCACAACACCTTCTTCAGCCGCTGGCAGTACACGCCCCCGGACAGCAAATACACGGCTAAGCTCACGCACCGCCGTTACAAAATCCCCCGATATATCAGTCATCGCTGCTAAGATCAAATTCCCCAGACTATGGCCTGACAATCCTGATCCAGCACCGAAACGGTATTTTAGCATATCTGACATTACTGGTTCCACGTCAGCCAAGGCAGTCAGCACATTGCGGATATCCCCTGGAGGGGGCATCTGCAGCTCACTGCGCAATATCCCGGAGCTTCCGCCATCGTCAGCGACTGTAACAATAGCCGTAATATCCAGCGGCTTTTGCTTCAAGCCCCGCAACATGACGGACAAGCCGGTTCCGCCGCCCATAACAACAATACGTGGGCGCTCCCGTTGTGATCCGGTCTCTTTCATGATTTCACCTCATTAATGCCGGTCCCGATCAGCATCCCGATGCGAAACAGAAACGGATTCTGTCTCGCTGGCACCCAGCATTTTTCCTAAATACTCCGATATTGCAACTGAACGATGCTTACCTCCAGTACAGCCAATACCGATAATGACCTGGCTTTTACCTTCTTTGCGATACTGCGGAATCAAAAAGTGCAACATATCCAACAACTTGGTTAGAAACGCCTGGGTCTCCGGCCACTTCATAACATAATCATATACATCGCTATCCTGTCCCGTGTGTGGACGTAGTTGGTCCACATAGTGGGGATTAGGCAGGAAGCGCACATCGAATACAAGATCGGCATCAATGGGAATACCATACTTGAAGCCAAAAGATGTAATGTTCACGGACAGCATACTGCTCTCCAGATGGGAAAATCTCGAAATAATCCTCGCCTTTAAGGTTGCGGGCTTCATCGTACTGGTATCAATAACCTGTGTAGCGGAGCTTTTGAGTTCTTCCAACATCTTACGCTCCAATCGAATCCCGTCCAAAGGCATACCATCTGGAGCAAGCGGATGCCGTCGACGGCTTTCCTTGTACCGCTGTACAAGAACACCGTCATTCGCATTCAAGAATAAAATTTCACAATGAATCGTAAAATGATCTTTAATATAATTTAGCGATTCTGACAAGGCGGTGAAAAATTCTCGTCCGCGTAGATCAATAACGAGAGCCACCTTGCCAATTTTACCGTTAGACTGCTCAATCAACTCGGCAAATTTGGGAATCAGCACAGGGGGCAGATTATCAACGCAGAAGAAGCCCAAGTCTTCAAGGCTTTGCACCGCAATGGTCTTCCCTGCGCCTGACATCCCTGTAATAATAATGAGCGTTGCCCACGGTGCAGCATTTTTTAAATTATCTGTCATATGGACTTCCCTCTCCTTTTGCTTCTTTGCTCTATGTCAGTACCCCTATCGTCAACCCCGGATTAAGAGCGCAGCAGCAACCCAGCAGCCCCTACGATACCCGCGTCATTGCCTAAAACCGCTGGTACGATATATACCCCTTTTTGAAGCGGCTCAGGTGCCAGCTTGGCGTATACGCGACGCATCTCTTCAAACAAAAAGTCGCCTGCTTTAGAAACACCGCCGCCTATAATAAACAACTCTGGATTAAGCACAGCGGCAACCGCTGCCATCGATTTCCCCAAATAAAAGGCAGCCCGGTTCACGATACGCAACGCGACTTCATCCCCGGCTTTAGCAGCATCGAATACTTCCTTGGCAGCAATGTGATCTTCCAGAGCCAGAGAGGTCCGGTCACCACGTTCCACAGCATCCTTGGCCATACGAATGATGCCTGTTGCGGAAGATACAGTTTCCAAGCAACCCATCTTGCCGCATCCACACTGAATAGCCTCCAGATCAGGCACGACGCTGATATGTCCAATTTCCCCAGCCATACCCGAAGAACCTTGATATATTCTACCATTTATAATAATACCGCCACCTACACCTGTTCCCAGGGTATAGCATACACAGTTTTCTATGCCTTTGCCTGCGCCAGCCCAAGCCTCACCCAGCGCAGCAACATTCGCATCGTTGTCTATTTTTACAGGCTTGCCAATCCGGTTCTCTAGGAGCGCACGGATCGGTACGTCACGAAAGCCAATATTAGGAGCGAGGACAATAATACCATCACGAACATTCGTAAAACCTGCAACACCTGCACCGACACCTTTTAGTTGATCCCACTCATAAGGAGATTGCTCAACAATATGCCGCACATATTTTTCGATATTACCGATGACAACGTCTACACCTTTATCGGTTTCGGTTGGTCCCTCATATGTGTGCAAAAGCTGTCCGTCTTCATTACAAATGCCGACTTTAATCGCGGTACCGCCCAAATCGACACCTACATAGATACTTTCAGACATGTTCCAAGCCACCTTTATGTTTACTTAAAAATCTGGTATAAAATATATGCTTAAAATTCCTGCCTCGTAGGAGTAATCCTACGTTCCAACTATAATTGAAGCCCCCGTTACGGTCAAGGACACTTACCTGTTGAAAAATGTACGATTAGCTGAACTTTTAAACTCATGCCTCCGTAAGAAAAACGTCTATTGACGTACTTTCAAGGAAGCCAGACCACGCTTAACGGAATTTTTCTTGCGATTATAGAATTGTTCAGCTCCGCTGAAAATTTATAAATTCAATAATCATAAAAAGGAGAAAGCCTGTGCAAATGCACCAGGCTTTCTCTTCCTGAACAAACAACGGGGCTTAACAGAGGGGTCTTAGCCCCTCACATGAGCCACTTTGTGTATTATAGACACTCTTTATTGATCCAGTGTTTCGCTCCAGTCGTGGACAGCGCTGCCTTCAAGATACTTCTCGCAATCCATAGCCGCCATACATCCCGTTCCCGCAGCCGTAATGGCTTGTCGATAACGGTTATCCTGCACGTCCCCACAGGCAAAAACACCCGGGATGTTCGTTTCCGTCGTGCCTGGCTTCACTTCAATATAGCCGTGTTCATCGGTATGAATTTGTCCGTTCAGGAAGCCTGTGTTCGGTGTATGGCCAATCGCCACAAACACGCCATCTGCCTCAATCAGCTCATCCTGGTTGGTCTCATTATTGTGTACTTTCAAGCCCTTTAAGCCAGTTTCCCCTGTTACAACTTCCAGAGGAGTCCGATTTAATGCCCAATGTACTTTTTCATTTTCACGTGCGCGGTCTTGCATAATTTTAGATGCCCGCAATTCGTCACGACGATGGACCAAGGTTACGCTGGAAGCGAAACGGGTCAAGAAGCTCGCTTCCTCCATGGCTGAATCGCCACCGCCGACCACGATAATCTTTTTCCCACGGAAAAAGAAGCCGTCGCAAGTTGCGCATGTGCTAACTCCGCGACCTACATTGTCCTGCTCACCCGGAATGCCGAGATATTTGGCGGACGCGCCTGTAGCAATAATAACCGACTCCGCCTCAATGATGCCTTTACCCTCTACCTTCACTTTAAAAGGGCGCTTGCTGAAATCGACTTCCTCTACCCAACCGGAAGTAAACTCAGCGCCAAAACGTTCGGCCTGCTTGCGCATGTTATCCATCAGCTCAGGTCCGAGGATACCTTGCTCAAAACCCGGAAAATTTTCAATTTCAGTCGTTGTGGTAAGCTGCCCACCGGGCTGCATTCCTTCAATGATCAGCGGATTCATGTTGGCGCGTGCCAAATAAATAGCGGCTGTGTAGCCTGCAGGACCTGTACCAATAATTATGGATTTATACATACGTTTGTTGCCTCCTTTAAGTGATGTTTGGAGCAGATGTTAGACCTGCTTTTTAAACGTGGAGAGCGGCTGCTTTAGCTTCTGTTTGATACCACACACGCTGTCAATTTGACGTGCGTAGCGGCTTACGGTCGATACGGAAATACCATAGCGGTCAGCTACTTCCTGATAGGTGACGGAATGATGATGCATTTTGGCTGTCAAATATTCCAGTGCAGCTGCCCATCCCTCAGTATGCTGAACCAACGGGACCTCTGGAGCAAGCCGATCCAAATACTCCTGCCAAAGTGATCTCAAATCATGCTGCATGGCCGGATCGGATGATTTGCTCATGACGGTTAGTACCTTGTCCAGCACGGCCTGCCATTGTGGATCAACTGGCGAAGCAGAGATGTCACCTTCAGTTGTATGCGGATCTTGCTCAGCCTCTAACCGCTCAGGATGTTCTGTTTCCGTGTGTGTATGCTGCACATCCTGCTCTGCCAGCTCTTGCAATACTTGCAAAGCACGGCGTTTGAGTTCACTCTCCTGATCAGGATCTTCTACGAAGGACTCAAGTGCCTGACGCACTTCATCGTCACCGATCAAGCTTAACGCCTGAATAACCTGTAGCTGAGTCGCTCGGTCTCCGTGGCGCAAGGCCCAGAAGAAAGATGATCGGATTAGCGGGTCCTTCTTCATACTGTCAGGCACCTGCTCAGCGCCAAACTTCTCCCACATGCGGAATTGCTCCTCAAACGGGAGATGATAGTGATAGCTGAGCACTTGCAGCGGTGTACCTTCCTGCTGAAGCTCTTCCAATCTGGATAGGAAAAACCTTGGAACCTCCGAGGAAGCATCCTGCTTTTGCAAATGACTCCATAACCGCCGAGCTTCCGCATATCTTCCCGTATTGCTGGCAGCCACCGCTGTGTAATGGTACAAAGAAGCGTCCGCATTGTTCTCTCCATTGCTATGAAGCAACCTGCGGAAATGCCTGTAGGCCTCCTCATGGCGTCCGAGAATCCCCATAGTGGTCGCCAGCTTGAACACCTGCTCCTCCTGAAACGGTATAGTGACCGCCAAGGTTTGAACCAGACGATCCAATTCTGGGCCGCCGCCTTCGTGCTGATAAAAAATCGCCAAGTTGCACAATGCGTGTAAATTACCCGGCTCATCCTCCAACACTTGAATAATGGTAGCCTTAGCATTTTGGAACAATCCCATGTAGTAATACGCTAGCGCCAGATTATTCCGCGCAGCGAACATGTCCGGTTGCTCCTCCGAAATTTGCTTGAGCAGTTGGGCTGCCTGAGCAAATTTTCCTTCCTCCAGCAGAACACGGGCCTGATCATGCTCGACCACTCCCTGCCGGGCCTTAATGCGGTTCAGCTTCGTTGGACGGTCCAGCTCATAATAGAGCAGCTCCATCATTTCCTCGGCTTCATCAAGAAACTGGCCTTCTTCGTCCTCCTCCAGGTACGTGACCAATGCTTTTTCCGCTTCTTCAAACTGCTCCATATTAGCGTAATTATTCGCCATATAGAAATAACATTCTGTCATCGACGAGTCTACGTCACTCAGAACAGAGGACAGGATCTCATTCGAACCTGCATAATCCCCCATCTCTGATAATATACCCGCCATATTGCAATGATTCACCGGATTATCCGGTTCATATTCAACGGCTTTGCGAAAATATTTCAATGCCTTGTCATAATGATTGCGATCAAGCGAGCGCACAGCTTTCTCAAAAAAGAAAGATGCGTCGAAACGCAAAGCAATAATCTTAGGGCTAGGTTCCGAAACTCGCAGATGTTTCCCTTTCATAAATAACCAAGGCACCTCCTTTAAAAGTAACTGGCATGTTCATACCCTTCAGTATACCACAACTTCAAAACGACTTGACAGTCGATCCTACCTCATTCCAAAAAACGGTTCCGTACTCGTACCCCAATAGATACATATGCAAAAATACGCAAAATAGCCGAGCGCATTTCCCCTGTATGAAAGGCGCGTTCGGCTAGCAACTAGATAAAACATTAAGACCCAATAAATAAGTATTATAGCGCTAACGGAACCCGTGAACGTTCACGGTGCTGAAATACAGCGAGCTCGCGATAGCCAACTTCATATAAAAGCGCTCGCGCCTTCTCCAAGTGCTCAGCCAGCTTTGCCGGATCATGGGCATCCGAGCCGATGGTCAACGGGATACCTAGCGTGAAAGCTTCCTCTAGCATGCGTCGGCTCGGAAACATTTCGGCACAGGGTTTGGAAAGCCCTGATGCATTCAGTTCCATTGCCCGACCACTGCGGGCTACGGCTGAGAGTGCGGAGCGCTCCAATTCACGTAGCTCCTCCTTTTCCTCCGGCTTCGGATGATGGCCGAAACGCTTAATGACATCCAAATGACCCATGATGTCATATAAACCCGTAGCGGCCGCCTTGGAAACCGCATCATAATATGTGCGGTATACCTCCAGCACATTTTTGCCTTCCCAATGGTGTACCTGACGGAAGTCGGTGACATCCCACTCACCGAGAAAGTGGACGGAGCCAATCACATAATCCCATGGGTATGCATGGATGATATCTTCAATTTCGCGTTCCCAGCCCTCAATATAGTCGCCTTCCAAGCCAACACGAATATCAATTTGCCCTTTATAGCGCTCCTTCAGCTCCAAGCATTCTTCCACGTATCGGGGCAGCTCATCCATAGGCATCGCCATTTCCGGATAATAGTTAGCCGGTTCTACATGCAGCAGCGGCATATGATCGGACAAACCGAGTTGATCCAGCCCCAGCCGAATTCCCTGCTGTACATACTCCTCCAGACTTCCTATCGCATGCCCGCAGCGGGAATGATGCGTATGATAGTCAATTTTCATGTAGCCCTCCCCCTTTCAAACCCTACAATACCCGTCCTAATCACGACGAGGGCGTTCATGACGGCGATTCAGCTCAGCCAGCACGTCATCGAGTGGAAGCTTGCGCTCCTGCAACAGCACCAGCAGGTGATAAATCAGGTCGCTGATCTCCAGGCGCAACTCCTCATTATCTTTGTTTTTGGCTGCAATAATCGTCTCGGAGGCTTCTTCGCCAACCTTCTTCAGGATTTTGTCTACGCCTTTATCAAAAAGATAGGTCGTATAGGCTCCTTCAGGACGTGTCTCCTCGCGCTCCTTAATAATTGCCTCCAATTGGGCGAGCACCTCAAAGCGGCCTTCTGAAGCATTGGAAATAGCATTGGTAGGGGTTCCTAATATTTGAGCTCCTGCATTTCCTGCCCCAGCTGCTACAGCTGTTCCTGGCACGGAAATATCACGGGAAAAGCAACTCGTTGCACCTGTATGACAGGCCGGACCGCTCGGAATGACACGCACCAATAGAGCATCGCCGTCACAATCCAGCTGAATGGAAGAGATCTTCTGCGTATTCCCTGAAGTTGCCCCCTTATGCCACAGCTCCTGTCTGGAACGTGACCAGAACCAGGTCTCCCCTGACTCCAAAGACAGTTTCAGCGACTCACGGTTCATGTAGGCCAGCGTCAATACCTGAAGCGTAGCATCATCCTGCACAATCGCCGAGACAAGCCCGGCCTCATTCCAGCGGACATTATCCAGTATCTGCTCCAGAGATAGCTGTTGGTTCAATTCGTTGCTCATCGTATCTCCACTCCTCTGCGCTTCAAATCTCGTTTCAACTCAGGAATCCCGATTTCTTTATAGTGAAAAATCGTTGCTGCTAATCCAGCATCTGCCTTGCCTGACGTAAACACGTCATAGAAATGTTCCTGTTTGCCGGCTCCGCCGGAAGCAATCACTGGAATCCCTACGGTACCCGAAACAGCGGAAGTCAGTGGCAGGTCAAAGCCATCCTTGGTTCCGTCTGCATTCATACTAGTCAGCAGAATTTCACCTGCCCCGAGCTGCTCTGCTTCCTTAGCCCAAGCCAAGGCGCGAATGCCTGATGGCGTGCGGCCTCCGTGCGTGTATACTTCCCATTCGCCCCACGCTTCATTGTACTTGGCATCGATGGCAACAACGATACATTGTGAACCAAAGCTGCGCGCACCTTCCGCAATCAGCTGCGGGTTGCGGACAGCTGCCGTATTTAGGCCTATTTTATCAGCACCAGCCCGCAAAATGCGTTTCATATCATCGACATGAGATATCCCGCCACCTACGGTGAAAGGAATGGCAATTTCCCCGGCTGTCTGGCGAACTACTTCTTCCATCGTGGCGCGACCTTCAACCGAAGCGGATATATCCAGAAACACGATTTCGTCCGCCCCTTCCCGGTCATACAGCGCAGCCAGCTCCACCGGATCACCTGCATCGCGTAAGTTCACAAAATTAACGCCCTTAACCACCCTGCCATCCTTTACATCCAGGCAGGGAATAATACGTTTAGCCAGCATGCCTACTCCCCCTATGCCTTTGCTACAGCTTGTACGGCAATCTGTAAATCAATGCTCCCTGTATACAATGCTTTACCCACAATAGCTCCGCCTACGCCTTCCTTCGCATAGGTGCTCAGTGTGATTAGATCATCCATCTTGCTGACACCGCCAGATGCAATCACGGTTCGCCCACTGCTTTTGGCAAGCGCTGCGATCGCCTCCACATTCGGGCCTTGCATCATTCCGTCGCGGGAAATGTCTGTGAAAATAAATGTTTCAGCTCCCTTGGAGGCTAGCTCAGCAGCCAATTCATCTGCTCGGACCTCCGAGGTTTCGAGCCACCCACGTGTAGCCACATAGCCATTCCGCGCATCCAGACCGATGGCGATACGATCACCGTAGGTACCCAATACCGCTTCCGTAAAAGCACGATCCTCAATAGCTGCCGTGCCCAAAATCACCCGGCTCACGCCCAGCGACAACAGCCGTTCCACATGCTCGCGCGTACGTAAGCCGCCGCCCACTTGTACAGGTACTTGCACCGCAGAAGCGATCTGCCCAATGAGCGCATCGTTCACTGGTTGACCTGCTTTGGCACCGTCCAAATCAACCAAATGAATGTAGGAGCCACCCAAGCGCTCCCATTCTCGTGCTACTTCCACCGGATTTTCGTTGTATATCGTCTCCTGGTTATAATCACCTTGTACCAGTCGTACACATTTGCCATCGCGAATATCAATCGCCGGGTATATCGTGAACAAAGTTAAGACCCCCTTGTGAGCTATTCAACATCTCTATGCCTTTACATCAATCAGCGACCAAAGTTGGCGTGCCACCAAATGCAGACTCACGAATCGTTACGCTCGCTTTTTCGCTTCCGCTAGTTCCAAAAACTGACGAAGCAGGCGCATCCCCATTTCTCCGCTTTTCTCTGGATGGAACTGCATGCCATACACATGGCCTCTGCCCACGATAGCCGTTACGGGCCCACCGTAGTCGGTCACCGCCAGCAGATCACTTTCGACCTCCGGCTTCGCATGATAGGAATGCACAAAATACACATGCCCTTCCTCCAAACCCTGCAACAGCGGGTGCTCCGGCTGAGTCATACGCAGACGATTCCAGCCCATATGCGGCACTTTAACGCCCAGATCAGGAGCAAACCGAACGACCTCGCCTGGTAAAATATTAAGTCCTTCATGACTGCCGTATTCTTCACCACGAGTGAACAATAGCTGCATTCCCAAACAAACACCGAGCAGCGGTTGTCCAGCACTTGCAACCTCCTGAATAACCCGATCCAATCCGCTGGAACGCAGATGCTCCATCGCATCCCCGAAGGCCCCTACACCCGGCAAAATCACACCGCTGGAGGCACGAATCACTTGAGCATCTCCTGTCACTACAGCCTCAAAGCCAAGGCGCTCAACCGCCTTGCTCACACTATGCAGATTCCCTCTGCCGTAATCCACAATGGCAATGGACATGGACTACAGCACTCCCTTCGTTGAAGGCACTCCTGTCACCCGCGGATCAATGGAGGTCGCCTCATCCAAAGCACGCCCCAGCGCTTTGAACACCGCCTCAATCATATGGTGGGTATTTTGCCCGTAGTGAACAATGACGTGCAACGTCATGCGAGCCTCCAACGCAAATTTCCATAGAAATTCATGCACCAGCTCTGTCGAGAAGCTGCCTACCTGTTGAGACGGGTACTCTGCACGATACTCAAAATGAGGCCGATTACTCAGATCAATAACAACCTGCGCGAGCGCCTCATCCATCGGTACAAAGACGCTGGCATAGCGCTTGATGCCTTTTTTATCACCCAATGCTTCCAGCAAGGTTTGCCCCAGACAGATCCCAATGTCCTCGACGGTATGGTGGTCGTCGATATCCACATCCCCTCTGGCCTGTACATTTAGATCAAATTGTCCGTGCTTGGTGAACAAATCTAGCATGTGATTTAAAAAAGGAACATCCGTTTCAATCTCAGCCTGCCCTGTCCCGTCTACTGCAAATGACAGCTGAATGTCTGTTTCATTCGTTTTCCGGCTGACACTGCCTGTACGCCCTGCTTCGTTATTTTCGTTCCCCATCGTCATCCACCGCCTTCTTCTCATTGTCCAATCGAACTTGTATCGCCCGTGCGTGGCCTTCCAGCCCTTCATGCCGGGCAAGCTGCATAATGGTCTCTCCATTGCGCAGTAGTGCTTCCTTGCTGTAATAGATCATACTCGACTTCTTGATAAAATCATCAATGTCCACTGGCGAGGAAAAACGCGCCGTTCCATTCGTCGGGATGATGTGATTAGGTCCGGCAAAATAATCGCCTACCGGCTCCGAGCTATATGCTCCCAGAAAAATAGCTCCTGCATTTTCGATCATTCCCATATGTTCCATCGGCTGCTCTGTCATGATCTCCAAATGCTCGGGGGCAAGCCGGTTGACAATACGAATGCCCTCTTCCAAATTGTCAACGACAATGATGGCTCCGTATGCCTCTACCGATGCAGCAGCAATATCTCTGCGCGGCAACTCCGCCAATTGGCGCCCTACCTCGGCTGATACTTCTTCGGCCAAGCGTTGCGAGGGCGTAACCAGTATGGCTGAGGCCATTTCGTCATGTTCTGCCTGTGAAAGTAGGTCAGCCGCTACATAAGAGGGATTGGCCGTGTCATCAGCCAATACGACAATTTCACTCGGTCCCGCAATACTGTCGATATCCACTGCACCGTATACTTCTCGCTTAGCCAGCGCTACATAAATGTTGCCGGGACCGCAAATTTTATCGACCGGTTCAATACTATGTGTCCCGTATGCAAGAGAGGCAATGGCCTGCGCTCCGCCAACCCTGAATATTTCCGTTACACCAGCCTCTGCCGCAGCTACCAGTGTATAGGGGTCGATCCCTGCCTTGCCGCCTGTCGCCGGGGGTGTCACCATGACGATCTCCGGTACTCCAGCCACCTGAGCGGGAATGACATTCATCAACACCGAGGATGGATAGGCGGCTTTACCGCCTGGAACATACACGCCTACACGTTTCAACGGCCGGATGATTTGACCGAGTAAGCTACCGTCCGGCTGTAAATCCATCCATGAGTTACGCTTTTGCTTGAGGTGAAAAGCGCGAATATGATCCGCCGCTTCTCGAATTGCCTGTATAAATGAAGGCTCTACCTTGTCATAGGCCGACTTCAATTCTTCATCTGTCACACGAAGCTGCTCCGCTGTCAGCGATACACCATCAAACGTTTCCGTATACCGCAGAACAGCCTCATCCCCCTCTTGGCGTACCGATTGAATAATCGTACGCACAGCCTCGTTTTGCTCCGGTGTTCCGTAATCCACCTCTCGTTGGAGGCTGAAATCACGGGCTGCTACGATCTTCATTTGCTCATTCCCCCTACCTGCTGCTTGCTTGCAGAATGTTCCTGAACCGTTGCTCCGTTCCTTTAATCCTTCGGTACTACTTCAGTTGGGATCACCTGATGCAATCGATCACACAACGCCTGAATCGGACCATTTTTCATCCGGTAACTGACCCGGTTGGCAATCAAACGACTGGTAATATCCAGTATGCTAATCTGCTCAACCAATCCGTTCTCCCGCAAGGTCTGTCCTGTCTCCACCATATCTACAATGCGATCTGCCAGACCAATTAACGGCGCCAGCTCGATGGAGCCGTTCAGCTTAATGACCTCCACCTGCTGACCTTGCTCCCGAAAATACTGGGAAGCCACATTTGGATATTTGGTAGCGACCCGCTGACGAATACCTGGTTGCCAATCAGGTAAAGCAATTACCGACATCCGGCAACGGGCAATCCCCAGATCCAGCAGCTCATATACATCCTTGTTTTCTTCCAGCAAAACATCCTTACCGACAATGCCGATGTCAGCTGCACCATACTCCACATACGTAGGAACATCGACGGGCTTCGCCATAATAAATTCCATTCCCAGCTCAGGCAATGGGATGACCAACTTGCGGGTTTCGTCCACATCCAGTGGAATTGGAACCCCTGCCTGGCGGAACAACTTGGAAGCCTGCTTGTAAATCCGTCCCTTCGGCATGGCTACCTTCAATGTTTCCGTCATGACAATTCCCCCCTTTGTACGGGCCGTCTTCCTTCAGCTGTATAGCTGTATACCTCTGCGTACAGATCCTGCTGCTCACGACGTCGATCCTCCGGTCCCCCCGTGAGTCCTGTCACCACAGTAAAACCCTCTGCACGTAGCTGTGCTGCGGCGGATAGCGCCTCTTGTCGTTCCTGCTCGTCATAACGGATAAATACCGGACGCTTCGTCTCAATTGAAATACCATCCACACCATCGACGATTCGGTTCGTCTTCAATGCGAATCCCGTTGCCGGTACCGATCGCCCAAACTGCTGAAGCAGATTGTCATAACGACCTCCGTTGCATACCGGAAACCCGATTTCCGCTGCATAGCCCTCAAAAGTCATTCCTGTATAATATGAAAAATCACCGATCATGGTAAGGTCAATTAACACATGCTCAGATACGCCGTATGCCTCAAGCACTTCCCACACCTCGCACAAATGTGCAATGGATTGAATCGTCTGCTGCTCCACACTAAGGCGAGTAGCCTGCTCGCAAATTTCCTTCCCACCACGAAGCCGAAGAATGGCCTCCAGCTTATCCCGATGCGCGGGGGCCAAACCTAAAGCTTCAATCGCCGCTCGGTAGCCCACTACATCACGACTGAGCAACAGTTCTTTTAGTGCTTGCTGTTCAGCCTGGCGACCTGGAATGATCTCTTCAAATAACCCGTTCAGGAATCCCACATGTCCCATGGCAATTTTAAAAGAGTTAACACCCGCTGCCTGCAATGATGCAATGGCCAATGCTACAACCTCTGCATCAGCCTCAGGTGAATCATCCCCTACCAGCTCCACGCCTGTTTGAAAAAACTCCGCCTCTCTTCCTGCCTCTTCCTCAATCGCTCGAAATACATTGGCGTGATAGGACAGGCGAAGCGGTACTTCTTCTTCCTTTAGCAACGAAGACACCACCCGTGCAATCGGAGCAGTCATATCAGAACGAAGTACCAACGTAGTCCCCCGGTTGTTGAGCAATTTAAACAGCTTCCGATCAGAAGTAGAACTAGCCACTCCCACTGTATCGTAGTATTCCATCGTAGGCGTCATAATCTGACGGTAACCCCAACGCTCCATACATGCGAGTACATTCAGTTCAATGGCCCGCAGCTTCGACACTGCACGTGGAAGATAATCTCGAACCCCTACAGGAATCTCAAATCCTTTTGGCTTAGACATCTCTATCACCTCATGATTTCACAATATCTTTATCATGGTAAAGTGCTAACAAACTAAAGTATATTCGATATATTATCATGCCCTACTTATGAACGTCAACCAAACGTAGCAGCCCATTTTTACAGCCCGGACAAGTCGCTGTCCCTCTCTATATTTTATCCAATGCAAAATACATGAATCCTAAAAAAGACTGTCAGCCTTAAGCCAACAGTCCAAGTCAAAGTATTTAGTAGTTTGCCTGTTCATCTTTACTCTGGGATGGAAACTTCGGAACTGTCCCCAAACCGATCCATGAAAATGGTACATATCGAAAAAACAATGTCACAATCAGCCATGTTCCAAACAGCGCCAACACCCATCCGCCAGCAACAGAGAAGACATATTCTATAGGTGTACCATGCAAATCCAGTTTGCGATACACTCGTAATAACGCCGGATGAAGTAAATAAATACCGAAAGAACATGCTCCCAGCCAACTGATGAACATTCGCAGTCTATCACTAGTATGACGATATAAAAAAACCGATAACTGAAACAGCACCAATGCAGATACGAGAGCATATGCATTATGTAGCAGTTCATAGACCAGCGAGTCTGCATAAATGGCTTTGCGGTAGGCTATAAACCATATTTGTACATAAACGATCCCGAGTAATAACCAAGCCGCCCACAGGGCCCACCAGCTGATCAACTGGCCGCGACCCATTACCGTACCTGGGACTGGAAAAAGCCACTTTTTAAACCCTTCATATCCAATCGCTACAGCGGCACCCAAGGCAAAGTAACTGATATACGTAATTGCAAGGCTTCCTCTCTCCTCTTGCCAAACATATTTGTTCAGCAGTACAAACCCCCATTGAATGACCAACCCTACTGCCAAAATGACAAAAGCTGCTCTCCGTGGACTCGATATCCAATGACGTAAACGCTGCACTCCCCACAACAGTAGCGGAAAGACCAAATAAAATTGGATGATAATAATAACATAATACAAATGCGTATACGCCTTTCCCGTTAGCAGCACGAGCGGAAGATCACTAAGCGGCATCAACCCACGTGTCACCAAGGTCAAATAGTACATAAGAGAAAATAAAACGTAGGGTAACACAATAAACATCAGTCTTTTTCGAAAAAACAAAAGCATACTCTTTCCACGAAGTGGCCGATCGACATAATTGTAAAATAAAACAAAACCGCTCACAAAAATAAATACAGGCACTGCAAAGCTGCTAAACATATTTAAAAATAAAAAGGGATAAAACAATAGAGAATGACGCGCATCAATCAATGCCATTGAAGTTGCATGAATGGTAATGACGGCCGCAATTAATATTCCCCGGTAAATATCAAGCTCTGGTATACGTTCTTTTTTGACCAAATCAACACGCTCCCATATCGCTTTGCAAAAATATCTATTATCAATTTTTAAACATAACCAACATGCATTACCCCACTTATTATACAGAAAAACAGCACAAGAAAGACCCCTTAATATATAAGGGGCCTTTCTTATCATGCTATTACTTCTCATCCACACCAGAGCGTCTTAAATCACGCAATGGATTACCGCCTACAAAAGCACCTGCCGGTACATCTTTATGCACAACCGCTCCGGCCGCTACCACAGCCCCGTCACCGATGGTAACACCCGGCAAAATGGTTGTGTTTGCGCCGATCAGCACACGATCCCCGATCACCACTTTACCGATGCGATACTCCTGTATAAGGTATTCATGAGCCAGTATGGTCGTGTTATATCCAATGACCGAATTGTTCCCGATTGTGATATGCTCTGGAAAAAAAACATCCACCATCACCATCAGACCGAAGGCTGCATGTTGCCCAACCTTCATCCCCAGCATTCTGCGGTAGATAACATTTTTCAGAGAAAGCACAGGACAATACCGGGCAATCTGTATGAAAATGAAGTTCTTAACGCCTTTCCAAGGGCTCACCGTCCGATAAATTTGCCACAATGCATTGGGACCTTCTACAGGATAGCGGTTCACCTTTCTCACGATACATTGACACCTTGAAGCTCCAGCTTCAGCAAATCCCTCATATCATATAGCATGTAGTCTGGTCCATATCCGCGCAGAGTTTCCTCACCCTTGAGCGACCAGGCCACTCCCGCAGATTTCACACCTGCCGCCTGAGCTGACAAAATATCAAAGGAACTGTCTCCAACCATCAACGTATGTTCCGCTTTAGCATTCAAACCTGCCAAAGCCTTGAGCACTGGCTCCGCGTGAGGCTTCGGATGCTCCACATCGTCTACCGTAACAATATAATCCATAGAGGAAGTCAGATTAAACAGGTTAAGTACACGTATCGTGGATGGTCGTATTTTAGTTGTCACAACCCCCAACTTAATTCCTCGTGCACGTAGCTCCTGAATAACCTCAATAACATATGGAAATGGCTTCACCATTTGATCATGATGAATTTGATTATAAGCACGGTAGTCTTTAACTAGCCCAGATACATCCGTTAATCCCGTAAAAGTACGGAGTTGATCGTCCAGCGTTCCCCCCATATGAGGAATAATGTGCTCCCGCGTTAGCGGATCCGCATCTGGATGGTTCAAAATGTGTAAAAATGTGCTGATTATCAACTCATTCGTATCCATAATGGTACCGTCTAAATCAAACAAAATCGTATTTATCATAGATGCTCCTTCTTGTCCTCATCCGTGTCTTCCTTAGATAGCTTATCCGCTGTGGCTGTTGGAGAAACCGCATCCTGCCCAGGATGGGATACTTGTTCTGGCGTCATATCAGGTACCTGATCAATCCCCGTCTTGCTGGAGACAATCGGGTCGCTATATCTCGCAACGGCCGAGCCCTTCCGACTACGAACCAAGATAAAAATCACGGCAGCCACAATGATGAAAATAGCAAGCAACTGTGAGATCCGTACATTACCGTAATTCGGGTCCAAGTACCCCGGTTCAAACCCTAGCCATACCATAGGGGACCACAGAGCATTCACAAAGGAAGCCAGCCAGTCCGGTCCCTGAAAGGCCAAGCTGTCCGTCCGCACCCGCTCGATGAAAAAGCGACCAATAGAGTACCAAATGAAGTAAAATGCAAACATTTCACCCGCACGTACAAATTTCATCCGGCGAATCACAAGCAGCAAAATCACGCCTACAATACTCCACAGCGATTCGTACAGGAACGTAGGGTGGTGAAACACCCCGTTAACGTTCATCTGATTCACAATGAAATCCGGTAGATGCAGCTGACTGCGCAAAAAAGTCTCCTCCGTTGGTCCACCGTAAGCCTCTTGATTGACAAAATTACCCCAGCGTCCAATCGCTTGACCGATTAATAGACCCGGCGCACAAATATCAGCAACACGCCAGAAGTTATACCCTTTATAACGGAAATAAATAACCGCACATATAATGGCACCAATCAAGGCACCATATATCGCGATACCGCCATTCCAAATTTTAAAGATATCCCATAGATTATCCCGGTAGTCTTCCCATTTGAAGGCTACATAATAAATACGCGCTCCAATAATGGCTGATGGAACACCCAGAAGCAGCATATCCATAAAGAATTCCTGCGGAATACCGAATCTTTTTCCCTCACGGATGGCGAGATATAAACCCACAAGCGCCGCCAGCCCCAAAATAAGCCCATACCAATGGACCTTGATTGCCCCGATTGAAAAAGCAATCGGATTCAGCAGTAATGTTGCCGTTGACATATGTTTCTCTCACTCCTTGTCCTTCCTTGCAACCGAACGAACCTTAATCCATCTCTTCCATATCTTCAGAAATCGTAGCAGTCAGCTTGTTTGTAAATTGCAGGGCTGCATTAACGCCCATTTGTTTCAAACGATAGTTCATCGCCGCTACCTCGATAATAACAGCCAGATTTCGGCCTGGACGAACTGGAATCGTAACGAGTGGAACATCTGTATCAATAATGCGTGTAGTTTCTTCATCGAGACCGAGACGGTCATACTGCTTGTCCTGTTGCCATGCCTCCAGGCGGACAACCAGTGTAATTCGCTTATTATTACGAACTGCACCAGCACCAAACAGTGTCATCACATTAATAATGCCTACACCTCGAATTTCAAGCAGGTGACGAATGAGTTCAGGTGCTGTTCCATGCAACTGAAAATCGGACGTTTGCCGGATTTCTACCGCATCATCTGCTACCAAGCGATGCCCACGTTTGACAAGTTCCAGTGCTGTTTCACTCTTACCAATTCCACTACTGCCTGTAATAAGCATTCCCACGCCATACACGTCACATAATACGCCATGAATAGTTGCCGTAGGTGCCAGCTTTCTTTCCAGAAAACCTGTGATACGGCTCGATAAAATCGTCGTCGCCATATTAGTTCGCAGTACAGGAATATCTCGCTCTGTACTTGCCTCCACTAGCTCGGCCGGTACCTCCAGGCCACGTGTGATGATAATACATGGAGTCAGCTCTGTACACAAACGCTCCATTCGATCCCGTCGCTCCTCAGGAGGCAGCATACCCAGAAAGGCCAGCTCAGACCTTCCCAAAAGCTGTACCCGCTCCTGTGTATGATATTCAAAATACCCGGCCATCTCCAGGCCTGGGCGATTCAAATCGTCCACGGTGATCAGTCTGCGCAGACCCTTTTCACCGGAAATAACCTCCATTTGGAATTGCTGTACAAGCTCGGATACCTTTACCTGTTTAGCCATTGTATTCTCTCCTCATCTGCAAAAACCGGATTCTATACGCCATTTGATTTATGTAGCATTATTCTATTAACCATACAACCCCACACAGTCTATCCTGAATGAGTCCACACTTCACTTGATTTAACAATAGGATTCCAGGCTATCCCTATCCCGACAGTTGGAGGCCCCAATCTGGAACTCCTGCCAACGAACCTTGTCTGAATCTAGACCTGCACCATTGTACACCCATCGTATCGGAATTTTCCATTGAATGCAATGCCGAAGCTAGTAGTGGATATGATATACAAAAGAGTCGCAGTTCTCCGCTTGGGAAAACTGCGACTCTCTTCCAGAGGCTGATCTTATTCGCCAACCAGAATGCTCAATTCCGATTCCTTATCAAAAATATGAACTTTGTTCATATCAACAGCCAACTTCGCTTTGACACCATCACGAGTATTGGAACGTCCGTCTACACGGGCAATAATCGTATCGTTTCCAGCACCGCTCAGGTACAACAGCATTTCATGACCGAGATTTTCCGTTACATCCACAGTGGATGTAAAGATCGTGTTCGGAGAAGCCTCCAAGAATACAGGCTCTTCATGAATATCCTCAGGACGAATGCCCAAGATCACTTCTTTGCCAATGTAGCCTTTCGCTTTCAAAATCTGCCCCTTACCTTCAGGTACAAACAGATCCAGACCTGGTGCTGCGAAATGCAATGCACCTTCTTTTTCAACCAGCTTACCTGAGATAAAGTTCATTGTAGGAGAGCCGATAAAACCAGCAACGAACAGATTCACTGGACGGTTGTACAGTTCATCCGGGGATGCAGCTTGTTGAATGATACCATCCTTCATAACTACAATCCGATCACCCATCGTCATGGCTTCAACCTGGTCATGTGTTACATAGATAACGGTCGTTTCCAGACGCTTAGCCAACTTCGTGATTTCCGCACGCATTTGACCACGCAACTTGGCATCCAAGTTGGACAGTGGCTCATCCATCAAGAAGACTTGTGGGTCACGCACAATCGCACGTCCCAAGGCAACACGCTGACGCTGACCGCCTGATAACGCTTTCGGCTTGCGATCCAACAGATGCTCAATATCAAGGATTTTAGCTGCTTCACGTACGCGTTTATCAATTTCTTCCTTTTTAACCTTGCGGAGCTTCAGACCAAAAGCCATGTTTTGGTATACATTCATATGTGGATACAAGGCATAGGATTGGAATACCATCGCGATATCGCGGTCTTTTGGAGCCACATCGTTCACAACACGATCACCAATGTACAATTTACCGTCTGAAATTTCCTCCAGACCAGCAATCATACGAAGTGTAGTAGACTTCCCACAACCAGAAGGACCAACCAATACGAGAAATTCTTTATCTTGAATGTCCAAATTGACATCAACAACCGTAGCTTTTTCTGCACCCGGATATTTCTTGAAAATATGCTCTAAACGTACGCCAGCCATAGCTTTTGCCTCCCCAAGGTCAAGTTTTGAAATCGAATACATTTTCTACTTGTATCTTACCCTAGTACCTAAACCCTGGCTATTCGCAAACTGCACAAAAATGCTATTTCCTTTTTGTCACTTTGTACAATAGCAGATATAGTTTGACCAAAACTGCATCATTAAACGTCCGCACGTCCAATCCGGTCTCCTGTTTAATCTTGTCCAAACGGTAAATCAACGTATTACGGTGAACATACAGACGCTTGGCTGTCTCACTCACATTACAATCCAGTTGAAAAAAGATATCCAATGTAGCCATCGTTTCTGAGTCTTCCAGTATGACAGATGACTTCATTACCTGCTCCAAAAATAGTACACGCTGCTCCTTGGGAATGCGATTTAACAGTCTCTCCAAATGAAGCTCCCATGAAAGGTGGATGTGCTCTGTTACATGAAAAAGCTTGCCAAGATGGATCGTCTCCCATAATAAATTCAGCTCGTGGGGGAAACTTTGCAAAGGGACCGAAGGCTTGGAAATTGCCAAATGGAATACACCGACCCATTCATTCGCGATAAGCTCATATAACCCCAAGCTAAAAGCCGTAAGTACCTCCTCCAGCGGTTCCGCAAAATCTGCCTCTCTAGTCTCAGGATCTTTATCCCGTTCATCGTCGGCCCCTAATAAAAGCTCCTTTTTTGCGAGAATCAGCCAAGATTGTTCGTCTAATGGAGTAAGCAGCACATTCCCTCCAAAATAGCTCGCTAACAATCGGTGAAGCTGCGTATAAGTAATAGCCCCATCCTGTGTTCCCTCGCCATTCAGTAAAAAAGGCACCATACACGCTGATAACGAATCACGAAGCTCCAATTCAGTGGGAACTTCTTCCTCACTGTTTAGGTCGGCAGCCTGCTGTATGAGCCATTGTCCAAAACGATTCATCCGCTCTTCCTCGCTATAGGCTGGGTTGATCGACAAGCGTGAACCATTCTGCCAGACTTGTTCCATGTTCCCCAGTAACGCTTCTATCAACTTCCGTTCTCGATCCGTCAAATATCTGTCCTCTACCGCAAAAGCAGCCAGTTCACCTGCCGATGCACGAAACGGAAAATATAATTTATTCTCACTAACAAACGATCTATCCGGTATAACTGAATCGGCTGTTTCTCCTTCTGCCATCATTTCTGGGCACCAAGGCACTATGGTAAAAGGCGCTTGAATTATATTCTGAAGCTGTTGCTGAATCCATTCTGTATCCAAAGTCACGCGATCACCACTTCACTTTTTTTAGAATATAGATTAAACACTAAGCGAACATAATGAACTCATTATAACCCGTCGATACCTTAAAATAAAAAGCTATATAAAAACATAACTTATAACAATACAAAAAAAGCCATCAACTTATAGTTGATGACTTCTGATGAGCCATGAAGGACTCGAACCTTCGACACCCTGATTAAAAGTCAGGTGCTCTACCAACTGAGCTAATGGCTCGTAAAACTGGTGGAGGATGATGGATTCGAACCACCGAACCCGTAAGGGAGCAGATTTACAGTCTGATGCGTTTGGCCACTTCGCTAATCCTCCATATAAAGGTGGCTCGGGACGGAATCGAACCGCCGACACGAGGATTTTCAGTCCTCTGCTCTACCGACTGAGCTACCGAGCCATATCCATTGACAAAAAAATAAAGTGCGGAGGGATACCCCTTCCCACTTTAGTACGGTGAAAATATTAAACTGAAAAATGGCGGAACTGACGGGATTCGAACCCGCGATCTCCTGCGTGACAGGCAGGCATGTTAGGCCTCTACACCACAGTTCCCTATATTTTTCAAAAAAAATGGTGCCGGCGAGAGGACTTGAACCCCCAACCTACTGATTACAAGTCAGTTGCTCTACCAGTTGAGCTACACCGGCACAATGGTGGAGGCTGAGGGGATCGAACCCCCGACCCTCTGCTTGTAAGGCAGATGCTCTCCCAGCTGAGCTAAGCCTCCTGGGTATGTATGGTAGCGGCGGAGGGGATCGAACCCCCGACCTCACGGGTATGAACCGTACGCTCTAGCCAGCTGAGCTACACCGCCATAACATAATTTACTAGCTTGTCCTAAATGGCGGAGAGAGAGGGATTCGAACCCTCGCACCACTTACGCAGTCTAACCCCTTAGCAGAGGGTCCCCTTATAGCCACTTGGGTATCTCTCCATATGAATGGACTCGCTTAGTGAAATTCTACAAGATATTCAGATTATCAATAAAATGATATTGAATATCAAACGTAATTCCAAGGTTACACCTTGAAAACTGGATCCGAAACTTCATTGCGTCTTATCTTTAGGATAAGCCCTCGACCGATTAGTATTGGTCAGCTCCATGCATTACTGCACTTCCACCCCCAACCTATCTACCTCGTCGTCTTCAAGGGGTCTTACATACTGGGAAATCTCATCTTGAGGGGGGCTTCACGCTTAGATGCTTTCAGCGCTTATCCCTTCCGTACATAGCTACCCAGCGGTGCTCCTGGCGGAACAACTGGTACACCAGCGGTACGTCCATCCCGGTCCTCTCGTACTAAGGACAGCTCCTCTCAAATTTCCTACGCCCACGACAGATAGGGACCGAACTGTCTCACGACGTTCTGAACCCAGCTCGCGTACCGCTTTAATGGGCGAACAGCCCAACCCTTGGGACCTACTTCAGCCCCAGGATGCGATGAGCCGACATCGAGGTGCCAAACCTCCCCGTCGATGTGGACTCTTGGGGGAGATAAGCCTGTTATCCCCAGGGTAGCTTTTATCCGTTGAGCGATGGCCCTTCCATGCGGTACCACCGGATCACTAAGCCCGACTTTCGTCCCTGCTCGACTTGTAGGTCTCGCAGTCAAGCTCCCTTCTGCCTTTGCACTCTTCGAATGATTTCCAACCATTCTGAGGGAACCTTGGGGCGCCTCCGTTACTCTTTAGGAGGCGACCGCCCCAGTCAAACTGCCCACCTGACACTGTCCTCGTACCGGATCACGGTACCAAGTTAGAACCTAGATACGATCAGGGTGGTATCCCAAGGATGCCTCCCCTCAAGCTGGCGCTCAAAGTTCTACGGCTCCCACCTATCCTGTACAGATCGTACCCAAATTCAATATCAAGCTGCAGTAAAGCTCCATGGGGTCTTTCCGTCTTGTCGCGGGTAACCTGCATCTTCACAGGTATTAAAATTTCACCGGATCTCTCGTTGAGACAGCGCCCAAGTCGTTACGCCATTCGTGCGGGTCAGAATTTACCTGACAAGGAATTTCGCTACCTTAGGACCGTTATAGTTACGGCCGCCGTTTACTGGGGCTTCGGTTCATAGCTTCGCCCGAAGGCTTACCACTCCCCTTAACCTTCCAGCACCGGGCAGGCGTCAGCCCGTATACTTCGCCTTGCGGCTTCGCACAGACCTGTGTTTTTGCTAAACAGTCGCTTGGGCCTTTTCACTGCGGCCCCCTCGGGCTATTCACCCTACCGAGGCACCCCTTCTCCCGAAGTTACGGGGTCATTTTGCCGAGTTCCTTAACGAGAGTTCTTCCGCGCGCCTTAGAATTCTCTTCTCGCCTACCTGTGTCGGTTTGCGGTACGGGCACCTTCTCCTGGC
>NZ_CM134213.1:1407500-1467500 GCF_054113385.1 Paenibacillus sp. ALE2
TCAGAACTTATAACGTATAACTACACCTACTAATTGAGCTCTCTGCGGCCTTCTAGTGCTTTGGACAGGGTGACCTCGTCAGCATACTCCAAATCCCCGCCCACAGGCAAACCGTGAGCAATACGAGTAACCTTGATTTCAAAAGGACGCACTAGCCGTGAAATGTACATAGCCGTGGCCTCTCCTTCAATGTTCGGATTCGTAGCCAGAATCAACTCCTTGACGCGTTCATCACTGAGCCTGGTCAGCAACTCCTTGAGTTTGATATCCTCAGGACCAATCCCCTCCATCGGAGAGATTGCCCCGTGAAGCACATGGTACAAACCATCAAACTCCTTGGTACGCTCCATAGCCACCAAATCCTTGGCATCCTGAACAACACAAATGACGGAAGCATCCCTCGTCTTATCCTGACAGATCCGACAAGGGTCCGTGTCCGTAATATTGCCGCAGACTGAACAAAAGTGAAGATTGCGTTTTACATTGACCAGCGCTTTGGCGAAATCAATCACATCATCTTCCTTCATTTTCAGTACGTGAAAAGCCAACCGGGCAGCTGTTTTTGGGCCTACTCCCGGCAGGCGCGTAAAAGCATCAATCAGCTTTGCAATCGGCTCGGGATAATGCAATAGCGTGTTTCTCCTTTATGAGTAGACTAGAACAAGCCCGGAATTTTCATACCACCTGTAAATTTACCCATATCATCATTAGCCAGTTCATCCGCTTTGGACAAAGCATCATTGACTGCAGTGAGTACGAGGTCTTGCAGCATTTCTACATCATCAGGATCTACAGCTTCCGGTTTGATTGTGATGGACAACACTTTTTTATGTCCACTTACCTCTACAGTTACCACACCGCCACCAGAAGAACCTTCGATTACTTTCCCACCAAGCTCCTCTTGGGCTTTCAGCATTTGTTCCTGCATTTTTTTCACTTGCTTCATCATTTGGTTCATATTGTTCATTTCAATCATCTCCTTTAATGAAGTATACATCTACATTTCATTATTCTTTAATGACTACCAGGTCTTCCCCGAACAGCTGAATCGCTTCATCAATCCAGGGCTCCTTGGACTTTCCCGGCGCATCATGCTCCGGCTCCAGTTGCAATTCTTCGGCAGGCTGGTCAGAAACTCCTTCAATCGCAGCATTCCAATCCTTTTGCATCATCGTTACCAAACGATAAGGATGACCCAACTGCTCATGCAAAACCTTCTCGATGACCTGCTTATTGGCAGGCTTTTCGGTAGTTTCACGATGAATGTTGTTTTTAAACGCGACCAGCACACTGTCCTCTAACACAGAAACCGGCTCACCATCCATAAACCAAGCATGAACCGTAACTTTCGCCTCTTTTACCCCTTGCAAAATCTGGCTCCACTTGCGCCCCACCGCTGCGAATGCTTCGCTTGACTTCTCAGCGATATAGCGATCCAACTGAGAAGGAAGTTTAGCTGGCGCTGAAAGACGTGGAGCAGGGGCACGACCACCAGAAGCCTGACGACCGCCTGAAGATGCCTCCTGACCCGCTCCAGCGGCCAAGCCACCTTGCATTGCACGTTCCAACTTCTTTTCCAGCTCAGCAAGCTGGCGCTTTAACATGGCCACTTCTTCCTGACCAGCAGCACCAGAGCGCTGTACAGTCGGCTGAGCAGCAGTTCCCGCTTCCCCCGGAATGCTGCATAACTTCAATAGAGCTACCTCAAATAAAGTTTGGGGCTGAACGGCATATTTCATCTCACCTTGATAACGATTAAGGGTGTCGATCATTGCAAAGAGCTGCTCCTTGGTAAAAGCATCTGCCACTTCCTTAAACTGCTCCGGATTCAGCACTCGCTCCGTCATTTTGGTCGCCTGCGGCACCATCTTGATCATTAGCAGATCTCGGAAATAGTACAGAAGATTCTCCATACACTTATCCGCACTTTTACCTTCCTGCATAAAGTTCTCGATCAATTGGAGCACTGTGCCCACATCTTCTTTCAGTAATGCCAAGGCCAATTTACCGAATTGCTCGGATGCGATCCCGCCCGTCATATCTAGCACCTGCTGATACGTAACCCGGCCATCAGTAAACGAGGATATCTGATCCAAAACGCTAACCGCATCTCGCATCCCGCCATCTGAAAGACGTGCAATATATTGCAGTGCATCCAAATCAGCCAGGATGTTCTCCTGTTGACATATCAGGTCAAGCCGCTCTGTCTGCTCCTCCAGCGATACTCGCCGAAAGTCAAAACGCTGGCAACGTGAAATAATTGTCGCGGGAATCCGATGCGGCTCTGTCGTAGCCAATATAAACATTACGTGTGGCGGCGGCTCTTCCAGCGTCTTGAGCAGCGCATTGAACGCTTCCGTCGTCAGCATGTGCACTTCATCAATGATATAAACCTTGTGCCGCACTTCTGTGGGCGCATATTTGACTTTATCGCGCAAATCACGAATCTCTTCAACACCCCGGTTAGAGGCTGCGTCAATCTCCTGCACATCCATGACCGCTCCGGCCGTGATCCGTTTACAGGCTTCGCATTCGTTGCAAGGTTCCGGCGCAGGTCCATGCTCACAGTTGATTGCCTTGGCCAAAATTTTGGCCGCACTGGTCTTACCCGTTCCTCGCGGACCACTGAACAGGTAGGCATGGGACGTGCGATTTTCGCGGATGGCATTCTGCAATGTCTGGATAATATGCTGTTGTCCTACCATGTCCTTGAAAGCCTGCGGCCGCCAAGCACGGTACAACGCTATATGTTCCAATGCGCGTTCCCTCTTTCCCATTCACTTTCATGACCATTTATGGTCACTTCATTATACTATACTCCCGTCCGAATCTAAACCAGACACATTTCAAATTATAAGCACAAAAAAACACCTTCGCATAATCGCCAAGATGTTTCAATCCCTAAGTATATACCGTGCACCTGTTATTGATCGTTGTGATCCGAGCGGCAACCCTGAGCAACAACTCGGGCTAGGCAACCCTCCGGCACAAGAGTGGACTTGCTTATGGCTGCTTCCTTCCGGACCTGACCAGGTTCACAAGTACTCATTGCGGAGGACCCAACCGTCAACATTGTGCGCAGGGACCAGCCTCACATCAACAACACCTCTAACAGGAATTCAACCTCGCTATAGCGGATTGCGAGTTACAGGGCACCGCTACCTCCCCATCTAGCACGGTGAAAATAAGTATATCTCATGGTTGCACAAAATGCAAATAGCAAATAACGACAAAAAGAGCCTCCTGCAATTGCAGAAGGCTCTAATAACTTTATCTCTTGCGGCAACTTATTACATACCGTATTTCTTTTTGAAACGATCCACACGTCCACCAGCATCAATAAACTTCTGCTTACCTGTGAAGAACGGATGGCAAGCGGAGCAAATCTCCACACGCAGAGATTCCTTTACAGAACCAGTTTCAAACGTATTCCCGCAAGCGCAAGTAACATTAGTTACGTTATACTTCGGTTGAATAGCCTGTTGCATTAACTTTCACCTCTTTCCGCCCTGAACGTCCTATCAGCCCAGAGTTGTATGAACACATGTTCAAATTATAGCACTTGAATATAAGTGTTTCAACATCTTTTTAGCACACAAAACAGTGTAAGATCGGTGTGTTTCAAATAACTCCCGACCGTTTAGGTTCTGGCAAATTTGGGACGTGCCAGCCCTTGCGGCGGCACATGAGTGTAAGAACCGATAACCACATCCGGCAGTTCCTCACGATAAATCTCAAGCATTTGCTTCATACCAAGTATCTCCCCTTGAGCCGGTGGAATCAACTCCAGATAGCTTTCAGGATCAATATTCAGATTACGCATTTGAATCAGCTTGAGCTTAGTGCGTTTGGCAAATTCAATCATTGCCTCAATTTCTTCCTCCCGGTCTGTTACACCCGGGAAAATCAAATAGTTGATGGACGTATACACTCCCTGATCGGACGCATAACGGAGTGACTTTTCCACATTAGCCAGCGTGTATCCGCGCGGCTTGTAATACGCATTGTAATGGTCGTCCAATGCACTAATTGTGCTTACTCGCATGAGATCAAGACCCGCATCCACAATTCCCCGGATATGATCATTCAATCCCGCATTGGTGTTGATATTAATATATCCCATATCTGTAACGGAACGTACTTCTTTGATCGCATCAATAATCAGTTTGGCTTGAGTGGAGGGCTCACCTTCACAACCTTGCCCAAAACTGATGATAGACTCAGGTGTCTTCAAATGTTCCAACATAACTTCTACAATCTCTTCCACGCGGGGACGGAAGTTCATTCTTGTCTGAGGAGATACAAAACCACTGTCATCCGGCTGTTCAGATATACAACCAAAGCAGCCCGCATTACAAGAATAAGATACCGGAACTCCCCCCTCCCAGCGATTCAGGAACGTATTCGAGGAAGTAAGGCATTCGTACCCCAGCGCACAGTTAGACAAATGCTGGTACAGCCTATTTTTGGGATACTGCTCTGTCATCCGCTGAACTCCCAATTTAACTTGATTGCGGTCACAGTTTTCGGGATTCCATTTGGAAGGACTGTCACTCTGCTCTGCTGTTACATAAAACGCCCCATCTTTCCAGACAACGGCTGAATAACCGAACAAGGGGAGTTTATACTCCTTATCCGTCTTCACATATCCCGGCAGACACAGGCGTGTAAAGCCTTGCGGTAACAAAGCCCCTACTGCCTTCATATTTCCCGGAAGAGAGACCATTTCCCCTGTTTCAGGGTTCATACCGACCGGGCGGGTGCTGGGCAGGCTTACCAGTGTGGCTCCTTCCGGCAACGGAATAAGCTCATCCTCCATGATTTCAACAATCATGTCTGCACTACGGGCAAGCCCATACAAAGAAGCATGATCATATACATTGCCTTTTTCGTCGGCATACACCAAATACATTATGGAGCTCCTTTCGTTCCATTAAACGCGCCATTAACAAATGAATAGTAATGGCTGTCTACTTACGGAACAGATAAAATACATGGTTTGGGTTTAATTGGTTGTGGCGGGAACCGACGCTGTGGTAGAACGCGTAGTTCTTCGTTGTTGGCCACCAGAGCTACCTTGCGAGCCGCTGGAAGAAGGTGCTGTCAAATCAAACGAGGCTAAAAACTCAGCGTTAGTTTTGCTGTTACGCAGTTTTTTGAGGAAGCCTTCCACAAAGTCATGGCTTTCCGTCATATTTTTACGAATAGCCCAGATCGTATCTAATTCTTCCTTGTTCAACAGCACTTCCTCACGACGTGTACCGGAACGACGAATATCAATCGCAGGAAAGATACGACGTTCTGCCAGTTTGCGGTCCAAATGCAGCTCCATGTTGCCTGTGCCTTTGAACTCTTCGTAAATAATATCGTCCATACGAGATCCTGTATCAATCAGCGCTGTGGCAAGAATCGTCAAGCTACCGCCTTCCTCCACATTCCGAGCTGCGCCAAAAAAGCGTTTTGGACGGTGAAATGCTGCCGGATCAATACCCCCACTCAAAGTACGACCAGAAGGAGGGATGACGAGATTGTACGCACGAGCCAACCGTGTAATGCTATCCAACAGGATGACAACATCCTTTTTATGTTCTACGAGACGCAGTGCACGCTCCAACACCAGTTCTGCCACTTTGATGTGATTTTCAGGAAGTTCATCAAATGTAGAGGCCACAACTTCACCTTTGACAGAACGCTGCATGTCAGTCACTTCTTCAGGGCGTTCATCAATCAACAAGACAAATAGCTCAATCTCGGGATTGTTGGTAGAAATGCTATTGGCAATTTCTTTGAGGAGAAGCGTCTTCCCAGCTTTGGGAGGTGCCACAATAAGTCCGCGCTGTCCGAGTCCGACAGGGGCCAGTACATCCATAATTCTCGTAGACAAATGGTTGGGGGAAGTTTCAAGGACTAATTTGGTTTGCGGATACAGTGGAGTCAGTGCAGGAAAATGTAGCCGCTCAGCAGCTTGCTCAGGACTTCTTCCATTGACGGCGTTAACTTGAAGCAATCCAAAATACCGTTCATTTTCTTTCGGCGTTCGGCATTTACCGGAAACGAGATCGCCCGTTCTCAGGTCAAACTTGCGGATTTGTGAAGCAGAGATGTAAATATCTTCGGTACTCGGGAGATAGTTGATCGGCCTCAGAAAGCCGTAACCTTCAGGAAGTATTTCCAGAACACCCTGCATAAACATTAATCCACTCTTCTCAGCTTGTGCGCGCAGGATGGCGAAAATTAATTCTTTCTTCTTGAGCGTTCCGTAGTACGGGATCTGGTATTGCTTGGCCAGCTTGTACAGGTCGGTCAGCTTCATTTCTTCCAGATCGGAAATTTGCAGATCCATATAATAACCACCTATTCAATTATTAAGTCCATTCATACAATTAAATGATAGACAATGATATCATAAACACCATCAACATAATTTTAACCAAAACAAATAAAGTTATGCAGCCAGCTGCCTGGATTATACCGAATTATTCCGGTTTTTTGATAAAAGATTGTTAGGTATGGACCAAATCTTATACCAAGCAGCGGCTGCATAGGTGTTACCCGTTATTCCGCTTTGGTTACAGTAAATTCAAACAAAGTACATGGTTTAATTACTCAGTCTGCCGCCACACATCTGCGCCTAAAAGACGCAGGTTCGAAACGAGATGATCATAACCACGGTCAATATACTCGACACCTGCTACCTCGGTTACCCCTTCGCTTACTGTAAGTCCAGCAATGACAAGGGCCGCTCCGGCGCGCAGATCTGCAGCCTTCACTTTAGCCGCATTCAGTTGACCACCTTCAATAATGGCAGACCGACCCTCTACGCGAATTTTAGCCCCCATTCGCACCAGTTCAGGGACGTGCTTAAAACGATTGCTGTACACAAAATCGCTCAACACACTGACACCCTGAGCTTGGGTTAGCAAGCTGGTCATGGGAGATTGTAAATCTGTGGGGAAGCCGGGGTATACCAAGGCTTTAACGTCGACATGCCCATAGGAAGGTGCACCCAGTACGCGAATACTTTCATCATATTCCTCGATGCCGACGCCCATTTCCTGCATTTTGGCAGTGAGAGCCTCCATATGTTTGGGGATTACATTGTCAATCAATACATTTCCACGGGTTGCCGCAGCAGCAATCATATAAGTGCCTGCTTGTATACGGTCAGGTATGATGGAATGACGGCAACCATGCAGCTCCGACACACCTTCAATACGAATTGTCTCCGTACCAGCGCCTTTAATAATCGCCCCCATGGAGTTTAACAGAGTTGCTACATCTATAATCTCAGGCTCTTTAGCCGCATTTTCGATAGTTGTGGCGCCTTTGGCACGTGCGGCCGCCAGCATAATATTAATGGTTGCTCCTACGCTGCTGACATCCAAATAAATCTTGGTGCCGCGCAGTTCTTTGGCGTGCAAATGAATAGCGCCGTGCTCGTTCGTAACCGTGGCACCCAGCGCTTCAAAACCTTTGATATGCTGATCAATGGGCCGGGGTTCAAAATTACATCCTCCTGGCAAACCGATGATCGCTTCCTTGAATCTGCCCAGCATGGCCCCCATCATATAATAAGAGGCTCGTAATTTCTTAACAGGTCCATTCGGCATGGGAATGGATTTAATGGAGGAAGGGTCTATCTTCATCTGGCTACCTTCCCAGGTAACCTTTGCGCCAAGCTCCTCCAATATTTCGGAATACACCGCCACATCACTGAGCAGCGGCAAATTATCCAAAATGACTTCCGACTCTGCCAGAATGGCTGCGGGAATCAAGGCGATGGCACTGTTTTTGGCACCGCTGATGGAAACTGTACCCTGAAGCGGCCGTCCACCGGTGATCATCAATTTTTCCATAAGCTTGAGGGTCCCCCTACGTGTTTTGCAGTCGGTCAAACAATGAACTGAAACCATAAACTTTCAACTTTTTAAGTGGTTAAAATGGAAAGACACCGGCTAAGCGGTGTGCTTTCCATACCACACTATTCAACTGTACAGATTTAAATATTTTGTGCAGCATAATTACAGCTACAACGAAGAAATGCATCCAGTCTATGCAGAGGCATGACTAGTTGGAACTTATTACGCTTTGTTGTTGGAACCGAACTCACGGATTTTACCGATAACTGTTTGTTTGATTGCTTCACGACCTGGTTGGATGAATGTACGTGGATCGTAAGCATCTGGTTTTGCAGCAAGCACTTCACGAACCACTTTCGCAAATGCGATTTGGTTTTCAGTGTTTACGTTGATTTTGGAAGTACCCAGGGAAATGGATTTTTGGATGTCATGTGTAGGGATACCTGTTCCGCCATGAAGAACGAGTGGCATTTTCACAGCATCGCGAATTTCTTCCATTTCTTTAAAGCCCAGGTTTGGTTCACCTTTGTATGGTCCATGAACAGAACCCAGTGCAGGAGCCAGTGTATCGATGCCTGTTTCTTTAACGATACGTACACAATCGTCCAGCTTAGCGTACATTACGTCACCTACAACATCATCTTCTTGACCGCCAACCATTCCAACTTCAGCTTCAACGGAAACGCCTTTGGAATGTGCATATTCAACAACTTTCTTCGTTGTTTCGATATTTTTCTCGATTGGGCTGTGGGAATCGTCAATCATAACAGATGTGAAACCAGCGTCGATTGCTTCTTTACATTTGTCAAAGCTAGAACCGTGGTCCAAGTGAATTGCAACTGGAACCGTAATTTTCATGTCATGAATAAGACCTTCTACCATTTTAACAACAGTGTAGAATCCGCCCATGTGACGTGCTGCGCCTTCAGAAACACCCAAGATTACTGGGGATTTTTCTTCTTCAGCAGCGCCCAAGATAGCTTGAGTCCACTCCAGGTTATTAATATTGAATTGACCTACTGCATATTTTCCTTCGAGTGCTTTGTTCAACATGTCTTTCATAGATACCAATGGCATGGTTACAGTCCTCCTAAAGGTGTTTGGGTTTGTCTATATTTTTAGCCGACATCACATACGGGCTTATTATACCACAACCCATGTTAAATACTAAACAAGCTTTTGCATATCAACACATACAAAAATCACGCTCAGGACGCCGTTTTTCCATAGAATTGTATAAGGAGAGGATTTACTTTCAGTATTTCCCATAATCACAAACAAAAAACCCTGTTTTGTTAACAGAGTTCTCAACCAAAATGACTTCCCTAGTCACCTCTGAGTTGTTTGTTCACGGCGATCCGCATTTCATCAATATCAAAGGGCTTGGTAAAATGCATAAGTGCACCTAGCTCCGTCGCCTCTTTAATCATGTCCAGTTCTCCATACGCTGTCATCATAATAACCTTGATGTCGGGATTCATGCTTTTTAGGTGCTTCAGAATTTCAAGTCCGTCCATACCTGGAATTTTCATATCGAGCAGAACCAGATCAGGTGGTTCCTTCTCAACAATCTCAAGAGCAATTTTCCCGTTCGCTGCCTGAAAGGTCTCATAACCCTCACTTCCGAACACTTCCATCAGTAAAATCCGTATTCCATTCTGGTCATCGACGATTAATACTTTTTTCTTTTCCAATGTTTTAACCTCCTAAGATCTTAAAACGAGGATCATGCAGCTATTGCCATAACAGCGTCCGATGACGTACAATATCCGTCCCATACCTAAAACTATATTCGCTCCTGCAAAAAGAAAATCCTGCTCTTATACATAATTGTGGAATATTCTTTCATAATCAGGAAGCATGGGATAAAAAAAGACCTCCCAAAGGAGGTCTTTCAAGCTGTAGCATTAACCTTGAAGCTGCAATGCCGCTTTTACAAATTCACGGAACAAAGGCTGTGGACGATTCGGACGGGAAGTAAATTCTGGATGGAATTGTACCGCCAGGAACCATGGATGCTCAGGAAGCTCGACAATTTCCACCAAACGTCCATCCGGTGAAGTACCAGAAATACGAAGACCTGCTTTTTCAATAACTTCACGATATTCGTTATTGAATTCGTACCGATGACGATGTCTTTCGTACACCAGCTCGTCGTTGTAGCAAGCCTCTGCCAGGGAACCTTCCACCAGTTTACATGGATACAGGCCAAGACGCATGGTACCGCCCAAATCTTCGATGTCTTTTTGGTCAGGAAGCAAGTCAATGACAGGATAATCGGTAGCCGGGTTAATTTCCGAGCTGTTGGCACCTTCGAGACCAGCCAGGGAACGAGCAACCTCAATAACAGACACCTGCATACCCAGGCAAATACCGAAGAACGGAATTTTTTGCTCCCGTGCATAACGAATGGTGCTGATTTTGCCTTCAATTCCGCGATCGCCGAAGCCACCTGGTACGAGAATACCGCCAATGCCGCCCAGCATGTCAGCTACGTTCTCGTCCGTTACTTCTTCGGCGTTCACCCAGCGGATTTTTACGTCTGCATTTGCATCAAATCCAGCGTGGGAAAGCGACTCGACAACACTTAAGTATGCATCATGTAGCGCAACATATTTACCAACAATAGCAATTTCAACCGTTTTGTCCAACTTGCTGATTCGATCAACTAACCCTTCCCATTCGGTCATATCCGGTGCAGGTGTTGTCAACTTCAGGTGGTTAACTACAATTTCGTCCAAACCTTCTTCACGTAGGTTCAACGGAACCTCGTAGAGAGTCGAAGCATCGCGGCATTCTACCACTGCATTCGCATCAATATCGCAGAACAATGCAATTTTAGCCTTCATATCGGAGGACAATTCATGCTCTGTACGGCAAACAATGACATTCGGTTGAATGCCGATGCTGCGCAGTTCTTTCACACTGTGCTGAGTTGGTTTGGTTTTAACCTCACCAGCAGCTTTAATATAAGGAATGAGCGTTACGTGAATGTACATCACATTTTCGCGCCCAACTTCACTTTTAAGCTGACGAATGGCTTCCAAAAATGGCAAGCTTTCAATATCGCCTACAGTACCGCCGATTTCCGTAATAATGACATCCGAACCCGCTTCACGGCCTGCACGGTACACGCGCTCCTTGATTTCGTTCGTAATATGAGGGATAACCTGTACGGTACCGCCCAAATATTCTCCGCGACGCTCTTTGCTGATCACGCTGGAATATACCTTGCCTGTTGTGACATTGCTGTTCTTGGACAGATTAATATCAATAAAGCGCTCATAGTGTCCCAAGTCGAGATCCGTTTCCGCACCATCATCCGTTACAAACACTTCACCGTGCTGGTAAGGGCTCATGGTACCTGGATCGACATTCAGGTAAGGATCAAATTTTTGAATCGTTACCTTCAGTCCCCTGTTCTTCAAAAGCCTCCCCAGTGAAGCTGCCGTAATCCCTTTGCCCAAGGAAGACACAACCCCGCCTGTCACAAAAATATACTTCGTCACTGTTCAAAACCCTCCTAGATAAGATGCAAAAATTCAGGCGACATTATGATGTTATCGTAACCCGTTTGCACGGATTATCATCCATGAAGAAGGCAGCGGTTATATTTTCCAATCCGCCGCCCTTAGCCCTCTTTCATGAGTGAAAACACCCCTATAAAAAACAAAAAAGCACTCCCGTAGTACGGGGCACTTTTATACAAAAAGCAAACATATAAGTGAATCAATCATAAGCCCAAGCAATAGTTTACCCCGTGTCCAATCCGCTGTCAAGGAAGTTATCTGTGTTAATTTGTCCTTTGAACCTGATTGGAATAAATCTATCTGAAAGCTATAAATCAGCAGGGGTTTCAAGAAAACGGTCATGAAAAAGGGGAGAGCGTATCTCCCCTTGCAACCTGTTCCTAACGAAGTGAATCGTCGTCGTCTTCGATCGACTCATCGTCATTTTCATCATCTGTATCTTCCTCATCACTGAGGTCTTCATCGTCAATAACTACGTCATCGTCACTATCATCGTCATCTTCTCCGTCGAACAGCTCGTCTTCGCCATCCTCGTCTTCGCTATCTGCATCGAAGTCGTCATCGGAGTTGTATGTTTCTTCTTCCTCATGATAGTCATCTTCGTCGTCATCGTCTTCATCGTTAATGATACGAGGACGCTTGGCGCCTGTCAGGGCATCTTCGGATTTATCTACCGGATACCAACGTTTCAAGCCCCACAGATTCGTACCGACACAGGCAAAACGCCCGTCAATGTTGATTTCAGTATATAGCTGAGCAATAACGTCATTAATTTCTTCGTCGGACAAGCCGCGCAATTTGGCGACTTCATTCATCAGGTCACGGTAATAATATGGAGTATTGGCTGCTTTCAATACCATAAATGCCAAATCCACCATTGGAGTCTCGTGGACTTTCTCCGGGTCAATCTTCAAGTTGAGTGGTGTACTCACCTAGGGACACTTCCTCTCACACGTAATTCACAAGAACATGTTTCAGAGCATACACGATACATGCAATACTAACATATCCATTATCAAAACTAAGTAAAACCTATTTGGAAGCAAATTGCAAGTTAAACATGGGTATCGTCATAATTTCCAAGAATATCCCTCTGCACAAGACGGCACACGTAAAAAGACGGGGTTCCCCCCGCCTCCGACTGTACCCGCTCCGGGAGAGGCCTCCCAAAGTTGTTGCACAAGAGCTTATGCCCTCCATGTATCGTATGTGTCCATAGCTACTTTGACACGACAAGCAGGCCTATTTCCATAAAAAAGGGGCAAGTTTCCCATGCCGTAGCTGACGCTTGCTCATACAATACCTCAGCATGGCTCATCGGAGGGGGACCGTCTCAAATGGACTATCCGGATTTTTTGCAGCGTTTGCATGAGGGTATTTCGGAGCCGTCCGGCAGTGGACGGAACAAACAGATTATCACGTTCGATAAGCCTCACCAATACCGGGAATGCCTGTCCTATCTCAGGAAGCTGAAACCTGAGCTTGCGGGATTACGGCAAGTACAACCGGCTAGGCTAATCCGTGCTCTCATCGCTCCGCTTTCAGGGGGAGACAGGCTGGGCAAATATCACCACGGTGTTACCGTTGAAGAAGATACCCGCATAAAGGTTCACGCAGAAACGGCTTATATACCGAAAGCAGAGAAAAGCATTTCTATGCCATGGGGAGTCAAACAGGTACGTGCATACAAGGCTTGGCCTTCCTCGACAGGGAATCGGGTCAGAATCGGTGTGATCGACACAGGAGCGGATTTTCATCATCCTGATCTTCGCCATTCCCTTGCCAGAGGTATCAATTTGTTGAACCGGACCATGCTACCCTATGACGACAACGGCCATGGCACTCATATTGCAGGAACCATCGCGGCATCCAACTATGACGAAGGTATGGTTGGCGTAGCACCACGGGCTTTAATTCATCCTGTAAAAGCATTCGATCATAATGGAGCCGCCTATGTCTCTGACATCATTCTTGGTATCGATTGGTGTGTATTAAATCGTGTCGATATTATTAATATGAGCTTTGGGATGAAGTCGCGTAGCAAGGCACTGCTTGATATGGTGAATAAAGCATATCATAACGGCATTGTAATCGTAGCTTCCTCGGGAAATGAGGGTAAGCGTCGAAGTATTGACTACCCAGCCCGCTATTCCCAGACGATTTCAGTCGGAGCTACCGACAAATACAGACGTATCGCTCCTTTTAGCAATCGGGGGCAATTCGTAGACGTGTATGCACCCGGTGAGAAGATCAGATCCTCCTGGATTCATGGAAAGCATCATGAAATGAGCGGCACTTCTATGGCTACTTCCCATGTGACCGGGAGCATCGCACTTCTCCTTTCACTGAGACCGGAACTGGAGCCCGGAGAAATTAAAGCGCTGCTTAAGCGCACTGCCACACCGCTACGCCTTCGTAAAAGTGCTGGACGCACTTCCATCTCCACCAAGCTTGGAGAAGTGGATGCCTTCCGATTGATGCAAGAGGGCACAAAGTGAACCACGATCTGATGAATACTAAACCTCTATCGTTGCACCTGGCTCCAAAGAGTGAACTTCTCTGGCAGGACCTCCATGTTCATTATTTCCTTCTCTTATTAACTCATCTCGTACAAGGTCGGTCTGCAATTTGGGTGCATGAACGAGTACAATCTGTTTGCTAGGCATCTCCTTCAGCATTTGCCGTACATCCGATAATCCCTGGTGCACCTTGTAAATCAAATGCCGAGCTATACAGATGTCATTGGCGTCTGCACGTTCCAACAGATGTTTACCAAAAGAACCATTGGAAGCATGCCCGGTCAATATCACACTGTTCCTAATATCCTCCCCGCTATCCACATCGATCAGCATACTGCGGTGATCCGACAGATATTGATAATACCAACGCGCCTGCGGGGAGTCCATCATGCCGTCTCTTGTTACGATAATAGTGGCCGTGTTCCGTTCCAGCAGACTTATCCGTTCCGCAGTATCACGAGGCACAAACACCCTGTCACTGTTCAACACATGTTTTATTCGCGTGGAAGCTCCCGGACGTAGCCACTCTTTCCATCGATTTAACTGTTTCAATCCGTGCCACAGGTCAGGCTCTATAATTATTGCTTGTTCAGGAAATTGCTCGCTGGCCCATACGATCAATTCCTGTCCTCTGCCAAAGGCAGGCACTGGCAACAACACATGGCCGCCAGACAATAATACCTGCTCCATCTCGACCCTCAGCCGCTCCAGCTTAACAGGCTGCGGGTCTATATCCATACCATAAGCATTGTCCATGATAGATATGTCCACTAGATTGGACTTTGGCTTGCATCCAGGAAGGTCATCTCCCCCCTCTCCCATACACAAGTCCGGTGCATCGGCAGCAAGAAGCTCAGATTCACGGCTATAGTCTCCGGAAAAGAACAGCCGCTTCCCTTCCAATTCTACGATATACCACACTGCACCAGCCAAATGCCCACTGCGTCCCCACATCATTTTCACACCCGGACAAGCTTCACGCCATACTCCTGAAGGCCCCTCGTCTTCTAGATAGCGATAGGTAATAGATTGGATATCTTGTTCACTGTAGGGCAATTCGCCGCCTCTCGATTCAACAAAAGTTTGCCAGGAGCGAAAATAGGATCCCAGCTGCTCAGCGGTAGCCTTGGTCGTCCAGACCTCTCCCCGATATCCGTACTTGTACAGTAAGGGGAGCGCCATGGAATGATCCTCATGTGCATGAGACAGCAAAACAGTAGTTAGCTCCTTCACCTTCTGTGGCGGAAAAACCGGATATTGCCCGGTTCCTTCCTTTTTTACGCCACAATCCAGCATGATACGATGCTGCTTTCCTTCAAAAACATAACAGGAGCGGCCATGTTCGCCCGCTCCACCCCAAATCCTAAGCTTGGTCATCATCATTTCCACTTTCTCCCCGAGTTTAAGCTTTCCATTAAGATCAGTAGCAGTGTGGTCAAACCAACCGATATAACAGCCATCGCCATGCCAAGCGACACCTGTCCCTGCTCAAACTGGGCAAATATATAGGTTGCAGACGTCTGGACGGATGGCGGTAAAATCAGCAACGATCCTACCAGCTCCCGTGAAGCAATGGTAAAGGTCATCATCCAACCAGCGAGCATCCCCGGTCCAATCAGCGGCAGTACAATCCGGCGGAATATGTAAGACGGACGCCCGCCGAATACCTGTCCCGCCTGAAAAAGACCAGTGTCCACCTGTGTAAAGGCGCTTTTGACATACTGCACCGTATAAGGAACAAACAAAATAACATACGTCAGAATGACCATGCCATATGTGTTATACAACGGAATGGGCATCCACGGCGAATTCCACCACAAAATCAGACCCACCACCATAACAATTCCCGGCACTGTATTCGGAAGTAAACTGAATGCATCAACTGTCCGTTGGATTTTCGTGCGTGATCCACCGATAACAAGCGCAAACCAGGTGCCCAGCACCACAGCAAGCGTCGATGCACCCAAAGAGAGAAATACACTGTTCAGTAGCGCTTCCATGCTTTCAGAACCCCACGACAGCAGTTCCTTGTAATAGTCGAGTGTAAGGTTGTTCCATGCCAATCCGATTCCCCGCAGCTTCATGGAGGAGGCCGCAATAATTGAAAAGTAAGGGATGCCAATAGCTGCGATGAGCAGCAATAGGATGAACATGACACTCAGTGCTGTAGTCCAGCTGGATACACGAAGACGGGAAGGACGGGAACCTTTACCCCCTACCAGTCTGTATGTGAACTTTCGGTTGATCACCGATTGTACATACCACATAAGCAGGCAGGCCGTTAACAGCACCGAGGCCATGGACGTCGCTTTGCCAAAATCGATGGGCCAACTGGAAATATATTTGTGAATTTCAGAAGTCATAACCTCATACCCGATACGTCGCCCAAAGGTAGCGGGTGTGCCAAACTCGGCAATCGTTTTAACGAAAATGAGCAGCGCACCCATTCCGTATGCCGATAGTAGCAGCGGTAAAATGATTCGACGGAACCTGTACAGAAAGCCTCCGCCCATGACAGCACCCGCCTCTTCCAGACTGCCGCCAATCCTCACCAGCGCCCCGCGTAACAGCAGGTACAGGAATGGAAACAGATGCAGGCTCATGATCATCACCATGCCGCCAAGGCTGAAGAAGGAAGCCGTTAAGAAATGCAGATCCGGGAGCAACTGCTCCATATACCCGTTTTTTTGCATAAACAGGATCCATCCCATGGAACCAATATAGGGCGGAGTCATAAACGGAATCAGCAGCACGACATCCAACCAGCGCCAGTGTGCGAGTCGGGTGTTGGACATGATCCAGGCTAGCGGAAGTGCAAGGACGGTCGTTCCTGCGATCACACAGATGCCTAGCCAGATCGAGTTGAATAGCACTCCTGCAAATTGAGAAGCAGCTAACGTTCGAAAAGGCGCAGCCCATTGAAATGTCCCATCAACATACACACTTTGGATGAAGATTTGCAGCAACGGCAGTACAATTAGGATAAAAAGCGCGATCAGAGCAAGTGTCAGGGACCATCCTCTGATGTGTTTAACAGACAAACCTCCCATCGGCTTATTTGAACATTTGCGTGAACTTTTCCGTCACGTCTGATCCGTGTTCACCCATCCATTCCCAGTTGGTTTTCAGCAATGGGATTTCGTCGAGGTTTGCACGCTTGTCAGCTTTGATATCCGTGCGTCCAGGGAGTAGGGAAGCATCTGCTACTAGTTTCTGTGCTTCGTCTGACAACAGATAGTCAATGAACGCTTTGGCATTTTGCTCATGCTGTGTGGACTTGAGGATTGCGGCAGGACGCGGGCTAATGACCGTTCCCTCTGTCGGATAGACGATGTCAATCGGCTCGCCTTTGGCTTTAGCCTTGTAGGTCATGTAATCAACCGCAGCGACGACTACACCTTTAGCCCCCGTAATCACTGGATCTAACGCTTCCTGATTCGCACCGGCCATGGCCACACCGTTAGCCTTGTACCGCTCAAACAACGTCCAGCCTCCATCGCCCTTGGCGCTCAGATAGCCTGTCATAAAATCCAACGCTGAGCCAGACAGCGATGGATCGGGAATGTTAACCTGATCCTTGTACTCAGGCTTCGCCAAATCGGCCCATGAAGTAGGTGGCGTTTTCACTAACTTCGTGTTATATGCAATACCCAAAGCAGAAGCACTTGTGCTGAAATAGTGACCCTCCTTATCAGACCAGTCGGGGTTTAGCTTGTCCGCATTTTTAGCGTCCGGATAGGGGAGTGTGAGTCCTTCCTTTTTCAAGCCTTGTACAGACGGAAGCGATGCCAGCACAACCACGTCTGCTACCGGATTCGTTTTCTCCGCTTCCATGCGGGCTAAAATCTTACCTGTCGTTCCCTGGAATAACTCTACCTTAACTCCACTCTGCGCCTCATACCCCGCTACCAGCTTTTTCGCCAGTCCATCCGGGCCTGCGCTGTAAACAACCAGCTTCTGATCGGTGGACGCCGCTGCGCCCGCTGGTTTTGCTGATCCATCGGCTTGTGCCCCATCCTTCGATGTCGTAGCCGTTCCGCAGCCTGCCACAGCCAGTCCAAAAGTCAATGTTAAAGCAAGCATAGCCCCTTTTTTCCATCCTGTACGAAAAACACGCCTATTCATCATCTTATATAACCCCTTTTCCCTATGTTTCAAGTTGGTGGATGTATTGCGGTGATACCCAAATATGCATTTGTTCGCCTATGGGCAAGCGGGTGGAGTGATACGCAGTCCATTGCTCGCCGTTTTCGGCTACTAGACGGATTTCATAGCGATCGCCAACATAGCTGACATGCAGGATCTCTACTGTAAAAGTGTGCTGATCCGCTTGTTCCTGTTCCCAACGGACATGTTCAGGTCGAAATAGTGTCCGTTCCAACTCGATCCAGTTGGATTTGCCGATAAAGCTTGCCACCTCTGGATGAGACGGACAACCATAGATCACCTCTGGTGTTCCGGTCTGCAAAATATGTCCACTTTTCATAACCACTACTTCATCAGACATGGACATGGCCTCGATCTGATCATGAGTGACATATAAGGCGGTCAGCCCCAGATCGCGCACAAGCGATATCATCTCAATGCGCATCTCCTCCCGTAGCACGGCATCCAGTGCACTGAGCGGCTCGTCGAACAAAACCAGTCGAGGCCGGATAGCAACTGCTCTTGCAAAAGCAACCCGCTGCTGCTGACCACCGGACAGCTGATGGGGATAGCGATCCTCCATCCCTAACAACCTCACCTTATCGAGCGCCTCTAGCACCACTGCCCGCAGTTCCTTGCCTTGAGCGCTAACAGCCCCTTTTCCCCGCTTGCTCGCTCGCAAGCCGAAGGCCACATTTTCAAACACCGTCATATGCGGCCACAACGCAAAATCCTGAAAGACCATACCAAAGTGGCGGAGATGTGCGGGAACATCCTTTTTGCGTTCAGCTGAAAAGAGAATTTCCTCTCCCATCGTGATTGTGCCGGTATCTGGTGTCTCCAGACCAGCAATCAAGCGCAAGAGCGTCGTCTTCCCACAACCGGACGGTCCGAGCAGTGTGGTGAACTTGCCCTGTCGTACGACCAGATTCGTCTCATGCAACGCGGTGGTATGGCCGAAGGTTTTACTTAATCCGCGAATATATAGATCCTGATTCATCGCATTACCTGCCTGTTCTTGTGACTGACCCCAGTGTAAAACTTGAATTCGCAACCTGTGTTATTGGGAAGTTAAAACAAAATTAATTATTTCAATGAATTGTGTTAACACTCATAGATTTAATCTATATAGAGGCGGTTGATGCTGTTGCCTAGAGAATAAGCATGATTGTTTGACTTAACTGAAAGCGAGGCATTCTAAGTGAACTTAAGTCTTCTAAAGTTACATATTGTAGAGCTGCTGAACAAGCACCATAAAATTACCACCGTAGCCGAGGTTCTCGGCCTAAAGCAACCCACTGTTACTTTTCATATGAAAAATCTGGAGCGTGAATTTGGGGTAAAGCTGTTTGATACACGTATGGGCAAAATCATCCTGACGGATGCCGGAGATGCGCTGCTGCACTATGCCACCAAGATTAATGCACTTGCGGTTGAGGCTGAGCGAGTTGTCCGTGAGTTCGATACGCTCCAACGAGGGAGTATACGGATTGGCGCAAGCTATGTACCTGCCACCTATCTGCTTCCTGCCGTGCTGCATCGGTTTGCCCGCGAGCATCCGGGCATTCACATTGCCTTGTCCGTGAAAACAGCGCCCGTGATTAAGGACATGCTCGCTCGCCACGAAATTGACCTCGGCATTATTTCGGCAGAGCCGTTTCAATCCCCAACGCTGCTCTCAGAATCCTTGGGAGAAGATGAACTGGTGCTCATCTGCTCACCCACTCATCCGCTCGCTAGCGAAACCGATGTAACACCCGAGCGCATCGCTTCTTCCTCTTTTGTGTTGCATGGGAAGGATTCCAGCACACGCCACGTGACTGACAAATGGCTGGAGCGCGGGAGGCGCCGACTTCCATCCTATCTGGAATTGGATTCACTGGAAGCTATCAAACAGGCGGTTATGCTGGGAGAACACATCTCCTTTGTCTCTCGCCTTGCTGTTCAATCAGAGGTTGAGCAGGGTTTACTGATCATAAGACCTATTCCGGGACAGCCTGTTGAGCGGCATATTTATATGGTCAGCAACAAAGATCGTCATCGCTCCGCGCTGATTCACAGATTCACTAAATATTTATGATGGAACCAAGATTAAATCTTAGCTGTCATATAAAAATTATGGTATTTTTTAACCAGAATACCACCTTAGCTTGACATACGACTGACAAATCACCCGTAAAGTGAAGCGTGTAACCTATTCGGACGAACAGGAGAGGATGAAATGAAAACAAGCCTGCGTATCACTAAATTCATGTCAGTAGTAACTCTGAGTGCAGTGCTGCTCGCAACAGGATGGAAAGGTGCAGAGCCCGTACAAGCCGCTGCCAATGCCACACCAAGCTATGAGGTAAAGCTGCTGCTGGATACAGCTCAGGTCCTCAATGCGGATGGCTCTTTAAAAAGCGGCATCGTAAATGAGTTCGGAGTCAGTGAAGATGCGCAACGATTAAGCGTCGAGTTTTTTGATACAGACTCCTTGCAATTGAATGACGAGGGCTGGAACGTTAGATTTCGTAAAAAAGACGACAAAAAAAATTATGAGTTAACCTACAAAAAGCGATATACGATCACAAACGGGAATATCGACGCAGCACTTACCCAAGCGAATAAAGAAGGTTTCAGTGCCTCTGATGATAATTATGAGGCTGAGGTGGATTGGGGATACAGCAAGCAGACATTAAGCTTTTCCAATGACAAGAAAACGAACGCCTCCAAAGGATTAGCTCTGCCTTCCCCGGATCAGGCATTAAAACAATTGCAGGACAATCTTCCGGGCAAGCTGCAAAACTGGAAAAGCAGCAACTGGGGCAAACATACCTTGGCAAACTCCAGAGTACGCGGTCCTGTACAGGTCAGCAAATATAAGGGCAGCTTTCAGGGCTTGGATACTGACGTTGAAGTATGGCCTATTCGCAGCGCCAACGGATCGGGTACCGACAATATCATCGAAATCTCCTTCAAAACTTCGGATTACAATACTGCCGCAAGCAACCGCACCAAGCTGATGAATCTGCTACAATCCAAAGGATGGCTGATTCCTGCCGATTCCCTGAAAACGAATCTGGTACTGGAACGCTATTAAGCTACTCAAACTTATTGTATTCAAACCAAAAAAAGGAACCGAACGAGCCTCCCTAGAGGGCAGCACGAACGGTTCCTTTAACCATTATACATATGACTACAAAATCATTATGTTGCAGTTGTTTACTTACATACGTTCCGGTGCAGACACGCCCACCAGCTTCAGTACGTTGGCAATGGTCGTGCGGACCGCGCCAAACAACGCCAAGCGAGCTTGCGTTTGAGCGGCATCCTCCGTGATGACACGCTCTGCTTTATAGTAGCTGTGGAACATGGATGCCAGCTCGTAGACATAGCGAATCATACGATGCGGCGCAAAGTTTGCAGCTGCCACCGATACTTCCTCTGGCAACTCGCCAATTTTGCGCAACAAATCGTATTCATGCTCAGCCGTCAGCTTCGACAAGTCAACTTCTGCCAATGGCAGTACAGCAATACCCTGCTCTTCGGCTTGACGATATACGCTGCATGCACGTGCATGTGCATATTGCACGTAGAATACCGGATTCTCATTGGAGGTAGAAATCGCCAAATCCATATCAAAATCCAGATGCGAATCCATACTACGCATGGTGAAGAAGTAACGAATCGCGTCTACGCCCACTTCTTCCATCAGATCCTCCATCGTTACTGCCTTGCCAGTACGTTTGGACATTTTTACTTTTTCCCCGTTTTGGAATAAGCTGACCATTTGGGCAATCAGCACTTTAAGCTTATCCGGGTCATTGCCCAGTGCTTCCATTGCGGCCTTCATCCGTGGAATATAGCCGTGGTGATCCGCTCCCCAGATGTTGATGATCGTGTCATACCCACGAGCATATTTGTCACGGTGATAGGCGATATCCGGAGTCAGATACGTATAAGTACCGTCATTTTTGATCAATACGCGGTCTTTATCGTCACCATACTTAGTCGTGTTCAGCCAAGTAGCTCCGTCCTTATCATAAATTTCCTCACGGTCACGCAGCTCATTCAGTGCTTTAAGCACTTCACCGTTATCATACAGTGATGTTTCACTAAACCAGGAATCAAAAGGTACACGGAACCGCTCCAGATCACGCTTGATCTTATTCAGTTCCTTTTCCAGACCGTATTCACGGAAATAAGCGGCACGATCTCCTGGTTCCATAGACAACAGAGAATCGCCCTTCTCAGCCACCAGTTCCTTCGCAAACCCGATGATATCCTCACCATGGTATCCGTCCTCCGGCATCTCCGCAGGCTGTCCTAGCTCCTGCAAATAACGCGCTTCGATGGAACGGCTCATATTGTAAATCTGGTTCCCCGCATCATTAATGTAATATTCACGAGTGACTTGATATCCGGCAAAATCAAGCACATTACAGAGCGCATCCCCTACGGCTGCACCACGTGCATGGCCCAAGTGAAGACTCCCAGTCGGATTGGCGCTGACAAATTCGATCTGTACCTTTTTGCCCTCACCTACCTGTACACGACCGTAATCTGCTCCTTGCTCCTGTACTTGTCCGATCACTGCATAGAGGTAGCTCTTGTTCAAACGAAAGTTAATAAAGCCTGGTCCCGCGATTTCCGCACTTTCAATAGAAGCGGAAGCTAAGTCCATATTCGCAATCAGATCTTCAGCGATTTGACGCGGATTCTTCTTCGCAATGCGAGTGAGCTGCATGGCTACGTTGGTAGCTAAGTCACCGTGTGACTTGTCCTTAGGTACCTCCAGCGTAATGGTCGGCAGCTCTTCGCGACCCACGATTCCAGCAGCCAGCACCGCTGCCTCGATTGCTGAGGTCACCTTTTGATTAATAAGTTCCAGTGGATTGCTTGTCATGATTGTTGCTCCTCCTGTATATGCAAACTGATGGCAAAATGCCCCGAGAAATCCTCAAATACGTATAGATCATAAGTCCAGCTCACTTGTCCAGTGAATCCATCCATCCGAATATCGAGCTTCTGCGTATGCGCAGACATGTTCAGGTTTAAATAAGGCGAGCGGTAAAATCCAGGCAACCTGCGTCCCAGCGCGAACGACTGCTCTGATTGTACCTCACCGTGACGAATCAGCTTTAGCTCATCTGGTCCGATCTTGACTGTGTTCCGTGTCGTACCGCCCTCAGGACTCTCTTGCGGCTCCTCGTACCTTATATATAGATGCTTCCCGCGAACGATTGCTTCTCCAGGAAGCTCCTGTACCACATCTTCTCCGTCATGATGACTATGAAGACGGATTCGAACCTTTGCATTGTGTGGCATGTGTTCAAACTCCATTCTATCGCTATCCTACTGTACTACTATATCCAGTTCCCGATTGCAATTCAAATGAGTTTTTACAAAAAGATGCTTTCGCCCTTAAAAAATTCAACTACTGTAGGTCAGCTACACTGGATGCCTGGCTAAAACTTTCAATGAACCGGGAAGCCAAAGAAGACATGTATTTATCCTTCAACCAGACGGCAGCCACACGAGTGTGCAAATCTTCACACATAATTTCCTTAACAATTAAATGATTATTGCTGCCCAAAGACAATGCGGAGCGCGAAATCATGCCAATACCCAGCCCTTCGTTGGCCCAAAGAAGCGTGGTGCGGGCATCGTCATTTTTGCAAAAGTAGTTTGGCTCAAAGCCATGCTTCATACAGGTGTCGTGGATCAATTGCTCAAAACGACGATATACGATGAGTGGTCTGTTCTTCAGCTCAGCCAATGATATGCTCTTCTGTTCGGGACTCCAATCATGTTCTTCCGTCATCACTGCTACCATCGGCTCAGTGGACGCATATCTACACCCTAAATCAGTGGTATTAAAAGGGGTTCTGACGATACCGACTTCTACAATTCCTTTGTTCAAAAGATCGAGAATCCGGAAGGTATTTCCCTCATGTATTTCAAATTTTACACCCGCATAGGTTTTATGAAATTCGGAAAGCCTGTCTTTCATCAGGGTTGCCCCAGAGGAAGAAACCGTTCCAATGGTGAGCGTCCCCTTCATCCCCATGGCGAAATCGTTTATTTCCCTTGTCGTAGCATCCGTCAGCTCCAAAATCTGCTTGGCCCTGTTCCGTAAAATGATTCCGGCCTCTGTCAATTGAATGCTTCGTGAGCCTCGATGCACAAGCTTTACACCCAGCTCTTCCTCCAGCTGCATAAGCTGCTGACTTAAGGGAGGCTGTGCGATTTGCAGTTTTTTGGCTGCCGCTGTAATCTGTCCAGCGTCTGCAATCGCTAAAAAATATTTGAGATGTCTCAATTCCATCATGAACCTCCGGTCCTGATATATGTAAAACCTATATCTCTAATATATATTAAATATTATTCATATGGTTGGGGATATGCCATAATCATATTCAGATATGCAATTACAATAGAAAACTTTATACAATATTCAGGTTAGGTGATGGTTGATTTGTTGAAATTTGCTGTTTTTTTGAAACCCTATAAAAAGGAAACGATTCTTGGGCCTCTGTTTAAACTAATTGAGGCTATTCTGGAATTGTTGCTGCCTACTATGGTGGCTTTAATGATTAATCATGGCGTTGGTAAGGGAGACACCCATTATGTTTGGCAAATGGGTCTTTTAATGTTGCTCATGACTATACTGGGCTTTGGCAGTTCTCTAGTGTGCCAGTTTTACGCAGCCCGTGCTTCCCAAGGATTCGGAACCACACTGCGCAATACGATGTTTAAGCATATTTCATCGTTTTCTTATGCAGATCTCGATAAATTTGGTACGCCCTCTCTCATCAACCGAATTACGAATGATGTCAATCAGCTGCAAACAGCTGTAGCGATGTTGATTCGTCTGGTTATTCGTGCTCCTTTTATTTGTATCGGGGCGATCATCATGTCCATGATACTGGACTTCCGCCTTGCTTTGGTGCTGTTGGCGGCTACACCCGTTTTGGCTTTGATTCTGTATGTAGTCATCACGAAGGCTTCTCCGCTGTACCAGCTATACCAGAAAAAGCTCGATAAAATCGCTCTGGTACTAAGCGAAAATCTCACAGGTGTAAGGGTTATCCGTGCATTTGCCAAAAGAGGAGCTGAACGAGTAAAGTTCAATACCGCCTCAGATGACCTGACCCAGACCGCTATTCGTGTCGGCCGTATTTCTGCTCTACTTAGCCCAGCCACCTTACTGGTGGTCAACGGAGCTATTATTGCCATTCTGTGGATCGGCGGTATTCATATCCAATATGGATCTCTTACACAAGGAGAGATTATTGCGTTTATTAATTACATTACGCAGATTTTACTGGCCCTGATTGTGGTGACGAATCTCATTATTCTGTTCACCAAGGCTGCCACTTCAGCAGCGAGAATTCAGGAGGTCCTAGACACGGAAGCTTCGATTTCCGATACTGCCAATTCTGCATCATTCGATCAGGGAAGAACGGGTAAAATCAGCCCAATACCAGCCATCTCTTTTGATCATGTCTCCTTTGGCTACAATAAGACAGGACAACTGGCACTTAGCGATGTAGTCGTAGACATCTATCCCGGTGAAACGGTTGGAATCATAGGAGGAACAGGCTCGGGAAAATCCACCTTCGTGAATCTGATTCCCCGCTTCTATGATGCAGTAGAAGGTTGTGTACGTGTCGATGGCATCGACGTACGGCATTACAAGCTGGAGCAATTGCGGCAGAAAATCGGGATTGTTCCACAAAAGGCACTGCTGTTCACAGGGTCTATAGCGGATAATATCCGTTGGGGACATGAACATGCCACCGATGAGGAAGTCGCCCGGGCCGCAGCTATCGCGCAAGCGGATGAATTTATTTCTAACTTACCGGAAAAATTCGACGCCCCGATCACGCGTGGTGGACTTAATCTGTCAGGCGGCCAAAAGCAGCGACTTACCATTGCCAGAGCTATTGTAGGCAATCCGGAAATACTGATTTTGGATGATTCCTCAAGCGCACTTGATTTTGCAACTGATGCCGCCCTTCGGAAATCGCTTCGGGAAAATAGCACCCGCATGACTGTCCTGCTGGTCTCACAACGAGTAAGCAGTGTACAGCATGCCGATAAAATCATTGTATTTGATGAAGGCCGGATTGTCGGGATCGGCACACATGATCAGTTGATGAGCAGCTCGGAGGTATATCAGGAAATTAATCGCTCCCAGCTCTCAACGCAGGAGGTAGACCAATGAGTGGCAAGGAAACCTGGAGAAGATTGTTAACCTATGTGGGACAATATAAATCAACAACGTTTTGGGTCATCGTCAGTGCGATTCTCAGCGTGCTCGCCAGTCTGGTCGGACCCTATATGATTGGTCGGGCTATCGACCATATGGTGAATAAGGGAACGGTAGACTTTAGAGCTATTGCACAGATTTTAGCTGGACTAGGCGTTGTATATGTTGTAGGCAGTCTATTTAGTTGGCTGCTCACATATTTGACGAACCGCATTGCTTTTCAGACTGTAAATGATATGCGACGGGAGTTATTCGATCATTTTAATATCCTTCCGTTAAGCTTTCATGACAATCATCCGCAAGGAGATAGCATTAGCCGTTTTGTGAACGATATGGATGCCGTCTCGGATGGCTTATTACAGGGCTTTTCCACCTTGATCACCGGATTGATTACTATTGTTGGTTCGATTGTACTCATGCTGTATATCAGTCCAGTGATGACGCTGGTGGTATTAGTGTCTGCCCCCATCACATATGGCGTTGCACGGTTCATTACTACAAGATCGCAACGTATGTTCCGCGAACAGGCCAAAATTTTAGGAAGTCTGAACGGTTATGTGGAAGAAATGATTGGCGGACAGCGGGTAGTTACTGCCTTTCATTATGAAAATCGCTCGCTTGAGGAATTTTCCGCCCGAAACGAGCAGTTGTATCAAGCGGGAGTTAAATCACAGTTTTACGGATCTTTGTCCAACCCTTCCACCCGATTGGTCAACAACATGACTTTTTCAGTCACCGCTATGATTGGTTGTATTTCGATCATTTTGGGTGGGATATCGGTAGGCGGTTTGTCGAGCTTTCTCATTTACACCAATTTGTTCGCCAAGCCCTTTAATGAAATTACAGGAGTGCTGACCCAGTTTCAGGCTGCTACGGCTTCTGCTCAGCGCATATTTGCTATTTTGGATTCGCCGCCGGAGCAACCGGAAAAATCGAACGCCGTACAGCTGGAGCGTAGCAAAGGCACGATTCTGTTTGATCATGTGAAATTTTCCTATAATCCGGAACGGACGCTCATCACGAACTTTAGTTTGGAGGTCAAGCCAGGCACCCGCGTAGCTATTGTCGGGCAGACTGGAGCAGGCAAAACCACACTCGTTAACCTGCTCATGCGCTTTTACGATGTGGACAGCGGTTCGATCTCCATCGATGGGGTGAATATCAACGATATGAGCCGGGACAGCCTGCGGACTAACTTTGGTATGGTGCTTCAGGATACATGGCTGTTCAGCGGAACGATTCGGGACAATATCGCTTACGGGAAGCCAGAGGCCACAGACGAAGAAGTTATCGCGGCTGCGACAGCTGCCAATGCGCATAGCTTTATCAAGCGCCTGCCTCATGGTTACGATACGGTCATCAGCGGGTCAGGCGACAGCCTATCGCAAGGGCAAAAGCAGCTGCTCACCATCGCGAGGGTGATTCTCGTCGATCCACCTATGCTCATTCTGGATGAAGCAACCAGCAGCATAGACACCCTTACAGAAGCCCGTATCCAAAAGGCTTTTATGAAAATGATCGATGGACGCACCAGCTTCGTCATCGCCCACAGGCTATCGACCATCCGCGAAGCGGATCTGATCTTATATATGAAAAACGGCGATGTCGTCGAAAGCGGTACCCATGAAGGACTACTAGCAAGCGGCGGCCATTACGCCTCGCTTTATAACAGCCAGTTCACTACGGCCTAACATCGCAGTTATGGTAACAGGACGTTACGTTCGTAAAAAACGTTCTCCTTAAAAGTCGGTTGCTCTTATGCAACCGACTTTTTTGTTGTGGCACAGAAAGGAGCTATTGCTTATGTAATTCATATCCCTGCTCCCGTAGCGGTCGGATGATCAATCGGTTCGTCTTCCTGAAAATCACGCCGATACCACCAGCCGATCAGAACAGCAATGGTAGTCATAGCCGCAGCCAGCAAATACACCTGCACCATGCCGAATCGGTCAGCATACCAGCCCATGAATAATAAAGCCAGGCCAAAAGCGAGATTGGTAATCACATCAATCCCTGCCATCACTTTGGGTAGTTGGGCTGCCGGTGCACTGCTTTGTAGCAAGGTGCGGCGAATAATGCCCGCCATTTGAACAGGTAAGCCTGATACAGCAAAAAGAACAAGCGCAGCCACGGGAATGGTATTTAGCGCAAATACAATGGTAATCAGTACATACACCAGCAAAGCTCCGAGCATGTACAAAAAGCTGTTCTTTTGCAATCGCTTAACCAAGCCAACAACAATTAACCCACCCAAAATCGTGCCGGAGAAAAAGGACGCATTCATAAAGCCCCACCAGCTCTCATCACGATGCAACACTTGGCTGACGTACGCCAAAATAAATACACCGAGCCAGGAGACTCCCCCAATACTGTCCACGCTATCGACGATCATCAGAGAACGAATACGGCGGTTGTGCCAAATGATTTTCCAGCCTTCCCCAAGCTCTTTCCAATGGGAGCCTTTTTCCTTTTCCTTTGCGGGTTCTTCCGCATTTGTTGGGGAATTCGAAGCTTCAAGACCTAGGTGCTTCTGATCCAGCGGATCACGAATGAAGGACGTGACAGTTACAGCCACGAGATAACAACAGGAGGCAATTGCAAGCGTATTCAGGGAACCCAGCCAAGCCACAATAATTCCGCTTAATGCCCAGCCTGCACACCTTACCACCTGATCACTGACCGCTACCATGCCGTTGGCACGCATCAGTCCTTCACCCGTAGCCAAACGGGGTACAAGCGCATTACGCGCAGGATTGGTCCAGCCATCTAGGAAAGACATACCGAACACCATTACAAAAATAAACAGAAACGACCTCTGCTCAGGTACGATCCACAAATAAAGCAGCAGCAGCGTAAAAATGACGAACTGCCCAAACTGGGAAAATAGAAGAACCTGCGTCAGCCGAAATCGACCGAGCACGATCGGTGCAACAAGCCCACTAAGCACTTGAGCTGACAACCGGAACAACGGGATTAAAATAGTCGTCATTAAGGAATTACTTGAACTGAATACCAACACCACCACACTCAACATGTAGATGATATCTGCTGCGTTGGAGATCGTCTGAGACCCCAACAGGTAATAAAAAGAGCGTCTGATCAAAAAAGTTTCCCCCTCTTTGGTACATCGCCAATTTATGTATTTCCATAACCAAACCTCCCCTGTCGATTACAAATCTGTTAAATGTCTGGTTTTTTGTATGTTCTACACGTACCCTTAAATTTCCTTCTTTTATCTTAAAAGGAAATTCAGTGTCCACTATATTCTCATCCCTACTACGTTCTGATTTAACACAAAAAAAGCGTCTATAGCGCTCTTTTCGCTCTATACTGGCGATAAAGATCACTACGACGCTTCTTAAAATGTTTACTTTGTTAAATCTTCCACAAATTTAGGCAGTACAAACGCTGCTTTGTGCAGACGCGGACTGTAATATCGAGTGTCCATCTCTGGAATTTGGTTCTCGTCCACTTCGAGCGGATCATATTTCTTGCTGCCCAATGTAAATGTCCATAGACCGCTTGGATAGGTTGGAATGTTTGCACCATACACACGCACAATCGGGAAAATCTCTTTTACATCTTTGTTGACCTTCTGAATCAGGTCAGCCTTGAACCAAGGATTATCCGTCTGCGCCACGAAAATGCCGTCTTCCTTCAGCGCCTCAAAAATACCTTGGTAAAACCCACGTTCGAACAGCGGCGCTGCCGGACCCACTGGCTCCGTCGAATCGACCATAATCACATCGTATTCATTTTTGTGTTCGATAATATGCATGTAACCGTCATTGACCAGCACTTCCACATTAGGCTCGTCCAACTTCCCGGCAATTTCAGGTAAATATTTTTTAGAATATTCAATGACTTTACCGTCGATCTCAACCAATACAGCCTTTTCCACTTCAGGATGCTTGATGACCTCACGGATAACGCCGCCATCGCCGCCACCCACAACCAAAACCTTTTTCGGATTCGGATGTGTATTTAAGGCCGGATGCGCTACCATTTCGTGATATACAAACTCATCCTTAACCGTTGTCATCACCATGCCGTCCAGAACAAGCATATTGCCGAATTCCTCCGTCTCGATCATTGCCAGATCCTGAAAATCTGTTTTCTCAGAGACGTAGGTTTGTTTGATTTTTGCTGTAATGCCGAAAGAGGGAGTCTGCTTCTCCGTAAACCACAAGTCCATCATTCCAACCTTCTTTCTGATCAAAGTATGTGTCCGGCAATCCGGTAGCATAAACATGGACTTTCCCTTATAACTGCAACACGCAAACGCCGAGTTTGCTATATTTATTGTACCAAACACACTTGAATTTCACACTTTTTGCATTATAAGCGATACCTGAATGGACTGCAAAAGCATTTTTAGGGCTTAATCTTGTTTAAAATAGATACGTATGCGCATCTGATGAATAGACGCTTTCGGATTGACTATACTGAGAACATCAACTATGGAAGGAGGTGGCCATGATGACCGATACTACCGGGCGATCCTCCAAGCGTAAACCGCTTTGGCTTCGATGCTTTCAAGGGCTAATGTCTCTCACGATTCTGACGGTCATCGCCGCCTGCATTCTGCTCGCTTATTTGTACACAACCAGTCTTCCACTCGCCGATACAGATCGGAATTCACGTCTGCTCGATAGTCAGGGGCAAGTCATTGCTACCTTCTCTGCCGGAGGCAAGGAATCTATTCCTGTCCAGCTTGATCATATTTCGCCCGATTTAATAGCAGCTACACTGGCTGTGGAAGACCGGAAGTTTTACGATCATTTTGGCTTTGATTTCAAAGGCCTGGGCCGGGCAGTAATCGTTAATTTGACCCGCTGGGATATGTCACAGGGGGCCAGCACGCTGACTCAGCAGCTTGCGCGCAATCTGTACTTATCTCACGAGAAAACCTGGACGCGCAAGGCCAAAGAGGCCATCTATACTGCACAGCTGGAAATGAAGTATTCCAAGGATGAGCTGCTGCAAATGTATTTGAATGAAATTTACTATGGTCATGGGGCCTATGGCATTGAGGCGGCCTCGCAGATGTATTTCGGTAAATCTGCAAAGGATCTGGACTTGGCCGAAAGCGCCCTATTGGCAGGTATTCCGAAAGGACCGACCTACTATTCACCCTATAATCATATGAAAAACGCAAAGGATCGGCAGAAAATTGTACTGGACTCTATGGCACTCATCGGTAAAATTACACCAGCTGAAGCCAGCAAGGCCTATGAGGAAATACTGCCCTTGCGGCCCGAGAGCCAGCGTCGGACAGTGGAAGCCGCTCCCTGGTTTCGCGATTACGTTCGCCAACTAGCGACTCATCAACTTGGGATTAGCGAAGCGGTGCTTGAGCATGGCGGGCTAAGCATTTATACGACGCTGGACATGCACATGCAACAGGCAGCCGAGGCGGCTGTCAATGAGGGCATGAAGAACAGCAACGGACTGGAAACTGCATTAATCTCTATGGACCCGCGTAACGGACATGTCAAGGCTATGGTCGGCGGAACGAACTATGTAGGGAATCAATATAACCATGCGCTAGCCACAACCCGGCAGCCAGGCTCCTCTTTCAAGCCGATCATGTATCTCAGCGCGCTCGATTCCGGTGAATTGACAAGTACGTCTAAGTTCGAAAGCCGACCAACGTTGTTCCACTACGACAACAACCGTAAAACTTATAAGCCCAAGAATTTTGGAGACAAATATTGGGGCGAAATAGATCTGCGGCGCGCCATTGCGGCGTCTGATAATATTTATGCCGTAAGCACCATTTTGCAGGTGGGAGCGGATAAGGTCATGGACCTCGCCAGCAAAATGGGCATTACGAGCGAGCTCAAGCCCGTGCCTTCGCTGGCATTGGGCGTGTCCCCCGTCAGCCCGTTCGAGATGGCCTCAGCCTTCTCGGTCATCAGCAGCGGCGGGCAAAAGGTGGCTCCGGTAGCGGTGCTGCGCATCACCGATGCGGCCGGACGATCGCTGTACGAAGCACCGCAGGCCGCACCTGTGCAGATCGTGAAGCCCGCCTCCGCCTATGTCCTCACACGCCTCATGGAAGGCGTGTTTGAAGAAGGCGGCACCGGCAACCGGGTCGCGAAGCTGATCAAACGCCCGGTTGCCGGCAAGAGCGGCACGACCAACACGGACGCATGGATGGTCGGCTTCACCCCCGAGCTATCCACCGCTGTTTGGGTTGGATATGACAAAGGCAAGGCCATCAGCACGCAGGATGCCCGGCGGGCGGCACCGATTTTCGCACAATATACAGAAAAAGCGCTGGAGAATGTGCCGCCCAAAATCTTTCCGATCCCTGACGGCGTAGTCAGCGCCTATATTGATCCGGCCAGCGGCAAGCTGGCTGCGCCGGACAGTCCCGACAAGCGGCTGGAGGTATTCATTAGCGGTACCGAGCCAAAAGAGACCCTATCGGGGCAGAATAACCCACAGGCATCGGCACCTGCTGACCAAGCGGAACGGCAGGCCGAAAAAAAATCCTGGTGGGGCAATTTTAAGCGATGGTGGATGGAGTAATAGCAAAAAAAGACTGGAAAACGCCATGATGCGCTCTCCCAGTCTTTTTTATCTTTACTTTACTTATTTCATTCGCCCATTATAGCTCTCTTGCCAGTGCCATCAGCCATTCCCCAGTTAAGCCCCGCTCTTCCCTAAAGCTGCGCTATTACCAAAAACAACTAAACGACTCAATACGGTTGGTGTCTACACCATAGTAAAACCAGAAACGTCCACTCCACCGAAAACCCGCTACCGATGTTCTCCCTACAAAGACAGGGTACATCCAGAAACGCTCTCCGTTTGTCAGCCATACAAACGTATTGCGGAACAAACAACCGAAAATGGCTCCAGGGTCAACCGCAAATGTTGAAACTAGCGGCTTTGGTGGCGTAAATGGTGGTGGTGGGGAAGTTGGTGCTTGAGCTTGTTGCCCACCTTGCGGACCGAACGGCCCTTGCGGCGGCGGTGAGAAAGGCTGTGGCGAAAAGGGGCCTGGCCCTGGTGGCGGACCTACCGGAGACGGAAACGAATCCTGTATATCAGGAAATTGTGGAATCGAAGGACCTGACGGTGTGAATGGACCCGGAGTACCCGGTTGCGTTCCGAAAGGAACTTGTGGCAGTAAAGACATGTGTTTCACTCCTTGTGTTCTAGGCTGATGTATCCTATGCGGGACATCAGCCCGTGGACTGGGCGAATCCCTATATCGCCGCCAAACTCCGTCATTTCGTCCTTTTATACCAAAATTTCTTATATCTCATCCCGATTAACTCCCCGTCTGGACATGCTCCAGCTCAATTTCATGCACCATTTTGATCTCGACTCGTTTCCTAATCTCATCATACTGTTCCAGCAACCGGTGCTCATACCCCAAATGTTCGTTCATCCAACCTATCATAGAGTCATCCTTATGCTCCGTCGACCAGCTAAACAAATCGCTATAGATTTGAGCAAATGATTCCTCGTTACAGCGAGCGAACCGGATTGGCCGAGCTCTATAGCTGAGCTTTAGTTCCAACATTTCATATAACACATCCAAGCGGTACTCCAATGCCTGTACACCTGCTTTGAATACATCGTAGCTTTTTATATCCTGAATAAGCTCTCTAAAGGTCAACCCTACATGCTGCATAGCAATATAAGACCACACACAACTTCCCGTAGCCGTTCCATGAGCCTCCCAAAGCGGATTCCACAAAATAGATCGGATCGTATCCTTCTGCTTTTCTCCAAACAATGCAATTCCAGCAATAATTCCCGCATTACAGTCTACGGAAGCATGCCGCTCTCCCCAATGCACCAATCGCGGAACCATATCCTCTGTAGTACATTTAAAGCTCAGTAGAGGTAAGAATTCATTAAACAGATTTTGATTTACTGCTTTTTCCAATTCAGTTGCCAATCGTTCACGAAACGATTCGCATGGAAGATGTACGAGCCCCAAACAAGCATCCACGGATGCTGCCCCATAGGGCCCGTTCAACCATGCGACGAGATCAGCCGCAGCTTCCACATAACCCAAATAACCTAACACATGCAGCACACCATCAGGTATATGTTCCTGGGATGTCTGATTTCGAACGTAACGCTCGTACATATCCTGCGCCAGAGCAACATCTCCGCATCTCATGATCGGCCCAAGTAACAAACCCCTAACATAGTGATCAGGATCTTCTACAAAAAGCCAATATAACTCCCAAGCATCCTCCGCGGTTCCGTATTGGGCAACTACATCCGTATAGGCCGAAATAATGCTGGCGTCCAGTTTCCTGCCTGAACCCACCATCTCAATAAGCTTTGCTGTCGCATCTATCATCTGGTTTCCCCTTCCCAGTTATGCCTATCTTTCTTTATGAAGTACTTTCCTAATCATGAATATTTCTATTACAAAAGATAAAAAATGTTATCATCTATAATCCACTCAAGGGAGCTGATCTGATGCAGGATTCTAGTCCAAAAATCACAACGTTTTTCATGTTCCCCGGTCAAGCAGAGGAAGCTATGCAATATTATACCTCTGTATTTAAGCCGTCTGGTATCATGAGCATTTTTCATCAGGAAGATGGGACCGTGTTACATGCCGTATTCAACCTCAAAGGGCAAACCTTTATGGCCATAGACTATAACCATCAGGACAAACACTCTTTTACTCCAGCTCTGTCGCTATTCGTCACTTGTGATTCGGAAGAAGAAATTCATCGTATGTTTGGTCAGCTATCTCAGGAAGGCCGAGTTTTAATGCCCCTTGAAGCCTCGCCCGTAAGCCAACAGTTTGGCTGGGTCGAAGATAAATACGGTGTTTCATGGCAATTGAATTTAGCAAAAGGATAATCGACCTATTTTACTTAGCAATACACCATCCTGCATCTTTTTTTGGTACTATTACATGTAGTAGGTGCTAATAAAAGGATGTGTATTTATTGTATACTGCCGATTGTGAAAAATGTTTTGGTTTATGCTGTGTCGCCTTGCCTTATGCCAAATCTGCTGATTTTGCCTTTAACAAGGATGGAGGAACTCCCTGTCAACACCTAAATGCGGATTATCGCTGTGACATTCATAAGAACCTAAGGAATAAAGGCTTGCGAGGCTGTACAGTATATGATTGCTTTGGGGCAGGTCAAAGAATTTCCCAAGTTACATACAACGGAAAAAGCTGGCGAGACGACCCGGCAATAGCTGATGAAATGTTCAATCTATTTCCCATCATGCAGCAGCTTTATGAAATGCTCTATTACCTAAATGAAGCCCGTAGCTTGCAAGAAACTCACTCCATCTATACCGAGTTACAGGAAGCAATGGTGAAAACCGAGCAGCTTACGGATCAAGATCCAAAATCCCTCATAGATCTTCATGTACCCACCCATAGGGCGCTAGTCAATGATTTACTTGTACAAACAAGTGAGTTAGTGCGAGAAAAATGTAAGAAAAACATGGAGAACCATAAACTGAGTAAAAAAATCAAAAGTAGAGACCTGATCGGTGCCAATTTAAGAGGCGCTAATCTGAGAGGTGCCAACCTGAGAGGCGTTCTACTGATTGCTGCTGACCTGCGAGAAGCTGATTTGAGCATGACTGACCTCATCGGGGCAGACTTTAGAGATGCTGATTTAAGTGGGGCTAATCTGGAGGGAAGTATCTTTCTTACCCAAGCGCAATTAAATTCGGCTAAAGGCAATTGCAAAACCAGACTGCCCTCGTCTCTAAGCGTTCCCAGCCATTGGCTGCATTAGTTTTATTCGTGAGCAACAATACTTACCTAAACGAAAAAGAAGTAGACCGCCCTCGACAAGGTACCGATCTACTTCTGATATTTTAATGTTCACCCCGTAACTTCACTCATCCGGTGCATATTGCTCTGTGGTGCTTTCCTGATAAAAACAGACTTGATCCTTGCATCCATAACGAATAGTAGATCCAGTATCCTCATAATAGCCCATATCTTCGAAATTCGCTGGCTTTGTGGCTTCAATAAGATTTAGCAAATCCTGCGCGACTTCTGCTATAGAGTCTTTCTCAGTATCTCCCCCTATAGCTGGACCACCCGGCCCCTCGTATGCAGTCAATATCCAGCTTTGGCCCTCCGAATTTGTTGCTTTAATTATGTACCCATATACGATTCCCCTAGTCTCCGGCTTAAAGCTGCATACTGCTCTGCGTTGGTGTCTGAAAATGCTTCTTCCCGGTTGGATTGTACATGCTGATACTGTGGAAGGCTTGAAAATTGTGACTCCGTAAAATCTATAATATCCTCACCGATTCGGTTGTAATAATGCCAGCCGCTGTCCAGCCATGTCTTCAAAATATCACCACCAAGCCTGTCCTGAACGACAAGCGCTGTGACACCACATTGTCCGGCGGCAGGATTCTTGGCTGTCCATTTTGAGCTAGACTCCAAAGACCAAGCCTGAAACAACGCCTTTTCTAATTTTAAAATACGGTTTGCATTCAATATACATTTCCCCTTTCAAAACCATTCTACATTATCCTAAACTGGACTTACTTATTAAAAGAAAAGACCAACCAAGATCTCCTGGTTAGTCTTCTTCTACATATTTTACCTTTACATTCAAAGAATTTTTTCTATGAGCATGATAGTAGGAAACAAAAATGCTAACTATGCTTTCAAGTGAACTCTTAATACAGGTACATCTGGAGAAGCAGATGGATTATCCAGTATTTCGACATGGCTGATCATATCTTGCCCGTCTGGAACGATTACTGGAGTGATTACAGGTAATCCACCCTGTTGAATTGCATCCAGATCAAATTCCATCAATAATTGCCCTGCTTTAATGCTATCTCCTACTTGGACTTTAGGATTAAATCCTTGTCCTTTGAGGGAAACGGTATTAATTCCGACATGTATCAAAACTTGTACTCCGGATTCATGCTCAATAATGAGAGCGTGTTTGCTTTTCTCCATAACATGAGCAACTTTTCCCGCGAAAGGAGCGGTGACCCTACCCTCAGACGGATGAATAGCGATGCCATCCCCCATAGCTTTTGTCGAGAATGCAGGATCTGGAACCTCTTCCAGGGAAACCACTTTTCCTTTAACCGGCGCTACCATGTCGAATTGTTCAATACGGGGAGCCGCCTTCTTTTTCAACCATTTAAACATAACGATGCCACCTTATTTAGAGATTACATTCATAAACAGCGATAGGAAAAAACTTCACCTTTTTAGGAACCGGTTCCACGAATTAAATAAAAACCGGATTGAAACCGATTTCTATTTGAATTATAGTGAATGCCTTTCCATGATGTCAAGGCGATGATGTTCATTACTTACATGAAAAGGAAGTAGACTACTATTTTATTGTCCGGTACATATTTTATGAGGTCAGAAAACTAACAATTGAAGGCATCATAGAGCTTATATAGAGATTCCAATTCGGTTCTTCTTATAGGAAAAAGCAGCCTACAGTGGCTGCTTTTCTACAATACTGTTACTTCGTTAACGCTAGGCTTACCCTTCCAGCGCCTGCTTCAATTCCTCAGGCGAAGCGTCCCACCATTCCTGATTATGCGAAATCAGCAGGCTTCTGAGCGCTGCTTTATCTTCGCTGCCGAGATCATCCAGCATAAAACGGCGCTTGAGTGCATAATCCATACGATTAACATGATCGGCAAGAATTTTCCAGCCGCGTTTGGCTTCGTCGTCAATCAGCATCTCGCAGGCCGTCGCGCCACCATACATACGTCCTTCGGGCGTACGGTCCACAGCTACCCATACCAGCCATACCTGGCGTCCGTTCGGTACGTCCTCTTTATTCGTAGAGAACTTGATTCCACGTTCTACTTTACTTTTGGCATGCATGGCACCGACATCAATTTTCGCCTCTCCGCGGTCAATGATGACCGGGGACATGCTGTTCAGGTCGATTGAGCCTGCGCCGAAGCCCTTATGTTTACTCTTGCCACTGACAATATTCAGTGCAATCTGCTTTTTGCCGTCCGGTTGATTTTCACTCATGCGTCACTAGACCTCCAATTTCCGTCTTCACACTCATTCTACACTATAAATATTTTAACTAATAATCTCCCGAAAGCAAACATATACATGCTGTAGATGCTTGTCAACGGGAGGTATCCATTGTATGACCCCAGCACGCACCAAAATCGTTTTATTGTCCACACTAGCCCTCGGACTCCTCGCAGGGACGTTATGGTTTGCCTGGCAACCCCAATCGCAATCCGTCTCTCAGTCCGCAGGCAAACCACTATACGGCTCCGAGTCTGAGTCTGCGCTTGCGCCAAATATGGGCAAGCCTCTAGGGGCCAACATCATGCCCGATCTGCCCAAGAACCCTCCACAGCCCGCTTCAGAAATTCTCAGCAAACGGGTGGTGGAATATCACATTGATGTATCTCTGGAAAAAGGACGGGTTTTGCGAGGCACTGAGACACTGACCTGGAAGCATCCGGGTAAGAAAACTGTGAATGATCTGTATCTTCATCTATACCCGAATGCCTTCTCTTCCATGGAAACCACCTTTATGAAAGAATCCGGCGGAAAGCTGCGCGGAGACACCATGCCTAAGGACGGCTTTGGCTCCATGACGCTGACCGAACTAAAAACAGAAGACGGTTTATCTCTCATGCACCGCACTCAATATGTACAACCAGATGACGGTAACGCAAGCGACCGTTCTCTCATAAAGGTGCGTCTACCCAAGCCGGTACGAGGTGGCGAAGAAATCACACTATATATGAAGTTTGAAGTCAAACTGCCTGGCATTTTTGCTCGTATGGGTGCGACAGATGATTTTGTAATGGCTGGACAGTGGTTTCCAAAGCTCAGCGTCTATGAGACTGCAGGACAACGTGGACGCGCCGAAGAGGGCTGGAACCTCCATCAGTACCATGGCAACTCCGAGTTCTATGCCGACTTTGGAATTTACAGTATACGGATTCGGGTGCCTGAAACACACATCGTAGCAGCGACCGGTTTTCCCACCCGTGGTGCAGTACGACAGAACGGCCAGAAAATATATCAATTTTATGCCGATGATGTACACGATTTTGCCTGGTCTGCTTCACCCAACTTCGTAGCCGTAGAAGAACCCTTCTCTTCTACTGAGGTTCCTGGTGTCAAAATCAAGCTCTATCTGGACCCGTCCCATAAGGAACTCAAAGGACGTTACATGAGCGCAGCCAAGGCTGCCCTTTCGTACTACAGCAAATGGTACGGGCCTTATCCATATTCCACTCTATCCATCGTCGTTCCACCCAAAACAGGCAGTGGAGCCGGCGGCATGGAATATCCGACACTCATCACGGCCGCAGCTGCGGACCAACTGAATCCTGGCTATAATCTGGAACGGACGCTGGTTCATGAAATTGGGCATCAATATTTCTACGGAATGGTAGCCAACAATGAATTTGAGGAGCCTTGGCTGGATGAAGGCTTCACCTCCTATGCAGAGGAACGGCTCATGGAACAAGAATATGGGCTTACCCCCAACTTGCCATTACAATCGGGACAGGTAGCTTCCCCACAGCCGCTAAACCGTGAGTCCTGGAAGTATGGATCGGCAGCTGAATATGCACAAAATGCCTACTCTCGAGGTAAATTAGTACTACGAGGTATTGAGCGTCAGGTGGGTATGAAAAAAATGGACCGGATTATGCGGACCTATGTCCAGACTTATCGATTCAAGCATCCGACCTCACAGGATTTTCAACATGTCGTGGAGAGAGTGACCGGACGATCATGGAGCCACTATTTTGAACAATATGTATATGACGGCCAGATGGCGGACTTTTCAGTCGATCGCATCATGAACCACAAGCTGGAGAATGGATACGAAGCAGTCGTGACGCTCAGCAAAAAAGGAGCAGATTATCCCAAAATCCCTGTTCAATTTACCTTCAAGGATGGCACAACGATATTCAAGGCATGGGATGGTGCGGGCAAAAGTACAACTTTCCGACTCAAAAGCGCTTCCCCCTTGTCCTATGTGACTGTAGATCCTCTATACACTATTGCACTGGAGAACAAGCATATTAATAATAGCCTGAAGGCTGAATTGGATGAAAAACAACAAACCCGTTGGAGTGTAAGTGTAACCAAGCTGTTGGAGACACTGCTTGGAAGTCTGTCATGGTGAGGTGTCTATAGATGCGGACTGTTATAAAAGAAGGCTGGGCGCTGGTACGCATACGCTTTTATATCGTGATCATTTTATTTCTGTATCGTTTGCTGTGGGGAGTATTTCTCTATAGGCTGGTACAGTCTGCCGTTATCCCGCTGCTGCTACGTTATCCTGATCAGAGCCAAAACGAACTGGGAAAGACCTTGTTTTGGATGGAGGGCCAGATCGCCTTGATGGACAGCCGGGAAGTACATGTGTACTTGTGGATATTACTAGGGGCGACCGTATTGCGCATACTAATCACTCCCTTCATTAGAGCTGGCATATATCAAAGCCTGCATACCGATGCGTCTGAACCGCAAAGCCTGTCCTTCTTCAAGGGGATGAAACGCCACGGTATGTCATCGCTATTGTATTACATCATCGAGTTGGGTTTGCTGCTGCTTCCCGCCTTTTGGGTGGTACCGAGACTCTATCCTATTGTAGTAGGAACGTTGCAATCTTCCTCTTACCTGCTACATTTGTTGCCCTATGCCATGGGGTGGATAGCTTACGGTTGGGTCATTCGGCAGTGCATCCTGTATATGCAGCTGGGCACTGTCAGTGGTCACACCATACTATCCTCCCTGCTCGCCTTCTTTCGCCAGCTTCTTCCGGCTGTTGGTGTATCCCTGTTGCTCGGTACTTGTGTGTTGCTAGTTTTCGGTCTATTTGGCACCGTGGCGATGATTTGGACGGGTATGTTGGCACTGATTCTCCAACAATCGTATCATTTTGTTACCAGTCTGGTCAGGCTGTGGCATATCAGTTCACAGTATCGGCTATGGCACATCGATATCTCCAGCAGAGGCTAACCCCTCACAATATCCTCTCTTCTGTATTTTCAGCTGTCGAAAAAACTTTTTTCTTTCCCGTGCAAACGGCACATAACTGAATACTGTTAACAGAATCTGTTCCTGGAGCGTTAGGAACAGATTTTTTTTGTAACTTTTTGCGATGAAACATTTGCCAAAGCCTGCTGTCTTTGTTACAATAATCGCAGTGAACTGATAGTAACAACTTTGTAATCTTTATTGTAACCTTTATCTTAAAAACATCGTTGTCGTGAATACTGCTCTCCAAGGTGCACATCTTAAGTTAAGCCTAATTCCTGGCACCTAGGAAGCGGGGGAACCAGTTTGGGTGAATTGATCTCGCAACAGAGTGGTCATAGGGGAACCTTCTACCGAATCCTTAAGCTAACCTCGCAGGCATTGGAAGGGGTATATTTTTTTTGAAGAAGAAGCTAACGATCGCAGCCATGGGTCTCGCCATTGCCTTTACATCTTTTACATTCGGTGGCAGCAGTGCATTTGCAGACTCTAAGATGGACCAGGTCATCCAAGATGCCAAAGGAACGAACTACAGAAGCGGAGGCACTACACTCGAGGGATTCGATTGCTCCGGCTTCACAATGTATGTATTCAACAAACTGGGAATTAAACTGCCGCATCAATCTGGATCACAATTCAAAATGGGTTCTTCTGTATCCCGCGATGAAATGAGACCAGGCGACCTGGTGTTCTTCAACACCACAGGAAGAGGCGTTTCCCATGTAGGTATCTTCGTAGGTGAAGGTAAATTCGCCCACTCCTCGACTTCACGTGGTGTAGTAGTTAGCTCACTGAACGAAAATTATTACGCTAACCGTTATGTCGGTGCAAAAAGAATTATGAGCACAGACGCTTACCATTCTGTAGCTTCAGATATTCCTGATGACGACAACGTAGAATAACTACCGCACAGCAAGCTAACCCTAGCCGCAATTTGATTCTGGCCGGAATCGAATTGCGGTTTTTTATGTCCACTACATCAGCAATGATTATCATTACTGACGAACTGACACCTCAAAAGGTTTCAATTTTAGCGAACATCGTCGGTTTTACCGTCACCGCTGGGGGAGCATATGAGCAGTAAATCCTTCTTATTGAATGTATACCCGACTTAGGTACGAAATAAACACGCTTGCCATTCTCCTACAACTTGTCTACAATCTGTGGTTAATGATTGAAGTACCTGCATAAGGAGGAATGGAAAAGTGCCGGCCTCAATATCCAACTACCGGATCGTACCGATGGACGAGCATCAAGCGGCTGAAATCTGTGAGTGGCGCTATGATCCCCCCTACAACATATACGGCTGGCTTCCCTGGGAACAAATGAAGGCGCTTGAAGTCGAATTTGGAAGTCCCACGCTTCGCCAAGAGCAATATGTTGCGGTCCTGGACGAAGAGAATGAGCTGACGGGATTTGCTCAATATTTCCCTATGGTCGGTGTGACCCGGCTGGGTCTTGGAATGCATCCCGAAAGATGCGGACATGGCACAGGCTCCGACTTTGTCCGGGCCATTGCCGAGGAAGCCAGACGGCGGCATCCGCAGAATGAAATTGACCTAGAGGTTCTCACTTGGAATCAGCGGGCTATCCGAGCCTACAAGGCAGCTGGATTTGAGCTAACGGATACCTATGAACGCCAGACTCCAGATGGCAGAAAGCCGTTCCATTGTATGGTATATCGTCCTGAACAACAGAATCGGGTTCTATAAATAAGAGCGCCTTCACTATACAACCGCGATGTTGTATAACGAAGGCGCTCTTCATATATACGACAGATCATTACAAACTCAATGACTGCTGCGCATTTTTTCGAAAGCTTCATTATATTGTTGGGCTTCCTTAATATCTACGGCCATAATACCGCCATCGTCCCAGGAGGTCAAACGCAGAGTCACGGTCTTGTAATCAATCGTAATAAATGGATGATGATTAAATGCCTCAGATATAGCGGCAACTTCATCCACGAAGGCAATTCCTTTCATAAAACTGGAAAAATTATATTTCCGAACGATCCAACGTCCTTCCTCCAGTTCCCAGCCCTCCAGCTTCTCCAGATGTGCTTCAATCTCTTCTTGTGTAAAAGGCATGTTACGAACTCCTCCCCGTTTATACGGAAGCCTTTTAGCCGCTTAAATACGGCCAAAACTACGATATATTGGTGTACATATTACCACGGCCCCGTTGATAAATCCATAAAGACGGCCATCAAATCAATGGGACCGACGTCAGCTCCTCGTCCCCGATGAGTACATAGATCCGGTGTTGCTCCGGCTCATAAATCACAACACCGCTGCCTACAGTGATTATGGGCTCTGTACCCAGCGCATAAAATAAGTCTTCTGCCAAAGCTTCATTGACTTCCTGGCGCCCTGCTGGGTCCAGCCTGTCCCAATCTTCTGCTTCCATTTCAAAAAATTCATAGCTATCCGGAATACGTCCCACAGCCTCTGTCAAATCGTTCAAAATTTGTTCATACTCTCGCCCATGCTTTACTCCCATGCTATTTCCTCCAGTGGTTCAGCGATTCAATACATAATCACTTTATTATACCGGAAATTCGCCCTTAACAAAAAAGAGAGTTTTGTCGATAAATACTATAATCCGTCTCATAATGACGCGCTTGGGGCAAGGACGACCCATGCGGCATGAAAGGATTCAAAATCTATTCTCATGGATGAGGTGTATCATGCAAATTACAACCATTATTGGACTTGTGCTCGGGCTTTTGTCACTGGTCGTCGGGATGATCCTGAAGGGCGCGCCAGTCGTCAATCTGGTCAATAATCCCGCTGCTTACATGATTATTTTCGTCGGAACAGCAGCAAGTATATTCATGGCGTTTCCGATGGATGACATGAAACGGGTGCCAAAGCTGTTTAAAATTATTTTCACCCAGCAGAAATTGCTGGATCGCAAGGAGCTTATCGGTACATTTACCGAATGGGCATCCATTACCCGTCGTGAAGGTCTGCTCGCGCTGGAATCCAAGGTCGAAGAGATCGACGATCCCTTTATGCGCGGCGGTATGCGTATGATTATCGATGGTAATGATCAGGAGTTCGTACGCGATGTTCTGATGGAAGACATTAACGCTACCGAAGATAGACACCGCGCAGGCGCACTAATTTTTTCCCAAGCCGGTATGTACGCTCCAACACTCGGGGTACTCGGTGCGGTTGTAGGTCTGATTGCCGCTCTAGCCGACCTTAGTGACATGGAAAAACTGTCCCATGCCATTGCGGCCGCCTTTATTGCAACGTTGCTCGGTATTTTTACAGGTTATGTCCTATGGCATCCAATGTCCAACAAGCTGAAACGGCTATCCAAAAAAGAAGTGGAACTTAAGTTAATGATGGTCGAAGGTCTGCTTTCGATTCAATCCGGTATCTCGACGATTGCCATCAGCCAAAAGCTAGCAATCTTCCTAACTCCAACCGAACGGGCTTCGATGACCCAGAAGGATGGCGATTCCAGTGAGTAAAAAGAGACATGAACCGCATGAAGAGCATGCTGACGAAAGCTGGCTGTTGCCATATTCCGACTTAATGACCCTTCTGTTGGCTCTTTTCATTGTCTTATTCGGTATGAGCTCGCTCGATGCCAAAAAATTTGAAACTATGGCTCAATCCTTGAGTTCAGCTTTTAGTGGCGGTACTGGCGTGCTGGATCACTCGGCCGCGAATCCGTCGTCACAATCCATGGATATGGGCAAAAATAAAGAAGAGGTATCGCAACCTTTAAAATCGAAAGCCACTTCTACCTCTGATCTGCAGAAGCAACTCGCCCAGCGGGAAGAAGAAGATTTAAAGAAGCTTAAAAAACAAATGGATCAGTATATTCAAAATAACGGCCTGTCCACTCTACTGAACACCAAGCTGAACCAATCCCAGCTGATGATCACCATTAGTGATAATGCCCTGTTTTCATCCGGGCAGGCCGAAGTAAAGCCAGAAGCGAGAAAGCTAGCCAAATCCATTTCAAGCATGCTCCAGCAGTTTCCTGGTTATGATGTTATCGTATCCGGTCATACCGACAATGTACCTATTTCCAATAGTCAGTTCCCGTCCAACTTTGATTTGAGTGCCAAGCGCTCGCTCAATTTCTTGCGTATTTTGCTGCTCAATCCGCAGCTCGATCCTACCAAGTTTGTATCCATCGGATATGGCGAGTATCGACCATTGGCAAGCAATCAGACTGGAGAAGGACGCGCCAAAAACCGTCGTGTCGAAATTTCCGTTCTTCGCAAATATCAGAACGGTACACAAGTTATTAGTCCCACCTCAAGCTCGAATGAAGGTTGATCATGAATATGTTATATGAACAAAGGCACCGCCGCATTTTTTATGCAGCTGGTGCCTTTTGATTTAGTGATTCCTGTTGTCTAGCCCTGCCATATAGGAGAACCCAGCGCTGAAGGCTATAAGAAGGCCTCTGGCCTTAGTTAAGCGTATAATCAAGCATCTGGCCCAGTTCCAGCTTTTCAGCCTCTGTTAAATCGCGCCAGGCGCCTTTCTGAAGGGACGCCAATCGAATATTCATGATTCGCAGGCGCTGCAGTTTTTTAACTTCATAACCGAAGGCAGCACACATACGTCGGATCTGACGATTTTTCCCTTCTGTCAGAATAATACGGAATACATACTCAGATACACGTGTTACCTCACAGGGCAGCGTCCGATGACCGAGTATCTTCACACCGCTGGACATCCCCTGCACAAAGGATGGCGTGACCGGACGATCCACTGTTACGATATATTCTTTCTCATGCTTGCCTTCTGCCCGTAAAATCTTATTCACAATGTCCCCATCATTGGTCAATAAAATGAGACCTTCCGAATCCTTATCCAAGCGTCCAATTGGAAATATCCGTTGCGGGTGCCCCACAAAATCGACAATATTGCCTCTAATGTGACTCTCTGTCGTGCTAGTAATGCCGACTGGCTTGTTCAATGCAATATAGACGTGATCGGACTTATCGCGCAGTGGCCTGCCGTTCACACGGACATCATCGCCTTCTTCCGCTTGACTGCCCAGCACGGCCACTTCGCCGTTAATCGTCACGCGGCCGCTCTCTACCAGCTTGTCCGCCTCCCGGCGCGAGCAAAAGCCAGTTTCGCTGATAAATTTGTTAATGCGCAACCTGTGTACCCTCCATTTCTACGAACACACTTCCTCCTGCCCCCAGCCCGTTACTCGGGCTTGGCAATCGGAAGCTGCACGAGGGCGGTTGTTCCCTCTCCCTCTATGCTTTCAATATCCAGTGTGCCTTTATGGCTCTGTATAATACGCTGGCTGACCATAAGCCCTAGTCCTGTACCTGTTTCTTTATTTGTGAAAAAAGGTTCTCCCAGCTTGGATAGCATTTCTGCGGGAATACCCGTTCCCTGGTCCCGTATGAAGATTTTAACGCTTTCTCCCTCTAAGAACAAATGAATTGTGATGATGCCGCCTTTACTCATAGCCTCCATGCTATTTTTAAGTAAATTAATGAATACCTGTTTTAACTGATTTTCTTCAGCATATACCAAGGCAGGCTCGTCCGTAACCTGAAGGTTGAATACAATACCCAACAGATGCGCCTGGCTATCTAGCAAAGAAATAACATCACTCACAATATAACGAACATCTTTTTTCTGAAAATGTACTGCCTGTGGCTTTGCCAATATTAAAAACTCGCTAACGATCAAATTGATGCGATCCAGCTCAGACATCATAATATCGTTGTGTTTCATATTCAACACTTGATTTTGCTGCTGTAGTTGTAGGAAGCCACGTAGCGTGGTTAATGGATTACGAATCTCATGCGCTACGCCTGCCGCCAGTTGTCCTACGGTTGTCAGCTTCTCTGATCTACGTAGCAGTTCCTCCATCCGGTTACGCCCTGTGATATCACGCGAGACACAGATAAAGCCTAAGATTTCGCCTTGTTCATCCAGAATAGGTGAAGTACTCATACTAATCTCTACTGTACTTCCATCCTTACGCATTCGTAGGGTCTCGCTTGATACGATGCTTTCTCCCTGAAGCAGGCTCTCCTTCTGAAATTCATACTCCTCCTGTTGCTGCGGAGGCACAAACTCCAGCTTACGGCCAACCAATTCTTTCTTGGTCCACCCGTACAAAGCTTCGAAGGCATGGTTGACCCGAACAACACGATCCTCCTGATCGGTTACATGAATCGCATCTGCCGTCTGATTAATAACCGATTCTAGATGCTCCTTTACAGAACGGTTTTCTTCATACATTTGTTCAAGTCTTCTCGTATACATCCCCAAGTTGTAGGCCATCGCATTGATGCGCTCACCCAGCTGTGCAAGCTCATGGCCGCCCTTAATTTCTAGCCGTGTATCAAAATGGCCGTCAGCCATCTCGTTCACTTTTCCCAATATCGACTGAATCGGACGGACAAATAGGCTGGCGAGCACATAGCTTCCAATGATCACAACCTCCAATAGAACAATGGAAATAGCAACTAAACTGATTAATTGCTTGGATATAACAGAAGCGATTGTATCATAATTCATGACAATACGAATGACATAGGAATCACGGTTTGTCGGATAAAAAGGTATGTAGCTGACAAGCACCCGTTCGCCTTTAATATAACAATCTTGTACGATACTCTCTCCCGAAAGGATCGCCCTGGACACGGCCAAACGATCCTCAGGCACTCTTGTTAGTTGATACGTGCCGAATTGGATCGGTTCGTTGTACATGTAGTAGTGCTTTCGATCGTTACCGTTCTTGTCCATCGTAGCGCCACCAAAGGTTGCAGGGTTGATTCCTGTTATCTCCAAAATGCGATAATCCACTTGCTGAGTCTGCTTCACAATCTCAGCTGGGCTCAGGATAGGTATAAAATCCTGGACTGAAGTATCCTGGAAGGATATTCGAATTAAGTAGTTACGTTTTTGGTCATAATAAAATCCCCATTTATTAATATGTGAGGAACCTGAATCTGTGTAATCAAAAGAACTGGTCCAAAAATGATCTAGGTTCTGACCATGCGCCATGGCCACCTGTCCATGTTTATATAATTGGTCAACTGCATTTTTCCAATACCCCATTAATGGATCGGATGACGTTAGCTCTTTAGGATTCGAAGATTTGACAACCTTATATCCCTGTCCATCTCGGATCATCAACGAGATATTAATATCCCTGTGGAGTGTAGCTATCTGTTGTAGCTGTTCCTGCTGGATATTACGAATATCGGGATCGAGCTGATTGGCAGCCAACGTAGCAGAAAGCCACAGATTATATCCGAGCTGCTTGTCAACGGCCTCCCAGCTATGTCGGGTTTGTTCGATAGCTCCTCCGATGATTTTAGCCGTCAGAACCATTTTGGTTTCACTGTCACTTCTTAGATTTTCGTGGGTCGTGTAGTAATTGAGTGCGATGTTTAACAATAGGATAAACAGGACCGACCCCGACAAAATGATCGTTATTCTGATTTTTATCGACACACTGATTTCTCACCTCTTGCCGTATGCTGGCGATTACTGGCAATTGCTAACTCAATGATACCGTAATAGTGCCTGGGATACCAGCATTTACATTTACCGGATATACATAAATACACATCCTGTGAACAATGTTGTCAATAGGCGAGCATTTACCTACAATGTATTAAGATAATCATCCACATATAGTCCACAAATACACAGATGTTATTATAAACTGTGGATAAATCTGTGGACAAGTATGGTGTTATCCACAATTTTATTCACATCATGTTAACAACGGAATACTTGTTCGTTGGATAATTCCGCGTTTGAAAGGAGCATTTTCCCAGTGACCATTATGGATCACGCCTATTGGATGAGAGAAGCCATTCAGGAAGCGTACAAGGCAGAAGCGTTGGGTGAAGTCCCCATCGGAGCTGTCATTGTAAAAGATAATGAAATCATCGGTCGCGGCTACAATTTGCGCGAGACCGACACCGACCCAACTGCACATGCAGAGATGGTTGCCATCCGGCAGGCCAGTGAGCATTTGGGCGCTTGGCGCCTGCTGGATTGCAGGCTGTATGTCACTTTGGAGCCGTGTCCGATGTGCGCTGGAGCCATTGTGCAATCACGCGTCCCCCATCTAATATACGGCACCACAGATCCCAAGGCGGGTTGTGCAGGCACGCTAATGAATTTATTGCAGGAGCCTCGGTTCAATCATTGTACAGAAGTAACCCACGGTGTACTTCAGGAGGAATGTGCCTCCATGCTAACAAACTTTTTTCGGCAGCTCCGGCAAAAAAGAGCGGCTGCCAAATTGTCTCCTCCTTCATCTCCATCCTGAGGAGGAAAAGTCCAAAGCTCTTCATCTCACTGCTAATTCCGCGTGAAAGGAGATCTCTTATGCCTATGAGCTTGTATAATACGCCTCAAGGTATCTTTTTACGTCCCCTAAGCTTGGAGGATGGCGAAGCCCTTCTCGCCCTTAGACTTCGAAATAGGGACTCTCATGCGCCCTATGAGCCACTGTATGAGGATTCATTTTTCACTTTAAAAAAACAACAGGATTACATCCGTGAGAGATTGCATCAAGCGGAAGAAGATCGAGGGTACTTGTTTGGTATCTTTCTCTTAAAACAAGAACGGCTGATAGGTTACATCTCCATTTCCAATCTGGTGCGTGGAGTTGGACAATTCGCCGACGTCGGCTATATGATGGATCAACATGAGCAGGGTAAGGGACATATGACGGCCGCTTTAAAGTTGATCATACAGTATGCCTTCCGTGCCTTATCTCTACATCGTCTCCAAGCAGGTACCCTTCTGCATAATGATCGCTCACAACGTGTATTACAGAAGTGTGGCTTTCAACCGGAAGGTATTGCTCGCAAGCTGGTACAGATTCAGGGCGAATGGCAGGATCATCAGATGTTCGGGATTCTAGCTGAAGATGACGTGTGACGAATCTGAACAACTGCACGGAGGACAACTTAATCATGAACAAAAAAACCGCCCGGCCTATGCCGAGCGGTTTTCTTACATCACATTCGAAGAAATGATGTTTGTAATCCTGTCATCCTCTGTTTAAGGAGATACAGTTTGCATTTTTTGTTGTAGTTGTTCGATAGTGAGGACTTGGTCAGCTGTTGGAATCCCCACTTTAAATGATGCTTTTTCATTGATTTTGCTGTATTGCGAGTAGCCTGTTACAGACAACTTCACATTATCTTTCGTAGAAGGATCATTCACTTCCACGTTCGCATTCAGATCTTGATACACAGGAACGTTATCCTTGTTCAAAGCAGTGTTAATGTCAAACTGTTTCACTGTCAAATAGTTCTTCAACTCATCCAGCTTTTTGCTAACTTCGCTGGTGTTGGATTGCAGTTCTTTTTTCGCTTCAGCCAGTTCTTCCTTCTTCACTTGAAGCATGCCAGCATATTCGTCTTTAGACATTATATCCAAGACCTTAGGAAGCGCCTTAGTGATAAATGTATTGGTCGCTTGCTTCACGTTATCGTTCGTGATTTTAAACTGAACCACTTGTTTAGCTTCAACGCCTTGCGGCAATTTAGCATCTTTAGGATCAATATCAAAGAAATACGTAGCTTGATCATACTCGCCCATGATCGCAGCAATCACTTCGTTCGCAAATTTCTGAGATTTTTCCTGATCCATGGTTGCAGGGTTAAATTCTTGTCCCGTTTGTTTAGCCAGTTCTTGTGGATCAATGAGCAGGAATTTACCTACAACATCCTGTGGAAGCGGGTAAAATGGAATATTAGGAATTTTAACGTACAATTTATCTTTAGTCATTACCATTGGAATCGTAAAGCTAGTAGAAAGATCACCCTTCAAATGAATGCCAAGCGTCATTTCAGATTGGAAAGGCTCCTTTTGGTATACGCCATCCAGTGTAATATCAGCATTTTTCAGCATGCTAGTTACCATTGCACTTTGCTCAGCTGGCACAGAAGCGGAGGTAATTGTCAGTTCCTTAACGGTAAATTGACTTTTGGATTCATAGGAATTCAACTTCATCGCATTTGCTGTACCAGTCGTAACAGCTTCCTTCGGTTCTAACTTCTTGCTACAACCTACCAGCGCTACCGTCATTAGCAACACCATAGTGAGGACCAAGACGGATAATTTTTTACTCATTGTGTAGATTCTCTCCTCTCATAATTAACCCCTTTTTTTATGCTAACAAAAAAATACACACCCTCTATTTTAACTCATATTCATAAACGGCGAAACACTTATTGGAAAATTTTCTTGCAATAAGCACAAAGACACCCTGGCTCTCTAACCAGGGTGTACTATACTTCTTAATATTTTTAGGAGAAAAGTCTGACTGCTTATGAACCTTGTCTGTTATGGTGATCCACGTGATTGCGCTGTTTCACCTTCTTGGAACCGGATAACGGCTCTTGTTGATGACTACGCTCACGCTTTTCGTTACTTCCACCAGAATCCTGAGCCTCGGGAACAGGAACAGCTCTAGGTTTGCCCATTTACGCATCCTCCATTCTCAGTCTAAATTATTGGCACATCAACGAATCCGTTTATTACCATTTAAAATAGGACTATAGATGGTTCAGATCTTCCGTTTTATCGTGATTCAGTGAATCCTGATGACGACGATCATTACGATCCTGCTGCACTTGCTGTGCCTGATGACTATTGACTGGACGTTGTTCCAAATCATCGACAATGTTGGACAGGTTTTTATCCAATCCGTTTTTGGCCTTGGTCATGTAACCTTCCTCCTCATTCCTTCATGACTACGAGTGCGTTAATGACTGTAACGTTTGGGCGCATTGGTGAATGTGCCGCGTATAATCGGACACCAGCTGCTGAATGATATCTGTTCGTTCATCCACAGACCGTCCGTCACGCTCTACATCGACTAAGCTAACCTGTACCTCCCGAGAATCTACATACGTACATGCAAAGTTAAAGGAGTACATTTGTCGGCCTTCTACCTCGATATGGATTCGTATAGCCCGGTTATCAGCTTCATCTGCCTGTACCTGTGATTTATCCCCTGAATTCAAAAGAATCGGCAGTTGTTCCTGCCAGGCCTCTACCAGCTTTTGCTGATCTACTGTCATTTCTCGATTCATGCCAGCACCTCCACATCTGATAACGTGTGAAAAAAACAGGTTTTTTATACAACAAAAAAGCCATTCTTCACGATTCCTGATCATTAGCATATAGAGCCTAATGTACCAGCTATCAGATTCGAATGGCTTGGTTTTATTTAGAATATGGCGGAGAGGATGGGATTCGAACCCATGTGAGCTTGCACTCTAACGGTTTTCAAGACCGCCCCGTTATGACCGCTTCGGTACCTCTCCAGGTGGTAAATGGATAAAGCTGCTTCCCTCTATTAAACAACTCAGGCGCAACAAAATTATTTTACCACAGAATTTTTAAGAATGCAAGGCTTACTGTTTATGAGTTATAACCTCAATGCCTCGCATGTATGAACGTAGCACTTCGGGAATCACAATGCTTCCGTCCTCTTGCTGATAGTTCTCCAAAATAGCAGCTACAGTCCGTCCTACAGCCAATCCTGAACCGTTCAGTGTATGTACAAATTCAGGCTTTGCCTTCGCATCTGGACGAAACCGGATGTTTGCACGACGCGCTTGGAAGTCTTCAGTGTTGGAACAGGAAGAAATCTCACGGTACATGCCGCTCTCCGGCAACCATACTTCCAGATCGTACGTTTTGGCAGACGTAAAACCCATATCTCCTGTGCAAAGTGCCAGCACCCGATATGGAAGTCCGAGCAGCTGCAAAACACGCTCAGCGTTATTCGTCATTTTCTCTAATTCTTCATAAGAGGTATCTGGGTGAACCAGCTTGAGCATTTCCACCTTATTGAATTGATGCTGACGAATCAAGCCACGTGTATCACGCCCTGCTGATCCTGCCTCTGAGCGAAAGCAAGAGCTGTATGCCACATAATATTTAGGAAGCTGATCTGCATTCATAATCTCTTCACGGTGGTAGTTCGTTACCGGAACTTCGGCCGTAGGAATAAGATAATACTCGGTATCACGCAGTTTAAACAAATCCTCTTCAAACTTCGGAAGCTGACCCGTTCCGTACAGACTGTCCCGATTTACAATGTATGGAGGTAGCATTTCTTCATAACCATGCTCACTGCTGTGCAGATCCATCATAAAGTTAATTAGCGCACGTTCCAATCGCGCTCCCAGTCCCTTATAGAACGTAAAACGAGAACCCGTCACCTTAGCTGCAGCCTCAAAATCAAGAATATCTAGATCCTGAGCCAACTCCCAATGCGCTTTGGGTGTAAAAGAAAACTCGCGCGGCTCCGACCAGCGACGAATTTCCACATTATCCTCTTCCGAAGCGCCTACAGGCACAGTCTCATTAGGGATATTAGGAATCGACATCACCAGTTCGTCGATCTGAACTTCCAGTTCCCGCACTTGCTCATCCAATTCTTTAATACGATCGGAGACCTGGCGCATTTCAGCAATAAGATCATCCGCATTTTCCTTATTCTTCTTCAACTTGGCTACTTCACCAGATACGACATTCCGACGATTTTTGAGTCCTTCACTTTCCTGAAGCAACTCACGACGGCTTACATCCAGATCTGTAAAACCATTAATCAGATCCAGAGATTTACCTCTGTTCTGTAAAGCTTTCTCAACCCGACCAAGCTCATTACGCAAAATCTTTATATCTAACACAGGTGATCCCTCCTACACTACAAACCTGACTTTCCGCTATCCGCGGACCATATCCACAAAATACTGATGTAACCGGTAATCGTCTGTTAATTCCGGATGGAAGGATGAAGCCAGCAGATGACCCTGACGGGCTGCTACAATCTCGCCGTTATACTCAGATAGCACATCTACTCCCATTCCGACAGATTGTATTAAAGGCGCGCGTATAAACACCGCACGAACCGGCTCCTCAATCCCTTTAATGTTCAAGTCAGTTTCAAAGCTTTCTCGTTGGCGACCAAAGGCATTACGCGATACTGTAATATCCATGAGTCCCAAATGTGCTTCTTCCTGACCTTGAATCGTCTTGGCCAGTACAATCAATCCCGCGCAAGTGCCAAATACAGGCTTCCCTTGATTGGAAAATTGGCGTATAGCCTCTATAAAATCATACTTGCGCATTAGCTTACCGATAGTGGTGCTTTCACCACCGGGAATGATAAGACCGGACAGCTCATCGAGCTGTTCGATCTTCTTCACTGCTATACCTTCAGCACCCGCACGTTCAACACTTCGTATATGCTCAGCTACAGCGCCTTGCAGCGACAATACACCTATTTTCATGCCGGTCCCTTCTTTCTTACCAACCACGATCTTGCATGCGCTCATGCGATGCCAGTTTGGAAATTTCAATGCCTTTCATAGGAGTCCCCAAATTCTTGGACACTTCTGCAATCAGCTTGTAATCCGTATAATGAGTGGTCGCTTCCACAATGGCCCGCGCAAATTTCTCAGGACTATCCGACTTGAAGATACCAGAACCTACAAATACACCATCAGCGCCTAAATGCATCATCAACGCAGCATCTGCAGGTGTTGCTACACCGCCCGCTGCGAAGTTAACCACTGGAAGCTTACCAAGCTCATGCACTTCCAACAGCAGCTCATAAGCAACTCCGAGGTTTTTCGCTTCTGCATACAGCTCGTCCTTTGACAGGTTTTGCACCTTGCGAATTTGACCATTGATAAAACGCATGTGACGAACAGCCTCAACAATATTTCCAGTTCCCGGTTCACCCTTTGTACGGATCATAGATGCGCCTTCACCGATACGACGCAATGCTTCCCCTAGATCCTTGGCTCCACAAACAAATGGAACGGTGAACTCCCGCTTATCGATATGGAATACCTCATCCGCAGGTGTCAATACTTCGCTCTCATCGAGGTAGTCAACACCTAGAGATTCCAGTACCTTTGCCTCAACAAAGTGACCAATACGAGCCTTAGCCATAACAGGAATAGAAACAACCTTCATTACCTCTTCCACAATCGTAGGGTCAGCCATGCGAGCAACCCCACCCGCTGCACGGATATCCGAAGGCACTCGTTCAAGAGCCATTACGGCTGTAGCGCCTGCTGCCTCAGCAATTTTAGCCTGTTCAGCGTTCATGACATCCATGATTACGCCGCCTTTTTGCATCTCTGCCATACCTCTTTTTACACGCGAAGTTCCCGTTTCCATGTCGTTGCCTCCTGTAAGGGTTACGTTTAGATTTCTAACTTAAGATTTTACCGTACGAACGCCAAATACACAATCATTTCAAGTTGCAAAATAAGTAATGCAGAACAGGTTAGACCGGTTAGCGTTCATCTTTAGAAGAGATTTTTAATTCCCTGGAACAAATCGCCGAAGAAATCACCAATTGCCCGGAAAAGCATTCGGAACCAACCGCCCTCTTCTACTGCTGTAGTTGTAACCAAATCAACAGTTTTCGTCTGGCCTTTATCCACGCCATCCGTTTTGTATGTGTACGTAATCGTTCCGACTTTTGCCCCTTGCTTCAAAGGTGCCACGAGAGAGCTTGCTGGTGTTATATTCGTTGTAAAGGTTACCTTAGGATTGCTCGCACCCTTAGCCACGATAAAACTTACTGCATCTTTTGTGACGATCGGCACTTCTGTTTCCGTACCTTTGGTCACAGGCACATTCTCAACACCTTTAACCACCGTTTTTGGAGCAACAACCTGCTTCACTTCAAAGTTATCAAAGCCATAGTTCAGCACTTTAGCCGTCTCTGTAAAACGGTGTGCATCAGAGTCAGCGCCCATAACTACACTGATGAGACGCATTCCATTACGTTCAGCCGTACCTGTAAAACAGTTTCCAGCATTAGCCGTATGACCTGTTTTCATTCCGTCTAAACCTGGATAAGCGAATTTTCTAAAGTTAGTAATATTTTTGTTCGCTTCCAGCATCCAGTTATAGTTAATAATCGGTGCTTTATCGGTTGGACGGAATTTGTACGATTGAATTGTGGTAAACCGTGTATAATCTGGATGGTCCTTAATGATGTAACCTGCTAGAATAGCTGCGTCTCTCGCTGTCATCACAGTTTCCCGGTCTGTGTCCGGTTGAAACCCTGCAGGCATATCCTTGCGATCCAAGCCAGTCGAGTTGATAAAATACGTATTTTTCATACCCATTTTCTGAGCTGTTTCATTCATTAGTTTCACAAAATCCTGCTCGGTTCCAGATACGCGTTCAGCAAGAGCTACTGTTGCATCATTGGCAGAACCTACTGCCATGGCAATATAAAGCTCTTCTACCGTATGTTGATCCCCTTGAGCCAAAAAAATACGTGATCCGATACTCTTAGAAGCATTCTCGTTCACTGTAACCTTATCCGTCCACTTAAGTTTGCCTTGCTTAACCTGCTCCGCTACGATGTACTCTGTCATCATTTTGGTCATACTGGCTGGCGGGAGCGGCTCATCTGGATTCATAGAGAGCAAAACCTGCCCAGTGGAAGGCTCAATCAAAATAGCTGAACGAAGTGCCAGACTAGGGGGGTTAATAGAACCTGTTCCCGTGATATTCGTTGCTTCTGTTGCCGCTCCAGCAGCAAAAGTAGCCACGCTTGAATCGAAATTGCCTACAACAGGCAAGGCCGACATATACATCATATTAAGCACCATGACTGCAGTCACACTCTTTTTAATCATGCTGCGTTTATTATTTTTCTTAAAATTGTTCGCTTTCAAATGAATACAAACTCCTCTCGTACCTCAACCCGAACCGCTATGCTATGTATAACGAGACGGTGGTTACAGCCTTTACTTGGCCAAAGAATTAATGTTTTAGTATTATACAATTTAGTGTCATTTCGTTTCCTAAGATATAGCTTGTCATGAGCATTCTGTGCCCGAATCTTCCTAACTGGTAGGAATCGTCCAAAATACCTAAGCGTCCTAATTCATCAATAACCTCATGAGAAGGCGGATACTTGTCTATTCTATCACAGGGGTATCTCTAAAAAAAGACAGGCAGAGCGAAATGCGCTCTGCCTGTCGTCAAGTCTATTACAGCCGAACTTTATAGAGAGTAGTTTGGTGCTTCTTTCGTAATCTGCACATCATGCGGATGGCTTTCGCGCAGACCTGCACCTGTAATACGGATAAAGCTTGTATCGTTTCGAAGCTCCTCAATATTAGCAGTACCACAATATCCCATACCGGAGCGAAGACCGCCCAACAGCTGGTGAACAGTGTCGGAAAGTGGCCCTTTATAAGCAACGCGTCCTTCAATACCTTCTGGCACCAATTTCTTGTCGTCATCTTGGAAATAACGATCTTTACTACCTTGCTTCATCGCAGCCATAGAGCCCATACCACGATATACTTTGAAGCGACGTCCTTGATAAATTTCCGACTCGCCTGGGCTTTCTTCCGTACCTGCAAAAAGACTTCCCAGCATTACTGCAGAGGCCCCTGCCGCAATGGCCTTTGTAATTTCACCAGAGTATTTAATACCGCCATCTGCAATAATCGGAATATTATATTCACGTGCTACTGTTGCACAATCATAAATAGCTGTTATTTGTGGAACACCAATCCCTGCAATTACGCGTGTTGTACAGATAGAGCCTGGACCAATACCGACCTTAACGACCGATGCTCCTGCTTCAATCAATTCGCGCGTTCCGTCACCTGTAGCTACATTACCTGCTACAATCGTCAGGTCAGGATATGTTTTACGCAACTCGCGGACTGCTTCAATAATGTTAATATGATGGCCATGAGCGGAATCCACAACAATCAAATCCACACCAGCTTTTACAAGTGCTTCAGTCCGTTCAAACGTATCCTTGGAAATGCCGACAGCCGCACCGACCAGAAGACGCCCTTGTGCATCCTTCGCTGCGTTCGGAAATTGAATAGCTTTCTCAATATCTTTGATGGTGATCAAACCTTTGAGGTAGTTCCCTTCATCGACCAGTGGAAGCTTTTCAATTTTATGCTTTTGCAAAATGACTTCCGCTTCTTGTAAAGTCGTGCCTACTGGTGCAGTTACCAGTTCTTCCTTCGTCATGACTTCACTAATTTTAAGATCAAAGTCGTGAATAAAGCGAAGATCACGGTTAGTAATAATACCCACCAATTTGTTCTCTTCGTTTACAACAGGCACACCGGAAATACGATATTTACCCATAACGGCCTCAGCATCGGATACCAAGTGATCCGGAGTCAATGAGAATGGGTTGGTGATAACACCGCTCTCTGAGCGTTTAACCCGATCTACCTCTACCGCTTGCTGTTCAATCGACATATTTTTATGAATAACACCAATACCGCCCTCACGAGCCATCGCAATTGCTAACACTGCCTCAGTAACAGTATCCATACCAGCACTCATTAAAGGAATGTTCAGCTTCACGTTATCACTCAAACGAGTTGCTACGCTTACTTCTTTGGGCAGTACCACCGACTTACGAGGTACCAACAAAACATCGTCAAAGGTAAGGCCTTCCTTACCGAATTTATCTTCCCACACCAAGATGATCCTCCTTCAAAATGTTTAGTCTGTATTGGTCTTGTTGTCTGTCCGACATGGACAAATCAAGGCTCTCTGAAAATATATTATTGCAATCTTAGCAAAGCGGTATAGGGGTGTCAAGCCTTCATCAACAGCCCTAACCCGTAGTATTTCCCTGTACAAACAACTGTACTCCTACGAAGGACAACTATTATAAACAAACGGCTTTAAAGGTACCAAAGGAGTAAGAATATAAATAAATTCACTTATATACAAAAAAGGATCATGATCTCAAAAAGATCATGATCCTTTTTACTTGTTGCTTGGCAACGTCCTACTCTCCCAGGACCCTGCGGTCCAAGTACCATCGGCGCTGGAGGGCTTAACGGTCGTGTTCGGGATGGGTACGTGTGGAACCCCTCCGCTATCGCCACCAAACATGAATTTGCTCCGCAAATTCTTCCGTAAGGTTATTCGGTTCATCACAGATTGTGTGAATGAATCGCCATACGCTTGTCGTATGTACTTCTACATACCTTCAAGGTGTTACACCCTGAAAACTGGATCCGAAACTTCATTGCGTCTTATCTTTAGGATAAGCCCTCGACCGATTAGTATTGGTCAGCTCCATGCATTACTGCACTTCCACCCCCAACCTATCTACCTCGTCGTCTTCAAGGGGTCTTACATACTGGGAAATCTCATCTTGAGGGGGGCTTCACGCTTAGATGCTTTCAGCGCTTATCCCTTCCGTACATAGCTACCCAGCGGTGCTCCTGGCGGAACAACTGGTACACCAGCGGTACGTCCATCCCGGTCCTCTCGTACTAAGGACAGCTCCTCTCAAATTTCCTACGCCCACGACAGATAGGGACCGAACTGTCTCACGACGTTCTGAACCCAGCTCGCGTACCGCTTTAATGGGCGAACAGCCCAACCCTTGGGACCTACTTCAGCCCCAGGATGCGATGAGCCGACATCGAGGTGCCAAACCTCCCCGTCGATGTGGACTCTTGGGGGAGATAAGCCTGTTATCCCCAGGGTAGCTTTTATCCGTTGAGCGATGGCCCTTCCATGCGGTACCACCGGATCACTAAGCCCGACTTTCGTCCCTGCTCGACTTGTAGGTCTCGCAGTCAAGCTCCCTTCTGCCTTTGCACTCTTCGAATGATTTCCAACCATTCTGAGGGAACCTTGGGGCGCCTCCGTTACTCTTT
>NZ_CM134213.1:1472500-1570000 GCF_054113385.1 Paenibacillus sp. ALE2
CGGGCAGGCTATGCATGGAGCGAAGAGGCAAATACTCCACGTACCGGCGAAAACATCGTTCGGGAGCTTCATACCGCTCTAAAAAATGCAGACATCCAAGCTCCATATATCCTTGTAGGCCATTCCCTCGGGGGGATGTACTCAAGACTCTATGCACAGACGTACAGAGACGAAGTCGCAGGATTGGTTCTGGTGGATGCTAGGCCTGAGAATGATGCCCGGCGGACAAATAAGATCTATGCCAAAGAACGGCCTAAGGTCAATCCCTCGCCGCTCATATCCATTCTCCTAGAAAGATCGGGGGCTTTTCGTCTGTTCCCCAACTTAATGCTAAACGGTCGGGTGGAGTATCGAGATAGAAAATCTTTCGTGAACATTGTTGCTTCCCCCAAGTACTTTCGCTCTGTTGCCGAGGAGGGTGATCTGGCGAGCACTACCGAAGATGCCATACGCGGCCAGCATTTGGGCAACCTCCCTGTACGCGTAATTGCCCGAGGCATTCAGCAAAATTTGACTCAGTTCGGTATAAGTAAGCGTGGAAATGATCAGATCGAACAAAGCTGGCAAATCGGGCAGCGCGAGATGCTCCACATCTCTAACAACAGCAAGCTTATTGTCGCCAAAAAGAGCGAACATATGATTATCCATGATCAACCTGAGCTCGTCATTCAAGTCATCCGTGATCTCATCTCCAATATCCATTATTCTCGGTCAACCATTGCTAAAACAAACACTGATCATTAAGGGCACTACTCTCTGCATGTTGCGGATTTCATAAAATAAAAAGGACGCCCGGGTCCCTCCTTTATAAAGGAACCCGGGCGTCTTTGTTGCTCACTACTATTCTGGTTGATTGATATTAGGACAAAATAGGCTTGTTTTTAGATGAGGCTTCTGCAATTTTACCAAGTATCTGTCTCAGTACTTTAGCATTCTCCCCAACAAAACCGGAATCAAGCAGCACATCGTGCGTTCCAATGACCCCGTATTCTTTGTATTGGCCAAGTGTTGCCTGTTGCCATAACAATTTATCTAATGATGTATCCGGACCAACACTATCATCCTCTGCAATCATAGCATGGATATTCGCATGAACTTCACCTGCGTTAATAAGCTCATCGCGGTAGCTGGAGTAAACCAACATTTTGTCCATGACTCGCTCCCTGTCGGCTGGATCGGCCAGGAATGCTTTGTACTGCTCCCTAATGCTGTCCAGCACCGTCTCGACAATCTCTTCAAGCTCCTCAGGTGTCGATTCATCCTTGGACATCTTTCTCATAGCATCTACCATAATAATGTCCCCAACATGGTAACCTCGGCTTTCCATGGCTTTAGCTACCTCAAAGGCAAGATTTCCTCCAAGTGAGTATCCCAAGAATATATATGGACCCTCTGCTTGAATATCTACGATGGCATCGATGTATCGATCCAACATATCTTGACCCTGGAAACGGTCGCCGATAAATTCCATCCCGTACACCTCGCAAAGCCCATCCAGCTCCTTGGCCATCTCATAGTACCCCAGAGAGTGACCTACCCGAGGAGGGAAGCAAAATACTTTAAGCGTTCCTTTCCCTGGGAAGTGGATAATTTCCATTTCTCGTTCATCGGCAGCAGTTGTTGCCTGCAGCTTGAAAATTTCATGCGCCATTTCTTCCACAGTCGGCAGATTAAATACGGCTTGAAGTGGGAGATGAACACCCATACTGGACGAGATCCTTTGGATCAAGCCCAATACTTTCAGGGAATGACCGCCAAGTTCGAAGAATTGATCCCTGATCCCGATTTCCTGTACTCCGAGCACCTCGGACCAAATCTTAGCAAGCTCTACTTCTGTCTGCGTACGCGGCGCGATATACTCGGCGGTGCTCCGCAGAAGTGTTTCCGGTGCCGGTAGCGCTTTTCGATCCAATTTGCCATTCGGATTCAGCGGCATTTGCCCCAACTGCACGAAAGCAGATGGAATCATGTAGCTTGGCAGCTCGCTGGCCAGTGCCTCGCGTAGTACGCCCGCTGCGAGCGCCTCCTCGGCCACAAAGTATGCACAAAGCTGAGTACTTCCGCTGGAGTCAGCCAGTGCTAGAACAACCGCTTCCTGCACCGATGGTACCTTCAGAATTTGTGCTTCCACTTCTCCCAGCTCAATGCGGTAACCACGGATTTTTACCTGGTGATCAATCCGTCCCAAGTACTCAATATTCCCGTCAGGCAACCACCGAGCCAAATCGCCCGTTCGGTAAATCCGTTCACCCGACTTGTACGGATGAGGAATGAACTTCTCTGCCGTCAGTTCCGGCTGATTGAAGTACCCTCTCGCTACCCCTTCACCTGCAATGCAGAGTTCCCCCGGCACACCTACTGGTGATACCTGAGAAGCGCTGTCCATCATCCATACTTGGACGTTAGCGTACGGTTTGCCGATAGGCACATGCGTTAGAGTCGCATTCTCAGGACTCGTTGTATATCGAGTCGCATATACAGCAGCTTCCGTAGGACCGTAGATGTTCTCCAGTACTGCATAAGGAGACACTTTATAGTACTCTTCCACAAGTTTGGCAGGCAGCGTCTCGCCGCAGGCAAACAGATATTTCAGAGTAAGGAATCCTTGGGTACTGCTTTCCTTCAAATATTGAACGAGCACGCTGAGCATCGAAGGTACCAAATTAAGATGCGTGATTCGGTTCGCATCCACAGCCTCCAGCAGTGCCACCGGATCTTTGTCCACGCCCGGTGGAAGGATCACGAGCGTCCCCTGTCCAAAGAACCAACAGAACAGCTCTGGCACGGAGAAGTCAAAGGTGAATGTCGTTTTGAGCAGGAATCGGTCACCTGCCAACATCGGATATTCAGCTTCCAACTGACTCAGTGTATGGACGGCGGAGCGATGCTCAATCATTACACCTTTCGGCTTGCCGGTTGAACCCGACGTGTAAATGATATACGCCAGATGTTCTGGTCCTGCAATTGGCTCCAGATTGGAGTCATCCGCATGATACGCCTGCGGATCATCCAGTGCCAGGATCGTGCCAGTGAATGGGAAACGATCCTTGAGATGGCTCTTCGTCAGCAGAAGCTTCGCTCCCGAATCCTCCAGCATGTGGTGAATACGATCCTCAGGGAATTCCGGATCAATCGGAACATAAGCGCCGCCCGCTTTTAGAATGGCATGGATACCTATGATCATCTCAAGCGAACGCTCGACCATGATGCCGACTGGCTGATCTGGTCTGACCCCTTGCGCGCGGAGCGTACGTGCGAGGCGGTTGGCCTGCTGATGAAGTTCTCCGTAGGTAAGCTCCGTTTCGCCGAAAATAAGTGCTGTATGATCCGGTGTGAGTGCAGCTTTTTCCTCAAATATGCCGTGAAGGGGCTTCTCACGCGGATAAGGAGCTGCTGTGTCTCCCCATACCTCTATAATTTGTGATCTCTCTTCTGGCGTTATCAGCTCCAGCTCATCAATACGGATAGCAGGTTGTACAGATACGCTTGTCAGAATTTTCGTCAAGTGCCCTTGAATCCGTTCCACGCTCTCCCGGTCATAGACACGGGCATTATAACGATACAAGAACTCCAGACTACGTCCCGGCAGCACAATGAGGTTAAAATCATAATTTGTCTGTTCAAACATCTGAACATCCGTAATTTTGTATTCAGCCTCATCATTGGCAATTTTCTCTTCCAGATGCTCTTCTACCGGGTAATTCTCAAATACCATTATATGGGAAATCAAATCTTGCTTTTGTTCGCTCTGTGCCTGAATCTCATAGAGCGGATAGGAATCATAAGCATGCCCAGCCAAATATAATTCCTGCTGTCTCTTCATCACATGAGAGAACGTTTCGCTTCCTTCGGCCTGAACTCGAACTGGAACTGTATTAATGAAGAGACCGATCATGCTTTCGATGCCTGGAATCTCGGCAGGTCTCCCCGAAACCACACTTCCGAAGACGACATCCTGACTTCTATTGTAGCGTTGCAATACGATTCCCCAAGCAGCTTGCATCAGCGTGTTCATCGTCACTTGATGCTGTTTGGCCACTTGTTCCAAGCGCTCAGTCAAATCCGCATCCAACGTGAATACCAGCTTCTCCGACACGTAGGCTTCTGCTTTTGCCGATGGCTGTGTGATGGCCTGTGGCAGCTTCGTCTGCTGCTCGTAGCCTTCCAGATACCCTCTCCAGTAGGAGGATGCCTCTTCCTCGCCTTGTTTCTCTAACCATTGAATGTACTGGCTGTACGATGCTGCTACAGGAAGTTTAGGCTCCCTTTGCTCACGCAGAGCTCCGTACGTTTCAAACACTTCCTGGAGCACAAGAGGCATACACCAGCCATCCAAAATGATGTGATGAGAGCTCCACAACAGATGGTAGTGCTCTTTTGCAGTACGTAGAATAGCAACACGCAGCAAGGCTTCATTCGTCAGATCAAAACCTCTTGCTTTGTCCTGATCCATATAAGCTGCAAGACGCGTTTCCATTTCGCCCGGTTCCAGCTCATGCAATTCCTCGTATACGAAATCGCATGCTCTTTCTTTGAACACAATCTGTATAGGGAAGTCGCCCCATCCAGCATGGAAATTCGTTCTCAGTATGGCATGCCGTTTCATCAGATGCTGTAAGCTGCGTTTGAAATCCTCAGGATAGAATACTCCCTGAATTTCAAATGTGGCCTGCTCAAAGTAGACCTCTGAATGAGGCTCCAGCAAGCTGTGGAACAGCATTCCCTTTTGCATCGGTGTCAGTTTATACACATTTTCAATGCTACCGATGTGCCGTGTCTGCTCTTCCAGCTCCTCGATTTCCTCCAAGCTGATATCGTTGAGGAGTACATCGCTTGGTGTAAGCTCGGTTCTATCCTTGCGTGCACAGTGTCCAATGACTTCACTGAGACGTTCCTTCAAGATACCGGCAAACTTTTCTACCGAATCCACATGGAATTGTTGATGGTTATAGCTGACCGAAAGCTGAAGCTGTCCTTCGGTAATCAGTCCATTAATATTCAAGGCCTGATGCTGCACCATCTCCTCACTGACCTCAGACCCTGCCGAGTAAGGGGACACCTCCATCGTTCCTTCTGCAAGATCCTGGTCAAACTGCCCCAGGTAGTTGAAGGTAATCTCCGGTTCTGCCGAGAAGGAGGAGCCAGTGGATACGTCACTCAAATATTTCAAAATACCATATCCTACACCTTTGTTCGGGATACGACGCAGGCCTTCCTTAATACGCTTGATTCTGGCGCCGATCTCCATTTCGCCTCCCATCTCAAGGGCGACAGGATACTGACTTGTAAACCAGCCTATTGTGCGAGTGATATCTAATTCCGGTACAACAGGCTCCCGTCCATGTCCTTCGAGCACGATGCCTACACGTTCGATCCCTGTCCACTCGTGAACAGCCATACCTAGGGCCGTCAAGAGCAGATCGTTAACTTCCGTATTGTAAGCGCGATTCGCCTCTTTCAGGAACTGCTCTGTCTCTTCTGGCGACCATGTTACCGTAACAGCCTCGGTGTCTTTTATGAGAAGAGCGCCGTCTACCTTGTCTTTTGGAAGAAGGGCAAATCCCTCTCCTTCTACCTCTGCCCAAAAACTACGTTCTTGTTCAGCCGCCGGGCTGTTGGCATATTGCGTAATCCCATCAACCCATGCCCGGTACGAATCTGTCTTTTGTGGGAGCTTGACCGCTTCTCCACGTGCTGCTTGTTCGTAGCCTTCCTGCAAGTCCTCAAAGAGAATACGCCAGGATACGCCATCCACAGCCAAATGATGAATAACGATCAACAAATGTTCGCCTTCCGCACAGCGGAACAAACCTAGTCTAAAGAGAGGCCCATCCTCCAGAGAGATGCTGCGCTGAATGGCTTCTGCACCAGCTTCTATTGCCAAAGCCGGGTCTTTTTCATCCTGCAAATCGTGGATTTGGAGGCTATACAGCTCACCTTCGCCCAAACTGCGGTTCCACGCTTCTACTCCGTGCTCTCCTTGGCGGAATACCAGTCGCAGCGCATCATGGTGTTCTGCAATTTTTTGAATAACCTTGGCGAGCGCATCGGTATTAAAGCCTTCGCGTCGGTACAGCATGACCGACTGATTAAAGTGATGTAGATCCTTTGACTGCTCTTCGAAAAATCTGCGCTGGGCAGGTCCCAGTTTTACCGTTCCGTGTACCTCGCCCTGATCTGCAATTCGGCTGACTGCGCTAACACGCTGAGCCAGTTCCGCAATTGTTGGATAGCTGAATAAATTCTTCATTTCCAGTTTGTAGCCTGCGTGGAGAAGTCTTGATGAAACCTGAATCGATTTGATCGAGTCGCCTCCAAGTTCAAAGAAATTATCATGTATGCCAACAAGCGGTACGCCGAGCACACCTTGCCAAATCGAAGCCAAAATATTCTCCACATCCGTCCGCGGAGCAGCAAAGGCGGCTCCTGCTTTCACACCCAAGTTTGGTTCAGGCAGTGCCTTACGATCCAGCTTGCCATTTGGTGTCAAAGGCATTACGTCCATTTGGACAAAGTAAGACGGAATCATATATGCAGGCAGCTCGGCAGACAGTTCATTTCTCAGCTCGCTGACAGACATTTCCCGATCAGCTACAAAGTAAGCACATAGAGACTTCTGTCCTTTGGCGTCTGCCCACGCAACAACGAGAGCTTCCTCCACAAGTGGCATATCCAGCAACTTGGCCTCAATCTCACCAAGCTCAATACGATAGCCCCGTATTTTAACTTGATGGTCAATACGCCCAATGTACTCAATGTCTCCATTAGGAAGGCGACGAGCCAAATCTCCGGTCCGATACATATTTCCTTCCGCAGCGAACGGATCCCTAATGAATTTTTCTGCGGTAAGATCCGGACGATTCAGGTATCCACGGGCTACTCCGTCCCCGGCGATGTACATTTCGCCCTCCACACCTAACGGTACAAGACGAAGCTGTTCATCCAGGATATGAATGTATATGTTGTCGGACGGCAATCCAATCGGTACAGATTCCCGTGTATCCTTCGCAGGATCGTACAGGTGAATCATGCAGCCAACGACGGTTTCGGTTGGGCCGTATTCATTGTAAATTTTGATGTTGCCGCCAAAGAGATCGGTAATCGTTTTGGACAAATGAGTGGTCAGATTCTCTCCACCCACAATAAGCTGCTGAATACGACTCTCCGCTGGAATGGTCATGTCTTTTATGAGACTGAGATGCGTCGGCGTCAGCTTGAGAATATCGACCGCATTTTCGCGCAAAATATGCTGAACGACCTCTGCCTTATCTATACCATCATAAATCCGTACTATTCCTCCGTTTATTAACGGAGTAAACATTGATGTCATCGTCAAGTCAAACGAAATGGATGAGTACAGCGGGAAGTTCGTTGGTTGCCCTGCACAATAGACCTTATTGGCCCACCAGATGTAGTTCACGATCCCTTTATGGTTAATCATGGTTCCCTTCGGATTCCCTGTTGTACCTGAGGTATAGATTAAATACACTAGGTCGTTTCCTCTTACAGGAATATTAGGATTATCCACTCCGGTTCCGTAGATGTGCGGAGAATCCAATTCCATAACCATTCCCTCAAAGGAGGCCAGCTTCGTCAGGTGGCTCTGTGTGAGCAGAATCTCAGCGCCGGAGTCCTTCAGAATATACTGAATCCGCTCCTGCGGATATTCAGGATCAATAGGTACATAGGCTCCGCCCGCTTTGAGTACACCCATGATGGCAACCAGCAGTTCCACTGACCGATCCGCCAACAGACCCACTACTTGTTCACTCCGCAGTCCCTGGTCTATCAAGGTCGAAGCCAGTCTGTTCGCCCGCTCGTTCAACTCCCGATACGTGATCTGGATATCGCCGCTTACTGCTGCGATCTTATCTGGCGTACGGACAACCTGTTCCTCAAACAAGGTATGCAGACCCTGATCACTTGGATAGGCATGAGCCTTGCCACCCCAGTCAAGCAGCTTCGTCCGTTCCTCCGGTGTTACAATCTCCAGCTCCTGTATCGTCGCTTGCGGACGAGTAGCTACCTGATCGAGCATTTGCAACAAATGTCCTCCGATTCGCGCAATGCTTTCTTGCTCATAGACCGAAGCGTTGTAGCGAATGCAGACCTTAATGTCCTTGCCTGGAATGACAACGAGGTTAAAGTCATAGTTGGTTTGCTCAAACATGGCGAAGTTGGCGACTTCGAGATTGTCCTCTGTGTGATTACCCGACTGTTCTACCTGTTCGTCGAGCGGATAATTTTCAAAGATCATAATATGAGAAATCAGGTCTTGCTTTTGGCTTGTTTTCCCCTGAATCTCATACAGCGGATAGGTGTCGTAGGCACGACCAGCCAACGAATGTGCCTGTGTACGTTTCATCACCTCGACAAAGGCCTCGTCTTTGGATGACTGTACGCGGATAGGTACTGTATTAATAAACAGACCCACCATATTCTCGATCCCTGCAATCTCAGCAGGTCTACCTGATACAACGCCACCGAAAACAACATCCGAGCTGGCATTGTAATGTTGGAGAATCAGGCCCCAGGCTGTCTGCATGAGTGTGTTGACGGTCACATGATTGCGCTTCGCGACAACATCCATTTTATGGGTCAAGGATGCGCCCAAATGGAGAACATGCTCATTCAGAACGTAACCCTCTACTTTAGCTTGAGATTTCGTTTTAGCTTCCGGCAATACGGTATTGCCGTCATAGTCTTCGAGATATTGGCTCCAATATGTTGAAGACTCTTGATCATCCTGTGCATCAAGCCATTCTATATAACGGCTATAGGGCTGAGCCGGCGGCAGTACAGGCTGTATTTGCTGACGCAGGGCAGAATAATAATCGAACAGCTCCTGTGTAATAATCGGGATGCACCAGCCATCCATGACAATATGATGGAAGCTCCACAATACAAGGTGGCTTTGTTCTTTTTGCATGACAGTCACTCGCATCAGCGGATCTTCTGACAAGCTGAATCCCTTAGCCATATCTTCAGTAGTATAAGCCTGAATTTGGGCTTCTTGCTCCTGCAACGTACCGGCACGCAAATCTACGTAGTTCAGAGGGATTGGCCGTTGCTTAAAGACAACTTGCAGCGGTACATCAGTGATATTGTTGTAAAAGCCGGTACGCAATATGGCATGTCGTTGCGCCAAAGCCTGGAAGCTCTCGAAGAAGATATCTACATCGAAGCTGCCACGTAGCTCAAACGTTGCCTGCTCAAAGTATGAAGAGGAGTCCGGCTCCAGCAAGCTGTGGAAGAGCATGCCCTTCTGCATTGCCGTTAGCTTGTACACATCCTCAATCTCTCCAATATGGGCCGTTTGGGCTGTGAGTCGATCAAGCTGCTCCAGGGTCAGTCCTTGGAACAGAACATCACTCGGCGTAAGCTGCGAACGCTCCTGAGTCGCACAATGCTGGATGACCTCGCTAAGACTTGACTGTAATAATTCAGCAAAATGACTTACCGTCTCCTTACGGTACTGCCTGTTGCTGTACGTAATCGTCAGTGATAGCTGGCCTTCGGCAATCATGCCATTCACATCCAGAGCATATTGCTGTGGTGTGTGATCACTGAGCGCCTTACCGACTGAATGTGTAGACAGGCTAAGAGCATTGCCTTCCAAATCCTGATCAAACTGTCCAAGGTAGTTGAAGGAAACCTCCGGTTCTACGCTGAATCGAGTACCTTTTTCCGGTGCCATATACTTCAGCAGACCGTAGCCGATGCCTTTGTGCGGAACTTCTCGCAAATTCTCCTTGATGCGCTTGATTTGGGCAGATACTTCCTGCCCACCTTGCAGGTTCAGCAGAACAGGATATTGGGTGGTGAACCAGCCCACGGTGCGGGTAATATCCAGATCTGGTACGATCATTTCCCGGCCATGCCCTTCAAGGTTAACCAAAATCTGTTCCATGCCTGTCCAGCGCTGAATAGCTGCTCCCAGCGCAGTCAAGAGCAAATCATTCGTCTCCGTATGATAAGCCCGGTTTGCTTGTCGCAACAGCAGGTCTGTTTCTTCAGCAGACCACGTTACCGTGACCGACTCGGTATCCCGAATGGTGCCCGGTTCCTGATCCTCATCCTTTGGCAGTGGAGCCAGCATCGTCTCCTCAATCTGCTGCCAGTATGAACGTTCCTCGTCCAGGGCAGGGCCTGCTGCATACTTCACCGCTTGCTCGGACCATACAAGATACGAATCGGTCTTTTGCGGAAGAACAATCGCTTTTCCATTCAATGCCTGCTCGTATCCTGTTGCAATGTCTTCAAACAGGATGCGCCAGGATACGCCGTCAACCAAGAGGTGATGAATGACAATCAACAAATGATCGCCATCATTACAATGGAACAAGCCTAGCTTGAACAGAGGGCCGTCTTCCAAGAGGAAGCTTGCCTGGATGGCATCGGCCTGCGCTTGAACAGCAGCTGCCTGGTTTTCTACCTGTCTCATATCGGCGATGTCCAATGTGTAGAATTCGCCTTCGTCAATTCCCCGATTCCAAGCTGCATATCCAGCTTCTGTAGACCGGAAAACCATACGTAGCGCGTCATGATGAATCGCAACTTGGTCCATTGTCAACCGGAGTGCAGCCTCATCAAAGCCGTCTTTCCGATGGAGCATGACAGCATGATTGTAATGATGTGGCTCCACTGTGTGACGTTCAAAGAACCAGCGCTGAATTGGCATTAACTCCGCTGCACCTTTGATTTCACCCTGCTCTGCTGTGCGTCCGGCTACTTGAAGATACGGGCTTAGCTCAGCAATTGTCGGATATTTGAAGAGATCCTTCATCTCTAATTTATATCCTAATTGGAACAATCTAGAGGACATCTGAATCGCCTTGATGGAGTCACCACCCAGATCGAAGAAGTGATCATGGATGCCGACCTGCTGTGCTCCTAACACACCTTGCCATACAGAAGCCAAAGCTTCCTCAGCTGCGTTCCTCGGCGCTTCATAAACCGCTCCAGTCTGCACATTGGTCTCAGGAGCTGGAAGTGCTTTGCGATCCAGCTTACCATTTGGTGTCAACGGCATCTGTTCCAATTGCATGAAGTAAGACGGAATCATATAAGCCGGCAGTTCAGCAGCCAAGGCTTTTCTCAATTCGCCTACTGTCAGCATCTGATCGGCAGTGAAATAGCCCACCAGTACTTTTTGTCCACTTCCATCCTCCCGGGCAAGCACAACGGCCTCCCTCACAGACGGAGCATGGAGCAACTTCGCCTCCACTTCTCCCAGTTCGATACGGTAACCCCGGATTTTAACCTGATGGTCAATCCGTCCCAAATACTCCATGCTGCCATCCGGCAACCAGCGTGCCAAGTCACCTGAGCGGTACATGCGCTCGCCCGCTTCAAACGGATGAGCTACAAACTTCTCTGCCGTCAATTCCGGTCGGTTCAGGTAGCCACGCGCCAGGCCTTCGCCCGCCACATAGAGTTCACCCGGAATGCCAATCGGTTGTGGACGGCGTTGTTCATCCAGAATGTACGCACGTAGTGTCGGAATCGGGATACCGATATTGCTGCGGCCCTGTTCAATTTCCAGTTCCGTAATTTCCTTATACGTTACATGCACGGTCGTTTCCGTGATGCCATACATGTTGATGAGCTGTACTTGCGGATATTTCGCTCTCCAGTCCTTGAGCAAGGCCGGGCTTAATGCCTCCCCGCCGAAGATAATCATGCGAAGACTCAATTCTGCCGCGCGATGACTAAGTTCTTCTTGTAGTAACTGATAGAAGTATGTTGGCGTCTGGTTCAACACGGTAACCTTCTGGTCCTTAAGCAACTGCAAGAAGCGCTCTGGGCTCTTCGCAGTAAGCGATGGAACGATGACCAGACGACCTCCGTTCAGCAATGCCCCGTACATCTCCCATACGGAGAAGTCGAAACAGAATGAATGGAACAGCGTCCACGTATCCTGAGGACCGAAATCAAACATATTTTTATCATTAAAGAGCAAGCGGACTACATTTTTGTGCTCGATCAGCGTTCCCTTTGGCTTGCCTGTCGTACCCGATGTGTAGATAACGTAGGCAAGATGATTCGGTCCAGCCGTAGGCTCCAGATTTGAGACATCTTCCTTGTAGGAAGCCGCCTCGTCCAGATTAACGATGTCCCCGGTGAAGGAGATACGTGTCTCCAGATGCGCTTGTGTCAGCAGCAGCTTGGCTCCCGAATCCTCAAGCATAAAGCGAATGCGGTCCTCTGGATATTCAGGGTCGACAGGGACATAAGCCCCGCCTGCCTTCAAGATGGCCAAAATCCCAACGACCATTTCAAGGGAACGATCCGCCATGATTCCAACCAAACCGTCTGGTTGCAGACCACGCTCGCGGAGCGTTCTGGCAAGTCCATTGGCCCGCTCATTCAGCTCGCTATAGGACAAGGTTGCCTCTTCACATACGACCGCTACTGCATCCGGATTACGGACAGCCTGTTCCTCGAACAGTGCATGAATCGTTTGGTCACGAGGATAATCTGCTTTGGCTTCGTCTGCATCTTTCATCAGCATCGACTTTTCCTGCGGTGTCACGATATCAAGGGATGACAACGACAATCCCGGATTGGCGATAGCTTCCTGAATAAGCTGTACAAAGTGGCCTGCCATCCGCTCAGCGGTCTCCCGCTTGTAGATTGCAGTCGCGTATTCCAACGTGCAGTTCAATGCCCCATCCGCTTCACTCACTGTCAGCGTGAGGTCGAACTTGGCAGCAGGATGGCCCTGATCGTAAGGAGTGAAACGCAATCCCTCTATTTCTTGTTCTCCCTGCTCGATATTTTGCAGAACAAACATAGTATCAAATAGTGGGTTACGACTCAGGTCACGCTGAAGCTCCAGCTTCTCTACCAGCTCCTCGAACGGATAATCCTGGTTTTCATAGGCCCGCAGTGCTGTTTCCTTCACTTCCTTCAAGTAAGCCTCGAAAGACTTTTCGCCCTCTGGATAAGTACGCAGTGCCACTGTGCCTACGAACATACCGATAAGGCCCTCGAGTGTGGCATGGGATCTTCCCGCCACTGGTGAACCGACAATGACATCTTCCTGCCCCGTGTACTTGTGCAAGAGCGTCGTATAGGCTGCCAGCAGCACCATGAACAGCGTAGAACCTGTTCGGGTAGCCAGCTCCTGGAGTGAAGCGCTCAGAGAAGCATCAATCTGGAAGTCAATCCGATCTCCCGCAAAGCTTCGTACCGCAGGACGAACTTCATCTACTGGCAAATCCAGCACTGGCAAGCTTCCGCGGAATGCATCCAGCCAGTAAGCTTCCTGGGCTTTTAGACGTTCGCTTCCGAGCTGCTCTTGCTGCCATACCGCATAGTCTGTGTACTGGATCTGCAACGCAGGCAATACGTCCTCTTCTTGGTAGAAGTGAAGGAACTCTTCTATGAGAATATTCATAGAAACCCCATCCGAGACAATATGATGCATATCGAACAACAGTAAATGGCGCTCGTGTGCAATTCGAATGAGACCTACCCGCAGCAATGGTGCTTCGCCAAGGTCAAAAGGATGAACAAACTGCTGAAGGGCAGCTTCTGCCTCTGTCTCGCTCAACTCCGCATATTCCACCGTAAACGGAACATCCGGTAGGATCTGCTGTACAGGTTCACCGTTAACAGTCACAAAACGGGTGCGCAGTGAACCATGACGATGAATCAGACGACGGAATGCCTGCTCCAGTCGTTCCCGATTCAGGGCTCCCTCAACCGTAAGAATACCTGGCATATTGTAGCTCAGCTCTCCGCCTTCCAGCTGGCTAAGGATAAACAGCCGTTTTTGGGCTGAGGACAATGGGTAGTGCTCTCGCGCTCCCGCTGTAGGAATTTCTTCAAAATTCAGCGGTGTATAGCCCTCAATGGCACGAGCCAAGCCTTCAATGGTAGGCGACTCAAACACTTCTCTTAGGCTAATCTCACGGTTCATCTCCTTACGAATTCGTGAGACTAGCAGAGCTGCACGCAGTGAATGGCCTCCAAAATGGAAGAAATTATCCTTTACTCCCGCGCTCTCTACACCCAGCACCTCTTGCCAGATTTCGGCTAATTGAATTTCTACAGGTGTCTGTGGAGCCTCAGATGAAGCAACTGCCCATCCTTGCTCACCCTGCAGCGCTTTTCGATCTATTTTTCCGTTCGACGTCAGAGGCATGCCCTCCAGTTGTACGAAGCGGGAAGGGATCATATATCCAGGTAACATCTCCGACAGAACTGCCCGGAGCTCCGATACCTCAAGCTTCTGAGCAGCTACAAAGTAAGCGACTAGATCTTTGTAGCCCTCCTCACTTTCCACAGCCAAGGCCACGACTTCCTGAACGAACGGCACTCTGAGCATGTGTGCTTCGACCTCGCCCAGCTCGATCCGATAGCCACGAATTTTGACTTGGTGATCTATCCGACCTAAGTACTCGATAGTTCCATCTGGTAACCAACGAACCAAATCACCCGTCCGATACATACGCTCTCCTGGAGTAAACGGATTGTCCACGAACTTCTCATCCATTAACGCAGGCTGGTTATGATAGCCCCGGGCTAACCCGATACCTGAAATGCATAGCTCTCCAGCTACGCCGACAGGCAGCACTCTGAAATGGTCATCCAAGATATACACACGATGGTTAGCAATGGGTTGTCCAATGGACACCCGTTCCATCGTTTCTTCACTGTCCGGGACAGTCCACATTGTGGTGCATACAGAATCCTCTGTTGGGCCATAGCCATTGAAGTACTGTACGTGCTTCCTCCATTTTTCGATCAACTCGACCGATGTGGCCGATCCGGCGGTTAGCAGGCATCGCAGTGCTGGCAGGCGCTCCGGCTCAAGGTGAATAATGTAAGCTGGTGGCAGAGTCGCTATCGTAATTGCCTTGCTGTTCATGAACTGCTCGAACAGGGCATGATCTAAAATATCTTGCGTAGAAGGAATGCATAGAGTAGCCCCGTGGCTCAGTGCCGTTATAATCTCGGAAACCGATGCATCGAACGACAGACTTGCAAACTGAACGATCCGATCCTGCGGTGTAACTTCGAAGAGTCCCCGATATACGTCCGACAGATTTCGTAGTCCGCGGTGTTCCACTAATACGCCCTTAGGCTGACCCGTCGTGCCCGAAGTATAGATCACGTAAGCCAGATCATCAGAGCCGGCCGTATCCTTCAAATTCGAAGTGTCGGCATCATAGGTCGACAGTTCATCCAGCAACAGGACATTTCCCGTCCAGCCTATAGGCTCCAGCAGATGAGCTTGGGCAAGGATCATCTTCGTCCCCGAATCTTCGAGCATGTAGTTGATTCGCTCTTTCGGATACTCTGGATCCATTGGAACGTAGGCGCCCCCGGCTTTCATAATGCCGTACATCCCAACGATCATATCCGTTGACCGTTCAACAAGCAGCCCCACCAGGTCTCCCGTCTTGATTCCCTCAGCACGCAGTCTTCTCGCCAATCCATTGGCTTTTGCGTTCAGCTCGGCATAGGTCAGCATCTCGTTCTCAAACAGAATGGCAGTCGCGTCCGGCGTTCGAGCTGCCTGTTCCTCCAACAGCCCGTGAAACGTGGTACGGTGTTTGGAGCTGGCTTCCGTTTCTCCCCATACGCTCAGAATCTGTTCTCTCTCCTGCGGCGTAACCAATTCCAGAGCATCCACGGAAATTGCAGGATTCTCCACAATTTGTTCCATGAGGTGGAACAAGTGACCCTTGATTTGTTCAATCGTGGCTGAATCATAGACGAGCGCATTGTATTGGAACAACAATCTCATCTCTTTGCCCGGTAGAACAATTAAGTTAAAATCGTAATTCGTTTGTTCAAGAAGCTCCGCTTCCTCAATCTCAAAGGCAGCCTCGCCATCTCCTAGACGCTCTACTTCCTCTTCCACAGGATAATTCTCAAATACCATAATATGTGAGATTAGATCCTGCTTTTGGTCCGTCTGAGCCTGAATTTCAAACAACGGGTAGGTGTCATACATATGAGAAGCCATATATTGCTCCTGCTGTTGCTTCATCAGGACTGTGAAGGGGAGATGTTCTTCCGTCTTCACACGAACTGGAATTGTATTAATGAACAAACCGATCATCCGGTCAATTCCCGGAATTTCAGCCGGTCTGCCTGACACTACACTTCCGTATACAACATCCCGACTACCGTTATAGCGTTGAAGCGCAACGCCCCAGATGGACTGCAGCAATATATTCATCGTGACATGAGCATCTCTGGCCACCTTTTCCAGACGTTCAGTCAATTCCCTGCTGACAGGATAGTTCAGCTTTTCTGCTACATAGCCTTCTCCTTTGACTGCTCCACCGACTTGAGGTAAAAGCGTCTGTTGCTCATAACCGGCCAGATATCGGCTCCAATAGTCGGCCGCAGCTGCTTCATCCTGCTGTTCCAGCCATTCAATATATCGGCTATACGGCTGGACCTCTGCCAGCTGAGGCTCTCTTCCTTCCAGGAGGGCAAAATAGTGTTTAAACACCTCCTGTGTAATTAATGGAACACACCATCCATCCATGACGATGTGGTGGAAGCTCCACAAGAGACGGAAGCTCTCTTCATCTGTTTGCAAAATCGATACACGGAGAAGCTCATCTTCAGCCAGGTTGAAGCCCTGTGCTTTGTCCTCAGCGGCAAATGTCTTTAGATAAGCTTCACGCTGCGGTGCATTCATCTCACGCAGGTCTTCATACACCAGTTTGGCGCCTCTGTGCCGAAATACGACTTGTAAAGGCTCACTGCCCCAACCACTGTAGAAGTTCGTGCGCAGAATGGCATGACGCTCCACCACTGCATCCAGACTATGTCCGAAAGCGGTCGGATCAAAACTACCCTTAAAGTCAAAGGCAGCCTGCTCAAAATAAGCACCTGTATGCGGCTCGAACATATCATGAAACAGCATGCCCTTCTGCATCGGCGTCAGGCTGTATACATTCTCAATATCGCCTATGTGGCTGGTCTGCTTAGAAAGCTCCTCCAGATCAGCAATGCTCAGCCCCTTGGCAAGCACATCGCTTGGTGTCAATACAGTTCTTTCCTGGGTTACACAATGCTGAAGAAGCTGCCGTAGGCTTTCTTCAATATATCCAGCGAGCTGTTTCATTGTAGATGACTTATACTGTTTTCCGTTATAACTCATCGTCAGAGTCAAGGCTCCGTCTGTCACCATGCCATTAATATCTAGCGTATAGGCTGGCTCTCCCAACAGGCTTTGCGGGCTTCCGGTCGGATAAGGAGAAACCTGCAACGAGCTTCCTTGCAAATCCTGATCAAACTGCCCCAGATAGTTAAAAGAAATCTCAGGCTGCAAGCTGAAACTGTCTGCGTCCTCCTGACTCGCCATCGTTTTGAGCAACCCATATCCGATACCTTTATTCGGAATACGGCGCAGCTCTTCCTTCACTGATTTGATTAAGGCTGACAACTCAAGATCATTTCCCAAGTCTAAAATGACTGGGTATTGGCTTGTAAACCAGCCAACAGTACGGGTAATATCGATATTCGATATAATCGGCTCACGACCGTGCCCCTCAAGATTCACAGCGATCTTACCAATACCAGACCATTTGGATACCGCCATGCCTAGAGCAGTCAATAGCAGATCGTTCGTCTCCGTTTGGTAAGCACGATGGGCTTTTCTCAGCAGTTGATCGGTTTCTTCTACCGTCCATTGTGCTGTCACCACTTCGCTATCCTGCAATGAAAGGCTTTCCACAGCCTCATCCTTCGGCAACTGCTCGAGTGGCTGATCCCCAAGCTTGCTCCAATACGCCCGATGCACCTCGATTTCTGGTCCTTCCGAATAACGGGCAATAGCGTCTCCCCAATCACGGAAGGAATCCGTTTTCTGCGGAAATGTCAGTGCTTGTCCTTGGATCACCTGTTCATAGCCTGCTGCGAAGTCCTCGAACAAAATCCGCCAGGATACTCCGTCCACCACTAAATGATGGATCACGATCAGAAGGTGGTCTCCATCCTGACAATGGAAAAGCCCTAACTTCATCAGTGGACCTTCTGCCAGATTGATGCTGCGCTGGATGTCGTCCGACAGCGTTGTAATGGCTGCAACCGGATTAGATTCGCTCCGTAAATCAGCAGTGATCAGGCTATACAGCTCTCCTTCTCCAAGATCACGGTTCCAAGCTTCGTAGTCATGCTCGGTCTGCCGAAAAACCATGCGAAGGGCGTCATGGTGCTCAGCCAATTTTCTCAGCACATGATGCAAGGCCTTTTCCTCAAATCCCTGTTCACGATACAGCATGACCGCTTGATTGAAGTGATGAGGCTCTGCCTGTTTCCGCCCAAAGAACCACTGTTGGACTGGAGTCAAGCGAGCCGCTCCGCGCACAACTCCCTGTTCAGCCATATGCACAGCCGTTTGTATTTCTGCACCTAGCTCGGCAATGGTCGGGGACTTGAACAGTTGCTTCATCTCTAACCGATAGCCAGCCTGCAGCAACCGTGACGACACCTGAATGGCCTTGATGGAATCTCCGCCCAATTCAAAGAAATTGTCATGGATACCCACCTGTTCGGCACCCAGCACCCCTTGCCAGACAGACGCCAAAGCTTCCTCAGCCGGTGTACGAGGAGCTGTATACTTCCGTCCCGTATGCGCACCTACTTGCGGAGCTGGCAGAGACCTGCGGTCTACTTTTCCGTTTGACGTTAATGGCATACGATCCATCTGGATAAAGTAGGATGGCATCATATAGCCCGGAAGTACCTGCGATAGAGCAAGGCGTACTTCGCCTGCCGTGAGTGTACGATCTGCCACATAATAAGCGCAAAGCTGCTTCTCTCCAAGCTCATCCGCGCGAACGACGACTACGGCTTCAACTACTGACTCCACCTTGGCTAATTGAGCCTCGATTTCGGGGAGTTCGATACGGTAACCGCGTATTTTGACCTGCTCATCAATTCTTCCCTTAAACTCCAGGTTCCCATCTGGAAGCCAGCGAACCAAATCACCAGTTCGGTAGCAGCGTTCCCCTTCCTTAACAGGACTAGGGACAAATTTTTCTGCTGTGAGGTCAGGACGATTGAGGTATCCGCGCGCTACACCTTCACCGCCGACAATCAGCTCGCCCCAAGCACCAATGGGCTGTAATTGCAGCGATCCATTGACTACATAAGCGGTCGAGTTACTAATCGGGCGCCCAATCGGCACGCCCCCTTCAACACGACCCGGAATCTTGTAGGTGGTGGAGAAGGTCGTATTCTCTGTCGGACCATAGCCATTGATAGGGACAAGATCAGGATTAGCCTCAATGACACGGTTTATATGAGATATGGACAGTACGTCACCACCTACCAGCAATGCTTTCAGTCCTCTGAACAGGTACTCGTCCTGCAGTGAAAGCTGATTGAAAAGCGGTGAAGTAAGCCACATGGTCGTAATTCCGTATTTGGCAATAGCTGCTTTGAGCCGATCGGCAATCAGGATATCGTCGTTCTCCACGAAATAAAGCTGTCCGCCGTTAAGCAACGCTCCCCATATCTCAAAGGTCGAGGCATCGAAGGCCACGGCTCCTGTCTGCAAAATTCGCGTGGATTCGTTCAGCTCCACATAATTGGTTTCTTTGACCAGACGGACCACGTTCCGATGTTCAACCATAACGCCCTTCGGTCTACCTGTCGTACCCGAGGTATAGATCACATAAGCGAGTCCCTGTGGTCCCTGAACTGTCTCCTCAGCTTGGACAGGATCAGACGCATAAGCCTCTTCACTGCTGAGGTCAACAATCGGTATACCATAGTCTACATTTATAAGCTCGCCCTTTTGTACCAGTAGTAGCTTGGCATCGGAATCTTCGAGCATATAACGAACCCGATCTTCTGGGTAATCAGGATCGATTGGCACATAGGCTCCACCAGCCTGAAGCACGGCGAGCATACCAACCACCATCTCGATACTCCGTCCGCCCATAATAGCCACCGGTTGCTCCCTTAGCGTCCCCAAACGACGCAGTGTTTGGGCCAAGCGGCTCGCCTTGTCTTCCAACTCAAGGTATGTTAACCGGACATCGCCGAATACCAACGCCGTCTGCTCCGGTGTATGCTTGACTTGTTCCGCGAACAATTCATGAATGGTCTTATCCCTTGGATAAGGAGTAGCTGTCGCGTTGAATACTTCAATGATCTGTACTTTCTCCTCCGGTGTGATCATTTCAATTTCGGCCAATTGCAACTGAGGATTGGCCGCGACTGCATGCAGAACCCGAAGCAAGTGGGTTGCAAGTCGCTCTACAGTTTCCCGCCGATACAAAGCTGTACTATATTCGAGGCCAAAGGCTAGTTCAGCGCCCTTCTCCTCTACATTAAGGGACAGGTCAAATTTGGCTGTGACGGTGTCCATCGGGTAAGGAGTAAAGTGCACACCATCCATGTCTTGCTCTTCCTGCTCCGTATTTTGCAATACCAACAGGGTGTCAAAGAGCGGATTGCGGCTGACATCACGTCCTACGCCCAGTTTTTCGACCAATTTCTCAAAAGGGTAATCCTGATGCTCGAACGCCTTGAGCGCTGTTTCCTTGACTTCCAGAAGATAATCCTGAAAGGTTTTTTCTCCTGCCGGGTAGCTGCGCAAAGCCAGTGTATTGACAAACATACCAATGATGCCCTCAAGCTCCGCTTGTGGTCTGCCGGCTACTGGAGAACCTACGACGATGTCCTTCTGCCCTGTATATTTGTGCAGCAGCACCGAATAAGCGGCCAGCAATACCATATACAGTGTAGTACCTGTACGGGATGCAAGCTCTTGTATCGCCTTATTGCCAGACTCGTCCAATGTAAAATCAATACGGCTACCCTCGAAGCTCCGAACCGAAGGGCGCTGGAAGTCCGTAGGCAAATCCAATACCGGCAACTCTCCTTCAAAGGTTTGCAGCCAATACGCTTCAAGGTCTTGCCATTCTCTTTCCGACTGTTCCCGTTGCCATACCGCATAATCCTTGTATTGAATATGCAGTTCTGGTAGTTGTTCTCCTTGATATAATTGCGTGAGTTCCTCCACTAGTATTTGAATGGAAACCCCATCTGAAATGATGTGGTGCATATCAAACAGCAACAGATGACGCTCCTCCTGCAGCTTCACTAAGCTAACACGAAGCAATGGAGCCTGGCTCAGATCAAAGGCACGGGTAAAGCTGTGAATGAGCGTATCCGTCTCCTCCGCTGAAGCCTCTGTATAGCCCAACGTGAACGGAACATCCTTATGCACATGCTGAACAAGCTCTCCATCCTGCATATAAAAGCCGGTTCTCAGCGATTCATGGCGCTGGATCAGTGCCTTGAACGCAGACTCCAGCCGCACGCGATCCAACGGTCCGTCCACGGTGAAGGCACCTGGCATATTGTAGCTGAGCTCTCCCCCATCCATCTGTCTCAGCACGTATAACCGCTTTTGCGCTGAGGACACTGGGTATGCTTCGCTTTCTTCAGCCTGTGGAATGGACTCGTACACGGTTGGAATGCGTTCCTTCACCAGTCGCGCCAGGGATTCAACCGTAGGCGATTGAAATACTTCACGCAGCGAAATGCTGCATCCCAGCTCTTTGCGAATCCGCGTAACGAGCAATGTTGCCCGCAAAGAGTGACCACCGATCTCAAAGAAATTATCGTGGACGCCAACGCGGGCGGCTCCCAGGATATCCTGCCAAATAAGCACCAGTTGTGCTTCCACTGCAGTTCTTGGAGCCAGATAATCCTCGCCGGATTGTACGCTACCCTCAGGAGCCGGCAACGCGCGGCGATCCAGCTTGCCATTAGGTGTAAGCGGCATTTGCTCCAACCGAACAAAATAAGAGGGAATCATGTAAGCTGGTAATTCCGTTGCCAGCTGAGACCGCAATTCCCCTGGCGAAAGATCGCTGGAGGCTACATAGTAGGCGCACAGCAATTTTTGTCCCTGTTCGTCGTCCCGGGCGAGGACAATCGTTTCCCGTACGCCCGGAGCTTTGAGAATTTGGGCTTCGACCTCGCCCAGCTCAATTCGGTAGCCGCGAATTTTGACCTGATGATCGATCCGGCCCAAATATTCAATATTGCCGTCAGGCAACCAGCGAGCCAGGTCCCCAGTTCGGTACAGGCGTTCTCCCGCTCGATACGGATGTTCTACAAATTTCTCAGCCGTCAAATCTGGCCGGTTCAAATACCCACGGGCAAGACCATCCCCCGCAATGTATAGCTCTCCCGGAACCCCGACAGGCTGCAAGCGTCTGTGCTCATCAAAAATATAAGCGCTAAGCGTTGGAATGGTTCTACCAATATTGCTTTTGCCTGCTTCTATCTCATGTTCTGTGATTTCCTTGTAAGTGACATGAACCGTCGTTTCCGTAATTCCGTACATATTAATCAGCTGCACATCAGGATACTTTGCCCGCCAGTTTTTCAGAAGAGATGGGCTCAAAGCCTCTCCGCCAAAAATAATTTTTCTAAGGCTAAGTTCTGTGGACGATTGTGCCAATTCTTCCTGTATCACCTGATAAAAATATGTCGGCGTTTGGTTTAAAATGGTGACTCGATTGTCCTTCAACAGCTCTAAGAAAGCTGCCGGACTCTTAGCTGTAAGGGATGGGACAATTACCAGTTTTCCTCCGTAAAGAAGCGCCCCATACATCTCCCAAACAGAGAAATCGAAGCAGAACGAATGGAATAGAGTCCATGTATCCTGGGAACTGAAATCAAATAAATTGTTATCGTTAAAGAGCAGACGAACTACATTTTTGTGCTCGATCAGCGTTCCCTTCGGCTTGCCAGTTGTACCCGATGTGTAGATAACATAGGCCAAATGGTTCGGTCCCGAAATGCTCTCCAGATTAGAAGCATCTCCTGTATACGTTGCCGCTTCGTCCAAACTCACAAGCTTTCCGTCAAGAGTGGTACTCTCCCATAGATGGCTTTGGGTGAGCAATAGACGGACTCCCGAATCCTCTAGCATGTAACGAATGCGTTCTTCAGGATATTCAGGATCAATTGGCACATAGGCCCCTCCTGCCTTCAAAACCGCCAACATGCCGACGACCATATCTAGGGAACGATCCGCCATAATCCCCACGAGTACATCTGCACCAACGCCTTCGGTGCGCAAATATCTCGCAAGCTGGTTAGCCTGCTCATTTAGAGCTAGGTATGTAATGCTCTGCTCGCCCATCTGAACAGCTACGTGGTCTGGCGTGCGCTCAGCTTGTTCCTCGAATAAGCCATGAATGGTCTTATCACGCGGGTAATCCACTACATCGCCTTCCGAAAGAGCCAGAATGGATTGCTCTTCTGCTTCTCCCAATAGATTTACTTCTGCAATGGAAAGCTGCGGTGTATGAATGATCTGCTCGGCGATCGTAAGCAGTTGGGACACCATGTCCGTTACTTCACTGCGTTCGAACAGCTCTGTCCGATAATCGATATCCAGTACAAGCTCGCCTTCATCCAAGATTTCCACGATATGAAGCACGAAATCATTCACTTCATCGCCGCAAAAATCATAATCCGTCAAAATGCGCACGTCATCCAAGTCAACCCAGTTGATAAGGCGGTATTCCATGGAAACACCAAAAAGCCGCTGAATATCCTTGTTGCCGTGCATTTCTCTAAGATCCTGAATTAACTGATTGTATGGATATTTCTGATGCCGCAAGACTGACATTTGGTCCCTGGCTACTTCCTGCAGGAAGCTTAACACCTCTACATCCTTGTCAACGTATGTTCTGGCGGCAGCCGTGCTGACAAACATACCGATCTTTTGCTTCTCTTTCTTGTTCCCCCGGTTAGCGAACGAGGTACCGATCACCACATCTGGCTGATTCGTCACTTTGTGTATGTAGATATACATCGCACCCATGAAGAATTGGAACAGAGAAATCCTGTTTTGTTGGCAAAATGCCTGTAGCTCGTTATATAGCGTCTCCGGCACAGTAAAATGTTCTCGAACAGCTTGGGTACTTAGCGATAACGGGTTATATGACTTCCAGCCTGTGAGTTCAGGCAAATCGGAGAATTTATCCAGCCAGTATGCCTTATCCTTTTGGTACCTGTCAGAAAGCTCATATGCGTTCTCATCTGCAATATATTCAATATAAGAGCAATCATCGCTCAGCTTAGGTTCATTTCCTTGAATTAAATCCATATAAAAGGCTGTCAGTTGATTTCCATAAACCACCATAGAGATCCCGTCAGAAATAATATGGTGCATTTTGATATTAATCCAATACTCTTCCTCACTAATCTTCACAATCAAAAACTGGAAGAGTTCAGAGTCCAGCAATGGCAAAGGTTTGCTTTTGTGCTGCTCAAGTAAGGCTTCCACCTCGGAAATACTATCGATATGAGTAAGATCCAAGCACTCCAACTGTCTTTCTTCATAAGGAACGACATACTGCTGGGGGACTCCATCCACTGAAGTAATACGAATGCGGAACGCATCATACTGTTTGATAATCAAATTGATGGACTGCATGAAGGCAGCGATATTGATGTGACCCTTCATCTTGGCTGTACCGGATAGCTGTGACACGGATGTATCTGGATAGAGTAATTCGGTATACCATATACGCTTTTGCGCATTCGTTAAATCAAATAACTGCATGTTATTCATCTCATTTCACTCCTATTTCCGTGATGTGAATATCCTCCCGCTGCACTTGGCAGTCAGGAGGACAAAAAGACAGTTTAACGCGCGCTTCCACCCCGTCATTGATCAAGTGAAACAATTTCTTCCGCCTCAGCCACCAATCGTTCGCCTACGGTAGCCCGGCCACTTCCGAGAATATAACCACGCCGACGCTTGACCACTTCAAAATAGAGATCTATTCGGTCCCCAGGCTTCGCAAGGCTATGAAAGCGAACGCCATTGAGGTTGGTTAGGTATGAAATACCTCTTTTGTCAATCGCAGCGAATGCCGCTAATTGTGCAAGCGACTCCACGATCAGCATAGGAGGCATGTATGGATTAGCTTCTGTAATAAACCATTCGCTTGAGGTAACAAGCTTGTACCCCTTCGCCCATTGCGACGTTTCGTACCCGGTCACGCCATCGAGCAGAAGAAATGGGTACCTGTGCGGAAGCACATCCTGAATATGGACTAGCTCTTCGCTCACAGGCTTATACCCCCTCCCACTTACGAACGGCAAGACAGACGTTGTGTCCTCCAAAACCAAAAGAATTACTAATCGCCGCACGGACTTCACGTTCCTGATATACATGCGGTACAAAATTCAGTTCAGGGGCTTCGGGATTGTCACAATTGAGTGTCGGTGGTACTTTGCTGTGGATCATGCTCTGTACCGTTGCAATTAATTCGACTGCCCCAGCACCGCCCATTAAATGGCCTGTCATGGATTTAATAGACGATATTGCCAACCGGGGTGCATGCTCTCCAAATACTTTTTGAATAGCATTAATCTCCATGCGATCATTAAATGGCGTACTCGTACCGTGGGCATTGACATAGTCAATCTCCTGCGGTGTTAAGCCCCCATCTTGCAGCGCTATATTGATCGCTTCTGCCGGGCCGGAGCCCGAGGGATCTGGAGCCGTGATATGGTATGCATCCGTTGTGCATCCATAACCCGCAACTTCAGCCAAAATGGTGGCCCCCCGGTTCAAGGCATGCTCCAACTCCTCCAGCACTAGAACCCCTGCCCCACCACCGATGACAAAACCGTCGCGATCCGTATCAAACGGGCGACTGGCTTTCTGTGGCTCTTCATTACGTCTGGAAAGAGCGTGAATATTCGCAAAAGAAGCCAAATCAAGCTGACTAAAGTTGGCCTCTGCTCCTCCAGCCACTACGACATCAGCTGTGCCGTATTGGATCGTACGTAATGCTTCACCGATGGCATTGCTTCCTGTGGCACAAGCAGTGACCACAGCAAACGAAGGTCCCTTAGCACCAATGGCAATAGAAATTTCGCCAGGCGCGGAATTAATCATCATCGAGGAAACAAAATAAGGAGAGACCCTTTTAGGACCAAGCTCCGTTAATTTTCTGTAGTTCTCCTCTATGACATCGAGGCCGCCTGCTCCAGAGCCGACGATAACACCCACACGACCTGCATTTCGTTCGTCTATGATTAACCTCGATTGCTCGACTGCCTGACGGGCAGCCGCCAAAGCGAATTGAGTGAACTGTGCAACCTTTTGGGCTTCCTTTTTGCTCATATACTCCAACGGGTCAAAGCCCGTAACTTGTGCACCAATTTTTGTTGGTATATTTGCTGTATCGAAAACAGTGACAGGTCCGATTCCACTTTTTCCTTCCAGCAGTGAATTCCAGAAATCTGTAAGATGAAGCCCGATCGGCGTTACGACTCCCTGTCCTGTCACTACAACACGTCTTCTCACCATACCCACGTCCTTCGCTGAAATTAATTCTTGGAAGCCTGTTGCTCGTAGAGAGGAAAGTCGCCATATACATGACTAATTTTCTCATGCACATCTGCAAGATCAGCAAACACCTCGACGACCACAAGCTTGTTCTCCTTGTACTTTTGCCAAGCAAGCTGAAGCTGCTCCCGAGCCTCCCCCTTGCTGCGGATTGCCAGACTTTCGACAAATTCATACTGGGGAATTTGGATTCCTGTCTTGACCGCCTCCGAAACAAATGGGAAGGCTTGTCCTGAGATATGCTTATAATTCATCTGGTTCTGCAGCCAACCGTAGCCGCCATTATTAAGTACAAGATAAATTACTGGTATTTGATACTGTACCGCCGTCATAAAATCTGAACAAAATAGATTGAATGCACCGTCACCTACAAGCGCTACTACCGGGCGTTCTGTCGCCACACTTGCCCCCAGAGCAGCGGCCGCACCGAATCCAAGACTCGTTTGGTCACTAGGAACAATGGAAAGTGAGCCTGTGGTAAAACGGAAATATGGATAAAAGTAGGACCACATATCCTGCAATCCGTTCTCTTGTAGAAGCACTAGGTCTTCAGGAAACTCCGTCTGAATCATGTCCAACAGTTCTGGAACGTGGATGCCGGGGGCCTTTTTCAACCCTTCCAAATAATTAGTCCTCTCTGAAAAAGCCTTCCGTTTACATCCTCTGATCGTTTCAAGCCACGCTCCATCGGGCTCCTGTCCGCGCCGTTCTAGCCATTGCTCCACTGCCGCATATCCATCGCCAAGCACCTTGATGCCTCTGAATTCGTGCGCAAAATCCTCCAGCTCTACATTGACTTGAATTAAAGGCGTATCCTGTAGCAAAATATCCCACTCGAACGTAGCCGTTTCTTCCAATCGACTGCCAAGCGTAATGACTACATCGGATTCCTGCCAGATTTGTCTCAGACTAAGATCGGTATAAAGACCGGCAACACCACAGAAAAGTTCATGGTCTTCATTCACTACACCTCGTCCCGAGGCAGTTGCGAACACAGCCGCTCCATGTTGGTTAGCGAACCGCTCAATCATATCGCTTGTCCCTGACTTCATTCCGCCTCCGACTAGAACGAGTGGTCTACGGGCATTCTCAATGATGTTCCATGCCGCATCCAGTTCCCGAACAGACGGAGAGCACGAGAGCTTTTCTGGCGGGGCAAACTGAATCCCTGTTGGCACAGACTGGTCCATCAGGTTTTCGGGTAATTCTATATAGACAGGACCTGGTGCTCCATTGATAGCCAAAAAGGCAGCCCGCTCCATCGCCCATACAAGCCGATCCACATGCTCAACACGATAAGCCCATTTGACGAGCGGCTTCACGAGTGAGATTTGATCGGCTTCCTGAAAGGATCGGGTACCCAGCTTGTCTCCTCCGGTGCCGAGCGCCAAGAGCAGGAGCGGGGCACCCAGGTTCTTGGCTTCCAGTAGCCCCGTAAGTGTATTGCTGAGCGCAGGACCTTTTCCCACAACACATACGGACATCTGGTTAGTTGTGAGCGCATAGCCTGCAGCCATAAACACAGCATTACGCTGATCTTTGCACAAAATAAAATCCATACCGGATGAGGGGAGTGACGCTACAATATTGAGATCGTCACTTGGTAATCCAAAGAGGTGCTCAACCCCAGCCGATTGTAAGTAGCCAATGATGGCATCCCAGGGGGATATGCTCGCGGTCATACCAAACTCCTCTTTTCTGACAAATATTCTGCAACAATTTCCGAGATCAAGATCGGCTTCGAAACGAGCTTATAATCGTAAAAAATATAGTTCGACATCGTGCCATAGCCACCAAAAGGCTTGTTGCCTTGATCCACATCCTCAAGGGTTTGATTAATGGTCAATGTGTGCTTCTTTCGTAGAACGTCTGCCAGATGCTCTGACCCGTATAAGCTGCAACCCATTGCCCGTTCGCTGAAATAACTGGAGGAAATGCGCTTGATCAATTGCTCGTCGTCTTGGTAGCTAACTACATTGAACACAGGCGAAAAATACTCAATAATCTCCAAGTTCTGATCCAATTCGCTATATACAACCGTTGGCTCCATTTTTTTCGTACGGAAATCAATGCCGCCGCCGTAAATAATAAACTTATCGTTCGTATTAAAATATTCAGAAACCGAATATAGCGTGTCTTTATAGAATATAGGGGAGTAGTTCGCGTTCGGATCATTGTTGGCCCCAAATACGAGTTCGTCAATCCGTTGAATCAGCAAGTTTTTAAATGGCTCGCTCACCTCTTGATGTACCAGGATGATGTCGGGTCCCAGGCAGTCTTGTCCAGAGTTGAACAATCTCATGCGAATCACATCGGTAACCGCCAGCTCCAGATCGGCATCTGGTCCAATGATGAAAGGATTGATCCCTTGTCCATAAAAAATGTAGAGCTGATCCTTGCGAATCTGTTTTTTGATCTTCTCCGCATTGGTATAGCTCCCGGTGAACACCACAATATCAGCTGGCATCACGGAATTCTCCATGAACACCTTCTGGCTAACTTTGCGAATATAGATAGGTAATTGGTGTACTGCTTGCAGCTTTTCATGCAGCATATCGACATACTCGTTTACGTGAGAAGAAGGACGAAAGTCTATATTTTCAACGTACAGGGATGGAATCAAGAGGTATAATGCATAGGAGTACAAAATGACGTTGGAGGGCATAAATACAGCCATAGATCGTTGCCAGCTTGGCTGATGGGTCTGCACTTCTTGCAATGCACCTTGAAGTGTGAGGATCGTGGAGTCAATTTCTGCATTGGCGGCCCGATAGGATGAAAATTGTGTGAGAATATCCATCACTTCTTGCCGATTTTCAATCAAATAATTGAGGCATTTCAGAATAGATTCATGCCTTTTCAAAAATAGCGTGTTTTCTGCCAGTTCTGGATTTATACTCATGGCACATTCTCCCTTTCCTATATGCGATTTTGGTAAATATCTTGTTATGCTTTGCGAGAAGCAGCTTTCTCTAGAGCAGTGCGCTCCATCTCCAGACGATCTACTTTTCCATTGCGATTTAAAGGAAAATGGTCGAGCGGAAGCAAAAGATCGGGAAACATGTAAGAAGGGAGTACCCGATTCATCTCTTTGCGGAGCATAGGTAAGACCTGTGAGGATTCACTTTCGATGAATGCAACAAGCAAAGTCCCTTTTGCCTCATCCTCCAAAGTAATCACACAGGATCGATAACCTAGTGAACCAATCCGGTCTTCGATATAGACTGGAGAGACCATGTAGCCCATCCGGTTGACTGTCTTACCACTGCGACCAATAACATACAGCATTCCGTCATCCAGATAGCCTAGATCTCCCGTCTTAAACCAGCCATCCTGGAGAACAGATTGTGTCAGGTCGGGACGATTCAGATAACCTTCCATGCATCCGGCACTTCGTATCCACACTTCGCCTACGATACCGTCCACCTGATGGTTGCCAGTAGAATCAAGTATTTTCAAATCCACACCAGGTAATGGTTTGCCACACCCCTTCGGACACTCCAGTGTCCCCAGCGTGACGTTGCCCAGTTCAGAAAGGCCATAACCATTTAGCAGGGGCTGTCCAAATATGTTGTTAAATTTCTCTTCGAGGTCTTGAGTAAGTGGAGAGCCGCCTACGCACCACATGCGGACTGGGGATTGCTTGATCAATTCCAGTTGTTCGGGTTTTCGGCTTAGCATACGCAACAAGGTGTAAAAAGCAGAGGGGTTAGCGTCTACGACCGTCGCCCGGTCTTTCGTAATACTTGCAATGACGCTCCAGAGGTTTTTTGGATTGCAGATGATGAGAGAACATGAGGTTAACCACCAGGAGAAGATAAGTGAAATTCCATAAAAATGAGAGAAGGGCACCACGGGGAGCATATGGTCAGACGGTATGTAGTTCATAGCGTGTATGGAATGTCTGATATTCTCCATAAAAGCTGATCCAGCTTTCACGATTCCCTTGGGTTTTCCCGTCGTACCTGAAGAATACAGAATGAGCGCATCGGATCTCTCGCACCACTTGTTAAAGTCGAGGGCTTCGGGCTTTGGCTCTCCCACCCAATGCGGGTGTACTGCTTCTTCTTGAATGAGATCTTGAATCAGAATAACGAGAGCATGAGGAAGTTCTAAATCGGAATCCGTCAGGATGCAACAGGCACCCGCTTCATCATAGATTTGAGCCACCTCATCAATTACAGTCTGCTCGTCCACCACAGTTATCGAAACTGCGAGATGACATAGGGAGAACAGAGATACAACAAACCAATAGGAATTGGCCGCTTTCAAAATCACTCTACCATCTTCAGGAATTCCTCTGAGAGTCAACATCCGTGAGAAGATCGTCACGTCCCGTTCCAAACGCTCCCTGCTCATAATTCCTTCAGGTGAGATAATACGGCAATCCGTATGTGTAATAAGCACAACGTTCCCCCCTTACATCCCCGTAATATGGTATCCAGCATCTACATGGATAACTTCACCCGTAATGCCTCTCGATAAATGGGAAAATAGGAATAACGCCGTATCTCCGACTTCAGACGTATCGACCGTCTTGCGTAGGGGCGTAGTTTCTTCAATATGCTTTAGCATTGTGTTAAAATCTTTAATGCCATAGGCGGCCAAAGTACGTATAGGACCAGCCGAAATCGCATTTACACGAATGCCGTAAGTACCCAGATCATTCGACAGATAGCGCATGCTGGCTTCTAGTGAGGCCTTTGCTACACCCATAATGTTGTAATTCTTGATGGCTCGTTCTGCGCCGATATACGTCATGGTGACGATACTTCCACCCTCCGTCATCAGCGGGTATACACGGCGGGATACAGCAGCCAGAGAATAGGCACTGATCTCTTGAGCAACCGCGAATCCCTCGCGAGAAGTATCGACGAACGAGCCTTCCAAATCCTCAGCCTTAGCAAACGCAACACTGTGGAAATATCCGTGTAAGACGCCTACCTTCTCCTTGAGAAAGTCCGCCAGTGCATCCAATTCTTCATCGCTCTGTACATTGCAAGGACAGACAATGGAACCCGGAATGGTTTCAGCGAGCTTTAGCACCCGTTCTGCAACCCTCTCATTTTCGTAAGTAAAAATGAGATTTGCTCCTTCCGCAGCTAAAGATTGGGCTGTCCCCCAGGCAATACTCCTGTTATTAGCCACACCCATAATCAAAATGTTCTTTCCACTCAGTAGTACTGCCACAGAAACCACCTTTCCTTTTTACATTTTTAAACATAATAACAACTTAATTGCGTTTGTCTACATATATAGACATATATAATCTTTCCTGGAATATTATCTCGTCAGTTGCCAAACTTATATAGGCGCCGTTTTAGGCAGATGGCAAGAATATTTTAAAAATTGTGAATGTGGTTTCTGTTGGTCTGTGTTCAAATCGAAAGGAGTCCATGCGTGTGAAAAAAGTGGTGAGGCAACGATAAGATGACTGTCAAAGCGATTTTAATATAAAAATATCATACTCTTATAAATATTTCCATTCCGACGATAGACGCATCCCATTATCGAAAGTAACCACTTCATTTCACCATCAATGACTCTCCCGATTTGAACATCCTGAGTGACCAGCCTGATTCGTTTCAAGCTTGCGGCTCTATTCCTCTTGGCTAAGCCTTATGTTTATGTTTTTTAGGAGCTAAGGTATAGCTGAAGGAGACAACAAAGTCGATTGCCAGAACGATCGCCCATGTTTGCATGATGCCCTCCAGTGCCGCCGTACGCTGCGGATCACCTACATATACAATGATGGCGAGCAACAAAGCGTTGCCTATAGCCCAGCCCAACAGGTGAAGCAACCAACCTATACGCTCCTCTTTTGCATGAGCAGCACCATACTTGCGTTCAGGCTTGGGTCCTTTACCAAACCAATGAGAGAATCGTACATCGGCCCACTTAATTAACCTATGACCAAATGCCACGGTAATACCAAAATAACAGGCTGCCAGGCCAGTAGCAGTCGTAATCTCCATGCCACTTCTCACCGTGATGAACACCGCAATCAGCAACAGGATATCAATAATTGGGGTAAAGAGTAAAAGAAGGCCCCCTAATTTCTTCAACCCAAACATATACCTTGCGACTAACCCTGCAACAACAAAAACCCAAAATAAAACCTCAGCACTAATAATAAATAAATACATAATGGACGATTCCTTTCAAATTTGAAATTGGTATTTCCCTAAGTCCCCCCCTTCATGCCCACTATCATACAATATTATACATAATATTCCTAGTATTTTGTCTATAATTACATAAAAGGAAACAAATAGCCGTTTTTTTACAATAAAATTGCGGCTATTTAGTCCATTTCCTCTTATTCTCAAATTGGGCATTTTTCATAATATGCAGCAAATAAAGGATTATGTTATGTGCAATAAAAAAAGATGCTCCCCTGTCATCAGCACGGGTGCATCTTTTATATAGATAAGCTATCCAATTACAATATGTCCTTCAGGACGACGGTACAACGTCTTGGTCGAACGTGGGCGAATGGCATAGGCAATCGTAAGAGGACCAATTCGACCAATAAACATCGTCACACACATAATCAGCTTGCCTGCGTCAGACAATCCTGGAGTCACTCCTACAGACAGCCCCACCGTTCCGATGGCAGAAGCCGCCTCAAATGCAAGAGAGAGAAATGGGGCATCCTCGGTCATTAAAAGCAGTATCACCACAATCGAGAAGATAAATAGCGCCATTACAATAATGGTCAATGCCCGCATCATGATATCCTGAGGAACCCTATGACGGAAAAACACAATTTCCTTCTGTCCTCGCATGACGGCAATTAACGCACCTACCATAAGCAGAAACGTAGTTGTTTTAATTCCTCCTCCAGTAGAGCCTGGAGAAGCACCGATAATCATCAGCAGCATAATGAAAAATTGACTGGCCTGCCTTAACCCGCTGATGTCGACGGTGCTTGTTCCCGATGATCTCGTGGAGACGGATTGGAAGACAGCGGCATATACTTTGCCTTCCCAGTTCAGTCCACCCAAGGTTCGTGCATTGGTAAACTCAAAAATAAATATAACCAGCGCACCAATGACAATGAGCGCTCCCGACACGCTTAGCACCATTTTAGAGTGTAAAGTCAGTCTCCGGGTACGACGAAAATCGAACAAGTCGCTGAGGACAAGAAAACCCAATCCTCCCGAAATCACAAGCACAGATGCAATCATATTGAAAACAAAATCTCCAGCGTATTGCTGGAAGCTAGTTCCGAACAGATCGAATCCCCCGTTATTAAAGAGGGATACGGAATGAAAAATCCCATAATATATCGCCTGTCCGACCGGCATCTCTCGCATCCACCGCAAAGCTAAGACGACAGCCGCGATCGCTTCAATTGTAAAAGAAAAGATCAGCACCTTGCGAATAATGCGCACGATCCCTTCCATGCTATCGGCGTTAATCGCTTCCTTAAGCAGCAGCCGATCCTTCAACGATAGCCGTCGTCCCATCAACAGCGCAAACAAGGTCGCTAAGGTCATAAACCCTAGCCCACCTAGCTGCATCAGCACCAAAATGACCGTTTCTCCAAATACCGTATAGGTCGAATCGACGTCAACGACGACCAACCCTGTGACACAAGCAGCAGAGACGGACGTAAAAAGCGAATCAATCCAATGCGGAGCATGTCCACCATGATTGGCAATAGGAAGCATCAGCAGCAAAGTACCCGATGCAATAATCAATACATATCCGATGACCAATATAAAAGGAGGCGATGCGAACCGACTAAGCTTGACGCTGCGTTTCATCAGAACTATTCCTCTCCATCCGTTCTTATGAAAAAGAGGAACAAGACACGGGAACCCCGGCTGATCCTCTATATTCATAATGTGATGTTATTCTACTGTACGGTTACGCATATGCGGGAAAAGCAGCACATCGCGAATGGAAGGCGCATCTGTCAGCAACATAACCAAACGATCGATGCCGATGCCCAGTCCGCCTGTTGGCGGCATACCGTATTCCAAGGCGCGGATAAAGTCATCATCCATTTGATGAGCTTCATCATTGCCATGCTCACGTTCCAGCAATTGCGATTCAAAACGTTGGCGCTGGTCAATTGGATCATTCAGCTCAGTGAACGCATTCGCATGCTCACGAGCGACCATGAACAGCTCGAAGCGATCCGTAAAACGCGGGTCCTGTTCATTTTTCTTCGCCAATGGCGAGATTTCAACCGGATGTCCAGTAATAAAGGTCGGCTGAATAAGCGTTTCCTCTACAAAATGCTCAAAGAATGCATTCAGGATATGACCAAATGTCATGTGCGGTTCAACCGGAACCTTATGCTCTTTCGCAAGGCGATGAGCTTCTTCATTACTCATTTGCACACTAAAGTCTACGCCTGTTACTTCTTTAACAGCATCGACCATGGAAACTCTGCGCCATTGCGGCGTCAGATCGACTTCCTGACCTTGATACTGAATGTGCTGTGTGCCCAGTACTTCCTGCGCAATATGTGCAATCATGTTTTCCGTCAATTGCATGATATCTTTATAATCAGCATATGCCTCATACAGCTCAATCAACGTAAACTCAGGGTTATGACGAGTCGATACACCTTCGTTACGGTATACACGTCCGATCTCATATACTTTCTCCATTCCGCCAACAATTAGTCGCTTCAAATGAAGTTCAATAGCAATACGCATATAAAGCTGCGTGTCCAATGCATTGTGGTGTGTAATAAATGGCTTCGCCGCCGCCCCGCCAGCAATGGCATGCAACGTTGGAGTTTCAACTTCCAAATAACCGAGCGAATCCAGATAACGACGCATGGATTGAATAATACGGGACCGCATAATGAACGTTTTTTGTACTTCTGGGTTCATAATCAGATCTACGTAACGCTGACGATAACGCAATTCAACATCCTTCAAACCATGATATTTCTCCGGCAATGGATACAAGGATTTGGACAAGACTTCAATATCCAATACTTTGATCGTCGTTTCGCCTGTCTTGGTTTTAAAGAGCACGCCCTTAACACCAACAATATCGCCGAGATCCAAAATACCAAATGCTTTATAATTCGCTTCAGGTACAGTGTCTTGACGAACATAGATTTGAATACGTCCGCTAAGATCCTGTATATGAGCAAAGCTGGCTTTCCCCATCACTCGTTTAGCCATAATGCGGCCTGCTATGCTAACTTCAATATTTTTTTCTTCCAATTCTTCCTTGGTCAAGCTGTCATACTTGCTCAGTAGTACGCCCGCTTCATCCGTGCGTATGTATTTGCGTCCAAAAGGATCAATGCCCAATGAGCGAAGCTCGTCCAATTTGGCACGACGAATTTGCAATAATTCACTTAATTCCTCGCGATTTTCCTGTAATTCCTGGTTAGTAGTTTCATCCGACATGGTGCTAAATCAGCTCCTTCAATATGAATAGACGGGCCGGGGTCCGTCTCGGGTGTAGAGAAAAAAAGCTTCCACAAGGAAGCTTTTACATTAAATTCCAAAGTCCGTGTTTTTATTTCTTGATATCCACGATTTTATATTGAATAACACCTGCTGGAACGGTTACATCTACAACAGTTCCTTTTTTCTTACCGAGAATAGCCTTGCCAACCGGGCTTTCATTGGAGATCTTGTTTTGGAGCGGGTCGGATTCGGCAGAACCTACGATAGCATACTCTGTAATATCCCCGAATTCCAAGTCTTCAACGGTTACAGTTGCCCCTACTCCCACAACATCGGTGTCAATTTCATCGCTATTGATAATACGGGCATTACGTAGCATCTTCTCTAAAGTAATTACACGGCCTTCAATAAAGGCCTGCTCATTCTTCGCATCCTCGTATTCGGAGTTTTCACTAATATCTCCGTATCCGATGGCTACCTTAATCCGTTCAGCCACTTCGCGGCGTTTGACAGACTTTAAGTTCTCAAGCTCATCTTCGAGCTTTCTAAGGCCTTCCTGTGTCAGAATGACTTCTTTATCGCTCATCTCAACCGATTCTCCTGTCATGGGAAAAGTTTAAAAGTGCATCGGAATGCACGCTTTCAAAACATAATATGCCACTCTGAGGGAATGAGAACATTTCCTGCTGTTGTCTTGAGAGCTGCATACAATTTGTAGTATACATCAAGATTTTATACTGAACGATTATAGGGCAAGCAATTGGAAAAGTCAATCGCATGCACAAGCCGGAACTGCTTCCTTATTGCGCAACAGTAACAGGAGAAGCAGCGCTTGTAGAAGACCCCTCGTTTTCCACCATGTGCAATTGAGATACAAATTGATTCAAAATACGTACCATATCGTCGCGCTTTGTTTCTTCCATAATTACATCCTTAATACGTGCAGAACCTTTAATCCCCTTGAGGTACCAAGCCAGATGCTTGCGCATTTCACGAACAGCTACTGCTTCGCCTTTCAGCGCCACCAGACGGTCCATATGCAGAATGGCAATACGGATTTTTTCTTCCGGTGATGGATCGGGCAACAGCTTACCCGTCTGCAAATACTCAATCGTACGGTACAGCATCCATGGATTCCCCAGAGCGCCGCGTCCAATCATAACGCCATCACAATTGGTCAAATCCAACATTCGGCGGGCATCTTCCGGAGTTAACACATCACCATTTCCAATGACAGGAATGGATACTGCTTCTTTAACTTCTTTTATAATATCCCAATTCGCATGCCCCGTATACAATTGCTCACGTGTACGGCCATGTACGCTGACGGCCTGACCTCCGGCACGTTCAACAGCACGAGCGTTCTCTACAGCGTAAATATGCTCGCTATCCCAACCGATACGCATTTTCACGGTAACCGGCTTGCTCACGGATTCCACTACCGCCGATACCATTTCATAAATCTTGTTTGGATCGAGCAGCCAACGAGCACCTGCATCACATTTGGTCACTTTGGGAACCGGGCAGCCCATATTGATGTCAATAATATCTGCATTCGTCTCCTGGTCTACGACTTTCGCTGCTTCCACCAAAGATTTGCGGTCGCCTCCGAAAATTTGCAAGCTAAGCGGCTTCTCGCGCTCATCTACAAACAGCATCTCGCGTGTACGCTTGTTGCCGTGAATGATGGCCTTATCACTAACCATTTCTGCACATACCAAGCCTGTACCGAATTCCTTGGCGATCAAGCGAAAAGCAGGGTTGCACACGCCTGCCATTGGTGCCAGGACGACTTGGTTTTTCATTTCAATGTCGCCGATTTTCAGCATATCCGTTCCCTCCTTTACTCCTTCTTTATATATCGTATATTTATCTTCATTCCGTCAATTCCCGGACTTCAATCTCTAGCGTTTGGGCAATGATGTTTAGCATGTCTGGGTCTACTGCACGGTTACCTCGCTCTACAGCACCTAATACAGTCAAAGATATGCCCGTTCGGTCTGCCAACTCCTGCTGGGTGAACCCTTTTAGCTTCCGAAAGGCGCGGAGTCGTTGCGCCAGCTGCAAGTTTTCCAAAGCTGTATGCCGTCCTTTCCATCCACAGAATTCAATGCAGTATGCACGATACTGTACAGACCGGACGAATCTTGGTTCGGAACAATGTCAGCCAAGGGAACCAGCACAAAAGCACGCTCCAACATACGAGGGTGAGGAAGCTCCAAATCCGTCGTAGCCAGTTGTTCCGCTTCCATCCACAACAAGTCCAGATCAATGGTTCGTGGACCGTTAGGAATATGTCTTACCCTTCCCAGACGACTCTCCACGTCCAGCATATAAAACAAAAGCTCCTCTGGAGCAAGTGTTGTCGATACGGCTACCGTCATATTCAAAAAAGAAGGCTGATCCAGATATCCAACAGGCTCTGTTTCATACAGACTGGAGCAGCGCAGCACTCGTATCGCCGGATGTTCGTCCAGTGCGGTAATGGCTTCATACAGGGTATGCTCACGCTCCCCCAAATTAGCCCCTAAAGCAATATAAGCCTCTGATGCCTCAGAGGTCGAATGTGCATTCATGTATCGTTCCTACTTTCTTGCGCGATAAAGCTCAACCGTCACACCCTGAAAATGAATATCAAACGGCGGATGCGGCTTCGTCACTTTGACAGTCAGTGCATTGACACTAGTATAAGTGTCCAGTAGGGAAGATGCAATACGTTCGCCTAAAGCTTCAATCAATTGGTAAGATTCCTTTTCTACGATATCTTTCACGGTATAATGCACCTCAGCATAATTAACCGTTTTGTCCAAAGCGTCCTGCTCCCCTGCTTCACGCAGATCAAGCTCCAGTTCCAAGTCAATATAGTAACGCTGTCCCAGCTTACGTTCCTCGGGAAAAACGCCGTGATATCCGTAATACTCCATGCGATGCAATTTCATTTTATCCATCTTAGGTAAGTCCCCCTGTTTATTTGATTTTATCTATATAAGTTCCACATAAAAGTTTCATATCGCTCGCCTCCAAAGCTTTTCAAGGAAAAGCTACATCGCAAGCATATACTTAACGGGATTCTTACAGATATATAATTTATCAATTCAAAAGAATCCCATTGCAACAGCGATCGTAGAATCAAAGGATTCGTGCGGGCTTTATCCACCATAACTCAGTGGATTTTTAGACCCGTACACCATCGCATCACACATACGTACAGTGCGCTTGATTTGTGCCACATCGTGTACACGCACAATCTGGCACCCTTGGGCAATCCCAAAGGCCACGGTAGCCGCAGTTCCCTCCACTACATCATCCACTGGCAAATCCAGTGCTGTACGGATAAATTTTTTGCGCGACGTAGCCAACAACAGCGGAAATCCCAGCTGACTTAATGTATCAAGAGAAGTCATGGCATGAATATTTTCATCATAGTCTTTGGCAAAACCGATGCCTGGGTCTAAAATGATCTGCTCCTTACGGACCCCTGCTTTCAGTGCTAATTGGATACTTTCTTGTAAATCGGACAGCATATCAGAAACCAAATCGGTATAGTTACGGTCGTGACGATTATGCATCAAAATGACCGGACAATCGAATTCAGCTGCTACTCGTGCCATATCGGGGTCTGCCTTAAACCCCCACACATCATTAATGATGTGTGCGCCTGCTTCAAGCGCCTGTCTGGCTACTTCGGCTTTGTAAGTATCCACAGACAATGGGATATGCGGTGCAATACGATGGATTGCCTGGACGACCGGAATGACCCTAGCCAGTTCCTCTTCCACACCTACTGGTTCATGACCCGGACGGGTAGATTCCCCACCAATATCAATGATATTCGCTCCATCCTCAACTAGCTTCAATGCATGTAAAACAGCAATCTCTGGAGTATAATGTAATCCTCCATCCGAAAATGAATCTGGGGTCACATTAAGTATGCCCATAATCTGGGTGGAATGCCCGAGTGTAAGCTTGGCATCCCCCATTTGATAGCTGCGTTCATAAAGAGTTGGTATATTCACTTCATCCCTGCTTTCTGCCTATAATCATGGAACAGCAAGGCTGTTATGGACTCGGTCTGCGCCAAGGGCACCGATAAATGACTTGCCACGCCTCCCGGCTCCAACAATAAATCCACGGGTCGTATTTCTTGTATAGAGTTGGTCATAAAAATTTCATCAGCCTGTTTCAGCTCATCCCAGTGGTATAACCCTTGCTCACATGGAATGCCCCGCAGGTTCGCCAACTCCAAAATGAACTCACGTGTAATGCCTGGCAGAATTCCTGTAGACAAGTCAGGGGTATACAGCGTATTATTCCGCACAAAAAACAGATTGCTAACTATTCCCTCTGCCAGAAAACCATTGGCCGTAAGCATTATTCCTTCAGCCTTATAATGGACAGCCTCGGCATACTGCTGAAGTTCCCGCTTCGCAAGAATATTATTCATATAATGGAGCGATTTTAATCGAACCTCACCCTCCGGAGTATTTCTGGGGGTTCGTAGCAACTGAAGCGCCGAAGGCGCTGAGGACTGCTCGGTTTGTGTATTTGTAGAGGGCAGCGGCTTGGCGAACAAAATATGGTTGGGCTGCGTGTAGTCACCAGATGGCAAGCCCAGTGCCTCTTCACCGGCTGATACGGTGTAGCGGATATAGGCTGCATCCAGCCCATTTGCCACCATTAGATGCTGGATGTGTTTCGTAAGCTGCTCCTTATCCGGTTGAAAAGGAATGCCGAGCATTCGGCAGCCTTCCTCCAGTCGACGTAGATGCCGATCCAGCAGGAAGGGAACCCCGTTATAGGTGCGGAATGTCTCAAACAAGCCCATTCCGTATAAAAAGCCGTGATCACTTACGTGAATCACGGCTTTTGCGGCTTCCGTGAGGACGCCATTGACTCCGATATATCTCATAAATCAGACGCCTACCTTGCGTTTTAGGAAATTGCGCAACAGTTGATGCCCGTAGTCCGTAATAATGGATTCGGGATGGAACTGGACTCCTTCTACGGCAAATTCTTTATGCCGCAAACCCATAATTTCACCCTCTGCGGTTTCAGCGGTAATCTCTAGACATTCAGGCAGGCTCTCGCGCTCTACAAGCAATGAATGATACCGGGTGGCTGTAAATGGAGAAGGCAGGCCTTCAAATACTGAGGTATTGTGATGGAGAATCGGTGACGTTTTGCCATGCATGAGACGATCAGCCCGGATAACCTTACCGCCAAAAGCCTGTCCGATGGCCTGGTGACCGAGACACACGCCAAAAATCGGAATCTGGCCTTTAAAATGGCTGATTACATCCAGCGATATTCCCGCTTCATTCGGCGTGCATGGACCCGGCGAGATCAAAATGTGATCTGGTGCCAGCTCTTCTATGCCTTTCACATCAATCTCATCATTCCGTTTTACGGTTACTTCTTCGCCAAGTTCACCCAGATATTGAACAAGATTGTACGTAAATGAATCATAATTATCAATCACCAAAATCATTAGACTCACCCTCCTGTGATACCGCTCCTGCTCAAAGCGGCTTCTTCTTCCCCACATTGTACCGCCTTCATGACAGCTCTGGCCTTGTTCCGACACTCGCGATATTCTCTGTACGGGTCTGAATCAATGACGATACCCGCACCTGTCTGTAAATAGGCAGTATTGCCCTGAACAGCTAATGTTCTTATTATAATATTTAATTCCATATTACCATTATAGTCAATCCATCCAAGGGACCCCGTGTAAGGACCCCGACGGACGGGCTCTAACTCTTCAATAATTTCCATCGTACGCACCTTAGGAGCTCCGGTAATGGTTCCACCCGGGAAGGTAGCAGCAATTACGTCTATAGCTGTACGACCCGTGGCTAACTTCCCCTCAACCTGAGAAACCAGATGCATAACGTGCGAATAATATTCGACCGTCAGCAATTCAGGAACATGCACCGATCCGTATTCAGCAATCCGGCCGATATCGTTACGCTCCAGATCGACGAGCATAATATGCTCGGCTCGTTCTTTTTCACTTGATAGAAGCTCTGCGGCCATAGCGGCATCTTCATCCGGTGTTAGTCCCCTTCTTCTCGTACCTGCAATAGGTCGAGCACTCACACGTCCATCTTCCAGCTTCACCAGCAATTCCGGTGAGCCACTGACGATCCGCAAATCTGGCATGCGCAGCATCCCCATATAAGGGGAAGGATTCAGCAGACGAAGCCATTCATATATATTCTCAGGAAGGGCTGCAAGCGTACGTTGCTGACGAATCGACAAGTTCACCTGAAATACATCTCCTTGAGCAATGTATTCCTGCACACGTTTCACAGCATGTTCAAAATCTTGTTGACTGAATGCCGTTTTCCAGCCTTCAGATTCCTGGTGAACAGCCTCTAATCCTTTTTCGGACAGCCGAGCACAACGAAGAGGGTAAGCCGGATCAGTCTCTCCCGCATGTATAATGTTCTTCCACTGAGTCAACATGCGTTCTGTACGTTGGACCGCTTCCGCATAATGCTTGCCAAGTATCGATGCGGTCTCATTCAACATAACCTCATTTGCCAAATCAGTCTGACTACTGAATTCACTCAAGCGGACAGGGTTAGGCATATGAACAGCACAGTATAGGCATGATGTTTCATGATCATAAATCCATAGCTCATTCACCCGCATCCACACATAATCAGGTATATCGGTATCGTCTGCAGCTTGAGTTGGCAAACGCTCTAACGAGCGAGCTACATCGTAGCCCAGGTAGCCTGCAAATCCCCCAGAGAAAAAAGGCATGCCAGGTACACGTGGCGCACGGTAAGGGGCGATCCAATCGTTCATGACTGTCAAAGGTTGTCCATGTATAGCACCATGCTCCCCGCTTTGCAAATCAGTCCAAACTGCTTGTTCTCCCTTGCCTTCCAATATAGCAACCGGATTCAAGGCCAGATACGTATATCTTCCACCTTTAGCGCTCTCCAGCAAGAAAGCATATGGCGCCGAATCCTCCCAAGCCCTCCGCCACGATGGAGGCAATCCGCCTCCGGGCAATGGGTACTCAGCAATATAGGGAAGCATACTCCAGCCCTCCTTCTGCCAGGTTTGCCACTGCGCCTCCGTCACTCTAGCTGTCCATTTCATCTGTGTGCGCTACCCCTTCCATTACTTTGCCAAAAGTCTGCATTCTTCTCGTTACAAAGAAACCCTCATCCCCCGGTTACAGGGGAAATGAGGGTTTCCTTACGTATAGTATACACAATTACGACATAATTACAGCTCGAAATTGTATAGTGGTGTACTCAGATAACGTTCGCCATTACTTGGAATAATGACAACAATCCGCTTACCCTTGCCCAATTGCTTAGCAAGCTTCAAGGCCGCGTGAACAGCCGCGCCAGAAGAAATACCGGACAAAATGCCCTCTTCCTTGGCCACTCTACGCGCTACCTCGAAAGCTTCATCGTTTTCTACATGAAAAATTTCGTCATAGATATCGCGGTTTAGAATTTCGGGAATAAAGTTGGCACCCAGCCCTTGAATTTTGTGAGGTCCTGGCTTGCCGCCTGCTAGCAATGGGGAAGAAGCGGGCTCTACAGCGACGATTTTAATATCAGGGAATTCTTTTTTAAGCACTTCTCCAGCACCGGAAATAGTTCCACCAGTCCCTATACCTGCTATAAAAGCGTCCAGAGTGCCGCCAATGGAACGAATCGCTTCTACGATCTCAGGACCCGTCGTTTCACGGTGAATTTTGATATTAGCTTTGTTCTTGAACTGCTCGGCAGCGAAATAATCCGGGTTTTCGCTCAATAGCTCTTCCATTTTCTTAACAGATCCGTTCATACCCTCTGAGCCAGGTGTTAACACAAGCTCGGCTCCATAAGCACGCAGCAAATTACGACGCTCTATACTCATCGTTTCTGGCATAACAATTACTGCTTTATACCCCTTCGCAGCAGCAACCATAGCCAAGCCGATTCCTGTATTACCGCTAGTTGCTTCAATAATGGTACCACCCGGCTTAAGCAGGCCTTCACGCTCAGCTTCTTCAACCATACTAATCGCAATACGATCTTTTACACTGGAGCCTGGGTTCTGATATTCCAGTTTCAAATAAATTTCGGCGCTATCTTCCGGTACGATCCGGTTGAGGCGAACGAGGGGAGTCTCCCCGATAAGGTCGGTGATGTTATTAACAACTTTAGCCATGATAATTCCTCCCTGACTGTAGATGATATATTAAAAATTGCGAAAACATATTGTAGATGATTCTAGGTAAATCATTCTTCGTGTTATGCCGTTCATTTAATTTCCGATAAAAATAGTTGGTTTTATAAGCTAATCATAACAATCTTCAATTCCATTGTCAATACGAGTAAATAAGCCAATGCTGTTCGCCCGCGTTATCCGCACCGTGCTTCCTTCAGATCTAGATTCTTTTACGACGCTATAGAGAAGCGGAAGGTTCCTCTTTCCCAGATAAAATACGAGCTCCATATTTATCACGCAGACTCTTCTCGACCTCATCCAAAGGAGCGGCTTGTGCAAGCGCAAGCGACCGGCGAATTTGCTGACGAATCTGCCGCTTATCCGAAGAACTCTTTAGCCTGACATCCTGTACATAAATGACCGCATAGCCATCGTTAATGGAGATGGGACCTGCAACGTCCCCGGAGCTTAGTTCTCTTGCCGCTTTCATGATCGCCTCCGGTTGATATGGGTCATATTCATCCACCCATCCTAGCTGTCCGCTATGATCCTCGCCGAGAAGATTACCTGAGCCTGAATGTTCCCGAAGCAGCGTGTCGAAGCTTTCTCCTTGCTTAACCCGATCCAGCAACACCTCTGCTTCCTCTGCTTTGGCCACATAAAGAGCTGCCAGTTTGATCTGCTTACCAACGGCAAATTCCTCAGGGTGCTGTTCCCAATACTCGTCAATCTCCGTTTCCTCAACCTGAATACCTTGCGTGGCTATTTTCTCCAAGCCAATTCGGTACTCCGCTTCATTCCGCAAGTCAACCGGATCTAGGCCAAATTGTCGCTGCATTTCCTCAAAGTAGGCGTGTTTTGAGTCGTACCCTTTGCTATCCTGCTCCAGCACCTGCTGTAAATCCTCTTGGGTGATCTTGATACCGAGACGCTTGGTTTCAGCCTGCACGGCTTTACGATTCAACATTTGCAACAGCGTATTCGTTCCATATCGCTTTTTCAGTTCCGCTACCCACTGTTCCTCCGATATGCCTTCCTGACCCATCTCCGCCACAGTATGATCGCCGTCATCCTTGCTTACATCACCCGGCTTTAACAGCCCCCGAAGCATGATAAGACCACCCAAGGCGGCGACGCTAACGGTCAGAATAATGACAGCTGTCCATAATCCCTTTTCCCGTGTAGTCATCGCTTACACCGCCTATCCGGTTAGGCCTTGGCTTGATCTAACAGATTTTGCAATTCATCCTTATTAAACTGATAAGCCTCGTTACAAAAGTGACACACGACCTCAGCCTGTCCTTCTTCCTCAATCAATTGCTTCAATTCACTTTCTCCCAGACTGATCAATGTTTTTTCTACGCGCTCGCGTGAGCACTCACATTGAAAATGGATATCCATTTCATCAAGGATTCGAACGTCCGGCAGCATCCAACGCAGCATTTCGTCAAGCTCTAGCCCTTGATCCAACAGAGCGGTAACGGGTGGAACTGAGCCGACTGCATTTTCGATAGCAGTAATCTCATCATCATTCAGGCCTGGAAGCAACTGAATAATAAACCCGCCGGCCACTATAACGGAGTTATCCGTATCTACCAGCACACCCAAACCCACCGCTGACGGAGTCTGTTCGGATTTGGCAAAATAATAGGTAAAGTCTTCACCAAGTTCACCTGAAATAATCGGGATACTACCGCGGTACGGCTCTTTTAATCCCAAATCCTTGATGATATGAATAAATCCCTCTGTACCTACTGCACCCGCTACATCCAGTTTGTCCATACTATTGCTTGGCAAATGCACATGGGGCTCAGTAACATACCCTCGCACTTCCCCTACAGCATTGGCATCCACGACGATTTGACCAATCGGCCCATCACCTTTGACTTGAATGGTCAGTCTTTCTTTGCCTTTGAGCATGGAACCCATAATTGCACCTGCTGTGAGAGTTCGTCCCAAAGCAGCAGTTGCTGTAGGATAAGTATCATGTCTTCTCCGCAATTCCTCTACCAATTGAGTTGTCCGAACCGCAAAGGCTCTAACCCTTCCATCCATGGCTGTGCCACGAATAAGTCGATCCTTCTTATTTTCCATATTGATATCCTCCCCTATTATCCAAGGCAGCCATGCTGCTTATTTTCGTTAGTATTTCCTCATCCTTGAAACATCATTTCCCACTATATAAACAACCTGCCTTAACAGATCACCGAATTGTTCAAAAACGTAACATATTTCAGTATAGACGAAAAACGCCGCTAATCCAAACCGATAAGATCATCGGCTTGACTCAGCGGCAACTTATATCCACTTTTTATTCGGCGTTACGTTGGTAAATGATGCGTAATCCTTCGAGCGTCAACATCGGCAACACTTTCTGAATGCTCTCTGTCTCTGATGCGATTAGCTCTGCAAGACCTCCGGTAGCAATAACTGTAGGTTCCGCTTGCATTTCTTCCTTAATGCGCCTCACAATGCCATCCACTTGCCCAGCGTAACCGAAAATAATCCCGGCTTGCATGGCATGGACCGTATTCCGACCAATAACCTTTTTGGGTTTCTCCAACTCGATACGAGGGAGCTTGGAAGCCCGTTGATACAGTGCCTCTGTCGAAATGCCGATACCCGGCACAATGACTCCACCCAGATAGTTTCCCTTATCGTCAATACAATCAAACGTCGTCGCCGTTCCAAAATCCACCACAACGAGAGGTCCGCCGAACCGTTCTACAGCCGCAACAGCGTTCACGATCCGATCCGCACCTACTTCACGCGGATTCTCGTAACGCAGGTTAAGACCGGTCTTGATTCCCGGTCCGACGATTAACGGCGTTTTGCCTATATATTTATCGCACATTTCCTCTAATACACGGACCAACGGCGGAACGACAGAGGAAATAATAACTCCCTGAATGTCAGCCTTTAATACGCCGCCCATACTAAAAAGATTATGTATGAGTACGCCGTATTCATCCGCTGTTGCCTGTCTGGAGGTGCTGATCCGGTAGTGGTGCAACAGCTCGCGCCCTTCATACATTCCTAGAACAATATTGGTATTACCTACATCCACTACAAGAATCAATCGGTGTCACCTATCTTTCTTAGCGTTAAGGTCAAGGCTGATATCCAGGTTATGAAAAGAGTATGTCAGCCTGCCTACAGAAATCACATCTACGCCGCTCTCAGCCATCTCACGCACTGTATCCAACGATACATTGCCTGAGGCTTCTGTTTTGACGTGTCGGGCCTGTTCACGAATGAAGCGAACGGCTTCCTTCATATCTGGGACGGACATGTTATCCAGCATAATAATATCCGCCCCAGCCTCCAGAGCTTCCCGGACTTGCGTCATGTTTTCCGTCTCTACTTCGATCGTCATTGTATGCGGTATATGCGCGCGCGCTCGGCTGACCGCCTGTGCAATCCCACCCGCGCCCTTAATATGATTATCCTTAATCATAACCGCATCGTACAGACCAAAGCGATGATTCGAGCCGCCACCTACACGCACAGCATACTTCTCTAACAGTCGATGTCCTGGCGTTGTTTTACGTGTGTCCACCAAGCGCGTGGAAAGTCCATGCAGTTGATCTATAAAAGTCCGCGTCCGCGTTGCAATACCGGACATCCGCTGAAGTAAATTTAATGCCAATCGCTCCCCAGTCAAAATCGCATGAGTACTCCCATTCACTTCTGCCAAAACGCTCCCCTTTTCAATCCATTGGCCATCGGTCACCAACGGAGTGAACGACAAGGAAGGGTCCACTACTCGAAATACAAGTTCAGCCACAGGTAAACCCGCAATCACGCCGCTCTCTTTGGCATGAATGACAGCCTTGGATTGGTGACCCGGCTCAATCGTCCAACGTGTGGTCACATCGCCAGAACCTGTATCTTCTCGCAGCCAGCTGCGAATTTGTGCCGTCAGTTCTTCCTGATATCCGCTAAACTCTCCATAAAGCTCGCTGTTAGATGTCATGAACGCTCTCCTCCGTTATGCCTTGCTCACGTCTCTGCTGGACATGCTTTCGCCACATGCGATCATCTGTCTCAGGGAAGTCCTCACGATAGTGTGCTCCCCGGCTCTCCTCACGCAGCAACGCACCATCTGCTACTAATAAAGCACAGGTGAGCAAATTGGCAAATTCGATCTCTTCCCGGCTGGTGATCACAGCCTGAAAAACAGGCACTAGCCCGTGTAGCTCTTCTAAAGCTGCTTGCAGCCCTTCACTATGCCGACGAACTCCAGCATAATGAACCATCGTTTCTTGCAGCTTATGTCGCTGTCCCACGACGGATGAAGCCTGGAACTCTGCACGGTTATCACTGTAAGATATCAAAGTATGGCCGACCAGCGGTGGCAATGAATGCAGCCGCTCGATAATCCTACTGGCGAACACAATAGCTTCAGATAGCGAATTGCTCGCCAGACGATTAGCACCGTGAACACCTGTGGAAGAAGTCTCTCCACAAGCGAACAAACGCCTAACGGAGCTTTCCCCGTATAGATTAGTCTGGATACCACCCATCATATAATGGGCAGCAGGAGCAATAGGAATCCAGCCTGTCGTCATATCCAACCCATATGACAGACATGTCCGATAAATCGTTGGAAAACGTTGCTTTACCCGCTCAGGCGGCTCGTGTGTAATATCCAGGTATACAAACGTAGACTGAGTGCGTTCCATCTCATGGATGATCGCACGAGCTACGATATCTCTGGGTGCAAGCTCCTGCCGGGAATCGTACTTGTCCATGAAGCGTTCTCCATGAATGTTGCGTAACACGGCCCCTTCTCCCCGTACGGCTTCGGAAATTAGAAACCTTGGAGCGCCCGGATGGCACAACGCCGTAGGATGAAACTGTACGAATTCCATATCCCGTACAACTGCCCCCGCACGATAAGCCATAGCAATACCGTCCCCAGTTGCGATATCCGGGTTAGTCGTGTAACGGTATAATTGCCCGCTACCTCCTGAGCACAAAATGGTTGCATTGGCAGTGATATACGACCTTTCTCCATCTGGCATTTGAACGAGGGCCCCAATACACTCACCATGCTCAGTCAGCAGGTCAATGACCATGCACTCTTCCCACACCTGAATACCGGGATGGGCGACAACCTGCTGTGACAAGGCACGCACGATTTCATAACCGGTGGCATCTCCATTTGCATGCAAAATGCGACGATGACTATGCGCCCCCTCTCGGGTTAGCGCTAGTTCACCATCCACACGGTCAAAGGCTGTCCCCAATCGTATTAACTCTTTAATACCTTCTGGGCCTTCATGAACAAGCGTTCTGACCGCCTCGGGTTCACACAGACCTGCACCAGCAATCAGAGTGTCTTGCATATGATAAGCCGGTGTATCCTCGTCCGATGTGACAGCAGCAATGCCGCCTTGAGCATAACGTGTGTTGCTTTCCATTAAAGTTTTCTTGGTAATCAGCAACACTTTCCGATTCTCCGCAGCCTTAATCGCTGTATATAAGCCCGCAATACCGGAGCCGATGATTAAGACGTCGGCTTCGTATTGGGTCAATTCCGCTACATCAAAATCAACTAGATATCTTGGAATCATGCCTTTCACCTGATTTCACAGAAGAATAGCGCACACCATAGATCGTACAGTATGCGCTCACGGATATGTTCAAAATGATAGTAAGTCGATTGCAGCGGCTGTTGGCCTTTTAAGCTAGGAAGGCGACAGCCGTTTATTTAACAATAAATGTACACAACGTTCCTGTGTCTGTCAAATCACGTCAGCAATAATCTTCCACATTTAAAAAAGCTTCGGGAAACCAATAGGATCTGGTTCCCCGAAGCTTACATATATGCTTATTCAACTATCCACCAGATAATCAGGTTGTTGTCGGTGGAGTACCGCCGGAATTGCCTGAATTGTTATCATCCTCTGGTTTTTGCAGATTAGGGATATCGTTCGGTTGATCTGTTGTATTCTTAGGCTCGTCATCCTTACCTTGAATACGTACACGAACATCACCGATGTTGTCGATCACAGGCTCACCGTTTTCCGGTGTTCCTTCTCCCTCATTCGTATTGCCGTTCAAAGAACCTGTCTCGATCAAACGTTTGATTTGTTCAAGCTCCAGAGTTTCTTCTTCCAACAAGGTTTGAGCGATCAAATGAACCTCTTTCGAATACTTCGTCAAGAGTTCTCTAGCACGCTCATAGGAGTCAGTGATGAAGCGATTCATCTCCTGGTCAATCTCATAAGCGATCTGATCACTGTAGTTTTGCTCATGACCGATATCACGTCCAAGGAATACTTGACCTTGGGAAGTTCCGAACTGCATCGGGCCGAGCTTCTCACTCATACCGTATTCCACGATCATGCTACGCGCAATGCCTGTCGCTTGTTGGAAGTCACTATAAGCCCCTGTTCCGATCTCACCAATAAACAGCTCCTCGGAAACACGTCCACCCAACAATCCAGTGATTTTGTCCAGCAATTCCTGCTTGGTTGTCAGCATGCGGTCTTCCTTCGGAAGCATGATGACATATCCGCCTGCACGTCCACGTGGAATAATGGTTACCTTGTGGACCATATCGGCATTCTCCAGGAAGTAACCGATAATCGTATGCCCTGCTTCATGATAAGCAACAATCCGTTTCTCGCGGTCACTGATTACGCGGCTGCGTTTTTCAGTACCTACGATCACGCGGTCGATAGCTTCGTCTACTTCTCGCATCGAAATATCTCTACGGTTGCGACGAGCGGCCAGCAAGGCAGCTTCGTTCAACAAGTTTTCCAGATCAGCGCCCGTAAAGCCTGTTGTACGTTTCGCAATGACGTCCAATTTAACATCCTTCGTTAATGGTTTGTTGCGTGCATGTACATGCAATACTGCTTCGCGACCTTTAACATCTGGACGGTCAACCGTAATTTGACGGTCAAAACGCCCTGGACGAAGCAAGGCCGGATCTAGAATATCCGGACGGTTAGTAGCAGCAACGATGATGATGCCTTCGTTTGCACCGAATCCATCCATTTCTACGAGCAATTGGTTGAGCGTTTGCTCACGTTCATCATGTCCGCCACCCAATCCGGCACCACGTTGACGTCCAACGGCATCAATTTCATCAATAAAAATGATACAAGGAGCGTTCTTCTTCGCATTCTCGAACAAGTCACGAACACGGGAAGCACCGACCCCGACGAACATTTCTACAAAATCAGAACCTGAGATACTGAAAAACGGCACTCCGGCCTCGCCTGCAACAGCTCTCGCCAAGAGTGTTTTACCCGTACCTGGAGGGCCCACTAACAGAACACCTTTTGGAATACGAGCGCCCACGGCTGCGAACTTACGTGGGTCCTTCAAGAATTCTACGACTTCGACAAGCTCCTGCTTCTCTTCGTCAGCCCCTGCTACGTCTTCGAAGGTAACTTTCTTCTTCTCTTCGTTATACAGACGGGCTTTGCTCTTGCCGAAGTTCATTACTTTGCCGCCACCGCCCTGTGCCTGATTAAACAGGAAGAAGAACAACAGGAACATGATCACCAAAGGAATGATAGAAGTCAAAAATGTCAGCCAAATGCTTTCGCCTTCCATTTTCTTCTGTACGTATTCAAACCCGTTCGTTTCGCTGGCATTCACCAGTTCACTTAGTGCTTGATCCGTTGGCGGAACGTATACGGAAAAATTGGTTGATTTAGCATTAGCCGGCTGCTTCTTATATGCACCGGTTACAAGATAGGCGTAACCGTCAAATTGGACCGTTACTTTAGAGATGTTATTAGCTTTAACCTCTTGCCGTAATTGGTCATATCTAGGGAGATCGGAGGCTTCGTTACTGTTGCTAACAAACTGAACGATACCCACCACAACTAAAAAAAGAATCAAATAAAAACCAGAATTCCGGATGAACCGATTCATCCCCTACCTCCTCTCGAGACACTTAAGTTATTTTACCATAGCCTGTAAGCCCTTCTCAACAAAGGACCCTATTTAGTCCTAGGACTGGAGGCTGAGATTAGCTGGTGTAGATTTCCGGCTTCAAAATCCCTATGTATGGGAGGTTCCGGTAGTGCTCGGCATAGTCCAGACCATAGCCGACAACAAACGCATCCGGAAGTGTAAATCCAGTGTAATCAGCTTCAAGATTAACTGTCCGGCGTGCAGGCTTGTCGAACAAAGTTACGACACATACCGAATTGGCATTACGATTTTTAAGCAATTCAATTAAATGTGTCAGTGTCAGACCACTGTCGATAATATCTTCGACAATCAGAACATCGCGTCCTTCTACGGAAGCGTCCAAATCTTTGATGATTTTAACGACACCTGATGATTTGGTGGATACTCCATAACTAGATACAGCCATGAAATCAAGTTCCAACGGCACTGTAATGGATTTAACCAAATCGGCCATAAAGATAAACGCACCCTTCAGCACGCAAATCACCAATGGGTTTTTCCCTTCATATTTCACGCTAAGCTGTGCGCCTAATTCCTTGATTTTACTCTGAATTTCTTCTTCACTGATCAATACTTCCTGAATATCATTTTGCAACGGTGTAAACCTCCTAAGTTTATACTATGAAAGCCGTTCCTGCGCAATTACCGGTGCCCCGGACTCTCTCGTCTTTGCCATGACATATATATAACCGAAGACGTGTGCTTTTGCACCGCAGCATGTACAGAACGTCGTACGCCCGGAATCCAGAGAACAACTCCAGAATGGTCGCAGACGATGGGAATAACGGAACGCATTGAAGGAGGTATTTTTTCATCAATAAAAATATCTTTAACCTTTTTTCTTCCGTTTAATCCCATTACATACATGGTATCTCCAGGTAATCGCGAGCGTACAGTCAACGGCAGAGTCAATTCATCTGCGTCGAACCATGCTTCTTCCTCATTCGCCGGATGTTGTCCATCCAAATAGGAAGCTCTTTGCCACTGGAGTATACCACCCGCTTCAGGCAACTCAAGCTCACCGGAAATAGGCAATACGCTCAGTCCATAGCTCCATTCACCCATAACGACTTGCGTACGGTCAAACAAAACCGCCTGGTCATATTCGCGGACTCCAACCGCACCGCCGCCCAAGTCCAAGCTCCATGTAGAAGTTGTCTCCTGGAGAAGTCTTAGTCGAACGGTCTCAATTTTACGAAAATCAAAATTTCCACTGTCCGAAGGCAGATAATTTAATATTAGTTTAATCAACCTCCGTTGTAAAGCAACGGATAGCTTACGGTATGATGCGATGGAAAACATGTACCTGCCATTATTGAAATGCACCATTTTCTCGTATACCGACAGTGTAGCTGCCTCCATAAAATCATTTTCGTCAGCCATCGTTTCGGCCAGCCGGTTCAGGGACGGTGTCAGTTGCTCATTATATTGCCCCAAAAAAGGAAGCACATCCATGCGGATGGCATTACGACGGTATTTGGTCGATAAATTAGTGCTGTCTGTCACATAGGAAAGACCATAAAAGTTACAATACTCAATCAAGTCAGCCTTGTACATACGAAGCAGCGGGCGAATGAGTTGCACATTTTTTTCGGTGCGTGCCAAACGCATACCCGCCAAACCCGCCGGTCCGCTACCGCGCAGCAAGTGCAAGAGGACTGTTTCCGCTTGATCATCGCCATGGTGAGCCATAGCAATATGCTGTGCCTCCCACTTCGTAGCCGTATCATGTAAAAAGCTGTACCGTAGCTCACGGGCCGCTTCCTGTGGACCCTTGCCGCTCTCCTTTATATAAGCGGGTGCATCAACCCGGATCATTTCAAATGGAAGCTTGAGCTTTCGGGCAATATTGCGTACCTCTTCAGCCTCCGCATCCGATTCCTCTGGCCTGAAGCCATGATGAACATGAGCGCAGACAAGTTGTAATGGCATATGTATAACGGATATTTCATGTAAAATGTGCAAAAGGGCCACCGAATCCGGTCCACCGGATACAGCAACCACAATGCGGTCTCCGGGGCTCCACAGGGAATGTTCCCGCGCCAAAGCGAGCACTTCCTGTACAACACCGGTCGGTTTTGTTGTTCCCATTCACGACCCTCTTTTCTCCCGACCGTAAAAATGATGATCCTATGTTATCTTATGTAAGTCATGCTGCTACCTTAACGCAATCCAGAGCGCTCCAGCAAGCAGCAAAAGCGATACCGTGAAAGCATATCCCAACCAGCGTGGATTTCCTCTTTTGACAGATGATTGCCTGACATGCGCGGAAGCCAGACGCGACCAAGCTCGGGCCGCTGCACGAGTATCGGAGTATTCGCCACGTACTGCACCCAGCAGCCATTCGGCGTAGGGGCGTAATACACGACTGCGACGAATAATGACTGTCAATTCTGCCGTATTACGTAGCTGCGGCAGCCTACTCGCAGCCGCCTTTAACGATTCGCTCTCCAAAATATGAACCGTTAAAAGAGCAAAGGCAAACAGATCATACTGGGGATCAGCATTTCGGCTACCAGCATTCCAAAATCCCCTATCGTACCATTCTGTAAATTGTTTAACACTCCGACCTGCAAGGGACACGCCACCATAATCAATCAACTCAGCCTCTCCATAGGCATTGACCAATATATTTTGAGGCTTCAGGTCGCCAAACACCCATCCTGCCTGATGGAGATCGGCCAGACGATTCAGTATGCCAGTCCCAGCCACACCATACCATTCAGACCCTTTGGCTGCCACAAATTTATGAAGCGGATCTCCTTTAACGTATCGCATAACATAAAAGGGGATCTCCCCATTGCGTAACACTACATCATCCACTTCAAACAAGAAGGAAGGATTCCCATTCCGCTGGAGGGCAGCCTGAGTCCCTTGAGACTGTAATGTGGTCAGCACATTAATCTCCGATTGCAGATCAAGCGTGTTCTTTCCCATTTTGAGAGCAAATTGCCGATCGGCCTGTGCTTCTTTTACCAAATATACAGTTCCGTTCGCTCCCCGGCCCAGCAAGCGCTGGATGACATAGCTACTCCGCTTCCACTTGCCCTTGATGACCGTTCCGGGTGCAAGAACGGGATCAGACGACGTAGTCACCGAGCATCCCTTCTCCTTTGCCATAGGATTCTTCCAGATCTTTCTGTTCCCCTAGTGTAACATATCGGTAATAATCAATCACTTGTAAAATGGCTGGTCCTGTCGGTGTCGCTCCTTTCATCCGCAAGCGTCCGAATATCGATTTGATCTGGTCTAGCTCAGAGGTCCACCCGATATCCATGACTGCGTCTTCTCCCATTCGTCCACCCGGAAAATGAAATACAGATATACGGCTGAGTCCGCTTCTGGACTGTAAACTGAGCAGCAAATCGCGGATACTATCCTCTACAGCAGGCAGCTTAGGCTTCATGCTTGCACTTGCATCAATGAGTAAGGCAATTTCCAGAGGGCTTGTTTCTGTCAGTTCATCCATTACCTCAACTACCTGGGCTCGTTTGGCCGGAGGCAGTTCACCGATATGCCGGGCGCCGCCCTCACCCAAAATGTGCGTTAACTCTCTATTAACCGCCTGCTGAATCGTTTGAACCACTGTTTTGCGCGTCATCATTTGCATGGTTTGCGCCAACTGCTTCGTACCGACGATTTGGCTAAACCCTCCCCCTGCTTTAGCAATTTCCTGAATCTCTGCGCTCCCAAGCTCGCCGATAGTTCCATAATCTATGACTCCGGCGACGTTCACTGTAATTCCCTCACGTAAAGCTTGGGCAGCCGCCATCACTGGGCTAACCCCTACGTTAGAGCATCCATCTGTAATGATCAAAATTTGCTTCATCGCTTTTTGACCTCCGCTTCCTCTTAATCTATTCCGATAGATTCTATCTTTGCCTAATCCGGAACGATTCAAACGAAGGATGCAGATTTTTAAAAATGAATAAGCAATTTCCCGGGCAATGTGAGTCTAGCTCACCGTCCGCGGACGTTCCAACCACCTCATGCCAGGTACATGAAGGGTGGCCCACTCTGGGCGAAAGTGATCTATTTTACTAACAACTACAGTCATATCATCATAGATTTGATTTTGTTGATATCGAATAACCCGTTCTAGCAAACAGTCGGCCAGTTCCTGCGGGTCCTCACTTTCAATCTCTTGAATCATGCGTTTCATCCATATTTCTTTATTGACTGCATAACCCGGTGAATCGTATATACCGTCTGTTATCATAATGAGAATATCTCCTGGCTGGAGCTGCAACGACACCAAATCAACTTCGATATCCTGTATAATGCCAATCGGTAAATTGCTGGCAGATACGGGAATGACCTCCTCCCCCCTTTTAATAAAGCTTGGTGTAGATCCAATCTTCATAAAGGTTGTCCGAGCCGTATACTGATCAATCAGCGCCATATCCACCGTAGCATACATTTCCTCAGGTGATCGGAGCATCAGGACAGAGTTAACCGACTTGATCGCTAATTTTTCGTCCATACCTGATTGCAGTAGTTCTTCCAAAATGTTAAGTGCTGCACTGCTCTCTTGCTGCGCACGCTCTCCGTTCCCCATACCGTCACTTAAAGAGACTGCGAAAGTCCCATTCCCTAACTCCATCATGCTGTAACTGTCTCCTGAGAAGAAATCGCCTCCTTTGGCCGCACTAGCTACTCCTGTAGCAATCTCATACGTTTTAGCAGAGCCGAACATGACTGTAGCCAAGCCTTGGCGGCGATCTGCCGCCGTTTCGCGCATGACAGCTATATGCTCGTCCAGTATGTCCGACAGCAGTGGAGCAATGATTTTCCGACATTCATCAAATCCCCTTGTATAGGCATGGACAATCTCTATTTCAACCTGACCTGCATCCAGGCTAATAATCTCAATGGATTGAATGGACAAGCCGAGTCGATCAAGAGCCTCTCGGATTTGCTCTTCCTGCCGATGCATGGTCTGCCCTTCTCGCTGAATTTCCCGCGCTAAATCCTCCATAATTTGCGATACACCGGATAGCTGGTCAGCAACAAGCTGACGACTATCGTATACTTGGCGCTTCCACTGCATATTATGTTGGTAGAGACTATACTGCTGCTTCATTACCTGCAGGACAGCGCCCGTCTTGGCACATGCCTTGCTCCATTGTGGCGGCATCTGCTCCGGCTCCAAATCAGGATTATCCTCAATGGCGCTCATCATTTCCGTCATATACTGATGGGTTTGCATAAACTTGCCGTCCCAGCACTGCTCGCACTTAAAGCAAGAGGCACAGGTTCCTTCCGCCACCGCATTCATAAAGTGTTCCATTTCTCCGTCCGGTTTTGCTCCCTCACTCGCAGATATCTGATGGAAGCTGCGCGATAGCTGGCTGAATACACGGGAAAATTTCGTCACCCGCTCGGCAGTGAGATCACGAACTCTTTTGGCATATTCATGCTGGGACTTGGCGTGATCCTGCGTACCAGGGACATAGGTAGAAACCGCTTTAAAGAAACTTTTTGGAGTCATTAAAAATAATAGAATTGCCGCGCAGCTCTCCCAAGTTGATGTCAACACGTCCCCAGTCCCATCCAAATAGATCGTCAAAATGGAGGAGCCCAACAGCATGCCAAGGGCCACTGCACCTTTTCTCCCTTCACGCAGCATTCCTGCCAGCAAACCTGCAAAAGCAAGTAGACTCATCTGCACAATTGCGGACATATTGGCCAGGCTTAAAATTAAACCGGTAATCACACCGACCGAAGCACCCAACGAAGCACCTCCCACCAAAGCAAACACCAAGACCAAATATCGTGAAAGCACATGATCGACAGACAGTGAATGAACGGTCCATCCTACTGCTCCCGTCATCACAGAGGCTAATAGAATAATCAGACACAAAATTTCTTCGTTTTTCAATTGGCTTGCCTTCTTGCGGTACGTAAACAGCGGTATGGCCTGTGTGAACACCAATGTAAGCATAAAACTGAGCACCGCATCCGTTCCCACAATGACAAGCTCATACCATGTAAAAGCCGGAGCCATCACGGCGTTAAATAAATTGACCATAAACACAGACAAGAAGACCATAAGCGGGGCATAGGATAATTCCAGACGATCGAAGGTACGTAGCCCGCGATACAGGAGATAAAATACGATTAGCTCACCACCAATCATGAACAACGATGGATAAGGAGCTAACAGGCTGCCTAGCACAACGGATACAGCTACAGGCAGCATTAGATCACGCCGAAGGAACGTAATGACCGCAAAATAAGCGAGGGCAAAAGGAGAAAGCTCGTCCAAAATCGTGGCGCGTCCCAGTAGAACTCCCATAGCTGACAATAGCAGCATCCATCTTTGCGCGGTTACCCATTGCACCATTTTATGTGAATCGAGCCGTTTCTTGAGTCTGGAAGGCCAACCTTCCGTACGCTCTTTGGATTTGGACTTTCTAGATTTTAACCCCGGAAAATGTACCACGTTCCATTTCTCCATCATGCGTCAGGCACCCCATTCATCAATTTGATGTTCCCATCTTAAACCGGAACGATTGAGAAAGTTTGTCAGAACCTCACGTCTTATTCCAAGAAATTTCCGACAAAAAAACGTGCCGCGCGAAAGGACAGAGCATCCCCCTGTACATCAAGCTGCGCCCGTATGGAAGCAGATGGAAGTTGTATCACTCCACGCCTTGCACGGCCTCTGTATGTCGTCCACCCTGATGCCCAGACTAGCGATTTGCACAGAAGATAGACGGAAAACCGTTGGAGTTTGTCGGACGATTATGCCCACACGACAAAAAAAACATCCAACATTTCAGTACGATGCTTCTACTCTTCTTCATGAAACTACTAATCTTAAAAATGTGCCTGTACACCTTCGCCCAAATGTATTGCCCGCAGCCACAGCTTGTCGCATCTCTTGTCGGTAGAACGCAAAAAAACCGTAGCAGTCTTTCGACTGTACGGTTTTCCGTGTATGGTTGATACGGTTGTCAAAGTGAATTAAACACGCTTCGCGCCGCGTCCTCCGCGTTTACCTTCGGTGTTCTTTTTCAGCGACGAAATGCGTTCCTCACTATCTTTCAGGAAGCGTGACATTTTATCCTCAAATGAAGGTTTACCCGGTGCAGGCTTGAAAGAACGGCCTCCACGATCGCGGTTGAAACCACCACCGCGTCCCTGACTTGGACCTGAACCTCCGCCGCCAAAACGGTCTCCTCCGCCTGGTCCTCCTGTACGCTCCGGTCTTGGAGCTCTTGGGGGACGGGCTTCACTTGCCGGCTTATCAATCGTTTGCTTAATGGAAAGTCCGATTTTGCCATCTTTGTCAACATTAATGACTTTCACCGTCACAACATCATTAATCTTCAGGTGGTCGTTAACATCCTTAACATAATTATCGGCGATTTCCGAGATGTGAACGAGACCCGTGACACCTCCAGACAAATCCACAAATGCTCCAAAATGCGTGATGCCTGTCACTTTGCCCTCTAACTTGGTGCCCACTTCAATTGCCATAGAATAAAATGATCCTCCCTTAAAATATACAACCGATTTTTTTGCAAAAAAATCCCGCTGTGGTGATTTGATTATACAAAATGGCGGAACCAAGGTCAACTAAGCATTGGCCCGATAATGCCTCTATTTTTGATCTCCGATGATTGGCGTCTCTTCCGGTTTGTAAAGACCGTACTTGCTTCTAGCAATTTCTCCAATGTACTCAGGGTCCTTGAGACGATTCACTTCGGTTTGAAGCTGTTGTTCCGTTTGTGTAGCAGCTTGCTTCTGTTTTTCCTTCTGGGTGAGCTGTTCACTTCGATCGGCCATGATCATGCCTTGAGAAAAAAAGGTGAATATGGCCCAACTACCAAAGGCGGCAAGCGATAGCAACCAAATCATGATTCGCCTGCGCCCGCCCGCATTGGACTTGGACGTAGGAGATGAATGGCGATCTACAGACGAATTACGCATGATACTACCCCCTTCCAAACCATCTTTTTGCTGTATTTTTCAGTCTGATACCTAGCTTTATGAGCGGATCTGGCGTCTTCCAGCGCGCTATAAGCGGACGGATCAACCAAAGAATCGGCTTCCAAACCGGCATCAGGATGTATATCAGCATCCTTCCTAGGAACACAATAAGTGCCCATGTCCATCCGACCAGCTTGCGTAACAGCCGATACAGCGCTAACACCGGAAGAACAATCAGGATGCGCAGTATGCTGTTCACGATCAACGTCAGTCTGCGAACGATCTCTATTAACATTACCACAAAACGTTGGGTTGTAACACTAAAGGCCCAAAAATAGAGCCAAACCCCCAAAAGTAGTCCTAAAAAGACATAAAACCGCAGCTCACCGCGATTACTCGCGTATAGCACACGGAAAATAAACAAAGCCGAGGCCACCCAATACAGCACGTCCAACATATGAACACTCCAACGGGCAAAATGAAAGCGGATTGACAGCACCCGGTAGCTGTCAAATACCACTCCCATCGCTATGCCCGACAATAGCATCCACGTCAATGTCAGCCATTGTGTGTAAGGGTTCATTTGAAGAGCTTGCCGAATAGGCTTTTTCCGTTTTTGGCCGGGGCCCCAGGCTCTAGGTAGACGAGGGAAATAATCAGACCTTCAATGGACAGCAGCCCCTCTTCCAGACTGAGGTTTTTGATATGTAAATGTTGTCCGCGAATGGTGAGATGGCCCAGCTCGGTCTGAAGCAAAAACTCTTCACTGTCAAAGCTCTCCACATTGCTGACGCCTGAAATGTCGAGCTGCTTGCGGCTTTGCATGCGCAGATCATGGTGCTTGGACTTCCCTTGTTCAATCATGGCATGTACCCCTCCTTCTGTTCTTAGCTTATGAAGGGGTGGGCATGATTTAGAACCGCATTGGTTATTCACGAGCATATATTAGACGAAAGCTCATTATCCAAAAGAAAAAAGCATCCCTTCATAAAATATGAAGGAATGCTTCTATGTACAACGTTATGAGAAAATCAGATGTCTGCTTACCAGTTCAAACCGTTGTCCCTGGCAATAGGCTCTTCCTTTACCAAAGTGTACATACTTGCAGCCTCGTCCTTGCGTGTAGTGTCGGCGAGCCGTTCCACTCGCACGGTCACCAGCTTCTGGCCAAATTGGACGGTAATTTCATCGCCCACTTTGACCGCACTGCTCGGCTTGGCTTCGCGTCCATTCACCAGCACTCTCCCTTGTTCAGAGACGTCCTTGGCTACTGTACGACGCTTAATCAGCCGCGAGACTTTCAAGAATTTATCAAGACGCATTAGTTAACGGCTTCTTTAAGCTTATTACCGGCTTTAAAAGCAGGAACGGTCGATTCTGGAATTTCAATCGTGTTGCCGGTTTGTGGATTGCGGCCTGTACGGCTAGAACGCTTGCGCGTTTCGAAAGTACCAAAGCCGATCAGTTGTACTTTGTCGCCACTCGCAAGTGCATCTGTAATTTCACCAAGTACGCCATTCAATACAGCTTCAACGTCACGTTTGCTCAAACCGCTTTTGCTGGAAATATTGTTGATCAGATCTGTCTTGTTCATAAGATAAAAGCCTCCTAAATGTCAAAAAATAATCATCACGCTACATATCCATAAATGGAGCAGACGTGAGGTCCAACTGTGGCCGTAGCCTTTCTGAATACTACTGTAACATGTTAACTATAGGCTACAGTTATTTTCAGAATTATTACAAGTTATTCGGGCTTGTCCTTAAAAATCCTGCAATGACAGGCGTTTTTTATTCGACCCCCAGTTAAGCCAACATCCTACTACAAAACTCTGCCCATTGGCAAGTCTGCTCAAGCTGGGCGTGTTTTCAACCCTGCTTATGTCTCATTTTACTGGCCCATACAGCCAAAGATCAAATCTATGGAATCAATCTCTATCAAGGAGCTTTTTCGCTTCCTGCCAGTAGGTCTCCATTTCATCTACACTGCTGTCTTCGGGACGACGTCCCTGCTCGCGTAATTTCTGCTCAATATACTGGAAACGGCTCACAAATTTGCGATTAGTGGCTGACAGCGCCTCCTCTGGATCTACTTCCATGAACCGGGCTGCATTCACGGCAACAAATAACACATCTCCCAACTCCAGCAACTGAGCTTCCACGGAATGCCCTTCCCGAACCGCTTCCTTCAACTCAGCCACTTCTTCGTCCAGTTTATCAAATACGCCTTCAATGCTATCCCAGTTAAAGCCTACTTTAGCTGCTTTTTTCTGGAGCTTGTACGATTTCATAAGAGCAGGTAGATCACGGGGAATCCCATCCAGCACGGAAGGGTCTGCTGCCGTTGTACCTTTAAGTCGTTTTTCCTCAGCCTTCATCTGTTCCCAGTTTTGCAGCGCCTCTTCCGCATCATTCGCTTGATTATCACCGAACACATGCGGGTGACGGAAAATAAGCTTATCGTTCAGCCCTTGGATCACATCATAGACATTGAAGGTTCCGACTTCCTCTTCCATTTGGGCATGCAGCAAAATTTGTAACAACAGATCGCCGAGCTCTTCCTTCATATGCTCAGGATCATCCTCATCTATAGTTTCAATGACCTCATACGTTTCCTCGATCAGATTTTTGCGGATCGATTGATGTGTCTGTTCGCGATCCCATGGACAGCCTTCTGGACTGCGCAAAATATCGACAATCTCATGTAGACGGTCAAAAGAACGCCGTTTCAGCGCCTCATCCTCACTGCGAGGTATGTACACCAAGGATAGGTTCCCGTAGCCCTCTACTCGATCCAGCTCGTACAGCGGCACCTTGTGGACTGCTTCCTCACCTTCTACCCCAAGCGCGTGGCCGACATACACCTCATAATCGTCAGGATACCGCTCCATCAAGCACAGCTTCACATCGGAAGCCGTAAAGGTGTCATATACCTGTCCGATCAGCGTGTGCAACTGAGGCTGGAGCCAGCTCGCATCCAGTGTACCTGCATCCAACAGCTGGAAACCCTCAATCGGATCAAAACCAAGACGCACAAAAGCCTCATCCAGGAAACTTTCGCCCCCCAAGATGTTTAGTTCAATCCCTTGCGCAGGACAACGCTCCTTGAGCAACTGCACCGCTGCTTCCGCCACCATCGGGTGACCGGGAACCGCATAGACGATTTCGCTTCCGTCTGCCGCCTTAGCAGCTGTTGCCATCAATTGACTGGTAATTTCCTCGTATACCTCTGGAAAAGATTCCTTTGTCTCATATACCGCATCAAATGACTCAAAGGCCACTTCAAACTCATCCAGCACTTGAACCGCCGGATGTTCCTTGGTTCGCAGATATAGCGCTGAAGCCCCCCGCATTTTGTTCAATATCCCTATCGTAAGCTGATCGGGGTCTCCCGAGCCCAGACCTACGATCGTTAATGTTACGCTCATATCCAATCCTCCGTTCCGCAAAAGCAGGATTCATGCTCGGAAAAAACACCCGGCGCAATCCAATCCAGCTTCCGCTTCCTTTGCTTTGGCATTTACTATACCACAAAGTTGTATAGGCTCATAAAATGGCTTGCGCAGCTGTCGCGCGGTAAGTCGTATAACCCCGGCTAAGCCAGTACACGCAGTCTGCGCAGCACGGCTGCCAGCGGGCGTCCGAGCTTGGGCACTGCCACAAGCTCGGCTTCCGTGATCAACCTCAAGCGTGCGAGGCCGATCACGAACACCACGGCGCCTGCGGCTACTCCCAGCAGGCTCTCCGCCGCTGCCGTGGCACGACCTTCGGCAGCCCATCCCAAGGCACCCAGCACAGCACTGGTGCCCCACATCGCCGCCCCGGCTGCACCAGCCAAGGCGACAAGCAATGCCGCCGGTTTGAGTACACTGGCGGACCAGCTCCCGCGCAGCCCCACCAAGCGGGCCAGCAGCGCGATGTTGATCACTGCCGCCAGCAGATAGGCGACAGCCCCCGCAATGGCGGCACCAGCCGTGCCTAGCTGCGGCACGAGCAGCCAGTTTAGCAGCGCCTTGGCTGCTGCGGCCGCGAGCATCGCCAGAGCTGGCGCACGAACCGCGCCAAGCCCTTGCAGTAGCGCAGCCGAGATGATGCTGAGCGTGCCTCCTACGGCGGTCAGCGCCATCCAGCGCATCACCGTGCTGCCGGTGTCGTCTGCATACAGCATCACATTGACGGGCACGGCCAGCACGATCAAACCTGTCGCAGCGGCTAGTCCCAACAGCCAAAACCAGCGCAGCGATTGCTCACACTGACGACGTGCCAGCTCCGTACCTCCGGTTACCCGAGCCTCAGCCAGCGAGGGTATGAACAATGCCGACAATGTGGTGGCAAACATCATGACCAGCTGTACTAGCGGAAGCCCCCGGTTATACACGCCGAAGGCCACCATAACCGCCGTATCGTCCAAGCCCTCCTGCTTTAACAAGCGAGGGACGGTAAATGTATCTACCAGGTTAATTAACGGAACGGCTAGCGCTCCAAGGCAAACAGGCAAGGCATAACGTAGCAGCGCCTTTAGCAAAGCGCCGTTGCTTTCCGCTGGGTGAAGCTCACCAGTCTGGGCTTGCACTGTTGTCATCGCCGTCTCTTGCCGCCTAAGTCTCTTTCTGTGACCTCGCCAATACAACAGCATGATCACCAAGCCCGCTGCTCCGCCTGCTGCTGAGCCAAACACTGCTCCAGCGGCTATCATATCCGCCCCTGCTCCTTGTGACAGCATGAACAGCAACAATATGATCATCACGCTTACCCGTATCGCCTGCTCCGTCACTTGGGAGACCGCCGTTGGAATCATATTTTGCAAACCTTGAAAATAGCCTCTCAGTCCCGCCATAACCGGCACGAACAAGAAGGCAACCGCTGCCGCCCTCACCGATGGAATGACGTGAGCATTGTCGATCCACTGGCCGATTAGCGGCGCACACGTATACATCAGCAGCCCCAGAATCAATCCGAATATGCCCAATACAAGCGAAGATAGCAGGGCAACACGTTGCCCTGCTGCCCGTTTCCCCACAGCCTCATACTCAGCTACAAATTTGGATACAGCTACCGGGAATCCAGCAGCTGCAATGGTAATGAACAGCGTATAAAAAGGATAAACCGTATTATAAATGCCAAACACGCCGTCGCCGCCAATATTTTGCAGCGGGATTTTTTGCAATGTGCCGATCAGCTTGCTTGCTACCGCTGCCATTGTCAAAATGACAGCACCCCGTAGCAGCCGCGAAGCGGCGCGATTTTCCTGCATTCTCCGTCTCCACTCCCACCTGGATAAGCATTTTTACGAGTCCTATTATACCGTCTCTTCTCCCGGAAAGAAAAAAATCCCTGTACAACGTTGAACGGCTTTGTCCGTTCTGTACGTCATACAGGGGTGAAACGGGGTGTTACTGTTCCATTTGTTTGCCCAGGAAGCCAGCGGCTGTTTCAGCCATCTTGATCTCCATTTCGGACATTTTTACATTTTCATCCTTGTTCAACAATATAACAGATCCGATGGGATCACCACCCGAAACAATGGGAGCCGTCACAAAGGACGAGAGTGTTTCTTCGTGGTCTCGCGTCAGCTCATAAGAGCCGCTGGCTGTCTCCAGCACAGTCTTGCGATTATCCATGCTACCTTCGATAATGCTACCGATTTGCTTGTCCAGAAACTCTTTTTTCGAGCCTCCAGCCACCGTAATAATGGTGTCACGATCGGTAATCATCGTAATATGGCCTGTGCTTTCAAACAGGGACTCAGCATATTCTTTGGCGAAATCCCCAAGTTCACCAATAGGTGAATACTTTTTCAAAATGACTTCTCCGTCACGATCCACAAAAATCTCAAGCGGATCTCCTTCACGAATCCTCAAGGTGCGGCGAATTTCCTTTGGAATAACTACCCGCCCAAGATCATCAATACGGCGAACAATACCAGTAGCTTTCATTTCACATGTTGCCCCACTTTCTCAAGAAGAATTTAGTAAACTACTGACGGTATCGAAAGACGCTTCCACTCCCCCAGAAGCGGTCACGAAGAACGTCGCGGTCATGGTGTTTATGGTGATATCTGACCATAGTATTCATCTGTTCCCAATTCCTTATGCATGTTCAGTTATTTACCTTCGTTTGCAGCTCCATCTTTGGCTGTTCCAGCTTTACTATCGCCCGTACCGCTTGTTGTTCCGCTCGGTGTAGTTGTGCTGCCCGCACCGGACGTTGCACCACTTTTCTCTTGCGTAGCAGGTGCCTTCGGCAGATTGATTTTCAAATCAAGCTTCGCCAAATCATTTTCGGTAAAGTTTTGGATACTTTCCCCTGCCAATTTATTTTTCAGGGCAGCCTTCTCGTTGTCCTTCAATTTATCAAATGTTGGCTCATTGCGGGACTCCACTTTGATCACATGATATCCGTATTCTGTTTCCACAGGCTCACCAATTTTGTTAATCGGTTGAGTCTCGGCAGCCTCTTTAAAAGCAGGTACCCACTGTGCTACAGATGCATTCTCATACAGCCCCCCATTAGATGCGGAACCTGGGTCTTCCGAATACTTCTTGGCAATCGTCGCAAAATCCGCTCCACCGTCCAGCTTCGTCTTTACTTCTTTGGCGAGCTTGAGAGTAGCCTCTTTTGTACGCTGTTTCTTTGTTTTTGGATCTTCGAAATTAATCAATACATGGCGCACGGTTGCTGTCGTGAATTGATCTTTATTTTTCTCAAATTCCTGTTTCAGCTGATCATCCGTTACTTTATTGGTTTCGCTGTTGATTACCGTCATGACACGCGTGAAGTAATCTTTCACACCTTGTTCGGTCAGCTTCTGATCACTCAGAAATGTCTTAAACTTATCTTCGCCGACCGACTTTTTATACTGCTCCAACTGCTCGTTCCCTTGTTTGGCGCCCTCTTCCTTGGCTTTATCGTCCGCTTTGGCCGCCAAAAGCTTGTACACTACTTCCTGCTTTACAATTTGCTCACGTACCTGATCAGAAGCTAAGGCAGCCTCATACTCTGGGTACAGAAATTTCATCATGCTGATTTCTTGGTTGAACTCATTTTCGGTAATCGTTCCACCCTTATAGGTCACGACAACCTTGCTGTTGTCTTTCGGCTCATCCTTGACCTTATTCTCATCCGCTTGCTTTGTACATGCTGCCAGCACCGATATAGCTAGCAACGCTGCCATGCCCAAGGAGAGCATTCTCCAAGGTTTTCTTTTATTTAGTTGTGGCATTTTGCAGTTCCTCCTTCAATGTGAATGCTTCTTTCAATGCACTCAAAAATTGCTCCAGCAGCTCTAGCAACTGTGGATCATTTAGACCTTTGCCCTTTATGCGTGCGCTCATAGAAGTGCCCTGTTCAAATTGTACACGTCTTTCAAAGCGATTGCCAATCTCGGCAAGTTTGGCCGTCTGAACCGCGTGCTGACGACCTTCATGGAATTTCAGCACTATATTTTCATCCCGCTGCACAATGGACTCGATTCCATACATCCGTCCATATACTTTAAGACGAGCCACGGCAAGCAAATGACGAACAGCCTCTGGCAGATCGCCAAATCGGTCGACCAGTTCGTCCTCCAGTTCGGAAGCCTCATCAAAGGTACTGACCGCTGCAACCTTCTTATAAATCTCAATCTTCTGGATGCTGTCATAAATATAATCTCCCGGCAGGTAAGCATCGACACCCAAATCAATCGATGTACTCCAATTCCGGTTGGTTTGATCCTCTTCTCCAAGCACACTGACTTTACGTTTGTTGATTTCCTCAGCCAGCATTTGCGAGTAAAGGTCAAAACCAACGGAAGCGATGAATCCGTGCTGCTCGGCGCCAAGTAAGTTACCCGCTCCACGGATGGACAAATCACGCATTGCAATCTTGAACCCAGAACCCAACTCCGTAAATTCTTTGATAGACTGAAGCCGCTTCTCCGCCACCTCTGTAAGCACCTTATCTCGCTGGTACGTGAAATAAGCATAGGCAATCCGATTGGAACGGCCTACACGCCCACGCAGCTGATAAAGCTGGGAGAGCCCCATTTTATCAGCATCATGCACAATGAGTGTATTCACATTGGGGATATCCACACCGGTTTCGATAATGCTCGTGCTAACCAGTACATCATATTCACCATCTAGGAAATCCAAAATGGTTTTCTCCAGTTCCGTTTCAGACATCTGTCCGTGACCTACGCCCACCTTGGCGTCTGGGACAAGTGCATTGATCTCGGCAGCCATCTCCTGAATCCCCTGTACGCGATTATACAGGTAGTACACCTGTCCTCCACGTGCCATCTCGCGTTCAATGGCCTCGCGAACTAGAGTCTGGCTATGCTCAACTACATAGGTCTGCACTGGAAAACGGTTTTCTGGTGGCGTCTCAATAACTGACAAATCACGTACACCCAGCATGGACATATGCAGCGTACGGGGAATAGGTGTAGCCGTTAGTGTCAACACGTCTACATTCGTTTTCAGTTTTTTCAGCTTTTCTTTGTGCGTTACGCCAAAACGTTGCTCCTCATCGACAATAAGCAGCCCCAGATCCTTGAACACCAGATCCTGGGAAAGTAGACGGTGAGTACCAATGACAATATCCACCGTACCTTGTCGAACTCCCTTGGTCGTCTCATTCTGCTCTTTGCGCGAGCGGAAACGGCTCAATACCTGAATATTGAACGGATACCCGGAAAAGCGCTCACGGAAAGTCTCATAGTGCTGTTGTGCCAAAATCGTCGTCGGTACCAACACAGCCACTTGTTTGCCCTCAATAGCAGACTTAAAAGCAGCACGAATAGCCACCTCAGTCTTGCCGTAGCCTACGTCACCGCACAGCAAACGATCCATCGGACGACTCTGCTCCATGTCCTTTTTAATTTCTTCAATAGCCCGAATCTGGTCACGTGTCTCATCATATGGGAACATATCCTCAAATTCCTGCTGTTCTGGTGAATCCTTTTCAAAAGCAAAGCCTGGTGCTGACTGTCTTTCCGCATATAGCTTGATCAAGTCATCTGCGATGTCCTGAACCGAGCTGCGCACCTTACTTTTAACACGTGTCCACTCATTGCCGCCCAGTTTGTAAATCTTGGGTTCCTTGTCCTCGGAGCCCACATACTTCTGAATCAGATCAATTTGTTCAATCGGTACAGACAGCTTATCTCCGCCAGCATAGAGGATATGCATGTAATCCTTATGGATACCGCCAACCTCCAGCGTACCGATTCCCATGTACTTCCCGATTCCGTGATTTTGGTGTACGACATAATCGCCCACCTTCAGCTCGCTATAGCTCTTAATCCGCTCTGCATTGTCTACATGTCGCCCCTGCTTACGTGCTTTCCGCTGCTTCTGGGAGAACATCTCACCCTCGGTAATCACCGCCAGATGAATAGACGGCATCTCAAAACCGCTTTGCAGATTACCAATCGCCATCGTCGGCTCATCAATACCGTAGTCTTGAAGCACTCGCCGCATCCGATCCAGACGTTCATCTCCGCTCGCCAGCATCATAACCTGTGTGCCTGCCTTGCGCCAACGATCCATCTCTGCCTTGAGTACATTCATTTGACCGTGGAAATCCTGCATGCCACGGCAGATGAAATTCAAAATATTTTGCGGCTGTGTATGCGGAACCTGGCGAAGAAAGATCGACAGGAACAGCGTTTGAAATCTCCGATTATACAGCAGATTATCCGAGTTATCCGATAGCTCCAGTTGCGGTAGAGTTTTACCGTTTTGAAGCAAATGCAAATTCCATTCAGACTCATCCCGCTCTAGCTGCCTGGCTGTTTCTAGCATCCGTGCTGGTTCATCAATGATTAGAATCGTATCTTCCGGCATATAATCAGCCAAGGTTTTGCGTTCAGGATACAGCAGGGAGATATATTTATAGATTTCGTCAAAATACACATGCTCCCGCAGCAGCTCAATTTCACGATGAATTTCCTCTTTCAGATGCTGCTTAGCCTGACGATCTGTCATTTTGTCCAGCTGTTCCTCCAACAACAGAGCAGCGGCATCAGCAGCTTGATCCATACGCTGGTGGCTTGCAATAACTTCCTTACATGGCGTTACAGTAACTTCCTGTACCTTTTCCACCGAACGCTGATCTTGCGGATCAAACATACGAATGGAGTCAATTTCATCATCAAACAACTCCACACGATAGCCCCAACGGGTTGTCATTGGATAAAAATCAACAATTCCCCCGCGTACACTCATCTCCCCGCGGGATTCAACACGCTCTACACGCTGGTATCCCATCTCCACCATATGCAGCAAAAATGCTTCCAGCTGAATCGTTTCTCCCTCTTTCAGCTCAACACGAGCCTCACGCCATGTTTCCGGGATTGGTAGTAGACGCCGGACTCCAGAAAACGGCACGACAACAACCCCACGAAAACCCTGGGCACATCGGATCAATACATCAATTCGTTGGGATAACGTTTCTGGACTGGATATGGCTGCTTCAGCAGCTACCAACTCGTTAGCTGGATACAATAAAACTTGATCAGGAGAAAGCGCTTCCTGCAAATCATCTGCTATCTTTTGAGCGGCAAACATATTGTGCGTCATGACCATTAACGGTCGTCCAGTATCTTCAGCAAGTGCGGCCATCAGGACCTGTCTTGAAGAGCCTGACAAGCCTGATATCAGCTGTTCCTTCATGCCTGAGGAAATACCTGCCGCAATGGATGCATAATCAGCATCCTTCGTAAAAGCCTGAATAAGTGCTTGTAACAAAAAAGGCACCCCTTTATGCTTATAAATAGTTACATGTAAACCGAAAAAGAAGCCTCAGCAATGCTGCCAAGGCTCCATAAGCGGAATTGCCGCTTCACCTCTCAAGCTGGTACATCAGACCAGTTGAATACCTGTTATTGGAGCGGGTTTACGAGCAGACTTAGCTCCGGATTATTCTCCAGTGCCTGACTGCAATGCTCGCAAATGACCTTAACGGTCACCTCACCACCCGAATTATACGCTATTATATCTCTACGTTCAGCAGGGGTCAAGGAATGGAAGCCCAACCTTTCTTCGGTTATTGCAGCGGAGTCAATTCGCCCTAAGAAAGTTCGACAATGTCTGCATACATAATTAACAACCATGTAATGTATATGCCTCCTGAAAGTTTTCTATACCTTTCAGTATGTCCAACAATCTCCCATTTAAGCCCGTCTACCTACGTCAGAACTTACTTGTTGAATTCAGCCATCGTCCGCTCAAACGGATGATTCAGACTGTATTCTAAAGCGTTGCACGTATCTTCTATCATTCCGGTCAATAGTTCCTTTTCCTTCTTTGGAAAGGTGCCCAAAACATAATCGACAATAGCATGTCCAGGCTCTGGGCGGGAAATGCCCATGCGAATCCGGTTGAAGGATTGCGTCCCTGTATGCTGAATGATCGATTTAATGCCATTATGACCGCCTGCGCTACCTTGATAACGCAGTCTTATTTTACCGACCTCTGTATCCAGATCATCGTAAACGACAATCAGATCTTCCATATCGGCCTTATAGTAGTCCATGTATGCACGTAGAGACTCGCCTGAGAGATTCATATATGTCATAGGCTTAATCAATACCGTTTTCACGCCACCAATGTGCCCCTCACCAATTAATGCCTTACATTTGCTTTGGGTAATCTGGATATTATGGCGTGAGGCAAGTGCATCTAAGGCCATAAATCCGACATTATGTCTCGTTTTCTCGTATTGGGGACCGGGGTTGCCCAATCCTACAATCCACTTCATTAGCCTTGACACCTCTTTCGAAGTCTTGATTTTTTGGTAAAATAGTTTTAGTGAACAGGAAGGTGCGTGCCGATATGCTCAATCAAGGTGATATCCTCTTATATGACAGCCATTTTCTATATCATTTAAAACATTCCGTTCCTGTCCAAATTTATGACGGGAATGTACATGTTCAAATTGGCATCGTTGCGCGTTTTAATGAGCATTTCGTCGAAATCGAGGACACACTATACAATCGTCAACGCTTCACATTCATATCTCGGCCAGGCTTTTAGCCTGACATGCTGATAGGGGTTACCTTTTCCATATGGAAAAAGCAACCCCTTTTTTAATGAGCCAGCGCTTATTCGATTTCAAACAGTTTGCTGATCGACAATTCTTCATGCACACGGATGATGGCTTCTCCCATTAATGGAGCCACAGACAGTACCTTCAGCTTGCTTGTCGGATTTGGGTGAACGATCGGGATCGTATCCGTCACAACCACCTCTTTTAATGGCGAATTCTCCAGTCTTTCCATCGCAGGACCGGACAGCACGGCATGTGTACAACATGCATACACATCTTTTACGCCGCCTTCCTTAAGCGCATTTGCACCCAATACAATCGTTCCGGCTGTATCAATGATATCATCAATTAAAATAGCCGTCTTACCCTCAATGTTCCCGATGATATTCATCACTTCACTGACATTTGGCTCTGGACGACGCTTATCAATAATAGCGAGCGGCGCACTCAGGAAGTCCGCCAGCTTGCGCGCACGAACAACCCCACCATGATCGGGTGAAACGACAATCGGGTTCTCAATTTGCTTGGAACGGAAATATTGGGCCAGAATTGGCGCTCCCAGCATATGATCAACTGGAATATCAAAGAATCCCTGAATCTGCATCGCATGCAAATCCATACTGATTACGCGGTGAGCCCCCGCCTTTTCAATCAAGTTAGCGACAAGTTTCGCCGTGATTGGATCACGCGAACGAGCCTTACGATCCTGACGAGCATAACCGTAATATGGCATAACAACATTGATACTTTTGGCAGAAGCGCGTTTAAGTGCATCAATCATAACCAATAACTCCATCAAGTTGTCGTTAACTGGCAGACAAGTGGACTGTACAATATACACATGGCAGCCGCGAACACTTTCCGACAGCTTAACCTGAATTTCACCGTCACTAAACGATGTGGTATGGGATTCCCCCATTGGGATTCCGATGTAGTCCGCAATCTGGTGGGCTAACTTCGGATTGGAGTTACAAGTAAATATTTTGAGTTTGGAATCGCAATAAGTCATTAATAGAAACCCTCCGTGCTGGTTCATTCATTACAGATTCAACAGCTTGCTGATTAAGGTCATTCCGATCTTTTTTTCTTTGCTTTGGCACGCGCGCGGATTTTGTCCGCATATCCGGCTTTGTTCTCTTGACGTGGTCTGGCAATGGCCAGGTCGTTATCAGGGACAGCATGTGTTACAGTGGAGCCTGCGACAACATAAGCACCTTTTCCAATCTTAATCGGGGCGATCAGATTCACATTGCTGCCAATAAAGGCATCGTCTTCAATTTCTGTAATGGATTTATTATATCCATCATAATTAACCGTTATTGCCCCGCAGCCAATATTTACGTTTGTACCCACCTTGGCATCACCGACATAGCTCAAATGAGACACCTTGGAATGATCTCCAATGGTCGCATTTTTCACCTCTACAAAATCACCAATCTTCACATGTTCGCCAAGCTTCGCGCCTGGACGCAGATAAGCAAACGGACCTACAGATGTACTGCTTCCCACTTCCGCTTCGTTCAACACCGAATGTTTCACTGTTGCTCCTGAGTGGATAATTGTATTCTGGATCTCTGCCTGCGGACCAATCACACAATCTTCTCCGATTTGTGTTTGACCATGCAGCCATGTATTCGGGTGCAATACTGTATCGGAACCAATGACAACATCGCTCCCGATGTAGGTAGAAGACGGATCAATGACGGTGACACCATTCAGCATATGTTTGCGAACGATACGCTCGCGCATATAGCCTTCAGCAACCGACAAAGCAACTCTGTCGTTTACACCGATAGATTCCGACACGTCATCTGTCAAATACGCCTCAACCTTCTCACCTTCGCCATGCAAAATACCAATGACATCGGTCAGGTAGTATTCCTGCTGTGCATTGGCGTTCGTTACCTTGTCCAGCGCTGCAAATAACTTGGCATTGTCAAAACAATACGTTCCTGTGTTAATCTCACGGACAGCATCTTCCTCAGGTGAACAATCCTTCTGTTCCACGATCTTAAGCACGGCCCCGGAAGTATCACGAATAACTCGTCCATATCCTTTCGGGTCGTCCAACTCGGCGGTCAGAATCGTTGCAGCCGCTCCGCGGCTTTCATGAAGTTGCACCAAACCTTCCAGCGTTTCGGCTGTGATCAACGGAGTATCTCCACAAATGACAATTGTGGTGCCCAGCTCCTGACCGAGCAGGTCCTTGGCTTGCTTGACAGCATGGCCCGTTCCCAGCTGCTCTGCCTGAAGCGCATATTCTGCCGACGGTCCCAAATAAGACTGTACCGCCTCTGCTCCGTGACCCACGACGACTACACTGCGGGACACACCGATTGCACGAACCGTGTCGACCACATGTCCGACCATCGGTTTTCCGCACACCGGATGCAGAACTTTATATAATTTGGATTTCATACGTTTTCCCTGCCCTGCGGCAAGAATGACTGCCAACCTTTCCAACAAGTCCAACCTCCTATCCTGAAAATAACAGTTACCCCTCGGCTAAAACGTTAATTCCCAGATCAGATTTTGCTTAACTTTTCACAATCCTCCTGAAAAATAACGGCGAACCTTTGGTTAATGGCTATTTTTTCAGGCCAGCTTGTGCTGGACGTTCATCCCCAGGACGCATCGCTGCCTAGTCCCTGTCTTATGAAAAAGCCGCTTCGGCAGCCCGGATGGCTCCAAGTTGCCTTAAAACTGACTGTTAACTCACTAAAGAATATATCTCATTCCAGACAAAAAGAAAAGAGAGCCACAGTTAGTGGCTCTCTTTTTCTTTTGTACCCCAATCCTGCTTTAGGCGAATTAAGCGCCTTCTTCAATAGCAACTTCTTCATCAACAGCTGCACGTTCGTACTCAGTCAATACGGCAGCTTGAATCTTTTCACGAGTTCCTGAAGATATCGGGTGAGCGATATCGCGAAACTCTCCGTCAGGGGTTCGTTTGCTTGGCATAGCTACGAACATCCCGTTGTTACCGTCGATAACTCGGATGTCATGAACAACAAACTCGTTATCAATTGTAATGGATGCAATCGCCTTCATTCTTCCTTCTGAGTTCACTCGGCGGAGTCTAACATCCGTAATCTGCATGTGTGTTTCACCACCTTTTTCCAAATAGGACTTGGTGTATACATTCCACACAGCATTTCGAATTCCTTCTTTTTTTGGACAATTCGTATCCTAAATTCAGGTAATTTTTTTGAAAAGATTTCTTTTCGACATATTTAGGTATTTTATGATGAATTGTGACAATTTACTGCCCTGTTAACTCATCAAAATAATTACCCAGCTTGACTGTAATTTGCTTGCTTCGAGAATCGACTGCAGTCAGATTTGCCAGTGAAATATAATCGTGCAACAGGCGCTCTTCATTCTCCACCTCGCCCGACTCTACCAGCACACCGACACCAGCTACCTCAGCATCAAACTCTGCTAACAAGTCGACCATTCCTTGTATCGTGCCGCCAGCCTTCATAAAGTCATCTACGATGAGCACACGCGATTTCTCTCGCATTGCACGTCTGGATAAAGACATCGTATGCAGGCTCTTTTGTGATCCAGAAACATAATTAATACTTACAGCTGAGCCTTCTGTCACCTGATGGTCACGTCGTACAAGCACGACTGGCAAATTAAGCTGTGCTCCGGTTGCATATGCAAGCGGAATGCCCTTCGTCTCTACAGTCATAACCACATCAATCTGACGATCGGCAAAAGCGGTCGCAAATATTTTACCTGCTTCGTTCATCATCGCTGGTTGGCCCAGCAAATCGGATAAATATAGGTACCCTCCCGGTAATATGCGATCAGGCTGCTCCAGCTGCGCGCACAAGTCGTTCGCAAACGCAAGCGCATGCTGCTTGGAGAGCCGTGGGATCAACTTGACGCCCCCTGCTGCTCCCGCCAGTGTCAGAAGCTCGCCAGTACCCTCATCCTCAAATACTTCTTTGATAATAGCTAGATCCTCGCTTATCGACGACTTAGCTGCCCCGTATCGATCTGCAAAATGAGTAAGAGGCACCAATGTATGCGGCCGTGACAACAAAAATTGTGTCATTTCCACCAATCGTGAGCTTCTTTTAAGTTTTTTCACAACAATTCCTCGCGATCTATTCTCCTGCCGCCCGCTTCGTACAATAAAGCACCGGCGGACTGGCCGGTTGCTGGCGGAATGTAAGTGATATAGTAAAATCCGAATATTTAATAGTAAATATATCATCTTCGTACGTATTTGTACAACAATTACCACTATAATATGAAGAAAATATCTAAAATCAGGTCAAAAGTCGTACTGCGTATACATCTTTACAAAAGCCTCTTAGTCCGTTATAGATCCGTGGCACTTTGGCTTCCTTAGATACCAACCCGAACACTGTAGGTCCACTGCCTGACATCAGCACGCCATCTGCTCCTAAACGGATCATGGAGTTTTTAAGATGCTCCACTTCTGGATACAGCTTTAATGTCACATCCTCCAGTACATTACCCAGGGCGTTGCATACATCGGTAAAAGAAGCGTTACGAATCGCCTGTTCCATCTGCCGGGCAGACGGGTGGTGCGTAATCTGATCCGCTTTGACACGACCATACACTTCAGCCGTCGAAACATTAATCGGCGGCTTGGCGAGAATCACCCAGCATTGTGGCGGATTCGGCAGTGGCTTGAGCAGTTCTCCGCGCCCGCTCGCTAAAGCTGTGCCCCCTGTAATGCAGAAAGGTACGTCTGAACCCAATTCAGCACCCAGTACCCTTAATTCCGCATCCGAGATACCGAGTTTCCACAGCTTGTTCAGTCCACGCAATGCTGCAGCAGCATCGCTGCTTCCGCCTGCTAATCCTGCAGCCACCGGGATATGCTTATCCAGATGGATATGGACGCCTGTAGACACGTTATAACGTTCTTTGATCAGACGCGCAGCCTGAAAAGCCAAGTTCTTTTCATCCAATGGTATGTACCCGGCTTGACTTGAAATGATAATGGTATCACGCGGTAACTCAGACATCGTCAATCGGTCGGATAGATCAACCATAGTCATGATCATTTCGACCTCGTGATAACCATCATCCCGCTTACGTAGAACATCAAGCATTAAATTAATTTTCGCCGGTGCTTTTTCATATATTTTCAAGGCGTTCACCCACCTTCAACTTTTCCCTCAAGACAGCTTAACATATTATATCAGACTCAGCCTGTCAAGTCATGAGGCTCAAAAAAGCGGAGATGCCCTGGTATGACCCCGGATATCCCCGCTTTTCATCAGCACCACCGAGAGCTACGATTTGCGAGAAGCCGCCTGCTCCGCAAGCTGAATGGCCCGCTTGACCATATTGCCCGCATCCTTGGCTTTAATGCCTCCCCAGCCTTCTTCCTTGACCGTGTCGTAAAACCCAAGATCTTTGGCTAGTTCGTACTTTAGCTCTTCCGACATAACACTCCGTCTTCTTCGGCTCATGCATACGCCTCCTTCGGCAATGGAATAAGGAAGATCATTCCCGCCTTAGTATGTGCAGAGATATCATGCTTCATCCTGCTCTGCAAATACAAAACGACCCCGCCATTAAAAATGACGAGGTCGCCGTTAAACCTGCAAAGCTGGTATAAATCACGTAAAAAAGAATTAAGGTGTTTCGAAATATTCGACTACACTTGTGTGAGAGTCGGGATCATATACACTGACCTCCACCGACTCGGTAAGAATGTCAGCATAGCTGTAGGAGACACGTTTAAACGTCTGTTGCTCCTGATCCAGCTTGACGATAAAAACAGAAGGGTACGTTTCTTCCAAGACACCAGTTCGTTCGACGGTCTTACGGCGTCCGCCGTTAGCCCGCAGCAAAATCTTTTGCCCTACATGTGCGTCGAGACTGCGTTTGATTTCCAACAGCGTATTTTTAGCCATTGCCTAACGACCACCTCTTTCCTTGTCCATTATAACGAATTTTAGAGGGATTGTCAAATCAAGCTAAATATTATAACAACACGAAAAATAAGTTGTCAATTTAATTTTTTGCGAACAGGAATAATATACATAAAAAATGACAAAAAGCCTCTAAAAAGAGGCTTTTGTTCAGATAAATCCTATTAGGCACATTTGAATCTCAGATCGCTGAAGGCGTTACTTTAAGCGTTGACAAATTTTCAAGCTTCGGCAAACCGATGCGGTAGCTTCCCCTTGTTTCAATTCCACCCACTCCGCGGCTGCCACTGATGGTCTGGTGAAACAAGTCTCCCATATTGACCGTATCACGGATTGAAGTAAATGCGGCCTTGGCAGCCACGTAAACGGGGTCCAGAGCGTGAATCAAGATACGCCCTGGGGAACTGGCAAAGTTGGCTCCAGCACGTAGCAGCGCCTCAAAATGGGACTGGCACGCACCCGCTACAATTGTCAGTGAATCCAGATGACGCTCATATTGTCTCGCTACCTGAATCGCTGCCACAAAATTTTGCGAATTCTTGTAGCTTTTCAAGCTGTACAAATCATAAGGCTGCGGTTGCTTTAGCACACCATCATGTCCAGTGATGACTACAATATCAGGACGAATGCGGGGAAGCAGTCGGTATAACGTATCCGCCATTGCCGATTCGTGAACGTGATGTCCCTCTGCGGGAACACGGAGCTGTTCATATAGACTGAGACATTTCCTTAAATAGCCAGGGTCTCCATCCAGATGAAGAACCTTTCCTGGCATTTCAAAATACGTTGACTCCACCGGATCACTCCACTCTCCAATCAGAGCCGCCTGGCTACGGGCAGCTTGCTGCTGGCGTGCCCGTTGCAAAAGATTAAGAGACTCCCCGGCCTTAATGTGGGCCTGTTGAGTCTTACCGCTAACCTGGTCTGCCGGCACTCTGACCAAATCGTTCACCGGGGAATCAGCCAGTAGCCGAAATTCCGTCCCCTTAATGATCGCTTTATCCCGCTGGATGTCCTCAACGCGAAACGTGACATCACCGCCGTACGATTTCCGAACGACCAAGTCTCCTAAACTCATCACACTGTATCACCCCTCCTATATCGTATGGGTGAATGCACAGTTTGGTTCCAATTTAGGATATTCCAGCCTCTAACAGCACGGCGCTGAGACGCGCAAATTCCTCGATACTCAGCGTTTCCCCTCGACGGGAAGGCTCAATACCAGCTTGTTGCAACAGCGGCTCCAGCGTGTCCCTGTTCTCTTTAGTGAAGAAGCGGCTTTTTAGGTTATTTGAAATGGTTTTACGACGTTGAGCAAAGGCGGCATGAACCACTTCAAAGAAATGCTTCTCGTTCACCACTTCCACCGGAGGAACTTCTCGTACACGCAGCCGAATAACTGCCGAATCAACATTCGGCTGAGGAATAAATACTGTATTCGGCACCGTACAGACTAACTCAGGCTCGCTGTAATATTGCACGGCTATGCTTAAGCTGCCGTAATCCTTCGTACCAGGAGACGCAGCCATGCGCTCAGCCACCTCCTTTTGAATCATAACGACGATATTCTCCAAAGGAAGCTTGTCCTCCAGAAGACGCATCAGAATCGGTGTAGTGACGTAATACGGCAGATTAGCGACGACACTCACTTTGCTCACGTCTGCAAAATCGACTGCGAACACCTCACGCAAATCCAGCTTCAATACGTCTCCATGACGAACCTTTACGTGATCGTAAGGGGCCAGCACTTCTTCAAGAATGGGCAGCAGCCGCTGATCAATCTCGACAGCGGTAACTGCATTAGCCGATTGCGCCAATTTTTCAGTCAAAGCTCCAATCCCCGGACCGATCTCAAGCGCACCCTTTGTATCATCCAAACCGGCAGCATTTACGATCTTGCTCAGAATATTTTGATCAATCAGAAAGTTTTGTCCCAAGCTCTTTTTGAACGAAAAACCGTGCTTTTGAATAATTTCCTTCGTACGCCGCGGTGTTGCTATATCTTGAATCCCTGTCATACGGATATCACAATCCTTCACTTTCGATTTGTGCCAGCGCACTGGCAAATTCCTCACGGCTGATCTGAAATACAGAGAGCCGCTTATGTAGCTGCTTTCCGTTACAATAGCCAATACCCAGTACATTCCCCAAGGCCATACGGCGTGCAGCAGCATTGGGATGGGTAATAAGTCCAGCGTCAATCAGGTCCGCCCATTCAATCAGCGGTTCGGCACCTTCCACTGTCGTATGTACCCGCGCGAGAGCGTGCCTGATGGCTTCCGGGGAGGCATTCTCTACGCCAATATCCCCTTTGCGCGTCGCCTCTGCCTCAGGTATAAAAGCCTGCTTGCAGCCGGGTACCTTGGAGGCGATGATTTTACGGATACGCTCCCCTGCATGATCGGGATCAGTTAAAATAATGACCCCCCGCCGTTCCTGCGCCAATGCAATTTTTCGCAGCGTCATTTTATTAATGGCTGAACCGCCAGTTTCTATCGTATCTGCTTCGACAGCACGGCGAATGGCTACCGTATCATCCCGGCCTTCCACCACGATCACTTCCTTGATCATCTTCGTTTCCCTCCACTGCTACACAGCAACATATATTTATCTTTCCCTGCTTTTGAAAACAAAATAAGAAGAGGGTATCCTCTTCTTAGCATGGCATAACTATGTTGTTAATACTATCGCATTGTCCTCAACATACACAACCTGTTTTAGTTGATTTCCGGTTTTACAGGTCCGATAACATATACGGTTTTACCGTGCTTACGACCAAATTGGTTGGCCCGGCTCAAACTCTCATAATACACATCGATTTTGTGGCCTTTAATCGCGCCACCGGTATCCTCCGCACGGCGGAAGCCCACCCCTTCAATATACACCCACCACCCGATTGGAATTACACTCGGATCGACAGCGATGGTGCGTCCTTCCGTGACACGCGTGCCGGAGGCGGTACGTGTACCGATACCTGGCTCCTGTGCGGAATACGCCGTCATGGAGACATTTTGTAAAACTTTTCTATAATTAAAATTAATACCTGCTTTACGGACAGCACTGCCCGAACTAACCTTTGTAGCCTTAACCGCATCTTTAGGGCCGATGGAAGCAGCTAGAACGACCGGTTTCTTCTTCGTTCCTACCGCAATTACCTTATCCACACGATTCTGTGCGACTTCCTTGTTGACCAGCTGTTTGGATACCAATTTTCCATCATGGTATACCTTTTGAACATGCTGGACTACCACACCCGATTTGCCACTTTGAATGACTCGATTATCGCCTTTATAGAGACTTGGATCTGCCGTTTTGATGACCTGATAAGGCACTTGTTTTTTCTGTTCGACCTGCTGTTTCTTCACACGGACGATTTTTATGTCCATGTTAGCTGAAACAGAGGCATCCAACGCAGGGTAAACTTTATCCGTTGATGATAATTTATAGCCCGAAGTGCGAATGGCACCCTCTACTGTATTTTCTGTTGTGTACAGCTTTTTCGTCTTATTGCCTGAGGATACTTTAACCTGATTGGCACGTTTAATGACTACGCGATCCCCATCCTGAACTGCCCCATTTAGCGGCATGGAAATTGTATCATGCGGCTGAAGTGAAATAGAATGCTCATTGAGCAAATCTTGGAGCTTGGATTCCCGGGTTTCTACCGCAGATGCCTTACCATCGATGACAAAAAAGACTTGTTTTTTAGATTGCGTGTACATCAGAATTGAAATCATAATCGTTAGTGCGATTAGAAAAATAGCAACCAAAGCAGCCTGGCGCACATTCTCTTGCTTCCAACGTAATACGTAAGACATGCTGGATGAGCGTGACTCATGGGTCTCCTCTTTTCGGAAAATGCCCATTTCCTCCGTCCTCCTTACATAGCCCGCCGTCTGGAGTAAGACATAGTTGATCGTTGACGTGACTATAACAGATTTTCTACAAGACAAGCCCGTACTGCGACTGTCCTGCACCATGTACCCGTCTTCGCGGCATGCTGTCCTCCCCTGTTTAACCACAGTATGATGACAGATTTTCTTTTATTCACAACAAAAAAAGCCAAAGAAAGAGACTAGAGAGCTCTTTCGTGGCTTCCGACATGTGTGAATATGCGGGAAAACTCATGCACGAGATGGCTTCTCTCTTGTTACGCTTACGGGGTTAGCTGTCGGGTTCGGACGTAGAGAGTCGCCCTAGCTTAGGTCAACCGCTCATGGCGGTCGCCTTCACATTCACCCCGAAGACCCAGAAAGAAATCGAAATACGGCTTCTCTACCTGTTCATCCCATTCGGGAAATGAATTTCGGTTGAGCCGGCTGCTGAAGAGACATTCTCTCTTGCACATACGCCGGACGTACTGTAAGCCATATCGGTTCCCCCGTTCCCTGCAAAAGGGACTCAGCGAGACTGGTTCATGAAATGATTTGTTGATGTTTACACTCAACAACAATTCACTGAAAAGATGATATCCTGTTTCCATGCATGTTGTAAAGCAGGTTTCAAGTACATTTTTTAAAATATTCGGTTAAAAAATTGTAATATTCTTGAGTTTCCTGCAACAAAATCATAATTAGCTCCGTCTATCTCTTTATTTTGATTGATTTCTTCGCTTTTTCACTGAATGTCAAATCGTTCCAAAGCATTTCGGGTCGTAATGGATACCAATTCCTCCACCGTAATTCCCTTAATTTGGGCAGCTGCCTCTGCCACCAATCTCACATGGGCCGACTCATTTCGCTTCCCACGAAACGGATGAGGCGTCAAGTATGGCGCGTCCGTTTCAATCAGCAGACGATCCAGCGGAACCTGGGCCAGTACCTCTTTTGGCTGCTTGGCATTTTTGAACGTTATGGGCCCGCCAAAGGAAAGGTGAAAGCCCATATCAAGCACCATTTTAGCGGTCTCCCAGCTCCCAGAAAAGGAGTGCATGACTCCGCCAATCTCGCTCGCCTTTTCCTCACGTAAAATTCTCACAATATCTTCATGCGCATCCCGGTTATGGATAACAATTGGCATGTTGAGCTCACGTGCCAGACCAATTTGGTTTCGAAGCACCCGCTGCTGTACATCCTTTGGTGATGTATCCCAATAGTAATCCAGACCGATCTCTCCGATCGCTACAACCTTTTTATGACTGCATAACGATGCAATCCATTCTAAATCCCCCTCCTGCATTGTAATAGCATCCTGCGGATGCCATCCAACGGCCGCATAAATAAAATCATACGTCTCAGCCAGCTTCATGGTGGATGGAATGGTCTCACGATTAAATCCGATATTGATCATCCGTGTTACTCCTGATTCGACAGCACGTGATATAACTTCTTCACGGTCTTCGTCAAATTGTGGCGCATCCAGGTGAGTATGAGTGTCGAATAAATCCAAGGTTTTCATCTCCTTTTTTTACTTACATTTCTATATATTTGTCTATTGTTTGACAAAATAATTCCTTATTTCGGCAGGAAGCCTGTCTTTTACCCCGTTCAATTTATTTTGGGGAAAATACATGTGATATTTTCCTCGGTGAATGCCACTTATTGAGCGCACAATTTCCGAAACTTCGGATATTTCCCGCACCTCGCCCTGACGTCCAAGCAGTAAAATCTGGTTGTCCGTCGAGCCGCCCTGCCGAAACACATCATAAGGAAGATCTGTTGGAAAATCAATTTCAAGATCATATTCAGGATGCAATCCAGCCTCTTTCAAAGCCTCTCGAATATGGTCAACGGTATCTGTATCCATATTTTCAATCTCTACATATTTATACAATCTACGATCCATAAAACGGCTACTCAAATCACTTAAAATTTCATCCTTTTCTCGTTTCCATTGGCCAAATACCGTCTGAATCAAAGACTCATCCAGCATCAAATACTGCTCCACTGTTAGTTCTCCTTTTAACAGATCGGGCAGCGGATCAAGCAGAAAACCAAACTCATATCTGTTTTTGAACAATTCCTTTGCTCTCTTAAAAATTTTACGTAACAGGATTTCCGAGCTGCGTGTTACAGGATGGAAATAAATTTGCCAGTACATCTGATAGCGTGACATTAGATAATCCTCTACAGCATGCATACCCGACTCTTTTACGACAATTCTCCCATTATGAGGACGCAACAAACGTAAAATACGATCCAAATCAATCGTTCCGTAGTTAACACCTGTCGAATGAGCATCCCGCAACAAATAATCCATACGGTCAGCATCGAGCGGACTTGTTACCAGGTTGACAACAATCGGCTTATCATACGTTTTGGCTATAACCGCCGCGACTTTGTGGGGCAGCATCTCATCCACTTGCCGTAGCACAGCGTTAATCTTCGTGTCGCCCAGTACAATGCGGCATGTCCAATCCTCATGGTTCATATGAAAGGCTTCTTCAATGGAATGAGAAAATGGACCGTGCCCCACATCGTGCAACAAAGCAGCACACAGAGCAACCAGTCTTTCTTCCTTTGGCCAGTCGGGAAAGTCTCCACGTTCAAATTGGGAAATGATGCGTCTCGTAATCTCGTATACGCCCAGTGAATGTGAAAACCGGCTATGCTCCGCTCCATGAAACGTCAGATAAGATGTGCCTAACTGCCGAATGCGTCGTAAACGTTGGAACTCCGGCGTATTGATCAATCGCCATATCGCAGTATCCTGAACATGGATGTAATTATGTACCGGGTCCTTAAAAACTTTTTCTTCACTGAGTGGCTGGTGCAAGATATCAGCTCCTTTAATATTCGGAATAATGGATTAAAATACAATAAAATCCTAAACGCCCTCCCTTATTCGACATTGTTTGTCGTAATATGTCGAATTATCACTTTTCGACATTTCCAAATCGACACACAAGACAAATCATCCGTAAAATAAGGTAATTCACATGAATAAAGCTCTTTGTTCTAAATACTTTTGCATAATTAGGCTGTTACTACTTTTTTAAGGTTGACTGTTTTGGGAATCGTTGGTATAGTAAATATCAGAAAAGAGAAAATTTTGTCGAATGATGACACTTATATTATTTTAAACGGCGAGAGGAGCCTGATTTATTATGATGAAATCCACTGGTATTGTAAGAAAAGTTGACGAGCTCGGACGTGTTGTTATTCCAATCGAATTGCGCCGTACCCTGGGAATCGGAGAGAAAGACGCTTTGGAAATTTACGTTGATGGTGAGCGCATCATGCTTAAAAAATACGAGCCTGCTTGTATCTTCTGCGGCAATGCTGAGAACGTAATTTACTTCAAAGGGAAAATTGTTTGCCAAGATTGCATTTCCGAAATCCCAACACCTGTGACAAACTGAGAATTTTAGTATATAATAGACTTATCAGAGATTGTTAATTCTAACCTTTTTCATATATACTCCTTGTTGCCTTCCACGGTTTGAACCCAACCGTTGGAAGGCCCTTTTTTGTTTACACACGTACTCATAAAAGTGCGTTGTATACATCCCTCTTGGAAATTGAACGGTCTGTAGCTGTACGCTTCATGGCATCCTTGCGCGTAAGCCCCTCTGACTCGTAATGCGCGACGTGAGACTCCAAAGATAAGTCCTGCCACCATGCCTGACGCTCCTGTTCCTCTTCCTCTTCGTTTTTCCCCTCAACGACCAGACAATATTCACCAATCGGTGGATTCTCCTCTAGTTTTGCAAGACATTGCTCCACCGTTCCACGCACCCATTCCTCATGCAGCTTGGTCAGTTCACGGGCAAGTACTACGTTGCGTGATCCTAATGTTTCCTTTATTACTGTCAATGTCTTTACAATACGGTGGGGCGACTCATAAAAAAGAATCGTGCCATGGGATACCTGAAATGATTGTAACAACTTCTCTAGATCCTTTTTCTCCCTTGGTGGAAATCCAGCGAAGGTAAACCTCTCTGTATCCAGTCCTGAGGCAATTAAAGCGGATAGTGCAGCATTTGCCCCTGGGATAGGAATAACACTGATTTCTGCTTCAAGTGCCAGCTTGACTAGATCCGAACCAGGATCAGAAATGGCCGGTAGACCTGCATCGCTAACCAGTGCCAAATTTTTTCCTTCTATTATATAACGTATCAGCTCAGGCCCACTGGCAGCTTTATTATGTTCATGATAACTGAAGAGCATTTCCGGCGTGATGTCGAAATGTGTGAGCAATTTGCGTGTCTGTCGCGTATCCTCAGCAGCGATAATATTGCATGACTTTAGGGTGTTAATTGCCCTAAAGGTCATATCGTCCAGATTGCCAATCGGGGTAGCAACGAGATATAACTTTCCCCGTTCCTCTTCACGGTTACTAAAGCTTTTTTGTACAGCTGCTGTCACACTGAATCCCCCTTGCTTACTTCTCCATAGATTTCCCTTATTTCCTGAGTATAGTTCCCATCTTCCTGATATACAATGAGTGGGGGTAATAGACGAACTTCCGGTTTGCCGTCACGCATTGCTTCAACAAGTACCATATTTGCTTCCATATGAATCCGTGGGTGAACAAAACGTATCCGCTTGGGTTCTAGGCTATAACTGCGCATCAAGGATATAATCTCACCCAGGCGCTGTGGGCGATGAACCATCGATACTTTCCCCCCATTTCGGACAAGCCGAGAACATGCCTGGATGACTTCTTCCAGTGTACAGTTCACTTCATGACGAGCAATGGCCTGGTGAGGATTCAGCTTGATATCGCTACCATTTAGCGGCATATAGGGAGGATTCACGGTAATCGCATCATACACGCCATGTCCCGTGATTTGAACCAGCTCACGCAAGTCTCCTTCCCGAATCTCAATTGCAGATTCTAATCCATTCAAACTGACAGACCGTCTAGCCATATCTGCCAGGCGTGGTTGAATCTCAATTCCTTCAATAGATGCTTTGGTGCGTGTCGTCAACAGTATGGGAACAACCCCATTGCCCGTACACAAATCGAGAATCTTCCCACGCTGAAGCGGAATACCAGCAAACCGTGCCAGCAAGACCGCATCCATCGAAAAGCTGAACACTTCATCACTCTGAATAATACGCAGATTATGTGAAAGCAGATCATCAATTCGTTCAGACTTCTTTTCATTTTCGTACATAATGCTCTCCTATCCTATAACCTAAATCGCTTTTTACTCATACTTCCTTACAAAAAAGCCGTAGGCATCTTGCTCCTACGGCTTGTTTTTATTTATTCAAAAATGACAGACAGAAGAGGCAATCGCCTTCTGTTCGCAAATGTCCGTAATACACGTTGCATATATGAAATCCTTCATGATACAGCCTTGCCAGATTGTCGTAGCCTTCGCCCACGACCTCACCCGTCTCCTCTTCATTCTTAACGACGATCGGAGGAGGAAGCTTCGGCTTGCTTGCCGTCTTTTCTTCTCCAGAGGTTTCACGTTTGAGCATCTTGCGCACCTGTTCGTTTTCAATCGTTAGTCGTTGATTTTCCTCCAGCAGCTCTTTTACTGCCAGTTTCAATTCACCCAGATCGCTATGCAACTGTCCCATTTGGGTTTCCATTTCGTGAATACGCGCAAAAACATTTAATTTATCCAAGTTTCCACCCCGAAGCAACCTAATGGTTTACTTGACGACTACATCGTCCATTGGAAGTTCCTTGACCTTACTGATCTCAAACAGTTGAACATGTACCGTACGATGGCCTGCATTGACACCTACCACTTTTCCTTCTCCCAGAGAGGTGATAACCATCTTACCTACCTGAGGCAGCTCTTCCCGCATGCTCTCGTAGTTATCATGTTCAAATTTGAGACAGCACATCAATCTTCCGCACAACCCGGAAATTTTCGTCGGATTCAGCGACAAGCTCTGATCCTTCGCCATCTTAATAGATACCGGGTCAAAATCCCCCAGCCATGAGGAACAACACAGAATACGTCCGCAAGGTCCGATTCCACCAAGCATTTTAGCCTCATCCCGTACTCCGATCTGCCGCAGCTCAATTCGTGTACGAAAAATGCTGGCCAAATCCTTTACAAGCTCTCGAAAATCAACCCGACCCTCAGCCGTAAAATAAAAAATGATCTTATTGCGGTCAAATGTAAATTCCACATCTACCAGCTTCATTTTAAGGTTATGGTCTTTAATTTTATTTAAACACGTACCGAATGCATCCTTGGCCGCCAATTTATTCTCTTCTACAACAAGAGCGTCATCATCTCCGGCAATACGAATGACTTTTTTTAAGGGTAGGACAACATCCGAATCATTTACTTCTTTTTTGCCCACCACAACCTTGCCATATTCAATACCGCGAGCGGTCTCTACTATGACGCAGTTTTCTTTCTCCACTGGAAGGTCCAGCGGATCAAAATAATAAGTCTTGCCCGCCTTCTTGAAACGGACACCCACTACACTATACAAAAATTAACCCCCTTGTATGCCACTAAACCTCATTTGTAGCCGACATTGTAAGAATGGCCGCAATTGAAGTCTCACTGTCGCACAAACCGGGAACCTGGCGTCGCGGATTGTGCAGAGTGGAACAAGCGCGCCTTCCTGTTAGCCGGTGATAGAACCGCTTGTATCGGACAACCCAATCAGAAGCTGCTCCACGCATAATTGTCCGTTGACGTGAAAACGGAGCTTCTTCCTGCAATTCGCGGCCAAATCCATATAAGAGACCCATTGTTCCGTGCTGCGGGTGATTGCCAATTTGGAGACGGACTCCAAATGATCTATGAAAACAATGCTTTCGTGCCTTCCGTAACGGAAATGAAGCATATCTTTAAACCACAAATGAAACAGATGAAACAGAATATCCAGGTGTTCAGAAAGTCCAGTTTTAAAAATCTTCTGTTGAGCCAGAATAATCGACGAACTCCCCCGGCTCATGGACTCCTTCACTAATTGTAACACTACGTTTCTAATTTCTGCAAACCAATTCTGCTGGAGAATTTCTCTACATGATTCCAGTCCTGAAGCCATATGAACCACTGACCGGACAAGTCCTGCCGTATAGCCTTCCCCAATTAACACCTGCATCATCATTTCCGGCTGTAAAGCGTGGAAAGGCACCTGCTGTGTCCGCGATTGAATCGTAGGCAACAACGCCTGTCCATTCTCTGAAATGAGTATACCGACCACGGGAATCTGAGGCTCCTCCAAAAACTTAAGCAAGCTGTTAGCAGCTTGCACTGTCATGGTATCCGCCTGTCGAATGATATATACCTTCGGGTTGGAGCTTTCAGATTTGTATGAAAATATTCGTTGAAGCCCGCGAATCTGATCAATTTTAACCGTTGCTCCATCAGGCTCCACAATGTGCAAGTCCGGGTGATTCCCGTGCTCTACCTTGCGGCATGACAAGCACTCGCCACATGCATCATCCGTCTGTTTTTCACAGAATAAAGCCTTGGCAAAGGTCTGTGCCATGTTCATCTGTCCGCTTCCCTGCGGTCCGCTAAAAACATAAGCATGGCTGACTGTGTGATTCCGCAATGCACTTTGCAGCATTTTTTTGGCTACATCCTGCCCCAATATATGTTGGAAAGACATATTTCCTCACTTTCTCCACTGAAAACAACGATGAATCATCAGCAAATCATTGTTTTCCCGGGCGAGTTTGTTGATGTTGTGATGCTCTCACCCTCAAATCATGGTTCTTCAGTATAGCTGTGCCGCTATTCGCATATTACGTTTGCCCACATGTACATAGTCAAAAATAATCTGCCAGCATGATCAGCAAGCAGATTATTTCTTCGTGGCAACAGCCCGTCTGTATTCATTTATAACATAAGACTGCATTAAAATGAGAGATTAATCAGCAAGCCTCTAATCTCACCGACTCCTTGCAAAAGCTCAATCTTCCCTTGCTCGGTATCGAGCAGCTCATCTGCCATTTTGAGCAATAGCTCATCCACTTCATCAATCAGCTTATAACGCTTGCTGCGTCCCCGACGATCCCATCCCTTTGTATCCTTCATAGACACGCCCCGCCGAACCGTATCTTCCAAAAACCGTTTAACCAGCATCTTATAAGCCTTCAACTCACGAATCGTCATTGAGCGAGCAAGACGATCTCCCTGCATTTGAATTTCCTTAAAGCGCCGGTTCAATTCCTCCTTCGAAGCCTGCTCCCCATTTTGCTGCATAACATCGGAGAAGCTTTTCGGCTGAATTGGCTTGGCACTCGTTTCATTTGTAGACAATGTACTGTGTAAAGGGCGGTAGCCCGGATTTATTTTCATATAAACCTGCTTTCTCCCCGGATGCTTTCCTTTGCCTCAACGAACAGTTCAATAGAGAACTCGGGAGTCTCTTCGGCTTTCCGGGGGCTGCGCTGTAGCGCTGCCGTTTTAGTGGATCTGCTTCTCATTCTCATCGTATGAGCGAGAAACAGGCATTTCCACTATCATATCGGCAAAATAGGTTCTATTGTGTAGATTCAGAAATGCTCGAAACGGTCTACAGGCATCACGAAAACTGTCGCTCCACCCACCTGCACTTCAACAGGCAACGGCAGATAAGAGTCCGTCGTCCCACTCATAGGGGTGACGGGTGTGACCAGCTGTTCACGTACCTTGCAACTGCTGCGAATGACATTCATCAACGAGTCTACCTGATTGTCATCGACACCAATCATAAATGTCGTATTACCTGCACGCAGAAATCCCCCTGTGCTGGCCAATTTGGTAGCACGGAAATTAGCTTTCACCAGTCCGCTGGATAATCTATTACTGTCCTTATCCTGTACAATCGCAATAATCAGCTTCATCCTGTATTCCTCCTTCAAGTCATATTAGAGACAGCCTTGTCCCTAGCTCAATTTTACCGTATATCCTTCGACAATTATACGCTAAAATTCTGAATAAACCGCTTTTTCAGCAAATCCTTCAATACTTGCTCTACCTGTTCAGGTGCGGGAGAGGCATCCACAATCGTAATTCGTTCCGGAAATTCGCGAGCTAGCTCCAGATAAGCCTCTCGCACCTTATGGTGAAACGATATGCTCTCCATATCTAGGCGATCCATTTCCTCTCCTCGTGACGCATTGATTCTTGCCAATCCCAACTCGGGCTCAATATCCAGATAGAACGTGGCATCCGGCTCCCAATCATCCACCGCAAAGCGATTAATCGAAGCTACCTCTTCAATGCCAATGCCTCTTGCAAACCCTTGATAGACCAGGCTACTGTCCACAAAACGGTCACACAATACGATAGCTCCTTGCTCAATAGCCGGCTTTACCTTCTCCACCAAATGCTGGCGCCGCGCCGCCGCATATAAAAGCGCCTCTGTTCGGGCATCCATACTGGTATGAGCAGGGTCCAGAATGATAGAACGAATCTTTTCAGAAATTTCAATGCCGCCCGGTTCCCTCGTCGTGACGACTGGATAGCCTTCTTCCTCTATATACTTCGCCAGTCGTTGGATCATGGTTGTTTTACCGGAGCCGTCTCCCCCCTCCAGCGTAATAAAAATGCCTTTGCGATTCATGTTATTCCCTGCTTTCCTGCCTGAAAAATAAAAGTCATCCACAGGCTGCGTATGCTTCTTTTATCCAGTCTTCTGTATTTGTTAATTCTCTAGTATCTAATCTTTATTGTAAACGGAATACCCGAATCGTAAGCATACTTTCATCTGCTATCCCTTGCCATTTAGCTCCTAGCTCACGTAGACGAATCATCCGTAGAGCAATCACTTCTGTGATCATTTCCCCTGCATATAGCAGCGGGATACCTGGAGGATACGGGATAATCATTTCAGCAGCTATCCTGCCAGCTGATTCCTCCACAGGCACGATCTCCATCTGATCTGGATTAATCGGTTGAAGCCCAAACTGCACCGGACTGGAGTAAGCCTTCATTCCCTCATTGTTCCACGTGGAAAAATCCAATTCTAGTCTCTGCTGCTCTATCCCCGCTAACTCCGGCTTATCAGTCGTCCACTTAAACCTTATATCATTATTTATATGCACAAGAGCCTGCAACAGGTGACTCGCATCCCTAGCTGTAGAGCCTAACGTAAACAATAAAACCACATGTTTCTCGTCGCTCATCTCTGGGATACAACTGTAAGTCTCCAGCTCACGTTTTAATCCAAAGCCATCTAATACACCCCATGTATCATATAGCACCATTTTAAAAGGATCCTGAGTTGAGTACCCATCGCTTCTCTTCTCGGCCCTTTCCAGAGCCTCAGAGATCCCCTTCTGAGCGCCACACTGTTCACTTGCCTGCTGTGTAGGTTCTACCAAGCGAAAGCGTGGGAGCTGCGCCAGCCCCTTTCTAAAAGCGTCTGCTGCTGCTAGGCCCTCTGTAAAGGCATCCGTGCCATAAGCATCGATATACCATCTTGCCAAATCGAGCGAGGCCATTAATGGATACGAAGGGCTGGAGCTTTGCACCATAGCCAACCGCTGACGGAGCAGTTCCCGATGAATTCTCTGTCCTTGCACATGTAACATGGCTCCCATGGTCATAGCTGGAAGCATCTTATGTGTCGATTGGACAACTATATCAGCACCACAGGAAAGAGCAGAGACTGGCAAACGAGGATGCAGTCCATAATGAGCACCATGTGCCTCATCTACCATCAACGGCACATCGGCTGCATGACAAACTTTAGCTGTAGCAGTCAGATCATGCCCCATCCCATAATAGTTAGGGAGCGTAAGTAATACTCCTTTAGCCAATGGATAGGCCTTGAGAGCAGCCTTTATCGTGTCTGTCGATGGAGCAACCGCCAGCCCGCTTAGTGTATCTATTTCCGGATCTAGAAATACGGCCTTGGCTCCCGATAACATGAGACCGTTCAGAACAGATTTGTGTACATTCCTCTGTACCAGTAGTACATCTCCCGGCTTCGTACATACGGTCAAAATCATGGCCAAATTACCGACCGTGCTGCCTCCAATAAGCCAAAAGCTCTCTTCTGCACCAAAGCACTTCGCAGCCAGCTCCTGACCTTCACGAATCACGTCTTCTGGGTGATGCAAATCATCCAGTCCGGTAATTTCAGTCGCATCAATAGACATCACCTCTTGCAACAGAGATGCCATTTCTTCATACCTATAGACTTGCCCGTTTTTATGACCGGGTACATGAAAAGAAGCGTTTCCCTGAGACCTGTAACGTATTAGAGCTTCCACTAATGGTGCATGAACCGCCTTTTTCCCCATCATTCTGCAATCCTTCCAAACAAAGCTTTATATCTACCCTATTTTATCGTAAAATCAAGCGGAATCCTACTTTTACTCACAGAAAAAAAGGCCCGTATCGACAGACCTTGGAATGCCCATCCTTCAAACGCTAGCTAGCGAAGGATATTATGCATTTTTCTGAACCCAAATTTGCTTTAGTTGATCAATAAAAAAATGATATTTGGCGTCAGTTGCATCCGTGTGCACCATTTCGGCTTCACACGCATCACAGATAAACTCGGAAACGATAAAAATGCCTTCATGTTTGTGTTGTCCGCATATGATGCAGCGGTGGTCACCTTGATCATGCATATCCATCCCACCTTGTTTCTTTTACTATTAGTATGGGTCACTTTCTAGTATTTTAAACCTTTTCATAGCCCAATTCGACGATATACTCTATATATATTCCCCTTGGGCTATTATGGTGTTTGTACCCCGTATGTTTAAAAAAACAGCCGCATATGCCGATATAATAAGAAAAGCTTCTATGTATGGATGCCCTTTCATTGGAGCCTTTGCACACTTCATCAGTGAGAGCTTTTCCTGTAATTATAGAATAGGTTAGCTAACGCTAGATGTCCTTGCTCTATACTATTACAAAAAATTAATTGATGCTTATTAAAGCCGCATGAGCGAAGTACCGTCCCTTTTTCCGGCTGTGGACGGGAAGCCACTTGTGATGCAGTAGATTAATGAAAGGACTGTTCGCATGACAGAGGAAACCGGAACCAAAGCTACCTACTATCACTACAAGCTCATCAAAAAAATCAATATACCACGTCAGCTGATATGGAGTCACCTCACACTGCCTGTTATTATGCTTCTCTTTCTGCTTCTAGCCTTCTCCTGGACTAGTGTATTTTTGTTTGCTCTTGCCCTTTTCCTAACCTTATGGGTACACTTCGTAATCTCGCGATCTGTCCTATACATAGGTGGTGGGACAGCCTTCCGCAAACGCTGGGCGTTCCATCGCAGGTTGCCTTGGCTAGGCTATATGACAGACCAATACATAGGCTATAGGATTTTTCGTCGTGTGCACATACATACACTCTGGATTGGTATCTGCTTTTCAGCCGTATTCATTCTCTGGTCTCCGCCAGCCTTTACCGTATCCTTACTCTTCTGGCACCTATGGCTCATTGCACCGCGTTTATACGTCTTGAGTCGGCTTATAGGCGAAAGAAAAGACGGCATGTTGAAGTTCACCGATGAAGAAGCCTCCTACTATCAACAGTAAATCAATTCACTTCCCATCTGTACAGATCGAAACTTCAATTAATACATCCCCAACGCTTCAGCCTTAAAACAATAAAAAAGAGCAACCCGGGTCGGGTTGCTCTTTTTTTTATAATTTAACAATTATATTCCCTTAGTTCTCTCATTAAATAACTTTACCCACATAGGATTTACCCACATTATCTATGTCATAAAAGTAGTAAACCGATCTATACACAAATATACAAAAGGAAGTCACTTTCTACACAACGGCAGTTTCAAGTGCTTCCCCATCTCATCATTCATCATTATACGCTCAGCAACCAATACGCTATGAGTTAATTATGACCTTACAATACATCTTGTGTTGCATACTTGAGTGAAAATCGCACTCTTAATTAAGGTCTACACTTTTACTCTTCACAGTAGCTTTTCTGTCTTTTGGAACCAATACGGTAAAAGAACCATCATGCACAGACAAATGCACCATGTGTTTATTTTTCTGGAACACCTTTTGATTCGAGGTAGATAAATTCGGTTCCTCAGTCCAGCCCCAGGCTGCAATCTCCTCCAGATAAGGAGCAGGTAGGCTATCGCTTTCCTTCAACGCTGGCAGTGCATAGCGTACATAGTCCATGTCCGAATTGCTGCTGGCCCGATCGGTTTTACTAGCTTCTTTGGGAACTGGAAACGTCTTCTCGTTAGCAGCACCCTCAAACGATGTCCAAGAAGGCTCCTCTTCCACGCACCCGGTAAGAATCGCGACAGCGACACTGAATAGCACCAATAGAGCAAGCCATTTATTTCGCCGCATGATCTTCCCTCCTTACCAGCCTGATTGACTATACAAAATCCTATAATGGAGTTTGCATAATTCTGCAATATAGCAGCGTATGTGTATGGGGTTCAATACCTATATTATACAGGGTTTGCTCTTACATTCCGTAACAAAAATGTTACCTTCCTTTTGTAAGGATATTTCTAAATTACATCTATATGCAAAAAAGAGGACCATAATCTCAATAAGATCATGGTCCTCTTTACTTGTTGCTTGGCAACGTCCTACTCTCCCAGGACCCTGCGGTCCAAGTACCATCGGCGCTGGAGGGCTTAACGGTCGTGTTCGGGATGGGTACGTGTGGAACCCCTCCGCTATCGCCACCAAACATGAATTTGCCTCGCAAATTCTTTTCAGGAATCAGCATCGCCAAATGCTGTGTGTTAGCTCGTCTCATATAAGCTACTCGAACTTATACGATGTGATGCTTACACCCTGAAAACTGGATCCGAAACTCATTGCGTCTTATCTTTAGGATAAGCCCTCGACCGATTAGTATTGGTCAGCTCCATGCATTACTGCACTTCCACCCCCAACCTATCTACCTCGTCGTCTTCAAGGGGTCTTACTAATTGGGAAATCTCATCTTGAGGGGGGCTTCACGCTTAGATGCTTTCAGCGCTTATCCCTTCCGTACATAGCTACCCAGCGGTGCTCCTGGCGGAACAACTGGTACACCAGCGGTACGTCCATCCCGGTCCTCTCGTACTAAGGACAGCTCCTCTCAAATTTCCTACGCCCACGACAGATAGGGACCGAACTGTCTCACGACGTTCTGAACCCAGCTCGCGTACCGCTTTAATGGGCGAACAGCCCAACCCTTGGGACCTACTTCAGCCCCAGGATGCGATGAGCCGACATCGAGGTGCCAAACCTCCCCGTCGATGTGGACTCTTGGGGGAGATAAGCCTGTTATCCCCAGGGTAGCTTTTATCCGTTGAGCGATGGCCCTTCCATGCGGTACCACCGGATCACTAAGCCCGACTTTCGTCCCTGCTCGACTTGTAGGTCTCGCAGTCAAGCTCCCTTCTGCCTTTGCACTCTTCGAATGATTTCCAACCATTCTGAGGGAACCTTGGGGCGCCTCCGTTACTCTTTAGGAGGCGACCGCCCCAGTCAAACTGCCCACCTGACACTGTCCTCGTACCGGATCACGGTACCAAGTTAGAACCTAGATACGATCAGGGTGGTATCCCAAGGATGCCTCCCTTCAAGCTGGCGCTCAAAGTTCTACGGCTCCCACCTATCCTGTACAGATCGTACCCAAATTCAATATCAAGCTGCAGTAAAGCTCCATGGGGTCTTTCCGTCTTGTCGCGGGTAACCTGCATCTTCACAGGTATTAAAATTTCACCGGATCTCTCGTTGAGACAGCGCCCAAGTCGTTACGCCATTCGTGCGGGTCAGAATTTACCTGACAAGGAATTTCGCTACCTTAGGACCGTTATAGTTACGGCCGCCGTTTACTGGGGCTTCGGTTCATAGCTTCGCCCGAAGGCTTACCACTCCCCTTAACCTTCCAGCACCGGGCAGGCGTCAGCCCGTATACTTCGCCTTGCGGCTTCGCACAGACCTGTGTTTTTGCTAAACAGTCGCTTGGGCCTTTTCACTGCGGCCCCCTCGGGCTATTCACCCTACCGAGGCACCCCTTCTCCCGAAGTTACGGGGTCATTTTGCCGAGTTCCTTAACGAGAGTTCTTCCGCGCGCCTTAGAATTCTCTTCTCGCCTACCTGTGTCGGTTTGCGGTACGGGCACCTTCTCCTGGCTAGAGGCTTTTCTTGGCAGTCTGAGATCATGACCTTCGCTACTATAATTTTCGCTCCCCATCACAGCCCAGCCTTACGATGTGCGGATTTGCCTACACATCAGCCTCACTGCTTAGACGGACATCCATCAGTCCGCGTCACTACCCTACTGCGTCACCCCATCGCTCATAACGGATTACGGTGGTACAGGAATTTCGACCTGTTGTCCTTCGACTACGCCTATCGGCCTCGCCTTAGGTCCCGACTTACCCTGAGCGGACGAACCTTCCTCAGGAACCCTTAGGCTTTCGGCGGATCTGATTCTCACAGATCTTTTCGTTACTCATACCGGCATTCTCACTTGAATGCAGTCCAGCGCTCCTTCCGGTACACCTTCAACCCGCATTCAACGCTCCCCTACCCCTGATGCAAGCATCAAGCCATAGCTTCGGTGGTGTGTTTAGCCCCGTTACATTTTCGGCGCAGAGTCACTCGACCAGTGAGCTATTACGCACTCTTTCAATGGTGGCTGCTTCTAAGCCAACATCCTGGTTGTCTGTGCAACTCCACATCCTTTCCCACTTAACACACACTTGGGGACCTTAGCTGATGGTCTGGGCTGTTTCCCTTTCGACAATGGATCTTAGCACTCACTGTCTGACTCCCGGAACTAAATCTATGGCATTCGGAGTTTGACTGAGCTTGGTAACCCTTGCGGGCCCCGCACCCAATCAGTGCTCTACCTCCACGATTCTTCTTTCCGAGGCTAGCCCTA
>NZ_CM134213.1:1575000-2240000 GCF_054113385.1 Paenibacillus sp. ALE2
GTCAGCTTCACTTCGATCAGGGCGTCATCTTCACGCAAGTTAATGGCAATCAGGCCGCCTTTGCGGATATTCGCATAGTCATCAAGAGGTGTTTTCTTAATAATCCCATGCTGGGTCGCAAAGAATAGATAACTATCCTCCACAAATTCCTCAATTGGAATTACTGCATTGATCGACTCACCCTGCTCAATCTGAATCAGGTTAATAATCGGTGTCCCCCGAGCTGTCCGGCTTAAATCCGGAATCTCATAGGCCTTAATCCGGTATACCTTGCCCTTGTCCGTAAAGAATAACAAATGATGATGTGAATTCGTAATGAACAGATGCTCTACGAAGTCCTCATCTTTGGTATCCATACCTACTACACCACGACCACCGCGTTTTTGACTACGATACGTAGTAACAGGGAGGCGTTTGATATATCCAGTATGGGTTACAGTAATAATAACGTCTTCACGCGGAATGAGATCCTCATCCAGAATACTTTCTTCACCCACTGTAATTTCAGTGCGACGTTCATCGGCGAAGCGTCCTTTCAACTCATTCAGCTCTTCGCTAATGATGTTGAGTACCAGATGCTCATTCGCCAAAATTTCGCGGTATTCCATTATCTTTTGAATTAGCTCGTTATATTCGTTCTCGATCTTCTCACGTTCCAAACCGGTTAAGCGTTGAAGACGCATATCGAGAATAGCCTGAGCCTGCTCAAGAGTCAGTGAGAAACGCTCAATCAGTCCTTCACGGGCTGCTTCTGCAGTTTGGGAAGAACGAATCAAGGAAATAACTTCGTCCAGATGGTCAAGAGCAATACGCAAGCCTTCCAGAATGTGTGCTCTAGCTTCGGCTTTTTTCAGATCAAATTCTGTCCGACGACGAATAACCTCAACCTGATGCTTGAGATAATAATACAAGACATCTTTCAGGTTCAAAATCTTCGGCTCATTGTTTACAATCGCAAGCATATTGATACCGAAATTGGACTGCATGGCCGTATGTTTAAACAAATTATTCAGAACGACGTTCGGGTTCACATCTCTACGCAACTCGATCACAATACGCATACCCGTACGGTCGGATTCATCGCGAAGATCCGTAATGCCCTCAATACGCTTGTCACGTACTAGTTCAGCAATTTTCTCGACCAGACGAGCCTTATTCACTTGGTAAGGCAGCTCATGCACGATAATCCGTGCTTTATTGCCAATCTCCTCTATGGTGGTCTTTGCACGCATGGTCACAGATCCGCGGCCAGTCTGGTACGCTTGACGAATGCCTGAGCGACCTAAGATATAACCTGCTGTTGGGAAATCGGGGCCTTGAATGTAGTCCATAAGTTCCATCGGCGTAATGTCAGGGTTTTCGATCAGTGCTTGTACACCATCAATAACCTCTCCCAAGTTATGCGGAGGAATGTTGGTTGCCATACCAACTGCAATCCCGCCGACACCGTTAACCAGCAAGTTAGGATAACGTGCAGGCAATACGACAGGCTCGTTCTCTTCACCATCGTAGTTAGGCATAAAATCAACGGTCTCTTTGTTCAAATCACGGAGCATTTCCATGGCAATCTTGGACAGCCGTGCTTCAGTGTAACGCATTGCTGCTGCCATATCTCCATCCACGGAGCCAAAGTTACCGTGTCCATCCACCAACATATAACGCAAGGAAAAATCCTGCGCCATCCGCACCATCGTATCATATACAGCCGTATCACCATGAGGGTGATACTTACCGATAACTTCACCGACGATTCTTGCCGATTTTTTATAAGGCTTATCTGGCGACATGCCTAGCTCGGACATCGCATACAGAATACGACGGTGTACCGGCTTCAGTCCGTCCCGCACATCAGGCAAGGCACGGCTAACAATAATACTCATGGCATAATCCATAAAGGATTCGCGCATTTCCACTCCGATATCCCTATTGATGATTTGCGAGTTATTTTGATCCGCCATGCTGGTCCTCCTTCTCATCCTTCAATACAGCGCTCTCTATGTGAAAAGCCTAACAAGACACTGCCTATATACTCCGCTCCTTGCGCAGGATTTTGGCTGAAATCCTCATCTGTATAATTATATTACTTTCACAAAAAGAGCACAATTAAACGCATTTGTCCTCTTTACAGCGTAAAACCCTCGTCATTCCCCTTCTGCCTGTAGCAGATTGCTATTTTCTTGTACAACTTACAAGCCCTGATTATAACAAATTCCCCTGAACTGGGGATTAGCCCCCACCCTAAGGGCCTTTTCCACATACAATACGTATACGGTCAGGGTTCTACTTAGCAAAATTCCGAAAAACGCCGTATTTCTCTATTATATCATTGTTTTACGCGCTTGTCCTTTAGTTTCCCTTGTTTTGTTAAAGGGTGTGAATTCCAGGTACATGACTCATATTTCGAAAAGAAAGGGATGAGAATACTTGTCTATTCAGCGAGTATCCAGTAAGTGGGCCAAAACAAATGCCATTCTTCCCCATCCGACATTGGCCGCTTATATACCGGAAACACGTTTGTACACGTTTGAGCATCTGAATGAAATGTTGGCGGTGTATGGAACTGTCTATATTAAGCCGGATAATGGTACCTACGGCAAAGGGGTTATGCGTGCAGAAAGGCAGACAGAGCAGCTTCCGCCGACAGAAGAAGGAATCATCGAGGAGAGAACTTGGTATGTACTTCGCTATGAAGTAGATATCCTCACCTTTGAAAGCCTGGATGAGCTGCATAGGGTGGTTTCTTCTCGTATAAAGAAACGTCCATATCTGATACAGCGCGGAATTCCTCTTCTTCAGCATGAAGCCCGTCCCTTCGATCTGAGGGTATTGACCCAGATGAACTTGAAACATCACTGGGAAACAACGCTTATTGTAGGACGTGTAGCTGCTCCTGACAAAGTCGTCACCAATCATCACAGCGGTGGGACAACGCGTTTTTTCAATGAATTGGTGGCTCCATATATGGATGTAAAGGAAGCCGTACGACTGGAGCAAAAATTATCGAAAATGGGCGAGCGAGTAGCCTGGCAGCTACAAAAAAGATACCCTCGTTTAAGGGAAATCGGGTTAGATGTGGGATTGGACCAGCAAAACTATCCATGGATTTTGGAGGTCAATACAAGACCAGCCATCAAAGTGTTCGCTTCCCTCCCAAATAAAGGCCTCTATCATAAAATATTCAGATATGCAGTAGGCTACGGCCGGTATACGGCATCCACAGGTAAACCTGTACGCTCTAAGAAAAAGGCCTAAAACATTGAAATTAAATATTCAAATCCATCCGGGCTGGTTAATGACAAGAAAAGGGACGCCCATTTGGGCGCCCCTTGTACACTCTTGCTTATACAACCCTAATGAACAGATAACATAGCCATCAGGATGGAATAACACACATTAGAAATCTAGGTTTTTCACGTACTTCGCATGTTCTTGGATAAAGTCACGGCGAGGCTCTACATTGTCACCCATTAAGGTATTGAACAGTGTATCAGCCAGCATCGCGTCACTGACAGTTACCTGCAGCATTGTACGGCTCTCTGGGTCCATCGTGGTTTCCCAAAGTTGGGTCGCATTCATCTCACCCAAACCTTTATAGCGCTGTACATTGTACTTCGCATTTTCTCCAAATTCCTTGATGATCTCGTCACGTTCCGCTTCAGAGTTCGCATAACGCACAACTTTGTTACGCTCAACTTTGAATAGTGGTGGCTGAGCAATGTATATATAGCCTGCATCAATGATTTTGCGCATGTAGCGATAGAAGAATGTCAGCAACAATGTGCGAATATGAGCACCATCGACATCGGCATCTGTCATGATAATAACCTTGTGGTAACGGGCTTTGCTGATGTCAAAATCATCTCCAATCCCTGTACCCATTGCTGTTACCATTGACCGTATTTCATCACTGGACAAAATACGGTCCAAGCGTGCCTTTTCCACATTCAGGATCTTACCGCGAATTGGCAAAATCGCTTGAAAGTGACGATCACGCCCCTGCTTGGCCGATCCCCCTGCTGAGTCACCTTCGACGATGTACAGTTCACTGATCGAAGCATCCTTAGAGGAGCAATCCGCCAGCTTACCTGGGAGCGAACTGATTTCCAGCGCACTTTTGCGACGTGTAAGTTCACGCGCTTTGCGTGCTGCTTCCCGGGCACGAGCTGCTTGTAACGATTTATCAACTACACGGCGGGAGACGGACGGGTTCTCCTCCAGAAATTCCTGAAGTTTCTCTGCGAACAGGGACTCGACAATTCCTCGAACTTCACTGTTGCCAAGCTTTGTTTTCGTCTGACCCTCAAACTGTGGTTCAGGAATTTTGACGGAGATAATCGCTGTCAAACCTTCGCGTACATCGTCACCGGTCAAATTGGCATTGTTGTCCTTAATCAAGCCATTTTTGCGTGCATAATCGTTAATAATCCGGGTTAATGCACTCTTGAAACCTGATTCATGAGTTCCGCCCTCATGAGTATTGATATTGTTGGCGAAAGAATAAATATTCTCGGTATAGCTGTCGTTATATTGCAATGCAACTTCGACTTGAATCATGTCACGAGAGCCTTCGACATAAATCGGCTGTTCATGCAGGGCTTCTCTTTTTTGATTCAGAAACTGCACATATTCACTGATTCCACCCTCATAGTGGAATGTATCGCTGACGCCTGTCCGTTCATCGGTCAAGCTAATTGCAATGCCTTTGTTCAGGAAAGCCAGCTCACGAATCCGCGTCTGCAGCGTATCATAGTCATATACGGTCGTTTCGGTAAAGATTTGTTCGTCCGGATAGAAGGTCGTTTGGGTACCTGTCTCTTCGGTGTCACCGATGACTCTGACATCATACTGTGGGGCACCACGATGGTATTCCTGCTCATATACATGTCCATCCCGTTTAACATGAACAATCATTTTGCTGGAGAGCGCGTTCACCACGGATACACCAACCCCGTGCAGACCACCAGACACCTTGTACCCTCCGCCTCCGAATTTACCACCTGCGTGAAGTACGGTCATTACGACTTCCAGCGCTGATTTTTTCATTTTGGCGTGTTCACTTACCGGAATACCGCGGCCGTTATCTGTAACGGTAATGCTATTATCTTTGTGAACGACAACTTGAATGCTGTTACAATAACCCGCCAGCGCTTCGTCAATACTGTTGTCCACAACTTCCCAGACCAGATGATGGAGCCCCTTGGCGCTCGTGGAGCCAATATACATCCCGGGACGTTTCCGAACCGCTTCCAGGCCTTCGAGGACCTGAATCTCGCCCGCATCATAAGACGGTTGATTCATAGACATGCCTTTCACCTACTTCTATAGATTTCTATGGTTAAGCATTGGCAACAAACTGGTTTGCCCGCTTTTTGAGTGTTGTTGAGGAGATGGGGGAATAATACACCGTATTCTGAGTCACTACGATGGACTTGGCTTCCTCTTCGCCAATCATCTCGACATGCTTTTGCTGTTGGGCGTGGTTCACGTATTGTTTGGAGATTTTAGAGGATTTTTCAATCGAGATATCGAAAATAGCCACAAGCTCGGACGAGCGGATGATCTTTTCTCCACCCAGATGAATATACATAGCAGTCACTCACTCCTTAGTGTTCCACATGCCCGTCGTGGACGTGATAAATATGGGCACCCTTAAGTCGTTCTGCGTTCAACGTCTCAATCCCGGTTGCCGTGATAAAGGTCTGTACCTTGCTTTGGAAAGTCTCGATCAGTTGAGTCTGACGATAGGGGTCCAGCTCAGACAATACATCATCCAGTAGCAGGATAGGATACTCCCCAATTTCCTCATGAATTAATTCTATTTCGGCCAGCTTCAAAGACAGGGCCGTCGTCCGCTGCTGCCCCTGAGAGCCATACGTATGCACTTCTCTGCCGTTAATGGCAAAGGCCAAATCATCACGATGGGGTCCCGCCAAAGTCATGCCACGGCGGATTTCCTGTTCCCTCATTTGGGATAACTTTATCATAAATCGCTCCAATAAGACAGCTTCATCTTCTTCCTCTGGCTCACCGAAGGAGGGAACATAGGTTAATTTTAACTCTTCTGTCCCCCCTGCAATCCCTTCATGAATGGCTTGGGCCCACTTTTGTAGCTTTGTTATAAATTGTTTCCGCTTTTTTACAATTTTAACACCATGCTCAACAAGTTGCTCATTCCATACCTCCAGCATCAGCTGCACGGACGCCATATCTTTACCCCAAGCTTGCTTGAGCAGATTATTTCGCTGAACCAGCACTTTCTGATATTGCTGCAAATGATACAAATATCCTGGCGCAACCTGTCCGATTTCCATGTCAAGAAACCGGCGGCGAACCCCCGGTGTTCCTTTGACAATTTCCAGATCCTCGGGCGCAAACATGACCACGTTTAACGAACCGATAAAATCGCTCAGCTTTCGCTGCTCTAGCCCGTTGATCTTTGCTTTTTTGCCTTGTGTGGATAACGAGAGATCCAATCTGATTTTCCCGTATTTTTTATCCACATCGGCAGCTAGATGGGTGGAAGTAGCCCCGAAAGAAATTAATTCCTTATCGCGGGACGTTCGGTGACTTTTAGTCAAGGCCAATACAAAAATCGCCTCAACCAGATTCGTTTTGCCTTGCGCATTTTGTCCGATCAGCAAATTAACGGGCCCGAATTCATTCAGCTCCAACTGTTGATAGTTCCGGTACTGCTGCAAAACAATGTTGTTCACAAACACATAGGGTCCCCCTTGTTATTCCGCACCTAAAAGGAGTCCTTGCCGTTCAGGCGATCATGCTCCTGCCGTAACCTCGAAACGTCCAATGTCCTCTACTTCTACGGTATCGCCTGGGTACAATTTTCTCCCCCGACGTTCTTCTGGCTCACCATTAACGCGGACTTGTCCCTCCTGCAGCAGGGCTTTAGCCATGCCTCCTGTGGATACACAATCGGCTAATTTCAAAAATTGATCGAGCTTGATGTATTCGGTCTGTATAGATATTGGTTTCAAGGCCTGTTCATCCTTTCGCTTGTTCGGGTGGGTGACGCTAGTTGGTTGTGCGATATGGCAGGATGATGTACAGCGCATTGCTGGAATCTGCCGGTTTTAAAATAATGGGGCTCATAATGCCAGTAAAAGCAATCGTCAACTGCTCGCTGTCAATCACCTTCAGCACGTCGAGCATATATTTGGAGTTGAACGAGATTTTGAGTGGCTCTCCCTCAAATTTAGACACATTTACTTCCTCACGCACTTTACCAAGCTCAGATGAGCTGGAGGAAATCTCTAGATCACCGTTTTCCAACGATTGCATTTTTACAATATTCGTTTTTTCCTCACGGGACAACAAATAAGCACGGTCAATAGACTCGCTCAAACTTTTTGTGTCCACAACCAGTTCTGTTTTGTAGGAAGTCGGAATAATTCTAGAAGTATCAGGATAGGTGCCATCCAAGATGCGGGAATAAAATAACACGCGATCCACCTTAAATAATACCTGATTGTCCGCTACGACGATATCCACAAGCATATTTTGATCCGGAATAATTCTGCTCAGCTCATTGAGCGTTTTACCTGCAATGACAACATTGCTAAAACGCAAGCCTTCAGAGGTCTCCAAATGAGCGCTGCGGGTGGCAAGGCGGTGGCGGTCCGTGGCGACAAATTTCAATTCACCCTCAGCCAGATTCCACAATACACCCGTCAAAATAGGTGTCGTTTCATGGGTAGAGATGGAGAATACCGTCTGTTTAATCATATTTTTAAGCAAATCACCTGGCACAGAGATGACTTGATTTTCTTCAATGTTGGGCAGCACCGGGAATTCCTCAGGGTCCAAACCAACAATTTGAATTTCAGTAGCACCGGATGAGATAAAGGTTTGGAATTGGTCTTTTACCTCCATGCGGATCTCCTGAGACGGCAACTTTTTAATAATTTCGACAAAGAATTTAGCGGGCAGCACTACACTGCCAGGTTGTTCGATCTGAACGACAGTTTGGTCACCATCCTCCATCGGAATAAAGGATTGAATAGAGATGTCTGTATCGCTGGCGGTCAGTGTGACTCCCTGGTGATTCACATCCAGCTTAATACCACTCAGAATTGGAATGGTGGTCCGACTGGATATCGCTTTGGATACATGTTGTATAGCCTCGTTCAAAACGTTTTTCAGAATGCTAATCTTCATAAGTTCCTCCTACGGGTTTTAATCCTGCAAGCACGCGTTGATGCGGGCCTTATATAGGTGATGTATATCTTTAAAATATATTAGTAATAGTAATAGGCGCACTGAATATGTGGATAACTATCTGTAACCCTAATAAAATCAAGCCTATCCACATGTGTATAAATTGTGTATAGGCTCTGAACTTGTTCAGGTTGGATTTTTGATTTTTTCTATTAGGTTGTTGATAACTTTAAATAGATCCTGATCCACTTGAATGGATTTGGAGATTTTTTCGTGCGCATGAATGACAGTCGTGTGATCACGTCCACCAAAAGCTTCGCCGATTTTCGGCAAGGAATAGTCGGTTAGCTCACGGGAAAGATACATGGCAATCTGCCGTGGAAAAGCTACAGCCTTCGTCCGCTTACGCGCTTTAAAATCCTCTAGCCGTAGATTATAAAATTCCCCGACTTGATGCTGTATATCCTGAATCGTGATCATTTTTGGACGGCTGGATGGGATAATATCCTTTAACGCCTCAGCCGCGAGATGGCTTGATACATCCTGATTGGTTAAGGAAGAATAAGCGACAACGCGAATGAGCGCCCCCTCCAGCTCGCGGATGTTTGTATCAATTTGATTCGCGATATACATCATGGCCTCATTAGGAATATCCAGGTTTTCTGCCCGCGCCTTTTTCCGAAGAATAGCAATTCTCGTCTCCAAATCCGGCGGTTGAATATCCGTAATAAGTCCCCACTCGAAGCGAGAGCGCAGCCGTTCTTCCAGCGTTGGAATTTCTTTAGGCGGTCGATCGCTTGAGATTATAATCTGCTTGCGTTCCTCATGAAGCGCGTTGAACGTATGGAAAAATTCCTCTTGCGTCGATTCCTTGCCCGCAATGAATTGAATATCATCAATGAGCAAAATATCAATGTTGCGATATTTATTCCGGAAACTCTCTCCGCGGTTGTCCCTGATGGCATTAATGAACTCGTTCGTAAACTTCTCCGACGATAAATAAACGACCTTGCTGGTCGGATTATGCTCCAAAATATAGTGACCGATAGCATGCATCAGATGCGTTTTCCCCAGACCTACACCACCGTATAGAAATAGCGGATTGTAAGCTTTGGCCGGCGCCTCGGCGACGGCCAGCGATGCCGCGTGGGCAAAACGGTTCCCCGATCCAATGACAAATGTATCGAATGTATATTTGGGATTCAGCATATGGGATACAGCTTCTTCTTGAACGACCGGCTGCTGCTGAGGTTGTTGCTGAAGGTCAACCTCGGCGGGCTTGTTCTCTTCAATAACGAACTTGACCTCTAAATGTTTGCCCAAAATCTCATAAACCGTTGCTCCGACTAACTTGGTATAGCGGCTTTCAAGCCATTCCACGGCAAAAGTTGTCGGTGCAGAAATCACAATGGAGTGGTCATTTAGTTTCGCTGCCTTGGTAGCCTTAAACCAAGTGTCGTAACTCGGCTTACTCAGCTTGGTTTGTATGATGGATAGAATTTGCTGCCATAGTTCAGAGGTATGGCTGTCCACAGACGTCACTCCTTTTAAATCCTGACATTTTGCCGAATTAAGCTGCAGAGAGCTGCTCCCGGCGCTTCGGCAAAACGCCTAAAATCACAAAAATATTGTTGAAGGCCATAAAAAGACATACCGCCGCCTAAATCATGCGGCAGTGTAGTGAGAGAACGCAGCACAAAATGCCCTGAAAAATAGTAATGGAAAATTCCACTGCTGATCAGCAGAAGAAAGGCGATATTTCTCAGGAAGGAATGTGCGGCACGATCCGTTCTCTTGATCCCGCAGGCCAAAACGGGACTGCAATATGTCGAAATCAAATGAAAAATGTAGAATATATCCCCAGAATCCCGAATCCGCACAAAAATAAAAAGATGGATAAATTGAACTTGTTCACAACTTTATCCACAGGGTGTTGATAATATGGAGGGTAAAACAACATATTCACATTCAAAAGTAATATCATCATAGCAAAAGAAGCCTTGTATTTCAATGACTCGTGGTTATTTATCCACAAATTCAATCTGTTGTGTACAATTTTTATTCACAACACAAGATATTGTTTATAATTTGTTCAGTTTTCGACAATAACTCTTTTTTGCTCTAAAATGTTATGCACAGGTTATGACCATTTAAATCACAATTCCATTCTTTTTGTGGATCTGTGTATAACATCCGTTGCCTTTTGGTTACACCGGGTTGTTTTTGTGTTGAAAATTTCCGGTAACGTTTCCGACAATATTTTTGACGAAACTGATAGTGGGGATTTGGAACGGCCTGGATTTAAGCCGTAAATGAATAGATGAAAAAAAGGGCAGTTTTTAGATAGGAACGTAAGCTACAGTAAAATGCTGATGAATGTTGATCATGGAGAAGAAACGAAAAAATCGGGAATAAAGGGATAGAAAAGAGTAGAGTGGGTGATGCGAAAAGAGGGAGAGGGCTTGTGAATGTGAAAAAGAGGGAGAGAATTCAGAAGTACATTGACTTTGACCGCTATTTGTGGTTAAATGTACAAAGGTGTTTTTTGTGGAGATTGCTATGTTAGGTATATTCCATATAAAACGTATTCCTTGTAAGGAGGTGCAGCACAATGAGACCGACTTTCAGACCGAATGTCAGCAAACGTAAAAAAGTTCACGGCTTCCGTAAAAGAATGAGCACGAAGAATGGCCGTAAAGTTTTGGCAGCTCGTCGCCAAAAAGGTAGAAAAGTATTGAGTGCGTAATGCGTGCATAAAGACCACTACGGTGGTCTTTTTTTTCATAATTGAAGTGTTTATGGATCGGATGCTTCTTCTATATGTAGAAATGTAGTGTAAAAAGAGGGACAAGTCCTACATCCTGCCCTATATTAGATGAAGTTTTTGAAAACGGATATAAAATAAGCGAGATTACCATGTTGGAATATTGTCCATACTTCTTACTATATAAGAGGTAAGGATTACTTACCGATATGTGTAAAAGAAATGAGCAAGGAGAAGCGCCGTGCAAAAAAAATTGCGTCTACGAAACCGGGCGGACTTTGGGCGCGTATACCGCCATGGCAAATCTTTTGCCAACCATCAGTTTGTGGTGTACTGGTTCCGCCGCAGAGAGGTAGAGCAGTTCCGCGTCGGAATTTCGGCTAGCAAGAAGATCGGCAATGCAGTTGTACGCAACCGGATGCGCAGGATCGTTAAGGAAATCGTGCGCCATCATGAGCAGGAATTGGTGGAGCAGATTGACCTGATTTTTATCGTTCGTAAGGGTGCGGTTACTAAGTCGTATCAAGAGCTGGAGAAAAGCGTGCTGCACGTTTTGCGCAAAGCCTCGCTGCTCAAGTCTACGCGCCGATAGTCAGTATCTTTGTCCTACAGGATATGGTATGATTTACGTTGGAATGGATTGGTTAAGAAAGGGGTTATGAAGTGTCGCGTTTGAAGACTCAACGAGGAAAATGGTTCCTCCTGATTGCCTTATTGGCACTTGTTGCTGTGCTGTCCGGATGTACCCAGGCGGCTCACAATTCTTACACGACGGCAGACTTGGCCAATGGATCTTGGTGGCAAAGATATGTCGTTTACTGGTTTTCGTATGCGCTGGATACATTTGCCCAATGGTTCTCTGGAGAATATGGCCTGGCCGTACTGATTCTGGTGATCATTGTGCGTACTATTATTTTGCCGCTTACACTCAAGCAAGTACGCAGTTCCAGAGCAATGCAGGCTATTCAGCCGCAATTAAAAGAAATTCAAGCGAAATACAAGGATACACCTGAGCGAGTCCAGCAAGAAACGATGAAATTGTTTCAAGAAAACAAGGTTAACCCAATGGCGGGCTGTCTGCCTTTGTTAGTACAGATGCCCATTTTCATCGCGCTTTATAATGCCATTTATTATAACTCGGCATTGCGGGATCATGACTTTTTGTGGCTCCAGTTAGGTAAACCGGATCACTTCTTTATCCTGCCGATTCTAGCAGCGATTACGACTTTTGTCCAAACTTGGATGATGATGAAAATGAATCCGACACCGCAGCAAGGACCCATGCAATTTTTGCTGTATGTCTATCCGGTGCTGATTCTATTCATGTCGTATAACTTCCCGTCTGCTTTGCCGTTGTACTGGTTTTTTAGTAATATTTACACGATTGTTCAAAACTATTTCCTTTATCGGAATAATGATAAGGACGCAGCATTGGCTAATGTAAAAACAGCGAGTCTCGCGAAAACAGGTTCCTCTAATAATAGTAAGAAAAAAGGCGGCAAAAACACGAAGGGGGCTAAAAAGTCGAGATGACCAAAGTCGTGACATCAGGAAAAACCGTTGAAGATGCTGTAAGACAAGGACTCTCCCAGCTGGGAGTAAGCCGTGAACGGGTAACCGTAAACGTGTTGGAACAGCCGTCAAAAGGATTCCTGGGGTGGCTAGGGGTCAAAAAGGCGAAGGTGGAGCTTACGCTGCTTTCTGAGCCGTCTCCTGAAACCACACACACGGCTGAACCTCATGTATCGGCTCAAGCACCTTCTGACGTGGGACAGGCTGTATCACAAGCTGGGTCTGTTGCGCAGGAAGCACAGATGAACATGGAAGCATCCAGGGGACATATAGATCCTTATGAAGAGGCGGTGCGTTTCATCCGTGAAACAGCTGCAGGAATGGGACTCGACGTCGAAGTCGATGTCCGTCATCGCAAGGATGAAAGTACACTGGATATCTCCGGTCCATCGCTCGGTATGCTGATTGGCCGCAGAGGACAGACATTAGATGCATTGCAGTACCTGACGAATATTGTTGCTAACCGTCATTCTGATAAATTTATCCGAATTGTGCTGGATGCCGAGCAATTTCGTGCACGTCGGCGGAAAACGCTGGAGGATTTGGCGGAACGATTAGCGAACCAGGCTGTTCGTTACGGCAAGGAAGTGGTACTGGAGCCAATGCCGTCCCAGGAGCGGAAGCTGATTCATGCCAAGCTCCAGCAGCATGCGCTGGTTAGAACATACAGCAAGGGGGACGAGCCTAATCGGCGCGTTGTCATTGCCAAGAAATAATCCGACGCAATGGCTCTCTGCAAGCTGCAGAAGCCATTGCTTTTTTTCTTATATTTCACACAATGAAACGGGTGCCGTCCTTGATGAAGGGCGGCAATGCCGTTTTTACTTGATAGGAGGTAGAAACGATATGCTGAGCGATACCATAGCTGCCATTGCAACGGCTGTCGGCGAGGGCGGCATTGCAGTTGTGCGGGTCAGCGGTCCAGAAGCGGTCACGGAAGTGGAGGCTTTGTTCCGTAGTAAAACGCCCTTAAGTAAGGCTCCAACGCACACGGTACACTATGGACATATTATAGATCCTCAAAGCCAAGAGAAGGTGGAGGAAGTTTTAGTTACAGTGATGCGGGCACCACGCTCTTTTACAACAGAAGATGTGGTAGAGATCAGCACTCATGGCGGGGTGGTAGCCGTTAAACGGGTGATGGATTTGTTACTGCTGCAAAATATACGTCTGGCTGAGCCAGGTGAATTTACGAAACGCGCTTTTTTGAATGGTCGTATTGATCTGAGTCAGGCGGAGGGCGTTATTGACTTAATTCGTTCCAAATCGGATAAAGCCTTTTCGATGGCTCTGAAGCAGGTGGATGGGCAGCTGTCCCAGAATATTCGTCGTTTGCGTCATGTATTGGTGGAGACACTTGCTCATATCGAAGTAAACATTGATTACCCTGAGCATGATGTAGAATCCTTTACGTCTGAGTTAATCAAGGATAAAAGCAGCCAAGTCATGGCAGAAATTGATCGGCTGTTGCACACAGCGGAGCAGGGGAAAATTTTGCGTGAAGGGCTGACTACAGCGATTGTCGGAAGACCGAATGTAGGCAAATCGTCGCTGCTAAACACGTTGGCTCAGGGCGAACGGGCGATTGTGACCGATATTCCGGGTACGACCCGTGACGTTATCGAGGAGTATGTGACGATTAATAATATTCCGCTCAAGCTGTTGGATACAGCTGGAATTCGCGAAACGATGGATGTCGTGGAACGGATTGGGGTAGAGCGTTCGAGAACGGCAGTTAGTGAAGCGGATCTGTTGCTCATCGTTATGAATGCCAACGAACCACTACATGAGGATGAAATGGCATTAATGGAACAAATCCGCGGTAGACAAGCGATTGTTATTATGAATAAAATGGACTTACCGGCCCAAATAGACCGGGATTTGTTGCTGCGCTATGTTCCTGAAGAGCTTATTGTGCCGATGTCTGTGAAGGAAAATGAGGGAGCAGATCGGCTGGAGCAGGCTATATCGAATTTATTCTTTAGCGGCAAGCTAGAATCAGCGGATATGACGTATGTCAGCAATGTACGGCATATTGCTTTGCTGAAGAAAGCGCGCCAATCGCTGGTAGATGCCTATGAGGCCGCTGATCAATTTGTTCCAATTGACATGATCCAGATTGATGTAAGGCTGGCATGGGAGCATTTGGGTGAGATTGTAGGCGATACTGCGCATGATGCGTTAATAGATCAAATATTCTCACAATTCTGTCTGGGCAAGTAGAACATTCAAGCATGGCTGTTTTAAGCCTGCTATCGTCATAGATACACAAGAGCATATTCGGGGTGAAGACTCGAATGTATAAGGGAGGCAAGAGAGGTATGGGATATCAAGGAGGCGACTATGATGTGATCATCGTCGGTGCAGGCCATGCGGGCGTAGAATCCGCCTTGGCAGCGGCACGGATGGGCTGTCGTACATTGATGATCACAATTAACTTGGATATGGTCGCATTCATGCCCTGCAACCCGTCTATTGGTGGTCCCGCAAAGGGTCATGTAGTACGGGAAATTGATGCATTGGGTGGCGAAATGGGTCGGAATATCGACAAGACATTTATCCAAATGAGAATGTTAAATACTGGTAAGGGTCCTGCCGTGCATGCCTTGCGCGCACAAGCAGACAAGTTCTCTTATCAGCATGCGATGAAGGAAACGATGGAGAAAGAACCGAATCTGACCTTACGTCAAGGCATGGTTGAAGAGCTGATTATAGAAGACGGCCAATGCGTAGGTGTGATTACGAAGACGGGCACAGAGTATCGTAGTAAAGCAGTTGTCCTGACGACGGGCACCTATCTGCGCGGAAAAATCATTATGGGTGAGCTGATGTATGAGAGTGGTCCGAACAATCAGCAGCCTTCGCTGAGACTTTCTGAACATTTGAGAGAGCTTGGGTTCGATCTCGTTCGCTTTAAAACAGGGACGCCACCACGTGTGCATAAGGATACGATTGATTTTAGCAAAACAGAAATACAGCCAGGCGATGATCAGCCGAAGTTCTTCTCCTATGAAACGAAGTCCTCGGATAATGAGCAGTTGCCTTGCTGGCTGACGTATACTTCAGTGGAAACACATCAGATTATTAATGATAATTTGCATCGTGCACCGATGTTCTCTGGTCTGATCGAAGGAACGGGACCACGTTATTGCCCCTCTATTGAAGATAAAGTGGTGCGTTTCAGTGATAAGCCGAAGCACCAAATCTTTCTGGAGCCTGAGGGTAAAAACACATCTGAATACTATGTTCAAGGCTTGTCAACAAGCTTGCCAGAGGATGTGCAATTAGCAGTATTACGTACCATTCCAGGGATGGAAAAAGTAGAAATGATGCGTAACGGTTACGCTATTGAGTATGATGCGATGGTACCTACTCAGTTGTGGCCTACTTTGGAAACGAAAAAAGTACCTGGCTTGTTCACAGCAGGTCAGATTAACGGGACATCTGGTTATGAAGAAGCTGCGGGTCAAGGAATTATGGCTGGGATTAATGCAGCTCGCAAGGTGCAGGGCAAAGAGCCCGTCGTACTGGATCGTTCTCAAGGCTACATTGGGGTTCTGATTGACGACCTGGTGACAAAGGGTACAAATGAGCCATATCGTTTGCTGACATCCCGTGCAGAATACCGTCTGTTGTTGCGGCATGATAACGCGGATCTGCGATTGACTCCGATCGGGCATGATATTGGCCTGATAACAGACGAACGATACGAGCGCTTTTTGGATAAAAAACAAAAGGTAGAGCAAGAAATTGAGCGTTTGCGCTTAGCTAAAGTTCGTCCGGTTGATGTAAATGAGATGCTGGAGCAAGGCGGATCTGCACCGATACAGGACGGCAGTAATTTGTTAACAGTGCTGCGTCGACCTGAGATCAGCTATGCACAAGTGGCACAAATTTCGCCTTCACCTGTAGCTCTTACTGAGGAAGAGCAAGAACAGGTGGAAATCCAAATTAAGTATGCGGGCTACATTGAAAAGCAATTAATGCATGTAGAACGCCTGCAAAAGATGGAGAAGAAGAAGCTCCCAGAGGATATCGCATACAATGAAGTTCAAGGCTTGGCCATTGAAGCCAAGCAGAAGCTTGAAAAGATCCGTCCGATGTCCATCGGTCAGGCATCCCGTATCTCCGGTGTAACTCCTGCGGATATTTCCATTTTGCTGGTTTATCTGGAGCACTATAACCGTGTAACGGCAGCGAGGGGATCTTAATGGACGCGATACAACAGCAGTTTAAGCAGCGGCTGGCAGAGCATAGCATTGTGATTAATGACAGTCAGTTAGAGCAGTTTGAAACGTATTACCGTGTGCTGGTTGAATGGAATGAAAAAATGAACCTGACGGGCATTACTGAGCGAGATGCAGTGTACACCAAGCATTTTTACGATTCTGTTTCACTTGCCTTTTATGTTCCGTTAAATGATGTGGGGAGCCTGGCTGACATTGGGTCAGGTGCTGGTTTTCCTGGGATTCCCTTGAAAATATGCTTTCCACATATTCAATTGACCATTGTAGACTCATTGAACAAACGCATACAATTTTTAGCTCATGTTGTAGAGCAGTTGGGACTGGAAAATGTCGAACTGATTCACAGCAGGGCAGAGGAATTGGGGCGCAAAGCAGGATATCGTGATAGCTATGATCTGGTCACAGCCCGGGCTGTTGCCCGTCTCGCGGTACTAAATGAATTTTGTTTGCCTTTTGTCCGTGAGGGAGGCCACTTTGCAGCGATGAAGGGTAGCGACCCAACCGAAGAAATCAGGGAAGCCTCCTACAGCTTGAAAGAGCTAAAGGGAAAAATCAAGCATGTTCAGGCCTTTCAGCTACCTGTTGAGGATGCAGCCAGACATATGATTATTATTGAGAAAAGAGCAGCTACACCACGGAAATACCCGCGTAAGCCAGGTACTCCTTTGAAAACACCTTTAGTGTAAGTGTTTGAAAAAAAGTGAATGTTTCACGTGAAACATTCACTTTTTTTATGGTTTATAAACTCCTTGCTTAAGATGACTCCTTGCCGAATGCCCTCTACATAATTTATTCTTTTATCCTTCTGAAAAGCTGTTAGAGACGATAGGATTATGACTGGAAAAGTGATAGAATAGAGATAATCGTTTTAGTGTAAGTTGGCTGCTTCCCGTACCCATGATTTCAGATATACATATAGGGAAGTGGGACAACAAATGTCAGGGGAGTACGTGGAGTGTACCCGCTTACGGCGCTGTTTCATATAGAAGGGTCTACAATCCCCGTAAGGAACTGTTTTTCACGAAGCGCTGTTTGTATGGTGCTATTATGAAATTAGGTGGTATTATACGGAATGAAAGAACAATTTTCCAAGCTATTTGGTTTGACGGAGCGCTCCAATGGGGACGAAATAAAACAAATTCCAGTTCGGGATATTGTCAGCAGTCCTTATCAGCCCCGCACCATATTTGACGACGAAAAGATTGATGAGCTATGCCAGACTATTAAGACGCATGGTGTAATTCAACCGATTGTCGTTCGTTTCCGTAATGGACAATATGAAATTATAGCAGGGGAACGTCGTTGGAGAGCTGTCACCAAGCTGGGTATGGAGACGATTCCAGCCATTGTTCGTGAGTTTAATGATTCACAAGCTGCATCCATCGCGTTGATTGAGAATCTTCAGCGGGAGGGCCTAACTGCGATTGAAGAGGCTGTAGCTTATCAAAAGCTGATTGACCTGCATCAACTCACCCAGGAAAGCCTCGCTCAGCGACTTGGCAAAAGCCAATCCACTATTGCTAATAAGATACGGCTGCTTCATTTGCCGGAGAGAGTGAAAGAGGCTCTAATGGAGCGGAGGGTGTCCGAGCGTCACGCTCGTGCATTATTGTCGTTAGAGACCGAAGAGCTACAGTACAAGGTTTTAGATGAAGTGATTGCTAAGGAACTCAATGTGAAGCAAACAGAGGCACGAGTTGCCTTCTATAAACAAGTATCCACGATTAAGAAATCTAAGCGGATTTCCTTTACCAAGGATGTCCGGCTTGCGCTGAATACGATTCGTCAATCCATTGATATGGTGTCTGGCTCAGGGTTGGATATCAAAACAAAGGAATCTGATCATGAGGATCACTATGAGATTGTCATTCAAATTCCCAAACGTAAGTAAGGGATGAAGCGTACAGCGGCAGCAATTGCCGCTTTTTCTGTCTAACGCCAACATAAAACCGCAGCATACTCGTATTCTATTTTGAAATTGCCGTTATCCGTAAGTTAAGGACTAAGTAACGTCTTCATAGAGCTTTTGCAATCATGGAACGTAGCAGGATTCCGATTAAATTATGAGGTGAATGAAGTGTCAAAAATAATAGCCGTAGCCAATCAAAAGGGCGGAGTAGGCAAAACGACTACTTCCGTGAATTTGGGCGCCGGACTTGCTTCCCTCGGCAAAAGGGTATTGCTCGTGGATATCGACCCGCAAGGTAATACAACTAGCGGTGTGGGTATCAATAAGGCGGATGTGGCAAATTGTATTTATGATGTACTCATTAACGAAGTTGACCCTAGCGAGGCGATTATCAGTACACAGGTTGAGGGATTGGATATTATCCCGGCAACCATCCAATTAGCTGGTGCTGAAATCGAGCTGGTACCAACTATTTCTCGCGAATTGAGATTAAAAAGATCACTTCAACTCGTCAAGCATAATTACGATTATATATTAATAGATTGCCCTCCATCACTGGGGATTTTGACGCTCAATTCCTTGACGGCTTCCGATTCAGTCATTATTCCAATCCAATGTGAATATTACGCGCTGGAAGGATTAAGCCAATTGTTGAATACCGTGCGATTAGTACAAAAACATTTAAATACCTCATTGCAAATTGAGGGTGTGTTGCTAACCATGTTTGACGCCCGCACGAACTTGGGTATTCAGGTGATTGAAGAAGTGAAAAAATATTTTCAAAGCAAAGTTTATCAGACGATTATTCCACGCAACGTGAGACTCAGCGAAGCACCATCACATGGCCAGTCCATTATTACGTATGATCCCCGGTCTCGTGGGGCAGAGGTATATATTGAGTTGGCAAAGGAAGTGGTATCTTATGAGTAAACGGTTGGGAAAGGGACTGGACGCACTTATTCCCTCCCTTACAGTCAGTGAAGAGGATAAGGTTGTTGACATTCCGCTCAGTCAGTTGCGGGCGAACCCATACCAGCCTCGGAAAACGTTTGATGAGGAGTCCATTAAGGAATTAGCGGAATCCATTCGTCAGCACGGTGTTATCCAACCCATTATTGCGCGTAGTGTCTTGAGAGGGTATGAGATTATAGCCGGGGAAAGACGGTTTCGGGCCTCTCAATTTTGCGGGAATCCAACCATACCTGTGGTTGTTCGCAATTTTACAGATCAGCAGGTAATGGAGATTGCCCTGATTGAGAATTTGCAGCGTGAAAACTTAAATGCAATGGAAGTGGCGGTGGCTTATCAGGGGTTAATGGATCAGTTTTCTTTAACTCAGGAAGAGTTGTCCATGAAAGTGGGAAAATCACGTTCACACATTGCCAATTTTCTTCGTTTGCTCGCATTGCCTGAGGAGGTTAAAGATCATGTTTCACGTGGAACATTGTCTATGGGGCATGCTAGAGCAATTGTCGGGCTCAAAGATCCAGACATGGTAAAACAGCTGGCCATGCAATGTATTGAGCAACAGTGGAGCGTTCGTGAACTTGAGGAAGCCGTACAACAGTTGGATCATAAGCCTGGAGAAACAAAAGCTAAAGCAAAGGTGCGAAAAAAGGACCCCTATATTGACCATATGGAAGAGTCCCTGCGCGAGCGTTTTAAAACAACTGTGAAGATCAAGCACAATAAAGATAAAGGAAAAATCGAATTGAATTATTACAGCCAGCAGGATTTGGAAAGATTACTGGAGCTATTACAGTAGTCTGTAAAAATATGGACATGTCTCCTTGAGTGAAATGGAAAGTGAGATATGTCTTTGCTTTGTCTGGAATTGCAGGAATTAGAATGGTTTTGATGGATAAACTAATAGCCTTGTGTTATTTGTCTCGCTGTTCTCAAACGTTTAAAATAAAAGGTAAGCAAAGCAGTAACATGATTTTTGAGGTAGAGGGGTAGAAACAAACATATGGCTGAATTGAATGGACTAATCATGGAGCAGCTTGCTGGTATTGTTGCAGGGATCGTGCTTATTTTGCTTATCCTGTTGATTGTTGTTATTGTACAGGGATCAAAGCTGAAGAAGATGCGGCGAAAGTATGAAACCATGATGGCAGGCAGCGGGGTAGAGAATTTGGAGACGCTGCTGATTGATTTAAAGGTACAGATGGATACGATTGAAGATGAGCAGGAAGCCCACCGTGCAAGTATGAAATCACTACGCAGCAAACTGACTGGCTTGAAGGGACATATAGGCATCAAACGCTATAATGCCTTTGGTGAGAGAGGGAGCGATCTAAGCTTCTCTCTGGCTATTGTAGACGATAATCAGGACGGAATAGTATTGACCGGTATTTATAACCGGGATGGCTCATATGTGTATGCCAAGCCTCTGGAAGCGGGACAATCTTCTTATTCCTTATCACCTGAAGAGAAAGAAGCTATTACTCTTGCGCAGCAAGTAGGACAGACCGGTAATGCCACTCCTTAATTGCGGAGTATAAGCTACTAGCTATGATATCTGATAATTTCATGACCAAATTTAGTCTTGTATTTTGTAACACAAAGTATTCCATGAAGCCGCCGACGTTAACGATACCAGTCAAATGGATATCGCCGACCGGCGGTAATTCTTTATTTACACCTGCTCCAGGCTTGAGAGGACCCTCTGCAACCTGAATGCATCCAACACTGGAGGTTTGTCCAAGACATGCGTCTATCCCAATGATATAAGGCTGTTCGTATCGGTCATGTATGCCGTTCAGCGTCGTTTGAAGGTTCATAGCATGTACAGGCTCATCTAATGTTCCATACAAGTTAAACAGGGGGCTTTTATAGCGTGACAAATGGGTGCCAACGAGCGGACCAAGGCAATCTCCAGTAGAACGATCGGTGCCGATGCAAATGATGACGATATTTTGCAGACTCCGTGCCTGATGCAGATGGAACAGCAAACGATGGATGATGGCTGATTGGATCCCGGGATCGGTGTGTGATATTTTTAAGCTTAGGGGTTCTTGCCCCGGAATGAAGTCAGAATGAGTCATGGAATCTTCCTTTCGTCCTGTAATGGAGCGTGCAGGTTGTGCTCGCCTACTTTTAAGATTTCACTTGGCCTGCGGGTAACAATTATTCTCAAGATAGTAGCTAGTATATGGATAAACTTGCGTTTTTATACTCGGGAAAAGTAGATTATTCATAGTCGTATGTTTGAAGTCGGGAGATATGCTTATATAGATAGGAAATAGAATGTGGGAAATAGAAAGAGTGGTTCCCTGGTTTGAGGAGGAGTACAGCATGACCTTTATACATTGGTTGGCCGGTAATTTAGACACGGATGACGTAGTGCAAGGTGCGATTCATTGGAAGGATGCTGTATGGAAATGGCTTACAGATAGTGCGATGTGGTCGACCTTTTTGTTTGTGGTTTTGAAAATCGTAATTATTTTCATCATTACACGTATCTTTATTCGAGTTATTAATAAAATTATAGATAAGTCGATGGAGCAAAAGGGAGATAACGGCAGATTCCGATTGAATACCAGACGGTTAACGACTGTGGGCGAACTGCTAAAAAATGTAACAAATATTGTGTTCAATTTCATCTTGATTATGCTGGTGCTATCGCAAATGGGTATAAATCTAGGCCCTCTGATTGCTGGAGCTGGAGTGCTTGGGTTGGCTGTAGGTTTTGGGGCACAAAGCTTGGTTAAGGATGTAATTACCGGATTCTTTATTATATTTGAGGATCAATTTGCCGTAGGAGACGTCATTCAGACGGGAACTTTCAAGGGGACGGTAGAAATGATTGGGCTGCGTACAACCAGGCTGGTGAGCTGGAAAGGTGAGGTGTATATTTTACCGAACGGCTCCATTACGACGGTAACGAACTTCTCCATGTCCAACGCGTTGGCGGTGGTAGATGTGCCGATGAAGGCGGAGCGTAGTCTGGAGGAAGCCGTCAGCTTGGTAAAACAGGCGATCCAAGGTATCGAAGAGTCCAATGCGCAGATACTTAATATGCCGGATGTGTTAGGCGTTCAGTCCATGACTACATCAGAGTATATCGTACGGGTTGTGGCGGAATGTATGCCGAACACAGGGGCCTTGGTAGAGCGTGATATTCAGAATAATATCAAGAGGGCTCTAGAGGACGAGGAACATCGTCAGGCCGCACTGGAGACGGCGATCACCCTTGAAAAAGAAGATGAGTCAGTAAGAAAAGGGGGAGAGAAGGGTGGAGCGTAAGTCGTTTGAACTAGGGGATATTGTGCAGATGAAGAAGCCTCATCCATGTGGAACGAACGAGATGGAAATTATCCGGATGGGGATGGATATTCGAATCAAATGTGTCGGATGCCAGCATAGTGTGCTGATTCCGCGTGCCAAGTTCGAAAAGAATATGAAGAAAGTGCTGCGCTCAAAGTCCAGCGCTGGCGAGCAAAATTCGGAAACCATTTGAGCAGAGAAAGTGGATCATGGTGAACAAGAAATCAGCTTGCGTCATGGTAGCAATGATGATATAATTATCCTTGCTGCGGAAAGGTACCCAAGAGGTCCAAGGGGGCTGACTCGAAATCAGTTAGGCGTCGCAAGGCGTGCGTGGGTTCGAATCCCACTCTTTCCGCCACTAACTTCATGAACTTGATCAATCTCTTACGTCTGCTGACGTAGGGGATTTTTTGGTTTATGGAAATAAATCATTATTAGGTTATAAAAATGAATGTAGCGATATCGAAGAAATGATTAAGAACCTCTTGGTGAATGAATAAGGTGTTAAAGTAAAAGAAAAGCTCCTAACAGCGTTTGAAATAATTGCCGTCAGGAGCATTCTTTTGTTATAGCTGGTTAGGCGGGTAATGATAGCGTTTTGTTCTCTTTGAGCCAGAGATCATCAGAAGGATAGCAGCGATCAAATGGAGTGCCCAGCCAACAAAAGGAATCCAGGCTAGCAAGGAAGTGAGTACTCCCCAGACAGAACCGTAGATCGCTTCCTGATTGCGTAACGACAGGATAAGTGTTACTGCATGCAGGACAAGCATAAACCCCAGTGCTGAGTAGCCAGTCCCCATGACAATAGCTCCTCCCACAATCGGTACAGCCAGCACCAATTCGAATATACCTGATATCCACTTTAATATACGAGAATAGCTCATCTTTAAACCTCCGTAGATAGTAGGTCTTTGTACTTGGATATATTCTAGCAGAAGGAGCTGAATTAATCTGCATTTTATCAGCATATGCAAAAAGTCCGATAATGCAACAAAGGAGGACCACAAAGGTCCTCCATCGTAGGCGATACATTTTTAACAGGATACGATCTGTCCAATCACATCATGAAACTCGGTGTACTGACTAGCAATACCGTGTTGAAAAGACAGTGTCCTTTTACACAAACCTAACGCTTCTAATGCCCGGAATGGATCTCCTAACAGTTTGTAAGGCTACGTTGTCCAACGGAACCACACCTCTCTGTTGTATCGCCTAATCATAATATGGCCAGGATTCCGAAGAAATATACATTAGTGGACACGAGCTTTCGTTTTTTTCTTCCACTTGCGATTATGGTTGGTGGTCTTCGGAAAAGAATCGCCTCTTTCCAACGTTATTTGCTGCGGGTTTTGGATTTCAGTATGAAAGCTTTTTTCTCCAACCTCCATATATACGCCGTCATTTGGGACCTTATCCCCGGGTACGAACTCAGTCTTTTCACCCATACGGTTGTGCCTCCTTAGATAATGAATTTGGACTGCAACGGTTATTGTGCGCTGTCTTAAGCAGAAACATGCGAAATCAGGGCACACAGATAGTAGTTAATCAAAAATGATTTCCTTTATATATGCAAAATTTGTGAAGTGATATAAAAATGTATAAAGCTAATAATAGGTTGTGTGTGAACAGCTTTTAGCCTTGTGCTCGAAATTGCAGGTTGCATTCAGGTGCTCGATTTGGTAAACTGTTTTAGTGCGAGTTTAGGCTCGTTCCTTGCTCTCAACTGAGATTGAGGGCCTTATGTCCATAAGGAGGTGTAAAGAATGCGCAAATATGAAGTGATGTACATTATTCGTCCTGACATTGAACAAGAAGCTGTTCAAGCGACAGTCGACAAATTCCAAGGTATCATCTCTAACGGCGGTGGCGAAATTACGAGTCACGATGTAACTAAACGCCGTCTTGCGTATGAGATCAAGAAATTCCGTGATGGTTCTTTCGTTCTGGTAAACTTCACAGCAGAACCTGCTGTTGTTACTGAGCTTGAGCGTATCATGAAAATTTCTGACGAAGTAATTCGTTATCTCATTACGAACGACGTAGCTTAATTATTGTACGTGATTATGTAATGAACAACGCTCAAAGGAGGGGATTGGATTGTTGAACCGTGTCATTCTGATCGGTCGTTTGACCAAAGATCCAGAGCTGCGCTATACACCGTCTGGTGTAGCAGTAACCCAGTTCACCCTGGCTGTAGACCGTCCGTTTACAAGTCAAGGCGGCGAACGGGAAGCGGATTTCTTGCCGATCGTAACCTGGCGTCAGCTTGCTGAAACATGCGCTAACTATCTTCGTAAAGGTCGTTTGACGGCTGTTGAAGGCCGTGTACAGGTGCGTAATTATGAGAACAATGAAGGAAAACGTGTATACGTGACTGAAATTGTTGCTGATAATGTACGTTTCTTGGAATCTAACCGCGATAGCGGCAACGGTGGCGGCAATAGCGGTGGAGGTATGCGTGAGGAGTCTCCTTTCGGGGGCGGTAACAGCAATAGTGGACGCGGGAATAATAACTCGCGAAACAATCAGGATCCTTTTTCCGATGACGGAAAACCGATCGATATTTCGGATGATGATTTACCATTTTAATTGGGAAAGGACTGACAAAGAATGGGCTTCAGACAAAGAGAAGGCGGAGACGATAACAAAAGACCAGCTCGTCGTGGTGGTCGCAACAAACGTCGTAAAGTATGTTTCTTCACTGTGAACAAAATTACTCACATTGACTATAAAGATACAGACCTGCTTAAAAAATTCATCAGCGAACGTGGAAAAATTCTTCCTCGTCGTGTGACTGGAACAAGCGCGAAATATCAACGTATGTTGACAATCGCTGTTAAACGTTCCCGTCAAATCGCATTGCTTCCTTACACTACTGAATAGTAGTGGGTGGAAAGAAAAGATGTCCCCAATTATGGGGACATCTTTTTTTATGATTTTTTTTATTGACAACAAGTGCCATCTATTGTAACTTACTAATAATACAATCCATGTTTACCCATTAAGTATGATTTACCTTTTAGTGGCTTAGGAAATTACAAGCTCCCCAACTCGCCAGAGTACACATTTCAATCATTCGGAATGTTATTTTATATTACATAACACTCAGTTTTTTGTCATTTTCCACAAGTAAATTTCATAAACTTTACAAAAATAGATGTTTTGCAATTGCATATTACATAAAAAAAGATATTGACGTGATATTATTTTACACTTAAGATAAACCTTAATAAAAATGTAATGGTTGTCAGTGCACAAAATTGACCAAGGGTCTAAAACATGTGTTCTACGCTATCATTAGGAACAGTAAGGAGGATGTGCAAACTTCATTTTCAAACCTCAAGCTTTAGTGAATCACCGCAGGAATGAGACAGGCTGTTAAATAAAGACCGACTAAGGGGGATTAACAGGATGGTGCAAACGAAGAAATGGGTTTCTTTGCTTATGGTGCTTATGATCGTTGGTGTTCTGTTTGCAGGATGTAGTGGAGGTGCTAATGAGGCACAGCCGCAGCAAGGTAATGCGGATAAGAAAACAGAGGGAAATGAAGGCAGCGCACCAGTTACAGAGGGTGTAATTAAAGCGACGGATTTGTCACAAAATCCTCCGGGAGCAACAAATCGGAAAGATAACATTGTAGTAGGTATGACATCACCTAAAGGGGTATTTAACCCGTTATTCTGGCAAACAACTTACGATTTATATGTAGTCAGAACGGTATTTGATTCCTTCTTACAGGTGAAGGCAGATGGTACATATGAAAATAGTTTGGCTGAGAAGGTTGATGTATCGCCGGATGGTCTAAAATACACCTTCCATCTGAAACCAGGTGTGAAGTATAGTGACGGCACTCCAGTAACCGTAAAGGATTATGCTTTTGTTCTCAAAGTGCTGCATGATCCGAATTATGATGGAGAAAGCGATATATTATCTTTTAAGATTAAAGGCGGTAAGGAATACCACGATGGCAAGGCGAATGATATCTCGGGTATCAAGGTCATCGATGATAATACAGTAGAGGTAACCGTTACAGAAGCAACAGCTTATACGAAGGATTATCTGGGTGAGCAATACTTCATGCCAGAAGCTTATTACGGAAAAGGGTTCAAGAAGGGTAACCTGGACAGCATCAAGGCGCTTAATAATAAACCAATCGGCTCCGGGCAGTATGTGCTGAAGAGCTTTTCCCCGGGTCAGCAAGTCGTACTTGAAGCGAATCCAAACTACTTCAAGGGCGCACCAAAGGTAAAATCGGTTATTTTCAAAACGACAACAGAAGAAACAAACCTGTCTATGCTGCAAACAGGCGAAACGGACATGGACAACATCACAGTTACGGAAGACAATGTAGAGGAATTAAAGGCTCTAGGCTTCTTGGACGTGAATATTATGCCGACCAATGGCTATGGATATATTGCATTTAATCACAAGGAAAAGAAATTCCAGGACCCTAAAGTACGTCAGGCTTTAACTATTGGTTTAAACCGTAAAGAGATTGTACAGGGCGTGTATGGCCCATATGCGAATGTCATTAACATTCCACAATCTACAGAATCTTGGTCTTATACGGATGAAGGCATCAACAAATATGAATTTGATACAGCGAAGGCGAAGGCTTTGCTGGATGAGGCAGGCTGGAAGGTTGGTGCTGACGGGATTCGCGAAAAGGACGGCGAAAAGCTGACCATTAACTTCTCCGCAACTGCTGATAATCCAGTAGTAGAGGCCTTGCTACCAATCATGTCCAATAACTATAAAGAGCTAGGCATCAAGCTGACTTCTGAAACTCTAGATTTTAACGCCATTATGGATAAAAAGGATACAGGCAAGTTTGATATGTTCTTCGCGGCCTGGGGCTTAACTCCAGACCCGGACACAACGACTTTTATTACGAATGGTGCACAAAACGATATCGGCTACTCTAATAAAAAGGTCGATGAATTAACGCTTGCTGGTAAGCATGAACTGGATCAAGAGAAACGCAAACAGATTTACAAACAGCTCTATCAAGAGTTGAACAAAGATCTGCCAACTATCTTTATGTACCAACGCAGAGATATGTGGCCAGTGAATGGACGTGTATCCGGCCTAGAAATTACGCCATACAAAGATTTTGAGTTCACTCTGCATAACGCTCAAATCGCTCAATAAGGGATGCCAACCGTATGCTCAGCTCTCACGAGCTGGGCATATCACTTTATTCGTCTGGAGGAATGAATATGAAGCAGTACATTATTCGAAGACTGCTGCAACTCATCCCCACACTTATTGGCATATCCATTATCGTTTTTGCGATTTCAGCCATGGTGCCGGGTGATTATATTACAGCCAAGCAGAACCCGAATATGACCGCCGAGAAGGCGCAGCAGCTACGACATATCTACGGGCTGGATAAGCCGGAATACCAACGTTATTTTATATGGGCCGGTAATATGTTAAAGGGAAATATGGGGGATTCATTACAGCATAAGCAGCCGGTAACGAAGGTCATTGGCAATTATGTATGGAACTCTTTTATTATCGCTTTTTTTAGTCTTATTTTTAGCTGGCTCATTGCAGTTGTTGCAGGGGTATTTTCAGCTAAGTTTCAATATTCCTTATTCGATAAGTTCGTGACGTTATTCATTTTCTTATGTATGTCGCTGCCTTCATTTTTTATTGGTCTATTGGTCATCAAAATATTTGCCCTTGAATGGGGAATTCTCCCGGTTGGGGGTATGACTACAGCAGGGATGGAAGCAGGTTCATGGGCGTATATGGTGGATGTCCTCAAGCATATGTTCCTGCCGACACTCGTACTTACGATGCTGAGTACAGGAAGCCTGACTCGTTATTTCCGTACAGGCATGTTGGAGGTCATCCGTCAGGATTATATCCGTACCGCACGCGCCAAGGGCTTGAAGGAACGGACGGTTATTTTCAAACATGCACTGCGCAATGCCCTGATTCCAGCAATCACACTGCTCGGGTTCGAGCTTCCAGCCTTATTTGGTGGGGCAATGATCCTGGAAAAGGTATTTGTATGGCCGGGTGTGGGGCAGGTCTACCTGGAGTCCATTAGTATGCGGGACTATCCGTTTATGTTGGGCTTCACCATTTTCCTAGCTGTTCTCACGCTCATCGGCAATCTACTTTCTGATGTATTGTATGGCATGGCAGATCCAAGAATTCGCTTGAAGTAGGAGGGATACTATTGTCCGCAGAAACAGTCACGATTGAAACCAATCAAAAGGCGGCGATCCGTCCTGAAGCGTCTCCATGGAGAATCGCCGTTCGCCGTTTTAACCAAAACCGCTTGGCTTTGGCAGGTCTCGTTATATTAATTCTGATGGTTATCATTTGTGTATTTGGTCCCATGATTTCACCTTATCACTTAGATGATTACAAGCTCTCTGACAAAAACTTATCCCCTAATGCGAAGTACTGGCTCGGTACGGATAAGTTTGGTAGAGATATTTTACTGCGTACGATGCTGGCTGGCCGTATTTCTTTGACAGTGGGGCTGGTCGCCACGTTTATTTCGGTCATGATCGGGGCAACGTTGGGTGCGCTGGCAGGGTTTTATCGTAAAGGCGTGGATACGGTTATTATGCGGATTGCTGATATTTTTATGGCGCTACCTACATTGCCGCTGCTTATTATTTTAGGTGCTGTTCTATCGGATTTGAAGGTTGATCCGTCGAACCGTATTTATTTTCTGATGCTTATTATTGGGGTCCTGAGCTGGACGAGCTTGTCCCGTCTGGTCAGAGGGCAGATTCTTACGCTGCGTGAACAGGAGTTCATGCAGGCGACGGAAGCGCTGGGGTTGAGAGACCGCCGCAAAATATTCCGACATCTGCTACCGAACACGATTCCTACTATTATTGTTACGGCTACGCTTGGAGTGGCTGGTGCGATTATTACAGAATCTGCGCTCAGTTACTTGGGGATTGGCGTCGTGCCGCCCACACCTTCGTGGGGGAACATGATATCGGCTGCGAATAATCTGATTGACTTCCGCAAACGGCCCTGGATATGGGTACCACCGGGAATGTGTATTCTAATTACCGTTGTAGCGATTAATCTGATTGGTGACGGCTTGCGTGACGCGCTGGACCCTAAAATGAAGAAGTAGGAGACGAACGTTTATGGAAAATGCTTTGATTGAATTTCGTAACCTGAAAACCCACTTTCATACCTCTAACGGAACTGTCAAAGCGGTCAATGACGTCAGTTTTAAAATTCGTGAGGGTGAAACGCTCTGTGTGGTAGGAGAATCTGGCTGTGGTAAGAGTGTAACTGCGATGACAATGATGCGGTTGATTGATTCTCCCCACACCTCAGACGGACAAATCTGGTTTGAGGGCAAGGATCTCCTAAAACTCAATAAAGGGCAAATGCAGCAAATTCGCGGCAATGACATTTCGATTATTTTTCAGGAACCGATGTCTTCTCTGAATCCGGTGCTTACGATCGGGGAACAGATTACGGAGCCGTTGCTGATGCATACATTAATGAGTAAAAGGGAAGCACGCGCCCGGGCAATTGAACTAATTAATTTGGTGGGCATTTCGCGATCGGAGGAAATATTCAATTCCTATCCTCATGAGTTGAGTGGCGGTATGCGCCAGCGGATTATGATTGCTATTGCTTTAAGCTGTAATCCGAAGCTGTTGATTGCGGATGAACCGACAACGGCACTGGATGTAACGATCCAGGCACAGATTCTCGATTTAATGCGGGATTTGAAGGATAAGCTTAAAACGTCCATTATGCTGATAACACATGACTTGGGTGTCGTGGCAGAAATGGCCGATTATGTGGTCGTTATGTATGCCGGGAACGTTATTGAAGAGGCTCCTGTCATTGAGCTGTTCAAAAATCCGCAGCATCCGTATACTCAAGGACTATTAAAGGCAAAGCCTGTCATTAATCAGAAAATGGATCGGCTATATTCCATCCCAGGGCAGGTGCCAAACCCCATTGAGCTGGGCGAAAATTGCCATTTTCATGATCGATGCGCACATTGTATGCAAATATGCAAGGATCAGGCCCCTCCCTTGAATGAAAAGGAGAATGGCCATAAGGTTGCCTGCTGGCTATATGAGAAAGAAGGAGGGCAACGAATATGAGCGAGCCTTTAATTCAAGTGGAAGGGCTGAAAAAGTATTTCCCAATCACAGGCGGGGTTTTTCAGCGTACGGTCGGACATGTCAAGGCGGTCGATGATGTATCCTTTCATATTCATAAGGGTGAATCGTTTGGTCTGGTAGGAGAATCGGGCTGCGGTAAAAGTACGATTGGACGCACGATTCTCAGATTGATGGATAAGACAGAGGGATCAGTACGGTACAAGGGCGAAGATTTGCACGCATTAAACAAGGAGCAGATTCGTGCGCTTCGTCCAAAGCTGCAAATCGTCTTCCAGGACCCTTTTAGTTCACTGAACCCGAGAATTAAGGTGGGTGAGGCGATCGGAGAGGCTTTGCTGGATCACGGGTTGATTGATCGTAATGAGCTGCGGCAGAAGGTCAACGAAACGCTGAACATTTGTGGGCTGTCCTCATATCACTATGATCGTTATCCGCATGAGTTCTCTGGCGGTCAGCGGCAGCGGATCGGAATTGCCCGGGCCTTGATCTTGAATCCTGATTTTATTGTGGCTGACGAGCCGGTATCGGCTCTGGATGTATCGATTCAGGCCCAAATCATTAACTTGTTAAGCGATTTGCAGCAGGAACGCCAACTGACGTACCTGTTCATCTCGCATGATCTGAGTGTAGTCGAGCATCTGTGTAGCCGGATTGGTGTGATGTATCTGGGCTCAATGGTAGAGTTGGCCTCCAAGGAGGAACTGTTCAGGAATCCGCTTCACCCGTACACCAAGGCGTTGCTATCAGCAGTACCGATTCCAGATCCGACGATCAAAAGGCAGCGGATTGTGTTAAAAGGGGACATCCCGTCTCCGGCTAATCCGCCGTCAGGATGCAAGTTTCATACACGCTGTCCTATGGCGGAAGCGCGCTGTAGAACAGAGGCTCCAGTATACCGAGATGCGGGCGACCAGCATTTTGTAGCCTGTCACTTTGCCTGATACGACATACTGAAGAAGCAAAATATCCGTCATCCTGTAACAAGGATTGGCGGATATTTTGCCGTGAAATAAAAAAAGGTAAAAAAATTGTATCTTTTTTTCGAAAAATTGCAGACAAAATGGATTTTTCATCGTCTAATAAGATATGGAGGTTATTACGATGATGAAAAAACATTGGTTACGTTGGGCTATTGTCGTCCCGGTACTTATTATATTGATTTTTATTACTCTTGGACCCCGCTTGTTGATCGGAAAGCCGAATGTGGATGCAGACGCTGCAGTGCTGATGGACATGCACACCGGGGAATTACTGATGGATGTGAATGGCGATAAGCCTATGCCTTCTGCAAATATGTCCAAGCTCATGACCGAGCTGTTGGTACTGGAGGATATTCGGACCGGACGGTTAGGCTGGAATGATGAGGTGCGAATTAGTCGTTATGCCAGTACGGTGGGTGGTGTGAATCTGTCTCTTCGGTATGGGGAAAGAATGACCGTATCTGAACTGTTCCAAAGTATGGTTGTGTATTCAGCGAATGACGCCGCTGTAGCGCTGGCAGAGCGTTCATCAGGGAATGAGTCCGCTTTTGTGAAGCGCATGAATGAAAAGGCTGCTCAAATTGGGCTGTCACCCGGTAGTCGCTTTAGTAATGCCTCTGGGGCTGGTCAGAGTGAATTGGGGCCGAACCATCCTAAGGATATTCGCGGAGAAACAAAAATGACGGCAAGCGACACTGCAAAGTTGGCCTCTTACTTGATTACGTCACATCCTGAGATTCTCAGAACGTCCAGCCGCACACAGATGGAATTGAAGGATAAGGGCATTTACATCAGTAATACGAACTGGATGCTGCCTTCCTTGGCTGGACCGTACTCTTATGCGGGGACGGACGGATTGAAAGCAGGGTACACAAGCGATGCTGGATACTGCTTCACTGGTACAGCTGAGCAGCATGGCAAACGATTAGTTGCTGTAGTGCTGGGTGCACCGAGCAAGGAAGAGCGTTTCGCACAGACACGGAAGCTGTTTGATTATGGTTTTTCTCTGTCCACCTCTTTTCCGGTACGATTGCAAAATTTGGTGAAACTGTCTCTGCATTAAGATAAAAGATAACTTTGAAAGCTACATAGAATACTTATATAAACGTAAATGAGGGCTTTGACCGTAAGGGCAAAGCCTTTTTTGTCATGAGTTTGAGGAACTAACCACGCCATGGCACTTTTGACAACAAGGTAGCAGACCTTTTATGCTTTGAGGGGAAGTTTCCGCTTCATGAGGGATCAATCCGGTTTAATGAAGAGATGGGATTTGTGGACGAAAGAAGGAAGGAAGCCATGATGGAGAGAAGACATAAGAGAAGGACCCGTGGAAAGCCCAAAAAGAAAAAGAGGTTTACCGCTCTATATATTTCATGTATTGTCTTGCTTTTAGTGGCAGTAGGGGGCTATCTATTCCGCAAACAGCTGACGCTCGTGGCTTTTGACTGGTTTGTGTCACCGACGCTGGAAAGCAAGCTGGAGAAATCCTACCAGCCTCGTCAATCCAAGGAACAACAGCCCCAAGAGACCGTTGCTTACCAGAAGGAGCCTTTTTCGGTGTTATTACTGGGGACAGATCAACGGCCCAATGAAAAGGCACGTGGTCGCTCAGATACGGTGATATATGCTGCTGTACGGCCCGCAGAATCGCGTGTGCTCTTGATTTCTATCCCAAGGGATACGTATGTACAGATTGCCGGACATGATTCCAATCGAGATGGCGAGGATGATTTTGATAAGTTGGGGCATGCTTATGCGTTCGGAGGCGAGGATATGTCCATGGGCACTGTAGAGAAGCTGATGGAGCATAAGGTCGATTATTATGCTACGATTAATTTCCAGGGTATTCAGGATGCCGTGAATGCAGTGGGCGGAGTAGTGTTACCTATCGACCAGCCCATCGAGAATAAAAACCCGCTGCATATCAAGTTCCGTATTGAGGCGGGCAAGCCGCTTTATAATGGTGAAGAAGCGATGTATTATGTTAGGTATCGGGAAGATAGCGACTTCAACCGCACAAAACGTCAGCAAATTTTTTTGAACGCAATGGCGGATAGGCTGCTGAATATCGACGGAATTACCAAGATCCCGGAGTTGCTCGATATCATGGGGGCCAATTTCACAACGGATATGGAACCTGCCTTTATTACTGGGCTTGGCAAGCAAGCTATTTCACAAGGGAATCCACAAATCTCAAGTTTTACGATTACGGGGGAAGGGTTCAAGAAGAAGGGCCTGTACTATGACCGGGCTAATGAACAGGAACTTGAATATGCCAGACTTATGATTGCGAACTGGCTAGACTCTGATACAACCCCGCAGACGCTGAGGCTTCCCGACAAACAGGACATTCAGTGAGTAATCAATGGATTTATATTTGATTTTGAGGGGGATTCGTTTCTCATGAATATTGCTTTTTTCTTGCTTCCCAAACAAGAGGTCGCTTGTGTAACGGCGGATGCTACTCTACGGCAAACATTGGAACGAATGGAATATCACCGGTTCACAGCGGTTCCTATTTTGGATAAGGAAGGTAGATATACGGGTACGGTTACAGAGGGTGACCTATTGTGGCATATGAAAGAGTCCGAGGGGAAAATCACCTTTGAAAACGCTTCTAAGTTTATGCTCAAGGACGTTCCGCTGCGGGTTTCGATGAAACCTGTATCCATTGATGCCAATATGGAGGATCTGATTAATTTGGCGAAGGTACAAAACTTTGTGCCCGTTGTGGATGATATGGAACGGTTTATCGGTATCGTGCGCCGCAGCCAAATTATTGAGTATTGTGAGAAATTTGTGTCCAAGGAATCGCTTAATACTTCAAGCTAAAATAAGCAGCAAAGCCGCACTGAAGATTACTATTACCCTAGGGGCTAACAGTGTTGACATGGGCTTATAATAAGTAGCAAAGCTGCTCTGAAAATAACGATTTACCCTATGGGGTAACAGTTATTTTCAAAATAGGATATGCTATAATGGAGAATAAAGCTTTTTCAGAGGGGTGTGACTCTTCATCATATGCCTAAAGAAATGGATGTAGTTAAACGAGCCAAGGTTATTGAATGGCTTAAAACAGAGGTGCTTGACCAAGTCTCCCGTCTGTTTAAGGCGATGTGGGAAGGCAGTACAGTCCGTATTGGTGACTGTTTGGCCAGCCTGGTGATGAGCAGTTATATTCTGGGGAGGCGTCTTGGGGTGTCTTACCGTGAATTGGATGATCTACTCATCGACAAGCTAAGAAAGCACAGAAAAGAAGGACACCAGCTGGAGGATTGGTATCAGGACATTTCCGCACTGGAAGAACATATGCGTAAGAGGTGAAAACGTTGAAATTCCGCTTGGCCACTGTAGCATGGAGCGTTATTTATTTGCTTCTGCTGCTGACTCTATTGACACCATTTAGAATTATTACCGTATTTTTTCTGATTGTGCCTGGCGCTGTATTGTTTTCATCGCTGCCTTTCAAAGGATTTCTGGTTCACGTCATACCGGTGCTTTTAATTATAGCGCTACTCGATGTGTATTCGCTGCTTCCTGCGATTTACTTTCTGATTCCTTCTATATTGATGGGACGGATATATAAAAAGGGAGGATCTGCTTTTCAGGCGTTGATGACCGGAACGGGCATTATTTTGGCCGAATTGTTGTTTGTACTGTTTATCGCTACGTATTCCTTCGGGTTTGATCTTTCGCAGTCCCTTCGGGATCAGGCCGAGATATCGGCCAGTATTGTACAGCAGATTTTAAGTGCGAATCCGATGTTTGCGAATATGAGCTGGACAGCTGAAGATACGCAGAAACTCGGTACAATGCTGATTGGTAAAGTTCCATATGTGATGATCGTCAGCTCGTTTATACTGGCAGTGATCACACATGCTTTGGCACGTCCAGCATTGAGCAGTCTCGATGTTCCGGTACGTAAAATGAAGCCTGCCCGCGAGTGGATGCTACCACGCACGCTGATCTGGTACTATCTGCTGGCAATTGTAATTGGATGGATAGCGGATTCCTCCGATAGCAGCTGGATTCAAACGGTTTCCATTAGTATGCTACCGCTGATCCATGCATGTTTTATTATCCAGACAATTGGTTTTGTATACTTCTGGACGCATAGCCGTAAAATGAGCCCAGTGATTGCGTTGCTGCTGTCGCTCGTCGTTCTGGTGTTCCAGCCGCTCCGCATTATAGGTATTATTGATTTGGCCTTTCCGCTGCGTGAAGCTATTACAAGATCAAAGAAATAGGGTGAACAGTCATGCCTAAATTTCTACAAAAACGCTGGCACGGCTATCAGACGGTCTGGGCGTTTTTACTGCTGCTGGTGCTTGTCATATGTATTTCCATGTACAACTGGGAACTGGGTGTGATAGGACTGCTGCTATCATTCTTGCTCGGCGGATTGATGCTGAAGACGGAGCTGGATTTTCGTCGGGAACTGAATCAATATATCAGTGGCCTTTCCTTCCGGATCAAGCGGGTGGAGGGAGAAGCGATCAGTACACTGCCGTTCGGTATCATTTTATACAGTGAAAATCGGACGGTAGAATGGCACAATCGCTTTGCCAGTGAGATGTTCGAGGAGCAATCGTTGATTGGAGAGCCCCTTCAAGATTTGTTTCCTCAACTCGCAAACGCTCTAAGCACTAAAAAGGAAACGAAAGAGTCTGCTCGTGAACTAAAGGTGGAATTACAGCATGATGAGCGTCATTATCAGTTTCTAATCGTGCCTGATGAGCGTCTGATATATTTGTATGAAGTGACGGAGCTCGCGGTACTGCGCAAGCAGTATGAGAACGAGCGGTTAGCGCTTGGTATTGTCATGCTTGATAATATGGACGAGGCTGCTCAGGGAATGGACGATCAGCAGCGTACCGCGCTTATTGCGAAAGTTTCCAGCGAGATTACGTCTTGGGCCAATCAATACAATATTTATTTGCGCCGGTTGTCATCTGAGCGTTATCTTATTATGCTGAATCATAAAGCACTCCAGGAGCTGGAGCAAAGCCGATTCGTCATTTTGGATACCGTGCGGGAAATGACAGCAGATTTGAAAGTACCGATGACATTGAGCATTGGCTTGTCTTTCGGCGCAGAGAGTATCAAGGAGCTGGGCGAGCTAGCTCAATCCAGTCTAGATATGGCGCTTGGGCGTGGGGGAGATCAGGCAGCAGTGAAAGCGGGACAGCGCCTGTCCTTTTACGGAGGCAAGTCCAATGCTGTCGAGAAGCGTACCAGGGTCCGAGCCCGAGTCATTGCGCATGCGTTGCGTGATCTGATGCAGGAGAGCGACCGTGTGCTGATTATGGGACACAAAATACCGGACATGGATGCAATAGGAGCAGCTATCGGTGTGTGGAAGGCTGCGGCACTTTACAATGTAGAGGCCCATATCGTACTGGACAAATCCAATCCGTCTATTGACCGAATGATGGAGCAGGTAAACAAGGATGAGAAGCTGTCGCAAGCGCTCATGACACCGGAGCAGTCGCTTCAGGTGATGACCGAGCATAGCCTGCTGGTTGTGGTGGATACGCACAAGGCGTCAATGACGATTGAGCCGCGTCTGGTGCAGACGGCCAGCCGGGTGGTGGTTGTGGATCATCACCGTCGGGGCGAGGAATTTATTAATGATTCTGTTCTGATCTATTTGGAGCCATACGCGTCATCGGCCTGTGAACTGGTGACTGAGCTGCTGCAATATATCCATGAAAAGGTCCAGCTGACACCGCTGGAGGCAACATCACTGCTGGCGGGGATTACGGTGGATACCAAGCATTTCTCCCTGCATACAGGCTCACGCACGTTTGAGGCAGCTGGCTTCTTAAGACGTAGTGGAGCAGATACAGTGATGATCCAGCGCATGTTAAAAGAGGACCTGGATGAATATATTGCTAAGGCGGAAATTATTAAGCATGCTAAAATGATATATGGGCATATCGCAATTGCGGTGACCGAGCCCGGACAAAAAATACCGCAGCTCCTGATTGCTCAGGTGGCGGATTCATTACTCAATATGACGGATGTACTGGCCTCCTTTGTGGTCAGTGAACGTCCTGACGGCCTGGTGGGGATCAGCGCCCGATCACTCGGACGCATGAACGTACAGGTCGTCATGGAACGGCTAGGCGGCGGAGGACATCTGACGAATGCGGCGGTTCAGCTGGATTGCTCGCTGGAGGAAGCTAAGCGCAGAGTGGTCGACGTACTGGCCGAAATTGATGGGGAAGAGGGGTTATTTGAATGAAAGTAATATTCATTAAAGATATGAAGGGCCAAGGTAAGAAGGGGCAGGTTAAGGAAGTATCCGACGGTTATGCAGCGAATTTTCTGTTGCCGCGTGGGATTGCCCGTCCAGCAACGGAAGGAAATATGAAGACGCTGGAAAACCAAAATGCTGCTGAGGAGAAACGCAAGCAAGAGGAAAAGGAAGAGGCACAAGTACTCGGCAAAAAGCTGGAAGAGACTACAATTCAGCTCAAAGCAAAGGCTGGAGAAGGAGGACGTCTGTTCGGCGCGATTACAAGCAAGCAAATCGCAGAGGCTGTTGCTAAAACAGGCATCAAGCTGGACAAACGCAAAATCGAGCTGGAAGAACCGATTCGTACGTTGGGCGTGACTCAAATGACCGTCAAGCTTCATCCTGAGGTCAAAGCTACGCTGAAAGTACAGGTGACTGAAGAATAATTATGGGCGGCGAATTTTTTGATCGGATTCCTCCGCAAAATCTGGAGGCTGAACAGGCGGTTATTGGGTCTATTTTGCTTCAGTCTGAAGCACTGATTACCGCAATGGAGCGGGTGCAGACCGAGGACTTTTACGATAAAGCTCATCAAATGATTTACGAAGCAATGATTGAGCTGGGTGAATCCGGACAGCCGATTGACTTGGTTACGCTGACCTCGAAAATTCAGGACAAAGGTCAGCTGGAGGATATCGGCGGTGTCAGTTATCTTGCGAAGCTGGCTCACGGGGTGCCAACAGCGGCTAACGTGGATTACTATGCCCAGATCATTGAAGAAAAAGCGATGCTTCGTCGCTTGATTCGTGCAGCTACACAGATTGTGAGCGAAGGCTATAGCAGTGGCGAGGATGTCGCCGGTATGCTGAGTGATGCTGAGCGCAAGATTATGGAAATCTCCAACGGGCGCTCAGGCAGTGGTTTTATCGCCATCCGCGATGTCGTGATGGAAGTGTTCGACCGCGTTGAATTGCTGCATCAGAACAAGGGAAACACGACCGGAATTCCGTCCGGATTCGTTGACCTGGACAAGATGACGGCGGGTTTCCAGCGCAATGACCTGATCATTGTGGCTGCCCGTCCATCTGTAGGTAAAACGGCATTCGCCCTGAATATTGCACAAAATGTTGCAGTACGGGCAAAAGAGACGGTTGCCATCTTCAGTCTGGAGATGTCGGCGGCTCAGCTCGTGCAGCGGATGATCTGTGCCGAGGCTAACTTGGACGCGAACGTCATGCGGACAGGTGAATTTAAAGGCGACGACGATTGGGCGAAGCTGACGATGGGCATTGCAGCCTTGTCAGAGGCGGAAATCTATATCGATGATACGCCCGGCATCACTGTGGCTGATATCCGTGCCAAATGCCGCCGTCTCAAGGCGGAAAAGGGACTGGGTATGATCGTTATTGACTACTTGCAGCTCATTCACGGACGCGGCAAAGCGGGCGAGAACCGGCAGCAGGAGGTATCCGAAATTTCACGGACATTGAAACAAATCGCCCGTGAGCTTGAAGTGCCTGTAATTGCCCTTTCCCAGCTGAGCCGGGGTGTGGAGCAGCGTCAAGATAAGCGGCCCATGATGAGTGACTTGCGGGAATCGGGTTCCATTGAGCAGGATGCTGACATCGTTGCGTTTCTGTACCGGGATGATTATTATAATCAGGAAACAGAAAAGAAAAATATTATTGAAATTATCATTGCCAAGCAGCGTAACGGCCCGGTCGGTACGGTAGAGCTGGTATTTCTCAAAAATTATAATAAATTCGCTAATTACGAGCGTGCCCATTCGGATGCGTTCGCCGGTTAATATATTAGTATGATTAGAAAAGGCTCTTTCGACGCGGGTATCGCGATTACGAGAGAGCCTTTTTTATAGAATTCATATATTTTCATAGAACGATTGAAACTCTCAATTACGAACAATACTATTTTCATGTAATATAATGTTCGCTTTTTATTTGACTTTGAAAAATGGTACTGGTACACTTATAGTGCTGCTTCAACGCAGTGGGGAGATCATTACGCCCGGGGCTTTCCGAACTTACGGAATGTCTGCGACGGACGTTTTTTCCTGCTGTCCGAGAACGCTCCATACCTGCCCGCTGAGGCGGTTGAAGCCAGATATGTGTTAGCGCGTCAGCTCAAAATCAGAGTGTCTGTGGGCACTCCACGGAGGAATGAAACATGTCAACTGTAGTCGTTGTGGGGACACAATGGGGAGACGAAGGCAAAGGTAAAATCACGGACTATCTGGCGGAAAGCGCTGAAGTAGTGGCCCGTTACCAAGGCGGAAACAATGCTGGTCATACGATTCTCATTGACGGTAAAAAGTATAAGCTGAGCCTGATTCCATCCGGCGTTTTTTATGAAGATAAAAAGTGTGTTATTGGCAACGGCATGGTAGTGAATCCAGCCGCTCTTATTGAAGAAATTACTTATATTCATGATAATGGATTTTCCACGAAAAATTTGGTCATTAGTGACCGCGCACATGTCATTATGCCTTACCATATGACGTTGGACGTGCTGGAAGAAGACCGCAAAGGTCCTAACAAAATTGGTACTACCCGTAAAGGGATTGGCCCTGCTTATATGGATAAAGCTGCTCGTAACGGTATTCGTATTGCTGATTTGCTGGAAGCAGAAGAATTCGAAAAGAAACTGCGCCATCTAACGAAGGAAAAGAATCAAGTGATTGAGCAAGTATACGGCGGCGAGCCGCTGGATGTTGAAGAAATATTGAAACAGTATCTGGAATATGCTGAGTTTATTCGTCCTTATGTAGCGGATACGTCTGTTGTGCTGAACGATGCAATTGACGCCAATCGTAAGGTGTTGTTTGAAGGTGCACAAGGCGTTATGCTCGATATCGACCAAGGTACGTATCCATACGTTACGTCCTCTAACCCGTCGGCTGGCGGCGTATGTATCGGTTCTGGTGTAGGCCCATCCAAAATTCAACAAGTGATCGGTGTAGCTAAATCGTACACAACTCGTGTAGGGGATGGACCTTTCCCAACGGAACTACACGATGAAGTCGGCGATTACATTCGTGAAACAGGCCATGAGTACGGTACGGTTACAGGCCGTCCTCGCCGCGTAGGCTGGTTTGACAGCGTCGTTGTGCGCCATGCCCGTCGTGTTAGTGGATTAACTGGTCTTTCCCTGAACTCGCTGGACGTATTGACAGGCCTGAAAACAGTTAAGATCTGTACAGGCTACAAATACCGCGGCGAGATCATCACGCATTATCCAGCTAGCTTGAAAATGCTGGCAGAGTGCGAGGCGGTATATGAAGAAATGCCAGGCTGGAACGAAGACATTACTGGCGTGAAGACGCTGGAGGAACTGCCGGAGACTACCCGCCATTACGTACAACGCGTATCCGAGTTGACAGGTATTCCAATCGCTATTTTCTCGGTTGGTCGTAACCGCGATCAAACGAACCAAGTGCTTCCGATTTATTTGTAAAATATCCGTAGGATTCTATGAGGGCGTCATGCCTGTTCGAAAGTATAGCTATTTCTGCTAAATCAAGGGGAGGGAGGCAATTCATGCCTCCCTCTCCTTTTTTATATGGATGTGTTTGTACTAGTTTTACATATTCCAAGGGTTAAAAATCGTCATATCTCGTCAATACTGGTCTATATGCACTTCATGATGTACACATGGCAAGATGCGTATAAGGAGGTAACGGGATATGAGGTGGCTTGGATGGCTGCTTAAAAAAGGAATGACGGTGGTGCTGGTCAGCGCGCTGACACTGGCAGTGACCGGTGTGGTCGTGAATGCTTATGTTCAATCGCTGTTACGGCAATTTAACATTCAGCTCGATCATCAGCCGATATGGGGATGGGGCTGGCTAAAAGGCAGCGCTGGTACTGATCAAAGTACAGGTACAGGGAAGAGCAAGACGACAGGGAGCGACTCTGGAAGTGTAACACCGCCTGATAATGCTTTGCCTGTCATGGGACAGGGCTTAGAAGAAAGCGGAAATAAGACAGGTGGTGCATCCAATGACAAGGGATCTCAGGAAGGGACCACGTCGGCGGGAACACCAGACAGCGAGCCGCGTCAGCAGGCAGAAGGTACAGCTACACCTGAAACGAGTATCGAAGGCCATGATTTGGTCATTACGCCCGACCATCTGACGGAGAAAAAGAACAATTTACCGGCGGCTCAGAAGCAGGAGATTTTTACGATTCTTATGAATAAACTGCCGCCAGAAGAGATGCAGAAAATATCAGCTGCGATGGAAGGCGGTCTCACCGAGCAGGAGCTGCAAGATATTCAGCAGGTGCTTGCGAAGTATTTGACCAAAGAGGAATATAACAAATTGATGGGTATGCTTAAATAATGCATAAATAAAATGCATAAATGTATGGGCAATGTTAATGCTCAAAACAGGACTGTAGAATCCGCGCCGGGCGCGGATTTTTTTGCGTGCTAGGAAGTAATTGGAGTGCAGTTGAATTCTTTGTAAAAGCTATGTTAAAGTATACTGTGTTGTGAAAAGGTTAAATTTTTGAAACCTTTTACATAACTATGCAATGCTAGATAGCGACTATTATCATAGATAAGCTTGTAAAATGGCTACTTTTATCATGTAAAAGGACAATAATGAACGCATTTAATAGAGATAGGATATGCTGAAAAGGAGAGAACCATGGAGGTTTCTAAGGGGAAGTTATCACCAGACCACAGGAATGGAAATTCAAGCGTTGAAAGCAATTCTGCTGATAAAGCAGGGAAAATAGCAACATGGTGGAACGGACGGAAAAGATGGTTAAGTTGGACGGCAGGCGGAATTGTGATTGTTGGCGGTCTTATTTTTGCTAGCAATCAGTATGTTGGAGCCAATACAGTTCCTTATTATAAAGTGTATGTTAAAGGCGTTGAGGTCGGCAGTATCCTGAATGAACAACAGCTTAAGCAACTGTACACAACGAAGAGCAAACAGTATAAAGACAAGTATCCTGACGTGCAAATGGTGCTCAATACGAGCGCGGTCACGACGAGCACGGAAAAGGCATATAAGGCAGATATCGATAGCGCAGCCACGTTGAAGAAGCTGGATGGCATGCTGACTGCCTATGCCAAAGGAGTAGAAGTGAAGGTCAACGGACAGACGGTTGGCATTGTAAAGGATAAAGCGACGGCACAAGCGGCTTTAAAGCAAGTGCAGAAGAAATACACACCTGCGGGTGAAGGTACGGCTTCAGGCATCAAGGGGCTAGTTCGCAAAACATCCGTAGGGAGTAGTCATGCTAGCGCAAGCACGAAGGCGCCTAAAGCATGGCTGGAGTCTGCCAGTATCCGTGAAAAGATTGCGTATGAGCCTGTGAAAGCAGATCCGAACAAGGTGCTGACGGAGGCAGAAGCGGTTAAGGTACTGACCGAGGGACGTGAAGCTCCTACAACCTATACAGTGCAAGAAGGCGATTCTTTGTCATCGATTGCTACGAAGTTCGATACGACGGCTTGGGAGATTAAGCAGAACAATCCCGGTCTGCGTGAGTTGTATTTGCAAATTGGGGACGAGTTAAAGGTCACAGCTCCCAAGGTACCTGTTACGGTACGAACGGTAGAAAAGGTCGTCGAGCAGATTGCTATCGAGCCTGAAGTAGAGATTCGCCAGAGCGATGAATTGAAAGCAGGAGTTACGAAAGTGGTCAGACCGGGACAAGCAGGTCTTAAAGAAATGGACTACCGTTTGACCAAGGAGAACGGTGAGGTCGTGCAAGAGGAATGGCTCGGTCAAAAGGTGTTACAGCCGTCTGTTACCGAGGTGGTTCTGAGAGGAACGAAAGTCGAGGGGGAAGGCTCGGGCCAATTTGCCTGGCCGACTGCGGGTGCAATCATGACGAGTAGCTTCGGAGGACGTTGGGGACGTATGCATGAAGGTGTTGACTTGGTCGGCGATCATACGATTCAAGCTTCTGATGAAGGTGTCGTCACATTTGCCGGTCAGCAGAATGGCTACGGTAATGTCATTATGATTGATCATCGCAACGGCTATCAAACAGTATACGGGCATTTGAACAGTATTGGTGTCCATGTGGGACAAGTTGTTCAGCAAGGTGAAGCGATTGGTATCATGGGAAGCACCGGACGTTCCACAGGCACACATGTTCACTTTGAGATTCGCAAAAATAATACGCCACAAAATCCAATGACGTATTTAAGATAAATTGGATGTTTAAATCGAGAGTTATGTGATTCGATGAGGATCAAGGAGGAAGACCATGTTTTCTGCATGCTTAATAGCCAGGTGCAGGCATGGTTTTTTCTGCGTAAAGAAAAGGGTCTGGAAAAGTAATGGAATAGCATACGGGTATGATAGAATAGAATAAGCATCTTATGGGTACTGACAAACGAAAGTTAATAATAGATGATGATCCGTGAGAAGAGGTGAACGCTGTATGCAAGGGACGATTCTAGTAGTGGATGATGAACAACCTATCGCTGATATTTTGAAATTTAATTTGGAAAAAGAAGGATACGAGGTCATTTGCGCCTTTGATGGAATCAGTGCGGTGGATATCGCGGTTAAGCAACAGCCAGACCTGATTTTGCTGGACCTGATGCTGCCGGGCATGGACGGTATGGACGTATGCCGCGAGGTGCGCGGACATCAGCTTCAGACGCCAATTATTATGCTGACTGCGAAGGATGGGGAAATCGACAAAGTGCTAGGGCTGGAGCTGGGTGCGGACGATTATGTGACGAAGCCGTTCAGCACACGCGAATTGCTGGCACGGGTAAAGGCACAGATGCGTAGACAGCAACGCGGCGTAGCAGGCACGCCGGAAAGCCGCCCACAGGAGGATAAGCAGGGGCTGCGCGTAGGCGATCTCTTTTTTGATGCGGATATGTATACAGCCTATAAAAACGGAACTCCACTTGACCTGACGCACCGCGAGTATGAGCTCCTGTACTATATGGCAAAAAATGCAGGCAAGGTCATGACTCGCGAGCATTTGCTTCAAGCGGTATGGGGATTTGAGTACTACGGGGATGTGCGGACGGTAGACGTGACGATCCGGCGACTGCGCGAGAAGATTGAGGAGAACCCGAGCAAGCCGGAGACGATCCTGACACGGCGTGGCCTCGGATATATCGTTAGCGGGGGCAAAGGTGGCCTGCGGGCATGAGATGGCTGTCCTTCTTTCGCACCATTCATGCCAAGCTGATTATTATCTATGTGCTGCTAATCTTGGTGGCCATGCAGTTGATTGGAGTCTATTTTGTCAGCTCGATGAAGAACTCGTTGACGAGTAATTTTACGCAGGATTTGCAAGCACGGGCGGAGATGCTGTCCGTGCTGGCGGAGCAGGATCTGAGTGGCAGTGATGGCAAAATGGAGGAAGATAGCGTCGAAAGTCTGCGTGCACGCGTGAATAACTTGTTTGATTTCAGCGGCGCGGAAATTCAGGTGCTGGATGCCAGTGGCAAAGTACTGATTACTTCTCAAGGCTCTCATGCTGACTATGTCGGACGTAAAAATACGCAGACAGTGGTTAGCCGCGCACTCCAAGGAATCCGTGATAACGAGGAATATATGGTGGACGAAGATAACGTCCGCAAGAAGGTCGTCGCCAAGCCTGTCATCAGCCAAGGCAAAATCGTCGGTGCTGTGTACATCGCTGCTTCCATGGCTGAGCTGTACGATACGATGAAACGCATTAACAATGTGTTTCTCTCAGGTATGCTGATTGCGCTCGCGTTGACGGCTGTGCTGGGCGTGGTGTTGGCCCACACGATTACGCATCCAATCAAAGTGATGACACGTCATGCAACGGAGGTCGCTGAGGGCAAGTTTGACCAGCAGATGCCAGTGTTTGGCGAAGATGAAATCGGCAGGCTGAGCGTGGCCTTTAACTATATGACAGGACGTCTACGTGAGGCCCTGTCGCAGAATGAGGAGGAGAAGGAAAAGCTCTCCTCCATCTTGACCAATATGAGCGACGGTGTGGTCGCTACCGACGATCATGGCCGGGTCATTCTGGTCAACCGCCGGGCCAGCGCCATGCTGGGCGTGAACGAGAATGAAATGACCGGCAGACATATCGCGGTACTGCTGGGGATCGACCCGGAGGAAACCGAGGCCCTGTACAGCGGCTCGTCCGCTTCTACGCTCTTGCAGCTGGAGCCGGCCGGTCAGGATGAACCCATCGTCATCCGCGTGACCTTTACACCCATTCATCGGCGCGAATTTGGCATTACGGGCACGATTGCTGTGCTTCAGGACGTGACGGAGCAGGAAGAGATGGAGACGACGCGGCGGGAATTCGTCGCTAATGTATCTCATGAGCTGCGCACACCGCTGACGACGATCCGTAGCTACGCTGAAGCGCTGGATGACGGCGCGATGGCTGAGCCGCAGCTCGCAGAGCGTTTTGTAGGTGTCATCCGTAACGAGACGGAGCGTATGATCCGGCTGGTTACGGATTTGCTGCATCTGTCGCGGCTCGATTCCAATGAGGCGCCTCTGCGGATGCAGCCTGCCGATGTGATGGAGATGCTGGATGAGGTCGCGGATCGGTTTTCTTTTCAAATGAAGCAAAAACACATTCGCTCAGGCATGTTCGTAGAGCAGGGGATTGGCAAGGTCGTGATCGACCGCGATCAGATTGATCAAGTGCTGGACAATTTGATGTCCAATGCATTGAAATATACGCCGGAAGGTGGAAGTATCCGGATCGAGGCTCGCCGCAACCATGAGGGAATGCTGGCTATTTCGGTGCAGGATACCGGAATTGGTATTCCCAAAAAAGATTTGGACCGAATTTTTGAACGGTTTTATCGTGTGGACAAAGCGAGATCGCGCAATATGGGTGGCACAGGACTGGGACTGTCGATTGCCCGGGAAATTGTAAAGGCCCATGGAGGTCAGATTTTCCTGGAGTCTGAATATGGTCAGGGAACTTGTACAACCTTTACGCTGCCTATGTCGGGTGAAGGGAGGGAAGCACAGTGAAGGAACGTTTGAAGTCCTGGACGCTTGTTTTGCTGGTGGCTTCCAGTCTGGTTCAGACTTATTTTTTGATCTACCGTCTTCCAGGCAGTGATTCTGTACTCACTTCAGAAACGAACTATGTCAAAACTGAAAGCATGGGGCAGGAGAAAAAGATTGAAAATCTTGTATTCCCTGATAGGATGCTAATTCATCAAGGTGAGAAGAAACATACCGTTTTTTATCCGGGGGTTACTTTTTACGATTTGATTTATACACGGCTGGAAAGCCGAAGCTTTAACAATTTCCAACGTCGGAGTATCCAGTCAGCGGACTGGGCACGGATTCGCAGTGAGAATGAGGGGATCGAATTATCATTTTCCGGCGGGGTTCCGGTTTCATTACTGGAGCGGGTCATGCGTCTGACGCCGGATTCAGTATTTCAGGGGGAGACGATTAACCGCATCTGGATCTACATCGACGAAAAGAATGCCAAGCCGCACGCACTCTTTTTCAGTGCCAGAGGTGATGTGGTGTATGAGGCGAACCAGTTCGATATGACGGTAGAAGACATTCGGCAGCATGTGAATTTTGGAAAAAATGCCCCGTTGTACAAGCTGGTGAATAATCAGTATTACATTCCCGTGGATGACCTGGAGACTGTACAGCCTGTGGTATATGCCGGGTTGTTTACGACAGAACAGATGCAGCGGAATTTATTTTTCGATCCGGGCATTACGCGCAATATTCAGGAAAAAGATGGTTCACAGATTTATACAGATAGCAAGCGTAGCTTACAGATCAAGCAGGATCAACGTTGGATGAGCTATACCGATCCTAGTGCACCGGGAGCGGATGGAAGCAGTCCAATTAGGGACGTGTTGGCCGCAGTTGATTTTGTGAATCAGCATGGCGGTTGGGATGCTGCGTATCAGATGAAATTGAGAAGCAGCGATGAAAATCGCACAAGTGTGATGTTCCAGCAGTATTATGGCGCTTATCCGGTGCTGGACACGCCATCGTTCCGCTTTGGTACGATCTCCTTGCAAATCCAGCAGGAAACGGCATCTGTCTATGATCGTTCATTGCTGTATCTCAAGGGCGGGGAGCAATCCTCGAAGAAAGTGATGCTGCCAGGTGGTGAGACCTTGGAGAAGCAACTGCAAACGGTAGGCGACGGCAAGTCGATTAGAGATCTGACTCCTGTATATCAGCCAGAGCTGATCAATGACGGATTGAAGCTCATCCCAGAGTGGCGTGTTACGTTCAGCGACGGTTCTGTTGCAGAGATTCATGCTGTTCCTGTAACGACAGCATCCAACACAACACCAACAAAGTCAGACCAAGAGACAAAGTGATAATAGGAAGGGGGAACGGGAATGGATTGGAGCCGCGCTAAAAACGTACTGATCTGTACATTTTTGCTGCTCAATGTGGTATTGGGTTATCAACTGTGGCATGATGCGCAGGAAACGGCCGGGCCGAATCTGGATTTTACTTCACTGGATGAAAACACGCAGCGTTTAATGGAAGAGAAAAGCATTCAGGTGCTGGCTCCGATTCCCGGAGATACCCCGCAGCTGCCCAAGCTGTCTTACACCTATGTCCATAGTGGAGAGAAAGATGAACTTGTGCAGCTGCTGAGACCGGTGGACAGCAAGCTGGTATTCACTCATGATGCGCTAGTGGAGGCTTTGGAGCCGCAAATCAAGGATATCGATAGCTATCAGTATGATCCGCTGGATGTCCAGGAGGAGTTCGTATCCGGACAGGCAGATGCTTTTGTGCTGCATCCGTTGGTACAGGGCAAGTGGCCGCTCTTTAATGTGAAGCTAGCTCTGTTTTACAGCAATCAGAAGATTACAGGGTATCGCAAAATTCAAGTGGAGCTCCAGCCCTCGGATGAGGCAAAGAAAATGCTGCCTGCGTCCAAAGCCTTGGCGAGGCTGATCGATGGCTATTTGCCGCGTGACTCCGTAGTGAAGGATATCCGGCTCGGATATTACGGACAGACCTTTAACTCCGATAGCCAGGTGGCTGCTCCGGTGTGGCGGTTTATGCTGGACAACGGAAAAGGCGTGTATTATGTACAGATGAACGGAGATGTCATTAGTCCAAAGACAGAACATACAGAAGGGTCTTGAACAGATATGGGGATTTCTTTTACCGTGCTGTCGAGCGGTTCGACCGGCAACGCTACCGTTGTACGGAACGAAGACACGACATTGCTCATCGATGCAGGTCTCAGCGCAAAGCGTATTGACGAATTGCTGAAAGAACGCGATCTGAGCGGAGAAGAGTTGGATGGTATTTTGGTCACGCATGAGCATTCCGATCATGTTAAAGGACTAGGCGCCATGGCGCGTAAATATAATTTACCTATATATGCTAACGAGAAGACATGGTTTGCCATCAGCAACGCTGTTGGGCAAATCGCGGATGATAACCGCAGAATATTGGAGACAGGCGCGACACGGGAATTTGAGTCATTGCGTGTAGAGTCTTTTGGCATCTCCCATGATGCGGCTGAGCCCGTAGGATACAGCTTTTATGATGGGGCAGAGAAGCTTAGCGTAGCGACCGATCTCGGCTATGTCAGCGATAAGGTAAAACAAGCGATATCAGATGCAGATGTATTGGTGCTAGAGGCTAACCATGATGTAGAAATGCTGCGTATGGGCCGCTATCCTTGGAACATCAAGCGCCGTATACTCAGTGATATCGGCCACTTATCCAATGAGATGGCAGGTGCGATTCTTAGCGAGCTGTTGACCGGACGGACAAAGCGGACGTATCTGGCACATTTGAGCCGCGACCACAATATGATGGAGCTTGCGAAGCTGACCGTACGCGGGGCAATGGAAGACCGCGGCTGTTTTTACAAGGATAGTGAGTTTCGATTGTGTGATACGTATTATGATCGTCCTACACCTTGGGATAAGGTAAGTGAGCCATAAAGCTGTCCAGCTCGGCGGCTTTGCGCTCGACCTCTTCACGGGTCACTATGCCTTTGTCCACCAGTAGCTCAATCAATGTACTTAGCGCCAGTGTATTACGGTAGTGCTCGTCTTTCAAATCCGCAAGCTTGGCTGCCATGCGAACTTCATCCATAGCGGAACGATGGGAATTCATCCTATATTCCTCCTGTAAAAATATTTTTAAAATGGCGTGCAATAAGCTTGGTTCTGCCTGTGGTTTTGCCAAGTGCTGTGATACAATAAAGCTAACAACAGAAAGCTTTCTGAAGGAAGGCTCTCATCGAAAGTATAGGCTGCTTTAAGCGGACGGGAACAAGCCAGAACGTCTCTATGAGACGATCATTTTGTAATAGAATAGAAGACTTGTTACTATTGTAGTCCATTGGTTTGGAAATCATTCCTCTTTTTTCCTCTATTCGGGGTCAGATTCGGCGTGTATGCTAATTTATGAGATTTGGTTGCTTAGGAAGGTTCCATTTGTGGTGATTAATAAGTAGACCGGAACGATTAGTTGCTGAATTCCGATGGTAGGGGATATTCAATCCATTTGAGATGTTCAACGGAGCAGGTTCTCTGTAGCATAGGTTGGCGCAAGCCCGAATAGCCCTAATTTTTTAGTGAGTGTCGGTGCATGACAACGAAGGGGAGAGGATTAGCATGGGCTTGTTTGATGATGATTTTTATTCAACGAAGGTGTCCACACGTGCGGCTAAAAAAACGGCATTTAAGGCGCGTCGCGGAGGACGAGGACGTTGGCCGCACAGGAATCGTCGGGTAAGTCCGGTGCAGGCTGCTGTCATTAGCGGTGCGGTGAGTGCAGTGGTTTCCGTGCTGCTGTTCAGCTTTGTTACAGGTCTGCCCTCCACTACAGCGGTAACCGGAGCAAGTCATTATCCCTTGCGGCAAGCAGCGGGCGATCCGTATGATCGGATTGTGCAGGCGGCAGCCAAGGTACGCCCAGCCGTCGTCAGCATCGTAAACCTGAAGGGGGAAGAAGGTAAAAGTACGGAACAATCCGCGCTTGGATCGGGCGTCATTTTCCGTGTGAGCTCAGGCAAAGCCTTTATTATGACAAACAACCATGTCATTGAAGGATCGGATGATCTGGATATTGTAACCGTAGACGGTGTCAGAAAAGAGGCGAAGCTGGTCGGAAAGGATCGCATTAGTGATATCGCTGTACTGGCCGTTGATGATAAAGGCATTAGCACAGTGGCGGATATCGGGGACTCCAGCAAACTTCGTCTGGGCGAGACGGTCATTGCGATTGGCAACCCGCTCGGATTGGGAGACACCCTGACCTCCGGCATTGTGAGCTATACGAATCGCATCATTCCGATCTCCATTAATCAGGATGGTGTATATGACTGGGAACAGCATGTGATTCAGACTGATGCGGCGATTAATGAAGGAAACAGCGGCGGAGCGCTGGTCGATCTGGACGGACGGGTGATTGGCATCAATACGATGAAAATCGCCGATACAGGTGTTGAAGGACTGGGCTTCGCCATTCCTGCTAATGAGGTAATGAAGACGGTGAATGAACTGGTTGAGGACGGCAAGATTACCCGCCCTTATCTGGGGGTGTACACGGTGGACCTCAATAATGAATATGCACCGCTGGATGAAACTCAGCGCAAGGAACTCAAGCTGCCTGACAGCGTCAAGGATGGAGCCGTTGTTCTGGAGGCCCATGGTCCTGCCAAGGAGGGCGGCTTGAAGCTGAACGATGTCATTACAGCGTTTGATAGCGAACCGATTAACTCTACGCTTGATTTGCGTCGCTACCTGTACGATAACAAGAAGATTGGCGATGAGATGAAAGTTACCTTTTACCGGGCAGGCAAGGAAGAGTCGGTGACGTTAAAATTAACAGATAAGCCGGAAGGCTAAGGTTGAATGATAGACTTAACTATAAAGAAGGCGCTCTCCGGCTTATTTCCGGGAACGCCTTTTTTTGATTTCTGCAGTGCCTTGGATTAAGATGTCGTACCCGTCACGCGGGTTCCGCTCTTGGTGATTTTGTATGTCACTACATCGCCGCTCCAGAAGTGGAACTTCAACGTGACTTCACCATCCTTCACACTGTTGAAAAATTCAGGCAACAGCTTGATGCCATTCGTATCATAGGCAGGGGCAAAAGTATTGCCAAACTCTTTATAAGGTGTCCAATCCTGTGGACCGGCATTGCCACCATTCGTATACACGGCTTCCATCGTCGCAAGCTGGCTACCACGGAAGTCTGTTGGAATGGTAAAGGCTTGTGTAGTCCCTTCGGCGGCACTTAATTTCGGTGTATCATACACGACGACTCTAAAATTCCAATCTGCTCCCTTATTAAACTTGGTGTTAATAACGGCGTTCTCACCATATTTACCGGAAGTAATTAGGCTGGTGAGCAAGCTGGCTTTGAAGGTTAATGTATCTCCACTCAGCGTATAATCGGTGCCCTGTTTCAGCTGCTTGCTGTTGGCATTGAGCGATTTCAACTGGTTGCCGTTCAGGTTTAGAGTGATCTTGGTATCCTGAACAGAAGAGCCTTTCTTCAAGTGAATGAGATCACTAGCTGCATTGGAGGAACGTCCTTTCAGGCTGGCCTTAATGACATTAAAGAGTTCAGGATCAGACCACTTGTAAGTGCTCCGATTCAAATGCTGGCCGTTATCCCAGATCATGCCTGTTACTTTCTTCTCTTTCATGTAATAAGTCAAAAATTCAAAAAACTTCAGCTTTTCACCCTGTTCAATAACACCTGTATGTTTATCAAAACCGAGCAGGCCATATTCACCGACAATAACCGGGATTCCCTTGGCTACAAAGGTGTTATAGACATTATCAAAGGTTTGAACAATATCGTTTTGGGCCGCTTTATCAAATGTTGTATTCCCGGCAATGTTCACACTGAAAGGCCAGAAGCCATAATAGTGAACGGTTGCAATCAGGTTGGGATCGTTCAGCTTGGTTATCGTGTTATACAGTTCGTTGATTTTTGCCTGAGCAGGTGAAGTATCTAATCCAGGCAGAACAAGGGGACGAGTGGCATTCTTACCACCGGAGGCGCGAACGATTTTGTGGAAGGATACATTTAGCTCATGAAGCATCTGATTCATTTTCGCTTCATCCGTGGTTCCCCCTTCAGAAAAGCGGGGCTCGTTAATACTTTCAAACATCAACTTGTTGGGCTGATTTTTAAAGCGGTCGGCAATTTGTGTCCATAATGCGTTATAGCGTGCTAACACTTCATCATGCTTGGGCTCCATACTGCTTACCCACGTCCATGAATCATGATGGACATTAATCATGACATACAAATTGGCATCCAGTGCCCAGCGAACAACCTCTTCCACACGGTTCATGTAGGCAGATTCAACGGTATAATGGGGTGCGGCTCCAATATGCTTATCCCAGGTGACGGGAATCCGAATACTTTTGTACCCTTGGGCAGCAATTTGCTGGATCAAAGCTTGGGTAATGCGCGGATTGCCCCAGGCGGTCTCATCCGCCCCGACAGCATCCAGCGAATTTCCTAAATTCCATCCAGGCTGCATGGCTTCCACATATGACTGCATATTGCTTGTTGCAGCAACTGGTTGTGCTTGTTCGTCCGTTTCAGCAGCAGCGGCCACAGATGCGAACGTGGATAATAATAGGGTAATGGCAAGCGTCAACGACAGCAATGAAATGGGTCTTCGTTTTAACATAACAGGCCCCTTTACAAAGTTATTTTTGAAAGCGCTTTCTAATAAAACACTATCATACTAATGCAATATGGAATACCTGCATAATTCAAGTAAAAATCATGTGTGAATTAGTTATTTTACAATTGTAAGCGTTATTATTGAAAAAATACAGAAATGAGTGTAGAATCTATGACCCTACAAAATCTTCAAATACAAAGGAAAGAAGGAGATGAATATGAATAAGTGGAACTCCGAAGAGGCCATTCGACGCTGGAATATGCATGCGGAAAATTTTACTTGCTAAGTACACTGAAGAAGGGGATCGGTCTCGTGAAGTGCTGCTAAATCCTGCTTTGCAAGAGTGTATGGGACTGATCGCAGGCAAAAAGGTGCTGGATGCCGGCTGTGGCGAAGGTTATCTGAGCCGGAAAATGGCCAGGGCGGGTGCTTTGGTGGAGGCTGTCGATTACTCGACAGAGATGCTGAGGCTAGCCAAAGAGCGAACACCATCAGCGTTGGGAATTACATATCACCATGGCAATCTGGAGAAGCTGGAGATGTTCGGGGACCAGAGCTTTGATCTGATCGTGTCCAATATGGTCATACAGGACTTGGCTCATTATGAGCAGGCGATTGCCGAAATGCGGCGATTATTAGTTCCAGGAGGCCGCTTTATTTTTTCTATTCTGCATCCGTGCTTTCTGACGCCGCAGAGTGGATGGGTGAAGGATGAGACAGGGAAAAAGCTGTATTGGAAAGTAGATCAATATTTCAACGAAGGCCCTTTGGAGCAAGCGATTCCTTATGATCAGGAGGAAAAGCTTTTGTATTTTCACCGTACGCTAGGCAGCTATGTACAGGCCATTGTGGAGTCGGGTTTGTTGTTGGAAGGGATGATCGAACCGAAGCCGTCTGCTGATATGCTTGAGAAATATCCCCATTTCCGTGAAGACCTGAACGTCAGTAATTTTCTCATTTTTAAGACCAAACGTCAGGGATAGTGGGCAAGCCCTTTCCTTTCCGCGTCAAGTGTGGTAGAACAAAAGAAGGCGGTTTTGACACACCTACAACAGGAAGAGCTTCAAACGGAAAGGGATGCAACTGGAATGTACGTGGTATGTAAAGAGCATGTGGAACTGGCAATTGATATGTTCGTCGATGAATACGAGGATGCACCGGATGTCGTCGATCTCAAAGAAACGAAATTTTCGGATTGGGACCCTCCAGTGAAGTGCAAGGAATGTGAGAAGAAAGCAGAGTTTTTGGTCGTCTAAAAAACAAGCACGGGCGTTTCGGGCAGAAACGTCCTTTTTGTATATATCCCCACCACGTACTGAGACAGGAGTGAACGTTGGATGGACCCTTTGCTGCATTCACTGTTTCGTCCGCTTCAGGTCAATGGAAGTGATCCCTATACATATTATATTGAACAAAAGCCGTCTGCTGCGCTGAGAGCTTACGTAGCCTGCTATTGGGAGTCGGGTCCGGCTACTAGAGAAGTTTATGAACGGAATATGGCAGTATCGGATAGAGACGAAGCTTCATTAGGCTGGCTGGAGGAAGAAGAGGCAGTGGACCGGGTATTACCTGATGGTTGTACGGATATTCTATTAGAATACGACCCGGTGAGTAAGCGTCAGGAACTCTCATACTGCGGGACATTTACGCATCCGTTCGTGTCTACCAGACAAGCAGGGTCCGAGACACGCATTTTTGCAGTAAGATTTTTCCCCGGTGGAGCACATTATTTTCACGGTATGCCGACTCACTTGTTTACAGGCGGTAATTATCGCTTGGAAGAGATATGGCCCGAAAGCATCGCTGTCATAGGGGAGCGTATTTTTGAGGCACGAGACTTTAATGAACGGGTGCGCCTAATGGATCAGTATCTCAACCAGCTTCTACTGCGTCGTAGGACAAGCGATTGTGACCTGATGAAAAATCTGCTGCATCGCATCTTTGTGAGCGGCGGGAGTGTGGGGGTTAAGGAGCTTGCCGAGCGCGAGGCGATCAGTGAAAGACAGCTCAACCGCAAATTTGGACAATGGATCGGGATCAGCCCCAAAAAGTTCAGTGAAGTCGTCCGCTTCCAGAGCGTTCTGCACAGTATTCAGAATGGTGATTCTGTCGATTCGATGGAGTTGGCATTGAAGCATAACTTTTTTGACCAAGCGCATCTAATCCGTGATTTTCGCAGATTTTATGGAGCTTCCCCACTTACTGCGGCTAAGGACTTTCGGAAGTTGTCCGATTTTTACAATACACGTTCGGAACCCTCGGCTATACTCAAAATAGGAAGAAGAATGGCAAAGGAGAGATGAGAATATGAGTGGAACACTGCAAGTTCGCGATCATCTGCTGAATGAGCTGGAGACTGGGGTACGGACGGGGGAAGCCTTAATTCGTAAAATACGTCCAGACGATTGGAGCTTTCGCCCACAGGATAATTTCCGCTCGCTGTTGGAGTTAGTGCATCACTTTGTGCTTATTCCAGCTTCGGATCTTGCGATTATGCAGGAGAAGTCCGAGGGTGAAGTAGGAGAGATTGAAACCAGCCTGTCCGGGGTGGAAGATCCCGAGCGCTTAGCTGCGACTTTCAGGCAGAATTTTGAGGCATATAAGGCTTACATTCTTTCGCTTAGCGAAGACGATTATCTGAATCGTTCGACGAAGGCCTTTTATATGGAGCATGGGCATTTGCAGGTTCAATGGCAGATTGAGACTGTGACCCATGTGTTCCATCACCGTTCGCAGATCTACAATTATCTGAAGCAACTGGGACATGAAGTGAGCTTTTTTATGTTGTATGCTTGAGTATTTTTATGGAGATTTATGAGGGCACCTGTGCGGTGCTCTTTTTTGGTTTTATTTAAGATTTTTCAGGGTGGAATGGCTTAGTCGAACGCGCGTGAAATTTCTTTACTAACACGTCTAAGAATCCCGATTTGTTCTTTATTTAATCTGCTGGTGAGCGCAACAAACTCATCTATCGCTTCTTGCCGAATCATTTCGTCTGTAGTCATATGTTCTTCGGAAAACATCAACTCACTGATAGACACGTTTAAGGCGGTTAACACCTTCTCCAAGGTATCAATCGAAAAGTTCCTTTCGCCACGCTCTAGTGATCCGATATATGCATCATCTAATCCTGAAAGCTCCGCAAGTTGTTGCTGTGTTAGTCCCTTAGCCTTCCGAATTGCTCTAATTCTTTCTCCAACCGAATTCCGTAATTTTGTCATATTAACCACCTCAACAAGCTTATGGAAGATGAAGTGTAAAAGTTAGATAAAAGAGAATAGTTCAATTCTTTTTTTGTTGTAACTCGACTAAACCAACAATGTTTTTAGTAATAGTAGTAAGAATTTCAAGCTCTGTTGTTTCTCTTGAATTTATGAGTAGCATAAGCTCATTTATGATTTGTTTTCGATCTGTATTTTCGTCGAATTGAAAAAGTTCAAAGGGTGGAACCTTTAACGCTAGAATTATTTTTTCCAACGTCTCCAATGAAATATTTCGATCTCCACGTTCTACTCCGCCAATATAACTGTAATGGAGTCCTGCTGCTTCTGCCAGTTGTTCCTGTGTCCATCCTTTAGCCTTTCTTAGCTCCCGTATCCGATTTCCCACACTTTCTGGTAAACTCATGTAATCACCTCCACTTAAGGTTAGAAGAGGAGAGAATATCGTTACAGACTATCTTATGCAAAATAAAAACAAATAAAACTGTACTTTTAAGTACTTTTTATATTGACCGCCTTTTTCACTTTCTATACAATTGGCTGTAAATGGGAATATAAGGAGAGACGACTCTTGAAAACTTCTATCCTGAAATCACTCAAACCGGACATCATTGTTGAAATGTTGGAGATGGCTGTGGCTTTTGAAAATTGGAAAAAGGTGATGGAGACGGCGGATATTTTGTACCAATGTGTCCAGCGTATCTACGAAGAACGGCAGTATCATAAAGCAATGAAATTACCCATCCCGCATGTGAATTTAGAACGTCCGTTGGTATATTATTTTGGGCTCAGTCACCTGATGTGCGGAATGGCTCACCAGCACCAGGGTGCATATGAGCAGGCAAGGGAGTGCATCTATAAGTATGCTGAGCTAGGGTGGATGGAGGATTTAGAGGAAGAAGACAATCAGGTTGTTGAGGAGTTCAGGTTTTTAGCCAAAACTAATTTATATGCAGTGGATATTTTGTCTGGCAATATAGGGCTGATCGAGGAGTACGTAGCCTTTTTGCAGGATAATCTAGAGGAAATATTACCGGGGCTCAATACCATATTACAGGCAGCGCTTATGTACCATTTGGATGTGGCAGATATTTTACATACGTTTGCAGAGCAGATTAATGAATTCGAGAGTTATGAAGACGCAGAGAACATATCTTACTATTATAGCTACTGCTATCACTTGGCCTTGTACTATCGGAAGTACGATAGATTACAGGATGCAGTGGGACTTACTTTACAGGCGATGCAACTAGCTGATCAGTCGGGTAACGATCGTAATTTCAAGAAATGTACAGCATTGTTTGAATCATTACGGGAGTCAGCGACAGCGGAGCAAATCAGCGAATATCGACAGATGCTAATGCAGTGTCTTGATGAATACGGAACTGAGAGCATTCCATTGTGAAGAGTGTAAATGAATGATCCGCTATAACCTGAACAGGGGATAGGCTCGTAACGGAGAGGAAATAGATAGGTAAGAGACGTTTCAGGTGCTAAAATAGCTATGTTACAGATATGTTTTTAAGTTAATGATCGTAAATACGATTTTACATTATTATTCGACATAGATAGGGGTATGGAATTTGTTTATTCAGCTTATAGGTGTGGGGAAGTTAAAAGAGAAATATTTGGTCATGGGTATTCAGGAATACGCTAAACGGCTGGGACCATACATCAAGTTCCAAATGATCGAAGTAGCCGATGAAAAGGCTCCAGACACACTGAGCGAGGCGGAAGTCCGACAGGTTAAGGAGCGAGAGGGCGAGCGTATTTTAGCCCATGTGAAAAGTGAAGCACACGTGATTGTACTTGCCATCGACGGCAAACTGTGGAGTTCGGAAGAACTCGCAGAGGAATTGGACAAGCTCGGCACCTACGGTACAAGCCATGTTGTCTTCGTCATTGGCGGCAGCCATGGTCTCTCTGACGAAGTCCTCCGTCGAGCCCAGCAGAAGCTGAGCTTCGGAAGGATGACTTTGCCGCATCAGCTGATGCGATTGGTACTGGTGGAACAGATTTATCGGGCGGTGAAGATTAATCGGGGGGAACCGTACCATAAGTAGGAGCAAGTTTTTTATTACACACCAGCACAAAATTCGAAAGGATTTCGTTATTGGTAATTGGTTAAAGCTTGACGTATTGATTGCTTCATGTAGTTTTAATTTCTACGAGTTATGATGAATTTCCTTTCAATGACTCGATTTCCGAATCATAAATGTGAGATATGTGTTTATTTTAAATACAGAGGAGCCAGTTTATGCCCGAAAGTGCTGAACACCAGTTTTTAAAAGCTGAATTTTTAAACGTACTGGAGAATTTCTCTGCGTTGAAGCTCTATGGATTTACAGAAAGTGATAGGAGAAAGTTTGACCTCTCTTGCCTCATAGAGAGAGACTTTGCCCGTCCGTTAGTAGGACAAACCCTTTGGAATCACAAAAGAGGTATCGAAAAAGATTTACGGACACTTATTACAGATAAGGAGTCTGAGATTAAAGTTTACTTGGCCAAAGACAGCACAAGCTACCACTCAATTTTTGAGGAAATCATAGGTGACTACAAGCAAACTGAATTTGGTAAAGGTTTATTTAAGATTAAGCCAATATGGATACCTTCGGATTTTGACGCAGATAAGATAAAACATCAACAAGTAGTGAAGAGTATGGTAAAGAATCAAATAGTTGATGATATTCTATTCAACATTGTGTTTGGTAACTTAACATCGGAAAATATTAGTTTTTTTCTAGACGTATCAGGGATTCCTGGGCTAAATTTAATAATTTTATATCACGTAGCCACTGTGGGCTTTGTTAATTTTCCTGACCTATCTAAAAGATTAGGAGGGGTTAGCCCGGGCCCATTAAGGGAAAAAATATTAGTCCTTTGTGGGGCTGGTTTCCTCCAGAGACCAACTCCTGGTGCATCTCTCTACCATGTTAGTGCTAAGGGTAGGCTATTTCTCGATTTGGTGAAACGTATTTACGGTGAATTCCAGAGTTCGGATATAAGTGAAGAGTTGGCTTATATTCTAATGAAACTTGATCTTGTACCTATCGTCAATAAAAGTGAATTAGATAGTTGTAATGAGATTTTCCCTAAGAATAAGTTCATAAGTCTATTGAAAACTATAATCTCCGCTAAAAAACAGTGGGATCTAAATTTTGACAATATGAAATTTAAAAACAATTATGAGATAGGAGAGTCAACATTGGTGTGACTCCAGGTTTAATAAAGCTTGCCGTTTCAGAAAGCACGGTGAACCGTACCATAAATAGGGCGAAAAGTTTGATTATGCATCTCGAGAGAGGTGCATTTTTTCGTCCCTAAATTACAGCAAGATGTGGAAAATAGATCAAAAATCCGGTATGTTATCTTATTTTCAAGAAAAGGAAGGAGTAGAGAAAATGATATTTGAGCCACGCCACTAAAGATGAGAGTTTGCGCTAACCGGTATCCTTTCATTTTCATTTTATAGTGGTAGTGAAATGTTGCACTCGATCATAAAAGGGATTAATTTACGAAATGCTATTGTGCTTGCAGCCTGTCCATCCCGTTGATATGCATTATAATCGTTCTTGAAGGTTTCCTGCATTTCCTCCGATAAGTGGCGGATGTATCGATGCGCGCATTCACGTATTTGTTCAGGTGAGCCGAAATCAGCCACCAGGTCTAAAACGTCAAGCACATAGAATTCCATTGGATTCGTCTGCGGCAAAAACCATCCAGTCTGGATGACCTCCTCAAGGACCTCCTCAAGGATCTCCTCAAGATTAGTCTCATACTTATCCATCAATGGAGCGACCCTATTTTGAATCAACGTGATTATTTCTGCCAGTTCCCGCTCTCGGGTGGCTTCCTTGGCCAAATTCCATACCTTGCCTTTGTCCCGGAAGTTGCTCAAGCTGATCTCCCAGTATACTTTCCGCTGTGCGTATTTAAGATCCGGGAATTGGTATTAAACTCCAAATAACTGCCGGCCACATTGAAGGGGTGACTTAAAAAGCGTATCTCAGCTGTAAAGGAACCGATTTGTTTGATCATACTTCTTCTGGATTTATAGTATTTGAAACCGCATGGCGCGCAGGCCGCGGCAATCCTGAAACAACATTCCCGAAAAATATCCTTGCCAGTTGGATAATCTGTCATATCGCTTCATCTCCATATTTCTTATTTAGTTTAATCTAAAAAAGTATAGCTACACAGCAATTTTCATTTGTCTCCAAGCCTTTAGTTCCTGTATATATCCTATTATAATCTTACAGGTATAACAAAAAGCGCCTGAAGCCTTTCGTTATGATATAGTAAGGAGTAGAGGGCACCCGATGGGTGCCTTTCGACTTCGCCTTATAGATGTTATGGAGAACCGTACCATAATGAGTCTGTCACAAACGTCTTGTCTGTCAAATATGATAGCGAGCTGTCAGAGCTTGCCGCACGATTTGCGGTTGAAATTTTTCACATGGCTTTTATCAAATGGATTGAAAGTGCCGAGAAAGGCTTTGTGGAGCAGGTGCTCGCAGTTTATGAGGTGTATCAAAAACTCTGTCAGTACTGACAGAGTTTTTGATTATTGCGGCGCCGAAAGTCAGGTGACAAGAACATTGCCCAAATGAAGTCCTCATATCGAAGGCTTTTTTAATTATCGAATCAAATTCTTGTCATGTCCGCCGTGCAGCTCGATAACCCCGAGGAATAAGAGAGACAAAAAACTTGCCGTTACAGAGAGTGCGGAGAACCCTATCACAAATGACGCAAATTCGCTTCACATTCGACCTCATACTGTGACGGAGTAGGTTGGTGTGAACTTGGTGAATAAATGGCAGAAAATATGGCTAGCCATAGCCAACCATATTTTTAAAAGCATTTTTTGATTCTAGACACAATCGGGTTTCCTTTAAAGCGAACCTAAATCCCTTCTAGAATCTCTTCCGTTGTGCGAATCCGGCCAATCCTCGGAAAAATAACGTCCCGTACATGCTCATGTTCGGCCTTGGTGAACCCGGTCATCGCGTCAATTGCAAAAATAAGTTGATAGCCGTGCTGAAATGCCTCTCTTGCGGTTGTATCGACTCCGATACCTGAGGATATACCGCATAAAACGATCGTATCAATATTTCGGCGGCGCAGCTGCAGATCAAGGTCTGTGCCATGGAAAGCCCCCCATTGTTTTTTGGAGATGATATGGTCTGTCTCGGTCACTCCGAGCTCGGGAACAAATTCATCCCAGCCCTCTATCAGGTTCAGTCTAGGTGCCGTGATATCGAGCTTGGGAGAGGGTATGTCCTTGAAGTCTTTACTGGATACGTGTACAAGATTCACAAAAGCTCCCGTGTTACGAAAAAGATTGGCCAGCTTAGCTGAATTTGCAATGACCATCTCGGCAGAATAAGGAGCATACTGACTGCTAATCCATTTTTGAAGGTCAATGACGACCAGAGAAGTCTTGTTCCAATCCAATAACGGTGCTCGTTCCTCACCCTTCAAATGATTGCCATTTAGTTGATTCATATAGAATCTCCTCCTAACCTTATCTTGTAATAAAATGATGACCACATCAGTATATAATCGATGATATAGAATAACGAGAGAGGGAATTAACCTAGGAGCGTTACTCCCAGAATACAAAGAAATACTGGAGGGATGAGATGAAATGCAGGAGGAACGCGTAAAGACCGGAGAATTAGCTGAATTTCTCCGTACCCGACGGGCCCGTCTGACTCCGGAGCAGGTAGGTTTGCCTTCCGGTGAAAGACGGCGGACACCTGGTCTTAGAAGGGCAGAGGTTGCCATACTCACTGGTATCAGTGTGGATTGGTATACATGGCTGGAGCAGGGGAGAGACATTCGGGTATCCATCCAGGTGCTTGATAGCTTGTCCCGTGCGCTGCGAATGAACGACATTGAGCGAAAACATCTCTTCTTGCTCGCTGCAGGACACTTACCCCCGAGTAATCAAGCGCCACAGAACAAGGTAAGCCGGCTACTGCAGGATTTTTTGGACAGACAGGGGGAAAGCCCTGCCTTTGTGGTAAATTCAAGGTGGGATGTCGTAGCCTGGAACCAGGCCGCGATTCTTGTTTTTGGAGATTACGAAGCAATGTCGGCAAGAGACAGAAATTCGATATGGCGCCTATTCACTACGAATAATGCGAAGCGGATGCTGGGTGACAGTTGGGAAGCGAACGCCAAACATCGGTTAGCCCAGTTTCGGGCCAACTATGCAAATACAGTCGGGGATCCTTGGTGGGGAGAGTTTATTGAGGACCTGCACCAGCAAAGTAAGGAGTTCCAGGAATGGTGGCCGTTGCATCAAGTTATAAATGTGCCGGAAGGTGAAAAGCTGCTTAATCATCCTGTTGTCGGTTCCCTTCGTTTTGGTCATCTTTCCTTCCAGGCTATGGACTCCGTTGACCTCCAGGTTACAGTTAATATTCCTTTGGATACCCCAACAATTGAAAGAATGAGAAAACTTCTTTCTGCGGTTAATCGATAATTCAGCATTTGCCACGTCCGTTGAAGTTATTCCATTTTGGCAGGTGACCTTTCTTTAGCGGGATGGAAAATGAACGAACATCGTGATGTTAGTGTGATTCCAATTTGTAAAAAAATTCAAGTGGGTGAGTTGGGGATATGGCTAAAATCGTCAGCGCATGGACCTAGCCAAACGTAACGGTCGTCTCATCGTTCGGATTAATGACTCACAGGATTGCTCTAAAGTGGTTGTTTAAGCGAGACACTGTAAAGAGACCCTTTTTATTTGCCGTTAGACCCGATACGGTGAACCGTATCACAAATAATGCGAAACTTGGGACCTAATCTTCGGACAGGGGGTCGACTCCCAACGCTTCCGCCAACCTTACTAAAAACGAACATAACATACTTAGTTGGTGGATTTTCAGTAACAGTTTGGTTTAGTTAGTAAAAAGACAGTTAGGGCACATTGACCAGCCTTAACTATCCTTTTATTCATGACTCCAAACAGATTGTAGAAATCGTTAGAAATGACGCCAGCCGCTGTTGACAGCGCCTTGCAAAGAGCCAGAGAACGATAGGGCGAAACTCCGTTCAGAAGAATAATGGATACGATAGCTAACCAGAACTTTTATACAACAGGTCTGCACCGGATGGCATACAGGATGTTTATTCGTGCACCTGCGAAATTTTACCAAAGCGATGGAGAGTGAGTTTTTTTGATTTCGCCGTTGAATTCGAAAATAATATTATGGAATGGTTTGAAGGTGAAAAAATATAAAAGTACCGTAATCAGCTCTTGCGTAGTCTGAAATTTCAAATCTCTATGTTTGTCTCCAAAAACTCAAGATATTTTGGGTCGTCTTCCATAAAAATCTCAATACCGGCGCCCATGTAAGCCCGGGTTAACTCGTCAACCGCCTTTTCAAAGTTTTCCTGTTCATAATATAATTGCCCCAGCCGAAGGTGAATATACGGATTACCCAACCCCTTCGGACACTGTACGGCATTAAAAAAGCACTTGAAGGCCTTATCGTAATTCTTCATACGATAGTGGACATCCCCAATAGCTACATATATCCAAGTAGCGGCCTCCCATTCTTGATGATTTTCAGGCAATAAACGGAGGGCGGCAATATAATTTTGCTTGGCGGCATCAAGATCGCCTGCCTTCACTAAGTCATCGCCTTGTTTACATAGAGCCCTAATTGCGGAATAAGTGGAATCTGAGAGCTGCAAAGTGATCTCTCCTGTTCTATTGGATTAAGGAGTTTTAGCCAATGATCGTTTGTTGGCTTTCATCAAAAATGGTGGCGTCCAGTATTGCCGATAAATAGCCTATCGCCCAAATGATATGATCTGTAAATTCTTCTCCATGATCAGGCGGGAATATGAAGCGAATGCGCTCGACACAGTCTTTGACTTCAGGCAATCATATGAAGAGTCTACCAAATTTTTAAGCCTATTCATAGATTGAAAGCGCGTTCTAGTTTATGTGAGTACTATTTTCAAAGGGGCCATGCATGGCATGTAGTATTTTAAATGGCTTGATATAATTTAGAAGAAAGGATGATAGAGATGCCAAATGATAAACAACAGCTTCACAAGGAATCGATTAAGTACCTAACGACTGCCCCTCTTCGCGAAAATGATCCTAAGTTTATCTGCGCAATAAGTGATGTAGCCTATGAATTTTTAACAACAGATGAAGTAGGTTTGATAGAGCAACTGTATTTTAAAATGAAGATTATTGCCCTACGAAATAAGATTCTGTATGGTTTAATCCGGTGCAGACATTTGGAACTGAAGGATTTCTTTCAGAAAGCCTATAAAAAAGAACGATATTTGGATAAGAGGCTGCTCGCGATCCATGGATTAGTACAGTATGCGCCAGAAGAAGAGATCGAAAAGGTCACGGACCATTTTCTTAAGATCTTGATAAAGAGGCCCGAGACTACTCCTTATAACTACTATGAATATGAGTTTCTAAGGTCTGCTTTCGGGTTTCCTCTTCTAATTAAAAAATACGGGTATTCCTGTTTTGAAAAGGTATATCAACAAGTCGAGAAACAGTATCAGGATATGCCAGAAGCATTTAGGGGGCATTTTACCTTTGATGAAAATGGAAAGCAAGTTTCGTTGAGAACTCCGATGAAAATAAAGCAAATGATAGATCGTTTTTATGAATCACGAAATCTTCGATAAGCTGAGTCCAAGAAGTTAAAAAGCAGCGACGACTATAACAATGATGAGGTTTGTTGAAAGGAGAATAGAGATGACCGTAAAGTTTACTTTGAATTATACGGATGGAGATTTCATCGAAACCATAGAAGTTCCAATTTATAAAGCGTATCGTGAGGGTACTTCTTTTCAACTGTATCATTTAAATCGCAACCCTACTCGTATTGAACACAAGGAATTGTTGGTTATCGATGAATCGGGGATTGCTCCAGAGTGTATGTTTAAAAGTGTTACAGAATTTTGTGAAAAAATTATCCCCTATTTATTGAATAGGAAAAATGAGTCATTGTTTTTGTTCGGGGAATATTATGATGCAGAGAAAGATAAGATGATGGACATTGATGATATTGAGATTCCCTGTTTAATAGGCGGGGCAGCCACCTTACAAGAAGAGAAAAAGTAGACTGGGACCTACAGAGGTGTCGCTGAGGAACCTGAATCAATAGATTTTTAATTAGGATAGTAGTGGTTGTAATATGATATGAAAACATAGGGTCTTCGTAATTCAACCCGACGTTACCGAGGTCGTGGACGTTGTCGCCCGCTTCAAACAAGACGATGTAGGCGTTCTCGCCTAAGCAAAATTGGATTTCCGTAAGCCGTTGCAGTAAGCTTGAACAGAAAAGAGGATGTACGCTTACCAATTCTCGGATTGGGGCCGCCGACCAAGTGCGCTGAATGCGACGGGAATGCGAAAAGAATGCGGAGTACCTGATGGTCTGACCATCACCGCATAGGGGTATGAATAAGATAAAATGAGACGAGTCCTGCGGATGCGGGGCTTTTTGGTGTGAGTGAAGGAGAAGATTGGTCAGCGATTTATCACATATTAGGGAATAAGTGGGCGTGTTATACTTGACATTAACTTTGCTTAACATAGTACCGGAAGAGGTGGAAACATGTAAGTCTTAGCCGCAGAATACAATATTCGAATTATCCCAATAAAATATAACGCAGCCTGCTATACGTTCGATATGGCCGGTTGCCGGGATATGTATAGCATCGCTTGTGTTTACGATAAGGAGATTAACGGCGATGAACTTAACATGGGACTTGGAGAGTCTGTATTCCTCATTCCAGACGGAGAAATATCAAAAGGATTATAAACATGCAGCAGAGCTTGCAGATGAACTTGGTGCGAGGGCAAAGCTTCATTTACACACTCAAGAGAAGGCTGCGATTCTAACGGAAGATTTTCTTAGGCAATATAATGCATTCAGGAGCGTGTATCTGTGCTTATTCAGCTATGCAGAACTGGTATTCAGCATTGACAACGGGAATACAGAAGCAGCAAATCAGATGGATGCATTGGAAGAAATGGCCGCGGGTTCCGAAGAAGCTCTAGCAAGTTTCAGCAAATGGCTGGCAAGCATGAGTGGGGAAGAGCTTGATACTATTATTGGCTCGGGTGAGTATGTGGGTCGGCATGCTTTTTATTTGCGTCAGCTGCAGCAGCAGTCAAGGTATTTGCTCAGTGAAGAAGCTGAGGCGGTCATTGCCCGGATGCAGCTTACCGGCGCCAAAGCGTGGGAGAGGCTGTACATGAAGATACAGTCTACCTTGCGTGTAGAGGTGGAGATGAAAGGGGCAGTGCATCAGCTGTCTTTGACGGAGCTGCGCAATCTGGTGTACGATCATGATTCTCAGGTTAGGCAGGCTGCATATGAAGCGGAAGCCAAGGCTTGCCGCAGTGTTGCCGAACAGAGTGCGGCTTGTCTTAATGCGGTGTGTGGAGAGGCGATAGGAATCTATGAGCTAAGAGGGTACAAATCGTCGCTGCATAAAGTACTGGAGACCTCACGTATGGATCAGGAGGCGCTGGAAGCAATGCTGCAAGCGATTAAGGAGAGCCTGCCAGCCTTTCATCAGTATTATCTTCACAAAGCAAGGCTTCTGGGCCACGCAGGACCGCTCCCTTTCCATGATATCTTTGCTCCGGTTGGCGAGGATTCTTCCGTCAAAATTAGCTACCCGGAGGCACAAGAGCTTATTGTTGCCGGGTTTAACTCGTTCAGTACAGAACTGGGTGCGTTCGCCCGCAAGGTGTTCATCTCCAGATGGATCGATGCGGAGTCACGGGCAGGAAAAGGGAACTTTGGCTTGTGCATTGATATCGCATCAATCCAAGAGAGCCGGATTATAACCAGCTTCACCGGGAGCTATATGGATGTTGGTGTACTGGCGCATGAGATTGGTCATGCCTACCATAGCAGCTGTCTTGCCGGGAAGACTATGGCCAATATAGATTATCCGATTCCGATTGCCGAGACGGCGTCGATCTTTTGTGAGGGTCTGATTAATCAAGAGTTACTGCTGAGTGCATCGGAAGGGGAAGTCTTGCCGATCCTGGAGCGGAGCCTCTCGGATGCCGGTTATTATATCGTTGATTTCTATGCCCGTTATCTGTTTGAAAGCCAGCTTTATGAGCATAGGAAATCAGGCTCGCTAACGGTGGAAGAACTGAACAGCCTGATGCAGGATGCCATGTCTGCGGCCTATGGAAGTAGTATTGACCCGGATTCTATTCATTCCTACCAGTGGGTTAGCAAGGCTGGTTATTATATGACAGGCAATGAGTTTCTGAATTTCCCGTATTCGTTTGGGCTGTTGTTCTCTAAGGGGCTATTCGCGCAGTATAAGAAACGTGAAGGCGGATTCGCCGAGCAATTTCAAGCCTTCCTGGCCGCCAGCAGCACCACCATGGTTGCAGATGCCGGGCAGTTAATGGGTATCGATGTGCGTTCACCAGAGTTCTGGAGAGATGCGCTGGCCTTGATTGGGGAAGATATTCAGCGCTTCGTTGGGTATTATGGAAAATAATAACAACAGGAAATGACAAGCATTTAGGAGCTGGAATAAGAATAGAATATAATACACTGTTAAAAGCAGTGAAATCTTATATAATTGGATGGTACATTGGTGAGCTCTCTAAGTTGGGGAGCTTTTCTTTTTGTCTTTAGATGACAGGGTGAGAACTTTATAATAGTAATTACAGATGATAATGGGGGGAGACCATGAATAAACGGCAAGATATTTTAAATGCTTGGATTACGATAGAACAACTATCCGAAGGTTCTATTAATAGAAAGGACAAATCGCTAAAGCTCATACATACAATGGAAGAGGATTGGAATCAGTTTTTTTCAGACTTTTTAATGAAGCAAAAAGAACAACAAAAAGTATCAGATAAGTTCTTTAAGAAATCGGGCTTAGCATTATATTTCGATATTTTTGATTTTCAAGAAGTTGTTGAACTATTGAGGGAGAAATACAAGATTGCTAAAACCTACGAGGAAGTTAGTAAATCTTATAAATTCACCTTCTCTATCTATTTTGATAACGAGTTGAATTTTCTAGCAGACAAATTGTTTTATACAATGAGCGGTTATATCCGCCAACATGGTGAATTACCGAAAGATTTTTTGAAAGTTGAAAACGCATTTAGAGAAGATTTGAACAGCAAATTTGAAGAAGGTTTTCATACCACCATCTCTGAGCTTTTTCATAAATATCATGTTTCCGTAGAAAATTTCCGCTATGCATTTGTGAAAAACCTGGATAACGGAGATGTAAATCTACATTCGTTCTTTATTGAAGATCTGAACAAAGCAAAGACAATCACTAATAAAAATTTGGATCGATATTTTAATGGCTTTTCGGGAGATAGGCACAATCTGGATGGCAATAAAGAGTCCGTTCATTATAACCCCCGAATTTTCGAGCAAACTATTTTACAACCTAAGTTCTATCCGCTCGGGCGGTTCCCAAGTAATCCTGGTTTCGCTCTTTCATTTATGCAGCAGGTTGCGGTGAATCTAGCTTTAAATGATAAAAATGATATTCGCAGTGTCAATGGCCCGCCAGGAACAGGGAAAACAACACTGTTAAAAGATATTTTTGCTGATTTAGTTGTACAACAGGCAGCGGAAATTGTGCAGCTTTCTGATAAATGGATTAAAGGGAGTCTGGTTTATTGGAAAGATTTTAAGCTTAGTGTTTTACCACATTCCATTTCAGATAAAAACATTGTTGTTGCAAGTTCAAACAATGGGGCGGTCCAAAATATTGTTAAGGAGTTACCAAAGAAAGAAACGATTGCTGGCGATTTTCAAAAGCTATTAGATGAAGCAGATTATTTTAAAGAGGTTTCCAATTCTAAATTAACCGGTGAAGGTTTTGGACAGAATCGCGAGATTAAAAGTGAGCTTTTACATGAGGAAAATTGGGGTGTGTTCTCGTTAGAGGGCGGCGCGTCAACAAACATGATTAAGTTACTTTTAACCATTAAAGCAATCGAAAAAGATTTAGAGGATCATGATCAAGCGAATACAGGTGAAAGTGTATATCAAGAATTCTCCCGTCTGTATGCTGAATTAAAAATCGAAAGAGATAAAATGCAAGACTATAGCGAGAAAATGTATGCTCTTCGAGAATTAAAAACCAAGCATAAAGAGCAAATGTTTGCATTTGAACAAGAAGAAAAAAAGAAACGAACAGATTTAATCTCACAGGAAGAAGAAGCGAGACGTGAACTAGAAAGACTGGGACAAGAAATTGAAAATCTCCAAGAGGATTGGTCAAATGCTTCTGTTGAGATAGAAAACCTAATTGATCTACAAACTCAAGCTAAAAGGAATTATGACGTAGTTACTTCTCAAAAGCCAAGTTTTTTGTGGCTTCAGAAAATATTTAATAAGGCAAAAGTTGAGCAGTACTTCAAAGATCTGAATAATGTGAATGATCATTTAAATGATCTATCTAAACAAAAAACGAAATGGTTAAATGACCGTAGGCGACTCGAAAATAGGTTAAGGGAAAATGTTGCGAAAAGTGAGTATGTCCAAAAACAAACTCAGGACACAAGGAGTGGAACAAGAAATTGTATTGTTAGAAAAACTCAAGTATCAAAGTGGCATTAAGGAACCAGATTTTTCACAATCGTATGATGAGCTGCAAAAGTCTAATCCATGGTTTACAGTGAAATTCCGTAAATTACAATCAGAGCTATTTATTTTAGCTTTAAAAGTTAGAAAGCAATTCCTGTATGAAAACAAAAGCAATTTAAAAGCCGCGATAAATATTTGGAATAAGCAGTCTGAATACTTGGGAAAAGAGAATGGACAGCAGCTAATTTCAGAATCATGGAATTGGTTGAATTTCGCGATCCCCGTTGTCAGCACTACTTTTGCTAGTTTTGGTCGAATGTTTAAAAATCTTAATGAAGATTCAATAGGTAATCTGTTTATAGACGAGGCGGGCCAAGCGCTGCCACAAGCTAGTGTTGGTGCCATTTTTAGAAGTAAAAAGGTTATGGTCGTTGGGGATCCATCACAAATAAAACCCGTAATGACGCTAGGTTCAAATGTTTTAACCTTAATTGGAAGACACTATGAAGTCGATGAGAAATTTGTTTCTGCTGATGCGTCTACTCAAACCATTGTGGATGCCACAAGTCAGTATGGTTTCCAGAAAAATGAGGATGAATGGATTGGCATACCCCTTTGGGTACACAGACGCTCGAACTATCCGATGTTTACAATTTCAAATGAAATTTCGTATGAGGGATTGATGGTACAAGGTAAATCAGCAGATGAGGCACAAGGGAAATCACAATGGTATGATTCAACTGGTAAAGCAAATGACAAATTTGTTAAGGAACAAGCTGATTTATTGAAAAAAATGATTGATAAACGTTTGCAGGAAGATCCGGATTTAGCGGATGAAATCTATGTGATCACCCCATTTAGAAATGTGGCTTATAAGCTTGTTCAGGTTTTAGATGAAATTAAATTCACAAAACGAGAAAACGGGAAGACAACGAATATTGGTACAGTTCATACTTTTCAAGGGAAAGAAGCCAAGGTCGTCTACTTTGTTCTTGGCGCGGATTCTGATAGCAGTGGGGCAGCAAGATGGGCTGTCTCTGATCCCAATATGATGAATGTTGCAGCGACGCGAGCTAAAGAAGAATTTTATGTGATTGGCGATAAGAAATTGTATGCCTCACTCGGTAGTGAAGTGGCAAATAAAACGATGTCAATTATTGACGACTATAACAATAATAAGGTCGGGAATGATGGTTAGGCGAAGTTCTCCAAGTTGGAGTAGATTCGAAGGGTAGTTTCCTTTAATAGTATATTAATTATATTTTAATCTGGAGAAATCGTTCAATATAAATGCAATTCGTTATTTTTATCTTCTGTCTATGAAAAAAGACCCTCTCTCAAAACCAACTTCTACCCACTCTCCCGATTTCTATGCTTTAATAAAATGAGTAGTATCAACAAGAAACGTTGAAAGTGGGATTCTATGAAGCGACTAACGATTGGCCTGTTCGCCCATGTGGATGCAGGTAAGACGACTTTTGCGGAACAGCTGCTGTACCATACGAACAGTATCCGGTCCCGGGGGCGGGTGGATCATCAGGATGCGTTTCTGGACAGCCACGACATTGAGCGGGCAAGGGGTATTACGGTGTTCGCAGATCAGGCGGTAATGGAATATAAAGGAGACAGTTATTATTTAATAGACACGCCCGGACACGTCGATTTCTCTCCAGAGATGGAGCGGGCGATTCAGGTCATTGATTATGCCATCCTGATTGTAAGCGCTGTTGAAGGTGTCCAGGGCCATACGGAGACGGTCTGGCAGCTGCTGCGCAAGCATCGGATTCCGACGTTCCTCTTTATCAACAAGACGGATCGGATCGGCGCGGATGCAGGCAGAACCGAGGCAGATATCCGTCAGCAGTTGACAGGGGAAGTATGCTGCATTACACAGAGCTTGGCTGACGGCATAGTCGGCGAGCCGCTGCGGGAGGCCATGGCGGAGCGGGACGAAGCCTTGCTGGAGGCATTCCTGCAGGGGAGAGAGGATTACGGCTTCTGGCTGGAGGCCTTGCAGAGGATGATAGCGGCGGGTCTTCTCTTCCCCTGTGCTTACGGCTCTGCGCTTCAGGATACAGGCGTCATTGAATTTCTGGATCAGCTGCATCTGCTGACGACAACCACTTATGACGAGAATGCTTCGTTCCAGGGGCGGGTTTATAAAATTCGGCACGATGCAGGCGGAGTGAGACTCACGTTTATTAAGGCGCTGGGTGGTCGGCTGAAGGTGAGAGAACAGCTTAGTTACGAGAGCGGCGGGGTTCAATATGACGAAAAAATTACGCGGCTCTTCTTGTTTAACGGCCTTAAATCGCAGCCGGTGGAACAAGTGGAGGCCGGCGATGTGTTTGCGGTTGCCGGATTGTCCGCCGCCGAGGCCGGACAAGGCCTGGGGTCGATATCAGACAAGTTAGCTTACGATTCGGAGCCGACGTTACAATCTAAGGTATTATTCGACAATTCGATACATGTACAGAAGGTGCTCGGTGCTTTTCGCACACTGGAGGCGGAGGAGCCGTCTCTAAACGTCGTTTGGGATGAAAAATTGCAGGAGATTTCTATCCGCGTCATGGGATTGATTCAACTGGAAGTGCTGGTGCAGCTTGTTAGAGAGCGGTTTGGCTTTGCTATCTCTTTTGGACAACCGGAAATCTTGTATAAGGAAACGATTCAATCGGCTGTGAAAGGGTACGGCCACTTCGAACCGCTCAGGCATTATGCGGAAGTGCATCTGCTGATTGAACCGGGAGAAAGGGGCAGCGGCATTATGTTCGATAGCAGATGTCATGCCGATGATCTGAATGTCAGCTATCAGAATCTGATTCGGAATCATCTCTATGAACGGGAGCATCACGGACTGCTGACCGGCATGCCGGTCACCGACGTGAACATTACGCTGCTGAGGGGGCGCGCGCATAAAGAACATACCCATGGTGGCGATTTTCGTGAGGCTGCTTTTCGAGCACTACGGCAGGGGCTGGAGAAGGCGGGCAATGTGCTGCTGGAGCCCTATTACGATTTCAAAATCAAGGTTGCTATCGATGAAATGGGCAGGGTGCTGTCCGATATTCAGCGTGATTCGGGTATTTTTAATCCACCGCAGACAACCGGAACGCAAGCGGTGGTCACGGGCAGGGTGCCCGTGTCGACTTTCATGAACTACAGTACCGAATTTGCATCCTTTACGCATGGACGAGGCAGTATCCGTTGCGTGTTCAGCGGCTACGATCGCTGTCATAATACGGAGGAAGTCATAGAACGGATGGGCTACCGCAAAGGGGCAGACCCACTGTATACATCCTCCTCTATCTTTTGCGCCAAAGGGGCGGGTTACTCGGTGCCATGGGATGAGGCGGAAGCCAAGATGCACCTTGAATTAGAACCTTAATCGTACACATTTCCAGGATTCAGGCGAAAAGTAGGTAGATTTAGGACGAACAACTTTTATAATGGAAATAAGATATATATTTTATAGGGCTAAGGGGCGATTGTCATGGAACCGACGCATGAAATACAGGCGCTGGCGGCAGAAATTGCTGATGTGGCTAGGACGTCCTTTCGCACTCTTTTTGAAAATGGTGAATGTTACTATTACTGCACGCTATTTACTACTGGAGAGGGACATGCGCCAAGCATCTCCGCCTGGTCATGGGAGGCCTTGGAGAGGGAAGCGGCCAGGCAAGGAGAAGAAGGTGACACGCCGGGGTCAACGATTGCGGAACTCATCAAATGGTCTTATGCCGATTCACCCTATTGTTGTTACGAGGATGAGGACTTCGATGATGTTAAACAATTATTTATGGAGCGTCCTTCCATTGCGGAGCTTGAAGCTGATGAATGGAATCGTGAATTTGATTCGAGGCTGAAGGCCATGGAGCTGGCGATGGAAATGCTCGATGATGAAGGCGTGTTTGCCTTGAATCAACCGCGAGAGTCTGTATGTGTCCTTGTCGAGATCATGCCGCCAGATGAGATCAATACCGAAATCGCCCTGCGTTTGAATCAGGCAGAGTCACCAGCTATGCAAGCATGGCTGGTGGAAGCAGCGGAGTAAGGGGGTTCGCATTTCTTGAGGGAGAGTTGTAAAATGCCTAATGAATATCAAATGAATATTTTAGCTGAGAGAACGGAATGTATCCTTTATTATGCGGGGTCGATCCTATCGAACAAGCATAGTGCGGGCTGGATCGGCGGGAATGCGCCCGAATTTTTTGATAATCAATCGGACCTCATCCACGAAGATAACCAAAAATATGTTTTTTACTTGAGCCTCGTCCATCCCTTTAAACCGGAGAGCATGATTTCGATCTTCATCCCTGAAGACTATGAGGAGTATTTAGAAAACAACATTTATCCTAATTGCTCGGTCAAGGTGATTGAGCATCCCACTTCAACTGAAAGTGTCAAAGATATGTTTACTAACCCAGGGCTTGTAAAGCATGCAATTTCAGATGGGGAATTAAGCCATGACAAAAAATCGATGGATCAGCCTTTTTTGATCAAACTGGGCGGAAACCCGAGACTTATTCAAAATGAAGACTATTATTTTACGAAGCTGAAAGAGGAGTCCTTTTCCTTTTTATTGCAGGTAGATGAAGATGGTTACCCCGAAACGTTACTTCAGGAGGATTACAATTATCCTTTTGGTTTTGGATCACTATATATTTTCGCCAACGTGGGGGCGACTGAGATACATCATCCAGTAGCAGGTTTTTGGCAATTCTCTTGATTTGGCGTGGGGCTAACGAGCACGTCAGGCGATTTTTGGCGTGCGTATGCCCCATTCGCACAAGCAGGAAGCCCGCCCCTGGCGTAAACTGAATTATAATCAGTGAGCGAGGTGAACTTCCATGGCACAATCGAAAGAGATGCGTGCACGGGCTAAGAAGTTTCAAGGCCGTCCGGTCTGTGTCACCCTGCACAGCGGAGAGACTTATGTCGGCTACATCACCGACGTTAATCGCGGCGGGTTGGTACTTTCCAGTGCTGGGGCTTCCCCGCGTGCTCCTTCCAGGAAGCAAGATTCCCGATCTCTCAAACGCAGAGCCAGTTCGCATGCCCCGGGCGTCCGTCTCGGCAACCGGAAAAGCGGTGCACGTAAACCGTCTAGCCGTTCGCGCTCTCGCAAGCCGGACGCCAAGGTGTCGGCATTCCTGCCGATGATGGGCTCGCTGTTAGGCGGCCTTGGCGGCTCCACTGCAGGCGCAGGAGGGCTTGGCGGTATGCTCGGCGGCGGCTTGCGACTGTTCGGCATGATCCAGAAATTTGTCCCGGTTGTGAGGATGGGCTACGGCATGATCAAGTCCATTCGCCCGTTTCTCGGCGCTGTTAAAGGCTTGATGCCCTCGGCTAGTCCGACTACGCCGAATAACGAATAATCGTACCCCTGTGGACTTTAAGCCCCCTTTGAGTGGTCAGGTCAAAGGGGGCTAGCCCACAAGCCATTAGGACTACCACTGTCTAATCCAAATTGGATTTAGCTCGGAATAGCCCATCTCCTTTAATAAATCCCAGGCATTATCCAGAACCTGAGGTTTCCCCTGGGTCAAAAGCTCTTGTCGTTTTGCCATCAAGTAAGAGATAATTTCAGCGATATGCTTGGGTTTACCCAGATGGAGGACAGTTTCCATGTTATTATTTTGTGCTGAAATATCATAAAAGGCCCAATAAGTACGAGGCTCTTCATCGGGAGGATCTGCCTGGAAGATGAGCGTGACTTTGATGTTTTTATTCTCTTTGGGAGATAGGTTTAAGACGAAGCGGGACCCGCCTGAATACCAATAAACGAATGCATAACCGTCGACCGTAATATTTCTTAATTGGCTTTTCATTATTTTCTCCCTCACTCTATGTTGTTTAAAATGAATTGCGTTTAATGAGTTTAATTAAATAATTATGTCGTTAATTTCCGAGAAATGAGGAGTGGCTTACATGAATAACAAGGTGATTATAGTCTAATCCACATATAGATTCCATTCATATGGATTTTTCCTGTGGTACTCTAGATACATATCATTTTAAAGAGGTACGACCCATAGAAAAAACAATAAAATTGCTGGATAAGCAAACAAGGAAACCTGGCTATGGTCAACAGGAGAGTTCAAATATGTGGTTTAGGAAGAAAGAAACGCAACTGGATCGAATAAAAAACAAACTGAGTCAAGCCATGCGCAAAAACGCGGACTTCTTGGTGTTTGGAGCATCCTCACATCAATATAGGGTTAAAGAGAAGCTTACAGCAAAAGAGCTAGAGGACTGGCAAACCCTCAATCAGGTCACACTTCCTGAGCCTTACGCGCTGTTTTTAATGAAAATCGGCAACGGAGGCGCCGGACCCTACTATGGAATTTATCCACTTGGAAAGGCAACTTCCTACACCGAGCGCCAGGTGCTCCTTGCAAAATCCGTTCTGCATCCCGGGATGACCAAAGAGGAATGGAACCATCTGATTGAGCCCCTGACCAGGGACGAGGACATTCCCGATGAGGAATATGACGACACCTGTAATAAGGTGTTGGGCGGCATGTTGTGCGTAGGTACCCAAGGCTGCGAATACGACATGTATCTCGTACTTGAAGGGAAATATAGGGGGAGAATTGTGTACACCTCTGATTTTCATCCCGATCATCCTTTTTTCTTTGTCTATGAAGGCAGCTTTCTGGATTGGTATGAGCGCTGGCTGGATGAAATTATTCTGGATTATGATATCGGGTGGTTTGGCAGTCGAATGCCGGGTGATGAGAATGCACTGATCCAGATTTATCAGAGCGCTCCAAACAAAGAAATCCAAGCCAAAGCGCTAGATTAGGGGATTATGATAACATGCCGGTCAACTCTATAAGGCAAATAAAATCAAAAAGGCTGACTTTTCGTAGTGCCTTGGCATCGGAATCGTCAGCCTATCGTGCAGATTATCCTACACCATCACTTTCTAACAAAGAATAAAAATTATCACGGTCTTGGTCATCAAATTTGCCAAGTGTCCTTACCCTAACAAATTCATGTCCGCCATACATGTCTATTTCCTCACCGTACCTATTGTAGAGCGCGATCATATTGCCATCCTGATTCAACTCCAAGTACCCATAACATTTTGCTTCAGGCATTTCACCGTAAAAGAGCGTAAATTTGATTTTGATCACTCTGTGCATACAGATCCTCCTTTCCTGTCTTTCGTATTGACTTTGAATATATACAGTGTTCTCCATAAAATGTCAAGAGATAAGGTTTCTACGTGACAACGGCGGAGGAGTGTACCAGCAAGTTGTGGACGCAGAACCGTAACATAAGTAGCGGCAAGTTTTTTGGGGCATAATGAGATAAAAGGAGAGATGGAAATGTCCTATATCGTTGATTTTAATAATGTGTCTACAGCTGGCTTAGAGTCTTCACCTGTAGTAGAGGCGCTTGCTGGTTTGCGTGCTAATGAAGCCCGTTACTTTATGAACAAATACAAGCATGAATTTACGGTTGTGTCAGCTAGTGAAAGTCAGGAGACTCTTAATTATGTGAACCCAATTCTGAAAGAGCGTGATATTGTGTTTGCGGCCAAACCTTTAGAAACATCACGTTTTCAAGTAGAAAATATTAAATTTGCTTACGTCTTTTATGAGGATGGTCTTGCGGTCAACGTCATGTATACGGTTGATGACACTAAGAAGCGGGCCGTTGGTTTTAAGCTTTCTGAGGGGATGGAGGTACCCAAGGAGTTAGAAGGAAAGTTTAAGTTTGCTAGACAGAAGTCAAAGCTAGCTGGAACAATTCGGGGTTCTTTTTTTGTAATTAAAGGAGAATATTAATCTTGACCCGTCAGCTTCTTGAAGTCGTCCGTAAATATATCCATTTTCCTATATAAAGTCCTTATCGGGTGGCTTTCGCTTGCCCATAACATACTCAATGGGCGAGATGAACCAAAAAGCGCGAGTCACTGGGAGAGTCCCCCGCACTCGCGCTTTTTTTCGTTAATCCTGAAGTAAGTACTGTCCCTTATGGTAGAAAATCCACTTTTCAGACAACTTCCTGAATAGCGTAAGAATTAATTATATGAGACCATACCAAATTCTCTGTTAACAACAAAATATTAGATTAAAGCAAATAACTAATCTCTTTGAAACTTACAAATTTCTTGTTACGTTCATCCCAGAGCCTGAATCGAATTGCCGGTAGGCTGGAAGTAATCGTAATCATATTTACCTTCTGGAGAGGTGGCGTGTTGTCATGAGCCTTTTCCAAATAATAGTTCGGAATTCTCGGACTCAGATGGTGCACATGGTGAAATCCGATATTACCTGTCAGCCACTGCAGCACTTTTGGTAGCTTATAATAGGAACTTCCCTCCACGGCTGCTTTCACGTAATCCCATTGTTCTTCCTGCTCGAAATACGTATCCTCAAACTGATGCTGCACATAGAAGAGCCAGATACCGATACTCCCCGAAAGTATGAATATCGGTCCCTGAACGAGTAGGAACGCCTGATAGCCCACGGTGAAGATGAGCAAGGTGGATAAGGCAACGATGACCAGATTCGTTATATACGTGTTATAGATCTCTCTCCGTTTGGCCTTCTTCCTGTTAAACCTGTTCTTGATAAGGAAGATATAGATTGGACCAACCCCGAACATAACAAGTGGATTCCGGTAGAGACGGTACATCATCCGTTTCCAGGCTGACGCAGATACATATTCCGATACCGTAAGGATCCATATATCCCCTATCCCCCTTTTATTCAAATTACCACTAGTGGCATGATGGATTGAGTGGCTTTTCTGCCATTGATGATAAGGAAAGAAAGTCAGGACACCTGTTATCGTGCCTAAGATCTCATTGGCCAACCGATTCTTAAAGAAGGATTGATGACAGCAATCATGAAAAATGATAAAGATCCGGACTACAAATCCTGAAGCTAGGACCGTTATTGCCAGAGTAAGACAGTAGGAAATCGCCAGACTTTTGTAGGCAAGGTACCAGAGCAGGAAGAAAGGCACTATCGTATTGAATATTTGCTGTAAACTGTTTTTTAGATTGGATTTTTCGTATGGCGAAACGTCTATTTTCAAATTACTTTTGCTTGAGTTACACATGATTTACTCCTGATGTTTTTTATCATCGTTGCTGATGCCAGCTTCCGCGGTGATCCTGCTTGGTATTGACAAAGACTCACCATACGAATACTTTTAGGGATTATTGTTTTACCTTTTTCTATTTAATCTTTTGAATTAGTGACTGATTGGCAACGTATAGTAATTAAATGCTTGATCCAACAAGGCACTGGCTTCTTGACGCTTCAAAAGCTGTTTGGAGCGGAAGTCTATGGAGCCGTCTAAATTGATCTTGGTATTCGGGTCCATGATACCTTGGGAAACAAGAGCTGTGACTGCTTTAACTGCCCAAGAATCCGTTTCGCCACTCAATTTAACCTTAATTCCAGGCTCAACCTGTTTCAGGTTCTGGATCATTACCGCCGCCATTTGTCTAGTGATAGGAGAATTAGGCTGATAATTACGTAATCCGGCCATCATCTGCTTCTTATTCGGTTCAATCATGAAAGGTTGTTTATACCACCCGTGGGCGCGCAGCAGCACTTCTGAGAATTCTCTCTGAGTCATCGTTCCTTTCGGATCGAAGAGGTTGGCTGACTTTCCGCTCATGACTTCCAAAGCATTAAGGTTGTTTATATATGAAATATATTTACTATTCGCAGGTACATCAGAAAATGGTGAATCAATGTTTATTTTTTGCGCATAAGCAACGAGATCAGGGAGCTGCATGTAATACAAATATGCAATATGGCCTGCTTCATTTTTATTAAACGTCAATTTATTACCTGATTCATCTTCAAATAATAAAGGGTGGATCATTTTTAGTGTATGTTTGCCTGATGTTCCTGTCTCCATTATTAATTTCCCGTCCGAATACGAAACCTTCGTCCTTAAGGCAGCGATACGCGTGTTTTGGTATAATCCCACGTAGTCTTGGGCCTGCTGCTCACTTAATGTTGCGTAGGTTGACTTTAGAACTTCTGATTTTCTCGGATAATAATGATTCATAAATTCTTCATACACGTCAAGACTCATCATGGAGTCGTTATTGTAGGACATGTACATCGCTGTATTCTTCTCAGGCAGAATAACAATCAAGGAAGAATGCCCTGTAACATTCCCTCCTTTTAGAATCACATGCTGATTATTCATCTTCTCTTTGAAGTATCCTTCAAATCCGATTGTTGTAACCGGGAACTCCTTGTCAGGGAATAATTGGTATGTGTGCATTTGCTCTATGCTCTTTGGACTCACCACTTCTTTACCTTTGTACTTGCCCTTGTTCAGGTGCATAATGAGGTACTTTGCCATGTCATCTGCTGTTGAAACGATACCGCCTTCAGGTTTTTCCGTTGGTTTAAACCCGTCCAAGGGAATCAGTTCACCTGTTGGTCCATAGTGAGCAGCCATTCTGCTTAACAATTGGGGGGTAAACCGCACACTCGTCGAATTCATGCCTAACGGTTTGAAAATATTCTTTTCCATATATTTGGAATATGACATACCGGTTACGTTTGCTACTGCATATCCCGCTAGCATGAAACCAAAATTGTCATAAGTGTACGCTTCTCCTGGAGACCTGACCACAGTTGGCATATTTGATGCAATGTACTTCTTCATTGGAAAATATTTGTCCGCGTATTCTGGATGCATTTCCATGAGAATATCTGGTTCATCAAATCCACTTGAATATGTAAGTAGATCAAACATCGTCAGTTTTTTTCCTGTTTTATTCGGAACCTTTATTCCTCCTAAATACTCTTGGATATCGTGTTTTAAATCCATTTTCCCTTTATCAACCAACTGCATAACTGCCAATGCAGTGAATGACTTTGTAACAGAGCCAATTTGAAAAACGGTATTTTTATCAACAGGGATTTTTTTGCCCTTGTCGGCATACCCGTAGCCTTTGCTTAGTATCACTTTCCCACCTGCGACGACCACAAAATTAGAACCAACGGTATTAAACTTTTTCATTTTGTCCGCAAAGACACCATCTGCAAAAGCCTCTAGTTCCTTGGCATCTCGCGGCCCCTCCAAGCTAGCCTTTTCAGATGCAACTGGTATGTTAACGGGTGCGGCAACTGACGCGCCGTTGGGTGCCATACATGCGGTAGTTATCGTAGTAGATAATAGTAGAACCGCGAGAATGGTGTAAATCATTTTTTCCATGAATGGTTTCTCCTTGAAATGTATTTTTGCCTTATCGTCCGGCAAAACCAAGTATGGCAAAGGATTTGTCATACCAACAAGTTACATTTCGTCACCCACCATACCAAATCACTCCAAAGTGTCATATGACAATTAGGCACTAGGTTTAAAGGGGCTATGGACCCCTTCACTTCAATTTCTTCTTTACCGTCTCTCCTTCAATTAACACGGGCTGATAATAGGTTTGGTTGCTTAGATCCTTCTTCCCTTGTAGTTTCTTAATAACCCAGTCGGCGGCATCACGGCCCATTTGTTCCTGTGGGTGTGTCAATGTTGTTAGTTTGATGTTTGCATTTTTGGAAATATAGGAATTGTCTTGGCCAATAATGGACAAATCTTCGGGAACGGATATACCAAGTTGTCTGCATACATGTACAACTTCTAGTCCGACCTCGTCGTTATAGCAGACAATTGCGGTTAAATCGTCTCTTTGTTCGGTCAGAAATTTCTTCAAGTTGGTGGACAGTTCCTGCTTTGTCTCAGTATAGAATGAGAGCACTTGCTCGGGGTGAAACCGTAATTTGGCTTCTCCAAGCGCTTTGATATAGCCCTTCATTCGATACTTTCCTTGTAAATCGTCCATTTTGGCAATGATGCCAATCTGTGTGTGTCCGTTAGCGATCAATTCTTTGGTTGCCAGATAGCTGGATTGTACGTCATCGAGACAGAAGTAAGGAACCTCCAACTCTTCATAATAGGCATTAATCATGATGAATGGAACATCCTGTTCCTTGAACGTCAGATAGTAAGCGATATTGGGATTATATAGATTGCTCTTCGTAGGCTCAATGATCAAACCATCGACACCAAAGGACAGCATCATCTCCAAAGCTTTCTTTTCCTGTGCGACATCATTATTGGTACTGGCTAATAGTAATGAATAATTATCTTCGTTCAATCTGGCTTCAATCCCGCGAATAATAGAGGGAAAGATGTAATCAGAGATGTAGGTTGTGATGACTCCGATGGTTTTATTGCTGGAATTGCCACCGGTTTTTGACCGAAATTGGTTGCTGACATAGGTGCCAGATCCTTTTTCACTTCTTAAAAAACCTTCGTTAGATAGTTCCAAAATAGCCTTTCGAACCGTCTGGCGACTAACTTTATACTTATCCTGCAAAGCGAATTCCGTTGGGATTTGTTCTCCTACGCTGTATGCCCCTGAAAGAATGTTGCTTTTTATATCCTCAAGGATGACCTGATACTTTGGTTTCACTTTATTCCTTCTTTCCAAGTTGTTCTAATACTAATTAATGTATCTATAATATTTGTATGTACATATTTTAGCATAATTATGAGTTTATTATAATCTATTGTCCTATCTGTATAAATACTAAAGTTAAAATAGAAAAACACTCGGTTCGTCAAAGCATTTGTAAGTATAACTATGGTTTTGTGTTGACAAATGTACGCACAAAAAATATACTAAGGCTGTAAACAAAAGAAAGCGCCTTCTTTCAATTATTGCGATTATAACAGTTGTTCAGAGAGAGGAGTAACGTGAGCATGGATCAAGACATTAAACAAGCGATTACTAAGGGAGAAACCTCACTTGGTATCGAATTTGGATCCACACGTATCAAGGCAGTGCTGATTGATCATCGTTTTGAAACAATCGCATCTGGAAGCTATGAGTGGGAAAACCTCTTGGTAGATGGATATTGGACGTACAACTTAGAGAGCATTATTACAGGTCTACAAGAGGCTTATCGTGAAATGAAACAAGAGGTTGAACAAAAATACGGAATCACCCTTCATACGGTTGGTTCTATAGGATTCTCTGCAATGATGCACGGCTATATGGCTTTTGACAGCAAGGGCGAGTTGCTTGTTCCGTTCCGTACTTGGCGGAATGCGACAACCGGTGCTGCAGCAAAAGCTTTAACTGATAAATTCCAATTCAACATTCCTGAGCGATGGAGTATTGCTCACTTGTATCAAGCGATATTGAACGAAGAACAACATGTTCCTCATATTGATTTTATTACGACGTTGGCTGGATATATTCACTGGCTGCTGACTGGCAACAAAGCCATTGGCATCGGAGACGCTTCGGGGATCTTCCCAATTGATGAGACTACACATGATTATAACGAGTCGATGGTTAAGCAATTTGATGAACTCATTGCAGCCAAAGGCTACGATTGGAAATTACAAGACATTATTCCTAAAGTTCATATCTCAGGCGAGCAGGCAGGTGTACTAACCGCAGCGGGAGCCAAAATCTTAGATAAATCCGGAGATTTACAACCAGGTATTCCGCTTTGTCCTCCAGAAGGTGATGCGGGAACAGGAATGGTCGCTACGAATAGTGTGAGAAAACGTACTGGCAACGTGTCTGTGGGAACCTCAGTTTTTGCCATGATCGTATTAGAGAAGGATCTTTCGGCGGTATATCCGGAAATTGATCTGGTGACCACACCGAATGGTAATCCGGTCGGAATGGTTCATGCCAACAACTGTTCAAGTGATCTCAATGCTTGGCTGGGCTTGTTCCGTGAGTTCTATGAGGCCATGGGGCAAAAGGCGGACCCGAATCAATTATTCAGCGTGTTGCTGAATAAGGCCCTGGAAGCAGATCCAGATGGCGGCGGCTTACTTAGCTACGGCTATTTGTCAGGAGAAAACATCACCGGAATAGAGAAAGGCCGGCCATTGTTTGTCCGCTCCCCTGAGAGCCGTTTCAATTTGGCCAATTTCATGCGCACTCATCTGTTCACTGCATTTGCTGCTTTGAAAATCGGGATGGATATTTTGACGAAGAAAGAAAATGTCGCAATTGACAGCATTCTGGCCCACGGTGGTTTATTCAAAACCCCTATTGTCGGACAAAAAATTGTCGCGGCAGCTATGGATGTTCCGGTGTCCGTGATGGCAACAGCTGGAGAAGGCGGAGCGTGGGGTATGGCTATTCTGGCTTCTTACATGATGAACAAGGATCAGCAAGAAAGTCTGGAAGACTTCCTCGACCAAAAAGTATTCAGAGATGTTGAGGGACAAGAAATTCATCCCGACGGTTCCGATGTTAAGGGATTCGAAACATTCTTGGAACGCTACACACAAGGCCTGGCGATTGAGCAGGCTGCTGTAGATAATCTAGTGGAAAACTGGAGGAATTGACGTGTTAGAGCAGCTGAAAGAAGAAGTATTTCAAGCCAATCTGGATTTGCCTAAACATGGACTCGTGAAATACACCTGGGGTAACGTAAGTGCTGTTGATCGTGAGCGCAGCTTATTCGTTATCAAACCGAGTGGTGTTAGCTATGACACGATGAAACCTAGCGATATGGTAGTTGTTGATTTTGACGGCAATGTTGTTGAAGGAGAGATGAGACCTTCATCGGATACACCGACTCATGCCGTACTTTACAAGCACTATGCAGAAATCGGCGGTATTGTGCACACGCATTCGACCTGGGCGACCGTTTGGGCTCAAGCCGGCCTGGACGTACCTGTAATGGGGACTACTCATGCAGACACCTTCTATGGTTCTGTTCCTTGCGCTCGTTTCTTGACACAAGACGAGATTGATCGTGGTTACGAAGCCGAAACAGGCCGTGTCATTATCGAAACTTTTGAGCAGCGTGGGCTGGATATTTTAGCAGTGCCAGGTGTCCTGCTTAAGGGTCATGCTCCCTTCACTTGGGGAAAAGATGCGAAATCCGCAGTTATGAATAGCGTCGTGTTGGAAGAAGTTTCGAAAATGAACCTATTCGCACGGGAATTGAATCATTTTGCTGAAGAATTGCCGCAGCGTATTCTAGATAAACACTATTTGCGCAAACATGGGAAAGACGCTTACTACGGGCAAAAATAAGACAACTATACTAACAAACGAAGAAAAGAGGATGAATGTTATGTCAACAGTAGGTACAAAACAGTTCTGGTTTGTCGTAGGTTCACAACATCTGTATGGGGAAGAAGCATTAGCAGAAGTGAAAGCACACGCACAAGAAATGACCGATGCCTTAAATAAAAGCGGTGTGTTGCCTTATCCGCTCGTATTGCAGGATCTGGCAGTTAGTGCAGACAAAATCACCAGCCTCATGAAAGAAGTCAACTATCGTGATGAGGTTGCTGGTGTCATCACTTGGATGCATACTTTCTCACCTGCAAAAATGTGGATTCGCGGTACTAAATTGTTGCAAAAACCGCTGCTTCATTTGGCTACTCAGTATAATGAAAGCATTCCTTGGGCTACAATTGACATGGACTTCATGAACCTCAACCAGGCAGCTCATGGTGACCGTGAATATGGATTTATCAATGCCCGTCTGAAAAAACAGAATAAAGTGGTCGTAGGGTATTGGGAACGTGCGGAAGTGCAAAAGCAAATCGCAGAGTGGATGGATGTAGCGGTTGCTTATAACGAAAGCTTCAATATCAAAGTTGCCCGTTTTGGCGACAACATGCGTAACGTTGGTGTTACGGAAGGGGATAAGGTCGAAGCCCAAATCCAATTTGGATGGACCGTTGACTACTTCGGAATTGGCGACCTTGTTCAGTACGTCAATGCTGTGAAGGAAGAAGAAATTGATGCTTTGTTCGCGGAATATTCCGAACTGTATGAATTTGATTATGGTACTTACAGCAAGGAAGCTTGGGAATCCAGCGTAAGAGTGCAAGCAAGCTATGAAATTGCTATTAAACGATTCCTGGATGATGGTGGTTATACTGCCTTCACTACAAACTTTGAAGATCTCTACGGTATGAAACAGCTTCCTGGTCTTGCCGTTCAACGTTTGATGGCACAAGGATACGGCTTCGCTGGTGAAGGAGACTGGAAGACTGCAGCGCTCGATCGTCTGCTTAAAGTCATGAGCCATAACCAATCCACTGGCTTTATGGAAGACTACACCTATGAATTAGCAGCTGGTCAGGAATCGATCCTTCAATCTCATATGCTTGAAGTTGACCCAACGTTGGCAAGCAACAAGCCTAAAATTATCGTTTCTCCGTTAGGTATCGGCGATCGTGAAGATCCAGCCCGTCTGGTATTTGACGGTAAGGCAGGAGACGGTGTGGTTGTTTCCATGGCTGACTTTGGCACACATTATAAACTGCTGATCAATGAGGTTACTGCATTTGAACCAACAGTTCCTGCTCCCAAACTTCCAGTGGCCCGTGTACTGTGGAACGTGAAGCCAAACTTCCAAGATGGAGTTAAAGCATGGATTGAGAACGGCGGCGGTCACCATACTGTAGTTTCCTTGAATCTAACTACAGACCAAATTGTTGCTTATGCAAAACTGGTTAACCTGGAATACGTAATTATTAAATAATTATAGATCATCTATAAAAGCATTGGGTCAGTCCTCAGGACCCAATGCTTTTTATTGTTTCTCAGAGGATTTTAATTCTTAAGGATGTGATACTATGGCGAATTTACCATCTGCGGCAACAAAATTGGTTATGGTTGAAGGTATACCTGGCTCTGGAAAATCTACATTATCCCAATATATACAGGACACCTTAAACACGCATCGAATAGAATCGGAGCTATTTTTAGAAGGGAACTTACGACATCCCGCTGATTATGAATCGGTTGCATGTGTGCCGAATGAGGAACTTGATAGGCTCCGGTCTAGCTATGCCGATGTATTTCATGATATTGATCCATTTGTATCGCTAAGCGGTAACGACTCATTAATCGCATACGCGCTTGCGCAGCAATTAGCTCAAAATGAAATTCCTTCTAGTTTGTATGAGGAAATCCGGCGCTATGAAATCTACGATGGAATACCTGTAGAAAAATATTGCGAGTTGATGGTTCAACGTTGGAGTTCTTTTGCTAAGAATCAGCGAGAAAAGGATAAGCTGGTCATACTCGAATGCTGTTTTTTACAGAACCCAGGGTGTGCATTACTCGCTCGACATGATGCTGGAGATGATCGACTTGTTCAGCACGTATTACAGATTGCGGAGCAAATTCAGGACCTTAATCCAATTTTGTTCTATCTGAAGCAACCTAGTGTCCGTGAGACGATTGAGCGAGTGAAAACGATGAGGCCTCAAGAGTGGCTAGATTTTGTGATTTGGTACCATACGGAGCAGGATTATGGAAAAAATAAGGGGTTGCACGGGTACGATGGATATATACAGTTCCTTGAACATCGACGAGAGCTAGAATTGCACATTATTGAGCAGCTTCCTTTTCAAACTTTTATAATGGATAACTCCGATTATGATTGGGAGAATCAACAGCAGACTGTTTCGAACATCATGATGAAGTATTTATAATCTCGGGAAACGATAGTTTAATTAGACAAAGTAACCATTTGCAGCCTTACCGGCACTTATATATAGAATTTACATACAGAGGAGGTGCAAGAGGTGCAGCGTTGGATTGAGGAAGCCCGGCTAGGCGATCAAATCGCATGGGAGCAAATTGTACAGCATTTCAGTGGGATGGCTTTTTCAGTAGCATATACGAGGTTGGGGGATTGGGGTCTGGTTGAGGATACAGTTCAGGAGGCGTTCGCTGAAGCTTTTGCCAATCTCCATAAATTACAGGAAGCAGAGGCGTTCCCTGGATGGTTCAAGATCATTGTCGAACGTCAATGTCATCGTCTTCTACGCCGGAAGAAGCCCACGATGATGCCGTTGGACGAAACTATAGTCATGGATGTAGAGAAATTTGATGTGGAGCTTATCGCTGAAAGAAGGGAATGGCACCAAAAGCTTCATCAATCCGTCGAGGGTTTATCTGACAAGTTGAAACTGGCGGTTCAGCTGTACTATTTTCAAGGGTATTCAATCGGTGAAATATCAAGCTATCTATGTGTATCTCCATCCGTGCTGAAAAAACGATTGTTCGATGCCCGCAATAAGCTGAGAGCCTCGCTGCTTGTCAGCGACTTTGTATCCATGTTTAACGATATTTACGAAGGAGGGGAATCGGTGCTACATATAGTCAACGGAGACCATGTTGGTGACAAGCTGAGGAAAGGGAACATTCGCGGAGATATCCTGGTCTGGAGAGAGGTGTATCCGGTAGGTCCGGTTTTCCTTGAAATGGGCGAGCCCTCATCTAGAGCAGCAAGAGTGGAATATTTGGAGAGAACTCTCGGGATTCCAGCAGAAGAATATGTATCCAATTGCGAGGCTCAGGAGCAGACTCTGCATAACTTTCATAAGTACGACGAAGTCGTGCTATGGTTTGAGCACGATTTGTTCGACCAGCTGATGCTAAGTTACTTGTTGTACTGGTTTTCAATGCAAACCCTAGGCCAAACCAAACTGAGCTTGCTGTGCATCGGCAACTACCCAGGTATTGAACCGTTTAGGGGCTTGGGACAGCTTACAACGAAGCAGTTAGAAAAATTGTCAGGCACGTGGCAGCAGATTGGCCAGCAGGAGCTTGAGATGGGCAAAAGAATCTGGGAAGCATATGCCTCCCCGGATATAACGCGGTATATTGATATTTTGCACGAAGACACATCTGCCCTGCCTTTTGCTCATGCGGCACTTGAACTGCACCTATCTCGTCTACCTTCTACCGTCAATGGGCTGGGCATCGTAGAGCAGACAACTTTGGAACTCATCCAGCAAGGAGTAAATACTCCACATGAATTGTTTAAGCAGATCGGGAACCGAATAAGTGGTTTGGGCATGGGTGATTTGGAATTTTGGTACCGTTTGAGGAATATGTCGGAGCAACCACATGCACTATTGGAGATTCAAGGTCGCCACTCATTTCCTGATCATCAAAAGAAAACAACTCCATTCTTTGAGCAATGCGTTGTTGCATTAACGGAAGTAGGGAGGAATACAGTGGCGGGAGTACATGACTGGGTGAAGATAAAGGGAATAGACGAGTGCTATGGTGGTTTATGGCTACAAGGTGATTTGGCATGGCGTTGGGATTCAGAGGGAAAGCAGTTGGTGTATACGTAACTTATCCTAAATAACAGCAAGTTCTCTATAAAGTGACTAAGAGTGAGGCATGAAAAATGAGGTGTCTTTCCATAACAAATAGGCCATTCCTTCGGGGAAGGCCTTTTGCTTGATTTAGAATGTGGAACAGGCTTAGTTCATATCAAAAGTCCAGTCACATCCTGATACCCCATACTAACCAACAATTCATTACCATTTAGCTCATGCACTTTCTTCACTGTCACATCTAACTCCATATCAAGTATATACTGCAACACTTCAGCAACATACTTAGGTTGGTTCAGATTAATAGAATATTGTTTACCCTCTTTCATCACACGTAATCCCTCATTCAAAGGGCTACCAGTGACAATTGTATCTTTAGTAGTAAACTGAATTATAAATTTTATATCTTTATTTTCAGAAATAATAGTCAACTTGGATCTACAGTAAATATCTCTGACTGTTTTATAACTCCACAAGTACGTATTCCCACTAACTACTATTTTCCTCATAGCACTCTAGTCCCCATTCCTACAAGGTTTACAGAATCATTACAGATTCTGCTTCTTCAGCATTTCAGTCCGAAAACCGTTCTTCCCTGACAAAAGAAAATATTCCAACAATAGCCCAGGTCATGGGGGATCTTCGCCTTATGTCCCTTATTTTACTTGATTTCTATGCATTGTACAGTTTGCGTACAGTCCCAAGATGGATCGCGCATTAATTCTTGAAATCCTACATAACAATTCCTGGTTATTCATATACATAAACTGTTGATTTAATTATTGGGAAGCTGTATTCCACGAGAGTAACAAAATCAGCTATGTTTCTTATAAAAAGCTGAGTTCAATTTTTATTTTCGCAAGAAAATTCTCACTTTTTAGCAGAAATGATTTATAATTATCAGATAAAAGTAGATATAATTTTTAAATGATTATATTTAAGTTATAATGGAGATAGAAAAGGTATGTTCCTGAGTGGAGCCTTGCTTCTTGAGTCAGTTAAGCAGGAGGGCCTGCTCTTTTTTGCAAATATAAGAGATAAGGAAGGTTTTTATGAATAGTATTCAGAAAAATACAGACGTTATCTTAATTGGTGCCGGAGTCATGAGCGCGACTTTGGGATCATTGCTGAAAGAGTTAGCACCGGAATGGGAAATTAAAGTGTTTGAGAAACTGGCAAGTGCAGGAGAAGAAAGCTCTAACGAATGGAATAATGCAGGCACGGGTCATGCTGCACTGTGCGAGCTGAACTACACATCCGAAAAAGCGGACGGATCTGTAGATATTCGTAAAGCGGTTAATATCAACGAACAGTTTCAGCTCTCAAGACAGTTTTGGTCTTTTCTTGTCAACAGTAATTTGATTCGTAATCCACAGGACTTTATCAGGCCCATACCCCATATGAGTTTAGTAATGGGTGAAAAAAACGTATCTTTTTTAAAAAAGCGCTTTAAAGCGCTTTCAAGTGTTTCGCTATTTCAAGGCATGGAATTTTCCGATGACCCTGAAAAGCTGAAGGAATGGATTCCGCTAATTATGGAAGGTCGTACATTGAATGAACCGATTGCGGCAACCAAAATCGACTCTGGAACAGATGTCAACTTTGGTGCTTTAACACGCATGTTGTTTGACCATTTAAAAAGCAAAAACGTCGAGATTAAATACAAGCATAGTGTAAAGGATATTAAACGTGCGAGTGATGGCTCGTGGAAAGTCAAAGTGCATAATCTGGATAACGGAAAAATCGAATATCATACTGCCAAATTCGTTTTTATCGGTGGTGGGGGCGGAAGTCTACCTTTACTCCAAAGAACTGGCATTCCTGAGTCCAAATATATCGGGGGATTCCCGGTAAGTGGACTATTTATGGTATGTAACAATTCTAAAGTGGTCGCCCAGCATCATGCAAAAGTATACGGTAAAGCGAAGGTCGGTGCTCCACCTATGTCTGTCCCGCATCTGGATACTAGATACATCGGTAACCAAAAAGCGCTGCTGTTTGGACCGTTTGCCGGCTTCTCACCAAAGTTCCTGAAAACGGGTTCAAATCTGGACCTGATTGGTTCCGTAAAACCCAATAACCTCATCACGATGTTGGCGGCAGGGGCAAAAGAGATGGCATTGACCAAATACCTGATTCAGCAAGTGATGTTATCGAATGAAAAGCGCCTGGAGGAATTACGCGAGTTTATTCCCAACGCCAAAATTGAGGACTGGGATATCGTGGTAGCAGGTCAGCGTGTGCAGGTGATCAAAGATACAGAGGGCGGTAAAGGAACCCTTCAATTTGGTACGGAAGTGGTTAGTTCCGCTGACGGCTCGGTGGCTGCATTGCTCGGTGCTTCTCCGGGGGCTTCTACTGCTGTCCACGTTATGCTGGAGGTATTAGAGAAATGCTTCCCACAACATATGGAAAAATGGAAACCAAAAATAAAAGAGATGATTCCTTCTTATGGATTGTCGTTAGCGGAAAGCCCAGAGCTTTACCAACAGATCCACAATACCACTACAGAGGTGCTGGGTCTGGGCGAAAAAGAACCGCTGCATCGTTAATTTTACATGGCTAGTAACTCGATCATCCAAATATTTATAAAATACAAAGTAATCTTACGATACGTATTCAAGTCGCATAAGCAACAACGTGAAGCGGTGGGAAGCTCCCACCGCTAAAATGCTTGCTTACGAGTGCAAAACTTTGTAATCCTTCTGTGTTTATTGGTATTTGCTATAGTGATTACAGTAATCATGGAGCGGGCTATAAAGGGGGAAAAGTAATTCTTTACCGATCGTTCCCGATATGTTAGGATAAAGCCAGACAGAGAAGAAAGACATATCAGCGACCAATGTAGAACGATCGTTTCCAAAAGGTCATGCAAATTAATCCAAACCTATTCTAAGTGGTCAGGGGGTAGCTACGATGGCCAGGAGCAAAGAATTTGAGGAAAACGTTGTTCTGGAAAAAGCTATGAAGCTGTTCTGGGAGCAGGGGTATGAGAAAACCTCGATGAATGATCTTGTCGAGCACATGGGGATCCATCGAAGAAGTATCTATGATACTTTTACCGACAAGCACACCCTGTTTCTTAAAGTGATGGACCGATTCGGAGAGCGAGTTAGTGGTAGATGGTCGGCAGGGATCAAGCAATCCCAGACGGCTAAGCAGGCACTTCAGTTCATTTTCGACTTTATCATTAATGGTGAAGAGGACGTACCGCCCGGTTGCATGTTCGTGAATTCGGCTGTCGAATTAGCAGCTCGGGATGAGGAGATTGATGCGATAGCGACGAAGGCCTTTGCAAAATCGGAGGAGCTGCTTGCAGAAATCGTAACGTGGGGACAGCAAAACGGCGAATTCACACAGCAGTACGAAGCGAAGGAATTGGCTGAGTATCTGCAAAATGCCTTAGCGGGACTGAGGGTGATGGTGCGGACTTCCGTTCCGAAAGAAAAGCTGCAACGGATAGCCGAGTTAAATCTACGTATTTTAGAGACATAGACGATACACGAAAACAAATTTTTTTCGTGTTATTAGAACGATCATTCTCAATTTTATAAAAATGAGGAGGAAATAAATCATGACAAACAAAATCGCGTTAATTACCGGAGCAAGCAAAGGAATCGGACTGGAGATTGCCAGACAATTGGGGCGGCAAGGGATAACGGTATTGGTTGCTGCGCGCACAAAAACAGCAGCAGATGAAGCAGCGGCCGGGCTATTGCAAGATGGCATTCAGGCAGTCGGCGTGAAGCTGGAGGTTACGAATTCTGCACATATCGCGGAATTGGCGCAATTCATTGAGAAGACTTACGGTCGGCTGGACATTTTGGTCAACAATGCAGGCATTTTGGCAGAAAAAGCGGGTTATGACGGGGATGCTTTCAGAGATACTTTTGAGGTGAACACATTCGCACCCTATTTGATTACAGAAGCACTGTTGCCATTACTGTTAAAGAGCGAAGCAGGCAGAATCGTCAACCAAAGCAGCGCTATAGGCTCGATTCAGTTCCAACTTTCCAATGAACGGGTGCAGCGGCTTGCTACCCCGGCTTATGCCGCATCTAAAGCTGCTTTGAATATGCTGACGGCCTACTGGGCGCAAAAAAACAGTGGGACGCATCTGAAGGTTAACTCCGTACACCCCGGCTTGGTCAAAACGCAGATGGGTGGGGAAAAGGCGGAACTGTCGGTGGAGGATGGAGCAAAAACGGCGGTCCGACTGGCGACCCTGCCAGAGGATGGTCCAACAGGCGGATTCTATTACATGGATGATCAGCTTCCGTGGTAAAGCGTTGATTATGGTGTATGCGGTAGTGGTTTGTGAGGAAAGGTATAGGGACTATTCTTTAAAAAGAGACTACCCTTGGCGAAGGGCAGTCTCTTTTTAAATCTTACCGTTGCAGCTATTGTGGTGAACCATTAAGCAAATCTTCGGCTATTTTAACCAAATCTTCTTTGGTCAGCGGGCTGTCTTGGTTATCGGATATGTTGTAGTGTAAATGTCTTTTTTCATCGAGCCATCCCAGTCGGTTTTTTCCTGCTTCCAAGGGCTTGCTTGCTTCACTTGCCCTGATGTAATAGACCTTGGTTCCTTTGATTGTCACTTGCTCAGCCGAATCCTGTTCATTTTGCATGATGGTCGTCTTCGTGACTTCAGGAGTGTATTTGGTGACGGTAATGTTTACATAGTCGTTTCCTCTCGCATACCGGGCAAAGGAGGAGTCTGACTTGTCCCAGCTTAGCTTTTGAATAAACAGATTTTCACCCTCCGGTGCAGCTTTGGCCTGTTGCATCAGTTGATCGGTTAAAGCGCGATATTCCTTTTTATCCATCATTCCAGGATATGCAGCGACTGGATAGACGTATCCAAATTCAAACTGATAGCCATCCGGTAGGTGAGTAGGGTTGTTGAATAAAGGAGCCTCAGTCCGCTTGATTTCATCTTGTAAGCTGTTGAAACTTGAAAGTTCAGCCGGTTTGTACGCAAACAGGACCGGATTAGATAGGTTGTTTTGATTCATGGAATCGTCTTTGACGTAATAAGCAGCATATTCTCCTGGTTGCAAACGGCGCTTCACCTCTTCGTTCCACCGTTCGTAGGTGGAGGTATACGTTTTGGAGGCGTCCGTTTCGGTAGGTGTTTTGGCGGTATTTAATACAACGGCGCCCTTACTGTTGCGGAACTCAAGATATTGTGAAGCTGCGTATCCGGTCACAGAGGCCCCTACTACAAAAAGCAAAATCATGATGGGGACAGTCAAGCGAGGCTGAAAATGGATTTTTCCGATATTTCCTTTTTTGGGCATCGCCTTTTGGTAGACCTGTTCCATCACTTTGTCAGAGACGTCAAAAGCCTGAATTTTCAAAGCGTTCTCTGGCTCGGTTAGCTTGTCCATGTTTTTTAATCCCCTGTCTTGCAGATCGGTGTATTTCAGGCTTTGTTTTTGAATTCTGTCTTGTAACTCACGCATTTGTGGTCCTCCTTTAGGGGCTCCATTATTTTTTTGAGCTTTGTTTTTGTCCTGCCGTATTTTTTCTTGATAGCGTCCTCGCTTTTGTTCATGATTTCCCCGATTTCTCCAAACGTTTTTTCTTCAAAAATGCGCAGCACCAGCAGGTTACGCTCCTCCGCGTTCAGTTGCTTCAACGCTCGGCTCAGCGGTTCACTGAAAAGCTGACGTTCCATAACCTGCGCTGCACTGTCTGAAGTCATGTCAGCTGAGGTGAACAGGGTAAGTTTAAATTTGCGCTGTAGATTCTTCCTGCGAATCAGGTTCAGGCAGTGATGATAGGCCATTTTATACAGCCATGAGGAAAAGCCCACTGTCGGCTTGTACCTGCTGATTTTCTCAAAAGCATTGACGAAAATATCCTGCACAGCCTCTTCTGCCTCCTGCTCACTTCCTAATAGCCTCCAGCAGTACACAAAAATCTGACGCTGATACTCCTTTACAATGTAGGCGTAATCCTGGATTTCGCCGGCTTGAACTCGTTTGATTCTGTATTCGATGTCCTCATTCAAGGATTTAGGCACCCCCTCTGATCAAAAAGCAAACTATATCTGTATAACAAACGAAGATGACCAAAAGGGACACCTTGTCTAAAATTTTTTTAAGTGTTCTAGCGACTCTTTAAGAGAATACGATAAAGCAGAACAATTATCACCCACGTAGTTAGTTTTATAGAGTTAAAGGTATATTGTGGAAGTGGGGGGATGGTAAAATGAAATTAAGAATTGATAAGAAGGAGGTCTACGGTTTCTAATGAATGAAAGTGCTAAGAAATATAATTTTGATCGTGTGATGCTTTACCTTCATGATCAAATGAAGCTGCTGCCTAACCTGGAATCAAAATACATTGGATTAACCATGCCATTTCCTCGACAAGCTGCACTACGGAATAGGATGATTGAGAGTATTGAGACATTGATAGCACACGATGAGGACGTTTGTATTGCTGTTCATTTTAATCAATCTGATGCTGGGGCTATTGAATATGAGAACATAATTTTTATAGGAATGGATTACTTGCATCTCAAGAGAATTGCTAATTTTATGAATAGACAAGACGTTAACCTGAATATCAAAGACACCTGCATACTTTATAGAGAATGTACTGCTGACTTAAACATAAATTTGAAAGGCAATCATTCCAGAATAACAAGTTTGAATGACCTCTTTGCAGGAGTCGAAATTCATATTGATCGTTTAAAGGCTGGAATGGGATATCGATATGAAAATATACAAGTGAATGAAGATATTATTCATTATTGCTGTCATAAAGATGATGAGGAAGGTAAGGAGCTTGGATACCAATTATTCGTAAAATCGTTAGATTACTTTTCCAAGAAATTGTTAGCTGAAGGATTTGTATTAGGGTATCCTGCTGTAGATTCTAAAATTAAAATAATGAAGGCCTCTTGTTCAATGTGTTTTTATCGAGATTATTATTACATTAGTGGAGCACATATATCACTCAAAACCGCCATGCAGCAAGCAGATTGGCAAATATGCGAACCATTGATGCAGGCCCATATGATCTGTAACAAGCTATATTTTGAAGAGAACTCCTTTTTTAGAGGGGTAGAAAATCTATGTATACTCGAGGACGAAGATGATTATAAGTTATCGTTTAAATCTAGACTTTCCACAATCATTGATATTCTAGAAGAGATGTATAACCATAAAAAAGATATTTCAGACTTCCATCTACAATTGGACAGCTATGTGCCAGTTGAAGGTGTTACTCAGTTAAAAGAGAAATTCAAAGTCATTTATAATATCGCTAAATGGAAAGATGAATTAGAGGAGCAAGAGATGAACTCGGCCATCCCGCCTGTATAGCTTACAAAAACCTTCGGCTGTTCTGGACGGGATGGCCTCACTCTTTTTATGCAGCGTACCTTCTACTTATGCCCTTTGCGTACCTTTAACAGCTTGCCCTTTACGGTCGTATTCTTCATAATTTCAAGCACCAGTGGGCCCTTGCCATTCAGAATCTCAACATCTGTCACATTATCCAGAATCGTAATGATCCCGATATCATCTGCCGTTACCCCGTCAAGCTTAGCGATGGTACCCACAAAATCGACAGCTCTAAGTTTTTTCTTCTTACCGCCGTTAAAATTGAGCTTCATAATCTGTTGGTTTAATTGCTCGCGCTTGTCGTTTTTGAGGACAGTTTTTACATGTAGATTCCGCTCGAAATCTTCTCTGCGGAGATCTACAGCCTCTTTTGAGGGGGCTTTTACTTGCGGAATTGCAAATCCAATATATGCTTCAATATCAGCTAATCGGTTGCTGTCTTTAGGAGTGATTAGAGTAATGGCTTTCCCCGTTTTGCCAGCACGTCCTGTACGGCCTGTACGATGAACATAGCTTTCCTTTTCAAGGGGAATATCGTAGTTGATGACATGGGTGATATTTGTGATATCAATCCCTCTGGCGGCTACATCCGTTGCGACCAAGTAACGAAATTGTCCCCTTCTGAATGCGTTCATTACCTCAAATCGCTCATCCTGCTCCATGCCGCCATGAATGCGATCACATGGATATTCGAGGTCAGCCAATGCTCTGAATAGTGTATCTACATGCTCTTGCGTACGGCAGAAAATGATGCAGCTGTCAGGGTTCTCAACAATGAGCAGATCCTGTAGCAGAGCCAGCTTGTCTGCCTCTCGCACCTGAATAAGAGAGTGATCAATCGTGGCTGTGGTTACACCCGTCGCCTTAATCTCAATTTCCGCAGGATCGTTCATATATTTACGTGATAGTTTGGCTACATCTTCGGGATAAGTAGCGGAAAACAACATCGTAACCCGGTCACTAGGCAACGCCTGAATAATCGACTGAACCTGCTCGATAAAGCCCATATTCAGCATCTCATCAGCTTCATCAATCACGAGATAGGCAATTCGATTTAAGGATAGCGTGCCTCGTTCAATGTGATCCAGTACACGTCCGGGCGTACCTACAGCCACATGTGTTCTTTGTTTTAGCTCGGCCTTTTGTATATGAAAAGGATGTTTCCCATAAAGGGGCGTTGCTTTGATCCGCTTAAAGCGTCCAATATTCGTGATGTCTTCAGTAACCTGTAATGCGAGTTCACGAGTTGGTGTCAGGATTAAAGCTTGGGGCTTATTCTCATTCCAATCTACTAGCTCACAAAGTGAAATACCATATGCTGCTGTTTTGCCGCTGCCTGTTTGCGATTTGGCCACAAGATCCTTCTTCGCAAGCGCAACGGGAATAACCTCCGTTTGAATCTCTGTTGGCGTCTCATAGCCCAAGCTATTCAGAGCCCTCACAATTTCTTCACTTAATGGATAATCTGCAAAATGCTTCTGACTCATTCTCAACCTCTTCTGCGCTGTATTTAAGTACCATTACATATATCATGTCATCGTGTATCGAACTTATACTCATCTAGTATACTCTATATCCAGATTCGCTCTAATACATATTAGCGATTAACTTGCTGTTTTCCAGTAAGGCAACTATACTTTTTCTGAGACGAAAAAACACAGTCTGGTTGGTAGTCCAGACGCATGGACGACTCTATATTAGCAAGAGTGCCATGTCAGTAACCTTCCCCCTCGGGATGTCCATCGTTTCGATTTAAAATGAGGGGGATTCAAATGAAGCTTACGATTTATCATGATGGACAGTATTGGGTTGGAGTCGTGGAGGAGCAGGACCAAGGGAAATTGAAGGCAGCCAGGTACATTTTTGGTACAGAGCCTAAAGACGAAGAAATTCTCCATTTTATCCGTGAGGAAATGTGTGAACTTGTTAGTCGGCTGTCACAAGAGGTGGCTGTAAAGGGGTCTGAAACGAAGAAGATCAATCCAAAGCGGCTAGCAAGGCAGGCAGCGTATGAATTAAGGCGAAAGGGAGTCTCTTCCAACGCACAAGAGGCCTTAAAGTTAGAGTATGAGAAGCGTAAGTTGGAGAAACGTACTTACTCCAAACAACAAAAGGAATCTATGAAGGCACGGATAAGGGAATTAAAGGAGAAAAAAGCGAAAGAAAAACATCGTGGACATTAATAAAACCTCCATCCTTATCCGCAATTGTAATGCATGTTTTATATCAACATATGTGAAAACATGTGTTACGCACAGAGGGCACCCGACTGGGTGCCCTTTAAACTGTCTTATAGAGATTGTTATCCGCTAAAAGAATCCATTCAACTTACTTAAGCAGTGTCAGTGTTACCTCTACTGTATTATCAATAAATGATCGTTCTGGACGAGACTTTATCATGACGGTTAGACCAATTAACGATACAACTAATGCCTGCTGCCCTGCAATGATGTAAGATTTTTCGGGTTAATTCTATACTTTCACATGTAGCAGAAAACGACTATTCATTCTTATAATTGGAAATATAAGCGCTTAAATATTAAGGGATGAGTATTATCAAACTATACGTGTGAGGAGGAGATTTTATGTTAAGAACTAAAGTGGGCAAGCTGGTGAGCAGTTTGGCGTTGGCGGGTGTGTTGTTATCATCTGTTCTGGTCAACCAGGCTGATGCTGGCCTGGCAAATGGAAGCAAATTTCTGGGGAATATCATTGCGGGCAGTGTCCCTCCTAGTTACGGGACATACTGGAATCAAGTGACGCCGGAGAACTCGACTAAGTGGGAATCGGTTGAAGGCAGTCGTAACAACATGAACTGGTCGCAGGCGGATACCGCCTACAATTATGCCCGTAGCAATGGTTTCCCGTTCAAGTTCCATACGTTGGTATGGGGTGCCCAGGAGCCAGGATGGGTTAAAGGACTGTCGGCTGCTGATCAGAAAGCGGAAGTGACTCAGTGGATTAAAGCAGCAGGTCAACGCTATCCGAATGCGGCGTTTGTAGATGTGGTGAATGAGCCGTTGCATCAGAAGCCGTCCTACCGCAATGCCATTGGTGGTGACGGGTCGACCGGATGGGATTGGGTCATATGGTCGTTTCAACAGGCTAGACAAGCTTTCCCGAATGCCAAACTGCATATAAATGATTATGGTATTATCAACGACCCTTCTTTAGCCGACCAATATGTCAATATTATTAATCAGCTCAAGAGTAGAGGCCTGATTGACGGTATTGGCATTCAATGCCACCATTTCAGTATGGACAACGTCTCAGTCAACACGATGAATACTGTACTAAATAAGCTGTCGGCGACCGGGTTACCGATCTATGTGTCGGAACTGGATATAACTGGGGATGATAACACCCAACTTGCCAGATACAAAGAGAAGTTTCCAGTCCTTTGGCAAAACCCCTCAGTGAAGGGAGTTACGCTTTGGGGGTATATCCAAGGACAAACTTGGAAAGATGGTACACATCTGCTGAACTCTAACGGCACGGAACGCCCTGCGCTCCAATGGCTGAGACAGTATCTGAAGAGATAAGCTATAGGTGGCACTTAAAACCCAACAGATGCGGACTTTTGCTAAATATCCGGGCTGGGTAGTTGTTTATTTAAAGAAGTCTTGGCTGAAATGTTACACGCCCAAGGCTTCTTTTTATTTAGCTTAAACGTATCTTTTGATTGAAATAAAACCGTCTGGACGGTATAGTAAAATGGGTGGTGATCAGAATGAATACAACTAAAAAAACATTAAAAAGAGAATTAATCCTTAAAGCAGCTTCTATAATTGTACAAGAAGAAGGAGTAGAAAAATTAACGTTAGAAGCGGTGGCTAAGAAGGCGGGAGTAAGTAAGGGAGGATTGCTTTACCATTTTCCGAATAAAGATGAATTGATTCTGGGGATGGTTGAACAGCTATCGACCAGCTTTATCACCGAATTTAATGAAAGGGCAGAAAACGATACACATTCCCAAGGTAGATGGACTCGTGCTTATATGAATACGTCATTTTCCGGGGATCAGGACGCAAGTGACCTATTTACCGCTCTCTCGGCAGCACAATTTACGAACCCTCAAATGCTCAAGCTGCTTCAGGATGAGTATGCAAATATCCAAAATAAAATCGAAAACGACGAATTGGACCCGGTCCGTTCTACGATTGTCCGATTAGCTATAGACGGTTTGTGGTTTGCCGAAATGTTCGGACTCGCTCTTCCCAATGAAGAATTGAAGCAAAAAATTATAGAAGAATTAAAGACATATATAAAGGAGAATGAATGATGGCTTATTTTTTCTTGGCAATCTCTATTGCTAGTGAGCTTATTGGTACTTCAATGCTTAAAGCTTCAGAAGGTTTTACGAGACTGTATCCGACTCTATTCACGATTGTCGCGTTTGTAATCTCTTTCTTCTTTATTTCACTAACCCTCAAGACACTTCCTCTTAATATGACGTATGCCATTTGGTCAGGGGTGGGGGCTGTTGCTACAACGGTGATTTCAGTATTGATTTGGAAGGAGAAAATCAATACAGGGAGTATGGTAGGGATTGCTTTAATTGTTATTGGCGTGGTGGTATTGAACCTATTTGGTGCAGGACATGGTGAGGCCAAAGGAACAACAGAAGCAACCAGTTCAATCGTCCAAAAATGAAAAAGTATAATATCACTCCAGTTTGTAAAGAGGCGGTAGATCCTCACTTATCGACTTAGAGATTCTAAGAAAGATAGGTGGGGGATCTACCGCCCTGAAATCATGGTTTATACGAATAAACTTAGTATTAAGATGAATCCTAATCCGGCTACAGAAATAATGGTCTCAAGCAATGTCCATGTGGCAAAGGTTTCTTTCATGCTTAAACCAAAATACTCTTTAAACATCCAGAACCCGGCATCGTTAACATGTGAAGCTATTAAGCTACCCGCTCCCGTGGCAAGCACGACTAAAGCAAGATTAACGTCAGATTGTCCTAACATCGGAATCACTAAACCAGCGGTTGTTAAGGCTGCAACAGTTGCAGAACCCAGGGAAATACGTAAGATTGCAGCGATGATCCAGGCTAGCAGAATTGGTGATAATGTAGTTCCATTGAATAAATCGGCTACATAGTCACCTACGCCGCCATTAATCAGTACTTGTTTGAAGGCTCCGCCTCCCCCAATGATCAAGAGCATCATCCCAATATGAGTAATAGCCGTTGTACAAGATGCCATTACATCTTTGATTGGAATTTTTCTTGCGATCCCCATGGTGTAAACGGCAACCAGTAAGGAAATCAACATGGAAGTGGATGCATCACCAATAAATCGGATCGCGGCCAGTAAACTATTATCTTCAAACCCCATTGTTTTTTGAAGCAAAGTAATAATCGTAGCAATCGACATTAAGATGACAGGAAGCATTGCCGTAAATACACTGATTCCGAATCCAGGAGTTTCCTCAGACTTAAATACTTTTTGTTCTCCTAAAGAAGCAATATTACCGGTTTTCGTAAATGAGGCAGGTACGAGTTTTTTGGCAAGCTTCGTAAATACAGGGCCAGCCAAAATGACGGTTGGAACAGCAATAATGAAGCCATAAAGTAAAACCTCACCCAGGTTCGCGCCATATTCACCAGCAATAACGGTTGGTCCTGGATGTGGGGGTAAGAAACCGTGTGTTACGGATAAAGCAGAGACCATCGGAATACCGAGATATAAGATAGAAACCTTTAATTCTTTTGAAATGGCAAATACAATTGGAATTAACAATACTAATCCTACTTCAAAAAATAACGCAATCCCGATAATGAATGAAGCAGCTACGACCGCCCATTGAATATTTTTTTCACCAAATTTGTCAACGAGGGTCATGGCAATTCTTTGGGCACCACCAGAATCCGCGATCAACTTCCCTAACATCGCTCCGAGTCCAAAGATTAACGCTAAGTGACCCAATGTTCCGCCCAATCCAGCTTCAATGGTTTTGACAATTTCCTCTAATGGCATTCCAAGGGCTAAGGCTACACCGAACGATACAATGATTAAGGAAATGAAGGTGTTTAATTTGAAGCCCATGATTAAAACGAGTAATGCTAAAATTCCAATCCCTACAACGACTAATGGCATTGTAATTACCCCCTGTATTTATCCTTTTAGTGTTTAATTAAGCCTCTTTGGTAATGAGCAATCCGTGTATAATCTTCTTCCAATACTCTGGATAGGTTAATGAAAATCGGTAGCAACTTCCTATATTCCTTGGTTGCTTCTTCTTTGGGTGCATGTTTGTTGGTACTGCCAATCATTTCAGAAACCACTTCAAATGATTGGATTTTTCCAGCGGCATACAAGCCTAAAATACAAGCTCCTAGACAAGAACTTTCGTAGCTTTCTGGAACGACGACTTCAGATGCGAATATATCAGACATCATTTGCCGCCAAACATCTGACCTTGCAAAGCCTCCTGTAGCTTGGATTCGGGTCACGGGACCATCCATGCATTCGGTTAGGGCCAAAAATACGGTGTATAAATTGTAAATGACTCCTTCCAAGGCTGCGCGAATCATATGTTCTTTCTTATGCGACATCGTTAAACCGAAGAATGAGCCACGTACGTCTGGATTCCATAAGGGTGCACGTTCACCAGCTAGGTAGGGATGGAATAACAATCCATCAGACCCGGGCCTTACGCGTTCAGCAATTTTGGTTAACACATCATATGGATCAATTCCTAGTCGTTTCGCTGTTTCTACTTCTGATGAGGCAAGCTCGTCACGAATCCAGCGAAGAACCATCCCGCCATTGTTTACCGGTCCGCCAATGACCCAGTGCTTTTCCGTTAAGGCATAACAAAATATTCTTCCCTTTTCATCTGTTTGCGGCTTGTCTATGATGGTTCGAATGGCACCGCTTGTCCCAATAGTGACGGCAACTTCGCCTTTTCGTATCGCATTGACACCTAGATTAGAGAGAACTCCATCGCTGGCCCCAATGACAAATGGTGTTTGTGGATCGATCCCCATCTTTTTTGCTAAATCTGAATTACAGTCGGTAAATATTTTGGTTGTGGGCACGAGCTCAGATAGTTGAGAAGGGGTTATACCCGCAATTTTTAAGGCTTCTTCATCCCAATCCAGCTTTTCGAGATTCATCATGCCCATGGCTGAAGCCAGGGAATAATCAACAACATATAAATCAAAGAATTTTTTGAAAATGTATTCTTTAATTCCGATATATTTTTTAACTTTGATAGCGATTTCAGGAAGGTCATTCACAATCCAAGCTATTTTAGTTAAGGGTGACATGGGGTGAATGGGTGTTCCTGTTCGTCTGTAGACCTCTTGGCCGTTCAACTCCTCTTTTATTTGATGTGCCCACGCTTCACTGCGATTATCTGCCCAAGTGATACAAGGCGTAAGTGGTTGATCATGTTCATCCATGGCAATGACACTGTGCATGGCACTGCTAAATGAAACAAACGATAGTTTTTTTTGTGAGTGATGTTTCATGATATTCGAAGTCGCTTGTAGGACTGCTTGAAAAATCTCCTCAGGATTTTGTTCAGCTGTCGCTATATCTGGTGTATAAAGCGGGTACCCGATATTTTCTTGTTGGATGACTTCACCTTTTTCACTGAATAAAACGGCTTTCGTACTGGTGGTTCCGATATCTATACCTAACATGTAGTTAGTCATTTTGTGGCACGACTCCTTTGGACAGCAGTTGTTGGGACATCCATAAGTCTTCTACTTTACCTTGAACATCATCAAAGTTTTCATGTAAAGACTTAATCATAAGTTCTCTATCTTTTGCCTGGATTGCTTCAATATAAAGCTCATGATTTGATACAATCCGTGTAAAGTCTTCATACTTTTCTTTGAAGCGCATACGCATCGACAACAGAATGAGACTTTCCATCACGGGCTTTAGGTTATTCCAGATCATCAGGATGTATGAATGATTAACTGCACGAATAATCGTTTCATGGAACAAGACATCTTGATATGAAAACTCATCGGCATCACTATATTTGACTGCGACTTTCATCATTTCGAGTATTTTACTAAGTTCCTTTGCTAAATCATGAGTGTCCATCTTTATAAGACGTTCAAATACGAAGGATTCTATAAGTAGACGAACATCATAAATTTCTTCTATTTCTTTCTCTGATAGACCAATAACGACCGCACCCATTCTTTCGAGTCGGATGATATTTTCGGAGGCCAGTATTTTTAACGCTTCACGAATAGGTGAGCGACTTACAGCAAAATCAGCAGCTAATTTATTTTCAGATAGTATGGTACCGCTTTCAATTGCGCCAGAAATGATGCGCATTCTAAGCTCGGATGTTACACGATCCCCAGCAGAGGCTTTAAGAAGCCATTTGGAGGGATATAGGAATTCACTGGACAGAACCATAAATTCACCTTCTCATTAATCAAGTATACTTGTATACAAGTATTATAATCTAAAATTTTAAATTTGCAAGCGTATTCATTAAATTGATTTTGTAAGCCTGTTCGGTCCTTTTTGTGCAAATGCACAATCAATTTCGTCTGTTCTTCAATATAATTCACACACTGCAATCGATATAATGAAAGCGTAATCAAAAATTGCCCGGGGGGTTAGACAGATGGAAGGGTTAACGATCAGTTGGATAGGAGCTCTAGCAGGGCTGGCTATTGCAATTATTTTGATATTGAGAAAGCTGAATCCGGTTTACGCTTTATTTTTGGGAGCTATTGTAGGCGCTTTATTGGGCGGAGCCAATCTGGAGCAGACGATCAGCGTGCTAATTAGTGGTACGCAGAGCGTGATGGGGACGGTCATTCGTGTGCTCGCGGCAGGTGTATTGGCAGGCGTGATGATGGAGTCTGGGGCAGCGGAGACAATTGCACAGGCTATTGTAAAGAAGTTTGGTGGCAGTAAAGCGATCCTTGCACTAGCGTTAGCGACGATGATTATTACAGCAGTAGGCGTATTTATTCCCGTGGCCGTGCTCATTGTGGCACCTATTGCCTTGTCGGTTGGGAACAAAATGGGGATTTCCAAGCTGGCTCTTCTGCTGGCCTTGTCTGGAGGCGGAAAGGCGGGGAACATTATCTCTCCGAATCCCAATACGATTGCGGCGGCGCGTGGGTTTAATCTGGATTTAAGCCACGTTATGTTGGCGGGTGTGGTACCTGCGATATGCGGATTAATCATGACGGTTCTGGTGGCGTCTATGTTGAAAAACAAGGGCGTGAAGGTATCCGAACAGGATATTATGGATAGTGATGTCGATACGTCGAAGTACCCAGCATTGGGACGGGCGATTGTAGCCCCGGTGGTAGCCGTTATTTTGCTGATGATTAACCCGATTGGTTCCATCTCTGGCATTGAAGCACTGTCGAACTTCAAGGTCGACGCGATGTACATTTTGCCGATCGCCGGGATTGTAGGTATGCTGGCCATGGGACAAGGGCGCAATATCCTGAAATATTCGGCTTCCGGTTTGAATAAAATGACGGCAACCGTGCTTATCTTGATCGGTGCAGGTGGGATTGCGGGTCTGATTTCTGCGTCTAATTTATCTGCTCAGGTAGTTGGCTTGATTGAAGCTTCGGGAGTTTCTGGCACATTTTTGGCACCGCTTGCAGGGATTCTGATGGCGGCCGCCACAGCATCGACTTCAACTGGCGTTATTTTGGCGACTGGCTCGTTTGGGGAAGCCATTCTGAACATGGGGACAGCCCCGTTAGCTGCCGCTGTGATGGTGCATACAGGAGCTACCGTCATTGATTCCTTACCACAGGGCAACTATTTCCACGTTACGGCAGACAGCATGAAAATGAGCATTAAGCAACGGATGGGATTAATCCCTTATGAAGCTATTGTGGGCGGGACTATGGCGATTGTAGCAACCATATTGTATGGATTCATACTTTAATATTCACGATGGGGTGACAAAATGAGAGAGAAAACATTTGTACTGGCACCGGATTCTTTTAAAGAAAGCATGACGGCAAAGGAAGTGTGCATTGCAATGGAGAAAGGATTGCGCAAGGTCTATCCGACAGCCCATTATGTCCATGTTCCGATGGCAGACGGTGGTGAAGGAACAGTGCAGTCACTGGTGGATGCGACAGGCGGGCAGCTTCGTTACATGGAGGTGACAGGACCGCTTGGAGAACCTGTAAAAGCGGCATATGGCTTGCTGGGAGACGGCACCACTGCGGCAATCGAAATGGCATCTGCCAGCGGAATCCATCTGGTTAATAAGGACAATAAAAACCCGTTAAAGACAACAACCTATGGTACGGGTGAGTTAATACGTGAGTGTCTGAACCAGGGAATTCGAAAAATTATCATCGGCATTGGCGGAAGTGCGACGAATGATGGCGGTACAGGTATGGCGGAAGCGCTGGGGGCTAGATTTCTGGATGCGGCAGGCAATACTCTTCCACGCGGCGGCGGCAGTTTGGGCGAGCTGGACAGCATTGATATTTCATCATTGGATGACCGCCTGCAGCAGGTACAATTGATTGTAGCCTGTGATGTAACAAATCCGTTGTGTGGGGAGCATGGGGCATCTCGTGTATTCGGCCCACAAAAAGGGGCAACCCCGGAAATGGTGCAGCAATTGGATGCTAATCTTGCCCATTATGCGGATGTGGTGAAGCAGCAGCTGGACAAGGATGTGCGCGATCTTCCAGGCGCGGGTGCAGCAGGCGGATTAGGTGCCGGGTTATTGATTTTTACTCAGGCGACGCTGCAAAAAGGCATTGAAATTGTGATTGAATACACCGATTTAAAACAGAAACTCGCCACGGCCGATATCGTATTGACGGGAGAAGGCGGCATTGATTTTCAGACCAAATTCGGTAAAACTCCGTACGGAGTAGCTCAGGCAGCCAAACAATCGGGCAAGAAGGTCATTGCGGTTGCAGGTTATATCGGGGAAGGGATCGACACGCTATACAAGGAAGGAATAGATGCGGTGTTTGGCATCGTGCCGGGAGCTTCGGAGCTGGGTAAGTTGCTGGCCGAAGGGCCACAAAACGTAGAGCGCACATGCGAGAATATCGCAAGAGTGCTTCAAATCAGTGAGTAATGATCGGATTGATAGGCGAGGAACATAAAACGGCATAATATAATTACAATGGAATACGAGCGCTCGCCTGTAACCCCGGTTTTCTTTAGCCAACTGAGATTGGTGGAGAAATTCGGGAGTGACGGCGAGCGAAAATAGGATATAATCGCAGCATGTTCTGGCGTGATCCGGTTGTTCATTGATACAGCGCCAATAAGCCGTGCGTAAGTTCAAAAAGCTGAAGGAGATTCCGGGGATCTTTGCCAGTTAAGGTATGGATGCGCTTCAAACGGTATTGCAGTGTATTCCGGTGAATGTTTAATTCATCTGCGGTGAAGGAGACACTGCCATTATGATTAATAAAGCTCCGCAGCGTATCCAGCAAATCCACGGTATCTTCCAGCTTGCTGACCAGGTGGATTGTGTTAGTCAGGTTGGTTTGGCTTAATTTGACCAAGAATTCGACTTCTGCAAAAGAGACAATCTGCACAGGTGGACGCAGAGCTAGTACAACATTCATAGCGGACTTGGCTTGCATATAAACATCCGCAATGCTGTGCTCTTGTCTGCTGATGGCAATCAGCACATCAGGATGGCTGCGTACAAGTGGTTCCAGTAGCTTGGTCGTTGGTTCCTGATTTTGCATCAGGATGAGATAACTGTCTTCCTCCATACGAAAGGATGGATGCTGCATGAATATATTGGATAATTCGGCGAAATGAGCAGGATCGGAAGGAAGATGCTTTACATATACGGCCGAAGTTTTGAGAAGCAAATCAATGTGATATTGAGCAGCTTCTTTTTTTATTTTTTGGGTATAGGCTCCCTGATGATTTAACAGCATTTCCAGTACGGATTTTTTGCGGTTGGCCTCATGGGCCAAGTGCTCCAAGGAAATACGCTGTTCAATCAGGAGAGACACCGTAGTTTTAACAATGTTGCAAAAAGGACGAACTTCGTCAGGATTGCCTGAAATACCAATGACACCGACTAGCTCATGATGAATGACTATCGGTTCATTGGTTCCTTTTTTCTCGTAATGTCCGTCCTGCCACACTTCAATCATTTTCCCGGTTTCGAGCGCCTGAACAGCCCCTTGGTGAATGGTTCCGATTCGTTCACTCTCGCCGCTGCCAATGATGATGCCTCGTTCATTCATAATATTGATATTGTATGGAATATCCTTCATCATTTTGTCTACGATGTCTTGGGCTTGTCTTTCGGAGAGCGGAAACAGATCAGGATTCCTCCTTTATCTAGTGATGTAAGGTGTTTTACTGTATCACATTAATTGAAAGGGCTTTCAAATCGTTGTGCATCTGAACAATATAATAAAACAGGGCGCCGAACATGTCAGCCTATTTTATCATAGATATCAAGAATAGTTGTATGCGAAAAAACAGGGCTCCGAGGAGCACCTGTCTTTTGCGTCTTATTCTTTCATCATTCGTCCTGGTCCGTCACGCTGTCTAAGGTCGAACCTCACGAAAGCTATAGGTAATATCATGAATTTCTTTCTTTAAACGGCTATATTTTGATGCAGGCGTATACCCGATGATCTGGTAGAAATTATTATCAGTCTCAATAATGGCTACATGGGTGACATAATGGTTTATATCTTTCTGCCCTTTAATCGTGAACTGAGTGGCAGGATATCCTTGAATCGTGGTGTTGGATGAAGGTCCTACCGTAGAGAGATTAAACTCTTTGGTCATGTTGTTTTGAATTTTCTTTGTGTAGTACTGGCGCGTTACATTACCCAATTTCTCCTTCGAATTGGATCGTACGATAACAGACTTTTCAATGTAGGGATTGAATATCGCAATATCTGCTTTTCCTTCCCGGTCCGGGTCTGTTGACCAATCTAACGGAGCGGAGATCTGAACATGTCCATCTCTACTTACAAAACTCTGCTCCTGCTTGCTTACCGGAGCTTCACTGGACTTGTAACTGTTTGCCAGTACAAAAATAGCATTTACAAACGAGGCTCCCAAGATCACCATTGCGGTAAAAAATATGAAGAGCGACCGTCTCATTGTCCTTTTGCTAATCGGCTCCAAGTCCCGCACCTTTACCACATATGTACCTGCAGCTAAATCACCAATTCGTTGTCTAGAGGCAGTTACTAACACGCTGATACCAGCAGGTAGTGAACCCATTAGCAATGGATTGGTGTCTATTAACCTGAGCAGCGTACGAATGAGTGATTTAAGAAAACCAGGAGGTCTTCCTTCTCGGGTAACCACCTTAATACGAAAAACGAATTTGCCAAGCGTATAGCCTGTGTAACCTTCCAAGAGCAAATAATAGCAGAAGAAAGCTATAATCAGAATGCAACGGGAAGCAATCGCTAAGGGCAACAACCATCTGTCTGTTATCTGAATGACCGAGATAAAGAAACAAATATACCCGATTATAAAAAATATAAAATCAAAAAGGGTTGCTCCCCAACGTCTAAACAAAATAGACGAACCGTAGGTTTTTGATATTTCGGCCATTCTGTTTGTTTCCCCATAGTTTTGCCCATGCCGAATGTACTTCTCTCTTGCTGCTACTTGTGAATTCTGTGGTATGTGCTGGTCTTCCAAATCGTACACCTCATTTTAATAATCCATAATTTAAAAACACACTCCTTATATAACGGTCTTTTTATCATCCATGATTAGGAAAACATTCTATAAACAAAGAACTAATTATAAATATCCCTTTAGAGGTATTCTTTCATTTACATTATAATTGGAAGAAGAAAGTAATGATCATCGAATATTGAACTTAGCGGCATAGGTATGCAAGGAAAAGCTTGCGAAAGTGAACAACGGAGAAGGCGGTGAAAATATGAAACGTGAGTTTCCGGTTATAACAACCGAACGTCTTGTATTACGAAAAATGGTAGCGACGGACAGCAAGGATATGTTTGAATACTTTTCAGATGAGCAGGTGATGAAGTTTTACGGGCTGAGCCCATTTGAGTCTGAACAGGAGGCACTGGATGAGATCCGTTGGTATGATCGGATTTTGGAGACAGACCAGGGAATCCGCTGGGCTCTTCAAACGAAGGAAGGTAAAATCATCGGTTCTTGCGGATTTCATAACTGGGATCAACGTCATCACCGAGCAGAAATGGGTTATGAATTGTCCAGAGCCTATTGGGGCAAAGGGTTAATGTCAGAGGTACTTGCAGCTGTAATCGACTATGGATTTCATACCCTACCGTTGAACCGCATTCAGGCGCTAGTAGAGCCGGAGAATACACAATCCTTGCGTTTGCTTGAAAAAGCAGGCTTTCGGCAGGAAGGAATCCTGTCCCAGTATGAATTTACATCCGGGAAATATGATGATCTTTGCATGTGCGCACTCGTTAAATCAGAATATATCAATCGTTCTCAGAAATGAGAGAAGTAGTTGGATCAAGGGGTATACACATTTCATATTGCTCAATAGGGTCCTTCGAGAAGCCTGTTTTTTGGATAAAGCCTTCAAGAGAGTTATTGTCGGACAGGCAGATATATACCTTCTCGACCTTTTGGGTTTCTGCCGCTTTATGAAGTAGGGTACGTCCAAGGCCTTGGTTTCGATGTTTGGGATCGACCCAAAGAAAGTTGATTTTACCTTGAGCACTCATAGCAATCATACCGACTCGGGTTTGATTCACTGCATAGATGCCGAGAAAAACTTCCTGTGTGCTGTTAGCGTAATAAGGTGTGTCACTTTGCCAATGGATGTGACAGTCGGTAAGAGTTGTACGAAAATCTGCGACATCATCAAATGTTAGTTTCTTAAACATGTACGGTGATGAGGGAGCGGGAGAGATTGATGGGACAGTACCGTTGTAGTATTTTAGCGTATAGCGTACCTCATAGCCGTGCTTTTTATAGAACTGGACAGCCCGATCATTATCCGTAATGACTTCGAGCCATAGCTGCTGACAGTTCTCGGAGATGGCCGTTTGTTTATGCAATTCGAGCAACCTGTTGCTAATACCCTGGCCACGGTAAGCTGGACCGATGCATAGCGTGCCGCAACGCATGGTCTTATACCCGTCAAACTGCCGGATACCGCCTAGAATCAAGCCAATTGGCTGATCTTCATCCATGGCAAGGAAAGAGTGGCTCCGTGAATTACCCTCTGGACCGAAAAAACGTGCCGCGAAATCGTCTTGTTCCATGGTCAGGCGAATGGAATAGTCTGAGAATCCGAGCGAAAATGCCTGGAAAATGTGCTCCATGCTGACTTCATTGCATCTCAAATAGGTGATCACTGTTCTTCCTCCTGAAAATCCAGTATATTGGGATTGTCTTATTATACACTCCGTATGTTGCTGTAGGGTTACAATGAGTATATCGATAAGCTAATATAAGGCTAACAAAATATAACCCGGTATGCCTGGACATTCTTTATTTTGGAAGATAGGAGATTGGAATGAACAAAAGGCAAGTAGAAATTTTTCGCAAGTTGTTAACTGAATCGAACCGACTGTGGTTAGTGCAGGATCTGGCCGATCAGACGGATTGCTCAGAAAAGACGATTCGAAACGATCTAAAAGTAATTGAAGAATATTTAGTCAAGCACTCCAATGCCAATCTGGTGAGAAGACCAGGACGTGGCATTTATTTGGAGATCAGTGAAGCGGAGCAGGCTGATTTATTTCACCGGCTGTATGCAGGCGATAGTACAGCCCAGCATGAATCGGATGAGGAGAGGGTGCTGCATCTCGCCTATCGGCTCTTGATGGATGCCAAGCCTGTAACGATACAAGATCTGGCCTCTCAGTATTATGTGAACAAGACGGTGATCCGTAGAGATATGGAAAAGATTGATGACTGGCTGCACAGCTTTGATCTTGCCTTGATTACCAAGCAGCGCGTAGGCTTGACCATTCAAGGCACTGAGAAAAACAAGCGGATCGCTTTGGCGCGGATGAATCAGCTGATTGATAGTCCTGAGTTGACGGGACAGATGATGCGCAAGCAGTTTGAGCCACACGAGATTGCCACCATCCATCATGAATTAAAAGTATTTCAAAAGCATCATGAACTCAGCTTTACGGATGAAGCCTTTGAGGGTCTCATGCTCCATATTCTCTTAATGGTCAAACGAACCAAGCTGGGACAGCCCATTTCTCTCTCCGAACAAGACATTGCCTTTTTGCAGGAGAAGGTTGAGTTTACATGGGCTACTGCGTTTTTACGGCAGCTGCAAAAGCTGTTTTCCGTACCTTTCTCCAAGGAAGAAACGGCCTATCTAACCCTGCATTTGCTGGGCGGAAAGTTCCGTTACCAGCAGGAGGATAGCAAGGGGAAACACAGCGATCTGGCAGACAGCCATCCGCTTTTGCCTAAACTGATTGAGCAGTTAGTCCGGCGGATGTCGGAGCTGAACATGATTGACTTTTCCAAGGATAAGATGTTGGTGAAAGGGTTGAAAGTCCACTTATATACGACCCTGAATCGGCTTCAATATGGGTTGACGGTGTCTAATCCTATGCTGACTGAGATCAAGAAGATGTACCCTTACATGTTCGACCGGGTTATTATTACGCTGGAAGAGGTAGGGAATTTGGTTCGGTTATCGTTTCCCGAGGAGGAAGCGGCGTATTTAACGCTACATTTTCAGGCTTCTGTGGAGCGACTTCACCAGAAAGAAAGTCATCCTCAGAGGGCCATTATCGTGTGTCACATGGGCATCGGTATGTCCCAGCTATTGCGCACAAAGGTGGAACGTAAGTTTCCGGCTGTACATGTGGAGACAACTCTTTCGAAGGCAGAAGTCCAGGACTATCTCGCAACCCGGGAAGTGGATCTGATCATTACAACCGTGGATCTTCCAGAGCTTAGTGTTCCGCATATTCTCGTCTCTCCATTGCTAGATGCCAAGGATGAGCGTCAACTGGAGCAAGTGATCAGACGAATGGATGAGCCGGAACCTAGAGTCGCAGATGAATCTGTATTTTTTAAGTACACAACACCTTTTTTAGTCTTTCCCCAGCAAGAAGTGCAGCGTCCCGAACAATTGATTTCCAAGCTGGCGCAAATACTGGAGGACAAAGGATATGTGGAAACAGGTTATGTGGACAGCGTATTGGCGCGAGAGAAAATGTCGGCTACGACGATCGGGGGAGGCATAGCCATCCCGCATGGCGGCTCAGAGTGGATAAGGCAGTCCGCCATTGTAGTCGCTACTTTAAAGAAGCCACTTACTTGGGGAACCGAGAAAGTGGAGCTTGTGTTCTTGCTTGCGGTAAAACAGGATGGGCGGGAAGAAATGCGGCAGTTATTTAAGGAGTTGTCCCTAATCAGTGAGCAGCCAGCTCTAGTTCATGCTTTATCCAAGGAGACCGATGCGATGAGACTATTAGGGAAGCTAAAGGGATAAACTAAATTAAAAGCCATGCTTTGGAGCAGGACTTATAGATAAGTCCTGTTTTTTTGTCCGTATTATTCTATTTTTCCGAAAGTTCCGGTAAAAAGTTCGCCCGATAACAGCAAAAAAGGCGGTTATACTATCAATGTAAGCGGAAACACCAGAGAGAAGGGGAATGACTATGAAGATATTAGCGATTACCTCATGTCCTAACGGAATTGCACATACGTATATGGCAGCCGAGAATTTGCAAAAGGCAGCAGCCAAGCTGGGTATCGAGATGAAGGTCGAGACACAAGGCTCCATTGGGGTAGAAAATCAACTAACTGAGCAGGAGATCCGTGAAGCGGATGGCATTATTATTGCAGCGGATAAGACGGTGGTCAAAGACCGCTTCGTCGGCAAGAAACTGCTGGTCGTTGGAGTACAGGATGGGATTCGCCGTCCGGAAGAATTGATCCAGCGGGTGATGAAGGGGAATGTGCCTGTGTACCAGGCAGAGTCACGTACCTCCGAAGCTAGCTCACAGGAGAATAAACCGAAGCAAAATCCTATCTACCGCCACTTGATGAATGGTGTATCTTATATGGTACCCTTTATCGTCATTGGAGGATTGCTCATTGCCATTGCGTTGACGATTGGCGGTGAGAAGACACCAGGCGGTCTGGTTATACCGGACGGTTCATTTTGGAAGACGGTTCAGGATATCGGTTCGGCTTCGTTTACCTTTATGATACCCATCCTCGCTGGATTCATCGCAATGAGTATTGCAGATAGACCGGGGCTTGCACCGGGTATGGTTGGCGGATTCATTGCTGCGAACGGCAGTTTTTATGGAAGTGAGGCGGGAGCCGGATTTATCGGCGGAATTATCGCTGGTTTCCTGGCAGGTTATGTTGCACTGGGTATTCGGAAAATGAAGGTTGGGCGAGCGTTACAGCCGATCATGCCTATTATTATTATCCCTGTGTTGTCATCTTTAATTGTAGGATTAATCTTTGTCTTTATCATCGGTTCTCCAGTCGCACAATTGTTTGAAGCTTTAACGGGTTGGCTTGCAGGTATGCAAGGTACAAGTTCAATTTTATTGGCACTGATTTTAGGTGCGATGATTTCCTTTGATATGGGTGGTCCAGTCAATAAAGTCGCATTTTTATTTGGCTCGGCCATGATTGGTGAAGGGAATTACGAAATTATGGGGCCGATCGCCGTTGCGATTTGTATTCCACCGATTGGAATGGGACTTGCAGCAATGATCAACAAGCGTAAATTTGCACCAGCAGAACGCGAGGCTGGAAAGGCGACATTCACGATGGGACTATTTGGTATTACTGAAGGGGCGATTCCCTTCGCTGCACAAGATCCATTGCGTGTTATTCCTAGTATCATGGCAGGGTCTATGGTCGGTTCAGTCATTGCGATGTTGGGAAATGTAGGAGATAAGGTAGCTCATGGTGGACCGATCGTAGCCGTCCTTGGTGCAGTGGACAATGTATTGATGTTCTTCATTGCCGTTATTGTCGGTGCAGCTGTGTCGGTCATGCTGGTGAGTCTGCTGAAAAGAGATATTGCAACTGCAAATCCAGCTGTTGCTGGAGAAGAGACATCTGGAGATTCTGCCGCAGTAACGGAACAATCTATGATGACTACGACTGCCGCCGAGTCATCAGCTGTAGCAACTGCAAATAACGATCCAGCCGTATCTTCGCAAGCCATTCACATTGAGAAGTTGACAGATATTGTAACGATGGATCTGATTGATCTGGATCTGGAAGGAACGACACAGGATGCCGTGATTGATGAAATGATCGGAACACTTGAGAGAAATGGAGCCGTAAGTTCTGCCAGTGGTTTTAAACAGGCCATATTGGACCGAGAGAAGGAAAGCTCCACAGGCATTGGAATGAATATTGCCATCCCTCACGGTAAATCGGAAGCTGTACTGAAGCCAAGCGTGGTTTTTGGATTGAAGCGGAGTGGAGTGGACTGGAAAAGCTTGGACGGAAGCGAAGCGAAACTAATCTTCATGATTGCTGTTCCGCGTAATAGCAAGGACAATGCACATCTGAAGGTGCTGCAAATGCTGTCTCGTAAGCTGATGGACGATCATTTCAGAGAAGCACTTCTGGCGGTTACTACCAAGGAAGATGCATATGAATTGTTGTCCCAGGTACATTAATTCCATACGCTAAGCAGAACATATTGTAATCCCTAACGGAACGCGCTGCAACGATAGTAAACGCAAAAGCAGTCTATCCTCATTCAAGGATAGACTGCTCTTTTATAGTAAAATATTGTTTTTCATCAATTAAATATTTCTACGAGGATTGAGCCACGCGTACGAGCATATGAGCAAGCGCATGCTGCTGCTCTTTGTCCCCTACCTTCCACAATTCCTGAAGAAGCTTCTCCTCGCTATTGCGCGGCTCTTCCTTGGCTGCCAGATAGCCTGCGATCTTCTCAGCTGCTTTTGCCATCACTTCTTCATTCAAGCCGATTTTTTGAGCCATTTCAATTTTGTTGCTCAAATAACTTTTGAATGAATCAAAGCTGCCCAAAATGTCATCCTTTTTGCTGTCGTCTATCCGATTTAACACGTCATCTACTTTGTTCAGTGCCACTTCGCCTTCCTTATTTACAACATGATTGTGCTCTGCCATTTCTAACGCCTCCTCAAGATTGTTTTCTAGGATAAGGACTGCTTGCGGTACAGTAGTACTTACCCCGGCTCACTAAAATGAAAACGGTGAGAAGCGGAGTGCCGGGAGACAATTGCTACATAAAGTCGAAAAAATAACGAATTACGTGAAAAAAGACGGGCGAGGTGTAGGTCAAGCTATCCACCCGGCTTAAGTAGCTTTTTTTCAAAGCATCGAACTTATCATCATCACCGATTAATAAATCTCGCTTCAGCACGGAAACCGTTAAGCTCCCGAAGAAACCGCTCAAGCTAATCAACATGCCGAAAATAATCCCAAATTTCAGATCAAACGGCGTCAGGTACGGATAGATTAGATAGGAAGCCGCTATGGTTATGGGAAAAGCGAATGCAAAGCCTTCCCAAGTTATATTGGGATTGGATGTCGGGACGATTTTCCGCTTGCCGAAATAGAGCGATGCCAGATAATGTGCGACATCATTGAGTTGTGTCAGTACCACTAGAAAAAGTACAAGTTTCGCTCCGTATTGCGGCGTAGCAAACTGAAAATATGCCAGGTGACTCAGTCCAAAAACCATCAGCATGAGTCCCCATTGAGTCGAGCTGACACTGCGCAAGAAACCAACGGTTCCTTTATTGATCAATCGAGGGAGCGGCAGCAGCAAGAATACATAGATAGGGATAAAGACAATAAACATTCCATACCACCCGATATAAATCCAATAAAACTGTACAGGAATCGCCAAGTATGCCCATAAAAATAACCTGCGGTCAGCTTTTCTAGATCTAATCATGGAGAAGTATTCTTTTAACGCAAAGAAAGTAAGCACCATCAAGGAAAGCAGTGAAACGATCGGATTGAAAAGTGTTGCCAGGCAAAAGATAAAGAACATGCCCCACCAGGTCTTAATGCGAAGCCCAATAGCTGCATAGTCTTTGTTTGGCTGTGTTTTGGCTACCACTATATAAATCAGATGGATGATTAATAAGGCTATACAAATGAGGGTTAACGTGAATAACGAACTGTCCATTGCGACTCACCAACTTATAGCAAAATAGGATTCCATGAAGGGGGTCCTATGTTATTATGAAGGAATAATTCAAACTTGATAAGGGGAAATTTCGTAAATGGTAGCTGATCAGTCCGTTTTTATCTTGCTTACGAATACGGGAACGTTTCTTACGAGAGTCATTAAAAGCTATACAAGAGCGCCATACAATCACGCCTCCATTTCCTTCGACCGAGAACTTTCGGAGTTATACAGCTTCGGGAGAAAGACCCCCAGTAACCCTCTGGATGGTGGTTTCGTGAAAGAGGATATTAAGACAGGTACATACAGCAGATTTCCGAATACAACATGTGTCATCTACGAGCTTCAAGTAACCAATCGCGAAGTCGAAAAAATGAAGAGAGTTCTACACGTTTTTATCCGAAGCCGACAAAAATATATGTATAACTTACTGGGCTTGATTGGCGTTGCACTCAAAGAACCAGTCGAGTTCAGTAATTCTTATTTTTGTTCGCAATTCGTCGCGGAAATTTTACAGCGATCCGGCATAAAAATATGGAACAAGTTGCCTGCCCTTATCACACCAGACGATTTTCGGCAAAGTGACCGATTCCATTTGATCTACGAAGGAAAATTGAGCGAGTATGAGCCTCAAGCCTGAGGATAGCACCGTATTACTCAGACTCCTCAGGCACAATCACCTCGATATGACGCGGTAGAATACGAACCTCAATAGGCAAAGACGGTCCTTCCTCACCATCTACATTCGTACTGACCGATTCTGCGGAGCTGACACTTACATGCTTTGCGGTAAAGTAAACGACGTCTTTATGATCCTTCAAGTTGCCTAAAAATAAGGATATACTGGCTGTCACCGTATTCAATATATTGAGGTTTTTGAAAATAAAGCAGTGAAGCAGGCCATCATCAACAGCTGCCCCGGGCACCAGTTTCTCAAATCCGCCAACTGAGTTGGTTAAAGCAGCAAGAAAGAGTGGGGATTCGCCTTCCCAAGTCTTGTCATCATAGCGAACGATAAGCGGATGGGCAGGATGGTTGATCAGTTCTTTCATACCTTCTTTAATGTAAGCAAATGTGCCAAACATAGATTTATCGTCTGACGACACAGCGGATAGCGATTCGGCAAGCGAGCCAGTGGCAACAACATTAGCAAACATTCGACCGTTTAGAAGGCCCATATCTACGGCTTTCACGCGAGCAGAAGTGAGTGTACGGATCGCCAGTTCGGGACTTAACGGAATTTGTAAGGCACGGGCAAAATCATTGACCGTCCCAAGAGGGATGACCCCCAGTTTTGGACGATGGTCTTGATCCATGAAACCATTAATGGTTTCGTGGAGCGTGCCATCTCCACCGAGGGAAACGACTAGATCATAAGTTTCCTGACAAGCAGTGACGCAAAAACGGGTGGCATCAAGTTCTTGTGCCGTCTCTTCGACTGTAACAGCGTATCCTTGCTCACGTAGAATTTCTTCTACGTTTCTGACATGTTGGAGGGACTCCTCTTTGCCGGAAGAGGGATTTACAATGACCATAGCTTTCTTCATATACATATTCCTCTCTTTGTGGAAGGTCTGGGTTACCAACCCTTACCCGTAAAGCATGCCTTTAGACTCTAAATTAGACATGTATCATATTTTTAGTTACTATATAAAAGTAAATAAAAATATGAATGGAGGATTTCGTATGAAAATCGCATTAACAGGAGCAACGGGGCAGCTGGGTTCCATTGTGGTAGATACATTGCTTGCATCCGTTCCGGCACAAGATCTTATTGTTAGCGTAAGAAATCCGGAAAAAGCCGAGGGGTTACGTAATCGTGGCGTTGACGTTCGTCATGGCGATTTTGATAAGCCGGAAACACTGGATCAGGCATTTGCTGGTGTAGATCGACTGTTGATTATATCCGCAGACGGAGATAATGATACTAGAATTCGTCAGCATAAAGCGGCTGTTGATGCTGCTGTGCGTGCGGGAGTGGGCTTCATTGCGTATACCAGTGCTGCCAATGCCGCTGACAGCACTCTATTCCTTGCACCCGTACATCGTATTACGGAGGAGTTCATTCGCGAGTCGGGTATACCTTACTCCTTCTTGCGTAATAATTGGTATCTTGAGAATGAAGCAGGCACGATCCAATCCGTACTCGCGGGAGCTCCATGGCTAACCTCGGCAGGGTCCGGTAAAGTAGGTTGGGCAACCCGTGCTGATTACGCGCAAGCGGCTGCAGCCGTGTTGTCTGGCGAAGGGCATGAGAATACCATATACGAGCTCTCCGGTAAGCCGATTACCCAAGAAGAGTTGGCAGCCATACTTGCCGAGGTCCTAGGTAAAGACGTTCCTGTACAGCAAGTGGACGATGCTGCGTATGCCGAGATTATGCTCGGTGCGGGAGTACCGGAAGGTGCCATCCCTATTGTGGTAGGCATTCAACAGGCGATTCGCGAAGGAGCCTTGGATGTCGCAAGCAACGATTTAGAGAAGCTGTTGAAGCGTCCCCTTACACCGCTTAACCAAGGGATTAGTGAACTAGTCAAGCAAATTCAAGCATAATAACCGTACTGTCAAAAACGGATGCTACCTAGGAAGGTTAGCATCTGTTTAGTTACATTCATAAGTGGAACCGCGACTGATTATCCAATATACTTGTAGGGAACTCCAAGGTAGGCTTGGAATAGAAATAATTTATGAATGGAGTACATAATACCATGTCTAATTTGCCAAACTGTCCTGAGTGTAATTCAGAGTACACCTATGAGGACCGCAGTCTGTTCATTTGCCCGGAATGCGCTCATGAGTGGTCTGCCGAGTCAGAATCCGTAAGCAGTGAAGATGTAAAAGTCGTCAAAGATGCGAATGGTAATATTCTGAAGGATGGTGACTCTGTAACGGTCATTAAAGACCTTAAAGTGAAGGGAAGCTCTTCCGTCTTGAAAATCGGCACCAAAGTAAAAAACATCCGTTTGGTGGACGGCGATCACGATATTGATTGCAAAATCGATGGTTTTGGAGCAATGAAGCTAAAATCGGAGTTTGTCAAAAAGAATTAAAGTGTACAGCAGAGGAACTATTCAGTTCCATGAGGATTAAAAAAAGGAGAAGCCGAGGCCTCTCCTTTTTTACTAGCATTTGGCATCATTGGGCTTCCAATGCTCATGCCCACATAGATGTCATAGTGGTGCTAGCCATACAGTTCCGGTTCCCCTGTATACATTAACCAGCCCTTCGCCGGAAGCGGCCGAGCCCATTTTGGTTTTTCCCGATTTTTCGACGGTGAACTGTAGGGTGTTGGACCACATAAGGGCAAAGTTGCCATCCACCTTGAGCACATCATTTTGCAATTCTATAACGACCGCTTCATCAGAAGGGATCGGCGCTTGAAGTGCCAGCACTCCTTTTCCACGGGCGCTTAAATTAAATAACCCTTCTCCACCCAGTGCAGCAGAAGAAAGATTACTGCGTGCAACGACGGATATGTCCAGCGTGGTGTCGCAAGCTAAAAACAATCCGTCTTCGATGGCAATGTCATCATTATCCACATCAATGAGCCAAATATATTGGTAGGTAGGCTCCAGCATAATGGTCCCCGTGCCTTTATAATGCGGTTTAATAGCACCTGTCCCCGTTACAGCACCGGATACCAAGTTTCGCATTAAGCCTCCGACGCCTTTTACACCGGTAGTCATTTCCATGCTGCCTACAGTATATTGCATGGCACCTGCCCTCATCATAATCTCACTATTATTGATTTCGATCATGAGCTGCTTGCGGCGCATGTTACTTTTGCTCATATAGTAATTGTCTTTTGCAGCTGCAACCGAGGTGCAACTCAAATCTGTTATGTATTCCAGTACCGTAAATCCACCTAATTGGTCAGTGATGGCAACATTGCTGTTATCCTTTAAATTATTAATGACAAAAGCCATAATGTATGTGCCTCCTTGTTGTTTTCATGGTGTGGGGATGGAAATCTTATTTATTCCATACCATAAATTCGACAAAGAGACTGCTTTTCCTGCGTGGATCTCGGCACTTCTCTCGCCTGATTTTCAGACTCAGAAAAGGAGAGCTTGAAAAAGATGCGAAAAAAGTTCAATATAAAGATATCGGTTTTTAAAATGATTTACTTTGGAAGCAGCCGAATAAAAATGAAACATACAATAGGGGGTAGCATAAGTGGAGATAGGTATAAGCACGTTTGTAGAAACAACACCGGATCCCCAAACCGGTGAGGTCATCAGTCACGCACAACGGATACGTGAAGTGGTCGAGGAAATTGTACTTGCTGATCAGGTAGGACTGGATGTGTACGGCGTGGGAGAGCATCATCGTAAAGATTATGCGGCATCTGCTCCGGCTGTTATACTGGCTGCTGCTGCGGCACAAACCCAACGAATTCGCCTAACTAGTGCGGTTACGGTGCTTTCATCGGATGATCCGGTGCGTGTGTTTCAGGACTTTGCTACGCTGGACGGTATTTCGAATGGACGAGCTGAGATTATGGCAGGCCGAGGTTCCTTTATCGAATCGTTCCCATTGTTTGGATATGACCTGGATAACTACGATGAGTTGTTTGATGAAAAGCTGGAGCTGTTATTGAAAATACGTGAATCCGAGAAAGTGACCTGGAAAGGTGGACATCGGCCCGCAATCAACAATTTGGGCGTGTACCCGCGTCCGGTGCAAAATCCTTTGCCTGTATGGATTGGGAGTGGAGGCAATCAGGAATCAGTGGTTCGTGCGGGCTTGCTTGGATTGCCGTTGGTGCTTGCCATTATTGGAGGCAGCCCTATGCAGTTTGCACCATTGGTGGAGTTGTACAAAAAGGCAGCTAAACATGCAGGTCATGATGCATCGCTGCTTCCAGTTGCATCCCACTCGCATGGTTTTATCGCGGAGACTACCGAGCTTGCAGCGGATAAGTTTTTCCCTTCCACTCAGCAGAGCATGAATGTGCTTGGGCGTGAACGTGGTTGGGGTCCTTATACTCGTTCCAGCTTTGATGCCGCGCGCAGCTTTGAAGGAGCATTATATGTGGGCGATCCTGATACGGTAGCCAAGAAAATCATTCACCTCCGTAAACAGGTAGGCATTACACGGTTTCTATTGCATGTGCCCGTCGGCACGATGCCGCATGATGATGTCATGAGAGCTATTGAATTATTGGGAACAGAGGTAGCGCCACGGGTGCGTGAAGAGATATCCAAGTGGGAATCCGAGAACAAATAGGCGGATTGACCTCAGTATCGAGAAAGATAAAGGAGCAGACCATGTGAGGAGGTCGCTCCTTTTTTGGTTCTAAATAATATGTACAGGTGGGGCCAATCAGATCATTGTTTATTTAGTCCGTTTTTTATGCGTGATGCGTCTTTGCAGGAGAGGCTTTCCTTGTTTTAGTCTCTTAGGTTTTGCAGGAACTCTGCGCAAGATAGGTTTCTCTTGAGTTGCTTTGGAAGGTAGCGTCATGCGGAGTGTGGTTGATGCAGGTTTTCTTTGACTGCTGCTTGTTATAAAGTCGATAGTATAGTTCAAGACGAACGGGCTAACCGCAATTCTCCGCAGTCCCACGTTTCTACAAGTGGTACAGCCTGTATCCCAGCACCAATCGAAGGCATTTTCAGGAACTTGAGTGAAGTATGAACCTCGCCATGTACGTCCAAAGTCATCCTCGGCATAATAGAAAAACGTATTACCTCCGGCGAAGCCGCTCCATACTTGAATCGTTTGACCGGGGTTCACACGAAACCAGCCTGCTTTAGAGTAGTTAACAGGAGTACAGCTGAAGTCCGGATAGGCAAAAACTAGAAAGATAGCCGCATTGGTGCTGTTGCGAAAATTGACACCCATTGTCGCCCCTTCTTTCCTCATATAGTAATCTTACAGTGTAGCTTATGAGTATTTTGAAAGAAGGAAACGGACAAGAGTCTTTTAATTGCTAAAGTTGAACCATTTGCTGATGTCTATTTTGTGATGTTCATTCATAGATCGCCATTCGTTTGATTCCGGTTGATAGGTATAATCTTTTTGCCAGGTTATGATGTTTTCCACGATAGCCCGTATGGAAGAGACAATATAGGAGACTTCCTGATTGGTCATCATGGGATGAAGCGACAGACGCACCCAGCCCGGCTTTCGAGATAAGTCTCCCTCATGAATCAGGTCTGTCATTTGCTTAGATGCTTGCTGGTCGATGCCCAGCAAATAATGTCCATAGGGGCCTGCACATGAACAGCCGCCTCGGACCTGAATGCCAAATCGATCATTTAGTAGTTTTACAATCAGGTTATAGTGAATATGACCGACAACGAAAGAAACGATTCCCAGCCGATCTTGGCTGTTTCCTCCCAAAATATGCAGACCTGGTATGGTGCCCAAGCCTTTTAGCAATAATGAGGTCAGCTCCTTTTTACGCTCCAACATGCGGCTGTATCCCATTTGTTCCTTCAGCTGAATACAGAGCGCGGTTCGAACAGCCTGTAGAAAAGGAGGGGTCCCTCCATCCTCGCGTGCTTCAATACTATCCTTATACTCGTATCCACCCCAAGGATTGGTCCAACTCACCGTACCGCCCCCGGGTTGATCGGGAGCACAATGGAGGCACAGCCGCGAATCCATAATGAGAACGCCGCTTGTACCGGGGCCACCAAGGAATTTGTGAGGGGAAAATACAATTCCGTCCAGTTTCTCAAGGGGATCTGTAGGGTGCATGTCGATCTCCGCATAAGGTGCGCTTGCCGAAAAATCAACGAAACATACGCCGCCATGTTCATGCATTTTGCGGGATAACTGGTGAATCGGCACTTCAAACCCTGTAACATTGGAGCAGGCGGTAAAAGCGCCAATCTTGATCGGGCGATGCTGAAATTGAAGCAGCAGTCGTTCGAGATGAGCTGGATCGACCATTCCTCCAGGACCTGGAGGAAGACACACAACGTCTCCAATGGTTTCTGCCCAGGAAATATGATTGGAATGATGCTCCATGTGTGTAACAAAAATAACGGGACGGTCTTTTTCAGCGATGGGGTAGAGGTGCTTTAATTTTTCATGTATTTTCAATCCTAATAGTCGCTGAAGTTTATTCACCGCACCTGTCATCCCGGACCCGGCGAATAGAATGATATCATGTTCATTGGCATGAACGTGGTTCTTAATGATTTGTTTTGCTTTTTCATAGGCTTGGGTCATTAGAGTACCTGTCAAATTAGACTCCGTATGCGTGTTCGCCACAAATGGACCTAATTCATGAACTATTTTCGACTCGATGGGGCCATACAAACGACCGCTGGCTGCCCAATCCGCATAAATCAGCTTTTTAAGCCCATATGGAGATTCAAAGGTCTGGTGATAACCGATTGTATTTTCGCGATACTTTTGGAAATAAGCCTCGTTAGAAGGCTGATACCTACAGTTACTACTTCCGATTCGAGCCATGAGCATACGGCGCCTCCCAAGTCGTTCTATCTTCTTAGGGTACGTAGGGAGGCTGGAATAGGTTAAAAAAAATAGGCGAATGTCATCATTTAGTCAAAATAAAAAGCCTCATCCAATAGCAGGATAAGGCATGAGGATATATTAGATAAAAAGCTGCATATCCGACTCAAGCGCATCTTTTAGATACGTTTTTGCCTCGATAATTTCCAGTTCAGGGATGAATTCTTCCGGTTTAAAACCCATAATATCCACCGATAGCTTGCAGGCATAAAATTTGACGTTTTTCTTCCGGGCTCCTTTCAGGAAATGGATCAGCTTCGGTGCCTCATTGTCTTCCAGCATTTCCGTCAGCATCAGCTTGCCCAGACCGCTAAAATTCATATGGGATAGCGGTAAAGCTTCAGGCCCCTTGGGAGTCACCAGATCCATAAGTTTCTCGTAAATGGTCTTGTCCTCAAGCGTCATTTTATCGGGATCACGAACCAATGATAATCCCCAGAATGCAAAGAACATCGTAACCTCGACATCCAGCTCCCGAGCTGTATTAGCCAAAATCAGTCCGGCCATTGCTTTATCATAATCGCCGCTGAACATCAGCAGATTCATCCTTTTGTCCACGATCTTCCGCCTCCATTACCAACAGATATATTCAGTATGGATTTGGAAAGGAGAACTATGCCCAGTTCACATATTGATCACAATTGTAGGAGATGTGTCGGATTCAAGAGCACTATTCAATATATGTTATTATTATCTATGGAAATTATATAGCACCATTGTTTATGGAATATAAGAACAAATGAGGAAGGAACGGGTTTTGAAATTTATGAGAAAAACATCGTCTATAATGTTTTTGTTTTTATTGCTGATTGTGACAGCATGTGGAACCCATCAAGAGAAGAATACGGATTCATTTTCAAAAGCCTCAATCTCCAAAAATATGTCCTCCGAGCAACCGATAAATTCTGAAGAGAAGAAGGAAGATGCAACTGATGCAGGCCAATCTATGAAAGTGGTCGTATCTAAAGAAAAAGCTATAATACGTTCAGAAGAGGGAAATTCGTTAGTTCATGCAGATTGGACGTCAGGCCAACCTGATGTGGAGTTACCCCTTCAAATGGGGGCAACTAAGGCTGAACTCGTATTAGGGATGGATCATCCTAACGGAGTGAAAACATTGGTGGTATTCCCTTCCGAGTCTACAGGTAGGCCACTCGACTTGTCTTCAACTGGAGAATCGGAAGCCTTTGACGAGTTTGGTGAATTGAAAGCAGGCTATAGGCTTCAAGCGAGCGTTTACGATTTTGATCATGATGGAACCAACGAATTAGTCATTGCAGCGGGTGACTTAGCTACGAATGCTGAGATATGGGTTTTTTCATTTACAAATGTAGAAAACATTAAAAAGATAGATCCCTTTCATCAGGAGTTAGCTGTAACAGGGCAATCCTATATTACTTTAAATGGACATGAATTAGATGTGCCTTATGGCTCTCAAGGTTTATTTGAGACTTATAAGTATATAGATAAAGAATTTCTTACTCCGGTAAAGTAAGCTCGCCGTTACCAATGTCATATCTACAAACCGCTCCCATTCTGTATAATCTCAAGGGAATTCAAGACACAAGCCTGAGATCGGGAGGACAATAAGAAAGTGAGTATAGAGAACAAGTATAAAGCACTTGAGCTGGAGAAGCCGGGCATTTATGAGCTAGAGGGACTGGAAGTCGGGGTCACCTCTAATTGCAACTTCAAGTGTGATTACTGCTGTGCTTATCAGCGGAACGACGGGCAATGCATCAGCAGTAAAGAGGTCAAAAGTATCATTGATGATATTCCAACGTTAAAACGTGTGCGGCTGTCCGGGGGGGAAGTGACCTTGAAGTATGAGGACTGTCTGGATATTGTGGCTCACTGTTCGAGCAAAGGAATCGCTACCCAGCTCAATACCAATGCCAGCTTGCTCAGCCCTGAACGAATTGAGAAGCTGCGTGACGCGGGGCTTTCCAACATTCATATCTCCTTCAACTTTACGGATGCCGATAAATATGCACAGTATTATCATGTTCACCCTCGCATGTATGAGAAAATCGTTCAAAATATTCGGTTGTGTACCGAAGCCAAGTTGGAAACGGTGCTGGAAACTTTGCTATTTGCAGAGACACAGAACAATATGCCAGCAATCAGTGAAAAAGTATACGAACTCGGTGTGCGCATCCACGAAATCCAAAACAGCATTGTGATGGATCATACGAATTGGAACGCGATCTCCACCAAGGAAGCACTTGTCCGTTCCGTTCATGACCTGATTGCACACAAGAAAGACGATACCGTGCTGTATTTCACCTGTATGGACCGTTTTGCTGAGGCGCTGGGCTTCAAGGGAGAGCCAGGTGTATATTTTTCCAACTGTGTTGACGGTAAGAAACAGCTTCATCTTCACGGGAACGGGGATATTCTGATCTGTGAACTTTGTCATCCTGTGGTCATCGGTAATATTTATAACGGAACGTCCTTAAAGGATATTTACAAAAATAAGCCGAAGCAACTTCAGGAGTTTCTCGACAAACTGCCTTGTCCTGCATATGATGCGCTTTTTCCTGTAGGAAGCAAGTAGACATGATTTGAGATTATGAGACTACAGCATCTATCACCCTAGCAGTCAGGGTGGTAGATGTCCTTCATGTAACTCCATGAGTCCTTTATTATTTGTTTTAATGAAAGGGCTTACATGCTAAAATATATAAAAATGCGAGCTTCTTAGGAAAGAAGGAGTAGATATGAGATATAGAAATGTAGGTAATAGCGGTCTTAAAATTAGCGAAATTGGACTGGGAAGCTGGTTAACGTACGGAACAGCCGCCGAACAGGAAGCAGCTCATACCTGTATTGCCAAAGCCTTTGAACTTGGAATCAATTTCTTTGATACCGCGAACGCGTATAATCGTGGAGAAGGCGAGAAGGCTATGGGAGCCGCTTTGAAGCCTTATCGAAGAGAGAGCTATGTGCTTTCTACCAAGGTTTTCTTTCCTATGGATTCTGGTCCCAATGACAGAGGACTGTCACGCAAGCACATTATGGAGCAATGTGAGGCGAGTTTGAAGCGCCTCGGCACAGATTATATCGACATGTACTTCTGCCATCGTTATGATCCAGACACTCCATTGGAAGAGACACTGCGGGCGCTAGATGATCTTCAGGCTCAAGGCAAGATCCTGTATGCTGCGGTTAGTGAATGGAGTGCTGCCCAGCTCACGGATGCCTATGGTATTGGAAAACGGCTGAATCTGCGCCCGCTGATTGCCAATCAGCCGATCTATAATATGTTCGAGCGTTATATCGAGCATGAGGTACTTCCCGTATCCGGTCAGGTAGGCATCGGCCAAATTGTATTTTCACCTCTGGCCCAAGGCGTCCTCACAGGTAAATACAAGCCGGGACAGCCTATACCGACGGGTAGCCGCGGGGCTGATGCCTCTGTCAATAATGTCATCAGCAGTTATATGAACGATACTGTTCTCAACTGCGTTCAGGAGCTGGATCAGCTGGCGAAGGACTTGGGTATCACCTTGTCACAACTCGCGCTTGCCTGGATTCTGAGAGAACCGGGGATCAGCGCTGCACTGATTGGGGCTACTAAACCGGCACAGATCGAGGAAAATGTGAAGGCAGTCGAGGTGACCTTGCAACCGGAGACCTGCGCGGAAATTGAGCAGATTCTGAAGCAAGCAGAGGGTTTTGAGCCTTTGCGCTAAGCATTCACACGAGCCTCTATTGAGGGAAGCCATCAATAACAAAGTCTCGCTCTTCCTGTCCGTAACAGAGAAGGGCGAGACTTTTTAACTGGCATCAAGCATGGCATAGATGCCTGAAACCACACTAAATGCAATTCCGCTCACTAAAACAAGGATTTGCTTCTTGCTGAGATCCAGGGGATCAAAAAAGATGGGCAACAGCCATTTTAGGGTGATAACAGCCCACAGGCCCTCCAGTAACCCTAGTATCAATACCTTTTGCCCCCAGTGAAGCTTCATTTGCGGTGTTAGCGGACCTTCAAGAAACAGGTCACCTGAAGTATGAATATTCCAAGAAACAATAACTACGAATATAAGAAGAGTTAATAGTGTTGACATAATATAGGCGATATCTTTTTTGGCCTTTTTCGTAAGTTTTGGCGATTTTTTAAACTCAGGCAAGCCAATCAGGAAAAAAACGATTCCCATAAAAATAGCCACGCCTATAAAGGAACCCAGTATAATATTCGCTATGATGCCGATGCCATTGATGATTAATAATAAAATAAGCTCCCCCCCTTGGGGTTACGATGATAGTTATTTTATTGTACACGCAGGAACAAAAATGCTCAAATATTTGGAAAAGCCCCCGGCACTTGTGCTGAGGGCATTTTTTGATTTTTTGCCAGTTATAATGCTGATTTAATGACCTTTTTATAATACAGAATGGACAGCACTCCAAAGATGGAATATAAGGCTGTGTACAGTACCATCACGATGATCATAGGCATCCAAACTTCGGTCCCAAACAAGAACCAGCCGGATTGGACGGCGAAATAGCTGTGTGATAGGCCGATCACTAACGGAATGCCGAAGTTAAAGAGTTGTTTTATTTTAATGCCTCGCAGCAGGTCACTTTGGGTGAAGCCTAACTTTCTCAATACAGTATAATTGGCCTTTTCGTCTTCGCTCTCATCCATTTGCTTAAAATAAAGGATGCAGCCTGATGTAATGAGAAAGGTGAGTCCCAAAAAGCCAACGACAAACATGATCACTCCCATATTTCTCTTCTGATTACTGCTCATTTCAAGCTGTGATGTTTGTTGATCATTAAAATTCGCAGCTGCAAAGAGGCGATCGGCTTCTTCAATCTGCGCTGAGTTTAGCATATCAATTCCAATATATAAGGATGACTTCTTTTGGATCTCTGGATTTACATCTTTCTTTAACCGCTCAAAAATGGTTTCGTCTACAATGACAGTGGGTACTCCCCCAGCTGCAAAATAGTAGGGAATCACATAATCCTTTTTTAGACCCACATATTGTTGAGGTATGACTTCTGTTTTCCCCTTCAAATCCAAGGGTCCAAAGTCTTTCAAGGACATGAATTTCTGTAACATATCATTATAGCCCGTTAAAACCGTTTGGCCTGGAGATACATCCGTATCTTCCACAGATTGGTCGCTTACGACAGGCAGTGTCATGGAATCCGTACCCTCATTTAATTGTTCCATAGGAGTCTCCATAATTTGCGCTGTCTTCACACTGACTTGAATCACTTCAATTTTCTTTTCTCGATACTGTATATCATGCTCATGAAGTAACGCTTTGAATTTCTCCGCATCCGGCACATTCGTCATGGCAAAATGGGAAGGTACATTATCCTCAGCTGCTTGATCCGCAGAATAATAGGCGATATAGCTTAAGGATAGTAAACCGATAGCAAGTGCCGATACTGTCGTAATAATGGTTAACAACAAAGCATTGGATTTCATGCGGAACATAATGGATGAGAGGGACAGCACCTCATGAATGTTTAAGTAGCCGCCTTTACTTTTTCTGATGATATTGGAAATAAAGCGGATGGACCCTTTATAAAAGAGAAATGTTCCGATGATGACAGAGCCCAAAATAAACACCATTGCCATAAATAGTTCATTTAGGGATGTAAAGTCTCCACCAAATAATCTGGAGGAAACATAGTAACCTAACGCGATGAGTGAGACGCCAATGATCCCGATAATCATCTCAAAGATCGTTATTTTCTTGATTTTCCCTTCGGTGGTTGAGGTCACTCGGAACAAAGACAAAATACTTTGTCTTTTGATAAAAGAGTAATTCATGACCATAATCAGCAAGTAGATGACAACAAAAACGATGAGTGTTTGAGTCAGTGCTTGGTTCGAGAAATATAGAGTGGCAATAGCCTCGACGCCCGTCGTCTTAAATAAGATCATGATCACTAATTTGGAAAAAGAAAATCCAACCCCAATTCCAACGAAAAGAGAACCGAAGTATAAAATTAAGTTTTCAGCACTTAGAATGCGAAAAATTTTACTTTTTGTCATTCCGATCAGTTGAAATAGGCCAATTTCTTTACTGCGTCTTTTTATAAAAATATTATTAGCATACAAAAGGAAAATGCATACAATAGCGACCAGTAAGACGGATGCTGCCCGTATAGAAGCTGCGCCTTTAACAGAGCCCTTCACTTCGTCCATGGAGGGATCGTATTGTAATGTGACAAAGGCGAAATAGAGCGCAACACTGAAAATGAGAGCAAAAACATAAAGGTAATAATTTTTCAGGTTTTTTTTCAAATTCTTTAGAATGAGCAGATTAATGTTCATATTGGACCCCGCCTAAGACTGCTTGGGTTTTCATGATATCCTGGAAGAAGCTTTGCCTTTCCTGCACGCCTTTATGAAGCTGCGTATACATTTGCCCATCCTTCATAAAAATGACTCGGCTGCAATGGCTGGCTGCAACAGGATCATGCGTGACCATAATAATAGTTGCTTTGCGCTTTTGGTTCAGCTGACCCAGCTTGTTTAATAGATCAGAAGCCGACTTCGAATCAAGCGCACCCGTAGGTTCATCGGCAAAAATAATCGTAGGCTCATGAATAAACGCTCTAGCCGCAGATGTACGCTGTTTCTGTCCACCCGAAATTTCATTGGGATACTTGTCCTTGAGCTCATAAATCCCCAGTTCTGTAGCCACCTCCTGAAATCTTTGGTTGGCCTCTTTTTTAGGCGTTTTGGTGATAGATAGGGGCAAAAGGATGTTCTCCTTCACGGTGAGCGTATCCAGCAGATTATACTCTTGAAAAATAAAGCCTAAATGCTGTTTGCGGAATTCAGCCAGTTGCTTTTCTTTCATTTTCGTCATTTCGATATCATTGATCTTAATGGAACCGTGGCTTACTTTATCAATGGAGGAAAGGACATTTAGCAGAGTGGTTTTACCTGAACCGGAGGCTCCCATAATACTGACAAATTCACCTTCCTCAATAACGATATCTATTCCTTTCAAAACCTCCTGCATATTTAGCTTATTACCATAGCTTTTGTGAATCTTATGGGCTTCTAAAATATTCACTTCGATGCACTCCTTATTGTTCTTGTAGCCTTATTATAAAAATCGTGCCGATGCTTTTCCCTTGATTGGGCGAACAATACATAAAAGCATGTGACATCTCTGTCACATGCTCATCATACTTACGAAATCATTTCGTTTGGGGAAAATTAAAGTGAAGGTCGTACCTGCGTTCGGTTGGGAGTGCACATCTATATGTATGAGCAAGGACTGCGCTGCCTTTTTCGTTAAATATAACCCCATGCCTGTTGAAGTATGATCGGAATGTTGGGTCGTGGATGTAAAACCTTTCTCGAAAATACGAGGTATATCCCTCGGATCAATCCCACGCCCAAAGTCTTGAACCTCAAGCTGTATTCGATCCTTATGTTCATAACTGTGAATGATAATATCACTGGCATCGCTATATTTGATGGCATTGGTTAAGAGCTGTCTGATGATAAAAGCTAGCCATTTGGCATCACTTAGCACTTCCATGTGCTCAAGTCGGATGTCAAAACCGATCCCTTTTTGGATGCACCATGACTGTAATGCTTTGATCTCTTTAAAAACCAGAGATTTTAAATCTACTTGTTCGACGTATAAATCGTTTTCAATAAAGGATATGCGCTTCTGATGCAACTGTTGGTCCAGCAGTAAATGAATTCGCAGCCATTCATAAGTTAGCTGAGCCTTAAGAGATTTGTCATCCAGTCGCTCAATCATCAAATGCATGGCGGTTAAAGGTGTTTTCACCTCATGAATCCATGATAACAGTTCATCCTTTTCGTGTTCCAGAGTCAATTGATTTTGCGAGATCATCTGTTGTAGTCGTTCGGTCTGATGGACAATTTTGTGTTCAATGATTCGCTCAAATGGACTTTCAGGTTCGCCCATTCCGGTTAATTGGAGAGGCCCCTCCCATTCTTCCAAGGCCCTATAGAACTTGGTTTCCTTGGGATAGCGAACGATTAAAAAAGCCAGGAAAACCAACATAGATAAGAAAACGACATACAGGATCGGCATTAACGGGATGGCCGTATCCACATAAGCAATGAGAAGGATCAGCATTTGTTGGCATACAAAAAGTAGAATCCAGCTCCGCCTCTCTGTAAGGTATTTTTTAATCATAGGCAGGTGCCTCTTCTGTAGCCATGTAGCCTTGCCCCACTTTTGTTTCAATGAAACAGCCCAAATCCAACTCGTCCAATTTTTTACGCAGGCGGTTCAAGTTGACGGTCAGGGTATTGTCGCTGACAAAACGTTCATCATCCCAGAGGCTTTTAATTAATTCCTCTCGTGTGACAATTTTATTTTTTTGTTCAATCAGCAGCTTCAAAATAAAAATCTCGTTCTTGGTTAATTCGATGGAGCCAGCCTCATTGGCTACTACATTTTTTTCATAATCGACCGTCGCTCCACGCCATGTTTTCAGGGAAACAGGTTCGGTATTGTAATTATATACACGGCGAAGTGTCGCTTGTAATTTTGCAATCAGTACATCAAAATGGAAGGGTTTTTGGATAAAATCATCCGCTCCAAGCTGCATTGACATTACTATATCTGTAGGGTGATCCCGCGATGATAAGAAGATAATCGGGACGTTAGAGTGGGATCGAATCATTCGACACCAATGAAAACCATCAAATTTCGGCAATTGAATATCAATCACGACCAGATCGGGCTTTATCGTTGTGAATTCTTGAATGACTTTACTAAAATCCCGGATGCCGTACACATCATAGGCCCATTGAGTTAACCTGTCCTTTATTTCATGGAACAAAGTTTCATCATCTTCAATCAGCAAGATTTTAAACAACGAATTCACCACTTTTACTTTTTTATATAAAGTGTATAGCAAAATTTGTTTATGTGCTATATGTGAAAGAATCAACTTGATATTGCGATAATCTGCTGTTAATAGTTGAGGTTTATAGTTGGTTTATATCTACTATTTCATACCGTTAAAGGATGGATGTATTGATGGGAATTCACACCTATTTTCGATCGCTAAATGAGTTGGAAAGAATTATTCGTTGTCCAGGCAAGTTTAAATTCGAGGAACATAGTGTATCGGCTCATTCCTGGAAAGTAGTACAATATGCCAAAACCCTGGCTGATATCGAAGAGAGAAACGGCCTCAATATTGATTGGAAAAAGCTATACGAGATTACCAGCAGTCACGATTACGGCGAGATTTTTATTGGAGACATTAAAACGCCTGTTAAGCATTCCTCCAAGGAACTACGGTTATTAATCCAGCAAGTTGAAGAGGGTATGATTGAGTATTTTATAGAAGAGAATATTCCCGAGGATTTTAAAGCAATTTTCCGCAAGCAGCTAAGAGAAGGTAAAGATGATTCTGTTGAAGGCTTAATTTTAGAAGTAGCGGATAAAATGGATCAGGTGTATGAAGCGTTTGCCGAGCTTCAGCGGGGGAATACCGAAAAGGAATTTATCGTGATGTATCGCAATGCGCTTGTAAAAATCAAAAATATTAATTTGAAATGCGTTGAGTATTTTTTGGAAAATATCCTGCCGGATATGGTTAAGGAAGAAACGCCTTCATCCATTGATATTAAAAAGATCACGGAAGAGGCTTTAGCTCTGTAAATGAATTTCCTCGCCGTCTTTCAGAAGCCGCGAAGCGCTTCTGTTCATACATAACAATAGTTTTTTTATAATAAAGCAGGTTCTATATGAAAATAAAAAAGCAATCAGGACAGTTGATTGAACCTGCCCTGATTGAATTGGAGAGAACGGAGCTTATTTGGAAAATGGATTCGGGAAATTCGTTTTCGTAGCAGCATATTGTTCCTTGGTATTGCCAATGCCCAGTTCACCATTTCTGTTAAATCCCCAGGACCAGACTGTTCCATCGGCTGTCAAAGCATGCGAATGGTTGCCTGCTGCACTGAAAGCGACTACATCGGTTAGAGGCGTATTCATCTCATCTACAACCTGAGTCGGGACTTTAATCGAAAACACATCAGTCCCATCACCTACTTGTCCTTCATTATTGGTTCCCCACCCCCAAAGGGTTCCGTCATTTTTCAGTGCGAAAGTTTGGGTTTTGCCTGCTTTCAGTCTATTTACATCGGAAATATTAATCAATACGGGGGATCTTCTAAAGGTAGAGGTTCCATCCCCCAGCTTACCCGAAGTATTGCTACCGGAAGCGTATACTTCTCCGCTATTCGTTAACACATAAATGCGGTCAGCTCCAGCGGTAAAGTTTTTGATATCATCAATTCGGTATTGAACAGGGGTAAGCTGGTTTTCTTTATCATCCTGTCCCAGAGCGCCATCAAAGCCACGTCCCCATACCCATAACTGATTGTTTTTGTCTAGAGCCGCGCCAAAGCTATCACCAGCGTCAATGGCTACAATATCTTCTAAGCCTTGTACCTGAACAGGTTTCACGGAAAAGGCAGAAGCCCCTTTTGTGCCAATGCCCAGTTGTCCAAAATTATTTTCTCCGTAGGCCCACACGGTTCCGTCATTTTTGAGGGCAAGCGTAAATTGACCTCCCGCTCTCACTTCCTTAACATGATCAATATATTTGTTTTTCACAGGGACTCTTGCCGTATCCCGCTTGTTCCCTGTTCCTAGTTCGCCGTAACTTGCAAAACCCCAAGACCATATCGTTCCGTCTTTTTTGAGCAAGGTTGAGTGCAAATCACCAGCATCAATCATAGCGATGTCAGATACATCTGCTTGCATCGGACTTGTTTTATTATTCCCTCCGCCATTGCCTACACCGAGCTTGCCATTGCCGTTACTTCCCGTTGCGTAAAATGGAGATCCATCTTCCATGGCCAGAAAAGCGTTAGTGGTCCCTGCCGAGAGCAAATGATCGTAATTTACAGTAGAATCAGCGCTTGCCGTAATAGAGCTTCCTACTAGAAGTGTTGATGCAGTGAGGACTGCTAAACCGAGTTTTTTTAACATATAATTGCACACCTTTCAGAATGTAATAGATAAATACAGATTAAAGCAACCAAATTGTTCCTGTTTGCGTCGTAATAATGAACATATTCTTTAAACCAGATTCGGGAGGATCACTTATGAAAAATAGAGCTTCTGCTCTTGTTTTTGCCTTGCTTGCGGCAGCTTTACTGCCTGCATGTTCTACAAAAGAATCGGCTACGCCGGTTAACAAATCTAATGGAGCGGTGGTTCGATCTATTTTTGACTTGGATCATCTGGAAAGTACAACAGTATATACAGGGCGTGCCAAGATCGAAAGTATTGAAAGGATTAAAAAAGAAGTAGAACAACCCTTAGCAGCCCCTACCATGGACTATTTGATCCGATTTGAACGGCCTGTTCAATTTACTAGAGAACTACCCCAAAGTGATGATCCAGCGGAAAAACCTATTCAATCGGTCTATATATCCGTTCCAGATACACATATTTATAAGCAGATGGATGGTCAGCAAAGGCAATTAATCCGTCCAGCAGAATTACAGGTGGGGCAACCGATTGAAGTCTCCTATGTGTACCCTGCAACACCTGTTTTCCTAGCATTGGAAATTATTGTGCTGGATGATTTGTAGAGGAGGCCGATAAGGCCTCCTCACTCCTATGGAAGCACGTCATAAGCCTTAGGGGATGTTAATAAGTTTTACCATGTTGTAGATATAACGTGTTTGCTCATATTTGACCATGGTGCCTGCCGAGTTTTTGACCTGAATGCCGGATGAGCCTCCACCATCCAGAAGAATGGCTTCGAAGCAATCCTGCTTGATAAAATAGTTGCGAAGTTGTTTCAGCGTCGCATTTTCATGAACAACCAGGTAGACCTGCCAAATGTTATTGACGACTTTGAAGCCCAAGCCTGTCCGTCCGATGGATTCGGTGTATCGCAAGGTTCCGTTCAAGTCGAAATTTTCAATCTCTTTCAGCTCCTTGAGCCAAACATCTTCCTCATTCTTCAGTGATAGACTACCGCCGCTAATAATGGATTTGTACTTAATTGCCGTTCCCATTTGTTTTTTGAGATCCGTCACACTTGAAGTACGGGTAATTCCTATTTTTGTTTTGTTGCTTTCCGTAAAAATAAATGCAGTACCCCGACTATTCTCTTTGGCATTTGCCTTAATATCGTGAGTATTATTAGGTGTCACCGCAATGGATAAACCTTGAGTCGGTGGCGTTGTAGTGCTGATAGGGTAAAAGAAGCCCCCATTAATCCCGTAGTCGGTTTGCTGTGTGATCCGGCTTCGAATATTTTTATTTTGAATATTCGAGGCTGGCGTAATAATCACATGGAAACCATCAGACGTTTTGGTGTAAGAGTAGTTTGCTGGCATGGGAAACCTCCAATTAGATGATTTTGAAACAGAATCTCGCGCGATAATTCGTTTCTCATATATATAGGAAATTTACAGCGGCCTTTTACAACCTTGAAATCAAATTTTTCTAAAAAAATTTGAAACGTCATATACGAGATACCACTTGACTTAAAGTTAACTTTAAGTAGTAACATACGGGGTGTAACGTGGTGATTAGGAAATACGTAACTATTCTGACAAATTGGGAGTGATAAAATTGAAAAAGAAACAACTGGGTAACAGCGACCTTCAAGTATCTGCTCTGGGTCTGGGCTGCATGGGAATGTCCGAGTATTATGGTGAGTTGGATGATCAGGAATCGATCAAAACGCTTCATCGTGCGTTGGAGCTGGGGATCAACTTCTGGGATACAGCAGATGTCTACGGTGTGGGGAAAAATGAAAAACTGATCAGTCAAATCTTGCGGAGCCACCGGGATGAGGTGGTGTTGGCTACCAAATTCTCCATTATGCGCGGAGAGGATGGGGGATTCCTGGGTGTTAGTGGCCGTCCTGAATATGTAAAACAGGCATGTGATCGCAGCCTGCAAAGATTGGGTGTAGATGTGATTGATTTGTACTACCAGCACCGGGTCGATCCGAATGTGCCTATTGAAGAAACAGTAGGGGCGATGAGTGATCTGGTTCAAGCGGGAAAAGTTCGCTATCTTGGGCTATCCGAGGCGTCTCCTGCACTGATCAGACGTGCTCACAAGGTACACCCGATTACAGCGTTGCAGACAGAATACTCCTTATGGAGCCGGGAAGCAGAAGATGAAGTGATACCGACATGTAAGGAACTGGGCATCGAATTTGTGGCCTACAGTCCACTGGGCCGCGGATTTTTGAGCGGGCAAATTCAGAAGTTTGATGATTTCGCAGAAGATGATTTCCGTCGCACGGTGCCGCGTTTTCAGCCTGAGAATTTCCAAAAGAATCTGGATCTCGTGCAGCATGTTAAGGATCTTGCGGCTCAAAAAGGAGTCAAGCCTTCTCAGCTTGCTTTGGCCTGGCTGCTTGCGCAAGAGGGAATTGTACCGATTCCCGGCACCAAACGGGTCACGTATTTAGAGGAAAATGCAGGAGCAGTTGATGTGGGCTTGTCCGCAGAAGAAATGGAGACGATTAACGCCATCATCCCTAAAGGAATGGCAGCCGGCCTTCGTTACCCGGCAGAGCGGATGCCAAATTGGCAAGCGGAATAATAAGAATCACGAGATAACCCCTTAAGCCGTCTTTAACACGAATCGGCGTGAAAGACGGCTTAAGGACTTTATATATAAGCAGGAACGTGCTTCGTATAATGCCGAAGGCATCCTTTTACAAAACAGGAGCTTGCAATGCAGTATTGATATTTTGCAGATCCACCGACAGCTGCTCTTTTACGTTCCAGGGGTGATACCAGCCACGTTCGATCATGTACGTTGAAATTTGCTCATGCATATCGATAGCTTCATCCAGTTGTTTTGTAAGCATAGCTTTAATTTCTGGAGTTCCCGCTTCCGTTATGGCCATAGCGTAATTTCTCACACCGCTTTTGGCGGTGTTTAAAAAATCAGCAGCAATCACTTGGTCGGTTAACGTATTGAGTCCGGTCAAATACTCCAAGAGTATATTCATTGCTCCACCTCCTGTGATGACGAGGCTTGATTTAAAACATTACTCAGCTCTTGCAATTGTCGTGTTGTTAGGTCAACGTCCTTTTGCAAAATAGCTTTGAGAACCGGATCAGAGATCAATGCTTGCATTGTTTTAGACTTGGTGAGACACACTGTTTTGAATGCTGACAATTCATGGACTTCAAGTGTTTCGTGCAGGCCATACACCATATAACATTTGCCTCCAGTCCAATATATAGTTAAGGTTTAAGTACAACTTTGATGCAATTGTCTTGTCTGGTATCGAAAATTTCATATCCGCGTTTAGCATCGCTTAGTGGAATGACGTGTGTGACAACGTCACCAGGGTCAACCTTCCCCGTATCTATCAACTCATACATGTAAGGCATATAGTGAATAACAGGAGCCTGTCCCGTACGCAAATTAACATTTCGCTGAAAAATATCTCCCATCGGAAAACCGTTATATCGACCGCCGTATACCCCGGTAACTTGAATGGTACCCCCTTTGCGGACAGCCTGTGTAGCTATGACTAAGCCTCCCAAAGCTCCACCGTGAAGTTTAAGACCTGAAGCCAAGGATTCCAGCGGAGACATTTTGCCGCTCATGCCGGAGCAGTCAATAACTACGTCCGCGCCTCCTTTGGTCATCTCCTTCAGGTAGTTGCCGACGTTTTCTTGCGATTCCACATTCACGATCTCCACATGATTGGTGCGCTTTGCGTGTTGCAGACGATAATCCAGATAGTCTGCCGCAATGACTCGTTTTGCCCCTTTGAACCAGGCGAACTTTTGCGCTAATAGACCTACTGGCCCACAGCCTATAACAATGACAGTATCCCCAGCTTTCACTCCGGCATTATCGACGCTCCAAAATGCAGTAGTCATAGCATCAGCAATCAGGCAAAGCTTCTCGTCAGGATGTTCGCAACTCTCCGGAATTTTGAAGTGAGTGAAGTTGGCAAAAGGCACACGTAAATATTCAGCTTGTCCACCCGGATATCCACCAGTTGTTCCTGAATAGCCGAAAAAGGCGCCCATCTCTCCATTTTCATTCGAATGATCACATTGGCTTTCCAATTGGTTTTTACAGTAAAAGCATTCACCACACGCGATGTTGAACGGAATGATCACGCGATCTCCCTTTTTCAAGTTAGTCACGCCGCTGCCGACTTCTTCTACAACCCCCATCGGCTCATGCCCAATTACATAATTCTCTTGTAGATTCGGAATCATTCCATGAATGAGATGCAGATCTGAACCGCAAATAGCGGTTGTTGTCAGTCTGACAATCGCATCATCGGCTTTTTGAATACGTGGGTCCGGAACGTCTTTAACGACAACATTTTTGATACCTTGGTAGGTCACTGCCTTCATGCCTGCTTCCCTCCAATATGTTCGTCCGGCGTGCGGTCAAACATACCTTTGCGTGTGGTATCGTCTGGGAACAGTTTCATCTTGCTAATGTCCACCGTCTTATTGGCTGACAGTTGATCCAATTGATATTGCTTTTGCAAATCATAGGGATGGAACCATTTTTTTCGTACCATCAGTTCAGTAATTTCCTGATGAAGCGCGATACCTTGATGCAGTTGATGGCGCAATAGGGTCCTGGCATCGGTAGAGACGGTTTCTGTTAAAGCTACTGCTGTGTTCCGAACCCCTTCCTTGACGCGAACCAGAAAATCCATTGCAAGTGTCGTGTCTGCCATTTCGGGCATATTTAATGAGTTTTTTGGGTCCACATAATCCATTTTGGCGGACTGGGTCTGGCTAGGTGTCACATCATTCACCTCAATTTAAAATTGGTGTTGGACGGGAGTCAGGAACAGGTGCTTGAAACGGTGCTTTAGCGTAGATTGCTTGCAAATCAGCAACAGCCTGAATAGATTGCTGAACATCTTTTTCCATTAAATCCTTTAGCTCTTGATCGAATACTAAGCCCTGCATTAATTTGGACTTGGCTAAACATAACGTTTTGAAGTTAAGCACTTCATGGATCTCTAGGGACTCATGCGCCGCTAATGAAGGTTGTTGGCTTATCATAGGATCACCTTTCTTTTATGATTCTCGAAGGTATGTTGTCCAGCATAACTAGGTTTATTCCGAAAGGATCGTTCTATTCGGCTTCAACCTTGCCAAGTGCTTTTTTAGCGGGTCCTTCAATTACTTCGCCTTGATATGAAAAGCGAGAGCCATGACATGGGCAATCCCATGTTCTTTCCGCCTCGTTCCAGTCAACTTCGCAGCCCATATGGGTGCACGTTGTGTCCACTAGGTGCAGTGTCCCCTGTAAATCTCGGTAAGCGCCTGCCCTTTTGCCATTCAGCCGAATGACTGCCCCTTCGTCTTGCTGGAGTTCTTCGGCTTTTTTGTGGCTGATTCCCAGCTTCCCGGCAATCAAGTGTTTAGCTACATTCGCATTTTGTGTCACAAATGTTTTAATGTCGGGGTCCGCATGAAATCTTGAAGGGGAGAAAAGATCCTGATACGGGCTTTCCTTTCTGGTAATCAGATTCGTATTTAATAAAGCCGCTGCGACACTTGTGGTCATCCCCCATTTTCTATAACCCGTAGCCAAGAGGATGTTAGGAACATCGGCTAATTCCTGCCCGATATAAGGGAGCTTGTCTAACGAATACAGGTCCTGGGCCGACCAGCGATAGACGATTTCCTTTAATCCAAATGTTTGCTCTGCGAACTTTTCTAAGGCTTCATAGTATTGAAATGTGCAGATTCCTTGACCCGTTTTGTGGCCTTCGCCACCGACGATGACCATCGGTTCACCGTTTATCAGTACAGAGCGAAGCGAACGTTTGGGGGTTTCTGCACTTAGGTACATACCACCCGGATAGGTTTTGTCCGTCTTGACCGCTAGTACATAAGAACGTTCGGCATGCAATCGTGCAAAATAAAGACTGTTGGGATCATTGAACGGAAAATGAGAGGAGGATACGACATGGTTGCAGGTAATTTTATGCCCGTCGCTTGTTTTAATGATGGCAGGGTTTCCTTTATCCACACCCACAACGGTGGTCTGTTCATAGATTTTCCCGCCTTGCCGAATGACTTGATTTGCCAAATACCTTAAGAAAGGAACCGGATTAAACTGAGCCTGGTTTTCCATCATAATAGCTGCTTTAGTTGAGAAAGGCAGAGGTGTCTGTTCTACATAACTTCCCGGGATGCCAAGTTCCTTATAAGCTTTATACTCGTCGGCGATTTTTTCCACATGCGTATCTGCACTTGTATAAACATAGGCATCTTCTTCTGTAAATTGACAATCAATATGATACTCTTCTACCGTTTGTCTGATGAATTCAAGAGCATCACGGTTGGCTTCGTAATAGAGCCGGGTTTTCTCCTTGCCAAAATGTGAAAGAAACTCGCTGTAGATCAAATCATGCTGTGCGGTAATTTTGGCGGTCGTATGGCCTGTCGTTCCATGAAGTATCCGCCCTGCGTCGACGACTGCGACGTTTAGTCCTTTTTTGGAAAGTAAATAAGCAGTGGTAATACCCGTGATCCCCGCACCTACAATAGCAACATCCACCTGAATATCCTCATTAAGCTTAGGAAAGTTGGGGACGTCGGTTGAAGCTAACCAATACGATTCTGGAAATTGCGGTAAGGTCGTACGATGCTCGGCTCGTGTCATTTTTACAAATACCCCTTTGATTACAATTTATGTATATTGTTATCATTATGAGCTTTTATATTCACTAATCCCAGCATGATAAACAAACAAAGCCGTCCTTAACGCGGATCGGCGCGTAAGGCGGCTTTGGAGATATACATATGCAACTAAGGACGTGGTTTGAATATGCCGAAAGGCTGTCCTACGGGCAGGAATGTACGGCCAAAATGAGCATTCAGAACGGCAGCTCCTGTGCCGTACAGCGAGAGTAAACCAATGCCCATCTCAGCATAAGCAGCGATGGTATGGAACACCTCTGGGGCGATGCCGAATGCATCGAAGCTAAGGCCGAGGAATAGAAAATCAATCAACACAAAAATAAAAAATAGAACCTTGTGCGTCTCCATGGCTCCAATGGTCATGAAGAGCGTAAAGATCAGATAGCCGGCAAAGGCAAAGCCGAGCTGTCTGCCATCCACCGCTGATGCCAGCTCTGAGCCGAATACGCCCATTTTAATCATCCAGCTACTAGCTACGGCTAACCAGAAGAAGGCGTAAGCACCAAATGCCGTCATGCCAAAGGTGTTGTTATGCTTTGCATCCTGAATGCAGGCAAACAGCTGTGCAAAGGCACCAAGGAAAATAGCCCAAGGAATAATAAAGCTCAAGCCATCAGTGAGACCAAGCTTTTGGGATGAAGCTACAAGCGTTACAATGGCCAAGCCAAACAGGCCGATCGCGCTCGGATCGGCCGTTATGATTTTTACGTTAGAATGAGATTCATTTTGCATGAAAAAATAGAAGCCTCCAATAATATTCAAGTACGCGTCAATCTGCCGATGCCAGAATCACACTGACATATTGTAACGGAAACCAACCTACTCGCATAGTAGATAATGTGTTTTTATATTCATGAAAAGGAATACTTTCAGCTAGCGTTAATTTTGTTTTCAGCTTGACCGGGTACAATCAAGGCAATTTTCCCGGGGAGGATGCATAATTAATGAAAACAAAGACGAAAAAGACGGTTTGGATTCCGGCAATCATTGCAGTTACGGTAGCAGCTCTACTCCTAATCTACTATTACTACATGTCCTCCGTTTCCGGCGGCAAGCCTGGCATGCGACCTCCGGGAGGCAATGTACCAGAGCACATGGGCGGACGTCCCAGCGGAAAAGGTGGTGGGGGTAACGGGGAAATATTTAATACCTTGGGTACGATCTCCGTTTTTCTTGGAGCGGCCACTTTCTGTTGGTTCTGGTTTAAGAAGAAATTGAGATCACCGTCCATGTTGGTTCGAAAGGCCGGAAAGTTGTTTCACTCCTTGCATAAACTGCTGGGTTGGGCGACCTTGATTCTTATTGCCATTCACGGTGTCTATTTCCTGATTACCAAATTTCAAGATCACAAAACCTTTTCCGGACTGGCAGCCTTTGCTATTATACTGGCGATCTCCGGGTACGGCTTCTATATTAATAAGGTACGTAACAAGTGGATGCGAACCATCCATCGTATACTTGGACTGCTGTGGGTTCCCGTGCTGCTGCTGCATGCCGGCGGATCAGCAATTATGGCGGTCATCGCCACCCTTGCCATAGGGGGACTTGTCTGGACACTCGAAAGAACGGCGGGGAGATTGACGAAGCCTATCCCGGGAGACGCTCCATAATTTTATGGAATGGTGTTACCTTCATATTTGTGATAGTATTTACACCTATATAGAATGAGGAAGTGACATAGTGATTAATATAACGATTCCAACTCCGGATATCACGATTACCAAACAGGTTAACCCTGAGCTCAGCCATATTTACGGATTTACAGATTTCCACCTGATTCCTAGAGATAAGGCTGGTATCTTTATGTTTTACAACGCACAGGAGGAATTGCTGTTCGTTGGTAAGGCAAGAAAGCTAAGACCAAGAATCAAAAAGCATTTTGAAGATAACGTATCGCCGATCAAGGCCAATCGGAACGAAGTGGCGATTATTGAGGTCTGTATTGTGGAAGATGCGGTAGATCGTGAAATTTATGAAACCTACATCATCAATTCGCAAAAGGCTAAATATAACGTTGAAAAAGTGTTTTTTAAATAAAGAAGCAACTGCTTTATGACAAAAGAGCAATAAGCCGCAGTCGTGCACTGCTCTTATTGCTCTTTTAAATTCGTGCATTTAGATCCTTTCAAGGACGGGGCGATGTAGTATGAACAAAACCGACCGGTTGCTGGCCATTTTGCTAGAGTTACAACGTAACGATATTTTACGGGCCGAGGATTTAGCGGCGATTTTCGAAACAAGTGTGAGAACGATTTATCGGGATATTCAGGCTTTAAGCGAATCGGGCGTGCCGATTGTAGGGGCACCGGGCATTGGATACTCCTTGATGGAGGGATACTTCCTGCCCCCTGTAAGCTTTACTGTAGAAGAGGCTGTGGCACTGCTAATCGGAGCAGATTTTGTCGAACAAAAATTTGATACAGACTATGGCATGAAGGCACAAGCTTCACGCAGAAAAATTGAAGCCATTTTACCAGAGAGCGTACGTAGGGAAGTTTCTCAGGTGCGGACGACCATCAGACTGCTGGCGGTGGGTAAAGGGGCAGACCAGAGAGAGAAAACGTATTTGGAAACGCTGCGCATCGCTGTATTGAACAAACGGAAGATTCGGTTTAGCTACTCCAAAAAATTGCCAGAGGCTGACGGGAATCGCCAAAGTGTGCGTGTGGTCGCCCCCTATGGTCTTGTGCTGCTTCATGGTTCGTGGGTTTTGATTGGACAATGCGAATTGCGGCAGCAGCTGCGCCATTTCCGTTTGTCGCGTATGGACGATCTGATCATGCTGGAGGATAGCTATCAGTTGCCTAGTGATTTTAATTTGCAGGATTATAAACAACCCGATGACCGCCATGTAAATGTCCGCATACAAGCCAATTCGAATATTGTAGATAAAGTGAAGGAAGCGAACCATTTTTACATGGAGTCCATGGAGGAGCATGCAGATGGACTGCATGTACTCTTTCGTGTCAGACAGCCAGAGGAGTTACTATCATGGATACTTGGATGGGGTGCAGACGTGGTGGTGCTGGAGCCTGAATCGCTTCGCGAGCGTGTCCGGACAGAAGTGGAAAAAATGTTGAAATGCTACTGACATAATGCTGTCAGTAGCATTCTTGTATAGTAAAGCTACTTTGATAGAGAGGGGCATTTACTATATGAATACAAGCGAAACATTACAGCGTTTTGAAGAAACGGCACAGCACTATCTTCTTGAATTGGACAGCTTTACCCTGGAGCAATTGCAGTACACACCGCAGGAGGGACAATGGTCGCTTGGACAAATGTATCTTCATTTGGTGAACTCTGCTCTTTATATGCATCTTAGGAACATAGAGCTTTGTCTACAGTCTAATGGGGAAAAAGGGACTAAAACGGAGGCGGGCACAACCGCATTTAACTTGGGAAGCTATCCACCCATACGTATTCAAGTCCCACCATCTCCGCAGTATACTCCCCCCCAACCGACGAGCAAAGAAGAGATTGCAGAAGGATTAAACGTGGTGATCCGTAAAATGAGAGAGATTGAGCCAACCGTTGAGAAATCAACAGGGTCGTCTACTTCTCCTCATCCCGGATTTGGCGCGTTGAATGCGGGAGAGTGGTTTAGACTCATCGAGATGCATTATCGTCACCATCTTTCGCAGATGGAGCGCCTGAAGCACGCAATAGCCGGTTAATCGTTTCCCGGCGTAGCCCGATGAACTGTCCGATTTCCTCTTGCGTCAGTACGTCTGTTAACGTAGCGGGTGCGATGTAGGAGTGGAACCAGTGTTGAAGCTTCCGAAGCTTCTCGGCAGGCGATACCTCCGTGAGCTGGTCAATTCGTTGCTGCATCATGCGCAGCTTATCCTGTAGCTGCAAAGCAATGGCTCGACATTGAGCCGGGTCTTGCTCTAGCTTCAGGTACCATTCTTTTTGCGACAGAACCTCAACCTCAGAGGTGACCAGCGCCATCGCGGTACCATAATAGGGATTGGGACTGATGAGGGAGTGGTGCGGGATGGTTTCATCGGGCACAATTACATTAACTAAAATTTGCGAGCCGTCTTCATGGACTCGGACAATTTTTAACAAGCCGCTCTTTAAGTGATATAAGGGGCCTGATTCCCCTTGTCGAAATAAGGTCTCGCCTTTGTGTAATATCATGAACGTGTATAGCCTCCATTTCATGTATTCCAGCTTTTAGATGAATCCGCCATTCACGCGGATGGTCTGTCCGGTAACCCACTGCGATTTAGCGCTGACCAGAAACTCAATCACATCAGCGATATCTTCCGGTTCACCGAGACGACCCATAGCATTCATTTTCTTCATGCCTTCGATCTGTTGCTCTGTTTTTCCTGCCTGAAAAAGCTCTGTGTTGACAGGGCCGGGAGCCACGGCATTGATCGTAATTTGCCTGCTTCCGAACTCCTTGGCCAGCTGACGGGTAAATTGCTCCACTGCGCCTTTCGTACCCGCGTATACGCTATAAGCCGGAAACATTTGTCCGATCACGGACGTGGACAGATTCACGATTCTTCCGTAGTTCTCCATGTATTTCATCGCTTGCTGACAGGCAAAGAAAGTACCTTTTACATTCAGTGCGAATTGTTGGTCAAAATCAGCTTCGGTCACCTCAGCCAGAGGTTTGGTAATCATCAGCCCGGCGTTGTTAACCAGAATATCCACTTTGCCGAATTCAGCAATCGTATTTGTAAATAAGGCTTCAATATCGCCCATCTTGCTCAGATCAGCGTGGAGAGCTATGGCCTTTCCGCCTTTTTGAAGAATGCCTGCTACCACTTCTTTAGCTCTGTCCGGACTACTGGCATAATTGACGACTACACCAGCACCTAGATTAGCCAGCTGCTCGGCAATGGCACGTCCAATTCCCCTGGAGGAGCCAGTGATAATCGCTATTTTCCCTTCCAAATGCTTCATATGTGTTTGGCCTTCTTTCTATATATTTTAAGATATCCCTTTTTCTAAAAGTATCCACACTTCTGCAAACTCCTGATCAATCGTCGGATTCTTCCATTCATAAGCATGTGCGGGATGATGAAAACGGGCTGTGGCATAGAAAAGCGTACGCGCCAGTTGGGGCGGCTGATCCGCTGTGATACCCCCGCGCACAATAATATCAGCGAGCTGATCCACAATGTGGGCGATATGTTGGTCGATTAAATCCGCGGCTTGCTCGGTGACCCGGGTATACATCTCGAACATTTCCTCGTCATCGCGGGCATAATACTGCTTAAGTTCGACCAAGGTCTGTATATACCGTTTTAAGTGCGATATTCCTAGCACAGATGAATCCTGGCATATCTCCGTTAACGGATCGATAATCTTTTCATTTAGCCATTTTTCGGTCACGCCTTCAAGAAGCTCGGCTTTACTTTTAAAGTGTCGGTAAATAGTGCCGTGACTTACTCCTAACACTTTGGCAACATCCGTCACGGAGCTTTTGGTTACACCAAAACGTCTAAGGGTGTCTTCTGTAGCGATAAGAATCTGTTCCTTGGTCAGTATATCTGAGGATTTTTCCATAGAGACACGGTTGACTTACCGTGTGAGTCACCTCCTTGAAGTCAGGATAACACAAAGAGTATCAAATGACAAATATACGTTTTTGTCATTTGATACTCTTTTTTTTAAGAATCTAAAGAAATGACCAGGAAAACTACAAGAGCGATTCGATGACAGGGTCAATAGCACAGGTTGCCGTTGTTACTTCAAATCTGGCTTTTACATAGCCGCCGCGATCAATCAGGAATTTGGAAAAATTCCACTTGATACCGTCGCCAACGTATATTTCTGGATATTTATTCTGCAAGAAATCGTTCATCCATTGACCGTCTTTGGCCTGGGTATCGAAGCCTTGAAACGGTGCCTGTTGGGTCAGATATTGAAATAAAGGATGAAGGGAAGAGCCTCTTACCTCCGTCTTCTCAAATAATGGGAAGGTTACTCCATGCTTAATTTGACAAGTTCCCTGAACCTCCGAATTGCTACCCGGCTCTTTTTCATTGAATTGGTTACAAGGAAAAGCAAGGATTTCAAAACCTTGTTCTCTCTGTCTTTCATAGAGCTTTTGCAGATCAGCGAATTGGCTGGAGAAGCTACACATGCTGGCAGTGTTTACAATAAGGAGAACTTTACCTCTATAGTCTGACAATTCAATCGGTTTCCCGTTAATTGAGGTTGCTTGAAAATCATAAACAGACATGCTATCGTTCCTCCTCGCGTTATTTTTTAATACATCATATATCTAGAATTGTTATTGGTCCAATATATTATTGGGATTAACTTTATAGGTATTTACAATAATGGCGTCATGTAAAGACCCATAGTACCCCTCTCTCACTCTTTGAAATCAAAGAAGACTTGGCTTAGAGAGAGTAGGAGATTTACCTCTTACATAGCAAACTGTGGCATTCGCCGTTACCAAGATAGAATATAGATGCATATTCATGTAGTGTGTGCAAAAACCCAACAGAATCGAGGGATATTCGTGCCCATTGGAAAGATGATTCAATACAAGGAAATGCAACAACATCCCATTTTACGCTCGCACTTGCCCGAAACCCGCTGGATTACGAATGCAAGGACTTTACGGATGCTGGATACCTACCGCACTGTCTTTATCAAGCCTAATTATGGCAGTGGAGGAACCGGCATCATACGCGCGAAAAAGGTAGGGAGGAGATATGAGGTTCGTTGCGGCTCCAGTCGCAGAGTCGTTAGATCCCACGCTGTAAGAAGAGCAATTAGAAGCTATCGGAGACCTCATCGTCGTTATTTGGTACAGCAAGGACTTAAGTTAGCCAAGTACAAAGGTTCAATTTTTGATGCCAGAGTGTATATGCAGAAGCCAGAATCGGAATGGGTCATTTCAGGGATAACCGGCCGTGTCGCTGCACCTCGAAAGGTCGTTACCAACTATCGGAAGGGAGGACATGCGGCGCCGTTGTCCAAAGTGCTTTTAAGGGTTTTTAAAAATGACAGAGCGAAAATGAAAGAGATTTTGGACCAGGTCATTGAGCTTTCTAGAATCATTGCCGACACGATTGACCAAAATCATCCGGTTCGCGAGCTGGGCATCGATCTTGCTATTGAAAAGAGCGGTCAAATCTGGATTATTGAGGCCAATCCGCATCCAGGACATATGTTATTCAGGCAGCTCCCTAATCATAAGATGATTCGCAACATTTTGAGAAACAAACGTCGTATTCATCATCATTAGGATAAAGTGTTTTAAATCATTTATGAATAAGATAAGGAGGAGAACGCCCAAGCAGAGGTGCGGGAGCGTTCTCCTCCTTTTGTTGTATGACTGATCGATCTTAGCCAAAGCTTTTATGTTAAAATGTGCCCGCCATCCACATGGAGGACTGTCCCGGTCACAAACTGATTTTCAATCAAATAAAATACGCCTCGTGCCACATCCTCCGCAAGTCCAACTCGTTTCACAGGAAGCCTATTCGCCACCGTACCATAGAATTGATTACGCGTGTTTTCAGACATTTTACTGCGGGAAGGTGTATCAATAATGCCAGGGGAGACGACATTCACGCGAATAGGAGCAAGCTCTAACGCCAAAGTCTGACCAAGATTCGAAACTGCTGCATTCACAGCCCCAAGTGCTGAGGACCCGACCATCGGTTTGTATGCCACCACTCCTGAAAATAAGGTAATGGAACCCTGGGTTGAGAGTTGGGAAGACCCATATTTAGCTGCATAATACTGGCCCCAGAACTTATTTTCGAATAGTTTGCGGGCATCTGTCGTTTCCGATTGAAGGAATGATCCACCTGATGTTTCTGCCGCGCTCACTACAAGATGGTCATAGGAGCCCACTTTTTCGAAGAAAGACTTTACCTGCTGCTCATCTGTCGTGTCCAGCACATATATTGTTGCACGAGGGCCCAGCATCTCTTTGGCCTTGTGCAATTTATCTTCAGAGCGGCTGGCAATAATCACTTCTCCTCCTAACGAAATGATTTGCTTAGCTGTTTCTAAACCAATACCTGAACTTCCACCTATAATCACAATCTTTTGGTTTTGCAAATGAATCCCTCCTATAGTTTAGCTGGATTTGTTACTCATGGAATACGTCTTTCAAATGAACTGCGAGATCAGTAATAAACTGATATATATTCGGGTTTTTAATGACGTCGTAGCATGCAAAGCTTTTTAAGGGCTCCATACCGAGAAATGCATGTGCAGAATGCAAATGACGGAGTGCTGCCTCTAGGCCATTGCCCTTAAAAAATTGAGTTGGATCATTAAAGGCTTTTTCTGGAGCATTCCAGGTCGTCGATAACATATATTTCTTATTGGTTAATAAACCTCCGCCCCCATATGTGCGAGAACCCGTGAAGAATACACCGTAGGCATAGACCTCATCCATATAGGTTTTTAATAATCCAGGAACACTGAACCAATAGATAGGTGTTTGGTAAATGACCACATCCGACCAGATAAATTTTTCCTGTTCCTCGCTGATGGTATAACCATTCTGAACAGACGTTGTCTTAACTTTGTTCTCTTCGCTTAAGAGACGCACCATATGGTCCATCAATGTTTGGTTCAGATTTCCTTCAGAAGAGTCATACTTTTGGTGACCATTAATGATTAATATATTTTTCAACTCTTCACCTCCTCGTAGTAGAGAAAACGTTATTGGCTACGACGATATTGTATATGTAGTAAGTTCATTTATGGAAGTAGTGATATTTAATTCATATAGTTTCCTAAAGGGAACTATTGTGATACCATTGGGTTTAGAAGATTTTTTTGTGGAGGGAGTTCCTATGCATGTCCCAGAACCTATTGAATTGACGAAAGGAATACCAGGTCAGCCGTGCCCTATTGCCCAAACGCTTGATTTAATCGGAACCAAATGGACCTTTTTAATTATTCGTGACCTTCTGATCGAAGGAACACTGAGATTCAGCCAGCTTCAGAAATCCATGAAAGGAATTAGTCCCAAGACGCTTTCTCTGCGCCTAAGGGAGCTCGAAGACAACGGTCTATTAGAAAGAAAGGTTTATCCGGAGGTTCCCCCGCGGGTTGAATATTCGTTAACGGAAAAAGGGAAGCGCCTGGAAGGTATTTTTATTGAGCTGAAGAGATTTGGCTTAGATTTAAAAGCAGATCATTGAGGAATATAACTGAAACATGCAAGGTATCGTTGAATGAACGATGCCTTTTTTGTGTTCTGAAGCAGGTACTTATCGAAGCGTTCACAGATTGTTCACTTATGTGAGGGGTTGGACTATTTATATAATTAGCAAAGCAAAAGAAGGGACGATGGAATTGCCAACAACGAAGAAAGAAAATTTTTATTTTGGTTTAATGATGTGCTTGGGGATGGTCGTTTTCATGACATTGTATAATCTATATACAAATGGCTTGATTGGCACCATATCTCTAAAAGCAATGCTTCTTCAATTTATTTTATGTTTTATTACTGCTTTCGTATTGGAATTATGTATTGTCGGTCCCGTAGCCAAGAAGATAGCCTTCTCGTTACCGTACGACAAATCCAAAAAGATATTTGTAATTCTATCCCTTTCATGTTGTATGGTCATGGGTATGGTTCTTTGTATGTCACTTTATGGTTTGGGAACGGCTTACTTTTTTAATAGTCTTTCGGGAGGCTCATTATTTAAAAATTACTTGTCTTTAGTTGTTAAGAATATTGTGTTTGCTCTTCCTCTACAGCTCTGCATTGTAGGGCCACTTGTTCGCTATTTATTTGTTAAATTTGTGAAGGGTACAAGTGTGGGAACATCATTAGGCAAAAACGTAGTTAACGACGGTATACGATAGCTCAACAGCCACCTTCTGTCTAAGAAGGCGGCTTGTTTTTTACCTAGAAGCTCAGCATCTTTATAGCGTTTGTCCGCTGTCTACCGTAATCATCTGGCCTGTCATGGCTTCCTGTTCGAGGGCAGAGCAGACCATGCTGGCAATATCCTCAGGCGTGGAAATGCGCTGTAGCAGCAGATGAGGAGCCAGTTGTTTCATTTGTTCTTCCCTACCTGCCCACCATCTGGTCGCCACCGCGCCTGGCACGATACAATTAACTCGAATATCAGGTGCCAGTGAACGTGCTAACGACTTGGTCAGCCCGTGGACGGCTGCTTTGGATACTGCATAGGGTAGTGAGGAACCTAGCCCTGTATGTCCAGCTATACTCCCCAGATTGACGATAGCTCCTTGTTGACTATGCTTCATATAAGGAGCTACAGCTCTGGCACAGTAAAACATGCCCTTCACATTGACATCCAAGAGATCATTCCACACTTCTTCTGTAACGGCCTCTAGATCGTCCATCGGAATATGATGTGTAATGCTGGCGTTATTCACCAGCACATCAACTGTGCCGTATTGCTGAACAATCTGCTCGATCATCGCTCGAACTTCCTGATCTCGGGAAACATCTGCTTGTAATGCAATTGCACGTCCTCCCTGCTCAAGTATCATACGTACAGTTTCCTCTGCATCGTCTTTAGAGCGGGAATAGTTTACGACGACTGTAGTCTTTCGGTCCGCCAGCTCCATACATATCGCTCTCCCAATTCCTGTGCCGCCACCTGTAACCAGTGCTACTTTTTGATATAAATTCATGTATATTCGCTCCTTATCCAACTCGCTAGTTTTGTGTGACCCAAATAATACAAACTGATATAGATCATTGTAGAGAATGTATTATATTTTGTATAATTGAATTAAATGAATTTTGAATTCAATAAAATTGAATTAAACAAGCGACTTGGGAGTAAGAGAATGGATATTAAAGCACTTAAAACATTTCAGATGATTGTGAATTACGGGAGTTTTATGCGTGCAGCGGAAGCGCTGAATTATGCACAATCCACCGTGACGATGCAAATACAGAAGCTGGAATCCGATCTAGGAGTTCAACTGATTGAACGGGGCAAGAAAATAAAGCTAACTGCAGCAGGCAGGATGTTTTATGAACAAAGTCTGCACATTGTAAAAGATATGGAGCAATTGCAGGAAAATATGGAGAACCTGCAAAGGGGAACCGCAGGTGACATTCGTATAGGAGTGACCGAACCAACTGCCAGTTATCGTCTACCTGAAATTTTAAAACAATTTTTAACCCATTATCCTCTCATTCGGGTTTCTGTGGAGTTTGGGAATACCCCTACATTAAGCGAGCGTATTCTCCAAGGGGATGTGGACATCGCATTATGCTCTGCTCCGGATTTGGGCTCAGCGCTATATTTTGAACCTTTATTTAAGGAGAACTTTGTAGTTTTGATGCCTGAACAGCACCCTCTTGCACAAAAGGAGTACATTGAACCTGTAGATTTACAAGGACACCGACTACTTATTACGTCGTCTATCTGTCCTTATCGGCGCAAACTTGAAATGGTCATGAAGGAACATGGAATAACCATGCTAGACACGATGGAAATTGGCAGCATGACAGCACTGAAATCTTATGTGGAATGCGAATTGGGGATTGCCCTGGTGCCACAAATTCTGGTCGATCCTGTCCCGGCAGGAACAGTGGTCAGGGAATTAAGCGGCAGCCTGATCGATATGACCCTTGGTCTTCTGTGTAAAGCAACCGAGGCACCGCTGAAGCTGGCAAGCTCAAAGCTATATTCTGTGTTAAAAAAGGAGCTTGGACAATTGTCCTGAGCATACGATATCAAACCGACTGCAGTAGGCAGCCGGTCCGAATGTTTATTTTTTCGTAATCGGAATCCATACTTCACTTCGGTAGTCCTCTGCATGAGCGTCCCCCATAGTATACACTTCCAGCTCGGGACCGCCTGAATGCTCATAATTGCTGGCAGGGAACCATTCCTGGTAAATTCTTTGCCATACCTTCTGGATCGAGTGCGGCATAGGGCCGATGGATGTAAACACGGCCCAGGTTGCAGCCGGGATGGTTCTGGCTTCTAATCCGTTCGAGGTTGCTACGTCTTCGTTACCCTCTGCGGCGATAAGGTAGCTAAACGTCTCCTCACCATGCTTCATGTCTAGACATATACCGAGTATATCGTCGCCTGTCCCCAAGGCATGAATGCGATCTGATGTGCCATCTGCGTTAAGCTGATCCCAGAATTTTGGGATTTCCCGAAGATTATCACCGTTTTTAGTAGTAACTTGAATGGACTTCCCAATGACCGTAAACGCCGCCTTCTCTACAATTTTATAATCCATTTCCTGGTCTCCCTTCAGCGATAGGTGGAAGGTGATGCGCGGAAAGGCTTTCAGGTTCACTCCCGGGTTTCTGGCCTCAGAGGGAGAAATACCGTGTACCTTTCGGAACGCTTTAGAAAAAGATTCGGGGGAATCATATCCGTATTTGAACGCAACATCCAGTACTTTGGTGGTAGAAAGACTCAACTCCTGAGCAGCCAGGGTCAATCGACGTTTGCGCACATATTCTGCCACCGTAACGCCAGTCAGCATATAAAACATCCGTTGAAAATGAAAGGGAGACGAGTAGGCCGCCTTTGCAATTTCATCGATATCGAGGGGCTGCTGCATTCTCTCTTCCATTAGATCAAGTGCGTTCTTGATCCGAACCAACCATTCCAACCCCATCACCTTCCTTGGTTGTAATCATATCATTCACGGTGTCCATCATCCTGTCTTTGCGTGCTGTTATTGGACAGGATTTCATCAGCCTGCCCCCTTGTGTTCATAATTAAAATTTGGGACAATAAAAGAAGTGTTTGAATAGCGCAGAGCGCTCAAACATGCTATGATGCAATGATAGTTGAGACGAGTCGTGATGGCTAGGGTTTATATATAGAAATACGAATTTTAACGTTTGTGAAAAGAGGATCGAACATGAAAAAGGAATCCATTTATGGATTAACGCTAGACCAATTGGCAGCATGGCTCATGGAGCATGGACATAAAAAATCTCGGGCATTGCAGGTATGGGACGCATTGTACCGCAAACGGATTACTGATTTTGCGGCGATGACGGAGGTTCATGAGGATTGTACTCGCCTGTTGGCAGAGCACTTCTCTATCGAAACCCTGGAAGAGCACGTGAAGCAACAATCAGCAGACGGGACGGTCAAGTTTTTGTTCCGCTTGCAGGATGGTAATCTAATAGAGACGGTACTGATGCGGCACAAGTTTGGGCTTTCCGTATGTGTGACAACACAGGTGGGCTGCAACATTGGATGCAGCTTCTGTGCGAGCGGATTGTTGAAGAAGAGTCGTGACCTTTCCAGTGGTGAAATTGTAGGACAAATCATGAAGGTGCAGCTGTATCTGGACCAGGAACGTCCGGGCGACCGGGTTAGTCATGTCGTAGTAATGGGCATTGGCGAACCGTTTGATAATTTTGTGAACCTGTCCGATTTCATTCGGGTCATTAAGGATCACAAAGGACTGGCGATTGGGCCACGGCATATTACTGTGTCCACCAGTGGTCTTGCTGATAAAATCATTGAATTTGCAGATTCGGATCTGCACGTCAACCTTGCGATCTCCCTCCATGCTCCGAATAATGAGATTCGTACCCGCATTATGAAGATCAATCGGGCGATCCCGATTGAGAAGCTCATGCAGGCGATTGATTATTATTTGGACAAAACCAATCGTCGGATTACGCTAGAGTACATCCTCCTGAAGGATGTTAATGACGGTAAGGAGCATGCGCTCGAACTGGCTGAGCTGGTGGGCCATCGCCGTAATCTGGCGAACGTGAACCTGATTCCGTACAATCCGGTGGATGAGCATAGTCAATATCAGCGGAGTGAGTCGGAGTCGATCACTGGCTTCTATGATGTTCTGAAAAAACAAGGCATTAGCTGTAGTGTTCGGCTGGAGCACGGAGTTGACATTGATGCGGCCTGCGGACAGCTACGCAGCAAGCAAATTCGCAAAGATGCCAACAACAGCCGTAATGCGGAACGCGAAGCGATTAGCTAAAATGCACAAGCGTACTCTCTAACAGGAGTACGCTTTTTTTATACATAAGCTATGGAACAAAACGCCAACTGTAAATGTGAAAATAGTCACGTATTAGTTGCTGCTTTTACGTTATAGTGAGTGGTTAGTGGAGGGGTTATATGGCTAACGTAATTTCAAATGTGGCGCTCGTTCCGGGCATTTATGTAATGAAGATAGAGGGCAAATTTAAAGGGAAAATGGGTCAGTTCTACATGCTGCGCAGCGGGAATGGTTACCCACTCCTGCCCAGACCCATCAGCATTTATGATATCGGGGAAGAAAGCATTTCCTTTTTGTACCGGGTTGTTGGAGAGGGGACCAATCTATTTTCCCAGTTACAGCCTGGTCAGGAGATTCAGTTGGAAGGACCTTTCGGAAACGGGTTTCCGCAGGTCGAGGGCAGTTTAGCTTTAATCGGCGGAGGCATGGGTACAGCCCCATTGTTATTAGCTGCAAAATATTACCCGCATGCAGACGTTTATCTGGGGTTTGCACAGCAAGCTTTTGGGGTTGAAGCGTTCGAGGCCGTGGCGGCATCTGTGCAAGTTAAGGTAGGGGGAAGCATCGTCGAACAGGTCGATCCGGCTCGCTATGCGAATATGTTTTCTTGTGGACCCACTCCGATGCTGCAAGCACTCGCGCTGAAAACGGCGGGTACATCGTCCCGTTTATATATTTCAACAGAAAGACACATGGCCTGTGGTATTGGCGCATGTTTGGGCTGCACCATGCGTACCCGTGGAGGCAATCGGAGGGTATGTAAGGAAGGGCCTGTATTCCCGGTGGAGGAGGTGGAGTTTGATGATCTCCATGGCATGTAATATAGCAGGTGTACCGTTCAAAAACCCGATTATCATGGCGTCCGGTACGTTTGGGTTCGGGCGTGAGTATGCGGAATTTTATTCTCCTGAGCTACTCGGCGGCATCGTCGGCAAGGGACTAACCCTTCATCCGAAGGCAGGGAATACGGGGCAACGAATACATGAGACAGCATCAGGCATGCTGAATAGTGTAGGACTGGAAAATCCGGGTGTGGCGGCTTTTTTGAAGGATGAACTGGATGACATGACTCGTTGGAATACGGCTATTATTGCCAATGTAGGCGGCTCCAATCTGGAGGAGTACGTACAGGCCGTAGCTATGATTACGGAAAATGCACAAAAACGCCGTACAATGAACCGTAGAGGCGTTGATATGCTGGAATTGAACATATCATGTCCCAATGTGAAGCAGGGTGGAATGCAATTTGGTATCCAGACGGAGGTAGCACGGGAGGTTGTGCGTCAGGTGCGCAATGTGACGGCGCTTCCGCTAGTTGTCAAGCTGTCTCCCAATGCAGAGAACATCACGCAGATGGCGGTTATGTGCGAGGAAGAAGGCGCGGACGGAGTTTCGCTGATCAATACATTTTCTGCAATGAAAATAGATATACACCGGCGCCGTAGTGTGTTCGCCAACACGTATGCAGGTCTTTCCGGCCCGGCAATCAAGCCGATTGCGTTGCGTATGGTTCACCAGGTGGCGCAGGCGGTATCGATTCCCGTGATCGGGATGGGCGGGATTAGCTCGGTGGAGGACATTATTGAGTTCACCATGGCAGGGGCCGCCGCCATTCAGGTAGGAACGTATAATTTTGTCCATTTACATGCAGGGGCTGAGCTAGTATATGGTCTGGAACAATGGATGCAGCAGGAAAAGGTACAGTCGCTGGATGAGATACGAGGAATTTTGTGAATTTTGGACTCGTTTGTGCATAAACTTAAGCATACAAAACCGGCTTGTCTTTTTAGGCAAGCCGGTTTTGTATTTTATTTTTCCGAACCAGCCAGACCCGATTAATGATTAATATCGCATTTGTTCAAGATGAACGAAATTTGATTTTCCAGCCGATGAATGGCTTCCTTAGATGCTTGGTCGTTGGCACCTTGTGCCTGAAGCGCGGCAAGCTCCTGCTTGAGCTGATGAAGGTCTTGTCCTGCATGAGCGCAGTCGTAATTGCTTTCGAGATTGTCAATCATCCGTTATCCTCCTTTTCGTTAGGTATACGTCCTTATTATGGAGAATTGACCTTTCCTTATTCAGCATATTGTTTATTTCAGGCAAAGGCTGTGTTAATCACCAATGGGGCGCGTAAAGCTTGTAAAATAAGAAGGTAATTTGTCAAACAATGTCGAATAAAAAGGGATTATAGGGGCAAGATAGACTCTTCTTCTCAATGGAGAGCTTGATAAAGAAGCTGGGTGATAGGATTGCGGTTAAAAGATAAATCGAAACCGAGACGACAATTCAAAGTTTCACTACAATTGATGATTATTATTCTGGTTGTTTTAGTTATTATTATTTCCTTGATTATATCCTTGCTTCTCATTCGCAATTTCGTGATTAACAAGCATTTTGATAATACGAAGGAAAAACTCTCGGGTGTTGCCAAGGTGGTTGCCAGTGACAACGATGTGATTCGTAATGTTGAGCGGGGCGTTCCTGTAAAGCAGATCCAGGACTACGCGCTTGGAGTCATGCATAACGTTAATGTGGATTTTGTAGTCATACTGAACCATGATTTAATTCGGCTATCCCATCCGAATGAAACCATGATTGGCAAGCCGTTCTCTGATCTGAATGATGCCAGAAAGGCGCTATCCGGTCAGGGACATTTCTCTGAGAATATCGGTGTTTTGGGTCAAGGCTACCGTTATTTTACGCCGATATTCAATCAACAGAATGAGGTCATTGGCATTGTATGTGTAGGACTGACCATGAGAACGCTAAATCATGATTTGATGCAGGCGCAGTATACCATTTTTGGAGGACTGATGCTGGGGCTCTTTAGTGGAGTTCTGGGGGCGATCATTCTGGCGCAAAAAATCAAAACGATTTTATTTGGGCTGGAGCCACAAGAGATAGCAACACGATTACGTGAAAAAGTAATTATTGAAAATGAAGTCTCTGAAGGTATTATAGCCATTTCCGCTGATAAGAAAATTATGCTTATGAACAAGGAAGCTAAGGCCAAGTACCAATTGGCGAATCAAGACAAGAAAGCTCCGATTGGCGAGCAGATCGATACCAACTTTTATAACGCGCTCTTCAAGAAAGTGTTTGATGATAAGAAGAAGATCAAGGACCGCTCATTTTATGTGAATGGTATAGAAGTCATTGCGACAGTAACCCCTATACATGTAGAAAATGAGTTTTTTGGGGCAGTGGCTACGCTGCGTGACCAATCCGAGATGATTCATCTTAGCAATCAGTTAAGTGGCACCAAATATTATATTAACTCTCTTCGCGGACAGACGCATGAGTTTATGAACAAAATGCACGTGATCTCCGGACTGATTGAGATGAGGAAATATGAAGAGGTCAGTCAGTATATTCAGCAGCTAAATCACCGGTATCAAAATGAAGTAGGCTTTCTAACAGAGAGAATTAAAGTTCCGGCGTTAGCAGGTTTTATTATGGGGAAAATCAACGAAGCACGCGAGCAGAATATTTCGGTGTTACTGGAAGAAAGCTCAAATGTCTCTAATGTGGAGATGCAGGACATTGTTCATGATGTCATACACATATTGGGTAATTTTTTTGACAACGCGATAGACTCCATTTTACAAAAAAAACAACCCGGCAAAATTGAATTGAAATTGAATTATGAGTGTGAGGGAAATGTGTTCATTTTGAAAGTGAAGGATAATGGTATGGGGATTGATTCCGAAATGCAACAAAGAATATTCGAGCATGGCTTCTCAACCAAAGGAGAGGACAGGGGTTACGGCTTGAATCTGGTTAAAACCATGGTGGATAATCACCAGGGCATCATTGAAATTGACAGCCAACCTGGCCTGGGAACAAGTATCTATGTAGAGTTGCCCTGTACATTGGAGGTGACGAGTGAATGAAGGTACTCATTGTGGAGGATGATCCCATGGTTGCTGAGCTCAACCAACAGTTTATTGAGCGTATGGACAACTTGGATGTGGTAGGTAAAGCAGATACCGTCCAGAAAGCGCAGGATTACCTTCAGAAACACACACCGGATTTGGTATTACTGGACGTGTATTTACCCGGAAAAAGCGGATTAACCTTGCTATCCCATATGCAGGAGCATCAGTACCATGCTTCGGTTATTTTAATTACGGCTGCAAAGGATATCCAAACGGTGAAGGAAGCTGTTTTTTATGGAGTGGCGGACTATCTAATCAAGCCTTTTACATTCGAACGTTTTAAGCTGGCTGTGGAGAAAATCCAGCGTCTGGCCACGGTAATGGAGGAAGGGAACGGAATTAATCAGGCTGTCATTGATCAATATTTTAATAAAGAAGAGCCTATGGGTGTGGAAACGAAAAAAACTACTGAACATCTATCCCCAAATCTATCAAAAAATCTGTCTAAAAACTTGTCCAAACTGACCATGACTACCATACTGAAGAGTATCCAAGAGCTGGACGGACCCTTTTCGGTTGAAACCTTAGCCAGAGAAGTGGACTTGTCCCGTATTACAGTCAAAAAATATATTCAGTTCCTAGTAGACGATGGCCTCCTGATCGAATCGATAGAATACCACAAGGTTGGAAGACCACTAATGCTCTATCAGATCAATCCTGATATAAAAGAACCGCCATTTCCAGTATGATCTGGAGATAGCGGTTCTTTATTGTCCAATGAGTGTACCAGACTTTCTGCATTATTTCATAGCGAGAACAGGAAGTGGAACCAGATTGTCCGAAGAATGAGCTGTAATGATATCATGGAAGTTTTCGTAGCTGGTTTCAATCATGTTGGATAACGCAGTAACCGTATTCGAGCCCGCATGAGGGGTTACCAAAACTCTTGGATACAGCTCCACAAGCTTCTGGATTGTTGGGTCCGGGAGCATTTGCCATGGGTCAAATGCTTTGAAAAATAGTTCTTCCTCTTTAGGAAAGACATCTGTTCCGAACCCTTCCAAATGATTGCTGAGCAATGCATCCAGAATGGCTTGGTTATCTTGTAATTCCCCTCGTGAGGTGTTGATGAGAATAGCTCCCTTTTTCATTTTTGCTAAAAAGCTGGCATTAATCATTTGGTCGTTCTGTCCCGGCAGGTAAGGAACATGCACACTGACGATGTCACTCTCTGCCAGTAACTCATCCAAGGTTGTGAATGGAACGACGGCCTTGGCCGCGTCCGATTGGTACACATCATAGCCGATAACAGAAGCACCTAATCCTTTAAACAATTTGGCTTCCGTCAGACCAATGCGACCGACCCCGATAATCCCGACTTTACAATTGTGAATCTCTTTGCTGAACGTATGCTCGTCCACAATAAAATTTTTGAAAGAGCTTTTGGTAGTCATATAAGCGGTGTGACGGAGCAGCATCATAGCCAGCGTTAGGGATAACTCTGCAATAGCATTCGGAGAGTAGGATGGGACGCGTGCGACCTTCATTCCAAATTCGCTGCAAGCATCCAAATCAATGTGGTTGATTCCGACCGTTCTGGTGAAAACATATTGAATGCCGTACTTATTGAATTTTGTAAGATTTTCTCGATTGGCAGCACAGTTTCCTCTTAACAAAACAGCATCGTGATGCTGCGCCAGTTCTGCATTGCTGGAGGTCAGTAGCTCTTCTACCAGCGTCAGTTGAAAGTTATATTTATTAAGCTCATGGAAATAGGGCTTCTCATATGAACGGGCACCATAGCAGATGATTTTTAACATGTTGTTTTCCCCCTGGTTTAGAAAATTCCAATTTTATCGATGACATTGAGCGTAATGATCCACACTGGAATCATGACGACGGAAGTAATAGTTGATAAAAGCGAAGCGTTGGAAGTCAGTACAGCTTCCTTATCAAAACTGATAGCATAGGCTGCGGCTACGGTAGCTGTAGGAGTAGCCATCATAATGACAATAGTAGATAAAGCGACAGTATCGACCGACAGAATATGAGATACAGTCAACAAAGCCAGCAAAACGATGTTCACAATAGGTACTAGCCAAACTTTAACAAGGCTGTAATACCATGATGTCTTGTCTGTAGCTGCCGATTTGAAGCTGATCTCACCCAAAGTCGAGCCAATCGATAGCCAGGCCAGTGGAGAAGCTAGTCCGGCAAGGTAAGTCATGGGCTTGAACAGCCAGACAGCGGTTTGGTCAATTCTTAGAAAAGCAAACTGCTGAATGGTTCCATCCTCTGTAGCCACACTCATTTGTGGCAAATAACCCTGGAACAACCAAACAAACAAGCCTATAAAAGTTGCGATAACGATCGGATTCAAAAACATAGTTTTGAGATTTTTAAGCTCCATTTTTAAGCCGCTCATTTTGATATAGCCATAAGAATATAAGAAAATGCGGTAGCCTATATTAAAAATGGAACTGTACATGACTCCGGTAGGACCGTAAATGGCACCGACAATGGGAATTCCAAAAAAAGTGGTAGAACCGAAAATAGTGAGTACCCGCAGCACATCCTGCTTATCCTTGTTGTAGCTCAGGAAGAACGGCTTGGAAATAAAGATGAGAATGATATAAATGAGAATCCCCCAGATTAAGACATTCATGCCTTGTTTTAATATGGTAGGATTGATATCCTGCATGAAAGAATTAAAGGCTAGTGCTGGTAGAGCCACGGTGAGAACAACCTTAGATAGCATCTTTCCTACGGCTGCGGTAAAAATCCCCTTCTTGCGGCAAAAGAAGCCGAGCAGGATAATAAAAACGGTAGAAGCGATAGAACTAACAATGCTGTTATCTGTTAAGGTCGCTGTAATCATTTCTAGTAAAGACATAGATAAAACCCTCTCTTGTACCTTTTTTCACATAAATGACGATGCAAAATGTGACAATGCAATTCCCTGATCTTTTGGCCAAAGTGTTTGGTTTGCACCTTTATAGTAAAAAAATTTTGTGAAAAAAAGAACAATATCTAATTAATTTAACTTATGAAACTAATTTAAAAAATTTATACGTTACATCGGGATGTAAATGTGAGGTGCTTATCAACATACATGCTATAATATAAAAAATTAATTCCAACCTGGTTAGTGGGTTAAATGGATAAGACAAGCAGGAGGGTCCGCATGAATCCGATACAACGTATACTGAACAAATTTCAGCTGATCGTGCTGGACGGCGCAATGGCGACTGAACTAGAACGTCACGGGCATGATCTAAACGATAGCTTATGGTCAGCCAAAATCCTCTATGAACATCCAGATTCGATCAAGCGTGTACATCGAGATTATTTTGAGGCTGGGGCAGACTGTGCGATTACGGCGAGCTATCAGGCCACTGTGGAGGGCTATGTTCAACGCGGGCTGAGCGAAAATGAGGCATTGAAGCTTATTCAGTCATCGGTGCAGATTGCTGTACAGGCACGAGATGAGTTTTGGGCCGATGTGACGGCTACTGCGAGTCAGCAGACTCGTCCCAAGCCGCTGGTTGCGGCCTCTGTCGGACCCTATGGGGCGTTTCTCGCTGATGGATCAGAGTATCGCGGTGATTACAAGCTGAGCGAGGAGCAGCTTATGGAGTTTCACAGGCCGCGCATGAAAGCTTTGATTGAGGCGGGAGCAGACATTTTAGCTTGTGAAACGATACCTTGTCTGGTTGAGGCCAAGGCTATCACACGATTGCTAAAGGAATTCCCCGGCACATATGCCTGGATCAGCTTTAGTGCAAAGGATGAGCAGCATATCAGTAACGGCGAGTCTGTCGCCGCATGTGCAAAGTGGCTGAATGAGCACGAGCAGGTGGCTGCGGTAGGGATCAATTGCACGTTGCCCAAATTCATTCCATCCCTTATTCACGAAATACACAGCCATACGGATAAGCCGGTGGTGGTATATCCCAATCTGGGGGAGGAATATGACCCGGTCACCAAAACATGGCAAGGCCATACTTGTACAGAAACGTTCGGACAGAGTGCCCGTCAGTGGTATGAAGCAGGAGCGCGTATGATTGGTGGCTGTTGTCGGACTCAGCCACAGGATATTAGAGAAATCGTGGCATGGTCGAGAGAGGTATAAACGAGGATAAACTTTCAGGGAAGGTTATCATGGAGTTTTCCTCCATTGCCGCAAAAGAACAAGCAGGCTGAACCGAGTTATACTCCAGTAATGGAGCAACCTGGTTCAGCCTGCTTTTTGTAAAGAATGAATTTTCTAAAGCCTCGCTTCGTTCGCTATTTCTCTACCTCTCTACCTCTCTATCCCTTTGCCAATCCAGATCAGCTTTCCACCAAACGTTCCAGCAACGCATCTCCATTGCGGCTGACCCGAATATAGGCGTAACGAGCGTTCTGTTCAACAGTACGCCCGGTTCCTTCAGGGATGAAATAATTCTCAATACCGTACAGAATACGAGAACCATTCCATTGTCCGTTAAGAATGATTTCATGATTGGCAAGCACTTCACCATCTTGATATAGACGATCAGCGATGTATACTCCTTGGCTATCTGGTGTGAGAACGACTTTAACTTTGCCTCGGTTCCAATCCTTCTCCTGAAGAGGGTCCTTGGAAGGAGGGGTAGAAATATCGTAATTCAGTGCCACATAGTCGCCCTGCAACAGGGAACGCGGGTCTATAGGAGCTAGCTTGAGCTTAACGGAGGCACCTGTGGCGAGCAGGGTTTCACTTCTCGCCGTCTGATAGCCGATAATCCCCAGCTGTAGTACGATGACGATGGCAATGAGTAACGGACTTAAGCGCATAAAGCTAAAGCTGCGGTGATCGGCGTCGAATGCTGCTTTGCCGCTATGAGCCATTCGTCGATCGAACCACCAGGTAATTCCGAGTGTAATGATCCCCAGCAGCACCAGTGTAAAAGATTTATACAGCAGCGTCCACAATAAATCATAGTATTTGAAGCCGATAAAAATAAACCAGAATACGACGCTCGTAATGGCCTGCGATTTGTGTTTGTGACGAATAAAGGCAAAGACCATCCATGTAACGATAACAAAATAAAAAATATTAATGAACATATAGGAGTGTGGAATGACATCCTCAAAAAACGTCGCCCAAAACAGGAACAATAAGCTGAAGAATAATGCACTATCCCGAAGATGTTCTTTTAACTCTGTCTTGAGCACAAAGTAGCTTACCCCATATAACACGGCATTGAGCACCAATAGGGCGAAGATGATGAATTCATAGGTCCAGTTCCAACCATACCATTCTTGATACTGCTTTAATAAAACAGTCGCCATATTTAGGTTTACAAAAGTATAGGCAAAAAATTGCTGCCTTTTCCCCTTGGAGCGAAACCATCCGGCGATGGAAACGATCAGAAATAATACTGAAAGTAACGTCTGGTCTGACCATAGAATGGCCGCCAGACCGGTAATATAGCTGATGGTCAGCAGTGTATAACGGACTACAGAATCCAGCTTGGACTCCGGTATGACAATCATCGTAATCATCAGCAGCAAAGACACACTCAGCAGTACATATTCGGTGTGATTTACGTTCGTGCTAATCATAATCAGTCCAATGAGGGATATACTGCCAATCAATACTCCAACCACTTTGATTACACGGGATACGGTTTTGCTGATCCATTCACTACTGCGGTCTTCGGAAACAGTTGTCTGCGCATCGGATTTTGCGATATCTTCTTTGTTCTCATTGGGTATTTCTCCAGCCTCCGGAGACGGTTTTCCCAAACGATTTAAATAACGAAAAAACCATACGTTACCCGTCAGTAGCAGTGCCACAAAAATCAAACCGAAAACAAAGAATAAAGATGAAGAGTACGCCTCTGCCAGCTCTATAAATTTAAAGACAGCAAAAGCCGAGAGCGCCAATGCATTTAAGGTCAGTAACGTTTTATTCAGCCGAACCTTGATAAATATATAAAATCCTAAAGCAATCACAGCGATATGCGGTATATTCATGATCAGGCCATACCCATCGAATGCAAAGGAGTTGGTCATCGCCAACATAGCTATATGGAGAACAGTAAAGCTGATATATTGTAGTGGAGCAGAATGTATACGATGAAGGAACGTCAATAGAAATAGCACCAGATTGAATATTGCGAACACTCCAGCAATGGACAACGATTCCAGTTGGCTATAAGCCGCGCTTTGCATCGTTGGATAAAAATAAAGCCATACCCCCAAATGAATCAATACATAAGACAGCATATAAAAAGGATTATAGCGGGTGATCCAGCTAAGCAGTAAAGCCGGCACTGACCAAATGAGAAACAATCCATAGCTGTCTGCATGGGAGTTGTAAATTTGACCGAGTAACGCCACGGAAACGCCGAAGGCTACACAGCCAGCCAGCAGAAATATATTGGACAGAAAAGCTTGTTGCCCGGGAACAGCACGAACACGTGCAAATACAAAAGACAAGCCATAGAACAAAACAATAAGCGCAATAGCTAGCACAATTTTGGCTGTCCGATCCAGTCCGCCCCAATTGGAGGCGAAAAAATAAATAATCGCAGCCAGTATCAGTGAGATGCCCAGCAGATAACCTGTACGTATAGCATTAAATCGCAGCATGGAATTCACGTACCTTTCCTGTTGGTTTGATGCCTATTATAGCGTTGATAGCGCTCAGAACCAAGTACAAATTAGGATCAGGTCATAAAAAAGGGAGAGCCGCCGTATGATGGTGGTTCTCCTGTATCGTTGCTGGATTCCGACTAAGCGTTGGCAGTGCGGATCTCTTGCCGGGACTGATGCCGGAAGCGATATTCTCGGGGTGGGATTCCTGCTGTTTTCTTAAATGCCTTGGAAAAGGTGGACATGTCGGTATAACCGATAGATTGGGCGATGATCGACAGATTGTAAGTGGTCTGTTCCAGCAATCTTTTCGCTTCGTTAATCTTGAGGGTTTGCAAATATTTGGCGGGGGAGATAAGGAAGGTAGAATGGAATTTACGTGAAAAATGCGCACGATCCACACCTACATGCTCAGCAATTTGCTCAATTGTAACACGGTCACAATAATGCATTTCGATGTAATCCTTCCCCTGCTGGAGCCAATAATCAGAGCATACAGAGTTGCACAGAGCACCAGATGTGTTGCGGGACAACTCCTCGAAGATCTGATGTAGTGTAATTAAGCGGGCCAGATCGCTGCCCTGTCTGTTGTGGTCGTTGACGATGGAAAATAGGTTGGAGATCAGTTCGAGGATTTCCTCGCTCACTGCGTTAGCTATAAATGGCTTAGAGGGGTTGATCCCGATCCGCTCCAGTAGCGCCAGAGATTTCGGTCCCTCAAAGGCAATCCATACCTTTTGTAACGGGTGCTCTTGGTCGGTGTAAAATTCATGGGCAAGATGCGGAAAAAAACAGAATACATCAGACTTTTGCACACGATACTTCTCTTCCTTATAAATGAACTCAGCTTGACCTTCAAGTACAAAAATAAAATAAAAATAAGGGACAGCCTTGGGGCCGACATGACAGCTTGTCTTCGAAATATCCATACCCAGTCTGACTGGCCAAATGGCACTGGATTTTTCCAGTTCGGTTGTTGTGAAATAATGGTCTTCCACGATGTCGAAGTGATCTTCATTCTTTGTTCTTCTCATCATTGTCACCTCTCCTTTGGTGGAGATAAGGGAATTTTGATTTTATTGTATATAAAGGAAAGTACAATTACAAGTTAATTCATTGGAATTAAGGGTTATAAAATTAAAACGGTAAAGGCTCCATGGCTGGTTTGAGACGAGCCGTGGAGCCTTATAGAGTTCTGCGTTATACGATTAGCCTGTGTTTATACGTTCAGGATTCCTTCTTTTGGAGTAACATTAAAGGCTTTAGCCAGATCTGATAGCTCCTGATCTGTAATCCGTTGCTGGATATCATGCTTAGCAATCAGCATATAAATTTGCGCTGCTTTTTCAATCGTTTCAATCAGGCCAAACGCTTCATCAATGGAGCTACCTGTTCCGAAAATGCCGTGATGAGGCCATAATACAGCGTGATGATCCTTCATTTTTTTCGCTGTTTCACGGCCGATTTCGCTGGAGCCTGGCACCATCCAAGGGATTACACCGATACCGTCTGGAAAGACTACGATGCATTCGGTACACATTTCCCACAGCGTTTTGGTGAATTGGTTTTCGTCCAGACTATGAATGAAGGTCATGGCAATGACATGGGTGGCATGATTATGGATTACAACCCGATGGTTAGGATCGACCTTCAATCGCTCAATATGGCTCATAAAATGAGACGGCAATTCGCTGGTAGGAACCGCGTCATGCTCGAGGCCCCACAAAATTTCTAGCTGCTCACCATCTTGGGATACACGCAGGACTCCTAAATTGGCTTCCGGATCGGCAATAACATTTTTGAAGTACTTGCCTGATCCAGTGACGATAAAATATTTGCCTGCCAGTTCATTCACGGGGAAAGCAGGTTTAATCGTTCGAATGACTTTGTGAATATCAATATATTTGGCAACCTCGGCTTCATCCAGAATATAGCTTACATTTCCTCCGTTGCGTTCATCCCAGCCGAATTTCCACATGTTTTGCGTAATTTCCGCCATCTCGCGAACAAATGGGATATCCAGTCCTGATTTTCGTTCTTTTTGATTCTCCAGCACAGTAGTCATGGATGATCTCTCCCTTTGGATGATATAAATATAAAATGATCAGTGCAGTAGTTACCGTTTCAGCAGGACTCGTTGTTCATAGTTTTTAGCCTCGGTTAGCCATTCCTCACGAACAGGAACGCCGTTTTGAGCGCAATAGTAATCCCATACAGCCCCAAACGGATAGGATTTAAACTCTTCCACCAGGGCAAGTCGCGTAGTGAAGTCTCTTTCCTCTTCGGCTTTTTTCAGTTCCTCAATCGGCTCCAGCATGGCGCGAAGCAACGCTTTGATGGTGTTGCGTGTTCCGATGACCCAAGCAGCCACGTGGTTGATACTGCCATCAAAGAAATCAAGGCCGATATGAGTGCGGGAAAGCAGTTCACCGCGAACGAGCTCACGGGCAATGTCCAGCAATTCGTCGTCCATCGTCACGACATGATCGCTATCCCAACGAACAGGTCTGCTGACGTGTAGCAATAATTGATCGGTGAACATCAGCACAGAGGACAGTTTGTTCGAAATGACTTCTGTCGGGTGGAAGTGACCAGAATCGAGACAGATAGATTTCCCCCGTGTCAGGGCGTAACCCATATAGAACTCATGAGAGCCGACGACATAGCTTTCCGAACCGATGCCGAACAGTTTACTTTCAACTGCATCGATGTTGTAATCTTCACTAATTTCCTCGCTGAAAATCTCGTCCAGAGCATCCCGCAGACGTTCTCTTGGAGCCAAGCGATCCACCGGGGTATCCTTGTAACCATCCGGCATCCAGTGATTTGTGACACAAGGCTGACCGAGTTCCTTTCCAAAATATTCTGCAATTCTGCGTGATTTCTTACAGTGTGTGATCCAGAAATTGCGAATTTCCGGGTCCTTGTGGCTTAGGGTGAAGCCGTCTTCCGCTTTAGGGTGGGAGAATAGGGTCGGATTAAAATCAAGTCCAAGCCCTTGCTGTTTGGCCCAGTCTACCCAGTTCTGAAAATGGCGTGGCTCCAGTTGATCCAAATCTACTTGTTCTGTAGTATCCGCATAGATCGCATGCAGATTAACCTTGTGTTTACCGGGGATGAGCGATAGGGCTTTTTCCAAGTCCTGACGTAGTTCATCTGGCGTACCAGCTCTGCCCGGGTAGCTACCTGTTACGGCAATTCCCCCGCTAAGCTGTTTATCTTTGAACAGGAATCCTTGCACATCGTCTCCCTGCCAGCAGTGCAGTGATATTTTGATTTGTGAGAGCTTCCGTAAAACGTCATCCACCTGAATACCGTGGCGGGCATACAGCTTTTTCGCTTCGTTATAACTCGCTTCAATGGCTTCGTTCATGGCTTTACTCCTTTATTGAGATATGTGAATAGGGGGTGTTGCTTGTATCTTGAGGCGTTCCCAGCGATCCAGAAGCTCTCCCATGCCTTCCACCGGTTGCGGCTCATATAGCCGAGTCGGGAAGGAATTGGCTATGGTTCGGCCAGCAGCTTTCAGATCTCCAAGAGCACCAGAGCTGATTAATTGCACGACAATATTGCCGATGGCCGTCGATTCGGAAGGTCCTGCCTGAACCTCAATTTCTAAAAGGTCGGCTGTTAGCTGACATAGTAATTCGTTGTTAGCGCCTCCGCCGACAATGTGCAATCTGGTAATCGTTTCGTCTGTTAAATGTTGTAGCTCATGTAAAGCATCCCGGTAGCTTAAGGCCAGACTGTCAAAAATACAGCGGGCGAGCGCGCCAGGTGTGCGTGGGACAGGCTGCCCGGTTTTTTCACAGAACCTCTGAATCTCAAGGGTCATACTATCCGGATTTAAGAAAGAGGACTGGTTACAGAGGACGAGACTGACAAATGGTGTCTCTGCTGAAGCCAATTGAGCCAATTCGGCAAAGCTATGTGCAGAACCACCTTCTCTTCTAACCTCCTGAATCATCCATAAGCCCATGATATTTTTCAAAAAACGGTACGTGCCGTAAGCGCCCCATTCATTGGTGTAGTTCGCCTGCATAGCTGTCTCGGTATTCAAGGGTCGGGATCGTTCCATACCCAATAGCGACCATGTTCCGCTGCTGATATAAGCCCAAGACTCCTCTCGCGATGATGGAACACCTGCAACCGCTGAGGCGGTATCGTGTGTAGGCACAAGGATGAGCTGACAGTCGGGAAGATCGTATTTCCGAACAAGCTCCGGCAAGATGGAGCCCAGAACACGACCAGGCTCAGCCAGCTCCGAAAATTGATTGCGCCGAAGCTGGAGCAGGGAGAGCAGGTCCTCATCAAACTCTCGGGTGTTCACGTTGAGAAGCTGCATCGTGGATGCATTGGTCATTTCATTGACCATAATGCCTGTCAGGCGATAGTACAGATAATCGGGTACCATCAATATTTTATCTGCTTGGGCGAGTTGTTCCCGATCATGGGCGAACAGTTGATATAGGGTATTAAAGTTTAGTTCCTGGATGCCCGTTTTCTCATATACCTCTTCTCGGCTGATGAGCTGGTGCAGCTTATCGGGGGCATGTAGAGTGCGTGCATCGCGGTATGCGTACACCTCATGGATGCGATGACCTTCCTTATTAAGTAACACGTAATCTACAGCCCATGTGTCAATGCCGAGCGTACAGGAGTCAATCCCGTTTTGTTTGGCTTTTTCTAGTCCCTGGATGATTTCATCAAATAAATTGTCTATATTCCAGTAATCGTGCCCGTTCCTCTCAGTAAAGGAGTTGTTGAAACGATGAAGTTCTTGCAAGTGAATTTGTTCACCTTGTAGAGTTGCACTCACGAGTCTTCCGCTTGAAGCTCCAATATCAACAGCAAGATAGTTGTTCATATCTAATCTCCTTGCATGGATGAAATCCCGGCAGCCTGAAAGACTGCCTTTTGTTTCTTAACTAATTCCATACTACTTCCGTTTGTCTGTGCAGTCAACATAAACGGAAGTATAATTTTTGGTTTTTCTTTTGAATTTAAAAATAAAATTAATTTTAAATGTTGTTTTGTATTGTTTTTCGTTTTTTAATATCTGCTTTCTACTATATATATACCTCAAACAGGGATCGGTGTGTTGTTGCGATATTCAAATTGTGGAAGGTTCTCCAAATGCCGCTGTTTGTATGAAAAATAGTCTTGAAACCGCCCGCCAGAGGGTGTAGTATACAAGATATCAATTTCATATGACTCGTATAATATTGGGGATATGGCCCAAAAGTTTCTACCGGATGACCACTGTAATCGTCCGACTATGAGTGATAGCGCATCAGCTTCGGATGAATGCGGGCATTTTATTTGTGCGCCAATCCGTCAGGGATTACGACCCCAAGGACAGGCTTCACTTGAGAAACGACTCAAGGGAGCTTGTCCTTTTTTGGTTTTTGCAGGTTTTATTCTATTTTAAGTACAGAGGAGCGATATTCGCATAATGAAAGCTTTGGAAGAACGTATTCGTCAAGAGGGACAAATTTTATCCGATACGGTGTTAAAGGTAGATTCATTTTTGAACCATCAGGTGGATACAGCATTAGCATTGGAGATTGGTAAGGAGTTCGCACGTCTGTTCGGCAGTGCTCCAATTACCAAGGTGCTTACTATTGAAGCTAGTGGTATTCAATTTGCTATGGCCACTGCTATTGCTTTGGGAGTACCGTTCATTTATGCGAAGAAAAAGAAGGCGATCACGCTGAATGAACAGGTATACTTCGCAGAGGTTCATTCGTTCACTCGGCAGGAAACCTATCAGGTGAGCATTTCCCAAAAATATCTCGATGCCAGCGACCATGTGCTGATCGTGGATGATTTTTTGGCAACTGGTGCAGCTTTGGTCGGACTTACCGATATTGTGAAGGAAGCAGGAGCAGAGCTGGCCGGAGTTGGCTGCGTAATTGAAAAGAGCTTTCAGGAAGGCCGTGGACTGTTGGAGCAAAGAGGTATTGCCGTACGTTCTCTAGCGCGTATCGCTTCCATGGCACCGGGCGAAGTCCATTTTATAGAGGAAGCTGGCACGGTAATTCCTCCCGTTAAGGAGAATGTGGGATGTTAAGTAAACAAAAATTATTTGCGCTGGGTTTCCAGCATGTCATGGCGATGTACGCCGGAGCCATTGCTGTCCCTCTAATTGTAGGGGGAGCGCTGCACCTGACGCCAGCCCAGATGGCTTATCTAGTGGCTGCTGATCTATTCACTTGCGGGATTGCTACATTATTACAGATTATGGGCACACGTTTTTTCGGAAGTAGACTGCCTGTCATTTTGGGCTGTACGTTTACGGCAGTAGGACCCATTATCGCAATTGCTTCGACATCAAATCTGGCGACAGCGTACGGTGCCATCATTTTGTCCGGTATATTTGTGGTGCTTGCGGCACCGTTGTATGGCAAACTATTACGCTTTTTCCCAACAGTGGTTACCGGCTCGGTCGTTACGATTATCGGTCTATCCCTTATTCCGGTGGCGATGAACAATGTAGCGGGTGGTCAGGGCAGCGCGGATTTTGGACAGCCGCGTAATTTGCTGCTGGCGCTGGTTACACTACTGGTTATTCTGCTTGTCAATCGAGTAGCCAAGGGCTTTTTACGCTCGATTTCCGTTCTTATTGGTCTGTTCGCAGGTACTGTAGTTGCCTATGCGATGGGAATGGTGCATTTTGCTCCCGTAGCGGATGCTTCGTGGGTGAGTATTGCGCAGCCGTTTTATTTTGGCAAGCCGGAGTTTAGCATTATGGCAGTATGTACGATGATTATCGTCAATATTGTGAGCATGGTCGAGTCTACAGGGGTTTATCTGGCAGTAGGTAAAGCGATTGATCAGAAAGTGGAGCAAAAGCAAATCGTCAATGGACTTCGTTCGGAAGGACTTGCGATTATGTTGGGCGGTATTTTTAATGCGTTCCCTTACACGGCCTTCTCCCAAAATGTGGGTCTGATCTCGCTGACTCGCGTCAAATCCCGTAACGTTATTTTTGCTGCTGGCGGCATTATGGTCGTCCTCGGTTTGCTGCCTAAGCTGGCTGCCTTGACGACAGTGATTCCTAACGCTGTGCTGGGCGGGGCGATGATCGTCATGTTTGGCTCGGTTGCTGCATCAGGCATGTCTATTTTGTCAGAAGTGGATCTGCGGAAAGAAAGCAATCTGCTGATTGCAGCATGTAGTATTGCCGTGGGCCTAGGCTCAGCTGTTCTGCCGCAAATGTTCGACCAACTGCCGAGCTTTGCCAAAATGCTGCTGCAAAACGGCATCGTATCTGGCTCGATTACGGCAATTGTCTTGAACATTGTTTTGGCAAGAAAACAGGGTGAATCGGTCAAAGGCGTTAATGTCTCAGAAGTTCCACAGAAGGTTTGATGAATAGGAAATAAACAAAAACAGCCGGAGAGAGGGCGTAGCCTCTTTTCCGGCTGTTTGGCATGGGGTTATCCAGAACTAGTTATTTATTAAGCAGCATGAAATTATTGATAAAACCCTCTTTCTGTATGAAGATCGGGGTTTGGATTTTCGAGTGGTAGGAAGAGGCATGGTATAATCTACCTTAAGGACTTTGGATAGTGGTGGATGTTTTCGGATCACGGCGCAGCTTCCCGAAAGGGGGTGAAGCCGATGGTCAACCTTGTGTCGTGCTATGATGTGCTGCGTTGGATGGTTACGTTACTAAGCCTGGTGTTTAGTATTCGTAAGCTTTATCGCTGGCTGCGTCGGAAATTTCGGAACAAGCGAAAACCCACCGCGTAATTAGGTTGGCCCCTAACGGTGGGTTTCGTTCGCATTAACATTCAGTTATGCAGCGCGCCGTGGTGGTGATCCACAGCCTTTCAAGTCCTAAGAGTCTTTGCCGTTGGAGCGGCGAAGGCTCTTTTTAGTATACGGATACAGTGGTTATCTCTATACCTAATTTTAACACGTGAATTGTGTGCACGCAACGTTAAGACATACCTTCAATTGCGCGCAAGCAATGAATAGCCTTGGTCTTGATTCACACTATATCATTCAAATTTAAATTATTACGCAACATTTGTTGACAAGCCAGTAGCAACAAAATAAGATAATCCTAAATCGTAATAAAAAGGAATAAAGGAAGAAAACAGGTGTGAGCCGGACAACTCTATATACGAAGTTTCGTAGAGACGATGTAGATAGTTGTTGAGCGTGTTCACTTAAAAGGGAAGTTCGGTAGATTCCGACACGGACCCGCCACTGTATACAGGCATCAGCAGGGTACTGCTGGAGCTTTCAGAATAGCCACTGGAACTGTGAGGAACCGGGAAGGCCTGAAAGATAAGCCTGGAGTCAGGAGACCTGCCTGTTTTGACATCACTGTCAGACCCACGGGATGCTGGGGAGGTGGTTAGGCGTGCTGCATACGGAATGTCTGAAACCGATCTGATCCCTTCTATGTTTTTGGAGTTGGCTTTGAGGTGAGTTTTGACATTTTATAATGAAAGCATTTCTGACTGCTGGTCAAGTGGTTGGGAATGCTTTTTTCGCGTTTTGCGTTAGGTTTATACGATATTTTACAAGATAGAGGAGGACATGTGGGATGATAGGCAATCGTAATAGGCGTTCATGGTTCATATGTACAGGATTGCTGCTGCTGATGGCAGTTATGGCTCTTTCGGGATGCGGCACAGCCACGAAGACGGAGGATAGCTCAGGCAAGGGTGAGAATACGCCTGCACAACAGACTCCAGCAGGTAAAAAGCTGGTGATGGCGTATACGTGGAAACCGTCAGGCGTCGATCCGCATGGAGACAATAGCTGGGATGTGATGCGTTCCGGTGCCGGTGAGACACTCATTCGTTTGAATGAAAAGTTGGAGCCTGTGGCTTGGCTAGCCAAGGAATGGAAGCACGACAGTCCTAACGTGTGGACGTTCAGCTTGCAGGATAGGGTCACTTTTCATGATGGAAAGAGTATGGATGCAGCAAGCGTAAAAGCATCTTTGCTGCGCTCTATCGAGAAAAGTCACCTGGCGAAGGATTTACTGGATGTGAAGTCCATTGATGTAACTGGTCCGCTGACGCTGAAAATTACGACAAACCAGCCGAATGCAGCGCTGGTATCCAATTTGGCTGATCCGTCAACGATTGTACTGGATGTGGCATCCATAAAAGATGAGCAAAGCTACCCTGCAATGACAGGTGCTTTTAAAATCAAAGCCTTCAACAAGGATCAATCCTTGGTCGTCGAGCGTTATGACGGATACTGGGGCGAAAAGGTGCGATTGGCCGAAGCGACGATGAAATTCATTACGGACGGTAATTCGCGCCTGATGGCGTTGCAATCTGGTGAGGTGGATGTAGCGACGGATATTCCGGTAGATAACGCAGAGGTATTAAAAAAGAACGACAAGCTACAAGTGCTGTCGGCTCCATCCTTGCGCACCCATATGATTGTGTACAACATGGAATCACCTGTGTTCAAGGATGCAACCAACCGTAAGGTGGTGGACAGTCTGATTCCGCGCGCATCCATTGTGAGCGCCGTTATGAGGGGCTTCGGCACGGAAGCAAGTAGCCCGTTTCCGAGCATTCTTCCCTTCGGTAAGATTGAGCGTAAAGCATTGGACGGAACGACAGAGCAGTTGTTGACGAAGGATGGCTGGCAGAAGGATGCCCAAGGCACATGGTCCAAGCAGGGCAAGCCATTCGAGGTTACGCTGCTGACCTTCCCTCAGCGTCCGGAGCTATCCGTCATGGCTGAGGTTATTCAGAGCCAGTTGCTGAATGAGGGAATCCAGGTCAAGATTCGCAAGGTGGAAAATATCGACGAGGCATTGACCAAAAATGATTGGGATTTTGCTATGTACAGCATGCTCACGGCCCATACAGGGGAGCCGCAGTATTTTATGGACATGTTCTACTCCTCTACAAGTGAAGCGAATGTAAGCCGTTATGCTTCCAAACCGCTGGAGAATATTCTTCACAGCCTGAAGTTGGCGAAGGATACCGCACAGCGTAATGCGGTAACACTGCAAGCGCTGGATATCATCAATACAGATTTACCGCAGTCGTTCATTGTGCACCCTGACAATGTGTTTGGTGTGAAAAAAGGAGTAAAGGGCTTTACACCGCATCCGATCGAGTATTACTACATTACAGCGCAATCTGATATTGCAGAATAACGAGCAACGTATCCTATGATTCGTTTTATATTGGAACGTGTGGCGCAGCTGCCCATCATTGTATTCGTTGTATCTACGCTGACTTTTGTACTGATGAGGCTGGCCCCTGGTGACCCTGCTCTCATTTTGCTCACCGCGCATAATGTTCCTGCTTCTGGGGAGGCGCTAACCGCGCTGCGAAACGAACTGGGCTTGAATGAGCCGCTTCATATTCAATATGTGAACTGGCTGAGGGATGTGTTCACAGGACATTGGGGAACCTCGTATGTGTCCAAGGAGTCAGTGCTAAACGAACTATGGAGCAGACTGCCCGCTACGGTGGAGCTAGCTTTGGCGGGCTTTGCCGTCATGGCGGTGCTTACGCTTGGGATGGGACTGGCTGCCTCGCTAAAAGTCAGCGGTCCACTAGATCGTCTGGGCAGGCTGTTCGCTTTGCTGGGATCGTCAATTCCTTCTTTTTGGCTTGGGTTTCTGCTGATCTATCTATTTTCCGTTCGCTTGGGCTGGCTCCCATCCATGGGAAGGGAGGACTGGACACATTTAGTACTCCCAGCGCTGACGCTTGGTGCAGGATTGGGAACGGTGCAAGCCCGTGTATTGCGTGCTCAGATGCTGGAGCTGAGTGACCGGAATTTTGTGAAGGCAGCGAGAGCTCGCGGTTTTTCACGTATGCATATTCTCTTTTTTGAGATATTTAAACATGCCGTTCTGCCTATGATCACGCTGTTAGGTACGAATCTATCATTTATGCTGGCAGGTAACGTCATCGTAGAAACCATTTTTTCATGGCCAGGGTTAGGAAAGTATTTTATAGATGCAATTACGCAGCGGGATTACCCGGTGATTCAGGGATATGTTATGTTTGCCGCGTTTTTAATTGTAGGTGTTCAGTGTTTGGTGGATGTGGTCCAGACGGTGATAGATCCAAGGCTGCGTTTGCGTTAAGGGGGAAGCTGAAAATGAAAAAGATACGGCTTTCCTTTAGAGGAAGCTTGCTGGCAGGGGGCGCACTGTTTGGCCTGATCGTGCTGCTTGGGTTGCTGGCTCCCTGGGCCGCTCCGCATGATCCTCTGCATGTGGACCTTCTGAACCGTTTGGCACCACCCAGCCGTAAATATCCTTTCGGTACGGATCATCTGGGTCGGGATGTGCTGTCACGGCTCATTTATGGAATTCGGACAAGCGTATTAATCGCTTGTGCGATTACGGTAGCTACGCTGTGTATTAGTCTGCCCACAGGCTTGCTCATTGGTTATGTGCGAGGACGTGTGGATCAGCTGATTATGCGGGGAATCGACGGCGTACTGGCTTTTCCTGATATTATTTTAACGGTGGCGATTGTGGGTATTTTGGGCCCGGGTTTCGTCAACATGGCCTTAGCGATTATTGCGGTACGGTGGGCGGGCTATGTCCGCTATATCCGTAGTTTGGTTCAAAAAGCCTGCCAGGAGGACTATGTACGGTATGCTCGTTTGTCTGGCAATTCACACATTCGCATACTAAGACGTTATGTATTGTCACAAGTATGGCCGCAATTGTTGGTTTATGCGGTATGGGATATCGGCCGCGTGGTATTAATGATTGCGGGGCTCTCCTTTCTTGGACTGGGTGTACAGCCGCCCAAGCCAGAGTGGGGTGTGATGCTGCATGATGCAACCTCGTATTTTCAGGTGGCTCCGCATGTGATGATCTTCCCGGGTTTAGCGATTATGCTGTTTGTGCTTGCCTGCCAGCTTCTGGGTGATCATTTTTCAGAAAAGGGGGCTGCGAAATAGTGGGCGAGCACTCTGTTATAGGGCGGATGGATACGACAGAGCAAGCGTACGTACGAAAACCGTTGTTACACGTGGAACATTTGGAGATTTGCCGTACAGGTGTAAGAGCCAGCGAAAGCGAAAGCAAACCGCTATTACGGGATGTGAACTTTTCCGTCTACCCAGGGGAAATTGTAGCCTTGACTGGGCCAAGTGGATGCGGCAAAAGTCTGACCGCACACGCAATCGCGGGTATGCTGGACCCAGGTGTTGGTGTTACGCAAGGGTGCATCTACTATAACGGGGAAGACATTATTCCGTTCCATGAACAGCGCTGGCAAAGACTGCGCCGTGGGGAAATTGCCCTGCTCATTCAGCAATCGCTGAGCGGGCTGAATCCGATCCGTACCGTCCGTGCCCAGCTGACGGATACGCTTAGACTGAACGGGCTGCGCCTGATGCACGCCCAGAAGGAGCTGGGGCAAGCTGATGCTGCCCTGTCCCACACTGCATCGCAGCCCCAGGGCGTGCTGTCACGGATGCGGCAGATGTTGAACCGTGTCACGGAGCTGGCTGGAGGCCGTACTATTCCAGGGCAGGAAGCCTATTTGTGTTCTCTGCTCCGCAAGGTCGGTTTTGCCGATCCTGAGCATATTCTGTCATCCTATCCTTTTGAACTAAGCGGAGGTATGTGCCAAAGGGTCCTGCTGGCTGCAATGTTAAGCTCTGGTCCGCGCCTCTTTATTGCCGACGAGCCTACTACGGCGCTGGATGTTATTAACCGCGACAAGGTTCTGGCCTTGTTTCTACAGTTGAGGGAAGATTTCGATCTCACGATTTTGTTAATTTCACATGATCGTCAGGGGATAAGCCGCATAGCAGATCGGGTGCTGGAGATGACCCCGGAAGGAAGGATGCAACCGTGATACTGGAATTGAAGAACGTCACCAAAGCTTATCCTGTCCGCAGACGGAGAAAAGGCTGGTTCAACACGAGACAGAGTCAGCAGCAGGCTATACAGAAAGTGAGTCTGGAATTACGACAGGGAGAATGCCTTGGATTGGTTGGAGAAAGCGGAAGTGGCAAAAGCACGCTGGCGCAGTGTATCCTGGGGCTGGAGTCGTTGACTTCAGGGGAAATCTGGCTGGATCAGCAGCCCATACATACCGGAAGGATGAAAGATATTCATCTGTACAAACGAATTCAGTTAGTCACGCAGGACTCGGCCTCTTCACTGCATCCCCGTATGACCATTCAAGATATTTTGATGGAGCCGATCCGTAACTATTTTCCTAAGCGAAAGGTAAGGGCGCTGGATATCTGCCTTTCCTTACTGGAATCGGTAGGGTTGGAGGCTGACAGTCTGGGAAAATACCCTGCACAGCTAAGCGGTGGACAAAAACAGCGGGTGTGCATTGCTCGGGCGTTGGCGGTTGAACCAGAAATCATCCTGTTCGATGAATCGGTCGCCAATTTGGATACGTCAACCCAGTCCTCCGTGCTAGACATGCTCAAAAGAATGCAGCTCGAACGCCAGCTGTCCTATCTTTTTATCACCCATGATCTTCAGTCCACCCGTACGTTCTGTGATCGTGTTGCCGTCATGGTTCAGGGAGAGATCGTGGAAATATTTGAGGATTGGGATGAAGAACTATTGAAGCATGAATACACGCGTGCCCTATTTCAAACATTGGCGGATTAATCCATAAATTTAATATTATACAAATTCAAAATAAATAATAGCTCTGCTTGCCGAATATTGTTGACAAAATATAATGTGGTACCTATTCTAAATATGATTATGATAATCATTATCACATATATAGAAAAGGGGAAATACATTGATGTCCGTTCGACACCGCAAGACTGCCACCCTTATGTTGGTGACGCTCCTCTTATTATCCGTTATTCTGGGCTGCGCGAAGCAGGAGAACACACCTGCATCCACCTCTACTAACGGAACTGCCAATGAAAAGTCGATCACGCTATCGTGGCCGCGGGACATTGGTACAATGAATCCTCACGTATACAACCCTTCCCAGCTATTTGCACAATCCATGATTTATGAGCCGTTAGTCAGCTACAAGCAAGGAGGCAAGCTAGAGCCTGCTTTGGCTGAATCTTGGACCATATCCAAGGACGGCAAGACATATACGTTTAAGCTGCGTAAAGGTGTGAAATTTTCCGATGGAACGCTATTTAATGCGGCGATTGTGAAAAAGAACTTTGACGCTATTATGAAAAATGAGAAAACGCATAGCTGGCTTGGTATAGTAGGCGTTCTCGACAAAACTGAAGCTGTAGATGACAGTACGTTCCGAATGACGCTCAAAGAGCCATACTACCCAGTTATTCAGGATCTGTCTGTCGTTCGCCCGTTCCGTTTTTTGGGTGAAGCCGGGTTCCCGGATGATGGAGATACGTCCAAAGGAATTAAGAAACCTGTAGGTACAGGACCTTGGATGCTGGATGAATACAAGCAGGATGAGTATGCAACCTTTAAGCGTAACCCGAATTATTGGGGTACTGCACCGAAGGTGGACAAAATTACGGTCAAAATTATTCCCGATGGTGAAACACGTGTAATGGCCTTTGAAAAAGGCGACCTGGATCTGATTTATGGAGAAGGTGTTATTAGCCTGGATGCTTTCAAACAGCTTCGCGACACGAATCAGTATGTTACCACGCTGTCCGAGCCTGTCGGCACAAGAAGCCTGTTGCTCAACTCCTCCAATCCCAAGCTGGCAGACCTTCGGGTACGTCTGGCACTCCAGCATGGATTTAACAAGCAGGCGATGGTGGAAGGCGTAACCTCGGGGCTCGAGGAAACAGCGGATACGGTTTTATCCAAAAACTACCCGTATACGAATGTCGACTTACAGCCAATAGGCTATGATGTGGAAAAATCCAAAGCATTGTTGGATGAGGCTGGCTGGAAGCTGCCCGCAGGCGGCACAGTACGGGAGAAAGAAGGACAACAGCTGGATTTTGAGCTGATTTTCGATAAGACCGATCCGATCCAAAAGGCGATGGCTGAAACCATTCAGGCTGAATGGGGAGAGCTGGGTGTCAAAGTGAATCTGACCGGACTGGAGCTAACGGTTCAAATCAAGCGGCTTAGATCCAACCAGTTTGATCTGTATTTCTGGTACAACTATGGTGCGCCTTATGATCCGCATTCCTTTATTAATGTTATTGCCAAGAAGAGCTTCGGAATTTCTGAGGTACTGAGCGCCCTTCCGATGAAGAAGGATCTGGATCAGCAAGTACACGAAGCACTTTCATCGACAGACGAAACTAAGCGTCAGGAGCTGTACGCCTCAATCTTGAAGACACTTCAGGAGCAATCTGCAATTGTACCTATTTCGTATATTAAGAAGACGGCAGTGTATCAGAAAAAGATTACTAATTTTGTATTCCCAGCTAATCGGGATGAAAATCCATTTGAGGGAATTGAAATTGGAAAGTAGCTGAAACGGGAAGGTAACGTTAATTTACAGGATAGGAGGACAACTATGATTAGCTATATCGGGAAGCGAATGGTAGCGGTCATTCCTATTGTTCTCTTTGCCACCCTTGTTACCTTTGCACTCATTCACATTTCACCGGTTGATCCGGCTGAAGCTTATTTGACGGCTGCTCATATTTATCCTACCCCGGAAATTCTGGAGCAGAAGAGGCATGAGTTCGGGCTGGATCAGCCATTGCTGACACAGTATATGCATACACTTCAAAGAATCAGTCGGTTGGACTTTGGTACTTCGTATCTGACCAACAAGTCAGTGTGGGATGAGGTGAAGGCTCGATTGCCTGCCACTGTTGAGCTGGCCTTAAGCAGCATGGCATTATCCATCGTGGTGAGCATCCCGCTGGGTGTGTTGGCGGCGATGCGTAAAAATGGCTGGATCGACATACTGAGTCGAGGGATTTCGTATTTCGGGGCATCTATTCCCCAGTTCTGGCTGGGATATTTGTTAATCTTCTTTTTCTCTGTACGATTGGACTGGCTACCTGTAGAGGGTCGGGGAACGTGGCAGCATCTGGTGTTGCCGACGTTGACTCTGTCGCTGGTTCTGATTGCTTTATATACGCGCCTGTTGCGCTCCAGTGTGCTGGAACAGCTTCAGGAAACGTATGTCCAGTATGCCAGAACCAGAGGAATACGCGAGCGTGTGATTATGCTCAGGCACATACTCAAAATGGCCATTACCCCGCTAATAACAAGTATGGGCATGAATCTGGGCAAGTTGCTGACTGGAACGATTATTGTGGAGCAGGTGTTTTCATGGCCTGGGTTTGGCCGTTATTTCGTGGAAGCCATTTTTAACCGGGATATTCCCGTCATACAATGCTATGTGTTTTTGGCGGCATGCCTGTTCATCGTATGCAATTTGCTCGTTGATCTGGTGCATTTGTATATGGACCCCCGAATTTCTTCGAAGGGACGAGCAGAGCAGTGATGATAAGGTTGCGTAAAATGTTCAAAGGTCAAAAGGTAATCGTGGTTTGCTCTATCGTGCTGGTAGCCCTTTTTATCATAATGGCGCTGGCTCCGTGGCTAGCTCCTCATGATCCGGTTAAAGTCAATTTACTGCATAAGCTGGAAGGCCCCTCAAAAGAGTATTGGCTGGGAACGGACCATCTGGGTCGGTGTAATCTGTCCCGGCTGCTGTATGGAGCGCGAATTTCGCTCGGCTTTGCGACATTAATTTTCCTGTCCTCGCTTAGTATCGGTGTTGTGATCGGATCAGTTGCAGGTTATTTGGGCGGTTGGGTCGATAGTGTACTGATGCGGTTTTGCGAAGGCATTATGGCGTTTCCCAACTTGGTGCTTGTGCTCGGCATTGTTGGTATTTTTGGGCCAGGTCTCATGCAGGTGCTGTTTGCCTTGATGCTGGTGCAGTGGGTGTACTATGCTCGAATGTGCCGCAATATGGTCGTCAGTCTGAAAGAGCAGAATTTTATAGCGGCCGCAAGGATTAGCGGCTCCTCCTCAGGGGCCATTATCCGGCGGCACATCATTCCGAATGTGCTGCGGCCGATTGTGGTCATTGGTACGCTGGAGATGGGCTGGGCGATCATGGATATCTCCGCGTTGTCATTCCTGGGTCTAGGCATCCAGCCGCCGACTCCTGAATGGGGAGCCATGATCCATGAGGGAACGGGATACATCCGCAGTCATCCAGAATTAATGATTTATCCGGGTTTCATGATTCTGGTGGTGGTAATGGCCTTCAATATATTGGGAGAGGCGTTGTCCGACCGATATGGAATTGCCAAACGTCAGTAAAACAGGAGTGAGGACAACGATGGATGACACAGCCAAGACGCAGGTGCTGGAGGTCAGTGGCTTACAGGTAAAGCTCAAAACTGATGCAGGGGCGGTATCTCTGCTGGAACCTATCCATTTTGAACTGAAAAAGGGGCGGGTTCTGGGTCTTGTCGGCGAGAGTGGTAGCGGTAAAACAGTAACCTGTAACGCGCTGCTCCAGCTACTGGATCGCCAGACGATGGATGTGGAAGGCAGTGTTCGTCTGAACGGACGTGAGTTGAATGGAATGCCAGCCGAGGAGATGCGCCGCATTAGGGGCAAGGAAATTGCTTTTATTATGCAAAATCCGATGAGAGCTTTTACGCCAGTATATACGATTGGGGCTCAATTTATGGAAACGATCCGCACGCATACCGGATTAAGTAAACGACAGGCCCGTGATCTTGCTATAACGGCTTTGGAAAATATGAATCTGCCCAATCCAGCCAAGCTATTGAAACGTTATTCGTTTCAGTTGAGTGGCGGGATGCTGCAACGGGTCATGATCGCCATTTCCATGTGCCTGCGGCCAGCAGTGGTTATTGCGGATGAACCGACGACGGCACTTGATGTGGTTAATCAGCTACAGGTGCTGAGAGAGTTGGATCGCTTGCGTACGGAATATGACACGTCTATTTTGCTGATCTCGCATGATCTGGGTGTCATCTCCCAAATGGCGGATGAAGTGGCAGTGATGCAGCGGGGGCGTATTGTTGAGCAGGCAGAGGTGTTTCAGTTGTTCGACCAGCCACAGCATGAATATACGAAAATGCTGTTGCAGGCCAGACCTAAGTTGTCCCTTCAGAGCATAAATCAGTAGGGCGATGAGTTGCCTGTTGGATACTTTCAAAAGGGGAGCGAATGCATGTGCTGCAAGTGAAGGAAGTAACTCATAGCTATAGAAAGCGCAAATGGCTGGGCCGCTCCGAATCACGTCTCCCTGTGCTCACTGATGTGTCGCTTACCATAGAGAGCGGATTTTGCCTAGGACTGCTTGGAACCAGTGGAGCGGGGAAGAGCACGCTGGGCAAGGTTATTCTGGGGCTGGAGAAGCCGCAGGAGGGTCAGGTGCTGTTTCAGGGGCAGGACATCTATAATGGAAGTCCTCAAGTACGCAGGGGATTGCGACGGGATATGCAGGTTGTATTCCAGGACTGCTATTCTGCTGTAAACCCTCGCATGACCGCCGGACAGATTATCGGAGAGCCCTTGGACAATTACGAACGGTTATCAGTGCAGGAACAAAAAAGAACGGTAGAAAATCTGCTGGAGCGGGTGGGTCTTAAGCCGGAGGATCGGAATAAATATCCGCATCAATTCAGCGGCGGACAATTACAGCGGATTAACATTGCACGGGCGATTGCGCTCAGACCAAAGCTGATCGTGCTGGATGAGTCCGTCAGCAGTCTGGATATGGTTCATCAGATGCGCATTTTATCCCTGTTGGAAGAGCTGAAAACTTTATTTGGATTGTCATATCTGTTTATCACACATGATATTCGAGCGGCTTACGCCGTCTGTGATGGCATTGCTGTGATGGAACAAGGGAAATTAGTCGAGCACTGTGCTGAGAAAGATCAGATTTTTGAATCTGCTCACCCGGCTGTACAACGTTTAATTTCGTCCATTTTGCCGGAGCATCCAGCAGACCGTCTTCCGCTTCATAGATAACAACTGACCCGCAAGGGTCTTTTTTTGTGCAGCATCTGGTTAGATAATCAAAATGAAATTTGCTAGTTGTATTATTTGAATAACTCGTTATAATATAAAATCATAGTAAATTACTTGGATTTTAAAAGGGGATGTCATTTATGAAGAAATCTGCTTGGGTAGCAGCGATTGGGCTATCTCTTGTGTTAATAACGGGTGCCTTGAGTGGTTGTTCCTCGAAGGAAGCGGCATCAGGAGATAAGGTACTCTATGTGGGGACACAAAATGACTACCCGCCGTTTGCCTTTACGAATGATAAAAATGAGCTGACCGGATACGATGTGGAAGTAGTCAAGGAGATCGATAAGAAGCTGGACGGCTATAAGATTGAATTTGTACCTTCGGGCTGGGATGCGATATTCCTTGCGCTGGATGCGAATAAAGTGCAGATTATCGCAGATGAAGTTGCCAAAAATCCTGAGCGTGAGAAGAAGTATTTGTTCTCGGACGAGTCCTATTTCTCGGCTCAGTCGGTTATTATTGTGAAAAAGGGTAGAACGGATATCCATTCTCTCAAGGATTTGGAGGGCAAGAAGGTAGCCGCCTCGGTAGGCGATTCCTATACGCAGTTACTGGAGCAGTATAATGCGAAGAACGGGAACAAAATTATTTTAAAATATAATGATACAGGCACTTCGTCCGATAACCTTCAAGATGTGCAAAATGGCCGAGTGGACGCTTATGTGAATGATCCAGTGATGGCGGCAGCAACGATCAAGAAGGAAGGCTTACAGGTGGAAGCTGTGGGCGAGCCTGTGCAAAGCGATAACATCAATCTAGTGTTCAAGAAGGATAAGCAGGGTGAAGAACTGAAAGCTAAAATCGACCCGATTATTAAAGAGCTTAAAGCGGACGGAACACTGAAAAAATTGTCTGAACAGTGGACAGGTGGAGAATTTATTCCTCAGTAATCACAATGTAAAGAATAGAGTGGGGTTCCTATGGAAAAGCTGTTTGATTTAGATTATATGCTGAAAAGCCTTCCCCAGATCGTGGAGTATCTCCCCGTTACCTTATGGATTGCGTTTGTCTCCATGCTGCTGGGTGCGATCATCGGGTTAGCTACGGCCTTAATCCGGATATACAAGGTGCCTGTCTTGGCACCCTTGTCTACATTGTATGTCTCGTATATCCGGGGAACACCGCTCATTGTGCAGCTGTTTCTCGTATATTACGGAATACCCAAGTTTTTGTATTATTTTCAGAGCGAATATGGCTTCTTGCAGCAATTCAATGTCTACGTCATTCCACCCGAGCTGTTTGCGTTGCTCTCATTTTCATTGAACCTGGGGGGATATTTGTCGGAGACGTTCCGGGCAGCGATTCATTCGGTCGATCGGGGACAGTTTGAGGCGGCCAATTCCATCGGAATGAGCCAAACACAGATTATGCTTAAAATTGTATTGCCGCAGGCGCTAACGGTGGCTTTGCCCAATCTGGGAAATACGCTGATCAGTACAGTGAAGGATACGTCTTTTATCTTTATGATTGGTGTCGTCGATATGATGGGGCAGGCCAAAATTATGGGCGCGCGGGCGTTGGCTTTTTTTGAGGTCTATGTTGCGGTGTCTTTGATCTACTGGCTGGTGTGCATCATTATTGAGCGCGGGCTTGTTGTGCTGGAGAAGCGTATCCGAATATACGAAAGAAGTGAGTAAGGGCATGATTCAACTTCATCAAATTCATAAGCATTTTGGGCAGCATCATGTGTTAAAGGGCATAGACCTGACGGTAGGTAAGGGAGAAGTGGTGGTCATTCTGGGCCCAAGCGGATCGGGGAAGTCCACACTGCTGCGCAGCATTAATTTTTTGGAACAGCCGACCAGCGGTACCATTGAAATTGATGGCCTGAAGGTAGATGCAGCCAAGGCCGGAAAAAAGGACATTCTCGGACTGCGGATGGCAACGGCAATGGTATTTCAGCAATATCAGCTGTTTAAAAATTTGAATGCACTCCACAACGTGATGATTGGTCTGACCAGTGTGAAAAAGATGGATCGCAAGCAGGCAAGGGAGATCAGTGAAGGCATTTTGGAAAAGGTCGGGTTAAAGGATCGTATGACCTATTATCCTGCCCAGCTTTCGGGTGGACAGCAGCAGCGTGTTGCGATTGCCCGCGCTTTGGCGCTGAATCCGCAGGTGCTGTTGTTCGATGAGCCGACATCCTCGCTTGATCCTGAACTGGTGGATGAAGTGCTGTCCGTGATTCAAAAGGTGGCGAGTGAAGGCAATACGATGATTATTGTCACGCATGAGCTTGGTTTTGCGAGGGATGTAGCGGATCGGGTCGTGCTGATGGAGCATGGTGCGATCGTAGAACAGGGACCGGTGGAGCAGTTTTTCAATCATCCGAAGGAAGAACGGACACGGCAATTCCTGGGCAAAGCTTTGGGACAAAGAACGTTACAGGAGCAACCGTAATCCGTAAAGTGACGCGGAAAGGGATAGAACTTAGAGTAAAAAGCACGTTAGACTTATCGCAGGAGAAGGGAAACCTGCGTATGTCTGACGTGCTTTTTGGCGTGCTATATAGATGCATCAGGCTACTAGTGGATGTACCCGGAGAATCCTCAGGTAGGATAAGAGGTCTTTTCCCGTGGGTATCGGGGAATCAGAATGATCTTCTGCTGCGTTCCCTCCGCAGCAAATATACAAAATAAGGAGCGCCCACAAGTGCTGTCATGATCCCGACGGGTATTTCACGTGGAACAATGAGCATTCTGCCCAAGATGTCGCCCAGCAGCATCAGATTCGCTCCCAGCAGGGCAGCCAGCGGAATCAGCCACTGATTGTGGCTGCCAACAAATCTTCGAGCCATATGGGGTGCCATCAGTCCGATGAAGCCGATGGCGCCGACCGCCGAGACTGAAATTCCGGCCAGTGTAACGGCAAGCAATAGAAGCAGCAGGCGCTGGCGAGTCATATGTACCCCGAGAGAAGTGATGGTCTCATCGCCAAGCTGGTAAACATTCAGTTTTTGGTAGCTGCCCCAGACCAAGGGTAGCAAGACAATGATCCAGGGCAGCAGTGAGATGACCTCCCGCCAGCTCCGGCCCCATAGGCTGCCTGACATCCAGAGCAAAGCCGTGTTCACATTGGTCGGGTGGGTTACGATGAGATACTGCGTGGCTGCCATGAGGACGGCCCCCATAGCGACCCCGACCAGAGCTAGAGCTGCTGGAGCCAGCGTAAGTCTACGGCTGAGCAGCAGCAGAATCAGGAATGTTCCCACGGCTCCGCCAAACGCCGCCAAGGGCAGGATATAGGCTGGAGACTGGGGGAACAGGAAAATCACAGCCGCCGCTGCAAATCCGGCTCCTTTGGAAATGCCGATCACGTCAGGACTGGCTAGCGGATTGCGAATCAGACTTTGCAGAATAGCTCCTGCCACGGCTAGTCCCATGCCTGCCAGCAGTCCAACCAACGTCCGGGGCAAGCGAACCTCGTATACGATAAAATGAAAACGGCTGTGCGTATCCATCAGAGCCGAGCTGACATCACGCAAGGGAATAGGAAGTGCTCCCACACTGACCGAAACGATGCCGAGCAGGAGCAGCAAAAGCAAGGCGGCCGCAAGATAGAAAGGTCTGGTCATCGTGTCCCCCTCCTTTTTTTACGGGCCAGATAGATAAAAAACGACCCTCCGATAGCAGAGGTTACAATTCCCACGGGCGATTCGAACGGAAAAGAAATAATGCGGCTGAGGAGATCCGCATACACCAGCAGCAGTCCTCCGCCAAGCGCTGTCATCGGAACGAGCAACGAGAGACGTGTTCCAACCAGCGCCCGGGCGATGTGGGGTACGATCAGACAGACAAAGCCGATCGGTCCGCATACCGCCACGGCTGAGCCTGCCATTACGATAACCAGCAGCAGAGCCAGCGCTCGAACAAGAGGGACGCGCTGCCCTAGTCCGGCTGCGATCTCATCCTCCAACAGCAGCAGTCGCAGGGCTGGCAACAGCATAACGAGCAGCGCAAGACTCACGATGAAAAAGGGAAGAATCATTCGTACCTCGGTCCAGCCCGCCTGGCTGACAGAGCCAGCCAGCCAGAAAATCATGGACTCCGTAGAGTACTGATTTAATATAATGAAGCCCTCTGTCAGTGACGACAGCATGAAATGAATGGTGATGCCTGCCAGCGCCAAGCGAACAGGCTGCTTGTCTGCGAATCCAGCCAGCGACCAGACCAGCCATGCACCTGCCGCTGCCCCAGCAAAGGCCATCAGCATCGTGGATGTTGCCGATAGCTGTGCGGATAAGACGAGTCCCAGCACCACGGCGAGAGAAGCCCCAGCGTTAATGCCAAATACATGTGGTGAAGCCAGCGGATTTCGTGTGGTGAGCTGGGTCAATAGCCCCGCCAGCGCCAGCAGGATACCGACCATGCAGGCGGTCAGGGTGCGCGGCAGGCGCAGCGTCTGAATGTACAGATGTACCTTGTCGCTGCGCTGATAGGTCAATGCCTGATACAGTTCAGCCCACGATATAGAGGCGGGGCCCCATTTGAGGCTGAATAACAAGCCCAGGATTAATAAAATCAAAGACACTAAAAACAGGAAGAGCAGAAACCGCGAACGGCTCTGCTTCTTGGTGGATATGGAATGGATCATTTTACTTCTCTCCCAGGCTGTTTACGATGTCCTCGGCTATTTTTTCACTTCCCAGCATCCCGCGGGACAAGGACCAATTACGTCGTTCTACCGTAAATACACGGTTGTTTTTAACTGCGTCTATTTTTTGCCACAAGGGATTGCTTTCCCACTGGTTCACGATCGTTGCAGGGTCTGTCGGCATCAGGAACAGTACCTGTGGGTTGGCTTCAACCAACTGCTCCAGTGTCAGCTCGGGATATGCCTTGTCGCTGTGCACCGGATCGGTGAAGCCTAACAGCTTTACAATGGAGCCAGTATATGCATGGTCCGAATGGGCGAAGAAGCCTTTAGGATTGACGACAGCAGGCAGTACGGTCAGAGAGGTGTTCTTCAGCTTCTTTTTGGCTGCATCCATTTTGACCTGATGTTCTTTTAGGCGTTTTTGAGCCTCTTCACTTTTACCTACGGCCGTAGCGAGGATCGTGTAGTTTTTTAGCATATGCTCATAGTCTGCCTGAAAATCGTCCAGTGCCAGCACTGGGGCAATGCCTTTCAATTGAGTTAGGGCGTTTTTGTGCTTATTAATATCCACAATAATCAGATCAGGCTGCAATGAGCTGATCAGTTCAATGTTGGGTTCATAACGGGAGCCTACGGAAGTGTAGTCCTTCAGCTTGCTTTTCACGGAATCCATGAACAGCTCAGGCGTACCGTCATCAGCAATTCCGATAGGCTGCACACCCAGAGTCACCAGCATGTCCGTAAAGCTGAAATCCATTGAAATAATACGTGCAGGCTTGCCTGGTAAAGTGACAGTTCCGAGTGCGTCCTGAACGGTGATACGGTCTCCGTCAGATGAGCTGTTCGCTGGTTGGGAACCCGTCGAATTGTCGTTTGCCGCAGTCTGATTCGTGGAGGATGAACTACAAGCTGCCAAGCTAATAGCGAGCAGTAAGGTGAAGGCGAGGCCCAATATACGTGTAAACCAATGATGCATCCTGTTTCCTCCTGATAATAATAATTATTCTCATTTGAATTTTAGCGGTAACCTCTCTTTTATACCATGTCTGATTTGTAGACGTTACATGTTATATTATTAGATTCTTTGAAACTGGGTGGGGGAGCAGCCGACTTCTTTTTTAAAAATACGACTAAAATGAAAATAATCCGTAAATCCGACCCGTTGGGCGACTTCCTTGGCTGGAAGTCGGGTCTGCTGGAACATTTGCTTCGCTTTTTGGATACGGAGATGACGTAAATACTGGGTCATGGTCATGCCAGTGGCTTTTTTGAACAACACCGTGTAATGTCCTTCGCTCATGCCCGCCCGATCAGCCAGAAGCGGCAAGGTCAGCTTGAGCATATAATGCTCATGGATATAAGACAGGGATTGTTCAATAGATACCGATGAGTTGTGGTTGTCCTGCACCATATGCGTCTCATAGATATAAATGAATAGCAAGCGCTCCAGAAGCAGTCTTTTTCGAAATTGCCGGGCCGCCTTTTCCACGCCAGCTTCATCCTGAATGCTTGGGGCTGTTGTTCGTAGCAGCTCGTCCAGCATATATTTGATTTTGTATTCACTCAAGGTACGCAACGGACCATGCAGCGTCCAATCCGTGGATTCGCTTCGCAGCACACGATACGTAAGCACGATATATTCGCCTTCCCGGGTTTTGGGGACCTGAATGCTGCAAGCGCCATATTGATTATGAAAGGCAAAGCCCTGCGTGAAAATAACTGGCTCTTGGTCTTTAGCTGAGAGAGTGACATGTCCGTGCAGCGCAACAATCAGGAGATGGCTGTCGGAGCCAGGATGCAGGGTCTGAGAGGTGTTGCCGTATTCGATATGCTCCAGCAACGGGATGACGGTTGCTAGCTGCTCCAGATTCATGAATGCACTATCCTTCATTATTTCTTTTCTTTAGCAAAGTAGCTAATCACCCTTATTCATGATAAATTCTAAGAACAATAAAGTGAAGTTGTAATCGGGAAGGAACATTGGCAAATGAAAAAGGTTCTGTTCATTAATACCGGAGGAACAATTTCTTCCTCCTATCAGGAAAACGGCCTGACTCCAACTCAATCGGCTGAAAATATTTTGGCTGAAATTCCAGAGCTCCAGGAAATTTGCGAGATTGATGCCTACAATCTGATGAGCATTGATAGCACCAATACACAACCAGAGGATTGGGCTTCCATCGCCCGGATGGTACATCGTTCGCTCGATCAATACGACGGTATTGTTATTGCCCATGGCACGGATACGATGGCTTATACGGCTTCAGCCCTGAGTTTTATGTTGGGGACTGTGGACAAACCCGTCGTTGTGACAGGGTCGCAAGTATCCATATTGGCGGAGCACAGCGATTCCAAAAAAAATGTAATTGACTCATTCCTGACCGCATGTGGCGAGGTAGCAGGGGTTTTTGTCGTGTTTAATGGCAAGATTATCAACGGCAGCCGCAGCTCGAAGATCAGAACACGCAGCTATAATGCTTTTGAGAGTATTAACTATCCGTACATAGGTCTCGTGGAGAACGGCAAGGTGGTCTATACGGAGGGCGTATTTGCAAATCGTGATACCGTTCGTCACCCATACAATGACAGGTATGCTTCTGAAGTATTTCTGCTCAGGCTGATTCCAGGTACAAACCCGGCGATTTTTGATGCTATTCAGAGCTTGGGCTATAAAGGTATCGTCATTGAGGGCTTTGGCATGGGCGGCGTGCCTTTTAAAGAAAGGAGCCTCATCAGTAAAATTGAGGATCTGATGAAGGACGGTATGAGTATTGTTGTTACCACTCAATGTCCTTATGAGGGCGGGGACCTGACGATTTATGAGGTAGGGCAGAAGGTGCTGGAAAAGGGTGTTATTCCGGGGTATGACATGACAACAGAAGCGCTGGTAACGAAAATGATGTGGGCGTTGGGCCAGACAACTGACCCGGCTGAGGTAGCCAAGATTATGGCAACGAACTACGCGGACGAAGTGTCCCTGCCTGCGGATACAGCTTCCTGATAGGAAGCTGATTTCCGAAGGTACGGGCTAACTACCGGCTAACGCCGAGCTTGCTCCAGTCTGTTTTTAATCTCAATGGCCATTTCCAGTGCTTGTACGGCCGACTCCAATGGAATCAGACATTCCGCATGTCCGCCAAAGCAATCAAGTGCATGATCCCAACTTTTTTCGTATGGATTGGCGGATTCGAGGTTGATTTTTTGCTGTCCTGATGCGGTATACTCAAATAATGCGGTGGGTATGGGATCGTTTTCGTCACTCTCATGAAATACCAGCTTGGCTTTTTCAAAATAAGCTTCATAGGCCACCGTGAAAGGATAGCTTTTCGGCATATGGGAAGAAGCGATGACTTCTGTGAATGTATCCCGATGCTGAAAATAAGCCCGAACTTGTGCCTGTTCGGGATGGACTACCTCTGTACCCCACACTGTATATGGATCACATGGACCCCATAGCCAGGTGAATAGATCCAGTTCATGAATCATGAACTGCGTAGGGATGGAACTTAGTCCAAGGTCTCCCCACAGGGGAGGGGTTTCTCTTTTTAAGGACAAGGAAATGAGTTTTCCGTATTTTTGTTGGCGATAAGCCTCGTACAGATAGGTATAGGCAGGATCAAACTTAATGAACTGGTTAACCAGAATTTTTTTTCCATATTGCTTCTCAGCTTGTTGCATAAGAAGAGCGTCTTCGAGATGAAAGCAAACCGGTGTTTCACAAAATACATGCTTCCCGTGCTTTAGCGCATCAATGGCATGTGACCTATGCAGGTGGGAGGGCAGGCATAGATCGACGATATCCACGTCCGGATCCAGCAGAATATCCTCTATATTTTGTGTGACTTCTACGTTTAGCTCCTCTTTCAATTTTTGCAGCTTGATTTCGTTCCTTCCAAATACAATGAGTCTGTTTACCTTGGGATGGTTGTTTAACAGCGAGGCATGATACGCGCCGAATCCCGTCCCCAAAATTCCAATATTCATCATCCATTACACCCCTTTACTTCTATGATACACACCTATTGCTGCCAACAGGGTGTCAACAATCTTTGCATCATCTTTTCATTTCCGGTTAACCATCTATTGTGGAGGTATGATTGTGAGACTGCATCGTTTAATCGCGATTTTATTATGTATCGAATCTAGAGGGAGAATGAAGGCCAGGGAATTGGCGTTGGCACTGGAAACCTCTGTACGCTCCATTTACAGGGATATCGACCTTCTGGCTGAAGCCGGAGTTCCGATTGTTACTGCATCCGGTCCGAAGGGCGGAATTTATTTAATGGAGGGTTATACGGCAAACCTGAAGCAGTTGAATGGCGGGGATGTCATTCAGTTGTATTTAACGGGGATGGGCATTTATACGGGCGGGTCCACCGAATCGGGTTTGAAGTTAAAGAATACTTTGCTCAAACTGGAACAGACGATGCCGGCCCCCTATCAATCCGATATTCAAAAAGCCAAAGCTCGGTTTTATTTTGATGATACACCGTGGTGGACGGAACGTATAGCGATTCCTTGCCTGGAAGCCGTGAGAGCGGCAGTATGGGGGTCCTATAAAGTAATGATCCAATATGAGAAAGCTGACGGCTCTTGCACTTCTCGCCATGTACATCCCTATGGACTTGTGGTGAAAAAAGGAGATTGGTATCTGATTGCCTTTTGTGAAGTCGGGCAGGAGATTCGGACTTTTAAGTGTGAGCGAATTATGGAGGTTCAGCCGTCTGTTGAAGTCTTTAAGGTTCCTGAGGATTTTTCACTGGAATATTATTGGATGAAGCAAGAAAGCGCGTTTAAGCAGCTTTGTAGAGAGAAAGAATACTATCCTGTTCTGGTCCGAGCGACTAAGAAGCAAGCTGGAATACTAGCGAAAAGGATGGAAATCATCCAGTCTGTACAGGAAGGCAATCACTTCATTCTAACCGTCAACATGTATAGCTATGAAGCGGCCTGCCGCGATGCGATGGATTGGATCGGCCGGGTTGAAATCGTGGAGCCTGCAATACTCCGACAGTTTGTAAAGGAGGAGATTAGCCGACTCCAGAGGATATACGGTTAAATCATCAAAAAAACATCTGCCTATAGCAGATGCTTTTGCTTGTTAAGTCCAGGCCCAGAGGAATGCATCACGATCCCAGGCGATTCGGCCACCATGTAGCTTGCGGAATGCCTTTTTGATTTCTTTTTCCAAAGATACATGACCATGCTCGCTTATAAACACATACTGCTCTCCGTATTCAGAGCGTACATATGCAATGGCATCTTCTTGTTTCAGAGTGCCCACTTCGCGGATTTGCGCGACCATCCATTGTGCAATTTGTTGTTCTATAGTTGGGGTGTTGTCCATTTGTCGTATCCTTTCCTGCGACCGATTGGTTGTAGCTGTTCAGCTCGCCTCCTGTAGTATACGGTAATTCGGAGAATTATTGAATTTTTTGATATAAATGTACTTATGCAGTTGGCTAAGTGGGCTTTCTTTTGTATAATTAAGGGAATATTCACGGGAATTTTCTTTTTTTGTATTGAAATCATGCAAGTTATCCCTGGGGGTGCCTGATTTGAAGGAAACAACCACTATTCGCGCAGAGCTGGAGCAGTACATCAGACGAGAAGGAATTACGATTAGTAAGTTTGGGGAGAACACAGGTATTAATGCAGGAACAATCAGTGCCATTATCAACGGTAACCGGCCAATTGCGATGCTGCTGCTGGATCGGATTGCTGCAGGTATGGGGCTTGAAGAAGGAAGCCTCTATGAGCTATACATTGATGAATTTATACGGAATACGGCACCGAATTGGCGACGGGTTCGGCCCTTTTTGCATCGCTGTGCAGAGCTGAACAAACTCGATTGTATTAAGCAAGTCGTGGAGTTTATCATGGACTATCTCATATACGCCCCGGCTTTGTTTGAGACAGCGGAAGAATTATTCAGCGAAGGTAGGTTGGAGGCTGCGGCCATTATTTATAAAAATGTCGCGGAAAGTGAGAAGTATCAACATTCGGAGCGGCTGGCGCTCTGCCAATACCGTTTATTTACGATTACCGTTGGCGATGATCAGGATGAAAATTTATGGGCAGCCACACATTTTGAAAGCTTTGTAGAGCGATTGGGTGAGGCAGACCAACTGGATGCCTTAAGAGATTTGGCTAATACGTATGCCTCCTTGCGGCGTTGGGATAAAGTAGAATGGTTTGCTGAAAAAATGGCTCAAAAAGCCAAAGTACAATACGAGCAAAAATACGGAAATACCAGAAAATCAGAGCGTGGCAAGGAACCTAAGGGCCCTTTGTTTATGTATATTGTATACTCTTACGTACTCCGTGCCGGGGTGTGGGATGAGCGCGGGGATTATCAGAAGGCACTGGAATTTGTATCCCTATACTCTGATTTGAGCTGGGTGCAAGAGGATACGGAGGAAGCTCGGCATTTGAAGGCCCTTTGTAGCAACTGGGCTGAGGCCAACAGGTATTTGTATCAGTTGATGTCCGGTAGCCTGGATGTGATTCCACAGTATGTAAATTATTTGGAAAAAAATGAGGGCGAAATTCTGGTGGGGTTACATAAGATAATGGTAGCGGCCAACCGTTATGATTTTAATGTAGATCATGTACTGCAGCACTTTGAAAAACAAATTGAGGCATTTGCAGATCAGCATGCCAAGGTAGGCACCTATACCGAGCAAATGTCAGCAGATCTCTATGCACGATTTTTGGCAGAGATGGCTTGTTACGATCTCAACAAACATCGTTATTCCAAAGGTATGAAATTCCTGCTTGAGAGCCTTTCCTATTCTGTCGTGCTGAATGGTAATCCTGTCACCATCAAGTGTGTAGGACTATTTGAAAAGTATCGGCATACTGCCACTTCTGAGGACAAAGAGGAATATAAAAACTTACTTGGAGAGGTAGAGTACATCTATGATAAAAAAGATCGTTTTTTCTCTGCTCGCATTTAATGTTTTTATCCTATTGAATTTTCCACCCGTCACCCCTCCTATAGAAGACCCTAGCGATGTCCACAGTCATGGGCTGGGGGGATGGGCATTGTCATCTCCTGAACCATCGGCTTAGAGGGTCTAGATAACATTAAAAAAGGTATTCTCTTATGAAGAGGATACCTTTTTTATTTGCAAGTGCATTTGAAGGTTGAAGGAGCGTCCTTGCCGTCAAGTGTGAGGAGTTGGAGGTTGGGCAGGCGGAAACCAGACATGACGAAGATCCACCCAACCTTGGCTGTTAAAGGATACGCCGCGAACAGTAGGAAGATAGGCCGTCTGAACGGGCTTTTCATATAAAATATGCAGCTGGTGCTCATCCATGAGCCGAGTTTCGATATGTTCAAATTGCTGTGCTCTAACGGTATGATCGGCTTCCCGTGCAATTTCGCGCAGCAGTCTTTCGATATCCACACGGCTATGCGGCTCCACATGCCCGGATACATTGAGATACAGATCAAACAGACGCAATTGCTCATCACGGTCACGAAACAGAGAAAAGATGATTAAGTCTGACTCCATACGAATAGATGAACTTTTGAATTCATTCATGGATGCGGCCACAATGTTACACGTATATCCACAGGATTCGAGCTGAGCTGCGACCCGTTCTGCATCCGCTCTATACTCGGGAATGGTGGCAATTTGTAACGCCGCCAGTGGTTCGCATGAATCATTAGCGTTAGATGAATCCACTGCTGAAGGAAGGGGGCGGTGATCCAGACATGCTACAATCCGAGCACGTATTTCCGGGTTGCGCAGCGGTCCATCCTTGTGTGTGTTACATGTGATAAATTTGCGTACCGAAGCCGCCGAGTGAATCTGGCTCCATGCGGTATCCGTGTCTCTTGCCAGTATAGGATTATGGATAATGTGAAAAGAAGAAGCGGTATCTTCCATATCCGGCGATTCCAGCTTAGTCGCCCACGGGAGTTGAACGATTTCCACCCGATCTAGATGAGCACGACCCTGAAAATAAGGCGCAAAAGCCTCAAGTAAGCACAAGCTTTCGTTCATTTCCGTGACCTTGAAAGCCCCCGTACCGATAGGACGAATGCCAAAGGCGGCTTCACCCACCTGATTAAGCTCACGCGGTACAATGGCAGCCCGGCTGGTACACAGGAAGGATAAAAATAGCTCGTTCGGCTCCTTTAGTACAAAGCGTACCATCGTCGGACTCAACGCTTGAACGTGCTGAATTTGCCGGACGATAAAATGGTAAAGTCTCCTTCCCGGCGCCCGACTCAGTCGCTCAAAGGTATAGACGACGTCTTCCGCGGTCAGTATTTTGCCGTTATGAAACAGCACTTCTTTACGCAGGAAAAAGGTCCACTGCGTACGAGAAGTGTCCACCTCCCAAGCGTGCGCCAGTCCCGGCAAAATCTCACCGCTCTCGTTCGCCCGGCGGGCCAGCCCGTCAAAGACATGACTGGATACGAAGGACTCGGCGAGCCAGTTCAAGTACAACGGGTCCAGCGTATAGAGCTGCTGGCGAATGGGCAGACGCAGCGTGTCGATCTGCTGCTGATCACTGCGCACCTCCGCGTGATGCCCGAAATAATTCAGCAGCCAGCCCTGTAAATGCTCCTGCATGGTGGAGGAGCGTGAATGAACTCGGATTTCATCCAGTGCGCGTTTGATATCATGGCGGTCTATGGCTTGCATCATGGATTGCACAGCAATGTCTTCCGGCTGAATAAGGAAGCGCAGACTGGAGCGGCGGCCTCTGCCTCGGCGAGGAGTCCATTGTATCCAATCGTGCTGTTCCATTTTCTGAATGATCATCAAGGCATTGCGGTGGGTGCAGTCAAAAATAGCCGCCAGCTCATCCAGCGTAGTCTCTATGGTATGGTTCTCGTCCCTGTCGTCAGCTGCGTGGGAGTGAAGCCGTAAAAATTGGGCGTGAAGTTTCATTCAGGAATGCTCCGTTTCCCCTATGCTTGAGTAAAAGCGCAACTGCTTTTATAAAATAGGAAATTTTATTTTGATTAATTTCTCTTTATCTTCTTATTTTATCATCTACAATAAGGGTTATAAAGCATAGTTGTGGAGGTATTTACCATGCATGACAAGGTGAATGGATCGTCTTTGCCGAAAGCGTCGTTGTTGTCCGCCTTTGCCGGCGCCATTGTATTGGCGCTGGTCCATCAATATCTGTTCTTCGGACATGGGCTGGGCGTGTCTATGCCTATTTTCGTTATTGTATTTTACGTGTATATGTATTCCTTTAATCGAGATCGTTGCCAGCCCATTACATGGATAGGACGTCTGCTGTTTGTGGTCATTATGATGCTGGCACTGACATATGTGCTGTTCGATAACCCGATCTTTTATGTGTTAAATGCCCTAGCTATATCTGCTCTGATTAGCGTACATATGGTGTTGCTGTTCGGGGAAAAAAGGCATAGCTGGTCAGAAATCGGTATTATCGGTCAGGCGCTAAGCCATTGGTTTTATCAAAATTTTCGCCATATCGTGACTCCGTTTCGAATGTTTAAGACGGCAGCCTTTCGGAATGTAAAGGATGAGCGTAAGCGTGTATTGGGTAAAGTGATAATCGGTCTACTTATTGCCTTGCCGTTGCTACTCATTATTATATCTCTGCTGGCTTCCGCAGATGGGGTGTTCGAAGAGTTGTTATCTGGCATACCCGCATGGATTGGCACATTAACCTTTGGGAGTGGTTTGCCGCGGCTGATCTGGGCCTGCTTTTTTACCTTCTGTTTTTTCTGTTACTTGTGGGGATTCGTACAGCCTGCTCCGCGGAATACGGAAAGAGAGGCTCAGTCAGCAGCAGTACCTTACCACGAGCCGGTCGCAATCAAGTTTGATCCTGTCATTACCGCTACAGTGCTGATTGTCATGAACCTGGTGTATGTTGTGTTCGTCGTGCTGCAGTTCGGATATCTGTTTGGTGCATGGGAAGGTGCTTTGCCAGAAGGAACCTCGTATGCTGAATATGCGAGAAGAGGATTCGGGGAGCTGGTTATGGTAACAGGTATCAATTTTGTGCTGATGATCAGTGTATTGAAATGGACTGAATTCGGCTCAGGTATAGTGCAAACATTGAACAGCGGCCTGCTGTACATACTCGTCGGTTGTTCGGGTGTGATGCTGTACTCGGGATATACCCGGCTGGTTATGTACGAAGAAGCATACGGATATACGTATATCCGTTATCTGGTACACGCATTTATGATTTTTCTGGGCTTGCTGCTGCTCGTTGCGGCCGTGCGTATTCATGTCCGCCAGCTTCCGCTGGCGAAATATTATATTGTACTCGCTCTAATCGCCTATGTCGTCGTGAATTATGTGGGTATTGATGTACGGATAGCTGAAAATAATCTCGAACGGTATCGTACAACATCGGTGATAGACAAGGAATATTTGAGTGAGCTATCAGCGGACGCGATTCCACTACTGATTGATTTTAGCCGTAAGGAACACGGAGCGCTGGATGAGTTTTTACAAGCCCGCTTGATGAGCATGACGAGAGAAGAATCGAGTTGGCCCGAATTCAATTGGGCTAAGTATCGAGCGCAACAGGAATTGCACGCCTATATTTTGGAATGAGAGGTGTTTGGGAATGATCGGAACAGATACGTTACAAGGTATGGTACTAGAGCTACGGGATGAAATGTCACACTACCAGCATCAGTTTGGTGTAAGACGGAACGATTTCCTCGTGGAGGCTATGTCCTATGGAATGAGTAAGGAGGAAGCCCGTGCTTATGCTATCCAGCGTATTGGCCCGGTCGTTCCCGTCACCTGTATGCCTACGTTGGCTCTAGGGAAAGTGAGACCGCTCAGTCCAATGTTGGCAATGCGGTACCAATATGCAGGGGATTGGAAGGACATCCATGAGCATCTGCTCCTTCCTGATGAAGTGCTCCGGATCGCAGGTACACAGCATTTTCGCAGCTGGATCAGCGATATGCGAAATTACTGGGTGGAATCGGCCCCTTACCGATTCGGGGATGATCGTCTTTCGCTGCTGTCGGTCGCAAGCGAGAAAGAAGGTCACTTTTCCATGCTCGTCTGGAAGGAACCTGGTGAAGAGCCGGAGGTATGGACGTATGCTTCCCAGCATGAATACCGATTCAGTCATTTGCTCCACTGGTTCAAGTGGTTGAATGGGCGCAGTGAAGAATGAGAGGTATAGATGATGAAAAAGAATCGTAATTGGATCGTGCTATTTATTGGCATTGCTATAATGGTGGGGGTTGCAGACTATTTTACACCAGCTAAGCCTGTGACTACTCCTGAGCTTATCGTTCCAACTGTAATCAGTGAAGAAAGCCTTCAGCTAAGTGATGACTAAACAATAAGGGTCACATTATGGCTGCTGTTAAGTTGATTTTGAGCAAAGTCTCTGGTTTCGATTGAAATTATAAAAATATAGTTCGTTTTCTGTGGTATTGCGTTGTTAAAGTAAGCCGGAAATCACCCTAATAGTTGAGAGGGAATTGAAGCTAATATCAATCGAATGTGGAGCCATTCAGATGTTCAAGCGACTCCGTCATTTCCTCTACAACTTATATTCAGGGGGAATTTTCAATGGCTAGAAGTGCAAGCACATACGCATCTGTAATCGACGGTTTTAAGGTAGAAACGAACAAAAAGTATTCGCCGGTAGGTGGAACAAAATGTAATATTTTTGCACAAGACGTGATGGCTGCGATGTCGGCTTCCTTGCCAAGTGGCTTAGCCAATCAAATGGCTGATGCTTTACTGGGTAACAACACGCCGGGCTGGTACTCCGTAAATTTTCAGGATGCTCAGAAAAGAGCAAACCTCGGGTACCCAACCATCGGGATCAAAAAAGCGGACGGACATGGTCATGTCGTTGTCGTCAGACCAAAGGGTTCATCGATCACGATCTTGAAGGAAGTACAGATCGCTCAGGCGGGAACCAAAAATTACAACAGTAATACTATTAATTACTCTTGGGTGGCAGCTGATCTGCCTGGCGTAAAATTCTATACACACGACTAAGTGGTTTTGAGATATTAGCAGTCAAAATAACCCTGGAAGCAGATCCATTCGATCTGCCTCCAGGGTTATTTTTTTATTTTGAAGCAGAATGTTTAGATACAATGAAGGCTTTGCCTGGCTTGACAAAAGCAACAGCATAACCATTAGAGAAGGAAGAAGATTCCGATCTGTATTCAAGCTTGGTCAGCAGTTGCCCTTGGCGATTGATGTAACCGAATTTTCCGTTCGAGACAGATGAGTTTGCTTGTTTACCAACTAAAGCAATGCCTTCCTTGAATGGAGATGTAACGTCATATTTTTGTTGATATTTAATGACCAATGTTCCGGTTTTATCAATAAACCCAACCTCATTTTTCGCATTTTTCACACTGGCCAAGCCCTCGCTAAAATCCTGTGCATCCGTAAACTTAAAGGGAATCACGACTTTTCCCTGTTTATTGATGAATCCCCATTTACCCTTGGCATTTTGTACTGGAGCCAATCCTTCCGAGAAGTCTCCGCCGGATTTGTATTGAGGTGGAATGACTTCTTTTCCTGCCGTATTGATATAACCGTATAGTCCCTTGCTATTTTGAACAATAGCCAAGCCATCCGAGAAACTACGACTGTATTTGTATTGATAAGGAATCGCTAGCTTACCGGAAGCATTCACAAAACCAATCTTCCCAGTGTTAGGGGCATAGGCAAGGGCCAGACCTTCTGTAAATACATATTCTGAATCCACATGTTCTTTAAAATGAGAAAGGGTTTTTCCCGTTCGATCTATAATTGCATTTTCTTTGGTGTCTGCTATGGTGACCTTGGCCTTGCCTTCGGAAAAGACATTGGCTTCGGTGTATTGGCAAGGAATGACCAGTGTCCCTTTCGTATTAATGTACCCAAAGAGATTGGTTTTTGTATTTTTGACTACAGCCCGCTGCTCTTGAAAATCACCAACAGGTTTAAGCTCGGCGGGAAGAGAGAAAGCCTTTTGTCCCTTGGTATTGTAATACACAAGGTTTCCGGCAGATGTTTCAGCAGCCAATAAGCCATCATGAAAAGCACCATCGCTTGAAGGACGAGCAATGTTGTAATCTACAGCAGTTTTAGAGACTTCAATGGTTGTTATGCTGGGTGCGGCCCAGCCTGTTCCAATAACAGAGATGCCAGTAATCAAAATTAATGCAGCTAATCCTAACTTTTTCAACATGCATAAGCTCCTTTGTGAGTTGATTTTTAACTTCGGGCTTCAAAGAATCCTGCCCTCATACGTAAGGCCTTCCATAATATAGACGATAAAAATGTAGGAATGTTTCTTGATATTCAAAATTTTTCTAATTTTCAGTGCGTGAAAGCTCTACTTTCATGTAGGATGCTTGTTCATCTCGTCTCTACTCATCTCTTCTGACCTCAGCTATTCTTTGGCTACGGAGGGGCTATCAAGCCTATTCCGTAGCTTATGTTAACAATTTACAGAATCGAATAACATATCATTGGGAGAATCTCTAATAGTGAAAATCGATTATTATTGAGAGATTAAAGATGAGGGATCAGTTCAATTTCAAAAAAAAGAAGAAAATGTGTCATTTTAAAAAAAGTCTATACATATATGTTAAATGTATAGACAAATTCAAAAAGCGGATTTATAATTACGCTGTAAACGTTTTCTAGTAGTTATCATCCAATCAGACCTTGAAGGGAAGGAACAATCATGAAGAAAATTTTACTGGCGTGCAGCTCAGGTATGTCTACAAGTTTGCTGGTTACTAAGATGCAGGATTATGCTAAGTCCATTGGAGACGAGGCTGAAATTTGGGCAGTAGGTCAAGATCAAGCCGCAGAGGACATGGCTAAGGCTGACGCTGTATTGATCGGCCCGCAAATGAGTTTTCTTAAAGGACAGCTGGAAAAGGAAGCAGCCCAATATGGTATTCATGTAGAAGTGATTGACATGATGGCCTACGGAATGGTTGACGGTAAGAAAGCCTACGAACAGGCTGTGAAACTGGTGGAACGTAAAAATGGATAAAGTTAATATAGCTGATCTGACGGAAGAACAAATTAGTTTCCAACTTATTTTGCATAGTGGAAGCGCTCGCAGCAAAGTGATTCAGGCGCTGACTGAATACAGAAATGAAAATGTAGAAGGTGCGGACGATTTGCTCAAACAAGCCAAGCAGGATTTACGTGCCGCGCATGATATCCATTTTCAAATGGTTAAGAAGGAAGCGGGAGGAACCCAAACTCCCTTCTCGCTTCTCTTGATGCATGCCGAGGATCATTTGATGTCCACGGCTACCATGAAGGATTTGGTCCAAGAACTGCTGGAGCTGTTCAAATCCAGAAGTTTATAGCTGGACCTGTAAATTTGTGAATTTTGGGACATGAAATGCTTGCAACCCTATTGATGCAAGTCACTTCGCGGGGAGGAATAGGCTTTGTTTGAAAAATTAAGCCGGATACTGATACCTATTGCCGGTAAACTGAACAACAACCGCTATCTTACTGTACTGCGTGATGCATTCATGCTGTCATTTCCATTAACAGTTTTTGGCTCCATTATTGTAGTTATTATTAATCTGCCGTTTCTAAAAGGGTGGATGGGCGACGGCAATTATGCGACTTTTAGCAGTCTGCTGAACATTGCGCCTAATGCCACACTGAATATTATGACCTTATTTGTCATCGTCGGGATTGGTTATTATCTATCTCGAAGTTATAAGGTCGAGCCCATATTCGGCGGTATGATCGCGTTGGCCAGTTTCTTAATGCTCACCCCTTTTGTACTGACACAAGAAAGCGGTGCCACGATTGCTGGTGTCATTCCGGTGGACCGGATTGGTGCCAAAGGCATGTTCCTTGGTATGATCGTCGCCTTTATCGCGGCTGAGATATACCGGAGGGTGACACAGCGAAATTTTGTCATTAAAATGCCTCCAGGTGTTCCGCCAGCCGTTGCCAAATCGTTTGCCGCTTTGCTTCCGGCATGTATCACATTGGGCATATTTTTGATCATTAATGTTGTAGTTACACTGACCCTTCACAATAACCTGCATGATCTGATTTATCATGCCGTACAGGCACCGCTGGTGCATTTGGGCAGTGGTATTATACCTACATTAATTGCTATTTTCTTTGTTCAGCTTTTATGGTTCTTTGGGCTTCATGGTCAGATTATTATCAACTCGGTTATGGACCCAATCTGGAATACACTGGCACTTGAGAACTATGAAGCGTACTCCAAAGGAGCAGAACTGCCGCATATTATCACCAAGCAGTTTGTGGATATTTATACAGTAGGTATCGGTGGTACAGGTATGACATTGGCTGTTGTGCTTTCGATTCTGATCTTCCTGAAGAGTAAGCAATTGAAGCAGGTCAGTAAGCTGGCCCTTGGACCAGGTCTGTTTAATGTCAACGAACCCGTCATATTCGGTCTGCCGATTGTGATGAATCCGCTTATTTTTGTTCCGTGGGTCATTTCTCCAATGATCGTTACGCTGATTACTTACTTTGCCATGACTACGGGGATTGTACCGCCACCCAACGGGATACAGGTTCCTTGGACGATGCCGTTGTTCTTTAGTGGAATGATGGCTACGGGTTCTCTAATGGGAGGCATACTGCAGTTGTTTAATATGGCTGTCGTCTTTGTCATCTGGTTCCCGTTCCTGAAAATTATTGATCGGATGAACGTTCGTAAGGAGCAGGAAGAGGAGCTTAAACAAGCAGCCGTTGCAGGTAAGGATCAAACTGTTGGAATGTAACATGAATGAGCTGCTAGTGTAGTGGACTTGTTCTTTGCAAAAGAGAGAGGAGTAGAGCTGTGAATCATACCGAAATGAAAGATATAGAGCAGCAAGCCATTCAATACCGTTTTCCGACTGACTTCTGGTGGGGTTCCTCAGCTTCGGCTACCCAGACAGAAGGAACTGTGGAGGGAGACGGCAAAGGACCGAACATTTGGGATTATTGGTTTGAGCAGGAGCCGAACCGTTTCTATGACGGGGTCGGTCCTGCTGATACATCCCGTTTCTATACCCGTTACAAAGAGGATATTGCACTCATGAAAGAGCTTGGCCACAACTCTTTCCGGTTCTCTATCTCCTGGTCACGCCTGTTTCCGGCAGGGAAAGGTGAAATAAACCAGCAGGCGGTTCAATTTTATAATTCCGTTATTGAAGAGTTGCACCAGGTGGGCATTGAGCCGTTTGTGAATCTGTATCATTTTGATTTGCCGATGGCTTTACAGGAAAAAGGAGGCTGGGTAAACCGCGAGACGGTCGAAGCTTACGTGGATTACGCGAACACTTGCTTTGAGTTGTTCGGGGATCGTGTAGCCAAATGGTTTACGCATAACGAGCCAATTGTCCCGGTGGAAGGCGGCTATCTATACGATTTCCACTATCCCAATGAAGTGGATTTCGGTAAAGCTGTACAGGTGGGATATCATACCCTGTTATCGAGCGCCAGTGCCATTAAGGCTTACAGAGAAGGCGGCTATAAGGGCAAAATCGGTATTATTTTGAACCTGACGCCGAGCTATCCGCGTAGTCAGCATCCGGCAGACGTGCAAGCTGCTGAAATATGCGACGCGTTCTTTAACCGTTCCTTTTTAGACCCATCTGTGACGGGAGAATTTAACCCTTTGCTTGTGGAGCTGTTACGCCAAGAGGGATTTGTACCGAGCATGGAAGACGGAGATCGGGAAATTATACGCCAGGGTACTGTGGACCTGCTGGGGATTAACTATTATCAGCCGCGCAGAGTCAAGGCCCGTGAAAGTCTCCCAAATCCGGACGCACCTTTTGTGCCGGAACGATTCTTCGATTATTATGCCATGCCTGGTCGTAAGATGAATGAGATGCGAGGCTGGGAGATTTATGAGAAGGGCATTTACGACATTCTGACCAATGTCAGAGAAAATTACGGCAACATTGAATGCTTCATTTCAGAAAACGGAATGGGCGTACAAGGTGAAGAAAAATTCAGAGATGAGCAGGGTATGATCCGCGATGATTATCGTATTGATTTTATCCGTGAGCATCTCAAATGGGTCCAACGAGCTATCTCAGAAGGGTCCAATGTGAAAGGCTATCACTTATGGACGTTTATGGACAACTGGTCCTGGACGAACGCATATAAGAATCGCTACGGCTTTGTATCCGTGGATCTTCAGAACGAGGGTAAAAGATCCGTTAAGCAGAGTGGGTACTGGTTCAAACAAGTGATCGAAAATAACGGATTCTAAGGTAAGGTGGGGGGTGGTCCTTTGGACCGCCTTTTTTTCTTCATTGCTGAAAGGAAGCTGTGCTGTATACCGCTGGTGAGAAAGTATAATGTTCGGTATACTTACTATACCGTCATACCTTAACGTCCCGCCTGCAGAACAGAAAAACCAGCGCTACCGATATTTTGGTAAAATGCTGACATAAAACAATTTTTAGTACAGGTGGTAGACAGATGAACAAATACGAGCGGATTGCACAAGAGGTCAAAGAGCGTATTATGAATAAGACCTACTGCAGTGATGATCCCATCCCTGATGAGATCTCATTGGCAAAAGAGTTTCGTGTAAGTCGAATGACGATTAAGAGGGCATTGGACACATTGGTGATGGACGGACTGCTGAATCGTAAAAGAGGACACGGAACCTTTATCGTTAAATCGGTCTACAATGGCCCGGTTAATGTCGTTGTAAATGAAATGCTGGGGCTGACCAACGTACTGCGCGGGAAAGAAATCAAAAGTAAAATCATAGCCTTTGACGTTCAATTTCCATCCGAGGAAGTAGCGACTCATCTGTTTATTGACGTCAATTCTCCTGTATATCATGTGATCCGTCTGCGTGTTGTGGAGGGCGAACCCTATGTTATCGAGCGCACGTACATGCCAACGAAGCTGATTAGCGGTATTACCGAGGAAGTGTTGTATGGATCGGTGTACAAACATATTAAGGAGGAGCTGGGCCTTAATATTGTCGGTTCACATCGTACCATCCGGGCATCCAAGTCGACGGAACTGGATCGGGAGCATCTGGATTGTGCAGCAGATGACCCAATCTTGGAAATTGAGCAAGTGGGTTATCTGGATACGGGGATACCATTTGAATACTCATTCTCGCGCCATCGGTATGATAAATTTGTGTTCACCACAGTGAATCGGATGCGTTGAGCCAGTGAGTAAGAAACGGATGGTAAAGCACAAGCATGGCAGAAGAAGGCCTAACTGATGTGGGCACTCTCCTGCCATGTTCTTTTTAATGAAGCAAATTAATTGCCAAGCAATCTCACTTCATGCACCGTCGGAGTATACCAGTTGTTCGGATTATTGAATAGCGCTGCATTTACAAGATTGATTCGCACGTAACGGGCTTGAAAATTAACTTTGTCACTGGTAAAGCCGTATGCAGTATTGCTCGTACGGTCAATGGTGGAATAATGAACGCCATCCGTACTATATTCGATCTTATACTTGTAATATGCCTCAGATCCTTTGTACATAAACCATGAAATATCCACTTCGTTAATCGTCTTGGTACTGCCCAAATCCACCTGCCACCAAGCAGGCCAGGATGCAGATGTAGCCTTCCATGAGGTTTGGGGATTGCCATCGTTCGCCAGTGAAGCCGGGGAAGCAGATGCGGCTGAACTGGCAGTAGCTGTTTTGCCTTGCGCGTGATTCACAAGGGATGGCAGGATGACTGTGCCTGTAGCAGCATCCATATCCCAGCTACTGTACCAGTTTAGAGTAGCCGTTTTATTGGAGTCATTCAGGGTCAATGGCAACCAGATGAATTTGTGATCGCTCAGATTGAGCGGGTTCCAACGATCGCCCATATAGATGTAACTGGTTCCTGCGCTGCCTGTAATTGTGGCGATGGAGTGGATTTGCGAGCCGTAAGCCGCCGGATCACCGAAAGGCGACAAAGCAGACCAGCTTCCAGTCATGGAGCTGGCGGTTGCATAAGCACCCTGATTCGGATACCAGCCGGATGCCTGCGAGGTGAACAGGTAGTAGGTGTTGTTCTTTTTCACAACAGCAGGCGCTTCACGATAACCATTTTCAAAAATCCAGCCAACAAATGACTGCACGCCTGTATAATCGGCTGTCAGCTTGAAGATCGCCATCGTATCGTTGGCGCCGCCATTTTTACGTGAAGCTGTAATGAGGTAACCGCTACCGTCGGTATCCGTAAACACCGTCATATCACGGGACTCATAATTCAGCGGGCGGAAGCTGCCTTGATAGGTGAAATTCCCGTCAGGCGTATCGCTGGTAGCAACAGCTACGCGACCGAGTGAGTAGTCTGTGCCATTTTCATAGTGTGCCCATAGTACATATTTTCCGGTAGATTTGTTGTAAATGACTTTGGGACGCTCAATTTTGCTTGAATTCAACTCAGGGGCGGAATCTTTGGTGAGAATACTACTGCGGAAAGACCAATTTTTCAGATCGGTTGAGGTATATACGTTCACTTTTTCAAATTTCCAGTTCTCAGCGTGCTCGCCGTACCAATAATAAGTGGAACCTACTTTTAGGATATTGCCGCTGTTCGCCTGAATCGGGTTTCCTGCGGTGTCCTTCCAATCCGTTCCATTCGTAATGGCTGTGCTTGCTGTTGCACTCAAGGATAGTTCTGCATTAGCGGCGTCCAAACCATTCAGCGATGGGTTCATCTCGCTCCCATAGGTTGCTTGCGTAACGCCTGTTGTATTGGCATGTACTGCATCAGGTTGAAGACCTGCACCGACCACTGCGATTATAATACAAATCCATGGGGCTAACCATTTGCTGTTGTTGATCCACTTCACGATATCATCTGCCTCCCTAATATAGATAGGATGGCCCCGAACAGCTTGTCCGGTACCTCATCTACGATTCTATCTTAATTGGAAGCGTTTACAAGTGGAATAAATTGAAGTCTTTCGAATCATAAATTGGAATCGGTACTGAATGAAAATGGGAATGGTGGTTGGCTGAGTTAAAAGGAGCTTCTCTTTGCCTACTTGTGGATGTGCTATTATCTACACCGGGAATGTATATAATTGTGCGTTTTGTCATTGACACGTTCACATTATTTCAAATTTAAAGTGACTGGAATCACATAAACGGTTACTTTATGTGGGTATACTTGCTTTAATTGAAGGTTAACAAAAGGGAGCTATGTTGTAACGCCTTTTGTTCATCATTATTTTGGAGAAAAGAGGGATACAACAATGCTAAGTGAGCAAACCATTGCAACGATCAAATCGACTGTACCTGTTTTGGAGGTACACGGAACTACAATCACCAAGCGTTTTTATCAGATGATGTTTGAGGCCCATCCCGAGCTTCTCAATATATTTAATCATGCGAATCAGAAGCAAGGACGTCAACAAGGCGCGCTGGCCAATGCTGTATATGCGGCCGCACAGCACATTGACCGTCTGGAGGAAATTCTTCCGGTGGTACGCCAGATTGCACATAAGCATCGTAGTTTGGGGATTAAGCCAGAGCATTATCCGATCGTCGGGAAATATCTACTCGCTGCGATCAAGGACGTGCTGGGGGATGCGGCAATGGATGAGATCATTAATGCATGGGCCGAAGCCTATGGTGTGATTGCGAATGTATTTATAGATGTGGAAGCTGAAATGTACAAGGAGACTGAACAGCAGCAGGGAGGTTGGTCAGACTTTAAGAACTTTGTTGTACAGAAAAAGGTTAAGGAAAGCGAGCGAATTACGTCCTTTTACCTGGTGCCGCAGGATGGACAGGTGCTGCCTGCATTCGAGCCTGGGCAATATATCAGCTTGAAGATGGAGATTCCGGGTGAACATAATACTCATATCCGTCAATATAGCCTTTCTAGTGCACCAGGAAAACCTTACTACCGGATATCCGTAAAACGAGAGGATGCTGTAGGGTCTCGTCCAGCGGGCAAGGTATCTGTGTATCTGCATGAGCACGTGCAGGAGGGCGATGTACTATTGGTATCTGCACCGGCGGGTGACTTTACCCTGGATCGGACAGATCGCAGACCTGTTGTATTGATCAGTGGTGGAGTCGGGCTCACCCCGATGGTCAGCATGCTGGCTTCCTTGGTGGAAACTGCTCCGAATCGGCCCGTCACTTTTGTCCACGCAGCAGTCAGCGGAGATAACCACGCTCTGCGTAATGAGGTGGAAAAGCTGGTTGCCACACATGCACAGGCGGCCGTTCGGTGGTGCTACAGCAGACCAACCGAGCAGGATCGTCTAGCCCAGGCTTTTCACAAGGAAGGACGTTTGGATCTGGCCTGGCTGCAATCCGTAATACCGGAACGTAATGCGCAATATTACTTTTGCGGTCCTGTGGGATTCATGCAATCGGTATACGGCCTGTTGAAAGAGTGGAATATCCCTGCATCGGATATCCACTATGAATTTTTTGGCCCTGCTAGTGCATGGGAAGCAGAAGCGCAGTGAGACATTAAAAAAAGGCGAAGGATGGTTGTCCTTCGTCTTTTTTGTGTTTATGACTATGAGGAAATCCTACTCATTGGCTCTACGCTTCTTCAAAGTGTGCCCATATTTTCATGACATGGGCGGACGCAAAAATTCTATATGCTGCGGCATATACTGTCGTAAAGCTTCTGGAATGCGGATCGAACCGTCCTCTTGTTGGTGATGCTCTAGCAACGGGATCAAGATCCGAGGCGAAGCGACCGCTGTATTGTTAAGTGTGTAACAATATTGTAGCTTGCCGTCCGCATTACGGTACCGGATGTTGGAACGACGCGCCTGGAAATCAAGCAACTGGGACGACGAGTGTGTTTCGCCGTAAGCCTGTCTGCTAGGCATCCATGTCTCAATGTCCACCTGCTTGTAGGTTTTTTGCGACATGTCGCCTGTACAGACAGCCATCTTACGGTAGGGGAGCTCCAGCAGTTGAAGCAGATCTTCCGCATTGCGCGTAATCTCCTGAAACATCTGCTCCGAAGCTTCCAGACTCGCTTCACAGATGATGACCTGCTCCACCTTGGCAAACTGGTGCACACGATACAGTCCGTGCACGTCCCTTCCGGCCGAGCCAACCTCGTTGCGGAAGCATACGGATACCGCCGCCAGCCGAATCGGGTCTGTAACGTCCACAATCTCACCGCTGTAATACGAGACCAGCGGAACTTCCGAGGTGCCTACAAGCCATTGATCCTCCCCTGCGATACGGTACGTCTGATCCAGTCCAAGCGGGAAAAAGCCAGTGCTGCGCATTGCCTCAGAGCGTACCATTAATGGTACGTCCATCAGCTGAAATCCTCGTTCGCTCAGCAGATCAACAGCAAGCTGCTGTACAGCCCGGTGCAACGCGACCCCAGCTCCCGTCAGATAATAATTACGGGTACCGGCTGTTTTGACACCGCGAGGCACATCGATCAGGTTGTGAAGCTGGCCGAGCATCATATGATCCTTGGGTTCAAATCCAAAGTCAGGTATCGTTCCGACCAGTTCCAGTTCTATATTATCTTGATCCGACTGGCCTCGCGGCGTATCCGGGGATACGATATTAGGCATTAGAAGCAAGAGCTGTTGAAACTGTTGCTCTACTTCCTGTTGCGGGACTTCCAGAAGATCTAGCCGTCCGTTAATTTCTTTGACCTGCCGCTTAGCCTCATCCGCCTGTTCATTTTTCCCGGCCTGGATTAGCGCCCCAATATCCTGACTACACTGATTACGCATCTGGCGAAGCTGCTCCACTTCCTGAAGCAACTGCTTTCTCCGGTCATCCAGGGTTAACAGCTCTGCGACCGATACTTGTATTCTTTTATCGTCTGCCGCTCTCTGAACCTGCTCTTGATGCTCTCTAATCCACTTGATATCTAACATGACACCGCACTCCTTTTCGGATAAAAATACAAAAAGCGCCCTCATCCACACATGGGACGAGGAGCGCTTTGATCTCGCGGTGCCACCCAAATTGATCGGACAGCATGACAGAAGTCATGACTCTCCAATCCACTTTGCTCCGCTTTAACGGGCGGGTCCGGTTTACTTAGGAACATATCGCCATATCGTACACTAACGTATAATCCTTGGCGTAAACGCCTCCGAGTTGGATGCTCTTCACAGGCACAATGTCGTTTGCTTTTTTGTAAGTATACGAATTTTTGGCAGGTTAATCAAGGGCATGAGTCAGTACACTGGATTACTTCCTTTTTTCAACATGATCTTTCCAATAAAAATAAATACACAATGCGATTAAGATAAGTGGAAACAAGTGAAAAGCATCATTGTAACCTACAGAATGGCTGACTCTTAGAACGTATAAAATCCAAAACATGGACATGCTTGCGATCAAAGCTATAGTACCACTTACTGAATACATGTATATTTCTCCTTTCAATTTCGATTTCATGTTTGCGAAGGGGAAAGGTAGGCTTTATTTCTTATGTATTTCCATTCTACTTCATCTGTGATAATGAAACTGGAAGAATATTTAAGTAATAGCCTTAATTCAGCGTTCAAAATGGGCTATAGTCTCTATAATGCTATTTTAATTTCATGTAAAATGTAATGATTACCAAAACGACAGCGATGGAGGGGAACATGGAGGATTTTAAAGATCGTTTACATACGATCCGCCAAGAACAGAACAAGCTGCTCAAGGAGTATCAAACATTAATCGCAGATTACGAGGCTTCAGATATCATTTTGGAAAACGAGGTTCTGCGAAAAAAGTTCGAGGATTATCAGGCTCGCTGCATTCACTTGGAAGAGCGGGTACGACATATTGAGCAGGAAAATGGAAAGCTGCGTACTGCGCTGACGGAGCAGATGTTGAGCGAAAAGGCGAATATGATTCGCATTTCGCGGGAAAAGCTGGAGACCTATTTTGCTTCCAGAACCGCAGAAGGGGAAAACCGGCTGACATCCATTGAATATGGGGCTAAAAACCGGGTGGACCAGCTTATTCAGCAAACCACTCATGAGCTTAAAGAGGATCAGGATGAGATCGTCGCTAGACTGAGACTGTTCTCGGAGGAGATTCGTGACCGGATCATGGAGCAACGCAGGCGGTTTCAGGAAGCAGAGCGCAAATTGCTTCATCAGACGGAAAACGAGCTTCATCAGCTCGGGGAAGAAGAGATCAGCGAAGAAACGATGCAGAAGCGCATGAAGCAGAATCAGTTTGAAATGATGCTGGGATTGAACTGGATTAACAAGCTGGGGATTTTGCTCATTATCTTGGGTGTGGGAGCCGCTTTTAAATACTCATACTCAAACTGGTTTACAGGGAATATGAAGGGCGTTGCGTTCTTTTTGCTAGGAGCGCTGATGCTGGGCGCCGGCGAGTGGTTGTATCGCAAGCAGAAGCAGACCTTTGCGCTCGGTATTTTGGGCGGCGGTATTTCTGTACTGTACGGGTCCATATTTTATAGCTACTTTTTGCTAGAAATCATAGGAATGTATACAGGCATAGGCTTGTCCGTTCTAGTTACGGTGACCGCTGTGCTGTTGTCCTTAAGATATGAGTCTCGAACGATATGTTCCTTCGGTTTAGTAGGGGGATATCTTCCGTTGTTCTCCTATATGGCAGCAAACGGGCTGGAAGGAAACGCCGTGTATATCGCGATGGGCTATCTATTCCTGCTGAACCTGCTGATCCTGCTTGTATCCTTCCGCAAACGGTGGGTCATCGTGCAATATATCAGCTTTCTGCTCAATACCCCATTAATGGTTGTACTCGCGTGGTTATCAGAAAGCAATATAGCCAGCATGCTATATGCAATCATTACATTTGCGATGTATCTCGGGATGACACTGTGGGTGCCGTTCCGACTCAAAACAAAACTATCATGGCTGGATTTCTCCTTGTTGGCTCTGAATACAGTTGTGAGCTGTTCCGTTCTGTATTCTCTGTTCGGCGATGCAGGTCTGGATGATTACAAAGGATTACTGGCACTCGTCTTTTGCTTGGTGTATGGGGGCTTGGGCCAATGGGTACGGCGATATATTCCAGAGGAGAAACAAACCAAAATACTGTTTTATGCGACATCATTGACCTTTGCCATTCTCATGATTCCGTTCCAGTTTGGAGTCAGATGGTTGTCCATGGGCTGGTTAATCGAGGCTGTGCTTCTTACATTGTATGGACATCGCTACCGCTTGAAAGAATTGGAGCGTGCAGGATGGGGCATTCTAGGATTGTGTCTGGGCGCATTCTTTTTCATTGATTTCCCTATATATCTGTTGTCAGGCTTTGAGACAGATTATTTTGGGCTCAAATATACGCTCATTACACTGGGAATGTTGATCGTTACTGTCTTCTATGCGATTGAATATAGTCGTCCGAATGCTTTCAAAAACAATCGTTTGTACGAAATGCATATCATGCAAGGATTTAAGTATGTAGCTTTGGTGAACGTGTACCTCTATCTTTTGTACGAAGCTGGGCATTGGTATAACATCGTCGTATCCGATGAGTTTGCACATTACACCTTGTACAAGGTATTGTTGTTCACCTGCGTATCCCTGGTGTTAGCTTATTTCCTGCCTAAAGTGAAGCTGTTGTACGATCGGGTGATTAAATATTATAGCTTGGCATTGTACGTCATAGGCTACGCGCTGGCATTGGTGGTAACCGTAGCGATTCCAACCTTGCATGAGGATTATGCGCAGAATACGGCTGCTGATTACGTTGCGCTAATTGTACTGGTAGCCTTTAATGTACTGGTGTTCTTCAGCAGCAGGGACTTCCTAAACGCACTGATGACGCGACATTATAGAAGTAATGAGCTATATCCGGTCATTATGGGTGTATATTTGTTGGGCATCATTACCGCCTTTCTCGGAGTTCAGTTCCATCTGGGAGACGCAGGTCTTGTGTTCAGTCTGGTGTATCTGCTGTTGGCTATTTTGTATATTGTATACGGCTTCCTCAAGCGAGTGGTCTACATTCGCCGATTTGGGTTGGGATTGACCCTGCTATCGACAGGTAAGCTGCTTTTGTACGATCTACATCTGTTAACGTCAGGAAGTACGATTGTAGCCTATTTCTCCTTTGGGGTTGTATTGCTGGCCATTTCGTATATTTATCAAAAAGTATCCAATCGTATGGGGGAGACCATAATAAAGAAGGATGCTGAAGAAAAAATGTAGTTTTTTGTTGTATTGTGTAGATCCCGAACATTATGAAAATAAATCCGGTAATAGTGAAAAATTATGCATGACCTTACATCCTACTTACGCTATAATGAGAAAAAATTATTTATGTACGCATGCTCAAGTTTATGCGTAAGTAGAGAGAATGAGGGGGATACCATGAATTTGGGCAAGGGGCAGAATAACCTGTCTGATAAGAATGAACGCTTCTCGTCGGCTGGATTCATTTTGGCAGCGATCGGGAGTGCGGCAGGACTAGGTAACATCTGGAAATTTCCGTATATTACCGGACAATATGGCGGAGCTGCATTTTTCTTGTTGTTTATTGTCTGCTTGTTGCTTGTTGGTTTGCCTGTACTTTTAGCAGAGCTTGCGCTTGGTCGTGCAGGTCGAGGAAGTGCTGCCTCTGCAATGGTGAAAGTAGGCGGACATCCAATTTGGGGCAAGATGAGCATTATGTTTGTTATCGTGCCGTTTGTTATTTTGTCGTTCTATGCCATTGTAGGAGGATGGACACTGCATTATGCCGTAGAGGCATTTAGCGGAAGTCTGTTTTCGAATAATGATTTTGCTGGTCAGTTTGCTTCATTTTCCTCCGGCTATGCACCGTTGGTGTGGTTGTTAATTGTTTTTGCATTTACAGCAGTCGTGGTTACCCTTGGGGTATCGAACGGAATTGAAAAGTTCAATAAAATTTTGATTCCTGCTAAGGTCATCCTGTTGCTCGTGCTGATGATTAACGCTCTCATGCTGCCAGGTTCTGGTGCGGGTGTATCCTTCTTTTTGAATCCTGACTTTTCTAAGTTAAGTATAGAATCTGCATTGGTTGCTTTGGGACATGCCTTCTTCTCCCTCTCACTGGGGATGGGGATCATGGTCACATATGGTGCTTATGTAGATCGTCGACAATCGCTGGGTGGAGCTATGCTGGCAGTGGGTGGCGGGGATTTAATCTATGCATTTATCGCAGGTATGATCATTTTCCCTACAACCTTCTCCTTTGGTATTAACCCTGCCCAAGGACCGTCTTTGGTTTTTATTGCTTTACCGGCTGCATTCTCTGCCATGCCTTTCGGAGCTTTCTTCGGCGGTTTGTTCTTCGTATTGCTGGCGGTTGCAGCATTAGGCTCTATGGTATCCCTGCTGGAGGTACCCGTAGCTTATGTTATGGAGCGGTTCCGTTGGGGCCGGGTACGCTCGGTTGTCATCGTATCGATCCTGTGTCTGTTGCTGGGTGTCCCTTCTGCATTGTCGATGGGGTTGGTTCCAGAGTTAAAGGTGGGCGACAAATCTTTCTTTGACTTTGTTGACTTCACAGCGTCCAACATCTTCTTGCCATTGGGCGGCTTACTGATAGTTATATTCACAGGGTACTACTGGAAAACTGCTGGCGAGCATGCCAATCTCAAGCCTTTCTGGTTCCGTGTATGGTTGTTCGGCCTTCGGTATGTTGCACCGATCCTGATGTTGTTGGTCTTCCTTCATACTTCAGGGATCATCAAATTTTAATAGACACGAATTAAAAAAAAGGTATTTTCTTCCTAAGGGAAGAGATACCTTTTTTTGTATATCTATCAGTGGTTACCTAACTGTGGAAAGGAATGATATAATAAAAACATTGTCATTAATTTTAACTTCAATGAAATCATTACGATTATGAAGTTTTATATAATGAATGAAAAGGCTACAGGGCATCGCACAGACGATGTGCAGGAGAGGGAAAGGGCAGAAGAGCATTGAAACAGACAGAGAGTTCGAATTTGCAAGAAGGACGGCGGCTGAAATGAAGTCTAATCGGTTGTCGCCACAACGTCGTTATATGCCAGGTTTGGATGGATTAAGAGCACTGGCGGTCATCGCAGTCATTGTGTATCATTTGAATCCGGATTGGTTACCGGGTGGTTTGTTGGGTGTAGGCGTTTTTTTTACTTTGTCGGGGTATTTGATTACAGATATTCTAGTCAGTCAGTGGGATACATATCATAGTTTTAAAATGAAAGATTTCTGGGTGCGTCGTGCCAGAAGATTGCTGCCTGCCATGCTGACGGTGGTGGCTGTCATTGTCCTGTGCTCGTTGCTCTTCGATCCGTCACGACTTACGGCCTTGCGCGGAGATGTACCTGCCGCATTGGTGTATATGAGCAATTGGTGGTTTATTTTCCATCAGGTTTCGTATTTTGAAAGTTTCGGTCCTCCTTCTCCGCTTGGGCATCTGTGGTCGCTGGCGGTGGAGGAACAGTTTTATATCCTGTGGCCTTTACTACTGGCGCTTGGGCTGAAGTACATGCCCAAGCGTATTGTACTGGCCGGATGGGTGATTTGTCTGGCGTTAATATCCGCGCTCCTGATGGCCGTGATTTACGTACCGGGAAGCGATCCGAGCCGGGTATATTATGGCACGGACACACGCGGCTTCGCTCTACTGATTGGTGCGGCGCTGGCCTTGGTATGGCCAAGCGGCAAGCTGAAAGAGCATGCTTCTGCGAAGGCGCGCTTGCTTCTCGATGGCGTCGGTGCAATCAGCTTGCTGCTGCTATGCCACTGGGCGTGGGCCTCGAATGAATATGACCCAGCTCTGTACCGCGGCGGCTTGCTGGGGATTGCGGTGGTCACTGCTATTGTGGTTGCAGCATTGGCACACCCGGTGAGCCATCTCGGTCGCCTGCTTGGACGCAAGCCGCTGCGCTGGATCGGCGCCCGTTCCTACGGACTGTATCTATGGCATTTTCCAGTTATCACGCTAACGACACCTCAGGTGGATACCGATGGTGTGCATGTGATGCGTATCGTTATACAATTGCTGGCTACCATACTGCTGGCGTCTCTCTCGTATAAATATATCGAGGAACCGATTCGGCATGATGGATTCCGGCACTGGATTGCAGGAATTCGTTCAGCGGTTCGTCGGCAGATGCGGTGGAGATGGATCTCCACAACCGCAACAGCAATGCTTTGTATAGGTATTGGTGTGGGTACCGTTCACCTGTACGTGGTATCTCCTGACGCAACGTTGCAGGCAGCATCTAGTGATGAGCAGCCAATTGCCAAGGCAAAGGCGATGCCGCCGCTTCATGGAACGGTGTCCGTAGCTTCCAAGGAGCCTACAGCCACCAAGCCGCCAGGAGTCAAGGACAGCAAGGCTTCGTCCCAAACCCAGGCGCCTAAAAATACGGCAGTCAAGGCTGGTACTACGGATGGCGTTACGACGCAGACGGAACCTTCGACCACATCCCAACAAGCTAAGCCTATGACAGGCGATGGCTCTAGTGTGACTGCCATTGGAGACTCTGTCATGCTCGATGTACAGTCGTACATTCAGGAATCCTTCCCAGGGGCTGTTGTGGATGGACGGATCGGCCGCCAAATGGCGGAAGCGCCTGCTATACTGGAGCAACTGAGACAGAACGGACAGCTGGGCAAGACGGTTATTATTGAGCTGGGTACGAACGGCGCTTTCACCAAGGACCAGCTATCCAATCTGCTCGCCAGTCTGAAGGATACAAAGCATATTATACTTGTGAATACCCGTGTACCTCGGCCTTGGGAGAGCATTGTGAACAAGCATCTTGCTGAAGCTGCATCCCAAGACCCACGAATTACAATGATTGACTGGTATGCAGCAAGCTCCGGTAAAAACTCATATTTTGAGCATGATGGAGTACATTTAAAACCTAAAGGCGCTAAAGCCTATGCGTCTTTACTGGCTCAGGCCCTAACGAAGCAATCTTAATGAACAGAACCGCAATGATATTCATAAATTATGCAAATGCAAGATAAGAAACCACCGGGAGTAGGTTGTCCGTCCCCTGGTTGAAGTGCAACCTTAAACTTTCATCGGTCAAACCTCCCGGTTTTCCAATGTTCGTTGTAAGGTGCGCTTTCACCCTGCTCCGGTGGTTTTTCTTATTTTAGGGTGGAGGTACATAATCTAATGGAAAAGGGTTATTCACATAGTAGAACAAGAGAGCACCGCTTGAAGAGGAACAAAAGAAGGCTGATGCTGATTGCTATTGTATTATTTGTGGCAGGCTGCATTACTTTTATTGCAATAAAGGTCTCAGATAGCAAACCACATGCGCCGACTCAGGAGCTTGCTAAAAAAACAGATTCTGTATCCAAGGACTCATCCAAAGTTAAAGCCAGCGCAGGGGTAAACGATAAAGCAGCCTCTCCAAAAAATGATCCCGGTGTAGAAGACGGTGCCTTTGTTGAAAAATATTTAAATCAGCAAATGTTAGGAAAGATGCCTGATGGAGCCGATGGTAAAAAGGTGGCCTACTTATCCTTTGATGACGGTCCATCTGTGACGGTCACACCCCAAATATTAGACATTCTGAAAAAGCAAAAGGTCAAGGCAACCTTTTTTATTGTAGGAAAAGAAGCCAATGAGAATGAGCATACCCGGAACCTTATCAAAAGAATTGTCAAAGAGGGTCACGCGATAGGAAACCATACGTACTCACATAACTATAAGTATTTATATCCGAACAGACGAGTAAATACGGATCATGTTATGCAGGAGATCGAGAAGAACAATCAGGTTCTAAAAAGCATTCTGGGACCAGAATTCTCCACCAGAATGATCCGATTCCCCGGGGGGCACATGACATGGAACAGAAGAGATCCACAAGGAATGGCTGCTCTGGATAAGGTTTTACTTCAAAAGGATTACCATCAGGTGGACTGGAATGTATTAACGAAGGATGCAGAGGGAAGATCCAAGAAAGCACCCGCACTAATTAATCAGTTTATGAGGTCAGTTAAAGGCCGAGAAAAAGCGATCATACTCATGCATGACACTTATGGTAAAGAAGAAACAGCCAAAGCATTGCCGCAAATTATAGAATATCTGAAGAAACAGGGATATGAATTTAAAGTTATGAAGTAAGATATATATGAGAAAAGGACGGGGCTCATCGCCACCGTCCTTTGTGCTATTTAAAAGTACATAGTCCGCATCATTTAGATGCGCTCTGCTTCACCCATCGCCTGAATGAAAGCTCCAATACCTTTGGGATCGTTAGTTATAATCGGCTCGCTGATATAGTAAGCGAAGGTACCATCCCGGCGATCTTTACCACCTAGACCGCTTACTTGTACTGTTTTGTTCAGATTCACAAGTCCTTCTTCAGTAATCGTAATAAATTCATCAATAATACCTTTACGGGTGATTTCTGCTTCTTGGCGATAATGCTCTGGCAGATAACCTTTGCGAACACCTTTGGCCATAGCGTATAGAATCATGCAGGAGGCAGATGCTTCCAGATAGTTGCCTTTCACATGGCCCAGGTTGAGCACCTGATAAAAGACGCCGCTTTCTTTATCACGCACTTTCAGCAAGGCTTCCAGTGTTTCTCTCAACATATCAATCAAGACGGGACGATCTGCATGATCTTCTGGAATGTAGTCCAGCACGTCGACGAGTGCCATGACAAACCAGCCCATTGAGCGGCCCCAGAAATTTTTGGAACAGCCGGTTTCCGGGTTGCACCAATGCTGTTCCCGCTTCTCATCCCAAGCGTGATAGAGCAGACCTGTTTCAGGATCACGCGTATGCTTGTAGCATAGCTTGAATTGCAGGGTCACATCGTCAAACTCTGACGGATCTCCGAATTCGCGAATAAACTCAGCATAGAATGGGGCACCCATGTACAAGCCGTCAAGCCAAATTTGATACGGATAAATTTGCTTATGCCAGAATGCGCCCTCGCTTGTGCGTGGATGTTTTTCCAGCTGACTGCGTAATTGAAAGGCTGCCTTTTTATAGCGTTCATCGCCTGTGGCACGATACAGAGTGAAGAGCAGCTTGCCGTTATTCACATGGTCAATATTATACTCATCTACTTTATAGCGCTGAATCACACCATTTTCATCAACAAAGTGATCCATATGTTTTTTTATATATTCCATATACTTGGGATCGCCTGTCAGTTCGCCAACCCATTCCAAACCTCTGTAAATCACGCCATGGTCATATTCCCATTTTTCATAAAATTCCGGACTCCGTTTAATCACGGAATCGCTCATACGTACAGCCCAGGAATCTGTTTTTGTAGGATTTGTTGTTGGTTGCGATGTTGAATTTGCCATGATACAGTCACCTCTTCAGTAAAGTTTAATCTGTAATGTTATTGTTGTTACATAGACGGAGTGTGTGTCTTAGGATCAACGGGTTTGTTCTTAAAGCCCACATTATTGTTGCCCCAGCACCGCTCGTAGCTGAAGCCTGTCAGCTGTTCGAACACTTTGCGAGCCTCTGGCTTGGCTGATTTCATCGAGCCGCCGTTTTTGAGGCGGTCAATCTCGGCGATTAGCTTCTTGTGGCTGTCAATATCCAGCTTCATTACGACAGAAGCAATCATCCCGATGATCGCGAGAACGATCGTACCCACCACGAGTACATAAAAGATAGCGTGCTGAGCAGAGACTGGCTGACTTTCAGCTCCGGATACAAAGCCAAAGTGCTGTAACACCCAGCCGAGAATGAAAACGACAACGGCCCGCACCATTTTTCCGGCAAAAGTCATCATACCCGCATAAATACCTTCCCGGCGACGACCAGTTAACGCTTCATCCACATCGGCAAGGAACGTGTATTGATTCCAAGGGATGTAGTAGACTCCACCCGTACCAAGTCCCATGAACAGTGTGATGACATATAGCCACATCATCGTATTAGAGGCTCCCGTCATATAGAGCAAGCCATAACCTGCTACGCTAAAGCAAACGACGACGAGTGCGGCGATGAAAGGCATACGAAACCCTTTACGCACACAGAATTGGATGAAGAAATAGGTAGAAATCAATTGAATGACAGAGTTAAAGCTGTTCAGATTGGATACCATTTCAGAGCTTTGGAACAAGGAGAAAACAATAAAGTACGTAAAAGCTGAAGTAAACAGCCACTCAGCGGAAAAGCCGCCCAGGTACATCCCGAGATGATGACGGAACGTCTTGACCCGAAAAGTAGAGGAAATATCGATAAACAACTTTTTCATGGAATCTATAAAGGAAAGCGGAGCTTCACCTTCCAGTTCCTTTTGTAGTTCCTCACTTGGACGCTCCCAGGAGTTTTTGTACAAGAATGCCATGGCAATCAGCAGAATTGCTGCAAAAACGAGACCGGTATACAAGAAAGGCAGCGGAGAGTCTTTGCCGTACGCAGCAATAAAGCGACCAGGGATAAAAGCGGCGGCGAAATTCGCAATTTTACCAAACATGGCCTTCCATCCGGTCAGTCTGGAGCGTGCACCGAAATCCCGGGTCATCTCGGATGCTAGTGCTTCATATGGCACCATGACAGAGGTGTACACCAGTTCAAACAGCACGTACGTACTCAGGTAATACCAGAAGCCCAACCCATCTATCCAAAGCATCGGATACACGAGCATCAGCGGAATACCCATCATGATGAAAAAACGGCGTCTGCCGAATTTACGACCTAAGCGGGTTCGGTGAAAGTTGTCGCTGATAAAGCCCATGATCGGATTGCTGACCGCATCTATGATGCTGGCAACAGAGAAAATGGCTGCGGCCTGAACAGGAGACAGTCCGCAAAAGGTTGTATAAAAGTACATTAACCATGCACCGCTAATAGCAAGTGCACCACTTCCCAGCATGTTACCGCTTCCATAGGCAAGTGTATGTTTCAGTGTGATTTTTCGTTCCATGATCTGTTCACCTCATATTTTGTCTGGTTATGAGGACAATCACCGGTCGCTATATTATGCAGAATGGTCTAGGTTGGTAGATGGGCCAGGCGTCCTGATTAGGTGGGGCTTTTACCGTGCCCCTATATTTCCGCTCGGAGTACCCGAGCCAATCAGATCGCTTCCTTTGGCCAGCTTAAGGAAATCACCCAGCTGGATGGAACCGTCTGTACTTCGAGTGATGGAAGGCACGAGACTAACAAAGTCGTCTGCACTGGCTGTGAGACCTTTGGCATTCGTCGTTTTTTTGTTTTTCCACCAGACGTTAGAGTTATCTTGATCCGTACCACTTGTTTTATCACTTGCTGTTCCCTCGAAAGAAAGATTGTTAATGAACACGTGTTCACCCTTATCAAAGGCGAAATTGCTTTGTCCATTGTCCCATGAAGTATTGTTGGTCAAAGTAATGGTGCCAGGGTTGCTATTGTAGGTGAAACCGTGTTTTTTGTTTTGGAAAGCGATACTGTTTTTTACAATATGGTTGACCTTGATTTTGTCTCCACCCAGCTTAAAGCCGTTGCCGTCACTGTTCGCAGTAGACGTTCCATCAGAGGTTTGCCCGTTGTGATGGGCCACACTGTTCAAAATGGTTACGGCACCGATAGGGCCTGTTTCCGTTTTACTGTACAGATCCCAGCCATCGTCTACGTTGTACGCTGCCAAGCAGTTATCGAACACATTGCCTGATCCTACAGTCAGTTTAGCCGCGAAGCCATCGGCATCCTCGCCATTATCGGGATCGGCGTTATCGTGAGAGTAGGAATTCAAAATCAAATTGTTCGCAGGCCACTCACTGGTGGAAGCGTTAGGGGAGTAGCGTCCGAGTTGGAGCCCGGTATCCCGATTGTGGTGGGTCTCGACGTTTTCAATTCGGTTATTGCTGCCGCCAATATAGATACCGTTATCTCCGGCACCTTTGACTTCAAGACCTTTCACCAGCCAGAAGTCCCCGTTAAGCTGAAGTCCCCGATTAGCTGAACCAAAGGCCTGAGCAGAGAAATCAAGTACAGGTTTTTCACTACCGTAAGCGACTAATCCTTTGAGTGAGCCGTTATTGCCGTTATTTCCACGCTGAATTGTAATCGTTGAGGAGTAGGCGTATTTACCACCGCGCAGGTAGATGGTTTTGCCAGGAGCAATTTGTGTCAGTGCTGCTTCGAGGGTGGTAGGACTAGATATGGTACCCGGATTGGACACGTTACCATTTGGAGCCACATACAAATCGCCTGCCGCTAACGTGGTGGAAACAGTTGTTGAATCGGTTGCACTAACTGCCTCCTCTGTGAGTGTGGTAGAGGGGAGGTTGTTGGATGGAATATCCGCGTAAGCGGTTCCAATAAGACAAGAAGAAGCAAAAACAAAAGAAACACCGAGTCTTAGAGCGTTAAAGCCGTTTTTTGAACGATCATTCCGTTTAAACATGTAAATTCCTCCTTATCTGAGCTCATATTTTAAAAGAAGATAGCACATATAAAAGTCGCTCATGCTGTCTTTCCATTAAAAAAACAGGACACCTCCTGGGGGGACAGATTGATCTATCATAAGTCCAAAACGCTCTAAGAAGTATATGCACAGTGTAATATATGTTAACGTTTGCATCAACAGTTTTTTATTGTTTTTTTAATATTGTGAAAAAAAGTTCACACTTTTGTTTCAACTAAAAATACAGTTTTGCTAGACTGGGAAAATTTGATTATACTTAAACATTATACATATAATAGAAATGAAAACTGTGAGAAAAGGTGGGTTTAGCGCATGGAGAGCGGGAAGCATTTGACAAGTTCAACTTCCGAACCATTGCAGGAAAAGCGACCGCGAATGAACAAGGAGATGATCGATTGGCTTAAGGCAATTATTGTTGCCATTGTGCTCGTGTTCATTATACGTTGGCTGTTATTTGCGCCATTTATTGTTGAGGGAGCATCCATGGAACCGAATTTCAAAACAGATGAACGAGTGGTCGTGAATAAGGTGATTTACGATTTTCGTGACCCCAAGGCAAGTGAGGTGGTTGTATTTCATGTAAAAAAGGAACAAAAGGACTTTATTAAGCGTGTGATTGGAGTGGCTGGAGATACGATTCAGTATCAAGGTGATCATCTTTATGTGAACGGTAAGAAAGTAGAGGAGCCGTACATTCAAGAGGCTATCCAAGATGCTCACGCCAAGGGAGAATTATATAACAATGTGGACTTTCCAAACGGAACCATAACCGATTCCAAGGTTCCTGATGGGTATATTTTTGTAATGGGTGACCACCGCAATAATAGTAGGGATAGTCGTGCAATTGGTTTTGTTTCCATCAAGGATATTGTCGGACGTGCGGATGTGATCTTTTGGCCGATCGATAACGCGCAATGGGTTAAGCATAAATAAGGCCAGAGCGCCTAAGATGGGAGGTAGTTGCTCACTTTAGGCGCTTTTTCAAACTCATTATATGTTTTTCGTAAACGGGTCAGGTAACTTGCGCCAGTCCTGTTCCATTTCTTCAGGGGTTAGCAGTGTCTCATCTAAGCTACGCTCGATTTCTTCCCGGTTCATATCGATACCAATAAATACGAGTTTGGTAACCCGGTCGCCATATTTCTCATCCCAATCGGGTGTTTTTTCAAAGTTTTCACCGAGATAGTATTGTCGTTCTTCTTCAGTCAAAGCAGACACCCATAGTCCTGCGCGTGCGAATTGTTTGGAGCTACCCGCCTGACTGAATGTAAAGGCAGTACGGTTTTGCGTGGCGAGCCACACTAATCCCTTGGAACGTACAACCTCAGTAGGCCATTGAGCCAGCCATTTCAATAAACGTTCGGGATGAAATGGGATTTTGCGCTTGTACACAAACGAAGCAATGCCATATTCCTCTGTCTCCGGTACATGCTCATCCTTGTTCATTTCCTGTATCCAGCCCGCAGCCTGACTAGCTGTTTCAAAATCAAAGCGATGCGTGTTTAAAATCTCCTTTGGGTCCACTCTACCGTATTCGGAACGGATGATTTTGGCGTTCGGTTGAATGCCGCGTAGTGCCTTTTCCAGTCGTTCGAGTTCCTCTTGCGATACCAGATCGCATTTATTAATGATTAGCACGTCACAAAATTCCACCTGCTCTATGAGCAGATCAACGATGCCGCGTACATCCTCTGCCGCCACTTCCTGCCCACGATCCTTAAGGGAGTCTCTAGAGTAGAAGTCTTTCCAAAATTCTGGCGCGTTCACGACAGTGACCATTGTGTCCAATCGGGTCAGCTTGGTCAAATCAATTCCATTTTGCTCATCTACATAACTAAAGGTTTGGGCCACTGGAATGGGCTCACCTATACCTGTGGATTCAATAAGAATATAGTCAAACTTTTTTTCGAGCGCCAGTCGCTCTACCTCTTTTAATAAGTCTTCACGCAAGGTACAACAGATGCAACCGTTGGACATTTCCACCAGCTTCTCATCCACACGGGATAATCCTCCACCGTCGCGAACGAGATCAGCATCCACATTAACCTCACTCATATCATTGACGATGACAGCTACCCGTAAGCCTTCCCGGTTGTTCAGTACATGGTTCAGCAGTGTGGTTTTGCCGGAACCGAGGTACCCACTTAGAACCGTGACCGGTATTTTCTCATCTCTTTCCATAGCGTTTGCCAACGTAATCACTCATCCCTTCGAAAGTTTCATAAAATGTTGACTGTGCAGTAGTAACTGTAATGCGAGATAGGAAAGCAGCAGCACTTTCTGTTTGATAAATTAATAGTAATAATTACGAATAATGAAATTAGTAAATCATTTATGTGGAAAAATGTCAAGGAAGGTGGAGCCAATCAGTCAAAAGGACTTGCGTAAACTTTACGCAAGTCCTCTGGGGGTCATCTGTCATGATGTAATTGCCTCAGCCTTTGACGGCCCCGGCCACTACACCTTTAACAATGTATTTTTGCAGAAAGATAAATACGATAATGGAGGGCAGTACAGCCATTACCATTGCGGTCATAGCATATTGCCAGTCTGATGTATATTGCCCAACGAAGGTATAGGCAGCCAGCGTAAGCGTTTTGGTGCTGGGTGAGCCGTTAACCATGAGCAGCGGAAGCAGAAAATCGTTCCATATCCACATCACGTCGATAATAACAATAGTAGCGGTGACCGATTTCAGCAAGGGAAAGATGACGGAAAAGAAAAGCCGAAAGCCTGAGGCTCCGTCGATCTTGGCGCTTTCGTCAATCTCGACCGGAATGCCTTTCACAAAGCCGTGATAGATAAACACTGCCAGTGGGGCTCCAAAACCCCAGTACAGCAGGCCAAGCCCCCAAGTGCTGTCTGCCAAATTCAAGTCTTTCGCCAGGCGCAAGACGGTCAGCATAATAGACTGAAATGGGATCAGCATCGGCATAATGCACAGCATGTAAATGGCGGAGCTCCACTTGCTTTTCGTCCGTGCCAGCTTATAGGCAGCGATGGAGGATATTAGCACAATGCCTGCCAGCCCGAGCACAGTAATAATCGTGTTATTCAGAAATAAGCGTGGATAGTCAATGAACTTCCATACATATACGTAGTTATCCAGCGAAAGCTGCTTAGGCAGCGCAATGACGTCGGTCATGACCTCAGCGAAGCTTTTGAACGAATTGTTAATGGCGAGAAACAGCGGGTACAAAAATAACAGCGACAATACAATCATGCCCGCTTCCAGCAAAATACGTCCCGTACGGCTGCGTTGCATCAGGCTTCAACCTCCCTGCGTTTGAAAATAGACAATTGAATAATCGTAATGACCAGCACTGCAACGAATAAAATCAAGGCTTTGGCTGTTCCGTAGCCATACAGATTGTTCTGGAACGTGTCTCGGTAAATATCATACGCAATGCTGTATGTCGTACCTCCTGGCCCACCGCCAGTCAGAGATAAAATGACGTCAAACACCTTGATCGAGTTGGTCAGTGCCATGAAGACCGAGATCGTAATCGAGGGCGCAAGCATCGGTAAAATAATACTGAAAAATCTCCGAATCGGTCCTGCCCCATCCACGATGGCAGCCTCTTTTAGATCTTCAGGTACAGATTGCAGGCCTGCGATATAAATGACCATGTAAAAGCCAATGGATTGCCAGATGGATACTGCCAGAATGGAAATAAACGCGAGCCCTTCCTCGCCTAGCCAACTGAGCTGGAAGATGCCCCAGCCTGTACTGTGTCCCAGTGACTCAAAGCCTTGCATAAAGATGAATTTCCATATAAAGCCGACAATGACGAGGCTGAGGATATAAGGAATAAAGAAAGCCGCGCGCAGCCAGGCTGAGCTTTTGAGCTTCATGTCGAGGACGAGCGCCAGCAAAATGGCCAGCACGTTTACCAATACAATGTACAGAATGGCATATTTGATCGTAAACCAGGCTGCATGTGCAAAGTTAGCGTCTCCGAGCAGGATTTGCTTGAAGTTATCTAGACCTACGAATTTCGGATGTTTGGATATGCCGTTCCACTTGGTCAGGGAATAGCGTATCGTCATCAAAAACGGAATATAAAATGCAATTGTAATGCACAAAATTACGGGCAGTGTGAATAAACCAAATTCCAGCTTACTGCCCTTGTCGCCCCATGTTCCCCTTTTTTTCAGCATAACGCACCTCTTTTTCTCAGCATTTTCCGGTCTTTCGCTCCAAGCTGTTTAAGATATAATGAAAGTATAGGATAGCCCCTAGGGCCGGACCAATGGATTTAAGAAAACAGTTGAGGGTAAAAATGTGTACGCTTTCAAAAGGGGCGGTTATCATGATGTCAGGGCATGTAGGAACAATCCTTCGATCCATGTGGAGGCGGATTACGCAAAAATTAGTGAACAAGCTCATTCTGCTTTTTACCTCGGTGATTATTCTGGTGGTGGGCTCACTCACGATTATTTCCTATCAGATGATTGAAAAGGAGTCGGTCAATCATAGCATCGCCAGCACGACGAATAATCTGCTGCTGGTCAATCAGAATTTGGAGGATTACTTGGAGGGAATGCAGCAGTTGGCCCTTCCGCAGCTTCGCTATAACGATATCATGAACGCGATTGCCAATGAGAACCGGGACTACGCTGCACGAATGGTCATTGAAAATTACTTGCGCAACATGTTCTATTCCCGCAATGATCTGGAAGCGATTTATCTGTATGTGGCGGACCGGCATCAATACTACGTGGTGACTAGGGAAACGTACAATATTACAGTACGCAAAGGAATAAACACGGATATTCCCAAGCTTCCCTGGTATAAAGAGGCGATGGACAGTACCGCTAACGAATCTTTTCAATCCTTTGTGGAGTCCCGCTCTGATATGGGCTATGTGGCGCCACAAGCCAGCTTTATGGCTTACCATCGAGTGCTGAGATCGATTGCATCCCGTCACCCGCAGGCAGTGTTGTCCTTTTATTACAACACGAGTGCCGTAGATGAAATCATGCGAAATATTCCACTGGGTAAAGGGGATCAACTGATGCTAATTAGCCCCAAGCGGGTTCCCTTTTATGTGAACAGCCTTCCGCTGTATGAACGAATGCGTGATTCTGGCGTATTGGCCCAGATCGGAGAGGGAGGAAGCGGGCGAGTAACGTGGTCAGACAGCAACAGCAACCAGGAGTATTTGGTCGTGTATGATGCAGGTGAAAAGGATGGGTGGCAGCTCATCAAGCCGATTCCATATCGCCAAATTTATGAGGCAGCTACGACCACACGGAATTGGAGTTATGTCATCGGGGCTTTATTTTTAGGTGTGTCTATTATTTTGGTGACCCTGACCTCGAACGCCATTACCCGACCTTTACATAAGCTATCTACCCAGATGAAACGGTTCAGCACCGGAGATTTTGAGGCAAGGGCTCCTGTGAAGGGGCATGACGAGATTGCATATTTGTCGCTGCACTTTAACGAAATGGTCCAAAGAACCGAAGAACTTATTAATGAGCGCTATCGCATGAAGCTGGTCGAAAAGAATGCCATACTCAAGGCGCTGGAGGCTGAGATTAATCCCCATTTTCTGTACAATGCCCTACAAGCCATATCTACACAGGCATTAAAGCGGAAGATGTTCGATATGGCGGATATGGTGGATGCATTGGCCCAAACTTTGCGGTATTCCATCAACGGCAAGGATATCGTAGCTGCCCGCGAGGAGCTCAAGCATATTGAACGATATATAGGTCTGCAAAAGGCAAGATTCGGGGCGAGACTTCAGGTCGAAGTGGTATGGGAGGACACGCTGATGGAGCTGCCAATTCCGAGATTATCCGTGCAAACGTTGGTAGAAAACTCTATCAAGCATGCATTAGAAAAAGTATCAAGTGACATTCTGATCGTCATTTCAGCCGAATCGGGTGCTACAGACGCTACAATTTCAGTCAGGGACAACGGACCCGGAATTTCAGAGGACAAGCTGAAAATAGTGTTGGATTCGTTCCACGAAAAATGGGAAGAGCGGGAGAGCGAGCATATTGGCTTGAAGAATTTGAACACACGGTTGAAGCTTTTGTATGGAGATCAGGCAGGATTATTCATACTTACGGATGAAACGGGCACGGAAATGAGAATGCAAATTCCCCGGGGAGGAGTCGACCATGTATAACGTATTGATTATTGACGATGAAGAACCGTTACGAGAGGCCATTCGTATTGTTGGAGACTGGGATCGTCTGGGCATCGAACATATTTATGAGGCGACGAATGGAAGGTTGGGGATGGAACTGCTCGGTCAGCATCCTATCGATGTGGTGATGGTGGATATGAAAATGCCGGAGATGAACGGCATTGAATTTCTTCGTGTGATCGAAAAGGCATATCCCCATCTGCTGACCATTGTCATTAGTGGCTACAACGACTTTGAATTTACGCGACAAGCGATTCAATCACGGGTAGTAGATTATCTGCTCAAGCCTATCAACCGCCAGGATCTGAATCAGGCCCTGCGCAAGGCGGTGGACATTCTGGAAAGCCGCAAGCAAAGCCAAGACGAATTCATCAACCAGAGCATCACGCTGAATATGTCACTACCGAAGCTGAAAGAGAAGCTGTATGTATCCATTTTGGATGGCAGCTTTAAAAGGCAGGCCAATACGTCGTTGCTCCCACTAATTGGAGCCGATCGGGCGGAGAACCGCTTTGGGGTGATCGTGCTGCGGTTACTGAACAGGGATGAGATTCGCAGGACTCGTTTTCATGGCGATGTCGATCTGATGGACTTTGCCGTAACTAATGTATTAGCGCAGACATCAGATGAACGGTTGCATTGCTTTAGCTTCCCCCATCCGCGAAGAGAGCGTGAGGTCGTTTCGATCTGTACCCTGGCCCCAGGACAAGAAGAACATATGTCCCTCCAGTTGGCACAAGTGGCACAGAAGGCGGTTGCGAACCTGCATGGGCTGTTCAGTATGGTGGTAGCAGCCGGAGTGGGCAAGCTCTGTTCAGATGTAGTGGAGCTGGCTTCTGCGTATAGGGATGCCAAGAGGTTCATTCACAATACAGATGTGTTGAAGCTGGAAGGGGAATCTATTCTCCATACGGTACCCCGGAAAATGGGGACGTCAGAGGAAATGCCATGGACGGATCGGCTGTTGTCGATCCAAAAGGATGCTCAGACCGGCCAGGCCAACCGAGCAAAGGTACTGCTGGGCGATCTGTTGAAACAATTGGCAGCGAGCTCTGTTTTTCGTTTGCAGGATGCGGATCGATTGCTGCGGGAGTTCCATTTTTTATTGAGAGAAGCAGCGATTGAGCTGGGTACGCCTATGTCCGCGTCTAATCAGGAGGGAACTTTGGGGGAATTGGGTCGTGTGATTGAAGGTGAGCTATCTGCTGATTTTGTGAGCTTTGCCGACTACAGCCAGAGACTATACCAGATACTGGAGCTCTACATTGCCGGGGTCCAACATGCACAGGCGGGTAACCAACCCTTTGATATTACAGAGATCAAAAAATACATCGAGCGATACTATTTTGAAGATATCAAAATCTCGTTTTTTGCCGAAACCTATTTTTTGAGCCGGGAATATCTGATGAAGTTGTTCAAGCAGCAATTTGGTTACGGTATTCACGAATATGTACAGAAGGTCAGGATGGACAAGGCGAAGGAGCTACTGGGTGATTCCAGCCTGAAAATTCAGGAAATTTCCGATATGCTCGGTTATAAGGATAAAAACTATTTCAGCAAGGCTTTTCGCAATTATTATCAGGTGTCACCTTCAGAATATCGCGTGAGCCTGCAATAAACCACTTTTTTACCCTTAACGCTTCACTAATCTGCCTTTTTAAATGAGGCTATATTTTTTAGAATGAGCGCATGAACGTTGATCACAAACAGATGGGGGAGTATCCATGTTAAAGAAGATGATGGCGTTATCCGGCAGTTTGCTTTTGACGGTCGGTTTGTTGAGCGGATGTGGAAGTAGTGGTGGCACAGATGCGGCTAAAGAAAGCACTGGCGGCAAAGATGATTTGAAAACGGTTACAATAAACATGTTTACAGCCTCACCGGAGTATACCGATGCTTTTAACGCGTACATCGAGGAGTATAAAAAGGTCAAGCCTAATGTAAAGATCAATCTGGAGATCATGCAGGCAGACTACAACACCATTCTCAAGTCAAAAATAGCTTCAGGCAGTACACCGGATGTGTTCCAGACCACGGCCGGAGGCGACATCGACACCTATGCTGATTATAGCGCTGATCTGACCAATGAACCGCTGGCAGCAGCCATGACGGATGCCGTCCGGGCCAATATGAGTTCCAGTGACGGCAAAGTGCTGGGATTACCAGTCAAGGGGAACCTGTTTGCTTTGATTTACAATAAAGATTTGCTTACCAAGGCTGGAATAACCTCTCCGCCGAAGACGATTGCCGAGATGCAGGATGCTGTTACCAAGCTAGAGGCGAAGGGCATTACTCCATTTGCTAATGCATATAAAGAGTGGTGGGTATGGAAGCATATCTTCCAACACTATGTAGATGCTGCTGCGCAGGATGCCGGGGTAGAGCCAAAGCAGCTCGTTGATGATTTTATTGCAGGTAAAGCAAAAATCAAGGACTATCCAGTGCTCTACAACAACTTCTTTAGCTTCATTGATCTGACGGTGAAACATGGTACAGATAAGCCGCTGGAACGGGACAGCAATGCGGGAGTAAGTGATTTTGCATCTGGAAAAGCTGCATTTATGACGGGTAAAGGTGCGTGGGATGAGGAAGCGATCAAGAAAATTAACCCTGATCTCAAGATTGGCATCATGGGATATCCGGTGAGTGACAAAGCGGACCAATCGGTCATCATTACCGGTGCGGATCAGGCGCTACGTATCAACAAGGACTCCGAAGTATCCAAAGAAACGATTGAATTCTTCAACTGGCTGTACACTTCGGAATACGGTAAGAACTGGTTCTCCCAGGTAGCGAAGGTGATTCCTCCAATTAAGGATGCACCGCTTCCTGATCTGGAAATGCCTAAGGAAATGGATAGCATTTTGAAAACATCCAAGTCCGGTGATCTGTCTGTCAACTACTCGCTGGATACATTCCACCAAAAATTTGGTGAGCTGATGCAGGCTTATATCAGTGGTAACATGAACAAGGATCAGGCGGTTGCAGAGATTGAGAAGGCATGGGTCCAATTAGGCTCAGCGCAATAAAACTGGTTTCGCAGAGGCGCCCGTAAGGGCGTCTTTTTGTGTTATGGCTAAGAGCCGGGAAAAGTGTAGACAAAAAAATATTTAATAATATTTAAATATTTACTTGCAAAAAGTTATTGAGTTGTGGATAATAGATTGTGTGCAATATATCTACAACCTTACGATATACATAATGACTGCAAGGTACAAATACGAAGGGATACCCCGGTTGGGGGAATCTCTTTATTTCGTTTGGACTGTGCCGATTATGCTTATAATAGACCGTGTAATTTGGAACGCATTTTTAGTTATGTGGTAGAGATGAAAAAGGAGATGAGCGTTTTGAAGACTTCGTTGTTTACACCGTACACACTCAAAGATTTGGAGTTAAAAAATCGTGTGGTCATGGCCCCAATGTGCCAATACTCGGTGACAGCCAAGGACGGAATTCCGAATGATTGGCATCATGTCCACTACCTAAGCCGGGCAATTGGAGGCACGGGTCTGATTATTATAGAAATGACGGACGTGGAAGCGGATGGGCGGATTACGGATTACGATCTGGGGCTTTGGTCAGATGAACATATTCCGGCGTATAAAAAGCTGGTTGACGGTATTCATGCGCACGGGGCCAAGGTTGGCATTCAGATTGCTCATGCAGGCCGTAAAGCTGAGGATGCAGCAGAGCCGGTGGCTCCTTCGGCCATTGCATACCCGGATGCAAATTATAAACAGCCGCGCGCACTGACCACAGAGGAAGTCCGTGGTATGGTACAAAAATTCGGAGACGCTGCCCGCCGGGCGGTTCAAGCAGGCGTGGATACAATCGAGCTTCACGGTGCACACGGTTACCTGATTCACCAATTCCACTCGCCAGTTACGAACAAACGGGATGACGAGTATGGTAAGGATTTATCCCGTTTCGGGGTAGAAGTCGTTCAGGCTGTGCGTAAGCAAATGCCTGCGGGTATGCCGTTAATCTTCCGCATCAGCGCGGTGGAATACGTAGATGGTGGATACGATGTGGATCATGCTATTGAACTGAGCCGCGCATATCAGGCTGCAGGCGTAGATATGATCCATGTCAGCTCGGGCGGAGAAGGCCCGGCTGGAGCCAGAAAACCAGGCAACTACCCGGGCTATCAAGTGCCGTTTGCTCGCCAAATCGGCGAGGCGCTGAACATCCCAGTAATCGCCGTCGGCATACTGGATGACCCAGCCTTAGCGCAGTCTGTAATCGGCAATGAGGATGCCGATCTGGTCGCTGTAGGACGCGGATTGCTGCGCGACCCTTATTGGGCGATTCATGCAGCGGTGGCGCTGCGCGGCGAGAAGCCTTCCGTACCTGAACAATATCAACGTGGCTACTGAGGCCTAAGTATTCCCACGTTGTTTATATATAAACAGGCACCTGCAACGAAGTGTACGCTTCGTTGCAGGTGCCTGTTTTGTTTTTATGGGGATAATGATCGTAAATGAATAATAGTGATTACTTTTACATTTTGTGGATAGATAAATCTGTATACTGTATAATAGTTGTATTTGGTGTGTATAGGAGGATGAAAGAAATGCAGTATGTTATTGAAACGAAGGAACTCCGCAAACAGTTTGGGATGTCGATAGCTGTAGACGATATTTCCTTACATGTAGAACGGGGCAGCATCTACGGTTTTCTAGGTGAAAATGGAGCTGGCAAAACAACTACCATCCGCATGCTGATGAGGCTGATTGAGCCTACAAGTGGGGAGGTTTTTTTATTTGGCGAGCGGTTAGAGAAAAGCTATCCTTCTATCTTCTCAAAAATAGGTACGATTATCGAAACGCCTGGTTTATACGAAAATCTGAGTGCACGAGATAATCTGAGAATCTGCTGTACGTACATGGGGGTACAGGATGATGGGAGAATTGAACGAACCCTAACTACGGTGGGGTTAGAGCATACTGGAAAAAAGAAGTTCAAAGATTTTTCCCTGGGAATGAAACAGCGATTAGGGATTGCCAGGGCCCTTGTTCATGATCCTGAGTTGCTTATATTAGATGAGCCAACGAACGGGTTAGACCCGTCAGGAATTAAGGAAATTCGTCAGCTATTAAAGAAGTTGTGCGAGGAACAAGGGAAAACAATTCTTATTTCTAGCCATATTCTAAGCGAAATTCAACAATTAGCTACACACATCGGGATTATACATAATGGAAAACTGTTAGCGGAGAATCGTTTGAGTCGGTTAGAGGAAGGTTTTGAGCAATATACAGATGTAAAGGTAGACGATGCAAAAGCAGTACAAGCGTTTCTGTATGAGAACATGAAGCAACTTAAATCTGATTTGATATCCCCACAACAACTAAGAATTTCTAGTCCAATTGAAAATACAGCTATGTTAAATAGACAGTTAATAGATCGTCAGTTTTCAGTTTATGAGATACACACCACAAAGCAGACGCTAGAGGAGTACTTTTTGACTCTCATTTCAGGAGAGGGTGGGCGGCATGATTAGAGCAGAACTCATTAAGCTTAAAGGCTCTAAAGCCTTCTTGTTGAGCTATATTATATTGCTGGCTATTGTGCTGTTGGAATTCGCTCTAAGCGCTATTTTTTATAGATATTCAATTGATAGGCTCGGTTGGGTCTACTATTTTACAAATATTGATTTCTTAGTTAATATTGCAGCTGGATTTATTAGCTATTACATATTAACCGGTCATATTTTTGCGAGAGAGTACCAGGAAAATACGCATCTGTTTATGTTTACTACGCCTGTCACCAGGGTTAAATTTTATTTTAGTAAATTGATCATTATTTATGGGTTTATTATTGTGTCGCTATTTATCGTTCTATTTCTGTCTACAGTATTAGGCATGTTCATTACAAATCGGCCTTTAACGATGGCTATCTGGGTATATCAAATCCAGGTATTTGCCAAAATGTGCGTGATGCATGCGATGCTCATCCCGGTCGCCTCTTTTTTTGCTATACGCTGGAAAAGCATTATGGTGGTTGTACTCGTAGTTTGTACTGTTATATTTTTGAATTTTATGTACAAAAGTGAATGGTATCCGTGGATTGTACCCTATCTTTTGTCTCCCAATGAAGGAAGTGCGATCAGACACGTCAATACTCTTGTAGCGTGGTTGAGTTTATCCATAACCTTTCTTCTTGGATTGTTTCTGTCTATATGGACATATCAAAGAAAAGACTAATGGAGAATTTAAATTGAAAGGAGGGATACTATGCTTGCCCTGTTCAAAGCAGAATGCTTGAAGCTAAAAGGAACCAAAATTCTTTTTCTAAGTGTGTTTATTTTAATTGTAACCGTATTTTTAACTTTTAGTACTTTCGCTGTAAGTCCCAAGTTTTCCTTGGAGCGTAATGGATGGAATGATTACTTTATGGATTTGGTGTTTTCCATAAATTTTATAACGGGGTATATGAGCTACTACATTTTGACCTGCTATATCTATGCGAGAGAATACCAAGAGAAGACCCATATTGCTCTGTTTTCAAATCCTGTTCGACGGAGTCGCCTCTACTTCAGCAAGCTGCTTGTTATTTATATGTACATCGCTGTTAGTCTGTTGTTGACATTTGCGCTATCTGCCATATTGGGTATGTTTATTACGACCAGGCCATTAACCTTTGGAATCGTTATGTGTCAGCTTGGGATCTTCATCAAAATGGTTCTTATGCACGCTATGCTCATCCCGATGATCACATTTTTCGCCGTTCACTGGAAAAAATTTGTGCCCGCTATTATGGGAATGTGTACGGTCATGTGTTTAAACTTTGTTTTGGTTAATGCACCGGGGAATACTTTTTACCCATGGGCAGTACCGTTTTTATTTTCTCCGCATGGCACATTTGGTAGAACATTTACATATGTTCCTGGAGGAATCATCAGTATTTGCTTCATTTTTGTGCTAGGGCTTTTCTTGGCGTTGCGAAGTTATGTTCGTATAGAAAAATAAGTAGGGTATAGCAAAAAGAAATAGACCGCCCTGCTCAAGGGGAAAACGGTCTATTTCTTTAGATCGCCTTTGAACAGCCGACCGCTCTTCAAAGCGGCTGTTGCCAAGAGTAGGGATGTTACCAGCATCCTTGCTCTTTTTTAGCATATCCTTCTATAACTTATTTTAGCACATCTGAATAATCAATGTAACTGAATGTGACTGTTACTTGGTGAAAACTTTAACTTCCTTTGGAGCGAGAGTTACGGTGATCGAGCCGTTGTTAATCTGAACGGAGTCGTTGCTCAGTTGGTTAGTCAGGCGGGTTCCGTTGGACAGATTATCGAAGTTGCCAATCGTGCGGGTTTGACTATTCCAGGAGTTGTTGATAAATACAATGGCCTCGTCGCCATTTTTAGAGCGCTGGAAACTGTAAAAGGAGTCGTCCACCCATTTTTCCCTTTGGCTACCGTTTTGCAGAGCAGGGTGGTTGTTGCGCACATAGTTCAACTTAGCGATGTACTGATACAGGTCATGGTTGGCGTTGAAATTCATATTCTCCCGATTGGCGGGATCATCTCCGCCACTATAGCCTTGCTCAGTGCCTTGGTAGATAATTGGAATCCCGCGAGATGTCAGAGTAAAGCCCAAAGCGGCCTTGAGCTGTGGCCATTTGTCATAGTTAGCACCCGGCTTGCCAGATGCGTCATTCAGGAAACGTTTTACATCATGATTGTCGATAAATACACCGTTGGTCTGAGCATCGCGATAGTAACGATCATCGGAGTAGCGATCCTTGATTTTTCTCATGGATTGATCGTGTCCGAACACGTCCTTGATTGTATAATACATCGGAAAATCTAGTGCAGCATCAAGATACCGGGTGTAATCGCCCACATAAGCAGGGTCGCCATGGAAAATTTCACCCATGGTGAAGGTATTGGCAGCTTGGTCAAAATCCTTTAGAAAACCCTTCGGTACATGCTTGGCGGTATCCACCCGCAGCCCGTCGATACCTGTCTCATTAAGCAGCCATTTGATCCAGTTTTTAAGCTCGTTTGCGGTAGCAGGGTTTTCATGATTTAGGTCATCCAGTCCAGCTACATCACCATTTTCGATTTTCCATTGATTGTTGGAGTTATAGTCCCCGCCTGTAATGTCACCATTGTGATGATACCAGTCTGCTTTGTCAAAAGGAGCCTTGGCGAATCCGTTCCCCGGTTGGAAATCACCTGTGTGATTCACAACTACGTCCAGCATCACAGCAATATTTTTGTCATGTGCCTTGCGAACCAGCTCTTGGAGCTTGTCCATTGTTCCGAGATGCCCATCTACTGCATAAAAATCATACGTATGATAGCCGTGGTAAGCGTATTCACTCTTTTGCATCGTTACTGGAGTAATCCAGATCGCGGTAAACCCCATATTTTTAATGTAGTCGAGTTTGTTAATAATACCTTGAAAATCGCCACCATGCCACTTGCGCTGATCACTGTTGTTGGAATTGAAGCCACCGTAGTTATCATTGGATGGATCACCGTTGCTGAAACGATCTGTCATGATAAAATAAATGCTCTGTTTGCTCCAGTCTGTGCTGAGGGAGGTGGGCTTGGAGAGGGTACCCAGATCCATAGGGGTGAAGACGCCCGAAGGCGCCTCCGTTTGAGCTGTTACTTCAACTCCGTTAGAGTTGGGTGCGTAGGTAGAAGTGCTTACGTTTAAGGATACACCTGAAAGTTTTTCTGTTTGGATAGGTCCTGTAACTTCGTTGAGGTCGGTTGCGTAGGTGGAAGTCACTACGCTGAGGACACTCCCTGAAGGTGCCCCTGTTCGGATAGTTCCTGCGGCTCCGTTAGAGCCGGGTGTGTAGGTAGAAGTTCCAGTGCTGAAAAGGTAGTTTTTAGTGTTGTTGCTGTCCCAGTTGTTATTGCCGTCATTAAAAGCGGCTTCCAATTGGGAGGCAGAACCGATATCGACGGTAATTTTAGCATAGCCGCTAATCTCGGCGTCCTGCATTTTCACGCCAGGCACAGCAGTCCAGTTACCGCCAGCCGGGCGGTAGTGAATGTAAGGCGAGTTGAAGCCTTTTTTGTAGTATATCGTTACTTTGTTGCCTGTACCGCCATTATTGTCAGGCTTGGCTTTGCTGATGATATATTGTTTGAATCCACTCAACTCACCGGTTGGTGAGCCGTCATTGTTGACGAGATTGTTGATGCGCAATAACGTAAACCCATGATAACCGAACTTCGTGATTTTCTCCTCGATTTTTTGGAAGCCGCTGCCGCCTGTCGGAAGTGCATTTTCACCATTCAGGCGAACACCCTTGGCATTCGCGATGGAGGAGACGGTATCAACCAAGGTGGACGGCAACGAATAATTCGGTGCTGTGCCACTGTCACTCATCTCCAGGCAAGTAAATGTCAAGTCTAGATCGGCATCCTTGAACTTCTGAATGAGACGGTTGTAATCATAATATCCACCTGCTTGTTCTGTGCTGTGCGGCATGGCAGGATTGTTCATCTGCCAGTGCAGACCGGAAATTTTGGCCCCAATCCGGACACCAAACACAGAATCGAAGTTCTTGTGGGCAGCTGCTCCGATGACACCTAGATGCTTCTCAAGCACACTTTGGTACCACGACAGAAAATCCTTTCCATACGCGGAATTATACCCGCCGTTCGTGTAAAATCCATCCCCGTCGGTCGGTGGATTGATTTGGCTAAGGCTGGTAAGCTTGGTGCCCCAAGCAGTATTAATCTTGTCCAATGATCCGTACTTGTCATTCATAGCTGTACGGAATGCATTTTTGGCTGTTTCAGTATAGGCTTGGAACTTGCCCCGTCCCGGGTAACTCCAGCCCGCTGCCGGGTAGTAGGACGGATAGCGCAATTCCCCGGAAGGACCGCCGCTTAAATAAATTTTGGGAATGATACTTTTATACCCGGCAAAGTTTTGAGCGAATGAGGCATACAACTCGTCATATTGTTTGCCAGTCCCGCTCCACAATGGGGAAAGGGCTTCGTTATTGGCATAGCCGCTTTCGTCCTTGAACTGCATTTCATCTGCACTACCCTTGCTTGACAGCCAGCTTGGCAGTGGGATGTTGCAATCATCTCCCACATTTCCTCCACACTTATGCGTAGAGATAATAGGAACCCACTTCAGTCCCGCTTCTTTCACGGCATCTGCATAGGTTTTGTAGTAGCTCCAATCGAACTGGTTATCTCCTGCACTTTCTACATAGCCCCACCAGACGTCGGTAGTGATGGCATACACGCCATTGTTTTTCAACGTTTGCAGTTGCTTTTTGAAGGAACCCCAGTCGTTGATTTTCGCCAGTGGTCCCATAACGGAAGCCTGAAAATCATCTGCAACCGCGGCGCTCGCCGTATTAGAGGGTGAGCCAATGAAGGCGGTCAGAGACAGCACAAGGCTTAGTAGAAGCATACACCCTTTTTTCCATAGACTTCGATACAAGGTCAAACCGATCATCCTCCCCAAAGCATAGTCTAATTCGACAACATTTTGTAAACGTCTACAAAAATAGTATAGAGCAAGCGGTTGCATAAAAAGAAGAATTTATTGCACACTCAAGGTGGACAAATATGACATTTTGCGTTAGCAACCGTGTGCTTAAATTAGACCAGGAAAAAAAAGACACAGGTCTGAATAAGACGCGTGTCTTTTATAGATAGTAAATTCCCGCAATAAAATAAGGGAAAGAAAACCCCAGTGTGTATGCAAGTATTGCATGAGACAACCTTCTTAATAGATAGGGCGATTTTTTTCGTCGGGAATACCACATTTACGATAAAAATACGTATTGATTCGATCCCGCCATTCCTTGGCGTGCTCAGCCTGATGCTCTAGTCGCGCCAGCACCTGTTCATACACCCTTTCATTTAGTTGCTCATGCAGGCTAACCCATGTGTCTCGGAGATGGGCTGCACGTTCTGCACCTTCAAAATGAGTATCATAAATATGCTGTATGACCGTTTGGCCAGAGTGGAGCATGTGCGTATAAGGGACGTGGTGAAAAAATAAGAGCAGCTCGTCTGGGCAGGTGTCTATAGATTCGTAGATCTCGGCAACAGGAGGAAAATATTGTCCTGCATAGCCTGTTCCCGTCGCAGTCGTGCGATCTACCCCGATCCCCCAGCAATCGGCAAAATGGTAGGTGCCCCACATTGAATATTCATATCCATCTACATCTGGCCCATAGTGGTGATTGGGACTAACCATCCAGCCGACCCCGAGAGGAGCAGTGTAGGACTCGTAGATATTCCATGAATCGAGCAGCATTTGCTTAATGGTAGGAATCAACTCGGTATCATCGGCATCCTTACCTTGGCCGCTGAATGTCAGCCGAACCCATTCATCCGCGATTTCATCTGCAGATAGATCCGGGTCCCAAGCCAATCGGCCGTAGCCATAAAGGTTGGATTGGGCGAGCAAATGTCCGGTCCAATTGGTGTCTGCACCAATATTAGAAACAGCGGCTAATCCAAAGTTCGTGGGTTTAGGAATATGATTGGTTGACTCTTCCTGGAGGCTACCGCTGTTTGCATGGACAATAGCCTTCCCACGATGGGAGTTGGAATTGCTGCTGTTATGCAAAGCGCCACTTACGATGCGTTTGATGGTAGAGCCTTTTCCCTGTGCATAGGTGTCAAAATCGAGCACTTCTTTCCATTGCGGAACCAGGTAGCATAGATGCTTTTGTTGTCCGGTATACTCCTGCGCAATTTGAAATTCCAGCAGTACCTGAGTGGCTTCCAGCGCGCCGAACAGGGGGGAGACAGGCTCGCGAACTTGAAAATCCATAGGGCCATTTTTAATCTGTAAAATGACATTATCCCGGAACAATCCATCCAGCGGTTTGAAATGGTCGAAGGCTGCGCGAGCCCGATCCGTGTTGCGGTCACGCCAGTCCTGTTTGCAGTCGTAGACAAAGCAACGCCAAATCACACGTCCACCATAGGGCCGTAGTGCATCCGCCAGCATGTTGGCTCCATCGGCGTGATGGCGCCCATAGCTGAAGGGACCGGGCCGATTTTCAGAATCGGCCTTGACCACAAAACCACCCAGATCAGGAACGGCTGCGTAAACCTCCTGTGCTTTGGTCTGCCACCATTCAGCTACACCGGGATCTAGAGGATCGGCTGTGGTTAATCCACCGAGCTGAATCGGGCTGGCATAGTTAATGCTCAAGTAGATTTGGATACCATAGGCGCGAAATACGGCTGCTACTTTGGCTACATCAGGTAAAAACCGATCTGTGATCAGCTCAGTTTCTACCTGATGGACATTCACATTGTTAATGGATAACGCCTGAATGCCTACAGAAGCGAGTAGACGGGCATAGTCTCGAAGGCGCTCCATATTTGTAGTAAAGGTATTATGGTTGTAGAAAATAGATGCCCCGGCATATCCACGTTCAACACTACCATCCATGTTATCCCAGTGATTAATCATGCGAATGGGATTAGCTGGATTGGAAAATAGGTCTAAAACGGGAGCATGTAGTGATCCTTTGGCAGTGGGCTTCAGATTGCCGTCTAGTCCTCCTTGCAGGTAGCGCAGCAAATGAAAGACTCCGTACAATACTCCTTTTGACGTCTGCCCCGCAACTATAAGGCACTGTCCTTTGATATCATCGTGATCTTGCCCAGTTAAACCTGCAAGCTCCGGCACCTCTACTCCGCGAATTCGGTAGCCTTCTGCGCTCACTTCTGCCTGTTCTTCTGCACTAAACCGTTCTGCGACATATGGCTGCTTCGGGAACGTACCCAGCGCAACGAATGGTACATGGACAGGAGCGGTACTTATCTTCGGCTGCTGTCCGAACATGGCAGCCAATCCTTGCCGAAGCTCACTCGCAGCCGTCTGAAGCACTTCATCATCTGTTTCATGAACTACGATGACTCTGCACCAAGCAGGCATCTTTTCTACAAATTGGTCGCGGTGATAGTGCAGCCAAGCGTCATAGCCGCTCCCTTTGGGCATATCCATACGCTTGCTCATATTATTTGGGCCTCCTTTGGACGAGTGAGGGTTCGTTCGTCTCAGGCATGCTGCTTCTCATCTTGACTCATATGCTGAGGGAGGGTCAGCCGATTCCCTTTGCCTTCATACAGCCACAAAATAGCGGTAACCCCGCGTGGGTAATATTTGCTGCCGTGGGCAATACCGGAGAGCATTTGGTCGCTCCAGCACCAATAGGATTCTTCAGGATGGAGGAGCCATGAGACATGGGCTGCGTCAGCCGCCTGCCCCGTTTCCTGCCAAGGCAGCTCCAGCAGCTCACGAGCAATAAACTGTGACAGATAGATTTTGCTCAACCAGGAGTTGTTACTGGTCGAGGATAGCTTCCAGCCTCCGTCTTCAAATAGACAAACTCCTGGTACCAGTACGGTTTGCAAATGGCGTCGAAGTGCCTGGATATATCCACCGAACCGCCCATCAGGTTTAAGCGCATCTTCACATCCTGTAAAATAAGGGAAGATCAATCCCTCAATGGCAGGAATAATCTGTGAGTCGTTGCCTTCCTTAATGACTGCAGGAATATAGCCTTTGTCTGTCATGTGAGCGGTGATCGACGCTGCGCATTTGTCTGCCTGTGAGCCAGCTTCCTGTGAAAGGGAGTTAAGCCCCTTTGAGGCAAATATCTTTTCCAGCGCAACATATACCGCCCAGCATTTGCTGCCTAAATAAATGTTATTGCGAGACTGACCCAAGGATACATCTAGACTATCGTAAGTCGTAATTTCTGCACCTCCCTGGGTTCTTGAGCTGTCCAGGCCCATTAAGCCGTTTCGTTGGGCCGGATCTGGATGATCCCGCCGCAGCATGCTTTCGAAGCAGTCGCACAAGACAGGCAGCATACGTGCCGTAAATGACTGATCCTGTGTCTGCTCGATATATACCGTGGCGCAGCAAAGCCAGTTAACCAATTCCTCGTGGCTCATGTAAGAGAAACAGTCGTCAATCCCTGCCAGCTCATAGCAGGAGTACCCCTGCCGGGAGAATACATTGGCCACGCCCATATCATGGGTAAACGTGATCCCCCCCGGATAGGTCTGTCCCTCTCCCGGGAAGCGTACCTCATCCCGATAGCTGTACCGTCGAACAAACCATTCCAGTTCGTTGCGTACCGTCCATGGGTTCAAAATCAATTCATAATAAAGCTGATCTGCCGTCAGATCGAGTGTATTCATCATCCGGTACTCACCTTCATTCACGATCCAGATCGGTTCGCCATCCTCTTGCTGACTAAGCAATTGGGTGCTGCCGTAATAGCTGTGGATCGCCTGAGCGAGCATAAACTCCTGGTCTGGACTCAGGCTGGCTGATTCGATCCAGTCATTCCCCTGAACACAGGCTGCGGTCAGGTCGTCAAAATGCTTCAACGCATAGCTTCCCACGTCTTCAATATCCTTGAACAGCCGGGTATAGTAATACGATGCTTCGATGCCTGTTGTCACAATGCCGCCGCGATAAAAGCATATGGCGAAGGCGTACGTGCGCTTCTCCCCTGCGGGAACGTCCATCAGGAGCGCACCCGTTGCACCTAAGCCAAAGGATAAGTTATCAGCCATGGTCTCCCCAAGTAGCTTCTCCATCGCAAATCCGCTGGCAGGTACCGCTTCGCTGCTGTTGGTCACAATAGCAGTGCTTCGTCCTTGGCCGATGCCTGTGAGTCTTTCCTCCAATGGAGAAGAATCCATAGCGTCCCTGCGTGGATCTTCTCCTATAATGCGTATGCCGCTATACGGGTCACTGCCCTGGTAGCCGAAAAAGGCTCTCCGTGCAGCAGCACCCTGTGTATTATCGATCGTTAGCTCAGCAAATACTGCCGGAACCAACGCTGCCCGCAGCTCATCTATGCCCGCAATTCCCGGCTCGGGCACCGGGCGAACGGGAGAGTACAGCCGGAATGTCAAATCGCCTGCCTGCCATGTATCGGTTCCTGCTTTTAGCTCACGGGTGATGTCCTGATCGACAAAGGCAACGAGCAGAGGCTCTGTTTTTTTATCCTTTTTCTCCACATCATAGCGGGTACTTTCATCCTGTATGGATGCAAAAAAGGGAAGCGCCTCATACGATCCTCCATCCCTGGATTGCAGCCCGATGTATACATTTTCATCAGCAGGCTTGCCCAGTTCCAGGCCGAGTCCGCCGCGATTACCCTTAAACCCAAGTGTAAAGCTGGAGAATGAACCGATAGGTGCATGCTGCGTGTTATAAAATATATTTTTCGACATATATTGAAACCCCTTTCATGATAAAATGTGGCTTTGGCTAACTTTAATTAGAGCCTAGCATGACATGTGCCGAGGAACCATTGTCAAATCGCTCAACTATTTATCCAAATCGCGCTGGAAACGATATACTGAAGTATATCGATGTAAGTAAGCTAGGAGGGAAAACATGTCGTCACCACGTTTACCAAAGCATCCCCATGATCCAAACCTTACGGTCGCCGGAGAGGAATTCTTTTTTCCCGATGTGCGGACTACGGTCAATCTGTTTGCCATTCATACACGAAGTGTCGGAAGAGAGTGGAGCTATCCGCCACATGAACATCCGCAATATGAAATTAACATCGTGCTTGCGGGAGAGCAGATCATGGTTGTGGATGGTCGCAGCTTCATCCAGCGACAAGGTGATCTGATACTTTTGCGCCCAGGAATTGTCCACTCCAGCCGTAGTAACGGAGAGGGGTTTACGTATTTTTGCATGCATTTCGACATTGATGATAAATTGTTTCTTTCGCTACTGAGCCGTTTGGAGCAAGTACTTTTTCCAGCGGATGGCACAGTAGCGAAGCAGATGGGACCAGCGCTAGGCAAGCTGCTGGATCTTTCTGCGCTTGAAGACAAAGGTATAGATGGTGATTCAGTGGCAAAGCGTATGCGGATTCAATCTGCTGTGTTCGAACTGTTCGCAACGTTGTGGGAGGCTGTATCCAGTGAAGCCGCTCATCTGCCGGGGCGTGGATATGTGCAGGCAGAGCTTGCCCATCAGATTGCCAGTCGTCTTCAGGGCAGGGTCAATCAGCCTTATAGACAGGCCGGCTCGTTGGGAAAACAGGATGGGATCGAGGGTATTTCATCCGAACTGGGTATTAGCGTATCTCATTGTAATCGTGTATTCCGTAGCGTTTTTGGCGTATCTCCGCGGGTGTATCTATCCGAGCTTGTCTTGCATGAGGCCAAGCTGCTGCTGGCTGATCCGCAATGGTCAGTGCAGCAAATTGCTGATTTGCTCGGCTATGGGGATATTGCACATTTTAGCAGGCAATTCAAACGCTGGTCCGGTCAGTCGCCGACATCCTATCGCAAGAATATAGCCCTTGAAAGTTCACCCGAATAAAAATATATATGCTTATAAAATAGTTATGATACAATCCTTATAAAGGAGATGATAATAGTATGAATTTACATAATCAACGTGTTGTCGTGATTGGCGGCAGTGCAGGGATAGGGCTGGCAACAGCCATAGAAGCAGCAAAGCAAGGAGCGAGTATCGTAATCGCTGGCCGTTCTGCAGAAAAGCTGGAGCAGGCGAAGAAGGTCATTCCTACAGAAGCGGTGGAGACCTTTCAATTGAACAATCAAAAGGAAGAGGAAGTACAGGCGTTTTTTGAAAAGGTCGGCGCATTCGATCATTTGTTTACTCCGGGTGCGAGCTATACACGTGGTCCGATCACCATAGATACGGAAAAGGCGAAGACTCCATTCGAGGGAAAATTCTGGCCGCAGTATTTTGCTGCCAAGCATGCGGTACCGCATATCTCCAAGGATGGCTCAATCGTTCTCATGTCTGGAGCCTTCAGTCAACGGCCGATGGGATTTGGTGCTACATATGGAGCGGCTAACGGCGCGATTGAAAGTTTGGGCAAGGCGTTGGCGGTGGAGTTGGCTCCAGTACGGGTCAATGTGGTGTCTCCCGGCACGATCTGGCGGGACGGCCCCGAGGGGGAGCAGCGGGCGCAGGCTTTTGAGGAATACAAGGAAGTAACCTTGCTACGGCGAGTGGGGTATAATGAGGAAATCGCACATACGGTGTTGTACCTGATGACTAACAAGTTCACCACCGGAAGCGTGCTATTCCCGGATGGCGGTTATACGCTGATCTAATTTGTCTGGAAGCCAACGTGTACACGTCCACCAGTCCAATACACGCTTACAATGTGTTGGACTGGTTTCTTTTTACTCTATAAATCAATTAAGATCTTGTGTTTAAGGAGATGTAGTGAATGGATCAAGTGGATTATAAAATTCTACAGATACTGCAAAATCAGGCCCGCATGCCCACAACTAATATTGGGGGAAATTGGGTAATGTGGTATGCTTTTAGTTGAGGTATACATTCTTGTGATATGCAAGCTATTTGCATAGTCATATTCCGTAGAATTTCAAGTTTCAATGAGTTTCATAAATTCGTTTCTACCTGAAAAAGGAGATATCACATGTTGAAAAGAGCAGTTAATACTATACTATTTGCGGTGATTTGCTTTGTAACCGTAGATCAAGCAAATGCTGCACTTCCTAAATATCTGTACAATCTTGTCCTTACAGTAAACAATGTTGAAGTCACATCTGATGCAAATCCTTATATCGAACGAGCAACCAATACAACGTATGTCCCTATTCGATTTGTATCCGAGAGTTTGGGCGAGAGTGTAAGCTGGAATAGAGAGAAGCAGGAGGTTACAATCTTTTCTGAGCATGGCGAAATCGTACGTCTGACTATTGGCAGTAAAGTAGCTTATGTAAATGATATAGAAAAAATAATGCCTAATGCGCCTGTTATGCCAGTATCACCCAATCGTGTGATGGTGCCTCTCAGATGGGTTTCAGAGGTTATGGGCGCGACTGTAAATAGTACCCTAATAAATAAGACTATACATGTAAACATTATCAAGCCGCATCTAAGTAAAAGTTGACTTATTATGAAAGGCGACAACTCTGTATATGTTGCAAATATATGGTTGAATTTTAGCGAGGGAGGTTTTCTTCATTGAAGATTGCACTACGTAAGAAGTTGGCTTGTTTGATTGTTCTTGGAGGGGTTTTGACTGTAATTGCTACTGGTTTTGGAGGGGGTAAGGAACATTTTAAACTTCCCGATAAGCCCAAAGAGGCTGCTGTCTCTACCTTTTCAGAATATATGGACGCTTCTATGAATCGCGACTACGATAAGATGCTTTCACTGTCTGATGATTATCGTTTTAAAACAGAGAGGGCACGACTTAATTTTCTAAAAGCCCAAGGGACACCGATAGATTACCGTATCATGTCTGTGGATGATTCTGACCCTTCCAAGATTGTTGTTTCTTCGATAACGAAGTATAAGGATATAGAGTTACCTCCTATCAAGCATATTCTTGCTTTTGAAGAAGGAAAGTACAAGCTACAAATGAGGAATGTTGTGGTCAATATGATTCCTTCTTCACCTGACTATAAAACAGTCGAGTACGAGCCTGAGAAGGTAGATGATGCGCTAGAAGATCATTTTAATTGATATTAATTTTTTGATTTTTTAATCAAATGATCGATAGTGTATCCAATGAGATACCAGAAACCTATCGTAGTAAAGTATACAACGGCTATAGGGATATGTGCTTTTCGCACAAATTGAAAAGATTCATACATCCAAACCAACGGGCTAATCATAGCCAATAGTATATTATAGTCGTCGTACCCCGTAAGATTTACAACAATAACTATACAAGAGACTAGGACCAGCCAAAAGCGAAAGGACTTCATTGACTATACTCCATTCCTTTAAAAAAGAAGCCGCGAGACGATTATCAGCAGCCTGAGATCGTGGCGGCTTCTAGGGATTTTTTTTACTACACTTCTTTTACAGGACGTAACACTGCGTAGCCGTATCCCTCAGGGAAATGCCGTTGATAATCCTGCTTCGTTTCCTCATCCCATGTATATCCCATACTGCGTGGGTCAAAGCTCCAAGCTTTTTCCTCCACCACTCTCATAACATCTCCATTGTTTTTTAAATAATGGAAGGGCGGGTGGAAAAACACCAGGTAATCTGATTCGGGGATGTTTCGGCACTCCATACCTGCTGGGATCTCTCCATTGTAGTCAGCAGCAACCGGTATTCCATACAGATAGCCTTTCTGACCATTCTGATAGAACCAGCCTGCAGTTTGACCCAATTGTCCGGGAAGCTTGAGGTGAGACATACTTTCCAGGGTTCCGCAAATTTCATCACAATTATGGCCGTTTCTCCAGAAATCGCCGTAGTTTCGAGAAGAGATATCCCAGATTCCAATAAATTTGTGTGCTGGTATATGCTCAATTTTGACTTCGGCTTCTTGTAAATGCTCCTTAACCATCTTATTCCGCTCCTTCAAATGGTAATGATAAGGAGAGAATACCTCGGCGCGAATGGCTAATGGAATAGGACGGGGCTCCTTCCGGTATACAGCCGGAGTTACCTCGAACGCTTTTACAAATGCTCGTGTAAAAGCTTCCTGTGAAGAAAACCCGTACTTTACGGCAACATCGAGGATGCGGACATTGCTGTCCCGGAGTTCAAGGGCTGCACGACTAATCCTGCGCATCCATACATAATCCCTTAACGTCATTCCTGTTAGAGAATGAAACTGTTTTGTACAGTAGTAAGGGGAATAGCCTAACTGGTCGGACATTCTCAACAACGATGGTGCTGAAGTAAGATTATTATCAATCCAATCAATCATAAGCTGGACCATTTCGTTCCATTCGTACACGGGGGTTCCCTCCTTTCGACTCCATCTTAGCAGCCAGGATGCACGAATATTTGACCTGAGTTGCATGCACACTTTTATAACAATAAGTAAGGCGATATGAGAAAAGAATCTGACTATTCCATTCTTTCATTTGTAATAATATATGTAGGATGGTTATTTAACCTGAATATGTATATTGTATGACGTATGATCGGATGTTGAAAGTGGCCTTTTGATGAAAGTAACTATTCACACAAAAAGCCTACCTACCGGAACACCGGCAGGTAGGCTTTTATAACATAAACATTCACTTACTTTGCATTCTATGCAGTCTGTGCCTTTGCGTTGCAACTGCACCGACAACGTATCCTAATCAATCTTAGTTATTTTTGCGTTGACGGGCGCGAGCTTCGCCGCCTTTGCGGCCTGCTTCTTCCCTGCTCATTTTCCCGTCGCTATCACTTTGGTCCGAATTGCCACGGGCTTCACCGCCCTTGCGACCGATTTCCTGATAGAACTCCTTGCCATGGTTTTTGGAAGTGGCTTCGCCGCCTTTTTCACCAATCTCCTGATAGAAGTCCTTGCCATGACTTTTGGATGTGGCCTCGCCACCCTTTTCGCCGATCTCTTGGTAAAATTCTTTGTCGTGATTTTTAGCAGTAGCTTCTCCACCTAAACGTCCTGCCTCTTCGCGACTCATTTTGCCATTTTGGTTGTTGTTAGCCATGTTCAATCACTCCTCATCGAATTTTAGTAAAGCGTCTACGTGTATCTATTAACCTTCGTGTCAGGAATTAAACATGTCTATTTTATTTTTATATAGTGGGAAATTACTGGGGAATAACTAGGTGTATCCGTCTCTATCAGCCCTCCCAAGACTCTGTGCGCAGTTGTTGATGGCGGGTAAATAATGTCGGATAAATGAATAGGCTGAGCAGCACGCTGGTCAAAATGGCAGAGGTCATGGTAGTGAATACGATGAGCAATTGCAAACGCACGGCGACAATCGGATTGGCACCTGCAATGATTTGTCCGGTCATCATACCGGGAAGCTGAACAAGCCCGAGTGTTTTCTGCCCCTCAATGGTTGGAATCATACTGGAACGTATGCAATTCTTCAGTATAGGGAAGATGGCTTGTCTCGGGGTTCCCCCCAGTGCGAGAATGAGCATGATTTCAGGCTTGCGCAGCAGGACTTCCGACTTGAGCCGTGATACCAGCAGGCTGGACAAAATCATGGAGCTGCCAATGATCATGCCGCTAATCGGAATCATGTACCGGGCTGTCGCCGGAATGATATGCAGGCCAATCAGGAATGCCTGTGTAACGATTTCCACACACAGCAACGTCAGGAATGACTTCCACATGAGACGAGGGATAAACCGTCCTTTGCGTGCAACATTTTGAGAAGCTACAGTGATCATGAGCAGAATGAATAATACGATAAATCCGTAGCTTTGCATCCCGAAAATCAAATGCAATACATATCCAATCGCCAGTAGCTGAACGGATGCTCTGATCGTGGCAATAATAATGTCTCGGTCCAAACCGAGTTTGAAGGACTTGGACATGACGATGGCGATAAATACAAAACCAAGAGAGAGAATCAAGGCAACAATCGTCATACCCATTCTCCTGCTACAAATTTGCGGGTTTCACTATGCTGTGGAGCATTAAAAAATGTCTCCGTATCCGCTTGCTCTACCAGTCTTCCGTTAATCATCAGCCATGTTTCGTGGCCTACTCTGCGGGCTTGTTCCATATGGTGCGTAATCCAGATCATTGTTGTTCCCTCTTCTTTGTTCATTTGAAGCAGCAGTTCCTCAACCTCTTTGACTGAGGCGGGGTCCAGTGCAGAAGTAATCTCATCCAGTAGTAAAATATCCGGGCGGTTCGCAAGCGTCCGTGCCAAGGCCAAGCGCTGTCTTTGTCCACCGGACAACTCCTGCGCCTTCTGTTCCAGCAGGTCACGGGTAAGCCCTACGCGCTCTAACAGGCCAACCGGATCTTCCAGTACCGTACCATGCAGCCGCTCTACAGTCTGGAGATTGTAGAGGACCGTCCCCTGAAGCATGGGAGCATCTTGAAAAACCAATGCTACCTTTCGTCTCAAATCAGGGATCTCCCACTCGGTTATAGGCTTGCCGAGGACGCTGATTTCTCCTTCATCCGATGTTAGCAAGAGATTGCACAATGAAAGCAGTGTGCTTTTACCAGAGCCTGACGGACCAACCAGTGTCGTGATTTTTCCGCGAGGGACCTTTGCTGTAATCCCGTTCAGGACAGCACGTTGCTGCCCCGATCCGGTGAAATATTTGGTGATATGATTAAATTCAATAGCTGGAAGTGGCTTGGATTCCATAGATATAGTTAGCTCCTTTGCAGGGAATCGGAAAAGATATCAGATCCGCTCTATAATCTCTTTGTATTATATCAGTAATATCCTACTGGCTCTTCTTCTAAAAAAGATCCGGGGGATGGAACTGTTGCAAACGGGACCCTCTTTGTATAAACTAACAGGATTAGTTAAGACAAAATAAGAACTTAGTCTGTATATCCATATGAAAATCACCTTACATAGGAATTCAACGAAAGGGGACAGGATGATGTCACCTAGAAATGGAGTAAAGCTACAAGATATCCTGAAGGCTGCTGAGGATATTGCCAATGAACGTGGGATGGGAGATGTCACGCTCACTACGCTGGCGCAAAAGCTGCATATTCGTCCTCCATCTTTGTACAACCATGTGGACGGGTTGAACGGATTGCGTCATGTGCTAGCATTACATAGCCTCGAAAAGTTAGAGGAGGCATTGGTGAGCGCAGCCGTAGGCAGAGCAGGCGAAGATGCGCTGACTGCTATGGGGAGAGCGTATATGCAGTATGCGCGCGAGCGACCTGGTTTGTATGAAGCGATGCTGTATGCAACTGACCGAAATGATACCGAGCTGAGACATGCAGCGGATCGCGTAGCGGAACTTGTCATTACCGTGCTATCCAGTGGCTACGGTTTCAACGAAGCAGATTGCATTCATGCAGCGAGGGGATTCCGTAGTCTTCTGCATGGTTTTGCCTCGCTTGAACAAAAGGGTGGTTTTGGTTTACCTGTGGATGTGGATCGGAGTATCGAAGTGATGATGGACACCTTTTGGGCAGGTCTTCGCGTGTTACAGCAAAAGCGAGATGTGGAGCATTCAGAAAAAAACTGAGTTCAATCTGATATAACCCATATGATTGCGTCCTGGACTCAAAGGGTAAATTATATCAGTATAAAGTAGATGAGAGACCGTGAATACAGGAGGGATAAGAGTGAACGTATTGGTGATTGGTGCCAATGGAAAAGTAGGCAGACATCTCGTTCGCCTACTGGGGCAACATGAATTGCATCGCGTAAAGGCGTTGATTCGCAAACCGGATCAGGCCGAAGCGCTTGAACGTTTGGGAGCAGAAACGGTAGTAGCTGACCTTGAAGGGACAGTTGATGAAATTGCTGCAGCTATAAAAGGCAGCGATGCTGTCGTGTTCACGGCAGGCTCCGGCGGCAAAACAGGAGCGGATAAAACACTGCTCATCGACCTTGATGGAGCAGTCAAGGCGATGGAGGCCGCTGAGCAAGCGGGTATCCGGCGCTTTATTATGGTCAGCGCTCTACATGCGGAGAACCGGGAGCAGTGGCCCGAATCAATTAAGCCGTATTATGTGGCAAAGCATTATGCAGATCGCTTGCTGGAAGCGAGCAATCTGGATTACACGATTCTTCGTCCCGGCGGGCTAACAGATGATGAGGGTACTGGCAAGGTTGCTACTGGTGAAGATCTTACCAGCCATACCATCTCACGTGAAGATGTAGCGGCAACGGTGGTAGCAGCACTGGAGGAAAAACAGACGTATCATCGTGCGATTGATTTGGTGTCCGGCAGTACGCCTATTGCTGAGGCCATCCGGTAGAGCTAATGAATTGAAAGACATGTGCATAATATGAATAAAGGCAGACCCAGAGGTAGGATTCCGGGTCTGCTTTTTGCTTTGTATAATCCTTTCCTTTAACGCTACGTATGACCAAAAAACCAACGTTCCGATGGGCATATTACGAAAAAATTTGCCTAAAACTAATTATGTTAATTATAATACTAATATAATTAGTTTACGATCAAGAAAAGGAGATGAGATAAAATGCGTATCGTTCAGGTGCAGCATGTGTATCAATTAACGTTTATGCCCCGGCTGTTCCCGGTGAACTGTTATTTGGTGGAGGAGAAAGAGGGACTTACCCTGATCGATGCCGGATTGCCATATAGTGCTCAGGGTATTGAACAAGCTGCGGCGCGCATTGGGCAGCCGATTGTACGAATTGTACTTACCCATGCGCATGGGGATCATGTAGGTGCGTTGGATAAGCTGAAGGCAAAGTATCCTGAGGCACAAGTATTCATTTCAAGACGGGATGCTCGGCTGCTGAAGGGTGATGTATCGTTGGAGGCAGGCGAACCGGACACTCCTATTCGGGGCAGCGTGCCAAAGAATATCCTTACCCAGCCTGACGTTTTACTGGAGGATGGGGATCATGTGGGTTCGCTGCTGGCAATCAGCGCACCGGGACATACGCCAGGCTCGATGGGGTTTTTGGATACCCGTACCCGTGCGTTGATTGCAGGTGATGCCTTCCAGACTCGGGGCGGTGTTGCGGTGGCGGGAAGGCTCAAGCCGCTGTTTCCTTTTCCAGCACTAGCTACCTGGGATAAGGAAGTTTCGCTGGCAAGTGCCAAAAAGCTGGCGTCTTACAATCCGTCTCTATTAGCAGCCGGTCATGGCAACATGCTGAAGCATCCACAATCTCAGCTGGAAAAAGCGATTATGGAGTTGGAGCAGCAATGTTCAGTGCGATGATTACGTATTCAGCCAACATTCAGCCAGAACTCACAAAGTCCTAAGCTAAGGCAGATACAATATGAGGAAAATAGAAACAGAGAGAGGTGCATCGGATTTGAACGTTTGGAAAGCGAACGGTCTGAAATATATACTTCTATTTAGTCTCATATTGTGTGCTGCCGTTAGTATCGTGTCGTTATGGAGTTACTCAGGTAGTTCCGCGTCTCAGTCTGCGGCAGTGAGGCAAGGTCCATCCGGTGGGTTTGGAGGAGAACCAGGCGGAGGTATGGGAGGGCCGGGGCAACGTTCCTCTGACGGTCAGACTGCGGGGAACCGTGGAACAGGAAATGTAGGACAGGACCAGCAGAATTCGTCCTCAGCATCTACGGATGCGACGAACAGCTCTGACGGCAAGAATCAGGGAACGACAAACTCCACTACTGAGAATCCATCGATATCAGGTGACAAAGGCACAACGGCCGGGAATGATACGTCTGCATCGGGCGGCAGTGGTGTTGCTAGAGACGGACAGCATAGAGGTTCCGGTAGTATGTCCGGTAAAGGATCTGGAATGGGCATGGGAGGTCCTAGCGGTGGTATGGGTGGTGGAAGAAATGGAAATTCTTCATCTGCCTATGCTACTCCGATGGCGATTTTCGCCGCTTTATTCTTCGGCGCGTTCGTGTTTATTGCTTACCGTTTTCGGGCTCAAGAATGGAAGCTCGGGGAACGTACCCGGGGACTGATGCTATGGACAGTGCTGGGTGTGGGGTTCTTTTTAAGAATGGCGATCGCCCCATGGATCTCGGGTCACATGGACTTAATGCTATTCCGAAACTGGGCTACGACAGCAGCGAATAGCTTGTCAGGCTTTTACACGAATGGTTCCAGTGACTATCCACCGTTCTATATTTATATTTTATATGTAATCGGTAAAATCGGCTCTACGGATGCTTTCAGTCCTTATATGTCCGTATTGCTGCGGCTTCCGAATATATTAGCCGATATCGTGACAGCGTACATGCTGTACCGGTTGGCAAGCAAACGGGTCGGCTATGGAGTGAGCCTCGGATTGGCCATATTCTACGTGTTTAACCCGGCTGTATTTATCAATTCGACCTTCTGGGGACAGGTAGATTCATTCTTTACCATGCTGATTGTAGGCATGATTGTGCTGTTGGTGGAAAACCGGATCGGCTGGTCCGCTGTACTGTTTACGATAGCGGTATTGATGAAGCCACAGGGCATTATTTATGGGCCGGTTCTGTTCTTCGAACTACTGAGACAGCGCAAAATACAGCCTTGGCTGTTATCCATTGGTGGCGCCGTTGTAACAACTATTCTGGTTATATTGCCATTTTCATGGGGGCAGGAGCCATTATGGCTGCTTGATTTATACAAGGGGACAGTTGGCGAATATCCATATGCTTCGGTGAACGCGTATAACTTCTTCGCACTCATTGGTGGCAATTATACGCAGGACACTACAACGCTGTTCCTGTTCAGTTACCATACATGGGGTATGATCTGCATTGTGCTGGTGACTTTGTTTACATGGTGGATGTATATCCGCAGTCGGAAACCACAGTTCGCAGCAGCAGCTGCACTGGTACTCATTGCAGGTGTATTTACCTTCGCTTCCAGCATGCATGAACGGTACCTGTTCCCTGCGGCCGCGTTAGCTGTACTGGCGTACCTGTATTTGCGAGATCGCAGATTTTTGTGGCTTGCGGGTGGATTCAGTCTTACGATTTTCCTGAACACCTTTGATATTTTCTATAGCTCCAATTCTCAGGATCATTACGGTATTATTTTGTGTGTAACATCATTGCTAAACGTGTTGTTGTTTGTGTATTTGGTCAAGGTAGTGTGGGATTGCTCCAGGCCGGCTACAGTTCAGGCTGCGCCTGCCAAGGACATGGTTCTCCCGGAGCTTCCATCGGAGCAATTAACATGGGGAGCGTCATCCCAAGGTGTGAACACAACGATGGAGAAATAGCTGATAGCAAAATGTAAAGAACAAAAGAAACCGCTCTTTGGCAAATGGGAAGTGGCCAAGTCGCCACAAGCCATAAGCTCAAAGAAGCGGTTTTTTATTTAATCCATATATTCGTTCAGTTTCTGTACATCGCAGATGGTAATCTCTCGTGTACCTTTGATACGAATAATCCCTAGTTGTTCAAATTTTCCGAACTTGCGGCTGATGGTTTCACGTGTCACACCCACATAATTAGCCATCTCTTCGCGTGAAAGGGGGAGATTTATTTTAATATAGGAGCCGTCTGGCTTGCCGTATTTATGTCCGAGTTCGAGAATCATGTAGGCAATACGGATTTCTGGGTCTTTGGTAGCCAGACTTTGAGCCAGGTTTTCAGTATGTGCCAAGCGTTTGGTAATGGTTTTGAGCAACCTCAAAGAGATATCGGGATTGTTGCGGATCAACTCCTCCATATCATCCTTGGTGAGCATACAAATATCAGTGTCCTTTAAGGCGTAAGCACTAAAATTACTCAGCTCGTCGTTATTAAATATGTTCAACTCACCAAAAAAATCGCCAGTAGTCAGAATGTGTAGAATTTGCTCTTTCCCCTGAGGTGTCATCTTCAGCAGCTTGACATGTCCGCTTTTAATAATGTACAGCGTATCCGATGCCTGTTCCTCGACAATCAAGGCCTCGCCTTTTTGATATTTTCGGTGCCGGATCATGGAGCTAACCTTGCACAAATCTTCGCAGGACAAAGAGGAAAAGATAGGCACTTTGCGGGCACAGGGCTCCTGTTCGCACTGGCAGGGGCAGGACATTTCATTCACATTCATTCACTCCATTCATCAACCGGAAACTAAAAAGTATAGTGTGTTCTTGTTATTTTGTATCATCTATAGGGGCAAAATGGCTTTGATCCTCACCGCAGACTGGACAAACCCAGTCCTCTGGAAGGTCTTCGAACGCTGTACCTGGCATCACGTCTTCATCAGGGTCACCTATAGCAGGATCATAAACGTATCCACAGGGCTGACATACATATTTTTTCATTGTTAATTCTCCTTGTCATCTAAAATTTTTGTAAGCTCTGGTGCGTCCGGACTTAGTCCTTGGGTAATGGCTGCTTTATATGGAAGTGAAGCAAGAGCATCTCCGAAGCCAATCACGCCACAGATAGAGCCATTTTGTATGAACATACGTGTATAAGAACCTTGATTTCCACAGGTCAGGCTGGTGTCGCATTCCTGTTCATCTACCAGACCAATGGAAAACAAGGGGCATTCATAGCTGTTGGACAGGGTGGCAGGAATGGGACGCTGGTAAGCTGCGGAGGCACCCGCCATATTAGTGCCTGCTATTTTCCCTTGCTCCATAGCACTTTCCCATAATCCATCTACTCTATTGTGGAACTCGGCTACATCACCTGCCGCATATATATTGGGGAAGCTGGTCTCCATCTGCGCATTCACCTGAATGCCTTGTCTGATATCAAGACCGATTTGGCGAGCAAGCTCCGTATTAGGTACAATGCCGATAGAATACACGACATGTTCACAGGGAATAACAGTGCCGTCCTGCAGTTCTACGCCCTCTACATGCTCCGTGCCTGTAATACGCTTTACGCCTTGTCCAAGGCATACCTGGGTGCCCTGTTCGATTACTCGGCGGGTCAAAATAGCGGATGCCTTTTCATCTAGCTGACGGGGCATCAGCCGTTGCGAAGCTTCCAGAATGGTGACGGCATATCCGGCTTGCTGGAAGGACCAGGCGGTTTCTACACCCTGAATACCGCCCCCGACGATACATATCCGGTCTCCCTCTCGCAATTCCGCTTTAAGTCTGTCTGCATCTTGTCGAAACCGAATGTTGTGAACGTTCCTTAGTGAAGCCCCGTCCAGCACCAGCTTACGGTTATGGGCTCCTGTACACAGCAACAGCTTGTCATAAGCAACGGTTTGTCCATTTATTGTTTCGATGGTGCAGTCCTCTGCGTGTATCGCGGTGATCTTTGTGCCGGAATAAACGTTAATCCGCTGATTGGCAAACCATTTTTCTTTTTTGATCAGGATTTTGTCGCTATGCAAGTCAGTAAATAGCGCCTTGGAAAGCTTGACTCTGTTATACGGAAGGGAGGATTCTTCCCCGTAAATCGAAATTTCGGCTAGCTCATCATGATCTCTGATCGCTTTTGCCGCGTTGATAGCGGCCACGCCGCCTCCGATTATAACGTAATGTTGGTTACCCATTCGGCATCTCTCCTATTCCTCTAGCTTTCTGCGCTAAATAACACTAAGCAGCAGATCTGAGACAAATTCAGCAGCATTTTTTATTTTTTTCACTTTTTCATCTTCTGTAGGAGAGAAGCGAACACGTACCGGAAATTCCACATGCGTCATACCCGTTGACTTGATTACATCTGAAGTACTTTGGACTTTCATATTAGTACCGTTCAAGTAATCCTGTACGACCTCAATGGCTTCACCGCTCCAGCCATAGGAGCCAAAGGCGGCAGCAAGCTTGCCTTCCAAATTCATCTTTTGCATTTGTTGCAGCAGGTCTTCCAATTTGCCTGTCATGTCGGCATATTTGGTAGAGCTACCGACGAAAACAGCATCCGCTGAGGCAATACTATTTAATATCTCGGTTTCATCCGCCTTATCTACATCCCATAGCTCCACTTTGATTTGGTTCTCCAAAAAGCAATCTCTCAGAATGTTTGCCATTTTTTTGGTATTGTTCTTCAATGTGGCATAAACAATCGCTACTTTTTTATCATCCTTGGTTTCGGTGCTCATCGATGCGTACAAATCAATAAATTTGGCAATATCATGTCGGATCGCGAAGCCGTGGGAAGGAGCAATCATCTCAATATCCAAGTCAGATACAGCTTCGATTAATGTACGCACATATCTGCGATGTGGATGAATAATAGCCTGGTAGTATCCGATAAAATCCTCGGTAATATCAAAACCGGCCTCATCGGCAAATAAATGCTCTACAGCTACGTGTGTGCTGAAAATATCGCAAGGGAACAAGATTTTATCTTCCACGCAATACGTAATCATGGTTTCCTCCGTATGGAGGTAAGGTGTTTCCTTAAATAGCAGTGTCTTGCCTCCAATATCGAGTTGATCCCCGTCTTTGATTACGAGGAAGTTCCGATGCTGGAGCTTGTACATCTGCTGAATTTCTGGAACGGCAATCTCAGTGCAGACAATGGTGGCGTTTGCTGCCTTGGAAGCAAGGGCCGCCAACCCGCCGGAGTGGTCCGGTTCCGTGTGATTGACGATTATATATTGAATATCCAACGGGTCGATCAATTCCGCTACAGCTTCGGCAAATTCTCTACCGAACGCCATATCTACGGTATCTATAATGGTTGGTTTTCCGGTTTTTAGTAAGTATGCATTATAGGTTGTACCCTTAGATAGGGTAAGCCGATGAAAGGGTACCTCACGATTATCGATTTTTCCTACCCAATATATATTCTTTGCCAGCTTAAATCCTGGTTTCATAGGAATAACCTCCTGTTGTTTTGGTTTGTCTAACACAATTTGATTCTAGCTAGATGTGATGGTGAAAAAGATGATTGAAATCAAATTTTTGAATATTTCAAAGTATTTATGACTTAAATTTATATTTGTGATCGCAATCACAAGAAGAGCGTAATAATCAAATACAATAAGACTATATAGGCCCAATCCAATTACAAACAGGAGAGTGAATCCACATGAAAAAATCAAACCTAATTCAATTTCAAGAATATAAAGAAGCTGCATTTACAAAACGAATTGTGCATAAGGAAGCCGACAATGTTATTTTTATTCTCAACTTCACCCCTCATGCTGAGCTGCCAACACATAATCATCCAGGAGCGAATGTATATTTGCTCGTTCTTGAAGGAAGCGGTACTGTAACTGTAAATGGTGAAGAAACGGAAGTTGTCCAAGGGGATATGATCCATATTACCGGAGATGAGCACTTTTCCTATCGTGGTGGTGCGGGAGCGAACTCCAGCCTGCATGTGGTGTTGACCAAAACGCCAAGTGAAAGCTACGCACAAAATGTATAAAGTATAGAAATAACAAGAAGAGAAAACGCAATCCAAATATAAGAAAGCCGCTTGGTTTAAATGACCAAGCGGCTTTCTTATTGGAGAGCCACACCCCGAAATAGACTATACATTCCCCTCTGAGCTGGATGACTGTATCTGTGACAACGCTGGATGTCTGTTCATCAACAAGCCACTGTAGGTCACGGTTGTGTTCGGCGAGGAAGCAGCTGGGGGCAATAGTTTTCACGCTTTGGAGCGACCTTATGATGAAATCCCGTCTGTACAAACTGCTCTCGAAGTGCCACAATACGTTGCAAAGGCCATATTTCTCCAGCTGGGATATCGTGCAAGGCCCGCGAAGTAGTCAACCCCAATAAAATAACGTTTCATTGAAAGGAGGAGGCAGGTTATGAAGCTGCATCGAGCCATTGTGGTGGATGATGAAATATTCACCCGCAAAGGGCTAATTCAACTTGTGGATTGGGAAACCTGTGGCTTTGAAATCGTGGGAGAAGCTGATAATGGTGAGGATGCGCTGGAGCTAATCAGTCGTCTTCACCCGGATCTGATCATTACCGATATTCGTATGCCTGTGCTGGATGGATTAGAGCTGATTCGATCCGTACTCGAACGGGGTACCCAACATCCTGCTTTTATTATCATGAGTGGTTACAGTGATTTTACTTATGCACAGCAGGCACTCCGCTATGGAGTGCATGATTTTATACTCAAGCCGGTTGATGATGAGGACTTTTCGGCTACACTGCGCAAGCTGAGTGAAAGATTGCACCGTGAGCAACAGAACGCGCAGCGATATCAACACCACCTTACAGGCGGGCTGTTAGAGACGATGATGATGAACCCAGTGGATGATGCAGTGGTGACACATTGGGAGCAGCAGCTGCGACTTGGAGAAGCCACGTGTATGTACTATGTACTTGTTGAGCTGAATGATCAGCATCCTTGGCGCTCTGGTGACGATGGTGTCATGCTATCGCTTTTCCAGTTCAGGGAGCTTATAGAGCAAGCGCTTCATCGTTTAATGGACGGCAAGTACCCTCTCTATGTCCATGAGCATCGTAACCGGGTTGGTCTTATCGTACCGGACTTCTTTTTAGAGGGTTTTGGAGCCAAAGTAGAATTGTTTATGAAAGCGCTACAACAGGAGATAGAGGGGATGGAGTCAGTAAAAAACCAGTTGGGAATTCGGGTATTCGTTTATGCGGGAAGTCCTGTGAATCGGTTGCGGGATATCCAGCAGTCTTATGCCAGTGCAAAGGAAGCAGTGCTTCATAAATACATTCATGACCCTAGTGGTATTGTTATCTTTTTACAGGATGAAATGCCATCCCTCCACTATAGGACCATTCGTCAGGACGTACTGGATAGCTTGACAGAGCAGGTGGAGGAGCTCCAATTGGAAGAGCTACGTGCGACCGTAGGTTATTTATTTAGCAGCTTTCGGGAAGAGTATTATGCTCCTGAGGCTATGAAAATGAGTCTGCATCAATGCGTTCTTAGTATCGTGCGGGTCATTCAAAACATGCAGGGAAATGAGCGCTCACTCCAGTCACTGGAACCGATGATAAACTGGCAGGATATGAATCTGTCGTTGGGTGAACTCCAACGATTGTTTACAGCCTTTGCCGAAGAAAGTGGAAAATATATTGGGACGCTGCGCAAGGAATGTCAGCAGGGAGGAATCCAGCACATCCGTGCTTATATTGAGCAGCATGCTGCCGAGAATATAAGCCTGAAAAGTATTGCGGCTCACTTTTACATGAATCCGGTATACCTCGGTCAATTGTTCAGAAAAACATACGGGGTGTACTTTAACGAATTTCTGCTGAAATTGCGCATTCAGGAGGCGAAACGCCTGCTGCGGCAGACGGACCTGCGTATTTATGAAATTGCGGAGCGAGTGGGCTTCGGCAGTTCAGACTATTTTGTGACTCAGTTTGAAAAGCTGGCGCACGTCACGCCAAGTGAATACCGCAATAGCCTAAGTGCTGGGTACGAGCCAGAGAGGTCCGGCGAATGAAGAGGCTGAGAACTATCCTGGATCATATACGGCTGCGAGATAAAATGCTGCTGCTTTATTTCCTCTGTGTTTTTACACCTATCGTGCTGACCAATCTGATCTTTTACCATGTTACCTCGCAAAATGTGAAAGAACAGCGTATTCAGGATATTACGCGCGCACTGGAACAAATTAAAATTGAATTTTACCGGGAATTTGAAGATGCGATGGAAATCTCGTCTATCTTTTATACCGATTATCGACTCAATGAGGTGTTGGAAGAAACATATCCCCACCCTGCTGACTATATTGCTGTTTATGACTCTTATTTACGTCGTATCTTAAACAATACTTACAGTCCTGTGTACCAATCCGTAGGTGGAATTACGATTTATACTGATAATCCAACACTAATGGATTCCGGGGGAATCAGCTTTATAGATGAGAGGGTCAAAAGCTTCCCTTGGTATACCCAAATCCCGCCTGGACGCCAGTCCAAGCCTATATTTGTCCGTACTGACGACAGTACCGCTGAGCAGCTACACCCCTTCAGCCTGATTCGACGGATGAACTATTTTTATTCCCAAAATGGTCGTGAAAAAATACTGAAAATAGAGCTGCGAATGTCATCCATTCGGGAGATTTTCAATAACTTGAACTTGCAGGGGAGTCTCTTTCTGCTTAACGAACGGGGAGAAGTCGAATATACAAATGACCCCAAGGTTGATATAAACCATAAGAGCGTGGCCTATAGCACCCTCAAGCTACCCAATGACACCATGGAATTCAAGACTCATTATGTGCTTACGAATAATCTGAACGGCTGGAGCATTGTGGCTGCGGTATCCAGAGATGAGGTGCTGTATGAAATGCAGGAGCCTCGCAATTTTGCGCTCTTGTTAGCCTGTGTGAATATGCTGCTGCCCACCTTGATCATTATCTGGATTACACGTTCGCTGAACGTGCGGCTTCATCGCATTCTGAAACATGTGAAGAAGGTGAAAAATCAGCATTTTGAACTCATTCCGGGTATGGAGTCGAGTGATGAAATCGGACAGCTCACAGGTGAATTTAACCGGATGACGCTGAGAATCAAACGACTGATTAACGATGTTTATATGGCCGATATTCAGCGGAAAAATCTGGAGATTCAGCGTAGGCACGCCCAGTTGAATGCACTTCACAGCCAGATCAATCCCCATTTTCTGTTCAATGCGCTGGAGACGATTCGTATGCGAAGCCTGATGAAGCATGAGGATGAGACAGCCCGCATTATTCATAATATGGCACGGATTTTCCGCAATTCGCTGGTGTGGAACAAGGATCGGGTTACTTTGCGGGACGAGCTGGAGTTGATCCGTTGTTTTCTGGAAATCCAACAATATCGCTTTGGTGAGCGAATACAGTACGATGTACAGGCACGCTCCGAAGACTTGGACAATTTGATTCCCAAAATGGTCGTACTGACGCTGGTTGAAAATGCAAGTATCCACGGCATTGAGCCGCTAAAGCATGGGGGACGCATTGAGATTCTTTTTGAGCATGAGGAAGAACGACTGATGCTAACGGTTCGGGATGATGGGGTGGGCATGTCTGCGGAACAGGTGCAGCGCTTATATGGCTACATGCAAAGGCAGGAAGAAATGGGTGAGCGTATAGGTCTGCAAAATGTCATCTATCGTCTAAAACTTTACTACGGCAACCGCTTTAAGCTGGTCATTCGCAGCGCACCCGGCGAGGGTACAGAAATTCGTATAATGATTCCGGCGGATCGGGACCTATAGTTTCCTAAGTAACACCTATAGATTGACAGGTGAACAAAATGAACGGCATTTTATAAAATGAAAGTGCTTACAATTTGGTATTCACACACAATCGACAAAAGAGGCCGAAAGGGGAAGGTCTGGCATGACAAGCAAAAGGTTCGGAATCATCAGTTTGGTAATGGTTATGATGGCATCTATGATCGCTGCTTGCTCAGGGAGCTCGGGTAAGGAGCCTGCGTCGGGAGATAGCAAGGAGAAGGTCACATTCACGTATTTTAATGCCACGGCGGGAAGAGACATTAATACCAATGAAACGCGGATCGGAAAAATACTGGAAGATCAGACCGGCGTGAACTGGAAGCTGGAGCATTTGGTAGGGGATTCGAATACGAAAATCGGCACGTTTATTGCCAGTAATGACTATCCAGACGTGATTGTACCTGATGGCACGATTGATAAACTGCTGGATGCCGGGGCTTTTATTCCCCTGAATGATTTGATCGATAAATATGGGCCAAATATCAAGCGTGTATATGGACCGTACTACAATCTGATGAAAGCGGAGGATGGGAATATCTATTTCCTGCCGTTCAGTGCGGTGGTCGGTGATTATTTGTCTGCTCCTAATATAGAGCAGGGAGCTTTTTGGATACAGCGTAGAGTGTTGAAGGAGGCGGGATACCCAAAAATAAAAACGTTAGATGAGTACTTGGCTCTGATTCGGAACTATGCGAAAAAGCATGCAGACGAGGGATTAACCGGGTACTTGGCGTTAACCACGCAGGATAGGTTTTATGCGCTTACGAATGCGCCGATGCATCTGGCAGGCTATCCCAATGATGGCGGCACGATTATTGATATGAAAACACACCAGGCGACGGATTATGGAGATGAGGAAATCACAAAGCGGTATCTCCAGGAACTGAATCAGCTTAACGCAGAGGGCCTATTCGATAAATCCTCCTTTGTAGACAATTACGATCAATATTTGGCGAAGCTAACCTCGGGTAAGGTGCTGGGCTTTTTCGATTATCGCTGGCAGGCAGGGCAGTCTCTAAATAACCTGCAGGAGGCTTCCAAGCGTTCGGGTAATGATGATCTGGAATATGTAGGGCTGCCTGTTGTATACGACCGGAATATAAAGGATCAGTATCTTGATCCGTCGTCATTTGTTAATAACCGAGGCATCGGAATTACAGTCAGTGCCAAGGATCCGGTACGTATCATCAAATTTTTCAACAATCTGCTGACCGACGAAAACCAGGTATTATCCAACTGGGGGATCAAAGGGGAAACCTATGATGTAGATAAAAATGGGCGCTTTTATCGGACCAAGGAGCAAATTAAGAAGACGGGTGAGGATGCGTTCCGTGACTCATTTGGTTTCAAATATTTTGAATACAGCTGGCCGCGGTACGGTAACGGTTCTTCCTTACCCGACGGCAACTCAGCTAGCCCCGGACGGCAGCCTGAGGTTGCGCGGATGTCGTATACCGAAGGTGATAAAAAGCTGCTTAAAGCGAACGGTGTAGAGTCCTTCTCGCAGATGTTTTCCGCACCTGACGAGCGTCCATGGTTCCCAGCCTGGAGCATTCAGGTTGATCAAGGCTCGCCTGCGCAGATTTTCCAGCAAAAGAAAGGAGACCTGCAGCGCAAATATTTCCCGCGCTTGGTACTGTCTGCACCGGAACAATTTGATGCCATTTGGAAGGAATACACCACCGAGTTTAACAAGCTGGATGTGAAGGCCTTTGAGGAGCTGATCACGAAGGAGGTTGCCAAAAAAATCAAGACGGTCGGGAAAAAATAAAGGAGGAAGCAGCTATGAGCTACACGTCACCGCCACCTGTTACGACCTCCTCGGGCCATTTGCCGCTCTCACGACGAACCGGCTTTAGGGGATTTATACACAAGCTGAATCAGCAGCGTGCACTCGTATGGATGTCCGTCCCCTTTTTAATCTGGCTGCTTATTTTTAAATATTTGCCTCTTTGGGGCTGGACGATTGCCTTCCAGGATTTTAAGCCTGCCCGCAAGCTGCTTGATCAGCAATGGGTTGGATTGAAGCATTTCCGTTTTCTATTTCAGGATGAACACTTTCTGCGGGTGATGCGCAATACGCTGGCGATGAGCTTTATTAATCTGGTGCTGGGATTTGTTACCGCTATAACACTAGCAATTTTGCTGAATGAGCTTCGTCAGATTGTATTTAAGCGAGTGGTGCAGACGATCAGCTACTTGCCACATTTTATTTCGTGGGTAGTTGCGGCCAGCATTATTAGTACGGCGCTATCAGCAGACGGCGGCATTGTCAATGAGGTGCTGATGTGGCTTGGACTCATTAAGGAACCTATTCTGTGGTTGGGTGAGGGAAGCTACTTTTGGGGGATTCTCGGAGCGTCGGAGGTATGGAAAAATGTCGGCTGGAATACCATCATTTATTTGGCCGCGATGACCACGATTGACCCCTCGCAGTATGAAGCGGCCGAAATGGACGGAGCAGGGCGGTTTCAGCGGATTTGGCATGTGACCTTGCCGGGATTAAAGCCTGTATTTATCATCCTGCTCATTATGAACATTGGCAACCTGCTGGAATCAGGCTTTGAACCGCAATATTTACTGGGCAACGGCATGAACGTGGATTACTCGGAAAACTTAGATATTTTCGTCTTGAAATATGGTATCCAGATGGGGAACTTTTCGCTTTCCATTGCTGCTGGAATGTTCAAAACGGTGGTTAGCTTCATTCTGTTGTTTAGCGCCAATCATATTGCGAAGCGGTTAGGGGAGGAGCGGTTGTTCTAAAAAAGAGTGAGTTACGGGGGAGAAGGTCGCTGCGCGTGCGGATTGTTCTTCCGATCACTGTTATCCCCGGATTTTCTTATTGGAATAAAAATCATAGGTTAAAATCCGGGAATAAAGGTGAACGCTCCGCTTCTTTAGAACAATTCCGCCCGCTCCGCTGCTATCCTCCGTAAAGTCATTTTTTAAGAACTGAGGGTTGTAGCAGGGGAACTTGCTCATCCATTCTACAGGGAAGGTCAGTGGATTTTTAACAGGCCGCTTCGCGGACCTCATCAAGACCTTACCAACGAACTATAACAGACTTCTTATAGTCCCAAAAATAATCCACATAATTCACTCCAATTGCCACTAGATATAACCACTCAAAATGATAGTTCCAAGTAACAGTACCAACAAACTCTAAGAATAATCAATCGGATTTAAGTGCAGGACTAGGCTATTTTTTAGAAAGGAGAGGAAGTCATGGGCAAAGGGAAGGCCGTACACGGGCGATTTCGGGCGCCCTCGGATCGGATTTTTGATGCGTGCAATGTTGTGTTTATGCTATGCCTAATGGTGTTCACGCTGTATCCATTTTTAAATACGTTGGCGGTTTCATTAAATGAAGCGAATGACTCGATTCGGGGCGGGATTTATTTGTGGCCGCGTGAATTCACGTGGAGTAATTATGAATTTGTATTCAAGGAAGCGACGATTTTCCATGCTACGTTAATTTCTGTATTACGTACGGTCGCAGGTACAGTGACCTCGGTGTTTTGCTGCGCAATGGTGGCGTATACGATCAGCCGACCGGAATATGTGCTGCGCAAATTTGTTTCGATTGCTTTTATTTTGACGATGTATTTTAGCGGTGGATTGATCCCCAATTTTCTCTTGATTCGTGAGCTTGGGATGCTGGGAACCTTTTGGGTGTACATCGTGCCGGGCTTGATCGGGGTGTTTAATGTCATAGTCATTCGCTCCTTTATTGAGGGATTGCCAGAGGGGATTTTGGAGTCGGCGCGTATTGATGGGGCTGGGGAGTTTGCTACTTTTATGCGCATTGTTTTGCCGCTGTGTGTGCCAGTGCTGGCAACAGTATCCCTGTTCACGGCGGTCTCGCAATGGAATTCCTGGTTCGATGTATTTTTGTACAATTCGTCGTATGAGCAATGGAGCACTCTCCAATATGAGCTAATGAAAATTCTGCAAAATTCCAATACGTCCGTTAACGCTCAGGACTATGCCAGCCAATTTGCAGGGTCGGAAAATTTGGCGAAGGCGGTTACGCCTACCTCTATTCGTGCCACGATGACGATTGTTGCTTCAGTGCCTATTATTTTAGTCTATCCGTTTTTACAAAAATATTTTGTGAAGGGTATGACCTTGGGAGGCGTCAAAGGATAGTGAATATTTTACATTCATTCTAAGAGCCGTTTCCAATCCGCAGATAACTATAATCCAAGAGTGCCAAATATGAATTCAAAAATTTGAGTGCAGGAGGGATTGCTGTGCGGTCATGTTGGTATACGCCTTTTTGTCTAGTGCTGGCTGGAGTGCTGTTGTTATCACCTATCGGATGGTGGGGAACGTCTGTAGCGAAGGCAGCTTCGTCTATGGAACATTCTCCGTCGGTTTCGGACAAGGTGCTATCGGCAGGGAAGATCATTAAAACGTATGGATTTGAGCAAGGAAACAGTGACGGCTGGAAGCCCCGGGGAGCTTATACCCAAATTGCATCCGTCACGGAAGCGGCCTATGGCGGTACGCACAGTCTGAAGGCAACCGCTCGTACGGCGGCTTGGAACGGAGCAGAGCTGGATGTGAAGCCGCTGCTGCTGCCGGATGTGGAGTATGAAATTAGCGGGTATGTGAAACTGGACGGCAATGCGGCAATTCCAAGCGTGATTAAGCTTACGATGGAGCAGCAGCCGACAGGGGGGACTACAGCATGGAAGACTGTAGCACAGACGGAAACAGCAGATACTTCGTGGATCAAGCTTCAGGGGAGATATACGTTTACCGGGGAGATGAATGCATTGAAGCTGTATGTGGAGAACTCGAATCCCGCTCAGGCCTACTATGTGGATGAGGTGGAAATTAGGCAGGTATCAGTAACACCAACGAATCCTACAAGTGGGATTGTATCTGGGTTTGAAGATGGCACAGCCCAAGGTTGGGTATCCCGCTTGGGAGCCGAGACCGTGCAGGTCTCGAATGCCGATGCACGGACCGGCTCATACAGTCTGCTGACAACAGGCAGACAAAAGGCATATGCCGGTCCCAAGCTGGACGTGACGGCCACGATGCAAAAGGGCAACCGTTATACGGTCAGCGCCTGGGTGAAGCTGGTGCCAGGTGAGCAGCCTGCCAAGGTGAGGCTCAGCGTACAGCGTGATTACCAAGGTCAAAGTGCATATGAAACGATTGTAGGCGATACGGCGATTACGACAGGAGGATGGATGCATTTGTCTGGCACGTATACCTTCGCACATGATACAGATGCCGTTTCTATGTACCTGGAATCGCCAGAAGGGACGTCCTCCTTTTATATGGATGATTTCGAATTGTCCCTGGTGCCGCCGCTGGCGATTGAGAAGGACATACCTTCTTTGCATGGATTATATCAGGGACAGTTCAGCATCGGCACAGCGATTGAGGCTTTCCAGACCGAAGGGGCTTACGGAGAACTGGTACAGAAGCATTTTAACAGTGTCGTTGCAGGGAATGCGATGAAGCCTGTCTCCTTGCAACCATCCGAGGGGCAGTTCCATTGGGAGGAAGCAGACCAAATTGTGCAATTTGCAAAACAGCACGGATTGGAAATTCGTTTCCATACCTTAGTGTGGCATAACCAAACCGGGGACTGGATGTTTAAGGACAAAAATGGACAGCCGATGACACCGACTGCTGAGAATAAAAAGCTTTTGTTGGACCGCCTGGAGACGCATATTCGTGCTGTTGCCGCTCGTTATAAAAATGTTATTACCGATTGGGATGTGGTGAATGAGGTCATTGATCCTGATCAGCCAGACGGCATGCGCCGTAGCAAGTGGTATCAGATTACAGGAACCGATTATATTGAAAAAGCGTTCCGTGTCACGAGGGAAGTGGCGGGGCCAAACGCGCGGTTGTTCATTAACGATTACAATACCCATGAACCGAAGAAACGGGATTTTCTGTACAATCTGGTGCGTGATTTGCTTGCCAAAGGTGTACCGATTGATGGCGTAGGTCACCAATCGCATATCCGCCTGGAGTTCCCTACTACTGCCGAAATCGAGCAATCCATCGAAAAGTTTGCTTCACTCGGGCTGGATAATCAGATCACAGAGCTGGATATGGGCCTCTACTCTAATGATACGGATCGCTACGAAACGATCCCGGACGTCCTGCTGATCCGGCAGGCTCATCGTTATCAGGCGCTGTTCGATATGTTTACAAGACAGCAGGAGCATCTCAGCAATGTGACGATTTGGGGGACAGATGATGGCAATACGTGGCTTAGTACATTCCCGATTGCCCGGCTGGATAAGCCGCTGCTGTTCGATGAACGGTTAAAGGCCAAATATGCATATTGGGCGCTGGTTGATCCATCCAAAGTGCCGCCGCTGCCAGTAGGGAGTATGAATAAATGATTTGAGACAGAGGAGTAGAGTTGTTCAAAAGGAGAGCTGGAGCTATGGCTACCTTTCATTTTGCCTTATCCTATGCAGTACGTCTGGGCAACTGGGTACCACTCGCCAAGATTCCGGCTTTTGCAGGTAAGAGAGTTATCTCATGTAACACAAACAAAGCAGGCTGTTCTTACATGCTCGGACATGTAGGGACAGCCTGCTTTGTTATCGTAAAGGAAAAAGCAGTTTTATTCCAAATTGGCGTGTTGACCATACATGGATTCGGAAGTCAGCTTGCGCAGCTTCATCGTTCTGAGTACCAACGCATCGCCATACAGCAGCAGGGTTTGTTCAAACAGTGAGCCCATGGGCTGAATGGTTTGGTAATTCTTGTTGGATGGGTCCTTGGGTGCGCCGGGCAGCTTAACGATGATATCGGCCAGTTTGCCGATGGTGGACTCGGGGGAGGTGGTAAGGAGCGCCAGTGAGGCCCCGAGTTTTTTCGCTTTGTCTGCCATGGAGGCTAGGCTTTTGGTTTCACCAGAGCCTGAACCGATAATCAGCAGATCACCCTCGCCCAAACCAGGGGTTACGGTTTCCCCAACGACGTAAGCTTGAATTCCCATATGCATCAGCCGCATGGCCAGCGAGCGAATCATGAACCCTGAGCGCCCCGCTCCTGCTACGAATACCTTATTCGCAGCAGCGATGGAGTGGATCAGCTGTTCCGATTCGGTATCGCTGATTAGCTGTGGAACGAATTGCAGCTCCTTGATTACCTCGGATAAATATTGAGAGGTCTCCATTGGGATTAACCTTGTTTAATGAGCTGCTGCATTTGCGAGGCTACAGCCTTTTTGTCGTCTTCGCCAGTGATACCGCCGCCTACGATAACCAGATCCGGTTGAGCTTTTACCACTTCAGCCAATGTACTCAGCTTGATGCCGCCAGCTACGGCTGTTTTGGAGTTTTTTACGACTTTTTTGACGGTTTGCAATGCTTCGAACGGACTTTGTCCTTCCGCTTGCAGATCGTAGCCTGTATGCACACAGATGTAGTCAACGCCTAAAGCATCAATTTCTTTCGCACGTTGCTCCAGGTTTTTAACACCGATCATGTCCACCAGGATTTTTTTGCCGCCTTGTTTCTTAGCTTCTTCTACAGCACCTTTGATCGTTGCATCTTCAGCTACAGCCAAAATCGTCACAATATCGGCACCTGCCTCGGAAGCTTTCAGCACTTCATAGCCCCCTGCGTCCATAACTTTCAGGTCAGCCAGCACTTTTAGATTGGGAAATGCTTCTTTCATTGCTTTTACAGCGTGAAGTCCTTCATTGATGACAATCGGCGTACCGATTTCTACGATATCAATATACGATTCCACTTCTTTTACCAATGCAATACCTTGTGGGATATCTACCAAGTCTAAAGCCAATTGAAGTTCCATGTTATTAACTTCACTCCTTAAGTGAATTTGTATTTTGGTGAATAGGTACATGCTTTGTTGAGTCGTACTCTATACTTTGCTTTCGTGCACAGGTTTGATTGTAAGGCTCCGGTATTCGGTTGAAAAGTACGCACTAATTCGTAACGTAGTTACCCTGACGATACTATAGATCATAAAAACCACCCATAAGAGAGCCAATCTTTTTGTCTTCTTTAGCATTATTTCAATAATGAAAATCCTCTATTCGTGACTCGTAAATATACATATCCATGTCAGATTGCAAAAATATGAATGTACCGATGATTGAATTGACTTCAAGTTAGGTTTTGACTATATTTGTAATATACTGGTATGTAAAAAGGGAGGCTAACAGCATAACTACCCTGAAGAATAGCCGCTAGGCTAGGGGTGACCGTAATTTTCAGGATAGGGAGGCGGGGTTTAGTGGAAGAGGTCCTGAATCAAAGGGGAGCTATTTATTTGTTGTCGGACAGCCACGCGCTCGATAAAGCTTGCGAGTTATTTAGAATCAGCTACACGCATAATGATTGGGATGAAGCGAACAAGGTTGCCGATTATCTGCATTCGTTGGCTGAAAGCCTGTATCATACCCAACTGAGAAATGCTGCGGACGGCAAGTACGAGACATTGGACACCAAACACCCGCTGGTGTTTTATTATGCTTACAGCTATCTGGCGAAATCGATTTATTATCAGAATATGGGCCAGTATGAGGAAGCCAGAGATTATATTATAAAGTATAGCGAAATGGGCTGGTTTATGGGGCTGGATCAAAGCGGTCACGAAGAAGTAGAGAGATTCCGTTTTCTCGCCAAGGCCAATTTATATATGATTGATTTACTTTTGGGGAAGAAGGAACTTTTACCGGAATATGTTCAGTTTCTTCACAACAATGACGAGGAGCTACTACCAGGATTGGTTGGTATTACTGAAGCAGCTAACTTGAACGATTGGGAGATTGATGAACTGCTGAACGAGTTTGCCGATGATATTGAGATATTTGAAGGTTATGAAGATAGAGCCAACCGCGTATATTATTTAAAACTGGTCAACCAATTAGCTATTTACTATTTGAAAAAGAAGCAGTATATCGTTGCCTTGAATTATATCCTTGTTTCTCTGCAATTCTCTATTGGGGTAGAAGCCGATGCCGATTTTAGAACACTGGTTGCACTATTCGAAACTTACCGAGATTTGGCAACACCGTCCCAGCAAGAGCAATACCAAACCATTTTATTAAGGGGGCTTCATAATGAAAAAGGCATTAAGCTCGATAACTATGGTCTTAGCGTTTCTTAGTGTTGCTCTTCCGATAGGAAATACATTGGGAGATTTAGACTCCGTGCATCCTTCGAATCATGGTGTTTTTTCTTTTACTGCTTGATTTCAGACTTCGATCGTCATACCCAGTAGGGATTGTGTAAATAAGGGGAGCGCACTTTTTCGCCATTTGCGGATCAGTGCGCTCCCCTTTCTCATGCCAAGAAACGATGTTATTTATTTTACAATATAGGAAGTCAGGTTATCGGCCAGATGTTGCATCGTTTCGCTCGCCTTTTGCATACGCTCCATGACTTCGGTGAAAGAGCCTACCAGAGTCGCCTGCTCTTGAGAAGAAGAAACAATTTGCTCTATTTCCTGCTCCATCTGACGAATGGAGTTCTGTACATCCTTAAGGGCTCCCTCGATATCGACCGTCGCTTTTTTGGACTCTACGGACAGCTTGCGTACTTCTTGAGCAACGATACCGAAGCCTGCTCCTGCTTCTCCGACACGTGCGGCTTCGATCGCAGCATTCAATCCAAGCAGGTTGGTTTGATCGGAAATTTCCTTGATAAATACAGCAACCTGATTAATTTTACCCGAGTTTTGTACGGCAATTTGGGTGTTCTTCAAAATGTGTTCACTGGTAGCCTGTAGCTCCTCCGAATGCGCTGTTACATGCTGCACCATCTCAATGAGTTGCTCGGTAATGGAGAGGTTTTCGGATACGATTTGATCCAGTTGATTTTTGTTGGTCAAATTATAGGAGGCGGCAAACGCTGCGATGACGTCCCCTTTATCGTCAAACACAGGAATACTGATCATATCAAGAGGATATCCCAGGACTTCAGCCGGAATGTGGGTCAAGCTGGCCTCATGTCCATTTTTAAGCATGGCAAAATTTTTGTAGTCCTCCAGCAGCTCCGAGCCTGTTTCAAAGCCGAGGTCCATACCCTCTGATTGGGTATAAGCAAGAACGTGAGTGCGGTCGAAGAGAGCAAGGGTTACTTTCTCACGCATAACCTGTTGTATGTAGGGAATGGCTACAATTAATGCATCTATTGTATTCAAGTGGACTGCCTACCTTTCTTTACTAAATATATTTTTTATAGTCTTATATAATTGTCGGTCTGAAGACGGATAAAAGTTATAAAGGTATCGAAAATTTAAAGGGGATATGAGAGCTTCAATAAAAAAGGCATATCGTTTCCATTGCGAAACGATATGCCTTCATATTTAATCTAAACGTGTCAGTGTGTGTAAAAGTGGTTCACTTGCCGCGTTGCTCGAACAATTGTGCGATTTCCACAATAACCTTGGTGGCAAGCACCATGTTGTCCACTGACACATACTCATACTTACCGTGATAGTTCTCCCCACCTGTGAAAATATTCGGTGTAGGCAGTCCCATGTAAGACAGCTGTGAACCGTCTGTGCCTCCACGAATCGGCTTGATAATGGGCTCAATATTCAGCTTTGTCATTGCTTCATGTGCGATATCGACGATATGTTTGACAGGCTCGATTTTCTCTTTCATGTTGTAATACTGATCTCTCAGCTCCAGCGTGATGCGGTTATCTCCATAGGCAGCCTGGAGCTCTTTTACGATATTTGTCAAATAAGCTTTCCGGTTTTCGAAGCTCTCGCGATCAAAATCGCGGATAATATAGTACAGTTTGGCTTGTTCTGCTGTGCCTGTAGACTCCAACAGATGATAGAAGCCATCATACCCGTCTGTATATTCCGGGGCTTCATTCGCAGGTAATCTACTGTGCAGTTCCATAGCGATTTTGGCAGCGTGGATCATTTTGTTTTTAGCCGTACCAGGATGTACATTCACACCATGAATGGTAATATGAGCAGCTGCGGCATTGAAGCTCTCATACTCCAGTTCTCCGAGCGGTCCGCCGTCTACTGTATAAGCATATTCAGCACCAAAAGCGGCTACATCAAAGCGTTCAGGTCCTCTTCCAATCTCTTCGTCCGGTGTAAAAGCAACGCGAATTTTGCCATGTTGAATTTCTGGATGATCAATCAGATAGTGGATTGCTGTCATGATTTCTGCGATGCCAGCTTTGTTGTCTGCACCGAGCAGGGTGGTACCATCTGTTGTGATTAGGGTATGGCCTTTATATTGAGTCAATTCGGGAAACTCACGTGGAGAAAGTACTACACCCAGCGAGGCATTCAGCGTGATATCGCCTCCATCGTAATTCTCCGTCAACTGTGGCTTCACTCCTGCGCCAGTTAGCTCAGTAGCCGTATCAAGGTGTGCCAGAAAACCAATGACGGGCACTTCTTTATCCGTATTGGAGGGAAGGGTTGCCATTACATAACCATGACCATCAATGGTTACGTCTGTCATACCGATGGCTTTCAGTTCGTCCACCAGGAGGTTGCCCAATGTGAGCTGTCCGGGTGTGGTGGGGCAAGTGTGGCTGCTTTCGTCGGATTGGGTATCCACCTGAACATATGTAGTCAGGCGGTCAATCAGTTCCTGTTTCATGTGGTTATCCTCCTTGGGTCTTTTTCATTATGGTACGTATTTTATCATGATTAGGCTTATAATATGAAAAAAATGGTTTAACCTTTCAAAATGACAGGTTGTCCGCAGATTAGGCAAAGGATCTGAGAGGGCAACTCCTTTTAATATATAGAGAGTACGTTAATCTATAAGTCTTTTAAATTGTGTCTTATTACTGAGGCACTTAACGTTACGTTGATAGATTGGGAGCATAGAATACATTATCAAACGCAAGGGAGGTGAAGACTATGGCGATTCTTTTACCTTCGCAATTCTACAATCTTGCTGCTGGTGTGGGTAAGTCCTTCTTTGAAAATCTGAGAGGCGGTAATAATGCTACGATTACTGTGAATAATACAGGTGCCAATCCGGTTGATCTTGTGGTTACCCGTGTCAATGCTCCTGTGATCACTTATGTAATCCCAGCGGGCAACAGCCTTACGTTAGAAGTTGCTTTGCTGCTGGTAGCTGCTCTTCAGGCGACTCCAGTTGGAGCAGTAACAGGTACTATCCAAATTGCTACCGCTGATTTTTAATCTGTAACGACTTGACCCTCTAACTCTAGCTTTGCCGAAAGGCAAGGTTAGAGTTTTTTTATTGTTTGAAATTTTCTGAAACTTTTTTCAGGTTGTGCCGATATATACATATGACATCGCAAATAACACATCGAAAAGGAGTACCCTGTATGAGCTTTAGCAATCCGGTTTTACGTGATGACATCTTTTTACGTGAAGATGAAAGAGAAGCTAGCGAACAACGTATGACCATCGGAGGAACGGTGAACAAAACGTTACTTCTGCTGGTCCTACTTATCGTTTCTAGCAGTATTACCTGGTATATGACCTACCAAGGAACCGTAGAGGTGCTATCGTTGCTGACGGCAGGCTTTATTGGGATGGCAGGCGTAGCACTTGCGATATCCTTTTTTCCAAAAACGGCTCCATTGCTTTCTCCTGTATATGCGATTCTGAGTGGCTTTGCTTTGGGTGGCGTTTCCGCTTTTATGGAGTATGAGTACCCTGGAATTGTAGTTAATGCCATTTTGCTGACTGTGGGTATCTTGTTCTTGATGCTCTTTATGTATACACAACGAATCATCAAGGTGACACGTGGCTTTATCTCATTTGTTGTCCTCTGTACGATGGGGATTTTTCTGGTGACGTTGGTTGATTTTATTTTGAATTTTTTCGGTATGAATGTTCCGTATATCCATGAAACGGGCTGGGTGGGTATTGGCATTAGTTTATTTATCGTCATCATTGCCGCTTTGAATCTGCTCGTAGATTTTAATTTCATTGAGGAACAAGCTGATCAAGGTGCACCCAAATATATGGAATGGTATGGCGCTTTTGCATTGCTGGTAACGTTAGTGTGGCTATATGTACGAATATTGGATCTGTTAGCTAAGCTTAGCAATAGGGACTAAGATCTGCGACTATTGCATATGGTTTAAGTAGGATGAGAAGAGAAGGGCGGCTGAATGTCGTCCTTTTTTGTATGAAAAAGGCGGTTTAAAAAATGCATTTTACGTTAAATACATAGAAGTTGGGTAAAACATAGAGGATAGATAGGTGAGGAGTGAGGTATATGTATCAAGTGGTGCTGGTGAGGCATGGAGAAAGCGTGTATAACCGACAAAACTTGTTCACAGGCTGGACGGATGTCGATCTGACTGAACAGGGAACTCATGAGGCCATCGAGGCAGGACGTATCCTCAAGGAGGCTGGGTATACGTTTGATTTGGCATTTGCTTCTGTGCTAAAACGTTCTATCCGCACGTTGTATCATATCTTGGATGAGCTGGATCATCTGTGGATACCCGTGCAGAAGTCATGGAAGCTGAATGAACGCCACTATGGTGCTCTTCAGGGGCTCAGCAAGCTGGATTCCGCCGTGCAATACGGCGAGGAACAGGTTCATATTTGGCGGCGTAGTTTGACGGTGCGACCACCCATGTTGGATGAGCAGGATGAACGGAGTCCACATCAGGAAGAGCGTTATCGCCATATTAAGCCGGAGGAGCTGCCGCTCGGGGAAAGCCTAGAAGACACTGTGCATCGGGTTGGTGAGTTTTGGAAGCAACGGATCGTGCCGTTGATTCTCAAAAAGGACCGGGTTATCATTTCCGCACACGGTAATACTTTACGAGCCTTGATCAAGTACATGGAGAATTTGGACGAAACTGCACTGCTGGATTTGAACATCCCGACAGGTATCCCACTGGTGTATGAGCTGGATGAGCATATCGATCCTATACGGCGCTTCTATCTTGGTGATCCGAGTCATGTAGAGGCAAAAAAACAGGCTGTGGCCAACCAAAGCAAGGTGACGGAGTGATTTTCCATATACAAAGAGGACAGGGCGCTTCCTTGCATCCTGTCCTCTTTGAGTTGATATACATCAAGCGTTCGCGGTATCCTCTGTTTCCAGGCTGTCTTCCTCGGTAGGAAGTGCCCATACCGATACACTGCCAGCACGAACGGGAAATACACCGTAGCCATCCTGTTCGATCTTCACGGCATGATCGTGATGCCCAGTCAAATCGGTCCATTTTTCTCCTGCATGTTGTTTACCCACGAACATGCGCTTTTCCCCGTCATTTGCGTTGGTGATCACCACAGCACATCCAGAGCCGTGCAGCTCAGGAATGCCCTGACGAACCCATCCAATCGTATGGGGATCATCAAAATAATCTTTTTGCTCACCATAAGCTTTGTGGTACCGAGCATATAGGAGCGGGTCTAGCTCAGCTTGCTTGCCTATCACAGGCGTTTGTCCCTGGATACCGTAGTAATCCCCGTAGAATACGCAGGGATAACCATCTTTGCGCAGTAGGATGAGTGCATAGGCACTGGGCTTAAACCAGTCCTCCACCCAGGATTCGAGCGCTTCATGCGGCTGGGAATCATGATTATCGACAAAAGTAACCGAGTTCAGGGGATGGGTATGAACCAGCGTATCCTCGAAAATGGTGCTTAAATCGAAATCCTTACCACCCAAGGAAGCGCTATGTAGTTTGTAGTGGAGGGATACGTCAAACAGGTCGATTTTATAATCGATGGTATCCAGAAACTTTTGACACGATTCCAGATCCGGTTTCCAAAACTCGCCTACCATATAAAAATCCTGCCCACGCTTTTTAATCATTTCTGTAGCAAACTCTCGTACAAATTCATGATTAATATGCTTGATTGCATCCAGACGGAATCCGTTGCATTGTAGAGTATCCACCAGCCACTTGCCCCAGCGGATCATTTCCTTACGCACATCCTGATGATTATAGTCAATATTGGCGAACATTAAATAATCATAATTGCCGAATTCATCATCTACATTATCGCTCCAGTTTTTATTTTTACCTAAAATACGATAGATTCCTGTCCGGTCCTGACTTGCATCGTAATCCGTTCCGTTAAAATGTTCGAAGTTCCATTGAAATGTGGAATACTTCCCTTGCCGGCCGGGGAATGTAAATTTAGTCCAGCCTTCGATATCAAAGGGCTCGGAAATGACCTCATTACGATTATCCGGGTTGACCTCGACGACCTTGAATACTTCGGTTTCATCTGCACCTGCCTTATGGTTCATGACCAGATCGACATAGACGGCTACGCCGTGGCGAACGCAGGATGCGACAGCTTCCAGCAGATCTTCCCTGGTTCCGTATTTGGTGCGTACTGCACCCTTTTGGTCAAATTCGCCCAGATCGTAAAGGTCATAGACGCCGTAACCCGTATCCTCAGGAGATTGGCCTTTGGTGACAGGTGGAATCCATATCGCGTCAATTCCTTTGGCTTTTAGTTCCGGTGCCAGGCGGGCAAGCTTTTTCCAGTGAGAACCGTCAGCTGCGACATTCCACTCGAAAAATTGCATCATCGTATGGTTCCTTTTCATGTGCGTCCCTCCTTCATATATAACAAGTTACCCACCAAGTGAGGGGGGCTAAACGTCTGATGGTCAATATGATGTTGATGAAGAACATGGATCCGCTATATAACGTATGCTAAATCATTAAAATTTGTTATACCTTGAGTGATGACAACGACTCGATGGCTAGAAAAAGAAACGTGAAAACGGTAAAATGAATCTAACTTAGCTATAGTTCGGATTTCGGGCAAACCATAAGCTCGAACAAGAAAGGGAAGGAGGGATGAACGTGACAGATCCGCAGCAGAATAAGGATGAAGCGAGAGAACCGCTGATGAAAAAATGTACGTATTGTCAGGAGATCAAACCATTAACAGACTTTCAGCGCAGAACCGGTCGCCGGGCGGGGCCTTTTTCCCGGCGTGGTCCTTGTCGTTCCTGTCGGGAGTTAGCCCCGCAAGAACGGGCGGTTGCGTCCGCTCCTTCCCATGAGGAAGTGAAGCCCTTGGCTGCTCCTGTGGAACGGCATAGCTCCGAAGCAGATACGACTGCGTACGGTCTGGAAGCGTCCGCGCAGCCTTCTAATGATTCTCAACGCCCCCGTAGGAAGCCCGTCACGGACAAAGCGCGTGAGCGCCATCGGCAACGGGTTCGACATTTGCTTAGCAGGCTGAAGCCTGCGGATACCCGTGCGTTGCGGCTTAATCGCAATGGCATGATTCGACTAAGAGGCAAAACCGACCAAGGGAGACGCTGGCATCAGGAGATTGAGCTTGATTTGGCGATGACTCTGGTCAGAGAACGCATGGCGGTGATTGTAAATCCGTACACGGTCCGCAGACTTTATAGCAACAAGGAATTCCGCCAATATGTGCTTAAACGTGACCGTTATACGTGCTTTTTTTGCGGTGGCTATGGCGACACGATTGATCATTTACTTCCTCGGGCTAAAGGTGGACACACCACGCCAGTAAATTGCGTATGCGCCTGCAACGAGTGCAATCAAGTTAAAGCAGCCCGTGATGTAGAGGAATTTATCGAGTCTGGCGTGCCACTGCCGATTCCGGATGATTTTGAACCTTCTGGTGCTTCCGATGCTTCTGAGGACACCTTACGCACCTAGGACGATTTGCTGGGGAATCCGGCTACATTCCCTTAATACAGTTCTACTTCAAAGCCAGATTCCTTCCAGGCTGTTGTTCCGCCTTCAATAAAGGCCACATTGGTAAAGCCCATCTGTTGCAGTATATAAGCTGCCAATGCAGCTTGTCCGCCTGCCCCACAGGTGGTGATAATTGGGCGGTTGCGGTCACGTAAGCGTTCATCACGCAAATCCTGTGGAACGTCCAGGTCAGCGCGGATGGGTAGCATGCCCAGTGAAATATTGGCGCTACCACGAATTAGGCCGCAAGCACCTGCATCATGAGAATCCTGTACGTCGATAACGAATGTATCTGGATTGGATTCAATTCGCTGACGTGCCTCCTGTGAAGTAATGCCCTGAACGTGCTGCCTCGCTTCTTGAACCATGTCTGCAAATGTTTTAGCCATCGTTTAACCCTCCGTAGGAATATGTTTTGTATTGGTTTTCATATTAATAAACAGAAACTCACCCTCTCTATTACCCATCTCTAGTATAAAATGCCCCTTTTTTTAAGGTAAACTTAGACAAAAATCGTGCTTATTCTAATTTTTATCTAAAATAACAATAAAAAATTTGCAGAAATTTGTGCAAATTTAAAATTTCTTCGACGATTGGGTTGTGAAAGGTGTAATATAGAGGTATAGGGTTCCGTTTCGGCCTGTTGTAGTCACGAGGGAGCGCTTCGTGAGATATTCCGCAGCAGTAACAACAACAGAATAACGTCCAAGCAATATACAATTGGCATCTGCGATCATCAGTCTTGCCCTTTAGGGTATAGGCCGGTTTAAGCTGTGCTTCTTGCATGTTTAAGGGCGAATTCATTTGAACGTTTTATTGCTAGAGTTTATGATGCAGGTTACGAGAAAGGAATGGACTTCTATTTTCACAGTAAAGGAGGACGTTCACGCATGTCTGAAAACCAACAAGAGGTGGCCGTAACACAAGAAGCTACCAAAGAGTCTCGGGATGTATTGGACCAATTGATGAAACCGGAGGTTCAGCAATCGCTGACCGTACTGGTAGAGAATCTGCCAAAGTTGACTGAGATGGTTACTTTGATGACCGATGCTTATGATGTAGCCCGCAGTCTGGCAACTGACCCTGTCTTTATCGGAGATATGAAAAACTCCATGGGAGAGTTTGTGAAGCCTGTTACAGATTCGGCTAAAGGATTGGCTTCTGCTGCAATTGAAGCAAATGACCGTGTACAAACTACGGACGGCAGTGTAGGTCTGTTTGGCCTGCTCAAAATGCTTAAAGATCCTAATGTACAAAAAACGCTGCGTTTCAGCCAGGCTTTCCTGGATATTCTGAATGAGCGCCAACGCGAAAGCAAATAATTACCTGATCGAGAACGGAGGATGGACATGTCGAAGCAAATTTTGATCTTGGGCGGCGGATACGGCGGATTGCTGGCCGCTCTTACAGCACGCCAGCATATGGACGCTAGCCAAGCAACCATTACAGTGGTAAACCGCTTTGCGTCGCACCAAATTATTACGGAACTGCACCGTTTGGCGGCAGGTACGATTGCCGAAAAAGCTGTGGCGCTTCCTTTGGAAAAACTGTTGCGTAACAAAGATATTATCCTGAAAGTGGATACTGTTTCCGAAATCAAACCGGACGATAAGAAAGTAACTCTGGCCAGTGGTGCTACGTTGAGCTATGACGCTCTCGTTATTTCCCTGGGCAGTGAAACGGCATACTTCGGTATTCCGGGGCTGCAAGAGCATAGCTTCACACTGAAATCAGTGGCAGAAGCTAATCGCATCCGTGCACATGTGGAAGCTCGTCTGGATGCTTACAAGCAATCCGGTAACAAAGCGGACGCTACCATTGTTATCGGTGGCGGCGGTCTGACTGGCGTTGAGCTGGTGGGCGAATATGCTGACAAACTGCCTGCAGTTTGCCGTGAAAAAGGCATCAACTACGAAGATATCAACTTGTATTGCGTAGAAGCTGGACCATCTATTTTGGCAGGCTTCCCTCAACCATTGGTTGATCGTGCAGTAACAAGTCTTGAAAAACGTGGCGTTCAAATCGTAGCGGGTGTTCCGATTACAGAAATGAAAGCTGACGAAGTTCTCTTGAAAGACGGACGTTCGATCAAAACGAACACACTGATCTGGACAGGCGGCGTACAAGGTAATGCACTGGTTGGCGCATCTGGTATTGAAGTAAACCGCGGTCGCGCAACTGTGAATGGCGCACTGCAATCGACTTCCCACGAAGACATCTTCCTCGCTGGCGACAGCGCAGTAGTGTTCCCAGGTGAAGGCGAGCGTCCGTACCCTCCAACTGCACAGTTGGCTTGGCAAATGGGTGAATTAGTTGGTTACAACATCTTCGCTTATTTCAACGGAGCGAAAATGGAACGCTTTACGCCAGTGTTCTCCGGTACACTGGGCAGCTTGGGCAGAACAGACGCGATCGGTACTGTAGGTGCGAATGGCACCCAACTGAAAGGCGCTGTAGCCACCTTGATGAAGGAAGGCAGTAACATCCGTTACTTGTCCCACATCAAAGGACTTTTTGCATTGGCCTATTAATATTGATATGGTTTATTAAAAGAGAGCGCTGTTCAGCGCTCTCTTTTTTTCATTCTTCGACACTAGCAATGCTTACACATTTCACAAATAGTCTTAATTCACTTCATCATGGTTAACTCTTCCACCTGTGCAGGAGGGAGCGCGCCTTCAAATATACTCAGCTCATCTATAGATCCTTTGAACGCAGGGTCCCACCAATTGACCCCTAGGCTGAATGTTCCAGATTTAGAGGTAAAGACATCCGGGAACTTTGAGCCGGTAAATTGAATTTTGCCATTCACATACACCTCTAATACCCCACGATCTACAGTGAAGGCCAGATGTGTCCATTCATTGGCTTTGATCTTCAGGCCCGTACTGCCAGTATACCAAGTTGAGCTGCCGGACCAGACCATCGTATTATCCTTCTCGGGTCCTCTGGGCAGAAGGCTAACCCAGTGGTTGCTATCCATAGCTCCAAAAAAAGTTGGTGTATGGACAGTCAACTCGCTGGGCTTCACCCACAGTGACACAGAAAAGGCTGAGCTGGATATGAGTCCTTCAGGCAGAGCAATACCTGACTGTCCATCAAGGACTACAGCTTGGCCCCTTACGCCTTCAGCGTAGGATACACTTCCTCCCTGACGATCGATCCGGTCACCAATAACCTTACCATTGGCAAAAGCATCATTCTGATCCTTTAGGTTATTTTCAAATGGGTATGAAGCGGTCAATGTTGCCTTCTCATAAGGAGCTACCGTAATGTTAAAAGTTTTATCCCGACTGCTGTCTCCTTTGGTGATGGAAGCCGTCAAAGTAGCGGATACAGCCTTTTCACCGATCCCGGGGCGCTTGACTTCACCAGTATCAGAAATGACGCTTGGGTTTGAAGTTTTCCAGATAATCGCGGATTGGCGACTGCCTTCCTTCGGAAGCGTCAGATTAGCCGTCACCCGGCTCGTATCGCCAAGATCTAATTCACGATACACACTGTCAACGACTGTCATATCCGGCATATCAGGGAACTTACTGCCCCAGGCCATTTCGCCTTTATTCGATAGAACTGTAAACGCCAAAATATATTGATTCGTTACCTGGTCCCATTGTCTCAGGAGTACTCCATCAAACACAGTGCCATCCAGTGTTAGTTGGATATTCGCATCCCCCGACTTGTGCCATGTTCCTTGCACATCGCCTTTAATAGTGTGATCTGCTTTCAGCTGAATGAACTGCGTATTTTTGATCGTCGCCGAAGAATCACTACCATGGTTAATATATTGATAATCGCCAATGAATTGTTTCTCATCCAGCTTTGTAAGCGTCTCGCCACCGTAACGGTAAGGAGCTACCACAGGCCAGTCATCCTGATTCATGAACATTTGATGTACACGCAGCTCGTGAGTCTCCCCCTGCTGAGGGAATCGGGTATGAAAGACAACAAACATTTGTCCGGTAGCAGGATCGGTGTACACCGAGTTATGCCCAGGAGATACATAGCCGTAGCCCACACCTGTACCTGGATCGCCTATTTGGCTATCGAACAAGAAGTTACCCATTAATTTGTTGCCATAGGCTGCATTTTTGGTGTTTGCTGGCAGAACAGCATTCTGCCCTTTGGCATCCTTATAAGGTCCTGTCGGACTCTTGGAACGGAATAATCTCATGTTATATCCACCGTCAGCTGCAAGTCCGCCATAGGTTACATACAGATAGTAGTAACCCGTTTTTGAGTTGTATTCAATATACGGACCTTCCCCGGACTCACCGTATCCACCTGCAATCTTGGTGCCAAAATAACGATCAATCAACCGGCCATCCTCCGTCGTTCCATCTTGGCCTGGATAGATCGGTTTGCCAGTTGCTTTATCCAGCTCCAGCAAAAAAATGCCTCCGGACCATGACCCATACGTCATCCATAAGCGCCCGTCTGTATCATAAAAGACTGCTGCATCTATTGCATTCGGGAACACCCGATTCGCATAAGAACCGTCGGCATTAAACCATCCTGCTCTGGGACCCTTCAGCTTGCCTTCATTAATGAGTTGTGGAATCGGCGTATTTGTCCACTTTTTATCTACTTTGCTATTTTTATCGAATGCAGTCTCCTTTGTAAAACCAGTGTTCACAATGGTATCCACATATTGATAGGGTCCCTCAATGTTGGGGGCAACGGCAATGCCGATCGCGGAGCGTATATAGGTGGAGGAGGCACTATAATAAATCATGTAGGCCCCTTTTGTGCCATCCTTATTGACATAATGCTCATTCCAAAACACATCGGGCGCCCATACCGAGAATCCTCCTTTGCTGTCCGCATCATTCTCACCCGCCCAAGCGAAAGATCCGGCCAGATTCTTCGATAAATCCCCGTAAAGGGTATTCCCAGGCGTAGTGTAACCGTTTGCAAAAGAAGTCCAGTTTGTGAGATCTTTTGATTTCGCTGCGGCGATATGCGACCCAAACACATAATAAGTGTCACCGTCTTTGACAATCGAAGGATCGTGAACCGATACATTAGAGAAGGTCGGCACATCCTGCTTCTTGTTTTGGTTCGGCTCCGCTGCTGCGGCGTCCAGCGTACCTAATGGTACGGCTGCAATTGCCAATAATAAAGTCATTGTTAATGCAATGCTCGACCTGGCTCTACGTTTAAGCAATCTTCTCATCGTATACATTTACCCCTTTCTAAAGTGGAATACAGTGATATATTCTGCTTTCATTGCTAAAATACCTTTATATTTATAAATATAATTAATGTATTTATGAATCACATAGCTGTAGGGAAGATGACATAATCTATAATTAGGTATATATTATAAATTATGGTTGACGATATGCATTTGTGGAGGTACGTTATATATGAATAAAACAGTTATGTTTGTTGTGAGCTGTTTATGAAAAAGGAGGGTATTATATGAAAATCAGGTTGCTCGTATGCCTTGTGATTTTATTTAGCATTGCTACTGTACACTCGAATTCGACATCAGCCCAAGCTCAGACCCCTATACACCTGAAGGTAAATGATCTTTACATTTTATACACCTATCCTGCCTCACCTTTTGTGGATGCGAAGGGCAGACTGCTTATACCGCTCCAAGCGGCTGAAGATATACTGGGCGGCAAAGTAACTTATAATGCAGCGAACAAAACGGCTTCTGTTGATTTGCTAGGCCGTAATGTAACGACTACGATCGGTTCACCCGAAATATCGGTTAACGGTGAGCCGTTGACAATGGACACAGTCCCCATCATGAAAAGCAACGCGATGTTTTTACCAGTTTCGATGTTGTTGAAAGATACAGATGCGCAGATGGAGTGGGATTCGAGGCGTGGTTTATTGAAGCTAAGACATGATAGCTTTACGGAAAGTCCAGTTCTTATGAAATTTATGGGACAAGATTTAGCCAAAGTCATTGATGCGAATGCGTTTGATCTTACTTCCTTTGACTGGGACCAAAAGCAGGGTATATTAAATATTTATGCCACGTATAAGAGCGACTTATCGCCTGCTTTCAAACAAATTGACTTTAATCCTATGATTGTGTATAGCAAAGGGACTTATAGTGTAGATCCTTATTCTAAACCCGGTTCATTTCACAAAGTCAAAATAACCAGGGCAGGTCATTTGGTATATACAAAAAATATCGGTACAACTAATGCGGATAGTGATTACATAAAATACATTACTTCCGTAGGCAGGCTGATTCAATAATTGAATTCATGGTGGTTGTGCATTATAAAAAAGCGACAAAGGCTATATAGCCTTTGTCGCTTTTTTTGAAAGATTAATTTTTAGAAGGTAGTGATTTGGCTGCTGTTGCCTTTATTACGTACATATCCAACGACTTTGGATACAGACTGTCTATCTTTAAGATAATCACTAACGCCATCTGTCAGGTTGTTTTTTTGATTGTTCGAAAGTTTATTCCAGTCATCCGAATTTACATAAACCTCGACGATAGCTTCACTGCTGTCGCCTCGTACGGTGAAATCAAAGCCGACTCCATTATAGGTGCCATATCTATCGGACAAGTTACGTTGGATCGTACTTGAATCCAGAGAAGAAGCTACTTTTTTAATCGTTACATCGCCTTTGCTGTTCGTTGTAAAGGTCGCCAGTTTATCTCTATTACTGGAGTTTTTCACTGTGCCTTCAATATCGGCATCTTTATACTCTTTCAAAATATCATCTACGATGTCTTCCAGGTAGCTTTCCTTTCTGCTATCGGATAGATCATCCCATCTGGATTTTGTCATTTCGATGGTTACTGTAATATCGCTTTTGTTACCATCCAGCGTGATATCCGAGTTCGTGCTATATGAATCACTGTAATCCTTGTTCAGTTGCTTCTGAAGATCTTTTAAGGTGCTTGAGCTATTTTTGCTCGCATCATCTTTCAGCGTCTGATTGTCTTTTTGCAGTTGAGCAATGGTAGCATCTTTCGTTGTGTTCGCTGCTTTTGCTGTGTTCAGTTCTTGAGTCAGCGTCGTAATCTGGTTGTTCAGTGCTGTAACCGTAGACTGATCAATAGGAACGCCGTTATCAGCAATGACTACGCGTTTGTTTGTGCCATCCCATGTTACTTTTTTATCCAAAGCTGTACCTGCCAGCTTCAGCGGGATATACGTCACGCCATCCAGCAGAAATGGTTCTGTTTTAGCATCCGAGGCAACCTCGGTTCCGTTATAGATAATTTTAATATTGTTATATACTGCTTGGATCGGCTTAGTTACTTGTGCAGCATATGTAGATTGGCTGAACAGAGCCCCGGAGATGGCCAAGGCCGACACGGCAGTGATGATGACAGGTTTCTTCATGGACTTCAATGATTTCATTCGTTGGTCTACCCCTTTATTTAAGAATTATAGCTTGATACATAGACTAGAGTAACATTAATACATACAAAATCCAACAGGTTGGAAGGGTTGTTATTGGTTGTGCTTATATTAGTTAGACGCAAAAGCGACTGTAAAAGTTGCCCTGTTTGCGTAAATAATTTTCCAAAAGTAACCGAACAAAATAAAACAAGTCCGCTGTACAAGACAGCAAGACTTGTTTGGAGTACAGTGCGTTAGGGTATCAAAAGTTGGACTATTTGTGGTCCTTCAGTTTGCCTGCTGTTTCCTGAAGGTGACCTTTGGCTTTATCCAATTTACCCTCAGCTTGAAGGGACTTATTATCCGTGGCGTTCCCGATTTGGTCCTTGATTTCACCTTTAGCTTTATTTACATTACCTTTGATTTTATCGCTAATTCCGTTATCCTTCATGGTATAGCCCTCCTCATATAATCAAACTTTCATTCAGCATGCTGTAGTTAGTCATTACCCGAGCGAGGGTAATACGAAACGTGAGGCTGTAGATCACAGACAGGGGCATAATGTTGGGGACGGGGTCAACTAGATCGTGAAATAAGGGGTGAGCGTATGCTCAAAATTTTATTGTTTATTCTCGTTATTCAACTTATTTATGTATCGGCGTACACACTGCGCATGATTTTGACGCTGAAAGGACAGAAGTACATTGCTGCACTCATCAGCACCGTGGAAGTTACAGTTTATGTGTTGGGCTTGAATGTCGTGCTTAAGTATCTGGATCAAGTGGCAAGTCTTGCGGTATACGCTATAGGCTACGCAGTGGGGATTCTTATTGGAGCGTGGATTGAGGAAAAAATAGCGCTCGGTTATGTCACCGTGAAGGTGATCAGCAATGAGATCAATGGAGGAATTGCCAATGCGCTGCGAGACAAAGGGTACGGCGTTACAGCCTGGCTGGGCAGTGGACGTGATGGAGAACGCCTCGTAATGGAAATTTTGGCTAAGCGGAAAAACCAGAATAAGCTGTATCAGTCTATCCTGGAGCTCGATCCCAAGGCTTTCGTCATTACGGTGGAGCCAAAGCAATTTCATGGTGGTTTCTGGACCAAGGCTATCCGTAAATAAGAATTTTGGTAAAATACGCATATTTTCCGTAGGTTGGAGCATATTAATACCCGCACAGGACGGAATTAACAGTATGCCGACAGGGGATGTTCCCCTATAACAACCAAGGGGGGATATAGATGTACAGACGCCAGGCCCCGGAAATCATTCCAGAGGAAAATACGGCTATTTGGTCGTGTACCAACGAGGGTTGCAACGGATGGATGAGAACGGATTTTACCTTTTTGAGCGAGCCGGCTTGTCCACTTTGCCAAGCCACGATGGGACAGGAAATGCGAATGCTACCGATTCTCAATCGGACGGGCAATTCCTTTGTCGCCCAGCGCTCTTAATTGAGGGGTAAGCCCATGATTACGCTGCAAAGTTTATAAACGTCAAAGGCCGCTCCAGCGACATGCTGAGCGGCTTTTGGTTGTGGAATATTCACGGATCATGACCTCTCAAGGGGCTGCACGGAATCACGATATACAATATGACCCTGTACGAGGACTCGACCAAAACGACTGCCGGGATGGCTTATTTTTTTCATTATTGAATCCACCGCCGTACGTGCCATTTGCTCAATGTCTACTCCGACCGTGGTCAGTTGCGGAACAATAAGCGTGGCGTATACATCGTTATCAAAGCCGACCACAGAGCAGTCCTCGGGTACGCGGTATCCCAGACCAATCAGCTGGTGCACCAGATTGTGAGCGACCTGATCGCAGTTGCATACAAAGGCGGTCGGTAGTAGCTGAGGCAGAGCCATTTCAACATAGGACCCTTCGTCGTCCCGGTCGCTGAGTACCCACTCGTTACGGAGGGGCAACCTGTGCTCCAGCAAGGATTTATAGTAGCCGAGGAAACGGTCCTGAATACTGCTGGTGGAATAGATATTTCCCACATAAGCAATATCCCGGTGTCCCTGGGCGATCAAATAATTGGTTAGCTCGTAGGCTCCGTAAAAATTATCCGTCACCACAGAGTCGATATCGGCATGCTCATCATAAAAGTCGAGAAACATTTTAGGTTGGTCCATGGTTTGTACCAGCTCAATATATGGCTTGCTCACTTGGCCCAGAAGAATGAAGCCGTCCACCTTACGGTCGTAATAGATACGTGGCAGATTAAGCTGCTCTTCGTCCTCGCGATGGAGGATGTGAAGGATACCGTAGTAGCCGTATGGCTCCAGTGCCCGTGAGATTTGCTGGTAAATATGCAAATAAAACGATTGGCCAGGACCAGTAAAACGTTCAGGGATGACAACACCAATGTTATAGGTGAGCCCCTCTTTCATGGACTTGGCAACGGTATTAAAACGATAACCCATTTCGCCCGCGAGTGTTTTAATACGTTCTTTGAGTTCCTCGCTAACCCCATCCTTGTCATTGAGCGCCTTCGACACGGTCACGCTGCTTATTCCCAGCTTATCTGCAATATCCCGCATCGTTACGTTGCTCTTCATTCCTGTTCCGCCTTCCAATTTTAAAAAGATAAGCATTTTGCCTACATTCAGATAACGATTGCAAAATGCTGGGGTGAATATGAATAGCTTATCCGCTTGTAGAAATTCAATTAGCTTAGCGGTGCAGCTGCTCTGTAAAGATACAAGGATTGGCAGCATAGCTGCCCATAGAACAACGATTAGCCTGCGGGTAACAGTTGTTCTATGGATAGTATACATGGTTCCGCAAGCATGATAAAGCTTACGGCTTAGATCCGCTGGGAAGGACGGTTGCTTGCTTGCAATAGCGCTTCATTGCGATGGATCAGCTCACGGCGGACAGCGGCGCTGCCAAGAGAACGCAATGGATCGGATGGTGTATTGAAAGTATAGTCCTCCAGACGGGCAATGGTGGTCGTCGCTACGTGGATACGGGTATCACTGGACGCATAGTATATGAAGACTTCATCTCGTTCATTAACGACTGCCCCATTGCAGAAAATAACATTCGAAACATCACCCACGCGTTCCTCATCATAAGGAGCCAGAAAATGCCCGCCAGGCTTGGCGATGACGCGCGTAGGGTCTTCCAGACTGGTGGCAAAGGTATACAGCACATATCGCAGCCCGGCGGCTGTATTGCGTACCCCGTGAGCGATATGAATCCAGCCTCGACTCGTTTTGATCGGAGCAGGACCTTGGCCGTTCTTAACTTCGTATACCGTATGATAGTAGCGCTCGTCAATGACTGTCTCATGTTCAATCACGGGCTGTGTAATATCTTTGCAGAGACCGAACGCGATGCCTCCGCCTGATCCGGTCGAAATAAACCCATCTTGGGGACGAGTATAGAAGGCATATTGGCCGTCCACAAATTCGGGATGCAGGACAACGTTACGTTGCTGCGGGGACTGGGTAGTGATGTTGGGGAGCCGGGTCCATGTGCGGAGATCACGAGTGCGGACCAGTCCAGCCTGAGCGACAGCGCTGGAGGTATCGTGGGATGGCGCGTCAGGGTCCTTTTTCTCCGAGCAATAAATACCGTAAATCCAGCCGTCCTCATGCTTCACCAGCCGCATATCGTACATATTGGTTTCTTCCGGGTCGATATCATCCCATACTAAGGGAGCGTCAACGAATCGAAACTGATCAATGCCGTTATCGCTCTCTGCTAAGGCAAAAAATGACTTTCGGTCCAGTCCCTCGGTGCGCGAAACAAGAATGTATTTTCCTTCATGATAGATCGCTCCAGGATTCAGTGCTGCATTGACACCCAGTCGTTCCATGAAAAAGGGATTGGTTTGTGCATCCAGATCAAACCGCCAGTGAATGGGAACATGATGGCGTGTGAGCACCGGATAGAGGTAGCGTTCATAGATACCATTGTAAAAGGAGGTTTTAACCTCATTGGGGCGCGTAATCAGTTCTTCTTGCTGCGCTAGCAGCTCATCGTATTTGTTATGAATCATTGTTTATCCATCCTTTCCAGCATTTCAATGCAAAATCGGCTGTTATGATATGGGCACTTCCAAGGGCCTGCAATCTCTCTCGCGTCAGGCTTACCGTCCGCTTGAACCGACCAGAACCATTCGCCTCCGGTGCGCGGATCGATGATATACTGCCGGGTATAGGTCCATAGATTTCGCACAATTTTCAAAAATCGTTCATCCTGTGTCCGCTGAAACGCATTGTAAAAACCAACCATTGCCTCGGCCTGTACCCACCAGATACGTGAAGTGTCTACCCGCTCTCCCTCCCGCTCGTTGATGAGCGATCCGTCTGGCTGAACAGCCCGCTCAGCTACCGCACTGGCAATATCCATCACCATATTCACATACTCGGATGGATGATAACCCAGCACATTCATGGCGTCCTCCATCAACCAGCTGGCTTCGATGTCGTGACCATATGAGGTCAAATCAAGCAGAGAGTGCCATTCGCGGTCGAAGAATACTCCCAACCGCCGGGCGGAAGCATCGTAAAGACGCTGGTATAAAATGTCCAGCACGTTCTTCAGTGCGTCCCGAACCTCTTCGTTTGGGTAGGCGCGCAGCAATTGGGTATACGCTTCCAAAACATGAATATGCGTATTCATGGTAATATGCGCGGTAATTCCATTTTCGCTGAGTAGCTCGTTAGGCTGCTCGTTCCACGAACGATCATATTGTTCACCGTATGCCTGTAGAGCAGGATCATATCCTTTTTGCTCTACGAGGTGAAACAGCTCCATTGCCAGAGGTAATGCATTCGGGTCATCCGTAGCTCGTGCATATTCTGCCAACGCATAGATGGCAAATGCCTGCGCGTATACATGTTTACACGTATCCACAGGTTGCCCGGTGTAGTCCACCATCCAGTACATTCCGCCATGTAACGGGTCGAGCAGATGATTTTGCAGAAATGTAAAGGCATGTCGTGCCGCATCTGCATAGGCACGTTCCCCTGTTACACGGGCTGCTGCTGAGAAAGACCAGAGTAACCGCGAAGTGGCGATGCCACCTTTGTCCGCTTGTTTATGGATGTGCAGATCTGCGTCTACCTCGCCATAAAATCCGCCATGCGTTTCATCTTTCAAGCCGAGCCAGAATGGGAGTATGTGTTCCTGCCATTCCTGTCTAATTTCGTGTACTAGTGTTTCCAAGAGACAAAGCCTCCTTCGGAAAATGATTTGTTAGTTTATCGTTAACTTTACAGGAGTATCATATCTAGGTGTTTATAAACTGTCAACCATGCTATATTTGTGTTTTTCACAAGATGAGGACCGCGCTATTTCATAAAAAAATATTGTAATTGACACAGTAAGCGCTAACATAATAAAATGATTTTGTTAGTTTAACGATAACCTTATTCAAAACAACAGGAGGGGTCGTCTCATGAAGTTGTCCAAGGTTTTAATGTCATTACTATCCGTGCTTTTGTTAGCGGGACTGTTTACTGGCTGTACCTCAAAGAAGGATGCGCCAGCTACCAGCTCTGATCCGAAGGGACCGGAAGGGGAAATTACGGTGATCACACAGCGGACAGATATTGTGGATACCGTATTTCAGGATTACGCCAAGGAATTTAACAAAATTTATCCGAACGTGAAGGTCAATTTTCAGGCATTGGCCGATTATGATGGTCAAATTAAAATTCGGATGGGGACTCGGGATTACGGAGATGTCTTGCTGATTCCTGGCAGCATTCCAATTGAAGAGTTACCCAATTTTTTCGAGCCTCTAGGTACTTATGAGGAGATGAAAAACAAGTATACCGGCATTGAAGAACGTACAGTGGATGGTAACAGCTACGGTATTCCGATTGCGATGGTTTACTCGGGTGTGATTTATAACAAAAAGGTGTTCAAGGAAGCAGGAATCACACAAATTCCTAAAACACCGGATCAATTCCTGAAAGCGTTACAGCAAATTAAGGACAAAACCAAGGCAGTGCCGCTGTTTACCAACTATGCCTCTGGTTGGGCACTGACTCAGTGGGAGTCTAGCCTGGCAACAGTAGCGGGTACGAAGGAATACGTGAATGTCACACAACCGACTACAGATGATAATTTCACGAAGGGTCAGCCTCACTATGAGCTGTACAAGGTCCTGTACGATGCAGCTAAAAATGGTCTGATTGAAAAAGATCCAACGACTACGGATTGGGAGACTTCCAAGGCGGATCTTGCTCAAGGCAAAATCGGCACGATGGTTCTCGGTTCTTGGGCGATTGATCAGATCAAAAGCGTAGCTTCTAACAAGGATGATATCGGCTTTATGCCTTTCCCAACAAATGCCTCCAAGGTTCTTGTACCGCTGGCAGGTGACTTTAACCTCGGTATTAACGTAAACAGTGAAAATAAAGAGGCGGCCCGTGCCTGGGTGGATTGGTTTACCGAAAAATCCAACTATGCCGTAGAGCAGGCAGGCAGCATTAGTCCGCTGAAGGGTGCCGCAATGCCTGCCATTTTGAAGCAGTATGAGAATGAGGGAGTTGTTTTTGAAGCGTTAACCCCGTCTCCGAAGGGACAGGAAGGAATTGTCGATAAAATCGATAAAATGGGCGAAATCGGCTTGTGGCAGCCTGATTTCAAGAAACGCATTATTGAGGCAGCGGTGGGTAACCGCTCTGAATCGTATGACACCATTATGAAGGATCTGAACGATGCATGGGTGAAGGCGCGTGCAGAAGTGGCAGCCAAGGAAGCAAAGTAGCCATCTGAACTGAACATAAGAAGAGATTGATGTGACAGTCGATGGACGGATAGCTAGGAGGTGCAGCATGTTTAAATTTTCGAATCTCAGCTACTCCAAACAAAGATTAGCGATTATTGTTGCCTTTTCATTTATTCCGCTGGCGCTGCTGGTCACTTTTGCGTACTTGCCGGTGATCAATATGTTTAAATACAGCTTTTCGGACTGGAACGGCTATAGTAAACGTCTGGAATATGTGGGTTTTGAAAACTATATCAAAATTTTTACTGATCCTGAGTATTTTTCAGTGTTTAAGGTCAGTCTGTATTACTTTGTAGCCACGTTTGTGCAGATGGGTCTGGGCCTTTATTTTGCAACCATTCTCAGCTTTCAAACCTGGTTTAAAAATTTCTTCAAAGGTATTTTGTTCTTTCCTTCCCTGATGAACGGGGTGGCGATTGGATTTATTTTCCTATTTTTCTTTAAGCCAGATGGTACCCTCGATACACTGCTTCAGGCAGTGGGGTTGGGTTCGTATGTCAAGCTGTGGCTGGGTAACCCAGAGATTATTAATATTTCGCTGTCTGGTACGTCGATTTGGAGATACATGGGCTTTAACTTTATTGTGTTTCTCGGTGCGATTTCTTCCATATCCAGTGATCTGTATGAAGCAGCCGACATCGACGGAGCCAACCGCTGGCATCAGTTCCGCTCTATTATTTTGCCGACCATCAAGCGGATTTTGCAGCTGAATCTGATCTTGGCGATTAGTGGCGCGATCAGTGCGTTTGATATTCCTTACATTATGACCGGTGGCTCCAACGGCAGTAAGACATTTGTCATTCAGACGATTGATGTCGCATTCAAATACAGCAAGGTTGGTTTGGCCTCGGCGATGGCGGTTATTTTGCTGGTGATCGTAATTGCTGTTACGCTGCTTCAGCGGTTGCTGATTCGGGGAGAGGAGGACTAACTATGTATAAGCTAAAAAGACTGCTGGCAAACAGTATCAAGTATGGAGCGCTATTGCTCGGTGCATTCATTGCTCTACTGCCGATTGTTGTGATTTTGTTTGCATCCTTGAAGACGAAGACTGAATATGCGGCAACCAGTCCTCTGACTCCCCCGGTGAACTGGCTGAACTGGGCAAACTACGCCAAAGCCTTTGTGGATGGCAATATGTTAACCGGATTTATGAACACAGCCTTTATTTTGCTGATCTCCATCATCGGGGCTACATTGACCGGTTCCATGATCGCGTATATTTTGAATCGTTTTAAATTTAAAGGTAAAAGTCTTATGCTGGGGGCGTTCTTGCTCGCTACACTCATTCCAGGGGTGACGACACAGGTATCGACCTTCCAGATCATTAACAAGCTGGAGCTGTTTAACACGCCTTGGGCAGCTATTTTACTGTATTTGGGAACCGATATTATTGCGGTGTATATTTTCCTTCAGTTTCTGGATTCCATCGCGGTGGCGCTGGATGAGTCGGCCATGCTGGATGGGGCCTCCTATCTGACCATCTACTGGCGTATTATTTTGCCACTGCTGAAGCCTGCCATTGTGACGGTGATCATTATCAAGGGTGTTAATATTTACAACGATTTTTACACCCCGTTCCTGTATATGCCCAAAACAAGCCTTCAGGTGATATCGACGGCACTGTTTAAGTTTAAAGGGCCATACGGTTCGCAATGGGAAGTCATTAGCGCAGGCATCATCATTGCGATTATTCCGACGCTGGTTGCATTTTTATCATTACAAAAATATATCTATAACGGATTTGCACAGGGTTCAGTGAAATAGAAAAAAATAAAATGAAGTGTCTAGGTGAGAGGAGAGTTAAGTATGAGTAAATTGAATGTAGATTTGGATGTAGGTAACGTACGAATTGTAGGAGACAGCTTGTCGAAAATGCCTTGGCAGGATAAGCCGGAAGGCAGTGAGGCTCCAGTATGGAGGCATACTGAGAATCCGGTCATTGGACGAAATCCGGTGCCTGGCATTGCCCGTATTTTCAACAGTGCCGTAGCTCCGTATGAAGGACGATTTGTAGGGATATTCCGTGCTGAAACGATTAATGGACGCCCGCATTTGCATCTCGGCTGGAGTGACGACGGGTTGGCTTGGGACATTGAGACAGAGCGTCTGCATATGGTCGATGAGGAAGGAAATGAATATCAGCCTAATTATGCTTACGATCCGCGTCTGGTTCGAGTGGAAGACACGTATTATATCATCTGGTGTACAGATTTCTATGGAGCAGCGCTGGGGATCGCACAAACGAAGGATTTCAAAAGCTTTGTACGATTGGAAAATCCGTTCTTGCCGTTTAATCGCAATGGAGTGCTGTTGCCTCGCAAGCTAAATGGAAACTTTATGTTGCTATCCCGTCCGAGCGACAGTGGTCATACGCCGTTTGGTGATATTTTCCTGAGTGAAAGCCCTGACTTGGTATATTGGGGTAAGCACCGTCATGTAATGAGCAAGGGTGGTCAGGGCTGGTGGCAATCGGTGAAGATTGGTGGCGGACCAGCACCGATTGAGACGACAGAGGGCTGGCTGATGTTCTATCACGGGGTGACAGGCACGTGCAATGGACTGGTATACAGCATGGGAGTAGCTGTTCTTGATCTGGATGATCCGTCCAAAGTCAAATATCGTTCCTCCAACTTCGTGTTGACCCCAGAGGAATGGTACGAAGAGCGGGGATTTGTGCCAAATGTGGTGTTCCCGTGTGCTACACTGCATGATGCGGACACCGGAAGAATTGCGATTTATTATGGAGCTGCTGATACGTATGTAGGTATCGCATACACGACAGTATCTGACATTATAAAGTATGTCATCGCAACGGATGAAGTAGTCGCAGATGACCGTGAGTCAGGCCGGATGTAGGAGGAATTTTACATGCCGGAGGATATGTCTTTACAGCAGCTACAGTCATACATGGGAAGTAATCCAAAGCCGCAGGATTTTGACATATACTGGGAACGGGCGCTACAGGAGCTGGAACGACAGTCGCTAGAATATACACTGGAGCCTGCCGATTTTGTCTCTCCGCTGGTGGAGTGTTACCATCTGTATTTTACTGGAGTGGGCGGAGCGAGGGTTCATGGGAAGCTGGCTCGTCCCAAGCATCTTACGGAACAAGGTCCAGCCCTGGCTATGTTTCATGGGTATTCCTGCGACAGTGGCGACTGGTTCGACAAGGTGAGTTATGCAGCACACGGATTCACTGTGCTAGCTATGGACTGCCGAGGGCAAGGTGGGCTGTCTGAGGACAATTTGCAGGTTCAGGGAACGACGGTTCGCGGCCATATTATTCGCGGAATTGACGACCCGGACCCGGATCGGTTGTATTACCGCAACGTATTTTTGGATACGGTACAGACGGTGCGCATTCTAATGTCTATGGAGCAGGTTGACCCTGAACGGATCGGTGCATTTGGCTGCTCCCAAGGCGGGGCGCTGACGGTTGCTTGCGCTGCATTGGAGCCTCGTGTCCGTGTGGCGGTACCGGTATATCCGTTCCTGTCGGATTATAAAAGAGCCTGGGCGTTGGATGCAACGACATCGGCCTATGAGGAACTGGTTTATTATTTTCGCTGGTTTGATCCCAATCATGTACGGGAGAGCGAAGTATTTCACCGTCTAGGCTACATTGACATTCAACATTTAGCAGACCGTATTCGAGGACGGGTGCTATTCGTGACAGGACTATCGGACATCATCTGTCCACCTTCCACACAGTTTGCGGTGTACAATAAAATCGTATCGAACAAGGAATTGCTTGTGTATCACGAATACGGTCATGAGTATTTACCCTATCTGTCAGATCGTGCCATGAGCGAATTTTTGCGGCTGTAGGGGTTGAACTTAACCAGAGGCTCCTTTATAGTAATAGCTATAACCTTCGTGAAGCGTAATAAATGAATGCCCCATTTGTATAACCTCAATAATATGGTTTGAGGGTCTCTACCAGGAACCGATAAATCCTGATTACAAAAATGTACGTCTTGTACATTTCTTGTGGTCAGGATTTTTTTGCGTGATACGAGGGATTTACATGACAGCAAAGGAGCTAATGTAATGAACTTCAAAGTAGTTATTTTAACCATTGCGACCTTTACGGTAGGTCTGGTGGAGTTGATTATCGGTGGCGTGCTGCCCCAGATTGCACAGGATTTGAATGTCTCTGTAAGCACGGCAGGACAGCTTATCATGATCTATGCGCTCGTGTACGCTATTGCCGGGCCGACTTTGTTGGCGTTGACCGCCAAAATCGAACGAAAGCGACTGTATTTGTGGTCGATGTTTATCTTTATTCTGGGAAGTCTGCTGGCTTTCTGGAGTCCGAACTATGCTGTGTTGTTTATATCTCGTATCATTACTGCTGCCAGTGGATCATTGATCGTGACATTGTCGCTAACCATTGCAGTCAAAGTGGTGTCCAAAGCTTATCAAGCCCGCGTTCTCGGTGTAATCTCCATGGGGGTCAGTTCCTCCATTGTGCTAGGCATTCCAGCCGGGGTACTGATTGGAAATGCGTTTGGCTGGCGGGTGCTATTCCTGATCATTGCCTTGTTGACCGTAGTTTCTATGATCATTATGCACTTGTTTATGGAGCGGATTCCAACAGAGCATGTTGTGCCTATGCGTGAGCAGTTGAAGTCCTTGAAAAATGTTAAAGTAATCAGCGCCCATCTGGTAACAACGCTGACACTGGCGGGACACTACACGTTATATGCTTATTTCACTCCGTTTTTGGAAAACCTGATGGGGTTGAACGCCTCGTGGGTGAGTGTGGCCTATTTCGTCTTTGGGCTAGCAGCAGTGAGTGGCGGTTTTATTGGCGGTTCTTTGGCAGACCGATTCGGCACAGCGAAAAGCATTCTCATCGTCGTGGGTGTGTTTATCGCCGTGATGTTCCTGCTGCCGTTCTCGATTCACTCGGTGTATATGTTTGCGCCGCTTCTGATCATCTGGGGGATTCTGAGTTGGGCCTTGTCGCCCCCGATGCAAAGTTATCTTATTGAAAATGCACCCGAATCGGGTAGTATTCAGCAAAGCTTTAATTTCTCCGCACTCCAGGTCGGGATCGCTCTCGGTTCTGCCTTGGGAGGGGTAGTGATTGAGAATAGCGAGTCTGTTGCCACAAACGCTTGGGTAGGCGGGGCATTTGTGATTGTTGCTTTTGTCTGCGGCGTTTTTTCGATTACCAGAGCAGGGGCATCGCAGACAGTCAGAGGACACCACTCTGTTTCTTAGGTGGGAGGTCATTGTCCTCTTTTATAAAACGAGAAAACATGTTATACTACTTCTAATTATGAAGAAGGGGGTGAGGTAGGTGAATCACGAGATGCTGAACAACCGTATTAGCCAGCTGCCGATTGCTATGGCTGGCATTGTTCATGCTTTTCCATACAACGGGAGAAGTCTGTCCAATTTTAATCATACGGTTGTAAACATCGCGAGAAGACGCCTACCTTAACTCGAACGGATTGCTGTACCTTCCGAAGAGTCGCGGGGTTGCTCCTGCGGCTCTTTTTGTGTTACCTGGGTAAGGGTCTTCCTATATAAAGGAGAGCCTGAACATGTATATTGTAAACGGTCAACAATTGAAAAAATACCACGCTGCCAATCTGATTTTAGATGGTGCAACGTTTGATATCCATAAGGGAGAAAAGGTGGGGCTTATCGGTCGCAACGGAAGTGGCAAAACCACCCTATTACGCCTAATTGCACGTTTGTCCCGCCCAGATGAAGGGCAGCTCGTCATCGCCAAAGATACGAGAATCGGCTACTTGCCGCAAATCCCGGCAGAGTTTGAAAGCTTCACCGTATACGAAACGCTGGCTTACGCCTATCGTGAACTGAAGGATTGCCGCAATCAGATGGCCACACTGGAACGGGAAATGTCAGATCCGGTTGTGGCAGCGAATCCCGAGCTGTTAGAGAAGCTGTTGCAAACGTATGCTTCTCTACAAGAGCGGTTTGAGCGTAACGGCGGCTATGAAATGGATGCCAGTATGGATCAGATAGCGGATGGGCTAGGTATTCCCAAAGCTATGTATACGCGTAACTTCGGGTCACTTTCAGGCGGAGAAAAAACTAAAATAGCGCTGGCATCACAGCTCATTGGACGACCAGATCTGCTGTTGCTGGATGAGCCGACCAACCATTTGGATTTGAAAGGGCTGGAATGGCTGGAGCAATTTTTGCAGGGATACACAGGTGCGTGTGTGGTTGTATCCCATGATCGCTATTTTCTGGATCGAGTTGCCGGCAAAATGATCGAACTGGAGGATGGCGAGGCCTTTACGTACTATACAAATTACAGCGGCTACGTTAAGGAGAAGGAAGAACGTCTGCTGCTGCAATTTGAGGATTATAAGGAGCAGCAAAAGCGGATCAAAAAGATGAGAGAGACCATTCGCCGTTTGGAAGAGTGGGGACGCAATGGCGATAATGAAAAGTTCTTCAAAAAGGCAGCCTCAATCCGCAAGGCGCTGGAACGAATGGAGCTGGTGAAGCGACCTGTACTGGACCCTCAAGGTGCGGAGTTTCACCTAAAGTTGGAGGATCGTTCCGGTCGCAGGGTGCTTCAATTCGAGGACATCACCAAAGCCTATGGAGAACGTCAAATATTAAACGGGGCAACAGGCAGCCTGGAATTTGGTGAAAAGGTAGCCTTGCTAGGCGATAACGGTGCAGGCAAAACGACGCTGCTCAAGCTGTTGCTTGGTCAGGAAAGCGTAGATGCAGGCACGGTCCAATGGGGCGCACGCGTCGAGTACGGATATTTGGCGCAGCAAGAGAGAGAACGGGATAGCCGGGCGACGGTGCTTGCTTACTTCAAGGAGGAAGCAGGGCTGGAAGAAGGCGAAGCACGCGGGCAGCTGGCGAAGTATTTATTTTATGGTGCGGATGTGTTTAAACCTGTGAGCATGCTGTCCGGTGGGGAGTGGTCTCGCTTGCGGCTGGCGTTGCTGGTTATGAAAAAGCCGAATTTGCTGGTGCTGGATGAGCCGACCAACCATCTGGACATCGATTCCCGCGAGGCCTTGGAGGAAGCGCTGGGCACCTACACGGGAACGGTGCTAGCCATTTCCCATGACCGCTACTTTGTGAATAAGCTGGCTGGACGCGTGTGGGAGCTGGAAAACGGGAAGTTGTCCTTTTATCTGGGCGGCTTTGATGAATACCGCGCGAAGAAGTGGGAGCTGGAAAACGCCCACTCGCAACGTGGAGCGGATGCAGGAGTACGCTCGGCATCTGCAGGTAGAGCCGCATCTGGTGGCGGCTCGGGCGCGGGCCTAGCTACGCCCGCCAGTGCAGCGAGCAATGATGCGGGAACGGCTGCGCGGACAGGGGCGACTACCGGAGCCGATGCGAGCCGTGCTCGCTCCGGGGCGGCAGGTCGCTTGGGGGCGTCCGATGCCCGGAGTGGGGCACGCGGAGCGAAGTCCGCGAAGCCGTCCCGCCCACCCGCTGTGTCCCGCGAGCGGTTGGAGCGGGCGATTGCCGCCAAGGAAGCAGCATTGGCGGCGACAGATGCCGAGCTGGAACTGCTCGGCACAAGCAGCGACACAGCGCGCATGGCGGAGCTGTGGGACGTGCGTGAGCGACTGCAAGCGGAGCTGGACACGTTGCTCGGCGAGTGGGTTGAACTAGAGTAAGTGATAGGCTGGTTGCTGAAGATAGGCAACGTATATTTGCATAAAGAATAGCCCTGAGGTAGCGCGTCTGCCGAGGGGCTATTTTTGTATGGTAAAGGCATTAACGCCAAAATTAATAACCATCTATTATATTAAATGACATTTATAAATTATTTATATTTTATTTTACATATAAAGCGAACCTTTTACATTTCGCAACATGTGGTATTTTTTAAACTGTATGGTTAATGTGGATCATTGTTAACTGAAGTTTGTGTCGTCAATAGAAATCTTATATATCCAATGCCCGCGTTGCAACTATTTTACGATTCGTTATGAATGGGGGAAATAGTATGTCGGACTCCTTGCTGGAGGTCAGCCAGGTGACGAAAAAAATGGGAAAAAGGTATTTGTTAGATCGTGTTTCCTTTAAGCTTCAAAAAGGAAAGATATATGGATTTATTGGGCCTAATGGGGCGGGTAAAACTACAATGATGCGAATCATGACCGGATTAATGCAGCCAACCAGCGGTTCTGTAAAGATAGCTTCATATGATGTGTACACTGATCGGGAAAAGGCGTTATGCAAGGTAGGGGCCATTGTTGAATCTCCAGTCTTTTTTGATTACATGACAGGTAGGCAGGTTTTGCGCAACTTGTCACGGCTACATTCTGAAATTGCGCCCTCAGATCGGGAGATACATATCGAAGAGTTGCTTACAAAGGTGAGGCTGGAAAAGCGGGGGGATGACAAGGTGAAAACCTACTCGCTGGGAATGAAGCAAAGACTAGGTATTGCGCAGTCCATGCTGGGCGCTCCTGAGCTTCTGCTGCTGGATGAACCGTCCAACGGTCTTGATCCCATGGGGATGAGAGAGCTGAGAGATATTGTGCTTCAGCTGCGTGATTCTGCGAATTATGCCTTTTTTATCTCCAGTCATCTACTGGATGAATTGCAACAGATGTGCGATGAACTCATTGTAATTAAAGAGGGTAGGCTAGTTTGGCAGGGGCCCGCTGATCAGCTGATAAAGGAAGGCCAACGTCTGGAGGATGCCTTTATGGGATTAATGGGACTATGAAGTTATTAGTATACAGCGAGTTCGAGAGATTATGGAGACGAAAGTGGTTCTGGCTCATGGTATTATGTACACCAATGCTAGCCTGTTCGACAGGAGTATATTTCTTGCGCACGATGAAGATTCCTGTAGAGGTATTATCCCTAAACTTTGTCGTTACGGGTCTGCGTGAGAATTTGTTTTTAGCATGTAATATAGCTGTGGCTGTTTTAGCGGCTGCTGTATACACAGAGGAATTTCGAAGCGGGCAACTGCGCTTGTTGTTTATGCGCCGATTTACCCGCGGTCAGATTTTCTGGGGTAAGTTGTTGGTTTTGAATACTTCTATCTTGCTTCTTCTCATGGCATTTGCAGTATCCTCGCAGGTGATCGTTGAAGTATGGACTCTTTCATATGATATAAGTGATGCGGGACTGTCTGGATCTCAGGGACTACAGATGCTTGAATACTATGGTTGGGCACTTGCCTCATTATTGGCAATAAGCTCCTTTTACTGCTTTGTCGCGATGTACAGTAAGAGTGTAACGTATGCAATCGGTTTTTGTATGGTATACAATCTGGGCTCACTGTTGTTTGATTCATTGTATTTAAAATTGGCCGCTTTGGTTTCTCATATCCCCTACTTATACAATGTGATTGCATTTATGATTGTTCCATATATGCAGCATACAGGACTAGATAGGTCCTTAATGGGGAATTTGTCTGTGAATGGAGCGATTATCACCGTGGTTAGTCTATATCTTATCTTTTTTACTTGGGGGGCTTACCGCCGGTTTGTGACCGATGATTATCTGTATTAGGGGGATTTCCTCGTGCTAGGAATATGGCGAAGTGAAATGGAACGAATTTGGAATCGCAAATCCAGTCTTTTATTATATATAGCCTATATATTAATCGTGATCGCAATTATATGGAGCCATAAAGTAACGGGTACGAAGGTCTTACGTTTTGGTGAAGGAACTGTGGTCGTAAATAATCTCAATCTGCCGTGGCTGATGATGAGTGAGGTTGCTTTATTTCTCATTACAGCAATCCTGCCCATTCTGTATGTGGACCAATTAAGCGGGGATCTCTATTCTGGAGCCTATAGGCTATATGTGTTACGACCGTATCGACGTTTTCAGTTTTGGCTTGCCAAGTTGCTAGCACTATCAGCCATAACGGTCATTTTTATGGGGACAAGCTTGCTTATAGGTGTAATCGCTGGATGGTTGTTTTTTCCGCACAGCTCTACTTTTTTTAAATATGGGTCATCCGTTGCCTCTTTCCGGTCGGACGCTATCCCCTACATACTTGGGTTTTATTTGGTATTAACGCTGGTTTGTCTGGTAAAGCTCATGTTGAGTAGCGTTGTGTGTTTGTTTGTGTCACGGCCGTTATTTGCCTATATAGTGATTCTTATCTTATCCGTATTTCTCTTCGAGTTGTTTAGGCCACTCATTATGTTAATGGACCCATTTCGAGAAATATTGCTTGCTCTAAGGATTGACAACTCATTTGAATTTTGGATGTGTGCAGGAGGAATGATTATAGCCTGCATGATTATTAGTTTTACACGATGGCAAAAGAAGATTGTTTAGAAATAAGACTTTGTAACCCGAACATTATAAAAGCGAAAGGGATCCACGCGACCGTTTGAAGGTTAGCTGGATCTTTTTTTAATACGAACGGTGTTGGACTTCGGGAAGGCGTTTGCCTCTACGGTATCGTTTCTTTTTCGCCAGGGACGGGTATTAATTGTCTAGTCCCGCATAGATTGACATAGGGGAAAAGGAGGTATGAGCATGTGGAATGGGGTCAAGAGGCTGTCTGCACTAGCGGCGATCCTGCTGCTAACGATCGTTGTAAGCGCATGCAATAAGGGCGATGCTTCAGGCAAGGTGCAAATTGAGTTTTTCCAAAATAAGCCGGAGGCTAAGGGTTCATTCGATAAGCTGATCGCTCAATTCAATCAGGAGCATCCTGGTATTGAAGTGACACAGGTCAACCCGCCAGAGGCAGAAACGGTGCTATTGACACGGGTTGTCAAAAACGATGTACCTGACATTGTGGGGCTTGGGGCCACAGATACCTACTCCATTTTGGCGCAAAGCGGTATTTTTACGGATCTGGCAAATACAGAATTACCACGTACGGTGGACCCGATTTACCTCAAAATGCTTAAGGATGTGACCGGGGTCGATCCTGTGTATGGAATTCCTTATGCTGCGAATGCGAATGGTGTGATGTACAACAAAAAGCTTTTTAGGGAAATGGGATTACAGGTGCCCAAAACATGGGATGAACTGATTGCAACGGCGCAAAAAATCAAGGCCGCTGGCAAGATCCCATTCTATTTTACATATAAAGATGATTGGCAAACGAACCTCCCTTTTAATGCACTGGGTCCAAATTTGGTGGGTATTGATTTTTTCCTGCAACGGCGTGAGAATCAGGTCACCTTTCAGGACAAGTACCGCGAGGTTGCGGAAAAGCAGCTGGAGCTGCTGAAATACGGACATAGTGATAATTTTGGCAAAAACTATGCTGACGGGAATCGTGCTTTCGCTAACGGGCAGGGACTGATGTACATTCAGGGCTCGTGGGCTATATCTGAAATCCGCAAAGCTAACCCGAAAGTGGAACTCGGATTTTTCCCGTTCCCCACAGGGAATGACGAAAAGGCGGTCAAGCTAGTGTCTGGGATAGATACGCTATTAGCTGTTTCGGAAAGCACCCCGCATAAAAAGGAAGCTGAAGAGTTCATTGCCTTCCTATTGAAGCCAGAGAACAGTAAGCAATACATTACGGAACAAACGTTGTTTTCAGCGGTGAAGGGAGTCACACAGGATGACCCGAGTGTGGCAGAGTTGTTGCCGTATTTTAAATCAGGCCGTGTCATTGATTTTGCCGATCATTATATTCCCAAAGCAGTCCAATTGAATTCTATTGTGCAGGCTTTCCTGCAAAATGGAGATATCGACGCCTATCTAGCCAAGCTCGACCGTGAGTGGAATAAGGTAGCTAACCGCCGATAGGGGAGGAGGATGAGACATGAATAAGCGACTGACGACTTTTTACTGGATGACGGTGCCGGCGGTGCTATTGTTTTTTGTATTTTTGACCTTACCTGCCTTGCAGGGTTTTTATTATTCGCTTACCAATTGGAACGGATTCGGGCATCAGTATCACTTTGTCGGATTTAAGAACTATATTAATTTGTTTCAGGACGACAATGTGGGCAATGCTTACTGGTTTACTTTCAAATTTGCGATTGTGGTTACCATTGCGATTAATATTCTCAGCTTGTTGATTGCCATGGGGCTGAACGCTAAAATACGTTTCCGTAATTTCTTTCGAGGAATTTATTTTTTGCCTAATATTTTGAGCGTATTAATTGTAGGTTACATATTCAATTACCTGTTCTCGAACGTATTTACGATCTGGGGGCAGAACCTGGGCATTGGCTCACTATCGACCAACATCCTGGGTAGCGAGCAGTTGGCTTGGGTGGGGGTGGTCATTGTAGCCGTATGGCAGGGCATTGCCTTTAATACGATTCTCTATCTGGCAGGGCTGCAAACAATTCCGACCAGTCTGTATGAGGCATCCAACCTGGACGGTGCAGGTAAATGGCGTGAATTCTGGAGCATTACCTTTCCGTTGATTGCTCCATTTTTTACGATCAATATGGTATTGGCGATGAAAAATTCCCTAATGGTATTCGATCAGATCGTGGCCTTGACGAACGGCGGACCGGGACGGGCCACGCAGTCGATTTCTCATCTGATATACACCGGAGGCTTTAGAGGAGGAGAATTTGCCTATCAGTCAGCTAACTCTGTGATTTACTTTATTGTGATCGCGATCATTTCCATCTTACAGCTGCGATTCCTCCAGAGAAGGGAGATGGATAACTGATGAAAACAAGCAGACGTACCAACTGGCCTGTGCTGATTCTGGTAGCGTTGGGGACAATATTTATCCTGTTTCCCCTCTATATGACGGTGACGATTGCACTCAAAAATCCCGAGCAGATGGCGCATTCCGCCTTTGCCTTTCCGACGGAGCTGCATTGGGAAAATTTTAGTCGTGCAGTGGAAATGACCCATTTTTTCAGTGCTTTTCAGAATAGTGTGATGGTGACAACATCGACGGTCATACTCACTTTGCTCACCAACTCGATGGTTGCTTATGCCATTGCTCGCAATATGCAGCGGCGTTTTTTCAAAGGATTATATTTTTACTTTGTCAGCGCCATGTTTATTCCGTTCCCGATCATCATGCTGCCGATTGTAAAGCTGGCCTCGGGGCTGCATATGACCAATCTGTTGGGTCTCATTGTGCTGCATACGGTGTATGGCTTGGCGTTTAATGTCTTCGTGTATGTCGGTTATATTCGTTCGATTCCAGTGGCATTGGAAGAGGCAGCCACGGTAGATGGTGCGACGACATGGGGGACATTTTGGCGTATTATATTTCCGCTGATGGCGCCGATTAGTGCTACAGTGGGGATTCTCACTTGTTTGTCCACATATAATGACTTTTTGCTGCCGCTCATTATTATCAGCGATGCGGAGCAATATACATTGCCGCTCGTCCAGTATGTGTTCCAGGGACAGTTCAATACTGACTTTAATCTGGCCTTTGCCTCGTACTTGATGGCCTTGCTGCCGATGATTATTGTCTATCTGATTGCACAAAAATGGATTATTAATGGTGTTACGCAAGGTTCTGTAAAATAAGATGAGAATACAACAGCTTCAAGCGGGCTGTGCCTTACTAGGCAAGTAAAAAGAGGGTCCCTATACTGCGAATCACACAGGTATAGAGAACCCTCTTTTTATAGCATGGTTATTTAGATGCTTGGCTGTTGCTAGTCAGTGGCTGCAAGGGTACGCTCGTCTCTGCTTCAGGTTCGTCCGTTGTATAGTAGAACATATAAATAGAAGCTTCCTTTCCCTTGAAGTTCTTGTAGACATCCACTGCCTTATTATTGCCGTCTCCGGCGAAGTTGGCTGTGATCGGCTTGCCAATCATCCGTTCTTTCCCCAGACCCATATGCGTCTGGTTGATCCCTCCAAAGTGAGTATCCTCACTTTCGGTTTCTACGAATAAATCTGCTCCTTGTTTGTAGTAGGTCCACTTCACAGGATAGCCGCCGATTTGCGTCGTTATCGTCTGCTTTTGCTCAGAAATATCAGTCAAATGCTGCGGCGTTTTGTCATCCGAATGAGTCGTAACCTTGTATTTGCCTGTAAAAGTAATGGGAGTATCTCGGGTAATCGCAAGATGGGCCGGCCGTTCAAAACGGATCGTATTCAGATCGTGGTCCTGATCTGGTGAAGACCAACGATTACCCTCTAACGTTGTGCCGTTCACAGAAAGAAAATATTTTTGATAAGGCAACATGGCGAATTTCTTTTCGCTTCTGATCGTGACACGGATTTGTGTCGGTGTCACAATCATTTGTTCCAGCATGAAATTCGGATTACCGTTCTCCAAGGGGGTATTCAGCACACTTTTAATCGTCCCGCTCTCCATTTTCTTCTTGCTTAGCTGCAGGTCAAAGTTTAGGGGTTCATGTATACTTTTCTCCGTTTGTGCATATTGCAGTTTAAAAGTAGTCTGCCCTTCTGGTATATCCCCTTTAGTAAAATACTGCTGGGCTGTGTATTCTCCGTTCTCACCGGGTGTACCAAATGTCCCTCCAGATTGGGGGTTCACAGGCTTCCCATCTTTGTAGGCAATAATTTGCGGATTGTCCCATTCTTTTGGTATGGAGGAATCGAAGGTAATTGCTGATGACAGCATCAGCTTGTCCTTACCTTGTTCGAATACCTGTACCTTCATATCTTGTAGACCGTTACGATCTAGCCTGAAAGTCTGTTTCTGAGGCGATGTGATATCAAGCGGCAAATCCAATTCCTGAACGCTGGTAAGCTCAATATGATCCACGGTCAGCCGCACGTTTTCTGTTTCTTGCTGCGGTGTCCAATCGCTTTCAAAGTAGCCGTTATAGCGTTGGTTTTTCTCATCCCATTGTTGGAAGCTATATTCCCCTTCACTACTTTTTCCCGCAGCATTTTTAAGCGATATCCCTTTGACATTCCAAAACTCGTTGTCTGCGCGTTTTCCGACATCCAGGCTGTACAGAATTACAGTTCGGTTCTCATCGACAATAGCGGTATGCAACGTCAGCTTTATCCCGTCTTTGGTGACAGACTGTCCTAACGGTTGCCCCAGGTCTTGAGCTAACGCCGTCTCAATTCCACTTCTCCCGTGCAGCAAATTGCCCCAGTTATAATGAATGGCAGCATAGACGGGAACGGCAACGAGAAGTGCGCTCAGGGAGGCAGCGATGGCTATTTTGCGCCAATTTCTATGTTGGTGTGGAGTGAATGAATCGGAAGCATCGGTTAGCGTAGGGGCAGTATATCCTGCCTGTTCCATCCGGTTCCACATCTCATCGAAGTCAGGATAGGCTATTTCCGAATCTTCATTTAGCTTACGCTTCAATACCTTTTCTACGTTGTTCATAGTTCTCTCCTTCCAGCTTGGGAATCTGTGCACCAGCCTCCCGCAGTATTTGCTCCATTAATTTTAGTCCTTTGTGTGTCCTGGATTTGACGGTTCCCAGCGGGATTTCCAGCAGTTTCGATATTTCCGCTAGCGTGAAATCATGCATATAGCGAAGTGTCAGCACAGCACGGATTTTGGCCGGAAGGCGGTTCATGTAAATGGCCCATTCCTCAGCCGACTCGCGTTCCTCCACCTGCCTGTCCACAGGCTTGCCTTCTGTTCCAGTAAAGAGATGGGGATTAGCCGCTACCTTCAAATGCAGGCTTTTTTGGCGTTTAAGATGGTTCAGACAATGATTGACCGTAACTTTCATGATCCAGGCTTTTAGTTGCTCGATGTGCTCGCGATTACTGCGAAACAGAGTAATAAACACTTCCTGCGTTAAATCCTCTGCATCCGAGGCATTATGGACCATGTAATAGCAGGTTCGGTATACATCCCGTTGATATAGATCAAACAACTCTCGATTACTTTGCAATGATGGCTCTCCTTTCTCGTGCAGTTTACCTATATAACAACTGGAGTCCTCAAAAGGTTCATTTGGTTGTGAAAAATAGATCGTCCGCTTCGAATGTGTCCACTTTTTCTCCAATGTACCACACAAAAAAAGAAGCCTGTAATCTCAAAACTGCAGATTTACAGGCTTCTTATATGTTTCATTGCTAGCCCCTACGGGATGAGCACTCCTTCGGGGCAAAAACACGCTAACGGATAGCTTGCGGGCATAATCCCGCTTAATCAGCTAGCCGTACAATCGTTCTACCCTGTGAGCGGGCTGCCAGGATGTCTTCGAGCGCGCTTGGCAGGTCAGCCAAGCCAATTTCGCGCTCAACGAGCTGCTCCAGCTGCTCCAGCTGCTCCGGCTTCCAGTCACTGCCGAGCTGCTTCCAGATCGCTACGCGGGTGTCATAGGGGCAAAAGACAGAGTCTATGCCCAGCAGATTTACACCGCGCAAAATAAACGGTAGCACCGTCGTAGGCAGCTTGGTGCCTGCTGTCAGGCCGCTCACGGCAACAGAGCCGTTGTAGGCGATCTGGCTAAGCAGCGAAGCGAGCGGCTTTCCGCCTACAGGGTCTACAGCCGCTTGCCAAAGCTGCTTGCCTAGCGGTCGGATGCTCTCGGCACCGTCGTAGACCTCCTCACGCGAAATAACCTCGGCTGCCCCGAGCGCCTTGAGGTAATCATGCGATTCGGCTTTGCCGCTGCTGGCTACGACATGGTAGCCCCTCTTGTGCAGCAAGGCAATGGCTGCACCGCCTACGCCACCCGTTGCTCCGGTGACGAGTACCTTGCCCTTCTCCGGTGCAACGCCGTTTTGCTCTAGCCGATATAACGACAAGGCTGCGGTAAATCCGGCTGTCCCGAAAATCATCGCCTCTCTCAGCGTGAGTCCGTCTGGAAGCGGAACTACCCAGTCCGCAGGCACACGCGCGTATTGGCTGAATCCTCCGAATTGAGACACACCCAGCCCGTAGCCTGTAACGAGTACCGCTTGTCCCTCGCTAAAGCGGCTATCCTCCGAGGAGACGACAGTCCCCGAGCAATCTATGCCGGGTACGAATGGATAGGCTTTGACAATATTGCCATCCTTGCGGGCGGCAAGCCCGTCTTTATAGTTGATACTGGAATAAGCGACACGAATCAATACCTCTCCAGCAGGTAAACTGTCAGTTTCCAAAGAACGCACTTCTGCTTGAACTTCACCGTCCTGCGTCTGATCGACGACAAGGGCATGAAATGACTGAGTCATCTGTAAAAGCCTCCTTTATTACCGTTTAAGCTTATGATTGGTCTATATATTCCATCTCTAATATACAAATTATGCTTATGCAGCATACAACAATCTGCACAGCCTGTCAGCGGCAATGCTCACAAACTCTTAATCTATTATACCCTTTAGCTTAGAATTACGTCGAAAATACCGGATTATGGATATATTCTTGCAACAATCTATTTCAATAAAGTTCGATAATCAATTATAAAGAGAGTGATAAATGAATTCTTACGCATTTTTCAAATCATTTTACGTAAACGGGATGTATTTTCAGAATGACTGTGCTAACATACCCTTTGATCGTTAAATATTCTATGAAGAAAGGTGAATGAATGACAACCAGAGCACTAAAAAATGGTTCGGTATTGTCCGAAGCCAAGGAACTGAATTTGTTCCGTTTGACATGGCCTATTTTCCTTGAATTGTTCCTGTTTATGCTAATGGGAAGCGTCGATACATTCATGCTCAGCTCTGTATCTGATAATGCAGTGTCGGGTGTGGGCGCATCCAATCAAATTATTTCAATCGCTATCCTTGTACTGGAGGTTATCGGCAACGGCGCTGCTATCGTCGTAGCTCAATATATCGGTTCTAAGAAACTAGTCGAAGCGGCCCAGGTGACGGGTACGGCCATTACTCTGAATTTAATGGTAGGTCTTTTGCTAAGCGTCATTTTTCTTGTGTTTGGTACTCATATGTTGCAATGGCTGAATGTCCAGGGTGATATTCTGACTTACGCGGAATCCTATATGAGTATCGTCGGGGGGGCCATTTTCCTTCAGGCATTGATTAACTCGCTGGCGGCGACCATTCGTACGCACGGTTTTACCAAAGAAACGATGTATGTATCGGTTTTTATGAACGTGATCCACGTGGTCGGCAACTATGTTTTGATTTTGGGACATTGGGGAATGCCTGCACTCGGTGTAGAGGGTGCTGCTATTTCTACAGTAGGTAGCCGCTTTATTTGTCTCTTGATCTTCTTCTGGCTGATGTACCGGGTAACTGAGGTCCGTGTCGAGTGGAAATATTACGTCCATTTATCCAAAAAATTTATCTCAAAAATATTGCGTATTGGTGTACCATCCGCGCTGGAGTCCATCATGTATCAGTCGTGTCAGCTCATATTCACACTGTACGTGACCTATCTGGGCGCAGAAGCAATGGCGACACGTCAATATGCCAATAATATTTCGAGCTATATTTATTTGTTCAGTATGGCAGTTGGTATGGGAACAGCTATCGTAGTGGGAAGACTCGTGGGAGCCAGAGAGAAGGATACGGCTTATAAACGTGTATTGAGCAGTGTGAAATGGGCGCTGCTCGTGACTGTGATCATTGATGCGATAGTTATCTTTTTCCGTGTACCCTTGCTCGGTTTGTTTACGGAAAACCCTGAGATTATTCGTTTGGGTGCACAGGTTATTTTACTTAGCATTCTGCTGGAAACTGGCCGGACGACGAATATCGTCATTATTAACTCGTTGCGTGCTGCTGGAGATGCCAAGTTCCCGGTCTTTATGGGCCTGATCTCCATGGTCTGCATGAGCTTGCCGCTGGGTTATCTGCTGGTATTCAAGCTGGATATGGGACTGGCTGGTGTATGGCTGGCGATTGCTGCTGATGAATGGACTCGTGCTGTCATCATGTATGCCCGCTGGAGAAGCCGGTTATGGGAGAAGCATTCGCTGGTCGAGCACGATACAACAGATCAGCCTGCAACGCCTGTTCCGGCGCACTAATCCAAGTAATAATTCGGGTTAGCTAGAATCTAGCTTTTCGATAGAGTTGTATACGTGGAGGTAGTTCAAGAGAACATCTTGAGCTGCCTCTTTTTGCTGCATAGAGAGGAAATAGCAGAGAACCAGAAACTGTATATGAAAAAAACGCGCAGTGGCGCCACAGGTAAGTTTTAAGCTCAGAATATATCATAATGGCATTCATAAATAGAAGTATGGTAAATTTACTAAAAGAAAGATATACTTTTGTTGCACTAACGCAGTACATGAAAGACAAGGAGTGTACCGATGAAGAAGCCGACGATTGAAGATGTTGCCCAGAAGGCGGGAGTGTCTAAAAGCACTGTCTCGCAATTTCTGAACAAACGATATAAATATATGAGCGACCAAACCAAAGACCGGATCGCCGAGGTTATTCAAGAGCTGAACTATCAGCCTAACGGGCTAGCCCGCAGCTTGAAGCAAAACCGGACGTTTATGGTGGGAGTCATTGTAGCCAACATTGATTATACGCTGTCGATTCAGTCTATCCGTGCGATTGAGGAGGAATTGCAGCGCTTTGGCATACAGGTGATTATTTGCAACGCCGATGAAAACCCCGACAAGGAAAGTCAGTATATTGAGATGCTCAAGGCCCGTCAAGTGGATGGCTTAATCATTTTCCCGACAGGAAAGCATGCAGACATTTACAACCAGCTCATTCGTGAAAAATATCCATTGGTGTTTTTGGACCGCTTGGTGGACGGTGTCAATACACGTAGCCTGCTGTTGGATAACGAAATGGCGATTAAGCTGGCGATTCAGGAACTTGTGGCTCACAAGCATGAACGAATTGCGTTGATTACCTTGCCCCTTGGCTTGAATCGGATTACTCCACGAGTGGAGCGGCTCAGCGGATATAAGAAGGCGCTGGAGGAGCATGGCTTGCCATTTCGTGAAGAATATATGCACAGCGTGCCGAGAGAAGAAATCCAGCAGACGCTGAAGGAGCTGTTCCAACTGCCGGAGCCGCCGACTGCACTGTTGGCCGGGAATGATATCGTGTTGGCTGAGGCGTTAAAGTATGTGAATGCCCGCCGTATACGCATTCCGGCAGAGCTGTCCATTATTGGGATTGACGATGCGGAGTTTGCTCATATTTACAATCCGCCAATTACGACCATTACACAACCGATTGCAGATATGGGGAAACAGGCGGCAAAAACGTTGTTGTCCAGCATTGAGGAAGGCGGCGAGTCGGTTCCGATTATTTACCGATTTGTGCCGGATATCAATCGAGGAGAATCTGTCAAAACGCTGTAGATGAGCACCATGCCACATATTATAAAAATAGCCCGTATTCCTTTGTGTGACCTGAGTATGCGCATGCTGCTCAGGTCACACAAATGTGAATACGGGCTATTGGAAGTTAAGGCTGACTTGGATGCGGCCTTGTTGAGCTTGCGCTCGTAGCGGTGAAGGTTATGCGGGGAATGAGCCCAGACTAATTCGTGCTGGCGCTGAGCAAAAAAGCTTCCAATTCGGCTCGTGTCGGATAGCCGTCCATGTCTCCAGCGGACATGACCGCCAGCGCACCAAGTGCATTACCACGCTTGACCGCTTTAGCCAGGGGTAATCCCTCCAGCAGCGCGCTGATCACACCTGCGGCAAAGCCGTCACCTGCGCCGACAGTATCCACGACATGATCTACGCGGAAACGCTTGACATATCCCTCTGCATCTGCGGATTTGTAATAGGCGCCTTCGGTTCCCAGCTTGATGATCACCAGCGAGGTGCCGCGATCAAGGTAGAACGAAGCGATGTCTTCAGGCGAAGTATAGCCTGTTAGTATTTTACCCTCATGGATGCCTGGCAGCAGCCAATCGCAACCCTCGGATGCTTCGTTAATCGCCTCCACCATCGTTTGTGTGTCAGGCCATAACTTGGGTCTGAGGTTAGGATCGAAGGATACGGTTTTGCCTGCCTTTTTCATAAACTGCTTCGCATGTCGAGCGAAGTCGCGGCATTCAGGGGAAAGTGCGACAGAAATACCTGTAAAGTGCAGGTGGCGAGCCCCAGCAAAGTAAGCTTCGTTAAAATCAGCAATGCTCAGTGTGGAAGCGGCGGAATGCCTGCGAAAATATTCGACCTCAGGGTCGCCGCTGGTAACTTTGGATTTAATCAGCATCCCAGTAGAGTGGTCTTTGGTAAACATGACATTTTGGGTGTCAATCTTCTCCTGACGCAGTGCATCGGCAATGAACTTGCCGAACGTATCCTCGCCGAGCTTGGTCACGAGTCCAGCTCGTAGCCCCAAACGCGACAAACCGGCCGAAACATTCGTCTCCGCCCCGGCCAGCGCTTTGGTAAATGAACGCACCTCATCCAGAGAGCCTGCTTCATTGGCGTAAAACATAGCCATGGATTCTCCAAAGGTAACAGCATCCAATGTTGCGGTCATTTGAATTCCTCCTTATGTTTAGTAAACTAAATCTGTAAGCGTATGCACCACTTGAATAAAATGAAATTATCACATAAATCGGTTTTTCACAATGAGTAAGTTGATATATTTGCTAAAAACTTTTTGGGCAATGTAGATAAAAAAATATGATTTTGTTTATCAAAAGGTAAAAATCGTATAAAAATCCGCGAATATTAAGGCTTTTTCTAGGAATGATGAAGTTTTGGGTTGACACACTCTTAGATAATTATTACAATTCTAGCTAAGAAGTAGAGTTAGAAACCGCTTTTATAACAATTCCGTTGATAAAAAAGTTTATCTAAACAGGAGGAATGTTTTTATGGAAATGCGTTATTCAACTCATCCCGAACATGCCAAGCATTTTACGACTGAAGAGTTGCGTCAGCACTATCTGATCCAGGAGCTTTTTGTACCTGAGGAAGTAAAGCTGGTCTATACGCATGAAGATCGTGTCATTATCGGGGGCATTCATCCCGTGAATAAATCTGTTGCACTGGAAGGTAGCGATCAAATCAAAGCGGAAACTTTCCTGGAACGCCGTGAACTGGGTGTTTTTAATGTCGGCGGCAGCGGTACGGTCAAGGTGGATGGTGAAACTTACGAGCTGGCCACAAAAGACTGTCTCTACGTAGGTAAAGGTGCTAAGAAGTTGATCTTTGAAAGCGATTCCAGCGAAAAGCCTGCGAAATTTTATATCGTTTCAGCCTTGGCTCATACCACGTATCCAACGACGAAGCAGTCTTTTGCCGATGTGCCGTCTGAAAGTCTGGGTTCGCAAGAAACTGCCAATAACCGTACGTTACGTCGCTTTATCCATGACGAAGGCATTCAAAGCTGCCAGCTGGTTATGGGGATGACCACGTTGGAGAACGGCAGTGTGTGGAACTCCATGCCGACACATGTTCATGACCGTCGCATGGAAGTGTATTTCTATTTTGAACTGGACGAAAACGCCAGAATGTTCCACCTGATGGGTGAGCCGAACGAAACACGCCATCTGGTCATGAAAAATGATGAAGCCGTTATTTCTCCGCCTTGGTCTATCCATTGCGGTGCAGCTACAGGCAGCTATACCTTCATTTGGGGCATGGCCGGTGAAAATAAAACATACAAGGACATGGATCAGGTAGCCATGAGCGAGTTGCGTTAATCATTGTATTGGAACGTAGACCTGCAAGCAGCTGAGGAACCATGGTCATCCCATTCGTGGAAAGGATCAGGAACATGACGAAAAAGAAAGTTTTGGAACATATTACTTCGGTTGGTGTTGTCGCAGTCATTCGGGGAAACACAGCGGAGGAAGCGTATCAAATGTCCAAAGCCTGTATTGAAGGCGGCTTGGATAATATTGAGCTTACGTTTACCACGCCAGATGCGGATCAGGTCATTCGAAGATTGAGAGACGAATTTAAGGATCGGGCCGTTATTGGTGCAGGAACTGTACTGGAGTCACTGACGGCAAGAATTGCTATTCTGGCCGGAGCAGAATTTGTCGTAAGTCCTTCTTTTGAAGAAGAAACAGCGAAGCTATGCAATTTGTATGCGATTCCTTATATGCCTGGCTGCATGACGCTGAATGAGATCAAGGAAGCCATGAAATTGGGTAGTGATGTTGTGAAGTTGTTCCCGGGCAATACGATGGGGGCGGACTTTGTTAAGGCCGTGAGAGGGCCAATGCCTCACGTGCAGATTATGCCAACTGGTGGCGTTGACCTGGATAATATGGAAACCTGGCTGCGTAACGGCTGTGTGGCCGTGGGAATTGGAGGCAATTTGACGGCTCCAGCCAAGGAAGGTCGCTACGACTTGATCACCGAAAATGCAGCACGTTATGTGGCTAAATACAAAGAAGTACGTGCAGCGTTGTAGGCTTCAGAAAATATAGGTATTTATACTAATTTGTGATGGAGGCGTAGGCATGGGTCTGAACGATTTTTCATTGGATTTTTTCAGTCTAAAAGGTAAAACAGCGATTGTAACAGGGGGCAACAGTGGATTAGGTCAAGGATATTCCGTAGCTTTGGCCAAGGCAGGCGCAAACCTGTTCATTGTAGCTAACAATGATGATTATGAAGAAACAAGACGTCTGCTGGAGCCAACGGGTGTGAAGTTTGCTTTTCACCAGGCTGACCTGACTGAAAAAGCATCCATTAAAAAACTTGTAGAAGAGTGTGTCAAGGAATTTGGCAAAATTGATATCCTTGTCAATAACGCGGGTACGATCCGCCGCGCTCCTTTGCTGGAGTATAAAGATGAAGATTGGGACGCTGTTATGGAAATCAACCTGAATGCTGTATACCATTTGAGCCAGGAAGTGGCGAAGATAATGGTAGAGCAAAAAAGCGGGAAGATTATCAATGTTGCTTCTATGCTTGCTTTCCAGGGCGGTAAGTTCGTTCCGCCGTATACAGCAAGTAAGCACGCAGTGGCTGGCATAACCAAGGCATTTGCGAACGAACTGGCGGTTCATAACGTTCAGATTAATGCGATTGCCCCTGGCTATATTGCTACGGCGAACACGGCTCCAATTCGTGCGGATGAGAATCGCAATCAAGAGATTTTGTCACGTATTCCTGCGGGTCGTTGGGGTGATCCGTCTGACCTGATGGGGGTTGTTGTTTTCCTCGCCAGTCAGGGTTCGGACTACATGAATGGTCATATCTTGGCGGTGGATGGCGGCTGGCTGGTACGTTAATCAGCGCCAATCACATCGAAGCTATGAACTGAAAGCTGCCTCAAAAGGAACTTGTCCTTTCAGGCAGCTTTTATTTGTTTGATGAACCTGTAAGCTGAATATGAAGATTTGGGGCGTTGTGTCGATCCGTCCTATGCATATGGCACGAATGCCTTTATAATTTAATGAGATAAAAATTGCCTAGGCTCCAGCCGTTACACTTGGTTGGAGCCTTTGAGCATAATACAGAATGGATTGGAGAATGGAGAGATGAGTTCACAGCAACACCAACGAGCTTTGGTATACAAATCGTTGTGGCATGCAGGTCCTTGGGTGCTTGCCGCAGGGATCATCCTGGTAGGTGCCAATCTGCGCGCCTCGATTACTTCGGTAGGACCCCTTATCGGTTTGATTAAGGATTCTTTGCATATTTCGAATACACTAAGTGGTCTGTTAACGACGTTCCCGCTGCTTGCTTTTGCACTGTTGTCGCCTTTTGTAGCCAAACTGTCGCGGCGCTTCGGGTCTTCCCTTATTATTTTTGCGGCCTTGCTGCTGTTGACCGCAGGTATTGTAGTGCGCTCGACGCTGGGGGTGACTGCATTATTTGTCGGGACTGCGATGCTGGGACTGGCTATTGCTGTGTGCAATGTTTTGCTGCCCAGTTTGATCAAAGAGGAATTTCCCCGCAACAGCGGACTAATGACCGGCGTATATTCCGTATCCATGAATGTGGTCGCTGCAACAGCATCCGGTCTGAGTATACCGCTGGCTCTGAACGGAGGAATGGGCTGGCGCGGTGCTTTGGGGATTTGGGCGATTGTCGGTGTCCTAGGTATTTTACTCTGGGTGCCGCAGCTCCTTAAGGCGCGCCGAACGGCTAATCAAGCGGCAGTATCTGCCCGAACGGTGAATGTGTATAAATCGTCGTTGGCTTGGAAGGTGACGCTGTTCATGGGGCTGCAATCTGCCCTCTTCTATGTTCCTGCTGCCTGGTTTCCCGAAATGATGAGCGGACAGGGAATGGATTCAGAGACTGCGGGATGGATGCTGTCTGTGCTGCAATTTTCACAAATGCCATTTACCTTTATTGTGCCTATTTGGGCGGCGCGAGTGAAGGATCAGCGGATGTTGGTTCTGATTATGGCAGTGCTCTATTTTATCGGTTTAGGTGGATTTCTGCTCGGGGCTACACAGTGGAGTGTGGTTTGGGTTATTTGTATTGGAATAGCAGGTGGTTTTGCTTTTCCGCTAGTCATGATGTTCTTTAATTTGCGGACTCGCACACCGCAGCAGGCCGCAGAGCTGTCAGGTATGGCGCAATCCTTTGGTTATTTGCTAGCAGCGACTGGGCCGACGCTGTTCGGCTATTTGCATGATGCGACACAAGGCTGGACAATTCCGCTGCTTTTACTCTTGTGCCTGAGTGTGCTGCTTATGTTTACAGGCCTAGGTGCAGCCAAGAAACGATATGTCGGAGGCGAGGTGGATGATCAGGCTGCAATTTGATGCAGATGGCTATAGCGTGGTCTATAATGCAGATCGTGTTATGTTGTTGGCTAAAGAGTTTGCGTTGTTGCGCTTTTTATACGATAACCGGAATCAGGTGTTCACCCGGGAACAACTGCTGGATCGTGTGTGGCCACTGGAATATCCAGTGGAGCGTACAGTGGATGATCATATCTATAGATTGCGCAAAAAACTTAAGTCATGGAATGGGCTCCGTATTCATACGGTCAGAGGATATGGCTACAGCTTGACCCTGACTGACGTGCAGCAACAGAACCATCCGTCCTTGCACGATCAGGAGGTGCAAGACGCCGTACATGGACTATTCCGCAAATACCAGCTGTTGGGACAGGGAAATTCCATCGTAGCACTAGCTGCCCAGCAGGAGCAGATGGGTTTTCAAATGTCCTCCTTTTATCAAATGTATACCCGTTTTGTACAGGCAGATGTGGCTTGGTTCTTGAAGCAGGAGGATTTTGCACCCGCAGACCGTTTGTATTGGATGCTGCTGCTATATACAGGCACAGCAGCGGTTACGGATCACGGGCTAGCCCTTTGTGAACGTGCGCTCGTCAGCGGATTGCTGTCCAGTGAACAAGAGCGGGAATTACGCATTCTCAATATTCTGGAGGCTTATGTGGAACATGGACAACCAGAACGCGCACAGGAAGGCCTGCCATTGACCTTCATGATCATGGAGCGGGATGATCTCGATAAATTTGTGATGCCAGTTGCGCTCATGGAGATGTACATGCATCTGGTTGCCAATCATATGGAAAAGGCTGCTGAACTGTCTGATCGTCTGGAAGGCATGCTGTCAGAGGCTCCGTATTTGCGCGAACTGGGCCGTTATCGCTTGCTGCGCGGACTTATGCTGTTGCGTACTGGAGATGTAGACCAGGCCGAGCGGCTCATGGATGAGGGGCTGGTCACCCTTGATATGGCCAAACAAGAGCTATTAAAAATCAAAGCGGTTATTCAAATTCGAAGTTTCTTAAAGCTTTGCGGCCCGTATCCCAGGCTGGAAGAGAAGTATGCGGCTCAATACGATCAGCTTGACCGGGACAACAGTTTAACACTGCAACGTTCAGCGCTAAGGCACTGGCTGGAGCAGATCCTTTCTGCGGCCTGACTTTTTTAGCTGTCTGATTTTCCTCTGATATAGGCCCGTTAGAATGTTCTTATTGCTAAAGAAGCAGATAATGAGAGCAGGGTGAGTAGAAATGAAGGAAAAGAAAGAATTGCAGTCCACGCCTAGCATTTGGCATAACGGTCGTTTTCGGCGGATGTTTGCGGCACATACGGCTGCTTCCTTTGGTGATTGGTTTGATGCTATCGCCATTCAGGTGCTTGTTGCTTATCGCTGGGAAGCTGACCCGATGCTGATTGCGCTGATTCCGGTAGTTATGGCGCTACCGGGTCTGCTGCTTGGTTCCATTGCAGGCACGCTAGCCGACCGGGTACATAAGGCCCGATTGATGATCGGCTGCGATGTAGCTGTCGCCTTATTGACGCTGACGATTCTCGCCGTCCCTGGTCCGGTGTGGCTGTTGCCTTTGCTCGGCTTGCGCGCGGCGGCTGGCGTATTCCAAATGCCGTCACAGCAAGGTTTGACTCGTGCAGTAGTCGCCAGTGGCGACCTATTCCGTGCAACCTCACTGAATGGCCTGGTCAATCAGGCTTCAAAAGTGGCGGGACCCTTGCTGGGCGCCATGACCTTGACTGTGCTGTCCCCGCAAGCATGCATTATCCTAAATGCACTGCTGCGCCTCTGCTCTGGCCTCTTGCTCTGGCCGCTGCGCGGAATCGGTCCGGCGCTGGCCAGCACAGACCAGCAAGCGGTTGCTGACGAGCAGCTAGGAAAGTTGGCATCGGTTACAGCGCATGGGGCTGATGATGCCAAGACGCAGGGAGAGCCTGCTCATGTATCCCGTTTTTTCAGCCAGTGGCGGGAAGGCTGGGCGTTCCTTTGGCGCAGTCGAATGCTTTTGCATACGCTCATATTCGGGCTGTTCGGCCTGATCGCCATTCTTATGATCGACTACCAGTTCCCTACGTTGCTGCGAGTGCTCGCACCGGGCAACGAATCGCTGCTTGGCTGGCTGGTTTCCGCCATAGGTGCTGGCGCTGTTGGTTGTATGCTTGTGCTTAATCGCTTGAATCGTATAAGCGCAGGCTGGGGACTCGGTGGAGGCTATGTGCTGATTGGCGGAGCGATTGCCGCTTTAGGCTGGGCGCAGCCCGGGACAGGACTACCCGTACTGCTTACGATCGGGGCTATGCTAGGTGTGGGGAATGGTCTGTACATTATCACCCAGAATTACATATTACAAGCCAAAACCCCTGCTGATATGGTGGGGCGTGTCTTCGGTATTCAAAGTACCGTGATTGGAGCGATCATGGTCATTTCGCCGCTTACCGGGGGATTATTGATCCGAATAGCAGGGGTAGGAACGGCTTTTGTCTGGATCGGGATGTCTGTTGGGATCCTGGGTTTGGCAGGACTTCTGCTTCAATCTGTAATTTGGCGCGAGTCTCTTGCTGATCCTCCCCCTTCGACTGAACAAAATGTCGATCTAGCGTAATCGTTTGCTTCCATTTAAGAAATTTATATTATTGTAGCATCAATATTTTTAGCATAGGAGGGATCATGTTGACTGAAAATTATTCGTCCGCAACGCCAGTGGCACGACTGCTTGAAGGATCACGAGTGTACTTGCGTCCCATTAACGTGGAGGACACCGAGCTGTATTATAATACGTTGTTTCATCAGGAAGTGCGGAGGCTGACGGGCACACAGCGAAGCTTTACCAAAGAGCAAATTGCTCGTTATATAGAAGCTAAAGGACAGGATTCCTCAAGCCTGCTGCTGCTCATTGCACTTCAGGAAGATGATCGTGTCATCGGGGATATTGCGCTACAGGATATGGACAGCCTGAATCGCAGCGCCAACATCCGTATTGCGATCAATGAGCAGGGGAATCAAGGTAAAGGCTACGGCACCGAAGCGCTTGTGCTCATGCTAGGCTATGGATTCGGTATTTGTAACCTGCATCGGATTGAGCTGAATGTATTTGATTTTAATGAACAGGCCATCCGTTGCTATGAAAAAGTAGGCTTTCAACGTGAAGGTGTGCAGCGGGATGCTCTATATTACAATCATCAATACCACGATTCGATTTTGATGAGTATGCTGCAGCATGAATACTGTGCCCGGTATGTGGAAAAAACAAAAAGTTGACTCAATGACGTTTACAGGGGTTTAAAGAAGAGGTATAATTAAAAGATAAAGTTGCTTGTTTGCGCAAGGATGACCGACAACATCAAATGAATATATGAATTATCGGAGGAGCCTGTCACCAAGGCTCCTTTATGTCTTTTTAGGGGAACCTGTGCTGTATGTCGGGTTTCCCTTTTTATTTTGCGAGTTGTGGTCTGTTGAAGGTCAGACACATATTTTGGACGATTGTTCTGCATTTTATGATTATCCGTTTTCTTCAATTGTAGATGATGCGCAAATGAGTTCAAGGATTAAATAAAAGGAGGTTATTAACCTATGCAATTTATATTGTATCTTCTTTTGATTCTATTGTTTACAAAAGTAGCCGGTCATTTATCGGTTAAGCTCGGTCAACCTGCGGTATTGGGGAAGCTGATCGCTGGTATCGTGCTGGGCCCGGCAGTTTTGGGATGGGTACAAAATGATTCGCTGATTCATAATATGTCTGAAATCGGCGTGTTGCTGTTGATGTTCATTGCCGGGCTGGAGACGGATCTGGATCAGCTTCGGCGCAACTGGAAGCCTGCGGTAGCAGTGGCTGTCGGGGGTATTATTTTGCCTTTGCTCTGTGGTTTTGGAGTCGGTGAAGCCTTTGGTTTTTCAGTGCATGAAGGATGGTTTCTGGGGATTGTCTTGAGCGCTACTTCCGTAAGCATTACGGTGCAGGTGCTTAAGGATATGAACAAGCTGAATACTCGAGAAGGCTCGACCATTTTGGGCGCAGCCGTACTGGATGATGTGCTTGTCGTAGTGCTGCTTGCGGTAGTGATGAGTATATTCGGCATGGGTGGGCAAACCTCGCTGGGACTTCTTGTTGGCAAGAAGCTGATCTTCTTCATGGTATCTATTCTGGGTGGCTGGTTCGTTGTTCCATGGATTATGAAAATACTTGCCCCCCTCAAAGTGACAGAGGCTGTGATTACTGCTGCTTTGGTTATTTGTTTCGGTTTTGCGTATTTTGCAGATTTGATGGGTATGGCGGGTATTATCGGAGCTTTTGCTGCCGGGATTGCCATTTCGCAAACAAGCTTTAAGCATGTCGTAGAAGAAAAGGTGGAGCCTATCGCTTATTCCATCTTTGTTCCTGTATTTTTTGTCAGCATTGGCTTAAATGTATCCTTTGAGGGAGTAGGCCAGCAGCTAGGATTTGTCGTTGTTTTGACCCTGATAGCGCTGGTGACAAAACTAATTGGTGGAGGCATCGGGGCACGGCTGATGGGCTTCGATAACCGTTCTTCGCTGGCGATTGGTTCTGGGATGATATCACGTGGTGAAGTCGCGCTAATTATCGCAGCTACCGGTCTACAGTCGGGCCTGCTGGCACAGCAATATTTTACATCGGTCATCATTGCCGTTATTTTGACGACTTTGGCCGCACCTCCAATTCTTAAACTATGTTTTAACGATAGGAAGTCCTTAAGCCAGGTAGAGAAGTAAAAGGCTGGTGCTGACAAGTCATACTAAAAGACCCTTCTGATTCATTTTCCAAGCAGGATGGAAAGTGATCGAAGGGTCCTTTTATGTTGGAATGTTCGGTTGGTTGTAGAATTAGGACTCGGATACGACGGTGAAACGTTGATTCAAATGTTGTGGTTTTTCAATTTCGTCTACTACGGCAACTGCATAATCCTCATAGCTAACATAGCTTGCACCTTTGGAATTAACCAGTAGTGTGTCTTTGCCCACTTGGTAAGAGCCTGTACGTTGGCCGAGAGCAAATTCCGCGGAAGGACTAATAAACGTCCAGTTCAGGTCGCTGGTACCGCGTAGAATGTCCAGGTTCTTTCCTTGGTTATGAGCTGTTGGATATACAAAATCAGGGAAGTCGGGAGTATCCTTGACCAAGAGTGTCTGAGATTCATCCGTAAACAAGCTGCCTGCACCACCTACGACAATCAGGCGAGTACCGGATACATTGCGGAGAGCCTCAATTAGCACGTTACCTGCATCTACATGCAGATGCTCTTGTCCGAACGGAGCGGCAAAAGCATTAACAACGGCGTCAAAACCTTTCAGATCATCTGTTTTCAGGTCAAAAACGTCTTTTTGTACTACAGCTGCACGATTATCCGTTACTTTAGCTGGGTCACGGACGATGGCGGTTACTTCATGCCCTCTGTCTAATGCTTCTTTTACGATATTACTTCCTGCTTTACCGCCTGCACCAATAACTGCAATTTTCATAATAGAATAGCCTCCTAAAAAATAATTTGGATGATTTATTGGCTTAATTCATGCGTTGTATGATGTTCATACTTGAACTTTAATATGTAACTATTATAGTTACAACATAAAATAAAAGTCAAGCTCTTCTTTGGGCAAAATAGAGTCCTCCGATTGGAAAGAGAGGAACTCGTTTAAATATAAGGTGATACTGAATGAATAAATGTAAACCATATTGAATACATGTAGACTTCAAATAAGAAAGGAAGAGTGAAACGATATGAGTAAAAAAGTACAGCTGGAGCCCGCAGCGCAAAAATTCGCAGACGATAATGCCAAGCCTCCGTTTCTGTATGATTTGGGTCCTGAAAAAGGACGTGAAACGGTCAATGAGGTTCAATCCGGTCCAGCAGATAAACCTGCCGCAGATCTGGAGGATCTGTCGATTCCAGGTGGCCCTGGCGGTGAGGTGAAGGTCAGAATTGTTCGTCCACAACAGGTGACAGGTGATCTCCCGGTCATTGTATATATCCACGGAGCAGGCTGGGTATTCGGTAATGCTCATACGCATGACCGTCTGATTCGTGAATTGGCAGTAGGCTCACAGGCAGCTGTTGTATTCCCTGAATACAGCTTGTCACCTGAAGCCAAATATCCGACGGCGATTGAGGAAATTTACGCGGTCGTTCAATGGGTGGCACAGCATGGGCGCGAGCATGGGCTGAAGCCCGATACGCTGACGATCGCCGGAGATAGTGTCGGTGGTAACATGACTGCAGCTGTAACTCTGCTGGCCAAAGAACGCAGTGGCCCTGCCATTCGGCAACAGTTGCTGTTCTATCCGGTGACGGACGCTTCTTTTGATACGGAATCGTACCATGAGTTCGCCACAGGGTATTTCCTGAGCCGTGAAGGGATGCAATGGTTCTGGGATCAATATACGACAGATCCTAACGAACGGGCGCAGATCACGGCGTCCCCGTTACGTGCTACCACGGATCAGCTCAAAGGGCTACCACGTGCGCTGGTTATTACAGGCGAGGCTGATGTGTTGCGTGATGAAGGGGAGGCTTATGCGAACAAGCTGCGTGAAGCTGGGGTAGATGTAACCGCTGTACGCTTTCAGGGCATCATACACGATTTTGTGATGCTGAACCCATTGTCGGAAACTGCGGCCAAGCGCGGTGCGATCACGCTTGCTACCTCGTGGCTGCGCCAAGGGTTTGGGGGCTAATTGTATAGACGAGTGAAGGAATACACAGTTAGTATGTAAGGAAGCGCCTCCCAGCCCATGAAGGGAGGTGCTTCTTTTGGTTCTGTTTATTTAATTCTATTTGCGTTTACCATATAGCGGTTTTCTATTCTTGCCTAACTTCCCTAATTTTCCAGGTGGTTTTATAAAGCTGAACTTCCCTAATTTAAAATTGGTTTTTCTTTTTTTCGCCACTAGAGTACGTCTTGACTTAGATGCACTTTGGGTACTATCTACAAGGTTTAGAGTGTAGTTTTCAAAATTGCCAACATTGATCTCCTCGAATCCCACGCTTCTACAGCCCTGGCCCTGGCAACTTGCTATCCAGCATCTTGTGAAAGCCTCTCTAGGAACATCTGTGTAGAAATCACCACCCCACGAATTACCAAAACTGTCATGCCCGTAGACATAAAACGTTTGGTTTGCGGCTGATCCAGCTACAAGAAATGCGCGTCTACCGGGTTCTATACGGTACCACCCTCTCTTAGCATAGGTGATAGGACTACAACCAGAATCATAGTATCCAACGGCAACTGAAATAGGGTTAGACGTACTGTTACGAACATAAAAACCCATTCTATTCACTCCATTCTTTGAAAGATTAATATCAATCTATGCGAATTCTCTGAAAAAGTAATAGACATACGGACAACCAAAAAGTACAAAAAAAGAACATGAGATGATCCATGGATGTGGTTTATAAATAAAGGAATATATGGAGTGTAAAGGGATATTCTTATGGAACCGCTTCACGTTCGTCGACCAGAGTGATAATATAAAATTTGAACGATTTTGACCGCCATTCGGCCTAAGGAGGATATCCATGCCATTTCAGGGACAACGCATTTTACCTGCAGCTAAGCACATGAAGCAGTTGGAGGATATTTTGGACAGCTCTTATGAGTATGCTGTTTTTCTGGATACGCATGTAGCGCAGTTGCGCAACTTGTACCAGATGGCAAGGAGCCGCAACAAGCAGATGCTTCTGCATGCCGACCTGGTGCAGGGTTTGAAGAATGACGAGTATGCCGCTGAGTATTTGTGTCAGGAGATTAAGCCATTTGGTATTATCTCGACCCGTTCCGGGGTGATTGCAACCGCCAAAAAAAAGGGAATCCTTGCTGTACAGCGAGTGTTCCTGCTGGATACGATTGCGCTGGAAAAAAGCTACGCACTGGTGGAAAAAACGCGCCCCGATTATATTGAGGTGCTACCTGGTGTTGTGCCACCGATGATTGCGGAGGTCAGTGAACGTACAGGGATTCCCATTTTGGCTGGCGGACTTATTCGTACCCCGGAGGAGGTGGAGGCGGCGTTGGCAGCGGGAGCTACAGCAGTTACCACCTCCAATAAACAACTGTTTGAGCACTATAAGCGATAGCTTCTATTTGAATCAAGTAGGCAACATACATAAAGCAAGGAGACTGGAAAATGATGGAACAGTACATTCTTGCCTTGGATCAAGGCACAACTAGTTCGCGGGCCATCTTGTTTGATCGGCAGGGGAAAGTGGTGTACAAGGCACAACGGGAGTTTCCTCAGTATTTTCCCCAGCCGGGATGGGTAGAGCACAACGCGAATGAAATATGGAGCTCTATTTTGGCCGTCATCGCCTCTTGTCTGTCGGAATCAGGTGTGAAAGCCGGTCAAATTGCTGGAATTGGCATTACCAATCAACGGGAAACTGTGGTGGTGTGGAATAAACATACAGGCCTGCCGGTATATCATGCGCTGGTATGGCAATCACGGCAAACGGCCGGGATTTGCGAGGACTTGAAAGGCCGTGGACTTGATCAAACTTTTCATAGCAAAACAGGGCTGCTCATTGATCCCTACTTTTCGGGTACCAAAGTCAAATGGATACTCGACAACGTTGAAGGAGCGAGAGCCCAGGCGGAACGCGAAGAGCTGTTGTTCGGTACAATCGATACCTGGCTGATCTGGAGACTGTCTGGCGGTAAAGCGCATGTAACGGACTATTCCAACGCTGCTCGTACGCTAATGTACAACATTTATGAGCTGAAATGGGATGAGGAGCTGCTGGATATTCTCGGCGTTCCTGCGTCTATGCTGCCGGAGGTGAGGTCATCCTCCGAAATATATGCGAATACGGTGGATTATCATTTTTTTGGACAGGAAATTCCCATTGCCGGAGCGGCGGGCGATCAGCAAGCAGCTTTGTTCGGTCAGGGATGCTTTGACAAAGGCATGATTAAAAATACATACGGTACGGGCTGCTTTATGCTGATGAATACCGGAGATGAGCCCTGTGAATCGAAGCATGGACTGATTACGACCATTGCATGGGGGTTGAACGGTCAGGTGAAGTATGCGTTGGAGGGCAGCATTTTTGTAGCCGGGTCTGCTATTCAGTGGCTGCGTGACGGGCTGCGTATGTTCCGCGAGGCCAAGGACAGTGAAGCGTATGCGGCGCGGGTGACCTCAACGGAGGGTGTATATTTTGTCCCAGCCTTTGTGGGTCTTGGCAGCCCGTATTGGGACAGTGATGTGCGCGGCGCGACCTTTGGCTTAACACGGGGAACATCCAAGGAGCATTTTATACGAGCGGTACTGGAATCGCTGGCCTACCAGACCAAAGATGTTCTAACCGCCATGGCGAGCGACTCGGGTGTACCTGTGCGCTCATTGCGTGTAGATGGGGGCGCAGTGATGAACGAGTTCCTGATGCAGTTCCAGAGCGATATTCTCGATCTGCATGTGGAACGACCTGCTGTGAACGAGACAACTGCACTGGGGGCGGCGTATTTGGCAGGGCTGGCAGTCGGCTTCTGGGACAGTTTGGATGAAGTCCGGGGATATGCTCAGAGTGACCGAACCTTCACTCCGACCATGAGTGAAGAAGTGCGGGCTGAACGATATGGTGGCTGGAAAAAGGCGGTCCATGCCGCGATGGCATTCAAGTAAAGGTGGTTTTACGACAGTAGGCAGTCAGCTGACAACAGGCAGATTCCCCTTTTCATCGTGTACTGTGTATGCTACGATATAGATAAGTTAATACTCGTCAGGAGACTTGGAGAGACCATGAACCGCTCGGCATCCGCCGCAGCGATGTTCGTGGTCTTTTTTTGTATCTTTTGGTGATTCGGTGTCAGATGGCAAAGCAGACATGTACGAAATTGGAGGGATAGATGATGGGAGAACAGGGATTTGCTGCACAGGAGAGAACGGCTGTTTTGGAACGTATGGGGCGTGAGCATTTTGATATTTTAATTATTGGTGGCGGCATTACAGGGGCGGGAATTGCGCTGGACGCTGCGGATCGTGGTTTGAAGACGGCTCTGGTGGAAATGCAGGATTTTGCAGCAGGCACATCCAGTCGTTCTACCAAGCTGGTGCATGGCGGTCTTCGTTATTTGAAGCAATTTGAGGTTAAGATGGTAGCAGAGGTCGGGAAGGAACGAGCTATCGTATTTGAAAATGGCCCTCATGTGACCATTCCGGAGCGTATGTTGCTTCCTTTTCACCAGGGTGGCACATTTAATGCATTCACCACCTCGATTGGTCTGCTGGTGTATGACTTCCTCGCTGGCGTGAAGCGTAGTGAGCGTCGCCGCATGCTGGACATCCAGGCTACGCTGGAGCGCGAGCCTTTGCTGAAGAGAGAAGGACTGAAGGGAAGCGGTAGTTATGTGGAGTACCGCACAGACGATGCTCGCCTAACGATTGAGGTGATGAAGGAAGCCGTTACACGAGGGGCGCTGGCCGTGAACTATGCCAAGGCTGACAAGCTGCTGTATGACAGCGGACGAATAAGCGGCGCCAGTGTAACCGATCGGGTAACGGGAAAGCCATACGAGATCAGGGCTTCGCTGGTCATTAACGCTGCCGGGCCATGGGTAGATACGTTGCGGGAAATGGATCGCTCCAAAGAGGGCAAGGTGCTTCGCCTGACGAAGGGTATCCACCTGGTATTCGATGCTGAGCGTTTCCCGCTTCAACAAGCAGTGTACTTCGATACACCGGATGGACGCATGGTGTTCGCGATCCCGCGTGATGGCAAAACCTATGCAGGTACGACCGACACGGTGTATGAAGGGGATACGGCGCACCCTCGGATGACCGCCGAAGACCGGGCGTATGTGCTTCAAGCGATCAACGGGATGTTCCCGGATGTGAAGCTGACGGTTGCAGATGTGGAATCCAGTTGGGCAGGAGTACGCCCGCTCATTTATGAAGACGGTAAAAGCCCTTCGGAAATTTCACGTAAGGACGAAATTTGGGAATCCCGTTCAGGTCTGATCACGATTGCAGGCGGCAAGCTGACAGGCTACCGGAAAATGTCCGAACTCGTCGTGGATCGCGCGGTACGGGAGCTGGGCCGCTTGCATGGGCAAAGCTTTCGGGCATGCCGCACAAGGCATATCCCGATTTCGGGCGGCAATGTAGGCGGCTCGGCGGGCTGGGACGCTTTCGTGAGCAAGCAGGCCATAGCGGGCGCTGCGCTCGGTCTATCGCCGGAAACCGCCAGAGCATGGGCTGTTCGCTATGGCTCAAATGCGGAGCGACTGTTCGCCATAGCGACACGGAGCATGAAGAACGCCACCGAGACGGAAGCGGCGTTGCCTATAGAAGTGCGTGTTCCGCTATTGTACGCGATGGAACAGGAAATGACGGTGACACCGTCTGACTTTTTCATACGTCGCACTGGAGCACTGTTCTTTCAGATTGACGAGGTGAAGCGCTGGAAGCAGGCTGTCATTGCATGGATGTCCGAGTACGCAGGCTGGAGCGCCGAGCAAGAACGCCAATATACGACTGAGCTGGATGCTTATCTGTATGAAGCTGTGACACCTGTAGAGGTAGAGGCGGAACCCAGCGCTGTTAAAGCCATCTGATACAGCGTGAGGGATGCGTATCCTTTACCGCTCCGCTTCTCTACAATCGTTTCGTTTCTCACCACTGCTTTAAGCGAAAAAGGGTCCTACAAAACAAAAGCAGTGATTCTCTATTGATAAGAGAATCACTGCTTCTTTGTATACAGATGGCTTACAGCATCAAGTGGAACAGGAACGGAGCAGCCGCCAAGGTAAAGAGAGCGGCGAGCACCATCGAGATACTGGAAATCGTACCTGTCAGCGAACTAAATTCGAATGCTTTGGAAGTACCCGTACCATGCGCACCGGTACCGAGCAATACCCCGCGTGAAACTTCATTTTCGATACGGAACAGCTTTACGGTCATTGGGCCGATAATAAGACCGCTCAATCCGGTCAAAATAACGAATACAGCCGTGACTGTTGGATTACCGCCAATCGTTTGCGATACATTCATCGCAATAGGCGTCGTAATGGAGCGAGGAATCAGGCTGCTCAGCAGCGAGGAGTCCAGGTGCATCCACTTGGCGAGCTCCATGGAGGACAGCACGGCTACGACAGATCCAGACAACACGCTAAGCACAATTTGGGCCGCGTGTTTCTTTAACACAGGGAAATATCGGTACAAAGGGACAGCAAATGCAATCGTGGCTGGCTGTAGCAGCATGGATAGCAAATGAGCGCCCGAATTATAAGAACGGTAGTTCACACCCGTCAGCGTCAAAATCAAAATGATAACCACAGGTGTAATGAGCAATGGGGACAAATACACCTTGGGCAATGTGCGGTACATGCGTTTGGCCATCCAGTAAATAGCAAGTGTTAATATAATACATAGAAGACCGGTCATGATGATTTATGCTCCTTTCGTTTACCAAGCAGACTGGCGATCATACCTGTGCAGGCCATCACCAGGAAGGTGCCGAGCAGCACGACCAGCATAATGCTCATGCCGTCGTGTTCCAGCATTGGCCAATAATTCATAACACCAACAGCGGAGGGAATAAAGAATAATAGCAGCTCGGCCAGCAACCAGTTAGCGCCAACCTCGATCCAGCTTAGTCGAACCACGCCCGTTTGCAGCAGAATAAAGAGAATCAGCATACCGATGATACTACCGGGTACAGGCAGGTGGAGCCAGGAGACCACCGCGTTCAGGATGAGCGAAAAGGCCATCAGGACGGCGATCTGAAGGACACCGCGTATGAAGCTTTTCATATATAAAGTCTCCTATCTTCGAGATCCGTTATTTTCAAACTGTAATGAAATTTTACATCACAAGCTTTCATGAGTAAAATGCATATAAAGAATGAAGTCTATTCCGTTTGTCTATGGAAGAAGGTGTAGCTTTGGATATCCGACATTTGCAATATTTTCTGGAAGTCGCGCGGTTGCGCAGCTTTACGAAGGCAGCCCAGAGCATGTTTATTACCCAGCCGACGATCAGTAAGACGATTAAAAGCCTGGAAGAAGAATTGGGAGTTACTCTGTTCGATCGGATTGGCAAAAAAATCGAACTGACGGATGCGGGCAAGGTCATTGAGCTTCAGGCCCAAGCGATTGTGAAGTCCTTTCAGAGCCTGTCCTCGGAACTGAGTGATTTGATGAACCTGAAAAAAGGACATATCCGTATTGGTCTGCCTCCTATGGTCGGATCGAGCTTTTTTCCGCGTGTCATTGGAGAATTTCACAAGGCCTTTCCCGATGTAACCATTCAATTGTTTGAGGATGGGGCAAAGAAAGTGGAGCAGGATGTAGAAGCCGGGGCATTGGATATTGGGGTGATTGTGCTGCCTCCGGTTGGCGATATGTTCGAGACATTTCTATTTGTGGAGGAAAAGCTGAATCTGCTCGTTCATCCTACACATGCATTGGCTGAGTGCAAGGAGGTGCCGCTATCTGCGTTAGCAGAGGAGGCGTTTGTGCTGTTCCGTGAGGATTTTACGCTGCATGACCGTATCATTGCCGAATGTGTCCGTGCCGGCTTTCAGCCGCGTGTAGTCTACGAAAGCTCTCAATGGGATTTGATTAGCGAAATGGTTGCTGCCAACCTGGGAGTAGCGTTATTGCCGGAGGCGATATGCCGGGATTTGGATTCCGAACGTTTGCGTGTTCTTCCGCTGGTGGACCCTGTCATTCCTTGGCATTTGGGGATGATTTGGCGGAACGATCGGTATCTGTCCTTTGCGGCCAGAGAGTGGATATCCTTCACACAGCGATTGTTGCGGACAGAATATGGCGGAAGTCGTCGGTGAGAAGGACGGAAGTGGCTTACATCATAAAAAAGCTGCCCTGAGGGGCAGCGAAGTAGCTTGCTTTTATGAGTGTGTTTGGTTGATTGCGCGCTTGGTGTGAAGGTACTTGTCCATAATACGGTCAAGCCTGGAGGATTTGTCCAATACACGTTCATCTCTTAATCCGTGTAAGTCAGCCATGCGATTCAGTTCACGGCGTTCTTTTTCCATGAGTTTTTCCAATTGTTCGAGGTTCACAAAGCCCACCCCCCATGTCGATTGTAAGGCATGTCTCCACTAGCGGCAGAAGTTTTTTTGATAACGATGTTATTTCCATTTTACCACTTTTTATTAACATTAATCCAGCTTTCCTGACATTTAGCGACTAATAATTATGGTTTTGCCAACTTTACCTGATTGCGTCCTGACCGTTTAGCTTCATATAATGCTTCGTCTGCTTTTTCGAGTAAGTGCCTTGATGCAATGACAGGAGAACTGCCTGCTCCGATGGATACGGTTAAAGAGATTATGGTTCCGTCATTCAAGAGAAAACATTCATTTTCCACAGCTTTCCGAATCTTCTCGGCAAAGCTTGTCGCCTTTTCGGTATCACAATCTCCGAGTAAAATTGCGAATTCCTCTCCGCCCTTACGGGAGGGATATGCTCTTGTTGTAGATTCCCGGTTTAACAGAATTCCCAGTTGGCTTAAGACGGTGTCTCCGTTCAAATGGCCATACGTATCATTAATTTTTTTAAAGTGGTCAATATCTAGCATCACGAGTCCAAAGGGTTTTTTTGTAGTCTTGGAAGCATGAAGTACCTCTTCGAACAGCGCATCAAAAGCACGCGGACTGTATAACCCGGTTAAATGATCCCGGTTTGCAGCTTCTTCCAGCAGATGAATAGCCCGTTCTGTTTTTTTGATATGGGACATCATAAAATAAGTGAACAAGCCGCCCAGCATCTTCACGGTTGTGATTATTATAATAGTTTCCGAATTCGGAGGATTAGCCACAAAGAAAGTAGATAACAGCGACACAACAACAGCTCCAAGCACGGCTGACATCCATTTGCTGAGTGTTAGTCTTTTTTCTCGAATAAAGATAAGTGAAACGACTAATGTCATGAAGCAATTGACAGTAGCAGTCAAAGAAATATCCGTCCAACCTCCAGTGATGTAAATACGGTACAGGCTTATGATCAGGGTGGTCAGCAGACCAGATACCGATCCCCCCATATAAACAGATATGATAATCGCCAGTTGGCGCAGATCAACCACAATGTACCCACGAATCCATAAACCGGTCATCATTAACAGAATGCCAAACAGACCCAGCATTAAACCGTTCATTACCCGATGAATGAGTGCGTGATTTTTCAGGTAACGTTCATATTTCCGGGAAAATAAATTTCCAAAGAATAAGAAGCTCGTTAATAACGCAAAATTGTTAATTAATTCTTTTAACATATCCCTGTCCTTTATGCTGTAATGTGAGTTGTAGTATCGTTGGGAATAAAGTAAAAGGCCTCGTTTCTATATTTCGGTAAAAAGTAGATATGAATGAATACCAATCGACCACAAACGATTCTTATGTCCCTTACGTTTCGTTGATCTACGTGGTACAGTGTAAGGACTATGACCGGAACGGGTGATCGTATGAAGGAACCAATTCACATTTCGGTGCGTCCACTTGTGGAATATGTGCATCGAAGTGGCAGCATTCAGAGCGGCTTTCGTTCGAATAGCAGTATGCAGGAAGGAACTCGCGTGCATCAGGTTATCCAGAAAGGTTACAAGGAGCATGACCGCAAAGAGGTGCATTTACGTACAGAAATTTTGTATGAGGGCGAATTGTTTATCATTGAAGGCCGCTGTGACGGATTGATTGAGCTGGATGGCGTATGGACGGTTGATGAAATTAAATCAATCTCTCAGCCCCTCGAAGATATTCAGGGGGACGGCCAGCCGGTGCACTGGGCACAAGCATTTCTGTATGCCTATATGATTGCTCGTGAGGAACAGCATCATTCCATGCAAGTTCAACTTACTTATGTACAAGCACACAGTGAAAATATTCGCCGCTTCAGACGGATGCTAGCTTTTGCAGAGCTGGAGGCTTTCGCTCAGGAAATGATTGCTGGTTATGCACCGTATGCATTCCTGCTGAGAGCACATGCGGAGAAGAGGGATACCAGTATTGTTATGTTGGAGTTTCCTTTTGACACGTATCGCTCAGGTCAACGAACTCTAGCGGGTTCGGTGTATAAGACGATTGCCGAAGGGGTTAACCTGTTTGCCAAAGCACCCACAGGTATCGGTAAAACGGTATCCACTTTGTATCCTGCGATTAAGGCGATCGGCGAAGGACTGGCTAGGCGAGTATATTATGTAACGGCGCGTACCACCACTCGGGCAGCAGCTGAAGAGGCATATGCCCGAATGCAGGCCCGAGGGCTGCACATGCATGTGGTAACGTTGACGGCGAAGGATAAAATTTGCTTCAAGGATGAAAATGATTGCGATGCAGGAGCATGCAGCATGTGTGAGGGTTATTACGACCGGATTAACGGTGCGGTGTCCGATATTTTGGCGAATGAAACGTTAATGACGCGGGCGGTGATTGAGCATTATGCGCGCAAGCATAAGGTATGTCCCTTTGAATTTTCGCTAGATGTGGCGTATGCCTCGGATGGTATAATCAGTGATTATAATTATGTTTTTGATCCACGGATTTCTCTGAAAAGATTGCTGGAGGAGCACAAGCGAAAAGGTGTTGTGCTGGTGGATGAGGCGCATAATCTGGTGGAACGCGGTCGGGACATGTTTTCGGCGGAAATCCTGAAATCTTCTTTTTTGGAACTGAAGAGAGAATTTAAGTTGCTTAGCCCTGAGATTGCTGCGGCTGCGAGTGCAGTGAACGCACATATGATTACGCTGCGCAAGCTACATGCAGATACAGGAAAAGCAGTGGAAACATCAGCACCGCAAGGGGGGCTAGAGCTGTTAGTGCCTTTTGTGGAAGCTGCTGAACGTGAACTGGTGACGGGGAGCAGTACAAGCCGCGCAAGCAGTGAGGGGACGGCCTACGCATTGCTTCTGGATACGTATTTTACCGCTCAAAATATGCTGCGAATCGCTGCTCTATACGATGAACGTTACGTTACTTATATTGAAGCGGGGCGCAGTGAGGTGAGGATCAAGCTGTTCTGCCTCGATCCTTCGCATTTGCTGGGACAGGCTGTAAAGAACTACCGCTCAACTATATATTTTTCGGCGACATTGACACCGCTTGCTTATTACCGGGACATGCTCGGAGCAAGCGAGGAAGACTATACGTTACAGGTCCCTTCCCCTTTCCATCAGGAGCAATGGGATGTACGCCTGCTGCCGCTCTCCATCCGTTATCGGGATCGTGAGCGTTCCAAAGGGGCGATTGCCGATATGCTGGCTGGATTGGTTGCGGAGCGGAAAGGGAACGTCCTTGTGTTTTTCCCGTCTTATCCGTATCTGCGTGAGGTATACGAGGAGTTCATGCTTCGGGACGTGTCTGCAGATACGTTGGTACAAAGTCCAGGTATGACCGAACCGGAGCGTGATCGGTTCCTGGACACCTTCCAGCCTGGGCAAGAGCGTACCCTGCTTGGGTTTGCCGTACTGGGGGGTGTGTTTGCTGAAGGCGTCGATTTACCGGGTGATCGCTTAAACGGGGTAGTGGTCGTCGGCGTCGGCTTGCCGCAAATTGGAGCGGAGCGGGATGTGCTGCGGGATTATTTTTCGGAACAGGGACGAAATGGTTTCAACTATGCGTATGTATATCCGGGGATGAACAAGGTTCTTCAGGCAGGAGGCAGACTTATTCGCACAGAGCATGACGAAGGGCTGCTGGTCCTGGTAGATGATCGTTTTGCCAAGGAGCCATATGCTTCTTTGCTGCCAGACGAATGGAAAAGCTACCGTTTGACGGAACAAGCGGGATTAAGGAAGGAATGGATGGACTATGAATTTTAATTTTCATAATGATTCCATACGCGGGGTGCTGCGTAGCTTTGGACATGAGGATGCCGAAGTAGATAATATAGAGACTTTTGTGACATTTGCGCGCTTGGCTAACGGTATTTTCAGGGAAATGGATACAGATTTGACCAAGTTGGGGGCTTCTCAGGGCCGGATTATTGTTCTTAGTCTGTTGCATTGCCATGCGCCGCATCGCATGACACCATCGGAGTTAGCGGAAAAAGCGGATGTCACGCGTGGAACCATGACGGGGTTGATCGACGGATTAGAGCGAGATGGCATGATTGAACGTGTGGCTCATGAGAGTGACGGACGGATGGTGACTGTCGGCTTAAAAGAGGCAGGACGAGAGCTATTAAGTAAGATAGTCCCTTATTATACGAAGCTGATTCGGTCATGCATGTCTGAGTTTACGCCACAGGATCATAAGATGATGAAGGGTTTACTGGGGAAAATGAAAAACGGTTTTGAGCGGTCGTTGCCGAAAAGCTGAATCCCTGATGTCGGGGATAAGGAATAGGAGAGGGAAATATGTTCTTTTATACAGATGAGGTCTATGAAGGCCGTGATTTTGGCTCAATGGATGCCAGAGAAGGCGAGTGGAGAAATTGCGAGTTTACCCGTTGTCGCTTTCGGGGTGTAGAGATGAATGAGTCTCTTGTAGAAGGTTGTACCTTTGTGGACTGTGATTTTACCGGAGCCATCCTGAATGCATCTCACTACAAGGAGTCCGCTTTTACCAATTGTCTATTCACCAGCGCGAATCTGTTTGTAGTCCGGTTTGATAACTGTAAGCTGGTAGGTTCAGACTTTGCAGGGGCAAATATGGATGGGATCACGATTACGGGCGGAGACTGGTCCTATACGAACTTACGTCATGCAGATTTAAGAAAACAGGATTTGCGAAAAATACGCTTCAAGGAAGCTGATTTATCCGAATGCCATCTGGAAAAGGCAGATTTGCGGGAGGCGGATCTTACTCGGGTAAGGCTGCACAAAGCCCACCTTCAAGGAACAGACCTGCGCGGTGCGAAGATGGATGGCGTGAATTTTAAAGATTTGGACATCACCGGAGCTAAGCTAGATATCGAGCAGGCCGTAGCAGTGGCCCGCTCCTATGGAGCCAAGATAGATGGTTAAAAGCACGGAGATACAGGGGCTGTCTCGACCTGTGTTACCCCGTGCTGGAGAATTGGAGAATACTAAGTCTGAAAAATTATTCTTTATGGGATGCCGGCAGTAGCGGAATCGCTGCTGCCGGATTTTGATTTGGCAACTGATCAACTCCCACGGGATTTAGAGGCTGCTGTGGTACTGTCCAGTTGCGTGCCGTATCTGCGGCTGTTTGCTGCTCCAGCAGGCGTTTGGCCACTTCGTAGCACTCATCAATATGCCGGTTGCCAATGGTCCGCATTGCAGTAAAGCCAATCGCTGCGGCTAGTCCTTGCCCCAGGAGAGGGACAAACTTGCTAACCTGCTTGGTGGCGATGCGAATGCCCATTTTCTGCAAAATCTTCACGATGGCTTCTCGGGTGATGAGTCGTCCGATTAGCTTGCTGCCAATTGAAGTGATAAAGCCATACACCATCGACTTTGTTTCTGCATCCAGACCCTCCAACTGCTGCTCAGATAATCCGAATTTTTCATTAATGGCAGGCAGTAGCTGCATCAAAATGCCGACATCAGCAAGAACGTCAGCCCCTGGAATGGGGACCAATACAGCTCCCCCTGAAGCTGCGGCCCTTTTCGTCACCATGGATTTACACTCTTTGCGGATCTGCTCCAACTCTTCTATTGTTCGGACTGTCATATGCATCTCTCCTTCCTACGCTTCCGATTAGGACCCATGCCTCTACCCTGTTATTACACACATTTCTACCTTTTTTAAGCATGGAGCAGATAAAAAAATCCCTGATGCACGTACTATCACACATTTACTCCTGTGTAGCGATCAGGCATAATGAAGGATGGTTGCCGATAAAAGAACAAGCCTGTTTTACGGGGATAAAGGAAGGAAGAGACAGATGAGTCAGACAAACGTTTATTTTAATCATGATGGTGGAGTGGATGATCTAGTATCCCTGTTTATGCTGCTTCAGATGGAACAGGTTCATTTGACCGGAGTATCGGTTATTCCAGCAGATGGTTACCTGGAGCCGGCGACGGATGCCAGCCGTAAAATTATTGATCGTTTTGGACAAAATAAAGGGCCTGTTGAAGTCGCCAAGTCTAATTCACGCGGTAAAAATCCGTTTCCTGCCGCTTGGCGTTTACATTCCTTCTATGTAGATGCATTACCTGTGCTGAATGAATCGGGGCGAATGGAAGCACCGCTTTCATCCCTGCCAGCTCATCAGCATCTAATTGAAAAGGTAAGCGGAGCTGAAGGTAAAACGCTGTTGCTATTCACTGGACCGCTAACCGATCTGGCACGGGCGCTGGATGAAGCACCGGATATTGAAGCCAAGATTGAAAAGCTGGTATGGATGGGCGGCACCTTTGAAAAAGGGAATGTGGAGGAGCCTGAGCATGACGGTACCGCAGAGTGGAATGTGTTCTGGGACCCGGAAGCGGCCTATCGAGTATGGCAAAGCAGCATCACAATTGATCTGGTAGCGCTGGAAAGCACAAGCAAAGTGCCTTTAACTCCAGCCGTACGCAATCGTTGGGCTGCCGAGCGCCGATATGAAGGCGTTGATTTCCTGGGCAATTGTTACGCAGGATGTCCTCCGCTTGTGTACAGTGAGACCAACTCAACATATTACCTGTGGGATGTACTGACCACTGCATCTGTAGGACGCCCAGACATTGTCAAGAAAAAGACCGTGCATTGCAGTGTTATCGCAGAAGGCCCAAGTCAGGGCAGAACGGTGGAACAGGCGGATGGACGCCCTGTGAACCTGGTATATGATACAGACCCGGAAGCCTTCTTTACGTATATGGCGGATTTGGCCAAGCAGGCTGCTCCCAAACGTTACTAAGTCCAACTGTCCACAAACGTGTGGCATACAGTGATCACACTGCCTAGTGCGTATGCATAGCTAAAACCCGTGACGCTATCTGTCACGGGTTTTATTAATTGGCCCAATATGATCCCCAAGCCTACCGTTTGTTCAGGCTGACTCCTGGTATATTTTCAGGGTAAACTGGAGCGTAATCTCCGTCCCTCTACCAGGTTCGCTAATCCCTGTCATTTTACCATTCAGTCGTTTCAACAGCTGTTTGGTAATCTGCCAACCCAAGCCGGGATTGTCATATGAGGGAGAGTACCCATGGTCATGCTCAAGCCACAATTTCAGCTTATTCGGAGATATACCAATTCCGGTATCCTTCACCCGTACTTCCAATTCAACCTCAGGCGCATCGGTCACAGATTGAGTGGTTGCAGATAAGATGACTGATCCTGTGCTTGTAAACTTCACTGCATTATCCACCAAATTAATCAGCATACGCCGAATTTTAGCCTCATCCCCGATAAAAATAGGCGAACTGGCAAGATTCCAATCCAGCTTCAATTCTAAATTCCGTTGCACAGCTACTTCTGTGTACAAGCTCAACACATTTTCCATCATCGTTCTCAGGTCAAACGGGTCCTCAAGATCATCAATCTGTCTGGACTCAATATTGCTATAATCCAAAATATTATTCAGCAGCATCAAAAGTGAGCGACTGCTCGACTCCATGATACTCATATATTGCTGTTGTTCTTCTGTTAACTCCGTGGTCAGCATGAGATCCGTGGCTCCCCAAATTTCAGTGAGCGAAAACCGAATTTTATTACTCAGGGAAGAAATCAAATCCAGCTTGTTCATAGAAGAGACTTCAGCATCGAACTTGTCTTTTTCCAGTTCTACCACATAACCCAGAAATACAGCCATAGCCTGAAGAGCCTTTATTTCCGTTTCTGTCAAATGGGCAGATGGCGCATCCAAAACACAAATGGTTCCGTAAGCCTGACCATCTTTCATGCGAATAAGAATTCCTGTAAATGAGTGGTTCCCAATGGTTTTAGTCACATCTAAACCACATGTGTGCGGGTGAGTAGACGTTTCCGAAATGGTGAGATAATCGGCGGAATGGTTCAGCACCAGACTGCAATAGCTAAGCTCAAAAGGAAGCTCCTCACCATTGCGAACCAGTACCTCTTCCCGGTTAAATGAATCTAAAATCACATTGGTAACCCCATCGTTAGCGGCAATAAAAATGGTATTTACATGTAAAATATCACTCAGCACATCAATGACGTGTGCGGTAGCTTCTTGAATACTATTATAAAAACCTGTAGGTGAAGTAGTCATGTGTCTCCAATCCTGATGCAAAGTGGTGGTTATCAAAACTCTAGAAGTTTGTGTACCCCATTCCTGGTTCTCTGAAAGTGTTGTTGGAGCGTATCGTTAATTATACATGATTATTTCATTATAAACCGAGCTTTCTACTTCGATTTACCTATTCATTTGCACAAACCTTCATCTCCTAGGTCTAGTCTACAGTTTTTCTGAGAGGTATGGGGTATGCGAGTACACATTTATGAAATCATAAAATGATTTTTTTGGTTTTTTATACATTCGTTTGCAATCTCATCATATGAAAAAAAGTGTAATTAAATAGGAGAATAGAACCAGTAAAATCATGTAAATATTCTATATAATAGGTTCAGAGGTGGAATTATGAATAGACTGGAAGCCCTAGATCACTTCCATAAGACCTATGGGGAAGCTGTGTTGAATCAGAAATTACATCAGGTGGCGTCTTTGTATGAGCACAGAAAAGAAGAGCTCATCTTCTCTTTTATCCAGTCCTTTCAATTGATCTGCTTGCAAGCGAATTCTGCAGAAATGGTCAAAATAAGAATCGGATATATTACCTATTCTATGCGGCGCACATATCTGATGGATCGCAATTATAACTATGTCATCGAGGTGTATGGTAAGGGTTGGTACTTTGACCCTCAACCTTGGCATGGAACCTATGATGCAGGCTGGGCGTTCAGCTTGTTGGCAGAACTGGAGGACGAACTGAATCAGCTTCGAAAACCTTATATGAATAAGGTTATTCAGCCTGATGTCGAGCGATATGTCCTTCAGGCTGCGTGGGAATTTCATCAATACATTTTGAAATTAGCTAAAGACGCTATACAGCAGGCTGTACAACTCCCTGAATTCCAAGCATTGAAATGCGAGAACGATTTGGAAATAAGAATAGGAGAGTATAAAGGAATCAGTGAGGTGGTGTATCCAACAGCTTATGGAGTACTACATGATTCAACAGGATAATCGTATTACAGAGTATATGTTTCCAGTAGAGACAAATCGTAGACAAATGTTGGAATGGGCAGAACGCTCATTGTGTACTGATGAAGAGTCTATTTTGCAATGTTATGTATCAGGCGATGCGGACTATATTGATTTTATAGAGCAACCAGTAGCCATTGTTTCTGAGCAACTAAAGGAAATCTTTGATATATACCAAGCCGGATTACGCTGGAAGCTGATTGTTTTTGCTGATATGCAGCGTATGCAGCAAACGAGGTATTGGCTGGCTCATCCGCCTAGCCTGATGTGTTTATCACTACTTAGCGAATGTCATAGGGACGGTACACTGAAGAAAATCATTTTAGATGAATATGCAGTCGAGAATCATAAGATATTCAGGGTTCAGCATGCCAATCAGCATATCATTGTGGACCTAGATGTAGCTGAATGTATTTTGAAGTTTAATCTGGCTGGCTTGAAATTACAAAAGGTCGATACGGAGAGGCCGTCTATATAAAGGAGAGTCCGATCATGAGTGAGAGCTATGTAGTGGACGGGGCACAGATACAGTGTACCTATGGAAGTCATTCGGGCAGGTTTAGTGTTTCAGCTAACAGGGGGATTAGTATTGGTGATAAATTGCAGGGGAATATTCAGGATTTTCACCCGCAGACGCATATCCCATCTTTCGGCATGTGCCGTAGTATGCATAATCCTGTTGTTTCTTCTGCTAACAAGGGTAATCCTGGGAAAATTATTCCCCAGCCCTGCAATCCGAGTGTATCTATGCCTTGGTTGAATGGAAAAAGAGATGTATACGTAGATCAATCTCCTGCTCTGATGAGCTGCTCCACGAACCTATGCATGTGGTGCGGAAAAATTTCATTCACGTCAGATGGGCAGGAATAGCTACTCATTGTAGAAACATCACATGTTAAGACAAATGGGGGGAGTAAGATGGGACTGGCAGGAACTGTGCTGACTTATGGAAATATTAGAGTGAATGCGCCGTATGAAATTGTCCGTCTACTGGATGTTCAATTGACACTGAAGGTAAATGAGCACGGCAAAGTGTACATCACTGCTCTCATACCGGATGAAGATCATGCGAAATATGATGGTTTAGCGCATGATGAGGATGTGCTAGAGGTATACGAGATGGATGAAGCTCGAGGCACAGTAAGCATCTTTAAAGGAATCGTCACCCATATTAGAATTGGATTCACAAATGGTGTATATCACATGTACATAGAGGCAGCCTCTTTTACATATATGCTGGATCGACAACGGAAAAATCGTTCGTTTCAAAACAGCAGCTTGACGTATTATCAATTGTTTCGGGAGCTTATAGATAGCTATCCACACGGCGATTTTATTGACCTGACAGACAGCAACCAAAAGCTGGGCGGCTTTACTATTCAGTATGGGGAGAGTGATTGGGAGTTTCTGAAAAGGATGGCCTCTCATCTGCACACTGGACTGATTGCCGAGATTACATCCGTATTTCCGCGGCTATGGTTAGGTACCTCAAAAGAACAGGTGAAAGGTGAACTGAGCAGCATTAACTTTTCCCTCCAAAAAACAAAGTCAGGCCCCCAGTATACGTATGCTGAAGTGGAGGACACGAAACGTTTTGAACTTGGAGATGTGGTCTTGTTTCGACGAAAGCATTGGGTTATTGATCAGATTCATGCAGAGATGAAGCAGGGCATTATGACATATGACTACGTTCTCGTTCCAGAAGCGGGCATTCCGAGGGGGGTTATACATAATCAGTTTATCAAAGGTGCTTCTATTGAAGGGAAAGTTATTGAATTAAATAGCGAAAACGAATCCGTTAAACTTCACTTGTCCGTAGATTCCACACAGTCCAAAGCTGAAGGGTGCTGGTTTGCCTACCCCACTATGTATACCGGTGATGGGATCGGCTGGCATTGCATGCCCGAGCTTGGGGATCATGTCCATTTGTATTTTCCATCCAACAAAGAAAAGGAAGCTCGTGTAGTTCAATCCCTGCGTAAGAGAGACTACACAGGGGATGAAATCAGCCAGCCATCCAGAAAGCTGCTTCATACCAAATCACAAAAAGTGGCGAGATTCGATGATAAGGAATTGGCTCTCTCCACCCAGAAAGACAAGATACTTGTACGCTTAAATCCTGCATCTGGTATTCACGTGTACAGTCATCACGATCTTACCTTTCACGCCGATACAGACCTGGTGCTGCATGGCAAAAAGGTACAGATGACCGCTACTCGCGAAATATCTCTGACGTGCAAAACCAGCTATATCCGAACCGATGGAACACTTCATATCAAGGCTAGTAAGTTCATGAAAAATCAGATGCCTGATGCCGAATTGAAAGCTTATCAATCCCTGATTCAAGAATTGAAGGGGAAGGGATATCCACAATGGGTACAGGATTTGCTGCTTCAGTACAAAGCCGACTACTACAAGGCCGTGGCAGCAGGGGACAAAAAGGGGGCCAAGGAAGCAGCGGCCAAGGCCAAGCAATTGCGTCAGCAGGTGGCAGAAATAGATCGTATGCCTGCCTGGGCCAGAGCGCAAATGTATGGATACACGTCCCAATGGTGGGAAGCGCATGGCGCAAACGACAAGGCCAAGCAAAAGCAGATGCATCTTCTCGCCAACCAACTGCGTGACAACGTGCTAATCAACGAGCTGATTCGTGGTCATTCAGCCAAATCCTATCTGGATGCGAATCGGCTGGAGGAACTGTCCGGGCAATACGCAGATGCGGCCCATAAGCTGACCGTTGCTGACCAAAAGGCTATGGCTAAGGAAGCGGCCGCTCTGCGGAGTAAGTACGGGGTGAACAGTCAGCTTGCCAGAGAGAATTTGAACAAGCTTGCCAAGAAGTATCCAGACAGCTTCTCGTACAAGCTACCAACTACAGGCGATTGGGATAAAGAGCTTAACGCCGCACTGCATGATTTTGCGAAAAAATACGGCCTGGAGAATAAGGGCTATGGTCGGGATGTACTGGCCGTATACCTGCATCAAGTAGCCAATGGTATTCTTCCATGGCCTAAGGTTAATAAGGCTGCAACGCCAGCAGCTCCAATAACGAAAACGGAACCGGGCAAGAAGACGCCGACTACTCCTGATAAACCGTCGAAAGAGGAAACGAAGCCATTAGATCCTAAGGATTATAAAGATGGATTGGTAGCGGTGAAAAAGATTGAAAGCTATATAAGTAGTAAAGGCATAAAAGGTAATCAAGCCCGGGCTCTGTACAGAGTAAACGATTATACCAATAACAGTATCATTCAAAAGAAGCTGTCCTCGAATCGTAAAGCACCGCTTGTGTTTTTCTTTGAAGGGGATGGTTCTTATAGTTATAAACAAGAAGACCACCCGGAAGGTCGATATGGAGCAATGGCAATTGTGGTGATAGACGGCGAGATTAAGTATACAAGCAAAAATGCCAGCACACTTCCTGATTATGAGAGCAAGTATAAAACGGTTAAAGATGGAGTATATGAGTTTGTAGGCGGGTTGCATTTGAGTACTTATCCTGCTTTGCGTATTCGGAATGGTGCACCAGTTCCAGCAACCAAAGGAAGTCAAAAAAAGGAGTGCACAGCAGAAGGTGTAAATATACACCAGGGCTATAATGCTGATAAAAAGCCTAAACCAACTTCGACAGCTTGTATAACGGTTCATAAAGACGAATATGTCAGATTTCTGAGTTCAGTAGGCGTGGTGAAGAACTCATTAAATGAAAAAGCTAATCCTGTAGAAGGATTAGCTATTCTTGATCGGAAGGATAGAACAAAGTGAAGATAATCAGAAGCATATTAGTCATTCTTCTTTTAATTATGTTGTCAGCATGTAATGCTTCTCCAAAAGACCCCACTTCCTTTTCTTCGAAAACAGTAGGTGTGACTTCAGAAGCGATAGCATCATCTAATAAAGATAATAAAACGGAGCTTGTTAAAGAGAAAAATAAGAAAGAGTGGGCTGTAACGATAGAAGAAGGCAGAGAAGATCCTGAAACCTATTTAGTTCAGCTGGAAGGGACAAAAGTCGAACGGTTCTTAAATGCCAAGAAACTGATTAGTCTCCTACAGCCGAAGGAGGATAAAGAGAAATATCGAGATTCCTATGTAGATGTAGGGAGAGTTCAAGAAGATGGGAGTCAAGTCGCATTCGTATTAGATTTATTTAATGAAGCGAAATTAATAGTACAGATTTATGATTTGGATTCGGGTAACAAAGTCAATGAATTTAAGCTACCTTATAACCGTCCGGTAATTTCTCCTGATTTAACCAAGTATTTATATGAGGATAAAGATAGAACGTATATATATGATACGGTAACAAAACAATCAACAGCTATTCATTTAGATGGAAGTTCTATAGATATAGATGACATTCATCTAGGACAATTTTCACCAGATAGTACCCAGTTTTGTTTTACCGACAGCCAGCAGAATCTTGTCATATTTGATGTCTCGGATTATAGATTCCTTAAGAAAATCCATATAGATTCTGGTATGGCGATAGTCAACCAATGGACTCAGAAGAATCAATTAATCTACTCTATTGATTCCATGTCTGTAAATAAAACGTACTTGTTAAATTTAAATAATGAAGAGCGGCGCCTTTTAGGCAAGGGGATGGAACAGCCCTTAATGTCTCGAGATGGTTCGGAGGTATGGTTTGAAAAGTTAGATTCGCCATCCAACTATAAACTGAATATAAATACAGGTTTAGAAAGTAAAGTCGCATCTATCACTATAATTAATGAAAATATGGCGACACCTGTGCAGTGGTTTTACACCGCTAATGACTTTTCTAAGTATGAAAGTGAGATAAAAGTGCATCAAATTAAAGCTTCATCGACTCTGCCAAGTAAAGGCACGCAAACTTATGACGCCAAAAATTTGGTAGATAGAGATTCATCTACTGCATGGTGTGAAGGCGTGAACGGCAACGGGGAAGGAGAAACAATAGTATTAGACCTGGGCTCTTTACAAAAGGTAAATGGCATCCAAATTATTAATGGATATGCTAAATCTGAAAAAAGTTATCGGGAGAATAATAGAGTTCAACAACTAAAACTGGAATTCTCGGATGGTTCCTCTCTAGAAATGAATGATTTTAACACACGTAAAAAATTTAAGAAGCCTATTCATACCTCATTTATCAAACTTACGATTTTATCAGTTGAACGTGGAACAAAATATCAGGATACATGCATTTCTGATATACGGCTTTTCTAGCATTCTTACAAAAGGGAGATAGCCTATGAAATGGAAAGAGCCAACGTTTGGTGCAACCCCTATGTTGAAAGCTTTAACAACCGCTAATGCACGCAGAAAAGCACAGGCTTTTGATCTGGTGGCAGAACAGAAGAAACAGAAACTGAATTACCCCGACTGGGCCCAGTCCTGGCTGCGTAAATACAAAGAGGACTGGTACATTGCTCAAGCCAACGGTGATGAGGTTGGCATGCGTAAAGCACAAAAGCTAGCAGAGGGGCTGCGAAGCAAATTACGTGAAATGGCCACATTCCCCAAGTGGGCTCAAGAACAGATGCAAAAAGAAACCGTTCGTTGGATGACTGCGGAGGCAAGCGGAGATATCAGGGAAAAGTTAGCTGCTGAGAAGGCGGGACGAGCCATTCGAGAGAAGTTGGGGCTGATTGATACTAGTATTAAAGAGCCACCAAAAGAACCAGTTACCAATAAATCAAAGGATGGTTCTAAAACTGAACAAGCACCTCCTGATAAATCAGGAAATGATAGCTTTGAAGCTGAGCTTGCTAAATTTCCGGAATCATACAGGCCAGCTCTATTAAAATTACACAAGCAGCATCCTTCTTGGCGCTTTATAGCAGAAGAAACGAATGTAGATTTTAATAGTTTTCTCAAGGCAGAAATGAAAAATGGACTGGTGTGTACGGAAGTAGACAAATATGGATATTCACCATCTTGGAGAGACCCTAAGTTCAAATATGATAGAGGATATAACGCTGCTTCTCCTAAGGCAGTTTCATATTTTTTAGACCCGCGTAATTTTTTGACTGAGTCTCGTGTATTTCAATTTTTGTCGGGAAAGTATGATAAGAACACCCAAAATAAAGAAGCTGTTAATAAAGTGCTAAGCAAGAGCTTGGCTAATAAAGGGGATGTATTCTTAAAGGCAGGTGGCAATGAAGCGAGTGCAGTATTTTTAGCAGCAAAAGCTATGGTTGAATCAGGAGGCGGAACTTCAACTTTAGGTAAGGGACAGGTTCCGGGATATATCGGATGGTACAATATGTATGGCATTGGCGCAAACGATGGGAGTGCGCTCAAAAATGGTGCAAAAAAAGCTAAGTCAGAGAATTGGAATTCTGTCGATAGTGCAATAATTGGCGGAGGTAAATGGATTTATAGGAATTATATTCAAACAGGGCAAGATACGCTTTATAGCTTAAAGTGGAATGTAAATTCCTTTAGGAGTAACGGAACTGTTAGTAAGCAGTATGCCACGAATATTATGGATGCTTATGTAAAATCGGATCGCTTTTCCAAGGGTCTTAAAACCGTAGATGCACCTCTTACTTTTAGAATACCCGTATATAAGAATATGCCTGCAACGGCTTGTCCTGAACCTACACAGGCTTCATCAAGGTAATCAAGCTAGTATAAAATAGGCATTTTGAAAGAAGGGAAAGTGTGATTAGTGATAAGTTATTTGCACTCGTTTTAGTTGTTTTAATTCTTAGTGGTTGTGGTGTGAATAAAGAGGCCGAGGTAAAAAGTATCGCTCCTAAACCATCTACATCAACTGTTGTTAGTCCTGAGATAACGGAAGGTACTAGTAAAGTTACTGTGGAGGATACTGGGAAAACTAATGTGCAAGATTCTAACACCTTAGATCAGTTTATAAAAAAAATTCAACCCCCAAATGAGCAGCTTCAAAAAGTATTAAAAGAAGATTTGGACCGTGATGGAAAGCCGGAATATGTGCTTGCTTTTGGATTAGAAAAAGGGGGGATTGACAACATATTTGTAGTCCGGGAGGATGCTGGCTATCACATCATTGGTAAATTAGAGGACCCAGTTATGGTTGCACATCTTAATACAGACATGAAAATCATGAAGCTGGATCAAACAGATCAAAAATTTATAGTTGTATATTCCACTAGCGAAGTGGATGAGGCCGAAGGATTCTCTATATATGCCTTGGAAAATAACCATATTAAAAATATAAATTCTGATTTTCCTAATGCTACAGGACAAGGGATTCGGACGTTAAAGGATACCGATCATGACGGTGTCTTTGAAAGTGTAGATTATTACGAGTTTAGCGACACTCAGGAGCATACCATCGTGGTCTATCAAAAATATGATGGAACAGGGCCTGAAAAAAAGGAGATTTTCTATACAAATAAAAGTAAAAAGTTTGTATATCCAAGCGATCCTAAGGCTGTGATACTGAACTACTTGGAAGTTGATTATCTTATGAAGCGGTTTGATTTACCTTTTTCTGAAATGGACCAGCTCACTGATCCGGCAGCAAGGCAAACGTATGATTTTGAGGATGCTGTCGATTTATCCGGTTTAGCATATTTATCTTACCCGGTGTTGGAACTGAGTATTAATGAGGTTAGTAGCGATGATAACCGAAAAAAAATTTTGGTAAAAGATAATTCATTAGAAGAAAGAGCGAAAAAGGAAATTACGTTTACGTTAGAAAAGCAGTCAGGCAAGTGGAAGATTATGAGTATAGAGATGAACGATAAATTGTAGAAAGCGTGATCTCCAGCATGAGTTACTTGAAGTATGTGCGAATTTGTTATGTGCTGTTATTATTCATTTCCTGTGTAGTGCTGAATGGATGCATGAAGGGACAGGATTCTCCAGCAACAGAAACAAATCATACACTTTCTCTCCAAAATGACGTTAAAACGATTTCTTATTCAAAAATGTTGGATGCGTTAGTTCAAAAACTTCGTATAGTCAACGATGAGAATAAGGATTCTGATATCAGACAAAACAAGCTTGAGGAGTTCACACAGGAACTTAATTTGTTGTTAAACGAGCCAGAAAGTGTAGAGATGAAGGATGGAGAATTAGTAGAAAAATTCGATAACAATTTCACTATCTTAACAAAATCGTTTCATTTAAAAAGTGTGCAGCTAAACGTTAGGGTTATGAATTATAGAGCACCTAAAACGCTGACAGGTACGATCGGAGATAAATACACATTTATTCAGTGGTGGAGTTCGAAGCAACTTGTACACGCCCAGATGATTGAGGATGGCGGGCCAGAATTGACTACAGACTTTGTGGTTCGAGATTCAGACCAAGGAATACAGTTGTGTTTAGGGGGACATGTTTCCATATATCATCCAGACCCCGTATTTGTTGATTTGTGGGAGTTGTCTGGACAAAAGTGGATGCAGAAAAGTATAGATGTAGGTAAGATGAAGCTCCCGGATGCGTGGGAACTGAACAAGGATATGAATGGGCCTATTATTATTGAGAATCGACAACATGATAGCATGAGTATCGAGGTTTTAGACCACGGTGATGGTTTCTTAATAAACAGTGATTTTTCTGAACAAAACCTTATCATTGAGTTCTCCAAAAGTGGAGAAGTCCGTATTGATTCCGAATATAGCATCGCCTCGAATACCCATGGTGAACCGCAAAGCTATGAGCTCACTCGAGAGAAGTATTCCAAAAATGGGATCGTGATTAAATACCCTCAAATTACAAAACTCAAGGATATTGCAAAGCAAAAATCTTTAAACCAAATTCTTAAGACCGAAGCTTTAGGAGGATTACACGACTATGCGGATTCCAATTCTGGAGTCCATGTCGAAATTGATTATGAGATCAAACGACAAAGTGAACGATTCTTGAGCGTTCAATATAAGGGTATTCGTTATGTGAAGGACGCAGCCTATCCTACTCATATGTTTTATACGACGAACCTGGATATGAAGCAGGCTTCAAGAATAAGATTGAGGGATCTGGTAAAGGTCGAGAAACCTTTTATTGAGCTTATAAAAAGCGGGAAGATTACAGCTGTTCAGCCGGAGCAACAAGGATTAATCGGTGATTTCACAAAAGATGATTTGATGCAATTGTTAGCAAACGCAGATGTAACCAAAGGTTCGCTTGCGGAAGTAGAAATGGAATCGTTTAGTTATCTCACAAATGATTCGTTGGGGATGAGTGTACCTATGGCTCATGTAGTAGGGGACCATGCGGAGTATGAAATTCATTTTGCACAAATTCCAGAGAATATCAGGCAGAATAAAGAACTATGGAGTGAGCTAAGTTCTGTTGAGGATCAGTCTGTTTCCACAGTTGGCGGTGAAAAATTGGATACCGACCAATATGAAATTGAAGAGTCGCAGTCTTTTCAAACTACTCTCGAAGGCTTTGGAAAAGTACGTTTTGTATCCACATATGGGTATCCAGAAGGTTTTCGTAAATTCTTTTTCTTCCTACTGGATGACCAAGAACATATTCTATATCCATTCCCCAATTTCTACGGGAACCGTGAGTGGGTTGCACGTTACGGAGGAGTAGAAGCAGTGGCCTTCAAGGATGTGAATAAGGATGGATTGAAGGATGTTATCATCATTGCCGATGTTGACAACGGGATTCATGGGCCTGGTAGAGTTGATGAATTCCCTATAGCGGATATTTATTTTCAGAAAACAAATAAAACCTTTACCACGATCCCTGCATTAGATGAGACTCTTAACGATCAGGGACATAATCAAACCATTCAAGATGTTGTTCAATACGTAAGCAAACAACGGATTAACGTAAACTAACCGACAAAAGGGAGCGGTAACATGGGATATCCAATCATCAAATATAACGGGACGGTTTTATCTCTTAAAAACCCGAAAGTTAAAGTTGTACAGAAAATGAATGAGCATGTGAAAGTCTTTTTGACAGGTGTGTTAACGGGTGCCCAAATGGAAGAATATACAGATCATATGGAAGCAGGGGCGAAGTTAGTTGTATCTTATGTGAATGATGATCATAAACAGATTGTATTATTTCGAGGATTAGTCGCGCAGTTTAGAATCAAGTTGGTGTCCAATGTAGCCCATTTGGTCGTCGAAGCTCTATCCTATACAAGCCAGCTGGATGAAGTGCTTCATAGACAAACTTTTCAAAATGTAAAGATGAAGCTGCAAGTATTGCTCGAACATGTGCTCAAATCCTATCCCAAAGCCAATTGTACGAGCCGCTTAAAAGATCAGCTTTTACAGGAATTTACGATGCAATTCGATGAAACAGACTGGTCGTTTTTGAAGCGTATAGCGTCTCGACTCGGTTGGGGACTGATACCTGATCCGATTGGAGAAAAACCTCAGTTTTATTTTGGATTACCGGATGGTGTGAATCAAGGCGAGCTGGAACAGTATAACTACTCCATGACCAGAAAAACCAAACCAGGTTCCGGCAAGGACGACAACCTTTTGTATTATAAAGTGCAAACGACAGGAGCCAAAGATGTCCTACTGCAAATTGGGGCTGAGGTTAAATTTAAAGGGAAAACTTTATACGTCCTGCAGTCTGTGGCGTTTATACGTCATAGTGCTTTGTGGCATGAGTATGTGCTGACTACAGCGGATGGAATGAAGCAGGATTTGATTGTAAATGAGAGCATTCGTGGCATCTCGTTGAAGTCCAAGGTCATTGGAATCGATCAGGATCATGTGAAGGTTTTCTTTTACGAAATGGACAAGGTCAAGCCGAACGTAAAGGAAACCTACGCTTTTCCAACGGCTACATTTTATACATCGGAAGGAAATACAGGATGGTACTGTATGCCGGAGTTGTTTGACTTTGTAGACATTTACTTTCCGACCGCTAAAGAAAAGGACGCCATCGTAACTCATTCAATCCGCAAGAGATCCAAAGGGGGCGACTTTATTAAGGACCCGTCCACGAAGATCTTTATGACCAAGTACCGCAAAGCCATTATATTTGAGAAAAATGAAATTTTAATCACGGGGAACGACGATGAAGTAGTGATTCGACTGCTAGATGACCATGGCATCGAATTGCGGAGTAAAAAGGACATCCGTGTTAAGGCTGATGGAAACCTAGTACTCAATGCGGGTAACACCATACAAGTCACAGCCAAAGATGCCATCGGTTTAAAATGTAAAACGAGTTTGGTCGAAATGGACGGAAACATCAAAATGACTGGAGAAAAGATAAAGACGCAGTAAATAAAACCACCAAGGGAGGGGAAAAGCATGGCTAAAGTAACTACAGGAGCAATCGTGAATGAGAAAACGCCGACCCAGGAAGATATGGTTCAAGAATGGAAACGTAAAATAAGAAAAGGCGAATATCCTTTTATTTATATAAATCAACCTCTCGCTCAAAGTGAAAAACGTTAAATAAGTCAGGCAACGAGTAAATAAGGCTCCTTAGGAGCCTTATTTCTATGTTCATCTGTGCAACTTTCACCTAACATACAGTTACAAAGACCTATTCCGCATAAACTATGTACTATGACCAGAAATACTGAATCCAATGACTTTATACTTATTTTTCCTCTTGACTATATCACTCGTAAATAGGATGCACTATAATTATACTACTTCTTAATTTGGGAAAAATTAGACGTTAACATTTATAATAGCCCTTCTCAGGAAGAAGGGGTCTTGTATTTGGGAACTTCGCTGTCGATAAACCAATCTGGCCCAGAGACGTCGATTACTTCTTTGGTTTTATAACTGTAATAAATAGTAATTTTGCTGTCTTCGTGACCTTTAATGTACCCATACAGATATATTCTTGAGTGGATAGCCGGATCGTCCACAACATAATCTTTTAGTATGAAATCAGCATTATAGTGTTCTTTAATAAATTCCACGCCGATCGGAGTGGCGACGTCTACTAATTCTTTTTTCTCTTTGTCGGACAAGCTGGAACAACCTCCTAAATACATAATAATTAAAATAAGTGCCAGAATCAGTTGGATTTTTCTGTTCAAGTTACAATTCTCCTTTTCTGGTAATCACCTTTTTTCATAACTCTATAATATATTTACACAATAGACAAGGTGGGAATAACTTGACCTACATTAACGACAAAACATATTGGACCATTGCAGATAGAGTGTATGACCGGGATTTGACTGCTAAAGATGCTAAAAGCAGAATTCTTCCTGACTGGAAGATTGTTGAACCTGAAGGTGCTATGCTGCATGACACAAACGGTTCTGGATTCGATGCGACGGTGTTCCATAACGAAAAAACCAATCAGGTGATCATCGGTTACAGGGGAACAGAACCTCCGGATCGGCCCAAGTGGAGCGTAGCGATGGACTGGGGAACGGATTTCAGCGATGTTGTCGGAGGACGTGCGAAAACGTTGGAAGAAGTCCATCATTATTATGAAAATAATAAGGAAGAGGTGGCTAAACTCCCACCACAAGTGCAAACTGCATTTCTTCAATATGAGGAAAAGTATCAGAATAATCAATTTACACAAGCTCAAAATCTATATGATGTTGTAAAAAAAGAGTATCCCTCTGCTGAGATAACGACCACAGGCCATTCTTTAGGAGGAGCGGAGGCAGAATATGTGGCGGTGCGGAATGGACTGACATCCGTCAGTTATAATCCACCAAGCATTGTACATCTATTACCGGATGATCTTCAAAAGAAGGTAGAAAATGGAGATTTTCGAAAGACGAATGTCGCTTATGTCAACCCGAAAGATACTATTGGTTCGGGAGTTAATGATGCACAGCCACATGTGGGTGCAACCTACTTTATAGACAATGATTATAAGACGGCTAATGAAGCCAAAATCACTGTTCCTGTTTCATTACCAGTCAAAAGAGAAAATAAGTGGGCCAACTTTTTTTTGGGACCCAAATGGACTCCCATTGTTTATGTCCCAATCACGTTGCCTATGATGCAGCAAGATGCAATTACCAAGTTCTATAATTCGGTATTGGGTGAAGCGACGCATAGCATGGATCATTTCACATTTGATGGGAGTGGAAATATTAGCAATCTGTTGTACACCATGGATGGACAATTGGTAGAAGGAAATCCGCGGGTCCAAGCGTACGAGCAAATGCTGGCTGCGCAGGCAGAGCTCAAGCAAGTCATGGGCGATTTGGTCGAACGCTACGGTGGACAACTGGGTGCCTTCGGTCAGTTTGCTGCTAATGCCCTAGGTGTGAATTTGATGGGAGCAGGCCAACAAAATGGCCGCGCTAATGGTGGAGCTTATTTTGTAGGCAACAAAAATGGGGGTACAATTCAATTAACACCTGAAGAGCTAAAGCATGCGGCTAATCAGATGCGCTCTAGCTTGCATGGATTTTCTAGTGATACCCGTGCGTCCATTCAGTTATTTCAGGCTCATATCGGAACAAGTGAAAGTCAGTCTTTGACCCCGCTTGCGCATAGTGCTACGGCGACACTGGATCGAATTAATCGTTGGTATCAGGAATCGATTACAGAGATAGCAGAGTACATCGATCGCAAGGGCCAGGAATTTACGATGGTGGATCAATAAGAAAGAGCAGCTGGAAGAACACAACGGGAGGCGAAAGAGATGAGCAGAATATCTTTGAGCCTGGGGGATCTGCGGAGGGCTGTACAGCAGTGCGAGCAGCTAAAGCAAAGACTTCAGCATCAGGAGCAACAGATGAAAACTATATATAGTCGTCTGCAAGACTGGCGGGGTGAATCAGCTGCTGAATTAACACGCAAAATGGAGGCGTTCCTCCAAGGAACCACATTACGAATACACGAGTTGGATGAGCATAAAGAGCAGTTGAAACGTTATATTCGCAAAATGGAAGAAGCTGATCGGCGGGAAGAAAAGCGCAAACGAGCAGCACAATGGTGATTAGGCGTATATCATAGCTAACTTTATGTTGTTGTGCCAGCTACATAACTTAAAAGAACCGTACTATCGCTAGGGGACTTCTGCGGGGTACGGTTTAATGGTGTGTACATAAAAACTACATATATAGTAGAAGAAAAAAACATCTCCCGAAATGCGAAAATAGCATCTTTGGAGTCTGTAGCTTGAAGTTGCTGTTATTTTGGAGCATTGTTGTACGGGCTACAGTTAATGTAAGTTTCATCTGATCAATGGAAATAGCTATTTATTTCCTTTCGTTGTTATCAGCCCTTTGGTAGGATGGATCTAAACCGAGATTTTTGAAGTCGGTAAGTGTAAAAAATGTTCTAAAGCTACAAAGTTCGACATATTGTTCGCTTTTTCGCGATGTATACTATTGAATCAGGGATTTTAGTTTGCTATTTATCGCATATTTATGTATAATCTATCGTGTTGAAAGATTGATTGTACGTAATATGCTGATGAGGGTGGGTTCATGACGCTGCTCGACAGTAACGAAAGCAAGAAGCGGATGTGCCAGATTTACAATGAAGTTTCAAAGGAACTGTTCGGCTTCGGGACCACGCTGTTGCGGGCCACCGTTGAGAACAACATTGTTACCTTTGTAGCGAAGCACCGGCGTTCTCCACGCTCGGCGGCATTGGAAGTGGAAGCCCCCGGCTTGAAGCTGGAAGTGGATTTCCGAATGTCCATGCTGTACAAGAAGAGACTTCGCGAGAAGCTGATTGAGGATATGGAGCTCGATATAGAAGCTTTACTGCGCGATTATGATTCAGCAACGCAGTGGGCCATTACGAACATCATACTGAAAGAATCCTAATAAAATTGGATATTCGGCTTTTCGCTTCGGATCTATCTGAGGGGAGAACCTGTTATAACGCGCAGCGGGATCAACTTATTCTTTGTTTACGAAGAAAAGTATTCTTGTTTTACAAGAGTACTTTTCTTTTTTGTGTCATAAGGTGTGCAGAATAAAAAACAGGGGGAGTTTCATATGAAAAAGTGGTTTAAAGGATTTATGGCTGTGACCTTGGCATCTGTGGTACTGGCAGGTTGCGGCAGCAATGCTACTGGTGGTCAGGCAGATGGAAAAGATGGCTCAGCTGATGGGAAAAAGAAACTAGTTATTTCCACATGGGGCTTCTCCGAGGACTTTTTTAATAAAGAAGTGTACGCGCCTTTTGAAAAGGAGCATAACGTTGATATTGTTGTAGAAATCGGAAATAATGCGGAGCGATTGAACAAAATCAGTCAAGGCAGCACGGATGTCGATCTGATTTATCTGTCTGATTATTATGCCCAACAGGGGATTCAACAAGGGCTATTCGAGAAGTTGGATCGCAGTAAAGTGCCGAACTTGAACCAAATTTATGATATTGCCAAAGCACCGCTGGGTGAGGAATATGGACCTGCTTATACAGTTGGACGCCTCGGTATTGCCTATAATCCGGAGCTGGTGAAAAAAGATGTGACCTCCTGGGCTGATCTGTGGGGCACTGAATTCAAAGGAAACGTGACTCTGCCGAATATTACGGCAACGGCTGGGCCGATGATGGTGGATGCGGCCTCCAAGGTAGCGGGTAGCAAGGAATTTAATGAAGACCAAGCCTTTGGGAAACTGAAAGAGCTGAGTCCGAATATTGTTAAGTTTTATAGTAAAACGTCTGAGTTCGTAAACATGTTTAGCCAGCAGGAAATTGCGGGCGGTCCGATTATGGAAATGTACTTCAAAGATTTGCAGGCAGCTGTGCCAGGGGCGAAATTCGTGGCTCCTAACGAGGGTGCCTACGCAGTAATGAACACAGTTAATGTAGTAAAAGGGTCTGATCAGAGGGAACTGGCTGAGGAATTTATCAACTGGCAGCTGAGCAAGGAAGTTCAAGAAAAGTCGGCCAAAGCAAAGGTTGATTCTCCGGTGAACACACAGGTGGTACTGTCTGGTGCGGATACAGAGGGAATTACGTACGGTGCAGATGTAGTGAATAAGCTGACCAAGCTGGATATGAAATTCGTTAACGATCATATCAAGGCATGGACAGATCGCTGGAACCGGGAAGTTGCACAATAATGAAAAAGATCATATTAGATGTAGATACAGGCATTGATGATGCGTTGGGTATTTTACTTGCGGCCAAAAGTGGTCAGCTGGATATCCAAGCGATTACTACAGTATGCGGTAATGTTTCACTTAAGCAAGCAACACTGAATACATGCAAAATCCTCAACCTGCTGGATAGACCGGATATTCCGGTCTATCGGGGGGCAGAGGCTCCATTAATTCGCAAAGGCCTGCACGAGCACCGTGTTCATGGAGAAGACGGCATCGGAGGCGCATTGAGCGGAATAGTCCCAGCCATCTCTGCATCCGAAGGTTTCGCACCAGATATTATCATTGAGACTGTGATGGCTCACTCGGGGGAAGTAACGCTGGTTTGCACCGGACCGCTCACCAATCTGGCGTTGGCACTGCTGAAGTGTCCCGATCTGACGGATCACGTCCATGAGGTCATTTTTATGGGCGGCGTTATTCACGGATGCGGCAATATCACACCTGTAGCGGAGTATAACATGTATGCGGATCCTGAAGCCGCACGGATCGTATTTCACGCAGGATTTGGACGATTGATACAAGTGGGGCTGGATGTAACACGGAAGGCGCTGCTGACTGCCGATCATATTGCTCGTCTGACCCGTCCAGAGATTCGTAATTATGTAGCTGAAAGCACGGCCGTGTATACCAAGCGTTATGAAGAACGCAACGGCGTAAAAGCGTGTGCGCTTCATGACCCGCTTGCCGTAGGTGTGGCATTGAATTCGAGGATAGTTGATACCTCGCTGTTATATGTCGACGTGGAAACCTCCAGTCGCATATGTGACGGACAAACGGTAGGCGATGTGCAGAACCGCCTCAATCATAGTCCCAATATGACTGTGTGCGAACAGGTGGACAGCGAAGCTTTTCTGGAACTGTTTATCCAGGTGCTGAACAAGGAATAACATTTTGATAACCGCAAGGAGCTACCCATGAAGAAAACATACTTGTATTGGCTGCTGCTGCCAGGTTTGCTCTTTCTGGCGGTGTTCATGGTCATTCCGATTGTGTTGACGATCGGTTCGACCTTCGTACAGAACAGCTCATTCACCTTAGAAGGCTATCTCCATTTCTTCAAGGACCCTTATTTTCTGAAAATATTGCTAACTACGCTGGAGGTCAGTGTCGTAACGACTCTCGTATGCGTATTGCTCGGTTTTCCGACGGCTTACTATATTTCACGAAAGGCCCCGCGTCGTAAAGGGATTTTGCTGGCGCTGGCTATCTTCCCCTTGTTGACTAGTCCGGTGGTGCGATCATTCAGCTGGATGGTCATTTTGGGTCGCAAGGGGTTATTAAACAACGTGCTAATGAGTTTAGGACTCGTGGATGAGCCGCTGAATATTTTATACACCCCGGCAGCGATGATTATTGGTCTGGTCCATTTGTTTTTGCCGCTGATGATTATTTCACTAATTGGTGTGCTTGAAAATATCGACGGTGATCTTGTCCATGCTGCTCAGAGTCTTGGAGCTTCCAGATTCAGCGCATTTCGTAAAATTGTATTCCCGCTGTCTGTTCCGGGTCTGATCATTGGAAGCATTCTTGTTTTCGTAGGCAGCCTGACGGCTTATACGACCCCAGCACTGCTGGGAGGAAAACAGCGGGTTATCGCTACATTTTTGTATCAAAATGCGATGACGCTTAACGACTGGTTTTTAGCTTCTGTTATCGCAACAATTATGATTGCTATTACATTTATCGTGGTCGGTCTCTTAAATAAGGCGGCCCATAAACTCAATCCGAAGGGGTAGGTGGATATGCGGGAGAAACATTACGGACTAGGCTTCTTTAGCCTGCTGGTCTTCATCTTTCTGCTCGGTCCGCTGTTGATCATATCGGTCACTTCTTTCGAGCCGGGCACGGTATTAAAATTTCCTCCGCAGGGCTTTTCCTTGCGCTGGTATGAAAATATTTTTGAAGTGGATTTGTTTATGTCTACGTTCAAAACGTCGATTGTCGTCTCTCTGCTGGGCAATATCTTGGCGTTGTTAATCGGTATGCCAGCCGCTTATGCACTTAGTCGGTTTTCCTTTCGCGGGAAGGATGCGCTGAATGCCTTGTTCCTTTCCCCGTTACTTATACCAGGTATTGTGCTTGGTTTTACACTGCTGCGTTATTTGATCATTGTGTACCATTTGCCGGTATACGCTGGACTTTTGATCGGGCATACGGTGATTATGCTGCCGTTCATTATTAGAGTCATTGCATCCAGTTTGTCTAACTTTGATTTTGCGATTGAGGAAGCAGCGCTTAGTTTGGGAGCTGGACGGCTGGAAACCTTTTTCAAGGTGGTTCTACCCAACATCCGCTCAGGTATTATTGCGGCTATCCTGATTGCCTTTCTGGAATCATTCAACAATGTCGACATTTCCGTCTTCATGACAGGACCGGGCTTCAGCACCCTGCCTATTCAAATGCTGACTTACGTCGAGAATTACTTTGACCCGACGATTGCAGCGATCTCGGTTATGCTGATGATTTTAACGGGTATCCTGATGTTCTTGATTGAACGACTGATGGGATTGTCTTACTTCACTAAAAGGTAATGGAGGCTTCAACCTTATGGCACTGCTTACTCTGGATCGCGTCTCGGTCGCTTATGATAACCAACTGATCTTGCAGGATTTCGATTTGCAGCTCGAACGGGGGCAATTGCTCTCGTTGCTCGGACCGAGTGGTTGTGGCAAAACGACTACACTTCGTCTTATTGCAGGATTTCTCGAAGCTAAACAAGGAACATTTCTGTTTGGTGATAAGGATTATACCCGGGTTCCAGTGAATAAACGGAACTTCGGTTTTGTATTTCAAAGTTATGCGCTTTTCCCGCATTTGTCAGTTTTTGATAATGTATCCTTTGGTTTACGCTTGCGTAAAGTAAAAGAAGATGATGTAAAACGACGCGTTATGACTATGCTGGATACGGTTAGCTTGGGGGGATTTGAAAAACGTTTCCCCGGCGAATTATCAGGCGGGCAGCGTCAACGTGTGGCGATTGCACGAGCGCTTGTAATTGAACCCGATCTGCTGTTGTTTGATGAACCTCTGAGTAACTTAGATGCTAACCTGCGTGTGAATATGCGCGTAGAAATCCGCCGTATTCAACAGGAACTGGGCATCACTACCGTATATGTATCGCACGATCAGGAGGAATGTTTTTCGATTTCTGACCAGGTTGCGATTATGAATAAGGGGAACATCGAGCAATTAGATGCTCCATCGACCATTTTTAAATATCCGACGACCGAATTTGTCGCCCGCTTTATTGGGTTTAATAATTTTCTAAGCTTTGACGAGCGCACTGAAGAAGGGGAACGTATTCGACTGAATACAGGCGACCTTTCGTTTAGCATAGTGCGTAATCAGGGTACAGTCCAACCGGGTGCTCGCCAAGGCGCTATTCGCCCGGATGATTTGGTCATTCGAACAGAAGGCAACGAGACAGGAGAAAATGAGCTTCCCGGTGTCATTAAGGTAAGTACGTACCTAGGACGCAGCTATCAGTATGTGGTAGAGACAGCGAAAGGAAACTTTACGGCTAATCAGGAAATGGATACGCCTTACTTGAGTGGTCAACGGGTTACCCTGCATTTTCCGGCAGACAAAATGGTGCTGGTCCAATAATCAGCGGGTTCGATGAAGGAGATACATCATGCGTGCAGACAAAATGATTTTACAAGTTAAGGTGTATAACAGTTACTACAAGACGTTCGAGGAAGGCAATGTGGCTATACTTGACGGCAAGTTTATGTATATCGGTCAGCGCGGTCTGGAGTCTTTTGAGGCTGCTGAAATTGTGGAGGGGCACGGGAAATATATGATTCCCGGCCTAATCGACATCCATCTGCATATCGAAAGCACAATGGTGACACCAGCAACCTTTTCCTATGGACTCATTCGCAATGGGGTCACGACGATTGTACCAGAACCGCACGAAATGGCGAATGTTTTCGGACTGGAAGGCATTCAGGAAATGATGGAGGCCAGCAAAGATTGCGTGGCTGATATGTTTTACGGGATTCCTAGCTCTGTTCCAGCGACGCCTTTGGAAACCTCAGGGGGTGAAATTGACATCCCTGAAATTGATGCTTTGTTGCAAACAGGTGAGATGATCTGTCTGGGTGAAATTATGAATTATGTGGATGTTATTCGTGATCCGGAGAGCAAGACGAACCGCATCTTACGCCACGTTCGTGAAAACTACCCAGAGCTGATCATTGAAGGCCATACGCCGCAGTTGCTTGATCTGGATCTGCATCAGTTGATCTATGCAGGAATAGGCTCAGACCATACCCACCAAAGCATTGAAGGTATGAAAGCAAGAATGGCCGCCGGAATGTTTATTGAGATTCAGGAAAAATCCATGACCCCTGAGGTGATGGACTATCTCATTCAGGAAGACGTGGCACAACATTTTTGCTTCGTAACGGATGATGTGATGCCGGACTCTTTCGCAGAGCGAGGGCATCTGAACCACATCGTAAGTAAAGCGATCGGGATGGGAATGAAGCCTGAGGATGCGATTTATGCAGCGACGTATACTCCTGCTGCCCGGATGCGTATGCATGACCGCGGGACCATTGCGCCAGGGAAAATAGCCGACTTCGTGCTGCTATCGGATCTGGAGCAATTTGATGTAGAGCAAGTCTATAAGGACGGACTCAAGGTATTCGATAAATTCGAGGAATACCATCAGGCACCGGTAAAAAGTTGCTTTCCCGCCCACTTTTATCAAAGTGTGAAGCTCAATCCGCTTACGGAGCAGGACTTTACTGTAAAGTTGGATGTAGCTGATGGCGCACATCCATGCCGTATTATGATGGTCAAGGATGGATCTACTTTTACAAGCGAACGGATTGCACCTGCACAAGTAGAGCAGGGTGAACTGGTATGGGAACATGGTGAACATGGACTCATTGCTACGTTTGAGCGGTATGGCAAGAACGGCAACCGTGCTTACGGTTTGATCGGGGGAGATACGATTAAACGCGGGGCAGTGGCAACCACCTATTCGCACGATAACCATAACTTGTTGGTCGTGGGGCATAACAAGCAAGATATGATATTGGCCGCGAATACGGTTTTATCCAGCCAAGGGGGCTTTTGCGTAGTTGAAAATGGCAAGGTGCTGTCCCATTTACCGTTAACGGTGGGCGGAATTTTAACAGAAGGACCACTAGAAATGGTTGCTGCCCATGTGAAGGAACTGCGTTCAGCCTTACTGTCGCTGGGCTATCGCCATTACAATCCAATCATGTCGCTCAGTACTCATTCTTTGCCAGTTAGCCCGGCTTTGAAAATTACCGATCACGGCTTGATTGATGTAAATGCAGGCAAAGTTGTATCCTTAATCGTGGAACCTTCTGAAGTATAAGAATAAAAGTAGAGCTGATCCATTGCGGGTCGGCTCTTTTCATTATTCAGCAGACAAAATTAACATCTTGTAGAGGCTTATTGTTGTAACCTATTTATGATGCGTTGGGAGTACTTGATGAATATTAATCAATTGGCAACTTCACATAATCTTCATGATTAAACTCTAATAAAGTGCTTGAAAAACACTAACATAGTGTTATAATTAAAACAGGATTTAGATTAAGTCTAAATTAATCGCTAATTATTTTTTAGGTTTACGCATGGGATTTAGAAGAAAATCAGACACTACTGCTAGCGAGTATCAAGCATCACTCAACTATACGATGAATCATAACGAGAGGGGATTTTACACATGAGTACATTAAATCATACGAACGCACCTACACAAGAGGCAATTCAAGAACTGCACAAGGCATTGAACCGACACGTGGCTACTTGGTCTGTATTGTACACAAAACTGCATTATTTCCACTGGTATGTAAAAGGACCTAAATTCTTCACACTACATGCTAAATTCGAGGAGCTTTACAATGAAGCAACAGCTAATCTAGATACGATTGCTGAACGTTTGTTGGCTATTGGCGGCCGTCCTGCTGCGACCTTGAAGGAGCATTTGCAACTGTCAGCTATTCAGGAGTCCGCAGGCGAGCAAACAGCTGAAGATATGGTGAAGTCCGTTGTAGCCGATTTTAAAACGATTACTGTTGAACTGGCTAATGGTATGGAAGCGGCAGAAGCGGCACAGGACAAAGCGACAGAGGATCTTCTGAATGGCTTGAGAGAAGAAATGGATAAACATATCTGGATGCTTAGCGCATATCTGGGATAAGTTTCTGGGAGTGTTTTCCACGGATATGGAGATCAGGTGAACAAGATATACATCCCGTTGGTTCCGGCCTGCTACTGGAGTATAATGACAAAGAAGCATGGAAGACCACAGGCTCATAAGGAAGTGAGCTGCCGGGATGGGGTGTAGGTTATGGAAGTGAAACAACAGCTTTTGCATGAAGCGGAGCAGTTTATATATACATGTTATGAGGAGCTGGGTCGAAGCCGCGATGATGCGGAAGCCCGGCTTCTTCATATTCGTCACGACATAGAGACTACTGGAACATACGATCATACTTACGAAGAGCTGGAACACGGGGCACTTATGGCTTGGCGGAATAGCAATCGTTGTATCGGTCGATTGTTTTGGGACAAGCTATTGGTCAGGGATGCACGTGGAGCGTCAGATGCGACGCAAGTAGTTCACGAGCTATTGGAGCATATCCGTATAGGAACAAACGGCGGTAAAATTAAGCCAACGCTTACTGTATTTCGCGCCTCCCAGCCGGGACAGCCGAATATTCGTATCTGGAACCATCAACTCATTCGTTACGCTGGATATGAAACGGCTCAAGGGGTCATCGGGGATCCAATCTCGGTGGATTTCACCAATGCTTGTAGGGATATGGGGTGGCAAGGAGCGATGACTGCTTTTGATGTATTGCCGCTGGTTGTGGAAGCGGGGGGTCAGCCTCCCAAGCTCTTTGATATTCCTGAACATTTGGTGATGGAGGTGCCTATTGAGCATCCAGAACTCTCTTGTATAGCCACTCTTGGATTGCGCTGGTATGCTGTGCCTATGATTTCGGATATGACACTGGAGATTGGCGGTATCATCTATACAGCAGCTCCGTTTAACGGCTGGTATATGGGGACAGAAATCGGTGCCCGTAATTTTGCGGATACCTTCCGTTATAATATGTTGCCACAGGTGGCAAAACTGATGGGGCTGGATACGACGAGTGAAACAACGCTATGGCGTGATCGGGCGCTGGTGGAGTTGAACATTGCTGTGCTGCATTCTTTTAAAAAAGCAGGAGTCAGCATTGTCGACCATCATACCGCAGCGGCCCAATTTAAGTTGTTTGAGGAACGGGAAGCCAAGGCTGGCCGCGCACTGACAGGTAATTGGACGTGGTTGATCCCACCATTATCCCCAGCAACCACACATATTTTTCATAGTTCTTACGATAATCGGCTTGTGAAGCCGAATTTTGGAGTTCAGGAAAAGCCGCAAGGTTGTCCTTTTCATTCTGGTTAACCTAACGGGAGACTAATTGCTGGATCAGGACTCCGGTTTATCCCATACAACGATCAATAGGGTCGCGATCGGCCCTATAAGTAGTGAGAGCGCAAACCAGTTAAGCCTGCTCCGATTTTTGGATTGTGCCAAGCCGGCATTAATAAGGGCAAGTGTTCCCCAGCCTAGATAATAATCTTCTGGCATGGTATTCTCCTTTGTAAAAAGGTATAATATCGTACTGTGTATTGTATGAGTACATTCATAATTTCATAAGTTATATCGTAAATATAACTTTATATATCTTGGTTTGAGGAGCGAAGCTGAGTTGGAGAGAAATCAGGCAGAGTGCATTGTCGCTGAGCTTTTGGAACGGGCTGCTATAGGCGTAACAGTGAAGCTGGAGAAACGTTTTCCTGGTGGACGGCTGATTGGGGGCAAATATGCTATGCATGCTCACGCCATTACCATGTATACGGATGTTATTGAAACACAATGTTTACAGATGTTCGGCAGCGCGGATCGAGTTGAGGAGTATTTTACGGTTGTGCTTGCGCATGAGATCGGGCACGCCGCCGATACTGAATTAGAGGGTCTCTCCGATGCAATGGAGCAAGAGAACATGATCGGGACCCGGCAACTGCTTGCGCTGCAAATTGAGGAAAACGCATGGAACTATGCGCTTAGACTGGTGCCTGAAATAGAAGCATCGTTTATTTCTGCCGTAATAGACGAGTCCCTGCTTGCCTATCGAGTCCCGATTATGGAGCAGTCTGACATTGCGTAATAATGAATGATTCCAGAGCCGACAGGCTCTTTTTTTATTATTTTTAACAAACGAGGTGAACGGATAGATTCAAAGGAGCAGCTTTTTAAGCTGTGAGACGCGACCTTGAGACAATTCCAGCATTTCGGCTAATTCTTTTTGAGAGACATTAGGGTATTCCTCCATGAGCTGCTTAAGTTTATTCAGGAGCTCATTCTGATTTCTGTAGCTCCTTCTTTTCTTCGGCTGGACAGGACGTGCTTCACTCAAATGACTGGAGGGATTATCGCTCTTCAGGTTCTCAATACAACTCTTGCATATCAGATGATCTCTGAAATAGCTTAAATGATCAACGGCACCACAAAAATAACAAGAAACCCCCGTATACTTGCGAATCATCAGTCCCTCTGGTGTAATAAAAAAATCGAGAGCATCTCCAATATTAATATTCATAGAAGTGCGCAGTTCTTTGGGTAGCACAATGCGTCCCAAATGGTCTAGTGGTCGTGTCATTCCTGTATTCTTCATCATTTTTCCCCTTTCTTGGAATGCGCTTATGGTTGCTGGAATTGTATGTTATGTATGCTGGAAGTACAAAGCGCTTATATTACAGTTTGTTTTGGTATAGCTATCCTAAAAAAAGCTCCGGCATGACGAACAATTACGTCTGCCGGAGCTTGGTGCAGCCAATGAATCTAAGATGTCATGTCGAATTACTGTGGGTTGGTTGTCCAAATGCCGGCTACTTTTAATTGAACCCGTGGCGGCAGCTTCAATGCAGCTAATGTCAGATCGGCCAAATCCTGCGGCTGAAGCATGCGGTCTTCGTCACCAATATTCAATCCCGCATTTACCGCCAATTCTGTATTGACCGTGCTTGGAGTCAGCGCGGTTACCCGAATATTGGATTTGCGAACTTCCTGCATCAGTGCTTCCGTGAAGCCCATCAAAGCAAATTTGGATGCGCAATATGCCGAGCCTGTTGCAAAACCTCGTTCCCCTGCTGTGGAGGAAATGTTAATAATATTTCCGCTCTGTTGTGCCAGCATGCTTGGAAGAGCGGCGTGTGTAACATAATAGGTTCCCATCAGGTTTACGCGAATAATACGTTCCCACTCTTCGGGGTCCATATCTGCGACTGTGCCGAAGGTGGCGATGCCTGCATTGTTGATCAAAATATCGACGGCACCCAGCTCATGCTCCAGTGAAGCTACAGCAGCAGCGGCCTGTGTACGATCCGATATATCTGCAACAGCACTCACCACTTTCACACCGTATGTACTTCCCAGTGAATCCTGCAGCTTTTGTAGGTCGGTCAATGTGCGTGAGATTAACCCCAGATTAACGCCTTCCTTGGCCAAGGTCTCGGCAATTGCCTTACCAATTCCTTTGCTGGCTCCTGTAATAATGGCTGTTTTGTTTTTAAGTTCCATCCAGTCTCCTCCTTATCACTATATAACGTGGTTGTGCATCTGAGCACATGGTTACATTATACTAGGTTAAACCCCTTGAACCAAACTTCGCCTGATGAGACATTATGTAGTAGCCTCCTATTTGGAAATATCAATATCCCCTGAAGTGGTTTCGACCTTGATCACGCTCGCGGCGCCGGGAACAGATTCGGGAGTGTTTATGCTTCCAGAGTCAGAGTGGACATTATAGACACCTTTAAAATCGAGAGCCTGCTTAATATTTACATCACCGGAATCAGAATTCACTTCCAAGTTGGATACGGTGCGTTGCGTAATATTAGATTCCCCTGAGGTTAGGGATAGAAGGCCGTTACCGCTATAATCGCGGATGGTGACATCTCCTGAAGTAAGCTTTAGCTCCATATCTGCTGTAAGCTGATTGGCTATAAAGTTACCGGATGTTAGATTTGCGATCAGGTGGGTACTTCGGAGGTTTGTAATCTCGGCAGTGCCTGAGGTAGCAGTAATAGAAGTATTCTCCACGGAGGCATCTTGAAGTTTTACATTTCCTGAATGTGTATCTACCTGCAGATCAGCTAGTGTTTCCCCAGCAGGCATCTCTACAGTAATCGTTTGATCCAAATCAGGGGTAAACGAAAAGAATGACAAGGAAGGGGCCGGCTTCGATTGAATGGTAAGCTTACCGTTCTCAATTCGGGCATTATGAATCTGGTCGGCTACTTTTGTCTGAACTTCTCCGCTGATGCGTATCGTACCTTGGTCGCCAGAGCCAGGAGTGAACAAAATAGAAACATCATCAGAACTGTCCACTTTCAGGTTTTGAAGCTGACCACGTGTGAATGTCCATTTTTTATTTATAGCTGTTGTTTCTTTCATTACTTGTTGATTCCATGGAGCACCGTAGACCACCATTCCGGCTACACCGATGACAATGCACAATCCAGCTGCAATAAACCACATTTTATTCATGTTGTTAGTAAGCTCCCCTCAGGGTAGTCTGATTCCATTTCCAGTATCGCACTGTGCCCTTTACCATAAGGAGTAGGAGATAACGTACCCCAGGCAGCAGCAATAGCCCCATACCTGTTAACGTGATGGAGAAGAAGAATTTGGTTGGGTAAAAGGTGCTGTTGAGCGCATAATCAGTGACGGCGAGTAGAGGGGCTGCAACGAAACTGACCGCCACTGCGGTTAATGAAGCCCATACCGCCCATAGGGCAGCTAGAATCGGGATGGAGATCAACAAGTTGAGAAACAGCAGCCCTAAGAAAGTAAAAAGATTGCGTGCGAAGCTTCCTTGGCGAAGTGGAGGGGAAGCGTTCCAGTCTACATTGGGAACATCCAATGCTTCTCGGGCAATATCCTCTGGGTTCCCCAACTCATGGGCAATTTCAGTTTCGCTTTTTCCATTGGCCAAGCCGTAGTCAAAATGCTGGCTCAAATCACTAAGCAACTCATGGCGTACCTCTGCAGGGAGAGGAGATAGGCGCTGCTCCACCTCTGTAAGAAACTGTTTTCTATTCATCAGGATCTCCTTCCTTCAGTAGGCTTGCGACATGATGGACAAAATCATTCCATTCCCGTGTAAGTAATCTTGTATAATGGCTGCCGGTATCGGTCAGCCGGTAATATTTACGGGGCGGGCCCTCGGTCGATTCCTGTAAATACGTCGTGCAGTATCCCTCGGATACCAGACGGCGAAGCAGTGGATATAGGGCTCCCTCTGCTACTTCGATATGACGGGAGACGGCTTGAGCCAATTCGTAGCCATAGCGGTCTCTACGTCCAATTAGAACTAGAACGCATAGTTCCAGTACCCCTTTTTTGAATTGGATGTTCACATTCACGAGCGATGCTCCCTTCCTGATGTAATCATAATTCATAGGTGTCGTTCGGAATAAGGGGAAGAAACGTGTGTTTGTGCATAATTTGTCACGGGTACTAATTATAAATCAGTAGTCAGGTATAATTTAACATCATGTACTGATTAATGCAAGGTACTAAATTTTTAATAATAAAATCTTCGGGTCAAAATGGGCCGGTTTTCTTTCTTGAAGGCTTACACGAATAGCAAATCTTGTAGAAAAAAGTAGTTTTATTTGGAAATTCCTCGATTTCTGGCTGGAAACACCCATAGAATGTTACTTTAATTTCATTCATTAAAATGATAGATTGTAAAGTGTTCAATAGAGCTAAAGATTACCTTTTATGAAGAGGTGGATAAAGGATGGACTGGAAGCACTGGTATAGGGAATTGGAACAGGATGATGAGACTTGGGATGTGTCGGAGGAGGTTGTACTGCGTGGTGTGGTACATCTTGATTTTTGCGGGCATCCGTCGGAGGTAGAAGTCGAATTTATCGTGGGAGCCGACTCTGAAGAACAGGCACAGGCTATAGAAGAACCTACGGAACCTCAGAGAAAGACATGGGAGAAGTATATGGCATGTTCGTCAGCGATCCATCCTCAAGTATTGCAGTCCATATACCAACATTATGTAGACATCGTGGAAAAGTATCGGAAGGCATACAGCTCATGGGGAGAGGACCCTAATGAATATGCGCCTTATGTGGAGCGACCAGAGCAATTGCTGGATCGAATGCAGCTTATATCTATACTGATTTCCGACTCATCGGAAAAGGATGAACTATATTTGAATTTTAATTGTTCCTGGGATCGAGAGCATGGCTTAGGCGTACATCTGAAGCAGCTAAAAATCGAGCATATTCAAGGTTTATATACATTATATGACTTGGAATAAATAACTCCCTTCCGGTCTCTAATAGAAAGACCGAAAAGGGAATAGGATATGATGGATATAATAACGTGATTGGATACGATAAAAATATTAGTTGGATACAGACAGCACGGCTCGGGCTGCTTGAGCCGCCTGTACCATTTGCCGCAACGCGGCAACAGATTCCTCCTTGGTGCGGGTTTTCAGCCCACAGTCTGGATTAACCCAGAACAAATCTGCTGGCAGTACGCGCAAGGCACGCTGAATCATGCTTAGCATTTCTGATTCATCAGGAATGCGCGGGCTGTGGATATCGTACACGCCCAGACCGATGCCTTTGTCGTACACCTGATCCTCAAAGCTAACAATCAGTTCACCATGACTACGAGAGGTTTCAATAGAAATCACGTCGGCATCCATGTCTGAAATGGACTGGATCATATCTTGGAATTCGGAATAGCACATGTGTGTATGGATTTGGGTCGCAGGTTCAACAGTGGCCGTGGTCACAAGGAAGGCTTGAACCGCCCAATCCAGATAGGCCTGCTGTTGTTCTTTTTTCAACGGGAGCCCTTCGCGAATTGCGGGTTCATCCACCTGAATCATGCTAATACCCGCTTGTTCGAGTGCCTCTACCTCTGCCCGTAATGCCAGAGCTAATTGCAAAGCAACTTGCCTGCGTGGAATATCATTACGTTCAAAGGACCAGTTCAAAATGGTCACAGGGCCTGTAAGCATTCCTTTAACTGGCTTGGAGGTTAACGATTGGGCAAATGCCGTCTCTTCTACAGTCATTGGTTGATCGAACGACACATCTCCGTAAATAATCGGCGGTTTAACACAGCGGGAGCCGTAGGATTGCACCCATCCGTTTTGTGTAAAAGCAAAGCCTTTTAGTTTTTCGCCAAAAAACTCAACCATGTCGGTCCGTTCAAATTCCCCATGTACAAGCACATCTATGCCAATGTCCTCTTGGATATCAATCCATTCCTTGATCTGCTGCTGGATGAATGTCCGATATTGCTCGGCAGACCATTCTCCTTTGCGATAGTGCAGACGGGCCTTGCGAACCTCAGCAGTTTGCGGGAAGCTGCCGATGGTCGTCGTAGGCAGTGGGGGTAACTTCAGCCTATTTTGCTGAATTATACGGCGCTCGGCGAAAGGAACGCTGCGTGATAGTGGCTCCTTTGCCAACAGGTTGGCCAAATCGGCAGCTGTCTGTACCCTTGCCGCTGAGCTGTTGAAGCGGGCTACCGCTTCCGCACTTTGCTCAAGCTTGGCAAGTGCGGATGGATCATGCTTACCAAGTGCAGCCGTCAAGACTGCGATTTCATCCAGCTTTTCATCGGCAAAGGCTAGGGCATGCACCAGCTCTCGGTCCAGCTTGTGCTCTGCTTCCAGACTGACCGGCACATGCAGCAGACTGCACGATGGCTGCACGATAAGCTGTTCTGCATTGATTTGTTCTGCTAACTGGCCCAACAGCGCAGCCACGGCATTCAGGTCGCTGCGCCATATATTGCGCCCATCAATGACACCAGCACCCAGCGTTTTCCCTTTGGGGAAGCCATGTCGCGATATATGCTGGACATTTTCGCCATCATCATAGACAAAGTCAAGACCCAGTCCCTGGACCGGAAGTTCAGTCAGACGCTCATAATGATCTAGGCTACCAAAGTAGGTTTGCAGCATGATGTTTAAGGAGGGAGCAGCTTGGGTCAAAGCTTCATAGACCTCCTGAATAATATCCAGATCCTCTACTGGGAATGAGGTGGTCAGGACAGGTTCATCGATTTGGACCCATTGTACGCCTTCTGCTGCTAGTTCGGACAGGACTCGGGTGTATAAAGGCAGGAAGGTTCGTATAATAGAGGCCAGATCCTTACGATCATAGCCTTTGGATAAAACAACAAATGAGTAGGGACCGATGAGAACCGGTTTACCGTCAATACCTAGCTCCTGCTTTGCTTCACGATAAGCGAGTAAGGGCTTATTTTCAGTGAGCACTGGAGCCGCATTTTCCAATTCGGGAACGATGTAGTGGTAATTGGTATTCATCCATTTGGTCATTTCGCTGGCGGTAGCTCCCTTCTGCCCACGTGCCATCCCGAAATACACAGACAGAGGAACCGGACCTGTAGGACGATAGTTGAACCGTTCGGGTACGAGACCGAACATCACAGATGTATCCAGCACATGATCGTAATAGGAAAAGTCTCCGACAGGAATGCGATCAATCCCTTTGTCACGTTGCTTGCTCAGATGCTCCAGACGCAATCTTTTCATCTCACTATGCAGTTCACTTTCGTTAATACTACCCTGCCAGAAGCGCTCCAGTGCTTTCTTCCATTCCCGGTTCCCGCCGATACGCGGATATCCCAGATTACTGCTAGTCAAACCGGACAATGTAGATCGTTCGTTAATGGACATGTAGGTTTCCTCCTAAGTGGTAGCCAGTTTATTTTTACGTACCAAAAAAGGCATTCTGTCCCCAAGGCTAAAAATGAGTAGGGGAAAGAATGCCTCCGCGATTAAAATTCAAAAATACGGCGACTGCTCTTAACACCTCCCTATCTTCCGTAGGTACTGCGATGTTGTTAAAATAGGCAGGTCTCCTGACTTACGGATCATGACGTTCAGCATCCCTTCCCGGTCTGTGGACCAGTGGGTGTATGAGCAGCTGAACATTCCCCGTTTACAGTGGCGGGACCGTCCCGGATTTGCACCGGCTTCCCTTTTAAGTCTGATCTGAATAGAACAGACACCTATTTCCAAACTATAAGATTAAGGTATGACGAATAATTATGCACTCGTATACTTGTTCACCATCATAAGTGAAACTCACAGGATGTGCAATAGAAACAGGAATAGAAACTGGAGTGGAATCTGTTAGTTATATGCAAAAAAGACAAGCCCAACCCATCGTGGGGGACTTGTCTTTGGTATAGCATCTTGCTAAATAGAACATCGCCTTTAAGCTAATGAAACGGTGTAACCTGCTTGAGTACTGGCTTTCACATCTACCAGGCGCTGATTACGGCTGCCCCGAAAGGGGAGGGTCAGATCTTTTTGCTGTTCAACAAAACGGCCATCTACAATCACGTCACACAATAGTGCCAGCTCCTGTCGCTCCTGATCCATGAGCAGATCTTCGTAGACAAAGCCTGTGTAGGCCCAGACGGTTCGGTCGGGACAAGCCGCGCGGAAGTCACGTACAAATTGCGAGCATTCTGCTGCTGAGAAAAAAGGGTCTCCCCCGCAGAGAGTCAATCCGTCCAACAGCGGATTATCCATGATATCACGGATGACCTCCTGTTGACGCTCGGGCGTGAATGGCTCCCCTGCGCGGAAGTTCCACGAAGCTGGATTAAAGCAGCCGGGACAGGCATGGCGGCAACCACTAATGAATACAACGGTGCGCAGGCCGTATCCTTCATTCAGAGATTCTGGAATATAGCCGCACAAATTCACTTATGCTTCACCCGGTCGCGAACTTCCGCTTGCTTGGCAGCATTAAAACGAACGGTATAATCACCTGTCAGATATCCGGTTACCCGACGTAAACGCTGAAAGTGCGTGTGTTCCTCATCCGTGCCGCATTGAGGACAGCTTGTCCCGATAATTCCTTCATAGCCGCATTCCGTACAACGATCCACCGGATGGTTGATGGAGAAGTAGCCAATGTTCTGATGCAGCGCGTATTGAACAATTTTAAGAAACGCCTCCGGGTTATTCCGCGCATTACCGTCCAGCTCGATGTATGAAATTGCACCCGCATTACATAGATTATGGAACGGAGCCTCCAAGCTGATTTTACGAGCAGCCGGGAGCTTGTAATACACCGGAATATGGAAGGAATTCGTGTAATATTCCCGGTCATTTACTTCAGGAATAACTCCGAAGTCACGTTGATCCAGCAATGTGAACTTGCCCGACAGCCCTTCGGCAGGTGTCGCGAACAGTGTAATATTTAGATTGTGATGTTCACTCATTCGATCACAATACACGCGCATGGAGGTGATGATTCGCTGTGCTTCACGGTATACAAAATCATCCTCTCCGTGGTGTTTTCCGTATAATGCTTTCATACACTCAGCCAGCCCGATAAATCCGATCGAAAGCGTACCGTGCTTTAGGACGCTTCCCACCTTCTCATCAGGTGCCAGTTCTTTTCCGCCTTCCCATACCCCTTCGCGCATCATAAAGTCCGAGGCTTTGGCTGGCTGGCTGGTCTGGATATGATAGCGATGGATTAGACCGTCTACTGCAATTCGCATAACCTCTTCCAGTCTCGCGTCAAAGCGGTCACGGTCAGGTGTCAGACGCTTGCCTGTGCAAATACCATATTCAATCCCGAGCCGTACCAGATTAATAGTATTAAATGAGAGATTACCCTTGCCGCTCTGGCGGTTTCTGCCGAAACGGTCAGAAATGGTACGGGTACGGCAGCCCATCGTGGCAATGATGGTATCCGGGTTATCTGCGCGGTAATAAGGCAGATTGAAGGTAGCATCCACATTCACAAAGTTGGGATACATCCGCTTGCTGGAGCATTCTACCGCTTTTAAGAACAAATCGTAGTTGACATCGCCTTCTGCCTGGTTGACTCCTTTTTTACATTGGAAAATATGTTGTGGGAAAATAGGAGTTTCCCCGCTGCCCAGTCCACGAATCGTGGCTTCCAGCAACGATTGCGAAACAAGCCGACCTTCAGCAGACGTACACATCCCGTAATTCAATGAAGTGAATGGAATTTGCCCCCCTGCCCGACTGCTCATCGTGTTCAGGTTATGAATGAGCGATTCCGCCGCCTGCCGGGTTTCTGTCTCTGTCTCTTCGCGTGCGAATGAGTATGAACGAGGACAGACCTCTTGCAAGTGAGTATTGGCTAAATGCAGCTCGTCGTCAGACCAACGGGAGTCTAGCTCTTCCTCGAACAGCCGGAGTCCTTTGCGCAGATGCTTGCGGAAGGAACGAGCAACGTATGGAGCTAGATCCCAATCTATTTTATTGGCAGAGACACCACCAAATTGGCTATTTTGTTGAGACTGGAATATGATGGCGACCAGTGCCATAGCAGACATAATTGTTTGTGGTGTGCGTACAGAGCCATTGCCTGTATTGAAACCGTCTTGTAGCAAACGACCAAATGGGATAAAGATACAATTTGTAGTTCCGAGCGCATATTGGTCCAAATCGTGAACATACACATACCCATGGTCAATCGCGTCTGTTAATTCAGGCGGAAGTACACGCAGGCGCGCATACCATTTGGCATATTCCGAGCCAAGCTTGCTCATTTTACCGCTGAACGATTCTCCATTTAAATTTGCATTCTCCCGCAGCATGTCCAGATCTTGTGCCCCAATGACTCGCTCACCGATGTCGTATAATTGATGTTCCTCCAGCACCTTCATCGTAAAACCCTCCATATAGTAAAAAATATATATTTTTCACAAAAACAACATATTGATGATATCTAGTGATAACCAATTGTTTCGATCTATATATTGTATATACGTAGACATTGAGAGTATGTGACTATTGTCACCTTGATAGAGGCGAGAAGCAGGAAAAGGCCAGGTATAGAATAAGGGACACATTCACAGATATGCACCTTACTCTACACCTGGCCATTGTAGTTACAGTGAAATAAGTAGGTTTTCGAGTACATCGTATATGATATTGGGAAAAAAATTTTTAGAAGGTTTAGAGCAGCTTTTTCAGTTGGGACACACGGCCTTGGGAAATATCGAGCATTTCTGCATACACTTTTTGTGGCAGGTTCGGATGTTCCTGAATCAGCTTGCGGAGCTTTTTTACCATTTCACCTTGTTGCACTCTGGAATGCTTGGGCTGCCAGGTAGTGTTGGCTTGGTTCGATTTGGTATGTTCTTGAGCCTGGATGGCATCATTGCTTGTGGCATGTACATGTTCATCGTTCTTTAATAACTGGATGCAATCAGCGCAAATAAAGCTGTCCCGAAAATAAGTTAAATGATCCACTACGCCGCAAAATTTGCAGGAGACACCCGTGTATTTCCTTAATACAAATCCTTCTTCATCTACGAAGAATTCAAGCGAATCACCGATATTGATATCCATAGTGGTGCGCATTTCCTTAGGGAGTACAATTCGCCCCAGCTGATCCAGAGGCCGTGTCATTCCGGTATTTTTCATCAGCGCTTCCTCCTTCAATGATATATCCTGATTATACCAAAAAATATCATTTTTAGCTTTATATAAGAAAAAGAAATTGTAACTTTTTTTCTCGTATGCCGCGGTTTGTATTTCATCCAATTTAGGATGTTTTCGGTATTGTTGCTGGTGTACTCCTTTTTCGTTATGATATATTAAAGCGCTTTCGTGAATAAACTTTTTATCATCTTAATGAAGCTAAGGAGATGACGGATTTGAGTCATGAAACAACGGGTATCGAATATTTATTTCAAGATCCGAAGATTCAACTAGATGAGCGTGTACGGGATCTCGTGTCACGACTAACCTTAGAGGAAAAGATCGAATCTATGCTGCAATACCAGCCGGCCATTGACCGTTTGGGAGTTGCAGCTTACAAGCACGGTACGGAAGCAGCACACGGGATAGCCTGGTTGGGGGAGGCCACTTCATTTCCTCAGCCTGTGGGTTTGGCCTGTACTTGGGATACGGAGTTAATGCGTCAGATCGGCTCTGTAATTGCAGATGAGGCGCGTGTCTACTATCGTCGTGATCCAAAATTGAATGGTCTTACCCTGTGGGCGCCTACAGTGGATATGGAGCGTGACCCAAGATGGGGACGTAACGAGGAAGCCTACGGCGAAGACCCGTATTTGACGGGAGAATTGTCGAAGGAGTTAGTAAAGGGGATCCAGGGTGACCATCCGGTATATTTGAAAGCGGTTGCGACGTTAAAACATTTTCTCGGTAACAATAATGAAGTGGACCGGGGAATTGGCTCCTCCAGTATAGACCCACGAAACCTGCGAGAATATTATCTAAAAGCATTCGAGAAGCCTTTTACGGAAGGCGGAGCCCAGTCGATGATGACTTCTTACAACTTGATTAACGGAACGCCTGCTACGTTATACCATGGTGTTAACGATATTGTCAGAGGCGAATGGGGAATGGACGGCTTTGTCGTAAGTGATGCGGGTGATGTGATGGGGATTGTGAACGACCATCAATATTACGATTCCCATACGCCGGGCGTGGCTGAATCTATTCGCGCAGGAATTGACAGCATTACCGATGATGCAGAGTTCTCCAAGCAAGCGATTCGAGAAGCTTTGGAGCAGGGCTCGCTACAAGAAGAGGACTTGGATCGAGCATTGTTCCATACGTTCCGTGTTCGTTTTCGTTTGGGGGAATTTGATCCGGCGGCAGACAATCCCTATGCCTCTATTGGGGAGGAGTCTTTAATGACAGAGCAAGCCCGTGAATTGTCGTTGCGTGCGGCGAGGGAGCAGATCGTATTGCTCAAAAATGAGCAAAAGCTTCTGCCATTGAACCCTGCCCAGTGCGGCAAAATAGCGGTCATTGGTTCGCATGGCAATGAGGTGTTCCGCGACTGGTATTCTGGTACGCTACCTTACTGGGTTACACCGCTGGAGGCGATTCGTGCCAAGCTGGAAAGAGGGGGCGCGGAGGAACGTGTCGTGTACTCCGATGCCAAAGATCGTGTGACCTTGAGGGCATCGACTGATGGCGCGAAGCTCATAGTTAATTCTTCTGGCGATATGCGCCTGTCCCAGGATGGAGAGCCAACGGTATTGACCGTGACAGATTGGGGCTATGGCAGCGTGACGCTGCATGATGAACATCTGGGTACCTATGTGACGAGCGATGAGGAGACGCTTCGCGTGACGGCCGATGAAGCGTATGGCTGGTATGTTAAAGAAGTCTTTGGACTGACTCCTGTGGAACAAGGAGAGCATCTGTGGACCACATGGAACGGTAAGCCAGTGATCGCAGGAACAGAGGGTTCATTAAATGTGATGGAATCCGCAACTCCTGCACCTAGCGCCACAGACTCCAACCATACGACTTTCCGTATAGAGACGGTATCGGATGGCTTAGCGGAAGCGATAGCCGCTGCGCAAGCTGCAGATACAGCGATTGTATTCGTTGGAAATCACCCGCTCATTAACGGAAAGGAAGAGAATGATCGCCCAGGCTTGGAACTGGCTGCTTCCCAGCAACGACTTATCGAGGAAGTATATCGCGTCAATCCGAATACGATTGTGGTTCTGACGGGCAGCTATCCATTTGCGATTCCTTGGCTTCAAGAGCATATTCCAGCGATCGTATATACGTCTCATGCGGGACAAGAGCATGGTACAGCCATAGCGGATGTATTGTTTGGAGATTACGCACCCGCTGGGCGTCTGAACATGACCTGGGTTCAGAACGAGGATCAATTGGGTGATATCAGAAATTATGATATTATCCGTGGCGGCCGTACCTATCAATATTTTGAAGGTGAACCGTTATATCCATTCGGGCATGGGCTAACGTATTCGCCATTTGAATATAGTGATCTGCATACAGACGCCCATAAGGATAACGTTAAATCTATGGCTGCACTTGACGCTGCAGAAACTCTCCAGGTGTGGATAGATGTGACGAATCGGGGGGAAGCTGCTGGCGAAGAGGTTGTACAACTATATGTACGCTCTGAAGCCTCGCGCGTAAAGCGACCGTTGAAGACATTGTGCGGATTTCAGCGCATTCGCTTGGAGCCAGGTGAGACACGAACGGTTTCTTTTACGGTTCGGGTGAAGGATTGGGCGATTTGGGATGTCACACGCGATTGCTATTGCGTTGAATCAGGTGAATATACACTGCTGGCAGGCGCCTCCTCAGCGGATATTCGGTTGAAGCATCCTGTGTATGTACGAGGTGAAGTTATTCCACCACGGCAAGCTGGACCAAGGATACGAGCTGAAAACTTTGATGATTGCTTCGACATCCTGCTGGATGAAAGCAAGGAGCAAAGGGAGGCCTGTATACGTCCCCGTTCAGCGCAACGTTCTGGTTGGATCGCTTTTCATGGCGTAGATATGAATACGGTGAGTGTAGTCGAGTTTCAGTGCCGCGTGTCAGGCAACAGCAGTGATGCAGCCATTGAACTGCATTTGGATGGGCCAGACAGCCAAGCTGTGGCACGCATCAACGTGGGCAATACAGGAGGGACACAAGCATGGGTGACACTCTCGGAAAAGGTACAGTCAGCCTCCGGCATCCGGGATGTTTATCTGTCACTTAGTGGAGAAGTACGACTAGGTCATTTTACTTTGGGCGCTAGGGATCCAGAGGGTTCCGGCTTTCAGGCTTGAACTTACATCTGACATCACGTACAATGCATTCAACGAAGTTTCTACAGCTTAGGGGTGTCATCTCATTTGAATAATGAAAAAAGACTACGCACCGCAACACCCAAATGGCTTGGAATTGCGGTAAAGGCGCTTGTCTATTTGGAAAAACACGGGGAGCTTTGTGCCAGCGGTTCTATTGCCCGCTCCATTGATTGCGAGGTCACTTTGGTGCGTAGGGTGTTGACACGGCTTGTGCAGGCTGATTTGATTGCAGCACGTGAAGGGCGCGAGGGAGGTTATGTGCTTACCCGTTCCGCGGATCATATTACACTTGCCGATATATACCACGCCATTGAAATATGTGACCCCATTTTCCCGGGTATGATGCATGAACCGGAGACGAACCCTTTTTGCGGGGAGTTGGCGATCGCCGTATCTGAGATATTAGCTGAGAGTGAACGTCGTATGCTGGAAGTATGGGAATCTCATACGCTTGCTTCGCTCGCCAAGCGTACATCACTTGTGGTAGAAAATTGCAATCATATTGAAGATAAGGATACCAACTCACCTTCCCCAAGGGATTAACATCTTTTCATTTAAAAGGATAATAGCCGATACGATCCTCAAGAGAGGGTTGTATCGGCTATTTCTGTATAAAGCTCATGCCTCAAATTATATTTCATATGAGCAAACCCGGTTACGTCCTGCTTTTTTAGCTTCATATAGTGCTTTATCCGCCTGTTCCAGCAGGGCTGCTCCAGATATATCTTCTCCTGTACCAGGGAAGGTGGTCACGCCGATGGATACGGTAACTTTAAGAATAAGCCCGTCCGCTAAAATAAACTCGTGCTGATTTACTCCACTAAGAATCTGATTAGCTGTGCGCAGAGCTTGCCGAAAAGCACAATTCGGCAAAAGTACGGTGAATTCTTCTCCCCCGCTGCGGGTGACTACATCATTAGTACGGCACTTGTCCATTAAAATCTGCCCAAGCTGACGCAGCACTGCATCGCCTGCGGCATGTCCGTAGGTATCATTGACTTCCTTGAAGTGATCAATATCCAACACCAGTACAGATAAGTGCTCATGACGTTGACGAGCTTGAGGGAGCTGCTCTTCCAATGAGAACTCAAGCTGTCTTCTATTGCTTAAATTAGTGAGATGGTCTGTGTAGGAGGTATGCTCCAGTCGAAGTAACAGCTCATTGGATGTGTTGATAGATTCAGCAATGAGGTACAGAAGACATCCGCCGACCATAGAAATGAAGAATTGGAGCGGATACACGTGCAGAACATCATCGAGATTTTTCAAATTAATCATAAGGGGACAGAAAATAATGCCCAAAGCAAAAACATTCATAATCATCAGCTTGGGTAAACGTGACCAGGACAAATGTGACAGTACAGTACACCCCAGACCAGCGAGTAGCATAAAAATGGCGCCTACCACGGCTTGAGTGTTGATACCAAACAGCAATAGTCTGCCTAAACATATAAAAAGCGTTGCCATAAGCGCAGCTGGGGCGCCGATATAAGTTGCGGTAGCAACGATAGCCAGATGACGAAGATCGGCGATGGTATTAAACCCCACTGGAATGGAGTAGTACATTATGACAATGCCATAGCAACCAAAAAGAGCGCCTCCGATCCAATGTACCTTGCGCGTTAAGGTGTGTAGGCGGATTTTATACCTTTGTGAAATAAGACCGGTTATGTACAAAAAGGTGACAAGGATACAGGTATTTACAAAAAACGTACTAAACAAGATGCTAACCCTCCCGAGAGGCATATTCCTTCATTTTATCAAAAAGAACTGACATTAGGCTTAAAAAAGAAAAATTTAATTGAAATTTATTACGTTAGGTTGGCTTATAATGTTTCGATCCTGTACTTGGTGCATAACTGGGAATAGATTGAGCATACTCCAAAGATACATTAATTAGGAAATAGGTAGTGTTTACTGCTGCCATTTTTGGAGATGAGGTTTGCTCATGATTCGCTATCCCTATCGCAAACATAATAGAAAATTGGGTGCGGATAAGAATAATGGAAATTCTCCGCGCTATTTAAAAATCGAGACTTGCTTGGAAACCAACCTGCAGCAAATTAAGAAATTGACGTCAGATAGTCCAGATTTTCTAATTCGCCGCTTTAAAGTGGGGATTAGGGCGGATGTTCCCGCCGCAATTGTATTTCTGGATAGTATGGCCAAAACGGATACGGTGAATGAACTCATCATGAGATCCATGCTTAGCCGCCCATCTGCTGAAGTGGCTGCTGAGGTGGAGAGCGCAGAAGCGCTGTACGCAAGAATACAGAGTCACGCGCTTGCACTGGGAGAAGTGAAGGACTGCGATGATTGGAGTTCCATGATGGAACAACTGTTAATGGGAGACACGATCATCCTATTGGAAGGCTGCCAAAAAGCCATTGCGTGCGGCACGCGTGGGGGAGAGACACGCGCGGTCAGCGAGCCCACAACACAGACAGTCGTCAGAGGACCGAAAGATGGATTTGTAGAATCCCTGTTCACGAATATTTCTCTGGTCCGGCGACGGATTAAAAGCTCCGATCTTACACTGGAGATGTTCCAAGTGGGAAGCACGTCCCTCACCAATGTGGCCATGCTGTATATGAAGAATATTGCAAATCCATGCGTCGTGGATGAGGTTCGTAAACGGGTAGAAAGCATCAATATTGACGCTGTATTTGAGTCCGGTATGGTTGAGGAGATGATACAAGAAAATCATTTCACACCCTTCCCAACGATCTTTAACACGGAAAGACCCGATACCATCAGCAGCAATATTATGGAGGGCCGAGTGGCGCTCATTATAGACGGAACTCCGTTTGTTCTGGTGATGCCTACAGTATTTGCCCAATTTTTTCAGAATTCTTCCGATTATGAAGAACGTTACGATATGGCGACTGTTGTTCGGCTCATTAGATATATCAGCTTCATTATTCTTATTTTGGGGCCTTCTCTCTACATTGCCTTAACAACATATCACTATGAAATGATACCGACCCCATTGCTGATCAGCATATTGGCTCAGCGGGAATCCGTTCCGTTTCCGGCATTTTTAGAGGCGTTTATTTTGGAAATCACCTTTGAGATTTTGCGTGAGGCGGGTATTCGTATGCCGCGTGCAGGTGGTCAAACGGTATCCGTTATAGGTGCGCTTGTGTTGGGTCAAGCGGCCGTGGAAGCCGGGATTGTCACCCCGCTGCTCACCATTGTAGTAGCCCTGACGGGAATAGCCAGTTTCGCAATCCCAGCCTATAACATGGCAGTGGCCGGGAGATTGTGCCGGTTTGTTTTCATGATACTGTCTGCATTTATGGGGCTATACGGCATTACATTGGGGCTGATTGCGCTGATCGCTCATATGAACAGTCTGAGTTCCTTCGGGGTGCCCTACATGGCGCCTTTCAGTCCTTTTGTGCTGGAGAGTCAAAAGGATGCCGTATTGCGACTTCCATTCTGGATGATGAAAAAACGTCCTGAAAGCATTACGTCTAAGAACCAGAAACGAATGAAGGATGGAAGCGGAAATTCCCCTTCGGATAAAACCACGCCGATGCAGGAGGGGGGCAATCAGGGTGTATCAGGAGAAGAGGAATGAACAAAGTGCAGTAACCTTAAAGGGGAGAATAGGGAGACTGTGCTTGGTCCTAGTACTGTTTGCTCCATTGTTATCCGGTTGCTGGGATTCTGTGGAGTTAAACCAGAGAGCAGTAGTAGCGGGGATAGGAATTGATATGGTTGGGGAGTCGGATTACGAAGTTTCCCTGCAAGTGATCGTGGCAGATGAAATCGCCGGGGCCAAAGCGAGAGGAGATACCCCTGTCGTTTTGTATCGGGAAAGAGGGAAAAGTCTATTTCAAGCGATCCGCAAGGCTTCGCAAAAGGTTCCACGGATTATTTCCCTGGCGCATGCCAGGCTTGTCGTCATCGGAGAAAAGCTGGCACGGCGTGGGATTGGCGACACGCTGGATTTTCTGGAAAGGTATACGGAGACCCGTCTGACGATAAAAATGCTGATAGCGCGCGGTGAGGCAGGAAGGGATGTACTGACAACCATGACTGCGATCGGCCGTATTCCTGCTAATGATATTTCAGGAAAGCTGGAGATATCTCAAAATTTGTACGCTGGGGATTATGCAGTGAGTGTCGACGATGTCATTCGCAGCATGTCCAATAAAGGGGGCGGTCCTGTACTTACGGGCGTAGAAGTAAAAGGAAATTTGGAGCAGGCCTCACGGAAGGACAATGTGGACAATGTTTTACCGGAAGCAGTTGTTCGCATTAAAGGGATGGGAGTGTTCCAAAAAGACCGTCTTGTCCGCTGGTTGGACGATGACCGAGCAGTTGGCCTGTCTTTGATCAACAACAAGGTAAAAAGTGCTGAAACAACATTGAGTTGTGATAAAAAAGGGGGAGCCGTTAGTATTGAAACCTTATTTTCTAAAACCACTATAGACAGTAAGATGGAGCAAGGAGATCCTGTTTTTGTAATTCATTTGAAGCAGACCGGGGCGGTTCAGGAAGCCGAGTGTTCCATTAACTTGAAAAGCCCGGAGGTAATAAAACAATTGCAGGAGCAATGGGCAGAGGAAATGAAAAGAATCATTTTATCAACGGTCAAAGAGGTTCAGCGTACCGGAAGCGATGTATTCGGGTTAGGGCTTGCTCTGGAAAGGAAGTACCCCAAACAGTGGGAAAAACGCTCCTCCGAATGGAGTCGTTATTTTGCAGAAAGCACCGTTCGTGTTCAGGTGACTTCGGTACTGAAGCATACACAGTCGCGAACCAATCCGTACTCAAGGGGAGAAGCCAACTAGTGAAATCAGGAAGGGGGGAAGGCGATGAAAAAGACACAGATAAGTATAAAAGAAATGATCTCTCTCATGGTGCTGTTTGAATTGGGCACATCCATGATGTCTATTCCCGGAAGGGATGCGGGTAAGGATGCATGGATCGCCATCCTCATTTCCACGATTTTCGGGGCAGTGCTTTTTGTATGTTATGGCAGCCTTCACCGACGCTTTCCTAACTTGCTCATGACACAGTATTGCAGAGTTCTTTTGGGCAAGAAAGCAGGGGGGGCTCTTGCTTTTTTATATATCGTATTTTTTCTTTATGGCGGAGCACGGGATCTTCGGGACACAGGGATCCTGATTGCTGACCGGACACTTCAGCATACGCCATTGACAGTCATTTGTGCCTTAATGATTGGACTTGTCATGTATGTGGTGTATTTGGGAATCGAAGTTGCAGGCCGGACAGCCATTATCATGTTGATTTTGCTGCTGCTGCTGGGTCTCGTTACGAATATATTGATTTTGTTGGCGGGTATTGTGAATATAGACAATATTCTACCCATAGCCGAGCACGGCTGGCAGTCGATATGGCAAGTTGTTTATTCGCAAGCCGTAATGCTGCCGTACGGTGAGATGGTTACGTTCGCGATGATCCTTCCCACTTTAAAAAAGGGCTATCGTGCCAACGGGGTCGGAGTCTCCGCTATATTGCTAGGAGGGCTACTCCTGTCTGTGGTTACGTTGTCCAATGTACTTGTACTAGGAGAGGACGTGTTCAGACGGGCTACTTACCCTTTGCTCTCTATGATCAGCAAGGTCGAAATATCTGATTTTATTGACAGAGTCGATGTCATCGGCGTTATGACCGTTATTATCTTCGATTTTTTCAAAATCTTCATTTTTTATTATGCCGCAGTTAAAGCGGCAGAGGATGTATTGAGAATGTCTTACCATAAGCTGATCCTGCCCTTTGGGCTGATCATGTTGGTCTCCTGTGTATTGATGGCACTGGGCTATCAAGATCATCTTGAAACAGGCGAGTTTGTGCTGAAATGGCTGTTTCCGATATTTGCCGTATTTTTTCCTTTTTTGCTGCTTACTTTGTCATGGTTGAAAAAGACACGGAATAAAAGGGGAAAGGAGAATGTCTCGTGAGTAATGGTCTTGCCAATAAAACATACATCAGTACCGGACAAATGCTCATTCTCATGTTCCATTTTCTTCTAGGGAATGCGGTCATTATTAATATGGATAATCAATATGACCGAAATACATGGATTGTTCAGATGATCGCTATGGCTATCGGGATTGTTTTGTTCCGAATGTACACCTACACAGCAGAAATGTTTCCTGGCCAGATGTTGACCACGTATGCCCGTCAATTGATCGGGAAGACGGGCGGAACAGTTATAGGAATACTCTATATTGTGTTTTTCTTGTATTTGACCAGCAGAAATTTACGTGATGAGACTGAATTGGTGCGTGTTTCTATTTTGGAAAAAACCCCAAGCCTGGTCGTCGCTTTTTTGATGGTTATATGTACAATCTATGTCCTTTGGCTTGGATTTGAAGTGTTGGCTCGTACAGGACAAGTATTTATTGCAGTGATCATACTTGTAATGATTTTAGGGAATACGTTATTAGTCTTATCAGGCAGTATTCATCTGGAGGAGCTGATGCCCGTAATGAGTCAAGGGGTTAAGCCTGTTCTCATGTCAGCTATAAGGGAACGTTTGGCTTTTCCATACGGTGAAATGATCTGTTTCATGATGTTTGTCCCTTGTGTAAAAAGGCCTTCACAGCTCATCAAAGCCGGATACGTGAGTATTTTAGCCGGGGGTATCGTTTTAGTTGAAGTTGCAATATTAAATGTAACCGTGCTGGGTACGAGTATAACGGAACGCTCTATTTTTCCATTATTAAGCACATTTGCGAATGTGCAGCTTTCGGAATATGTGCAGCGTCCAGATGTTATTGTACTGATGTCCATTATCATCGGAGACTTTTTTAAAGTGGCTTTGTTTTTTTATGCTGTAGTGGTAGGTATATCGGATGTATTTGGTTTACCATACCGAAAAGCGCTGATACCTTGCGGTATTCTTGTTTTACTATGGTCACAGATAGGGGCAACGAGCCTGAGTGAGCACTTTGAATTTGGACGACTATCCCTCATTTATATTCACCCATTATTTGTTTACGTTTTCCCTTGTTTGTTCTTTCTGATGGCCCTCTTGCGGAGAAGCAGAGGAAGAAGTGGAAACTTTGAGGAAACGTGACCATTGTGAGAAAAGGAAGCGAAGTGCGTTTCCTAATGGCTTTTTGCTCACATTTATAAGGAGCACCATAAGCATTCCAGCCAGGACGATATATTCTGATGGTCGCATCGTGCGAAAAGCCAATGAAATAGGTTCCCAAGGATGATGAATACCGAAAAGCCATTTTATTGACACACTTGTCCCAAGCATTAGCAGCATAAAAAGCATAAATATCCAAAGTGTTTTCATCAAACATCCCTCCATGAGCTGAATGTATATCATGTATACATTGTGTTGCAAAGCGGCACAATTTATCCGATCTCATTGACTTGAAATAAATTAAGATTTATACTTATTCTAAATTAATTTTTATTGTGATTATAAGTTTATAATAAATATAATCTGCGTTGATGAAGGGAGATGCGGTATGAGAACTTTAAATTTAACTTCGCAGCGCCAAGCGGTATATGATGTGGTCCGTGAGGCTCACGATCATCCTACCGCTGCCGATGTTATGAATCGGTTGATGGAGCGCGGATATAATCTGGCCTATGGAACGGTCTATAATTCATTACGTTATTTAACGGATAAGGAATTAATCCGTGAGCTGAAACTAGGGGAAGCTGCTAGTCGTTATGACGGTCGGATGGACGATCATCAGCATATTATTTGTCAGGTATGCGGCCGAGTAGATGAAGTGATGAGTGAAGTCCCACACGATTGGATTGATACGGTTGCGCATGAAACGGGATATACGATTGCCCATGCCCATGTCGTATTCGGAGGAGTGTGTAAGGAATGTCAAAGCAAGCGAATCAAGTAACGAATCGTATTAAAGTGGCTGACATGCCTAGACGGGTGAAGGGCAGTTGGACATCAATGTTGTCTAACCCGTCTACACCTGCGGTGCAGACCGTTCCTTCTAATGAACCTTTGTATTGTCCGACCACGCGTCGCATCATCCTGATCAGTTCCGTACCGGGTGTAGTCCACGGTGTGGTGCGTACGTTGTCAGATGCGTGTTTTGACGTAATGGTATTCCATCGTTGGGAGCCTGAAGTGCAGCGTCATTTGGGGAGCGACCTCTTGATTTACGATTTGACCGCCACTGATCCACGGCGTGAATTGCTGAGTATCCGCAATAACCTTGAACATGAATATATGAAAGATACACCAGTCATGTATGTGGTTCAGGATCGGATGTCTGTACGTGCGCATGAGCTGCTTCCTTCGGAAGAGGTACTGATATGGCCACTAGCATCCAACCAAATGGTGCATGACATTGAGCGGATGATTGTGCGTCATCCGGTGATTTCCCGCCAGGCAGCGCAAACCAGCCATCGTACGGTGTTCAAGGATATCTGGATTGACCGTGATAAAATGTTGGTATATAAGGAAGAGAATCCATTGAATCTAACCAAAACGGAATACGATTTGCTATTGAAGCTGATAGATTCTCAAGGAAAAGTGATCTCGCGCGAGCAAATGATGCATGATATCTGGGAAACCGATTTTGTCGGCGGCAGCAATGTTGTGGATGTGCATGTCAAAAGTTTGCGCAAGAAGCTGGACGATCGACCTGCGGAGCCTGAATATATAGCAACCGTAAGAGGTGTAGGATACAGATTGGCAGATTAAACGGAAAGTTATGAATATCGATAAATTCCGCCGGATGGATACCATTCGGCGGTTTGTATATGGTGCTTAAAGCTGACACTAGGTGTGACAGTTGACTTTATCAGGATACATACACTACAATCGGTAGTGTGAGGTGCTTCTTATGAAACGACTGAATTTTAAAGCTGGCGAAACCGGACTTAACCGATTTTTCGGGCCTCTGGAAGCCAAAATCATGGATATTTTATGGTCCACTTCGGATCGGAGTATCAAAGAAGTGCAGACCGCATTGGAGGGGGATCGGGACTTTAACTTCAATACGGTAATGACCGTGATGAACCGTTTAGTGGAAAAGGGGATTTTGAGCAAAAGTATACGCGGGAGAACGTCCTTATACCGTCCTGTTTTAAGCAGAGAAGAGTTTATGGATGAGCAATCCAAAGAGCTGAGTCACGAACTGGTGGATGAATTTGGTCCGCTTGCTGTCAACCATATGATTGATGCTCTGGAAGTAGCTGATCCGATTTTGATTGAACGTTTGGAACAAAAAATTAAACAATGGAAAAAGGATATGTAGACGATGTGGAAAACACGTTCTAAATTACTGTTTACAGCAGGCGCCTTGATTTCGGGTTTTGCCCTTATGCAGATGGGGATGTACGCCGGGCAGCATGTTTTCGGCTGGAAATTGAATTTTAACGTGTTTCAAATTTGCAGAAGTTTGTTGCAGCACTACGGAATCGGCTACATGGTGGATGCGCTCAGCGGACTGGTTTTTGTAACCTTCGCTATCGCCGGAGGAGAAGCAGTCAGACAGTGCATGGCTACCAGGGCGGCTTTCCGCAGACTGCACCGAATGCGCGACCTGCCGTTGACCGAAGCACTGGGTGAGCGATATCGCGAACTCGGGACCGATCGAATTTGGGTCATTGATTATGCCAAGCCTGCTGCCTTCACCATGGGGTTATGGAAGCCGCGAATTGTATTGTCCTCTGCACTGTTGTCCGTACTGGACAAGCATGAGGAAGAAGCGGTTATATACCATGAAGCCTATCATATGAAGCATTATGATCCATTGAAGACCTGGTTCCTGCAAATGTGCGCTACACAGCTGTTTTACTTGCCGGTGCTACGTCACATTACCAACCATTACAAGACGGCCCGTGAAATCTTGGCGGACAACGAAGCGATTCACCGAGCCGGTTCACCGGTTGGGATTGGGAGCGCATTGCTCAAGCTTCTGAGTATGACACCCGCTAATGCCCGTCTGGTAAACTCCGCCGCTTGTTCCTCTTTTGCAGAAACGTCCATTAATTATCGTATCTCACGTATTCTAGACCCTCAACAAAAGCCGACCATTCAGATGCCTTGGCGTTCGATTATGTTTTCAGGCTATGTACTCGTCATGCTAACGCTTATGTTTACACTGGCGTTAATCTAGTTTGGCAATATGTATCATAGAAGGTGGCGCCTTGTGCGCTACCGGTTCTTGATATGTATAACACTACATTTTGTAGTGTTGATTATCTAATCCGTATACAACTTAAAGGAGATGAGCTTATGAATCAAACGCTTGCGAATATTGGATTGTTATTGGTACGAATTTTTACAGGAGTTATTTTTATCGTTCACGGTGCACAAAAGTTTCAGGGACTAGACGGAACCTCCGGATTCTTCCAGAGCCTCGGACTCCCTGGCTGGATGGCCCCTGTGGTCGCTACGGTTGAGTTGGTTGGAGGGATTGCACTGGTTCTGGGTATCGGAACACGACTGGCTGGAGCGGCATTGACCATCGTAATGATCGGTGTATTGCTGACTGCAAAAAAAGGACAGCCTTTTGGCTCGATTGAATTTGATCTCCTGATTTTGTTCACCAGTCTTCAGCAAGCCCTTGTCGGTGGGCGTTTTCTGGCGGTGGATCAGTTGTTTGGCCGTAAAAAGGCTGAAAATAGTAACGTACAGGTCTAAATGTTCATATTACCGCATCCTTAGTCTCATAGGATGCGGTTTTTGTTTTGCTCTTTTATGAAAATTCTTTGTAAATGATTTGCTACTTTCTGCCGATATAACTTACATGAAATGTAATGAAATAATATCGCTTTTTGAGCAAAGGGGAAGAAAGATACATGGCAACAACGCGAAAAAGAAAGACCATATGGACACTCAGGAACAAGTTGATTTTAGGCTTTTTACTTGTTTTGCTGATTCCAAGTTTAAGTATTTCCATTGCAACCTATGAATCATCATATAATGCTATGGAAAAACAGCTTTACAGCAGTGCAAATCAGGGGGTAACGACGGCTAACTCCGTGATTGAATATGCAATCGCCAGTAAAATTGAAGATGTGCGATATTTGGCGGAACGCCTCGACGGTTCGATGATTGACGGACCAAATAGTCCCTTGATTCAGCCCAAGCTGATCCAATACATAGGCTTACACGAAGACGCGAAGGATATTTTTGTGGGAACACCGAAGGGGCTGATGATCCGGGGGGTGCCCAAAAAGGACGAAGGGACATTTGATCCTCGCACACGACCATGGTACATCGAAGCGATGAAGCAACCGGGCAAGGTAGCGATCACCCCGGTTATCATCAATTCTTCAGGTATTCCTGTAGTTATCGTATCCCAGACGCTTTCCGACCAGTCTGGCGTGATCGGGATCTCTCTGAATCTGGAAAGTGTACGTAAACTGGCCTCCATTAAAGTGGGTCAGGAGGGATATATCCTCATTCTGGATCACACGAAGAAATTCGTGGTCCATCCTACGGTTAAACCAGGCTCATCTCCTCAGGACAATTCACTTGATAGGCTGTATACTGCGCCGAGCGGGAATTTTAAATATATGCATGAAGGTCGCGAGAAATATTTGACCTATGTAACGAATAAGGATACCGGCTGGAAAATTGCAGGCACCTTCTATCAATCCGAGATTAGCGATGCCACCGCTGCCATTCGTTATGTAACGATTTTCGTGCTGGCTGCCTCGTTGGTAATTGCGCTTATCGCGATTTTCCTAATTACCCGTTCGGTTCTGGTTCCGATTCGTAAGCTGCAAAAATCAGCAGAACGAATCAGTGAAGGAGATTTGACGGGCGATTTGGAAACAGGAAAAACAGATGAGGTAGGCGAACTATCAGCTCACTTTCAAACCATGGTGAATAGTTTGCGCACGATGATTCGAAGCGTGCGTGAAACGACAGACCGGGTAAGCTCTTCGGCAGAGGAGCTGGCTGCGGGTGCAGATCAGACGACCCAAGCCATTGAGCATGTCACAATTGCTATTCAAGAAGTAGCTGTAGGCAGCGAACGTCAGCTGCAAAGCGTTAAGCATGGCTCTGTGAGTATGGAGGGGCTGGCTCAGCAAGCAGCGGATGTATCCGAGCGCATGGTGGGCGTATCTGAACATGTGAAAATGAATGCCGAGTCGGCACAGGAAGGCAGTAGGGCTGCTACGCAGGCTGTACAGAAGATGCATGACATCGACGAGACTGTTCATGATCTGGGACAGGCTATGGACTCGCTGAATGAACGCTCCGGTGAAATCGTGAATATTATCAGTGTTATATCTGGTATTGCCAAACAGACCAATCTGTTGGCACTGAATGCATCCATTGAGGCCGCACGCGCTGGGGATCATGGCAAGGGTTTTGCCGTGGTTGCTACAGAGGTACGTAAGCTGGCTGAGGAATCCGCCAAATCAGCTACCTTGATCTCGGAGCGCATTGAAGCGATGCAGCTGGATATGAACCATGCACTGGGTGCGATGCAACAAGCGCGGGCACGGGTATCCGAAGGTATTGATTCGGTAACCACATCCGAGCATTCCTTTGCAGAGATTAGTCAGGCTGTCGAACGCGCGATGGGGCATATCCATGACATTACCGGAGTGACTCAGGAAATGGCGAGGGGGACTGTAGGCGTCGCAGATATTATGAGCGATATTTCCCACATCTCGGACGAGGCAGCGAGCAACACCGAGTCGATCTCAGCGGCGGCTGAGCAACAGCTGGCTTCCATCGAGGAAATTGCTTCATCCACAGCAGACCTGAGCCAAATGGCAGAGGAGCTGCGCGAACTGGTTGGACGTTTCCAGGTTGAAAAAAAATCCTGAAATGATAAAAAGCGCCCGGATACCGGAGGTTATATTCCGTATCCAGGCGCTTTTTTTGATGTTTTATCATAACTTTGGGTCGCAGGGTTAGAAGTCACCGTTGAACGACTTGCGACGATTCAGACGGAAACGGGCACCCCGTGAGCTGTTGGACGGACGCAGAGAGCTTCTCTGAAACATATTGTTCAGAATCAGTGCGAAAATGACCAGTACAGTCCCGTACAGTTCAAAACGGCTAATGGCATAACCTTGGAAATACATAAGTACCAGCGTGGTAATCGGTACAAAATTAATAAATAGAATACCGTTTAGCGGAGACAGCTTGCGGATTCCGGCATTCCAACTCAGCAAGGCCGCTAGCCCTGGAAGCAGGATCATAAAGCTCATTTCGTATTTGACTGACCATACGTGCTGCCAATCCGGCACTGCAATCCAGTTGAAAGCAGAGGCAAAGGTCACGACTACAAAAGAAACCAGAGTTCCAAGCAGGCAGGTCAAGGTTGAATATCGAAGAGTAGACCACCCTGCAAAATGACTGCCTCCCATGGAATATACGACCCAACCGACGACACCCACGAAAATAAGCAGCAGCGCCAATAGATGTTGTCCGGCAAGCGTGAAAAAGGTCCATTTGCCGTTCGTGATAACCAGTAATGCCCCAGCCAGCGCAATCAACATGCTGATTAATGTATATTTTGGAGGCATTGTACGGGTCATGATCCACACCATCGCAATGGAGATCATCGGCATTAGCACTTCCATAATAGCAGCTACAAGGGTACCTGCTGCCCCCATCGCGTGCTGTCCCTGGAAAACGGCCATATTATAAATGGTAAATCCCATAGTTCCGAAGAACAATAACACCTTGCCATTGCCCTCAAAGCGAAATGCAGTCCGTCCCTCTTTGAGCCACAATAGCACTATTAATATGAGTGTAACCGATAAATAGCGCAAAAATGAAAAGTACAGTGGATTAATATGCTGTAATGCAATGTGCGAAACCGGAAACATCGCCCCCCAGGACATACTGGCGATCAGGCATAGTAAAGATCCGGTCATGATCTGTTTGTTCATGGTGTACAAAAGCTCCTCCTTGCCGGTCTCAGCGGACATATCTTATGGACACATCATAAAGGATAGGAAGCTGTTGGTAAAATGATTGAAAATAAACATTATGATCATTTAAAATGATAATAAGTGACAAGGCGCGTCAATTTTGGTGGTCCTTGCCCTTCACAATAAGGGGGAACAGTAGTGGATCTGAACGATTTAAACATTTTCCAGACGGTGGCTGCACATGGCAGTGTCAGCAAGGCTGCAGCCGAGCTTAGCTACGTCCAGTCCAATGTAACGGCCAGAATCAAGCTGCTGGAAAAGGAACTGCAGACGCCTTTATTTTATAGACATAAGCGGGGGATGATCCTCAATGCTGAGGGCAAGCGTCTGCTGCAATATACGAAAAGCATTTTATCGCAATTTGAGGAAATGAAGCATGCGTTTCAGAACACATCCACACCTTCTGGGGTACTGGAGATTGGTATCGTGGAGACTGTCATTGCCCTTCCGGCCATTTTACATGCTTACTACAGTAAGTACCCAGATGTCGAATTGTCCCTCAAGGCTGGGGTTACGGAATCACTGGTGCAGGAGGTTGCAGAAATGCGACTGGATGGAGCCTTTGTAACCGGACCAGTCAAGCATCCGCTCATTGAACAGTTTGATGTATTTCAGGAAAAGCTGGTCCTCGTATCTCAAGGAAATGACTTTTCGGTTGACGATTTTACAACTCGTCCGCTCCTGGTATATAAAAAAGGCTGCGGATATCGGGGAAGACTGGAAACATGGCTCAAAATGGAGGGGATTATCCCCAAGCGGATCATGGAGTTTGGGACATTTGAGACGATTATCGGCAGTGTAGCGGCAGGCATTGGAATGACCGTTTTCCCCGAATCTTCGATCAGCGGGCTGGTGGCTCAAGGTCTTGTGTGCGGTCATGCCATCCCTGAGCCTTACAATGAAGTGACAACGGTGTTTATCCGCCGTAAGGAGGCCTTCGTTACCAGTACCTTGCAGTCTTTTATAGATGAGATTACCACTCAGACAGAAGCGTAGCTTTATGGCTTGGGCTCGGGTACAATGAGAGGGATTTGATCTCATTGTTCATCCTTGAAGGAGGGCTATTATGTTTACAATATATCCGGCTGCTTCCCGATTCAGCTTCGATAAGGGATGGCTGCGGGGGAGCCACAGCTTTTCATTCGCGGAGTATCAGGATGAGAACAATACAGCGTTTGGTCCTATGCGTGTCTGTAATGACGATGTCATCGCACCAGGCCGGGGCTTTGGGGCGCATCCGCACAGCGATATGGAGATTGTCTCCATTGTGCTGTATGGGGAGCTGCGTCATGAAGACAACCGTGGACATGTGGCGGTGACCCGTTTTGGAGGCATTCAGCGAATGTCAGCGGGCAACGGCATCATTCATACGGAGCACAACGCTTCGCAAACCGAGGATGTCAGTCTGCTGCAATTGTGGTTTAGTCCGCACACAAGAGGATTGCAACCTTCCTATGAGACTACAACGTTCAATACGGAACGTCTGCAAGGTCAACTCCTACCTGTCGTTGCTGGAAAGCGTGTACCCGGCACGGAGGGTGAGATAGCTTCAATCAATCAGGATTTAACGATTTATTTAAGCAAGCTTCAGCCGGGGGAACAAGTAGAATTTACACAGGCCGAGGGTCGGCGCGTGTTCCTGTTCGTCATCGAGGGCTCACTGCGTGTCAACGGTGAGCATCTTCTGCAAGAGCGAGATTCTGCTCGTATAGAGGAGGAGCGGAAGCTATCACTGAAGGCAGAGGATTCTGTTTTTTATATGTTGATTGATTTGCCCTAAAAGGAGGTGGCACAATGGCGCAGCAGGAAACATGGCTGATCAAGCATGCCGTCACAGGGCGAAGCTTTGCTGACAGCCGCAAGCAGCGTTTCGATTGTCGTTTGGAATCGGCGGACGGCGTGTTTCGCTTCACGCTTCAAGAGTTGACGAGTGAGGCAGCGGAGGCGATTGTGCGTTTCAGCGAGGAACTGAACGTATTTCGTTTTGTAACGCCCGCAGATGGCGGATTCGTGGTAAAGCATTGGTATTACGTCACCCCGGAAAGTGTACAATATCATGCTCAGATCGGTGAGCTTACGTTTGAAGCCGGTTCTGAGATTGAATACCACCCTGAGGAGTATTGGGGAGACTAAATCTTCTTAATCATAAATGTTCGGATGTATAATCGATTTTCGAAGGCTCTGCATCATTGCAGGGTCTTTTTGTTATGAGTTCAAGATGGTGAGTTCATTGGATACATAATCCTTTGCAGGCTGGTACATCCTATATGTCATATTAACTGATCGGTTTATTCGTAAAGGGGGGACTAACGATGAAGAAAGGGCGCTTTCCCAAGCTGCCAAAGCTACCGTGGAGCCGGAGAGCGGTTCCAGCCACTGAACGCAAAACACGAAATGCTCGTGTGCCCAAAGGGCTGCCTGAGTCTTCATGGCTGGAAGAGCCACTGCGCAGCAGTCTGGAAGACAATAGGGTCGCAATGCGTGATATTTTCAAGGAATGCTCTGATATCGTCTACCGAGAGCTCATGATTTCCCCTGAACGAAAAGGGTTGCTGGCATATTTCGAAGGTACGGTAAAATCAGAAGATTTGCAGGATCATATTCTGCGGCCTGTCATCTTGGGCATGATGCTCAAGGACCCTGAAGTGAACGGCAAATTGGAGCCGTTGGATGAGACTCGTATTTCCATGTCCCAGACCAAAACGATGGACGAATGGAAGCAGGTATCGGCAGCGATACTGGACGGCAATGCCGCTCTGTTCGTAGATGGAACGGCTCGTGCTTATATTTTCAGCGCCAAGGGAGGTGTCCGCCGTGGCGTGGAGGAGCCGCAGACCGAGGCTGTTATTCGTGGGCCACGTGAGGGCTTCACTGAGACGCTTCGCGTGAATACGGCACTGCTACGATTCAAGCTGAAGACCTCCAAGCTCAAGATGCACAGCATGACCCTCGGAACAGAAACTCAAACGAGCGTCGTCCTTACCTATGTTGAAGGGATCATAGATCCGAAGCTGGTGGAGGATGTTAAAAAGCGCCTCAGCGATATTAAAATTGATGGTGTTCTGGAGACTGGGTATATTGAGGAACTGATTGAGGATCACCCATATTCACCGTTTCCGCAAATGGAATACACCGAACGTCCCGATACCGTCACCGCGCAATTACTGGAAGGACGGTTTGCCATTTTTGTGGACGGCACGCCTTTTGCCCTGATTGGACCAGTCACGATGTGGCAAATGATGCAAGCGAGCGAAGATTATTACGAGCGCTTCTTCATCAGTAATATGGTGCGCTGGATTCGTTTTCTTTTTCTCATCATGGCTCTCTTTCTGCCAGCATTATATGTAGCGGTGACGACCTATCATCATGATATGCTGCCGACGACACTCATATTGAGTATTGCGGCGGCTCGGGAATCCATCCCTTTTCCAGCCCTGGTGGAAGCATTGATGATGGAAATTTCCTTTGAGGCGCTGCGAGAAGCTGGGATTCGTCTCCCCAAAACGGTTGGTCAGGCCGTCAGTATCCTTGGGGCGCTCGTTATTGGTCAGGCCGCAGTACAGGCAGGGATCGTATCGGCGCCAATAGTTATTGTTGTGTCGCTCACAGGTATTGCCTCGTTTACCATACCGCGTTTTAATTTTGCCATTACGGTTCGTCTGCTGCGATTCCCAATCATGCTGATGGCTGGTTTATTTGGCTTGTTTGGCATCATTATTGCGACAACGCTGATTGCTACGCACCTAACCAAGCTAACATCGTTTGGTGTACCTTATATGAGTGGATATAGCCCGTACAACCATATGGATCAAAAGGATATTATCGTCCGTGCACCTTGGTGGAAAATGACCAAACGTCCTTCATGGATTGGTAAGGACAACAACAAACGAGCGAAGAAAGAGATGAACGGATCGCCTAAAACCGAGGAGGGATGGTGATGAAGCCCACATCAAATACACAGCAAATACGTAAAGCAGCTGTACTTTTTTGTCTACTGCTTTGTTCTGTTCTTTTAGGAGGATGTTGGGATCGCCGTGAAGTGAATGATGTGGCCTTTGTGATGGGTACCGGACTGGATAAGGAAGGCGATCAATACCGGGTAACGATGCAAATTGCTCTGCCCGGACAGCTCGGATCTTCGGGTAGCACAGGAGGAGGGGGAGGTACCAGTGGTACGAAGTCCTACTACCTGGAGTCCAAAACAGGTCCAAGCTTTCGGGGAGCAAGTACTGAGGAACAGCGAGAGGTTTCGCGAACACTGAATTACTCTCATCGACGGGTGCTGCTGTTCGGGGAGACGCTGGCACGAGAAGGGATTAGCAAAATGATGGATGTCATTGCACGTATTCCGCAGAATCGTCTGTCTTCCCTAGTTGTTATCACAAAGGGGTCAGCGATGGAAGTGCTTCAGGCAGATGCTCCGATTGAGCAATATCCAGCGGAAATGGTGCGTGAGCTCAACTTTTCCTATATGAAAAAACCTCGTTCCGTTAAGCTGCTGATGAATTCCGTCCTGCTGGAAGGCATTGACCCGATAGTTCCGGTAATGTCTCTGGTGAAGAATGGGCCTGATAGTCTTAAAGACAAGAAGACAAATATTCAGGTTGATGGACTGGCTGTCTTTCGCCAAGACAGATTAACAGGGATTATTGATAACCACCTCAGTCGGTTTCTGCTGTTGGGTATGGAGCAAGCCAAGGAAACGGAAATTTTTATCCCCCCTCCCAAAGGTAGAGGCTATATATCTGTGCATCTCATCGAAAATAAAGTTCATATCGAGCCTTTTATTCGGGGGGACGAAATTCGAATGACGGTTCATATGAACTGCAATGGGAATGTGAAGGAAAATGAGACGAGCTTCGATATTTCCAGGGAGGAGAATTTGAAGTGGCTGGAGCAGCAAACGGTCGAGGAAATTAAGAGGGAGCTGGGAGAGGGTGTTCATGTGATTCAGCAAAAGTATCATTCAGACGTGCTTGGCCTGGGCCGGGCTATTATTACGAATCACCCGGATGAGTGGAAACGGATTAAACCTCAGTGGGAGCAATTGTATCCCAAGGTGGAGGTCACCATAGATCCGGTCGTGCATATTGAGAATATCGGGGCGGTCACCAAGCCATTCGGGGTCAAAAAGGAGCAAATCCAGAATGAATAAAGTATTTCTATTACCTTTATTGCTGGCTATGCTCTTCATGTATCTGATTGACCGTAAACGTATTAGCAATGCACCTGCCGTCAATCGCTGGGTCTCCCGCGTACTGTATGTCATTAGCATTGGTATCTGGATTTACGGCACATCGACGAAGAGCACTGTTTATGTGGCTACTTGGCTGACCCGATTTATTGACATGTGGCTCCCCACCGCGTTGTAAATCGTGTAATGGATGCCTGCGGGCAAAAGGAGGATGTACCTGCATGAAACAGTTCACAACCAGACAAATTGTGCTGTTTAGTGTATTGATGGAGGTCGGTATTACCCTTATACATGCTCCGGCGCAGGCAGCAGATCACGCGAATCAGCATGCCTACTGGACCTGTATAATTGCAGCCATTGTGCTCTGCTTGCCGATCTGGGCGATGTTGAAACTCAAACGCCGTTTCCCTGATCAGGATCTGATGCAGGCGATGGTAAGCTCTCACCCTGTGTCGGGGCGTGTGCTGCTTGCAATTTACTTTATTTTATTTCTGATCATTTTTGCGCGGGATTTGAGGATTATTACCGATCTGGTGGAGGTGGTGCTTTTGCCGCTGACTCCGATTGTGATCGTATCTCTTATTGTGCTGTTGACTCTGGCATTTATGGTTAAAGGGGGGATAAGTACCCTCGTCAATATGACCGAGATTTTTGTACCGTTGTTGATTGTGACGTTGTTGACTATGCCGCTTTTTTTTGGACGTAATATGGATTTTTCGATGCTGAGACCCTATTTACATCCGGAAGTAGATGGAGTTATTAAAGGCAGTTGGCGGATGCTAGGTTATATGGCCGATATCATGATGGTTCCCTTTGTGATTTCTGGGAAGAGCTATAATGGACGTAGTGCGTGGTTGGGGCATTTACTCGGAACCGCTACTATAATCATGCTGGTGTTGCTGTCGGAGTTGGTGATTGGAGTTCCTATCTTGTCACGACTGTTTTATCCATCGTATGAACTGGTGCGTCAGTTGCAACTAACGGACTTTCTGGATCGGTTCGACTTGTTCGTGGCAGCACTGACCGTACCAGCCTTTCTTACGAAGATTGGAATTGATCTGTACGTTACCAGTTTGGCGGTAAAGCGCATGTTTGCCCATGTCTGGGGGAGTCTGATGGTTTGGCCCTTAGGTTTGTTAGGTTATGTCTGTTCGTTTATGCTGTTCTCCAACATCGTACAAATTTATGATTTCAGCCGGGAATGGACTGCGGTGATGGTCATCTTTTTTGTATTCATGCCCTTCTTGCTGTGGATGTTGCTCCGACCCAAATTTAAAGGGAGAGGTGATGATAATTCATCATCTGGCAGGGAGAGGGATAGAAGTGATCAGAAAGAAGGCCAGCAGGAAAGCGAAACAGGACACGCCCACTTATAAGATTACTGTATTTATCGAAAAAGTAATTCTTATTTGTCTTTTGCCTTTCTGATTGTATACTTGGTAGAAAGAAATACGACATCTACAAGGGAGGCAACAGCATGGCACAACGCATGGCAGGTAAGAGAGTCGCTCTTGCCGGTCCCCGTAAAGCAGAAGAAATGGCGTTGCTAGTTATGAAGATGGGGGGCGAGCCAGTAGAACGCCCGGCCCAGGGGACTGTTTTTCTGGATGATATCGAGCTGCGCAACGCTGTTGTATCGTGGGTGAAGAACCCTCCGGACTGGTACATCTTCACGACAGGTATGGGACTGGATGCTCTGTTCGATATGGCAGAGGATATGGGCGTGGCCGAGCAGATTATAGAGTTGCTGCAATCCTCCAACATTGCAGCACGGGGCTACAAGACGGTCAATGGACTCAAAAAGCGTGGCTTTACGCCAGCAGTACGGGACGAGGACGGAAGTTTGATCGGATTGACACGGGCTTTTGCCCCATATGATCTGAAGGGGAAGGAAGTACTGTTGCAACTGCATGGAGACCCGGCCCCCCGGTTGGTAGAGTGGCTGGATGAGCAAGGCGTAGTGACCCGCCAAGTACTTCCTTATAAGCATATCCCACCTGAAGAAGCAAAATTGCAGGCGCTACTAGATGATGTTATAAACCGTACGATTGATGCCGTTACGTTCACGAGTGGTCCGCAAATTCGATTTTTGGCCCAATATGCCAGAAAGCAAAATCGAATGGAGGATTTACTGGAAGCTTTTCGTGAAGATGTCATTGCTGTATCGGTAGGCAAGGTGACTGCACAATCCATTTTGGAAGAAGGGATTGAACGAGTCGTATTTCCAACTGAAGAGCGCATGGGTGCGATGATGGTGGAACTGGGCAAATATTTCGAACATAGCGATTCGGTGCATGGCTGTGGTCTGAAGAGCGTGAACGGTCATTTGAAATGAGCTAGAACTGATAAATGCAGTAAGCTAAAAATGAACTTATATTTACTAATACAGAGTAAAATAGAGATAAGGGCCTACGAGGTCTTTATCTTTTTTTGTTGGACATGCATCGCAAAGTTTTTTGTTATAGCGAAAATATTTATCTAATATAATGAATAAGTTTCGATGCATGATATTGAGGACAGGAGCTGAGACATTTATGAATTCTATTTGTGTATTTGCAGGGTCCAGACCTGGACATTCATCGGTATATGTTGAGGCGGCAGGCAAGCTGGGTGAAGCTATGGCTCGCCAGCATATCCGTTTAATTTATGGTGGCTCCAGCAGAGGGCTGATGGGTAAGGTGGCGGATGGACTGTTGGCGGGTGACGGTCAGGTCACCGGCATTATGCCCACCCTGTTATTCGATGCAGAGATCATTCATCGGGGAGTTACCGAGTTTATTGAGGTAGCAAGCATGCATGAACGTAAAGCGGCGATGAGCGAGATGGCCGATGCGTTTATAGCCCTTCCGGGAGGCTTGGGAACCTTTGAGGAACTGTTCGAGGTATTGTGCTGGGCGCAAATCGGTATACATCGCAAGCCCATTGGGCTGCTGAATGTGAATGGATATTTTGACCCGTTGGTAGAAATGGTACGTCATAGCGTGCAGGAAGGGTTTACCGGAGCTGATCATCCAGCGCTACTGAGTATATCTGCGGACCCGGATGAACTGCTGCATATGTTGAAAAATAAAGCAGAGAACTTGAAATAAAGCTTTTTTCGTGCTTGCACAACTGATTGAGGCAAGGTTATGATAAGACCCATAATCAAATAGCGGACAGACAAGGTGCCTTTGCGGTTGAGCAAAGGGTAACAGGGAATCGGGTGCAAGTCCCGAGCGGTCCCGCCACTGTAAGGAAGAGGGTTCTTTTAAATGGTCACTCGTACAAAACGGGGAAGACGAGAGAATCCGTTGATGCCAAGCCAGGAGACCTACCTTGATCTGTATGCACCGTTAACCTTCGCGGAGAGGATGGGTGTACGAAATCAGGAAATCAGGCACACGTTGCTTTTTCCATGTTGGTTACAGGTTTGCGTGGATATGAACGTGCAGCAGCGTTTGAAGCGTAAACAAAACAGATGGAAAACAACGGCAGATAGGAGGAAGACAAGAACTGTCTTCTTACGCTGTTTCGTCTGGTAAGAGAGATACGTACATAGGAACCCCATCCGGGCAGGATGGGGGTTTTTTGAGTTAAAGGATGCCACAAATTATTGAAATAGATAGTATAGCTGCCCTGAAAAGGATGATAGGAGGAGCACGATGAGCCCATTAGGAAAATTGCTGGTGATTGGATTTGGACCAGGAGATATGGAACATATCACAAAACGGGCGTTGGATGCGCTGGCCGAAAGTGAGGTCATTATCGGCTACAATACCTACGTTGATTTGATCCGTCCGTTGTTGAACGGACAGGAGATTGTACGCACAGGGATGACAGAAGAAGTGAGCCGTGCGCAGGAGGCGGTTCGCCAAGCAGAGATGGGTAAGAAGGTAGCCGTCATTTCCAGTGGAGATGCTGGGGTCTATGGCATGGCAGGGCTGGTGTACGAAGTGCTGATGCAAAAAGGCTGGCGTCGCGAGGACGGGGTTGAGGTAGAAGTTGTGCCGGGGATCTCGGCTATTCAATCCTGTGCTTCGTTGTTGGGAGCGCCGGTTATGCATGATGCTTGCACAATCAGTCTGAGTGATCATCTGACCCCGTGGGAAACGATCGTGAAGCGTGTAGAAGCTGCGGCTTCGGCTGATTTTGTGATTGCCTTATACAACCCGCGCAGTGGTCGACGTACCCGCCAGATTGTGGAGACGCAGTCCATTTTGCTCCGTTACCGTGATCCGCAAACTCCAGTTGGACTGGTGAAGAGTGCTTATCGTGAACGTCAGCAGGTTATTGTAACGACGCTGGAAGATATGCTGAACCATGATATCGGGATGCTGACGACCGTAATCATCGGCAATTCCTCGACGACAGTGTATGACGGGTTAATCGTGACTCCGCGCGGCTATCAGCGTAAATACACGCTGGACGCGACCGAGCAAGTGCTCAAACCGCATCAGCGGCTTCGCACGGAAGCGGAGCCGTGGTCGCTGGGCGCGCAAGAGGATCGCGCACTGGATACACCGCAGGGAGGTGGAGCTCTGACTGCGTCTCCCGAGCCTTCCGCGAGCAGCGCTGCGGTTGCCACGCAAGCACGCCCGCAGGCGATGGCTACCGTGCAGGCTGCGCCCGCGAAGCCAACCGGAGCGGCTCCAGCATCGCTGGCAGCAGAGGCACTAAGCCGCCTAGCTGTCGGCGGCAAGCTGCCGGGCGAAGCCAATGCTCGCTGGAGCGGGCAAGCGCCTACCGCCCAGAGCGCCGTCGGAACGGCAACGGTGGCTACGACTGGGAAGGCGTCAGGCGGCTTTGGCAAGCCTGCACTGTTTGAGGTGGGGGTTTCCCCTGGCGTGGGAAACAAGAAGTTCACTGCTCGGCAGATGGCACTGCTTGCCGAGGTAGCGGGTGATGATGGCGAGCTGGAATACACGCCAGATCATCAGATCGTGCTGCGCGTGCCGTGCGCAGACCCCGAGGAACTGGTCGGACGGCTTCGGGATGAACGATTCATTGTCATGCCGATCGGCGATGTGTTTAAGGTGAAGGCCTGCGACTTCTGCAATATGGAGAAAGATGATGCGGTGCCTGTGGCTGAGCATCTACAGGTTGTACTTGGCGGATTACAGGCACCCAAGGAAACGAGTATTGCTTTGAATGGATGCGGCATGGCTTGCTATGGAGCGGTGCTGGAGGATATCGGCATCGTCTATCGCAAGGGAGGATACGATCTGTTTCTCGGCGGCAAAAAATTTGGCCGTAATGCTCATGCCGCTCAGCCCGTAGCGGAAGGGATTCCGGGTGATCAGATTACGGATATCGTGGAGAACATTATTGCTGAATATAAGGAAAAAGGGCATCCGAACGAGCGTTTTCATAAATTCTTTAAACGTGTAGGCATCGTTGCGGGTTTCCGACATGAAGATGCACCAGCAACAGTAGAAGTGAACGCGGTTTGTGGTGATTAAGTGGGTTGGTAGGCTTGATGAACAGGATACAAGCATATATATAAAATAGGGCGTCATGTAGGCTATCCCTATCAATGAGGAGGAAAACACAGCAGTGGATGCAATATTGTTGGTTGGACATGGAAGTCGGGACCCAGAGGGTAATCAGGAACTACTGGAATTTGCGCAAGCGGTGGCAGATCGGGCGCCAGGTACGTGTGTAGAAACCTGTTTTCTGGAGTTGGCACGCCCAAGTATTGCCGAAGGAGTACAGGCGTGTGTGGACAAAGGGGCGACGCGTGTCGTTTTTATTCCGATTATTTTGTTCGCAGCAGTGCATGCCAAAATTGATATTCCGAAGGCAATCGACCGGGCAAAGGCAAAATACCCGCAGGTGGAATTTGTATACGGACGTCCGATTGGCGTTCACGAAAAAATCGTTAGCATACTGCTTAACCGCTTGAAAGAGGCCCGCCCTGTTGCAGTTCCAGCAGGGATGAATAGCGCTGTAGAGGCATCTGCCCAGGTATCTGACGAAGAAACAGCGGTACTTGTATTAGGACGCGGAAGTAGCGATCCTGATGCGAACAGTGACTTTTTCAAAATCACTCGTATGCTGTGGGAGAAGCTTTCTTATACGTGGGTAGAAAGCAGCTTTATCGGTGTGACGCAGCCTTCTTTTCCCGATGGCCTAGAGCGTTGTGTACGATTGGGGGCCAAAAAGATTATCGTGCTTCCGTATTTTCTATTCACGGGTGTGCTGATTAAGCGCATTGGAGAAATGACTCAGGAATTCGCCGAGGCTCACCCTGCATTACAAGTGGAAATGGGCGGATATTTTGGCTTCCATCCTCAATTAGTTGAGCTGGTGCTGGAGCGAGCTAACGAAGGCTTGTTCGGCAAGGTTACGGCTAATTGCGATAACTGCCAGTTCCGTCTGGAAGCGCAGGAGCATCACCATCACCACGACCATGATCACGACCATGATCACGACCATGACCATGACCACGATCACCATCACGACCATGATCATGACCATCATCACCATCATGCACATGAGCATGATCACCATCACGAGCACCATACACACAGCCACGCTCACGATCATGCGCATGTCCATGCTCACAGCCATAATGACCATGATCACGATCATTCACATGCGCCGTCTGTAGTGAACGTAACCGGGCAGGTGAATGGCTCATGATTTTTATGCTATGCGGAACGAGCGATGCAAGGGAATTGGCGCTGCAAATCCGTGACACCGGCTTTAACGTATTAACTTCGGTCGTAACCGAAAGCGCGGCGGCCAGCTTGTCCGAAGCAGGGCTGGACGTACGTACAGGCCGAATGACAGCCAATGAAATGGGTGCAATGATTCGGGAGAAGGGGATACAGGCCGTTGTTGATGCCAGTCATCCTTTTGCAGAAGAAGCACATGCGAATGCGATGACAGCTGCTCGCGAGTCTGGAGTTCCTTATATTCGCTACGAGCGGACGGGACTGGTGTATGACAATCATCCATTGCTCCATATTGTGTCTTCTTATGAAGAGGCCGCATTAATTGCTAAGCAACTCAAAGGCTCTGTCATGCTTACGACGGGCAGTAAGACGCTCGGCACATTCACCAAGCATCTACTCGGAGACCCGGAGATTCGTCTGGTTGCACGTATGTTGCCGCGCCTCGACAATATGGAGAAATGCGGCGAACTGGGGATGGAGCAAAAAAATATTATTGCCATGCAGGGGCCCTTTTCCCGTGAGATGAACGAAGCATTGTACAAGCACTTTGGTACAACCGTGATGGTCACCAAGGAAAGCGGACGCACGGGAGCAGTGGATGAGAAGGTTCAATCTGCTCTGGATCTGGGTATTCACGTCATTTTGATTTCCAGACCGGAAGTAGAGTTTGGTACGGTATTTGATCATTTCGACGGAGTAATTGATACATTGCGCACAGCAACAGGGAAGATTTCCATTTGAGTTGGTTCAAGTCCCTACGGGTTCAGTTAATCCATAACGACTGCTGGTATGTATCTAAAATATAGTCATCTTAAAATGCGTGTTTTAATAGAAATATCTGTTGTTTTAATACACGAGCAGTTATTTTTCCTAAACTAATTTTCCATAAGGGAGTGGGTCGATACCATGGACTTTAAAACAGACTTTAAACCGCTAACGGTACAGCCGCAGGAGATTGAGGGTAAAAGCTTCGCGATGATCACAGAAGAATTGGGAGAGCATCCATTTACAGCTGAACAATATCCTGTCGTACAGCGTGTCATTCATGCATCTGCTGATTTTGAGTTGGGCCGCAGCATGGTATTTCATCCAAAAGCCATTGAAGCCGGAATTGCAGCTATTCGCGCAGGACAGCCGGTGGTGGCAGATGTGCAGATGATTCAGGCGGGGTTGAGCAAGGATCGTATCCGTCAATTTGGCGGGGATGTTCATGTGTACATATCTGACCCGGACGTGATGGAAGAAGCCAAAAGGCTGAACACGACACGAGCCATTATTTCGATGCGCAAAGCGATTCAGGCGGGCGAAGGTGGAATCTATGCGATTGGCAATGCGCCTACAGCGTTGCTGGAGCTGATTCGTCTGGTGAAAGAAGGAGCGGCTAAGCCTGGACTGGTGATTGGTATGCCCGTAGGTTTTGTATCGGCGGCAGAATCCAAGGACGAGCTACGCAAGCTGGATATTCCGTTCATTACGAATATTGGACGCAAGGGCGGCAGCACGATTGTCGTAGCAGCATTGAATGCAATCTCCTTAATGGCTGTCCGCTAGATGCGGTTGTCCGTTTGCTGTATCATGAAATGAATTAGAGCATGATCAGCAGAAGAGGTTAAGGAGGAATTGGCATGGAAAAGGAAGCGGCGTCCGCCGACAGGCCCAAACGGATGAAAAGTGGTGAAGCTCCCGCGCCGGACAAGCCGATGCGGTCAGGCTTTACGACGGGGGCCTGTGCGGCTGCAGTAGCCAAAGGAGCGGTACAACTGCTCATTACGGGCATAGCGCCGAAGGAAGCGGTGATATCGCTGCCCGCGGGCTTCGATCATGCATTTGAACTGATCGAGCCTGTGTTGGATGCGGACGAAGCTTCCTGCACGACGATCAAGGACGGTGGCGATGACCCGGATGCCACGCATCAGGCGAGAATTAGCGCCTCTGTTAGCTGGCGCGAGGAGCCGGGCATTGAGCTGGATGGCGGCATCGGCGTCGGGCGGGTAACGAAGCCCGGTCTGCCTGTGCCTGTCGGACAAGCCGCGATCAATCCGGTGCCGCGCCGGATGATTACGGAGGCGGTATCTGGCGTGCTTGAGGAGCACGGATCGGCCAAGGGTGTCCGTGTCGTCATCAGTGTGCCGGACGGCGAAGAAATCGCCAAGAAAACGCTGAACGGGCGACTTGGCATTCTTGGCGGTATTTCCATACTGGGCACACGCGGTGTAGTCGTTCCGTTCTCCACGTCTGCTTATAAAGCCAGCGTGGTGCAGGCTATATCGGTTGCACAAGCGATGAACTGCGAGGAAATTGTCCTGACCACAGGCGGCAGCAGTGAAAAATATGCAATGCAAATGTATGATCAGCTGACGGAAGAAGCCTTTATTCAGATGGGCGACTTTGTCGGCTTTGCAGTCAAGCATGGCAAACGATTGGGAATGAAAAAGATTATTCTCGTCGGTATGCCCGGCAAGCTGTCGAAGGTTGCTCAGGGCGTCATGATGGTTCATTCCAAGAGCGCTCCGGTGGATTTTGGATTTTTGGCCCAGGTTGCGCGTGAGGCAGGTGTGGATGAGTCGCTTGCAACAGCAGTAGCTGAGGCGAATACAGCTACGCAGGTGGCGGATATGATGACCGAAGCGAATGCGCTGAGCTTTTTTGAAAAGTTATGTACCTATGGGTGTCAGCATTGTCTGGAGCATGCAGGTGGTGGAATCACCGTGGAAATGGTACTGGTAACGCTGAAAGGGAACGTGCTGGGGAGGGCGAGAGTCGGTGAGTAGAGTAATTCGTGTCATTGGTATCGGTGAAAATGGAGCGGCAGGTCTGTCGCAGGAGACGCTGGAACAAATTGAGCGTGCCGACCTGCTGGTTGGTGGTGAGCGCCAGCTAGCCTTTTTTGAGGCAGCCGCAGGAGAAAAACGAACATTAAAGAGCGGCTTATCCGCCGTGGTGGAAGAATTGGGACGGTTGCGTGAGCACAAGGATATTGTCGTGCTTGCGTCAGGCGATCCGCTTTTTTTTGGAATTGCAGGCTATTTGTCTGCCAAGCTGGGGGCTGAGCACCTGGATATTTTACCACATCTCAGCTCGGTTCAACTGGCATTTGCGCGTCTTGGTGAAAGCTGGCAGGATGCGGTGCTGGAAAGTGTGCATGGTCGTCCGATGACCGGACTGGCGCAGCGGATCGATGGACAGAACAAGATCGCGCTGCTGACGGATGACCGCAATCATCCCGCCGCGGTTGCCGCTTATCTGCTGCATTTTGGCATGACGGAATATGATGCCTTTGTCGGCGTGCATTTGGGAGGACCAGATGAGACGTATCGGCATTATACGCTGGAAGAGATGGCGCAGGGAACCTTCCAACCCCTGAACGTGGTTGTTTTGCGCCGCCGTAAGGGAGAAGACGTGGCAGCAATTCGCCGGGGATTTGGCTTCGAGGATGCGGAATTTCACCAGCGCAAGCCGGAAAAAGGGCTGATCACGAAGCGTGAAGTGCGCGTATTTAGCTTGTCCGAGCTGCGATTGACCGAGCGAAGCATCGTATGGGACATCGGCGCAGGCTCCGGTTCTGTAGCTGTGGAATGTGCGCGGCTGGCCAAGTACGGGCAAGTGTTTGCCATTGAGAAGAATGAAGGCGATCTGGCCAATGTGGAAGCGAACAAGGTCAAATTCCGCACTGATTTTCCAGTGATCCATGCCAAAGCGCCTGCCGGATTGGACGAGCTGCCAGACCCGGATGCCGTGTTTATCGGCGGGAGTGGAGGAGAACTGGCAGAACTGATTCGTCTGTGCGCTTCCCGTCTGCGTAAGGATGGGCGAATTGTAGTGAATGCTGCAACCATTGAGACGCTGCATGACGGTATGAAGGCGATGCAAGCCGTAGGACTCGAAACCTCGGTGACGTTACTGCAAACAGCGCGTAGCAAGCCGATTTTGAATATGACTCGTTTTGACGGACTCAATCCGATATATGTCATCACAGGACAGCCGCCGGTAGACGTGGCTGACGGAGCAGCAGAGGAGTAAGCTGGTAAATCAAGAGGGGGAGAGACAGCATGAATACGGCGGCAGTAGGAACACTTTATGGCGTAGGCGTGGGGCCGGGTGATCCCGAGCTGATCACGGTCAAGGCGTACCGGATGATTCAGGAATGTGCAGTTGTGGCATATCCGAAAAAGCGCCGGGGAGGCAAATCGTATGCTCACGAGATTGTGGAATTATACGTTAACCCGGAGGAAAAGGAGATGTTGGGACTCATTTTTCCAATGACCAAAGACCCGGTTGTACTGGAGCGGGAGTGGAACAAAACGGTAGTTGCTTGCTGGGAAGCTCTGAGTCAAGGAAAGGATGTAGCCTTTGTCACAGAAGGAGACCCTAATCTGTACAGTACCTTTATTCACTTGGCGCGTCTGATGAAGGATCTCCATCCCGAGGTGCCGATTGTATCTATTCCAGGCATCTCTTCTGTATTGGGAGCAGCGGCAGCGCTGGAATTGCCTTTGGCTGACGGAGATCAGCAGGTTGGTATTATTCCGGCTACGGAGGATCGCGAAGCGATGAAGCGGGCGATTGAGAATCACGATACGGTCGTGTTTATCAAGGTTGCCAAGGTACTGGATTTGATTTTGGATGCACTGGACGAGCTCAATCTTGGCGATCGTGCCTCTGTCATTACCAAAGTCACGTCTCCTTATGAAATGGTATGGCACAACGCCCGTGAGCTGCGCGGACAGGAGCTTGAATATTTGAGTTTAATGGTGGTGAGCAAATGACGTTGGAGCCAAAGGTATATATCGTAGGAGCAGGCCCTGGTGACCCGGAGTTGATTACGGTCAAAGGCTCCCGGATTCTACGTACGGCAGATGTGGTGTTGTACACGGATTCACTAGTGAACGATGAGCTGATTGCTACGGCTAAGCCCGAGGCACAGGTACTGCAAAGCTCAGGCATGGATTTGGAGCGGCAGGTCGAGATTATGAGCGAGGCTGTGCAGGCTGGGCGCAGTGTAGCCCGTGTACATACAGGTGATCCGGCAGTATACGGTGCGATTTTGGAGCAAATGGTGCTGCTGAAGCAGCGCGGAGTAGCCTACGAAATCGTACCGGGCGTCAGCTCGGTCTTTGCTTCTGCGGCCGTGCTGGGTGCAGAGCTAACCGTGCCTGACTTGACGCAGACGGTCATTCTGACGCGTGCCGAAGGCCGTACACCTGTACCGGATCGTGAAAAGCTGCGTGATCTGGCATCCCATCACTGTACAGTGGCGCTGTTCCTCAGTGCAACGCTGGCGAAGAAGGTAGTCGTTGAATTTTTGGCGGCTGGCTGGAGCGAAGACACGCCTGTAGCCGTTGTGCAGCGCGCAACTTGGCCAGACCAAAAAATCGTGCGCACGACGCTTGCCCAATTGCCAGCCGATCTGCGTGCAGCAGGCATTACGATGCATGCCATGATTTTGGCAGGGTGGGCGCTCGACCCGGGGTTAGTGGACAAGGACGCACATCGTTCCAAGCTGTATGACAAGTCGTTCACCCACGGCTACCGAAAGGGAGTGAAGCCTGGTGAGTAATCCATTTGCCGCTGTGGCGATCACGAAGCATGGAGTCGAGATGGTCCGCAATTTGGGAGCCAGCTTTCCGGGTACGGATGTGTATTACATGTCCAAGTTTGAGCGTGGAGACGAGCAGGAGCGTGGCATTCAATTGTTCGAAGGTTCGGTCAAACTGATTTTGCCGGATTTATTTAAACAATATAACGGTATTATTTTATTTATTTCCCTCGGTGCGGTGGTTCGTATGATTGCACCGATTTTGGTGGATAAAAAGGTAGACCCAGCCGTGGTCGTCATTGATGATTGCGGAGAACATGTCATTAGCGTACTGTCTGGGCATTTGGGCGGCGCAAATGAATTGACCCGTCATGTAGCCGCTGTACTGGGGGCACGTGCGGTAATCACGACTGCATCGGACGTGCAGGGCACGATTCCAGTGGATATGTTGGGGCGGGAATTGGGTTGGGTGGTCGATAGCTTCGATAAGGCCACGCCTGTGAGCGCCGCTGTTGTGAACGAGGAGCCCGTCGTACTCATACAAGAGACAGGCGAACGGAACTGGTGGCGCTATGACAAGCCAGTACCTGCACATATCAAGGTATATGCCTCAATGGCGGAAGCGGCACAAGAACCGTTCAACGCCGCGTTGGTCGTAAGTGACCGTTTGTTGGAGCCTGAGGAAGAGGAGAGGTTTCTTTCTAATGGCGTGCTGTATCGTCCTAAAAGCTTGGTGCTTGGCATTGGCTGCAATCGGGGAACTGCATTGGAGGAGCTGGAGGCTGGGGTGCTGAACACCTTGCAAGAGCTGCGTTTGTCTGTCAAAAGCGTACGGAATATTGCTACGATTGACCTGAAAAAGGATGAAGAGGGCTTGCTCGCCCTCTGCGCCAAATACGGCTGGGAGCTGGTGACGTACACTCCGTCAGAGCTGAACACGGTGCAGCTTCCCAATCCATCGGAAACTGTCTTCAAATACACTGGCGCCTATGGGGTCAGCGAACCATCAGCCCTGTTGTCTTCCGGTGCGGACCATTGGCTGCTGGAGAAGAAAAAAAGCGGAAATATGACGTTGTCTGTAGCGCGGGTTTCCTATGACTGACGATATGAATCAGGCTATACAGCCAGACTCGTCTGCCACGGCACGCAGAAGTCGTATCGTTGTCGCCGGTACGGGCAGCGGCGCGGGCAAAACGACTGTGACTCTCGGGCTGATGAAGGCGTTCGCCGACAGCGGCCTGCGAGTGCAGGGGTTTAAGTGCGGTCCGGATTATATTGATCCGACCTATCATACGGCCGCGACCGGAACGCCTTCCCGTAATCTCGATTCCTGGATGACCTCGCCGGATACGGTGCGTGAAACTTTTATCCGCGCATCCGAAGGCGCAGATATCTCCGTGATTGAAGGCGTCATGGGGCTATATGACGGCAAGGACCCGCTCAGCAATATTGGCTCGACCGCCGAAATCGCCATGCTGACGGATAGCCCGGTATTGCTGGTCGTCGATGTACGCAGCATGGCACGCAGTGCGGCCGCTATTGTGCTCGGCTTTCAGCGCTTGGAGCCCAAACTGCGCATTGCGGGCGTAATCGTAAATCGCTGCGGTAGCCAGGGGCATTACGGCATTGTCAAAAAGGCGATCGAGCAGGAGTGCGACATTCCTGTGCTCGGCTGGTTAAAGCGCGATGACGGATTGGATATTCCCGAGCGTCATCTGGGCCTGGTGCCTGCTGTAGAACGCGGCGAGCTGGAGCCGCTCTTCCAACGGGCGGCAGAGCTGATTCGCGCGGGTACGGATCTGGATGCACTGCGGGCATTGGCGGATTCGGCTCCGCCGCTCAGTCTGCCCGAGCACCCATTATTTCCTCCAGATCAGCCTCCCACAGCAGGACATGAAGTCGAGACTGGGGAACGTCCCATCATTGCTGTCGCCAGAGATGCGGCGTTCAATTTCTACTACCCCGAAAATATGGATTTGCTGCGCCAAGCGGGAGCAGAGATTGTCTATTTTAGTCCGCTGGCGGGAGAGCGCGTCCCTGAGCACGCCAACGGCCTATATCTGGGCGGCGGTTTTCCTGAGGAGTTTGCGGCAGATATCGCTGCCAATACGGGCTTTCTGCAAGATATCCGCACCGCAGTGAGCCGGGATATGCCTGTATTCGCCGAGTGCGGTGGTTATATGATACTGGCCCGGACACTTACGGATCGGGCGGGTCACGCCCATCACATGGCCGGGGTGATCCCTTCGGACGTTCGCATGCAGGAGAAGCGGGCTGCATTGGGATACCGGGAAGCAACCGCATTGCAAGATTGCTTGCTGCTGGAGGCTGGAGAGACGATTCGGGGACATGAATTTCATTATTCGGTCATGAGCTATGATGAATCTGCCGCCCCCTATCCCTTTGCCTATCAAACCAAGGGGATGCGCGGACTCCAGAGTGAAGGTTATGCCAAAGGGAACCTCTTGGCAGCCTACACACACATTCATCTCGCTTCTCTACCCAAGGCAGCAGCACGCTGGGTTGAAAAATGCCGAGCTTACGACTAAAACACAAAAAAGCCGGGTCCCTATAAGGGTCCGGCTGTTCTAAATATAAAGAGAATTAAATCTTACATAACATGGAAGCGTATACATTGTTTTTTTGGGCGATTCGCCTACATGAGCTTTTTCAGTTGGGAAATCCTTCCCTGACTCACGCCAAGCATGGAAGCGAGTTGTTTTTGTGAAGATGCTGGATGTTCTTCCATAAGCTCTCTCATTTTCTCCAAAATAACATCCGTGCGCTGATAAATCTTTTTCATATGCATATTTTGCTTCAGTGGAGGTGACTGGGTTTCAGTCGCTGTGACCGGAAGTAAATCTTCCGTTTTCATCGAGGTGGCACATGCATCGCAGATAAACTGATCTTTAAAATAGGTGTTGGTATCAACCGAACCGCAAAATATACAATTAGTTGATTTGTACTTACGGAGCATGAGTGTTTGGTCTTCAATAAAAAACTCTAATGGATCGCCGATGTCGATCTCCATCGTCATGCGCAACTCTTTAGGAAGCACAATTCGTCCCAAGCTGTCCAAGGGCCGGGTCATTCCAGTCCTTTTCATTCATGCAACCTCCCCAGTGTTTTAAGATTTATAGAATGTATAAGCTTTGAGGCAATTCTTATCAATTCTATAACCGCAAGCATAGATTTCTTACGAAAAGCGGCCCTTCATTGCTATTCATGCATGGACGCACTTTTTTTCTTACGAGTATACCATAAACGGGCGGAATCGCCAGCGTTCATGTTTATAAATTTATAATTAGTTTATTCCGAGCGAACATATATGCTATAATCTTCTGCTAAAGGATTTAATAGGCCGTCTGTAGAATTATTTATATATGCCGTAGCTTGGACAACGATGGCGGTGTTATGGGAAATAGATGAGGGCCAAAGGATTTTTTCAGAGCGTTTTGACCCCACAAACAAGAGACCGTTGGTACGGGACCCGCCTTTAAAGTCCTTATATACAAGTCAGGCAAGGAGGATTTATGATGGAAAAAAGAAAAGCATTGCTGCTAGGAGATTATTCATATCCGGAGTTTCACCCGCTACAAGGGGTGGACGAAGAGATTAGTCATATTTTACAAGATTGGATGACGGTTCAATGCAGTGAGAATCGTAAAATGCTGCTCAAGGAAAATCTAGCTTCATTTGATCTATGCATCTCGTATTGTGATAGCCGTAAGGAGGTTCTGTCTCCTCAACAAACAGCAGGACTGCTGTCCTACGTCAGCGGCGGAGGTGGACTGCTTGTGCTGCATAACGGAATCACATTGCAAGGACGTTATGAAATTGCACAGCTCATGGGAGCACGTTTCCTGCGGCATCCGTCAGCGGAGCAGCTTTCCTTCAAGGTAACAGAGCCGGATCATCCGATTATGGAAGGGATCGAGCCGTTCGAGATTCAGGAGGAGCCGTATCGTTTTGATTTTGATCCATTCACTAAAAAAACACTGTTGATGGAATACGAGTATGAAGGTCAGTGGTGGCCAGCTGCATGGTCATTGTCCTATGGCTTGGGCAGAGTCGTCTACCTGATGCCTGGACATAATCAGCCAAGTTTCCAGCACGAGGGATACCGTAAGCTACTGCTTCAGGCTGCTAAGTGGGCCGGACGCTTTCCAGGTTAAGTATAATCATTCATTCCAACCATTGTGGGGGGAGCTGCGAACTTTATGCGGCTCCCCTTTTCAGGTTATACTATAGGTAATCACAGGTAGGGGAGGATATATTATGAGCGATTTGTTCAAAAAAGCCATCTCATTGGGGTGGGGCCTCACCGTTGTCAGCAAAGAAAAGGTGGAGAAAGCCGTCGAGGATCTTGTAAACCGTGGAGAACTTGCGCCCTCGGAATCCAAAGCGCTGGTCGATCGTCTGATCGAACGGGGGGCAGAGGAGCAGGGACAATTCAAAACCGTGATCCGCGAGCAGGTTAGCCGCATTTTGCAGGAGCTGGAAGTACCTACCGAAAATGATGTCACAAGTTTGGAGCAGCGTGTGGCATTGTTGGAAAAAAAGGTAGCGGAGCTGGAAAAAGAAAAGGCGGCGCTTACGGGTTCGAGTGACGCTGAAGAAGCGAACCGGTTGGATTAAAATGGCCGTTCGCATGAAGCACGCCGGTCGTTACCGGGAAATTGCCATGGCGCTGGCGCGTCATGGCTTTGGCTATATGGTGGAAGAAATGGGACTGTTCCAGCTGCTATCCCTGCCCCGCAAGTGGCTAACGAGAGAAACCCCCGAGTCCAAAACCTTAGGTGAACGGATTCGGCTTGTGCTGGAGGACCTGGGGCCTGCATTCATCAAGCTTGGACAGTTGGCAAGTACACGTGCTGACCTGCTGCCAGAGCCTATTATTCGCGAACTGGTTAAGCTCCAGGATCAGGTACCGCCTTTTTCGCCTGACACGGCGCGTGGCATTCTGGAACAGGAGCTGGATACGTCATTAGAGGACATACTGGTTCGTTTTGACGATGATCCGCTGGCGGCTGCTTCGATCGGGCAAGTGCATCTGGGCAAGCTGCACAGCGGCGAAATGGTCGCGATTAAAATCCAGCGTCCAGGCGTTAATCGCATCATTCGGCGGGATTTGGACATTTTACGGGAACTGACCGCAATGGCAGCCAAGCGCTGGGAATGGGTGGAGCGTTATCAGCTTCGCCAGATGGTAGAAGAGCTGGGGAGATCGCTCATTCAGGAGCTGGATTACAACCATGAAGCTCGTAATACGGAAAAGATTGCGCTCCAGTTTGAGCAGGACCCACATATCTATATTCCGAAAATATACTGGGACCATACTTCCTCACGTATATTGACCATGGAGTTTCTGGACGGAACTCACTTAGGGAGTCGTGAAGAGTTATTGCGCCGTGGTTATAACTTGAAAGAACTGGCGCAGCGGCTGGTCAACAGCATGCTGCATCAAATTTTTATAGAGGGCTTTTTTCATGCCGATCCCCATCCGGGGAATTTGCTCGTCCTGAATAATGGAAGCCTCGCTTATCTGGACTTTGGCATGGCGGGAAGGCTAAGCGAAGAAATGAAGAATCATCTCGCTTCTCTCATGATCGCCCTGATGCGCAAAAATACCGATGCTATGGTTCGCGCCATCGAACGACTAGGGCTGGTCGAACCGGATACTGACCTGAATGCACTGCGAGCCGATCTGGACAAAATACGCGAAGATTACGCGGACGTTCCTTTCTCACAGGTCAGCATTGGCGATGCCTTGAACGACCTGTTTGGCGCAGCACAGCGCCATCGGATTGGTTTGCCATCAGACGTCCTGCTGCTGGGCAAGGCGCTGCTGACACTGGAAGGGGTCGTAGAGCATTTGGACCCTGATCTCAGCATTATTGCTTTGGCCGAGCCTTTTGGCAACAAGCTGCTGAAGGAACGCTTCAGCGGTCGCCGTATTCGGGGCAAGCTGTTGGGTGGTGCGACCGAGCTGGTGGAGACGCTGATGGAACTGCCGAGACAGACGAGGCATTTGACCTCAATTATCAGCAAGGGCAAGCTAAAACTGGAAGTTACCGTACCAGAGCTGGAACAGCTTTTGCGCAAGCTGGATCAGATCAGCAATCGCCTGTCATTCAGTATTGTGCTGTTAGCATTCAGCATTATTATGGTCGGGCTGATTATCGGTTCATCACTAAATCATCAGGCGACCATGCTGTGGAACGTACCTGCGATTGAAATTGGTTTTGTTGTAGCGCTCTTGATGGTTGCCTTTTTACTATATTCTATTTTTAAATCAGGAAGATTCTAGATATCAACAACAAAGGAGGCGTCATGGACACTCATAAGATGAACACTGTCTCAATGAATACTCTTCAAATTACAGATGTACCGTGGCACCGCCTGACTACTCCTTATGGTAGGGGCACGGAATTGCCGCAATTGATATCCAATAGGGAGTATGCAGCCATCGCTGATCTGATAGAGCATCAAGGTACATTGTGGCAGGTTACCCCATGGGCGCTACTATTCTTATTGCGGAATATGCATGCGAGAAGCCCGGAGGATATCACGCTGAGTGAGTTGGATTTGTACCATACGGTTGTTCAAGCATTGGACATGGAAAATCTACAAGCGGACTCACAGAAGTCTGTAGAATCCTTGACTATGCTGCTAGAAGAAAAATATTTATGGCCAGTAGACAGCGCTCCAGAAGATGATGAAGTGGAGTGGGAAGAGGAAGAAGCACGTGGCTATGATCCGGTAGCTTTTTGGAGCTATTATGTCTATAGCTGTCGGTTACTAAAGCAAGCGCTGCCTGATTTTGAGAGTTTGCTCCAGCGCTATGCGGACTCAGAGATTGCTGAATCCCTATCAGAGCTTGTGCAGCAATTACGAAAATTTTAAATATAAGAAAACGAATTAGATAAAGAAAACGGGCGCTATTTCAAGTAAATAGACGTTTTCATTCTGTAAACAGCCTTTTAACTCATTCGTCTCTGCGAATCCCTTGCGTTATAATGATGGACTGGATGTAACGGAAGGGGTTCGTTTGAGAGAGACGAGCTGAATGATAGGAGAGCTATAGCGATTGACCGCTGGACGGATGCCCAAAGCAAGATCGGGTTGCGGGTCAAAATGCTGTTCTCTGTGAATATAGGAGGCTGGAACGAAACAGTATGAATCTTAGACAACAATGGTTCGGTAATATCCGGGCTGATATACTTGCGGGCATGACCGTGGCGCTGGCATTGATTCCAGAGGCGATTGCCTTCTCCATCATTGCAGGTGTCAACCCTATGGTCGGACTGTATGCCTCCATCTCGATGGCGATTGTCATTTCTTTTGCAGGTGGACGTCCGGCGATGATCTCGGCAGCAACCGGGGCTGTAGCTGTACTGGTTGTGGGTCTGGTCAAAGATTATGGCGTGGAGTATTTGTTTGCAGCTACCATTTTGGCTGGGATCATTCAGGTACTGCTGGGTGTTTTGAGAATTGGTCGCTTTATAAGCTTTATTTCGCAGCCGGTCATGACCGGGTTTGTGAATGCGCTGGCGATCCTCGTCTTTATGGCGCAGCTCACCCACTTTCATGGGGCGAATTGGATCATGTACGCGATGGTAGCGGGGACATTGCTCATTGTGTATATTTTACCGAGATTTGTGAAAAGCATTCCCGCTCCATTGACAGCAATTATTATCATGACGATCATTACGTATGTTTTTGGATTGAATGTCAAAACGGTAGGAGATATCGGTACGCTAACCAGCTCACTGCCTTCATTCCATTTGCCGCAAATTGAGTGGTCGTGGCACACGTTGCGGATATTGCTGCCATATTCCTTTACGATGGCGCTGGTTGGACTGCTGGAATCACTGCTGACAGCCAGTATTTTGGATGAAATGACCGAAACGAAAAGCAATAAAAACCGGGAAGCCCGTGGGCAAGGGATTGCCAACTTTGTAAATGGCTTTTTTGGGGGTATGGGTGGCTGTGCCATGATCGGACAATCCGTCATTAATGTAAGCTCAGGCGGAAGAGGACGACTGTCCACTTTCACGGCGGGGGTGTTCTTGGCTTTTCTGCTGCTCGTGCTTGGCGGTGTTGTAAAGGAAGTACCTATGGGCGCATTGGTGGGCGTCATGTTCATGGTGTGTATCGGAACCGTGGATTGGAAGTCGCTCCGAAACATCGCCAAGGTTCCCAAAGCAGATACGTTTATTATGGTGGTCACGGTCATCATCGTGGTGGCTACGCACGATTTGTCCAAGGGCGTGATCGTAGGCGTACTGTTGAGTGCCCTGCATTTTGGCTGGAAAATGGCTAAAATCCGTATCAGTGCGACTGAGGATCAGGAAGCAAAGGTGTACCATGTCAGAGGGCCGATGTTTTTCGCCTCAACGACTCATTTTGTCGATCATTTCGAACCTTCGGATGATCCGGAGCGCGTTGTAGTGGACTTTAGCCATTCACATGTGTGGGACCACTCGGCGGTTACTGCCATTGGCAAGGTGCTGCAAAAATACAGAAACGCAGGTAAATCTATTACCTTACAAGGGTTAAATGAGGAAAGCCGTTTAATTGTGGAAAAGCTCGGTGGTCCTGTAGTTACAGAGCCGATCGTGTGATGAATCGTATAGCATAAAGCAAAGCCTAAAATGGAATTCATCCATTTTGGGCTTTTTTTATTTATTTCTGAAATGAAATAAGGTTTTCTTTCTTAATCATAGATAAATATGACAAATTTTCAGCAAAGTATTGACGTAATAAATGGGCAGGAATACAATCATTGTTATTAAGCATAGCAAATACATAGGAATAATTGAAAATTGAAAGGTATGTACATATGAACTTAGACTGGGAGTTTATTGTAGAAAGCTTGCCGCTATATGGAGAAGCCATGTGGCTGACGTTGAAGATTGCCTTTTTTGCTATTCTGTTTTCACTAGTCGTCGGTTTGCTGTGCAGCATAGTGCTGTATTACAGGGTGAGAGGAATTAGTGGAATTATTGTAGCCTATATCGAGCTTTCCCGAAATACGCCGCTGCTTGTACAGTTATATTTTCTGTACTACGGGTTTACGAAGATAGGTCTGCATATGAGCGAAATGACGTGTGCTATTGTCGGCATGACCTTTTTGGGCGGGGGCTATATGGCTGAGGCGTTCCGTGGTGGAATCGAAGCTGTGAGTAAAACCCAAACGGAATCCGGGCTGAGTCTCGGACTGTCCAAGATACAACTGGCGAGATATGTTATTTTGCCGCAGGCATTTGCCATCAGTATTCCGTCTTTGGGAGCCAATGCAATCTTTCTGCTCAAGGAAACTTCCATTGTGGGTGCCATTGCTTTACTAGATCTGATGAATGTGGCAAAGGACCTGATCGGTATGTACTACAAAACGACAGAATCGTTGATTCTGCTGGTATTGGCATATCTCGTTCTGCTTTTACCTTTGTCGATGCTGCTGACGTGGGTGGAAAGGAAGGTGCGATATGCTGAGTTCGGGGATTAATGTGCTTTTTGAAGGTTCGAATTTTGAGCGTCTGTTAGGGGGATTGCTGGTTACGCTGGAAATTGCAGTACTCTCCATTATTATCGGTACGCTGCTAGGCATTTTGATGGGTCTGCTACGCACTTTACAATCAAGACCAATTCGATTTGTGCTGAAATTATATTTGGAGACATTTCGCATTATTCCGATTTTAGTGTGGTTGTATGTCGTGTATTTTGGATTTACGCCTTTGCTGAATGTGAATATCAGCGGGGAACTAACGGCCGTTATCGTATTCAGTCTGTGGGGAGCAGCCGAGATTGGTGACATCGTACGTGGTGCGCTGGAATCACTGCCTAAGCATCAGGTGGAATCCGGGCAGGCATTAGGGCTAACCTATTGGCAATTATACCGTCATGTGCTCATTCCCCAAGCGGTGCGCCGAATGCTTCCGGGTTCTATTAATCTGGCGACACGGATGATCAAAACCACGTCACTCGTGGTACTGATCGGTGTAGTGGAAGTGGTCAAGGTTGGGCAGCAGATTATTGAGCTTGGTGTAATCAAAGCGCCTTCGGCATCCTTTTGGGTGTATGGCTTTATTTTTATATTGTATTTTCTCGTATGTTATCCGTTATCCAGACTTTCCAAAAGATTTGAACGCAGATGGCAAAATTAGCAGGATGGGGTGGTGTCATGGAAGAGGCTGTGGAGGTTTTATTGGAAATTCGAGGGCTGGACAAAAGCTTCGGCGACCGAAAAGTGCTGCAGCAGATTAGTCTGGACGTAAGGAAAGGGGAAGTCGTGGTCATTCTCGGTCCTTCGGGATGTGGAAAAAGCACGCTTCTTCGGTGCCTCAATGGTCTGGAGCCAGTCCAGGGCGGAGATATCCGTTATAGAGGACAGGATTTGACAGATACAAAAGTGAATTGGCGTGAGGTGCGGCAGCATATCGGAATGGTGTTCCAAAACTATGAGCTGTTTCCGCATATGACCGTCTTGGAAAATATATTGCTTGGCCCGCTTAAAGTTCAGCGGCGAAACAAGCAGGAGGCGCTTGCGCAAGCGGAGCAGCTCTTGGAGCGAGTCGGTCTGCTGGATCGCAAGGATGCGTATCCGCGACAATTATCAGGCGGGCAAAAGCAACGGATTGCGATTGTGCGCGCCCTGTGTATGAATCCTGAAATTATGCTTTTTGATGAGGTCACCGCATCCTTGGACCCGGAAATGGTCAGAGAGGTGCTGGATGTCATGCGTGAGCTGGCCCAACAGGGCATGACGATGATTATCGTGACGCATGAGATGGGGTTTGCCAAGTCGGTAGGAGATCGTATCGTTTTTATGGATCAAGGACAGATATGTGAAATGACTACACCACAGCAATTTTTTACCCAACCGGAAACAGAGCGTGCCCAGCACTTTCTGGATATATTTCAGTACGAAACGATATGAGCATTTTGCATCAATCCCATGAGCGACTTCCAATCACAATATAGAGATTGAAATGTTTCTATTGGTCTCTATATTGCACCCAGAAGCGAAAGAAACCGAATGATGCAAAATGCTGACAAATAAGGGGATGAATACAGATGAGAAAAGGAATGAAGTTCACAACGTTATTACTGGCTTTGAGCTTGCTGATTGTCGGCTTGGCAGGATGTGCAGGGGCTGGCAATACCAACGGTAGTTCAGGCTCGGCTAAATTTGCTTCAATTGAGGACATTAAAAAGAATGGCAAGATTCGAATCGGTGTATTTGCGGATAAGCCGCCTTTTGGCTACGTAGATTCAGAAGGGAAAAATCAAGGCTTTGATGTGTATATTGCGAAACGGTTTGCCAAAGACCTCTTGGGCGACGAGTCGAAGGTGGAGTTCGTTCTGGTGGATGCCGCCAGCCGGGTTGCCTATTTGGAATCCAACAAGGTAGATATCATCATGGCTAACTTTACTGTGACCGATGAACGTAAAGAAAAAGTCGATTTTGCTAACCCGTACATGAAATTATCCTTTGGCATTGTGTCACCCGACAGTGCTCCCATCACCACGATTGACCAATTGAAGGGCTCGGATCAAAAGCTGATTGTTGCCAAGGGAACGACAGCAGAGACCTATTTTACGAAAAATTATCCTGACATCAAGCTGCTCAAATTCGATCAATACACCGAAATCTTCTCGGCTCTCAAAGACAAACGCGGTGCCGCCATTGCGAACGATAATACAGAGCTGATCGCTTGGGCCAAGGCCAATCCCGGCTTTACCGTAAGCATTCCAGCCTTCGGTGGTCAAGATACGATTGCCCCTGCAGTAGCGAAGGGAAATAAGGAACTGTTGGATTGGATCAACAACGAACTGGCTACGTTGGGTAAAGAAAATTTTGTCCATCAAGCCTATAAGGACACACTGACCTCCGTTTACGGAGAAGGCTTTACGGATCAATTGGTTGTGGAGGGCGGCAAGGTGAATTAATCATCGTATAAGTTGCTATTAAGCATAAAGAAGCGTTGGGCTTGCTGTCCCGACGCTTCTTGCATATGAGGAAAGGGAGATTTGCAAGTTCTTAATCGAGATAATACTTCCCCAAAATCTCTTGCATGCTCGTAAATTTCATTATATAATTTTAAATGATTATGATTCTCATTATCATTTAAGTCTTTAGGCGCAGACTCCCAATATGAGCCTAAGTGAATAGGATGGTGCTTTACACATGGCTAAAACGGATGTGGCTACTGCCAGAAGACAGCTCAGCAGTCCGAACAAGGTAACGCGCAAACGGGCTTTGAGAACGATCAAAGCTGCGAAGCGCGCGAAGTAACAAGCTTCAAGTTAACTGCAAATGGCAATACCAGTGTCAAATTTTTTAGTCTCCTCATTTTGATATTGCACCTGCCTTCCTGATGGTGGTACACAGGAAGGCAGGTGTCTTTTTTTATTTCTTTTGTGCAAACAGCCATTCAATCATATCCTGATTTTGTAAAGCCGGAACCCAGGAGAAGTGTCCTGTAGGTTTGATAATCCCTGCTTCGTATTCAGTGAAGTGAATGAGGTTTCCGTTCTGTGCTTTGATAGCAGCAACCATTTCTTCTGAGTTCTTAGGACTTACTGTCGTATCGTCCACCGCATGGAAGGCCCAAATAGGAACGTTCTTCAATACTTCAACGTGTGCAGGGTCAACAGGGGCATACATGTTAACAGCCTTTTCATAGTTGGTCAGTCCGGCAATCGGTACGCCAGCAGCGAACAGATCAAGATTTTTTTCTAACAATCTCCATGTACCCATGGCTCCTTGAGAAATACCTACGATATAGATGCGGTTGGTGTCGATCGGATATTTCAAGGCCGTTTCACGTACCAAATCGGCAACAGCACTGTTGCGCGGTTCATCTGCCCAAATAAATTTATGCTCTAGGTCAATCGGGCTTTGAGGAGCGATGACGAAGGATGGGTGCTTGGCTTGCTGCTCAGGAGAAGCCCAAGTAACGGCCCCGGCATTCGCTAACAGGTTAACCCCGTTTCCGTCACCACGTTCGCCGTTGCCATGTAGAAACACAACCAGCGGATAGGTTTTGCCAGGTTCTACTTTAGGCTCAAACGTAAAGTAGTTCAGTTTGAAGCCGGCTTTATTTTCAAAAGTGTTTTTTTGAAAATCATCTACGATGGGTGTCACTTTATCGGTTGCTTTTACAGGCTGTGCAGTCGCTGGAACGACTGTTTTCTTCGAAGTTGCAATATCTTTCTTTTGGCTAATGTAATAGTTCAGCGGATTAATACGATTGACTGCGCTTGTCGAATCGTAAGTAAGGGTGCTTGCATTTTTATCCTGTGTATCCAGCTCGATCACGACATATTTGCCATAAGTGCTGCGGTTGGTGATGGCACCAGTATCATTGGTGTATACACCAGTCACAGTTCTGTCTGCGTATACATCATTAAGCACAGATTGAACCTGAAAACTGGAAGTGGACAGGGATGATCCGTCAATATTGGTGCTGTACTTCAGTACAACGGCAGTAACAACCTCACCCAGAGGCTGTACCTCAGTAAGCACGGTTGCCTGTGGTGCTGGAACATCGGCTGCTGCGGCAGAGCTGGAGGATGGATAAAAGATCGTAAGCAGGAGCACGAAAGATAGTAGAACAAGGGCGAAACGTCTTCTTTGCATAAGATAATCTCCTTTGGCGTTTTTATAAAGCGCTTACTATATGCTCAGGATGCTTGACTGTATGCTGTGGAACTCATACAAATCAAAAAAAGGCAAACTCCGGGTACACAAGTGTACTCGGGTTTTGCCTTTTCAGTAACAATCCCAATTGAAGGATAGCATCCTCATTGGAATCTGACAAGTGAAAGCGCTACAATTTTGGATGGTTTTATAAAAAATTTTCCTTCTCAACCGGGATGCGATGGTATATAATCTCCTTAACTTAACACCGTTAACTTATATAACGACGTTAACAAGGGAGATGAAATCATGAACCAATATGATGTTATTGTCATTGGTGCTGGGCTGGGTGGTTTGTCTTGTGCAGCCAGACTTTCTGCGTTGGGTTACCGGACAGCTGTGTTTGAAAGTCATACTTTGGCTGGCGGCTTTGCTACTGAATTCACACGAAAGGGATATACCTTTGATGTCTCCTTGCACGGCGTCGGCGGACTCGAAGAAGGCAGCTTCGGTCGGATGTTAAAGGACTGCCATGTGGACCAGCAAATCGTTCCTCTCCGTAAAAAGCACCCTTACTCCATTCGCTGGGAAGGGCAGATCATTGATATCCCATCTGATGTGCAGGAGTATGTGCAACTCCTCAAAGGCATGTTTCCTGCTGAGGTAGCAGCCATTGACAAGCTATTCGCGGGCATTCGCCGTTTTGAGACAGGCTTTACCGCTTTTTCTTCCCTTACTTCCTGGCGTAAGCTGGCGGGTCTGTTCAAAGCAGGCACCTTCTTCCGCTGGACGAAAATGACCACCTGGGAGGCTGTAAGTCAGTTTGGCTTGTCTGACCGATTCACGGAGTTCTTCACTGCACTCTGGCCCTATTATGGGCTGCCCCCGAAGCGGTTGGCGGCTTTGTACTTTTTTATTCCCTGGATCGGCTATCATCTGGAGGGGACGTACTACATTCAGGGAGGTGCACAGGCCTTGTCCAATGCGCTGGTCGAAGCTATTCAATCAGTTGGAGGAGAAGTTCACCTGCGCAGTCAGGTGTCTGAAATTATACTTGAACGCGGTAAGGCAGCTGGTGTACGTCTGAAAAAAGGGGATGTATATAAAGCCAACTGGGTTGTGTCTGGGATCAGTCCTCATCATACCTATGGCCGTCTGCTGGAGAGTCACAATGCCGCCCGTCGCGAGACGGATGCTGTAACCAGACTGGAAACTGGTACGTCTCTCACTCAGCTGTACCTAGGGCTATCATGCGAGCCTTATGAGCTTGGGATCAGCGAAGAAGACTTAATCCTGTGTAACGAGCCGGATTCGGAGACGGATTATGAAGTCATGATGAGCGGCCAGTATATGAAAGGCAACTGGATGCTCACAAATTATAACGCCATGGATCCTACACTCAATGAAGCGGGAAAGGGTGTCATCGCTGTTACATTTTTGGACAGATTGGAGAACTGGCCTAGTGCACGTCCCGAATATAAAGCCAAAAAGAAAGCAGTAACACAGCAGATACTGGAATGTCTTGAACAGCTATATCCTGGTTTTAGCAGCAAAGTCGTGGTGGCAGAGTTGGGCACACCACGCACCATGCAGCGGTATACTGCTAATCCCGGCGGAGCCGTTTATGGCTATGCACAAACGGTCCGGCAGTCCGGCATAAACAGACTGAAGCGCAAATCAGCAGTGAACCGCCTGTCATTGGTAGGAGCCTGGACACAGCCTGGGGGCGGGTTTCAAGGAGCTATGAACTCGGGTATAATGGAAGCTGATCGTATCGCCGCCAAATTGAGATAGGCAGAAAGGGCACGTATATCTATTCATGAAACATATCAAACGCCGAGAACGTGAAAGCAGTGAGATTCGCCGCAAAATCATTGAGGCCGCTCGATCGCTCTTCTTGAACCAAGGGTATGCTGAGGTCTCTATGCGTAGAATTGCGGATCAGATCGAATATTCACCAACGACTATTTATCATTATTTCTCCAATAAGGAAGCGGTTGTCCGTGAACTGCTGTTAGAAGGGAATGCTTTGTTCCTGAAGGCTCTTCAGCAGCGCGTGGATGAAGCACAGGCAGCCGGACTGAACGCTCTGGACACACTGAAAACAGTGTCCGATGCTTATGTCCGTTTTGGCATGGCTAATCCCGAATACTACAACATCCTGTTTATCAGCAACCTTGAATCTGTAAGCTCGGTTACCCTTATAGACAGTGGGAGTTTTAAAGGGTTTGAGTTGCTTGAGGGCGGACTCAAAGCCGCTATGGAGGAAGGCTGCATCATTCAAGGAGATGAGCGCCTGATGGCTAGATCCGTATGGAGTATGCTGCACGGATTGACTTCTTTGCTCCTGAATTTTGAACTTCCTATGGCAAAATCAAATGATGAATTGATTTCATTTACTATAGATACTTTTATTCGGGGAATAAGCCGCTGATGAAGCGGCTTATTTTTTTATCCTTCTCCCCCTGTGTATGCAAGTCTGCATACGTCGATTCCAGTGTCAACGAAGTTCCAAATGTGAAAGCTGCTCAAGCACGGCTTCAATGCGACGTTTATCTTTTTTGAGCATCACGAGCTGTAAAGAAGCATGAAGCAGATTTGAGATGCTAGCCCAAGCGTCTGCTTCTAGAGTGGGCAGAAGATCGCGCTGAATCATGATATTCAGCGCCTCGGTTGCAATTTTCTGATGAAGCTCGCTACCGGATAGCCACTCAATCACCTGCTCATCTGTAGGACGTGAGTAGGCGAAAAGTACTGCCCAGCCATCAACCGGATGATTGACCTTATCTCGCATCCAGTCAATGACCTGGGGGGAATGAAAATGCTGTAACTGACCGCTAACGGTGTATCCTTCTAATTTGCCATCCTTCGCCCTATGCTGTATCAGATCATTGTAAACTTTTGTAAGCCCTTCCTGCTCGGGCAGGCAGCGGGCGGATAGATAGGCACGTGTCGAGATAAATGCGGCCCTAGCATGTGTGTTATTTGAAGCGGGAGGTCTCCATGCTTGCGCGGTATCCGTGTCCGGCTCCCATAAGGAGCGAACCCAATCAGCAGCCCCAATACCTGCGGTCTCCCCAACGAAAAATGCCCATGTAGCGAATTGGGCTGGGTTACACTGAATGCGCTGCTCCCAGGCAAGAAAAATATCCTTTGGATCATAGGCCTGGAAAGCCTGCAGTACAGCAGGATGATCTACGCCATGCATGGTGGTGTAGTGGATCAGTGTATCCAACGACCGGGCATCCTCCAGTTTCATCGTGCAGAACATATCCAACCAGCGTTGCCACAGCTGCAGCGACGGGCTATTTAGCTGAATACCATGCTCGTCTAACACGTTAGACCAGTCCCACAGCCATAGTCCGTGCAAGGTAAGCATGGTTTCTATATAGGTAGGTAGACTTTCTGCAAGCAGCGTGAACTGGTCCAACTCATGCTCATAACAGAACACTGCTGGCTCTGTTGCGGATGTCGCTCTATCAAGCAGGATCGGATCACCAGCACCGTTATAGTTCAAAATAAGATATCGTTGTTCGTCCGCTGCTGAGTCGGTATCTTCTCCATAGGATGTAAAATAGCCAATATCCTCATAATTCCAGCCAAATTCTCCTGTAATATCGTCAAGGTTAGTCGGTTCTTGTTCAAGGTCATGGCTGCCTTCATATGAATACTCTGATTCATCGACTACAACACAGTGTTGAGGGAGGCACCATAGCAGATGTAAGCTGCCACACCGCTTTAATAATTCAGACAGGGAGGCAGGCAAAGTGATCTGGAGCCGTTCCTCCAGCACAGTCAGTTCCTCTTCGGTAATCCCCTTCGTGCATTGGTATGCCACGTCAGGCATTCCACCTTGTCTCAGACGATCAGCGATTTCTCCCAGCTTTTCTAAGGTATATGCAAAATGTACTGTCATTCGTATTCGTCCTCCTCTTACTCTACAACTCGGCAATGCTCTTTTTGCAAGAATGATAGAATTTCATCATGAAGTGCTATCGCCTTGGGTTCATAAATGATCGCCACTTCGCGTCCATATGCATAGTTGAAGCGCACATATCCGCCAAGAAGCTGGAAAAAAGCCATGCAGGTATGCTCGTTTTCGATCCATAGGTTTGTGTCAAAATGCTGTTTAAACCGCTGAGCCAATACTTGTATAGATGCCGGAGCTATTTCCGGAATTTGATCATTCGGATTGGCTGGATCGTAAGCTTTTGCCGTATCCGGGGGATTAAATAGTAGGAATGTCGCGGTTCTGTCCAGACTGACAGGTTCGAAATAACGGGGGAATGGCTCTGTTTTTCCGAATTCATCCCGTAGTATATGCTCCAGCGTATCTGTAAATGGGGTTTGAACATCTAATGGCTTCATAGTAATGACTTTCGAATGTCGCGGTAGCCAAAGCAAGCCTTCGACCTGAGGATGCACCGCTAGAAAATCACCATCTATGGAGCTGCCGATGACCACGCACTCGCCCAGCTGTTGCGCGGTGATCGGACAGTTATCATCATGCGTCCACAGTTCGTAATCTGCATAGGATTGCAAAAGTTGAGGATCAGGCGGTTCAATCACCAGCAGGCCGCAATAGGTGCCTGGCCCGTATTGGGTGAGAAATGAAGCATAGGGAGTTGGTAAAGTTATGCCATGGGTATGTTCGAAATTTGTCATTTCATCGGCAGCCACTGGCGTGTGTCGTGTGGAAACCCAATACATGAAGAATACACCTGCTTTCCGGCACTCTATCTATAGGGATGGAGCCCAAATGTAAATGAGAGATATGCTATAATCAGGAAATAAAATAGTTAAATATTAGTCTATCTCAATTATGTAAGAACTACAATTTGTGAGGGTACGAAAGGGGAACACATCGTATGACATCGGGGGTACAGGCCTACATAGATCCAATTTTTGAAGAGATTGACCAGAGATACGCTTCTGAGCAAAAGCGCATCGCGGAATTCAAGAACAAAAGCGTCCTTCACGAAGGGATTCATGAATACTTAAAAGTTACCTGTAAGAGAGATGGGGTATGGGTGGATACCTACGAACCGTTTGATTGGGATCATCGTAGACCAGACACAAAAATTCCTGGTTTTACGGAGGAAGTGACGCTCCAGCAGGTGCAGGATGAATGGATGCCAGTGTTCAAAGAACGGATAGCGGCTCTGTATAATTCGGAAGAATTTGGTCCTATGTTTTTTCGTTATCGGCTGGAATTTCATTTGGAGGTGGTCTTGGAGAATAAGGCCAGTCATTTTACATTCTCGCTGCTGAACGAAGATAAGCGGCAGCACCTGTTAGCCTCTATTGAACAGTTTGTGGAGCAGAAGCTCAATCCTGCCAGTAGAGCTATGCCAAAGGAAGAGGACGATTTTTTCTTAATAAGGCACTTGCTTGATCCTCATTTGTACCCTGTAGACGCCCAGCGGGTGAATGAACTGCTGAATCGAATGGATGCAAAAGCGCAGGTCAGCCGCAAGCGAGAAGAAGCATGGAGGCATCAGCTGAGCAGAGGCTTAATGCATTGGGCTGAAGATGAATTTTTGGCTAAGTATACAGATCAGGAAAAAAGGTACGGGCTTGATTATACGGTGAGACCCGATATTCTTCCTTCAGATATTCCCGCCCCGGTTATGGAGATGTTCCTGCTGACCGCGATGCGAGTGGGTCTGACCGATGCCGATGCACGGCAGAAGTATTTGGAGATTGCTGCACAACTGGGCTCAGAGCAGGCTGTTCAGTGGCTTAAGAGCGGATCAGGCAGCATTCCAGCGTCATATACAAGCGAGCGTGTCACCTGCCAAGCGAATGATATTTTGCAAACACTAGAGGTTCAGATTCGTTCTGAGGAAGAAGAGAGCTACAGAGAAGCACTCATATATCTATGTGATATATTACGGAAAGGCTTTACTAAGGAATATGGGATGAAGTTTAAAAGCAAAGTGAAAAACTATCTACCCGTACCCAAGTTGGCCAAATCTGCATTACATCGTTTCTTTGCCAATGCACTTGAATACCCTTCGCTGCTTCCGTTGCTGGCGGAATATGCCGAGACCGTGATGGAAGAATTCAAGTGGTACAACGATGTAGAGCCGGGGGAGAAGTCGGCGATGCCAGGAACCTATGCGGTGATGGGATTAGGACTTAAAGGAACGGAGTATTTTTCGCTGGTGAATCGTTATATGAAGCTGGTAGACAGTGAGCATCAGTCGGTACAGGACGGTTACGCTGCTGTATTTGCTGAGGCGCATGGACTGACACCGGATACGATCCCCGTTTGGGCGAGGATTCTTTTGGCAGGTAATGATTCCGCCAAACCACTAAAATCGGCTGGCATTGAAAGTGTGGAGCAGGCACAGGCGTTAGTAGATGTGCTTCTACAACTGGAAGACTACGAACAAGAGATGCTCGTTTATCGTATATGGGGTGGCGCGAAGAAACTAAAAAACAGCCTGAAGCAGGCTGTCCCTGAGGTAAAAGAGTTACTGGAGCCGCTTATTCCATAAAAGCATCGTATTCTTGATCATATCGCAGTCCCTGCGCAATGTGTTGAATATCTGGCTCGCTTCCACTGCGGCGTAGCACTTCAATAACATCCTGTACAGTCGCCATTTCCAGCCAAGATTGCACGTGATGGTCTGGGAAACGGCCTAGATCAGTGCTTCTAGGCTGTCAAAAGTTTGTATACTCATGTTTGGTAATGCTCTCCCTTAGACGCTTGTTTATGCTGTAGCTTTTGTAATATTTTTAAAATGGCCTGGCGATTTTTAGCATCCTTAATGTATTTGGGAATGGAATGGGAAGCCGTACGCATCATACCGGATGAGGGTTTTTCTCGCAACTCGGCAGAGATATAGGAGAGCAGGTAATTCAGGTGTATCCGGTTAAGAGCCCAGACTGGTTTCCCCCGATAGTAATCAAGGAAGTACAGCTGGAGCTGGAAAATAGGATCTTTCCCATTTTGGATCACGTCCGTATGCCATTCACGTGACTGCATACGATGCACCGGAACCTGATTACGTGTCTCGCAATGCGGACAGTGTATATTTGTATTTTTGTGAGTAACCGTTCGGTCATCATGAATTTCGATATTAAAATACCGCTCACAGTGGCTGCATACGCCGCGTGCATAGAATTTATACGATTCTGGCTGCTGAAATGTGTAGTAACAATGAGAGCAACGAACAACGTAATAACAGTCTTCCTTTGATTTGGAAATAGAAGCTTGACCCTGACAGCGAGGGCAGTGGACAACTACCTGTTCTCCCCTCCAGATCACGGCGGAAAAGTCATATTTATATCCATATTCATCTTTGAAGCGTTTTTGCTCCATGTTCGTTCCTCCTTTTCGGAAAGAGCGTAAAAACGTACTTTTTATATATCATATGTTATAATATTCCTTAACAACAGAATGGCTTAGATGGGCGGTCGGCTAGTCTCCTGTGTAGGAGGTGAGGGTCCTGATTCTTTCCTTCCATAAAAAGAAATAGACCGCCCGTGGTAGGAACCGGTCTATTTCATGTACCGTAAACTTGCAGCCACCGCCCTTAAAAGCGGCTGTTGCCAAAGAGTGGGGATGTTGACGCATCTTCACTCTTTTTTAGAATATACATCTTATTCCCATTTTAACACTTGAAAAAGGCCTTTTCAATGTGCCGAAGCGTGGGAATAGGATTACGTAGTGCAAAGGAGAATGGGTATATGAGCATTTTTACAGGTTTGCAGCGTCCGCAATTCCAGGGCTACTATGATAAGGAATTTCTTATAGAGCATCGTTTTGAAAACGGTCGAGGCTTTCCGCCTTCCTATATAGATTACGTCAAAACTCTTGGCTACGGACGATTATGCAGCTTATGGAACATTCATATTCCTCTCGGTGATCACCCGGATTCATGGCTTCGTCGTTACCATGACTGGCGAGCCTGGTTTGATGATGTACTGGAATCGGAAGAGGTTTTACAAGAAGCGGCGCTGGAGCCAGACGGTTTCCCGGAATTATTGGAGCATGCTGTTCCCTTCGCTTCCAGTGGAGAGGATGACCTGCTGATCTGGGATGTTCAATCGCCTGATGAACGGGGGGAATTCCCGATTTATGCTTTAAATCTGCGCACGTGGGGCAACTTTCGGTATGCAGCCCCGGATTTGTATAGATTCGTCGAAACACTGCTGGATGGGGAGCGTGTAAAGTCGGTTTTGGGAACACATCGTACACCATTCCCTTATACATTTGAACCCTTTTAGATCGTTAAAGAGCCACCCTAGTTTTCGAAGTCTAAGGTGGCTCTTTGCGTTGCTATTCTTCTAGCTTTTATGTTTGGGCTAAATATTGCTGTACTAGCTCATATCCAGCCACGCCCATTACAGTATATTGATTATATTCTTCCAGTTCCAGATTGCGTATATATTCATCCCCGCAATACAGATGGCCCGCACAATTAAAATACTTTAGCTGCTGTTGTTCCTCGGTTAGAGGACGATGATCGATAATGGGCCATACTCCCTTCGCCAGATTTTGGGTGGCTGTGAAAATAACTTCGAATCGGCCACGGTGATTGGTGAACGGAAGATATGTGGTTTCACCCTCGTACGCTTGATTCTGACCTATGGATATAACACCAAAGGAGAATGCTTTTTTGAATCGACCATACAGCGCGCAGATCACCTGACATACCGCAAAGCGGCCGTCATGCATGGGGATAACAAAAATGTCGCCTTCCTGATGTTTGATTCTTTTCAATACCATCGTCAGGCCAGCTCTTCCTGAATGATCTCTGTTTTTAAGCCTTTAGCGCTGGTAATCGTAATGCTGATCGCATCAAAGCCATTTCGCTTTACCTCTTCAAAATCACATCGTTCGCCGCTGATCAACTCCAGCTGCCCGTTCTCATCCACATCATCCGCAAACTCGTCATCCCAATCAACATTATAAAAAGCAGTCACGGTCACCCCAAAGGTATCTTCACCATCATCGTCCAGATAAGGTAGCAGGGGAGTGCGATTGTTCTGCTGTTCTTCCGTATATACTTCACACAGCAGTGCATCGTAACCATGGCGGGTTCCATCAAAAATCACGATCTGCTCACCTGTGACTGCATCTTCTGCAATAATGAGCTGGGGTGCAAACTCCGTTACAGCGATCAGCTCGTCCATGAACTCTCCATAATAAAAAATGTGGAATTTCGTATTTCCGGCCTGTGAACGGAGCTTACCTGTCCATTCCTGCTCGACCCATGCCTCCGGGTTTTCGGGTACAACCCAACCATCCAAATAAGCGGGTCCTAATTTAACATGATGTGTTTCTGTCATCCGTAGCGCCTTCCTTTCTTTTCGTTCATTATGACATGGACAGGGTCACGATTTTGTTGTCCTCGTCAACATCTACCTTCACGTTCACTCCCAGCTTGTCCTTAAACAGCTTACTGATATTGATATAGTTATCCTTTACCGCACGGCTTGAATTACCAGTGGTGCGAGTCATCCCAGCGGTGATGATGGAGCGAACATAGGTTTGGTCGAGCTTGGCTTCAGGATTGTAAGTATAAATAACCTGCTCTTGTTGATTGTAATAATGGGTTAACTCCGTATAGTCGTTGGCGTTCTCATACTGTTTTTCCTCACGCACATAATCGGGATGGTCCATGGTGTAGTGGATTCCCCCGTCCAGAAAAGGATTATCCTTGGAGGGTCTGAGTTCATATTGTCCATATGCGAGTTGAAATAGGTATTCTATGCCTGAGCCCTCTGCTTGATAGTAGAGCTGACGATGATCCCCTTTTTTATCGATCGCGGTATAGCTGCTGATTAAAGGCCAGGTATCATACTTTTTACCCTTTACCTCAACGGCAACCTTATAATGTACGAGCACCTTTTCATTTTGGAATAACCCAAAGCTGCTCATAATGAAATACGCAGGCACACATATAATTCCGATAATCAATATGAATATAAATATTCTTACACGCATGAGTAGAGTAATTCTCCTTTGGTTGTCGATTATGTGGACAGCTCTCGTTGGGCAGATGCGCCGAATTCCTCATGTTGCAATAATTGCTTCAGCGCATGTTGTGCAAAAGGGTGGGCTTTATGTGCGCGGAGCAGTGCAAAAGCGGCCCCCTTGACTAAGATATATGTATCACTGCAGATTATGTCCAAAGCTAAACGTAGCTCTGCTTCTGAACAAGGCATCCATGCCAAAGTTTGTAAAGCTGCGTTTTGCACATCATCATCTTCATCAGGCTTGCACAGCAGCTCGCGAATTCCTCGCATGATCATCGGCTGCTGGCTCTGATCTGCATATAGTCCGATGACCTTCAGCGCTTCTATACGAAGCAGATCCTCCTCGGATGATTGCTGCGCAAGCTGCAAAAGTAATGCGGTGGTGTCCTCCACAGGCTGGGGGATCGCTGTTAATTCGCGTAGTGATACCAATCGATCTTCATACGATAGTGTAGGGAAAATAGATAAAAATGTCTTTCCCTCATCATCGGTTTGTATGGACATATACCCTCCTTATTTCTTAGCCAGATTACTTTTGGCATTGTGTATTACCTACTCTTATGTCTGTAGTTCGATAAAGCCTCTTCCGTTCCGCCCCCCTCCAGCAGCACCATAATCGCATAGGAGATTGTATCAATCCAATCGCCAAGGGTACTAATCTGCTCTACGGTCAGCAGGTTGTTTCGCTGCAGCATACCATCAGGATACAACGCCCATGCCCGTGTATATTGGCAAATTCCCCACAGAGCGGATATAAGCTCTCGTTCTACGGACGGTTTCTCCAACTCATCTGCCAGAACCTCAATGATAGTCATGAGCTCATGAAAATTATCCTCGATCAGTTCGCCTTGAAAGGGACGAAGCATCCCTAGAAATCCGCTTTGCATTTTGGGATGCTCCAAATCATCGTGAATAAAAGAATGACAGCGCAACAGCTCACGGGCTTCTTGTTTATTCATGAAGTTCCGTAATCTCTGCACGGATACCTCTGCACAGAAAGCTACCTGACAGTCCCGACAAGGCATCGATATCAACGACCATGTCTGCTTCTTCATAGCGGAAATCAAGCTGCAAGATAATATTTTCTGTTTCTACAGGAGTTAATACATGCTCTTTGGTTTCCAGAAATGTAAAAGTCACTGCATAGCGTGGAATGTCCTGGACTGGAGCTTCAGGGATCACAGGTGCCTCAGCCGAAGGCTCCAGATCCGGTGATTTAGGAACCAGCACACTAGCGGGAGATAGCTCAATCGTCAGTGTAATCTGGTCTTTCGTCATGTTGGCAGCCGTGATTCGGTCATAGTGAAAAGGTGGAAAATAGCCGAGCTTTTCGATAATGCTGTCTGCACCTTGAATAGAAACGGTTGGAGAGAAAGCGAGTTCCAGTCCGATGGACCCTGTCAGTTGGTCTTCATATTCTGGATTGATACGGATAAGGGCCTGTTCCGACTCTACCTTCAACATCGTACCAATAAAATACTGTTTGCCATGGATCAGGACAACATCATGCGGAACGAACGGCAGTGCTCTTCCGGCTTGATAATGAATGAGATATTCGTTTCCTTTTTTTTCAACCTTGTGAACTTGAATTTGCATAAATTGCAGCCTCCTAGGATTAATGGGATGACGGATAGTTTAAGTGTGACGTAAAGGGTACGGAGTCCACGATTGAAAAACATACTTCATATCCGGGGTATCCTTTTCGAGCATAAATGGGAGAATATCCATAATAGCCCTTGCTTTACTGCCAGCATAAAAGTTACGCGAGCTGTGTAACAACTTGTCTGCCTTCAACCACTGGCTCAGCTTCATCATAACGTCTTCGACGATTGTTTGGTCGATATGTTCATAAACGTCCTGACGGATCGAAACGAGTATGCCGCAATTGTTGGAAGATCGGGACATGGTGTCATTGGACAAAAGAATGTACACTTCCGGCGTCGTCCCTTTGTTATAGGACGATTTGATACTAGGAGCCTCTATAACCAGCATCAAAGGAGTCATTTCATCATCGGTTACAATGCGGAGCAGCTCCTGCTTGTCCCAGCGGATCTTGCCGTGTTTGGCTTTCTTGGATTGATAGATAGACACACGGGTGTTACGGATTCCTGATATGTTCAGGAGCGTTTCAAAACAATCGAACAGGTTAGTAAAGCAGTCTTCGGCAAACAAAGTGTGTTTCTCCGATAAGGAGCCTGTCATTATGAAATTATAATGCAGGTTGTTAACCACAAGCATCCACCCTTTATTCATGAATTACCAATTATCCTACCATAATATATGACATGGTGATTGAATTCACCTTTTGCGGGATTCGTTAAAATCGTTTGGAAACCAGTTCAACTTCGCGTATACTAGGAAAGTCATATATGGAACGGCCTGAGCCGCCTTGCGGCCGTATGTTGAGTTACATGAACAGATTCAACGATAACGGATATGCTCCCTTCCTGAAAAGGGGAGAATGAGAACCGATACAAAAATGGGAATTCTGAACTATGGAACGATAGATGTCATATGGCACATGAACCTATTTTACGTGACACATATTGAATACAGATAAGGGAAGTGAATACAACTTGAAGAATTTTACAGCATTAGGCGTGGAGCAACATTGGGTAGAAGCCTTGAAAGAGCAAGGCATCTCAGCGCCAACACCTGTACAACAGGAGTCCATTCCACTGTTGATGGAAGGTCAGGATGTGATTGCCGAGGCACATACGGGCACGGGGAAGACGCTTGCGTTTTTACTGCCGATTCTACAAAAGCTGAATTTGGACAAGCGGCATCCGCAGGCGCTCGTGATTGCACCTACGCGTGAATTGGCGCTCCAGATTACAGAGGAAGCAAAATGCTTGGCTGCTGCGGAACCGAGTTTATCTCTGCTAGCTGTTTACGGAGGACAGGACGTGGAGCGTCAGCTTCGTAAACTAAAAGGTGGCGCACAACTGATTATTGGTACACCTGGGCGACTATTGGATCACCTGAGACGTGGCACGCTTGATTTAGGCGGCATTAAAATGCTGGTCCTGGATGAGGCTGACCAAATGTTACACATGGGCTTCTTGAACGATGTGGAAACGATTCTTCAGGAGGTTCCTTACCGGAGACAAACCATGCTGTTTTCCGCTACGATGCCAGCTGGTATTCGCAAGCTGGCTCGTGTCTATATGAACGAACCCGTTGATGTCAAAGTGAAATCGGCTTCTTCCGTTCCCGTGAGCCAAATCCGTCAGGTCGTTGTGCAAACAACAGACCGTGGTAAGCAACAGGCATTGGTAGATATGCTGAATACGGATCGTCCGTATCTGGCTGTTATTTTCTGCCGTACCAAGCGCCGGGCTTCCAAACTGAATGAAGAACTCCAGGAGATGGGGTTCGAGAGCGGTGAGCTGCATGGGGACTTGTCCCAGAACAAGCGGGAGCAAGTGATGAAGGCGTTCCGTGAAGCGAAACTTCAATTGCTCGTAGCGACAGATGTAGCCGCACGCGGCCTCGATGTAGAAGGCGTCACGCATGTCTTCAACTATGACATGCCGCAGGATGCCGAAAGCTACATCCACCGCATCGGACGTACCGGTCGTGCCGGAGGCAAAGGCGTTGCGGTGACGCTCGCCACGCCAAGGGATGTTCCTGAGCTTCGGAACATCCAAAGAGTTGCTGGTGTCACATTCACCAGCAGTGAGGGCGGCGGGCAGCGTAGACCTGCTCCCGATACGCCTGAGCGGCAGGGTAGAAATGACCGCTCAGGCAGAAACGACCGCCGTTCCTTTGGCGGCAACGATGCTGGCGGCGGACGCCGCAGCGGCCGCGAACAGGCGGGGCGTCGTGACGGTGCAAGCGGCGAGCGTCGCTCCAACCGCAGTAGCAGTGAACGTGGCGGATATGACCGCAGTAGCGGCCGTTCTGTACGCGAAGGTCAAGGCCGCTCGGCGGGCCAAAGCAGCGGACGTAGCGGATATGACCGTAGCAGCGGCGGTTCCGCACGCGGAGGCCAAGGTCGTTCGGCAGGCCAAAGCAGCGGACGTAGCGGATATGACCGTAGCAGCGGCGGTTCCGCACGCGGAGGCCAAGGTGGACGCGGTGGACAAGCCAAAGGCGGTCCGCGTGGTGGTCAAGGTCAAGGAGGCCGACGCGGTCGGTCCAGATAGATAAAATGGGGGTATTCTCATAGAATGCTCCACTATGGTTATCATAATAGCCCCGGGGAGGCTCATCTTCCGGGGCTATTGTAATCTTCATATATGCCGCTGTAAGAACAGCATCATAAGATAAAGAGCAACCAAAGATGCCCTGAGATAACCGAATAGCGGGCAGGACATTTTTTAAAAGATAATTTGGAGGGGTTATACATCATGCAGGAACAGGATATGGGCAAGCGTGCCATGGTCTCAGCATGGATCAGCCTGATCAGCAACATCCTCTTAACCGGCATCAAAATAATCGCAGGACTCATGTTCAACAGTAAGGTGCTGGTGGCCGATGGTGTGCATAATGCCGGGGACGTCATTGCTTCTGCAACGGCACTGGGAGCGATGAGAATATCCAGCCAGCCGCCGGATGAGGATCATCCTTATGGTCATGGCAAGGCAGAAGTAATTGGTGCTAGTGTGGTGGCGGTCATACTGTTCGGGGCAGGCATATTTATCGGCTATCATTCCATTGCCGCACTGTTCGAACCGATGCCACAGGAGCATATACTGGCATTGGTGGCCGCCATTATTTCCTTGCTCTGGAAACAGTGGCTGTATATCTACACGATTCGTATTGGCAGAGCGGCCAATAGTCAGGGTCTCATTGCGACGGCAAAAGATCACCTGGCTGATGTGTATGCCTCGGGAGCGGCTGTCTTGGGGATCGGATTAGGACTGATCGGGGAACATTGGGATATTCCGATTTTATCTTACGGCGACCCCATTGCGGGGTTCGTAGTGGCGTTGCTGGTTCTGAAATTGGCGTGGGAAATGGGTCGCGAATCCATAGATGTGCTCATGGAGAAGGCCATTGCAACCGAGGAAATCGAAAGCTACGCAGCAGCGGCACTGAGTGTAGTCGAGGTTCAGCGTATTGATCGTATCCGTGCCCGTGAGCATGGTCATTATATTATCGTTGATATCCGAGCTTCAGTGGATGCCTCTTTGACGATTCAGCAGGGACACGATATTATCCGGCTGATCAAGAGGGCTGTCATGAAGCAGGAGCCGCGGGTTTATGAGGTGCTTGTCCATTTGAATCCGTGGTATGCAGACGACCTCCATGCTGTAAAATCAACACAAAAAGACCCTGAAGATAAGGTATAACCGATACAAATAACGCCCCTAGAACATACGACGCGAATTGACAGATAACTTGCCGGAAGGGTATGCTTTTAAAAGCCGAACGATGATGAATAAAAGCGAGGTTACCCGAAAATATGCGAAAATTTTTAAAATGGCTAGGTATTTCTGTGACTGCTGCAGTCCTTTTAGTGGGCGGATATTATGCTTATTCTATATATCATTTTACGAACCAAATTTCGGTTGCTTCCGGACAGGATTCGAAATTTAAACCGCAAACCCAAACTTCAACCAATGTACAACCTGTAGAGGTATCACTCCCACCGGAATGGGATGGAACAGAAAGAGTAAATATACTGCTGCTTGGCGGAGATTCCCGTGGAGAAGATTCAGGGCGTTCTGACTCGGTTATGGTTGCTTCTGTTGATCCGGTTACGAAAAAGGCCACACTTATGTCGATTCTTCGTGATACGTATGTCAAGATCCCGGGTCATGGGCAAAGTCGATTGAATGCTGCCTTTTCCTACGGTGGGCCGGATTTGACCAGACAGACTGTGAGCGACCTTCTGGGCATACCGATTCAATATTATGTATATACTGATTTTAATGGTTTCATTGCACTGGTTGACTCTGTAGGTGGTATTGACCTGGATGTCGAAAAAGATATGCATTACACGTCCAAGGCAGACAAACACCAGTTTGATATTGACTTGAAAAAGGGAATGCAGCACATGGACGGTAAAACAGCCTTGCAATATGTACGTTTCCGTCATGATGCGACTTCGGATTTTACACGTACGGAGCGACAGCGCAAATTCATTACCGAACTGGGCAGTAAAATACAATCGACCTCGTCGCTCATTAAACTGCCAAGTATTTTAAATAGCATTTCTCCTTATATTGAAACGAATCTGAGTACAACGGAAATGCTGCAGTTGGCTTCATTGGGTTTTAATATTGATGCTAAAACAGTAGGGAAGCAGCAAATCCCGCCAAATGAACTGGTGCGCGGGGAAACCATCAAGGGTGCACAGGTGTTGGGTGTGGATGAACGAAAGCTCAAGCGGTTCATACAGAATCTTTTTGATCAAGAAAACAAACCTGTGACTACGACGGTGGAGGCTGCCACCACGACAAATGATACTCCATAACCATTCAAAGCAAGCGAAGTTCGTACAATAACGTACAACTTTGTTTGCTTTTGTGTTTATTTGGGTATAACCTTGTATATTTTGTTCCAAAAATATATCGTAATTATGAAGAACGTATACTCATCTGTCTAAAGAGAAGGGGAATGTCATGTGGAAATAACTCCGGCATGGAAAGACCGGTTTAAGAAGTTTTTTCTGAACAACAAGTTTGTGTTATTCCTGTTGGTACTGCTGCTGATCGGCTTGAATATCTTAGTGCTTACCAAAATTTCATACATATTTACCCCTGTCATCGTGCTGCTGAAAACGATTATTCTCCCTGTCATTTTGTCCGGTGTATTGTACTATCTGCTCAATCCGTTGGTAGATGTACTGGAGCGGAATAAGGTAAAGCGAGTATACTCCATTGTTGTTCTGTTTTTGCTCATTATAGGGATTATCGCTATTGTGGTTACGTCGGTGGTACCTGTGATCCGTGATCAGATACAGGGCCTTATCCAAAATGTCCCTGCTTATACCGAGCAAGTCAAACAACAGTTTGAGCGACTGATTGGCAGTAACTTTGTGAACCAGTTCCAGAACACCATTCAAATAGATCCATCTGAACTGGCCTCCAAAGCTTCTGAAAAGTTATCTGGCTTTATCAATAATGCATGGACGGGTGTGGGAAGCTTTTTGGGTGTGATTACGGAAACTGTGCTTGCGATCGCTACGGTTCCGTTCATTCTGTTCTATTTGCTGAAAGATGGACACAAGCTGCCGCAGTGGATTCTAAAAATGCTTCCACCTATGTTTCGTAAAGAGACAGATCGTATCATGACCGAAATGAATCATCAGGTCAGCTCGTACATTCGTGGACAAATTATTGTTAGCTTCTGTATTGGAGTGCTGCTATATATAGGTTATCTGATTATTGGATTGGACTACTCTTTGACGCTTGCGGTCATTGCGTCTTTTACGAGCGTGGTTCCCTACTTAGGTCCTGTCATTGCCATTACACCCGCGTTAATCGTAGCTATAGTTACCTCACCGATCATGCTGCTCAAAATGGTTATCGTATGGACAGTTGTCCAGCTTATTGAGGGTAAATTTATTTCACCACAAATTATGGGCAAATCGCTTCGAGTACATCCGATTACGATTATCTTTGTTATTTTGACAGCAGGCAATTTGTTTGGTGTGGTAGGGATTGTACTGGCTGTTCCAGGTTATGCCGTCTTGAAGGTCATCGTGACCCATCTGTTTAGTTTTTTTCAAAAGCGTTCACATCTTTATGAAGCAGATAAGGTAAAGTAAAAAGCAGTCTCTATGAAAAGTAAACATGACTAATGGGCGCGTTAAATCTACTATTTTGCCCCTCTTGGTTAACTGTGGCTTTACGTGCTATACTTAATGCCTATTCTTATTCCAAAATAGAAAGGTCAGACTTTTTATGATAAAACTCAGCATTCTTGACCAATCTCCGGTATCGGAAGGCATGACGCATGCACAAGCATTACAAAAGACTGCTGAGCTTGCTATAGAGGCGGAACGCTTGGGTTATCATCGCTTTTGGGTATCCGAGCATCATGCTGCCTCTAATCTTGCAGGGTCCAGCCCCGAGGTATTGATTTCACACCTGGCTGCTCGTACCCAGACGATTCGGGTAGGGTCGGGCGGTGTGATGCTGCCCCATTACAGCGCTTATAAAGTAGCGGAAAACTTCCGGGTACTGGAGGGATTGTATCCGGGGCGCATTGATCTGGGTCTGGGGCGAGCGCCCGGAGGAATGCCGATTGCTACCAGAGCTTTGCATGAGGGGAAAATGCGGGGCGGCATTGATCTGTACCCCGAGCAGCTGGATGATCTGCTAGCCTACTTGCACGATAGCACAGGCAGCCAGCATCGCTTCGGTTCGCTACAGGCGATGCCGCTCGTAGAGACTGTGCCGGAAATGTGGCTGCTTGGCTCCAGCGGTGATAGCGCGGGTCTGGCCGCCGAGCGTGGCGTAGGCTTTGCGTTCGCGCAGTTTATTAATGGTGAAGGCGGCACAGGTGCTATGAAGGGATATCAGGAAAACTTCCAGCCTTCCCAGCATAGTGACCAACCGCGTTCGCTTGTCTCCGTATTTGCGATCTGTGCGGATACTGAAGAGGAGGCCAATCGTTTGGCTTCCAGCATGGACTTGTCCCTGGTGCTTTTGGAACAGGGAACGCGTTCCGCAGGAACACCTTCCGTCGAAAAGGCGCTTGCGTATCCGTATACGCCATTTGACCGGATGCGCATTCGTGAGAATCGCAAGCGTATGGTGGTTGGTTCACCCGCACAGGTCAAGCGTCAGCTTGAGCAATTATCCAAGGACTATAATGCACAGGAGATCATGGTTGCGAGCATTATTCACGACTTCGATGCCAAAATGAAATCTATACGTCTCATGGCTGAAGCATTTGGACTGTCCTCTGTACAGGCTTAATGCGAATGGCCAGAATCAGAAGATCACAGCTTGAGGGCTGTGATCTTTTTTTGTGAGTTAACACTTGATAATGATTATCAATATCTTTATTATATAAAGATAGAATGAAGTTTTGATGAATGTCGTGCGTTAAGCCCGTGATTATATATATTGGATTAGGGAAAGGGATGATTCCAAATGTTTCGTCTGAAAACGGCAAATCTGGATATTGCTTATGAAGATCGATTAATAGTAGAAGATCTGAACGTAGAAATACCGCAAGGGAAAATTACAGCGTTGGTGGGTGCAAATGGCTCCGGTAAGTCGACCATTTTGAAAACGATGGCTCGCATCATGAATCCTAAAGGCGGTAGCGTTCTGTTGGATGGTAAATCCATTCATAAGCAATCCACCCGGGAGGTAGCCAAGCAGTTGGCTATTTTGCCGCAGAATCCGACGGCACCGGAAGGATTGACCGTGACGGAACTGGTATCATACGGACGTTTTCCCTATCAAAAAGGTTTTGGTTCCATGAAAGCGGACGATCGCAAAATGGTAGAGTGGGCCATCCAAGTAACAGGAATGAGCGAATTTCACGATCGTCCGATTGATCAGCTTTCTGGGGGGCAGCGTCAGCGTGCCTGGATTGCTATGGCGCTTGCACAAGATACGGATATATTGTTTTTGGATGAGCCGACTACATTTTTGGATATGGCGCATCAACTGGAAGTGCTGCATCTGCTAGAGTATCTGAATACTTCGGCAGAACGCACCATTGTTATGGTCGTGCACGACTTGAACCACGCAGCCCGCTATGCTCAGCATATGATTGCGATCAAAAAAGGGAAAGCGAAGGCGGTAGGAGCCCCGACGGAGGTTATGACCCCAGATGTGCTGCGTGAGGTGTTCGGGATTGAGGCGGATATTGTTACTGATCCTCGTACGGGGGTACCACTCTGTCTTCCGTATGCTTTGGCTGGTCAGCCTGCGGTAAGCCAAGCAGTAAAGGGAATGAATGTAGAAGAGAAACAAACGGTGGGTTCTGTTGCCGAGCGGCGTGATGCTAGACCACAAGTAGCAGCAAGAGGTTAGAGGGTGCGCCAAGTGGCAGCATCACGGTAAGGTTTTGTGAATATTGGCATGTCCGTCACGTTTTGGGTAAAATAGGTTGAGAACCTAAACCAAGCGACACGAAGGAGGATGCTATATGTCTGTCTATTCATATAATGCCGTAACACCAGCCAATCAGGAGGTTTCTCTGGAAACTTACACAGGTAAAGTGCTGGTTATTGCGAATACCGCTAGTAAGTGCGGACTTACCCCGCAATATGGGGATTTGCAAAAGCTTTATGACGAATATAAGGATCGGGGACTCGTTGTTTTAGGCTTCCCTTGCAACCAGTTTGGCGGTCAGGAGCCGGGCAGCAGCGAGGAAGCGGCTGAATTTTGCCAATTGAATTACGGGGTTAATTTCCCGGTATTCGCTAAAGTGGATGTGAACGGACCAGATACAGCCCCTCTGTTTGAATATCTGAAGAAGCAACAGCCTGGAGAACAGGAAGATGGTACAATTCAGTGGAATTTTACAAAATTCATTGTGAATCGTGAAGGTGTGCCTGTGGGACGCTTTGAGCCCAAGGAGTCACCAGAAGCGATGAAAACTGCCATTGAGCAGTTATTATAATAGCTTCGTGTAATTCCAAAGTATATGTGTAAACAAGGTCTGATTTCCGCTTGTCTTAGGGGAAACGGACCTTTTTTTATTCCCTACATACGCATTTGCCTAAAGATTGACGTATCGTGTGAAAGTCTGTTCCAGGAGCATAATCAAGAGGCAGGTAGGGAAAACTGAATGGAGCAAAAAAGATTTCAGCAAACGGCTGAGTTCAGATATCCTTGCCTTTTAAAATGTGGACAAATTGTGAATATCATAAAAAGCTATTGTAATGTGAAAAATATCACACTATAATAAGCACATGAAGTGAAATAAATCACAAGAAGTAACGAGTTATATAAGTGAAAGTATTCACAATTATTATACATTTTATGCCCACACACCAAGGAGGAATTCAACATGAAAGTAGCAGTTATCGGATGTACACACGCAGGTACGGCAGCCATAGTCAACACAGCTAAATGTTATCCAGATGCCGAAATTACGGTCTATGAGCGTAATGACAATATTTCATTTTTATCTTGTGGTATTGCACTGTATGTAGGTGGTGTCGTCAAAGATCCGCACGGATTGTTTTATTCGTCCCCAGATCAACTGGCTGATATGGGTGTAGTGACCAAGATGCTTCATGAGGTAACGAGTGTAGATACAGCGGGCAAGACGCTGCATGCACGTAATCTCCAAACCGGTGAGGAATTTACGGATACATTTGATAAATTGATTGTGACTACTGGATCGTGGCCAATTATTCCGAAGCTGGAAGGCATTGAACTTGATCATATTTTGCTCTGCAAAAACTATAATCATTCGAATGAAATCATAGAGAAAGCCCAGCACGTACAGAACATTACTGTCGTGGGAGCTGGATACATTGGTGTTGAGCTGGTAGAAGCTTTTCAAATGAACGGTAAGAACGTAACGCTGATCGACAGTGCTGATCGTATATTGAATAAGTATTTAGACCATGAGTATACAGACCGGATTGAGAATTCCCTGAGAGAACATGGCATTAAGCTGGTACTTGGCGAGACAGTAAGTCGTTTTGAGGGGACTAACGGTAAAGTAAGTAAGGTCGTGACCTCCAAAGGAGAATATGAAACAGAGCTTGTTATACTCTGTATCGGTTTCCGACCTCAAACGGATCTGCTCAAAGGTCAGGTAGATATGTTGCCTAACGGTGCGATCATTGTGGACAATTATATGCAAAGTAGCTGCCCAGACGTGTTTGCAGCAGGCGACAGTTGTGCAATTCGTTATAATCCGACTGGCAAAACAGCTTATATCCCATTGGCGACCAATGCGGTTCGTATGGGTACGCTGGTGGCGCGTAATCTGGTACAACCTACCATTGCCTACATGGGAACACAAGGAACCTCGGGTATCAAAATTTACGAAGATAATATTGCGGGAACAGGAATGACGGAAGCCGCAGCAACGGACGAGGGGATGACTGTAGAAGCTGTAACCATTGAGGACAGCTACCGTCCTGAGTTTATGCCGACTTCTGAAAAGGTGTTGCTGAAGGTTGTATATGAGCAGGAGACACGGAGAATTGTTGGGGCACAAATTATGTCGAAGGTCGATTTGACGCAATCCATTAACACCCTGTCTGTAGCCATTCAAAATCATATGACCATTGATCAGTTGGCCTTTGTCGATTTCTTCTTCCAGCCGCACTATAACAAGCCTTGGAATTTCCTGAACGCGGCAGGTTTGCAGGCATTGCCTACAATATCCGAACGGAACCCAGTTACTGTATAATCCGATTTGTCTGTGACATTGTTCATAAGTTTGTCAACAATCTGAAAGCGTACGGATGAATCCTTATAGTACAATATAGAGAGCATAAGGATTAGGGGGAGAAGTAGATAATGGGTTTGTTTTATATCCTTTTTCTTGTAGTTGTCGCAGCCATCGGTCTGGGCGGAGTACTTTGGTTCTTGAAAGCCGTTGAAAAGGAAGAATATAATTAAATGTAAAGCGCATAGCAGCGCAGTAGCAGTAGATGTAATAAAATAGAAAGACAGTCCTTTTTCGAGGGCTGTTTTTTTTATAGTTGAGAAAGTGATTTTTTTCACAAACAAAATCACTGATTTTAAATAAAATATGAAAGAAGAATATTTTGTTTAAAAGATATTAAAGGAGCGGGGGCAGATGGCAAGCTATAAACCGGGGCAAATTGCCGAAAAGACGGTGGAAACAGGAGTGGCCAAGGCGAACAACCCGTGGACTGTGGCGGTGGTATTGGGATTTTTGGCAGGTGCATTTATTGCACTCGGGTTTTTGCTGGATATACGCGTTATTGCAAGTGCACCTAAAGAATGGGGAAGCATTGCTACCTTTATTGGAGCTGCGGTGTTCCCTGTAGGTCTGGTGTTAGTTTTGATAGCTGGTGGGGAATTGCTGACCGGCAATATGATGGCAGTCCCTTTGGCGAGATGGGCAGGGCGAATTAAGACAGGGGCCATGCTTCGTAATTTGGCAATTATTACGCTCAGTAATTTTGCAGGTGCATTATTTGTTGCGTTTTTCTTTGGGCATGTTCTAGGCTTGACCGAAACGGGTCCTTACCTGGATAAAGTGGTGGATATGGCAGGACATAAGCTGCATGAAAGCTTTTTGCAGTCTTTTATATCAGGTATAGGATGTAACTGGCTCGTAGCACTGGCTGTATGGATGGCATATAGCACAGACTCTATCGGCGGCAAAATTATGGGAATTTGGTTCCCGACCATGGCCTTTGTTGCTATTGGATTCCAGCACGTTGTTGCCAATATGTTTCTCATTCCGGCGGCTATATTTGCAGGTCATTTTTCGTGGGCAGAGTATGTTATGAATTTTATTCCGGTCTGGTTGGGGAATTTGGTAGGAGGCAGTCTGTTTGTGGCTGGAGCCTACTGGCTGGCCTATCTGAAAAAAACTCAAGCCAACACACATTCCGTGAATGAACCTCAAACTACTTCTTCAGTTACATCCAAGCCGTTGAGTGATCATGCATAATCACGTTACTTTATGAAGCAATAAACAAAGCAAATCCGCCATGACAGGCCCGGGGGAACGAAACCTGTCATGGCGGATTTTTTTGGGAGTGGTCCATGATTTGGCATGGAGGATGAGTGTGCTCTCGTCCATAATGCCTTGATCTCTTTTACCCTGGGTATGTAATGATGAAACAGAATGATAAAAAAATAATTTTACTTTTTAAAATCCGTTTTGCTCTATGCAGCAGACGGATTTTTTTATATTTTGGAGAGCTACTGTGTGGTAAAATCCTTCTCTTGCCATAGGCCAAAGCTGTAGATATGATAAGAACAGTGTAATTTTTGGAAACGGTAACGGAAAGGAGCATTTAACCATGGATCATCGCAATAGCGCGCCTCTTGAGGCCACACTTCAACAAAATCTACAAAGAGGACAGCGGATGACGGAGCAGCAGAATGGTATTTTTCCGGCTGTATGCCCGTTGGATTGCCCGGATACGTGTGGGCTCCTGCTTCACAAGGAAGATGGAAAGATAGTCAAGGTGACTGGTAATCCGGATCATCCCATTACCAAAGGGGCTATATGCAACAAAGTCCGCAATATGACCGAGCGCGTATATGATCCGGATCGGGTGCTTTATCCGTTGAAGCGTGTAGGTGCCAAAGGGGAAGGGAAATTTGAACGAATTAGCTGGGAGGAAGCGGTCGATACCATTACAGGTCGGTTCAAGGAGCTGATACGTACGGATGGACCGGAATCCATACTCCCCTACAGCTTTTATGGCAATATGGGCGTATTGAGTGTGGATGGAATGGATCGTCGCTTTTTCAATGCACTAGGTTCAAGCCAGCTGGATCAGACGATTTGTAGCGTGGCTGGGAATGAAGGCTGGGCATCCGTTATGGGGTTTAAGGGCGGCACGAGCCCGGAGGATACAGAAGATGCAGATCTCATTATTGTATGGGGTGGAAATGTCATTAGCACCAACATGCATCAGGTCGTATTGGCTGAGAAAGCACGTAAAAAAGGTGCTAAGGTGGTCGTAATTGATGTTCATCGCAACCGGACGGCGCAATGGGCGGATTGGTTCATTCCATTATATCCGGGTACGGATACGGCGCTTGCGCTGGGGGTTATGCATGTACTGTTTGATCAGGGACTGACAGACGACGAATTTTTACATCGCTATACTGTAGGTCACGAGGAACTGCGCGAGCATGTTAAGACCTATACACCAGAGCGGGTTTCGCGGATTACCGGCGTGCCGAAAGAGGATATTATCCGTTTGGCGGAAATGTATGGAAAGGCGCGAGCGGCCTATATCAATATTGGAAATGGGCTTCAGCATCATGATAATGGCGGTATGAACGTACGCGCAGTTACATGCTTGCCTGCACTCACTGGACAATGGTTGAAGCACGGCGGAGGAGCGTCGCGCTCCAATGGCGCTTATGCCAAGATTAACAGCGCCCATTTGGAGCGTCCTGATCTGCGACAGAACCCGGATGCCCGGGTGATCAACATGAACCGGATTGGAGAGGCGCTGCTACAAAAGGAACAGCCGATTAAGGCGTTATTCGTATATTGTAGTAATCCAGTAGTTGTAGCACCCGATTCGCAACGGGTAACGGAGGGATTTGAACGAGAGGATCTGTTTACGGTTGTTCATGACCTGTTCCTTACCGATACGGCCTGCTATGCAGATATTGTGCTGCCTGCTGCGTCTTCTTTTGAAGGAACAGATCTATACAAATCGTACTGGCACCACTATATCCAGATGCAGAAGCCTGTTATTGATCCGCTAGGGGAAAGCAAAAGCAATTATGAGCTATTTAGCCTGCTCGGACAGGCAATGGGCTTTGATGAAGCTGCCTTTACGGAAAGTGAAGAGGATATGATCGCAGGAGCGCTTGATAATCCAACGAACCCTTATCTCAATGGTGTAACCTTGGATGCCTTAATAAAGTCGCCTTTTGTAAAGCTCGATATGACGCCAAAGGCTACTTATTTGGAGCGTTTAACTACGCCTTCAGGCAAGATAGAGTTGTATTCGGAAAAGATGAAACAAGCAGGTCTGCCTGCATTGCCCTCCTATGTACCGCTGGTCGAAGGGTATGACGGAGAGCATCGGCCGCAAGCGGATGATCGTTTTCCATTGATGTTTGTTTCACCGCCAAACCATAATTTTTTGAATTCTACATTTGCTAATTTGCCCAAACATCAGCGCTTGGAACGGGAGCCCTTGCTGCAAATTCACCCGGAGGATGCTCAGGCAAGAGACATCGCAGATGGTGATCCGGTTACCGTCTGGAATGACAGGGGAATGTATGAATTGAAAGCCAAGGTCACCGATCTGATGCTGCCCGGCACGGTGATTAGCCAAGGATTATGGTGGAAAGGCAAAGGACGCAGACAGCGCGCCAATGCGTTAACCTCTGACCGGCTGTCGGATATGGGGCAGGGGGCTACTTTTTTCTCAACGGTGGTGAATGTGAAGCACCAATGAGAAACTGCCTTTCATGGCGCCAGGTGCAAAAGGAGAAGCAAAACATATGAAATGGTTGGAGTCTTATCCGAAAGAAGTAAAAGTATTTCTCATTGCCAGCCTGATTAATTCCGCTGGAAGTTCCCTCATGTGGCCGCTCGTTAGCATGTATGTATTTGACGAACTGAACCGTAGTATGGAAGATGCGGGGATTGCAATTTTAGTGCAGTCTTTAGGCGGAATTTTTGGTCAAGTGCTGGGCGGAGCCCTTTATCATCGTATTGGAGCCAAGCAACTGATTGTCGGCTCACTGGCCATGAATGCGTTGGGACTTCTCTCGCTTCCATTTACCAGTGGTCATTGGGTGGCTTTTGTCATCATGATGGGCTTTATCGGCTTTTTTAATGTGGTATCTGTGCCTGCGATTCAGGCCTTTGTAGGTTTTCGTTTTGCTGACCGACGTGGAGAGCTGTTTAATATCATTTATGTCGCGAACAATATTGGGGTGGCACTCGGAACGGGACTGAGCGGCGTTCTGGCCGACCTTTCCTATCAGCTCAGCTTTGTGATGAACGGGGTGACTTCTGCGGTATTTGCTGGATTCTTCTGGTCTTATCTAAGCAGGGTAGATCGGGAAGAGGGAGAAGTCCAGCTCAGCAAGTCTGTGATGAAAAAAGAAGAAATACCCGCTCGGTTGCTGTTTTGTGATACCAGGCTGTATCTCTTTGTGGGGTTAGGCTCGCTTTTTTTATGGTTTGGCAATTCGATCTGGAATACGGGAGTCTCTCCCCATATTATTGAACAGGGCTTGCCTAAAACGATGTATGGATTATTATGGACGTTGAATGGTATTCTCATTTTTGCCGCACAACCTATTATTTTCTGGATCAAACGGCTGTACGCTCATCACGCTTCTGCGCAAATGACATGGGCTGGAGGATTTTATTTGGCAGCTTATATTGTCATACTGGGCACACAGAACTATACTGGGATGATATTCGCTATGGTACTGGCGACTCTGGGAGAAATGCTGATTGCACCTGCGGTTCCAGCATTCCTGTCTGATCATGGAGGTCGGGGCGCACCCTTTTACATTGGACTTGTGGGGGGCATTGGTGCAGCCGGACGGGTGATGGGACCTTATTTTATGGGGAAGTTGTATGATGGTGGTGGGTTACCTCCTACACTTTGGCTGGCAGCGGGCGTAGCGGTGTTGTCGATTCTATTTTTTGTCCTGCATAGCTGGTTGAATCGTTACCGTCACAATATGGGTGATTTTGATACTTCTTCCAAGGTGGACGTTCCCAGTTCTTAAGTCCTAATAAAAGTTCAGTAATGAGCTGCGATTATGGTACAATAAGTGACGAATGGTTGCAGTTATTGCTCAGGAAAGCCTTCACAGGAAGGATTGAAAGGAATTGTTTACAAGTCAACCCTTGACGATACGTCATTCGGAGATGAAGGATGCTCCTGATCTGATTGCGCTGGATGAATTGGTATGGAATGAACGCACGGCTCCTGCTTCGCTGTCATGGAAGTCGCGCGGAGAGTTTCTGCGCAATACGCCTCCAGGCTCTCAACTGGTTGCCATCGAACAGGAAGTGCTCTGCGGGTATATTGGATTTCGTCCTCCAACGCTGTTGGCTAGTAATTGTCATGTACTCGAAATAAATATAGCTGTACGTCCAGACTATCATCGCAAGGGTATTGGGACGGCGCTTATGAACTCCATGAAGGAGATTGCAGCTGCGGAGGGCATCCGCAAGTTAAGTTTGCGTGTACTGTCCTGTAACACGGAAGCCCTTATGTTTTATGAAAAATGCGGTTTTGCAATTGAAGGGCGGCTGCATGAGGAGTTTTATATCGCAGGCCAATTTGTGGATGATGTTCTAATGGCCTATTTCCTAAAATAGACCGGAGGATACAGACAGACAGGCAGCAACATTCGGTTGTGATGTCCAGTTCATAATCAACAACGCCGCAGACCTGATCAGGCCTGCGGCGTTGTTGTGCAGTACAAGGCTATCGAAGTTGCTTCCATTCATTCTGGAGCATACCATACACTGCGTGGTTCATATAGCCATCTGGCAGCAACTCTGCTTCGCGTACAATGCCTTCGAGCACAAAGCCCAGGCGTTCTGGAATACCGCGGCTGCGGCGGTTTGTCGTTGCACAACGGATTTCGACCCGATGCAAGTCCAACTCCACCAACGCATATTCGACGAATACGCGGCAGGCACTGGTCATGAGACCCTGTCCTTCGTAACCGTGCCCAAGCCAGTATCCGATGCTAACCGAACGGTGAGCCCAATTGATCTCATGGTAGCTGATGATGCCAGCAAGCTCGTTGTCTATCCAAATTCCAGCGGTCAGGCTACCGTTCTCTGCGGCTTGTTTCAAGGCGCCTTGCACGAACTGCTCTGTATGGCTGATTTCCGTGGTGGAGTCTACCCATGGAAGCCATTGACGCAGACGGTCACGGGACATTTCGATCAGCTCAAACAGAGGCTGCACATGCTCCTTGGTGAGCGGCCGAAGGACTGTGCGTTCGTCCAACGCATATGTAAACATGATTAATCCCCTCTTTCACTCGGAAAATCGCTAAACCAGCCAGTCTAGCATTTAATCCCATGCTACCTTATTCTGCGAGAGTCGTCAAAAGGGAGAGGAAGCTTCAAATTTTATAGGTCCCACCCGGAACCGCCCCTGCTCGTATACATATTTCAGATCCAAATCCCCTACAAATTCGCTTGGCGATACGCTACCGGATACAGTGGCATGGAGTGGGAATTGTTCGGCGTCATACATTACAACAGAGCTAAAATCGAGATGCTTTGTAAACTGGGCTGGATCATCGTAAAATACAGACGCTTTGGGGTCCATCGTGTGTGTAGTACCGTCAATCATAACAGCGATATGTACCTGGCGGTTGTGGTCACGTAGCTCCACGGAGCTGTGTACTCGCTGGGATACAGCATTTTCCGCTGATTCAACGGCATATTCCTCCATTGTCTGTACGTTAACAATATGCAACTCCTGCAAGTCCACACCCGTCCCCGAGGCACGCGTGAGAATGACAACGGCTTCACGGATCCCGTCTTCGTTTACATCTCTGTAAAATAACTGTGGTGCGGTGGAAATATCCGCCGAGCCCGACCACTGGAATGTGCGGCGTTGCTGGCCGATTTCCAGTACGGCTGAATGAAAGAGCCCCTGAGACGGGCTCACGGCATATAAGCGGACAGATGAGTCTTCTGGCGCGCTGGCCAGCGGATGAGATAATGCAGTTTCGGTCACCATGCTTGAAGAAGGATGATCGGTAGTCATAACGGAAGAGGACAGTAGCATAGACAGCAGGATGACGATCAACAGCTTAAACACGGGTGGGTCTCCTTTTCCGGTAAAATAAAAGATATATACACTATAACGAATTTATTTGCCGAAAATGTTAACTCTTTTTCATAACTTGCATCTTTTTTTGCTGAAGAGAGCATCCCGATTTTCATTTTATTGAGTTATGCGGTGTGAAAGGGTATATTTAAGGGAACAGGTTGTATACAGATTATACGGAAGAAAGGTTGATTAGTGTGGAGAAGCCGATTACTCCCCCCAATTTTATTAAAAATGTTATTGAAGAGGATTTACGTACGGGTAAGGTCAAGGAGGTTGTTACACGCTTTCCACCTGAACCCAACGGATATTTGCATATTGGACATGCTAAAGCCATCTGGATCAATTTCTCGTTGGGAGATGAATTCGGAGGACGCACGAACCTGCGTTTTGATGACACCAATCCGGCGAAGGAAGACACGGAATACGTGAACTCCATTCAGGAGGACGTGAAGTGGCTTGGTTATGAATGGGAAGAAAAACATTTTGCTTCCAATTACTTTGAAGAGATGTACAAGCGTGCTATCCTGCTGATCCAAAAGGGGAAAGCCTACGTAGATGACCAAAGTGCGGACCAAATCCGTGAAACGCGCGGAACACTGACAGAACCGGGACAAAACAGCCCTTATCGGGATCGCAGTGTGGAAGACAATCTGAAGCTGTTTGAAGAGATGCGTGCAGGCAAATACCAGAATGGTGAAAAGGTGCTGCGTGCCAAGATTGATATGGCTTCGCCAAACATCAATTTGCGTGACCCAGTTATTTACCGCATTTCACACACGGCCCACCACAATACAGGCGATACCTGGTGCATCTATCCGATGTATTCCTATGCTCATCCGCTGGAAGATGCAATTGAGGGCGTAACCCATTCGCTTTGTTCGCTGGAGTTCGAAGATCAACGCCCACTGTACGATTGGGTTGTAGCTGAATGCGAGATGGAAAACGTACCTCATCAATACGAATTTGGACGGCTAAATCTAGCTCAAACGGTAACCAGCAAACGTAAGCTCAAGCTCCTGGTTGATGAAAAACACGTAGACGGCTGGGATGACCCGCGGATGCCAACCATTTCAGGTTTGCGTCGTCGCGGCTATACGCCAGAGGCCATTCGCAGCTTCGTATATGAGACAGGCATTTCCAAAGCCTACGGAGTCATTGATTTGCAGGTGCTGGAGCATTTTGCACGTGAGGATTTGAAGCTTAAGGCTCCTCGTACGATGGCAGTTATAGATCCGTTGAAGGTGGTCATTACGAACTATCCTGAAGGACAAGTGGAAATGCTGGAGGCGGAGAACAATACAGAAAATCCGGAGCTTGGAACACGCCAAATTCCGTTTTCTCGTGAGATTTATATTGAGCGTGAGGATTTCATGGAGAATCCGCCGAGCAAATACTTCCGTTTGTTCCCTGGTAATGAGGTGCGTCTCAAACATGCTTACTTCATTAAATGCAACGATGTCATTAAGGATGCGGACGGTCATGTAACGGAGATTCACTGTACTTATGATATAGAAACCAAGAGTGGATCGGGCTTTACGGGACGTAAAGTGAAAGGTACAATCCATTGGGTTGAGGCTACTCAGGCTGTTCCGGCTGAATTCCGTTTGTATGAGCCATTGATTAACGCAGAGGAACCAGAGGTGCTGGAAGAGGATGGATCGGAAAAAACATTCCTTGATCAATTAAATCCGAACTCTTTGGAAATTGCTCATGGCTATGTGGAGCGGAATATGAAAGAAGCACAATCGCAGGACAAGTTCCAATTTTTCCGTCATGGTTATTTCAGTGTAGATCCCAAGCTTTCCAAACCGGGTGAGCCTGTATTTAACCGTGTGGTATCATTGAAAAGCTCTTTCCAATTGCCTAAGCAATAAGACGTTGGAAATAGTGGGACGGATGGTTGCTTCGTGCGACCAAGTGAAAAGGAGTCTGCCAACGGCAGACTCCTTTATTTTACGCACAACCGTTCTTCAGAGCATGACCATTGACTTGGAGACACTCTATTGTCGTTGTGGTGCTTCTTCTATTGGTTTATGCTCGCCTGGTTTGTGCTCGCCGCCATGCCCTGGCTGGTAGCCGTTCTTGTACAGCATATACCACATGATAGCGAATCCCGCAGAGCCCAGCAGGGCGAAGAAGACACCTGCATGGTACATCATTTCACCGCCGAAGTTCTGGAATAGCCAACCGCCAGCAAAACCTGCTACGATACCGGATATACCACTCCAGGTCAAGGTATATACGGCCTGTCCGGATGATCGGTATGCTGCAGGAGTGAACAGGACGGTCAACTGGGTGCCTACATAGAAATATCCACCGAAGGTGACACAATGAAGTGCCTGAATGAACACAATCTGGATCGGGTCTGTAGCCAGCGCCATGAGTTCCCAACGTAAGGCAAACAGCAAACTGACGAGTGCCAAACAGCCGACCATCACGGTCATTTTTTTCCTCAAGAAGCGATCAAACAGTAAAAAGACAATAATTTCGAATACCGATGACATAAAAACGGCAAAACCAAGCATCAGCTTGGACCCACCCAGTTCGGTGATGTACAAGGACATAAAGGCGCCGTTGATTGAATTAGGAATTGATACAAGGATGCCTAACAAAATGAAGGATATGAAATATCCGTTTAATATAATACTGCCAAAGCCACGCAAATGAATGGTTGCCGTCTCCACAGTGCTTTTCAGTGGTGGAATTGCCAAAGTGCAGATCAATGCAGCCAGAAGAAGTATCGTAAAGATAGTCGATATACTGGATACTCCTGTGTGGTCAACAACGATGCCGGCAACTGCCGCAGTCACAGCCCAACCGAAGGAACCCCATATGCGAAATGAACCAAATTTCCGGTCCGTGCCCTCAATATAACTGAGAATCAGGGTATTGCTTTGAGCAAATAACGGGCTTTGAAAAAAGTAAAAGCCAATCATCGACACATAAATCATGACATACGTGTGAACATGAAATAAAGCTTGGAGCAGTAACAGTGTACCTATAATCATAAATAGTAGGATACGTCGGAGATTTCGGCTGCGGTCGCTTGTATATCCCCAGAAAGGATTCGCGAATACAGATACAAAAGGTCCGATGGCCATCAGACTCCCGATTTCCAGCTTGTCCATGCCGATATCTTGTAGATACAACGGAAAGAAGCTGGAGAAAATGACCATAGCTCCATATAGAAAAAAGTTATATAGCTTTAGGGAATATAGGGGAGTCTCTTGAATTTCTCTCTTTTGCAAGACAAGCCATTCCTTTCTTAGCCCGATAGAGAACTACGCACCGATGTCGATCTGTGGGAATGTTCTTTATTCCAATGTATCATGTGTTGAAAGGGTTAACAAACCAATAAAATTACAATTATGTAAATTTCAATTTTGTCCAAAATTCCATATGCATATTTGTGATTGTTTTTAGAAAAAAAGGAGGAGTTTTCCGTGGAAGTGACTGGTATTATCATCGCAGGAGGACGTTCCAGCCGAATGGGACAGGATAAGGCCCTGCTTGAGATTGAGGGAGCTACTATGCTTGAACGGACATTTATTACCTTACAGCAGGCGGTCCAACGGGTGGTAGTAGTCACTCGTGACGATCAAGAATATGGACTGAGCGGTATTGAGACTATATCTGATATCTATCCGGGTATGGGACCCTTGAGTGGTATTCATGCAGGCTTATCTGCATCTACTACCGAATGGGGAATAGTCGTGGCCTGTGATATGCCTTTTGTACAGCTGGAAGTGCTGCAAGCCTTGCTCGTTTTAACTGAAAAGTGGGCGGCACCCAAAGAAGCAGCGGAATCACCACTGCAAGCGGTAATTGCTTCTGTGGCTGGACGTATGCATCCTTTGCTGGGAGTGTATCATCGGAGCATACTGCCATCTGCTGAGGAACGTTTGCGGAATAAACGGCTCCGTCTCACCGAATGGTTGGAAACGTTGAATGTTCGTTATGCCACTATAGAGGACATGCCGGGAGTGACAGAGAATATGTGGCACAATGCCGTGTTCAACATGAACAAACCTCAGGATTACAAGCTTGTGTTAGAGCAGTTCCGGAAGGATTAGAAGCATTTAGAGAATATTAAGCAATGAATTTGGGGGAGTACATAACATGCTGGAAGCTATTATTCATGCCGTTTTATTGGCATTGGGATTGATTTTGCCTTTAGGGGTACAAAATGTATTTGTGTTTAATCAGGGGGCGTCCCAGTCGCGGTTTCGCAATGCCTTGCCTGCGGTCATTACAGCGGGTATCTGTGACACCATTCTGATCACGCTTGCCGTTGGGGGTGTATCCCTTGTTTTGCAGCAATTTCTATGGCTCACGAATGTGCTTTATGCGGCGGGCTGTTTGTTTTTGCTGTATATGGCTTGGACTCTTTGGAGGTCCAAGGCTGCTTCCTCGGGAGAAAGCCAGCCGATGCTGCCGAAACGCCAGATGATTTTTGCTGCCTCGGTATCGCTACTGAATCCACATGCCATACTTGACACGGTTGGTGTAATTGGAACCAGCTCCCTTCAATATAACGGCGGGGAACGTTGGGCCTTCGGTCTGGCTGCCGTGTCAGTATCGTGGATATGGTTTGTGGGTCTGGCAACGGCGGGCCGGCTTGTAGGACGTATGGATTCAGAAGGAAAGTTTGGTACTATGCTCAACAAAATATCGGCACTGATTATTTTGGGTCTGGCCATTTATATGGCGATAACTTTTATGACTAGTATGTGACCCAAGCCTTGTTAGAAGAAAAATTTCAATAAAGCGAATACCCCGCTCAAAGCAAAGGGGACACCGATCAAAAACAACATAAAGGCCAGACAGCCTGCACCATTTACACCGCCAGCAATTCGGGCGTCCCGAGGGTTGGCCGGATTGTATAGTACCTTAATCTTGCTGCCAACCCGGTTGAGGCTGAGATTGGTACTATAAGGATTCCAGAATTCCACGACTTCACCTGAAGCGGTATAGAAGCGTACCTTTAATCGGCGGGTGTAGCTGGTATCTACCGGATCATCACGGTCAAAGGGAACGACATCTATGTCTACTTCGATATGCGCGTCAACGATTTGCCCTTTGGTACGGACCCAGTGGCGTTTACGATAACGGTGGCGACGGATCGTTCTGAATCCGAAATAGATGAGCAGCAGACCGATCAAGCTGAACAACGGCATGAGCAGATCGGAGCTAAAATGAAACCAGTACACATTGAAATCAATTGAAATGATAATCTACTCCTTCAAACCAAGTGATAAACAATATATCGGATATACTTAGGAATAGTTTAATTTTTCCATAGAGAATAAGGTGGAGATGAATGGAGTATAAAAAAAGATCCGCTTCCCTGGGAAGTGGATCTTTTTAATAGCTGTGCGGATTACTTCTTGCTCGATTGGGACATGTCAAAATCAACATCTTCGATAAATTCGATAACTTCACCATTAGGGCTGTGGACTAATGCATTGGTTACAACTAGAGGTGGTTCGCCAAGTGTAAGCTGATTGGGTTCCACAAAGGTTCTTGCTCCGTGGACAAGGGCTTTTTGGTATATTTCATCCACATTGTCTACGTAAAATGCGAGGTGTAATAAAGCCCCATGAGCAATGTCCTGCTCGGATGCAGCCTTTTTCCCTTGGGCAGGAATGACGGCATCGTTATCAAAGATTTCGAGACAGGTTCTTTGGTCAGGTGAGATCAGCATGGAAGCTTCTTGAATCCGAAAGGATGGAAGACTCCAGTGATGTCCTCTTTTAAATCCCAGTACTTCGGTATAAAATGCAATGGTTGCTTGATAATCACGGGCTTGGATGGCCACATGAGCTAGTCCCTTCACACTCATTTCAGATCCTCCTTATATGTAAGTAAACCTTATTATATGAATAATTATGTGCTACATATATATTTAAAATAAGTTTTTTATACTATATTGGTTATGAAACCGAAGATATTTTAGATGAAAAACGTTACTTTTTAAACTCGAATCAGGAGGTACTTGATATGCAGCATCACATAGACGAGATAGACTACAAAATCATGAAATTGTTACAGCATGATGCGCGAATAACGATTTCCCAAATCAGCAAAGAAATTTCGATGTCACAACCGTCCGTTAAAGAAAGAATGACCAAGCTTGAAGAACGAGGGATTATTTCTGGATATAATGCTGTATTTAATTTACGGGAACTGGATCGGGGGACAACTACGTTTATTCTGATAAAAACAGAACATTGCCAAGAGGTGATTGATTTTTGTAAGGAGGCGAAGAAGGTTACCGATTTGTTTCGCATCAGCGGGGAATTTAATTATCTCATTAAGGTACAAAGCGCGTCTGTAGAGGAAATTGCAGAGTTTCAGGATTCACTAGTCAAGCTGGGGTCTTCCAAATCGCATATTTGTATGAAAAATATACTGGAAAACAGGGTTTGGTTGTAAGTCATCCGGCAACGCATATTTGGAACATAAATCATTCAGAAAGCTGTTATTCGTAGCATTGAATTAAGCGAATGATTGGATGAAATAAAAAAAGTGACGCTGAATTACACCAGCGTCACCGTAATTCCTTGCTTCAGACGTTCCACGTCCTGAAGCTCGATCTTGCCGGCCATGGCGTGCAGAGCAGCCGCCGTGCCGCAGGCCGCTCCCTGACGTAGCATGGCAGGGAGCCCCAGCCCCGCCACCGCGCCGCTAACTAGCCCGGCGACCATGGCGTCACCGCTGCCGAGCGCGCTGACAATGTCCGCGTCCGGCAGGCTTACGCGGTAGCGTGCATCGCGCGTTACCGCTAGTGCCCCGCGTGCGCCGAGAGAGATGACGGCCAACTGCGCTCCGGCTTCCAGCAGCTGTGATGCCGCCGCTTCAGCGGCATCTGGGCGCGTGGCGTCGATCCCCGCGAAGCGGGCGGCCTCGTCCTCGTTAGGCTTCACGAGGTCGGGCTTCCCGCGCAGCCCCAAGCGCAGCGCCTCGCCGCTCGCGTCCAGCGCCACGCGCGCGCCGCGTTCCTTTGCCAGCGTGCACAGCTCGGCGTACAGATCGGGCGGGCAGCCGGGTGGCAGGCTGCCAGAGAGAACGACCCAAGCCGAATCCTCGGCAAGGGTCGCGATTTTGCACCGCAGCGCAGCTAGTTCAAGCGGCCCAACGGTCGGGCCGCTCTCAATCAGCTCGGTCTGCGTGCGAGTAGCCGGGTCGAGCACGGTTATGGCGAGACGGGTTTCCCCGTATGCCGTTTCGATGAAATCGGCGCTTACGCCCTCCGTGCTCAACCCGTCGATGAGCAGCCGTCCGGTATGTCCAGCTACAAATCCGGCCGCCCGTACAGGCTGACCTAGCGTGCGAATGACACGAGCGGCATTCACGCCCTTGCCGCCTGGTACGGTTAAGCCCCCTTCAATGCGGTGGACGGCATTCAGTCCAAAGCCTGCAACTGTGTAGATTTTATCCACTGCTGCGTTAAGCGTTACGGTGGTAATCACAAGGCATCACTCCTTTAAGAAATCAGCTTTAAGCCCAATGCTGCGGCAAGAATCATGGCGATGAATAAAACACGCAGTACGCTTTTTTGCTCACCATACAAGAACATGCCTGTAATCGTACTGCCGACGGTTCCAATGCCTGTCCATACGGCATAAGAAGTTCCCATCGGCAAACTTTTCATGGCGAAGCTGAGCAGAGAGAAGCTAAGAATAAAGGATAAAATCATAAGTGCTAAAGCCTTCCACCCTTTACCGACCGTAACTCCCTTCATGCCGATGACTCCAAGCACTTCCGAGCAGCCCGCGATAACCAATGCAATCCAAGCCATTATGCACCACTCCCTTCCTGAGCATCACGATCGGTAACTAACTTCAAGCCGATCACACCTGCTAGCAAAAGGGCGATTAGCAGCGTTTTGGACCATTGAAACGGTTCCCCGAAAAGCAGCATTTCGCCTACGACGGTTCCCCCTGTCCCCAGTCCGGTAAATACAGCATACACCGTGCCTACAGGCAGACGCTTTGCAGCCTTCATGATTAAATAAAAGCTGGCCACCACAGCCAGCACAGTTACAGCCCAGGTGAATACAGAATCTGCATGCTTCAAACCCGATACCCATACGACCTCAATCAGGCCTCCAACAAAAACGTAAATCCAACTGCGATTCATGATGAATTTCTCCTCAATTCAGTATAATTTCAATTACGACTGCTTCACCCTTCATGAGATGAAGTTAACGTAATCCCACGCCAAAAAATAGGCCATGCAGCGTTCAGCCTTCGGTGGTAGTTGGTGCTTCCACTGTATAGTAGCTCTACCATGATTCCATCCACCAGTGTCATGTAGGCTAAAGCCACATCTGCTGGTTCCATATGCCCAAAGAGTTCCCGATCCCGTACATTTCGGAGGAGACGAGTTAATTTTCGCTCCATTTGTTCCAGAAAAGGATTCACAATATTCAGTACCTCGTTATATAAAGATACAGGCGGAAAGAAGGAAAAGCGGAGCATAAACTTGGCTGAGTTGTTGCCCTCATATTCCTGTTCCATCCAGAACAGGAAATCATGCAGTGTGTGCTCCAGCGACTGTTCTTTACGTTCCGTAAAGTATTCGAAAATACGTAAATTCTGCTCTTGAAACGCATAACGTGCCACCTGCAAAAACAGATCCTCCTTGCCCTGAAAATGCGCATATATAGACGGTTTTCGGATTCCAACCTCGGCGGCAATACTGCTCAAGGATGCTCCCTCATACCCATTGGCGGCAAATTGGAAAAGAGCGGCCTTTCGAATCTCTTCCATTCCCATTATCATCACCTACCTAACGTTCGTTAGTTTATTTTTACATGAAAAAAAGTAAGTGTCAACCCATCAACATTTCGTAATGTACTTTGGATTTTTTTATTCAACATTTAAATAAAAAAGTGGGAAGAAATAAGGGGCTCATGTACAATATAATGAGGAATACCTGTTTAAATGCAGTCCATTGGAAGTGAGGTTAGTTATGAGGCGAAGCTTACTGGCCGTATTGATCGCGGCTATGGTGTTTATTATTTATTATTTTGGCTTGTTTAATTACATCGGTAAAAATGAAGGAACTGTCATCAGTATTTTCTCCACGCTGACGGTTATTTCCATAAGTCTGATTATTTTTACGGAGAATCGTAATCCTTCCACCACCATGTCATGGATTTTGCTGCTGGCGTTGCTGCCAGTCGTTGGACTTCCTCTTTATTTTTTGTTTGGGCAAAATGTATTCAAGCGCCGTAAGTATGACAAAAAGGCATTGCGTGACCAACAGGCTTATGAGCGTATCGAAAAGGATGCTTTGCGGGTCAAACGAGATTTGACCTGCTTTACAGATGAGCAGCAGCAGTTGATGCGTCTAGCGCGCAGACTGGCACGCTCCCCGATTTATTTTGCGACAGAAACCCAGATTCTGAATAATGGAGATGAAACCTTCTCCACGCTGCTGGAAGAACTGCGCAAGGCGCAGCATCATATCCATATGGAATATTACATTTTCCGCTCGGATGATATTGGTACCAGCATTCAGAAAATTTTGATCGAGAAGGCTAAAGCGGGTGTTAAGGTTCGGTTTATGTACGATGCGGTCGGTAGTATACAATTATCGAAGGCATTCTTGAAGGAAATGAAAGATGCAGGAGTCGAGGTTGTTGCATACGGCGGCGCTCGGATTTTGTTCTTCTCCAGCCGGGTAAATTACCGTAATCACCGTAAAATTGTAGTTATCGACGGTAAGATTGGATTAATCGGTGGCCTAAATGTGGGAGATGAGTATCTCAGCCGCAACAAAGCCTACGGCTTTTGGCGTGACACGCATATGATTGTGAAGGGCGAAGCTGTGCGGACGCTGCAACTTATATTTTTACAGGATTGGCTTCATATGACGGGCGAATCGGTGCTGGATAGCGAATATCTGTCTCCCGATATTGAACCGATCACGGACGGCGGCGTACAGATTATTGCCAGCGGTCCAGATAACGAGCGGAGAGTGCTTAAAAATCTCTTTTTCTCCATGATTACATCCGCTCGAAAATCCGTCTGGATTGCCACTCCTTATTTTATCCCGGATGAAGATATCCTGACTGCTTTGCGGATGGCTGCTCTATCCGGGTTGGATGTGCGTATTCTGTTCCCCGCGAAACCGGATAAATGGCTGCCTTTTCTCGCATCCCATTCGTACTTCCAATCGTTGCTAGAGGTGGGAGTCAAGGTATATGAATATGAAAAAGGGTTCCTTCACTCCAAGCTTCTCATTATTGACGGGGAAGTTGCGACTATTGGGACAGCCAATATGGATATGCGCAGCTTCCATTTGAATTTTGAAGTGAACGCTCTGTTGATTCAAACACACAGTGTGCAGCAGATGGTGAACGACTATGAGCGAGATTTGCACAATGCCAGCTTGATCGTACGTGAGGAATTCATGAAAAAGCGTCTGTTCAAACGTTTGATGGAATCGCTCGCTCGGCTGCTTTCACCACTGCTGTAATGTACAAACGATGAGCTGTGGATATGGAAGCAGATCTTAGAGTCAAAATGTAGTGAAGCCCAAAATATCCTGGAGACGGTATACAATATCTTTCCAAAATGTTGAATGATCCTCGTAAGCCGCCAGCTCCAGGCTGTATTCAGCTCCCCGGTTATTCCACAGCTTATCAAAATAGGCCGCCACCTGTCGGGTCAGCTTGCTGTCCGCCGGAGCGGCCACCCACAGTTCATTCTCCAGATTCAAATCATCCAAATTACGGGGGGTCAAATTGGTAGAGCCACCCCAAATCAAATGCTCTCCTTGTGCCTTGGCAATATAAATCAGCTTCGTATGGAATTGCTCATGGGTAGTATGATACCAGCGAATTTGAATGTTTCCATCCGATTTATCGGATAACTCTTGGGCAACCGGACGATTAGGTATGCCTATTTTTTCCTGACCAAACGCGTTTTCATTGGGGTCCAGCAGCAATTGGATATTCACACCGCGCGCCGAGGCATCCAACAGGCTATTCAATACTTTGCGGTCAGCCAAATAAAACATGCCCATATGAATGCTGTCACCTTGCTTCGTATGCTTAATGCCATTCAAAATGGAGGTATACACTTTACCTTCAGTGAGATATTTGATCCGGTAGCTGTCCTTACCTGATGGGACTAGGGGCTTTGCTTGAGGTGTGTAGACAGGAAGTTGCCCTCCGCCCGAGAAGTCCAATACCGCCTGCTCTGTTTGTAAAATATCTCCGATGATCGGCCCCTTCACCTCTAGGGCAACATTGGAATGATAGGCACTTGCATCGTGAACATTGCCTGTAGAAATGAGAGCAGTTTGCTCGTTGGTAACCAATTTTCGGTGATTGGCTTTGACGTTTAACAGCTTTAAATAGGAGCGAGCCGTAACGTCAGGTCCGTCACTGGCCATCAGATTAGGAATCCAGCCTGTGCCTTGCTGCCCGAACCACTGGAAAAAGGTACGCCACACCGCTGAATAGATGGGCGTGGAGTCCCGCAATGGATCTACATCGGTCTGCACGACCTGAATTCCTACTTGCTTCATATTCTCCAACAAAGGATTGGGAGCAGAATTATAGTTGGTATTGACTTCATCTGTAATGAAAAAGATAGGCATCTCAGGATGGGCTTTCTTTTTGGCGATAAGATGCTGGGTCATTTGCGCGCTGACTTCGGGGAAGTGCTGCCCTTTATGTTTATAATCGTTGAACAGAAACAGGTCAATGACGATAAATTGCTGGGCTTCATCAATGATTCCGAGCATACGATTCAAAATTTGCCCTTCATGTTGTACAGTGCTTCCATCCCCAGTAGGGTAGGTCAAATCCGTCCAAAAGTTTACCTCGTTCGTTGAATACTCCTGACTCTCATAAGAGACGAACGGAGGCAATGGTTTATGGGTTTGATACAGCATGACGGCAATCAGCCATAGGATAAGCACCAAAATGGCGATTTTAAGAGCACGGCCCTTGTACATGAATTTTCTTTGGGATTCCGGCGCAGAATGCAGCGGATTTTGTTTAGTCATACGACGATCAGCTCCTCCATTGAATGCTGCATTCCATTTTATCGTGACCGAACATGCAGATTATGATATAGATACTGTCTAATTATTACCGCAAGTCCACAGGATTGAAGCGGAATGCTGAACGGAATGAAATGAAGAACGTTTTATTAATTGAGGACATATGTCCTTTATAGGCAGGCTGACCTATACTTAAATAGATACAAAAGTCATTTATATGGGGAGAATAACGATTTATGAGAGGAATCTTGTTTGCTTTTCTGGGAGGCGCTTGTATTACGTTACAGGGGGTAGCGAATACACGGATTAGCCAGGATATCGGGACATGGCAGGCGGCTACCGTTACTCAGCTAATAGGTTTTATTTTGGCAGCATCAGTTTGGATGTTTACAAAGGATGGCCGTGTGTCTGAAATGAAACAGGTAAAGCCGATGTATCTTTGGGGTGGTGCTTTTGCGGCTATCATTATATTTAGTGAAGTCACAGCCATTCAACATATTGGGGTTACGTTTACAATCTCGGCGCTGTTGATTGCTCAGTTATGTTTAACCTTCCTGGTAGACATCAAAGGATGGTTCGGCATAGTGAAGCAGAAGATGAAGCTGCCACAATTTATAGGTATTGGTATGATGATCGCGGGTGTCATTATATTAAAACTCTAAAATAAAACTTTATTTATAGAAAAAGCTTAGAACGTAGAAAATGAAGGTGAGCTAAGCAATGAGAGAAATTCAGGATCAAGAGCAGCTAAAGTATTTTTTGCATCTGCATCAGTTAGAATCCATACTCTACGAGCCACTACATCCCTATTTGTCGCTGCATCGTTTGGAGCAAGGGAAAAAGCTCTGTTCGCAGGGGGATGCCATTGAGCATCTGTATATTCTGGTGCAGGGCAAGGTCAAAATTTTTACCAGCTCTACAGAAGGAAAGACTCTGATCCTTTGCTTCAAAACACCGATCGAGGTCATAGGGGATGTTGAATATATTCGTAATAGTCACGTCATCAATACAGTAGAGGCAGTGTCGCCGATCTATGTGATTGGTGTTCATCATCAATGGATGAATAAGTACGGCAGAGATTATGCTCCTTTGCTGCAATTTCTATTGGATATTGTCACGCGGAAGTTTTGCCTGGACTCTGATTTCTCCAATTTCAACCTGATGTATCCGGTGGAAGTTAGGCTTGCGAGCTACCTGCTATCTGTTTCTTTTGACGAATCCAATTCTGCCTTTCATGAGGAACTACGGGCATCCAGTCTGGTGGATGTGGCGAATTTGATCGGAACCAGCTACAGACACCTCAACCGTGTCATTCGCAAGCTGATCGAAGAGGGATTGGTTGAACGGGCAAAAGGCTATATTGTCATTAAGGACAGAAGAGGTTTGAGTGAACTGGCTGGCCATAATATTTATGAATCGTTGTAATCATAGTGCTTTGAATAAGTGCAGCACAATAAAGGGACTATCAAGGGAGAGTTAAATATGTTATTAGGGCCTATATTGGCAGTTATCGCAGGTGCTTTGGTCAGTCTGCAAACGATATTCAATAATAAGGTGAATGAGCGGACAGGTTCATGGGCCACAACGACATTGGTACTGGGAACAGGTTTCTTGGCTTCCTTGCTCGGGAGTCTTATTTTTGAAGGGAAAAATACATTTGCTTTACAGCATATGCAGCCGTGGTACTGGTTCAGTGGCATGATTGGTGTCGGCGTTGTGTTCTGTCTGGTGCAAGGAATGAAGCGACTTGGCCCTACCTATGCGATCTCCATCGTATTGACGGCACAATTAGGTACAGCCTTGTTGTGGGATTCATTAGGATGGCTTGGACTAGAGAAGATTCCGTTTACCTTCAATAAGTTGATTGGTGTATTGGTCATTATCGGTGGTATTCTCGTTTTCAAATTTGGACATGGGCGTACAAAGGAACCACAAGAAAATATTACAACTATACCTGATTCGATGAAGAGCTAAAGAAGGTTGTGATGACCTTAATCCTGCTTGATTGGGGTCCCACTTTCGGAGGGGTAATTTGCATTTTGCAGAGAAGCTGCATCTTAAGCAGGTGCTGCTTTTCGATCCCATAGGCAAAGAAAAATGTTCACGGTCATGTATATATTTTTCCATCCATGATACAATGAAAATATCTTAAAATAGTGCTTTAAGGGCCTGGATATTTGATATATGAGATGATAAATAGATCGGTTACCGTGTTCGGGAACGGTCTTATTTGTGCTTCACGAACCTGATGGAATGCACAGATTGACTTTGGATGAGGTGGAACATAGATGAGTAATACAGAAAATAAAAATGGATCACCTGACGGCTCAGACAGATCCGGCTCTTTGTTGCCTGCCACGCAGACAGGTGAACGGAAAATTGAGCATGTCCGCCTTTGTCTGCAGGAAGATGTGGCCGGACACGGCATTACCAGCGGACTGGAGCGATATAGTTTTAAGCACTGCGCTTTGCCGGAGCTACATTTTGACGAGGTGCGTCTAGATACAACTTTTATGGGGCGCACTGTACGGACACCGCTGCTCATCAGTTCGATGACAGGCGGTAGCGCCGAGACAGGAGCGATTAATGAGCGGTTGGCAGAGACAGCAGAGAGACGTGGCTGGGCGCTCGGTGTCGGCTCCGTACGAGCTGCGGTGGAAAAAGAAGAGTTGGCTTCAACCTTTGCAGTTCGCCGTCTAGCACCTAGCATCCCGATCCTTGCCAATCTGGGTGCAGTGCAGCTGAACTACGGGTTTGGTGTGGACGATTGCCAACGTGCAGTGGAAATTGCCGGGGCGGATATGTTGGTGCTGCATTTGAACGGCTTGCAGGAGATATTCCAACCTGAAGGGAATTTGGATTTTAGCAGGCTGCTTGAGCGCATTGAGGAGTTGTGTCATCGTCTTTCGGTGCCTGTAGGCGTGAAGGAAGTTGGCTGGGGCATAGATGGTGAGACGGCATCGAGATTATATGATGCAGGCGCTGCTTTTATTGATGTCGCAGGTGCGGGCGGGACAAGCTGGAGCCAAGTGGAGAAATTTCGCAATCCTGATCCTGTGCGCCGTGCAGCGGCAGAGGCGTTCGCCGATTGGGGCAATTCGACCGCTGATTGTATCGTGGAGGTTAGAGCAGCTCAGCTTAATGGCGCTCTGATCGGTAGTGGTGGACTGAAAAACGGTGTTGATGCTGCGAAAGCACTTGCTTTGGGCGCTGACATGGCAGGCTTCGGTCGCTCTTTGCTTGGCTCGGCGGTTACCTCCAGCGAGGCGCTGGAAGCGCGATTGGAGCAAGTGGAGCTGGAATTGCGTACAGTCATGTTTGGCATCGGAGTAGCTGGGATCGAAGGTCTTAAAGAAACGACCAGACTAAGAAAGAAGGCGAACGGATGAGTGGATTTATCAAGTTGGTTCCGATGAACGCAGAGCAGTATGATCGCTTTGAGCAACGCTCACTCGCAGATTACGCGGAAGAGAAAATCCAGGCAGGCGCGTGGACGGTGGAAGAGGCACCAGAACGGGCAAAGGAAAGCTTTGCAACATTTTTGCCACAAAGACTGGATACGCCCCATGCTCACCTGTACATGCTTGAGTATTCAGGTAGTGTGGGTCAAGGCTCCGAGGAAGCGGGATATATCTGGTTCAACATTACAGAAGGTACGCAAGGCAAAGAAGCTTTTTTGCTGGATATTCTCGTTTACGATTCATATCAGGGGCGAGGCCTGGGTACGTTGACGATGCAGGCGTTGGAACAAGAAGCTCGGAGGCTGGGTGCGGTTCGCATCGGTCTGCATGTATTTGGGCATAATGAGCGGGCTTTACATGTATATCGCAAGTCTGGTTATCGGGTTACGGATATCCAGATGAGCAAGGAAATCTAAATAAAGCTATCTAAATAGGGATGCAGCAAAATCCTAAATTCACAGCCGTATGCTTGCCGCATGTATAGGTTCTCCTATATAATGTGGGTTGGTAAACTAACAGAGGGTATAGCGCATATTTTATATAAACGGGAGTTGTTCTGATTATGGCTTTAAAAGCGGGGATCGTGGGTCTGCCGAACGTGGGCAAATCAACACTGTTTAACGCAATAACGCAGGCGGGGGCGGAATCCGCAAACTATCCATTTTGTACAATTGACCCTAATGTAGGGGTCGTTGAAGTACCGGACGAGCGACTGGATAAGCTGACTGAACTGGTAGTACCGAACAAAACGGTACCAACGGCTTTTGAATTTGTTGATATTGCAGGGCTTGTACGAGGTGCCAGCAAAGGCGAGGGTTTGGGTAACAAGTTTTTGGCTCATATTCGCGAAGTAGATGCCATTGTTCATGTGGTACGCTGCTTTGAAGATGAGAATATTACTCATGTGGACGGCAAAATTGATCCAATCAGCGATATTCAGACGATTAATCTAGAATTGATTCTGGCGGATATCGAAAGTGTAGACAAGCGCATTGATCGTTCCCGTAAGAACATGAAGGGCGGCAACAAGCAGTATGCCCAAGAGGTTGAAGTACTGGAACGGATCAAGGAATCGCTGTATGCCGATAAACCTGCACGTAGCGTAGAATTGTCAGAAGACGAAAAGCTGATTATACGCGACCTTCATTTGCTCACAATGAAGCCTGTATTGTACGCAGCTAATGTCAGTGAAGATGGTGTAACGGAAGCTGATAGCAATCCATATGTGCAAAAGGTACGTGAATTTGCAGTAGCGGAAAATGCTGAAGTGGTACCGATCAGTGCCAAAGTAGAGGCTGAAATTGCTGAGCTGGAAGGCGAAGACAAGGCAATGTTCCTTGAGGAGCTGGGGCTGGCTGAATCTGGTCTGAACCGTCTGATCAAAGCAGCTTACCGCTTGCTGGGACTGTATACGTATTTCACAGCAGGTGTGCAGGAAGTACGCGCATGGACTATTCACAAAGGAACAAAAGCACCTGGCGCTGCAGGCGTAATCCACTCGGATTTTGAACGCGGATTTATTCGCGCTGAGGTTGTATCCTACGATGACTTGGTCGCTGCTGGATCTATGAACGGCGCCAAAGAACGTGGTCAGCTTCGTTTGGAAGGTAAGGAATATGTGGTTCAGGACGGAGACGTTATGCATTTCCGTTTTAATGTTTAGGATGCATCTCGGCGTATAGCAAACAGGGTTTATATACAAACATATTAGGTCATTGTATATGTGTTATCCGCATGTACTAACTTACTTAGTCGCTGCCTGTCCCGGGCGGCGACTTTTTATTTGATTCGTATTCCTTTTTCCTGATTAAGAGTTAGTTACCAAATCTTTAGCGGAATTTTGTTTATTCGACTTCAATTGATTTGTTGATTTTTGTAAAATCCTAAATTAGCAAGTATTTTATGTAGCTAATTAATCGATTAGTTGTTATAATAAAGAGCTGTAGCCAGTGAATTCAAAGCTGGTTTCATATTAATTTAACTGAAGAGGTGAATCGCTTGTTGGACCGATTGCAATCATTGGCGGACCGCTACGATAAACTGAGCGAACTGCTCTGCGATCCGGATGTGGCGAACGATAGCAAAAAACTTAGAGATTATTCCAAAGAACAGTCTGATTTACAGCCTGCTTATGAAGCATATACCGAATATAAAACTGTCGTTGAGGAGCTGGACGCTGCTAAAGCCATGCAGGCTGAAAAGCTTGACGACGAGATGCGTGAAATGGTCAAAATGGAGATCGAAGAGCTGAGTGCCCGTAAGCGGGAACTGGACGAGAAAATTCGCATTTTGCTGCTGCCGAAGGACCCGAACGATGATAAGAACGTTATTATCGAAATTCGTGGTGCTGCCGGTGGGGACGAGGCTGCACTGTTTGCAGCGGACTTGTACCGGATGTACACTCGTTATGCAGATACACAAGGCTGGCGTGTAGAATTGATGGATGCGAACATGAATGACCTTGGAGGCTTTAAAGAGGTTATTTTCATGATTAATGGACGCGGTGCCTACAGCAAAATGAAATTCGAAAGCGGCGCACACCGTGTACAGCGGATTCCGACAACAGAATCTGGCGGACGTATTCATACGTCTACCTCCACGGTGTCCGTGATGCCTGAGGCAGAGGAAGTGGATATCGAAATTTTAGATAAGGATATCCGCGTGGATACTTTCTGCTCCAGCGGTGCGGGCGGTCAGTCCGTTAATACAACCAAGTCGGCGGTGCGTGTAACGCATATGCCAACAGGTATTGTGGCAACCTGCCAGGACGGCAAATCCCAGAACTCCAACAAGGAGAAGGCGCTGCAAGTTTTGCGTGCCCGTATTTCGGATATGATGCGTCAGGAAGAGGAAGCCAAATATGCAGGCGAGCGTAAGAGCAAAGTAGGTACCGGGGACCGCAGTGAGCGTATACGTACTTACAACTTCCCGCAAAGCCGTGTAACGGATCATCGCATTGGTTTGACCATGCACAAGCTGGACCAGGTGATGAACGGAGAGATCGAAGAAATCGTATCAGCGCTCACGATTGCAGAGCAGGCTGATTTGATGGAACAAGAGGTTTAAGTTTTGGGGAACGAACGCGATTGTGTGTATCGGATGCCGCCGGAACGGAACATGAGTGTCAGAGAAGCCTTAGTTGAGGCTTCTTCTTTTTTAGGAAGTTGCGGCGTGTTGGAGCCGCAGCATAATGCCCGCTTGCTGCTGGAACATGTGCTTGGGCTGGAAGGTACGAGGTTTTACGTCGCTCTGGGCGATCCGTTCCCTTCCTCCGTTAAGGAGACGTGGGAACGGATCATCGCCCGCAAAGCTGCGGGTGAACCGGCGCAGTATATTATCGGACGGCAGGAATTTTATGGCCGCCCGTTCGCGGTTTCACCGTCGGTGCTGATTCCGCGCCCCGAGACAGAGCTGCTCGTCGAGGCGATACTCCAGCACGGTGACCGGCTGTGGCCGAGCAGTGCTCCGCACGCGCTCGACATTGGCACGGGTAGCGGCGCGATTGCCGTGACGCTGGCGGCTGAGCGGCCGCGCTGGCACGTAGCAGCGGGGGATATTTCTGCTGCTGCGCTTGAAATGGCGTCCCAGAACGCCGCCGCAAACGGCGCAGCCGTAGAATTCCGCGAGGGCGATCTACTGGTGCCGTTTGCGGGAACAGCGGTGGACATCCTCGTGTCCAACCCGCCATATATCCCGGCTGCTGACATCGCTGGCTTGCAGCCAGAGGTGCGCGACCATGAGCCGCGAATGGCGCTGGATGGCGGTCCTGACGGGCTTGGCCCGTATCGGGCAATGCTGGAGCAGCTGGGGCTCCTTCAGGCCCCACCCCGGCTAATCGGGTTTGAGCTGGGGATGGGACAGGCCCGAGACGTGGCTGACCTGCTGGAACAGGCAGGTCATTGGAAGAACATTCTAATCATTCCTGACCTTGCGGGGATTGAGCGACATGTCCTAGGCGTCTCGGAGTAATGCTGCATTTTCTTTTTGCGAGTCTTTCCTTTAGAATAAGAGGAGTATGACCGAGAAACGGCTCAGGGGGAAATCATGCTTCAGAAATTGAAAAAAATTGATGGTCCGGTTATTTTTATTCTGGTTTTGCTCATGGCGATTAGTATCATAACGGTATACAGTGCTGGTAGGGGTCCTACGAACTTGGCAGAGCACGGCAACGATTACCAGAAGATGATCGGGTATTATATATTGGGCTTTGTAGCGATCTTGGGTTTAGCGATAGTTGATTTTCGGATATTCATTAAAAAAGCCTTGTATGTATATGGAGGCGGGATATTTCTGCTGATTCTCGGCTTTTTTGGCGGGACGGTTAATAACTCTCAAGGCTTTTTGAAAATTGGTGGCTTAAATCTCCAGCCTGCTGAGGTATTCAAGCTGGTTCTTATCATTTTTTTGGCGTATATGCTGATTAAAAAGCGCAAGAGCAAGCTGTATTTTATTCAGGATGTCCTTCCAGTTGCTCTGGTGAGCTTTGTCCCATTCGCAATGGTCATGGCACAAAATGACTTGGGTAATGCGCTCGGTTACATTGTCATCGTCATTGGTATGCTATGGATTGGTAATGTGAAGGCGTCCCATGCGCTAATCGGATTTATCGTATTTGCAGTCGCCGTTGGTGGCGGGATCAAAGCGTATATTTCGTTTCATGATGAGATTGATTCCTTTATGAAAGGCATTGGACGTAGTCACTGGGTAGAGCGTTTAGACCCTTGGCTGGTACCAGAAGAAGCGACTGCGAAGGCATCTTATCATACGAAAAATGCCAAACTGGCCATAGCTTCTGGCGGTATGATGGGCAAGGGCTTTTTGCAAGGAACCTCGGTACAGTCCGGACGTGTTCCCTATACCTATGCGGATTCTATTTTTGTAGTTGTAGCAGAGGAGTTTGGGTTTGTAGGCTCATCCATTCTGCTATTGCTTTATTTTATTTTGATTCACCGAATGATCCTGATTTCACTGGAATGTCGGGATCGGGCTGGCCCGTATATAATTGTCGGGATTGTGTCCATGTTGCTGTATCAGATTTTTGAGAACATTGGTGCGTTTCTGGGCATTATGCCACTTACGGGGATTACGCTCCCGTTCATAAGCTATGGCGGTACCTCGTTGCTTATTAACATGGCTAGTATTGGCTTAGTTATGAGCATTAAGGTGCATGGTCAGGAGCTAGAGGATGACCTGCCGCAGCCTTCCAGAGTAAGCTTGACGAAGGCGAAAAAAGCCTAGTACAGGTGGGTTGTGGCTAAATATTGATAGTTATTTGTACGAGTTGAAACGGTGCAACAAAAGAGTCCAGATTGTGAAATCTGGGCTTTTTTATATTCCTAGGTGACGATCTAGCTTGCAATAGCCTGAATTATTTTACGAGATTCATAGGTTTAGGACTCTCCCAAACCGGACAGACTGATAGACATGATAGAGTTTGGGTTTGGGGGGACGAAGATGGGAAGTTGGATAAGGCAAGCTGCAATGATACTCTTTTGTATTTCAATATTAATGATGTCTTGGGAAGGTCAAAAAACAGATGCAGCTATGACCACGGGGGCAAGAGGAACTTTAGCATCTGGAGTGGCCACCACAGGGTTGAAAGTAATTCCGCACGATTCCATTCGACTGCGCATTTTGGCTAATTCAGATCGTCCGGAGGATCAGTTGGTTAAGCGCGAAATACGGGATGCCATCGTGCAGCAGATGAATGCGTGGGTGGGTGAGCTGGACAATCCACAAAGCCTAAATCAAGCCAGAGTGTTGATTGACGAACATTTACCTGAAATTGATCGCTTGGTAGGTGAAGAACTGGCTCTTCGCGGTATAGCGTATGATCATCAGGTGGAGCTGGCAAGTGTACCTTTTCCGACGAAAATGTACGGTGGTCTTGTCTACCCGGCAGGGAATTATGAGGCGCTTCGGGTTACACTGGGGCAAGGGAAAGGGCAAAATTGGTGGTGTGTGCTGTTCCCGCCGTTGTGCTTTATTGATGCAGGCAGTGGTGAAGCAGCAGCACAAACTGTATCGGCAAAAACAAGTCATGAAGACAATCGAACGAACGCCGCTGACAAGGAGCCGGAAGTACGTTTTTTCCTGTGGGATGCCCTTACGGGTCTGTTGAACTGGGTGAGTGGCTTGTTTGCCTAAATGTTTCGTCAGTGCTATGGAAAAGAGAACAACGAGTGTAAGTTTCCCCATATGTTATAATGGAACTTACGATAGATATACAGAGGACAGAGCCAATTCGAACTGATTTGTTAAAGTAGGTTTTTTGGGGATCAGGGCCATGAAATGGCCTGTATGACAATAAGATATGGGATGATCTGATATGAGTGATAAAGTGAATCAAATGCATGACATGCACGTAGGTTTTGTGAAAAAAGAGATAGCAGAGCAGGAGCAGGCGTTACAGCCTTCTCATACACACTGGTGGGATGTAAGATGTCTGGTTCCTGTAGAGAGCACGACTGTATCTGCTACCTCGTCTTTTGAGGTGGAAAAAGTGGATTCTGTTGGTTCTGTGAACAACACTGACGGGGATGGTTCTGACGAACTTTCAGCTGGACAGGCTCTGATCGCAGCGGAAAAGGGCATACGCGAGGCCGCCGTACTTCTCCAGGCTGGAGAGACGGTAGCCTTCCCTACGGAAACCGTGTACGGACTGGGGGCCGATGCACGCAGCACTAAAGCGGTGGAGGCGGTATTTGCTGCCAAAGGTCGTCCTTCCGATAACCCGCTCATTGTACATATTTCCGATGCTGCTCAATTAAAAGGCATGGTAGCGGAAATTAACGATACATCCCGAGCGCTGATGAATGCATTTTGGCCAGGACCGCTGACCCTCGTATTGCCGGTAGTGCCGCAGGCACTGTCATCGCGTGTGACAGCAGGCTTGGACACGGTCGGTGTGCGCATGCCGGATCATCCAATCGCGCTGCGCTTGATCACGGAAGCCGGTTGTCCGCTGGCTGCACCAAGCGCCAACCGCTCGGGAAGACCCAGTCCGACTCTAGCACAGCATGTGCTGGAGGACCTGGAGGGTCGCATCGGCGGTATTTTGGACGGAGGTCCCACGGGGGTGGGACTGGAGTCCACGGTAGTGCAAGTGGGTGACGACGGAACCGTCACCATTCTGCGCCCTGGCGGCGTGACGGCTGAACAGCTCGCTGCGGTTGCTCGTGCCGTCGTACTGGACCCGGCGTTGGCTGCCACAGCCGGGCGGGATGTCGACAGCCTGGCGCCGCGCTCGCCGGGCATGAAGTATACGCACTACGCGCCGCGAGGCCGCTTGAGCGTGGTACAAGGCCCGTCGCCTGTTGAAGTGACGGGCTGGATTCGCGACGCGCTGGCGGAGGCTGCCGCGCGCGGGGAGCGCACGGCGGTGCTCGCGTTCGACGACCATGCCGCCGGCTACGCCGGAGAACGGGTCTACACGCTGGGCAAGCTGGACGCGCTCCATGAGGCGGCGCAGCGCCTGTACGGCGTGCTCCGACGCTGCGATGAAGACGGCGTCACCTACATTTTGGCGGAAGCCTGCCCGCCGAAGGGATTGGGAGACGCCGTCATGAATCGACTGCTTAAAGCGGCAGGTCATCGAATTATCCGATTGTAGCTTCTGTAAAGTATGGAGTCTCTTATTTTAATTCCTCCTCTCTGTTTTGGGTATTTTTAGTACCTGCTTGTACTGATTTGCCCCTTGTCCGCATAACGTGTACAAGAACAGACGGATAATGGAGGGATGGAGTATGCTGGCAGCCTCTGCCGATGCTGGGCAGGTTGTAACGATTCTGATCATGGCGGTAGCGCTAGGGATGGATGCGCTGTCGCTGGGCGTAGGGATCGGTATGAAGGGGATACGCCTGCGAGACGTGCTGCGCATCAGCATTGTGATTGGTTTTTTTCACATCCTGATGCCGTTGCTGGGAATGTTCACAGGCCATTATATGAGTTCTTTATTAGGCCATGTGACGACCTATTTCGCAGGGGGATTACTCATCCTTTTGGGCGGGCATATGGTGTACAATTCCTTCAAGGGAGACGGCGTACACGTATTGGATCATCGGTCGCCTTTGGGTCTTTTGCTATTTGCACTTGGGGTGAGCATTGACTCATTTTCTGTGGGAGTGTCCCTGGGGATGTTCCAGAGTGACCTGGTGCTGACTGTTCTGGCCTTTGGTTTTTGCGGGGGAGCGATGGCGATGCTGGGGCTGTTACTGGGGCGCAAGGTCAGCCGCAATCTGGGGGATTATGGAGAAGCGGTGGGCGGTGCCGTTTTGCTGGCATTCGGTTTTATGTTTATGTTTTGATTTTAACGTAGACAGTGTAAAATAAATACAGGATTTGAGTAATCCTCTGTTTATATATTTTTTCAACATACGGGGGGTGAAGACGTTGAAGAATATCTTATTTGTATGCACAGGGAACACCTGTCGCAGTCCAATGGCTGAGGGGATGCTGCGTAAGTTGGCTGCTGAGCATGGACTGGAACTGGAAGTGCGTTCCGCTGGAGTAGCTGCGATGGACGGGGCGTCGATATCCCGGCATGCAGAGGCGGTTCTACGTGATCACGATATATCCGATCAGATCACTTCAACCCCTTTAAGCGACGGGCTTGCCGAGTGGGCACATCTGATCTTAACCTTGACGCAAGGACATAAACAGCATGTCATTCAACGGTTTCCACAAACGGCGGGCAAAGTATTTACGCTGAAGGAGTATGTGGAGGACCGGGACGCAGTGCTGAAGGACGTACAGGAATTAGACGGCTTGTATGCTTCACAGCAGTTGATGGCTTCACTTGGACAAGAGCTATCAGCGCAGGAACGTGAGCGAATGATTGAATTACATCAACGGATTCCGGGCTTCGATATCTCAGATCCGTTTGGCGGTTCGCGGGAGGACTACGATGTCACAGCTGCGGAAATCCGTGTAGCTTTGCATAAGTTGCTGGACAAGCTAAAGGGATCTTCCGAATAAAGTCGGTACCATTCCTCTATTTTGTACGGAATCTGTTGATTTTCGACAGTTAATCCGTTAAGATAAGGTGGAAAAATGAGAATCCGATGTAACTGGCGACAAAAGTGGGATTAACCACGATGGAGCATCGGATATACGGCCGGTCGCCTGGGCAAAAGAGCAATTCCACATAGGTGTGGACTGCTCTTTTTTCGTATACGAGCTACAGCAGATCTTCTGTTGCCTTCTTGTTCTTCCATTTTTTCTGCTCGAAATCTGAAACATCGGCTATAATATAGTCAGATTGTGATCAGGAGAGAGTGTGTTGAACTTGGGGCATGGGACCATGCCTAGTCTCTGAGAGGCTGTTCAACCAAAGGAGGTTCCAATGGTAGAACAATTGGATCATGAGATTTCACTCGAAGCACAGACCGCTTCTGTCGTGCGGGAAATTGCAGAAGTGGCCAGTCTTAAAGCTGGTCGCCTGCTGGTTATTGGCGCAAGCACGAGTGAAGTGGCTGGAAGTCGGATCGGCACAGCAGGAGCGCTGGATGTGGCTCAGCAAGTGTTGTCTGGAGTAGAATCCGTTCGCAGAGAGTATGGCTTTGATGTGGCGTTTCAATGCTGTGAGCACTTGAACCGAGCACTGGTCGTTGAACGTTCTCTACTGGAGCGATTAGGCCTGATGGAGGTTGCGGCTGTTCCTGTTCGTACAGCAGGGGGCTCTATGGCTACCGTTGCCTATCGCTCTATGGACGATGCGTGTCTGGCGGCGAATGTGCAGGCTCATGCCGGGATAGACATCGGCGAAACGCTGATTGGCATGCATTTGCGCCCGATTGCCGTTCCGTTTCGCCCAAGCCTTCGCTGGATTGGTGAAGCACGTGTGACGGCTGCGTTCACTCGTCCTCCACTTATTGGCGGACAACGGGCAGTGTACAGTCTGGAACAAGAAGCCGGCGGAAACTGCGATTAACATTTGGCATGTCGGCATGTTTGTACTGATCTTTTTTGCATTGATGATGAGGTACCCAACAGAGGAGCAGGCATTTGCTTGTATACCCAACAATTTGACCATGGAGAGGGAGTAATCAATCATGATGGAACATCTGCGTAAAAGTGACCCGGCAGTGATGGAAGCAATGGGGCTTGAACTGAAACGGCAACGCCACAATATCGAGCTGATCGCATCTGAGAATATCGTCAGTGAAGCAGTAATGGAAGCCATGGGCTCCGTGCTTACCAATAAATATGCTGAAGGTTATCCGAACAAACGCTACTATGGTGGCTGTGAGCATGTAGATATCGTCGAAGATATTGCACGTGACCGTGCGAAAGAACTATTTGGCGCCGAGCATGCGAACGTGCAGCCTCACTCTGGAGCGCAGGCTAACATGGCGGTATATCTGGCAGCTCTTCAACCTGGAGATACTGTACTGGGTATGAATCTGGCGCATGGCGGCCACTTAACACACGGAAGCCCGGTTAATGCCTCCGGTTTGTTGTATAACTTTGCTGCTTACGGTGTACGTGAAGACAACTTCCGCATCGACTATGATGAAGTGCGCAAAGCAGCCTTCAAGCACCGCCCTCGTCTGATCGTAGCTGGTGCAAGTGCATATCCGCGTACTATCGATTTTGAAGCCTTTGCTTCCATTGCTAATGATGTAGGTGCTTTATTCATGGTGGATATGGCACATATCGCAGGTCTCGTGGCAGCAGGGATTCATCCTAGTCCGGTTCCCCATGCTCAATTTGTGACAACAACGACACACAAAACGCTGCGTGGTCCGCGTGGGGGTCTAATTCTGACTCGCAAAGCGTGGGCGCAAGCGATTGATAAAGCTATCTTCCCTGGTACTCAAGGAGGACCACTGATGCACGTGATCGCGTCCAAAGCAGTTGCTCTGGGTGAAGCGCTCCAGCCATCATTCAAAACCTATGCGCAAAACGTAGTTCGCAACGCACAGGTGCTGGCTGAGACATTGCTGGCAGAGGGAATCAACATTGTATCCGGTGGTACGGATAATCACCTGATGCTGTTGGATACTCGCAATTTGAATATTACAGGTAAAGAAGCGGAGCATGTATTGGATTCCGTGGGTATCACGGTCAACAAAAATGCTATTCCTTTCGACCCAACGAGTCCGTTCGTTACCAGCGGCATTCGTATTGGTACACCTGCTGCAACTTCTCGTGGTATGGATGAAGAGGCTATGGTTAAAATCGGTAAAATCATTGCTGATACTCTTAAAAATCCAAAAGATGATACTGTATTGTCCAAAGCAAGCCAAGCGGTGGGCGAGTTGACAGACAAGTTCCCGATCTATCCAGGAACACAATACTAATTCATCGCCATTCCTTTTAATCTTTATATGATAAGGCTGTTTTCCTTTCGTTAGCGAAGGGAGAACAGCCTTTTTTTGATTCCAGACGACTCGAAACTTACGTTTTTGGGTAATAAGCGATTAAAGTAAGGATTTATGCGCATTTTCCTTCATGATCTACGACAAAGGAGTGATTGCATTGAGCCAAAGAAAATCCGCGCAATTATTGCAGCAGCTCATATTTGTAGGACCGATGGCGTTGTTTTTCGTCTTAATTATGGTCATTCCGTTTCTGTTGGGGCTGTATTATTCCATGACGAACTGGGATGGCGTATCTGAACATGTCCGATGGCTCGGGCTAGGGAATTACGTTCATATTTTTAAAGATGATCCGGACTTCCGTAATGCATTTTGGTTTACGGTCCGTTTTACCGTATGTGGTGTCATTCTAACTAACCTGGTGGGCTTTTTCCTGGCCTATGCGCTTACAAAGCCGTTGCGTACTCGCAATGCACTGCGAACTGTATTTTTTATGCCTAATATGATCGGCGGCTTGCTGCTCGGCTTCATCTGGCAATTTATATTTGTACGTGGCTTTTCGGCGGTAGGAGAGGCCACAGGGCTTTCCTTTTTCAAACTGCCGTGGTTGGGTGATGGGCCTACTGCATTTTGGGGAACTGTCATTGTGTTTGTTTGGCAATACGCAGGTTATCTCATGGTTATTTACATATCCTCTCTAAATAATGTCCCGCATGCTCTTATTGAATCAGCCCAAATTGATGGTGCGAGCCGAAGACAGGTTTTGCGTCATATCGTGGTGCCGCTTATTATGCCAGCAGTGACCGTCTGCTTGTTCCTGGCGATATCCTGGTCCTTTAAAGTATTTGAGCTGAATTTGGCTTTGACAAAGGGTGGACCATTCAAGGCGACAGAGTCTGTAGCGTTGGACATATATAATGAAGCGTTTACAAATAATCGACTTGGATTGGGGACTGCTAAGGCTATGATTTTCTTTGTGGTCGTTGCGATCATTACCAGCATTCAGGTGCGTCTCACGAAGAAAAAGGAGGTCGAAATGTAATGGAAAAAACATCGAACCATCGTTTAAGCACATGGGTAGCTGAAATATTGCTTATTGTGGTTGGGTTGATCTTTCTAGTTCCGTTCTATTTTTTGCTCGTAAACTCGGTTAAATCTTTTGGAGACATTTTGGCTCATTCCGCTTCGTGGCCGACGACCTTCCGTTTTGAAAATTATGCTAACGCCTGGAATAAAATAAACTTTCCCACAGCACTGGGGAATTCACTGATCGTCACCATCGTCAGCAATGCGCTTTTGCTGCTGATCAGCTCGATGGCCGCCTACCAAATGGTTCGGCATGATACTCTTTTTAATCGGTTCCTGTTCGGTTTACTTGTGGCTGCGATGGTCGTACCTTTTCAATCGATTATGTTGCCGCTTATGGAAGTGTCCAACGTATTGAGCCTGAACAACAGCATACCAGGACTGATTTTGTGCTATCTGGGTTTTGGAGCACCTTTATCAGTTTTTCTGTTTCATGGCTTTATTAAAACGGTGCCTATTGAGGTTGAGCAAGCGGCGAGAGTGGATGGTTCCTCTCGTTACGGGGTGTTCTTTCGCATCGTTTGTCCCCTGTTGCTCCCGATGTTCGTGACCGTACTTATTTTGAATACGTTATGGATTTGGAATGATTATCTGCTGCCTTCGCTCATTTTGAATGATCCTGAGCTGCGTACGATTCCGATTGCGACCTATATGCTGTTTGGTCAATATACCAAGCAATGGGACTTGGCGTTGCCCGCACTGGTGCTCGGAATCACGCCAATCGTTGTGTTTTTTCTGGTGATGCAAAAATACATCGTTTCTGGCATTGCGGCCGGAGCGGTTAAAGGCTGATGGGAGGGTTATCGGATGAAAAAGACAGTGCTGCTTGTCATCTCCCTGATGTTGCTGCTTACGTGTATGCTTGCAGGTTGTGGTAATACAAAGGCTCAACAGAGTGGGACCAAAACGATACACATTTATCAATTCAAAGTGGAGATTTCGGAACCGTTGAACAAACTGAAGGCTGAGTATGAAAGAACGCACCCTGGTATCAAGCTGGATATTCAATCTGTCGGTGGGGGTACGGACTACGGTGCTTCGTTGAAGGCTAAATTCGCCTCAGGCGACCAGCCGGACATTTTCACGAATGAGGGTTACCAGGATCGCGATACGTGGTTTGAGTATCTGGAGGATTTGTCGGATCAGCCATGGGTGAAGGACCTGGACGATTTCGCCCGTAAGCCGATGACGGTTAACGGTAAGATTTATGGACAGCCTATGAACCTGGAGGGATTTGGTTTTGTTTATAATAAGGATTTGTTCAAAAAAGCGGGTATAACCAAATTGCCTCAGACGTTAGATGAATTGGAGGAAGCAGCCAAGCGACTGAAAGCAGCAGGGATTATCCCTTTTGCTAACGGCTATGCAGAATGGTGGGTTCTGGGAAACCATTTTATCAATATCCCCTTTGCCAGACAGCCGAACCCGGAGAGTTACGTTGCGGATTTAAACCAAGGAACTGCTCGCATTCCTGGTAACCCCGTGTTCGATCAGTGGGTGAAGTTGCTTGACCTGACTTTAAAATATGGAAACCCCAATCCGCTCACGACGGACTACAATACACAAGTGACACTGTTTTCAACAGGCAAGGCCGCTATGATGCACCAGGGGAACTGGACGCAGCCGCAAATAGATGGAATTAATCCTAACTTGAATTTGGGTATTCTTCCTACGCCTATAGACAATAATTCTTCCACTGGAGACAAACTGGCTGTGGGAGTGGCCTCGAACTGGGTTGTCAACAAAAACTCGCCTGTGAAGCAGGAGGCAAAGGAATTTCTCAACTGGCTGGTCACATCAGAAACAGGCAAGCATTATATTACCAAGGAGTTTAAGTTCGTTCCTGCTTTCAAAAGTATCACGTCTAGTGACGAGACCACAGGTGATTTGGGTGCGGAAATATCTCGGCACGTGAAGGAAGGCAAGATATGGAGCTGGAACTTCCAGCGCTTTCCAAAGGGGCTAAATCAGGATTTAAGCAGTAGTATGCAAGCCTATATCGCAGGCGTTATTACGAAGGACGAAATGCTTCAGCAATTTCAGGGAGCGTGGGACAATCTGAAGTATAGATAAAGAATATATGCGTGGGATAGCAGAGGCTATATCTCAGGCAGGAAGTTTAGAACTGGTAGGCTTTGACGGTCAAGGACCGTCAGAGCCTTTTTATTGATTTCATATGACAAAAGTCACACGTAAATGGGCCTTGCCAAGTATTTTGCCTGTCATATCTTTCCCTTGACAAAAGGTTGCAGTGGCAGGTGTTAAATCAATCAAGGGAATGTTATAATAAACAGGATTTACAGGCACGCATTGCATCTGTGCTTATTTGGTTTGTACAAATAGGTTACATAGATCCTTTCGAATCAGGATGTTCGATATGCTGGTGCGGAAGAACGTGACGATAATACCGGAGGGAATATATTATGGCAAAACTGGTGGTTTGCGATCACCCTTTGATCCAACACAAACTTACATTTATCCGCGATGTGCGGACCAACACGAAAGATTTCCGTGAACTGGTTGATGAAGTAGCAACTTTGATGGCTTATGAAATTACAAGAGATATTCCGCTAGAGAGCATTACGGTACAGACTCCAGTTGCTGAAACTGAAGGTAAAGTGATTTCTGGTCGTATGTTGGGCCTTATCCCGATTTTGCGTGCAGGCCTGGGTATGCTGGATGGTGTCGTAAAGCTTTTGCCTGCTGCAAAAGTAGGACATGTGGGGTTGTTCCGTGATCCTGAGACATTGCAACCCGTAGAATATTATACGAAGCTGCCTACGGATGTAACTGAACGTGAATTGATCGTAATTGATCCGATGCTCGCAACGGGCGGGTCGGCGATCGCAGCGATTGATGTGTTGAAAAAAAGAGGCTGTACTCAAATTAAAATGATGAATCTGATTGCCGCTCCTGAAGGAGTGAAAGCTGTGCAGGATGCGCATCCTGATGTAGACATTTATGTCGCTGCACTGGACGAGCGTTTGGATGATCATGGTTACATCATTCCGGGTCTTGGGGATGCGGGAGACCGCTTGTACGGAACTAAGTAGACTGCTTTTAGCGGTTCGGCACAATCTATGGACGCTAAGACAGATCATCTATCTGAATCACGGAAGATCTGGGAAGCAGACGTTTATTATGAAAAGGGGTTCAACAGAAAATGTCTAAAATTAAAGTGATGACCATTTTCGGTGTGCGTCCGGAAGCGATTAAGATGGCACCTCTCATTTTGGAGCTTCAGCGCCATCCGGAGCATATCGAGTCCGTAGTATGCGTAACAGCTCAACATCGCCAGATGCTTGATCAGGTTCTGGAAGTTTTTAATATCCACCCTGACTATGATCTGGATGTAATGAAGGATCGCCAGACACTCAATGAAATCTCCATACGTGTACTTCAAGGTCTGGAACCCGTATTGCGTGAAGCCAAGCCTGATATCGTGTTGGTTCACGGCGATACGCTGACGACTTTCTTGGCTAGCTATGCAGCCTTTATGCAGCAAATTGAAGTAGGGCATGTGGAAGCAGGTTTGCGGACATGGAACAAGCTTTCTCCATATCCTGAGGAAATGAATCGTCAGCTCACAGGTGTGCTGTCCGATCTGCATTTTTCGCCTACTTCTTTATCGGCTGGAAATTTGCGGAAGGAAAATAAACCTGAATCGCGAATATATGTAACAGGCAATACAGTAACTGACGTGTTTCAGTATACAGTTCGCCAGGACTACGAGCATCCGGTACTGGACTGGGCTCAGGGCAAACGCCTGATTCTCATGACAGCACATCGCCGGGAGTCCCAAGGGGAACCGCATCGTCAGATTTTTAATGCGGTTAAGCGGATCGCAGACGAATTTGAGGATATTGCTATTGTGTACCCAGTTCACCCGAGCCCGGCTGTGAAGGAACCTGCATTTGAAATTTTGGGCAACCATCCGCGTATTAAGCTGATTGATCCGCTGGATGTAGTGGACCTGCACAATTTTTATCCACACACGCATCTGATTCTTACGGATTCCGGTGGTCTTCAGGAAGAAGCACCTTCGTTCGGAGTACCTGTCCTAGTGCTGCGTGATACGACCGAAAGACCGGAAGGGATTGAAGCGGGTACCTTGGAACTGGTGGGTACAAGTGAAGAGAACGTGTACAATCGGACCAAGGCTCTTTTGACAGATTCCGTGTTGTATGAGTCTATGAGTCAGGCAGCGAATCCTTACGGTGATGGACAGGCATCTGTAAGAATTGTCAATGCGATTTTGCACCATTATGGTGTTCAAACAGAACGTCCTGAAGAATTTCACACAATGTTCACAAAAGGCGTCCGTTCGTAATAATTAATCTTTACAAGGTAAGCATACAGTTAAACTGTACGGTTACCAAGGGATACAGCATTTTTAGATGCTTTGTCGACTGATTTTTATACTTTAGGGCGCTAAAATATCTCAATTGACAAAGCATCTTATATTTAAGTAAAATGGACTGGAATTGCAGGGGTGACATGAGAAAAGTGGTCAAACCTTCCAAGCAAAACAACAACCGAAACAACACCGGAAATGCCTTTAAGGCTATAGGACTGGTGAGCGCGATCGGCATTGATTTGACGATATGCACACTGGGTGGTTTCTATGCCGGAAAATGGCTTGATACCAAACTTGGTGGCTCCGGAATTTGGATTGGCGTAAGCGTTCTCGCAGGCTTGGTTGTAGGCGCATTAAGTATTGCCCTTGTGATCGGAAAGGTATTAAGGGATAACCATGAATGAGATGACCCGTATGCAAAAAATGTTATGGATCGTGGCGCTTGGTATTATGGCTCTGTGTTTCCTGGTCTCCGCCTTCATGCCCCAACATCGTGACATTGCTCACGGAATCATTCTGGGAACGGGAGTAAGCTGTCTAAATGTGCTGTATATGGCCTACAAAATTCGACAGGTTGCGAGTGCGGCCGCCGGTGAAAGAAAGAAGAGAGTGTTTGGTATTGGCTTTGGCGTTCGATTAGGGACCTCAATTTTGGCAGTGGTGCTGGCTATAGAATTCCCGGCCTATTTCCATGAGATCGCTGTAATGGCAAGCTTGGTGACCGGACAATTCCTTCTGTTAATTATAGGCATCATATTCGCGCTTCAGGAAAAATGATAGCTCAACTGAGAAAGGGGTGAGAAAACATGTTGCATGAATCACCGATTATCCAATTGGGCGGGTTTAACATTGACTTGTCCGTCATTATTATGCTGGTTGTGACCTGCGCGATTGTATTTGGACTGGCATTTGCTGCAACGCGCAATTTGTCTGTGGACAATCCGAGCAAGTTGCAAAATTTTATGGAATGGGTCGTAGAATTCGTTCAAGGACTGATTTCCAGCACGATGGATTTGAAAAAAGGGAAGCCATTCCTCTCCTTGGGGATGACGCTGATCATGTTCATTTTCGTGGGCAATATGCTGGGTTTACCGTTCGGCATTGTGACTGAATTCGATAATGTGCAAAGTGCCCAAGTATTTGGACATGAAATCATTCCAGTCAAAGAAGCATTAGAACAAGCACAGGCGTCTCACCCGGGCGAAGCTGCCCATGTAGGTATCAGCTGGTGGAAATCACCTACCGCAGATGCAGGGGTATCCATTGGACTGGCATTGATGATCTTTGTCCTGGTTCATTTCCTGGGGATCTTCCGTAATACCAAAGCTTACTTCAAGCATTACGTTCAGCCATTTCCGTTCTTTTTGCCAATTAACTTGATTGAGCAGTTCTCAAAACTATTGACACACGGTATGCGTCTATTCGGTAATATTTTTGCCGGCGAAGTTTTGATTAGTGTTCTGCTGAAAATGACAGCACTTGGTGTGGGAGGTATGGTTGCTTCCGTATTGGGACTCGTAGTCTGGCAGGGATTCAGTATTTTTGTCGGCAGTATCCAAGCGTTCGTCTTTACGATTCTAACGTTTGTATATATTTCGCAGTCCATTGACACGCATGAAGAAGAGCATTAGACAAGCACGTTTTCCGGTTTTTAGTTAAGTTCAGGAGTACGCTTCGCGCTTAACTGCAAATACATGTAAAACACAAATACACATCACTAAGGAGGATTTTTTAAAATGGGAGTTTGGGCATATATCGCAGCTGCAATCGCAGTAGGTTTGGGCGCTTTGGGCGCAGGTATTGGTAACGGTCTGATCGTAAGTAAAACAGTTGAAGGTATTGCTCGTCAGCCTGAAGCTAAAGCAACATTGCAAACGGTAATGTTTATCGGTGTAGGTCTGGTCGAAGCCCTGCCAATCATCGGGGTCGTTCTGGCATTCATTTTCTACGCAGGTGCTTAATTGAATGGAAGCAAGGTTTGGCGGGGAAGGCACAGCCATCCGCGCCTTCTTTGTTCGTTTGAACATGAAAGACCCAGAACCGACGTTCACCGGAAAGGAGTGACTTCAATTGAGTTTAAATTGGACAAGTATCGTTTTCACTATCATTGCATTTTTGATCTTGTACTGGTTACTGACGCGCTATGCATTTGGCCCTCTCTTTTCCGTTATGGAAAAGCGGCGTCAACTCGTGTTACAGCAAATGAATGAGGCGGCACAAACACGTGAACAGGCTGTTGCTTATGTTGAGGAGCAAAAGCAGGCTCTCCAGCAGGCGCGTAAGGAAGCCTACGATATTATAGAGCAGTCAAAACAAACAGGTAACAAGCAAGCGGAACAAATTATTATTCAGGCCAAAGACGAAGCTGTCCGCCTGAAAGACGAAGCTGTTCGTGAAATCACAAGCGAGCGTAATAAGGCAGTTGCCGAATTGCGCAGCGAAGTGGGTAAAGCTTCGGTACAAATTGCTTCCAAACTGATTCAAAAGGAAATTAAGGAAGACCAAGTCCAGGGAGAGCTTGTCGACCAATACCTTAAAGAGGTAGGAGGCAAAGCATGAGCCGAGATACGGTAGTTGCCAAACGGTATGCGAAAGCTTTGTATGAAGTAGCAGAGCAGGAGCAAACCATTATGGAAACCGAACAGGAGCTACGTGCTTTTGTAGAAGCTGTATCGGGGGATGCTGAAATCCGTAAATTCATTAATTCTCCTAACATTACGGAAGCAGTCAAGCTTCAGGTTCTGGCTAGCAATTTTGAAGGCAAGTTGTCTGCGTCGCTGATTAACACGATTAAGCTGCTGATTCAGCGCAGTAGAGCAGATTTGTTCGAATCTCTCCTGGCCGGATATCTCGATATTCAGGAATACAAGCTGGGGATTGCCCATGCTAAGGTGTATTCGACTTATGCTTTAAGTGATCAGGAAAAAACAGCGGTAGCCGAGGAATTCGGAACCCGTGAACATAAAACAATCCGTGTGGAAAATATAGTGGACCCGAGTCTGCTGGGCGGATTGAAAGTGGTTATCGGCGATACACTGTACGACGGCAGTCTGGCCGGCAAGCTGGATCGTCTCGAGAAATCCTTTAACAGACGAGTATAGAAGATAGGGGTGAACACACTTGAGTATCAAACCTGAGGAAATCAGTTCATTGATTAAAAGTCAGATTGAACAATATAAAAATGATATCGAGGTCGTTGAAGTCGGCACTGTTGTTGAAGTCGGCGACGGTATTGCCCGCGTCTACGGACTGGAAAAAGTTATGGCCGGTGAATTGGTCGAATTCGACACTGGCGTATTGGGCTTGGCGCTCAATGTGGAAGAGAGCAATGTCGGTGTTGTTATTTTGGGTCAATTCTCCGACATTCGCGAAGGTGGTCAAGTAAAACGTACAGGTCAGATCATGCAAGTCCCTGTAGGCGAAGCAATGATCGGACGTGTAGTTAACCCGCTGGGACAACCAGTAGACGGTAAAGGACCGATTGCTACAACAGAATTCCGTCCGGTTGAAAGTCAGGCTCCAGGCGTTATGGCCCGTAAATCGGTACATGAGCCTATGCAGACAGGGATTAAAGCTATTGATGCGATGGTTCCGATTGGTCGTGGTCAACGTGAGCTGATTATCGGTGACCGTCAAACGGGTAAAACTTCTATCGCAATTGATGCTATTTTGAACCAAAAAGGCAACGGCATGAAATGTATTTATGTTGCTATTGGTCAAAAACAATCCACGGTTGCTCAAGTTGTTGAAACATTGCGTCGTCATGGTGCGCTGGAATACACGATTGTCGTTACGGCATCTGCTTCCGAACCATCACCATTGCTGTACATTGCTCCTTACTCTGGCTGTGCCATGGGTGAGTACTTTATGTACAAAGGCGAGCACGTCCTCGTTGTTTATGATGACTTGACTAAACAAGCGTCTGCTTACCGGGAACTTTCCCTGTTGCTGCGTCGTCCACCGGGTCGTGAAGCATATCCGGGTGACGTTTTCTACCTGCACTCTCGCTTGCTGGAACGTGCAGCGAAGCTGAATGATGAGCTCGGTGGCGGATCACTTACCGCATTGCCGTTCATCGAGACACAGGCTTCCGACGTTTCTGCGTATATTCCAACTAACGTTATTTCCATCACGGATGGACAGATCTTCCTGGAAGCTGACTTGTTCTATGCAGGGCAACGTCCGGCGATCAACGTAGGTATTTCCGTATCTCGTGTAGGTGGCTCCGCTCAGATTAAAGCGATGAAAAAGGTTGCAGGTTCCCTGCGTCTGGATCTCGCTCAATATCGTGAGCTTCAAGCGTTCTCCCAATTCGGGTCCGACTTGGATAAATCCACCAAAGCCCGTCTCGATCGCGGTGCACGCATGATGGAAATTTTGAAACAAGGTGTTAACCAACCGCTTGCTGTAGAGCAACAAGTAGTGAGCTTGTATACTGCTGTAAAAGGCTTCCTCGATGATATTCCTGTAGCGGATGTAAAACGTTTTGAAAAAGACTTCCTGTCTTTCATGGAGTCCGATCATCAGGATGTGCTTCAATCTATCCGCGACACGAAAGATTTGGTTGCTGATAATGAAGCAGCTTTGAAGGCAGCTATCGAGAAATTCAAAAAATCATTCGCCACGTCGGTTTAATACATTGGAATTTGCCTGTTTATGATGAAAGATGTCCTAAGGAAGCGTACCCTCTGGGTTGTGGCTTCCTTGGCATGTTTTACCCTCACTAACAGGCCCTTTAACATATGTCCGGCTGGATTTGAATCTTACGAAGTTAGCTTTGGCTTTGTCAAAGCTTGAAGGTGGTGAAATCATGGCAAAAGGTATGCGCGAGATTAAACGTCAGATTAAAAGTGTGCAGAGTACGAAGCAGATCACGAAAGCAATGGAAATGGTCGCTGCATCCAAGCTGAGAAAAGCTCAGGAAAAAGCGGAATCGGCTCGTCCTTACTCGGAAAAGCTTAAAGAAGTTGTGAGTAGCATTGCTTCTGGAGCGAATAACATCAAGCATCCAATGCTAGAGACGCGTCCAGTTAAAAAGACGGCTTATCTCATCATTACATCTGATCGTGGTCTGGCTGGTGGTTACAACGCCAATATTTTGCGACAGGTTACGCAGACGATTGCTGAACGTCACCGTTCACAGGATGAATTTATGATTTTCATCATTGGGCGAAAAGGACGGGATTATTTCAGACGTCGTGAATTTCCTATCGCTGAATCGGTAACAGATCTGTCAGATACACCTGCATTTGCAGATATCAAAACGATTGCTAGCAAGGCAGTACAAGGCTTTGAACTTAAAGAATTTGATGAGCTTTATCTATGCTATAACCGCTTTGTCAACGCATTGACTCAAATTCCAACAGTTGATCGTTTGTTACCGATGGCAACACCGGATTCTGCTACGACTTCATCCTCAATTAACTATGAGTATGAACCTTCACCAGAAGGTGTGCTTGAAGTATTGCTGCCGCGTTACGCGGAAACGCTCATTTACGGCGCTTTGCTGGATGGTAAAGCAAGTGAGCTGGGAGCGAAGATGACGGCAATGGGATCAGCTACGAAGAATGCTACCAAGTTGATTGGAGAGCTTTCCTTAACCTATAACCGTGCTCGTCAAGCGGCTATTACCCAGGAAATTACGGAAATTGTCGCAGGGGCTAACGCTCAGTCTTAATGCGACTTCTTGCGACTGTTTTATAACAGGGTCTACACTATTATGATAAATTGCGGGCGCAAAACCAATCAGAATGGTTCGGATTTGCGGCTGTGCAAGCTTGTAGGAGGGAAACCAAAAGATGAACAAAGGACGCGTAGTGAGCATCATGGGTCCGGTTGTCGACGTTGAGTTTGAACGTGGGCAGCTTCCGGAAATTCTGAATGCCATTCATATTGGGACTGTGCTGGAGAGCGGAGTCAAAATTGATCTGACGCTCGAAGCTTCAAAACATCTAGGTGACAACCGTGTGCGTTGTATTGCCATGTCTTCCACAGATGGTTTGGTTCGTGGAGCTGAAGCAATAGATCTGGGAGCGCCTATCTCGGTACCTGTCGGCGAAGCTACTCTTGGACGTGTATTTAACGTGCTTGGAACGCCAATTGATAATGGTGCTGATATGAGTGAAACGGCTAGAAATCCGATTCACCGTCAAGCGCCTTCTTTCGAAGAATTGACAACTCAAGCAGAGATGCTCGAAACTGGTATTAAGGTTATCGACTTGCTGGCTCCTTATGCCAAAGGTGGTAAAGTCGGATTGTTTGGTGGTGCTGGTGTAGGTAAAACCGTAACCATTCAAGAATTGATTAACAATATCGCTCAGGAGCATGGTGGTATTTCTGTATTCGCAGGTGTAGGTGAACGTACACGTGAAGGAAATGACTTGTACCATGAAATGAGAGATTCCGGCGTTATCAACAAAACAGCGATGGTGTTTGGACAAATGAACGAGCCTCCGGGTGCGCGTTTGCGTGTTGCCCTCACAGGTCTGACGATGGCTGAGTATTTCCGTGATCAAGAAGGCCGTGACGTGTTGCTCTTTATTGATAACATTTTCCGCTTTACCCAAGCAGGTTCTGAGGTTTCTGCCCTGTTGGGACGTATGCCTTCCGCAGTAGGTTACCAGCCTACGCTGGCAACTGAGATGGGTCAATTGCAAGAACGGATTACTTCTACTAAAAAAGGTTCAGTTACTTCCATTCAGGCAATCTACGTGCCTGCGGATGACTACACTGACCCGGCTCCTGCTACGACGTTTGCCCATTTGGATGCTACAACAAACCTGGAACGTAAAATTTCCGAAATGGGTATTTACCCAGCGGTTGATCCACTCGCATCAAGCTCCCGTATTTTGGCTCCAGACGTTGTGGGTGAAGAGCATTATAATGTAGCGCAAGGGGTAAAACAAATTTTGGCCCGCTACAATGAGCTTCAGGATATTATTGCGATCCTGGGTATGGACGAGTTGAGTGAAGAAGATAAAATGCTGGTAGCACGTGCCCGTAAAATCCAGCGTTTCCTTTCACAACCTTTCCATGTTGCCGAAGCATTTAACGGCTTCCCGGGTAAATATGTGCCGGTTAAAGAAACTGTACGAAGCTTCAAAGAAATTTTGGAGGGCAAGTATGACCACCTTCCAGAAGCGGCCTTCCTTTTTGTAGGAGCCATCGAAGAAGCAGTTGAAAAAGCTAAAACGTTGTAAACATACAGGCAGAGAATAGCCGAGCCTTACGAAGTGAGCTGTCTGCGGACAGCTTCCAGGAGGGATTCAAGTGAGCACGTATTTACTAGAGATTGTGACGCCGGAGCGCCTGGTCTATACGGAACAGGTAAACAGCATCAGTGTTCGCGGCTCGGAAGGCGATCTTGGGATTTTACCAGGACACCTTCCCTTGGTCACTCCCTTGAAGATTGCACCGATACGTATTAAAATCGGTGGTCAAACTGAAGTGATCGCGGTCAATGGGGGCTTTGTTGAAGTCCGCAAAGATAAAGTGGTCATTTTGGCTGAGAGTGCGGAACGTTCCGAAGATATTGATGTGGAGCGTGCCCGTGCGGCAAGGGAGCGGGCAGAACTGCGGCTCCAGAGCAAGCAGGAACAGATAGATCATCATCGGGCAGAAGTCGCTCTGCAACGGGCGCTTAACCGATTGAATGCTACAAGTATCAGAACCAATAAGAATTAATATTGGATTTTGAGTGGAATTTTAAAAGGGTTCGGCATAGTATACGGATGGAATGACAAAGAGACCACTTCATAACTTCTGCCCAAGAATGCCTGCAGAAGGTAAGTGACGCCTTTGCTTCCTTCGATCACTGTGATCGAGCCCTTTTTTAGCTGTCTTTTCCAAAAATATAGTCCTATTTCTTGTTTGATGGCTAGGTATTTAGTACCTTTTAAATTCGCGAAACAGAAGTGATTATTCACATTTTGTCGAAATAAATGTACTGGAAACAGAAATAGCACTGGCATATTAGGCGCTCGCCGAGTATTATAAAGAAGTCTGTGACGCAGATGGGAGGAATTACGGATGAACGGGAAGCAGCAGTTGGCTGAACAGTTAAGTCAATCGGCGAGTATGACCGCGCTGATCTCCATGATCGTATCGCTCGTCTGTATAGCGTTAGCTTGGTGGGCTTTGCAAAGCTTAAAGCTGGATTTGTTAATCCGGCAACCCAAAGGACCGCAGGGCAGATTGCTGCACTTGTTTCTTGCTATAATTTTGGGACAGTTGGTTTCTGGTTTCTTGTTGAACTACATCTCTTGGAGCCAGATGCTCTAGAATTTGTTTTAACATGAAGTAGGCGGGTTATATGATTTTATGACTGTGGATGTTGCAGGAATTGTCGAATAACATCGTGCCATATTGTTAACAATGGTAAACAAAAGAACCATACATGTATAACTGGCTCAATCAGTTAGAACGCAATGGTCGTCAAGTACAAAAAAACGCTTGTATACTTGTTTTAATCAGTGGTATGATGGCAGTTAGGGTATTAGTAAAATCTTGTTTTTTTATGTAATGAAAAAGCAAGGCATGAAAATAGCGGAATATGTTCTTTTTTTCAAAAATGGAAAAGAGAAATGACGCGCGGAGGGAACCATAGATGAGCAAATTTATCGTCCGCGGTGGCAACAGATTGACCGGGAGTGTCAAAGTCAGCGGAGCCAAAAACTCAGTTCTGCCGATCATCGCCGCTTCTCTGTTAGGAGAAGAAGGAGAAAGTGTTATTATGGATGCACCTCCTCTAGACGATGTGATGACCATTAACAAAGTGCTGGAGTCCTTAGGAGCAGGCGTTACATACCAAGACGAGGTCATTCGTGTTGACGCGCGGAAGATAATTTCCTGTGAAGCCCCTTACGAGTGGGTTAGGAAAATGCGCGCATCATTTTTGGTTATGGGGCCATTGCTTACACGTTTGGGACGTACAAGAATCTCGCTTCCAGGCGGATGCGCAATTGGAACAAGACCTATTGATCAGCATTTGAAGGGGTTCGAAGCGTTGGGCGCCGAGATAAGCTTGGGCCAGGGCTTTATTGAAGCTAAAAGTAACGGTCGTCTGCGCGGAGCTAAAGTTTATTTGGATGTAGCCAGCGTAGGAGCAACCGAGAATATTATGATGGCCGCTACTCTTGCTGAGGGCGTAACTACCATTGAGAATGCTGCTAAGGAACCTGAGATCGTTGATCTCGCCAACTTCCTGAATGGCATGGGAGCCAAAGTACGCGGTGCAGGCACAGGCGTAATTCGTATAGAAGGCGTCGAGAAGCTGCATGGTGTAAAACATACGGTCATTCCCGACCGGGTAGAAGCAGGTACTTATATGGTTGCTGCTGCGATCACAGGCGGGAACGTATATGTAGAAGGCGCGATATCCGATCATTTGGGACCGGTTATATCCAAGATGGAAGAAATGGGTGTAACGATTCAACCCGATGAAAATGGTATTCGTGTCATTGCGGATAAGCCGCTAAAGGCCGTTGATGTTAAAACGCTGCCTTATCCTGGGTTTCCGACCGATATGCAGTCTCAAATGATGGCACTTCAACTTGCCGCTGAAGGAACGAGCATCATTACGGAAACTGTGTTTGAAAATCGTTTCATGCATGTGGATGAATTTCATCTCATGAATGCGGAAATTAAGGTCGAAGGTCGTTCGGCGATTGTAACTGGCAATGCTAAGCTGACGGGTGCGAAAGTAACCTCGACAGATTTGCGTGCAGGAGCTGCGTTAATTCTGACCGGACTTATTGCGGAAGGTACAACGGAGGTATCTGGCGTTCATCACATCGATCGTGGTTACGTTCATTTGGCTGAGAAACTGACTGGATTGGGAGCGGATATTTACAGAGTGACTGTAGATGAATCCAAACTGGATCATTCGGCCAGCACAGAGCGCGTTGTGGCAGAAGAAACGTCAGGGAATCTGTTCAAGAAGATTCAACCTTCCCTCGCCTAACCTTTAACGTATTGGCATAAGTATTAACTTGAACCATTAGAACCAAGTCCGAAAGGACTTGGTTTTTTTGTGTTTTTGCTGCCTGTCTTTTTCATTCTTTCAGTTCTCTCAAAACGGTTCTATCAAAGTGGACGACCTCATATGATTGAGAATATCTGCTGGAGTATATGTGTACTTTAGCCGGACACTTAACCCTTTGATGGAGGTTTCAGCTTATGAAAGATTCACAGGTTCGCATCCGTATACCAATACATCATCCTAAGGAACATCGCCAGGCCTCACTTGCGAAGGAAAGCTCTGGCTCTATAGCAACTTCGTTGCAGAAAAATAAGCTTATGCAGCAGCAACCAGGCACAACAGGCGCATTGCCGCCTATCGCCAAGACCCATCGGCGTACCACAGCGTTGACTTCCACTATACACACTGTCGGTGCGATGCTTCCTGACACTGGAACAGCTCCCGGTAACACATACGACGCAAGCAGGCGGCAGGGACCGCAGCCGCATCTGCGGCCTGTAGCCGGGCGAGCCCCGCGTTGGGGGAGCCGCCGCCCATGGCTGCCCTTTGCCGCCATGGCAGGGGTGCTGGTGCTTGCCATGGCGGTGCCCGCACTAATGGCATGGCCACGTCAGGCAGTGCAGCCTTTGCCGTCTGGGAGCCGCACAGCCGCACCCGCGCAGCCTAATACGGCGGCAAAGAGCGAGGCGCCCGTTACGCGCCTGCCGGGTGTCCCGCCGATGCCAGCCGTACCGGCTGCTCCAGCGCGCAGCGTGCCGGCTGCGGCAGAGCCGGACGTGCGGGTGTACGTCACGTCTACTGGCCGGACGGAGACACTGCCTTTGGAGCAATACATTGTCGGCGTAGTAGCAGCTGAAATGCCGCCCAGCTTTGAGGAAGAGGCATTGAAGGCACAGGCCATTGCCGCGCGTACCTTCATTACCCGGCGTTTGTTGGCTGATGATACCAGTGGTGCCCCGGCGGGCGCAGATGTGACAGATACCGTTAAACACCAGGCTTACATCTCCAAAGCTAAACTTACTAGAGAATGGGAGCATTCTGGTAAATCCGCAGATCTGACTAAAATTCGTCAGGCTGTACGCGACACCAAGGATACAATCATGGTATATGATGGCAAACCCATTACAGCTTCTTTTTTTTCTACCAGCAACGGCTATACCGAAAATTCAGAGGATGTATGGGCGAAGGCCGTGCCCTATTTACGAAGTGTGTCCAGTCCATGGGACAAGCAGTTGGCTCCTCGTTTTACAGAAACCGTTACACTGAGCCGTCAGAGCTTGTTCGATAGATTAGGATTGAGTCGTGCTGCGGTCACTGCTTCTACTGGAGGGGGGAGTATGCCAGAGATTCGTATACTCTCCAAAACAGAAGGGCATCGCATCAAAAAGATTGAGGTGGGAGGTTCGCTCTTTACGGGACCGGAGATTCGTAACAAACTAGGGCTACGATCGGCTGAATTTACGTGGAAGACCGAAGGGGATCGGATTGCTATAACGACCTACGGTTATGGCCATGGCGTCGGTATGAGTCAGTGGGGAGCCAACGGAATGGCCAAGGAAGGCCATACGGCCACTCAGATTCTTCTTCACTATTATACTGGCATTTCTTTTGCGAATGCCTCTCGTATTCTAAGTTAGTAAATTTTTCGTAACTTTGAAGTATAAAAGAGTTGCGCCCGGTAACACTGGTTACTGAGGTGATGAGCAAATGAGTGAACAAAATAAAAACCAGAACCAAAATCATGAAGATACACCCAAAACCTTTCAGGGTGGAAGAGCTTCACGGCCGTCTTCGTGGAAAAAGCTGTTGTCCAAAAGGTGGGCATACCCGGCAGCCTACATTGCCGCAGCAGCCATTATACTAACCTTAGTGTGGGTCTATCAGGATGCTAGCCATAAGTCTTTCAAACCAGACCCAGCTAGTCCATCGGTACAAAGCACAAGCGCAGTGAGTACCGATGTTAACGAACAACAACCAGAAAGTGTGGAGGTTGTTGCTCAGTCGGAAAATATCGCATGGCCGGTGGCAGATGCTAGCGCAGTGCAGGTCGTTAAGCCTTTCTTTGACGAAAACGCGACGGCTGATGAGCAAGCGGCAGCTATGGTAGAGTACGATAAAACATTTACCGCTAACACCGGGATTGACCTTTCTCGGTCCGACGATCAAGCGTTTGAAGTGAGAGCTGCACTGAGTGGGAAAGTATCCCGTGTGGAACAACATCCGCTGGTAGGTAACGTCGTAGAAATCACGCATGATAATAATCTCAAAACAGTGTACCAAAGCTTGAGCGATCTGAAAGTAAAAGAAGGCGATCAAGTGAAACAAAATGATGTGATTGCTTCAGCAGGTCGCAATGAGCTCGAAAAGGATTTGAAAACACATCTGCATTTTGAAGTGTACCAGGATGACAAGCCGGTGAATCCAACAGGTCTGCTTCCTAAAAAATAAATGGGTCATAGCTTTGCATGCAAAGCGGGGAATTCATATTCCCTGCTTTTTTCTTGTGTAGTTTTAGCGCATAAGGTAAACATAAGCTACTTTTGCCAAATAAATAGGCCTTCCGAAGCATGTCTTACCACCAAACCGCGAATATATAGGCACGCTCCTCATATAATGTACCAAACTATCCACAGTAGGGAGGCGGGAGCGTGCACGATTACATCAAGGAACGGACCATCAAAATCGGTCGCTGTATCGTGGAAACAAGGAATACGGTCCGTACGATTGCCAAGGAATTTGGTGTCTCCAAGAGCACGGTGCATAAAGATCTGACCGAACGGCTGCCTGAGATTAACCCGGATCTTGCCGATCAGGTGAAGCACATTCTCGAATACCATAAATCCATCCGTCATCTGCGGGGGGGTGAAGCGACGAAAATTAAATACAAAAAAACGAGTGGGAAAAGAAGGGGAATTCTTGTTTCTGGCAAGTCCTAAAAATATATAGTGAATTGGCTGGCAAAGCCATTGAATCAACCCCCTGAAGTATGATATGTTAAAAGATGGTACAAGACGAAAAATGACATGTAACCGTAGGTTTATACATATATTTGCCGCTTCTTGTCGAATCTTAGCTTTTTAAAATATCACTTTGGGGGCCTTTTTAATATGTTCAGTAATGATATCGGTATCGACCTCGGTACGGCCAACGTGCTTATCCACGTCAAAGGTAAGGGGGTTGTTCTTGACGAACCTTCCGTTGTTGCGATAGAAAGCGATACAAAAAGAGTTCTGGCTGTCGGAGAAGAAGCGCGCCGTATGGTAGGACGTACTCCTGGTAATATCATAGCCATCCGTCCATTACGTGATGGTGTCATCGCCGATTTTGAAGTAACGGAAGCGATGTTAAAATATTTTATTAATCGGGTAGGGGGTAAAAGCTGGTACAGCCACCCTCGTATTTTGATTTGTGCGCCGACGAACATTACCTCAGTGGAGCAAAAAGCGATTCGTGAAGCGGCGGAGCGTAGCGGGGCGAAAGAAGTATTTTTGGAGGAAGAGCCAAAGGCGGCTGCCATCGGGGCCGGAATGGATATCTTTGAGCCTAGCGGCAACATGGTCGTAGATATTGGTGGCGGAACAACAGACGTTGCAGTCCTCTCTATGGGAGATGTTGTAACAGCTTCTTCTATTAAAATGGCAGGGGACAAATTTGATACAGCCATCATGAAATATGTGAAAACGAAGTACAAGCTTCTCATCGGGGAACGTACGGCTGAGGATATCAAGATTGCTATCGGAACCGTGCATCCGAGCGGACGACGTGCTGAGATGGACATCCGTGGACGGGATATGGTATCCGGATTGCCCAAAACGTTAAGTATTTCCGCGGAAGAAGTGCAGGACGCGCTGAGAGATCCCGTGTCAGCGATTGTAGCTGCAGCTAAGTTTGTACTGGAGCAGACGCCACCGGAGCTATCAGCCGATATTATTGACCGTGGTGTCATTTTGACTGGCGGTGGTGCGTTGCTTAGCGGTTTGGACGAGCTGCTTGCTGAAGAATTGCGTGTTCCAGTGCTGGTTGCCGAAGATCCGATGCATTGTGTCGTTAAAGGTACAGGAATTATGCTGGATAATTTGGATCATGTGGTTAAGAAAAAGTTCTAATCTGCCGATAGTGACTATAAGAGACTCGTGTGCGGTCAGGCAGGTTGCCTAGCATTTTGGCTTTAGTGCCTCCATGCGAGCATATAATTGATGAGCAGAGTATAGGATTGGGGTGCACAATACATGTTGAGAGGTTTATATACTGCGGCCGCCGGAATGATGACACAACAACGACGTCATGACACTGTGACGCAAAATATTGCTAATATGAATACCACGGGATATAAACAGGAGAATAGCGTTCAGCGCTCATTCCCCGAAATGCTTATTTCCATGACGGGGGGAAACCCTGATAACCCGGACCGTACGGTCGGCAAGCTTAATACTGGCGTTTTTGCTGAGGAAAGCCTCTCTCCTTACATTCAGGGAGCGTTGAAGGATAGTGGACAAACTACGGATTTTGCGATACAGTCCAATATTAATGTGAATGACCCGGCTACTGGTCGACCTATGGCTTTTGATCAGGCGGGAAAATTCATCAATGCTAACGGTGAAGTCACCTATCGTCCAGAAGCGTTTTTTACGGTACGGGACAATAATGGTAATGTCCGCTATACACGTGATGGACATTTTCAAGTAAATGGAACGGGAGCATTGCTTTCGTCGACTGGTTCAGCAGTGTTGGATACGAATGGAAACCCAATTCAATTGACGGGGCCTGTCTCAGCGCTTAAAGTAAATGAACGGGGTCAATTGGTGGACAGCCAATCTAACCAGTTGCTCGGAACGACGCTTGGAATTAGTGTTATTGATCGGCCATACCAGCTCGTTCGTGAGGGCAACGGTAATTTCCGTCTGAATGATACGGATGGTGCTACGGCTAGAATGATGACCGCTAACGATACTGTATCTGTTCGCCAGGGCTATCTGGAAGTATCTAATGTAGATGCTGCTCAGTCGATGGTGGATATGATGGCTGCGTTAAGAGCGTATGAAGCGAATCAGAAGGTTATTCAATTTTATGATAAAAGCTTGGACAAGGCCGTTAACGAAGTAGGCCGTGTATAACAGGGGGTAAGTGATGAACAACTCCATGATTGGCGCAATGGTGTCTATGGCCAGTGTGCAGCAGCGTTTGGATTTAATTGCCGATAATATCGCCAATGTCAATACAGTTGGTTATAAGAGTAAACAAGGTTCCTTTGAAGATGTATTGGCTAATGTGCAGCAACAGCCTTCGACGTATCTCCAAAATGGACGGGCGATGCCGCTCGGCTATAATTTGGGCTACGGAGTCAAAACGGCCGCAATTATGAAAAATATGGAGCAAGGTCCGCTCAAGGAGACGGGACTTCCTACCGATCTGGCGATCCAGGGGAATGCTTTGTTTGAAATCCAAGGAAATGGGCAAAAAGCTTGGACGCGTGATGGCAGCTTTCATTTTATTCCTGATCCGAATGATAATGAGACGATGATGTTGACCACTGCCGAAGGTTATTCTGTGCTGGATAATAACGATGTTCCTGTGACTGCACCAGCGGGTTCCAAAGTAGCTATTAACTCCGATGGCGAATTGCTGATTCGTGCTAATGGAACTGGCGCTCCGACAGTTGGTCAGCGAATTAAGCTAATGGATGTACAGCGTCCAGAAGGTTTGCAACAGCGGGATGATAACCTGTTTGTGTTAGCAAATGGCGTGACAGAAGCCGACGTATTCGGTGCAGCAGGGGTGGCAGGTGCTGTTCCAACGGACGTATCTGTGCGTTCCGGTTATCTTGAGGAGTCTAATGTGGATTTAGCGGGCGAAATGACGGATATGATGCAAGTCCAGCGGATGTATCAAATGGCGGCACGGGCATTAACCTCTAGCGATACCATGATGAACCTGGCTAACAATTTGAGGGCTTAAGGATTTGGTGATGAAGGAAGAACAATCTGATTCCCGTCCGATGCCTGAAAAGACTAAATCCCGCTGGCGTACTGCTCGTTATTTCGTAGTTCCGTTGCTGCTCCTGTTCTCGCTGTTAGGCGGCTTAATTGCAGGATATGTAATTGTAGGTAAGCAAGGGCTGGCAGGCGTATTTGAATGGAAAACCTGGCAGCATGTCATTGATCTTATATTTGCGCCTTAGTTTACTTTAATGAGTGGGGGCGGGAAAGGTCGCTCTGCGTGCAGATTGTTTTTCCGATTGCTGTTATCCCCAGATTCATTTTGATTTTAAGGCATTCAAGGTTTGAATCCGGGGATAAAGGCAAACGCTGTGCTTCTCCAAAACAATTCTGCCCGCTCCGCTAGCTACCCGCCATTAGGGCCACTCTTATTAAAATAAACCACCCGCGATTGTGTGGGGAGTATAGAAAACAAAACCCTGTGCCAGTGGCGCAGGGTTTTGTTATGTCGCCGACGGCAAGAGCCGCCAGCGTAGCACGCATGGATTGCGGCCAATGTAGGCCATTCGCAGAGTCCTCCGATTGTTTCTCTGCCCTTCACGACAAGCGAGTATTATTGAGGTGGGCTTTCTCTATGAGTCAAAAATAACTTGGCGGAGGGGATGGAATCGTTCTGAAGAAGCGATAGCGTTCGCCTTTATCCTCGGATTTTAACCCTTTCGGGTTTTATATAATGGAAAATCTGAGGATAACAGCGATCGGAAGAATGATCCATCCCCCGTAGCCTGCTCACCTTGACTCAATTGAAACTTCGCTTCACTCCATAATAGGAGCAACAAATATGGTACTTCCGCATAATTTTCTTTTTGCACCTGATGAATGTATAATGATGGGGAGTTTATAACACTGCGGGGTAAAACCAAGCACGAGCAAAAGGGCTTCTTCTCGCCTCTGGTTGCGTAACCGGCGGAAAAAGCCCCTTATCTCAACCTTCACTTCTGCAGTAGGTGAAGGATATCTAACATTGTTGCCGTGATGAGCTGTTTTTATACAGCGTTAGCGGGGTAATATTATGCTTGCAGTAACTCTGGCTGAACAGAGTGAAATCTGCAAGCGGGAGGAGTTATTAAGCTAAATGGACAAATTGCAATTGGATGTTAATCAAATTCAGGAGATTATTCCGCATCGACCGCCATTTTTGTTGGTGGACCGTATTATTGAACTGGAGGAAGGGAAGAGAGCAGTAGGCATTAAAAATGTAACGATGACTGAGCCTCATTTCATTGGACATTTTCCGGGTTATCCCGTTATGCCTGGTGTGTTGATCACTGAAGCGTTGGCGCAAGTCGGAGCAGTCGCATTACTGCACCTAGAGAGCAATCGCGGCAAAATCGGCTTTTTGGCAGGGTTGGACGGTTTCCGTTTCCGTGGACAGGTAGTCCCTGGGGATACGCTGACACTTGAAGTGGAAATTACTCGTTCCAAAGGCGCTTTTGGCAAAGGGAAAGCTACGGCGAAAGTGGGCGACACGGTAGTAGCTGAGGGCGAGATTATGTTTGCTTTATCAGACCCACCACAATAGACAAGCCCTGCCGACATAAGCACGACGTCTGAACCGAGTGCATGTGTACATAGAGATCCTGTTTTGACAACCCAAAAATGGAGAGGGGAAATTCCGTATGACGCAGTTGAGTAAAAAAGCATTAGAAGGCATTGAGAGCTGGCTGCAAGACCCTTATATTGATGAAGAAACCAAACAGGAGTTGCGCGCATTGCAAGGCAACGACCAAGAACTAGAGGATCGTTTTTACAAAGAACTGGAATTCGGTACAGGCGGTCTGCGCGGAGTGATCGGGGCAGGCAGTAACCGGATGAATCGTTATGTGATTGGACGTGCGACTCAAGGGCTCGCTCGCTATATCTTAGAGCAGCATGCTGGCAAAGAAGGAAAACCTTCAGTTGTCATTGCACATGATTCGCGTCATTTTTCGCCAGAGTTTGCTCTGGATGCAGCTTTGGTGCTGGCGGGCAATGGTATCGTAGCTAAGTTGTTCCCTTCCTTGCGTCCAACACCACAGCTCTCGTTTAGTGTACGTCATTTGGGTGCCAGTGGAGGGATTGTTGTAACAGCGAGTCACAACCCTCCCGAGTACAATGGTTACAAGGTATACAATAATGAAGGTGGTCAGCTTGTTCCTGATCAGGCTGAAAAGGTGATTGGCTATATTCGTGAGGTTCCTTCTTTTGCTGACATCAAAAGTCTGACACGTGAAGAAGCAGAGGCACAGGGATTGTTGGTTTGGCTTGGAGAAGAGGAAGATGAAGCGTTTGTGGATACGGTAGCCAGTGTGAGTGTAAACCGGGAACTGATTGCAGCTGGACCGGGCAAAAACTTCAAAGTTGTGTTTACACCTCTTCATGGTACTGGAAATATACCTGTTCGTCGTGTGCTGGAAAAAATCGGTTTTGAACAGGTGCATATTGTGCCTGAGCAAGAGCAGCCAGATGCAGAATTTTCAACCGTTAAGTCGCCTAATCCGGAAGAACGTGATGCGTTCAAACTGGCCATTGCGCTGGGTGAGAAAATTGGTGCAGATCTGTTGATCGGAACAGACCCTGATGCTGACCGTATGGGGGCAGTTGTGAAAAACCGTGATGGCGAATATGTGGTCTTGTCCGGTAATCAGTCCGGCGCCATTATGGTTTACTACTTGCTGAATCAACTGAAAGAAACCGGCAAGCTTCCGAATAATGGTGCAGTTATCAAAACCATCGTAACTAGCGAAATGGGTGCAGTTATTGCTGAGCATTTTGGAGCAACAGTGTTTAACACGCTAACTGGCTTCAAGTATATTGGCGAGAAAATGAACCAGTTTGACCAAACTGGCGAGTATACCTACCTGTTTGGCTATGAAGAGAGCTACGGCTATCTGGCAGGAAATTATGCTCGTGACAAGGATGCTGTTTTGGCGGCCATGCTGATCGCTGAAGCTGCTGCTTATTACAGCACGCAAGGCAAGACGCTCTATGATGTTTTACAAGAGCTGTACGAGCAGTTTGGCTACTTCCTTGAGAAGCTGGAGTCTCGTACACTCAAGGGGAAGAATGGAGTGGAGCAAATTCAGGGCAAAATGACGGATTGGCGCAGCAACGCACCTCAAGAGATTGCAGGTGTGAAGGTAGACAAAGTACTGGACTACTCACAAGGCCTGGACGGACTTCCGCAGGAAAACGTACTCAAGTTTTTATTGGAGGACGGTTCATGGTTCTGCCTGCGTCCTTCGGGCACAGAGCCTAAAATCAAAGTATATTTTGCAGTACGTGGTTCCTCGCTGTCAGACGCGGAGCAAAGAATCGGTCAGCTGGTCGATGCTGTTATGGCTCGCGTAGACGCTTGAGAAAATTCCCTTTATAATAGAATAGGTTAAGGTAATTAGATATGAAATGAGTAATCGGTGACCTCTCACGGCAAAGGGCAGTACGCCGTGGAGGTCATTTCTCTGTATTGCAGAATAACCTGGAAGAGGCTTTGGAAAAATAGGCTTATTCCGGCAACGGAGGATTTTGCAAAATTCAATGAGTGACCTACCTAAAGGGCAGAATGGCAAGTGGGCAGCATTGAATTTTGCAAAATCCCGAATATTAAGGAGGTTCTTTGGTGTATCAGAAATGGCAGTATTGGAATACGGCTTCTCGAAAATGGTTGTGGATTCTGGTCGCTGTTGGCTTGCTGGCTTCCATTCCAGTCATCGCCGATCGTGTAAAGACAGAATCCTCGAGTAAAAAAGTAGAGATTGTATTCGATTATCGGGATTTGACGGAGGCGGCTTCGTATCAGGCTCATCCGCAGGACTATCTGAATGAGCAGCTTGACCGCTTACAACAGGCTGGTGTGAACAGCATGGCGATGTATGAAAGTACGCTGGATGATTTCCGTAAAGCGGGCCGTATTGTAACATATACGACTCAGAATGTTGCGGATCTAGAAAAACGTCTTTCACCTGCAAATGAGAATTATACGTACGTTGTTTTCGCTGACAAAGAAAATGCTGAGGCACTAAAGCCGTTAATTTTACGTACGTTTACAAGTTTGGGCATCAACGTAAAGCCGTGGAGTTATCAGGGACAGGAGGGGCTTGTTGTGGAAACATCCCCCGAGGATGCGTATCTCAAGCCTATGCAGCCTGACCCGATTGCTATGAAGCAGCTTCGGAGCAAAGGGTTTTTTATTGTTCCACGCATGAGTGACAGCCTTCCCTATAACCAGGAGTTGACGGAAGAGATGCTGGCTTCTTTTCAGCAAAATGGTGTAAAACGCATTTTGTTTGAAGGTGATTCAGTCAAAGGCTTTACTGATAATGAGAAAGAGCATAGCTTAGCGGCATTTGCTAAATTGCTGAACAAATATGATATTGGCCTAGCTGCTATCGAAAACTTAAAAAAACCGCAGGCAGGCTTCAATAAGCTTGCTTACGATATCCATTATAATGTGGTGCGTCTATACTCACTAAGTGATAAAGATGCAACGCTCGATGTGGAAACGTTGGCCGATCGTTTTGCACTGGCCACCAAGGATCGGAATATTCGCATGTTGTATCTGAATACCGCGCCTAGTCGTAGTGTTGCTGAGGCCAAGGTGAAAGACTCGGTTGACAACCTGATTCACAGCTTAGACAAACCGGGCAACGCTGTACAACGAATGGAGAAAAAAGGGTTTGAACTTGGGCAAGCTGAACCGTTCCAAGTGGTCGATTCCTCCATTCAGCGCTATCTCAAAATGATCGTCGTACTGGGTGCACTAGCTTTCTTCTCCATAATGGTGTCCTATTTCGTTCCGGCATTGACTCTGCTTGCATTTGCACTCGGTTTGGTAGGCTCTGCAGGGCTTTATGTTTTGAACTCCAGCTTAATGGAACAAGGTTTGGCGCTGCTCGCAGCGATTAGCGGACCTACGGTTGCAATGATCATTGCAGTGCGTACGATCAGAATTAAACGTGAACAGGGACCTGAACTTTCTGTAGGTCAACGTTTGAGTCAAACGCTTATACTATACGTACAGACAGCGATCTTGTCGCTGGCTGCAGTGCCTTTTGTTATTGCACTGTTGAACAGCATTGCCTACAGTCTGGTGTTAAACCAATTTAGAGGTGTAAGCTTGCTTCACATTCTGCCGATCTTCTTGGCTGCGATTTATATTTTCTTTTATCGTGGCGTTTCTATACGGGAGGAAATCTCCAAACTGTTACGTACGCCGATTACTGTATTGTGGGTTATCGCATTGGCTGTTATCGCAGCGGCAGGCTACTACTATTTGACTCGTACTGGAAACGCAGGTACGGTGTCGAACACAGAACTGGTTTTCCGTAATTTCCTTGAGAATGCGTTTGGTGTACGCCCGCGTAATAAGGAATTTTTAATGGCTCACCCACTGTTTATTGCAGGGATATTCTTGGCTTTGAAATATCGCAAAGCAATCTATTTGCTGATCATAGCTGCTATTGGTCAAGCCTCGATGGTGGATACCTTTGCTCACATTCACTCTCCAGCTGCACTCTCGCTTAGTCGCGGGCTGTTGGGATTGGGATTGGGTCTGGTGCTGGGAATCATCGCAATTGTCGTGTGGCAAGTGCTGGAAGGATGTTGGAAGAAATGGTCACCACAGCTAAAACGATAATAATCTCGGGTTATTACGGGTTTCGCAATAGTGGGGATGAAGCGGTGCTCAAGTCGATTCTGACTGCTTTAGAAGAGGAGAGTCGTCAGGCGGGGATTACGGTCAAGCCTGTTGTTCTATCTTCTGACCCTGCTTGGACACAGAAAATGTACGGAGTAGAAGCTGTTCCGCGTATGAGCCTAGGAGAAGTGCGGAGAGCGATTAAAAACAGCGATGGGCTAATTAGTGGCGGCGGGAGTCTGCTCCAGGATGCTACAAGCCCTAAAAGCATTCCTTATTATCTAGCGATTCTGAAACTGGCTCAATGGGCTGGAAAGCCTACGTTTGTATACGCTCAGGGCATGGGCCCGGTACAGCGGAAGATATTTTATCCTATGATCCGATCTGTGTTTCAACGCTGTGAATATGTTTCCGTCAGAGATGAGCAATCTGCTGCTTTGCTGGGTACCATGAAACTGAAACGCCCGGTTGTTCATGTTGTTCCTGACCCTGTAATGGGGCTTCCTTTGCCCTCTGGTTCCGAGCTGCATAATGCAGCAACTGAGACTGATGAGGATAAACGCCCGGTCGTTGGTGTGTCTGTACGCTACTGGGATAAGGAACAACGCGATTTAACGGCTATTGCAGACGGCTTAAAAAGATTAGCCGCGGAACGCCGTGTTCACTTGCGTTTCTTGCCATTCCATTTACCTGACGACGTACAGGCTTCAAGGATGGTAATGGATTTGTTGGGGGATATTAGGGGGACGGGAAGCCTTGTCAGCATGTGTGAACAAGTTACCGATCCGCAGCAGATGCTTTTGGAAGTCAGCAGATGTAGTTTGATGATCGGGATGAGGCTGCACAGCTTAATTTATGCAGCGTCCCATCAGGTGCCCCCGTTGGGGATATCTTACGATCCCAAAATTGATCATTTCCTCAGCCGTGTTGGTAGCCAGCCTGTAGGTACTACAGATGCACTGGATGGGCAAAAGCTGGCTAATGAGTCCATACGACTGCTGGATCAGCGCAGTCAATGGATTGAGAGCCAGGGGGCAGCAATTGCTTTGTTAAAAAGTGAGGCTCGCTTACCAGCACAACATATCGTTAATTACTTGTGTCGCAAAGGATGATGGATACAGTGACAGTTGATAAGGTTACGAGTGTGCCTACCGTCCCGATTTTCGGTGTTCAGGTATCAAGGCTTAATATGAAAGATACATTAAATGTATTAATTCAGGCGGTGAAGTCTCGCCGCCCCCATCAAGTGATCACTGCCAATCCGATTATGGTAATGGCTGCATTGGAAGATCCAGTGTATATGAATGTGATGAAACAGGCAGAGTTGATTGTTCCGGATGGAACTGGTGTGGTCTGGGCTGCAAACTATGTTGGGCATCCTGTACCCGAGAGGGTGGCGGGTTTTGACTTGTTACATGAATTGCTCGCAGCTGGAGAAAACTATCATTGGAAAGTTTACTTACTTGGATCGACGCCTGAAGTGATTCAGGCGACCGCTCAGCGGGTACATGAGCTTTATCCCGGAATTACGGTTTGTGGCAAGCGCGATGGTTTTTTTGGTCCTAACGAGGACGAAGCAGTGATTGCGGCTATTCGTGAAGCGAACCCTGATTTGTTGTTTGTAGCACGTGGAGCGGACACACAGGAACCTTGGATTGGTAAATACAAGGAGAAACTTGGTGTGCCGGTGATGATGGGGGTCGGCGGTAGTTTTGATGTTATATCAGGCAAAACAAAACGCGCACCTAAACTGTTTCAAAAGCTACGAGCCGAGTGGTTATATAGACTTCTAAAAGAGCCCACTCGTTACAAAAGAATGCTTGCGTTGCCGAAATTCGCAGTGAAAGTGATGCGTGAAAAAGAAAACGTCACAAAAGTGTGATAAATAGCTTGAATCTGCCTTTAAAACCCGCTAATTTGCCAGAATATGAGGCTTGGTATTTATTTTTGATCAGAGTATAATTCAATGCGGTTACATCTGAAAAGGCATTGCTTTAAAATTGGGGGTCGAATGATCAAATGTTATTGATCTATATTATTGGTTTCATCATGGCACTGGGACTTGCGCTGTTACTGACACCGCTCGTCAAGAAATTCGCTGTGAAGGTTGGAGCCGTCGATGTGCCGAATGCCCGAAAAGTACATACCCGAATTATGCCGCGTCTTGGCGGTCTGGGGATTTTCTTGGCATTTCTGTTGTCCTTATTGGCGATGTTACCTTTTGTGCCTGACGGAATGCTGTCCTCGCGGGATATTAACTTTATTGCAGCCTTTCTGATTGGTGGTACGTTGATTACATTGATCGGTGCTCTCGATGATCGTCTTGATCTTAATGCAAAATTGAAATTTTTGGCTCAAATTGCCGTGGCGTGTATGGTCGTGTTTGCTTTTGATATTCGTGTGGATTTTGTAAATGTACCTTTTCAAGATGCATACTCTTCCTTAGAAAGCTGGATTTCCATTCCGCTTACGATTTTTTGGATCGTAGGTGTGACCAATGCCATCAATTTGATTGACGGTCTGGATGGACTGGCTGCAGGTGTCTCAGGAATTGCGATTGGAACGATCGCTGTGATGTCACTACTAATGGGCAATTACATGGTAGCCATGCTTTGCCTTGTGCTGTTGGGCAGTATTATCGGATTTTTGTTTTTCAACTTTCATCCTGCAAAAATATTTATGGGTGATACAGGGTCCTTATTTTTAGGTTTCTCTCTGGCTATGCTTTCAATGCTTGGGTTCAAGCAAATTGCTATCGTATCATTTATTACGCCATTGATTATTATCGGTGTGCCTTTGTCAGATACATTCTTTGCTATTATTCGTCGCAAGTTGCAGAAAAAACCGATATTCTCACCGGATAAAGGCCATTTGCATCACTGCTTACGCGAACTAGGCTTCAGCCACAGACAGACGGTGTTGATTATCTACGGTATTGCTGTATTTTTCGGTATATTAGCCGTGATTCAATCGTCGGCTGCGCTTAATGAAGCCAACTGGGTCACCTTTGTCGTGATATGTATCATGATGTTCTTCCTACAGATCGGGGCAGAAGTTATTGGGCTCGTTGGCAAAACCAAACGTCCTGTTCTTAACACACTAATTCGGTTGTTGGCTAAGCCAGATTCCCAGACGCGATCGAAATTATAATTTTAATTTAAATGTAAGCCTTCAAGCTTAGCGGTATACCGCGGGTTTGAAGGCTTTTTTGATGTTTGCTGTAAAAAAACTCCCTCCTTTTTTGAGAATTTACTAATTTTTTGTATGTTTGCTACCGATAAAAAAAGTAATGAATGATTACGTACCCCAAGGTGCGACAGAATCAAAGGAGGACAATGATTTGAAACGATTGCTATCCATGTTGCTGACGGTTGGTCTCATCATTGGCTTGGTGCCGGCGGCCCTGGTAGGTACGGCTCATGCTGCGACAGGAACTTATTTCATTTTTCCAAATGAAAAATATGATGCGGATTCGGCCAGAATGGTAAACACCGACCGTGTTACAGTTAACGGTACGATTAACGGAGTGAATGGAAGTACTATATCTTATAGTGTATTCCAACTCTCCAAAAATGGAACAAACCTTACAGTAGTTAATAAAAATGAGAGTCAAAAGGGCGGAATTACGGTCAATGGCTCTACAATTCAAATTTCAGATATTAAACTGTTCCCTGGTTTGAACCGAATTACATTCCAAAGCAGTCAAAATTCAGCCGAAATGAAGGATTCCATTTACATTGAGTATCAGGATGGACCCAAGCTATATGATCTGTCTGCTACGCTGAATGGCCAAACCCAGCAGTTGCTAGAGAATCAGACAGCAGTGCTGACAGATGCAAAAAATAGCGGCACAGATGACGTGAAAGTAGTCATTCAAGGTACAGCTCCTAATGCTGACAGTGTAACGCTCACTTCAACAAAAAGCAGTAATTCGTATAATGTCTCCTCTTATACCGGCTATAAACTAACAGGTAGTGTTGTACTCAGTCCGGGTAAAAATATAGTGACGATTAAAGTGAACAACGGAACTCAGGCTCTTACGGTTACGCGTGAGATTACGATTTATACGGGGAAACCTGAATTTTCTGATCTGACTTTGAATAAGGACGGCAATGTGTCTGCTGATCTGACGACTTCGCCTGACTTTACCGTATCGTCTACAAGCGGTGTGGTTTTGAAAGGTAATGTTCTGGTTCCTTCCGGAGCAACTGATCCAGTAGTGAGCAAAATTAATGCCAGATTTACGGATGTAAGCAATAACGGTAGCGCCATTGGGGATACCAATGGAATTGATGCTACGATTGATACAGCCAATGTTGTTACATCCAGTGGTTACAAAGTATATCCGTTCCAGGTAACTGTGCCTGATGGTATCGTAACTGACCACTTGATTCGTGCATCCCTGAGTGTAGGGTTTGCAGATGGAACAAGCTCCAATGCATCTGCGGTTCAATTTACATTGCGCAGCAGCACTCAGCCTTATATTGACGACGTGAACTTTCTCCCTGATTTTAATAATCAGCTGTTAAGTAGAATTAATGGTAGTGGGTCTGATCAAGCTGCTGCCATAGATGAAGCTATGAAATTAACGGGAAGTTCTATGAAGAACAAGACTACAGATGCTCCATCTGTGCCTGTAGGTATGGAGTTTATCATTGTTAATGGTACACCTAGTTCAATTAGCGAGCTTTCTGGTGTATCCGTTCATACCGTGGGTTCACCCCAAGATGTGATTCGGACAATCAATGGTAAGTCAACACAAGTGAAAAAAATTGTTGCTTACGTAGATACTTTACCTAAAGAAGGACAAAACGTACTGAATTTCTACCTGAATGGTGACTCAAGCAAATTGATTAAGGCAACTGTAAACTTATTGCAGGGTCCATTCATGAAATACGATACGATTTATGATGGTCAACAAATTCCGTTGAATACATCGAGTGCAAACTTAAACACCTATAAACTGAATCAATTGGGTTATTTTAAAGGTAAATTGCTGGATGTAAGTAATGCAGCGGATATTCACTATACTGGCAGTAACCGAAACGTATTCTTGTATGTGAACAACGTATTAGTTGACCTTGAAGGCTCAGGAGCGAACTTTAAGCTGGCTGCTTCCTCCGAAACAGCGGCTGCAAACGCACTGGCAAACGGAAATAATGAAATCAAGTTTGTGTTCAAGCCAGGTATCGAGTATAGCAATACGGTAAAAGTAAACTTTACACAAACGAATATTCCAGTAATTCCTGCTCCAAACACACAAGGAATTATTCCTTTTACACCCGTTAGCGGCCTGAGCAATACGCCGAAGTATAGCGAAATTGCACCGAAAGCAAAAGATGCAAATTTCACTAAAGTAGATGACACTAACTACAAAACATCGCTGAAAAATATCAATATCTTTGGTACTTTCAGTATTGCTGATTTGGGTAAAGCGGATCAAGTGAATGGTTCGTTAAGTGATATTGCCAATAAAGATCAATACATTTTAGAAATTAAGGGATCAGATGACAGTGAGGTTAACTGGACGCTGAATAACGAATTCTTCTCAGCAGAGGACGCCAAAACTGCATACAACTCTGGTGCCACTACGGATAAGTTTACAAGCAAAGATCTAAAAGATCTGCTCGTATACTACCATCCGGACAAAAAGTATTTCAGCTTTGTATTGAAAAACCAAACTATTTCGCAAGATGGAACGCCAGTAGCTTATAACATTACCTTGTACAATAGTGGCAAGAGCGGACCGTTTGCTACTTTCCGACTGCAAGTATCTGGTCAATCCACATCTTTTGATATCTTGCGTCCGCTTCCTGAAAAACGGATCGTGAATCAAAACTTTGTGCAAGTTGTTGTAAACGCAGGTAATGCAGATAGTGTTACAGTAGGTAAGGAAACAGCAGTTCAAGAAGGATTCGACTCTGATTATGATGGTACTGTGGATTACCCACAAACTTACAAAGCCATCGTAACAGGTCTAAAAGCCAACAAAGATAATAAAATTGATGTAGTGGTTACAGTTGGCAAGGAAAAATTAAAACAGACCATTACTGTTAAATATGTGCCTACTAATATTCCTGGCGAGCAGTACATGGAAGCGATGAAAACATCGCACAAAGTGTTTGATGGTAATCTTACACTTGCTTTCGCGAAAGGAACGAGCCTGATACGTCGGGATTACGATCAACCACAGCAATTCAAAAACCAGGTCTTCTCTGGTCATACTTTGTACTTTGCGATCGCGAATAGCGAAGATGGTGTGGTAGACCGTCATGAATTTGAAACTGAAAAAGCATTGTCCGACATGCAGAGTTTGATTGCTGATGGAAGTAGATACTTCAACAGAGATTTCCCAAGTCGCTTTACCAAGTCCAGTCCAGTATTCTGGATTGACCCAGGTACAGCAGATGATATCAAAACAGATGCTTACGATCCCGTAACGTATGGTGCCGATCCATATCAATTGGCAAACAAATCGCAAAATGACAGTAGCAAGATCAAAAACTTCTACTGGCGTGACCCATCTAACGAGCTAGTACCTTCCAAGCGTGCTACATTGACGCTAACGTATGATAGCAGTATTGCTCAGGATGCAGGGAAACAAATGACAGTGTTCTTTTTTGATCCTGATTTGAAGGATTGGCAGAACATTGGTGGTGTGGTGGATCCGAAGAAACATACCATTAAAGTACCGTTTGATCGTTTCGGCTACTATGTAGTTGCTAAGGTTGGAGAAACATATAGTGATGTCATTAAGCACAAGTACGCCAGAGATTACATCGAAGCGATCTTGGCTAAAGGTGTTATGAACCCAATGGATCCAATTAATAGCTTTGGACCTGACAGCTACATTAAGAGAGGCGAATTCACGTCGATGATTGTCAAAGGTTTGCAAATTCCACTTAATTTCAGTGGAGCGAAGCACTTCGACGACGTGTCTATTCCAAATACGATATCCGCAGATGCGCTCTACGATTATCGTTATATTGAAACAGCTGCGCGTGCCGGTATTGTCAAAGGTTCGCAACCAAGAATCTTTATGCCGGAAGATGTAATCACACGTCAAGATGCAGCAGTCATTATCGCCAAGGCATTGAATTTGAAGCTGGAAACAGATCATGACAAGATCATGAAAAATCTGTCCAAGACCTTTAAAGATGCGGACAAGATCGATTACTACGCACAAGCATCTGTATTGGCTATCGCCAAGAAAGGCTTTATCACAGGGTCTCCTGTAGATGCAAGTGATCCGAAAAAAGGTTATATGTTTAACCCTACATCCTTGACCTTGCGTGGAGATGCAGCGATTATTGTGGCTAAAGTTATGGCTGATAAAAAACTGCTTCCTAAAATCTAATCAATCAAAAACCTGTAATTATTAAACATCCCTCCATGCGAAATGGAAATTCCCTTTCATATACATGAGAGGGATGTTTTTTATAAATCAGCTATTTGACTGGAATTACGGGCCTGTGCCATAATATCAGTGAGATGAATACTTTGGATAAGCATTACGGCGTTTTTTTTATTTTTGATTTGCCTTAAACGACTGTAATTAATTGCTTTTTTTTAAGGATTTATCTCAAAATGTGTTTATTATTTTTATATATGTTTTTTTTGCGCATTTATCTGAAACTTTACGCCTATTTCATCGTAGTAGAGGATGTGTGTGCTTAAATATTACATAGAGAAGTGAGTGGGGAGTGATGAGATGTCTCAGTTTTCAATACGCCGTCCTGTAACAGTATTTATGTTAATTATTGCTTTGTTAATCGGGGGCGGTATTTTTGCGTTAAGGCTTCCTGTAGAGCAGATGCCGGATATGAAGCTGCCATATGCTGCAGTGGTGACCAGTATTCCAAATGCAACACCTACAGAAGTTGAGGAATTGGTTACTAAACCTATTGAGAAAAATCTGGCTTCTATCGAGAATGTGGATACGATCATGTCCGAGTCCTCAGAAGGAACATCTATGGTCATGATTCAATTTAACTGGGGAGTAGATATAAATCAGGCAACCCTCGATATGCGAGATAAAATCGATGGGGTTAGAGGCTCTCTTCCTAAGGCGGCAAATTCGCCACGCGTACTTAAATTGGATCTTAACGCAACACCAGTTATAACCCTCGCTTTTACAGGGGACCAGGATATTAACAAGCTAAAGCCGATTGCTGAAGATATTATTGAGCCGCGACTTGAAAGAATTGCAGGAGTAGCCGCAGCCAACATGTCAGGCGGCCAAGAACGACTCGTAAAGATCACTGTAGATCAGGCCAAGCTACAAAGCTATGGTATTACTCTGGACCAAATCAGCCAAGCGCTATCGGCTAATAACATTGCTGGGTCTGCTGGTTCTGTATATCGTGGTAATACACAAATTCAGCTTCGGGTACAAGGTGAATATCAGGCTGTTTCGGAAATGGGTGAAACGCCAATCCCTGTAGGTAAGGGAAGCGTGAAATTAAAGGATATTGCGACTGTTGAAGACTCCACCGAAGATGTTACTATTATTTCTACCTTTAATGGAAAGCCAAGTATTAATATTTCTGTTACTAAGGCTACAGGTGGAAATACTCTTTCAATCGCCAATTCAGTGAAGGAGAGTTTAGATTCAATACGGAAAGAGTTACCTGCGGGAACTCAATTGGAAATGGTAACAGATGCTTCTAAGCCTATTAGAGACTCCGTACACTCGCTAATAGAGCATGCTATATTGGGGCTTATTATCGCAGCCATTGTACTGCTATTATTTTTGAACAGTATACGTTCTACTATTATTGCTGCGATCGTTATTCCAATTTCCTTCGTAGCAACGTTTATGATGATGTATTTCACCGGACAAACCATTAATGTTATTTCATTGAGCGGTTTGCTTTTGGGGTTAGGATCCTTCGTCGACTTTGCCGTTGTTATTATTGAGAATATTTTTAGGCAGCGACATGAAGGCAAAAGTATGCTACAAGGAGCTATTGACGGCTCCAAGCAAGTGGGTAATGCGGTTATGGCATCTGCACTTGCACAGATTGTAGTATTTTTACCAGTTGTTTTTGTTGATGGAATTGCAGGGGTTCTATTTAAACCGTTGGCGTTAACTGTAATTTTCTCTCACATCGCTGCTTTGCTGGTATCCCTTCTAATTGTGCCGATGCTTAGCTCGCGTTGGTTACCTACCATACCAGATGAATCCATTTACTCTTCAGGTACTTATAAAGGTATTAACCCTATTGTGTGGTTTAATATCGGATTTGAGAAATTTAAGGGTGGCTATCGACGTGTACTGAAGTGGGGAATTAACCACAGAAAATCTGTGTTAATCATTACTTTATTAATGTTTGTGGCGGCAGGTGCTTTGGTTCCTTTGGTTAAGGCTGAATTTATCCCTGAGTCCGATACTGGTGAATTTTCGATTAATGTGAAACTTCCGAATGGAACAGTCTTGGAAGAAACGGAAAAGGTAGTTCAAGGTATAGAAAAAGAAATTTTGAAAGTTCCTGATCTGGATAAAATGACAGTCACGGTTGGTTCTGGTGGCAACTCAGGCTTTTCAGGTGCAGCCCCATCCAACTCGGCAGATATAAATGTAACGCTGAAGGATGGGCATCAGCCAACAGACGCTGTAGTTGAAGGCCTTCGTAAGAAATTTGATAGTATTCCAGATGCAGAGATTACACTAGCATCTGCAACAGGTCTTTCGAGTGGAAAGGCTGTTAACATTAATTTAAAAGGTGACGATATGGACGTCCTGCGTGAACTCTCGGACAATCTCGTTGCGGATGTGAAAAAAATACCGGGTACCGTTAATGTCAAAAGTAGCTTGAGTGCAGTTCGTGAAGAATATGAAATTACCGTTAATCGGGAGCTTGCTAGTCGATATGGCTTGTCAGCAACTCAAATCTTATCTGCAGTTAATACTTCATTTAATGGATCAGCCGCCACAAGCTATCGTACGGGTGATGATCAGATTGATGTGAAGATATCATTGCCAGAGCAAAGCCGCCATGATCTGTCATCTCTACAAGCCTTGCGTATTACCACCTCGCAGGGGATTGATGTTCCTTTATCATCAGTAACAAGTATTGATAAACGGAGTGTACCCGATACTGTTACTCGTGAAAACCAAACCCGTCAAGTACAGATTACAGCTGATATCGACGGAACAGGGGATATTCTTACCATTAATCAAAAAATAGATGCTCTTTTGAAAAGTACTCACTTCCCAGAAGGCTATAGTGCAGATACGGGTGGCGGACAAAATGAACAAATGATGGAATCTTTTATGAACTTAGCGATAGCTATTTTGCTGTCAGTCGTGCTGATTTATATGGTTATGGCTGGACAGTTTGAATCGTTGCTTACACCATTTGTTATTATGTTCTCAGTTCCACCTACGGTAATTGGTGTGCTTATCGGTTTAGCTGTAACGGGAGCAAGCCTCAGCGTATCAGCATTTACCGGTTATATCATGCTCGTCGGTTTGGTCGTCAACAATGCGATTGTTATGATTGACTTTATAATTCAGCTTCGAAAAGAAGGCGAAGATCGAGATGAAGCCATTATTCATGGAGCGTCTGAACGGTTACGTCCAATTTTGATGACGACGCTGGCAACTGTACTAGCATTGCTTCCAATGGCATTTGCTACAGGCAGTGGTAACGAAACACAAGCACCGATGGCAGTAGTTGTTGTATTCGGGTTGTCCTTCGCTGCTATTATTACATTGATTCTTATTCCGGTAGTCTACGTAATCCTAGATAATATGATACAAAAACGTAAAAATCGGAAATTGAAAAGACAGGCAAAGAGACAACTGAAAAAAGAAGCGAAACTACAAAAAAGTGTTCATATATAAGGTGAGGTGGAGAAACATAATGAATAAAAAAAGTGCTCTGATTGCTACAACTTTGCTTTTATCAGTTGCATTAGCGGGTTGCGGTGGGGGTGAGGCCCCTGCCGCTCCAACTGCCGCGCAGCAAGCTATTCCGGTTCAAGTAGCCAAAGTGGCCAAAGGTAGTATTAACGACTCAACAGGTATTATTGGAAGCTTTGCTCCCAAGGAGACGGCTCAAGTATCTCCAAAAATTAGTGGTAAGATTCAAGGTATTAACCTTACAGTGGGGCAAAAGGTAAGCAAAGGCGACACATTGTTTACTATAGATCAAAAGGATATACGGGACTCGATTAAGCAATCCCAGGAATCATATCAGGTTGCCTTGGCCAATTTAAAACAGGCTGAGTCAGGCGCAGAGCAATCTGTGCAACAGTCAGAGTCCAGTGTGGATCAAGCTAAAAGTGCGCTTGTACAGCAAGACAATTCCATTACTCAAGCTCAGACCAGCCTGGTTGATGCTCAAAATTCCGTACGTGATGCACAAAATACGCTTAATCGCAACCAACAGTTGTTTAGTGCGGGCGCTCTATCTCAATCCGAGTTAGAGCAGTCCCAAATAACGTATCGAAAGGCTCAAACTGCAGTGGAGAATGCACAGATCGCGCTGCACAATGCTCAAACATCCAAGGAAAGTGCGCAAACAACATATAATAATGCTCAGAAGTCATTACGTCTTGCTCAACAGAAAACGGGCATAGACGTAGCGCGTGCTTCTGTTAATCAAGCCAAAGCGAATTTAGACACAGCGCGTAGTCAACTGGTGGATGCTGTAGTCAAAGCTCCGATTTCCGGCACTATATCGGTAGTAACAGGAGTCCAAGGGCAAATGGTTAGTGCACAATCTGCAGTTGTTACAATTGCGAATACCAATCCTATCATTGCTAAGGTCAACGTTTCTGAATCAGAGCTTCTGAAGATGCAGGTGGGTTCATCTGTAACTGTAGGTGTGGACTCGTTAGACAAGCGCATTGAAGCCAGAGTGTCGGCCGTCAATCCGGTAATGGATAATGACCTCAAGGCATATCCTGTCGAGATTTCGGTTCCTAATGGTTCTGGCGAATTAAAATCAGGGATGGTTGTAACTGTATATATGAAGACAGAGGCTCCTAAAAACATTTTAGTATCGCAGGACGCCATTACGGAGCAGGCAGGAAAGAAGTATGCATATGTAGTGGAGGGTACTATTGCTAAACGGGTAGAAGTGCAGACAGGCCAGGAAAGTGCCAAACAGGTTGAGATAACCAAGGGGCTTACTGAGGGACAAAATGTTGTCGTTAAGGGCGTAAGTCTGCTTTCTGATGGCGCGAAGATTAATGTAGTAAAATAATTTGTTTCATTATATTTACATTATATTCCTGTTCTCCGTCATTTCTACTATTTAAAGTGTATTAGAGTATTAGATTTCTTAGGAATCTATAGTCTTTATGTACTTTATGTATTCTATGGATTATTCGTTACGAATATACTCCATTAGAGGCCTGATTAATGTACAGAAAATAACCTTGTACATTTAAGGTTGAGAAGGTAAAAGTTGTAGGATGACGGAGGAACAGGTTCAATAGTATAATTATGACTGTGGAAAGCGAAATACATAATCAAAAAAAATATTTTTTTTTTGAAACAGACGCAACTTTTTGGACCCATGCTACGTCTAATTGGGTGAGTATGAAACAAAGGGGTACAAAAGCGTAAAGACAAAATTCGCTAAAAAAAATCTTTACTGCATTGTTATCACATTGTATAATACTGGAGTACGTCATAAATGGACGCTTTCTTTCAACTAGATTCCAAGCTTCTGTGATATTGTCACAGATATCATTTTATAAGGGTTCTCATAAAGCTCGGAAAGGAGGTGTAACGACTGATGAGTGACAAGATCCGACAAAAAGACAAAAATAATATTTCTGTTTATATTCAAGGAGGAGAAAAAAAGGTTATGACAAAGTTTAACAAAAAAATGATCAACGTGCTGGCAACAGCAACATTGGTTGCTGGTGTTGCAGCTCCAATCGCAGCATTGACTGCACCAACTGCAATCCATGCAGCTTCTAGCTATTCTGCTGTTAATACTCCAAGTATTGGTTCAAGTCAAACTTCTAACACTACTCTGGGTAGAGTAAAAGTTAACGTAAGCCAAGCTTCTGTTGGTAAAGGTGAATCTTTCACTGTTACTTTGCCTAAAGGCTTTGAATTCGCTACTGCCCCTGGTATTGTACCTACTGCTATTGATTCTACTTATGGTTTGGGTGTTTACATTGATCCAGGCGATAACAATGATAATGAAGCAGCTCGTAAAGAAACTGGATACGTTCCAGGTGAAGGTTTGACTGTAGAGAAGCTCACTAATAACTCTGCAAGAGTGACTTTCAACTTTACTAACTCCAAAGATAGCGTTGATCTTTACATGAACTTTGGTAAAATCAATGTTAACGGACCTAGCAATGGACCTGTAAAAGCTACTTTTGATGCAGCTTCTGCAAGTGGTTTCACTAGCGGTGAAGCAACAATCGCAAACGTAGTTTCTTCCGGTCAAGTATCCTTGTCCGCAGCTGATACTGTTTCCAGCGAAGAAAACTTTACTGCAACTTTGAAAGTTAAAGAAGAAACTGCTGGTTCTTTGGGTACAAACAACATTAAATTGAAATTGCCTAGCGGTTTCAAATGGGATTCTGCTCCTAAAAACCCAGCGACTATTTTGTTTACTTCTAAAACAGACAAAGCAATTGCGCCAGGGGATGTAAATTATTCTACTGATGGCGACACTCTTACTTTGTCTTTGAAAAAAGTAAGTGATGCTCAAACATCTTTCCAATTGCCTGTAGGATTCTATGTTGATGATGAAAACAGTGCTAAAGAAGGCGATGTAACTGTTAGCATCTCTGGTAATGCAACAACTGACGTTAGCTCCCTCGTAGTCGGTAGCTATGGTCAAATCGGTGGTGGCGTTTCCGTAGCTACTCCAACAACGATCCTTGCTGGTCATGACGAGCAAAAAATTGGTGATGTTGTAATTAAAGAAACTGTTGCTGGTTCTTTCGTAAAAGGACGTACTGTAACTTTGCGTCTGCCTGAAGGTGCTCGTTGGCAGTCAACTTTTGAAAGCAATAACCCAGGAAGCAACTTCTCCGGTTCTATGGAGAACACTAACGGTTTGGGTGGAGCAGAAGTTTCCTACACTGACTCTGACAAACGTACTTTGAAATTGACTTTCAACAATGCTAACAGCACAACTGATGCTGGTACTTTGAAACTGAAAAACGTTGAAGTTGCTACGCAACCAGGTTTCTCTGGCGATCTGAACGTTGATGTTGCTGGTAGCCAAGGTCTGAGCGGTACTGTTAAGGTTGCAACTGTGAAACAAGCAGTTACTCTGGCTGCTGCTTCCAAACCAACCCTGACAATCGGTCTGGGCGATCAACAAGTTGGCGATATCACAATCACTGAAGCTGCTAAAGAAGCTTTCGTTAAGAAAGACGGTAGCCGTGAAGTAATCTTGGAATTGCCAACAGGCGTACGTTTTGCTTCTACTCCAGAAGTAAAAGTTACAGCTGGTGACGTTAAAGTGAAGAGCGTATCTACTGATACTTACGGCGAAAGCAACAAAGGCCGTCTGAGCTTCTACATCGACAGCGAATCTGCTACTCCAAGTACAATCACAATCTCCGCTCCTAAGCTGACTGTTGACCGTACTGTAGCACAAGGCGACATCGTTGCTAAGCTGAAAGGTAGCGCAGTTTCTTACACTGCATACAAAGGCGCAACTGACAACACTCAAAACTGGAAAGACAACAACACTGCAGCTGCTGAAGTAGCAATCGCAACTGTTGGAACTCCAGCTCCAGGTGCTACTAAAACTAAAGCTGTCTTCACATTGGGAAGCACTTCCTACACTGTGAACGGCGAAACTAAAACAGCTGATGTAGCTGCTTATGCTGAAAACGGACGCACTTACTTGCCAGTACGTTATGCAGCTGAAGCTTTGGGTGTATCCCCACAAAACATCCTGTTTGACAAAGCAACTTCCACAGTTACCCTGATTAAAGGTGACCGCGTTGCTCAAATCAAACTGAACACTAACCTGTTGACTGTTAACGGTTCTGTGATTCGTATGGACGTTAAAGCTGTAACTAACAAAAACCGTACTGTACTGCCTATCTTCTGGGTGAGCAGAGCTTTGGATGCATCCATCAACTATGATGCAACTGCTAAAACAGTAACTGTTGAAAACAACAACTAATTTAAGAGCAACTCTTTTGAGTTAACTGAATTAGATGAGAAAAGGGTTCCTTTTGGAGCCCTTTTCTTTTATTAGTCTTATTGACAAAGGAGAGAAATTATGAAACGTTTTGGAGTGGCATTACTATCCACATTGGTTCTTACTTCTGCGTTTGCTAATCTTGCAGGAGCTCAGTCAGGTGATATAAAGGTTATTATTAACGGTGTAACTCAGCAATATACACAGTCTCCGATAGTCAGTCAAAATACAACCTTGGTGCCTCTTCGTGGCGTTTTTGAAAGCTTGGGAGCGCAAGTAGAGTGGGACAGCAAAGCCAAAAAAGTAATAGCATCTAAAAATGATGATAGATTAACTTTGAATATTGGTTCTAAACTTGCTTATAAAAACAGTAATCCTGTACAGCTCGATGCAGCAACTCAAATTCAAAAGGGTCAGGTGCTCGTTCCTTTACGTTTTGTGAGCCAATCATTAGGCGCCAAAGTAAATTGGGATCAAGCTACACGAACAGTGACCATTTCGAATCAAGCTAATGGTAGCGCCACTGACACTAATAGCTTGTCCAGTAAGCCACTTACAGCTCCTGTGACCAAAGTTACTTATGATACTTACTATAATGACTCCTTAGCCTATGATGATGCAGTAAAACTGGCTATAGCTGATAGTACTTCAGTTAAAACAGGAGAAGTGAGTATCGATCAAGCAGGGAAAATCATGAAAGAAACTGGCAAAAATATTGATTTTGTTCCTGCTGAAGCGGGAGATGAGGCTCAAGATAAAGCTTTTAAAGGCTATGCCCAAACGAACCTTAATTATGAGGCTGCCAAAAAGAATCTGGAAATGACCAAAGAAAGTATTGAATATAATGTGAAGGATCTTTATAACAAGCTCCTTCAAAAGCAAAATGCCGTCAAACTGGCAGCATTAAATATTGAAGATGCTGAGCGCAAGCTTAAAGTTGCACAAATCAAGAGAGATAATCAAATGTCGAGTGATTATGAGGTTACCCAAGCGACTAATCAGTTGACTCAAAATCAAGCAGCTTTGGATAAAGCTAAAAAAGATTTGGATAGTGCATATATATCTTTGAATCAATTGATTGGCTACAAACCAGAGCAACGTTATGAATTGAAGGATAAGCCTGTCTATTCTGAATTTAAAGATAATGTAGAGACAAAAGTAAGCCAAGTACTCACTAGCAGTACTGCCATTTGGTTGAGTGAGCAAAAAGTGGATTTGGCTGAATTGAGCTTAAAGCTTTATAACTTTAGTACTCCTGGAAATACCCCATATGAAGCTGAACAACTTAATGTTGAAAAAGCTCAGTATGCTACAGAAGGTACAAAGAGACAGTTGGAAGAAGCTGTGAGAACAATTTATAACAATATCAAGGCATTGGAAAGCCAATACTCACAGATCCAAGCTGGTTTGGTGAGTGCAAGAAGTGCGGCTGATATGGCTAAAAAGCAATTTGATGTTGGACTGGCTACTGAGCTTCAGGTTTACGAGGCTAATTTGAAAGTGACTACTGCTGAACAACAAGCGGAAGATATTGTTTCAAGTATTGATACTTTGAAGCTGGCTTTCAATAAGCCATGGGCTATGCAAGGTTCCGCTGGAGCAAGTGCGCAATAATTTAAGCTTACCTATACTTGTTATAACTGCAGTAGGAGGTTTTCATGAAATCACGCTATAAAGTATCGTTGGCTGCTGTTTTACTTGGAGGAGGAATTGTGGCTGGCTCTTTGATGAACAGTTCAGTTAATGGAGCCTCCAGTTCTGGACAACCTGGAACAGCTGATGATCCAGTCGTAACCAAAAGCTATGTTGACCAAAAAATTGCTCAGGCCATCAAAGGTGGGGGAACTGCAAGCAGCACTAGTAGTAAAACAACTAACTCGACTGCTCCAGCAACAAACACCACTGCTTCTAATACAACGTCTTCAGGAACCTCTAATGCTGCTAAAAGTTCAACGGTGGAGCAGACAGAGGCTTTGAAGGTTGTTGATGTAAAGCCTGGTCAGAAACTGATTGCCAAAGCTGGGGCAGAATTTATTTTACGTAATGGAAATGCTGTTGTGTACAGCATGGATGCCAGTGGTGCTATTGATATTACTTCTGGAACTGAAATTGTTCATAACCAGGCTGTCGAAAAAAATCATTTATTATCGTTTCCTAGAGAAGGAAGAGGTATTCAAGTAAAAGAAGGGCAGAAGTTTGGCCTAGTCGTTATGGTACGAGGCGGTTATACTGTTCAATAACTGGTGTCTATCTCTGTTTAAGGTACTCTTTTTCTTAAATACTGCTTGGGATAGCAAATTGTTCTTGGCTAAGTTGACTTTAAACACTGCACACTAACTTCATGAAAAATAATTCATTGAGTGGAGGGTGCATACGATGGCGTCAAGAAGTCAAAGACGATTAATTCCCGAAAGCCGTGCGAGGTTAGATGATTTGAAGTATGAAATTGCTGCCGAGTTTGGGTTACCTGTTTATAATCCTCAATATGCACATATACATCCGAATGCTGACAGTGAATTTGCTGCAGAATTAGGGGATTTTACAAGGAATCAAAATGTAGAGTGGCGCGATTTAACTTCAAGACAAAATGGTTCCGTTGGTGGAGAAATTACTAAACGATTGATACAATCCGCTGAACGTAGCCTGTCTGAATTTGGTACATTATAAATTGTAATTATTGATATAGATTTTAAACAAATAGTAGGTATAAACTGGAGCTATTTACATGTGGATCATAATGGTTCGCATGTAAACTCACTTCATTTTCAAATTTTGTTATTTGGATGACATGAATTGACACCTTGTTTTAAATAGGATATCATGGCATTTGAGGCTTGTACGCAACCTTTTCCTACCGGAAAAGGTTCATTTTTTGTTAATCAGGTGTAAAAGATATCTTCCGTCATTTGTTGAGTTGAAGGTAACTGAATAATGCCATGCCATGTTAGGATTTATTAAAAATCCTCATGTATTTTAATTGTGGGAGGTTGAAATTCATGTCTGTAAAAGGTCGTCATTTGTTCACGTCCGAGTCTGTAACAGAAGGCCATCCGGATAAAATTTGTGATCAGATATCCGATGCTGTATTGGACGCCTTTTTGGCTAATGACCCTAATGCACGGGTAGCATGTGAAGTATCGGTAGCTACCGGTCTCGTTCTCGTCATTGGTGAAATCAGCTCCAAATCGGAATACGTGGATATTCCATCCATTGTTCGTAATACGATTAAGGAAATTGGTTATACACGTGCAAAATACGGTTTTGACTATAATACTTGCGCTGTATTGACTTCTTTGAATGAACAGTCGCCAGACATTGCTCAAGGGGTTAACGCTGCCCTGGAAAGCCGTGATCCTGCTGAAGTAGATAAGGAAACAGAAAACATTGGGGCTGGTGACCAAGGATTAATGTTCGGTTTTGCTACGAACGAAACACCTGAGCTAATGCCTCTTCCTATCGCTATGTCTCACCGTATTGCACGACGCTTGTCTGAAGTGCGTAAGGATGGAACGCTGAATTACCTTCGTCCAGATGGTAAAACTCAAGTAACGGTAGAATATGAAAATGGAAAACCTGTTCGTATTGATGCTATTGTGGTTTCTACGCAGCATGCAGAAGATACCACTTTGGAACAGATTCAAGCAGACATCAAGGAAAAGGTTATTTTGCCAGTTGTTCCTGCCGAATTGCTGGATGAGCACACCAAGTACTACATTAATCCAACAGGGCGTTTCGTTATCGGTGGTCCTCAAGGGGATGCAGGTCTGACAGGCCGTAAAATTATTGTGGATACGTACGGTGGTTATGCACGTCATGGCGGGGGAGCATTCTCGGGTAAAGATCCAACCAAAGTGGACCGTTCTGCTGCTTATGCTGCTCGTTATGTAGCGAAAAACCTCGTGGCAGCTGGATTGGCTGACAAGGTGGAAATTCAGCTTGCTTATGCCATCGGTGTAGCTACGCCTGTTTCGATTAACGTCGATACATACGGCACAGGGAAAGTTAGTGATGAAAAACTCGTTGAACTGATCCGAAATAACTTCGATCTTCGCCCAGCAGGCATCATTCGCATGTTGGATCTGCGTCGTCCAATTTACAAGCAAACAGCTGCTTACGGCCACTTTGGACGTACAGATCTGGATGTACCGTGGGAGAGTGTAGATAAAGCGGAAATTCTGAGAGAGCAAGCGGGGTTATAATTCTCGTAAGTTATCAGAATAACGTATTAACCTAAAAAGACTGTTCATGCTATGCATGAGACAGTCTTTTTTTGATATGCTCTGCTATTAATTATGAACTTGCCATAGTGTACTTAATTTCACACCACTATTCGGATATCGGTGCGAGACCCAATAAATTTCTGAGTAAATGACACACCTTTTGTACTTCCTTATATTGCTCCAAATACGCAAAAAGAGCTTTTAAGAGACCTTTTTGAGGGTTCGATTTCAGAGCCTCTTCCTTTAATTGAGCGTAAATTTGCTGACACTCCTGTTTCTCCTCTGTGCTCCACGAAGAAAGCAGTATACTGTCTTCCAGGGAGTGGAGCAGGCCGTTAATTTGACGACCTTGGTCAAAGGGATTACTTAGTGCGCTCTCGGGTAACCAGCCTTTTTTGCTCCAGAACAAATGTGGAGCGGAATCAGCACTGCTCAGGCTGGTTGCCAAGGAACTGGATAAGAAGATGATAAACTGTGTTAGATGCTCAATCGTTTCATCATTCATCCGATCGGCAAAGAAGCGAATATATTCGAACACAATGCTTTTCAGTACAAAGGTTATATCCCATGCATGATCTTCAATGCCTGGTCCAAAAATATCAATTAGGCAGTCGTGAACCCATTTGTACAATTTGTATTCGTGCTGTTCAAACGCACCATTGAGTTGTTCATTCTGAAAAATAAGCATGGAAGGCTCAGGAAGATCCATCATGAGATACACTTTGTTTTCAACGAGATTTTTCAAATAAAGTACAATAAAACCGTGCAGTTTATCGTGCTTAGAAAGATCAGGTTTACTGTAGAGAGCCCGGATGTCTTGTTCAATGTTATTCTCCAGAATGATACACATTTCCAAAGGCAGTTCTTCTTTCCCTTGAAAGTATTTATAGAAGGATGCCTTTGCCATCCCACTTTCTTTGGCGATTTCCTCAACAGATGTTGAATAATAGCCTTTTCTGGAGAACAGCCGGATGGCTGCTTGTAAAATATCATTTTTTTTATTTTCCATACATACTCCCTTCAGGATCCAACTCGACAGCATGCGGAATTCACCACTTCATATATTACAAAGGTTGGTCACGTGTAATAACTGTGTGCTGCTGTTTCTTGAGTTGCCGGTGCATCTTGTACTTAGCCATGATCATATACAAAGACGGCACCACAAACAAAGTTAACAAGGTCGAAAATAACAAACCGAAAATGACAGTGAACGCCAGTGGCTTAAAGAGCAGGCTTCCCAATAGTGCTAACGGAATCATACCTACAATGGCAGCCAGGGAAGTCAATAAAATCGGTCTGAAACGGGCAGCGGCTGCTTGTATTACGGCTTCCTTTAATTCCATTCCTTCATGTCTTGCATCCTCGATAAATTCAATTAGGACAATCCCATTTCGCACAACAATACCCGCGAGTGCAATAATTCCCATGATGCTCATAAAACCGATAGGCATACCCGTCAGGAAAATACCAATAATCCCGCCGGCTGCTGCTAGGTACACGGTTGCCATAATAATAATAGGAATGGAGAGTGAATAAAACTGCATCGTGATCAAGAGTAGAATGAGTAAGACTACAACGATCGCCAGCTTCCCTAAGTCCGCGAATATGGTGGACTGATCGGATGTTTCACCGCCTACCTCCCATTTATATCCTTCAGGGAACTTCATCTGTGCCAGTTTACTCTCCACATCTACCATGGCTTCGCTCGCGGTTCGTCCGTTCAAATCGGCCTCGACCGTAATCGTCTGCTCCATATTGTAATGCTTGATTTGCTGAATAGCAAATGAAGGCTTAACCTGTACTAATTGGTTTAATGGAATTTGCCTTCCAGCTGCATTCACTACACTTAATTGTTGGAAAAGGTTACTTGGCTCTTCGTTACTATGATTCAAATACATTTTGATATCTACCAGACTGCTTCCAGTATCAAATTGACTTACTTGAGCCCCCTCTTTTAACAAAAGGAGGGTACGAGTCAAATCTGTGTAGCTTACTAGATACTGATCCATGGCTTGTTTGTTCACTTCAAGCTCGAGAGCATACCGTTCAATTCCTATGTCATCTACGATACCCGTTGCCCCCTCTACTGTCGCGATCTGCTCCTTTGCTTTTTGGGCAAGGGTTTGCAGTTCATTCAGATCCTGACCTGAAATACGAATAGAAACGGGTTTACCTACTGGAATCCCGAGACGAGGAACATACATGGTAACCGTAACGCCAGGGTAGGACTTCTTAACATGTTGTTCCCAAGCATCAACTGTTGAGTTAAGATTGAATACATTCTCTTTACCGACGACAGCAATCTGACCTACGGTTTCGTTATAAGTAATATTTCCGCCCATACTGTTAATGTCACTAAACAGTTGAGGAGCAGTCCCCCCAGCGCTGTAAACGACCTTGGAAGTTTCAGGTTGCTTCTTGATCCAATTTGCAAGATCTTTAACGACCTGGTCGGTTTCCGCAATGGAAGTGCCTACAGGCATTTTTACATTTAATGCAACATGAGGGTCTTCTGATTCAGGGAAAAGCTCAACGGATGTAAAGGGAACTAATCCATAAGCAGCTGTTCCAAGCATGAGTCCAACCATAGCCGTCAGCAAGGGACGCTGAATGACTTTAGGCATCAGCTTTTGTGAATAAAGCTTGTTTAAAGAGTGAATCTGCTGACCGAGCAAGCCTACTGGTTTTGATTTCCCCTGAGGATGACGAGTCTGTCTGCGCTTTTCATACCATTCTCGAAAAATAGGGATGATCGTGAGGGACATGATCATAGAGGCTAACATGGTCAGAGAAACAATGGCGGGAATGGGTCTAATAAAGGCACCTACATTTCCGGGAAGAAACAACAGTGGAGCGAAAGCTGAGATGGTGGCCAATGTTGCAACCAAAATAGACAGCATGACCTCTTTGGTACCTTTTATAGCTGCAACGGAGGGTGATTCTCCTAATTCCGTAAGTCTGCGCTCAATATTATCGTTTACCACTACAGCATCATCCACGAGTATGCCGAGTACAATGATCAGACCGACAACGGAAATCTGATTTAAAGTAATGCCGAACATAGGTAGAAAGATAATGGCAATCGAAACCGAAATAGGGATTGCCAGCGCGACAAAAGCAGAGGTGAGCAAATTCAAGCCCAACATACAAACGAGAATAACAGCCGCAATTGCCAGAATCGTTTCACGCTTTAAGTCGTCAAAGATATGGTTTACCTGATCCTTTTGTACAAAGAGAGTCTGTAAGTGAACACCTACGGGGAGTGTTTTCTCCAGCTCTTTGAGCTTGGTATTGACCTTTTCGCTCATAGAGGGGATGTCTGTGCCTGTTTCCGCTCCAATACTTAGCGTAATGGCCGGTTTACCCTCTACATAAGCGAAATATTCTGCCTCAGGATGTGCCAGCTCAGTTGTTCCAATATCTCTTAAATAAACAGGATTACCTTCCTTTGTACGTGTCAAAATGACCTGATTTAATTCGTCAGCTTTTTCGGTCTCACGAACAATGAGTTGATAGGTACGTCCGTTGTATTCAATATTACCGGTAGGAACTCGATCGATCTGAGATTGGATCGCTTGTGCCACTTGTCCCCACGACAACTGATATTGCTGGAGCTTCTGATTGTCGATACGGACACGTACTTCTTGGTCAGGAAGACCATTGAATTTGACACTGGATACGCCGGAAATCGTATTAAGTTGATCTTTCCAGGTGGTGGTCAAATCATTTAGTTTATACAGTGGTGCAGATGAGTCGGCGGTCAGAGCATAAGAGCCGATAAACGAGCTGGTCAGCTTGTCATTTACAACAGGCACCTCAGCACCTTGAGGAAGATCGGCTTGTGCATCTTGCACCTTTTTACGCATATTATCCCAAACTGTCTGAGGATCCACTCCATTTTTGGATTCGATTAGAATAGAGGAGAATCCGTTGCCAGAAGTCGAATTAATCGTTTTAACACCTTCAACCTCCTTGATGCGTTTCTCCAGCTCTTTAGTTACGGTTTGTTCTACCTTTTGTGGCGAAGCACCGGGATAAACGGTTGTGACCATAGCATTCTGTATGGTCACGTCTGGCATTTCCTGCTGTGGTAACTGGAAAAAACCGAAACCTCCAACTACAATCAGCATGACAAAAAACAGCAATGTTATTTTTCGCTTTTTTACGATGTACTCAATCATGGACGTCCGCCTTCCTCCGACTGAATCGCATTTCCATCAAATAGGGATTCTGCCCCTTTAATGACAATACGTTCTCCTTCACGAAGCCCGGATACAATTTGCAATTGATTATCTACAACCTGATTGCCAAGCTCCACAGGGGTTCTAACCGCTTTTCCTTGAATATCTTTGAAAATAAAAGGCTTGCTTCCCGTATTGATGACTGCTTCAGCAGGCACAAGAATACCATTCTTGTCTGTTACCTGATGCGCAGCTTTAATGATCTGGCCGGGTAACCAGTCTCGCTGTGGATTGGCAATGATAATCTCTACGTTAACCCGCCCCGTATCGGTGCTGGTTGAAGGATAGATGTTGGACACCATACCATGACGAGTCTCATCATAGAGTGCCACCTTCACCTGTTGTCCCTTTTTCCAATCCTTAATTTCACTGTCTGGTACGGGAAGGAGTACTTTAAGACGGTCGGTGGAGCCTATGCGATAGACGGCTTGGCCCGACGCGACCAAATCACCTGTATTCACGATTTTGTCTAAGATTACGCCGTTCACGGGAGAAGTTAAACGGGTGCGTGACAATGCCAGCTCCGCCTGGTCCTTGGCGACAAGGGCCTTTTCGTAGTTGGCACGTGCTTGTTTCTGGGAAGCCTCTGCTTGTTCGCTGGCTGCAAGAGCTTTAGTTTTACCTGCAATCGCATCCTGAAAGGAAGCTTGGACAGATTGATGCTCTTCGGCTGTGGCCCCTTCCAGCAAAAGAGATAAGGAAGCTTTTGCTTGCTCCAGATTTTGAAGAGCAGCAGTTGCATTCAGGCGGGCGTTCTCGTTATCCGACGCGGTAGCTGCACCTGCCTCAAACAGCTTTTGTGTCCGCTCGCTATCCGTCCTGGCCTTGTTATAGGCGCTTTGTGCCTTATCGACAGTGATTTGTGCTTGCTGTTTTTCCTGAGCGCGCGCACCCTTGTTGGCCTTGCTGACATTTGCACGAGCACTCGTAATACCTGCATCGGCGGATTGAATGGCAGAGGCAGCTGCCTGTAGGTTAGCCTGTGCGTTATCTATACCGGCTAAAGCTTCTTGGATAGAGGCCGTTGCCTGTGCAACCTGTAGCCTGTAGTCAGCATCATCTAGACGGGCAATGATTGCCCCTTTTTGGACTAGAGTGCCAGTAGTGACCTCTGCGCTGGCGACGGTACCTCCATTTTGAAAGGCCAGTGTACGTTCTTCATAAGCCTGAAGGGTGCCTGACAAGTCATAGGCGGTATGGAGTGGTGTATTCTTGACGATTGTAGTGCGCACAACGGTCGGCTGTGCGGATGAACCTGAAGCAGCATCTTTTTTTCCGGTAGAACATCCGGCAATTGCGAGGCTCATTGATAAGGTGAGCATGATGATGGCCCGTTGTTTATTCATGATTATCCTTCCTTCCGATAGGGTCATAAAATCGAGTTTAAACTAATTGGTTTAAAATGAACTCGTTAGTTCATGTGTATTATAGTGCGCCTATATTGCATTCGTCAATTCACTGTTTTGGATTTTATGAATTAGTTGGCGGAATTTCGGAACTTTTGCCTTTATAATAAGTCTATTAACATAAGAGGATTTTTTTGTTTATTGGTAGAGTACATGCGCGGATTAATCCGTTTGAATACAAAGAAGATGGGAGCTATTATCCAAATGTTTTTAAGTAATAGAAAACAGAGCAAAGTGAAAGTAGATGGCAAAGGAATTGCTAAAAGATGGGCTGTTTTAACGCTGGCAGGAGTATTATGGGTCGGTCCGGTTGCCGGAACTGGGGTTCTAGTCCCGTTAAATAATTGGATATCTGCGCCAATCGCGAGTGCTGCCTCCGGTTCAACGGTAAAATTGGGTGAGGAGATCATTACTTCGGGTGCAACATTATTGAAATATCGTTTTAAAGGGTCCAAGGGAACAGCGCTGGCTGATATCGTTCGAGTAGACCTGCAAAATCCGTACGTAAAGCTGGATGTCATGACTGGGAAGAACGGACAGTTTACGACCCGTCAGAGTACAGGCGGTATGGCAAAAGAGACCGGTGCGGTTGCTGGCGTGAACGGGGATTATTTTAATACCTCTAGCGAGGGAGCACCGATCGGTGGACAGGTGTCCAAAGGGGTGTTGATGTCTACTCCCTCTGATTTAACAGGGATGTATGCCTTTGCTGTAACGAAGGATGGCTCACCGATGGTTGAGCAATTTACTTTTGAAGGTACAGTAAAAGCTGGTGATGGGTCTTCCTTCTCTTTGGCAGGGATGAATAAGGCTTCATACTCGCCTGAGACGAGTGGGAGCAGCTATAGTCACTCCAATGCTATGTATATTTATACATCTGCTTGGAAAGCAATTGAGCGACCTAAAAACAGTTCGACAACGCCTACTGAAATATTGGTACAAAATGGCGTGGTTACGCAAGTCTCCGAAAATGCTACATTGAATATGACTGTTCCGCAGGATGGCTATATTTTGCGTACACACGGTAAAGCAGCGGATTATGCCAAAGCGCATCTGACTGTGGGACAGACTGTAGAAACGAACTATCACCTTCGCGTCAAATCGACAGGGAGTGAAGTAGATCCTTCCAACCTACAAATGATGATCGGTGGACATACCATATTAGTAAATGACGGACAGAAGACTTCGTTCTCCCGAAGTACGACAAGTATAGGCGGGACGCGTGCGCGTACGGCTTTGGGATATTCCCGTGACAAGCGATATGCCTATGTCATCGCCGTTGAGAAGAATGGGAACAGCGTTGGTGTATCCTTGAGCGAGCTGCAAACACTGATGAAAGATATTGGTGTCTGGAAGGGGATGAACCTCGATGGTGGCGGCTCTACCACCATGGTAACTCGTGATTTGGGAGATACGACAGCGGGGCTTACATTCAATACAGAATATGGTACAGAGCAACGTAGCATCGTAAATGGAGTGGGAGTATATACCACTGCTCCTAAAGGAACGCTCAGAGGCTTTACCATCAAGGGCAATAAAACGCTGCTGATTGGTCAGAGCGGAAGTTACTCCTTCAAAGGCTACGACAACTACTACAATCCATTTGATACCTCGAAAGTACAAGTGACGTGGAAGTCCAGCAACCCAGCTGTTGTGTCCGTGAGCGGCGGTGTTGTGAAGGGGGCCAAACCGGGAACTGCTACTTTAACTGCATCCAGTGGCTCAGCCAGTGCGACAACCAAGGTCACCGTGCTTGGAGCAGATGAAATTTCATCACTTACTGCAGGAAGTGGGACAGGCTCGCTTACTGCAGGAGCTAAAATCGCAGTACCGATAACGGCCAAGACGAAAGATGGACAGAGTGTCAGCATTACATCAGATGCGCTCAAATGGGAGTTCATCGGCTTTAAGGGAAACGTTAAGGATAATCAGCTTACGGTAAATACAGTGGATGCGGGTGTGAAAACAGGCTATGCCATTGGTCGCTACGATGGTTTCAGTGCGGTTGTCTTCCTGTCCGCTGGCGGGGCAAGTACAAATAACTGGGAAAACTTCGAAAATGTTTCGTATCCGGTTGATTTCACTTCAAATGTGGAAGGTGTTACCGGTACAGCGGCTGTTGTACAAGGGGATGGAGACCATGCCAATTCCAAAGTGCTGGAGCTAAGCTACGACATGACGAACGGCAGTGGCAAAATGTATGCTTACGCTCAATTAAATGGCACATCCGGGAAGACGTTGGAGCAGGCAGCTACATCCATCTCGATTGATGTCAAAGGGGATAAGAGTCTGAACTGGCTGCGTGCGGAGCTGGAGGATGCTCAAGGCAAAACGGCATACATTGATCTCGCCAAAGTGATTGACTGGAACGGCTGGAAAACGATTAACGCAGATATGAGCAGTTTGAATATTTCCTATCCGGCGAAGCTGAAACGTCTCTATGTGGTCAATGTAGCCGAGGGTCAGGATGAGCGCGCTAAGACAGGTAAGGTCGCTTTTGATAATATCTCTTTTAATACACCGGGGACGGTCGGCACAGAAGGACTTAAAAAGGGAACAGCTCAGATGACGATCGGTCAAAAATCAATGACGGTAAATGGAACGCCAACAACGATTGATGCAGCTCCGATGACTCGCAATGGTTCGACATATGTTCCAATTAAGTATGTGCTGGACGCATTTGGCGGACAAGCCAAATGGAATGCGGGCGATCAGCGGATCACCATTATGCGCGGTGGTGTGCTGATGGATTTGACTGTAGGAAAAAAAGAAGTGATTCTAAACGGAAAGCGTCAGAGCACTGAAGTTGCACCTATTGTACTGGGAGGCAGGACTTTAGTCCCATTAAGACTGGTGTCTGAACAGTTAGGAATGACTGTAAAATGGGAACAAGAAACGAAGACCATCACCCTCCAGTCATGATATGGTATGATATATACTTGAAATGCTAGGATTGGAGTAGAACATTTGTGGACTTTCAAGCCGATATCATAGACCGAGTCATTAAAAATGCCATCCAGGTGATGGAGAACAGCAAATATCAGATGTTCGAAATATTGGACACGGCCCGGACCGAACTGGTTACGTTAAATCAAGAGCTTCAGAGCGTATTAAAGGAAACGGCAGAAACGATCGAAAAAGTGGACCAGCTGGAAATGAACTATCGGCGGTCCCGAATTCGGTTGACTGAGGTCAGTCGTGATTTCGTCCGTTACTCGGAAGAGGATATCAAACAGGCTTATGAGAAGGCGACACAGCTTCAACTCGATGTGATGATTTTTCGCGAGAAGGAAATGTATCTCAAAGCCAGAAGAGATGATCTTCAAAAGCGGGCCAAAAGTGTCGAGGCTTCTGTCGAGCGGGCCGAAACTATCGGTTCGCAGATGGGGGTCGTGCTGGAATATTTATCGGGTGAATTGGGACAAGTGACGCGGATCATTGAATCGGCCAAGAATCGGCAGTTTATTGGTCTGAAAATTATTTTGGCTCAGGAAGAGGAGCGTAAGCGCATATCCCGTGAAATTCACGATGGACCTGCGCAACTCCTTGCGCATCTAGTGCTTAGGACGGAAATTGTGGAAAGAATGATCGCCAAGCAGGAATTTAAGATGGTTCAGGACGAAATAGTAGACTTGAAGAAACAAGTTCGCTCCAGTCTTGAAGAAATGCGAAAGGTCATTTTCAACTTGCGTCCCATGGCCCTGGATGACCTGGGGCTTATTCCGACGCTCCGGAAATATGTGCAGGATTTTGAAGAAAAAACGAAGATTAGAGCGCTTTTTGAAACAAGGGGCAAGGAACACCGTCTCTCTTCCGCGATGGAAGCAGCCATTTACCGTCTGATCCAGGAAGCTTTGACTAACGCTGCCAAGCATGCTTACCCTACCTATGTGCTTGTGGAGATTACCTACCAGGCACAGCTTGTAAAAATTGTTGTGCAGGATAATGGTCTGGGCTTTAAGCCAGAGCTTTTTCAGCAAAAAAGCAAAGACCATGGGCATTTTGGTCTGATTGGTATGCGGGAAAGGGTTGAACTGCTCGAGGGGAGAATGGAGATCGAATCAGCTGAGAATCAAGGCACCAAGATAGTGATTCATATCCCAACCAACGTGGAAAAGGGAAAGGAGTAACAACATGGAAAATCAGGAAATGAGTAATGCACCCATTAAAGTTCTCTTAGCGGACGACCATCAGTTGTTTCGTGAAGGACTTAAACGTATTTTGAATATGGAGGACGACATTGAGGTCATCGGAGAATGTGGCGATGGCATTCAAGTGTTGGAATTCTGCAACGTAGAGAAACCGGATATTGTTCTGATGGATATTAATATGCCAATTGAAAATGGTGTAGAGGCAACTGAAAAACTACGGGAGATGTTCCCGGATGTCAAAGTGATCATTTTATCCATTCATGATGATGAAAGCTATGTATTCGAGACGTTGCGCAAGGGAGCCAATGGCTATCTGTTAAAAGATATGGAAGCCGAGTCCCTCATTAATGCTATTCGTTCAGTACATGAAGGATATGCATTTATTCATCCGAAGGTAACGGGCAAGCTTATTCAGCAGCTTCGTCGGATGACTTACCTGAATGAAACAGGGGCTATGGCGGAAGGTCATACTAAGGAAGCAGGCGTGAAGTTTGTTGCAGGCGAAAATAATCCGCTGACTCGTCGTGAAGCAGAAGTGTTACGTCTGATGGCCGAAGGCAAGAGCAATAAGATGATTGGTGAATATTTATTCATTAGCGAGAAAACGGTCAAAAACCATGTCAGCAGTATTCTGCAAAAAATGGAAGTGGATGACCGTACACAAGCAGTTATTAACTCCATCAAATATGGATGGGTTACGCTGTAAAGTGTAGTCTTTTCATGTATTAGACGATGCAGCTGCCTAGATATGAATGCTGTACCGCCTCTCTTTTAGAGCGAGATATCCGCTCGTATGGAAGTCCAGTACATAACCGTGACACCTCTTCCTGTTATACGGCATATATTGTCGCTATAGGAGGAGGTGGAACCCTCGTGACGGCTCACTTGGTTTGGATATTGCTTATATACGGTGTGGGAGCTGCAGTCGTGCATCTCATGTATATACGACAGGCGGTTCAGGCTTATCACAATGGCGAAGATGCACACACGACATCGCTGAATCGTCGTGCGACTCGCTACATTGTGATTACATCCAATGATGGAGATCGTGTGGAATGGGTGATGCGTTCATTGAGTATCCTTGCCTGGCTACACCGGAGGCCGCTACATGTAACGGTACTGGATGATGAATCTATAGACGATACGCTACCGATTCTGACCCGGCTGGTGCGCTATAGTCATATGGATGTTTCAGTCATCTCATGTCGTTTTTCACCGGGGAACCCGGTTTTGCCGAAGTCAGGCGGTGAAAAACAGGTTGTTATTGATCTTAGAACAGCAAACCCGTTGGCGGGCGTCCCACTTGTTCCTTAGTGACAGGGATCTGTGGACATCGTGGTTAAAATCAGATATAAATATTTATAGACAGTTGCATATGCAAGACAATAGGGATTTCGTTGAAATCTGTTTGATGTGAAGCACACTTCAGGCTAATAGCCATGGAAGTGTGCTTTTTTGCTGTTCTCCAGGGTGATAAGAACTAGGAACAATGATGAATGAGAGGAGAGAACAAAGATGAAAATTGCAGTATATGCAGTCAGATATAAAGGGAATTGGAATCTTCGATTATCTGTGGATATTCGAGTAGATATGACATGGTGGTGGTGTCAAGATAAGCATCAGGAGAATGATGTCGAAAGGTGGGTGTTATTAGGAGACGAGCTTCCCTTGTCTTGGGGAGTAAGCCTGTGTGGAGGATTTAGGGAGTTAGCAGAGATGGAGCGGTGGGGGGATCGACAATGGTGGGCCTATACTCTTGCACAGCTAAAGAATGAGTTGGTTCTTGAATCTTCTAATGGAGAACGGGTCTTATCTAGAGGAGTAGACAATATTTACATTTGGGACCGGCACCAAGGATGGGTTTCACGCACTCAACATGGGAATGAGGAACAAGAAACAATAGGAACTGTACGTTCTATTCAAAACCGGAAGCTCGCCACGGGAGTAAATGGATTGGATATGGAATGTTTAACACGACAAGCGAACGAGCTGACTCATTTGTTGGCAGGACGCCAGTTGCTTGTTCCTGAAGCTGAAGCATTGCTAGCAGAGGCAGCCCCGGATTTGGAGCATACTTGGCGTTCAGCTGCGCAACTTGCATATCTGCAAGGCCGACTCAGCTTTGCTGCTGGTCTGGCTCCAGCACCACGTGCGCGCTGGTCTGCCGCGCGTAGACAGGAACTCCGCTGCAACCGTTGTGGCAGCGAAAAGATCCACCGCACAAGCTGCGCATCGTGCGGTCGTAAGGCGTGCGCCTACTGCGAGACATGTCTCACGCTTGGGCGCAGCCGTGAGTGCTCGCTGCTGCTGCGCGGTACAGCGAAACCTACCATACCGCGCACGGCAGAGGCAACCCCGGCGACGAATCTCGACCGCTGGGGGCTGAGCCCTGCGCAACGTGCCGCCGCCGAAGCAGCGCTGTGCTTTTTGGCCGCACCACCCGGAGGGGTGCGAAAATGCTCTCACCCGGTAGGCCAATGGCAACGAGCGCGCGAATTATTCCGGCGCAGCATGCGTGCGCGCCAGGAATTAGGTGCTGCCGCTGCGCATGGCAGCACTCTTGCCCTCAACGAGCAGTCATCGCCCAAATCTGGCGAGCGTGCTTGGGAGATTGCTGGCCGGCAAGTACCCGATTCTGCGGCCGAACGATTTCTGCTCTGGGCCGTGACTGGCGCGGGCAAGACGGAAATGATGTTTCCGCTTTTACAGCATGTGTTGGAGCGCGGAGGGACAGCGCTCGTAGCAACACCGCGCCGTGATGTGGTATTGGAATTGGCACCTCGCTTGGCAGTTGCGTTTCCCCAGGTTAGCATGGTGACGCTTTATGGAGGGAGTGCAGAACGGTGGCAAAGGGGACAACTGACACTGGCAACAACACATCAGCTGTTGCGTTATCGCCACTCTTTTGATTTGGTTGTAATTGACGAGATTGATGCATTTCCTTATCACAATGATCCAATGCTTGCCTTTGCTGCCCAAGCAGTATGTAAGCGGGAAGGAAAGTTTATTTATTTGTCTGCTACGCCACCGCGCCCCTTGCAGAAAGAGGCTGCACGTGGTCAACTGCCACATGCCAAGGTTCCCGTTCGTTTTCATCGTCATCCCCTACCTGTCCCAATTCGTTTGGGGACTCCTCCAGTGCATCAGTGGCTGCAAAAAGGTCAGCTTCCTGCTTCATTTGTTCAGCGCCTAAACGTATCCATTCAACGGGGGGCGCAGGTCTTTCTATTTGTGACACGAATCTCACATATTCAAGGCCTTGTGGAACTGCTGATTAGACAATTTCCTGATATACCTATCGCCGGCACCTCATCGCAGGATGAAGAACGAACCACTAAGGTGCGTTTATTTCGGGCTACTGAAATACGTGTGCTGGTTACAACCACTATTTTGGAGCGGGGAGTGACTGTTCCGCGGAGTGATGTGTATGTACTAGACGCGGACAGCAGTCTTTTTGATGAAGCATCCCTTGTCCAAATGGCTGGCCGCGCGGGAAGATCTAAGGATGACCCATGTGGTAGTGTTATTTTTATATCTCCTCAATGGACTAGTGGTCAAAAGAGAGCGATTAAACAGATTAAACGTATGAATGCACTGGCTCGGAAAAAAGGATATCTGAAATTGGTGAAGCACTAAATGCATTAAATAAAAAAAGTTTTTTTGGAAATGTGAAACCTGAAACAATGTTGGTACGTAAACTACCAAGAAAGGTGCATTTTGGTATGGGGATGATTCCAAGAACCCGTTTGTTTTTGAATTGGTTATTCCATCGTCAGTCGCAAACATGTGTTGCTTGCGGCACTCTCACAGGTCATTTTTCCGAATTTACTGGGCTTTGTACTCATTGCTCGACCCAAATTTCTTGGGTTTACAACATTCGTTGTGCACATTGTGGACGTCCGACGTCTTGTCCAGATTGCGTCAGGCCCGACCGATTAGTGCGTTATTATGTATGTAATCGGAGTGCAACCAGTTATACGCCGAGGATGAAAGAATGGATTGGACAGTTTAAATACCGCGGCAATGAAAAGTTTGGCCCCCTGCTGGGCGAAATCATGAACCGTGCCTATCAGGCGATGAGACATGAGTTTGCAGGTCATAAATGTAATCGTTTCAAGCAATCTTTGTGGGATGTAGATATAGTGACCTGTGTCCCGGTAAGTGAAAAGAGGCTGACAGAGCGTGGCTTTAATCAGGCTGAAATTTTGGCAGAAGAGATTGCAAAGCGAAATAAGCTCCCCTTTCTACCTTTACTTGTTCGCCCGCAAGATACAGGCAAGCAAAGCTTTAAATCAAAAAATGAACGCATGAATACAATGAATAATGCATTTTCTGTTCACCCCAATATGATGAATTTGATGAAATCCTTTACTTTAAAAGCTGAATCTCAACGTGCAATGGAGCATATGCATTCCGTTACAATTTTGCTTGTAGATGATATTTATACAACGGGGAGTACATTGCAGGCGTGTGCACGTGTTTTGAGAGAAAAGGCATTAGAACGAGGAGTACATTTGGCTATCTTTTGCCTGACTCTAGCGAGATCGTGAGTCTAAATTTCTATTATATTCCATAATTTTATGCTTGAAACTATGAAAAAAAGGTTATAGTTCTTTTGAAAGAAGGATCAAATGATAGGGCCGAAGCCTTTTAATCCGTACAATCAGCAGAATTTGACAACAAGCTAGAGAGAGGTATATAATAAAAATATAGAGACGAACAAAAAGTTAGGAAGTGAGGGATGAAATCAGAATATTTCAATTTAGAGGTTGATTTTTTTGGAAAAGAGGAGTACAATTTCTATCTGTTGATAGCTAACATGATTGGTAATAAGTGATCAGCTAACGACAAAAGAGCGGACATTGGGAGTGTCTCGCTCAGTAGTAAAGCAGTTAATTAAAATTTAAAGCTAAAAAGAGGAGAGAACAAAATCATGAAAAACGTAATGAAAAAAGTAGCAGTTTCTAGCATGTTGGCAGTTAGCTTAGGTGCAGTATCTTTGTTGAGTCCACTTGCTACAGGTCAAGTATTAGCGAGATCCAACTCAGACCAAAATAAAGATCAATTTGAAGAACAACTGATCATTCAACAGCAAGAAGCAGCGCAAAAAGCATTCGAAGCAAAAGTTTACGGAACTGAAACTACTGAAAATACAACTACAGCACCGACTCAAACAACAACTGAGAACAACAACCAAACAACAACTACAAAACCAGCAACAACTACAACTGAAACACCAGCAACAACTGTAAAAACAATTACTGTTAATGTTCAAGACGGCGACACACTGGCTTCTATTGCTGAAAAATACGGTGTAACTGTTGAAGAACTGGTTAAAATCAACAATCTGGTAAAAGTTGGCCAAGAACTGCAAGTACCACAAACAAACACAAATAAATAATAAACATTATAAACTGTTGTATAAAATGTATTTATTAAACCAAGCTTTTGACTATAGTATACGGGAAGGCCTCTATTAAAACAATGCTTTTTTGAATAATTATTTGTAAAGTCGTTTGTTTTTTTGGGCTGCAAATTTCCAATGGTACATCTAGCTTAATTTCAGATAGCTTATAAGTTGAAATGATGTTAGGTGTATGAGATTTATGAATACCCACACTCCATGTGCGGAGCATTCGTATGGACGCCGATCCCCCGGATTTATAGCATTTTCTTGATTGTATTCGGGGCACAGGTGAACATGAATTCTTCTGAGGATTGTTTCGCCCGGTTTTTCCCTCATTTTATTTCTACATTTTAACCATATTCATATATAGCTGTTTAATGATAATGAAGCGCTATTCCCGAGAATAACTGGAATGGCGCTTATTTTATTTTTTTCTCTAAAGTACGGAGTAATGTTTGACGATAAATACTCACATGTAATAGGCTGGATTAGAAGGGCTTATTTGCCTCTGCATTTTATGTTGTTGCATATTAATGTACATAGAAATGGGAGGATTTTTGTCCGTTGAATCTTCCCCTATTATAGCTTTTACTATGATAACGTACGAAATGTGGAGTTGTGTTAAATCTAAAAAACTTTTTTTGAAATATTTGATAGACGGGGCTCTTCGCTATAAGGTAATGTAAGGATAAAAGCAATTAAAAGACCGGAAATTGGAAAGGGGCGCTACAGAGGATGAACTTGGATAACTGTCCTCGCTGTGGAAAGCTGTTTATTATGAATGTTAGGGGAATCTGTCAGAACTGTATTAAAGAAATTGAGGTTGAATACGAACAGTGTGTCAAACATATACGTGAGAATAAAGGTATTCATATGCATGAACTTTCGGAAGCTACAGGTGTCTCTGTTAAGCAGATCACGACATTTATACGTGAGGGACGTATTTCCATTGCTAATGCGCCCAATATGACGTATCCTTGCGAGGTATGCGGGATACCGATTCGTGAAGGGCATATGTGCGATTCTTGTCGAACACGTCTGACTAAAGACCTGAATCAGGCCATACGCGAAAGTAGTAATCAGGATCAAAGTAATAATATGGGCTCAGGTACCTACAGCGCGATTGATAAACTTCGCGGAAACTAGTACAGGGGAATTAAATACGCATTCAGCTATTCAAAAAGTTTCAAATACCGCCGATAATCTTTATAGAGCTTATCGGTTTTTTTATTTTAGCAACCATGCCCAAAATAAAGAAGTAAGGCATAATACGAACCATGTTCGACGCTATGTCGTCTGATACATTCTGACCATATCAAATAACTTAAGGAAGGTGGAAGTTATGAAAATTAACGAGACCAACCGCATCGGAGCTATTAATCCATATCAGCGAAATATTGAAACAGGACGCCAGGAGGAGCTTAAGAAGTCGCGCCGTAAGGACGAGGTTTCCATTTCTCCAGAAGCAATGGAAATGCTGAACCGCAGCAGTGATGCAGACCGCGTTAAGAAAATTCAGGAGCTTAAGCAGCAAGTAGCTTCTGGAACCTATCGTGTGGATGCCGATAAAATTGCAGAGAAGCTATTACCTTTCTTTAAGCAGTCTTCCGAAAGTTAGGTGAAGGAATATGCCTTTAGAGCGTTTGATGGATGCGCTGGAGCAGCTTAGAGAGGCGCACGAGCAGTTGATTGCATTAGGAACTCAGAAAAAAGAAGCACTGATATCAAATAAGGTTGAGCAACTCATACAAGTCATGAATCAGGAATCGAAGATGTCCAGACACATTGAACAGCTGGATGAACAACGCCTGCAGGCAGCGTATGAATTTTTGCAGGAACGTGGTATTAAATCCAAGTTGAATCTTAATATTACGGAGTTGTCTCGTCTTGTGTTCGATATAGAAGATAAGCAGCGCCTCCTTCAAATTCAAAAAAATCTTGCAGATACGCTTGGAGAATTGAAAAAATTAAATGAGTTGAATCAACAGCTCATAAAACAGGCGCTTTCCTATATTGATTTTTCCATTGAGAGTATGTCATATTATGCGGAATCTGAAGCGGTTTATCAGCGTCCAGCTGACAAAAGCACATCAGCTGTACGGGCGGGACTATTTGATACACGCGCCTAATTGAAGGAGGAAAATATGGTCTCAACATTTCATGGTATAGAAACAGCAAAAAGAAGCTTGAATACACAAACGGCGGCATTAAATACAACTGGACACAATATCTCAAATGCCAACACAGCGGGTTACTCCAGACAAGTGGTTAGTATGAAGGCTTCAGAATCTATGGAAGCTTATGGTTTGAACCGTTCTGTTGTACGAGGTCAAATGGGCACAGGGGTAGAATTCACTGCTATTGAGCGTGTTCGTCAGACGTTTTTAGATGACCAATATCGTAATGAAAACTCCTCTTTAGGTGGATGGAGTATCCGCTACGATACTTTGAATAAGCTCGAGACGATTATGAATGAGCCTTCTGACACAGGTATGCGAAAAGTAATGGACAATTTTTGGAATGCTTGGTCGGATTTAAGCCAAGATCCTCAGGACGTAACTAACCGTAAGATTGTTAAAGAAACTACGTTGGCTTTAACGGATGCCTTGAATCAAACAAGTAAGCAGCTTGATGCGCTGGAGACAGATTTAACTAGTAATATTACTTTAAAAACAACAGAAATGAATTCTCTTCTGCAATCTGTAGCAGATTTAAACGGCAATATTACCAAGTTGGAGTCTTTAGGGGATAATCCAAATGATTTAAGAGACCAGCGAGATTATGCGATTGATAAGTTGTCTAAACTAGCTAACGTGCAAGTTACCCAATTAGATAACGGATATCAAGTAACGGTAGCCGGACAAATGGTTGTAACTGGTAGCGAACTTACTCCAGTAACTGCAGACGGCCTTCAGGCTGCTTTTACAGGTGGCACCTTGACTGGCGGCGAAGTTTACGGAATGGTATTGTCACGTGACAGATATGTTGCGGATTACAAAAATCAGATGAATCAATTGGCGAATACACTGGCTAATGGAAATATTGAAGTGACCCTTCCTAAAGGTACTGTGCTTCCTGAAGGAACGGTGTTGAATACAGGACCGAATAATACAGCGGTTACCTACTCTAATGCAAATAATAACCGGACTTTAACAAGCGATTTGAAAGTTACCGTCCAAGGGATCAATGGCCTTCATCAGTTGGGTTATACAATTAGTGGCACAACTCCTACTAAAGGGGATGCCTTTTTCACCTCTAAAGATGGTGCTGCGATTACAGCTGGTAATATTACGTTAAATCCTGACATACAAAATGACCCTAATAAAATTGCAACTTCAATGCGGGTAGACGGAACGGGTACGACCGGTGAGAAGGTGATACTCGGGAACAATGCTTTGGCTATGGCTATGGCTAACTTGAAGAATGTAAAGTTTGATTTTGGAGCGGCTTTATCCAATCCAACGTCAGTGGATGACTACTTTAGCTCTATTGTCGGGCAGCTTGGGGTTCAGACTCAGGAAGCGGAACGTCAATCACAGAATGCGCAGCTCCTGACGGAGCAAGTAGATTTAAGTAGACAATCTGTCAGCGGAGTGTCTCTGGATGAGGAGATGTCCAATCTGATCAAATTTCAGCATGCTTATAGTGCGTCTTCTCGTTTTATGACGACATTCGATCAGCTGTTGGACAAGCTAATTAATAGTACAGGCCGTGTAGGACTCTAATTCTATTTTTGTTAGTAGGAGGTAGCGTATGGCGATTCGAGTAACCTCGGGGATGATGAGCATGCAAACGCTCAATAACCTGAACCGTAACTACAGCAATATGAATAAAATGGAAAACCAAATCACAACCGGACGTAAGCTCAATAAACCTTCAGATGATCCTGTAGGTGTAACTTATGCCCTTCGGTATAGATCTGAGTTAGCTTCTAATGAGCAATACTCCAGCAATGCAGATGCAGCCGTGAGTTGGTTAGATTTTACCGACTCTACTATGCAGCAGGCTGGAGATGTCATGAAACGGTTAAAGGAACTGACGGTTCAAGCCTCGAGTGAAACGGTTCCTCAATCTGGACTCGATGCAATTAAGTTGGAGGTCGATCAGCTTAAGGAACAAATGACCAATATTGGAAACAGCCAAATCCGTGGTAAGTATATTTTTAATGGCCAAAAATATGATCAGGCCCCCTATGAACTCACCAGTACCACGACTAGTTATGACCAAATTGATACAGATCAAGGTGCTGTAAATTATGCAATAGGGGATCAATCCACATTTCAGGTAAATACACCTGGGAGTGAATTTTTTGGAGCTTCAACGGATGCGGATAATGTTTTTAAAGTTATGGACAACTTGAGCGCCGCTTTAACAACTGGTAACTATAGCGCTATTAGTGTCCAGTCTGCTAATATTGAATCGCGTTTTACAAAAATGCAGGCTAGTTTGTCTGAGGTTGGTGCACGGACAAACCGTGTACAACTTGTGCAATCTCGTTTGGATGATAGAAATCTGAATTTAACAACCTTGCAATCTAAAACTGAGGATGCTGATATTGCAAGTTTGATGATTCAGGCAACCTCGGCCCAAACTATTTATGAGGCAGCCTTGAAATCATCTGCTCAGATCATGCAACCTTCTTTAATGGATTTTATGCGTTAGCCTTTAGAATCTTTGACATTAGTACTGTAGAGCTATGGATGGAAATCCGTAGCTCTTTTGTTGATTTTTAAGGAGGATAAGAAATGACCCGGAAATTGAATGGAATAAGATGTCGTGATGAAGAAGCGGTTTTTGTTTTTCCGAAGGGATTACCCGGTTTTGAGCATTTACATGAATATAAGCTACAAGAGCATAATGAATTATTCAGTATTTTGAGCGCCGTAGAAGAGGCGACAGTCACGTTTATTACAATCAATCCATTTGATTTTGTATCTGATTATGAGTTTGAACTATCCAATGATACACTTGCAGATATCGGTGTGACAGATCGAGAGCAGATTGAAGTTCGCTGTATTGTGACTTGGCATAGTAATAGGGAAAAAGTAACAGTCAACTTGCTTGCACCTTTAATTTTCAATGTAGAGAAGTCTATTGGCAAACAAATTGTTTTACAACATACTGATTATACTACAAGAGATGCATTGTGGCCGAAGCCAACACATGAAGAGCAGGGTGGTGAATCTTAGTGCTTGTTTTATCCCGTAAAAAAGGTGAGTCCGTTGTAATCCATAATGACATTGTTATAACTGTATTATCTGTTGAAGGTGATAACGTAAAGTTAGGTATATCAGCACCAAAAGATATAGATATATATCGCAAAGAAATTTTTGATGCAATTCAGGATAACAATCAAAACGCAGTTATGGACCTTGAAGCTCTTAAGAATGCCATGTTAGAAATGGGAGAGAGAAGCAAAAATTAGTGAAAAAATGAATATGTCCAATTAATATTGGAAGATTACTGAATAAAATTTTGAAATGCTATAAACAATTTTGTGCGAGAGGTCGATATATATTGTAGAACGGTAATTCTTCAGGGCGGCCGACCTGTGAAGACGTTCATACCACAAGGATGTGGGCATTAAACCATTTCAGGGAGGAAATTTACAATGATTATCAACCACAATATTCCGGCATTGAATACACACCGCAACATGGGTCTGAACACAAATGCAGCAAGTAAAAATATGGAGAAACTGTCTTCCGGTCTGCGCATCAACCGTGCTGCTGATGACGCTGCTGGCTTGTCCATCTCCGAATCCATGCGTGGTCAAATCCGTGGTCTGGAGCAAGCTCAACGTAATGCTCAAGACGGCATCTCTTTCGTACAAACTGCTGAGGGCGCAATGAATGAAGTATCCTCCATGCTGACTCGTATGAAAGAATTGAACGTTCAAAAAGCGAGCGGAACTTACAGTACTAACGATAAAGATAATATCGGTCAAGAGTTGGATCAATTGGGTGCCCAAATTGACGAAATCATGACTAAAACTACCTTCAATGGTATCACGATTACCGCTGGTGCAAGCATTACAGTTAATGATAAAGCTTCCAGTACTATTGTTATTGCTTCTATTACAACTACATCTTTCAGTGGTTTGGATTCTACAACAACACTGTCTGAAGTGGAGGATTCGATCAAAGCCGTTTCCACAGAACGTGCTAAACTGGGTGCTGTGCAAAACCGTCTGGAGTACACTTCCAACAACATTGGTACTACAGTAGAAAACCTGACTGCTGCTGAATCCCGTATCCGTGATACAGATATGGCTAAAGAAATGGTTTCCTTGTCCAAAAACAACATCTTGCTGCAAGCTTCCCAATCCATGCTGGCACAAGCAAACTCTGCTCCACAAGGTATTTTGTCTGTACTTCGTTAATCTATACTTTTTCCTTAGAAGAGACCTTGATTTTCAAGGTCTCTTTTTTGTTATTCCCTTCATAATTAGCACTTATTTTCCGATATAAAGAGTATTAAAACTAAAAACGTTCTTGATGATGCTTCAGCACGATAAGGGGGGTAAGTTGTGGATAATAGTATTTCTGGTCTTGGCCCAATACCAGGACAGGCGATATCTATCTCACCTAAGGGTGTCGCAGATGAACCATCAATTATAGCTATAAATCAGCAAAATGTTAATCAATCGGTCGAGAGATTGTCTAGTGAAGAAGAAAAAGCAATTCAGCAATTAGAAAAGGTAATTAGAGCTGTGCAGGGGCCGGAAAAAAAGTTTGAGATTTCCATTCACAAGGAGACCCACGCAATAATGATCAAGGTCTTTGATAAACAGACAGGTGATTTAATTCGGGAAGTCCCCCGAGAAAAGCTTCTTGATGTAGCGGCAAATTTAATGGAAATGAACGGGCTTATTATTGATAAAAAAGCTTAACATTCAGGAGGATTAGTTATGACAATGAGAATTAGTGGTTTGGCATCAGGAATGGATATTGATTCAATGGTCAAAAAGTTAATGACTGCTGAAAGTATTCCATTAAACAAACTGAACCAGCAAAAGCAACTGACAGAATGGAAGCGTGATGGATACCGCCAAGTAAGTACGAAATTAGTCACTTTTAATGAAAAATTAACAAATTTTAGTTTTAGTAGCGCTATCGATTCAAAAAAAGCAACCGTTACTGGAGCTTCTAATGTGCTCACTGCCACAGCAACTGGAGCATCTGTGAACTCTGTATTAAATGTCAAGGTTACTAATCTGGCGACTGCTTCTAATGTTGTATCTTCTGGAGGAACAGTAGTTGCCTCTCCTGGTACTACAAAGCTGTCAGATATATACACGGGTAATGAGAATAGTATTACTGTCGGATCCGATACTATAAATTTCACTTCAGACGATACAATCGATTCATTGATTTCCAAAATTAACGGGAGCACAAAAGCTGGTGTGACCGCTGTATATGATGCCTCATCTGGTAAAATTTCTTTGACTAATAAGAATACAGGAAATAATGATATTACATTAAGTGGAGAACTCCTTGAACAAAGCTTCGGACTCAAAACAGCTAATGTCGTAAAAGGAAAAAATGCAATTGTTGAAATTAATGGTCTAACAACAGAACAGACTTCAAATCGTTTCACAGTTAATGGTGTCGAAATCAGTTTAAATGGAACTACACCGACAGGACAGTCAACACAAATTGAAGTTTCACAGGATGTTGACGCAATGGTTAACACTATAAAATCTTTTGTTGAGGCGTATAATGATACACTTTCGACATTAAACCAAAAAACAAGTGAAGAACGTTATCGTAAATATTTACCGTTGACCAGTGACCAGAGAAAGGACATGAAGGAAGACGAGATTACACTCTGGGAAAGCAAAGCCAAGAGTGGTATGCTCAAAAATGATTCTATTGTAGACAAAACACTTAGTGATATGAGATCAGCGATTATTACAGATGTAGTTCTACCGAGTGGCGAGAAAATAAATTTGACTCAGATCGGAATTACAACCGGTACCTATAGTGAAAAAGGGAAACTATACGTAGACGAGAAGAAGTTACGTGCGGCTTTGGAAACCACTCCTGAAAACGTAACTGCTTTGTTTGGCCAGACGGATACTTCTTCTTCAACAAACTATACTGGTTCGGATGGTATATTCAGCCGGCTGAAGAAGACTAATCAAGGTGCTCTTCAAAGTTTGGCGGATAAGGCTGGAACCTCTAAAGTCAGTTCTGATTTAACAGCAGCTTTCCAGCCAAAGAGTCAAATAGGCGACCAGTTATCAGATTATGATAAGCGGATTGATGCTTTACAAGATAGGCTTACAATGATAGAAACACGTTATTATCAGCAATTCACTGCTATGGAAACGGCTATGAACAAATACAACAGCACGTCATCCAGTCTTTCAAGTATGTTTAGTTAACACCAAATTTTCCAAGGGAGAGATCTAGAATTGATTAATTCACCCTACCAAAAGTATCAACAAGCGCAATTGCAAACAGCTTCACCGGGCCAACTGTTGCTAATGCTGTATGATGGAGCGATTCGCTTTATACGAATGGGAATTAAAGGAATAGAGGAAACGGATCATGAAAAAGCCAATACGAACTTGTGTAAAGCACAGGCCGTTATCAATGAACTTATTGCTGCTTTAAATCATGATTATCCGATTTCCGCCACTCTTTACCAAGTGTACGAGTACATGCTTCACCAGCTCATCAATGCTAACTTGAAAAAGAATGTGATACCTGCGGAAGAAGTCATTTCCCATTTAACAGAATTAAGAGGCGCTTGGGATACAGCTATAAAATCACTAAATCATAATGTAGAGTCGATTGAATGAGTGCTGTTCAGGAATATGTAACCCAACTGGAAAGGGCCACAATAGAGCTGATTGAGCGAATTCACCGAGTCAGTTACATGGAATTAAGCCAGTATGCAGATCAAAGAGAAAAAATTTCCCTTAAAATCATTTCTAATCAACAAAAACTTACTGAGACAGATAAAAAACGAATACAGCAACTTACTGTTTTCGACGAAGCTATTCTTTCCAAGATGGAGAGTTTTAAAGTAGAAGCTAGTGAATGGCTTGCAAAAAAAGGGACAATTCAAGATCAACAGGCAGCATACAATGCCAAATATACACCAGACAGTTTGTTTTTTGACAAGAGGAATTAATTATAGGATCAGAATAGGGTTGGTAAAGATGAAGCGGCTTAGTGTGTGTATGATTGTAAAGGATGAGGAGGCATTGCTTTCGCGGTGCCTTGATAGTGTGCGAAATATCGCTGAGGAGATCATAATTGTAGACACAGGCTCGTCGGATCGGACTAAAGAGATAGCTCGTGAATATACAGATCTTATTTTTGATTACGAATGGTGTAATGATTTTGCAGCCGCTCGTAATGAATCCATTCGTTTTGCTACTGGCAAGTGGGTTTTAGTGCTGGATGCAGATGAATATCTATCTGCTGATGATGAATCCAAGTGGTTGGATTTTATAGCCCAACAAACTCCTAAGTCTAATGTAGGGTATACGATTACTGTAGTAAATTACTCAGGATCTTCTGAAAGTATGGAACAAGTATCTACTGCTCCTGTGACGCGATTGTTCCCTAACTTTATGGGGATACAGTTTTATCGTCCAATACACGAACAATTGTGCATCGGAGAGGAAGATGCAAAAGTATATACACAAATGACAGATCTTTGTATATACCATACAGGTTATCAGGAGCAAACTGTAGTAAAGAAAGATAAGCATACCCGAAATATGAAGATTTTTGAGGAAATGCAACGCCAAAAAGCCATGAGTGCCTATGACTGGTTTACTCTTGGAAATCAATACAGATTTGCAGATGATAGTGTAAATGCAATGCTGGCCTACGAAAAGTCTTTTGAAGAGGCAGATGAAACAAGTGCTTGGTACCCATATTGCTTAATGGCGCTTATCTCCCTATATATCGAAAATGACAAACTAAAAGACTCTTGGTTTTTGACGGAAGAAAAACTATCTAATTTTAGATCTTACCCAGAGTACTTTACTATAAAAGGAGCACATTACGAATCCTTTGGTCTTTATGAAAAAGCGATTGAGTGTTATAAAAAGGCTATTGAAAAAGCTGATTATAAGGCTCGGTTCGAGGCAACTGCTTGGCTTGTAAACCCTTCTTACGGGTATGATGTTCCAGTAAATCAATTAATAAAATTAAGTTTTCGGTTATGTCGTAATGAAGAGGCTGTATATTGGCTTGGAAAAAAGCTTCTTAGGGATAAAAAGAACGTGAATGTACTATTTAGCTTGCTTGAATGGTTAAGCCTAAACGACAATGAACAATCTATAAAAAGGTTTTTAGATGCTAATTATGACACTCAGGAAATGTCACATTGTCTTATTCTTTTTAAAGTGTTCCTTGCTTTAGGAAATCATCGTATGGTGAACCATTATTATGACCTACTCAGTGATGAAGTAACATTAACAGATCGAGATCAGCTTAGGTATGCTCTGATAAATAAAAATAAGAAATTGTGGGCGGAATCTGTTCGAAATTTATCCTCAGAGATAAAAAAAGATTCATTTTTACAACGTCAGTTAATCATTGGTTGTATGATTTTTAAACAAAAAGACAAGTTGGAGTTTTTCAAATCATCTGATTGCAGCGGTGAAAATGAGTTGTTAAATGCATTGTACAACTTCATGGAAAAAAAAGAAACAGTAAGTGATGATGTTGCTGAAAACTATTCGACTGAGTTGTTTTTATTAGCTAAAGACTTATTTTTGCTTGGCTATTATGAGGAGTTTGATAATTTAATAAATTATACGAATCATCCCAAGCTGATTAATGACGTTGGAAACTATTTCTTTAGCGTAAACCAAATGCAAGACGCAATGAATTACTATTCTTTGTTATTGTCACGTCAACAACTAGATGATAGAAGTTATGAAAATCTTGCTTTTTATCATGAGGCACAAGGTTACAGGGAAGATGCTTTAGAATTTTTTGCTGAGAGTTTAAAGCTATCACCAGAAAAAAAACATTTGTATTATCCAATTATTTGTATATCGGAACCAGAGGGGAAGAAGTCTTACTTTAATAAACTAGTTGATAATTACCCTTACGTCTCTGATATATCCTTCCTTATGGAGATGTGCAATAACTAAAAAATAGTATTGGAGTAAACTATGAAAACCAGCATAATCATTTTAACATATAACAAGTTAGAGTACACAAAACAATGTATTGAAAGTATACGGAAATACACCCATGAGAATGCATATGAAATCATTGTAGTTGATAATGCTTCTCAGGATGATACAGCCGAATGGTTAGCACAGCAAACAGATGTTGTAACGATCTTAAATAAGGAAAACCGTGGGTTTCCGGAAGGATGCAATCAAGGAATAGAGGTCGCTACTGGTACTGAAATCCTTCTTCTCAATAACGATACAATCGTGACTCAGCACTGGCTCTCAAATCTTCTAAAAGCATTATATAGCTCGGATGAGATTGGGGCAGTTGGATGTGTTACAAACAATTCTTCCTATTTTCAAGAAATTGATGTTCCATATGGAAATATCGATGACATGCATTCATTTGCTAAAGATTACAATATCTCTAATCCGTTATCTTGGGAAGAACGCTTGAAATTAGTTGGCTTTTGCATGCTTATCAAAAAAAGCGTCATTGAGCAAATAGGTTTGCTTGATGAAAGGTTTTCGCCAGGGAATTATGAAGATGACGATTATTCCATTCGCATGCGAAAAAATGGTTATAAGTTATTGCTATGCAAGGATACATTTATCCATCATTATGGCAGCACTTCATTTAAAGAGGATAAGTCCTATTTTAATTCTCTTTTAGAAAAAAACGCAAAAAAATTTGAAGAAAAATGGGGGTTTGACCCTATTTATTCGCAACATAAGCGAGATATCCTTATTAATCTTATTGAGGCTGATGCGTCTTCTCAAATAACTGTACTTGAGGTTGGATGTGCCTGTGGAGGAACTCTGCTCGGAATCAAGAATAAATTCAAAAATAGCCTACTCTATGGCATAGAGCTAAACGAAAATTCAGCTAGTATAGCTTCTCTAGTTGCTGATGTCATTCCACACAATGTAGAGAACGGAGATCTACCATACCCACCAAAAAGTTTTGATTACATCATTTTTGGGGATGTGTTGGAACATCTATATGATCCTTGGAAGACACTTGGAAATATGCGTCAATTTCTGAAACCTGACGGAAAAATATTAGCAAGTATACCTAACATAATGCACTATAGCGTTATTAATGAACTGTTGGATGGAAAATGGAAGTATGCTGATGCAGGGATTCTAGACCGTACACATGTGAGGTTTTTTACATTAGCATCTATACAAGAAATGTTTATTAATAGTGGGTTTGTTAACCTGGATTTCATGGGAGTTAATTTGCCAAGAGATAGTACTGCAGTCAAAGGACTTGAAAGACTATCTAAAGTTGTCCCAAATGAAATCTTAAATCAATTTGAAGTTTACCAATATATTATTTCTGCTTGTAACAATCAGCTTCTGGATATTATGAATGATATCAAGAATGGTCATATTAATAAGCAAGAAATATTTGAAGTTACTTCTTCCCAGACTAATGATGAAATATTAAGAAATGTCAAGTTCCTATCTTGTGTAGCGGATAAAGTAGAGGTTCTGAATACGATCGGAGTCATTCACTTTGAGCAGGGGGAAATTGCAAAAGTCCTTCCTTTATTTGATGAAGCACTGTCGCTTGATGAGACTCATTTAGAGGTTATATATAATATTGCTTATTTCCTTCATCATATAGGAGAAGAAGAATTATCTGAAGAGTACATGCTCAGACTTAAGAGCCTTGATTTTAACTGGTATCAGAAACTCATGGAAGTATTAGTTTAGCTAAAACTGGCATAAGGATAATTTTATGAAACCTACAATCTCTCTAGTTATGATTGTGAAAAATGAGGAAGCAGTACTCAAGCGTTGTTTGGATAGCGCAGTAGAAAATGTCGATGAAATAGTAATTGTAGATACTGGCTCAACGGATCGTACCAAACTTATTGCAGCTGATTATAAAGCGAAAATATTTGATTATCAATGGAATCATAATTTTGCGGATGCTCGCAATTTTGCATTAGAACAGTCTACAACAGACTGGTGTATGATTTTGGATGCAGATGAGTTCATCATCAATGAATGTAAGGATATTATTAACGCTTTTATAGCGGATGGCCCCCAAATTGGAAGGGTTAAACACACAAGCAAGTTTATTTCTGAAGACGGGCTAAATTATGAACATTGTTATATTTCTAGGATAATTCCATCGTATTGTCGGTATGTTGGGAATGTTCACGAACAAATCCAGTCCGATTTACCCAGAGTAAAATTAAATGTAGAGATTATGCATGATGGATATATGGAAACTCAGAAACATGATAGAAATATTCCATTATTGCAAAAAGCAATTGAAGAGCATCCTGATACTTCTTATTACTATTATCAAATTGCTAAAGAATATCGTGGCTTGGGAGATGCTGAGAAAGAATTCAATAATCTCAAGAAGGCATATAAGTTAATGGATCATAAAGAGACTATTTCGACTAGTATTATAGTCAACTATATGTATGCTATTATCTCTTCTGGGAACCTTAAGGAAGGTTTAGCAGTCTTTGATCATGAGGAAAAATTTATGGGGCATTCTTCTGATTTCTATTTTGTCTCCGCCCTATTTTTTTTGGAATTAATGATTAGCGATCCTCAAAATTACCAGAGTATTCTTCCTAATATTGAACAATTATATAAAAAGGCACTAGATGTAGGTGATACGGGCGAAGAAGGAAATGTAAGAGGGACTGGAAGCTTCGCAGCTCATCATAATCTAGGGGTTTTTTATGAATTAACAGGTAACATTCAGAGAGCTATTGAGCATTACCAAGCAGCAGTGGTCTATAACTATGAACCTTCTTTAATCAGATTATATGAATTAAAAGTTTAAAGGGTACTTGAATAAGAATGGGGAGATAGCGCATTGAATTGGAAACAAATTAAAAACGGTATAGTATTTACAAATCAAAACCCTATATATGCTAATTTTGAAATAGGAGATTGGACCTACGGAAATCCAAGTATTTACTGTCATACAATAAGTGAAAGTCTTAAAATAGGTAAGTTCTGCTCTATTGCTGATAATGTTACTATCATGCTTGGGGGAGAGCATAGGGTGGATTGGTTAACTACTTATCCATTTAGTGATATATTTACGGAAGCTCAGTATAAACTAGGGCACCCTGCAACTAAAGGTAATGTCACCATTGGAGATGATGTGTGGATCGGGAATAATGTGATGATTCTGTCAGGTGTTACTATTGGTGTGGGTGCTGTCATTGGTGCTGGAAGTATAGTTACTAAGGATGTCCCCCCGTATAGTATTGTAGGAGGAAATCCTGCGCGAATAATTCGATATAGATTCAAACCAGAGGAAATCGAGCAGTTGGTGAAAATCGCATGGTGGGAGTGGCCCATTTATAAAATTAAAGCTAATTGGGATCTTCTGTTAAATGATGATATTTCGGTATTTATTGAAAGACATACAACATAGGTAGGTATGAACAGTGAAGCGAAATTACTGATTCAAAATAATAGATTTGTTGTTTAGTGTGAATTGCAAAACAATACATTTAAACGCTAAAACAGGAAGTGCAAAATTAGCTTGTCCAAAGAATCTAACTATACACCTGATAGCGTTCTAATGGATCGTATGAAATAAATTCAAGAAGCTCTCGTCTAACATGCTTTATTGCGTGGACGAGAGCTTCTTGAACATTTAAATAGTTTCTAAATAAAGAAAAGAACCCTCAAAAGCAAAAAAAGTCTATCAATTTATCGTTTCAGACTCTAAAATGTAGTTTAAAACATGATTAGGAAGTCTGCTTTGGTTCAAGTTCTAATGAACAAGGAACAAAGTTGTTGACTATTTACCCATTGTATTATATATGGAATAACTATACATGAAAACATTATCAATTCCAATTGACAATGGATAACTTTGGGTGGTATAGTCAAAAATGTGGGCGAGAGCTTCACTTCATTTGATGACGAAGGGAATGTTAGTGCATGCAAGGTAAAGTAAAATGGTTCAACGCAGAAAAAGGTTATGGTTTTATCGAAACGGCTGACGGCGGCGACGTATTTGTACATTTTTCCGCAATTCAAACAGAAGGCTTCAAAACACTTGAAGAAGGACAAGACGTGGAGTTCGACATCGTCGAAGGCGCACGTGGACCACAAGCCGCTAACGTAACCAAATTATAATCATCCCCGGCATAGCCGACCTACATAATTGGTAAGATGGTTAGCAATGGATAACGCGCTAGCAACTGCCCTGGAATATATTCCAGGGCTTTTTTATGTTTTCTACATACATAAAAGAGCCCCTTACACGGTGGTAAGGGGCTCAACATAACAGAACCTTTACTCTAGAGAACCGTCAAAGTCAGCCATCTCCACAAAAATGGTATTGGAGGAGGCAGATTGTTTCTCTACGCGTCCGTCTGGATAACGGAATTGATAGCGCAGGATGGCCTGGGCGATCAAGTACGCGCGGAGTGCAGATTCGATATCGAAGGAGAAGACGATGACGGCTTTATGGTCAGGATCAAGCTGGCCTAACGGGATACCTTGGAGCAGATTAGGATGCGGAATTGGCACAGAGTTCACGGTGACGGTTCTCAGTACAAGGAAATCTTCGGCTGAGAATGGTGCTGTGAGCAATAGCTCCTCCAGCGGAGTGTTGCCGATGTTTTCCACCTGGACGGTGAAGGACAGGGTATCTTCTTGCTCGACACGCAGAGCGCTGGAGCTAAGTGTAAGCTTAGGAATGGCTGCGATGACGTCCACGCCTACAGTGTTGGTTTGGGCGGTTTCCTGCAGGGTCTCTCCACCACTACGACGTGAGGTATATTCGATGGTGGCCTGGTTGCTGAATGTTCCATCTGCAGGTGCTTCACGGATTTGTGCCTGGAGCGTAAGGGTGAGCGTCTCTCCTGGTGCAATATCCGGGAGCGTAATACCAGTGCCAGGATTTGCGCCTGGCTGTGCTTTTTCTTGGATAGTCAGGCTGTTGGGTACATAAACAAGTCCATGCGGCAACGGGTCTGTGAACAACGGATACTGCGCCAAGATTCCTCCTTTATTTGTAATATGAATAGTGAAGGTCAGTGTGTCTCCTACAGAGGCGTCATGGGTGTTCACCTGTTTCACTAATTCAAGCAGTGGGAATACCACTGGGATCGTCACGGTATTGGTAGTCAATGTGCCTGGTACGATTCTTCCTCCAGGCAATGTAAATGAGTAGGTAAAGGCAGCTTGATTTACGATGTAGCCAGATGGTGGTGTCTCGGATACGTTTACCTGATAAGTCAGGGTCAATGACTGACCAGGTTCCACAGAACCTAGACTAACTCCGACAGCAGGATCGGCTTCTGCCAACGATTGACCGTTCAGTTGGATGCTGCCGGAGATGTATAGAGTTCCAGCAGGAATGAAATTTTGCAGAATAACTTCTGAAGTAATGTTGCCAAAGTTATGGAGCAGTACCGTGTAGGTCAGGGTTTCTCCTGCAAGGGCCTCCTTATTTTCTGTGGAGATGTTTGCGGAAAGCTGCGGATCAAAAACAGCTACAGTCACGGTATTGCTGGTGACTTCGCTCGCACCGCCACTATCAGCATACTGAAGTCGCACGTTATTATTTAGACGTCCTCCGACCGGCAGAGATTGAACATTTACGGTGTAGGATACGTTAATTGTCTGTCCCGCCTGTAAGCTACCGATAAAGAGTGATTCACCCGGCTTGCTAGAGGCAGATGGAGAACCGTTAATTTTCAAGCTGTCCGGATTTATGATGGTGCCACTTGGTACGTAATCGGCTAACACGATGTCGGTAACGACGGAGCCTCCATCATTAACAAGGGTCAGCTGATAAGGCACAGCATCGCCCAATGCGACAGTAGATACCGTCGTGTGCAGCACAGCTGACAAGGCTCCTTGATCGGCAGCGGCTACTTTAACCGAGACGGAAGGCGAAGTGGTTTGCTGATCTAGGCTCCGTCCATCTGGTAACTGGTAGGAGTAAGTCAGTGAAGCTTGATTCTCTAGTAAGCCCGACTCAGGGACACGAACGACAAGTGCGGAGAAGACAGTAGTCGTTTTTTCTCCTGGTGCAATAGCGCCTAGCGTAATACCTTGTTCTGGACTGGCACCATATTGAGCAACTCTATTAACCGAAACAGAGCCGGGAACAAAGGAGAGATCTGGTGGCAATAAGTCAGCCAACAAGCCGAAGGCCCCAATATTTCCGGTGTTTTCCGCGATGATGGAATAGGTGACGCTTTGACCCGGATGTGCGATCTCTGTATTGGTTAATTTCGTAAGGTTCACTACAGGATGGAGTATAGCAACCGTCACAGGATTGGACAAAATGGCACTCGATTCTTCACCATTTGTGAGCAACAAGCGGGCCTGGTTGGTACGCGGTCCCGGCTGTTCGGTAGCTGCGATACGGACTTCAAAGGATATAAGGGTCTTGGTATTCGCTTCTAATGAAGGCAACGGTATGCCATCACTAGGATCGATTCCAGCCACGGTAGACCCGTTAATCTGAACTGAGTCTGTAATAAACTCGATATCCTCTGGCAATGTATCCAGCAAACGGGCATTTTGCACGGTGTCCGCATCCTCGTTATGAATCACGAGTTCATACGTCAGGGTATCGCCAGTAGTGGCGAAAGGTGAGCTTACGCTTTTACTTAAGGTGATATCTAGCGGTGACACGGCAACCTCAACGATGTTGGATAAATGGAATCCGCCAGCCTCTCGGCCATCTGGAGCATTAAAGCGATAGCCTACCTCAGCCTGATCTACCAGTAGTACAGCTGTAGGGATGGAGGATACCAGCACTTGGAAAGTAACGGTTGCCGATTGTCCTGGTGCTATAGCTGGAGTCGGGATGCCGGAAACTGGGCTTGCACCAGGAGCAGCGATGCCGTTAATCGTCACTGTATTTGGAAGAAATACGGAGCCGTCTGGAATGTTGTCACTTACCGTAGTTGAGGCAGCAATGTTTCCGGTGTTGGATACGACAATCGTGTAGGTGATGATGTCACCTATGGTGGCATTGTTGCTGCTGCTTGTTTTGACTGCTGTCAGGATCGGCTGGAAGACTGGAATAGTCACCACATTAGATGTTGAGCTGCCGGTAAATGCCCCGCTGGTAAAGCTAACTGATGCCTGATTGGTTAATTGTGCAGGTGTAGGCAAGAAATCAACTCGAACCTGGAATGTAACGGTAGTAACGGCTCCAGGAGTGAGTGTACCGATGGCAATACCGAATCCCGGATTTCCATCAGGGAAGGAGGTTCCGTTTATAGTAACACTGCCATTCACAAAGGAGCTTCCCGCCGCAATGATATCTGAAACCACTATATTATTGGCAGTACTGATTCCATTGTTGGAAACGGCCAAGGTATAGGTGATGATATCGCCGACAATGGCGTCCGTAGCTGCTGTTCCTTTGACAATGCTCACATCTGGCGAAGATACAGAGATACTAACTGTGTTGGATACAACTGATCCTGATACGGTTCTGCCATCCGGCGGTTGGAAAGTGAATGAGCCTGATGCTTGATCGACCAGTACCTGTGGATTAGGCAGAGCATTGATAACGGTTTGGAAAGTTACGGATACCGTTCCGCCCGGCAGCACAGATCCAACCGGGACGCCCGTTTCGATGGACACACCAGGTTGTGGACTGCCAGCGATACTGACACTGTTGGCAAGGAATGATGATCCGGCAGGGATATTATCACTGATCGTAAGGGCAGCTGCAATATTACCGTTATTCACAGCTGTAATCGTATAGGTTAGTGTATCGCCGACGGAGGCGTTAACAGTGCTCGATGCTTTAGTAAGTGTAATTAACGGCTGGAACACAGGGACGATGAGTGGATCGGAAAAGGCAGTGCCGGTGAACGTTCCGCTGGTAAATGTGACGGATGCAATATCCGTGAGCAGTGGTGGTTGCGGCAAGCTTTGGACAGAAGTTTGGAAACTCACGATAAATGTATTTCCAGGTGCGACGTTTCCAATGACAATTCCAGCAATGGGCGAGGCGTTAGGGAAAGGTATCCCGTCGATAAGGACACTACCCGGAACGAATGAAGTACCTGCTGGGATTGTATCGGTTACAACGGTATCTGTGACGGAATCCACACCGCTATTCGTAATACTCAGTGTATATCTGATCGTATCTCCAACTACAGCGGCTGCCAGACTGGATGTTTTAGTCACCTGAATATTAGGTGCAGACACAGCGACATTAACTGTATTGGATGTGACAGTACCGCTCAGCACTCTACCATCCGGTGGTGAGTACGTAAAGTTCACTTGCCCTTGGTCGGTCAGTATAGGCGGAGTTGGCAGAGACGAGACGATGGTTTGGAAACTTACTGTGATACTGCCTGAAGGGGCCAGTGATCCGAGTGTTATGCCTGTAACTGGCGAAGCTCCTGGCACCAGGATGCCGTTAACGACTACGCTGTTAGGTAATAGTTCAGAACCTACAGGAATGTTATCCGACAGAACAGGTAAAACGGCGATATTTCCAGTATTGGTTAACGTCAAGGTGTAGACCAATGTCGATCCGATCTGTGTGTTGATGGTATTAGCGGTTTTGGTCAGGCCGATGATCGGCTGATAAACGGGCAAGGTCACCGGATCGGATTGCGAAGACGAGGTCAACGCGCCTGAAGTAAAGCTGACAGTCGCTTGGTTGGTTATTTGCGGCGGCTGAGGCAGACTGGCAACGGAGACCTGGAATGTAACGGCTGCTGAGCCACCTACTGCAATGGTGCCTACAGGGATACCTGAGATTGGTGACGCAGCAGGCACAGATGTGCTATTCACGGTCACACTGCCGGGGACAAAGCTGGTGCCTGGCGGCAGTGGATCAGATACGACGGCATTAACGACTGGGCTGATTCCGTTATTCGTAGCGACCACGGTATAAGTAATGGTATCTCCGACTACGGCAACTGTGGCAGAGGCTGTATTGATAACGTCCACATCCGGCGAAGAGACGGAGACGGTCACGGCCGGAGATACTGCACTTCCGGTCAGGACACGGCCATCTGGTGGCTGATAGCTGAAAGCAGCGGTCGCCTGATTGACCAGTGTACCCGACGCGGGCAGTGAGGTGATAACTGCCTGGAAGGTCAGTGCGACGGTCGTAGCGGCGCCTATAATACCTAAGGGAATCCCGACAGTTGGATCTGAACCAGGTGCGGCCGTGCCGTTAATCACTACACTATTAGGGATAAAGGCAGCCCCGGCTGGAATCGGATCAGTAAGGACGGTATCGGCGCCAATGTTCCCAGAGTTAGTAACAGAGAATGTGTAGGTCACAGTATCTCCAACCGTAGCTCTTCCCGTTCCTGCACTTTTTGATACAGTGACGATAGGTTGGTACACAGGGATGGTAACAGGGTTGGACACAGAAAATCCATTAAATACACCTGAAGTAAAGCTGACGGTTGCTTCATTGGTAATGGACGCTGGTGACGGCAGTGACTGTACGTTAAGCAAAAAACGTATGGTGGCTCCACCACCGGCTCCAAGCGTCCCGACGGGAATGCCGTTTTGCGGGTTGGCTGTAGCAACAGGAGTGCCATTAATTGTAACGCTGCCCGGTACAAATGCGGTTCCGAAAGGAATGGTATCTGTGACGATTACGCCAGTAACAGGATCGAGTCCGTTATTGAACGCAGTTATGACGTAGGGAACCGAATCACCTACGACAGCGACTGCCACATCGGCTGCCTTCGTGACTGTAACATTCGGTGATGAGATCGGAATGGATACGGGCAAGGCTGCACCGCTGCCGGTCAACGTTCGTCCATCCGGCAGTTGGAACGTGTAGTTCACAGTGGCTTGGTTGGTTAGTATAGAGCCAGGTGGTACCGATATGACCACAGCGCTAAATGAGACGGTTACCGTCGCACCTGGGGCGACCGAGCCAATATTAATGCCTGTAATCGGGTCTGCCCCAGGAATAGGCGCACCGTTGACCAACACGCTATTTTGATTCAGGCTAAGCGAGCTGGATAACAGATCAAGCACGACTGTCTCTGCGGGCGCATTGCCTGTATTCGTGACATTGATGACAAAACCAAGCGTATTCCCTACGGTTGCACGATCTGCGCTCAGAGTATTGGTCACATTCAAAATCGGCTGAAATACAGGCAGGCTAACTTGATTCGAGACGGATTGGCCTGCGAAAGCCCCGGAATTAAAGGAGACCGTTGCCTGATCCGTTGACAAACCTGATGCTGGCAAGGAGGTTACTATGGCCTGGAAAGTGACCGTTGCCGAGCTGGCAGAAGGGACAGTGCCCACGGACACGCCTGTGGCAATGTTGGCTCCCGGTATAGTGACACCGTTGACTTGTACGGAGTTAGGTACAAAAGTAGTGCCGTCGGCAATCGGGTCGATAAAGACCGTTCCTGTCACAGGTGTGATGCCATTGTTTGCTGCGGTAATGGTGTACGTTATGGTGTCTCCAAAGGCTACAGACGTCTGATTGACTGTTTTGGTCACGGTCACATCTGGATTGGATACAGGAATAAACACCGGATTGGATTGGACGCTTCCGTTTAATGTTCGACCGTCAGGCGGCTGGAAAGTGAATGTGGCCGAACCTTGATTTAACAGGCCCAAGCCTGTAGGGACAGCATTAATGACCACTTGAAAGGTTAAAGCGACAGAGGCTCCCACTGCAATATTTCCAACCACCACACCCGTTTGGGGGTTAGCCCCGGCAACAGGTAAACCATTTACAGTGACGCTGTTGGGTATAAAGGAGGAACCTGATGGAATGGCATCGGTAAAGGTAGCTGTTGCTGCTAAATTACCTGTATTTTGGGCGGTCAGTGTATAGACTACGGTATCGCCTACGGTTGCTTGACTCATATTAGCAGTTTTAACGAGATTGATAATAGGTTGGTAAACGGGAACGACAACGGTGTTGGAGAGTGAGGTGAAATTCAGTGTGCCGCTGGTAAAAGAAACCGTGGCCTGATCACTAAGCTGAGGTGGCTCAGGCAGGATGTTAACAGATACGGAAAAGGTGACCGTTGCTGACGCCCCAGCAGCGATAGAACCAATTGGAATCCCGGTCACGGGGCTGGCTGACGGCAGCGTTGTTCCATTTACGATAACGGAGCCAGGAACAAAAGAGGAGCCTGTCGGAATGGTATCAGTCACGCGGACATCTGTTACGATTTCGATCCCACTATTGGTAGCTGTAATAGTATAGGTTATCGTATCACCAGGAACGGCATCAGTTGCCGAGGTGCTTTTACTGACCTGCACATTGGGCGATGAAACAGGAATTGTGACGATATTGGACGAAACATTGCCGTTAACAATCCGGCCATCGGGCGGTTGAAAGGAAAAGCTGATATTCGCCTGGTCGGTGAGTTGGGGAGGTAAAGGCACGGAAGTAATCACCACCTGAAAAGTTGTTTGAGTTGTGGCTCCTGGTGCAATGGAGCCAATAGACAGACCTGTTGCGGGACTGGCACCCGGAGCAGGAGTACCGTTAACGACCACACTGTTCGGCACCAGTGCCGAGCCTGTGGGGATATTGTCTGTTAATGTGGCAGCAGCAGCAATGTTTCCATTGTTGGTCACTGCCACAGAATACGTAACGATATCGCCAACCGTTGCCTGTAGGGGGTCAGCAATTTTACTTACAGTTAGCACTGGAGCATTGACGGCTACTGTCACCGGATTAGATACTGAAACACCTGAAAAAGCGCCGCTGGTATAGCTGACACGCGCTTGATTGGTGAGCTGCGGTGGGCTCGGCAATGGAGAGGATACCGTGACCCTGAACGTGATCGTCGCCCCTCCTCCTGGGGCAATGCTCCCAACCGGGATACCTAATGCCGGATCTCCGTTAGCCACTGCGATGCCATTCAGTGTTACGCTGCCCGCAGTGAATTGGGAGCCAGGCGGGATCGGATCGGAAACGACCATATTGTTCACTGCCTGGATACCGTTGTTGAGTACTGTCAGCGTGTATAACACTGAATCACCTGGAATGGCAGTGGAACGGTCTGTGGTCTTTGAAATGGACACATTTGGCGCAGACACAGGAATGGATAACACGTTGGATGATGAGCTATCTGTTCGCACTCGCCCATCAGGCAGCGTAAAGGAAATGGCGGCGTTGGCCTGGTCTGTCAGCACAGATGGCGTTGGAAGAGAGGTCACTACAGTTTGAAATGTCAGTGTGATCGGGCTTTGCGGTGACACGGTTCCGATAAAAATACCTGCTGCTGGACTGGCTCCCGGCTGACTAACACCATTGATTACCACGCTGTTCTCTATAAAAGTAGACCCGGAAGGAATAGCATCAGTCAGCGTGACAGAAGCATTATAGTTGCCGCTATTTGTGACCGACAAGGTATACAAAATCGTGTCGCCAATCGTAGCTGCTGTTGTGCTTGCAGATTTGGCGACGCTGATACGCGGCTGATAAACGGGCACAGTAACCGTATTCGTCTGGGAGGTTCCGGTAAAGGTGCCACTGGTAAAACTGACACTGGCCGTGTTTTGCAGCGGCTGTACGGACGGGACGGCATTGACCAGCACGGCATAGGACACTAGAACAGATGCGCCTGCGCTGATGTTGCCGACAGGAATACCGCTTCTGGGGTCAGCCGTGCTCACAGGTGAACCGCCAACGGTTACGCTCCCGGGTACAAATGACACACTACTAGGGAGCGGATCGGTAATCACGGCGTTGGTGATGGGATCAATTCCGTTATTAACGGCATTTACACTGTAGGTTAGCGTTTCGCCTACACTAACGGATGTAAATCCGGCAGACTTGGTTACTGCTACGTTGGGGAGCGATATGGATACGGAAACGATATTTGAAAGAAGTGTGCCCGACAGGGTTCTCCCGTCTTGCAATTGATAGGAATACTGGAGCTGTCCCTGATCGTTTAATCCACCTCCGGGTGGGAGAGAGTCTACTGTGGTGCGAAACGAGACTGTAATTTGTGCTCCAGGATTCACTGTGCCTACTGGAATTCCGGTATTGGGGTTGGCCCCCGGAACCGAAGATCCGCCAACAATGACGCTCCCTGGAATAAAGGTGGAGCCTGCCGGTACAGTTTCCGTTAAGGTCGTATTTAACACGGCTGTACCGGTGTTGGCGATGAGAAATGAATAAGTAATCGTTCCACCGACGCTGGCACGGTTGGAGCTTGCGCTTTTAGTAATCGTTGGCGCTGCAATCACGACAGGTATAGCTACAAGATTGGACAACGATGATCCGGTAAAGGCACCGGAGGTAAAGCTGCCAGTTGCGCGATTGTTGATTTGCGAGGGAGAAGGCAATGAATTAATGGCTGCTCGAAAAACAACTGTTACCGATGCGCCTGGAGCCAAAGTGCCAATTGGAATCCCGTTTACAGGCGAAGCTGTCGTAGCTGGTGTTCCGTTTACAGTGACACTGCCAGGTACGAAGGCAACTCCGCTAGGTAGCGGATCAGTCACCACGACATTGGTCACATTTGCAATGCCGTTGTTTGTGGCGGTTATCGTAAACTGAATGGTTTCTCCAACAGCAGCAGCCGCTAAGGAAGAGGCTTTGGTCACGGTCACATTCGGTGAGGATACAGGAATGGTGAGCGTGTTGGATGTGCCGTTTCCATTCAATACACGTCCGTCAGGTGGTATAAAGGTGTACGTGTAAGTCGCCTGATCTGTCAAGTTGCCAGAGGCAGGAACAGCATTGACGAGGGTCTGGAAGGTCACCGGTATAGTAGACCCCGTATTAATCGTTCCTACTGAAAAGCCAGCAGCAGGATTGGCAGCAGGCACGGAAGAACCGCCAATGGTCACACTGCCCGGAACAAAGGATGAGCCCGCCGGGATGCTCTCTGTAAAGTTGAGATTCGCAGCAATGCTACCCGTGTTGGATATTTGAAACGTGTACGTAATGGTGTCTCCTACTGTAGCAGCCGATGTATTGGCACTTTTAACAATCCCGATAACGGGTTGATAGATCGGTGTACTCGCAGTATTGGACGGAACGCTACCAGAGATGACAGGCCCGCCAGGCACGGTTTGAAAGGAAAAGGCTGCCGATGCCTGATTGCCTAGCTGCGCATTGGCTGGCAATGAGGTGACTGTTGCTCGGAATGTAATGGTTACCGTGGAAGAAGGAGCTACGCTGCCCACTGTAATACCTGTTGCAGGATTGGCTGTGGGCTGGGCAGTGCCCGCGACAATAACGCTGCCGGGTACAAAGGTAGCTCCGGCTGGGATGATATCGGTAAGTACTGTGTTAGACGCGCTGACAAGCCCCGTATTTGAAATGTTAACCGTGTAAGTAACTGTATCGCCAATAACCAACCCCGTAGAGCTAGCAGTTTTGGTTAGGGTCACCAGCGGAGCATTGATATCAATTTGAATGGCATTGGCATTAACGGTATAAATATCGCCATTAGTGGTTAGTTGAAGGACACCGCTGGTTTGGCTGTTTAGCAGCGTGGAGGAGATATCGACGTTGGTAATGTCCCAGCCTTGCCGTCCACCCGTAACCTGCGTCCCAGGTGTCCCATTCACCGCATTAGTGGTACCGAAGGTCCCCGTCGTGACCAATGTGCCGTCATCCCCGTTAATTTGTGACGCAAAAAAATTAGTCGAAAAATTGTTGGGCCCAGACAGCGCAGTTAAGCTGGATGCGGTAGGTCCAAATAACGCACGATCCCCGGTGATATCCACGTCACCCTCTTGGGCGCTAATTAACGCCCTGCCGCGCAAAGTTCCCTGTACAGGCGTGGCAAACCCGCTCACTACCACGTTGACCGAGCCAGTAGCGCTGCTGACCCCTTCACCGCCAACACGCAGCGATAGGTTACGGAAGGGGAGGGACGGGTTATTGTATACCACTGCCAGTGTCCATCCAGCGTGGTTGGTGTTGGTAGAATCGGGAACCGTGATGGTGCCGGTTACATTCCCGACCGTGTATGCCCCTGGGCCGCCTTGAATGACCAAATTTGTTACATTTGCGGTTCTCACATAGGTACTGAGGCTGGTGACGTTGACCGATGTTGCAGATTCAGGACTGACTGTAGTAGATAAAGCAGGCGTCTGAAATGTGATCGGATTGCTGGCGCTGGACAATACATTGGTACTGCCGTTGGCATAGCTTCCTCCCCAAATAAGTTCAGCATATAGCACGGTACTGCCCGCAGGGAGCACAAGGAATGCCGTCGATGAGTTACTGGCAAAAGCAGAAGTCGTGCCGAATGGATATGTGCCGAAGCGAGAGGCTGTATTGGTTGTGATGAAAGCGCCAATGCTGGTCACTGTACCTGGCACCCCCGCCGAAGCAGAACGTGCCAGCCCGAGTGTATTTCCTATAAAGGTAATAGCCCCGGTCTGGTTCGTTGCATAACGCTGAATAAAAGCCATGGATTAACTTCCTACTTTCCATCTCTCCCCAATTAGCTGTCTTAGGATTTTTGCAGGGGAAGAGCCAGCTGGGCTGGGTGTAATGATCCTTTCGTATAAATTGCCTGCATGATAGTCAGGTCTTGCTTTTAGCATAGGTTCTATACCGGATTCAGTCTGACAAATAACCCCCTCCCCAGTCGATAAAATACATAGCATGAACTCGAAATAGTGGATTTGTCATGACACCAGCAGAGTAACTTTTTAAATTTCTCTTCATTATTCACATATGTATGCGAGCTGAATTTAAACATGACCCTTTTCATAGAATGGCGTTATGGGAAGTGTTTTGTCGAATCATGAGGAAAATTGTAAAAAATCTTCGAAATGTTGATCTCCTTTTTTACTTGGCGTTAACATATGTGTTATACTGAAGAGGCAAAGGAGGCGTGCCCTATGAACTTAACAGTACGAGGTCAACAGATCGAGGTTACCGACGCTTTGAAGGACTACGTTGAAAAGAAATTCAGCAGACTTGAGAAGTATTTCGATGCACCCCCGACGTCTGATGGAAGTGTAACGTTAAGCACAACCAGAGATTTGCACACTGTAGAAGTAACCATTCCTTTGCCGGGGCTTGTTCTCCGTGCCGAAGACGAAAGCGATGACATGTATGCATCCATTGATGCCGTGGTAGACAAGCTAGAACGGCAAATTCGCAAGCACAAAACCAAGCTTAACCGGAAATTCCGGCAGGAAGGTAGTTTGAAAACTCTTTTTGTGGAAGATCCAGCGGGTAGCGTGGCTGTTGCCGAAGATGAGGATGCGGAAATGGATGAGCTGGAAGTCGTTCGTACCAAGCGTTTCTTGTTGAAACCTATGGATGTGGAAGAAGCTATTCTGCAAATGAACATGGTTGGACATAATTTCTTTGTATTTTCTAATATTGATAATGAGGAAGTTAACGTAGTTTACAAACGCAATGATGGTAAATACGGTCTGATCGAACGGGAATAGCCTGTAAAGCAAGAACTTATTGCATTTTAAAATGAATAGAACTTTTTGATTGAAGCATGCTTCATGGATATCAGGAAAATGATAATAACACGAGCCTTATCCTTGCGAACCTGGCGGGATAGGGCTCTTTTATATGTTTATTGTAAACATGATTGAAAATTTCAGCTTGGACAGGTGTAACCAATTGTGTATTTCGTGCGTCAATTGTTTTGGTATCTTTAACCGGATGCAAATCTGGAGGCTGCTTGTGTTGCGGCATGTCCTACAAACTGTTACAATTTATGCAAAGAACATCGCACGATGGGCTGGTATAGCCGGGCCTGTCAAACATATCGGGAATCAATTTCATCATGGACCCTTTCTTATTGTGAAATTGATTCTATTAATTGTTTTGCGCGAAAGGGGTAAACCATGCTAGGAATTGTCAAAAAAATTTTTGGGGATACAAATGAACGTGACGTCAAACGTTTAATGAAGACGGTTGAACTGATCAATAAAATAGAGCCTGATTTTGAGAAGCTCTCGGATGAGGAACTGAAAGCCAAGACGGCGGAGTTTAGAGAGCGGATTGAACAAGGTGCTACGGCTGAAGAAGTGCTGCCGGAAGCTTTTGCAACGGTTCGTGAAGCGTCCAAGCGGGTGCTGGGCAAACGTCACTATGACGTACAGATGCTCGGCGGTATTGCGTTGCACGAAGGAAAAATCGCAGAAATGAAAACCGGTGAAGGTAAAACACTGGTGGGAACATTGCCGGTTTATTTGAACGCTCTGTTGGGCAAAGGTGTGCACGTGGTTACAGTCAATGACTATTTGGCACAACGCGACAGCGGAGAAATGGGACAAATCTACAATTTCTTGGGAATGAGCGTAGGTCTGAACCTGGCCAATATGGATCATGCTGCCAAACAGGAAGCTTATGCTTGTGATATTACGTATGGTACAAACAATGAGTTCGGGTTCGATTATCTGCGCGATAATATGGTGCTTTACAAAGAACAGATGGTACAGCGTCCGTTGTACTTCTGTATCATTGATGAAGTGGATTCCATTCTCGTCGATGAAGCTCGTACACCATTGATCATATCAGGACAAGCTCAAAAATCGACCGAGCTGTATTTTGCGGCTGATCGTTTTGTGAAGAGCCTGAATGTTGAAGAAGATTACACGCTGGATATTAAGGTGAAGTCAGTTGCTTTGACCGAAAACGGCGTATCCAAGGCTGAAAATTTCTTTGGTCTTGAAAACCTGTACGATCAGGAAAGTGTTACAATCAATCACCACATCGTACAAGCCTTGAAAGCTAACGCTATTATGCGTTTGGATGTGGACTATGTCGTGGCTGATGGTGAGGTCCTGATTGTCGATGAGTTTACAGGTCGTCTGATGGCTGGACGTCGTTACAGTGATGGTTTGCACCAAGCTATTGAAGCGAAGGAAAACATCATTGTACAAAATGAAAGCATGACACTGGCGACAATTACATTCCAAAACTATTTCCGTATGTACCGCAAATTGGCGGGGATGACGGGTACAGCTAAAACAGAAGAAGAAGAATTCAAAAAAATCTACGGTCTGGAAGTGCTCCAAATTCCGACGAACAAGCCTAACCAGCGTGTAGATATGCCTGACGTAGTATACAAGAGCGTGAAGGGCAAATTCCATGCTGTAGTAGACGAAATTCTGGAGCGTAACAAAAAGAACCAGCCGATATTGGTAGGTACGGTTTCTATTGAAAACTCGGAGCTTCTTTCTGAAATGTTGAAACGCAAAGGCGTTCGTCATAAAGTACTTAACGCCAAATATCATGCGGAAGAAGCTGAGATTATTTCCCGTGCAGGTGAAGCTGGCGCGGTTACCATCGCTACTAACATGGCTGGACGTGGTACTGACATCGTACTGGGCGAAGGCGTTGCAGAACTCGGTGGTTTGCACATCATCGGTACAGAACGTCATGAATCCCGTCGTATTGATAATCAGCTTCGCGGACGTGCAGGGCGTCAGGGTGATCCGGGCTCCACGCAGTTTTACTTATCGCTGGGCGATGAGTTAATGAAGCGTTTTGGTGCAGACAACGTACTGAATATGATGGAGCGCTTGGGCTTCGAAGAAGATCAACCTATCGAGAGCCGTATGATTTCACGTGCTATCGAATCAGCTCAAAAACGTGTCGAAGGGAATAACTTTGATCAGCGTAAAGTCGTTCTTCAATATGATGACGTGATGAATCAGCAGCGTGCTATTATTTACAAACAACGCCGTGAAGTGCTGGAATCAGAGAACATCAAGGAAATTGTGTTCGACATGATCAAGCCTGTCATTGAGCGTGTAGTGGAAGCTCACTGTGGTGATGATATCCCTGAAAACTGGGAACTGGAAGAAGTTGCAGAGTATGTGAACAACAACCTGCTTGAGGAAAACACACTTTCGCGCGACGATCTGTGGGGTAAGGAAAAAGAAGAGATGGTCGATATGATCTTCGAAAATGTTACCAACAGATACCACAGCCGTGAAGAGATGATCGGCGAAGAAATGGTACGTGAGTTCGAGAAGGTTATCGTATTGCGTGCGGTTGACAGCAAATGGATGGATCATATTGATGCTATGGATCAATTGCGTCAAGGTATTCACTTGCGTGCTTATGGTGGTACTGATCCATTGCGTGAATACCAATTTGAAGGTTTCGAAATGTTCCATGCTATGATCGCCAGCATCCAAGAGGAAGTTGCGACCTACATTATGAAAGCACAAATCGAATCCAACCAAGAGCGTCAGGCTGTCGTTGATGAAGATAAAATCTCGACGAGTGGAGAACCTGCGGCTCCCAAAAAGAAATCCGCTCCTTCGCGTCCGCGTAGAAAATAACGGATTGAAATTAAGGGATAGGTCTTGATATACACTATCCTCTGCAATGCATATAATGGCAGGCGGCAGTTCAACCACTGACCGTCGGCCATTTTGTGCCATCAGGGGACGACACTGATGTCTTCAACTTATAGCTTTTCTGTTGGAGGATCAGTCTGAACATTGGTGAATGGCTAGATTGCTCTCAATTCTTTTTAAACAATTATGACAAATAAGCAAGTCTCTGCTTATTTGTCAGTCAATTCCGTAGTTGATCTGGCTCACATAATCAGAGCCGGTTATGTAAAAGCAGTTTGACTTTACGGCGGTCGGGAGCGAAGCGGAGGATTTGAATCTGGAGAAGCGTCAGCGATCGTAAGATCAAATCATTCGCGCAGCGTCTCTTACCCAGCCGTAACTCAAAACGCTTTTACTCCCCCTAACCCTATATTAAAAGGAGAATGACATCATGATTGATCCAAGTGTAAAACATGATTTACGAGAAATAGGCAAGAAACTAACAAACCTTAGGGGGTCTCTTTGACTTAGATCTCAAACAGGAAATGATCGCGAACTTTGAGGAAAAGATGGCAGCACCTGATTTTTGGGATGATAACGAAAAGGCCCAAGGCGTAATTGCTGAAATGAATGCTGTGAAATCTTCTGTGGACAGCTATGAACAGCTGCGTCAGGAATATGAAGATGCAGGTATGATGGTTGAGCTGGCTGAAGAGGAAGGCGATGAATCGCTGGCTGGAGAAGTTGAAAACAGTATCAAATCCCTGCTGAGCAAGCTGGAGGAATTTGAGCTGCAATTGCTTTTAAATCAGCCCTATGACAAGCTTAATGCTATTCTGGAGCTGCACCCGGGGGCAGGCGGTACCGAGTCTCAGGACTGGGGACAAATGCTGCTGCGTATGTATACACGCTGGGGAGAAAAACGAGGCTTCAAGGTGGAGACCCTGGATTATTTGGCAGGTGATGAAGCGGGGATTAAGAGTGTAACCCTGTTGATCAAAGGCTACAATGCCTACGGTTATCTCAAGGCGGAGAAAGGTGTACATCGGCTTGTTCGTATCTCTCCATTTGACTCCTCCGGTCGTCGACATACATCGTTCGTGTCTTGTGATGTAGTACCGGAAATTGCGGATGATGTGGATATTGAGATCCGCACGGAAGATCTTAAAATTGATACGTACCGGGCCAGCGGTGCAGGTGGTCAGCATATTAATACGACCGACTCAGCTGTTCGGATTACGCATTTGCCTACCGGTATTGTCGTGACTTGTCAAAATGAACGTTCCCAGATCAAAAACCGTGAACGTGCGATGACGATGCTTCGCTCCAAGCTCTACGAGCGCAAGATTGAAGAACAACAGCAGCAATTGGACGAAATCCGTGGTGAACAGTCCGACATTGCATGGGGCAGCCAAATTCGCTCCTACGTGTTCCATCCATATAGCATGGTTAAGGATCACCGTACCAGCGTGGAAACTGGCAACGTCGGGGCTGTGATGGATGGCGATCTCGATCCATTCATCGATGGTTACCTGCGCAGCCAAATTAAGCTGGACGCAGAATAATTGTCTGTACGTTTTCCTACAGAACCGCAGTCTACGTGCCTGCGGCCTGTAGGAATTTTTGTGTGACGGTATTTTTATTAAAGGAGAACGTGAATGATGTCTCAATTGAACCCTCCCACTGCCCGCCGAAGAAGGCGTAAGCCTCTGATTGCCGCCAGTGGACCAGCGCGTAACGTGACCGATGTTTTGCTAATTATACTCGGCTCCTTCATTACAGCGTTGACCTTTAACATGTTCTTGCTTCCCAACCGGATTGCATCCGGGGGTGTATCTGGCCTGTCTATCTTGGGCGAGGACCTGTTTGGCCTGGAACCGGCCTATACGCAGTGGGGAATGAATATTCCGTTATTTATAGCAGGAGTACTGCTGTTAGGAAAAAAGTATGGCTTGCGTTCCCTGCTGGGCAGCATCATGCTGCCACTATTTGTTTATGTGACGAAGGATTGGGCAGTCCCGACAACCAATCCGTTGCTGGCTTCGCTGTATGGTGGAATCGGAGTAGGATTGGGCTTGGGCACTGTGTTTCGGGGCAGAGGCTCGACGGGTGGACTGGCTATTTTGGCGCAGATTATTCAAAAGTATACCGGTTTTAGCCTTTCCCTTTGTGTCATGCTGATGGATGGCACGGTAATCACGCTAGCTGGTTTCGCCCTATCGCCGGAGCGAGCTCTGTATGCATTGATTGGCTTGTTTGTAACCGGCAAGGTTATTGATGCTGTAGAAATGGGATTAGGCTACTCCAAAGTGGCTTACATCATATCCAATCAAAAGGAAAAGATCACGCAAACTATTTTACAGGATTTGGATCGGGGTTTGACAGAGCTTGCAGGACGGGGGGGTTACACGAACGAAGAACGTCCTGTACTTATGGTTGTAGTCGGGCAAAACGAGGTAACCCGCCTCAAAACGCTCGTTCGCTTGGTAGACCCGGAAGCTTTTGTGATTATTAGTAATACACGTGAGGTATTGGGTGAAGGGTTCAAAAGGGAAGGCTAGCATAATGTAGCCTTCTGGACGCTTGCTCTTAACTGAATCAATGTAGGAGAGCCCACTGATGTAGTGGGCTTTTCTCTTTTCAGAACAGCTTTATCAAGCCTTTTTTGGTAACAGATCAAGCCAATCTGCTGCTTGTCCTTGATTAAAATATGAGGTCGGTACTCCTTTTACTCCGGTTTTGACCATAAATAAACCGCCTGCTAGTGGTTGATCGGTATTATCGCCATCTTGAGCAGTTGTGATATACAACTCATCCAGATGTTCACCGCCAAAAGCACATGAAGTCACACAATTGACTGGAAGTGAAACCTCAGCAATTACTTCTCCCTGAACAGGATGGATACGAGAAACACGTTTACCGCCCCAACGCGCGATCCACAACATGCCCTCTGCATCGATGGTCATGCCATCTGGATATCCTTCACTTTCATCCAATCTAGCCACCAGTTGCTTATTCCTAATCGTGCCCTGTGTCACATCGTAATCGAAGGAGACCACCTCCAAGGTCGGAGTATCGATATAATACATGGTACGATGATCTGAGCTCCAGGCTAAGCCATTAGATGTGGAAGCTTTATCGATCAGTAAGGAGACGCTTCCCTTTGTGCTCAAGTTATACAATGCTCCTTGCGCTCGTTCGCCGTTTAAACTCATGGTTCCTGCCAAAAAACGTCCGGCAGGATCACATTTACCATCATTAAATCGATTTCCTGATCTACCTTCCTCAGGATCGTGGATCAATACTTTGGCTCCTGTTTCAATATCCAAACAGTATAGACCGCTGATCATGGCCGCGATTACTTTATTTTTAAGATAAGGTACAACTGCACTAATATGTTCGCCCACATCTATGGTACGATCTGTGCCTGTAGATGGAACGTAAATGTGTAATTGAAAACCCTCAATATCGACCCAAAATAAACGTTGCGACTGATGATCCCAACTGGGACCCTCGCCTAACTTGGCTTTAGCATCTATCACTAAATTCGCTGTATATGTTTTGATGTGTAGCACCCCTAACGTATAGGTTTATTTTCGTACATACTCACTCTTTATACCCTATTCAATGTCCAACGAATACATAAGTGCAGCAAATGTATAAACCGGATGAATACCAATATACAAGATAATATATAAAGGGAACGCTCCTTTTCTTATGCAAAATAGAAGACTAGATTCGCAAGGGGGTCTGTCTTTTTTGTTTTCCTTAATTGTAGCCTGTACAGCTTGGCAGCCAAAAGAATGGGCAAGAGTGCATATTTTAAATTTGGAGGAATAACATGACATGAGGTGTTGTATTTATATGAATAGAGTCGTATAATAATACATATTTCATAGGGACGGAATGGAGGAAGGTCTGTGAGCAGCAAGCTAAAGGTAGCAATTGTCGGTTCCACTGGATATGGCGGAGTGGAGCTGATTCGATTTTTGGTTCATCATCCGCAGGTGGAGATTGTATCTGTTATTTCTTCGTCCAGCGCGGGTGTCCCGATTAGTGATGGGTTTCCACATCTGACGGATATTGTGGTGCAGGATTTGGACGGTGTTGATATCCATGAAATTGCTGCCAAGGCTGATCTGGTTTTCACAGCTACGCCATCAGGCGTTAGCACCAAATTAGTGCCACAGCTTCTGGATGTCGGACTGAAGGTGATTGACCTTTCCGGGGACTTTAGGCTCCGAAGCGGGGAAGCGTATGAAGCATGGTACAAAAAGCCTGCGGCTTCACCCGAGTATCTCAAGCAAGCCGTTTACGGACTCAGCGAGGTGTATGCAGAAAAGCTTGCTGGTGTTTCTTTTATTTCGAATCCAGGCTGCTATCCCACGGCAACACTATTGGGAATTATTCCTGCCTTAAAGGCAGATTGGATTGACCATCGGTCACTGATTGTGGATGCCAAATCCGGGGTATCCGGCTCCGGTCGGGGAACAAGTCTTGTTTCACATTATGCGGAGATGAATGAGAATTTTAAGGCTTATAAGGTGAATAAGCACCAACATATCCCTGAGATCGAACAGGTATTGGGTGATGTTGCGGGCGAGGACGTTACGATTACGTTTACGACACAGCTGGTGCCTATGACGCGAGGAATCATGAGTACAATTTATGTCACGTTGAAAGGTGATCATACGGATCAGGACCTTATCGGGTTATACCGGGATTATTATAAAGGCCATCCTTTTGTCCGTGTACGTGGCGAAGGTATATGGCCGGCAACAAAAGAAGTATTTGGTTCGAACTACTGCGACATCGGTTTTGCAGCAGATGCCCGTACTGGGCGTCTTACGATTATTTCTGTCATTGATAATGTTGTGAAGGGTGCCGCTGGGCAGGCGATTCAGAATTTAAATTTAATGATGGGATGGGAGGAGAACCTCGGGCTGGGCTTCATACCGGTATATCCGTAAGTAGCACGTAAACGCAACAGGTACAGGAGAACGACAGCGGGCAGGCTTGAGAACGCAAGCGTCCAGCTGCCATTCATTCCTTATAATGCGGGCGAGGGCACATAATTATGGGCAAATTAGGGTTTACAGTCGTACATGGGGGCAACATCGTAACTCCGCGTGGCTTTACAGCCGGGGGATTGCACTGTGGATTGAAAAATACGAACCGCAACGATATCGGCGCGATTCGCTGTGAGGTAGAGGCGACAGCTGCTGCGGTGTACACCACCAATGTTTTTCAGGCTGCACCGCTGAAGGTGACTCGTGAGAGCCTGACAAACGGTCGATTGCAGGCGATAGTAGTGAACAGCGGGAACGCCAATGCCTGTACAGGACAGCAAGGGGAGCAGGACGCTTACGCTATGCGTTCGGCCGCTGCTCGTGAACTGGGTGTGGCAGAGAGCGATGTAGCCGTTGCTTCGACGGGTGTAATTGGTGAGCATCTGAAAATGGATCGTGTGCTTGGCGGTATATCGTCACTACCTGAGAGGATGAGCGAGGCAAACGATGGAGCGGAGCAATTTAGCCAAGCCATTCTGACAACGGATTTGGTTAAAAAGGAAGCATGCGTGTCAGTTGAAGTGGACGGTGTGACCGTGCACATCGCCGGGGCGGCAAAAGGATCGGGTATGATTCATCCGAATATGGCAACCATGCTCGCTTTCATGACTTGTGATGCAGTCATCGGGCAGACGGCTCTTCATCAACTATTAAAGCAGGCCACGGATACTAGCTTTAATATGATTACGGTCGATGGGGATACCAGCACGAACGATATGCTAATCGCTATGGCAAGCGGACTGGCAGGCAACAGCGAGTTGAACGCAGAGCATCCTGATTGGGGGGCTTTTGCCGAGGCATTCACTTATATTTGCCGGGAGCTGGCGAAGGCGATTGCCCGTGACGGGGAAGGTGCTACGAAACTGGTAGAGGTGTCCGTAAGCGGAGCGGTAAGCGATGCTTCTGCCCAGGCGATAGCCAAGACCGTAATTGGGTCCAGTCTGGTGAAGTCAGCCGTTTTTGGCGCAGACGCCAACTGGGGACGAATTATTGCAGCCGTCGGACGTGCTGGAGAACCGGTCAATCCAGATACGGTAGACATCCGTTTGGGCGATATTGTGGTGTTGAGCCAATCAAGTCCAGTTGCTTTTGATGAAGCCGAGGCGCTTTCCTATTTGCGTGGAGATACGGTGCAAATTATCGTTGACTTGCATCACGGGAACGGAATGGCTACAGCATGGGGCTGTGACCTAACCTATGATTATGTGCGGATTAATGCGGCTTATCGGACATAGATACCAGATTTAAATACGGATGGATTTTTAATAGTTAATAGAAGAAGTGAGCGGATATAGTTTTTCGCATCATTTGAAAATCGCACAAAATTGTGCAGAGGAGAAAAGGAGAGATGATATGCAATCGGCAGTGGGACACGCGGATCAAGCGAAACAAGCGGGACTGGCACGTCGTAATTTTGTGATGAAATGCGGAGGAAGTACGCTGGCTGCGTTGCCTGATTCCTTTTTTGACGACTTGGCCCGTCTGCAGTCGGAAGGCCTTCAACCAGTCATTGTACATGGCGGCGGGCCTGCGATCTCTGACAATTTGGCGAAGCTGGGAATCGAAACGGAGTTCATTCACGGGTTGCGTAAAACGACTGAACCCGTGTTGGATGTCGTGGAAATGGTGCTGGCAGGCAGCATTAACAAGCAGATTGTTCGCAGAATAGGGATGCACGGAGGGCGAGCGCTGGGCTTGTCGGGCAGTGATGGCTATTTAATTGAAGCAAAGCCTGTGCCGAATGCCGCAGAGGTCGGCTGGGTCGGAGAGGTAACATCTGTTCAAGCTTCGATTATTACCGGTGTGCTGGACATGAGCTATATGCCAGTTATTGCGCCTATTGGCATTGATCGATCCGGTCAGCGTTATAACATTAATGCCGATACAGCGGCGGGCGCGGTGGCTTCTCATCTCGGCGTCAGTCGAATGATTGTTGTGACGGATGTACCCGGTATTTTGAAAAAGAATGGTGTAGAGAAGAAGGTTCTGGAGTCGATCACCATACAGGAAATTGAAGATATGATCAGCACGGGTGAAATCTACGGTGGTATGATCCCGAAAGTGAGAGCGGCTATTGCCTGCATTCATGGAAAAGTGAAGGAAGTCGTCATTGTAGACGGCAGCGAACCGCAAGTACTCAGCCGTGTGCTGGGCGGAGAATCGATTGGAACACGCATTGTGCGCATGCAGTAATTGCAATATATGCTCAACCTATATAACCAAACGATAAAGGGGCGTGAACGACATGAGTAAGGAACCGAATACGCTGGTGAGCGAGGAAATGCCAAGTACGAATGGAAGCGGAGCGCAAGCGCAAAAGGGGACGGCAAAAACGCAGGCAGATAGCTCTCTTTTTCCAAACTACGCAAGATACCCGCTTACACTGGTGAAAGGACAAGGAAGCTGGCTGTGGGATGATCAGGGCAAACGTTATCTTGATTTTATGTCAGGTATTGCTGTTACCAATCTAGGCCATGCGCCTCAAGCTGTAGCGGAGCGGTTGAAAAAGCAGATCGATGAACTGTGGCATGTATCCAATCTGTTTCATATTCCTGGTCAGGAACGGGCCGCGGCCTTGCTGACAGCTAATAGTAGCGCAGATGCGGTGTTCTTCTGCAATAGCGGAGCTGAAGCGAACGAAGCTGCCATTAAGCTGGCGCGTCGTTACCACCAGAAGGTGAAGCAGACCGGTCGCTATGAAATCATTACGTTCACGCAATCCTTCCACGGACGGACGCTGGCAACCTTGACTGCTACGGGTCAGGACAAAGTGAAAGAAGGCTTTTTACCGCTTCCCGCCGGATTCAAAAGCGTTCCGCTTCATGATCAGGCTGCGCTCGAAGCAGCGATCAATGAGAATACAGCGGCAATTATGCTGGAAATGGTGCAGGCCGAAGGTGGCATGTATCCGGTAGACCCTGCTTTCGTAGACGTGATTACCCAGCTGTGCCAGGAACATGGATTGCTGCTGATCATTGACGAGGTGCAAACAGGTATGGGACGGACAGGTAAGCTGTTTTCCTTTGAGCATTATGGGATTGAGCCGGATATTTTTACATTGGCGAAAGGACTGGGCAGTGGCTTTTCGGTCGGTGCAATGCTAGGCAAAGAATATTTGCGTGAAGCGTTCACAGCGGGCAGTCATGGTTCTACGTTCGGGGGTACACCGCTTGCTATGGCAGCAGTTCAAGCGACCGTTGAAACAATTATTGATGACAAGCTGCCAGAACGCGCTGCCGAAATGGGAGATTATCTCTTCCAGAGTCTGCAAAAGCAGCTTGCAGATATTCCTTTTGTCCAGGATATCCGCGGAAAAGGTCTGATGGTCGGGATTGAGTGTGCGGAGCCGGTAGTAGAGCTTGTTTTGGCAGGACAGAAGAAGGGCATTCTGTTCATTACAGCAGGACCGAACGTGATTCGCTTGTTGCCTAACCTGTATGTAACGAAAGACGAAATAGATCAGGCTGTAGCATGGATTGCTGAATTGATTCGGGAGCACGTATCTTAGTTTAGAGCCAGAAGCATCCGAGATTAGAGTGTAAAAGGAGAGGATCGCATGAGCCAGGGCGGCGCACTGCAACAGGTGAATTTGAAAGGACGGGACTTTCTAGAGCTGGACGACTACTCGCCAGAGGAAATCCAGTATTTAATTGATCTCGCCGTTGAAATTAAGCGTAAGCACAAAAACGGAGAAGCTTATCAGCCGCTGAAGGGGAAAACACTTGGGCTGATTTTCGAAAAATCCTCCACACGCACACGGGTATCCTTTGAAGTCGGTATGTATCAATTGGGCGGGCATGCCCTTTTCCTCAGCAAAAATGATATTCAACTGGGACGCGGAGAGCCGATTAGCGACATGGCCCAAGTGATGTCACGTTATCTGGATGGCATTATGATTCGTACCTTTGGGCACGATAATGTCGTAGAGTTAGCGCGTTATGCATCCGTTCCTGTGATTAATGGTTTGAGCGATTTGGCGCATCCGTGTCAGGTGCTGGCTGATTATCAAACCTTATATGAGCAAAAGGGTAAGCTGAAAGGACTCAAACTGGCTTACGTCGGAGACGGTAACAATATGGCGCATTCCCTCTTAATTGGTGGAGCGAAGCTCGGAGTGCATGTCTCCATTGCAAGTCCAGCTGGATACGAGCCTGACCCGAGTGTGGTCGCGGTTTCCCGTGAGATTGCCAAACAGACAGGTAGTGAAATTGTTATCACGCAAAGTCCGCAGGAAGCAGTAAAAGATGCCGATGCGATCTACACAGACGTGTGGGCAAGCATGGGCTTTGAGGAAGAGCAGAAGGAGCGTGAGCTTGCTTTTGCCGACTTCCAGGTGAATGAGGAGCTGGTTAAGCTCGCCAAGCCAGATTATTTATTCCTGCACTGTCTACCTGCGCATCGTGGGGAAGAAGTGAGTGCAGGAGTAATCGACGGTCCCAATTCGGTCATTTTTGATGAAGCGGAAAACCGCCTACATGCACAAAAAGCGTTGCTAGTTGCTTTAATGGGATAAAGTTGATCGTAAAGAAGATAGAGGTATAAGCATTCGGGGAGGACTTCAACAATGGCAAAAGAAAAAATCGTACTCGCATATTCCGGCGGTCTGGATACGTCGGTCATTCTGAAATGGCTCAAGGAAACCTATGATGCTGAGATTATCACATTTACCGCAGATATCGGACAAAAGGAAGAACTGGACGGTTTGGAGGAAAAAGCACTCGCTACGGGAGCTTCCAAAGTGTACATCGATGATCTGCGTGATGAATTCGCCAAGGATTTTATTTACCCGATGTTTCAGGCGGGTGCTTTATATGAAGGGCAATATTTGCTCGGAACGAGTATTGCACGTCCATTGATCGCTAAGCGGATGGTCGATATTGCGATTGCCGAGGGAGCAACAGCCATTGCCCACGGCGCAACAGGCAAAGGCAACGATCAGGTGCGCTTCGAGCTGAACGCGGCGGCGCTAACGCCGGACATCCAAGTCATTGCACCTTGGCGGCTGGAAGAGTTCCGCAACCAGTTCCCGGGCCGGGCAGAAATGATTGCCTATGCGGAAAAACACGGTATTCCGGTAACCGCTTCTGCAGCCAAGCCGTACTCCATGGACCGCAACCTGCTGCATATCAGCTATGAAAGCGGCGTGCTGGAGGACCCTTGGTTTGATCCGAGCGCTCCTGAAAATAAAGAAATGTTCTTGCTTAGTAACGCGCCTGAGGACGCGCCTGATGAAGCAGAATATTTGGAGCTGGAATTTAAAGCAGGCAACTGCGTCGCTTTGAACGGTGAACAGCTAACTCCGCTGCAAGTGATGGAAAAGCTGAATGAACTGGGCGGCAAGCATGGAATCGGACGCGTAGATATGGTGGAGAACCGTTTTGTGGGTATGAAGAGCCGCGGAGTCTATGAGACGCCAGGTGGTACAATCCTGTTCACAGCTCACCGCAAAATGGAGTCCATCACAATGGATCGCGAGGTTATGAATCTGCGTGATAGCCTGATTACCCGTTATGCTACCTTGGTGTACAATGGATTCTGGTTCGCGCCGGAACGTGTTGCTTTACAGGCACTGGTTCATGAGAGTCAGAAAAATGTCAGTGGTACGGTGCGCGTGAAGCTGTACAAGGGCAATATTATCGGTGCAGGCGTTAAAAGTCCGGTTAGCTTGTACAACCCAGACATTGCAACCATGGAAGCTGATCCGACGCAAGCCTACGACCAAGGCGATGCCACAGGCTTTATCCGCTTGAATGCTTTGCGTTTGAAGGTAAATGCGGGCGTAACACAAAATCATAAATAAGATGTAATCAAAAAAATGTACGGAATGCGGGCCGTTCTTGTCCAAACGACGAGGGCGGCTTGTTATTGCAGAGAGGGGATCATGCAATGAGTAAGCTATGGGGCGGACGGTTTACAAAGCAAACGAACAAGCTGGTAGAGGAATATACGGCTTCTATTGAGTTTGATCAGGCGTTGGCGGAAGAAGATATTCAAGGTAGTTTGGCTCATGTGGCCATGCTGGGCAAATGCGGTATTATTCCGCAGGAGGATGCGGACACGATCAAGGGAGGACTGCACACCGTTCTGGAGCGTATCCGCCGTGGGGAAATTGAATTTTCCGTTTCGGACGAGGATATTCACATGAATATTGAAAAAAACCTGATCGAGGCCATTGGTCCGGTCGGCGGTAAGCTGCACACTGGACGCAGTCGTAACGATCAGGTGGCAACGGATATGCACTTGTATTTGCGCGGACGTGTGGTATCGCTGGTAGGTATGCTGCATGATGTACAAGTTGCATTAATTGGGCAGGCCAAGGACAATCTGGACACAATAGTGCCTGGATACACACACTTGCAGCGTGCGCAGCCTATTTTGTTCGCGCATCACTTGCTAGCGTATGTGTCTATGCTAGAGCGTGATATTGACCGACTCAAGGACAGCTACAAGCGCATCAATGTGTTGCCGCTCGGGGCTGGGGCATTGGCTGGAACCACTTTCCCGATTGATCGTCATTTTGTAGCTGAGCAGCTCGGTTTTGATGGCGTCTATGAAAATAGCCTGGACGCTGTTAGTGATCGGGACTTTATCGTAGAGTTTTTGGCCGGGGCCTCGCTGATTATGACGCATTTGTCCCGTCTGAGTGAAGAACTGGTGCTATGGAGCAGCACGGAGTTTGGTTTTGTCGAGCTGGATGATGCTTTCTGCACAGGCAGCAGCATTATGCCACAGAAGAAAAACCCGGATGTACCGGAGTTAGTACGTGGCAAAACCGGGCGTGTCTATGGAAACCTCGTTGGTCTGCTGACAGTACTGAAGTCCTTGCCACTGGCATACAACAAGGATATGCAGGAGGACAAGGAAGGGATGTTCGATACGGTTGCTACGCTGGAGGGAGCCTTGCAATTGTTCGCTCCGATGATCGCTACGATGAAGGTGAACAAGGATCGCATGCGTCAAGCGGTCAACCAGGATTTCTCCAACGCAACGGATATTGCGGACTTCCTGGTCGGCAAGGGGCTTCCGTTCCGTCAGGCCCATGAGGTTATCGGCAAAACGGTGCTGTATTGCATCCAGCAGGGCAAGTATTTGCTTGATCTGAAACTGGATGAATTCCAGCAGTTTTCGGATCTGTTCGACGAGCGTATTTATGAGGTGCTTCAACCAGAAGCGGTAGTCAATGCTCGGAATGTGTATGGTGGAACCGCCACCGGTCAGGTGCAGGCAGCCATTGGACGCAGTGAACAGCTTCTAGTGAACACGTCAACATGGTTTGAAAATCATAAGCCAAAAAATTAATCTGTAAAGAAATAATTATTCTCTTGCACAGCAACGGGATGCTGTGTAAAATCAGATTTTAAGAATATTTGCCAGCTATGTTCTCAAAGGCACCGTTCGCGGTGTCTTTTGTGTTTTCCGAGAGGGTTGAAAGATTTATGATCGGAATAATCATGAACTACATAGAATTATTGGAAGTATATCGTCTACGATGTTTGACTCGCGTAGTTCTATAGACCCATTCATACATTAGTGTGAAAGTTTCTAGAATTTACATTTTTGTATACTACGCCTACTAGGATTATGGTAGAATAGCACTAAGTTTTTCATTGAATTACCAATTTAGTAGAACGAGAAGCATATGCGATAAATCATTGTCAAGTGTTTAATGGCTTTTTCGACCAGGGAAATTTCATAAATGTGTAAATGAAGAGCTTAAATGAGAACACAGGTGTGTCCTGGTTTCGGGAGAACGGCTGGTAACAATATGGAAATAGCGACATAGCAAAAGACAGAGTCGGGACGATCCAGGGAGGTATTATGAGAACTAAACGAACGACGCGTCAGCTAAAGAGCGCTTGGATCGGTTATCGCGCTTCTGACGCCGATGGATTGGTATCCTCATTGCATGAGGAGCGAATCCAGGCAGAGAAGTTGCTACGTGAGGAGCGGGAGCTTTTCCACGCGGCGCTGGAGCGGAAGAAGCAGCGGGATACCGAGTTAAAGCAGCTGCTTGCGGACGCGCTTGCGGAAGAGCGGCGCTGGATTGAAAGGGCGGGAATTCATGGGTGACAAGCTTAGGTGGCAGGTTGGAGGAGTTTCAATTCGCCAAACCAAGAGAAGAATAAAAGAAGAGCGTCAGCGAATCGAACAACTGCAACAACAGCTAGAGGCTCAGCGTGCAGAGCAGGCCCCGATACTGTACAAGCTTGATTTTCATATCGAAGAGTTGGAACGGCGACTGCAGGATACAGAACTTCGTATTCAGGCTTTACAGAATGCCAATGATACAGCAGCAGCTGTGGAACAATTGCTGGATGAAGGAATACAGGATGGACAGGTGCAGGAGGCGCAAGTCCAATATGCATCTGGGCAGGAACAAGCAGCGGCAGGAGCAGCTATAGGTCTTGCTTCCAGTATCCCTGGTGCAGAAGGCGGAGAGGTTGCAGCAGGAACGCAGACCGGACGAAACGGCAAGGCCCGTCTGGGAGATCAGCTGGTGGAGAACGGGATGATTACCCGGGATCAGCTGACAGATGCTATCCGCAACCAGAAGCGTTACGGTGGCAGACTGGGCGATATTCTTGTAGAGATGGGTTTCATTACAGCTGAGCAGCTACAAGAGCAAATTGATGGTGATGAGTCCAAGGAGAGACTGGGCGATATGCTGGTTCGTTCCGGCTATATTACACCGGAGCAGTTAGAGCGTGCGCTCGAGTTCCAGGCGAAGAGCGGCGGACTGCTCGGCGACATCTTGCTGTCATTGCAAATGCTGGAGCCAGCGGATTTGTACCGCGCGATTGCTACACAGAACCGAATCGGGCGTATTGGTGAGGAGTTGGCGCTGGATGCGGCGTACAAGCTACCCGAGCAAGTGGCCATGGCTTATGGCGTGGTCGTCATCCACCAATATATGAACCGCTATATTGTAGCGGTCAGTGATCCACTGCCAGAGGAGCGACGCTTGAAGCTGGAAGAAATTCTGGGTATGCCGGTAGAGCAAGTACTTGCAACGAAGGAAGAGATGGAGCAGCTCTGGGGTAAAATCTACGGCGAGGAAATGATGCAAGAGAGCACGACCGGGCTATTGGAAAAAGAACCGCATAATTCGGCGCGGACCACCTTTACCAAGGGACAGCTCTGGGTGTTTGCAGCTATGGGAATGATCACACTGCTTGGCCTCCTCTGGAACAGTTGGAAAACGGTGCTGATCATTAATATGATGATTCAGCTGTTTTATTTTGCTATGACGCTATTCAAATTTGGTATTATCTATCTCGGTTCCCGGCGTGGGGCGCAGCTTCGCTTCACGAAGGAAGAGGTAGACGCCATGGATGAAAAAAGACTGCCGATCTATACGATTCTTGTTCCGATGTATAAGGAAGCGGGCGTGCTTCCAATGTTGTTGCGGAATTTGGAACAGCTGGACTATCCAAAGTCCAAGCTGGATGTACGGCTGCTGATCGAAGAGGACGACATTGAGACGATTGAGCTGCTACGGGAAATGAAGCTGCCAGCGTATTACACGACACTGGTCGTGCCCGACGGCTTGCCGAAAACTAAGCCGAAGGCTTGTAATTATGGACTTATTCGGGCCCGCGGCGAATTTGTCGTCATTTACGATGCTGAGGATCGTCCCGATGCTGACCAACTTAAAAAGGTCATTGCAGCGTTTGATTCACTGCCTGAGAATTACGCGTGTATTCAAGCGAAGCTCAATTATTTTAACAGCACACAAAATTTGCTGACCCGCTGGTTCACACAAGAATACAGTATGTGGTTCGAATTGCTGCTGCCAGGAATTATGCAGTTAGACACCCCCATTCCGTTGGGCGGTACGTCCAATCATTTCCGGGTATCTGTATTGAAAGATATCAATGCGTGGGACCCCTATAATGTAACCGAGGATGCCGATCTGGGCATTCGTCTGTATAAAGGTGGTTATAAAACGGCCATTGTCGATTCCCGCACATGGGAGGAAGCGAACAGCCGCGTGGGCAATTGGATTCGTCAGCGTTCACGTTGGATCAAGGGATATATGCAGACATGGCTGGTTCATATGCGTAATCCGGTTAAGCTGGTGCGCGAAGTGGGCTGGAAAGGATTTTTCGGTTTTCAGGTGATGATTCTGGCGACTCCGATGTTGCCATTGCTAAACCCGATTTTTTGGGGCTTGCTTATTTTATGGTTTGGCTGGGAGTTGTCCTTTATTCCCAAGCTGTTCCCGGGTTATGTGTACTACTTGGCCAGCGCGGAATTTTATATCGGTAACTTTCTGTTCGTATTCAGTAATGTGGCCGGCATGTATTGGGTCATCGGTGAGCTGGAAGAACGCGGTGAACGAACATTTTCATACGCGATGGTCAAATATGGGCTACTCTCGCCGTTATATTGGGTACTTATGAGTATAGCTGCGATAAAAGCAGCTTGGCAGCTTATAACCAAGCCGTTCTATTGGGAAAAGACGACGCATGGTCTGACCGATATGCATGACTTGGATGATACCCCGGCACAGTCCTCCTGAATATGAAGAAAGAAGGAGCAAGAATGGAGACCAAAAATCCTTTTTTATCCGTCGTCATTCCCATGTACAATGAAGGCTCGCACCTCGAACGTTCACTTAAGGTGATTGATGGAGTGCTGTCTGTTGTCACCCCACGTTATGAGCTTATTATTGTAGATGATGGTTCCAAAGACGATACGTGGCTCAAGTTGTCCGAATTGTCCCGTCGTATGCCCTCTTTGCTCGCACTCCGGCTGAGTCGGAATTTTGGTAAGGAGCTGGCGTTGTGCGCAGGTTTGGAAAATGCATCTGGCGATGCGATCATTGTCATGGACGGTGATCTGCAGCATCCTCCTGAGATGATCGGGGAAATGGTGCGTTTATGGCAGAATGAAGGTTATGATTTAGTTGAATGTGTGAAAGAATTTCGGGGAGAAGAGTCTGTAGGCAAAAAGCTCGGAGCTTCTTTGTTCTATGCAACCTTGAATCGTTTGACGGGCTTTAATCTAAAGGATGCCTCCGATTATAAGCTGCTGGATCGAAGAGTGGTGGATGCCTGGATGGCGATGCCAGAGCGTATGCCGTTTTTTCGCGGGATGACCGCCTGGCTCGGTTTTCGTAAAACCCAGATTACATTCCGGGTGGCTCCACGAGAAGAGGGTCCAAGCCGCTGGAGTCCGTTAGGCCTATTTCGATTGGCTGCGGAAGCGATCGTTTCGTTTTCGACGGTACCTTTGCGGGTAGTGAGTTTAATGGGTCTCATTTTCATGCTGATTTCGGTCGTGTTGGGGATTCAAACCTTAATGCACAAAATAACGGGTGACGCTGTGACCGGGTTTACCACTGTCATTTTACTGCTTTTGATTATCGGTAGTGTACTTATGCTGTCGATTGGAGTGGTAGGAGAATATATTGCCGCCATATATCACGAAGTCAAAGCCAGACCCCGTTATCTAATTGCAGATAAACGGGCAAATGCTGACCGACTGTGGGTGGATAGGGAGTTTAATCAACATGATCAGACGTTCGTATCTAAAGTATCCAATCATTAAATACGGTATTGTCGGACTGCTGGGTACAGGCATTCACGTCGGTGTACTTGTGCTGCTGGTGGAGCTGTTTGCAATACCTGCAGTAACGGCTACTACCATAGGCTTTATCGTTACGTTGCTCGTTTCGTATGTGCTGAATCGTAACTGGACGTTCGAGCCTACCGGCGAAGGGAGCCGCACTCAGTTTCTTAAATATTTATTGGTCTGCACCTGCGGCTTGCTCCTGAATGCCGCTCTGATGTACGTAACCATTCACTGGATTGGTTGGTCGTATCTGATCGGTGAAGTCTTAACTACCATCATCGTGCCAGTTCATAATTATATCTGGAACCGCTATTGGATCTTCTCCGTTCCGCAACAGCGTCAGAAAGAGGTTTCATGATCGTAAGGAAACATGGAAAGTTGTTGTCATTGTTTGCTTGTATTGCTGCTCTAGAATTAGCCGTGGGTGTTTATTTTGCATGGCATCTTGGCTATATGCATACCGATGCGCTCAGTCGAGTAGCAAATGCATTTTATGTACTGTATAGTCGTGACCCGCATTTGGGTGCTATTGGGTTTGTGTGGAATCCACTACCGAGTTTGATGGAACTCATTGTACTGTTGTTCTATCCATTGTTTCCCGCACTCGCTTCCCACGGGCTGGCAGCAGTGATTGTGAGCAGCCTGTTTGCTGGGGCGAGTGCAGCATTATTGTACGGGACGGGAAAAGAACTAGGGCTTCACGGTGTAACTAGTTTGCTAATTGCGCTGTTATTTTCACTGAATCCGTTTATGTTTCTGTTTGGCTTCAACGGCTTGAGTGACTCGCCCTATATCTTTTTTATCCTGTTGACAGTGAGTCGATTCTGTATGTGGCTTAAGGATCGCAAGGCGGCGAATTTGATCGTATCCGGTTTTGCGCTTGCATTGGCATTTTGGGTTCGCTACGAAGCAGTCCCACTGGGGGTTGCGCTGGCTTTGGGCGTATTACTGACGATTTTTTTTCTGCATCGGTGGCGTACAAACAGAGAGAACGTTAAAACGCAATTGTCTTTAAAAGAGCGCCTGTACAAGGTAGAAGCGACATGGCTTCTATTGTTGCTGCCGCTTGTCTTTTCCGGTTTGTTGTGGCTCTTTTTTAACTGGATTATCATGGGCGACCCGCTTTACTTTTTACGCTCGCAATATTCCAATTCCACACAATCAGCGGCTTTGCTGGAGGATCAACGCTTTGTAGAAATGTTTGCTCACCCTATGCTGATGCTAAAGTTTGTCGGGCAACGGACCTTATGGTATGCGGCTCCGTTGATTGCCGTTTTGCTTATACGCCTATTGGACAAACGTCTGTGGAGTTGGAGCACATTAACGCTGCTGGCTATTTTTTTATCAGTACCTGGGCTCCAGCTTTTACTGATGCTTAAGCATTCTTCGTTTGGCTGGTTCCGATATTTTATGTATGTATTCCCGATTACGGTTGCTTGGCTGCCGTATGAGCTTAGTCTGTTGAAGGGGAAAATGCGGGGGATCGGAATCTCACTGGTAACGGCAGGAATGTTGGCAACAGCAGGCTTGTTATCCTACGCACTGACGAATCCCGCGATTGCGGCGGATGAGCATAGCTATCTGACGCATAGTGGCAATGAAAGCTATACTCGACAAATTGTTGAACGGAAAATAGGGTCATGGCTGGATGAACATTATGGTTCATCTCTCATTTTGACAGATTCTTATACGGCCTATCCGATCATTTTGAGCAGTAAAATGCCGAAGAAGTTTATGATAACGAGTGATTATGATTTTGGGAAATCTTTAACGGATCTGCCCGCTTCCAAGGTGGATTATGTTTTGGTTACGCGCTTGGTAGAAGGGGTACCACTGGATCAGGTGAACCGGAACTATCCTGATCTGTTTGAAAAGGGGGCGCCATGGGCCACGTTGGTGCATGATTTTGACGGGGAGTGGCGATTGTACAAAATAGAGCATGAAGAACTGCAATAATTTTATTGTATTTTAGTGCATCGTAGCGGAGGGAAGGATACAGCTGGAGGGCGTAAGCTCCCTACAGCTGCACCACCGCAAGAAGTTTGAGGGGGAACGAGAGGAATGTCCTTTCGCAAATGGTCTGCAAGCAGATGGATGGCTATAGGTCTGTTTGTGTTTATACTTGCATTGGAGCTATCTGCGGGCATCTATTTCAGCTATGTTCTGGGATATATGCACACAGACGCGCTCAGTCGGGTAGCTAACGCATTTTATGTGCTGTACAGCCGCGACCCGCATCTGGGCGCTATCGGATTTATCTGGAATCCACTACCCAGTCTTCTGGAAATGGTGATTCTATTGCTGTATCCAATCTTTCCGGCATTAGCCTCCTATGGATTGGCTGCTGTTATTCTGAGTGCTACCTTTTCTGCTTTGACCGCTATGCTGCTATATCGGGCGGGTGTCAGAACAGGGCTTAGCTCTAGGATGAGCTTGCTGCTGGCTTTGTTGTATGCACTGAATCCGTTTATTTTACTATTTGGTGCCAACGGTCTAAGCGATTCGTTATACATATATTTCATTATGATGACGGTGATTGAATTTGCGCTGTGGCTCAAGGACCGCATGACGGCAAGTCTGATTGTTTCTGGGTTAGCACTTGCCATGGCGTTTTGGACTCGTTATGAAGCGGTGCCTCTGGGCGTGGCCATGGCTGTTGGCGTGGTCTTGGCGATTTTATTTCTTCATCGCAACTTGGGTAGACGTGAACTGGCCCTGCGGGAAAAGCTGCATAAAGTCGAGGCAACCTGGTTGCTTCTTCTGCTCCCCGTGGTCTTTTCCGGGCTGTTGTGGATTTTCTTTAACTATCTTATTATGGGGAACGCTTTTTATTTCCTGAATTCAGAGTACTCGAACACGGCCCAATCGGCAGAGCTGCTGAATGATGATAAATTTGTAGAGATTTTCTCCAATCCGCTGGTGGCTTTGAAATTTATTGCATCCAAAACTATCTGGTATTCTGTACCGTTGTTTGCTATTTTGTTCATTCGTCTGTTGAGTGGACGCTTGTTCCGGTGGGGAACCTTGATTATTTTGTTATTATTCCTGTCTGTACCAGGCTTGCAATTTTTACTTATGATGCGACAATCCTCGTACGGGTGGTTTCGTTATTTTATGTATGTATTCCCGATTACCGTAGCCTGGTTGCCTTATGAGTTGAGCCAGCTTCAGGGACGATGGCGGAGGGCGGCCTTTGGTCTAGTGTCCGTCAGTTTGCTACTTACCGCTGGATTACTCTCCTATGCGTTGACTCGCCCGGATATTGCACCGGATGAGAATAGCTTTCTCACACGCAGGGGGAATGTAAACTATGTGAGACAGGAATCAGATCGTAAGATTGCCGTTTGGCTGGATGAGCATCTGCCGAAGTCTACCATTATGACAGATTCGGCTTCAGCCTACACGATGATCGTCTACAGCCAATATCCCAAACGTTTTCTGATCACCAGTGATTATGCGTTCAATAAGGCATTAAGTTATCCGCAGGAGAATCATGTGGACTATATCCTTGTACCTAAGATTATGTCAGGCATGCCACTGAGTAAGATTAATATGGTATATCCGAATTTATATGAGCATGGTGCCCCATGGGTTCAGCTTGAACGTGAGTTTAACGGCGAGTGGCGCCTGTATAAAGTGTTGCCTAAGCCACTAACTAATGGATCTCCAACGACGGAGACAACGACTAATCCCTGATGATAGGCATAACAACAATCCCTGGAGCCTATTCCCTTCGCATGGTGCGAGGAGGAAGGCTGCGGGGATTTTTTTGCCTGTTTATTGCCCTTTAAGCGGTAGCCACGCCAGTACATCCTGAATTTTCGCGTCCCAGTATCCCCATTCATGAGTTCCAGGACCTTCTTCGTAGGTCAGCGGAACTCCAAGAGAGGTGCATGTTTCACGAAAAGTCTGATTTCCCTTATATAAGAAATCTTCCGTACCGCAGCATTGGTAGAGTCGGGGGAGTGAGGTCCCCGCGGTGGTATGACGTTGTAGCAGCTCCAGCAAATCGTGATCTGTTCCGCGTATTTCATCTGGCCCGAAAATGTTAAGCCATTCCGCTGGACTCATGGCATTTTGCATAGGATCGGTACGGGATGCGTGTAAATCCATAACCCCCGAAAGACTGGCAGCGGCTGCAAAGCGTTCTGGGTGCTGGAGTGCCAGTTTGAAGGCACCATACCCCCCCATAGAAAGACCAGCTACAAAATTGTCTTCACGTTTGTCCGACAGAGGAAAGAATGAACGTGCCAAAGCCGGCAATTCTTCACTAATAAAGGTCCAATAAGCCGCTCCTTGCTCCATATTCGTATAGAAACTCCGATGTACCTGGGGCATGACGACGGCTAGGCCCATAGAGGCGACGTAGCGTTCAATCGAGGTTCGACGCAGCCAGGTTGAATCATCGTCCGACAGGCCATGCAGTAAATACAGTGTCGGATGTGGCCCTGTTCCTTGCTTGCCCTCCATTCCAATCTGTGAGCGGGTTGCCTGCGGAAGAATAACATTCATGGATGTGCTTAGACCAAGAACTTCCGAATAAAACTGACATTGAATAAGAGCCATAAGAAAACCTCTTTTCCTAGGGGGTTGCAATCTCTTTGACCTGTCCCAGCCTACAACTGATTATTCATTCAGTATACTTTAACCTGTCCAAATATACATATCCAAGTGAATGACTAGGCATTAAGTCCTGTTTCTTATTTATCCTACATTAGGAGGGGGCATGGTTATATGGGACGATTTTTTTAATTTAGGGGTTATTTGGGTTTGATTTCTGGTAAAGTGTTTAAAAAAGATTGATGAATCCAATCTGAGGGAGGAATTTATAGCATGGGGAAAAAGTTAAGAACCACAATTACAGGTGTACTGAGTACAGGTCTTATTCTTAGCGCATTCAGCGCAGCGGCAGCTGCTCCTCAAACTACAAGCGGCCATTGGGCGGGAGATCAGGTGCAACGCTGGTCAGCTACAGGGCAATTGGATGGGGCGGTAAAACCGGATGCGGCGATCACACGCGCAGAATTTATCGTTCTTCTGAACCGCAGCTTGGGAACGTTCACACAGGAACTTCCAGCAGTGACAGACGTAACGTATGCAGGTGGTGTGAAAATTAACGGTAATGGAAGCAGAACGTTCACAGATGTTCCGGCATCCCACTGGGCATACAACGAACTGACAAGTGCCGTAAATGCAGGCTACATAAGCGGCTATGCAGATAACAAGCTCAAACCAAATGGTAAGGTAACACGTCAGGAAGCAGCTGCGATTATTGGCAAAGCTATTGGGCTGACTGCGGGTAACGCAGCAGATGTTACTAAATTCATTGACTCCGACAAAATCGGATCTTGGGCGAAGAAAAGTGTAGCGGCTGTTGCGGAGCAAAAAATCATCAACGGTTATCCGGATGGTAAATTCCAGCCACTGAAGCCGCTGACTCGTGCAGAGGCGGTTGCTATTCTGGATGCTGCATCCGGTTATAACCTGAGCCCTGTTGATAATCTGACGACGACTCCTGGCGGAACGGTAACGGATTCCACATACAGTAACGTGACCAATTCCACTTACGGTAATACGTCGACTACTTCTGACAGTGAAACAGAAGATAGCAGCACAAGTACTAGCACAGATAGTACAACTACTACGGACAACTCTACAACAACAGAGACAAGCACAGAGACAACTACAAATACCGATACGACTACAGACACAGCTACTGACGCGGATGCTACCTCGAATACACTGAAAGTCAACGATGTGTACGATGGTGAAGGTACAATTACAGGAACAGCAAAAGCGGGTTCCACAGTAACTGCCTATTCCAACGATCTGCCTATCGGCAGTGCAGTAGCCAAAGATGACGGCACATTTAGCATCAGTGTGCTTACTCAAAAAGCGACAGTTAGACTGGTGATCAAAGCTAAAGATACAGACGGCCATGAAAGTGAGCCTGTAGAAATCTCGGTTTTGAGTAAACGCAGCGAGTAATTTAGAAACAAAAAAACCCCCTTTCACTCTGTCTGGAACCAATCCAGCCAGTAGTGAAGGGGGATTTTTTCGTTTATTCGCTTATTCCATCTTCCACAATAGGTTTCTCCAGTTCGCGTGTTTGTGGCTCAGACGATGTGCTACCGCCATAACTAGCTATAATGCGCTGCTGCGCTCGGTACGTATCGCGGCTGATTCGGGTGCGCTCGACGGGTTTTCCATCTACCTTTTTTATTCGAAAAGTCTCTACCACATACCCTTCTTTCCCCTGCCGAATGACTTGATAGAAGCCGGAGGGGAGTGAGTCATTACGTATTCTCTTTACGGGTATGGGGAGTACGCGAACGGTGTGAGATTCAAGCTCATACGAAATATTGGATGGGAATGTACCAAAAATTTTGACGGTAAGCGTTCGATTTTGGACCGCGGCACGTAGGAGCAAATGTTTGCCGGTATTATTTCTAAAACGAAAATTAATGGATCCTGTAGCAAAGGTCGCATCCTGGCCTTTGGGCAGATAGCTGACTGGCAGGGAATGGTTGCGGCGTTCGACAATGTCCAAGCCGACTCGCAGCGCTGCATTATAGACCGTGCTGGATACCTGACAAATCCCACCGCCAATGCCGGACTCCAGCCGTCCGTTCACGATTACTGGAGCCTCACGAAAACCATGGGTGCGCTCAGCCTTGGCAATCACCTGGCCGTAGTCAAATATGTCACCTGGTTTGAGAATTAAACCATCAACGGTGCTTGCCGCCGAATTAACGTTATACACACGTCCTTTCGAGCTACTGCCGAGACTGGTGGAAAATTGGGTAATTTTACGCTCTATACCTTCGCTGCGCAGACTGTCGACCGTAATTTTCGGCTCCAACTGGTGGAACGGTAATTCCACTAGGATCGGCTCCTCGAAAGCCGTAAAATCCTTGGGGAGTGCCTGCTTCATTACGACGTCCAGTTTGGGCCAATCCAAGCGCCGGGCAGAACGCCCCGGAATATAACGAACCTGATCGTTTGCATCAATCTGACGCACCGCATTGATAGGCATGCCGTATCGTTGTTCCTCCCAATCAGCTCCAAATTGGGATTTTAAGATCTTCTCTTGCTGGAAAGGTGTGATAGACCATTCCTTCTCGAAGCTAAAACGTGTCTGTACGCGAGTCCATAGATGCTTCGCGCTGAGTGCCTTTACCGCATTTCGGAATGCCTCCGCTTTATAACTGAACCCTGCTTCCCCGAGTGTTAGCTTTATATCCTGTGCACTGCTGTCACTGTCCGTGAAGAGCAGAGGGCGCTGCTTCAATGCATCCAGTTTTTTCTCCACCAGTCGAAGAGCGTCCGTTTTATCCATGCCGCCTACGTTGACTCCTCCGATCCGCACTCCCTCTGGTAGTGTTTGTCTATCGGCGTACAGATGAAGTCCTCCCCACAACATAGCGAGCGCCAGAACACCAGACCATATCCAAATGACAGATAAATGAATTTTTTTCATAATGCAGATGTCTCCTGTCTGATAAGCTTGATAGCATTTCGTGTGCCATAATATTCATATATATGTGCCAAAAGCAGAAAACTTTCGGTACTATTTAGGTAACAAATTTGTTACAATGATAAACGGTATGATGAAATACAGAAGTTTTTAAAGGAAATGCATGGAATATGTCGAATGGATACTAGGTTATACGTAACATGATTAAGCAGCGGGAAGTGATCGAGTGATTGAAATGCAGGATGTGTGGAAGACCTATACGAACGGGACCCACGCACTTCAAGGAGTATCGGTCAGAATTGACCGTAATGAATTCGTATACGTAGTCGGCCCGTCTGGAGCGGGGAAATCGACTTTTATGAAGCTTATTTATAGAGAAGAAGTACCGACCAAGGGACAAATTTCAGTCAATGGTTTTAATATTGGGAAGCTCAAGCAGCGCAAAATTCCCTACGTTCGTCGTAACATCGGAGTCATTTTTCAGGATTTCCGGCTTTTGCCGCGTTTGACAGCCTATGAAAATGTGGCTTTTGCTATGGAAGTTATAGAGGCTCCCAAGAAGCTGATCCGCAAGCGGGTTCCAGAAGTGCTCGAATTGGTTGGCTTGAAAGAAAAAATGAATCGTGAGCCTGCCCAGCTTTCTGGTGGGGAGCAACAGCGGGTAGCGATTGCACGGGCCATCGTGAACAATCCCTCGGTCATCATTGCTGATGAACCGACGGGGAATCTGGACCCCGAAACATCGTGGGAGATCATGCAGTTGCTGGATGAAATTAATTTTCGGGGTACGACCATTGTGATGGCGACACACAATAAGGACATCGTGAACTCCATGCGTAAACGCGTCATTGCCATCGAAAATGGAAATATCGTAAGAGACCAGGTAAGAGGGGAGTACGGATATGACTTTTAATACCTTCTTGCGTCATATGCGGGAAGGTTTCAAAAACATATTCCGCAATGGCTGGATGTCCGTAGCATCCGTCACCTCAATTATTGTGTCACTGCTCATACTGGGCGTGTTTATTATGCTGGTGCTTAACGTCAACTCCTTGGCTGATCAAGCAGATAGTCAGGTGGAAGTTAACGTATTTCTGGAGCTCAATGTCGATCAGAGCATGCGTGAAACGCTGCAAAAGGAAATCGCGGCAATGCCGGAAATCAGCAAAACGACCTTTGTGACGAAAGCTCAAGGTTTGGAGGAGCTTCGCAAAGATTTGGGAGACAGTGGCAAGGATCTGCTGGAGGGTTTTGACAAGGACAGCAATCCACTGCCGGACAAAATCGTGGTAGAGGTTATTGAACCAACGACGGTTCCATTTGTGGCCGAGAAGATTGAGAAGCTGAATACATTGCATCCCGAAAAACCGATCTTAAAGGTTCGTTACGGCAAAGGCACTGTAGAGACGCTCTTTACCATTACTAAGCTGATCCGCAATGTTGGTTTTATATTCGTCGCCGGACTGGCGATCATGTCTATGTTCTTGATCTCGAATACCATTCGAGTAACGATATTGGCACGACGCAGAGAAATCAGCATTATGAAGCTGGTCGGTGCGACCAACTTTTTCATACGATGGCCGTTTTTTATCGAAGGCGCGCTTATTGGTCTTATTGGTTCTCTTATTACTGTAGGAATTTTATTTACAGGCTATCAGCGTTTGCTGACAGCCGTTCAGGGAGATATCGCTCTCAATATGTTGAAGCTTATGCCGCTTGAAGGTATTTGGATTCAGCTGAGTGCATTGCTGGTTATTTTGGGGATGCTGGTCGGAATTATTGGCAGTACCCTGTCCATGCGCAAGTTCTTGAAAGTCTAAGAAGCATTTGGTGGAACGTCGTAGTCATTCAATAGAACGGGGAAGCCCGGTGTTATTTTGCGATAAAGGATGGGGAGTGCAAGTTGAAAAAAATAGGATCTGTGTTGGCTGCTACGTTGGTAGCTGCATTGCTAATCCAGCCTTCTGACGGATATGCCAAAAGCGTGAGTGAGATCAATTCGCAACTGAACCAATTAGAAAAGCAAGCCAAATCTGCCAAGCAACAGCAGCAAAAGGCTGCTCAAGATAAACAGTATGCTCAACATTACAAAAATAAAACCGTACAAAACCTGAAAACGGTACTTGCTCAAATTAACAGCGTCAGTGATCAGCTGACACGTGTAGCGGTTCAGATCGATCAAACGGAAGATAATCTGCGTGCGACTAAAAAAGATTTGGCCGAAGCAATTGATCGCATCCATTCGCGGGAAAAAATGCTGGAAACTCGTGTGCGTCTCATGTATACGGATGGAACGGTCTCCTATATGGACGTGCTTATGTCTTCGACCAGCTTTAGTGATTTTCTCAGTCGGGTAGATTCCCTGAAAACGATCGTGGAGCAGGACCAAATTCTGTTGGACGAGCATAAAAAGGACAAGGCTCTGGTCGTTAGCAAGAAGAAGCAGCTCGACACGGAATATAAAAATGCCAAGAAGCTGTATGCGCTCAAGCAGGACGCCAAAGCTCAATTGAATTCGAAGGAAAAAGAGAAGCAAAGACTGATTGCCAACTACGATCATGATATTGCTGAATCGGATGAAATTAGTGAAGAGCAAAACGATATGCTGGTAGCCCTCGCGAACAAACGTGTGGCGCTGGTGCAGGAGAAGAACAAGCTCAGAGCGGAGCAGGCTGCCAAAGCAGCACGCGCTAGAGCAGCTGCACGTGCTGCTGCAGCCAAGCGAATTGCGTCTTCATCCTCAGGCGCAGCCTCGAATTCCAGCCATACGGCAGCCAGTACGTATACGGGCGGATCCGGTACTTTGGCTACGCCTGTAGCCCATTACCGACTCTCATCTACTTTTGGCATGCGGGTACATCCGATAACCGGCAAGCTTAAAGGCCATACAGGTATTGATCTGGCGGCTCCGCAGGGAACCGACATTCATGCAGCCGAGGACGGGGTTGTCATTGTTGCTGAATGGTGGAGCGGATATGGGAACACGGTTGTCATTGACCACGGAGACGGACTATGGACCCTATACGGACATATTCGCAACGGCGGTACGGTGGTTCATACGGGGCAAACCGTGAAACGCGGTCAAAAAATTGCGGAAGTGGGTTCGACGGGGAATTCCACAGGACCTCACTGTCATTTCGAAGTGCGCGAGAATAACAAACCTGTAAATCCGATGAACTATTTATAATAGATAAGGTAAGCCCTATTTGTAACCAATCCGGTTGTAGATAGGGTTTTGCTTTAATGGTTCATATCCAATGAAGAACATGTGCATTGAAACACGGAGTAGGATACAATTAACATATTCCGTACAAGCTAGACGTATACTTCGTGAATGGATGCGTTGTGAGGAAATAGGATACAAGATAAAGAGAAGGCGGTGGACGATTAGATGTTGAAGAAAAGTACAGCGGTACTCTTGATGGTGATCGGGCTGCTTGGCGGCAGTCTGCTCACTTTTGCTTATACTGGAACAACCACAGTAGGGAATAGCGCTCTGGGCGAAGGACTGCTGGCGAGTGTAACGGGGAGTAGTTCCTCCTCCAGAAGTGATATCCGCAAAATTGAGACAGCGATGGACCTAATCCAGGGACAATATTATCAGGATGTGGATCGCACCAAGCTGGTGGATGGCGCCATCAATGGAATGATGGAGTCGCTTGGCGATCCGTATTCCTCTTATATGGGTAAAGAAACTGCACAACAGTTCGAGCAATCCATAGAAGGCTCTTTTACCGGGATTGGGGCCGAAGTAGCGGCTGAAAATGGGAAAGTAGTCGTAGTCACACCAATTAAAGGATCTCCGGCTGAAAAGGCGGGTCTACGCGCTAAGGATATTATATTGTCTGTTAACGGTGAAACACTGGACGGATTGGATCTGAACAAGGCCGTTTCCAAAATTCGTGGACCAAAGGGCAGTCAGGCAAAAGTCAAAATTCAGCGTAACGGTTCTCCTGATCCACTCGAATACACGATTACCCGTGACAACATTGATATGGAAACTGTAACGGCTCATATGGAAAGTGATGGAGTAGGTGTCATTACGATCACCCAGTTCTCCTTAAATACGGCAGAACGTTTCAAGGAAGAGTTAGCCAAGCTGGAAAAACAAGGGCTTAAGGGACTCGTCATTGACGTGCGTAATAACCCAGGTGGGGTACTTTCTGTTGTCATTGATATTGCACAGCAATTTGTACCTTCCGGTAAAACGATTGTACAAGTGGAAGACAAAAATCAGAAGCGTGAGGAAGAGAAGTCCAAAGGTTCACGCAAAAATTATCCGGTGACTTTGCTCATGAATAAAGGTAGCGCAAGTGCGTCCGAAATTCTGGCAGGTGCTCTCCAGCAATCCGCTGGCGCAGTGTTGATCGGAGAAAACTCCTTTGGTAAAGGTACTGTACAAACCAGCTATGACAAGCAAATGGGTGACGGTAGCCTGCTCAAAATCACGATTGCCAAATGGCTAACGCCAAATGGAACATGGATTCATAAAAAAGGGATTAAGCCGGACATCGCGGTGGACCAGCCTGAATACTTTACGGCAGCACCGCTGAACAAGGAAAAGTCCTTGAAATACAATATGAATAGCAGCGATGTGAAAAATGCACAAATCATTCTGCAAGGCTTGGGCTACAAACCAGGTCGCGAGGACGGCTATTTTGACAAAGTGACTGAAAGCTCTGTTATGGCTTTCCAAAAAGAGGCGAAGCTGACGGCTAACGGCATCATTGATGCCAAGACAGCATCAGCGATGGAAGCCAAGCTGATTGAAAAAATTCGTGATCCGAAAAATGATAATCAACTCAAGCAGGGGATTGAAGAGATTCGGAAGGAAATGAAGACAGGCGTAGCGAAATAATAGTGAGGCTACAACAAGGGGGCTGGAAACAGCCTCCTTTTTTATTGGGATTTATTTGCAGTCTGTCGGTTTGTCTTCCCTACATTGGCAATTTCATATAAAATAAATGGATATGAAATGTACGTGCTCCGCTATACAGCGGACCAGGGGCATAAGGAGTGTGAATGGACTTGGAATGGGCATTACAATGGGGATGGAGCGTCTTGAATGCTTGCTTGTACCTGCTTTTGCAGCCGTTTTATTATATCTCGATACTCATTGTCGCGCTTGGCTATCGTCGGCAAATGCTACTGGAGCGCAAGCTATTTCATACTAGAATGCATAGCTGGGCTGCAGAGACCTGGCGTGTCGTATGGAGTGGCTTGCTTGCCGGGATGGCACTATCCGTTCTAGGAATGTTCATCAGCGTGCATCTGAACCCGACTTCCATCGTGTGCCTGTGGATAGCCACATTACTGCTCATGCTGGTACGCGTCCGTTACCTGTGTCTTGCTTATTCGGTTGGTCTGCTAGGTGTAGTTCAATTTTTTCTGAACATAGCGAGTGGCTGGCAGCCTGGGGGAGTGCTCGGGACATCGGTAGCAGCTATCCGTGGATTGGATATTCCAGCACTCTTAGTGTTGGTTGCTGTACTGCATGTGGCTGAAGCGCTGTTGGTTCGCTGGCAAGGAGGAAAGGCAGCTACTCCGCTGTTCGTCGAGGGCAAACGGGGGAGATTGGTTGGTGGCTATCGTATGGAAGATCTCTGGCCCATTCCATTACTGTTACTGGTACCCGCTCAGGGAGGATTCATGCTTCCCTGGACACCTTTGTTCGGCGGCGATGCCGGAACAGGGTATATGCTAGCAGCTCTGCCAGTCCTGATGGGCTTTAGCAGTGTGACGCTCGGCCAGCTACCCCGACAGAAGGCAGTACTTACTTCGAACCGATTGCTCCTGTACAGTGTGGCTTTGCTTCTGCTAAGCCTGTTGGCGGCCTGGTGGAGTCCGCTAATCTTGCTGGCAGCGTTATTCTCCTTCTTGGCCCATGAAGCGCTGATTTGGTACGGAAATATAGAGGAAAGCCGTCTTAGTCCGATGTTTGTACATCCCGAGCAAGGGATGCGTGTTCTCGCTGTGCTGCCAGATAGTCCGGCGACAGCTATGGGCATACTGCCGGGTGAGGCCATATACCGTGTGAATGGCATGGTTGTGAACAGCCGTGCCGAGCTGCATCAGGCCTTGCGGATCAACTCTGCTTTTTGTAAGCTGGAGGTACGCAATCTGCAAGGGGAGAGCAAGTTTGTACAGCGAGGCATGTACGATGGCGATCATCATCAGTTAGGGGTCGTGCTTGCACCGGATGCAGACGCAGGCTGGGCCGTATCCATACAGCCGGCCTCCATCTACCGAATTGTGGCCATGCACATAGGTGCACGACGACGCAAAGCGGGACAAGCATCCAAGGCAGAGGGTACGCATTTGGACACCATGGACCAATAGATATTACAACAAGAGGGTGGTCATTATTTGATTAGAATCGAATAAGGCTACCCTCTTTTGTATATGGCGACAGCAGCCTGCTTGAAATGAATATTCTCATCGGTATACAATGAATAATGTAATGGGAAACATTGATGAACCGAATGCCTATCATGTGTGTCAAGCAGGGAGAGGAAAAGATGAACGCGATTCACTTTATTCGAGAGTACATCAGGCACCCACGCAGCGTAGGCGCTGTAATACCCAGTTCAAGACAGCTGGCCAAGCAAATAGCGACACCGATTTACTTTGACAAAGCCTCGTGCATTATTGAATATGGGGCAGGAACCGGTGTGTTTACGCAAGAGCTGATTTTGAACAAGCGTCCAGAAACGTTACTGTTAGTGATTGAGGCAAATGAATCGTTTTATAAAAAATTACAAAGCAAATATGGTCACCTGGAGAGGGTACACATCATTCATGGATCGGCCGAGCATGTAGCGCGGTATATGGAACAGTACCAAGTCTCGAAGGTGGATTATATCGTATCGGGGCTTCCTTTCACCAGCTTACCCGCCGCGTTATCCAGCCTCATTTTGGGACAAACGGCCGAGGTGTTAGGCCAAGAAGGCAAGTTTATTACGTTCCAGTATAGCAAAGTTAAGCACAATTTCTTCCGTACTTTCTTTGCAGATATCCAGATTAAAAAGGTAAATTATAATGTGCCGCCAGCCTATGTGTTTACTTGCAGCCTGTGACCCTTCAGCTATGTAGGAGATTAGAATAAATACGAATATCCATACACGGATGATTATGAGAAGATTGGGTCAGCATCATTAAGATGTTGAAACGGTCTTTTTTGTTGTCCACTTTTATGGAAATATAAGATAAGGGATATGTTAAATGGCAAAATTCATTTAAGGAATCATATTTTAAAATGGGGCTTAACCTATATATTACATAAGTTGGAACCTGTTAGACTTTTGTAGGATTCATAATAAATCTGAACTTTTGTTAAAGGAGATTTATATATGGTAAAACCGCTGATGTTCATGCGCTGGTGTGAGTATTATGGGTTAAGCGACCGTGAGACAGATTTTGTATCCTTTTTTATGATGAATTTTTCGGCTGCACGATCAGGCAATCAACCCAAACTTAAGGATCAATTTGTTGAGATTCAAAAAAAAGCCTTTCCAGAATACCCCTTTGATATTAGCCCGGAAGAACTGGATTATAACAAATTTGAAGAGCTGATGAAACGAGTGTTGAACATTCATTTTGACACAGCCGAACTGTTGTATTCCTTCTATCTCCAAAAGCTGTGTGCACCTTTGGCAGAATACATTTTATCTACTGGAGATGCCGATCCAGCACGGATCTACTATGAGCTTATTCAAAAGGACAAAGTACGGTAGAGATAAAAAAAGCCCCTTAGCTAAGGGGCTTTTTTATATTCAGGCTATAAAGTTATTTAATAAGTTAACTCTAGTCAATGTTCTGCTATATAGGCATTTGGAATAATCTAAGAATATGGACATTACGTCCCATAAATGGTTCGATATGAAGATTTGATCGGTGGAACATATAGCAAAGCTGTATTACAACATTTGAAGATCCGAGCAATTCTGAATTTCGGACGGAGAGGAGAGTGTAATCAACCAGATACTTGGAGCTTCGATGGGTGGAATTTAAGCACGAATCTATAAAAAATGAATCTATGGATTAGAGTAAGGCGATGTTGTTCCGGAGCGGTAAACCCGTTTGGATTTAGGAGCCTTAAACCCTGCCGGAGCGGTACTTGTATGGGGCTGCTCTTTTCAAATGTAAAGGAGGAAAGTGGTATGAGAGCGAAAAATAGTAGTAGTATTCTGTTCAAACGTTCCAAATGGCTGCCTGTCGTCATGGCCTGCACGATGATAGTAGGGGGGGCTTTACCTGCTCCAGCTGTGGTTCACGGTCAAACGGCAAAGACTATTACTATTAAAGTAGATACATCCAAGGATCGTAAGCCTATTAGCCCTTATATATACGGTACAAATCAGGATTTGGCAGGCGATGAAAATATGGCTGCCAGACGACTTGGTGGCAACCGAATGACCGGATACAACTGGGAAAACAATATGTCCAATGCAGGAAGTGACTGGCAGCAATCTAGCGATAACTATTTATGCAGTAATGGTGGCCTGACACAAGCCGAATGTGAAAAGCCAGGAGCGGTGACGACTTCGTTTCATGATCAATCGCTGAAGCTTGGCACTTATTCTTTAGTTACGTTGCCGATGGCCGGTTATGTGGCTAAGGATGGAAACGGAAGTGTGCAGGAAAGCGAAAAGGCCCCTTCCGCTCGTTGGAATCAGGTCGTAAACGCCAAAAATGCACCGTTCCAACTACAGCCTGATCTGAATGACAATCGGGTCTATGTGGATGAGTTCGTCCATTTTTTAGTGAACAAGTACGGCACTGCTTCAACAAAGGCGGGGGTGAAAGGATATGCCCTCGACAATGAACCCGCTCTCTGGTCGCATACGCACCCACGCATTCATGGTGAAAAAGTCGGAGCGAAAGAGTTGGTAGACCGGTCAGTCAGTTTATCCAAAGCTGTGAAAGCGACTGACGCGGGGGCAGAGGTTTTTGGCCCGGTTCTTTACGGATTTGGCGCCTATAAAGATCTTCAAACTGCACCTGATTGGGACTCTGTAAAAGGCAATTATAGCTGGTTCGTAGACTATTACCTGGATCAAATGCGCCTTAGCTCGCAAGCCGAAGGCAAGAGATTGCTGGATGTATTCGACGTACACTGGTATCCCGAAGCGATGGGCGGAGGCATACGAATTACGAATGAGGTAGGCAATGACGAAACGAAGAAAGCCAGAATGCAGGCACCTCGCACCTTGTGGGACCCGACCTATAAGGAAGATAGTTGGATCGCTCAATGGAGCAGCGAGTTTTTGCCCATACTACCTCGAATGAAGCAGTCGGTGGATAAATATTATCCGGGAACCAAGCTGGCAATGACCGAGTATAGCTATGGCGGCGAAAATGATATTTCCGGCGGGATTGCGATGACCGATGTGCTGGGTATCTTGGGCAAAAATGATGTTTATATGGCAAACTACTGGAAGCTAAAGGATGGTGTCAACAACTACGTTAGTGCCGCTTACAAGCTTTATCGCAATTATGACGGAAAAAACTCTACTTTCGGTGATACCAGTGTTAGTGCGCAAACATCGGATATTGTCAATAGCTCGGTCCACGCTTCCGTAACGAATGCATCCGACAAAGAACTGCACCTCGTTGTCATGAATAAAAGCATGGACAGCGCATTCGACGCCCAATTTGATCTTTCCGGCGCGAAGACTTACAGTTCCGGTAAAGTATGGGGGTTCGATAAAAACAGCTCGCAAATTAAAGAAGCAGCGCCAATCACGCAAATTTCAGGCAACCGTTTTACTTATACCGTACCGCCTTTGACGGCATATCACATTGTGCTGACTACTGGCAATGACACGTCTCCAGTGGAAGGTCCTGAAAGCTTTAAGCTGAAAGCTGAGGCTGGTGATGGGAAAGTCCATTTGTCCTGGGACGCTTCCGGCGGAATTGTAGGTTACAGCGTACAGCGGGCAACAGATGAAAACGGCCCTTTCGCTGCTGTAGCATCCAACTTGGTCGAAACGTCTTATACGGATACTAACGTAACAAACGGTACTTCATACTATTACAAAGTAACCGCCAAAACCAATAAGGGATCGAGCGAATCCAATATTTTGAAAGCGGTTCCGAAGACGCCTGTAAACGGTCCCGCTCCCTATGAAGCCGAAGAAGGCACGCTGAAGGGAACCATTGTGGAATCCAGCGGGACCGGCTACTCCGGTACTGGTTATGTAACGAATTTCCACAATCCAGGGGATTCTCTGACGATGACGATTCAGGCTCCCACGGCAGGCTTGTACAATCTTACAATCGGCTACCGTTCTCCTCATGATGACAAACGCACCAATTTCTCATTAAACAGCAAAGCGTTTGGCGAACTGGTGCTTAAGAAAACGGCTGATTTTAAAGAAACTTCCGGAGGCAAGGTGCTGTTGAATGCAGGCGCGAATACGATCAGTTTTGAAACAGGCTGGGGCTGGTACGATATCGACTACGTCAGACTGGAGCCTGCTGCTGACCGCCCACCTCATGCGGTAACTAAAACGCTTACCAATCCGAATGCGACGGTAGAAGCAAAAGCATTGATGAACTATCTGGTTGATCAATACGGGAAGAATATGCTCTCTGGTCAAGAGGAAATAAACGAAATTGATTGGCTTCATGCCAATGTAGGTAAAAAGCCGGCGATTGCAGCGCTTGACCTGATCGACTATTCGCCAAGCAGAGCGGAACACGGTCTTAATTCCACAGAGGCAGAAAAGGCGATTGCATGGGATAAGCAAGGGGGGATCGTTACCTTTGCATGGCACTGGAACGCACCGAAAGGTCTGATCGATACGCAGGGAAAAGAATGGTGGAGAGGCTTCTATGCCGATTCGACCACATTCGATATAGAATATGCGATGAATCATCCAGAGTCCGAAGATTATAAATTACTTATTCGCGACATCGATGTGATTGCAGGGCAATTGAAGAAGTTGCAGGATGCGAAGGCTCCTGTCCTGTTCCGTCCTTTGCACGAGGCGGAGGGCAAATGGTTCTGGTGGGGCGCCAAAGGTCCTGAGCCTGTTAAAAAGCTGTATATTTTAATGCACGACCGTTTGACGAATGTGCACAAATTGAACAATCTGATTTGGGTATGGAATTCTGTTGCTCCGGATTGGTATCCGGGAGACGAGTATGTGGATATTTTGAGCTTTGACTCTTATCCGCAAGCAGGTGATTACAGCCCGCAAATTTCAAAATACGAAGACCTTGTTGCATTGGGCAAGGACAAAAAGCTAGTTGCCATGAGCGAAAATGGACCTATTCCAGACCCAGATTTGATGAAGGCGTATCAAGCTCATTGGAGCTGGTTCGCTACATGGTATGGAGATTTTGTGAGAGACGGCAAACAAAACAGCCTTGAGCATCTGAAAAAAGTGTATAATCATCCGAACGTCATTACGCTGGATGAGCTCCCAACGAACTTAAAAACGTATGGCATTACTGAGCAGCCGTCCGTACCGGGCAGCTTCACGCTGAACGCTGCGGGTGAAACGGCGAAAGTATCGCTAAGCTGGACAGCATCGGCGAGTGCGAAAAGCTATGAAGTGAAGCGTTCGACGACTGAAAACGGCGCGTTCGCCACCGTAGCGAGCGATGTGTACGGAAGCAGCTACGCCGACACAGCCGTAACAGCAGACACGACGTATTACTACCAGGTCGTAGCGAAGAACGATACAGGACAGACGCTGTCGAACACGGCTAGCGCAATGCCGAAAGCGGATACTCAGCAGCCGACGACGGGACTGCTGCTCCAATATCGCACAGCAGATACTAAGGTGAACGATAATCACCTCAATCCGCAATTCCAAATTGTAAACAAAGGCACAACCTCCATACCGATCAACGAGTTGAAAATTCGCTACTACTACACAATCGACGGTGACCGTGAGCAGACTTTCAACTGCGACTATGCGACGCTGAGCTGCTCAAAGCTGAACGGTAAACTGGTTAAAATGGAGAAGGCTGCAACCGGTGCCGATTATTATTTGGAAGTCAGTTTCAATTCGGATGCAGGCGTGTTAGCACCTGGAGGAAGCACGGGCGATATCCAAACCCGTATTCATAAGACAGACTGGTCGAACTATAACGAAAGTGACGATTATTCGTATAAAGGCACGCAAACCTCATATGCCGATCATCCTAAAGTTACCTTGTTTCATAACGGCGTACTTGTTTGGGGAACCGAGCCGACAGCTAATTAAGATAAATGTTCGATCTATAACATTGCTGAAATGAGCAGGGGAATTGTATCCTCTGCTCATTTTTTGTACAAAAACCCACTAGTTCGTTTATCGAGTTAAATTGCCTGAAAAAATTGATGTGTATTCTGTGTGAGGATTTTTATACACATTAAATTCCATAATATATTAAAATCGTGTAGAAAAAGGAGTTGACCACCATCCAATTTATTCATATAATTTCTAGTATATTGTAATTGATTGTCGAGGAGGGTGATTTTTTAAAATCATCTGAATACGCCGGGGGTGTTTTTATTGGAAAATGCAACCACGATTCGTTCGGAAATTGAGAAAGAATTAAAACTTGGTGGCTATACTTTTAATAGTTTTGGACAAGCTACAGGGCTTAACCGAGGCATATTTAGTGCTATGCTTAATGGGAATCCGCCTAAGCCTATCTCCGTACGACAAATGGACTTGATCACTAAAGCGCTTAATTATCCAGAGGGCTGGTTGTATGACCTGTATGTGGATGAATGTTTTTATGATGGAAGACCACATTGGAAAAGGGTTAAACCGTTCCTGATTCGTTGTGTTGAGATAGGAAACCTGCGATGCGTGGAGAAAGTACTTTCGCGTTTAATGGAAGATCTCAATCACATCCCCACAATCTTTGCTTTGGCAGAGGAACTTTATGAAGAAGGAAAACTCAGAGAAGCTGTTCCTTTCTATGAGTGTGTCATCGAAAATGAAAAGTATCAACATTCTGAGAGGTTGGCAATTAGTCATTATAGAATTTTTTCAATCTCTGTTAGTGAAACTATGAAAATAGATGTAGAAGCTGCGCTAAGATTTGTGCCCTTTAGAAATCGGGTACCTTTAGATTATCATTTAGATGGTCTGCTTAAACTGTCAAATCTTTATTACAATTTGCATCAATGGAAAGAAGCAGAGCGTTATGCAGATGAATTAAGGGATCTTGCAACTATTGTTTGTAAAAGCAGAAAAACTAATAAAAAGAATTCCACGTTGAAAACTGAGAGACATTTAGTCGTATACTATGGTCAAGGTTACTTGACGAAGGGAAATGCTCTGGAAAAGCAAGGAAGATACGAAGAGGCCATGAAGTATATTCCTGGCTATGCCGATTTGAGTTGGTTTGCAGATTTAGGGGAAATTGGTCAGCAGGAGGTGCAAAGGTTTACTCTTTGGGCCAATGCTAATCAACTTAACTTGAATATTCTTATGGGTGATACAAGTAGTTTGCCAACGTATATTCAATTTCTTAAAAATAACCCACCCGAAATATTATTGGGGTTATTAACAATAGTAGAGTCGGCTAACAAGCATGGTTTTATGATAGAACATATTTTACAGCAGTTTTCTAACGAACTGACTTCCTTTAATAATGAATTATCTGTTGGTACCAGTTATTATAAGCAGTCATTTAGTTACAATACTTATGCTGATTTGTGTTACCAACTGGCTATATATATGTTTAATAACCATTTTCATGAGAAAGGTGTTTATTATGTTTTAAAAAGCTTAAGAAAATATCTTGAAATCAATAACAAAGAAAAGTGCATGGTCTGTACAGCCTTATTTGAAAGATTTAGAAATAAGGCCATAAAAGATCAAAAATTAGAATATGAAAGAATCATGGAGGAGGTTTTAGTCAATGCAATTTAAAAACCTTAAATACATGCTAATTATAGGGCTTTTTGGTTTCTTGGAACTGTCCCATACTATTACTGTTTTTGGGCATGGAACTGGAGCTTAATAGTTATCAAAAAACCAGTCTTGGTAAGGCTGGTTTTTTGATGTATTCCGTTAAAGGGATGAAATGGGTTTTATTATATTTTTAACCTGTGAGGAAGGTATCAGCCTGTAAACTAATGTAAATACCACACCGAACAGGAGGTTTATTGATGTGAAATGGCAACAATTGGAGGAGTGCATCGAAGAAAAGCGAAAAGAATTAAATGATTTGGCGAAAGAGGTGGGATTGAAGGATCGACGGGTGTTGACCAAGTCTATGGAGTTGGATCGGCTCCTTAATAAGTACAGTGATTGGAAATATAGCTATCGTAGACAACAGAGCGTACCCCAAAGTTCACAGATCCAAGAGAAGCAACACGAGCTCGTCCTATCTTATTAACATCAAGCATCATAACAAGATAAAACCTAACTTCACCTTGGCTTCTATACATAGTGAGATATAGCATAAACAAAATAATCTCTATTACATCTCGTACGCCGCCCTTATCCACGTTGTTCGTACAGTTTATTGTTCTGCGTCTACATCAGAGCGGAAGCCATGTAACATGAGGATACATCTCAAAAAAACCTCCCCATTCACGTTATGGCGTGACTCGGGAGGTTTTTGGGTTTTACTGCTGGAGCTGACGCAGCACAGTGATTTCGACACGGCGGTTTTTTTGTCGCCCTGCTTCGGTGCTGTTGTCACCAACCGGACGGGTATCTGCATAACCCGCATACTGGAATCCTGAGGGGGATAGCTGCTCTCGGTCGATAAAGAACCGAAGTACAGACAGTGCCCGAGCGCCGGAAAGCTCCCAGTTGTCCTTATAGGTCGATGAGTTGGAGGAGCGGGTGAATGGAATGTTGTCCGTATGCCCCTCAATGCTAATCGGTGTTTTTAAATCTCGGAACAGACTGGCTAATTTGGATAGCGTGTTTGCAGAGCCCTGCTTGAGTGCTGCTCTGCCTTGGTCGAATAGAAAGCGGTCATTCAGCGTAATGACAATGCCACGCGGTTGATCGGATACGAAAATCTGGTTTTGTAGCTTGTTGTCTGTAATATATTCCTGGATGACTCCCATTAGGTTTTGCAGTTCTTTTTCCTGCTTGCGAAAAGCTTGTTCACGCTCGGTGAGCTTGGTTGATCCCGCTTCTTTTTTATCAGAGGCCGGTTGCTTGGTCGCGGGTGGGTTCTTGCTGGTGTAACGATCGGCAGTACCCGTAATGCCCGAGCCTTGCTCCAAAATAGAATCTCCCTTGTGGAACGTATCCTGAAGGGATTGAACAACGACATCGTATTTCTTAGCATCCAGACTGCTCATAGCATACATCACGACGAAAAAAATGAGCAGCAGGGTGATCAGATCGGCATAAGTAATCATCCACCGATCCCGTTGGTCTCCGCCGCCACCTTGACGCCCACGGCGCTTAGCGCGCGCTCTCATGGAAGTCCTCCTTTGGAGTAGCGCTCTCTGTACGTGAGCGACGAGGCGGTTTGCGATCTATATTTTGCTCTGAGCGGATAAAGAACTCCAACTTCTTGCGTACAAGCTTAGGGTTCTCTCCGTTTTGAATAGCCAGAATACCTTGCAGCAGCAAATCCATTGTGATAATTTCACTTTCACTGGCTGCTCTTATTTTGGACGCGATGGGCAGAAAGATCAGATTGGCGCTAGCAACGCCGTATAGTGTTGCGATAAAAGCCACAGCAATCGACGGCCCGAGCGCAGTAGGTTCGGTTAAGCTGCCTAGTACATGGATCAGACCCATGACCGTACCGATAATCCCCATCGTAGGGGCATAGCCGCCTGCCGATTCAAATATTTTGGCGTACCCCTCATGTTTGTGCCCAATAGCATCTAACTCTAGTTCTAAAATTTGTTTGATCTGTTCCTGTTCAGTGCCGTCAATAACGAGTTGAAGACCTTCCCGCAAAAATGCATTCGGATGCTCCGATGATATACGTTCTAACGCAAGCACACCGGATCGGCGGGAGGTAGCAGCCATGGAAACCAAATCTTCTATATATTGCTCCGTAGGATTGTCCTCACGACTAAAAGCCATCCGCAGAGCGGTGGGTATAGTCTTCAGCTTGGAGGCAGGGTAACTGATTACAACTGCGGCGAAAGTTCCGCCAAATACAATCAGAGCGGATGTGCCTTGAAGCAGCCCTGTGAATTCGCCGCCTTCCCATAAGAAGCCACCGATTAATGCTATGATTCCGGCGATGATGCCCAATACGATGGTGATATCCAAAATTTAATTCACTCCTATTCAAGACTTATCGTTTGCATCCACGGTAAGAAAGAGGTATAATACGGGAACAAACATTCTTATTCAACCATATTTCCCAAGTATCATTGCTCGGGAAATATCGACATAGAATTACAGGCAAAGACGTTAAAGCTCGATTGGTGTAAAAACATGATGTTTCCATTTTAGACGATAAGGGTGATGCAGGGCAATGAGTGATATCGTTGTTAGCGATAAGACTTTTGAAATTCAGTCAGAATTCCAACCTCAAGGCGATCAGCCCCAGGCCATTTTTGAATTGGTAGAGGGAATTGCAGAAGGAAAGAAGCATCAAACTCTATTGGGTGCTACGGGAACAGGTAAGACGTATACCATCGCTCAGACTATTGCCAAGCTGAATCGGCCTACGCTAGTTATTGCACATAACAAGACTTTGGCTGCTCAACTGGCAAGTGAGTTTAAAGAATTCTTTCCCAACAACTCCGTTGATTATTTTGTCAGCTACTATGATTACTACCAACCGGAAGCGTACATCCCTTCTTCCGATACGTATATTGAGAAGGATTCCAGCATCAATGAGGAGATTGATAAACTTCGCCACTCAGCCACAAGCTCTCTGTTTGAGCGTCGTGACGTTATTATTGTAGCGAGTGTCTCTTGCATTTATGGTTTGGGTTCCCCGAAAGAATATTCAAGCTTGCTGCTCTCGCTTAGAGTCGGCATGGAGAAACCCCGCAATCAGATTTTGTCCCGCTTGGTCGATATTCAATATCAGCGGAACGATATCAACTTCGTGCGGGGTACTTTCCGTGTACGGGGGGATGTTGTTGAGATATTCCCGGCTTCCCATGGAGAAAACGCGATACGGGTAGAATTGTTCGGAGATGAAATTGAACGGATTACTGAAATTAATGTGCTTACAGGTGAATTGATCGGTGAACGTGAACATATCGCCATTTTCCCGGCATCTCACTTCGTTACTCATGAGGATACGATGAGGGTAGCACTGGTCAACATCGAACGTGAACTGGAAGAGCGCTTAGCAGAGCTGAAGGAGCAAGGGAAGCTGTTAGAGGCGCAACGTTTGGAGCAACGTACCCGCTATGATATCGAGATGATGAGAGAGGTTGGCTTTTGTTCCGGTGTCGAAAATTACTCGGGTCCACTGACATTCCGCGAGCGCGGAGCAACACCATATACACTGTTGGATTATTTTCCAGATGATATGCTGATCGTCATCGACGAATCTCATGTTACATTGCCGCAGATTCGTGCGATGTATAACGGGGACCAGGCGCGTAAAAATGTTCTCGTTGAACATGGTTTTCGTTTGCCATCTGCCTTGGATAACCGTCCGCTGAAGTTCGAAGAGTTCGAGGACAAAGTGAATCAAATTATCTATGTATCGGCTACTCCAGGCCCGTATGAGATGGAAAAATGCGATACGATGGTGCAGCAGATTATCCGTCCTACCGGCCTCCTTGATCCTATTATTGAGGTGCGTCCGAGCAAAGGGCAGATTGACGATCTCATTAATGAAATACGTCAGCGCATAGAACGTGAAGAACGGGTACTGGTCACCACACTCACGAAGAAAATGGCTGAAGATTTGACAGACTACTTAAAAGAAGTGGGCATCAAGGTTCGGTATATGCACTCCGAGATTAAGACTTTGGAACGGATGGCCATTTTGCGGGATCTTCGTCTGGGAACCTTCGATGTGCTGATCGGGATCAACTTGTTGCGGGAAGGTCTCGATTTGCCGGAAGTATCGCTGGTTGCGATTTTGGATGCGGACAAAGAAGGCTTCCTGCGTTCTGAGCGCTCTCTGATTCAGACGATCGGACGGGCAGCGCGGAATAGTGACGGACGTGTTATTATGTATGGCGATAAGATTACCGATTCTATGGATAAAGCGATTAAGGAAACGGAACGTCGCCGTGCGATTCAAATTCAATACAATGAAGAGCATGGGATTACCCCGCAAACCATCCGTAAAAAGATACGTGATGTCATTGAAGCAACCAAGACGGCAGAGTCCAAGAATGATTACCTTCCTAATGAGACGGGTAAACTTTCCAAGAAGGAGCGTCAATCCCTCATTCAGCGCCTAGAAGCAGAAATGAAGGATGCGGCCAAGAATCTACAGTTCGAACGGGCTGCCGAGTTGCGTGATGCTTTGCTGGAATTGCGGGCTGATTAAACATTGGGAATAAACTAGAAGCACAACATATTGATAATAGAATGTTTGATTGCTTTTAAGAAATAGTGAGGACGGCCAATGTGGTCGTTCTCTTTGCGATATATCACTTCCATCGGATCATCCAATGCGATACAGGATAACGTGAATTACGGCTAAGGAGATGAAACATTTGGCGAATGAAAGCATCATCATCAAAGGCGCACGCGCGCATAATCTCAAAAATATTGACGTGACGATTCCGCGGGACAAGTTCGTCGTCCTGACAGGGCTTAGCGGCTCAGGTAAATCATCACTGGCTTTCGATACGATCTATGCAGAAGGACAGCGGCGGTATGTGGAATCATTATCTGCGTATGCCCGTCAATTCCTCGGGCAAATGGAGAAACCGGACGTCGATTCGATTGACGGCCTGTCACCTGCCATTTCCATTGACCAAAAAACGACAAGTCGGAATCCTCGTTCTACGGTCGGAACAGTTACAGAAATCTATGATTACTTGCGGTTGTTATTTGCCCGAGTAGGTCATCCTCATTGTCCTGAACATGGCATTGAAATCACTTCACAGACCGTCGAACAGATGGTAGACCGCATTTTGCAGTATCCTGAAAAGACACGGCTGCAAATCCTGGCTCCATTGGTATCCGGCCGCAAAGGTGAGCATAAGACACTGTTCACTGATATAGCCAAGCAGGGCTTTGTACGGGTACGAGTGAATGGCGAACTGCGTGAATTGTCCGAGAAGATTGAATTGGAGAAGAACAAGAAGCACTCGATTGAAGTGGTCGTAGACCGGATCGTAGTCAAGGAAGATGTACGTGCGCGTCTGTCCGACTCTATCGAGACGGCACTGAATCTTTCAGGCGGACAGTTGCTTGTAGATATTATAGGGCAAGAGGAGTTGCGATTTAGCTCCAACTTTGCGTGCCCGATTTGCGGTTTTAGCATAGATGAGCTGTCTCCCCGAATGTTCTCCTTTAATAGTCCGTTTGGTGCTTGTCCAGATTGTGATGGGCTAGGAGTTAAAATGGTGGTTGACCCTGATCTGCTCATACCCGATCCAGAAAAAAGTGTAGAAGATGGGGCATTCCAGGCATGGAGTGGAGGAACTTCCACTTATTATCCTCAATTTTTACAGTCCGTATGCGAACACTACGGTATTCCGCAGGACGTTCCTGTAAGCCAATTGACGTCAGAACAAATGAATCTTATTTTGCACGGAACAGGTGACCAGAAGATCCGTTTCCGCTATGAAAATGATTTTGGTCAACGTAAGGAAGCCTATGTGACCTTTGAGGGCATTATCCCGAACCTGGAGCGTCGCTACCGTGATACGGCTTCTGAGGGAATACGTGAATTTATTGAAGGCTTTATGAGTGCAAAGCCATGTAACACCTGTAAGGGGCACCGACTGAAAAAAGAAAGCCTGTCGGTAACCATTCAAGAGCGTAATATCGCTTATGTGACAGCTTTGTCTGTCGGGGAGGCTTCTCACTTTTTCCACACACTGGAGCTGAGTGAGAAAGAGCAGTCGATTGCCAACCTCATTTTAAAAGAAATTAACAGCCGACTGGGATTCCTCGTTAACGTTGGTTTGGAATACCTGACTTTAAGCCGTGCGGCAGGTACATTGTCCGGCGGGGAGGCACAGCGTATCCGATTGGCGACACAGATCGGGTCCAGTCTGATGGGTGTGCTTTATATTTTGGACGAGCCAAGTATCGGGTTGCATCAGCGAGATAATGACCGCCTGATTAGTGCTTTGGAACATATGCGGAACCTAGGCAATACGTTGATCGTGGTAGAGCATGACGAAGATACGATGATGGCGGCAGACTATATCATTGACATTGGGCCAGGAGCCGGAATCCATGGCGGGATGATCATGTCACAGGGGACCCCACAGGAAGTTATGGAAGATCCGAATTCCCTGACCGGTCAATATTTGAGCGGGCGTAAGTTTATTCCGGTCAATAGCGAGCGGCGCAAGCCTGCAGATAAGTGGCTGGAGATTCGCGGAGCCAAGGAGAACAATCTCAAAAATGTGAATGTCAAAATTCCATTGGGTGTTTTCACGGCTGTCACTGGTGTATCCGGGTCTGGGAAATCGACGCTAGTCAACGAAATTTTGTACAAAACGCTGGCGCGTGATCTGAACCGTGCGAGAGTACGTCCAGGTCAACATAAAGAAATTCGCGGGCTAGAGCATATCGAAAAGGTGGTTGAGATCGATCAATCGCCAATCGGCCGTACACCGCGTTCCAATCCTGCGACTTATACCGGTGTGTTCGATGATATCCGTGATTTATTCTCGCAGACGAACGAGGCTAAGGTTCGAGGCTACAAGAAAGGCCGGTTTAGCTTTAACGTTAAGGGAGGCCGATGTGAATCTTGCAGAGGCGACGGCATCATCAAGATTGAGATGCACTTTCTGCCCGATGTGTACGTACCCTGCGAAGTGTGCAAAGGCAAACGCTATAATCGGGAGACCCTCGAGGTTAAGTATAAAGGGAAGAGTATTGCTGATGTGCTGGAGATGACGGTAGAGGATGCAACAGCATTTTTTGAAAATATCCCGAAGATTCACCGCAAGATTCAGACGCTGATGGATGTAGGTTTGGGGTATATCAAGTTGGGTCAACCAGCGACTACCTTGTCCGGTGGTGAAGCACAGCGTGTGAAGCTGGCTTCCGAACTGTATCGTCGCAGCACAGGTAAAACCATTTATATTTTGGATGAGCCGACAACGGGTCTACATGTTCACGATATTGACCGTTTATTGACGGTGCTGCATCGTTTGGTTGATTCGGGAGAAACGGTACTGGTTATTGAACATAATCTAGATGTAATTAAAACAGCCGATTTCCTGATTGATCTGGGGCCTGAAGGCGGAAGCGGCGGTGGAACGATCTTGGCTACCGGGACACCAGAACAACTCGTAAAAGTTGAAGAATCCTATACAGGCCGATACTTAAAGCCGATCCTTGAACGGGATACACAGCGCAGCCAAGCGCTTCAGACCGTCGATCTATAGATACTGTTTAGTGTATGTTTTAGAAACCCTGCACATGCAGGAAGGCAGAATACGAATTAGCGTATTTATGCTTTCCCGTTGGCAGGGTTTATTTTTTTTGTAAAAAAAGAAAACTTTTATCAAATTCCTGCGTTAAAGCATGTGACACATAGTTTACCAAGCGCTGGAATAATAAATCTATATGTATATTCATCGACAGAAAGTCTCTGAGTAATCTCTAAATTTTTGGAGTTTTGGATGTTTAGGCTCGGGCTTGAAGAGGTTAATATATAACTTATGATTATCTAGCATCATACGAAGTTCCGTGCCCCGTGACAACCATTACTAGTTGAAGCGAAACCGTCTATAGTTATATCACATCTAAGATTTATACCACATCTCTGAGGAAGTCATGAAGGGAGCTGGAACGTTTGAAGATTAAGCAAAGTAGAGTTCTACGTACACGTGTATACTCATGGGCAGCAGGAGTCACTATAGCGGCATGGTTATTGGGTTATAGTGCTGCACCGTCCTATGCCTCCGAGGTGTCCGAGGCGTATGCGCCCATACAAGCCGAGATCGAAACCAGTGCAGCGATTGGAACTATTAAAGATTCGGAAAACGCTCACAATTATATTCAGCCCGCAGCAAAGGGTGGGTTTTTAATGCTGAACGTCGAGGACATTACAGAAGCAAGTGTGGTACACGTCACGTACGGCAAGCTGGACAGTTCTCTAGAGACTGTATGGAAACACCAGCAGGACCTGAACGTACAACCGGGAACAAGTAGCAGGGGAGTCCAGCGGGAGACGTCAGATGGTGGGTTGTTGTTTCTGATTGATTATACACAACCGAACGGAATGCGGGATTTGCAGGCTTCACGATTGGACGCGGATGGAAACCCCTTGTGGTCCAAAACATTACCGACTGATGGCTTGATATCTCAAGGGCAGGGTTCTCAGGTAGGACTGGAGCCACTTGAGGATGGCAGTTTTCTAGTCTCCTCACTGAACCTTGCGGAGCAGTCCTTCACTGTACTCAAATACACAGAAGATGGCGATATACAATGGAATCGAACGACGGCCGGGGTGACCTCAGGTTGGCTGGTTGGCAGTCACAATGGATATTATGCGCTTTTGAACAGCTCAGATGGTCCCGTGGGGGTACAAGCCGATGTGTATGGTCGTAATATCCGTGATGTCCATCTAGACTTAGGATCAGGTAAGGAAATTGCGGCGGTACGTGAGTTGTCCAGCGGTCATATTGCTGTAACAGGGCTTAAAGGAAACAGCAAGCGTACCCAGGTGTTAAGTAATGGTCTGCAATTGTTTAGTAATACAGAGGACTATGCCGCTGACCGGGTGTATCTGCCTGAGGAGCAGTTGTACGTCCAGTTCAGTGATCAATATGATCCACTGGGTAAAACCACGAAGATGCATGGCATTACTATCACAGGCTTAAAAGGAAATGGCACGAAGGTGTGGGAAACGAAGACTCATTATAAGGAAGATAACTCCTTCGGCATCCGATATGATACGGGATTGATATATAAGATTCCTTCAGGCTACGCGGTGGTGACATCTACAACAGGCGTCCAAAAGCCAATAGTACTCGATTTTGCGAAAATATTGATACCGGAGTAATCCGGTGTCTTTTTTTATGAAATCGAAGAAGTAGCAAGTAGGTATGGCACTGTGGTGTGGCATAAGAAACAGCCTGCTTGTATATAAAATACAAGCAGGCTGTTAATGGGCTTTATGTCTAGGATGCAACGTGGCTGGACTGTAAAATGGCAGACAACTTCTCTTGGAAAGACGGAATGCCTACACGCTGTACATACGCATAAAAGCTTTCGCCAGCAATCCTATTTTCTTTGTAAAACAGAATAAGCTCTGCCAATACAGGACCAACCTGATCCCCACGTACGCGGCCTTTGAGTGCCTTGTTGAACTGGGCATCTGCTCCAAGTGCCCCGCCGACAGCGATGTCGAACGCGTCAACCATGCCTTCAGGTGTCTTGAGGAGCGAGCCTTGCAGTCCAATGTCGGCAATATGCTTTTGACCGCAGGAATTCGGGCAACCAATAAAATGGATGCGCACCTTTTCATCCAATTGTACGTGCTGATCCAAATACTCGGCAACGTCAATTGCTCGCTTTTTCGTTTCCACAATCGCCAGATTGCAAAATTCATTTCCTGTGCAAGATACTGTACGGCTCATAAAATGCTTAGGCTGTGGTGTCAGGCGTTGCAGCACGGGAGCTTTCAGTAGCTCATCTACTTGATCATCCGGCACACCGCTCAGCAAAATATTTTGCGACATCGTGGTACGAATCTGCCCATCACCGTAGCGGTCAGCCAGGTCGGCCAGTTCATGCAACTCGTCAGCACTGAGGCGACCAACAGGTACGTTCAGACCGACATAGTTCAGACCTTCTTGGGCTTGGGGATGTATACCGTCAAAATAGGCGGCTTGCCAGCCAATGGTTTTATCTTCACCTCGTCCTGGCATTTCGCCAGTGTACTCAGTCAGCTTGGCCAGGAATTTGTCTGGGCCCCAATCGGCAACAAGGAATTTCAGACGGGCATGGTGCCGTTTTTCCCGATAGCCGTAATCACGGAAGATGGTGGTGACAGCAATAGCAACCTTCAGTACTTCCTCAGGACGGACAAACAAATCCAGCGGATGTGCCAAATGCGGCTTGGCGGATAGTCCACCGCCAACCATCACATGGAAGCCAACCACTTCTTTTCCGTTAAGGATCTTGGTTGCCGGTGTGAAGGACAGGTCGTTAATTTCAGCCTGTGCATTATTGTACGTATTACTGGAGATGGACATTTTATATTTGCGCGGAAGATTGGAAAAGTCGCGATTCAATAAGAAAAAGCGGTTTACTTCATCTACAATCTCCTGAGTATCCACCAGCTCATTAGGATCAATGCCAGCCAGAGGATTGCCGACAATGGTACGAGGGCAGTCCCCACAGGCTTCAAAGGAATACAAATCAACCTTTTCCAGCCGTTCGAAAATATCCGGCAAGCTTTCAACGGTCAGCCAGTGAAATTGAATAGCCTGACGGGTGGTGACATCCAGAAGACCACGCCCGTATAGTGCGGAGATGTCTGCTAAGGCACGTGCCTGGGCTGAAGTCATGATCCCTGTATTGATGCGGACGCGCATCATGAAATGACCATCCTTGGGTTTTTGCTGGTAAACCCCAGCCCATTTGAATCGGTCCATATCGTCCGCAGAGATTGAGTCATACCCTTTGTGTGCATAGCTTTCGATGATGGTACGTATAACGTCGAGACCATCCTTTTCCAGCTTGACTAACTCAAACTTGTTAAGCTTATCGGGATGAGCATTCCAGATGGGTTCATAGGCCATCTTTTTAACCTCCTTCATGTGTCTTATTTATACTTGAGATTTTGGATATAGAACTCACGATTTTTTATTTCCGACAATATAACTAAGATATAATGTGATGGTATCATAGTTGGTTATGCCCGTAAACGAAGGAATGGTCCAAAGGGTATAACGATTTTTTATTGTTTTTGCTTATTTTTTTGATATAAGGATTTGGAAAATTTATAATATAAATAGTATGAGAGGATAGGGATGTGGCAAACGGCGCTTTTTTAGAAAAAGATAGGGCTTAAAGCGATTGTATGCGTGTCCCCTCTATGGTAGATTTGGACTAACTGATAGAACAGGGTCATGTTAGAGAGGAAATGGTGAGTATATGCGTAAGATGGGGAAAAGGGTAGCTGTGCTGGCTTTGGGCAGCGCTCTATGTGTTTCTGGAACGGCAGGTGCAGCCAGCAGTGGAGCTGCGTTGAAGGCCAAGGTCATTAATGGCGGGGTCTATGTTAACGTAAGTGATATGAATAAAGCATTAGGAACCAGCGGCGCGTATAACAGCGCAAATGGTACATATACGTTATCGGCCGATCGTGTGCCGCAGGTCGTTAAAAATGTATCTCCTTCGGTAGTCGGCATCATTGGCCGTTCTGCGACAGGAGAGACCGTAGCAGGGGGAGACCGATACAACCTGGCTCACGGCACGGGTGTCATCATTCGGGCAGATGGATGGATTGTTACGAACGCGCATGTAATCGAAGGATTAGGTGATGCCGTAGTTGTAACCTCGGACGGAAAATCTTACGGAATTATCGACAGCTACAGCGATCCGATCAGTGACTTGGCGTTGATTAAAATTAAGGCAAGCGGTCTTAAACCTGCTACCTTTGCAGCTTCTACGAATAGTTTACAGGTAGGCGAGCAGGTAGTAGCTATCGGTACGCCGATCTCCTTTTCACTTCGTAACTCGGCAACCTCAGGTGTTGTTAGCGGGCTGAACCGTGGTGTCAACGCTGCGTATCGTCTCATTCAAAGTGATACCGCGATCAACCCTGGTAACAGCGGTGGTCCGCTGGTCAATCTCAAGGGCGAGGTTATCGGGATCAATACAATGAAGTTCTCAGCGGTCGGAATTGAAAATATGGGCTTTTCGATTCCGGCGGATACAGTGAAATATGTCATCAATCAATTTTTCAAATATGGTGAGGTTCGACGTGCTAGTCTTGGTCTAGGGCTTGAAGAGAGCTGGTCGGCTATCGTGGGGTTGCCTACCGAGGACCCTTTGAAAGTCACTAAAGTCACCTCAGCCAGTGCCGTACAGGTTAAAATCAAGGAAGGCGATGAGTTGTATAGTATTAACGGCAAGCGTGTAGCTTCCGCCATTGATGTCAATGAGCTGCTTAAAAACTATCAACCGGGCCAAACGGTGAGTGTACTTATGCAATCGGACGGTGATATTGTGAAGCGCAAGCTGGTACTGACACAGGATACTGGTGAAATTTATGACTCCATTCAGTCTGGAGAAGATCTTGAGGATTCGAATGAATCAGGAGCTGCTGTAGATGACGGTATAGCGCCTTCGAAGGAAGCGTCAGATTCAGCTACGGGAAAGTGAACGATAACGGTTCATCAATCTATAAAATAAAGCTAAAGGGAGATTTACTGTGAAGCATATGCAAAGAAAAATGATGCGTAAGCTGGGGGTCGGCGCTGTCGCATTGTCCCTTCTGCTTACCGCTTTACCAGCAGTTGCAGCAGATCAAGATAAAAACATATTGGAATTGCGTCTGCAAAGCGGCAGCAATACAGCGATCGTGAACGGCCAAAATGCGAATATTACGAAACCCTATTCCAAAAGTGGAGCACTGATGGTTCCGGCTGGTGTGTTTAAAAAGGCATTTAACAGCAAAATTCGCCTAGCTGAAGATAATGTGGTTAAGATCACCAGCGGCACTCACGTTGTATCGCTGACAATTGGTAGTCGTACAGCCTGGGTGAGAGGACACAAGGTGACACTTCCGGCTCCACCGGAAATGTCGTCAGGAATCCTCATGGTGCCTTTGCGTGAAGTAGCAGAAGGACTGGGCGGTAAGATGGAGAAGAATGGCGCAGGAATCATCATTCGGATGGAAGCCCAAGAAGAGGCGGGCACGGTAGCAGAAGAATCACCGAACATTGATAATGATGAGGGCAAGACGCAGATCGGGAATAGTTATTACGATTGGTCCATGAACTATCCAACAGGACTCGTTATCGGTCAGGGGGGTGGAGATGAGAGTATTTCCACATTTATGGACGAGAACAGTGCATACTACATGGAAGTACACACAGCATTACAGCCGGTTCCACTGAATGCAGACGATTTGTTGCAACAATTGGTGCAGGCAGCCAAGGAAACGGGAGAAACTGTAGTGGACCGAAAATCCTTCCCGAAAGCGAAAGTGCCTTATGCTCGTGTTATTACGAAGGATGGGGACGGCGTACTGTGGGAAAATCGTCAGTACTATGACAACGGACGACTGTATGTCGTTTATTTTTCCGATGCTAAAGCAACGAACTATAAAGATCTGGCCCAGTATGCTGGACTGTTGAACTCATTTAAAACCTCTTTTAATGCACAGGATAAAAGTATTAAAGACTTGTCCACTGTAGTAGGAGGCACACGTGAAGCCGGGAATCCAGATTACGGTGTGTCACTCAAAATACCTGCAGGCTGGAAAATGGACGACCAACGAATGCAGTATGAAAGCAATGACGGATCAAGCTTCCGCATGAAAGTCACCTCTGCTCCAGCAGATGGAAAATTGGAGAACTGGGGCCAGCAGCTGCAAAAATGGCTGAGCGATTCATTTGTGTCTACTGCTTATGAGGCACAAAAAACTTATCCGCTGGAGGTTGCAGGCGTTCAGGGATTAGTGCAGGAGTACCGCTATAATTTTGGGGATGAATGGGTCAAGGAGTACAATGTGCTAATTCAGCAAAATGGATATCGCTACCTGGCTGAATACGCAGTGCCTGAAAAGGTAAGCAAGGGAAATGACCAGTTCAACGCGCTCATTTCTTCGCTTCAAATCGATTTTCAAACAGTAGCGAATAACTTTGGACAATTGGAAGAGGATGACTACCTGGCGGACAAAACGAAAACGATCAAAAAGACGTCTAAAGCATATGAATATACAGTAAATATCCCACGGTATTGGACTGCGGTTAGTGATCAATTTGAATTGGGAGATATAGAGTATCAATTTACCGGAGGACGTTTTTCCATTAAAATCGACAACGACCAATCCTTTGAATTAACGGTGTCCCAGCTTAAGGACTTCTATGATAAGCAAGCCAAGAACTATAAAAACCTCAAAGTAGAGGAAGTTAAGGATGTAACGTTTGCCGGTGTGCCGGCAGTGTCCTTTACATTCCACCGTGTGGACGAAGGTATCGGCTATACAGGTCGCCAAATCGTTCTGGAGCATAACGGTAAAACATATACCGTAACAACGACATTAAACGATGCAAACAACACGGGTGTACAGTCCAACGCACTGGATTCGACGCTGAATTCGTTTAGTTTTGTGAAGTAAGAAGGTGTGGGTAAAAGATCAGTGAGTTGTAGTGGGAAGAGGCTACGCATGCCATTTGATCCTACGATCGCTGGCGCTTCTTCGGATTCAAATGGCCCGCTTCGCTGGCCACCGCCAAATATCCCTAATCTTTTAAAGAGTGAAGTAAGCAGGGAAGTGCGAAGATGTCGGACTAAATGTATGGGGGAATCCGAAAATAATTACGCTAAAGGCAGTCGACAAAAGTAATTGGGAAGAATGTGCTGAACTTCAACCGAGCCCTGAGCAACAAAGGTTTATGGTATCTAACCTTTACTCAATTGCGGAATGTCAGTTTTTGGATGGGTTTTTATCTAGAGCGATTTATAATAATGACGTATTGATTGGTTTTACGATGTTTGGTTTAGACCCGGATGACGGGAATTACTGGATTTACCGATTTATGATTGACGAAAGATTTCAAGGCCAAGGCCATGGTTACCATGCAATGTTGCTGGTTATCGACGAAATAAGGAAAGCCAGTAATCGGACTGATCTGATCATGATTGGATATAAACCAGACAATGAACTTGCTAGAAAGCTATACAGAAAATCTGGTTTCAGGGAGGAAGGAATATCACCCTGGGGAGAAATGCTTGCGAAGTATAGCTTTGCCTAGTTAATGGTATGATGACGCACCTCCAATGCACCGCTGACCGGGATTGGAGGTGTTTTTGTATTTTAGTATTATATTTTTAAAGGAATCGCTTGGAAAGTGTAGAAGCTTGGGGCGCAGTCTGGTACACTAGATTAGTTACAAGATAAGAATAATTCTGCCGCAGATGTTTGTGATGCGGATTTTTTGAGTTGGATGCGATTCAGGCAAGGGACCGATGGTTCAGCGTGTGAATGATCGGACAAGATGATAGAGACAGATAGGTTTAAAAAATAAGATTCTTAGTAGGTTTCCATATCCTTGACTGAACATAACCAGCTTTGGAATGAGTGGATGGAACATTAATGAGATTACCAAGTAAGCAGCATAGCTGCCCTGAAAACAACGATGCTCCAATGAGGGGTCATTCGTTTTCAGCATATAGGGAGGGCAATAATGAAATCAGCAGTACGAAGAGAAGATGTCGAGCTTCTGGCACCAGCAGGTGACTGGGATTGTATGCGTGCGGCGGTAGCGAACGGAGCCGATGCGATCTTTTTTGGAGTGGAAAAGTTCAATGCACGCGCACGGGCGAATAATTTTCGCATGGATGAATTGCCCGAAATTATGGCCTTTTTGCATAGCTACGGAGTTAAGGGCTTTTTGACATTCAATATACTAGTATTTGAAAATGAGCTGGAGGACGCTAAAGAGCTGGTTGATGCCTGTATTGATGCCGGTGTCGATGCCCTAATTGTTCAGGATATGGGCTTGGTGAAAATGATTCGCGACATTTCGCCGGATTTCCCGATCCATGGTTCTACTCAAATGACGATTACCTCGCCGGAGGCTGTAGAATTCACGAAGCCGTACAACATGGAACGGGTTGTGCTGGGTCGTGAAAATAATCTAAAACAGATTCAAAAAATTGGCGATCAAGCGAGACTTCCGATGGAAGTATTCGTGCATGGAGCGTTGTGCGTATCTTATTCAGGCCAATGCCTGACTTCAGAAATGTGGGGCGGACGCTCTGCAAACCGTGGTGAATGTGCACAGGCATGCCGTTTGCCTTACGATCTGATGGTGGATGGAGAGCAAAAGCCGATGGCCGATGTGACATACCTGCTATCCCCTAAGGATTTGGCAGCCATTGATTTGATGCCAGAACTGATCGATGCAGGTGTGGTTTCCTTTAAAATCGAAGGGCGATTAAAAACACCTGAATATGTAGCAAATGTGGTCAGCAAATATCGTAAAGCCATTGACAAGTATTTTGATGGCGATACGTCCAAGACGAGCAAAGAAGATATCCGCGAGCTGCAGCAGAGCTTTTCACGCGGCTTTACGCACGGTTTTCTGGAAGGAACGAATAACAAAAAGCTGGTGGACGGTACGTTCCCGAAAAGCCGGGGTGTGTATTTGGGTCGAGTGGAGCAAATCCTTCGCGATGGCGTAGTGTGCCGTATCGATGCACCGCTCAAGCGTGGCGATGGTATTGTATTTGATGCAGGAGATCCTACGCAAAAAGAAGAAGGCGGACGCGTATACGATATCCGCCGCAAGGGCGTGAAGATTGAAGGCGAAGCCGGAGAGGGCTGGATCGTTGACATCATAGCGGGACGCAATGATGTGGATCTGCGCCGAGTGCACGTGGGCGACCGTATTTGGAAGACCAACGACCCGGCGCTGGACAAGCGTCTGCGCCAGTCGTACGAAACCGAAAAACCGTACCGTGTCTTCCCGGTACATGTGCGGGTCAGCGGCTCCCCAGGACAGCCGCTGTCAACATGGTGGACCGATATGCAGAAGGGCACAACGGTCCGTGTGGACTCCGAGTTGGAGCTTGAAATCGCCCAGAAGCGTCCGATGACGCACGAACTGCTCGAAGAGCAGTTCGGCCGACTGGGCGGAACCGTGTTCCAGCTGGAGGAGTTGGACGTCCATCTGCATGGGGACGTCATCGTACCCATGCGCGAGCTGAACAGCATCCGCCGTCAGGCGGTGGAACTGCTCGCGGGCGAGCGCCCCAAACCACCCGTATACACGAAGCGGGCGGTAGAGGTGTATGGCGATGCAGCGACTCCGGCATCGTCTGTGGCACGTGGTCAGGCAGAGCTGACCGCGCTGTGCCGCAGCCTCCCTCAGGTGGAGGCTGCGCTTGAGGCCGGCGTGGAGTTCATCTACGCCGACTTCGAGTTCATCAAGCAATTTCCGGCAGCTGTAGAGGCTGTGCACGGCGCTGGGCGCCGAATTGCGCTGGTGACTCCGCGTATTCACATGCCGGGCGAAAACGGATATCACAACAATATCCTGCGCCTGCAACCGGATGCTGTACTGGTACGCAATCCGGGAGCATTGTATTTTTACATGCGTCATCGTTTGGAGAACCCGGATGTGCATCATCCGCAATTGATCGGCGACTTCTCGCTGAATATCGCCAACCATAAAGCGGCTGACCTGTTCCTGGATTCCGGCTGCGACCTGGTGACACCGTCATATGATTTGAACATCCAACAGATGGTCGATATGCTGGGACGTACACGTACCGACAAGCTGGAGATCGTCATCCAGCAGCATTTGCCGATGTTCCATACCGAACACTGCGTGTATTGTACTTTTATGAGTGAAGGCACAGACTACACCAACTGTGGTCGTCCATGTGAGGATCATCGCGCATCCCTGCGTGATCGTATTGGGATGTCTCACCCGGTTCGTGTGGACGAAGGATGCCGTAATACGGTGTACAACGCGATTGAGCAATCAGGCGCGGAATACCTGTCTAACTTCCTAGAACTAGGCGTGTCCCGTTACCGCGTGGAATTTTTGGAGGAGACACCAGAGCAAGTTCATGAGGTTATTGATCTCTATAACCGTGCTTTGCGCGGTGAAATCAGCGGAACACAAGTATGGAAGACGCTGAAAGCGACGAATCAGCTAGGGGTTACACGTGGGCAACTGGTGAAGTAAATATGAATAACTGTATATTTGTTCAGGAGCCAAATATATTTTAGAAACATAATATAATCATATAGTAAGTAGAGATTGAAGACATGTTCTCTTTAAGGGAAGATGTCTTCTTCTTTAACCTATTAAATTTATCTATCTACCTGTTATAATCATAGACAGTATACCTAACCGTTATATTGAAGACAAAGGAGTCTTAACCTATGAAAATCCGTAAAGCAATTATTCCTGCTGCGGGACTAGGAACCCGGTTCCTTCCTGCGACGAAAGCCATGCCTAAAGAGATGCTTCCCATTGTAGACAAACCAACCATTCAATATATCATTGAAGAAGCTGTTGCATCTGGTATAGAAGATATCATTATCGTTACTGGTAAAGGCAAAAGGGCGATAGAGGATCATTTTGACTACTCCTTTGAGCTGGAGCATAATTTGACTTCGAAGGAAAAATGGAACCTGCTCAATGAAGTACGCAAACCATCAGAGATGGCAGATATCCACTATATTCGTCAAAAGGAACCTAAAGGCTTGGGGCATGCCATCTGGTGTGCACGTAAGTTTATTGGTGATGAACCATTCGCCGTACTTTTAGGAGATGACATCGTTGAATCTGAGAATCCTTGTCTCAAACAGATGATTGACGTGTTCGATGAGTATCAGCGTTCTGTAGTAGGTGTAAAGCAAGTCGATTGGAACGAGGTGCATCGTTACGGAATTGTGGAAGGCCATGCACTTACTTCTAAAATCTCTGAGGCGGAACGATTAGTAGAAAAGCCAAAGAAGGAAGAAACCAAATCCAACTTGGCGATCATGGGACGTTATATCTTGACGCCTGACATTTTCGATATCCTGGGTCAGCAATCTGCAGGAGTAGGCGGGGAAATTCAACTGACGGACGCATTGTCCAAACTGGGAGAAAAGAACCCTATTCTGGCTTATGAATTTGATGGCAATCGCCATGACGTTGGCGAGAAGCTGGGATTCATTGAAACAACCATTCATTATGCTCTACAGCATAACGAGATTAAGGATGAAGTGCTGGCTTATATGAGACAGGTTATTAAAGAGATTGACCAACAAAAATAACATCTCGCTAAAACTAACTATGCTTCCTCAATATAAAAAGAGACTATCAGGTGTTGTAACATCATCTGATAGTCTCTTTTTTATTAATTATTTCTCCGATTTTAACTGAGCAATTTGCCCTTTTTCTTTTGGATCAGCCTTAATCAGCTTGTCGTACAATGCTTCATCGTTTTGGCCTTGCTGTTGTAGGGCAGCAATGTAATAGCGAGCGACCTCACGATTTGTAGCATCACTCAGGTCGTCCTTCAAGCCGCTTTTGAGGATGCTTGCAGCCTCAGCAGGCTTACCTGACATGAACTCAATTTTGCCCGTACTGAGCGCAATACCTGGAGTTACTTCAAAAGTACGTGTCAACTCGATTTCAGGTGGAACCGTCTTAAGATGAGCTACCCCATCCAGAACCTTCTGATAAGCAGTAAGACCTGCTTGGAAATACTTCTGTTCCTTGGCGGTGTCCTTCTGCTCACGTGCCTTATTACCAATAGTGTAGGCTTGAGTAATCAACATGTTGTACCAGTCATTGTCCCAGTTGAAGTTGGAAATGTTATTTTCCAAAATGCTGAAGGCCTGCTCATTTTCACCTTTTGCTTTTAAAAGGTTAACTTTGGAGCTATACATGATTTTATTATACGGTTCTGCCTTCAGGCCCGTATTAAGTACCTCTATTGCAGCGTTATAAAATTCCTCTTTTTTCGTTTGATCATACACACTCTTGTACAGTGCAGCCAATCTTATAACCGAATCCGGGTGCGTAGGACGAAGTTCAAGATCCTTATTAATGGCACTTTGCATTTCCTCAAATGATGAGCTTACCGCCATAATTTGTTTGGCAGTTGTGGCAGCATTGGCTGATTGCACGAAGCGAAGACCTGAAAAAAGCACTACGATGCTTAGAACGCCAATGATGGCACTATACATGATTCGGAATCCCGAAGCATTCATAGACAGACGTTTAAGCGGCTTGCTGTCCATAGCAGCGGCCATACCACCGAGACTCACAAATACCAATATGCCCATGAACACGTAACTAAGATTAAAGTCCAGCAAGCTATGAAGTAAGATCGAAAGTGCCAAAATGAGATATAGGAAGTGAGAATCCCGTTCTTCATCATTTTGTCTAATATAGTTGCGGATATATTTATAGAAAATATATAAGATGAATGACATGAAAATTACGAAACCGATAATACCTACTTCAACTAAATACTGCATGAAAAAGTTATGGGCCTGACGGCTTGTATAAGGATAATCTTGATATTTCTCGTATAAAGTTGCCCAACCGCCACCGCCGCTTCCGATAATCGGGTGGTCTTTAATCGATTTGGCAGCATCCTGATAGAATACCAGTCGTTCCAGCACACTATGCTGGCGGAAATTGATGTTTTCTAACCGGACCTGTACGTTCTCCGGCAGTACGCTACGCAGGCCAGTTCCCATCAACAGAAAAGCCAGCAAGCCAATCACCACAACTGACCCGACAGGCAACCACAAATTGGATAACTTGCGTGAAGTCCATCCTTTGAGAGCATTCTCCAGCTTTGGAGCCAAATAACGTTCAACAAGCCACAGTACGACAGCTACAGCCAGGGAGACACCAATAAGTAATCCCCAAGCCTCGGCAGCCTCTCCGCCGTTGTAAGTCTTATTGAGTTGTAAACCCATATTTGTAATCGGCGCCAAGATAGATATTGACGCTACACCAGCAATGGCGCAATGCAAAATCCATATAATTTGGCGTGCTGGTTTAAAGAAAAGCAAAAGAATCACGAACACGACAGGTAGCATAACCAGACCGCCCCGTGACAAAGTCAGGAATAGCGAGACTAGAATAGGCACCAACATGAAGCCGTGGATAGCCTTGCCATACCATAGTTTTGATTTCATCAGACAGAAAACGGCAGCGAATAGGAAAGCCATTAGAAAGGCCGCATATGTATTCGCATATTGAAACACTGATGTCAGCCGGAGACCATTTGTATCTGTCATAACTGCATTGGTATAGCGATATTGATACACATATTGGGTAAACCAGCCTACCATTTTGCCGGCAAGCACCCACTGTCCGAACCAGTTAATGAAGCCAAAGCCTACGATGATATAAGCAATAGTCATAATCAGGTTGTGAATAATCTTATTGCCTAAGCGATCCTGTAGTAGATAGATTGAGATAATAAACAGAGCGGCATAGATGCACTGTACCACAACCATATTCATGGCCAGGTAATGTGAAGCTGCTGAAGTCAGTGAAAGCACATAAGTTAGGGGAAGCAATAATACTAATACAGTCAGCCAATCCCTTTGCTCTTCTAACTTGAATTTTTTAAAATAGGTTACGATTCCTAAAATTAATAGAATCGTGCTGATGATCAAAGCCCAATAGAGTGGCTTTTCAAAATCGAGCATTTGCCCATTGAAAAGTGCAGCCTGGAAGGGAGACCAAGTTAAAAACAGAATCATGCCAACAATTAACACCCAAAACATAGCCGGCCTTTTATCGTCACGGGTCGACGTTTTGGCCTGTTTCCCGTATACTGGATTCGACAAGGTTTACAATCTCCTTTTTTTGAAGTTAATGCTAGTATTTTAACATAACAATTATTACAACTGTACAGTTAATAGTTTTTATCAGTGCAAGGCGAATTTTAATTGAATTATGTGTACACGCACATTCACATAAAGAAATCCAACATGAGCTACACTTATCTTACCATAGTCTAACACAGCGAGCTAGAAAGCCTACACCAGTAGGGGAACATGTCAGAGCCTTCGTCAAGTAGCGTGGCAGACATTCTGCCATGACTAAGCCGAGAACTTTGTCGGAATGCAGAGCAGGTAAATCTATCAAGCGAAACGATTTCAGGAAAGTTATGCCCAGCGCTGTTGCTCCTTGACTGCAGAAAAAAATACCTGAAGAGGCTTAGGCTCATCGAAGAGGAGCTTTAGACCTCATGGCTTCCGAACAGATTGTGTGAAAGGCTCTGTCAACCAGGACAGCATGCGTGTAACGTTGGGGAATTGGACGAAGAAATAATAGGGATCTACATTGTGAATCAATTTTGTTAGGAAAAGAGCGGGTTTTCAAAGTGAAGATGAGTTTTAGGGAAAATAACTTTGTTGAAGGAAATGCTTTGTGATCGTATTTGTATCTAATGAGTTATCTTTGTTTCATTACTAGCAAAAATTGTACAGCCAATTTTTACGTAGATACAAAATGAATAGAATCGATATTCAGTTGAATATGGAATTGATGGGGAGTAATATTCATGAAATTATTAAATTGGTTTTATAAAATTTCGAAAAAGGAAAGAATATACTATTTTGATTACAAAAAAATTAAAAATTACAAGCTCTTAGCAATGTTGCGGATAAGAAATGAATCCCTAATTCTCCAAGATACATTAGATCATTTGAGTGAATTTGCTGATGGGATTATATGTTATGATGACGCCAGTACGGATAATACTTTTGAAATTTTAAAAAATCATAAGAAAGTTATAGCAATAATTAGAAACTTTCATTGGGAGACAACACCTGAGGAACGGTTAAAAAGTGAAACAGAACATCGTGATAATCTTCTTCGGTTATCTTCGCGTTATTCTCCTGAATGGATATTTTGTGCCGACGCTGATGAGCGGTATATAGGAGAAATTAGAGAATTTATAAACTCAGATGATTCTCAAAACGTTGATATAGTTAAAATTCAACTGTTTGATGCCTATATAACCAAGGAAGATCAGCAGTCTTATGCACCTACGAGCAAACTCCTCAACTTCAGGAAATATTTCGGGCCTGAAAGACGAGATATTGTTATGTTATGGAGACCAAATGCGAGTATTAAATATATTGGATTGGATTCGAGAGAGCCTTCATATACTGAGGACAGTAGTATAGTTACCATGTTTTATTGTCAACATTATGGGAAATCTCTGTCAATTCAGCATTGGGAAGAAACTTGCGATTATTATGCTAATTATTTTCCATATGAGCCATATGGAAAAAAGTGGACTGAAAGAAAAGGAAAGGCGGTTCATGAAAAGTCAGACTTTGATCGTGCTTTGTATAAATGGGGATATGAGCTTTTCAGTAATGCAGTTAATATTAAGCCATAATTTAATTGTACAGGACGAGTTCTAAATCGTCTTTTAAACGGTTTCTGTTTTCCATAAGGGATCGGGAAATACTTTGCTACAGAGGAAAGAGAATAAAACAATAGGAGACTTTTTACGCAACGGCGGGAAACTTGACTGAGGAATGATACGGAATTGCATTATGAGTCGAATCGGCAAAGAGCTACATTTTCAAGACAAGGGCTATTTTTGGTTAAAGTTGAAGTACTATTAGAGCGAATGCTCTTTCAGAAGAGCTTCAGTCATACGAAACGATTTTTAGCATCGACATTAATGTAGTTGTATAATCCTATCTGCCTTGGGCAGATGTCGTTTAATTAAATATTTCGGTTAATCGGCAGACCTGAAATACAGATGTTAATGACCTAGAAGGAGCATGCCATTATGTTTGTCGTCTAAGGTGAGACACTTTTATCTAAAGGGTGAAATAAATATTATGTCAAAAAAGTACGTTTGGGTCTCAGGTATAACTGGGATCTTGTTACTCGCTTATTTTTATGCATTAAATGTGATGGAACCGTTGTTTGCGGATGACTTTGCGTATAGCTTTATTTTCGCAACAGATACCAAAGTAACGAGTTTATTGGATATCTTCCAATCCTTGCATGTACATTATTTTACCTGGGGTGGTCGGTTAGTTGCACATTTTTTCGGCCAGCTTTTTTTGCTACTGGGAAAACCGATCTTTAATATCATGAATGCCATCATGATGGTGTTGCTGATTGGAACAATTTTGTGTTTTGTGCGTTTAAGAATGATGAACCGTGTACAAGATGTTGGATCTTTGCTTGCGGTAGTAATTTTGTGCTGGTTCGGTCTGCCAAACTTCGGGGAAACTTCAATCTGGTTAATTGGCTCTGTCAACTACTTATGGACTACTGTATTTATTATGCTTTTTTTATTCCCTTACCGCTATCTGGCCGTAGAAAAGCCAATGCTGAAAGATAATTATCTGATTGGTGTGTGTATGGCCTTGCTTGGTTTTTTGGCCGGTATGACTAATGAAAATACTGGTTCAATTGCATGTATGCTGGTGGCAATTTTATATGTGTATTTAAAATGGATCAAGTCAAAAAAATTACCCAATTGGTTCTATACAGGCGGTATAGGCGTTTTTCTCGGATTTGCAACTATGATTGTTGCTCCGGGCAATAATAAACGATCTGAAGCGATCAATTATCATGCACCATTACTGCAGAGATTGAAAGATTATGCGCATAATCTTGAAGGGGCATTGATCGAGCAAAAGTATTTGCTGCTTGTTCTGGCTATTCTGCTTGTTATTAACATTTTTGCACTGATCTATTTCAAAGCTTGGAAATTGAAAAAGGAAAATGTCTATTTTGCGATCCTTTTTATGTTTGCTGGCTTTATGAGCTTTTTTATTATGATTGCTTCCCCTATTTTCCCTATCAGAGCCTCTTATGGGGGGGCGGCTTTTTTAATCGTGGCTTGCTTGTTTTTAATCGAAAACCTGAATATTGAATTGAAATTCTCAAGAGTACAAGCGGCGATAGTTGTTGTTTTTACGGTAGTGATGCTAATATCCATGTTTTCGGCTTTCAAAGGCTATGTGCAATTAAATCGGGAGAATACAGCTCGAATTGCGACCGTGAACGAAAACAAAAACAAAAACAATTACGACATTATTCTACCGCTGTTTACAGATGGCAATAGATACGTATTTGTCAGAGATATTGAGGATCAGCAATTTGCGTACTATTTCAATAAGTATTACGGTTTAAGCAGCGTAATTGCCGAGGATCAGGCCGTGTTGGATGCTTTGGAAAACAAGGATACTCTTTATGGCTTACCGTCCATTCTTGACCACAAAAACTTTTATTTTTACAAAAGCATAACCATTAATGACATCAAGCTGATTAAAGAGGATAATAAAGAATACTTATTGTTCATTTTTAGAAACGATACTAATGTTAATGATATGAGCAACTTAAGATTTTTTATTAATGCTTTTCCTTTAAATAATGATATTTCGCTGCTGCAGGAGGATCGCCAAAAGTTTGGATATGATAATTGGGATATGGCACCTGTAGCAAAAAAAATTAATGGAACCACATTTTTCGTTCGTGAGATTAATGGGAATCTTGGGAATTATCAAAATGTAGAAATGGGATTTTATTCAGTCGCTGACGGGCGCAAAGGAAACGTGCTTGGTTTAAACAAAGAAGAGCTTGCAGGAAAAATTGAGCCGAGCCATGATATCAAATCAAGCGGCAAGGCTTTAATGAAAGAACCATTTAAGTTGAGTGACAATATTACGATGGATGAGTTCAAACTTAATCAATTCAGTCCTGAGGAACTTCAGGTAATAACACGTCTTGCGATTTCAGACTATCAAATGCTGCATGGAATGTATCTGTTTATACACGCATATCCTGCAGATTCAGAGATCAATAATTTGCCTGCAGAGCGTGTTAAGTTCGGTTACGCCAATTGGGACTTTGAATTGGGCGCTGCAACACAAGATGGATTTTGGACTCACACAGCTAAATCCCGAATAAGGTCCTTCAAAAAAATAGATATTGGTCTTTATAATGAAAAAGGCAATATTGGCAAGGTTCTTACATTATATGATGTCCAACTATAAGATAATTGGATGATATCATGCGAAAGAAGTGATAAAGATTCTAACTCTTTTTAAAGAATTTTATAATTCCAAAGGCCTTATTTTAAAACTAGCTAAAAATGATTTTTGGGCTAAATATGCCAGTTCTCAACTTGGGATTTTGTGGGCTTTTGCCCAGCCTTTGATGACCATTATTGTATATTGGTTCATTTTCGAAATTGGATTCCGTGTAGTTCCGCTCAACAATATCCCATATATTTTATGGCTGATGTGTGGTCTTATTCCATGGTTCTTTTTTTCTGAAGCCCTTGGCAACTCGACCAACAGCTTAATTGAATACAGTTATCTGGTAAAAAAAGTTGTGTTTAAAGTCAGCATTTTGCCAAGCATCAAAATTATTTCGGCACTGTTTGTACACGTATTTTTTATGGCTTTTTTATTGTATGTGTATTTCTTGCATGGTTATGAGCCCACAATTTATATGTTGCAACTTTTTTATTATCTTTTTGCGCTGTGCTTTTTATTGCTGGGTTTGTCTTACATTACGGCTTCATGCGTCATTTTTTTTCGGGATTTGAATCAAATCGTGGCTATCATCTTGCAATTTGGAATATGGCTGTCACCTATTTTGTGGCAACCCTCTTTGTTTCCGGCCAAATATTTAACTTTATTGAAACTGAACCCTATGTATTACATTGTTGAAGGATACAGGGACTCGCTGGTGAGTGAGGTCTGGTTCTGGCAAAAGCCCGAGATGACGCTGTACTTCTGGTGTGTTTCCTTTATTGTTTTTCTGGTTGGAGCATTGTTCTACAAAAAATTAAAACCTCATTTTGCTGACGTTTTATAAGGATGGAGTGTTAAGATGAGTGCTGAAGTTGTAATTGATGTAAAAAATGTCAGCAAAATATACAAGTTATATGCCAAGCCAGCTGACCGGCTTAAAGAAGCATTGCATCCGATGAAAAAAAAATATCATAACGATTACGCTGCTCTTGACAATGTCTCATTTCAAGTTAGAAAAAAGGAAATTGTAGGAATACTCGGTACAAATGGTTCCGGTAAATCCACCATTCTGAAAATTATTACCGGTCTATTGAATCCAACGAGTGGTACAGTGAGCGTTCATGGTAAAATATCCGCGCTTTTGGAACTGGGTGCAGGGTTTAACCAGGAGCTTACTGGCATTGAAAATATTTATTTAAATGGAACTATGATGAATCTGAGCAAGGATGAAATTGATGAGAAGTTGCAGCAAATTCTCGATTTTGCTGATATTGGGGATTTTGTTTACCAGCCCGTAAAAACTTATTCAAGCGGTATGTTTGCCAGATTAGCTTTTGCAGTAGCCATCAATGTTGAGCCGGATATATTGATTGTGGACGAGGCGCTGGCTGTTGGGGATATGTTTTTTCAGGAGAAATGTTATGAGAAAATGAAGGAAATGGTGCAAAGCGGAGCTACCATTCTGTTTGTGAGTCATAGCCTAAGCGCAATCCGTAACTTTTGCAGTCATGCAGTCTGGATTGAAAAAGGCATACTGAGAGAAGAGGGACCGGCAGATGAAATTTGCGAAAAATATAAATATTTTATTGAACAAAAAGAAGCAAAAGAAATTGTAATGGCTACTGATGCAGAAGAACTTACCGATGAGCTTGCCGGTAAAGCTAAAAATAAGATTTTTGTAAAAAAAATTCAAATTAATAAAAACGTAGTGGTTACCGGAGAGGATATTGTATTCACAATTGAACTCGGTTTCAGAGAATCCGGCTTGAAATACGGTGTGGGATTGATCGTTTATAATGAGAAAGGCGACATTGTCACTCTGTTTAATACTGTTCGTGATGATGTGAAATTAGACCAGCCTTATTCCGTATTTAAAATCAAAGTGGAGAATAATGACTTTTTAGATGGACGATATTTCATTTCCGTTCATATCTCTGATGAAATGGCTATGTATCCTTATGATCGTAATGACTATGTGTCCGAATTTAGAGTATTGCCCAAGAAAAATCTGCGTGGATTGCCTGTTGGGGAAGGATATTTTAGATGTAAGCATGAATGGGAGATACTAGAGTGATATACATTGTTGGAATAATTTGGTGAGTTTGGGTGGTGTATGATGATTAGAAAGATGTTGCGCTTTATTATTGTAATAATCGTCACGTTTGCTTTTGTATCTTCAGTATCTGCTATCAAAAATAGCAATCTTTTTGCCCCGGAGGTGTATAAACTCAAGACGATCAATCTGGGCACAAATCTGAATGCAAACTTTGGAGAGATTACAAATGCTAAAGTAATTGAACAGTCCTTTTCTGCCAAACAGGATGGTCTTGCTAAAGTCGAACTGTTTTTTTCTACATTTAACAGGCAAAATGACAGTGAAACGCTGTTATCTCTATATGAAGCAGATACAAACCAATTAATAAGACAGGCAAAATTCAATAACATTCAGGCCAAAGATAATGCCTATAGCGAGTTGTCCTTCGATCCTGTTGAGAATTCAAAAGGCAAGATGTATATTTTGAGGATAAGCTCTAATACAAGTGATCCTTCCCAGGCAGTAACCCTCTGGAAGGACAACACCAGCCTGGCGGACGGAAATCTGTCATTTGCGGGGCAGCACCAGGAAGGCAGTCTGGTAGGCAAACTTATTTACCAGAACCAATTTACTATTAAGGATATTATAATTAACGGTCTTTTCTTTAGTTTTTTGAATATTATTCTGTTTGAATTATTGCGATTCATAAAAAATAAGTAGGGGACAATTATGATTAATAAGTTCCGAGTAATCATGCGTGCAATTCACCTGGTTCGCGATAAAGGCATAAAAAGCTTTATCAACAAGGCTCATGAAAAATGGTTTCAACTTTCTTTTTCAGAGCCTCCTTTTGTGCCGTTGGCTGAACAGCAGCTTGAAGAGCAGAAAAACAGAATATTCGACATCCAACCCAAAATCAGTATTGTCGTCCCTGTTTACAATACAAACCCCCTGTTTTTGAAGCAGATGGTTGACTCTGTACTGAACCAGACCTATTCCAATTTTGAATTGTGCTTATTTAATGGCGGGAGTACAGAGGGCGATGTCGAGAAAGTAATAAACCATTTTATATCCAAAAGTGATAAAATAGTCTATGCGTGCTCGGAAACTAATTATGGAATCTCTGAAAATACAAATCGCGCACTGGCACTGGCAACGGGAGAATATATTGGGTTGCTTGATCATGACGATTTGTTGACGCATGACGCATTATATGAATGCGTAGACGCTATTAACAGACACGGTGCAGACGTCATTTATTCCGATGAAGATAAAATTATCGGTAATACAGGGAAACATATCAGTGTCCACAAAAAACCAGACTGGTCTCCAGATACATTGCTGAGCTACAACTATATCTGTCATTTTTTGGTTTTTAAAGCTTCCTTGCTTCAAAGCACGGGACTATTTAATAGTCAATTCGATGGAAGCCAGGACTACGATTTTATTTTAAGATTGACTGAACGAGCAATCTGTGTCCATCATATCCCAAAGGTTTTGTATCATTGGCGAATTAGCGAGAATTCCACAGCTGCCAGCTATTCAGCCAAGTCTTACGCCCTGCAGGCTGGAAAAAATGCCCTGCAGAACTATGTGTCAAACCGAAACGAATCATTGACAGTGAATGAAGGCGCATTTCATGGCGCTTTTAATATAACTCCAGTTTTAAATGAGATACAGACAGCAGCTTTGTTTTGCCTGGGCAATTGGGGAAGTACACAGTCTATAAAAGAGTACTATGCCAGTCTTAATATCTCTTCCGAATACCGACCGTTTGATGTAGTGATGATGAATTTTACTCCATTTCATAAAGATGCATACAGCATTGCCGAGCAGTCTTCATACTATAAAGTGTATGACTGCAGTGATAAAAATGTTGCTGAAGCATTAAATGGTTTGTTAAAAAAAAGTAATGCTGATCATGCCATCGTTATAAATGCGGATATTCACTCTTTGGCTGATAATTGGTACAAGATTTTAATAGCGGAAGCTGTCTCAACCGAGTCAGCTGTTATAGCTCCCAAAGTTTTGAACAAAAAAAATAAAATCAGCAGTTATGGACTTGCGGTTAGCCAAAAAGGAATTATAAATCTATATCATAATATCAATTCTAGCTTTTTTGGTTATTTCGGTCGACTTAAAATCGCACAAAATATTACGGCAATCAGTCCTGAATTGTTCCTGTTGAAAAAAGATGCCTACAAATATTATGGGGATTTTGATGAAACCTATACTACCGATTTGACCATTGTGGATTATTGCCTGCGTGTCAATTTTCTTTCTGGTCACGTTAAGCTAGTGAATCATGAGCTTTTATATACTCGACAATCCCATTCCTATTCATGGCCTAAAAATGAACGGGAAGTTATGCTAGAGAAATATAAAGATTATTTGCAAGATAGGGATCATTATTATCCACTTGATTTTTTATATAAACCTGAAGGACTTTGAATATAATCTTTTATTTTGATAGGAGCGCCTGGTCAAATGAGAATTTTATTTACTCTTCATGATTTACAATACAGTGGGGGGACGGAAACCTTTACTTATAGTCTCGTCAAAGAATTTTTGCGACAAAACCATGAAATCTTTCTTTATTCCACTCGAATTGGTCAGTTAGCAGACAAATATACCGAGATCGGTGTACTTGTCACAGACGAAATCGCTTCTTTGCCTGATGATGTTGACATTATACATGCCCAGCATCGTGCAGAAGCAATCTCCGTTTATTATAAATATCCTTCTGTACCTATGGTATTCACATCGCATGGCATTATTCCATGGCAAGAGAAGCCAGTCTTTATTCCCTCAATTGTCAAGTATGTAGCTGTTAGTGAAGAGGTACAACAACATTTGATTCAAAACTGGAGCATTCATGAAGATCAAATATCCATTATCCGTAATGGAATCGATCAAACCCGGTTTCATCCTAGGACCCCGGCTCATGAAAAACCCGAGACCATTTTGTTATTGTCTAACCGTTATACTTCATATGTTAAAGAGGTTTTGGAAGAAGTAGCCAACAAAGCAAGCATGAAGCTTAACATTGTTGGGCAATCGCACAACAATGTGTGGGAAGTAGAAGAGGAAATTTTGAATGCCGATGTGGTTGTTTCATTGGGACGAGGCATACTGGAAGCCATGAGTTGTGGAAGACTTCCGCTTGTATTTGATTATAATGGCGGCGATGGTATTGTAACACCCGATACTTATTATGAATTCCGTCAGAAGAATTTTTCTGGAAGGATAAACAGTGAAAAGTACAATGCCGATCAAATTATTGAATTAATTCAAAAATTCTATACGCGTGAGATTATTGAAGCCAATTTGGAACTTGCTGTTCAATTCCATGACATTAGAACGATTGCGGAACAGTATTTTGAGCTATACAAGCTTGGCGAGCAAAAAAGAGATAGTATCGTTACGATCGATCCGCAAATTATGGAGTATCTCATAGAAGGATATTCTTTTGCTGGAAAAGAGATTGTACAAAAAGAGAAGAACTTAAAATATTTGCTGGAAGTTAAAAAAGTCAATGAGGCCAATGAAGTCAGATTGAGTGAAAGCCTGACAGAGATGCAAGCTGAGCAAGCAAAACTTATGCAAGATCGAGATGAAGCAGTGAAGCAGCAGGCACAATTAAAATCTGAACTGGAAAAGACGGAAGCAACTTTGAATCGCGAAATTGTTACTTTGACGCAGATGGCAACCAGTAAAGACATTCAAATTCAAGATCTGGAATTTGAAAAAGAAGGGGTTCTTAATCAGCTGGAATTTGAAAGAGAAAGATTTCTTAACCAACTGGATCAAAAAGAAAACAATACAAGATACTTGCTCGAACTCACAAGGGAAAAAGATAAGGAACTGGAAAGTATTTATAGTTCTCGCTCCTGGAAATTGATTGCCAAAGTCAAAAAATATAGAAGATGGGTCAAAAAAGGCATAGCTAATCCAAAATTGGCGATCAAGAAACTGGCTAATCGGAATCAGTCCCTTCCCGCCCCTATTCCTGTGAAAAAATATGCGGAACAACAAGTGAATGGAGATATTCCTCGCATCAGTGTAGTCATTCCTGTATATGACCGAACAGATGTGTTGCGACAAAGTATAGATTCGATTTTGAATCAAACGTATCAAAACTTTGAACTGATCATCGTTTGCGATGGTTCTCCGGATGAAACGCTAAAAATCGTAGATGAGTATAAAGATCATGAGAAAGTTCGCATTTTTAAATATTATAACAACAGTGGTAACGCGGTACGTGGACGAAACAAAGCCATTCGTGAGGCGCGCGGAGAATTTCTGGCTTTTCAAGATAGTGATGATATTGCAGAACCAAATCGCCTGGAAATTTCGTTGAATTATATTAATGAATTTAAAGCGGATGTTGTTTATGGAGGCTGGCGAGCTCTTGTGGACGGATCACGCATGATTGATATTAAGAATGGGCAGGAAGTATTAAGTCCAGATTGCGGATATGATGAATTGCTCAAAATGTGTGTCCCTTGCCAAAGTACCGTAATGTTGCGGTTGGATGCTGTCAGAGCCGTAGGTGGACTAAAAACAAATATGCGCTATCGCGAGGACCACGAATTATGGCTCAGAATGGCGTATAAAGGATATAAGTTCAAATCAATACCTTTGATGTTAACTAATCTTAGATTACATGGCAACAACCTGGAACTTTCGTTTAAAGACGACGATAATCACTGGTTTGATCTGATGCTGGAGGAGCACAAAAACATTGTAGTAATGAAGCCTAAGATTGCCTATCTTATTCCAGGATGCGGCATATCAGGTGGTATCGCAGTAGTGTGTCAGCACGCAAACCGTTTGTTAAATCGTGGATATGATGTGCTGCTTATTACTGAGGATATTCATCGAGAGATCAACTGGTTTCCGAACCAAAAAGTTGAGATAATCGGTATTGATGAAGCACCGACTAATTTGGATATTCTTGTTGCAACAGGTTGGAGCACTGCTTATACCATTGCTGATATTCCTGCAAAGAGAAAAGTATATTTTGTTCAATCCGATGAGAGCCGCTTTTATCCTGCAGGGTCTTTTGAAAGTCAAAAGGCATGGGATTCATATAAATTCGATTATGAATATATGACGGAAGCAAAATGGATTCAAAAATGGTTGAAAGAAAAGTTTGGTCACGACTCTACCTATGTTCCTAATGGATTGGATGAGAATATTATTTTCCAAACAGATCCAATTACCAAAAAAGGCGATAAAGTAAGGGTACTGCTTGAAGGACCGATCGATATTCCATTTAAAGGGATGGAAGATGCCTTTAATGCTATTAATGATCTGGATTGTGAAGTGTGGTGTGTAAGTTCAGCGGGGAAACCGAAAAAAGAATGGAAATGCGATGTATTCTTTGAAAAGGTGCCAATGGGCCAGATGAATCAAATCTATTCCAGCTGTGATATCCTCGTTAAACTGAGTAGGGTCGAAGGATTTTTTGGTCCGCCTCTAGAAATGATGGCTTGTGGAGGAACTTGCGTAGTTGCAGATGTAACTGGTTATGATGAGTATATTGTCGATAATTATAACGCACTGGTCGTGGAGATCGGGGATGTTGAAGGCGCAAAGCAAGCTGTTAAAAAGCTTATCGAAGATACTGAGCTTAGACAGCGTCTGACTGCGAATGGTAGAAAGACAGCAGAAGAATGGAGATGGGAGCCGAGCATTGACACATTGGAAGAACTGTATTACAAAAATCTTAGTACTGGAAAGGTAGAGGTATGAGAATATTAGTAACCGGAGGAGCTGGATTTATCGCTTCTCATATTGTTGACAGATTGATTGCTGAACAACATGAAGTATGCATTGTTGATAATTTGTCCACTGGAAAGCAAGAAAATATTAATCCTTCGGCTATTTTTTATAATGTGGATATTCGCAGTGAAGAGTTATTGGAAGTGTTTGAGAACTTCAAGCCGCAGATTCTAATACATCATGCTGCCCAGATTAGTGTGTCGCATTCGGTTGCTGATCCTTCACAGGACGCATCGATCAATATTAGCGGGACGATTAATATCTTGGATTGTTGCTATAAAACCGGAGTACAAAAAATTATCTATGCTTCTTCAGCAGCAGTGTATGGCTATCCAGAAGAACTTCCTGTAAAGGAGAGTGCCAAGCTTTCTCCGCTGTCACCCTATGGACTGTCCAAGTTAACACCTGAATTTTATATTCAGTTGTACTCCAATCTTCATGGTCTTAAATATACGATTTTGCGTTACAGCAATGCTTACGGCGAACGGCAGGATCCTAAAGGAGAAGGCGGTGTGATCTCAATTTTCCTGGATAACCTTCTTGCTGGCAAGGAGATTCAAATTCACGGTGATGGTGCTCAAACTCGTGATTTCATTTATGTCAAAGATATCGTTAACGCCAATATTGCGGCTCTTACCAAAGGGGAAAATTGCATTACTAATATCAGCACACAAACAGAAATTTCGGTGAAAGAATTGTTTGAAATGATGCGTAATATACTGGGAATCGATGCTTCCGCTTATTATATGCAGGAGCGCATAGGCGATATTAAATACAGCTCATTAAGCAATCAACAGGCGCAGCTCATCCTTGGCTGGACAAGTCAATTCACTTTATATCAAGGCTTGAAAGAGACAATCAACTACTATCAGAATATTTCTGTTAAATAAACGATATAACTAATAGAAATCGGAGGATTTTTGATGAAAGGTATAATTCTTGCAGGAGGTACAGGCTCTCGCCTCTATCCCTTAACCAAAGTAACGAATAAGCATCTGTTACCTGTGGGGAAATATCCAATGATTTTTCATTCCGTATCCAAGCTCAAGCAAGCTGACATACACGATATACTTATCGTTACAGGTAAAGAGCATATGGGAGATGTCGTTAACCTTCTTGGTAGTGGCCGTGAAATGGGCGTAACATTCACTTATAAAGTTCAAGATGAGGCAGGTGGGATCGCACAAGCCCTTGATTTGGCTGAACAATTTGTAGGTGATGATCAGATGGTTGTTATTTTGGGTGATAATGTATTTGAAGATGACATTGCACCATTTGTGGACAATTTCCGCAATCAAATCACGGGTGCGAAGATTCTTCTTCAGCAGGTACAAGATCCACACCGTTTTGGAGTAGCTGAGCTTGAAGGGGAACGGATTGTATCTATTGAAGAAAAACCTAAAGACCCAAAAAGTAACTACGCTGTAACAGGTATTTATATGTTCGATCATAGCGTGTTTGAAATTGTAAAAACGCTTGAACCTTCAGCTCGTGGAGAACTTGAGATCACTGACGTCAACAATGCATATATTGCTAAGGGAACATTGACATATGATGTTCTCCAAGGATGGTGGACAGATGCGGGAACTCATTCATCTCTTGCGCGTGCTAATGAATTAGCCAAAGATATAGTGTTTGGTGAAGAGTTTGGAAAGCTAAAGATTTAGAATAAAGGGAGGATATGAACGAAATGAAAGTAATCCCTTTGAAACTAGAAGGTACAAAAATTATTGAACCCGTGGTCCATGGTGATCACCGTGGTTTTTTTATGGAAAGCTACAATGAACAAATCATGAAGCAGCATGGAATCAACTATGCTTTTATTCAGGATAATCAGTCCTTATCTGCAGAAGCTGGCGTGATCCGAGGGCTGCATTACCAGCTTCATCCTAAAGCCCAGACCAAACTTATCCGAGTGCTTTCTGGAGCCATCTATGATGTTATTGTGGATATTCGTAAAAGTTCCCCAACATTCGGTCAATGGGTCGGGGTGATCTTAAGCGAGCATAATAGACGTCAGTTACTGGTGCCTAAAGGATTTGCTCATGGGTTCTGTACGCTCGTTCCAAATACTCAAGTGTTGTATAAGGTAGACGAGTATTACTCACCCGAAAATGATCGGGGAATTCTGTGGAATGACCCTGCGCTGGGGATTGATTGGCCAACTTCTCATGCTATTCTTTCAGAGAAGGATCAGAAGCATCCGACATTAAGGGATGCAGACATTAACTTTGATTAGAGTGATAATAGGCGGCTGTTTTGTCGTTCTGTTTCAAAATAACATGTTAAATGTATTGAAGCACGTTTGAGGAGGTATTTATGAAACTTCTTGTCACCGGCGGTGCCGGATTTATTGGCAGTAACTTTGTATTGTATATGTTAAAGCAGCATCCAGACTATGAAATTGTGAATGTGGATGCCCTCACTTATGCAGGCAACTTGGAGAATTTGAAATCGATCGAAGATCATCCCAAGCATACCTTTGTGAAAGCGGATATTACTGATGCACAAGCGATGGATCAGCTGATGCAGCAGGGAATAGATGTGGTGGTGAATTTTGCGGCAGAGTCGCATGTGGATCGGAGTATTTTGGAGCCGGAAGTGTTTGTGAAAACAAACGTACTGGGCACACAGGTGTTACTGGATGTCGCCAAGAAATATAATGTGACCAAATTTGTGCAGGTATCGACAGATGAGGTGTATGGCTCTCTGGGTGAAACCGGATTGTTCACAGAGGAAACTCCGTTGCAGCCTAATAGTCCCTATTCTGCTTCCAAGGCAGGCGGTGACCTGTTAGTTCGTGCATATCATGAAACCTTCGGTTTGCCAGTGAATATCACACGTTGTTCTAATAATTACGGTCCATATCAATTCCCAGAAAAACTGATTCCGTTAATGATCTCACGTGCATTGAGCGACCAACAGCTTCCTGTGTATGGGGATGGCTTGAACATTCGCGATTGGTTGTATGTAGAGGATCACTGTAGTGCAATTGATCTGGTCATTCATCAGGGCCAGCTGGGTGAAGTGTATAATATCGGGGGAAATAACGAGCGGACGAATGTGCATATCGTCAAAACGGTATTGGAGGAGCTAGGCAAGCCAGAATCTCTAATCTCTTATGTGCAGGATCGTCCGGGTCATGACCGCCGTTACGGTATTGATCCGACCAAAACCATGAACGAGCTGGGCTGGAAGCCCAAGCACTCTTTTGAGACTGGCATTAAAGAAACGATTCGCTGGTACTTGGACAACGAGGAGTGGTGGACTCGCATTCAATCTGGCGAATATCAGCAATATTATGCTAAGCAGTATGGTTCCCGCTTAGGTGATGTGTAAAATGAGAATATTGGTTACTGGAGCATCCGGCCAACTCGGTAAGGATGTGGTAAAGGTCTTCCAAGAGCAGGGACATGATGTTGTTGGCTATGATCGGGAACAGCTGGATATTACGGATCTGGACCAGGCGATAAAGATAGTAGGACAATATCAGCCAGAAGCGGTAATCCACTGTGCAGCGTATACAGCGGTGGATGCGGCGGAGACTGATCTTGATACAGCTTATCAAGTAAATGCGGCAGGAACACGTAATATGGTACTGGCTGCAGAAAAAGCAGGAGCTAAACTGGTTTATATCAGTACAGATTATGTATTTGATGGGACAGCCGAGCAGCCTTATCACGAATATGACAATACGAATCCGCAGAGTATCTATGGAAAGTCCAAACGGGCGGGAGAGGTGTTAACCCAGACGCTTTCCTCAAGGTACTTTATTGTTCGGACGTCATGGGTGTATGGGCTGTATGGGAACAATTTTGTAAAAACAATGCTAAAGCTTGGGCAGGAAAAGCCGCATCTTCAGGTTGTGAACGACCAGAAAGGCTCGCCTACTTATACGGTGGATTTGGCACGTTTTTTGGCAGAATTAATTCAAACGGAAAAGTATGGCGTATATCATGCATCCAATAGCGGTTCTTGCACCTGGTACGAGTTTACAAAAGCTATTTTTGAAGAAGCGGTAGACATATTGGATGCTACGATAATTGCCATACTTGAGCCATGCTCGACTGATCAGTTTCCAAGACCGGCAGCGCGCCCAAAAAATTCGGTCATGGAGCATATTGCAATTCGTACCAACGGTTTGAACAATCTTCGTCATTGGCGGGAAGGTTTACATTGTTTTATAAAAGAACTAGCTGATTTTCGAAATGATAATTAGAATGTTAGAAAGATCCCCCTGTAAGCTAGAGTTTGGGGGGATTTTTTCTTGTGCTTAGTAAGAAGGACAGTCTATAGTATAGTAGTCAGGATATATCTTCATTTAGTAAGAGCACGAGAGTGTTTTATAAGGGGGGGATCATCTGCTAACTTTCAGAGTTCAGATCCTATTATCTACTTATAATGGAGAACAGTATATTGACGAGCAAATTTTAAGTTTGATTAGGCAAGAAGGCGTGTCGGTTCAAATATTGATTCGTGATGATGGTTCAACCGATAATACTTTGGAAAAACTAGAGCATCTTAAAAAACTATATCCACAACAAATTGTTATATTTAAGGGTGAGAATAGAGGGGTTGTGCAAAGTTTTTTTGATCTCATGCTAATGTCCTCCAATGAGTTTGATGTTTATGCATTCTGTGATCAAGATGATGTTTGGAATAAGGATAAGTTAATAACTGCGGTATCCTCTCTGAATAAATTTGCTAATAACGTTCCTTTAATGTACTGTTCTGCAACTCAAATGGTGGATCAGTGGCTAACTCCCATGAAAAAATGGCCTGTAGCTCCGCGAAGACCCTTATCTCATTACAATGCATTAATTGAGAACGTATGTGTCGGTTGTACAATGGTATTCAATAAAACCACAATGGAATTGGTGAAGAATAATATTCCGTTAAATGTAAAAAATGTTATCATGCACGATTGGTGGATATATCTGTGTGTTTCATCTTTTGGAAAGGTCGTGTTCGATCCACAGCCAAGCATTCTCTATCGTCAACACCACAATAATGTTCTGGGAGGAGCAGCTGATGGCTGGAAAAGCAAGTGGAGCAAGAGGTGGAATAGATTTATAAACGGAAAAAACCATTATATTTTAAGTAAACAGGCTATAGAGTTTGCGCAAACGTTTCAACAGAGACTTGATGATCAAAAACAACAGGAAATTTCTAGGTTTATTAGTTTTCAAAACAAAAATATAATTAAGCGTGCTATATATATTTTTAGAGCACCATTCTATAGGCAGTCTGTAATTGACAATTTGATTTACAAGTTTGTTTTTATAATAGGTAGATTATAAAATGATTGATGCTTATTTTTTTAATGGGGTATTAAACAGTTAATCTGGTTGGTAATACAAAGATCACTATTTTCGAGCGTATTATAGAGTTGAAATTTCAAAAACTTACTCGGGATTGCCTAATGTTGAAGTTAGGTTAATACCGGATAAAATAGCAATTCATCCTGGAGAAACAAACGATTCTAAAGTGTCTCCTATATAGAAGTAGATTCACAAAAATCTCTTAAAGGACTCGCCTGTACTGTTTCTATGGAATCCCAAGTATTCGATATAGATATTTCTCGATACGAAAAAGTGGTAATTTAGGTTGATAAAGAGGATTATTCGAATAATGGCGATATTACATCTGTCAGATTAATAATCAGTTGGCTTTTTTTGCGTCGAAAGGTTTTTATAAATTATAAAGGTTTCAATTTGAATAAATATGCTATAAAGAAGGGGCTTCTATGTTTAAAACTATAACAATTCTTATACCTGCTTATAATGAAGAAGAAGTTATTTACCAACTTTATTCTCGCTTAACTAAAGTAATTGATTCTATTACTGGTTATAATTTTGAATTATTATTCGTAAATGATGGAAGTAAGGATAACACGGTTGAAATTCTTGGAAATTTAGGTAAGAAGGATAGAAGAATTTCATTAGTGGACCTTTCACGTAACTTCGGAAAGGAGGTTGCGATGATTGCTGGATTGGATTTTTCCGTGGGGGATGCTGTTGTGATTATCGATGCAGATCTTCAGGACCCTCCTGAATTGATTGTTGAGATGATTAAATACTGGGAGCAGGGCTATGACGATGTATATGCGAAGCGGGCAACCAGAGCGGGGGAAACCTGGTTTAAAAAATGGACAGCATCCAGCTTTTATAAATTGCTTCAAAAAATGAGCAGAATTCCTATCCAAGAAAACACAGGGGATTTCCGATTGCTCGACAGGCGTTGTATCGAGGCATTAAAACAGTTGAGAGAAACACAAAGGTATACAAAAGGTATGTTTAGTTGGATTGGATTTAACAAGAAAGAGATTTTATTTAATCGTGATTCTCGTGCGGCAGGAGAAACAAAATGGAATTATTATAAGCTTTTAGATCTGGCTATTGAAGGAATTACTTCTTTCACAACGGCACCCTTAAGATTCTCTGCAATGCTGGGGGTATTTATTTCGATAGGAGCATTTTTCTACATGATTTTTATCATAACTAGGACTCTTATTTTTGGAGGTTCTGTTGCTGGTTATGCTTCACTTATGACAGTAATTTTATTTCTTGGAGGAATACAATTGTTGTCTCTCGGTATTATTGGGGAATATCTAGGCAGAGTATTTAATGAAACCAAAAGTAGGCCACTGTATTTTGTCAAAGAGTATAGAAATGGTAAGGGTGCTATATCGGAACAAAATTATATGGAAAACAGATTCTCTCGGGGTCGGTTATGAAATTAGGTAAGGAGCTTGTAAATTACGTTGTTTTTGGAATTCTTACAACTATTATAAATTTGATTATTTATGCCCTCTTTACAAAAGTATTAGGTGCAGATTATAAGCTTTCTATTACAGTAGCTTGGTTGATATCTATAATATTTGCTTTTGTAACGAACAAGCTATATGTATTTAAAAAAAATAACTCTCAATTAACTTCGTTACCTAAAGAGTTCTCTTTATTCTTCCTTATCAGATTGTCATCTCTTTGCCTGGACTTCATTTTAATGATTGTGCTTATCCAAAATGTAAGGATGGATGATTTTCTAGCAAAAATTATTGTTAACTTTATAGTTATAGCAGTGAATTACTTGGCAAGCAAATACTTGGTATTTATGAAAAGAACAAGTGACTAAATTATTAGAAATTATCACGATTTTCTAATTAATTACAGGGTTTTCTGAATACAATTAAGATGAGTCAATTCCATATAAGTATAGCAAGTGCTCTTTCTGCGGATGGCTTTCTAATTAACTACGTTAAATTATAATGCTGGTGGCTCATGATGGTTTATTGCGTAATGGTGTATATTATCATTTTACGCGGAATCAGCATGGGCTTTTCTTTGCTCTTAAAATACTCCATATGTCATACTACTACAATCTAGATTGGAAACATAAGTAATATTTTCTGCATAATAATAAACAAGCTCTGAAGTTCAATACTTATGGCGAATCGTAATTCATCGGTGGGTTTTTGTTAATTCAGTGGGGATTAAATGAAAATATAAAGCTTCATTTTGATAATTGTTCAAGCTTATACTTTTTTATTAGACATAACTATTTTATTGAAATACCATCGAATGCATGTTCCTTTTTGGAAATATATAGTATAATTGAAACGTGCAACCGATAGAGCTGACAAGGGCGGTCGGCTAACTCTCCCGAGGAGGGGGGTGAAGCCTGTGACAGTGTTTGAGGCGCTCAGTTTAATGCTGACGTTCGGGGCGTTAATCGTCACACTGTTAGAGTTTAACAAACGAAAATAGACCGCCCCCGCAAGGAAGGGTCTATTTTCGGCCTGATTGTTCCAAAACCGTCCGCTCTTGGAGCGTTGGTTGCGCGGGGCTGGCTGGCACCAGCCCTTTTTCCATGTATATCTTACCACGATGAAATTTAGACCTCAACCGAGGATTTTACAAAAATCTAATAATCGACTTCCAATGAACAATATATAGTTCCAAATGGTTTCGTTTGTCTATATTTGCACTTTGGAGCAGTTGGAATCGAATTTTGCGAAATTCTACTAACTATGCAAGGTTACAAGTTATGTGCTTTTTTGCGCCCCGTGGTCTGCACGGTATGCTATAATAGGCGATAGTAGAATAGATTACTGAATTTGTCAGGAGCGTTTTAAATATGGATGTAAGCATACTGGTCGTCAACTATAATACATGTCGATTGACGCTGGATTGTTTGCAGTCGGTGTATGCGTCAAAGACGCAGTATCGATATGAAGTGATTGTTATCGATAATCACTCCAGTGACGGGTCTGTTGAGGCTATTCGTGCTGCATACCCTGAAATTATGTTGATAGCCAATAAGGATAATATAGGGTTTGCCAAGGCGAACAACCAGGGCATGGAAGTAGCTAGCGGGCGTTATGTATTGCTGTTGAACTCCGATACGTTGGTGCAGCCGGATACGCTGGATACAATGATTCAATTTATGGATACACATCCGGAGATGGGGGCCTCGGGTTGTAAGGTCATCCTGCCGGATGGCTCGCTAGATAAGGCTTGTAAGCGAGGGTTTCCAACGCCGTCTGCGTCTTTTTACTATGCTTTCGGCTGGTCGAAGCGTTACCCGGATAACCCGAAGTACAACCAATATCAGCTTGGGCATCTAAGCCCGGATGATGAGTATCCTGTGGATGTACTGGTTGGGGCTTTTATGCTGGTGCGTCGGGAGACGATTGATCAGGTCGGAGGATTGGACGAAACCTTTTTTATGTATGGTGAGGATATAGACTGGTGTTATCGGATTAAACAAGCTGGTTGGGGCATTTACTACTACCCACGCACATATATTATTCATATCAAAGGAGGCAGCGCTCGCCGTCGTCCTTTGAAAATTATTTATGAGTTTCATAGAGCTATGTGGGTATTCCATCGAAAGCATTATAAGCAGCAGTACAGCTGGTTCACCAACATGGCTGTATATGCGGGAATTACGGTGAAGTTTGGGATGGCTTTTCTAAAAAATAAGTTATCTGCACCGGTTAAGCCGGATGGCGGAGAACAATCTCGTACTGAGGTGAAAGCATGATACGCAGAAATCAGCGTTTTTTAACCCAATTATATATTGTGGCGGATTTCGCGGTCATTCAGTTATCCTTTCTGATCGCTTGGTTTTTCAAATTTGAAAGTGAATGGATCACTTATAAAGAGCCACTTCCTATTCAAGTATATGGAGGGTGGAGCTTAATATACGGTCTGATTGCCGTAGTGCTGGGAATGTTATTCTCGCTCTATTCACCAAAACGCAAAAAGAGGTTTGCAGATGACGTGTTTCGCGTCACACAGATTCATATTGTGGGCCTGTTTGTGCTGTTGAGTGTGATGTTCTTCGTGAAGCAAATCGACATTTCGCGGTCTTATCTGGCGATCTATATGATTGGTAATGTACTGATTATTTTGTTTTATCGATATTTTTTGAAGCAAGTTCTTAAAGTCCTCCGTCAAAAAGGATACAATAAGCAATTCATGCTCATACTTGGAGCGGGTTCTTTGGGCCAACGATTTTATCATAATCTTGGACAGTATCCTGATTTAGGCTATGAAGTAGTGGGATTTCTGGATGATAAACGGCATTGGAGTGAAGAGGAAGAGGCCCATTTTCGCCCGATTCTTGGAGGATTAGATCAGTTGGAGGCAACGCTGTCGCGCCTGATGATTGATGAGGTCATTCTGGCGCTGCCGCTGGATGCTCATGATAAGTATCCCAAGATTATCAACATGTGTGAAAAGGCTGGAGTGCGCACGCTTATTATTCCCGATTTCTTTGATTATTTGCCGGCACGACCTTACTTTGACAACTTTGCAGGTATGCCGATGATTAATGTACGGGATATTCCACTGGATGTAGCAGGGAATCGATTGTTTAAGCGTCTGTTCGATATTTTATTTTCTTTATTTGCGATTATTCTGACCTCTCCGATTATGCTGGCCGTGGCGATTGGTGTGAAGGTCACGTCGAGAGGCCCCATTATTTTTAAGCAGGAGCGGGTAGGCTTGAACCGTCGCACCTTCCGAATGTACAAATTTCGCTCCATGAAGGTACTGCCGCCTGGAACTGAAGATACGGGCTGGACGACTGCTAATGACCCAAGACGCACACGTTTTGGTACGTTTATTCGTAAAACAAGCCTCGACGAGCTGCCACAGTTTTTCAACGTACTGTTGGGTGATATGAGCGTCGTTGGCCCACGTCCGGAACGGCCCTATTATGTGGATCAGTTCCGTGAGGAAATCCCAAAATACATGGTGAAGCATCATGTTCGTCCTGGAATTACAGGCTGGGCACAGAGTAACGGTTTGCGCGGAGATACATCTATTGAGGAACGGATTAAGCATGACATCTTCTATATTGAGAACTGGTCGCTCTTATTCGATATTAAAATTATTTTTCGCACGATTCGCAATGGTTTCAAAAACGCATATTAATCCAGAGTCACCCTTCGGCTTAGTCGGAGGGTGTTTTTGTGTCTATATAGCTGATTTTTTAGTACAGCTGATATAGGGCTGTTTTGAGTAGGTGTATGTAGGGTATTGACCTGTACGAAAAGGATGTGACACCCTATGAAACGAGTGATTGCTGCAGTTATTCTTTTAATGATAATCGGTACATTTTTACTGGCTTACAAAGGACAATCTACAGAAGAACATACTGGCTTTACCACACACCGTGTGATTTCGCATGCCATGGGAGCCGTTGATGGTTTGGCCTATACCAATGCGCGTGAAGCGTTTGTGGAAAATTATAAAAAAGGCAGCCGTGTATTCGAGGTCGACCTGATGTTTACTTCGGATGGACATTTGGTGGCGCGCCATGAATGGACAGAATCCTTTACCAAACAAATGCAACAGGAATACGCAGTTGCTACAGAGCAGGGCGGAAAGCCTTGGAGCTATCATCAGTTTAAAAACACCCCCATACACGGTTCTTATACTCCACTTGATTGGAAGGATGTATTGGATTTATTGGAAAACTACCCGGATGCCTATATTGTGACCGATACGAAAGAGCATGACCCTGCCCAAATCAAACAGTTATTTGCACAACTGACCCATCAGGCCCAGGAGAAAAATCCCGAACTTTTGTCTCGTATTGTCCCTCAAATTTATAATGAAGAAATGCTGCAAACGTTGCGGAGTATCTATCCTTATACATCCATCATTTATACGCTCTATGCTACAGAAGATACAGATGACCAGATCATTCAATTTGTCCAACAGCATGATATAACAGCAGTAACTTTACCAGAAAATCGCGTGAGTGGTGCCTTAGTGGAAAGTTTGCGTCAGGCAGGGGCAGTGTGCTACGTAAATACGATTAACGAGTTGAAGGACGCCACTGAGTACGAACAGATGGGTGTAAGAGGTTTTTATACTGACGTTTTAACGGAAAATGAACTTCGTAGACGCAGTTGGTTGTATGCGCTGAGACCATGAGCTGTCTGAACTCGGTGTTCCCATTTGATACGAACATTGACACCTTTTAAGCACTGTCATAGACTTAGCATAGAACGCTTTTGGATATTGGAATTCGGCTCGTCTGGATGATGACAAAAGCAATGGATGCTGGAGGAATGTGTGTTGGCAGATTCAATTCAATCATGGAGGCATGTATTTAAGCTTGATCCTGACAAGGAACTGAATGATGAGGCGCTTGATGCCGTGTGTATGTCTGGTACAGACGCTATTATGGTGGGAGGTTCATCAGGCGTAACCTATGAAAATACGGTGGATTTGCTGTCGCGGGTTCGGCGTTATGAGGTGCCGTGTGTGCTTGAGGTATCCGATCTGGAAGCTGTGGTGCCGGGGTTTGATCTGTATATGATTCCCATGGTGCTGAATACCGCTGACAGTAATTGGATTATGGGGCAGCACCAACGTGCGATTGAGCAATTTGGTTATATGATCCCTTGGGATTTGCTTGTGACGGAAGGATATATTGTTTTGAACGGTGATTCCACCGTCGCTAAGCTTACTGGTGCGGAAACTTCGCTGAGTGCTTCTGCTGCCGCTTCATATGCACAGATTGCTGACAAGCTTATGCATCTACCGATTGTATATGTGGAATATAGCGGTGTCTTTGGAGATATGGAACTGGTACAACAAATACATCGCGGTACGGAGCGATCTCGTGTTTTATACGGAGGAGGGATCGTGGATAAAACTACCGCGTTACAAGCAGCAGCTGTTTGTGACACCATTGTAGTAGGAAACATTATTTATCGTGATTTGGCGAAAGCGTTGGAGACGATAGCTGTGAAATTGGAAGTATAGAGCGTGAATATATGAAAGCTTAGGGAAAGGAGCATGCACGCATGCAATCAATAGATATACACGAGGCGGTAGCTCGCCTTAATCAGCCTCAGCGTCAGGCCGTGGAGGCGGTAGATGGTCCTCTGCTAATTATGGCTGGCGCAGGCAGTGGTAAGACACGGGTGCTCACGCACCGAATAGCTTACCTCATTGCGACCCGCAAGACGGCTCCATGGGGGATTTTGGCGATTACCTTTACGAACAAGGCCGCGCGTGAAATGCAGGATCGCGTATCCAAGCTGATTGGTCCGCAGGGGAAAGATGTGTGGGTATCCACCTTTCACTCTATGTGTGTGCGTATTTTACGCCGGGATATCGAGCGGATCGGATTTACCTCCAATTTCAGCATCTTGGATTCTACGGATCAATTGTCTGTCATCCGAAGCTGTATGAAGGACCTGAATATAGATACCAAAAAGTTTGAACCCAAAGCGGTTCAGTCTATGATGAGTACGGCTAAAAATGAACTGGTCACTCCCGAAATGTATGAGCGCAAGATTGGCGATTATTTTGAAGGAATTGTGGCGAAGGTATATACCAAGTACCAACAACAGCTCAGAAACAACAACTCTCTTGATTTTGATGATTTGATTATGGCAACGATTCAGCTCTTTAAAGAAGTGCCCGAGGTGCTTGATTTCTACCAGAAGAAATTTCAATACATTCATGTTGATGAATATCAGGATACGAACCGTGCGCAGTACATGTTGTGCAAAATGCTGGCTGACAAGCATCATCGGCTATGTGTTGTAGGTGACAGCGACCAATCCATCTATCGGTGGCGGGGTGCGGATATTAGCAACATTTTGAACTTTGAAGAGGATTACCCGGAAGCACGCACGATTTTGCTGGAGCAGAATTATCGCTCAACTTCAAATATTCTTAATGCAGCTAACGAAGTCATTGGCCAAAACACAGGCCGCAAGCCAAAAAAACTATGGACCGACAAAGAAGGCGGCGCCAAGATTAAGGTTTATCGTGCTGACTCCGAGCATGACGAAGGCTATTTTATCGCCTCAGAAATTCATAAGAATATTAAGGCGGGCAAAACCTATAGCCATCATGCCATTTTGTACCGTACGAATGCCCAGTCTCGGGTGGTCGAGGAAATTTTGATCAAATCGGATATTCCTTACCAAATCGTGGGCGGAATCAAGTTCTATGATCGTAAAGAGATTAAGGATTTGCTGGCGTATCTTCGCCTACTGTCCAATCCTGACGACGATATCAGCCTGATCCGAATCATTAATGTACCCAAACGAAGCATCGGCGACACAACGGTTGGCAAATTACAGGCAGCCGCGGCGGAACGTGGGGTTTCGATTTTCCGTGTGCTTCAAGTGGTTGATGATTTGGGCTTTGCTGGACGCACGCGCAATGCGCTTGTAGAGTTTTACGATATGATTGAAGGTTTAAGTCGGATGGTGGATTACCTGTCAGTTACTGAGTTGACCGAAAAAATGCTGGAAACCACCCAATATCGATTGGAACTACAAAACGAGAATACACTCGAGTCACGCTCGCGTTTGGAGAATATTGATGAGTTTCTGTCGGTAACTATGGAATTTGAAAAAGGGACGGAAGACAAGTCGCTTGTCTCCTTCCTGACCGATCTTGCTCTCATTGCCGATATTGATTCCATGAATGACGATGAAGAGGAGCAGAGTGATGCGGTTGTATTAATGACCATGCATAGCGCCAAAGGACTGGAGTTTCCTATCGTATTTATCGTTGGTATGGAGGAAGGGGTATTCCCTCACAGCAGGGCCTTTTTGGATAATGAAGAGCTGGAGGAAGAGCGTAGATTGGCGTATGTCGGGATTACCCGTGCTGAGGAGCAGTTGTTCCTCACATGCGCTCAGATGCGCACTCTGTTTGGACGTACCACAGCTAACCCGCCTTCCCGCTTTCTCGAAGAGATTCCGGATGAGTTAAAAGAGGATACGGTCATCAAGCGTGATCGTTACCGTCGTTCAGGCAATGTAGGCGGATCTTATGGTGGTCGCGGACTGGGCAAAAGCAGTGGCAGCAACTTTGGTGGAGAGCGCTCGCTTGATACGATGAGCCGTAGTGGCTCGTCTGCTTCCGCGTCGCCCCGCGTAACAGTGACCACTTCCTCACCTGCAAAACCAACTCCGTCTGTTGCGACAGGGGGGGCATCCATTTTTGCTGCCGGAGACAAGGTACAGCATGGCAAGTGGGGAATTGGAACCATTGTAGCTGTAAAAGGAACAGGCAATGATATGGAGCTTCAGATTGCTTTCCCGGCTCCAGTAGGGGTTAAACGACTGTTAGCTGGCTTTGCACCGATTACAAAAGTAGAATAATCTTAAATATTATTAAATCTCGAACCTCATAGGGCAGCTTGGCTAAGGCCTCTGCCCTAATGAAGTTCCCGGAGGGATACGCCTGCATGAACCCAATGCACAGGATGGAGCAGCTTGTTGCTGAACTGAACACATATAACTATCACTACTATACATTGGATGATCCCCAGATCAGCGACAAAGAATATGATGTGCTTTATGACGAACTGGTAGCGCTTGAACAGACAAGCGGTCTTGTACTGCCGGATTCGCCAACACAACGTGTGGGCGGGGAGATCCTCAAGGGCTTCACACCGCATCGCCATCTCGCTCCATTATGGAGCCTTGATAAAGCTCAGAATATGGAGCAGCTGCGTGCATGGAATGCGCGTGTCGTGAAGCTAGTCAATGATTACAATACCAAGAACCCAGAGCAACCTTTGCCATCCCCCGGCTATGCGATAGAACTAAAATTTGATGGACTGACGCTGAACCTGACATACACGGCTGGACAACTGGTGCAGGCTTCCACACGTGGTAATGGTGTGGTAGGTGAGGGGATACTGGCACAGGTCAAGACGATTAAATCCGTGCCACTTACAATTCCTTTTCGAAATGGAACAATTGAAGTGCAGGGAGAAGGAATCATGAATCTTTCTGTACTGTCCAAATATAATGAGACTGCCGCGGACCCACTTAAAAATGCACGAAACGCTGCAGCTGGTGCTTTGCGCAACTTGAATCCCAAAGTGACAGCAGAACGCCGACTGAATGCATTTTTCTACAACGTGGGATATGCAGACGGTATCCAGTTTAACAGCCACCAGGAGATGATGACCTTCCTGCGCGAAAATCATTTCAAGGTAAACCCATACTTGACTTACTTTGATAATTTTGATGATGTAATGGAGCAGCTGATTGAGATTGAGGAATCCCGTGCAGGATTGGACTATCTTATTGATGGGGCAGTATTGAAAATTACAGATATGCGCACACGTGAGGTTCTTGGATATACTGATAAATTCCCACGCTGGGCGGTGGCCTATAAGTTCGAAGCAGAGGAAACGACTACGGTCCTTAACTCAGTCGAGTGGAATGTAGGAAGAACCGGGAAGATCACTCCACTGGCTAGGGTAGAACCGGTAGAGCTGGCGGGAGTCACTGTACAAAATTGTACGCTGAACAATGCTGGTGACATCGAGCGTAAAAACTTGAAGTTTGCTTTGGGGGCACGTGTGTTTATTCGTCGCTCAAACGATGTTATTCCTGAGATTTTGGGAAAAGTAACATCTGAGAACGATGGAGAGGAAATTGTGGTTCCAGATCATTGTCCAGCTTGTGGGTTTCCGCTGCAGCAGC
>NZ_CM134213.1:2245000-2307500 GCF_054113385.1 Paenibacillus sp. ALE2
GTAAGCCTTCGGGCGAAGCTATGAACCGAAGCCCCAGTAAACGGCGGCCGTAACTATAACGGTCCTAAGGTAGCGAAATTCCTTGTCAGGTAAATTCTGACCCGCACGAATGGCGTAACGACTTGGGCGCTGTCTCAACGAGAGATCCGGTGAAATTTTAATACCTGTGAAGATGCAGGTTACCCGCGACAAGACGGAAAGACCCCATGGAGCTTTACTGCAGCTTGATATTGAATTTGGGTACGATCTGTACAGGATAGGTGGGAGCCGTAGAGCCTTGAGCGCCAGCTTGAGGGGAGGCATCCTTGGGATACCACCCTGATCGTATCTAGGTTCTAACTTGGTACCGTGAACCGGTACGAGGACAGTGTCAGGTGGGCAGTTTGACTGGGGCGGTCGCCTCCTAAAGAGTAACGGAGGCGCCCCAAGGTTCCCTCAGAATGGTTGGAAATCATTCGAAGAGTGCAAAGGCAGAAGGGAGCTTGACTGCGAGACCTACAAGTCGAGCAGGGACGAAAGTCGGGCTTAGTGATCCGGTGGTACCGCATGGAAGGGCCATCGCTCAACGGATAAAAGCTACCCTGGGGATAACAGGCTTATCTCCCCCAAGAGTCCACATCGACGGGGAGGTTTGGCACCTCGATGTCGGCTCATCGCATCCTGGGGCTGAAGTAGGTCCCAAGGGTTGGGCTGTTCGCCCATTAAAGCGGTACGCGAGCTGGGTTCAGAACGTCGTGAGACAGTTCGGTCCCTATCTGTCGTGGGCGTAGGAAATTTGAGAGGAGCTGTCCTTAGTACGAGAGGACCGGGATGGACGTACCGCTGGTGTACCAGTTGTTCCGCCAGGAGCACCGCTGGGTAGCTATGTACGGAAGGGATAAGCGCTGAAAGCATCTAAGCGTGAAGCCCCCCTCAAGATGAGATTTCCCAGTATGTAAGACCCCTTGAAGACGACGAGGTAGATAGGTTGGGGGTGGAAGTGCAGTAATGCATGGAGCTGACCAATACTAATCGGTCGAGGGCTTATCCTAAGATAAGACGCAATGAAGTTTCGGATCCAGTTTTCAAGGTGTAACCTTGAAGGTATGTAGAAGTACATACGACAAGCGTATGGCTATTCATTCACACAATCCGTGATGAAGCGAATAACCTTACGGAAGAATTTGCGAGGCAAATTCATGTTTGGTGGCGATAGCGGAGGGGTTCCACACGTACCCATCCCGAACACGACCGTTAAGCCCTCCAGCGCCGATGGTACTTGGACCGCAGGGTCCTGGGAGAGTAGGACGCCGCCAAGCAAAAGTGAAAAAGGATGATACCCTCAGTGAGGTTATCATCCTTTTTTTATGCATTTTGTGGAAGGATATCTGCTTCTAAGGTTGACAGAGGGAAGAGGCTTTGCGACACTCTAAGTGCGTATTTTTTTAAAGGTCCAAGTATACGAGCGAGGTGACGAAGTTATGGAGATCAGACAATTACAACGTGAGGAATTTGAAGCAGCTATAGGATTATCCCAGTATGCTTTTCAGTTTACAATGACCCCGGAGGATCTGGAGAAAGCCAAGAAGAAATTCAAACCAGAACAAACATGGGGGATCTTCGACGGACCTGACTTGAACGCTAAACTGACTTTGCTACCACTACAGGTATACATACATGGTCAGGTTTTTGATATGGGAGGCATTGCTGGTGTGGCAACGTGGCCGGAAAAGCGTCGCGGAGGTATGGTTTCACGTTTGTTGACGCATGCGCTTGAAGAAATGAAGACTGCAGGACAAAGCCTTTCTTTTCTGCATCCATTTTCTTTTGCCTTCTATCGTAAATTTGGATGGGAAACGTATACTGAGTACAAAAAATACGTCATTCCAATTGATAAATTCCCTGCTAAACTTAAAACAGAAGGTATAGTCAAACGGGATATCAAAAATATTTCAGAACTAGACCAAGTGTATCAATCGTATGCTTCACGTTACAATGGTACGCTGGTACGAGATAAGGCATGGTGGCAGGAACGGATTTTAAATGAGAATTATCGAACTGTAGTATATTACACAGATGCAGGCGATCCTCAGGGATATGCACTATACAAAATAGAAGATAAACAGTTAAATTGTGATGAGTTGGTATATGAAAATGAGACGGCACGTCGGGCTTTGTGGACTTATTTTGCAAATCATGACTCAATGATAACCCAAGGTAAATTTATTTACGTTCCAGCAGATGACAATCTGCCTTTTTTACTCGATGATCCGCGAATTCAACAGGAAACGGTGCCTTATTTTATGGGGCGTATTGTGGATGCTGTTGCTTTTGTAGAGAGCTACCCTTTTGAGCAGATTGGAGAGGAAACAAGTTTAACCTTACATCTGACAGATCGGTATGCTCCTTGGAATGAAGGAGTATGGAGATTAACGATTACTACGGAGGGGCAAGGACATCTGGCAAGAGTGGATACAAGTAATTTATCTGAGAACGACACAGTAGCTGACTTGGAACTAGGAATTCAGTCATTAACAACTTTAATGCTCGGCTACCAGCAAGCTGATAACCTGTTTAATTGGGGGCGCATTGAAGGAAGCAGTGAGTCTGTGGCTGCACTTAAACGTGTAATACCAACAAAACAAACGTTCCTATTGGATTTTTTCTGATAAAGGCCCAATTAGATTTTCTTAATGCCCAACTCTTTTTAACCAAATTGGATGTGGGATATCATAATTATTCAAAGCTCTTTCCATAATGGGAAGAGTTTTTTTATTCTATGGTATAAAACATAATTAGATTGCGAAAAATGGTATTGACCCCTTGGCAAAAATGAAATTTGTGCTATAATACGAATATAGTCAAAGAAAGTCAAAGTCAATCAGAACCAGTGTGTATCTACAGAAGTATAGCAATAATGACATGATTTGCGTATAGTTAGGAGCTGCTTCTTATGGGCAGAAGAGAAGTGCATGATTTATCGCAAATAAAGGTCACACTAGAAACGAAACGGTACAATTCCAATGGATGTACAATAGGTAATGGCCTGAGTACAGCTTAGATTCGTGACTTTACCGTTTGGTTAAGTTCAATATACGGCGGACTCTGTGGAGCGTGAAATGTACTTGAATACTTGCGTTTCCGTTAGTGGAGGATGATGAAATGCGCAATGTTTCCGACATTATTGAACAATATTTGAAGAGCATGCTGCTGGAAAGTCCCCAAGGCTTAGTGGAGATTCAGCGCAATGATCTGGCTGACCGCTTTTCCTGCGTACCGTCGCAAATTAATTATGTAATTAGTACCCGGTTTACGCTGGAAAAAGGTTATGTGGTGGAAAGTAAACGCGGTGGTGGAGGTTATATTCGGATTCAGCGAATTCAATTGCCTGCACAGCATGCGATCCATACACACCTTCATCAGAGCATCGGGGAGGAAATTAGCCAATCGGCAGCAGAAGGATTGATTTATCAGTTAGAGGAAGCTCATTTTTTAAGTAAAAGGGAAGCGGGTCTAATAAAGGCTGCTTTATCAAGAGATACATTATTGCTGAAGCTTCCCTATCGTGACCAACTGCGAGCAAGATTGCTTAAGGCTATGCTGATCTCGTTGCTGGCGGCCAAATAGCTAGTATCCATTAACCAGTGAATAGAGATTTGCAATTCAGATGTAGGGATTTGTAAAAATCCTGACGTTGAAGGAGGTGCTTTTATGCTGTGCCAAGAATGTAATATGCGGCCGGCAACTTTGCATTTCACCAAAATTGTGAATGGCGAAAAGACAGAGTTTCATATTTGTGAGACATGTGCGAAGGAAAAAGGGGAGATGATCCCTGGAACACCTAATGGCTTTTCGATTCATAGCTTGTTGTCGGGGATGTTGGATTTTGACTCCAGCACAAAGAGCCAGTCTTCAGGTCACAGTGTTCCCCAAAATCTGCAATGCAAGGATTGCGGTATGACTTATACACAGTTTAGTAAGCTAGGACGCTTTGGATGTCCATCATGCTATCAATATTTTGATAGTCGTCTGGACCCTCTGTTCAAGCGTGTGCATGGTAGTACGAGTCATGTTGGGAAGGTTCCGGTCCGTACTGGAGGCCGATTAAAGGTTAAACGGCAAATTGATGATTTGAAAAAAGAGATGCAACAACACATTGTACAGGAAGAATTCGAATCAGCTGCTGAGCTTAGGGATCAAATCAGAAAGCTTGAAAAAGAAATGACTGAAGAGTAAAGTTTGTGAAGAGTAGGAGGGAATGCGTGATGCCCAATATCCGATTTACGGAAAAGCCGCTAAGTGATTGGATGCGTGGTGATGCTGCGGATTCGGAGATTGTCATTAGCAGCCGGGTAAGAATTGCGCGTAACTTGCAGCATCTGCCTTTTCCCATGCTTGCTACCAATCAGCAGTCGGAAGAAGTGCTTCAACGCTTAACGGATATCCTTCAGTATGATGATTTGCGTCGTTTTGGTACTTTTCATACCTTGAAAATATCCGAGTTGGATGAGATCGACAAACAGGTACTGGTTGAGAAGCACTTGATTAGTCCTAATTTGGCGAACGAATCTCGCAACGGTGCTGTGTTGATTAGTGATGATGAATCAGTTAGTGTTATGATAAATGAAGAGGATCATTTGCGTATTCAGTGCTTATATCCCGGATGTCAGGTTAGAGAAGCTTGGGAACGCGCTATGGTTATTGATGATGCATTTGAAGCGCATGTTGATTATGCATTTGATGATCGGAGAGGTTTTCTAACCAGTTGTCCGACGAATGTCGGCACAGGTATGAGAGCTTCGGTGATGATGCATTTGCCCGCATTAGTCATGACTCATCAAATCAATCGTATATTGTCTGCTGTTTCACAGGTAGGTCTTACAGTTCGCGGCATTTACGGTGAAGGCAGCGAAGCGGTCGGAAATTTGTTTCAGGTGTCTAATCAGATTACACTGGGACAAACCGAAGCGGAGATTATCGAGAATCTGCATGGCGTGGTGCTGCAAATTATAGAGCATGAACGTTCTGCCAGAGAACGATTGATGAATGAATCCATGCTGCGGATTACAGATCGGGTGATGCGTTCATTCGGTATTTTGTCATATGCAGCAGTTTTGGATTCCAAGGAGGCTGCACAGCGGCTGTCCGATGTACGTCTCGGTGTAGATTTAGGAATTTTGGAGCGTCCTTCCATTGCAGCGATGAATGAGCTTAATGTGATGACGCAACCCGGCTTTTTACAAAAAAGCTTTGGGGATAAAATGAATACCGGTGAGCGCGATATGTACCGGGCGAAGCTGATCCGGCAAAAATTAGGCACAACCCTTTAATATATAGAATGATCTGAAATACACACTGTGGAGGTGCAGGATATATGATGTTTGGAAGATTTACGGAACGTGCACAGAAAGTGCTTGCCTTGGCCCAGGAAGAAGCTGTTCGATTGGGACACAACAACATTGGCACAGAGCACATTTTGCTAGGACTCATTCGTGAAGGTGAAGGAATAGCAGCGAAAGCCTTAATCGGTTTAGGGCTGGGACTGGAAAAAATCCAGGATGAAGTGGAAACACTGATTGGACGCGGTCAAGAACAACCGACGAACATTGCCTATACTCCACGTGCCAAGAAAGTCATTGAGCTGTCTATGGACGAAGCACGTAAATTGGGTCATACCTATGTAGGTACCGAGCATATTTTGCTAGGTCTTATTCGTGAAGGTGAAGGCGTAGCAGCACGTGTACTGAACAACCTGGGTATCAGTCTGAACAAAGCGCGTCAGCAAGTGCTTCAATTGCTCGGCAGCAGCGAGGCGGTTTCCAGCCATCACGGTGCTCCAGTTAATGTCAGCACACCAACTCTGGACAGTCTGGCACGCGATCTGACGGCTTCTGCGAAGGAAAATAACCTGGACCCCGTTATTGGGCGCAGCAAGGAAATTGAGCGCGTTATTCAAGTGCTCAGCCGTCGTACAAAGAACAATCCTGTTTTGATCGGTGAACCTGGGGTAGGTAAAACGGCGATTGCCGAAGGATTGGCACAAAAAATCATAGCGAATGAGATTCCCGAAACGTTGCGCGACAAACGCGTAATGACACTCGATATGGGTTCTGTAGTAGCAGGTACTAAGTATCGTGGTGAATTTGAGGATCGCTTGAAGAAGATTATGGACGAGATTCGTCAAGCTGGAAATATCGTATTGTTCATTGATGAGCTGCATACACTGATTGGTGCTGGTGGAGCGGAAGGCGCAATTGATGCGTCCAACATCCTGAAACCTGCTCTGGCACGTGGCGAGCTGCAATGTATCGGTGCCACCACGCTGGATGAATACCGCAAATATATTGAGAAAGATGCTGCTTTGGAGCGTCGTTTTCAACCTATAACCGTGGATCAACCTTCTCCAGAAGAAGCGATTCAAATCTTGTATGGTCTGCGCGACCGTTACGAAGCGCATCACCGTGTGAAAATCACTGATGAGGCTATTGAAGCTGCAGTAAGATTGTCAGATCGTTATATTACGGATCGCTTCCTACCGGATAAGGCTATTGACCTTATTGATGAAGCGGGCTCCAAGGTAAGGCTCAATTCCTATACAGTACCGCCAAACCTGAAACAGCTGGAAAACCGTCTGGAGGATATCCGTAAGGAAAAAGATTCAGCGGTACAAAGCCAGGAGTTTGAAAAGGCAGCTGCGCTGCGCGATACAGAGCAAAAAATTCGTGAAGAGCTGGATGTCACTAAAAACCAATGGAAAGAACAACAGGGGCGTACAGATTCCGAAGTTACACCAGAGGATATTGCTCAGGTTGTTGCCATCTGGACTGGTGTCCCAGTCAGCAAGCTGAAGGAAGAAGAAACACATCGTTTGCTGAATATGGAGCAACTGTTGCATGAACGGGTGATTGGGCAGGACGAAGCTGTTAAGGCAGTAAGTCGGGCGATTCGCCGGGCACGCGCCGGTCTGAAAGATCCGAAACGTCCAATTGGCTCCTTTATTTTCCTCGGTCCAACTGGGGTTGGTAAAACAGAGCTGGCACGCGCCTTGGCTGAATCTATGTTTGGTGATGAAAATGCGGTTATCCGTATTGATATGTCCGAATATATGGAGAAACACTCCACATCCCGTTTGGTAGGAGCGCCTCCAGGATACGTAGGATATGAAGAAGGTGGCCAACTGACTGAAAAGGTACGTCGTAAGCCTTACTCTGTTGTGTTGCTGGATGAAATTGAAAAAGCACACCCGGAAGTATTCAATATTCTGCTGCAAGTGTTGGAGGATGGACGTCTGACGGATTCCAAAGGACGTGTTGTTGACTTCCGTAACACTCTCATCATCCTAACATCCAACGTTGGTGCACAGGCAATCAAACGTAACTCCACGCTTGGCTTTACAGCTGTTGTGGACGCTGGGGCGGATTACGATAACATGAAGGGCAAAGTGATGGATGAACTGAAGAAGAGCTTCCGTCCTGAGTTCTTGAATCGGATAGATGAAATTATCGTGTTCCATTCTCTTGAAGAAAAACATATTGCCGAAATTGTTTCACTCATGTCTGAGGAGCTGCGTAAGCGTCTGAATGAGTATGAGGTTGACTTTGAGTTGACAGACAAGGCTAAGAATTTCCTTGCCAAGGAAGGCTTCGATCCAGCGTATGGTGCGCGTCCATTGCGTCGTGCAATCCAGAAGCATATTGAAGATCGCCTGTCCGAGGAACTGTTGACTGGAAACATTTCTAAAGGCGACTCTCTCTATATTGATGAAGAGAACGGTGCATTGACAGTAACGAAAAAGGATAATGTATCCGCGAAGTCCTAAAGCAGTTTAGTAAATAAAACATTAGAAAAGGGTGTCTCGCAGGCTGGAAAGCTATTGCGAAGGCACCCTTTTTGTGTATTGAACACCTTGAAAGGGTAGGGTAAAAGCTTTGGGAAAGTTTGTGATATTGCTTTACGTCCGCCAAGCTTCAATGGTAAACTTTTATTGTTACAGCTCTTTCAGGTGCTGTGTGAAGATAAAATTGACATCATCGTTGTCAAGAAGGAGCCAAGGAATAAAGTATGGCTAAAGTGAAAACTAAATTTTCCTGTACAGAATGTGGCTATGAATCGCCTAAATGGTACGGAAAATGTCCTGGATGCCAGGCATGGAATTCCATGGTCGAAGAAACGGAAAGCGTTGTAAAAACTCAAGGAATGGGATCTTCCCTTCTTACTCATAGCACAAAAGACAAACCGCTTCCTATTATTGAAGTGGAGAGTGGCAAAGAAACACGAATTTTGACGGGAATTGGTGAATTAAATCGTGTACTCGGTGGAGGTGTGGTGCCAGGTTCACTTGTTCTGGTGGGTGGAGACCCGGGGATCGGTAAGTCTACGCTTATGCTGCAAACCTCTAATGAGCTGGCTTTAACTGGTTTAAAGGTACTCTACGTGTCTGGTGAGGAATCCGTCCGCCAAACGAAGCTACGTGCAGATCGCCTCGGTGCTTTGTCTCCCAGTCTGTACGTATTATGTGAGACGAATTTGGAGACGATTGAAGAAGCAGTGGACAGCTTGAAGCCGGAGTTTTTGGTCATCGACTCGATACAGACTGTATATTTGCCTGAGGTGACAAGTGCGCCTGGTAGTGTAGCTCAGGTGCGCGAGTGTACTTCACGATTTATGCGGATTGCCAAGGGATTAGGTATTGCTACAGTACTGGTAGGGCATGTGACCAAAGAAGGCGCTATTGCAGGTCCGCGTTTGTTGGAGCATATGGTCGATTGTGTACTTTATTTTGAAGGAGAGCGCCATCATACGTATCGGCTGTTGCGTGCGGTTAAGAATCGTTTCGGTTCTACGAATGAAATTGGTATTTTTGAAATGGCCGAAAGTGGTTTGCGTGAGGTGGCGAATCCTTCTGAGCTCTTCCTGTCCGAACGGCCACTGGGGGTGGCTGGTTCCACAGTCGTTGCCAGTATGGAGGGAACCCGGCCTGTGTTGGTTGAATTGCAAGCACTCATTGCGGCTACGCATTTTCCATCTCCACGCCGAATGGGTACGGGGATTGACCATCATCGGATGGGATTAATCATTGCCGTATTAGAAAAGCGGATGGGCATGTTTTTGCAAAACCAGGACGCTTATCTCAATGTTGCTGGAGGCGTAAAGCTGGATGAACCAGCGGTGGATTTAGCCATAGCGGTGAGCATTGCTTCCAGCTTTAGGGATGCTCCTACCAAGCCGTACGATGTGATTTTTGGTGAAGTAGGACTGACAGGCGAGGTGCGGGCTGTATCCCGAGCAGAACAGCGAGTGCGAGAAGCAGAGAAATTAGGTTTCAAACGGGTGATCATGCCCGAGAAAAGCTTGAAGGGCTGGACACATCCAAAAGGGATACAAATTATCGGAGTTGGAACGGTGGCAGATGCACTGGCAGCCGCATTAGATTAGGGGGCATTGAGGATGAAGGAAGCGAGCCAACTGGATAAAATGAACGATTTGCTACGGCTTGTGGCACCGGGAACTCCCTTTCGCGACGGATTGGAAAACGTTTTGCGTGCCAAAACGGGTGCTCTTCTGGTCGTTGGCTATAGCCCGGAAGTAATGGAAGTCGTGGATGGCGGTTTCTCAATTAATTGTGACTTTTCGCCGAACTATTTGTATGAGCTGGCTAAAATGGACGGCGCAATCATATTGAGTGAGGATTTAAAACGAATTTTATATGCCAATACGCAATTGATTCCCGATTCTTCTATTTCGTCCATAGAAACAGGGATTCGGCATCGGACGGCGGAACGAGTTGCAAAGCAGACTGGCAAACTGGTTGTGTCTATTTCCCAGCGTCGTAATATTATTACGTTGTATCAGGGGACTTTACGGTATGCGCTCAAGGAAATCGGGGTTATTTTAACGAAAGCTAATCAGGCTATTCAGACGTTAGAAAAATATAGATCCGTATTGGGGCAAGCCTCAACGAATTTAACTGCATCTGAATTCGAAGAACTGGTTACCATGCCGGAGGTCGTTAATGTCATTCAACGGATCGAAATGGTGCTGCGCATCAAAATGGAGATCAAACGATTTATTAACGAGCTCGGGAATGAGGGCAGGCTGATTAGCATGCAGATGGAGGAGCTTGTCAGTAATATCGAGGAAGAAGCTTGGTTGCTGTATAAGGATTATGCCAAAGACGACAGCGACGAGAAGATCCGTGAAATTATATTGGGACTCAAACGTTCTACGGACGACGAATTACTGGATGTGAATCATATAGTACGTTTATTAGGCTACCCTTCTTCAGCAGCGACATCAGAAGAATATATTGCTGCACGCGGATATCGGGTGCTGAACAAAATACCTCGTTTGCCCAATGTGATTATTCATAATCTGGTAGAGCGGTTTGGACGTTTTCCACATGTCATCACAGCAACGATAGAAGAACTGGATGAAGTGGATGGTATAGGAGAGGTTCGTGCACGTACGATTAAAGAAGGGCTTAAACGTTTACAGGAACAAGTTTTCATTGACAGACAAATGTAAATGTAATACAGTGAAAGGATTATAATGGAACAATTCATACATTGAGGTGAAGAGATGATTACCAAATCAATTCCGAACATGTGTACCTTGGGTAACTTGTTTCTCGGAATGATCGCCATTTTATTGGCCGTAGACGGAAAATACAGTCTTGCCGCTATTATGGTTATTGTCGCCATGTTGTTGGACGGACTGGATGGAAGGATGGCCCGGGCTTTGAATGCCCAGAGCGAATTCGGTAAAGAACTGGACTCCTTATCAGATATGATATCTTTTGGTGTTGCGCCCGCAGTTATTATGTACATGGTTGCTTTTCATGATGCGAATTCGGCTTTGGCTTGGACGGTTACAGCCATTTTTCCGATGTGCGGCGCATTGCGTTTGGCTCGATTTAACGTACGTCCCGGTGTACCAGGTTATTTCACAGGTTTACCCATTCCCGCAGCAGGTGGCGTATTAGCCACGTTGTCCTTATTCCATAACGAGATTTCATTGTTATACATGTCGATTGCCATGTTGCTAGTCTCTTATTTGATGGTTAGCTCCATGAGATATCCAAATTTCAAAAAGGTCGGCCTTCCGAAAAAAGCGATTTGGGTTGCTCCATGGGTCGTAATTGCAGCGGTGGTTCTAGCTGTTAAATTTCCTGATCAGCTGTCGAAGCTGATTTTTGTACCACTAGTGCTTTATGCATTGTACGGTATGAAGCTGAACATTCGGAAGCTATCACGCAGACGTGGACGTGAGCGGGATCGTTCTAAACAGGAAGAACAGGACGATCAATATCGTCATTCGCAACGTTAGTGTCAGACAAGAACTACAAGAAGCATTTATTTCCTTGATTCATTCAAGGGGATAAATGCTTTTTTTATGCATAAAAAGTGAAAACACAGGGTTAGTTATGTGGGAAATGGACCATACTGGTAAGGGAAGTGCTATGTATCCAATAAATAGCAGACTATTGAAAAGAAAATAAAGGAGGTATAGAGACTCAATGTGGAGAAAGGCTATTTTAACTTTTACAGGATTGTGCGGCGCGTGGTTTGGCTATACGTTATACCAGCGGATAGGAGGCTTAGTAACGTGGATGCCACAATGGTTGAGTGATGGTTCTTTACCAGGAATGGCTGTTTGGATGTTAGCGGGAGCGGTGGTATTTATGGTTGGCTGCTCATTCGCAGGGGCGTCCGTGGCGAATCGATTGCAGCAGGGTATTGAAGGTTTGGTACGAATTCCGATGAATGAGATGATGGCAGGTGTCATGGGCTTAGCGGTGGGGCTGATCCTTTCCTTGGCAGTTTATCCACTCTTTTCAGGGTTAGGGGCACCTGGTTTACTTATCCAGACCGCGGTTACCTTGGTATGTGGATATGTGGGGTTGATGGTTGGGCTAGAAAAACGGGACGAGTTGTCATCCTTTTGGAGTTCAGGCTTTTTTGGTCGGGGAACGGATGTAGAAGAACGCAAGTTGGAGGAACATAAAATTTTGGACACCAGCGTCATTATAGATGGGCGTATTGCGGATATCTGCAAGACAGGTTTTATTGAAGGGACCATTGTGATTCCTGAATTTGTGTTGGAGGAGCTTCAGCATATCGCAGATTCTTCAGATTTACTTAAGCGTAATCGTGGGCGGCGGGGTCTGGATATTTTGAATAAAATTCAAAAAGAGCTAGATGTGAATGTGCTCATCTATGAGGGGGATTTTGAGGAAATTTCAGAGGTCGACAGTAAGCTGGTTAAGCTTGCAAAGGTGTTGCAGGGTAAAGTTGTAACTAATGATTTTAACCTGAATAAAGTATGCGAACTTCAAGGTGTGTCTGTGCTGAACATTAATGATTTGGCGAATGCAGTGAAGCCTGTCGTACTGCCCGGTGAGGAGATTATGGTGCAGATTATCAAAGATGGCAAGGAGCATGGGCAAGGTGTCGCTTATCTGGATGATGGTACGATGATTGTTGTGGAGGGTGGACGTGACTATATTGGCTCTCTCATGGAAGTACTGGTCACAAGCGTACTTCAGACCTCTGCGGGCCGTATGATCTTTGCTAAACCGAAATTATTGGAAAAAGCTCAATAAACGAGGTATGATGAAGTAGATGTGTTATCATACGGATCGTCCAAGTGCGATCAGGGCAGGAGTTATTTGAATGAACAATCAGGTAGGAGTCGTGATTGTGGCGGCCGGGCGCGGCTCCCGTATGGGAACGCAGGAGAGCAAGCAATTTCTGCTTTTGCGAGACAAGCCCATCTTCATACATACACTTGAAATATTCGCAGCAATGCCTGAAGTGGATGAAATGGTGATGGTTACTGGAGCTGGAGATGTGGAACGCTGCAGAGACTGGATTCATCAATACAAGATTGGTAAAAATGTACGGGTGGTGGCTGGTGGCAGTGAACGCCAGCATTCGGTTTATCGCGGTTTGCGCCACTTGCGAACAGATTGGGTGATGGTGCATGATGGTGTGCGGCCATTGATTCAACCTGAGCTTGTACGTTCATGCCTGGAGGCTGCTCAGCGTACTGGTGCTTCTGTAGCGGCAGTACCTGTAAAGGATACGATCAAGCAAGTGAACGGGGATGGTATCATTACAGCAACGCCGGATCGCCGTAGTCTGTGGAGTATTCAAACGCCACAGACTTTTCGTCTTTCCGATCTGCTGCGGGCCTATGAAGAAGCGGAGCAGACAGGATTTTTGGGGACAGATGATTCCATGCTGGTGGAGCGGCTAGGCATTCCGGTTACTGTCGTTCAAGGCAGCTACAAGAATATCAAAATTACTACGCCTGAGGATTTGGAGATGGCGGCGTTATGGGTAAAGACAGAGGGAGAGGATATCAAATGATTAGAGTGGGGCAAGGATTTGACGTCCACCAGCTGGTGGAAGGAAGGCCATGCATCATCGGAGGCGTAAATATTCCGTATGAAAAAGGTTTACTGGGTCATTCCGATGCAGACGTGCTGCTGCATGCCATTAGCGATGCTATCCTGGGTGCGCTTGGCTTGGGAGACATCGGAAAGCATTTTCCAGATAATGACCCTGAATTTAAGGACGCGGATAGTCTTAAGCTACTGGAGCATGTGTGGGGGCTGGCTAAAGAGCGGGGATACCGATTGGGGAACATCGATTCTACAATTATTGCGCAGAAGCCCAAGATGGCATCGTACATCCCGCAGATGAATGAAATCATCGCCCGGGTGCTGGAAGCAGAGGAGTCATCCCAGGTAAATGTCAAGGCGACGACGACGGAGCAACTCGGGTTTACCGGGCGAAGCGAGGGAATCGCGGCTCAGTCGGTTGTCTGTCTAATCAAGTAAATGCTATCATCTTGAGTAATTCTATTTGGAGGAGATTATATGAGCACGGAAGTTCGTGTACGCTATGCACCAAGTCCAACAGGACATCTGCATATTGGAAATGCCAGAACGGCATTATTTAATTATTTGTTTGCCCGCAATCAAGGCGGGAAATTTATTATTCGCATTGAAGATACAGATGTGAAGCGCAATATTGAGGGCGGAGAAGAAAGCCAGCTTAAATATTTGAAATGGTTGGGTATGGACTGGGATGAAAGTATAGACGTGGGCGGCGAGTTTGGACCTTATCGCCAGACCGAGCGCTTGGACATCTACAAAACATACTGGCAGGACTTGCTGGATCGCGGTTTGGCATACCGCTGTTATTGCACGGAAGAAGAACTTGAACGCGAGCGTGAAGAACAGATGGAACGTGGGGAGACACCACGTTACTCAGGAAAACACCGTGATTTAACAGAAGAACAGTGTCAGGCGTTTGAAGCAGAGGGCCGTGTACCAAGTATTCGTTTTCGCGTACCAGAAGATCGTGAATATACGTTTGATGATATTGTTAAAGGTCAAATTACGTTCAATTCCAAAGAAAGCGGCGATTTTGTTATCGTCAAAAAAGACGGTATTCCGACATATAACTTCGCTGTAGCGGTTGACGACTATTTGATGAAAATATCGCATGTACTACGGGGTGAGGATCATGTATCCAATACACCGCGGCAGTTGATGATTTTTGAAGCTCTCGGCTGGGAGCCTCCACGCTTTGGTCATATGACGCTGATCGTAGGCGAGGATCACAAAAAGCTCAGCAAACGAAATGAATCCATTATTCAGTTCATGGAGCAGTACGATAAGCTGGGCTATCTGCCGGAAGCTATATTCAACTTTATTGCATTGTTGGGCTGGTCTCCGGAAGGCGAGGAAGAGATCTATGATCGGGAACAATTAATCTCGATTTTCGATCCTAATCGTTTGTCCAAAAGCCCAGCTGTATTTGATACAAACAAGCTTGCTTATTTGAATAATCATTATATTAAAAAAGCTGATCCTGAACGGATTGCCAGTATGGCAATTCCACATTTGCAGGCAGCAGGACTGTTGCCGAATGATTTATCGGCTGAACAACAGGATTGGGCTAAAGCTCTTGTCCGCTTATACCAAGAACAAATGACTTCAGCGTCTGATATTGTGGCGTTGTCTGAGTTGTTTTTTCGTTCACATCTGGAGTTGGATGCTGATGCGGCGGCTGTTCTGGCTGAAGAACAGGTTCCTGATGTACTTAGAGCCTTTGCAGCTAAGGTTGAAACGAGCGAGGAATTTACAGCTTCACAAATGGCCAAGCTGATCAAAGAAGTCCAAAAGGAAACTGGTTTTAAGGGGAAACAGCTGTTCATGCCGATTCGTGTGGCCCTTACAGGTCAAACTCATGGACGGGATCTGAACGAGACCATCTATCTACTTGGACGTGACAAGGTATTGGACCGTCTTAAGGCACAAATTAAAGGCTGATATTTCTTGTCAATTTGTTGTCTTTTCGCTATAATGACTCCATTGATATGGATTGATACTTACGTGTAAAGGCTGCGAACAGGAGAAGTACACTGCATAAGGGCATCTGCCAGAGAGGACGGTCGAGGGGAAACCCCAGGCTGAGAACCGTCTAGATGACCTGCGGAGGAAATGCGCCTGGGAGCCGTGCGCCCGAACCCTCGTTAGCCTACAATGCTAATGTGGCAAGGGCTTGCCGATTCGTTCCCGTTACAGGACGCCAAAGACGGACTTTTCTGCTTTTTTTGTAGCAGATATGTTCGAAGCAGAGTGGGACCACGTATATGCGTCTCTGCAGCCTAGGCTGCGGAGGCGCTTTTTCATTTTTATCAGATTCAGACTCGCTGTAGACTGAAAATTGTCGAAGAATGCTGGTGACTACGAAAATTGGCAAAATGTGAAGTGTGATGCGGCAAGGATATGGAGGGAATAGGAGGGCGACATGTTCAGGCATTTCAAATCCGATATTCAAACTGTTTTGGATAATGATCCGGCCGCCCGGAGTAAGCTGGAAGTCATTTTTACGTATTCTGGCGTTCATGCCCTTTGGGCACACCGAATTGCACATTGGTTTTATTTGCGAAAGTGGTGTACTCTAGCCCGTGTTATATCCCAGGTATCGAGGTTTATGACAGGAATTGAAATTCATCCTGGCGCTCGTATTGGAGATCGGCTGTTCATTGACCACGGCATGGGTGTTGTCATTGGCGAAACCTGTGAAATTGGCGATGATGTCGTATTGTATCAGGGGGTTACTCTTGGAGGAACTGGAAAAGAGAAAGGGAAGCGCCACCCCACCATTGGGAATAATGTCGTTATAGGCTCCGGTGCAAAAATATTGGGTTCATTTACGATTGGGGCGCAATCCAATATTGGCTCCAACTCGGTTGTGCTAAAAGAAGTTCCGCCAAACAGTACGGTAGTGGGTATCCCCGGGCGAGTGGTCAGGCAGGATGGCAGACGTCCAGATCGACTTAGTCACCAGCTGCCTGACCCGGTCGTCGATTCCATACGGTCTCTTCAAATGGAAATAGAACGATTACGAGCAGAATTGTCTGATTTGAAGGAGGAGCAATCTGCTCAGAAACATCAGGTGACCCAAGAGAATAAATTACAAGGATAATTTTCATGAGGGAGGAACATAACGATGTCGCTTCAAATTTATAATACAATGACGAGGAGCCGGGAGCCTTTTGTGCCACTGGAGCCTGGAAAGGTTAAAATGTATGTATGTGGTCCTACAGTGTATGATTACATTCATATTGGTAATGCACGACCTGTAATTGTGTTCGACGTGGTACGCAGCTACTTGGAGTATTTGGGCTATGATGTAAACTATGTGGTGAATTTTACGGACGTTGATGATAAGTTGATCCGCAAAGCTCGGGAACTTAATATGGAGGTTCCGGCAGTTGCCGAGAAGTTTATTGCTGCCTATCATGAGGATCTGACAGGATTGAATGTTCCTGCTGCCAGCATAAATCCTCGTGTAACCGAAAGCATGGATCTGATTATTGATTTTATCAAGGACCTGGTAGACAAAGGCTATGCCTACGAGAATGATGGTGATGTCTTCTACCGGACCAAAATGTTTAAAGACTACGGACAGCTGTCAGGCCAAAATTTGGAGGAACTCCAGTTTGGGATTCGCATCAATGTGGATGAACGCAAGGAGAATGCCGAGGATTTTGTACTCTGGAAAGCAGCGAAACCGGGAGAAATTTACTGGTCAAGTCCTTGGGGGGATGGACGCCCAGGCTGGCATATCGAATGCTCTGCTATGGCTCGTCACTATTTGGGGGATACACTGGATATTCACGGAGGCGGACAGGATCTGCAATTTCCGCATCATGAATGTGAATGCGCACAATCCGAAGTGATTACGGGTAAACCATTATCTCGCTACTGGATGCATAACGGATATATTCGCATAGATAATGAAAAAATGTCGAAATCACTCGGTAACGGTATTTTGGTTAAAGATCTGCGTGCTCGTCACAAGCCCGAAGCTTTACGTTATTTTATGCTGTCGACACATTACCGCAACCCTTTGAACTACAACCAAGAGACGATGAGTCAGGCGGAGAATAGTGTCGAACGGATTGCCAATGCAGTCGCCAATGTAAAGCATCGTTTATCCATGGCTTTGAAAGGTAATGAAGCAGTATCGGCTGAGCTGCAAATGAAGCTTGACGGGATATTACAGCAATTTGGCGAAAAAATGGATGATGATTTCAATACGCCTGATGCGATTACTGCGGTGTTCGAATGGGTCAGCGAAGCCAATCTTTTGTTGCAGCGTGATGTTGTCAATCAGGCGGAATTGCAAGCGGTGCTGCATACCTTCCATTCGATGAATACGGTGCTTCGCATTTATTCGGAACCGAGTGAAGAACTGCTGGATGACGAAATTGAGCAGTTAATTGCAGAACGTGTCGAAGCTCGTAAAACTAAAAACTGGGGTAGAGCTGACGAAATTCGTGATCTGTTAGCTACTAAAGGCATTGTGCTTGAAGATACGGCGCAGGGTATGCGGTGGCGGCGGAAATGAGTAATAAGCCACTGAACTCAGGAGCTGTGGAAGGCGCAGGAAACTGGTTTCCGTATCCTGCGTCCAAGCCGGCTCGCTTGATGCCCCCCATTGCGTTAGCTTACATTGGTGATGCAGTGTATGAGGTGGCTGTCCGGCAATATCTGTTGGCACAGCCCAACCTGCGTCCCAATCATTTACATCGACGAGCTACAAGGCTTGTCTCCGCCAAAGCACAGAGCCGTATGTTGGGATTGCTAGAAACGGTGCTGACGGATGAAGAACGTGATATTGTCCGACAAGGAAGAAATGCCAAATCAGGGAGCCTGCCCAAAAATGCTGATGTGCTTGAGTATCGGCATGCCACGGCGCTGGAAGGCTTGATTGGTTATCTTTATTGTGATGGACATTTGGACAGATTGAGAGAGTTGATTACGTACGGAATTGCACAAATGGAAAATGCAGAAAAATCATAAATTGGAGACGGATTGAACGAATTGATATCGACCGTTTCCCGGGAGGAAGCTAGAGATGGAAGAAGAATGGATTGCCGGTAAGCATTCGGTAACAGAGGCGCTGCGTTCAGGCAGGACGATAAATAAAATATGGATTGCGGATAATGCACAAAAGCATTTGACACTGCCGATTACGGCTGAGGCGAAAAAAGCAGGAATCATTGTTTTGCAGGTGGACAAGCGTAAGCTCGATCAAATGGTTCCAGGCATTCAGCATCAGGGAGTGGTCGCGCAAGCTGCACCTTTTGCCTACGCTGAGGTGGAGGACTTGCTTGCTAGTGCTCGCGCTAAGGGAGAAGAGCCGTTTTTGATTTTGCTGGATGAGATTGAAGACCCTCATAACTTGGGCTCTATCCTTCGTACGGCGGACTGCACTGGAGCACACGGTATTATAGTGCCGAAAAGGCGTTCAGCAGCTGTAACTGTAACGGTGTCTAAAACATCGGCAGGTGCTGTGGAGTACGTCCCGGTGGCGCGTGTGAGCAATTTGGGACAAACCATTGACCGTCTTAAAGAAGAAGGTGTATGGGTAGTTGGCACGGATGTTACAGCAACCGATCCCGTCTTTGGGAATGGAGTATTCACCGGTCCCGTAGCGATTGTCATTGGTAACGAAAATAAAGGAATGGGCCGTTTGATCCGCGAGAAATGTGATGTACTCGTCAAGCTGCCAATGGCGGGACAAATCAATTCCCTCAATGCTTCTGTAGCTGCAGGTGTCGTCATGTACGAAGTTTTGCGCGGACGACAGGCACGGGGCTAACGATATGGCTGACACGCGGGATGTTCTGCTTGTGGACGGTTACAACATGATTGGAGCCTGGCCCGAACTTTCCGCACTGGTACAATCTGGTATGCAGGAAGCGAGGGACAGACTTCTTGAACGACTGGCGGATCATCAGGCGTATTCGGGCAGAAGAGTCATCGTCGTATTTGATGCTTACAGGGTGCCAGGATTAGGTAAAACCTTTGCCCAGAGCAAAGTCCAGATTTATTTTACGAGAGAAAAAGAGACAGCCGACGAGTGCATCGAGCGATTAGTTCGTGAGCTGAGCAGCAAGAGGAGAAGCATTTACGTAGCGACAAGTGATCAGGTAGAGCAGCATGTGGCCTTTGGCCAGGGAGCACTCAGAGTATCGGCACGAGAATTACTGATCGAGATTGAGGAATCTGAAAGGGAAGTCCAGAAGCGAATCCAGCAGGATAACGCCAAATTGTCCCGCAATTCGCTGGATGGCAAGCTGAGTCCGGAGCTTCGAAAGTTGTTTGAACGCTGGAGAAGAGAATGATCCAGTAATTGGGATACTCTCCATTTTGAAACCATTGACAATTTTGTTAGCGCTCTTCTTTTTTAGGTTGTTGTGGTTGACGGTATCAGGTTACATCGCGTATACTTGTCGTATATTTGAGAGAGTAACGGGTACCTTGCGTTGCAGCCGGAGGGATTGTTAGTGAGTGTGGACCTCAAGGATATCATGTTGTCAAAGTTTGATTACAAAAATGATGAAGACATTGTCGGAGCAGTCCATGAAGGTGATGGGGAAGCGCTGGAGTTTCTGATTAACAAATATCGAAACTTTGTGCGGGCCAAGGCCAGATCCTACTTCCTGATTGGGGCTGATCGCGAGGATATTATTCAGGAGGGCATGATTGGTCTCTACAAATCCATCCGTGATTTTAAGGGAGACAAGCTTGCTTCGTTCAAGGCTTTCGCCGAGTTGTGCATAACACGACAGATTATTACGGCAATTAAGACGGCTACACGACAAAAGCACATTCCTCTGAACTCTTACGTATCTCTGGACAAGCCCATCTATGATGAAGAGTCAGACCGGACGTTGCTCGATGTGATTTGCGGAACACAAGTAAGTGATCCTGAAGAGCTGATTATCAATCAGGAAGAGTTTGTGGGTCTTGAGGACAAAATGTCCGAGATTCTGAGCGAGCTAGAACGCAAGGTACTTATGTTGTATCTGGACGGACGTTCGTATCAGGAGATTGCTGAAGATCTGGATCGTCATGTGAAATCCATCGATAACGCGCTGCAACGGGTCAAACGTAAACTTGAAAAGTATCTGGAAGTAAGGGATAGTTGAAAGTAGAGGCTGACATGGAAAAGGCTCGAGTTTGAGTCTTTTTTTATTCGTTTTGGGTATGCTGTGCAGGTTTATAAGTGTTGTAAATGATTTATACTAAAAAAGATGAATAATAGATATCGCTTTGATTTTGAAGCAGTATTTCAGAGAACAGCTTCAAAGGATGGACAGATGTAAAATGCACCACAACCGGGACTGCGAAATGTATGCAAACATTCGTTGACATGGAAAACCCCGTGTGATAAAGTGTTTTAGGTAGGCCTAAATTCGCGGTTTTTTTTAGGATCAATTATGAGACTTCCGGTGTTGGATGTCTTCGGGAGGTGCACATCATGCGGGTAATTATTACTTTGGCTTGTACAAATTGCAAACAAAGAAATTACACAACGACGAAAAACAAGCGTAATCACCCCGACCGCATGGAGATGAAGAAATTCTGTAAGTCCTGTAACGAACAGACTTCTCATCGGGAAACCAGATAGTTTTTGGAGGTGTAGTCGGCGTGAAACGCAGTTTCAAGTCTCTGTTTTCCTTTTTCTCTGAAAGCTGGGCTGAACTCAAGAAAGTTCGCTGGCCCAATCGTAAAGAACTGACCAACTATACGCTGATTGTCATAGGGACGATTGCGTTCGTCACGATTTATTTTTGGGTTCTCGATATCGGCATTTCCGCTGTGATCGAAGCGATTATCTAGGAAGGGTTCCAGGTGGCTTGATATGGAAAAAAGATGGTACGTCGTTCATACCTATTCAGGGTATGAGAACAAAGTCAAAGCCAATTTGGAAAAACGCGTTGAGTCCATGGGCATGGAAGACAAGATATTCCGTGTTCTTGTTCCTATGGAAGAAGAACTGGTAACCAAGGACGGTAAGAAAAAAACCGTTATGCGTAAAGTCTACCCTGGTTATGTCTTAGTCGAAATGGTCCAAACCGATGATTCTTGGTATGTTGTACGCAACACACCAGGTGTTACGGGGTTTGTAGGATCGACAGGCTCGGGTTCCAAACCGACGCCATTGCTTCCAGAAGAAGTTGAACAGATTCTGAAGCATATGGGCATGGTAGAGCCGAAACCGAAGATTGAATTCGATGTTAAGGAATCCGTGCGAATTAAAGTTGGTCCTTTTGCGAATTTTGTGGGCTCCGTGGAAGAAATTTTGGTTGAGAAGAGCAAGCTTAAGGTTCACGTCAACATGTTTGGACGGGAAACCCCGCTTGAGTTGGATTATACTCAAGTGGAGAAAATATAGATTTTTCTTACAGGTTTCTTGTGGGAGGATCGATAGATCCGTCTACCACTATTGAGTCAAGGAGGTGTCATCCATGGCAAAAAAGGTAATTAAAATGGTAAAACTGCAGATCCCTGCAGGGAAAGCTAATCCAGCGCCTCCAGTAGGTCCAGCTTTGGGTCAAGCAGGTGTCAACATTATGGCATTCTGTAAAGAGTTCAATGCTCGTACTGCTGATCAAGCAGGCCTGATTATTCCGGTTGAAATTTCGGTATTTGAGGATCGTTCTTTTACGTTCATCACCAAAACTCCACCGGCTGCTGTTCTGTTGAAAGTTGCTGCTAAAATCGAAAAAGGTTCCGGTGAACCGAATAAAACGAAAGTTGCAACTGTAAATCGCGCTGCTGTTCGTCAAATTGCAGAGCAAAAAATGCCTGACCTTAACGCAGCTTCCGTAGAATCGGCAATGCGTATGGTTGAAGGTACTGCTCGTAGCATGGGTATCACCATCGTAGATTAATTTTATTAATCTACGTGTGCCGGCAGTTTGACTGTCCGGCAGTGTGGGAGGAATATCCGCTAATACCACATAAGGAGGAAAAATATTATGGCTAAACATGGTAAGAAGTACCTGGAAGCTGCTAAGCTGATTGATAGCGAAGCAACTTACGAGCCTTTGGAAGCCGTTGAATTGGTGAAAAAGGCTGCGACTGCTAAATTTGACGAAACCGTTGAAGCAGCAGTTCGTCTGGGCGTAGATTCCCGTAAACAAGACCAGGCTGTTCGTGGTGTTGTTGTCCTGCCACATGGTACGGGTAAAACACAACGCGTTCTGGTATTTGCAAAAGGTGACAAAGTGAAAGAAGCGGAAGCGGCTGGCGCTGATTTTGTTGGCGATCAAGATATGATCAACAAAATCCAACAAGGCTGGTTCGAATTCGATGTCTGCGTTGCGACACCTGATATGATGAGTGAGGTTGGTAAACTGGGTCGTTTGCTCGGTGGTAAAGGTTTGATGCCTAATCCTAAAGCAGGTACAGTTACTTTCGACGTTGCCAAGGCTGTTCAAGAAATTAAAGCCGGTAAAATCGAATACCGTCTCGACAGAACCGCTCAAATTCATGCGCCAATTGGCAAAGCTTCCTTCAGTGCTGAACAACTGAACGAGAACCTTAAAGCCTTGATTGAAGCCTTGAACCGTGCGAAGCCAGCGTCTGCTAAAGGTGTATACCTGAAAAACATCGCTATTTCTTCGACTATGGGACCAAGTGCACGTGTGAACACATCTGTTTACAGATAATATTTCGGTTGACACGTTCAATCAAATTTGTTATTCTGTAAAAGTTGTGAGTCCTTGTGACTGACCGTTAAAGTTGAATATGCTTACCGTAGACAGTAGGTGCTTTCGGGCTTAATTTCCTACCGAGGTGTTATGATAGAACGTTTCATGCGACGGGCTTGTCCCGTCCATGTGGATTTATCAAGCCTTCGTACTCTACGGAGGCTTTTTTCATGCTCATGAAAACGACTTTGGTAGAACGCCAGAATGGGTGTTTCGAACAAAGTAGATAAATTGATCAGGAGGTGTACAGTTTGGCAAATGCAAAGGTGATTCAAGCAAAACAAGAAGCTGTTGAAGTTGTAGCTGCAAAATTGCGCGAGAGCGTAACAACTGTAGTTGCAGACTATCGCGGTCTGAATGTTGCCCAAGTAACTGAGCTGCGTAAGCAGCTTCGCGAAGCCGGAATCGAATTTCAAGTGCTGAAAAACACACTGCTCCGCCGTGCAACTGCGGCAGCAGAATTGACTGAACTGGACGCAGTATTGACAGGTCCTACTGCAATCGCGTTCGGCAAAGATGATGCAGTGTCTGCAGCTAAAATCTTGAACGATTTCGCTAAGAAAAACAATGCATTGGAACTGAAAGGTGCAGTTGTAGAAGGTCGTGTGATCGGTGTTGAGGAAATCAAAGCGCTGGCAGAACTGCCATCCCGCGAAGGTCTCCTTTCCATGCTCCTCAGCGTGCTTCAAGCTCCTATGCGCAACTTCGCGCTTGCGGTTAAAGCTGTTGCAGATAAAGAAGAGCAAAGTGCATAAGTTGGGATTTAAACCTGCTGTATAGCAGTTAAGAACAAAAAAATACGAATTTAAATGGAGGTTCAACCATGAGTAAAGAGCAAATCTTGGAAGCGATTAAAGGTATGTCCGTATTGGAACTGAACGATCTCGTGAAAGCAATCGAAGAAGAATTCGGCGTAACTGCAGCAGCTCCAGTAGCTGTAGCAGGTGGCGCAGCAGGTGGCGCAGCAGAAGCTGAGCAATCCGAGTTCGACGTAATCTTGACAAGCGCTGGCGCTTCCAAAATCAACGTTATCAAAGCAGTTCGCGAAATTACAGGTCTTGGCCTGAAAGAAGCAAAAGAACTGGTTGACAACGCTCCAAAACCATTGAAAGAAAAAGTTGCAAAAGAAGAAGCTGAATCCGTTAAAGCAAAATTGGAAGAAGCAGGCGCTTCTGTAGAAGTAAAATAATTGACTGCTCTTTAGCAGACAATGAATTAAAACAAACCCCTTGAGGTGATCTTCAAGGGGTTTGTTGCTGTAAAGCGGTAGTACAAACAGGTCTGAAATATTATTCTAAAGGCTATGATGTTAGTATAACCGTACAACCGAAAGAGGTGGGCGTGAATGGCTGATCATTATTACTCCAGACGGCCAGAGACGGCACATGAACGGCGAAGTCTAGAGACGGTGCTGCGTGGACGTTCCTATCGATTTGCCAGCGATTCAGGCGTTTTCTCAAAGCAGGGGATTGATTATGGGAGTCGTGTGTTGATTGAAGCTATGCAACTTCCTGCAAATGCCTCGGTATTGGATGTAGGATGTGGTTACGGGCCGATTGGTTTGACGGCGGCTACGCTTGTCCCGGACGGACACGTTACAATGGTTGATATTAACGAGCGAGCCGTTCAACTAGCGATAGAGAATGCGGAGCGTAATGGAATTAAAAATGTCACCATTAAGCAAAGTGATTTGTTTGCAGAAGTGCAACACGAACGTTTTGACGTGATCTTGACGAATCCTCCTATACGTGCAGGGAAAGAAACGGTTCATACCATATTTGAGCTTGCGTATGAGCATTTAAATGAGGGTGGAGCTTTATGGGTCGTCATTCAGAAAAAGCAGGGTGCTCCTTCGGCGAGCGCTAAAATAGAGAGCCTTTTCGGTCATGTGGAAGAAGTTACGAAGGATAAAGGTTATCGGATTTTAAAGGCTGAAAAAAGTTTTAGAAAAATGCAATAGGACCATTGACTTGAATCCTGGTCTGTGATATCATTATAAAATGTCAGTATTAGGATGCCCTCCATGGCTTTAGTTTGTTGAAATGTCAATAGATTTATGCGTAACAGGGTATAGTATTTATATCTCTTACGTATAATATAACCATTTTGGGCAAATCTACAAGTGATGAAGATCTTCCGGTATGAGGATTCTGCAGATACGTCGCTCTTTTTTCGAATGCATTCGAGTAAGGGCTTTTCTGTATTTGTAAGATCGAATCATCTGTATGTGTCTTATTATAAGGTCACAAACAGAGGTTCGCAATGTATTTTTAAAGTGAGTAGACATGAGGGGTGAGTTTAAGTTGGCAGGACATCTTGTTCAATATGGTCGACGCACTCGGCGCAGTTATGCACGTATTAATGAGGTACTCGAGGTTCCCAACCTGATTGAGATCCAACAAAAATCCTATGATTGGTTTTTGGAGGAAGGATTACGGGAAATGTTTCGGGATATTTCTCCAATTCAAGATTTCACAGGAAATCTGATTCTGGAGTTTATCGATTACTCTCTCGGAGAACCCAAATATACCGTTGACGACGCAAAGGAACGCGACGTTACGTATGCAGCACCGCTTCGGGTAAAAGTCCGGCTTATTAATAAAGAAACCGGGGAAGTGAAAGAGCAGGAAGTATTCATGGGAGACTTCCCGCTGATGACTGAAACGGGTACGTTTATTATTAACGGTGCGGAACGGGTTATTGTCAGCCAGTTGGTTCGCTCTCCCAGCGTCTATTTCAGCACAAAAGTCGACAAGAATGCGAAAACAACATACACCGCAACGGTAATTCCTAACCGGGGGGCTTGGCTCGAACTGGAGATGGATGCGAAGGATATTATCTATGTCCGGATTGACCGTACCCGTAAAATTCCGGTTACGGTGTTGCTGCGTGCGCTTGGCTTTGGCACTGATGCTGAGATTCTGGATTTGCTCGGCAATGACGAATATATCCGCAACACACTTGATAAAGACAACACGGATTCCACGGAGAAAGCGCTGATTGAAATTTATGAGCGTCTTCGTCCGGGTGAGCCACCAACATTGGATAACGCAAAGAGCTTGCTTGTTGCACGCTTCTTTGATCCAAAACGGTATGACCTGGCCAACGTAGGCCGTTACAAAATCAATAAAAAGCTTCACATCAAAAACCGTCTGTTCAATCAACGTCTTGCTGAGACACTGATTGATACGACAACTGGTGAAATCATCGCTGAAGCAGGGCAAATGGTAGACCGCCGCCTGTTGGACGAGATTTTGGCACAACTAGAAGAGTCGGTTGGACATCGTACGTATCATGTTGCTAGTGGCGTATTGGAAAGCAACGATATTCCGCTTCAAACGATCGATGTATTCTCGCCAATTGAAGATGGTAAAGTAGTGAAGCTGATTGCCAATGGAAATATCGATAAATCGGTTAAGAACATTACGCCTGCCGATATTATTTCCTCCATCAGTTATTTTATTAACTTGCTTCACGGAATCGGAAGTACAGACGACATTGACCATTTGGGTAACCGTCGTTTGCGTTCTGTAGGTGAGTTGCTGCAAAATCAGTTCCGTATTGGTCTGTCCCGTATGGAACGCGTGGTACGCGAAAGAATGTCAATTCAGGATGCTAATGTAATTACGCCACAGGCGCTGATTAACATACGTCCGGTCATTGCGTCGATTAAAGAGTTCTTTGGTAGCTCCCAGCTGTCTCAGTTCATGGATCAGACAAACCCGCTTGCTGAATTAACGCACAAACGTCGTCTGTCTGCACTCGGACCCGGCGGTTTGACGCGCGAACGCGCGGGCATGGAAGTACGTGACGTCCATCCGAGTCACTACGGCCGTATGTGTCCTATCGAGACACCAGAGGGACCAAACATTGGTTTGATCAACTCTTTGTCCACTTTCGCACGTATCAACGAGTACGGATTTATCGAAGCTCCTTATCGCTGGGTAGATCCGAAAACCGGAAAAGTTACAGATCAGATTGATTACCTGACTGCTGATGAAGAAGATAACTACATCGTTGCTCAGGCAAATGCGGAATTGACGGAAGAAAACACCTTTAAGGATGAAATCGTTATTGTCCGTTATAACAAGCAGTCTGATAACATTATTCCGATGGCAAGTAGCCGTGTTGATTACATGGATGTATCGCCTAAACAGGTCGTATCGGTCGCTACTGCACTGATTCCGTTCCTGGAGAATGATGACTCGAACCGCGCATTGATGGGTTCCAACATGCAGCGGCAGGCTGTTCCACTACTGATTCCGAAAGCGCCTTTGGTAGGAACAGGGATGGAACATAAGTCTGCAAAAGATTCTGGTGTTTGCGTTGTGTCCAAGTACAACGGGGTAATTGAACGTTCTTCGGCTAACGAAATTTGGTTGCGTCGTATTGAAAATGTAGATGGTACTGAAGTAAAAGGCGATATTGTTAAGTATAAATTACACAAATTTATGCGTTCTAACCAAGGAACATGCATCAACCAGCGTCCAATCGTAAACAGAGGCGATATTGTCAAGGTTGGCGATATTCTAGCGGATGGTCCATCCACAGAAATGGGCGAGTTGGCATTGGGACGTAACGTTGTCGTAGCGTTCATGACTTGGGAAGGTTACAACTACGAGGATGCGATCTTGCTGAGCGAGAAGTTGGTTAAAGAGGATGTATACACCTCGATCCATATCGAGGAATACGAATCCGAGGCTCGTGATACGAAGCTTGGACCAGAAGAAATCACTCGTGATATTCCGAATGTTGGTGAAGAAGCGCTTCGTAATCTAGATGAGCGCGGCATCATTCGCATCGGTGCGGAAATTGCCGCAGGTGACATTCTTGTTGGTAAAGTAACACCTAAGGGTGTGACTGAGCTGACAGCTGAAGAACGTCTCTTGCATGCAATCTTCGGTGAGAAGGCGCGCGAGGTTCGCGATACTTCCTTGAGAGTTCCTCATGGAACTGACGGGATCGTTGTAGATGTTAAAGTATTTACACGTGAAAATGGCGATGAGCTGCCACCGGGTGTAAACCAGCTGGTACGCGTATACATTGCTCAAAAACGTAAAATTTCCGAAGGCGATAAAATGGCCGGACGTCACGGTAACAAGGGTGTCGTTGCCCGTATTCTGCCTGAAGAAGATATGCCATTCTTGCCAGATGGTACCCCAGTACAAGTCGTACTGAACCCACTGGGCGTACCTTCACGGATGAACATCGGACAGGTGCTCGAAGTGCATCTGGGTATGGCTGCAATGCGTCTTGGTATTCATGTGGCAACTCCAGTATTCGATGGTGCCAAGGAGTATGACGTATTTGATACGATGGAAGAAGCGGGTATGCAACGCAATGGTAAGACGGTGTTGTATGATGGACGTACAGGTGATCGTTTTGAACGTGAAGTTACTGTCGGTGTCATGCACATGATCAAACTGGCGCACATGGTCGACGATAAGATCCATGCCCGTTCTACAGGTCCTTACTCTCTCGTTACGCAACAGCCGTTGGGTGGTAAAGCCCAATTCGGTGGTCAGCGCTTCGGGGAGATGGAAGTATGGGCACTGGAAGCCTACGGTGCAGCATACACGCTTCAGGAAATTTTGACTGTGAAATCCGATGATGTGGTTGGACGTGTTAAAACTTACGAATCCATCGTCAAAGGTGAAAATGTCCCTGAACCGGGTGTTCCTGAATCATTCAAGGTCTTGATCAAAGAGCTGCAAAGCTTGGGTATGGACGTGAAGATTCTGTCTGAAGACGAACAAGAGATCGAAATGAGAGAGCTTGATGATGAAGATGACACAACTGGCGATAAGCTGAGTTTGAATCTGGAAGGCTCTGAGGTTGGCGTAGAGTAATTTGACTGCTGACTGACTCATATCAGCTTTGTTATATGCCTCGATCCATTTTTGGATGGATCAGGCTTCTTGATACCGCCCGGTGCTGCCGGGCGGTATCAAACCTAAAAACTCAGGATTTGGTTAAGGAGGGTTGCTCCTTGTTGGACGTTAACAATTTCGAATATATGAAAATCGGGCTTGCTTCCCCCGAAAAGATTCGTTCTTGGTCCCGCGGAGAAGTCAAAAAACCGGAGACGATTAACTATCGTACGCTTAAACCGGAAAAAGAAGGACTATTTTGCGAGAAAATTTTCGGACCTACGAAAGATTGGGAATGTCACTGTGGTAAGTACAAACGTGTACGCTATAAAGGTGTTGTCTGTGACCGTTGTGGAGTAGAAGTTACTCGCGCTAAGGTTCGCCGTGAGCGTATGGGCCACATTGAGTTGGCAGCTCCTGTATCGCACATTTGGTACTTCAAAGGCATTCCGAGTCGTATGGGTCTTGCTCTTGATATGTCTCCAAGATCTTTGGAAGAGATCATTTACTTCGCATCTTATGTTGTAACCGATCCAGGAGATACGCCTTTGGAGAAAAAGCAACTCCTGTCCGAGAAAGAATACCGCAGCTATCGTGAGAAATATGGCTACGGATTCCAGGCAGGAATGGGTGCTGAAGCGGTTAAAAAGCTTCTTCAAGATTTAGATATAGACAAAGAATTGGAATTTTTGAAAGAAGAGCTGCGTACAGCTCAAGGGCAACGTCGAAACCGTGCGATCAAGCGCCTTGAAGTTATTGAGGCATTCCGTAACTCTGGCAACCAACCGGATTGGATGATCATGGACGTACTGCCTGTTATTCCTCCTGAGCTTCGTCCAATGGTACAGTTGGATGGTGGACGTTTTGCTACTTCTGACCTTAATGATCTGTATCGTCGTGTTATTAACCGTAATAACCGTCTGAAACGCTTGTTAGATCTGGGTGCGCCAGATATTATCGTGCAAAATGAAAAACGGATGCTGCAGGAAGCTGTTGACGCTCTGATTGATAATGGTCGTCGTGGTCGTCCTGTTACAGGTCCGGGTAATCGTCCTTTGAAATCCCTCAGCCACATGCTGAAAGGTAAACAAGGACGTTTCCGTCAAAACTTGCTCGGTAAACGTGTTGACTACTCCGGTCGTTCCGTTATCGTAGTAGGTCCGTACTTGAAGATGTACCAATGCGGTCTGCCAAAAGAGATGGCGCTGGAGCTGTTTAAGCCTTTTGTTATGAAAGAACTTGTTAACAAAGGTTTGGCACACAACATTAAGAGTGCGAAGCGTAAAGTAGAGCGTGTGAGTGCTGAAGTATGGGATGTGCTCGAAGAAGTAATCAAAGAACATCCGGTTCTTCTAAACCGTGCCCCTACGCTGCATAGATTGGGTATTCAAGCGTTTGAACCGATCTTGGTTGAAGGTCGTGCAATTCGTTTGCATCCACTCGTATGTACGGCGTATAATGCCGACTTTGACGGTGACCAAATGGCGGTTCACGTTCCGTTGTCTGCAGAAGCTCAAGCGGAAGCTCGTTTGCTCATGCTGGCATCCGGCAACATTTTGAATCCAAAAGACGGCAAGCCTGTTGTTACCCCTTCCCAGGATATGGTCCTTGGTTCATTCTATTTGACTATGGACAACAAGGAAGAAGAGGGAAGCAACATGATCCTTCGCAACCCGAATGAGGCTATCTCGGCTTATCAACGTGGAACAGCGGGTCTTCATGCTCGTGTAGCTATTCCGGTTAAGGCTTTGAATAAAACTAGCTTTACAGAGAAGCAACAGGATGCAATGTTGATTACAACCGTGGGTAAAATTATCTTTAATGAGATTTTCCCGGCAAGCTTCCCGTACATCAATGACGCTACTCGTGCCAACCTGCTCTATGGTACTGCTGAAGAGTTCTTTGTTTACGATAAGGGTGTAAACCTCACTGAAGCCATCCAGAACGCTCCGCAAGCTAGTGGAGTGGGCAAGGATTACCTTGGTAATATCATCGCCCGTTGCTTTGAGATTTACCATACGACAGAAACTGCTGTGATTTTGGATAAAATCAAACAGCTTGGCTTTACGTATTCTACTCGTGCAGGTGTGACGGTTGCTGTGGCAGACGTAGTTGTACCTCAAGAGAAACAGGATATTCTTAAAGCGTCTGATGATAAAGCGCAAGTCGTGACCAATCAGTACCGTCGTGGTCTGATTACGAACGAGGAACGCTATGATCGGATTATTGATATTTGGTCCAAGGCCAAAGACGATATTACAGACATTTTGATGAAATCCATGGATCGCTACAACTCTATCATGATGATGGTTGACTCCAAAGCGCGTGGTAACAAATCTCAGATTACCCAGCTTGGCGGTATGCGTGGACTGATGGCGAATCCATCGGGTCGTATTATCGAGCTCCCAATTAAATCGAATTTCCGTGAAGGTCTGACAGTACTCGAGTACTTCATCTCCACTCACGGAGCGCGTAAAGGTTTGGCGGATACAGCGTTACGTACGGCTGACTCCGGTTACCTGACTCGTCGTCTCGTTGATGTGGCACAAGATGTTATCGTGCGCGAAGATGACTGCGGAACGGATAAAGGCTTTACAGTAAGCCGCATCCAAGACGGTAAAGAAGTCATTGAGGACCTGTACGATCGTCTGGAAGGTCGTTATTGTTTCGAAACCGTACGTCATCCTGAGACGGGTGAGATCTTGGCTAGACGCAACGAATTGATTGACTCCAACAAAGCTGAGGCGATCGTCAAAGCTGGTGTGGATAAAGTTCAAATTCGTTCCGTGCTAAGCTGCCGTGCCAAACATGGCGTCTGCAAAAAATGTTACGGCCGTAATCTGGCTACTGGCAAACACGTTGAGATTGGTGAAGCGGTTGGTATTATCGCGGCTCAATCCATCGGTGAACCAGGGACACAGCTCACCATGCGTACGTTCCACACAGGTGGTGTAGCGGGCGACGATATCACACAAGGTTTGCCTCGTATCCAGGAGCTTTTTGAAGCACGTAATCCTAAAGGTCAGGCAACCATCAGTGAAATTGACGGTGTAGTTAAAGAAGTTCGTGAAGGGAAAGACCGTCGCGAAATCGACATTCAGGGTGAAGCTGAAACAAAAACCTATTCGGTCACTTATGGTTCACGTTTGCGCGTAAGCGAAGGCATGACTGTTGAAGCCGGGGACGAACTGACGGATGGTTCGATTGACCCTAAAGAAATGCTGCGTATTAAAGGTATTCGCGGGGTGCAGAACTATATCCTTCAGGAAGTTCAACGTGTATACCGGAACCAAGGTGTTGAAATCAACGACAAGCACGTAGAAGTTATGATTCGTCAAATGTTGCGTAAAATTCGTATCATTGATGCGGGTGACACAACACTACTTCCAGGTTCATTTGTGGATGTACATGAGTATGAAAATGCAAACAAGATAGCGATTCTCAGCGGCCAAGAACCAGCGGTAGCCAAACCGGTTCTCCTTGGTATTACCAAGGCCTCTCTGGAAACGGACTCCTTCTTGTCAGCAGCTTCCTTCCAAGAAACTACTCGTGTCCTGACAGATGCAGCTATCAAAGGAAAAGTCGATCAGTTGCTTGGATTGAAAGAGAATGTAATTATCGGTAAATTGATCCCTGCGGGAACAGGTATGAATCGTTACCGTAGCGTGAAATTTGCCCAGCCTGAAGAGGGGCAATCCTCATCTGAGGAACTCGAACCCATTTCAGCTGAGTAGTAATATAAAAATAATATGATAAGCCCGGAACACCGTAGATATAAGCTTTGGTAAAGGCTGTAGCAACGGTGCTCCGGTACTTCTTATAAAAATGTAACGTATTACTGTGTTTAAATAGATTATAGTTGATAATTGTCTTGACATTGTTCATAGTCAATGCTAATATAGCAAAGGTGCGTGAGCAGCCTATATGCTATTGGGTCTTTTCGGAGGAATGAGATATGTCTAAAGAACAGGGACTGCAAGATGCTCATGTCAAAATCGGTACCAAACAAACCATTCGTATGGTAGAAATGGGCTTCGCCTCGGAAGTATATGTGGCAGAAGATGCAGATCAGCGTTTCACTTCCAACATCATTGATTTGTGCAACAAGCACGGGGTCAAAGTGACTCTCGTAGATACAATGAAAAATCTCGGAGCTGCATGCGGGATTGAAGTGGGAGCCGCGATGGCTGCTATCGTAAAACAATAGGGTAAGGAACGTTTTTGTCTAGGGAATCGTTATTCTTGGCGGCAAAGACTTTTCATTTGTTCTTTTATGAACCGCCTGGGTCTGTGGGCTTAGATAAGGTTTGTAAAGTAACAGCAAAAATTGAGGAAGGGGGTGGCAACCAACATGCCAACTATTAATCAACTGGTTCGTAAAGGACGTCAAGCCAAAATCGAGAAATCGAAATCACCGGCTTTGCAAAAAGGTTTTAATGCCTTGAAACGTGAAGCTACCGACATCAGTGCCCCGCAAAAACGCGGAGTTTGCACTCGTGTAGGTACTATGACTCCGAAAAAACCAAACTCCGCACTTCGTAAATATGCTCGTGTTCGCTTGACGAACCGTGTAGAGGTGACTGCTTACATTCCAGGTATTGGACATAACCTTCAAGAACACAGCGTAGTGCTGATTCGTGGCGGTCGTGTAAAAGACCTTCCGGGTGTGCGTTACCACATCGTTCGCGGTGCTTTGGATACTGCAGGCGTAAACAACCGCATGCAAGCTCGTTCCAAATACGGCGCAAAACGCCCTAAAGCTAAAAAATCCTAATGAATATAAACCGCGTATGCAGGTTTAACATGTAAGAAAGGGGGATATCCATGCCACGCAAAGGTCCAGTTACCAAAAGAGACGTGTTGCCAGATCCGGTATACAACAGCAAGTTGGTTACTCGCTTGATCAACCGCATCATGCTCGACGGAAAACGAGGCGTTGCTCAAAGCATTCTGTATAATGCGTTCAAGCTTATCCAAGAACGTACGGGTAATGACCCGATGGAAGTATTTGAAGCAGCTATCAAGAATATCATGCCAGTCCTGGAAGTTAAAGCACGCCGTGTCGGCGGTGCCAACTACCAAGTACCAATCGAGGTAAAACCAGAAAGACGTACGTCCCTGGGATTACGTTGGCTCGTAAACTACTCCCGCAACCGCGGCGAGAAAACTATGGAAGAGCGTTTGGCGGCTGAGATTATCGATGCTTCCAACAACACAGGCGCTTCCGTGAAGAAACGTGAAGACACGCACAAAATGGCTGAAGCGAACAAAGCGTTTGCTCACTATCGTTGGTAGGATTCAGCTAAAAAAAATAACTTCAATTTTGAAGGGAGACCCATTTCATGGCAAGAGAGTTCTCCTTGAAAAATACACGTAATATCGGGATCATGGCTCATATTGACGCGGGTAAAACCACAACAACAGAGCGGATCTTGTTCTACACAGGCCGTACGCACAAAATCGGTGAAGTTCACGAAGGTGCTGCGACAATGGACTGGATGGAACAAGAACAAGAGCGCGGAATCACGATTACTTCCGCTGCGACGACCGCTGCCTGGAAAGGTCACCGCGTCAATATCATCGACACCCCGGGGCACGTTGACTTCACTGTTGAAGTTGAACGTTCCCTTCGTGTATTGGACGGAGCAGTTGGTGTTTTCAGTGCGAAAGAAGGCGTTGAGCCTCAGTCTGAAACCGTATGGAGACAGGCTGATCGCTATGGCGTTCCACGGATCGCATATGTAAACAAAATGGATATTATCGGTGCCGACTTCTTGAACGTTGTAGCTGATATGCGTGATCGCCTTCAAGCGAACGCAGTTGCTATTCAACTTCCAATCGGTGCAGAAAATGACTTTTTAGGTATCATCGATATTGTTGAACAAAAGGCTCATATGTACAAAGATGACCTTGGTCAAAATATCGAAGAAGCCGAAATTCCTGCGGACTACAAAGACAAAGTTGAGGAACTCCGCAACGAATTGATCGAGAAGGTTGCTGAACTGGATGAAGATTTGACTATGAAATACCTTGAAGGCGAAGAGATCACGGTTGAAGAAATTAAAGCCGCTCTCCGTAAAGGTGTTGTAGAAGTTAAGATCTTCCCAGTTATCTGTGGATCTTCTTACCGTAACAAAGGTGTTCAGCTGATGCTGGATGCAGTTGTTGATTACCTGCCAGCTCCTATTGATGTACCAAGTATTCAAGGTCATCTGGAAGATGGAACGGAAGTTGAACGTCATTCTTCTGATGAAGAGCCTTTCTCCGCATTGGCCTTCAAAATCATGACGGACCCTTACGTTGGTAAATTGACATTCTTCCGCGTATATTCCGGTGTTCTTCAATCCGGTTCTTACGTATTGAATGCAACAAAAGGCAAACGCGAACGTATCGGACGTATCCTTCAAATGCATGCGAACAGCCGTCAAGAAATCACTGAAGTATACTCCGGTGACATTGCGGCAGCCGTAGGTTTGAAAGATACAGGTACAGGTGATACACTGTGTGATGAGAAGAATCCTGTTATTCTCGAATCCATGAACTTCCCTGATCCGGTTATCGAAATCGCGGTTGAGCCTAAAACCAAAGCTGACCAAGACAAAATGGCAGTTGCACTCGGTAAGTTGACCGAAGAGGATCCAACTCTTCGCGCTTCGACTAACGAAGAAACTGGTCAAACTATCTTGGCAGGTATGGGTGAGCTTCACTTGGACATTATCATTGACCGTATGCGTCGTGAGTTCAAAGTGGAAACCAATGTTGGTAAACCACAGGTAGCATACCGTGAAACATTCCGTGCTCCAGCACGTGTTGAAGGTAAGTTTGTTCGTCAATCCGGTGGTCGTGGTCAATATGGTCACGTATGGGTTGAGTTCGAACCACTTGAGGCAGGTACTGGTAGCCAGTTTGAAAGCAAGGTTGTCGGTGGCTCTGTTCCAAGAGAATACATCGGACCTGCACTTGCTGGTATTGAAGAGCAAATGAAGAACGGTGTCCTTGCAGGCTTCCCGCTTGTGGACGTTAAAGCTACAATTGTGGATGGATCATACCATGATGTCGATTCCAATGAGATGGCATTTAAAATTGCCGGTTCAATGGCGCTGAAAGCAGCGAAAGACAAATGTAAACCTGTATTGCTTGAGCCGATTATGAAAGTTGAAGTAACGGTTCCAGAGGAATACATGGGAGACGTAATGGGTATGTTGAACTCCCGTCGTGGTCGGATTGAAGGTATGGATTCCCGTGGCGGTGCCCAAATTATTCGTGCAATGGTTCCATTGTCCGAAATGTTTGGATATTCCACTACACTTCGTTCCGGTACACAAGGACGCGGTGTGTTCTCCATGGAGCTTCATCACTATGAAGAAGTTCCGAAGAGCATTGCTGAAGAGATCGTTGCCAAAACCAAAGGCGGCGAGTAATACAGTGTATTAGCTGATCGGATACTCTAGGTTTTCCAAGAGGTTTCCGACAGCCTAAAAATAAAACATGTTATTGAGGAGGAATTGTTCAAATGGCAAAGGCTAAGTTTGAACGTAACAAACCGCACGTTAATATCGGTACAATTGGTCACGTCGATCATGGTAAAACAACTTTGACTGCTGCAATCACAACTGTACTTTCCAAAACTTACGGTGGTGCTGCTGTAGCATTCGATCAAATCGATAAAGCTCCAGAAGAGCGCGAACGCGGTATCACAATCTCCACTGCACACGTGGAATATGAAACACCTAACCGTCACTATGCACACGTTGACTGCCCAGGTCACGCCGACTATGTTAAAAACATGATCACTGGCGCTGCACAAATGGACGGAGCTATTCTGGTTGTATCCGCAGCTGACGGTCCTATGCCACAAACTCGCGAACACATCCTCTTGTCCCGTCAAGTAGGTGTTCCATACATCGTTGTATTCCTGAACAAATGCGACATGGTTGAAGACGAAGAGTTGCTGGAATTGGTTGAAATGGAAGTTCGCGACTTGCTGAGCGAGTATGACTTCCCAGGCGACGACACTCCAATCACTCGTGGTTCCGCTCGTGAAGCACTGCAAAACCCAGATGGCGACTGGGCTAAGAAAATCGTTGAAATGTTCGAAACAATCGACACTTACATCCCAACTCCAGAACGCGACACTGACAAGCCTTTCCTTATGCCTGTCGAGGACGTATTCTCCATCACTGGTCGTGGTACAGTTGCTACAGGCCGTGTAGAGCGTGGTACAGTTAAAGTGGGCGACGAAATCGAAATCATCGGTATTCAAGAAGAATCCCGTAAATCCGTAGTAACAGGCGTAGAAATGTTCCGTAAATTGCTTGACTCCGCTCAAGCTGGTGACAACATCGGCGCACTGCTTCGCGGTGTAGATCGTGCACAAATCGAGCGTGGCCAAGTATTGGCTAAGCCAGGTTCTGTTAACCCACATACAGAATTCTCTGCTCAAATTTACGTTTTGACTAAAGAAGAAGGCGGACGTCACAAACCTTTCTTCACTGGTTACCGTCCACAGTTCTACTTCCGTACAACTGACGTAACTGGTATCATTACTTTGCCAGAAGGTTCCGAAATGGTAATGCCTGGTGATAACATTACGGTTACTGTTCAACTGATCAGTCCAATCGCGATTGAAGAAGGAACTAAGTTCTCCATTCGTGAAGGCGGACGTACAGTTGGTGCAGGCGCTGTAGCAACAATCTCTAAATAATAAGGCTTCGAGCCTTGAATATAGCAACATTGTACTGGAACGAGTAACATTGTATTGGAACGAAGCAAAACGAGCCCCTGCCATGGTGCGGGGGCTTTTCTCTTGAGGAAAATCGCGAGCTGCGAGCACAATTGTTATCTTTGAAAATAAGATACATTGTTTTTTTCGTTTTTGCTTGCAATAGGCAGAAGTATTCGATATAATAACTAATGTTGTTTGTGACTGTGCGATGATGTGAGAGGTTACTGACACACCCGGCCCCTTTGCCATGGGAGGGCTGTCGGAAAATTTTCACGGAGTATGTCCGATACCAAATTGGGCGATAGAAGGAGGGACTAAAATGGCAAAGCAAAAAATTCGTATTCGTTTGAAAGCTTACGATCACAGAATTCTTGATCAATCCGCTGAGAAAATTGTTGAAACAGCTAAACGTTCGGGTGCAGGTGTTTCCGGACCAATTCCGCTGCCAACTGAAAAACAAATCATTACTATTCTCCGTGCGGTACACAAGTACAAGGATTCTCGGGAACAATTCGAAATGCGCACACACAAGCGTTTGATCGACATTGTTAATCCGACTCCACAAACTGTGGATGCCTTGATGCGCTTGGACCTGCCGTCCGGTGTAGATATCGAAATTAAATTGTAATATGTAATCAGGAAAAGAAAAGAGGTGTCAACATGAAAGGTATCTTAGGAAAAAAACTCGGAATGACTCAAGTGTTTACCCCTGAAGGTAACGTACTTGCTGTTACGGTTATCGAAGCTGGTCCTTGTGTTGTTCTGCAAAAGAAAGATCTGGAAAACGATGGATACGAAGCTATCCAACTCGGGTTCTCTGATAAAAAAGAAAAAAGATCCAATAAACCTGAAGCAGGGCATGCTAAAAAAGCAAATACTGCACCTAAGCGCTACGTTCGTGAACTTCGTGGCATCGACCTTGCTGCGTACGAGGTTGGCCAAGAACTGAAGGCTGATGTCTTCACAGAAGGCGAATTCGTTGACGTAACAGGTATTTCTAAAGGTAAAGGTTTTGCCGGCGTTATCAAACGTTGGGGACAAAGCCGCGGACCAATGGCACACGGCTCGCGCTACCACAGAGGTCCAGGTTCTATGGGTTCCATTCAAGCTAACCGCGTTCCTAAAGGTAAACACCTGCCAGGACACATGGGGCATGAAACGGTAACAATCCAACGCCTTGAAGTTGTTAAGATCGATACAGAACGTAATGTATTGCTCGTGAAAGGTTCCATTCCAGGACCTAAAAACAGCTTCGTTAAAGTATTAGAAACGGTGAAAAAATAATTAACTGAAGAAAGGAGGAACACGAAATGCCAAAAGTAGCACTATTTAATATTAGCGGCAGCCAAGTTGGCGAAATTGAATTGAACGATGCAGTGTTCGGTATCGAGCCGAATAAACACGTTCTTCATGACGCTGTTGTTATGCAATTGGCTTCCCTGCGTCAAGGTACTCACAAAGTAAAAGGACGTTCTGAAGTACGTGGCGGCGGACGTAAACCTTGGAAACAAAAAGGTACTGGTCGCGCTCGTCAAGGTTCGATTCGGGCACCACAATGGGTTGGCGGCGGTACTGTATTCGGTCCGACTCCACGCAGCTATGCTTACAAATTGCCTAAAAAAGTTCGTCGTCTGGCGATCAAATCGGCACTGTCATCCAAAGTGATTGAGAATGAAATCATCGTATTGGACGCTCTTACACTGAACGGACCTAAAACGAAAGAATTCGCAGCCATTTTGAATAACCTTAAAGCAGATCGTAAAGCATTGATTGTAGCTCCTAGCTATGATGATAATGTAGCGCTGTCCGCTCGTAATATTCCTGGTGTGAAGTTTGTAGCCGCAGACGGCATTAATGTTCTTGATGTGCTCGGACACGACAAACTGATCATTACGAAGGAAGCAGTTCAGAAGGTAGAGGAGGTGCTCGCGTAATGAAGGATCCTCGTGATATTATCAAGCGTCCGATTATCACCGAACGTACGGCTGGTATGATGAATGACTTGAAATATGTTTTCGAAGTTGACATTCGTTCCAATAAAGTCGAAGTCAAGAAAGCAATCGAAGCGATTTTTAACGTGAAAGTAAGTAACGTTAACACACTTCGTGTTCCTGCAAAACCAAAACGCTACGGACGTCATTCCGGCTATACGAGCGAGTGGAAAAAAGCGTTCGTAACGCTGAGCAAAGACAGTAAGCCGCTTGAGTTTTTTGAAACAGTATAATTGAATCTGTAAAGTAAGGAGGGAAACTCAGTGCCAATTAAAAAGTATAAACCGACGTCCCCGGCCAGACGTGCAATGTCTGTATCTACTTTCGAGGAGATCACAACAAATCAGCCCGAGAAATCGTTGCTGGCACCTCTGAGCAAGCAAGCTGGACGTAATAACCAAGGTAAAATTACAGTTCGTCATCATGGCGGCGGACATAAACGTAAATACCGTATTATTGACTTCAAACGTAACAAAGATGGAATACCGGGCCGCGTTGCTACGATCGAATATGATCCAAACCGTACGTCCAACATCGCACTTATCCACTATGTGGATGGTGAAAAACGTTACATCATCGCTCCTAAAGGTCTGAAAGTAGGAGATGTAGTGGTATCCGGTCCGGACTCCGATATTAAAATCGGTAACTCCTTGCCATTGGAAAACATTCCAGTAGGTACGGTTATCCACAATATCGAATTGAAACCGGGTAAAGGTGGCCAACTTGTTCGTGCTGCTGGTACGGAAGCCCAACTTCTTGGTAAAGAAGAGAAGTATGTTACAATTCGTTTGACTTCTGGTGAAGTGCGTCGCATTCTGAAAGTTTGCCGTGCTACAATCGGATCTGTAGGTAACGAAGACCACGAGCTTGTTAAGATCGGTAAAGCTGGTCGTAGTCGTTGGTTGGGACAACGTCCTGAGGTTCGCGGTGTTGTTATGAACCCTAACGATCACCCACACGGTGGTGGTGAAGGTCGCGCTCCAATCGGACGTAAATCTCCAATGTCTCCATGGGGTAAACCAACCCTTGGTTACAAGACACGTAAAAAAGGCAAAGCATCTGATAAGTACATCGTTCGTCGTCGTACTAAGTAATAAAACGTGCGCTTAAGTCGCACGTTAACATATTAAAGAACGACTACGTTTTAACGAAGGGAGGATTCACAAATGGGTCGCAGTCTCAAAAAAGGACCATTTATTGATGGTTACCTGTTGAAAAAAGTAGAGGTTTTGAACGAGTCTGACAAAAAAGTCGTGATCAAAACTTGGTCCCGTCGCTCTACAATTTTCCCGCAATTTATCGGACACACGTTTGGTGTATATGATGGTCGTAAACACGTGCCTGTATACGTAACGGAAGATATGGTTGGACACAAATTGGGCGAATTCGCTCCAACGCGTACGTACAAAGGCCATACGGATGACGATAAGAAAACAAGAAGATAATCAACACAGCGTAGTGTTTGAGAGGAGGTAACTCAATGGAAGCAAAAGCACATGCTAAATCCGTGCGGATTTCCGCTCGCAAAGTGAAACTTGTTATCGATTTGATTCGTGGCAAGCAGGTAGGTGAGGCGATTGCAATTCTTCGTCACACTCCGAAATCCGCTTCTCCAGTCGTTGAGAAATTGCTGAATTCTGCTATCGCAAATGCAGATCACAACTACTCCATGGACGTAAATAAATTGGTAGTGTCTGAGGTTTTTGTAAACCAAGGTCCTACAATGAAACGGTTCCGCCCGCGTGCAATGGGTCGTGCAAGCCGCATCAATAAACGCACCAGTCATATTACTCTGGTGGTATCTGAAAAATAAGGAGGGAAAACGTGTGGGCCAAAAGGTAAATCCCGTCGGACTCCGAATCGGTATTATCCGTGATTGGGAATCCAAATGGTATGCAGGCAAAGATTTCGGTGATCTTTTGCTAGAAGACGTTAAGATTCGTGAGCATCTGAAGAAAAGATTGAAAGACTCCGCTGTATCCCGTGTTGAAATCGAGAGAGCAGCTAACCGTGTCAACGTAACGATTCACACTGCGAAACCAGGTATGGTTATCGGTAAGGGTGGTTCCGAAGTTGAAAATCTGCGTAATGAAATCACTAAAATCGCAGGCGGTAAAAAGGTACACATCAATATCTCTGAAATTAAAAATCCTGAACTGGATGCAATTCTTGTTGCTGAAAGCATTGCACAACAATTGGAACGTCGTGTTTCTTTCCGTCGTGCGTTGAAACAAGCAATTCAAAGAACTATGCGTTCCGGTGCAAAAGGAATTAAAACTCAAGTAGGCGGACGTCTTGGCGGTGCCGAAATCGCTCGTTCCGAAGGATACAGCGAAGGAACTGTTCCACTGCATACGCTTCGTGCTGACATCGACTACGGTACAGCAGAGGCTCATACTACTTATGGCCGTCTTGGCGTAAAAGTATGGATCTATCGTGGAGAGGTTCTTCCTCCAGCTAAGAAACAAGCTCCTCAGGAAGGAGGCAACTAATCATGTTGGTACCTAAACGCGTAAAACATCGTAAACAACAACGTGGTCATATGAAGGGTCGTGCAAAAGGCGGTACTACACTGAATTTCGGTGAGTACGGTTTGCAAGCTACTGAACCAGCATGGATCACTAACCGTCAAATCGAAGCTGCTCGTATTGCGATGACTCGTTACATCAAACGTGGTGGTAAGGTTTGGATTAAAATATTCCCTGACAAACCAATTACTCAAAAGCCTCTTGAGGTTCGTATGGGTAGTGGTAAAGGTAACGTAGAAAAATGGGTTGCAGTAGTGAAACCAGGTAAGATCATGTTTGAACTTGCTGGTGTACCGGAAGAGATTGCTCGTGAAGCAATGCGTCTTGCCGCTCACAAACTGCCAATCAAAACTAAGTTTGTGAAACGTGAAGAATTGGGTGGTGAAGCAAATGAAGGCTAGTGAATTCCGCAACCTTACCACTGCTGAAATCGAACAAAAGATCTCTGGTTTTAAAGAAGAACTTTTCAACCTTCGTTTTCAACTCGCTACCGGTCAGCTTGATAACCCGACTCGGATCGGTGCTGTGCGTAAGGAAATTGCTCGTGCTAAAACTGTGATCCGTGAAAGAGAACTTGGGATTAGCTAAGATATTAGACCGGGTGGAAATTCCGCCTGTAATTAGGAAGGAGGCCAACAATGAGCGAACGTAATGCCCGTAAAGTATTAGTCGGTAAAGTAGTCAGCGACAAAATGGATAAAACGATTGTGATTGCTGTAGAAACTTACAAAAAACATGATCTCTATCATAAACGCATTAAAGTGACTAAAAAATTCAAAGCTCATGATGAAAACAACACTGCACAAATCGGTGATACTGTTAAAATCATGGAAACTCGTCCTTTGTCCAAAGACAAAAACTGGAGACTGGTCGAAATCGTTGAAAAAGCTGTTATAATCTAATGTAGTGTAGTTTTTCCGAAAGGAGGATAAATAAATGATTCAACCATTTACACGTTTGACTGTAGCTGACAATTCCGGCGCGAAGGAACTGATGTGTATCCGTGTGCTCGGTGGTACGGGACGTCGTACAGCTCAAATTGGTGACCTGATCGTTTGTTCCGTAAAACAAGCAACACCAGGCGGCGTTGTCAAAAAGGGTGATGTAGTAAGAGCGGTTGTCGTTCGCACTAAACGTTCTATCCGCCGTAAAGACGGTTCCTACATCGGATTTGATGAGAACGCAGCAGTGGTCGTTAAAGAAGACAAGAGCCCACGCGGTACTCGTATTTTCGGACCAGTTGCTCGCGAACTTCGTGACAAGGACTTCATGAAAATCGTTTCCTTGGCTCCGGAAGTGATCTAAATTCACCTTAAAATGTGCCCGTAGGAGGTGTACGAAATGCCAAAAGTGAAAAAAGTTCTGGAATCCCATAACAACAAGCTGCACGTCAAAAAAGACGACACTGTTCTGGTGATTACAGGTAAAGATAAAGGTAAAAAAGGTCGCGTTATCGCTGCTTACCCTCGTCAAAACCGTGTGCTTGTGGAAGGTGTTAACATGATTAAAAAACACCAAAAGCCTAATCAGCTGAATCCACAAGGCGGCATCATCGAGAAAGAAGCTCCGATTCACGTTTCCAACGTTATGCACATTGATCCGAAGAGCGGAAAAGTAACTCGTGTGGGTTACAAGGTTTTGGACAACGGAAAAAAAGTGCGCATTGCAAAACGTTCAGGCGAAGTGATCGACTAATTATTTTTTGAAGAAAGGAGGACTATGATTCATGGCAACAACAAGAATGAAAGAACGTTTCTTGAAAGAAATCACTCCTGCTTTGATGCAGAAGTTCAACTATACAACAGTGATGCAAGTGCCTAAAATCGAGAAAGTTGTAATCAACATGGGTGTTGGCGACGCAGTCCAAAACTCCAAAGTGCTTGATTCGGCTCTCAACGACATGCAGCTGATCGCTGGTCAAAAACCAGTTATCACTCGCGCGAAAAAATCTATCGCAGGTTTTAAATTGCGTGAAAACATGCCGATCGGTGTAAAGGTAACACTTCGTGGCGAGCGTATGTACTATTTCTTGGACAAATTGTTCAACATTACACTTCCTCGCGTACGTGACTTCCATGGTGTATCAACAAAAGCTTTCGACGGACGTGGTAACTACACGCTTGGTCTGAAAGAACAGTTGATCTTCCCGGAAATCGAGTATGATCAAGTTGATAAAGTTCGTGGTATGGACATCGTTATCGTAACGACTGCCAAGACTGACGAAGAGTCCCGTGAGCTTCTGACTCAGCTGGGCATGCCTTTCGCGAAATAATGTTGGCATAACGTTTCGGGCGTCTGATTTAAAGACTCCCTGTTCTCCGAAACTATTTAGGAGGTGTCAGGCTAAGTGGCAAAAACTTCAATGAAAGTCAAACAACAACGCGCACCAAAGTTTAAAGTTCGTGCTTATACTCGTTGCGAACGTTGTGGTCGTCCACATTCGGTGCTGCAAAAGTTTAAGATCTGCAGAATTTGCTTCCGTGAATTAGCTTATAAAGGCCAGATTCCTGGCGTGAAAAAAGCAAGCTGGTAAAAAGTCCTGTTTGGGAAGGAGGTTTATACACAATGACTATGTCTGATCCAATTGCAGATATGCTTACTCGTATTCGTAACGCGAACACTGTTCGCCACGAAACAGTAGAAATGCCTGCATCTACAATGAAAAAACAAATCGCCGACATCCTGAAACGTGAAGGATTCATTCGTGATGCGGAATTTGTTGAAGATAGCAAACAAGGGATCATCCGTATTTTCTTGAAATACGGTGCGAACAACGAGCGTGTTATCACAGGTTTGAAAAGAATCAGTAAACCAGGTCTTCGCGTTTACACGAAGAGCAATGAGATTCCACGCGTATTGGGTGGACTCGGGATCGCAATCATTTCAACATCCAAAGGTATCATGACCGACAAAGAAGCGCGTCAGTCCAAAGCCGGCGGAGAAGTGGTTTGCTACGTTTGGTAATTTAACGTTTAAAAGATAGGAGGTGCAACAGATATGTCCCGTATTGGTCGTAAACCAATCACAGTACCAAGTGGTGTTGACGTGACTTTGAACAACACAGTGATCACAGTTAAAGGTCCTAAAGGAACATTGACTCGTGAGCTTCATAAAGACATGTCCGTTACTGTGGAAAATAATGAAATTAATGTAGTTCGTCCTTCGGACAATAAACTTCACCGCTCTTTGCATGGAACAACCCGCAGCGTTGTCAATAACATGGTAAGTGGTGTAACTGAAGGTTTTTCAAAATCTCTGGAGCTGGTTGGGGTCGGATATCGTGCAAGCAAATCCGGAGATAAAATCGTTCTGAACGTTGGATACTCTCACCCGGTTGAAATTACACCGGAAGCGGGCATCGAGTTCGAAGTTCCTTCGAACACTAAAATTATCGTTCGCGGAATTGATAAAGAGCGTGTAGGTGCCTATGCTGCTAAGATTCGTTCCGTTCGTGAACCTGAACCGTACAAAGGTAAAGGGATTAAATACGAAGGCGAGCGCATCATCCGTAAAGAAGGTAAAGCCGGTAAGAAGAAATAAGTTTCTTACCGACTTTGTGCGGTCTTTCTACTGGAAAGACTTGTACTCTTTTTTTACCCAGTGCGTCTTAGTATAAAGTTTTAAAAGGCAAACTGAAGGGAGTGAAAACTTGAGATGATTACAAAACAAGATAAAAATAAAGCACGTGTCAGAAGACATCTGCGTGTACGTAAGAAAATCGAAGGTACGGCTGTACGTCCTCGTTTGAACGTATTCCGCTCTTCCAAGCATATCTACGCACAACTGATTGATGATGTTGCTGGTGTAACATTGGTTTCTGCATCCACTATGGATAAAGAACTGAGCAGCGAAATCAAAAACGGTGGTAGTGTAGAAGCAGCTCGTAAGGTTGGCGAACTCGTTGCTAAACGTGCGAAAGAAAAAGGCCATGCTAACATCGTATTTGATCGTGGTGGATACTTGTATCATGGACGGATTCAAGCTTTGGCTGATGCAGCTCGCGAAGCAGGCCTTGAATTCTAAGACATTTCTCAAAAGGAGGTTAACGACTTGCGTGTAGATCCGAATACTTTGGAACTGACTGAAAGAGTAGTAAATATTAATCGTGTAGCTAAAGTTGTCAAAGGCGGACGCCGTTTTAGCTTCAGTGCTCTGGTAGTAGTGGGCGACGGCAACGGCTGGGTAGGCGCTGGAATCGGTAAAGCGGGCGAAGTACCTGATGCGATTCGCAAAGGTATTGAAGATGCTAAGAAAAACCTGGTTCACGTTCCACTCGTAGGCACAACAATTCCTCACCTTGTTACAGGTAAGTTCGGTGCTGGCCGGGTTCTGTTGAAACCGGCATCGGAAGGTACTGGGGTTATCGCTGGTGGTCCAGTTCGTGCAGTTCTGGAACTTGCTGGTGTAGGTGATATCTTGACAAAATCTTTGGGTTCTTCGAATTCCATGAATATGGTCAATGCGACTTTGGAAGGTTTGTCCCGCTTGAAACGCGCTGAAGATGTTGCTAAATTGCGCGGCAAATCCATCGAAGAGCTGCTGGGCTAAGGAGGGAATATCATGGCGAAATTAGAAATTACCCTCGTTCGTTCGTTGATCGGCCGTCCTGGTACTCAGAGAACGACTGTTAAAACGCTCGGCTTGCGTAAAATCAACCATAAAGTAGTTCAACCCGACAATGCAGCAATTCGCGGGATGATTAATCAAGTTAGCCATTTGGTTTCTGTTAAAGAAATCGAAGCTTAAGAAATAAAGTATTTTAACAATAATCAAGGAGGTGCAACGAACGATGAAGTTACATGAGCTTTCCCCAGCTCCAGGCTCCCGCAAAGAACGTAAACGTTTGGGTCGTGGTCCTAGTAGCGGTACGGGTAAAACTTCTGGTCGTGGTCATAAGGGTCAAAACGCTCGTTCCGGCGGTGGTGTACGTCCGGGCTTCGAGGGTGGTCAAAACCCACTGTATCGTCGCTTGCCTAAACGCGGTTTCGTAAATCCTACTCGTAAAGAGTATGCGGTTTTGAATATCGAAGATTTGAACAGTTTTGCAGCGGGTACAGAAGTAAGCCCTGAGTTTTTGCTGAACAATGGTATTGTGAAGAACGCGAAATCCGGAATTAAAATTCTGGGTAACGGTGAAATCACTGTGAAATTGACAGTTAAAGCGAACAAGTTCTCTCAATCTGCGGTAGAGAAAATTGAAGCTGCCGGCGGTAAAACCGAGGTGATCTAATGTTCAAGACCCTGAAAAATATATGGCGGGTTGAGGATCTTAGAACCCGAATCCTGTTTACCCTGTTTATACTCTTTGTATATCGTATTGGCTCCTTCGTGCCGGTTCCCGGTGTGAATAAGCAAGTCTTTACTTCTCAGGATCAGGCAGGAAGCGAGTTGTTTGGACTCCTTAACACCTTCTCAGGGGGCGCGTTGTATCAGTTTTCGATCTTCGCCCTCGGGATTATGCCATATATTACAGCGTCCATCATTGTACAGCTGCTGTCAATGGACGTGATTCCGAAACTTGCGGAATGGGCTAAACAAGGAGAGCATGGTAAAAAGAAATTGGCTCAAATTACACGGTATGGTACTGTAATACTGGGCTTAATCCAAGCATTCGGAACGTCGATTGGATTTAATCGACTGTACGGTGCAGCGATGATTCCAGGTGCTACTTTTGCTGATTATCTGGTTATTGCCATTGTGCTTACTGCAGGAACTACGTTCCTTATGTGGCTCGGTGAGCAAATTACCGAAAAGGGAATCGGTAATGGTATCTCTATTGTAATCTTTGCAGGGATTGCGGCAGGTATTCCAAGACATATTCGGACGATTGTAGAATCTCAGTTTATTCAAGCAGATCAGCTGTTTATGAATATTCTGAAGGCAATTATCATTGCCTTGGTGGTTGTTCTGATTATCGTTGGTGTTATCTACATCCAGCAAGGTATTCGGAAAATTCCAGTACAATACGCAAAACGTGTAGTTGGCAACAAAATGTACGGTGGCCAGAATACGCATATTCCGATGAAAATTAATGCGGCAGGCGTTATTCCGGTAATCTTTGCGGTATCATTGCTGCAATTCCCGACAATTATTGCGAGTTTCTGGGCAGATCATGCTTGGGCTAAGTGGATTACCACTTACTTGTATTATGACAAGCCACTGGGCATGGTTTTGTATGTCGTAATGATTATCGGTTTCACATTCTTCTATACCTTTGTACAGATGAATCCGCAGCAAATGGCCGACAATATGAAGAAAAACGGCGGTTATATCCCAGGCATTCGCCCAGGTAAAGCCACGGAGAAATACTTGACACGAGTAATGTCACGTTTGACAATGACAGGAGCTTTGTTCCTGGCAGTCATATCCGTTTTGCCGGTATTCTTCGGTTCGCTTTCGGGCTTGCCTCGTTCCGTGCAAATTGGGGGTACTTCATTGCTCATCATTATTGGTGTAGCATTGGATACGATGAAGCAAATCGAAAGCCAACTGATCAAACGCCATTACAAAGGCTTCATCAACAAATAGGCAATAGGTACCGGCATAGGATGTTCGCATGCTTACCGGCACCTTTTGTGCTGTTTCTTGTGTAGGGGTCGTCTTGAGGAGTGACAGATTGTGAATATTTTGATCATGGGCCCTCCGGGGGCTGGTAAAGGTACACAAGCAGATGTCATTGTGAAGGAGTTCGGCATTCCTCATATCTCGACAGGTGATGCGTTTCGCCTAGCGATGAAACAGGGAACACCTATTGGCATTAAAGCCAAAGAGTATATTGACAAGGGTGAACTTGTTCCGGATGATGTAACAATCGGTATTGTTGAAGAACGGCTGCAGCAGCCTGATTGCAAGAAAGGTTTCTTGCTGGACGGTTTTCCAAGAACTTTAGCTCAAGCTGAAGCCTTGGATCAAATTTTGGGCCGTTTGAATACGAAGCTGGATGATGTCATCAACCTGAAAGTGGATCGTGACAACTTGTTGGCACGAATCACAGGACGGCGAGTTTGTAAAAGCTGCGGAGCTAGCTATCATATTGTCTTTAATCCTCCTAAGGTTGAAGGCATTTGCGATAAAGACGGTGGTGAACTCTATCAGCGTCCTGACGATAACGAAGATAGCGTAAGAACACGACTTGACGAATATAGTAATAAAACAGCACCACTCCTCACGTTTTATGAGAACCAGAATCTTCTGCGTCATATTGACGGAGAACAGGATATTGATGTGGTTTCCCAAAATATCGTGTCCTTGTTGCGGGGTTAGCTGTAATGATCATTTGCAAGTCGGGGACGGAATCAAGCTTTATGAGGAAAGCTAGGAAAATGAATTCGGCAACGAGTTATTTCTTAGCAGGACACATCGAGCCCGGTATTACGACCGGTGAACTTGATCATTTAGCTGATCGGTATATTCGCAGTCAGGGAGCTGTGCCGTCTTTTAAAGGTTATAACGGTTTTCCTGCTAGCATTTGCGCTTCAGTCAACGAACAACTGGTGCACGGATTTCCCGGCAAACGCAAGTTAAACAAAGGCGATGTCATTACGAAAACTCGCCAGTTTACAATGTCGCATGCCATTCGGCAATATATTGAGAATCCAAACCGTGGTATTCCTGAGCAGGGGCCGAGGCTGAAAATCGGCATTGTGCTGGCTATTGAATCAATGATTCCAATAGGTGCTCGCCTTGTAGGGACGCTGGAAGACAACTGGACGGTCGTTACGATGAACGTAATCCCTTGTACTCATTTTGAGCAAGTGGTGACGGGCGAAGCGGACGGCATGGACATTTTCACGAAACTGAGTGCGTAGGTGATTGGAATGAATCAGCAAGGAAACCTGCAAATCGGTCAGCTGGTGAAGATTCTGAAGGGCAGAGGTGCCGGACAGATTGCGGTTGTCGTTTCAATAGCAGATAGCAGGTTTGTGTATATTGCGGATGGGGATAAACGAAAGTTTGATCAAGCGAAGAAGAAAAATGTTCTTCATTTGGTACCTCAGCCAAAGATTAGTAGCGAGATTGTAAATAGTTTAAACGAAAGCGGTCGGGTGACGAACGGAAAACTGCGGCATGCAGTGAAAACTTTCCTGGACTCGTCCGAATACCAAGCTGAAGAGAAAGGAGACTGACTTTGGCCAAAGAAGATGTCATTGAGGTTGAAGGTACGGTAATCGAGCCACTGCCGAACGCTACGTTCAAGGTAGAGCTGGAGAACGGTCATCAAATTCTTGCTCATGTTTCCGGAAAGCTGCGGATGCACTTTATCCGTATTTTGACAGGCGACAAGGTGGTTGTACAGTTATCGCCTTACGATTTAACCAAAGGCCGTATAACGTACCGCAAGTAATTCATGCAGGTTTTTATTAAACGTACGTCATTTAAAAAAACTTGTTTTGCTCGGCAAAACGATGTGAATGTTCACGAAGCGAGTTTTACCAGGGTAAAGCTTGGAGGAGGTAATCAACATGAAGGTAAGACCTTCTGTAAAACCTATTTGCGAGAAATGCAAAGTCATTCGCCGCAAAGGGAATGTAATGGTTATTTGCGAAAATCCGAAACACAAACAAAAACAAGGTTAATAGAAGGGGGTGTAGCGTAAAATGGCTCGTATAGCTGGTGTGGATTTGCCACGTGACAAACGCGTTGAGATCGCCTTGACTTACATTTTCGGAATCGGTAAGACGACTTCTCAGAAAATTTTGAAGGAAACAGGCATCAGTGCAAACACGCGTGTTCGTGATTTGACTGAAGATGAAGTGAGCAAATTACGTGAAACGATCGACAAAGAAGTTAAAGTAGAAGGCGATCTGCGTCGTGAAATTTCCTTGAATATTAAACGTCTGACTGAGATTGGCTGCTACCGTGGTGTTCGTCACCGTCGTGGATTGCCTGTTCGCGGACAACGTACTAAAACTAATGCTCGTACCCGTAAAGGTCCTCGTCGGACTGTAGCGAACAAGAAGAAATAAGAAGGGAGGATAACATTCAATGGCTAAACCGAAAAAAGTTGTACGCACAAAACGCCGTGACCGTAAAAATATCGAGAGTGGCGTGGCACACATCCGTTCCACGTTCAACAACACGATCGTTACGATCACAGATCCACACGGTAACGCAATCTCTTGGGCCAGCTCAGGCGGCATGGGATTCCGTGGTTCCCGTAAATCTACTCCATTCGCAGCGCAAATGGCCGCAGAAACTGCTGCTAAAGCTGCTATGGAACACGGCATGAAGACAGTCGAAGTCATGGTTAAAGGACCTGGTGCAGGTCGCGAAGCAGCAATCCGCTCTTTGCAAGCTGCTGGTCTGGAAGTTAACCTGATCAAAGACGTAACTCCGGTACCTCATAACGGATGCCGTCCTCCAAAACGTCGTCGCGTCTAATGAGATTTCTCCTCTGCGTGTAGTATAGATCCGGCACAAACTGCCAAGAATGGATGTTTAGGTATACTGCATGATAGACTATGGATAAGGTGAATGTTTCATATAGGAGCGACGTTTTGAAGGAGGGATATTGCAGTGATAGAAATCGAAAAGCCGAAAATTGAGACGGTTGACGTCAATGATGATGGCACCTATGGAAAATTCGTAGTAGAACCGCTGGAACGCGGATACGGTACGACGCTGGGGAACTCGCTTCGCCGTATTCTGTTATCCTCGTTACCGGGGGCAGCAGTCACATCGGTTCAGATCGATGGGGTTCTGCACGAGTTTGCAACGGTTCCCGGTGTGAAGGAAGACGTAACGGAGATCATTCTGAACTTGAAAGCTTTATCGCTTAAAATCCACTCAGATGAAGAGAAAGTACTCGAAATCGATGCGGAAGGCGAAGGAGTTGTAACGGCAGGTGATATCCGTGCGGATAGTGATGTGGAAATTCTTAATCCGGATCTTCACATTGCAACGCTCGGACCGGGTTCGAGACTTCACATGCGTATTTTTGCCAATCGCGGTCGCGGTTACGTTAAGCAGGATCGGAATAAACGTGATGACCAGCCGATCGGCGTCATTCCCGTCGACTCCATCTACACTCCGATTGCACGCGTGAACTACGGCGTAGAAAATACGCGTGTCGGCCAGGTTACGAATTATGACAAGCTGACACTTGAGGTTTGGACAGACGGAACTATTCGTCCTGAAGAAGCTGTGAGCCTTGGAGCCAAAATTTTGACCGAGCATGTGATGCTATTCGTGGGTCTCACGGATGAAGCAAAAGATGCAGAAATTATGGTCGAAAAAGAAGAAGATAAGAAAGAAAAAGTTCTTGAAATGACGATCGAAGAGCTGGATCTCTCCGTCCGTTCCTATAACTGCCTTAAGCGCGCTGGTATCAATACGGTACAAGAACTCACGACTAAATCTGAAGAAGATATGATGAAGGTCCGTAACTTGGGTCGCAAATCTTTGGAAGAAGTACAAGAGAAGCTCGAGGAACTTGGTTTAGGACTTCGTACGGAAGAATAGCACAGCAACGTTTTTGTGAAGGAGGGGAAACTACATGGCATACCAAAAATTGGGCCGTAATTCCAGTGCCCGTAAAGCTTTGTTTCGTGATTTGGTAACCGATCTGTTCTTGTATGAGCGTATCCAAACTACTGAGGCTAAAGCGAAAGAAGTTCGTTCTATTGCTGAAAAACTGATCACCAAAGCGAAAAAAGGAGATCTGCACGCACGTCGTCAAGTGGCTGCGTTCGTTCGCCGTGAAACTTTGGATGGTGAGCAGGATGCAATCCAAAAGCTGTTTAGCGAATTGGCTACACGTTACAATGAGCGTCCAGGTGGATACACTCGTATCTTGAAACTGGGACCTCGTCGTGGCGACGCCGCTCCAATGGTATATCTGGAATTGGTTGACCGCGCGTAAGCAGGCGAAGATGAGGGAAGGGTGGACAGAATCGGCTTGATTCTGAACAACCCTTTTTTTCTCTTGGAGGAGTCCTTGAGGGGCTTCTCCTTTGTTATGTTCGGTTATTTCCTGTAAGACCAGAGAATACCCCTGCAAAGGTGTGAGAAGCATGCGGAACTTGTGCATGAAGGTGAACTATGATGGAACCCACTATGATGGCTTTCAGACGCAGCCTAGTGGCAACACCATTCAGGACTGTCTTGAAAATGCTATATACTCATTGACGGGCGAACGTCTTAAAATTACGGGCTCAGGACGTACAGATGCAGGTGTGCATGCATACGGGCAGGTATTCAATTTTCATACTGAATCGCCGATTCCGATACATCGCTGGTGTCTGGCACTTAATGCCTGGCTGCCTCGTGATATCATCGTTACGGATGCGAGAGAGGTGCCACTGTCCTTTCATGCACGCCGCATGGCGAAGCGGAAGACGTATCGGTACAGTATTAATGCGAACCGGTTTCCAGACATCTTTCACCGTCGTACACAGGCCCATCATCCAACGAGTCTGGATGTAAGAGCGATGGAAAAGGGGTTGGCTCATTTAGTGGGCACCTTTGACTATACTTCGTTCGCATCTCGACGTTCCCAAAAGACGAATCATGTTCGCACTATTTACGAAGCCTATATAACGGTAGACCATTCCTTTTCACGTCCAGGGTCGGATGATCAGGGAATTATTCAAACTTATATTACAGGTAGCGGATTTTTGCAGCACATGGTTCGGATTATAATGGGGACTTTGCTGGAAGTGGGAGAAGGCAAAAAATCGCCGGATGATATTCCTTCCATTTTGGAAGCAAAAAACCGTTCAAAGGCTGGCCCTACAGCCGTTGGACACGCTTTAACGCTCTGGAATGTAGAGTACGAAGAAAACATCAAAAAACATTGATTTTTTCCTTGCAGAATTGATGGTTATCCTGTAATATAAAAGTTGTGTTTTCTTAATGGCTTTCCCACAGCCCCAATTAAGATAATCACTTTATAGCAACATCTAATCCATCGATAATGCAGCAACTTAACGAACGAAGATAAATGATGATTTCTGTTAACGAACTTAAGGAGGATACTTTTCATGCGTACTACGTATATGGCGAAGCCAAATGAAGTTGAGCGCAATTGGCACATCATTGATGCCGAAGGCAAAACGCTCGGCCGTCTGGCAAGCGAAGCGGCTGCGTTGATTCGCGGCAAACACAAGCCACAATTTACACCACATGTGGACACAGGTGATTTTGTTGTTGTAATCAATGCGGAGAAAATCGTATTGACTGGTAAAAAAATGGAGAACAAAAAATACTATCGTCACTCCCTGCACCCAGGTGGTCTGAAAGTAACAGTTGCACAAGATATGGTTAAGAACAAACCTGAACGTATGTTGGAATTGGCTGTTCACGGTATGCTTCCTAAAACTCGTCAAGGCGACAAAATGAAGCTGAGACTTAAAGCTTACAGAGGTACAGAGCATCCACATGCAGCACAAAAACCTGAAGTTTACGAACTTCGCGGATAATTAAAAGGGAGGACAGTTTCATGGCACAAGTACAATACTATGGGACAGGTCGTCGTAAACATTCGGTAGCTCGTGTTCGTCTCGTACCGGGTGAAGGACGCATTGTCATCAATAAGCGTGATATTAATGAATATTTCGGTTTGGAAACTCTCAAACTGATCGTAAAACAACCACTGAATCTGACAGAAACACTTGGTAGCTATGACGTACTCGTTATCGCTCATGGTGGTGGTATCTCTGGTCAAGCAGGCGCAATTCGCCACGGTATTTCCCGTGCTCTGTTGAAAGCAGACCCAGAATTCCGTCCAGCTTTGAAAAAAGCAGGATTCTTGACTCGTGACCCACGTATGAAAGAACGTAAAAAATACGGCCTCAAAGCCGCTCGTCGTGCACCACAGTTCTCGAAACGTTAATATTTCGAATACAGAAGAACCTTTTCCTTATGGAAAGGGTTCTTTTTTATTTAGATCATTTGCTGCACATTAACCACATGTGGATAAATGGATCTAGACTAGAATTTTATGGCTACGTCTGCCCTGCGATACATAAAAAGGTGCATATACTATCTGGAATACGTAAGTTATCCACGATGTAACTAAGATCGGTATACTTATGCACAAATATAGTTTGCTATTTCAACACAGTTTATCCTGTAATGTTCACAACCTGTGACTAATTAAAAAGATCAGGGAATTTTTGCAGAGCAATCTTTAGCTTGGTGCTGCCCATCTCCTCGGCTTCCGTAATTGCAGCGATGATGATGTGAGTATTTTTAACCATTGAGAATGGGCTAAAATAGGGCTCCAGTTACGTTAAGGGCTATCTGTATATCTGAATGCTTTAATTTCTCAGGGAGGGCCTCTGTGAGCGCTATAGGAGTGTTGAGAGGCTTATTATCGATCTGGGTGCCATTTCTTTGTGATATTCCTTAATAGAAGCACGATTAGCATCAGAGCTCTCAATTTAGTAGTGGGATTCTTCGGATGTAAACCTTATAGTCAGAGCTGGTTTACCTTGAGCTGAGCACGACCACGTATGCTTCATCTTTGAATGCAAATGTAAATATGACGACCGAACCCTAATTATATTTCCTTGACCAAATCCAAGGATAATCATGGCTCTAAGGAAGGGCGCTTTTATCCTCAGATATTTTTACCTGATCATAATAGCCATAGCTATCCAGGATTACGATGACAGCCGAGTAGTGGGTATATCTTTGTCTCAGGTGGAGTAGAGGAAGCATCTTCGCTAACCTAAAATACTTACGTTCAGGCATACCCTCTGCTATAACTAGTTACTTTTAGTTATTAAGCAATCTAAGGCAATTTTCAAACGTTTGGTATAAGAATATTTTATATATAGCCACTGAACTTGGTTGGATATGCAGGAGAGCGTTTAAGAATGCTGACAGAACAACGTTCCTGCTTCATGCGGGATGATAAATGTTTATAGTATGACGGTTTTGCTTGGATTGACAATGAATATGAAAGTTTTATACTGTACTTAATCTTATTAGTTTAGTCGGTTTTTAGGTATCACTTATTTATGAATCTTCATAGATGGAGGCGCATTAATAATGAATTTATTGGAGAAAGAAGCGTTGATTAGAGTCAAGGCAAGTGAACTGGAAGAGGCCACGCCTGAAGAAATTATTCAATATGCTGTTCATACATTTCCCAACCTCACCTTTGCTTGTAGCTTCGGAGCAGAAGATGTAGTACTAGTAGATATGCTACAAAGAATTAGCCCTTCTACCGATATTTTTTATTTGGATACTGACTTTCATTTTCAAGAAACTTATGATACGCGTGATCAGATGAAAGCTAGATATAATTTGGATTTTGTTAGAGTCTCTCCCTTAATCACTCCAGAAGAGCAAGCTGCGGAGCATGGAGAGGAGCTGTGGAAATCAAATCCTAATGCATGCTGTGGTATACGCAAGGTTGAGCCGCTGACACGCATTCTGTCTCAATATGATGCATGGATTACCGGTATCCGTCGCGATCAGGCTCCTACGCGTGCGAATGCAAAAAAGGTAGAGTATGATGAAAAGTTTGGTCTCGTTAAATTTAACCCCTTGGCAAGCTGGACTTCCGAGGATGTATGGAACTATATTCGCACTCATGATGTATTGTATAATCCATTGCATGACCGTAATTTTCCCAGTATTGGCTGTGAGCAATGCACACGTGAAGTCCTGCCAGGTGAAGATCCACGTGCTGGCCGTTGGTCAGGCAATGAGAAAACGGAGTGTGGGCTCCACCAATAAAAAATGGTATGTAGGTAGCTCTGAGACTTATTTATGAATAGAAAGGAAGTGCATCATGACTGCAATTCTTCCGCATGGCGGAACGCTCGTTGATAGAAATATAACTGGACCGCAGCAAGAAGCACTGTTGCAGGCTGCAGGTGAATTGTTTCCTATCCCTGTAAACTCATGGACGATTTCTGATCTGGATTTAATTGGAGTAGGTGCCTTTTCTCCATTGACGGGATTTATGAATGAGTCAGATTATCGTTCAGTGGTAACGGATATGCGTCTTGCTGATGGTACAGTCTGGACTATTCCCATTACTCTTGCAGTAGTAGAAACCATAGCCAGTGAACTGAAACTAGGTCAGCAGGTGGCTTTGGTGGGGGAAACAGATGGTATCATCTATGCTGTACTTGATATTGAGAGTATTTATCAGGTTGACCAAGCAGAGGAAGCCAGATGTGTATTCAAGACGGCTGACCCGGCCCATCCTGGCGTAAATAAATTGTTAGATCGACCTGCTACCTATGTAGGTGGAACGGTGCAAGTGCTGAATCGACCCAAACCTACTCAATTTAGCGAATTTTATTACACACCAGCACAGACACGTAGCCATTTTGCTGAAAAGGGCTGGAAGACAGTGGTCGGTTTTCAAACAAGAAATCCGGTACATCGGGCACATGAGTACATCCAAAAAAGCGCGATGGAAATTGTGGATGCTTTATTTCTAAATCCACTTGTTGGAGAGACCAAGTCAGATGACGTTCCAGCAGATGTGCGTATGAAGAGCTATCTAGTGTTGCTGGACAACTATTATCCGGCTGATCGAGCCTTTCTGGGGGTCTTTCCTGCTGCCATGCGATACGCTGGTCCTAGAGAGGCCATTTTCCATGCTATTGTGCGGAAGAACTTCGGCTGCACTCATTTTATTGTCGGAAGAGATCATGCGGGTGTAGGGGACTATTACGGTACCTATGAAGCGCAGGAAATTTTCAAGCACTTTACACCTGAAGAGCTGGGGATTACCCCGTTGTTTTTTGAACACAGCTTTTACTGCACCCAATGTGGAAATATGGCCTCAAGTAAAACATGCCCACATCCCAAGGAGCATCATTTGACGCTCTCTGGCACCAAAGTGAGGGAATTGTTACGCTCCGGGGTTTGTCCGCCACCGGAATTTACACGCCCGGAAGTCGCTCAAGTGCTGATTGAAGGTATGAAAGAATATGTTCATGCCTGAGTTGTACTAACTACACGCCTCGTCCCATATAGATTATTAGTATCTGTATAGGACGGAGGCGTTTTGTTATGCAAAAAAACAATCGTAAAAAAGAGGTCACACTGTGGATTCGCTATCGGACGCTGCAAAAAATGCTGTTAGGCTGTTGTCTCGCTGTTCTATTTATCATGCTGACACTGTATGAGATACCTGCTTCGAGAGCATGGATTCATTGGAGTCTACCGCTTACTGGTAAGGTAATTGCTATAGATGCCGGACACGGAGGACCTGATGGAGGAGCAGTTAGCAAAGAGGGAGTCATTGAAAAGGATATTAACTTGGCGATCGCTTTTTATTTGCGGGATTATTTGCAGCAAGCAGGAGCTGTTGTTGTCATGACACGCGAGGATGACCGCGATCTGGCGCAGCAAGAAACAAAAGGCTATTCCAGAAGAAAAACGGAGGATTTAAAGCAACGGGTACGTATGATTGAGGAGCAGAAAGCGGACCTCTTTTTAAGTATTCATATGAACAGTATCCCGTCGAGCCGTTGGAGTGGAGCCCAGACCTTTTTCGTACCTAATCATGCAGATAACGAGAATTTGGCATCCTTAATTCAGGAAGAAATCAAGCGCAACCTGGAAAATACGGACAGAGTAGCTAAGACCGTAAACACCGTCTATTTATTAAAGGCACTCAAAATGCCGGCAGCTCTTGTAGAAGTCGGATTTTTGTCCCATCCAGAGGAAGCCAGACGACTCAGTGACGAGAACTATCAGAGACAAGTGGCCGCATCTATATATAAAGGGATTTTGCGTTACAGTGCCGGGGAAAAGGGAACCTCATCAGCACCTGAAGTCAGATAGTGGTATACTGTAAGTGTTTACCACTACGTAAATTAATAAAGCAGAGGTGCTGATTATTCATGCAATCGAGAGAGCAAGTTATAGAGCTACTTCAGCAAGTGCGAGAGCCTCAAACGGGACGCCGTTTGGTTGACCTCCATTTTATTCGGGATGTGGTTGTTAAAGAGGATCGGGTATCATTGACTGCTATTACCCTGGATAGCCAAGAAGAGACTCGGACGGAACTGGATCGGGAAATCCGGCAGACGTTAGAAAAGGCGGGATTAAGTCACGTGCATATTCGTATTCGTGAGGCATCTGAGTCTGAAAAGTCAGCTATACAAAATGGAGAGGATACCGAGGAGGTAGCTGATCCGGTTTTGACCAAAGGACATGCTGTTGGTATGGAAAAATATGAGCTGCTTAATCCAGCATCTGGCGTACGATTTATTGCCATTGCAAGCGGAAAAGGTGGTGTCGGAAAATCGACAGTAGCTGTGAATTTGGCGGCAGCTCTAGCCAGACAGGGTAAGCGAGTGGGTTTAATTGATGCTGATATCTATGGATTCAGTGTGCCGGATATGATTGGGGTAGAGGACGTACCTTCTGTCGAAGATGGTATCATTCAGCCAGTGGAACGATTTGGTATCAAAATCATGTCCATGGGCTTCTTTGTGAGAGAAAACAATCCTGTTATTTGGAGAGGTCCCATGCTGGGGAGAATGCTTAGACAGTTTTTTAGTGATGTCGAATGGGGCAAGCTGGACTATATGATACTCGATTTACCACCAGGTACTGGTGATGTAGCGCTTGACGTACATCAAATGATTCCGCAGAGTGAAGAAATCATTGTCACTACTCCGCATGCGACGGCAGCTTTTGTAGCTGCACGTGCAGGGGCAATGGCCCTTCAAACGGATCATAGGGTCATAGGCGTCGTGGAGAACATGTCCTATTATGTGTCCTCCACTGGAGAAAAAGACTATGTTTTTGGACGGGGAGGCGGGGCTATGTTGGCAGAAACACTTCATACGAAACTTTTGGCACAAATTCCGCTGGGTATCCCAGATAATCATCCGTCAGAAGCCGATTTTTCTCCATCCGTATATAAATCGGAGTCGGCGACAGGAGCTATTTATAATGATATAGCCGCCCAAATTACCGGGTTGCACATGGAATCTGAATAATAAAAAAGGCTGGTTGTTGAACCAGCCTTTTTTTTACTGACCTCCTCCTTGACCTCCTTCACCACCACCTTGTTCTCCTTCACCACCACCACCATCTTGCTTTTGATCCCCGGATCCACCTTGCTCTCCACCTTTTTTCTCAACCTTAGGTTGAAGTTCTTCTTGCACAACAGTTTTGAGTAAATTCATGACCTCAAGCCGAAAAATCGGATTCTGCATAGCATCATGCATGACTGTCATAGATTGTTTGCGATATTCTGGGGTTTTAGTTAAGTCCATATACATCTTGGTCAGTTCTGGCGATTTTAGCATCTCTTCAATTGATTTTTGGTAAGAAGGGTCTTTTATAAGCTGCATATGAAGCTGTTTGCTTTGACTGTTGATGGCTTTGGCAAATTCTCCGGCAAAACGCGGATCAGTCATAATTTTTTCGATTTCTTTTTTATATTCAGGTGAGATCAAAGTATCTTTTACTGCAATTTTCATCTGTTCAGCGGATTGTGTGGACATAAGCATTTTCATTCCCATGCTGCCTCCAGATCCACCTCCTCCACCACTTTGACCGGATTGTCCCTCTTTTTCCCCGGTTAAAGCTTCTTCTACGGCTTTTTTTCCATCATCACTTTTCAGGATATCAACCACCATCGTTTTCATCTCTTTATAACTGTTCTGGGGAGGTGCAGAACCCTGATCCGAGCCGCAGCCGCTCAGTGCAACGCCCAGTACGCATACCATGCTAACAAATCGCAAACGAGTCCAATTCATGGCCGTATTCCTCCTTTATCATGAATGTGGATAGTATGCGGATGATTGGGGAGAAATATGTCGAGTTGCTTTTGGTTTTTAGCTGAGAACGATGTAAAATAACTCCTTAAAGACCCAGAGCTTGATCGCGAACCTCTTTACCTTTTACTGTACCTTGTTGAAGCAGTTCGGATACAGTCACAAATTCATAGCCTTGTGCCCGCAACTTGTCGATAATGATGGGCAACGCTTCATGAGTTTGTTTACAAGAATCACTGGCATGAAGAAGGACGATATCACCGGGATGTGCTTTATTTACAACACGGTCGATTATGACCTGCGTACCAGGGTTTTTCCAGTCCAGGGAGTCAGTATCCCATTGAATGGTTTTGTAGCCTAAAGTGCTGGCAACTTGAAGTACCCTTTTGTCAAAGTCACCATTAGGCATACGGATTAACTTCGGGGATTGTCCAGTCAGCTCGGTTAATGTGGAATGAGCCGTTGAAATCTGCTTACGAATCTCTTCATCGCTTAAGCTGCTATAGTTTTCGTGTTTATGGCCATGACTGCCAATCTCAAATCCGCTTTCTTTAATTTGATTCACGAGTTCTGGGTGTGTTTTGCTCCAAGGGGCAGAAAGAAAAAAGGTGGACTTGGTCACTTTTTTATCTTCGAGAACTTTTAAAATGGGGGCAGTACGCTTATCACCCCAGCTAATGTCGAATGTGAGAGCGATCAGCTTTTTATCCGTAGGCACACTGTAAACGGCAGTTGGCGCTTCCTCGGAAAAAACCGTAACATTATCGGTTTCTACATAAATGACTCCGGCAGTAAAGACGGCCGCTGCCATTACGATCAAGAATCGTTTAATTTTTTTGCCGTTCAATACATAGAAAAAAGAATTCATGGTTAATGCCCCTTTCATCCTAGAAGTGCTTGTTTACTTAAAGCTATGCTAGGGGTTGTCAATTATTCCATTGGACTAATAGGAGGAATCAACAAATGGGACTAAGAGCATTTTTTTATGATTTACGCACGACAAGACGGCTAATTTTGATCGCTGCATTTTTTTTCTGCGCAAGTATTGTAGTGGGATGGCTAAGTACAGGTGTTATTCAATCTATGTTGGCACGACAAATGGAGGGACTGGGGGGAGTGGCGCAACGATTGCAGAACTCTGAGCATCCACAATGGAGTTTTTTTGTGTTTATCTTTTTCAACAATGCAATCAAATGCGTGCTAGTAATATATACCGGAGCTCTTTTTGGAATCGTACCGTTTATATTTTTGATTGTGAACGGAATGGTTTTAGGTTTTGTAGTACACCTGCAGACAGATATGGGAAGAAGTATGTATGAAATTGTCGTAAAAGGATTATTGCCTCATGGTGTAATTGAATTGCCTGTTTTGATTATCGCCTGTGCCTTCGGTTTGAAGTTTGGGGTCAATATAATATCTACCCTAGGTACAAGCATAGGACTAAAACGCAAAGGTACTGGCCCATCGTGGGAGGTTTTTTTGAAACAAACGTTGACCGTGTCAATATGGTCTGTCATCTTTCTATTTATAGCAGCTGCGATTGAGAGCGGCATAACTTATCGTTTATTGTCGCATTAAAATAATATGGCCAATTATTTATATATTT
>NZ_CM134213.1:2310000-2635000 GCF_054113385.1 Paenibacillus sp. ALE2
CGCCGATGGTACTTGGACCGCAGGGTCCTGGGAGAGTAGGACGCCGCCAAGCGCAACCACTAAAGAATAATTTTTTTGGTGGTTTATATGGGCCCTTAGCTCAGCTGGTTAGAGCGCACCCCTGATAAGGGTGAGGTCGGTGGTTCGAGTCCACTAGGGCCCACCATAAACTTTATATATTCTTTTGGGGCCATAGCTCAGCTGGGAGAGCGCCTGCCTTGCACGCAGGAGGTCAGCGGTTCGATCCCGCTTGGCTCCACCAAAAGATTTATCATTGCACCTTGAAAACTGGATACCGAAACGAAATTGCGTTTTAGAATATTCCTTTAAGCTGATCTTGTGTAAACAAGTGAAATAAAGGTAGCATATATCGATATTTTCTTTCTGTGAAAGAAAAGTCTAGGTTAAGCTACAAAGAGCACACGGAGGATGCCTAGGCGCCAGGAGCCGACGAAGGACGTGGCGAACAACGATAACGCCTCGGGGAGCTGTAAGCAAGCTTTGATCCGGGGATGTCCGAATGGGGAAACCCGGCTGTCTTCATCGACAGTCACTACTCACTGAATTCATAGGTGAGTAAGAGGCAGACCAGGGGAACTGAAACATCTAAGTACCCTGAGGAAGAGAAAACAATAGTGATTCCGTCAGTAGCGGCGAGCGAACGCGGATTAGCCCAAACCAAGGAGCTTGCTCCTTGGGGTTGTGGGACGTCTCACATGGAGTTACAAAGGAACCGGTTAGATGAAGAGGTCTGGAAAGGCCCGCCAGAGAAGGTAAAAGCCCTGTAGTTCAAAACTTGTTCCCTCCGAGACGGATCCCGAGTAGTGCGGGGCACGTGAAACCCCGTATGAATCCGGCAGGACCATCTGCCAAGGCTAAATACTCCCTGGCGACCGATAGTGAAGCAGTACCGTGAGGGAAAGGTGAAAAGCACCCCGGAAGGGGAGTGAAATAGATCCTGAAACCGTGTGCTTACAAGAAGTCAGAGCCCTATGATATTTTCCTTTGGAAAAATCACGGGTGATGGCGTGCCTTTTGTAGAATGAACCGGCGAGTTACGTTCCCGTGCAAGGTTAAGGTGAAGAGCTGAAGCCGCAGCGAAAGCGAGTCTGAATAGGGCGAATGAGTACGTGGACGTAGACCCGAAACCGGGTGATCTACCCCTGTCCAGGGTGAAGGTGCGGTAACACGCACTGGAGGCCCGAACCCACGCATGTTGAAAAATGCGGGGATGAGGTGGGGGTAGCGGAGAAATTCCAATCGAACCCGGAGATAGCTGGTTCTCCCCGAAATAGCTTTAGGGCTAGCCTCGGAAAAAAGAATCGTGGAGGTAGAGCACTGATTGGGTGCGGGGCCCGCAAGGGTTACCAAGCTCAGTCAAACTCCGAATGCCATAGATTTAGTTCCGGGAGTCAGACAGTGAGTGCTAAGATCCATTGTCGAAAGGGAAACAGCCCAGACCATCAGCTAAGGTCCCCAAGTGTGTGTTAAGTGGGAAAGGATGTGGAGTTGCACAGACAACCAGGATGTTGGCTTAGAAGCAGCCACCATTGAAAGAGTGCGTAATAGCTCACTGGTCGAGTGACTCTGCGCCGAAAATGTAACGGGGCTAAACACACCACCGAAGCTATGGCTTGATGCTTGCATCAGGGGTAGGGGAGCGTTGAATGCGGGTTGAAGGTGTACCGGAAGGAGCGCTGGACTGCATTCAAGTGAGAATGCCGGTATGAGTAACGAAAAGATCTGTGAGAATCAGATCCGCCGAAAGCCTAAGGGTTCCTGAGGAAGGTTCGTCCGCTCAGGGTAAGTCGGGACCTAAGGCGAGGCCGATAGGCGTAGTCGAAGGACAACAGGTCGAAATTCCTGTACCACCGTAATCCGTTATGAGCGATGGGGTGACGCAGTAGGGTAGTGACGCGGACTGATGGATGTCCGTCTAAGCAGTGAGGCTGATGTGTAGGCAAATCCGCACATCGTAAGGCTGGGCTGTGATGGGGAGCGAAAATTATAGTAGCGAAGGTCATGATCTCAGACTGCCAAGAAAAGCCTCTAGCCAGGAGAAGGTGCCCGTACCGCAAACCGACACAGGTAGGCGAGAAGAGAATTCTAAGGCGCGCGGAAGAACTCTCGTTAAGGAACTCGGCAAAATGACCCCGTAACTTCGGGAGAAGGGGTGCCTCGGTAGGGTGAATAGCCCGAGGGGGCCGCAGTGAAAAGGCCCAAGCGACTGTTTAGCAAAAACACAGGTCTGTGCGAAGCCGCAAGGCGAAGTATACGGGCTGACGCCTGCCCGGTGCTGGAAGGTTAAGGGGAGTGGTAAGCCTTCGGGCGAAGCTATGAACCGAAGCCCCAGTAAACGGCGGCCGTAACTATAACGGTCCTAAGGTAGCGAAATTCCTTGTCAGGTAAATTCTGACCCGCACGAATGGCGTAACGACTTGGGCGCTGTCTCAACGAGAGATCCGGTGAAATTTTAATACCTGTGAAGATGCAGGTTACCCGCGACAAGACGGAAAGACCCCATGGAGCTTTACTGCAGCTTGATATTGAATTTGGGTACGATCTGTACAGGATAGGTGGGAGCCGTTGAATCTTGAGCGCCAGCTTGAGAGGAGGCATCCTTGGGATACCACCCTGATCGTATCTAGGTTCTAACTTGGTACCGTGAACCGGTACGAGGACAGTGTCAGGTGGGCAGTTTGACTGGGGCGGTCGCCTCCTAAAGAGTAACGGAGGCGCCCCAAGGTTCCCTCAGAATGGTTGGAAATCATTCGAAGAGTGCAAAGGCAGAAGGGAGCTTGACTGCGAGACCTACAAGTCGAGCAGGGACGAAAGTCGGGCTTAGTGATCCGGTGGTACCGCATGGAAGGGCCATCGCTCAACGGATAAAAGCTACCCTGGGGATAACAGGCTTATCTCCCCCAAGAGTCCACATCGACGGGGAGGTTTGGCACCTCGATGTCGGCTCATCGCATCCTGGGGCTGAAGTAGGTCCCAAGGGTTGGGCTGTTCGCCCATTAAAGCGGTACGCGAGCTGGGTTCAGAACGTCGTGAGACAGTTCGGTCCCTATCTGTCGTGGGCGTAGGAAATTTGAGAGGAGCTGTCCTTAGTACGAGAGGACCGGGATGGACGTACCGCTGGTGTACCAGTTGTTCCGCCAGGAGCACCGCTGGGTAGCTATGTACGGAAGGGATAAGCGCTGAAAGCATCTAAGCGTGAAGCCCCCCTCAAGATGAGATTTCCCAATTAGTAAGACCCCTTGAAGACGACGAGGTAGATAGGTTGGGGGTGGAAGTGCAGTAATGCATGGAGCTGACCAATACTAATCGGTCGAGGGCTTATCCTAAAGATAAAACGCAATGAAGTTTCGGATCCAGTTTTCAAGGTGTAACCTTGAAAGTATGTAGAGATACATTCGACAAGCGTATGGCGATTCATTCACACAATCCGTGATGAACCGAATAACCCTACGGAAGAATTTGCAGAGCAAATTCATGTTTGGTGGCGATAGCGGAGGGGTTCCACACGTACCCATCCCGAACACGACCGTTAAGCCCTCCAGCGCCGATGGTACTTGGACCGCAGGGTCCTGGGAGAGTAGGACGCCGCCAAGCGAGTTTTATAATTATTATTCCCTGATAGCTCAGTTGGTAGAGCACTCGACTGTTAATCGAGTTGTCACAGGTTCGAGTCCTGTTCGGGGAGCCATTTGCTCTCATAGCTCAGTAGGTAGAGTGCATCCATGGTAAGGATGAGGTCACCGGTTCGATCCCGGTTGAGAGCTTGTTACAGGATGGCCCGTTGGTCAAGGGGTTAAGACACCTCCCTTTCACGGAGGTAACAGGGGTTCGAATCCCCTACGGGTCATAGGATAGTATGGAGGCTTAGCTCAGCTGGGAGAGCATCTGCCTTACAAGCAGAGGGTCGGGGGTTCGATCCCCTCAGCCTCCACCATATTTTGTTCTCTTACATGGATGAAATATAGGGGAATTGTGAATCATATGCATATTGGGGATTAGCCAAGCGGTAAGGCAACGGACTTTGACTCCGTCATGCATAGGTTCAAATCCTATATCCCCAGCCATTAAGAGCCATTAGCTCAGTTGGTAGAGCACCTGACTTTTAATCAGGGTGTCGAAGGTTCGAGTCCTTCATGGCTCACCATTATCATTGCATGCGCGTGTGGCGGAATTGGCAGACGCACTAGACTTAGGATCTAGCGTCTTTGACGTGGGGGTTCAAGTCCCTCCACGCGCATCCTGTTTTTGCGGACGTGGCTCAGCGGTAGAGCATCGCCTTGCCAAGGCGAGGGTCGCGGGTTCGATTCCCGTCGTCCGCTCCATATTTGCGCCCTTAGCTCAGCTGGATAGAGCGTTTGACTACGAATCAAAAGGCCGGGAGTTCGAATCTCTCAGGGCGCGCCATATTTTTAAAAAAATATAATATCGGGATGTAGCTCAGCTTGGTAGAGCACCTGGTTTGGGACCAGGGGGTCGCATGTTCAAATCGTGTCATCCCGATACTGATTTGCGGGTGTAGTTCAATGGTAGAACTTCAGCCTTCCAAGCTGATAGCGTGGGTTCGATTCCCATCACCCGCTTACCGATTACCTAGAAGCCGAAAGGCTTCTTTTTATTTTGTCCACAATATATTAACTTCTATGTATATAGACCATTAAATGATGTCTCTTGTCATGCACGGTTGGGGATGACTTGTGCATATCCTACATAGGCATTTATCACCTAGACCCGAATTTCCCCTCTTACGGCCCCCTTTTCCTATAGTAAGGCTAAATTCGTGATCAAATCCATTGAAAATAGGAATCCTATAATTATTATGTTACGAAATTCATGGGGATAACTTTACAACTGCTCCTTTTGTTCTACACACTCTTCTTTATTTATGTGGGTAACACGTAAGGATTAATGAGTAAACAGATTTAGAATACTGAGATTATGGCTTCTTTGTGTATATCTTTGTGGATAGAGCGCAATGAATTTCACTTTGTCAACAAATAATAAACATATACACATCATGACACAAGAATTTGTACCTTTGAAAACACACTTTTTAAAAGAGACTGTGCATAATATTTCGCACATTTTTAGCGTCTAATATCAGTTTTAATTATTAATTTCATTTTTATGTATAAATAACCAATATATTCTCCAAAAAAGTATTTCAAAAGCATGATTTTTTCCTGTAAATTTTGCAGCTTTTCATACGTTTTTATTGTATGATGTTAAGAAAGTGTCAAATTTCGTGTGTATACGTACCTTTGCTACAACTGAATATGGTGTGGAACAGATCAGATGGGGGGAAAAGCATGACTGAGCTTACGTTAACCGCTAACAAAAACCAATCCAACAATCTGCTGCGGCGGGACGTTCGTTTTCTAGGAAATATTCTTGGTGAGGTTTTGGTTCATCAAGGTGGCAACGAACTTTTGGATATCGTGGAGAAAATACGTGAGGCAAGTAAATCGTTACGTGCCGGGTATCAGCCGGAGTTATACGAGAATTTCAAACAAATGGTCAGTGGACTGGATACGGATATTCGTCACCAGGTTATTCGCGCGTTTGCGATTTACTTTCAGTTGGTGAATATCGCTGAGCAAAACCATCGTATTCGTCGTAAGCGGGATTATGAGCATTCCGCTGGTGAAGAGGTTCAACCCGGTTCTATCGAAAGTTCCGTTCAGGAGCTTAAACAAGGAGGCTTCTCCGCTGAGGACGTTAGCAACATGCTGAATGAACTCTCCTTGGAGCTGGTCATGACTGCACATCCTACAGAAGCAACACGACGAGTAATTCTGGATATCCACAAACGTATTTCTGAAGACGTCATGCTGCTGGATAATCCGATGCTTACCTTGCGTGAGCGAGAACAGGTACGGGAAAATCTGCTTAATGAAGTAATTACACTGTGGCAGACGGATGAACTGCGTGATCGAAAGCCAACTGTATTAGATGAAGTAAGAAATGGAATGTATTATTTTCATGAGACCTTGTTTCATGTATTGCCAGATGTATACCAAGAATTGGAGCGATGTTTGGATAAATATTATCCTGAGCAAAAATGGCACATTCCAACTTATTTGAGATTTGGTTCTTGGATCGGTGGAGACCGGGACGGGAATCCATCTGTTACAGCTCATGTGACTTGGGAAACGTTGTGTATGCAACGCAAGCTGGCTTTGAGAGAGTATCAGCACACGCTGAAGGAACTCATGGGTTACTTGAGCTTTAGTACCAGCATTGTGCGAGTTTCTGATGATTTGTTGGCTTCTATTGAAGAAGATCGCGCCCACATCACACTTAAAAAAATGGAAGTATGGCATAACGAAAAAGAGCCTTATCGCATCAAACTAGCATATATGATTGCTAAGGTGAATAACGTTTTGGATGAGAGCAAACAGGGTACTAAGGAACGCTATAGCTCCGCAGAAGAGCTTATTGCAGATCTGAATGTGATTGCCAGCAGCCTGCGTCATCATTTTGCTGATTATGTGGCAGACACGTATATTCAAAAGATGATTCGTCAGGTAGAGCTATTCGGCTTTCATACAGCTACGCTGGATGTACGTCAGCACAGTCAGGAGCATGAAAATGCGATGACTGAAATTCTTTCTAAAATGAATATTGTGTCAGATTACAGTAAGCTGTCAGAGGAAGAAAAAATAGATCTGCTGGAACAGCTGCTAAATGAACCCCGTCCGATTACTTCGCCATATTTGAAATATAGCGATAGCACACAGGAATGTCTTGATGTATATCGTACGATTTATTTGGCTCAGGAGGAATTTGGCAAGCAGTCCATTACAAGCTACTTGATCAGTATGACTCAGGGTGCCAGTGATTTGCTTGAGGTTATGGTATTAGCCAAAGAGGTAGGTCTGTTCCGCATTGAGAAGGATGGCACTGTCATTAGTACGCTGCAATCTGTGCCTTTGTTTGAAACGATAGATGATTTGCATGCTGCACCTGATATTATGAGAAGATTGATGAACCTGCCTGTATATCGACAATCTGTAGCCGCGATGGATGAGCTTCAGGAGATCATGCTCGGCTACTCGGATAGTAATAAGGATGGCGGTGTGGTTACAGCGAACTGGGAACTTCGGGTCGCTATGAATAGCATTACGGAAGTAGTGAACGAGTATGGCGCAAAAGTGAAGTTTTTCCACGGACGTGGAGGAGCGCTGGGGCGCGGAGGAATGCCACTTAACCGCAGTATTCTAGCTCAGCCTCCTCATACCATTGGTGGAGGAATTAAGATTACGGAGCAAGGCGAAGTGCTATCATCCCGCTACTCGCTCAAGGGGATTGCATATCGGAGCTTGGAACAGGCGACATCGGCGTTAATTACGGCTGCTGCGTATCATCGCTCAGGAAAGAAAGAAGTGTTCGAGGAAAGCTGGGAGGAGATTATTGCCCGTATTTCCGAAGTATCACTGGAGAAGTATCAGGATTTGATTTTCCGAGATCCAGATTTCTTCACTTTCTTCAAAGAATCTACACCGTTGCCTGAGGTAGGCGAGCTGAATATTGGATCTCGTCCTTCCAAGCGTAAGAACAGTGAACGTTTTGAGGATTTGCGCGCTATTCCATGGGTCTTTGCGTGGACACAAAGTCGTTACTTGCTACCTGCTTGGTATGCGGCAGGAACAGGTTTGCAAAGCTACTATCAAAACAATGAAGATAACCTTAAAGTGCTGCAAACGATGTTTAGAGACTCTGCCTTCTTCCGGTCGCTTATTGATACACTCCAAATGGCAATCGCTAAAGCGGATTTGCTGATTGCAGAGGAGTATGCTGGGATGTCGGATAACGAAGAAGCACGGCAACGTATATTCGGACAGATTTCTGCAGAGTTCAAGCTGACATCTGAATTGATTTTGAAAATAACCGGACAATCTGAGATTTTGGACGATGTACCTGTTATTCAGGAATCTATCCGGTTGCGTAATCCTTATGTCGATCCGTTAAGTTATTTGCAGGTTCAATTGCTGAGTGAGCTACGCGAGCTGCGTAATCAGAACGGTGATGACGCTGAAATGCTGCGTGAGGTACTGTTGACGATTAACGGAATTGCCGCAGGCTTGAGAAACACAGGCTGATATAGTTTGGCCGTATGATACAGGCAATCGGGTACTCATGGAGTGCCCGATTGTGCTGTGTTTATAGTAATGAAGCGCGAGTTTGTTACTTGTGTCCACACTTCAGTTGATTTCTGGATAAAATTAAACTACGATGAATAATCATAAACATGTAATAAGTAACCCATCAGCAAGTCTGGGGGAGTATAGAGTGGATAATATGGAAAGCCGCTTGGTTAGGCTGGTGCAGAAAGGTGATCAGCGAGCTTTTGCGGAGTTAGTCGAGTTATATAAAGATCGGATTTTTCATCTTTCCTACCGGATGCTAGGTAATCGTCATGAGGCGGAGGATTTGGTGCAGGAAACTTTTTTGCGTGTGTATCGTAACCTGGAAAAGTATGACCATGGACAGAAGTTCTCAACCTGGATTTATCGGATTGCTACAAATCTGTGCATTGATCGTCTGCGAAGGAGAAAGCCTACATACTCACTTGATGCTGAAATGAATGATCAAGAAGGTGTTGATGGGTACGCCATGCTTGCTAGTGAAGAGCTTACCCCTGAAGGGAGTACGCTGTTGTCGGAAACGCAAGCTTTAATTCATGACGCCATTGACAGCCTTCCGGATAAATACAAGACGATTATGGTTCTACGATATTTGCAGGAGCTTTCCTTACAGGAAATTAGCGATGTGCTCAATCTCCCAGTTACCACAATTAAGACAAGAGTACACAGGGGACGGGATTTTTTACGCAAAAAACTGGAGCACAAGCTATAAATGCTGTGCATACATTCTAGGAAAAGAGCCTGCGTAGATGTTTTTATGAAACATAATGTTCGTTGTAACGTATGTAAGATGAGCAAAGTTTCTAAGCCGGAGCATGTTATGTTGAGAAACACGGAAGAATATTAGAAAGGATTGGCTCATATGGATTGCAAACAAGCCGTCTCTTTTATGCATGACTATCTAGATGGCGACCTGTCTGAGCAGGACAAACATGAGTTGGAACAACACTTGTTAGTCTGCCCGGAATGCCGCATGCGTTTTAAAGAGCTGGAGCGGACGGATGCGATGCTTTACGGTACACGCTATCATCAAGTGCCGTGTGTATCGGATGAGCTGACATTTCGCATTATGAATGCTTTGCCGCCGCATAAACGACAGCCTGCGGTGCCTATGCTAGCTTGGGTGAAGAGGCATCCCGCTGTAACAGCCGCCGCCTTCTTCCTTATTGTGATATGCTCAAGTATGGCCAGCTTTTCTAGCACGGACCATCAATTAGTAGTCAAAGGAAGCAATCTAGATCAAGTTGTTATTCAGGGCGATACTGTAATTGTACCTGAAGGGAAATCCATTGCCGGAGATTTAACAGTACAGAATGGTGAGGCACGTGTATACGGTGATGTAGAAGGAAATCTTACTGTGATTGACGGCTCGTACTATCAAGCTTCAACCGCCCATATTGCAGGACAGGTTAAAAGTATCGATCAAACCTTGGACTGGATTTGGTACAAGGTTACCGATTTGTTCGGGGGACCGTCTTCTCGATAAAAGAAGCTTGAAATGGCAAGAACGATATCGAGCGCCTTTTTCCGCTGGAAAAGGCGTTTTTTTGTATCTAGGTCTGGCGAATTGTACTGTATTTTACTGATTTTGGCGATTCTTTTGTCGCACAGCTTGCAACGCGAGCCTGATCGTTATAACCTAGATAGAGAGAGCATACTGTGTACATATTACACCCACTCACTACAGAAAATTGCGGGGGCATGCGCATGTTGGATTATTTTGCGGACCTGACTTGGAAAGAGTCCATTAAAGATATTATCGACATTTTAATCGTAACCTATATTATGTATCAGCTTATTTTACTTGTTCGCGGAACGCGAGCAGTTCAATTGTTAAAAGGGATTCTGTTCCTGGTCGTTATTTGGGCGGTTAGTACCTGGTTTGATTTGTACACGCTCAAGTGGTTGATGAATCAGATGTTCACCTTTGGTGTAGTGGCTATTTTTATTATTTTTCAGCCTGAGTTACGTCGTGCTCTAGAGCAGTTGGGACGTGGTAAACTATTTGGGCGTTCGTCAGTAGATGATGAAGAGATCAATAAGTTAATTGGAGAAATGATTAAGGCGCTGAATTATTTATCACGTAGAAAAATAGGAGCATTGGTCGTATTCGAGCGCGAGACAGGACTGAACGAATATACGGAGTCTGGTATCAAGACACAGGCCGTAGTTAGTTCTGAACTGCTAATTAACATCTTTATTCCCAATACGCCTTTGCATGATGGTGCGGTGATTATACAAAATAAACAGATTGCCTCTGCGGCCTGCTATTTGCCATTATCGGAAAATCCCTTCATTAGCAAGGAGTTGGGAACCCGTCATCGGGCTGCAATTGGGGTGAGTGAGGTAACGGATGCCGTAACTGTCGTGGTATCGGAGGAAACAGGGCAAATTTCGTTGGCTATCAATGGTCAGGTCGTGCGTGACATTAAGGAAGAATCCCTAATCTCCAAGCTGTATGAGGAGTTGCGGCCAACACCGTCTTTGAAGGAAAAACGCGGCTCATTCTGGAATCGGAGGGGAGGCCGTGGAAATTCATGATGGACAAATGGATTAACAATAATACGATTTCCAAGATATTGGCGCTTGCGGTTGCTATAATGCTGTGGGGAATGGTTCATCTGGATACAGGTACTCCTTCGTCTACATTGACCGTTTCCTACAATAATAAAATAATTGATAATGTGGCCATTCAGGCCAGTGGTCTGGATGATTCAAAATATGTGCTGTCTACGATGGACACTGATCATGTAAAGATGGAGGTCAGAGGACAGCGCTCTGTCCTGACTACTTTTTTCGCGGATAATTATCAGGCAAAATTAAACTTAAGCGGCTTAGGAGCAGGCACTAAAACATTGTCACTTGAACCGGATTTGCCGGATGGGGTGGAATTGGTATCCATGACTCCTAACCGTGTTACAGTAACAATTGAGGAAAAACAAACGAAATCATTTAATGTATCTATAGTACCTAAGGGTAGTCCAGATGCGGGGCTACAGCTCGGTAAGCCTGTGATTGCTCCTCAAACGGTAAAGGTTACCTTACCCAAAAGCCAGCTGAATACCGTTACTGCGGTGCAAGGGGCTGTTAACACGGATGGCATCTCAGAAAAGTTTGAACAGAAACGGGTAAAGCTGAAGGCCTATAACAAAAAGGGGCAGGAACTCACAGGTGCGGTCATTGAGCCATCCACTGTGTCAGTTGAAATCCCGGTCACTCAGCAGGCGAAGTCTGTGCCTGTCAAGATAGTCTATTCCGGAGAGCTGCCAGACGGATTGGCGCTTTCTAAAGTAAACGCAAATGTGAAGGAAGCAGCGGTATATGCATCACAGGATGTATTAAGCAGCCTGAGCTCTTATGTCACGGCTACACTCGATCTGAGTCAATTTACAGAAGCGGGGACCCGTACAGTTCAAGCTAATTTGGCAGCTCCCTCAGGTTCTGATAAAATCGAGCCAGGGTTAATACAAATTCAGGTGACCGTCGTTCCTTCCAATGAAGTTACAGATACGGAACGGACGCTGTCAGGCATCCCAATCGTTTTACAAGGTGCAGGAGATGGAGCTAACGCGACTATTATAGCACCCGCAGGCAAGACGATGGATGTTACTGTGAAGGGCCCGCAGGATTTGGTAAACAATTTAACCAATGATGACGTTAGTTTGGTGGCAAATGTAAGTGGCCTTGCGGCTGGTCAACACGAGGTTACCCTAAAAGTAGGCTTGCCTAAATACATTACGCAAGCCGGGAATGCCGGCCAACTAAAGGCAACGGTAAACATTGAGAGCCCTTCTACGCCTGCTGTAACGAATCCGAATAGTGAGAATGAATCAAACCCCTCTGGTAGTGGTGATAAGGGGCAGGAGAGGCCACAGGAGGGGCAAGGCAATCAAGGTGGCAACTCTGACGCAAATACCGGGGACAACGCAGCTGCGGAGGATAAAACAAGTCCTCATAACGGCGCAGAATCTTCTGCGAATGGAACCTCGGAGAACGGTCAGCCATAACATGTTTTATCTGTAGTAAATGATCAAGATTATTAGACAAAAAAAGGGAGTCATTTTACATGGGGAAATATTTTGGTACAGATGGTGTACGAGGCGTTGCTAATCAGGAACTAACAGCCGAACTGGCATATAGCATTGGCCGCTGCGGCGGATATGTTTTAGCAGGTAATGTAGAGAAACCGACAGTTGTTATTGGTATGGATACACGGATATCTGGACTGATGTTGGAATCGGCACTGGTAGCCGGCTTGTTGTCTATTGGGGCTAATGTGGTTCGCCTAGGTATTGTTTCGACGCCTGGGGTGGCATATCTCACACGGCAATTGAAAGCGGACGCTGGTGTCATGATCTCAGCATCTCACAATCCTGTTGAGGACAACGGGATTAAGTTTTTTGGCGGCGATGGGTTTAAATTAACCGATGAAACGGAATTGAAAATTGAAGAGCTCATGGATGCGAAAGAAGACCAATTGCCTCGTCCGATTGGCAGCGGATTGGGCACGGTTGTTGTAGATGAGCATTCCCGCTACGATTATCTGGAGTTTTTGAAAACAACAATCAGTCATTCTTTTGAAGGCCTAAAAATAGTATTGGACTGTGCAAACGGAGCAGCTTATGAGCTGGCGCCGAAGCTTTTTGCGGATTTGGGAGCTGAAGTGCATACGATCGGCGCGGAGCCAAACGGATTGAATATCAATGATCATTGCGGCTCGACTCATCCTGAAAAGCTGAAAGAGGAAGTGCGCCGCTTGAAAGCGGACATTGGTCTTGCCTTTGACGGCGATGCCGATCGCCTAATCGCAATTGATGAGAACGGGGAAGAGGTTGATGGAGACTACATTCTCTGTATTTGCGGAGATGCAATGAACCAGGCTGGAAAACTCAAGGACAGCACTATTGTATCGACAGTAATGAGTAATATCGGTTTTTATAAAGCTACTGAAAAGCTAGCTCTCAAGACTGCAAAAACTGCGGTCGGAGACCGTTATGTGATGGAAGAAATGCGTCGGGGTGGATTTAATCTGGGCGGTGAGCAGTCTGGTCATGTTATTTTCCTTGATCACAATACGACAGGCGATGGCATGCTGACGGGGATTCAACTGGTAGATACCCTGAAAGCTTCTGGCAAGAAGATGAGCGAACTAAAATCGCTTATGAAACAATATCCACAAGTTCTTGTAAATGTACGTGTGCAGGACAAACGTAATTACGAGGGGAACCCTGCGATTGCAGAAGCGATTGAACAGGTGGAACAACAATTGGGCGATAATGGGCGTGTATTGGTCCGTGCTTCAGGTACAGAGTCACTTATTCGTGTGATGGCCGAAGGCCCGGATAAGGATGAGCTGGAGCAATTTGTCGGACAGATCGTAGATGTCGTGAAAAAAGAATTAGTTTAAAATTTTGTAAACGTGGGTTGCCTGTTAAACACAAGCAGGCAACCGCGTTTGCGGTTATTCACTAATGCTTTAATGCCTTTAGGGTGTAATTATGAATAAAGTGTCATTGCCAAATGATGCTCTGCTGAATATAATATAGGGATGCTGTGACTCAGATAGAGAAAGCGAGGGTTGTGAGGTAACGTATTACAAGCGCCAGAGCTTGATTTTGTGCGGGGGAACTTGGTGGAGAAGCAATAGATTCCGTTGAGATGATGTTGCTCGCAATCGGTTCACGACAAAGCAAGCTGACGAGGTGAAGGTGTTCGAAACATTCGGCGGGGACCTTCCGGTGAAGCATCAACCCGTAAACCGGCAGCGGAAAATGAACAGGCAACTGTTTACACAACGCACCGGTAGATGCCCTAATTATTTTATAACCTAAATTATAAGATTCATTTCATGAATGTGCGGCCATCATCATTGGCGTGCGCGGTTTGGGAATTTCGTTACATTCGTGAAGAGATGCCTGTAAATTCTATAGTTATCATTGACAACTTCATAGATGAATGAACTTTATTCCACAATCTACCGCACACGTTAGTCCTGTGATGAGTCGTCTTGTGAAATGATGATCGGGAGGATAACGAATATGTGTGGCATTGTAGGATATATTGGTAATCAGAATACGCAAGAGGTATTGATTGACGGACTGAAGAAGCTGGAGTACCGCGGGTATGACTCTGCGGGTATTGCCGTGTTTACAGATTCAGGACTGCAAGTAGCCAAGGCAAAAGGTCGTCTGGCGAACCTAGAAGCTAAACTGGATGGTACACCGTTGGTAGGTCATGCAGGCATCGGACATACACGTTGGGCAACGCATGGTAAGCCTTCTGATGAAAACTCCCATCCGCATTTGGATGAGAGCCAAAAGTTCTCTGTAGTTCACAACGGAATTATTGAGAACTATCTGGAACTGAAGGAACAGCTGATCAGCGAAGGTCATACCTTTATTTCCGAAACGGATACAGAAATCATTTCCCATCTGGTTGCGCGTGAGTATGAAGGAGATATTGTTAAAGCAGTACAAAAAGCAATTACCTTTATGCGCGGTGCTTTTGCACTGGGAGTGCTGACCGAGCACGAGCCTAATAAGTTGGTAGCTGTTCGTCAAGCCAGTCCGTTGGTTATTGGTGTGGGAGAAGGCGAGAACTTTATCGGTTCCGACATTCCGGCTATTCTGAAATATACACGCAATGTATTTATTTTGAACGATGGCGAAATGGCTGTTCTGACTAGTGATGCTGTCGAATTAATGACAATCGAAGGCCAATTTATTTCTCGGGAAATGATTCATGTCGAATGGGATGCTGTTACAGCGGAAAAAGGCGGCTATGAGCATTTCATGTTGAAAGAAATTCACGAACAGCCTAAGGCTTACCGTGACACGATGTTGGGTCGTATCGATAAAGATACTAAAAAAGTTGTTCTTCCAGAGCTGAAGCTGACAGAAGAACAAATTAAAAATATCCGCAACATTCAAATTGTAGCGTGTGGTACAGCTTACAATGCTGGTTTGATTGGCCGTACGGTTATTGAAAGTATGGCTCGTATTCCGGTAGAAAACGATGTAGCTTCCGAGTACCGCTACCGTTCTCCTATCGTAACACCAGAGACATTGGTGATCGTGGTGAGTCAATCCGGTGAAACTGCTGATACATTGGCAGCACTGCGTGAAGCACAAGCAAACGGGGCTCATGTACTGGCGATTACAAATGTAGTCGGCAGCTCTATCGCCCGTGATGCAGATGATGTGTTGGTTACACTGGCAGGACCGGAAATTGCCGTAGCCTCCACCAAAGCGTATTCTTCCCAGTTGATTGCATTTTATCTGTTGGGTCTGTATCTGGCTCAAGTACGTGGCACACAAACGGATGAGCAAGTAGCTCATGTGCTGGCTGCTATGGAATCACTGCCAGAGCAAGTAGAAGAGATGTTGGGTAAAGCAGATGCGATCAAAGCCTATGCTGAGCAAATTGCTAGCAACAAGCACTTATTCTTTATTGGTCGTGGTCAAGACTATGCTGTAGTACAGGAAGGTTCCCTGAAGCTCAAGGAAATCTCCTACATTCATTCCGAGGCATATGCTGCGGGTGAACTGAAGCATGGTACACTGGCATTGATCGAAGAAGGAATTCCAGTTATCGCTTTGGTAACACAGGAATCCGTGTTGGAAAAAACCGTGAGCAACATTAAGGAAGTCAAAGCTCGTGGCGGTGACGTGCTTGCAATCACATATGAAGAGCATGCTGTCGAGCTGTTGAAATCCGTAGATCAAGTATTTGCAATTCCAAAAACACTTCCGATTCTGTCGGCTGCCATTTCAGTTATAGCTCTCCAACTGTTGGCTTACTACGCATCGCTTGCACTAGGTCATGATGTTGATAAACCACGTAACCTGGCGAAAAGTGTTACTGTAGAATAAGCTTTAGTAAAATTCTAAATTCATTGTCTGGTGATAAAAAAGTGTGGAACCAGTAAAAAATGTATGGAACCAATAAAAAAACTGTGGAACCAGTAAAAAAAGTCTGGAACTAGTCATTTTACAAACATCAAGAAAGATCCCGATGATATATCGGGATCTTTTTAGTTTAGGAGGGCAATTATGTCTACAATAGGCCAACGAATTCGAACTAACGAATTCGAACTATTAGAAAAACAAACAACTTAAATCAAATAAAGTTTGCAAATATAATTGGAATTTCTCAAGGAACGTTGAGTGAGCTGGAGCAAGATAAATACAGACCCTCTCTTGATATAATTATAGCAATTAAAGAAATTTCAATTCCCATATAGAGTGTATTCTTGGCAACAAGGCCTGCGGTTCAGAAGCGATTCGAAATTGGATTACAGCTAAGCAGGCTTCCTACACTATTCCGCCTAAAGCGAATAGCCAAAATCCATGGAAAGTCGACTGGTACCGGTACAAAGAACGCCACCTAGTGGAGTGCTTTTTCAATAAAATCAAACACTTTCGACGTATGGCTACTCGTTACGACAAGTTGGCCAGGTCATTCTTGTCGTTTGTATACATAGCCGCCATTTTCAAATTAACTCAGTGATGAGTTTTCAGACACGCTCTAGTGATTTGGCTGCTTTATTTAAATCATGCCCTCTAATGATACTGGCAAGCTTGGTATTTCCTTCTGATTCGTGCATTATGGTCCTATAATGTATACTGTGTTTTTGAAGCGTACAACAAATGCTATCGTATACTTTCACAATTCCACCCTACCCTCATATGATATCGATCCCAACGTCTATCGTCCTTTCCGAATTCAAGAAACCAAGCGAAATTTTTGCCCGATTCTTATGCTTATCGATCTTCTTAATAATGCTCTCCATATTTTTAAGAGGGCCTGATTTCACCGTCACCTTTGAGTTCATAAGAATAATCTTTGAAAATTCCAATACATCTTCCTTATTTAATAGTTTTAGCAGAACCGTAATTTCGTCCTCATTAATTTTTCTAAAGTATTTATCTTGCTCATCAACTTTCGGTTCATATTCAAAGCTCTTTTTCCCGTTAATGCCTCTATAGTTTAAAAGTTCATATAATCTGGGTATCTCTTTAAGTTTATAATACGTATTAAAATTCATTTTTGTATTTACCAAGATATATCCTGGGAATATCGGCTTTACAACCTCATAAGAATGACCATTCTTTTTTTCTGGTATTTTTCTTTTTGGAACTAAACATCTTAGGAAATCACTATCAAAAGTACTATCGATATTGTTCTTTATATAATCTTCCTTCCCAGTTTCCACAAAATATGCATACCAGTGCATTATATTTACCCCTAATTTAGTTTTCACTTCCCCAGCTTGAAGATCCTATTATTTAAGAGCAAGAGATAATTTCCCAAGGCACTCAAGTTCAAGTGACGCCAGCTCAGTTATCATCGATATCATTTTTTTTCGTTTGGAATTGTTATTTTTCAGTATCTGTTTAATAATATAGTTTCTCAAAGTTTCTGCTCTCTTTTCAATTTCTATAAAATAATTCATGTACAAATCACCATCAAGTAATCCAATTTCACCAAAGAAAGCAACTCTTTTAGTCATACATACTTTATGTTCATACAAGATGTGCATCGCTCTCAGAAACTGAGGATTGAAATCTGCAAGATCACATAATCTGTCATAAATACTCATCCCAAATTTTGGGTCTAAACTGCCGTGTAATTGCAATTCCGGCATTTTTGCAGGTATGCCTTCAATTAATTCAAATTTCCTAGCAGTATTAGTTGAATTTATATAATCATTTAAAGACTGCATGAAATACTCCAAGTTGAATTCATATTTTTTCCATTTATTCAAACTGATTATTTGGATGCCAAATATATCATCCCAAAGATCATCTGAATAATTGATTTTTTCTTTAAATGCCTTTTCTATTTCATCAAAAGTGGCTTTGCAGTGTTTGTATGTAGGAAATGGACTTGAAAAATAATCAGCTATATAAAACACCTTCTTGTCTAGATCGTAACCATAAATAAATAAATCATGCATCGAACTTTCCTTCATATTGTATTCAGATATAAATTGTCTATCAATTAATGCATATATATAATTTCCACATTGTACCGATTTAATCAAAAAATCAAGAATGTTAATATCTGTAATATGGATAATTTTTCTACTCAAACTATGAATATTTAATAATGGATGATATTCTCTCATAAGCGGCTGATAAAATTCCATATAATATTCTTCTGCAATACTTGAATCAGAAGCTTGATATAAATCCAGCCTTAGTTGCATGTAATTTGTAAATAGCCAATTTTTATACGAAGGATGATTAGATAAAATAGACGTCATGTTGGCATGAATTGGATAACATCCAATATCAGGTTTACCTAAATACAGACTTTTTTTCGCTATTTTCACTATTTTCACTCCTATAGTGTCGTCATATGCTGTTTCATCGTTACTACTTAAGTCTCTCTAAATTAAACTAGAGGGTTCATTTCATTTGCAGGAATTCCCATTAAAGATGCCATATAATAGTTTAAGGTAGTCATGCTGCATCGGAGGATGAAGGACGCGTTGTCCAAAATCATGACGATTTTTCCTGACGGATACACGCTCAGCACCGTTTGAAGAAAAGCCAAGAAAATCTCAGCGGTATACTGCTCATCTTCTTTCCAAATAATATTGCCTGTTCCAAATGAACTTTGCTGTTAACCCAACTTAATGAATGTCAACAATGACTCGTTTAAACTGTTCTTGTTGTTCCTTGGCTAATCGAGTTGGCGTTCTGGGGAATGGTTCATCTTTAGCCCGTCGAGACCCTTCCCACTTGATACTTGCGAATATAGGTGCTTACGTTTTTTCGTTTCGTTTGATGATCCCCGTGATCTTTAACAAGTTTCCGGTGGACGTGGCTTCAAATGGAACGAAACAGTATTTTATCGGAATGATCAATAATCTCAAAATTAATCTTGGAAAACGCCGTGCCCCTTCGTATGGTGAGGAGGATTGTAAGCTTATCCCGCCCATGTTACGGGTCATTTCGTAAAATGCTCTTCTATAACTGGATGTAATCCCCTCTTCCCCTCAGCCCAAATGCTTGTTTTTATGAGCTTTTTCATAACTTTTGGGTTTAAAATTATCCCACTCTTCAAAGACTCTAAAGAACAGCAATAATAGATTGATCGCATAACTAGGAATACACCCATCTTCATAATGGTTAATTAATTTATTAAGTCTTAAACATATATGCTATTCACTTCAGATACAAGCTTAGCACATATGTTTATTTTTTGCAAAAATAACAATTAACTTTCCTTTTGTTCGCTTTCGATTGCCGATTCATCTAGCTTCTCTAAGGGAATAAATTTATGTTTTAATCTCAACTTTCGGTGCGACCAAGCCTAGGTTGTGAAGTTTAGCAGGTGGAAATTCTGCTTGGAAAGGCAAGCCAAGCCACCAATAGCGAGTCTTGGACGGTTGGAAGTAATTCCAGACGTTAAGCGTAGACAGTTAGGTAGTAGGCCTGAAAGTGATTGAGCCCCGAAAAGAGTAAAGCGGAGAGGTCGACGTTTTCGAAAGTACGGAAGACAATACTCATTCAGGCGTTAAGTTAAAGGCAAGGATGAACGAGCGCTCCCGGGGTCGAAGAGCCAGACATGCTATACAATGACTTCACAGCAACTTGGGAAACCCTGTCCATTCTTCGGAAAGGAAGTATGACAAACAACCGATCACAAGGGAGAATGTCAAATGATGGACGAGGAGTCGGATCACGGCGTATTACCGATGAAACCGAGTAATGTCGGTAGAGGGAAGGCAGTGACGTATCACCGCTTTTGCTAAGGACACATTTTCTACGCACAGGAGTAGGCCAAAAGTGCAAACAAAACTAGCAAGAATAGCAAAAGTTGTAAACGAAAAGCCAAAAGAGCTATTCACATCGCTGTATCACCTCTTGAACGGGGAAATGCTGACGCAATGCCATCGGGAATTGGACGGCAACAAAGCAACGGATGTCGATCAAGTCACAAAAGCAGCGTATGAGGAAAATCTGGAATCAAACATCAAGGACTTGGCAGAGCGGCTAAAAAGGAAAAGGTACCGACCGCAGCCCGTAAGAAGAACCTATATACCCAAGGATGAAAAGAGCAAAAGGCCGCTCGGCATCCCTTCCTACGAGGACAAAATCGTGCAGTTGGGATTGAACAAGATTTTACAGGCCATCTACGAGCAGGATTTTCTAAACCTATCTTACGGTTTCCGACCGGGAAGAAGCTGTCATGACGCCATCAAAGCACTGAATCGCAGCATCGAGTATGGGAAAACCAGTTATATCGTGGATGCTGACATTCGTAGCTTCTTCACGAATGGCTCATGAAATTCCTTGGAGAGAGAATAGCAGGCCCTAATATTCAAAGGCTAATCTGGCGTTTCCTGAAAGCCGGGGTTATGGAACAGGACACATGGGAACCGACAAAAACCGCCACTCCTCAGGGATCCCTGATTTCGCCGATATTTGCGAATCTCTATCTGCATTATGCTTTGGACTTATGGTTCGAGATTACAGTAAAGAGAGCGTGTCGCGGCGAAGCAAGGATGATCAGATACGCCGATGATTACGTGTGCTGTTTTCAATACAAGGACGATGCAGAGCGATTCTATGCGGCACTAATCAAGCGTCTGGCCAAATTCGATTTGCAAATTGCAGAAGAGAAAACGAAAATTCAAGAATTTGGACGCTTCGCTGAAGAAAACCGGAAACGAAAAGGGTTAGGGAAGCCCAAAACGTTTGACTTCTTAGGTTTTACTCACTACTGCAGCAAAAGCAACAAGGGCAAATTCAGAGTAAAGAGGGAAACAAGCGGAAAGAAGTTTAAGTCAAAAGTGAAGACTTTCAAAGAATGGTTGAAAGCAGAGCGCCATCAAGACGTGAAGGAATTAATGAAAAGAATACGGGCGAAACTAACAGGACATTACCGCTATTACGGGATAACCGACAACAGTCGAGCGCTGTCCGTATACAAATTTCAAAATTACCAAAGCGTTATTTAAATGGATGAATCGTAGAAGCCAGAGAAGAAGCTTCACGTATGACAAATTTAATCTCTTTCTGAAACGTAACCCTCTACCCGAGCCCAAAATTTATGTAGATATCTATGGCTAATCATTGCAAATCTGTAAACGATGATATGAGGAGCCGTATGCCTTAAATTGGGCACGTACGGATCTGTGAGGGACGTGAACCGTGAGGCTCACGTCTACTCGACCAGAGCCCAAATCAACTTGAACCTTTGTAGCAACTGGGCTCTGAGGGATTCGAATACCCTTCTTGCAAATTAGAAAAACACCGCTTTGTTTGGTAATCTGCACCAAGCGGGATTTCGTAAACGATTTGGCTTTAGCTGTGCTCGGCTGTTCCAGCTGGTTTTCGTCCTTCTGTTTTATCAGAAGAACTGGTTTCGTTTGCTGGAGAGTCGTCAGGACGAATCGTTTCCCGGCAAGGATGCGGTGTATCATAGCGGAAAAATAACGCTGGCGTCCGGCTTGAAAAGTGCAAGGCGATCCACTGGCACATCACAAACCCTTCGATCGCTTGAATCGTTTGTTCAATCCGGCACCGATCCTGTTTGTCTTGTACGGCTTCGAGTGGGTGGGCTTCCTCTTTCTTCAGAAAGCGGTTCAGCTTCGGCATGGACTTGCTCCAGAAATGGTAGCCGAAAGCTCCGATGACCTGTTTCATTTCCCGAAACGTACACTCGATTTTAAAGCGATAACCATATAAGCGAATGATATCTGTAGTCGAAAGCGTGAGATCCGTACTGACCAGAATGGAGTAGCGACCCTGATGAATGACCAACACAAAACGCAATTCCTGATACCACCCCTGCCCCCAAAGCAGATCCAGGCAGAGAAATTCAACCATCTCTTCCTTACCGTACAGGGGAACGATGGCGGTTTGAAAATCGGCAACACGAGTCGAGAAGAGTTCCTTCAGTTTGACCGATTTTCCTTTTTTCGGAGGACAGCCTCGCCCGGGTTTCTTGGCAGGAGGGCGTTCGTAGGCCATGACATTGGACTTGGTTTTTGTCACGAGATGCATTCGGGCTTCGGAACTCGAATGGCACGCTTCTAGTCGCTGTAAGGCTGGAACCAATAAGAAATACAGATCCAAAAGCAGCAACGCTTGGCCGAAACCCTTCGCGGCCTCAAAGCCTTGTTCGATCATCTAAACGACATGGGAGGGCCTCTCTGGCTCAGCGCCTGTTTGCTTCCAGCCGAGGATGGTTTGGATGCCGTCTTGCAGATTCATGAACAAGGGCAACAGAACCATTTTCGGGAATCCCCACCAGAATGCCGATGGCTCCAAACAGATGGCGGAAAATATACTCGCCCTTGGAGACGTTTTCGGATTCTTGGTGAAGCTTCTTGACGCCGGGCATCCGGCGACCTTCCTTGGCCTCTTTCATCCCGTCGCCGACAAGGACGACACGCTCCTGAATCACCAGCAGAGGCGCAGACCGTCGAACGACCTGAAGCCACATCTGACGTAAAGAGGGCAAAGACCAGGCGGAAGAACGGAAGAAGTGAAGGAGCGGTTCATAACAGCGGCCACTCAGGGAGAGATCCCGAATGACCGAAGTGACACCAAGATGGTCGGAGCGCAGCATAAAGCCAACGACGATCACGACAAACCATTCGAACGTAGCTTGTCTAGAGAAACAAGAACGGAAGAGCAGTAAAAGTTCATTCAAAGTTTTGAGCCTAGGTATGGTCAATCGCTCGGAAATGGGGTAGACTACTGTCTATAACCTTTTCAGCGATTTTATCCTTTTAAGAGTGAGACCTTAAGGAGACCTCAAAATCGTTTGATTGGGTTATTTTTCTTTTAAGAACTTTTCACTGTCCAGTAACTATCAGGAGAGAATTATTAATATTATGATTGATACTATTTTACGCATTACCAGTAGGTGATTGGAAGCTGTTAATTCTATTCTAGAGATACAAGGATGGGTATAATTTAAAAACATCCATTGGAAGAGTTGTTGAGAATAACTTGATTTTAATATAAAAATGAATATAATAAAAATGGATAAAAATTTGATTAAACTCAATCGATGTTACGGCACGTTGAGAATTATTTCAGATCACATACGCTTTATTTTTAACGTTACTATAATAACGTAATGGCGAAGCTATGCCTTATTAAGAATTGATTATCAATATTTATCAATAAATTCCAATCAAAAAATCCCTTTTAAACCAATGATGGTTTTAAAGGGATTTTTTGATTGGAATTTATACATTCAAAAACATAACGCGGTATATTTGGAAATTAATCCTGTTAAATAAATCTTATAAAGGAGACCTGATTATGGGCGATACAAAATTGGATAAGTCGAATGTGGAAGATATATACCGTCTTACACCGTTACAAGAAGGAATGTTGTTTCACTATTTAACCGATGTAGAGCATGAGCAGTATTTCGAACAGCTGAGTCTTAATATTTCGGGTACGATAAAGACGGATGTGTTTCAGAGGGCTTGGAATATCGTTGCGGAAAACAATGAAATACTGAGGACTGTATTTAGATGGACTAAGCTTGAAAAACCGCTTCAGATCGTATTGAAAAAAGTAGAGCTGCCTATAAAGATAATTGATCTCAGTATGTTGGATATGGATGATCAATGCCGGGAGCTTGACGGTCAAAAATTTGCCGAAAGGCAACAAAAAATAGATATCAGCACAGCACCGTTCAAGATAACGCTGTGCAAATTAAGCGATGATAAGTATGAGATGATTATCTCTAATCATCACATCATTTATGATGGCTGGAGCAACGGGATTATACTAAATGAATTCTTTGAAAATTATAACGACCTATATTCAGGTAAACAGCCGGAAAAGAAAACGAAAACCAAATTCAAGGATTTTGTTAAGTATATTGGTGCTCGAGAAAAGCAAACTCAACAGAGCTACTGGGAAAATTATTTAGCAGGATTTAATACCGTTACGCCGCTTCCCGTTGACAATAAAGTAAGAACGAAGTATAGAAAGCTTAACAAAATAAGCTACGTCTTCTCAGAAAATGAAATAAATAAAATAAACGGTTTTTTGAAAACACACAGAATTACGTCCGCTGCCCTCTTCTCTTGTGCCTGGGGGATATTGCTCCAAAAATATAATAACTTAAATGACGTGCTTTTTGGCATGGCGGTCTCCGGGAGGCCTTCCGCAATTAAAGGCATAGAGGACATGGTAGGTCTCTTTATTAATACGCTACCGGTAAGGGTTCACTCGGATTCCGATGTCACGGTATTAGACCTCATGAAGCGCAACAATACGACATTGATTGACCATGATGAATATTCCAGCACCCCGTTAAGTGACATTAATTCATATAGAAAGTCTGGGGAAGGCAGCTTTTTCAATTCTATTCTTGTACTAGAAAACTATCCGCTGAACGCCAAGATTATGTCGGGAGAATATCAATTAAAGGTGAACTCCTTTAGTATCCAGGAGATGACAAACTTTGATCTGTCGTTGCAGGTGCTATTCCATGACGGGTTGGAGCTGTTGGTTCACTATGAAGACTCTATGTTCGCTTCGGGAACGATGGAACGGTTAGTCGGATATTTTATTCATATTATCCATCAAGCGATCGAGGTCTCCTCCAGCAGAATCGATCAATTTATGATTTACACGGAGGCGGAAAAGACAAGCATACTTTCGTACTTGAATGAGAATGTCCATACACTTGTACCTAAGAATCAAACGTTGCAGCAAGTGTTGTTCCAATCTTTTGATGCTAATCAAGATAGAATCGCAATAGAGTTCCTAGACTATAAGGTAAGTTATCGGGAGTTGGATATAAAGTCGAACAAGATTGCAAGCGAGTTAATGAGCAGAGGAATTGAAAAGGAAGCGTTCGTAGGGATTCTACTGGATAGCAAAGTCGATCTGATCATCTGCATGATCGGAATTTTAAAAGCCGGCTGCGCCTTTGTCCCAATCGATGTTACCTACCCTAGGGAAAGAATACGAACGATGCTTGAAACGACGAATACGAAGTATATTTTTACAGACGATCGCAATATCGGTTTGCTTCATGGCTTTGATAACGAAATCCGCATTATAAATGTGGATACGCAAGTGGGAGAGGCGCAGCATTACTTGCAAAGGCCGCAGCAATCCTATGATTCCAATGATAGGACCTACGTCTTCTTCACTTCGGGCTCAACGGGTACGCCTAAAGCGGTTATAGGAAGAAACGAAAGCCTATTGCATTTTGTTGACTGGGAGATTAGGGAGTTTCATATTACGAAAGAAGTGAAGGTCAGCCAATTCACATCGCCATGCCATAATCCGCTGCTCAGGGATGTGTTTGTTCCTCTTTGCGCAGGGGGGACTATTTGCGTTCCGGACAGCAAAGAGATGATACTGGACAGCGACCGTTTGATGGAGTGGATAGAGAAAACGTATGTTTCACTGATTCACTGTACGCCGAGCTTATTTAAACTCATTAACGGAAGTTCGCTAACGGCAAATAAATACCCAAGTCTGAAGAATGTGCTGCTCGCAGGCGAAAGAACAGTTCCTAAGGATCTCGTCAGCTGGTATGACATCATCGGAGAACGTATCCAGTTGGTCAGCTTATACGGGCAAACGGAAACTACGCTAGCGAAAGTTTTTTATAGAATCAAGCCTGCAGACTCTATGAAAGACAACATACCGATCGGCAAGCCAATGAATGGGGTGCGAGTTGCCATTATGGATAGCAATGCACAATTATGCCCTCAAGGGTTTAAAGGCGAGATATGCATTCGTACGCCATATAGAAGCCTAGGGTATTACAATAACGTAGCGCTCAACAGAGAAAAATTCATTGTCAACCCGTATCGGGATGACCCTGCCGATATCATCTATCGAACAGGTGATTTGGGGCGGTTCTTGCCGGATGGCAACATTGAATTCCTGGGCAGAATCGATCGGCAGATTAAAATCAGGGGCTTCCGAATCGAATTAAATGAAGTAGAAAATGCAATTTTAGTACATGGCAAAGTTAAAGAGGCATCCGTGATCGCGAAGGAAAATAGTCAAGGGAACACTTATTTGTGCGCCTATTTGGTGCTGTTTCAAGACAATGAGATGAACGAAAAAAGGGTGCTTGAGGACATCCGTCATTTAATTGCCCAGAAGTTGCCTGACTATATGATTCCGCAATATTTGATTCCGATAGACAGAATGCCTATGAACCTAAACGGAAAGCTTGATTATAAGTTGCTGCCAGAGCCGAAACAGTTGGAATATGTCGCTCCTGAGAATGAAGTGGAACGAATGGTGGCCGAGCTATGGTGCGAAATATTAGAAGTCGATCAAGTGGGAAGAAACGATAGGTTTCTTGAAATCGGAGGACATTCTCTCAATGTAATGTCTCTAATATTTAAGGTGCTGCAGCAATTCAAAGTTGAGCTTCCATTAACCGAGGTGTTCAAAAATATTTCGGTAGCGGACCTTGCACTATTTATCAACAACTCGAAACAAAATGAATTCTCTAATGTGATAGAAGCAGTAGAGAAACGCGAATATTACCCGCAATCATCGACGCAGAGAGGAATGTTTATTCTCAATCAGCTTCAGAAGGAGAATACGTTCTACAATATTCCGTATGTAGCGACGATAGAAGGACAGCTTGATATTCAACGATTCAATCATGCATTCGAATCTTTAATTAAACGGCATGAATCGTTAAGGACATCATTTCACTATGTTAACGGCGAGCCTGTCCAACGGGTTGCCGATGATGCATCTGTCAATCTGGAAGTAGTCAATGATGCCGAGGCAGATATTGATAGCGCGATTAAGGAATTTATTCGGCCGTTCGATCTTGAGGCAGCACCGTTGATGAGAGTTAAATTAATAAGTATTCGTCCGAATAAGTACTATTTGTTGTTTGATATCCATCATATTATCTCCGATGGCGTATCGATGACGATCATTATTAGAGATTTGTTGAGGCTGTATCATGGCGAGGAGCTCGCGCCGCTGAGGGTCCATTATAAGGATTATGTTGAATGGAAAAATAAAATGAATGCGTCCTCCTTCAACAGCGAGCAGGAGCAATATTGGTTGAATGTCTTTAATAAACCAGTAGAAAGATTAATGATGCAAACGGACTTCCCGCGTCCTTCGAACGTAAGCTACGACGGAAACGTAGTGAAATTCATACTGCCTAAGAGTTTGACGAATAAATTAAATGATCTATCAAAGCAATTCAACTGTACGCTGTTTATGATTTTCTTGTCTTCCTTTAATCTGTTGCTCCATAAATATACGCAGCAAGAGGATATCGTAGTGGGCGTGCCTATATTGGGCAGAACGAATCCTGATACCGAGAATGTTGTTGGGGCGTTCATCAATCTTCTGGCAATGAGGAATGCAATTAGTCCGAACAGGTCATTTGCTGACTTCTTAATGCAAGTAAAAGACAATTCAATGAAGGCATTTACGCATCAGGAGTATTCTTTCGAAGACTTGGTTAGCAAATTGAATTTGCAGCGGGATATGAGCAGACAGCCGATTTTTGATTTGCTTTTTGTGATGCAGAATATGGGTTCATCCCGAATTGAGATGGAAAGCGTCTCCGTTGAGCCATATGAGATAAAACGGACTACATCAAAATATGATATCAGTTTATTAATTATTGAACAAAATAACGAGCTGTTCATGGAGCTTGAGTACGCTGTACATTTATTTAAAGAAAGCACGATCAACCAGTTAGGGAAACACTTCCTTGAGATTTTGGGGTATGTAATCGTAAATCCGAACCAAAGCATTAGCGAAATCAAATTGTCCGATACACTGCAATTTGCAGGGGCGTCCGCACTGGAGTTCGATGAATTTAATTTCTAACATGACTATAGGAGTGAATGCTCATGGCAAGCGAAGGACTTGTGAAAGGAAAAACGTTCTGGCTTGAAAAATTCAATAATATAAGCGAATTTCGAATCGCAGATCATTTGATTACAAATATAGGTGTAGGTGACCATGGAACAGAGGCATATAAACACAGCCATCCTATCGATGGGGAAGAATACGCAAAGCTTATTGATATATGCAAAAGCTCCAATTGGCTGCTGTATACAAGTTTGCTTGCCGTAACAAAGATCTGTTTAAGCAATTATTCTGGTTCCTCCAGCGTGGTTACAGGTTCGCCTATTCCGAATGAACATGATAACGACCGGCTTATTCCTATATGTTCGGATTGTTCCGACTCGGATAGCTTTAAAGATTACTTGTTGAAGCTAAAAGATATTTTAACGGACGCTTATAAATACCACGCATTGCCTTTGGATGCATTGTTAAGTGAATCGCAAGCGACAAAAGGCAATCTCAGAGCGGAGGATCTTTTCGATACAGTGGTGCTGCTTGAGAATATTCATCCTTTGGGTATGCGCAGCTCAAATAAGCCGCTGATCATTTCTTTTAATAAAAAAGAAAACACTGTGGAGATGAGCTTGGTATTTCAAGATTTTGCACTGGGCAGCCTGTACGCAGAACGGCTATGTAAACATTTCGATACCGTCTTGAAAGCTGTTCTAGACGATATGAATCGGGAAATATCCGAGCTTCAACTGCTTGCACCCGAAGAGTTCGAAGAAATAATGAACGTTTTTAACGATACGAAGACCGAGTTCCCGCAGACAAAGACGATTCATCAAATATTTGAAGAACAAGTACAAAGGACGCCAGATAACGTTGCCGTTATATGTAAAGGCTACAAGTTAACGTACCAAGAGCTGAATGCTCATGCCAATCAATTCGCATGGAAGTTAAGGGACGCTGGAGTGGGGGCGGAAGCTCTTGTCCCCATTATAGTGGATCGGTCATTGGAAATGATGATAGGCATTATGGGGATCTTGAAAGCCGGAGGAGCCTATCTACCTATCGATCCGAACTTTCCAACAGACCGAATTCAATACATGCTGGGAGATTGCGGCGCGGCGCTGCTTGTTACGGTAAAAAAGTATAAGCAGACGATTGAATTTGCCGGCGAAATAATATGTCTGGACGAACGGTACTTCGATGAATATGATAGATCGGATTTGCCGGCTTTCAGTAAGGTAACGGATCTTGCCTATGTCATTTATACTTCGGGCTCAACGGGGAAGCCGAAAGGTGTCATGATCGAGCACCGAAGCGTAGTCAGCCGGATTAATTGGATGAAAAATATGTATCCAATAACGGAACAAGATGTTATTTTGCAAAAAACACCATATACATTTGACGTATCGGTGTGGGAGCTTTTCTTGTATCAAATGGTTGGTGCGAAATTAGTTATGTTGCCGCCTTTCGGTGAAAAGGATCCTGAAATGATTAAACATGCAATTAGCGAGCATGGAGTGACAATCATTCACTTTGTTCCGTCGATGCTGAACGGCTTCTTAGAGCATTTGGAGCATTCGAAGGACAAAGCGGCTTTGAAAAGCTTGAAGTATTTGTTTACTAGCGGTGAAGCGCTAAAAGCAAATAATGCAGAAAAAACGAAACAGCTGATAGGTATAAATGTCGCCAATCTATACGGGCCAACGGAAGCAACTGTCGATGTAACCTACTACAACTGCTGCGATACGGATCAGACAAGAGGAATTGTTCCTATAGGCAAACCGATTGATAATATACAAATGTACATCATCAATCACAACAATCACCTGATGCCAGTGGGCATCAAAGGCGAGATATGCATATCAGGGAACGGAGTAGCTAGAGGGTACTTGAATAAGCCTGAGCTCACGGCGGAGAAGTTTGTTGCTAATCCTTTTGCGAAAGGCGAAAAGATGTATAGGACAGGGGATCTGGGCAGATGGCTGCCAGATGGCAATATTGAATATTTAGGTCGTATGGACGACCAGGTAAAGATAAGAGGGTACCGGATCGAACTGGGAGAAATCGAATCGGTGCTGCAGCAAATTCCTGAAGTGAAAGAAGCAGCGGTTCTTGCAAAAGATGATGGGACGGGAGATAAGCATTTAGCAGCTTATTTGAATTACAAAGTAAACGATTTTTCCCAAGTTAAAAGCTATTTATCTAAAATGCTGCCTGATTATATGATTCCATCACGCTTTGTACGCGTGGAGAGAATGCCCTTAACGCCGAACGGGAAATTGGACCGTAAGGCATTAGCTGCGTTGGACGGTGATGTTCAGACACACAATGAATATATTCCACCCTCTACTGAAACCGAAAAGGGCATGGAGGTGATATGGGAGGAAATTCTTGGGGCCAAGCGAATCGGCGTTCAAGACAGTTTCTTCGATTTGGGCGGGCATTCCCTGAAGGCGATTACCTTAATATCGGCGGTACACAAAAAATGGAATGTCCTAATTCCATTGAAAGATATATTCGATTATCCAACGATTCAGGAGCTGTCACAGAGGGTGGAGGAAGGAAGCCATTCTGCTTACAGCTTCATTCAGCAAGCGGATAAGGCGGATTGCTATCCGGTATCTTCAACTCAAAAAAGGCTGTTGATTTTAAGTCAAATTGATCGTGACGGTAAAAGCTATCATATGCCATGCATGTTAAGCTTGAAGGGTAAAGTGAATAAGCAGCAGTTGGAACATACCTTTCAAACTTTAGTAAATAGACACGAATTGCTGCGTACTTCATTTGAAATACGAAACGATGAAGCCGTACAATTCATTAATGAGCAAGTAGACTTTGAACTTAAGAGCAATAACGCAAACGAGGAAGAAATCGAAGCGCTGCTCGAACGCTTTATTCAACCGTTTGATTTGGGTAAAGCTCCTTTATTCAGAGCGGGGCTGGTTCAGTTCACTGAAGATCATCATCTATTAATGATGGATATGCACCATATCATCTCGGATGGCGTATCCATGAACATTATCGTGAAAGAGTTTATGGATCTTTATCGCGGGGACGAAATTACTCCGTTGGCTGTGCAGTACAAGGACTATGCCGTATGGCAGCAGGAGCAATTGGGCTCAGAAATGATGAAGAAGCAGGAGCAATACTGGCTTCAATTGTTTGAAGGGGAAATCCCGGTAGCAGAGCTGCAGACCGATTATCCGCGTCCGGAAATGCAAAGCTTTGAAGGCAGCAGATTGCGGTTCATGCTGGATGCTCGTCTGACGCAACAAATGAACGAGCTTGCAGAACGGACAGACAGTACGCTGTATATGATCATGCTGGCGGCGTATAACATTATGTTATCCAAGTATACGGGGCAACATGATATAGTCGTAGGGTCGCCGATAGCGGGAAGATCGCATGCCGACGTTCAGAATATGATGGGTTTGTTTGTTAATACGCTGGCTATGAGAAATGCTCCGGTCGGAAGCAAAAGCTTACTAGCGTTTTTGAAAGAGGTCCGGCAGAATGCACTGGCTGCATTCGAAAATCAAGGGTACCCGTTCGAAGAGTTGATAGAAAAGCTGCAAGTAAGAAGGAATGCAAGCCGCAATCCATTGTTCGACACGATGTTTAGTTTGCAGAACATGGATGCCGTAAAGCTCGAGCTGGATGAATTAGAGATTCAGTCTTATCCATATGTTTTGAAGATTGCTAAGCTCGATCTGACGATAGAAGCAACGGAGACGGAACAAGGGATTGAACTGCAATTCGAGTATAATATCAATCTGTTCAAAGGCGAAACGATAGCCAGGATGGGTGGTCATTATGCCAAGATATTGGAAGCGATGGTAGGCAATCCGGAACAGCTGTTATCCGCAATTGAAATGGTTACACAAGAAGAGATTAAAGTCATTGAAGCGTTTAACCATACACAGGCTGAATATCCGCATAATAAGACGATCCAGGAATTGTTCGAGGAGCAGGTTCGGCAGATACCGGATCAAATCGCCATTTTGTATGAAGGGAAGCAATTGACCTACCGAGAGCTCAATGAGCGTGCCAATCAGTGGGCTTCTTATCTCCAGTCGGACTACCACATTCAAGCCGGCGACTTGGTAGGTATTATGATGGAGCGGACGGAGCGTATGCTCGTTGTTCTGATGGGCATTCTGAAAGCTGGGGCGGCCTATGTTCCAGTCGACCCTGCATTTCCTACCGAGAGAATTCAATATATATTACACGATAGCCAGATGAAGCTGCTTATTACGGAAGAGAACTATATGCATATTTTACAGCATTCCGGCGAGCAGTTGGATCATATTGTATTCGAACAGGCGGAGGACAAGGCACACTTAAATTCAACGGATAATAGCAGCAGAATCAACACTTCTGCCGATCTGGCTTATATTATCTACACTTCCGGATCGACAGGCAATCCTAAAGGCGTTATGGTCAATCACCGTAATGTCATTAACTTTTTTGTCGGGATGGATCAGCAGATCCCTTGCAAGAAGGATGATGTATTCCTTTCCGTCACAACCATATCATTCGACATATCCATCTTGGAATTGTTCTGGACATTGACTCGCGGCATGCAGGTTATATTAAGAGCCAGCGATGAATACAAGCTGAATTATGACCGGTATCTGCCTCCGCCTAAAATGGATTTGGATTTCAGCTTATTCTTCTTCTCAAGCTACAATTATCAAGCGGAGAAAGATAAATATAAGCTGCTTATCGAGTCCTCTAAATATGTGGATAAGCATGGTTTTACAGCGGTATGGACCCCGGAGCGCCACTTCCATGAGTTTGGAGGCTTATATCCTAATCCATCCGTCATTTCGGCAGCGCTTGCGATGATTACGGAGAACGTTCAGCTTCGTTCAGGCAGTATTGTGTCACCGCTTCATCCGTCTACTCGAATTGCCGAAGAGTGGTCAGTGGTCGATAACTTATCGAATGGCCGCGTAGGGTTATCCTTTGCCTCGGGCTGGCATGCCGATGATTTTGTCCTTCAACCGGATGCCTATCATAATCGAGCCAAAACCATGTATGAGCAAATAAAAGAAGTAAAAAGTCTGTGGAGAGGCGAAAGCCTATACCAATTAAACGGCAATGGAAAGAAAATAGAAGTACGCACCTATCCAAGGCCGCTGCAACAGGAACTCCCAATCTGGGTCACCACCGCAGGCAATAAGGATTCTTTCGTTCAGGCGGGCAGCATTGGAGCCAATGTATTAACGCATATGCTTGGTCAAGATGTAACTAAGCTTGAAGAAAATATAAACGCCTATCGAAATGCATTAAAAGAAAATGGTTTCCCTGCCGATGCAGGGAAGGTTTCGCTAATGCTTCATACGTTCATTGGCGAGGACATAGATGAAGTAAGAGCTAAGGTGAAGAAGCCTTTCTGCGATTATTTGCGATCCAGTATAAGCTTGGTCAAAAATTTGGCAGAGGAGCTTCAATTAAATATTGACGATTACAATTACTCGGAAGATGAGGTTATTCATTCATTAATTGAGGTTGCATTCGAGCGATATTGGCAAAGTTCCTCGTTGATGGGTACTCCTGAAAGCTGTATGGAGATGGTGAAGAAGCTAAGCCTTGCGGGAGTCGATGAAGTCGCTTGCTTGATCGATTTCGGTATTCAAGAATCGGAAGTAATGGATAGTCTTCAGCATTTGGTCCAATTCAAACAATCGTTAGCGCAGGCAGAAGCGGGAGTTTCGGCATTAAAGCCGGTTACGATGATGCAGACGACTCCTTCCAGGCTGAACATTTTATTGAAAGACGATGAGTCTCAGCGGTTCGTCAAATCACTGCAGACGATTCTAGTCGGAGGAGAGCCGTTGCCTGACGAGCTTATCCAACATGTAAGGAAATCTACATCCGCTGAAATCTATAACATGTATGGTCCGACCGAAACAACGATTTGGTCTTCCATACGCAAGGTACAAGGCAAGTCCAATCACAATAATATTGGCCGACCAATTGCGAACACCCAAATGTACATTTTAAATCAGGAGCTTAACCTGATGCCGGTTGGGGCAATCGGGGAAATTTATATTGGCGGAGAGGGCGTTGTCCGCGGATATTTGCATAGAGATGAATTGACGGCGGAGAGATTCGTAGAAGCATCTATAGCCAATATGGGCCCAAGAAGAATATATAGAACCGGTGATTTAGGAAAGCTTCTGCCTGACGGGTCTATCCAGTTCGCAGGAAGAAACGATTACCAGGTCAAAATACGGGGATACCGAATCGAATTAGGGGAAATCGAGAGCGTTTTGCTTAAGCATGCCTTAATTCGGGAAGCGGTTGTAGTCGACTATAACGATGAATCGCGGGAAAAACACTTGGTTGCATTTTATGTATCGGACCACCTGACGGATGCGACTGAGCTTAGGGGCTATCTGAGTAGCAGACTGCCTCATTATATGGTTCCGTCATTGTTTGTACCGCTATCGAGCATACCGCTTACGCCCAACGGAAAAGTAGATCGAGTCACTTTGAAAAACCGCCCGATAGAAGTGCCAGTATCTATGAATCATAACGTTGAAATGCCGAGAAACGAACAGGAAACAATATTGGCGGATACGTGGAAAATGGTTCTTGGCGTTCAGGAGCTTGGCATATATGATGATTTCTTTATGCTCGGCGGCGACTCTATTAAGGCTATTCAAGTATCGTCCCGTTTGCGGAATCACCATTTGGAGCTAGATATACGCGATTTGTTCAAACATCCGACGATCGCTATGCTAAGTCCTCACATCAAAGAAAGCAAGAAAGTGATCGCACAGCATATCGTTGAGGGCGAGGCAATGCTGACTCCTATTCAAAAATGGTTCTTCGATCAATATCAATTCGAAGCGGACCAGCATCACTATAACCATTCGGTCATGCTATTTAGAAAGGCTGGCTTCGAAGAAGGTATTATTGAAGCCGCATTCAATAAAATAGCGGAGCATCACGATGCGCTCCGGATGCTATTTAAACAAGAGGACATTGCCGTTCAGCCTTATAATAGGGGCCTTCAAGGTCAGCTTTATGATCTGCAGACCTATGATTATACGGCAGAAAAAAATGCTGTGGAGCTGTTGCTGCATGCAATGAAGAAGCTCCAAGGCCGCTTATCGCTGCGGCAAGGTCCGTTAGTGCAATTAGGCTTGTTCAAAATGACGGGTGGGGATCACCTTCTCATTATCGTACATCATCTTGTCGTTGACGGTATTTCATGGCGGATCCTGTTAGAAGATTTCGACCGTGGATACACGCAAGCGTTAAATGGGGAGCCGCTGCATTTTTCATCTAAGACGGATTCCTTTAAAGATTGGGCTCAATACCTGAATAAGGCATCCTTTGCTAATGAGATGGATTATTGGAGAAACATAGCCGAGTATCGGGGCAACCCGGTGCCGGAGGATTTCAAGATTATAGAAGATAGAATGACTGACAGTCAGCGTATGTCGGATAGTCTAGAAGCCGAAGAGACGGAGCTATTAACCAAGCACGCCAATAAGACGTACGGCACCGAAATAAACGATCTTTTATTAACGGCACTTGGCAATGCCTTGAAAGAATGGACCCAACAATCGGTAATCAAGATTGACCTAGAAAGCCATGGACGGTTATCCGATCAGCTTGAAATATCAAGAACGGTCGGCTGGTTCACATCCTTATTCCCTGTAATATTGGATGTTTCAAAACCGGATCTCTCAAGCAATATTAAGACCATTAAAGAGATGGGAAGAAGCATACCGAATCTGGGGATAGGCTATGGCGTAAACAAGTATCTATCAGCCGAAGACGGCTTGAGCGATACCGTTGCCTCCGAAATCCTGTTCAACTATTTAGGACAGTTCGATCAGGACATTCAATCGGAAGTATTCGAAGTATCGGATATCGGTACAAGCAATAATATTAGCACCAGCATGAAACGAGTCTATAAGCTTGAAATTAACGGGATGATAAACAAAGGAAAGCTTATCTTCTCCGTTGATTTCAATCGTGCGGCATATAAGGCGGATACGATTCAATTATTCATGTCTAATTTTATGAAGCATTTGAAGGAAATTATCAATCATTGTACAACCAAGCAAGGTATCGAGCTAACCTTAAGCGATTTGACGATAAAGGACCTGCGGAAAGAAGAAGCAGAGCAGTTTTTATCGGACGGCAATATTCAGGATATTTATGATTTGTCGCCAATGCAGAAAGGGATTTTGTTCCATACCTCACATGCTTCGGAATCAGCCGCTTATTTCCAACAGTTTGTGCTGGATGTATCAGGCAGCATTGAGGTAAGGCTTTTTGAAGAAAGTTTGAATTTATTGATCGAAAGACATGAAGTGTTGCGGACGCAGTTCTTGTACCGTAAACATACAAGACCGCTGCAGGTTGTAATGAGACAAAGAAGATCGCCTATTAGTTATCAGGATATTACGCATTACTCTGAGGACGAACAGAACCACTGGATTGAATCGTTGCAAATAAAGGACCGGAAGAGAAATTTTGATCTGGAAAATGACGTGCTATTAAGAATTTCAATTGTTCAAACGTCTGAACAGAGCTATAAGCTCATTTTCAGCTACCATCATATTATTTTGGATGGTTGGGGCATGGCCGCTCTTTCTGAGGAGCTATTCAAGATCTACGATGGTCTTCTTAATAGCAGAAGCATTGAGCTGGGGCCTGTGTATCAGTACAGCCATTATATCACATGGCTATACGGACAGAATAAAGAGGCAGCCGCATCGTATTGGAGCAACTATCTTGAAGGCTATGAGAGAAAGAACATGCTGGGAAGAGCCCAATTGCATGCTGACCAAAGCGATGCGATGACGGATCAATTCCTGAGATTGAGCCCGGACATTACGAATCAGTTGAAACAGTTAGCGATTGAAAACAGGTCGACACTGCATACTGTTGTTGCAGCGGTGTGGGGAGTGCTGCTGCAGAAATTAAATAATACGCAGGATGTTGTGTTCGGCTCTGTCGTCTCCGGAAGACCGACGGGGCTGGAGGGAATTGAGCAGACGATCGGCCTAATCATTAACACGCTTCCGATTAGGGTGCAGTGTGAAGGGGAAATGCGGTTCAATCAGTTGGTAAAGCGTATACAGACTGAATCCTTGGAATCGGAGAAGTATAGCTATTATCCGTTATATGAAATCCAACGAGATTCCGTTCAGCTGGATCATATTCTTGTCTTTGAGAATTATCCTATACAGGAAGGCTTGAAAAACTCAGGCGCTGGGCTGCAGTGCGGGCTTACCATTGCCAATGTGGAAGTGTATGAGCAAACCAACTACGATTTCAACATCATTGTAGAAGCTGAGGAAGGATTAGTATTTAAAATCAGATATAACTCGGCTGTATTCGAACATGCTCATGTAGAGAAAATACTGGAGTACTTATCGAACATCATAAAATCTGTTGTTAATGAATCCCATATTCCTATCCGCCAAATCGATATCAGTAATCCTCAGGAACGGAACCTTTACTTGGACAGCTTGATGGGGGATCTGGAAAGCGAATACGTATAAAGACGAGGAATATCGTTTATAGGAGGATAAGATGCAAAACACCATTCAAAGTAAACTGATCGATTATTTGATAATGTACAAGGATAAAGTGGCAATCGAATATTTGGATCAGATTATAAGCTATGGAGAGCTGGATCAACGATCCGATCTCATTCGCAATTGGCTTATAAGCAGAGGAGCGGGCAACGGGGATTTTATCGGGTTATTAATTGACGATAAGGTCGATTTGATCGTTGCGATTGTCGGGGTTTTAAAGGCGAGATGCGCCATTGTACCTTTCGATTCGGTCTATCCGGTCGAAAGATTAAGAACAATGGTTTTTTCGACTAATACGACTATTGTTATTACGGATGAACAGAATGCCAATGCTTTTGCGGGTGTACTTACATCTCAGAATCAGCAAGTGGCAGCTGCACAGATCGGGGACATCTATCGAAGCGCTGTGCAGCCTCCCGAGGCTTCTATTGAATATCAGCCTAATGATAGGATCTATCTCTATTTCACGTCCGGAACTACCGGCTTGCCTAAAGGAATTATAGGTAGAAATGCGAGCTTATTGCACTTTATTGATTGGGAAATAGCAACGTTATCGATTCAACCGGGGACGCGAATTAGCCAATTCACGTCTCCTTGCCATGACCCTTTTCTACGGGACATATTCGTGCCGCTATGTTCGGGAGGGACGATATGTATCCCGGATAATAAAGTCGTTCTGCTCGATTCGAAGCAATTGCACGCCTGGATTCATGACGCAGACGTTGCTTTAATTCACTGTACCCCAAGCTTGTTTAAAAATATTGTTGTCGGCGTGCAAAATGGGGAGGTGTTTAAAAACCTGTCATATATTTTATTGGCAGGCGAGAAAGTAATTCCGAAGTTATTGGAAAAATGGTACGAGACGGTCGGAAGCCGTGTTCAGCTTATTAACTTATACGGCCCGACGGAAACGACATTGGCGAAGCTATATTATATGATTGAGCCTTCGGATGTAAATCGAGACGCGATTCCCATCGGAAAAGCAATAAAGGGGGCACGGGCTATCCTTTTGGACAACGATGGCAGAATCTGTACGGAAGGTGTTGCCGGCGAAATTTATATTCGGACGCCATTCAGAAGTCTGGGCTACTACAATAATGAAGAATTAACAAAACAGAAATTCACGGTTAATCCCTATAATAATGATCCGGCAGATTTATTGTTCCGTACGGGCGACCTGGGAAGACAGCTTCCGGATGGAAATATTGAATTTCTCGGGAGAGTTGACCGTCAGATTAAAATAAGGGGCTATAGAATCGAGCCTTCGGAGATTGAGTCGATTCTAATGAAAACAAGCGGTGTAGAAGAGGTCGTAGTCACGGCAAGGGAAAGCTCCAATGGCGAGCTCTTTTTGTGCGCTTATGTAGTCGGCGGCGCAGAGGCCCAGAGCTTGAAAGAGCATCTGAAGATGAACGTGCCGGATTATATGGTTCCACAGCACATTATGGCAATAGAAAAAGTGCCGTTGAATGTAAATGGCAAGGTTGATTATAAAGCTTTGCCGGCGCCTCCGAAAGGCGAATATGTTGAGCCTAAAGGCGAAATGGAGAAGAAACTGGCTCAAATATGGGAGGAAATATTCGAAGTTAGTCCAATAAGCAGCGAATCGAGCTTTTTTGAGATGGGCGGTCACTCATTGAATGTGATGGAGCTCGTCTCTAAAATCTATGAGCATTTTGAGATTCAGATATCAATCGGGGATGTGTTTACGAACGGGACTATCAAAAAATTGGCGGCATGCATTGCTAATACCAATGCGACTCAATATGTTCCAATTACTCCGGCCCCGCATAAGCCGCATTATGCTTTGTCATCTGCACAGTATAGCCAGTATATAACGAGTGCATATGGTGGCGGTAATATTATCAACAACATACCTAAGATTATTAAAGTTTCAGGGCCGTTCAACATCGAACGATGTACGGCTGCATTTAACAAATTGATCGATAGGCACGAATCGTTAAGAACCTCTTTTGACGTTGTTAATGGCGATGCCGTACAAATGATTATGCCCGCCGCCAATCTTCAAATTAGTGAATTAAACGGAGCAGATGACATTGAGGAATTGGTGGAGTCATTTATACAGCCGTTTGATCTGAAGTCGCCACCTTTATTAAGGGCAGGGGTACAGAAGATAAGCGACGAGGAGCATTTGCTTATCTTTGACATGCATCATATTATTTCGGACGGATTTTCGTTAAGCATCTTTCTGAAAGAGTTCATCGCACTTTATGATGGCATGGAATTGCCGCCATTGAGCATCCAATACAAGGATTATAGCGAGTGGCAGAAATACCATTATTTTCAATCCGAGCGTTTTAGAACTCAGGAAAATTACTGGAAGAATATGTTTGAAGAAGAAACGAAGGCATTACAGATGCCGACTGACTATCCTCGTGTGAAAGAGCAAATAAGCAAAGGAAAACAGATTCAATTTGTTCTAAGCCAGGAAACAACGAACAAAATAAAAGAGAGACTGACGGAAACCTCCACCACCCTTTATGTATTTTTATTGGCTGCCTATAACGTATTCCTATTCAAGTACACAGGGGAGCAGGACATTACCGTCGGCACGGCCGTTGCGGGAAGACAGCATCCGGATTTAAGAAATGTTCTTGGCATGTTCGTGAATATTTTAGCTTTAAGGAATTATCCAAAAGGAAATAATAGGTTCAGCGATTTCTTGAATGAAGTCAAGGAGAGAACCTTAGAAGCCTTTGATTATCAAGAATATCCGTTCGAAAGATTGCTTGAGGTAGTGCCTGTTCAGCGCCATGATGGCAGACATCCTTTGTTCGATACGATGTTTATTTTGCAAAACGTTGAATTCCCTGAATTTACGACGAAAGACATTACATTTACATCAATGGATCTTCACAACCATATTTCGAAATTTGATTTCAGATTGGAATCTTTTTACAATTATGATCATATTTTATTCAACTTTGAATATAATACTCAAATGTTCAAAGCGACCACGATCGAGAAGTGGGTCGAACATTTTGAAAACATTGTTGAAGCTGTTGTGAATAACTTGGATATCAAGCTGTCCGACATTCAAATCTTATCTGAGCAAGATCAAAATGCAAGTATTTTGGATTTCAACGCTATTCTATAAAACTCAAAAATCAATTAAAAGGTGATAAGCATATGTGCGGAATTGCGGGAATTTATGATATTAGAAATGAGAATAGAATCGAGAAGCATATCATATTAAATATGATCGAAAAGCTGAGCCATCGGGGGCCCGATGGCATAGACTTTTATCAGAACGAACAGGTATCACTAGGCTTTGCCAGACTCAGTATTATTGATTTAACAACGGGGATGCAGCCGATTGCTAATGAAGATAATACGAAAGTATTGATTTGCAATGGAGAGATATTCAACTATCTCGAATTAAGAGAACAGATGGTGGCGAAAGGGCATAAGTTTAGAACGAATTCCGACGTCGAGGTTATTCTACACTTATATGAAGAGTACGGGACGGACTTCGTTAATTCACTGAACGGACAATTTGCTTTTGCTATCTATGATCTGACCAATCAATCCTTATTTTGTGCCCGAGATCATATGGGTATCGCGCCATTCTACTACACGATAGTAGATGGCTTATTTATTTTTGCTTCCGAAATTAAAGCGATTCTGGAGCATCCGTCGGTTCAAAGGAAAGTAGATTTGGTTGCTCTGGATCAGATGATGACTTTCCCTGGATTAATCGCTCCTCGAACTTTTTTTGATAATATTTATAGCCTTGAGAATGGACACCAACTGGAAATCAAAGACGGCCGGGTAAAAGATGATGAATATTGGGACCTCATATATCCTAAAGTCCATGAAATGGAACGGCCGATGGATGAGAGCTATTACATCGAGAAGCTGGATGACCTGCTCACCAAAGCGGTCAAGTATCGTCTGATGTCGGATGTTCCCTTGGCCTTCTATATAAGTGGAGGACTGGATTCTTCCATCATTGCTGCAAAAATTCACGGCATCGATCCGAGCATCAAGTACTCGTTCTCCGTTGCGTTTACAGATAAGATGATTTCCGAATCGAATTATCAATGGTTGATGTCCAGACATGTTCAATCCAATCACTGCGAGGAGATGTTCTCGCCTGCGGATATTTCAACCAGGTTGCGTCAAGCGATCCGGCATTCGGAGAGTGCGCTGAAGGAAACCTATAATACGGCTTCCTTAGTATTGTCGCAAGCTGTCAGAAGAAACAACATCAAAGTGGTGCTGACCGGTGAAGGTGCCGATGAGCTGTTTGCAGGATATGTAGGGTATCGGTTTGACAAAATGAGAGCGCAATCGCCAAGCAATGCAGGCAATAAACCTGATCCGAGAGAGGTTGAAATTAGAAGGAATCTATGGGGAGACGAGAATTTCTTCTACGAGAAACAATACTATGAATACGAATCGACGAAACGAGAGCTGTATTCGAATGAAATAAACAGCTTTTATAGTGATGTCAATTGCTTGAATCATCCGGTCATCAACAAAGAACGGATCGATAACATTGATATACTTCATAAGCGCTCCTATATTGACTACAAATTGCGCTTGCCAGAACATCTGTTGGCGGATCATGGCGACCGCATGGCTTTTGCGAACTCCGTGGAAGCGAGATATCCGTTCCTTGACAAAGACGTTGTTGATTTTGTAAGAGTCATTCCGCCGGACTTGAAGCTGAAGCTTTTCGAGGAAAAATATATATTGAAGCAATTGGCGAAAAAAAATGTCCCTGTCGACATCATCAAGCGGCCTAAATACACATTCGTTGCCCCGGGAAGCCCTGAATTGCTGCGCCAGGATGTCGAGTATATAAACGATCTACTGTCGTACGACAAGATTAAAAGCCAAGGCTTCTTTAATCCTGATACGATCGAGAAACTGAAAAAGCAGTATGTACAGCCAGGTTTCAAGCTGAACTTGCCTTTTGAAAATGATATGCTCATTGTCGCCATTACACTCGGTGTTTTTCTGGATGAATTCAAGATTTCCTGACGTCATTAAAAGGTGGTAATTTGGTTTGAAGACGCTAAAAGTGAAGCCATACAATGACTTATGGTTGGATTGTGTCAACAATAATCTAATCGGCATATTGACTGCACATGACCCTCAGTTTGAGGGTCTGCCATGTTTTTATAAATGGGCCTACACGCTTAACGTCCATCGTGAAGGAGCAGTTGTACATCATAACGACTTGTCTTCACACATTGATGTCATGTTCGAGAGGCCGGATCTAACCTCAATATTTGAGGAAAAGCGCATCATTGTTAACGAGGAACGTGACATTAATAAGCTGGTTTGTACATTGATCGATGACAATTATTATGTATTCCTTAATATGAACCGCTATTACTTCCCTGGCAGCGCTGACTTTAACAAAACGACATTTGTCCATCCATCATTCATTTATGGATACGACTCGGAAGGCTTTAAATTATTAGAGGACTGCGTACAGATTGGAACGATTGATTATTACGAGTTGGATAATACACAGTTTTCCCAATCGTTTCAATCCGCGCTCGGGGATTCTAATGAAGCTATTATTCACTGCGTACGTCTAAGAGATGATTGGTCGAATGGCAAGCTGGAAGTTTCCAAATCGTTAATCGATTCATTATTAACCGACATCTTAGGCACGGAAGCAATGGATAGCCTAGGACAATCCTATAAAGGATTAATTGCCATCAAGAAATATGCTGAAATGTTTAATGAGCAAAATGTTCACCTGCTGGTGGAACCAGAACAATTCATGTGGTTCCTTCAGCAGATTAAAAGAGGCGTTACCATGCAAAAAAGGATCTTGATGCTTTTGAAATATGCATTGGATATAAATTTAATAAGTACCGATTCTTATAATAAGCTGTCTCAGCTATACAACGATCATCATGAATATTGGGTCCTTGTAACGAGTAAGATTGGCCGCGTCATGTATAAGAACTCGCAAAAATATTTTAAATCGAAATTGGAAGAATCAAAAAAGCTGCTCCTAGATTTATATGAGCAAGAGCTTTCGTTAACGAAGCGTTTTCAAGAAGAAATGAACCTATAAACTATAACGGGGGTTTTTACCGTGGAAAATAATGTTGTAGAAAAACTGCTGAAAATCGTTGAGGGACTGTTTAACACTACTGATATTGATATGGAGAGAGATTTTAACGAGTTCGGACTAAATTCCTTGGACTATATTAAGCTGATTGTAGCAATAGAAGATGAATTCGAAATCGAATTTGATGACGATGCATTGACGATGAGAGAAATAAATAAATTCAAAGACTTCGTTAATTTGATTGTCGATATGGTTCAAGCGTAAGCTTTACACGGATATCCATACCAATAACCACTGAGCGGGTGAGACTTGTTGAAATATCAATTTGAGGTTTTTTGCAATGTTTCAAATATCAATTACAGTCAATCGTCACAATATATTAATCAAGTTCAACAGATCATTACGACTGCAGAAAAATATAATTACGACGGATCGCTCTTTCACTTCAATCATTTAATGGTCGATCCGTTTATTCTGGCATCGAATGTTCTGCAGCACACCAACAATTTTGTTCCGATTATTGCCGCTCTCCCCAGTTACAACAGCCCTGTCGCTACTGTGAAAAAGGTACAGAGCCTTACTTATATCTATGGGAAGAAAGTTAATTTGAACATGATTACAGGTGCAGCAAAGCACGAATTGGAGCAAATATCGGATCTGCTGGAGCACCCTTCGCGTTATCAAAGACTTCAAGAATATATTGAGGTAGTAAAGCTATTGCTTGAATCCGATGAGCCAATCGATTACAAAGGTACTTATTATAACTATAATAAGCTTCACCTGGGAACTCCAGTTCCGAAGCATCTTATGCCGGATATATATGTTGCGGGCTCTTCGGATGCAGCTATTCAGCTTGCCGGGAAATTAGCGCAGGTTGCGATGACTCACCCGGGGCCTATAGAGCATTTCAAACAAAATTTCTTGAGTAAAATAAACTATCCATCGCTTAAGGTCGGAATTGAAATCGGAATTATTACAAGAAAAACAAGCGCCGAAGCATGGGAAGTTGCAAGACAACTGTATCCTCAAAGCTTCCTAGGGATGTTGCATACGAAGGTGAAATTAAATTCCGAGTCGACCTGGTTAAGACAGATGGCTGAATTGGGATTGAGCTCGGAGACGCATGATGATGTTTTCTGGATGGGCGCATTTACGAGCGGCGGGCAAAATAATCCGCTCCTGGTCGGCAGCTATGAGGATGTAGCTGCTTATTTTGAAAAGTATCTTCAGCTTGGTGTGAATGTCATCATTCTAACCGAATTAAGATCGGCGGATGAGTTCGAGCATGTGGATCAAGTAATGAAGCTAGTTCGTTCATAATAGGAGGTCAATATGGAGCAGGACAACAATTACCCGCTGTTTGTTCAAGTTAAAACCAAAGCGGAAGAAGACACGTTCGTAAAAATTTATTCTGACTTATGCTTGGAACGCGGAGTTACCTTCGAACCGAAAGAATCGAAAAATTGTATTCGCTTTCTAATGGTGGATGAGAATAATGACAGCATCGGTACCATTGAAGTGTTGCCGTACATTCCAAAAGAGGAAACGAACCTGGAATATTATTATCCGTTCGCGGACCATCCTTCAGTGAAAAATATACAAGAGCGTTCTACGGTATTCGAGCTCGGCAAGATGGCGATCACTGAGAATAAACGAAATCAGGGCTTTCTTTCGAAGTTCGTCGATTTTATGTTCAGATTTTCAAAAAAGTACAAAGTCGACTATTTTGTTTGCGCTATGAATGTCGAGATTTATCGAATTCTACTGCTCAAGCATAAAATCGTTTTTGAGAAGCTGGATAAGAAAATTAACTTCGGTCAATATGGCACCTATCCGGTCATCATTGATATGAAAGCATCGAGCGAAAGAAGCTCGAATTAAGATCGTAAAAACGGTAGAGGAGCAGGTATTCCATGTCTCTAATCATCAAGCTGAAATGGTTTATTAAACAACGATGGATCCATTATTTAATCGGCGTCTCGCTATTAATCATCGCTAATCTAGCGTTTCTGATCCCGCCCAGATTTATTGGCAAAACAATAGATCAAATTCGCAGCGAAACCTTTACGGCCGATAAGTTAAGCAATTCCGTTATTTTACTTGCAACGTTGTCTTGCAGTCTATATGTTATTATTTTCTTTTATCACTATTTGCTGTTTGGAAATGCGATTCAATTAGAGAAGTTGCTTAAAGGCCGCCTAATGAGACACCTGACCCAAATGACGCCTTCCTTTTTCCAGCGAAACCGCACGGGAGAATTAATGGCGCTTGTCAATAATGATATACCATTTATTGCAAACATCGCCGGTGGTGGTGTAATGACACTGGTGTTCACGTTTATCGGGACGGTTATCGTTTTTGTCGCAATGATTGTGTATGTTGATTATAAGTTAATGCTAGCATCGTTGCTGCCCCTGCCTCTACTGGCTTATACGGTAAGTAAGCTGGGCGTTGTCGTTCGAAGACGATTCAAGGATGTCCAGGAAGCCTTTGGTCATATGAATCAGCATGTGATTGAGTCGATTTCCGGTCTGCGCGTCCTTCGTTCCTATGTGCAAGAGCGAAAAGATATTGAGGCCTTTGAACGTGTAACAGACGATGTGATGAAGAAAAACATGAAGGCAGCTTTTACGAACACGTTGATTCAACCCGTTATTATGACTGTGGTTGGATTTAGTTATGTCATCGGCAACGGTTATGGCTCCTATCTCGTATTTCATAATCAGATTACGTTAGGTCAATTGATAACTTTTAACATGTTTTTGGGGTTAATCATTTGGCCTATGGTTTATTTCGGGGAATTCGTCAATATGCTCAAGCAAGGAAGCGCCTCATTAGAAAGGTTGGAGCAGTCTATGGAGCAGCAGCCGGATGTAGTGGACGCTAATGAGCTGGTACCGGTAAGCGTGCCGACAAGTATCGAGATGAAGCAATTAACGTTTCGTTACCCGGGGGCTTCCAGCGACAGCTTGAGAAACGTTTCCTTCCGCATTGAGCAGGGGCAGACGCTCGGGATTGTAGGTCGGACGGGAAGTGGAAAAAGTACGCTGTTAAAGCAATTGCTTAGACAATATATTATCGAGCCGCAGCGACTGTTTATTTCTGATGTACCGATCGAGCAGGTCGCTCTGGACCGGGTGCGCAGTTGGATCGGTTATGTACCGCAAGATCATTTATTATTGTCCAAGAGTATTCGGGATAATATTGCGATGGGCAATCCCGAAGCCACTGATGACGAGGTTCTACGCGCGATCGAGCTGTCCTGCCTGAAGGAAGATATCGAACAAATGAGCGAAGGCTGGGATACGATTATAGGCGAAAGCGGCATTATGCTGTCCGGCGGTCAAAAACAACGAATGGCCATTGCGCGGGCGTTGCTCATCAATCCTGAAATTTTGATTTTAGACGATGTCTTATCCGCAGTAGATGCAAAAACGGAAAGCCTAATCTTAAAAAACATTCGGCAGCAAACGGCCGGCAGAACAACATTTATTACGGCGCATCGACTGTCTGCGGTAAGTCACGCCCATTGGATTGTTGTGCTGGATCAAGGGCAGATCATTGAAGAAGGAACGCATGAGCAGTTGTTGTATCGCAATGGTTGGTATAAAGAGCAGTATGAACGCCAACAAATGGAGGCTTTGAGTGAAGGAAAGGAAGCGCTATGATGATAAAAAAACCTTCCGTCTTGCGAAGATTGACTAGCTATATTTTATTGTTCAGAAAAAAAATGATATTCGCTTTAATTATTTTGCTTATCGCTGTGGCGGCTCAGCTTAGCGGGCCTTATATTACTAAGATGGTTATCGACCGGCATATTAGCTCGATTGTCGAATTGGACTGGTACGAAGCTGGCAATGCAGAAGTGCCGGAAGGGACCAAATATGTAGATTTTCACGATAAAGCCTATATAAGAGCGGATTGGATCGCTACGGATCAGCTGAATCCCGAGTGGACGAAGGTGCAACTTAAACAACAGGATAATACACTTGTTATAACAGCTGCGAATGCTGCTGAAGAAATAAAGCTATCGTCTAATGATGTGGTTACATTCTATAAACATGATGTGAATCCTGTCATACAACTGATAGGACTCTATGCTAGCTTACTGATTGTCGGTGGCTACCTCAGTTTTGTAAGCGGATACATGATGCAATCTATAGCCTTGCGCGTTGTTCGTAAAATAAGGATAGATGCAATGAAGCATGTTCATCGGATACCCGTTCGCTACTTCGACAATACGCCTGTAGGACAGGTTGTCACAAGGATTACGAACGATACCGAATCGATCAAAGACTTGTTTATGAGCTTTATGAACAATTTCGTTGTTAACGGCGTAAACCTTGTTTGTATCTATACGCTTATGTTCATGCTGGACAAGACGTTGGCTGCACTCTGCTTAATATTCCTTCCGCTGTTCTTTGTTTTAATGAGGCTTCATTTCAAGTTTTCCAAGGGATATTTTCAAGTCATCAGAGAACGTTTGAGCCAAACGAATGCCATGATTAACGAATCTATTTTAGTCATGCCTATCATTAAAGCATTTCGTCGAGAGAAAGAACGTGTAGATGAATTCGAGAAGTTGACGCAGGACAGCTACGTTCATCAAATGAAACAGCTTCGGATTTCCAGCATTTTATCTCAAAATATAACGAACTTTATCGGGGCATTAGCTGTAGTTGCATTGCTGTGGTACTTTGGTAACGCTTCATTGCACACGGCTATCTCATTTGGCGTTTTATATGCGTTTGTTGATTATCTTGGACGGCTATTTGCTCCTATCAACGGTATTTTTGAACAGCTTACAAGTGTTCAGCGTTCGTTAGTATCCGCAGAACGCGTATTTAAGTTTATCGATGAAGACGGGATTGACATGGGAGCTGTTGAAGAGTTCGTCAGACCGGAGGGGCATGTCGCCTTCAATCATGTTTCCTTTGCTTATAAAGAGGAAGAGTACGTATTAAAGGACATTTCTTTCGAAGTGAAAAAAGGACAAACAATTGCAATTGTAGGGCATACAGGATCAGGCAAAAGCTCGATTATGAATTTGCTTTTAGGCTTCTATGAACCGAACAAAGGCTCGATTACGATCGATGGCCGGGATATTGCAAGCATGTCCAAGCAAGAGCTGCGGAAGCATATGGGTATTGTCCTTCAGGATCCTTTTTTATTCGCAGGCGATATTAAGTTTAACGTAAGTCTTTACAATGAAGGTATTGATCTTGAGAGAGTAAAACAAGTGATTCGGGAGGTGGGGGCTGAGGGTTTTGTGAATGGCCTGCCGAACAGTTACGACGAAGAGGTTATTGAACGAGGCAGCACGCTTTCTAACGGGCAGCGTCAACTAATCTCTTTTGCAAGGGCACTGGCTTTTAATCCGGCTATATTGTTATTGGATGAAGCGACAGCAAATATCGATAGTGAAACCGAAGCGATTATTCAAAAGGCACTAAAGGTTTTAGTTAAAAATAGAACGATGTTTATTATCGCGCACCGGCTTTCCACAATCCGTCAAGCGGACTGCATTCTGGTTATGCATAAGGGTGAGATTATAGAGAGAGGAAACCATGACGAACTGATGAGCTTGAATGGCAGATACGCCAATATGGTTAAGCTGCAGGAGAACTCCTTATCCTTGAACAAAAATTTCGAGTATGCAGTCCTTCCAAATTAATTCATATTTACGTGTGAGTCCCTTGAAGCCTTCAAGGGGTTTTTATCATATCGAAAAGGAATGATTTAAGATGACACCTAATACGATTCAATCGCGCTTATTCAAATCTTTCGATGAGCATAGTGAGCGGAACGCCCTAGAGTATCGAGGCCAAGTATTAAGCTATGCCGAGCTGGAGGAGAGGTCCAATGTAATCGCACATGCATTGCTGGCGAAAGGCTTGGAAAGAGGGACGTTTGTCAGTATTTTCATGCATGATAAAATTCAATTGATCTGCTCCGTTGTAGGGATAGTCAAATCCGGCTGCGTATTTATGCCTATAGATGTTACATATCCAAGAGAAAGAATTAAAGTTATGCTTTCGACCACCGAGACCAAATACATTCTAACAGATGACCCGCTGGCGTCCTTTTCCGATATTTATGAAGGCTGGACCGAGGAGCTTGACATTATTCATGTCGATACACAGGCTAATGAATTCAATGGCAAGGTAAGGCCAGAACAGTCTTACGGACCTAATGATAAAACGTATGTATTCTTTACTTCAGGCTCCACGGGTAACCCTAAAGCAGTAGTAGGACGGAACGAGAGTCTGCTGCACTTTATTGAATGGGAAATCGAAGAATTCGGTATTACACAAGACGCGAGAGTCAGCCAGTTCACTTCTCCATGCCACAATCCGCTGCTTAGAGATATCTTTGTCCCACTGTTGTCGGGCGGAGCCATATGCATACCTGAAAGTAAAGAAATGATGCTGGAAAGCAACAGTCTTATGGAATGGATCGAAAGCTCCAGGGTGTCCTTGATCCATTGTACGCCGAGTCTATTCAAGCTTATCAACGGGAAGTCGCTGACGAGCGATCGTTATCCACAGTTGCAGTACGTCTTGCTTGCAGGGGAGAGGAGCGTACCGAAAGATATTGTTAGCTGGTACGAAATCATGGATGAACGAGTCCAACTGGTGAGCTTGTACGGACAAACAGAAACGACATTAGCCAAAGTATTTCACCGCATTAAGCCTGAAGATGTAGTTAAACCCAATATACCAATCGGAAAGCCGATTTCTGGAGCAAGGGTAGCTATATTGAATGAGGATTTGCAGCTTTGTGCTCAAGGCGTTACTGGCGAAATCTATATTCGTACCCCGTATAGAAGCTTGGGCTATTACAATAATGATGAGTTGAATAAGGAAAGGTTTATTCCTAATCCGTTCAATAACGATCCGACAGATATTATTTATCGTACGGGTGATCTCGGTCGGGTATTGGAGGATGGAAACATTGAATTTCTTGGCCGGGTCGATCGCCAGATCAAAATCAGGGGCTTCCGGGTCGAACTGAATGAAGTAGAGAATACGCTATTGCTCCATCCTAAAGTTAAAGAAGCAGCCATTATTGCCAAACAAAACGATCAAGGAACTACGTATATTTGTGCCTATGTTGTACTGAATGTTCTTAATGGTGTGATTGAACCGCAAGAGCAGGTAAATCATGAATTCCGTCAGTTCATTGCATTGAAATTGCCTGACTATATGGTGCCACAATATTTTATTGCGATCGATCAACTGCCGATGAGTCTGAACGGGAAGCTTGACTATAAAGCACTCCCGGAACCGGAGCAGCAGCGCTATATTGCACCGGCAGACGAGATCGAAAGCAGATTGGCCGAGTTATGGTGCGAAATATTAGGGCTCAAGCAAGTTGGTAGAATGAACAGGTTTCTGGAAAGCGGAGGCCATTCTCTCAATGTCATTTCGTTAGTATACAAAGTATATCAAGAATATAATGTAGAGCTTCCGCTAGCCGAAATTTTTAAAAATATTACATTGGCGGAGCTTGCCGACTATATTAGAGGCGCCAATAGCAGCTCTGACAGCACCCATATTGAGCCTGCGGCAGAACGGGAATTTTACCCGCAATCATCCGCTCAGAGACGTATGTTCCTGTTGAACCAGCTTCAACGAAACACGACGTCTTATAACATTCCGGTTGTGCTGAGTCTGCAAGGAAAAGTCGACAAGCAGCGCTTGGAGAATGTGATCGGGGTCTTAGTGGACCGACACGAGTTGTTACGCACTACATTTGAAGTCCACAACAATGAAACGGTACAAAAAATTAATAACGATATTAAATTCACACTGAAAAGTACAACTGCGCACGCCGGGGAGATCGAGCAGCGAATCGAGCAATTTGTTCAGCCTTTTGATTTAAGTCTTGCTCCGCTATTCCGGGCAGAGCTGATTCAATTGGCCGAGGATCAATATATCCTGATGATAGATATGCATCATATTATTTCGGATGGCGTAACGGTTACAATCATGGTTCGTGAATTCATGGAGCTCTATCGGGGCAACCAGCTGTCCCCGCTGAATGTGCAATACAAAGATTATGCCGTGTGGCAGCAAGAACAAATGGGCACGGATTCGATAAATAAGCAGGAGCAGTATTGGCTGCAAGTGTTCGAGGGAGAAATTCCGGTACTGAAACTAGCGACCGATTACCCTCGACCGGAAGTACAAACGTTCGAAGGAAGCCGCTTGAGCTTTACGGCGGATGCCCGCATGGCACGGAAAGTGAAAGAAATTGCCGAGCGGACAGACAGTACGCTATATATGGTTCTGCTGGCGGCGTACAACATCATGCTCTCCAAATATTCCGGACAAAACGATATAGTAGTAGGGTCGCCTATTGCGGGAAGAGTTCATGCCGATGTCCTAAATATGACCGGCTTGTTTGTAAATACGCTTGCCATGAGAAATGCGCCTGAAGGAACTAAAACGTTCTTGTCCTTTTTGCAAGAGGTTAGGAAAGGTGCCTTGGCGGCCTATGAGAATCAGGCATATCCGTTCGAGGAGCTAGTCGAGAAGCTGCAAGTGAGAAGGGATATTAACCGAAATCCATTATTCGATACGATGTTTGTATTGCAGAATATGGAGATGGAGAAATTGCAACTGGACGAGCTGGATATTCAAGCTTATCCATTTGAATCGAAGATCGCCAAGTTTGATTTGACGCTGGAAGCAGTAGAGTTGGAAGAAGGAATCGAGTTCCAACTGGAATACAACACGAATCTATTTAAAGCGCAAACGATTACCAGAATGAGCGATCATTTTATTCACATTTTGGAGGCAATAACGCTCAAACCAGAGCAATCGCTGCGCGAAATCGAAATGATTACAGAGGAAGAAAAACGGCAAATCAGAGAAGCGTTCAATGCTACTAAGGCCGAGTTTCCGAAGGATAAAACGATTCAATCCCTATTCGAAGACCAGGTGTGCAACACACCGGATCGAATAGCGCTTGAACATAAAGGGAAGCAGCTGACTTATCAGGAGCTCAATGAGCGGGCCAACCAATTGGCTAGAACGCTGCGGTCCAGAGGTGTAAAACAAGATCAAATCGTAGCGATCATGATGGACAGATCGTTGGAAATGGTAATTAGCATTCTGGCCGTTCTTAAGGCGGGCGGGGCATACCTGCCTATCGATCCAAGCCTTCCGACAGATCGTATTCAATACATGCTGCGGGACTGCGGAACATCGATATTAATGACAGCAGCCAGCAAGCAAGGCAGCATCGATTTTACCGAGGAGTGGATAGATGTAGATGACGAGGCCTCTTTCCATTCCGACAATTCTAACTTGAGCAATAGTAATGATGCTGCTGATTTAGTCTATGTCATCTATACTTCAGGCTCGACGGGGAATCCAAAAGGAGTACTGATCGAAAACCGAGGGCTAGTCAATTATATTAGCTGGGCGCACAAAGAATATATCAGCAGTTCCTCCGAAGTGTTTGCGCTATATTCATCGATAGGGTTCGATCTTACCGTCACTTCTATTTTTACACCGTTAATAAGTGGCAACCAGATCGTTATTTATGAAGACGACGGAGAAGAGTTTATTCTGAATACGATTCTGCGGGACAACAAAGTTAACATTATCAAATTGACGCCTTCGCATTTGAAATTATTGAAGGATATGAAGCATGCCAATACTTCGGTTAGCAAGCTTATTGTCGGCGGCGAAGACCTAAAGGTTGATTTGGCGAAAAGTACCAACAAAGCGTTTAATAACCGTCTGAAAATATTCAATGAGTACGGACCAACCGAAACGGTCGTCGGATGCATGATTCACAAATATAATCAGTCGGAGGATACCGGTGTTTCCGTTCCGATAGGAAGACCAATCGATAATACCAGCATATACATTGTTGATTCTAACAATCACTTTATGCCGGTGGGAGCGATCGGCGAGATCTGCATATCGGGAGCCGGTGTTGCAAGAGGTTATTTGAACCGGCCGGAGCTTACAGCAGAGAAATTCGTGTCGAACAGCTATGCATCAGAAGGGGTTATGTATAAAACAGGCGACCTGGGAAGATGGCTTTCGGATGGAAGCATCGAATATTTGGGCCGAATCGATGATCAGGTCAAGATTAGAGGTTACCGTATTGAGTTTGGCGAGATCGAAGCTGCTCTGCAGAAGTACCCGGGAGTAAAGGAAGCAGCAGTCCTTGCACAAGAAGATTCGTCAGGGGATAAATCTTTGGTCGCTTATTTGGTATGCGAGGAAATCAATATAGCGGAAATCAGAAGCTTCCTCGGCAAAGAATTACCTGATTATATGATCCCGTCACACTATGTCCATCTGGAAGCCTTGCCGTTGACATCGAACGGCAAGCTCGACCAAAAGGCGTTATCAGGCTATTCCTATGTACCATTCAAAAGCGCCGATAAAGCAGAGCCTGTTAATGAGATGCAACAGATTATATTGGACATTTGGGAAAATATTTTGGATGCGCAAGGAATCGGAATAGATGACGACTTCTTTGAACTAGGCGGCAATTCACTGCTTGCATTTAAAGTGGAGATGGAATTGGAAGATCATATAGGAGATCTGATGGAGCAGGAAGATATTTCAATCTCTTATCTCATTTATAAATTAAAGACAATAAGGAAGCTGGAAGTGCATTTGACGGCACTACAAGAAAGTGAGCTTACCTTGAACCGCTAATAGGCAGCAATAGAGCGTAAGTGAAACAATCAGCGAGGAGTGAGCGAACTTGTCGAGTGTGAATTTGGATCATTTATATCCGCTGACGCATGCTCAAAAACGAATTTGGTATATCGAAAAAATATATCAAGGAACAGCCGTACACAATATTGGCGGGACTGTGCGCATAAAAGGGAAGATTGATCCAGGTATTCTCGAAAAAGCGATACATTGTTTTGTGCAAGGCCATGAAGGCTTAAGAATGCAGGTTACGGAAAGCGATGGGGAAGTGTATCAGAGGCTCAACGGATATGCAGGAACTAAAATCGATTTTTTCGATTTTAGTTCCCTGGATAACGCTTGCGATGAATATGACCGCTGGTTACGAAACAAAGTAAGCCAGCCATTTGTATTAACCAACACCCCATTATACTATTTTGCAATGTTAAAGTTCAGCGATAACGAATACGGATACTTTATAATGGCCCATCATATCGTATCTGACGGTTGGTCAATGGGGATTCTTATTGAACAGATATCAGACAATTATGCGAAATTGTCCAATAACGAATCCATTGCGATTAATCCAGACTTCTCCTATCTTGATTACATCGGATGGGAGAAGGATTACCTTGCTTCTAAAAGAATGGAAAAGGATAAAGGCTACTGGAAAAGCAAGTTTGCAAGTCTTCCCGATCATTTGGCGGCTGCTTCCGATGATCTTGCCGGCGCAAGAAAATCGTTCAAGCTTTCGGAAGAGCTAACTTTTGCCGTAAATCGTTTCTGTGCTGAGAATCAAGTGTCGTTAAACTCTTTTTTCTCCGGGGCCTATGCGCTATACATGTATAAATTGAACAATCAACAAGATATTATTATAGGGAATCCGGTATCCAACCGAGTCCACAGAAAATATAAAACCACCTTCGGCATGTTTACCAGTACGATGCCATTGCGTATAGGAATCGAAGAGAATACGACTTGTCGAGCCTTTATACAGAACGTCCATAAAGAGTTATTTCATTGCTTTCAGCATCAAAAGTATCCCTTCAATCAGCTAGTTAAGGATTTGGAGCTAAGTAAAAGGGGATATAGTGATTTATTTAACATCTGCGTCAACTTCTACAACACGAAACCAAATCGTAATATTGCAGGTTGCTCAGTAGAGCTCGAGGAATTTCATAATGGCGAGCAAATATACTCGTTACAATTCATCATTAAAGAATGGTCGGGCTCGGAACAAATCGAGTTTCATATCGACTATAAGAGCAAGGAATATCAGGAGCGTGAGATAGACAAGCTATACGGAAGAATGCTGCTCATGATCGAGCAGATCGTAGAACGTCCTTCTGAATATTTAAGCAAGCTAAGCATCATGACTCGCGTCGAACAACAGTTGATTCAACAAGTAAATGAGCGAGTAGCGCAATATACAATAAAAGATACGATCATCGGCTTGTTTGAGCAACAAGTCAATCAAACTCCGGATCATATTGCACTAAGCTTTGAAAACGAGAATGTCAGCTACAACGTTTTAAATGAAAAGGCTAATCAAATAGCTAATCTTCTTGTATCAAAGGGCGCCAAGCCCAATAGCATTATCGGCGTCATGTGCTATCATTCCGTCGAAGTTGTTGCGGCTATATTAGGTATATTGAAAATCGGGGCAGCCTATCTGCCCCTCAATGAAGATTATCCGATTGAACGAATGAATTACATTTTTGAGGACTCGCAAACGAGCTTTATATTGACTAACGTAACCCCGCAGGAACATATCAAATTCAAAGGTACGTATATTCGTCTGCTGCAAAATGATGAGATCGCACGTAGCAGCACGGTATTTCAATCCGTACAATCTTCCTTAGAGGATTTGGTCTATGTCATTTATACGTCGGGCTCAACGGGCAATCCTAAAGGCGTTCAAATCGAGAACAAAGGATTAGTCAATTATATTAGCTGGGCCAGCGAACAATATATCAGCAGTTCTGATGAAACGTTCGCGCTATATTCGTCGTTAGGCTTCGATCTTACGGTAACCTCTATTTTCACCCCATTGATAACAGGGAATTCTATCATTATCTATAAAGACGATGGAGATGAATTCGTACTTTATAAGGTAATGCGTGAGAACAGGGCTAATATCGTAAAACTGACGCCAGCTCACCTAAGGCTGCTGAAGGACACGGGCATAAAGAACACGTCCATTAAAAAGCTTATAGTAGGCGGCGAAGATTTAAAGGCTGAGCTAGCAAGAGATATTACCGAATTATTCAATAATAAAGTCGATATATTTAATGAATATGGTCCTACGGAAGCAACGGTAGGATGCATGATTTACAAGTTTGACAAGCTAAATGATACTGTGGGTTCAGTTCCAATTGGCGTGCCTATCGATAATTCGCAACTCTATATTCTGGATGCGAATCTTAATCCCGTGCCCGTAGGTACTGAAGGGGAATTATTCATTGCGGGAGAAGGGCTTGCAAGGGGGTACCTGAATCGGCCGGACACGACTTCGAGAAGCTTCCTTGATAATCCCTTCTCGAAGGGAACGCGTTTATATCGATCGGGAGACGCAGCTAGACTCAATGAATCGGGCATTATGGAATACTTGGGTCGGATCGACCAGCAAGTTAAGATAAAAGGCTTCCGCATTGAGCTAGGAGACATCGAGTCAAATATAAGATCACATAGCTCCGTTAATGATGCCGTTGTAATAGATTGGGAAGATAGCATGGGCTCCAAAGCATTGTATGCGTTTATTGTTCCAGACAGCAATTTCAGCGAACGGCGCTTACGCGAGGAATTGGCCCGACTATTACCAGCGTATATGATACCTTCATATTATTATGCTGTCGATCAGATACCATTAAGTATTAATGGGAAAGTTGATAAAAAGGCATTGATCGAGTATATGAGCTTATCCAATCGAATGGAATCGCAATATGAAGAAGATCTGTCATTGACGGAAACTGAACATAAAATTTTGCATATTTATCGGGATATTTTAGGCAGGCCGAATCTTGAATTGGACGATGATTTTTTAGTGTTTGGCGGAGATTCGATTAAAGCGATCCAAATCGCCAATCGTCTTGAGCAGATCGGGCTGAAAATCAAAGTCAAGGATATTCTTAATGTGCCCGTCATTAGAAACCAGATCGATAGAATGGATGATGCGGCGGAGGGCGCCATCATACAGCAAACATCCCATCATGGTGTGATTAAGCCCACTCCAATCTATCAGTGGTTCTTTAATAAACAATTGACGAATCGCGAGCACTGGAATCAGTCCGTCCTGTTAACGTTAAATGTTGATCTAAGCAATGAACAATGGAATAAACTATTATTTACCTTAATTGTTCATCACGATACGTTGAGAATCAACCTGAATGATGAAGGAAGTATGATCTACAATGATGCTTATCTGGAGGACCGTGCATTTGCAATTTCAAGCTTTGATCTAACGGAATTATCAATAGAAGAGCAGCAAAACAGCATAGCGACGATAGGCAATAAGCTGAAATCCTCCTTCAACCTGCAGTCTGGGCTGCTGTTCAAAGCAGGTATTATTCAAATGGGCGGCAAACAAAAGGATGTCCTGCTTTTAACCGCCCATCATCTGCTGGTGGATGGCATATCGTGGAGAATCATTCTGGAGGATATTCATACATTGATCGGCCAGACGATTGCCCAAGAGCAGCTGAAATTACCTTCCAAAACAAGCTCAATGCAGAATTGGTCAGAGAAGCTGTATGAGTATGGCATGACCTCGTTCAAGGAAATGAAATATTGGGACAAAATTGAGAACAGCTCATTTGAATTTCAGGTGGATCATAATGGTGGAGTAAATACGTATGGGAACCTTGCAAAACATATCATTAAATTAGATGAAGCTGAAACGGAATTCCTTCTGGGTAAGGCTAATCAAATCTACGGAACCGACCCTGGCGACTTGTTGATTATTGCATTGGCATTTGCATTACAACAACATACGAACCAGAACGAAATATTGCTAGAGGCTGAGAGTCACGGAAGAGAGCACATTGATGAGGCTGTAAATGTCTCAAGAACAGTCGGATGGTTTACTAGCCTATATCCAATACGGTTAGTTATGGAACAAAAGAATCTATCCGATCAAATCAAATCGCTCAAACAACAATTGCATGAGGTTCCTCACAAAGGCATTGGTTATGGAATCAATAAGTATATTCTCCGAAAACTTCCGATTGCGGAGAAGAAGAGAATAAGGTTCAATTATCTCGGAGAACTGGACAATATACAATCTCATCACTATTTCTTGCTCTCGGACGAACCATCGGGCGATGAGATAAGCAGAAACAATGATGTCGATTTCCTGATTGATATTATAGCCTTTGTTAAGAATAAAGAAGCATCTATTATTGTTCAGTATAGTACGGACTGGTTGAAAGAAAGTACTGTAACTCAGCTTATGGATGGTTATATGTCGCATATTCGTTCTCTGCTCGATCATTGCTTGAACAAAGAAGACCGCGAATTTACACCTTCGGACTTTGATCTTGTTGACGTGTCTCTAATGGAGCTTGATCAATTATTTAAATAGGAAGTAACAGTAATTGCCTCTGGAATGCAAAAGTGAGGCAATTACTGTTTTTAACCGGAAGTTAGGATCTAACTCTTCATGATAAAATTAGTTGTAAATGGTAAAAAAAGGTATTATACGGATAATATTATATTGCCAATAAAATAAGTCGCGGCTATCGAAGGGGTAACTTCATAGTGCATTTCAATTATCGATTTTGGGGTGCAAGAAGGAAACACGAAACTGTTTTTCTACTAATTAATTACAGTTGGTTTCCGAGAAAGGGTATTATGATTACCCGGTAACATTCTATTTACCTGACTATCAGGGGGATAATTGGAGTATCTTGACCCCATGGTTCGATTATAATGTTGTGACAAGAAATTTTCTGATAAAAAACTCTATTGATATTCAGACACTGATTGAGCAAGCTTTGTTTAATAAACAGTACATTTATTTATATGTGAATGAGAAATTTATTCCAGGAGCTTCACCTGAAGCAGAGGGCAGAGACTATATAATCATCGGATTTTATTGCACGGATATATATAACGGACGAACGGAAGAAGTGTCCTTTTTAGGATATGACAACAAAAGAAACTTTAACGAAAGAACAATTAGATTCGAAATGTAAAGGGCATATTATCCACAATGCATTAGAAGGACTACTTGAGTCGGATGGGATTTGTTGCAAGAGGTGCAATGGGACTTTAGGAGAAAAAGCAGAAGCAAGTTTTACTAAGTTGTGTGCTCCAATAACAGAAAGTATGAATATTAAACACGAAATCGGAATGTGGATAACACAGTCCTGTGGATAAGTGGTATTTACATCCAAATTTTGGTATGTATCAGTAGCTTGAGCCGGTATTGCATATCACAAACACAGGTTGTGAAGATTTCACCTCAATTCTAGAAAACCCAAAGAAGCCCTTTCTTTTACAGGGGAATGCTGTGCTTAGGTTTCGATATTGAGGAATATCCTGAGCATCTCTCTTCAATTGAAAAATTAAATTTCAAGAGAACATGTGCGGTTCAATGTGACAACTGCGGAAAAGTTATCGACAAGCAGGAATATGATACTTGACGACTAGATACCAAACCATGCAGGTGTCAGTACTACTGGTTTCTTCTGTGAAAAGAAGTGGCTAATTAATCGGATTTCGTGTTGCCATCGGTTTTACTGTTATATTCAATTTTGGAGCAGTTTTTGTAATGTTCCTCGATTTCATTTGTTAGACGGATATAAAAAATGATGTTGAAATAAATGCAAATCTACTGGTTTAGGCGAGTTTTTTATTTTGGATCAAGAAATCCCAAACTCCGAATTACTTGATAACAATATATCCTTTATTATTCCAGATTCCAGTGAACGCTTGGATAATATTTCATGTGAGGGTCAAAGAATATTCGTGAACTGACGAATCGAACCTGGTCCAATTCCATGGAAGAACGAATGAATCGACTAAACCAGTATATGATGGGGTGGATCGGCTATTTCCATCTGGCGTTAGCGAAGAAGTATGTCCAAACGCTAGACCAGTGGATTCGGAGAAGACTGCGAATGTGTCTGTGGAAACAATGGAAACGAGTACGCACACGAATCCGCGAACTTCGGGCGCTTGGGGTTCCAGAGTGGGCTTGTTTTAGAATGGCTAACTCGCGGCGAGACGCATGGGAAATGTCCCGGAACACGAATAATGCCCTTCCCCTTCCTACTGGGAAGCGAAAGGGCTGAAAAGCTTGCTCTCACGTTATCTGGAACTTTGTTAACCTTTTGGAACCGCCGTACCAAACAAACCTTTGGTATAGCTTGGTAAACTAGAGATCCATTCCTGTAGTTGACAAAAAACATCTGTTTTGTTCTTCTTAGTTATGGCCTCTGACATTTCAAGAAATAAACTCATGAGTTGCTGAAACGCGGTCTGGAAGTCTAGATCGCGGACCTCATCAGCAAAGAGAAAAAAGAGTCTCTCCATATTTCATTGCCCCTGCGTTGTACATTCTTTACTCGAAGGCCTGCAACTGTTGGTGGAGGTTTTGGAATGTTGTATGCAGATATCATACTTCGTATACTTCATATATGTTATTTATTGTTCTTTTTTTAATTGCTTTCTGAATTTTCTCATACGTTTCTTTTGATGTGTTTCCATTAAGTCCGAGTGGGGTATCCACAACCGGAATCACAACATCAATACCGAGTCCTTCACCAACCTTCTTTCGATATTCCTCATAACTTGTGTGTTTAATCAATTCGTAAAAATTTTTTTGAGAACTATGTGTTGATTCAAATATAAAAGTATCCGTTTTGGTTTCTCGAAGAATAGCAGGGCATTATGAGTAATCGCACTCTGACACTTTTTCACCCTTACCTAATGATTTTTTAATGTAGCGTTCAATGTCACAAATTATATATACATGGATTTTTCTGTTTGTTATAAAGTATTGGGCCCATGATTTTGACACGCCTAGGAACAGACTGTTGCTACACGATGTCAAGACAGTGAATTTTATTTCTTCAAGGTGTGAAAATAATTACAAAACAAGCACCCACTGAGAAACAGGTGGTGGTCAAAGCCCAAGCGAAGGCGTGGGAGGGGAACGAAGTTCCCTCAATTACTCACTTGTGGATAAGAACAGAACCTGACGATTATACACCGCTGCATGTGTAAAGTCCTTCAGGGATTGTGCGGAAAGTAGTGATTGTCAAAGTGGATGTATTGCCCCCTGCTGTTTCTCGCGAGGACTACTGTACTCAAACGCTCGCTTCATCATCTCCAGAACGAAGCCGATCTCCAAGCTTTGGCCAACTGCCAGTCCATCGATATAGGGAGAATAGCAGGCCGTGACGGTGTAGAGAAACTCCAGCCCTGAGTCATACGGATATAGGTAATATCCACACTCCAAGACCTGATTGGGCGTAGTGATGGGTAACTTCGGCAGTAGGTTGGGAAAGACGCGGTGCTGCAGGTCGCGTTTGCTGAGATTCGGTCCAGGATAGACCACCATGATGACCATTTCCCGCATATACATTATGGGGCGATCAATAACTGTCAAAGAAATTGTAGAAGGAGTTTCCAATATTTTTTATATGTAACTTTCTGATGGTTCCACACTTTCTTGTTTCTGTGTTTATCACTTGCCGCTTTAAACCCAATAAAATCCATTCCACAGTTTTATTTCATCTGACATTTTTGTCTGATGATAAAAATGTGTGGAACCAGTGAAAAAAGCCTGGAACTAGCCATTTTACAAACATCAATAAAGATCCCGATGATATATCGGGATCTTTATTAGCTTAGGAGGGCAATTATGTCTACAATAGGCCAACGAATTCGAACTATTAGAAAAACAAACAACTTAAATCAAATAAAGTTTGCAAATATAATTGGAATTTCTCAAGGAACGTTGAGTGAGCTGGAGCAAGATAAATACAGACCCTCTCTTGATATAATTATAGCAATTAAAGAAAACTTCAATTCCCATATAGAGTGGTTAATCTTTGGAGATACGCCTATATCAAAGAACACTATTTTTAATTTAGCCATTGAAGCTCAGGAATTAGAACTTATTTCTTTGTTTCGGGGACTTACTAAAGAAGATAGAGATGAAATTATTGATTTTATAAAACTGAAGATTGTTCGATACTAATCTTTCAGGGGAGTTCCTTAATAATATGTCTTAGAAATACTCATTTAAATTTTGGTATATAAAAGTCACGAATTATCCGCATACCGATTAGATTCAAATCTTCTTGTTCTAATACCTGCCCATTTAATTCAATTCGAAAACCAGAATTTAGAAATGTTAAAAAATCAAAGAATTTTTTGATTTTCTCGTTATTAAGGTCCGAATGAATTGTATCAATTGAGTCCACACAGTAGGGGAACGGCATTTGATTAGCAATACAGGGTAAATAATCGGATGTAACATCAAAAACCTTTGCTAAAGATTATTAAATGATTAATTTCAGGCCGTGCTACATTTCGCTCTCAATTAGAAACAACCTGTTTAGTTACCCCGATTTTATTAGCAAGTTCCTCTTGTGTCCATTTATGGAGTAGTCTTAAATTTCTACATTGGTGTCCCAAAGTATTCATGAGTTCACCTCTATTGAGAATATCAAATAGGTTTTAACCCGACCCATATGCTTACTAATTGTACCTACTTAATAGCCCATATTATAGCTTATTCATACCCTACGAGTAGCCTATGAATAGGCTACGAAGTAAAATATAGCTAAAAAATATTACTATGCTATTGTATAAAGCTGTGAGTTGTTATATTCTACATTTGTATTTTGATGTAAAACTAAAATATATCTTAGGAGTAGATCTATAGCATCTATTCAACGGAAAATCAAAGAAGGAAGAGGTCAAGGCCACTTTTCGGAATATAAACCTTGGTTGACTGTACATGATGTACCTTCAATAGGGATAGTTACTCGAATTCTTGGTTGGAAAAGTGGTCGACTTCACCATTATCTGTCTAAACACTTTGAATTGACACATCATTACCAAATGGAGTGGTCAGAGCAAGTGATTGATATTCGCGAACAATTTCCTTTATTACCCCTAGATAAAACCCTCTATGCACAAAAGTTAGGCATTAAACATCCAACTGACCCCAAGAATAAGCTTCCCATCATTATGAATACAGATATGTTACTTACAATAAAACAAGAAGAAAGTATAAAATTTATTGCATATTTTTTGCGAAAGTTACAAGAGAACAAGATGAATTATTTGGTTTACCAAGTGGGTACTGCATGCAAATCGTGAAATATTTAATAGCGAAGCGCTATTGGGTAGTGGATATGACTCATCTAATACAGCCTACTCTACAATCCATGATTATTTTGGAAAATGGCTTCCCATCGGGAGGTATCTCTTTTATCTGACGGAAGATACCTTGCGGGATTTTTCGCGGATTTTCCAGCAGAATATCTAGCTGACATCCAGTCACGTTTTCAGCTAGGCTTCCAGAAATTTGTCAGGTAATCATGTTAAGTTATCGCAAAGTGCAAGGATTCGGAGCACCGGCAGAGAATATCTACAGGGAAGATCTCCCAAATCGGCCGGCACCCCGTCTGAATGTCGACATTCGTCGAATTCCTCATTGATGGCAAACCATTCCCAGCGTTTCCTCTCCATTCGCTCTTTTTAGGCAAAATATTAACATCTTATGTTGGACAGACCAAATTTAACTGAAGTTTTACTATACATTCTTGGAAATTTTGATATAATTCTACATAGGTCAACTTTCCAATTATGATAGAAAATAGAATTTGATGGTTTTTATACCTATCCAAGCTGTGCGCGAGAGACCAGTCCACTGGCTACCCAGCAAGCCGGCATGCGGGGACCGACAATTGTGGAAAATGACAGCCGAGAATATGTTGCTCCATGACGTCGGAAGGTTCAGAAAGGACAAATCCAACCTTATCCCAATTCCGATGGAGGATGAAGCGCGTGATCATTTTTGAAAAGCTGGAATTCTCCGCCAATCCAAGGGCTGTCCCGTTCATGCCATACGGAGCATTCTTTGAGCCTCATGCAGCACCATCGTCACATCTAATCGTCAGGAAAAGCTCACTACCCCGCAGCCGATCTTTACTTATCCACACCAGGCGGGGGAATACACAAATCGTACATAGAGTGTATCAATATCCCTTAAACATAGGCTTCGACAAAGGCAGCTCCGGTGCCGAATCCGGAGATACGGCCGACTTCCTGCTGGCCAGCCGGAACCCTACAGCAAGCCTTACATCGATGGGAGGAACATCCCTTGTCCAACCCCCAAATCCAATTCCGAACCCATTGTTAAACCAAAGACCGTCTTCGGGCGGCTCGTCCACAGCAAGCATAATGAAGCAGAGGAGCCGGAAGCAGCGCTTCTCTTGCGTAGAACGATGCTCTTTGTTGTCTTTCACGCATGGGAGCCGAGCAGCTGCTAGACAGAGGATTGCCGCATGCGATCAACCGGGCAAGCGAAGCGGTGACCTGGCGAAAGCCATTGACATTGTTGGCACATGTTTGAAAAGGCGGAGAGCGAGGCTGGAGCGTTGCTGCTGCATATGCTCCGCCGGATTGCTTTTACCGATGAAGAGAGGGGAACGATCCAGATGGCTTTTGAAAAAGAAACGTTGTTTTGGAACGAAAAATTCGGTAGCGACGATTATACCTTGACGCGGCTACCTTACAGCAAAGCTCCAAGCTCCCTGACGCCCATTATGACAACCGTCGGCGGGACGCTTTCGGAGGAAGTGGCGCAGCGCGTCCTTCAAATGAGCAAGGGCGCTCCTCTGGCCACTTTTATGATTTTGCTCGCAGGTGTTCAGTCACTCTTGCATAAATATACAGGCGCTTCTGACATTCTGGTCGGCATGCCGGTTGTACGGAAACCGAAGGAGACGCGCCGATCCGTTAATCATACGATCATTTTGAAAAACTCGCTTTCGGCGGGTGCGACTTTTAAAACGCTTTTGAGCGAGCTGAGGACTTCCTTGCCGGAAGCGATTCAGCATCAACATATTCCGTTCTTGAAAATGACGGAGAAGCTGGATCTGCAATATGCAGACGGGATACCCGTCGTCCATACGCTAGTATCCCTTAAGGAGCTGCACCTGGACGAAATTGGGCAAAACGTGGTCACGGATTGCTCCTTTGAATTCAGCTTAACGGGCGGGACGATACAGCTAGTGCTGTCATATAACGAGCACTTATATGACTCCGAGTTCATGACTCGGGTCGTCGGCCATCTGAATCGCCTGTTGTCCGTGGGGCTTCACGAGTTGGAGATGGACATCGTGCGTGTGGACATGCTGTCGGAGGACGAGAAATTTCAATTGTTGCAAAGCTTTAACGATACCGAGAAGGACTATCCCCGTGATCGGACGATTCATCAACTCGTGGAGGAGCAGGCGAAGCGGGTGCCCGAAGCGACGGCGGTTGTCTTTGAGGGTCGTCGGCTTTCGTACGCGGAGCTGAACGAACGGGCGAACCGGCTGGCGCGGACGCTGCGATCGGTCGGTGTGCTGCCCAATCAGCTGGTAGGCTTGATGGCCAGGAGATCGCTGGAGACGGTCGTTGGCATACTGGCGGTTCTGAAAGCTGGCGGTGCCTACGTGCCGATCGACCCGGAATACCCGGAAGAACGCATCCGCTACATTCTGGAGAACTCGAACGCGCAGCTGCTGCTGACTCAAAGGGAGCTGCTGCAGCAGGTGCCGTTCGAAGGAAACGTGTTGGCGCTGGATGACGAGCAGACCTACAGCGACGATGGCTCGAACTTGGAGCCGGCCAGCGGTCCGAATGATCTTGCTTATGTCATCTATACGTCAGGTACGACGGGCAAACCCAAAGGGGTCATGCTGGAGCATCGCGGTTTGGTCAGCTTGAAGCTGATGTTCGCGGATAGGCTAGGCATCACGGAGCATGACCGGATCGTTCAATTCGCCAGCCTGTCGTTCGACGCGTCCTGCTGGGAAATGTTCAAAGCGCTCTATTTTGGCGCGGCTTTGTACATCCCGACGGCCGAGACGATTCTCGACACCCGCTTGTTCGAGAGTTATATGAACGAGCATGCGATTACGGCGGCGATTTTGCCTCCAACGTACAGCGCTTATTTGAACCCGGACCGCCTTCCCAGCTTAACGAAGCTCGTAACGGGAGGCTCTGCGGTATCGGCCGAATTCGTGCAGCAGTGGAAACCGAAGGTCCACTATTTCAATGCTTACGGCCCTACCGAAGCTTCGATTGTTACGACGCTTTGGGATGCGGATGAGGAGCAGTCGGAGCGCAGAGTCATTCCGATCGGGCGCCCGCTGGCCAATCACCGGATTTTTATTTTGGATACCCACCTGCAGCTTGTGCCTCCGGGAGTGGACGGCGAGCTGTGTGTGGCAGGCGTGGGGCTTGCGAGAGGTTACCTGAACCATCCGGAGCTGACGGCAGAGAAGTTCGTGGAACATCCGTTTGCGCCGGGAGAACGCCTTTACCGGACGGGAGATCTCGCCCGCTGGCTGCCGGACGGAAATATTGAGTACTTGGGCCGGATCGATCATCAGGTGAAAATCCGTGGATTCCGGATCGAGATCGGCGAGATTGAAGAGCAACTTCTGAAGATCGACTCCGTGCAGGAGACGATCGTAATCGCGCGCGAAGGCAAAAGTGGACAAGAACTGTGCGCCTACCTGGTCGCGGGCCACCCGCTTACGCTCGGCGAGTTGAGAAGCGCGCTGGCGCAAAAATTGCCGAATTACATGATTCCGGCGCATTTTGTTCAGCTTCCGCGGATGCCGCTCACGCCGAACGACAAAATCGACCGCAAGGCTTTGCCCGTCCCGGAAGGAAACGCACTGACCGGCGGCGCGTACGTAGCTCCCCGCAATGAAGCCGAGCGGACGCTTGCCGATGTGTGGCAGGCGGTATTGAACGCCGATCGCGTTGGGGTAACGGATCATTTCTTCGAGCTGGGCGGAGACTCGATCAAGTCCATTCAAGTATCTTCGCGGCTTCATCAAGCCGGGTACAAGCTGGAAATCCGGGATTTGTTCAAATATCCGACTATCTCACAGCTCAGCCTGCATGTGAAACCGATCGGACGTACCATTGATCAAGGCGAAATAACGGGTGAAACGGCGCTGACGCCGATTCAGCATTGGTTTTTCGAGAGCTCCTTTGCGGACCCGCATCATTTCAACCAGTCGGTGATACTGTACCGGAAGGAACGCTTCGACGAAGAGACGGTGTGTCAGGTGCTGCAAAAGCTGGCCGAGCATCATGACGCCTTGCGGATGGTGTTCCGCAAAACGGAACAAGGGTTTAGCGCGCGGAACCGTGCGATTCAAGAAGGAGGGCTGTTCACGCTGGACGTGTTCGACTTCAAGGATGCAGAGAATACCGCGCAGGCTGTGGAAGCGAAGGCAACGGACATTCAAGCGGGCATCGATCTGGAGAACGGGCCCCTCGTGAAGGCAGGACTGTTCCGATGCGCGGACGGCGATCATTTGCTGCTCGCGGTTCATCATGCCGTGGTGGACGGCGTGTCTTGGCGTATTTTGATGGAGGATTTCGCCCTGGGTTACGAACAGGCCGGCAAAAGTGAGGAAATTCGTTTCCCGGCGAAAACGGATGCGTACCGCACTTGGTCCGAGCAGTTGGCCGCTTACGTGCAAAGCCCGGAGATGGCGAAGGAACGGGCCTATTGGCAGGCCGTGGAACAAATTGCGGTTCCGGCCGTGCCGAAGGATCTGGAGGCGGACGTTACGACGCAGCAGGACAGCGAATCGCTGTTCGTCTGTTTGACTCCCGAAGAAACGGAACTGCTGCTGAAGCGGGTTCACCGGGCCTACAACACCGAAATGAACGATATTTTGGTAACGGCGCTCGGCATAGCCATTCGCAAGTGGACGGGACACGAACGGGTGCGGATCAATCTAGAAGGACACGGACGCGAATCGATCGGAACGGATATCGACATCACGCGCACAGTCGGCTGGTTTACGACCAAGTTTCCGGTCGTCCTGGAGCCGGAAACCGACCGGGATTTGGCCTATCAGATTAAACAGGTCAAGGAAAGCTTGCGCCGCATTCCGAACAAAGGGCTTGGGTACGGCGTATGCCGCTATCTCTCCAAATCGGAGGATGGCTTTGTTTGGGGTGCAGAGCCGGAAATTAATTTTAACTACCTCGGTCAGTTCGACGATGATGTCAACCAGGACGAGATCGGCATATCATCTTATTCCAGCGGCAGCCCGGCCAGCGACCGACAGGCCCGCAGCTTTGTGCTGGATATCAACGGCATGGTGCTGGACGGCGCTTTATCGCTCGATCTCAGCTACAGCCGGAAGCAGTATCGCAAGGAAACGATGGAAGACTTCGCTCAGTGGCTTGAGCAAAGTCTCCGAGAGCTCATTACCCACTGCGCAGGCAAAGAAAACACCGAATTGACGCCGAGCGACGTGCAATTTAAAGGCTTGACCATCGCGGAATTGGAGCAAATCGCTCAGCGTTCAGACCATCTCGGGGAAATCGAAAATATTTACTCGCTTACGCCGATGCAGAAGGGCATGTGGTTCCACAGCGCGCTTGACCGGCAGACGGCCGCTTACTTCGAGCAAACGCAGTTTACGATGCGGGGAGCACTCGACGTCCAGCTTTTCGAGAGGAGCTGGATGGAGCTTGCGAAACGTCATCTGGTGCTGCGGGCAAATTTTGTGAAAGGACCGGCGGGCGAGCCGCTGCAAATCATATACCGCGACAAGCCGGTCGGCTTTGAATATGAAGAGCTGCTCCATTTGCAGGCGGACGAGAAACAAACGTATTTGGATAAAAAGGCCGAGGATGACAAGCTTCGCGGCTTCGACCTGGAACATGATGCGCTCGTTCGGGTTACGATCCTGCGCACCGAAGAGCAAAGCTATCATGTGCTGTGGAGTTTCCAGCATATTTTGATGGACGGCTGGTGCCTGCCGCAGCTGACGCAGGAGCTGTTTGAGACGTATTCGGCCTTGGCATCCGGCAAGCAGCCAGCGGGAGATAAGGGATCGGATTATGGCGCTTATATCGAATGGTTGGAGAAACAGGACGATCAGGCGGCATCCGGCTATTGGACGGCATTCCTGGCAGGTTATGAAGGGCAAACCATACTCCCAGGACAAAAGGAACCGGCACCGAACGGCAGATTTACGGCTGATCACGTCACCGCCGAGCTCGGCAAGGACTTGAGCGAGCGAATGGACCGGGTGGCGAAACAGCGCCTAGTTACGGTCAATACGCTGCTGCAAGCCGCTTGGGGCGTGATGCTGCAAAAATATAACGGGACAAACGATGCCGTATTCGGCAGCGTCGTGGCCGGAAGACCGGCGGAAATCCCGGGCATCGAGTCCATGATCGGGCTGTTCATCAATACGGTACCGGTCCGCGTCACGAGCGAAGCGGACACCGTGTTCGCCGACCTGATGGCGAAGCTCCAAGAGCGGGCGCTGGAGTCTGGTCGTTATGATTACTATCCGCTGTATGAAATTCAAGCCCGCAGCGTGCAAAAGCAGAACCTGATCAACCATATCATCGCTTTCGAGAACTATCCGGTGGACGAGCAGATGGAGCAGGCGGGCGACCAGCAGCACGGAGACCTGACGATCGCTGACGTTCAGATGGAGGAGCAGACGAACTATAACTTCAACGTGACCGTGGTGCCGGGAGTCGAGATCGAAATTCGTTTCGACTTTAACGCCGAAGTGTTCGATAAAGACAGCATCGAGCGGCTCAAGGGGCATCTGGTCCATCTGCTGGAGCAGGTGACGGATAACCCGGAAATTACAGTGGGCGAGCTGGAACTTGTGACGGAGGCGGAAAAGGCCGACCTTCTCGGACGTTTTAACGACACCATCACGGAATTTCCGCGCGGGAAGACGCTCATTCAATTGTTCGAAGAGCAGGCGGAGCGCATCCCGGATGCAGCTGCCATCTCCTTGAATGAGCAAGAGCTGACCTACCGCGAGCTGAACGAACGCGTCAATCGCCTTGCCCGTACCTTGCGTAGCCACGGGATATCCAAAGGCCGTCTGGTCGCCATTATGGCTGAGCGTTCCATCGAAATGGTGGTGGGTATGCTGGCGGCACACAAAGCCGGAGCGGCTTACGTACCGATTGACCCGGAATATCCCGAGGAGCGTATCCGTTTCTTGATCGAGGATTCGGGAGCGCAGGTCATGCTGACGCAAAGCCGCTTGCGCGAGCGCCTGGCGGGTTCGGACTCCGTGATCTTACTGGATGACGAGTCCTTCTATCACGAGGACGGCACAAATCTTAATCCGGGCACCGAAGCGACAGATCTGGCCTGCGTCATCTATACGTCAGGTACGACGGGCAAGCCGAAAGGCAACCTTGTTTCGCACCGCAACATCGTGCGGATCGTGCGAAATACGAATTATATCGACATCACCGAGCGGGATCATGTCCTCCAGCTTTCAAGCTATTCGTTCGACGGAGCGATTTTCGATATTTTCGGCGCTTTGACCAATGGGGCGCGGCTGGTGCTGGTTCCCCGCGAGACTTTGCTGGAAATCGGCCGGCTGGCGGATCTCATCCAGCACGAGCGCATCTCGGTCATGCTGATTACGACGGCTTACTTCAACGTCCTTGTAGATGTGAACGTCGACTGCCTGCGGGATGTCCGGGCGATTTTGTTCGGAGGAGAGCGCGTGTCGGTCGGCCATGTGCGTCGAGCGCTCGCCCATATCGGACCGGGCAGGCTTAACCACCTGTACGGCCCGTCGGAAAGCACGGTTTATACCACGCACCTTCCGGTCGACTTTGTCGATGAGTCGGCGGTTACCGTACCCATCGGACGGCCGATCAGCAATACAACGGTGTATATCGTCGACAGCGCGAATAAGCTTCTGCCGATCGGCGTGGCTGGAGAGCTTTGCGTCGGCGGAGAAGGCTTGGTACGGGGCTACAACAACCGGCCGGAGCTGACGGCGGAGAAATTTGTCGACAATCCGTTTGTGCCGGGAGAGCGCATGTACCGAACGGGGGATTTGGCCAAATGGCTGCCGGACGGCACGATCGAATACGTGGGACGGACGGACGACCAAGTGAAAATCCGCGGCTTCCGCATTGAACTGGGCGAGATCGAAGCTCAGCTTCAGAAAGTGGAGGGAATTCGGAAAACGACGGTATTCGCGAGGGTAAACGCCTCCGGCGAGAAGCAGCTTTGCGCCTATTATGAAGCGGACCGCGAGCTTCCAGCGGCCGAGCTGAAGAACGTGATTTCCCAGGAACTGCCGGCCTACATGATCCCGGCGTACCTGATCCAGTTGGAGCGGCTCCCGCTGACGGCGAACGGCAAGGTCGACCGCCGATCCCTTCCGACGCCGGAGGAGAGCTTGCAGCCGGGCGAAGGACGTACTCCGCCTCGTACTCCGCTGGAAGCCAGCTTGGCCGGAATTTGGAAAAGCGTACTCGGATTGGAGCACATCGGCGTTCATGACAACTTCTTCGACCTGGGCGGCCATTCCCTGCGGGCGACGACACTGGTGAGCAAGGTGCATCAGGAGCTGAACGTCGAGCTGCCTCTGCGCGACGTATTCCGCTACTCGACGATCGAAGAGATGGCTCTCGCCATCACCCGGATCGGAGAGCAGTCATTCTCATCGATTCCGCTGGCAGGCGTAAGAGAATATTATCCGCTTTCCTCAGCTCAGAAGCGGCTGTTTATCCTGAATCAGCTAGAAGGGTCCGATCAGAGCTACAACATGCCGGGCGTGCTGCTGCTGGAAGGATCGATTGACCGGAGCCTGCTGGAGAAGGCTTTCCGCGGACTGATCGTACGGCACGAAACGCTACGAACCGGCTTTGAGATCGTACAAGGCGAAGCAGTACAGCGCATTTACGAGAGCGTCGACTTTGCCGTCGAGTACCGTCATGCGAGCGAGGAAGAAGCGCCTGAAGTCGTGCAGGCCTTCATCCGACCTTTCGACTTGGCGAAGCCTCCGCTGCTGCGGGTGGAGCTCGTAGAGCTCGCAACCGAACGTTATTTGCTGATGTTCGACATGCACCATATTGTCTCCGACGGGGTTTCGATGGACGTGTTAGTCGAGGAACTCGTTCGTCTGTACGGTGGCGAGTCATTAGAGCCTTTGCGCATTCAATACAAGGACTATGCGGTATGGCAGCAGTCGGACGAGCAAAAAGCGCAGTTGAAACGCGAGGAAGCTTACTGGCTGGACCGTTACCGGGGTGAACTGCCGGTTCTGGAAATGCCGACGGACTATTCGCGTCCTGCCGTGCAGAGCTTTGAGGGACAAACGCTGACGTCCTTCGTGGACGAGGCAACAAACGAAGGCTTGAAGCAACTGGCCGCTCAAAGAGGAACGACGCTGTATATGGTGCTGCTTGCGGCATATACCGTGCTTTTGCATAAATACACAGGTCAGGACGATTTGATCGTCGGAACGTCGATTGCGGGCAGAACGCACGGAGACACGCAGCCTTTGATCGGAATGTTCGTCAATACGCTGGCGCTCCACAATTATCCGGCTTCGGAGAAGACCTTCCTGTCGTATCTGGAAGAAGTGAAAGAAACGACCTTAGGTGCTTACGAGCATCAGAATTATCCGTTCGAAGAGCTCGTCGATAAAGTGCAGGTCAGCCGGGATTTGAGCCGCAATCCGCTGTTTGACACGATGTTCTCCCTGCAAAACTTGGAGGATAAAGAGTTTGAGCTGGAAGGGCTGAAATTGTCCCCGTACCCTAGCGAATACGGTACGGCCAAGTTCGACCTGAGTGTGGATGTTACGGAAGAAAACGGCGGCCTGGAGTGCAGCTTTGAATTCGCAACGGCTCTTTATAAAGAAAGCACGGTCCGGCGGTTGTCGACTCATTTCGGACATTTGCTTGCGGCGATCGTAAGCTGTCCGGATGCGAAGATTGCCGAGCTGAACTTGCTGACGGCAGAGGAAAAAGAGCAAATTCTCGGCGCGTTTAACCCGGCGCAGCCGGAAGCGGCTCCTGCGGCGGCGTTCCACCGGCTGTTCGAGGAACAGGCGGAGCGCACGCCGGAAGCGGCGGCCGTCGTGTACGAGAACGACCGGCTGACGTATGCGGAGCTGAACGAGCGGGCGAACCGCTTGGCGGCTACGCTGCGCACAAGCGGCATCGGCCGGGAGACGATCGTCGGCATTCTCGCCGAGCGTTCGGTGGACTTGCTGGTGGCCGTGCTGGCCGTCTGGAAAGCAGGCGGGGCGTATGTGCCGCTTGACCCGGATTACCCGGCGGAGCGCGTGCGGTTCATGCTTGAAGACAGCGGAGCGAAGGTGCTGCTGACGCAAACGGCGCTGCGAGAGCGCGCCGAAGCCTGGCTCGGCGAAGAGGAGCTGGCGCTAGCGGCGGTGCTGTATCTGGACGACGAAGCGTCGTACAGCGAGGAGCGGGCGAATGCGCCGATTGTCTTCGGCATTTCCAGCAAGCTGACGGATGCTGTGGACGACGGTGATGAGAGCCCTCAGAATGTTGGCACTGACAGCTTCCATGAAGCCCGTCTGGAGGATCTGGCTTACGTAATCTACACGTCGGGAACGACGGGCAAGCCGAAGGGCGTGATGATCGAGCACCGCAGCCTGGTGAACACGGCGGCGGGCTACCGGCAGGAATACCGGTTGGATCAGTTCCCAGTGCGGCTGCTGCAGCTCGCAAGCTTCTCGTTCGACGTGTTCGTGGGAGATATCGCGCGGACGCTGTATAACGGAGGCACGATGGTGATTGTGCCGAAGGACGACCGGATCGATCCTTCTCGTCTGCACCATTGGATTGAGCAGGAGCGGGTCACCATCTTCGAATCGACGCCGGCGCTGATCGTGCCGTTCCTGGAGTACGTGCACGAACATCGGCTGGATATGAGCTGGATGGAGCTGTTGATCACGAGCTCAGACAGCTGCAGCGTGGCGGATTACCGGACCTTGCAGGAACGCTTCGGCTCGTTGTTCCGGATCGTCAACGCATACGGCGTGACGGAAGCGGCGATCGACTCCAGCTTCTACGACGAGGAGCTGGCGAAGCTGCCGCAGACAGGCCATGTGCCGATCGGCAAAGCGTGGCTGAATGCGAAATTCTACATCGTGGATGCGCATCTGAATCCGGTGCCGGTCGGGGTGCTGGGCGAGCTGGTCATCGGCGGAGTCGGAGTGGCGCGCGGGTACTTGAACCGTTCGGAGCTGACGGAAGAGAAGTTCGTAGACAGTCCGTTCGCCGCGGGCGAGCGGTTGTACCGCACGGGAGACTTGGCGCGGTGGATGGAAGACGGCAACGTGGACTTCATCGGCCGGATCGACAACCAGGCGAAAATCCGGGGGTACCGGATTGAGACGGGCGAGATCGAGTCGCAGCTGCTGCGGGTGGAAGGCGTACGCGAAGCGTTGGTGCTGGTTCGAAGTGACGCGAACGGGCAGAAGGCGCTGTGCGCGTATTACACGCCGGATACCGAAGCGGAGCTGGCAGTGAACGATCTGCGCAGCACGCTGGCGCAGGAGCTGCCGGGGTACATGATCCCATCGTACTTCGTGGAGCTGGGGCGCCTGCCTCTGACGCCGAACGGAAAGATTGACCGGAAGGCGCTGCCGGCGCCGGAAGGGGAAGCGGGAAGCGGAACGGAGTACGTCGCACCGCGCAATGAGCTGGAAACAAAGCTGGCGGCGATTTGGCAGGAGGTGCTGGGGCTTGCGAAGGAGATTGGCGTTCACGACAACTTCTTCGACATCGGCGGCCACTCCCTGCGGGCGACGACGCTGGTCAGCAAGATTCATAAAGAGTTGAACGTGGATCTGCCGCTGCGCGACGTGTTCCGCCATTCCACCATCGAGAGCATGGCGGCCGCCATTTCCCGGCTGGATGAGCAGACATTCGTTTCCATACCGGTGGCGGATGACCGAGAGGTGTACCCGCAATCTTTTGCTCAAAAACGTCTCTTTATCCTGAATCAACTGGAAGGCGCGGAGCTTAGCTACAACATGCCGGAAGCGATGCTGCTGGAGGGTGCTTTGGACCGGGCAAGGTTCGAAGAAGCGTTCCGTAAGCTCGTGACGCGGCATGAAACGCTGCGCACCGGGTTCGAAATGGTGGATGGCGAAGCATCGCAGCGGATTTATCAGGACGTGAATGTTGCCGTGGAGTTCTATCGAGCGGATAAGCAAGAGGCCGAAGAGACGGTTCGTCGTTTCGTCCGTCCGTTTGACTTGGCGAAGCCTCCGCTGCTGAGGGTAGGCCTTGTCGAGCTGGCTCCGGAACGCCATATTCTAATGTACGACATGCATCATATTATTTCCGACGGCGTATCGATGGAAATCTTTGTTGAAGAATTCGTCCGCTTGTACGGCGGCGAGCAATTGGAGCCTCTGCGCATTCAGTACAAAGACTACACCGTTTGGCAGCATTCGCAGGAGCAGAAGGAACGGCTTCAGCGCCAGGAGGCATACTGGCTGGACATGTTCCAAGGCGAGCTTCCGGTGCTGGAAATGCCGACCGACTATCCGCGTCCGGCCGTGCAGAGCTACGAAGGCCAAACGCTGGAGTTTTTCTTCGACGCTTCGAAAACCGACGGCCTGAAGCAGCTGGCCTCGGAAACGGGCACGACGCTGTTTATGGTGCTGCTTGCGGCGTATAACGTCCTTTTGCATAAATATTCAGGTCAGGAAGACGTGATCGTCGGTACACCGATTGCTGGAAGGAATCATGGAGATGTACAGCCGTTGATCGGGATTTTCTTAAACACGCTGGCTATCCGCAGTTATCCGGCTTCGGAGAAGACATTCCTGTCATACCTGAACGAAGTCAAAGAAACGACCCTCCACGCCTTCGAGCATCAAAACTATCCGTTCGAAGAATTGGTGGACAAGGTGCAAGTCACCCGTGATTTAAGCCGCAATCCGCTCTTCGACACGCTGTTTACGATGCAGAATACGGAGAACGAGGAATTTGAGCTGGAAGGGCTTCGCCTGATTCCTTATCCGAGCGCACTGGATACCGCGAAGTTTGATATCAGCTTGGATGTGGGCGAGGAGAACGGCGGCTTGGATTACAGCTTCGAATATGCGACGGCTCTCTACAAAAGGGAGACGATCGAACGGCTGGCGAAACATTACGAACAGCTGCTCGTAACGATCGTAAGCCGTCCGGATGCGAAGATCGCTGAGCTGAACTTGCTGACGGCAGAGGAAAAAGAACAAATTCTCGGCGCGTTTAACCCGGCGCAGCCGGAAGTGGCTCCTGCGGCCGCGTTCCATCGGCTGTTCGAAGAACAAGCGGAGCGCACGCCGGAAGAGACGGCCGTTGTGTACGAGAACGACCGGCTGACGTATGCGGAGCTGAACGAGCGGGCGAACCACTTGGCGGCCACGCTGCGCGCAAGCGGCATCGGCCGGGAGACGATCGTCGGCATTCTCGCCGAGCGTTCGGTGGACTTGCTGGTGGCCGTGCTGGCCGTCTGGAAAGCAGGCGGGGCGTATGTGCCGCTCGACCCGGATTACCCGGCGGAGCGCGTGCGGTTCATGCTCGAAGACAGCGGAGCGAAGGTGCTGCTGACGCAAACGGCGCTGCGAGAGCGCGCCGAAGCCTGGCTCGGCGAAGAGGAGCTGGCGCTAGCGGCGGTGCTGTACCTGGACGACGAAGCGTCGTACAGCGAGGAGCGGGCGAATGCGCCGATTGTCTCCAGCATGGTCTCCGGCAAGCTGACGGATGCTGTGGACGACGGCGATGAGAGCCATCAGAATGTTGGCACCAACAGCTTCCATGAAGCCCGTCCGGAGGATCTGGCGTACGTGATCTACACGTCGGGAACGACGGGCAAGCCGAAGGGCGTGATGATCGAGCACCGCAGCCTGGTGAACACGGCGGCGGGCTACTGGCGGGAATACCGGTTGGATCAGTTCCCAGTGCGGCTGCTGCAGCTCGCAAGCTTCTCGTTTGACGTGTTCGTGGGAGATATCGCGCGGACGCTGTACAACGGAGGCACGATGGTGATTGTGCCGAAGGACGACCGGATCGATCCGTCTCGTCTGCACTACTGGATCAGCCAGCAGCAAGTGACGATCTTCGAATCGACGCCGGCGCTGATCGTGCCGTTCCTGGAGTACGTGCACGAGCATCAACTGGATATGAGCGGGATGGAGCTGTTGATCACGAGCTCGGACAGCTGCAGCGTGGCGGATTACCGGACCTTGCAGGAACGCTTCGGCTCGTTGTTCCGGATCGTCAACGCATACGGCGTGACGGAAGCGGCGATCGACTCCAGCTTCTACGACGAGGAGCTGGCGAAGCTGCCGCAGACAGGCCATGTGCCGATCGGCAAAGCGTGGCTGAACGCCAAGTTCTACATCGTGGACGCGCACCTGAATCCGGTGCCGGTCGGGGTGCTGGGCGAGCTGGTCATCGGCGGAGTCGGAGTGGCGCGCGGATACTTGAACCGTCCGGAGCTGACAGAAGAGAAGTTCGTAGACAGCCCGTTCGCCGCGGGCGAGCGGCTGTACCGCACGGGAGACTTGGCGCGGTGGATGGAAGACGGCAACGTGGACTTCATCGGCCGGATCGACAACCAGGCGAAAATCCGGGGGTACCGGATTGAGACGGGCGAGATCGAGTCGCAGCTGCTGCGGGTGGAAGGCGTGCGCGAAGCGGTGGTGTTGGTTCGAAGTGATGCGAACGGGCAGAAGGCGCTATGCGCGTATTACACGCTGGATACCGGAGCGGAGCTGGCGATGAACGATTTGCGCAGCGCGCTGGCGCAGGAGTTGCCGGGGTACATGATCCCGTCGTACTTCGTGGAGCTGGAGCACCTGCCTCTAACGCCGAACGGAAAGATTGACCGGAAGGCGCTGCCGGCGCCGGAAGGGGAAGCGGGAAGCGGAACGGAGTACGTCGCACCGCGCAATGAGCTGGAAACGAAGCTGGCGGCGATTTGGCAAGAGGTGCTGGGGCTTGCGAAGGAGATTGGCGTTCACGACAACTTCTTCGACATCGGCGGCCACTCCCTGCGGGCGACGACGCTGGCGGGCAAGGTATTTAAGGAATTAAACGTCAACCTGCCGCTGCGCGACGTATTCCGTCACTCGACGATTGCGGCGATGGCTGAGGCGATCGCCCGGATGGAACGGCGGGAGCATGAGGCCATTCCTCAAGCGGAGGAGAGAGAGTACTACCCTCTGTCCTCCGCGCAGAAACGGCTGTTCATTCAGCACACGCTGGATGGAGCGGATCAGCTTTACAACATGCCGGAGCTGGTGCAGGTGGAAGGCGAGTTTGATTTAGACCGGTTGGAAGCCGCCTTGCGGAAATTGATAACACGGCATGAATCGCTGCGCACCGGTTTTGAAATCGTGAAGGGCGAAGTGGTTCAGCGGATTTACCCGCAGGTCGGTTTTGCTATCGAGCATCATCAAGCGGATAAAGAGGATGCGGCTCAAATCGAGCAGATCGTCCGCAGCTTCATTCGACCGTTTGATCTCGGCAAGCCGCCGCTGCTGCGCGCCGGGGTCATCGAGCTGGAGCCGAACCTGCATATTCTCCTTTTCGACATGCACCATATGGTGTCTGACGGCGTATCGATGGCGATTGTGATCGATGAGTTCTCAAGTTTCTACGCCGGGGAAGAACTGCCGCCACTGCGCATTCAATACAAGGATTATGCCGTTTGGCAGCAGTCGAAGGCCCACCGAGAGCGGATCGGGCGGCAGGAAGCGTACTGGCTGCAAACCTTCGAAGGCGAGCTGCCGACGGCGGACCTGCCGATCGACTACGAACGGTCCACGGCTCGCAGCTACGAAGGCGCGCATCTGGAGTTCAACGTCGAAGCTTCTCTCTCTGCGCGGCTACGCGAATTGGCGGCCGAGCGTGAAAGCACACTGTTCATGGTGCTGCTTGCGGCTTATACCGTGCTGCTGTCCAAGTACAGCGGGCAGGAGGACTTGATCGTGGGCACCCCGGTGGCGGGAAGAACGAACGCCGATTTGGAATCGGTCATCGGGATGTTTGTCAATACGCTGGCGATCCGCAATCGTCCTTCGGGCGACAAGACGTTCTTGTCCTACCTGGAAGAAGTGAAGGAAACGGCTTTGGGTGCTTTCGAGAACCAGGACTATCCATTCGAGGAGCTCGTGGAGCGTTTGAATGTGAAGCGGGAGCCGGGCCGCTTCCCGCTGTTCGATGCCGTTTTCGACTTGCAAAATATCGAAGAACGAGACGCCGAGCTGGAAGGGGTCAGCCTGAAGACTTACGAGCTTGACCATTTAGAAGAAGCGAAGTTCGATCTGACACTGTTTATGTATGAAAACAACGGGGCGCTGAGCGGGGGCTTCTTCTACGCCACCAAGCTGTTCAAAGAAGCGATGATCCGCACCTTGACCGAGGATTACCTGCGGGTACTGTCTCAAATTGCGGAAAATCCACAACTCGAGCTAAGCCGGATTGAATGCCATAAACCGGCGGCAGGCGCAAAGAGTGCCGTCGATACGATCGAATTCGCGTTCTAATCCTACAAGCGCGCCTCCGCCGTCAAACGAAAGCGGCGCGCATCCCAAGGAAGACGGCGAACAACGTCCAAGCCCGTAAACGCGCAGGCCGAAAGCAAGCTTTTTCGGACCTGCGCCGGGGCATGCGGTCACTTCATTTTTAGGGGAGGTACGAATGAAATCTTTGTTTGAAAAGGAAGAACGGTACTGGAGCGGCAAGTTTGACGCCGATGACAGCCTGAGCTTCCTTCCCTACAGTCAATCCTCCAAATTATCGGCCGACGGGGAAGCTGCGGCCGAGCCGGGTTTGCTTCACCGTACTCTGCCGAGCGAAATCTCGGAGAGAATCATTTGCCTTGCCAACGGTTCGGATTTGGCTTTGTACATGATTGTTTTGGCAGGAGTAAAAAGCCTGCTGTTCAAATATACCGGGCGGGACCAAGTGCTGGTCGGCATGCCTTCTTATAGCGCAGACCCCGACGGGACTCCGCCGCCGCATGACATCTTGGTGATCAAGACGTCCGTAAGCCGCGAGACTACGCTGAGAACGCTGCTCGGGGGCATCAAAGCCTCCATCGGCGAGGCGCTGGAGCATCAGCACCTGCCTTTTCGGAAAATGGTGGAGCCGCTCCATCTGGACTATACGGGGGACGGTCTCCCGGTCGTCAACACCGTCGCATCCTTCGCCCCGATTCATCCGGAACCGCTGGGTAACCGTGTGGCGGCCGATACGGTTTTTCGCTTCGACCGCCAAAACCACTCCATCGAGCTGGAAATAAGCTTTGACGGGCAGCGGTACGAGCGGGCATTTGTAGAACAGGCGGCCGACCATCTTGTTCGGCTGCTGTCCGTACTTTTATTTCAGCCGGATCTGGAGCTTGGACAAGCCGATGTGCTGTCCCCAGACGAGAGGGAGACGCTGCTGAAGCGATTTAATGACACCGAAACCGGGTTCGAGCGGGGGAAAACGATTTACGGCTTGTTCGAAGAACAGGCGGAGCTTTACCCGGACAACGTGGCCGCCGTCATGAACGAGCGGCAGCTGACCTACCGCGAGCTGAACGAGCGATCCAACCGCCTTGCGCGGAAGCTGCGGGAGACGGGAGTAGAAGCGGACCAGCTGGTAGCGATTCTGGCCGAACGCTCGCTCGATATGGTCGTCGGCATTCTGGCGATTCTCAAAGCGGGCGGAGCATACGTGCCTGTCGATCCCGACTACCCGGAGGAGCGCATCCGCTTCATGATCGAAGATTCGGGTGCGCCGTTATTGCTGATTCAAAAGCATCTGCACGAGAAGACCGACTTCGCAGGAACGCGCCTCGAATTGGACGATTTCGTTTGGGGCGACAGAGGGGCGGACTCCGAAGGTGCGCTGGACGCTTCGAACCTGGAGCCGATTTCCGGGCCGCTCAACCTGGCTTATGTCATCTACACGTCGGGAACGACCGGCAGACCGAAAGGAACGCTGATTGAGCATAAGAACGTCGTGCGCCTCCTGTTCAACGACAAGAATCTATTCGACTTCGGGCCGTCCGACACGTGGACGCTGTTCCACTCGTTCTGCTTCGATTTCTCCGTCTGGGAAATGTACGGAGCGCTGCTGAACGGAGGCAAGCTGGTCATCGTACCGCCGCTCACAGCGAAAAATCCAGTCGATTTCCTGGCGCTGCTGGGCCGCGAACAGGTCACGATTTTGAACCAGACGCCAACGTACTTCTACCAGCTGCTGCGTAAGGTCTTGGCGGACCATCCGTACGATCTTCGGATTCGCAACGTCATCTTCGGGGGCGAAGCGCTGAGTCCGCTGCTGCTCAAGGGCTTCAAGACGAAGTACCCGGAGACGAAGCTGATTAATATGTACGGCATTACCGAGACGACGGTTCACGTTACATATAAGGAAATCACGTGGGTCGAAATGGAGGCGGCGAAGAGCAATATCGGCAAGCCGATCCCGACGCTGAGGGTGTACGTCCTTGATGAAAACCGCCAGCCTGTGCCGATCGGCGTAGCGGGCGAAATGTACGTGGCCGGGGAAGGCCTTGCGAGAGGATACCTGAACCGTCCGGATCTGACGGCGGAGAAGTTCGTCGATTCCCCGTTTGCGGAGGGGGAGAAACTGTACCGCTCGGGTGACTTGGCGGCTTGGCTGCCGGACGGCAACATCGAATACCTGGGCCGGATCGATCATCAGGTGAAAATCCGCGGGTACCGGATCGAGCTGGACGAAATCGAGACGCAGCTGCTGAAGATCGCCGCCGTTCAAGAAGCCAAGGTGCTCGACCGCGACGATGCGAACGGCCAAAAGCAGCTTGTCGCTTACTACGTCGCGGAAACGAGGCTGGCGGTGCATGAACTCAAGGAGGAGCTCGCCAAGCAGCTTCCGGGGTATATGATTCCTTCGCACCTCGTGCAGCTTTCGCGGATGCCGCTGACCCCGAACGGGAAAATCGACCGTAAAGCGCTGCCCGCGCCGGAGGAAGCCGCGGCCCGAGGAGCGGAATATGTCGCGCCGAGAACGCTGCTCGAAATGAAGATCGCCCGCGTCTGGCAGGATACGCTTGGCGTTCCGCAGGTCGGCGTAAAGGATAACTTTTTTGAGTTGGGTGGCAATTCGTTAAGTCTGATGAGGCTCGTTCAAGCCGTTTACGATGAAACGGGCATTGAGATACCGCTAAACCGCCAATTCCATAATGTAACAGTTGAAGCCATGGCTTTCGGAGAGGGGGACCTGGGCCTGGATAAAGGGGGAGACTCCTTCATTAAGCTGAATAAAGTAGGAAATCTGAATGTGTTCTGCTTCCCTCCGGGCAGCGGCTTCGGCATCGGTTACCGAGAGCTCGCAAGCAGGCTCGACGGTCGGTCCGTGCTCTACAGCATTGATTTTATCGACGATGCCGTCGATTACGAGGCCATGCTGAACCGTTATGTGGACGAGATCGTCCGCATCCAGCCGGAAGGACCTTACGTGCTGCTCGGCTACTGCTTCGGAGGAAACCTGACGTTCGAGGTAGCCAAAACGATGGAGAAAAGAGGGTATTCCGTAACAGACGTGCTTATGGTGGACTCGTGGATTAAGCACACGCTGACGCCTTCCGAAACGTCGGAGAAAGAGCTTGAAGAAACGCTTGCCGATTTCGACGAAGAAGAGAAGGAATTAATGAGCAACCCGCTCGTACGGGAGCGGGTTCATCGGAAGGTCAAAGCGACCTTGGCGTACGAAGCGCAGCTCATTAATTCCGGCACGATCCCGGCCCGGATTTACGAACTGATTGCGAAGGACAGCGAAGCGTTCCGCCTGGAGCACCAATTGCCTTCCTGGCGGGGGGCAACGACGCAAGCTTACGCCGATTACCGGCTGGAGGGCGCGCACGAGGAATTGCTGGAACTCGCGCGCGTGGACGAAACGGCCATCGTCATCCGGGACATCTTAGAGCAAGTCAAGCGGCAGATCGAAGCGGAGGCCGGGGTACTGCATGGAAGCTGACCGACAGCCGTCTGTTCAAGAACAAGGCACAGCGGCGCCTTTCAAGCACCAAACCGCTTACGCCGCCTGGAAAGCGTTCCGCTGGCTGATGTCCTATGTAAGCCGTCACAAAGGCTGGATGATCATCGGTGTCTTGTCCGCGATTGCCGCCGCCGTTATTGAGATATGGACGGGAGGTTTGATCGAGCAGTTGACCACCCAGGCCGAGAAGGGGGCGGGGCCAATCGTTCTGCAAATCGTGTATGCGGTCTTTGTGGTCATCTTGATCGGTGTGCCGGCGAAGTTTTTCATGAGCTTCGGCGTGGAGCGAAGCAGTGCCTCTGCGGTGCAGGATATCCGCAACCATGTCATGCGTCATATCGGTAAACTCCCGGTCTCCTATTTAGAAAAGCAGCACTCCGGCGACGTATTGTCGCGGATCAACAACGACCTGCAGCTCATCCAGCAGTTTATGATTCGGGACCTCGCCCAGTGGTTTTATCATCCGCTGTTGTTCATCGGCTGTTTCGCTTATTTGCTCTACCTCCAATGGGAGCTGATGTTGTACAGCCTGCTGTTATTTCCCGTAGCGCTGCTGGTTTCCCAATGGATCGGCAAGCAGTTGGAGCGGTTGACGGAGGAAGCCCAGGCGAACATGGGCCGAATGAACGTCAACCTCCAGGATACGCTTGGGGGCATGCCTATTGTAAAAAGCTACCTGCTATCCGGCATGTTATCTCGCTCCTACCAAGTGCTGCTGCAATTGACGGCCCAAAAAAAGCTGGCCGTGAAAAAGCGGGAAGCCTGGGTCAACCCACTGCTTTCCACGTTGATGATCAGCCCGATCATTTTCGCCGTCAGTTACGGAAGCTATTTGATCTACAAAGGGCAGCTAGGCGCGGGAGAGCTGATCGCCTTCCTGTACTTGCTGAATCTGTGTCTGGAGCCGCTGGAGCATATTCCCGAGCTCATCACGCGGACGTTCGAAATGACCGGTGCCCTGAGAAGGGTCTCCGAAATCGTCGAGCAGCCGACCGAAATGGAAAATGGTCGTTCGCTTCCGAAAGCGAGCGCCGCCCCTATCGAGTTTCAGAACGTAACCTTCGGGTATGAGGAGAGCTCCCCGATCCTGCGGAATGTTAGCTTCTCGGTGCCGGAAGGGAAGACGATCGCGCTTGTCGGAGCGAGCGGCGGAGGGAAGAGCACGGTATTTAAGCTTGTATGCGGCTTTTATCCGCTTGCGGAGGGCCAGGGCGAGATCCGCGTGTTCGGCAGCCTGATCCACGGCGCCGATCCGGAGCAGCTTCGGTCGCATTTTTCCGTGGTAACCCAGGATTCATATTTGTTTAGCGGCACGATCGCTGAAAATATCGGTCACGGGCGGGAAGTAGCGTCGATGGACGAGATTATCGAAGCCGCCAAAGCCGCTCAGGCGCATTCCTTCATTATGCAGCTTCCCGACGGCTACCAGACGTATGTCGGAGAGCGCGGAGGCTTTTTGTCCGGCGGGCAGCGCCAGCGCATTGCAATGGCCCGGGCTTTTCTGAAGGATGCTCCCGTTCTGCTGCTGGACGAGCCAACGTCGGCTCTTGATCCGGAGTCGGAAAGCGCGGTTCAGGAAGCGCTGGGCGTATTGATGAAGCAGAGAACGACGATGATTATTGCCCACCGGCTTTCTACAGTACAAAACGCCGACGAAATTTGGGTCATGGAACAGGGGAGTATTGTTGAAAAGGGCACTCATGAACAATTGCTGAAGATGAAGGGACTGTACGCCCAGTCGTACTATCAGGAATTTACTGAGTCTGCCGAACGCAGGGAGGTGGCGTACACATGAAAAAGGGCGGATGGCTCTCGCAAGTGAAAGAACTAAGCTACTTGCTGATGTTTATGAACCGCAAGCGCAAAACCCAGTACGCCATTGGCCTGGCAGTGACGGCGCTCACCCAGACATTGTTCCTGATCGCCTTCAGCTTGGTCGTACATAACTTGGTTGATTTCGCCGTGTCCCGAGATACGTCCCTGATAGTGGAAGCCTTTATTATTTTGGGCGCGGCCTTGTTCCTTGAAAATGTGATTTCTCCCTGGTTCATTTACTTATACCAGCGCAGTGTCGAGCTGACTGTGCTGAATATCCGCGAACGTCTTTATGAAAAGCTGTGCCGGGTGCGGCCGAGATTCCTGGAGCAGACGCACCATGGGGACTTGCTGTCGCGGGTGAACAATGACGTAACGACCGTTGAGTTTACATTCTCGCAGGTTTACTTTGTTTTGCTGCTTCAAGTTGTCTTTTGCATCGGCTCCATTGTCTCCATGGTGTTGATCGATTGGCGGTTTGCCGGCGTATCCTTCGTCATTCTGCTGCTGTCCTCCGTGGTCAGCCTGAAATTTGCGCGGGATATTCGCGCCTTGTCCGAACAAGGCTTGCAAACGCTCGGTAAAATGACCGAAAAATTCAAAGATTTTATGGGCGGCATTCAAATTGTGAAGCTGTTCCGCATCCGCACGATTTACGGCCAGTACGAGGCGTTGAACGAACAAATGACGCAGACGCTTCGGCAATCCGCGCAGAAGAACGGCATGCAGGCTGCGGTGAATCATTTTATCAGCTACGTCACGTTCTGCGGCATCATCGTCATCGGCAGTCTTCTTTATGCCTACGGACTGATGGGAATGGGAAGCGTCGCCGCCCTGGCGGTTTTGCAAGTGAATCTGACGCACGCCTTGTTGAACTTGGGGACGGTTCTGTCGATGACCCAAAATTCGCTCGCGGGCGCTCACCGGATTCAAGAAGTACTAAGAGAGGAAGAGGAACCGGAGCGTTTGGGATCTCCTCACAGCGAGCTCGTGTCGGAGGCTGCGGTGGAGTTTCGCGATGTGGAATTTTCCTATCAGGCGGATAAAAAGGTGCTTGTCGACATCTCCATGCAGGTGTTTCCCGGACAGGTCGCCGCTATCGTGGGGGCCAGCGGCAGTGGCAAAAGTACGCTGATCAAGCTGCTGCTCGGCTTTTATCCTGTGGACAGCGGAGAAATCCTGCTCCAAGGCAAACCGTTCGGCCATTACACGCTGGATGAAATCCGCAGGCAGATTGCATACGTTCCGCAGGAGCCGTTCTTGTTTACCGGCACAATTGAGGAAAACATCCGCTACGGCAACCTGGATGCAACGGATGAAGAAGTGATCGAAGCGGCCAAAGCGGCGTACGCTCACCATTTCATTCAGGAACTTCCTGAACAGTATAAAACGCCGGTGGGAGAGAGAGGAGCGTCGTTGTCGGGCGGACAAAGGCAGCGAATTGCGATCGCACGGGCGATTCTCAAAAACGCCCCGATTCTGCTGCTGGACGAAGCGACTTCCGCGCTGGATAACGAATCCCAGCATTGGGTACAGCAGGCCCTGAACGTATTGATGAAAGGGCGCACCACCATCCTGATCGCCCACCGTCTCAGCACCGTGGAACATGCGGATTTGATTACCGTCATGAACCAAGGGACGGTCGTCGAGCGGGGCTGCCATCAGGACCTGATTGCGCTCGGAGGTTATTACGCCCGGCTGTACGGCTAGACCCGCTTTACGGCGGGCGGCTTCTTGCTCGCGAATGCGACAGAGTCTTTTAGCAATCCAAGGTATGACTTTATAACCGGTAGTTACCAGAAAACGCAGACACGAAAAAGGAGGAAGAGTCCGAAGGAGCCGTTCCGGGAATGGCCTGCGCGGTTCTTCTAAGAGTGACTAAGTGACATCTAGGTACAAAGCCTATCTATAAAGAATCTCTAAACCGGGAGTGTGTCGATGTGAGAGAGGATACCAACGAGCAATATGGATTAACGCAAGCCCAGCGCCGAATATGGTTCATGGAAATTATGAATCCGGGAACGTCCATCACGATGCTTTCCGCGACCTACCAGATTACGGGCGAGATCAACACACAGCTTCTGAAGCAAGCGGCGGCAGAGATCGTCAAAACCTATGACGTTTTCCGAATCCGCATTAGCGGGGATTTGCAAAATCCAACGCAGTGGTTCGAAGAGCCGGAGAATGTCCAAGCTAGGATAAGCCGCCTCGAAATAGGAACAACCGAACAATTCTATGCTTGGGTGAAAGAAGTAAGCGAAAAACCGGCCAGCGTGTTCGACGAACACCTCTACCAATTTACGATTATCCATTTTGCGAACGGCCAAGTATGGCTCAATTTGACGGTAAATCATATTATCGCCGACGGCTTGTCCGTCAATGCTTTGCTGCATGCGGTGATGGAAAAGTACCTGGAACTGCGCAAAGGCATCTCCAGCAGTTACCAGCCCCCTTCCTATCTAGATTATATTTCCTCGGAGCGTGAATATGAGCAATCGCAGCGTTATCAAAAAGGCAAGGAATACTGGCTGACAAAGTACAACACTTTGCCTGAAACGACCGGCATTAAATCGTATCCGCCATTCTCGATCGGCAGCGAATCCAATAAACTGTCCATCACTTTGGACGGTTCCCGGTATGAACGCATTCTGGCCTTCAGCGAACAATATCAGGTCAGCTTATATACGTTATTTTTGTCCGCCATGTACGCCTTATTGTACAAACTGACCGACAGCACCGATGTTCCGGTCGGCACGGTTTTCGCCAATCGCACCAGCAAGAAGGAAAAAGAAACGATCGGCATGTTTGTCAGCACCGTGGCTACGCGGATTTGTCTGAATCCAGACGGGCACGTACTTTCCTTGATCCAAACGGTTTCCAAGGAAAATACGGCGGATCTGCGGTATCAGAAATACCCTTATAACCAATTGATCCAGGATTTACGCGAACAACACGGCCGCAACGATCTTTCGGGGCTGTTCCGCACGTCTCTGGAATATCTGCCTTTGAAAATCGTGGAGTACGAGGAAATCAAGGTACGCTTAGAGGCTCACTTCGCTAGGCACGAGATGGACGATTTGCTGCTGCGCTTCGACCATATGCTGAATGAAGGCCATGTAATTCTCCATGCTTCCTATCGTACGGGTCTGTTCGAGACGGCCGAGATTGATCGGATTATGGAACAGTATGTAACCGTTCTGGACCAGTTTCTTCAGAGTCCCGAACTGCCGGTACGCGAGATTTCTCTGCTGAGCGATGAGGAGAGACACCGCGTTCTCAATGTTTTTAACCCGCCGGTGGCAGGGCTGAGCGAGGGAGAAGCGTTTCATCGGTATGTTGAAAAGTTTGCCCGGGAAATTCCGGATCATCCGGCAGTCGTCTACATGGACAAACAGCTGACCTACAGCGAATTGAACGAACGCGCCGAGCGGCTGGCTTCTCTCCTTCGCGAACAGGGCGTGGGAAGGGAGACGATTACGGGGATCTGGGCGGAGCGTTCGGTGGAACTGCTGGTCGGGGTGCTCGCCGTTTGGAAAGCCGGCGGAGCCTATGTACCGCTGGACCCCGATTATCCCGCGGAGCGGATTGAGTACATGCTCAGCGATAGCGATGCATCGGTGCTGCTTACGCAGCGTCATCTGTTGGAGCGGGCCGGAGGTTGGTTGGCCGATGACCGGCTGAAGCTTCAAGCTGTCTATGCCATGGACGATGAACAGATTTATAACGGGGATGCCTTAGCCGTGGAATTTGAATCTGCCGACAGCGCCCCGCAAGACTTGGCTTATGTGATTTACACCTCGGGTACGACGGGGCGCCCGAAAGGCGTCATGATTGAGCACGGTAGTCTCGTGAATACGGCGGATGCGTACCGTCGCGAGTACCGGTTGGATCAGTTTCCGGTGCGGCTGCTGCAGCTGGCCAGCTTCTCGTTTGACGTGTTTGTCGGAGACATCGCGCGGACGCTGTATAACGGAGGCACGATGGTGATTGTGCCGAAGGATGACCGGATTGATCCGAACCTCTTATACGGCTGGATTCGGGACCAAAACATTACGGTATTCGAATCGACGCCTGCGCTCATCCTGCCGTTCATGCAGCATATTTATGAAGAAGGGCTGGACGTTAGCTCCATGCAGTTGCTGATTACCAGCTCGGATGCTTGCAGTGTCACCGATTACCGTTTGCTGCAGGAAAGATTCGGCGGACAATTCCGCATCATCAACAGCTATGGCGTTACCGAAGCGGCCATTGACAGCAGCTTTTACGGTGAGCCGCTGGATAAGCTGCCGCCGTCGGGTCATGTGCCGATCGGCAAAGCTTGGCTGAACGCCCGGTTTTACATTGTCGATGCTGCGTTAAAGCTGGTTCCTGTAGGGGTTCCGGGCGAGCTTGTCATCGGCGGCGCCGGGGTGGCGCGCGGGTACTGGAACCGTCCGGATCTAACCGCCGAGAAGTTTGCGGACAGCCCGTTTGTGCCGGGCGAACGTCTGTACCGGACAGGCGATTTGGCCCGCTGGCTAGAAGACGGCAACGTCGACTTCATCGGCCGGATCGACTATCAGGTGAAAATTCGCGGGTTCCGCATCGAACTCGGCGAAATTGAAACGGCCCTGCTGCGTTTCCCGGGCGTCAAGCAGGCTGTGGTGACCGACCGTACGGATGAGCAGGGGCAAAAGTATTTGTGCGGTTACGTGGCGGCGGATGCTTCTTTGCAGCTGAGCGATCTGCTGTCCCAATTGAAGCAAGAGCTGCCGGCTCATATGGTCCCGGCCCGGCTGGTGTCTCTTGATAAGCTTCCGCTCACGCCGAACGGCAAAATTGACCGCAAAGCGCTGCCTGAACCGACCGGAGAGATAGAAGCAGGCCGTGAGTATGCGGCTCCTCGCACAACGCTGGAAACAAGACTTACTCTCATTTGGCAGCAGGTACTGGGTATTGTGCGAGTTGGAGTCCAAGACGATTTCTTTGACTTGGGTGGTCATTCCTTGCGGGCCTCCACGCTGGTTTCCAAGATTCGGAAAGAGCTGCAAGTCGAGGTTCCGCTGCGGGAAGTTTTCCGCTACACCACGATCGAACAGCTGGCCCAAAGAATCGGCGGTTTAAGGCAGCAGGAGACGTATGAGATTACAAAGGCGGCTGAGGCCGAGTACTATCCGGTTTCATCCGAGCAAAAGCGTCTGTACGTCCTGCGCCAGCTTGACGGGGCCGAGCGCAGCTACAATATGTCGGCGGCGCTTCTTCTCGAAGGCAAGCTGGACCGCACACACGTCGAGCACGCGTTCCGGGCGCTGATTCAGCGCCATGAGACGCTGCGTACCGGGATCGAGCAGGTTCAAGGCGAGCTTGTCCAGCGCATCTATGACGAGTTGGATTTTGCTGTAGATTATTTCCAAGCGAGCGAGCGGGAAGTGGAGCAAGTGGTGGAAGCTTACTATCACCCGTTTGATCTGACTAAGCCACCACTTCTCCGCATCGGCTTGATCGAAGTCGCCGAGGATCGCCACATTCTGCTGTTCGATATGCACCATATCGTCTCGGACGGCATTTCGACAGCGCTGCTCTTCGACGAGTTCAGCCGCCTGTATCGGGGCGAGGAGCTGGCACCGCTGCGCATTCAATACAAAGATTATGCCGTTTGGCAGCATTCCGAAGCTTACGGGCAGATGCTCCAGCCGCAGAAGGAGTATTGGCTGGAACAGCTGTCGGGCGAGCTGCCGGTCTTGGAGCTACCGACGGACTTCCCGCGGCCTGCGGTGCAAAGCTTTGACGGCCGAACCGTGAAGTTTTATATCGAGAAAGATCGGACGGAGAAGCTGAAAGAACTAGCGGCACGGACAGGGACGACCCTGTACATGGTGCTGCTGTCGGCTTACACCATCCTTATGCATAAATATTCGGGTCAGGAAGATCTGATCGTAGGAACGCCGATTGCCGGAAGAACGCAGGAAGAAGTGCAGCCGATCGTAGGGATGTTTATCAACACGCTGGCCATTCGCAGCCGTCCGGAGCGTTCCAAGCCGTACCTTTCGTACCTGGAAGAAATCAAGGATATCACGCTCGGGGCTTTCGAACACCAAAATTATTTGTTCGAAGACTTGGTGGAAAGTCTTCACATTCCGCGCGCGACCGGCCGGAATCCGCTCTTTGATACGTTCTTCTCCCTGCAAAATACGGAGAACGAGCAAATTGTCATCGAGGGGCTGGAGCAATCGTTTTATCCGCTGGAAAACCGAACATCCAAGTTCGAGCTGCTCTTGGACATTTCGGAGATGGACGGTCAGCTCGAATGTCGGTTGGAGTACGCTACGGCTTTGTATAAACAGGAGACCGCGGAGCGGTTCGCCAGACATTATGACAAGCTGCTCGAAACCATCGCAGCAGCGCCGGACGGGGATATTGCCTCGCTGGAAATGCTCACGGAGGAGGAAATCCGCGAGCTGATGCGCGGTTTCAACGATTCAGAGGCGGACTACCCGCGGCAGCAGACGATTCACGGCTTGTTCGAAGAGCAGGCGGAGCTTTACCCGGACAACGTGGCCGCCGTCATGAACGAGCGGCAGCTGACCTACCGCGAGCTGAACGAGCGATCCAACCGCCTTGCGCGAAAGCTGCGGGAGACGGGAGTAGAAGCGGACCAGCTGGTAGCGATTCTGGCCGAACGCTCGCTCGATATGGTCGTCGGCATTCTGGCGATTCTCAAAGCAGGCGGAGCATACGTGCCTGTCGATCCCGACTACCCGGAGGAGCGCATTCGCTTCATGATCGAGGATTCGGGTGCGCCGTTATTGCTGATTCAAAAGCATCTGCACGAGAAGACCGACTTCGTAGGAACGCGCCTCGAATTGGACGATTTCGTTTGGGGCGACAGAGGGGCGGACTCCGAAGGTGCGCTGGACGCTTCGAACCTGGAGCCGATTTCCGGGCCGCTCAACCTGGCTTATGTCATCTACACGTCGGGAACGACCGGCAGACCAAAAGGAACGCTGATCGAGCATAAGAACGTCGTGCGCCTCCTGTTCAATGACAAAAACCTGTTCGACTTCGGGCCGTCCGACACGTGGACGCTGTTCCACTCGTTCTGCTTCGATTTCTCCGTTTGGGAAATGTACGGAGCGCTGCTGTACGGAGGCAAGCTGGTCATCGTACCGCCGTTCACGGCGAAAAATCCGGCCGATTTCCTGGCGCTGCTGGGCCGCGAACAGGTTACCATTTTGAACCAGACGCCAACGTACTTCTACCAGCTGCTGCGCGAGGTCTTGACGGACCATCCGTACGATTTGCGGATTCGCAACGTCATCTTCGGGGGCGAAGCGCTGAGTCCGCTGCTGCTCAAGGGCTTCAAGACGAAGTACCCGGAGACGAAGCTGATCAATATGTACGGCATTACCGAGACGACTGTTCACGTGACGTATAAGGAAATCACGTGGGTCGAAATGGAGGCGGCGAAGAGCAATATCGGCAAGCCGATCCCGACGCTGAGGGTGTACGTCCTTGATGAAAACCGCCGGCCTGTGCCGATCGGCGTAGCGGGCGAAATGTACGTGGCCGGGGAAGGCCTTGCGAGAGGATACCTGAACCGCCCGGATCTGACGGCGGAGAAGTTCGTCGATTCCCCGTTTGCGGAGGGGGAGAAACTGTACCGCTCGGGCGACTTGGCGGCTTGGCTGCCGGACGGCAACATCGAATACCTGGGCCGGATCGATCACCAGGTCAAAATCCGCGGGTACCGAATCGAGCTGGACGAAATCGAGACGCAGCTGCTGAACGTCGAGGGCGTGGAAGAAGCGGTGGTGCTTGCCCGTCAGGACGGCGGGGGCGAGAAGGCGCTTGTCGCCTACTTTGTGGCGGATCGGACACTGACGGTCAGCGAAATGAGAACCTCGCTGGCCCAGGGAATGCCGGGGTACATGATCCCGTCGTACTTCGTGCAGCTGGAGCGCATGCCGCTGACGGCCAACGGCAAAGTAGACCGCAAAGCGCTGCCGGAACCGCAAGGCAGCTTGCAGACGGGCGTCGAATATGTAGCACCGCGTAACCGGATGGAGTCCCAGCTTGTGAAGATCTGGGAGGAAGTGCTGGGCTACTCCGGCATTGGAGTCCTAGACAATTTCTTCGAGCTCGGAGGCCACTCCTTGCGGGCGACGAACCTTGTCAGCAAGATTCAGAAGGAAATGAACGTCGAACTTCCGCTGCGCGATGTGTTCCGCTATACGACGGTAGAGTCGATGGCCGGGGCTATTGCCAGCTTGGAAGAAACGCGGCACAGCTCAATTCCGAAAGCGGAAGAGAAAGCGTACTATCCGGTTTCCTCCGCGCAAAAAAGGCTGTACGTCCTGCACCAGCTGGATGGCTCGGAGCTGAATTACAACCTCCCAAGTGCCTTGCAGTTGGAAGGGGCTTTGAACGAGGCCAAAGTGGAAAAGGCGCTGACTACTTTGGTGGCCCGGCATGATATGCTGCGCACCGGTTTTGAAATCGTGAATGGGGAGCCGGTTCAGCGTATTCATCCGCTCGTAGCTTTCAAGGTCGAAAAGCTTCAAGCAAGCGAAGATCAGGTTGCGGCCATTCTTGAAGGCTTCATTCAGCCTTTTGACTTGACCCAGCCGCCTTTGCTGCGCGCCCTGCTGATCGAACTGGAGAAAGAGAAATTCCTGCTCGCGCTGGATATTCATCATATTGGTTCCGACGGCCTTTCCATGGACGTGCTGCTGCGCGAATTCGTGCGGCTTTACAATGGGGAAGAATTGCCGGAGCTGCGGATTCAATACAAGGATTACGCCGTTTGGCAGCAATCCGAGGAGCAGCGCCAGCGCATCAAACGGCAGGAGGAATACTGGCGTGGGGTATTCAGCTCCGAGCTTCCGGTTCTTGAGCTGCCTCTCGACTTCTCCCGCCCGGCCGTTCAGCAGTTTGACGGTCAAACGCTCACGTTTACGCTGGATGCGGAGAAAAGCGAAGCTCTCAAACGGCTTGCCGGCGATTCGGGGGCAACGCTGTACATGCTTCTGCTGGCTGCGTACTCCGTATTGCTTCATAAATACGCGGGACAGGAAGATATAGTGGTCGGCACTCCGATTGCCGCCCGTTCTCACGCCGACCTGCAGCCGATTATCGGTATGTTCGTCAATACGCTGGCCCTTCGCTTGGGTCCGGCGGCGGAGCGGACGTTCCTGGATTACTTGCAGGAAGTGAAGGAAACAACGCTTGGAGCCTACGAGCACCAAGACTATCCGTTCGAGAAGCTGGTGGAAGCTCTTCAGGTGAGCCGGGATTTAAGCCGGAATCCTCTGTTTGACACCATGTTTTCTTTGCAAAAGCACGAAAGCTTGGATTTAACCCTGGAAGGCTTGCAATGGTCGCTGTTCGACATCGAGGAAAAGACGGCAAAGTTTGACCTTAGCTTTGATATCGTGGAAGCCGATAACGAACTGGTTTGCAAGATCGAGTACGCTACCTCGTTGTTTAGACAGGAAACGGTGGTACGGCTGGCGGGTCATTACGAGCAGCTTTTGACGTCGATCCTGGCTCAGCCGGGTGCGCGGATTTCGGATTTGGATGTCTTGACGGACAGCGAAAAACATGATTTGCTGGTCGGGTTTGACGTGTCGTCTTCGGCTCTTGCGAAGCAACCCGCCGCAGAGGGTACAGGTTTGGAAGCGGATGAGTCGTGGAGAGAGAGAACGTTCCACGAGCTGTTCGAGGAGCAGGCGGAGCGCACTCCGGAAGCGCTGGCGGTTGTCTACGAAGACAGCAAGCTGACGTATGCGGAGCTGAACGCCAAAGCGAATCGTCTGGCGTATGCACTGCGGGCGCGCGGGGTGAAGCCGGAGCAGGTGGTCGGCATTCTGGCCGATCGTTCGGCGGAGCTGTTGATCGGGGTGCTCGCCGTATGGAAAGCGGGCGGCGCTTATGTGCCGCTCGACCCGGACTATCCGGCGGAGCGGATCGAGTATATGCTCGCGGACAGCGGGGCGTCGGTGCTGCTTACGCAGACCCGCCTGCTGGAGCAGGCGGAAGCTTGGCGCAGTGACGGAGCTCTAGTGCTGCAAACGGTGCTTGCGCTTGACGACGCCGCGACGTACAGTCTCGGAGCGGCGGAAGCGGCTGTGGGTGTACAAGCTTTGGGCGAAGCAGGCGCAGAGGCGGAGGCTTTGGCGCAAGCAGCTGCTGCCGAAACGTCCGCCACGGCAGAAGCCGAGAAGAACGTACTAGCAGCAGATCTCGCGTCGAATCCGGCGAATGTGAACAAGCCGCGCGATTTGGCTTACGTCATCTACACCTCCGGTACGACGGGCAAGCCGAAGGGCGTGATGATCGAACATCGCAGCCTGGTGAACACGGCGGCGGGCTACCGTCGGGACTACCGCCTGGATCAGTTCCCGGTGCGGCTGCTGCAGCTCGCAAGCTTCTCATTCGACGTGTTCGTGGGTGACATTGCGCGGACGCTGTACAACGGCGGCACCATGGTAATTGTGCCGAAGGACGACCGGATCGATCCGTCTCGTTTGCACCACTGGATTGAGCGGGAGCGGGTCACCATCTTCGAATCGACGCCAGCGCTGATCGTGCCGTTCCTGGAGTACGTGCACGAGCAACGGCTGGATATGAGCCGGTTGGAGCTGTTGATCACGAGCTCGGACAGCTGCAGCGTGGGGGATTACCGCACCTTGCAGGAGCGCTTCGGCTCGCAGTTCCGTATTATTAACAGCTACGGCGTAACGGAAGCGGCGATTGACTCCAGCTTCTATGACGAGCCTCTGGAAAAGCTGCCGAAGACGGGCAGCGTGCCGATCGGGAAAGCGTGGCTGAACGCCAAGTTCTACATCGTGGATGCGAATCTGAAGCCGGTGCCGATCGGGGTGTTGGGCGAGCTGGTTATCGGCGGAGTCGGAGTGGCGCGCGGGTACTTGAACCGCCCGGATTTGACGGCGGAGAAATTCGTAGACAGCCCGTTCGCCACTGGGGAGCGGCTGTACCGGACAGGCGACCTGGCGCGCTGGATGGAAGACGGGAACGTGGACTTCATCGGCCGGATCGACAACCAGGTGAAAATCCGGGGGTACCGGATTGAGACGGGTGAAGTCGAAGCAAAGCTGCTGAGTGTAGGTGGCGTGAAGGAAGCGGTCGTCGTCGTCAGGGAAGATCAAGAAGGTCAGAAAGCTTTGTGCGCTTATTATACAGCGGAAGAAGGCTTGACAGCGGCGGATCTGAAGCGGGCGATTGCCAGCGAGCTGCCGGGGTACATGATCCCGTCGTACTTCGTGGAGTTGGAGCGCCTGCCTCTGACGTCGAACGGAAAGATCGACCGGAAGGCGCTGCCGGCACCGGAAGGGGGAGCAGGCGGAGGCCGCGAATACGTGGCGCCGCGCACCGAACTGGAGGCGAAGCTGGCCGCCATTTGGCAGGATGTGCTTGTTCGGGAGAATGCGGTAGGCGTAACGGACAACTTCTTCGACCTCGGCGGGCACTCCCTGCGGGCGACGACGCTTGTCAGCAAAATGCATAAGGAGCTAGGCGTTGAATTCCCGCTTCGCGACGTATTCCACTACTCAACGGTTGAGGAAATGGCCGCGGCTATGGAGCGGCTGGAGATCGGCTCGTTCACGGCTATTCCGGCTGCAGAATCTAGCGAGTATTATCCGCTCTCTTCCGCTCAGAAACGTCTCTATATCTTGAACCAGCTGGAAGGAGCCGAGCTGAGTTACAACATACCAGGAGCTATGCTGCTCGAAGGGGAGCTCGACCGACAGCGGTTTGAAGAAGCGTTCCGCGGGCTCGTAGCTCGTCATGAAACGCTGCGTACCGGCTTTGAGATGGTAAAAGGCGAAGCGGTTCAGCGGATTTACGAAGAAGCCGCCTTCCAGGTGGAATATGTGCAGATCAGCGAGGAGCAGGCAGAAGAAACGGTGCGCCAATTCGTTCGTCCGTTTGATCTAGCGAAGCCGCCCCTTCTGCGGGTAGGCCTTGCTGAACTGGCGCCGGACCGGCACATTCTAATGTTCGATACGCATCATATCGTATCTGACGGCGTTTCGATTGACGTACTGATCGAAGAGCTCGTCCGCTTGTACAGCGGGGAGCAGTTGGAGCCGCTCCGCATTCAGTACAAAGATTATGCGGTATGGCAGCAATCGGACGAGCAGAAAGCTCAGCTTGCCAAGCAGGAAGCCTACTGGCTCGACATGTTCCGCGGAGAACTGCCGGTTTTGGAATTGCCGACGGACTATCCGCGCCCGGCTATGCAGAGCTACGAGGGCCGCACGCTGCAATTGTTTATGGATAGCGAGAAAAGCGAGGGTCTGAAACGGCTTGCAGCCGAGAACGGCGCAACGCTTTACATGGTTCTGCTTGCTGGTTATACAATGTTACTGCATAAGTATACAGGGCAAGAAGACGTGGTGGTCGGTACGCCGATTGCAGGAAGAAATCACAGCGACGTTCAGCCGCTGATCGGGATGTTCGTCAATACCCTGGCCATCCGCAGTTATCCGGCTGCTGGTAAAACGTTCCTTGACTACTTGAAGGAGATCAAGGAGACGACGCTGGGCGCTTTTGAACATCAGAATTATCCGTTTGAGGAACTGGTGGATAAGGTGAATGTGGCTCGCGATTTAAGCCGCAATCCGCTGTTCGATACGATGTTTGCTTTGCAGAATACAGAGAATTTGGAAATCCAGCTTCCCGGACTCCATTTGTCGACGTATGCCAGCGAAGAAATTGTTTCTAAATTCGATCTCAGCTTGGACGTCACAGAGATCGAGGAAGGCTTGGAATATCTGTTTGAATACGCCACTGCTCTTTATAAAACCGAAACAGTGGAGAAATTGGCCGCTCACTACTTGCAGCTGCTTGAATCCATTCTCCGCAACCCGTCGGCGACGATTGCCGAGCTGGGCATTTTGACACCGTCGGAAAAAGAGCAAATTCTTGGCGCGTTTAACCCGGCGCAGCCGGAAGCGGCTCCTGCGGCCGCGTTCCACCGGCTGTTCGAGGAACAGGCGGAGCGCACGCCGGAAGCGGCGGCCGTCGTGTACGAGAACGACCGGCTGACGTATGCGGAGCTGAACGAGCGGGCGAACCGCTTGGCGGCCACGGTGCGCGCAAGTGGCATCGGCCGGGAGACGATCGTCGGCATTCTCGCCGAGCGTTCGGTGGACTTGCTGGTGGCCGTGCTGGCCGTCTGGAAAGCGGGCGGGGCGTATGTGCCGCTCGACCCGGATTATCCGGCGGAGCGCGTGCGGTTCATGCTCGAAGACAGCGGAGCGAAGGTGCTGCTGACGCAAACGGCGCTGCGAGAGCGCGCCGAAGCTTGGCTCGGCGAAGAGGAGCTGGCGCTGGCGGCGGTGCTGTACCTGGACGACGAAACTTCGTACAGCGAGGAGCGGATGAATGCCGACAGCTTCCATGAAGCCCGTCCGGAGGATCTGGCGTACGTGATCTACACGTCGGGGACGACGGGCAAGCCGAAGGGCGTGATGATCGAGCACCGCAGCCTGGTGAACACGGCGGCGGGCTACCGGCGGGAATACCGGTTGGATCAGTTCCCAGTGCGGCTGCTGCAGCTCGCAAGCTTCTCGTTCGACGTGTTCGTGGGAGATATCGCGCGGACGCTGTACAACGGAGGCACGATGGTGATTGTGCCGAAGGACGACCGGATCGATCCGTCTCGTCTGCACTACTGGATCAGCCAGCAGCAAGTGACGATCTTCGAATCGACGCCGGCGCTGATCGTGCCGTTCCTGGAGTACGTGCACGAGCATCAACTGGATATGAGCGGGATGGAGCTGTTGATCACGAGCTCGGACAGCTGCAGCGTGGCGGATTACCGGACCTTGCAGGAACGCTTCGGCTCGTTGTTCCGGATCATCAACGCATACGGCGTGACGGAAGCGGCGATCGACTCCAGTTTCTACGACGAGGAGCTGGCGAAGCTGCCGCAAACAGGCAATGTGCCGATCGGCAAAGCGTGGCTGAATGCGAAATTCTACATCGTGGATGCGCATCTGAATCCGGTGCCGGTCGGGGTGTTGGGCGAGCTGGTTATCGGCGGAGTCGGAGTGGCGCGCGGGTACTTGAACCGCCCGGATTTGACGGCGGAGAAATTCGTAGACAGCCCGTTCGCCACTGGGGAGCGGCTGTACCGGACAGGCGACCTGGCGCGCTGGATGCCGGACGGCAACGTGGACTTCATCGGCCGGATCGACAACCAGGTGAAAATCCGGGGGTACCGGATTGAGACAGGCGAAGTCGAAGCGAAGCTGCTGAGTGTAGGTGGCGTGAAGGAAGCGGTCGTCGTCGTCAGGGAAGATCAAGAAGGTCAGAAAGCTTTGTGCGCTTATTATACAGCGGAAGAAGGCTTGACAGCGGCGGATCTGAAGCGGGCGATTGCCAGCGAGCTGCCGGGGTACATGATCCCGTCGTACTTCGTGGAGCTGGAGCGCCTGCCTCTGACGCCGAACGGAAAGATCGACCGGAAGGCGCTGCCGGCGCCGGAAGGGGGGGCAGGAGGCCGCGAATACGTGGCGCCGCGCACCGAACTGGAGGCGAAGCTGGCCGCCATTTGGCAGGATGTGCTTGTTCGGGAGAAGGCGGTAGGCGTAACGGACAACTTCTTCGACCTCGGCGGGCACTCCCTGCGGGCGACGACGCTTGTCAGCAAAATGCATAAGGAGCTAGGCGTTGAATTCCCGCTTCGCGACGTATTCCGCTACTCGACGGTTGAAGAAATGGCCGCGGCTATGGAGCGGTTGGAGATCGGCTCGTTCACGGCTATTCCGGCTGCGGAACCTAGCGAGTATTATCCGCTCTCTTCTGCTCAGAAACGTCTCTATATCTTGAACCAGCTGGAAGGAGCCGAGCTGAGCTACAACATACCAGGAGCTATGCTGCTCGAAGGGGAGCTCGACCGGCAGCGGTTTGAAGAAGCGTTCCGCGGGCTCGTAGCTCGTCATGAAACGCTGCGTACCGGCTTTGAGATGGTAAAAGGTGAAGCGGTTCAGCGGATTTACGAAGAAGCCGCCTTCCAGGTGGAATATGTGCAGATCAGCGAGGAGCAGGCAGAAGAAACGGTGCGCCAATTTGTTCGTCCGTTTGATCTAGCGAAGCCGCCCCTTCTGCGGGTAGGCCTTGCTGAACTGGCGCCGGACCGGCACATTCTAATGTTCGATACGCATCATATCGTATCTGACGGCGTTTCGATTGACGTACTGATCGAAGAGTTCGTCCGCTTGTACAGCGGGGAGCAGTTGGAGCCGCTCCGCATTCAGTACAAAGATTATGCGGTATGGCAGCAATCGGACGAGCAGAAAGCTCAGCTTGCCAAGCAGGAAGCCTACTGGCTCGACATGTTCCGCGGAGAACTGCCGGTTTTGGAATTGCCGACGGACTATCCGCGCCCGGCTATGCAGAGCTACGAGGGCCGCACGCTGCAATTGTTTATGGATAGCGAGAAAAGCGAGGGTCTGAAACGGCTTGCAGCCGAGAACGGCGCAACGCTTTACATGGTTCTGCTTGCTGGTTATACAATATTATTGCATAAGTATACAGGGCAAGAAGACGTGGTGGTCGGTACGCCGATTGCAGGAAGAAATCACAGCGACGTTCAGCCGCTGATCGGGATGTTCGTCAATACCCTGGCCATCCGCAGTTATCCGGCTGCCGGTAAAACGTTCCTTGACTACTTGAAGGAAATCAAGGAGACGACGCTGGGCGCTTTTGAACATCAGAATTATCCGTTTGAGGAACTGGTGGATAAGGTGAATGTGGCTCGCGATTTAAGCCGCAATCCGCTGTTCGATACGATGTTTGCTTTGCAGAATACAGAGAATTTGGAAATCCAGCTTCCCGGACTCCATTTGTCGACGTATGCCAGCGAAGAAATTGTTTCTAAATTCGATCTCAGCTTGGACGTCACAGAGATCGAGGAAGGCTTGGAATATCTGTTTGAATACGCCACTGCTCTTTATAAAACCGAAACAGTGGAAAAATTGGCCGCTCACTACTTGCAGCTGCTTGAATCCATTCTCCGCAACCCGTCGGCGACGATTGCCGAGTTGGGCATTTTGACACCGGCGGAAAAAGAGCAAATTCTCGGCGCGTTTAACCCGGCTCAGCCGGAAGCGGCTCCTGCGGCCGCGTTCCACCAACTGTTTGAGGAACAGGCGGAGCGCACGCCGGAAACGGCAGCTGTCGTGTACGAGAATGACCGGCTGACGTATGCGGAGCTGAATGAGCGGGCGAACCGCTTGGCGGCCACGCTGCGCACAAGCGGCATCGGCCGGGAGACGATCGTCGGCATTCTCGCCGAGCGTTCGGTGGCCGTGCTGGTGGCCGTGCTGGCCGTCTGGAAAGCGGGCGGGGCGTATGTGCCGCTCGACCCGGATTATCCGGCGGAGCGCGTGCGGTTCATGCTTGAAGACAGCGGAGCGAAGGTGCTGCTGACGCAAACGGCGCTGCGAGAGCGCGCCGAAGCCTGGCTCGGCGAAGAGGAGCTGGCGCTAGCGGCGGTGCTGTACCTGGACGACGAAGTGTCGTACGGCGAGGAGCGGGCGAATGCCGACAGCTTCCATGAAGCCCGTCTGGAGGATCTGGCGTACGTGATCTACACGTCGGGAACGACGGGCAAGCCGAAGGGCGTGATGATCGAGCACCGCAGCCTGGTGAACACGGCGGCGGGCTACCGGCGGGAATATCAGTTGGATCAGTTCCCGGTGCGGCTGCTGCAGCTCGCAAGCTTCTCTTTTGACGTGTTCGTGGGAGATATCGCGCGGACGCTGTACAACGGAGGCACGATGGTGATTGTGCCGAAGGACGACCGGATCGATCCGTCTCGTCTGCACTACTGGATCAGCCAGCAGCAAGTGACGATCTTCGAATCGACGCCGGCGCTGATCGTGCCGTTCCTGGAGTACGTGCACGAGCATCAACTGGATATGAGCGGGATGGAGCTGTTGATCACAAGCTCGGACAGCTGCAGCGTGGCGGATTACCGGACCTTGCAGGAACGCTTCGGCTCGTTGTTCCGGATCATCAACGCATACGGCGTGACGGAAGCGGCGATCGACTCCAGCTTCTACGACGAGGAGCTGGCGAAGCTGCCGCAGACAGGCCATGTGCCGATCGGCAAAGCGTGGCTGAACGCCAAGTTCTACATCGTGGACGCGCACCTGAATCCGGTGCCGGTCGGGGTGCTGGGCGAGCTGGTCATCGGCGGAGTCGGAGTGGCGCGTGGGTACTTGAACCGTCCGGAGCTGACGGAAGAGAAGTTCGTAGACAGCCCGTTCGCCGCGGGCGAGCGGTTGTACCGCACGGGAGACTTGGCCCGGTGGATGGAAGACGGGAACGTGGACTTCATCGGCCGGATCGACAACCAGGCGAAGATCCGGGGGTACCGGATTGAGACGGGGGAAGTCGAAGCGAAGCTGCTGAGTGTAGGTGGCGTGAAGGAAGCGGTCGTCGTCGTCAGGGAAGATCAAGAAGGTCAGAAAGCTTTGTGCGCTTATTATACAGCGGAAGAAGGCTTGACGGTGGCGGACCTGAAACGGGCGATCTCCAGCGAGCTGCCGGGTTACATGATCCCGTCGTACTTCGTCGAGCTGGAGCGCCTGCCTCTGACGCCGAACGGGAAAATCGACCGGAAGGCGCTGCCGGCGCCGGAAGGGGGAGCAAGCGCAGGCCGCGAATACGTGGCGCCGCGCACCGAACTGGAGGCGAAACTGGTCGCCATCTGGCAGGGCGTGCTCGGACCGGTCACGATTGGCGTGACGGACAACTTCTTCGACCTCGGCGGGCACTCCCTGCGGGCGACGACGCTAGTCAGCAAGGTGCACAAGGAACTGAGTGTGGACCTGCCACTGCGCGATGTGTTCCGGCACTCGACCATCGAAGCGATGGCCGAGGCGATCAGCCAATTGGAGCGGCAGGAACACCTCTCCATTCCGGTTCTGGATAAGAGGGATTACTATCCGCTTTCCTCCGTGCAAAAACGGCTGTACATCCAGCAGCAGATGGAAGGCGCCGAGCTTAGCTACAACATGTCCGGCATGACGGTTCTCGTCGGGCGCTTGGAACGGAATCAATTCGAGGCGGCGCTCAAAGGATTGATAGCTCGTCACGAAATTTTGCGAACCGGCTTCGAAATGGTCGACGGCGAACCGGTACAACGGATTTATCCGGACTTGAAGTTTGCCGTCGAGTATACGAAAGCGACGGAAAGTGAAACGAAGAGCATCGTAGACGGCTTTGTGCGCGTCTTTGATTTGGAGCGGCCGCCGCTGCTGCGTGTGGGCTTAGTCGAATGGGAAGCGGAACGGCATCTGCTCATGCTGGACATTCATCATATCGTCACGGATGGCATGTCGATGGGCATCTTCGTCGAAGAGCTGCTGCGCCTGTATAACGGTGAGACTCTGGAGCCGCTTCGGATTCAATACAAGGAATTCGCCGCTTGGCAGCAGTCAGAACCTGTAAAAGAGCGGCTGAAACGTCAGGAAGCCTACTGGCTGGACGTGCTGGAAGGCGAACTGCCGACGCTTGAACTGCCTACGGACTTTGTCAGACCTGCCGCTCGCAGCTTTGAGGGAGATGTGCTGCCCTTCAGCATCGACAAGCAGATGACCGACAGCTTGCAGCGCATCGCCGATAAGAACGGTGCTACCCTTTATATGGTGTTATTGGCGGCCTATTCAATCCTGCTCAGCAAGTACTCGGGACAAGAAGACTTCATTGTAGGCATGCCGGTTTCGGGCCGCACACATGCCGACCTGGAGCCGCTCATCGGAATGTTTGTCAACACTTTGGCGATTCGTCATTATCCGTCCGGGGAGAAGACGTTCCTCGCTTACTTGAACGAAGTCAAAGAAACGATGCTGGGGGCCTACGACCACCAGGATTATCCGTTCGAGGAGCTTGTGAAAAAGCTGCAGGCGCCGCGAGATCAAAGCCGCAATCCTGTATTCGATGTCATGTTTGCTCTGGAAACCAAGGAAGATAACGTTCAAAGCTTCGGGGATATCAAGATCGAATCTTATCCGGAAACTCATACGGTTTCCCAATTTGATCTTACCTTGGTCATTTCGTTGCTGGATGAGGGAATGAACGGGCAGTTTGAATATGCCACCAAGTTGTTTACGCGCAATCTGATCGACAATTTCGCTCAGGACCTGCTCGTAATCATCACCCAAATTTGCGAACAGCCTTCGGTGCTGTTGAAGGATATTTCCCTGAACGGGCAATCCGAACAGGAGCAAGATGTGCTAGAGGCCATTGATATTATTTTCTAATCCCTTACCCGGCTTGGGTGTATGCCGTATTTCTCTCGGTACGCATCCTGCCGGGTGTTTTTTTCCAAATGAAAGGGGAAAAACACAACAGAAATCGTAGTTTACCTTTGGTATAATAAGAATCAAACCATTTAAACAGAGATAATTCCACCATAAAATCCGAATACCCGAAAAACGAAAAGAAGTAATTGTCGATCGTTGCAGACGAGTTTAATTTTTTGACTATGACACCAGAAGAACAACAAAAGGCACACGAAGACTACAGGAAGAAATACAGATATCTAAAACGTGCGCCGCGGCTACTCGTTTACTACTACCTCATAGGGGAAAAGTTCCGAAATACAATGGCCGAAATAGGTCGCAGGAAGGGCTGAAAGAGATAGCCGACGACGTTCTGAGTAAGGAATTTCAACAGGAATGCTAGGCTTGGAATCGAAACCGCAAGCCGCTAAATGGGCAGTTCCAATTAACTTGGAAGGATGTGCCGAATAGCTATTGGGCAGCGCGCGACATCGCAGCTACTTCGATGTCTCTCAATAGCGCAACAAAAAACGAGTAGCAACCGAGAGTCGACAATATGACGTTTTTAAGAGGGGCTACCGCTATGTACTCGGTAGCCCCTCTTGTGAGCAAAAAGCCATTAATGTGTCATTCAATCGGGAAACTGTACCTGTCACTTAGAGCACCTTTCCTCAACTCGAATTTCTTCATCATAAAAGAAACGCCCAAGTGGAGAGCAACAAATCACCTGTAATCCCACTTACAGTTATTTCTTTCTAAGTATTACTCCACTAACCCCAGTTCCTTTTATACATTTGATCAGACTCTCCTAATACATGGCCATATATTGTTAATTTTGTGCCTAGGGGGACCAGATTGTATAATTCCATGACATCGTGGTTCCGCATTCGAATACAACCATGGCTCTGATGCTGTCTAATAGAATATGGTAGGCTTACCACAAAAAAACACTTCCAAGGTTGTGCCATATCTTACGACATGGTGCATTTTCTTGAAGGTGTTTTTCAGTCTCGCTCTATTTATTTTAAAGAGACAGCACTTCGTCATATGATCAGCCTTTCATGCGCTCGGAAAGTTAAGGATTATCATCCGGCGGTAAAGGGAATGAAGCTCGAATATAAGTTGTTGGAGCTATTTTTTGATGAACAGGTAACAACCGTTCATGTAGGTTCTTCTGGGATAACGATTTATACAGTATAGATATAGCTGCAGCGGCTATTTGCTCAGATGGTATATCGATGGCCGTAATGGGTGGTGTAGAATACTGGGTAGCGTCTGGTCCGGTCATCCCGATCGATATGATAGCAACTTCCTCAGGGATTTTAATTTTCAAACGGTTAAATTCATGGATCATTCCCATAACGATAGTATCCGATTCACAGAATATCGTTTTAGGTCTATCCGTCATTTGCAGATATCTCTCTGCAGCTGTAACTCCTCCGGCAAGCGAATTCGGTGCTGTTATAATGTGTGATTGATCAACCACAATATGCTGCTTCCTGCACTCCTCAAGAAAAGCGTTTATACGCTGGTTGGAAGCAACATAAGGACTTTCTACTGCCACTACTCCGATATGTTGTACCGACTGCTTATTAAGCAAAGAAACCGCCTCTATTGCAACTTCGCCAGAGTCAACATAAACTGTGGAGAATTTTTTAGACTGGCGGTTAATCAAAACGATTGGCATGCGGGGCGACAATGACTCTAAATACGCAAGATCCGCCTCGGAAGTAGCACCTATAATAACTCCATTATACGTATTATTCATGATTTCTTTAGCGTCTTTGGCGATTTGATCATTCATATAAATACGTATAACAAGCTCAAAATCAAATTGTTTTTTTTCTATTTCGGATTGAATCCCCGCCAACAGTGCCGTCAGCATGTTCGTCCGGGCATCTAATGTCCAATATAAAGCAATGATCGGCTTGGCCCGATCTAAATTGCGTAAACGTCTTGCACTTACATTCGGCTGATACCCCAATTCATCTATGGCTTTCATGACTTTATTGTAGGTTTTCGAGGGAATATTTCGTTCCTTCGTTTTGCCGTTAATGACAATGGAAACCGTCGAAACAGATACCTCAGCCAGTTTAGCAACATCCTTCAGTGTAACCATCTTAAGGTCTCCAATCTAATAAATAATTGGTCATACTTTCCTTAAATATAATCTTAATCTAATTTTCTGTAAATGTGAACAATTGTGAAAAATAGAACATGTCCTTGATTTGTTTATTTTATTGATATAAAATGAGCTTGTCAACGAGTACAACGTTATACTAAAACGTTGTACTTAACTTAATTTCAAAAATGCGGCCGAAACCTTAGAAAGGAGAAGAGTGAATGCCTTGTGTGTAGTGGATAGATAAGAATATTGATTTTTAAGTACAACGTTGTACTTACTGTGTAATCGTAATTATTGTTATGTTTCGGCAAATCCAAGGAATATAACGGTGATCTCTTTGGATGATTAAAAATATGATTCCGTAATATTAAAAAGAGAAGATGAGGTAAATGGCATACAATATCTCGGTTATTTATGGAGATGGTATCGGCAAAGAAATCGTTGACCAAGCGATCAAAGTAATGAATGAAGTCGGCAACGTATTTCATCATACCTTTCATTTTGAAAGATGTGAAGCCGGAACCGAGGCCGTTCAAAAATACGGTGAACCCCTTCCTGATAAGAGCCTAAGGCAATGTCAAGAAAGCGACGCGATATTACTCGGAAGCCTGTGGCTCGACAAGTATCCGGAATTGCCACAAGAAAAGCGTCCAAGCTATGTTCTTTCTCTACTTAGGAAAAAGCTAGAGCTTAAGATAAATCTTCGGCCGATTTCTGTTTATAAATCATTGGCAGAATTGAGTCCACTGAAGAACAGTATTATTGGCGAGGGGTTTAATATTCTTATGCTTCGTGATCTGGCTGGCGGCATGCTCATGTCCCAAAGATACCGAGGAACCGGGGATTATGGCAAAGAAGCATTCGATAAAGAGTACTATAACGAAGAAATGATCAAAGCGAATGCTTGCGTTGCGTTTGAAATTGCTCGTGGGCGCAGCAAGAAGGTCACAAGTTTGGATAAGGCGGTCATCCTGGAAAGTTCGAAGTTGTGGCGTGAGGTTGTCCAAGAGGTTAGTGCAGATTATCGGGATGTAGCTCTGGTGAATCAGTACATTGATGATGCAGCCGCGCAGGTCATTACCGATCCTCATAACTATGACGTCATTCTAACGTCTGGCATGTTCGGAGATATCCTTTCGGATGAAATATCCGCATTGGCAGGAACACCGAATGTACTTCCGTCAGCGGAGCTCAATCGCCAGGGCAAAGGTCTGTTTACACCTAACCAAATACACAATAAGGATTATTCCATTGTAGGCAAGGATATCGCTAATCCAATCGGATCTATTTTATCCGGTGCGATGATGCTACGTTTTGCTTTTGGTTTGGAAGAAGAAAGCCAAGCCATCGAGGGAGCGGTTAAACGGGTACTAGATGAAAAATACGCAACAAAGGACATTTGCTTACCGGGAAGTAAACGGATTGGGACAAGCGAAATGGGGTCTATCATATCCGAAAAAATAAGAAAAATTGGGAAGGAGCTAGTTTGATATGACGATGATCGAATCCATTTTGAACGAAAAGTCCGAAGTAACCACAGTTATTGAACCGAACTATATCGTTTTAAGTGACAGTTTACCATTAGAAATTGTAAATGAATTAGAAAATATAAAGCGGCTTGAAGCGCCTGAGCGGGTGATCGTAATGCTCTATTTCGATACTCCTGCTGGGAATTTCATATCGGCTGAAATACAGAAGAAGCTTATCCAATTTGCTCGTAAGCACGAACTGAAATTTGTCCAAGCCCAAGGCATCGGATACTACATTTTGCTGGATCAATATGTAAAACCTGGTGACATCGTTGTTTCTTCAGGTAAGCATAACAGCATTTTCGGTGTAAAGCAGGCTCTCGGAATACATGTGAATCCATCCGAATTGCTTCATGTGTGCACAAACGGCCAGATGAATATAGTGGTTCCGGAAACCGTGTACATTGAACTTACGGGTCAACTAAAACCCGAAGCGTCCATCAAGGATTTCGCAATTTCTTTTTTAGCATCGGAAGAACTTAAGTACGCTGGCAAAGCTATCGAGTTTTATGGCAAGGGCTTAAATTCCTTATCTCCGAAAGAAACAACAGATCTTTGCCAATTGGCTTCGAGAAGCGGCGCTGTGACAGCTTTTCTCCATACAGATTATCAAGGACCGGGCCAAGAAAGCTATGATCTAGGGGATGTGCAACCCATGGTTGCTCTGCCGGGATCGATCCATCAATCGCAACCTGCGGCTGAATTGGCAGGCACTCCATTATCGGCTTGTTTCATCGGCGGATGCACAGGAGGCAGTATTGAGGATTTGAGAACAGCCGCAGCGATTTTGAAAGGAAAACGGATTCCCATAAATATGCGGTTGTCGATTGGACCACAAACTAATGAAGTTTACAAGCAGGCTATTTCCGAAGGGTTAATTCAGACCTTTATCGATAGTGGTGCGCAAATTTTGAGCACAGGCTGTGCCAGCTGTGTGACAACTTCAAAAGGTGTTATTGCCAAAGGCGAAACGATGCTATCGGCTAGTTGCTGGAATTATAAGGGGTGTAACGGCTCAAAGGACTCGCTGGTTTACCTAGCTTCTGCAGAATCCGTCGCTAACTCCGCGTTGAAGGGCTGTATTACATTAAATTCGAAGGGATGAGAAGACTTTTATGGAAAAGAAATTTAGCGGTAAGATATGGAAACTACCGGACGATGTTGATACAGATACTATTATTGCAGGTCGGCATGGAGTTATCCTCGATAAAATAGAAATGGGTTCGCACTGTCTTGAAACACTTCGCCCCGAATTTGCATCCCAGGTACAACCGGGAGACATCATTGTAGCTGGTAAAAATTTCGGCTGCGGATCATCGCGGGAAATGGCCGCCGAAGCGATTAATGTACATGGTGTTTACTGCATCATCGCTAAATCTTTTGCCCGCATTTTCTTTAGAAATGCAATCAATAACGGCATGCTATTGATTGAAAATGCGGAAATACCTGAGCACTGTGAAGAAGGGGACATCCTGACTGTCGAAGTAAACCAGTCAGTTACCGTCAATGGTAAGAGCTTCAGCATTCCCAAGGTGCCCGATAACTTGTTTGAAATTATTCAAGATGGCGGACTAATCCCCAATATCATTAAACGAATGGAAAAAGTTGAAGCAGAAGGGAGATAACAAAACAATGGGACATACACTGGCTGAAAAACTATTAATGAAAAATACGGGAGAACAAGGTCTGGCCCCTGGTGATATTGTAATCGCTCGGCCCGATCGATATATGATCCATGATATTTACACTTCGTTCCTAAAGCGCGCTTTAAAGGATATGCATGTGACCAAAGCGATCTACCCGGACCGCGGAGTAATCATCTTTGACCATCTGATGCCGACCAACCAGGCGGATACCGATCCTGCCCATTTTGTGGATGGACTTGAGCTGGCTGAAAAATTTCAAATTAAAAATGTTCATAAGGGCGAGGGAATCTGCCACTCTCTGATGCATGAACTAAGATACGCAAGACCAGGTGAAATCGTCGTAGCCACAGATAGCCATACAACGACCTATGGCGGGGCGGGCTGTTTCTGTACTGGCATTGGACATACCGAAATGGCAGCAGTTGTGGCAACGGGCGAGATCTGGCTCAAAGTTCCTTCGGCCATCAAGATTGTGCTTGATGGTGAGTTTCCGAAAGGTGTCGGAGCAAAAGATATTATTTTAAGAATCCTTGGTGACATCAAATCGGACGGCGGTCAGTACAAGTCGATGGAATTTACAGGAGCTGCCGTGCGCAGCATGAGTATGCAGTCACGATTCACCATAGCCAACATGGCTTTGGAAGCCGGTGCAAAGGTAGGATTATTCGAAGCAGATGAAAAAACAGCCGAGTATTACGACATGGACTACAATGATATTTCCTGGCTGAAAGTAGACGAAGACGCCAAGTATGAACAAGTTCTTCATTACGATGTCAGTAAGCTTGAGCCCCAATTGTCATGTCCGCAAGGCGTTGATAATGTTCATCCTATTTCCGAAATCGAAGGAACGAAACTGAATCAGGTTTATATTGGTTCTTGCACCAACGGTAGCATTGAAGATATGGAGACGGCAGCTAAAATTCTTGAAGGTAAAAAAATTGCTCCTTTCCTGAAAATGATCGTGATTCCGGCAACCATCAACGTTTACAAAGAAGCGATGGAACGCGGTTATATTCAAACCTTCATCGATGCCGGTGCCAGTGTATCGCACCCTTGCTGCGGATTATGTTGCGGGCAACCTTATGGTTTAATGAGCGACGATGAGGTGGTACTAGGTACTAACAATCGCAACTTTATCGGCAGAATGGGAACCAAGAAGTCGCTGATTTATTTATCTTCCCCGGCAGTAGCCGCGGCATCCGCCTTAACGGGGGTCATCACTCATCCAGCTAAACAATTTGCGCTACAACAATAAACAGATGGGAGTTTACTATGGATAAGCAAATTGGGGTTACCGCCATTCAGCCGAAGTCGAATTTCATAACTCAATTTAAAAAAATAAAGATTTCAGGATTGTCACTAAAATATTATATTCCCTTTTCTATCATTATATTGCTTGCGGTCTATACCGGGAATTTGAATAAAGATATTATCGGTTCGATTGCATTTCTCTTGATGGCTGGTGGTTTGTTCTCATATATTGGAGGCGTCATTCCTATTTTCGGCAGTTGGATGGGAGGGGCGATCCTCCTGCCGTTATTTGGTGGCTCCGCACTCGTGTATTTTGGTCTGATCCCGAATTACGTACAGACGAATATTTCTGGTTTAATCGGATCGGGCTTTGTTAATTTATTTTTGTCGGCAATCATCATCGGTTCGATTCTTAGTATGGATCGGAAGGTGCTTGTCTCCATCTCATTACGGCTATTACCGTGCATTATTGGTGCTCTGGCCTTTGTATTCATCTTCTTAGTTCTAGGATCGCTCTTAACAGGCTCAACGTTGCTGGAAGGTCTGTTTATGATCGGTTTGCCGAATTATTCTGGAGGCTCTTCTGGTGCAATCGCCGTTGTTCCGTCCATTTACAGCCCGCTTTTTCACAAGCCGGCAGGAACTTTTTCGGGGCAGTTCCTAGTATACATGAACATTTCGAACCTGATTTGCGTCATTTTCGCTGGCTTGTTGCATAAACTTGGTAAGCGCTATCCTTCGCTAACAGGTAATGGCGAATTGCTGAAGAATGTGCGCAAAAGTGCAGATCAACCTGCACAAGAAAAAGCTAAAGTCTCGAGTGATTTGAAAAAAGATATTACAAAATTAGGTACAGGCTTGTTTGTTTCGGTTGTTTTTATAATCGCCGGTAACATTTTGCAGAGCCTTATACCACAGCTTAACTTTATAGCCTGGGCTGTAATTTTGGTCATTATCGTGAAAGCAACAGGCTTTTTGGATGATACCTTGTGCCAATCTAGTGACTATTGGCAAGGATTTATGGTTCGAAACTTTTTACCGTTCCTGATCACGGGGATTGGGATTGCATCGCTTGATTTGAGCCAAGTGTCCTCCTATTTTACAGTTTCGAATTTTATCATTATCATTTTTGGGGTTATCGGTTCTGTGGTAGGTTCATTAATCGTCGGCAAGTTTATGAAATTCCACCCCATTGATTCGATGATCGCCGTAGGTCTTAATTTAGGAAATCTGGGAGGAACCGGCGCTATCGGGGTATTATCAACTTCAGAGCGGATGGGGATGATGCCATTTGCAACGATCGCCAACCGGATCGGCGGAGCCATAATGGTTATTGTTATCAGTTTGCTGTTGCCATACTTTTTATAATGCACCAATTAAAAATGTTTCCGCTATTCGGCTGGCATTGGACGATATATGGGCAGTATTAATGTGAAAATGTTCACAATTTACTGCCCGATAATAACGCATTTCCATTTTCCATTATAAGGCCAATCGCCGAAAGGAGTTTTCAACCTTGAATAAAATCGTAGTTTATCAAGCTCGTCCTGACGAAGCGGCATACTTCAAAAAATTTGGGAATGAGTTTGATTTGGATATCAGATATGTGACTCAAGAGTTAAATGCCGAGACCGCAATTCAAGCGCAAGACGCTGAGGCTGTAACGATACAAGGGAGCAATAAAGCGGATCGAGCAACTTTGCAAGCTTTAAGTAAGGTTGGGGTCAAGTATCTCGCTTTAAGAAGCGCCGGATACAATTATGTAGATAGAGCTGCAGCTAAAGAGTATGGCATTCGCTTTTCTAATGTTACCTACTCGCCCAATAGTGTCGCAGATTTTACTACGATGTTAATTCTAATGTGTGAACGTAAAGCACAACAAATTTTAGCGCGAGGCGCCGTACAGGATTACACTTTGGCAGGTATTCAAGGTAGAGAAATCAGAAACTTAACTGTGGGAATTATAGGTACTGGCCAGATCGGAGCTACTGTTGCCAGAAATCTTTCTGGATTTGGATGTAACATTATAGGTTACGATATTTACGAAAATGATAATCTAAGGGATTTGATAGAGTATGTTTCGCTGGAAAAGCTAATCTCCACTAGTGATGTGATCAGCCTGCATGCACCATTATTCGATAGCAACTACCATATGATTAATCGGGAAAGCATCGCTAAGATGAAGGATGGCGTCTGCATCGTGAATTGTGGCCGGGGACCTCTAATCGATACCGAAGCGCTGATTCATGGCATCGAGACAGGCAAAGTAGGGGCTGCAGGACTGGATGTCATAGAAGATGAATTGGGAATATTCCATGAGGATCACCGTTTGAATGTTCTGAACAATCACCAACTGGCTATTTTAAAATCATTTCCCAATGTCATTGTAACGCCACATATGGCATTTTATACTGATCAAGCGGTGAGTGATATGGTAGAAATTGCGCTAAAATCGCTCAACTCTTTTATGAATAATGGCACGAGTCAGTGGGAAATCAAGAGTTAGTTATCTTGACTCAAGTGGTCATTTTCATTTTGGGTAGTACCAGCGCCGTTGATACCACTCGCAAATGTGTGGGTTAAACTAGGGATTTATTAAACACCTAATTATATTCAAGCTACGCATCGGTGATCGCCAGCTTTGAATAGACTTTCAGCGATTTTCTTTACGGACGGAGCATGGCTGAATCAATGCATCAAAAAAAGCAGCCACTACAGGCTGCTTTTATATTACAGGCTAATTGCTCGTGTCTTTGTTCCCATTTGAATATCCATCCGCTTTTTCATGCTTTTTAGTGATTATGAACTGGAGCTTCTATCTGTAGGTAAGTTCAACTGAAATATAAATGTGTTATTGGTGTGATTGAGCGTTAAGGTGCCTTGATGTAACTCAACAATATTCCTTGCTATGGAAAGCCCCAGCCCTGCTCCTGTTTGGATACCTTCGCTGCTTCTTGAGTGGTCAACTTTATAAAAACGGTCAAACAGCTTCTCTTTTTGATCTTGCGTGAGAGGAATTCCTTCATTTTCGACCTCAATCGTAATTTGCTCAGGAGTTGCTTGTAGTCGAATGCAAATGCCTCCCGGCTTTAAGGAATATTTTAAGGCGTTCATGAGAAGATTATCGATTGCTCTGGCCATTTTATCGCTGTCAACGGAGGTAAAGATCGGGGAGTCACCGATTTCCTTTACTATATATACACCGTTTTCTTGAGCAATGGGTTCGAACTCGAACAACAATTGATCCAAAAGTTGAAATAAATTGATCCTTCTCAGATTTAAATGGGTATCGACCGAAGTGAGCCGTGTATATTCAAACAAGTCATCCAGCAACTTCTTCAAATGAATCGCTTTGTTATAGGTGTTCTGAACAAAGCGCGTATATTCATCTTTATCTTGATATGAGTCTGTTCTTAAAAGCTCGATATAGCCGATAATGCTGGTCAGAGGCGTACGCAAGTCATGTGAAATACCAGTGATCAGCTCCATCTTGGATTTTTCTATTTCACGTTCTTTTACAATCTGCTGCTCTAAACGTTCGGTCATTCGATTGATGTTGTGCGCGACCCGTCCAAGTTCATCTTGCCGAACCACAGGTACCCGATAATGTAAATTGCCTTCAGAAATAAATTGAAGCCCTTGCTCCAATGTAATTAAGTCTCTAACAATTCGTCGTGTCAAAACTAAAAAAGTAAAGATAAACGTAACCATAAACAAGGGGGTAAGAAGATAAGGAAAAAAGTTGCGAAACCAATGCCATTCCATGACATTGCTAATTTTCAGGAAAAGTAAAATGAGAATATCATTTATAGCAATAGCGATAATGAGACTCAGCACCATCCTGATTAAAATGTTGACCTGGATGCGTTTTTTTCGTTTTGGCTTTTGTATATGTTCATTCAATTTTGTAGCCAACTCCCCACACCGTTTTAATATATTGTGGATTTCTTGGGAATTGCTCTAATTTTTCTCGTAAATTACGAATATGAACCATCACCGTATTGTCAGAGAACCCGTATGGCGCTTTCCATACATTTTCGTAAATGTGCTCTGAACTAAAAACCTGTCCAGGGTGGCTGGCAAGCAAGATCAGGATAGAAAACTCTAGAGGAGTCAGCGAAATTCCATTCCCCTTTAACTTTACCGAATGTTTACTCTTATCAATCACCAGGTCCTTAATAAGGATAAGCGAATTAAATTCTTCTTTTCCTATTAATGACTGACGCCGTAGCTGCGCTTTTACGCGAGCAAGCAATTCTAACGGATTAAACGGTTTGATCATGTAGTCATCTGCCCCGGTAGTCAGCCCATTGATTTTATCAATATCTTCTTCTTTGGCTGATAGCATGATAATCGGAATATTCGAGATTTCCCTTATTTTAAGACATGCTTTGATCCCGTCCATTCGTGGCATCATGACATCTAGGATAACCAGATGAATTGATGTTTTCTTTATAGCATTCAGAGCTTCCTCCCCGTCAGCCGCTTCAATCACCTGGTATCCTTCATTGCGTAGATATACATGAATGACATCTCGAATTTCGGAGTCATCATCCACAACAAGGATTGTATTCATTACTGACTGCTCCTTTTTTAAAAATTGGTAGAATTAAGATATTTAAGGTGCCATATTAAATTGTTATCCATAATTAGCCCACGTTCATTCCACCGTTTACATCGTTTCCCTTTTACGACAAACGTAAACGAAAGCAGGAGGGATATTGAGAGGCACCCAATCAATTTTTTCGATGATAAATTTTTCGGAAAGCTGCTTTTTCATTTGAAGTGAATATTGAAAGGCGATAAATAGGCCTCCAGGTTTGAGAGCTTTATAAATCTGTTCAACCAAAGTATCTCTCAATTCACGCTCAAAATTAAAAAAAGGTAGCCCGCTAAAAATACAATCCAACTGTTGAATGTTCTCTTGCTTCATTGCGTCTACTAAACGTGCAGCGTTCGGATGACAGGAGAAGTCTGGATATTCTGTCTGTAAATTATTCCTCATCGTCTCATCCATCTCAAATAATAACACTTTTGTTGCCTCACTTACCTGGGTATTGATACAACGTGTGATGGCACCTGTACCCGATCCGAGCTCTGCGACTGCCTTAACCTCGTTCCAAGGCGCTTGTTTAACCATTTTGGTTGCCAGAAACCGGGAGCTTGGTATAACACTTCCCACATTTTTCGGACTGTGAATAAAGCTTCGCAAAAATAAAAGATTTTCATTGAGTTTCAACTGATTATCCTCCATTACTATTTATGTTGTCAGGCACAAAGCTGAGTATGGTTTAAATATTGAATACAGAAATCATAATGAAAAAAACTAAGGAATTTATGAGTATATTTCTAAAGAAAATCTAAAGAATTCATCTATGGAAGGCTTAAAGTTTATGTCATCCAACCCAAAAAGCCTTACCAATCAAGTTGGTAAGGCTTTTTTATAAGAAGAAACAGTTAATTACTTTAGAATTTCTTCAGAAATATCCCTATAATCTCCTAAGATTTTTATACTAATATACTCTCATCGACATAACGAGGAGGGTTAGAACATGATTAGCGATATCGTCATACAGCTAGTCAATCAGTATGGATATTTGTTTTTTTTCCTAGCCTTCTGCTTAGGCCCATTCGGGATCCCAGTTCCTAATGAGTTAACCATAATAACAGGTGGAATTTTGAGTAACAACGGAGTTTTAAACCCGTGGATTGTATATATGGTTATCCTCGCTGGCTTGTTTACAGCAATTACATTTGCTTATTTTGCAGGCAGAATTTTTGGAGAGAAATTCAAACCCAAGTTTCAAAACAACCGTCATTTCTTGAAAGCAGAGAAACTTTTTGAACAACACGGAGATATTGCAATGTGTCTTGGAATGTTAATTCCAGTCGTTCGGTATATTCTGCCTGTGTTTGTTGGTCTCAACGGTGTCTCGTACAAGAAGTTTGCTTTGATTTCGTATTTGAGCGCGTTTGCTTGGACCACTACATTCTTTGCTTTTGGCAAATTCTTTGGACATCATATATTAAATTTGCTAGATACAATCGATCCTAAATTAGCCGTGGCTGCCCTAATAATAGCCGTTGGCACTTTTATCATAACGAAGTGGTTCAAGTTAATCTTTACTGCATGAGACGATGAATGAAATAAATAAGACAACACGGTTTGATTTTTTGAAACGATATAAGGAGAACTGTAATCAATGAAAAAAGTAAAGAAAGAAAAAATATTGATTCTTACCGGAAATTATGGAAATGGTCATAATCAAGTAGCCCAAGCACTGCAAGATGCAGTGCAGATTCGGTTTCCTCATATGGAACCTGTCGTTATTGATTTTATGGAATGGATTCATCCCTATGTGAATCATTGGAGTCGATTGCTTTATCTGCAAGCCGTCAAAACATTTCCACAAGTGTATGGATATCTATATCAGAAAACACGGAAGCCAAACGCTCTATCCCATATCGTAAAAATCGTTTTCTCTACTGGAATCGGACGAATGATGAAATTAATTGGTAAAGTACAACCCACTATAGTAATAAGTACATTTCCTTTGGCCGCAGGCGTGATGTCGAAGCTAAAATCATATGGATTAATCGATATTCCTACTGTTACTACGATTACCGATCACACTGATCATAGCTCATGGATCTATCCCTATACCGATCAATATATCGTAGGCACCAAAATTGTTCGTGATTCTTTGATTCAGTTAGGTGTTGAAGAGATGCAGATTTCGGATACAGGAATTCCTATTCGGCCGCAATTTTCTCAGTCCATGGAAAGAGTGAAAACGGCAAAGAAGCATGGTTTAGATCCTTATATGCCTACTGTGCTTGTGATGGGAGGAGGTTGCGGCATGATTGGCGATGGAAGCTCTACGATTCAGGAATTTGATCAATTGCCTCAACCTGTACAATTCATCATTGTTTGTGGGCATAATGAAAAGCTTCGAATTAAATTGAGTGAGAAGCTGAAAGGTTCCAAACATCGCATCCATTTAACAGGTTATATTCATTATGTTCATGAATTAATGGCCGTATCTGACATTATGATTACTAAGCCAGGAGGAGTTACGACTTTTGAGGCGATTGCTATGGAGCTGCCGATGCTACTTTGTAAGCCAATTCCTGGTCAAGAACAGGATAATGCCGATTTTTTGGTTCGCTCCGGTGTAGCCATTCATGCAGAGACATCTCGGGATTTAACAAAGCAGCTATCGAAATTGCTAAATGATGCAAAACTTCTTCAGGAAATGAAGACAAATACTAAACGGTTCCATCCTAAAGAGTCCGCGTTTGCGTCATTAGAAGTTATTTTTGGAATTGTGAAAATGAACAATAGAGTCAATGGAATAAATATATGCTCCTAAAGAAAGACAAGCATTGATTCATTACTGTTAAAAAGGAGCAGGATTATGGAGCAGACATTCATAATTATCATCAGTGGATTACTCATCTACACGATTATTCCAACCCTTATGGTTCGACTATTTGGAATCGGGGTTTATAAAAGAGGAACGAGCAAGCAGCCCATTGCTTTGACCTTTGATGACGGTCCAGACCCAGAATATACGCCTCTTTTGCTTGATTTATTAAAGAAGCACAACATCAAGGTAACCTTTTTTGTCCTTGGTCGAAAAGCGGAGCAATACCCCGATCTAATTCAACGAATGCACAGTGAAGGACATCTTGTTGGAATTCACAATTACGTGCATTGGTCCAATGCCTTGATGAGTCCAAAGAAGGTTCGAGAGCAGGTAAACAAAACGGCCAACGTCATTGATCGTATTATTGGGAAAAGAACCTTTTACTATCGGCCCCCATGGGGAGTTATCAACCTGTTTGACTTTTTTTTGATGAGGAAATTTCGTATGATTCTTTGGTCTGTTATTGTAGGTGATTGGAAAAGCTCTGGCGGCAAGCAAAAAATTAAGCAAAGGCTGCTGTCCAAGCTAAAGGGGGGAGCTGTCATTGTTCTTCATGATAGTGGACAGACGTTCGGAGCAGACAGGGAGGCACCTGCATATATGTTGGAGGCACTAAATGAATTTATCACTGAAGCATTATATACAGGGTATTCCTTTCATAGAATAGATGCTGATCGTTAAACGGGCTAAGTACATGAGTTCGAGAAAAATTGAATCGAAAGGTTCTAAAATAAAACTTAAGCCAGGAACATATTTTGTTCGGGCTTAAGTTTTTTTACTTAGGTCTTTGATGAGGACCATAGGGGTGTCAGACATTTTCCATATTTTAATACAGGCCTGGATACTATCCGTTCGTAGCATCTTAATATCTAGGATGACCAGTTCGAAAGAGATTGATTTTACTAGATTTAGCGCTTCCAGACCATCTGCAACTTTTATGACAAAGTATCCCTCATTGCGCAAATATGCATGAAAAACGTCTTGAATCTCTGAATCGTCAGCTACAACAAGTATTGTATCCATTACATGGCACCTCTTTTTTGCGACAGATATATACAAAAGCAGGAGGGAAATTGAAGGGCACGAACTCAATTTTTTCAATAGTTAAGTCTGCGGCAAATCTTTTTTTCATTTGTAACGAGTACTGAAAAGCAACAAAAATTCCTCCAGGTTTTAGTGCCTTCATAATCTGATTAAGTAAAGTTTCTCGCATTTCACTCGTGAAATTAGAAAATGATAATCCGCTAATAATGCAGTCCAACTGGCCGATGTCATCGTGATTTAATTTTTTAACTAATTGGCAAGCATTAGAATGGCACACGAAATCCGGGTATTCTGCCTTCAGATTCTCTCTCATTTTCTTATCTCTTTCGAACAATAACACTTTTGTTGATCCAGTTAATTGTGTCTTCATGCAACGTGTGATAGCACCTGTACCTGACCCAAGCTCTGCAACTGTCTTTACCTCATCCCAGGGTACAGACTCAACCACTTTAGCTGCCAAAAATCGAGAGCTAGGTATGAGGCTTCCCACTCGTTGTGGATTTGTGAGGAAACCTTGCAAAAAAAGTAGATATTCATTGAAATTCATTTGTTTCTTCTCCATGATTTATTTTCTCCCTATTTTTTTCGTTTCGATATAAAAATAGTAACGAAAAAATCTAAGGATTTTACGAGGATATATCTAAAGAAAATCTGAAGAAAGAAACCCTGATATACGCTCGACGGGCTCTATAAAACTTAAGGAAATCTAAACATAATAGAGTTTAATGTTTAATTTGTCGAGTTTTTATGTAAACGCTATCATTATATAATTTTACTTAGAAAGGAGGTGAAAGTAAGAAAACACGGAATATGGTACACATAAGCGATGTACTGCAACAGAGAATCGACTGAAAAGCAGGTGTAGAATGCAAATATAAAAATTTCAGGAGGTAAAGTATGTTTAAGTTTAGTAAGAAAATGTTAACGGTAGTTCTTGCAGCTTCCATGAGTTTTGGGGTGTTTGCAACAACCTCAAGTGCAGCGACAGACTATTGGCAAAATTGGACCGATGGCGGTGGGACGGTCAATGCTGTTAATGGATCAGGCGGTAATTACAGCGTAACATGGAAGGATACCGGGAATTTTGTTGTCGGTAAAGGCTGGACTACTGGATCGCCCAACAGAACGATTAACTACAATGCCGGTGTCTGGGCGCCGTCTGGTAATGGATATTTGGCTCTCTACGGGTGGACGAGAAACTCACTTATCGAATACTACGTCGTTGATAGCTGGGGAACTTATCGACCTACCGGAACGTATAAAGGTACGGTGACCAGTGATGGAGGCACATATGACATCTACACAACAATGCGATACGACGCACCTTCCATTGAAGGCCAAAAAACGACGTTTATTCAGTACTGGAGTGTTCGACAGACGAAGAGACCGACCGGGGGCAACTCCACGATCACTTTCAGCAACCACGTGAACGCATGGGCGAGCAAAGGAATGCATCTGGGGAACAACTGGTCTTACCAAGTGTTAGCAACAGAAGGATATCAGAGTAGTGGAAGCTCTAACGTAACGGTGTGGTAACCACTCAACTGCAAACGGTTCAACGAACGGGAGCGATTGGCATTTCATCACGGGGAAAGCAGGATGAGGGCACATAACCGTATTACAACATAAACAAGGTAATAACGCCGGAGACAAATACTTATCTGGAAACTGGAACTGGGCTATCATAGAGAGCAACAATAATAAAACAAAATCGATCGGTACACGAAAACCCAACGAGTTAGGAATTTGCGATATGTCTGGCAATGTAAAGGAATGGTGTTGGGATTGTTACGGAGACTAAAGGGATACGGTAGTTAATGAAACAGCGACAGTTGAGGACGATTTCTCGTCCACGGCTGTCGCTGTTTTATGTATGGGTTAACATAATACCTAAGGTTGTCGAAAAGATGAGGAGGGGGTATAGTTTATATGTATGTATTTTGCTCGGAAAGAGGTTCATATGGCAACAATTCATGATGTGGCGTTAAAAGCGGGCGTGTCGGTCACTACAGTATCCCGTGTAATGAATAACCGGGGCTATATCAGCGAAGCTACACGCAAAAAAGTGTTCGATGCAATGGAAGAGCTTAATTATCAACCAAATGAAATAGCACGATCCCTGCTACGCAAGCAGTCCAATATCATCGGTCTTATTATTCCCAATGTCTCGCATCCTTTCTTTAGTGAGCTTGCTAACCAGGTGGAGTATTATGCCTATCAGCAGGGGTGCAAGGTTCTACTCTGCAATTCGCATATGGACCCTGTGAAGGAAAAAGTGTATATCGATATGTTAAAACGAAACCGGGTAGACGGCATCATTATGGGTAGCCATACCTTGGAAGTAGAAGAGTACCGACATTTGAATTCACCAATTGTGACATTTGACAGACAGATTGATCCACAAATCCCGTACATATCTTCGGACAATTATCGCGGAGGTGAGCTGGCTACGGAACTGCTCATTCGCAAAGGGTGCCGGAAAATTGCGCATATATGTGGAAATCTGGAGCTGAACATGCTGTCCAATGAGCGGACCACAGCTTTCCGGGATGTCGTGAACAGGCATAGTGTCGAGCATGTAATCGTTCAAACAGACCTGAATGTGTTCGACCAAAAGGAGTACGAGCGATTGATTTCCAAACTCGTTCATGAACATCCAGATGTGGATGGGGTGTTTGCAACAAGCGATATTATTGCAGCCTTTGCGCTGAAAGAATATATCCGCGCCGGACGGCATGTACCGGAGAATGTGCGTATTGTAGGCTTCGATGACGTGAGCGCTGCTTCCTGGCTGACGCCTGAACTTACATCGGTAAGACAGCCAATTGCAGAGATCGGCAGGTTGGCGGTCGAGCTGATTCGTAGACAGGCAGAGGGAGAGCAGGTACAGCCTGTTAATCGGCTGCCTGTTGAACTGATTGAGCGTGCAACGACCTGAATGAAATCTGTTCCTCTAACAAGGGGAACAGATTTTTTTTAGAGAATGTTAAAGGTTTAACATGTCAAACGATTGACATAGAATGATTCTTTGACATATAATCCGTTTGTAAGCGTTTTATTTAAGCATTCAGAGCCATTACAGAAATAGGGGGATGACAACAGTGAGGAAATTCAAAAGAGTTCAATGGATGGTAATGCTGCTTCTTTTGGTTATGGTGGTGTCTGCATGCGGCGGCTCCGGAGGAGAAGGCAATTCAGCTTCTGGAGGGGGATCAGCGGATTCAGGAAATGTGAAAATTACACTTTTGAACTCTAAGGGTGAAATCCTTTCACAACTGGAGGATGCCGCCAAGGCGTTCCAGAAAGACAATCCCGGCATTACTGTTGAAATCCAGCCGGTTCCGGCCGGTGGATCGCCTTTTGAGCGTGCCTCTGCATTGTATGCATCCGGAAACCCGCCGACCATGATCATGCTTGATACAGGTGATGTGGAGAAATTCAAGGATCGTATCCTCGATCTAAGCGGAGAAAAGTGGAATGCGGACACTGTTGAAAACGCTACCACAACGACGACGTTTGACGGTAAAAATTACGCGTTTCCGCTGGCTGTTGAAGGCTACGGATTCATCTATAACAAAGCGGTTGTTGATAAAGCGGTAGGCGGAAGCTTTGACCCCACCACAATTAAAACCCGAAATGATCTTGAAAAGCTGTTTCAGCAAATCGAGGCATCTGGGAAGAAAGCATTGGTGATTTCACCAATGGATTGGTCCCTAGGCGCTCATTATTTGCCACTTGCTTATGCAGGCCAGAACAAAGACATGGCTGAAGTGGACAAATTTATGGCATCACTGAAAGCGGGCCAGGCTAACTTGGCTACCAATCCAGTATTTAACGGACTTATGGATACATTCGACGTCATGATGAAATACAATATCGATCAGGCTTCCCCACTGGCAGGCGCTTATGAGCGTGGACCAGAACTGCTTGGTAAAGGCGAAGTTGGTATTTGGTTCATGGGCAACTGGGCATGGCCGCAAATCAGCGGTTTTGATACGGCTAACAAAGAATATGGTTTCTTGCCTGTACCCATTAGCAACAATGCTGATGACTACGGTAATCAGGAAATTTCATCCGCTGTTTCCAAGCGTATTGTCATTGACAAGGAGAAGAGTACGCCGGAGCAGCAAGAGGCAGCGAAAAAGTTCCTGAGCTGGATTGTCTATGATGCGAAAGGCCAGGATTTCCTCGTAAACAAAGCGAACATTATCCCAGCGTTCAAAAATATTACACTGCCTGCGGCCGATCCACTTGGCAAATCCATTCAGGATTATATTGCAAAAGGCAAGTCAGAGCAATCGATGAGCTTGCTGCCGGCCGATCACTGGTCTAAGCTAGGATCTTCCATGCAAAAATATCTGGCGAAGCAGGGCGATCGCGCAACACTGGCTAAGGAAATCGAAAACTACTGGAAAAGCGTAAAATAAGGCTTATTTCAAATTACCCGGAAATAGAGAGAGAAATCCGAAACAAAGAGAGGGATCACCATGATTGCGGAAAAAGGAGTATGGAACCGGCTACGGTCACGGCTGCTGTTCACCGGACCAACCTTGTTTGCCTTCATAACGGTAATGATCATTCCATTTTTGTACGGCATTTATCTGACGTTCACAAATTGGGATGGTATTTCCACGACACTAACGCTGGTTGGCATCCAAAACTATCTGGCCGTTTTTCGGGATATTGAGTTTTGGAAATCGTTCGCCTTGACGCTCAAATATGTATTTTATACCGTTGTTCTTATCAATGTTATCGCTTTTATGCTGGCTTATGTGCTGACTAAAGGGTTAAAAGGACAGAGTATTTTCCGGGCAGGATTTTTCCTGCCCAACCTTGTCGGCGGCATTGTACTCGGTTTTATCTGGCAGTTCATCTTCAACAACGTGCTGGTCTACTTGGGGCAACATGCCGATATTCAGGCGCTCAGCACGACTTGGCTGGCTGATCCTGACAAAGCGTTCTGGACACTCGTGATTGTAACCGTGTGGCAGAACGCGGGTTACATGATGGTCATTTATATTGCAGGTTTGACGGGTGTGCCGAATGATATTATGGAGGCTGCAAGCATTGACGGGGCGAGCAGCTGGACTAGACTGCGGAAAATGGTGCTGCCCTTGATGGTTCCTTCTTTCATCGTATGTATATTTTTGTCCCTGCAGCGTGGATTTATGGTCTATGACGTCAACCTTGCGCTCACGAAAGGCGGGCCGTTCAGTAGTACTCAAATGGTGTCGATGCATGTGTATGAAAAGGCATTCCTTTCCCGTGATTATGGTGTAGGGCAGGCAGAGGCATTCGTACTGTTCCTGATGGTTGCTCTCATCACTCTGCTCCAGGTTTATTTTAGCAAGAAGTTGGAGGTGGAGGCGTAATGGCAAGCAAAAAAATCGCTTCCTCCATGATCAAATTCATTGTGCTAACAGTCCTACTCATATTATTCATCGTACCGTTCGTCTTTCTGCTGATCAATTCGTTCAAGGACAATATGGCGATTACCTCGAATCCGTTATCGCTTCCAGAGAGCTTCAATATGACCAACTATATGAATGCATTTGATAAAATGAATTATATCACTGCATTCACTAACTCATTGGTCATAACGGTGTTAAGTGTCTTGTTTATCTCCCTGTTCGCGGCGATGACGGCTCATTATTTTGTCAGAAACAACACCAAGTTCAACCAATATACATTTATGCTGATGGTAGCTTCCATGATTATTCCATTCCAGGCCATCATGATTCCATTGGTGAAAATTTACGGCTCACTTGATCTGCTGAACAGCAAATGGTCGCTGATTTACATGTATATCGGTTTTGGTAGCTCGCTGGCCGTCTTCATTTATCATGGATTCGTAAAGAGTATTCCGAAGGAACTGGAGGAAGCGGCGCTGATTGACGGCTGCACGCGAATTCAAACCTTCTTCCGAATCGTGTTTCCGGTATTGATGCCTACGACGGCCACTATTTCCATTCTCAATGTACTGTGGATCTGGAATGATTTTCTGCTGCCTTCGCTCATTCTGGTCGATCCTGAGCAAAGGACGCTTCCGCTGTCCACGTACAACTTTTATGGAACCTACACAGTGGATTATGGGCCATTGATGGCAAGTTTGGTCCTAACCATATTCCCGATCATTATCATCTATCTGTTTGCCCAAAAATATATTATTCAGGGTGTTATGCAAGGTTCGATTAAATAACTGTAGGAGTAGGATGCCTTATCAAACATACTAGAGTGTATACGAGAGAAAATGCTGATCAATTTATTTCCCAATCCAAGCATATGCTTCGGCCGGATTATCGGCTGAACTATCATTTAATGGCTGAATTTGGCTGGATGAATGATCCGAACGGTTTCATTCAATATAACGGGCAGTATCACTTGTTCTATCAACATTATCCGTATAAATCGGTGTGGGGACCGATGCACTGGGGACACGCAGTCAGCAACGATCTTATGAAGTGGGACTATCTACCGGTTGCTTTGGCTCCAGACAGTGAGTTCGACCAGGATGGCTGCTTCTCCGGCAGTGCGGTTGAGCAGGACGGGAAGCTTGTCCTGATGTATACCGGACATGTTGTAACCGGCCCCGACAAAGATCAGGATTACAAGCAGTCACAGGGAATTGCAGTATCAGAAGACGGAGTGACATTCGAAAAGTGGGAGGGCAACCCGGTCATCGGTTATGACGCCATACCGGACCGGGTCAGCCGCAAAGATTTTCGTGATCCCAAGGTGTTCAGGCACGAAGATCAATACTACGTCGTGCTTGGTTCTAATGACGCCCAAGGGAACGGGCTTGTACTGCTTTACCGATCTAAAGACTTGAGAAACTGGACGTATGTCAATGTGCTGGCTGTGAGTGACGGACGCTACGGCGATAATTGGGAGTGTCCGGATTTGTTCCCGCTCGGCGATCGGCACGTATTCATGCTGTCTCCACAGCGCATGCCTGCTCAGGGAGAAGCATACCGTAATCTGCATTCCACCATGTACGGTATAGGTGATTTCAATGCGGAGGCTGGAACATTTACGGCAGAGCGGTATGCTCAGGTAGATCACGGATTCGATTTCTATGCCCCACAGTCAACCTTGGATGATCAAGGGCGGCGTATCATCATCGGATGGATGGATATGTGGGAGTCGGAGATGCCAACCCAGCAGGGACATCATTGGGCAGGTGCGATGAGTCTTCCGCGACAAGCCGTGATCGATCACGACAGATTGCTATTCCGTCCGCTTGATGAGGTTGAAAATTACCGATCCAATCTGTTCGAACAGCGGGATATCTTGCTGACAGGCGAGCAGATCATGGACACGTTCGGAGATAGCTACGAACTGAAGGCGGTATTTGAGTTCGAGGCTGGTAATACTGATGAATTCGGCTTGAAGCTGAGAGTGGGCGACGAAGAGGAAACGGTACTGTCGTATCGTCCCGATGACGGTCTATTCCGTTTTAACCGTGAGCGTGCTGGTATCGGACCGGGCGGAGAGAGAAGAGTACCCTTGGGCTTACAAGAGGGACGTTTGGAGCTGCGTATTTTCGTCGATAAAAGCTCTGTAGAAATATTCATCGGTGACGGTGAGTACGTCCTCACAGGAAGAGTGTATCCCGGAATGGAATCAACAGGTATTCGTGCGTTTGCGAGCGGAAAATGTACGATGTCCTCGTTCCAGAAGTGGGATATCCTCACATAGAATCGCATCACAAACAGGAACCTAACCGTTGATGGTCAGGGTTCCTGTTTTTTTGTGAGAATTGTGCTCGTGTGATTTATGCGCGCTTATTTTGCAGATAAGCATCAAGATAAGCATCAATTTTGGTGAGGGCTTCTTCTGTACCGCCGGATTGCTGGAAGCTATTATTTATTTTTTGTACGCCCTCTTTATAGGCTGCGTTTGACACGACCTCACGTACGGCATCTCTTAACGATTGTGCATTGATTTGATCTTTAGTTATTCGATAGCCAGCCTGAAGTTCCGTTAACCGCTGCGCGACCATGGGCTGATCTTTGTCCTGAGGCAGCACCACCAAGGGGACATTAAAGTGAATTCCTTCATTCACACTGTTCATTCCACCATGAGTAATAAATACATCTGTATGACGTAATACCTCCAATTGAGGTACATAGGGTGAGATGATAAAGTGCTCAGGGGCTGGATTAATTTTGGTAAAGTCAGCTTTCTCGCCAGCCGCAATCACGACGATGCCTTCAAAATCGGAAAAAGCCTCAATACAGGTGTTAAAAAAGTTCTCAGTCTGATCCAGCACAGTTCCCATCGAAATATACAAAACCTTGTTACCTTGAAGTCTGTCTAGCGGGAATGAATTTTCTCTTTTGCGCTCCGGGAAGCTGGGGCCAATAAAAAGATGCTCGTCCCCAAATTGTTCACCATTCGGTTGAAAATATCTGCTCGTATATACGACATTCAAAGCTCCTGAATTGTTCATAAATTGAACCAGATCTTTGGGAGCAACACCGAACCTTTCTTTCATGAGTTGCAGTGAAGACGTTACTTGTTCATCAGGCTGAAACGGTACTTTAGCGTCGGAGCGGAAGAGATTGGCAGCCATCAGATGATTTGAAATGAGAAAAGATGGGGATGAAGAAATGCCTGGAATATTCAAATAATCTCTTACTAATTCACCAGCTCCGAATCGATCATAGAACACCAAGTCAAATTGAATACGCTCGGACAGCTCCTGAGTGATGGCTAAGATGTCCATCGAAGTCTGGATATGAATATTCAAAAATGCGTTCAGTCCTGCCGGAGTGTTGGTATCAATGGAAGCAGTCCTGACCAGATCAGGATGCAGGTGAACCTTCGCTCCAACTGCTTCGAGTCTATTCTTGTATTTCTCAGTTGTAATGTAATGAACCTGGTCCCCTCGAGCTGCAAAGGCTTGCGTGATCCCAAGCGTGGGGTTTACATGTCCTTCTGCCGGAAAATTAACCATTAATACATTTAACATCCATCCTTACTCCTTTCCTTCTCTTTCATTTAAGATGCAGTTTTAACTGAATCTCTCAATCCATAATAACAATAATATTTATTTTTTCAAATGATATCCTTTCATGATTGCGTTTTAAAACAGTCAATATAATTCAAAAGAATAAGACAAGGACATGTTGGCATGAAATGTGTATAACAAATATTTACCTCGTGCATAGTAAAGACGAACCTATTTAGCGAGGGAGGTTTTTTCTAAATGAATGTCCAAAGAGCACAAGAAATAGCGTCCTCTTCCATCATGGCAAATGTGTTGTGCGATGGGTTACCCATCTACATTCAGCATGTGAACGAACAACGTGAGACGGCACGAATCTATGCGCTGAACAATCCGGAAGAGGAACGGGAAGTGCCTTTGTACGCGTTAACAGAACGAGATCAAACCCTTGAATAGAAAGGAGCGATATGAAAAGTGAAACCCAATCAACAGAAAGAAATCGAGGCAGATCGTTTGAATTTTCGTGATCAGACGGACGATGTGGTCAGAGAAGTACCGGCCACAACAGATGCCAGCGAAGCTGTTGCAGCAATGACCTCGCATATCAATAAATATGATGTACCAGATGAGTTGGAAGAAGAATAGGGAGTGGACAAGCGCGCACAGGATAACCTGTTGCGTGCTTTTTATATGACGTATAATTGGATTGTATCGAACAAAAAGTATTCAATGCCCAAACGTACAAGTGAAGCTGCCCGTGTGTACGTTTTTTTCTTTTCGTTTTTTTGTAAAATAAGTTATACATGATTTCTGTTCAAACGAAATGGACCCGCTGCTCATAGCGGCATTGTCTCTAATAAGTTGAAAAGCATGAATTCAGAATTGTAGGAGGGAATTATGAACGATGAATTCAATGTACAGGTTCAAAATCTAGATCCGGAAATAAGTGCAGGTGAAGTTGAGAACAAGGACATTTCGAAAATATTAACTATTATATGGATTTTTATAATTTATAGTGAGTCTGTCATTCTTCAACATTTGTTCGGTGGTTTATATCTGCTGCAAAGTTCCTTGTTTACTGTAATCATCATATTGCACATCCTCTTGTACTTGCATGCTCATAGAGTTGCAAAATATTTTTCATGGGCTTATTTTGTTGTACAAGGGGGCTTGATCTTTGCAAGTGCATTTCTTCTACCTGACAGTTTCTCCATAGTACTGGTGGGGCTAATGCCCGTTTTGGTGGGTCAGAGTATAGGTATTTATTATAAGCCGCTCAAGGTTATTCTTGTATTTTTGATCTCCTATGTGCTCTTTTGTGTGGCTGTGGTCTCTCACAATGAGGGCAGGCAATTTGTGTTGTTCATCCCATTATTTTTTCTAATTGTCGTTGTTATAGTAGCTTATGCGGTTCTTTTTCTCAAACAAGTCAAAGCACGAATCCGCACGCAAAATGTTCTGAAAGAGCTTGAAGCCGCACATCAAAAGGTGGAAGAACTTACAATTGCCAATGAACGACAACGTATGGCTCGTGATCTGCATGATACGCTGGCTCAAGGGCTTGCTGGGCTAATCATGCAGCTTGAAGCCATTGATGCTCATCTGAGCAAAGGAAGTACGCAAAGGGCTCAGGAGATCGTCCAACAATCGATGTCACAAGTGCGAAGAACATTGTCTGATTCGAGACGAGCTATAGACAATCTGCGTTCGAAAACCATCTCGGAGGTTGATTTTGCAGAGGCCGTGGAGGAAGAAATACAGCGATTTACTATGGCTACGAGCATTCGAGTAATACGCAACATCAAAATTAAAGCTTCCGTCCCCAGACTGTTGTTCGAACATGGATTGTTTATAATAAGCGAATGTTTAACCAATGTAGCGAAGCATTCACATGCGAATACCGTATGGATTCATATTTTAGATAACGAAGGCAAGATTGAAATCGAGATTCGCGATGATGGCAAAGGATTTGATAAGGATATTATTGCCAAGCAGACAGGACATTACGGAATTATAGGTATGCATGAACGTGTACGGATGCTGGGTGGAAACATAAATATCAACAGTATAGTTCAAGAAGGTACAGCTATAAAAATAGAGGCGCCTCTTACTAAAGGAGACCTATCATGAAATACAAGATTTTAATCGTCGATGATCATTGGGTCGTTAGAGAAGGGTTAAAGCTGGTGTTGGAGACCAATGACAGCTATGAAGTTATTGGTGAAGCCGGAGAAGGTACAACAGCTCTTAAACTGATCGAAGAACTCCAACCGGATGTCATATTGTTGGATTTATATATGCCACAAATGAGTGGTTTGGAAACTATGAAAGCCCTCAGAGAAAAACAAAATGAAACGCCAGTCATTATCCTGACTACCTATAACGAAGATGATCTCATGATTAAAGGACTTTCTTTAGGGGCAAAGGGATATTTATTAAAAGATACCAGTCGGGAAAACTTATTTCGCACGATTGAGTCAGCACTTAGAGGCGAAACGTTGCTTCAGCCAGAAATAACAGCTAGGGTGTTCGCTGCAACGAATAAGAAAGAAGCCAAGCCAGAGCCGCACGAAAGCAGCTTAGTTCTTACTGATAAGGAAAGGCACATATTAAAGTCGGTTGCACACGGTTTTAAAAGCAAAGAAATTGCCTTTGATATGGGAATTTCCGAGCGTACCGTCAAAGCGCATTTAACGAATATTTATAACAAGCTTGGTGTTGATTCTAGATCCGAAGCCGTTGCTGTTTCGTTGGAGCGTGGTATTTTACAGCTTTAGAGATGTTAACTAAATATATGTTATTTCATTGCCCAGTCGTACATAAGGTGCTTGCCCCTTTGTACGATTTTTTTGTGTGTTCATTGTTATAACATGAAACAAGAAATGAAAAAGTTTACTTGACCCACGGGTTGCTGATAGCACCTTTAGAAGAGAGAATCAGGGAGGATGACATGAAGTTGAAGAGAAAAGGAATCAGGATCATGATTACAGGGATTGCATTAGCTATAGTAGCTTCCGGTTGCTCCAGTGCAACGGAGAACTCTGTAACACAAGCCAGTCACCCGGTAAAAGTAGAGAAGCTTGTAATGAAACCTTTGGCCAATGATTTTAATTTGGCAGGAACATTGCAGGCAAGTAATGAAGCTAGTGTTTCCTTTGAAGCGGATGGACGTATATTGAACACTATGGTGGAGGTAGGGGACTCCGTAGAAAAAGGGAGCGTCCTTGCGAAGTTGGATACATCTGCTTACCAGTTGCAACTGGATCGGGCCAAGGCAACCATGGAGAAGGCAAAGGCTGGTCTTAGCCAAGCGGAGGCTTCCATTCAATCGGCACAGGCTGGTATCCATAGTTCGCAATCCCAGGTCGATGCGGCCCAATCGAAATTGCAGGAATTGAACAATGGCGCCAAAAAACAGGAAATTGCCCAGTCACAAAATGCGGTTACTGCGGCAACCAATGCTTACAATAAGAAAAAGGCGGATGCCGCACGGACGCAGAGCCTGTTCCAGGCAGGCGCAGCATCATTGTCGGAAAATGAGAATGCACAGCTGGAATTAACGAATGCACAAAAAAGTTTAAGTGACGCACAAGAGCAGCTGTCTCTCTTGCTTGCAGGCGCCTCGCAGGAACAACGTACCCAGGCTTCAGCTGGTATAGAGCAGGCCAGAGCAGGGCTGGAGACCGCTATTGCTACGAAACAGCAAGGGCTAGCCAGTAAAGCTCAAGCGCAGGCTACCTATGAGGATGCATTGGCTGCTTATGAACAGTCATCCTTGTCACTTAAAAAAGCTACTTTAACCTCTCCGATCACTGGCGTGGTCATTGAAAAAAAAGTAGCCGATGGTCAACTGGGCTCCAGTGGAAGTGAGGCATTCATTGTCGGGAATATCAAGACCTTAAAAGTACTTCTGCCCGTACCGGACAGCGAAATCTTATCATGGAAGAAAAACCAAAAAGTAAATATTTCTCTCTATGATGAAATTAGAACAGGGACTGTTACTCAAATCTATCCATCCACGAATACCAAAACGGGCAGTATTAATGTGGAAGTTAGCATTCCTAATCCTGAACTGAATTGGAAACCTGGTCAAGTCATCAGCGCATCTAAAAGTGTGAATCAAGCGGAAGCACTGTTAGTGCCTGTGGAAGCCGTGATTAGCAATGGAAGTGACCCTTATATATTTAAAGCTGTGAATGGTAAGGCTGTTAAAACCACGATTAAAGTGGGAAAAGTGACGAATAATCAATTCGAAGTTCTCTCCGGACTACAGGCAGGCGATCAAATCGTTACACAAGGAGCAGGAACCTTATTTAATGGCGATTTAATTGGGAATAATGTGCTTGGGAAATCGGAGGAGTCGTCCGAATGATTAAATATATTGTTAAAAAGCAGAAAATTACGCTTATTTTCTTTGGCATGTGTATACTGCTAGGGCTCTTCAATTTTACATCATTACCCAAACAGGAGCAGCCTGATGTTATTCCTATGACAGCTAGTGTTACAACGATCTATCCGGGTGCCTCACCTGAAAGAATCGAGCAAACCATTACTAAGATCATGGAACAGAAAATTAAAGCTGTGCAAGGTGTCAAAACGATTTCCTCTACTTCATCGAAAGGCCAATCCAGTATCATCATAGAAGCTTTGAATGATGCGGACCCGACCAAAGTATGGGCTGATCTTCGTACAAAGGTGCAGGATGCACAATCTGAGCTTCCAGAGGACGCGATGCAGCCTATGATCAATGATAGCATGACTAGCTCTTTCATTGGTTCATATGCGATTACTTCTGATAAGGTGGAGGATTTATACTCGTTAAATGAATTAATGAACAGATGGAAAGATCAATTAAAAACGGTTCCCGGTATTTCGCAGGTTAATATTCAAGGGATACCCGAGCAAGAGGTACGAGTTAGTTTAGACACGCAAAAGATGCAACAATATAACCTCTCCTGGGAGCAGGTTGTCCAAGCGATCAAGGATGAGAATGATAGAGTTCCTACAGGAAGTATGGATTTCAATGAGCGTACTTATCAGCTGACGGTAAATGCCTCAACGGACCCATCGATTCTGAATAATGTCCAGATTTCAAGCAATGACGATGGATTTCCGATATCTTTGAAGGATATAGGTACTGCCTCGCTTGTTTTTAAAAAAGCAGCTAGTTATACGTATGTGAATACCAAGCCTGCTATTTCGATCAGTGTGAGTGGAGATATAGGCACAGACGTGCCTACAGTTTCCAAGGCAACAACAGCTAAAATCAATGAACTTGCGAGCAGTTTGCCGAAGAATGTACATTTTGAACTGCTTTTTGCACAAAATGATCGAGTGAGTGAAATATTTGGAAATCTGACCAAAGAGATGATTATTGCTATTTTATCGGTCATTGTGATATGTACTTTAGGTTTGAATTTGCTAACTTCTGCATTTGTAGCGTTGGCCATTCCTGTTTCCATCGCCATCGGCTTTATTTTCTTGCCCATGACAGGAACTACGCTGAATCAAATATCAGTCATCGGACTCATCATCGTGCTAGGGATATTGGTTGATGATGCGGTCGTGGTCAATGACAACATTGAACGCCGACGCTCTGAATTTGGGGAAAATGCTACGGAGGCAGCCATTAAAGGAACCAAAGAGGTATCCTTATCGATCATTACAGCTACGCTAGCTACGGTTGCAGCATTTGCCCCGCTGCTATTCCTGCCGGGTAATATCGGAGACTTTATTAAACCGATCCCTACCGTTATTTCGTTAACCATGCTGGCTTCCATGATTATGTCACTAACGATTATTCCTATTTTCCGCCAATGGTATGATCAACGTCGTAAAGGAAAAGAGAGGAACCAAACCGTTAAACCACCTGGGCTTCTGGGGCATCAAATCCAGTCTCTATCCAATGTGTACTCTAAAAACTGGATGCCAAGAATACTACGGCGTCCACTTTTAACAGCGCTGGTTGGTCTTATGATTGGTACAGCCGCATATGGACTACTTGCGGTTGTTCCCATTCAACTATTCCCAGAATCCGATCAAGCAGATGCCACCATCAGCGTAACGATGCCAGAAGGAACGTCGTTGCAGGCAACCAATCGGGTTATTAACGAGATTGGCATGTGGGTCAAAAAACAACCAGAAACAGAACGGTTGTCGGCAACGGCAGGTGGAGGAGCGCCTCAGATGTATAGCGATGTTGCAGGCGGTCACGGCTCCGGGGGAGCGGTCAACGGTCAACTTGCTATCGTTGGAAAAGAGGGGCTATTCGATCTCCAAAAAACAGTGGATAGCTGGACTCATACGCTTCAAGCCAAATATCCATCTGCATTGATCAGCATTCGGGTTCCTCAATTAGGTATCCCGGTCGGCAGTGCGGTGTCTATCCGTATGAAGGGAGAAGACATCGATAAACTGCAAAACATGACAGCTAAAGTCAAAGAAATGGTTGCGGCGACCCCCGGAGCTGTTGATGTGACCGATAATATGGGAATGCAAAGCTATAATCTGAATTTCCAAGTCAATCCACAAGCATTGGATAAATATCGGGTTAGCTATTCCAATTTGACACGTACGCTGCTGTTAATGGGTGACGGAGTTAATGTAACGGATTTTGATACAGGTAAGGAACTACTGGATATCAATATATACATGAATAAACCAAACGATGATCCTGAGGTATTGTTCCAGCAATTAAGTGTAACCAATGCGGCAAAAGAGCAAATTCCCTTATCCCAGTTAGTCACGATGAAACCGGACTTTTCCATTCAGCAAATCCACCGCTATGATTTGGAGCGGACAGTAACGATCTCAGCCAATGCAAATGGGCGTACGGCTACAGAACTCACTAATGACATCCGTAGCAAACTAACCCATACACAGTTTGAACCAGGCTATACCTGGGAGATGGGCGGAGAAACATCCGCGCAATCTGATATTTTTACAGATTTGGGCAAGTTAGCTATTATTGTTGTGTTTCTCATCCTGCTCTTGATCACGATGCAGTTTTACTCCGTCTCCACACCGCTCATTATTATGACCACTGTGTATCTGGCAGCGGCAGGCGGAATTCTTGGAAGCTTTATTTCAGGCATGCCAATTGGATTCATGAGTATTATGGGTATCATTTCACTGGCCGGTATCGTCGTGCGCAACGGTATTGTGTTGATAGAGTTTATTGAAGATGCGCGGCGTGAAGGAGCCGAACTGACAGACGCAATTCTTATGGCATGTTCTGCCCGTTTCCGTCCGATCTTGCTTACTTCGCTAACTGCGATTGTGGGTATGATCCCTATTGCCACAATAGGGGAAATCCTCTTCAAACCGTTGGCAACGACCATTATTTTTGGACTGATCTTTTCGACCATTTTAACCTTGTTTGTTGTACCGACTCTGTATATGGTCGTAGCTCATCTGAAGCTGAAGCGGAAGCAGAAGCAGGAAAAGTCTATAAATACCGATAGCTCATTGACCATGTAGGTAAATACAGATAAGAATATACTGCAATTTTTCTTATAAATACGGATCGTACATGAGGCGAATGTCTTTATGTACGATCTTTTTATTTGTTGACAGAGTCAACAAATATCATTACTATAATTGTTGCAAAAGTCCACTAAATAGGGGGAGTTATGGTCAATATCGATGCTAATATCATAGCGGATATGAGGCGTTTTAATCGGTTCTATACGAATTTACTTGGTGTTTTAGACAGACATGTGCTGGATAGCGGATATTCCTTTACCGAGGCACGTGTCATTATAGAGATCGGGTTGATCGAACCGTGTATTGCGAATACTCTGGTCGAATCTCTTCAAATTGATCGCAGCTATATGAGCAGGATCATTGCTAAATTTTGCAAAGAGGGCTTTCTTGTTAAGGAAAATTCAACGTTGGATAATAGAACAAATCTAATTCGTCTGACACCCAAAGGAAAAACGTTCTACAACCAATTGAATGAAAGATCTGATGAACAAATTCTAAGATTAGTTCAAGGACTTTCAGAAGAAGAGATTACAGAATTACATGCATCTATGTTGTTAATTCAGAAGAAATTGGATATTTCGGAGAGGATACAGAATGATACGATTTGAATGCGACTATACCGAAGGTGCTCATGAGCGTATTTTAAAGCGACTACTGGAGACGAATGAGGAACAAACCCCAGGCTATGGTGTGGACGATCATTGTGAAAAAGCCAAATCTTATATTAAAAAAGCATGTGACTCCGAAAATGCGGATGTACACTTTTTGGTTGGAGGTACACAGACCAATACAACGGTCATTTCTTCGATTTTGCGTCCGCATCAAGGCGTCATTGCGGCAACTTCTGGGCATATTGCTGTGCATGAGACCGGAGCAATTGAGGCTACTGGACATAAAGTACTGACATTGCCAAGCGAGGATGGGAAAATCCGGGGTGAACAGGTAAAGGAACTGTACGACGCTCACTGGAGTGATTCTGCTCCTGAGCATTGTGTACAGCCCGGGATGGTTTATATTTCTCAACCTACCGAGAATGGAACGATTTATAGCCGATCCGAGCTGGAAGTGCTAAGTGGAGTGTGTCATGAATGTGGTTTACCACTGTTTATAGACGGGGCCCGTTTAGGCTATGGTTTGGTTGCAGAGGATAGTGATGCATCTTTGGCAGATATAGCCAAGCTGTGCGATGTGTTTTATATAGGCGGCACTAAAATTGGAGCAATGATGGGCGAAGCCGTAGTTATCCTAAATGATGCTTTGAAACAAGATTTCAGATACATGATCAAGCAAAAAGGAGGGCTGCTGGCTAAGGGGAGAATGCTGGGCATTCAGTTTGAAACGCTGTTTGAAGACGGTTTATACTTTGAGATTTCCAAACACGCCATAGATATGGCCATGCTGCTGCAAAAAGGATTATCCGAGCAAGGATTTTCTTTCCAATATCATTCCACAACCAATCAGCAGTTTCCGATTATAGCAGATCGTATATTACAGGCATTGAGCGAAAAATATACTTACTCCTTTTGGGAAAAGACTGATGATACCCATACTGCTGTTCGATTCTGCACCAGTTGGGCCACAAAGAAAGAAAATATTGAAATGCTGCTACAGGATATCAAAGCATTACAATAAAGATCATGGATAAACGATGAATATCATCTTGAAATTATAGAATGGATGATGTAATAGGCCATACTTCGTTGCATACATTGCAGCGAAATATGGCTTTTTTGTTGTGTAATTTGCTTAATTCAAGTGGCTTGCTTTTTAGTTCCATGAAAGAGCAAGCAGATATAAAAATGGAAAAACAAGACAAGAGTGAATGTATAAAATTAACGCCTAATTATTTACACTGAATACCTATCGAACCTGTTTACGATATTGAAGAGGGGAGAGTCCGGTTATTTTTTTAAAGATTTTATTAAAATGGGAGGCATGACCGAAGCCGACATCCTCCGCAATGTGCTGGATTTTGTCTTTGGTGGTTCGCAGTCTGGTTTGAGCCGCCCTGACCCTCACTACGCGGATGTACTCGCTGAAATGAAAGCCAGTCAATTTTAGAAAGATGCGGCTTAGGTAAGCCGGACTAATAAAAAAGCAGGCGGCCACTTGTTCGAGAGTTAACGGCTCATTGAAATGGTCTTGAATAAAAGACGAGATTTCTGTGATTTTCTGATGCATGGGATGAGAGGAAACAAGTTCACTACGCTCGGCCGCTTCCGATCGGTGCACCAGGATAAGCATTTCCAGCAGCAAATGCTGTACACAGCGGTCATGCAGAGGCTGCTTATTCCTACATTCGGTATTCATTTGTAGGAACAGCCGTTCAACTTCGACTTGCTCTCTAGCCGGTAAGCGAAGCAACGCAGATTGCTGGTACGGCGGTAGATCCAGAATGTCATGATCCTGCTGCGGGAGAAACGTCGGGGAAAAATGAATCAAAATGCGTTCTGTTTCCTCCAATTGTGTACTGGCGGTAGAGTGTAAGTCATGAGGGAGGATGAATATCAGATCGCCCTTGCGAGCGGTGTATACCTTGCCGTTCATAAAGTAGATGCGTTCGCCCTGCAGCAAAAAATACAGCTCATAGTTGTCATGAACATGAGGTCTGGGCATAACGGTGAAGCCGGTACGGTAGATGTGATGAATGGAGAATTGTTGTTCTCCGATGACATATTTGTCTTCCTTCATTTCATTCATGTGCTTCTTCCTTTGCCAATTAAGATAAGTAAGCGCATTCATATATCCATAGTATATATGACACCTGCCCACGGTAAAAGCGGAAAAGATTGATGAAAGGAGGTGAAGACACTTCTGAACGTCTCGGATCATTCTTTTATAAAAGTATGCGCTGATGTGAAAGAAAATCTTAGGGAGGAAACAGAATATGAGCAAGCAGCGTACATGGAGAAAGGTGCTATGTAATGTGGTCGTGGGTTCAATGTTGTTGACCTTGTGCCCACCATTGATCCAGGCAGAGACTGCGGTAGGGACAGAGATGGGGAAAGTGGAGAAAGTAGAAAATATAGCGACGAATATTCCGGCGTTTCCGGGGGCTGAAGGTGGCGGTAAATATGTTACCGGTGGACGCGGAGGTGAAGTATACGAAGTTACCACGCTGGCAGACTACGGCAAAGGTGAGCAGGTGATCCCCGGATCTCTTCGTGCAGCGGTCAGCTCCGATAATCGGACGGTCGTATTCCGGGTGGGTGGAACCATTCATCTGAAGGAGCCACTTAAAATCCTGGGCAACAACCTGACGGTTGCAGGTCAGACAGCTCCTGGCGACGGCATAACTGTAAGCGATTACACAACAGGGATTGATGCAGATAACGTCATTCTCCGTTACCTGCGTTTTCGATTAACTGATCGTTACCCCAGTGAGGATGACGCGTTAGGAGCCAGGTACCATAAAAACATTATGATTGATCACTGTTCCTTTAGCTGGTCGGTGGATGAGGTACTAAGTCTGTACGATAACGTGAATACGACAGTACAATGGTCTATTGCATCCGAAAGTATGCTAATGACTACGCACCAGAAAGGCCGCCACGGCTATGGCGGTATATGGGGTGGTCGGAATTCCACCTATCATCATAACTTGCTGGCTCACAATGCAAGCCGCAATCCACGGTTCCCAACCGATAAAAAACAAATCGACGCTGTGGAAATGACCAATAATGTCATATATAACTGGGGATTTTTCTCTTCCTACGGTGGCGGTGAAGGATCGTATAATGTGCTGAATAACTACTATAAGTATGGCCCCAACACATATAAGGACGTGCGGAGTCAAATCTTTGTAGACGTGGGGAGTAAAAAATATAAAACACGCATTTATATTGGTGGCAACTACATGTACGGCAACGAATCGGTTACTCAAGACAACTGGCAGCTTGGAACATCCATTGGATCGATTATTGACCCTTCCACTCGTTTGGCAGAGCCGATTGAAGTCAGAGGGGAATACGACAACGGAATTTCACCAGATGCGTATGGACCATATCAGGCGACAGATGCGCAGACCGCATATACTGAGGTGCTCGCCGGCTCAGGAGCCACGCTGCCAAGAAGAGATGCGGTGGACGCTCGAATTATGAATGATGTGAAGAATGGAACGGGTGCGTTTATCAACTCCCCGCGTGAAGCAGGCTGGATTTACGATGATTATAGCGTAACCACCACGGAGCTTACTGACAGCGATCATGATGGTATACCGGATGAATGGGAACGCGCTCATGGGCTGGACCCCAATAATGCAGATGACCGCAACGGTCAGGAGCTTGCCGGTACAGGCGAGTATGCTCATTTTGCCAAGGGCTATACGAATCTGGAAGTTTATTTAAATGATCTCATTGAGAAGCTGTCCAATGGGAGTGAGGTGGATAATCCGGAGGCCTTCGTTCAGGTATCGGATGAAGGTGGACGTTCACTGAAGCATAACGATATTTTGGAAGCCGGACGTGATGCGACCATAACTGCAACGGCCAAGGATCAAGATGGCATTGCTCACGTTGAATTTGTCATTGACGGTAAACTTGCTGGAAAAGTAGAGAGTGCGCCTTATCAAATCAGTTGGAATCATGTGACGGACGGCACCCATTACATTATTGCACGGGTGACAGACCGCAAGGGGACTGCTACATTTTCCAATCCTGTTACCATCCATGTCAACACGACTGTACCAACGGGGAACTGGCTCAGCGAAGAGGTTGGCTCTGATGGTAACGATGGCTATATCAAAGGGCATACTCAGGTATTAAAAGAAGATGCAAACGGCAGCAGTATCCGACTGAAATCGGCGGGGGATATTGACGGAAAAGCCGATCTTTTCCATTATGCTTATCAGAAATGGGAGGGAGACGGTGAAATTACAGCTCGTGTGGAGAAGATTACCCCTGTGGATGATAATGCCGAGGCAGGGGTAATGATTCGTGAATCGCTGAAGCCTGGATCAAAAATGGCCTTTATGTCTTTAGCATTTGTTAAATATGGTAAACAGGGGATTCTTATCAGTCGTGATCAAACAGATGGTAAAACCACGCGTGCGTCAATGGAGACGTTTATTCCAACGCCATATTCGGTTCGTCTTGTGCGACAGGGGCAAAAGCTTACCGGATGGGTATCCGCAGACGGTGTGACGAACTGGGAGAAGGTTGGTGAAACCGTTATAGATTTGCCGGATCATCAACCGCTATTGTTCGGGTTAGCTACTGATGCATCCAAACAACAAAATGAAGTGTGGAATTACAATACGTCGGAATTCAGCAATGTTAAGGTCCGCAAGCTAACAGACTCAGGAGGAACTTCTCCCACTAGTGTGGTTGTATCGACCTATGGCCCTGCTGACTACACCTCTCTCCAGGCAGCTATTGATGCAGTCCCTGACAACAGCAACACAAGGACTGTTATCCATCTCAAAAACGGCACGTACCGTGAAAAAATAAAGGTGAATTCCTCCAAAAAAAATCTGAGTATTATCGGGGAAGATCGGGACAAAACGATCATTGCTTTTGATGATACGGCCAAGACCGTAGTGGACGGAAAAGAATTAGGAACGAGCAATAGCTATACCATGCGTGTGCAAAGTTCTGACTTTGTGTTGGAAAATGTGACGGTCGCCAACACAGAAGGGACCGGGCAGGTGCAGGCTGTAGCGTTATATGCCGAAGGTGATCGTGGCAAGTATCACAATGTCAAAATTACTGGCCTACAGGATACACTGCTCGTGAACCGTGGCAGACAATATTTTAAGGACAGCTATATTAGTGGCAGTGTAGATTTTATATTTGGCAATGCCCCTGCCGTGTTTGATAACTCGATCATACACAGCCTGCGTGCCGGATACGTAACAGCCGCTTCAACAGAAGAGAACCAGCCAGGTTTTGTATTTACTCAGTGTCGTCTGACAACCGAAGCTGGCTTGACAGGCAAGGTGGATCTTGGGCGACCATGGCGTCCTTACGCACATGTTACTTTTTTGAAAACCTATATGGATGACCATATCAAGCCAGGTGGTTGGAACAATTGGGGTAAAGAATCCAATGAGCAGACTGCAAGATTTGGAGAGTACGATAACTTTGGACCAGGTGCAGAAAGTAGCGGGCGTGTACCTTGGGCCAAACAGCTTACGGCTGACGAAGCAAACCAGTACACTGTTGAAGCTGTTCTGAGCGGGACAGATCATTGGAATTGGCGTCTATAATTGTATATTCAATAGATAAGCGGGGGATGCGCTTCAAGCGTTTTCCCCCGCTTATGTGCGTGTTTGTGAGCAATTTTGGATGTGATGCATACATAATCTAAAATTGAAACCATTTGTTTTTATGGTAAATATTTTATATATTGAATGAGGGAAGTGTGTAAATCATCAAGGACAAAACTAACATTTTTTCTTAAATACATTATGTTGTCGGAGGTGTAGGATGGCACGTGTGTTGGTTGTGATCACGCCTGCTGAAGGCCATGTTAACCCGTCATTAGGATTAATTAAGCAATTGGTCGATAGGGGAGAGGAAGTAGATTATGTGTGTTCAGAGGAATTTGGTACGAGAATTCAACAAACGGGAGCAAACCTGATCACCTATCCATTTAGTGTGGATGCATTTATTCACAATCCTGTATTAAAGCCGGCTGAATATAAACATCATTATCAATTCGTGAATATGATCGTTAAAGGTTTGATTGAACCGATTATTCCAAAGGTTATGAAAGCAATTGAAAATAAGGTGTATGATTATTTGATTTATGACTATTTGATGGGTTGGGGAGGCAAAATTATAGCAGAGAGGCTGGGAATACCTGCGGTATGTACGGTCTGTTCGTTTGCTTTCGTAGAGCCTCTGGGTTCTGACCAAGGCGGGGATGATCATGACATAAAAGTGAGAGCGCTTTATGATGATATGATGAAAGTAGTACATCAATTAGCTGAGGAGTTTCAGGTTGCCGTCCCTGCTATTGATGAACTCGATTCACATTCCCACAGCCTAAAGGTCGTGTATACAAGCCGTTATTTTCAACCGCAAGCTGAAAAGCTGGATGACAGCTATATTTTTGCAGGTCCATCTATTGTACCTCGTAAAGATGCGCCCTCTTTTCCGTTCGACCAGCTTCGTGCTTTGTATCCGCAGGTTGTTTATATATCATTGGGAACTATTCTTAATAGAGATTTGGAGTTTTACAAGCTTTGCTTTGAAGCATTTCGTGATTTGCCTGTGCAATTTGTACTTTCATCAGGCCAATATGCGGAGATGGAGTTATTGGCGGATGGTATCCCGGACAATTTTATGATCAAGCCCTATATTCCCCAGCTGGAAATGCTCCAGCGTGTAGATGCATTCATCACACATGGGGGAATGAACAGTGCAAGCGAAGCCTTGTATTACAACGTGCCAATGGTTCTGGTTCCCATGACATCGGATCAGCCGCTTGTGGCCAATCGGGTCCAAGAGCTGGGAGCAGGGATTGCTGTGAATAAAAATGAGCTTACCCCTGCTATCTTAAAAGCTGCTTTGGTAGAGGTTTTAAATCAAGCCATCTATAAACAACAGGCGCATGTAATTGGCGAATCACTCCGTCAGGCTGGCGGTTATACGTATGCGGCCGATGCAATTATGAGTCGTTTCTCTACTATAAAAAAATAGGGTGCGTGTGCGTCAGCTCCTGATTATAACCAATTCGGGCTACGCATGGCAGGGTAGCATAATAAAGCAGCACGTAATCGGACTTTAGGTTCTCGTCCAGATTACGTGCTGTTTCTTTTATTGATGGTGCTCTATAGGCTGTGATTTCTTTCTTGTAGAGCAGCCGATTGGTCAAACTCTAATTTTTTTGATATCGCCAGCAGACCAAGGCAACAGAGAATCAGGAATAAGCATATCCAATAGGAGTTTCGATAACCCATCCATTGAGCAAACAATCCGCCCATCAAGCTCCCCGCCAATCTTCCGATCGTTGTCGCATTGGAATACAGTGTCGAGGCGTATCCGGGCAGAGATGGCAACAAATCCTGCATATAGCTGATACCAATGGCTGATATCACTGCAACAAAGAATGCTAGGAGAAGCTGTCCCGCAAATAGTTGCCACATCTCCGTAGACATAAGAACGAGGAGGTAATAGACAACGCCTGTTAAAGCCCCTAAAAATATAAGCAAACGGTTGGAGTATTTGGCTGCTAGTACGCCCAGCATGAGCATCAGGGGTATTTCTAAGATTGCGCAAATACTGGATACGAGGGCAACGTCATTCGTGTCACCTTTTAAATTGTGAATGATGAACAAGGAAATATTTAAACTATTCATCCAGTGAGACGTATAAAGCAGAGTAAGAACTACAAAAGGGATCAGGATTTTCATATTTTTATGTAATGTAATGTGATGAAGTGAAAGTTGATCCTTATTTTTAGCCTGAACAGGACGCTGCTTGATAAAAAAGAATAGAAGAACGGCAATAAGTACAAAAATAGAGGTCGTACCAACAAAAATACCTTTAAAGCCCGTATGTGCAATCAAGAAGGAACCCAAGAGCGGCCCGGTAATAAAGCCAAGAGAAAACATAGAACGAAGCGTTGAATTCGCAAAGGCATGATCCGCAGATTTACTGCGATCTACCGCTTCACGTGCACTGGCAAATAACTGCGGCATCCCAGGGGCGCCAATCGCTGTAAAGACCGTCATATAAATAAAAAGTACATAAAAGTTTTGGATTACAAGATATCCTGCAAAGGCGACAGCATTAAATAACGTACAAATCACTAAAATTTGTTTGCGATCCAATCCGGTATCGGAGCGTTTGGCAATAAGAGAGCTGATCCATATACCACAAATCAAAGTCACCGCTGTAAACACACCAAAGGTCCCTACCGATACGCCAAGTGTACTTGTAAAATATACAGCTAAAAAAGGTGCGCTTATGGAAATAGCCATACCTTGCAATAACATGCAGATCATGAATAGTGGGTAGTTAGGGATAAAGAAAAGATTTTGAATACGCTTTAGCATTTCATTTTTACACCCCTTTAGATTTAGAAGCGGAACTTACATACCTATCCAACCTAAACTATATATGACTTTAGCATAATTTGTATATTTACATTGTATAAAATATTATATAATTTTTTTTACTTTGATGAGCAACTCATATGCAAGGCCATATACAGACAAAGATATAAGATCAGGAGTGGGATGTAGATGTGTATGCGACTTTTCCTGTAGGATGTGCCTTAAAGGCTGAAGCGTTCTATGAACTGCTTGATCAGTTCATTCAATGATCCAGCGGCCTTCGTAGGAAGGCGGTGATCGGCTTTTTTAATGAAAACAAGCTCACTCTTCGGTAAATGCTGATGCAATATGTTGGCATATGGATGAAAGTGTTTATCCTCTTCACCATAAACGAGCAGGACAGGAAGATGGATTTCCCCTAGCCGTGAGGTACAGTTATACTTCAAGCTGTAACGATAATATTGTTCGACATTCCTGGGATTTCCCTGCTTCGCATCGTTGAATAACTTACGGAACAAAGATAACTGTTTCGTTTGTGACCAGGCATTAGAAAGCGCAATCGTACCGACTGCGCCGATTTTGGATAGCGCAATGCCTAAAGAAATTTTGTTTCTTAGTCGCCATTCGTTTACCTCGGACATTCCGCTGATAACAATGCCCCCCCATGCCCGATCTGGGTGAGTCAGGAGAAATTCAAGTACTATTGAACCTCCGGTAGAATATCCACACAAAAATACTTTATCCAAGCTCAATCGATCCATCAAATGCTTAATATCCTGGGCGATGAGAGGGTAAGTAACCGTTTGTTCGGAAGGCTGACTTTTACCGTGTCCTCTGATATCAAAAGCTATAGTACGAAAATAGGGCGATAGCCCTTGGATTTGGTATGTGAAATTTGAGCTTGTAAGTACCGGAGGGTGAATGAATAGGATGGCTGTTCCTTCTCCGGAATCTATATAGTGCATGGAGTGCTCATGTATGTTTGTTGTGGTCATTGCTATGCTCTCTCCCTGAATGGTTTTGATCTTAAATTTGGCTTATTAGATTCAAAAAATTCATGGAGTTGTAACTTTGGGTTGCGTGAGGTCCCTTTTCCCCGATGATCCAATGTAGGAATAATTTTTTTTGTATATGAAAAAATAAGAGGATCAAGGGCACTGTTTTTCTAAGAAGGGGACACACACATGGGCATGAAAAATAAAGTTACCGTTGTACTAGTGTTAAGTTTATTGTTGTTGATCTTGGGCTGTAGAGCGGACTCCAGTCAACAGCTAAAGCAACAGAGCATGAACCCACATATCACAGCAAAGCAAATGGGCAAAAAACCTGTCATTGTAATCTTGATTGATTCTTTAATGGATAAGCCTCTGCAAGATGCCATTCAAGAAGGCCGTGCACCCGCCATACGATTTCTCCTTCATCAAGGACAATATTTCCCGCAGGTAGTGAGCTCATTTCCCACGATGTCTGTAACCATCGACAGTACATTATTAACGGGAACGTATGCTGACCAACATCATGTGCCTGGTCTCGTTTGGTATAGCGACCCAAAGAAACGCATGATTCTCTACGGCAATGGTGCCAAAGAAGCCTTAAAGATCGACCAACTGCAAGTATTTAATGACGCTATTTACCAATTAAACCAAGTTCATTTGAACAAAAAAACGAAAACAATACATGAAGCATTAGCTGACAAAGGGAAAGAATCCGCGTCCATCAATGCTGTTGTTTTTAGAGGAAGAACGGAACATTCCTTAAAGGTGCCTCGTTTTATTGCAAACAGTAACCGTGTGCCAGAACAAGTGAAAATAACAGGACCTAAATGGTTTTCATATGCAACTTTTGCTCAACTGGATCCGGGGAATAGCTGGAATACTTCTCCGTGGAAAAAACTTGGGATGAACGACGAATTTTCTGCAAAAGAAACCGCCTTTCTAATCAATCAAAAAAAACTTCCAAACTTAACCATCACATACTTTCCAGGGAATGATAATTTGGCGCATAGAAAAGGCCCGACTCAACTGAAGGGAATTGAAAAAGCCGATCAAGCACTGCAAACTGTGTTGAACGCATACGGTTCTTGGGAAGAGGCTGTACAAAATGCTACATGGATCGTCTTGGGAGACAGTGGGCAAAGCGCGGTTTATAATGATCGACAGGCAGCCACAGTTGATATAAGGCCGCTTTTGGGCCATTACCGGATTGCAAAATTAAATCAACCCGTAAGAAGTGATGACCAAATCGTGATTGCCGCTAATGAACGGATGGCCTATATCTATGCAATTGACAATAACGTAGATTTGTCTGACGTGGTGAAGCTTTTACAGCATGAGAATAAGCTCGACATTATTGCTATGAAAGACGGTAAAAATAATATCCAGGTTACAAAGGGGAGAAATGGTAGCCTGTTTTCTTATCATCCCGGTGGGAAATTTACCGATGAATATGGACAATCATGGACATTATCGGGCGAAACGAATCTTGTGGATATTACGACTAATAACAACCGGATCAAATATGGAAAATATCCAGACGTTTTGGCGAGGCTACACGGGGCAATGAATTCACATGAAGGAAGATATGTTGTCGTTACGGTTCAACCTGGATATGAACTGGTCGGTGAAAGTTCCCCTACCCACATCGGAGGGGGAGCGCATGGATCGCTGCATGAACAAGATTCCCTTGTCCCACTAATTATTTCTGGAACGAATACACGACCCAAAACATTGCGAATTGTGGATATAAAAGATTGGCTCCTACAATTGGTGAATGAATAAGTATTGATCGTTCTTGATATTAAAATTGAGCTATATTAGTATATAAGCATGTAGTTATATAAGTGAAAGGGGGCATATATTGAATCAACTAGGTTATGTAGCTGATCATTTAAAGTTATTGGGGGATAAAACCCGATTGATCATGTTATCCCTGCTAAGAGAAAGAGAATGGTGTGTTTGCGAATTTGTAGATATCTTTGATATGTCGCAGCCAGCAATTAGCCAACATTTGAGAAAATTAAAGTCGCAAGGAATTGTAAAAGAAGAACGACGAAGTCAGTGGGTATACTATTCCTTAAACGTAGACGACAAACCGCATATTCAAGCTGTTCTTGAGAGCATGCCAGACTCCAAGCATATTTTGAAATCGCTGAATAAAGAGGAACCGATCGCATCTTGTGGACCGGATTCCTCAGCTTGTTCATGCTAAAGCCTGTTCCGTTTATCTCCTTGTGGCGTAACGGTGCTATTATATAAGTATATGTTTATAAGGTAATATATTGGAGGTTAAGAACATTGATTTTGTTGGCATGCATTATATTTTTAGCCACTTTAGTGTTGGTGATCTGGCAGCCTAGAAATCTGTCTATCGGCTGGTCTGCCTGCGGCGGTGCCATACTCGCCTTGCTGGTGGGTGTCGTCGATTTACATGATGTTTGGGAAGTGACTCATATTGTCTGGAATGCGACACTGGCTTTTGTAGCCATTATTCTGATTTCGTTGGTGCTTGATAAAATCGGCTTCTTCGAATGGGCGGCGCTTCACATGGCACGGGTAGCCCATGGAAGCGGAACTCGGATGTTTGTTTATGTGACCATTCTTGGCGCCGTTGTTGCTGCTTTTTTTGCGAATGACGGTGCGGCCTTAATACTGACACCGATTGTACTGGCGATGGTTCGGGCACTTAAATTGGATGAGAAAATGATTTTTCCTTTTATCATAGCGAGCGGTTTTATTTCAGACACGACGTCGCTTCCGCTTGTGGTCAGCAACTTGGTCAACATTGTGTCAGCCGATTTCTTTGGGATCACCTTTATGGAATATGCGAGTCGCATGATTGTACCTAATTTATTTTCTTTAGCAGCCAGTATAGGAGTACTGTATCTTTTTTTCCGTAAAAGAATTCCGAAAACGTTTGATACGGCACAATTAATCACGCCTGCGGAAGCGATTAAAGATCCAAAAATGTTCCGTATGTCCTGGATCGTTCTTGCGGTTTTGTTCGTTGGCTACTTTGCATGCGAATTTTTTAACATTCCCGTTTCGGCGGTGGTTGGTACTGTTGCTATCTTCTTCTTGCTGATGGCAAGAAGAAGCCCTGTGGTACCCATAAAAAAAGTTATCATGGGCGCTCCATGGGCCATCGTATTTTTCTCCATCGGGATGTATGTGGTGGTGTATGGTCTGCGTAATGCCGGTTTGACAGACCTGCTGGCCCATGTGATTCAAGCGGCTTCAGATCAAGGTATGTTTGTGGCCACCATGGGCATGGGTTTTATTGCGGCGATTATCTCGTCGGGTATGAATAACATGCCTACGGTCATGATTGATGCGCTTGCCATTAATGCCACCCATGCAACCGGTATAGTCAAAGAGGCACTGATTTATGCTAACGTCATAGGGTCGGATCTCGGACCGAAGATAACCCCAATTGGTTCGCTAGCCACATTATTGTGGTTGCATGTGCTTCGTTCGAAAAACGTGAAAATTTCATGGGGGACTTATTTTAAAACAGGCATCATCTTAACTATTCCTACACTTTTTATTACCCTACTGGGCTTATATCTGTGGTTAATCATTTCATAATGGACAATTGAAGGAGACGCTGAAGATGGACAAGAAGACAATTTATTTTTTGTGCACTGGTAATTCTTGCCGCAGTCAAATGGCAGAAGGCTGGGCTAAACAATACTTGGGGGACCGTTGGAATGTATGCAGTGCGGGCATTGAAGCACACGGCCTCAATCCTAAAGCCGTGCAAGCGATGAATGAAGTTGGGGTGGATATTTCCGGTCAAACTTCAGATATTATTGATTCTGTTTTGCTGAATAGTGCGGATTTAGTTGTGACCTTATGCGGAGATGCTGCCGATAAATGTCCTATTACACCTCCGCATGTGCGCCGCGAACATTGGGGATTTGATGATCCGGCTAAAGCACAAGGAACAGAAGAAGAGAAATGGAGTGTATTCCAGCGTGTACGGGATGAAGTCGGGGCTCGTATTCGCAAATTTGCGGAGACCGGTGAATAAACCAGTGCACGGCTTAGGAAGGGCGAACTCAGGCATACTTCCTTAAAAGGGCGGTGTTTGTTTGGCATTTTTGAAATAGAAGATCTTCATGTTAATGAAAAAGGGTTAAAGCTCGTTAGACGACACTTAACCCTTTTTATTTCTGCAAAAGAGACTATCCTTTTATAGGCTCGTGCATAGGTGCTGATGGTGCCCCTTGCATAGATAACCCGCCGCCAGTTGAGCTTGCTGGAATAACGGGATGTGGCGATCCCTTTTCAGAAGCAGCGCCTGCAGTCTGCTTGGTCAGCTTCTGTTTTTCCCACAGTGCTCTGGCGATCACCAGCATGGAGAGTACACCGACATATAGTAACAAAGATCCGAGTTCCGGAAGCATCTCCTGAAAAGATGCACCGCGCAGTCCCATGGTGCGGAGGAATTTGTACATCCATACGAAGGGAAAGAAATCACCGATTTGAATCGCTAAAGGTGGAAACAGTGATCTGGAAAGAACGGCCCCTGATAGTACAAAAGCAGGCATGAGCACCATCACCATTCTGCCAATGGCAATCCCCGGATGTGCAGCGCCCCATGCAACCAGAACATTGAAGCATACGGTACCGAATACATACAGGACAACCGGAATCATGAAGAGGATCGGATTGGCTTCGAAACGACCTCCCCCAAACATTTTAAGCATCCCGAGAGAGAAGATTAAGCCAGCCGTCGAAAACAGCGTATAAGGAAGAATACGCAGTAGGATGTTGAACGGATTTTGCAGTTCGGCAGCCAGTCTCTTGGAAACCCTTAGTCTGGCGACGATAGGTAAGCTATTGATATTGAGTATCATAAAAGAGAACATACAAGTGAATGCAAGTATCGTCGTATTCTGATAATCATTGGTTGGGTTAAACAGGGAACGCACCTCCAAGGCAATACCATTGAGAGCTCCCTGAGCCTGTTCGGCGTTCATCCCCGTTTTCAACATAGCTGGAACAGACAGTTCCATATTCTCAGAAACGCTAATTTCCTGCATAGCTGTACGAATGGAAGTAATAGATTGAACGTTGGTATTATCAAGAATGAGACCCACGCGACTGGAAAGGGAACGATGGTGATTGTCCTCTAAACCGTGCGGCAGGGAAATAACGGCTAAATATTTTTCGTGATAAAAATACTGCTCAGGATTGTCCGTAAACGAAACAATCTCTGCTACGTTCATATATGGAGAAGCATCTATCTTCTGGATCAACTCACGGCTGTAGGCTGTGTTGTCCTGATCCACCACTACCACGTTAGCATCGTTAATTTGGCTGCTTGGGAGCAGCAGGGAGTACCCCAGCACTGCAATCAGCGGGAAGATGATAGCTATGATCGGATACTTGGAGTGAACCAGATACGTCCATTCATCACGAAGTGATTTCATTCGTATTCACCTCAACTGTCATGCCTGGTAGCAAAGCGGCTTCTCTTGTTACATATACACGTACTTGGAATGTGGCGGTATCTGCCTCACCTTTTTCACGGGACATCTTTACATTAGTGAATTGCGGCGCAGCGGTCACATAACGTACGGTACCTTTCAAGTCCTTGTTGAGAGCAGATACTCGGGTTTTAACTTCTTGATTGGCCTTGAATTTACCCGCTTGTTCCTCATTGACATACAGATCGTAATATAAATCGTTGGTTTCCAGGGTAATCACAGGCGCTCCTTGCGCGACATTTTCCCCGACTTTTGTACTAATCGAAGTAACCTTGCCATCCTGTGGTGCCTTTAATACCAGTCGCTCTTTTTTGAGCAGCAATGTTTTAAGCTGAACTTCCTGTGTGTCTTTTTGTTGCTTTAAAAGGTCGATAGCCAACTTCTGATCTGCCAGCTGTTGACGGCTTTGCTGAATGGTTTCCAGTTGGGTTCTGGAACGATCGACGGACAATTGGGCACCACGGATTTCCTCCTCGGCTTGTTTTACCGCAACCGCTGCTTGTGTGGTCTGTTCACTGGCCTGCATACGTTCTTCAGGAGTAGCGCCATGGAGCAGCTTTTGAAGAGACTCCTTTTGCTGGCTCAACTGATTTGTCGCTAAAGTCAATGAGGATTCAGCATCATCCAACACTGCTTTGGATGCACTTCCTGCATCATAAAGTGCTTTATTACGTTTGTAGTTAGTCTGAGACGTCTGAACGTTTTTGGTGGCAGAAGCTACGGCAATTCGTTGCTGCTGAACATCTTCATCCCGAGCACCATTATTGACCTGTTGTTCCGCAGCAGTGGCTTGACGCTCAACTGCCTGTGCCCGCAGCAGTGCCGCTTGGCTTTTGCTCTCAGTGACTTGAGCTTGCGCGATATCCAGCTGTGCTTGTTTTTCCTGAGTTGTTGCTCGTGTGTACCCTAATTGGATGGATTGTTGCTGTTGGCTGATCTGTGTATTGAACTGCGCAATTTGTGTCCGCAGCTGCTCAATTTGCAAATCCACATCTTTGGAATCCAAAGCCATAAGGACAGTTCCTTTTTTCACTTTCGTTTCTTCTGTTACCGGGATGTTTAGGACTTTGCCGCCTACTTGTTCAAAAGATACATGAATGCTATCAGCATTGAGCGTTGTGCCTTTAACGGATCGCGAAGCAGTGACTTGATCTTGTCCGTTAGTCTGAAGCAGGAACCCCCCGCCGATCAGACAGGCAATAGAAATGACAGGGATGATAAGGCTGGTGACTTGTGTGCGATTCATGGGTAATATGCTCCTTAAGTTCATAAAATGGATTCAACCTAGACTCGAATAAATATCCTGATTATGTACATTTTATTTATTCTATTATTTAATAATTTAGATGTTAGCCGGCTAACTAAAATGCAAAAATTAAAACTTACTCTGGCTTTGCTGCTTCATATATCTCTTTTGCTTGAGGGATGCCGCTTTCTATTTTTTTCAGTAATGTCAGGAGCAGTTCTTTTTCATCGTTGGATAGATGGCTCATCAGTGTGGAAGTGCATGTAAAATGTACAGGCAGCAGTCTCTCCATCATTTCTGTTCCTTGTTCGGTCAGTTTAACAATACTCATACGGCGGTCGGAAGGGTGAACGGATCTCATAATAAGCCCATCGCGTTCCAGACGGTCAAGCAGACCGGTAACGGTAGGCTTGCTAACCCCTACTTTCTCCGCAAGCTCTGTAGCCAGCAACCCTGTTTGAATGTTGCGATACAGGAGAATTAATATTGAAAATTTTCCGTGAGATATACCAAACTTGTCAAAGCCTTCAAAGCTCACTTTAAAAAGACTGGAGGATACGCGCATAAAAAATAGCATCGCTTCTGTCGCTCTTACATCAATCTCTGGGATACGCATAGAAAATTCTTGCAGCGCTTCACGAGTGGGCAAATCCCGTAAATCAAAATCCATAAGGTTCTCCTTTCTTCTTACATTGTGTTCCAGTCGACAAATTAGTTAGCCGACTAATCTTAATCGATTCAAAAATGAATTTCAAGCTAAATTTTGTTAATCGTCATGCAGATTTTTCACTATATGGAGGTTGTCCGTACAGTAGTTTAAGCTATTCACTACATTGATATTTACAGTGAAGTGCTTGATAATAAGTGGATATCGCACGAGACAAAGATACCCAAAAGTGAGGGACCTGACATGGCGACAAAATTATATTACACCGCTCCAAATCTTACGGAGTGGGACACTCATATTACACAGAGCATGGAAAGAGACGGAGCATTTTTTGTTATGCTCAAGGAAACGGCCTTTTATCCGCATGGCGGAGGTCAGCCATGTGATACAGGAACGATTCAGGGCATCCGTATATTAGATGTGGTTCTTGAGAATGGGGACATTTGGCATCAGGTAGAACGTTTGCCGGAGGAGGAGAAAGTGGCCTGCCAATTGGATTGGGAGCGCAGATTTGATCATATGCAGCAGCATAGCGGACAGCATTTGCTGTCAGCGATTTGTCTGGAACTGTTGGGTGCGCGTACAGAAAGCTTTCATTTGGGACAAGAGTACGCCACAATTGATGTCAACTGTTCTAATATAACATCCGCACAGCTATTGGCAATCGAGCAGGAAGCAAATCGGCAAATCTACAATAACCGCAGCATAAAAAGTTATTTTGTAACCCATGAGCAATTGAAGGACATTCCGCTTGTGAAAATGCCTAAAGTAACAGAAAATATTCGGATTGTTGAGATCGAAGGCATTGAATATAATGCTTGCGGCGGTACACATGTGGCTCAAACCGGGGAAATTGGAATGATTAAATGCTTGAAATGGGAAAAGCAAAAAGGGATGGCGAGAATCCATTTCAAATGTGGTGCTCGCGCACTCCAGGACTTTAATGAGAGTGCTCGGATTTTGGACGTGTTGTCTGCGAAGTTCAATACTGGGCGAAAGGATATTTTGACTCGATTCGAAAAGTGGGAGCAGGAGCATAAGCAGCTCAAGGCGCAAGTGGAGTTTCTACAAGAGGAAAATGCATCGTACCAGGCGAAAGAGCTGCTGTCTGCTGTACAGGGGCATGTTCTTGCTCATGTATTTGAACAAAAATCCATTCAGGAGATGCAGCAATTGGCTGCCAAGCTGACCGCTGAGCATGATTTGCTTGTTTTATTTGCCACAACAGCCGAAAACAAAATCATTCTGGCACATAATGGTACCCAATCCGTTAGCTGCGGAGCATTTTTGAAAGAGAATCTGGGCGCGTTTCAGGGCAAGGGGGGCGGTAGCAACCAATCTGCTCAGGCAGCATTTTCGTCCCGCAATGACCTCTTGAATTTCTTTGAAACGGCCCAGCGGCAGTTCATTCAGGGCTAATATAATGGAGGATTAGTGACGCAGCGGTAGCTTCCACTTTTCCTCTTCTGTAAATAAAATAAAAGAAAAAATAAGTGCAACAACAGCGCCCCAAACGGCTTTATCCCCAATCGTCAAAGTCAGAAATCCCCCCAGCAAGGCTCCTACCAAGAAGGCAGCCAGGATGACACCATAACGCATCGCTCGAATGGCAGCGTTCGTGTCCTTGGTCGTTACAGCGACATACACAGCCTCGATAGCTGATCGAAGGTTACCGGTGCTGACCGTGGAGGTGTACGGCACATCAATGAGCTTGCGGAAGGAAGTCATTTGCACGGAAGCGACGAATGAGACGATCACCACTACTACCGTATTGGGAACTCCTTGCGGAATCAATCCAACGATGAAAAAAATCGCGATTTCCAGTAAAAGAATTGCGCGGGTCCAGTCTGGAGTTAAACGGTGGGTTGATTTGCGTTTAATCCCTTCAGCAACAAAAACCCCCAGTGAAAAGGCGATCAGAGGCGGGATATAGGATAATGCCTGAACCCAGTGCCCCTGAATGACTTTGACAGCCAGCAGGACGATATTGCCTGTCTGTGCGTTGGCGAAAACACCGCCTCTTCCAACAAAGGTATATGTGTCCAAAAAGCCCCCTACTAATGATAGTAAGGCGCCCAGTCGTAACGATTCGGACGTTACCTGATGTAAATGGATTTTGCCTTTCATAAACACGGCATATAAGCCTCCTATACTAAACGTCGATTCTTTAAAGCTAACACGAAAATCCAGGACCATACAATTAAATTAATCACTTAAGCATGAAAATGACACAAAGAAGCCACATCAGGTCCCATACAATAGAAAGGACGTGATGCGGCTTGTTGGAGTGCTGGTTAAAGTGCCATCTGGAACTTCGAGAATATGCTTATTGCAGAGCTTGAACGAGTGCTGCGCCAAATTCCTGTGCACCATCTGGGCCGTCGGCTGTAATAATATCGCTATGAGCGACGACATGCTGAGCGACATAGTCGGCTTGATGCAATTGGAGCTGATCCTTTTGCACATCCACGGGGTAGCATGTAGCCGTTCTGCCAGAGAGCAGGCAGGTTTGAGCCACAGCTACAGAGCCTGCGCAGATGCCAGCCACTAAAGTCTTTTGCTCATGAGCTTGTTTCAGCAGAGCTTGGAGATCCGCGTTATTCCACAGATGATCATTTGTTCCTGATCCGCCGATTACAGATACCACATCATACTCAGCCGGCACAGCGTCTGTAAAGACAAGATCAGCCGTCGCTTTACCGTTGTAGTCACCCATGATTTCGCCTGTTTTTGTACTGGCTAATGTTACAGTAACACCTGCTTGCTCCAGCGCTTCTTTTGGTTTAAATAATTCATCCTCATTAAAGCGCTCTGGGGGTATAATAAAAAGAGCTTTTTTACTCATACTCTATTCCTCCTTGAATGTGTAACGTTATTTACTATTGTAGGGTGGCTTCGTCGTGCTGTGAAGAATGCACTTTCAAGTACGGAGGTTACCTGCAGGTTACTATTCATGTGGAAGATCATGATGATTTAGAAGGAGTTAATTGATATATGTCTGATACGCTGAGAGAAGAAATACGGGAGAAAATTGTAAACGGAGACTACAACTGCGAAAAGGAATTAACGCTATCTGTGCTGAGCGGGAAATGGAAGGTCGTTATTTTATGGCATCTGGGTGTGGAAGGGCCGCACCGGTTCAGTGACCTGCAAAGGTTGTTTCCGAAGCTGTCGCATAAAGTGCTGACCAACCAGCTACGGGAGTTGATGGAGGACGGTATTGTACACCGGGAAGTGTATCCCGAAGTGCCTCCAAAGGTGGAGTATTCGATGACTGAGCTGGGGATGACGATTTTACCGATTGTGGAGATGATGTATGACTGGGGGAAAAAACGGGTGCAATCCATCCGTGAGGAAATGCAACGCAGCAGTGAGGGAAAGGTTTAAATCTTGGATGCGATCTTAGATGGACCTTTAACACTCCGTCATATAAAAAAAATAGAACGCCTTGCACGATGAGTACAAATTGTACCTAGAGCGAAGGCGTTCTTTGGCATGTTAGCAGTCTGTGTGTCTTGATCATGTTAGTCTAGGAAAAATAGCTGTAGCCCATATGGATCATTGCTGTTCAAGTGCTGGTAAAACCTCAATCCAGCGTGTAGCCCAAGTACCAATATGGTCAAATAAAGGAGCTAAATCGCGTCCCTTATCCGTAAGGGAGTATTCAATCCGCACAGGCTTTTCAGGATAAACCATACGTTGAATGATTCCTTCTTCCTCCAGCTCTTTCAAACGGTCCGAAAGGACCTTTCCACTTAAGTTAGGAATTGAATTCTCAATAGCGACGAAACGTTGCGGACCATTCGTTAGTTGAAATACGATCAACACCGTCCAACGCTTGCTCAGTAGCTCCATAGCCTTTTCAAACCTTGGGCACATCTGCGGAATATTCATGTGATCACCTCATGCTCCTATTATTAACGATTCACTGTTAAAAGTAAATGATTTTACTTTACATAAATTTATTACTTGACGAAATCGAATGATATAAATATACTTTGTTACATAAAGTAACTTGTTAGCTTTGATACGGAGTTTAAGATGTAAATGCTTAAAATTTGAACTTAATTTGATATGATTAATGATGTAATTAAAAATGAACAGATACGAACGAATCGTTGAGGTTATGGTTTGGGTGCAGGGGGAAGTCGGATGAAGCTGGAATGTGAAGTGTGCGTAGTTGGAGGGGGACCCGCAGGGACTTTGTTATCCTGTCTACTGGCGGAGCAGGGTGTTTCAACGATATTGGTTGAGCGGCAGAGCGTGCCCGGAAAGGCTTTCCGCGGTGAAATTTTAAACGATGAGGGTCAGGAAGTGATCCGCAAACATAAACTGCTCGAACAAATTCATGAGGATCATATTCTCTCCTCCACAAGAATCGAATATTGGCAGCATCAGCAGCAGGTCAAGACGGTTGAGCCAGCTTCAATCCATGGTAATGTAGGGGTGCATATTCCACAACCTCGATTTTTGGAAGCTCTGCTCAAGCAGGCGTCCACCTACGAGTCTTTCCGTTACCTGGCAGGTACAACTGTGACTGCGTTGGAGGGTGACAGCGAGCAGGGGTACACGGGCTTGACCGCCCGCGATAAGAACGGTCATGAGATTACAATTCATAGTTCTTTGATTGTGGGGGCAGACGGACGCTATTCGACTGTGCGCAAGCTGGCGCAGATGCCTGTGACTAACATTCGCCACGGCTATGATCTGCTATGGGCCAAAATCACGGCACCTACCGGGTGGGAGCCCGTCACTCGTCTAGCCCTGGTCAACGGAGGTCAGTTGGCTTTATTCTCGCAGGCTGAGGGTTATATCCAAATTGGCTGGAATGTGGAGGAGGGGAGCTTTTCCACCCTGTTTAAGCAATCTTTTGAACCATTTATACAGCTGTTTACGGAGGCTTTTCCAGATTTAGAGCATAGTGTGCATGATCACATTCGTTCATGGAAGGACTTCGTACCGTTGGATATTTTCAGCAGCCGTAGTGACACATGGGCACAGAATGGACTGGTCCTGATTGGAGATGCGGCGCATACCATGACACCTACGGGAGCTTTTGGCTTGAACGCTGCTTTGAAGGATGCCGATGTGCTGGCCAGTGAGCTTCTTCGTTTACGCCAGCAGGTATATACCGCAGAAGACCTGAAGGCTTTCGAAGATGGACGACGGCAGGCTGTCACCGAGCTTCAGGAGCGTCAACTGATCATGGAGTCCACGTTTCATGAACATTTCTTACACATAGTTAAATGATATAAAACCCCGACAACAACGATTAGCCTGAGAAATGTGAGGCATTTCATGTATAGAGTTTATATAAAGGATGGTGCAGAGAGATGAATATTAAAGATGTAGCTACGCTACTTAACGATAAAATTCAAACTGTTCGTGGAGAGCAATCTTCGACGATTTTGGTAGGACCGATCAAGCTGCCAGTTAATTTAGAAGGGGAAACGGTTGTTTTTCAATGGTATTGCTGGCTACCTGTACGGGACGAGGAAGATCGCCAGAACTTACTGAATGCCAATGCTGAGACGATCGTGAAGCGATTGTCCACACTGAACTTGGCGGAGGGACAACAATCAAGTGTATTGGTGTACGGGGATCTCCAACAGTCCGAAAATGCATTAGTTCGCATGCATAGTATTTGTCATACTGGAGATATTTTTGGTAGCAAGCGTTGTGATTGCGGATTTCAACTCCACCAGTCGATGAAAATGATTGTGGAACATGGAACAGGTGCATTGTTCTATCTGGCAAATCATGAAGGTCGCGGAATCGGTTTGTTTAGTAAAGCCATGGCTTATATTCTGCAAGAAGAAGGCATGGATACCGTCGAAGCCAACCATCAGTTGGGTTTTGAAGATGATACACGCAATTATGCGGATGCCATTAGTGTGCTTCAACACCTGAGACAAAAACCAGTAACTCTGATTACAAATAACCCTAAAAAGCTGGATGCCTTGAAGAAGTCGGGTATGAATGTGGCGGGACGTATGCCGCTCTGGGGCGATGTGTCACAATATAATGAACGGTACTTGAATACAAAAGTAGAACGATCCGGCCATTTGCGGGATTCCGATCTCAGGGAGGTTCTATGAACACTCACGAAAAATATATGCGCCTGGCACTGGAAAATGCCAGAAGTGCCAAAGGGCAAACAGAACCGAATCCGCTCGTCGGATCAGTCATTGTTAACAATGGCCGTATCGTTGGGATCGGCGCTCATTTGAAGCCTGGTGAGCCACATGCCGAGATTTATGCCTTGCGTATGGCGGGGGAACACGCTCAGGGAGCGACGATCTACGTAACGCTGGAGCCGTGTTCTCATCACGGCCGGACAGGCCCATGCGCGGAAGCGATTGTGAAGGCAGGCATTCGTCGGGTGGTCATTGCAGCACTGGACCCGAACCCGCTGGTTTCCGGCAGAGGGGTACAGATTTTGAAAGATGCGGGCATTGAGGTCATTGTCGGCGTATGTGAGCAGGAATCGATCCGCATGAATGAAGTGTTCAATCAATATATCGTGAGCAAGCGACCTTTTATTACAATCAAATCGGCAGTAACGCTGGACGGTAAAATTGCAACTCGAACCTCTGAAAGCAAGTGGATCACATCTGAGGCTGCACGGGAGGATGTGCATCGTCTTCGTCACGAGCATGTAGGCATCCTGGTCGGTGTACAGACCGTGATTCATGATAATCCTCAGCTTACGACTCGTCTACCAGAAGGACGGAATCCGATTCGTATCATTCTGGATAGTAAGCTTCGAATTCCATTGGATGCTCGTGTCATTACAGATGGAGAGGCGCCGACCTGGATATTCACAGGGCGGGCTTATGATGAAGGCAAGCGAAGCCAGCTGGAACAGCTCGGTATAAAGGTTTATCCGACACAGGATGAAAACAGTGAGCGGGTCAACTTTCCGCAAATGCTGGACATTCTGGGGGCGGAGGAGGTCTCGTCCGTATTCGTGGAAGGTGGGGCCGAGGTGAACGCTTCGTTCGTGCAGCAAGGCCTGGCAGACAAGCTGGTGCTGTATATGGCGCCGAAGCTGGTTGGAGGGCGCGCAGCCCCGGGCTTTCTCGGGGGAGAGGGCGTGTCTGCGATGAGCGATGCAGTGGCCTTGCAGGATTTGAGCGTAACACAGGTTGGCGTGGACTGGAAAATAGAAGGGTATTTTGAACGAAAAAAATGAGTGAGTTGTTTTTGGGTGGAGAAGACGCTTCGCGAAGGGGTTGATCTTCCGATCGCTACCGCTTCTCCAGATTCAACCCCTCCGCTCCGCTGCTGCCCACTGTAAAGTCACTCAGTTTCGAATACTTAAAGAACAGAGGATCGGAAGGGCTAAAAGGCCTGAAGGACTCTTTTTTTATATACTAAATCATACCTGTTGAATAACTAAAATAAGTAACTTAATTAATGAAACAGTTGTCGCGAAGCTGAATGACAAATGATTGTTCATGACATTTGCTCATCTGAGCCCTCTTTTAGCTATACTCTATTGTTTCAAAAATGATCTAAGCTACGGAATAAATTTTAACATCAGGATCAGCACTCCATAATGGCTTCAGACCGACAAACACATCGTTTTTGAACATTTCACTATCAAGATAGGCTCTTGCATTTTCCACACTATCGAAGCCATGCAGTACCTGAACGTCTTCATCGCGGATAAGCAAGTCTTTTGATACAGCCCCCTTAATCTCATCAAGGAATGGGCTACGATAGTCAGCATAAACCTTTGCTGCTGCTGGACGGTTGTTGTTGTCAATCACCATTGTGATTTCAAGATAAGCTTTTACACTCATTTTTTATACCTCCAATATATTATTAGATTGATATCTTCCACGAGTGCAGCATATCAAAGGTTAATTAGCTAGGTAAATATATTATTAAATTTATGAGTCACTAATAAAAATCAGAGTTTAAGCTGTCGCAGCTTTTACAAGGTGTCAATTTTTTATCCAATTCACCTTTTGTCTGTTGCTGAGACCAACGACAGATACTTTGTAAAGTTGGAATAACAGATTTCCCTTTTTCAGTTAGTGCATATTCTACTTTTGGCGGGATTTCATTGTACTGCTTACGACTAATAAGCTCATCAGCTAGCAACTCTTTTAGCATAGCGGCCAGTACAGCATCGGTAATATTGCCGAGTTCTTTTCTAATTTCATTGTAGCGCATTACACTCGTGGACGATAAAACGCAAATTATCCTTGATTTCCACCTTCCACCAAATTTTTCTAGCCCATATTCAATTGGACACATTGTTTCTCTTTTGATTTTTGGTTCATATTTCATGTAATAATCACCAGTCCACTATATATTTTTATAGTGACTATAACAATTAAGAAGTGCTTGAGTCAATTGTACATTCAGCAGTTTAAGGCGTTGTGCAACACAAAGATCAATTAAATTTCAATAGCGTTGCATAAAAAATATTCACAATGTATATTAGCAAAACCTACTATAAATGTTAATGGTCGTTATTCGTTATCTCGGTTAAGGAAAATATAACCAATACAGCATGGACGGCATCTTTTTCGTCACCCGACTTAGGGACAATGCCATCATTGAATCCGTGGACGAGTTTGAGGTTACAGAGGGCTCGCATAGTCAAGCTCGGTCAAGGCAACAAGCAGACGAAGGTGTTGTTCAGACTCCTCGAAACGACGGATGGAAGCGGTAAACACACCCGTATCCTGTCGAATCGGTTTGATTTGTCCGCCGAAGAACTCAGTGATCTGTATCGCAATCGGTGGAAAATCGAAACCTTTTTCCGCTGGATCAAGCAGCATTTGAAGCTCACTCGCTTTTATGGTCAACAGGAGCGGGCGGTCTGGAACCAAATCTGGATCTGCTTGATTGCGTATGCCTTGTTGCTACTCATCAAGATGGAGCTTTCAACCACGAAGTCCCTATGTGAAGTCGGCCGACTTCTCAAAGCCATGAAGTTTCACTCCTGGAGTCACTTTAGGGATATCTTTCATCGAAAACCGCTGCGAAGCTCCAGAGGGAGACAAAAAATCTCTAAGTGTTGAGAGAGAGCGGGCCCTTGCTTCCAGAGTTTCTGCGCTCTACGTACTTATGGATAGCTGGTTCACGCATGCCCCACTAATCGGTAGAATTGTAGACTGAGATCTTTATGTCATTGGCATGGTAAAAAACGATAACAAGCGGTATCTCGTTCATGGTAAGCCGCTCAGTCTCAAAGAACTTTACCAGCTGCCCCGCGCGTTCAGGAAAAGCAGCGGAAATCATTCGAATTTACGCACTTCGTTGGGACATTGAAGTCTTTTTCAAATGAGCTAAGTCCTTGCTGCGCCTGCAAAAAGAGTTTCAAGGCCGATCTTTTGATCTGCTCATTAGTCTACAATGATCGTCTTTTCCCGCTATATTCTACTGGCTTGGCAGCATCGGCAAAGTACCGATTAACGGACGCTCGGCGGGCTGTTTTATTTGCTTTGCGATGAAGTCGGCAACTTGGACGGGGCAGTCGATCTACAACATCTCATGGAATTGATGGATGAAATTTTCAACCAAGTTGGTAAGAAACTATCTGCCATGATTAAAAGTCAACTCCAACACTGGATCTCTGCTCTACCCAACTATATCAGGGCTTATTTGCCGATTTCTTGTTGCGAAAGTTGAGTTATAAAAAATGTGTAAATAAAATTACTTAGCTAAGTATTGATTATTCTTAAAGAGAATGTTATCATTTTCACAAAGTTAAAAGGAGATTGATTTATTAATGCTTACTACATTCAAAGCGAGTGCAAAAAAATTACCAGAAGGTCTTCAAGTAGAAACTAATTCTAATTCTAGAGGTTTTAAAATTCTTATTGATGAGCCAGAGGATATGGGTGGAACTGACAAAGGAATCAATCCAGTTGAAACCTTGCTGTGTGCACTTGGAGCATGCCAATCTATCGTAGCTAGTGCTTTGCACCTACAGTCTGGCTCATTCTTTATAAAGAATTTTTATTAGCAATGGTAAATCGTAGGACTTAAATATTCTTTGGGGGTATTAAACAGTGGTTAAGCATTCATTCCTTCGAGAATTTCCAATTTCTTTTTTTTCAATAGTAATGGGCCTTGCAGGGCTTACAATAGCCTTCCAGCGTGCGGAAAGTATTCTTGATGTTACGAATACGTTTAGTACGTATATACTGTTTATTGTTACGTTTATTTTTTTATGTAATTTGTTACTCTATTTTACTAAGTTGGTTTACTTCCTGCCATCTGTTAATGAGGAATTTAACAATCCTGTTCAGCTAAGCTTTTTTCCAACAGTAAGCATTAGTTTTCTGCTTCTAAGTATTGCATTTCTTGAAGTAAACATGGAAATATCAAAATATTTATGGATGATCGGAACACTACTCCATTTTATTGCAACCATTGCAGTCTTATCTATATGGATTAAACAAAGTAAATTTGAAATACATCATTTTAACCCTTCATGGTTCATACCTATTGTAGGTAATATTATTGTCCCAATAGCTGGAGTTCGACATTTTGCACCTGATTTATCTTGGTTCTTTTTTAGCATTGGGATTATTTTTTGGATTGTACTATTAACTATTTTCTTATACAGAATAATATTTCATCATCCAATACCAGAAAAGCTACTGCCAACATTTTTTATACTTATAGCGCCTCCTGCAGTTGGTTTTATTTCATATGTTAACCTAAATGGTACTGTTGATAACTTTTCCAGGATATTATATTATTTTGCTCTTTTCCTTATTATTCTTTTAATCTCACAGTATAAAATGTTTTATAAAATAAAATTTTATCTTTCATGGTGGGCTTATTCTTTTCCTATCGCTTCGGTCACTATAGCAACTGCTCTAATTTTTAAGCAAACAACGATAATCTTTTATAAACCATTATTTTTTATTCTTATAAGTCTCTTAACACTTCTTGTTTTAATACTTTTGCTGTACACAATTAAAGCAATTTTAAAAGGTGAAATTTTTGCAAAAGAGCAACAACCTTTGAAGAAATGAAGCGATTGATAATCTCTGGCAGAGGGATGCAAAATTTAATACTACCATGGTTCTCTATATAGCATTTTTTGATACTGGAAAGGGAGAAAATGACTATAGTTATGTTGTGAATGACCTGTTCTTGTTGCAGGATGCTCTGCAAATAATTCCATTTCCGAAGAAGTTGCACAAGCTAGCGACACCAATGTAACGATGATGGTATTAGCTAAAGAACAGTTAATGGTATGTCAAGTCAGACTTCTGGATTGCCCTGAGTTTTGCTATACTGAAAAAAGGTATACCAAATAAACTTCAACGAAATAGAAATTTATGGATAATTATTTAACTAAAGAGTGTAGGGTTGCCCCTTGAGCATAGCGTAGACGTGATCTAGTAACTTGTTGCGCAAGCAATCACGGCTACTTTATGAGGCTTCCCTTCGCTCTTTTTCCTATCGTAATACTCCCTAAGATGAGGGTTCAGCTCTCCTCCACAGCTTCGCTTGTGATACGAGGTCAACGCCTCAACCAGCTCAAACATGGTCAGTGGAAGAACTGTTTTTACTACGGGGTTTATCCCCAGGGGCTGTCACATTCTCCCGGCTGCCTCCATCGTAGAATATCCCGGAATATTAGTTTTTTTCTTTAATATGAAAACGGAAAGTCCAGAGCAACGATTGTGGAGGAGTGACCTCATGGCCTCGGCTTTAGATCGATGGATCAAGCAGGCTCAAGCGACAGGTTCGTTCAAAGAGAAGGACAATCGCTCATCAGAAGAAAACGATCTCATAGCTTTACGCAAAGAACTTCAGTGCCTGAGGATGGAGAACGATATTTTTAAGAAAGCCGCGCTGATCATGGGACGAAGGTAGCTATCATCCAGAATAATCAGAATATATACTCGGTATCAGCCATGTGCGACGTCCTGCAAATCACAAGAAGCACGTTCTACTATCAAGTGGATAACGTCGTCTGCCGAAGCGAACCGACTTCAACTGAAAGACATTTCTTATATTGCAGCGACACCAGTTGGTTTAGGCAAGCATACCGATTTAATGAAGCAAAAGTATGGTTAATGGGATGAATAACTCATAGGGTGAATGTCTAATGGGGTGAAATTGATACCCGCATCAGTGAAAAAAATCATCGCAGTCCTTGCTGAGCTATACGCTCAATTCTGTACGTGGTTTAATGAATACAGAGGAGATAAAAGTATGACAGAATTTTGGGAATCAAGCTTTATAGAAAATCAAATGATGTGGGGCTTTGAACCTTCAGACTCAGCAATTCTGACCAAGGACTTTTTCATTGAAAAGAACGTTAAGAATATATTGATACCTGGTATTGGATATGGTAGAAATGCCAAGGTTTTTATGGACAACGGAATACATGTTACAGGTATTGAGATTTCAAAAACAGCGATTGATTTGGCAAGACAAAAAGGGCTCAATATTAGTATTTTTCATGGCTCCGTAATGGATATGCCTTTTGATAACAAGCTTTATGACGGCATATTTTGTTATGCGCTTATTCACTTATTGAATAAGCAAGAGAGAGAAAAGTTTATTAAGGATTGCTATCATCAGTTAAAGCCAAATGGATATATGGTTTTTACTACTATTTCAAAGGAAGCTCCGATGTTTGGAAAGGGAAAGCAGCTAGGTAAAGACTATTTCGAGATCATGGAAGGGGTAAACATGTTTTTTTATGATGCTGACTCGATAAAACAAGAATTCGGAAAATATGGATTAACAGAAATTTCGGAAATTGTTGAGCCACATAAGAATATGGAAAGCAAACCTCCATTCAAATTTATCATGGTCAAATGTCACAAAGAGCTGTAAGGTGAATGGTGAGAGAACGACACGAGGGAAGCACATATGCTTCCTCCGTGTCTTTTTTTGTTTTTTATGGGGTCGTAATACTTTCGCCATGTTCGTGAGTGCAAGGGTGCGCAATAATGATAAAGGCTGATACAGGAAGATATTACCGAGGCGAGGATTTCCAAAGGTCCCGCAGTGCCTGCCCTAATCGGATCAGGTATCCTGTAAATCTGATGTATCCACCAACAATTAGGGTTCGATTCCCAATCGCCTTCCAAGCGACTTTTGGTAGAGTATTCGAATGGACGAATAAAACAATGAAAAGACCCCGATAAGAGCATCCCATGTCTGGTCTTGATGACAGATGCCGGAGCGATGGCTATGCGGTCAGCGGATACCGGAGAGAGCAAGCGCCGACAGGACCCGAGGCTACGGGAATACAGATTCACAGTCGATGTTGGGCTGGTGAATTCCATCCCCGAAACACGGGAACAGGCGGCTCCTTTCTTTTTCCTTAAGCTTGGCCCCGCCTTTCACACGGAGGGATGCTCTGCAAGGGTCCTACCCCTGCTACAACAAATAAAAATAAAAAATCCTCATTTTAAAAATGTGTTTTGACTCGACGTGCGAATAAGTGGAGCGGTCCATTTGAACTTGAAGAAGAACGTGGAGCCGCCATACATACGAAGAAGCCTATTTTTAAGTTGAGGATTTTAAATACTAGGAGTGATACGATGTTTAAGAAGATAACGATTAAAGCCGATGAGCGCGGACTGTTGTTCAAAAAAGGAAGCTACCACAAGTTGTTGCTCCCAGGTACCTACCTATTGAAGACATTTCAGCAGGAAGCTGTTGAAATTTTGAATGTAGCCGAATCATTTTTTGTACCAGATCATGATATTCGTTTGTTTTTGACAGATCCTCTATTGCTGGAGCAATTGACTGTCATCGATGTAGAGGATCATGAATATGTGCTGCATTATGAGGATAATCGGTTTGTAGAGCTGCTGACAGCCGGGAAATATGCATTTTGGAACATGCTCAAGGAGCATCGTTTTGTTCGTGCAGATACCCGGCAGCCTGCTATTGATAAGGCTTTGGGGCAAGCATTCTTGTCCAAGACACCGGGCTTCTGGAAGGCCCTTCAGGTGGCTAGTCATGAATTGGGGTTTTTGTATTACGATAATGTGCTGCAAGGTGAACTAAAACCGGGCAAATATTATTTCTGGTTGTCCACGGTGAATACAGAGATCAAAACATTAGATATGCGACAGCAGCAGATGGACCTGATGGGGCAGGAAATCATGACTGAGGACAAAATCACGCTGCGTCTTAACTTCGTCTGTCAGTACCGGATCATTGAGCCGCTACGGGCGTTGGAATTCAGAGCATACGAGGAACAAATATACATTATGCTTCAACTGCTGCTGCGTGAATACGTGGGCACAATGAAGCTGGATGATTTGCTGAAAATGAAGCAGGAGATCGCGGAATATGTCTTGACGCGACTGAATGAGCAGAGCGGTGAATATGGGGTTACTTTTACATCCGCAGGGGTGAAGGATATTATTTTGCCGGGGGATATCAAGGATATTCTGAATACGGTGCTATTGGCAGAGAAGAAGGCACAAGCCAACCTCATCACACGACGTGAAGAGACGGCATCCACTCGTAGTTTGCTCAATACGGCCAAGCTGATGGACGAAAACTCCACCCTCTATCGTCTCAAAGAGCTGGAATTCATGGAAAAAATCTGCGAGAAGATTGGTACGATATCGCTGACTGGCGGAAATACGCTGCTGGAGCAGCTAAACACGTTGGTTCATATGAAAGAGGGGCAGGGACTCCAATAACGGAAAATACTCCCGAACGATGAGTGCAAGCTGGCTCAAGGTTCGGGAGTATTTTTTTAATTCGTCTTGGTGGATGCGAGAAAAGCGTCCATATCGATCACCGGAATGAGAGTACCCCGATGCTCCATCACAGTAGGAAACAATTCGCGTTGCCATTCTTCCTCATTGCTTTGTAGCTGACTGTCTTCAGCAGATGCCGTATCCTCCACCTGATCGACAAGCAGGGCAATCTTCGCACGACTGAGCAAAATCATTTTGTCCTCGGAGGAGTCGCTTGATGCGGGGAGAAACAGTTTCTTGCGTAGGTTAAGGATTGTAAATACATCGCCACGAATGGTCACCATTCCTTCATGCCACGCCTCGGAAAAGGGGAGCGGTGTCCCTTTTTTGGCATTCATGACTTCTTCGACTTCCAGAAAGTTTAACGCGAACTTCTTGTCCGCCAGACTGCACACAATATATTCAGACATAGCAATTCTCCTTACATATTCAGATAAGTCCATCACAAGTTGTGAACTAGCGGTAAATTGGGTTAACTATTGCGTTTTGACAGATGGAACGATAAAGTGGAGGATGCGGTAAAATGGTTTTAGTTAATCACAGAATATCACAAACGAGCAGTTAAATCTTCCAAAATAACAACCAACCGGACAAGGCGTGGCTTCGAATTTCCCTTCATATATAATGTTTGGAGCTGAGGTCGTGTCCGATGCACTACATTTTAAGATAAGCGGGTTGAGGTAGAATGGATCATGAAAAGCAGCGGTTAAGTATCGAGGCAGCCAGATTATACTATCTGAACGACTATAGCCAGCAGGATATTGCGGTCAGACTCGGAGTTTCGCGGCCTACGGTATCGCGGTTACTTCAGGCTGCCAAGGAACAGGGATACGTGCGGATCAGTATTGTGGACCCTATGGAGGATATGGACGCGCTCGGAGAGCAGGTGAAAAAGAAATACGGGCTGGATACCGTGCTGGTCTGTTATTCGCCATTAAATGAATATCAGGAGATCAAGAAGCATATTAGCAAAAAAGCAGCCGATTATTTGCATGAAACGGTACAGGATGCTGATATTATTGGAGTGACATGGGGAACAACCATGCATGCGGTGGCGCTTCATCTCCAGCAAAAGCAGGTCAAGGGAGTTGAGGTAGTTCAGCTCAAAGGAGGCGTAAGCCATTCACATGTCAACACTTATGCCGTGGAAACCGTAAATTTGTTCGCAGAAGCCTTTAACACCATCGCTCGGTATTTGCCGCTGCCTGTGATTTTCGACAGTCAAGCTGTTAAGAAAATGGTCGAGGAGGATCGGCATATCCAGCGTATCATTGAACTTGGCAAGCAGGCGAACATTGCGGTGTTTACGGTGGGTACGGTCAAGGAGGATGCACTGCTGTTCCGATTAGGTTATTTTAACCATGAAGAGCAGAAGCTGCTGCAAAAAATCGGCAAAGGCGATATTTGCTCGCGCTTTTTTGACGATGAGGGCAACATATGCAGTCAGGAAATCAACAGCCGCACCGTTGGAATTGATTTACCTGAGCTGCGAAAGAAGGAGAAGTCCATCCTTGTAGCTGGAGGCCAGCGCAAAGTAGAGGCCATTCGGGCATCACTGCGCGGCAAGTATGCGAATATCTTGGTGACGGATCAGTTTACAGCACAAGCACTTTTGCAATAGAACCTGTGGAGCTCAATTCAATTAAACATGGTTACGGTGTGTGCCTACAGGGTAACATGAATTGTAGGTGAACGGCCTGTGTACAAGCGTGAACATAATTTCAAAATGTGTTTTACATATGTTCAGAGCCGTGCTATGATGATCTCATCACAGAGAAATAAATGATTCATTTTCTTCACACTATTTATTAAATGAAGGAGCCTTTAGATATGAACATTGCAGCATTAATCGACCATACATTGTTGCGTGCAGATGCGACGAAGGATGAAATTACAAAACTGACTGCTGAGGCAAAAAAATACCAGTTTGCTTCTGTATGTGTGAATCCGGCGTGGGTAGCTTATGCAGCCGAACAGCTCGCAGGCACAGGCGTGGCTATCTGTACGGTTATCGGATTTCCACTGGGAGCCAATACATCGGCAACGAAAGCGTTCGAAACGAAAGATGCTATTGCTAACGGTGCAACTGAAATTGATATGGTAATTAACATAGGCGCTTTGAAGGCGCGCGATGTACAGCTCGTTGAGCAGGATATCCGTGCGGTTGTGGAAGCGGCTGCGGGTACACTGGTAAAAGTAATTATCGAAACCTGCCTGCTGACAGACGAAGAGAAGGTGCTGGCGTGTGAGCTGTCCGTCAAAGCGGGAGCAAATTTTGTGAAAACTTCGACGGGTTTCTCTACAGGTGGAGCTACTGTGGAAGACGTAGCGTTGATGCGCAAAACAGTAGGACCTGATATTGGTGTTAAAGCTTCTGGCGGCGTACGCAGCCTGGAGGACGTACAAAAATTAGTAGAAGCTGGCGCAAGTCGGATCGGTGCAAGTTCCGGTGTGAAAATCATCGAGGGCGAGCAATCTACATCTTCCTACTAAGTTTATTTTAAAGTCATGGAGGGATTCGCGATGAAGGATCAATTGATTCAGAAAGCGCTTGAGGCGCGTAATCAGGCATATGTTCCGTATTCGAATTTTCAAGTGGGTGCTGCGGTTCTTGGGAGCGATGGCACGATTTATCACGGATGCAATGTGGAAAACGCCTCCTACGGCTTATGTAATTGTGCAGAGCGGACAGCGATTTTCAAAATGGTATCCGAAGGCTGCCGAAAAATTGATTCGATTGCGGTAGCAGCTGATACGGAAGGACCTGTGTCTCCATGTGGGGCCTGTCGTCAGGTCATTTCCGAATTTGCTCATCAAGATACCAAAATTTATCTGACAAACCTTCATGGCAATACGGAAGAGTGGACGGTGGATCAATTACTGCCGGGTGCCTTTCGACCTGCGGATCTGGGAAAATAAAAAAAAGAATGCCTCTTTGGGGCGCATTCTTTTTATGGGCAATGTAAGCGCTTAATGTAATGAGGGGGAATTGAAATGAAATATGTAATCGCTTTGGTGGGATTGCTCGTTGTATTTGCACTTACTTACGTTGCCAGCAGTGACAAGCGTAAAATCAGGTATCGTCCGCTGATAGTTATGGTTGTTCTGCAAGCAGCGCTTGCTTTCGTATTGCTGAACACAGAGATTGGTGAAATTCTAGTCAAAGGTTTTGCAAAAGGTTTTAATAGTCTGATTGGTTATGCTATGGAAGGGATTAACTTCGTTTTTGGCGGAATTGCGAATGAAGGAGCAGCACCGTTCTTTATCGGTGTACTGCTGCCAATCGTGTTCATATCCGCACTGATTGGGATTTTACAATATGTAAAAGTGCTGCCTTTCATTATTAAATATATCGGGCTTGTCTTGAGCAAAGTAAACGGAATGGGTAAACTGGAATCCTACAACGCTGTAGCTTCGGCTATCTTGGGTCAATCCGAGGTGTTTATTTCCGTTAAGAAACAAATTGGTCTGCTGCCAAAACATCGGCTGTATACATTGTGTGCATCTGCGATGTCTACGGTGTCCATGTCGATTGTGGGAGCCTACATGCAAATGTTGAACCCCAAATATGTGGTTACCGCATTGGTGCTGAACCTGTTTGGCGGCTTTATTATCGCTTCCATTATTAATCCGTACAAGATTGAGAAGGAAGACGATTTACTGGAGGTTCAAGAGGAAGAGAAGCAGTCCTTCTTCGAAATGCTCGGTGAATATATTATGGATGGTTTCAAGGTTGCTATTACGGTAGCTGCGATGCTGATCGGTTTTGTGGCGCTGATTGCCATGGTTAACGGCATTTTCTCCTGGTTGTTTGGGATCAGCTTTCAGGCGCTGCTTGGCTATGTGTTTGCACCGTTCGCCTTTGTTATGGGGATTCCGTGGAATGAGGCAGTGCAGGCGGGCAGCATTATGGCTACCAAGCTGGTATCCAACGAATTTGTGGCCATGCTGGATCTGACCAAACAAACAGGCTTGTCCGAGCGTACGGTCGGAATCGTATCGGTATTCCTCGTATCTTTTGCAAACTTCTCATCCATCGGTATCATTTCTGGGGCTGTGAAGGGTCTGCATGAAAAACAGGGAAATGTAGTGGCCCGTTTTGGTCTGAAGCTGTTGTACGGAGCGACGCTGGTTAGCGTGCTGTCGGCAACGATTGCAGGGTTGTTTTTGTAAAAAAAACAGCGAATCAGGAAAGGATTTTTATGATGTCTAAATTTAAACGGATTCACTTGGTCGTTATGGACTCGGTTGGTATCGGCGAAGCACCGGATGCTGCCCAGTTTGATGATTATGATGTAGATACACTCGGTCATATTGCGCGCGAACGCGGCGGTCTGAACATGCCGAATATGGGTAAGCTCGGTCTGTCCAACATTCGTTCCATAGAAGGGGTACCGGTGGCCGATAAGCCACTCGCATATTACACCAAAATGCAGGAAGCCTCCAACGGCAAGGACACAATGACAGGTCATTGGGAAATCATGGGGTTGAATATTGCAGTTCCTTTCCGTGTATTCCCGGATGGGTTTCCAGATGAGCTGATCCAGCGCATTGAGGAGCATACAGGTCGTAAAGTTATTGGCAACAAGCCAGCCAGTGGCACGGAAATCATTGACGAACTGGGCGAAGAACACGTCAAAACAGGTGCACTCATCATCTATACCTCAGCAGATTCAGTGTTGCAAATTGCGGCACACGAGGAAGTTGTACCTTTGAAGGAGCTCTATGAGATTTGTGAGTTCTGTCGTAAAATCACGCTGGAAGATCCGTACATGCTGGGTCGCATTATTGCCCGTCCGTTCGTAGGTGAAGCAGGGAACTTCTCTCGTACCTCCAATCGACATGACTATGCGCTCAAGCCCTTTGGTCGTACCACAATGAACGAGCTGAAGGATGCAGGTCTGGATGTAATCGCCTTGGGTAAAATCTCTGACATTTATGACGGCGAGGGTGTAACGAAAGCAGTGCGCACAGTGTCCAACATGGACGGCATGGATAAGCTGGTGGCTACGCTGGATGAAGAATTCACCGGATTAAGCTTTTTGAATTTGGTGGACTTTGATGCTGTATACGGGCACCGCCGTGATCCGCAGGGATACGGTCAAGCCTTGGACGATTACGATGCCCGTCTGCCCGAGGTATTTGCCAAAATGACTGATGACGATCTGCTGATCATCACCGCAGACCATGGGAATGACCCAACCTATCGCGGAACGGATCATACCCGCGAATATGTGCCTTTGCTGGTATATTCCCCTCGTTTTGCAGCTGGAGGCAAAGAACTGGCGGTTCGCAAGACGTTTGCGGATATTGGGGCGACCGTAGCGGATAACTTTGGTGTAAAACTGCCTGAACACGGAACTAGCTTTTTGGCAGAGCTTCAGTAATCCAGGACCCTAGCAAGAGTGCAGGTAGGATGATTAGTAACGATATGAGTAACAATATGAGCATGGACAAATGGGACGGAGGAATAAAAACATGAGTGTACACATTGGAGCCAAACCTGGAGAAATTGCAGAAACGATTTTGCTGCCAGGAGACCCGCTACGGGCGAAATTTATCGCTGAAACGTATCTGGAGGACGTAACCTGTTACAACGAGGTACGCGGAATGCTCGGATTCACGGGAACGTACCAAGGCAAACGTCTGTCTGTACAGGGAACCGGGATGGGGCTGCCTTCCATCAGTATTTATGTCAACGAACTGATTAGCGAGTATGGTGTGAAAAACTTGTTCCGTGTGGGTACTTGCGGCGGAATGAAGGAGCATGTGCACGTTCGTGACGTCATTTTGGCACAGGCATCCTGTACAGATTCCGGCATGAACCGCCATATCTTTGGCGGCTATGATTTCTCACCGATTGCCAGCTTCCCTCTCTTAAAGGGCGCTTATGATCGCGGTGTTGCCAAAGGCTTGAACATGCATGTCGGCAACGTATTCAGCTCAGACAGCTTCTACCGTGATGACAAATCAGTGGTACAAAAGCTGATGGAATACGGCGTGCTGGGTGTGGAGATGGAGACTTCGGCTTTATACACGCTGGCAGCCAAGTTTGGTGTAAACGCACTGACCATTCTGACGGTAAGTGATCATTTGCTGACAGGTGAAGAAACGACGGCAGAGGAACGGCAAACCACGTTTAAAGAAATGATGGAAGTTGCACTGGATACAGCAGTATCCCTGTAAACGATCATACGCACAGTGAGGAGAAATGACATATGAGAATGGTAGACTTGATTGAAAAAAAACGTGACGGAAAAGAACTGAGCACTGAGGAAATTAACTTTATTATCCAAGGCTATACTCAGGGTGAAATTCCTGATTATCAGGTCAGTGCATTGGCGATGTCTATTTTCTTCAAAGATATGAACGAACGGGAACGTGCTGATTTGACCATGGCAATGGTTCATTCAGGAGATACGATTGATTTGTCCGCAATTGAAGGTGTAAAGGTCGATAAGCACTCCACTGGTGGTGTGGGTGATACGACCACACTGGTACTGGCTCCGCTTGTAGCAGCCTTAGACATTCCAGTAGCGAAAATGTCAGGTCGCGGCCTTGGGCACACGGGCGGAACGATCGACAAGCTGGAGGCCATTGCAGGCTTTCACGTGGAGATCACTAAGGATGAATTCGTAGATTTGGTGAATCGCAGCAAAATTGCGGTCGTCGGACAAAGTGGCAACCTGACCCCTGCGGATAAAAAATTGTATGCTTTGCGTGATGTTACAGCAACGGTAAATTCGATTCCGCTGATTGCCAGCTCGATTATGAGTAAGAAAATCGCTGCCGGCTCTGATGCCATCGTACTGGATGTCAAGACAGGTGCGGGGGCATTCATGAAAACAGTAGAAGATGCCAAAGAACTGGCACATGCCATGGTAAGCATCGGGAATAATGTGGGTCGTAAGACCATGGCGGTTATTTCTGACATGAGTCAACCGTTGGGGCTGGCTATCGGGAACTCACTGGAAGTTAAAGAAGCGATCGATACGCTGCGCGGCGAAGGACCCAAAGATCTGGAAGAGCTGTGTATGGCTTTGGGCAGTCAGATGGTATTTTTGGCCGGGAAAGCAGACTCTCTCGAAGACGCTGAAGAGAAGCTCAAAGAGGTCATTCGTAACGGCAAAGCACTGGAGAAATTTAAAGAGTTTATTACAAATCAGGGCGGCGACGCTTCTGTAGTGGATCATCCAGAACGGTTGCCACAGGCGCAGTATCTTATTGAAGTACCTGCAAAGCAGGACGGTGTGGTAGCTGAAATTGTGGCAGACGAAATCGGTACCGCTGCGATGCTGCTGGGAGCAGGTCGTGCGACCAAAGAATCCGAGATTGATTTGGCTGTCGGCTTGATGCTGAACAAAAAAGTCGGCGATGCAGTTCAAAAAGGCGATTCGCTGGTTACTATCCATGCCAACCGTGAAGACGTAGATCAAGTGCTGGAGAAAATCTACACAAATATCCGTATTGCGGATCACGCGGAAGCACCTGTGCTGATCTATGGAACGGTGACAGAGTAAGCTGTAGCTGTATAGTATAAGGCGTTAGCAGATCAACAGTTATAGAGTCGGAGCCCTTACATTAGAGGGCTTCCGGCTTTTTTTGTTCTTAGCTCAGGCAACTGAGCGGTGGAATTAAAAAAGCGGTTGTCAATTTCTAGTGAGGGAACTATACTAAATTTATAAACTGACGATCGTTCGTAAGGATATTGGAGGGAACACATGACACTACAGAAAATTAAAACAGCAAGCCTAAAGCAATTTGCGAGAAAGGGATACGATGCCGCCTCCCTACAATTGATTGCTGATGAGGTAGGAATCAAAAAGCAGTCTATTTATGCTCATTTTAAAAGCAAAGACGATTTGTTCTTAGACATATTTGCGGACGCGGTAGACCAAGAGATTTTGGAGTTGGATCGTTATTTTCAAGCTCAAGCTGAACAATCACTTGAAGCTGTACTGCGAGGATTGATTATTGAATTCAAAGAACGCTATGAGAGTGCCATGAATCTGCGTTTGATTCTGTATGTCGGATTTCTGATTCCATCTGCGCTGGAAAACCAGGTTCAGGCTTTGGTTACACGCTATGTACAGCATAAAACCAGCTTGGTATATGAGCGGTTGGCAGCCGAAACGTCAGTTAAGCTTCGTGTTCCAGTTCAATCTGCCACTATAGCCTATATGAATTTGATTGAAGGGATGCTGGTAGAACTGGTGTACAACGGCACCGCTGGTTTTGATCCGCGTCTGGAAAGTTCCTGGGATATTTACTGGCACGGCTTGGTTCAGGTCTGATCATCTAAGCCTTTAAAGTAAATATGATTGTATTGGGGGAAGAGAGTTGTGTCTGTGAAAGAAACCTTTTGGTCCAGAAATTTTATATTTTTGATGATATCCAACGCTCTATTATTTATGGCATTTGAAATGCTTATGCCCACGTTGCCACTGTTTGTGGAAAGTCTTGGCGGCAGTCCGTCACAGATTGGCTTGGTGACAGGCGTGTTTATGTGCTCAGCTATATTGATTCGTCCATTCTCAGGCACACTGATCCAGCTTTTGGACAAGAAATATGTACTGATTATTGGAGTTGTGATTTGTATGCTGGCAACGGGAAGCTACATGCTTTCCACCAGTTTGGTATTGCTGTTAGTCTTTCGGCTAGTACATGGTTTTGGATTTGGTATTGCGAGCACATTGTATGCTACCTCAGCCTCAGATGATTTGCCTCCTCATCGTATGGGGGAAGGAATGGGCTACTTTGGCGTAGGTGAAACTGTAGCGATTTCAGTCGGCCCCCTGCTCGGCATATGGATGCTTCATGCGGCAGGTTTTAGCGGGCTATTTTCCACGGGGGCTATAATTTTGCTGCTGTCGCTTGTGATGAGCATATTGGTTCGTCGCCGTTCTGCGAACCCCACGACGGCAGATACAGCAAAGGGAAAAAAGAAGGTTCCCTTTAAATTATTTGAAAAAAGAGTGCTGCTGCAATCTGGTCTTGTGCTGCTAATTGGCGTGGTGGCAGGGGGAGTGATGTCTTTCGTGGCCTTATTTGCCAAGGAGCAGGGTTTTAACAATGCGGCCTGGTTCTTCTTTACGGTGGCAATGGCAAGTTTCCTCGTTCGGTTGGTGTCCGGTAGGATTTTTGATACTAAAGGTCCGGCTTATATCTTAATCCCCGCAGGAATTGTGCTTATCGTCGCCATCGTTATGGTGGCTTCATCACGGACCGAGCTACAATTTTTAATTGCTGCTGTGCTGTATGGTTTGAGTTTTGGCGCTATTTTTCCAGCTTTACAGGCTTGGGCTATCAGTGTAGTCGGAGAAGATGAGCGAGAGGATGCTGTAGGCTCCTTTTATAATTTTTTCGATTTGGGGATTGGTGGCGGTTCTTTGATTCTAGGGATGATTGCCGGATTAACCTCTTATAAAACAATGTATCTATTTTCCACTTTGCTGATTGCGGCTTATTTAATTATCTTTGTGGTGTATAGTGTGCTGGATAAGAAAAAGTCCCGTAACACGTTGAACGTGTAATCTACTAATATGGATGATCTAGATAGAGAGCCACCGTATGGATTCCTTTGAACAAGTTTGAAAAATATGACAGCCAGACTCATAATAGATATGAGTTTGGCTTTTTTTATTGTTAGGGTGCAGGACAGCACAGAGGAGGAGAGATATGTTCCGATTATACAGCGATGTTCGTGGGACAGCTTATGAAAGACTGATTGATTATGCTATGGAACGGGCAGATACATTTATGCTAGGCGTACATAACTGGGTAACTGAGGATGACAATGGAGTCGCCAACAAGGATGTTTTGTTCGAGAAATTGTTACAGCAATTGAATCCTTTTTTGCTGTCCACGCACTCCTATGAGGAAATGAGGGGAAAGCATTCCATTGCCTACACACCGGGAACCTTCTACCGGTACCAATGCACGCCTGAGGCTGGAAGAGTATTAAAGCATGCGGCGTCCAGCCTGTTTTCCTGACGGTGACAACTGACTTCATACAGCATAGCTTCAGTATATTTTGTGAAGGAGGAATATGAAATGGTGGAAAAATGGGTTTGGATGGGTGTGGCGGGGGTGATCGTAGGTTATGTCGCTTTTGCCAATATGAGCGTTTCGACGAACACCTATACATCAACGGCGGGTGCCACGCACCAGACAGCTCCGCTTAGCATGCAGAATAAGCAAGGGGAAGCAGCGAAGCGTATCGTACATGACCAAAGAATGCAATTTGGAGGACAAGGACAAACAGAATTTAGATTTGAAGAGGGGCGCAAGCTGTATATCAGTATCAAGAATACAGGAAAGCAACCCGTACGATACAAGCTCAACAGTTCGAATGGATCAGACTTGCAAGGCACAACAAGCGGCTTTTCTAGCCGAACGTTACAGCCGGGAGAACGCCACGATCTGCTGTTTATCAAGCCAGAGGGGCAGAATGAGGCTGCAAATGGCTCCTTGAAAGAGCTGATTTTGAAAGTAAGTACGGACGACGGATCACGAGGAGACATTAAAACCTTCGCATATATTACACTGTAAGCTCCTTCCAGAATGGGCACGACATGCGGTCATTAGTCTACTTATGTTACAATAGAACGGTTGAAGACTTAATGAACAGAATAGGTCAGAGTAGAAAGCAGAAAGGATGACCCGTTGTGCCCAAAAAACATGAATCCGATAATCACAAAATGTCACGGAGGCTGTCACTTACAGCCATTTTACTTACACTTACATTTGTAGCTCTTACTGGCTGCGGCCAGGATAATAATGCTGAACCGAGTAATGCTGGAAGCAGTACAAGCATGATCGAGAACAGTGCTGGAGGCAATCAGAGCAGTTCAGCACAAAATGACAAAGCAGCTAAAGAGAGCGAGAGTGCAGAAAACAGCGGTACTGATGCGAAAAAGTCAGCTCCTTCCGTCCCAGCTCCTTCAAAGGATACATCTTCTGCTCCGGCAGCCTCCAATACATCTCAAAATCCTTTTGAGGTAGCAGGTATTCAAGATCCTAAAGCATTTTTGAACACATTCAAAGCGTTGCAGAAGGCTGTTGCCGACAATGATAAGGAGAAGGTAGCCAATTATATTTTGTACCCTCTGCGTGTCAATGATAGTGAAAAGTCGCTAACGATTCCGAACAAAAAAGATTTTCTGGCTAAATATGATCAGATTTTTACGGACGCGATTCGTGAAGCGCTAGTGAACCAAAAGACAGATGAGTTGTTTGTTAATTATCAGGGAGTTATGGTGGGATCGGGTGAGCTGTGGCTGAGAAGAGCTACGGACAATCCGAAGCATTTTGGAGTCTTTTCAATTAATCTTGAAACGGTAGCCAACTAAGTCGTATTCCACGTGTGCCCATGCCCTCTAGGCGGTCGGAAACGTATACCATGTTTCTGACTGTCCCCCCTTGAAGAAAGCAATTTATAGATCATCCCATTCCAAAAAAAGGTTTGACATCCCTCATAAACTCTCGTATTATATCCATATAACTCATTAAACAGGTAGGAATTAAAGTATTAAAGTAGAACCTCGCCATTCTGGCGGAGAACCTCTAGGAACAGCAGGCAGACACTGTCCACGCGACAGGTTTGACCTATCAGGGCTGCATCAGGGAATTCTCCGCCCTTTTTTTTGATTATGTCTGTAAATAACAGGCGTAAATGAATGGGTATTTACAAATTACATAGAATGAGGGGTGTCTTGATGAAGAGGAATTATAAAACTGGACTTATTCTCGGACTATCTTTGGTTTTAACGATGGTGCTAAGTGCTTGCGGGGCAAGCAAGGAAGGGACGCAAGCGGATGGTAGCTCTGCTTCCGGCTCCAAGGACGTGGAGTTGCTCAATGTTTCTTATGATCCGACCCGTGAGTTGTATGAGGCATATAATAAAGCGTTTGCCGCCCATTGGGAGAAGGAGAAAGGACAGAAGGTTACGATCAAGCAATCCCACGGGGGATCTGGCAAGCAAAGCCGCTCTGTGCAGGACGGGCTGGATGCAGACGTGGTTACACTGGCTCTGGGCTATGATATTGATGCGTTACAGGAGAAAGGGCTTGTTAAAGAGGGTTGGCAAAGTAAATATGAGCATAACAGTTCCCCATACACTTCAACCATCGTGTTATTGGTACGTAAAGGGAACCCGAAGGGGATCAAGGACTGGGATGATCTAGTCCGCGGCGATGTACAGGTCATTACACCGAACCCTAAAACCTCGGGTGGAGCCCGCTGGAACTATCTTGCAGCCTGGGCCTATGCGCTCAAAAAGAACAACAACGATGAAGCCAAAGCCCAGCAGTTTGTACAGCAGCTGTATAAGCATGTACCGGTATTGGATAGCGGAGCGCGTGGAGCGACGACGACTTTCGTAGAGCGTGGAATTGGCGATGTGCTGATCGCTTGGGAAAATGAAGCACTGCTGTCTGTGAAGGAGCTAGGTGCGGATAAATTCGATATCGTATATCCGTCGATCAGTATTTTGGCTGAACCTCCGGTAGCGGTGGTCGATAAAGTGGTAGATAAAAAAGGTACACGCGAGGTGGCGGACGCATACCTGAAATATTTGTACAGTGAAGAAGGGCAGACCATTGCTGCTGAAAATTATTATCGCCCAACATTAGAAAGTGTGACGGCAAAGTTCAAGGATCAATTTCCTAATCTGGAGCTTGTAACCTTGAAGGATGTATTCGGAACATGGAAAGAGACACAGCAAAAGCATTTTAGCGACAAGGGGATTTTTGACCAGATTTATGTACCTGGTAGTTCATAACATAAGTGAAGTGTAAAGGCGAGAGGATCAGTTGGCGCGAGTGCCATAGTCAAAGGATGCAGAGAGGGATGGACAGAACATGAGTCAAATGCAAGCCACCCGAAAACGCGTACTTCCCGGTTTCGGGTTAACGATGGGTTATAGTGTGCTGTATCTCAGTCTGGTTGTGCTGGTGCCATTATCAGCACTGCTCCTGAATTCAACCGGGCTGACGTGGGAGAAATTTTGGGACGTGGCGACGGATGCCAGAGTGCTGGCTTCCTACAAGGTGAGCTTTTTGTGTGCCGCAGCCGCGGCGCTGATCGATCTATTTCTCGGTTTATTGATCGCCTGGGTACTGGTGCGTTATGAGTTTCCAGGGAAACGAATGTTTGATGCGGTCATCGATCTGCCCTTTGCATTGCCCACGGCGGTGGCAGGGGTTGCGTTGACCGCTCTATATGCACAGAACGGCTGGATCGGCTCACTGTTCGAACCGCTTGGGTGGAAAATGGCATACTCACAGACAGGGATTACGCTCGCGTTGATGTTTATTGGCATTCCGTTCGTCGTACGGACAGTTCAGCCGGTGCTGGAGGATCTGGACAAGGATGAGGAAGAGGTGGCTGCTACGCTGGGAGCGGGCAGATGGCGTACCTTCCGTAGCGTTATTGTGCTGGAGCTGGTACCCCCGCTGCTGACGGGTTTTGCGCTTGCCTTTGCCCGCGGCATTGGCGAGTACGGATCTGTCGTCTTCATTTCTGGCAATATGCCGATGAAGACCGAGATTGCTCCGCTGCTCATTATGTCCAAGCTGGAGCAAAATGACTACGCAGGGGCTACGGCGGTGGCATTGATGCTGTTGGTCATTTCATTCGTACTGTTATTCGTGATTAACAGTTTTCAGCGCTGGTCGCGGCGCCGTGCAGTCTAACGTAACCGTCTAACGTTAACATGCAGACAGCAGAGGCCTGCGCATTAAACCCCGTGTTCAAGGAGGGATACATCATGTCACAAGCGATAACTGGGCAGGAGCTTGCTTCTGCACCAGTACCTTCATCTGCACCGCCCAATAGGGTTACAACCGAAGCCCCTTGGGTCAAGTGGACACTCATTGGTGCTGCTTTTTTAGCTTTGCTCTGGGTGTTGGTATTGCCGCTAATCGTTGTGCTTACCGAAGCACTTAAGCAGGGATGGAGCGTATACGTTGAAGCGTTACGGGACCCAGATGCCATGTCCGCATTGCGATTGACGCTGCTGGTGGCCGCGATAACGGTTCCGCTGAATACGGTATTTGGTGTAGCGGCCGCATGGCTGATCACAAAATTTCATTTTCGCGGCAAAGGTGTACTGGTTACCTTGATTGATTTACCCTTTGCGATCTCGCCTGTTGTCGGAGGACTGATGTATGTATTAGTGTTTGGCGCACAGGGCTGGCTTGGGCCGTGGCTGGACGAGCATGATATTAAAATTATATTTGCTTTGCCAGGCATTATTTTGGCAACGCTGTTCATTACATTTCCTTTTGTAGCGCGCGAGCTTATTCCGCTGATGGAAGATCAGGGGCAGCAGGAGGAGGAAGCGGCGGTCACGCTGGGCGCACGCGGCTGGCGCATATTCTGGAAAGTGACGCTGCCGAATATCAAATGGGGTTTGTTGTATGGCATTATTCTGTGTAATGCGAGAGCCATGGGTGAGTTTGGTGCAGTGTCCGTCGTCTCGGGACATATTCGGGGAGAGACGAATACACTTCCGCTGCATGTGGAGATTTTGTATAACGAGTATCAGTTCTCGGCATCTTTTGCGGTGGCCTCGTTGTTGCTGCTACTTGCTTTGGCAACCTTGGTGCTTAAAAGCTGGTTTGGACGCAAACGCGTGCATTAATTAATAATTGTGTATATGATCCAACAGGGCCTCTCTTTGTGTCTATCGTCTGTTAACGGCGAGAAGATGGGAAGAGAGGCCCTTGTTCTAAGGTGGCTTATATGGATAATAAAATGATCATATCAAGGCACGTTGGTGTGCCCAAGAGGAGCGAAGGGAAAAATGAAACATCCGTTTCAGTCCTACCGTCAGTTGTTTCCGGTGCTGTCCTCACATATTCATGTAGGGAACTGTTCCCAGGGGGCGATATCGAGACCGGTTTCCGCTGCCATTGAGGAATATCATCGAAGCTTGCTGCAACACGGTCATAACGGCGACCTATCTATGGCACGGTTGGAGGAGGCAAGAGGACATTTTGCCAAGCTCATCGGGGCGGAGCCTGACGAAATTGCGGTGCTGTCCTCAGCCTCTGAGGCGATTGCTGGCGTGGCCACTGCCCTTCCTTATGTACCGGGAAAAGAAGGGATTGTGTATGCAGACACCGACTTTCCGACGGTGGGCCACATCTGGCAGGCACAGGAGATGTTCCGTGATCATATTTGCTGTATCCCTTCTACGGAGGGAGAAGTGACCCTAGAGCAGTATGAGGAGCATGTTACGGAGAAAACTGCGCTCATTATGGTATCCCATGTGAATTATACCAACGGATTTCAGCAGGATCTCAAATCCATTGCACATATAGCTCATCGAAATCAGGCGTTACTATTCGTCGATGCCTATCAGTCTGCAGGAATGATTCCGATAGACGTAAAGGCGATGGGCATAGATATGCTGGTCGCGGGAGCACGCAAATATATGCTGGGGATACCGGGAGTGGCTTTTCTTTATATAAGTAAGGAGCGAATAGAACGCTTCAAGCCCCGTCTTACGGGCTGGCTTGGACAGGAGTCAGCCTCCCGGTTTGATATTGCTCATCCGGTTCCGGCAGCAGGCGCCCGGCGCTTTGAGACAGGATTACCTTCCTTCATTAGCATTTTTGCCGCCAATGCAGCCTTAAAGCTGCTGCTGGAAATTGGGGTCACGAACATTCAGACCTATATGAATGAGCTGTTGGACTTTTCTATTGAATATGGACGCAGCAAAGGGTTACACATACGAATACCTGATGAAGGAGGCACTTTACCAAGTCTGCTCGCTGTTGAAGTAGCCGACGTGTCGGCAGTAGAGAGGCGTTTGCGGAGCCGAAATATGATTGTGTCAGCACGAAAGGATGTTATTCGTGTGGCTCCGCATTTTTACAATACGGCAGAGGAAGTCCGGCGGGTCCTAGATGAACTAGGTGGGAGTTGTTGAACAGCAAAAGCCTCTTCCAAGTAAATGGGAGCATAGCATTTCCCTTTTACACAGGAGAGGCTTTTGTTAGGATAGAGATGTTTAATTATACAATCCGTTTGCGCAGCCAGCCGGATATCAGATCCGTCAAAATGATCAAGACTACAATGCCGAGTAAAATGACGCCTACACGGTTCCAGTTGCGCATTTGGAGTGCAAACAGCAGCGGGGTCCCAATACCACCTGCACCAACCAGACCGAGCGTGGTTGCGGACCGGATGTTAATTTCAAAACGATAGAGCGAATAGGAAAGAAACTGTGGAATCACCTGCGGCAGCACGGCGAAGAAAATGACCTGCCAACGGTTGGCACCGCACGCGATCAAAGCTTCCTGCGGCCCGTGATCGACGCTTTCAATCGTTTCTGAGAACAGCTTGGCCAGCATGCCGATGGAGTGAATGCCGAGGGCAAGCACACCTGCAAACGAGCCGGGACCTACGGCTTTAATGAATAGAATGGCGACGATCATTTCGGGAAATACCCGAATGACACTAAGTACAAACTTCCCGCTGCCTGATAAGGGGCGTAGACGGGTCATATTGCTCGATGCCCAAAAGGCAAACGGAAGACAGACAAATGCGGATACGAAGGTTCCGAGCACTGAAATGACCAGTGTATCCAGCAACCCACGCAACAAGTCCTCCCCCTCAGGGATGTAGACAAATGACCAGTCGGGATGAAGAAAGCCGTCCAATATTGCGACAGAGACGCTTTTGGCCGTCCCTTGTAATCCTTCAAACTGCATCCCGCGAAAAGCCCAAATGTAAATGATAATTAGCAGAATAGCTAACGCCCAAAAGCGCAGGCGGGAGCCAATAGGTCTGCGAAGCGTAGGATCATTCATAATAATTTCCTCCGTAGCAGGTTACTGCCGTAATCAATCGCAAGGACGATGACGAGGGTCAGTAGAATAATAATGCTTGCCCGGTCATATCGGAACAGCCCAAGGGAACGGTCAAGCAGCAGACCGATGCCGCCAGCGCCGACGAGCCCTAGAACAGAAGCTGCGCGCACATTAACCTCAAAGGTGTATAGCAAATACGACACAAAATAAGGCAGTGCCTGCGGAACCACACCAAAGGCGATGACTTGAATGCGGCTCGCACCAACAGCGGTCATGGCCTCCAGTGGCCCGGGATCAATGGCTTCAATCGCCTCAAAGGTCAGCTTGGCTATGATTCCGAAGGAGAAGAACAGCAGGGCAAGCATCCCTGCAAACGGACCGATGCCGAATACGGCCACAAAGATCGAGGCAAACAGCAAATCGGGAATCGTCCGTACCAGGTTCAGGATCGTGCGCATCGGCAGCGAGATTAGCTTGCGCGGCATCACATTATAGGCGCACAGCAACGCGACAGGGATTGCCAATATGGCTCCCAGTGTCGTACCGACAATAGCGATCTGGATCGTTTCCAGCATCGGTTTCCAGATGATAGGCAGGTAACTCCAGTCAGGAGGAAACATTTCTTCCAGCAATTTGCCCATCTCTGGTAAGCCAACGATCAATTGGTAAGGCGTGGCATCCGTATGAATGGAGCAGGCTATCAGCACCACGATAAAAATCATCCAGGTAGCGTAACGCTTATAACGTCCTGGCAAAGGTGGCCCTGCAGGCGGCTTGCCTGGCTGGGGCGGTCCAGCAGATGGTGACGGTTGCGTCGAAGAGAGCGGCTGGGCAGTAGAGTCGGGCTTCATGATCCCACTCCCAGCAGTTCATCATGCTTGATGGCCCGGCCGTAGATCTCCGCAAAGGCTTCATCCGTAGCCTCCTCCGGTGTGCCGTCAAAGACGACCTCTCCCGCGCGTAAGCCGATGATCCGTGTTGCATATTCGCGCGCCAAATCAATGAAATGAAGATTGACAATGGTCGTAATCTGCATTTCACGGTTGATTCGCTGGAGATCGTCCATCACCTGGCGGGTGGTCAGCGGATCAAGCGACGCAACAGGCTCATCTGCCAGAATGATTTTAGCCTCCTGCGCCAGAGCACGCGCGATGGATACACGCTGCTGTTGGCCACCGGACAGCTCATCGGCTCGGCTATAGGCCTTTTCGCGGATGTTTACGCGTTCCAGCGCCGTTAGTGCCAGTTCGATATCTTCCTTCGGGAAGAGACCAAGAATGGTCCGCAGCGTCGAATGATAACCGACGCGGCCCGAAAGTACGTTGCGAAGCACCGTCGAACGCTTAACCAGATTGAAGCTTTGAAAGATCATGCCGATATCACGGCGAATGCGCCGCAGCTCGCTGCTTCCAGCAGACGTGACAGACCTGCCACCTACAACGATGTCGCCGGACGTAATGTCATGCAGTCGGTTAATGGAACGCAGCAGGGTGGACTTACCTGCACCAGATAAGCCGACTATGACAACCATCTCTCCCTCCTGAATCGTCAAATTAATATTATTCAACCCTTTGGTGCCGTTCGGGTATGTTTTCGATACGTTTCGAAATTCAATCATATGCTCCCAACTTTCTCCCCGATGGGGTGGAATGAAAACAACACCGCCATGAATACATGGACGGTGCTGCCCTGTCATTCGTAAAGCCTGTTTCGTAGCTGTTACTTTACCGCTTGGCCGACGGCTTCGGCGTATTCACGCACAGAATCGAAGTTTTTATCGTCGCCCTTCTCATAACCTACATGGGTGTAAATTTCTTTAATGATTTCGCCGCCTTCAGGATCGTTGGCAATGTCTATAAAGGCTTGGGCGATTTTGTCTCTCCACGTTTGATCCATATCGGAACGTACGCTGACGGTGTCATTTGGAATTTTAGCTGTGTAATGAATGACACGTGTCTTTTCAAATACGTCCGGGATTTCCTTCTTCACTGTGTTACGTGCATCCTGGAAAACAGCGACAGCATCAACCTGACCGTTCAGCAGCGCCAGAATAGCAGCGTCGTGGCCTTTGATCGTCACACCCTGCACATCTGTGTCCGGGTCCACGCCAGCTTTTTTCAGCTCTGCTGCGGGGTACACATAGCCTGCGGAGGAGGTTACATTTTGCCAGCCAACCTTCTTGCCTTTCAGATCAGCCAGACTTTGAATCGGAGAATCCTTTTTTACCACGATCATTGCTTTATAAAAGTTTACTTTTTCAGTCGTGTCTTTGCCTGTGGCATCTTCAATACCGTAGCGTTGAGCTTGCAGGAGCAAGTCGGCCGCTTTACGATTATCGTGTGCCAGTACATAAGCGTTCGGCGGAAGGAATCCTACATCGACCTGTTTGGAAGACATGGCTTCCACAATCGTATTGTAATCAGGAGATACGGTTACTTTTACCGGGATTCCGAGCTTGTCCCCCAGCAGTTTTTCGAGCGGTTTTGCTTTGGCTTCGAGGGTATCTGCATTTTGAGAAGGAACGAATTGTACCTTTAGCTCCTTAGGGACATAGGCTGTGCTTTCGTTTTTAGAGCCATCTGTACCCGGAGTGGAGGCGCTGTTGTTATTGCTTGCATTTGAGCCACAAGCGGCTAAACCCGCTGCCAGTGTGAAGGTCATGCACAAGGTCAGTGCTTTTTTGAACAAAATAATTTCCCCCTAAACATCGTAATAACGAAAATTTAAAAAACCTGTAAATTCAGTGACAAACCAAATCTTAACAGCTAGTCTTGCAGCTAGGGTAAAAATCACTCCTGACTTTGGTAAAAATGATGTAAAATTTATCATTTGCTAGAGACCATAAGCGGTATTTATACGAATTGCATCTTTTAACATTCTCTTAACAGTGCTCTGTTAGACTTGTTCAAGCTCTATGACCGAAGCTGAGGGAGAGAACAAGATTGGATAATTTGGACATTAATGATAAGACAGAGCAGGAAAATGCAGGTGCTGTGAGGGCGAAATTCCGTATTATGGTTACAACCGATCTGCATGTCAGCTTGTGGAATTATGATTATTATACAGATCAGGAAACGCTGCATTACGGTCTGGCGCAAACCGCTAGTCTGATTCACACGGCTCGGGCAGAGGTGCCCAATCACCTGCTGCTGGATAACGGAGATGTGATTCAGGGGAATCCGATGGGAGATTATGCTGTACAGCGGCTCCAACAGAACCCAAGCGAGGTGCATCCCGCCTATAAAGCCATGAATCTGCTTGGGTACGAGGCAGGCAGTATTGGTAATCATGAATTTAACTATGGGTTGGAATATTTGCAGACCTGCCTTCGAGGAGCACAGTTTCCTTATGTGAATGCCAACATCTATATAGCGGGAGAGGAAGAACAAAACTACTTTACGCCTTATCTATTGCTGGATAAGACGGTAGAGGATGAAGCAGGCCGTAAGCATCTGCTGAAGGTGGGGGTCATCGGCTTTGTGCCCCCGCAAATTATGCAATGGGACAAGGCGTGGTTGGAAGGGAAACTTATCGTCAAAGATATGCTGGAAACCGCAAGACGGTTTATCCCAGAAATGCAGGCGGAGGGAGCCGATCTCATCATTGCGATGCCCCATGCAGGCTTTGAGGATATTCCCGAAGCTCCCAGTATGGAAAATGCGGTGCTGCATCTGAGCAGGGTGGAAGGGATCGATGCCATTGTGTTTGGTCATGCCCATAAAGTATTTCCCGGCCCTTCATTTATAGGTATGACAGGTGTGGATACAGAGCAGGGCACCATCCATGGCATTCCAGCAGTAGAGCCGGGCTTCTGGGGAGATCATCTGGGTATCATTGATCTGGATCTGGCCCTTATTGGAGGGAAGTGGCAAGTGACTGCATCTGCTGCCGAGGTACGCCCGGTGTATGACCCGATACGCAAGGAAGCCCTCGTCCAACCCGATACTGCTATCCAGCAGGCGGTAGCAGCTGAACATGCGGGAACCCTAGATTACATCCGTGCACCTGTAGGTCAAACGACAGTAGCAGTGAACAGCTTTTTTGCCCAGGTGATGGATGATGCTTCGGTTCAGCTCGTCAATGATGCACAAATTTGGTATGTGAAGCAGCAGCTACAAGGGAGCGAGTATGAAGGGTTGCCCGTTCTATCGGCAGCAGCTCCTTTTAAAACAGGCGGAAGATACGGTCCGGCGTATTATACCAATATTCCGGCGGGAACCCTGGCGATCAAGCATATTGCCGATCTATACAATTTTCCGAATACGCTGCATGTCGTTCGGTTGAGCGGAGCGGAAATTCGGGAATGGCTTGAGTGGTCTGCTGGTCAATTCCGGCAAATTGATCCTTCGGCAGAGGAGGAACAAGAGCTGATTAATTCTGATTTTCCGAGCTTTAATTTCGATATCATCGATGGCATCACGTATCAGATTGATGTAACACAGCCAGCCAGATATGATACTGCCGGGGAATTAAAGGACCTAGAAGCGCACAGAATCATTCATATGTCTTTTGAAGGGGAACCAATGGATATGCAGCGGAGTTATCTGGTTGTTACGAATAACTATCGCGCATTCTCCTCTGCGCTGGTTAATCCGGGTGGAGAGCGAATTATACTGGCTTCCCCGGATGAGAACCGACATGTGCTGACTGAGTATGTGCGGCATATGAAGACGTTGACGCCAAAGGCCGACGGTCACTGGTCTCTCGCCCCATGGTCGGGTCGTCCACATGTGACCTTCCTAACCTCGCCGCAAGCAACGAATGTTGCCCATGCTTATTCTGAATTGCTCTATGAAGGACTGACGGCAGAAGGATACGCTAAGTTTGCTCTTGATTTTCGTCAATTTTAAAATATTTTGCAAGTTATTGTCCTCTAAGTCCACAGCATCAAAATAATAGAAAAAGACTGTCTCTCAGAGGACGGTCTTTTTTCATAAAACAGATTTAAAATCGTACGAAACTCGTGATTTTATATGTCCTGAGTCGTGTTTAAAGTTATTGACCTCTCGTATAATTAGACATATACTTTGATTAAACAAATTTTGGTTTAAAAGGTAATGAAAAAGTCACCATCATTCGTTTGAGGGGGTGTCCCTTTGGAAAAAAACACCACGATCCGCGCAGAGATAGAAAAGTATATTCAAAGTGAAGGCATTTCGATGCAATGTTTTGCAGATGCTTCTAAGGTAAATCCGGGTACACTTAGCGGTATACTTAACCGAAACCCACCACGGCCTATTTCAGTTAATCAGCTTGATCTGATTACTGAGGCGATGGGATTGGAAGAAGGATCTTTGTTCGAGATGTATGTTGATGAGTGTTTTATTCATTCCTTGCCACACTGGAGGAGGCTGCGTCCGTTTCTTCTTCGTTGCTCAGAGTTGAACAAGCTGGACTGTATACGCAGTGTGCTTGGTTATTTGATGGACGATTTATCGAATGTTCCGGCTATTTTTGAGACTGCAGAAGCGATGTTTGAGGATGGTCGACATGAAGCCTCCATGCTTTTGTATGATTGTGTCATTGAGAGTGAGAAGTATACCCACTCCGAACGGTTGGCGATTAGCTATTTTCGCATATTCCAGATTCAGATTAAGGATAACCAACGGAACTTGAAGGCTGCTGTACAATTCCATTTGTACCGTAGTCGTCTACCGGAAATTTATGCACTGGAAGGCTTACATATGCTATCTCAAGTGTTTGCTTTAAAAATGCAATGGTCCGAGATGGAAATGTATGCGGACGAGCTAAGAGAGTTGGCGCAGGCATTGTATCGCAATCGGAACCGCTTTGGAGATGAGCACCTGGAGCTGATTAAGCCGCTCGTTTATTACTATGCTCAAGGGCATCTGCTTAAGGCCAGCTGCTATGAGTTTCAGGGTAGATATGAGGAATCCAAGCAATGGATTGAAGGTTACGCAGATTTGAGCTGGTTTGAGGGTTTGGACGAGGAAGGTTGGAAAGTGGTCAACCTGCATCGTGTATATGCACAGGGCAACCGACTTTGTATTGAAATCAAAATGGGCAACACTTCTGCAATCTATGAATATATTACTTACCTGCGCGAGCATCCGGATGAGACACTGGAAGGCCTGAATACGTTGCTCGAATCGGCGAACCGGTTTGGCTATTTCGTAGATGCCGAGCTGGAGCTGTTCAACCAGCAACTCAAGAGATTCTGGGAGCTTGCACCGGAGCAATGGGACACACATTATCGCAAGCACTTTAATGCATTTCGTTTTGCTTCTTTTTGCAAGGTGTATGCGGAATATTATTTTCGAAAATGCGATTACCCCAAGGGCTTGGGACAAACACTGCATTGCCTGCAATTGTCTGTCGATAACAGCTATACCGAACATATCATTGGTTGTATGGCTTTATTTGAGCAGCATCGAAATTTTGCTACCCCGGAACAGCAGCAGTTGTATCAGAGTCTTTGCCTCGGCGTACGGGCAAACGAAAAAAACCATGCCTATGATCACAGTGCTGGTGGGTATTTATAATTCTAAAATTCATTCAAATTCTTCATATAACACGTACTTACGAGGATGTTCTCATTTCAAAGGGGGATATTCTCGTTTTTTAGCTGTTGCTGGTTCTTGTGACTTTTCGTATGGAAAGGACCGTTTTGCGCGTTGACAAGTTTCGCATGCAGGATTAGGATAAATGCAGCACAGAAAGTGAAGGAGAGCATGTACTAATGACGATTCCCAAAACACTAACGATAGCCGGCTCCGACACAAGCGGCGGAGCAGGTATTCAGGCGGACCTGAAAACCTTCCAGGAGCTTGGCGTATATGGCATGACTGTATTGACTACCGTAGTTGCGATGGAACCTAAAACCTGGAACCATCTTGTATATCCGGTTGCGTTGGACGTGGTTGAGGCGCAGCTGCGTACTGTATTGGAAGGTATCGGTTTTGATGCAATGAAGACCGGTATGCTGGGTTCCGTAGATATCATCGAACTGGTGGCCAGCTACTTGAAAAAGCATGATCTGAAACGGATTGTGATTGACCCGGTTATGGTCTGCAAAGGCACGGATGAAGTGCTTCAACCGGAAAATACAGAGGCCATGCTGGAATTGTTGATTCCTGGCGCTGACCTGGTAACACCGAACTTGTTCGAGGCTTCGCAGCTGGCGAAGAATGGACCGATCACGACACTGGAGCAGATGCAGGAAGCGGCTGCTATTATCCACGAGCGTGGTGCTAAGCATGTACTGATCAAGGACCGTGGCAAAATTCGCGCTGGTAAAGCGATGGATCTGCTGTATGACGGAATCACTTTTGACTGGTTTGAAGCGGATGTTGTACAAACCAACTTTACACACGGTGCAGGCTGTACCACTTCGGCTGCGGTAACGGCTGGTTTGGCACAAGGGCTGACTGTGCGTGAAGCTGTGGATCAGGCCAAGAAATTCATTACACAGGCCATTGAAGGTGGTTTCAAGTTAAATGAATTTGTCGGTCCGACCCTGCATGTGGCACATCGTTTGCAAAATCAATAAAGCATGAAGGGCTGCCATATGAAGGAGACTTATAAATCTCCACCAGACTGTATATATATTGAGGTTACTTTAGATAACGACATCTATGATATATGGAGTTAGCCTAGGCTCAAAAGCCGCAATACATGGTATTGCGGCTTTTGAGGTTGTATTATTTTGGTATTTCAGCTTCCGGTTTGGTCTAATCGTACTGTATAATAGGCATCAGATTTATTACATTAAAGGGGGAAATGAAGCAATGACATTATTCAGCGAAATGGCTTACAGCCGGCCAGAGCAACCTGAAATTGAACAGCGGTTTAAAACGCTGTTGCAGCAATTTCGTGAAGCGGACAGTGTAGAACGTCAAAATGAAGTTATTCATGCGATTAACAAGCTGCGCAGTAATGTGGAAACGCAATTGCAATTGGTGGAAGTTCGGCACTCCATTGATACGGAGGATGCCTTTTACAAAGCAGAGCAAGAGTACGCTGATGATTTCATGCCGGTTATTCAGGAGTATGTAACCGATTACTACCGAGCATTGGTGGATTCTCCATTTAGAGCTGAGTTGGAGAGCCAATGGGGCAGCCAGCTTTTCAGTATTGCCGAGGTAGCGCTCAAGTCGTTCCATCCGGATATCATTGAGGATTTGCAGCAGGAAAATAAGCTGACCTCGGAATATGCTCAATTGATTGCCTCAGCGAAGATCCCGTTCGAGGGGGAAGAACGCACATTGTCTCAGCTCCTGCCTTTTGAAATGGCAACCAATCGCGAGACCCGCAAACAGGCCTCCGAGGCCAAATATCAATTTATGAGTGAGCATGAGGACGAGCTGGACCGGATTTATGATGAATTGGTGAAGGTACGCACACGCATGGCGCACAAGCTGGGCTATAACAATTTCGTAGAATTGGGCTATGCCCGCTTGGGACGTACAGATTACAATGCAGAGATGGTAGCCAATTTCCGCGAGCAGGTGCTGAAGCACATCGTTCCTGTGGCAACCAAGCTGAAAGAGCGCCAACGCGAGCGGATCGGAGTAAATCAGCTTCGCTATTACGACGAGGGCTTCAACTTCTTGTCAGGCAATCCTACGCCCAAAGGCGATCCGGACTGGATTCTTCGTAATGGAGCACGTATGTATGAGGAGCTTTCACCGGAAACACATGAATTTTTCAGTTTTATGGTTGAGCGTGGACTGATGGATTTAATCAGCAAAAAGGGTAAGCAAAGCGGAGGCTACTGTACATTTTTGAGCGAATATGGCACGCCATTTATTTTCTCCAATTTCAATGGGACATCCGGTGATATCGACGTATTGACACATGAGGCAGGTCATGCCTTCCAGGTCTATGAAAGCCGGCATTTTGAAATTCCAGAGTACCACTGGCCAACCATGGAGGCGGCTGAAATCCATTCGATGAGTATGGAGTTTTTCGCATGGCCTTGGATGAAGCTGTTCTTTGAGGAAGACACGGACAAATATCACTTTGAACACCTATCTTCAGCGCTGCTGTTCGTGCCTTACGGCGTAGCCGTAGACGAATTCCAGCATGCTGTATATGAACATCCAGACTGGACCCCGGCCGAACGTAAAAGTGCATGGCGTTCCATTGAACGCAAGTATAAACCGCATCTGGATTATGAAGGCAACGAGTACCTCGAAAAGGGCGGATTCTGGCACAAGCAGGGACATATTTTTCAATCTCCGTTCTATTATATTGACTATACACTGGCACAATTATGTGCATTCCAGTTCTGGAAGCGTATGGGCGAAGACCGAGCGGCAGCGTGGGAAGATTATTTGAAGCTGTGTCGTGCCGGAGGAAGCCGATCTTTTACCGGATTGGTTGAGCTGGCTGGACTGATTTCGCCTTTCCAAGATGGCTGCATCGCCTCTGTGATCGGAGAAATTGAAGCATGGCTGAACAGTGTGGATGATAAAAAGCTGTAAGTACAGCCAAAAAGGGCATTTCGCTTGCCTCTCAAAGCTGGAAAGCTTGTAGATGAGATGCCTTTTTAAATGAAAACAGAGCAATTACACGAAAAAAGCCGGGAACCTCTACATGATGTAGAAGTCCCGGCTTTGTGTCATTTTAGAGCCAATATAACTTTATTCATGTTTGGTGTTGAGCGGCTTGAGATTGGCTTCAATCGATGCGCGGCGCGGCTCCAAGAATGGAGGCAATGCCAGCGATTCACCCAGAAACTCTAATTCCTCGTCGGTGTCAAAGCCGGGTCCATCGGTAGCCAATTCAAACAGAATGCCATTTGGCTCACGGAAGTACAAGGAACGGAAATAAAAGCGATCTACAAAACCAGAGTTGGAAATTTGCAGCTGCCCAATACGGTCTACCCACTGTTTGAGCTCTTCCTCGGTTTCAACACGGAAAGCGACGTGATGCACACTGCCGCGTCCTGGTCGCTCTTGTGGCAGATCGTTGCGCTCTTCCAGATGGACTTCAGTTCCTGTACCGCCTTCACCTGTTTCGTAGATAACCACATCCGGTTGTCCGGCAACAGGGGAAGGGTAGGAGCCTTTTTTACGGAAGCCCATCACTTGTTCAAGAATAAGAATGGTATTCTCCGCTTTGGGAATGGTCAGATGAACCGGACCAAGTCCAACGATGCCGTATTCCGCAGGAACAGGGCTTTTCTCCCAAGGCGTACCGCCGCGCACTCCGTTGTCATGCTCATCTGAAACGAGGAAGAAGCGTTGTCCTTCAAAATCCTCGAACGAAAGCGCCAAGCGTCCTGCTTGATCTATAATTTCGCCATGCTTCACATCCAGCTGCTCGAAGCGGTTTTTCCAATAATTCAACGCCTTGTCGTTCGGTACACGCAGAGAGAGCGCTGAAATACTGTTATTCCCTGTACGCGTTTGTCCCGCATGTGGAATTTCAAAGAAAGTGACTTCCGTACCCGCGGTTCCGCGTTCATCTCCATAAAAGAGGTGATACACACTAACATCGTCCTGGTTCACCGTTTTCTTGATCAACCGAAGTCCCAATACCTGAGTATAAAAATCAACATTTTTAGCCGCTGCCGCTGTAATCGCTGAAACGTGATGCAATCCTAACAGTTTCATATTATTTGCCCTCCTTGGTTTTTATATGATTAGGTTTTTCAAAGCAAAATAAACCGTCGTCGTAAATTTTTCTTTATATTTATTATCTTAATATTAAGATATATTATTTTTGATTGTTTGTCAACATGAATTGCGATCTTGCTACAATACAGTTTCTTGATGGACAAAAATTGAATTCGAAATAATGCAAAAGCAGATACAATAAAGGATCATATAACCCGACATAGAAATGAGCATTTTATGATAAAGGGGTGTACTTGATGTATACAGAAAAGGATTTAACGATTAGGCCTGTTACAGAACAAGACCTACATGCGCTTTGGACATTAACTTACAAGGAAGAAGCACCAGAATGGAAGCAATGGGATGCACCTTATTATGACCATAAGACACTTTCTTTTGATGATTATTTAAAAGAGAAGGAAAAGCGAATCGGGCAAGATGACTTTTGGACCATTGAAGTGGAAGGCAAGGTCATTGGATCTGTGAGCTACTATTGGGAGCATTAGCCTTCGCAATGGCTTGAAATGGGAATAGCTATCTATGATTCGGGGTATTGGAGCGGTGGCTATGGTACGAGAGCACTTCGATTGTGGATCACGCATTTGTTTAATACATTGCCTTTAGTAAGAGTAGGTTTTACAACCTGGTCAGGAAACCAGCGGATGATGAAGGTTGGAGAGAAGCTGGGCATGACCCTGGAAGCCAGACTACGCAAATGCAGATATTATAATGGAGTGTATTATGATTCGATCCGAATGGGGCTTTTACGGGAAGAGTGGAGTCGTAATGTTCTGTGAAAAAAACCTTTCTAGTCATAAAAAGATGACCTCTGAATGTGATCAGGAGTCATCTTTTTGACGCTCATAGGTATTTTGCTTGCTTATTTTTAGGTGCAACTACTCTGATTCTCGAAGTCGCTCCACAATACTTTGTTTGTTATTCATAGAATAGACTGCTACTGGTATCAGTATCCCAAGCAAGAAGAGTAAAGGCAACAAGACTAGAAGTGGCCAAAGTATAAAGTGATAGCTTAAAAGCCATAGCAAGCTGCAAAATGGTTTTACAATCAAAAGAGAAAATAAGACTGCCAATAGAATAGAGGTCAGGCTGGTGGCACAAACATAATATAGTCCTTCATAAATCAGCATTCCCCGCAATTGCCGTTTAGTCATGCCTATGCTCTGCAACATAGCAAATTCATTGCGCCGGGTCAGTATGCTGGTTAAAATTGCATTTAAAAAGTTCAGGATACCTATCAGGCCAATAATCAAGCTAAGCGTGCCACCGATCAACTCAACAGTGGTTTGCATACCTGATAAAGCGTCCTTTGACGTAATTTTGGATTCGTAGTTCATCATCGGTTCGATTGTTTCAGTATAGCGCTTCAAAAAGCTCTGCATTGACGCTTCCTGATTTGAGGATACATTAAAGGCGTAGCTCATCACAGCAGGCTCTTTTACAAGTGATTTGTATATTTCCGCCGGGAGGTAAAAGCTATTATAGCTCGAAAGGCGATTCGAATTGGTGGATTTGATACCCACATGACCAAGCACTGTAAACTTTTGTGTAATATACTCTCTACCCAATGGAACATCATCTACTGTTCTCACATAACTATGCAAAGTAACGGTTTCGCCCACTTTATGATGAATGCTTTCCATGTAAGGCTTGTCGTTATCGTTCAGTTCGACTCCCTCCAGGATATACTTACCGGAAGCTAGTTTCTTAAAATCAAGCTCGCCATCAATCAATTGCAGCCGATGCAAGGGTAAATCTTCGAGCCCATACACGTCTACAAGGAAGTTGCCGCGAGCGTCAGTGTTCTGGGTATCATCCGTGATTCCCTTTGTATTCTCGGCCGTGAAAGCTGTTGGGTCACCGTACAATCGACCGCCTTCTTCGAAGCCTGGTTGTGCCTGTACAGCCTTAATAAAACTTTCGGTGGTCCCATTTTCTTGCCCACTAAAACTGGTGGGAACCTGGAAATATTCAGCATGGGCAATGAGAAAATCGGTATCATTAAATTTGGCTAAAAATTTATCCATATCAAAGCTCTGGGATAGTGTGAAGGCAGTGTTCAGAAGGACCAAGCTTAAAGAAAGACTTATAACCACTAAAACAGTGCGTTTTTTATTACGCCCCAAATTGGAACGAGCCATGAGGTGGATTTTTGCACCTCCGGTTGATATTTTCAGCTTACCATTGCTCTTGTTTACTCCACCTGTGTATCTGACTGCTTCTACCGGCGATACGGACGAGGCAACTCTGCCTGGCTTGAAAGTGCTGATCATTACGGTAATGAGGGCGAACAAAGCCGATCCTATAAAAATCCATGGGTTGGGGGATACCGATACCTCGGTACCGTTATATATACTCATATTTATGATAAAAGGCACGAGCGATTTACCGACAAAAAAACCTGCTATCAATCCGATCGGGATTCCTAGCGCTGATAGAATCAGTGCTTGTCTGCGAATAATCCGGCGTATCTGCTTGCGGCTTGTACCGATCGTCTTTAAGAGACCGTAAAAACGGATATCTCGCATCACTGATATTTGGAAAATATTATATATAATCAAATAACCAGTAAACATGATCAGTAACAGGGCAGAAGTTAACGCTATGATGGTCTCTGTATCTAAACTAAGATTAGTCGAGATGTATGCCCAATTTACATTATTCGCGATATAGTTCGGTGCATCTTCGTCAAGTGAATAACCGCTTTCGGTAATCACTTTATTGAGCTTTCCTCGCAAATCAAAACTGTTGTCGAACATCATATATGCACTAATGGTTCCTGTATGGAAGTGATCTTTTTTATAGTTGCTTTGTAATTCCTTGGCATGAGCATCCACATAGGATTTGGAGGCCAATATTTGTCCTGCGCTAAACACAGGATCGCTTTTCCACCAGCCAGAGAGGACAAAATCACGCTGTACTTCTTTACCTCGTATGTTAAGCTTTAGACTCAGAGGTGCTCCAATTTTCAGTGGAACATCCAATAGCTGCAACGTCTTGGAGTCTGCAATCACTTCGTTTTTCGCCACAGGCTTGTGCCCCGCATTAAGTTCAATTAAACCGAGCTTCAACCCTACATCATCGTAATACCAGAATTCCGTATGGCGTTTTAGGAAGCTATCGTTTTTAACTCCGTCGCTTAATATACGGTTATAAGCAATTTCCTTGATCAATGGATGATCCTTGACATGATTAAATTCATCATCCGTTATATATTTAAGTACGGCATGTCCATCTCCACCGGACTGTCGCATAGTTGCCCGTTGTAAGTTTTCAACAGCACCGAGCCCCAAGGTGTACAACGTTGTAAATAACAATGAAGTGAGAGCTATGGCAACAATGGCAAAGAGGTTACGGGCTTTGTTTACTTTGAAGCTCTTATCTGCCAGATTACGGATCGTCTTTTTATTTCTAACCTGAATCATTTGCCTTCACCACCGACCATTTTACCGTCCTCAATCCGTATAATCCGGTCTGCCATTTGCGCAATTTCCTCGTTGTGCGTAATCATCACCATCGTTTGTTGGAACTGTTGACTGGATACTTTGATGAGCCCCATCACATCCAGACTGGTTTTACTATCCAGGTTTCCAGTGGGTTCATCTGCCAGGACAATGGCGGGTTTGGCTGCCAGTGCTCTGGCAATGGCTACACGCTGCTGCTGGCCTCCTGAAAGATGGTTGGGCAGATTATTCAGCTTATGGTCAAGGCCCAAGGTATGTACAATTTTATCTATGTGGGTTTTGTCCGGTTCTTTACCATCCAGTTCAATAGGAAGCACAATATTTTCGTAGACATTTAAAACAGGCACTAGGTTGTAATTTTGAAATACGAAGCCAATTTTCCGTCTGCGAAATATAGTCAATTCTTCATCTTTCAATGTGAAAATATCTTTACCGTCAATCGTAACGTTTCCACTTGTCGGACGATCGAGTCCACCCAGCATATGGAGAAGGGTAGATTTGCCGCTCCCGGACGTACCGACAATGGCCACAAATTCTCCGCTTTCCACCTCCAGGTTCACCCCATCTAGGGCATGAACAGCAGTATCCCCGTTACCATAATACTTCTTCAACTCCTGAGTTTTTAACAGAGTCATTCATTTCTCCTCCATGAAAAATAGTCTGTATCACCATACTTCGCAATACAGACTTTACCATATGAATCTTTCTACAATCTTTCTGAAATCTAACAGTGTTGTAAGAATTACTTGTCTATGGGGAGAAAAATCGAGAAGGTGGAACCACTGCCGCGGCGTGACCATAGTTTGATGTATCCGCCCCCAGCTGAAACAATTTCTCTTGTTAAAAATAGTCCAATCCCGACACCTTCTTGCGAGATTACAGTTTGTGATCGATAGAAACGCTTGAAAATCTTGCTGTGTTCTTCTTCTGCAATCCCAATGCCATTATCAGTAATATCAATCCGGCAGAATAAATCATAAGCACTCACTTTAATAAATATATTCCCGCTCATTTCTGTATATTTGACGGCGTTATCCAAAATATTATAGATTGCCTCAACCGTCCATTTTAAATCAAAAGAAGCCTGAATTTCTTTACTCCCCATAGTAATCGAAATCCCTTTAGCGTTTGCCTTCGGCATAATTTGCTCCAGTGCAGTGGTTAGTAGCCTTTGAACTGACTCCTGCCTTGACGACAATTTGATAATCCCTGTTTCAAGCCGTGATGTTTTTACTAAGGAATGGATCAGGAAATGAAGCTTTTCGGCTTGTGTGGATAAAGCTTTTACACAAGTGGAACCTTCCGGTGGCAAATCATATTCACTAAGCAGTTGTGAGTAGAGGAGGATATTAGCAATAGGGGTTTTCGTTTGATGCGAGATATCAGAAATAAGCTCGTTTATTTTATTTTTTTCTGCCAACAAATTTTTCGAGGAAACGGAGCAAATGGAAAGAAATTGCGCAAGCTTGGCCTCTACTGCTGATAAGACGGATTCGTCAAAAACGCGCTCTGAAAACTCGCCACTAATTGCAGCTTCAATCATATGATCCATAGTTTTCATTGTTTTATGTACGTTCTTACGATAGAGAAGAATGGTAACCCCGGCTATGAAAAGAGCAGTAATAGCAATTCCAAAACACGCATAATTCAGGATCGTCATTCATTTCACCGCCCAAGTGTAGCCGATACCGTACACAGTCTTAATGTACAGAGGAGAGGAAGGATGGTCCTCCAGCTTGTCACGTAGCCTTTTTATGGTGACTGACAACGCATTTTCGCCCACATACTCAGCGCCATCTGTCCAGATGCTGTCTACCAAATGATCACGCGAAACGGTATTTCCTCGATTGTTGATTAGGATGCGCAACAATTTTTGCTCCGTTTTACTTAGTTCAATAGGTGTACCATTCTTAATAAATTCCATTCTCTCGAATGAAAAAGAAAAATTGTCTAGCTGAATGGAGTCCGCAAGCGAGTATCTGGATTTCTTTAGCTGAACACCAACCCTTGCTCTCAGTACCATCAGACTGAAAGGCTTGGTGATGTAGTCGTCAGCACCCAGCTCAAGACCAGTGACAATATCTGTTTCCATATCATTTGCTGTCAGAACGATGACGGGAATCATTGTTTTTTTTCGTAAATGGGTTAAAAGATCGAGTCCATTCCCATCCGGCAAGTTTATATCAAGAATCACTAGGTCAAAGGTAGTGACGTTCAATTGCTCTTTTGCAGCAGCTATGTCATACGTTTGCACAAATACGTTGTTAGGTTCTTTGAGGGCAAGAACAATACCGTTACTCAAGGCGGTATCATCCTCGACAATTAATATGTGATTCATCATTCTCCTCCTATTTTTTTAATTCATCAAGTTAATGAATCTCGAATTCCAAGAATTGCTTACAGTAAAAATGAGAAACGGGTAATCCTAAATCTTCCATCCCTATTTTACAGGATATTGCTCTTATTCGCTCATTCACTCTTCAGACTATTCAGGTTTTGCTAACACCTTTTTTGACATGGCTTATTCATTGCAAAAAATTTGACAGATACAATATCACTGATATAATTTATCCTAGTTGTTTTGATAATGATTATCATTATTGGAGGGGAGGACAGGGCCGAAGCTTGGTACAGGTTATTGGACAGGCTCCCTTAGTTAGAAATGAAATTGCGCTATTTAATACTGGCTTTTATCGTACTGGCCTTCGCCTCGGTGTTTATCGGTGTGCATGATGTAACTCCACTTGATTTGTTCCACTTATCCAACGATCAAGCGCAGGTGCTCCTGATTAGCAGATTCCCACGTTTGGTCAGCATCATTATCGCAGGGGCGAGTATGAGTATTTGCGGGCTCATCATGCAGCAGCTTACCCGGAATCGGTTTGTTTCGCCGACCACCGCAGGCACGATGGATGCGGCACGATTAGGTGTGCTGATGGCTATTATGGTGTTTGGAGCGGCAGGATTTTGGACGAAGATGCTGACGGCTTTTGGATTTGCTCTAGGGGGAACCCTGGTTTTCATGAAGATACTGGATAAAATCCGTTTTAAGGACCCGGTATTTATCCCGCTTGTCGGTTTGATGTTTGGAGGCATTTTAAATTCGGTGACGACTTTTTTTGCTTACAAATACAATCTGATTCAGGGCATTTCTTCGTGGATGCAGGGGGATTTTTCTCTCATTATGAGTGGTCGCTACGAAATGCTGTATCTCAGTGTTCCTTTGGTCGCGTTGGCGTACATATATGCGAACCGTTTTACAATTGCAGGCATGGGTGAGGATTTTGCAGCCAATTTGGGCGTACATTACAAGCGCACTGTCAATGTTGGTTTGGTGATCGTGGCTTTGGTGTCCTCTGTTGTCATCTTAACTGTCGGGACGATTCCCTTTTTGGGACTGGTTGTACCCAATCTGGTCAGTATGTACATGGGGGATAATCTGAAAAAAAGCTTGGCACATACAGCGATCTTGGGTGCCGTGTTTGTGCTGTTTTGCGATATTTTGGGACGGGTGATCATTTACCCATATGAAATTTCGGTAGGGCTAACGGTTGGTGTGATCGGAAGCGCGTTGTTCTTGTATTTGCTGCTGAGGAGAAGGGCTTATGAATCCTAAATTAAAAATCGGAATATTAGCCGCTGCCGCGCTTGTGTTGATTGCTGCTTTTGTGTTTATAGATCTTCCGCACACCTGGCATTACGCGCTGCCACGACGATTGAAAAAGGTCGCAGCCTTCATTCTGACCGGTGGCTCCATTGCTTTTGCAACTGTTATTTTCCAGACGGTCACGAATAACAAGATTTTGACCCCGGGTATTATCGGGCTGGATTCACTGTATATGCTGATTCAGACGACAATAATTTTTGCATTTGGTTCCGTCCCGCTGATTTCGACCAGCAAAGAATTAAACTTTTTGCTGTCGGTGGGGATGATGGTGCTGTTCGCGGGATTGCTATACAAGTTAATTTTCCGCAAAGATGGACGGGGAATTTATGTGCTTTTACTGATCGGTCTGGTGTTTGGGACACTGTTCAACAGCCTGTCTACCTTTATGGAGGTGCTGATAGATCCGAACGAATTTGCGAAAATTCAGGACAAGAGCTTTGCCAGCTTTAGCAATGTAAACACCGAACTGTTATGGCTTTCTGTATTCGTGCTCGTGCTCGTATTTGCTTATGCGTGGAGATTCATTAAGTACCTGGACGTGCTGTCGCTCGGACGGGAGCATGCGATTAATTTAGGTCTCCCTTACAGTTATATCATCAAAAGATTGCTGATTATTGTAGCGATTCTCATCTCCATATCTACGGCACTTGTTGGACCAATCACATTTCTCGGATTAATTGTGGCCAATGTGGCTTATCAGGTGATGAAGACGTATCAGCACCGTTACATAATTCCGGCCTCCATCTGTGTTAGTGTCATCGCATTGGCAGGATGCCAACTGCTGGCAGAGAGAGTATTCGACTTGTCGACAACAGTCAGCGTCATTATTAACTTTATCGGGGGGGTGTACTTCCTGTACCTTTTGCTGCGGGAGAATAAATCATGGTAGAAGTCAAAAACGTAACCAAACGCTACGGGAATAAAAATGTGGTGGAGCAGGTATCCGTCACTGTACCTAAAGGCACCATTACCTCCTTTATTGGTCCTAATGGCGCTGGAAAAAGCACCTTGTTGTCGATGATTAGTCGCCTAACTGACAGTGATGAGGGAGAAATCCTGATTGACGGGCAGGCCGTGAGCCTGACGAAAAGTGAGGAGCTAGCCCGGAAGATATCCATTTTAAAACAGACCAATGATGTCAACATCCGCTTAACCGTAAAGGAGCTGGTCAGCTTCGGCCGTTTTCCGTATTCCAAGGGCAGATTGAACAGCGAGGATCGCAAAATGGTGGAGCAGTCTATGGCTTACATGGGATTGGAGGATATGAAGGACAAGCATATTGATTTGCTCAGTGGAGGACAGCGGCAACGGGCTTTTATTGCTATGATTCTGGCACAGGACACGGAATACATCCTGCTGGATGAGCCGCTGAACAATTTGGATATGAAGCATTCGGTTCAGATTATGAAGACGCTACGCAATTTAGTGGATGATCTGGGCAAAACGATTCTGGTGGTGCTTCACGATATTAACTTTGCTTCCTGCTATTCGGACCATATTGTCGGGATGAAGAATGGTAGATTGCTAAAACAAGGAACGGCTGACGAGATGATAGATAGTCAGGTATTAAAAGATTTGTACGATATGGATATTCCGATTCAACAGATCGGTGATCATAAAATTTGTGTGTACTTCACTTAGGAGGAATGTAGAATGAAGAAAAATTTGATGTTTTTAACACTGATGCTTGCATTGGTACTGATCGTATCGGCCTGTGGCAAAGCGGCTCCGGCAACACAAGAAGCGACTGGCGATGGCTCATCGACTGCAACAACGGAATCCAAAACCGTCTCGGTCAAACACGCACTCGATGAGAATCCAGTCCAAGTCAAAGTCAATCCGAAAAATGTTGTTGTTTTTGATTTTGGTTCATTAGATACGTTGGATAAGCTAGGAGTAGACGTTGCGGCGGTAGCGCAGCAGGATCTTCCTACGTATTTGAGCAAATATAAAGATTCCAAATATGCAAGTGCGGGTACGCTGTTTGAGCCGGATTATGAGAAAATCAGTGATCTCTCTCCTGAACTGATCATTATCGGCGGCAGACAAGCTGATGCATATAAAGAGTTGAGCAAAATTGCACCGACTATTTCGATGGCTGTAGACACCAAGGATTATATCAATTCCTTTAAGAAAAACGTTGAAACCTTGGGTCAAATCTTCGATAAAGAGGATGCTGCCAAACAGGAACTGGCTGCGATTGATAGCTCCATTAAGGCTGTACATGACAAGGCGGTAGCGAGCAAGGCTAAAGGATTGATCGTACTGACGAACGAAGGAAGCCTGAGCGCATATGGCTCACAATCCCGCTTCGGTATCATTCATGATGCTTTTGGCGTAACTCCTGTAGATCCTGACATTAAAGTATCCACGCATGGACAAAAGGTTTCTTTTGAATATGTACAGCAAAAAAATCCAGATTATATTTTTGTCGTTGACCGTGGGGCTGTGGTGGTCGAGGAAGGCAAGGAACAGGTTACAGGTAAACAAACCATTGAGAATGAACTGGTGAAGAAAACCAATGCATATAAAAACGGTCATATTGTATACCTTGATCCTAACTACTGGTACCTGTCAGGTAATGGTCTGGAATCCGTATCTGAAATGATCAAGGAAATAGATGCTGCACTGTAATGCATACATTCACATCATGGGGGACTGCGTAAGATGAAAGGTCATGTAGATGAAATTTCATTAGATGGGTATCTTCTACACATCTATACACCTCCCGTATCTGTGAATCATAATGAGCTGTATCCTGTGATGTATGTACAGGATGGCAGCTCTTTATTTCTAAGCGGGTTGGATGAGCTGGAAAGAGGTTTTTCTACGGGAGAGCTGCCCCGTGTGATACTGGTGGGCATTCAGCCCGTGAATCGGCTGGACGATTATACGCCTTGGAAGACAGCTGCTTTAGTAGAGGGAAGACCTGCTTTTGGCGGTGGCGGAGATGCCTATCTGGCGTTTGTGGTTTCAAAAGTAATGCCCTATGTCGAGGCAAAATATCCAGTGCAAACTGGGCTGGAGCATACAGGGCTGATCGGTGCTTCGTTGGGTGGACTGATTTCCATGTATGCGGCCTTCCCGTATACGCATATATTTGGACGCATTGGTTCGATCTCGGGCTCATATTGGTTTCCTGGTATGATCGATTATATGCAATCTGCATCATTTGCTACTGTAATGGCCGGGACACACCGGGTATATATATCTGTTGGGACCCGTGAAGGGGAAGGGAAGACGAATGTACAAAAAGACATGGTTCCGCTGACCCTTCAGGCACACGAGGTGCTCCTGATACAGGGACTTGACACAAAAGACGTGCTGCTTGAGCTGGATCAAGATGCGGTGCATCGTGTGGATTGTTTTCAGCGTCAGTTTCCTAAAGCTGTACAATGGCTGTTCGGATAGCTTCTAAGGGAATATGAATTTCATACAACAACTTCAAAGGATTGGAGAGCGTGGAGTCTCTATGTCTTTGGGGTTGTTTTTTTTGTATGTATTTTTCGTATAATAGAGAAATGTTAAAAATTTAAAGTTATACGTCATTGAAGTGAGGGGAGACAACGATGAAGAAAAACCGTCTGGGAGCTTCGGATTTGCTGGTAGGTGAGATTGGCTTGGGATGTATGTCGGTCGGTACGGAGGAGCAGCAAGCTGTTTACTTGATCCATGAAGCGTTAGACAGGGGCGTAAATCTGTTGGATACGGCCGATTTGTACCAGCATGGACGTAATGAAGAAATTGTGGGGGCAGCCATCCGTGGACGGCGCCAGGATGTCATCCTGGCGACCAAGGTCGGCAATCGGCGTATACCGGGGCAGGAGGGCTGGGGATGGGACCCGTCGAAGAAATATATCCTGTCAGCCGTGAAAGAAAGTCTGCGCCGCCTGAGAACGGACTATATCGATCTGTATCAGTTGCACGGAGGGACGATTGATGATCCGATCGATGAAACCATTGAGGCTTTCGAGCAACTGCAGCAGGAGGGTGTCATCCGCTACTATGGTATTTCTTCCATTCGCCCGCATGTCATCCGTGAATATGTGGAACGCTCGAATATCGTTAGTGTTATGAATCAGTATAGCTTGCTGGATCGGCGTGCAGAGGAAGAAGTACTGTCTTTGCTTCAGGAGCGGGGAATTAGTGTGATTGCACGTGGACCCGTGGCGAGCGGCGTATTGGCTGACAAGGGGGAAGAAAAGGCAGCGAAGGGATACCTAGACTACGAAGAAGCAGAGCTGCTGGACGTGCGTAAGCAATTAAAGGCATTTGCAGGGGCGGACCGTAGTATGGAGCAGACAGCGATCCGTTATAGCCTGTCTCATCCGGCTGTCGCGGCTGTGATCCCGGGTGCAAGCTCTTTGGGGCAATTGGAGCATAATATTTCCGCTGCCAACATTGCGCCGCTAACTGAGCACGAGCGAGAGACGCTACAGCATATCAGCCGAGCCAATCGTTATGATGCGCAATACCGCTGATCCGAGCCACAATAGTATAAGTGAAGTATACGCTCGAACATGTACTCATCCCAGTTGCAATATATAAAAGAATCATTACAATATAGGAATAAGCCTGATTTATCATTCATATGTGAATGTGAAGATATTATCAATTCACTCTAGGAGGGACCAACGAATGGAACGTATCGAATCTGAGCAGCAATATCAGGATTTAATTAACGGTGACGGTCTAACCGTCGTGAAATTTGATACCAGCTGGTGTCCAGATTGCAAGACGCTGGATAAATTTATGGACGGCATTATGAAGGAGAATGCGGATAAGCGTTTCTTTGCGCTGGATGCCGAGAAGTTTCAGCCGATTGCTGAAGAAAATCAAGTACGCGGCATTCCGAGCCTGCTCGTGTTCCGTAATGGCGAGAAAATTGCTCATTTGCACAGCAAATACGCCAAAACGCCAGCTCAAGTTTCGGAATACCTGACTACGCTGGAATCCAAACAGTAATCAGTACGCATGGTAGGTAGATCAGGACGATCTACCCAAGCCCGCAAAATAGCAAAAGGGATATCCAAGGCTGACCTTAAGGCCACTTGGATATCCCTTTTTGGTTATAGGATATCAAACAATGATTACAAAATAATGAAAAAGAACACAGCCGCTAACACGAAACGATAGATGGCAAACGTAGTCAAGCTCAAGCGCTTGAGCAGACCGAGGAACGTTTTGATTGCCAGCATCCCGACGATAAAGGCAGTAATAAAGCCGGCTGCGAACACCGGGAAATCACTCATAGACAGATGATCCATACTTTTAATCATATCAATCCCCGATGCACCCAGCATGACAGGAACAGATACGAGGAATGTAAATTCTGCGGCTGCCGTATGGCTTACACGTGCGAATAGGCCCCCAGACATAGTTGAACCTGAACGAGAGAAGCCTGGCCACAGAGCTAGGACTTGGAACACACCGATGGTAAATGCTTGTTTGTACGTGATCTCATCCAACGTATGTGATCTAATAGGCGGATGGAATTTTTCAGCCGCAATCATGAGCAAGCCCCCGATGACCAAACTGTACAAAACCGTTTCAGGACCAAACAAGTATTGCTTGATCACATCACGGAACAGTACACCAATTACTCCCGCAGGGATCATGGCTAAAATAATATGTAACAGGTTTAGACGTGGCTGGGATGAAATTTTGCGTCTGAAATCAAACAGGCTGAGGAATCTGCGCCAGTATAATACAACGACCGCCATCACAGCACCTAATTGTACGATAACCTCAAATGTTTTGACCGTATCATTCTCGGTGTTCAACCCTAGAAGATCAGCCGTAAGGATCATGTGACCCGTCGAAGAGACCGGCAAAAACTCTGTCAGCCCTTCAATAATACCCATAATAATAGATGATAAAATATCCAATTTACTAGCTCCTCCTTACACGCATGTAGGGCAAACAACCTGAGTCGTTTGCCCTAAAAATATGTCATTTCAGTAGGAGTGAACGCAAGTGCCAAGTGCAGTATGCTGGTCGCTCAGATCACAAAGTTCACTCCTGGGAAGAAGTGTCCGACTCCATTTCCGAGATCGGGGATTTGTGGTGTAAAATAATTTCCACCCGACGAATACGATTTTTACCCATTTCACGAATGATAAATTTCACATCATCTTCTATGAATTCCTTGCCCTGTCTCGGTTCCGGAACCCGGCTATACACCCACCCTCCGACAGTATCCACGTCTTCATCATCCAATGTCAAGCCCGTCAGATCACTCAGATCGGAAAGCATCACTTTACCATCCATCAAATAACTGTTCTCCGTCAGTTTCTCGATTTCCTTCCGTTCATCCTTATCAAATTCATCCCGAATTTCGCCAACAATCTCCTCCAGAATGTCCTCAATGGTAATCAGACCAGAGGTTCCACCATATTCATCGACCAGGAGAGCGATATGAACCTGCTCCTTCTGCATACGTTTCAACAGCGTGTTGACGGGAATAACTTCCGGAACGGTCAAGATCGGTTGAATCAGGCTATCGAAAACAAGCTCGGGATTGCGATCATACTCAAGGAATAGCTGCTTGGTATTAATCATACCAATGATCTGATCCTTGCTGTCTGTCGCTACCGGAAAACGGGTATACTGTTCTTCGTGAATAGTCTGCATGTTTTCTTTGAGCGAGCGATTCGTAAACAAGCATACCATATCTGTACGTGGCACCATAATTTCTTTGGCAACGGTCTCGTCAAAAGCGAAGATACGATTTACGTAGCCATATTCGGTGTTATTGATCTTACCACTTTCCACGCTTTCGGACAAAATGATCTGAATTTCTTCCTGAGAGTGCGCTTCTTCATGCTCAGTAGCCGGTTGAAGACCGAACAGACGAACCAGGCGATTGGCCGAGCCGTTAAGGAGCCAAATAAACGGATACATAATCCGATTAAACCACACGATGACTGGAGAGGTTAACAGGCTGACAGCTTCCGCTTTGCGGATCGCCAATGTTTTGGGAGCCAGTTCGCCGATCACCACGTGCAGGTAAGTTACAATGACAAATGAAATAATAAAGGCCAGGATATGTGAAAACTCCCCATTGATGTTGAGCTGTTGAAAGAGAGGCTCCAGCAGTTTGACTACAGTTGGTTCACCGAGCCAACCGAGTCCTAACGCTGTAATCGTAATACCAAGCTGACAGGCAGACAGGTAGCCGTCCAGATTATTGACGACTTTTTGTAGCGCCAGTGCGTTTTTACGGTTCTCCACCACCAGCTGATCTACCCGGCTGGAACGGATTTTAATAATCGCAAACTCGGTAGCCACGAAGAAAGCACTAAATAAAATCAACACCGCAAACAAAAATAGACTGACACCTATACCCATATAATTTTCACTCATCCCTTTTTCGTTCAATTTTTTAAGGAACTCTATTTTGAGTTCACTTGAACTTATTTTAAGAACTTAAAAGAAAATATACAAGGTTCATATGGAATCGTAGCAGGTCACCTACCTCTAATTTACACGAAAAATAAGGCATAATAGTACCCGCACGGCTCATTGCTTCACTTTACAAGCCTAGTTTAAGGGCGTATGATGAGTTCGAATGAACTTGAAATGCAATAAAGGGAGGAAAGCAGATGGAGTCTTTTACCCTCACTCGCCGTGATATGGCCCATTTGTTGCTGGCCATGGAAGGCCGCAGCGAATTGCAGCCTTTGGCTGTTCTTCAGGACGCCTGGAGGCGCACTCATAGCCATCTCGCCCGTTCCGGTAGTACCATGCCGACATTTCTATATACCGAAGTGACGCCTGTGCTGGATAAAATCATCAAGGGCAAGCACAGCGCAGCCTTTTCGCTGCAGGAGATCGTTTCTTTAGGCCAACTGGTGGAATATAGCCATGTCTCACTGGCCTCTATGCAAAATTGGGTCAAACGTGATTTCAAGGAGTTCCTCGGCGCTCCGAAAATCGGCAAAAAATACTCAGTCAACCAGGCTGCTATATTGCTCATCGTGGAAGATTTAAAATCATGTCTTGATTTTGAATCTATCCGTCAGCTATTTTATATCCTGTTCCAACAGCCAGAAGATGATACGGATGATCTGATTCAGCCGGTCGATTTGTACGCTGCATATTCAACTTTATTTGAAGAGCTGGATGCGAACGGAGACCAACTGCTTGATGTGGCAGGAGCAGGGTATGCAAAAGACAACGGAAATTCTGCTACAGGACAGAAACGTCAGGAAGCTGCGACAGAAGAACTGCTGGTACAAGCCGCAGATCAATATACTTGTCGTTTACAGCATTTGACCCCTAACCAGTGTGAAGCAGTGCGTAATACTTTGCTGGTGGCAGCGGTATCGGTGCAAAATAGTTATTTTTTGTCGATGGCACGTCGGTATGTGAATGCCACGTTGTTTCTGGATTTTCAAGGATAGATCAGGATTGGCGCAAGAAGCCGATCCTATTTTTTTGCTCTTTTTTGAGGATTGTCTACCCTTTTGGAGACTGAAAAAGTATACAAAAGAGGTATATACACTCAAACGCTGTCAAAGATACAATAAACATATATAATCCAGCAATTGGAAAAACTTTGAATATCTCTTCCAAAGCATCTGGATACACACACAGGAGGTAATGGCATGTCCGATGTCTCCATCATCATTTGTACCCGCAACCGGATCGAAGACCTGACACGCTGTATACAATCTATTGCTGCACAGCAACAATTGGAGCATACAGCTGTAGAACTGCTGATTGTTGATGACGGCGATATTTCCGACCAACAGATTGAACAGTACCGTCACATGGTGTCCGGATTGCCTCAAGGTGTTCTCAAATATTATAAAAAAAGTCGTCCCGGCGTTTGGTTATCCCGCTATGAGGCCTTGTCTCTCGTACGGTATGATATTGTGCTGTATTTTGACGATGATGCCGAACTGGACGATAAACTCTATATCCGGCGCTTGCTCGATACCTACGAACAGGATGACACGATTGTAGGTGTTGGAGGGATTGCAAAGGGACTACATTCAAGCCGGGCAGGAAAGCTGCTTGGCGTTTTGACTTTTCAAATGTCTTCTTCCCTTGGCAAGCTCTCGCCCAGTAGCCTGGCAGGTTCCTTACTGCGTTGGAGCGAAGCAACCGAGACTTTTGACACTGAATTTTTCCATGGCTGCAATATGTCATTTCGGAGGGATGCGCTTCGGGACATGAAGCCGTATCCGTGGATGACCAGCTATGCGGTGGCTGACGATTTGTACATGTGCCAGTTAGCGAGTCGTTACGGCAAACTGGTGATTAATCCCGACTTAATGATCATCCATCATGAATCTCCAAGCTCGCGCGATAAGGCGGGCAAAGTAGCCAAGGCCACAGCGATTAACCACTATTATTTTCTTGCCCTGAAAAAGGCAGGATTTATCCAGTATGGAGCTCTTTTATGGACCTTAACCTACTTGATGCTCAAAGAAACGCTGCGCCGTAATTTTAACGCAGCAGATGGATACAAGCAGGGGGTGTTGTTCATTCTGAACCCGCGTAAGCAAAAATATAACGAATATTTAGGCCCGGCGGTTCAGTAATCTGCTTAATACACATTGACAGGATAAAGGGGGAGTATGATGTTAAGCTTGTCCATTGCTCTGTGCACCCGCAATCGGGTTGACGATCTGACCCGATGCATCAATTCAATTGCCATGGGGGGAGCACCAGAGGCATGTGAAACCGAGCTGTGGATTATTGATGACGGAAAACTGCCAAAGCATGTGCTGGAACGTTATGAGCATCAGTTGAGCAGAGCGGGAATTGCCTACCGATATCATCGTAAGGAGCAGCCCGGACTATGGTTATCACGTGTAAAGACGGTGGAGCTTGCGCAAGGTGACATCATTTTGTTCCTTGACGATGATGTTGAGCTGCCGAGCAACTACTTGAATGAGTTGATGCGCACCTATGAGGCGTATCCGCAGGCAGCTGGTGTTGGCGGCATAGCACAGGGAATGAGTAACAGCTTCATGGGTACAATTCGCTGCTTGCTTTCGTTCCAGCAATCTTTGTCCAAAGGGAGATTGTCCCTCAGCGGTCAGTCCGGTTCGATGTACAACTGGCATAAGGCCAAGAAGACGTTTAAGACCCAGTTTTTTCATGGTTGTAATATGTCATTTCGCCGTGATGCGATTCTAAGTCTGGAGCCGGTACCTTGGTTGCAAAGCTATAGCGTCGGCGAGGATTTATTACTTTCCCGTATCGCCATGAAAAGCGGTCCATTGTATATTAATCCGGCCCTTACGCTGCTTCACCATGAATCGCCGTCCTCGCGCGACAATATGGAACAGGTTACTTATATGCGGGTGATGAATCATATTCATCTACTACGTGACGAGGGATCTGGGCCGATCGGTTATGCAGCACTATATTGGACGACGTTGTATCAGATTTTAAGGGAGAGACCCAAAAAAAATCATAAAGCCATTCAAGGCTATAGAAGAGCACTGAAAGAGATTTTCTCAAGTACGAAGGAGCCTGTTAGCGGAGGACAGTTGTCTGAACGCAATTCCAAAAAAACGGTAGGCTGATGGGGGTACGTCAAAAGACGCGATGTGAGCATAGAGACGAGAGGCTTAATAAGGAACAGGAGTTGGACGTAACATGAGCACATGGACAGCAGCAAGGAAAGTATTCACGGGTGACAGTCTCGCCAAAACGATCATGCGCACGAGCTTTAACAATTTTTTTGTGCTAATCGTCACGACCCTGACTTCCATCCTGACCGCACGTATGCTCGGAGTAGAGGGGAAAGGTGAACTGGCGGCTGTTCTGTTCTGGCCTACGCTGATCGGCAGTGTATTGAGCTTCGGCTTGCCAACCTCGTTAATTTATAACCTTAAGAAGAAAACAGGCACGACGGAAGAACTGCTGGCGTTGTCGCTCTGGATTCAGTTGCCTGCCAGTCTGTTGGCGGGAGCGGTGGCCTGGATATGTATGCCGCTGTGGCTGAATGGCTATGGTGCAGACATTATCCAACTGTCGCAGATTTATTGTGCGGCAGCAGTACCGTTAGCGGTGCTTACAGCACTTACGACGGCATTATCGCAAGGACTGGATCGGTTTAGCGTATATAACGGCCTGCTGTTTTACTATCCGTTACTGAATTTCATCGGTCTAGTGACCCTGTGGCTGATGGGCTTACTCAATGTACAACTGGCGGGGGCAGTGAATTTTGCCGCGAGTTTCCTTGCGCTCATGTGGGCGTTCCTCCGATTGCGCAAGCATATGAACCTACGCGCATTTCGTCCGTTGACCAGCCGCCAAGTGCTGCGCCCTTATTATAGCTATGGAGCGCGGGTGTATGGGATGGAGTTGATGGGAACGCTGTCCACACAAACGGACAAAATCGTCATTGTGGCGCTGCTGTCACCCAAAGCGTTCGGTCTGTACTCTGTTGTCTACGCCTTGTCCCGTGTGTTCAATGTGGTGCAAAATGCCGTCACTAATGTAACCTTCCCGAAAGTGACAGGGATGGAACACAGCAAAATTGTCGAAACGGTGGGTCGTGCTTTTCGCATCTCCATGGCTGCGATGCTCATCGTCATTGTGCCAGCTCTCTTTATTGGTCGATACATGCTGGGTTTGCTGTACGGGCCCGCTTTTCTGGAAGCATCGCTAACGTTCTACCTGCTATCACTGGAATGTATTATCGGTGGTGGCTCATGGATTCTGGCTTCGGCTTTTAACGCACTCGGTCGTCCGGGACTGGTATTGTTCCGGCAAATTGTGGCCTATGCGATCACCGTCGGTCTGTTTTTTATTTGTACACCGATCTTCGGTCTGGACGGCATTGCTATTGCTTTGCTTGTAGGTGCTTGTGTACGGTTGGCGTTCTCGCTGTTCTCGTTCCCAATGTTTTTCAATGTTCCGCTATCCCGGATCATTTTTGATAAAAGTGATATTACATTTGTCTTGCAGACTATACAAAAGAAGCGCAGGAAGGGAGAACTGAAAGATGCCGAATTCGCATCCCATGGCTAAACTGAAAAATAAGCTGAGCGTCATTCTCGACGTAGTCCCTCAAGGTTCGAACATTATTTATGTCGATTATCCCGTCTATAATAACGGTGGGGACGTACTGATCATGAAAGGCACCGAAGCGTTCTTTAAGGATAATGGCATTCGTGTCCGTGCCCGTTATAGCGCCATGGATATTCCCGATCAGCTTCATATTCCGGGCGACTGGATTATCGTATGCCACGGCGGTGGCAACTTTGGCGATCTATATTCAAATCACCAAAATTTGCGGGAACGCATCGTTCGTGATTTCCCTAACCACCGAATTGTAATCATGCCGCAGACGATCCACTTCCAGTCTGAACAGAAGGCTAATGAGGTGGCTGCCCTGTTTAATGCTCACCCGGATCTACATATGTTTGTGCGGGATACACGCTCTTATCAGTGGGCTAAGGATAAACTGAACCAGTGCAGTATCACATTATGTCCAGATATGGCACACCAGCTTTGGCCATTGAAGCCGACTACGGAAACCGTGAAGGACGTATTGTACTTCCTGCGTACAGATATTGAAACGGTAGGAGGACAAAAGAAATTCGATGACGAGGCTGATGCCTCACACCGTCTGGACTGGGATACTTTATTCACTCCGCTGGAAGTGAAGGGGATTGTATATTTCCAAAAGTTTTACCGTCTGAATAAGAAAATCGGCGGCCCGTTGCCTACGCGTACATTCTGGTACAAGTACACCGACCATCTCATGAACAAGGCGGTTACGCTGTTCAGCTCTTACCGCGAGGTTCGCACTTCACGGCTGCATGGTCATATTCTGGCCTGCCTGCTTGATATGCCGCATGTCGTCATCGATAATTCTTACGGCAAGAATTCGCAATATTATAATACCTGGACACAGCCGAATCCGAAGGCGAAGCTGTTCAGTGAAGCACCCGAAGCATTAGAGCAACCGTCTTAATCGTAAGAAAAGCTATGTAAAGACCTCCTGAACACTTCAGTTTAGGAGGTTTTTGGTTCAGTGCTATAAGAACATAAGTATAATTTAATTAGATAAACAATTAAGGCAGTGAATATTTAATGGCTTTATATAGAGAGGGCGCATCATGGCTTCTCTCTCCCATACCGCTCTATTTTGACAATTCATTTCATGAATAGATATAATTTATGGGATAAAACTTGCAGAAAAGCGGGGAATTCTCCAGCTTTTGCTGTACATCACATGATCGTAATATTTATTTAAATGAATCGAGGCTGACGAATGAGCAATCAATCGATGGACATGCTTCTCACGAAGGATATCGTGCGTGAAGGGGAACCGATTTTGCGCACAAAGGTTGATCCGGTATGTCTGCCGCTGTCTGAAGAGGATCTTCAACAGATGCAATGGATGCTGGATTACCTGAAAAATAGCCAAAATGAAGAGCTGGCCACCCGCTATGAGCTGCGCCCGGGTGTAGGGCTATCCGCCAACCAGGTTGGGTTGAATAAAAGAATGTGTGCTATTTATTATGAAGATGGAGACAAAACGGTAGAATATGGCCTGTTTAACCCGAAGCTGGTCAGCCATTCTACATCCATGATTTACTTGGAACAGGGTGAGGGATGCTTGTCTGTAGATCGGTACATACCCGGATATGTACCACGTTACGAGAAGATTCGCATCAAGGCCAATTTACCGGACGGAACTCAGGAACTGTTAACGTTTAAGGGTTATGCAGCGATTGTCGTACAGCATGAAATGGACCATCTGGATGGCATTATGTTCTATGACCGTATCAACCCGGAAGATCCGTATAAGCTGCCACAGGGAGTGCATATCGAACCTTTTGTACGTAAATAGTTCGTGATCCGTAAAGTGTGGTGACTCCGTTCACCACCTTTTTATTTGGCAAGAAAATATGGATATAAATGTTGTGAAGCTTTAAACTGAAAATATGTAAGCGCTTATCTCACAGGAGGGATGGCATGTATCGTGGAGTAAGGCATCTGATGAATAATATGCGTATGCGGAATAAGCTGCTCTTCTCCTACGTACTGATTGTCATGATCCCAGTGCTGGTGGTGGGCGGCTGCGTTATTTTTTATTTGCGAGAGCAGGCACTGGACAGTGCGATTGCCCAGACGGTAAATAATGTGGAAAAGATTAAGAGCCAAACAGCAAATTTATTACGTGTGCCCACAGATATTTCAAATGGGCTAATGTTCGATAAAAGGCTAAAGGAGATGGCGAACCGCCGTTATCCCGGCATGGTGGAGCTCATGAATGCGTACCATCAATACAAGGATTTTAATGAGTACACCCAGCAATATAGAGAGGTTGCTACTATCCGGTTCTATTCTTACAATCCGACGTTGGTCAACAATCTGGAGTTTATTCCTGTGGACGCTAACATTGAGCGGCAGCCGTGGTTCCAGGAGGCTTTGAAGGGGACGGCGATTAACTGGTTTTACATTCAGGATAAGGAGGATAACCCAGTTAATCGCCTCAGCCTGGTACGGCAAATTCCTTTTCCCGAATACAATTCCAAGGGAGTTCTGATGATTGCACTGAGTCAGACCGAGTTGAATCATATGCTGAGCAAGGAGCCCTTTGAAACCTTGATTACGGATCGTAACGGAATTGTGGTCGCAGCTACCCATCCGCAGTCAGTAGGTCGGACGTTGACGGATTTACATTTAGGCTTTGATGTCCAGCGTGCAGGTAAGGGGATATATGAAGCAAAAATTAACGGAACGCCCTCGAACATTATTGTGGATGAGCTGCTGCCAACCTCAAGTGTGAGCGGATTGACGATTATTTCGGTGTTTTCAACGGAACATATCGTGCAGGGGGCAAACCGGGTCAGCCTGATTGGTGCATTATGTGTACTAGCGGTACTCATCATGGCGCTGATTCTGATTACCATCATTTCCTGGCTTATTACCAAACGGCTCCAGCGGCTGAGCTATGAGCTGGGTCAGGTAGCTGCGGGTGATTTTCATGTGGTATCAAGTGTGGAGGGAAGGGACGAGATCGGTGATTTATCCCGCCGTTTCAACTATATGGTGAGTAGTATCCGCCAGCTTATGGCACAGGTCTATGAGACGAGTGAACATAATAATAAGCTTGAATTGGCACAAAAGGATATCAAGCTAAAAATGATGGCAAGCCAAATTAATCCGCATTTTCTGTTTAACGCGTTAGAATCCATTCGAATGAAAGCACACCTGAATGGGGAGGCGGAGATAGCAACGACGGTTCGTTTGCTTGGCAGGCTGATGCGCAGGAATCTGGAGATTGGCAGTGGTAAAACAACCGTATTACAGGAGCTGGATATGGTGCGATCCTATTTGCAAATTCAGCAGTTCAGGTTTGGAAATCGTTTGGTCTATGAAGTGAATTTGGAAGAAAGCGCGAAGGACATGTCGATTCCTCCCTTAATCATACAACCGTTAGTGGAAAATGCAGTCATTCATGGCCTAGAAAATAAGGAAGAACCAGTTACCGTAAAGGTAGATATCACAATAGAACAAAGAGAGCTGCACATTAAAGTGGCTGATGATGGAATTGGCATGGAGGAAGAGCAACTGACCCGTCTGTTGGATCGGATCACGGGTACGGAGGAGCCGGAAGGGAGCAGTATCGGTCTACGCAATGTTCATCAACGTCTGACATTGATGTATGGTGAACGTTATGGTCTGCATATTGAAAGCGCATTACAGGTAGGAACAACCGTATACTTTTCCATACCAAGGGAGGAAGCGTCGAATGTATAAAGCGATGATTGTAGATGATGAGCCTGCGATTCGTGAAGGACTGTCTTCCATTATTGACTGGGGAGATTGTGGCTTTCGCATCGTCGATACGGCTGAGAACGGACGCGAGGCTTTGGAAAAGTTCGGAGAGCATCGACCAGAACTGGTCATTGTAGATATTCGTATGCCTGGGATGAGTGGGTTGGAGGTTATACAAAGCATACGCCAAATGAATGGGGAGCCGTATCACTTTCTCATTTTAAGCGGATATGCAGACTTTAATTATGCTAGGCAAGCCATGGGATTCGGGGTGGATGGTTATTTATTGAAGCCCGTTGATGAGGAAGAAATGACGCTGGAGCTAAAGCGAGTACGGCAAAGCATTGAAAACGAAAAGGGAGATGGAAAGTGGGGGAGTCCGTCTTCGCATGAGCGCGATTGGATCGAAGCATTGCTGTTTCCGGTTCATGGAGAACATGCTCGTAATGCTGTAGACCCCAGCCATCGTGCATCCAAGCAGGCTGAACACCAAAACGGCGGTGGAAAACACGGACAACAGCCAGCGTTACCAGCCTTGGACTGGAGTAGCTATCAGGTGGTTTTGCTGGATTTGCGTATACCTGACTGGGATCGGCAAGCCCGGCAGCTGGCAGCAAAGCAGCGGCTGGCCGAATTGTGTCGTGAGCAGGGTAGAGGCATTGTGTTTGAGGCTGGAATATATACGGGCCTATTGCTTCCCGCCATGTTAAAAACGGAAAAAGATGCTGTTCAGTTGCTGGCTGCATGGCGACAGGAGCTAAAACCGTGGGTAAATGAAATCTATGGGGCTGCCGGCGCTCCGGTAGACATTCTCAAGGATATCCCCAGATCTTTTGAGCAGGCGTTACGATTATTGGAGCGTGTGTTTTTGTTCCGGGCAGAAAGAGTCATGCTTCCCGGCGACCTACATGAATGGGAGACAGCACATGCTGAAATGGATGAAGCGTCTGATAGAGCATCAGATGATCCCATGCGTTATGCAGAAAAGCTGTACTATGCGCTGGATATGGGTAATGGTAAAGCGGCAACCCGTGTCATTAAGGACATGGAAGTCCAATTTCCCCAGATTTATCGTACAGAATCTGCAATCAAGGCGGCATTCGCTCAGACATTCACACTTGCACTGAACAAATATGCAGCTGGACAGGAACACAGCCGGACCGTGCTGGAGGAGCATTCCAACTTGATTACCAATGTATATGCGTATTCAACATTGGGCGAGCTGGTGGATCACTCGCTCGAACATGTGTTGCAGTGGATTGGCCAAACTGATACGGGTGGCAAGGAGATCATCATGAAGCAAATGATTGACTTTATACATGGTCATTATGATGAAAATTTGCGGCTGGAGTTACTGGCAGATATGTTCAATTATAATAGTGGGTATTTAGGCAAACTGTTCAAAAGTCATACAGGCGAGGCCTTTAATGCCTACCTGGATAAGGTAAGGATTGAGCGAGCAAGGGAATTGCTTGCACAGGGGATTAAGGTACACCAAGTCGCGGGCCGCGTGGGGTATGCGAATGCAGATTATTTTCATAGTAAATTTAAAAAGTATGTTGGAATGTCACCTTCCTCCTACCGTAATCAGGTCCAAAAGAACGGAGGAACAGATGGCTGTTGATCGATTCCCTAGGTTTAACGTTATGAAGTCTCTCTTGCAGATGTCGGAGGTATATCCTCCGAATGAAGAGAGGCTCTTTTTTTATATATTGAAAAAAGACGGATCAATAGAAAATGTCACATTGATTATGGATTTTAGGGCATTTTCATAAAAATGCCATCGTTATGACACAACTTTGACACGATGTTCACATTTTTGATTCAATTTCATTTAAATTTATTCTATATAATGGGGATAATCTGAAGCCCGGTTATGGCAACCATGGGGAAATTAGCTGAGTGAGTCATTTCCTAAAAAAGTGACAGTTTCATATGTAAAAATGTGAATACAATCACAAATATAAAAGACTTCAGATTCACAAACATTAAATCATTGTTAAGGGAAGTACAGGGGAGGAGCAGCATCATGGACGTATTGGATTTGGCACGGTTGCAGTTTGCAACCACTACGATTCTTCATTTTGTTTATGTGCCAATCTCCATTGGATTGTCATTGTTGGTGGCAATTATGGAGACTATGTATGTTATCAAGAAAAAAGACTTGTACAAAAAAATGGCTCAATTCTGGGGAACGTTTCTGCTGATTAACTTTGCGCTGGGCGTAGTTACCGGAATTTTGCAGGAGTTCCAGTTCGGAATGAATTGGTCGGACTTTTCCCGTTTTGTCGGTGATGTATTTGGTACACCGCTAGCGATTGAAGCATTGCTTGCATTTTTTCTGGAATCAACCTTTATCGGCCTATGGGTATTCGGCTGGGAAAGACTATCCAAAACTGTCCATTTAGTGTGCATGTGGCTAGTAGCGATTGGTACGATGCTCTCGGCTTTGTGGATTTTGGCTGCTAATTCATTCATGCAACGTCCCGTAGGATATGGGGTTGTAAATGGCCGTGCAGAAATGCAAGATTTTGCTGCTTTGTTAACGAACGAGCAGCTTTTGTGGGAGTATCCTCACACCATCTTTGCTGCTATTGCAACTGGAGCTTTCCTCGTAGCAGGGATTAGTGCTTGGAAGCTGATGCATAAAAAGAATATGGACTTCTTTAAACCTTCTTTTAAATTGAGCATTATTGTTGCATTAATCTGTGCCATTGCTATTCCTTTGTTTGGTCATGGACAGGCTCAATATTTGATCAAAACACAGCCCATGAAGATGGCAGCCAGTGAAGCTCTGTGGGGAGACAGTGGCGATCCAGCGCCTTGGACGGTTATTGCCAATATTGATCCTGATAAGCAGGAAAATACCTTTGAGATTAAGGTTCCGTTTGCACTGAGCTTTCTGTCGTATAGCAAGTTTTCCGGCTCTGTGCCTGGTATGAAGGAGCTTCAAGCACAATATGAAAAGACCTACGGTCCGGGTGATTATATTCCGCCTGTCCGTACGACCTTCTGGAGCTTCCGCATTATGATTGCGGCAGGCTGTGCCATGATTGCACTTGCCCTGTACGGAGCTTATCTGAGTTTTCGACAAAAATTGGAGGGCTCCCATCGTTGGTTCTTCCGTCTTATGCTGTGGGGGATATCGCTCCCATTCATTGGCAATACTGCGGGCTGGATCATGACAGAAATGGGACGTCAGCCTTGGACTGTGTTTGGCTTGCTGCAAACGAAAGATTCTGTTTCACCTACCGTTGTAGCAGGAGAAGTGTTGTTCTCACTGATTGCATTTACGACGTTGTATCTCATTTTAACGGGTGTATTGGCATTCCTGTTTGCTCGTACCGCTCGTAAAGGCCCAGATATGGAGCCGCATCAGCATACAGTAATTCATGATCCATTTGCTCAAGGGGGTGACAGCATTGTCGTTAAATGATTTATGGTTCTTATTGATCGCTGTGCTGTTTACTGGCTTCTTTTTTCTAGAGGGCTTTGATTTTGGCGTAGGAATGGCTACAGGATTGGTGCCGCGTAATGATCAACAAAAACGTTTGATGATCAATACGATTGGTCCATTCTGGGATGCCAACGAAGTGTGGCTGATTACAGCAGCTGGTGCGATGTTTGCCGCTTTTCCGCATTTTTATGCAACGATGTTTAGCGGATATTATCTGGTATTTGTGTTTATTTTGCTAGGTTTGATCTTGCGAGGAGTCTCCTTTGAGTTCCGGGGCAAGGCCGAAGGGAAAGGGTGGACAGGAACGTGGGATGCTTGCATTCTGATTGGCAGCTTCCTGCCGCCGATGCTGTTTGGCATGGCCTTTGCGGCTTTGGTGAAGGGTGTACCTATTCAGCAAAACATGGATCTGAAAGCCGGTTTTTTGGATGTGTTCAATGGATACACCGTATGGATTGGACTGACCGTGGTCGGAATGTGCCTTATGCACGGGCTGACGTTCATTTCGCTGCGGACGATTGGTGAAGTAAGGGATCGTGCTCGTGTGATCGCATCCAAATTTCTTCCGGTGCTGGGGATTTTGCTTGCTGGTATGGTGGTATGGACTTATTTTGCAACGGATTTATTTGCACGTCGCGGTCCCTTTATGTATGTTGCGGTTGCAGTGGGGATGGTTGCCTATGTGCTAACATGGTATTTCCTGAAGCAGCGCCGTGAAGGATGGGCTTTCGGGATGACTGGTGTCATCATTTTGCTAAGCTTCGTCTCGTTATTCGTTGGCTTGTTCCCAAGATTTATGGTGAGCTCGATCAACAGTGCTTTTGATTTGACGATATATAATGCAAGCTCCAGTCATTACACACTGAAAGCCATGACGATTGTTGCAGCAACGCTTTTACCCTTTGTGTTGGCTTATCAGGCGTGGAGCTATTTTGTTTTCCATAAGCGTCTCAGTGAGAAAGATCATCTGGAATACTAATGGATAAAGCCTGGTTTGAATTAAAGGGCATTCGGCCAGTAATGCTGCTGCTGGCCGCCCTTTCCCTGCTCCAGGGAGCAGCGGTAATTGCACAAGCCATCTTTTTGGCAAAGGCTGTTACGATTTTATTTAAACAAAATCCGCTAGTAATGGCTTGGCCGTCACTGGCGTTGTTTTTCGCGGCTTTTGCAGTGAGACATACGACGATCTGGCTGCAACGCCGGACAGCCGGTCGTTTTGCCGAAGCAGCAGGCGCTTCCTTACGGGAGCGTCTGCTTGCGCGTTTGTTTGAGCGAGGCCCGGGTTTTGCTGCGCGGGAAGGAAGCGGCAAGTTGGTGACGCTAGCGCTGGATGGCGTGGATCGGGTTCGCAATTATTTGGAAATATCCATTCCTCGTATGATAGACATGATGGCTGTAACCTTACTTGTGCTTGTGTATGTTTTCACATTAGATCTGATTTCAGGTGTGATTTTGACGACTACGATGCCGATTCTGGTGGGCTTCTTTATTTTACTCGGCTTGGCGGCGCGAAAGCAGGCAGACAAGCAGTGGCGTTCCTATCGTCTGTTATCACATCATTTTACGGATTCGTTGCGTGGACTACAGACACTAAGGTTTTTGGGACGCAGTCGGGCGCATGGGGAAACCGTAGGGAAGGTCAGCGACCAGTATCGTACAGCCACGATGCGTACGCTGCGGGTAGCGTTTCTTTCTTCATTTGCCCTCGATTTTTTCAGTATGCTGTCGGTCGCTTTTGTAGCGGTAGGCTTGGGTCTGCGTCTGATTAGTGGTTCAGTGGGACTGGAGGCAGCGCTTGCGGTGCTTATTCTGGCACCGGAATATTTTATGCCTATACGCCAGTTGGGATCAGACTATCACGCCTCATTGGATGGTAAAGAGGCTTGGGGAGCGATTCGCTCGATTCTCGGTGCAGAAAAAGAAGTGACGGAGACGAATGCACAGACAGCTCATGATAAAGGATTAGACATCACGGGGCAGGACATCCTTATGCTGTCTGATGTGTGTTTACTGAATGAAGACGGCTCTGCCCGGCTTGAACATGTGTCTGCAAGTGTTGAACCGCACATGAACATGATCGGCATCGTCGGAGCGAGTGGTGCAGGCAAAACGACATTGCTTAGTCTGCTTGGCGGCTTTTCTGACCCGACTTCAGGTGAGGTGATCCTTAATGGATGCCGATTATCTGCGGATACCAAAGCTGAATGGCAGCGGCATATTGCCTATATTCCACAGCATCCTTACCTGTTTAGCGCTACTTTGGCAGATAATATTCGCTTTTATGAGCCGGAAGCATCCAACCAGCAGGTTGAGTGGGCGATTGATGCCGTCGGCCTACGTGAACTGGTGGATGGTCTTCCGGGTGGATTGAATGAGCCTATTGGGGAAGCAGGTCGGACATTGAGCGGAGGACAGGCGCAGCGGATTGCCTTGGCGCGCGCTTTGCTCAGTGACCGTCCGGTTATTTTATTGGATGAGCCTACGGCACATTTGGATATTGAGACAGAATGGGAATTAAAACAGACCATTTTGTCCGTATTTAAACACAAGAGGATGTTTCTTGCCACCCATCGACTGCATTGGATGCCGGATATGGACTGTGTCTGGATGATGAATCAAGGTCGTCTGGAAGAGGTAGGTTCCCATCAGCAACTGGTTGCCCAGAAGGGAGAATATTACAGATTGCTGACGGGAATGTCGGAAGGAGGGGGCGGGCGATATGAGAGCAACGGACAATAGTAGCCAAGGCTGGTTTTTGCTTTATCTAAAACAATACTTTTGGGCCTTTCTGGCAGCTGCTCTTTTGGGCGCGCTGTCCATTGGATGTGCAGGCGCGCTGCTCTTTACGTCCGGTCATCTGATTACTCGTTCGGCCTTAAAGCCTGAAAATATATTAATGGTGTATGTGCCCATTGTGCTTGTGCGAACGTTTGGTTTTAGTAAAGCCGTTATTCAGTATCTGGAACGCTTGGTAGGTCATGATGCTGCGCTGCGGCTTGTGTCTCGTATGCGGGTACGCTTGTATCGGGCAGTAGAACCGCAGGCGCTGATGATTCGCAGCAAATTTCGTACAGGGGATCTATTGGGATTGCTGGCAGAGGATATTGAGCAGCTTCAAAATATCTATCTGAAGCTGGTTCTGCCTGCGTTATCGGCTTTGCTGATATATGCAACAGGCATCTTGGCGCTTGGCTGGATGGATGGAACATTTGCCTTGCTGATGGCGCTATATGGGGGATTTTTGCTTTTTATCGCCCCAGCTATCTCACTTTGGACCTCACTCGCCAAACGGCGTACGTTCAAGCAGGAACGGAGTAAATCTTATCAGGAACTGACGGATGCTTTGTTCGGCATGAGTGATCTGGTGCTGAGCGGACGAACTGGGCATTTCCTTAGCACCTTTACACAACGGCACAAGAGGGCTGCCATGGTGGAAAATTCACTTCGCCGGAACGAGTGGCGTTTTCATTGGATCGCACAATGCTTTGTAGGTGGAGGAATTGTAATTATGACTGTGTGGGCCGGAGGACTGGTAGCACAGGGTCGCATTGAAGCGACATGGCTGGCATCCTTTGCGCTAGTAACTTTTCCGTTGCTGGATGCTTTCGTTCGCGCTGGGGAAGCGGTGGTTTATGCGCCGGAGTATCAGGATTCACTCCGACGGCTAAAGGATTCCGAGAAAGGTACATTTGCACTTGCAGCACGATCAGATGCAGGACAACCAGCAGCAGACGATGTAGCAGATACTAAAAAGGAACAGGCTACCGCTCAGCGATTAAGCCACGGGGGAGACCTTCTGCTGAACAACGTAAGCTACCGCTATGCGGCAACGCAGGAATGGAGTGTGCGTAATATCTCCCTACACGTACCACAGGGGGGCAAGGTTGCATTGCTTGGCCGCAGTGGTGCGGGTAAGTCTACGCTGCTGAATCTGATTCAAGGAGCATTGCAGCCTGATGAAGGCAGCGTCACTGTCGCAGGAGTGCCTGTATTTACAGGTGGAGCATACTCCAGTCTATTTGCGGTGCTAAACCAGCAACCTTATTTGTTCGATACAACGGTAGCGAACAATATTCGATTGGGACGACCTGACGCAACGCTGGATGAGGTTCGTGCAGTGACGGAGCAGGTAGGGCTTGGAACCCTGATTGATTCTTTACCAGAGGGTTACGATACAAGAATGCAGGAGACGGGTCTTCGCTTTTCCGGTGGAGAAAGACAGCGCATTGCACTGGCGCGGATTTTGTTGCAAAATCACCCAATTGTTTTGCTGGATGAGCCGACCGTGGGGCTTGATCCGCTGACGGAGCATGAACTTATGCAGACAATGTTTCGCGTGCTGGAAGGCAAAACATTGATCTGGATCACTCATCATCTCACAGGAATGAAGCATATGGATGAGGTGATCTTTATGGAGCAAGGCACCATCTCCATGCGAGGCAGTCATGATGAGCTGTGGTGTGATCATACCCGATACCGTAATCTGTATAAGCTGGATCATCCCGGTCTGGAAAAACAGTAATGATCACCGTGTCGGATAATATGATTCATCTGCTGTAAGCTTTGAAACAAGGTATTTAAAATTTCGATTAACTTTTATATACTGGTTAGAGTTGATACGTCACATGCTCATTAGACATTCAACTGGAGGGGGCTGAAAGAAATGAAAACACTCATCTCTAAACATTGGCATTGGATGCTGATTGGTTTTGTAGCCCTGATCATGGGCGGGTTTGTCTTGTTTTATTTTCAAGGTAGCGTGTCGTCGTTTCCGGCCAATCAATCTCAACAAGCTCAGGAAGAGCCAGATAAAACCAAATACGAGATTGTTACAGTGGGTGTAAAAGGGGACGGTTTCTATCCTAAAAATATTGAAGTGAAAGCCGGCGTTCCAACCAAGATCAATTTCAAAAAAATTACATCCTTTACTTGCATCGATGAAGTACAGTCGTTGAAGATCGGAATGGACGTTTACCTGGATCACGAAAATAATTATTTTACCGTCAAGGATTTAAAACCGGGGGTATATGAGTACAATTGCGGTATGTACATGTACTACGGGACGATCACGGTAAAATAAATCAAAAAAGCTTTCTGGCACATGGGGACTGACCCCATGGATGCTAGAAAGCTTTTTTCTTCCAACTAGGTGAATTGCGACAGTAAGTATATATACCATCACCCACCTGTGGTGCAATAAGCATTATCCTTTACCTCTGATCAGCTTACATTGCTGATCTTTTGTTTTTTACAAGACTTCTCTCAGAGAATTTACATGAAAACGGAGCAGGCGGAATGGTGCTGGACAAGCGATAGCGGTCGCCTTTGTCCCTGAATTTCTACCTTTGTCTGCTTATTCAAGAAATCCGGGGACAACAGCGATGGGAAGCACCATCCGCATGTGTAGTGGCACGAATGTAAATCTTAATCCACTCCCCATATATCTAATTTTGAACTGATTTTTCTCCTAATTCGTCGGGTACCCGCTTTTGAGCCAGCAAAGTATGATAATAGTATCTAGAGATGAGGAGGAGCTTGTTATGGGATCTTCAACTGAAACCGCTTCCAACGCTGATGCTGTGATTCCTGAATCCAATCGGGGAAGACCACGTAAGGCTCGCGGATCGAAGCCCGAACGCGGTGAAAAAGGCCTGTGGAACAGTGTGAAACAGCAAAAGTACCTTTATTTTATGTCCATTCCTTTCGTCATATGGGTGTTTGTTTTCAGTTATTTTCCACTATGGGGATGGACAATGGCGTTTCAAAAATATAAGCCAGCCAAATCGTTTTGGGATCAAAAGTGGGTAGGGTTAGACAACTTTATTGAGCTTTTTCAGGATGAACGTTTTTATCTGGTATTACGAAATACGCTGACAATGAGCCTGATGGGTATTGTTTTTGGTTTTGTTGTACCGATCTTTTTTGCAATTCTGCTAAATGAGTTGCGTGGTATGCTGTTCAAGCGAGTTGTGCAGACAGTATCCTACCTCCCGCATTTTGTATCCTGGGTAGTTGTGGCCGGATTGGTGACGAAAATGCTGTCCATTGACGGTGGAATTGTTAACGATATTTTGGTAGCGCTTCATATTGTGGATGAACCGATTCAGTTTATGGCTAAGGGGAGTTGGTTTTGGTACATTGTAACCGCTTCCGACATATGGAAAGAGACAGGTTGGAATACGATTATTTATTTAGCTGCCATCACCGGAATTGACCAGGAACAATATGAAGCTTCACGTGTGGATGGGGCCAGCCGCTGGAGACAGATGTGGCATATTACATTGCCAGGTATCCGCTCGACCATCGCCATTCTGTTTATTATGGCGATTGGACATCTGGTCAGCAATGGTTTTGAAAAGCAGTTCTTACTTGGCAACAGTCTCGTAACGGATTATTCGGAAGTGCTGGATTTGTATGCACTGAATTACGGGATTAATCTGGGCCGCTTCTCTTACGGGACGGCAATAGGCATTTTCAACTCACTGGTTAGCATTCTGTTGTTGTTTACGGCGAACGGTATATTCAAAAAACTGACCAAAGAAAGCATCATGTAGGGAGGGAGAAGCGAAATGACGAATAAGGCATTTAATGCTACACGGTCAGAAAAGCTGTTTGACCTGTTCAACTATATCCTCATGGCTCTGATCGTGGTGTTGACGCTGTACCCGTTTCTGAACGTACTAGCGATTTCCCTGAACAATTCGACGGACACGGTTCGTGGCGGTATTTATATATGGCCTCGTCAGTTTACACTCGAAAATTACAAAACGATTTTCCAGTACGATGGCCTGCTTCGGGGTCTGCAGGTATCGATTTTACGTACAGTAGTTGGAACGGTGCTGGGACTCATCTGTGCTTCTATGCTTGCATTTACGCTGAGTCGGGTCGATTTCCGCGCGCGCAAGTTCATATCCACGTTTCTGGCGTTGACGATGTATTTTTCCGGCGGAATGGTGCCTGTGTTTATTTTGATGCGTGATTTACATTTGCTGGGCACGTTCTGGGTGTATATTTTTCCGGGGCTGATCAGCGCGTTTAATGTTTTTGTCATTCGTTCCTTTATGGATGGTTTGCCGTATGCGCTACAAGAGTCTGCCAAGCTGGATGGAGCCAATGACTTTACGATATATTGGAAGATTATTTTACCGCTGTGCAAGCCTGTACTGGCGACAATTGCCCTTTTTTTAGCGGTAAATCAATGGAACGCATGGTTTGATACGTACTTGTACAATGGAACCGCCGCGCAGTGGACAACGCTGCAATTTGAGCTGATGAAGATACTGCAAAGTACGCAGCAAGGCGGCGCCAATATGGCGAATAGCAACGATATGGCTAAGCAAATGGCTCAGATTTCGCCAGAGTCGATTAAAATGGCAATCACGATTACCGTCACGCTTCCGATTTTGCTCGTATATCCATTCCTACAAAAATATTTTGTAGGCGGTATGACACTGGGAGCTGTTAAATCATAACAATCCAATCGTAGCAGTCAATCCACAACGATAAAATCCTAGAAATGCAGGAGGTTTTGAACATGAAAAAACACTGGTCCAGATTTGCACTAATTCCCTTGCTCGCCGTATCGCTTGCCGCACTTGCAGGTTGCGGTGGAAGCGATAAAACAGCGAAAGAAGGCTCATCCAGCGGCACAGACCCAATTACGTTTAGCTTCTTCGGAGCAGATACAAGCCCGCAATGGAATGGAATGAAAGATGAAATAGGCAAGGAAATCACCAAGAAAACAGGTGTAACCTTGAATGCGGAATTTGATGTCAGCGGCGGAGGTGGGGATGACCGGATTGCTTTGATGGCAGCAAGTGGGGAATACCCAGACCTGGTCTCTCCTAAAGCAAATATTAGCAAGCTTGTGGATGCGGGGGCTATGATTGATCTGACCGATCTGATCAACGATCACGCACCCAATCTCAAAAAGCTATACGGCCCCTATATGGATCGGCTGAAATACAGCAATAAGGATCAAGCCATCTATGTTATTCCTACGTATGCAGGGGTGGGACAGGAGAGTTTTGACGCGACGGGGGGATTTGAAATTCAGCATAAGGTGCTCAAGGAACTGGGATATCCCAAGGTAAGAACATTGCAGGATTTTGAAAACGTGCTCAAAACCTATGTAGCCAAACATCCGACGATTAATGGCAAAAAAACGATCCCTCTCACGCTGGATGCAGACGACTGGAGAATTATGATTACCGTAACGAACCCTGCTTTCCAGACAACTGGGGCGCCGGATGATGGTGAATATTTTATTGATCCCAAAACTTTTGAAGCCAAGCTTCATTACAAACGTCCGGAAGAAAAAGAATATTTCCGTTGGTTAAACCACATGTACAATGAAGGGCTGCTCGATAAAGATTCGTTTGTACAAAAAAGTGACCAATACAAATCCAAAATTGCCAGCGGCCGTGTCCTGGGTCTGATCGACCAAGAGTGGGGTTATCAGGATGCCGAAAATGCATTAAAAGCGTCAGGCAAGGCTGATGCCAGCTATGCACATTTTCCAGTTACACTTTCGGAGGAATATAAGGATCGTTCCTTTCAGGATACAGGTTTTGCGTCCGGTTATGGTGTAGGGATTACGGAAAGTTGCAAGGACCCGGTGCGGGCTATTAAATTTCTGGATTATTTAGCTTCCGATGAAGGACAGGTGCTAGTGAACTGGGGGATCGAAGGCAAGCACTATGAAATCAAAGACGGCAAACGCGTCATTCCTGCCGATGTATTGGATCAAAAAACGAACAATACAACCAGCTTCAATAAATCCACTGGAATAGACTTGTACACATTAATGAGCGGACACTATGGGGACGGAGTGAAGGACTCTACGGGTAACTACTACACTGCCAAATTCCCAGAACAAATTATCGCGGCTTATTCGAAGCCGGAGAAAGAATCACTGAAAGCGTATGGCGTAAAAACGTGGAAGGAACTGTTTCCAGGAAAAGAAGAATTTGATGTGAAGCCTTGGGGCGCAGCCTATAACCTGACGACAGACAATGAATCCAACTATAACGTTACATTTAAAAAGACGACAGACATAATCCGCAAACGTATACCGGAAGCCATTTTAACACCAGTTTCCAATTTTGATACGGTATACGACAACATGATTAAAGAACTGGATGCCGCCGGAGCTGTCCAAATGGAACAGCAATACACGCAACTGGTGAAGGACAGAGTGGAGTTATGGAGTGGGAAGGCTGCTAAATAACGAGTCCATATTTTCCAAACTTTGAAATCTCGGAGTGACAGAGCGCATGCGCCATGGGCAATATGGGTTCAGCGCTTTGTCTGACCTTGATGAGGGAGGGTTTGAGTTGACGAAAGGCGAAAGACCACAGTCCCTACGGTTATGGTATCGCCAGCCTGCTGAGGTATGGGAGGAAGCATTGCCAGTCGGCAATGGACGGCTGGGAGCTATGGTATTTGGCGGGATCAGAGAGGAGCATTTGCAATTAAACGAGGATACGCTCTGGTCCGGATTTCCCAGAGATGGCGTTCAGTATGATGCATTGCGATATTTAGAGCCTGCCAGAAAGCTGATTGCAGATGGAAAATACAAGGAAGCAGAGCAACTGATTAATTCGAACATGCTGGGTCGAGATACAGAAGCCTACCAGCCTTTAGGAGATTTGTGGATTACACAGGAGAACCTAGGGGAGATTGCGCATTATGAACGGGAACTGGATATGCAGACCGGAACGGCAGTGGTCACTTTTCAGAGTGATGGAGTCCACTATACTCGCGAAGTTATCGCCAGTGCACCTGATGGAGTCATTATGGTGTCACTGACTGCGAATAAGGTCGGAAAAATCCATGCATCTGTGCGTATGACTACCCCCCATCCTTGTGAGGATGAAGTTGGAGAGGATGCGCTTGGTGATTCCTGCAAAGGAGCCAACGATAACGATCCATCCGAGGAACCGACCAGGGACTTCATTACGTTGACTGGACGAGCGCCCAGTCATGTGGAATCTAATTATCACGGTGATCATCCACAGTCTGTCGTTTACGAAAATGATTTGGGGATGGCTTTTGCAGTTCAGGCGAGGGTTATTCCCGAGGGAGGAACCTTGACGACGAGGGATGACGGAGCGTTAATCATCTCGGACGCGGATAAAATCACGGTGTATTTGGCAGCGGCTACCGGATTTCGGGGATTTCAGGCTATGCCGAATAGTGATGCAACAGAGTCGGCAGAAGCATGCAAAGTCATTCTAGACGGAGCGATTTCGCTAGGAAGTGAGCAGGTGCGGCAACGCCATGAGCAGGATCACCGGAAGCTGTTTGACCGTGTTGCATTAGAACTGGGAAGTGACACGCTAACTGACGAGTTCGTTCTCCCGACGGATCTGCGATTAGAACGCTATCAGAAAGGTCAGGCAGACCGGGGGCTGGAAGTGCTGTTATTCCAATATGGCCGTTATTTGCTAATGGGCAGTTCACGTCCGGGCAGTCAGCCCGCCAATCTTCAGGGCATCTGGAATGACCGGGTACAGCCGCCGTGGAACAGTAACTATACAACCAATATTAATACACAGATGAACTATTGGCCCGCAGAGGTGTGTAATCTTGCCGAGTGCCATGAGCCATTGCTGCACATGATTGGAGAAGTCGGTCGTACGGGACGCAGGGTCGCTTCCATCAATTATGGGGCTCAAGGATGGACAGCTCACCACAATATTGATGTGTGGCGAAACGCCGGACCGTCAGGTGGCCATGCCAGTTGGGCATTTTGGCCGCTTGGGGGTGTATGGCTAACCGCTCACCTATGGGAGCGTTATCTGTTCACCTTGGATACAACCTATTTGGCAGAACAGGCTTATCCGCTTATGAAGGGGGCGGCGGCCTTTTGCTTAGACTGGCTTGTGGAGGGCCCGGATGGTCGGCTTGTAACGTCCCCCTCCACTTCGCCTGAAAATAAATTCATCACGCCCGAAGGCGAGGATTGCAGCATATCCATGGGCTCTACGATGGACATGACGCTGATTCGGGAGCTATTGAGCAACTGTATTCAGGCCGCGGAACTGTTGGAGTTAGACGATGAGTTCCGTAGACGCTGCGAAGAGACACGGGAACGATTAATACCCTATCAAATCGGCCGTCACGGTCAGTTACAGGAATGGATGGTCGATTTTGAGGAAGCGGAGCCTGGGCATCGACATGTTTCGCATCTTTTCGGGCTTTACCCCGGCCGACAGATCCATATCCGCTATACTCCAGAGCTGGCTGAGGCGGCTCGCATATCGCTACGCCGCCGGCTCGATCATGGTGGCGGTCATACCGGGTGGAGCTGTGCCTGGTTGATTAACCTGTACGCCCGGCTGGAAGATGGCGACACTGCGCATCGGTATGTTCGCACGTTGCTGTCGCGGTCGATCTACCCTAATTTATTCGACGCTCACCCGCCTTTTCAGATCGACGGTAACTTTGGTGCGACGGCAGGCATCGCAGAAATGCTGCTGCAAAGCCGCCCGGGCGAGCTGACGCTATTGCCTGCCCTGCCATCGGCATGGCCGGAGGGACGGGTCAGCGGCTTGAAAGGGCGTGGCGGAATTACGGTCAGCATGGAATGGTCCGGTTCGCGGCTCGTCCGTGCGGAGCTTACCACATCGGTCCAGACGGGAAGCTGTACGATTCGCAGTGCACATCCGTTTAGCGTTGATGATCGTCGGGCTCAGCCTGATCCCAAGCACGGAGGATTTATTTTGTCATGGACTTTTACCAAAAAGCAGGAAACAACGAATGAATATACGATTATAATTGAGGGAGAGGAAGAGACACAATGACTATTTTTCAATTTCCGCAGGACTTTATGTGGGGTACCGCAACGGCCGCCTACCAAATCGAGGGGGCTTACCAGGAGGATGGAAGAGGGTTGTCGATCTGGGATACCTTTGCCCATACGCCTGGCAAAGTGTTCAACGGTGATAACGGCAATGTAGCTTGTGACAGCTATCATCGTTACGAAGAAGATATCCGTCTCATGAAGGAACTGGGCATTCGTACATATCGTTTCTCGGTGTCCTGGTCACGTATATTCCCTAATGGTGATGGTGAAGTCAATCAAGAGGGATTGGACTATTATCATCGTGTAGTTGATTTGTTGAATGACAACGGAATTGAACCGTTTTGTACACTGTATCACTGGGACCTGCCTCAGGCGCTACAGGATGCCGGAGGGTGGGGAAATCGTTGCACAATTCAGGCATTTGTCCAGTTTGCGGAAACGATGTTCCGTGAGTTTCACGGTAAAATACAGCATTGGCTGACATTCAATGAACCGTGGTGTATCGCCTTTTTATCCAATATGCTGGGAGTTCATGCCCCGGGTCTGACGAATCTTCAGACTGCGATTGATGTAGGACATCATCTGCTGGTTGCACATGGTTTATCTGTACGCCGATTCCGCGAGCTTGGCACCAGCGGCCAGATCGGTATCGCTCCCAATGTCTCCTGGGCTGTTCCTTACAGCACTTCTGAGGAAGATAAAGCGGCTTGTGCACGCACGATTTCCCTGCACAGTGACTGGTTTCTCCAGCCTATTTATCAAGGCTCGTATCCTCAGTTTTTGGTAGACTGGTTTGCGGAGCAGGGAGCTACCGTACCTATACAAGATGGAGATATGGACATTATCGGTGAGCCAATTGATATGATTGGTATCAATTATTATAGTATGTCGGTTAATCGATTTAATCCGGAGGCGGGATTTCTTCAATCTGAAGAAATCAATATGGGACTACCTGTAACAGATATCGGCTGGCCGGTGGAGTCACGTGGGCTGTATGAGGTACTACATTATTTGCAAAAATACGGTAACATCGATATTTACATCACAGAGAACGGGGCTTGTATCAATGATGAGGTCGTAAACGGAAAGGTGCAAGATGATCGTCGAATTTCCTACATGCAGCAGCATTTGGTGCAGGTGCACCGGGCAATTCATGATGGTCTTCATGTTAAAGGCTATATGGCATGGTCACTTTTGGACAATTTTGAGTGGGCAGAGGGGTATAATATGAGATTTGGCATGATTCATGTCGATTTTCGCACACAGGTCCGCACCCCCAAGGAAAGTTACTATTGGTATCGAAATGTAGTAAGTAATAACTGGTTGGAGACTAGACGCTAAACAAAGAGAAATGATCTGAATATAAAGCAAATTTAGGTCTGCCTCCGCTCCCGTTTGTTTAAATAGGAGGTCCTCTGGGGTAATAATAGCCAAGATGAATTACAGATGGTTCTAGTATATAGAGACCGGCAGGAATAAAAAAATAAAAAATGTGCATACTGAAAAAAATACCTGACGAGGGCACTTTTTAACCATTTTAAACTAGAGGGAGTGGAGGGTATGGCTTCGAATTTTAGAAAATCAGGATCAAGGGATAACCAAATGAGCCGCACGGTATCTGTTATTTCTTTGATCGCTTGCATTGTAGGTATTATTCTTATTTTGCTTGATATAGGGAATTTAACCGATCGTAATATCTATCTAATGACAGGCATTGGCGCCTTTGCTGCCGGAATTTTCATTTTTCTAATCGGGAAATCATTTGTCATTGCCCGCAAGAAGGAAGACCAAGAGAACGGACATCGTTAATACAATTGAAAAGATGATGTAAAACTGATAACGAAAACAACAGCGCGGGGCTTCGAGCAGTGTAGGATGATAACTGTAAGGAGTCCCGATTTTTGCTTTAGTATAGCTTTTTTAAGATACTTCAAGATGCATAATTAACGTTTTTATATGTCATTTTTGAATTAAAAAGAAATTTTGAATTTGCAAGAGAAATTTTATTTTTAGAGAGGTTTTTCACAAAAAACGGACAAATAATCGACAATTCTGTTAACAATAAAAAAAGTGGCCGCTTTTCTGCTATCTTATATAAGGGCAACATTACAGGAGTTCGTTAGTTTTGAGTAATTTACTATTTTAAGGAGAGGGGAACAACATGAACAAAAAACCAAAAGCGATTATTGCGTTGGTTTTGACCGTGCTCACGGTAGCATTGCTCATCTGGACGTGTTTTTATGCTGGCGGAAAATACGTTGTTTTCGATCCGAAAGGACCAATTGGGCAAGCACAAAAAGAGCTGATCATTCTTACAACTGCATTGTCTGCGCTTATAATTGTACCGGTTATGATTTTGACCTTCTTCATCGTTTGGCGGTATCGCGATACCCCAACAAACAAGGTGAAGTATCAACCCCATTGGGATGACAGCAAAAAGCTGGAAACCACATGGTGGGCTATTCCGATTATCGTTATCTGTATTATTGCGGTCATCACTGCGAGATATACCTACATGCTGGAGCCTTCCAAGCCGATTGCAAGCACGCAAAAGCCAGTAACGATTCAAGTAACCTCATTGGACTGGAAATGGCTCTTTATGTACCCAGAGGAAGGTATAGCTACAGTTAACCAAGTTCACATTCCCAAAGGTGTTCCAGTCCGTTTTGAACTGACTGCTGACGCTCCGATGAACTCGTTCTGGATTCCGCAATTGGGCGGTCAAATCTACACCATGTCAGGCATGGCCATGAAACTGCATTTGCAGGCCGATCACGAAGGAACTTACTTTGGCTCGGGTGCAAACTTTAGCGGTGAGCATTTTGGACAAATGCGTTTTGATGTAGAAGTCCAGTCGGATGAAGAGTATAAAAACTGGGTCGCTGACATCAAGAAGCAGTCTAAGCCGCTGACGAAAGACGGCTATTTGGCGCTTGCAAAACCAGGTTTGTCCCAGCCTGATGAGTATTCTTCGATTCCAGACGGCTTGTTCAAAGAGATTGTCAACAAGTATGTAGTGGAAGGCTCTTCTAACCCCCATGCTGGACATGGTGAAGCTACATCCACAGAAGATTCATCCAAGACCGGCACAGAAGAGCATGCCGAAATGGATATGAGTCATATGAATATGAGCGGACACAATTAAAATGATTATAGGGAAGGAGGCCCCCAATGCTTGACAAAATAAAAGAGTTTGCATCCACTTTCTTCGTTACTGGAGACCCGATGATCTATGGAGCGGACGTTTCCATCGCACTAGCAACGATCGGGATCGTGTTTGTGCTCACTTATTTCAAAAAATGGGGCTGGCTTTGGAAAAACTGGTTGACTACGGTTGACCATAAAAAAGTCGGTATTATGTATATTCTTGCGGCCATCTTGATGTTATTCCGCGGAGGCGTGGATGCATTATTGATGCGTATTCAACTTGCTACACCTGATGTGACACTCTTACATCCTGAGCATTACAACCAAATTTTTACAACTCACGGCACAATCATGATCTTGTTTATGGCGATGCCGTTGATGTTTGGTTTGTTTAACATCGCCGTACCCCTTCAAATTGGTGCGCGCGACGTTGCGTTTCCTTTCCTGAACGCATTGAGCTTCTGGCTTTTCTTTATGGGTGCGATGTTGTTCAACTTGTCCTTCGTTATTGGCGGTTCGCCAGATGCAGGCTGGTTGAGTTATCCACCGCTCTCAGAACTGCAATTTAGTCCTGGCGTCGGTCAGAACTTCTATATCTGGGGTATTCAGATTTCCGGTATAGGTTCATTGGCTACAGGGATCAACTTTATTGTTACCATCATTAAAATGCGCGCACCTGGTATGACTTGGATGAAAATGCCTGTCTTTACGTGGTCCGTATTTTCATCATGTGTTATTATCATTTTCGCGTTCCCGATTCTGACGGTTACTTTAGCTTTGCTATTCCTTGACCGCTTTGGAGGAGGACACTTCTTTACCCTTGATTTCGGCGGTAACCCGATGATGTATATCAACTTGATCTGGATGTGGGGTCACCCTGAGGTATACATTGTAGTATTGCCAGCCTTCGGTATTTATTCCGAGGTTATCAGCGTATTCTCTAAAAAGAAATTGTTTGGTTACAAATCCATGGTTTACGCCATGTTCATTATTGCGATCCTGTCCTTCTTCACGTGGGCGCATCACTTCTTCACAATGGGATCAGGCGCAGATGTTAATGCATTCTTTGCGATTTCGACGATGGTTATCGCAATACCGACAGGGGTTAAAGTATTTAACTGGCTGTTCACGATGTACCGGGGTAAACTCGAATTTAAAACTCCGATGATGTGGTCTATTGCATTTATTCCGAACTTCCTGATTGCAGGTTTGACGGGCGTCATGTTATCTGTAGCGCCTGCGGACTTCCAGTTCCATAACAGTTACTTCCTGATCGCTCACTTTCACTCTGCTCTGATTGGTGGGGTAGTGTTCGGTTACCTGGCAGGTCTGTACTACTGGTGGCCAAAAATGTTCGGTTTCACATTGCCTGAAACGCCTGGTAAATGGGCTTTCTGGTTCTGGAATATCGGGTTCTATGTATGTTTCATTCCGCAATATTCCCTCGGTCTGATGGGTATGACACGTCGTCTGAGCACTTACGGCTGGGATACTGGCTGGCAGCCGCTTAACATGGTGTCAACCGTTGGGGCATTCCTGATGGGGATTGGTTTCTTGTTCCAGGTTCTTCAAATTCTTCTGGGTATCAAAAATTACCGCAAGCTGAAGGATACAACTGGCGACCCTTGGGGTGGTCACACGTTGGAATGGTCAATTCCTTCACCTGCACCGGAATACAATTTTGCTACCATTCCGCAAGTAGAAGAACGCGATGACTGGTGGGCAGAAAAAGATAAACGTGCAAAAGGTATCTTCAGAAAGCAACCGCCAATTGAAGCGATTCATATGCCGAAAAACTCGGCGATTCCATTCATTATGTCGGTATTCTTTTTCATTGCAGGTTTCGGTTTCGTATTTGGATGGTCGTTCTTCTATATTCCAGGGCTGATCGGCGTAGCAATTTGTATGATTTGCCGTTCGTTCTTCTCTTATGATGGCGACTACTATATCCCTGCGGATGAAGTAAAACGCACGGAAGCGGCAATAAGGGGGTCTGTATAATGGCACAAGCAGCAGCACATCACAGCCATGATCATGACCACGGGCATCACGATCCGCAAGAATTGAAGATGCTTGGTTTTTGGATCTTCCTCGTAACGGACGTAATCCTGTTCAGTACCTTGTTCGCAACCTTCGTTGTCCTTCGGAACAACACAGCCGGAGGACCAGGTGGCGCAGAGCTGTTTAACATGACGGGCGTTATTATTGAAACGTTCCTCTTGCTCACAAGCAGCTTCACAAGTGGTCTGGCTGTGTTGGCTATGAACAAAGGAAGCATGAAGGGATTAATCAACTGGTTAATCGTGACGGCAATCCTGGGTCTTGGTTTTATCGGTTTTGAAGTTTACGAGTTTGTTGAAATCGTACATGAAGGTGCTAATTTTGGAACCAGTGCGTTCTTGTCGGCATTCTTCACCTTGGTCGGAACACACGGACTTCACGTTTCGTTAGGTCTGGTTTGGATGATTGGACTTATGTTCCAGTTGAAAAAACGCGGACTTACTCCAGAGACGAAGGGCAAAGTTTCGGCATTGAGCTTGTACTGGCACTTTTTGGACGCTGTCTGGATCTTCTTGCTGACAGTTGTCTATTTGATGGGGGTGATGTAGATGGCACAGCATCAATCAGGAGCAGGTTCGCATGGTCATGATGATTCTCACGGTTCAGTGAAATCCTATGTTATCGGATTTATTCTGTCCATCGTACTGACCATCATTCCTCTCGGCGTGGTTATGAATCATATGTTGAGCCGCACTTCGACGATGGTTGTTATTTTAGCCGCGGCAGTGCTGCAATTTCTGGTTCAGCTATTCTTCTTCATGCACATTCGTGAAAGCAATGGACCACGTTGGAATGTGATGACTTTAATCTTTGGTATAGTGATCCTGTTGACCGTCGTTGGCGGTTCTGTATGGATTATGGAATACAACATGGTAGCACACTAATAAATAACACAAAGAGGAAGCGGCTCTATGCCGCTTCTTCTTTTTTTGTAAAGGGCCTGCTGAAATTAAACTGTGGCTTCTTGAACTCAAGTTTGCATGTGTGTAAAATGGAATTGTATAACAGAAGAGTGAAAAAGATAATACTAATGGAGAGTGAGGAAAACGTCATGAACACCGAAATATTGTTTAAACCTTTTAAGATAGGTAACTTATCGCTTCCCAATCGGATCGTTATGGCTCCCATGACACGAAATTTTTCTCCCCAAGGTGTTCCAGGACCTGAGGTTGCTGCGTATTATCGTCGTCGTGCGGAAAATGCTGTTGGATTGATTATTACGGAGGGAACGGCTATCAATCATCCCGCAGCTGTGGAGCACACAGGCATCCCTAACTTTTATGGTGAAGGGTTAAAGGGGTGGGCCAAGGTAGTAGAGGAGGTCCATGCGGCAGGTGGCAAAATTATACCGCAGCTTTGGCATGTGGGTACGGCCCGGAAAATAGGTGCGGATAACCAACCGAATCCCGAGGCATTGCCTGTCGGTCCTTCGGGTATTTCTCCCGCCGGAGAAAAGGTAGTTGAGCCATTGACGGAGGCGGAAATTGCGGATATCATCGCAGCCTTTGCTCAGGCCGCTACCGATGCCAAGCAGGTGGGGTTTGACGGCATTGAACTTCATGGAGCGCATGGCTATTTAATAGATCAATTTTTTTGGGATAAAACCAATAAGCGTACCGATCAATATGGAGGCGATTTGGTTCAGCGGACCCGGTTTGCGGTCGAGGTTATTGAAGCTTGTCGCCGTGCAGTGGGTCCGGATTTTCCAATTGTACTGCGATTCTCCCAGTGGAAGATGTACCATTATGGAGAAAAGCTGGCACAGACACCACAGGAACTTGAACAGTTTCTTGCTCCATTAGTGAAGGCCGGAGTGGATGTATTCCATTGTTCAAGTCGCCGTTTCTGGGAACCGGAATTTGAAGGCTCAGATCTAAATCTGGCAGCTTGGACGAAAAAGATAACAGGCAAGCCAGTGATTACAGTGGGATCTGTTGGTTTGGAGAAGGCCTTTTTAAGTGATTTGGAGAAAAATGATAATCGTCAGACTGAGCAATCCAGTAATGTAGAGGCCAGACTAGAGCAGCTCGTGGAGTTACTAGAACGAGAGGAATTTGATTTGGTTGCAGTTGGACGTGCATTGCTGGTTGATCCGGCATTTGCAGTAAAATTGCGTGATCAACAGATAAAAGAAATAATTCCTTACCGTGATGAAGTATTAAAAACGTTGAAATAAGAAAATTTCCGTTACAGGGCAAGCTGTAATATAAGCTATTCGTAAATTCTACGAATTTGCTATAATAGGAGCATCAAGTCGAAATACACGGGGTGAAAAAGGATGAATTCTGAAACGGAAGCTTTGGATTGCGAGCCGGCTTGTCACGGTTCAGATCAGGAAATTGAGCGCATAAAATCTTCCCTTGTTGAGGATTCCATCGCATACAAAATGTCGGAGCTGTTTAAGGCGCTGGGTGACCCGACACGGATTAAGCTGATTTATGCCCTGGCCCAAAAGGAACTGTGTGTTCATGATTTAACACAGGTGTTGAACATGGGCCAATCTGCGGTATCCCACCAGCTTCGTTATTTGCGCAACCTGCGTATTGTCAAACGACGCAAGGAAGGCAAGACAGTGTTTTATTCACTGGATGATAATCATGTGGAGCAGATTTTTTTGCAAACCCATCAGCACATATCACATCAATGATTTTTGACAAACCAACAGCAGGGCGCCAAGCAATTGGCGCTCTTTTGGTGCTTGTCCATTGAAGTTGATTTTTTTTGTTAATAAGGGCTATGATCATTGACTTTTACCCCTAAACCTGAATATAATGACCTTAACAAATAATATATGAACAGTTGCTCATATATAGCTAATTGGAGGCCAATTATTATGGATGCTCTAAAAAGAAATGAACGGCATGAATGGATTTTGGAAGGTTTGGATTGCGCCAACTGTGCTCTCAAAATTGAAAATGGAGTCAGTAAAATAGAAGGGGTCTTGGATTGCTCGGTCAATTTTGTAACAAAAACGTTGACGATGACCACAACTTCGGATCAAAAAGAAGAGGTTTTTCGCCAAACGGAACGGAAGGTTCATAGACTTGAGCCTCATGTTCGGATGGTTGCCAAAAGTGCCGGTGGACGCCTGCGCGAAGACAGCCGAAGCAGCGTTGGTGCCGCACAGGCAAGCTGCACAGAGGATTGCGCATGTGGTCATGAGCATGATGGTGAAGGACATAATCACAATGATGGACAGCATGGTGCTCACAGTCATGGTGGCCACAGCCATGAAGCGCATGGCGCGCACGATGGGCACGACCACGGTAATCATACACACGTACATCACAATCACCATGCAGTGCACGATCATGGTGAAGCTACCCATGCTCACTCACATTCGCACTCGCATGATGATGATAGCCATGCCGGGCATACGCATGATCATGGTACGGACGGTATGCGCCGTATGATTGCGCGTCTGTCCATAGGAGCGGTTATTGCAGCTGTTGCCTGGTGGTTACCTGTTGAAGGTGTGGGCAAGCTGGCTCTATTTTTAGTGGCATATATCATCGTTGGCGGTGATGTTGTCTTGCAGGCTGCACGTAGCTTGGTGCGTGGAATGGCCTTTGACGAGTATTTCCTGATGACGCTGGCTACGGTGGGTGCATTTGCTATTGGGGAATACCCCGAAGGCGTAGCTGTCATGTTCTTTTATCAAATCGGAGAGCTATTCCAAGGCATTGCAGTTAACCGTTCACGCAAGTCCATCAGTGATCTGATGGATATTAGGCCAGACTATGCCAACCTGAAGACCGCTGAGTCCGTACGGAGGGTGTCTCCAGAAGAGATTCGCGTTGGAGATTTGATCGTAATCAAGCCGGGTGAGAAGATCCCGCTGGATGGTAAGGTTGTAGAAGGTAAATCGCATGTCGATACCTCGGCGTTGACCGGTGAATCTGTGCCTCGTACCGTTGAGCCGGGAAGCAGTGTGATGAGTGGATTTGTGAACACGAATGGACTTCTGACGGTAGAGGTCAGCAAGGAATTTAGTGAATCTGCTGTCTCTAAAATTTTGGAACTGGTGCAAAATGCGAGTGCCAAAAAAGCGCCGACTGAAAAGTTTATCACGAAATTTTCCAGATATTATACTCCTGTAGTGGTTATTGTAGCGTTGTTGTTGGCAGTTGTTCCTCCGCTTGTTGTGCCGGGCGCACAGTTTGCAGATTGGTTATATCGTGCGCTTGTCTTCCTCGTTATTTCTTGTCCGTGTGCGCTGGTGGTGTCCATTCCACTGGGCTTCTTTGGCGGAATCGGGGCAGCCTCCCGTTCAGGTGTGCTGATCAAGGGCGGTAATTATCTTGAAGCCCTGAATCATGTAAAGTACGCTGTTTTTGATAAAACAGGTACGCTCACCAAAGGTGTGTTCCACGTGACCGGGATTTATCCTGCCGAAGCTTTTACGAAGGAAAGTCTGCTGGAGACTGCTGCATTGGCCGAGATGCACTCCACGCATCCTATCGCAGCTTCCTTGCGTGAAGCTTATGGCAATGAACTTCTAACGGAGCGAGTGCAGCAATATAGCGAAATATCCGGCCAAGGGATTCAGGCCCAGATCGATGGGCACAAGGTATTGGCCGGAAACGTTAAGCTGATGGAGCGGGAGCGTATTGCTTTTAATGTGGCGCAGCAAGCAGGGCCAATGGATGAAGGAACGGTCGTACATGTGGCTGTAGACGGAACGTATGCTGGCTGCATTCTGATATCGGATGAGGTTAGGGAGGATGCGGCCAAAACGATTGCTTCGCTGAAAAAGCTGGGGGTGGTCAAAACCATCATGCTAACAGGTGACAATCGGACAGTTGCCGAGGCTGTAGGACGTCAGTTAGGTCTGGATGAAGTACGGGCAGAACTGTTGCCTCAGCATAAAGCCGAAGCCATTGAGCAGTTGTCTGCAAGTAAAAAACCGAGCGATAAAATCTTGTTTGTAGGCGATGGAATTAATGATACACCTGTACTAGCTTTGGCAGATGTTGGTGTAGCGATGGGCGGTTTGGGTTCGGACGCTGCGATTGAAGCAGCAGATATCGTAATCATGAACGACGAGCCTTCAAGGCTGGTGACGGCGATTCATATTGCCCAACGCACACGCCGTATCGTATGGCAAAACATTATATTTGCGCTAGGTGTCAAAGCAGTATTTCTCACATTGGGCGCATTTGGTATTGCTACTATGTGGGAGGCTGTATTCTCCGACGTAGGTGTAACACTGCTAGCCGTATTAAATGTGATGCGTGTGCTGAAGATTGGTTCTGACGAATAAAAAGGGAACACCCCCGTTAACATTGGATGTAGACATCCTATGAAAACAGGGGGTGTTTTTATAGCAGCCTTTTTTGTGTAGACATGTGCTTTCAGCAGTATAGGGCCCTATTTTTCTCATATATCGTAGTTGCACAGAGATGTATAAATGTGGGGAGGGTCTAATACGTTTAAGGTAGGGACTTTATAAGTAAGACCCATGTAACATTCGGTTGGTCAGTAATAAGTAAGCGTTTTCTTTATTTGGAGGGGTACTCGAATTCGTGTGTGCCAACTTGCTGACGAAAGAAAGGATGGATTACTAGCATGGAGGCTAAACTGATGCATGTATTCGCAGAGCTGTTGGGTGGCATAAACAGCCGGGATTGCAACGTTCCAGAGTCAGGTATGGAGTCTACTACACGGAGATTGGCTATGGAGACGCTAAGAGCAGGAAGCCATCAAGTATCTGCTGCACAGGAGGAAGATCCATTGGGCTGGCTGGTTAGTTTAGCCGAGCAGGGTGCAATCAGTCGAGCGGAGGCATTGCTGGCTGCAAACCCGGAATTACTTGGAGAGCCGATGCTGAATAACGGCAATGATACAGTGCAAGCCATGGACACACTACTAAAATGGAGCGATGAATACAGCGACACCTCCATACGGCTTTATGCGGATGCTCCTGCAAGTATGAGTCGTAAAAGTACAGAGGAAGCATCAGGAATAGGTAGTCTTGACGGTTATAGTCTGCTGCATGGTCCATTGTCACTGGAATCCGGCCGCGTGAGGGAATTATGCTATGCCTATTTGGAAGCGGCAGAGTCTGGACAAAAGATTCATGCCCCTGACGGGGAGCCCGATCCCATCCTTGTTCCTGGTTCCCGTGCATCCGATACGTACACATCATTTAATAAAGCATCTGGTTTGCCTGGATTGTGTGAACATCTGTCCCGACGAATCATTGGCCTGCTGGAAACAGAGTACGAGGGCTTGTTTGAGTTGCTGGACGGATTGCCGCTGACTATAGCTTTGACTGAGCAAAACAATGCAGTGGGCATCGGAAGTCTGCAGGATATGCAGCTGGAGGCATTACTGCGTGCAGCGTTGCGGAGCATGCGCCAGGGGGGAGAACCACGGCTGGAGATTATGGTGCGCAATCCGACTGACCTCAACCAGTTCCAGACCATCCGGGACTGGATCGACGGCGTTGCCGAGCAAACGTTGTGTGGGCGTCTGCGATGCGTTCCATATCGGGTAGGTGTACTTTTGACGGTTGATGCAAGTTTGGTGCCTAATGCAGGCCATACATGGAGTGAGCAATCCGTACAGTCGGAAAAGTCGGCCAATGCTGATAGCATGTTCGAAGTGAGCGCACGACAGACCAAGCAGGCGGCTCAAGCCGCAGATTTGGCACGCTTTGCCGATACGGTCATTTTAGAAGTCATACCAGTTCCATCTGATGACAACAGAGCTGGGGGTTCGCTGATTCCATCCGTTGTTGACGGTCATGAGAATGCTAATGATACGATAAAACGCATAATGGAAGCTGTTCGGCGTGTAAAGCCCGAGCTTCCTATATGGGTGGCGATAGATGAAATTCACCAGTCCCTGGATGGGAATTGGATCTGGGAGAACGAACTGACGGGGGTCATTTGCTCGGATTCAACAGTTCCTGCTGTACGTCTTGCGGCTGCGCGTTGGAGACTGCAACAGCAAGCCAATCGTCAACACACTTCAGAAACTGCACACCCTCATGCGTGGAAGTTTCCACTATAGCCTGAAGATAACCTGAATTCATGTGATAGAGGATTTTGCAAAGATTCAGTAAGCGACTTTCAATGAACAATATATAGATCGAAATGGTCTAGTTCGTCTATATATTGCACTTTGGAGCGACTGGAATCGAATTTTGCAAATCCTGAATAGAACGCTTTGAAATATAGAGGATACCTGCGTTGTTTGCGCGGGTATCTTTTTTTATTTAGGCTATTAGCAGTTTACAAGCGGAAAAGAAAGGGTATATAATAAAACAAAAGTTTCTCTAAAGCAAAATAATTGTATAGATGCAAAAATGATTATCATTCTCATTGCCAAACATGCTGCTTCGGGCTTCCCGAAGCAGCATGTGCTATTTTAGGGCACTTAACAATGGATATCATTCTCAATGAGATGCAAGTACAAGGAACAAAAAATGGAAAGGAACGTGACAAGATGCAAGCAGTTCAACGATTACAAGATACATTGTCTCCCTCTAACCGAGCACTTTCAAAAAACAGTGGCAGCGGACGACCCGGTCCCAATCGCAAACCGCAATTTCAGCTCAAAAGCATGCTGAAAAATAAGGAGATGCAGGCTGCTCTAGGCAGTGGAATGCTAATGCTGATGGCATGGGGAGTCTCACATTGGTGGCAATGGCTATCCATCATTCTCTATGTAGTGTCTTATGCCCTTGGAGGCTGGTCCAAAGCCAGAGAAGGGATTGAAACCCTGATCCGAGAACATGATCTGGATGTTAATTTACTTATGATCGCTGCGTCTTTAGGAGCTGCGGCCATTGGCTACTGGAATGAAGGAGCCATGCTGATCTTTATTTTTGCACTCAGCGGTGCGCTGGAGAGCTATACCACCGAGCGCAGCAGTAAGGATATTTCCGAGCTCATGGCGTTGAAACCGGAAACGGCTTTGCGCTTGTCTCACGACGGAACAGAAACGGTTGACATTGAGCAGCTGTTACCAGGCGACCTGCTGCTGGTTAAGCCCGGCGAACTAATTCCGGCGGACGGCCGAATCTCCAAGGGGGTGTCGGCGGTGAATCAGGCATCCATTACCGGGGAATCTGTTCCGGTAAACAAAGAGGCAGGTGACGAAGTATATGCAGGCACCATTAATGGAGAAGGCGTGCTATATGTAGAGGTCAGCCAGTCCTCGGAAGATACTTTATTTTCAAAAATCATTCGTATGGTAGAAGAGGCACGGACCGAGGTTCCCGATTCCCAGCGGTTTATTAAAACATTCGAATCGGTATACGCCCGAATTGTTGTTGCCGTCACGCTGATCGTCATTGTGGGTGCACCCCTAGCATTAGGCTGGACGTGGGCAGCGGCTTTTTACAAGGCGATGGTGTTCCTTGTCGTGGCCTCACCTTGTGCGCTCGTGTCATCCATTATGCCGGTGATGTTATCGGCCATTTCCAATCGTGCCCGGCGGGGCATCCTGTTCAAAGGTGGCGCGCATGTGGAAAATATGGCATTAACTTCGGTTGTTGCTTTTGACAAAACGGGCACGTTAACGAAGGGCTCACCTGTGGTCACGGATTGGATTATCGCCCCAGATTACGATGCTGATGAGCTATTGCACATTGTCGCAACAATCGAGAGCTATTCCTTACATCCGCTGGCGCGAGCGATTGTAGCCAAAGCCGAAGCTGAATTGGGACAGAGAGAGCTGCTCACAGCCGAGCAAGTGCAGGCCCTTACCGGATGGGGAATGGAAGGCATCATAGGCGGGGTAAAATGGAAAATCGGTCGCACGAACGTGCTGGATGAACCTGGTCTTCTAGTAGAGCCAGAGTGGGTAGAAAGTCGAGCACGACTGGAAGCCGAGGGCAAAACCGTATCCATCATTCTCGCGAATGATCGGATTGCCGGGATGCTGGCGCTACGTGACGAGCTGCGTCCACAGGCACGAGAATCTGTGAAACGCCTGCAAGCGCAGGGGATTCGGGTCGTCATGCTGACTGGAGACCGCCCGGAAACGGCTGCCGCGATCGCGGCAGAGTCTGGAGTAGACGAAGTATATGCCGGCTTAATGCCGGAGGACAAAGTGAGTCATATTCGCATGCTGCGAGAGCAATATGGGCATGTCGTTATGGTCGGCGACGGTGTGAACGACGCTCCGGCTTTGACTGCAGCAACCGTAGGGCTGGGCATGGGGATGCATGGCAGTGGAGCAGCGCTAGAGGTTGCAGACGTGGTGCTAATGAACGACGGAATTGAGGAGATTGCTCCGACGATATCACTGGCGCGTAAGGCGCAGCGAGTGGTCAAACAAAATATGATCTTCGCGGTAAGTGTCATTGTGTTGCTGGTGATCAGTAATTTTGTGCAAAATATAGCCCTGCCATTTGGGGTCATTGGGCATGAAGGTAGTACACTGCTTGTCATTTTGAACGGCCTGCGCTTATTGCGGTCATAAGACTATAAACCAATTCACAAATCACAAGATTACAAACAGTCAGGAGCATTCAACCCTCTTACATCCAAGGGGGATGAATGCTCCTTCTTTCTTTGGTAGTGTTAGTCTATTTTGTATGCAAGGCAAAGTTTATCTCATACTTCTAATCGCGACTGCTGTACGCCTATCTACGACGCGGTGTAGACCGCCGCAAGAACAGGGAAAACAGTAATCCCGCCAGTGCAATTCCGGTTGCAATGATGAAGGCATCATTAATACCATGGATCGTCGATTCTGTAACAGCCCTTCCGTATACCTGTTGTATCGCGAGTGCAGAGCCGCTTTCCGCAGAAATACCCGCTGTTTGTGCGAGAGTTTGTCCCAGTTGTGATACGCCTTCCGTTACAGAGACATTGGCTGTGGTAGCTACATTCGCATAATCTGCCATATGAACCGTAGTCCGGCTGCTCATTACAGTAATGAGCCAAGCGGTACCGATAGATCCGGCGATTTGCCGTACTGTATTGGACATGGCAGTACCATGGCTGCCGAGATGTGGAGGCAACTGGTTGAGCCCTTCCGTCTGGACGGACATCATCAGCAGTGACATCCCGAAGCTGCGAATCGTATAGATGATCATAATATGTCCATAGGTGGTGGCATCGGTCAGCAGACTGAATTCCCATGTCGTGACTGCCGTAATGATTAGCCCGATGATCGCCAACGGTCTCGCGCCAATACGATCGAATACTGCCCCTGATATCGGTGACATCACACCCATCAGCAGTGCACCCGGCAACAGCAGCAGACCGGATTGCAGCGGTGTAAAGGCGCGTATATTTTGCAAATAGATCGGCAGTAGCAGCATCCCGCCGAACATGGTCATATTGACCGTAGCCCCAACCAGCGTAGATACCGTAAAAATATCATATTTAAATACACGGAATTCCAGCATAGGCTCCAACATGTTCAGCTCACGCACGACAAAAAACACAATAAACACGATCCCGAAAGCGAGCGAGAGTATAACTGTATTGCTGCTCCAGCCCTTGTCTCCAGCTGAACTAAAGCCATACAACAGAAGGCCAAAACCAAGGGTGGAAAAAATGGTTCCCAGCAGGTCAAAATGCGGTTTTGTCAGCTTGGACACATTTTTGAGCCAGCGCACAGCAAACAGAATATCAATGATCGCCAGCGGAATTACTAACAAAAATAGCAGCCGCCAACTGTAGTGCTCCACAATCCAGCCAGATAAAGTGGGTCCTACCGCCGGAGCAAACATCATGGCGATCCCCATGGTTCCCATAGCAGCCCCCCGTTTTTCGGGAGGAAATACAGTCAGGAACACGTTCATCACCACAGGCATGATGATGCCCGCACCGCTGGCTTGAATCACGCGTCCAACCAGCATAGGCGCGAAGCCGGTGCTGGCAGCGCAGACGACAGACCCGGCAGTAAATAACCCCATCGCGGATATGAACAGGGCACGTGTCCCGAATGACTCAATGAGAAAAGCGGTGATTGGAATCAAAATCCCGTTGGTCAGCATATATCCGGTGGATAGCCATTGAACGGTTGTGGCAGACACATTGAAGTCATTCATCAAGTGCGGAATCGCCACGTTCAGCAACGTTTGATTCAAAATCGAAATGAAGGCGCCTAGCAGCAGCACGGACAGAATACGTCCGACGGACATTTTTTGATCCATGACAGCCTCCTACTTGTGAACTCTGATCGTCGCACTCATTCCCGGGATAATTCCCAGCCCCTTGTAACCTTGAATGGAAATGGTAACAGGCACGACCTGCGTCACCTTGGTATAGTTGGCAGTGGTATTGGAAGTAGGCAGCAGTGAAAAGGTGGAGGCGGTCGCCAAACCGATCTTTTCGAGCTTACCGCTCAGGGACGTATCTGGGTAAGCATCAATATACACGTCTACGGTCTGACCTACCTGGAGATCCTGCACGGCCGTTTCGTCTATATTGGCAGTAATCCAAAGATTGTTCAGATCAAAGGCTTTCGCTAAAGGTGTACCCGCCCCGACTATCGAGTTGTTGACAGCCGTTTGCTGCACAACGGTACCATCAGTTGGAATCGTAACGCTAATTCGGCTTCCGCCTCCTTCAACACTGCCCAGCGTGCTGCCAGCGGTGTACGTCTTACCAACTTCAGCATTCCAACCTGTGAGCTTGCCCGCGCTTGGAGAGGCAACGGTAACCGCTTGTCCGCTCACTTGGGCATTATCGGTTTTTATGTAGTTGGCGGACTGATTGTAGTAATAGGCGGCGGCTCCACCTCCTGCCAGAATAATGATGATTACCAGCAGGTTAACTAATATGGCGCGCGAATTCATATTGTGCATGCCTCCCTAGTATTTTTGGATGTTCAAAGTATGCGTCAAAAGATTCATAATATTCAGATGGGTTTTGGGAAAGGTTAAGAGCGTATGCCAAAAGGAAGATCTTGCTGACAAAGGATGATGCGCATAATGACGACCAGAATCATGATTGTATATGACAGTGAAAATGGACATACGGAACGTCTCGCTCGCTCGATCGCAGAAGGGGCACGCCTGGATCAAACAGAAGTACTGTTGAAACATGTAAATGAGGCCGATGTGAATGAGCTTGTAAGCGTAGATGCGATCATATGGGGGTGCCCGGGTCATTTTGGTACCATCAGTAGCGGTCTGAAGAGTTGGATTGATAGGCTGGGGTATCTGTGGGCGCAGGGCAAGCTAGTGGACAAAATCGGGGCTGTGTTTTGCACAACCGCTACCGTTCATGGTGGATTAGAATCAACGCTGTTGAATTTGATTACTCCTATGCTTCATCAAGGTATGATTATTGTAGGCCTGCCCGCTAGCATCACAGAGAATGCGCTCTACGGCTCCTATTACGGCGTAGGGGTAACATGTCCGGTGGAGACAGACCCCGATGGGCCGCCCAACCTTCCAACGGGGGATGATCTTGCGTTAGGTCGCTCTTTGGGCAAACGGGTCGCTGAGATGGCGGGACGGTACCGTAACGCCGAAAGAGAATAGGAGGCCGCCGATGACCATTGCTTTTATTGTAGTAGCTGTGGTTGCCTTTATCTTTTTGCTGGTATTTAATACGAAGATGACGCGCAAGTCCTCGGCCAAGAATCGCCCCAACCAAGAGGAATCCCGGCAAAGAAGCAAACGTCCTTATCCTGTGCAGGTGGAACCCAAGGCGAATGAATTGACGGAGCATACGGGAGAGATCCAGACTAAGGATTCCGGCGTTGAAGAACATCGTGCAGAGGAGCAGCACAAATTGCCTGATATCCAAACGGATATAAAGGTGGAGAAAGATCGCGAGAATACAGAAGGTGCCTACGGGGACCAGGATTATCGTGCGGCTTTGCGTGGTTTTGCTGGAAAGAACGAAGAAAAGGATGGACATTCCCGACTCTCTAATGGAGAGAAGGAGAATTCCAAAAGTGAGGACGAGCAGTATCGTGAAGCACTGCGTTCCATGAACCGTAAAAAATGAGATCCCTTCATTTGAACATGACAAAAAGGCTGCTTTACTGTCTGGAATACAGGCAGAAGACAGCCTTTTTGTGTTGCACGGCTATAGCCATTCGGTTAGCCCGATCATCGTAATCAAGCCGAGAATAAAGGAGAATGTGGCGATTCGCTGGTTACCATCCCCGTGACTTTCGGGAATCAGTTCCTTGTAGACGATAAACATCATAGCCCCGGCAGCAAAAGCAAGACCGTACGGCACCAGTCCGTTCACCCAGCTGCTCAAGTAAAAGCCGATCAGACTAGTGATGATTTCCACAGCCCCGGTTAGGGTAGCAATGCCCAATGCCTTGAAACGCCCAATGTTTTGATTCACCAGGAATAACGCTACAATAAAGCCTTCCGGGGCATTTTGCAGACCGATAGAGAAGGCAATGAGATTGCCTAGATTCTGAGTCTCACTCGCGTAGCTGACCCCAACAGAGAGCCCTTCCGGCAAGTTGTGCAACGTAATAGCTGCGATGATGAGAAAAGATTTGGACTCCAATTGAAAAGTTTTGGAATCCGGGTCCTCCAAATCGGCATGGGGGATATACATTTCCATCACCAGTAATACGAGGCAACCGAGCAAAATCCCCGCAGTCAGCACGAACCAATTGGAATGCTGTATCGCTTCTGGAATCAGGTTATACACCGATGCAGAGGTCATAATTCCTGCGGCATAAGCCAGCAGAACATCACGAAGCCGGTGCGTGATATTACGCATAAACAGAATAGGCACGGCGCCAAGTCCAGTGGACAAGGCAGAAATTAAGCTACCTACGAAAACGTCATTCATAATCGGGATAATCCCTCCATACCTCATTTATCTTTAAGCTTCGCTTCATGAAAACTTCATTTGACTGTTTACAGCTCTTTCCGCATAATGAAATTAGGATTTAGAATCAGTCTAAGTCATAAAAGGCTATAAAACAAGTGATTCGTTTTTACAACATCCGGGTGTCCACTTTTTGGGATGAGCTTCTGCCAGCAGTACTTTTAGAGTATATGCAGCAGCCCAGCGCCCGGTACCGAAAACTCGCTATATAATACTTATGATATTTTAGGAGGAACCAAGATATGTACAAGTCCATTATTATAGGTACCGGCCCTGCCGGTTTGACCGCCGCTATTTACCTGGCACGTGCTAATATGAACCCGCTGGTGATCGAAGGACGGCAGCCAGGCGGACAATTAACCACGACTACAGAAGTTGAGAATTTTCCAGGCTTTCCTGAAGGAATCATGGGACCCGATTTGATGGATAATATGCGTAAGCAAGCGGAGCGTTTTGGCGCTGAATTCCGCACAGGCTGGGTGAACAAGGTAGACACAGCTGCTCGTCCATTTACACTGGATGTAGAAGGTTTGGGTGAACTGGTTACCGATACGCTGATTATTTCCACAGGGGCGACTGCCAAATACCTGGGGATTCCCGGTGAACAGGATAACATCGGACGCGGCGTGAGCACTTGCGCTACCTGTGACGGGTTCTTCTTCCGTGGCAAAGAAATCGTTGTTATCGGTGGTGGGGACTCTGCACTGGAAGAAGCTAATTTCCTGACTCGTTTTGCCTCCAAAGTAACGTTGGTACATCGTCGTGAAGAATTGAGAGCTTCTAAAATTATGCAGGATCGTGCTCGTGCGAACAGCAAAATTGAATGGGCGCTCAATCGTACTCCTGTAGAAGTAGTTGCAGACGAAAACGGAGTAACTGGCTTGAAAGTGCTGAACAATGCAACAGGTGAAGAGGAAATCATTACAGTGAGCGGCGTATTCGTGGCGATTGGACATCATCCGAATACAGGCTTCCTTGCGGGACAAATTACAACGGATGCGAACGGTTATATCGTCGTTAATCCGGGTACTTCCGAAACAAACGTGCCTGGCGTATTCGCTTGTGGCGACGTACAGGATACACGCTACAGACAAGCGATTACCGCAGCAGGTAGTGGTTGTATGGCTGCTATGGACAGCGAGAAATACATTGAAAGTCTGGAGCACAGTGCACTGGCCCTGTAATACTTGCAAGTGTGTATAAATATGATGTAACAAAATAAATGATGAGGTGATATTCATGGAAAAAGCAATAGTTTACACATCTACAAACTGCCCGCATTGTCGTCAAGTAAAAAGCTACCTGGCTGAAAAAGGCGTCGAATACGAAGAACGCAACATTGAAACCAATGAAGCTTTTGCGCAAGAGGTTTGGGATATGGGCATTCGTGCCGTTCCATTGACTCTGATTGGGGAAGAACGTATTTCCGGTATGAACAAAACCAAGTTTGAAAAAGTGTTGAACGCTTAATCCAGCCTAACAGCATGTGATTTTCATATGGTTTAAACAAGGCCCTCGCCGCAGTTGCATACTGCGACGGGGGCCTGTTTTTTGGTCTTTTACAAAGATACACGTACACGCCCGAGAAAAGGAGCCGTTGCCGCATAGGCAGCACCTAGCATCGTCGAACGGCTGCCAAGCGTGGAGAAACGAATCTGTAATTGCCGACGGTGATAGGGCAGGGCACGTTCGTCAATCACTTCACGCATACTTTGCTCCAACCAAGGTCTGGCTTCCGCGAGTGGACCGCCAATGATAAGCATGCCAGGGTTGAGGCTGTTCACAATGTTGGTAATACCCACACCCAAATATCGCCCGATTTCACCAAGGACGCTTAATGTACTCACATCACCTTGCTGGGCAAACGGTAATAATCCCGCTGTATTATGTGCGGGCAGCTTCAATGTGGATGCTACATACGCCTTCTCCGAAGCATACAGCTCCCAGCAGCCTCGGCTGCCGCAGGAGCAGAGGCGCCCATTCCAGTCAATGGACATATGTCCGCTCTCGCCCGCGTATCCCCAAGCCCCTTGATACGGCTTGCCATCAATGATAATTCCGGCCCCGATCCCGGAGCCTGCACTGATGTAGACCAGATCCCGCACCAGTTGCCGATGATCGGCGTCCATACCAAAGTACAATTCGCCTTGTGCACCGACGTTGGCCTCATTATCCACCACTATGGGAAGACCCAGCTCTGTCTCCAGCTGCTGCCGCAGCGGAACCTCTTCCCAGCCCAGATTGGGTGCGAATAAAACGCTTCCGTTTTCATCCACCATCCCTGGCACCCCCAACCCAATGCCGACAATACCGTGAGGGGAGGGAGGGGTGACCTGCATGAGCTTCTGAACGAGCTTACGGATTTGTTCGATGACAAAGTCAGGATCATGCTGGGTTAGAGAAAGGGTAAGCTCTGTTTCAATGGTACCTGCCAGATCGGTCAGAGCGCCCTTGATGTACTGTACACTAACCTCAATACCAAGTATAAAGCCTGCACGGCTGTTGAACAGCAGCATTAAAGGTTTGCGCCCACCGCTGGATTCTCCTAATCCTGTCTCATACACCAGTCCATCGGTGATAAGCTCTGCAACCAGGTTGGACACGGTGGCCTTGTTTAATCCGGTTTGACTGGATAACTGTGCCCGGGATAGAGGGGCATGAAAGCGGATGCGCTCCAATACAATGGATTTATTCAGCTTTTTGACAAGCGCCTGATCGCCAGTAACATTCATGGTTATTTCACTTCCTGTTGATGTAATTCCCGTTATTATATCATAAAAATAAACTTAGTTTAAGCAATAGACAAAGTTTCTTGGCTGTGCTAGAATCGTTTTTGTAAACGTTTACTACAAAGGAGGAACTTATAATGGCTTATTTCGAACAAGTATCCAAAATTAACTTTGAGGGCAAGCAATCCGATAATCCTTTTGCGTTCAAATTTTATAATCCTCAGGAAATAGTAGCGGGAAAAACGATGGAGGAGCATTTGCGTTTTAGTATGGCCTATTGGCATACGCTGGTTGCAGGCGGCTCTGATCCTTTTGGAGTAGAGACTGCGGAACGCCCATGGTCCAAGTTTACCGGACTTGATTTGGCGAAGGCACGTGTGGAAGCTGCCTTTGAGCTGCTGGATAAACTGAATTTACCTTATTTCGCCTTCCACGATGTGGATATTGCTCCTGAAGGCGCGTCACTGAAGGAATTTTACAGCAATCTGGATACCATCGTGGATCTGATTGAGGAGCACATGAAGGCTACGGGGAAAAAGCTGCTGTGGAACACGGCGAACATGTTTAGCCATCCACGTTATTTGCATGGAGCTGCGACGACTTGCAATGCAGATGTATACGCACACGCAGCTGCTCAAATTAAAAAAGGACTGGAAGTGGGCAAACGTCTGGGCGCAGATAACTACGTATTCTGGGGAGGCCGTGAAGGCTATGAAACACTGCTGAATACAGATTTGAAGTTGGAACAGGACAATCTGGGACGGATGTTCCATATGGCCGTGGACTACGCGCGTGAAATCGGCTTTGACGCTCAATTCCTGATTGAGCCAAAACCGAAGGAGCCAACCAAGCATCAGTATGATTTTGATGCGGCGACGACGATTGCCTTCCTGCAAAAATATGATCTGGATCAGCATTTCAAGCTGAATCTGGAAGCTAACCACGCAACCTTGGCGGGTCATACTTTTGATCATGAAGTACGTGTAGCACGGGTTAACGGCATGTTGGGTTCCCTAGATGCCAACCAAGGCGATTTACTGCTGGGCTGGGATACGGATGAATTCCCGGTTGATCTGTATGATGCCACACTAACCATGTATGAAGTGTTGCAAAATGAAGGTCTGGGCCGTGGCGGTATCAACTTTGATGCCAAGGTGCGCAGAGCATCGTTTGAGCCAGAAGACTTGTTCCTCGCTCACATCGCAGGTATGGATACGTATGCGAAAGGGCTAAAGGTAGCCGCCAAACTGATCGAGGATCGTGTGTTTGAGGACTTTATTGAGAAGCGGTACAGCAGCTTTAAGGAAGGCATTGGAGCAGATATCGTATCTGGAAAAGCAACGCTTGCTTCCCTGGCTGAGTATGCTCTGGCGAACGAAGCACCACGCAAAAACGTGTCCGGTCGTCAGGAATATCTGAAAGCAACATTAAATCAATACATTTTGGCTGATTAATGCCAGAGCTTATATATGAAATAAGGATTTCACGATAAAGGGAAGGAGGAACTCCAATGCAGGAGAAGCTAAATCAGGAGCAGGAGCGTTATGTCATCGGCGTGGATTTGGGTACCAGCGCAGTTAAAACGGTGCTGGTTAACCGCAAGGGGCAAGTGGCTTATGAAACCTCACAGTCCTATCCTCTCCATCAGCCGAAAGCAGGGTATAGCGAACAGCATCCTGAGGACTGGGTCAGTGGCACGTTAGCATCACTGAAACAGCTTGTGGAGAAGGCCGGAATCGCCGGAACAGATGCTGTGGACGGCATTAGCTTTTCGGGGCAGATGCACGGGCTTGTGCTGACTGACAAGGAAGGCCAAGTGCTTCGTCCGGCTATTCTTTGGAATGACACGCGCACAACGGCACAATGCCGCCGTATTGAAGAACAGCTCGGGCCAGCGCTGCTAAGTATCGCGCGCAACCGCGCGCTGGAAGGCTTCACGCTGCCCAAGCTGCTGTGGGTGCAGGAGCATGAGCCAGACGTGCTGGCTCGTGCGGCCCATTTTATGCTGCCTAAAGATTATGTGCGCTACTGTCTCACAGGAGAACTGGCGATGGAGTATTCGGATGCGGCGGGCACATTACTGCTGGATATCGCGAACAAGCAATGGAGCGAAGAGATCGCTGCTGCGTTTGATCTGCCGTTGTCGCTGTTCCCGCCACTGGTGGAATCCTTTGACCAGACGGGTACACTATTGCCGGAGATTGCGGAGCAGAGCGGGCTTTCGCCTGAGACCAAGGTCTATGCAGGTGGAGCAGACAACGCATGTGGCGCGATTGGCGCTGGCATTTTGAGCGAAGGCCGCACCTTGTGCAGCATCGGCACCTCAGGAGTTGTGCTTTCCTATGAGGAACGCAAGGATATCGACGTTCAGGGGCGAGCCCATTTTTTTAATCATAGTGAGCAGGATGCTTATTATATCATGGGAGTTACACTCGCGGCTGGATACAGCTTGTCCTGGTTTAAGGATACCTTTGCGCCAGAACATTCCTTTGACGCATTGTTGGAAGATGTGAACTCGGTCGAGCCGGGCAGCCGAGGGCTGCTGTTCACGCCTTATATCGTAGGCGAACGTACGCCTCATCCGGATGCAACTATTCGAGGCAGCTTTATCGGGATGGATACAGGGCATAAGCTTGCGCATTTTACACGAGCGGTACTGGAGGGAATTACGTTTTCGCTCAAGGAATCCATTGATATTCTTAGAGGCACGGGAAAAACGGTGAATGAAGTGATTTCCATCGGCGGCGGAGCGCGTAATGAGGCATGGCTGCAAATGCAGGCCGATATTTTTAACGCGGATATCGTCAAGCTGGAAAGTGAGCAGGGACCTGCCTTGGGAGCAGCTATGCTGGCTGCCTATGGTAGCGGGTGGTTTGAATCGCTGCAAGCGTGCGCTGAAGCTTTTCTGCGTGAAGCAGCAAGATATTCGCCGAACCCAGAACGTGTGGCACAATATGAAGGCTTATACGAGCTATACCGTGAAGTGTATCTACACACACGGGAGCTAAGTGAGCATTTGGCGGTTTACCGGTAATACGATGAGATATTGTGCGTAAATGAGAAGCGGCTTCGGGTGTAGAAATCCCCGAAGCCGCTTTTTACATGTAATGATGTTATGAATTAAATACTTTTCTTCATTTTCGCATGATCTTCATTCACTGAGCTCACGGCACAGCCCGGACATGACTTGCTTGATGAACAGCCGGCACAGGCGCCTTGGCGGCTTTTTCGCAAAAATCGTACCAACACCCACGCACTATAACCGAGGATCGCCAATAAAATAATTACATTGATCATGGAATCCACTTCCTTCTATATACTGTAGGGCCTGAATTAACCCCAACCTAATAATCTGCCACACTGATAGATCAAGACGGCGATGATATATGCAACGGCCAAAGGATAGATCACAGAAAATGCAGTCCATCGCCAAGAGAGTGTCTCTTTGCGAATAACCGCTACCGTGGCCAGACACGGCACATACAACAGAATGAACACCATAAAGCTAAATGAGGCAAGCGGTGTAAAAGCATGACTGACTTGCAGTTCCAATCCCTGCATATCGGGAACGTGGTAAATGATATTCATAGTCGATACGACTACCTCCTTGGCCATAAAACCTGTGAGCAGGGACGCGCCTGCTTGCCAGGTACCAAAACCAAGAGGGGCCAATAGAGGTGCAAACCATCCTCCAATTGTAGCGAGCAGGCTGTCATCCATTTCTACCCCGAAGCCCTGCGGACCGAAATTGGACAAGAGCCAGATGCCAACGGAGCCTGCAAGAATAATCGTTCCGGCTTTACGGACGAAGCCTTTGACCTTTTCCCATGTGCTGCGAAATAAGGTAAGAGCCTGCGGTACCCGATAGGGAGGGAGCTCCACGATGAAGAGGGAAGGCTCACCTGATAAAATAGATACTTTGGAAAAAATTTTGGCAAGTACAAGCGATACGGTGATCCCTAACACATACATCAGCATGATAATGCTTGCCGCATGTGACGGGAAAAACACACCTGCAAACAACGCATAGACTGGCAAGCGGGCCGAGCATGACATAAAGGGTACCAGCAACGTTGTAATGAGGCGTTCTCTTGGTTGTTCGATGGTGCGTGCCGCCATAATGGCCGGAACATTACAACCAAATCCAATAATGAAGGGAATGAAGCTTTTCCCGTTCAAGCCAACAGCCTGCATCAAGCGATCCATGAGTATCGTGACCCGTGCCATATACCCAGAGTCTTCAATCACCGAGATAATCAGAAATAAAATAGCAATTTGAGGCAGAAAAACTAGCACACCCCCGACTCCAGCCACGATGCCGTCCACGACTAGACTTTGCGTAAAAGCGGACGCGTTCAGGTGAACGAGTAATTCAGAAATCCAGCTGCTGAGTGTCCCTGAAAAAAATTCATCTAGCATATCTGAAAGAATTGTACCCGCCCAATCGAAGGTAAACTTGAAAGTAGCGTACATCAGCAGTAAAAAGATCGGTATCCCCAAGTACCGATGAGTTAGCAGTGCATCCAGCTTATCAGTCAGACTGTGAGGTCTGAGTTTGGATGTATCAATTGCCTTGCTGCACAGATCAGCAATCCATGCTGTTCGTACAGAACGAATATGCTGAGCAGGGGGGATGGCATACCCTTCCCTGAGAAGCTCTTGTTCGCAACGCTGGATGCGTGCCATTACTTGTTCACGCTGTGTCTCATTCGTCATCCATTGCATGACGACCGGATTGTTTTCCAGGCATTGTAATGCGGCCCACCGGAGCTGAGGCACAGATGTATTCGGCAGCAAGTTGCAAATATCCTTAATAGCAGCTTCGACGGTAGGGCCGTAATCTAGTTGAAAAGCATTGGATGTATGTCTGACCTCTCGAAGGGAAGCAAGCATTTGCTTACTTCCGCTACCTGTACGTGCCACCATAGGAATAATGGGAACGTTCAATTGATCAGCCAACAGTTCCTTGTTTACCCGAAGACCGGTGGCATCGGCTACATCAGTCATGTTTAAGCCGAGTACAAGCGGACGACCGTATTCCAATAGCTGTACAGTCAGATAAAGATTGCGCTGGAGCTGGGAGGCATCCACGATGTTAATCAGCGCCGCAGGCGGCTCCTCCAGCAAATAACGAGTAGCGACGCCTTCATCCAGCGACAGAGGGAGTAAAGAGTAGGCACCTGGCAAATCCACCAATACGGCAGACTTATCACGCAGAATTCCTGTTTTCTTTTCCACAGTGACGCCGGACCAGTTGCCTACTTCTGCATACGTACGAGTCAGCTTGTTGAATAATGAGGTTTTACCTGTATTGGGATTGCCAAAAAGAGCGATCATGTCCATGTCGGAACAACCTCCAGTTGTTTCACTTGATTTTGACGGAGACCGACCAGCTGTCCGTTGCATTCAATAACAATAGGACCGCCCAATAGACTGATCTTTTTTAAGCGTATGATGGAGCCTTCGTTGATGCCCATGTCTGTTAAGCGACGGCGCAATGAGGGATGAAGAGGGGCAAGAGATTGCAATCGCACAGTCTGACCTAGTGGCGTACGAAGGAGTGAAATACATTCTGGCATGGTGCTCAGCCTTTCTTATCTAGAATGAGAATCAATATCATTTACTTCCGATGCCAGTACCATATCATGAGGAGTACTAGATTGCTGTGATAAAATTCTCTGCGAACGACATGTTTACCTAAGGTCCCAACTGTTATATAGCAGAGCATGGTGTCACAACCTGCCTTTAAATGCACTCTTACTCGCCTGTAACCGACAAAACTAGAGCGTTTGGGGCAACTGTTTTTATGGTAAGATAGAGCTGTTTACAACTATGCTAAGAAGGGCAGGAACGCTCTGTATGAACAGAAAAATCGGGGTTAGGCTTGTAAAATGTCTGGTTGCAGGTGCGGCGCTGGCTGTGTTGCTGCCGCAGGCTGTAGAGTGGGGCAGCAATGTGTATGCGTCGTCGGTCAAGCCGACTTCCTCCGTATCCTCGCAGCAGCTTCAGAACAAGCTTTTACAGGCAATGGCTACGCGGAGTGAAACGCTGACCTTTACATATCAAGGGCGAGTGAACGGTCTCAAGCAGCAGCTACAGACAGCCATCCAACAGGCGATGGAGAGCGATCCGTATGTGAATTATACGATCAAAAGCTACGCATTCAGCTATACAGGCACAACCACCTCCGCCCAGGTTACGATTCGTTTAAGCTACCGGGAGACGAAGGAACAGACGGCATATGTGGATAGCACAGTTCAAGCTGTGTTGGGGGATATCATTACGAAGGGAATGACGGATCACGAAAAGGTGAAGGCCATTCATGATTGGATCGTCGTTCGCCTGAAGTATGATGAAGCACAGCAAAAGTACACAGCCTACGATGGCCTGAAAACGGGCAGCACAGTGTGTCAGGGTTATTCGCTGTTGGCCTATAAAATGCTCGAACGAGCAGGGATTACGAATCGGATTGTGGAGGGTAGAGCAGGGGGACAGCTGCATGCATGGAATCTTGTTTTATTAGATGGCCGATGGTATCACATGGATACGACATGGGATGACCCGACCCCCGATCGCGCGAACGAGGTAAGCACTTCATATTATCTGCTGACGGATTCAGAAATGCGGCGGGATCACTCATGGGTGAAACAATACCCTCAGGCGAATACATCGTATCGGGAAACCTTATCGGCATTGATAGCTACTGGAGGATCAAAGGCTACCGTGTATCAAAAACTGTACAATAACCTGGAATATACATTGCAAGACGGCAAGGGGCTGGTCAAATCATCCGCCGATATCAAGGAGCAGGTTCATAAGGTGATAAATAAGGGAGGAACGTCACTTACCTTCGGCTATCAGGGGACGGAACGAAGTCTCAAGGAGGATTTGCAATCCTTATATCAACTTGGCTTGAAGTCCATTTCCTATCAGATTACGGATCTTGGAAGTACCGGAAATCTTCGTGTAACCCTAAAATGGACCTGATGATTTTGTTGTAAAAAGCTACATTAACAAAGGAGTATTATAATTTATATGCACAAGCGTTCCTTTACCTATTTGCTTGGCACGCAGACGATGTCCAATGCGGCCGACATTCTTTATATTATGGCACTTGTGTCTCTGGTTTTTCATGAAACGGATTCGATCTTCTCTTCGGTGCTCGTTCCGTTGCTGCGAATGGGTGCACAGATGATCAGCGGCTTTTTGGCACCGCTCATTTTGGCCCGGTTCCAGCTTCCATTTATTTTATTCGTTTCCCAGTTCGGACAACTGGCCTTCTTCGCTGTACTGCTGGGCCACTTGTGGTCAGCGGGCACGGAGCCCGTATGGGTGATTGTGTTTGCGTTGGTGACAGCCATGTCCTTTCTGGACGGCTGGACTACACCTGCGCGCAACGCGCTGATTCCCCGCCTTGCTTCCGGGGAAGGGCTCATGCGGGCAAACAGTCTGGTATCGGTCAGCGATCAGACGGTGCAATTAGCGGGGTGGGGGCTTAGTGGTGTTCTCGTAGCTATGCTGGGCTCGGAAAAAACATTGCTGGTGGCTGGCGGTCTGTATATGATAGCGCTGATCTTCACCAGCTTGATTCGAGATCCCCTAGAAGGCAAAGCCCATTATTTGCTTCAGCCTGGAACAAGGGTGCAAAATGGAGATGTCTCAGCTTATGAGGCTGTAACCGAGCCGGGACAAGGGCACCATGACTTGCCTCCCGCCCAGTTGGAAGATAAGCTGTATGGTCCGGAATCAGAGAGCCCGTCGGTGCCTCCTAAACGTAAAAAGGAAATACTGCGAGAAGGTTGGAGTCTCATCGGAGCCAGTCGCAGACTGAAGGCTCTTATTTTTATGGATATGATTGACCTGCTGGGGGGATCGGTTTGGGTAGGCGCGTTCACGCTTGCCTTCGCTCAGCAGGTCTTGCACAAGAGCGAGGCATGGTGGGGATACATCAATGCCGCGTATTTTGCAGGGGCGATTGGTGGCGGCATCGTAGTCCTTGCTTGCGTCAAGCTGTTGCAGCGCAGACTGCTGCCCGCCATGCTGGCAGGAATGGCAGGCTATGGACTGCTGACAGCTTGGTATGCACTGAACACATTACCGCCACTAACGCTGCTTATCGTGCTGTTGATGGGGCTACCTGCGGAAATGTCGGTCGTCTCCCGCCGCACGATGATGCAAATGAGTGTGTCGGTACATGATTTGCCTAAGGTGCTGTCCGCCCAGGCTACGCTGACAAGCCTGACGTTTTGTATTTCGCTGCTTTTAATGGGCTGGATTGCAGATCATCTGGGTATCGTTAATTTGTACTTGTTTTCAGCAGTCTTGACGCTGATTGCTGTCATATACGGTATTTTTAGTCGTCGTGCCTTATCTATGTCTTTATCAGCTGAAGTAGTTGCTTCTTCCAAATAAACAGAAAAAGCCCGTCTCCGGGCATATACAGGGGAACATGCGGATAACGGTCTTGGGACCAGGTGTATCAGCGTGTTTCCCTGATATGTGGAGACGGGCTTTTTATCACACACGGTATTCTATTATTTATCCGAAGGCGGATTTGAACTCAAATCACATTCTTTTAATGGAACGATTTTAGTACGTTTAATCCATTTGTAGCCAAGCCACAGCAGAAGGAACAGCGGCACACTCATATACGTAGCGATCATCGTTTTCCAGTCAATCTCCTGTCCGGTGAAAGCATCCGTCCCTTGCCCAATAATGACAATGATACATAGAGCAAAGGCGAACAACGGTCCAAACGGGAACCAGCGGGCTTTGTAGGGAAGTTCACTCAGACTGTGACCCTGTGCAGTAAAGGCACGGCGGAAACGATAGTGGCTGACTGCAATCCCAACCCACGTAATGAATCCGCACATTCCAGAGGCATTGAGCAGCCAGTTATAGACTACACCGTCTCCATACAGGGAGGCGAGAAAAGCCAGCATACCAACAGCAGTCGTAATCAGAAGTGCATTCATAGGAATGCCGCGTCGATTGATACGCCCAAGGAAACGGGGGGCTTTACCTTCCCGCGCCAAAGCGTACAGTACCCGAGTCGCTGCATACATACCCGAGTTGCCTGCCGACAATACGGAAGTCAAAATAACGGCGTTCATGACTGAGGCAGCAATGGCAAGCCCCGCTTTTTCAAATACGAGCGTGAACGGACTGACTCCGATATCACTGATATCTCCTCGCAACAGATTCGGATTCGTATACGGAATGATCAAACCAATAACCAGAATCGCGAGAATATAAAAGAACAAGATACGCCAGAAGATTTGACGGATGGCACGTGGCACATTGTCACGCGGATTTTCGCTTTCGCCAGCGGCTACCCCAATCAGCTCGGTTCCCTGAAAGGAAAAGCCCGCAGCCATAAATACGCCCAATACAGCGAAGAATCCACCATGGAACGGGGCATCTCCTACTGTGAAGTTGGCAAATCCTACCGCAGGACCACCCATGATGCCGAAAATCATCAGCACCCCTACGGCCAAAAAGATGATTACAGTCACAATTTTAATCATCGCGAACCAGTATTCGGACTCACCGTAGCCTTTGACCGTCAACGCGTTCAGCAAGAAGATTATGGCCAAGAATAACAGACTCCACCAGGCAGAGTGACTTTCTGGAAACCAGTATTTGATGAGCACGGTCGCTGCTGCCAATTCGGCAGCAATCGTTACTGCCCAGTTGTACCAGAAGTTCCAACCCATGGCAAAACCAAAAGCCGGATCGACGAAGCGACCTGCATAGGTATTAAAAGAGCCGGATTCAGGCATAAACGTAGCCAACTCACCGAGGCTGGTCATTAAGAAGTAGACCATAAGGCCAACTGCTGCATAAGCCAGCAGGGCACCGCCAGGTCCAGCTTCGGCGACCGCGCCTCCACTGGCGAGGAATAGCCCTGTTCCGATCGAGCCGCCGAGGGCGATCATCGTCATATGACGGGCTTTAAGACTTTTACGCAAGGTTGCGTCAGGTGTTGCTTTGTGTTGCACGTTCAAACACTCCTTCATGAAATTGTATTTCATGTCAGGGCAAGAGCCAGAAGGAGGGGGAGTATATAAATCAAAAGACCGCAGGGAATACGCCTGCGGTCTTGTCTATGCATTCCGCACCATACCTTCTTCTATAACAAGATAGCTCAACACACGTGTCTGTGTTAGGACATCGCGTGACAGTTCTGCTCCTTTCGGTTAGCAGCCCCAGCATACGGAGTATTTACAAAGAGTCAGCTCCGCATACTTCGGCGGGTGTACCTTTCTACTGGAATCTCAGACGGCTCTTGGCGTCTCCTCCAGTGTACTGATTACATCCGCGACCTCTACCTCATCATAAAACAGGTTGATGAGGTGTATGACATGATATTATATTGTATAGCGAACTACAGTATATCGTACCTGTACACCTTCTGACAATCGACAATTTTTTGAAAATCCACTTATCGATTCTTAAATCAGGAGTTCCGCTTGGCCATCTGCTGCCAAACCGTACCTGCGGCTTGCTCGCCTGATTCGATGCGCTCCAGCGCCATTTTAGCTTGTAGACTGACCTCGAATTCGGGGTCTTCGACGGCCTTCTCCAGCGCATCACGCGCATCCTCGGTTCCAACCTCGTATAGAAAACGGGCTGCACGCCAGCGAACCAGCTTGCTGCTGTCCGATAGGGCTCCGATCATAGCACTGGTAGCGACGGGATCGCCAATGTCCGACAACGTGTCGCCGGCAGTGCGGCGTACTGCCGCTGAAGGATCGCGCAGCGCCTCGAACAGCAGTTCCATCGCCTCCGGTGTACGAATATCGCCCAGATAGACGACTCCCAGCCGCCGCAGCTGCATTTTGTCGTCATGCAGCGCTTGCCGGATCAGCGGCAAATGCTCGGGCGTCGGCTCCAGCCGATCCAGTGCAGCGTAGCGTGTGCGCCAGTCCTCGTGTTGCAGGGCCTGCTTCAGCTCGGCATCGCTCCACTCGCGGCGTTCCTCCACGAATTCGCTGTTGTCCGCGCCGTGGGCAATCGCCTGCTGGATAATTTGTTCCAGCCGATCCTGCGGAAAGGCTGCCTCCAATTCCTGCTCAACCTCGCGAGCAATATCCGGCAGTTCACCGTAGCGGACGCCGTAATCACTCAGCTTACGTTCTTTGATCAGCGTTGCACTTGCTACACGGGTAACGGCTTGCACGAAGCGGTCGGACAAGGAAATTCGTTCCTCCTGCTGACCCGCTTTAACTCGAATTTGCATGGGAAGGCCGCGAAAAAATTGTACAAAAACCTGTGCTTCACCAAACGCTTCCCCAGAGGTTTCCTCTGGTAAATCCCAATTAGCGTCAGCACCTTCCTCGCCTAGCTGATCCCGGACCTGACCCAGAATAGTAGACCAATCGGCATTTCCTTTACGGTCAAGGGCTACAAAATCAGTCGTGTGAAACACGCTTTTGACCCCTTCAATGGCCAGCATACGCCGGATAAATGGGGGAGCCGAACGCTCATTGTCCCGTGTATATGTTCTGCGGATACCCGCTTCCAGCCGCTCATCCAGATGCAGCATCATGGTGTTCGGACTGGGAGTTGGCTCGATAGATGTTATCTTCATAGCTCGGTACAGCCTCCTGTTCAAAAGTTCTCCATATATCATATATAGCTTATCTGTATTGTACCTCATTCTGCGTAGGTCTCCAAAGAGAGAGTTTTCGTTTATAGAGAAAACACAATGACATATATCACATGATTTAGATGAGTATACCTGTTAAATAGGAGTATTTCATAGGTTTTATTCTAGAAATCCGGGGGCGGTGGCGATGGGAAGTACCATCCGATTGCGCAGTGGCGCTATAGGTAACTTTTAAGTTCGGTTTTAGTCTGATGTTGTATTATGCATCCCGCTTCAGTGGATTGTTTTGACGGCGGCGAATGAGCAGGGAGGCGATAAGTCCCACAGACAGAACAGCCGCCAGCAGCATAAATGTAGTCATCTGATTGCCGCCATTCCCCATCAAACGAATGGAAAGCATAGGAGCTATACTCGTACCGGCAAACAGGATGAAGGTATATAGTGAGACCGCTATGGCCCTTGCTGCCCCGCCGAGCTGACCAACTATTGTAATGAGTGAAGGGACACTCAGGGCAATGCCGCTGACAAAACATACACTTAATACCACGATAGCTATTAGAGAATGTGTCATTCCCATCAGTGCCAAGCTAAGGATGGAAAGAAGAAGAGCTGTACGTAATACAAGGTGCACATCAAATTTCAGGGCCAATTTTCCGGCGAATGGTGAGAGAAGCATGCCGATGATGCCAGTGGATCTGACATATAGCATCTGTCTACTATTGAGGCCGAATTCGGGATTGCCAAGGTAGCTTCCCAAAACCGTATACATGCTCACAAATGACATCAGAAGAACAAAAGCAATCGTGTAGCTTAACCATAAAGGATACGAACGCAGAACGGTCCCCAACTGACCGAAGGCTGTCCAAATGCGAACCCCTCGTTGCGGGGAGGGAGCTTTAGGCAGGAAAAAAAGAACGATCAGGAAGGTGATTGCGTACAAAACACCTAGCATTCGAAATACCATATTCCATCCGATTTGTTCGCTGATGATAATACTAAATACCTGTCCGGCAATACCTGCCACTAGAAAACCGGTGCTGATAAAGCCGATGGCCGTTACCCGTTTTTCGGTTGGAAACATGTCTACGGCGTATGCGAGAGCAACGGGGGAAAAGGTGGCTGCCGCCAAGCCCTGAAGCATGCGCAGTGCAACTAATACAGAATACTGACTGGTTAAGCTGAGGGATAACGAAAGGATCGTCAATGCGAGCAATCCAGCGACGATAATCTGCTTGCGTCCAAAGCGATCAGACAATCCTCCATAAATAAGACATCCCGCTGCAAAGCCTAAGGAAAAGATACTTCCCGGCAGAGCTGCTTCAGCTAGCGTTTTTCCAAATACTTTAGCAAAGAGAGGGACCAAAGGGATCGTCACATACAGGCTGGACATGACGACAACCGCTGACCAGCATAGGATTACAGTCATCCATGCATAAGGGAGAGCAACATTTTCCTTCTGGATAACGGTATCTTTTGTTCGTAGTTTACTCATCAATAGAACACTCCTTCATCATCAAATAAGTAATTTGAAATACAAACAATTGAATATATTAGATAACCTAATTATATGTTCAAAAAAAATTACCTGCCCACCCCCAGTTTGTTTTCCATATGATGATGAATTTTTTCTATAATCCGTGAAAAAATGATCTGTTCCTCGGGCTCCAAAATACTCGCTAGGGAAGCACAGGAAGACCAAAATACAGGGAGCACTTGCTGTACAAGGTGAGAACCCGCTTCTGTAATGCGTACATGAATTTTGCGCCGATCTGTAGAACTATGTTCTCTGATAATCCAGCCTCGTTGCTCTGTCCAATCCAGGAGGGATGTTACAGATGCACGTCGGATGCCTAGACGGTCGGCAATCATAGAGGGGCTCATCTGAGACTGGGATTGGTGCAATCTCAATAGCAACAATAAATCTAGCTTACTCTCTGTCAGGCCGTAAGCAGCTAGATCCAAATCTACCGCGTCGAGCACATTATCACCTGTCCATAGCAAGAAGAGACCAATACGAGCAAGTCGCCGGTCTGTTTCTGCAAGGGCAGTTTGATCCATTAACTCTAGATAAGGTTCTGGTCCCAGACGAGGAAGAGATTGCTGGATGGAGTCCCGCTTACTTTGTTTTGGCGGCATAAGTTCCCTCTTTTCATATAATTAGGTTATCTAACTATATATCAATATAACGTATTGTCATGAATAAAACAATATCTAGAAAGAAATACTGCTACATTCAATACAGAAGCAGGGTTAAAAATCAGCTGAATGAACCAAACTGTAAATAGGTTACCAAAATGCGCCAAAAGATAAGTGAAGGAGGCGTTCCTATGTTCCGCAAGCAGGAAAGAACGCTCATTATTGTATGTATAGTAATTGCGGCCATTATGCTATATGCCGTAATTAAAAGCATAGCTCGCTTGACTCCCTAGTTGGTAATCAAGAGTGAATTCGAAGTTTTCCCTATTAAAAATGTGAAATGAAGGAGTGAAACCCATTTGTCTTCACTGGACCCTGTATTGCTAAGCCGGATGCTGACCGGAATTACCCTGTTTGTTCATATCGTATTTGCATCCATCGGCGTTGGCGTACCCTTAATGATTGCACTTGCAGAATGGCGCGGGCTGCGAACTGGTGATCCGCATTATACACTGCTGGCACGGCGGTGGGCTCGGGGGTTTGTCATTACTGTCGCCGTGGGCGTCGTGACAGGCACCTCCATTGGTCTACAGCTCAGTTTGCTGTGGCCTACCTTTATGCGGGTGGCCGGACAAGCGATTGCGCTGCCCCTGTTTTTAGAGACGTTTGCTTTCTTTATCGAAGCAATATTCCTAGGCATCTATTTGTATACCTGGGATCGGTTTAAAAGTAAATATTTTCACTTGATGCTGCTCATCCCGGTGGCGATTGCCTCGTCTGCCTCAGCGGTTTTTATTACGACTGTGAACTCGTTCATGAACCAACCTCAAGGCTTTACACTCAAAAATGGAGTCATGACCAATATTCATCCCATCGAGGCTATGCTAAACCCGGCCACGCCGACCAAAGTGTCCCATGTACTGGCCTCCTCGTATACATTGAGCGCAGGGGTGCTGATGGGGCTGGCTGCTTACAGCATGCTGCGGGGGCGTAATCACCCTTATTTTAAAAAGGCGCTGAAGCTGACGGCCACCTGTACCATTGTATTTGCCATCAGCACAGTGCTGATTGGAGACGCATCCGGCAAATTTCTGGCCAAATATCAGCCGGAGAAGCTGGCTGCCGCCGAATGGCATTTTGATACGATGACGCACGCCCCCTTTGTATATGGCGGCTTTATGGACGAAAACGGTGAAATCAAATATGCCCTGAAAGTGCCTTATGCACTTAGTATCCTGGCAGGTAATTTGCCTAGTACGGAGGTTAAGGGGTTAAATGACTATCCGGTGGAGGAGCGTCCGCCGCTGTCTATTCATTATATGTTTGACCTCAAGATCACCACAGGAGTGCTGATTCTCGTCATCCCACTGCTGTATCTGATCCGTAAGCGTTTGCCAGGTCGCAAACCCTACCCCAAATGGCTGCTGCTAGCGCTCATTCTGGTCGGACCGATGGCGATGGTAGCTATTGAGCTGGGCTGGATGTTTGCAGAGGTCGGCAGACAGCCGTGGATTTTACGCGGATATATGAAGGTGTCCGAAGCAGCAACCACTTCTACAAGTGTTGGGTGGATGCTAGTGTTGTTTGTTATTTTGTATCTGGTGTTGTGCTTCTCGGCCATCAAGGTACTCAGCAAGCTATTCCGTAATAAGGATGCCGTGGAAGAGATAAGACAGCTGGGCCTGGAAGGGGCTGAAGGCAAGTGAGCTATGAAATTGTAGGTATCGCTATATTGTGGACCTTCCTGTTTGGATATTTGCTTGTGGCGTCCATTGATTTTGGTGCAGGCTTTTTCAGCTTTTACAGCGTGCTGACAGGCCACCAGAATAAAATCCACAATATCATTCAACGATATCTGTCTCCGGTATGGGAGGTAACGAACGTATTTCTCATCTTTTTTGTGGTGGGATTAAACGGGTTCTTCCCGGATGCGGCTTATTACTATGGTACGGCGTTACTCGTTCCCGGCAGTATTGCGATTGTGCTGCTCGCGATCCGGGGAGTATATTATGCTTACAATACCTATGGGCATTCGGGTAAAAATAATATCGTCTACATGGCATTGTACGGTGCGACTGGGCTGCTGATTCCCGCAGCACTGTCGACGGTCCTCGCTATTTCAGAAGGCGGCATTATTATAGAGAACAGCACAGGTGTTCATCTGCAATGGGGCCAGCTATTAAGCAACCCTTACACGTGGGCAGTTATTATTCTGGCGCTGGTGAGTGTATTGTATATATCGGCGATGTTTTTGTCCTTTTATGCCAAAAGGGCAGGGGACAAGGTCGCTTTTGAAATCGTACGAGGGTACGCGTTACTCTGGAGTGCTCCTACGATTTTGGCGAGTTTGTTCGCATTTTTCCAGATTAACAAACAAAATCCGGACCATTTTGCCAATATGCTTAGTATGGCCTGGATGTTTGTCGCATCCTTCATATGCTTTGTGGGAGCAGTGTATCTGGTCTGGCAGCGGCGGCATTTGGGTATCTCCTTCATCCTGGTGATGCTGCAATTTGCATTTGCCTGGTATGGCTATGGCCGCTCACATCTTCCGTATGTTCTGTATCCCTACATTAATGTATATAACAGCTTTACGAACTCTACGATGGCGTATGCATTGATTACGGCGTTTGTTGCGGGTCTGCTGGTGCTGATTCCTTCGCTGATCCTGATATTGAGATTGTTTCTGTTCGATGCAAAGTATGTACGAGGACAAGCGGGAAAGAAGGGGTGAGTTAGAGTGGTTGCTTTCGAGCATTTTACGATCATGTATGAGTCGCCGATCATTATCGTGGTGGCGATTGTGTTTTTGTTTATTTATTCGGCACGCTTTAAAAATCCACAGGACTGACAATAACATGTGGAGCAGGCCTTCTGATAGATCCGGGAGGTCTGTTTTTGCTGTATTATCGCAGAATTTCCTTTACAGATGTGATTGAATTATACTTTACATAGTTCAGGATGTTGCATCATTTCATGATCACATTTGAGTGACAATATATAGTTAAATTGAACCGTTGTGTTTTTTGGAGAACGGGTCTGTCAGGGAGGGGGCTGCATCATGCCTAAAGTGCGTTTTAACAATATGGATCATGTAAATACCGATAAAACCATTAAGCAATTCAGACAATGGCGGCAGGAGCGACGCAGCAAAATAAAGGATTACACGTTCGTTGTGCCCAACCATCTCCCGGAGCTGGAGTTTCTGCATAGTAATCGGGAAATGGCGACGGCGACCTGGGTGGGCCATTCCACCTTTTTCATTCAGTACCTTGGGCTGAATATGGTCACCGATCCGGTGTGGGCAGAGCGTATGGCTTTTGATAAAAGATTGGCTCCGCCCGGTATTCGTATTCAGGATGTGCCACCGCTAGATATCATTCTGCTGTCACATTCGCATTATGATCATTTACATTTGGCATCGTTGCGGAAGTTATATCGTGCAGATACATTGATGCTCGTCCCCTCGGGGTTAAAGTCGAAAATGATCCGCAAAGGCTTTCGCAACTGCCATGAGCTGCAATGGTGGGAGCATTTTACGGTAGGTGGAGTGCGGATTACATTTGTTCCGGCACAGCACTGGACACGGCGTACGCCGTTTGATACCAATACTTCACATTGGGGTGGATACGTTCTGCAAAGTGAGCAGCAGGTGATCGGTTCTGCCACGTCTGTTGCAGGCTCAGATGCTCACGCAGAATCAGACTCAGCGGAGGCACCTACGTTGTATTTTGTGGGAGACACCGGATATTTCCGTGGGTTTAAGGAGATTGGCGAGCGCTTTGCTATTGATCTGACCTTTATGCCGATTGGTGCGTATGAACCGGAATGGTTCATGACCTCACAGCATGTGACACCGGAGGAGGCGTTGCAGGGCTTTGTGGATTGCGGCGCAGATCAGATGATCCCGATGCACTATGGAGCCTTTAAGCTGGCAGATGATACGCCGAGAGAGGCGCTGGATCGTCTTGAAGTGGAGCGAGAGCGCTTGGGGATTGCAAAGGAACGCATCCATGTACTGGGGCACGGAGAGACGCTGAAAATTGGGCGCCGTTGCTCAACTAGAATCTGAAGGGTTCAGTAACGTATATAAAATAAGCGACTCGGTGGACAATGAATTTGCCTGCCGAGCCGCTTTTTTTAGTTTTAGGCTACCGTCCAGAATTAAACGGCTTCGATATCACTCGCCAAAGAGGAATCATTGTTCGAGATGGGATGACGAACGATTTTAACCTCATAAAATGTGATTTTGTTTTCAATAATATAGTCTGGAATTTGACGGTGGTTGTGGGATTCGCGGAACGCTTCACTTTTCGTCCAGCCTTGGAAGTTCTCTTTTTCCTGCCAGCGTGTGCTAATCGTTACTTCCTCATAATCCTTCGTGTTTTCCGTCAGCAGCACTTCCAGACCGAGGAAGCCTTCCATTTTTTCAACCTGTCCTTCTTTGTTAAATCTTTCGATGAGCAGGGGGGCATTGCCCGGTGTAATTTTAGATGTATTTGTAACGATAACCATATTAAATTCCTCCTGAATGATGTGGTATGGTCGGTATAATAACCGGATAGCCATCCTCAAATTTGATGGTAGCGTTCATTTCATAAATGTCACGAAGAAAAGCAGACGTCAAAATCTGACGGGGTTCGCCAGCGACGGCGATTCGTCCCTTTTTAAGCGCAATCATATGATGACAATAGGCCGCAGCTTGCTGCAAATCATGCAGTACCATAACAATCGTCAAGCCGGACTCGTGATTGATACGCCGCAGCATATCCATAACTTCAAATTGATGGGCGATATCCAGAAAAGTGGTTGGTTCATCGAGTAAAAGAATACCCGTTTGTTGGGCCAAGGCCATTGCAATTCGCGCTTTTTGTTGTTCACCTCCCGATAGAGTATGGAACATCCGATCTGCATAGGGCTTGATGCCTGTGATTCCCATGACATGGTCGATAATATGCTGGTCTTGTCTGGTAGGACTTGTCCTCAAACCCTTGGTATGAGGGGATCTTCCGTAAGCGACCAGCTCACGGACTGTTAATAACGGCAGCATGTCCTTCATTTGCGGCAGCATGGTAATCGTCTGGGCAAAATCACGCCGTTTGTATTCCTCTACGGGCCTTCCCAGTACGGAAACCTTGCCCTGATCCTGCTTGAGCAGCCGGGTCAAAATCCGCAAAAGCGTAGACTTGCCTGAGCCATTGGGACCGACAATGGCAGTGAGTTGTCCGGCGGGCAAGGTAATGTTCACATCGTCCAACTGGAAATATCCGCGTTGTAAGGAAAGATGCTCACCCTGAATGGCTGTCATCCGAAATTCCCCCGTTTCTTGAGCAGGATTAAGAAGAACGGTGCCCCAATGACGGCCAGCAAAATACCGACAGGCAGCTCAATTGGGTCAAACCAAGAGCGTGCCACTGTATCCGCCAGGACAACCAGTGTTCCGCCGCCCACAATGGAAAGGGGGAGGAGAAAACGATAATCTTCCCCGATGAGCAGCCTTATAACATGGGGGACGACCAGTCCTACGAACCCGATCAGCCCGGCTACACTGACTGCCGTGCCAGCGAGCAGGGCAGAGAGCAAAATAATGAGCATCCGTTGAAGCTCTACCCGCTGGCCCAGCAACTGTGCTGAATCATCACCCAATAGCAACAAATTCGCAGGCTTAATGGCAAACAAAGAGGCGATTAAGCCAATGATAGCGTAAGGAGCCATGAACTCCAGATGATGCCAGCTTCGTCCATTTAACCCGCCGGATAGCCAAGGAAGTACAGCCTGTACGCGGTCGCTGTACATGACCATTACTCCGTTGGTGAGCGCGCCCAGCAACGCGTTGATTGCAACACCAGCCAGTACAATTTTGACAGGGGAAGCCCCTCGGTCCCAAGCCAGCAGGTAAATGACGATCGCACTCAGAAAGGCTCCCAAAAAGGCGGTTACCGGAAGAAGGTAACTAAGCTGTGGAAGCATCACCATCGTAATGACGGCTGCAAGCCCACCTCCAGCCGATACACCAATAATGCCTGGGTCAGCCAATGGATTTTTCATGACGCCTTGAAGAAGTGCTCCTGAAGCTGCGAGACAAGCGCCTACCAGTAAACCCACCAACACTCTGGGTAGTCGGAGATCCATTAGGATCGTGCGATATGTGGATTCATCATTATGTAGCAAAACCTGATTGATTTCTTGAAGTGGAATCGACACCGAACCGTAGGCCAGACCGTACACAGAGACAGCTAGCAGTAAGATCGGAAGGGTAATCCAGGCGATGGTGCGTCTTCTGGTGCGCTGTAGTTTGTTCATCGTCATCGCCTATTTCGCCGGATACAGCTTTTGGTGCATCAAATCCAGCGCTTTAGTGACCCGTGTCCCCGGATTCGTCCCGAACAAATCTGAAGGTAAAACTTCGACCTGATTGTTTTGGACTGCCCTGATTCCGTTCCAAGCTGCATTTTCCTGCATTTCCTTTATAAATGCGGCTTTAACCTCTTCCGTATTACCATGGGTCATGATGAAAATGTAATCGGGGTCAGCTTGTACGATGCGTTCTGTGTTCAACTGTGCATATTGCGGGAAATTTTGCAGGCCCGGAAAATCAGCGGCGATATTGGAGCCACCTGCAACTTCCAAAATATTTCCGCCTAGAGAATTCGGCAGCGCCGCCATGTACGTGGCCGGGGCTCCGTAAACCAGCAACACCTTCGGTTTGGAGGTAGAGGCTGTTTCTTTTTGCAGCTTGACTACCTGTTGGTCAATTTGTTGGTTCAGCTTTACGGCCCCGGCCTGCTTTTGCAGTAATTGTCCGAACAGGGTAATTTGTGACTGGATATCCTGAACTGAATTGGCCCCAGTCAGCAGTAGTTGTGAACCGACTCCTTCAATAGCTGGAATGTCTTTTTCATTCATAGGATAATTGCCTAGCACGACATCCGGTTTGAGCATCGTGATTTTCTCCAGATCCACTTCATGGGTGGAGCCTATTTGCTGAACGTTTTCAGCAGCAGGTACGACGGAAGGTCCATTGGAGTTGGGTCTGCCCACGGCTGTCCCGCCTAATGCGTAAATAATATCCAGATCGCCATTGCTGAGCGCAACGATATGTTGAGGGACCTTTTGAAACGCCAACGTCCGTTTTGAAAAATCAGTAACTTGAATCGTCGCGCCGCTTGTCGTGCTTGAAGCGGTAGATACGGAAGCGCTGGCTGGTTTGTGATCTGCGGAGGTACCATTACTACATCCGGTAACTGCCAATAAAAGCGCTGCGGACGACCACAACACATAAGATTTCATGTTATTCCTCCTGCAATTTTCAAGTTAAACAATAATGATAATCATTTTCATTTATGTATAAGAGAATGATAATGAATATCACTGAGTATTGTCAATTGAAAAAAAGCAATTTTTTAAATAAATTTTGAACTAAAAACAAAAGAGAGTCATTCGAATTATAGAAGAAAGAACTACAAATTTTTATTAAAAAATAGCATATATCAAGGGATTACGTACACACAAATACATATTGACATTTTCGAAAAGTGTAAGATATATTGGTGATGGGTTTACTTGATTTTGCGAAATTATGGAATAGAGAGGTGGGGAGACAAGCTCGAAAAGAGCTATTTTTTTTAAATTATCAATTGAGAATGATAATCAATTAGTTTATTCTCGTGGGGAGGGACTGCTGTCAAAATGAAGAAGGGGTATTCTGCAATTATTGCTGTGTTTCTGCTGGTGAGTGTGCTGAGCTTTTGGCCAACTTCGTCATCTGTAGGAGCCGCTGCGGCTTCTCCAAAATTGGCGGATGGTACATACACGCTCAAATACAATATTCTCAAGGCAGAAAATGATTCGGTGTCCATGGCTAATGATTATTTTGAAAAACCAGCTAAGTTGTATGTAAAAAAAGGTCAAATGACCATGCAAATTAAGCTGAATCATAGCGAATGGACAACCGGGTTTAAAGTGGATTACAAAGGTAAAATCATCGATACCAAGGTCATCCAAAAGGATGCCAAAGCCGATACTCGCACCGTGCAATTTCCCATTGCGAGTGTCAACAGTCCGTTGATCTCTAAAATCCATGTTACTGTTCCTGCTTACAATTACGATCATGACTATACGATCCGCTTCGCTTTTGATTCCAAAAGCATCAAAAAAGTTGCAGCCGTCCAGTCAGCGAAATCAGCCAAATCTTCCAAAAAGTAAATTGAAGCCATCTTTATCGTTCATAAAATCAACATAAATTCAAGCATAAAAAATTGAGGAGTGTGTGTAGATATGAATATGGTAATGAATCGCTTTGAGCAATTTTCTTTCAAGAGGGCATTCGTAGCACTGATCATGACAGCACTTGTTTTTGCACTGATGGCTCCACTTTCTGCTAAAGCAGCAGCAGCCGACGGCACGTATAACGTAGATTATACCGTTCTGAAGGATCAAACCAATGAAACTTCTCGATTGGACAGCTATCTGACGAAGCCTGCTCAGGTTACGGTAGCTAATGGCAAAAATGTTGTTCGTCTGACTGTGAAAAGCAGCAATCTGATTACGGCGTTCAAAGTAGAGCAAAATGGCGTATTGCAAGATGCGACTGTAGTAAGCACAAATACGGCGAACAACACTCGTGTCGTGGAATTCGAAGTGGCTGACCTGAATGCCAAAGTAAATGCTTACGCTGAAATTACCATCCCAGTGATTGGCTACACAGGCAAGTACGATGTACAACTGCAATTCGACGAAATCTAATCCAAAATAAAACGTAAAAGGAGATTAAAACATGAACATGATTATGAATCGTATGGAGAAATTGTCTCTAAAAAAAGTAATGCTTACTGTATTGATGGCTGCGCTTGTTTTTGTGGTACTAGCCCCATTCTCAGCTAATCAAGCGAACGCGGCTTTGCCTAATGGAACGTACAACATTGACTATACAGTGTACAAGGATGGTACCAATGAAACCTCCTATATGGACTCGAACGGTTATGTCGCCAAACCAGCTACGTTAATCGCTACTAATGGTCAATACAAAGTTAGAGTAGCTATTACTAAAAGTGCTTGGGTCACTGAATTCAAAACTCAACAAAACGGCCAGTATGTGAACGCGACTGTGGTAAGTACATCGGGTGATACAAGAATAGTAGAGTTTCCTGTAAGTAATTTTGCTCAAAAATTGAACGTTAAGTTGCATGTAAGTGTACCAAAAGAATACACTGGCGGCATTCCATATGACCACGACTACACTGTTCAATTTTTGTTTGACGAAGATTCCATTTAATAATGGAGTAATTATACATTGATCTTATACTCATTTGGGATTCCCTAGAGTTCCAAATGAGTATATTTTAAGTAGGGGGATTAATACACTTGAAAAGGCAATTTAAAAAATACTTGATGACGTTTGTGGCTATTATTATGCTACTTTCAGTTGTTTTCCCATTTGCTCCGACTGCATCTGCGTCTGATGAGACAAACCCATCAATTGAATCCAGTGTTTCCGAGTCCTCAGTGACTCAAGATGTATATTCGGTAGAGCCGAGCCCAGTAGAAGTGATTCCAACAGAAGATGTAGCAAGTACTTACACAGTAGCAGCTGTTGAGACACCGAGTTCCAGCATTATGCAAGATTCTAATGTATATTCTATTAACTACGTGGTGAAAAACGAAAGTAAAGCATCGGGAGTAGGTATTTCCCCGTATAATGATATGTTCCTTAAACCGGCTACGTTTACAGTTGAACAGGATACTTATCATGTTTCTTTAATTCTCGACAATCCTAATACACCCTTTACCGATATCGAATTTAAACAAAACGGAGAAAACGTCCCTGCCCATATTTCAGATTTAGTCAAAGGGGACAAGACGTATGAACCACGAACAGTAACATTTGATGTGTATAATTTGGATCAGAAAATTGATGTGAACTACATTTATAATAACAGACTTAGACAAAATTGGATTGAATTCGACCCATCAACTATAGCTGTAAAAGAGGGATCTGTAACTCCTCCTACCCCTTCACCTGAGCCGGAAGTTCCCTTAAAGCCGGGTGTCCTTAATTTCACAATACTGAAGGACAAATCGGAAGAAGTTTCTGTGATGGATGGTTACGCTTTAAAACCTGCAAAGCTCGTTCAAAAAGGAGATAAATGGTATATCCAACTAACGTTTAATTACAGTAGCTGGATTCCTTCATTTCAAACAGAGCAAAACGGTAAATTTGTAGAAGCGGCAACTATTTCGGAGGTAAGTGACGCTAATCAGCGTACAGTTGAGTTTGAAGTAAATAACTTGTCCAATAGCTTAAATGCTTACACTCACGTGATTGTGCCTGGTTTGGAACTGGGAGGAGTACCTTACGATCATTGGTATCATGTTCAAATCAAGTTTGACACAAGTATTACACCTGACCCTAGTACACCACCGACCTTGGCAGATGGAACGTATGCTATCAACTTTAATACCTTGCATGCAACCAAAGATCAGCCATCAACCATGGCGCAATATCTGTTGTCTCCAGCGACTTTAACGGTAGCAAAAGGACAAAAGGAAGTTTCCTTCACCATTAAAGACAGCACTACCGTAACAGAGTTCAAGACAGAACAAAACGGGACATTAACGGATGCAGACATTGTAAGCGAGGACAAGACAGCCAACACGCGTGTTGTGAAATTCAAGGTTGCTGATTTGGACGCAATTTTGAATGCACAGGTCCATGTGAGCACGACTTATCCAGGTGGGGTTTATGAGATGGACCATAAACTTCGTCTTCAGTTCGATAAAAATAGTATCACAAAAAATGGAAGCTCTCCAGAAACGACATCCAATCTGGACTTCACTCTTTTGAAGGATGGAACGAATGAAGTTTCTATGATGGATGGGTATACGGGGAAACCAGGCACCTTGATTGAACGTAATGGCAAGAAGTATGTTCGTTTTACCTTGAAAAAGAGTGAGCAGATTGATGGTTTTAAGGTAGAACAAAACGGAGTATTAACTAATGTTGCTACAGTAAGTGAAGACAAAACTGCGAATACACGAGTTATCGAATTCGAGGTTAAAGAAATACCTGCTAAGTTAAGCGCATGGGTAAGTATCAACTGGCCTGAACTGGGCTACGTGCATACCTATAATGTAGATCTTCAATTGGCTTCTGCACCTACATCACCTAGCTTGGCAGATGGAACGTATGCTATTAACTTTAATACCCTGCATGCAACCAAAGATCAGCCATCCGCAATGGCGCAATATCTGTTATCTCCAGCGACTTTAACGGTAGCAAAAGGACAAAAAGAGGTTTCCTTTACCATTAAAGACAGCACTACCGTAACAGAGTTCAAGACAGAACAAAACGGGACATTAACGGATGCAGATATTGTAAGCGAGGACAAGACAGCCAATACACGTGTTGTGAAATTCAAAGTAGCCGATTTGGACGCGATTTTGAATGCACAGGTCCATGTAAGCACGACCTACCCAGGTGGGGTTTATGAGATGGATCATAAGCTTCGACTTCAATTTGACAAAAACAGCATTACGAATGCTCCAACCCCGGTTGATCCTGAGACGCCAGGCACACCAGGCACGCCCGGAAAAAATTTAGCAGATGGAACGTATTCGATCAATTTCGATGCGTTGCATGCAACCAAAGATCAAAAATCGGCCATGGCGCAATATTTATTGTCTCCGGCTACGCTGACGGTATCGAAGGGCAAGTATGAAGCCTCCTTTACGATTAAAGACAGCACCACCGTGACAGAGTTCAAAACAGAACAAAACGGGACGTTGACAGATGCAGATATCGTTAGTGAGGATAAGAATGCGAATACACGTGTTGTGAAATTCAAGGTGGCCGATTTGGACGCTATTCTGAATGCACAGGTGCATGTGAGCACGACCTATCCAGGTGGGGTTTATGAGATGGATCATAAGCTTCGTCTTCAATTTGATCGCAGCAGCATTACAGCTAAAGGACCGGATAACGGAACCACAACTCCAGTGGAAAATGGCAGATACAGCATTGATTTCTCCGTACTCAAAAACGGAAGCAATGAAATATCTGTGATGGATGGATATATGCAAAAGCCAGCCACACTGTTAAAACAGTCTGGTAAAAATATCATTCAAATTAAAATGGACAAGAGCAGTTGGATTAAAACGTTTAAAGTAAATGGTTCTGAAGCTCAGGTGGTTGAACAATCCACCTCTGCAGACACAAGAACAGTACAATTTGAAGTACCTAATCTGTCAGATAAAGTTACAGTGAACACGCATGTCATCGTACCTGGATTAGATTTGGGTGGCATCCCTTATGACCACGTATATGATGTGCAGTTCCAATTCGAGCCTGCTACCATTCGTAGCTTTGTTGAGCCTACCTCTTCAGGTGCGGCTGATCCTATCGTTAAATTGGATTTTGACAAGCTTGCCAATGGGAAATATGCATTGAAATTCACCATTGTGCTGCCAGATGGCATCACAGGATCTGAATCTCCGGCTCAACGCTTCATCACTAATGAACCAGCGCAATTGGTCGTGGAAGGCGACAAACGGTTTGTAGGTCTGAAGCTGCAAAACAGCAATGAAGTTAAGGCGCTGCGCATTTGGGATAACGCAAGTGGAGGTTATCAGGATGCAGAAGTGACCCGGGAAGATGCAGCAAGTAATACGAAGGACGTTCGTTTCAGTGTAAGTGACTTTAAGAACAACGTAAAAGGTCAACTGGTTGTCTACGAAGCTCCAAAAGTGGCAAGTAGCGCTCCGATGGTTTTCAAGGCGGAGGATCGAGTAGAAAAGGTATATGATTTTGAATTTAAATTCGATACCAGTAATGTATCTTATCACAACGAAACCAAAGCAGACGAAGTAGAACAGGGGAAAAATAACTTAGCCGATGGAGAGTACACTGCGAACTTCCGTGTGCTTGCAAACGGAACGGACAAGGATTCTTTGGTGGCTCCATTTGTACAGAGTCTGGCCAAGTTGATTGTGAAAAATGGTAAGGTTCAGGCTCATGTAACCGTAACAGACAATCAGGCTTTGAAATTATTCCAAACGGACTTTGAGGGCCGCTACGCGAATCCGACGATTGTGGGTACCGACACAAAAGGTGATACACACACAATTGCCTTCGAAGTACCCGATCTGGATAAAAAGCTGAGTGTGTACACACAGGTATATCTGCCTGAGAAATACATTTTTAATGAGAAATTCGGCGGACAGATTCAATTTGACCGTGCATCGCTCAAAGGTGAAGGAGTTAATGCAGCTACAACTGCAACCGCAACCGCTACTGAATCGGCAGCAGCTTCTACGGACAAAGCAACAGAAACGACCACCTCGGTAGCTGAAGCAAAACCAGCAGTTGAGCAACCAGTTCAACCTGCTTCCGAGAAGCAATACACGATCAATTACAACGTATTTAAAGACAAAACGAATGAAGCGTCCGTTATGGATGGTTATCTCGATAAGCCAGCCACATTGATTGAAAAGGGAGACAAGCGCTATATCCAAATCACTTTGAAAAACAGCTCTTGGATGCCGACTCTACAAGTAGAGCAAAACGGTACCCTAAAAGATGTGGAAGTGATCTCGACATCCGGTGATACACGTATCGTTCAATTTGAGGTAGGGGACTTGTCTCAGAAAATCAGTGCTTACACACACGTTATTGTGCCTGGTTTGGTCCTTGGCGGAGTACCGTATGATCACTGGTATACGGTTCAGTTCCAATTTGATGAAGCAAGCCTAAAGGTGAAATAATCTCAGGTTATGACATCAATGAAGCCTAAATAACAGCAAAGTTTGTATGCGAGCAAGTCTTGGTGCCCCGGCATCAAGACTTGTCAGCATTTACATACCCGAGGAATTTGCAAAAATCCACCCGAAAAAATTGGGACTCACGCTGTTGCTCTATATTTTGAATTGAGGTGATTGGATTTTCATGAAACAGTATGCAGCTTTGGCTCAAAGGAAAGCGTTTGGTTTCTATATGTTAATCGGCATCATGATCTTATTGCTGGCCGGATGCTCCGGGGGAGCACAGGCTGGACAGGACCATAGCGATGGTTCGACTTCAACGGCGGCATCAGATGCAAGCGGAAAGTCGTCTGATGATAAAACAGCAACTCCACGTATAGTGGCGACTACAGTAGCCATTTCTGAAATTACGGATGCGCTGGGCTTGGATTTGGCTGGCAAGCCGACAAGCACCAAAGTATTGCCTGATCGTTACAAGGATGTCCCTGATGTGGGAAATCCGATGAGTCCTGATATGGAAAAAGTAATGTCCTTGAAACCTACAGATGTGCTTTCGGTGACCACACTCAAATATGATTTGGAGCCTAAGTTTAAGGACCTAAACATTAATGCTGAGTTTTTGAATTTTGAAAGCCTTGCGAATATGCAAAAGGAAATTCAAAAGCTGGGAGACCGATTTGATAAAGCTGAAAAGGCGAAAGAGATTAATGGGGCCTTGGATGCCAAAGTTACTGAGATTCAGCAAAAAATTAAAGGCAAGAAGTCTCCTAAAGTACTAATTCTACTGGGTGTTCCGGGAAGCTATCTGGTGGCTACCGAACATTCCTATATTGGGGATTTGGTTAAAATTGCAGGCGGAACCAATGTGGTTCAGGGTGAAAAGGTGGAGTTCATAGCCCATAATACCGAAGCCTTGCAGCAATCCAATCCCGATATCATTTTGCGCGCTGCACACGGGATGCCGGATGAGGTCGTAAAAATGTTCGATGAAGAGTTCAAAACTAACGATATCTGGAAGCATTTCAACGCTGTGAAAAAAGGGCATGTTTATGATTTGCCTGAACCGTTGTTTGGCACCACAGGGAACTTAGCGGCAAGCTCTGCGCTGGATGAGCTGATGAAAATGCTGTATCCTTCGAATTAAAGGAAGCTGATGACATGTCCAAAAAATTATGGAGCCTTATTGTTGTAATTGTCTTACTCGTCGGTGTCATGCTGTACTCAGCGATGACAGGCAGCCTCAAGGTGAATTTGAGTCAGTTGGTGGCCGGATTGTGGACAGGCACAGATGATCAGGTGAATGTGGTCAAGGATCTTAGACTACCGAGAATTATCGTAGCTGTGATGGCGGGTGCAGCCCTTGCAGTGGCGGGTGTTTTGCTGCAAGCCGTCATGAAAAACCCGCTGGCAGATTCCGGGGTGATCGGCATTTCTTCGGGAGCGGCCTTGGTCTCGCTGATCGCGGTGACCCTCTTTCCGGCGCTTTATTTCTGGATGCCGTTCTTTTCATTTATCGGCGGTGCGTTGGCCTGCCTAATGGTCTACGGATTTTCATGGAAATCTGGCTTGCATCCCATTCGACTTATTCTGATTGGGGTGGCAGTAAACGCCATCTTTTCCGGCCTAGGTCAGTCGTTTAACTATCGGGGCAGTTATGCGGTCACCAGCATTAACCAGGTCACCACCTCAACCTTGTCTATGAAAAAATGGGTAGATGTCGAGGTGATTGTGACTTATGGCGGAATTGGTTTAATTTTGGCCATGCTCGTCTTCTCTTGGTGTAATTTCTTGTCCCTTCAAGATAAAACGGCTAAAAATTTGGGCCTTAACGTGACACGTGCACGACTTTTAATTTCTGTGATAGCAGTGCTGCTTGCAGCAACGGCTACAGCTATAGCAGGAGTAATTGCTTTTATCGGCCTGCTCGTTCCGCATTGTGCCCGCTATCTGGTTGGCTCGGATCATAAGTGGCTGATTCCGTTTTCTGCCTTATGCGGCGGTTTGCTGCTGTTGCTTGCGGATACGCTGGGGCGAACGGTGCTTGCTCCCAATGAAATTCCGGCCTCTATTATTATGGCAGTCATTGGCGGACCATTCCTGATATTCCTGATCAGAAAGGCGGATCGCACCTATGGACATTAAAAATATAACCTTCTCCTATGATCGGAAAACAGATCGTCTACATGCGATCAATGCTGTTATTGAACGGGGACGAATTACTACGATTATTGGGCCCAATGGATGCGGCAAATCGACACTGCTCAGTGTGATGTCCAACAATGCCGTTCCTCGCAAGGGCCAGGTGGTTCTGAATGGCAAGGAGATAGCCCACTACAAGCCCAAGGAACTGGCCCGTCAATTGGCGGTAGTTCATCAGCAGAACGAAGCGCCCTCTGACCTGACAGTAGAAAAACTTGTCAGCTTCGGAAGACTGCCTCATAAGAGCATGTTCACATCCAGCCGGGACGAGGACGAGGAAGCAGTCGAATGGGCTATAGCCTGCACCAATCTGGAAGAACGCAGGACACATACACTGGATCAGCTCTCAGGAGGAGAACGGCAGCGCGTGTGGATTGCAATGGCCTTGGCACAGCGAACGCCGATTTTATTTTTGGATGAGCCGACCACCTATCTGGATATGTATTACCAGCTTGAGATTTTGGAGCTTATTCGGCAGCTCAATCAGGAGCACGGACTGACCATCGTGATGGTGCTGCATGATATTAATCAGGCTATTCGGTATAGTGATGTGATGATCGCTATGAAAGAAGGACGCATAATAGCGAATGGTTCGCCTATAGAGGTCGTTACATCCGAACTGATTCAGGCAGTCTATGGTGTGAAGGTAGTCATAAGACAGGACGAGGAGGCGGGCATGTATCTTATTCCGATAGGCGTCGGAGATTCCGAACATTTACACGCACAGAGAGAGGGTAAGGTATCTGTCCTTGAGTTATCTCATTGAATTTAAAACATAAAAATGGTTCTGATCCAGGTGTTTGTCAGGTGACAATCGTGAGGACAGAAGCATTTTTTTATTTTATTTATTAGATATTGGATGAGATTCAGGGGCAGTTCTGCTTAGACTACGGTTCGAATCCGATCTTTTGTGTGTTATACTATTGCCGTCGGTAATTTTGTGTTTAGCACTTTACTAATGATAAGGATGGTATGCTTATATGATCAGTACAAGCGGCGTAACGCTTCGTTATGGTAAACGCCCACTTTTTGAAGACGTAAATATCAAATTTACTCCTGGGAACTGCTATGGCCTGATTGGGGCGAATGGCGCGGGTAAATCCACCTTTTTGAAAATTCTTTCCGGTGAAATTGAAGCCAATTCAGGTGAGGTTCACATGACACCGGGCGAACGGATGGCTGTCCTCAAGCAGAACCATTATGAATACGATGAATTTCCGGTTCTGGAAACCGTTATTATGGGTCATACGCGTCTGTATGAAATCATGAAGGAAAAGGATGCACTGTACGCCAAAGCGGAGTTTTCCGAAGCAGACGGTTTACGTGCTGGTGAATTGGAAGGCGAATTTGCAGAGCTGAACGGTTGGGATGCCGAGCCGGATGCGGCTGCATTGTTGATCGGTCTGGGGATTCCGCGTGATCTGCATGACAAAAAAATGGCTGAAATGAGCGGCAATGACAAAGTGCGCGTTCTGTTGGCACAAGCGTTGTTTGGTCGTCCGAACAATTTGCTGCTTGATGAGCCTACCAACCATTTAGACCTCGAATCCATTCAGTGGCTGGAGAACTTCCTGATGGACTATGAAGGCACCGTCATCGTTGTATCCCATGACCGTCACTTCTTGAACAAGGTATGTACGCATATTGCGGATATTGATTTTGGTAAAATCCAGATGTATGTCGGCAACTATGACTTCTGGTACGAGTCCAGCCAGCTTGCACTTACACTGGCTCGTGATGCGAACAAGAAAAAGGAAGAAAAAATCAAAGAACTGCAAGCCTTTATTCAGCGCTTTTCTGCGAATGCTTCCAAGTCCAAACAAGCAACTTCGCGTAAAAAGCAACTGGATAAAATTACGCTGGACGACATCCGTCCATCGAACCGTAAATATCCGTTCATTAACTTCAAGCCTGAGCGTGAAGCGGGCAAACAATTGCTGACTGTAGATAGCCTCAGTAAAACCGTGGAAGGCGAGCAAGTGCTGAACGAGTTCAGTCTGGTCGTGAACAAAGGCGATAAAATTGCGTTTGTAGGTCCGAACGGTCTCCCTAAAACAACGCTCTTCCAGATCTTGATGAACGAACTGGAAGCGGATAATGGTGAATTTTCCTGGGGGATTACAACGAGCCAAGCGTATTTCCCGAAAGATAACTCCACTTATTTTGAAGGTGTGGATCTGAATCTGGTGGACTGGTTGCGTCAATATTCCAAGGATCAGGATGAAACGTTCCTGCGCGGCTTCTTGGGACGTATGCTTTTCTCAGGCGAAGAAGCGCTTAAGAAAGCAAGTGTGCTGTCCGGGGGAGAAAAGGTTCGCTGTATGCTGGCAAAAATGATGCTGAACGGTGCTAACGTACTGCTTCTGGAAGAACCGACCAACCACTTGGACTTGGAATCTATCACAGCGCTGAACAATGGTCTGATCGATTTTGACGGGACTATTTTGTTCACTTCTCATGACCATCAGTTCATTCAAACCATCGCGAATCGCATCGTGGAAATTACACCAAACGGCGTAATCGACCGTACGATGAGCTATGATGAATACTTGGAAAATGAAGAAATCGCTCAATTGCGTGAACGCATGTATCCGGTAGAAATCGGCTAACATCCGAACCGCTAATTTCAGCAAATAGATAAACGAAAGAGGAGCTCCATCAGGCCATTGCCTTGGCCGGGAGACTCCTCTTTTTTCGTTTTGTGCCATGACCCTTAGCTTACTTGGTTCCGAGAGTGAGTCAAGATAGATCCCGCCTGATCTCGGTACCCTATAAAGTCTATGGAGTGGCTTATGATCCGCCTGTACGACGGCGTTGGTTGTTCGGCTTCTTCGTATTTTGGCTTTTCAGTGTTTTGGTGGAACCGCCTTGAAAGCCGCCCTGCTGTGAAGCGCCGGACTGCTGTTTTTTTTGTGCCAGCTTTTCGCGAATGGCATCTGCGAGATTAATTTTACGTGGTTCCTTAGCATCGCTCATGAATAAATTCCTCCTGTTGCCGCCAGATTCATGTCAATCATGCTGGATTGAAGAAAAACGCGGCTGTGTCCTCATTTTATACGTTTTTAAAAGAAGGGACAAGGGCAACAATGATAACACATCGCTGGAGTGAGGTAAGAGGAGAAATGTCTGTTTTTTGCATGAAGGAAAAATTGTTTTGTGTAACCTACAGGGATGGGGCCTGGCAATACTTTTTCATTGTTCCTACAGCGATGTAGAGTGGAAAGACTGTTTCTCTAGACCCACACAAAGTTCGTCTGTTATCCTAAAAATAACAGTTTTCCACAGGCGAATTGTTATTTTTAGGGCAGCTATGCTGCTTGTTTGAGGGGTAGTGTAAGGGCAGCTGTGCTGCTTGTTTGAGAGGGAGTGTAAGGGCAGCTATGCTGCTATTTTTATTTCTGGGCAGATCTTTACGCTGCGAACTATCTATTTGAAGGAGTGTCCTCCGTTGTGGTAAATGTCTATGATGAAATACGAAAAGGTGAGCGAGGGGCGTGGGTAAGCATTGCTGCTTATCTTTTGCTGTCCGCTTTTAAGCTGATTAGCGGATATATATTTGCCTCTAGCGCGTTGCTGGCCGATGGATTCAACAATGTCACCGATATTGTGGTGTCGGTTGCTGTATTAATTGGTCTGAGAATTTCGCAAAAACCACCAGATTCCGACCATGCCTATGGACATTTTCGGGCCGAAACGATTGCGGCGCTGCTGGCGTCCTTTATTATGGCTGTCGTTGGTTTGCAGGTGCTGATTGATGGAATCGGAAGCATTTTCAAGAGAGGAAAGCAAATACCGGATATTACCTCTGCGGGTGTGGCTGTGATTTGCGCAGTGATTATGTTCGGGGTGTACCTGTACAATAACAGGCTCGCTCGGCAAATCAACAACAAGGCGTTGCTGGCTGCGGCCAAGGATAATCTATCAGATGCACTCGTCAGTGTTGGAGCAGCAGTGGGCATTATCGGCGCACAGTTCGGGCTGCCGTGGTTAGATACTGTGGCGGCGATCGTGGTAGGGTTCATTATTTGTAAAACGGCGTGGGAGATTTTTAGGGATTCCACACATAGCTTGACTGATGGATTTGATGAGCAAGAACTGTCCGACTTACGGAGTACGATTGCTCTTATACCTGGAGTAGAAGGAATTCGAGACGTTAAGGCACGGGTACACGGTAACCACGCACTGGTGGATGTGGTCATTGAGGTGAATCCACAACTCAGTCTGATCGAAGGACATCGGATTAGCGACCGGATTGAGGAACGTCTACAAGAGGTTCATAATACAATGCACGTTCATGTCCATGTAGAACCTAAATTATAGATTAATTATTAAATAATTAGTATTAAAAGTGACTTTAGACCTATATCAAAAAAGGTGTACACGCTATCTTTTGTGACGTTTGGATTATATCTCTCTTCCTGCTGCTTTTACTATAATGAAGGCATGTCCGGCTATATTCGTCGGAATTATGCTCTTCAAATTCGTAAAAACAGCCAGGAGGTGCAACATTGAGAAGACGCGTGATGGGAATGCTCATGACGTCAGCCGCGCTGTTGGCAGCAATTCATGTGGCGCCGGGTCAGGTTGACGCAGCGGCATCGACAGCATCCACAGGACAGAAGGCGGTTATTCAGGCGGCTGTAAAGCTTAGATCCGATCCTTCGACTACGGGCGATGTAGTCAGCTTTATGAAGCAGGGAGAGGCCGTAACGGTATTGGAGAAAACGAATAGCTATTGGTATAAGATCAAGACCTCTGATGGAGTAACCGGCTACACAAGCAGCTCCGACAAGTACATAAAAGTTGGCGCTACCAGCGTCACTGCTGCTGTCACCCCGTCTGCCAGCCGTAAAACGGAAGCCTCAGAGTCAGCTAAAACTGTTTCAGCTTCAGTTAAAAATGTTTCAACTAAAGAGGCTCCGGCTTCAGTGAATAGTTCTGCCGGTCAAACGAAAGCTACGATTCAAACGTCCGTTCGTTTGCGGGCGGAGGCATCCACTTCTTCCGAGGTTCTGGGCTATATGAATACAGGGGATGTCGTTACGATTACCGATTCCAGTAATGCGTATTGGTTTAAGATCACCACTGCTGATGGTACAGTAGGCTATGTCAGCTCATCTCCACAATATATTCGTATTGGTGAGGGGGTTGTTGTGCAGCAGCCTGTGGCATCTTCGGCTGCACCCGCTTCAGATACTACTGCTCTACCTGCGGTAGCGTCTCCTGCTTCGACGGTTAGCTTGCCTTCTGGTGATGCAACGGCTGCAATCGAACAGGTTATTGACACAGGTATGACTTACCTTGGAACACCTTATGAATATGGTTCTGATCGCAACAGTACGGCTACTTTTGATTGCTCGGCATTTACGCGCCAAATTTTCCGTCAGGCTGTAGGGATACAGCTCCCGGCAGATTCTCGTTCACAGGGTGAGTGGATCAAGCAGAACAGTCAGCCGAATACAGATATGACTACACTGAAGCGTGGCGATCTGCTCTTTTTTACAAATTATAATGCATCTTCCGGGGCGTACACGTCCTTGGATAATTCCTCCCAAACGATTACGCATGTAGCTGTATACTTGGGAGACAACAAGCTTCTCCATACGTTTTCTGTAGCGGCCGGTGGTGTAAAAGTTACGGATTTCAGCAAGCCTTGGCAGGATCGTTTCCTGTTTGGGGGCAGCGTGATCCAATAAAAACGCCGTTCACTGTTAAAAGCTGCATCAAAAAAGGATGTTCCACATCTCTGTTGACCAGGGTGGGAACATCCTTTTTTGATAAGCATATGATACATATCACGTTTGGGTGTAGCTATCATCCAACGTCTATGAAGCTCGTTTTCTTCCGGTAAAAAGTGAAATAACGAATAAGACCAAAAATAGCACAAATAACATTTTGGCTATTGTAGCTGCTACGGAGACGACGATACCAAAAAAACCTAAAATCCCGGCGATCACAGCAAAAACTAAGAATAAAGCCGACCATTTCAGCATGTTCTGTATCCTCCTTTGATTGTATATAATGTGGCATACTCGCGCCCCGATAGAGCGTGGTAGCAGATGATGGTGACTTCTACAGATTAAGTGTGGCTGTGCCATCATTATACGTTGTTTTAAACGGTGCGAGGGCCCGTGAATCATAACCTTTGGAGCACAAGAAGATACCAGTCTGGACGTTGTTTCGTGTCCGAATGTAGAGGGTAACTATGCAGTAATCATAAACATCATCGTGAAAGACGAAAGAGAGGTTACGCTATGTTAACACAGGTCAGCATTTTTATTATTGCTATCGCATTTGCCGTTCTCGTTATTTACCTTATTAAGACATTGAAAGCAGCTCAAGGTTCTCTAGATAAGGTAACTCAAACCTTGCAGGAAGTACAAAAGACAGTCGATGAACTAAGTTATGAAGTAAAACAAACGGTTCGACATGCAAATGACATCACCGCAGACGTTGATCATAAATTGAAGCAAGTGGAACCTGTGATGGAGTCGGTTAAAAACCTGGGGGAGGTACTCAGCGAAGTGACGCTGGCCGCCAAACAGGCTTCAACAGCGTTAATGACACGCCTTCAGAAGTCACGTAGCACTGCGAGCAGCACTTCCGGAACGGAGAAGGCGATCAAGTCAACGGGATCGAACAGACCTTTGACTGCAACAGAGCGGACGGTTCAGAGCTACAATGCCACTTATGGGGAACCTGCGGGCAAGCCGGCTAAGAACTGGCTGGGTTATGTAGACATCGCTGCTGGGGTGTGGCAGAAAATGCGTCAGTAGTATAGTGCTGAACCGTAAACTATAGGAAATTCATTGAAAGGGTGAGAATTATGATGAAGACATTATTACTAGCCGCTGGTTTGCTCACTCCCTTTTCCGGACAGGATACGGTTCAGCAAACCGTCTCCCCGCAGACAGCGGGGCATATGGTAAGGGCTGTTCAGACGATAACTGATCCACATGCTGTGCCAACTGATTTTCATACCTTAAATGGCATATCTCTGGATGATACTCGTGCGGATGTATTGAAAAAACTGGGCAAGCCACTTCGAATCAAGAAGGATAAGCTGCTGCTTTCTACAGAATATCAATACCCGAATGTCACCGTAGGTATGCGTGAGGACGTCGTCTCCTATGTGCATGTAGATCCTGCTGCCGGTCGAATCAAAGTGAATGATAAGTGGCTGCCACTGCAACGGAAAACGCTGGATCAGGAGCTAGGCGGCTCGCAATTTACGGCAGAAGACGGAGAGGTGTATGTGCGCGGGCAGCGGGCGATCAAAGTATTTACGGATAAGACGTCTGACAAGCCAAAGTATGTTGAGTTTTTTGATGAAACGGAGTGGTAATCGATTTTTTCGAGGCGTGACATCATATGGAAGTTTCAAATGGATGAATGAAGTGTAATAGTCAGAGAAGTCAATCCTTAAAGGAGCGTGAGAAACATGAATCAGACCAATCATAAATCTTATGCCAAGGTGGTAGAGAACGGTGTACAAGCCGTTGAAGCTGTGAATGAGTTGCGTAACACGGGCTATCGTTATGAGGATGTGTTCGTGCTCGCTCATGATCAGGATCGGACGGATCGTATCGCCGATACGGTAGCTGCCAAGGAAATCGGGATTAAAGAAGAGGGCGTTTTTGACTCCTTAGCGAATTTGTTCCGTTCCCGTGGCGATGAGCTTCGTGCTAAAATCACTTCCCTGGGTTTTACAGATACGGAAGCAGATTTTTATGAAAAAGAATTGGATCAGGGTAAAGTGCTGGTTATTGCGAAAAAAGCGTGATTTTCCAGCTCATCATAGGATTAAGCAAACTTAGATTTGAAAAAGAGGATGTTGGCCGCAGCACAAGTGTTTCGCGGGTCCTCCAAAAACATAGATAAGGAATGGGGTTTTAGCCTCATTCCTTATCTATGTTTTTGGAATGCCTGCTTGCGGAAACGCTATTTCTAATTAACAAGGGTGTTGCCCCATAAGCAGGTATAGTATAATACATGGGTTACAGATAAGGAGAGAGCAATGAGAATTCTAATTGTTGATGATAATCCAACGAATGTCATTATTATTCGTGAAATACTAAAAAAAGAAAATTATCGCGATGTGATCTCTGCCAGCTCGGCCGCAGAAATGCTGGAGCATCTGGGAATCGGCGACCGTACCATTAGTCTTCGCCCCCGTCCTTCGGATATTGATTTGGTGCTGCTCGATATGATGATGCCTGAAATGGATGGCATTGAAGCTTGCAGTATTGTACAGGAATATGAACATTTAAAAGATATTCCGATTATTATGGTCACCGCTGTAGGCGATTCTAAAAAATTGGCCGAAGCTCTGGATGTGGGAGCCGTCGATTATGTCACAAAGCCGATCAACAAGGTAGAGCTAATGGCGCGAATTCGATCTGCCTTGCGTCTTAAGCAGGAAAAAGACTGGCATAAGGACCGGGATCAGCGAATTCAGGATGAATTGAAACTGGCTGCGATGGTGCAGCAGGCGGTGCTGAGTCCTGCCATTCAGGACCCTATGCTGCAAGCGAATGCACTGTACCAGCCTTCCTTTGAACTGGCGGGAGATTTATATTCATGGTATCCGCTAGGAGAAGGGAGATATGCCATTATTTTGCTCGATATGATGGGCCATGGCATTTCTTCTTCTTTGTTTTGCATGTTCATTGCATCTGTACTCAAGGATACGGTGACCACGTATGTGGAGCCGGAGAAGGTCATACAAGAGCTGAATCGTCGTTTTAATCAACTAGACCTGGGCAAGCAGCTGGTACAGTATTATTTTACGGCGATTTATATGGTGATTGATACTCGTTCACGGCGAATTGACTATGTAAATGCAGGGCATCCTCCCGGCTTGCTGTTCAATCAGGACGGTAGCATAACCAAATTAGACCGTGCGTGTAGTCCGGTCGGATTGTTTGATAAAATTGATGCAGAGATGCACACGATTTATTACGAAGGAACTGGGCATATCGCTTTGTATACAGATGGCTTGCTGGAGACGGTAGAAGGTGAATATGAGGAACAATTGGAGTATCTGACTGCCTGTCTGCGCAAGTATGAGGAATGGAATGAAGAAGCGATGCTGGATGCGTTTTTTCGTAACGAGGGGCCGCAGGATCGCGATGATGATAAGTGCCTGATCTGGATTTCATTGAAAGAGGGAGAGAGCTTGCATGAAAATCAGAAATAAACTGCTGATTGGCTTTGGATCGCTTATGGCGATCCTCCTTGTGCTGACGCTAATCAGCTATGACCGGATGGGGAGCTTGAATGAACAGCTGAACCAGGTTTACCAAGAACGATATGTGAAGGTCCGGAAAACAACGGCTATACGCGGACAGGTGAACGATATGGCTAAAGTCATGGCCAATCTGATCTTGAATCCAGGCTCCTCTGTCAGCGAGGCCAAGCGCGAGATGGATGATATTTCTGCTACTGGAACAAAAGTGCTGGCTAGTCTGCAAACGGATTCCGGTACGAGTGAAGAGCAACAGCAGATTGACCGGGTGGCTGTCGCCTGGAAAGATTATCTAAACTATGAAGAGAGACTCGTTTCCTTATTGGAGCAAGATCGTATTGAGGAAGCTAATGCTTTCCGTAATAGCACGGGTCTGCCTGCTCAAGAGGAGGCAATGGACAGCATTAATACCCTAGCTGTTTTCCAAGACCGGGAAATTGATAACGATATGAAGCAGGCCAATCAGGCTTATGAGGAATCTGTGCAGATTACCACAATCCTGATGGCGGCCGGTCTGATGATGGGCTTACTGGTTATTTTGTGGGTGCTTCCTAGCATTGCCAAAGGTCTAAATACCGTTAACCTCATGATGAACGGTTTTGGCAAGGGAAAGTACAGGGCTATCAGCCGGATGAGTGTGGCCTCCAAAGATGAAATCGGAGAGGTTGCTCGTGTGTTTCAACAATTGGCTGGAGACCTGGATGAAAAAAGGAAATTCGAGCATTCCGTCCTTCAAACGCAGAAGGACCAAACTTGGCTTAATGCCAATACTGCTCGATTGACTGAGCTGTTTCGCGGTGTGAATTCACTGGAGCAGGTTGCTCAGATGTTCATTAGTGAGTTTACACCCATTTTGGGGGGCAGCTATGGAGCCATCTACCTGCAAGGAAAAGAGGTAGAAGACAATCGATTCAAGTTATACGGCTCCTATGCAAAGGTGACTGGCGAAGGCTCGATCAGAGACGCTATCCAGGTGGGCGAAGGTTTGCTTGGACAGTGTGTTCTGGATCGTAAGCCAATCTTGATCACAGAGGCACCTGAAGGATACTTGTCCATTGGCTCCGCCTTAGGAGAAAGTAAGCCAGTTGGAATTATGATTTTCCCTATTATGTTCGATGATGAATGCATTGGTGCCGTGGAAATAGCGTCACTGGACCGCTTCAGTGATCTGGAAACGAAGCTGTTTGCTCAGTTAGTGGAGAGTTTGGGAATCATTTTGAACAATATCAAGGGACGGATGCGGGTTGAGCAACTGTTGCGCGAATCACAAGCACTTACCGAGGAATTGCAATGCCAGTCCGAAGAGTTGCAAACTCAGCAAGAAGAGCTCAAGCGTTCTAACGAGAATTTGGAGCAGCAAACAGAGGAGCTTAAGCGTTCCGAGGAATTATTACAGCGTCAACAGGAAGAATTGGAGCATTTTAATACTGAACTGATTGCTAAAACGAGAGCACTGGAAGAACAGGTTCGAGAAGTGGAAGAAAAGAACGATGAGATCGAACGTGCACGAGCCCAGTTGGAGCAACAGGCGATGCAGCTTGGGATCACAAGCAAATACAAATCCGAGTTTTTGGCCAATATGTCGCATGAATTGCGTACTCCGCTAAATAGCTTGCTTATTCTTTCTCAGCTGCTGTCTGAGAACAAGGAAGGCAATCTCAAGCCCAAACAAGTTGAATATGCACAAACCATTTATATGTCGGGCGCGGATTTGTTGAAAATGATTGATGAAATTCTGGATTTATCCAAAGTGGATGCTGGAAAAATGGATATTAACCATGAAACGGTCCATTTGAAGGAACTGGAGCTGTTTGTAGAACAGAATTTTGCTCCAGTCGCAGCCAAACGAGAGCTTCAACTGCATACCGAAATCGAAGAGAATTTGCCAGATGCTATTATAAGTGACGGTTATCGTCTCAAACAAATTTTACGTAACTTACTGTCCAATGCGTTCAAGTTCACCACGGAAGGTTCTATAAGTTTCAAGGTATCTCGGGCAAATGGAGAGCAGCTTCCGGGTATGCTAAATCCACGAAAATCCTATCTGGCTCTATCTGTGCGTGATACCGGCATCGGGATTGCTTCAGATAAGACAGATCTGATCTTCGAAGCCTTCCAGCAGGTAGACGGTACGACTAGCCGAAAATACGGGGGAACAGGGCTGGGGCTGTCGATCAGCCGTGAGCTTTCCAAATTGTTGGGCGGTGCCATTACAGTCGAATCCGAGCAGGGACAGGGCAGTTGCTTTACACTGTATTTGCCGGAACAAACGCTTACCGAAAATAATAAGGATTCTCATTCGAGAGAGGCGCTTAACAGTGCAGATGTGCCTCCGGCTTTTGAAGGCGCCGCTGCTTCAGCGGAAGCAGATCTGCCAATGATCATGCCTGCTGAACGTTTACCTGTGTATCAGATACCTGCGAAGAGCGGAGCGGAGGACATACATCCGGGTGACGACCGAAACGAGATTACCCCGCAGGATAAAGTGCTGCTGATTATTGAGGATGATATTAATTTTGCTAATATTTTGTACGACATGGCCCGTAGTCGGGGCTTTAAGGCGTTGATTGCTCTCAAAGGAGACGATGGGCTGAACATGGCTCATTCCTATTTGCCCGACGCTATTATATTAGATATTCAGTTACCTGTGATGGATGGCTGGTCCATTTTGGGCGAGCTGAAAGGCAATTCGTCGACACGCCATATTCCAGTACATGTTATCTCAGTCATAGATGATGTGAAGCAGGGCTTGATGATGGGCGCAATTGCTTATCTCAAAAAGCCTTCCTCGAAGGAGAGTCTGGATAAGGCATTTTCACATATAAAGTCGTATACGGACCAAATGGTAAAACGCCTCCTTGTGGTTGAGGATGACGATAATCAACGCAAATCCATTATTGAGCTCATCGACCATGATGATGTGGCCATTACGGCGGTATCGACAGGTAAGGAAGCACTAAACGAGCTGGCCACCCAGCGGTATGACTGCATGGTACTGGACCTGATGTTGAGTGACATGACAGGCTTTGAATTGCTCGACCGCATTCGGGAAAATGAGCAGCTCACCGATCTGCCGATTATTATTTATACAGGCAAAGATCTGGATAGTAAGGAAGAAACACAACTTCGAAAATATGCAGAGTCCATTATTATTAAGGATGTCAAATCACCGGAACGACTTTTGGATGAGACTACGTTGTTCCTGCATCGGGTGGAGGCAAATCTTCCTGAGGACAAACGTAAAATTTTGCAGAAGCTTTATAACAAGGAAGAGCTGTTTGAAGGCAAAAAAATATTGTTGGTAGACGATGATATTCGTAATGTATTTGCTCTGTCCAGTGTGCTGGAAAGCTATCGTATGGAGGTTACCTTTGCTGAAAATGGAAGGGAAGCACTAGAACTGCTCGAACAGACACCTGATTTTGATCTGGTGCTGATGGATATGATGATGCCGGAAATGGATGGATATGAAGCGATGCGACGTATCCGGTTAATGCCACAATTCGAGAAGTTGCCTATTATTGCCCTGACAGCCAAGGCGATGAAAGATGATCGTTCCAAGTGTATTGAGGCAGGCGCTTCCGATTATGTAAAAAAACCGATTCAAACCGAACAGCTTTTATCATTAATGCGAGTGTGGTTGTATTCGTAACCCAAAAAAATGGGTAATATAAAACGACACATGATTGAGAGCGGTGCAGGCAAAACCTATTTAGGAATTGGAGAGAGATTATGACATCGAAGGATATGGCGGATAATGCTGCTAATGAATTGAAATCGAATGACAATGAGCGGGAAATGATTGAGATTGAGCTGTTGCTGGAAGGTATACATCGGCTGTACGGCTACGATTTTCGTAATTACGCTCTGCCTTCGATCAAGCGGCGTATTTATTATCATGCGCAGTCCGAGAATGTAAGCACGATATCAGGACTTCAGGAGAAGGTGCTGCATGATCGCAGCGCCTTCGATAGACTGGTACAGAGTCTTTCTATTCCGGTGACCGAGATGTTTCGCGATCCGGAGCTGTTTCTAATTTTCAGGCAAAAAATTATTCCTATTTTACGAACGTATCCGTATATCCGAATATGGCATGCAGGTTGCTCCACAGGTGAGGAAGTATATTCAATGGCAATCTTGCTGCATGAGGAAGGCTTATATGATAAGGCCCGTATTTATGCGACGGATATGAATAACCTGTCTTTACAGCAAGCGAAAGAAGGCGTATATGGGATCGACCGAATGAAGCTGTATACCAAAAATTATTTGGAATCTGGGGGCACACAATCGTTCTCTGAATATTATACAGCCAAGTATGATTCGGTGATGTTTCATCCCTTTTTACGAAAAAATATTATTTTTGCTGAGCACAATTTAGCGACAGACCGGTCTTTTAACGAGTTCAATGTGATTTTTTGCCGGAATGTTATGATCTACTTCAATGATGAACTTCGCAACCATGTACATGGGTTGTTTTATGATAGCTTGAGTCATTTTGGTGTGTTGGTGCTTGGGGCCAAGGAATCCATACATTTCACCGATTATAGTGATTCCTACGAGCCGCTGGACCGGGTAGAGAAAATATACCGGAAGATTAAATAGAGATGCTTAGGAGGATTCCATGGGGCTTCATGAACCGATTCATATATTGCTGGTAGATGACAGACCTGAGAACCTGCTCGCTCTTGAGGCAGTGCTGGAGAGTGAACAATATAATCTGGTAAAGGCCACATCAGGGGAAGAAGCGTTGCGATGTCTATTAAAAGACGAATTTGCACTTGTTGTCCTCGATGTGCAAATGCCGGGTATGGATGGAATTGAGACCGCAAAGCTAATCAAGGCCAGAGAGAAGACGAAGGATATTCCGATTATCTTCATTTCAGCTAACAGCAAGGAAGCGGAGCATTTGTTTGCGGGATATTCAGCGGGCGGTATTGATTATATGGTGAAGCCGTTCATCCCTCAAATTCTCAAGTCCAAAATTGAAGGCTTCGTACAAATGTATCTGACAAACAAGCGCTTGAAAACACAGTCCATGCTGCTTCATCAGAAGACGCAGGAGCTGGAAAAGATGAACAGCGAACTGATTGCCGCCAAGGAGGCGGCAGAGATTGCTGCCAATGCCAAAACCGAATTTTTGGCAATGATGAGCCATGAGATCCGCACACCTATGAACGGTGTCATTGGTATGATTGATCTGCTGATGGAGACAGAGCTGCAAAACGATCAACAGGAATATGCCGATATCATCCGCCGCAGTGCAGACGCGCTGGTCGCGGTCATTAATGATATTCTGGACTTTACCAAGCTGGAGTCAGGCAAGATGGAGGTTGAGGAATATCCATTTGATTTGGTTTCCTGTATCAAGGAAGTTTTCAGCCTGTTTACGGTAGAGGTGAACCGCAAGAATTTGGAACTGGTTTATTTTCTCGATGAACAGCTGCCTCCCGTGTTATATGGTGATATGGGAAGGTTGCGCCAAGTACTGATTAACTTGGTTTCCAATGCTGTCAAATTTACAGACCAAGGCGGGGTATATGTCTTCGCATCGGTTAAAGAGCGTAGCGACAATGGGCTTACAGTTGAGTTTTCTGTAAAAGATACAGGCATTGGTATCGATCCCGCTAAGGTTGGAAGGCTTTTTCACCCTTTTTCCCAACTGGATTCTTCTATGACACGCAAATATGGTGGAACGGGTCTGGGACTCGCTATTTGCAAAACCTTAGTGAATATGATGGGCGGAGATATCCGTGTGGATACGAGTGGAGAACAGGGTGTGACGTTTCATTTTACAATGAAACTTGGCATTGCCAAGGAAAATGAACTGGAAGGGGAGTCCAGCCACGATTGGGAAATTCCACATCAGGAGTCTCCCGCCCGTAAACCCGTACTAGTCGTGGATGACCATCCCATCAATCAGAAGCTGATGGTAAATATACTGGATAAGCTCGGTTTGGCTTCAGACGTGGCCGCAGATGGGCAACAGGCGCTTGATATGGTTATTGCGAATCAGGATTACGACTATATCTTTATGGACTTGCAGATGCCTGTAATGGACGGTCTGGAGTGTACGAGTAGAGTACGTGAACAATTGGCGGGAAGATCTCAACCTGCCATTATCGCTATGACAGCTAACGTCATGGAGGGAATTCAGCCCCGATGTATTGAAGCTGGAATGAACGATTATATTAGCAAGCCTGTTAAAATCAGCAGTGTAAAACAGGCGTTGCTCCGACATTCTCCGGACCATTTTCCAATGCGGCCAGGTAAAGACCGAATCAATGAAGCTTAGCTGGTTGTATTTGACAGGTGTATAAAAAGTGATAACGTGATTCAAACACTCGTATATTGGGTTAGTATGTAGGGAAATCTTTTTTTGGGAGAGTAGGCCAATGAATACTAATAAAAATGAGAAGTTCAATGCGATCACAGAAACAGCAGATGGTGTAAATACCGTGTATCTGAGTGGAGAATTGGATCTTTCGGTAGCACCTGATTTCCGTCTGGTCATGGAGCCTTTAGTGGGGGAATCCAGCCAAGATTTGATTGTTAACTTGAGAGACCTTAAATACATTGACAGCACAGGCATTGGTATTTTGTTATCCATTTTAAAAGCAAGGCATGGGATGGAGTCCCGGTTTACAGTTCAAGAGGTACCGCCTCAGATTCAAAAGCTGTTTGATATGACCGGTATTGCCAAATTCTTTGCCCCCCAGGAGAATTCCCAATAGGAAAGGAAAGAAAAAGAAATGAATGCTCAAATTCAAAAAGTAGTTCTTAATTTGCCGGCCACAGCTGACTTTGTTGATATTGTAAGATTAAATTTATATGGTATTGCCGCTAAAATGGGATTCTCTTATGAGGATATCGAAGACATGAAAGTGGCTGTATCGGAAGCCTGTAATAACTCTGTCCTTTATGCATATGGTCATGAGGGAGGAGTCGTGGAAGTAACATTCGAATTTGACGAAGCTTCGTTGTCCATTCGTGTCAAAGATGAAGGGGAGAGCTTTGAACGTGTGGAGGACCCGTCTCGTATCGCATCCTTGCATGACAAGGAGTTAAATGATGCGCAAATCGGCGGATTAGGCTTTTATCTCATGCAGGCGCTTATGGACGATGTTCAAATCTTGAATGAGACAGGAAAAGGTACGGAAGTGGTGTTGGTAAAGCGTCTGACCAGAAGTGAGGAAAGAGTATGAATGAAAAGGTAACTCCCCCGGAGTCGATGGATGAAGCCGTTGGTCTAATCTGGGAGTACCAGCAAACCAAAGATAACGAAATTGCTACCGTGCTGATCCGCAAGTATGAGCCTATGGTCAAGATGGCTGCCGGGAAGATATCCCGTAACCGCCCGGACTTATACGAGGATTTATATCAGACCGGTCAGATGGCTTTGATACGTCTGCTCCAGCAATACGATATCAGCTTGGGTATCCCATTTGAGCCGTACGCTATGAAAAGTATGCTGGGACATATGAAGAATTATTTACGCGATAAATCCTGGTACATACAGGTCCCTCGCCGTATCAAGGAAAAGGGAGCGCTTGTTCAACATGCGATTGATGAGCTGACCGTCAAATTAGAACGCTCACCCAATGTGAACGAGATTGCGGAGTATTTGGACCTTACCGTTGAGGAAACGATCGAGGTGCTTGCAGGTCGCGAATGCTACCACTATGTTTCACTGGACTCGCCATTATCCCAGGAAGAGAGTGCAGCTACGTTAGGTGAGCTTATTAGCTCAGATGCTAACGATTTTGACACGGTGGAAAAACGGATGGATCTTCAGCAGGCCTTAAGCCAACTGAAAGAGCAGGAACAGAAAGTGCTTCTTCTGGCATTTCAGGATGGTCAATCTCAACGTGCGATTGCGCAGACGTTGGGCGTATCGCAGATGAGCGTTTCCCGTATTCAGAAGCGGGCAACAGAAAAGTTGAAGCAGATTATGTCTAATTCCTCTATTTCATGACAAGATCGCTGAATTCATGGCTTATAATATTTGACGTCCCATCGTAAGGACACGTTATTCCAATTAGGGAAGCGTGTCCTTTTTATAAAGCGGAAAAAACAAAGAAAGGATGGAATCCATGACAGCATTTGAACAGATTTCTACCTTTCGTGGAGGATGGGAATGGTGGGACATCTGTGCTGCGGACTGGCAGGATTCGGTCATACAGCACTTGAAGGAGAAGCTCCCAGAGGCCGCAGAGTGGCTGGATAAGGTAGAGGACATTCCATCCAGCTTTATTTCTGTACGCTTTCCAGATGGCAATCAGCCGTTGATGTGCGGATCGTTGATCTACTCCGTTCAAGAAGAGATCGACAGTCAGCGCAATTGCAACAAGTTTTATTTTCTAGTTCTAAACCAGAAGCTAGTGACCTTAAATTTGGACCAAAATACCCGCGAAATTATGCATACCCCAGAACGCCAAACCATGCTGCAACAGTGTGAGGATGCGGCTGATGGCATGTTCGTATTGGCGAGAGCTGTGCTTCATTATTTTCATACGGGAATGGATAAGTTTGAGATCAACCTGAGAAGACTGGAAGAGGACATGGAGAAAAGGAACGCACGTACGCTGATGGATTCTATATTGAATGCGCGTTTCGAGCTGTTGTATTGGAGCAATATGTTCATCCCTTTTTCAGAGCTGGTCACGGCTTCCCGCGAAGCCTATCTGGATAAGCTGGAGGAAAATCGCTTTTTTAAGCAGTTACTGTACCGTGTGACTCGGATGGAGGGACTATTCCGCCATTATGAGAAGGAAATCGACACACTAATCTCCATTGATGACGCCATTTCCGCATTTAGGGGCAATGAGATTACGAAGACACTCACGATCGTGACCGCTGTATTTACGCCGGCCACTGTAGTAGGCGCTATCTGGGGCATGAACTTTGAAAATCTGCCTTGGATCAAAACAGGCTGGGGTTTTACCTTCGTGATTATGGCTACTCTGTTAAGTATGGCGGGGATGTACGGCTGGCTGATGATGAAGGGATGGACAGGAGATTTATTAAAAACAAACAAGCGTAACAAATTGTAGCGGCTGCTTACGGCAGTTACAATGTGCATTCAAAAAACGATCCATCACAACCGGGGGCATTTTAGGAGCTCATTACCGGTTCGATGGATCGTTTTTATATGAAATAGAAGACAATCACTTAGTACCTTGGCTCATTTTGATATATCCTAACAACTCGGCGATAAAATCTCCGATGACTGGAAGATTTAACTGCACCAGGAAGCTAAGCAACCAAGCGAGTAAGGCGAGTACGACCACTGTACCCAGTGTAAGGCCAAGACCCCTTGAAATCCCAGCCGTCAGATTACTAATAATTCTTCTTTTCGTACTGGAGTAGTTCTCTATAATATCTTTGAATTCTGCTTTTTCTAATGTATCTGCGATTTGATCTAGACGTTTGTTAAGCCGCTTGACCTCATGGCGTAGCTCAAAAGGATGTTCATCCACATCAAAATCTCTTTCAGGATCATGCTTTTTAACATGAGTAGGTGAGGTCTGCTTGGATGAAACCTCGTCTGGTTGATCTTGTGTCTGTAGGGGGTGAAAGGTTCTCTTGTTGTTCCGAGCAAGATCATCTCCATAGGAGCTTGGTTTGTTCATTGTCATCCCAGCCTTTCTATCATTTAAAAACAGCCAGCTTCTTGCATGCTGGCTGTTCAGTGTTTGGAGCTCATTTTGGTTGTAATCGGAATGTATTCGTATTAGGAATTTGCATTTAATTGCTTCTGAGTGTCCTTGGCTGCCTGAGCAGTTGCATCCATAACTTCTTTATCCGCTTTAGCCGCTTCATTAGCAACATCAGCAGAGGCTTTAGTTACGCTGGATACGATGTTGTCTTTGCTCTCGGCTACCGTTTTGGCTACATCTGCTGTTTTGGTAGAAACGGTTTTGGCCAAATCCGTCGCTTTACTGCTGACTACGGATGCAACATCCTTGGTTTTATCGGAGACAACAGTCATTTTTTCGGACAGATCGCTACGCAAATCACGGCCTGGCTTTGGAGCGAACAGCAAGGCTGCCGCAGCACCAATCAAACCTCCAATGAATAAACCCTTTGCAAAACCTGAAGTGCTTGCCATATTTTGATTGTCAATGTTACTCATGATATATCACTCCTTTTATAGAATAAAAAATATATATAAATGTTAGGTAGCCCTTCTTAATAGCCTGGACACAAGTCCGAGCAAGAACACGAACAATGCGGTTCCAAGTATGGCTGGAATGACTGCAAAATCTCCGATGACTGGACCCCAGTCTCCTAGAATCATGGCACCGAGCCAAGCTCCTACAAAGCCAGCAATCATAGAGCCCGCAATGCCGCCAGGCATTTCATGACCAGCCAGTGCATCGCCAATCAATCCGATAATAATAGCCATTACAATACTTAGGACAATTCCCCACACAAGGATCGCCTCCTTTATCCTGAGTTCACACAACGATAATGTTTTTGATGAATGCTGAGCTTTCGTTATTTCTTCGCCTTGCTTACTTCGTATATAAACGTTGTGACCCTGAGTGAAACAAAAAACCATCTTAGAGCGCTTTATGGGCGGGGGAGAGAGGAAGGTTAGGAACCCCACAGACGCGCTCGCCAATAGACCACGGGAACGGTAAATACCAGCCAGATCATACCTGCAATATAGCCACCTACAATGTCGGTAGGAAAATGAACTCCTAAATATACACGGCTGAGGCCAATCAAGAGAATGAGCAATGCACCAAGAACACACGGAAGGAAGAATGTACGCTTATGAACCTTTCGTTCTATAGCCCAAATGGCAAATATCATTCCGTAAAATCCCATGGAAATCATCGCATGACCGCTGGGAAAACTGTAACCTCCTGCTTCCACCAAATGTTGAAGAGACGGGCGTTCCCGTTGTAAAAATTCTTTTATGATCGTATTTAGCACCCACATCGCCGTAAAGCTGCTTAGGACGGCAAAGGAATACGCTTTTGAGCGGAGATAGACCCAGCACAAGATTGCGGTACCGATTGCTATCAGTAATGATATGCGGAATGAGCCTAACGATGTAATGAATATAGCGACGGGGAGTAGTCGGTAATGAGCAGCAGCCGTGTTCGGAAAGACAATATCCTGAATGCGCTCATCCCAATATAGAAAAGGAGCTGTGCCAATCCATCTTATTGAATAGGCAATGAGAAGTAAGACGGCGATCATGATCATAGATGCAGACAGACTGCGACGCAAATAGCTTGGTAAGAATCGGAATCGTTGAGGTTCTTGGGATAGCATATGTAGTAAATCGCCTCCTTATGGCTGTGATAGATTCATTTTGTGTACTATTAACTTAACGAATAATGAACGGGAGAGCAAAACCAGACAGAGACAATAGGCTGATTGACGCATATAAGTGCGGGGTAAAGGGATCGTATTACAGCGTTTGTAATGCCAGGGCCGGAAGTGGATTAGGAATCACGAAGTAAGGGCTGCTTTACGGAACTGGAATCCATGGAGGTGTTAAGGATGATTAAAATAGTGACATCAGCAGAGAGACATACCTCAAATAAGGGATGGATTCATAGTGAATTTAGCTTTTCGTTTGCAGATTATGAAGATCCGAGCAATGCCCATTTTGGATGTATGCTAGCCCATAATGATAATGAGCTTAAACCGCAGCAAGGGTTCAAAAGACATCCGCATCATGATTTGGAAATCGTCACCTATGTAATTGAAGGGCTTCTGCATCATAGCGACAGCTTGGGCCACGAACAGGATCTGAAAAGCGGCTCGATTCAGGTTATGAGTGCAGGCACCGGGATTGAACATGAGGAGCGAAATCCTGGGGATGAAAAACCGGTTCGTTTTTTGCAAATGTGGTTTCTACCCGAGAGTCCTGGCCTTCAGCCTTCTTATCAGGTACAGAGATTCAAGCACAGTGAACGCCTAAATCGACTTCAGCCCGTAGTGTCTGGTTCAGAGGTGGAGGGAGCCCTATCGATTGCACAGGATATAAATCTGTATCTGAGCAGATTGGAAAAGGGACAGCAGCTTGAGTATCCGCAGCAAGAGGAGCGCCGCACTCACATTTATATTATTAGCGGTCATGTCGAAGTTACGTGTCAGGATGGGGAATTTCAGTTAAAACCTGGCGATGCTGCGCGAATTCAAAAAAGCTGTACATTAAAGATACTAGCTACAGGGAATGAGGAAGTATCTGAACTGGTATTAGTAGATTTGCCTTGAAGCTTCCATGGGTAAAGGAAGAAGTGGATGAAAATACGTATATGCATCGAAAAAATAAAGCTCGTATCCCTTGCGCGTCTGTTAAGACGACCGGAGATACGAGCTTTATTTGTGGTGACAAACTTAAAATAGCCAAGCTGTCTGTCCTACAAGCTGATTTACGAGGACTTACGCAATCTACCCAGTTCGGAGACAATGGCTTCAACCTCTGAAATGCTGAGGTTAGGCTTGCTGATTACCATATCGTAGACATCATGGATGTCCTCGTATTGCTCTAGCGAGAAAGCGGAAGCCTGCATAGCAGCACCACTCGCCATACGAAGCTTGGTTTTAATGCCCTCAATCATATACTCAATGTTGGCATGAGACGGTACAGACAAATCCATCGTTAATGTTCCATCCTTTCATAACAGGGGAAGTTGCCTGTATTGTATCATGTTTTTGTTGTAGAATGTACTGATAGCCAGATTACCGATATACAACTGAATGAAGGAGGATGGACAAAGTTGTCTTTGTATAATCGAGCTTCTACATCTGGTCGCTCGCCCTTAGAACCTAATGTAGAGAAAACAGATCGCGACGGACTCGCACCGTTTTTTCGAGAAATTCAACATCAGCATGCTATAGATAAGTTGACTTTTGTATGTATCGGTACAGATCGCTCGTCGGGTGACTCACTCGGGCCACTGGTAGGCACCATGCTCAAGGAGCAAGGCTTTCCGCATGTGATTGGCACCATGACGGAGCCTTGTGATGCGGATCATCTGGTTTCATACTTGGAGCGTATTCCCCAAGATCATCATGTGATCGCCATAGATGCTTGTCTTGGACAGCATGGCTCAACGGGAATGTTCCTTGTTGCCCGTGAACCGCTAACCCCTGCGCGATCGGTCGGGCTGTCTCTGCCGTCCATCGGGCATTATAGCGTGGCCGCGATTGTGAATGAGCGCAGTCCCAAACCCTACTGGACACTCCAGATGACGTCGCTTCATCTGGTCATGACGATGGCTGCATATATTGCAGATGCAGCGGCTTGTGAATTTGGTTTAAAAACAGCTTCGCAAGATTTTCCAGCGGGCTACCGTTTCAGATATTGATGGTCTGCTTAATAATATACATCAGCATGTTCTACTCACTAATATATTCAGAACCAATAGATTATATACAGAGAAGGAAGGGTTCCACATGGAAAAGGTATTATGCGAAGGAACGACGATCTGCTATGCCGAACAAGGAAAAGGAGATCCGATCATTCTGTTGCACGGATTTTGCGGAAGCTCCTCCTATTGGGATGAGGTTGTTCCCTTGCTATCCCCAAGCTATCGTTGTATTGTTCCAGACTTGCGTGGACACGGACGCAGCGATGCTCCACTCGGAGCCTATACGATTGATCAAATGGCAGACGATGTGCTTAAACTTCAGAAACAATTGGACATTCCTCAGGCTGCATGGTTTGGTCACTCCCTAGGAGGCTACTTAGCCCTTTCCGCGGCCCAGAGACATGCAGAGCGTCTTACAGCCTTTGGATTGATTCATTCGACGGCTTATGCAGATACGGACGAAGGTAAAGAAAAGCGGAACAAGGCTGTATCCACCATTCAAACGGAAGGAATTACAACCTTTGTAGATGGGCTCGTACCGGGGTTGTTTGCTCCTGAACATGTGGAGTCGATGCCAAACCAACTACTCAAAGTCAAAGAAATTGGCTACAAAACACCTCCACAAGGAGCCGTAGGAGCATCACTGGCTATGCGCGAGCGCCCGGACCGTCGGGATGTGCTGTCGGCTTCTGCATTGCCAGCTCTTTTAGTAGCAGGGGAGCAGGATCAGGCGGTTCCTCCAGCCCGGACGTTTACAACAGATCGGGCCGGAGTAACTCAGGTTACCCTACCGCAGTCTGGACATATGAGCTTGTTCGAAGCACCACAGTTATTAGCGAATGCCATCTTGTCATTTTTGGACCAGAACTTGAAAAAGTAGAGTAGGGTAAGTCTAAAAACCGGAACCTTCTGATGTGGTAACAGAAGAGATCCGGTTTTTTGCTGACTTGTTGCTTCATATCGGTTGATGTGTAAAATGCCTAAGTCATATTGTTTTTGTTCAAGGCAAACGCTGTCGGCAAACCGTCAATACTTTCTAAATTTTTTTCGTATGCATACTTTTTAAGTGCTTCTTCGCCCATCTGAATCGCTACGTCCTTCAGCTTTTCCCGTTCGCTCGTGTAAGTCATGAAGGGAACTGCAAAACCACATGAATGTTGCACCATATGAACATCTACAACAATGATTTGTCTTGCTCCAGGCAGTGGATTGAAGAGAGGATACAGCTCATTCCAACGCTTTGTGTTGGGCAACACGACTGTGCCAGTACCAAAGAGCCTTAATACACAGGGCTCGCCTTCAAATGCACAGAACATGATGGTTACCCGTCCGTTCTCTATAATGTGTGCGCTTGTCTCGTTGCCACTTCCCGACAAGTCGAGATAGGCTACCTTATGATCTGACAATATACGAAAAGAATTATATCCCTTGGGGGAAATATTCACATGTCCCGTCTCAGATACAGGTGCTGATCCTACAAAGAAAATATGCTGTCGCTGTATGAACTCCTTATATTCCGGTAGTATCGAACTAAATTGTTTTCCCATACTTCAACATCCTTCCTGTAATTAATGCACAATTTTGTTTCTTGTGAAAATAAATATTATGTTTTATTTTGTGATTTAATGCATTACAACGATTATTTTTGTTTCTTATGAAACAAAAATAACATGAGGCTAACGGAGAATCAATATCAAATTTTCGAATACTTGTATTTGAAGTTGATTACATGACCGGCTACAAAACATTGTGCTACCCAAATGTTACGTGTCATACGTGATTTTCTGAGTGCCGGATCATTGATGCTATAAATGATTTGTAATTGTACTAAATAGGATTACGCCATGATGGCGGCATTTGGCTTTTAGACAAGGATGTCTTACAATCAGAAGGGACAGGGTTGCTGGTTCTCTAGGCATCAGGATGAAAGGAAGGGAACGGCTTGCTTAGAAAAGATTATTTGCTTAGTATGATGGAAGAATTGACATCAGCAGTAGCATCAGTGCTCGGTCTGAGGCGTGAAAATAAACACGTCGAAGCGCTAAAACAGCTAGATGACCTACTCAACAAGCAGTTTCGCCTTCGTTCAGATTTGCTCAGACGATTGCCGCCAGAACAAATTATTGAGCTTTTCCGAATGGGCCCTGGGATGGAAGCGGATGAGCTTCAGCAAGTGGCTCGCATTCTGGAAGAAGAAGCTGTTATATACATGGAGACCAGCAGAATAGACGAGGGCATACGAATTTTAATGAAATCTCTTCATTTATATTTGTACAGCGATCTGAATGGCGCGAATCGTGATCTACAGGTCCTGCCTGAACGAATAGCGTGTATCGTACAACTGGTTCATGAATATGAGCTTTCTCCTGAAACCAGCAAGCTACTGGCTGTTCATTATGAGCGGGAAAACAGACTGGACCAAGCCGCCGATGTCTGGTTTGGATTGGCATGGGAGCAGCCAGAGCTGGGATCGGAAGCAGAGGCATTTTACAGTCAGTTACTGGATAAGACCGATGCAGAGCTAGAGCGGGGTGGAATTTCACGCCGGGAAATCATCGAGGGTTTGTCCGAGATCACCCAATTACATGAAAGAAAGTGAGATGTACCTTTTGGATTCACTGCGCGAACTTGTATACCAATTGACCACGGGAGGCTCCCTCATAACAGCAACGCTGAGTCAGCTGCGCAAACGTGAGGATGCTTCTTTTACTAAAGTGCAAATCAAACCTGTGGAATTGAAAAACAAACTGCATTACCAGTTTGCCTTTCATTACAGCAACAAAGTCATTCATGAAAATCTGACCCCTGATGAAGCTAATGAGCGCATGACTGCCTTGTTTGAGGACACATTCCGCCAAGGACTTCTATGTGCCAAGGATGCAGACTATCAGGTGCTGATCAGTAAAAAATATAAAGTATCCATTCTGACAAAGTCACCGAGCAAAAGTAAAGCCGATCTGTCTCATAATCGCAAAAAGCAATATGTGCTTGAGGAAGGAGAACGTATTCCTTTCCTGATTGAGCTGGGGATTATGAATGAGGACGGTAAGGTACTGGCCCGCAAATACGATAAATTCCGTCAAATCAACCGTTTTCTCGAAATGGTGCAGGATGTATTGCCCAGCCTTCCGGTAGGCCGCCCATTGACGATTGTGGATTTTGGCTGCGGCAAATCGTATTTGACCTTTGCCTTGTATCACTATTTGGCAGTACAGCAAAAACGACCTTTGCAGATTGTCGGTTTGGACTTAAAGGCAGATGTTATTGAAACCTGTAATGTTCTGGCGCAAAAGCTGCAATATCGACAGTTGGAGTTTCTGGTCGGAGATATCGCAGACTACAATGAACTGGAGCAGGTGGATATGGTCGTTACCTTGCATGCATGCGATACAGCAACAGATGCAGCGCTGGAAAAGGCTGTCCGCTGGGGAGCGTCTGTCATTTTATCAGTTCCGTGCTGCCAGCATGAGCTGTTTAGCCAACTGGAAAACCCGGTCTTGGAGCCTTTGCTCTCCCATGGCATTTTAAAGGAGCGTTTTTCTGCACTGGCAACGGATGGAATCCGGGCCAAGCTGCTGGATATGATGGGGTATCGGACACAGCTCTTGGAATTTATTGACATGGAGCACACACCTAAAAATATTCTGATTCGTGCTGTCAAAGGCCAAGCGGGAGAACGGTCCGTTCTGTGGCGTGAGTACACAGCATTTCGGGATTTTATACATGCTGATCCTTATTTGGAACGTGCTTGTGCGGATTTGCTTCCAGAAGGAGCGGGGCAGAAGCAGACACACAGCTAAGAATATAGTGAAAGTGGAGCCACTGCGGGGTGGCTCCACTTTTTTGTAGATTACAGTTCATGGTTGCTGTACGAAAACCTCTACCCGCCATAGGCACTTCTAAAAGCGGTGCACAAAACATCGCGATCCACCTTCCACAATGCCGCGAGCTCCTCGCTGACATCTTCGTCCCACCAGTCGCACAGTAGTTTGCGATTGCTATGGTTTTCCGCAATCCAGATGAGGTGGCCGACGACCTTGCGGCAATATAGCTCCTCGCCCTGCTTGACCAGATCAGGAGCAATGTGAACAGGCAGACGTTTGCAGGTTCGGTACAGCTCTTTGCAGCATGCGCGGCGGATCCCGCGAGCCGTGGGCAAACGGGATTGTGAATTGTCATGTTTGGGGAATTTGCCGGGAGGCATATTGTACCCCCTCCTCTCTCTCACAACTTATGCGGGCAGAGGAGCCGGGGTCACTGACCTCCCTATTTGAGCGAAGTGGCGGCGTGTTCTGTCGCTGTGATACACTAATGAAAATAGAGAAACAGGCAGGGAGTGGGAAGAAAAAATGGACCATATATCTAGTATCATTAATTATTTGTTTGAGATCATTCGTAGTCTTGGGTATTTTGGTATTATGCTAGGCTTGATGGTGGAGGTCATTCCAAGTGAAATTGTCCTCGCTTACGGCGGCTTTTTAGTGTCCTCAGGTCATATTAATTTTTTTGGCGCAGTCGTGTTCGGAACGATTGGCGGGGTGCTGGCCCAACTGTTCATTTACTGGATTGGACGCTATGGTGGCAGACCCGTATTAGATAAGTATGGGAAATACATACTCATTAAAAAAAGCCATGTCGACCACGCTGAAGCCTGGTTCAATAAATATGGCACGGGGGTCATTTTTACAGCTCGCTTTATCCCTGTTGTTCGTCACGCGATCTCAATCCCTGCCGGGTTGGCTCGAATGAACGTATGGCGCTTTATTATTTTGACGACGCTGGCGATTATACCTTGGTCTGTTTTGTTTATATATTTAGGTATGCTGCTGGGAGACAAGTGGGAGCAAATTGACGAAGTGGCAGCACCTTACATCAAACCCATTTTGCTAGTTGCTCTTGCGCTCTTGATCATTTATTTTGTTATCAAATGGATTGTAGCCAAAAACAAAAAAGGAAGTGTATAACATGAGCCGTACTAACGTATCGCAATATTTCGGCAAGGGCTTGAGTCCTGAACAATTTATGGAGGGCATGGAAAAGAACAAAGAAGCCTTCCGCTCCGGATACGATCAGTTTGTGTGGAGCAGCGAAGAGGATCGGGAGTTTTTTGAAAGCCTGAACCATCGTGATGATCTGCGTGTGCTTATATTGGCTGCCGACTGGTGTGGGGATGTAGTACGCAATGTGCCAGTTGTGTTCCGCGCGCTGGAGAATAGCGGTATTCCAACTGAAGTATTAATTTTGGAAAATCATCAGGCGCTGATGGACGACTTCCTGACGATGGGCGGACGTGCTGTGCCGATTGTGATTTTTGCGGATACTGGGGGCCACGTACTGGGTCACTGGGGACCACGTCCTGCACATGTCCAACAAATTATGATCGAATTCAAACGTGAAAATCCAGATCGGGAAGCCGATGACTATCAAGAAAAAATCGCAGTTGCTCGCAAAGAAATGGCTGCAAAATATGGGGAGGGAACCGAGGTTCATCCTGTGATTGTTCAGGAATTACGCGAGCTGATCTCGGGATTTTAACTTATGACCTTATCCATTCGCAGCTTTAATCTGGGTCCACTTCAAACGAATGCTTATTTGCTTCAAGGGGATGATCCACAGCGCGCCGTTATTATTGATCCAGGAATGAATCCGGGACCTTTGCTGAGAGCGATTGAATCCCTGACCATTGAAGCTATCCTGCTGACCCATGCCCATTTTGACCATATTGGAGGAGTGGAGGAGATTCGCAATGCGAAAGGATGCCCGGTGTATCTGCACGCCTTGGAGCAAGACTGGCTCACATCTCCTAAGCTGAATGGCTCCCTGATGTGGCCAGAGGCTTCTCCACCGATCTCGACAGGACCTGCCGAATATGATTTGGCGGAAGGACAGCAATTAAATCTAATCGGGCACACGTTCAAGGTGTTCCATACACCGGGGCATTCACCCGGAAGTGTTAGCTTCTTGTGTGGCAAAGATCTTTTCTCCGGGGATGTGCTATTCCGTCAGGGTGTCGGACGTACCGACCTGCCGGGGGGGCGGGAACGGGATTTGTACGATTCCATTCAGAATAAATTGTTTCCGCTTGGAGATGACGTTACGGTCTATTGTGGTCACGGACCCAAAACATCCATTGGTTATGAGAAAGTCAACAATCCGTATATCCGGTAAATTTGATAAACGTTAATTAATTGAGGCAAAATCAAAGAAGTGACAGGTTTTGCCTCAATTCGACAACAAAATATAAATTATGTATAGACAAAGGTTTTTATTTTTGTTAACATAAATTTATTGAAGTTACATACTAAACTCGCGAAGCACGCAAGCTGTGGATGAATCCCGGTTTGCGTTCTTTTTTTTGCCCATTAAGAGGATAAAGAGGCATGAAGCCGTCAGATCACAAGGGGGAGCAAGAATGAAAAGAAAACATATATATGAGGTACACCGTGAGAAAGAAGGTAGTTTCCGTCTTCCCAAAATAGTAGATATTGAAGATGTTGTGGTAGGTTCCGAACCGAAGATCATAACTTGGAAAAAGGTGAAACGGCAGGGCGGAACCCTTACGCAAAACTGGCATATACGGCTTAATGAGCATAGATTTGGACGTGGAGACGGTCGATTATGAAGATACATAGATGATATAGACAAGCTACCTTTTTTTTAGTAGACTTAGCAGATAAGTTCAGACAAACGGGGGGGCTAACGATGCATCATTTAGGAGCTAGAATTATGATCGTCGCGGATGCTTTTGAGCAGAATCTTCCTGTGGGCGAACATGGTTATATCATTGCTTACGACCGTAATGCGGACAATGCTTTTGACTATGTCATTCGCGTACCGAAGGTGAATCGCAATTTTTTCGTACCATCCGGGGACATTGAGCTGGAAGAAAGTATTCTCAAGCTGGAAGCCGAGCGGATTGAGCGTGAAGCGCTGATAGATTACGCCCTTGCTACTCATAATGAGAAGCTGTTCAGACATGTGATGAACGGTGGTCATGATTCAGTAGAGACTGAGGAAGAAGAAACCGCGGCAGAATTGTTGTCACAGGCTGATTTTATTAAACAAGTTAATTTGCGTGCTTGGATATAGGACCGGCTGTTGCCGACTCTTTTTAACAATATATAATGGGCACGATTTCAGCTGCTATAGTTTTCTTGAAAGAGCACCGAGAGGTGCTTTTTTTATATTCTTTTAGTAACATTTACCTCATTGATGTACAGTCTGCTTCTGTACCGCGTCAAAGATTGAATTGTATAGGGTTCTATCCTATAATTAAAAACGTTATTTCAAAGTTCGGTGTAACATTTTTGATACCAGGATTTTGCAAAATCCGATTCCAGTCGCTTATTGGATTTTTATATATACATGAGGAGGGTTTTGAATGAACATTTCCAAGGAAGATGTCCGTCACGTAGCCAGGCTGTCCCGATTGAATTTGACCGAGACTGAGGAAGAAACTATGACAGGGCAATTAAACGCCATTCTCCATTATGCGGAGAAGCTGAATGAGCTGGATACGGAGCAGGTAAAACCGACCACTCATGTGCTGCACGTCAGCAATGTCATGCGAGACGACGAAGTTCGCGAAAGTTTGACGCATGAGCAAGTGATGCGTAATGCACCTGAAGAAGAAGATGGACAGTTTAAAGTTCCTGCTGTTCTGGAATAGATTTCACATTTGAAAGGAGGATGCAAATTGAGCTTGTTTAATAACACATTGCCGGAAATACATAACAAGCTGCATCAAAAGGAAATTTCCGTGAGTGATCTAGTGGGGCACGCTCTGGAGACAATTGATGCGCGGGAAGAGAAGATCAGGGCCTATATTACTGTCGACGAGGAACGGGCTCGGGCATCCGCACGTCAGCTGGATGATCAGCTGGTTTCGGGAGAGGAACGAGGGTTGTTGTTTGGTCTGCCGGTCGGTATTAAGGATAATATCGTGACGGAAGGGCTGCGCACAACATGTGGCAGTCAGTTTTTGAAAAATTTTGATCCTGTTTACGATGCCACAGTTGTCGGTAAGTTACGCGCAGCACAAACGGTAACACTGGGTAAAATGAACATGGACGAATTCGCCATGGGTGGTTCGAACGAGAACTCCAGCTTTTTCCCTGCACGTAATCCTTGGGATTTAGAACGTGTTCCCGGCGGTTCCAGTGGCGGCTCGGCTGCAGCTGTTGCGGCAGGTGAAGCTTATTTCACGCTCGGTTCCGATACAGGTGGCTCCATTCGCCAGCCCGCTTCTTATTGCGGCGTAGTTGGCTTAAAACCAACCTATGGTCTGGTATCCCGTTTTGGACTGGTGGCTTTTGCTTCGTCTTTAGACCAAATCGGTCCGATTACAAAAAATGTTCAGGATTCAGCCTATGTCCTGCAAGCCATTGCAGGTTATGACCAGAAGGACTCCACTTCTGCGAAGGTAGACATTCCTGATTATTTGAACGCTTTAACCGGAGATGTGAAGGGACTTCGTATCGCTGTGCCTAAAGAGTATCTTGGTGAAGGCGTAGATCCACAGGTCAAGGAAAAGGTGCTTGATGCACTGAAAACACTGGAAGGATTGGGCGCTGTATGGGAAGAGGTATCTCTTCCGCACACGGAATATGCAGTTGCGACGTACTACCTACTGGCTTCATCTGAAGCATCGTCCAATCTGGCCCGCTTTGACGGCGTGCGCTATGGTGTACGCGCTGACAATCCGGATAACCTGCTCGATCTGTACCATCAGTCCCGTACGCAAGGGTTTGGTCCTGAGGTGAAGCGTCGGATTATGCTCGGTACCTATGCACTCAGCTCCGGGTACTACGATGCTTATTATTTGAAAGCTCAAAAAGTGCGCACACTGATCAAACAGGATTTTGATCGTGTATTTGAACAATATGATGTGATTATCGGGCCTACTGCACCAACTACCGCGTTCAAAATCGGTTCCCAAGTAGACGACCCATTGACAATGTATTTGAACGATATTTTGACGATTCCAGTGAGTTTGGCTGGCGTGCCGGCGATCAGTATTCCTTGTGGTCTTGCAGATGGAATGCCAGTCGGACTACAAATTATCGGGAAAGCCTTTGACGAGTCTTCTGTACTGCGCGTAGCGCATGCATTCGAACAAAATACTGAATTTCACAAGCAGCGTCCGCAGCTGTAATTTGCCAAAAAGGAGGGAACCTATTCATGTCTACAACTACATCGAAGTATGAGACGGTCATTGGACTTGAAGTCCATGTGGAATTGCATACGAAGTCCAAAATATTTTGTGGATGCTCGACATCCTTCGGAGCACCGCCAAACTCTCATACATGTCCGGTCTGTCTAGGACATCCGGGGGTATTGCCGGTATTGAACCGTCAAGCCGTTGATTATGCGATGAAAGCGGCAATGGCGCTCAATTGCACCATCGCTGATGTCAGCAAATTTGACCGCAAAAACTATTTCTACCCTGATTCACCGAAGGCTTACCAAATTTCGCAATATGACCAACCGATCGGTGAGCATGGCTGGATTGATATTGAAGTGAACGGTGAAACCAAGCGTATCGGCATTACGCGGTTGCATCTGGAAGAGGACGCGGGGAAATTAACCCACGTTGATGGTGGCTATGCGTCTTTGGTTGATTTTAACCGGGTCGGCACACCGTTGGTTGAAATCGTTTCGGAGCCGGATATATCTTCGCCAGAAGAAGCCAAGGCTTATCTGGAAAAAATACGTGCCATTATGCAGTATTGTGACGTATCCGATGTGAAGATGGAGGAAGGCTCGCTTCGTTGCGATGCGAATATCAGTCTTCGTCCGCATGGACAAAAAGAGCTGGGGACCAAAGCGGAACTGAAAAACATGAACTCCTTCCGTGGCGTACAGCGCGGACTGGAATATGAGCAGTTCCGGCAAGAACAGACGCTGGACGAAGGTGGAACGATCGTACAGGAAACACGTCGCTGGGATGAGGCACAGGGTAAAACCCTGTCCATGCGTGGTAAGGAGCAGGCGCACGACTATCGTTATTTCCCAGACCCGGATCTCGTTACACTGCATATTGATGAGGAGTGGAAAGAGCGTATCCGTGCTTCGATTCCTGAATTACCCGACCAGCGTAAAGCACGTTACACTTCGGAATATGGATTACCTGAGTATGATGCACAGGTAATTACGTCCTCCAAGCCATTGGCTGATTTGTTCGAGGATAGTCTTCAGTACACCAAGGATGCCAAAGCCGTATCCAACTGGATTATGGGGGATTTACTCGGCTATTTGAACAGTGTCAATGTAGAATTGTCGCAGGTTAAATTGACAGGTCGGGGCTTGGGTGAAATGATCGGACTACTGGAGAAGGGTACAATCAATAGTAAAATTGCCAAAACGGTCTTCAAGGAAATGCTGGAAAGTGATAAACTGCCACAGCAAATTGTTGAAGAAAAAGGGCTTGTGCAAATCAGTGATGAAGGTGCAATTCTGACAATTGTCGAACAAGTTGTAGCAGCCAACCCGCAATCGGTCGAGGATTACAAAGCTGGCAAGCAAAAGGCCATCGGCTTCTTGGTCGGTCAAGTGATGAAGGAGAGCAAGGGCAAAGCTAATCCTGGCCTCGCTAATAAGTTGCTGACAGAAGTGTTGAACCGTTAATGGCATAGTTATGACAGGGGCTTGTCTTTTAGGGACAGGCCCCTTTTGCATAGGTGCAAAGACACGAATGGGGCATCAAACACGTATTAGAAGCGTGATGACATATGATGAGTTTCCTTAGGAGGGCAAACAGCATGGTTACCCTATGTTCATTGGAAGATGATAATATTGTCAGTCAGATATGGCGTCTTCAGCTTGTCGCTTATAGACTGGAAGCTGAACTGATTGGATTTGATGAGATTCCTCCACTGATGGATACATTGGAGACGCTGAGAAGCTGCGGGGAGTCTTTTTATGGGTGGCTGGAGGATGATGAACTGCTAGGAGCACTAGCTGTGCAGTCTGAGTCATCTGGTTCGCTTACCCTTACACGTATGATGGTTCATCCAGATCATTTTCGCAAAGGGATTGCGGACTCCTTAATGAAGCATGTTTTGAATGAATATCGGAATGTTCCCCTGTTTATCGTCACCACTGGAACTTTAAACACTCCTGCGGTGACGCTTTATCAAAAACATGGTTTTCGTCCTGTTTCCGCAGCAGAAGTGGCCCCAGGCGTGGAATTAACCACCTACCATTTGCATAACGTGGAATAATACTCACAAACCGCGTGCCCGGACAGGGAAGCACGACATAACCGGGAGGAGAGACTCGAATGAATAATCCGTGGATTATAGATGATTCACATATCATTTTACGGCTATTACTGTCCATGCTTCTCGGTGGATTCATTGGCTTTGAGCGAGAACGTTCCAATCATGCTGCTGGTTTACGGACTCACATTATGGTCAGTCTTGGATCGGCGCTGATTATGCTACTCTCCATTTACGGCTTTGCTGATTTTATTAAAGAAGCTAATGTGCGTATAGATCCAGCTCGTTTGGCTACGGCGGTGATTACTGGCGTAGGCTTTTTGGGCGCAGGTACGATTATGTTCACAGGTAAATCCATTACTGGACTCACAACGGCGGCTTCCATTTGGGTCGTAGCTGCCATTGGCCTTGGGGTCGGAGCAGGCTTCTATTTACCCTCTATAGCGGCAACTGTGCTCGTATTTTTAAATTTATGGGTGTTCAACAAATTAGAACTTCGGTATATGCGTGGACGCAAGCCTCATCTTATTACACTGTACGGATTGTCCTCTCACGGATTGCTCGATCAAATTTCGACTTATTTAGAGCAGGAAAAAGTGGAAATACGTAAAATCATGATTAAAGAACATGAAAATGTTCCATTTCATGAATTGCACCCGGATCGTCAGAGTATGGAGGTTTCCCTGGAGGTGCTGGCCCGACATGACTTTAATCCGGTGCGTATTGCAGCTGATTTACGACAATGGGAAGATATAGCTGCCGTCTCCGTTGAGTGATCATAACCCTTTTTTTTACAGTTACTATCAAATCTGATTGGGGTACTATGTAACCATCAAAGTATTTTACAGCGGAGCTACGTATGGAATTCAAAGGGGAGGATGGCATGAACTCGGAACAACCGTTACCGTCGGGAGAGTCCGGACAGGCTGAACAGCCACATGGACAGAAACAGCGGGAACGTCTGCAATACGCTAAATTTCGCAAAGTAATTGCCATTATCATGGCAGCACTGATACCTGGAATGGGACATCTTTTTTTAGGACTATTTATTAGGGGGCTTACATTTATTGTATTGCTCCTGCTAGATATTTTTGCGATGCTGTATGTTTCCTCCGATGGATTGAGGATTAACATCCCATTACTAATTTTGCTTGGCTTGTTCATACCCGTTTTATATTTTTATAATGTATATGATGTCTTACAGTCAGCAGATTACATGGTTCGTTATCGGCGCAAGCCAGATCAATATGCACGAATGGATGCTAGAGGTCAGCAAAGTAGTCCATTTTATGCGTGGGAAAGAGGCTTTGCTTTTGCTGTGCTATTGGTGGCAGGCGGTGGACTTATGATTCTGTTCCGTATGAAACCTCGCTGGTTAAGCATTTTCTTCGAAGATTATGGGTTCCTGACGCTGGCCATTATATTAATGATAATCGGTTTATTTCTTTTTCTAAGGGAAGCCTTTCTATCCTTTAAACGTAAAAAGTTGAAAGAAAGAGGGTGAAGCAGGCGTGCACCGCAAAATAAGAGTCGGCCGCTACACCTCTTCGCTTCTGTTGATGGCTGTAGGCATTTTGCTGATTGTAGATGTGCTTCAGAACACGGAATATATGCTCCAGCTCCTTGTGTGGTGGCCTGTAATCTTTGTGCTTTGGGGTCTGGAGTATCTGATTTTTTTTGGCGTGTATTATCGCAAAGAGGGCAAGCCTGACAACGGACGACGTTTCAGACCTGACTTAAAGGGGATTCTGTCCGCTTTGGTAGTGGCTGCTTCGGTTTTTATCGTGACCCAGCAAAACCATTATATGTACCTGTGGAACCGGGTTAGTCTCAATCTGACATCGGCTTCTATGGATTTTAGCCAGGCTAAAGAGAATCGGTATGATATGGGCGGTGTGCTGGTACCTGTAACTATGCAGACATCCGATTTAGTAGTTGATTCAGTGAATGGGGATATAACACTGATCAGAAGGCCGGTGTCCAATATTGAGGTACGCGGGACTCTATGGGTGGATCAAGCGCCTGCTGCCGAAGCGGACAAGATTGCTCAAGCTTCTTCACTGACTTCTACCGATGGCAAGACCATCCAGATTCGTCCGGAGGTACAGTCATACGGAGCATCAAGTAAACGTCAGCCTCGAATGAACATGTTGATCACCGTGCCAGAGGATCGGCGCTTCAATATGCAGATTAGAACCTCCAACGGGAATATTACCTTGAATGGAGTAGACGCTATCGACAGCATCCGGCTTGAGAGTGGTAATGGGAATCTCACAGTTAATGACGCTATCGGCAATGTCAAAGGAGGCACCCTGAACGGTCAGATTAGATTGCATCGGATTTCCGGAGATGTGGATGTACGCACGAATCGTGGCGATATGCAGGCAGGGGATATTGAAGGGGCCTTGTCACTCCACACTATGGTAGGTGACATTCAGGTCGCTCGTTCGGAAGGGGATATTACCGTTGATACTCAAAATGGTGACATGAATGTGCTGAATTCTACAGCCAAGCTGAATGCAAATTCGCTTAATGGCGCTATCAAAGTGCATAGCGAGAGGGTAGGTGGAGATTGGAAAATATACAGTGCTGTCGGTGATATCGTATTGGATCTTCCATCAAATGGAGATTTCCAGTTAGAGGGTTCAAGCAGTTATGGTAATCTTCAGTCTGATTTTCCATTTAAGATAGACAGTAAAAGCATTTCAGGTCAAAACGGGGATGGCAAATATGTGATTAACGTAGAGGGTAACAGCAATTTAACCATTAAAAAGTTACTGATGCCGTCGTTACCCGACTTGGATGATTCTGGAGGATCGACTGCGCCCGATGCAACTGGAAGTTCTCCGGGTGAACCTGAAGTTCCTGCGACCGATACTTCTGTACGGACATCCGGCGACAATACGGCGCGTTGACAAGATTCTTGAGTAGACCGTACAATGTGAGTAGCTTTAGAAGTGAATTGTAAATAGATGCGTGGTAATTGATAGGATTGCAAGTAAGGGATAAGGCGGTGGACATATATGGCAGCACGCGTCCAGCATGCTTTGGAACTTCTGAAGAAGACAGGTGTACGCATAACACCCCAGCGCCATGCCATATTAAACTATTTAATGGAATCTATGGGGCATCCGACTGCAGATGAAATATATCGTGCGCTTGAGTCCAAGTTTCCAAGTATGAGTGTGGCTACGGTTTATAATAACTTAAAGATGTTTATAGAAGCGGGTATGGTACATGAGTTGACCTATGGAGATAACGCCAGTCGTTATGATGCCAATATTTCGGAGCACTATCACATCATTTGTGAAAAATGCGGAAAGATTGAAGATTTCAGTTATCCGTATTTGGCAGATGTGGAACGCCATGCCGCGTTGGAAACAGGCTTCGAGGTGCATGGACATCGTATGGAGTTACACGGAGTATGCAAAGCTTGTAGTAACAAACAATCGTAGCGAAACAAGGGATAAAAGTTTTTAGTGCGGTATGTATATATTGTAATGGATTGGAAACGTGAGGAATTCCCCATAAGTGGGGATTTACCGCGTTTTTTTGTTTAAATCACTTTGTTTTTTGTCTCAGGTAATCTGTTTAAAGTTACAAAATACAGAAATCAAAATTTCTTACAATGGAGGTTCAATATTGGCCAGAAATCATTCCAGACGCCGCCGTAAACGTTCTCGATTCAAAGGAGCGGCAAGCCTGCTATTATTCGCAGCGATTATATGCGCAATTACTGTCGTATGGTATGGTAATCCTCTTCACGAGAAACCCGATTGGCAGGGGAGTGTCCGACCTATTTTTATGAAGGGCAAGTTGACCGGATATGAAGCTCAAAGCTCCGGCAAGAACATGCTGATGCCGCTTAAATTGATACAAGGTCAAATTGACCCTACCATTCGTTATGAGGATGACAGCCAAACCGTCATTATGGCAACGAGACAAAGCTTGCTCCATATGAATGTTTCAAAGACACAAGGCGAACTGAATGGTAAAACATATGCACTTAGCGCCGCCCCTCAGATAATCAGTGGAGAGGTGTATATCCCCATTGAGGCTGTACGTGAAGTATATGGTATATCCATCCACGAAGACCCTGTAACAGGGGCTGTCATTCTGATGAAAGCCGGAGAGAAAGTCAGGCTAGGTAGTGTAGAAAAGAAAGATGGGCAACAGGATGCTAGAATTGCTTTACGCAAAGAAGCCTCTAGTCTATCTTTTATTTTGGCAGATGTATCACAGCAGACGAAAGTACGCATCTGGTCTCAACAGGGCGATTGGTATTTTGTGCAGTTAGACAATGGTTATGCAGGATACATGAAGTCAGACTGTATCTCTGAAGGAGAAGAACTTGTGATACCTTCGGTTAAGGACGATTTGTCAATCTCGGAGAAGCATTGGCAGGGTAAACCTGTGAATCTCGCTTGGGAAGCCGTCTATAATCGTAAGCCTGATCCTTCCAAATTTGACCCTATGCCTGGAGTAAATGTGGTGAGCCCTACATGGTTCAGCGTCGTTGATCATGAGGGTACTGTAGAAAGCAAGGCGGACCCGGCATATGTCAGCTGGGCACATCGTAAGGGCATGGAGGTATGGGGCTTGTTGAGCAACAGCTTTAACCCCGAAATAACAACAGAGGCACTATCTACCTTTGAACGTCGAAAATCGATTGTAGATCAGATGATCTCACTTGCCCAAGAAAATGATCTGGATGGTATTAATATTGACTTTGAAAATGTCCATACGAAGGATGGCCCCAATGTCACCCAATTTTTGCGGGAACTTAAACCGATGGCCCGGGAACATGATTTGATACTGTCCATTGATGTTACGCCTAAATCTCAAAGTGAGATGTGGTCTGTTTTCTTGGATCGAAAGGCATTGGGTGCTATAACAGATTATCTCATGGTAATGGCGTATGATGAGCATTGGGCGGCTAGTCCAAAAGCTGGTTCCGTCGCCTCATTACCATGGACAGAAGCATCAATTCAGCGGATTATTCAGGAAGACGAAGTGCCGCCTCAAAAAGTGGTTTTAGGTATTCCGTTATATACCCGCGTTTGGTCCGAGACTCCCAAAGAAGGGAAGATTAAGGTCACCTCCAAATCAATTGGTATGGAGTCAGCAGCAGATATCGTAGCCCAATTTAAGTTGAAGCCCAAATTTAGAGCTTCTGAAGGTCAGAATTATGTCGAATATACCGAAGACGGTGTGGTCAAAAAGATTTGGCTAGAGGATCAGATATCCCTGAAGGCAAGAGTAGAACTTGCCAAATCACTGAACCTGGGCGGAATTGGTGTGTGGAGTCGGAGCTTTGCAGATGAAGACGCTTGGATAACACTGAAAGAAATAATTAAATAAGATAAAAAATTATACAATTGAAGAAGGAAGTCTCTTATTTATGTAGAAATGATCACATGTATCCAAATATCCAATTTAGCGGTTATAGCCGCCTTGCAGGTATGGAGGGTGAAGTGCAGCTAACCAAATTAAACCTGATGCATGATGAATTGTTGCAGGAAGATTCAATAGGTGTTATTTCGTACAGAAAGCCGGGAGAATATTTTCACGGTTCGATGTTGTATGACTTTGATGAACTCATTCTAATTATTGGAGAAGGCCGGGAGCCAGTTCAATCTATACAACACTTATTTATTAATGGATTAAAATGCCAAGTGTTGTACACAACGCTTAGTTGTCTGAAGGGTTGGATTATCGCAGGTGAACAAGCCAACATTATAGATTATGTGCTAGAAGGTCGTATGGTCTGGGAACGGGATGACAGGGTACGTCTTTTAAGACAGGAAATTATTGAATTTAACGATCCACTGCGGGAGCAGAAGCGATTTCATGAGTTCTCCCGCTTTCTGGTCAATTACGTTCAGGGTAAGAAAGCAGTGCGAGAAGGGCGGATCATTGACGCTTATCAAAGTGTTCTGAAGGCACTGGATCATTGGGCTTCTATTGAACTCATTGAACGTGGGATTTATCCAAAGGTTCACTTATGGGTTCAGATGCAGCCGCTGGATCGAACAATTGAGAAGCTGTATAACGAGCTCACATTAAGTACGGAGACTCTGGAGCAACGGGTTGAACTGGTACTGCTTGCTTGTGAATTTTCAGTCATGTCGAAAATGGAGGAGTGCTCCTCTCCGCTATT
>NZ_CM134213.1:2637500-4650000 GCF_054113385.1 Paenibacillus sp. ALE2
AAATTGCGTTTTAGAATATTCCTTTAAGCTGATCTTGTGTAAACAAGTGAAATAAAGGTAGCAGATAAGGGAAGATATTTTGCCTTTGGCAAAAATCATTCTTTATTGAACATCGACATTTTCTTTCTCTGAAAGAGAAGTCTAGGTTAAGCTACAAAGAGCACACGGAGGATGCCTAGGCGCCAGGAGCCGACGAAGGACGTGGCGAACAACGATAAGGCCTCGGGGAGCTGTAAGCAAGCTTTGATCCGGGGATGTCCGAATGGGGAAACCCGGCTGTCTTCATCGACAGTCACTACTCACTGAATTCATAGGTGAGTGAGAGGCAGACCAGGGGAACTGAAACATCTAAGTACCCTGAGGAAGAGAAAACAATAGTGATTCCGTCAGTAGCGGCGAGCGAACGCGGATTAGCCCAAACCAAGGAGCTTGCTCCTTGGGGTTGTGGGACGTCTCACATGGAGTTACAAAGGAACCGGTTAGATGAAGAGGTCTGGAAAGGCCCGCCAGAGAAGGTAAAAGCCCTGTAGTTCAAAACTTGTTCCCTTCGAGACGGATCCCGAGTAGTGCGGGGCACGTGAAACCCCGTATGAATCCGGCAGGACCATCTGCCAAGGCTAAATACTCCCTGGCGACCGATAGTGAAGCAGTACCGTGAGGGAAAGGTGAAAAGCACCCCGGAAGGGGAGTGAAATAGATCCTGAAACCGTGTGCTTACAAGAAGTCAGAGCCCGATCTATGGGTGATGGCGTGCCTTTTGTAGAATGAACCGGCGAGTTACGTTCCCGTGCAAGGTTAAGGTGAAGAGCTGAAGCCGCAGCGAAAGCGAGTCTGAATAGGGCGAATGAGTACGTGGACGTAGACCCGAAACCGGGTGATCTACCCCTGTCCAGGGTGAAGGTGCGGTAACACGCACTGGAGGCCCGAACCCACGCATGTTGAAAAATGCGGGGATGAGGTGGGGGTAGCGGAGAAATTCCAATCGAACCCGGAGATAGCTGGTTCTCCCCGAAATAGCTTTAGGGCTAGCCTCGGAAAAAAGAATCGTGGAGGTAGAGCACTGATTGGGTGCGGGGCCCGCAAGGGTTACCAAGCTCAGTCAAACTCCGAATGCCATAGATTTAGTTCCGGGAGTCAGACAGTGAGTGCTAAGATCCATTGTCGAAAGGGAAACAGCCCAGACCATCAGCTAAGGTCCCCAAGTGTGTGTTAAGTGGGAAAGGATGTGGAGTTGCACAGACAACCAGGATGTTGGCTTAGAAGCAGCCACCATTGAAAGAGTGCGTAATAGCTCACTGGTCGAGTGACTCTGCGCCGAAAATGTAACGGGGCTAAACACACCACCGAAGCTATGGCTTGATGCTTGCATCAGGGGTAGGGGAGCGTTGAATGCGGGTTGAAGGTGTACCGGAAGGAGCGCTGGACTGCATTCAAGTGAGAATGCCGGTATGAGTAACGAAAAGATCTGTGAGAATCAGATCCGCCGAAAGCCTAAGGGTTCCTGAGGAAGGTTCGTCCGCTCAGGGTAAGTCGGGACCTAAGGCGAGGCCGATAGGCGTAGTCGAAGGACAACAGGTCGAAATTCCTGTACCACCGTAATCCGTTATGAGCGATGGGGTGACGCAGTAGGGTAGTGACGCGGACTGATGGATGTCCGTCTAAGCAGTGAGGCTGATGTGTAGGCAAATCCGCACATCGTTAAGGCTGGGCTGTGATGGGGAGCGAAAATTATAGTAGCGAAGGTCATGATCTCAGACTGCCAAGAAAAGCCTCTAGCCAGGAGAAGGTGCCCGTACCGCAAACCGACACAGGTAGGCGAGAAGAGAATTCTAAGGCGCGCGGAAGAACTCTCGTTAAGGAACTCGGCAAAATGACCCCGTAACTTCGGGAGAAGGGGTGCCTCGGTAGGGTGAATAGCCCGAGGGGGCCGCAGTGAAAAGGCCCAAGCGACTGTTTAGCAAAAACACAGGTCTGTGCGAAGCCGCAAGGCGAAGTATACGGGCTGACGCCTGCCCGGTGCTGGAAGGTTAAGGGGAGTGGTAAGCCTTCGGGCGAAGCTATGAACCGAAGCCCCAGTAAACGGCGGCCGTAACTATAACGGTCCTAAGGTAGCGAAATTCCTTGTCAGGTAAATTCTGACCCGCACGAATGGCGTAACGACTTGGGCGCTGTCTCAACGAGAGATCCGGTGAAATTTTAATACCTGTGAAGATGCAGGTTACCCGCGACAAGACGGAAAGACCCCATGGAGCTTTACTGCAGCTTGATATTGAATTTGGGTACGATCTGTACAGGATAGGTGGGAGCCGTTGAACCTTGAGCGCCAGCTTGAGGGGAGGCATCCTTGGGATACCACCCTGATCGTATCTAGGTTCTAACTTGGTACCGTGATCCGGTACGAGGACAGTGTCAGGTGGGCAGTTTGACTGGGGCGGTCGCCTCCTAAAGAGTAACGGAGGCGCCCCAAGGTTCCCTCAGAATGGTTGGAAATCATTCGAAGAGTGCAAAGGCAGAAGGGAGCTTGACTGCGAGACCTACAAGTCGAGCAGGGACGAAAGTCGGGCTTAGTGATCCGGTGGTACCGCATGGAAGGGCCATCGCTCAACGGATAAAAGCTACCCTGGGGATAACAGGCTTATCTCCCCCAAGAGTCCACATCGACGGGGAGGTTTGGCACCTCGATGTCGGCTCATCGCATCCTGGGGCTGAAGTAGGTCCCAAGGGTTGGGCTGTTCGCCCATTAAAGCGGTACGCGAGCTGGGTTCAGAACGTCGTGAGACAGTTCGGTCCCTATCTGTCGTGGGCGTAGGAAATTTGAGAGGAGCTGTCCTTAGTACGAGAGGACCGGGATGGACGTACCGCTGGTGTACCAGTTGTTCCGCCAGGAGCACCGCTGGGTAGCTATGTACGGAAGGGATAAGCGCTGAAAGCATCTAAGCGTGAAGCCCCCCTCAAGATGAGATTTCCCAATTAGTAAGACCCCTTGAAGACGACGAGGTAGATAGGTTGGGGGTGGAAGTGCAGTAATGCATGGAGCTGACCAATACTAATCGGTCGAGGGCTTATCCTAAAGATAAGACGCAATGAGTTTCGGATCCAGTTTTCAGGGTGTAACCTTGAAACAAATGTTAGTATTCCCTGATAGCTCAGTTGGTAGAGCACTCGACTGTTAATCGAGTTGTCACAGGTTCGAGTCCTGTTCGGGGAGCCATATGGAGAGGTGTCCGAGTTGGCCGAAGGAGCACGATTGGAAATCGTGTAGGCGCCAAAAGCGTCTCGAGGGTTCGAATCCCTCTCTCTCCGCCAGAATTATTTTATAGTATGGCCCGTTGGTCAAGGGGTTAAGACACCTCCCTTTCACGGAGGTAACAGGGGTTCGAATCCCCTACGGGTCATAAAAAAAATAATCACAAAAAGTTGCAATAAAAAGTTTGTTGTGGTATAATATGAGAAGTGTTCCGTTGAGGAGGCTTAGCTCAGCTGGGAGAGCATCTGCCTTACAAGCAGAGGGTCGGGGGTTCGATCCCCTCAGCCTCCACCATTTAAAAAGTAAATACTTATTACTGTCGCGGGGTGGAGCAGTTCGGTAGCTCGTCGGGCTCATAACCCGAAGGTCGCAGGTTCAAATCCTGCCCCCGCAACCAATTTAAATCTATTATGGAACTGTGGTGTAGAGGCCTAACATGCCTGCCTGTCACGCAGGAGATCGCGGGTTCGAATCCCGTCAGTTCCGCCATTAGTAATACATTGCTTGGTAAAGAGTCTTATTGTGAGGCTCGGTAGCTCAGTCGGTAGAGCAGAGGACTGAAAATCCTCGTGTCGGCGGTTCGATTCCGTCCCGAGCCACTTTTAATTGAATAGTTTTTGTGCCGGTGTAGCTCAATTGGTAGAGCAACTGACTTGTAATCAGTAGGTTGGGGGTTCAAGTCCTCTCGCCGGCACCATTTTGGAGGATTAGCGAAGTGGCCAAACGCATCAGACTGTAAATCTGCTCCCTTACGGGTTCGGTGGTTCGAATCCATCATCCTCCACCAGTTTTATAGGGGCATAGTTTAAAGGTAGAACAACGGTCTCCAAAACCGTTGGTGTGGGTTCAATTCCTGCTGCCCCTGCCAATTACTTCTTTTCCTGTGGCGGTCGTGGCGAAGTGGTTAACGCACCGGACTGTGACTCCGGCATTCGTGGGTTCAAGCCCCATCGGCCGCCCTTTCTTATTGGGGATTAGCCAAGCGGTAAGGCAACGGACTTTGACTCCGTCATGCATAGGTTCAAATCCTATATCCCCAGCCATCTTATGCGGACGTGGCTCAGCGGTAGAGCATCGCCTTGCCAAGGCGAGGGTCGCGGGTTCGATTCCCGTCGTCCGCTTAGTTATATTCTGGCGCCATAGCCAAGTGGTAAGGCAAAGCTCTGCAAAAGCTTTATTCCCCAGTTCAAATCTGGGTGGCGCCTCCATAATTAAATATGCCGGCGTGGCGGAATGGCAGACGCGCTCGACTCAAAATCGAGTGGGAAACCGTGGAGGTTCGAGTCCTCTCGCCGGTATTAACTAAAAAAGTTCATTAGAGACATTCTCTAATGAACTTTTTTTATTTGAGCTTTAGTACCCCACTCATTGCTTGAGCTGAAGACACCTTTGAGTTGTATTCCAAATGCGAATAAATATTTGCCGTTGTTGCATAATCGCTGCGGAACCATTCCTGAACTTCTTTCATGCTTACTCCTAATACATCTACATAAATATACTCCAGGTATTCAAGACAATAAGAATTGTCAGAAGATAAGCGATAGGATTCCTGTTATTCCTTCATACGAATCAGAAGCTCATAGAACGTGTCTCACCAATGGCAGTATATGGCGACTGGCTTTATTCTTGGTTCGGTCCTTTTCATCATCTCTTGCCATTGAAGCAAAAAGTCTGCGAACAGCCTTTAGCTATTACCGGATGGAGTAGCCGCTTTTACTCTTGCAGCATATCTTCGTTTTCAACCGCGAGTGCTTGTCCTTCCATATGATAATTCTTCCTGGCTTCCTGAAGCAAGATTTCGGCTCTTTTCTTGGTTCCTTTTATCTTAAGCCCCGTAGGGATCCATTTTGGTTATCGTTTACCATTCTCATCTTTACAGTTAGGCGGATGTCCCATTGCGCTTTCTCCTCTTCCAACAACTCCAAAGGGTGAACCCGATCCTTTTTCAAATACCAGTTGAGCTTCGGAATGGATTTGCTACAAAAGTGGTAGCTAATCCGCCGATGGATTGCTTTAGCGCCCAGAAGGTGCATTTGATTTTGAACTGGGCGGATAAAGTTCGATGATCTAGGTCATCTCCAGTGTCAGATCGGTGCTGGCTAGAATGGAGCATCGCCTGTTCGGATTCACCAGCAAAAACCACAGTTTTTGGTATACTCTTTGGCCTCATAACATATCCAGACACAGGTAACTGACTGATTATTCATTGCTATACATGCTCACGATAGCGTACTCAAACGCGGCGATACGGCTTTAAAACAGCTCGGCCAAGCACCACCTTCGTCCTCTTTTACGATAGCGACCCCGGTCTTTGGCAGGTGTACCATGACGTAGGTATTCAAAACCATTTCCAGAACGTGCCCTAGTCAAAACACAGCCTGAGGCCGATGACAATGACAACAAACCCATGATGAAAAGTGCCTCCAAAATTGTATCACATTTAACACAATTGATATTGATAATCAATATCAATTGTGTTAATATAACTTTGTTTACTAGTGAACAAAAATAATCTAATGGTGACACTAAACTTGGTCTGCAACTACTACAAAAGAGGGGAGATTGGGAAATTGGAGTTTCAAAATCATTTTAAAGGTCATCTTTACGAGCAATATATTAAAATGCTACATCTGAATGAGCTGTATACTGAACAAGAAATTAACTCGTTTCGGCAACAGGCCAGAAAGTACCAGATTGACATGCTCTCCAACAATATTACTAGTGTACACGTTATTGATTGCATTGGTGATTATGAACCGATAAATCATACCGGGATTGTGGAGAAGATGGGGTTGTCCAAAGCTAGTATTACTAAAATTAGTGCAAAGCTGCTGGAAATGGGCTTCATTATGAAAAGTCAACTGAACAGCAATCGTAAGGAGATTTACTTTAGTTTAACGGATAAGGGAAGACACGTTTATCATTTGCATAAAGAACTGCACAAAGAAAAAGAAGAAAGGTTTTACCAATTCATTGAATCCTATTCAGAGGTTGAGCTGCAGACTATTGGAAAATTTATGAGTGATTTGGTGGCGCGTGCCGAAGAATACTCCGAAGGGAAGTTTATGATAAATGACGACATTAAAGATTGAGGAATTAAGATCCAAGATTGAAGGGAAAGAAATTTTAAAAGGGCTCACACTGGAGATTCATGGCGGAGAGATTCATGCGATTATGGGGCCTAATGGGACGGGGAAAAGTACATTGGCTTCAGCTTTAATGGGCCATCCCAAATATGAGGTTACTGGCGGTAAGGTGACATTGGACAATGAAGACCTTCTGGAGATGGAGGTGGATGAGCGTGCCCAGGCAGGCTTGTTCCTCGCTATGCAATATCCAAGTGAAATTGCTGGCGTGACCAACTCGGATTTTCTCAGAAGTGCCATCAATGCACGGCGTGAAGAAGGCGATGAGATATCCTTAATCCGTTTTATCCGTGAAATGGAGAGCAAAATGAAGGGGCTGGAGATGAACCCGGAATTTGTGCATCGTTATTTGAATGAGGGATTCTCTGGCGGTGAAAAAAAGCGGAATGAGATTTTGCAAATGATGCTACTTGAACCCAAGTTTGTGATCCTGGATGAAGTGGACTCAGGGCTTGATATTGATGCACTGCGTATTGTGGCCAATGGCGTAAATGAGATGCGCAGCCTGGATAGAGGCTTTTTAATCATCACCCATTATCAACGACTGTTGAATTATATTACCCCGGATTTTGTGCATGTCATGATGCAAGGCCAGATAGTTAAATCTGGCGGTCCGGAGCTTGCCCACCGTTTGGAGGCTGAAGGGTACGATTGGGTGAAGGAGGAACTTGGGATTACGGATGAGACGGTAAGGGAAGCTTAAAAGCCGGAGAGGAGGAACAGCACGTGGATATACAAGCTAGAGTTTCAATGAATGTGGACGATTTACGCGCATGGTCAAGTGCTAAGGATGAACCTCGTTGGCTGATTGAACGCCGCGTTCATGCACTCGAACTGGCAGGGACGCTGGAGTTGCCTAAAGTGGAGAAAATCAATCTTGAAAAATGGGATATCTACGAAAGTGGAGATTACAAAGCTGAGAATGCGTGGTCTAGTTTGGAGGAAGCGCCGGAGGTTGTTCGAGGTTTGGTTACTTCTCCGGTGAAAGGCGGACTAATCGTTCAGTTCAACTCGGATGTAGTGTATACGAAATTGTCCGAGAGCTTAGCCGCCCAGGGAATCATTTTAACGGATCTGCATACTGCGGCAAAAGAGCATGAGGAGCTGGTTCAACGTTATCTCTTTCAGGCAGTAAAGCCAGAAGAACATCGTTTATCTGCTGCACACAGTGCCTTATGGAGTGGTGGCGTTTTTCTATATGTCCCAGACGGTGTAGAGGTTGAAGCACCTATTCAAGCGATCTTTCTTAACGATACAAGCGGTGTGTGTTTTGCTCCTCACGTCTTAATTGTGGCAGGGAGCAACAGCAAGATCACTTATGTGGATAATTGTGTATCGAGTGGTGATGATGTCAAGGTATTGCATAACGGTGTGACGGAGGTCTTCGCGGGGGCGGGCTCAAAGGTGCAAGTAGCTTCGGTTCATCAGCTTGCTGCAACTACAACAGATTTCACCCAGCGACGGGCGGTCGTTCTTGCTGATGGGGGTGTGGAATGGATTATCGGTGAGATGAACAATGGTTATACCGCCAGCGATACCAAGACTTTGCTACAAGGCAACGGGGTGGTCTCCGACAATAAGGTAATTGCTATTGGCACGGGTAATCAAAAATCGAGCTATACAACTCAAGCTCAGCATTTTGGCAGAAGCTCGGTAAGCCAGATGATTACGCGTGCAGTCATGCTTGAAGAAGCTACGGCCATTATCAACGGCATTACAAAGATTGAAAAAGGTGCAACCCATTGTGATGGTCAGCAAACAGAACGCGTGCTTATGCTAAGTCCTAAAGCTCGCGGCGATGCCAATCCGATCCTGCTGATAGATGAGGATGATGTAACCGCGGGTCATGCTGCATCCGTGGGGCAAGTAAATGCAGAGCAGATCTATTATCTGATGTCGCGCGGGATATCAAGGAGTGAAGCCGAACATCTTGTTATTTTCGGATTTCTCGCTCCTGTCATTTCGGAGATCCCGCTGGAAGGTGTTCGTAGTCGCCTAAAAGATTTAGTGGAAAGCAAGCTCGGCAGATCATAGCAAATCAAAATGATTCTTGAAAGGTTAAAAAGGAGTGATACTAATGGCTAAAAAAGCACCAGATATGGGCGAATATAAATATGGGTTTCGCGACAAGCACCAGTCTATTTTTCAATCTGGAAAAGGTCTGACGGAAGAGATTGTCCGGGAAATTTCCCGGATCAAGGAAGAGCCGGAGTGGATGCTCAATTTTCGGTTGAAAGCTTTGAATCAATTCTACAAAATGCCGATGCCTGAATGGGGAGCGGATTTGACCGGGCTAAATCTTGATGACATCCAGTATTACGTTCGCCCTTCTGAAAAACAGGGAAAGACCTGGGAGGAGGTTCCTTCCGAGATCAAAGCAACCTTTGACAAGCTGGGAATCCCTGAAGCGGAGCAAAAGTTCCTGGCGGGCGTATCCGCTCAATATGAGTCGGAAGTAGTTTATCACAGCATGCGGAAAGAACTGGAGGATCAGGGCGTTATTTTCCTCGATACGGATACTGCATTAAAGCAATACCCCGAAGTGTTTAAGCAATATTTTGGGACGATCATCCCTCCCACAGACAATAAATTTGCGGCGCTTAATAGTGCGGTTTGGTCAGGCGGTAGCTTTGTATACATTCCGAAGGGTGTTCATTGCGAGGTTCCTATACAAGGTTATTTCCGTATTAATTCTGAAAATATGGGTCAATTCGAGCGGACATTAATTATTGCCGAAGAGGGCAGCTTTGTCCATTATGTTGAAGGATGTACAGCACCTATTTATAGTACCAGTTCTTTGCATAGTGGAGTTATTGAAATTATTTGCCGGAAAGATTCCCGTGTCCGTTACACGACCATTCAGAATTGGGCTCCTAATATCTACAACTTGGTAACCCAAAGGGCTGTGGTAGAAGAAAATGCCACAATGGAATGGGTGGACGGCAACATCGGCTCCAAGGTAACAATGAAGTATCCGGCAGTAGTATTGAAAGGACGGGGAGCCAAGGGGTCCATCCTGTCTATTGCTGTAGCCGGTAAAGATCAGCATCAAGATGCTGGCGCGAAGGTAATTCACCTTGCTCCCGAGACAACATCTACGATTATATCCAAATCTATCAGCAAGCAGGGCGGAAAAGTAAACTACCGAGGGTTGTCCAGCTTCAGCCGCGATTCCGCAGGGTCTAAGTCCAATATTAAGTGCGATACGTTGATATTAGATAACATGTCAACATCAGATACGATTCCATACAATGAAATTAAAAACGATCAGATTACTTTGGAGCACGAGGCAACAGTATCCAAAGTGTCTGAGGAACAATTGTTTTACTTAATGAGCCGCGGGCTTACAGAACAAGATGCTACACAAATGATTGTAATGGGCTTTATTGAACCGTTTACCAAAGAATTGCCAATGGAATATGCCGTTGAAATGAATCGGTTGATTCAATTTGAGATGGAAGGAAGCATCGGTTGATTCATTAATTTAATAGATCAAACCTTTATCATTCTTTAAAGAGGTGCTAGTAATGAAGAAAAATAAATCGGACGATTCAGAACTAGCTCAAATTACCCGAGAGATACGAAAACTTCAATTCTGCCTCCATATGCTGTCAGGATTGAGCGCAAGTTGTGGTGTGATGATACCTTTAGACTCTATTCATACGCTTATAAGGGAACTTTCGGATCAAGAGGTTACTCTTAGGCAAAAAGCAAAGGATTACTCAGACGATCTAGGATGAAAAAAGGTCTGAATGACGGTTGGTAAAACAATGGGAGGAGTTGACATAATGGATGAAAATGGAGTTTTATTCGATGAAGTATCGGAAGTTCTTCTCAAACTACGTCCTTTCTTACTGCGTGACGGTGGAGATGCTGAACTGGTCGAAGTTGAGAACGGTATAGCAAAATTAAGATTTTTGGGAGCATGCAATGGTTGCCCAAGTGCTACGATTACGTTAAAGGTTGCTATTGAGCGCGCAATTCTTGAGGAAATTGATGATATTAAAGAAGTTGTACAAGTATTCTAAAATTCTCGATACTGAGCAACTGAGTTAGTCCTGTCGCAGACCATAGCTACGGAAGTTGATCCCGCTGCTCAATACCAAAGTACATCGACAGATTACCTTGCGGGTAGAAATCGACGAACAGCGCTTTTTTCCCTTCGTCAAACAAGGTATTATCAAGATTTAATTCGATATCGAGTGGGAAACCGTGGAGGTTCGAGTCCTCTCGCCGGTATACACAAAAGGGTGATAAAATGCTTAAAGGCATTTTATCACCCTTTTTATTAATTGCATTCTCAATTTCGGCTACATAATTAATCGGGTGTCAGATGAATGAAGATAAGAACTTCACATAGTTTCTTTTCTAAATAGTATATTTGACTGTGACTTTGAGGTTGTAGTAGGATAATGGTACTGAAAAAACATTTATAGTTTATTAAGTGTAAAAGAAATGAGGAATGCATATGCAAGAAAGAATTTTGGAAGCTTTTGTAGAGGAAGTTCATGAGAATGGATTGAAATTTACTATGGATGATCTTGCGAAAAGACTTGCCATCAGTAAGCGTACGTTGTATGAAAATTTTTCGTCTAAGACTCTTATTTTAGAGACACTTATTGAGCGTACAAATGATGATATGATTCAAAAGACGGAGCAAATTATCCAAAACAATGAATTATCTTTGTTAGAAAAGATTAAGCAGTCGATTAGGGTTATGCCGCTGTATTATAAGTTTTATGATTTAAGAATTTTGGACCAGATGAAAAAGTATTATCCTGAGCAATGGAAAAGAGTACATGCTGATTTAAATGATTGGTCTCCGATCAGAACATTAATTCAGGAAGGTATTCGAGAAGGAATTATTGTGAATAAAAATGAGGCTCTAATCATGAAGCTAATTATTGATTCAGTGAATTTAACGCTTGATCAGCGTTTCTTTCTGGATAACAGTGTGACGGTAGAGGAAGCAACTTATTCCATTGTAGATATATTGTTATTTGGGTTAGTCGAAAAACAAAAATAGCCTAATAATATGTGTGTATTAAAAGAGGCTATTTTTTTATATGAAAACTAATAAAACAATTAAGGTTTTTTTGTTTTTGAAGCTAGGATACTGAAATTAACTACTGATAAATAAAAGGGGTTCTGAAAAGGAAGGGTGGAAATATGTCTGTACTAACAAGAAATCGGGGAGCAATGCTGTTATTGATGCTTAACATTTTTTTAGCATTCATGGGGATTGGATTAGTCGTTCCTGTTTTACCTAAATTTATAAGTGAGCTAGGGATGAACGGTTCTTCAATGGGACTAATGGTTGCAGCCTTTGCGCTGACACAGCTTTTATTATCACCTTTGTCAGGAAAGTTGTCTGACCGTTATGGACGTAAAAAGTTGATTGTCTCTGGGATGTTTATTTTCATGCTGTCAGAGCTTGTTTTTGGATTGGCGAGTTCCGTTCCTACCTTGTTTGTTGCACGAATCATGGGCGGGGTAGGGGCTGCGTTGCTTACTCCCTCTATAATGGCCTACGTCGCTGATGTGACCTCATTTGAGGAAAGAGGCAAGGGTATGGGCATGATTAATGCAGCGATTAACACAGGCTTCATAATCGGGCCAGGGATTGGCGGTTTGCTTGCAGCCTATGGAATACGTATTCCCTTCTTTGCGGCGGCAGGTGCTGCAGGAATAGCGGCTATTTTGTCTCTGTTCGTGCTGCCTGAGTCTTTGAGCGAGGAAAAACAACAGTACAATAGAGAGCTTCCGCGTGAAAAGGAAAACCTTTTACAGCAATTTGCCAAGTCCTATCAATCTCCGTATTTCATGGGCTTGCTCATTGTATTTGTCGTTGCTTTTGGATTGGCGAATTTTGAAACGGTATTTGGACTGTTTGTTGACCATAAATATGGTTTTACACCGATGGATATTGCCATCATTATAACGACAGGGTCTATTTTGGGGGCAGTTGTTCAAGCAACTATATTTGGTTGGATCATTAACCGTTTTGGTGAAAAAAAAGTAATTCACCTTTGCTTGGCTATTGGAGGACTGTTTATTTTCCTAACTTTATTTGCCGAGCAGTACGTGATGATTATGCTGACGACTTTTATCATTTTTCTGGCTATGGATATCCTTCGCCCAGCAGTAAGCACTTCTCTATCGCGGCAGGCTGGGGATGAGCAAGGGTTTGTAGCGGGTATGAACTCGTCCTATACCAGCTTGGGGAATGTAATTGGACCGTTAGTTGCAGGACTGCTGTTTGATGTTCATATTAATTTGCCTTATATGGTGGCAGCGGTAGCCTTATTTGCTTGTCTCGTCCTTTCACTACGCTCTAAGCATGCAGGAAAGCGACACTCAACAACCCTTGCAGTAGAGCAGCGTAGAAGTGGTTAGCCGCAGGTCTATATTCACCCCCGACTTAGGTCTAGGTTCAAAAACCGTCTGGGGTCCGTTTTGTCAAACGTTAGGTCAGCGTACAATAAGGACATAAGCAAGACACAGTGAAAGGCGGTGAGAGATGATGAGAGTTAACAAAGGGAATGGGTTAGCCATTGTACTGATCGTGTTGGGTTCGATTATGCTGCTCGGTAAGTTTACTCCGTTTTTCGGTCACTTTGTAGGACATCTGATTGGTTACTTAATTCCGATAGCGATGATTATGCTGGGGTACTACGGTGTGAAAAGAGGTAATGCGCTCTTCGGTTGGATCGTGCTTGTGCTCGGGGTACTGATTTTACTGGGCAAGCTGTCCTGGCTTATTGGACCACTGCTGGCAATCGGATTAATCATATTTGGTGTATCCATGCTGAGTGACCGTAGAAGACGCTACTGAATGTGACAGTTTGAGGATGAAGAAAAATGTACGAAAGCAAAGAGCAAGAAATGATGAAAATACGAACTTGTGAAAGGAGTAGACGCCAATGAGTGTTTTTCGAAGAATGCGTGATATTACGGTAGCAACCTTCAATGAGCATTTGGAACAAAGTCAAGATCCGGTACAACTCATTGACCAGTTTCTATATAATACCCGTCAGGAAATCGCCGAAGCGGAAAAGCTTCATCAGCAGTATGCAGTGCATACAAGACAAATGAAGCAGCAGTTGGATCATGCATTGTCCATGCAGGCCAAACGGGAGGAACAAGCGCTTCTGGCTTTGAAAGCAGATGAGGAACACGTCGCAAAGCTAGCCCTTCAGGAAAAAATGCTGTATGCAGAAAAAGAAGAGCAGTATAGAGAACTGTGGGAGCAGAGCCGTGAATCATTACGTGAATTGGAGCAACAGCTGGATACATTAAAGACAGAATACCAAACGGTACACAGTAAGCGCCAGTATTACGCTGCACGTGTACAAACGTTGAGACTCCAGCAGCAAATGAACGAACGGGCAGGTACATACGGTGGACGAAATGTTCCCCGAATGTTCAACCGCTTGGAAGACCGGGTAGCCGATATGGAAGCAGAAACGATGAGTCTGCGTGAATTGCGTCGGGGTGAGGAGTATACAAGGGATGCTCACAGCGGTGGATCGCTGCTCGAACAAGAGTGGGCGAGATTGAAAAGCAAGCTGAACAACAGCGGGAAGGAGTAAGTAAATTATGACCCGAATTTACCGATCAAGCCGGGATAGAGTATTAACTGGAGTATGTGGCGGTCTTTCTGACGCAACAGGAATGGACTCAACTTGGATACGTATTCTGGTTGTGATCAGTTTCTTTATTACAGCAGGCACCACATTTATGATTTATGTGATTGCAGCGTTGGTTATTTCCAAGGAACCAAGATCTCCTTACGATGGAGGATTCGGTCCAGATAGCGGTCCCTATACCCAGCAAGATCCGCGCTATTATGGCGGTAGTAATACTAGAACACAGTACGGACAAGGAACTGGTTACAATCAAGGCGGAGCATACGGCAACTCGAACCCGTTTGGTCAGGATGCTCGCTATTCATCCAAATTTAATGCAGGACACAACAGTGATCTGGATTCCATGATGGAAGATATCGAGAAAAAAGCAATGAAAAAGGAACTGGAAGAGTTACGTAAAAAAGTAGAGCAATTCGAGAAGGGAGAACGTAAATAATGGGAATCTTTAAAAGAATGAAGGATATGACAAGAGCATCGGTGAATGAAATGTTGGATAAAGTTGAAGATCCGATTATCATGTTAAATCAGTACTTGCGTGATATGGAGGCAGAAATTCACGAGGCTGAGGTAACAGTCGCCAAGCAAATGGCAAATGAGCGTCGTATGAAACAGCGCTTGGAGGAGGCTGTACGTGTATCCAATGAGCGCGAAAAGCAGGCCGAATCTGCATTGCGAAATGGTCAGGAAGAAGTAGCCCGCAAGCTGCTGGGCGAGAAGATTTATTTTGTGCAAAAGCAGGATGAATACCGTGACTTGCACACTCAAGCCGAGCTTCAAGCGAAAGAACTGGTACAGCAGCTTCATGGAATGAAGGATGAATTCTACAAAATGCGCAATAAGCGTAATGAACTGGTATCCCGTGCTCAAATGGCAAAAGCCAAAAAGCAAATGTCGCAAATCAATAGCTTGCACACGATTGAAAGCGGGTCTGCTTCGCTGGGCTTCCACCGCATGGAGGAAAAAATCATGCAAATGGAGGCGGAAGCTGACGTACTGCGTGCCCCTTATCGTCAAGCACCGGGAGAGGCATATGTTAATCCCGCAGAAGCTGAAAAACAATTTAAAGTGGATGAGCAGCTTCAACAATTGAAGTCCAAAATTCAGACAGGTGCTAAACCTGTAGATATGAAGAAGGACTAACTACTCGGAACCCAAACATTATGATATGCTGTATAGATGGACACTGACCAATAACAGTGCTCAATCTGTATGGTTCGGGAAGCCATATGGCGATAAATTGCGCCACTATGGCTTTTCCTTCCTGTATAAACAAAAAAGGGGGTGCAGCATGGAGAGAAGAAAATCAGCCTTGGCACTGGCAGGGATTGGCATCGGAATTATCGTTTTATTCGGTCAGTGGATTGGGTTCCTCTCCGTGTTTGCACTGATCCTAATGTTGGCGGGAATATATAAGATTCGCAATTCCAAAATCAAAAAGGGCTATACGATGCTTGCCATCGGTGCTGGTCTGCTGGTGCTGGATCATTTGTTCTTGTTTGTGGTGATCACATTGGCTTCGCTGGCTGTGTTCTATTCACGTTCCAGGAAGCTGCATAAAGGTCAAAGCTCCATATTCAAACACAATTTCATATCCAATCACAAATGGGATGAAGTGCCGTGGAGCTTGCGCAGCACAAGCATATGGCATGTGGTTGGGGATGTGGATGCTGACCTGACACTGGCTCTTCCAGAGGAACGTGAGCCCGTCATATTTTTACAGGGGATCTTCGGTGACATTGACATCACGCTGCCGGATAATTACGGTGTAGAGGTGGAGATGTTCGTATTGTTCGGGCAGATTCAGTTCGACCGGGATCATGAGGCGGGGATGCTCAACCGACTGGTGTGGAAGTCTCCTCATTTTGAGCAGAGTGAATATAAAGTGAAGTTTGTCGTTTCGTACCTGGCGGGCGATGTCCGCATTCGATTTTATTGAATCAGGAGGAACCGGGATGAATCATAAAAAAACGTCCAACATGGTAACCCGCAGTATGGGTGAAGGTATCCTCCTGTGTGTTGTTGTAGGCGTAGTGGTCTTTTATATGCTGTATACATATGGATATGTGAAGTCGTTCCCAACCTGGGGAATGATACTGAAAGTAGCAGGAGCCGTTATACTGGTGTTGATTGGTACAGGCGCAATGTACGGATTTTATGAAAGCTATCGCTTTAAAAGCAGACTGGAAATGTTAAGAGAGACATTGCTGATGTGGGAAAAGGGCACCCCTGCACGTGAGTTGCCACCCCTAGGGCATGATGAGCTTGGCAGGCTAGGAGAGCAGTTGGAAAGAATTGGGCGTAAATGGCAGGAACAAGTTACGTCTTTACAACGCTTATCTACAGATAATGCTCAGCTGGCAGAACAGGCACGAATGACTGCGATCGTAGAGGAACGGCAGCGGCTGGCCAGAGAGTTGCATGATGCAGTATCGCAGCAATTGTTTGCTATTTCAATGACAGCGACGGCTGTGGGCAGGACGCTGGACAAGGATTTTGATAAAGCGCAGCGTCAAGTTGCATTAATTGAAGAAATGTCTTCCGTGGCACAATCTGAAATGCGGGCGTTACTCCTTCATCTACGGCCTGTCTATCTGGAAGGGAAACGGCTTGAGCAGGGTTTGCGTGATTTGGTACAGGAATTACAGGCAAAAGTACCAATGGAGATTGATTTTGAGATGGAAAGCGGAGTACAGTTGGTTAAAGGCATTGAGAATCACTTATTTCGCATTGTTCAGGAAGCGATGTCTAATACATTGCGCCATGCCAAAGCAACTCGTATGGAAATTCGTATCGTGCAGCGCCCGGATTCCATTAGGCTGACGATTCGGGATAATGGTATTGGTTTTGAAATGGATGAGAAAAAGCAGACATCATATGGATTATCCACCATGCAGGAGCGGGTCAGTGAAATTGGAGGAGCTATTCAGTATATAACGGCTCCGGGAAAAGGGACACGGATCGAGGTGTCTGTGCCAGTTATTTATGATGAAAGCGGAAGGAACGATGATCATGGAAACGGAATTACCGATTAGCGTGCTGCTGGTAGACGACCATGAAATGGTGCGGATCGGGCTTGCGGCAGTGCTGGGGACAGAAGAAGGGATTGAAGTGGTCGGCGAGGCTGGAAGCGGAGAAGAAGGCATACGGTTAGCATCAGAATACAAGCCAAATGTGATTTTAATGGATTTGGTCATGGATGGCATGGATGGTATTGAAACGACACGCCAAGTGACACGCCTGCTTCCAGAGACAAAGGTGATTGTACTGACGAGTTATTTGGATGATGAGAAAATGTACCCGGTCATTGAGGCAGGTGCATTCAGTTATTTGCTCAAAACGTCTCGTGCTTCCGAGATTGCGGATGCGATCCGTGCAGCTGCACGCGGACAGTCCGTACTCGAGTCACAGGTGGCCTCTAAGATGATGAATCGATTCCGCCAGCCACAGGCTGAAGCGCCCGCGCATACAGAGCTAACAGATCGTGAGATGGAGGTTCTTCGCTTGTTGGCACAAGGGAAGTCTAACCAGGATATCGCAGATGAACTGATTATCGGGATTAAGACGGTAAAATTCCATGTCACGAACCTTCTCGCCAAATTAGGAGTGGAGGACCGCACACAGGCGGCAATCTATGCCTATAAGAACGGCTTAGCAGAGTAGATTATAAAACGACAAATACAAAGAACCGGAGGCGATGAATGGTCCTCCGGTTTTTTTTGTGTTCTGAAATACGGCGTTTAGATAAGGAGGAATAGAAAGGCGATTAAGGCCAGATCTAGTGCAAGCCCTCCCCCGTATCCATATCTGCCGCGATAGCCTGCTCTGCCATTTGCATAATTTCCATTTCCGTTTGAGCCAAATTCGCCTACGTTATAAGGAAAGTATGGATTTAGAAGTTCGTCGGGCGGTCTATTAAAGGCATTTAGCTTGGCAGAAGGGCGAGCTTTGTTTTTGGAATTCCTTTTTTTCTTTTTAGAGGAGATTTTTTTAGCTTTTTGTTTTCCTTTGTTACTGTAGCTTCCGGCATAGAGACTACCAGGAAAGGAGGATGGATATCCGTTCAACATCAGCTTGCCTTTGCTACACCCGCTTAAGATGCCGATGTGTCGTGTACCATCACGCATGACGGCACAGACCATCCGTCCGCCATGAGGTGCCACACTGGCTTCATTTACTGGATAAATGGGAAACATGATTTCACCTCTTTTGGTGTAAGATGCGTTGTGATTATAGTCTATTCCTATAGTGCCTACGGTGTATGGTCGAACACCCAGTAGGCGAATGAATATTTCTTAAGGGTTGTGCTGACTTCCTCTGCGTATAAAACCTCTGGCAACGGGCATGCTATTGATAGATTCATAGATTTCAATCGAGCCGAAAAAAGAAGCATTCTATCGTGGATATGCGGAGAACGTATGGTTATGGAGGGGAAGGAACGTCCATGTTAAAAGTAGAGATGATTAAAAAGGGAGTTATTGCGATTTTGGTATTAGGAACGGTGTTGGTACTGGCTGGCTGGCGTTACGGAACTCTTCAGACCAACGGAACTGATTCCCGCGAGGCAGAAACGGCTTTACGCTCGTTGTTATTCCTATCGGATCAAACCCCGGGTACACTGGATAAGCTAGTTGTAAAATGGCAAGGCGATTGGATTCCTAATCATGAAGATCCGGCAGATATAGCGGCACAGATAGCTGATCAACTGAATATACCCACAGCAAGTAAACTCGTGGAAAATGGACATTCACTTTATCGTTCTGTTCGTGATCGTGAAGATTTGAAAATTCGTTTAAATGTGATGGAACGTCAAACTGGACAATGGTATGTAGTCGTTCAGCTGGAAAGCAGTGACACAGGACGTGAGCAATTGATTCAGCTTCATAAGCTTTGTGCAGAGCAATTAAATTCTATAGGGGTTCAAGCGCAGTGGAACACCTCCGTTCAGCGTTCGCTGCAAGCAAAGGAAAGCGTGGATCAACTGATGAAACAAACAGAAGCGAGCTTAGCAGGGACCATCTCTATGCAGGCTAAAGAAAGATACACAGATGTAAATACAGTAGCCGTATCTTATGAAGCTCCAGACCTGCCATTAATGGTTCAAAGCGGTGAGCATCAAGTTCAGATGCAGATGGCTGTACATGAAAATAAGGAGCAGCAGGATAAACGCATAACACTTGGTTTTCCGCTTATCACGATTGAATACTGACTTATAAGGTAAATTTATGATTCATCGGATAGCTTATCCATGTGGAATATGTTAAAATGTCATCAAATCTTTAGTTCCATGTTTTTCGAAAATCAAGTATGATCTTGTATAAATATACACAATACTACATGCGGATTTCGAGGATTGTGGATTGCGGAATCTTGACATGGGAAGAATGAGGTACTTCATGGCTGACATACCTGTTAAAGAATCTCTTGTGACACAAGGTGCAGTTCTGTTTATTTTTGGTGCTACGGGCGATTTGGCTCGCCGCAAGTTATTTCCTGCTATCTACAGCTTGTATCGCGAAGGCAAGCTTGCTGAAGATTTTGCTGTAATTGGTGTAGCAAGACGTCCTCGCACGGAAGCAGAATTCCGTAATGACCTGTACGCTTCCATACAGGAGTTTAGTCGCTATAAAGCAGAAAATGATCAAGAATGGCAGGCATTTGCCGAGCATTTTGAATATAAATCGCTGGATATCAACAATGTCGATGGGTTTCATGAGCTGAGACAGCAGACGGAGGCTATAGAAGGTAAGTTTAACATACCGGGAAATCGGTTGTTTTATTTGGCCTTGGCTCCTGAATTATTCGGAAGTGTGTCGAAGAGCTTGAAAGAGGGCGGCATGTTGGACGGCAAGGGCTGGAATCGTCTGGTTATAGAGAAGCCTTTCGGCTACAACCTCGAATCTGCACAAGAACTGAACATTGAAATACGTGAAGTATTTGCCGAAGAAGAAATTTATCGGATTGATCACTATCTTGGTAAGGAAATGGTACAAAATATCGAGGTGATCCGCTTCGCTAACGCTTTTTTTGAACCACTATGGAATAACAAGCATATTGCCAATGTGCAAATTACGCTGAGTGAAACGGTAGGGGTAGAGGAACGCGGAGGTTATTATGATCATTCCGGTGCCTTGCGTGATATGGGACAAAACCATATGCTGCAAATGCTTACGATGATCGCGATGGAGCCACCTAGTCGTTTGTTGCCAGAGGATATCCGCGATGAAAAGGTAAAAGTGCTGCGTTCACTACGACCTTTTGGATCATCTGAGGATGTGAAGACCAACGTGGTACGTGGTCAATATACTGAGGGCAGTTATCGCGGTCAGCAGTTACCAGGGTATCGTCAAGAAGACAAGGTTGATCCACAATCGAATACAGAGACTTATTTTGCTTCACGCGTGTTTGTTGATAACTTCCGTTGGGCTGGCGTACCGTTCTACATTCGTACGGGCAAACGCCTCCCTGTAAAAACTACGGAGATCGTTGTGGAATTTAAGAGTATGCCGACCAATGTATATCTCGGTCAAAAGCATAAGCTCGAACCCAACTTGCTCGTCATTCGGGTTAATCCAATGGAGGGCATTTACATTAAAATCAATGCCAAGAAGCCTGGTTCGGAGTCAGATATTGAGCCGCTGGCGATGGATTTTTGCCAAAGCTGTATGGTGGGGATCAACTCACCGGAAGCTTATGAACGGTTGCTGATGGATGCGATCGAGGGTGATTCGACGTACTTCACGCGCTGGGATGAGGTGGCTACAGCGTGGGGATTCGTTGATCGAATCGCCAAAGCATGGCAGCAGACCCCGGATACACTGGAAACCTATGCTGCAGGCTCATGGGGACCTGATGGTGCTCACAAGCTGTTGGAGCAGGATGGCTACAAGTGGTGGCCGGTTAGCGGTCAGGATGAAGATAATGTCATCTGGCGAGTAGGCGGCACTCAGTAATCCCGATTTGTCCAGCATCCCCCTATGTCCTGTTCAGGATGTAAGGGGATGCTTTGCGTTCGGAGTATGCTATAATAGCTTAGTCTCAGGTTTTCAGTTTGCAACTGATTATACGTTAAAGGCAGGCTAAAACATGTAAATAGATCGTATTTATCATGAATATGGTGACGGAGTATGCCGAATACTGGAGCTAACGGCAATGAGCCGATGAACTTGTGAAAATAGGCGTGCATCATGGCCTTTTTATAATAGCTTGAGCAGAAATGCAATGGATTCGATCATGAAGGGATATGTGAAATGAGTAAAACAACAGATATACTTCAACAGGAAGTCGACAAACGGCGTACGTTTGCGATTATTTCTCACCCGGATGCGGGTAAAACGACACTGACGGAAAAGTTGCTGCTGTTCGGGGGCGCTATTCGTCTTGCAGGTACAGTCAAAGCTCGTAAAGCTAGCAAGCATGCGACGAGTGACTGGATGGAGATTGAAAAACAGCGGGGGATTTCGGTAACATCCTCAGTAATGCAATTTGATTATAATGGGCATCGCGTTAATATTCTGGATACCCCAGGTCACCAGGATTTCAGTGAAGACACGTACCGCACACTGACAGCTGCAGATAGTGCGGTCATGCTGATTGACGTAGCGAAAGGTGTGGAAGCGCAAACGATCAAGCTGTTCCAGGTTTGTGCGAAGCGCGGAATACCGATATTCACCTTCATTAATAAGCTGGACCGTGAGGGACGCAGTCCCTTTGATCTGATGGAGGAACTGGAACAGGTGCTTGGTATCCGTTCGGTGCCGATGAACTGGCCGATTGGTACTGGGCGTGATCTGTGCGGTGTTTATGATCGTGTCAAAAATCAGGTTGAGTTGTTTCAGGGAGATGACCATTCCACGATCAAGGTACAAAAAGTGGAAGGTTACAATGATCCGATTATTCGCGAGATGGCGGGCGAATATTTGCACGACCAATTATGCCAGGATTTAGAGTTGCTTGATGTCGCAGGTGACCCTTTTGATATGGAAAAAGTACAGCGTGGAGAATTGACGCCTATATTCTTTGGCAGTGCGATTAACAATTTTGGCGTGCAAACATTTTTGGAAAACTTCCTCCAGCTTGCGCCTAAGCCAGAACCGCGCCGCAGTACAGTTGGGGAAATTCAGCCAACGAACGAGAAGTTTACTGGCTATGTATTTAAAATTCAGGCCAATATGAACCCGGCTCACCGTGACCGTATTGCATTTTTGCGTATCGTGTCTGGTAAGTTCCAACGCGGGATGAGTGTTAAACATGTTCGAATGGGTAAGGAGATTAAGCTGTCCCAACCACAGCAGTTCTTGGCACAGGACCGTGATATTGTCGAAGAAGCATTCCCTGGGGATATTATAGGCTTGTTTGACCCAGGTATTTTCCGCATTGGCGATTCACTGAGTCAAGGTGGCGAGGTTGTATTTGATGAACTGCCAACCTTTTCACCTGAGATTTTTGCTAAGGTTACTGTAAAGAATGCTTTAAAGCACAAGCAGTATCTGAAAGGTATCGACCAGTTGACTGAAGAAGGTATGATTCAGGTGTTCCGTACGGTAAGCTTCGATGATACGCTTCTAGGCGTAGTCGGCCAACTGCAATTTGAAGTATTTGAATACCGCATGAAGGGTGAATATGGGGTAGATGTACAGCTTCAGCGTATGCCGTTCCAATTTGCTCGCTGGATTGTGGATGAGCAGATTGATCCGAGCAAGTTTCGTATCAACTCTACGCTGGTGAAAGATAAGAAAGGCAATTATGTCGCCTTGTTCGAAAATGAGTATGCCATGCGTACGGCTATAGAAAAAAATCCGACTGCTAAGTTTTTGGAAATGGCTCCATAAAATTTTATATGCAGAGCAGTCTGATCTCAGTCATTTGATATATACCACGAATAGTCCACTCGATATGAATGCGAGTGGACTATTCTTATTTTCGAATACGGGTAAAAATAATGAGCACAATTAAAACATAACAAGAAGTTGAGTAGCTAGAGCTAGGTTAAGGGCACGGGTTTGATTTTATCGATTTGTTCATGTGCCAAATGGACGAAGTCATGCTGCTGGTTTGGACTCATATGCTTCCATGCGATTTCAAGAATGACACCCAATCCAGGCAAAGCGGCTTCCGGTCCATCCACTGACCCAATAATCATATCCGTAAGATCAGCCTCTGATTTGCCGTGAACTTTGTGAACAATCGCTTGTCGTAAATCCATTGTAATGGGCATGTGTTCCCTCCCGTATGTTGTAATAGTGATCGAATGTATTATGGCTTGGGCTGTGGTCCAGTATACATGAAGAAGCATTTGGAATAAGGATGCTAAAATTTATGTTTGTAGCATGATATGCTATACTATGACGGACAGTATGGTGAGCGGGAGGTAAAGAAGGAATGGCGAAAAAACAGTATGCGGTCATTGGCATGGGGCGCTTTGGCTCCAGTGTTGCCAGCGCGCTGAGTGAGATGGGTTTTGATGTGTTGGCTATCGACTCGGACGAGCAGCGTACACAGGAAATGTCGAATATTGTGACGCATGCGGTGTCTGCCGATTCGACGGATGAGGAAGCACTGCGAGCACTGGGTATCCGCAATTTTGACGTAATTGTAGTCGCAATTGGTGAAGATATACAAGCCAGTATTCTAACAACATTGATTCTCAAGGACATGGGTGTGCCCGCTCTTGTGGTCAAAGCACAAAATGAACTACACGGGAAAGTGCTGCAAAAAATAGGTGCGGATAAAGTGGTTTATCCTGAACGGGATATGGGACTGCGGGTAGCCCATCATCTAACATCTCCCAATATTCTGGATTATATCGAGCTGTCCAAGGACTACAGTATTTTGGAGATGCGAGCCGCTGATTCCATGATTGGCAAAAATCTGAAGGAGCTAGACATACGTGCACGCTTCGGCTGCAATGTAATGGCGATTCGCAGAAACCAGGAGATGAACATTTCACCTTATGCTGAGGATCGTCTTGAAGCGGGTGATGTGCTGGTCATTGTGGGTCACAAGGACGATCTAACCAAGTTGGAGCTGGCTTTTGCAGCTTAGAGAGGTTTGATGTTCAAGTACAAGTGATGCATCATTTATTTTTAAAGAAACGGACCATAGAACGGAAGGTTAAACGAATGGAAATCATTTCACCGAATAATGCGCGTGTAAAAGAATGGTCGCAATTGCTGGAGAAAAAGCATCGTACACGGCAGCATAAATATATTGTTGAGGGTATTCATCTAGTGCAGGAAGCGTTGCGTTCGAACGCGGCAGTAGAAAGCGTCGCCTATGATTTGGACAAGGGGATTCCTGCCGAGCTGAATGGTCTGGATTCAGCCGACCAGCCGGTGGAATGGATTCCCGTGTCGGCGGCGGTCATTGCCAAATGCACCGATACCAAGACGCCGCAGTCTGTCTTTGCTATCGTGCGTAAGCAGGAGCAGAGCGCATTCGCAGCATTACTTGAGCAGCCAGATGCGCTGGTGATGGTGCTGGACGGGGTACAGGACCCCGGCAATGTAGGCACCATTATCCGCAGCGCGGACGCTGCTGGAGCCGCAGGCGTTATATTGGGTCATGGCTGCGCCGACCTGTACAACCCCAAAACGATCCGTTCCACGATGGGATCGTTATTTCATCTGCCGGTGATCGAAGGCAGTCTGGAGGAGCTTTTGCCGCAGGCCAAAAGCAAAGGGGCCCGCTTGCTCAGCACCTCGCTGGATGCAAGCTTGTCATGCTATGCCGTGGATTTGCGTGTATCCACCTGGCTCGTGATTGGCAACGAGGGCCAAGGTATTTCTGCTGCTACCGCTAGTATGGTGGATGAATCAGTATTCATTCCAATGCAGGGACAAGCAGAGTCACTGAATGCAGCCATGGCCTCTACGGTGTTATTATTCGAGGCGATGAGACAGCGAAGCTAAGAGAATGAACACGGATCTGTGTGGGTTATAGCATCAATGAATACTAAAATGAGTCGGGTCATAGAGCCCGACTCATTTTTTTAGAGAATGTTATATCTGTCATGATCTTGATCCCTTTTAAGGGTAAGTCTTCATTTGGACATAATACATAATTACTGTTGAGCTGTTTTCTATATACCTTACAACAAAGTAAGGTTTTTGTAAGCTTTGACTGTTGTTTGTGATGTATAGGCTAGTTAGTATGTTTAATAGCTAGGCAAGGAAAGATGTGAGCATATGAAGTATTCAAAGAACAAAATAAAAAAGGTAATCAAATCAAAAAAAGACTTCGATGAGACGATAAAAAAATATAAAGGGATCATTATTACAGTAACAGTTATCGTTATGATGATTATAACGTTAACTGCTCTGGTGCTTGGCACAATGCATATTATTCGAGACTCAATCTATATCACAATTGAATCTTCCTAATTACAATTAAAGAAAATGGATTGTTGTTATTGCTTGGACGATTAAATCAAGGCATTATATAGAGAAAATCATGTTATTAAAAATTCAAGCACTAAGAAGGTAGAAAACACAATGCATAAAATATTAATCGTAGAGGATGACTCTCAAATTAGCTCTTTACTCCAATCCTATCTTGAAAAGTATGGTTATCAAGGAGTTGTCGTTTCAAATTTTGATCAGGTATTGAGTACTTTTCAGGAAGTTAAGCCTGATTTGGTCATACTTGATGTGAATTTACCTCGTTTTGATGGATTTTATTGGTGTAGACAAATTCGCACCCAATCTACTTGTCCTATCCTTTTTGTGTCCGCGCGGGATGATAAGATGGATCAGGTCATTGCTTTGCAGAACGGGGCGGATGATTACATTACTAAACCGTTTCATCCCGAAGTACTGTTAGCCAAAATAGAAAGTAATCTGCGACGTGCCTATGGTTTATATGCAGTTGCCCAAAAATCACGCTCCATAACAGTGTCAGGCTTGACTCTATACCCTGACATTATGGAGCTTGTGTTTCATGACAAGCAGGTAGAAATGAGCCATAAAGAAGCTGCGCTACTGGAGCTACTGATGACATATCCTAAGCAGGTTGTAGGGAGAGTTCATCTCTTAGAAGCTTTATGGGATGATTACCAATATGTCGGTGAAAATACACTGAATGTTTATGTTACTCGTGTCCGTAAAAAGCTGGCCGAGTTGGGGTTGGAGGAAATCATAGAGACGGTTAGAGGAGCTGGATATCGGCTGCACTTGACTGAGGAGGAAGAACAGTGAAGCTTTTTTGGCGTGATCATTTCTCAATGATCATATTCAATATCGTCCAACTTTTTCTTGTGTTAAGCATTTATTGGATGGATGGTTATCATAACTTGTCTACTGCTCTTTATTCCGTCTTTTTTGGGACCTCTATATTGCTGATCTATTTACTGTTCCGGTACGTCATGTATTCTAGTTTATATCGATTACTTTCCACTGCAAATATTAGAGATCTAGATGAACTCATTCAGATGAAGGTACTTAATCCTCTTGCCTCTTCTTTACAGAATTTGCTTTTACAATTTTACCGATTGTATCAGTCTCGAATTCATCAGTTAGAGCATCAACAGCGTGATCACATTACTTTTATTAACCAGTGGGTTCACCAGATGAAAACTCCCCTCTCTGTTATTCATTTAATTCTCAAAGGAAAAATAGATCCCGAGTCGGATCAGATTCATGATGAGATTGATCGAATGGGAAAAGGACTGGAAATGATCTTATATATGTCACGATTGGAGGCCTTTGAACCTGACTTTCATGTGGAGCCTGTTGTATTACGAAAGCTGGTTAGTGAAGTGATTTATGATAACAAAAGATTAATGATTCGTAACGAAATTTATCCTTCCAATGAAGTGGACGAGCAGTTGAGTGTGATTACCGATGCCAAATGGCTAAGATTTATAATTAATCAATTGGTGACCAATGCGGTGAAATACTCTTCAGGTCATGCCCACAGTCTGAAGTTGATATCTGAGATAAGAGATAAAGTGTTTGTGCTGAAAGTACAGGATGAAGGAATCGGTATCCCTAAAAAAGATATTGAACGGGTATTTGAGGCTTATTACACAGGTGAAAACGGACGGAAGTATAGTGAATCTACCGGAATGGGCCTGTACATGGTGTCAGAAATCTGCAAAAGGCTGAGTCATGACATTCAACTGAAATCGACGGTTGGTGAAGGAACGACGGTTGAGATCTTGTTTTCAATTCACAAATAAGAACCTTACAACACATTTAAGGTTTCTGTAATGTTAATCGATCGCTTCATCCCTCTGGATGAATTATGATCATGACATAGGAAAAAGAAAGGAATGAACGATGGAGATTGTACGAATGGATCAAGTCACCAAAATATACTATGGTAAGGTTCCCTACCGAGCTCTCAACAATATCCATTTAACGATTCAACAAGGTGAGTTTGTAGGCATTATGGGTCCGTCTGGTAGTGGGAAGACAACATTACTAAATATGATTTCCTCCATTGATATGCCGACTTCTGGCGAGGTTAGCATTAATGGGGAAAATCCACATCTGCTCAAGAAGGATAAGCTCGCTTTATTTCGTCGCAAAGAATTGGGGCTTGTATTTCAAGACTATAATTTGCTGGAAACTCTTAGTCTGGGAGAGAACATACTATTTCCTCTGATGCTGAATAAAAAAGGATTAAAGGAAATGGGACACAAACTGGAAGAGGTAGCGAAGAAACTGGATATTGCAGATATTTTAGACAAACGGCCTCTTGAGGTGTCAGGGGGGCAAAAGCAAAGAGCAGCTATAGCCAGAGCTATTATTCATTCTCCTTCACTCCTGTTGGCAGATGAACCAACTGGAAATCTCGATTCCAAATCTTCACGAGTTGTGATGGAAATGTTAGAACTCATCCATCGCGTAGACAATTCCACAATCGTGCTGGTAACACACGGTGCCTTGGAAGCCAGTTATTGTGATCGGGTAATTTTTATTAAAGATGGCGAGTTATTTAATGAAATCCACCGTAGTCACAGTCAGCAATTATTTTTTCAGGAAATCATAGATATGCTCTCCTTTCTGGGGGGAAGTAGACATGCACATGAGCTTTCGTCTGTTAGCATGGAATAATCTCAAGCATAATGCGCGTGCTTATGTACCTTATTATTTAAGCAGCTCCTTGATGATTACAATTTTTTTCGTATATGCGATGTTTATTTTTCACCCGGATGTCTCCAATGCAATCATGGCCTTTAATGTAAAAAAAGGATTACAAGTAGCTGATCTATTGATTTTTGTATTTTCCTTTTTCTTCGTATTATACACAAACAATATTTTTATTGCTGCACGTAAAAAAGAATTCGGTATACTGACCATTTTGGGGACACATCGCAGACAAATTTATTTTTTGGTTGCTTATGAGAATCTGATTATAGGCTTTTTATCCTTGATTACCGGGATTACGGGAGGATTTGTTTCCGCAAAGTTCTTTCTACTTTTGGGCTCCAGTGCCACAGGGCTGTATTTAACATTTTATTTTCCTTGGAAAGCACTGGCTTTCACCGTAGTTGGCTTTATGTTTTTATTTACCTTGATCTCACTTGTATCTGTTTTCTTCATACGCCAATCTAAATTACAGCAGCTTTTTAGCAAGGTTACTCAGCTCAAAAAAGAGCCCAAAGCTTCATGGAGCCTGTCCTTTCTTGCAATAGCGCTAATAGGAGCAGCTGTGTATTTAATGAAGCTGGATTTTCCACCATATATTTATCTGGCACCGTATCGTTTGGGGACTCTATCCTTTTATATGTTGCACTATTCAGTTGGAGACACATTTAAATATACGATTGTAATGGGGTTTATTGGAATTTACTTACTATACGCCCAATCAAGTGTTTTGTTCATTCAATTGCTTAGAGCCAACAGGAAATGGTGTTGGAGTGGAACTCGTTTGTTATGGCTATCTGAAATCACATACAAAATGAGGAATAATGCCGGGCTGTTCACATTGGTTACCCTAATTTCTATCGTTTCCTTTCTAGGAGCAGCTTCAACTTTTGACTCCATGCAGCAGCAAAATAGATTTCTTAGGGAGCAGTCTTATTCATTTGCATTTTTTTCTGATGTTGTAAGTTCCATAGATCTTGAAGATGAGATTGATCAAAATCTTTATAATGCTGGGGTGGATTATTCGAAAAGTGAAGTACTGATCTTTCCCTTTCGTGAACAGTTGGCACCTGTGATGAAACAATCCAACTATGAGCCTCTTGCTTCTAAATTAAAGAAACAAATACAGGTACCTGCGCTTCGAGATGATCAAGGCTTTTTCATTTTTGATTCAAACGGGATGTCATTAGAAGAACAGAAAACCTTTTTTGAAAAAAGGCTAACTTACAATCAAGGGAAATCCCGAATTACGGGTATCCAGATTGTGGATACTCAGAAGATAGACCATAGCATAAAGTTTGATGGAAACATCATTTCTGAACTAGGAAGGTTGCTTGTTGTCTCAGATCAAACTTACGAACATTTAGTTAAACAACAGTATTTCAATGTTCCATTGGCATACAAATCTGTTTATTATTTTGTGCCTAAATGGAAGAGTGGCCAAGTATCATTGGAAACTTCTGAGACCCAAGAAGAGGTGTGGTTGTATTCCCTGCTGGCCAACAAGGTGAATAAAGGATCGCTTAACTCTAGAGCAGTGGATTATCTGACATCGGAGATGGATCTGAATATTAGTAAATTTATTGGCGGATTTATCGCCATCATTATGTTGGCAAGCACAGTAAGCCTGCTTTATTTCAGATTGTATGTAGATCTTAAACGGGATGAGGAAATATACCGGGCTTTATCCAAAATTGGACTAAGCTCAAGGGAAATGAGACGAGCTGCATCCAGACAAATTGCATTCCTATTTCTTCTGCCATTAGTTGTTTCATCCATAGGAATAGTGCTTTGTTTAGTTATGTCAGAACCATCTGTAGTACCCTTTCATCTTACGCTTATTCAAATTATGATTTGCTTTTGGGTAATTCAATTCTTTTCCTTTCTTATTGTACGTTTCCTGTACCTTCGTCAATTGGATTTAAAGATGCTGTAAAGAGCGATAAGCCACATGAAAAAAGTTGCAGAAGGGTAGGGTTAGACTCCTCCTTTCTGGAATTTTCATCAAATACAAAATAAGGTCTCAATGGGCTGAGAGCCTTGACGAGTAGGTGCAGGGCGAATTTGTTCATCAGAAGATATTTAATTCATATAACAACGCATTAGTGAATTCTATTCAAGTCGATACCATATTTTAAAAGTGGGGATATCATGAAAAAAAGTTTGTTCATTTTATTGCTGCTCGCCTTGTCGGCCAGTTCTTTATCAGAGTCCTTTGTTCAAGCAGAGGAGGCGCAGCAGCAGGTTACCAAAGCGAGCGTGAAACTAACACTGAGCCAAGCCCAGCAATGGGCGCGGTCTAATAGCTTTAGCTTGAAGGAGGCCCAGCAAGCGATAGATCGTAACCGGATTAACCTAAAAAATGCTGGTAAGAATCTGGATTTTATTCCGGCAGGTACAGGCAACGGTGAAGAGGATGCGGCTAGTAGTTCAGCCTGGAAGGGGTATGCTTCATCGACGGTTTCTTATCTGGAATCCAAGAAGCAAATTGAACTTGCCCAAGATCAGACAGACTACGCTGCAATGAAAAACTATTACGATGTACTTTTGGCTGATAACAAAGTGAAGAGTAGTGAGGATGCACTTTCGCTCGCGTTATTAGAGGAAAAGGCTGCTGAAGCGAAGGCCAACCGTGGAAAAATTTCTCCAGGTGATCAAAGTACGATTATTCAGACTCGTATAGAGGCTCAAAAGAATGTAGACATTGCAAAGACTGCATTGCAAAAAGCGATAGATTCATTAAATACGCAAATGGGTCAACCTCAAGGTACGGTATATGAACTGGTTGATCGCCCTGTTTACCCCAAAATAGACAACACGAATTTGGATACGTTGGTGACGCGTGCAATCTCGGCGAGTCCTTCGGTGTGGAGACAGGAGGAAGCTGTCAAGCTGGCCAAGATGGAAGTTAAATATTACACATGGAACTCAGGAACTGATGATTATGAAATTAAGCAGATTGATGTAGATTCAGCAGAAGGCGGACTGGAAAATACCAAGGATCAACTGGCAGAAACCTTGAAGAGCATGTACTTTAACTTACAGCAAAATGTTGAACAATACGAGCAAATGCAAAGTAATCTACAGAACGTCAATAAAGTGTTGGACATTTCTCGTAAAAAAAAGGAACGTGGTTTTGCTACAGGTACGGAAGTCGCCACGAATCAATTAAAAGTGAAGCAAATCGAACGGAATATGGATGAACTGATTGTTCAAATGACGTTGCTGCAACATGCTTTGAACAAGCCGTGGAGCGTATAGGATTTAGAAAAAATACTTTTGAAGGGGATATAACATTGTCAGAAATAGAAAAGAAAGATGCATTGCAGGTAGTAAGAAAGAAAAGAAGGCTGAAAAGAATTATAGGCATTTTTGTCCTGATCATTATAGCGGGGATTAGCGGTACTGTTTATATGAACAGGAGTAAGGAAAAGCCTGTGGAGGGTCCTGCAAACCAGATCGTACAGGTACAGAAGACAAACATGACCGAGTCGCTTAAAGTCACTGGAACCGTTCAGGCTTCCAAGGAAGTAAACATTAATTTTACAAATGTCGAGGGTGCCAAGCTCGTCGCTGTCAATGTCAAAGCAGGAGATAGCGTCAAAGCAGGTCAGGTTCTAGCACGATTAGATGATTCGGATGCCAGGCTGCAAATTAAGGATGCCGAATCGAATGTGGCGATTGCAAGAGCCAAACTGGAGGAAGCCAAGCGCGGACCCAAAACGAATGATATAGAGTTGCAGAAAGCTAATGTCTTAAAGGCACAGATGGCGATTAAAACAGCCAAGAACACGATGGAATTAGAGGAAGCCGCTGCTCAAAAGGAGTCGGCCAAGGTGACTTTGGATAAGGCTCAGAAGGATTATGATGACCAGGCTTATCTGGTTCAGAATGATGCGGCAGCAGAAAGTGACCTGGCAACAGCCAAGCAAAATCTGGATAAGGCAAAATTGGATATGAGCAATGTGGAGCTGCAGTACAAGAAGGCACAGACCAAGCAAACTGAGGCGATCGAAGAGGCGGAAATGGGCTATAAAACAGCTTTAATACAATTAAAGGCTGCACAGTCCCCGCCCGAAGCTTCCAACATCCAATCCGCACAGGCTTCTTTATTGCAGGCTGAAACGGCATTAGAGCAGAAGAAAAGTGTCCTGAGTAAATTACAGGTTACGGCGCCGTGGGACGGGATCATTTTGAAGGTCAACGGCGATGTGGGTACCAGTCCTACTGCACCTTTTATTGTCATGAATAATTCAAACACAGGGGCTATGAAGGTTCTTGCCAAGGTTAACGAAAGTGATATTGCTAAATTGAAGACTGGACTTCAGGCGACAATGCACTCGAATTCATTTCCGGACAAACAATTTAAAGGCGAAGTCCTCTTTGTTTCTCCAGAGCCGGTTACCGAATCCAATGTGACTACATACAAAATCGAATTGTCTTTGGATAGCCAAAAGATAAGGCTGCAACCAGGGATGAATATGGATGTATCCCTTCTGTTAGCTGAACACAAAAATGCGTTATCTGTGCCGCTGTTTGCACTGAGATCTGAAGGCGGTGTGGATGGAGTATATGTGGCGAAGAACGCGGCGAATCCGGCCGATTATGAGTTTAGACCAGTGAAACTGGGTGTCTATACAGCAGATCAGGCGGAAATCAAGTCTGGTGTCAAGGACGGTGAGACCATTGTGATCCCACCTCAGGGTGGTAGTGCTGGTTCGAATGGCAGTCCAGAGGGTCAAGACCCTGATGGGGGGCAGGCACAATGAGTGAAACTCAATCCCATAAAGCTGTAATCGAAATTAAAGAACTGAAAAAAATGTATGAGGTAGGCGGACAGAAGATTCAGGCTCTGCGCAGTGTTAATTTATCTATTAGCGAAGGGGAGTTTGTTGCTATCATGGGGCCCTCTGGTTCGGGCAAGTCTACCATGATGAATGTCATTGGCTGCCTGGATCATCCCGATACCGGAGAGTACTACCTGGATGAGTACTCCATATTGGATGCTAGAGAGAACGAGCTTTCGGAGATTAGAAACCAGAAGCTGGGTTTTGTATTTCAGAAATTCTATCTACTTCCCCGAACTACAGCATTAGCAAATGTAGAGCTGCCTATGATGTATGCAGGTGTACCTGCCAAGGAGCGTCGGGAAAGAGCCGTAGAGGCACTACGCAGCGTTGGCCTTGCAGAACGGATGTACAACAAGCCTAACGAGCTATCTGGTGGTCAGCAGCAACGTGTTTCCATTGCTCGGGCATTGGTGAATAATCCTGTTATTCTGCTGGCGGATGAGCCTACGGGAGCACTGGATACGAAGACGAGTATTGAAATTATGGAATTATTTCAAGGCTTGAATGAGCTGGGAAAAACCATCGTCTTGGTCACGCATGAGCTGGAGATTGCTGAATATGCCAAACGGTTGATCAGCTTTCGGGATGGTAATATTGAACGAGATGAGCCTATTGCAAATAGACGAATTTCATCAAGGAAGGTAAGCCTATGAATGTAATGGAAACCATCCGTGTATCCATGAATAGCTTAATCACTAACAAGCTACGCTCATTTTTAACGATACTCGGTATTATTATCGGGGTGGCAGCAGTTATTGCCATTATGGCGATCGGAAACGGATCTACAGCCCGCATAAAGGCGGAAATTAATAAATTAGGAAATAACGTATTGATGGTTGCGCCGGCTATGACAATGGTCGATGGTGAAATAGATTATGACCACACACCATCTTTTACTTGGGCTGATGTCGAGGCGTTGGACAAAAAGAAGTCTATAGATGCATTAATGCCGAATATAACGAGCAATTCAAAAGCTACGTGGGGGCGATATAACTATAACGCCACTATTGTAGGAACTTCCGCTTCATTCTATAAGGTCAAAAAGTTTTCCTTTGCCGAGGGTAGAACATTTACCAACGATGAGATGGACAAACGCATGAATGTCGCCATACTTGAAAGCCAAGCGGTTCAACGTCTTTTTGGTGGAGATAGCCAAAATGTATTGGGACGGACGTTTCAAATTAAGCAGATCCCTTTCAAGGTAGTCGGAGTATTGGATACTCAGCCAGTTACGAACTTAAGCTACAGTAGTAATGAACAAATTTACATCCCTGCTACAACCATGATGAACCGTCTGGGTGAGAAGAATATTACCGGATTGGATGTGTCTGCCAAGTCACCAGCCTTGATGGATCAGGCTCGCTTAGACATCTTGGAAAGCTTGCGTGTGACACACCAGCTAAAACCTTCGGAACCAGATCAATTTCAAATTATGAGTCTGTCAGAGGCAGCAGGTGCAGCTTCTGGTGTAGATAGTATTATGACCAGCCTATTGGGTGGGGTAGCCGCGATATCCCTCGTGGTAGGGGGAATCGGAATTATGAATATTATGATGGTCTCAGTTATAGAGCGTACAAAAGAAATCGGTATTCGGAAAGCCATTGGTGCCAAGCCGAGAGATATTATGATTCAATTCCTGTCTGAAGCGATCATTTTTGGTCTGTTAGGAGGCACAATCGGAGTTGTTACAGGTATAGGAGCTTCCAAAATACTTGAGGCGGCTGCGCATATGACCATTGAATTTACAATCTCGCCTATCATATATTCGTTTCTTAGCTCTGCGGGCACAGGCATCCTATTCGGAGTATATCCGGCTTATAAAGCAGCAAGTTTGAGGCCAATAGATGCATTGAGATACGAATAATTGAATTGGCACATGGTCGCAACATAAAACGTGAACTGCTTCTAGATTTTGGAGGAACATATACTATGGAAAAAAGCTATGTGCAAAATAGAACCAGAGCTCATCGGATGAAGAGGAAGAGAAGAAGACTACTGTTTATTATTATCATTTGTATTGTTCTAATTATTTTAAAACTCTTTGACATTTTCAGTAGTAAACCACAACCAGTCAAAACGATTGAATTTGCAGAAAAAATAGAATCCGTATCAACCGACAAATTAAATAACGAATCCAAAGGGAGCGAATTCCCTGTAAAAAATGTTTCGGGTGTTGAGGATGCTGCATTTGTTGAAAAGTACTTAAATCAGCAAATCCAAGGTCAAAAGCCCGATGGGATAGACGGTAAAAAGGTTGTCTATTTATCTTTTGATGATGGGCCATCAGTAACCGTGACGCCTAAGATTTTAGATGTTCTTAAAGAACAAAATGTAAAAGCGACGTTTTTTGTGGTCGGAAAAGCAGTCGAAGAAAATGAAGGTACTAAACATTTAACCAAAAGAATAGTTAAAGAAGGGCATGCTATCGGAAATCATACCTACTCACATGATTATGGTTATTTATATCCTAATCAGACTGTGAATTCGAGCATTTTTATGAGCGATATTGAAAAAACAAATCAAATTTTAAAGCAAATTTTGGGACAGGATTTTTCCACAAGAGTGATTCGATTTCCAGGTGGCCATGTGACGTGGCAGAGAAAGGATCCCAAAGGCATGGAAGAGTTAGATAAATTTTTACATGATAAGGATTATCATCAGATTGACTGGAATGTGTTGCCTAAAGATGCGGAAGGTACATCTAAGAATGCCGAGGAATTAATACACGAATTTATGAAGAGCATTGGGACTAGAGAAAAAGCAGTGGTACTCATGCATGACACTTACGGGAAGGAAGAAACAGCTAAAGCCTTGCCTGAAATCATAACATATTTAAAAAAGCAGGGATATGAATTTAAGACTATAAAGTAGCCAGTGTATTTTAAGTCAAGGGGAACACCGTAACCCATCGAAACAGAAAGGATAAGCAATAATATGGACATTAACGATCTGGAAGATCTATATTTATCTCATAAATCAGAACTCCTTGGCTATCTTTTGAGAAGAGTGCATAACAAACAGGATGCCGAAGATTTGTTGCATGAATGCTTTATTCGGTTTATAAGAGCTTCCCCTAATTTGCCCGAAGATCGTATCCGATTTTATCTTTTGAGAATTGCTAAAAATTTAGCCATAGATATAATAAGAAAGCGAAAAAAGATGGAGGAATATTTCTTACGTAAGGAGCACGTCTACTATCACTGGGATACCCCCGATTTTGAAATTCAGGATGAGGTCGATCGAATTCTTTTGATGGCAAGTAATCCCGAGCAAAGGACGGTACTTAAATTGCGTGTAGTCCAAGGATACTCCATAAAAGAAACGGCTAGAATTTTAAATAAGAGTGAAAATTCAGTGAAATCTTCGCTTCACAGAGCTTCGAAACGTATTAAATTGAGATATATTTCCTGACCACAATGGAGTGCTTGCTTTTTATAACAAGAAGTAAGACAAACAGTCCCGATGAGAAATCTCGATTGCGGGGCTGTTTGTACGTTGTACATAGTAGTTGAAATGATGAAAAAGGCGGTAAGTAATCACGGTTATTTTCTTATGCCAATCAGCAAGACATCAGCTTCAAAATCATGCATCCCAATGATCGTGATTTGCTCTTGCACAGAGATTGAAGCTGTGCCAAAACGACGATTCTCCAGGTCAATGACCGTGAAGTCGTATTCGCTCAAATCCACGTTTAGCTTCAGCACCGTGTTGATTGGAACGTAGATGGCGACCTTGGTGTAATCGGTGCTTACAGCCGCACGAATTTCTTCCGTATTTTTAAGCACTATGTTCCAAGGCTGCATATCTGTAATTTCATATATCCCGAAGAGCCATTTGGCCAATCCGTAATCCCATGCCCCTTCAAACTTAAGTGCAGACTGCCAATCATATGGACTGTCGAATCCCTCCCCAGTTACCCCGAACCTTTTGCCTTTTCGATGCCAGCTCCAAATACCGTGGGCTCCATAGGTTATGCCCGCAGACGCCCCGGACAGAAGACTTTGCCAGGCTGCCTTACGAACATCGGCGCGGCTGAAGCGGCCATAGACTTTTCGACTGTAGCCCATTTGTTCATAACAGGGCTCCGAGTTGAGCACCGGTCGGGTGACAGGCTTATTACAGAAATCCAGTGCGAGTGTATACGCCGTTGGTTGAAATTGTGAATTATGTCCTGACTGGTACATGTAAAAATCCAAATGGGGATCATCAATAAATTCCTCTGGCAGTGCCGCTAATCTTCCTTGAATATGCAGGGTAGTCAGACACTGCGGGCTGTGCTGTTTTATGGTATGGAGAGCAAGTCGGTAATATTGGTTGGCACGCTCGGAAGGGAAATCAGTGTCACCACTTATAATATAAATAGGGTAGAATTTGGAGAACCGATCGGCAATGTAACGTATATAAGGTTCCACTGCCCCAAGTGGCATTTTTTTCTCCTCACGAAGCTTGGCAGCCCAGGTATCCGGGATATAATTACACCATAGTAGAACCAGTGCAGGAACAAAGCCTCTGTTCACAGCCATTTCGATCATCGTCTCGGCTCTGGTAAAGTATTCTTCGTTCGGCATATAAAAATTGTAGCTGCCATCCTCGGCACATGCAAAAGGCTCATAGTTCAAATCGCTGCCACTTGCATCCCACTGGCGCAGCAAATTGATTTGCAGGACATTGAAGCCCTGACTTTTACGGTAATCCAGATAATAGGCCCATTCCTCCAGCGTAATGTTGGTAAATGCGCTCCAAACCGTATCCGCCAAATAAAAAAAGGGGTTACCCTCATTCATGAAATATCGTTTGTTCTCAGCGATACTCAGTTGAATCAAAAGCTTCCTCTCCTAACGATTGTAATGGCAGAAGCGGCGACCATGTATCCGTCCGCCGCTTCTGCTTTTTTTCTATTATAGAATAACAGGACTTGCTGTAGCTTCGCTTGCTTGCTTGTCCAGTTGCTCCTGCGCTTCGTGTTCCTTTTTTAGAGCCTGCTTATCCAGCGCTCTAAAGAACGGGTAGTAGATCAGCATACTGATCGGAATGAGTACCAATTGTGCGGCGGCTAGTTTCCAACTGCCCTCAATGAAGCCCAGAGCAAAGATAGGGGTGCCGAAAGGCGGGTAAATTCCGATGGGTGCAGGCAACAAGCCGATGTTGGTGGCAATATAGCCGAGTACCGCACAAATGATGGGAGCAACGATAAACGGAATGGCTAGCAACGGGTTCAATACCATTGGAATTCCGAAGATCAGCGGCTCGTGAATGGAGAAAAAGGTACCCGGAAGACCAAGCTTGCCGATCGTCCGAAGCTGTTTGCTCTTGGCCAGGAAAACCAATAGCAGAGCAAATCCAAGCATCGGTGCATAGTTGCAGTAGATGGACCAGAAGGCCAGACCGATAGTGTTCGGAAGTGGAGCGCCTGCCTGGAAAGCGTCAAGGTTGGCTAGATCCAGACTCATCCAGATGGGCTTAACGATAGCGAGTATAACAATTGCACCGTGAATTCCGAACATCCACAGAGCCTGCATAATGATCAGCGCGATAATTAAAGCGCCGAGTGATCCGCCCAATCCTTCCAGTGGTATTTGGAGATAAGTGTAGATAAAATCGTGAACTGTACCAAATGGGGTCTGCATGAACAAACCAGCAACGATAACAAACACAAGGGCTACTAAGACAGCTGGGATCAAGCCTGAGAAGGTTTTGACAACGGTAGGCGGGACCCCGTCAGGCATTTTAATCGTCCAATTGCGGTCAACAATCCAAATATACAACCGTGCAGCAATCAAACCGACGATCATGGCAACGAACAATCCCTGCGCGCCGAGCCATTGAAGTGGCAAGGCACGAACTTTATCAAAGGTTTGGATCGGTGTAACGATAAGAAAAGAAAGAAGAGCGGTTGCCGCTGGCACAAGGGGGTCCTTGTCAAAAGCTTGCGCCAGTCTGTAGGCGATAAAAAATACCGCATACAGTGCAATGATGCCAGTGGTCATTGTCGATGCCAACCCGATTATAGCCTTTACGGGTGCAATAAGATTCTGGTAAGGCTCCCAAGCAAGTGCAGAGAAGAGGGTTGCAAATGCTCCGATAATCAGAAAAGGAAGGGTGGACATCAGCCCGTTGGAAATTGCGCTCATGTAACGGTTTTGCTGAATTGTACCCGCTACTTTTTGAAGCTTATAAGAGAATTTTTGTTGGTTATCCATATTTATTCAACTCCTACTATAGACTTTCATCCGCCTATATAACGACTTAGATAACGCTTTCATTTGGTGAAACACCATGCAGAACATCATATATCGTTGCCCGATTTGGCCAACCTTCTTGTTCGGGCTGGTGATGAGTACCTGACTCTGAGCTTTACAGCTTAAGCGCGTCTCCTAGCACTTTTTCGCCGTTCATCATTCCATAGTCTACTATATTGATAACACTTACCTTAATGCCTTTAGGTTCATATTTTGCCTTGAAATCATCCTGCAGGTAGCCAACCTGTGGTCCAATTAGCAGTACATCTGTCTTGTCAGCATATTCTTTAAACGAACTTTCGGAAGTAGCCCTAATTTCAACCTCAAGGTTTTGTGCTTGTGCCGCCTTTTGCATTTTCTGTACCAACATACTTGTAGACATTCCTGCAGCACATACGAGTGTAATTTGTTTCATCCGTTGTTCCCTCCATTGGAAGTGTGATTTGTGATATCTTCATAGCGATTCAATCTGTTGTAAAGCTCAATCATATGTCCCGCCAGATCTTTAGTTGTGATGGCTGACATAAGGTGATCTTGAGCATGTACCATAAGCAGTGTGACTTCGTGGGCGGTTCCGCCAGCTTCCTGTTGAATCAGTCTCGTTTGTGATTTATGAGCTTTAACCAATTCGGCTTTGCTTTCTTCAAGCCGCTCTGCCGCCAACTGTGTGTTACCCTTTTGAGCAAGAGCGATTGCTTCCATCGCTTTACTCTTGGCAACACCTGAGTTGGTGATAATCCCCATAATGATTTCTTGATACTCCTCCATCTCGTTCACCTCATGCTTTTTTCTCTTTAACTTACAGTTTCAGTGTATAGGTTTACTGCCGAGATCTAAACCCAAGTCTTTTCCGCCAGTAGCGGAAATTCATTCATTGCTGTTACTCGTCCATTTTAAAAAGCTCCGAAGCAGCACCTGTTCTGTGATATCAGCTGGATGCACTGCGGAGCTTGGTTCAATACAGCTTATATTTAACGATAATCCTGGAGAATTCCTCGTACGTTTCGCAATTTAACATCTGCTGGACGATATCCGAATTGTCGACCAGTTCCATGAGATGGTTATACATTTTAGCGGGTGGCTCTTTACCGTTTCTTTCAATGCTGAGAAGACAGATGAACTGCACCGGTTTGTCGCCCCACTCGATAGGTTGTTGAAGGGTGCAGACCGCCCATACGGTTTGATTGCTTTGCGGAATGATAGGGTGAGGAATGGCTACCAAATTTCCGTAAGCCGTGGGTGCGGCCTGTTCTCGTTCCAGAACGAGTCCAATAAAGCCTTCGGCAGAGCGGATCAGCCCTTCAGCATATATTTTTTGGCCCAGAAATGAGATGACCTCTTCCTTGGTGGTAAAATTTTGTCTCAGAAATACGAGTTCCTTCCGGATGTAGTGAAAATCAAACTCGGCTTCACCAGCCAGCAAACTTTCAATTTTATCCATATCGCTGCCGCCAAGAAGAGTATGCACGACCACGACTGGAACCGATAATGGCAGCTGAATGGGAATGGTGCTCACCACGAAATCAATGTCATGGAGGGGAAACTGCTGAAGCTTGTAATATTCCGTTGTACCCGCCACTTCAAGCGAGCTGCCAAAAGTGCTTTGCAGTTTGTACTTGAGCAGCCGGGCGCTTCCGACTCCTGAAGTGCAGACGACCAGACAGCGTTTTGGCCGGGTGTTCATACGCTGTCGTTCGATGGCTGCCCCGATATGAATGGCGAGATAGCCCATCTCTGCTTCCGGGATGGCAATATTCAGCTTGCTCTCGATCAGCTTGGCACCAATAACTCCCGCTTGAAAAGCCAGAGGGTAGTTGCTCTTGACATGATCCAGCATGGGGTTTCGGATGTTCATTCCATACTTTACCCGGTTCAGCGCTGGCTTCAGATGAAGGCAGATGCCTATGAGCAGTTCTGTATCACAGCTGATGTTCAGATTCAAATCCCTGTCGATCTCGGCGAGCATTTCCTTGCCCAGTTCAAAGAGGTTCCAGTCCAGCAGCTTCTCGGGTCCCATGTCCTCTATAGGGTGTCCTTCAATTCTGACAAACCACTTGTTTCCGGCAAGATGCATGGCAATGTAGGCGATTTCATTTTCGGGAAAAGATAACTGCAATTCCTTTTCGATCAGCTCGACAATATGCTCGGCAGCTCGAAATTCATCAGTGCCCCGTAGATCTCCTATTTCCGCCGAGAGCATAGCTACCTGGTTACCATCACGAATGCGCTTGCAAGCGATCGCAATATGAATAGATAAATTGCTGAAGGCGATATCGGAGAGTGTCACTTCATATTTCTGAGTCTGTTCCAGAATGATTCCGCAAATCAGCGTTATTTCGCGCGGGTTGACGATGGGCAGCGCTGCATGAAGTGTTCCGCCTTGTTCTTGGGAACGGCTTACAATAAACTCGGACAAGCAAAACCGAAGCTGAACTTCATCCCCCTTCAGCTTGACCCCGTAATTTGGCCGTTTATCAATGGTGATTCCGTAGCTTTGCAGGGTTTGCTTAACCTCTTTGAAATCATTCTGCACCGTAGACTTGCTTATATATAGCTCATCTGCGAGGTGTTCCAGCTTCACATAATGATCAGCGAGCAGGAGACGTTTGATTAAATACAATTGCCGGTAGCCAGGAGAACCCGGATCATCGGGCTCGCTGGACAGGAACAATTGCTGCAGCAGCGCATGAAAGCTACGGCTATCTGTAATCTTCAGTTCATATCCCCTTGAACGAACTGGTTCAATGGCTGCCCCATGCTTGGATAGAAATTCATCCAGCTCCCGGATATCGCTGCGGATGGTGCTGAATCAATTTGGCGAGATAATCACTTTTGACAGGAGCATCGGCAGCCAGCAAGTGCTGAAGAATTGAAACCATGCGTGCATTCATTCAAGGTTTCCCCCTTTCTGTAAAGCGAAATACATGCAGTGTACATAAAAAACCTCCGATTATCCAAGTGTAACACCTGTGAAATAACCGGAAGCTCGTAGTAAGCTCAAAAGTAAATGAGGAAGATTCATCAACAATTAGCGGAAGAAGATGGTGTAAGCGGTTGTTCTGAACGTATTACCATCTGCACTGCATTCTGCCAACCTGCATAAAGCCGCTGGCGGCTGACTTCATCCATACTAGGGGTGTAGTGCTCATACAGATTCTGATCAGAGGTATTTCCCGTGATGATGCCTTTAGGATCTGACCAGTATCCGACACCGAGACCGCCCAGATACACAGAACCCATTGCAGACAGCTCAGCACAGGTAGAGCGGGTAACATGGGTACCCAGAATATCTGCCTGAAACTGCATGAGCCAGCTGTTAGATGAGCCCCCGCCATCCGTACGTAAACTAGTAAGGGGCACACCGGATTGTTCACGTATAAATTGAACCGCATCTCTCACTTGATACCCGATGCTCTCTAGCGCTGCGCGTACAATATGTGCTTTGCCGTTTCCACGGGTCATACCTACAATTGCAGCACGTGCAGAGGGATTCCAGTAGGGAGCACCTAAACCGACAAAAGCAGGGACCAGATATACGCCCTCATTGTCCTGCAATTCGGTGATCATGGATTGCATTTCCTCAAATGAAGAGAATAATCCTAAATTATCCCGTGTCCATTTTATACTGTCTCCGGTCGTACGTATAACAGCTTCCAATGCATAAGATACCTTTCCTGAAGCCCCCCAGGCAATCGTTGTAACCAAGCCTTCACCGCCCTGTACGGGTTGCGAGCCAATATTCATAAGTACAGATGTTCCAGTCCCATATGTCGCTTTGGCATCACCAGTATCGAAGCAACGATGCCCGTACAGTGCACCCTGTGAATCTCCGATTATCCCTGATATCGCTACTTGTTCGTCCCATAATTCCACTTCCTGTGTATAGCCATACAAGGCATCGGATGCTTTTACCTCAGGGAGCAGGGAGGAAGGAACACCGAATATACTGCACAACTCCATATCCCAAGCCAGAGTATGAATGTTAAAAAGGGAAGTCCGGCTGGCGTTACTGTAATCGGTTGCATGTATTTGACCGCCCGTAAGCTTCCATAGCAGCCAGCTGTCAATAGTCCCTGCAAGTAGTTTACCTTCAGCAAGCAATTGGGGGGCATGAGGTACATGTTCCAAAATCCAATTGAACTTGGCGGCAGAGAAATAAGGATCGAGCATTAGACCTGTCTTGGAGCGTATAATATCTTCATAGCCAGTATTCTTCAACCGTGTGCAGACCTCTGCCGTTCGCTGGCATTGCCATACAATGGCATTATAGATAGGCAAGCCAGTAGAACGGTCCCAGATCAGAGCCGTTTCTCGCTGATTCGTAATGGTTACTGCGGCCAGCGAGGAAGGAGAAAGCCCTGCTTTCTCCAGTACGCCTTTCGCAGCAATAAGCACATTATGATATATCTCAAGCGGGTCGTGTTCAACCCAGCCCGGCTGTGGGTAATATTGTTTGTGCTCCAAAGAATAACGGGTAATCACTTCGCCTTGCTGATTAACCAGCAGTGTTTTGGTTCCGGAAGTGCTTTGATCGATCGCCAGAATATAGGTCTCGATATTCATTACAGCTACAGCTCCTTACTTGTTCATCAATTCGAGCACAATCTTGCTGATATTCTCAGAGGTAAGTCCATAATGTTCAAAGACTTCAGCTGTTTTGCCAGCAATCGCCGGCTCATCCGGTATGCCCAGCATTTTCATAGGAAGCGGTTGATGTTGAACAACCACTTCTGCTACAGCGGCACCCAAGCCTCCGAATACACTATGCTCCTCTACGGTGACAATACCTCCCGTTTCCCGGGCTGCGGCGATGATCGCTTCCTCATCAAGTGGCTTGATGGTGTGCATATTGAGAACACGAGCTTTAATACCCATCTGCCCCAGCAACTCAGCCGCATCCAGAATGATACGGACGGTCTCACCAGCGCCAATCAGGGTAATATCTGATCCTTCTTGTAGGTTAACAGCTTTCCCAATCTCAAACGGATAATCATCGGACGGATAGACATCCTCAACAGCATTACGTCCGATCCGTACATATGCGCCTCCTTCATGCTGAACCAGCGCTTCGGTCATTTTCTTGGTTTCATGACGATCGGCAGGGAGTAAGACCATCAAACCAGGAATCGCTCGCGCCACAGCAATATCCTGGACAGAGTGATGGGACATCCCTAGTGCACCGTAGCTAACACCACCGCTTATCCCAATCAGCTTTACATTGGTTCCGGAATAGGCTACATCTACCTTGATCTGCTCAATACTACGCATGCTCAGGAAGCAGGCAGGAGAGGTGACGAACGGCTTTTTACCGCTGTGTGCGAGTCCAGCAGACATACCGACGATATTTTGCTCGGCAATGCCTACCTCCACAAATTGTTCCGGATAGGCATCGGCAAAGGGAGCCATAGCAGCAGAGCCGCGAGAATCACTAGCCAACACCATAATATCCCGATCCTCTTTGGCAAGGCTAAGCAGCGTTTCACAGATGACCTGACGATTTGGGATTTTGTTCATTGTTTATCTCACCTGTCCTTCCCCGGATAATTCGTCTATTTCTTGTGTCAGTTCCGCCAGTGCGCGTTCAAGTTCATCATCACTTGGAATACGGTGATGCCAGCCTGGAACACCCTCGGCAAAGGATACACCTTTTCCCTTGATCGTGTTTGCCAGCACCAACGTTGGTTTGCCTTCAATTTCAGGGACATTGCGGAATGTATGGATCAGTTCCTCCATGCTGTTGCCGTCAATGGAGATCACGTTCCAGCCGAAAGCGGCCCACTTTTCCTCCAGGGGTTCAAGTCCCATAACCTCCTCGGTTGTACCGCTAATTTGCAGGCCGTTGCGGTCAATGATACCGACAAGATTATCCAGTTTGTAATGGGCACCTGCCATAGCAGCTTCCCAATTGGAGCCTTCCGCTTGCTCCCCGTCACCCATGAGACAGAATACACGGTAGGATCGCCCGTCACGCTTGGCAGCCAGTGCTATACCGACTGAGATGGGGAGGCCATGGCCCAATGCGCCTGTATTCATTTCAATACCGGGAACTTTATTGTTCGGATGTCCAATCAGACGGGTTCCGAACTGGCTATAGGTTTCCAGTTCTTCTTTAGGGAAGAAACCAAGGTCTGCCAGAATACACCATAAAGACTCGACGGAATGTCCCTTGCTGGCAATAAAGCGGTCACGTTCCTCCCATTTAGGATTAGTGATATCAATATTCATGATTTCGTAGTATAGGGCGGTGAGTATATCCGTATTGCTCAGCGAGCCTCCTGTATGCCCTGTTTTGGCACGATGAATAATGGTGAGCAGGTCCTTACGGATTTGTGCGGCTTTGATTTTCAAGTCTAGGATTTCCATAGTGCCCTCCTGAAATAATATAGTTAAACCAGAATACCCGACTTGGTGACAGCGAGATCGGAACCACGCAACCAGCGTTGAATTTCCTGTTCGGTAGGATCTACCGGATCTGCCGTGACACCTGGAAGGTAATTGCAGGCCTCGTACAGAGCCGGGATGACATTAGCATGAATGCCAACAGAGTGATGGACGTAAGGACCTTTGACGAGCTTTTCTTCCCATAACGGCCAGTCGTTGACCTCTACCCAAACATACGAGCCGCGGGTATAAGGTCCCTCAATTCCTTTAGCTTTGCCGAGGAAAATGGAATAATCTCCATGATCACCATCAAAACGGGCGATGGTCATGCCGCCGCCTTTGATTTGTCCTTCATGTGTGCCTGGTGCGTGATCATCGAACAGGAAGTGCTTGCGTAGTTTGGGTTTGTTCTCAATAGACATGGATACTGGAAAGTTCCCGCAGTGGAAAAGAAGCTCTCCATTGTCATTCTCAGGATGACGTACCGTAATATCAGCGAAAAAAGTGGGGAGTTCGTTCATCGCAGCCGCTTGTACCATAACCGAAGTAATTGCTCCGTGAATATCGGTTTCGCAGGTGACCGGAATTTGTTCATCTGTCAAAATGGCATTGGCCAGACAAGGCATAATTCCCATAGCTTCCTGGAGGGAGGACCAGCATTGGATCGCGATGGCTGTACTTCCCGTTTCGATAGCGTAGGATTTCATGGCTACTTTAAGTGCAGCAATGCGTCTGATATCTTCTTCGGTGACTTCACTGTAGTCCAGCTTCTCTTTGATATAATCAATCGCTTCTGAAAGTTCAGCACTGCTCCCGGATGCAATTTTCTTTGAACGGAGCTGAATATCTACTAGTGTAATTGGATGAATCTCAATACCGAATCGCTCCAACAGCTCCCCTTCATTGCAGATCATAGTCCAAAAGGAAGCAGGACGAGGACCTATCTGGAGAATCCGTAAACTTTTGAACTGTCGTACTACATTGGCAGCCGAGATAAAATTGTTAAAGCCTCGTTCAAATACCGGATCGGCTACACGACTGTTTGTGATATAGGAAAAAGGGACATTAAAGCGGCGAAGCACCTTTCCGCTAGCGAACAATCCACACTGGGTGTCACGTAATCTCATGCCGTCGGCCAACGGAGCCTCATCACGTGGACCCCACAATAGAACCGGCTTGCCAAGCGCCTTGCCCACACGGGCAACCGTATCCTCGGTACCAAAATTACAGTGGGGGAAGAAAACGGCGTCCACTTCCTCTTCCTTGAAACGTTTGATAATCAAGTCCGCGTTAATATGGTCGTCATACAGCAAACCTTCCTCATTAAGCCCTTCCAAATCCACGATATCAATGTTCATTCCGAAGCTCTCGATTTGTTGGCGAATGGCAACTTTGTAGCGGAATGCATCTTCAGCACTGAAGGTGAATCGTCGAGTAGGCGCATAACCCAGTTTCAGCTTTTTCATGAATAACTCTCCTTGTACTAGAAGTAAACAAATTAAAATTTAACTAAACAAAACTAAACTGTAGAGGATAAAATATATAAATTTTTATTTTCAAAGTCATCGTATCACCTCTGTAAACCGCTGTCAATTAGCTTGTTTATAAAAAAATAGTTGTTTAGTTTAGTTATTTTGCGAAAATAAACTAAAAATTTTTATTTTGTTTAGAGTGAATAGCGTATGTATTATATCTATTAAATTTGACAGGCTCCTAAATCTTTGTTAGAGTTTCAATCAAATATGAATAACCTTTTCATGGGATGTTACCGATAGGGCATAACCTGAATCGGCTTGTTTACACTGCAAGTGTAACCAGGCTGGTTTGGGTTTTTTTATTATTCATCTCCCTTTCTGTACACCCTTTTATCACACATTTGGAAGGAGAACGTTTATGTCCAGTTATATTTTTCCTAAAGACTTTTTATGGGGCGGTGCTCTTGCAGCCAACCAGGCCGAGGGGGCTTATTTGGAAGACGGTAAAGGATTGAGCCTGGTGGATCTGCTGCCTACCGGAGAGAAGAGAAGAAGCATAATGAAAGGGAATGTTCCTTCGCTAACCCCACTTGAAAGCGAATTCTATCCTTCCCATGAAGCCATTGACTTCTATCACCAATATCGCGAGGATATTGCACTATTTGCAGAAATGGGTTTCAAAGCACTGCGTGTTTCCATTGCCTGGGCTCGTATTTTTCCAACTGGAGAAGACGCTACTCCCAATGAGGCGGGGCTGCAATTTTACGATGATTTGTTCGATGAATTGCATAAACATGGCATTCAGCCGGTTGTGACCCTTGCTCATTTTGACGTGCCGGTAGCCCTGATCGAGAAATACGGAAGCTGGCGCAACCGGAAACTGGTTGGTCTGTTTGAAACCTATGCCAAAACCGTATTCACTCGTTACAAGGATAAAGTGAAATACTGGATGACGTTTAATGAAATCAACATGCTGCTCCACTTGCCGTTTCTCGGTGCCGGGCTTGTATTCCAAGAAGGTGAAAACGTTAAACAAATTCAGTACCAGGCTGCGCATCATCAGCTTGTTGCAAGCGCGCTGGCTGTAAAAGCATGTCACGAGATCATTCCAGATGCGAAAATTGGCTGTATGCTTGCTGCTGGAAGCTTCTATCCGTATACATGTAATCCCGAAGATGTGTATCAGGGGATGGAAAAAGACCGCGAGTCCTACTTCTTCATTGATGTACAGTCACGCGGCGAATATCCTGGTTATGCCAAACGCTTCTTCAAGGATCATGGACTAAACATCGAGATGGAATCCGGCGACGCAGCCATTTTGAAAGACCATACCGTCGACTACATCGGATTTAGCTATTATTCGAGCCGGACAACCAGCACAGACCCAGAGGTTGTCAAAAATATGACTAGCGGTAATGTTTTCGGCTCCGTGGCCAACCCATATTTGGATAAGTCCGAATGGGGCTGGACGATCGATCCAAAAGGATTCCGTATCACAGCCAACCAATTGCATGACCGCTACCAAAAGCCTCTTTTCGTAGTGGAAAATGGCTTTGGTGCCAATGATGTGGTTTCACCTGAAGGAGAAGTGAATGACGATTACCGAATCGACTATCTCAAGCGACATATTGCTGAAATGGGTGAGGCTCTTCAAGACGGCGTCGAAATTATCGGTTACACCAGTTGGGGACCTATTGATATTGTCAGCGCATCCTCTGGAGAAATGAAAAAACGCTATGGTTACATTTATGTAGATCGTGACAATGAAGGCAACGGTACGTTGAAACGTATTAAAAAGAAAAGCTTTGACTGGTATAAAAACGTAATTCATTCCGATGGTGAAAATCTCGGCGAATAGTCGTATGACAAGAAAATAGGATCGGACGTCCTGAATCAACGGGAATTTCCGATCCTCGTTTCTCAATTGAAAGCGTTGACAATCGTTCCTTTTCGGGCTATACTTGACGCAATTCCATCATTTTTTAGGATTGTTACTGCAGAGCAGGCAAAACCTAAGCCACGAATAAGCGGATTTTACAGTCTTGTTTATTTGGCGTGCTTCGGTTTTTTTTGTTTGCAATAAAGTGGATGGAGCATGAGTGGCTCTTGCTGGCATATGGAACGGGGGATCGAGATGAATATAGCAAAGGTCATCAACAACAATGTAATTAGTGTTTACCAGACAGACGGTACTGAACTCGTAGTAATGGGTCGGGGGATTGCTTTTAAGAAAAAGCCTGGAGACACAGTAGATGAAACCAGAATTCAGAAGGTATTTGCGCTGAAAAACAAGCAGACATCCGATAACTTCAAAATGCTGCTGCGCGAGGTACCGCTGGATTTGATTGTGATTGTGGAGGAAGTCATTAATGACGCCAAGCATAATCTGAACAGAAAGCTGAACGAAAATATTTATGTTTCTCTGACCGACCATATCAATTTCGCTATTGAAAGGTACCGGGAAGGACTGGAAATCAAAAACGCGTTATTGTGGGAAATCAAGCAGCTGTACAGAGAAGAATTCGCGATTGGTCTAAGAACGCTGGAACAAATTAAACAAAAGCTCGGTATTGAACTGCCTGTGGATGAAGCGGCTTATATTGCCCTTCACATTGTGAATGCTGAAATGAATGAGGAAGTCATTACGACCATGAGCATTACGAAGTTTATCCAGCAAATTATCAATATCGCAAAATACCACTTTAAGGTTGATTTTGACGAGGATTCTCTAAGTTATTTCCGCTTTATTACGCATCTGAAATTTTTCGCTCAGCGCGTATTTAAGGGAAATCACTATGAAAATAACTATGATCATTTATATGACTTGATTAAGGAAAAGCACAAGGATGCAGCCGCTTGTACGGAGAAAATCGGAACTTTCGTTAAAAAAGAATACAATCATGAATTAACGAACGAAGAAAAGCTGTATTTGACTGTGCATATTGAACGAGTGGTGAACAGATAAGCTCTAAACTTTTTATTCGAAAAAGAATCGAAAGTATATGTTTAAATGTTTTTGTTGACAAATATGGTAGATTAAATGTATTATGTGAGTAACAGGAATTTAATAAGTTTTAACTGGGATTGTTACTGGTTATGCAGGCAAAACCTAAGTCATGAAAAATCGCGGGACTCAAGTGCCCACCATTTTTCAAGGCTTAGGTTTTTTGTGTGCCTAAATATGTAAAAAGCCCCTTAGAACATGGAGGTGTCCATCATGAGTTATGAAAAACTGGCTAAAGAAATTGTGCACCTGGTAGGCGGGGAAAAAAATGTAGTATCGCTCGTACACTGCGCCACGCGCCTGCGTTTTGTGCTAAAAGATGAGGCGAAAGCAGATAAGGCAAAGCTGGAGAAAACCGATGGAATTATTACGGTCAAGCAGAGCGGTGGCCAGTTCCAGGTTGTGGTCGGCAACAAAGTACCAGAAGTATACAATGCCATCGGCCAAGTATCCAACATTTTGAATGAAACTGGAAAAGAAGAGAACTCAACTAAAGGCAAAAAAGGATTTGGCGCTGTCATTGACGTGATTTCCAGCATTTTCGCACCATTGCTTGGAGTTATGGCGGGGTCCGGTATTTTGAAAGGTCTGCTGCTGATTGCGAGCAACCTCGGCTGGTTGGTCCCGAAAGACACTACTTATATGATTTTGTATGCTGCGGCCGACAGCTTGTTTTATTTCCTGCCGCTCTTGTTAGCGGTTACAACGGCACGGAAATTCGGAGGTAATATCTTCGTTGCTTTGACCATTGCCGGAGGGCTGCTTTACCCGACGATTGTCACGCTGAAAACAGAAGGTACAGCAACAGACTTTTTCGGTATTCCTATTGTGATGATGAGTTATTCATCTACCGTTATTCCAATTATTTTAGCCGTTATCGTCATGAGTAAGCTGGAAAAATGGTGCAATCGAGTGATTCATGAAAGCGTTAAAAACTTTATTACACCTTTGATTCTACTTGTAATTATGCTTCCTCTGACCCTGATGGTCTTTGGTCCAGTCGGAGTGTATGTGGGCAACGCAATTGCTACCGCACTCGTTGCTGCATTTAGCTTTAGTCCGCTGCTCGCTGGAGCAATTCTTGGTGCTTGCTGGCAGTTGCTCGTTATTTTCGGTGTTCACTGGGGTCTTATCCCTGTATTTATTAATAACATTGCTGTTAACGGCCGGGATGGCATTAAACCCGCTGCTTCAGCTTCCGTTTTTGCTCAAACCGGTGCAGCGTTTGGTGTCATGCTGAAAACGAAAAATAAAAAGCTGAAAACGCTGGCGGGTTCCGCTACACTTACTGCGTTGTTCGGTATTACAGAGCCAGCGGTCTATGGGGTTACGCTACCGCTGAAACGTCCGTTTATTGCAGGTATTATCGGCGGTGCTGCCGGTGGTGCCATTATCGGCCAAGCGGGGACGCAAGCATTCGCCTCCGGCGCACCTGGATTGCTGACCTTGCCGATCTTTTACGGTCCTGGCGGACAAGGCTTCCCGGGATTGATTCTAGGGATTACTGTTTCATTCTTGGTTTCGGCTATCTTGACTTATATTTTAGGCTTCGAAGATCCAGTTGAAGAGGAAGAAACCACAGACCATTCGTCTAAAGAATCGACATCTACAGTTGTAGCTTCTAATGAAGAGGTACTAAGTCCGATTGAAGGAACGGTGGTCGCTCTTTCGGAGGTCCCTGATCCAGCATTTGCTTCGGAGGCTATGGGTAAAGGTATCGCCATCCAACCGACAACGGGTAGAGTTGTAGCACCGTTCGACGGAACCATTACTGTAGCGTTCAAGAAAAAACATGCGCTTGCAGTGGTTTCACATCATGGCGCAGAAGTTCTGATCCACGTTGGGGTAGATACGGTTAAGCTGGATGGTAAACATTTTACTTCCTATATCAAAGAAGGTGACCAAGTAAAGGCAGGAGATTTGCTACTCGAATTTGATGTTGAGCAAATCAAGGCAGAGGGTTATCCTACGATTACGCCAGTTATCATCACAAATTCTTCTGAATATACGGAAATCCTCCCCATCCCTCAAGGGCAGGTAACGGAGCAAGCACCGTTGTTGAAACTGTCTAGCGCTCCAAATGAGCAAGCAGGCAACGCTTGAAATCTTAAGTAAGGACCAAGCTCTGATGATCCGCATTCACGGATCATCAGAGCTTTTTTTGTCGTCCTATGATGCCGAATAAGGCTATTTGTAATTGACAATATGTCAATTAAATTAGCTTGTACGGTTGTAAAAACTAATCTATAATTTTTTTGTAATTATGCAAATTTTCTGAAAACATAGACTAGATGAATTGATGGATCAGGGGGAAATGCAAGGAATGTTAGAGAAGTGGGCAGAGGCAGTAAATGGTGTCATTTGGAGCAATCCTGTGGTATATGTCTGTTTGGGCGTGGGGCTATTATTTTCAATCATGACTCGATTTTTACAAATTAGGCATTTCAAAGAGATGATTCGCCTTGTCTTTAAAGGAAAAAGCTCAGAGGCAGGCGTTTCTTCTTTTCAAGCCTTTACGATGGCGCTATCGGGACGTGTAGGGACGGGAAACATTGCTGGGATTGCATTGGCAGTCGGTATGGGGGGGCCTGGGGCGATATTTTGGATGTGGGTCATGGCCTTTATCGGGTCGGCTACGGCGTTTGTTGAATCTACACTGGCTCAGGTATATAAGGTAAAGCGTGATGGTCAGTACCGAGGCGGCCCGGCTTTTTATATTGAAAAAGGAACAGGCTTAAAATGGTTTGCCGTTATTTTTGCGGTAGTAGCGTTGGTTGCTATGTGTTTGTTGATGCCGGGGACCCAATCGAACTCCATCGCCGTAGCTTTTCATAGTTCGTTTGGTATGGATATGAAGGTTTCTGGGATATTAGTGGTCGTGTTGCTGGCGCTTATCATTTTTGGCGGTGTCAAAAGAATTGCCAATGTGGCTCAGGTTGTCATACCGTTTATGGCACTGGGCTACATCCTTGTCTCTTTCTACATTATGATGACGAACATTACTGCACTTCCCGAGGTATTTGCCCTGATCTTTCGCAGTGCTTTTGGTGTAGATTCAGTGTTCGGAGGTATAGCAGGGACAGCCATTGCTTGGGGTGTAAAACGAGGCATTTATTCTAATGAAGCGGGACAAGGCTCTGGTGCGCATCCGGCAGCCGCAGCAGAAGTGTCCCATCCGGCAAAACAGGGGCTGGTTCAGGCCTTTTCCGTATATGTAGATACTTTTTTAGTCTGTACGTCTACGGCTTTCATGGTATTGTTTACAAATATGTACAATGTGAAGGGACCAGGTGGGGGGTATATTGTGCAGCATCTCCCGGGTGTTGAAGAAGGAACCCAATATACACAGGCTGCTATTGAATCGGTATTCCCGGGTTTTGGCTCAAGTCTCTTGTCCATAACCTTGTTCTTTTTCGCATTTACCACCATTATTGCGTATTATTACATCGCTGAAACGAATATGGCCTACCTGGTTGCCGACCGTAAAGCCAAATGGCCTATGTTCCTGTTAAAGTTGGTAATTCTGGGTTCGACGTTTTATGGAACGGTCGTCAAAGAATCGGCCTTGGCATGGACACTAGGGGATATGGGCGTCGGTATTATGCTTTGGGTCAATCTGATTGCTATGATTCTCCTGGCCAAGCCTGCGTTTCTCGTGCTTAAGGATTACGAGCAGCAGCGAAGGCAAGGGCTAGACCCGGTATTTGATCCGAAGCAGGCGGGAATTTCAAATGCAGATTATTGGTCACGGGAATATCAGCTTCCTTCAGATGAGTTGACGATCACAGTTGAACCGGGTAAGATTCAAGCCTAAATAAGATAGATTACTACATTTAAAGATGGCTCCTTGTGGGTCATCTTTTTTCATTATCTTGCCTTTACATTCCAAAAGGGGTACATATGTTCACTGTTTAGTTTATAATTTAGATATGAGACAGGGTACATTGCACAGAGGGGTGATTGAAATGAGAACATCCGATTTATCCATAACAGACGAGAAGTGGAGAGCTATTATAGAAAATGACAAGTCGTATGACGGGGTATTTTTGTATGCTGTGAAGACAACGAAAATATTTTGTCGTCCCTCCTGCAAATCCCGACCTCCTAAAATAGAGAACATCCGTTTATTTATATCAGCAGAGCAGGCTTTGGCTGAGCATTTTCGTCCATGCAAAAGATGTAAACCGACAGGACAACGATTGCCTGATCACGACTGGATCGCAGGAGTTACAGAATACGTAGATTCGAATTATATGAAGGACTTAACATTGCACGTCCTGGCAGAGATCAGTCATGGAAGTCCGTACCATTTACATCGTACCTTCAAGCGAATCATGCATGTAACTCCGATGGAATATATACAGCGTACGAGGTTGGAACAAGCGAAGAAGCTGCTTATTTGCTCACAACAATCTGTTGCGGAAGTGGGGGAGAACGTAGGTCTGTCCAATACCCCTTACTTTATTACGTTGTTTAAAAAGAATATAGGCTACACTCCATTGCAATATCGCCAACTCGAATCCATAGCAACTCAAAAAGGAGATACACAGCATGGTATATCAAATGAATAAAACGATCTATTGGTCATTATTGGTGCATGAGGATTGGAATTTATATATTGCAGCTACATCGGAAGGATTATGTTATGTTGGTTCGCTTAATCAAACTGTTGAGGAATTGATTGCATGGGCAGGAAGTCGATTTCCCGGCAGTCCTTTAGTTGAAGAGGATACCATTTTACAGCTCTATGCCAAGGAGTTGATTGAATATTTCCAAGGGGAGCGTACACATTTTACATTCCCTTTTGACTTTCATGGAACTGCATTTCAAATGGCTGTGTGGAACGCGCTGTGTAATATTCCGTATGGGGAGACACAATCCTATTCAGACATTGCCAACGCGATTCAAAAGCCGAACTCTGTTCGTGCGGTTGGTACCGCTATCGGTGCTAATCCGATTTTGGTCACCATCCCTTGTCACCGGGTCATTGGTAAGAATGGAGCTTTGACCGGATATCGTGGGGGGCTGGACATGAAGGTGAAGCTTTTGCAGCTTGAAAAGAATCACACACACAAACCAATACAGTAGTGAGGTCAGGTATGAAAAATGAGTATTACAAATCCCCCAAGACTCTTTTGAATAAAGGGACTGGCTTCTTGTCAGGGTATACACACTCGTTGAACCCGTATACCGGCTGTACCTTTGGTTGCTCGTATTGTTATGTACGCCAATTGCCAGTCTCTACGTTTCGGAAGGAAGCTTGGGGAACATGGGTTGATATTAAGAAAGAGGCGGCAGATATTCTTCGTAAGGAGCTTCGTAGGGCCAAATCCAAAGGTAAAGTTACGATTTTTATGTCGTCAAGCACAGATCCTTATCAGCCGGCCGAGTACAAACAAGAGGTGACCCGATCTCTGCTGGAAGTGATGGTGGAAGATCCACCGGATTTTCTCTTTGTACAGACGCGTAGTCCGCTTGTACGACGGGATATTGATTTATTGCTCCAATTGAAGGAACGTGTACGTGTGAGCGTCACGGTAGAAACAGACCGCGAGGATATACGCAAACATTTCACCCCGGAGGCTCCTCCCATCCAGGCTCGTCTCCAAACACTGCAACTTTTAAAAGAGGCAGGTGTACCGACGCAAGCTACCATTGCTCCGATGCTGCCAAGCAGTGAGCATTTTGCAAACAAGCTCGTGTCTCTGGTCAACCGTGTCTGTATAGATGATTATTTTATGGGAGACGGCAGCGGGGGAAGGCGGACGCGTAGCTTGAACATTGGTGCGCTGTACGAGTCATTGGGGCTGGAGGAATGGTATCACCCAGCTGCGTATAAGGCGGTTTATGAGCGTTTTCTTCAGGTTTTTTCGAAAGAACAGCTCTATGTGAGCAAAGAAGGATTCGAACCCTGATATGAAAGCAACCTATGTCATTAAATGAAGAGTGCACCTTACAAGGGGAGCGGGAGAACCAATGGAAACGGTAATGACCAAGAACTTTGACTATGGGGAAAAGGAAATCAACTACCTGAAGACGGTAGATACCGTACTTGGTACAGCTATAACGCAAATGGGCAAGGTAGAACGGGGAATCATTCCCGACCTGTTTGCAGCGCTTGTTCATGCGATTGTGGGGCAGCTTATTTCCGCCAAGGCGGTTCAGACCATATGGACAAGGATGCAGGAAAAATTAGGAGCGATCACTCCACAAAATATAGCCGTTCAGACAGCTCAGGATATTCAAAGCTGTGGCATCACCATGAAAAAGGCAGCATGTATCCTGAATATAGCCCAAACGATCGAGCAGGGATTGTTGGATTTACAGGAGTTGTATGAGTTTTCCGATACACAGGTGATCCAGAAACTATCCTCGCTACAAGGGATAGGCCCTTGGACGGCTGAAATGATGCTGATTAATTGCATGGAACGTCCAGACGTCGTCAGTTGGGGCGATATGGCTATTCGGCGGGGAATGATGAAGTTGTACCATTTAGATACACTGACCAAGCAGCAATTTGAGGAGTATCGCCGAGTGTATTCGCCTTATGGTTCAGTGGCCTCCATTTATTTGTGGAGCATTTCATTTCGTTAACAAACAGGGAGTGGAAAATATGGAGAAGACCATCAGAGAACAGATATTGTCACATGTGGATACAGATTTTCAGAAATTTACGGCTGCATTGCTTCCGACGATTAATAATGTGCTGGGTGTGCGTCTGCCAGTGCTGCGTAAGCTGGCTCAAGAAATTGCCAAGGGAGATTGGCGTCTCTATCTGGAGACCGCTGAAAGTGAACACTTTGAAGAAGTGATGCTGCAAGGTATGGTGATTGGTTCTGTTAAAACAGATATTGAGGAAGTCTTGAGTTATACCGCCAAGTTTGTTCCTAAAATTGATAATTGGTCCGTATGTGACAGTTTCTGTGCCGGATTGAAAATTACGAAGCAACATAAAGAAAGAGTATGGGATTTTATTCAGCCCTATCTGTTTTCTAAGAAAGAATATGAGATTCGGTTTGGGGTGGTTATGCTTCTGAATTTTTATATTGAGGAACAGTATATTAACCGGGTGCTTACTTTGCTAGATCAGACCCATCGGGAAGATTATTATGTACAAATGGCGGTAGCATGGGCGATATCTATCTGTTATATCAAGCTGCCAGAGGTAACGACGGCGTATTTAAGTCATAATACATTAGACGATTTTACTTTCAATAAAGCTCTGCAAAAAATCACAGAATCATACCGGGTGGATCAGGCCACAAAAACGACCATTCGTAGTATGAAGCGAAAAAGAAAATAGGATGGGTCCCCGCCTGTAAGTGTTATACTGAAAAAACATACGTGTATAAGACCGACAGGAGGGGAGTCTGTGAATTCGATCCCGCTGGGAGTGCTTGTTGTAGATGATGAAACTAGGCAGCGTCGTGGGTTGGCTGCCATGATCCGGGATTTACGTCCAGAATACAAGGTATGGGAAGCCAAGAATGGGAAAGATGCTTTGACCATTTCATTATCCCAGCCGATCCAGATCGTTTTTACAGATATTCAAATGCCGATTATGAATGGGATTGAATATCTACAACAATTGAGAACATCGGGTCAGCATGAGACCAAAGTTATTTTAGTGACAGTCTATCAGGAATTTAGCTATGCACAGCAGGCGGTACGGTACGGAGCGAATGATTATTTGGTGAAACCGGTGCAATCACAGCAGCTTATTGAAGTGATTCAACAAATGGAGAAGATCATTGTAGAGGAGCAGGGAGCACTCGGTGAAAATCGAACAGCGTTGAATCAGATCGAGCAAAGCATGCCTGCATTTGTGGAGCATTTGTTTAGCAGATGCGTGACAGACAAGTTACAGCCTAACGAGAAAAGCTTATTAAAGAGTTACTTTGGATGGCAGGGGATAGGAGAAGTTCTTGCGTTGGGGACATCTGCATCCCGCCCGGAGGATATATATGCGTGGGATTCTAAGCTACGAAACGCGGTTGTTGAATTATTGCGTCCGTGGGCATCTTCTGTCGTGTTCCCGCTTGAAACCCCTAAAGAGCATATGGTCGTTGTAGTGAATTGGAGGGAAAGCGCTGAAGGCAAGGAGGCCAAAAGCGCACTTCAAGCTGGACTGAAAAAGGTGGAGCAGCAGCAAGCTATCTCCATTTGGTTTGCTTGGGGTCAGCCTTTTGACTTCGATGAAATGCAAATAAGCCAATCTCACGAAAAGGCTGTTCGCCTTATCTCCATGCGATTTTATACACCTCACACCAGATGTTTGAACCTTGTCGTTTTAGATGATGAACAGTCGATACAGGAAATGAGCACTCATGAACAGATAGTCTTTCTGAAATCCATTGAAAGCGCTATCTCTAATCGGAAGCCTGATCAGCTATTGGAACGGGTACAACATTTCATTGGACGAATGACGCGAGGGTATCCTCCACCTGATGCGCTTAAAGCTAAATTAATACACCTTCTCCTAGTTAGTTTACCACGGTTAAATATAGGGTGGAGTGAGGAAGTCTACTCACGTTACTCGGAACAGTTGAACCGAGCTGTCGAAGAGGCCACATCTCTCCAAAATCTTGAGGATCGTATTGCAGCATGGTTAAAAGAGCTGATTCTTGAGCTTGATGGCAGCTCCAAAGGTGAACCCATCATGAAAAAATGCAAGGAATTTCTGGATACACATCTACATGAAGACCTAAGTCTGGAGATTGTGGCCCGGCGCTTTCACTATAATGCGTCCTATTTTAGCATTCTGTTCAAAAACTATTTTGGGCTCTCGTTCACGGAATATATGGTGAAGCTCAGAATGCAAAAGGCTCAGCACTTACTGCTGCATACAGACGCCAAGGTCGCAGAAATTAGTAGACAGGTTGGTTATAAAGATACCAAGTACTTCTTTAAAGTGTTCAAAAAAAACGTTAAGCACACACCCGAGGAGTTTCGTAGAAAATTCATTTAATGGTTAGGTGAAAGGAAGATACAATGCGCCAAGTCAAATATATATATCAAAAATTTTTGGACAGTAGCTTTCGTACGAAGTTGATGCTGTCCTATTTTTTGTTGTCTGGTTTCATCGTTTTGATCCTGGGCTTTGTCTACTTCGAAACCAGTGCGCGGAATATTACTGCAAATGTAACAGATAGCGTTACAAGTGTATTGCGTAGCAATAACCAGCTGCTGGATAACAAGCTGACAGCTATTCAAAAAACTGTGGATATGATTCCAATTGATCATGATCTTTTACAGACTATCACAGACGTGGATACTACGGATTCTTCATCGCTTTTACGAGCTGATCGCAGCATTACGAAAATTTTGTACAGATACTTTGGCAATATAGAGGAAGTATACGCTTCTCAGATTATGACGCAAAAGTATGCATACGGAAGTACAGAGCGGATGTATATTCCCGTTCTGCCGTTCTATTCTTCTCCCTTGGCGACAACGGCGGTACAAGCAGAGGGGGCTACCAGGTGGATTCCTGCCTATTCGTATGCCGACACCTTTCATCAGCAGGATTTAAAACAAGGTTCCTATGATTTTAGCTCTTTATTTGCTGTGGTTAAGCAGCTTCATTTGACTGCATTAGATGATGCTGGAACCTTCCATACGCTTCCTGAAGGAAAGGAAAAGCCTATACTTATATTGAATTTCCGGCCTGATTTGTTAAAGGATGGTTTTGAAGATTATGCAGCCCGCAGCGGATTTGCACATCTATCCTACGGTATGATTCACGATAACAACGGGATAGTCATGAGCTCAGATCGACAGCAACAAACGGGGGAGCCCGTGGCGGATTGGCTGAAGAATGCCATTACTTCAGAACAAGGGACAAAAATGGTAAACGTGAAGGGTCAAAGTATACTACTGGTTTACGAAGCGATGAAGACGACGGGCTGGGTATCATATATAGCCATTCCCATGGAAGATGTACTGGGGCATTTGTCAACGATTCGTACCTACACCTTGTTCTTTTTAGGCTTTATGATGCTCATTGCTGTCATCCTTGCTTATTTGCTGTCGGTATACATCAGTAAGCCCATCACGGATATGAAACAGGCGATGAAGGTAATGGAGAAGGGACATTTTGATATTCGAATCCCTGAACGCGGCTATGATGAATTGGGGGATCTGGTGATCCGATTTAATCAAATGAATGAGAAAATTATAGATTTGATCGAAGAAAATTACAAATCACGTCTGCGAGCCAAAGAATCGGAGTTAATGGCACTTAATTTACAGCTTAATCCCCATTTTTTGTATAACACCTTAACGACAATGTATTGGATCGCATTAGAACATAAACAACAGGAACTGGGCCGATTGATCATTAGTCTGGCGGAAATGCTGCAAATTACGACTCGAAACAAAAACGAGACCTGGAGCCTGGAAACCGATCTGAATTGGCTGGAAAAATACATTTATATTATGCAAAATCGCTTTGAGAACAAGTTCACAGTGGAGTATGATATTGATCCCATTTTACTTCATATGGAGGTTCCCAAACTCTTCTTGCAGCCTTTTGTGGAGAATTCAATTATTCACGGCTTCGCCGAAATGGAATCAGGTGGTCGGATTAAGATCACAGCCTGGGTCGAAAAGCAATTGGTGTGTTTTAAAGTCGAGGATAATGGATTAGGAATTCAAGAAGATCATATACGCCGCATTCAAGCTGGAGAAATCCGGTCAACGGGCATTAAAAATGTAGACAGAAGAGTACGGCTGTTATATGGGATGGAATATGGGGTTGCGCTCCACTCACCAGAAGATAAAGGGACATTTGTCCTGATCCGAATCGGAGAAACACATAGATCTAATCAAATGACACCAATCCAATGAGAGTGCGACTTTCAAAAATGTAAGCGTTTGCTAGAATAAATTTAGTGACGAAGCAACAAACGAAAAGATAAAAAATAAACGGTTTGGGGGCGTTACTCATGTTAAAACGAAAGTTATGGATCGTCTGCATGTGCTTGGTCGTTGGACTGATGTCAGCCTGTAGTTCAAATGAGAGCAGCAGTAAGCCAGTAGATTTACAAGGGCACGAGCAAGTGACACTGACCTATGCCAGTTGGGGGAGCACCAATGAGAAGAAGGTTCAACAGGAGATCGCCCAAAAATTCACAGACAAATATCCGTGGATCAAAATCAACTATATGCACATCCCCGGGGATTACGTCACCAAATTAACGACGATGTTTGCCGCCAATCAGGCACCAGATGTATTTCCTATTTATAAAGCACAGGCTCTGCAATGGGCTGAACAAGGCAAACTATATAATTTAAATGAATTTTTGAAGGAGGATAAGGAGCTAACGAAGGAGAGTCTCATTCCTAATTCAGTCATCTATTGGGATAAGGATAAAGTGGCAGGGGTCAAGGTGACGGAGGAAGCCTTTGCGCTCTATTACAACAAGGATTTGTTTGATGAGGCTGGTGTTGCCTTGCCGCCAACCAAAGCTGAAGAGGCTTGGACATGGGAACAGTTCTTAGAGACAGCGCAAAAGCTCACCATTGATAAAGCGGGAAATAATGCGCTTAGCCCCAATTTCGATGCAAGTAACATCAAACAGTATGGAGTTCGGTTTGACACATGGATGTGGCATCTGCTAGTACCTTCCAACAACGCAAGTGTCATTTCAGACAAAGGGGACTCGCTTAATCTTGAAAACCCTGATGTGATTGAAGCCGTGCAAAAGATGGCGGATCTGATCAACGTGTATCATGTGGCACCGTCGCCCACGCAGTCCAAAAATATCCCTTCCCCGGCCGTAGCATTGCAAAGCAAACGTGTAGCGATGGATCTGGATGGGCAGTGGGTCCAATTGGATCTCGGAGAATCGAAGGTGAATTTTGGTGTAGGCGTGTTACCCAAACTGAAAAGCAGCAAAACAATCCTGTTTGGCGAACCGGAAGTAATTTCTGCCAAAACCAAACATCCGAAAGAAGCATGGATGTTTTATAAATTCTTGCTGGATGCTGAAAGCGGGCTTGACATGCATTCCAGCGGATTGTGGATGCCTGTCATGAAAAAGTGGTACACCGAACCAGACTTGATTAGCAAATGGGCAGATGTCAAGCCAGGTCATGCGGATGGATATCGTGATGCAGTCATGAACCAAACGCTGCATAACGGTGTCAATTCTTACGACTATTATTTGAAGAATTCGGAAAAAATCAATGCAATTATTAACCCGGCGCTGGATCAGGTATGGCTGGGCAAGAAAACGGTGGAGCAAGCATTTAAGGAGGTTTCCGCCAAGGCCAACGCTGAATTTAAGGGGACATATCCAAAAGAATAAGGTGAGGGTTTTGACAGAAAGAGAGGGATAGAATGCAATCATTATCTTCTATTCGTAAGAAGGAAAATGGGTTGGGGTGGCTTTTTGCCGCCCCTGCTATTCTCGGCTTTGTCATTTTTGTTCTGGGACCGATGATCGCTAGTCTCTGGTTCAGTCTTACCGATTATAAGGTTGCTTCACAGGCCCATTTTATCGGTCTGGATAATTACGTCCACTTATTTGACGGTACGGACCAATTTTTTTATAAATCCCTTGGGGTTACGTTTTATTATGTGTTTCTGAGTGTGCCCCTGCAAATTATAGTGGCTTTCTTTTTGGCCATATTGCTCAATCAAAAGGTAAAGGGTTTAGCTTTTTTCAGAACCGTTTTTTATCTGCCTACGATTGTGCCACTCATAGCATCGTCTATGATCTGGATGTGGCTGTTTGATCCCGATCTTGGTTTACTGAATGTGGTGCTGCGTGCGCTGCATTTGCCGGAAAGTCAATGGATTTATAGTGAAGGGTCGGTAGTTCCTACACTGGTTTTAATGAGTTTATGGACCGTTGGGGGAACCATGATTATTTTTCTGGCTGGCTTGCAAGATATACCTAGGCATTATTATGAAGCCATTGAAATTGATGGCGGGAGTGCTCTTCATAAGCTTGTTTATATTACAATTCCATTGACATCGCCTACGATTTTTTTTAATACGATTATGGGCTTCATCGGTGGATTTCAGGTGTTTGTCCAGCCTTACGTCATGACTCAGGGTGGACCCAACAACTCCAGTTTGTTCTATACATTTTATTTATTCCGCGAGGCATTTACTTTTTCGAATATGGGTTATGCCTGTGCGATTGCTTGGGTGCTCTTTATTGTAGTTTTAACATTCACTGCCTTTCTGTTTAAGACAGCCCGCAAATGGGTGTACTACGAAGGCGGGGGGGCATGACGATGAAAAAACGTGGTTTGCGTTGGAGTAGAGTTGTTCTCTACACAGTGCTTATTGTGGGGTCACTTTTTTGCATGTTTCCTTTTTACTGGCTGGTGAGAAGCTCCATGATGGATTTAAGTCAGATTTTTTTGATCCCACCGAAATGGATTCCGGAGCCATTTGTACTTGAGAATTTTTTACAGCCGTTTGAAGAGTTATCGTTTGGGCGCTATTTTGTGAACACATTTATTGTCGTTGCAGGTACTTTAGCGGGTGTACTCCTGTCGAGTACGATTTCTGCCTACAGCTTTGCGCGAATGAGATGGAAAGGAAGAGATAAGGTATTTGCTGTGTTATTAAGCAGTATGATGCTGCCGTTTGCAGTTACGCTGATTCCGTCTTTTATTGGTTGGCAGGCATTAGGTATGGTTAATTCCTATGTTCCATTGGTATTACCTTCGTTTTTTGGTGGAGGCGTTTTTAATATCTTTTTGCTCAGACAATTTTATATGACTCTTCCGCGAGAACTGGATGAAGCTGTATTTGTGGATGGAGGCAACCATTTTACTATCTTTACTCGCATTATTTTACCTTTGTCCCGGTCAGCGATTTTGGTCATCGGATTGTTTACATTTTTGAACACATGGAATGATTTTATGGGACCGCTCGTTTATCTTAATGATGAAAGCAAATTTACGTTGGCGATTGGGCTACAGCAGTTTCAGGGAATATATTCAGCGCAATGGGGTGTTCTGATGGCCGCTTCTTTAATTGTCGTGTTGCCAGCTATCATTCTTTTCGCCATAGGACAGAAGTATTTTATGGAAGGTATTGCCTTAACGGGGATCAAGGGATAAGAGCAGCAGCCAGGTACGCACTTTGCTTTTTTTGGAATTTAATAATAAAATGGAAGTAACTTTCGAAAAGGAGATGACGTGAATTGGCAGAGCAAGTGCGTATTGGCAAAACAGATTTATATGTAAAACCAATCGGTTTGGGTGCGAACAAGGTAGGAGGACATAATCTTTTTTCCGGTTTGAACAATGAAACGGGCAAAGAAGTCGTTCGCACAGCTTTGGATAACGGCATCAATTTTCTGGATACAGCTTTTATTTATGGGCCTGAGCACTCAGAGCGGTTGATCGGTGAGGTACTTAAAGAGCGCGGCAAACGTGAGGAAGCTGTCATAGCGACCAAGGGAGCGCATAAATTTGTGAACGGAGAGGTTGTTTTTGACAACTCGCCTGCTTTTTTACGTGAATCCGTCGAATCCAGTCTGAAAAGATTACAAACGGATTATATTGATCTGTTCTATATCCATTTCCCAGATGAAGCTACGCCAAAGGCAGAAGCAGTCGGAGAACTGAAGAAGCTTAAGGACGAAGGCAAAATTAAAGCTATTGGTGTATCTAACTTTACCATTGAACAACTTAAGGATGCGAATAGTGACGGCTATGTAGATGTGGTTCAATCCCATTATAATTTGTTGCAACGGGAAGCTGAGAAGGATCTGCTGCCTTATACTAAGGAAAATGGCATTTCGTTTGTGCCGTATTTCCCGCTAGCTTCTGGACTACTAGGTGGTAAGTATACGAAAGACATGACTTTTACGGACATCAGAGCGAAAGATCCATTGTTTCAGGGAGAGGCATTTGCTCGTAATTTGGACAAAGTGGAGCAGGTACGCGAGATCGCTAATGCGTTGAATGCAGAGGTTGCTCATGTGGTGCTTGCATGGTATTTGACCCGTGATTCGATTGATGCCCTCATTCCAGGCGCGAAGGGACCGGAGCAGGTTCTGGCGAATCTGAAAACGCTGAATGTCCAATTGAGTCAAGCGGATATCGAGAAGATTGACCACATTTTCAAATAATGAGTTGAGCTTGGACTGAATCGTATTTGAAATCATATATGTTTACCACCAGGAGGAGCTGCCGGACGGGCAGCTTCTTTTTCGTTTATTTGCGGCATATCCTTCTAAAGTAAGCTCATCGCTGCGGGGGGATCAGAATGAATAGAAAACCGCAATGGCACAGCAGACCGAACAGAAGGCGACGTGGTAGACGCAGGATGTGGCTCATTGTGGCATTGGCGCTGCTGGTAGGAATCGTACAGGTGGCCGCCTATGTGGAACAGCATTTGAAGCCACCCATGATGCATCTGGCTAAAGTGCGGGTCAAACAAATGGCGACAGAGGCTATTAATTCAGCAATTACTGCGCAGGTAGAGCAGGGGAAGACTGCTGATAATTTGATCGAATGGAGAACGGATACGCAAGGGAGAACCTCTGGATTTGTTCTAAATTATGCGGAGCATATGAGAATTACGTCAGACACGCTCAAAGCAGTCAAGGCAACGATGGACAGTATGAGTCATTTTGATGAAAGTGTTCCGATTGGTCAGGCATTGGGGAGTCCGCTACTGGCAGCTTATGGACCCAAGGTTCCCCTAAAAGTGGAGCCGCATGGAGCAATCAAGGTGGATTTAAATACACGTCAGCAGGATGCGGGCATAAACATGATCTTGGTGGAAGTGTACATTCGAATTACGACGGAAGTGTCTGTGGTTATACCGTTTGAAATGCAACCTCAGATTGTGGAGACGGAAATCCCGGTTTCTTATTTGCTGGTGGTGGGCAACGTCCCGATGTACTACTATGACAATCAGGGGAAGCCAGTCGGCAAAAATGGTGCAACCGCTCCGCAGTTGGCACTGCCTTCCCATTCCATAGAGAGTGGCGGCGCTGTAAGTTCCAGCATAGAAAGTGTTCCAGAGATACAGAAAGACCCCAATTCCCTCAATCAGTCCCCAACGCCATAAACAAGAGGGGATGAGTGTGAGTTACTCAAAAAAATCAAAGGGACCTATGAGGAGGTCCCTTTGGTTTTTCCTGATTTGAGCGCTTTACGTTCACTCTGCTCCCACTGTCTTAATAGCGGATATGGATCAAAGGACCAGTCTGTCCAGCCATTGTCCCGGTATATACCATAGTGTAGATGTGGTGGGAACTTGCCTTGGGTACCCGGTTTCCCATAGCCCGAGCTTCCGACCCAGCCCACCGTCTGACCAGGCGTGACGATGTCTCCGTTATGAACGGTTTTATCAAAGCCGGAAAGGTGTGCATAGTAGTGATAGCGGTTGTTGAGATCACGAATACCGATTCGCCAGCCTCCGAAGGGATTCCAGCCCTTCATTTCAACTACACCGTAGCAGGTGCTGCGAACCGGAACTCCGTAGCCAGCAAACAGGTCAGTCCCCTCGTGTATACGGTAGCCCCCCCAGCTGCGTCGGCTTCCCCAAGTGCTGCGGTAGCTATAAATGCTGCCTAGAGGCAGCGGAAAAGCTTGACTGACCAGATCAAGTTTGCCATACGTCTGATACAGCTTGGCAAACTGCTGAACTCTTTGAACCGAGCGGCTGTTATGGTAATATTCCCACACGGCAATACCAAATTCATCCTCGTTATTTCCATACTTTCCGAGATAAGAAGCGATGCTGAACAGCAAATCATTGTCATTATTGCGGTCAGCGATTCCATCGCCTGAGCCGTCTTGTCCCAGCCCGGAAAATAGTTCAATGGAACGTGGATTTTGATCCTCGGCATCAGGGTTCAACAGACCGGACCATACCGGTCCCGTCACAAAAATACCTATCATCCGTTCCGCATGCTTGCGATCCTTGGGATGGGCCACCGTGAGTGTGCGTTCGTACTGGTCGATGGCAGCCAGTCTGTACCAAGGGACTCCTGTCAGGGCTTCGATGGAGTGATATAAGGCAAGTCTGGACGTATACGATGAAGACGAAGCATGTGAAGCATCCATATTTGCTGTCAGGTTATTTCCGGCTGACGAGGACTTTGTGTGCTCGGCAAGGGCATGAGCAGGAAGCGGACAAGCCGTTGTCAGTGTAGTAGCGCACAACAGCAGCGATAACAGACGAACAGCGCGGACTGCCCGCGTAGGGTAAGACACGTGAACCGACCTCCTATAAAAGGGCTTAAGCGCCCGGTAAATTCTTGGCCCGTATTTGCGTAAATAGGGCGCTTTTGATTAGATTGAGCCATATCCGCCGCTTTTATCCATCTCAAGAGTTTACTTTTTCCGGCATCAATGTCATATCAAAAAGGGAACAATGAATGGAGGTTTTTCCATGGCTTTCATGCTATAATGTATGGCAATGACAGCTTAAGCTTATCAGAAAGAAGGTCTATGCCATTGTCTAAAAAAGTGAAGGAAGCTAAACCCGATTGGATTCGTATTAAACTTACGACAGGCGATAACTATCAGGAAATCAAGAGCATGATGCGTTCCAAGACATTACATACCGTATGTGAGGAGGCACGATGCCCTAATATATATGAATGCTGGGCCAACAGGACAGCTACATTTATGATTTTGGGTGATATTTGTACGCGTGCGTGTCGTTTTTGCGCAGTAAATACGGGAATGCCTACGGAACTGGACTTGCAGGAGCCTGAACGCGTCGCAGAAGCGGCTGAGAACATGAATTTAAAACACTGTGTCGTAACCAGTGTGGCCCGCGATGATTTGAAAGACGGGGGCGCTACAATATTTGCAGAAACGGTTCGTGCGATTCGCCGCCGATTACCTTTTTGCAGTGTAGAAGTATTGATTCCCGACTTTATGGGCGACATTGAGTCGCTGCGAATCGTCATGGATGCCAAGCCAGATATTTTGAATCATAATATTGAAACGGTGGAACGCATGTCCGACAAGGTTCGGGCTAAAGCGAAATATCACCGCTCTCTGGAGCTGCTTCAACGTGCAAAACAATTAAATCCGGCGATCCCAACGAAATCAAGCATCATGTTAGGTGTCGGAGAAGAGTGGGACGAGATCTTACAAACCATGGATGATCTGCGCAAAGTCGATTGTGACATTATGACAATTGGTCAATACTTGCAGCCATCCGAGAAACATTTATATGTGCAAAAATATTATCCACCGGAAGATTTTGCGAAGTTAAAGGAAGAGGGATTACAGCGAGGATTCAGCCACGTCGAATCCGGTCCGATGGTCCGCAGCTCCTACCAAGCGCATGAGCAGGTGAAGTCGGCCGCTCAGCATAAGGAAGAAAGCGCCCTTTCGCAGGTTTGATCCGGGAAAGGCGGTCAGAATAGCTTGTTTCAAATCGGTGGTAAAAACTATGAAGTGTTGCAGGATCACAAGAACGGATGGAATCCCGAAGCCTTTCGTGATCGATATAGTGAAGTGTTGGATCGCTATGATTATATTATTGGCGATTGGGGTTACAATCAGCTTCGTCTGAAGGGGTTTTATCGAGAAGGGCACCCCAAAGCCAATAAAGATACATCCATTGTGGTATTGGACGATTATATTAATGAATACTGCAATTTTGGCTGTGCCTATTTTGTGTTGCAAAAAAGCCGTGAAGTTGAAAATAATAACGACACCAGTGATGACTTCGTTCCTCCCGACATCCAGCAGTTGGTAGATGCTCAAAGGGAACAAGCGGGGACGTTAGATTCCGAAGAGCGCCAAGAGGTATCGCAGCCTTCAGCTGGACAAACGGAAAGGCCACAACCACAGCAGGATTCCGCAGCTACAGAGGAGTCGCGAGTGGAACAGCCTACAGAAGCCCGTCAACTACGCGAGTTGCAACGTAGGGAACCGAAGGATGCGCAGGAAGTACGTGAACGACAGCCACGTGAAGCTCGCGAAAGTCGCCCATCCAGAGAAGGACGTGAAGGAAATCGGCAGCGTGAAGCACGTGATTCGCGCCAGCCAAGGGAACCGCGTGAAGCAAAGGATGGGCGAAGTTCGGGGGAAGGGCCTCAAGCCCGGGAACCACGTAGGCAGCGCAATCCACAGGGGAATTTCGATAAAAAGGAATCGCGTGGGCCACGCTATGATCGGCAGCCAAAGGAAAATCGGGAGGGACGGCAAGTTCGTGTCTCGCGTGAACCCGAGGGCCAGCATCAAAAAAATAAAACATTCACATCTCCACAACAAAACGGTTCCTGAATTTTCAGGAGCCGTTTTGTTTGTAAGTTCACCCCAAGCCGCCAATGGTTTATGACCAGCTTTTTGCATGTTTTACAGTAATATCAATGAATTTCAATAAGGCGGGAGAAATCCACTTGTTTTTGTGATAAGCCATTTGAGAAAAAATTTTTGGAAAGCCACCGTCACAGTGAATGATCTTTAATTTTTCTTGATGAAGTTCCTCTGCAACTGTCATGAAAGGTAAACAAGTAATACCTAGCCCACTCATTACACACTTTTTGATGGCTTCAATACTCCACAGCTCCATCATTTGTGAAGGCGTAATCCCTCGCTCTTCTAGGTAGTTTTCAAACATGGCACGGTAAATACAGTCTTTTCCGTTGGTGATCAAGACCTCAGTAAGCTGTTTATTTAAAACACTTATTGTAGAGTCAGGACTTGCTACAATGACAATAGGTTCTTCCATTAAGGAATGAACAATTAAATTAGAATCATGTAATTCCGGCAACATGACAAACGAGAGATCTGCACTCCCATTCAGGATCGCTTTTTGATTATCTCCACAGGCGGCATTACTAAGTTTAATACGCACATGGGGATATTTAGTCCTATATTCACTTAATATCGGTTCTAAACGATAGACCGTTAGAGACTCAGGAGCCGCTATTTTTAACTCTCCTCGCACTGCCTTCTCGTCATTTGTAATGTTTTCAATCTTGTGATAAGTATTTAAAATTTCTTCTGCATAACCCAGTAACCTTTTTCCGACATCTGTCAATTTTATTTTTCGTCCCATTCGATCAAACAGGGGTGCCCCGATATGTTCTTCCAGAGCCTGAATATGAGAAGTCACTGTAGATTGAGTGTAACCCAATAATACTGCTGCTTGTGTGAAGCTCCCCGATTCAATAACTTTTTTGAATGTAACAAAATGGCGTATTTCCACTACTTCACCCACTTAAATTTCAATTAGCTATGTCTGATAGTATCATAAAAATCAATGGATTAATTCATGTATTTCAATTTTACCGATAAATAGACCTATATTACAATGAATAACAAACCTTATTCAACCATCTTTGATTTAGAGGAGAGTCTAACTAAAATGGATTTTGCAGCATTCCTTTCGTATGTCATTATTACATCTTTTACTCCAGGACCCAGTAATTTGTTGATGATGAATGAAGCAAGAAGATTCGGATTCAAGGGATCGATGCATTTCATAATTGGAATTATTTCCGGGTTTATTATTCTTGGTGCAGTAACCACCTTGTTAACTACACGCTTATATCAGTGGTTACCTAGGGTAGAACCTTACTTTAAAGTCATTGGTGCTGCATATTTATTATATCTGGCTTGGAAAATTGCTCTGCCCAAAAAAAGTGATGATCAGGATACGTACCGTCAGTTTTCATTCTTCTCAGGTTTACTTTTCCAAATCTTTAATGTAAAAAGTATCTTGTTTTTTCTGATAGCGATGTCTACTTTCATACTTCCGTATCATGATTCAAATGGTGCTGTGCTCTTTTTGATGTGTTTAGCCATCCTCATAGGTTGTAAAGCATTATTACTGTGGGCGATATTTGGTTCGGCTTTTAAAAAGATTTTTACAAAATACGATAAAATCATCAATACGATCATGTGTCTGTTGCTCATCTATTCTGCCGTTACTATTTTCTAAAAAAGAAAGACCCGTCTGTTGTGTAAGACGTGTCTTTCTTGTATATCTCCCAATAGGCTGGCCCGATGGGGTCGGAGAAGGCTAAGGATGGAGGGAGTACCCTCCTGATCGATTAAAAAAAAGAGCCAGGATCGGCTCTTTTGCAGGTTCTAATTGAGGAAAGCGTTGCGTACCCGATCCCAAAATGGGAAAGGACGGTAACGAGCGAAGCTGATCTTCTGACTTGCAACCTGACATCGAACAGAGATCAAGTCATCCACAGGAAAGTTCAGGTGATCTACAGTCAGTAAAAGACGCTGATCTTTCCGTGAAAAAATATCACAATGATGATGTTTTGGCAGTAGCAGGGGGGATCCCAATGTCCGGTACACACGGTTATTAATGGAAGCGATCTCAGTCAACTGTAATGCTTCAATGGTAGGGTGAACCATAGCTCCGCCAAGTGCTTTATTATAGGCGGTTGTTCCTGAAGGTGTAGAAACACATATACCATCACCACGGAACATCTCAAAGGTGATATCGTTAATATCTACTTGGGCAACGACCGTGCCATCTACCCCTTTTAATGTAAACTCATTTAAGGCAATAAAAGAAGCATTGCCTGACTTCTTGTGAATTTCCAACTCAATCAGTGGGTACTTAACGATTCTCGGGTTAAGCGGTCCCTTAGATCCGCTTTGGCTCATCAGGTGGATTAGCTCCTCCAGCTCGTCCGCACGCCAATCCGCGTAAAAGCCCAGATGACCGGTATGTACACCAACAAAGGCAATATCCGGAATGCGGTCAATGAAGGTATGAAACGCATGAAGCATCGTACCATCGCCTCCAATAGACACGACGATTTCCGGCGATTCGGCATCCAGCTTGAAATTCTTTTCTTGGGCAAGACGGTGAAATTGCTGACTCAAGTCCATGGAGTGCTGATCCCCGCGATCCAGAACATAATATCTCAAGATGAAAAGCTCCTTTGTCATGGGTATATATCGATCATAATCAATTATGAGCAAGAACACAATCGTTCATTGCCGGTGTGTTCCTTTCAATCGTATGAATAAGCGACTTGTACCCACGCTTAACCAGGAGAGAGCAAGCATTCCGGCCAGTATGCAGGCAAGAAGCAGCAGACTGTGCAGCAGCATAGCGGACGAGAAGCCAGGGGACCATGCGATATCGTGTACCGGAGAAAAGACCGGAGAGCCTCCCTGCCCCATTAATGGGCGCCATAATACGAGAGCTAGCAGTGCAGAGATGATCCCGTGCGCAGCCCGGGCCAGCAAAAAAGGCATATAGCGGAGATTCGTCATATTTAAAATACTTGCAACCTGTGCATGGACGGATAGCCCGCCCCAGGAGAGAACAAAAGCTGCTGCGGCTACCTTGAACGGTAATGCCGCTGTTGCAGCTTCACCTGCAGCTTGCGCACCTAAAGTGACTTCAAAAATACCACCTACGATGGACTCTGTTAATGTAGGAGGAAGACCACAGGCAGACAATAGGCTAGCCGTAAGCAGGTGAAGCCCGCTCATTAAGCCGGAGTTCGTCAAAGCTTCTAAAATGACGCAGAAGAATACAACCAGCCCTCCTACGACAATAATAAGGCGTAGGGAGGAAGCAATCGCCTGACGAAGCAACTCACCCAATGGACGGCCATCTTCCAAACGTGCTGTATGCATGGCATATAACGCTTGGCGCAGTGGCCCAGGCTGTTTATTGAGACCTGTTGTTAATGTGTTAGCAGACTTCGACCAGGCTTTTTGAGGAGGTTGAGAGCGTTCGCTGCGAATATCGTTTTTCTCTGAACGGGAACCATGGAAGCGCATGAGTAGTCCGATGATGAGAACGCCACCGTAATGGGCCGCTCCCAGGACGAGTGCAATTTCGGGTTGATGGAAGAAGCCAACAGAAACTGCACCAATCAGAAATATTGGATCAGAGGAAGTCGTAAACGCGACCAAACGTTCACCTTCAATGCGAGTGATCCATTTTTGTTCCCACAACTTAGCGGTTAATTTGGCCCCTATAGGGTAGCCGGATGCACAACTGACCGCCGCGACAAACCCCCCGCACCCAGGTACACGGAATAGAGGCTGCATCAGTGGGTCCAGTAGCGCACCTATGAAATGGACAATTCCAAAGCCGAGAAGAAGCTCGGAAATAACGAAAAATGGGAATAGGGACGGGAACAGCACATCCCACCAGATGGCAAGACCGCGAAGCCCGGCATTCAAAGAAGATTGCGGATACGCGGCCATCAGTATGAATAGGAATAACAGCATAAGGATGAGCAAAGGAAGCGAGAAACGGCGGTACAGCGACATAGAGGCCCCTCCTTTGGAGTTGTACTATTATACCTATGTCGAGGATGGACAAAGAGTACAAAAAAGTAAAGAAAACGATTACATGGAATGCTGTTTTTTTGTAAAGAGTATGTTAAAATAAGAAAACAACGATTCCATAACCTTAAGGATGGAGTGATCAGGATGAGTATCGTTGCCGGTCTGTTTGTATGTGCTTTTGTGTATGTCATTCGTGCCTCTCTCGTCCATCCCGGTGAAGAGGATTGGCGGAGTTATTAGTGGTATTCATGGAATGACGAAGCGATGTGCAGTGAAGCAAACCTCTTCATATGTTAAATTGATAAAATGACGCTTATTTTTAGCGTCATTTTTTGTTTTTTGTTATAATACGAGTGTATATTTATTACCATAGCACAGAAAGTTGGAGGAAAAGTGAATCCTAGCCTGAGCATTTATGACAACCTTGGGGGTGCGGAAGGTATTCGTGCTATTATTGAGGCCTTCTACCCGAGAGTTTATAAAGATCCGTTGTTAAGTCCCCTGTTTCCTAAAGACATGGAGCCGGTAAAGGAAAAGCAATTTATGTTCCTGAGCCAGTTTTTTGGAGGGCCGTCCCTCTTTTCTGATGCATATGGTCATCCGATGTTACGTGCCAGACATATGAAGTTCCCCGTGACGGAGGAGCGAGCAGAGGCATGGTTGTCTTGTATGGCAGATGCGTTAACGGATACGGGAATTGAGGAGCCGCTTCGTTCCATCATACTTAGTCGTTTGTCCGGTCCTGCGCATCATTTTGTAAATACCCCGTAAGCTTTCGGGGATTGCCGAATTTTGGAGAGGGTTGTAAAAACATTGGAACTTGAACCGTTATATCAGATCAAAATCGTCTGTCCGCAATGCGAACAAGAATTTCAGACATCCCGTGTCAGACCAAGCCTAAAGAAGGCTATTCGTACCGATTCAGATTTTTGCGCTTATTATAAGAACGAAAATCCCGATTTTTATGTCGTACGGGTCTGTCCTCATTGTGGATTTACTTCGACAGAGCACTCTACCGTTCAGTTAAGCGATCAGCAAACCAAGCTATTTAAGGATAAAATCGGTAATCGCTGGCAGCCTCGCGAATATGGCGGGCATCGTAGCTGGGAAGAGGCGTTAGAAACGTACAAGTTGGGTTTACTCTGTGCACAGGTCATCGGAGAAAAGGAACGCGTAGTAGCCAGTCTATTGCAGCATATTGCATGGATGTACAGATACCAGGGGAATGAGGAGCAGGAGCTTCGCTTTCTCAAATTTAGTTTGGATTCCTATGTTCGAGTCTATGAGCTGGAGGGCGTTGGTGCGAATAATGCCAAACTGCTTTATCTGATTGGTGAACTGCATCGACGTACGGGGAACTTTAACGAAGCAGTGCGCTGGTTTTCGCGTGTCATTAATGATAAGAAAATTATGGATGCAGCGATGATTAGAGCTTCTCGTGAACAGTGGTCTGTCCTGCGTGAACAAATGCTGGCAAAAAACTTCCAGCTACCTGAGGAAATGCAGAACGCAAGCTCCTCTTGAAGAAATAAAGGTGTGCACTATGACCAATTTAGGCTCATGGTTCACACCTTGTTTGTAAAACGAGTTATCTTGCAACTGCCTCATGAATTAATGATGGCGCAACGTGGTATCTGACAGCAAATAATCGTCGTCACAATCCACCAAAGTAACCTTGTTATGGCAGCATGGAAACACAAGCAGCTTTTTCATGCCTTCATGAATGAGCTTAAGCTCTTTGGGCTTCAGGGGCAGCAAGACGTTATCATGGTTGCAAAACGGACAAGACTGTACATAAACATCTCCCATGACAATGTCATAAGGCCAGGTTTTATCAAAAGGAATCATGATTTGTCCGATTCTCCGCCGTTCGAGCCAGCGGCTTCTTCTTTAGCTAGTTCGGCCAGCTTTTGCATCAAAATGTGCTGGGGTGTATGCATAAGGTGTTCCAGCGGAATGCCGAGTTTTTCGGATAATTTCACAGCCGTTTCCGGCGAAATTTGTAAGGGTCTCATCCTGTTTTCCTCCTAATTGTAGTGATTGTACCATCACGATGTAGCTTTATTGTATATGAAACCACATGAATTCGCCAAAAAAGAAAGGTGGAACTATTATGAAAACACCGTTAAAGCAAACATGGGATTTGGAATCTATTTTTAGCGGAGGCTCTTCCTCTGCCTCATTTCATGCATTTTTGGAAGAACTGGAGAGCAAGGTCCAACAGCTGCAATCCCAGCTTAAAGTAGCCAAAGTGCCACAAACGGTGTTGGATACCGAGCGTCTGGATAGTGTTCTGAATAGCATACAGGAGCTGTTTAATGGAGCATCGCAGGCAGGTTCTTTTGTATCTTGTTTAACTGCTCAAAATCAGCATGACAAGCTGGCTGTTCAACTGGGGGCGCGTGTCAATTCGTTGTATGCCCAAGGAAAAAGTGCTTTAGTCGCTTTCCAGAACTTGCTGGCACAAACCAGTGAAGACATTTGGCAGAAGTGGATGGAGCGCGAAGCGATCAAGCCGATTTCTTTTGTCCTGACTGAATACCGGAACGAAGCGCGCGAAAAAATGGCTCCTGAGTTGGAGAGCCTTGCATTGGATTTGGCAGTGGATGGCTACCATGGCTGGGGTGACTTTTATGATACCATTGTCAAAAATATGACGATCCCGGTGCCTGAAAATGGTGAAATTGTACATCTGTCTGTAGGTCAGGCAGCGAATAAACTGGATGAAGCAGATCGCAGCGTACGTAAAGACGTATTTGCACGTTGGGAAGAGGCATGGACTCAGGTAGAGGACTACTGTGCCGATACGCTGAATCATCTGGCAGGTTTCCGCCTCAAGCTATATGAAAACCGGGGCTGGACAGACGTGCTTAAGGAACCGCTGGAAATCAGTCGTATGTCAGCCCAAACGTTGGATACGATGTGGCAGGTGATTAATGAAACAAAGCCTATTGTAGTCAAATACCTGGAGCGGAAAGCCAAGCTGCTAGGCTTAGAAAAACTGTCCTGGCATGACATTGAAGCTCCGCTGGGAACATCGACCACTAAAATCCCTTACGACGATGCAGCCGCAACGATTGTTGAGCAATTTGGTAAATTTAGTTCGAGAATGGCTGACTTTGCCCAGATGGCTTTTGAGAAAAGCTGGATCGAAGCAGAGGATCGTCCAGGCAAACGTCCAGGCGGGTTTTGTACATCTCTGCGTCTAAGCAAAGAAACCCGTATTTTTATGACCTATGCCGGTTCACCATCCAACGTTTCGACACTGGCCCATGAGCTAGGACACGGTTATCATCAACATGTGATGAATGAATTGCATCCATTGAATCAAAATTATGCTATGAACGTGGCTGAGACAGCATCGACGCTGGCAGAACTGATTGTATCAGATGCTCTGCTGGAAGCTGCTGAGGGTCAGGAGAAGGTAGCTTTGCTGGAGGATAAAATTCAGCGTGGTGTAGCCTTCTTTATGAACATTCATGCCCGTTTCCTGTTTGAAACCCGTTTTTACGAGCTGCGGAAAAAAGGTGTTGTAGGAGCACAGCAATTAAGCGAGTTGATGGAAGAAGCGCAGCGTGAAGCGTTTTGTGGGGTTCTGGATGAGGCTCATCCTCATTTTTGGGCTTCCAAGCTGCACTTCTATATTACGGAAACTCCTTTCTACAACTTCCCATACACATTCGGGTATATGTTCAGTGCAGGGATTTACGCTTTTGCGAAGGAAAATCCGGATGGCTTTGCTGACCAATATGATGCTTTGCTGCGTGATACAGGTCGCATGACAGTAGAAGAACTGGCCTCCAAGCACTTGGGGACCGATTTAACACAGGCTGACTTCTGGCGTAACGCCGCACAAGTTACTGTTCAGGATATTGAGCAATTTTTGCAAATGACAAAATAACCGTGTTACATTTTAGAAGGTCTCCCGTAAGGGGGGCCTTTTTTGTGATTTTTGCAGAGGATGATGAATAAAGTCGCAAAATGTCGAAGTGCAATTGATGCTACCTGTTAGCGAAATTTAAAATGATGGATATACTTAGAAAATAGTTATAAATACCCAATTATGTTGAATTTGATTGTAAGCTTAAAAACCTTCGCATATAATTGAGCCGTAAGACCTATTAAATATTTTCATATAAGGTATATAGGAGGGTTTTTGATGGATGAAGTAGGTCAATTGTCGTTGGCGAGGCAGATGGATATTGTTTTTAAAGAATTGGATAATGAATTGGCGGGTTTATCGTCAGGGATCGTATTTGTACAAATACGGAACAATGTGGTTGGTAAATTTGGGATTCGGCATAATCCAATTGCAGGCAAAGGTGGCACATTTGCAGCAGTAGACCCAGGCTTATCTGTAGAGCATCGGGACCATTTTCGGCGTATGGCCCTGGAAACGCTAAATCACAAGCGTAGCTGGACTCATGGTGAGATTGCTTTCGATTTTGCCATCAGACAAGGAACAATCTTGGTAGATGCAACATTAGAGTCTAACTACAACATGGCGAATCTCATGATCCGCTATAACAAGCCTACATATCGCGTGGCTAAATCTGAATAACTATCGACATTAAAAAGAGCAAAGAAAAGCGGCCTTCCGAAGGAAGACCGCCTTTGTTATATACCCGTTATAACGCATTTTGGTAAATTACGATAACGGAATGCTCATGTGGAATAATGACGCTTATTGACCTGAACGACCTGATAATTGCTGTTCGGCCAGCTGTACTAAGCGTTTAGTGATATAGCCTCCCAGAGACCCAGCTTCACGGGACGGCATATCACCATAGTAACCGTCTGCCGGAATGGTGATGCCCAGTTCTTGCGCAGCTTCATATTTCAATTGTTGCAATGCGTTGTTGGCTTGAGGAACGACCAGAGTATTGCTACGACGTCCTCTGCCTTGATTGGCTTCATACATGTGTAGTCACCTCCTTCGGCTGTGATGAGGTTAGTATGCGACAGAGTTATGAAAATATGCGCCGAAGGAAGAAAAGCGACTATAGGGAAATTAAGGATATATGATATGAATCTGAGTTTTGAGGTCGATGGATTGTTGAGGCTCCAGACGAATCAGCCCACCATCTCCGACTGGGTCAGGAAAATTGGGAGCATCAGATAGCCAGGTATAAGGCTCAATGCAAAGATACTGATCGCATTCCCCTTTGGTATATAGTACCCAATACTTAAAGTATTGCTCATCTGCGGTGTAGCGGATTTGATAGCCATCATCACGAGTCAAAACAGCTTCAGCAGGGCCTTCCGCTGCTCGCAGCACAGTATCCAAATTTGTTCCTTTCAAAGATAAACCTGAGGAGAGCTGTTCCAAATGATCTAAAGAAGTAATGACACCTGTAGGCAGCTGCTCAGCATCCTGTTCATATACTCCATTCACCGGTAGCTTCAGGCGCCAGCGCTGAGGTTCTCCATCCACCATAAACCAAGTGTGGTATCCCAAGCCGAATGGGGCTGTTTTTTCACCTAGATTAGTGACGCGCAGCGTTTGGCTTAATACAGTTCCCTGCAAACGATATGTCATTTCCAGCCGCAAAGGAATGGGGTATTGTTCCATCCAGTGCGGATCACTTTCTGTCAGAAACTCGGTTGTTACGCTGCAACCTTCTTCATCCTCTTCAATATCGCTGCAACGCCAGGATTGATTACGGTGCAGACCGTGTATATGATTGTCGTTGGCTGTATTACGGTCAAACTGATATGGGACGCCGTCAAACTCAAATTGTCCTTTGCGAATTCGGCCAGGAGGAATCAAAATAGGTAAGCCAAAATGATATGGCTTTTGTAAATAAAATGCCAATTCTTCCTCGCCAGGTCGACGTACGATATCCCGGTTCAGCTTCAGATCACGCACGGAGATAATATTATTCCCCAGACGAGGGATCATTGTAACTTCCAATTCACCACTATGTAAAACATACGTGTCGTAACCGTTCCAGTGTTCTTTGGTCACTTGTTTCATATTCATGCTCCTTTGTCCACTATAATCGGTTGAAGCTTCGTGTCATTATGATAACAGATTTTTGGTCATATGGCACAATCGTCATTTGACAATAACAGTAAGCGGAATTATCATTAATGTAGCTTAGAAAGAAATGACATGGATAACACGATGATGAGGACAAGTAAGCTTTTGCATAAGCTCTTCAGAAAGCCGGTGGTGGATGAGAATCGGCGAGCCTGCACTGCTGAATGGACCTTGGAGTGCCGCACAGAACAGGATTTTACTTTCCTCAGTATGACGGCCGATTGCTCCTCGTTAACGGAGCTTCAAGATTGCAGCGGCCACGTAGGATAGCTCCGACAACTCATAGGCTGACAGCAATGAATAAGGGTGGTACCACGGTCTCGCGTCCCTTGAGGATGCGGGGCCTTTTTGCGTTCTAAAATATTGAAATAATCGGAGGAGGAAGAATATGAAAACCGTACTTTCAGGTATTCAGCCTAGTGGACAACTTACTTTGGGTAATTACATCGGCGCAATGAAAAACTTTGTCAAATTGCAAGAGGATCATCAATGTTACTTTATGGTCGTAGACCTTCATGCGATTACTGTACCGCAGGAACCAGCTCAATTACGTGAGCAGTCGGAGGCGGTAGCGGCATTATTTATCGCAGCGGGTATTAACCCAGAGAAATCCAATGTCTTTTTACAATCCCATGTTCCTCAGCACGCTGAGCTGGGATGGTTGATGACAACACTGACGAATATGGGCGAGCTGGAGCGTATGACTCAGTTTAAGGACAAAGCCGCTGGCAAGGATTCCGTAGGAGCAGGGCTGTTCGTATATCCGTCATTGATGGCAGCTGACATTTTGCTCTACAATGCGGACCTTGTCCCAGTAGGCGACGACCAAAAACAGCATCTGGAGCTGACACGTGATTTAGCGGGCCGCTTTAATCACCGTTATGGAAATTATTTTACTGTTCCCGAGCCGTATATCCCTGAAGTAGGGGCGAGAATTATGTCCCTGGATGATGCATCCAAGAAAATGAGTAAGAGTAATCCGAATGCAGGCAGTTTTATTGCACTGCTGGACGATCCAAAAGTCATACGCAAAAAAATCAGCCGCGCTACTACCGATTCGGGCAGTGAGGTTAGATATGATCCAGCCAATAAACCGGAAATTAGTAATCTGATGGGCATTTACAGCCAATGTTCCGGTTTGTCGCTCCAAGAAGTGCAGGATCGCTATGAAGGCCAAATGTACGGGACATTTAAAAAAGAACTGGCAGAGACGGTTGTAGCTATGCTTGAACCGATTCAGCAGCGCTATCGCGATATCCGGGAATCCGGTGAAATTGGACATATTTTAGCCCAATCCGCAGAGCGTGCTCAAGAAGCTGCTGAAGTCACGCTGTCTGCGGTCAAAGAGCGCATGGGCTTTTTGCCACGTCTACGCTAGAGCCAATTGAAGACAGACAGATGGGGTCTTCTACAAATTAACTTAAGAACGGCGTTGTCGGGCCTTGATTACGAAGCCCCAGCCGATATTACCGACAGATAAAAGTCCCAGTAATATAGCAAGCCATGCAGAATAGCTGATGGATATAGCGGCTGCTGTCAGCAGGACAATGGATGAAACGGCGAACCATAGGGATAGACCTTTGCTCATGGTAAAAACCTCCAGCCTTCGAATGTTGAATTTCAGGAATAAGTAGATGTAAGTGAGCCATAATAATCTTGCAAGCTTGCAATGAACCTCACTCACAAAGAACTGAAAGGAGATTCAAATATGAGCAGACGTCGTTCAAACAACCTGCAAGTACCGCAGGCCAACGCCGCTTTACAACAATTAAAATATGAGGCAGCTCAAGAACTTGGCATCACCATCCCTCAGGACGGTTACTTCGGTAATGTCGTTTCCCGCGAAACAGGTTCTCTTGGGGGATACATCACGAAAAAGCTGGTCCAACAAGCAGAACAATCCTTGTCGGGCAGCAGCCGCTTGCAGTAATACACATAAACACTCCCATCTTGGAAGCTGTATTATGAGCAGCTGTGATGAAGAAAATCCGGAGCAATCATGCTCCGGATTTTTTTGCGCATGTTTATGACCATTGTGAATCACGTTAGTCTGCTTCGTCAAGAGGGCGCTTTCATGAAATACTTTTTTTACGGGAATAGTCAAAAAAACAGCAAGCCCCCGTTTAAGGGAGACTTGCTGTCTGTAATACACTCGGCCTATTGTTAGCTTGGAAATATTTTTAATTCGTATGCAAGGAAAGACGTTTTTGCATCTTTTCGTCACTGAGCCATCCAATATAACTGTTGATCAGTCCGAATTGCTTATCCATCGCGACCACCGCCACAAATGGATATTGCCTCCGGTGTCGATACCTGACGTCTCCCCATCGCACAATATAGCCCCACTCCAGTTCTTCCACCTCGGCAACGGCAAAGGAGGAAAAATAGCGAAATGCTTGCACATCGCGATAGGATTTGGAGGCCTCTACGGCTGGATGTGTGGATGGAGTTGCGTGTTTCGTCCAAAATAAATGCTTGCCATTTAATCCGCCAATGTCATAGCTTCCATTCTGATGAGCTTTTACCACATGCCACCGGTTCCATGATACCGTGGGAATGATATAATAGGTGTCGCCTTCCTGATGTTTATTGTCCATATCACGTACCGCTTTTCTGGTAAAAAAATGACTCCAGGTTCGCCAAATGTAATACAGGCCAATAATGACGTACAGCGTAATAAATAAGGGGGCGGGCGGAACCAATCCGGTGATCCACAGCATGATCGCAGCAACATGGGTGCCGAAAATAAAGGGATCAAAAATATGGATGATATTCCAAGATATCCACTTATTCGTAAACGGCCGAAATGCCTGGGTTCCGTACGTATTGAATAAATCTGTGAATACATGCAGACAGACGGCAATCGTTACCCATAATGCTACATGACCTGGGGGTACATCCCTGAAGATCAGGCAAATCAGTCCCGTTATGGACAAGATCCATATCAACCAGAAGGGGATAGAATGCGACAGTCCACGGTGATTGCGAATATACGCTGCATTATTTTTCAACCGAAGCAAGGTGTCAAAATCCGGAGCTTGTGACCCTACGACTGTAGCGAGCAGTATGACCGCTGCTAGTTTGGGATCTCCGGCGACGACAGGATCAGTATAGGCCAGCCCGGCCAACCCGACTCCCATGACAAAGTGTGTGGCTGTATCCATATCTGTCGCTCCTTTTGTATTGTTTCCTGTACTTATTACTACCCAAATTTACTGTAAACGATCAGCAGGGGTGATTTGCCATCTGAATTGTGAACGTTTTGTGCGTTTTCTGTCAAACTTTTTGGGGTAGGTATATGATAAAATTTATATCGGAGTTCAACTTACTCCCGAATTCATACATCTCTAAGGGGGAGTTACTCACAATGGATAATATTAGTTATAAGACTTCTTCGGATGCGGCTACCTATTCTGTAAAATCTAAACCACCCGGTAAGGCGGGAACTTGGAAAGATTTTATTACAGTTACCAAGCCAGGCATCCTTCGTACTAATCTGGTTGCAGCCTTCGGTGGTTTTTGGTTGGCATCGCAATGGGACGTTGACTATATAAAGTTAATTCTTACACTCTTAGGTACAATGCTGGTTATGGCGTCTTCTTGTGTCTTTAACAACTACTTTGACCGTGAGTTGGATTTGAAGATGGAGCGCACACGTAATCGCTCACTGCCAACAGGACGTCTGACCCCTACAACGGTGTTGTCATACGCTATTATTTTGGGTATTGTCGGATTGGCTGTTTTATTCTTCTTCTCTGGTGTGAAGGCAGGACTACTGGGCATATTGGGTATGTTTGTCTACGTTGGCATCTATACACTCTGGTTGAAACGTTCCTCTACATGGAGTACATCCATTGGCGGTATTTCTGGGGCTATGCCTCCGGTAATTGGTTATGTGGCCGCATCGGGCCGTATTGACATGGGTGCTTGGCTCTTATTCGCACTACTGTTCTTATGGCAACCTCCTCACTTCTGGGCACTTGCCATTCGCAGAGTTGAGGAATATCGCGCAGCAGGATTTCCATTGCTGCCAGTCGTGAAAGGCATCCATCGGACTAAGATTCAGATGATTCCTTATATTGTGCTGCTGATCCCGGTACCCATCCTTATGTATGCTTATGGATATGCCGGTATGATTTTTATGATCGTGTCCGTGTTACTGTCCGTGCTTTGGGCGTTTTATGCCTTTAAAGGCTTTACGATTAAGAAAGAAGAAACGGATTCGTGGGCAAAAAAAGTATTTTTCTTTTCCATTAACCATTTGACACTCAGCTTCTTGCTGATGATCGTTGATACGGTTCATAAGTTCTAATACCAATCTTAGAAGCTGTACTATATAGAGCTGTCCAACAGGCATGAAATTGACCTGAGGACAGCTTTTTTGTTATTTGCAGGACTAAAGAACAGGAGGGTATACAATGTATTCCTCAAGCCCTGCTTTTTCCAGCTGGGCAATTACATATTCATCTGGAGTACCTTCTACGCCTGCATAGCCTTTGCGTGTATACATATGAAGGGCATCCGGAAAAGCGTCTGCAAGCACACCTCTTATTTTTTTCCCTGAGCTGTCGTTGTCCATAAATAAAAATATTTCGTCATGCTTGGTCCGCTGGCGGAGGGATTCTAATTTTATTGAGTTTAGTGTGCCGAAGGTGCATAAAATGTTGACCTCCGGATCGAGTAATCGGCGGAGTTTACTGCGGTCATTTTTTCCTTCGACAATCACGGTTATCGCCATTTTGCTCACCCCTTGCTTGATGCCTGTGCTCGAAATTCCCCGGGAAATGAAAGAATATGTGTATAGTTTAGCTCTAAAAGGGGTTCTCATGCAAAAAACAACAAAACAGCCTGCCGTAAGTGGCAGGCATGGGTTACAAAGCCGGATGTTAGGGCTAATTAGAACATTAGAACCAGCAAGTACGAAGAATGATGACGAGCAGAATATAAAGAACAAGAATGGTACCAGTTGAAGTTCCAAAAACAGGGCAAGGGCTTACAGGATGACAGTGGCTCATGGGCTGCACCTCCCTTTGTATTGAATTGTTCAGTCAAATTAGTCTATGAGGAGCAGGGTATTAGGTACTGTGCGTAAGCCCTCTAGAACGTATTTTGGGCTTTAAAGGTAGCATCTCAGCATGGCCCCTTAGTTATAATTAGGAATGGTAAGGACCCGAGGCAGATAGTGGTGGTGTAGGAGATAATCGCTGAACAGGAACGAATAGTAGACCAGTCATCAAAATTAGAAATGCGATAAAAAAAGGAGATATGTGATCCGGAAGCTGACCCGCCAGTACAGGCCCGGCAAAGGAGCCGATAGACGTTGCAATGGATTGTAGGGCAAAGGTTTTGCCCAATCGAGCCCCTCCGATTCGTATGAAAAGAGAGGCCAGCGCTGGAAAAATGATGCCTTTGGCTGTTCCCAAAATAAACAGGGTGATGCCTATGGTCGCTTCAGGCGTGGTGGCGAGTGCGTAGAAGCTTAAAGACATCAGAATAATGCCGCAAATTAACCTTACCATCGGTGAATATTTGTTCAGAAAAAGCAAACTGAGCGTACAGAGTGCTCCCAAACTGATGATGGAAAAGAGCAATCCGGTGGACATCATGGACGCAGAACCGTTATTTCGTAATGGGATCTCGTAAAATAAAATGCCTTGTGCGCACGCCAAAACAAAAGGTAGAAGCAGGTAACGCCAATTGAAGGGTAACCGGGTCTGTGCTGCTGACTGTGGAGCAGGTGTCGTATGACCATCAGATAATTGGGCCTGCGGAGCGGGTGCTTTTTTGGGTAAGGTGAAATAAGCCATAAGCCCCGTGATTACGAGAATGATACCAAGGGAGCTAAATGTCTCGCTAAAGCCAAAGCTGGCTACGATAAATGCGCCCGCAGCTGGAGATAGAACTGAGGCCAACGTGTGGACAACACCATGTCCCGACATATATTTTCCCTGCGTAACCGGATGATCGGACAGTTGCGCCAGCATGGCCAGACAGGCTGGAGATAAAAAGGCCAACACATAACCACTAATCGCACGCAGAAAAAGCAATTCCCACGGTGTATGGATGTACGATTGAATGATCAGGATCAGGCCTGCGGCTGTCAGGCTGAACATAATATATCGGCGACTGCCGTGTTTGTCGACTTTGGGACCTGCCATCAAATTGCCAGGCAGGTGAGTCAGAGAGTAAATTCCCATCATCCAACCGATAAAGGTAGGCGCTGCCCCCAGAGAGATGGCGAATGGTGTCAAAATAGGATATTGTGCATGCAGATCAAAAAAGGCAATGAACAAGAAGAGATACAGCCAGAGGGCTGTTTTCATGTGAATGACCCCCTTTCCTAAATGTAAACTTTCATGTTACTTCGTATTGGCCCTTCCTAAGTTGTACGCCAGATTGGACGAACATAGACCACTTTGTATGGACAAGAATTGATTGACAAGGTATGTATAAGACCTAAGCTGACAGGACATTGCGTAATCATGTATAATTACAGAGACAATTTTGCAATTTGAATCATGTAGTTGGAAACGGGAGTGTAGCGAATGGATAAGAACGTCTGGTCAGAGTTTTTGGAACATAATTGGCAGATCGTTCAGGATAACTGGCTGTATATAGTGATTGGGCTTGTCCTATTGTTAGTCATATTGAAGATTGTAAGAACTCTCGTAAAATGGCTGATCGTCATTATTGTGATTGCAGGCTTGCTAGTCTACAGTGGTATTTCCTTTGAACAGGTTGGCAAGGTCGTGACTCAGGCAAAGGATGACGCAATTAACAAGGTTCAGAGCGAGGCTTTGAACATGATGATAAAAGAGGGGCAAAATGCCAAATACACCTCCAACGGAGATGGTACATTTACAGTGACCAGTTCCAACCTGGAAGTAAAAGGTCCGTTTGAGGGAGACAAGGTCAAGGTATGGTTTCAGGGAATGTCGCTGGGCGAATGGAATATGAGTGACACCGTCAAGAAATATATCGAAAGCGCGAAAGACTTGGCTGCTGCACAGCCGCCACAGTCGCCGTAAAGACAGGAGGAACACAATGAATCCATCCTGGCTGGAGTCTATTCTTCATTGGAATGGCGTGACGGTGTTTCTGATCGCCATCGTAGTATTGTCGTTAATACAGGGGTGGAGGCGAGGAGCCTCCAGATCTGTAGGTGCGCTGTTTAGTCTCATTGTGGATGGCATACTCACTGTGGCGGGTATTTTGTGCTCGCTCGGGTTAGCCATGTGGCTTTCACCAAAGGTGCAGCAATGGCTGGCAGCTTACATGGAGCATTTGCCACAGCGAAAACTAAGTGGGATTGAGCAATTTTATTATACGCTTGTGGCGGGGATAGAGGGTTTTCCGCTGCTGCGGTTTGCCGTATTGTTCATGCTCAGTTATGCTATCGCCCAGTTTATACTGCGTGCCATTTATGTGCTGATGGTAGGTGGCAAATCAGATTTCTCTCTCCATGAGCATCCCCAAAAATCGGGCTTTTTCAGCAGGGTGGCAGGGGCCGGAATAGGTACTCTTATTGGTGGAGCTCGCGCCATGATGATCATAGCCCTGCTGTTCATAGGCGTAAGTCTGTACCCAGACAGCGGGTTTAGCAGCTACGTACAAGCTTCGCCGATTTATAAGCAAGGTGCGCAATCGGTCATTGAGCCGTTGTCCGGGACTCTGATTAAGGATAAGCTCCCTGTATTTACGCAAGCTGTTACCAAGGAATTGAATGGTATCATGCAGCGCAAATACGAAATAATTGACCGAGACATTCCAAGCGATATCGTTCAGGCAGCGGCCAAGATTACAGAAGGGGCTAGCGGTGACGAGCAAAAAGCCAGAGCGTTGTATGAATGGGTAGGCACCCGCATTAGCTATGATTACAGTAAGGTGGAAGCCTATGAGCAACGTGGTGACTGGCATGAACAGACGCCCAGAGATACGTTTGATACACGTAAAGGAGTGTGCATTGATTATGCCCGCCTGTACTCAATGATGGCTCGTTCGCAGGGACTACAGGTCAAGGTCGTAACAGGTCTTGGATACAACGGACAGGGAGGATACGGGTCCCATGCCTGGAATGAGGTGTATTTGAGCGGACAGCATCAGTGGGTTCCGTTAGACCCGACCTGGGCACAAAGTGGAGACTGGTTTAACCCGCCCGGTTTTGCCCAAACACATATCAAGGATAAAGTGATTTAAGAAGGAGTGGAAAAGGGCACATGAGAAAGATGGACAACGAGCAAGGAAAAGACAATGAGACATCCGACCGAAAAAGATTTAGCTTCCGGATTAATCTGTTCTTTTTCAGCTCGTTCATTATATTTACAGTCATAATTGTAAGATTGGCGATACTTCAATTTGTAGATGGACCTCAGCTCAAGCAGCAGGAGGCCAGTAATGTTACTAAAAATGTACCACTTACGCCGATTCGCGGAACGATTTATGATTCAACCGGACAGAACCGACTGGCGTATTCGACACCTGTACAATCGCTGTATATCACGCTCTCCAAGAACTATAGTGACAGCATGGAGAATTTGCGTAATCCAGATAAGAAGTTATTGCCTGAGCTAGAAAATATGACACAAAAGCTGGCAAATCGATTTGCTCAATATGGCAATAAAGATGAGCCGCAAATGACGGCAGAGCAAATTATGGACGCTATGGATCGGAACTATCAACGATTTAGCGGTTTTACGCCGCGTCTGATCAAAACGAATCTTAATAAAGATGAAGTTGCCTATTTTATGCAGCATAAGAGTGAGTTTCCAGGCGTAGATGTCGTTGAAGAGACGGTACGTCATTACGATCCTGATACAGTAGCTGTTCAAGCGGTCGGTTATATTAAAAGTTATAAAAGTGCGCGTGAAACGTTGGATAAATATAAGAATATTCAAAAATCCATGTCAGCTGAAAATGATCCGGGCCTCATTTATATGGATAATGAATCTGTTGGCTTTGATGGACTGGAATATCAATATCAGGAACAATTGCGAGGGAAAAATGGCTATAAAACGGTTCCGATTGATCCTCGAAACATGCCGGAGGGTGTAGATTCTGTTACTCCTCCGCAAAAAGGGAACAACATTTATTCCACGATTAATAAAGAGATTCAGGTTAAAACAGAAGAAGCCATTACGGATCAATTGAGATGGCTCCATTCACACGCTGTGTCTGGCAAGACTCATCCTTATGCCAAAACAGGCTTCGCTGTAGCGATGGAAGTAGATACAGGAAATGTGGTAGCTATGGCTAGTATGCCGGATTACGATGCAAATTATTGGCAAACTGGAAATATATCCAATGATAACTATAAAAAAATTCAAAATGTATATTTAAATGGTACTATCCGCTCCTTTGGATCAGGTCAACCGGGCCAGCATCCAGAGTCAGTTGTCCTGCTCGGTTCCACCATTAAACCACTTTCAGTGTTAATAGGTCTGGAGGAAGGTTTATTCAGTACTTCATCTTACTACCAGGATACAGGAGCAGCCTATTTTGGGCGTAACAATTCTTCACGAGTACGGAACTCTTCTGGCCACGTGTATGGCGGGTTGGACCCGGCTTCTGCCATACGGCATTCCTCGAATGCATTTATGGTCGATATGGTAGGTAAGAGATTGTATAACAAATACATTAATAATGCCAAGGAAGATCAGGGTGTGAATGTATGGGACCGCTATATGAAGGAGTTTGGGCTAGGTGTGTCTACGGGTGTGGATTTACCAAGTGAATGGTCTGGTCGCAGAGAGTATGCTCATAATTCGAAAGAGTCCTCATTATCTAAACTGGCATATGCTTCTTTTGGTCAGCAGGGTAAATATACAACGCTTCAGCTTGCACAATATACAGCAGTATTGGCTACCAAGGGCAAACGGATGGAGCCCCATTTGGTCAGCCAAATTAAAGATACCAACGGCAATGTAGTTCAAACAATTAAACCGAAGGTGCTAAATGAAGTGAAATTTCCGGATGCCTACTGGAATGAAGTCATACGCGGGATGGCGACAGATGTTAGCGCATTTAAAGGTTTTCCGTATGACTTTGCTCGCAAAACGGGGACATCTCAGCAGAGTGTAGGCAGGGAACTGAAAGATAACGGGGTATTTATCGCCTTTGCACCGCGTCAGAATCCTAAACTTGCAGTAGCAGTTGTCATTCCTGAAGGAGGCTTCGGAGCTTGGAGCGCCGGACCTGTGGCGCGTAAAATCTTTGATGCTTACGACGAAGTGTACGGTTTGGACGGTGTTCCAAAGAAAAAGGACGCAGCGACAGCCGATCCTAATACAGCCAAACAGCCATAATCATTTTTATACAGATATTATTTCAGGTAAGCTTTCCCTAGCCACTGAGCTGAGGAAAGCTTTTTTTTGTGTTTTTTTATACGTTTTCTTACAAAATTGTCATCTTGGATTTCCTTGTTTCTTGTTTCAAATATGGTAGGATCAGGAATATGAGACCTATTGGAAGGAGTAATGATCAGCTAATATGGACAGAGGAAGTTTGGATAAAAAATTTTCATTCAAAAAGAAAATTGGTGAAGAGGACGAAGAAACGCGAAAACAGCGGACGGTTTTACGAACCAACCTACTGTTTTTTAGTGTTTTTGTGCTGTTTGCCCTGATCATTACCAGACTAGCTGTATTGCAGTTTATACAATCAGAGGAGCTGAAGGGCCAGCAGCAATCCATAAATACAAAAAATGTTCCGCTAACCCCGAGTCGCGGTACGATTTATGACTCCACGGGTAAGGTTAGACTGGCATATTCGACTCCAATGCAGTCCCTGTATGTGACTTTGCCTAAGGATTATAGCAAGCGTACGGAGAAAGGTCGCAAGCCGGGGGACAAGCTGCTCCCTGAGCTTAATGCTTTTGCTGGCAAACTTGCTAGCAAATTAAACGAGTTGGGGCATAGCGAAGGAGAGCGACTTGATGCAAAGGAAATTATACAACGACTCGACCCGGATTATATTCAATATAGGGGATTCACCCCACGTTTGGTCAAATCCGACCTGAGTCAGAAGGAAATTGCTTATTTTCTGGAGCATCGAACAGAGTTTCCAGGTATAGAGGTTATAGAAGAAAGTGTACGCCATTATGACCCGGATCGGGTGGCAGTGCAAACGATTGGATATATGTACAAATTCAAAGGAGCTCGGGCGAACCGACCCAAATATAAAGAGTTGTATGAAGCCAATTCGGAGGTTCTAAGACCGGAAGAAGTGTATTCGGAAAGCGAAACAGTCGGATATGATGGCTTGGAGCTTCAGTATCAAGACGAGTTAAGAGGGAAAAACGGCTATAAAACGGTAGAGGTTAACCCTCGAAGCATGCCGGAGGGTATTAGATCCATTACACCTCCAGCGAAAGGTCACCATCTGTACTCTACCATCAACAAGGAAATTCAACAAAAAACTGAACAGGCGATTATGGATCAACTCCGCTGGCTTCGTACCCATGCCGTATCGGGTAAACTTCATCAGGATGCAACTACTGGCTTCGCTGTAGCAATGGAGGTAGAGACCGGACATATCGTAGCAATGGCCAGCATGCCGGACTATGACTCGAATGTATGGAAAACGGGAAGTGCGTCGCCTTCAGTGTATGACGATATTCAGCATAAAATGGGGAACGGAACGATTAAATCTGTACCTAGTGGAAAAGGGGGTCCGCACCCGGAATCCTCGGTTCTGCTGGGTTCAACCATTAAGCCGCTGACTGTGCTGATCGGGTTGAAGGAAAATCTGTTTTCGCCTGGACAAACATATCAGGATACAGGAAGTGCGTACTATGGAAAAAATCGCTCCAGCCGAGTCGGTAATTCAGGCGGACATGTGTATGGTTCACTAACACCTAGTAGGGCGATTGAGGTCTCGTCAAATACGTTCATGGTCGATATGATCGGCAAGCCGCTGTATGCCAAATACGGAAGTAATGCAGGAATGCATCAGGGAATTGATGCATGGGACAAGTATATGAAGCAATTTGGACTGGGTGTACCGACGGAAGTCGATCTGCCCGGTGAGTGGGCAGGCAGACTGGAGTACACCAGTAAGCATGAAAGTGCACTGACACGTTTGGTACAGGCATCCTTTGGTCAGCAGGGGAAATATACAGCGATGCAGCTGGCCCAGTATACGACTGTACTGGCAACCAAGGGCAAGCGAATGCAGCCTCATCTAGTCAGTAAAATTGTGGATGACCAGGGGAATCTCGTACGTGAGTTTAAGCCGAAGGTGCTGAATGAGGTCGCTTTTTCAGATACGTACTGGAATACTGTGATTCGCGGCATGGCTACCGATGTTAAAGCCTTTAACGGATTTCCCTATGACTATGCCCGCAAAACGGGGACTTCTCAGCAGGTGGTGGGACGTACGGTTAAAGATAATGGGGTATTTATCGCTTTTGCTCCGCGTCAAAATCCGAAGCTGGCTGTAGCCGTGATCATCCCGGAGGGGGGCTTTGGTGCGACGAGCGCGGGACCCGTTGCGCGTAAAATATTTGATGCGTATGACGAAGTATACGGGCTTGATGGTATTCCCAAAAAGCCTCTGGCAGCGAATTAAGGACTTGAATACTTTTGTGGGCTTCTCTTTTTCATGGTAAAATGTCGTTGGACATAAGGGACAACAGGAGGAAGAGAGACCATGGGAGAAAACCAATATAAATACAAACTGCTTGCGCTCGACATGGATGGAACTTTACTGAACGATAATCATGAAATAAGCCTGGAAACGATTAATTGGATTAATAAGGCGATTCAGGAAGGGATTCATGTATGCTTGTCTACTGGGCGTGCAGCGATGCATGCTTTACCTTACGGTCAGCAACTCGGCCTGGAGACGCCAATGGTAACTGTAAACGGCAGTGAAGTATGGAAATCACCTCACGAATTGTGGCGCCGCTATTTACTTGATAAGGAGCTTGTTCGCAAGATGCACCAGATTGCCGTAGAAACAGGCTCCTGGTTCTGGGCTTACTCAACCGAGGAGTTATACAACAGAGATCGTTGGCCGGACACATTGGATACACAGGAATGGCTCAAATTCGGTTATAATACGGAAAATGACGAAATTCGCCATCAAATTTTGCTCAAGCTTCAGGATATGGGGGGACTTGAAATTTCCAATTCTTCGATGACGAATCTGGAAATTAATCCAGCTGGTATATCCAAAGCCAGTGGCATCGCTGAAGTGTGCGACCTGCTCGGCATTACCATGGAGCAGGTGGTTGCCGTAGGTGATAGTTTGAATGACCTGGCTGTGATTCAAGCGGCTGGACTGGGTGTAGCGATGGGGAATGCTCAGGATACGGTAAAAGAAGCCGCTAATGTGGTTGTGGCTTCGAATAATGAGGACGGCATTGTAGAAGTGATTCGAGATTATGTGCTTGTGTAATAAAATGATGGTGCACAAGCAAGATGAATAGACGAGAAGGAGGAGGCCCATGGACGTTGTAGGTTGGATTGTTGTCATTGTACTGTTCATTGTGGGCATGGCGGGAGCGGTGTATCCCGTATTGCCGGGGGCGCTCGCCATTTATTTTGCATTTTTTGTATACGGCTGGTTTTTCTCGTTTGCTCCATACAATGCATTGTTTTGGATTATACAAACACTAATCGTCGTTGCCCTTTTTATTGCGGATTATGCTGTGAATGCGTGGGGAGTCAAGCGATTTGGCGGCTCGCGTCTGTCAGCGATCCTTAGTACTGTGGGAATCATTATTGGCCCCTTTGTTATTCCAGCATTCGGTTTGATTTTGGGACCATTTATCGGTGCTGTGCTGGGTGAGCTGATTGGTAAAGCCCCGCTGGATCGAGCTATAAAAGTGGGCTTTGGCTCCGTCTTGGGCCTATTTACTAGCACCGTGATGAAAGTAATTTTGCAGCTTGCCATGATTATTGTATTCTTAATTTGGGTGTTTTAACCTGAGATTCGTTTATTATGATTTACAGAGACAGAATCGACATGCGGCTCCGCACCGGTGATGGCTCAGGCCATGACTGTTTTTTGCGGAGCTTTTGCATGCATGTGAACAGCAAGAAAGAAGGGAACGCATTTTGTCCAATAAAGAAACATTCCTTAAAGGTACGCTTATTTTAGCCGCTGCCGCTTTGGTGGCCAGAGTGCTGGGTCTGGTACAGCGCGTTCCATTGGAGCATTTGCTCGGCTCCGTCGGGAACGCCTCGTTTACCATTGCGAACAACGCTTATTTGATGCTGCTCACGGTCGCTACGGCCGGTATTCCTAGCACACTGAGTAAAATGGTTTCGGAACGCTACGCACTGGATCGGCCTGCGGAAGCGCGACGTGTGTATCGTGCGGCTTTGATATTCGCGGCCGTGGCGGGTATTATCATTACGGCGCTGCTGTATTTTGGAGCGCCTTATTTTGCCGAGCATGTAGCAGGGGTTCCGCAGTCTGCTTTGGCTATTCAGGCTTTGGCACCCGCTTTGCTGTTGTTTCCTGCTATTGCCATGATGCGTGGATACTTCCAAGGACGTGGTAATATGACCGCAGGCGGTATTTCACAAATTGTGGAGCAGGTCGCACGGGTAGCAACCGCAATTCTGCTCGCCTTTATTATTTTGAAGCTTGGCTATGGAGATCGTGAGGTTGCGGCGGGTGCCTCCTTTGGGGGTGTCATGGGAAGTCTCGGCGCTCTGGCGGTCATGTTGTATTACACGGTGAAACTGCGTCGTCAGGATCGCCAAGATCGTCAAGAGCAATTCCAAGAGGAAAGCTCCGCGTTACCTATGATGCGCATTTACAAAGATATTTTTAAGCTCTCTATTCCCATCGTATTGTCGTCTCTGACGGTTCCGGCGGTTAATTTTATTGATACGTCGATTGTAGTTAGACTGCTGTCTGGACAAGTGGGATTGGATCAGGCGACTACTCAGTTGGGTTATCTAGGCTCTAGGGCACAGAGTGTGGCAGGTATTCCTCCAATTTTGGCCATTGCACTCAGTCAATCGCTCATTCCGATCATTTCGGCGGCTTTTGCCCGTAAGGATGAACAGCATTTACAAAATCAGATGACGCTTGCCTTGCGTATCTCTATTCTGACCGGAATGCCGATTGTGCTGGCTTTATGTGTAACTGCATATTCTATTAATGGTCTGTTGTTCAGCTCGCTTGGAGGCAGCGGAATTATCGCTGTTTTGACACTCGGAACGATCTTCCAGATTACGATGATGACTTCTAATTCGATATTGATCGGTATGGGCAAGCCGCGTATTTCAATGGTCAATGTGATGGTTGGTATCGTCGTGAAGTTGGCAGCGAGCTGGCTGCTGGCTGGTTGGCTTGGAATTTACGGAATTATTGCCGCAACCGGATTATGTTTTCTCGTCATTACGTTGCTGAATTTGCGTGTGCTGAAAGGTATTGTTACTTTCTCAATCATGGGCCGTCGCTGGGCAGGCTTCCTAACCGCTGTCGTAGTCTCGGGCGCTATCGGGTACGGAGTAAATGAAGCCTGCATTTTGCTGGTACACCTGATGCCTGCGCGTGTAGCCTTCTTGATCGCGTGCTGTATTGCCGGAGCGGTTGTACTGGTATGCTACTTGGTATTGCTGGTTGTATTGCGCGTATTGCGCAAGGACGAGCTGGGCAACTATCCGCGTATGTTGCAGAAGGTATTGCGTCCGTTAATGCGCCTACAGCGTGAGTCCACTGGACAACGAAGCTAAAAGAATCCTTCCTCTGTTCAATGAAAGGATCTAAAGCTATTATGAGCATCATGGGCCATTGCTGTTTTTTGAATGCCGTGGCGATGCTCATGGCGCATAGCAAATAACAGAGGCCGTCTTGGTTCACTGATATGCCCAAGTGTAGAACCGTCCTGAAACCAGTCATAACGGGGAATCGGATCATAGGCTGTATCTGACCAGACGGCGTTCAGTTCTGGGCTGTACAGACGTTGACTTGGCGGGAGCCATTCATGTGCTAAAAGCGTTGCACTCTCTTCTGGAGAGCGCAGCGCTTTTTGTTCATTCGGAGTGAACAGTCCCGGCCAATAGTCGCTGCGAGAACCGGTATGCGGCACGCTGGCAGCAAATGCGGATGCCTGATCCAGTACCTGCTGATGGCCAAATAACATAGCGTAGAGACTTTTGCCAAAGCCGATCCGCTCGTCCAGATGGCCGAAACGCTCCATGACAAGTCCGGCAAGGCCACCGTTTAGCCCAAGCGGAAATATAACTTGATTGAGCTGAAGCCAGTCATGCAAATAAAAGCCCGGCTTGTGTGTCACAAATTTTTGAAAATACGGATCTTTCAGGACACGTCCTTCAATATAGTTTTGTTCATTAATAATGAGCGCCACCGTCAAAAGAGAACTATCCCGCCAAGCCCAGAAACGTTCCCAAAAGGGCTTCATGAATGGCGAAACGTGAAAATAGGGCAACAAATGGAAGCAACTTCGTCCCAAATGACGGCTGTGCATGTAAAGCTGCAACTGTGGATAAGCGTCCTGAAAAATAAGGGCGTTACAGCGCTCAAGTAGTCGATACAGCCACTCCTTTTCCTGTTCGCCAAACAGGTCGCCAATGAGCTCTCCTTTCAGATCAGTCATATTATAGCCGCCATTACGAGAAACCAGATGGGCCAGTAATGCCCAGTGTAATTCCGGGTAGCCACGATAGCATTCAAGGTAAGCGGCAGTGCGCGTGATGTTGCTGCGATTCTCCTGTGCTGTATCGTTCTTGATCCGCTCCAGCAGCTCACAGTCTGTTTCGCATAAGGGCATATTAAGAGAAGAGGGACGCGTAGCGGGTCCGTTCACCAGCATTAATGCTTCAGCTTCATTCATGGCGGCTTGTGCCGAATGATAATCCCACGGCAGTTCACGTAAGGGATAGCGTAATTTACGGGATTCGATCCAGGCCGCACGTTTGCCCTCCCATGCCTCCTCCGCAACACGCGGAACGGAGCTCAGTAGCTTGAGCCCTCCCTGAAGCTGTCGAGATGCCACATGGAGCCATTCGGTGAGAGACATGTTTAAATAACCTCCTTTCAAGTGCAGGCATCCCCGTATTCCACTAAGTATGTTGGGTATGCTGTTAGAATGTCGTCGCTTATGTGGATTCTTAAGTATATCTTTAGTATGCCTCAATGAGAGGGCTTCCAATCGGCATGTGAGCATAATAGGGGAGTGTGCAAAAGCTTCACTTGGCGTTACAATAGAAACTACAGGATTTCCTGCATAAAAGAAGTTCAAGGAGGAATTATGTATGCAAAAAATCGTCTCTCATGAAGACTTTAATAAGGCAATATCCACTTCAGGTGTAACGGTAGCTGTGTTTAAGGCGGACTGGTGCGGAGATTGTCATTTTATTGATCCGTTCATGCCTGATGTGGAACAACAATATGCAGACAAGCTTACATTAATTGAAATTGATGTAGAGCAGGCCGAAAGTGTCAGTCAAGAGCAAAATGTTCTAGGGATTCCCAGCTTTATCGCTTACAGTGAAGGGCGAGAACTGGTACGTCTGGTGAACAGGCTGCGTAAATCCCGTGAGGAAATCGAGCAGTTTTTGGACCGGGCTTTAGAAGTCCATGCTAACTTGGCAAAATAAATGATAACGGTATGTATGAGGGCTCCGAAGGGAAACCTAATCATCACGATATACAGAAAGCCGCTTCCTTCCGAAGGAGGCGGCTTTCTTACGGACACGTTCACATTTTGTCAACAAAGCTCGTATGTCAAGGAACGATATATCAGTTATAATTACTTTAAGTGATCATTTCACAACATCTAAAGTGAATAAATATTATATTTGGAAGGATACGGGTGAATTCATTGAATAACAAAATCAGAATATTAAAATGGCTGGCACTCGTAACATGTATTGTCATGTTTTTGGCTACCTTCGGTGGAGGTGTCGTGACGCGAACGGATTCGGGTCTCGGCTGTGGACGAGAATTCCCGCTTTGTAATGGTAAGCTGGTTCCGGCACATACCATCGCGTCCCTTATTGAGTTCTCTCATCGCTCCGTCAGTGCCATGGCCGGAATTCTTTCTATCGCCTCGTTTGTCGGCTTTTTGCTGTTTATGAAGCATCGGAAGGATTTACAGCTATTCTCGTTGCTTACGCTATTGTTTGTTATCATACAAGGTGCGATGGGGGCATTGGCTGTCATCTTCTCCCAATCGGCTGCAGTCATGGGACTGCATTTTGGCTTTGCGCTTATCGCTTTTGCCAGTGCGACTATGATGACGCTGGGAGCCTGGCAGGAGCATGCGGATTCACGCTACACTCCACGTCTGATTCCAGGGCGTGTCAGTCGGGGCTATCGTAACTTTATATGGCTATCAACGATCTATACCTATATTGCTGTTTATTCAGGAGCGTTGCTTAGTCATTCGGTCATCCAGAAGGTTGTAAATATTGGGGGCTTCATATCTCCACTGCTGCTTCATCAGATTTCAGCCGGACTGCTGTTCGTCATTATTTTGGCTGTGGGTCACTACTCGTACCGTTATCACCCGAATCACCGGGATATTCGTACACTGGGTGTCGTATCGGTCGTATTGATCATTCTTCAAGTGGTGATTGGCATTATCTTGCTGTACGTCAACAGACCTGAAATTTACATGTTTATCGTGCTGGGACATATGCTGGTGATTGCATCGTTGTTCTCCATTTTGGCTTATCTGAGCTATCGTGTATGGCAATTGTCACCGGACCGCAAGCTTGTTCCGACCCAAGCACAGCGTACCTAAGCATTTCATAGATCATTATAAAACGTATTTTGCCCAAGAGGCGTTGAAACACGTATAATAACATCATAAGAAACAAACCAGGCCCACGAGTTTCTCGAGGGCTTGATTTGCTTAGGAGGAATCATCCAGTTGATCTACCAGAATTTGCGCCAATTTATTGAAGCGCTGCGTAAAGAAAATGATCTTAAAATTATAGAAGCACCTGTCGATCCTTATTTGGAGCTGGCTGAAATCCACCGGAGAGTCATTGAGGAAGAAGGTCCGGCACTGCTGTTTACCAATGTCAAAGGAACCCCGTTTCCTGTAGCTAGTAATTTGTTCGGTACGAATCGCCGTGTGGACATGGCTTTTGGCCCTCGTCCAGAGCAACTGATGGATGCAATTGTAGGTGCGACCAAAACGTTGCTTCCACCTACCCCCAAAGCGTTGTGGAATGAACGTGGGCTGATTAAGGACATGCTAAAAGTAGGTCTAAAAACAGTATCTCATAACGAAGCTCCTGTATTGGGAGTTCGCCGTACTGATGCTCCGCTGGCTCCACTGCCTAGAGTGACCAGCTGGCACGAGGATGGAGGACCGTTCATTACGCTTCCGCTCGTGTATACCGAAAAGCCAGGTCAGTCCAAGGATCATAATTTGGGGATGTATCGCATCCAGATTTATGATGATCAGACGACTGGGATTCATTGGCAAATCCATAAAGGCGGCGGCTTCCATTATCATGAGGCAGAGCTGCGTAATGAGCCGTTGCCTACGACGATCATCATCGGTGGCCCGCCTGCTCTGATTGCGTCTGCCATTGCTCCTGCCCCGGAAAACTTGCCAGAGCTGTTGCTGGCTTCTCTGATTATGGGGGGCAAGCTGCCCATGACAGAAGACCCGCTTGGAGGCCATCGCATTCCGGCAGAAGCCGAGTTTGCGATCAGCGGCTATGTGCCGCCTCATGAACGTCGCCCGGAAGGGCCGTTTGGCGATCATTTTGGCTATTACTCATTACAACATGATTTCCCTGTGTTTCATGTCAAACATATGCATCACCGCAAAGATGCCATTTATCCGGCAACCATTGTAGGTAAGCCACGGCAGGAAGACTACTATCTCGGCGAATTTTTGCAACGTCTGTTGTCGCCCGCCTATCCGCTTGTGATGCCTTCTGTCAAGTCGTTATGGGCATATGCAGAAACAGGTGTACATGCGCTGGCAGCGGCAGTCGTACGTGAAAGCTACTCCCGTGAAGCGCTGGTATCCGGCTTTACCATTCTGGGTCAAGGTCAATTGTCGTTGACCAAATTCCTGATGCTGACGGATCGGGTGATCGATTTATCCGACTTTAACCTGTTGCTAGAAACCATTTTGGAGCGATTTAATCCAGCCAGAGATCTGTTTATTTTTAACCATACGTCTCACGATACACTCGATTACACGGGCCGCAAGCTGAATCACGGCAGCAAGGCGATTCTGATGGGGGTAGGCGAGCCTGTGCGTGAATTGCCTCGCGTTTATGAAGGCGGCGATCTGCCGGGAATTCGTGAAATCGAACCCTATTGCGGAGGTTGCCTCGTTATATCCGGCTCGTCCTTTGAGCAGGAGCCTGAACTCGCTGCGCGTGTATTGGAGCGATTAGCTGCGGGTGAGCAAGAGTGGCCGCTTGTCTTTATCGTGGACGATGCCAAAGAAGTTGTTCGCTCTCAAGCCTCGTTCCTGTGGACGGTATTCACACGCTTTAACCCCGCTACAGATATGTACGCCGACAGCGAAGTACGTTTGCATCACCTGAACTATAAGCTGCCGATTGTAGTGGATGCACGTATGAAGCCAGGCTACCCTGATGAGGTGCTACCGCGTGAGGATATAGTTAAGCTTGTAGATCAACGGTGGACGAGTTATTTCGCTTGACGCCTATTCAAGCATCTAACAGCCGGATTTTAAAGATATGAAGGAGGCGTGAAGCATGATACGCAAGCTGTTGGGCGAGCCCCCACGTGAAAATCATGGCGTCCTGCTGGATGCCATGAATAGCATGTCAGACATGTTACATTTGCTGGAACGGCAAATCCAGGCCAGTGGTGATCCTACCCATGACTTTCGGAAGGCGGATATTTTAACACGTGGTCTGATGTCGTCTTTGGATGAACTGGAGCAGAGCCATCATGCTGCCGCCTTTTTCCGTATGAAAGTGAAAGCCGGATACGCTGAAGATATGAGCAAGGATGAAAAATCCGATTATGCTTTGTATGTTTTCTTTTATAAGGATGGGTTTGTGCGGGTATTCTCTATTTTGGATAAGCTTGGTAATTGGATGAATGATTTGTATGATTTAAAAACAGGGCAGTATAAGGCGCATTATTCGTATTTTACCGTGTTGAGACAGCTCAAGTATCTCAAAATGCATCCTGTATTGACTGATAATTTAAATGATATCAAGGACACATACAACGATGCCATCAATCGCTTGCGTAAGCGTCGAAATACGGAAATACATTATATGAACACGGAAATGCAGGACGATCTCTGGCAACGTCACCGTGCTTTATATGGAAAAATCCAACTGGAGGACCTTGATCACCATCTGGAAGATTTGCAGCAGGGCTTGGAAATGGTATGCCAGTCGCTATCAAAAGCATTTTCTTATACTGCGAAACAATGGGAGAACCGGGCAGTGCGCCCATAATTATGACAGAAAATATCCTTTGACAAAGCAATGTAAACTATCTATACTGAAACCTAGTTTCAGAAAAATGCTTGAATTATTTTTTTTATATAAACTTAACGGACAGCTAAAGCTGGAGTTTAACATATTTTTCTTATCCAGAGAGGTGGAGGGACTGGCCCGATGAAGCCCGGCAACCCGTTCTTTCCCGGTGTAATGCACCGGGAGGGAACATATGGTGCTAATTCCTACAAAACCGCTAGAGTTATAGCGATTTTGGCAGATGAGAAAAGGTTCGCAAGGTGGGGCCCTTTTCATTCTGTGAAAGGGGCTCTTTTTTGTATAAATAAATAGTGATTTTATACAATCCCGAGAGATGATAACTGGTTAACAGGGTAAGAAAGAAGTGAAGGAGGTCGCAGCACGTTGATAGAGCTTAAGCAATTAACCAAGCATTATGGTAAAGGTAACCGACGCGTTAATGCGTTGTCCGGGTTGAACCTTTCTATAAAGCGTGGAGAAATATTCGGGGTGATTGGTCATTCCGGGGCGGGCAAAAGTACGTTGATCCGCTGTATTAATTTATTGGAACGCCCTACTTCAGGCGAAGTATGGGTAGATGGGGTTAACCTTGTGACTGTGAGTCAAGCCCAGTTACAGAAGCAACGCCGAAAAATCGGAATGATTTTTCAACATTTTAATTTGTTGTCTTCGGCGACAGTGTATGACAACATTGCATTTCCATTGCGGCTGGTAAATACCCCAAAGCAGGAGCTAGACAAGAAAGTTCGCGAGCTGCTGGAATTGGTGGGACTGAAAGAACACAGTGGAAAATATCCGTCACAGCTCTCAGGTGGACAGAAGCAGCGGGTAGGGATTGCACGGGCACTGGCTAGTGATCCGCATGTGCTGCTGTGTGACGAAGCGACGTCTGCGCTTGATCCGCAGACGACAGGGTCTATCCTGAAATTGCTGTTGGATATTAACCAGCGCTTTAATTTGACTATCGTATTGATTACTCATGAGATGCATGTCATTCAAAGTATATGTGATCGAGTTGGCGTCATTCATGAGGGCGATATCGTGGAGCAAGGTCCGGTGGCGGAAGTGTTTTTGAAGCCACAGCACCAGGTAACTAAGGATTTTATCCAGCGGGAGGCAGAACATCCTGAGGAATTACAAGCAGCGATTGCAGCAGCAGGTAGCGGCGAATCGGCACAGGTGGTACGTATCTCCTTCTTGGGCAGTAAAACTTATGATGCAATTCTATCGCGTACGGCTCGAAGTACGGGGGTTGATTTTGCAATCTTACAGGGCACCATCTCTACGATTAAAAACGTACCGTATGGACAGCTGATCGTTCGTTTTGAAGGAAACCATTCAGATATAGAACATACGCTGCGCGAAGTGTCAGGGCAAGGACTCGATGTGGAGGTGATCGGACAATGAGCGAACTTGATTTTTCGCAAGTGAGTTGGGAAGAGCTAGGGAATTCTACTCTGGAAACCCTTCAGATGCTCGGGGCGTCTGCATTGTTCACCCTCGTTATTGGTTTGCCGCTCGGTATATTATTGTTTCTGGCGAGCCGCTCCTCGTTGACTCTGATGAAGGTGATATACGTTGTATTATCTTTCGTCGTTAACATTTTGCGTTCCGTACCATTTATCATTTTGATCGTTGCACTTATTCCTTTTACACGATCGTTGGTAGGTACCTCGACCGGGGTGCTGGGAACCATTCCGCCATTGGTTATCGGTGCTGCTCCTTTCTTCGCACGTCTTGTCGAAACGTCTCTGCGTGAAGTGGACAAGGGTGTCATTGAGGCTGCACAAGCGATGGGGGCTTCGACAGGACAAATTATCCGGCGTGTGCTGTTACGTGAGGCACTGCCGGGCCTACTCGCCGCATTAACCATTACCGTCGTTACACTCGTATCCTACACGGCAATGTCCGGGATGATCGGGGGCGGTGGACTGGGTACGCTGGCAATCAACTACGGCTATTATCGTTACGAAACGGCTGTAATGATCGTTGCGGTCGTGCTGATGATCGTATTGGTACAATTGCTGCAAATGGCAGGAGATCGCCTCGTGCGGCATTATACTCGAAAATAGGGAAAACATATAGATATCCTTATTGATCAGGACGTCTGATCCTGAATATTACAAATTATTGGAGGGGTAACAACATGAAGAAATGGGTATTGGCTGTATTGAGCTTGACATTAATTGCGGTACTGGCTGCTTGCGGTACAAAGAGCACAACATCGGATACAAACAATGCGGCCGAAAATACAGGCGGGTCACCCCGTGAAGTCGAACTGAAAGTTGGAGCTTCTCCTGTGCCTCATGCAGAAATTTTGGAAGCAATCAAGCCTCAGTTGGAAAAAGAAGGGGTTCGTCTTCAAGTCGTTCAGTTTAACGACTATGTACAGCCGAACGTGCAATTGTTTGACAAGCAACTGGATGCTAACTTTTATCAACATGTACCTTACCTGAATGTGATGAACAAAGAGCGTAAAATGGATCTGGTTTCTGTTGGCGCGGTTCATCTGGAGCCATTCGGTATCTACTCCCAAAAATATAAAAAGCTTGATGAACTTCCAGATGGTGCAACAGTAGCCATTCCGAACGATGCAACCAATGGAGGTCGTGCATTGCTGCTGTTGGAGAAACAAGGTCTGATCAAGCTGAAAGATGCTAGCAACATTGAAGCTACTGTAAAAGATATTACTGAAAATAAGAAAAACCTGAAGTTCAAGGAGCTGGAAGCAGCTATGCTGCCACGTCAGTTACCTGAAGTGGATATTGCGTTGATCAACACGAACTACGCTTTGGAAGCCAAGCTGAATCCGACCAAGGATGCATTGGCACTGGAAGACAAAGATTCACCATATGCTAACGTACTGGTAGCACGTCCTGATAATAAAGATTCCGAAGCGATCCAAAAACTGCTTAAAGCTTTGCAATCTCCAGAAACTAAAAAATTCATTGAAGATAAATATCAAGGCGCAATTATCCCTGCATTTTAAGCAGAAACTAAGAATGCGCTGAACGTAAACCCCAGCTTCTCTTGAACAAGAGGACTGGGGTTTCTTTTTGGTTGGAGTTGTAGGGATTGCTTAAATATTTTATACTTGGGGGTGACCGTTCTCTGTGAAGAGGAGGAAAACTGTTGAGAGACAAAGTCGCACTCATAACGGGTAGTGCCAAAGGTTTAGGTAAAATGACCGCTCTGCGTCTCGCTGATGAAGGTTGTGACATTGCCCTGAATTATGTCCATAGCCAGGCTGAAGCCGAAGCGCTTAAGCGGGTAATTGAGTCTAAGGGAGTACGCTGCCTGTCTTTACAAGCAGATATCTCGGTTCAGGAAGATATCACCAGGCTGATCGGTGAAGTGCAGGATCGGCTGGGCGGAGTCGATATTATGGTGAATAATGCCGGACCGTTCATCCGGGAACGCCGTCTGTTTGCGGATTATAGTGTAGCTGAGATTCATGCCATGATACAGGGGAATCTGGTCGGTACCATGTTGCTGGATCATTTGGTATTGCCGCACATGCGTAGCCAGCAATGGGGACGTATTATTCATTTTGGCTTTGGTCATGCTGGAGAAGCAAGGGCTTGGCCGCATCGCGCCGTCTACGCAGCTGCTAAGGTGGGGCTGGTGTCTTTTACGAAGTCACTGGCTGTAGAGGAAGCTCCCCATGGCATCACGGTCAATATGATCTGTCCCGGGGATATCCGAGGAGCGAACAAGGAAAAGTCGATTGCCGATGTCATCGGCATGCAGGATACAGAGACACCGCGTGGGCGTCCAGGAAGCGGAGAGGACATTGCGCGAGTGATCGCCTATTTGTGTGAGGAGCATTCGGATTTTATAACGGGTAATATTATGGATGTGTCCGGAGGGTTGGACCCCATTCGGCCAACCATATAAGATCGAGAGATCCTTTAGACGTTGTAACACAAAAAAGAGTCTTGAGCTTCGTTACCGAAGTCAAGACTCTCTGATCATTATGCATCAAGCATTAGAATACTTGTACCACTTCTTGGACGCCTTCGACTTCTTCGAGAAGAGCGCGTTCAATCCCTGCCTTCAGCGTAATTGTAGAACTTGGGCAACTGCCGCAAGCGCCTACCAGCTTCAGCTTAACGATACCATCTTCAACGTCAACCAGCTCAACGTCACCGCCATCGCGTTGCAGGAACGGACGGAGCTTATCCAGTACGTCTGCTACTTCATCATACATTTGAACGCTTTGTGCTTCGCTCATTAGAATTCAACTCCTTTCCTATACCTTATTTATTATATTACAAAGCGGGCCAAATTAAAATGCCCGTCATCCAAAGCAGGTGAAAAAAATGTTAAGACCTATTATTGAATTTTGCACCAGTAATATGCATTTTGGTACCGATGAGATTATGTCCAAACTAGAACAGAACCCGGATTATGATGTGATTGAATACGGCTGCCTAAGCAATTGCGGTCAGTGTAACGCTGAGCCTTATGCGATGGTTAATGGTGAAATTGTATCCGCAGATTCAGCAGAGCTTCTGTACGAAGTGATTCTAAACAAAATTAAAGAAGCCGAAGCATGGGACAACCTGGATTTGGATTAAAAATAGAAGTCATCGGCAAGCCAGCTTCCTCTTGTAGGAAATATGTATTATTCATAGATGCAACAACAAAGAAGACCTGCTCTGAAAGCAGGTCTTCTTTGTTGTTGAATATCCAATTAGCCAAAATGGCGTTTGGACTTCCAGAGCACACCGCTCTTCAGCAGACGCGGCACTCGTCCACGCAAAGAGGTACTGCCCATAAAGCCATAACCAAACCCGGCCTTCTTGCCAAGTGCACCTAATGTACCACGTAGCTTTAAAGGATGCGGGTGAGGCGTTTGGCCTTTCCACAGGTCGCGTACAATGTGGGCAATCTGCTCACCTTGCACCTCTGCCGCCTGAGCGCTTGGAGAGTAAGGAAGGCTCGCACAGTCTCCGACGACGTACACTTCAGGATGATCCGGTATTTGATAATATTCATTTAGCACGATGCGACCCTGAGGGTCTTTAGGAACTGCTAAATCCTGCACAATTTTAACGGGCTGAATCCCGGCTGTCCATACTACAGCATCGGTCATAATTGGCTCATCACGGTTGTAAATAGCCCCTGGCTCAATACGGGAAACCGCAACGTGATTCAGCGCATTCACTTGATGCTCCTTGAACCAGGCATGTACATAAGCAGACAAACGCTGCGGAAATGCTGATAGCACCCGCTCGCCCCGATCCATAATCGTAATATTCAAATCCGCGCGGCTTTCACGTAACTCCGCAGCAATCTCGACCCCACTTAGACCGCCACCTACAATATGGACATGTCCATAAGGCTTGATTTCATTCAAGCGCAGATACGTTTGGCGGGTATGATTAAAGGATTGGATCGTACAGCTGTATTCTTCAGCTCCCGGTGTATTATGAAAGCGGTCAGTACAACCTAGCGCGATGACAAGCTGGTCATAGGGCAAAGGCTCACCGTCTTGAAAATGGACCATTTTATTCTCAAGATCCATCGAAGTGACCTCTCCGTATTTGCGAATAAGACGTTGTTCATCCGGAAAGTGTACCCGCAAATCAAAATCAGATACGGTACCTGCCGCAAGGGCATAGTATTCTGTTTTCAGCCCCTGAAAGGGCATCCGATCCACTAAAATAACTTGAATATCGTCGGGAATGTGTTTATCCAGCAATTCTTTGGCAATGGTAAGGCCGCCATAGCCGCCCCCTAGAATAACGAAATTTTTCATCAAAATCCGCCGTCCTTTCGTTACCGTGTCCCCGGCAAATGGTCTGGTGTCTTGTCGATCTAGCACAAGTTTTGTTGTTGTAAAGCCCGGAAAGGGGCCTGCCTTTAGCAGACAGACCGACGTGTTCCGGGGCAGCTTGAGGCTGCTTGGTGTGAGTAATGGGGATAAAATGCACGCGGGAAATCTGAATCCGATGTTACACTTATTCGAAAACTTCGATTTCGTTATAGAAGGTGTCACGTTCTACAGGTATGCGTCCAGCACCTTTGACCAGCCAGATTAGCTCTTTGCGGGTCAATCCGGCAGGAGTCAACGCACCTGCGGCATGGCTGATCTGCTCACGCACAATCGTGCCATGGACATCAGATGCGCCAAAGGTAAGAGCGACCTGCGTCAATTGCGGACCAATATTAATGAAGTAAGCTTTAACATGGTCGATATTGTCCAGCATCAAACGGCTGATCGCAATGGTTTTGAGATCCTCGTAAGCAGAGTTGCGGCGCATGATGTTGGCGTTTTTGCTTTTCGGCTGCATGGACAGTGGGATAAATACCATAAATCCATTTGTTTCATCCTGCAATTCACGAATTTGCAGCATGTGCTCAATACGATCCTGATAAGTTTCGACTGAACCGTACAGCATCGTCGTATGAGTTTTCATACCGAGATTGTGGGCCGTACGATGTACTTCAAGATAGCGGTCCACATTGGCTTTGGTAACACGCATCTTCTTCCGATATTCATCAGATAAGATTTCCGCGCCACCACCAGTCAGAGATTGAAGTCCTGCCTTTTGCAGCTCTTGAAGAACTTCTTTAACACTCAAGCCGCTTATGCGTGTGAAAAAGTCAATTTCCGCTGCAGTGTATGCTTTCAGTGTAACGTTGGGATACTTTTCATTCAGTGCCTTCAATGAATCTACATAGTATTGGAAAGGCACATGATTATTATGACCGCCGACGATATGGAATTCTCTTACGCCTGGATGGATATGTTGCTCTACATAATCAATCATTTCCTGCCCAGACAACGTATAAGAGCCTTCCTCCCCCTGATCCTTGCGGAAATTGCAGAACGCGCAGCGCGCTTCGCATACATTGGTGAAGTACAGGCTCATGTTTTCGATAAAATAAACCTTTTTACCGTTCTTGCGTAAATTAGCTTCGTTAGCCAACTGGCCCAGTGTGAGAATATCGTCAGTTTCATACAAATATATACCATCTTCGAGGTTCAAACGAATCCCGTTTTGTACCTTTTCTACAATTTCCGCCATTCTGCGGTCTGTAAAAGGTGTAACTAATGTGGACATGCCTATTCCTCCTTCAAGTTGCTCTGTGCGAGGCTGTCCGCCGAATTAGCGGCACAAGCGCTTGATGCGCACAGGATGTCCCGTTCCGTCGGTAAAATCCGGCAGCGCGGATATACGATATGTGAAAAATGTTACAATGCCAGGCTACAATGATGGATGTCTCATAATTTCGCCTTTGAAATGACAAATTTCCGACAGTTTCTTTAACACACTCTTCACCTATTATAAACCTCACACCACTGGTGTTCAATACAAACGAGTAGAAAAAGAGGTGTTTAAGCCTGTAACGGAAGGACATTCCATGACTTGAGCACCTGCAAATAAGAGAGTATACTGAAGGGGAGCATGAAGTAAAAGAGGAGGATGGAGCTATGATTAACATCACCGATTCCGCTGCTGAACGCCTGAAAGAAATGCTGGAGCAGCAGGAAACGCCGAATATGTTTTTACGTCTGGGTGTTACGCCAGGTGGATGTACCGGATTTTCGTACGCCATGGGCTTTGACGACAACGAGACGGATCAGGATATATATATGAATGTACAGGATATGAAAGTAGTCGTGGAAAAGGAAAGCATCCGCTACCTGGACGGTCTGGAAATCGACTTTGAAGAGTCCGGTATGTCCGGCGGCTTTACCATTCATAATCCAAACGCTGTAGCTACATGCGGCTGTGGTTCAAGCTTCCGTACAGCTACTGATGCAGGAAAACCAAGCGAAGAACCTTGTTAATTATGTATTAGGTTTGCTTGTCCTGCTCGGGATTTCAAACTATTGATTCTAAATTTTATAAGTAAAATTAATAATCATGGCCTTTTGAAACTGTGCTTGATACTGGACACATTTCAAAAGGCTTTTTAGCTTTGGTAAAAAGCTCTTATCATACTATAGGATAGGCCTAAAAGCTTTTACAGAGTATCAAATATCAGTCGAATACATAAGGGATAACAATTGAATGTATAAAAAACTGATAACCAAGTAGGCACAAGGATCTAATATTTATTAATTGGAGAAATTATTGACTTTCACTCTACTGTAAAAGGTACTAAATATAAAAAAAGAAAAGAAAAAGTTTAACAAAAGGAAACATATTCTATTGTTTTGCAATGTATAGTATTTTAGACCTACTAGGATGAATGATTAGGTCTATTAGGTATGTCTATCAAAAAAAGGAGAGTCTTAAGTATGAAGTTGGCGGAATTAATAATTGAGAACTATCGTGGTATTGGTTCTAATGGGGTAAGAGTAAAAATTGATAATATTGTTGTTTTAATTGGCAAAAATAATGTTGGTAAGACAACAATATTATCAGCATATGAGGCATTTGCATCAACGGGCGCTGCGTTAAAAATTAAGGATTTCCATAACGAAGATATTAAAAATAAGCCTCGAATCACGGGGGTTTTCATTGACATTAATGAAGCAGATAAAATAGCTGGAAAGTGGATACATGATGATGGAGAATTAGGTTATAAAAATTGTATAAAAGCTCAATACCAATGGTCTGCGCCAGATGTAGGTGGTGAAAAGTTTTCCTATGATCCTACAACTGGTCAGTATGAAAAAGGGGGATTAGGGGGGTTAGACACCATTCTAACAAATAGAATTCCTACACCGCTTAAGATATCACCATTGGATGATCCTTCCGAACTGGAAAAGAAAATACTTGAAATACTAATAGATGCTATTAAACAGAATACAAAAAAAGATAAGTCGAAAGTTCAACAACTTCTAGGAGATATTAAAAAGTTAGCAGAAGATGTTCAAACAGAAATATCAGAAGAATTAAGTAATTCCTGTAATATGGTTTCCGAAGAAATGATGAAAGTATTCCCTGAAGCAACTGTAATTCGAATTGACCCACAAGCAAGCAAAATTGAACCTGACAAACTTATAGGTAGTGGAAGCTTTATACGTTTAGGAAATAGTGACCAACATTTAGCTCCACTTTCTAATCACGGTACTGGCTTGCAGCGAACTTTTTTGTGGTCAGCCTTAAAGATGCTTGCAGATACAGGAAGACATCAAGTAAAAAAGAAGCCAGTTGGAATAGGTACAAAAAAAATATTATTGTTAGAGGAACCTGAGGCATTTTTACATCCAAGTGCTATAAGAAGCGCTATGGAATCATTATATGCAATTGCAGAACATGAAGATTGGCAGGTAATGGTTTCAAGTCATTCCTCTGTTTTCATTGACTTAACTAAAGATCACACAACTATTATAAGAATCGAAAAATCCCAGGATACTCAGCACGCTGTTAATACGTTTTCCACAGATGAAGCACAATTTACCGCTGACGACAAAGAAAATCTCAAAATGTTAAATTACTGCAACCCTTATTTTAATGAATTCTTTTTTTCATCCCATAACTTACTTGTTGAAGGAGAAACAGAAGTTACTGTTGTTAAAGCTCTCATGCAAATGGGGAAAATCGAAAAAGATTGTATCCATGTTATTAATTGCTTGGGGAAGGCAAATATCGTTACTGTTTCCAAAATTCTAAACCACTTTAAAGTCAATTATAGTATCATTCATGATTCTGATAATCCTAAAGTACTACGAAAGGAGAAGTACATAGTTAATTCAATGTGGACGATGAATCAAAATATTATTAATGAGATTAGCGTAGGTAAAGCATATGGTTTAAGCATAAAATCATTCCTATCTGTTCCTAATTTTGAAGGAGAATATTTTGATGGTTTTACAGGAGGATCAAAACCATTCGGTGCATGGAGTATATTAATTGAAGAAGGTAATGGTGTAGCTGATAGATTGGCTCAGATAATTCATAGTGTGCTTGGGAATGAAAATAATTGTATGGTTGAGTATAGAAACATAGTGGATTTAACTAGAAAAGTAAGTAAATATGTGAAAGATAAAGGTCTAACTGGTGAACCATTATGGGTAATAGCAGACCATGACATAGAATCCGTTGTTAACGAGTAGATATATTATTAATTGAAATTTATCTGCTAGTTTAAAAACTTCATAGTGTACTTCTTTTTAATAGTAAAAGCAGAATAAATCGTAAGCAATTGAGTTTAACATAAAAAACACATAGTAAGTTATAAAAATAGCGCTACCCCAAAAGGTTAGCGCTATTTTTATATATCTAACGGTTGTTCCTCTATAAACTCTACAACCTCTTCAATTTTACAATCCAATTCCTCACATATACGTGCAATGACACTCATTGCTACAAATTCCCCATTAGACATTTTAGCCAAAGTCGATGGTGATATTCCTAATTGAGTACGAAGGTAGGTTCGTGTTTTATCTCGTTTAATTAGAGTGATTTCCATTGGTTTATAACTTGGTTTTAATCCCATAAGTAATCCTCCTCTATTATTTATTATATGTACTTAAATCTTAGAGAAGTCAAACTTAAATTACAATAATGCGTACATTTTATTTGATAAGTGTTGTGATTTATAACGAAAAGATGTATTATATGTTTAAGAAGTCGTACATTAATTACATATAAATATAATATTTGTTCTTTGTTTAACAAAAGATTAATGAAATAGGAGATGAATGATTTTTTATGACTGGATCAGTTGAATTAAAGCGAGCTGTTATGGTGTGTGGACTTGATGATGATCCTCTTATGTATGAATTATTTGAGGGAGTTCTGTATAATCGTAACTATTTTTTTTATCTTGAACATGGGATATTATGTCTGCGTCATGTACGAAAGGTTGAACAGCCAGATCATCCACAACTTTATGTAGATGGGGAAAGTGGGGGTCTCCAATTAGCGAAGAATGTGCAGCGTGAGATTATGGAAGTCGTTACAGAAATGATCGAGCGTTTGCGTAGTAAGGACGGATTGGCGTTTTTAATGGATGAATTGCTATGGTTGCATGGCCGAACCCATATTGAGCTTAACCTTGTAAAAAACAAAGTGACACCTCACGACTAATATTTTATTCTCCTTTTCTCACTCTTTATATTCCAATTTTCCTATTTATGATATAATAATTTGGACAAAATAACCGGTGGAAGATACGGCGAAGCTAGCCCGAGAGGGGGTGACGCCGTGTCATTTGATCTAATCGTGAAGATTCTTGATTTTGTGCTGAAGTTGGTCAGTATTACTACTGGTCTTAAGGCTTTGGTTCAATCCTGGAAACAATCACGAAAAGACAAGAAAAACCACCGGGAATAGGTTTGGCCTCCTAGCAATCCGGTGGTTTTTCGTACGTAGTATGAAATTCTCGCCGTGGTCGCCCACCGGCCTTTGTCAGATAGTCGCGATGGTGGTACATCGCGGCTATTCTCATTTTACCCACATGTCATAGTTTATATGACATGTGGGTAAATGATATATCTTCTGTTTCCAGTATAACATAGGGCTGTTCCCTTTTCTACAAGTGGTGATAGTTGCCACACGCAGCTTTTCCTTGTATTCGATGATTTCATAATTCTGCATATATGCTCTATTGATTCAAATCCGTAAACAGCTCCTGCGCAGTACGCACAAATAACTGTACAGCAAGTGAAGCATTGTGTAGAGAGGGGATAGCGATACCGATTTGACGCGTGATCAGAGGCGTGGTTTCCTTGACGGTCAGATCATGGGGGAACGTGGATAAGGCGAGTGAAGAGACAATGCCCATACCTAGTCCTTGTCGGACCATGCTGACGAGGGTGCTGATATTGTGAGTAATGAATTGTGCCTGCAACTGACTCTGCTCACGTTCAAAACCTTCCATAATGGCGACCTCGTGTCCACCTTTACAAAAGATCATCTCCTGTTGATTCAAGTCTCGGATGGCGATTTTGTCGCGCGATTGAAAAGGGTGACCGTCAGGCAGGAGAATAACCATGTCATCCTGACATAAAGGAATTACATCTACCTCAGGGTCTGGCAACAGGATGATTCCCGCTTCAATTTCTCTGGTATGTACCCACTCCTTGACTTCATTCGTGGAACCTTCGTGTAAATCGAAAACAAGGTTCGGATAGTGCTGACGAATATGATCAATAATCGGGGGCAGAAAATAGGCCGAGGCAGAAGGAAAGGCACCAATCGTGATCGTACCCACATCTAAGCCTTTTTCAGCGGCCACCTGCTGCTGCACCTTTTCCATGCTTTGCAGCATCATGCGGAATTGCAGCAGCACCTTGTGTCCGATATCTGTCAGGAGCACGCCTTTTTTTCGGTCGCGCAGCAATAGCTGGACATCGAGCTCGTTCTCGATACTGGCGATGGCATGGCTGACCGCAGGTTGCGTCATATGCAGCTCATGGGCAGTCTGGGTAAAGTTTAGTGTTTCAGCTACGCGAACAAAGATCATAATCTGAGTAATAGTCATAAGTGAAAAGTTATCTCCCTTATTGAAAACATTCATTTTATTTATTAGTGACCACAGTATAAGCTAGTAAAGCAAAACTTTGCAAACGGCTGTTCAGATTTTAGTCGTAAGCAATGCGCAATGAAATTCTAAGGAGAGAGACATCTATGAAAAAATTAACGCCTAAAGCTACGTTGTGGCTTGTCTTGATATTAGTGATGGTATGGGGGATCAACTGGCCGTTGACCAAGCTGGCCTTGCCAGATACGCCGCCGATATTTTTTTCGGGAATCCGCACGCTGCTGGGTGGTGTGATTCTGCTGTTGTTCGCTATGCGTAATCGGAAAACCTTACGCCTTAGACAAAATGCGTGGACATATCTTGTGCTGGCTATATTTAATATTGCAGGCTACTATGGCTTGCAGACGGTAGGACTGCGTTATTTGCCTGCTGGATTATTTTCCACTTTGGTATTCCTTCAACCGATCTTGTTGGGATTATTCTCCTGGCTGTGGTTGGGAGAGCGTATGTTTCCTCTGAAGGTCATTGGACTGGTACTCGGTTTTGGTGGAGTGATCGTGATTAGCTCAGGCGGAATGGCAGGTCATTTGTCTGTGCTGGGCATTGTGTTGGGGCTAGCCTCGGGACTGTGCTGGGCGCTCGGAACGATTTATATGAAGAAAAAAAGTAAACAACTGGACTCCATTTGGGCGGTGACGATGCAACTCATTTTGGGAGGGATCATACTCAACGGGATTGGGTTTACGACCGAGAAATGGAGCGATATCCACTGGACAGCCTCCTTTATCGCGATTCTATTGTTTATTTCAGTATTCGTGATTGCGATGGGCTGGATGATTTATTTTAAGCTAATCGACAATGGGGATGCAGGAACCGTCGGCTCATATACGTTTATGATTCCGGTGCTATCCACACTCTTTAGTATGGTCATGCTCAGAGAGTCCCTCACTTTGACATTTGTAGTGGGGTTGGTGCTGATTGCAGGTAGTGTGTATTTGGTAAATACATCTTCTCCCGGAAAGCGAGCGAACCAAAGCTCGAAGGCTAATGAAACGAATTCCTGTACAAATGCTTAGAAAATATAGAATTAGGAAAAATATACTAGAATATCAGAGAGGGGAATAGTAAAATATGACTATATAAATAGAGAGGAAGTTTGGTATGGGAGAGTTAAGCGGTCATACTCAGTCTGTGGAGCCACAACCACAGCCTATTCGTAAGCTGGCAGTTGTAGCAACGGTCATTTCTGGAGTAGCTGTACTAGGCTGTATAGCCTTGGCGGTATGGAATTATAATCTGAATACGAAAGTTAATTCTTTAACTATAGCGAATGCATCGCTAAAACAGACAACACAAGCCTTAACCAAACAACAAAATGATACAGAGGCCCTACTTGGAAAAGTAAAATTAGCAGCCAACCTGTCATCCATAACACATGTGTTAGAGCAGACATCTGTCGTTACAGATGATTTTGTATTGGAAAAAGTGACTTTTGATGTGGCAGAGGATGGCAAGTTGAAGGGTGTGCTACTGAATGTGAACAACCAACCTAATCTCGGTTTTGGCGGTGCTTATCAAGGTTATGGCAAATATAATATGTCTTCTGCTGCATTGACGAAGAAGGCAGAGGAAGTCATCGACATAGCTATGAAAGAGTACAGTACATCTGACAAGCTTCCGGTATGGGATAAGAATACGAAGGTGGAAATGACGGTTCAAAATTATCCGCTTGGTAAGCGGGAAGGCGGCACTTTTAAGCTCACTGGTCAGCAATAGGAGGAACCTAACGTTAATCCGATGCTGGGCATTACAGATTTTTGTCTTATGGAATGTAAATTGAGCGGGGGAGCTAATAAATGGACAGATATACACCTACAGCGAGGGAACGCTGGCAGATGAAACAGAGTGAGCCGCAGCCGCAGGGCTGGGTGCTCGCTCTATTTGGTTGGATTTTTTCAGGTTTGGGGTTCGTATTTAGTTTTTTTGTCATTGGAGGCTTGTTTGGGCTTATAGGTCTTGTTTTCGGAATTTTGACTAGAAAGATGGAACAAAGAAACACGCAAGGCATCCTGATTATCGTCATCAGCTCCGTTGCCATTGGCATTGGCCTATTGATTTTTATGATTTTTTTCGCACATGGTTTTGTAGAAGGTCTGAGAGAAGGTTATAATGAGCATTATTAGGTCAGGGAGGTAACACCATTGAGTGTCATTATTTCACAGCAAATCTCGGCAACGGGTGTGAAGGAATATACGAAGGTGATGAAAACATTTGATTCCCCTTTTACACCTTTGGTTGGACAGAAAATCAGGGATACGGCATTTGGCGATATGCAATATTATGATGTCGAGGACGTATTTATTGATCTAGCGGAGAATGAGTACTGGGTAATTCTACCTGCGATTTTGCTGCATACAGATGATATTGAGGATATACGAGATGCTGTGCGTGAGTATCGTTCACACGGTTGGGAATGTACGAAGCCTTTATAAATGCATACTGCTTAAGCATCTACACGGAGACGTCTTTCTTTTGCGAGATAGGCGTTTTCTTGTGTATTTGTGTATAAACTATTCCTAATGATTGGCATGAAAAGAAAGAAATTATGCTGAAAATGCGCAAAATGTATCATTTTTTATCATAAAACGACAAGTTGGGAAATGAAAACGGACTTAATGTGTTATACTTAGTATATCAAAGGACAAGAGTCTAAAACGACCGGTAAGGCCCTTTCTTTGAAGAGCCTCTGAATGGTTCAACGTTTATCCAAAATAAATGGTCAAAAGGAAAAGGGGAAATGCTAACGTGAGAGTGAATTTGAAATTTACGAACAAAGGGCAAGTTGCAGTTGAGAAGTTCAACAATGAGGAGCTTATCGAAATCTTTAGCCGCTACATTAAAACGTTATGCAAGAAGTATGATATCTCGGTTGCGGTACCTGAGGATCTGAATGAGCAGATTTTGGAAGAAGGCACCGTGAAGGTCGTGCTGGATAAGATTAATTGTGACATGGACGCTTTTTTCAAAGAGCTGAGTCGGGATATCAAGGTGCCGCTGGTCAAACGATTGGGTACCAAACTGGATAACGTGTTTAAGACCGAGGTCGTGGAGCAAGAACAGAGCTAAGAATAAGCGAGACCCAATGAGAATTTGCAATATGAAATCATAAAACCTCCCGAATGGGGCGCATGGCTAGGCAATGTGCTCGTTCGGGAGGTTTTATATGCTTAAGCTGCTCTATTTAGGAGATAACATGCATGGCATGTCTGCACCTTTTAACGTGTTTTTGTGGACGTAAGGCGCAGTTTGGCTAAATCAAACGGAGGCACCAGCCCTTCCTGCGCAGCGCGACCGAGTAAGGCTTCAATGGCGGCATAACCGCTGTCGCCCAAATTGGCGGTAAAATCGTTCACGTACAGGTCGATATGCGATTGGGCGACATCGGATGATAGCTCTTGCGCATGAGACAATACATATTCACGCGAAGCTTCGGGATGTTTCCAAGCATATTCGACAGAGGCACGTATCCAGTTGGTGATCGCATCCAGATCCAGTGTACGGCGGGCAATAATAGCTCCGAGCGGGATTGGCAGCCCTGTATCTTCTTCCCACCAGTTCCCTAGGTCAACTTGCTTGCTAAGTCCATAGGACGGATATGTGAAGCGTGCTTCATGAATCACCAATCCTGCATCTATCTCTCCGTCACGGACAGCAGGCATAATTTGGTCGAACGGCATCACGACGATCTCGCCGACACCTCCAGGCACATGCTTGGCCGCCCATAGACGGAACAGCAGATAAGCGGTGGAACGTTCACTTGGAACAGCTACACGCTTGCCGGATAGGGCTTCCGGACCTTCGACGGTGGAACCTTCCTTAGTCAGCACGAGCGGTCCACAGCCCCGGCCCAGTGCACCACCACAAGGCAGCAGGGCGTATTCATCCAGCACCCAAGGAAGTGCAGCGTACGAAATTTTCATGATATCAAGTCCGTCTGGTGTGATCGCCAGATTGTTGGTGATGTCGATATCGGCGAATGTAATGTCCAGCGCGGGTGCGCCCGGAATCAATCCATGCACCAAGGCATGGAAGACAAAAGTGTCGTTAGGACAAGGTGAAAAAGCAATTTGCATCTATATAACCTCCGTTAATGTAGAAAATGCGGCTTCCAACGCTTGCAAAGCCTCTTTGATTCGCCAGGATGCACGGTCACGTGGACCAACAGCATTGGAAATCGTGCGAATCTCCATCATCGGCAGCTCGAACCTGTTGGCCGCCACGGCTACGCCGTAACCCTCCATCGCTTCGGCAGCAGCGCCGGGAACGCGTTTGGCTAGGCGTTCCGCTGTAGCCGCTGTGCCGGTGGCCGTCGAGACGGTCAGGATCGGTCCGGCGACGGCCGTCTGGCCAGCGTCACGCAACGCCTGAACGAATCGCTGCGCGGTGGCAGCGTTCACGGCAATGCGGCTGGAGCCAAAACCCAACTCGTCCACGCTGCTGAAGCCCTCTGCCGTCTCTGCCCCTAAGTCGGCGGCAATAATCGCGTCAGCAACAACGACGCTCTCCAGTGCAGCGACCTCCACGAAGCCGCCTCCAATTCCAGCGCTAATGACCAGACGGTAGCCGCCAGTGGCCAGTGCCAGCGCGGTTGAAGCCGCTGCGGACGGAGCGCCTACACCAGCCAGCTCGACCACAAAGCGAGTGTCGCCTTTCAGGCCGCGCAGCACAGCCTCCCGTTCGCCTTCAACCGCGGTCATGACCAGGATGCGCCCATCTGATGTTGTATGCTCCATCGGTTGATTCCCCTTTAAATTTAGGTAATATGCTTTCTTATCATACTGCTTTTCCAAACGATGTTCAAAAAAAGTCGACAAAAAAAGCGCTCTATGGCGCTTTTTCGGAGAAAACTGCAAGATTCAACAGATATGAAAATTGGTAGATTAAACATATAACCATTCTAATCTGGAAGAACAGCGCAGACATAGCATATAATAATTATATCGGCTGATCCTTCGTGATTAGCTGAAACATGGTGATATTGCGGTCATAATGGCTTGGGGTCCCATCCTGATTGCGCACCCGAATCATCTCGCTGCTGAACAATTCGATATAACCACAGCCTATCTCACAGTATACGCCTGCTGGGTCCTCTTGCCAGACCGAAACGAGGTGTTGAGACAGCGCCGCGGTAAAAAATTCGATGTTTTTTTGCAGTACGCGTGGCGTTTTCTTGGGTTCCATAATGTAAATCCTCCCTATATCATGCCATTTGAAAATCAGCAATTGAACGTGGCTACTAAGTGGTTATTACACATCATAATGAACTTAATCAACTGAAAAAGGTACGGTTCGTCATTCTACTCTATGAAACAGACGTAAACACTGTACCGCTTAATGCTATTTTTGTAAAGCATCCGTTTGACCTTTTCAACATCCATTGTGTGTTTACACACATTTTACATTGCGTTTACACTTCTGTGATGCTAGTGCGTTTCATCTAATAGTACAATAAAGGGTAACTATACTGCATGAAATTGATGGAGGCCATATGTTGATAGAGAGTCAGAAGAAGGATAAAGCCGGGTCAGAACGTTACTTTAACCGAGATTTAAGCTGGATTGAATTTAATCGTCGTGTGCTCCAGGAGGCTCAGGATGCAGATACACCGTTGCTGGAGAGAGCCAAATTCTTAGCAATTGTGTCCAGCAATTTGGATGAGTTTATGGCTGTTCGTGTTGCAGAGACGCGCGAGAAGATCAAGGCGGGTTTTATGCAAAAGGATTTTACGGGTTATACCCCTTCCGGTTTGTACAAGCGCCTGATCAAGCGTACCGTCTCTATGGTATCCGAGCAATACCGGACCTATCGTGATATTTCTCGCCTATTGACGAAAAAAGGTCTTTTGCTGCTTGAATATAATGACTTAAATACGACACAGCGCAAGTCGCTGGATGCATATTTTCATGAAATTATATTTCCGGTGCTTACACCGATGGCGGTCGATCAAAGCCGTCCTTTTCCACTGGTTCATAATAAATACGTATATTTGGCAGTTGTCTTGAAACGTCCAGGAGATACGGAGGAGGATAAGCCGCTTTTTGCCATTGTGCAGGTGCCTTCCAATATTCCGCGTGTCGTTTCGGTGCCGTTACGTTCCAATAGCAAGAAGAAATCATTTATTTTAATTGAGGAACTGATTAAGCATCATATACAAACGTTGTTTTCTGGATATATCCCCGAGGCGGTTCATGCCTTTCGGGTTACGCGTAACTCTGATTTGTCCATTAATGAAGAAGAGATCGAAGATTTGCTCGAAGAGATTGAAAAAGAACTGCGTCGAAGACGGCGGGGAGCACCGGTCAGACTGGAAGTGGAAAAAGGGATTAATCCCTTTGCCCTGATGGAACTTCAACGCGAATTCAAGCTGTTCGATCATGTATTTGAGATCGACGGGCCGTTAGATCTGACGTTTTTGTCGTCTTTTGCCGATCATTTGGAGGGGTATTCGCATCTGAAATTTCCGGCAATCAAACCATTGTATCCGGAAGAACTGCCTCCGCAAGAGGATATCTTTACCGTACTTCGCAAACGGGACGTGCTCGTGTACCATCCGTATGAATCGTTCGATGCGGTAACTGATTTTATCATTGAGGCATCAGAGGACCCAGATGTAATGGCCATTAAGATGACCCTGTACCGTGTCAATGGAGAATCGAAGCTCATTCCGGCTCTGGCACGTGCAGCCGAATCGGGCAAGCAGGTGACCGTAGTGGTCGAGCTGAAGGCGCGTTTTGACGAGGAACGTAATATTGCTTGGGCGCGTACGCTTGAAAAAGCTGGCTGTCATGTAGTATACGGGTTGGTCGGCTTGAAAACACACGCCAAAATTATTCTAATAGTACGTCATGAACGTAATGTGCTCAAACGATACGTTCATGTGGGAACTGGCAACTATAATGAAAGCACGGCACGTGTATATACGGATATCGGGTTATTCACAGCGGATCCGGTGCTGGGTGAGGATGCCTCTGAGCTGTTTAATGAAATCACGGGCTTCTCGGCGCTCAAGACCCCGCAAGCTTTCACCGTAGCTCCGACGGGAATGAAAAATAAGCTGTTCGACCTGATCCGCAGGGAAGCGGAGCAAGCACTTGCAGGCAAGCCAGCCCGTATTATTGCTAAAATTAATTCTTTATCCAATCAGGAAATGATTGATGAACTATATGCGGCTTCTCAAGCAGGTGTGAAGATTGATTTAATCATTCGAGGGGTCTGCTGTTTACGCCCTGGAGTAGAGGGCTTTAGCGAGAACATTCGGGTTATCAGTATTGTCGACCGTTTCCTAGAGCATTCCAGACTGTTTTACTTTGAAAATGCAGGTCATTCGGAGCTATTCTTGTCCAGCGCGGATTGGATGACTCGCAATCTGACTCGCCGGATTGAGTTGATGTGCCCAATTTATGACGACCGAATCAAAGAAATGCTAGTGGATATTTTACGTTTATCCTTGAAGGATAATGTAAAAGCACGCCAGCTTCTGCCGAATGGCAGCTATCAATTTGTAGCCAGAAACAACGAAGAGGCTCCCATCAGGAGCCAATTCGAAGCAATGAAGGTTAAAAACTGGAAGAAGGAAGAATGGACCACGACAACGTAAGATTCCAGGCCTTTTGAAAATCTTTTGCGACAGCCACCAGCTCCCGTTGCTCCAGAATCGGTTCACTCTTGCTTTCCAGGCGAATATGCAGCGCATCGTCTCCTGTCGTGGGATGGATGCCGGAGATGATGCCGGATTCGCTACGATCCATACCGATTGCTAGCTGGAGCAGCGAGCCGAGCCGGTGTACACGTTCTTCGTCGGAAGGCTCCAAAATATCTGCATGTGTGCGCAGCAAGCGGGGGGTCCGGTTTTTGGGGTGGTAATCAGCGATCAGCGCGGCTAGCACTGTTTCCCGGTGAGATAAGCCGCCAATGCCTGCGTGCAAGATCCAGAACACGGAATGCTGGCGGAAGTGATAGTAATTCAAGGCTGCGCCTGTTTTGTAAAGAGTTGCTGCGGTCAGTAACAAGCGTTTGTCCATAGCGATTGAAGGTCCCTCAGCTAAAGTGTCATAGAGCCGGACGGCGTACTCGTTAACTCGCTTGACATGCGCTTCGCTAACCGGGACAGCAAACGACAGGATATTGCGAATGGACGCGATGAGCGGATTAGCCACCACAGGCTGTTCAGCGTTGACTAGCTCATGAAACAGGCCGTCTCGCAGACCCGCTCCACTGACCAAATACGCGGAGCCTTGAGCAGCTTCAAAGATCGTTTTCAATATAATGAGACCCGGTACGATAATGTCGGCTCTGTCTTTGGACAGGCCGGCTGTTTTTTTGCGTTTTTCATAGGGGAGATGAGGCAGACTGCTATAAAAATAATCGACATCTTCTATTGTCATTTCGTAATGGTGTGTCACAGGAAGCGAGTAATCCTGCCGTTTCTGATTGATTTTAGCCAAAGTACGGAGGGTTCCACCCAGCCCGATAAACGGCAGACCCGGATTGGAGAAGATCCAATCATGGTTTTGCAGTGAAGAACGGACAAAGCTCTCCATTTCTTCAATCTGTCCAGGAGACCATTCGCCATTCTTGACCTCACGTCCAAAGCGCCAATTCATATTGACTGCGCCAAAGGGAAATGAAACTGTATGCAGCCGTGTTCGATCCCGGAACAGCGTAATTTCGGTACTGCCGCCCCCGATGTCAATAATAATGCCGTCACTCACATTCATTGTATTCACTACGCCCAGAAAACCGGCATAGCCCTCTTGCTCCCCGCTCAGGATTTCCAATGTTAAATTTGTCTCTTCCGCAATCCATTGAACAATTTCGTCCGAATTGGCCGCATTGCGGATGGCCGCTGTTGCTGCTGCACGCATACGAACAACCCCGTGCATACGGCAAACTTCCATAAATTGGCGTAGCAATGGAGCGATGCTGCGGATTGCTTCTCGTTCCATACGGCCGTTGGCCCCAACCTTTTCGCTCAGTCGGGCAGCTTCTTTGCATTCCTGCACAATTCGATAAGCACCTGTCTCTGTCATTTCATAGATCACGAGACGTATGGAGTTTGAGCCAATGTCCATGATGCCAATTTTGCTATTCATGAGTTGACCTCCTTGTTGAAAGAAACAATTTGCAGCAAATTCAACTGCTCCGTTCTAAATGGTATTCAGATTATTGTCATTGTACCAGTGTTGTCCGGTGCATGCTACCGTTCGTCATGATCTTGTCGAAATAGACACATGATCCTGACAATCACCCAAGAATAGCACACCTCTATTGAGTATGTATAAGTATAGCTGACGGCGAAAGGAGAGAATTAGATGAGACAACTTGCAAGCAAATGGCTAAAGACGAAGGCGCTCCTCCATCATCCACATACCGCCGTTTATATACCGGAAACCTGTCTATATAGTGAAGAACAATTGCGCATAATGCTACGGCGGCATGCTTTTGTGTTTATAAAACCCGTAAAAGGAGGCGGAGGTGTCGGAGTCATGCGCGTGGCAAAGGAGGGGAACGGCTACACCTGTACGCGTATGGAACAAACATATCGGTTCAGCCATTTTAGAGCGCTTGTGGCCGGAATCAATAAGCTCCGAATCCAACGTCCGTATCTCATTCAGCAAGGTATTCAACTAGCAAGTATCCAAGGTAGACCTGTTGACTATCGAGTCAAAGTCGTAAAGGAAGGGGAAAAATGGGAGTTTCGTGCAGTGGTGGCACGTCATGCTCGTCCCGGACTGGTCATAACGAATCTGTGCAAAGGAGGAACTTTGCTGAAGGGAACAGAGGCACTTCGAATGATATATCCGCGACGGCTAGCTAGACGAAAGCGGCGGGAGATCGTTGAACTTACACAGCACTGTATTCCTATACTTGAAAGAAGATTTCCCGGGATCGGACAACTGGGATTTGATTACGGGCTTGATTGGAATGGACGGGTATGGATTTTAGAGGTAAACACAAGACCTCAATAAATTCAGGTTTTCTTCAAAAAGTTTCCATTATAATCTATTAACAAGATGCTAAATATAATATATTTGTATAAACATAAAAAAATTTTTTTTTGCGTTTAATCGCCAAAATTCTGTGTATAAATATTGTCCACATTATCCCCTGTCACATATAAGGCTTAACGACACTTACCAACAATTTATACACAGGATTTCCACAATTGACTGTGGATAATAGAACGCTTGTTCCGTTTTTGGTATTTTGATAGAATAGATTTTGAAATAAAAGGAAAGGTTGTGTCGAGGATGGCTATGCTGACGGATGAAATGCTTTTGGATTCCTATCAGATGGCAATCGAGCTTAAACTTGAATGTGACTTCATTGCACTGTTGCTGGCTGAAATTCACAAAAGAAATCTAGAGATGAATACAGCCGTAGTCCTTCATTAGACCGGACAAGCTCTCGTACTGCGACTGTAAAGTCATTCAGGGTTCGGATGACTTTACGGACAATCACTGCAACGAATAGGCACACCGTGAAAAAGGGTATTTCACTCCAAAGGTTCAAATCTGGAGTAAAATACCCTTTTTTGTCATAGTCTAAATTAACTACAATTTCATGTTACTGCTGTGTCCGGGAGACAACTTGGCGTCTGGATCTACATAGACCTTGGCGTTGTTGACTGCTGTAGGAGCTTCACCAAAACCAACCGCGATCAGCTTGAGCTTGCCTGGATAGGTAGTGATGTCTCCTGCAGCGAAAATGCCAGGAATATTCGTCTCCTGACGAGAATCGACCACGATGGAGTTACTTTCGATTTCAATTCCCCATTCAGCAATTGGACCAAGTGTGGATACAAATCCAAAGTTAACGATGACATCGTCCACTTCGATTTCCTGAGTTTCTTTGGTTTTTACATGAGCAAGAGTGACCTTTGTAATCGTATCTTCCCCATGCAATTCTGCAATTTCCGTTGGTGTAATCACGTTTACTTTGGAAGTGAGGAGGTTCTCGACACTGTGTTCATGCGCGCGGAATTTGTCACGGCGGTGAATCAATGTAACCTGTTCTGCAATCGGTTCCAGCATAAGGGCCCAGTCTACAGCAGAGTCACCACCGCCACTGATTAGCACCTTACGACCTGCAAATTTGCTCAGGTCGCTGACAAAATAATGCAGGTTCGTTTTTTCAAAACGATCGGCACCTGGAAGCTCCAGTCTACGCGGCTCGAAAGCACCCACGCCAGCGGTAATAATAACCGCTTTACCATGATACTCGCCACCTTTGTCTGTTTTGACGATGAAGTGGCGTTCTTCTTTCTTCTCTAACGATACGACTTTCTCTTCTAGCTGCACCTCTGGATTAAAATGGTTCATTTGTTGAACCAAATTGTTGACCAGTTCCTGTGCAGTCACTTTAGGAAAGCCAGCAACGTCATAAATATATTTTTCAGGATAAAGGGCTGCAAGCTGGCCGCCCAGTTGGGGCATACTTTCAATTAAGGTGACGGATGCCTGACGCATTCCTCCGTAAAAAGCGGCGAAAATACCGGCTGGACCGCCTCCAATTATGATCAGATCGCGGATCTCCGCACCTGTGGATTGAGCTGTCACTCTAAAAACACCTCCGAAAGGGATAGTATGAATTGTAGATATTGAATCAGCCGCATAGAGGTTCAGATAGCCGCCGAACGTATGATTCACTGCTTATCATTATAAACTGCTGGGTTCTTCTTGCAAAGTTAAAGCGATTAATATTTGATGAAGACTTTCCGGTGAGTATAAGTTAACCGTGTTAAGAAAAAAGCTGTGAATATTGAATGATTATGTATATCGGAAGGGGTAGAAGCATGAGCAGTATTCCCAAAATTGTCATTGTGGGCGCCGGATATGGCGGTATATTGACGGCTCAGCAATTGCAAAAGGAGCTCAAGCACAATGAGGCAACTGTCACGCTAATCAACCGTCATGATTACCACTATATTACGACACATCTTCACATGCCTGCGGCAGGCACGGATACGATTGAGCATTCGAGGATTCCGATTGCGCAGCTAATCGATGAGTTCAAGGTGGATTTAGTCAAAGGAACAGTGAAGGAAATCATACCAAATGAGAAAAAAGTCGTGCTGGAGGATGGCTCGCTATCCTACGATTATTTGGTCATCGGATTAGGTGGCGAGCCGGAAACATTCGGAATTCCAGGGATGGATCAATTCGCACTGACGATTCGTAGTATTAACTCTGTGCGCCTGATTCGAGAGCATATTGAATACCAGCTGGCCCTGTATAAAAATGACGGTAAGCCAGGTCGCCTAAATTTCGTCGTAGGGGGCGCTGGTTTTAGTGGCATTGAGTTTGTAGCGGAGTTGGCAGATCGTCTGCCACAGCTGGCTAAAGCTTACGACATCGATTTTAACCGAATTCAAATCATTAACGTCGAGGCAGCTCCTACAGCATTACCAGGGTTTGATCCTGAGCTGGTGGAGTATGCGATGGATGTCCTCAAGCGTAAAGGGGTTAACTTCCGTATTGGAGTCCCGATTAAGGAATGCCAGCAGGATGGTGTAATTGTCGGTGAGGGTGAGAAAATTGAAGCCTGCACGGTCGTCTGGACAGGTGGAATCCGTGGAAACGGATTGATCGAGAAAGCCGGATTCGAAGTGATGCGTGGAAGGGTGAAAATCGACGATTTTCTGCGTGCACCGGGTCATGATGATATTTTCATTATCGGGGACAGTTCCCTGATGTTTAATCCGGAAGGCCGCCCTTATCCACCGACTGCCCAAATTGCAATGCAGCAAGGAGTACTTTGTGCCAAGAATCTGGCCGCTACGCTCCGCAAAAAGGAGCTTCACAAGTTCGTATTCTCCAACAAGGGTACGGTTGCATCCCTTGGAAAAGGCGAAGCTGTCGCCGTAGTAGGTAAACGAAAAATCAAAGGCTGGGTGGCTGCACAGTTGAAAAAAATTGTGGATCTACGCTATCTGTTCATCATTGGCGGCATTCCACTAGTACTGAAAAAAGGGCGGTTTTTCTAACGTCAGAAGGTTTCCATGACTCCTTGAATGGAGCTTGGAGACCTTTTTTATTTAGGTGAACGAAAAAAAAGATATTGACTCATAACTATTCGACGACATATAGTATGGTTACTAATTATAGAGGGGGAGCTTCACGTTGAATTCTGATTTTAAAATCAATGCCGATCCCAAGAGAATAAATTTATTGACTGAAAAGTTTCCAAATGTGGACTCCCAATCGTTGAATACGTTCGTACTTTTCGTGCAGGCAGCACATGAAGTGTACAATGGAGTGTCTTCCAGACTCTCGGAATATGGGTTATCTGTAGGCAACCTGAAAATTTTAGTGCCATTGTTTTTACATGAACGTGCATTGACTCCATCAGAGCTGGCTGAATATTCAGGGGTTACTCGTTCAACAGTAACCAGCGTAATTGATAAGCTGGAACGGGACGGCATCATCCGCAGAAGTACGCTGACGGATCGACGTATGACCGCGATCTCCTTGACTGACGAAGGAAAACAGTTAATGACGGAAAAAATTCCGATGTTCATCCAGCTTTTTTCGGAGTTAATGAATGAATTTACGCAGGAGGATCATATTCTATTTGCTACGTTATTATATAAGCTTTCCTCAGGACTTGAGCGGATAAAACGGGAATAATCAATTTCCTGGCTTAAATAGTTAGACGTCGTACTATCAGGTCCCTTATTTATTTTTGTCTATATTAACTACCATTGGTTAAATCATCATGAAGGAGAGTTTGTTGCAATGAATAAAAAGATCATTGTGTACGTGCTACTTGTTGTCGCATTAGGTACTGGAGGTACGCTGATGGCAATGAGCGGCAAGGATGCTGTGAGTATGGCAGCCCAACAAAAAAACACACTGCTTACGGCAGATACCGTGAATGTTGCTTTTCAGGGTGTAGGGGGAAGAGTAAACACGATTGAGGTGAAGGAAGAACAACAGGTGAAAAAAGGGGATGTAATCATGACTCTTGATCCTGTAGACCTTGATTTGCAAATCGAGAAATTAAAAACGGATATCGCACAGGTTGATGTGAAAATAAAACAGGCTAAAGAAGGGCTGCAAAATCAGTCGGAGAAAATTTCAACTTCAGAAAAACAGGGACAATTGGACATTCAAGCCGCGCAAGCAGGAGAGTCCTTATTAAATCAAGGAACACGTGCGGAGGATATTCTAAGACAAAAGCTGGCTATTGAAGCAGCACAGCAATCGTTGGACGCAGCTCTGACAGGAGTAGAGACAGCCAAAAGGAATGCGGAAATCGCGCAAAAAACAGTATCATCCAGACAACAGGCTCTGGACTTGGCTAATGTGAATTACAAGCGCATCAAAGCGTTATATGATGCCGGAGCTGGAACCAAAGCAGAACTGGATAACGCCAAAAACCAACTGGATAATGCCCAAATCGTGTTAGATACAGCTAAGGATCAGGTTGAAATTTCTAATAATCAGATTACAGCGGCTAGCAAACAATCGGACATTGCTAGAAATGGGATCGCTCAGCAGCAAACCGCTTTGGATAAAATGGAGGCTGGCGCAACGGCTGAGGAACGCCAGCAGGCTCGTATCAAAACAGAAAAAGCCAAGGAAGCCTTGACTCAAACCTCGCAAACACGAAAAGATGTTAAGAATAGCGAATACAATGTGGATCTTCTGGCTCAACAAAAGCAGGCATTAAGTGTTCAACTCAAAACTTTGGAATTACAGCGGGGACGTATGGTGCTGAAGGCATCCACAGATGGTAAGGTGTCGCGTATTGTACCTAAAATGGGAGAGATCGTTTCTACGGGGGCAACGGGCGCCGTTATCGAAACCAGTCAGCTATACTACGATATTTATGTGGGTGAGGATTCCATGTCACAGTTTAAAGCTGGGGGAAATGTGACTTCGCACGTTGTAGCTTTAGATAAAGATGTCCAAGGCAAGGTGAGGTACATCACTTCTGCTCCTCAGTATACCAACATGAGAATGAGTCGGGACAAAGGTCTGTCGGATATAAGCTCCTTCCAAGTACGGGTGGATGTTCAGCGCACATCTGAATTATTGCCTGGAATGACGGTAGAGGTTGTGACGAAATGAAGGCGTTTATAGAAGAATGGAAGCTGTTGATCAGCGGTAAGATGGTTTTCATTATGCTGCTCGTTCCTATCATAGTAGCTCTAGCCTTTGGATTTGTTTTTAAAAATAATCAGCTTAACGATGCCTCTATAGCAGTAGTCGATTTAGATCATAGCAGTTATAGCCGACAGCTTATTAATAAATTAGATGCATCGCAGTATATTGATGTACGCCATGTGCAAGAGAATGAAGCCGATCCGAATTTACTCTTATATAATGAAAAGTTTTTTGCGGTGATTTACCTCCCGGCTGGGTTGGAGGAAAATAGGATCAAAGGAGTTCAGAGCAACATCGGTTTTTATGTGGATAATACGGTAGGTCAGGCTACTGGAAATCTACGCTCGGCAGTCACAGAGATTATGGCGACGGAAAATGCGATGCTGGCTGGTGGTGGATTAAAGGGCATGGGAATGAGTGACAGCCAGGTTACAGGGCTTACTTCTAATATGCTGCTTCAGCAGCGCCTGTTATATAATCCTACCAATGCTACTTTGATGACCTCGGTTATGGGATTCATTAATACGGTCATGATTTCATTGATTGGTGCTACTGTACTGACAATCGTCCCGCGATTGCGGGAGCAAGGAAGATTAAAAGAGGAGCTTCAGCATTCGTATAGCTTGATTCTTAGGGTGTTACCGTATGCGTTAGTAGGATGTGTGTCCTTTTACCTGTCCATTGGTTTACTTAAGCAAATTGGGGGATTACGCTTTGAAGCGAATGTATGGCAGCTCAGTATTCCATTTTTCCTATACACGATTACGTTGAGTTTGTTTGCGATGGTTTTAGGGTGGAATGCCGCGAATCCTGGAAAAGCTTCCTCACGCCTCATGCTAATTATACTGCCTTCGTTTTTACTGAGCGGTGCTCAATTGCCCGTGGCTATGCTGCCTCCATCGCTGCAATATGTAAGTAACATTCTCCCATTGACCTGGCATTTCAAGTTTTTGAGAGGTATGGGCTTCAAAGGTGGGAGCTTAAAATATTTTATTCCCGAGTTGGGAGGCTTTTTGGTCTTACTAAGTGGTTTGCTGCTTATTATCTTTATTTTGATTGCTCTGGAGAAAAGAAAGCTGGCGAAAAGTGAGAATACATCCGTAGTGGTGGAGCCGGTGATGCAATAATCTGAGCTATTATTCCTTGGTTTATTACCTGGGCAATCATAAAAAAAATACATTGTATCAGGCGCCCGTGCGGGGGCCTTTTCTCTTCTATTATAGTTTTAGATCTTATAAAAAAAGGATTCCGTCGTCCCGAAAGTGGGAGTTCACGAAATCCTCGGTTTTTTTCAGTAAAGAGTTGATGTCTGCGTCTTACAGCTTGAGCATGTCTTCAAATGTTTCTTCATTCAAAACGCTGCCGACATAGAAGGAACCGAATTCACCGTATCGGGCACTCACTTCATCAAAACGCATTTCGTAAATTAGCTTCTTGAATTGAAGTGCGTCGTCAGAGAACAGGGTCACGCCCCACTCCCAATCGTCGAAGCCGATGGAGCCTGAAATGATTTGCTTTACTTTGCCAGCATAGCTGCGTCCAATTAAACCGTGGCTGCGCATCAAGGTGCGACGCTCGTCCATCGAAAGCATGTACCAGTTGTCATCCAGATCACGTTTCTTGTTCATTGGATAGAAACAAATATAACGTGCCTTGTTTAATACAGGCTTCAGGCGCGCGACAATTTGTGGATTTTGCATTGGATCTTCTTCCTTGCTCAAATAATTACTCAGTTCCACCACACTTACATAAGAATAAGTTTTGGTCGTATATTTGGCGAAGGTTGTTTTGTTAAATTCATTTTCCAATTTATTGAGGTCTTCCAGCGTTTCACGCAGGTGTAGCATAACAAAATCAGCCTTTTGTCCGACTACAGTATAGACAGCTGAGCTGCCCAGACCTGCTTCCTCGGTAACGCTCCATTCCTTCATAAACTCTTGAAGCTCGTCCAGTGCTCCCGCGCGCTCTTCATCGTCTGCAGTTTTCCATGCCGTCCAGTTGATGGACCGGAAATCGTGAAGCGCGTACCAGCCTTCCAGTGTGGAGGTTACTTCGTTGGGTGTTGCTGGGGTTTGTTGAGGTTGATGTTGATTCACGATCTACACTCCTTTACGATCTGTAAATGTAATCGGCTTAGCCGAAATATGTGTACTTCCGTATATCGTTCCTGTATCCAATACGTGATGTTTAACCATTATATTGTAGCTCAATTTGGAGCTTTTCACCAATGAAAGAAGTGTGAAGAATATTATTTTTCCATGATGCAGGTCACAAAAGTCATAAAATAGTTAGTATTCTCGAAAAAAGAAGAACTCGGACGAATACGGCTGCCAAAAAGGAGGACAATTGCCCTTATTTTGTTGGTCCCACCCGAGGGCAAGTATGATAGAATAGAAAAACATCTTGGAGAACGTTATGTCAGGAAAGGAAGAATGTCGGAATGCGGATGAAAAACCTGCTGCACTATACTGAGAACCACCGCTACTGCGTTTATCGGGAATTTGGTTTGAGCGCACTGGATGAATTGATGCTGGGAAGTGTCTATCAGCCGATGGTAGGCGCATTTGCGGTCAGTCTATATCGACTGTTGTTCCAGCATGTGCCAGTCGGACAGATTGGTTATTCGCCGTTGGAACAGCAACGTCGACTTTTTCTGACACTGGGACTGGAGCCAAGTGAGAAGGGACGCAAGTATTTGATTGAACAGACCTCCAAGCTGGAGGCTGTCGGTCTGTTGCAGACGTCCAGGTTGTATGCGCCCGAAACGGACGATTATATGTATGAATATGAGATGCAACCACCGCTCGCACCTGCTGAATTTTTCAGAACGCAGCACCTTACCCTTTTGTTGAGAGATAAAATCGGTAAGTTTGCAGTGCTTTCTCTGAGAGAATCGTTGTGGAGCAGGGAATCTAGCGAATGGTCGCAATCTTCCCATAATAAAGAGAATATATCGGTTCCGTTTTATGAGCTGTTTGAGCTGAACACCCATGTTATAGATTATGAGTTGGAACAAGCGCTGTCCGAAGTATCCACGAGCCGCCAGACTGGAGCATTAGCGTCCGAATCGGAGGAAGCATTGAACTATGCAGATATTATTCTTCGTTTTCCGCGTGAATCCGCCAATCGCAAGCACGTGGAGCGTCTTCGATTTGAACACGAGCAACTGGGTATGGTCAATTACGTGGTCCGTAAATTTGATCTCTCTGTACAGGATATCAGTCGCTTGCTGGATGAGGACGGCATTTTTACCGAAGCAGGCGATTTATTGCTCGACGAGCTTCAGCTTCGGGCTAGCCAACACTCCAGGCAGGAACGGAAGCGTCAGGAGGAACAGCAGGTGCAGGCTGCCAAGGTGGTTGCCTTGCGCCAGAGGGAAACTTCCACACCTGAAGAGCCGCCTGCAGAGCAGGCTGTGGAAATGGAATTTTATGTAGAGGTTCCCCCACAATTCACAGCCAAGTGTGACATTCACCAATATAATATGATGCTGCGCAACGAGCCTTATCGTCGTTTGCTGCAAACCTTTTTCCCCGGCACGGTTCCTGGTAACCTGCTGGATATATTCGAGAAGATTGATATCAGCTATAAGTTGCCTGGTGAAGTCATCAATGTGCTGATCCATTATTTAATGTCACTGCTCGTATCGGGGAGCGATCAGCGGATTAACCGCAACTTTGTCGAGGCCGTTGCCTCCAACATGCTGCTAAAGCAGGTAAACACTTACGAAAAAGCCGTTCAATATATAAGGGATCAAGCCAAGGTAAAAGGAAAACAGTCTACTGCTTCTTCCTCCGGGGGCAGATCCCGCACGTATGCCAAAAACAATGGGCCTGCCAAGCCGTCTATTCCGATCGTACAAGATCAGCCTTCCGAGGAATCCGTATCCGAGGAGGAATTGGATGAACTGCTTCGCCTGGCCGAACGACTGCAATCCGGTAAACAGAAAAAGGTGTAATGGAAGCCAATTCAATAATGTGTCGACTTTATGGCGGTCGGCAGCGAAGCGTCAATCGCCCTCCATAACTCTGCACATTTTAGAAAGGAGGAGCATTCTTGGAATCACTCGGTGATTTGCTTCAGCAGATGCAGAACCCTTCGTTTCGCCAACGTACTCGTAGCGTAGCCGATCAGGTTCTAAATGATCCGCTGGTGAAGGAATTTTGTGCTGCGCATCCTGATGTAGACGAAACGCAATTGCGACTTAATATGAGCATGCTCTTTCAGTATACCCGGGATCGTCGAAATTGCGACAACTGTCCGGGACTGGAACAGTGTCCTAATGACTTCCAGGGTCACTTTTGCAAGCTGGGCGTGGAGTATCCCAATGGAACAGCGGAAATGGTGGACATTCGGACCCCGTGCGCCAAGCTAGTTGCCTCCCAGCATGAACAACGAGTACGTCAGCGAATTAAAAGCTTTTATGTGGATGAGCGCGCGTTGTTGGAAGGATATAATGCTGTTGAGATTGCACGTAAGGATTTGCAACGCGTGCCCGCAGTAAATCAGGTATTCCGCTATATTGAAGAAACTAAAAGTCAGGGTTTATTAAAAAAAGGGCTCTATCTGGAAGGTACATTTGGTACGGGGAAAACCTTTTTGATGGGCTATCTGTTGCACGAGTTGGCTCTGTCGGGTTTCAACGGTGTGATTGTGTACATGCCTGATTTTGTGGAGGATTTAAAGTCCATGATTCAGGATGGACAGAAGCTTAAGGAAACGACCGAAATGCTTAAAAATTGTGATCTGCTCGTATTTGACGATATTGGTGCTGAAAATTTGAGTCCATGGGTACGGGATCATGTAATGGGCTCCATTTTGAATTACCGAATGAACCGTAAACCGACCTTTTATACTTCTAATTATTCACTGCAAGGGCTAGAGAAGCATCTTAGCTTTACAAGCAAAGACGGAGAGGAAATGTACAAGGGACAACGCTTGATGGACCGGATTCGTCCTTTTGTGGATGTCATTACCGTCAAGGGGAAAAATCAGCGAGGGTAAGTGTTCATTCGTCTGCTCTTTTGATATCTTACAATTAAAAGACTATTGTGATATAATTAAAAGGTGTCGAAACAGACATTACAGGTTATAATAATCTTGACTTTTCTATAAAGGAGGAACATACAATGGCAATTGTTAACGTGTCCGATCAATCCTTCAACGCAGAAGTCGAAGGCACAGGAACCGTTTTGGTTGATTTTTGGGCGCCATGGTGCGGTCCTTGCAAAATGATCGCTCCAATTCTGGAGGATCTGTCTACAGAAGTTGGCGATAGTGTCAAAATCGCGAAGGTGAACGTGGATGAAAATCCAGAGTCTGCTTCTCGTTTCGGCGTGATGAGTATTCCTACCCTAATCGTCTTCAAAGACGGACAGCCTGTTGATAAAGTGGTAGGTTTGAACTCCAAAGAAGCATTGAAAAGCATGCTTACTAAACACCAATAATCATGGAATGTGACCCATGCTCCTGCGGGGGCTTGGTGGAGCGCCATGAACAGTCAATGCCTCCGGTTATATATACCGGGGGCGTTTTTGTGCATTATTCCTATATAATATAAGTAGTAAGTTGAGCAGTCATTAAGAATGGAAGGAGGAACCGGGCGAATGAAATCCTATGCGGAGGACTTGCAGAACCAGGAGAAGGCGCTGGAGAACATACGGCACAAATTAGCATTGCTGCCGGATGCATCAGGCTGTTACCTGATGAAGAACAGCGAAGGCACCATCATTTATGTCGGCAAGGCCAAAGTGTTGAAAAACCGGGTCCGTTCCTATTTTACAGGTAGCCATAACGGCAAGACGCAGCGACTGGTTGCTGATATTCGTGATTTTGAATATATCGTTACAGGCAGCAATATGGAGGCGCTCATTCTGGAGTGCAACCTTATTAAAAAGCACCAACCGCGTTATAACGTGCTGTTGAAGGATGATAAAACCTTTCCGTACTTGAAAATTACGAACGAGGCACACCCCAAGCTGGAGGTAACCCGTCGCGTTCTGAAAGATAAAGCGAAATATTTTGGACCGTACCCCAATTCCTACGCGGCACATCAGACGAAAAAGCTGCTGGATCGTATGTATCCGTTACGCAAGTGCGGTGTGATGCCAAAAGAAGTGTGTCTGTATTATCACATGCATCAATGCTTGGGACCTTGTGTAAAAGAGGTCGAGAAGGAAACATATGATCAGATCAGTCAGGAGATCGGTTCCTTTTTGAGCGGGGGACATGAGGAAATTAAAAAGGACCTCCAGCGTAAAATGCAGGAGGCCGCAGAGGAATTGTACTTTGAGCGTGCCAAGGAGCTGCGCGATCAGATTATAAGCATCGACGCGATGATGGAAAAGCAGAAAATCACCACATCTGATGCGAAGGACCGAGATGTATTCGGCTTTTCGGTAGATAAGGGCTGGATGTGTGTACAGATTTTATATGTCCGCAAGGGTAAAATGATCGAGCGCCATATGTCGACTTTTCCTTTCTACGGTGAAGCTTACAGTGATTTTATGTCCTATGTGACGCAATATTACAGTGACAACCCGGCAGTACCGCAGGAGATATTGTTGCCGGATTCTCCTAAGCTGATGAAAGCAAAATCGACTGATGTCGATCAACCGATTGCAGCAGAAACTGAACTTTACAGTGCGATCACAGCTCAGACTGCCAGCATTACAGATGAGGGAGCAGCACAAACGGAGTCAGACCGTTCTGCTGACCCACTGCGGGTAGCCGAAGCACGAGCAGCTTATGCAGAAGGAACGAATCCAGCCCAAGTTCGTGACCAAGAAACCGAGGAAACAGAAACAGAAACAGAAACTCAACTATCCGGTGGATTAGAGGACCCAACGGCGGCAGCTCTCGCTCTGGCTGAATGGCTGGATGTAAAGGTACTTGTGCCGCAGCGTGGGCTGAAAAAGCAAATGACGGGGATGGCGACGGAAAATGCACGTGTTGCTTTGGATGAGAAGTTTAAACTGATCGAGCGGGATGAGGAACGGACCTCCAAAGCTGCAAGCAATCTGGGACGTGCCATTGGGCTGGATAGTCTGCATCGGGTAGAGGCGTTCGATAATTCCAACATTCAGGGTTCCGATCCAGTGTCGGCCATGATCGTCTTTATTGACGGTAAGCCTGCCAAGAAAGAGTATCGAAAATACAAGATCCGTTCTGTGCAGGGACCAGATGATTATGAAACGATGCGTGAGGTTATTCGGCGCCGATATGAACGTGTACTGAAGGAAAATCTAGAGCGTCCCGATTTGATCATTGTCGATGGCGGGCGTGGACAAATTAAAGCGGCAACCGATGTATTGGAAAATGAGTTGGGCTTGTTTATTCCTGTGTGTGGCTTGGTAAAAGATGCCAAACACAGAACTTCCCAATTACTGATGGGAGAAACATTTGAGGCCGTGACGCTTGCGCGCAATAGCGAGGAATTTTATTTGCTGCAACGAATTCAGGACGAGGTTCACCGTTTTGCGATTACGTTCCACCGCGAGCAGCGCGGCAAATCTATGGTAACTTCCCAGTTGGACTCCATTCCGGGCATTGGAGAGAAACGGCGTAAGTTGCTGCTTAAGCATTTTGGATCGCTCAAAAAAATAAGAGAGGCCAGCGTCGAAGACTTCCGGCCTCTCTCTATTGGGGATAAACTTGCTCGTCAGATTATAGCTGCCCTTCGGGAGGAGGAGTCGTAGAATACGGCTCCTCTTTTTTCACGGGTTCAAACATGATTCGATTAGGTTTTTTAGGACTAAACCAGTAAATGATGTAGCCTACAATAGCCGGAAGTAAGATCCAGAATAGACCTGCGCTCACATTCACGGTGTCTCCCAAACTGATCACACTAAGCCCCATTAATATGCTGTCAAAAATAACGTGGCTGAACATGGCAGCGATAAAGCCGTAACGCAGGAACACGAAGCTAAACAGCAAACCAAGAAAAGTCAGCTCAATAGGTCTTGAAATCACTGGATAGATTGGATAAAGCGTATGTCCCAGTGCCCAAATAAGCGTAGTAATCAGACAAGCAACAAACGTATTTTTGACTATTTTTTTTACCATCGGAATACCAAATAGACGGTAAACAGTCTCTTCTCCAATACCTGCCATCCAGGCCATAATCGGTAGTAGCCATGGATAAGCCATATTGTAAGGGGATTGCGTGGCGTCTGTAGTGGAGAATGTATTAAATGTACGCTCCAATACAAAGAACAAAATGGATTGTACGCCGAGTAAAATGAAGGCCCACAAGTAACCGACATACATACTGCGAAGCACATACAGCCCGTAGCCCGGCTCTTTGGCCCGTGGCCATGCATTTAGTCCAACCTGACGCATAAGCCCGTCACCACCAACCAAGGAGAAGTAGAGAGCTACAGCCATGAAGAAGGTAACACCGACCTGGAATACCATAAGAAATATAAGCATGCCCTTACTGCCTGCTTCAGCTTGTAATAAAGGCAGCATGTTCATGGTCCCAGCTATACTAGCAATAAAATAAACAATGGACAGAACAATACCGCGTACAAATGAAGTATGTCGTCGGGTGAGTGATGCATACACAATGGCAAGTACGCCCAGGACAAAGCTAAATAGGGCATAACCCGCATAAGTCATCCAATTCGCCCAGTATGTTTGATTTTTAACATAGTCGGTATAGGATGAAGGGGCAGCAAAGCTTTGGGTAAACGAGCGAACATCCCCATCTTCAAAGGTAAAAGCCAGCGTAAGGACCGAGGCGCCGATTTTCTTTTCGTCCACAGTATATTTTAATCCACCTTCCCCCTCAGTGGTCGCAAGCTTCAATTCCGATGGCTTAAAGCCAAAGCGTTTGATCCATTTTGCTGCAGCCTGTTCCTTGGCTTCAAGCGTCATGTCGCCCTCAGCTATACGTACAAGCTTGCTTCGTGCTTGTTCATCTGTAGAAACATCAGCCTGTGTGTAATTGGTGCTGGAGGTGATCCGTTTAAAGCTAACGACCTTCCCAGTGGATAAATCCACATGAATTTGCAGCTTGCCCTTCGCTGAGGAATCAGGCAAATCAACCCGAAAGGTTTCATAAGGATAATTTTTTTTCCATGTACGATCGTACGCTTGAAGCAGTTTTTCTCTGGATAAATAACCGTACAAATCTGTTTCAGCCTGATAGGTCACGACAGGCTTCTCTGGCTGTGATTCCGTATAGCCCAGCTCGGAACGGGCAAAGTCCAAGGCGTGTACGATCGCTTCTTGTTTGCTGATGACCTTTGCATTCATCAATGATTCCGGACTTGGATTGCTAAGCGAGGGAATAAGCAATTGAAAGATAAAAAAGCAAATCAGGCCAACCCCGCCCAGCAAGCCTAATTTTTTGAAGTTGGCCGTGAGCACGACCGGTTTCCCGATAGGATTCATGAGTTTCCTCCTTAATCTGTAAATAAGAACATCCATTAAAGATATCATACTGCACAGGTTCCCGCCAACAGACCAGCGATATTCATGAAAACAGAGTGAAAGCACTTTAAAGTTTTAATAAAATTAGATAAGCTGTGATTAAGCGATGCCCAATCGCAAATTAAAGCCAATTTCACGTTTTTTCGGCGAAATCGGTTTTGTGATCTGGATAGAGAAGGATTATAATCTTGAGGCAATGCCTATGAAATATATGGGTAATGACATACATTTAAGCCGAATTTCTGTGAGAAAACGGGGGAACCATGTTACTGGGGGGAATTTTACAGCCGATCCTGATGGATCGGAAGTGTAAATAGGGCATACTGTGCTGCCCGAATCCGTCAGCTAACCTCGTAGGCTGTGGGCAGGAACCAAGTCAGGCACTCGGTTTTCCGGTGTCTTTTTTTGTGTGTATAAGTGTGAATAAAAGTTTGCTGAGTTAAGGACGCTGCGCGTTCCATTTGATCTTCCAATCGCTGTTGCCACTGAATTTTTTTTGATTTTCTAGACCTTGATAAGGGTAAAATTCAGAGTCAAAGGCGAGCGCTATCGCTTCTCCAGATTCAAATGGACCGCTTCGCTGCTGCCCGCCTTAAAGTCATCAAACGTTCCATGAGGTAGTTACGTATAAAGTGTAGTGAGTATTGAAAGGCAAAAGTATCCCGCTTTGCGGATACTTTTCTGATTTATAAAAGAAACTGAAAAGAATTGGTGATTTTATGAGCTGAGCGTTCTCCATGCTCATAGTTCACCAAGGAGGAGAAGTGATGAATAAATGAATCCCAATGCAAGCTGGCTTCGGCTTTCTCCACCGCAAATATTCGTTGCAGGCTTTGCCATTATCATTCTAATAGGTAGTTTATTGTTAATGCTGCCCATCTCTAATACAACAGGAAAACCACTCGCGTTTATAGACGCTTTGTTTACTGCCGCTTCCGCGACCTGTGTAACTGGGCTTGTCGTTAAGGATACAGGGCTCTTTTTTACAACCTTTGGTCAAATTGTCATCGTTGCGCTGATTCAGATTGGCGGACTTGGCTTTATGACTATGGCTACCTTGATCGCGCTGGTGTTCAAGCGTCGGATTTCCTTGCGGGAGCGCCTTATTTTGCAAGAAGCGATGAATCAGACCTCTGTCGAAGGAATTGTCGGATTGATCCGCAAGGTGCTATGGTACTCGCTGATGATTGAGGGCGTATGTGCAGCTATTTTTTCGATTCGCTGGTCATTTGATATGCCTGTCGGCAGGGCGATTTATTTTGGGATCTGGCATGCCATTTCCATGTTTAATAACGCTGGTTTTGATTTGTTCGGTGAATTTCGCAGCCTGACAGGTTATGTATATGATCCGATTGTTAATTTTACAGCCATGTTTCTCATTATTTCGGGTGGTATTGGTTTTGTAGTGATGTCTGACCTGGCAGATTATCGCAAGCGTAAGAGACTGTCCTTGCATACCAAGGTGGTACTCAGCATGACAGCTGCTCTGATTGTCGTCGGGACGCTTGTCATTTTTGTATTTGAGTTTACGAATCCGAAGACGCTTGGCTCGCTTGATTGGGGTGGTAAACTGCTGGGTTCTTTATTCCAGTCCGTTACCCCTCGCACCGCAGGTGCCAACACGCTGGACATTGCAGGCTTGCGGCAGGCTACGCAGTTTTTTATCATCATACTCATGTTTATTGGGGCTTCGCCTGGCTCCACTGGAGGCGGGATTAAGACCACTACATTTGCTCTGCTCATTGGAGCGGTGTTTTCGATGCTGCGGGGACGGGAAGACATTGTGCTGTTCCGGTACCGACTTGCGCAGGCACGCATTTATAAGGCTTTGACTATTACCTTGCTGGGGTTGCTGTTCGTAATTGGGGTGACGATGATTCTGTCCGCAACCGAAGATCATCATTTCCTGATGATCTTGTTCGAGACGGTGTCTGCCTTTGGTACGGTAGGACTGTCCATGGGGCTTACACCTGATTTGACAGTTGTAGGCAAGCTGGTGATTACTCTGACGATGTTTGCAGGCAGGCTGGGTCCACTCACGCTAGCTTATGCACTGGGACCGAAAAAGGGTAAGGAATTGTATCGTCATCCAGAAGGTAAAATAATTATAGGGTAAGGGAGTTTTCGAGTAGATATGAAAACGCAGCAGTTTGTAGTCATTGGCTTGGGACGGTTTGGCTCGAGCCTGGCTTTGCAATTGGTGGATATGGGGTGCGAGGTGCTGGGCATTGATCGGAATGAGGATGTTGTGGACAGTATGAGTGAGATTCTGACACATACTGTCGTGGCGGACGCTACAGATGAGGATGCGTTGCGGTCACTCGGCATACGTAATTTCGATTGCGGCATTGTTGCGATTGGTGATGATATTCAGGTAAGCATCCTGACCGCCATTTTGCTGAAGGAGCTGGGTGTGAGAAAAGTCGTAGCCAAAGCCATATCTGTGCTGCATGGGCGTGCGTTAGAGAAGCTTGGGGTGGACCGAGTCATTTATCCGGAACGGGATATGGGTATTCGAGTAGCGCATCAGCTGGTCACGCCTAATCTGCTCGATTATTTGGAGCTGTCCAAGGAATACAGCATTGTAGAACTTAATGTGCCTGCATGTCTGAATGGAAAAACGTTGGCAGAATTAAATGCGCGCACCCGCTTTGGTTGCAGCATCGTGGCGCTTCATACGGCGAATGGTATCTTGATCGCACCGACAGCTATGGATCGGCTGAAAGCAGACGATATTATGGTCATTATCGGCTCCAATGATAATATCGGCCGCTTTGAGGATGAAGTCGTTAATGTCAATGAAGAGGGTTAAATCCTCTATACCATACGGTAGCCTGCAAACGATGCGCGTGTCTCGCTAATCCAGCGTCGTGCTGTTGGGCCGAGATCGGCCGTTTCTGAGTAGATGAGGGAGGTCGTTCGGCGTGTCTCCTTCAAATCAGGCAAGTACAATGCAGTAAGTCCATTATCTCGCAGCAGTTCGCTACGCAAATAGGATTTGGGCAGCAAAGCGGATGCCTTGCAGGTGGGAAGCAGGCGTACAATCGCCTCGAAGGAGTCGATTTCCATGCGGATATCCGGCATGATGCCGCTGCGCTGGAACAAGTCATCCGTCAGACTGCGATACCAGGTTCCTTTGGAGAAAATAATCATCGGCAGTCCTTGCAGATCTTTCATCGAGGCCGTTCCTGTCTTGACGGTTAATTCATGTCCAATGGGAACAACGAGCTCCAAATGATCATCAAATAGCGGAATGCAACGCAGTCCAGCTTCATGAATGGCAGACCCGACAACGCCGGCGTCTGCTTTTTTGTCGCGTACAAAGGCAACGATTTCATGAGTCTTGCCGGTGAGCAGCTTTAGCTCAGTCTGAGGATGCTTGCTCATGAAAGCTTCGACGAGAGTAGGCAGCGTTGTCTGGAGTGTCGTGAGACTTGCGCCGAGTGTAAGCATACTCTGGGCTTCATTTTTGTGCTGGGAGAGCTTTTGTAAGAAGCGAAGCTGTCGTTGCCGTTGCTCTAGTGCGAATGTATAAACAAATCGGCCGGTGGACGTAATTTCGAGTCGTTTGCCCCGACGATCAAAGAGATTTACACCCAGCTCTTCCTCCAGCTTGGCAATTTTGCGAGACAGGGCGGGTTGGGACAAATTCAGCAGTTTGGAGGCTTTATTCAGGCTGGACTGCTCGACAATGACGGCAAAAGCGTTCAAATCCTCAAACAAATCTTCCACTTCCTCTCTATATGCAAAAAAGACATAATAATTAATACGTATATTGCAATTCCATTATAAGCCGAAAAGGAGTAACATGAAAGCGACACAAGATGTTCACACTTTTGTTTTTCCTTATAAGGGACACCTTGTTGAACATTCCCTGTCGGGAACTGTCATTTTATATGTTATATTACTATTGAAAACGCTATTATTGGGAGAAGGGAGCATGACCTAGATGAGAGGATTTTATTCCAGAAAGCTGCATTCGCTTCTTGGCGTCATTCCATTGGCTCTATTTTTTGTTGAGCATTTGGTGACGAACTTCACAGCGGTGGAGGGCGGCAAGGAAGGTTTTAATCGCAGCGTGGCCTTCCTGAATGGTTTGCCGCTGGTTATTGTGTTAGAAACGTTATTCATCTACTTGCCATTACTGTTCCACGGAATCTATGGCTTGTATATCGCTTATCAGGCTGACCCGAATGTCAAAAGGTTTGGCTATTCGCGTAACTGGCGCTTTTTGTTCCAGCGTATTTCCGGCGTCATTACGTTTGTATTTATTATCTGGCACGTATACGACACACGCTTTCAGGTGGCCCTGGGTAATGTAACTCATGAGGAGCTAGGCGGCGTAATGCATGGTATAGTGACGAACCCGGTCTATTTTATTTTGTATTTAATCAGTGTCGTTTCGGCATCATTTCACTTTGCTAATGGACTGTGGGCATTTATGGTCAGTTGGGGGATTACCGTGGGACCACGTGCCCAAAAAGTATCTTCCTATATCTGTATGACCCTGTTCGTGGTGGTGTCGATCGGCTTCGTTGCTTCCCTGCTTGCATTTCGCAGCGCGGAATTCCAGGAAACGGCAACAGCCTTGGTGCAATGCAGCGCCTTTAAACAGCTACTGTAAACGAGTTATTTAAATGATACATCGTGTTGAGATTCTATTCTGATTTGTAAAAGGGGATTTAATACAAATCCTGAAAAGAAGGAGTGAGCAGAAATGGCAGCATCCAACATTATTGTTGTGGGCGGCGGTCTGGCAGGTCTAATGGCTACGATCAAGGCGGCAGAAGCGGGAGTCCACGTTCATCTATTTTCTTTGGTCCCGGTCAAAAGATCCCACTCTGTTTGTGCGCAGGGCGGCATCAACGGTGCGGTAAATACCAAAGGTGAGGGAGACTCACCCTGGATTCATTTTGATGATTCAGTCTATGGCGGTGACTTTCTGGCAAACCAGCCGCCGGTAAAAGCGATGTGCGAAGCGGCTCCGGGAATTATCCATCTCATGGACCGCATGGGTGTTATGTTCAATCGGACACCAGAAGGACTGCTAGATTTCCGCCGCTTTGGCGGTACCCAGCATCATCGGACAGCCTTCGCTGGCGCGACGACAGGACAGCAGCTCCTGTACGCTCTCGATGAGCAGGTACGGCGCTGGGAATCTGCTGGTTTGGTGACCAAGTATGAGAACTGGGAGTTTTTACAGGCTGTACTGGATGATGAAGGCATCTGCCGAGGGATTTGCGGGCAGGATTTGCGTACGATGGAAGTGAAGACTTTTGCAGCGGACGCCGTTATTTTGGCATCCGGTGGTCCCGGAATTATTTTCGGCAAAACCACAAATTCCGTTATTAATACCGGTACAGCTGCCGGTGCAGTGTATCAGCAAGGCGTTCGCTACGCGAACGGTGAGTTTATACAGATTCATCCAACGGCTATACCCGGTGACGATAAGCTGCGTCTCATGTCCGAGTCGGCACGGGGAGAGGGCGGTCGCATTTGGACATATAAAGACGGAAAGCCATGGTATTTCCTTGAAGAAAAATATCCGGCTTATGGAAATCTGGTCCCTCGCGACATTGCGACACGTGAAATATTCAGCGTATGTGTTGATGATGGACTGGGTATTAATGGCGAGAACATGGTCTATCTGGATTTGTCCCACAAGGACCCAAAAGAGCTGGATGTAAAGCTGGGCGGCATTATTGAAATTTATGAAAAATTCGTCGGCGACGATCCGCGTAAAATCCCAATGAAAATATTCCCGGCTGTTCATTATTCAATGGGCGGCATGTGGGTCGATTATAATCAGATGACAAATATACCGGGTCTATTCGCAGCTGGTGAATGTGAATTCCAGTATCACGGAGCGAACCGCTTGGGTGCAAACTCGTTGCTGTCGGCCATTTATGGTGGAATGGTGGCTGGACCAAAGGCTGTGGAATATATCAAGGGCTTGAAAAAGTCTGCCCAGGATGTAGCTTCTTCGGTATTTGATGCGGCAGTCCATCAGCAGACTGAGAAGTACGAGCATATTTTGCACATGGATGGAAAAGAAAATGCCTATGTTCTTCATAAAGAGCTGGGTGAGTGGATGACGAACAATATGACCGTGGTTCGTTATAATGACAAGCTGGAAGCTACGATCCACAAGATCAAGGAGCTGAAGGAGCGTTACTCGAACATTAACATTAATGACGCTTCGCGCTGGAATAATGCGGGTGCTGCGTTTACACGGCAGTTGTGGAACATGATGGAGCTGGCTGAAGCGATGACCAAAGGGGCGCTGCTGCGCAACGAAAGTCGCGGGGCCCATTACAAGCCGGACTTCCCGGACCGCAATGATGAAGATTATCTGAAAACAACGATTGCAGATTGGACACCGGAAGGACCACAAATTTCGTATGAAGAGGTCGACGTTTCACTGATCAAGCCGCGTGTTCGAGATTATTCCAAGAGCAAATAACAGAAGGGAGTGTATTTAGATGTCGGAGCAAGCAGTGAAGTCGAATAAAACAGTGAAGTTTGTGGTTACTCGTCAGGATGAGCCTAATGCTAGTTCCTATACGGAAGAATTCGAACTGGCCTACAGACCGGGAATGAACGTGATCAGCGCGCTGATGGAAATTCAGCGTAACCCGGTAGACAGCCAAGGTAAAGAGACGGCTCCGGTGTGCTGGGAGTCGAACTGCCTGGAGGAAGTATGTGGAGCTTGCTCCATGGTGATTAACGGCAAACCGCGTCAGGCGTGTGCGGCGCTTGTCGATAAGCTGGAGCAGCCGATTACGATTGCGCCGATGAGCACATTCCCGGTCGTACGGGATTTGGTCATTGACCGCAGCCGGATGTTTAACGCGCTCAAGAAGGTCAAAGCGTGGATTCCGATTGACGGTACCTATGATCTGGGACCGGGTCCTAGAATGGCAGAGAAAAAGCGTCAGTGGGCGTATGAGCTGTCCAAGTGCATGACCTGTGGTGTCTGTCTGGAAGCATGCCCGAACGTCAATGAGAAGACGACGTTCATCGGACCTGCGGCCATATCTCAGGTTCGCCTGTTTAACAGCCATCCGACAGGGGAAATGAATCAGGAGGAGCGCCTGGATGCATTGATGACGGACGACGGGCTGGAGGGCTGTGGTAATTCGCAAAACTGCGTACGCTCTTGCCCGAAAGGCATTCCATTGACAACTTCCATTGCCGAAATGAACAAGCAAACGACCAAGCATATGTTCAAGCGCTGGCTGACTGTGTAGCAGAGCCAGCCCATAGGTTGTACTCAAACAGGCTTCTTCCCAAACCGGAGAAAGCCTGTTTTTTTTTGCGCTCAGGAATGATGGAGGGTAACATGGAGGAAGGAGCGAGGGACAGCACTTATGGTATAATTAGAGTATTGTGTATCGTTTTGGAGAAAAGGAGGCTGGACAGGTGACTGTGCAACCGATAACGAATCGACCTGTCACGAGGTCGGATGTAATGAAAGGATTAAAGGAGCTGGGAGTTCGGAGCGGTATGACATTGCTTGTTCACTCGTCAATGCGCAGCTTTGGACGCTTTGTTCCAGGCGGGGCCTCCACCATTCTTGCCGCATTAACCGAAGCGATTGGCCGGGAAGGAACGCTGGTGATGCCAACACAGTCACACGACTTGACAGATCCGTCCACCTGGATGAACCCGCCTCTGGATGAGTCATGGTGGGAACTGGTCCGCGAGGAAATGCCCGCTTATGATCCGCCCTGGACGCTGACCGGAGGGATGGGCGTCATTGTAGAAACGTTCCGTGGCCTGCCGGGAACAGTGCGCAGCGGGCATCCGCACGTTTCTCTGGCGGGGCGTGGACCTGCTGCTTTAGGCTTGCTGGAAGCGCATGAGCTTGATTTTGGGCTGGGTGAGCATTCGCCCTTGGCAAAGCTGTATGAGGCAGATGCCTATGTACTGTTGCTGGGCTGCGGACATGACAGCAACACCTCCTTACATTTGGCAGAATATCGAACAGCCTATAATGGACGTGAAGTTGTCACGCATCAAGCCCCTATGATGGTGGATGGGACCAAAGCGTGGGTGTCTTTTCAGGATTATAATATTACCTCGGATGATTTTGAGCAGCTGGGACTTGATTTTGAGCGGGAATGTCCCACATCCTTTACGCGGGTGAACATTGGAGAGGCTTCATGTTTTTTCGCAAGGCAACGAGATTTGGTTGACTATGCAGAGCAGTGGTTATCCACTCATCGCTAGAGCTTCTGGACAGTAGGGAAATCTGAGAAATGAGATAGAAAGGACAGAACGCAAGGGGGAACGCATAATGAAGAAGACGCCGCAAATCCGCCGCGAGAGTCAGGATGGCCTACAACAGGAGGCCGCTATCCCTCCCGGTTCTTCGCGGCGTTCCTTATCAAATGAGCCAGCCAATCCTTCCCGCCGCCGTTTTTTGAAGAAAGCGGCTTTGGCCACTGCAGGAACTGCACTTCTGGCTGGAGGATATGCTTCCTTATGGGAGCCTAATCATTTGGAGATTACACGCTTCAACTTGTCTCTCCCTCGCCTTCCGTCTGCATTTGACGGAATTAGGGTGGTGCATTTCAGTGATGTGCACCTAGGGTTTCACATGGATGAGCAGGATCTGAGCGAGCTTGCGGACCGGATAGCAGGCCTGAAGCCGGATTTGCTCTGTTTTACAGGTGATATTGTAGATGATTATTCCGTATCTATGAAGGCTGCTGTTCCAGTTATGGATTCCATGCACGCTACCCTTGGTAAGTTTGCAATTCTGGGCAATCATGATTATAGAGGCTTGCCAGCCGGCGTTCAGGAGCTATATCCCAAAACCGGGTTTACGCTGCTGAGAAACGAGCATGCGGTTATAGAGCGCGCGGGACAACGTGTGGCCATTGTCGGTTTAGAGGATAACATCATGGGCAAGCCCAATCCGCAGCGTGCTATCCACGGACTGCCTGATGAGATGTGCAAGCTGCTGCTGATGCATGAGCCGGACTATGCAGATGTGGCGGCACAAATGTCCTTTGATCTTCAATTGTCAGGACATACACATGGGGGACAGGTACGTTTGCCGGTCATTGGAGCACCGATGCCGCCCCCAGGTGGACGCAAGTACATTCAGGGATTGTTTCATGTGGGAACGGATAGAATGCCACTGTATGTCAGCCGCGGCATTGGTATGACACATTTGCCGATACGGGTGCTGTGCAGACCGGAGCTTAGTGTCATTACGTTAAAATCTGGCCAATAGGCCATGATCTTTTTTTCATCTTCATCATATATGTTGGAACTACATAATGTTGGCTTGAATGTAGTGTAGAGATGTAGTCGTTTCGGGACAAAGGAGTGAGATTCAGATGGATCGTGTTGCTGTCATTTCAGATATTCATGGCAATTGGCCTGCTTGTGAGGCGGTGCTGGAGGATATTGCTTCCCGAGGCATTAGCCGTGTGTTTTGTTTGGGGGATCTGATCGGCAAAGGGCCTAGCCCGTGCGAGGTGCTGGATGCTATCCGCCAACATTGTGAAGTCGTCGTTCGAGGCAATTGGGATGAGTTGGTTAGCATAACGGATGATCTCAATTTTAGCTGGCAAGCCGAACGTTTGGGTGCAGAGCGAGTACAGTATTTGGCACAGTTACCGTTTCATTATGATTTCAGAATGAGCGGACGCCGTATCCGCTTGGTGCATGCCTCGCCGCAAAGCGTGTATCACCGTGTGCAGCCATGGGATGAGTCGGCCAAAAGGCTTGCCATGTTCGATCCACTGGCAGAGGAAAGTGGAAAAGTACCTTTTGCTCCAGAGGTCGTGGGATATGGTGATGTGCATAATGCTTTTATCCAGCATTTTCAGGGAAAAACACTTTTTAACGTTGGGAGTGTCGGGAATCCGTTGGATATCACCCAGGCTTCCTACTGCATTTTAGAGGGGCAATGGGGAGAGGAGCAGCTCACGCCTTTTTCCATTCAGTTTGTACGTGTACCCTATGATATAGAATTGGCAGTAAAACAAGCAGAGGAGGCAGATGTGCCTTCTTTGGCATATTATATTCGAGAGCTGCGTACCGGAATTTACCGGGGAATTCAGGACCTGGATTAAGTATAGAAATATGCATGGCTAAAAGCAGAATCCATCCGCAGGAGGGAACATTGTGCTGACCAGAGAAATGCTTCGTCTCGGATTGCCGGAGCTTTACACTCGCCGAGTCCGATTGCGCCAGCTCAGAGCGGAGGATTATCCTGCGCTGGAGCGGATCTTATCCGATCCATTGGTAATCCAATATGTGAATCGAATTCGCAAGCCAGTCTATGCAAGAATGAGGCGTCTGGTTGCGCAAATTAAAATATCTGCTGACTCCCTGGATTCCCTGCATTTCGCAGTGGAATGGCATCGGAAAAATACAGGAGAAAGCAATCTGCATGAGGAATTCAACGAACGATCCTCCTCACCGTTGCTCGGTATCGTTTCTTTTCAGCAATGGAATGAAAGAAGGGGCGAGGCACAACTGGGCTATATTCTGGATCGGCCTTTTTGGGGACAGGGACTGGCTACAGAAGTTGTGGGAGAAATGCTGAAATTTGGTTTCGAATCTTTGAAGCTCCAGCGGATCGAAAGCCGTTGCCAAGAGAATAACCAGGCTTCTATGCGTGTGCTTATGAAAAATAAGATGCGCCTGCTGCGCACCATTGGTGCCTATGATCCCTCAGGAGAGGTGCCGAGTGTATTGGTATTTTCAATGACCCAAGGGGATTATGCCTAGAAATGACATTGGAATATTTTGTTACAAAGATGAAATATAACTGCAAAGCAACTCTAACACAGGACGGGTACAATACAGACATGACCCCCTTTTGAATAATATATGTTGCTGGGACCCGATCATTCGGGTCCTCTTTTTTTGGTTCTTTAACTCGGGATAATATGGATTGGACAGATCCTGTCTATGTTTCATTTTGTTACAAAAATGAAATATAACTGCAAAACTACTTTAATATAGACTGGGTACAACATAGACATGACCCCCTTTGAATCATATATATTGCTGGGACCCGAAGCTTCGGGTCCTCTTTTTTTATGATTCATAGGTACGGTTCAGGCTGATTACCAGCTCTGGTAACCATTCGTTTAGGGAGAGGAATGAGTATCCCTCTGACTGGGCATTGGATGTATCCATGTACCACGACTGTGTATTACCGAATGGAGACATATGCTCGTCTGCTGTTTTTTCTTGGATCACAGCTTGTTTTCCCGTGACCTGCTCGATAATGGAAATGATATCTCCAATCCTTACTGTACCGTCGGAACAAGCATTTACAGGGCCTGTTAAATGAGCAGAACCAAGCCAAAGCAGAAAATCTGCAGCTTCATCGGAACGAATAAATGAGATATGGGCTGCGGGATTAGGTACTCCAATTTCTTGGCCTGCACGAATATGTTCAATATGAAAATGAAGTCTTTTCGTATAATCATCTGTTCCCAATACAATCGGAAAACGAACAGCCACTACAGGGAACGTAGCTTGTTGCATAAAAACGGCTTCAGCCTGCCGCTTAGCCTCTTGATATGTAAAATCGTCCTTCCCGCCCTGACGAACCAGATAAGCCTGAGGGTCAAAGATCCCTTCTGTCAGCGCTTCCGGGCTTGGATTATAGACAGATAGACTAGAGGTCATAATGTATCTTTTGGTTGTTGCATCAAAAATACGACAGGCTTCGCTGGCCTCATCTGGAGAATAGCAAATATTATCATAAACAACGTCCCATACTTGCCCACTTACCGCCTTAGCGAGCGCTTGCGAGTCGGTACGGTCTGCACAGATCCGCTGAACGCGGTCACCAAACGAATCGTTTGTGTGGCCCCGCGTGAGAATAGTAATGGAGTTCTCGGAACTGTCCAGCAGACGTTCCACCAGTCTCTTGCCGAAAAAGCGCGTTCCTCCCAAAACAAGTACCTTTTTCATACTTACATCACTCCTCATGGAATGGTTTTCATTTATATTAAGATAGACGGACTAAGGAATGTAAAAGATACAGGACGCAATAAAAAAGGGAGGATCACATGCCATACGTAAAAACTCGGGATTTAGAAATGTATTACGAAAAAATGGGTGTAGGAGACCCCGTCATATTTTTGCACAGTCATTATTCAAGGGGAATCCTGGCTTTTTCATCTCAATTACTTGATTTTCAGCAAAAGTATACATGTTACTTTCCCGACCACCGGGGACACGGCAGAACGAAATGTGATAGCCTGGAATGGAGTACCCCTCAACTCGCAGAAGATGTGCTTGATTTTATGCAGGCGTTACATATTTCTAAAGCTCATCTTATTGGGTACAGCTGCGGAGGCAATGTGGCTTTATACTGTGCGGTGAAGCACCCTCAAATGTTCGCAACCGTTACCACCATTGGGTGTAGTGGAGTCGCATGTCCTGAGGGGGCAGATGAGTTTGAGCCGGAGTGGCTCATTAAGAACGAACGCTATGAAATGATCCATCAAATGATGGAACGCCATGAGGAAGCACATCAAGGTAATTGGCAGGAATTTATGCGTCAGAGCGCTCAGGATTGGCGCCAATATCCGCAATTGACACGTAATGAGTTAAGCCGCATTACGTGCCCTGCATTATTTATCGCCGGTGAACATGACGACTTTGCCACAGAAGAGCAGCTTCAGGAATTATGCTCATGCGTCCAAGATTCACGTTATCAAGTTGCTCTGGGTTGTAGTCATCGACCGCATATGCTTAGAGAGCAGCCCATCTTAATCAATGATTCTATTCTTCAATTTTTGAATAATCACGCTATTAGTTGATTCAGATTATTCCCCTAGAAGCTTCAAAAAATTGGCTGGTACCGTAATCTGCTGATTATTAATCATAATCTTTCGAAGCTCTTCCATAGAGTCTTCTTCACCTCTGGCATCTTTAATCTCCTTGATTTCACGATGCAGACGTTCCATTTGCAGATCCAGCGCATTAGCGGAATCCGCTGCGTTCTTTAATTCACGTGTCAGACTCTCGGGAACAGACTGGTTGTATTTATAAAAGATTTTATGCTCCAGGCTTGCCCAAAAATCCATCGCAATGGTTCGAATCTGCACCTCTACGCAGACTAGTTCCTCACAGTCCGACATGAATACAGGAACTTGAATCAGCAAATGCAGGCTTTGATAACCGTTCGGCTTGGGATTCTTGATGTAATCCTTGATTTCCAGCACCTTGAGGTCACTCTGTCTCTGAAGCATGTTACTGACATCATAAATGTCAGAAATGAAAGAGCAAGTAATACGCAAGCCCGCGATATCCTTGATAGAATCTTTGATAGCATCCAGCGATAACTCGCTATTTTTACGAAGCATTTTGTTCATGATGCTCTCAGGAGATTTAAGGCGTGATTTGGTATGCTCAATAGGGCTGTAATCGTGCAACGCCTGAAACTCCTGCTTTAATATTTCAATCTTGGTTTCCATTTCATCGAGTGCAAACTTATAGATGAGCATAAAGCGCGTGATGTCATGCTTTAGCCTTTTGAGCTTGTCCATAGGATCTTCCAATTGCATATGTAATTCTCCTCACACAAAGATGTTATTTATTTAAGATAATGGAGCTGTACGGTTTAAGGCGATTGGTAGCAGAGCGAGGATTTGAATCTGGAGAATCGTAGTGTTCGCCTTTGCAATGGGATTATTACTCTATAAAGAAATACCTAAGCATCCCATTGCATCAGCGATCCCACCTTTCATGCCTTTTAAAGCGCCACAGGAATTTTACGTTTTTCTTTAAAATAAACCCATTCCCGGAAGCCGATATCCTTCAGCATCGCTTTTACGTCTTCCCAATCGTCGCCTACCCGCGAAGGCTTATGGGCATCCGAACCAAAAGTAACCTCCACACCAAAATGGTGCGCTCTTTCTAAAATAGAAGCAGACGGGTACCATCCGCCACTCAGCTTGGTTTTGCCTGAAGTGTTAATCTCGATTGCCACATTGGATTCCGCAATCACTCGCAAGGTTTCGTCAATGGCTTCATCGGCGGGAATGTCTGAAAAGGCAGGGAAATTCCCCTTCATGGCGTCAATATGACCTAAAATTTGAAACATGCCGCTTCGCGCAGATTGCTGAATGAGCGCATAGTAGGCTTGTTTGACCTCGACTTTACGAGCGTCACTTAGTTTTTTCCAACGGTTGCGGTTAAAAATGCTGTCCCCTTCAACATTGTGAATCGACCCGATAAGGTAATCAAATGGATAAGGAGCCAAAGTAGAACGATACAATTCAGCAAAATCAGGGAAATAATCCGTTTCCAATCCAAGAAGCACGTCAATGCGGCCCTCGTATTCCTTCTTAAGCTCCTGCACCTCTTTTACATATTCAGCAAGCTCTGACTTGGCCATATAAATTTTAGGAAAAGCCTGATCCTTTTCGCTACATAGGAAGGGGGAATGGTCGGAAATACCAATAGCTTGTAAGCCTGATTGAATACCTGCTTCGATGTAATCCCGAATGTTGCCGTCTGCATGACCGCAGCGGAAATGATGGGTGTGCAGATCAAATTTCATGGACTGTCTTCCTTTCGTAACCAAGGTTTATATTGTGTATGTTGTTCATAGCGAATTACGTTATTCAGAACTGGTGAAATTCGTCTCCGGCATCCCCTTCAGATCGCTTAAAAATTGCTGCATTGCTGAGTTTAGATAACGGCCGGACTTATAAATCACCCCTACTGGATGACTAACTTCCAGCTCGGGAATATGGATCATTTTTAATGTGCCTGTACGCAGTTCAGAAGTGACTGACAATCTGGAAATGATGGCAGCCCCGAGATTGATTTCGACCATCCGTTTAACTTCCTCACTGCTGGACAACTCGATCACAACATGGGGAACGATTTGGTGCTTTTTAAAAACATCGTCCACGAATTTCCGTCCTACCGTATCGGGAGAGAGCAGAATGAGCGGAATTTCCCGAAGGGCTTCAATGGTAGCATGTGGTTGCGAGGCCAGCGGATGAGTAGGAGACACGACAAGTTCAAAGGAATCATAGTACAGAACTGAAGTGCTTAGATTGGGATTACGTTCGATCAGATAACCGATACCAACATCAATAAGTCCGTTCTCCACCTGCTGATAGATCATCGAGGAAGCCATCGATTGAATGGAGGTTTTGATGAGAGGGAACTGATCCTGAAAGTAGGAGAGCACACGCGGTAAAATTTGAATGGCGATGGATGTTGTGGTACCCAGTGCAATGTGACCCTGCGGTGTTTCGTTTAAGTCGTACAATCTCTGTCTTAATTCCTCAACTACCTCTAATATGCGCTCGGCGTGTTCCAAAAAAACAACTCCCCGGTCGGTCAGGGTGACGGGCTGGTTGCGGTCAATCAGAATGGTTTTGAACTCATCCTCCAGACTTTTGATTTGGGCGGACACTGCCGGCTGCGTCAAATTGAGAAGTTCTCCGGCTTTACGGAAGCTCATCGTTTTGGAAATCATGATAAGCGTTTCAAGTTGACTGATGTTCATGAAGTTCCTCCTCTCTTTTCTTTAGCTTGTCGCAGCTGTATAGACTGAGTTTAGCCAATCTACTTGTTTATATGTAAAACCATCGTTATGCTTTATTTCATTAGATTATAGGTTATTCGAGCAGGAAGGGCAATGAATCGAAGCAGTACATCGTAAAGTGTGGTATATTGGGAAATAAAGACTAAAGTCCTGATATACTTTAAAATTAACCTGTCTAAATTCGGCATGGAGTAAAGATATAGGACATTATTCACATTTTTTGTGTTTTAGCTATAAAAAATTGCCGGACTGCTGTCGATAAGTGATAGAGAGAGCATTTTATTGCAGGTTGAGTCGTTATACAGCATTATTTGAATAAAAAACTCAAATTAAAATGGGACTTTTGTTGTGTGTCTAAAAGCCCATCGTAAAGGGGCGCAATGATCGTGAAGGCAGAAGTGATAAATCCTTTTTTGGAGTCGGCGAGACGGGTCATTGAACAATTGATCCAAGTATCTCCTTTACCCGGAAATCTCGGTGTGAAAAATGTCGAGCTGGTGGACGACCATATCTGGATTATGATCGGGATGACTGGACAGCTTAGCGGAAATATTGTGTTCGGCCTGAATGAACAGGTGGCGCTACGTATGGTATCGGCGATGATGGGCGGATTTGTGTTGACTGAAATTGATGAGATGGGAAAAAGCGCAATTTCGGAATTGGGCAATATGATTAGTGGCAATGCCAGTACAATTTTGTCCAGTCAAGGAATTGTCGTGGATATCACCCCTCCGCAGGTCATGAAATCAGAAAACTTGACCACTTTTGTGCCTCAGCGTGCCCTTTGTATTCCGCTTTCGGTGGAAGGAATCGGTGAGCTGGATATTCAGGTGATGATCTCTTAATATTAAAGGAGTAAGTTTCTTTAATGTGGAGGGATGTCCATGAGTACATTGCAGGATAAGGTAATTGTGATTACAGGTGCATCCAGTGGAATTGGCGCCCTTTGCGCTCAGTTGTTGAGCGCAAAGGGCGCAATCCCTATTCTGACAGCGCGCTCGCAGGAGCGACTGAAGCAAGTATCTGCGGGAATCAGCGGCAGGCATGAGCTGATTCCACTGGACGTTACCCGCCAGGAACAGGTAGAGGCTGTGGCTGCACGAGTATTGGAAGAATACGGACGGGTTGATATATTGCTCAACAATGCGGGGTACGGTAAGTTTGAGTATTTTAATGAGACCGACCTGACAGAGTTCGAACAAATGATGGACGTGAACTATATGGGGGTTGTTCGCTGCATCAAGGCATTTCTGCCACAAATGACAGAGCGGAACTGTGGGCAGATTGTTAATGTAGCATCGATGGCTGGGAAAATCGGGACAGCCAAATCGGCTTCTTATACGGCCACGAAGCATGCGTTGCTCGGTTTCAGTAATGCGCTCCGGCAAGAACTGCGCGGAAGTGGAGTGACCGTAACGACGATTAACCCCGGGCCGATTGATACACCGTTTTTTGAGCTGGCAGATCCCTCCGGGGGTTATGTGCGGAATGTTGGCTGGTTTATGCTAAAACCTGATAAGGTGGCACAGCATATCGTAAGGGCGATGGAGCTTGGTAAGGAGGAGGTTAATCTGCCACAGTGGGTATCTCCTTTTCTCAAGCTGTATCAATTAGCTCCCAGACTGATCGACAGGCTGGGGCATGGTGTGATGAATAAGAAATAATAGATGTCCCGTAGCCATTAGGTGTGGTGAGGGACATCTTTTATTTTTGTGATTTGGTAACAAGGCTATTTTCGCATATAATGGAGAGTAACGAATTTACGTATAGGGGTTGGACCTTTTCATGACATTGAATTTTGAAGCGCTCGGCGTTGAACAAGATCTGCTGGACAAACTGACCGAGCATGAAATTACACAGCCTTCGCCAGTTCAGGCAGAGGCTATACCGGAAATAATGAAGGGAAAGCATGTATTGGCGCGCTCGCAAACCGGCACAGGCAAAACACTGGCTTATTTGCTACCGCTGCTGCAAGCGATTGACCCACAGAAAAAGGCTACGCAAAAGCTGGTACTGGCTCCAAGCCAGGAGTTGGCCATGCAAATTGTACGTGAGGGTCAGCGCTACGGAGAGCATCGTGGAATCCGTGTACTGGGCCTGATTGGTGGGGCAGCCATCAAACGTCAAATTGAAAAGCTAAAGGATCATCCGCAGCTTGTGGTGGGTACACCAGGGCGTGTAAGGGAACTTATCGCTTCGAAAAAACTGAAGATGCACAATATTACAACTATTGTCATTGATGAGGTGGATCAGATGTTCCAGCTCGGCGGAGCAGGCGATGTGACCAGTATATTGGGCTCTGCCCAGCGTGATCGTCAATTGGTATTCCTGTCCGCAACGCTGAATAATGAAATTCAGTCGCTGGCACAACGGGAGATGCCTGATTACGTAGAAATTGGGATTGATCCTGACCAGAAGACGGCCAGTGGACTGGAACATTACTACTTTGTATCCGAAGAACGGGATAAGGTGGATATGCTGCGCCGTCTGGTACGGCATTTTAATCCGAGAAAAGCGCTGGTGTTCGTGAATACAACCAATGCTATTGGGGAAATTGAAGCCAAGCTCAAGCATATGGGTCTAACTACGGCATCCTTGTATGGAGATGCAGATAAAGTCACGCGCAGCAATGTGTTGGCTCGATTCCGCGAGGACAAGCTCAAAGTGCTGGTCGCTTCCGATGTAGCGGCCCGTGGTCTGGATATTGAGGGCCTTGAAATGGTCATTCATTTTGACCCGGCTACGGATAGTCAAGCTTATGTTCACCGCGCAGGGCGGACAGGACGTATGGGACGCAAAGGATTAGTAGTGTCGGTTGTGACTGACCGCGAAACGTTCATCATGCGTAAGTTTTCTCGTGAACTGGGAATCGATATTGCAGAGCGTGTGTTGTACGGAGGTCGAGTTGTGGTGCCGCGCCCGGCGGATGCCAAGCGTGCCCCTGTAAGGCCGTCTGAGACTAGATCTAATTCCAATGGAACAGTGACGGAAAATCGCAAGACACCTGTTCGGACTGAAGCAGGACGTCCAGGCAGGAATTCCGTGAACGGTTCAGCTCCAGGCAAGAGCAAAGGAGCAGCCTTATCCAAAGCAGGAAAGGCACAGCGCGAGCGTGATCGTAAAAACAAGGGTGCGCCAAGATGGCTGAAGGAAAAAGGATCAAAACCGAACGAGTAAGGGAGAAGAGGGGGAGCCATGGAACAACAGCCTGTGTTGCAAATTAACGGACTGACTGGTGGATACAGCGCCAAACGCCCGGTGCTGCATCAGATTTCGCTCGATGTGAAGCCGGGCGAAATGGTGGGACTGATCGGTCTGAACGGGGCCGGGAAAAGTACGACCATGAAGCATATTTTGGGTCTGATGACACCGCAGGCCGGAGAGATTCGCGTACAGGGGCATAAGCAGGATGAGAATCCCGAGGTATATCAGGGAGCTATTGCTTTTGTACCTGAAGCTCCAGAGCTGTATCCTGAAATGACAGTGATGGAGCATATGGAGTTCACGGCTAGAGCGTACGGAGTCAGCGAAGCAGATTTCCGCACGCGCAGTGATCAAATGCTGGATTTGTTCCGTATGCGGGATAAAAGCGGAAGTATGTCGATGCATCTCTCCAAAGGGATGCGCCAAAAAGTGATGATTATGTGCGCATTTTTAGCGGGGCCGCCGTTGTATGTCATAGATGAGCCTTTTTTGGGTTTGGACCCGCTCGGCATTCGTTCTCTGCTTGACTTTATGTTGGAGATGAAGCGTTCGGGCTCGTCTATTTTGCTCAGTTCTCATATTTTGTCCACGATTGAAAATTATTGCGATCGTTTCATTGTGCTTCATCAGGGTGCCATCATTGCTCAGGGTACGCTGGACGAAGTAACAGCACAGGCGGGTAAGCCGGGCATGCCGCTGGAAGATGCATTTTATGAGCTGGTACAGGGCAGGGAATGAGCATGGATTTGCAACGTTTGCATAAAGAAAGACGTCTAGCGTTCTGGGGACAGGTGCTGCCTTATCTGGGCTATGTCATTCAGAGCGGCCTTGCAGTGGTCTTCGGCTTTGCGCTGATTGCCTTTGCCGCATGGTACACGTCGCTACTCATGCATATTCCGCCGGATTTGCCCATCCGCTGGATCATGCTTATTGTAGCTATTCCAATTGCGCATGCGAGCTTTCGAACGTATTTGAATGCGGCAGATATAGTCTTCCTTCGTCCCCAGGAGTACGCGATGCCACAATATTTTAAGGCCAGCCGGATTCGAGGCGTGGTGTACAAAATATTCGGTCTTCTGCTGCTGTCCATGATTTTGTGGCCGTTGTATATCCGCAGTGATGCTGCGCCTAAGCCGCTGCTACTGACTCTGCTGCTGTTCGTGCTACTGAAGGTGCTATTTAGCTACGGCGGCTGGCAGGAGCTTCGCATGGTATCGGTTGGCGGGAGCATAGGCTATCGTCTACTGCGGTGGGTGCTGGCTGTGCTGATGGTAGCCGCATGGCTATGGCAGTCTCCGTTACACAGCTTGCCGTTTATCGTATTGGTTGGCGTGGTGTACGTGCTTGTTCTGCGTTTGCCGGTCAAACTGCTAGTGGCTTGGGAAAAACTGATCCGCACAGAGGCTATGCAGGCTGCCCGCGTGATGCGTACGTTGGGCTGGTTTGTCGATGTGCCTGCCCTTACACAGAGAGTGACGCCGCGCCGCTGGCTCTCCTGGCTGGGTGGCAACATACCTTGGAACAGAAAGGGAGCGTATCGTTACCTGCTGTTTAAGACGTTCTTGCGTACAGAACCAGCAGGCATTGTCATTCGGTTAGGTATTCTGGGTCTGTTAATTATATATATCACCCATGCTAGCTGGATTGGTATTGCCGTATATTTATTTTTTATATTCCTCATAGGTGTTCAGATTACTTCTTTGAGACAGTATCACAGGGATTCGTTGTGGCTTCAGTTATATCCGATTCCTGCGCATAGTCGCCGTGCGTCTTTTCTTGACTTTGTTGTTCGGTTGACGTTGCCGGCTGCGGTGGTGCTGTGGCTTCCTTTTCTGGCAAAAGGAACGGAGGATTTACTGTCTACATTGCTCACGTTGGTTGGGGGAGTCCTTGTTGTGTTCCTGCTCCGTGGTACTCAAGCCAAAAAATGGCGTTTGGACGGACAGGATGAGGAAGAAGTGTAATCCATATCTGTGTCAATAAAGTAAAGGCTAATTCGCAAGCAGCAAAAGCTGAGCTGCCTGCGGATTAGCCTTTTTTGTACATTCACTGCTTATGGTAGTCGTGGGTGCAGATATCGGTCTGCTTAAACGAAGATCGTTTTGCTGATGATAACTAACAAAATGAACAGTACCAAAATTGTTCCTGTGCTTGTGAATGCGCCGTAACCACCGTAACCGCCTCTTGTTTCTTCTGCTCCCATGCTCATTCTCCTCTCGGTCATTGTGATAAAGGATACATCGTATCTTATGAAGTGGGTTTCCGGATTGCGTGGGCCAATGTTCTGGTATGTTGCCGAATCGCCCTATATTTTTCATCAGATGCAGGAGATGAGAGAGGAAAAGGTACGTATTATCGAGAATAGAAGAAGTATGTAATCATTATCACTTGGAAAGTGGGAAAGACGAGATGCTGGTAGATAAGCTGCTCGTGAACATATTTCTTGTGTTTGTACCGTTACTCGTATATAGCGCTTTGTCGGATCATCGGCATAGGAAGCATACCCCGCTGCTTATGGGAGGGGTGCTAGGTGTTTCTTCGGTGCTTTGCCTTATGTTTTCGTACATTTGGTACGGATTATATTGGGATCTTCGGTATGTTCCTTTGATTCTCTCTGTTTTATATTTTGGTCCCAAGGCAGGTCTAATGAATGTGACGCTAATGGTAATGGCTCGTATGTATGTAGGCCCCGAGTCTATGGTGGTGGGGCTTCCGAGCATGATGTTGTGTTATTTGGGACCTCTCTTGGTAAGAAAAAAATTTATGCAGCTCAAAAGCATGTTGCTTCGAGTGGGCATGAATATGGTAATGAGTATATGGATCACTGGGGTCATGCTGATTTTTCTTTTAATACATTCTTGGATCAATGGCAGACTGGATGAGGATGAGATTGAGCTGATTCGCTCAATACTCTGGTTCGGTGTGATTCAATTTCTAAGTATTGGAGCCTCTTCTTTCTGGATGGAATTTAGTTTGGAGCGGGAAGAAATGAGAAGAAAAATTAAATATGCCGAGCGTCTGAATACGTTGGGTGAACTGGCAGCCTCGATGGCTCATGAAGTACGGAATCCTTTAACCGTTGTAAAAGGGTTCCTGCAAATGGTTCAGTCAGGATTAGAAGGGAAAAATCGCAGATATGTTGCTTTGGCACTGGCAGAGGTGGATCGGGCTGAAAGAATTATTAGCGATTATCTGAACTTATCCAGACCGCAGATTGGGAACACAGAACGAATGGATCTGTCTGGCATGGTTCAACAGATCGTTTTGCTTCTGAAACCAATGGCGACCAAGCAAGGCGTAAGGCTGTATACAGAGCTAAGGAATGAAATTTATGTACATACAGATCGTAACCAGCTGCTACAGGCGTTAATACATGTGACGAAAAATGCGATTGAAGCTGCGGAAGATGGAGGCAGGGTATACATAAAGCTGGCGATACAGGAAGAGCAGGCATGTCTGAGTATCAGGGATACTGGAAAAGGCATGAGCCAGGAGCATCTCGAACGAGTGGGTACTTTATTTTTTTCAACCAAAGAGGTAGGAACAGGACTGGGGACGGTCGTTTCCTTTCGAATTATTGAAGCCATGAACGGGAGTATACGCTATGAAAGTGAGCCCGGAGTGGGAACGGAGGTCGTCATCCTGCTGCCACTGGCACAGGAATCTCTGCTCGCTGCGGAAGGATAATTGTGCGGACGTATGATGGACAATAGTCAGCCGACCCAAAAAGCGGTATGCCCTAATATCTGGCATACCGCTAGTTATACTTTATATTCTAACCTGATACAGACAGATTAGGCGTTCAACAAATCTTGTGCACCACGATACACAATGTCATATAGGTCTTCCAGATACTCCTCTTCGATACATGAGAACGCGATACGAAGATCGTATTCACCCAGTGCAATCGTGCCTACCCCATATTGTTCCAGCAAATGTGTGCGCAGTCGTTCAGCAGACAAGCCGTTCAGCTTGAGACACATAAAATAGCCTGAATTGAAAGGATAGTAGCTCCATACATCCCCGTATTTTCCGCTATCGAGCAACGCTTTGACTTTATTAGCCCGCCCCTTCATAATTTGGAACTTTTCATTCTTCTGTTGTTCAAATTCTGGTGATTTGAGAGCATCCAGTACGAAGGTTTGAGAGGGGTGAGGACCGCTCGAAATCGTTGCCCGGATAATCCCTAGTGTTTTTTGTTCCAGTGCGCTCAGTACATCCTGATGCTCCGAAGCAAAGGTAATAAATCCGACACGGAAGCCCCAAACGAATTCTTCTTTGGTAGCTCCGTCAATTTTGACTGGTAAAATTCTCGGATGAAGCCCGGCTAGCTGACCGAATAGTGATTCATGCAGGGAGTCCTCGAAGAACAGGCCAAAATAAGCGTCATCTGTCACAACTACGACATTGATGCCTGCTTCCGCCGCTTCCTGAATGGCAGCGACAATTGCTTTACCTTCTTCAATGCCCGGTGTATAGCCTGTCGGGTTGTTCGGGAAGTTCAGTACAACGATCGCTTTGCCGTATTCTTTCTGCGCCAGTAGCGCCTCGCGTAGTCCCTCACTATTAAAACGGTGATCCTCTGTGAACAACGGGAAATTCACCAAACGTCCATGACGGCGAATACCGAAAGTTAGTTCATAGTTCTCCCAGTTTTTATCTGGATAAATGACAGCATCTCCTTCATCCGTAAACAGGTCGGCAACGATGCTCAAACCGTGGGTCAGCGCGTTGGTAACTACAGGAAGGCCGTAGCCTTTTCCAGCCAGTGAAGGATTTTCTTTCAGCATTTTGTCACGCCATACGCTGCGAAGTTCAGGCTTGCCCGCAGGGGGAGCGTAAGGATACAAATCCTTGGGACTGTAAGCGGACAGCTTCTCCTGAATAACCTCCAAATGCATAGGACCATTGCCTTCAGTAGCAATCCCGATCGTAGCATTATACTTTTTGGCAAGTTTCCCTGCCTCGGCGGATTGACTCAAAATCCCTTCTTTTGGAAAATAAATCTCTTTACCTAAAAGAGAAAGCATTTGATATACATGCTCGTTGCCTGTCTGAATGTTTTGATTTAACTGCGCTGCCAGTGGATTCATTCCCGTTTCATCCTTCCAAGTCATTTTGATTACATATTATAGCATTACACACGGTAAGCGTCACGCACAAGCATTAGGGGCCATAAGAGCGTATTTTTTGCTTAATCGTGGCGCTGCGCTTATATTATAAAATAACGGGATAACAGGACAACCAGAGATGAACCAAAGGAGGTACAGATTTTGCTGGATACATCTGCGTCATCGTTTATCCTGCTGCCGGCCTTTGCCAAAATTGTGTGCGAGCCGGGCTGGAAATGGCAGGTACGCGAGAAGCCGATGCCAAACTATGATTTATTTTATGTATGGAGTGGAGAAGGAACGGTTGTATTAAATGGGGAAGCCTATCCGGTGAGCAAGGGCAGTTGTTTTTTGTTCAAGCCGGGAGACGATACCCGTGCCACACATAATCCGCAAAAACCGCTCATACTTACTTATATTCATTTTGATCTCACCGAACAACCCAAGCAAATTCCAGCCAGCTACCGCATGCTGGAGGAAACGTTCGAGGTGGAGCATATGCTTGCCAGATATGTCCGTCTGCGTCTGGAGCGTGCCTACGGGGCTGACGAGGAGGGCAAGCTGATCCTAAAGCAACTGATGATTCATCTGCTGCGTGCAGACCGGAAGGAACCGCAGGAGCAACAGGCCAGTAACCAGCTCACCGAGGTCATTCGAGAAACGGCCAACTACGTGCGCCAGCATCCGGGACTTCCTCATCGAGTCGAGGATTTGGCAGCACGTGCAGGGCTGTCACCGCGTTATTTTTCGATAAAATTCAAGGAGCTGCTAGGTGTTTCCGTGCAATCCCATATAATCAGCATGCGGATTGAGCGCGCGCAGCATCTGTTGCTACATGCCGGAATGAATGTAACTGAGGTGGCGGAGGCTTTGGGGTACCGCGACATCTTTTTTTTCAGCCGCCAATTCAAGCAGTATACAGGAAAAAGTCCGTCTGAGATTCGATAAGCTATTAGCGCATGACGAATATAAAGGATAAATCAAAAAGGACCGAAGCAGTTACGCTGGGTCCTTTTTCGTATGAGCCATTTGAATCATTCGATCCCCATGCTCAAATGTGCAGCTATTTTTTTGTTACAATCCTTCATTTATGCTTTAGGATCGTGTCGAAAGCTACCAAGACGTTGTCCCATTTTCACCACGTCCCCAAGCTTCAATGCGGGGTCTGGCTCAAATGTGCCGTTTTCAGTCAGCAAAACGACGGTTGAGCCAAATTCGAAATAGGCGAGATCGTCACCTTTTGTCCAGGAAGTCGCTTGTTCATCCGTATATTTGATGCTGCTCACATTCATTGCGCCAACCTTGACGACCGCCACCTCACCATATTCGTGGGCCATGTACGTAATTTGTCGCTCATTGCGGCTAAGAACTCCTCTCATATGCTGTAAGCCAAAGTCATTCACTGGGTATACTTTGCCACGCAGATGTTCCTTTTCTACCAGTGTACCGGATACCGGTGCATGAATGCGATGGTATTCTGCCGGGCTGAGATAGAGCACAAAAGCATAGCCGTGTGTGTACTTCTCAAGACGCGGAGAGCGGTTAAGAAGCTCTTCCAGCGTATAGTCTTGCCCCTTGACATTCAAAAGAGTACCAGACGTAATTGGGCCGGTAAACGTAATCCGTGCATCCACCGGACTGGTCATCACCTCGGCGTTCGTATCAATCGGGCGCATGCCCGCTTTTAATGTGCGTGTAAAATAGGCGTTCAGGGAGCGGTATTCTTTCCAATCCTGTTCCGCCTCATGCGTCTGGATCTGGTACGTACGTATAAAGGTGGGGATAAAAAGTCGGCTTGCACTGCTTTGCGCGAAGGAGCCCACAATCCGGCACACCCACTTGCGCGATGATAGCTCCGTCATAAGCCGCAGCCACTGTTTTGCCATTACAGATCCCCCTTGTTCATTTCCGAGCCGTCTTGGCCGGAACCTGTCCGGCCGCTCTGAACTATATTGACACAGAATGTGACGTAAATCAATACAGGGGACGGCCAGGTGAACGTTCGATGCCTGACGAAGACATTCGTTCGAGAAGCCAACGAGCGTAAGCCATCGGCTGAGCATATGTTTCTTTCCAGACATTACTCATGCCTGCCTGGCTAAAGCCATAGCGCTGATCACGACCGTTGCATTCGATAAAAATAATCTTGCCTTCATGGGTAATTCCCAGATCCAGTCCGACATCAGCGAGACGGGGTAGGTGTTGTGCCAATCGGTGGACGATTTGCAATGAGAGTCTCTCTAGCTCATTCATCAGCCGGGCTATGTTTGAGGTCTGCACCGTCTCTGTTCGTGATAACACCTCTGGTAGGGAACGGGCCGTGCCGCCCTGGGCTACATTCGAGACGAAAGTGTGGGATGGAGCAATTTTGGCAAACATGCCTGTCACGCCCCAGATTCCGCCATATCCGCGCTGAACTGTCACACGGATATCAAATGGACGATTGTCGCATAAAGCAAGCGGAATGGTTTCCTGAATGATATGAGGCACACGCATCAGTCGCTTATGCAGAAATAAAGGGAGTTCTCCGACATTCAACCGTAGTGTGGACCAACGCCCAGGTATCGTTGGATGAGCACATTGCAATGTCCAGCTTCCGCTGGAATGCCTCAGCCGCATAATTCCTCTACCCACGCTGCCGCTACTGGGCTTAATTACAACATCCCCGGTTTGCTCCATCAAGGTGCGGATGGAAGAAGGATCGCCTTGCAATGTTTTGGGCAGGTGGGAATGTAGCAGAGGGTCTTCCTGTAGAATTGCATGTATATGGTCTTTGCCGAAACGGTTTTGTTCATTAAAAATATAGAATCCCTTGTGTACCAGCCTGTTGATATCGCGGGCATTTTCATTTTGCCGATAGAGAGTGCGATTGTGGATGACTGGCGGCAACGGAAGAGTCATCTGCCGATACTCGTTGCCGTTTTTAACAAAAGCCCGGCATGTTCCGGTCGATATATGAATATCTTCCAGACGAAGAAAGCAGGGGATTAGCTCGTAGCTTAACCCGGCCTCCTCGTAATTGGCGATAGATTCATATCGCGTCCTCATGACGGGAATGCCCCGGTAAGTTGCCGGGTTGAGCATGACGCCGACATGCAACATGAGTATGTCCGCCCTCCTTATCGTCAATCCAACTGACCATATTGTGATTCTAGTCCATCATATGTATCAAAGATCGGCCAGGCATGGACGCTAGCCTTGCGATATGCCCAAAGTCATAAGCCAAGCACCTTTCAGAGCAAGAGACGATATGATACAAGATGAGTGTTGAAGGGTGAAGGAATAAGGTAAGGAAAGTGGGTGAGGTGATGCAGAGGCTGAAGGTAGCAGTCATTACACCGGGCTCTTTTGTTATACCTTCGTCCCGCAGCAGTTCAGTGGAGAGGGTAATTGCTCGTATGGTACCACTGGCTAGCCATAAGCTTCAGGCACAGATCTATGGCATAAGAGGGGCAGAAACACCGGATCACGGCGATGTTGACGGAATTCCTTGTATGCGCTATACGCGGGGAGCGGGTTATATCCCCGAGGTAATTGCTGATTTGAAAAGATGGTTACCTGCGGTTATAGATGTACACAACCGCCCCGCAGTTGCTTATGCCATTCGCGAGGCTTTGCCCAATAGCAAAATTGTGCTGACTTTGCATTCCACCACGTTCATCCGGGAGCCTCACCTCAAACGGAAGGACATGGGTAGGCTGCTGTTGCCGCTGGATCGTATTATTGTGAACAGTGCGTATTTAGGGGCTGTTGTGGCTTCTGACAGTCCCGATGCGGTCAGAGACCGCATCGTCATCAACAAGCTGGGTATTCATCCTGGCGATTTCCTACCACGGTGGACTCCTGCAGCAGAAGCGATCAGGTCAGCTCGATTGGAAGACTTCGGCTGGTCAGGCCGCCGAATCGTGTTATATGCAGGCAGACTGGTGCCGGGGAAGGGAGTTCATCGCTTGTTAAAGGCCTTGCGGCGTATCGTCCATACCTGTCCGGACGTGCTGCTGCTTATAGCAGGGAGTGCCTATTACGGTCACGACCGCCTCACGCCATACACCGCAGCATTGCATCGGCAGATACGTAAACTAAGGTTGGCGAGGCATGTGCACTTCCTGGGTTATGTGCCGCATCCGGCATTGGCCTCGTTATATCAGTTAGCCGATGTGGCGGTTGTTCCTTCAGTAGAAGCTGAAGCCTTCGGGCTGGTCAATCTGGAAGCCATGGCGGCAGGCGTGCCTGTGGTAGCCTCACGAATCGGTGGTATTCCGGAGGTTATACAACACGGCAAGACAGGCTGGTTGGTTTATCCGTCACACGGCGAGCAGGAAATGGCCGACGCCATCATCAGGTTGCTCCAGCAGCCTGACTTACGGCAACGGATGGGAGAAGCCGGGCTGGGGGAGGTGCGGAGCCAATTTTTATGGCAGCACTCTGCAGAACGCTGGGCTCAAATTGTAACAGACTGTGCAATTGAGTGACGTGGTCGTGGTTACGTGCATAGGCTATCGCATAGGCATTAGGCCATGATTCCCACCTGGGTGAATGCAGCGGAGCGACCGCTGTTTCACTCCTGTGTCAAAGGAGCGGTCATCATGAACCATCGCACGAACCATAGCCCTAAGGATAAAAAAATAGCACGGCGTAACCATTCCAATACTGTCCCCTCTCCCCGTGTAAACAAGGAGAAAACGGTTTCGCCTGCTGGCGCTGGCAGTCACAGACCCACTCAGCGTGGAACGGCAAGTATACCTGTCCCCGTAGAGAAGAATACCTCGCTTCAAGCTGTAGAGGAAGCGGCATGGAAAAAGCATAAGCTTCCCAAAACGCTAGAGGAAGCGATGCAGATGAATCGAGCATCTGTGCTACTGTTGTCTGTGCCTGACTCAGATACCGAATGCGGAACGGAACACGACATGGCATCTATGAAGACGGAAGGTCAGACCAAGCAAGATTCGTTATTGGATTGTTCCATAACCAGTATTCACATTGCGGAAGGGAGACAGCGTCCAAAGCAGCGAATACGCTTGCTAGAGCAAGAAAACCATCTAGCTTCTCAGACTGAAAAAGAATTAGGTCGGAATGCCATTCATGATGGCTCAGTGACCGATGACGGGACTACTGACAGTGAAGTGACTTTACCTCAATTTGGCAGCACTTCTTTTTATCTTTCTGCACAAGAAGTTACAAGCAAAGTGAACGTTGTGTTTGATAAGCCTTTTATAGACACGCAATATGCAATCACCGCCAATGCGAGCGTACCGGGAGTGATAGTGTCCGTCACACAACGACAGAGGGATTCGGCAGTGCTTACAGTGGAACGCAGACAACCGGGTCAGATATGTGAGGGATGGATTCTCTGGATTGCGATGGGGACATCATAGATAATAAATATACACAGCTTTTGTTTATGGTAATGTTAGAACAACCTCAGACACTGAAACAGGAATGAAAAAACGCCATTCTTTCCTATGATTATAAGGAAAGAATGGCGTTTTTTTACTTCTTTTTAATCGGCAGAGCATAATAGCCAAAAGCTAAATCGAGCAAGGCGCTTGCTTCTTGAGGCAGCAATAAATTCTTTGGAGGGAAGGTAAAGGAGCTAATGCATGACATAAAAAAGAGCTTAGTACAGCTTGTTTTATAGTCATGACCTACAAATATGACACTTTGACACTACCGTATGTGACAGATAACAAGTTAGATTCGAAGGGCAATTCATAACGTATTAGCAAAGAAAAGAAAGAGTAGGAGAGAATCAAATGACGAAAGAATCAGCTCGCAAAAGGTTGCAAGATTTCTACTTTTTGTTGTTTACCTTCGGATCGGGACTGTTTTATTTTTGCTTCTATTTGGTCAGCATTACATTTGCGTTGGCGATGACGGTTATCTTCGTGGGCATTCCCTTGTTGGCGTGTGTGTTGCGAACAACTCACATGTTTGTCCAATATGAACGCATCCAGACGAAGGTTTATACGGATATATCGATAGAGCCAATTCCGACAAGGACAAACAGTGGAAGGGATAAATGGATGAAAGCGGGAGAAGCCATTCTTAATAGTAGCAATTGGAGGGCTGTTTTTTGGCTTATGCAGAAATTTTTTATTGGGGTGATTAGCCTTATATGTGCCGTTATATTGTACATAGCTCCGCTCGTAATTATCGTTACACCGATACTTTTTCAACATCTTGATATATACTTATGGGGATTTGCTGTAGATTCATGGGAAAAGGCTATAAGTGTCATGATCGCTGGGTGTATTCTCGTCTGGATCAATACCCGCATTGGAAAGAGCCTAGTTCAAATCGTTGGAATGTACACGCGCTCTATGTTCAAAGCTATTAAGGAGTGATAATTTGTTTACAGCTTGGAAACAATGGCTCTGGTATGACTGGTTATTGCTTTGTATACGTTTTGTCATCTGGTTCTCATTGATGATAACTACGATCCAACACCAAGACCATTTAACTGTGCCCCTTTGGATCATCATTCTTTGGGAAGTCGTCTCATTTTCAGTACCTTGGATTTGTTTAATGTTCAGTTATCGCTACTATCTGCTTACTGAGATGGTTTTGTTTGGCGGAGTGTGCTTCTACTTAACCTTATTATTTCCGGCGGCATATCTTGCATTTTTAATGCCAACTTTCATGATCGCGGCAAATAGTGCTCATAAATCATTCCGTTGGTCAGGTTCGATCACCATTGTTTTGTTTCCGTTGCTCATTGCAATATTTTCCCCAGGAACAGATCTATGGGCGATTATCCCACAAATCGGTCTGGCTTTTGCGATGGGATTTTCCTTTCACTTACTCGTTTCTAATTACCGCCAAAATGAAATTATTCGCAATCAGAAGCTTGTGCTGGAACAGTACCTATCTCAGATTGAGCAGATTACTTTGTTGGAGGAGCGCGATAGACTTTCCAAAGATTTGCATGATACGATGGGGCATTCCTATACCTCGATCATTATGGGGTTGGAAATATTGCGTACGGAATTAGGAACAAAAGATGGAGAGCAGAAAATCGACTCATTATTGCAATTGGCCCGTAACAGTATGGAGGAAGTGAGAGCCTATTTGCATCAAATAGATTCACCACAAGAATCGCTTCCCTTGACTGTTACTTTGCAACAATTAGCAGAGGAGTTCCAGAAACATGCAAAAGTAAATGTACGCACTCGAATAATAGGGGAAGAGTACATAGTCTCCAAACAAGCGAAAATGACGCTTTATCGGTGCTTGCAGGAATCGCTGACTAATGCTGTACGCCACGGACAATCCACCGAAATCATTGTGTCACTGCATTTTGAGCCGCAACAGACGAGATTGGATGTACAGGATAATGGCCGCGGAGTGGGGGAGTGGAAGGATGGCTTCGGATTAACTGCAATGAAAGAACGTGCGACACAGTTGCAAGGGAGAGTCACTGTATACTCCGAAAAAGGCGAAGGGACGTTCATCTCATGTGTGTTACCCAGACTGGTACAATTGTCCGATGAACGAATCCGCTTGTGTATCGTCGATGATCATTCGTTTATCCGAGACAGTCTCCATACCATCTTGGACGGACAGGAGGACCTAGAGGTAGTGGGGGTGGCCGAAGATGGGGAACAGGCTGTGGAATTGTGCAGAAGCCTGAATCCGGATTTAATATTAATGGATTTGGAGATGCCCAATCAGGATGGGATTCGAGCAACCCAAATAATCAAGGAGACATGGCCTGACATTCGCGTCCTCATCCTGTCAACGTTTCAGGATACAGAGAGGGCGAAGGAAATCATGCGAAGCGGCGCTGACGGCTATTTGCTGAAATCCATAGAATCGCGTGAACTGGCTGAAACGATTCGCCTCGTCTATCGGGGAGGCACGGTAATTAACCAAGATTTGTTCCATAGAATGTGGGACGGAAATGATGATGAAGAGTCAGTCGGACCGAGGTCAGATGGAGAAGAGTATGGCTTAACGAAACGTGAACTAGAGGTTTTGAATCTTTTATCTCAAGGAAACCGTTATAAAACAATTTCTGAGAAACTTTACCTATCCAACGGGACAGTAAGAAATTACGCCTCCACTCTCTATGACAAGCTGGGAGTCAACAATCGAGAAGAAGCTGTGCAAAAAGCAAGAGATACAGGATTACTTTTATAAGAGAAAAGGACGCCCCTTTGAGGGGGCGCCATAAATAGGGGGGAAGGGGTGCAGACTTGTGCACCCCTATTTTTCGTCCATGGTATGGGCAGAGCCAAGTGACAGTTGCACAATGGCAAAGGTCTATGGACGAGAAAATGAGGAGGATCGTGTATATGATTTAGTTTACGCCTACAGCGTCAAAAGACTTAGCAGCTGCAGTTGCTTCTGCTGAGTTCGCCCCGTACAGATCTTTTGCGGCTTGGATCACAGCAGCACGTGCGTTGGAGAAGTCGGAAGAAGAAGTCAGGTAGTTCGTAAAGGCACTATAATAAATTTGCACCGCAGCATCGCGGCCAATTCCATTTACAGTAACGCCATGGAAAGTACCGCCTTGTGCCAACAAGTAGTAGGCTTTATTGATAATACCGCTGTTTGTATGAACGCCGCCGTTATCGGAGCTGCCTTTATACAGGTTGGAATAGTGATCTGGTTGATCGTACAGAGTAGGATTGGACATTGAGCGAAGAGCATCGCCTGCAATGTTTGGCGTATAAATATCATCGCCTACAAGCCAGTTTTTGCGTTGAATGTCATTACCGATAACGTCCGAGAAAGCCTCATTCAATGCGCCGGACTCTCCGTAATATTCCAAATTCGAAGTATATTCTGTGACACCATGTGTAAGTTCATGCCCTACTACATCGGGGTCCCCGCTGAAGGCGATAAATGTGCTACCGTCTCCATCTCCATAAGTCATTTGGGAGCCGTTCCAGAAAGCGTTGTTGTAGCGGCTGCCGTAATGGACTGTCGAACGGAGTTGCAGACCACGTCCGTCAATGCTGTTGCGTCCAAATTTGGATTTATAGTAATCATAGGTTTTGGCAGCATACGCATGGGCATCCACACCGGCTGGATCATTCCATACATTATCAGCATCTGTCAAAAGGGTGCCTGGGATGCTTTGGCGGTTGGAGGCCGTGTAAGTCACGATACCGTTACCGCGTGTGGTATCTTTTAACTGGTAGCTACTGCCGGAAGCGGTAGTAGTGAACGATTTGGAATCACCAAGCACACCTTTACCTGTGCCTGTCGCTTCATTAATGATGTCATACTGGAATACGATGCTGCCGTCATTGGCATCAATAATGTAGCGGGTACGCAGTGGGGCAGGTTCTAAAACATTAACTTCTGTCACATAAACTAGCAGCAGGTCATCCCCTTTAGGGTAGTAGTAGAGTTCTGCTTTAGGATCTACTTCAGGCTGTAGATTAGCGATTTTGGCAATGGAACTTTTTTCGGCCTCCACTGCTTCAATTTTGCTATCTTTCAGGACAGATGCCTTATCAAGACTTAGCTCGTCCTTATCAACAGAAAGCGTTTTGTCGTTGTTAGCTGATTCTGCATAAGTATCTTTACTTACACTGCTTGGCTCCTCAGCGTCTTTAGAAATAGTATCGTCGGAGGTAGGGAGGGCTTCAATACGTGCAGCTGCTTCTTTATATGCGGTGTAAACCGCTTCAGAAGCGCTGATTTTTGGAGTTGTACCTTGCGTAGCTTCTTCCTGCTGATCCTCATTAATCACCGCTCCTAAGTAAGAGGTGACCTCACCAGATTTGCCCACATGAATAGTTTGCTCAGCTCCATATACGGGAATCCCGTTTACATACTGCTTCAGTCGATAATGGCTCACACCGGACTTGTCGCTTGTGCGATCAACGATTCGGAATTGTTCACGTACACTGGAGCTATCCACACCCAGTAACGATTTCTTTTGTCGATTCAAATAGCTCCATACAATATCGTCCCCTGATACCGAGGAAGGAGCTTTCCATTGCTCGGCGTGGAAGGTCGGTGTAAGCTGTGCTGGTCCCGAAACGGAACTCTCCGCAGATGCACCAGACGCCACAGACCCTAATAACATAGCTCCTCCAAGAAGCGAAAACCATACTTTTTTCATAAAAATTCACTCTCCTCGATTAATGTCAGGACGAATTATCCTGCTTTGAATAAGGCATTACGCCATTTATGTAGGTCGTGTTGTCGTCTGGAATAGAAGAATGGAACATGAAGAGAAATACCGAAGTGTTTTTCATGAAGCGTGCGTGAAAAGAGGGTACTGCATTTGAAGCAAGTAGCCTAAAAAGGTAACAAACTCCTCCCTTCCTGTCGTATAAAAAGATAGTGGAATAAAAGCGGATAATGGAAAAAAGTTGCCTTATGCAAAAAAAACAAAAGTTGATTTTTCGAACTCCCATCATCTGGCTCTGATATTAGCACAGAGAATGACGGACGAGAAGATCTATGTAACAAATTTATCCAAAATGATTCTTTAGACCCTAAAAACTCATTTATTTAATAGGAATAATAAGTTTTGTAAAATAAAGTCGAAAATTGCTGTGTCGAAAAGACTCCACGCTTGCCGTTACACACGGCTTTTGGACCGCATAGGTTATGTTGAACTGTCCTAATCATGCTGTTCATCTATACAGCAGCAAGGGAGGTGAGACGGGAGCATGAAAAAGCGTGGAAGAGCTGGATTCAAGATTAATCGGAGGCGGCATTCAAGGGCTTATTATCATTCTAAGATGTGGCTGCCGTACCGAATGCCGAACATGGATAAGAAGCCGATAGTCTCTGACAAGAGCGATGTACTCGAAACGGTGAGAGGGGCACAAATCGGCGAAGCGCGGCCATCTGAACCATCATCAGCGGGAAAGATTATCGTATCTGTCATTATTCCGGCCATGAATGAGCAAAGAACAATCGGAGCTGTGATTCGCGAAGCGCGCCATGTCCATCCACATACAGAGGTTATCGTCGTTGAGAACGGATCACACGATAGAACGGCGAAGGTGGCTGCGGCGGCGGGGGCTCGTGTACTTTCCTTCCCGGAACCGCTCGGACATGATGTTGGCCGTCGTATTGGAGCGGAAGCGGCATCCGGACAGATCCTGCTTTTTCTGGATGGTGATATCGTCATTCCCTGCGTCAGACTTCGGCCATTTATACAGGCCGTAAGTGCAGGAGCGGATGTGGTGCTGAATGATTACCATGGACCTGTGAATCGCACGCCCATACATCCTGTAGTTGAGGCAAAGCATGTATTGAATATCTTGTCGAATCGTGCTGATTTAGGGGGAGCCTCTATGACTGGCATTCCACACGCCATAAGTCAAAAGGCTTTAAAGGAAATAGGTCTACAGTCCTTGGAGAAACCTCCGCTATTTCAAGTGATGTCCATCGTCTCCGGGTTGCGAGTGGTGACTGTACATGGAATAGCTGTCGGTAGAATGAACGCAACACGTAAAAAACAGAACGGCAAGGACCCGCTGGCAGGTGTAATTGTCCAGGATCACCTGGATGCCATTGCCTGGCTTACATCACGTCTGGGAGCACGTGCGGGATATACGGATTTGGAGCGCAAACGGATCAGAGATGAGGTGAAAACGTGACTAGAGCGTATCGCAGAAGAAAGCGTGAAGACCCGGGCTGGGGGCTAAGACGTGTACAGCGAAAACGAGAAACAACGGCTTCGATGCATAGCCGCAGGGTGAGAAAGCTCTCACCTCGGGCAAAAGAAATGCCCGAAGTCCATCTGACTGAGGAACGTGAAGCCTCCAGTGATATTGTATTGCAGGGGACCGCAGCAGCCGTGGTCAGCGTCTGTAATGAGGAGACTACGATTGACCGGGTACTGGGTGAGCTGGAAAAACTTCCGCTTGCGGATATCGTGGTCGTATTAAACGGCTGTACGGATGGTACGCGCTCCGCCGTAGCCAAACGTCATCCTGGCGCGACTCTCGTCGACGTACCGGGTCGTCTGGGGCATGATGTTGGCCGTGCGGTAGGCGCACGTCTGACGCAGGCTGATATTATACTGTTCGTGGACGGAGATTTGCCGATCCCAGCGTCTGATTTGCTGCCTTTTCTTCAAGCGGTGGATCAGGGAACGGATGTGGCGCTTAATGATCTGGGCAGACATTTGCCGCCTTATACCCAGCAGGACAGCGTCACACGGTGTAAAGGGTTTCTGAATCGCGTACTGCGCAGGTCCGATCTTGGAGCAAGCTCATTGACCGCTGTACCGCATGCATTATCACGGCGTGTGCTGGATCAACTTGGGCCAGCCGTGCTTGCGGTACCGCCGAAGGCCCATGCGATGGCGATTCTGCATGGCATGATCGTGGCAGCCGTACATGCTGTCGATGTGATTAAAACAAACCGCAAGCGGACCTTCAATGTCGGGAAAGGGAACGCTATGGAGCAGTTAATCATCGGCGATCATGCTGAGGCGCTGACGGCCGTGTTTCAGGTAGCCGGGTATTCTCCGTTAGGGCCTGTTCCAACACGGGTAGACGTTGCCAAAGGGAGGAATGCACGATGAGTCTGACGAGCATCATTATTCCGACTTATAATGGCCTGCATTTATTAAAGCCGTGTATCGAGGCGATTCGAACACATACGATAGATGCACCGTATGAAATTATTGTTGTGGACAACGCTTCGAATGACGGGACGGATGATTTTTGCGCATCTGAGCGGCTAATCAGCATACGTCTTCCTGAAAACAGGGGCTTTCCAGCAGCTTGTAATAGGGGGCTCCGACTGGCTTCGGGTGATCAATTCGTCATTTTAAACAATGATGTGACGGTTACACGGGGATGGCTATCGAATATGTTGGCTGCTTTGCATAGTGAAAGCACAGTGGGATTGGTGGGACCGGTGACGAATTACGCCAGCGGTATTCAGCAGATTCACGGAATAGAAGGAGATATGGCCAGCTGTCTGAGGTATGCGGAGCAGAATAATGCAAGTAATCCCTCCAGATGGCAAGAGGTCAAGCGGTTGGTCGGGTTTTGCCTGTTATTCCGTCGTGAGCTGATGGAACGGATCGGATTGCTGGATGAACGGTTCAGCCCCGGACATTATGAGGATGACGACTATTGTCTGCGTGCACGCGTGCATGGCTACAAGCTGCTAATGTGCAATGACTGTTTTGTCTATCACCAGGGAAATGCGAGCTTTTCGCGCTCGGAATCTTCCTGGCTCGAAGAGCTGGTCGAGCGGAATTATCGATTATTTTTAGAAAAATGGAGCGTAGATCCCAGAGTGTTTATCGAAACGGGAATCCCATGCACTGAACATGCTGTCGAAGGAGGAAGGAAGATATGAAAGGGGTTATTCTCGCAGGAGGAACCGGGTCGCGCCTTCATCCGTTGACTACATTACTCAACAAGCATCTGCTTCCGGTCGGCAAGTATCCGATGATCGTATATGGTATTGAAAGGCTGCGACAAGCGGGGATTACCGATATGCTCATTATTATTGGTAAACAATCGGCCGGACTGTACACTGATTTTTTAGGCAGCGGCAGTAATTATGGTGTCCAATTGACATACCGGATTCAAGAAAAAGCGGGTGGCATTGCGGAAGCACTCGAATTGGCAAGAAGCTACATGCAGTTAGAAGAGAAGTTTACTGTTTTGCTAGGTGATAATTTGTTCAAGGAAGACTTGGGACCTGTCATCGAACGCTTCAAACAACAACCACCGGGGAGCGCCAGAGTCTTGCTGAAAAAAGTGGCAGATGCCCGTCGTTACGGGGTACCCGTGTTTGATCCCGAGCGCCCGGAGAGCATTACGCGGATTGAAGAGAAGCCGCAGCATCCCCAGTCCAAATATTGCGTTACGGGTATCTATATGTACGATACTGCCGTATTCGATAAGATCCGGGAAATAACGCCTTCAGCCCGTGGTGAGCTTGAGATCACCGATGTTAATAACTGTTATGCTGCTGAAGGCAAGCTGGAATATGATATTTTACGGCGCTACTGGAGCGACGCAGGAACCTTCGATTCCCTTCAGGAAGCTGGAGTGAAGATGAAGGGACTTCTACCTTGATTTCAATGAAACACCATCCAGCCGGGCCAGGCATATAGTATAGGCATAATGCCACCCGGAGGAGTGAACGGCATGAAACGCCTGAGTACGCAAAGGAAACACAGCAAACGGCTCGGAAGGAAGGGCTATTGGTCAGGATATAACAGGGGCCAGGAGCAAGGCAGGAAATTGGGTCAGGCTTCGTTCGGCAAGGTTTTTGAAGGCGTAAGTATTATCATTGTGTCCTGCAATCAGCTTCAACAGCTCCGTGCTTGCATTCATCATATTGAGGAGAATACGAGCCATCCTCACGAAATTATTGTAGTGGACTGCGGCTCGACGGACGGGACACCTACCTATTTGCTCCGTAAAAGCATCGCTGTACGCTATGCGCTGCTAACAAAGGATGTTCAGATGATCGGCAGTCTGAATCAGGGACTGATGATGGCCAAAGGTACAACTATTGTTGTACTGGACCCAAACTCGATGGTGACTCCTGGCTGGCTGGACCGGTTGATGGGCTGTTTATACAGCGATTCGCGTATGGGAGTTGTCGGCCCTGTAACGAATGGTCCATTCGGAGAACAGCAGATTGAGGTTCCTGATATGAATGAAAATGAAGTGCGTCCATTTGCCATGGCCCATAATATTCCCAACCCGGATGCATGGCGAGAGACTGAAAGCCTGGCGTCATTTTGTCTACTACTGCGCAGAGACACTTTGATAAAGACGGGATATTGGGATGAAGGCTGCCACAGTATTGAGGAAGCCCATGCAGATTGGCTGCTGCGTGCTCGCTTGTTGGGGATACGTATGGCAATTGCCGGAGATGCGTTTATCCATTTTGCAGAAAGTGATCGGGATACGGTTTATGGTTTTCCTCAAACGACCGGAAGCATCGGTTCAACGGAGGAAAGGAGCCGGAACCGATCCTTTTTTGTCCAAAAGTGGGGGGACGCGGATAAGCTGTTCCACGACCCGGAATATGGATCAGCAGAGCCGCACGGCCAAGGAGGATTATCAAGTAAGGAAACCCACTTATCAGCAGCAAGTTTTTATCCCGTCGGAGCGCTTGTTCAGGGACCGTCCGGGGCAGTATTTCGGATAGAGCCGGGAAGTAGACGGCGGCTGCATGGAGCCAGTGATGCGGGAGATAAACATGTGCGTCTCGTTAGAGTGTCTCAGCTTGATTTGTTGGCGCTTCCCTTGGTAGGTGAGCCGGAGGCGACGGTCTCCGGCAGCGCTGACGCCCCGCCTGTAGCTGTGGCGCCTGAGGAACCCTTGCCCGTGCTGGTGGCTCCTGAGCTGGGGAACATGTCCATGTTGCCCACACTTCATATCCCGGCTCAACGCAAACGATGGATTGAGTTACTGTATGCTGAAGGTGGGCAACTGTACCAAATCGGCAACGGCTGGAAAAGACCGTTCCTTACCCTCTACGCTGTGATGAGCTGGCGGGCTGAGGACTATCCAATTCAGTTTTTGTCCTCCGAAGAATTGTCGGCATTGACGGAGAAGCAGCCTATTATTGCTCCACCGGTGTTGCGAGGGCATTTGTGATGATCGAATAGGCTTTTTTAGGCGGAACCGACTACTCGCTGCGGCATACGCTGTAGTAGCGGAAAGCCCGTAGGTATTTCGTGCGTTCCGCACGGCGGAACACATAAAGGAGGGGCTTATGCATAACGAGTTAGATGATTTGCTGATTCATATTTCGCACTCGCAGCAGCAGATGTCTAGGCTGTTGGATGCGGAACGGCAGGTGGTCGTGCGCATGGCACAGATCATACATGAACTGCCGGATGAGGAGCCGCGTTTTGATGGAATTCCGGGCATTATGGATAGCTCGGGACAAGTAAACAAAAGCATTGTTGCCTATTTGAACGGTATTGCCGACCTTCAGGAAGCAATGGCTGAAATGCTCGTTCGTGTCGTGAAGGAGACGGCATACTCGGAAGAGGAGTAGTGTAACAATCGAGGGTAGGGAGTGAACACATGAGTAGGGAAAAAGCAATGATTCACATGCTGGACGCAGCCTCTAAGATGCAGCGGAATGTGTCTATGATTTTGGAGGCCAAGGCAGTCGAAGCAGAAAAAATGCGTAATTGGACGCTGAATCATCTGGCGCCTCACGCATTTGACACCGATGAAGAGCAGTTGGGACGGCCTTTGGAAGTTCACGAGCAGATGGTGGAAATGCTGGAGGGATTAACCCGGCTTCAGACTGGACTATGCAGCAACCTCAAAGCATTGCTGGACCAGGATGAGCAGCAGGGCGGCGGAATGGAAGGGATGATGGGAGGCATGGGCTCGGGGGATATGAACTAATGAGCATGAGGCGTGAACGTGAGATTAAGCTGGATATGATGGAGTCTATTGCTGCCAGCCAGCACGCCGTTGCCCGGATGCTGACCAGTCTTGCGGACTTGACGCCCCATGTGGATATGTCGGCTCCCCGTCTGGAAGAGACCATCCGTATACTCAGCAACTATCAGGGAGAAATCACGAAAATGTTGGCGGGTATTCCTTTAAGAAGACAGGTATATGGGAAACCGACGAAGCCGTGGCTCCATGTGCCTGTTCAAAAAAATGAAACCCAGACGAGAAAGCAAAGGAGGAATGAAAATGAGTACAAGGTGGGAACGCACAACTCGAGACAAAGCCCGCAAAAGACGTAAAGATGCCCGGCGTTCTAGCATTCGCAGATTAAAACGGAGAAGAAGACGTCTGCTTGCTCTTAGACGCCGTAAAAGGGGGCTTCATTCAGTGCGTAGAAGACGTTCTCTTCTGCGGCGGCGGAAAAAACCTCAAGCTAATCCAGCCGCAGCTCCTTCTGCGGAGAACCCACAGCCCGCTCCTGTTGTATTGGAGCATGACCCGCAGGCATTCCAGCAGGGATATGATGCTGCTTACAATGAGGGTTTCAATTCAGGCTTTGCCAAAGGTTATGAAGATGGCCACCAGGTCGCTTACAAGGCACAGTAAACTATGAAAATCATCTATTACGGTTAACCCCCCGAAGCCTAGCAGCTTCGGGGTTATTTGCGTTTCGGTAGTTGGACGGGCAAACGCCAATTTTGTCCGGGCAGTGGCAGTCGTCCATGATGCGTTTGACCCCTGTGCATATAGTTTAGGAGTGACAGAAGTTTATCCTACAACAGGACAGGGTGAAGGATGTGAATGATCAACGAAGCGGAAATGAACGCGAAGCACACCGATGCGGCTATCGGGAAGGGCGCAGAATGGGCGGTTGCACGGCTGCTCTGTCACAGGTCGTGGCAATACAACCTGCTGTTCGCCAGTTGAAAGTGTTGTATATTCCGCAAGGTTTCGCAGCTATAGACACAGGTGTGCAAGAAGCATTGAGCCAAATATGCAGCTCGTGCGCCATCGGTACTCCTGCCACGATGCTGGCTGACGCTGAGGCTCACCGTCCAGACCTCTTATTGGTCATGAACGGGCTGCATGTTTTTCCAGCGGATCATCTGGAACAGGTACAACAAATACGAGCCATGGGCATTCGGACGGCCATATGGTTTGTAGATGATCCCTACTTTACGGAGGATACGGCGTTGATCTGTCAATCCTACGATGTCGTTTTTACGCATGAAATTTCTTGTCTGCCGTTTTATCGGGATCAAGGAGTAACGAGGGTCCACTATATGCCGCTTGCTGTGTCAGCCCGTATCTTTTATCCACGTCGGGTAGAGCGTGAGCATCAGCATGATATTTGCTTCATTGGGAATGCCTTCTGGAACCGTGTGAAGCTGTTTGACTACCTTGCTCCCTTCTTGGCGGATAAAAGAGTGCTGATCGTAGGTGGGCACTGGGATCGGCTAACCCGGCGGGATGTGCTGGAACGCTTTATCCGTCCGGGTTTTATGGAACCGGAAGAGACCGCTCAATACTATAACGGCTCCAAAATTGTTATCAATATGCACCGCCCGACAGACCCCGGACTGGATAATCGGAATACACACCAGTTGTCAGCGGAGTCCATCAATCCTCGGACATACGAAATTTCTGCTTGCGGAACGCTTCAAATGACGGATGTGCGAAAGGATCTGAGCCGTTATTACCAACCAGGCTATGACATTGAGACCTTCTCGGGAGCAGAGGAATTGAAAGTGAAGCTGGACTACTATCTCAAGCATGACTGGGAACGCGAACGCATAGCCTGGCGCGCACTGCACACAACCATGCAAAAGCATAGGTACTCGAATCGTATGGAAGAATTGCTGGACAAGGCGATGGCCTAAAGTAAACACCATAAACAGTGAGGAGTGAAAGTGATGACGATATCTACGACAGGACCGTATGACCCAGCTGTTCACCAGACGGCGGCGGCCTCCTGGGAGAAGGGGAGAGCTGCGGGAATCCATGACGGATACGACGAGGGATACCTGCGCGGACGTGCTAACGCGATTATGTCGCGAACCAAAGCAACGTTCCCTTCTCGACAGATCCATGTACTGTATGTCGTCTCGGGCAAAGGCCTTCCGTATTCTCCGCTGGATGAGGCGGTCATTACCACGTTGCAGAGCATGACGGCTCAGGTTACCGTAACAGACCCGCGCCAGCCGGTAGGAGATATTGCCGCTCAGCTTCGTCCGAATCTGATGCTGGCACTGGATGGGATGGATCTACCGTTAGAACAGGTGGCTGCAGTACGCCAGTTGGGCATTCCCACTGCCATCTGGCTGACGGACGATCCCTATTACACCGATACGACGACCAAAATTGTGACGAATTATGATTATGTGTTCACCTTAGAAATGAACTGTATAGAACTGTATCGTCAGTTGGGTTGCACGTCTGTGCACTATTTGCCCTTTGGGGCATTTTTGACTCACTATTTCCCACTCAGCTCGCCTGCTTCAGTCCGGCGTGAGATTGGATTTACAGGCTCAGCCTATTGGAATCGCATCTATTTCTTCAATCCGATTATGCCGCAGCTCATGGCTCGTAACATTAAAATCAACGGAATCTGGTGGGATCGTCTCCCGGATTATCAGTCGTATGGTGACAAAATTGAGCTGGGACGCTGGATGTCTCCGGCTGAGACAAATGATACGTATAACGGCAGCAAAATCGTAATTAATCTTCATCGTTCCCACCAGGATGATTCAGTGAACAACAACTCACTGAAAATTCCGGGGGTTTCGCCAAATCCTCGCACGTTTGAAATTTCCGCCAGTGGCACGTTGCAACTGACGGATACAAGAGACGATCTGGCTCGTTTTTACAAGCCAGGCGAAGAGATTGAAACTTACAGTTCTCAGCAGGAACTGCTGGAGAAGGTTGAGTTTTATTTAACGCATGAAAAGGAGCGCCGTGAGATTGCTCTGCGTGCGCTGGAACGAACCCTGCGGGAGCACACGTATGGTCACCGGATTGACCAACTGCTATCGGTCATATTCCCTTAAGGCCATTCACACGTCCGATGGTTGCTATTTTTAAAGGAGGTGAACTCCGATCAAGCCGAAAATGATGCTATTCAGCCATGTCAGCAACGTTCGCAGTATTACAGGGGCGGAAAAGCTGCTGCTGCAATTTTGCCTAGATGTTCGTACGTATTTCGATTGCATTCTGGTAACGCCTGGTGAAGGGCGGCTAACCTCAATGGCCCGCAAGCGTGGGATCACTGTCCAGATTCAGAATCTATTCATGCTGCATGGCATGTATACCCCGTACGAGGGATTGGCGCAGGATGCGGAGAATTTGCGGAATCATGTGGCGTACGCGCCGTTGCTCCAGATGCTTGGGCAAGCTCGGCCTGATGTGGTGCTGGTCAATACCTGTGTGAACGTCATGCCAGCTATGGCTGCCCAAGAGCTTAATATTCCGGTGATCTGGAAAATAACTGAGGTCATTAATCAAAATGCGCATACGCCAGTTTCTGTCTCCATTATTGAGCGCTATAGCCAATGGGTCATCGGCATTTCGCAAGCGGTTATGCGTCCTTTGTATGGCGGGGGATTGACACGTCAGCATACGGTGTTGTCTCCATGTCGGGATATGGAAATGCCGTCTCCCAAAGAGCATGTGCTGGAACGGAAGAGGAAACGTGAAAAGCTGGGACTGCGGGATTTTCATATCTGCATTGGTTATATTTCATCTTTTATCTACGAAGCCAAAGGGCTGTTGCCTTTTGTCCAAATGGCTCTAAAGCTGTGTGAAACCAATTCGCAGTGTCGTTTCTGGATCATCGGCAGCTCAGTGGACTCCGAGTATTACGTAAAATGTGTCTCTTTGATTCGCCAGTCCCGTTATAGCCGCCGCTTCCAGTTCAGTTCATTCGAGGAGTCCGTCTCCACAGCCTATAGCGCAATGGATATTGTTGTGATTCCTAGCATGGTGGAGGAGGGCTTTGGTATGACGGCCCTGGAGGGTCTGGTTTACGGCAAGCCTGTAGTAGCCTTTGCTCAGGGCGGGCTTGTGGAATTGATGGAGGCGACTGGAAATACAGATTTTTTGGTAGAGCCGGGAAACAGCGACATTCTGGCGCAAAAAGTAGGCTACCTGCTCGATCATCCCGAGGAAATGGAACGAATTGGTGTGCGTAACAACAGTGCGGCTACGCGTGTGTACGGACCCGATTCCTACCGAAGCAGTCTGCACGTCATGGTCAGTCAATGGGTATGTCATCATCCGCATTGGTTCCCATTGATTCAGCAGCCGGGTGGACCGGTATGGACGAGGGAAAGCGAAGGACTGCGTCAGGTCACTGCTATACCTGAGGCTTATGCCCACACTGTTCGAGAATTTCCCGAATCGGTGGTTAATCAACTGCCGGTGCTGGGCCTGCCGCCAATTGAATATGCAGCTATTCAGGGCTTGCCACAACCAGCTCCCCCTTTGCCTGAGGCACCATCTGAGTTGCCTCGCCGCAAGCGTAGTATTCGGGCAAGATGGCCAAAGGGACGCAAGCATACCAGACTGCGGAATCGAAAGTACAAGAGAAGCGCTGGCAGAAGCCGTCTCAAGAAAATTCACGGGTCCCCGTTATATCGAAGATCCAAGTCCAAACAGAAGCTCAAGCGGAAACTCAAACTTCTGTCACGGCGATCCAAAGCGCACAAGCAGAAGCGAGTCATACTCAAGGCCAGACAGCATTCCAAACAACGGTCCGGGTGAATATACACCGGACCGTTGAGATGAACGTTAAGCCGGAGCACAGCCAGTCTGCTGGATGGCTATTATTCATTGAACTCCACAGTTCTATGAAACAACGACAGCAAAGGTGGGTTCCAAAACCATGAAAATATTGACCGTGCTCGGCACAAGACCGGAGATTATACGGCTCAGCCTGATTATTCCGAAGCTGGATCATTATGCAGATGAACATGTGCTTGTGCATACGGGCCAAAATTATACGGAAAGCCTGAGCGGACAATTCTTCCGCGAGCTGGGTTTGCGCGCCCCGGATTATGTGCTTCAGGAGAAAGCGGGAACGCTGGGCAAACAACTGTCTGCCATGTACTCGCAGATGGAGGACATTTTAAACAAGGAACGCCCGGATCATGTACTTTTGCTAGGTGATACGAACAGCGCCTTATGTGCCCTGCTTGCGGAACGTATGGGTTACCCCGTTGTGCATATGGAGGCAGGGAACCGCTGCTATGATCTGGATGTGCCAGAGGAGAAGAATCGGCGCGTCATTGATGCGATTTCTACCATTAATATGCCTTATACAGAGCAAAGCAAGCAGCATCTACTACGCGAAGGCTTTCCAAGCCAACGAATTATACTGACTGGAAATCCGATCTATGAAGTAATGCAACACTATGAAAAAGAGGTATCCGGCAGCGAAATTCTGAAAAAGTTAGGACTGTCGCCCGGAGAATATTTCCTGGTCACTGCCCACAGAGCTGAAAATGTCGACCATCCGCCGCATTTGCTGGCTATTTTGGATGGTCTTAACCGAGTAGCCCGGCAGTTCGGGCAGCGTGTCATTTGCAGTATTCATCCCCGCACGGCCGCCCGGATCGCAAGCCACCCGCCGATCCAGCTTGATCCGCTGGTAGAATTCCACGAGCCGTTCGGTTTTTTTGACTTCGTTCTGCTGGAGCGACATGCCCGCTGCGCTTTGACGGACAGCGGTACCGTACAGGAAGAATGCTGTGTCATGGGGGTGCCGACGGTCACGATGCGTCGCACGACCGAAAGGCCGGAAACGGTAGATTGCGGCAGCAATATCGTGTCCGGTCTTGATGGCGAGGTTATAGCCAATGCGGTAGCCTTAATGACCGGGATATCTCATAAGTGGCAATGTCCCGCAGGCTATCTGGCGGAAGATGTGTCGGATAAGGTAGTAAAATTTCTGCTTGGAGGGAAACGGCATGTTTGAAAACAAACGTATCTTGGTTACCGGCGGTACCGGCTCCTGGGGGCATGAGCTGGTTGCCCAGTTATTGCCGCGTAACCCCAAAGAGGTCATTATCTTTTCACGCGGAGAATCGAGTCAGGTTGCAATGAACAGGCAGTTTGAGGATGAACGGCTCAGCTTCTGTATTGGGGATATTCGGGATAAGGATGCGCTGACTACCGCTTGCCAAGGAGTAGACTATGTATTCCACTTGGCGGCTCTCAAGCACGTACCTGTCTGTGAGGATCAGCCCTATGAGGCGCTCAAAACGAATGTCGTAGGCACCCAAAATGTGATCGAGGCCGCTGTTGCCAATCAGGTAAAAAAGGTCATATATATATCGACTGACAAGGCGGCCAATCCTTCCAATTTTTATGGTATGACGAAGGCGATTGGAGAAAAACTGATTGTTTACGCCAATCTGCTGAATAGTGATACACGTTTTGTGACGGTACGCGGCGGTAATGTTTTGGGTACAAACGGAAGCGTGGTGCATTTGTTCCAAAGCCAGATTCGCCAAAAGGGTAAGGTTTTCATCACAGATATGAACATGACCCGCTTCTTCCTGACCTTGCGTGATGCCATCAGTCTACTGTTCAAAGCTTCCGTAGAAAGCGTGGGCGGCGAAATTTTTATCATGACCATGCCAACCTGCCGTATTGTGGATTTGGCTGAGGTGCTCATTGAGGATTCAGGCGTGGAAAATGTAGAAATCATAGAAAAGGGCGTCCGTCCCGGTGAGAAAATACACGAGATTTTGATGAGCGACTTTGAAAGCCTGACAACGGTAGTATATGACGAGCAATATTTGGTCATTCTCCCGACACTGAATATTCCTCAATTAAAGGACCGTTATAATCAGTGCCCTCCGGTATCGTTCAGCAGCTTTAGTTCGGAATTCAATTTGATGTCAAAAGAGGAGATTCGAAGCATTCTCCAAAGCGGGGGGTTCATCAAATGAAGCTGCTTATTTTGGGCGGGAACGGCATGGCAGGCCATGTTCTGGTTAAGTATTTTCAAAACCAGAGCGGGTATAACGTGTTCTATACCACCCGTGATTCCGCAAATAAGGGCGGTCTCCTGCTGGATGTAAAGGACAGCTTTATGGTGGAGCAGCTGGTACGGAGTGTACAGCCAGACGTAATTATTAACGCGGTTGGCGTACTCAATCAGTATGCCGGGAAAGATCAGATTGCAGCATACCAAATCAATGGATTGCTGCCGCATCTTCTCCGGCAGACGGCGGACAGTATCGGTGCCCGATTGATTCATATCAGCACGGATTGCGTATTCGAAGGAAAGCGGGTTCCTGGCTTATATGAGGAGACAGATCAACCTGATGGGACAAGTGCCTATGCTTTGACGAAAATACTCGGAGAAGTAAAGGCGCCACGGCATCTGACCATCCGTACCTCTATTATCGGACCGGAGATTCGGTCAGGCGGGATTGGCTTGCTGCACTGGTTCTTGCAACAGAGCGGAGACGTTGACGGATACCGCCGGGTCTTTTGGAATGGAGTCACAACGCTGGAATTAGCAAAAGCGATACAAGTGATGATGAATGAGCCGCTGGACGGACTCATTCATCTGGTTCACCCTGAACCGATCAGCAAGCATGATTTGCTGCTTCTGTTCAAAGACATCTGGAAGAGAGAGGATATTCGGATCGTGCCGAAGGATGAGCCGGTGCAGGACCGGACGCTTCGTTCTACCCGGGCCGATCTGCTCTACGATGTTCCTCACTACAGCATCATGCTGAAGGAGCTGCTGGAATGGACAGAAGCACAGCGGAACAACGTCGGCCAGTCATAGCCATTACCGGAGCGGCGGGCTATACCGGGATGCATGCCTGCCGCTATTTTGCAAAACTTGGCTGGGAGGTGGCAGCGCTGACTCGCACTGCCGCTTCTGCTACAAAATTGACCTCACAGACTGAAAATGATGGGGATTTCAGCCTGGAAGCGGGCACACGTGGCTGTATTACACCTTATGTGTGCGACTTGCTTGACAAGAAACGTCTGGGCGAAGTGATTCGACACATTGCTCCGGATTATGTGCTTCACCTGGGTGGCAAAAATTCCGTACCTGAATCTTGGCAGAGTCCATTGCTATATATGGAATCCAATGTACTGTCCACCCTGTATCTGCTCGATGTACTGCGACCTTTCCCCCAAGCCAGAATTGTTGTTGCGGGTTCTCGGCTAAAGACGGCTTTACAGGCACCATACCATCCAACGCATCCATACAGCCTTAGCAAAAGCATTCAAGAGGCAGTCGCGCTCTCGTGGGGCGCGCTGTTCGAGCAATCTGTCATGTTGGCAGAGCCTTGCAACCTGATTGGCCCGGGTCCATCCACCGGCTTTTGTGCATTACTCGCGGGGTATATCGTTCGGACAGAACGCATGAAAGAGCAATCCGTAACGGAGGCAGCTCCGTTTCGCGTGTCTTCCCGACATGCGCAGCGTGATTTTCTCGACGTTCGTGATGCAGTTCGCGCCTATGGCGTGCTATTGGAAAAGGGAGTGCCAGGCCGAATTTACTCGGTCTGCACAGGCCGCATTGTGGAACTGGGAGATATCGTGGAACGTATGGTTGCGCTGGCGAAAATATCTATTCCCATACAATGGGGAGATATAGCCGAGCCAGCGGCAACGGAGGCATATCGGGCGCAGGAGCTGGAGGAGATGGGCTGGAAGCCGACCATACAGCTGGGGCAATCGCTGGAGGATATGATTCAATACCGCCGAGCTGGAAAGGAAGGAACGATATGAGACCAAAAGTAACGATCGTCATTCCCTTTTATAACTGTGCATATGTGGATCAGGCTTTACAAAGCGCTTTAGAGCAAACCTATGGGCCGCTTGAGATTATTGTCGTCGATGACGGGTCCACCACACATGTTAATATGCTTCAGCCCTATCTTCCCTATATACATTATTTGGGCAAATCTAACGGTGGAACAGCCAGCGCTTTGAATCATGGTATCCGGCATGCCAGCGGTGAATATATTGCGTGGCTCAGCTCCGACGATACCTACCATAGGGACAAAATTAATAACCAAGTTTCTTTTATGATCGAACAGGGTGCATACATCTCTCATACTAATTTCAATTTCATCAATCAACACAGCCAAGTCACAGCCTATCAAGCAGCTGCTGTATTTCCGTCCCTGACGGAGTTTTACCGTTTTTTCCAGCAGGGGAATCCGGTCAATGGATGTACGGTGATGTTCAAAAAGGAGCTGTTTGCACATATCGGTTTGTTCGATGAACTGCTGCCGTACACCCATGATCTGGATATGTGGTACCGAGTAATGCTGGCAGGATATCCATTTCCTTTTCTGAACGAGTCCTTGGTTAACTACCGCTGGCATGATGAAATGGGAACCAAAAAATATTGGCCTGCTGTGGAACAGGAGTACAACATCACCCAAGCACGTTATCGAGATCGCTTCAGTCAGATGTTGGGCGGTTTATCCTCATGAAGCGAAAGTTTGTCAGGGGGGATTGATATGGTAGATACGGGGATTGTTATGCCGCTGTACAAACAGGATATTGGTTATCTGCAAGCTGCGATCTCATCCGTACTAGCCCAGAGCTACAGGGCATTTCGCTTCATCATTGTGATTGACGGGGCGCCGGAAATGATAGAGCCGGCGCTTCACGCAGCAATGGGAGACCCGCGCGTTCAGTTTGTTACACTCCCTCAGAACCAAGGAGTATCCCATGCCCTGAACCGGGGATTCGATGAGTTGTTTAAAGATCCAGCGATCAAGTATGTGACCTGGGTTTCCAGCGACAATGTGTATCATTCATCCTTTATCGAACGATTGCGGTGCGAGCTAGAGCAGGGGCCCGATTCGCTTGGACTTGTGTTCTCCACCTTCCGTCAGATTGACGCTGCGGGTAATCCGTTATACGACCAGCAGCATCAACAAGCGCTGATTCGGTACCAAAGTCAGCCGCATCACGAATTGTTGAACGCCAGCATTGTCGGGGTGTCATTTATGTACAAAAGCCAATATGCCCGTCTGATCGACGGCTATCGGCTGCAACCTGTAGAGGATTATGATTACTGGCTGCGGCTGACCGAGACATGCAGCATGAAATTCATTCCGGAGATCCTGATGGATTATCGGGTGGATTCTGCTTTTAGTGTATCGGCCAGCTTGCGCAGCCAAAAAGAACACCGACGCTGGCGGCATGCATTTCAAATCGCCAAACATGAGGCCAGGGCCCGCCGGGGTATCCCACTTGAGATGACCATTTTAATGCCTATTACAGATATGGCTCAAGCTGAGCCGTTGCTCGATAATCTGCTGGAGCAGCATTACAGTAATTGCATCGTGCGGTTGCTGGATATTACGCCGGAACAGGGAGCTTCTTCCTTTCTGGAAATGATGCTTGACCCTCGGCTAATCGTAACGCCGAGACCGTATTATTCCGTCAAGGAAGCACTGATTCAGGCGATTGGTGAAACGACAACACGCTTTGTTGTATGCTTCGGTGTCAAACCTTATATTGCCGTGACAGATTTGTTGTATCTTACGGATTTATTGCGCCCTTTGCAGGATACACATGCCTTTTCCTACTATACAGATGACCACTCAACCATCGGCAGCGGCCGAGGAGTTCAGTCCGTGCCGCCGGAATGGAATTACGTGTATTATACCCACAGATTGCATCAGGCACTGGAACAGGGTGGCTTTTAAATAACAGGGGACAGTGCCGGGATTGTGGTCAGCTCGGACTGGAGAACACGATGCTCCTGTACAACATTACCAAACTGATCCAGTCCAAAGTTGGAAAGCACAACATTGGCTGGAGCGACGGAGACTACGTTGTATTGCACCTCATAGGCAAGAACCCCTTGTATAAAGAAGGTCCGGCGTGCAATCGAGTTTGCAGGCAAATTAACCGATGTTACGTATAGTGGTGTCTTGGTATCCGGTACGAGTGAGAAAAAAATTTGGATGGTCACGGTTGCCGCGTTCACTGTGTCCTCATTGACCAAATTTACAACAACATTGGAGCAGGCAGTACCAAAATCCCTTGTGTTTGTCATATATCCGGTTGTAAAAGCCAATAGAATCATCCTCTCAAAACAGTATGATGGAATCCCTTCGTAGGGATGCTTCTATACTATGAATCTATGGAGAGGAAAGCTTGTATGGTTGTCTGTAGGCTATACCGAAAAAAGTACATTTTGATAGAAGCACTTCAGGCATATCTATATATAATGAAGGGAATGCTCGCGATGCCTTTGAATTTTCAGATAACACCCAGCGGCCTGCCCAAGTTTGAGCCTAGTGTTGCTGTTAATTTGCTGAATCCGAATATCGTTGTGGCTGTAGCTGTTGACTTTAGCAGCGGGCCCCCTTTAATTGGACTGTATCGCTCACTGGACGCCGGGGCGAACTGGACCGATACGTTACTGCCACTCCCACCGGGATATACAGGAGCAGAGGCAGGAATGGTGGCCTATCTGTTCCCCAATATTTTTATCGTATCCGCACACGTGTTTCCGGGAAATGAGAACGGGGCTGTCGTGATCTATCGTTCTACGGACAATGGGGCCAGTTTTGATCCTCCGGTGGTCATTAACCCAGGCTATGGAGATTACATTAATAATGACTGGACCAATATTACGACAGATAACGCAGGGGCAAGTCCGTATCTAGGGCATGTCTACGTTACGTATAACCGCCAATACAACGTAGAGGTTAATGCTCGGTCAGCGGCCTTCTACCAGCGCTCCACTGACGGAGGATTGACCTGGGATCGACCGTTAATGCTTTCCAATATCCAGTCCTCCACAGAGCGGCCTGAGCCTGCGGTCGACAAATATGGCAGTGTATATGTCAGCTGGATTCGTACGGGGCCGCAAACCCCGGCTTTCTTTATCCGGCGGTCTTTTGATGGAGGTGCCACCTTTAGCGGTGATATTCTTGTGTCCAACATAACGCTGGTACCTAGTCCGTTGCCCGTCCCCGGATATGATTTTCGTGTATTGAATTCTCCCTGCTTGGCAGCAGATTGCTCGGGGGTACCTTCTACAACAAATACGCTATATGCCGTGTGGCAGGATTTTGGTCAGGGCTACAGCAATGTTTTGTTGTCCAAATCCAGTGATTTTGGCGGTACCTGGAGCGCCCCAGTCATTGTGACGGACAGCCCGCCCGGCTCACAAAATTTTTTTCCTGCGATTTCAGTGTCGCCTAAGACGGGACTGGTCGTTGTCGTGTACTATACGAATCGCCTGGACGGCTTTAATCTGGATGTGTTCGCCGCTCAATCATCAGATGGGGGCAATACCTTTACGAACAGTCGTCTCACAACGACTTCCTTTAACCCGAATGTAGGTGGGGGCGAATCAGAACTGATCGGCGACTACATTGATATCGCCATTGTACCACCGAACAGCTATATATCCGTCTGGACGGATACGCGCACAGGCAGTTTAACGATTTTCGCTGGCGTACCGGGAGGTGAAACCTGATGCCGAACGTACAGCTTACGCCCAGTGGAAGGCTGGCACAGGAGCCGAGTGTGGCTTTCAATCTGCTCGACGGTACCATAGTAGCTGCTGCCATTGATTTTACGACCGGACCGCCGTTGACAGCAGTATACCGTTCAGATAACGGTGGTGCCTCCTTCACACAGCAGATTTTACCGCTGCCAGTCGGTTATGTAGGGGCTGAATCCCATAGCGTCAGCTATGGTTTTCCCAATTTGTTCGTCATAGCCTGTCACGTATTTACCGCAGACGGCTTGAGCGGTACCATCGCTACCTATGTGTCCAGAGACAATGGGAATACATTTGATCCACCCGTGATTGCCCAACGAGGGTATGGGACGTTTGTCAATAATGTGGAAGTCAGCGTGAAATTCGATACTTCACAGGTCAGCTCCTATACCGGTAACATCTATTTATGTTATACGCATCAGTATAACCCCGACTTTTTCGGCGGCTCAGTCATGTTTTTTCAACGCTCGCAGGATGGAGGAATTACATGGGATACACCTGTGGTGCTCACTCCTGGTTCCAATCAGATCACGCGCGGAGAAATCACCGTGAGCATTACAGGGGTGATTTATGTCGGGTACATTGTGACGAATCCGGTTAACCAATATCAGGTCATTGTGTCCTTCAATGGGGGGACTTCGTTCAGTTCCTCGCTGCCAGTGTCCTCTGTCGTCCTAGTTCCAAGTCCGCTGCCTGTGGTCGGTTTTGGCTTTAATGTATTGCCGACGGCCAACATTGCCATAGATCGTTCCACCAGCCCGAATCAGGGGACGCTTTATGCGGTTTGGCAGGATAATCGGGCAGGGTATGCGGATGTGCTGCTTGCCCGGTCCGTGGATGGTGGATTAAGCTGGACTGCGCCGCAATCGGTGACAGGAGCCAGTGCAGGAGCACAGCATTTTTTCCCGGCCATTGATGTTTCGCCCGTGACCGGTGTGATTAAGATTGTGTACTACACCAATCAAATCACAGCCTCTTTATTAGATGTATTTGTTGCAGAATCATCGGACGGAGGGAATACATTTACGAACCTCAGAATAACAGACAGTTCCTTTAATCCTAACGGGATTAGTCCCGTTCCAGTGGTCACGATTGGCAATTTTATTGATGTAACGATCGTGCCGAATAACGGTTTTTTTGCGGTCTGGACAGACGCATTATCGGGTTTCCAGCAAATTTACGGAAGCAACGGAATGTAGCTTAACGTACGAGACAGAGGAGGTGGGGCTGTTTTGAAAATTTTGTTGGCTACGTACTGGCCGATTCCTCATTTGGGTGGTGTGTGGCCCTTTATGCTGCAAATTAAACGAAGACTTGAGCTACTGGGTCACACGGTAGACTTGATGGGGAACGGACCGGATACCCCTAAATACCATATTGTCTATGAAGATAAGGAATTGCTGAAGGATCAATTGCTGCCCTTGCTGCATACGAAGCTGAATGAATCGGCTGCCCCTGTATTACATTTGGATTCATGGGTGCAGACGGTGGAAAAGGATCGATACTGTATGGAACTGGCGGCAGCCTATTTCGGGGTTGAGCAGTATGATGTGATTCATACGCAAGATGTCATAGCCACTCGTGCTCTAAGTCGGGTCAAACGCAAAGACAGTGCGTTGGTAGCAAATATTCATGGCTCGCTGGCTCGTGAAGTCATGATGGCTCTGGAGCGGGATCATGAAGAGGGTTACCGCGAGACGCTGATGTGGAAATATTATTGGGCGCTGGAGCACTATGGCGCTATTTCCGCTGATATTACGATTACGTCTACAGAATGGATGAAGCAGACGCTTGTGCGTGAGTTCGAAGTGCCTGAGCAGCAGATTGCCACTTTCCAATATGGCTTAGACACCGAACACTTCTGGGAAGTCCATGCCAGGGGAACAGACATGACACGACCTGAGGGGAAAAAAGTTATCATTTGTCCTTCTCGGCTGGTCTATATCAAAGGGCTACATTATTTAATGAGCGCTCTTAGCCTGTTGAAAGCAAGCCGTACGGATTGGGTTTGCTGGATTGTTGGGGAGGGAGATAAGAGGGAAGAGCTTCAGGCACAGGCGAAGGAGCTGGGGCTGGAAGAAGACGTGGTATTTCTCGGACATCGTGAAGATGTACCTGCCCTTTTACAACTGGCGGACCTTTTTGTACATCCGAGCATACAGGATAATCAGCCGTTTTCGGTCATGGAGGCACAGATTATGGGGCTTCCGGCAGTGGTATCGGATGCGGGTGGACTGCCGGAAATGGTGAAGCATGAACACACTGGACTGGTTTCCCCGGTTGGCGATGTGGAGGCACTTGCAGCTCATTTGCAGCATTTACTCGCTCAGGATGAAGTACGGATAGCTATGGGGAATCGTGCCAAGGCATGGGGAACCGCGCACTGGTCGCTGGATGTTATGATTGAACGGCTCGTCAATATTTATGGGCAAGCGCTTAATCAAGTGCGTTGATTCGATAGTTAGGAGGGAGAGCATGACTTTTCCTATCGTTGGAGACTTGTACAACCGTATTTTTGAAATCCAGCAGTCACACCCAGATCAGATGGTCGATTACGCAATCTGGAACCGAATTAACACCTCGCTGCCAGAGGATTATAAGCTGCCGGATGCTGACATTTTGGAACGGCTGAAACAATCCGCGCCATGAGCATACAGACCATATAAAAAGGCAGGTCGGGCTTACATTCCCACCTGCCTTTAGTTTATTTCAGCTCATTGTTCATCCGGGTTGTCATCCATTTGGTCTACATAAACCGAGCCTCGGATCATAAGCGGTCCCGTAACAACAGCGCGGCGGTCAGCTGATTGTACGGTTAAACAGTATACATGAGGCTCTGCCTGTTGTGCTGTTTCCTCATAGCTTAACTCGGCAAATCCCTCCTGATAACAGGAGTCCTGCAGCCAATCCAGCACGGGTCCCTGCTCATCGTTGCGGCGCAATCGAATATCCAGCTCCCCAATATCCCAGTTGAGCAGCGGATTCTCCCATGCCAAAGAGACTTCGATAAGAATGTGGCCCTCAGCTTCACCTGCAGGAATGATCAATGTAGAGAGCACGATCTCCTGTTCGGTAACCTGAAAAGGCAGTGCATATGTGCCTGCTTCAGCTTTGTTTTGAACTGTATATTTCAACAACATACAATTTTCCTCCTCTGCCTGTTCATTAAGGTGTCACGGTAAAATGACTGGCTGTCCGCTTAGCGACTACGTTCCCGTTCTCCACAAATTCCGCCAAGATAAACAGCGTTTCTGGATTGTAAATATTTGTGACCACTCGCAGATAAAATGGATTTTGGGCTGCCTCCATATCTTTGATTTCCAGTACAGAGCCAGCTTCGGGAGAAGGGCCCAGTCGAAGAAGTTGCCGCCTAAAAACACCACTGTCATTCCCCATTTCCAGCAGTACATCGACGGATCTCTTTTCACGATTGAAAAAGGTTACATGGCAGCTTTGTATATGGGCGCTGTGGTAAGCGAGATGATGATCGACAGTTAAAAGAAACACAGACATATCATGATGCCTCCTTGAATTCCGTTAGGTTACCAGCCTTATATGATATGAAAAATGACCGCGAGTGGACTGGATAGTTGTACGCCTCTTTGACAAAAAGCGCGCCAGTGTCCAACCCTTTTTGCCATGCTGTGCATGTAATGTAGAGTGGAACAATCTGCGGCCTGAAGCCCCTTTTCGACTACAGAAAAAGCAAAGAGTAGATCGGGGGGAAGGGTCGCTTTAACAAAGGAGGCACGGCTATGAGACTCGCACAGCTGGCAGGGGAATATGACGCGGTCTTCAGTCTGGGACAAAACTGTACACCTGCCATTCAATTGGAAAAGAACCGTTTGCGGCCGTTTGCCGGGGTGCTGGACTGGATGATGTCTGACACGCTCTCTGATGTGAATCGCTTGCTTGAGAATCGGTTTGCAGGTTTTATGGATTTGCCCAATTTAAGTGTCGTTGGTACGAGCCAACTGAATTATATGGTCAGAGATATTGCTTATAATGTGATCTCGGTACACGATTTTCCGCAGGAACGCAACACGTCCGCAGATCTGGTGACCTATCCCGAGTTCAGGGAAAAGATAGACCGTCGTATCGAACGTTTTTTTGCAAAAACACAGATGGCCAAGCGCAGCTTGTTCGTCCGTATGCTGGGCACCTATGAAGAAGTAGAGGAACTGGGGCGGATCTTGTCGGGGATCGTAGCGAATGAATTTCGGTTGTTAGTGGTGAATTGTTCCGGTGTAACGGAGTTGACGGAGGTGGATTGGCAGCTTCCTCAGGTATGCGCAGTGGAAATGCCTTTTGCCGATGTATGGAATTACAAGAGTGATCCACACTGGCGCACCCTTTTTGAGGGAATGTCCTTGTCGAAAAGGGGAGGTCGTCGTGCTTGAACGGTTGCAAGGGGAATATGACGCAGTGTTTAGCCTGGGAGGGCATTGCTTACCATCGATTCAGCTGGATAAAAACGGACTGCGTCCGTATGCAGGTCCGCTGGATTGGATGATTTCTGGCAATTTGTCACAGATCAGTCGTTTACTGAATGAGCGATTTGCCCGTTTTATGGATGTTGAAAGCCTGCGTGTCACAGGGCATGATTACGGAGGTCATAACTTCCTGGTTGAGGATGCGTCCTATGAGGTTACAGCAGCACACCATTTTCCGGTTAGCCAGAATACATCAGAGCAGCTGGCGTCTTATCCTACATTCAAAACGACACTTGATCGCCGCATCGCACGTTTACTGGAGAAATTCGCATTGGCTTCCCGTCTGCTGCTGGTTCGTGTCGGTGGCAGCCGGGAGCAGGCGGTAGAACTGCATGATGTGTTGTCACAGAGGGTTACCTATGATTTTCGCTTGTTATACGTGGATTATACAGGGACTGAAGGTGTGACGGAGCTGAATTGGGGACTGGAGCGATTGGTTTCAGTAGCCCTGCCACCCGAGGATATATGGAACGGTCAGGATGAAATGTGGCGTTATATGCTGGACAACGTCAGACTTCATGTCTGAGGTGCGGAGACTATAGGAACACGTATAGATTGTCTTCCACCTGTGCTTGCGCCTGCGCCAAGCTGTAGAGCATCGCATAACATGATGCGAAGGGAAGATAGATGCTTCGGTTTAAAAGGAGGGTGCGCTAGTGAAGGCTTTGGTCACCGGAGGAGCCGGATTTATTGGTTCCCAGCTGGTACGTGCGCTTGCTGACTCGGGCGTCAGAGTGCTTGTGCTGGATAATCTGACGACCGGGAATGCTGCAAATGTAGACCCGCGCGCGGTCATGCATATTGCAGATATTCGCAGCCCTGAAGCCAGGACGCTGCTGATTCGGGAAAGCCCGGATATTGTGTTTCACTTGGCTGCACAGGCTGATGTGCAGCAATCCATCCATCACCCCGATGAGGATGCGGATGTGAATGTGCTGGGGACGATTCATTTGTTGCAGGCCTGTCGTGATGCGGGTGTGTCGAAAATCATATTTGCCTCCACATCCGGCGTATATGGAGAGCTGCAAAAGCAATGTATTCAGGAAGACGATCCCGTGGAGCCTATTTCAGGCTACGGACTGTCCAAGCTGACCGCAGAATCGTATATTCGGCTTTTTTATCGGTTGTACGGTTTGAACTACACGATTTTGCGTTACGGAAATGTGTATGGTCCCGGTCAGGCAGCGAAGGGAGAGGGCGGTGTCGTCGCTATTTTTATAGAGCGGCTGAAAAAAGGCAGCCCCTTGCTCATTCACGGCGACGGAACGCAAACCCGTGACTTTGTGTACGTCAAGGATATAGTTCGAGCCAATATGGCGGCTATGCATGCAGCGGACCAACGCACGGTGCATGTAAGTACGGGACGAACGACGTCCATCAATCGGCTGGCCTATGATTTACTAAAGCTGCACGGTTCGTCTGTGCGCCCTGTGTATTCACCGGCGCGGGCGGGAGATATTCACCACAGCTGTCTGAGTAACGCAGTCGCCAGACATTGGCTTCGTTGGGAACCGCTATACGGTATCTCTGCCGGTCTAAAGGAAACGTACGTGAGCAGTATGGGCACAGGCAAAGAAGGCGTATAGGGCTAACGAGCGCGCGAATCAACCAAGAGACTGAGAGAACCTCTCAGCCTCTTTTTGGTTTGGACGAATTTATATGTTTTCGCCAGCCAGCTTGTCCATTTAACTACTTATACTCTTCATCCAGATCAGCAACAAATGAGCGCTCCTTGATAACAGCTTGATACCAGTAGCCCGATTTCTTCAAATGCCGACTTCGATCATTTTCCAGATTAATTTCCACCAGTCCATAACGATTTTTAAAAGCATTCATAGGAGAAACGTTGTCTGTGAAGGCCCACAGCATATAACCTGTACAGTTGGAGCCTGCGTCTACAGCTTGTAACGTGTAGTATAAATGCTCACTTATAAAGTCAATCCGATAGTCGTCCTGAATGATGTGTTCCTCATTTTTGAAAGCAGCTTCATTCTCAATGCCCATGCCATTTTCCGCGACAAACCACTCGATATTGTTATATTCGTTCTTGATACGTATGCCCATATCGTAAATGATCTTGGGATAAATTTCCCAGCCCCGTGACTTGTTCATTCTTTTACCCGGAAGATCGAAATGCTCATAGTAGTAAGAGGGGTGAAAAGGATTGTTTTCGTTCCACGCTTTACTCTGCGCTTTGACCCGGTGGGGATAATAGAGATTGATCCCAACGTAGTCCACGGTATTTTCCTTAATCAAGGCCAGCTCTTCCGTTGTAGCCTCAAATGCAATATCATGCTTGCTCATGAGCTCGAACAATTCTTGCGGGTATTCGCCTTTTATAAGCGGGTCCAGAAATATCCGATTGTAAAATAAATCATACACATGTGCTGCGTACTGGTCATGAGGGGCGCTGGATCGGGCATAAGTCACTTCGGGATTCAAAATAGCACCTATTTTAGCCCCGTTCTGACTATAATTTTTGGCTTTGAAAAGCTGTACGCACTTTGCGGTAGCCAGCGTTTTGTTGTAGTTCCATTGCATCCACTTCCGTGTGTTTTGTTCATAGGGATAGCGAAGGGCATCCAGATAGACGCGAGTCTGTACAACAATGGGCTCATTAAACGTAAACCAGTGCTTGACCCGATCCCCGTACCGTTCAAACACCTTTTCCGCATATTTCACAAACAGCTCTACCACATGCTTGGAAGACCAGCCCTCATATTTGTCGAGCAAATAAGCAGGTAATTCATAGTGTTCCAGACAAATCATCGGCTCGATTCCGCTTGCAATTAACTCATTGATGACCCGGTCCATATAATCCGCATAGGTTTCATCCACCACCACATTCTCATAATCCGTTAAGAAGCGGGACCAATTAATAGAGGTGCGATAATGAGTAAGTCCAATCTGCTTCATCAGCGCAATATCCTCGGTGTAACGATTATAAAAATCAGTTGCACCCGCGGGTCCATATCCATTGTGCCAGACATAGCGGTCATTTTTGTACCATACGTCCAGATACGAGTCCTGACCTTCCTGTTTACCGCTCCAGCCCTCTGTCTGCCAGGCGGAAGCCGCTGCCCCCATAATAAAATTCGGTGGAATTTGTATTGTGTGTTTAGCCATGATATGTTTCTCCTTTTCATTCTATAGATTTCCCATAGCGATCCTCTGCGGGTGTATCTCTACATTAGCGCATTATTCAGTCGTTCGCTTGTTGGCAATTTCGAGGAACGAAAAATAGATGAGATGATAAGTTTATGAAATTAGTAGAGCTTGCTCAAACAAATCCAACGTAGAGGCTATGAACGCAATTTTTCAATATTTCGATCCAGAGTTCATCATACAAAAAATAAAGAGCCCTTGACGATAAGCTGCTTCTGGTGACGCCACGATTTGGTTGTAATTCGCAGCCTTAAATCACCTACATAAGTGAGAGGGAATTGAAGACTAACATTAAAGAATGTGGAGCCATTTAGATGTTAGCGACTCTATCAAATCTACTCTCAACTAAACTAAATGGAGGCGTTTAACAATGGGTTATCACATTATTGCTAATTTTCCATCTAATCGAGATTACAAAGGAACACTGAAAGTTTATAACGATAGTGGTAGTTTGGTATTTGGACCTGTAGAAGCTTTAGGCCGTGGATCAAATGATCCGAAGAATGGTAACGACCATACGAACTGGAGACTTAAATATGCAGACATTCCTACGGGGGTTGCGAAAACAATTGTTTATGCGAAAGGTGACTCTGACTATTCTTATGGTCCTTATAAGCGTGTGTGGCTGAATCAAGCAGTAAGTGGGAACTTCCTGACTGCTACAAATAATGGCCGCGACGAAATTATGATTCATGGCGGAGACCCTGCTACAAGCACATCTCTGACTTGGTATCCTCTGCGTCCAACATACGGTTGCATCCGACTTTCTAACAGTGACCAAAGAGCACTAATTCAAGTGCTTGAGCAAAACGGAAGTTCCGGCAAAATCACAATAAACTAGAACAAAAAATTCAAAGGGCGGGATTTACTCCGCCCTATTTGGTATTAATTTGTACTGTATTTATCAAGTTTGAACCATTTTTGAAATTCGTTCTGGCTAATTTTTTTAACAGGTTTCACCTTTTTGCTGTCCATTGAGTATCTGTACAACTTCTTTTGGTCAGATGGATACTCACTTATATAGTCTAAACTTTTTCCATTTTTATGCCATAAAATCAGACTTGTGCTAATGTAATCCGTTTCCCTAGGAAGATATATAAAGGCATCCTTCTTGGTGTTATAAATGGCTATGGAGCTGCTTGATGTATCACCGTACGAAAAGGCAATTTGATCTTCTTTAGGTGACCAGTTATAAGCAGCAATGGATTCTACATTTTTTTTGCCTTTAGCTTTTAAAAGATCATTTACAATGGTAGATTTTCCAGTTTTAAGATTGATCAGTAATAACGTATCTCCTGCACTGCGCCGTGCCTGGATAGCCAACCATGTATTAGAAGGAGATAATACTGCGCTCGATATATTACGCAGTTTATCATTATATCCATCTGTTTTAATGGTGTAATTCTGTTCTCCTGTTTTGATCGTTATAGATGTAATAACACTCTTCTCAGAGCTTGGTGCATTTTCTAGCTCCATTTTTTTGGCCACTAACGAAACGTTGTTCTCCTTCCAAATCACCTGATTTGGGGTCTCGCTCTTTTTAAATTTGGTTATAGACTGGTAAACAGATGGATTTATAGTATTAACTGAACTTTGAACATGCGTATTAGGGCGTAAAGTGCTATTAGCATTGGCAATAGAAAAGCCACTTACACTTCCCACAAGCACTATACTAGACAGGAAAGCAGTAGCGTATTTTAATCTTGGATTTTTCATTTTAATTGCTCCTTTGTAAAAAAATATTGGGCTTCAGGACTTGATCCAAGGTTTTCCTAAAATTAAATCTATATACATAGACGTGGAAATCGTGAATTTGTTTCTTGTTTATTGAAAAAAATTACATAACAATTGGAAAACATGAAGGAGCGAGTGATACTTTCGCCCGCTCTAGCAGGCCAGCCCAAGTCAAACATTCTGTTATAAGGTCGGATGTTATTGAGGTGAAGGCAAAATGCAATTTTTCCCTTCGATTTTCTATACTTAACCTATAATCTTGACATTCCTGCAGATTCAGAGATATTATAGATACAATAAGTCTGTGAATGAGGTGTAGTTATGAAATTTACCAAAGCAACCAATTATGCACTGCACACCATGCTCATGCTCGTTGAGGATTCGTCGGTGAAGCCCGTAGGTGTCCAGCAATTGGCCGAATCCCAAAATGTCTCACCCACGTATCTTTCAAAAATTTTGACGAGGCTTGTGAAGGCGGGGATGATCGAATCGGTCTCTGGAGCCAATGGGGGCTATCGCTTATCCCGCAATAAAGACGATATTACCTTTTTGGATATTATCCATGCGATTGAAGGGACGAATTCATTGTTTGAATGTGATTTTGTCCATGGATCAGAATGTCTGATTCAAGCTGTAATGAGGGAAGCGGAGGAAAAAATGGAGGGCCATCTTAAAAATACGAAATTGGTCGATTTAGCCCAAAAGCAAGCGCAAGTATAAAGGGGAGCGGCTATAAATAGAGAGAAGGTGATCGCCAGTTATGTGAAGTGTTTTTTTTGTTTTAATCATAGATATAAAGAGTCTTTAATATCTTTGTAAAAGGAGCTGGATGTTATGTTGTACGATTGCGCTATTATTGGGGGAGGACCTGCTGGATTGAATGCAGCCCTTGTACTGGGCAGGGCAAGAAGAAGTGTGGCTTTGATCGATAATAACCGGCCCAGAAATGCGGTTACGCATGCGTCGCACGGTTTCATTACGAGAGATGGCGTAACGCCGGCCGAGTTCCGCCGCGTAGCTTATGAGGAAGTACTGCGGTATCCATCTGTGCATCATCTGCAAACCGAGGTTATTTCAGTTACGAAAAATGAATCCGAATTCGAGGTATTTGATTCTTCAGGCCTTCGTGTTCAAGCGCGAAAATTGATACTGGCGATGGGTGTAAAGGAGATATTCCCTGAGATCAAAGGTTTTTACACGTTCTACGGAAGAAGTTTGTTTAATTGCCCTTATTGCGATGGCTGGGAGTTACGGGATCAACCGCTTGTCCTCGTCTCTGAGTCGCCAGCTATATATCACACAGCCAAACTGCTCCTGAACTGGAGTAAGGATTTGCTTGTCTGCACGAACGGTCAGGCATTCTTGTCGGACGAGCAAAAAGAACGACTTCAATCTAAAGGAGTCGCGGTAATGGAGCAGCCTGTTGCCGCGTTCATTGGTCACCATGGACAGCTGGAGTATGTGTCCTTTACGGACGGTACTCAAGTCCCAAGGGCCGGCGGCTTTGTGACCCCCCAATTTGTGCAAAGTGCACCGTTTGGAGAACGTTTGGGCTGTGAAAGGACCGAGTCGGGCGGGATTCAAACGGATGGAGCGGGGAGAACCTCCATTCCTGGTGTATATGCTGCGGGTGATTCTTCATACTTCATGCCTTCTCAGTTGATTTTTGCTGCGGCCGACGGTAGCCGAACCGCTGCGAGTGTAAACCTGGATTTGACAGAGGAAGACTTTAACGAATGACGGGAAATTGAAGCTCTCATGATAGTTAAAGATAATGAGGAGAAGTGAGAATTTATCGTTTCCGGTAACGCTTAGATCCATTCGCTATAAAATCACAATTCAGAAGTATAAAAGCTGAAAGGCCGCCTATATGGCGGCCTTTTTCTATTCACTTAATTATAATTCTGCGTCTATACAAGACCTTCTTTCAATAACCTCTGTATTCACAAGAACCTGAGTATGGTGATCCTGATTGTGATTAAGCCTTTCCATCAGCAAGTTTACAGCCGTTCGGGCCAAAATATCCTTTTTCACATGAATGGTTGTGAGCTCCGGGCTAATGACCTTAGCTTCATGAATATTATCAAACCCCATGACGGAAATTTGTTCAGGCACTCGAATGTTCATTTCCTGAAACGTTTTAATAGCACTGATCGCCATATAATCATTCTCACAAAATAGGGCCGAAGGCAGCTCATTCAGTTTATGAATAGCTGTTTTAAATGCGTCCTGTGACATGACAAGCATCGGGTGCATATCAAATGTAAGCCCATGACCTATGGCAAGATTGTGCTCCTCTAAAGCAGCCATGAACCCCTCTTTTCGTTTTGTAAAGTTAAGAATTCTGGTACTGGATTGTACGTATCCTATATTTCTGTGTCCAGACTGGATTAAATATTGGCCTGCCTGGTACCCCCCAAGATAGTTATTAATCGATACAAAACTGGCATCAACGTGTTCAAAGCAGGTATCCAAAATAACGATATTGGAATGAATGGATTGTAAGGAATGAATAGTCTCGGATGTTAAATTGGTGCCCAGCAGAAGTATACCTGAAGAAGGCTGGTCCTTCTCCAGAGCAGACAATTCTTCTTCAAGGCTATGGCTATCAAATGACGAGAAAATCAAAGTATTACCATGTTCTCTCACCTGATGGGTAATATGATGGATCAATTCATTGAAAAATGGAAGTGATTCATATTGCTCGGTCACGATGCCTGTATTTTTGCATGCAACAAAACGAATGACATGGTGATTCTTCGTAAATTCCTTATTTGACTTCATGGTACGTGGTCTATATCCATGCTCGTGGGCAATTCTTAATATATGTTCTTTGGTTTCTTCGCTAACACCGGGTTTGTTATTAAATGCTAAAGAGACGGCTGATTTTGAAACACCGGCAAGCTTCGCAATATCATCTATTTTCAACGTTGGAACCTCCCATTGGACTAAACTATATAAATTATATCATGATTATATAATAAAGTTTAGTTTATAAATTAAACTAAACAAACAACAGATGAAATGAGTTGACCTTTTCGGGTGCATAGTGTTAATATTCAATTGTGAACGCTTTATTTAGTTTATTTTATTCAATATCGTATAAAATTATACATTAGTTTAGTTTAGTTTATGAGTGAAGGGGTGATTTGTTTGAGCTTAAGCATGGCTGAAAATCAAAGAAGTTTTGTGAAAAAGGGCAAGCCTTTCTTTTACTTGGCGGATACCGTCTGGAGCGTATTTACCAACGCCACTATTGAAGAGTGGAGCGATTATCTGGACTATCGAAAAATGCAGGGTTTCAACGTTTTACAGATCAATATGCTCCGACAATGGGATGCCAGCGAATCAGACCTGAATCTACAGCCGTTTGCATTACTGGAAAATGGAGATTTTGACTACCATACCTTAAACGAAGCTTATTTTGAGCGGGCGGAAGTCATGATCCAGATGGCTGTCGAGCGCGGCTTTATTCCAGCACTGGTTCTGTTGTGGTGTAACTATGTACCGGATACATGGGCTGAAATGTTCCAGAAGGGCAATAAAATGCCGCTGGATTGCGTTGAAAGCTATGTAACTTATGTTGTAAACCGCTATTCCCGATTCGAGCCTGTTTATTTGATCAGCGGGGACACTGATTTTCCTACAGAACGTGCTAATGCGTACTATTTGAAGGCGCTGGAAACGGTACAACAATTAAGCCCGGCAAGCTTGACTACGCTGCATATCCAAGGGAGATTGAGGGAAATTCCTGAAGCTTTTGAGCAACACAAGGGTCTTGGATTTTATATGTATCAATCAGGACATAATTCGGAGTTTCAGCATGTCGCCCATGAGATTGCCCAGCATTTTTATCACAAGCCGGAGATACGTCCCGTCATCAATGGAGAACCTTGCTATGAACAGATCAGTTACAGCCGCAATGTGTATGGAAGATACACTGCACTAGATGCCAGAAAAGCAGCATGGCACAGTCTTCTGGCAGGCGGGGGAGCGGGAATTACCTATGGAGCGCATGGCATTTGGAGTTGGCATAAAAAAGGCAAGAAGTTCGGTATTGTCGAAGGAGAGGGCTTTGATAGTCCCTATGATTGGAGAACAGCACTGCGTTTTGAGGGCGCATGGGATTATTCCTTTATCAAATATTTGTTTGAAATGTACAACCTGATTGGCATAAAGCCGTTGGATATTGTTTTAAACAAGACAGAGGAGATCAGAGCTGCGGGGAACGAGAATACCCTCGTCTTGTATATCCCGGTGAACACGAAGGTGCGGCTAAATATCAACGTGCAGGACTACAAGTTTACAACCATTGATTTAGCGGAGAGACGATTTGCCCAAACGGAGGTGGATGTCCAGGCTGATCAATCCGTCATTGATATGCATGGTTTTGAAAGCGATGTTGTGATCATCGGAACGAAATAAAACTAGAGAAGAACAGGAGTAAGCTAACAGGTGGAGTGGAGAAATAGAAAACGCATCCAGGAGTGATCATGATGGATTACCAAAAGACAGCTAGAGAAGTGCTTAGATCGGTGGGGGGAAACGAAAATGTGAACAGTGTCATTCACTGTGTCACTCGTTTGAGATTCAAATTGAAGGATAACCAATTGCCAGATAAAGAAAAAATTAAACAGATTGACGGTGTCATTACCGTCGTGGAAAGTGGCGGCCAATTCCAGGTGGTCATCGGGAATGAGGTTCCCAAAGTATACGAGGCTCTTTTGGATACGATGGGAGTAAAGCACGGAGACCAGACAGTTGAAAACGATCAAAAGAATGAAAAAGCGAGCCTGTTCAGCCGATTTGTCGATGTGATCTCAGGCGTGTTCATGCCCGTTGTGGGTGTGCTCGCTGCTGTGGGGATTCTAAAAGGATTGCTGGCTTTATGCACATCTCTGGGCTGGATGACTGATCAGATGGGCACATACAAAATTTTATATGCAACAGCAGACGCTATGTTTTATTTCTTTCCAGTTATTCTAGGGTTTTCGGCAGGTAAAAAATTCGGAGGAAACCCGTATCTGTCTGCTGTTTTGGGGGCCGCCTTGGTGTATCCGACCATTACTTCGGCTTTTACGGATAAAACGGCGCTGTCCTTTTTGACCATACCTGTCGTTCTGATTAATTATACTTCTTCTGTTATACCTATCATTATTGGGGCGTTCTTGGCAGCTAAGGTTGAAAAATTTATTAGTAAGTATGCACCTGCTTCCATTAAAATGTTCATTGTGCCTTTTCTGACCTTGGTCATTATATCACCGATTGTTTTTCTGGTTGTCGGGCCGATAGCAACTATAATCAGCGATGGATTAGCCAAAGGCTCCATGTGGATTTACCAGTTAAGTCCGGCTATAGCTGGTCTCGTTCTGGCAGGATTCTGGCAGGGCATTATTATCTTCGGCTTGCATTGGGCATTCATTCCAATTCTCTTGAATAATGTAGTTACGAACGGGTTTGATCCGATTAATGGTATGCTGTTCTGTACTACGTTTGCGCAAACAGGTGCGGCTTTTGCCATTGCTTTGAAATCACGCGATCCTAAATTAAAACCCATTGCCACTTCTGCTACCATCGCGGGCTTGATGGGGGTTACTGAACCAGCTATTTACGGGGTTACGCTACCCACCAAAAAACCGTTTATTTTAGCCTCGATCGCTGGGGGTGTAGGAGGAGCTGCAGCGGGCTTACTCGGCTCAACAGCATATGGATTTGCCTCAGGCGGGATTTTTGGTATCCCTTTATTCATTAATCCAAAGGGGATAGATGCAGGCTTCATTGGCTTTATTATATCTTTGGTTGTCGCTTTTGTAGTCGGATTTATTCTGACCTATCTTTTCGGCTATAAGAATGCGAAACCCGCGCCTGAAATTAAGGTTGTAGTTGAAAACAAAGCGGAAGAAAAAACGGTATTTAGTCCTTTAAACGGTGAATTGATTCGTTTGACCGCAGTGAAAGATGAGGCTTTCTCCAGTGGTGCGATGGGTCAGGGAGCCGCCATTATCCCCCAAGAAGGGGTAGCTTACGCACCGTTTAACGGAACTGTTGTTACCGTTTTCAAAACAAAACATGCGATTGGACTGATCTCTGAGGATGGAGTTGAACTGCTCATTCACATTGGAATTAATACGGTCAGCTTGAAAGGAAAACATTTCACTTCTTTTGTGTCTGAAGGAGATACGATTCAAAAAGGGGACAAGCTGGTTGAATTTGATCCAAAAGCTATAGTGGATGAAGGATATGATCTCACCACCTCTGTTATAGTAACCAATACTGCGGTGTACACAGATATCTTAGCTGAAAACTCGAAGGATATTCATACAGGAGAACGCTTATTGAAGATCAGATAGTTCCCTAATATTCAGTAATGCACAGCAAACGCATCAAGCTGACGATGGCCCGTGTGTAAAAATAGGGTTGTCGTCAGCTTTTTTGGATCATGAAACAGACTTTTGCGGCATGTACTACAATAGCAGGTTACCGTACACCCAACGAGCTCATCATCTGCCGGAAGGAGCGCACATATTTATCTGGCGCCAACAGGTTAACGATCCGTGTACGCCCCTTCTGGCGGATAGATTCGCGATGAGGGACGTTGTTCATAAGGTCTAGTCCTTGCAGTACCGCCTGTAAAATGTCTCCCTGCTGATAAAACTTGCCGGTTTCGTTATGGTCAATGAATGCTCGTACTCCGTCTGAATCAGAGCTTAAGACCGGGCAACGACAGGCCATGGCCTCAGCTACCGCGTAGCCGAATCCCTCCACCAGTGAAGTCGAGAGCAGATACCCACCCGAGTCGCCAATCATGGAATAATACAAAGGCATTTTCGCATGAGGCACGCTTTTAAAACGCTCAATGATTGTGGACATGCCAAGCTGAGCAAGCATGTTCTCGAATTGTATTTTATCCTTCGGCTGCGACAAGGTGTCATCATAGAACATCCAAATCCGAAGATCAGCACGATTTTGCAGCATCCAGTAAGATATGTCGATAAAATGCCGCCAATTTTTATTGGGCTCTAGCCTCCCAACCCATGCAATGACCGGATTAACCGGGGGAGTGTTAGGTACATAATTAAATACGCTAGTATCCAATACGTTTGGAAATACAAAACGATTAAGCCATGGACACATGCTGGAAAATAGCTGCACGAGGTGAGTTGTATCGGGTAGAAGCACCGCGTCAGCATAATTTTGAAGATACGGAGATGCATCTGCAACAACCCAAGCAGCTTCTTCGTGAGTGCCAAAGCCTTGTGATTCATAGATTAATATCCCTTGATAGCCCAACATCCGCAGTCTAGGGAGCATAGGATAGTCCGAAGAGACGATAATTGCATCGTAGCGATGAGTCTCCACCAGTTTTCGAATTTCTTCTTCAGAGGAAGTCATGAACACCGGAATATCGCCTTGCAGGTTTTGCATCCCTGTACCCTGCTGATAATAGAGAAGATGACATTCAATCCCGTCCTGAATGAGCGCTTTACAGCGTTGGCGGTTCAAGGTTTCCACGCCACCGCTGGGTATATAAAAAGTAAATAGAACTTTGATCTCAATAACCTCCTTTGCCAACCACAAGTTCTTATACCAAGTTATTCAACCTACAGGACGGGGTGTGGGTTTCTATGGAAGCCTGGATTGAATTAGCGCATAATTATGGCGAAGGCGAGAATCTTCCGGAGAGCGTTCTGTTGCTTCTTTCGCAAATTCACAGGCTTTGTGTATTAGGCCCAACTCATAGCAAGCGAGGGCTCCAAGATCATACAAAGTAGCATCCCAGCAAAAATCCTCTTGCATATACGTATCTGGTCGTGTCGAAATGCGCAGTGCTTCTTCGACCATATGATAGACGGCGGGCCAGTTCCGTGTATGATAGGCAAGCTGAGCCATTTCCGTGTAAGGTTCACGTAAATAGGGCGCTTCCGCAATAGCACGGTATAACCAACGTGCAGCCTCATGCCATTGTTCAGTTGCCTTATACGCTCTAGCGATAAAACGCATCGAAGCGCTGCGTTCATCGGCCCAGCGCGCCTGTGGCATGGCAAGATGTTGTTGCAGCGTAGTGATGCATTCGTCCCAACGGGCATGATACATATATTCTCGCCCCAAGTAATGCATATTGCGATCATCCTCGGGAAATTCACGTACAGACTGCTCTAGCAGTGGAAGGTATTGACTGCGTGACTTGTGCGGATCGGGATCATGATACAAGCGGAGCTGGCCCGATCGGATGCTGTGTTCTTCGCCTTCCCCGATATATTCAAGCACTTCATGAACCGGGCGTACCCAGTGGTAGCCATGACGAGTGTGTATTTTTTCTTTCCAGAACCATGTATGAGCGGTATCCCTTCCAGGCTGTCCATGTGTAAAGGCATACAGCATTCGAGTCGTTCCATCCTTCCAGTTGCTTTCCAGGCGCGACCGCCATCCCTCCTCCCAGACTTCATCCAGATCTGTACAGACACAAATATCTACATCATCAGGGACCAGCCGCAGGGACTCATTGCGAGCCTTGTCAAAACGCCAAGGGACTACCTGAATAGGATGTACCTCTGCACCCGCCTCGCGCAGTAGAGCAACGGTGTCGTCTGTAGAACCGGTGTCGGCTACAATGACAACATCAGCTTCCCGCATGGAGTTCATCCAGCGCTTGGCGAATCGGGCTTCATTTTTGCTGATGGCATAGACCGCTATCTTGTACCGTTTCTGTGGTTGCATTGGTTTGCTCCTCCTTTGATTGACTTAAAGAATGATGGCTGGCTATGGGAGGCATCTCTATTGGGAAGGGTTCAGGATTGAGCTGAAATATTGTCGATTATGCTGGACATGCGGGTCATTGGGAACGTACGTGGCTGCTTGCTCATTGTGCCAGTTCGCACGTGTATAGTCTTTTAGCCGAAAATGGCAAATGCATAGCTGGATATGAGGAAACCATGTTTGGTATGCGTCTTGTACCGGGCCCAGCGTGTTAGGAGGATTCAGAGTGGTAGCCATGTCGTACCAGTAAACGGCTTTGGGAATCTCATTTTTATGCAAAAAATAATGACCCATCCGACAACAAAGCTCCGCTCTAGGCGTATCGAAGGTCAGGCTACGGAGAGCCGCGGTAATACTTTCCTCCAGCTTGCCGAGTTGTTGCAGACAGTCAGCCATTTTGCCACATGCACTAATTGCGTCCTCTACCCAGCCTTGTTCGGTGTTTAGAAAGTCTCGGTAAGCCTGCACGGCCTGCTCATATTTTCCATTGTCTCTAAGCTCGTTAGCGTAATAGTAGCGGTCGCGGGGAGAGAAGTCATGGCCTTGGGCGAGCTGCTTCTCATAAATTCGCAGATTTCGGCCCGGGGAATGGGTATGTGTTCTGGTGTGAGTTATGGCAATATCCGCATGTAGAATATTTCCGTCTACGGCGAGATACTCATGCACGGCTCCATGCCAACGGAACCCGGCCGACCGTCTGACCAAGCGATTCCGACGAAAATGCAGGGTGACATTGCCATGATCATCGAAGGCATAATGATACTTCATGGACACTGCATCCACGGTTGATATAGCTGAGGAATCAAGAGTATGCTTTAGCTCAAGCAGCTTGATAGCATCCTGCTCCTTGAAAATGTCATCGGCATCCAGCCAGAGAATGTACTCCTGCGTAGCTTGCTCAAATGAATAGTTACGTGCAAGGGCAAAATGATCTACCCATTCAAACGGAAAAATCCGATCTGTAAAGCTGCGACATATGTCAATAGTCCGATCCTGTGAACCTGTGTCCACGATGTTGATTTCATCTACAATATGATGGACCGATTCAAGGCAAGGGCCGATGGTATGTTGGTCATTTTTGACGATCATGCACAGGCTGATACTGATCAATTGAGTATCACTCCTTTGGGAACCATTTAAGGATTGAGGTCAAACCTAAAATTGGAATTAAAAGAGATCTGATTATAGAAGCCCTGCCGCAATTGCGGCAGGGCAAGGATGGCAAAGCCATAACTTGCTAAGAGGCTTTGGCGGTAGGATATGATACGTCGTTTAAGTCCATGATGTGGTAATAATAGAAGATTAGAGTCCGGTCGGCCCAGTGGGTCCAGTAGGACCAGTTGGCCCCGTAGGTCCGATAGGTCCTGTAGGTCCAGTCGGTCCAATTGGACCGGTAAAGCCAAGACCAAATGGCCCGGTCGGTCCAGTTGGTCCAATCGGTCCCGTGTCGCCCGTAGGTCCGACAGGTCCAGTGTCGCCAATAGGACCGATAGGTCCGATAGGTCCAGCAGGTCCCGTAGCACCAACGTCGCCCGTAGCACCTGTAGGTCCGGCAGGCCCGGTAGCGCCAATGTCGCCCGTGGCACCCGTAGGTCCGGCAGGCCCCGTAGCGCCTGTGTCGCCTGTGGTACCTGTAGGTCCGGCAGGCCCCGTAGCGCCAACGTCGCCCGTAGCACCCGTGTCGCCTGTGGCACCTGTAGGTCCAGCAGGTCCGGTAGGCCCCGTAGCGCCAATGTCGCCTGTGGCACCCGTAGGTCCGGCAGGTCCGGTAGCGCCAACGTCGCCCGTAGCACCCGTAGGTCCGGCAGGCCCCGTAGCGCCAACGTCGCCCGTGGCACCCGTAGGTCCGGCAGGTCCGGTAGCGCCAACGTCGCCCGTAGCACCTGTAGGTCCGGCAGGCCCCGTAGCGCCCGTGTCGCCTGTGGCACCCGTAGGTCCGGCAGGCCCCGTAGCGCCAATGTCGCCTGTGGCACCCGTAGGTCCGGCAGGCCCCGTAGCGCCAATGTCGCCTGTGGCACCCGTAGGTCCGGCAGGCCCCGTAGCGCCAACGTCGCCCGTAGCACCCGTAGGTCCGGCAGGTCCAGTAGCGCCCGTGTCACCCGTGGCACCCGTAAGTCCGGCAGGTCCGGTAGCGCCAACGTCGCCCGTAGCACCTGTAGGTCCGGCAGGCCCCGTAGCGCCAACGTCGCCCGTAGCACCTGTAGGTCCGGCAGGTCCAGTAGCGCCCGTGGCGCCTGTAGCACCCGCAGGCCCCGTAGCACCTGTATCGCCACTAGCGCCTGTAGCACCAGTCGGCCCCGCAGGTCCGGTTGGTCCCACAGCTCCAGTTGCACTTGCTTTAACAAGGGCAACGGAATCAATGGCTACATTAGCGGTGTTAGCTAAGGCATTTTTGCTAATAACCAAAAAGGCAAAGGCTGCGTTAGCTGGAACAGGAGCTGTTACTTCATACAGGGTTTGCCATGTCCCATTCACAGCATCAGGTAATGTGCCTGCGCTCAGATAGGTAGTTAGCCCAGTACCGAGGAAACTAAAGGTTGCGTCATAGTAGTACAGAAAAATGTTGATTTGAGGATTAATCAAGTTTCCTATTTTTGCAGCTGACAGGCTCAACGTATAACTTTCGCCTGGTGTGGCAAAAACGACCTGGGAAAGAGATGCATCTACCGCGCCTCCTGCTAGGATCGCACTATAAAAGTTTGTCTTTTTTACGGATAAGTTAGTGACGGTTACATTTGCGGCGTTCCAAAAAAGGGTAGATCCGGTCTCGAAGTCGCCGTTATTAACAAGATTGGTAAATAATACGGTCATCGCTTTTTATGCACTCCCTTCACACGTTGTAATGATAGTAGATGCGAATCCACGCCGTGGCGAACCGTACAAGTTTACGAGGATAGATGCGCATTTTTCAGTTCACATTTTAGACACATTATTTTAAGCTTCTATTTAAGTGTCGTTAAGCTGAAGCTATATGTGGGGGATTATCATTAGAATTTAAAAGTGTAGCATGAAGTTCGAGGAGGCCGCTTCGCGAAGGCTTTGAGCTTCCGATCGCTGTTGCTGTAGGATTCTTCTTGGATTAGATAAGATAATTAAAGGTAAGAATCCTACACCAAAGGCGAACGCTATCGCTTCTCCAGCTTCAAATCCTCCACTTTGCTGCTATCCGCTACTCATGCAACATTTTAGGTGGGAGAGCAGCATAGGGAAAATCACGAACAATGAAAGGGTGAAACATGTGCTCAAAGTACAACAGGTGAGCAAGTGGTATGAGGGCAACCGGGGCGTACATAAATTGGATTTTGAAATGCAGCGCGGTGAAATTGTTGGTTTCCTGGGGCCAAATGGTGCGGGTAAAACGACGACAATGCGTATGATTACAGGGTATCTTCAGCCAAACGAGGGTGTAATTACGATCGACGGTATCCCGATTCAGGATAAAGGCAGACAGGCTCGTTCCAAAATTGGTTATCTGCCGGAGACGCCTCCTTTGTATGGGGATATGTCTGTAAGTTCCTACTTAAAGTTTGTAGCTAGTATTCGGGACGTGCCTGCGAGAGAGCAGAAGCTGCGTATTTCGGAGATGATTTCCCGACTGGGACTGAATGGACGTGAAAAACAATTGGTCCGCAGCTTGTCCAAAGGGTATAAACAGCGTCTGGGATTGGCAGGTGCGATTATTCACAACCCGGACTTACTAGTGCTGGATGAACCGACTTCGGGTTTGGACCCCAATCAGATTTTGGAGATTCGTCAGCTCATTCAGGAGATTGGTGAAAATCATACGGTATTGCTCAGCACGCATATTTTGCCTGAGGTGGATGCTTTGTGCAATCGGGTTCTGATCATCCACGAAGGGAAACTGGTTATGGACGGGCGTCCTGACGCGCTCGGTGGTTCGATGGAAGACGGATTCAAGGTGAAGGTGGAGGTCAAAGGCAAGCGTGAGCAGGTAATGGATGTCCTACGAGCTTGGGGAAAAGTACAAGTTGAATCTTTGGCGCCTACTCTGCCTTCAGCGAATACGAAGCTGACTGTCACAGAGCAGGATTTGACTGGATTGTTGCTTACAGGAGCTTCTGATGAGGATTTTCGCGAAGAACTGTTTTTTGTGCTGTCGGATGCGAAGCTTCCGATTATGGAAATGAAAAAAGAAAACATAAGCTTGGAAAACATCTTCCAGCAGTTAACGACCCGCGAGACGGAAGAAGGTGGGGGCAGCGATCCAGCGGTTCATGTTCTACATACCTCTAAGAATGAAGCAACGGTCAACACGGTGGATCATGGAGAAGCCTTGGCCAGCGATAACAAGGTCGATGAAGACAAGGATACAGGAGGTAAACAGTCATGAGGCGTTTGTTCGCAGTTTGTCAAAAGGAGCTGCAAGCCTATCTATGGACCCCAACGACGTATTTTGCGCTTGCGGTGTACATGTTGCTGACGGGGTTACTATTTTACACGAACTTTGTGATGTATCAGCCTAGTATTTTGGACTATCGGCTGGTACTCGGTGACACATTGTCCATGCTGGTGTTTGTTGTGCCACTACTCACGATGCGGCTGGTTGCAGAGGAATTCAGGCAGGGTACAGATGAGCTCCTGCTTACCTCACCTGTGAGTGTAACGGAAATCATGATAGGTAAATTTTTGGCAGCGCTAGGCATGTTGCTCATACTGGTGCTGTGCAGTCTGGCGTATCCGGTCGTGATGTCCTTTTATGGGTCGCTGGATTGGACGCTCGTATTTACATCCGTGATCGGCCTGTTTATGCTTGGCGCAGCCATGATGGCGATCGGCTTATTCGCATCGACGCTTTCACAGCATCAGATGATGTCCGCGGTCGTCAGTTTTATTCTCTTGCTCGTGTTCTGGATGCTGGATTCGTTTGGTGGACAAACGGGCGCATCTGCGGCGCTGCAGCAGTGGCTGGAACCTTTTTCACTAACCGCACGGTTTGACAGTTTCACCAAAGGATTGCTGAATGGAGCCGATGTGATGTACTACGTGACGGTGGCGGCGCTCTTTTTGCTATTTAGTATCCAAGTGGTTGAACGGAAACGGTGGAGGTAATGAATATGAAAAAATGGCTGGGTCATACCAATAGTATGGTACTATCGATTGCTGCTGTAGGGATTTTTATTTTATTGACGTTATTTCTGCGTTCGCTGGGAGGCTTTCAACTGGATCTGACGGCAGGCAAGCAGTATACGCTGTCTGATCAGACGTTAACGACCATTCAGGGTGTGAAGGAAAACGTACGATTGATTGCCTTTACTGTCTCCACTTCGCAGAATCAGAAGCTGAACCGGGATGTTACGGATATGCTGAATGAGTATGCCAAGCGTAACAACAAGCTCAAGGTCGAGCAATATGATTTGAATCAGGAACCGATACTGGCCAAGCAATATGGGATTACAGCAGCATCCATCGTGTTGGTGCAAGGAGAGAAGAAGCGGGTTATAGATATTGGGAGTCTATTTACGCAGGCCCAGGGGAGTAGTGAAGGAGCATACCAATTTACCGGGGAGGAAAAGCTGACCAGTGGACTGCTGGCATTATCGTCTACCCGCCAAGGGAAAGTGGTTTTTTTGACAGGGCATGAGGAAATTCCTTTGTCCCAAATGACCGAATTAAGCAGCTCGCTGGCGCAAGATAATGTGAAAGCAGAGGAAGTTCAGCTCAATCAAGCGGGTAGTGTGCCCAAAGATGCGTCTGTATTGGCTATTGTCGGACCCGAACGGGATATTAGCGTGACGGAACTGAAGAGTATTCGTACGTATCTGAATGACGGTGGAAAGCTTTTTATGGCGTTAGGATTTCACCCGAACATGGGGTCTAGCTGGAAAAACCTTGACGCATTAGCGGCTGATTATGGTGTGAAAGATACTCATGCTATCGTGGTGGATCAGGAACAGACGAATACGCTTGGTCCTCTGTGGACGGTTCCCACCTTTGGCAGTCATGCGATCACCGATAAATTGGCGGCCTCTAATCTGTATCCTGTTCTTTCGCTATCTATTGCTTTGCAGGCAGGAGAACAGAAGGATTGGAAGACGACGCTATTGCTAAAATCTTCTGCAGCTAGCTATGGTGAAACGAATATTCAGGGACTGCTGAACAACGAAACGCAGAAGGATGACAAGGACCCACAGGGGCCGCTTGATCTCGGTTACGCGGTAGAAGGAAAAGACGGCAAGCCCAAAGCGGTTATTCTCGGAACGTCAGCCCTCCTAAGCGACACGGAGATTAGCACAGGAGGGAATCGAGACTTTGTGCTGAATAGTCTGAATTATGTGCAGGAGCACTCTGATGGGCTCACTATTCGTCCTCGTCAGGAGCAGGATTTTAAGGTAGCTTATTTGACTGCTGCACAAGCGAAAACGGTATTAGCCATATCTGTCGTCGGATTGCCGCTGCTGTTTGCGGTTGTCGGAATCTTATTATGGTGGAGGCGAAGAAGTGCATGAGAAAATGGATACCCACAGTGCTGCTGCTAGTCGTATTGGGAGCGGGTATAATCTATGCCAAGAGCCAAAATTTCTTTCGTGAACAAGCTCCGGCCGCTCGCCAGCTTGTTCAGCTTACGCAAGGAGATATTACGTCTTTTGCGATCACTGGAAAGGACGGCAAGTCGGTGGAACTTGATCAACATGATGGCAAATGGAGCATGAGTAAGCCGCGATCTTACCCGTTAAATCAATATACATTAGACAATTGGCTAGCCGCGATTCAAAATGTAAAGTTGGGTGATGTCGTGGAATCATCTCCCAAAGACGTAGCCAAATATGGAATCAGCGCTACCCATGACCAGGTTGAGATTAAGACCAAGAATGGTGACGTTCGCACCTTTGCCTTCGGTGATACGCTGCCTTCCGGAGACGCTGTTTATGTACTATCAGACCAAAAAGAGATAGCTTCCGTACCTATAGATACACTTTCGGGTTTGCTGCTGGGTGTTGATGATTTTACAGATACAACGCCGTTTGATTGGGATGATACCAAGCTGAGCGGGATAGAGTGGGAAGGCCAGAATGCCTCATGGATGCTCCGATCCTCCGGTAACAGTGGAACTGGAGATAGTGCTTCCGCATCTTGGACGCTAAACGGAAAGTCGGTAGTGGGTGACACGGCGACTTCCCTCTCACAGCAAATCAAAAACCTGGCCAGCAATCAGGCTTTGCGCAAAGCCTCCGAGCTGAACAAGCCTGTTCACCGCTTTACGCTGAGCATATCGTTGGGTAAGCAGGATTCCCAGCTGGTCTATCAGGGCTGGACACTTAACGATGATCCAGAAACCGTATGGGTTGTGCCGCCACAAAGCAACTGGGCTTATGGCCTGTCAGCATCTGACGTGAACCATGCTGAACAGAATGGTCATGACCAGGCTAAGGCTAGCCAATAATCATTACATTTATAATAGCTGAACAAAGAGGCTCCAACGGCGAATAATCGCCGCGTGGAGCTTTTTTGTGTGCGTTATTCATCAGGCTTGCTGCTTTTGGAAGAAGGGCTGTTATTGACGTTTAAATCTTGGATGACCTGAATCAGCTCATGAAGTGAGAGATCCAGCTTATCCAACTTTTCCTCCATCGTGTGCAGGATGTGCCGCAATAAAATAAAACAAAGTCCAGCCGGAAAGCCTACGTTGGTAACCAGAGAAAGAGCATCATCCATCTGCAATGTATTTCCCTCCTTTTTAGCCATATATAAAGGAAGGTAAATTAAAAGAACCATATACAACTGATTGTAAAAATAGTATAATAAATAAGAACAAACGTTCTGTTTTGGTTGTAAGACAGGATTGCAAATTACCCTATAATATGAGGATTTAGAAAAAGTCAAATCCAAAGAGAAAGGGTGATTTATATTGGAGAAATCTCAGCTAACATTGGTCGAACAATACCGAAAGAAGTTGTACCGCATTGCTTGGAGAATCCAGTATCGTGCTCGGGTACAAACCAATCATGAATTTGTAATGGAAAAGAACGAAACTGTCAGCGCCCCATCTTTTGCAGAATCTGTAAACTCTAATATGTACACACTACAGCTTATCAACTCTCTATCTTCTGAGATCGGAAAAATGATCATCTTTGACCTTTACATACTAGATAAAACCGAAGCACAGATTGCAAAAGAGTTAAAGCTATCCCAACAGGCGGTGAATAAATGGAAAAAGAAAATGCTCAAAGAGTTATTTCGGATGCTGAGTTCGTCCAATGGCTCAAATTAGCACAACGTGGGGATCAGGAGGCCATGAGCAGGATACTTTATTTGTTCGAGGAAGACATTCAGAGGACGAGTCGGTATATACGTATGTCCCGTGAAGATGCTGTTCAAAGTATCATGGTTGATTTTATTGAAGAATTGCGGCAAGAGCTGAAGACAGAGATCTAGAAAAGTGGACATTGGATATAGTCTTGTCTATCCTTATCGGTAGGTTTAACTTATGTGACGGAGGGCTTGTATGTTTATGAGTGATAGCAGGGCTTTATTTGAGAAAAATATGAAGTTGTATCCAGTTAACCGTATTCGTTCCAATGTTATCATTCTTGTTTTATTACTGTTTGATCTGTTTTTGACTATTCCCTTAATGGGAGACCCCTACATTGCAGTTTATGTTTATGTGCTGATGCCACTGATTGTTGTGATTAATATTTGGGCTCTTGTACTGGTCATCATGCCACGCAAATTGCAATTGAATTATGTTTTATTCCGTGGTGTATTTGGTTTGGTATGCTCTATTGGCTTCATGATCATGACACAAAAGTTTGCTTATGGTATGTTGGGTCTGGATACTCCATGGTATTTTATAAGTTCTTTTGCCGCTTATGGAATCGCTTTATACTGCTATATAAAATATCATCTGACGAAATTCAAAGATCCTTCAACTTATAAGAAAGAACCAAAAGTGAAGAAAAAACACAAGCGAGAAGCTGTAGTAACAATGACCACATTTACCGGGGCTGGTTATTTGATAGCCAATCTTTCCCTTGGTTTTGCTACACAACAATTCGTTGCTACAGTATTGATGTGTGTTTATTCCATGCTTGCATTTGTTCTTTTTCATTTTATTATGGAGCTACATCGCTACTATTGGCTGAATAAACTGAAGAATCAGACAACGGATTGAACAGAACACAATGCATAGATTACATCGTATTATCTCTATTAAAGATGTTTGGAATGATAAATAAGCCTGCGAACGCCCATACTATAATAGGTGTTTGCAGGCTTATTAAATTGTAGTTTTATTTAGTCAACATACTTGTTACCGTCAGCATCAATATAGATGGATTGAACTGCTGTGCGGCGGTAAGGATATCCTGCTGCTGTGGTACCGTTAATTTCATACGTTACGGAATAGATGCCCGGCTTGTCCGCTTTAGAAAGCTCAATTTGCCCAGTAGGGTTAACGTTTTTTTGCTGCAACGTCAGACCTTTGGACGCTGTAGTGATTCCTTGTTGCGGATCACCATAGTATTGAACTTGGTAAGTGACTTGTGTGACGCTGGCCGGGGAATCCTGGGACTTCAGGTTTAGCCTTGGACCCACTGCATTTAGATTGTATTTAAGCTCAGGGACTTGAACGGCATGATAGCGTGCAATCAGGAGATACGCACCATGATCAGGAATAACGGCATTCAACTTATAGATGCCTGGTTGGGGATTGGTAACTACTGCACTATGATGCCAGGCACCAGCAAAGATTTCTTCATCACGACCTGCTTTCACATGAAGCAATTCGCTAGTACCGTCAGGTTTGGTCAGCTCAAGCTGACTTACACGTTTATCACTGATCCAGTCCAGATCAATGGATTGGACACCATTTTCAATCGTAAGGGTTTCGGAGGCTTTTCCATTATAATCGCCGCCTCGAATAAAATATGAATTATCGATCTCGTTATAGGTGGATTGTACAGCGGAAGCAGTCAGGGAAGATGCTGCTGAAAATGCCTCAGTTTCCTGATTCAATGCTGGAGTGTTCGCTTGGAGGTAAGGTAGGATCAGGGAGAAGACGTAAGAACCGGTACGAACCTTGGCATGATCCCAGGAACCGACTTTAACTACACGTCCGCCGGGAAGTTTAGCATTGTCGACTGTGACCACCCCATCATTTTTGCCGAAGGATGAGAGATAAAGTCCACCCAGTATGTAGGAAGCAGTGCCACCAGACCAGTTATCACCAGCAAACGTGAAGAACGGAATTGTAGTTGCGTTGCTGAGTGCATCGGTTTTAGTTCGGAAATACTTCATATAAGATGTTTGTAAAGTAGAGGTGCCGGGATTTTGTGAGCCGACGATATCTGCCAGCCATCCGGCCCAGCTGCTGTAGGCGAGATCTGCAAGTTGTGAGCCATGATGGGGACTGCTGAGGGTGATGACACGTTGTACATAAGGAGCTGCTCCGTTATACACGAGAGCGGTTTGAGTATCCACTCCACCTTTGCTGTGGGCGATGATGATGAGTTTTTTTCCAAAATGATTACTAATGACTTTGATTTTGTCGGCTAGAAGCTTGCCATTGTCCCACATATCCTGGGATGTGCCATTCGCATCGTACAGATTAATGCTGGCCGTCTGGTATCCAGCGTCACGGGCTTTCTGAAGCATATCGTTATTATTCTTGGTCCACACTTCGGCGCTACTGTTCAAACCATGTACAAACAATAATGCAGGCTTGGCAGGATCAACGCGATTAGGTGGTGGGCCTTCTGTCCAGCTTCCGGCGGGAGCTTTCGGTGCTTCAGGTGTAGTGGAGCCTGCAAAAGCACCGGCGGGGATAAGAGTGACGGATAACAAAAAAATGAGCATCAAAACGGTGAGCTTCTTCAAACTGTAAATCCTCCTTTTTGTAAAATTAAGTATTTCAAACTTATTATACATGCCATCTTGTGGTAAATCATCAATTGTATTTCATATTTACATTAAAATTTTATTTTTTTAGTCATTTTTTAGTCAGGATATCCCTAAGATTGATGGCGCATGCTAATCTCGTCACACATTTTATATGTATGGAGGATGAGTTCATGCCAGGAACTAAGAAGGTCATCAGTTTGACGATTTCTGCTGCTTTACTTGCCAGCATGGCTGCTTTGACAGGATGTGGGACTGCAAATCATAACGTCCGTACGAACGCTACCCGCTATAATGCGCAAAGCACGCCTAATATGGATGGTGTGAATCGTTATGGTTTAGACGGTGTAAACCGTATGGACGGTGTAAATCGTTATGGGGTAAAATCCAATGGTATGGACGGAATGTCACTGAATGAAAATGGCAACAGAACCGGACACCCAATCCGTAATCTGCAAGTCGATCGCAATTTGTCCAAACGTATATCCGAGATGCCGGATGTAAAGTCTGCGACAGTGCTGGTCGGTGAACGACATGCCTATGTAGCCGTTTCCTTGAAAGACCAAGCCAACGGAACGGGTGTCAATGCTCCAAGCATTGACGGTACTCCAAGTGCTAATAGTATTGGGGGTAACGGAAATGTACCGAGTGTGAATGGCGTGAATGGCACTAGAGGGAACCGTACTACAGGTACTACAACGCCTGGAATGACAGATAATGGAGTTACCGGGATTGGAACACCTGCACGTCGTGACGACGGTTTGTACGGAACAATGGGTACAGGCTCGTATGGTATGTTGCGTGGCTTGACGAACAACAACAATCGCACAGATAACGGCAACAACACCATCGAGGGAGCAAGAACTGCATATGAACCAAGTGATGCAGTCAAGAGTCGTATTGCTAACAAGATTAAGCAATTTGCTCCTTCCATTGAACAGGTGCATGTATCGGCTAACCCGGACTTTGTTAAACAAACCTCTGACTTTACACGCAGTGTACAAAATGGTCATCCGATCAGAGGCTTGAGCAATGAAATGGTGGATGTGATTGAACGTGTATTCCCGACTTCGGCGGCAGATACAAACCGTCCAATGCAAAATACACCAACACGTCCACAAAATAATACGCCCGCACCAATGAATCATCGCTAATTCAAACCCTTAAATGTGAATATCCAAAGAAGAGCTATCCCATCTCGGCAATTACGCTGATGGAATAGCTCTTTCTTTTGCGGGGATTATATAACTATAACGATTTGCGAACTCCTTTAATCCATATCCCTTGCAGATTTAAGTCAGCATCCAGCAACAAGACGTCTGCTTGTTTACCTGCCTCAAGTGAACCTGTCCGATCAGCTATGTTCAGGGATCGAGCTGGATTCAGGCTGGCCATTTGTGATGCCTCGGGAATACTCAAGCCTACATGTTGAACGAGATAGCGGAAGCCCTCAATCATCGTTAGGGTGCTTCCTGCCAAAGTGACGCCATCCTCCAATCGTGCGACACCGTCCTGTACAATCACTGGCAAATCGCCGAGTGTATAATGACCGTCTTCCAGTCCAGTAGCAGACATGGCATCGGTGATGAGGATGAGATTATGGTCCTGCTTTAATTTGGCAAGCAGGGAAATGGCGGCAGGATGCACATGAATGCCATCTGCGATGATCTCTGCTTCAATGCGCGGATCAGCGAGTACAGCTCCCGCAGCTCCCGGCTTGCGGTGATGCAGCGGAGTCATGGCATTAAAGGTGTGGACTGCATGGTTCAGGCCCGCCGATGCTGCCTGTTCAACCTCTTCATACGTAGCATCTGTATGACCGAGCGCCGCGGTAATGCTGTGGCTACGCAGCCATGCGATGAGCTCAAGGGCGCCTTTTTGTTCAGGCGCAAGTGTGACCTGGCGAACAAGGCCCGGATAGCACTGCTCCCATTCTGCCACCCAAGCGAGGTTCGGAGGCACGATATGTTCCGGGTTTTGTGCTCCAGCCCAGTTCGGACTAATGAACGGTCCTTCCAGATGCACCCCCTCCAACTGAGCATGGGGCATGGGAAGTGCCATGTATGTGTGAACTTCTCTTAATACCTGATCAATTCGTTCCTTGGGCGCGGTCATCGTGGTAGCCAGCATAGCCGTCGTTCCTTGTGAACTGTGAAAGGAGGTGATGGCATCCAGCACCCTCGAATCTGAGTCCATAAAGTCCTCACCGTTGCCGCCGTGAACATGAATATCGATAAAGCCTGGTAGCAGGTAACCCCCTTCCAGACGAACAATATTCGCCGCTTGTGTGGCACCTTCTTCTGAATTGCCCAAGACCACTGAGGTCCAATCCACGGGTAAATCCTCCGCTGATCCAACGTATACAATGGATTGCCCCTCAATGATGACAACTCCGTTGTCGATAATGTCATTCCCAACGACGACTTGACCATACAATAGCTGCGGTATGTTACCGTTTATTTCATCTGACTTCATTTGAACCATCCTCCTGCTTCCTGATCCAATAAAATAAGGACATCGGGGTGACATTGCAGCAGGGAAGCCGGACACTCCGTTGTGACGGGGCCAGTTAAAGCCTGCCTTATAATGTCGGCCTTCTCTGCACCAAAGGCCACCAGCATAATTTGCTTCGCCTTCAGAATGGTGCCAACTCCCATCGTCACTGCTTGTCTGGGGACTGCATCTATATCACCAAAAAATCGGGCGTTCGCTGAGCGCGTTCTTTCTTTCAAATCTACAACATGTGTGGCTCCGGTCAAGCTGTGACCGGGTTCGTTAAAGCCGATATGACCGTTATGACCAATGCCAAGCAATTGGAGATCCACAGGTCCATGATCCAAAATGGCCTGCTCGTGTGCTGCACATTCTGCTGTGAGATCTAGTGCATCCCCGTTAGGGACGCGTGTATGAGATATGGGAATGTCGATATGCTGAAACAAGTGCTCATTCATAAAGCTGCGATAGCTCTGCGGATGTTCTGGGGCAAGGCCAACGTATTCATCAAGATTGACGGAATAGGCGTGTGCAAAGCTCACCTGTCCCTTGCGGTACATATCTGCAAGATGTCGGTAAATGCCTATCGGCGTACTACCGGTGGCCAAGCCCAGCATAGCTTGTGGTTTGGACAGCAGCAAGCTGGCGATCACAGTGGCAGCAGTAGCGTTCAGGTCTTCACGGCTGTTCAAAATGCGAATGTTCATCTTTAGTGACCCCCTGGTTGTTTTTTGAGCTTACTCACTTGTTGATATGAACCTTCCAATCTCGGAATATATTTGTCAAAATTAGCGCTCACCATACCTGTAAACAGGATATCTATAATATGAAGCTGGGCGATGCGGGAGGCCATGTCTCCACGTCGCATTCCTTCCTCCAATGAAGAGGAAAATAGCGCAATATCCGCAAGGCTTGCCAGCGTATTGTTTCCGAAGGAGGTCAGGGATAATGTTTTGGCACCTTGTTCCTTTGCACAGCGGAGAGCCGCAATCGTCTCCTGGGTTTCTCCTGAATAAGAGACGGCAAAGGCTACATCCTCCGCTCCGAGTGAGGAGGCAGAGGTGATCTGCATGTGAGAATCCGCGAAGGCAGTGCTATTCTTGCCAATACGGATCAGCTTCTGGTAAAAATCCTGCGCCACAATCGAGGATGTCGCCATCCCATAGAGATCAATACGGCTTGTGGCTGACAGCCATGCAATGGCCTGCTCCAGCTTGTGGAAATCTAGCAGCCGGGTCGTGTCCGCGATGGAGGCCGTATGGTTTGCCTGAATAGCTTGCACGATGCGTGAAAGTGAATTTCCAGCCACAATGTCCTGATACGATTCTTCACCTGTAAGGTTCGAATGGGACAACTCAGCGGCCAGCTTCATTTTGAAATCGGGATACCCTTTAAAATGGAGTGATTTACAAAACCGTGTAACGGTTGCGGCACTCACACCACAACGCTTTGACAGTTCCCGAATACCCAGGTGCAGCACATTTTCCGGGGCTTGCAGGATAGATTCCGCCAGCTTACGCTCTTGTACGGGCAACTGCTCCAGTCGATGGGATAATGTATGAAGAATGGGGGACATGGGCTGTGCTCCTTTAGCTATATAATGCTTTTATGAAAAAAAGTATCGTTTAATTCGATAAAATAAAGAAAAATATTTTCGTGTATATTGTAAAATAATTACGCTTTTCATACAAGAGGAGAGAGGCTGATCGCTTTCAAGTGTAGCTTCTATAAAATGAATAATGAATGCAGAAAAATTTGTAGAAGTAATCATACATTAATTTACATCTTGCGACTTTTACTTACAAAACAACCTATTGACTTGTCTCTTCAATGGAGGAGTATAATTGAATATAGTTCCAAGCAAGGAAATTTTCTAGGAGCTTTTTAGACGGCATCGTTGGACGGAAGAGTAGTATCTCATTCACAAGGAGGAGTTTGCTATGCAAAGCCAAGTGATTGAAATGATCAGCGCGGTCAAGGAAGATCCTGAATTGGTCGCTAAGCTGGATGGACATTCGGACATTATTCATGATGCAGGACTAGATTCGTTGCAATTGGTTCATTTCATGCTGCAAGTGGAGGATGCATTTGATGTGGAGATTGATTTTGATTCCTTTGAGTTGGAACATCTCCGTTCAGTAGATGCGTTTTGCAGTTACATTCAAGAAATGAGCGATGCGGAGCAAGTGCCGCACCCGGAAGGTATGGAGACAGTCTGAACGTAGGGTAGACTTTGCCTGAAAATCCATTAAACGAGGTGTTAGCATGCAGCCCAAAAGCAATGTGCTGATTGATGAGAAGGCTTTCAAGCTCATCAAGCGTAACCTGAAAAACGCTTCCGTGTCTTATCGTAACGCAACACAGGACCCTGCTTTCAAAACGGACATGCCCCAGACGATCGGTATTAAGCTGACCAACCGTTGCAACTTAAGATGCACGCACTGCTTTGAATGGAACGAGGAAGGCTATCATCACCAGATGGATAAAGAAGAACAGAATATGGATCTTGCCCCGGACATGCTCCGGCAGATTTTGAGCGAAACGAAGGAGGTTAAGTCCCGACTGTACATGTGGGGTGGTGAACCGATGTTTCACCGGCGCTTTGATGAAATTTTGGACGTGCTGGCGGAAGATCGGCGTGAAATGACCTTTTGTACAAATGGACTACTCATTGATAAATATTTGGACCGGATTTTGGACTTGTCTGAAAATCTGGAATTGTTAATAGCGATTGAAGGTTTTGAAAGAGAACACGATTTAATACGCGGTAAAGGCACCTTTCAAAAAACAATGCGGCAGATGGATAAGCTAATTGAACTTCGCGATCAGGGATTGTACAAGGGACGGGTAACTGTCCATGCGGTCATTAACGATAACATGATCGGACGGATGTACGAATTTCTGCAAATGTTGGAGGACAAGAGGCTGGATCTGGTGCTGCTGACGTTCCCCTGGTACATTTCCAAAGAAACCTCCTTTAAAATGGATGAATATTTTACACGTAATTTCTCCTGGCTCCGACAACTTGAAGAAAAAAATATTAGTAGCTGGCATGCTTTCAAATATAAAATCAACCCGGCTAACATTGACCCTCTGATGCAGGAATTACAGCGGATCAATGAGCGGGTATGGAACATTCGCGTGCGCTATCAGCCCGGCTTGGATTATGAGGAAATTGATAAATTTATACATGGCGAGGAAATGGTCAGCCGTTGTTCCAATCATTGCTTGGCGCTCACCTCCAGAACAGATATTTTACCAGACGGAAAGGTTATGCCTTGCAAATTTTTCAGTGAGTTCACAATTGGAAGTTTGCGTGAGCACAGTCTGAAGGAAATATGGAATTCGGATGCGTATGAAAAAACCCGTCAAAAGATTAACCATGAAGGATTGACGCCGGTGTGCTCCAAATGCAGTGTACTGTATCTGCACGGGGCAGGCTCTCTGAAATACATTTAGTTTCCTATGGATCTCCTATGGATATTGTTTGCTACTAGATGGAAGAGAGAGGGATGATGACAAGACGTGACGACTAAAACGATTAACCTTGTGGAAGCACTTGCTCATGAACGGGATCATGGGGTCCTGATTTGGCTGTTTAATATCGGCGCAGAGCAAGTGTGGCATCCATCCCCCCGGAAGGGGGGCATGGTAGACCGGGATGAACAGCAGGTTGTAAACCGGATGGAGGAAATGAATCTCCTGCTATGCCGAAGTCAGGATGTCATTGTACTCCGTGAACAGCCGGATGAGGCATTTCTGGACATGCTTCAGCGGTTAGGCTTCACCCTGCCGCGTATTGAGGTACCAGAGCCCTCTGATCCGCTAACGCCGATTTCAGAGCTGGTACTGGCGGATGACGCGCTTTTGGCACGATTACGCGCGGTTGCGGATGCAGGCCATAGCAGCGGTGGTACCAAAGCATGGCTCGTACCCTATGCGGTCACACCGCAGGAGGAAGCAATTGCGGAGCGTTGCGGGCTGGAGCTGATCGGCGCTCCATCTGCGGTGTGCGCCCAGGTGAATGATAAAATATTTAGCCGTCTGACCGCACAAAAGCTTGGTTTTGCTGTCAGTGAAGGCGCTGTGTGTGCAGATGAAGCGGCAATTCGCAGAGAATGTGAGAGATTGGCTGGCTTATCGGACGAGCCCGTGAAGCTGATTATTAAGCAGCCGCACGGTGCCTCGGGACAAGGCATGTATATGCTGGACGAGCTGTCCAAGCTGGATACACTGCTGAGTGTGATGAGACGCTTCGGCGGCTCGTCATCGTCTTCTGGCGGCTGGCTGGTGGAGCGCTGGCACAATAAGCAAATGGATCTGAACTACCAGCTCTGCATTGACGAGGGCGGTGGGGTGACGATGTTTTCACTAAAAAGGCAAAACGTAGACGGCACAGTCTATATCGGGTCCCAGGTTCCCGCTGATATTGGCGAAACGCTGGAGGAAGAAGTGAGACGATGCGCCTATCAGTTGGGAACGTATCTCTATTCCATCGGGTATACGGGAATGGCTTCCATTGACGGTTTTGTTGACGAAGATGGTTTGCTGGTTCCAGTGATCGAGATTAACGGCAGATTTACCCTGTCTACTTACATCTCGTTCCTGTCCTCTGTCTTGGGAGAACAGCATAAGACCTTGTCCCGTTATTATCGCAACGTGACCACTACACCTCTCACCTACAGCCGTTTGTGCGGGTTGCTGGCGGAGGAAGGCTTGCTATATACACCCGAGCGACCTGAAGGGGTGTTTGTTTATACGGCGGGCACTTTGTCTGATATTCCTGTGAAGCGGGGCTATGTGAACCGGATTTTTACACTTATTTTGGCAGACAGCTGGCAGGAAGCTGATGCTTATGCGCACAAATTGGAAGGTATCATTGCTGGATTAGGATGCTCATAAATTAGGAGGGAATCGAGAATGAAAACAGACGTATACCATGTAGTACCTTTACTGGAAAAGGTTTTGAAGCTGGCTCCCGGCGAGCTGGAACAGTTGACTCCGGATCAGGATCTGCGAACCTTGGGGCTGAATTCCTTATCCGCTGTTGAATTAATTGTTGAATTAGAAAATGAGCTTGATATTACGATGGAGGACGACGATTTGGTGCTGGAGCATCTCTCTACATTGCAAGGCATTGAGCGTCTGCTGGGCAAATATGCATAAGGGCGCTGAACAGACAAGACCTAGGCTGCAATCCGATATGGGAACTCGTCATGATTCCATAGTTGACCATAGTGCAGAAGAAATCGCAAACGCTCTCCCAGGGAAACATTGCGTATATTCTTCCCTGCGTACTTCATTGCGGAGGTATGGGATGAACATGGCGGAAGCTGAGCTGTTCATGCTGTGTGGGAGTATGTGCGCAGAGTATGGTGGAGATTTGAAGCGCTTTGGGCCGGAGAAATATCCGGAGCAGCTTCAAGAAATGGCCGCCAGTGGCGGACCGGTTATTCGGGTAGAACCGTGGATCGAAGGAGTCAGCAATGAAACCGACCTGTTGCAGGTGCTCACATCCGGCTATGGTACGATGCTGCATACGTCCAGCACCGCTTTAACCTATCACGACGTATATGTGAAAAATTACCCAAGGGGCCATGTGATTGAGTTGTGCGGATTGGACTTGCAAGAACGGACGGCACAGGTGAATGATAGCTTCCTGCTCGATTCCTCGGGACATGCGATGACTTATGTGGGCTCAGCCCGGCTCGACGACCTCATGCAGGGCATTATTGAGTATGCATGGCTAGTGGAGCAGCCTGTCCCGCTTTCGCCAAGGGAGCTGCATGCTGCGTGTGCTTACCATATTCGTCAGTATGTGACGGGTGAGAAAGTTGCAACAGACCAACTGGTCAAGCGGGGAGATGCAGGTTACCGGGCATTTGTCGATGACTTCCATCTGTTAGAAGACATGGAGGATCAGGAGTTTCGGACGTACTGTCATGAAATCTATTACAATCTGCGATTGGGCAGCGCTCTTCATTTGACAGATTATACAGCTGATTATTGCCGGCTGCATCAAGATACGCTTGGGCCGCAAACCCAGCATGTCATTGAATTGGCACAGGCACTTCACAGGGATTGGCACAAGCTTAATCTGCATATTTACAAAACAGGACTCCAACTGCGCAAGCATCGGATGCCTGAGATTACAGAGCGGGCACTGCAATTGATTGAAAGACAGCGCCATATGCTGGAGGAATTGATGATTTTAGCTGAGCAGGCAGCCGAGTAGTCTAAGCATTCGACTATATCAGGCATGTTCATCCAGGTATCACGCACAGAGGAAAGAGGAGGGGAATTCATTGCCGTCCATTACATTAAACCAATTGTCGAAAACGTTTACGTACTACAAAAAGGAGCCGGGCGTGCGCAAATCGTTACAAAATTTGTTTAAGCGTGAACAGCTGACCAAAAAGGCTGTGCAGGATGTTAGCTTTAGCATTGAGGAAGGTGAGATTGTCGGATTTCTTGGCCCAAACGGGGCGGGCAAAACAACGACGCTCAAAATGCTGTCCGGCATTCTCCATCCCACAGACGGGGAGGCATCGGTACTCGGCTTTACCCCGTGGAAGCGCCAAAAGGAGTTTAAACGTCAGTTTTCCATCGTAATGGGACAGAAAAACCAGCTCTGGTGGGATTTGCCTGCAAGCGAGTCGTTCGAGCTGAACAAGCTTATCTACGAAATCGATGATAACCGTTATAAAGAGGCGCTGGATGAGCTGGTCACTCTGCTTGGGGTGGAGGAGCAGCTGCATGTACAGGTTCGGCGACTATCGCTCGGCGAGCGTATGAAAATGGAACTGATCGCCGCGCTGCTGCATCGCCCACGAGTCATTTTACTGGATGAGCCGACCATCGGATTGGACCTTGTTTCTCAGCGGCGGATTCGGGAGTTTTTCAAAGCTTATAATCGTACACACCGGACGACCATTTTGCTGACAAGCCACTACATGAAGGATATTGAGGATTTATGCACTAGGTCCATCATTATCAGTGGGGGCAGATTGGTGTATGACGGAGACTTGCACAAGGTGAATGAGGTCATGGGTGCTCGTAAATTGCTCAAGGTTCGATTGGAGACCCCTGTATCCAACCTGACGTTGGCGGGGCTCGGCAAGCTTCGCTCCAACTCGGAGCTGGAGGCGGTATTTGAGCTGGACGCAGAAGATACGTTGACTTGGTCCAAAAAGATTTTGGATGCACTGCCTGTCGTTGATTTTACGATTGAGGACGTCCCGCTGGAAGAGGGGATAGCCAATTTGTATGATGGGGGCAGGCTGGCCGATGCGAAATAACAAATATGTGAAGGTGCTCCAGCTTGGTATGCAAAACGAAATGGAGTATCGAGCCAATTATTGGCTACAAATGGCGGGATTTATGCTGCCGATCATGACACAAATTTTTCTCTGGCTTGCGGTATTCGGTTCTTCAGGACAAGCAAGAGTGGTGGACTATTCTCTGCCGGAAATGCTGGTGTATGTGGTTATGGCGGGAGTAACTGGAAAACTGATTGCTACAGGCTTTGAATACGAAATTGCTACAGATATCAAGGAAGGTGGACTGGCAAAATTCATGGTACAGCCTGTACATTATTTTGCCTACCGTTTTTGCCGGTTTATTGGAGGCAAAGTCATACAGTCCGCAGTTGTGCTGCTGGCGGCTGCTATTTTGCTGTTATGCCTTAGCCTGGAAGGACAAATTAGCTTCGAGCTATCGTACATCCTGCTTTACATATTGGCGTTGCCGGGAGCACTTGTGCTTAATTTTGTGGTCTATTATGCGCTGAGTGGCATAGCTTTTTGGATGACAGAATCGGCGGGACTTTTTTATACGGTGTCGCTTGTCATTTATGTAGCTAGCGGTACCGTGTTTCCGCTGACGATTTTTGGAGATGCGTTGGCCCGTTTGTTCAGTCTGCTGCCGTTCAGCTATACCGTATTTTTTCCGGTGAATGCGTTGACGGGCAAGCTGACTGTGCTGGAAGCCGCTGAAGGCATTGGCGTGCAATGGATCTGGATTGCAGTGCTGGCGGCCGTATCGCGCTGGGTGTGGCAAGCCGGAGTCAAACGCTTTGTCTCGGTGGGAGGTTAACATGAAAAATGTTTTTCGAAACGTTGGACGTTACCTCAGACTGTACTGGAAATTTGTCCAGTTTTCTGTCATGTCGCAAATGGAATACCGCACTAATTTTATAAGTGCATGCCTGGTTGAAACCGCTTATTTGTTTATCAAGCTGCTATACGCATCGCTTCCATATCGCGCTGGGACGGACATTAACGGCTGGTCTCCCGATGCCATGCTCTTATATATCGGCGTGTTTACGATGATGAGCGGATTTTATAGTGGATTATTTTACAGTAATTTTACAAGCCTGCCTGACAAAATTCGTACGGGCTCACTGGACGTGCTCATGACCAAACCAGTATCGCTGCAATTTATGGTGACACTGCGTCAATTTGAACTGGGCTATACTGTGCCGAATGTCGTGGGCGGTGGAATCATGACAGGCATTGGCTGGTATCATCTGGCGTTGCCATTTGATGTGGAAACCGTGGGAGGATTCGCTGTGCTGCTCGGATGCGGAGTGCTTACGGCATACTCCGTGTTTTTGCTGCCCCAATTGCTGGCCTTCTGGATTATCCGCACGAATGGGGTTACAGAGCTGTCCAACAGCATTTTCGAGACAAACTACGTGCCGATGGCCGTATATAGTAACCTGATTCAGCGTATTGGCTTGTTTGTGCTTCCGGTGTTTGTCATCTGTAATTTTCCGCCCATGTTCATTCTCGGCAAAATGGAACCCGGTTTGATGCTATGGGCATTTCTCGCACCTCTCTGGCTGCTGGCGATTATCCGCTTGATATGGCAGTTTGCTCTACGTGATTATACGAGCGCGAGCCAGTAGGGCTACCGTGTAGTAGGTTCATAATGAAGCAGGAAAGGAAGCGAATCATATGAATGCGATACCGAACCAGCGTCATTTATATATGGGAACGTTCGAAGCGGAGGCTTACTGGCGAGATACCGAGCTAGCTTCCCTACCCGCCCTGTCTGACCGGGCTTCTTCGGCCATAGTAGCAGCTATGGATGAATTGCTTTTTAGCTTTTGCCAGCCGGGAGACGCCTTATTGACACGTTATGCCATTTCACCTGTGCACCGTCAGTATATCGCGCAGCTAGGCTTTCATCCGGCTGTAAACGAACGGGATTTGACTGACGGAATGGAACTGGCGGGCAATGTGTCGGCCGCATCCGTTTTTGAGCTACTGAGCAGTCGCAAGACGGATGCCGGTGAAGGTTTTCCTCAGCTGGAGGGCTGTGTGCTTAGTCCATTTGCGGGGTTGCCGCATGTGGAGGAGGCCGCACGTGCTTGGGGAATTACATTGCATCAGCCACCGCTGGAAACCATTCGCAAGGTAAATGCCAAAACCTATTCCTCTGAGCTAAAACGCAATCTAGGTCTGCCCAATCCAGGCCATATTGTGACTTCGTTTGCGGATGTCGCTGAAGCAGGACGTAAACTGCTGCGGGATGGAAGCTTTTTAATCAAGGATGATTTTGGCGTATCGGGCAAAGGCAATCTACACATTACCTCGACACAAATGCTGGACCGGGTCGTATCGTATTTGCGTGGACAGGAGCGTAAAGGCAAACGGGTACTGTTCCTGCTGGAGCCTTTCCTGGAGAAAGAGCAGGATTTTTCATGCCAATTCACGATTGGCGATGATGGACGTGTCGACATTATATCTGTGCAATGGCTGGCTAATACTCAATTCGCCTATCGAGAATCCCTATCGCCAGACAAGGCTTTTATGGAACGTTTGGAACGCGACGGCTATTTTAGCTTGATGCAGGACGTGGGGCAGCAATTGTATCGGGATGGATATTATGGCGATGTTTGTATTGACTCCATGACACTTCGCGGCGGGAAGCTGGAGCCCATTATCGAAATTAATGCCAGAAAGTCGATGAGTTTGATCAAGCATCAGCTCGATACCTATCTGGCCGGGAAAAATATGCATGGCACGCTGACGAATTATTCACTGTCTCATGATGGCAGTCTATCCTATGAGGAATTGCTGGAAGGGCTGAAAGATGAAGGATTGCTATTCACAGGTGAGCGTGAGGAAGGTGTTATGCCTCTGGGAGCCAATACGTTATATGTAAACACAGGTGGACGAGACGGTGAAAACAAGACTGTAGGTCATACAACCACGCCAAGCAGAAACACAACCGGGCGCGGAGGCAGATCATCTGCCAAGCAGGTTCGCGTAAGTGGGATTGGAGCCAGCGATGGCGGACCAGAAGGGAACGGCATGAGTCAGCCTGATTTGAATGGTAAACAAGAAGCTGACGGAAATGAACGGGCACGAGGCAAAGGCCGGCTTTATTTGGAACTGGTTGCTGCGAGCGATGAGGAAAAAATACGATTGACTACCAAGCTGGAGCGTTTTTTGGCAGAGCGACATTTTACAGTGCTGAATTAAACGGGAGGCGTATAAGCATGCGTAAGAGTACGGAGAAGCTTATGAAGGTAACGATTTTGTGTTCCGGTTTCGGATTGGGCTTTTATACCCCTGGCTTGCTGCTGCAAGCAGGTCTTCGCAGGCTGGGCATGGATACGGCGATCCATGTATTTGAAAATGTACTGCCAGAATCGGCCCGTCTCAAGGTCGACAAAAGTCGGAAAGCTTACCATGACAATTTTGCAGTGGCCTTAATGTCGCAAAAGGTTCCGCAGGATATGCGTCATTCACTGGACCCCGCAGCGATGGAAGTACTGCTGAACCAATGGATAGAAGAGGATCGGCGGTATTTTATATGCTTATCCGGTCATTGGATGTATGTACTGGAGGAGTATCGCAAGCGCAGAGAGCCGGAGTCGGTGTATGTGGACATCGTGTATATGGATTCGACACCTTCTCCTTCTTGGAAAAATCTAGCCAAGCATCATCCGCATTTTGCTGATGGCTGTGGAGAAACGACCCTGTTTGAAAACGATAAAAATAGAGTCAGCCACTATATTGACATCCCGGCAGTGGAGCATATCCCTTTTGAAGCACGGCAATCCCGCTTATTCGTACATGGCGGCGGTTGGGGGATGGGCACCTACCGTGAGAAGGTTGGACGGTTGGAAGAAGCGGGCTGGGAACTGGATCTGCTGCTGTATGATCAGGATCAGCCAGATGAACAGCGGGACAGTATACGCTATTTTCGGATGGACCCGCAGTGGAGAACATGGCAACGAAATGAAGCCGGGGAGCATACATTTCCACCTTTCGGAGAGGTGAAAATGGGTGAGGAAACGGTGTATCAGGTCGGACCGGATTACCATTGCATGCTGGACCGAGCATGTCACGCCCAGGCCATTGTCAGCAAGCCCGGTGGCGGCAGCCTGACCGATTCGTTCGCTACAGCTACTCCGTTGATTATGCTGGAGCCGTTTGGTGTGCATGAGAAGCATAATGCGGATCTATGGGAACGTCTGGGGTTAGGCATGCGCTACGAGACGTGGATTGGAACCTATGGCGCCAGTGCTCAGATTCTGGAGGAAATGCATCGGAGGATCGTAGAGCTGCGCAGTCGGACGTCGCGTTATATAGAGTCCTATGTGAAGAGCATTCAAGTGCCATCAGGAATGGAGCAGGGATCATGAACGCGGCCGCGGCTGCGCAAGAACCTGCGATGCCAGATATTCGCTTTGGGATCATTGGCTGTTCTGCCATTGCCCCTCGTGCGTTGCTGGAACCGATCCGACATGTTGCAGGAGCACGCGTGACCGCGCTTGCGAACCGTACGGTTGCCAAGGCGGAAGAAATGGCAGAGCGTTATGGAGTCAATGTCGTTTATCAACATGCTGAGGATATGTTAAAAGACCCAGACATCGACGCTGTATATATTGCGCTCAGCAACGATTTACATGCTGAGTGGATTGGCAGAGCCTTACAAGCTCATAAGCACGTGCTGGTGGAAAAACCGTTATGCCTGAATACGGCTGATCTGGCTCCTTTGGCAGCTATCGTCGAACAGAGCAACGCTTACCTGCTGGAGGGAGTCATGGTACAGCATCATCCTTGGCAGCGTGAACTGCGCAGAATTGTAGAATCGGGTCGTTATGGTCGCTTATGCTCCATAGAGACGAGTCTGTGTATTCCGGCAAAAGAAGGTCATGCGGACAATTACCGATCTCGATCGGAGCAAGGCGGGGGCTGCTTTTGGGATCTGGGTGTGTACTGGCTCCAATTGCTTCAGGCCGTCGTTGGATTGGAGCAGGCGGAATTCCACAGTCAATCGGATTTCGATGGGCCCCATGGCTGTGACTGGACATTTCGTGCACAAGCCCGTTACCCAAGTGGACTAGAGGCATCTGCCCTCTTCTCATTTGAGCGACCTTATCGCTGTGCTCATGTACTGACCTTTGATTCGGCAGTAGTCACCTTAAAGGATTGCTTTCGGGCGAATTTAGGCTTTTATAAAATGACACTCAAGACGGAAATAAAGAAGGATATCGCGGTGAATATAACAGATACGGCAGCACAGTCCTTGTTATCACAGACATCCTCGCATAGCAAAACGGTTTTTGAGCCCATGAACTATTATGTCAATCAGTTGGATGCCTTCTGCAGCATCATCCGGGGTGAAACGGAGCCCATTCCATTTCATGAGGCTGATGAACGCGTCAGACTGCTGGCAGCTATTCATCAAGCAGCACGCTCAGGCGAGGCGATCTATGCCATATGAGTATGATTGTGGTTTTCAATCGGTGAAATTCGAGTAATACCAAATACAGAGTATCCAAGCAAAGAAAGGAGGGATTCGACAGATGGATCAAAAGGATCAAGTCTTACTGGAGCGATTCGGCGAGCATCCGACACCCTTTTATTATTATGATGGGGACGCGCTGCATGCTCACGTCAGCTCGTTGCTGGCTCGGTTACATCCGGCCGTGCGTGTACATTACGCGCTCAAGGCTAATGGTAACGTAGCCTTGGCTGGGTTGCTGCGCTCGTTAGGTTGCGGAGTGGAGATTGCCTCGGCTGGAGAAATGTTCGTCGCCATGGAGGCCGGGTATGCTGCGGAGGATGTGCTGTACGCTGGGCCGGGGAAAACGGTAGCCGAGCTGCGCGAGGCGATAGCCTGTGGGATCGGCTGCATCCATGTTGAATCGGTGAGAGAGCTACGTCTACTGGAGGACATTGCTGCCCAAACAGGCGTGTTTGTCAGAGCTGCGGTTCGAATCAATCCCGATAATGACCTGTCGGGAGCAACGATTAAAATGGGCGGTGTTCCGCGCCCTTTTGGAGTCGATGAAGGGCAGCTGGATCACTTTTTTAAGGTGCTGGAAGATTGCCCGCACGTATATTTTCAAGGCATTCAAGTATATACAGGTACGCAAATGCTGAAAGCGGATCAGATTTTAGCTTCATTTGCGAATACCTTGCAGTTGGCAGAACGGGTGCAGGCTCAGTATGGTGTGGCGATGCATACGGTCAATTTGGGCGGTGGGTTTGGTGTACCTTATTTTGCTCATGAACAGCCGCTCGATATGGATCACGTCATTGACGGACTCAATGCACTCGCGGAACAGACTCGATCCAGTATGCCCGGGGTTAGGCTGATCATTGAAAGCGGCAGGTATTTGGTCGCTCAATCAGGCATGTATGTCTGCCGGGCGTTGTATACCAAGGAATCCAAGGGAGAGAAGTTTGTCGTGGCTGATGGCGGCATGAATCACTACGTCTCAGCTACCTTTCGGGGACGCCGCTTAAGGGACAATTACCCGGTGCGAATTATGCGCAGACAAGTGGGAGAAGAGGTTTCCACGGCGCTGGAGACGGTAAGCATTGTCGGTCCGCTTTGTACACCCGAGGATTGTATTGTGAAAAAAGCGGAGCTGCCCCCGATTCGCGAAGGCGATTATATTGCTTTTCCGAACGCAGGAGCCTATGGATTAAGCTACAGCCCATTATATTTTTTGGGACATGCTACTCCAGCGGAACTGCTCGATTATCGCGGGGAAGTGCATGTCATTCGTGAACACGGTGATCGCACGGACCTGCTGCACCATCAGCGTATGATTGCGTTGCCTGAGGATGTGATGTAAGTATGTAAAAACGCCAAAGTCATAGGAGCCGATATCCATCGGACCTGTGATTTGGCGTTTTTTACATTTTCAGCATTGTAGTATTGACTTAACGTGATTGGGAGCTGCGTATTTCCTGACGGACAAGCTGCCATACCATAAAGATCAGCACAAGGGCTTGTGGGACAAATGTTTCCCAAGTTGGATACATTCCCAACCAGCTAATAGAAGGAAGCGAGGACGCAGTGTGTCCCGGCAGCTTGCCTGCCACCTGAAGGGAATGAATACTTTCGCCCAGAAATCGGAATACGAGATAGTAGATCAGTATAGTGGCGGTCAGGAAAAAGGCGCGAATTGGCAACCTTACACTGAACTTGATGATCGCTAAAGCAAGGACGACCAGTATAACCGTTGCCGAGCCAATACCGATCAGCAATTGCGAGGTTTCAATGGCCGGAGCCATACCGATATAAAAAATAGCTGTCTCGGCCCCTTCACGTAGAATCGCGAGCGCAGAAACCGCAAAGAGCGACCATAGGCTGCCCCGTGCTAGCGCATTGCCCACGCTGTTTTCCACAAAGCGGTTCCACGCAGCAGCATTGGATTTGCTATGCAGCCAGTTACCGACCGTTAGCATCAGCACAACAGCCACCAGCCCGGTGACACCTTCCAGCAGCTCACGCATACTGCCCGATGCAGCAGCTGCCACCAGCGAGGTGAACAGCACCGCCAGTATTCCGCTTAGCACCAGTCCTGTACCAGCTCCTGCCCATATCCATCGTCCAGCCACAGCTTCGCCGCTTTTTTTGGCATACGCGAGCAGAGCTGCGAGCACGAGAATGGCCTCCAGACCCTCGCGCAGCAAAATCAGTGCGGCATCCCATGCAGTATAAGAACGTTCCTCGGTCAACGGACGGAGCCTGTCCAGCATCTGATCAAGAGTCTGCAAGGCTTTATCCATATTCGGTGGGGAAGACAGCAGATATCCAGAAGTCTCGGTCATTTGATTTTCAATCGCAGTGTAAGACGCCGGATCGGAAATTTGTACATGTCCTTCGACAGAAGGCCATATAGCGATAAACTGACCTACCTTGTCTGCGGCCTGCTCTGGCTGATTAGTTACAACATCTTGGCGTGCGGATTCGAGCAGGGTGACTGCATCGCCGAGGGAAGCTGTTGAACCATTCGCTGCTCCGGCAGCGGCATTGCCTGCATCTGCCCCTTGATCTGTGTTCACAAGTTTGCCCTGACTATAATCAGACAGCAGCGTCGTTAACTCCTGCATTTCCTTGAGAGCCTGTGCTTGACGTATGGGCTCTGCTTGCATAGAGATGCGAATGAGGCTGATTTTCGTTTCAAGCGAACTGTATACCGAAAAATGGTCCAGACGAATCGGTGTCTCCACCTGATACCAGGCTTTAACGATTCGGTCGTAATCCACCCGCGCAGCAGCCCAATCGCCTTTTTGCATGGCAGCCAGACTGCCCTTCGCCATAGGAAGCAGTTTTTCCGCTGCTTTAGCTCCGGCGGGAGCCGGTTGATCTCCTTCGGCAGCCGTCACGAACTCATTGACCGAGCGCGCCAGCACGGATAACGCAGCTTTCGCTGAATCCCCGCCGCCATGGGCAAGCGCCTCTTCTGCATCGGTCAGAGCTTGATCTACGGCCGCGATATGGGCTGATTCCCCGCCATTTGCTTTGGCGGCTTCCCACAAACCACGGAATTCCTTTAGGTCCTTGGAGGCTTCCGTCCATTGGTCTTGTCCCGCCTCCACCAGTGCTCCGCCGACCACAGGCATCAGCTGATCATTAGAGACAGCTTTAGCATTTGATTGTGCGAAAACGGCCGACCCATAGCCGGATATGAAGGGAGTTACTGTCAGCAGCAGAGCCGCCACCAGCACAAACACCCACCCTAAGCTTTTATTGCGCCGATTCATATAAATCCCCTTCCTTGCCTGCTGCTAAAATAACGTATCCCCGATGTAGCCGCCTTGTGACACACCTGGGAAGCAGGCGAACACCGCGCTGCCTTTGTGTACAATGTATTCGTTCAACTTGTCATTGCGTGCAAGCTTCTCCTGAATGTGAACGAACTGCTTGAACAGATCACGCTGGTAGCTGATGAACAGCAGTCCGGCATCGAGCTGTCCTGTTTGTTTGTCTAATCCGCTTGAATAGGAATAAGATCTCCGCAAAATATTAATGCTCCCGTTCCCATGAGCCAATGCCACATGAGAGGTAGGGGGCGTAAGCGGCTTGCCTTCAGGGCTTGTAGCCGCCAGATCCAGCTTGTCAAACTCTTTGCTTTTGCCCAGTGGGGCACCGCTGCTGCGATGGCGTCCAAAGGTATCTTCCTGGTCACCTAATGTTGAACGATCCCACACCTCTACTCGCATACGAATACGGCGTACAGCCATATAGCTGCCGTCGCCCATCCATGCTGGTCCGTCATTGGTCTGTGTCCACACCAGCCGATTCATCTCGTCTGCCTTGGACGTGTCCGGGTTTCCCGTGCCATCTTTGAAGCCGAGCAAATTGCGCGGTGTGCTGCCCGCAGGATCAGCTTGTGCCGTCCGCTGGAAACCTTCCTGCGTCCAACGGAGTACTGCCGTTCCTCTGGCGATACGCGCCAAATTACGCAGGGCATGGAAAGCTACCTGCAAGTCATTGGCACATACCTGCACTCCGATATCACCGCCGCACCATTGCTCATCCAGGGCGTCTCCCTGAAAACGAGGCAACTCACGGAACCCGGCAGGCTTGAGCCCTGCCAGGCCATACCGTCCATCAAAAAAGGAGGGGCCCACCCCAAAAGTGATCGTCGTCCGGGACGGAGATAATCCCGCTGCCTCGCCCGTATCGGAAGGAGGTAGGTTGATATTTTCATTATCGGTGCCAAGCAGCACACCAGAAGTCATTGTAGCACTTGCTTCCGTCCAGGCCTTGAAGAGATTCCGCACCTGTTCTTTGTCGGGGGTTGTTAGATCGAAAGCGGCGAAACAGATAAAATCTTGTGCCGGAGTTACAATTCCCGCCTGATGTTTGCCGTAAAAAGGAACTACATCTTTGGTATCTGCCTCCGTCATCATGCTTTCGAGGCGTTGACTGGCTGACAGCACAGCGCCCACGCCACCGCCGCCAAGCAGTAGACCTAATCCGCCTACCCCGGCCAGCTTCAATAGATCACGGCGTGATACAGATTTGCCTTTTCCTGATCGCTCATCATCCGCTGGCTGAGCATCCTTTTCTGTCAGATCAGACTGTTCATTACGGGATTCCGCATACTGCGACTTTTCTTGTCCTTTTTGCCGCTTAAAGCCTTTCATATCATTACACTCCTAACAATTTCCCCATTTGGGACAACGGTTCTGCCAAAGCATCAAGGTTCTGGCTTAGCTTTTTAATTTCTTCCGGTTTCAGTTTGGTATACGATACATAGCCTTCGCCGTCTTTGAAAGGAGCCAGCTCCTGCTGTAAGGCTGTAAAGCGCTCACCAATTTGTTTTTCCAACGCCGCGTCTTTTTGGTTCAGATCTGTTTTCAAAATGTCATAAATCTTTTGAGCACCTTCTACATTGGCCGCAAAGTCGTACAAGTCTGTGTGAGAATAACGCTCTTCTTCACCCGTTACCTTCGAGGTAGATACTTCATTCAGCAACTCGACTGCACCTGTTACCATCAAGCTGGCATCAATGTTAACTGTTTCTACTTTGGCACGCAGCAGCTTGGCATCACTCAGCAGGCGGTCGGAAAACTCGTCCAGTCCTTTGGTGGTGTTTTCTTCCCATAATGTTTTCTCAATACGGTGAAATCCGCGCCAATCTGCTGCATCCACATCACCGTCACGAGCGTCAATATTCGGGTCCAGATCGCCCAGTGCTTCCGCAATCGGTTCAATCCGTTCATAGTACATACGTGCTGGAGCATACAAAGCCTTGGCTTTATCCAGCTCGCCAGCTTTGACTGCGTTCGTGAATTCTTCTGTCTTTTTCACAAACGTATCGCATTGCTCGGTTGCATAGGTACGGTAAGCCGCAACCGCTTGATCAAAATTGGGAGCAGTCGCCGCAGGAGTCGTGGTCTGTGTTGTTGCTCCTGTATCTTTGGATGTTGCAGCAGGCTGCTGATCCGCAGTTCCGGCTTGTCCGCAACCTGCAAACAGAATAGAAGAGACCAGCACTCCGGCCGGTACGGCATAACGTAGTTTCATAATCAATGAACACCCTTTCTGGCCAAACTGGCCCTGAACCATAGTCTGTAGCGCGATCTCTATAACGAATTATCATTTTTGATAATGATTATCAGTCGCATTTTTTCTTATCATAAGGCTGGCCTATATGCCTGTCAATACATATTTTAGACACAAAGTTCAACTCGTCATTAAAGCTACAAGTAAGGTGCCTATGCCCATTTTTATCCGCACATTGAACCATACCTGAGCACATGACATAAAATGTGTTGACTGTATCCCTTAACCTTGTTACACCACACAAAACCCGAGCAAGGAGGGGTGAAATTGACGAAGGGTAACGACCAGAAAAACAAGTTTTTGTTAACTCACCGTGAACGTGAAGTATTTGAACTGCTCGTGCAGGACAAAACAACGCGTGACATCGCCGGACAACTATTTATTAGTGAGAAGACGGTGCGTAACCATATTTCCAACGTAATGCAGAAACTGAACGTAAAAGGTCGTTCACAGGCGGTCGTAGAATTAATCAGGCTTGGCGAATTAAAAATCTGACCTCTCGTTCCTTGCGGGGTACAAAGTCTTCTCGATGATCCTTCAACAATGAAGGGTGGTCGGGAAGGCTTTTGTTTTGATCATGCTGAGGATATGACGAAAAAAACGATTAAACCGCTGAAATATGTGGGAATTTGTGTATAAGTGGTGTACTATATAGATAAGGAAGAAAATACCATGCGTTTTCCAATTAGTTATATGAATAATTGAGGTGGAAGCTGTACCACAAAGTTGTATTTAGATAGAAATGCATCTGGTGATAGTCTAAGAATGAAATACAAATTAGCATGACGACAGGATGGAAGTTGAATCGGGTTTTTGCTTAGGACTACCTGTGGTATATTCTTGATCGGAGGTGAACGATAAGACATATGACACCCAACCAACACTCAATGACTTACACGCTGAACAGCGGTATAAAGGGAACAGTCGACCTATCCAGTAAACAGGTGCAGGAATGGATTAAAGCATATCGAATCGGCAGCAAATTTGTAACAGTTGTGGGCAAACAATATTTTGGTTTAAACCCTGAGTTGGTAGCAGATTTCAAGGTACATAATGAATACTCGGAGCAGAGAGAACACATATCCATGATACAGCCTGTAATGGAACGTAAAGCTGTAGATCTGGACCCACTGGTAGAAGCGTATAGTCAGTATAAAACATTAATTCAGGTAGAATGTAAATGTGGTGCTTCCTACATAGAAGAATCACCTCATAAGAGAACCAAGTGGTCATGCAAGGAATGCAACAATATTGTGTTCCTGGATCGTAAAAAGGGCATGGTGGATACGAATACAGGCAAGGCCTGGTACATGACCAACAAATACTATGTAGAAAGACAAAGCAACTGACAGATTGTCAGTTGCTTTTCTAACAGACTCGCATGCGTCTTTATATGCTTTTAACCATATATTAAATCCATACTTGGAAATGCTACTATATCTTTTGCCAAATAATAAAATTGATGTTTTGTACGCTTTGTAGTACATTATCAAGTGTATTATAAGGAGGCTTCTCATGTACGGACATAGACAAGATGATACTTTATACATCATGACTTACACATTAAATAGTGGTATCAAGGGCACGGTGCCTTTGTCTAATCAACAGATACAGGAATGGCTTGAGTGTTACAGAATCGGCAAGAAATTTGTAACCGAGATTGGCAAAGAGTACTTTGGACTGCATGCGGAACTGGTGGCTGACTTTAAAGTGCACAATCAGTATTCAAGCTATCAGGAGGTCATTATCCCGATTCAACAGCCGGATACTGGCTTAAGAGAGCTGTCTCAAGCTTACAAATCAACAGAAACCTTAATTAAAGTAGATTGCAAATGTGGTACATCGTATGTAACAGAATCCCCTTTCAAGCGGACCAAGTGGTACTGCACCAAATGCCGGGAGATTGTTTTTCTCGACAACAAAAAGGGAATGGTTGATACTTCCAGAGGCAAGGCTCATTATATGACCAATAAGTATTTTGTGGAACGGGAAACAACTGGCGTATAAGCCGGTTGTTTTTTTGTTCGTAAGGTTTGTATACGTTCTGATTTTTTAAAACCGATTGCGCTACAGTGAAAAAGGGGAAAGATAAACCTTAAAATAAACGATAGTCAGGGGGTGAACGTCATCCGGGAAAATCGTACGAATGGTGCAAGAAATCGCATGAGCACGAACAATGTGTACATAAACGAAACGCTTCATTTGGAACAAATCATAAGTGACCTGCGTGTGATGGGCTATGTGGCTTTTCATCATCAGCCGCAAATTGCAGGTGAGCCTCATGAGCTGGATGAGTTAAAAAAGCAATTACTGTTGTTTTTTCAACAGCACCATGTATTGTGGATTGAGCTTGATCCGCTAACGCAATATGTGGTGGTGAATAACATGGGGAAGGCCACCGTACTGAAACTCATTGGCCGAAAAATAAATCCGCTACGTGATCGGAGAGCGAACGCTGCTTTGGCGGGGCAGACACTGCATGAGCTGGATCGGGAGATAGAACGGCTGAATCGGCTGGTTCACCTGTTGCGCTACACTCGTTTTCCTTAAGCGACGGCATTAACGAAAAAAAGCATTCACGAGCATGAGTAATCACATGCTGTGAATGCTTTTTGGTATGTTATTTTTTACCACATAAGATGAGTAAATCTACGGTGACATACGGTAAATCTATTTCCTGCATTCGCTGCCAGTCTGCTTCCGTAGCTCCCCACGATAAGGGAGTCATATGGAGCAAAGGCTCCACAAGGTCGGCATTTAGCATAAAGCGATAGGTTACTCGTTCGGCGGATAGAAGATTAAAGCTATCTTTAAACCGGCTTAATATATTGTCATTTGAATAAGTTGGCTTTTTCTGTTCATACAAGCATCTCAATTCCTGAAGATAATATGGTTCGGGAATGACCTTTAGAATGCAGCCATCCTCCGAAAGAATCCTTTTAAATTCAGCATAATTGGAAGGGGATAAAATATTGAGTATACCGTCAAATTGTTGATTTGCAAATGGGCAATGAGCCAAATCGGCAACACACCAGAGGGCATGAGGATATGCTTTGGCTGCGGCCACAATACCTTCTTTAGACAGGTCCATACCTACGCTTGTAAGCTCGGTGATTCCCTTCCAGGTAAGCTTATCCTGAATGTGGCTCGAAGGGGAACCTTCCCCGCAACCTGCATCCAGCAAGTACAGATGTGATTTTTGATCGAACTGTGGCTTCATAAACTTCATCATGGTGCTGCTTATGGCTTCATTTAAAGGATCAAAAAATCCACTATTGCACATCATTCTTCTGGAGTTAAATAGTTGTTTATCATATTTGGTTTTATGGGATCGGGCGGCTAAATGTAAATACCCGTGTTTTGAAAGATCATAGCAATGCTGATTCATACATGGGAGGCTTTTACCTTCCACCATACGCATGGGTTGAGAACATACAGGACAACTAAAAAGATGTTGATGCTTCCTGATCAGGCTAGCCTTCATCTCGTGTTTATTCCATTTGGACATAGAAAAGCACCTCGTTCATTCGTATTGGGTGAATGAAAAAAGGCACAGCCAAATAAAACCCAACCCATTTTTCGAAAAAATGATTGAGTTTTCATGAACTGTACCTCACATTACCGTAAACGAATGAACTGAATAATCATATTGTGCAGCGCTCCTCTAAAAAAATAGAAAGGGCTTTCGCCCTCTCTATTGTAACTTAGCCATTAGAAGTTGTCATATGCTTACACAGATTTCAAAAACTCCACAATCGTCAGCAGACCCTTGTCGAAATTCTCCAAATTAAAATGCTCGTTTGGTGCATGCAGGTTTTCATCTGGCAAGCCGAAGCCCATCAATACAACTGGAGCACTCAGCACACGGGAGAAGGTTTCCACGATCGGAATGGAGCCTCCATCCTTGGTAAATAGGGCACGTACACCGTATACTTTCTCAAAGGCATCCGCTGCTGCTTGTAAAAACGCATGTGACGGGTCGATGTTAAAGGCGTTTGCTTTTTCACCTTGTTGAATATCCAGGGTAGCTCCTGCTTGAACGTGTGCGCGTAAATGGCGCTCGATTTTGTCCAGAATATCTTGCGGATTCTGATTAGCCACCAAGCGGCATGTGATCTTAGCGTGAGCTTCCTTCGGAATGACCGTTTTCGTACCTTCACCCTGGAAGCCGCCATATACGCCGTTCAGTTCCAGTGTAGGACGAGCCCCAACACGCTCGACGAAGCTAAACTCTTCTTCGCCATAGAGCGAATCAAGTGCAAGATCTTCTTGCAGCTTGCTCTCATTGAAGCCTTGCTTCGCAAATTCTTCTCTCATCTCTGCCGATAATGGAGCAACATCGTTGTAAAATCCTTCGACGCTAACGCGGCCTTTGTCATCATGCAGGGTTGCCAACAGGGACACCAAAGCATGCAGGGCATTCGGCACGCCGCCACCGAAGGAGCCGGAATGCAGATCCGTGTTCGCCGTGTGAATGGCGACTTCCAGTGAGCACAGTCCGCGCAAACCTGTGCAAATCGCAGGCTTCCCTTTTTCGATCAGAGAGGTGTCAGACACCAGTACAGCATCAGCTGCTAGGCGTTCAGCGCCGGTGTGCAAAAACTCAAGCAGGTTCGGACTGGACACTTCTTCCTCGCCTTCAATGCAAAACTTGATGTTCATCGGCAATTTGCCTTCCTGCTTCAAAATGGCCTCAACCGCCTTAATGTGCAAGAAAACTTGCCCCTTATCGTCTGTCGCTCCGCGCGCATACAATTTTCCATCGCGAATGGATGGCTCAAACGGTGGCGTTTCCCACAGGTGAAGCGGGTCCACAGGTTGCACATCATAGTGTCCATACACAAGGATGGTTGGTTTGCCAGGTGCATGCAAATGGTCTGCGTACACAAGCGGGTGGCCTTTGGTCGGGATAATTTCAACGTTTTCCAAGCCTGCAGCAGTCAGTTTGGCCGCCAGCCATTCGGCTGCTTGGTTAATGTCTTTTTTGTGCTCCGATAATGCGGAGATACTCGGAATGGACAGCCATTCCTGTAGTTCGCCCACTTGTTGTTCTCTGGCTTTTTCAAAATATTCAGTATAACTCATAAACTATGTATCCTCCTTTTAAATGTAAATCGTGTTTATATTGCGCTATCCTCCGAACCGAGGTTGTGGACGATATGTCTAGTTTACTACGTTTTATGCTGAACGAAAAATAGGGAGAAAAAAAACGATTCTGCCCGGGTCTGTACAGACCTGAGTAGAATCGCCTTTCATCATGAATAGGATGTACTTATGCCCGGATGTCCAGATGACCCCCAAGATGCGGTTGTACGCTTTTTTCCATCATCTGTACCAAAGCCTGTCCTTGTTCACTGGCCTGATCCTTAGCCATACCCAATACCTTCACACTTACGGCTTGAGCCAAGCTGGCCTGACTCATACCTGTGGATAATGCTGCGATATCCATGTTCCATCCTCCTTCATTTTGAAAATTCGCTTTCTCTGTATTTATCGGTAGGAATGGTTATTTTGTTTCATCCAATTGGAATTGTGTCAGTAAATCTTGAAGCTGCTCTGCCAGACGGGTCAAATCTGCGGCAGACGAACCGATCTCTTCCATGGAGGCGAGCTGTTCCTCTGCGGCTGCGGACACGGTCTCTGTATGAGATGCTGCTTCTTCAGCGATGCGTGTAATTTCCTCCATGCTGCTAACGACTGCATTCGTTCCATTGGCAACTCCCGCGGTAGAAGCGGCCACGTTATCGAGCTGCTTCGCTGATTTGGCTACTGCTCTACGGATGCGCGAGAAGGAGCGACCGGATAGATCAATGGAATTGATACCTTCCGTTACGCGTTCCTTGGCAGATTCCATAGCGACCAGGGCTTCAGATACACCGCTCTGTATCCCTTGAATCTGTTCACGAATTTGCTGTGCGGAATAAGCTGAGTTTTCAGCCAGCTTGCGGACCTCTGTTGCTACGACAGCAAAACCTTTGCCATGCTCCCCAGCTCGTGCTGCTTCTATAGAAGCGTTCAGTGCGAGCAGATTCGTCTGGCTAGCAATTTCCGTAATGACGGTGACAATCGTTCCGATTCGTCCGGAACGGTCACTCAAAGCGCTGACAATCGTATCGAGCTCTTCCACGGTAGTGCGAATTCCATCGATGGAGATGACACTGTTGCCGATATGCTCACTGCCTGCATCCGACGCCTGAATAGCTTGGGCGGAATAAGTGGTCATTTCTGCCATGGTGTCGGTCATAGCTGTAATGTCAGCAGACATGCCGCTAACTCGTTTCTGATTATCTTTAGCACTGTCCACCTGACGTTCGCTGCCGGCAGCGACATCTTGAATGGCTATGGTCACATGCTCGATGGCACGGGTCGTTTGTTCTGCACCTGCGGCAAGTTCTTGCGAGGATGCTGACAAATTACCTGTCATTGCTTGAATTTCTCTAATCATGTTACGCAGGTTATCCACCATTTGTTGGAAATATCTTGATAACTCGCCAATTTCATCTGTGCTGTTCGTAGCCACATTAATCGATAGATTACCTTGGCTGATAGCATCCATAGAATTACGCAATCTATGGATGGGTTTAAGGATACTGTTGATCAGCCACATTGCGAGCACACCAATGATGATGGCTGCAATGACCAACACTACGATTGTCGTGAGAAGAATAGGTTGGGCGGAGGCACGGGTTTCTGATTTGTCCATCGTTCCGGCAATTTTCCAGCCTGTCAACTCATTGGTTTTGAAAATCAGATGTTTAGCTACACCAGCAGCATTGTAATCGAAGCTACCCTCCTTGGAGGCAAACAATTGAGGCGTTTTTTCTCCCATTTCGGTACTCCCGCTGACTTCTGTCGGGTGAGTAACGATACGTTTGGTACTATCAAATATCACAATATAGCCATTTTGTCCGATTCTTAGCTTTGTGATTTCTTTTAAATTATTCAAATTCAGAGAAAGACCGAGAACACCGCTGTTGTCGGGAAGTGTACGTGAAATATACACAACGGGGACCTTGGCCGTATTGAGCCCGACAGGGCTGATTACGGTTTGACCGGGTTTCTCCATGGCCTGTTTATACCACGGACGCTCCCGTGGATCGTTAGTGGAGCCTACGGCTTTGCCGATAATGAGTTTACCTTCGGGAGTTCCTACAAACATATCAACAACTTCCGCATGCATTTTCAAATACACTTGTAATCTTTTTAGAATGGCATCATCTGCTTCAGCACTGTTATCACTAGCTGTCAATGTTGTGGAGTAATATTCGAGATCGGCGAGTTTGGCTTGAATCGTTTGAGTAACTGCGCGATCAGATGCAGTAACGCTAGATGTCGCACTGTCCTGTAATTGGCGATCTGTCTGGTTATATGCTGCCTGATAAGAGAAAGAGCCCACAATGATACTAGGAACAAGCATGACCAGCAGGAATGCCGCTGTCAATTTCTTGCGTAGTGTTAATGTTTTCAGTCGTTTCAGTTGTTTCATCAAACCCCTGCTTTCTATCTATATATTCATTCTAAAGCTTATACCATATGTATTTACTATCGGTTTTTTCGAGCTGAATTGATAGATTTATTACTAATTTGTCCAATACGCCAAAGAATTGCTTGCATAGCATGGAGTATCATGCAACTTGGAGGGATTAGGTATGGGTTTTTTTCTGGATATGAGAAGCTCCACCAGTTCATCAAAAACAGGGGAGGGTCCCGATATTCAATTGGGTCCAGTACCAGAGCGATTCGGTATGATTACGCTGCGAACCTTTCTTGTGCCGAGTCCGATTGTGACTTTTAGTGGTTCGATTGGTCTGATCGGTGAGCTTGGTGATACGTATACGGTGGAAATCGTACGTGGAGCCGACTATGATCCGAACGAGGTAGTCTACCGCGCCGAGGGGGTATTAGGCGTGACAGGATCTAATGAAACGCAAGCTTTTAATGCACAGGATCTGTCCGCTCCCTGGGCCATACAAACGGTATATTCTTCTTATATTTCGGGTGTATCGACCACTGTTCGCAATGGTCCTGAGGTATTCACGGGCATCGCTTCAACTCCGTTTTTGTAAAATATATCATACAAGTATTCTCCGGTTCAGAGCTCGCGCCTGTTCATGGTTTTCCTATGATTAGGCGGCCACGCTCCAAGCCTAGCAGCCACAGCCTGAGGCAGACATTTGCCGCAGGTTTGTGGCTGTGCTCCTTAACAACACCGAGAACATAAATGATCTGGTTGTTGGATTACTTCATGGTGTGTACAACAGAGTTGATTTTCATTTTTCCGGCTGCTAATTTTTTAAAATTTCTCGCAAATACTGAGTCAGCTCATCTGCCGCTTTGGTATGGGCGAGGAGTCCGGGATGGCTGCGGGATCCTATCGTTGCTTCTGTCGTGTTAGGCAGTTGGAATACGGACACACTGCGATCCCTCGTTTTATTCTTGTACGCATCGACCGCCCGATAGATCGCTGACATCATCGGAGTACCAAGCATCCCATAGGCCCACACAATATGGGCAGTAGGATTGCAATTCCGAAGCTTGACAAGAAAGCGTTCGGTAGCGTTTTCAAAAGCTTGTACGTCTTCTTCATTGAATGTGCCGTCCTCGTTCAAACGTTGCTTGTACACTTTTCCACTTACTGGGTCTGTCCATGCTGGAGAATAGAATGCCCCACCGTCATTAGTCCCTAAGTTCACTACGACCACGTCTGGTTGCCAAGAGGTAAAATCATGATCGGCAAATGCCCCTAATGCTTCATTTCTCTCTCCGGTGAGCACACTACATATCTGCTCATAATATGCCGGTATGTTCCCATGTGGATTGTTATCCCAGCTGGTTAGCACACCCCATCCGCTTTGTGAGAACACTCGGTAATCCGCATTCAGTGCCTCGGCTGTTATAGCTGTATAATTGCTTAGGGCTGTGAATAGCATAGGAACCCAGTCTGTCTCCTCCTTCGCTCCAATCGTTCCTTCTCCCGAAGTAATACTGTCCCCGATAAACTCTACTTTGAGGGGCTTATTAGGGACCGGCAGCAATTCTCCGTCAACCTTCAGCGCATGAATTTGCAACAAGCAGCGCGGGTCCGAGCTCATAGGCTGGACATCCTTGACGATACGGACATTTTTGACCGTGTCAGAGTTCAACCCTCTCAAAAGACAGATCCAATGCCGACCAGCGGTCACCATCAGGCGACTCATCGGGACACCATTGATGACAATACTGATCCAGGGCTCATACACCTGATAATCGGCTTCTATTTCAATCCATAGCTCTGAGCCTTTCATATTTAATTCAATGCCGCTGCCTGTCCAAAATAGAGTAAGAGGTGTAAGTGTTGGCGTAGTTCGGCCATGAATCTTTACATGCTTTGCTTTTGCAAGTGGAAATGTCTTCAATCTCTTGTTATGCGACATATTCAAACATCCTCCTCATAATCTCGAATGAATGCTAGTTTCTGTAATATTGTAAAAGAAGTGACAGGGAATCTCAAATCTATTTTTAAGTAAGTTTAGAACAGCAATGGATAGCAAAAAGCACCAGCAGGTTTCATTTTGCTGATGCTTTTTTTGATATACGGAGCCCCAATAACGAAGTTGATTCTTTTCAGACTATTACCTTTATTCTTTAATTCGCTTTGCCGAACATGACAATGTTAACCGCTTTGCCGAAGTCTATACCTACTTTGCCAGTTAATTCTGCTGTTTTTTGCGCCAATACCACTGCATTGACACCACAAGAGAACAGCGCAATATCAAAGTCATCTTTGTGTGCTGCGATCCATTCGAGTGTTTCCGGCATCTGTTCATATTGATGAAATGCGAGCGTGTGAGCGATATGCAGCCCGTACGGCTTGGCTTCAAGAACAGGCTTTACTTCAGCGGCCGTCCGGGTCACCAGCAGAATGCGTCGATTTTTTAGGATGTCCCAGAATGCGGGTGTCTCCGCCAAATATCGATTCAGGCAGGCATGGCAAGTCAGCGCAGGGGAAAGAGCATAGTGAGCAAAGACCTGATCGGTCAGCTCCCGCTTCATATAAGAGGGTGCTTTAATAGATTCGTCATCATATGGCAAAATGCCTGCGACGCTGGCTTTGCTCACTGCCAGTGCCACTGCGTCTCGTAGGTCCGTATTAGGCAGAAACAGCCCCTTTTGGCCGAGATTGGCTTTGACCGCCCAGCGTTCCTGTAACACCTTTTCCATCGGCCAGACGGTGTCTTGAGCCAATACCAAATTTTCGCCATCTCCAATACGTATGAGCGAGAAGGGCTGGTGCTGATCGAGTGCCAGCTTCAAACGTTTCAATACCTCGTCAATCTCCAGATACTTTGAATCCGTCATATCTTGTTTCCTCCTGTCAGTCCTGCTTGTTCAACTTTTCAAATAGAGCAAAAAACTTCGTATTCTATCATATGTCGAAAGTTAAAAGGTTTTTGTATGAACGGCTATTCTTTTTCGATTCTACCTATTTTTGCGAGAGTTGTTGCATCTGTACGTGCCGTTTCAGAAGCGTCTTCATAACTTGAGAGAAGACGGATGAAAGGGAGGAAGATCAATGAATCGCAAGATTGTGATTGAAATTAATTTTAATAACTATGGGATGAATCCAAACCGCCTGACACGTGAGTGGATCAGCGAGCGACTGGATATATTCAGAACCTTTACGCTGCGTAGTCTGCTCAATCAGACAAATACGGATTTTTTATCTGTCGTCAAGCTGGCGGGTGGATGCAGCGACATTGTGGAAGAGGAACTGGCCCAACGGGAGCCCATTCCTGAGCACATCCGTTTTGGTACGAGCATCGAAAGTAAACGTCGTATCAATGCGTACATCGAAGGAGCGGACGAACTGCTTATTGCTCGAATAGATTCCGACGATTTGTATCACCAATCCTTTGTACAACAGTTGCATGATTACAAGTTTCAACCGGATACGGTTGCGCTGGTAAATCAAATGGGTTACTTGTGGGATGCGGTTGAGGGGCAGATGGCACCTGTGTTTCACCACTCGCCTTCCTTTTATGTGTTCCGCTATCAAGTAGGGGAATTTCTGAATGATTACCGTGTCGTTATTCCTGGGAAAGGCACACACGGATATGTAACGGAGCTGCCGCATGAGGTGATTCCGCTTCGCAACTATGTGAATGTCATTCATGCCGCCAATACATCGGTGAAAAAGGTGCCGGCAAAGGATCGACTCTCAGAAAATGAAATGAACGCGGTGCTGGCTGAATTTTTGGGCACAGGCATTGCCAATTCGTAACGGTCAGGAGGAGATTATATTGTTCAAAGGAAAAAAACTGCTGGTGACCGGAGGAACGGGATCTTGGGGGCAACGCCTGACGGCTGAATTGCTGAAGGAGGGACCAGCGGAAATTCGTATTTTTTCACGCGGTGAATTTGCACAGATTGCCATGCAGCGGCAATTCCAGTCTGATCCCCGGCTGAATTTCATGATTGGAGATATTCGGGACCTTCAGGCATTGCAGGAGGCTTGTCGCGGGATAGATTATGTGTTCCATTTGGCGGCATTAAAGCATGTTCCTGTGTGTGAGAAGCAGCCGGAAGAGGCTTTCAAGACGAATGTACATGGTACGGAAAATGTGATTCGGGCGAGCATAGAGCAGGGAGTCGCCAAGGTCATTGATGTCTCTACAGACAAGGCGGTAGACCCGGTGAATGTATATGGCATGACGAAGGCGATTGGCGAAAGATTGATGATCCGCGCCAACGCCTTAAGTGAGCGTACTCGCTTTGTGTGTATTCGCGGCGGCAACGTGCTCGGAACGAGTGGAAGTGTCGTGCCTCTGTTCAAACGCCAGATCGCGGAAGGACAGGATTTAACGTTGACGAGCCCAGATATGACACGTTTCTTCCTCACGCTCGGAGAGGCGATTGGCTTGCTGCTAAAGGCTTCTGTTACGGCGATTGGTGGAGAGACGCTAGTTATGAAAATGAAGGGTTGCAATATTTCGGATTTGGCAGAAGTGATGAAGGAACAGGCGGGGCAGCCTAAGTTAAAAGTGAAGGAAATTGGTATACGTGGTGGGGAAAAGCTGCATGAGGTGCTGATTTCACCCTATGAGGTGCCGCACACGTATCGCTATGACGATCGTTATTTTGTTATTCTTCCCCAGCAAGCAGACGAGCGCTTACTGAGCCAATATGGTGGATTGAAGCGGGTGAGCTTCGAACAATATCGCTCGGACGATGAGTTAATGGATCGCGCTGGAATTGCTGAGTTACTGCAAGGTATGGAGTAACGATGAAAGAGGTGGGTATTTTGCAGCTTATGGAAAAAATCACAAAAGGAACGGTAAAGGTGGCAGTGATCGGCCTCGGTTATGTAGGGCTGCCCATGGCAGTGGAAATGGCAAAGGCCGGTTATGATGTATATGGCGTGGATTCCGATCCCGTCAAAGTAGCCAAGCTACTTCAAGGAAAGTCGTACATCATAGACATTGGCGATGATGCATTGAAAGGTCTGATCGGGCAGCAATTGCATCCAGTTACGGATATCAAGGTGCTGGAGCATGCGGATATCGTCGTGATTTGTGTGCCTACGCCGCTAACGGACGGACATCAACCAGATACGTCCTATATTGAGACAGCCATTGATCAGGCCATACCTCATTTGCGTAGACAAACGCTGTTGATTCTGGAAAGTACCACCTATCCGGGAACGACCGAAGAACTGATTCGGCCCGTGATAGAGCAGCGCAGGGAATGGACAGTGGGTAAGGATTTTTATGTGTGCTTTTCACCGGAACGTGTCGATCCGGGCAGCGTCCATTTTAACATTCGCAACACCCCTAAGGTGATCGGCGGTTGCACACCGGATTGTCTGGCAGCAGGAGCAGGTTTTTACGGATCCTTTTTGGATCAGATTGTTCCGGTTAGCTCGACAACTGTGGCTGAAGCCGCCAAGCTGTTTGAGAATACGTTTCGCAGTGTCAACATTGGAATGGTCAATGAGCTGACAGCGGCGTGTGAGAAAATTGGCATCAATATATGGGAGGTACTGGATGCAGCGGCAACCAAGCCGTTCGGCTACATGCCTTTCTATCCAGGACCAGGCATTGGGGGACACTGTATCCCGGTTGATCCGCTATATCTGTCGTGGAAATCGGAACAGCACGGTTTTCCGCTGGAATTCGTAGATCTGGCAGACCGCATGAATCGGCGTATGCCGCTGTATATCGCGGAGCGAATCGAATCCATGCTCGCTCAGGAAGGGAAAGCCATAAACAAGGCCAATATTATTCTGGCAGGTGTGGCCTACAAAAAGGACATTGATGATGTTCGCGAATCCCCAGCGCTTGTCTTGTTCGAGCATCTAACTAAAATGGGCGCTTCGGTTAGCTTCACCGACCCGTATGTATCGGGTTTTAAGCTGAAAGGTGAAGAAATTCCATCTCGGACGGCAAATGCCCAGCTGTGGGAAAGTGCAGATATCGTAGTCATCACGACAGACCATTCTGTGGTGAACTACCAACAGTTGGTTGACCATGCTCCGCTGGTCTTCGACACACGTAATGCGACTGCACACTGCACAGGTGGACATGTCGTGATCTTGGGGCAACCCGGTGACGGAGGGGGCGCCGCTGTTGGCTAACCGTGATCAGGTAAACGAACGTTATTACGGGCAGATCAATTCGGAGGAATCCCATGAAGCCACCCGCAATCGAATTCATTGGATTTGCCGCCATGTACAGGGACGTACCGTGCTAGATGTTGGATGCAGTCAGGGGATAACGTCCATTTTGCTCGCGCGGGAAGGCTTTGAGGTAACGGCCATTGATTTGGAAGAGGGCAGCATTTCGTATGCAAAAAAAGAGCTTCGACAGGAATCTGCACCCGTCAGGAGACGAGTCCACTTTCAGTTAAAGGACATTTCACAATTTGAACGTCCTCCCGGCGGATTTGACACTATTATTTTAGGAGAGATTTTGGAACATTTTGCGCATCCCGACACTCTGCTGGCTCATGCTTACCGCCTGTTGAATAAAAAGGGGACGCTCGTCCTGTCTGTACCTTATGGATATCATCCGTTTCACGATCACAAACGGACTTACTATGCCGGAAGTCTCTCCCGTGTGCTGTACCCTTACTTTATAGAACAAACGCTGGAGGTGCATCATAAATATTTGTGCTTTGCAGGTCGCAAGAAGCCGAAAGAGCTGCGTGAGGCCAAGCCAGGGGCAGAGCAACTGAATGAGTGGATGAAACTGGATGAGGAGCAGTTTTGCCTGGTGGAGCAGCAGCATGTTCGCAAAATGAATCAGCGAAAGGCCGCACTCGACAAGGCGGTACAGCGAATCCGGCAACTGGAGGAACAACTTTTGCCGTTGGAAAGGGTTACGCATGTCGAACAGATAGACAAGGCGCAGGCTGAGAGGAGAGGTGCATATACTGATGGCAAGTCCTACCGGAAAAACAACGGAAGAGTCAGCCAACGGTAAAGGGGATGACGTGAAGTGATGACTGAGCATCCAATGACCCTCAGCTTGTGCATGATCGTAAAAAATGAGGCGTTAACACTGTCCCGGTGTCTGGATTCGGTCGCAGACCTGATGAATGAAATCATCATTGTGGACACAGGATCAACGGATGAGACGAAGACGATAGCAGCCCGCTATACGGATCGGATATATACGTTTGAATGGAAGGACGATTTTGCCGCCGCTCGTAATGAATCGTTTGACAAGGCAACGTGTTCCTATATCATGTGGCTGGATGCGGATGATGTGCTGCTGGAACCCGATCGTGAACGTCTTCGTTCCTTAAAACAGCGTTTGTCCGAAAATATCGACGCGGTGGTGATGCCACTTCACTTGGCAGAGGGTGAGCGGGGTGAACCGTTGTTCAGCTCACGCCGTATTCGCCTTGTGAAGCGGGAGCGACAATACCGCTGGGAAGGGCGTCTGCATGAGGATCTGGTGATACCTCAGGGGCAAATCGTGCATTGGGATGTGGCAGTGACACATCGCCGAATGCAAGACCATACGATCCGTAACCAGCGTATTCTCGCCCGGTGGATCAGCGAAAGCGGCAAGCTGGAAGGGCGTCTGCTGTATTTTCACGCCAATGAATGCTTTGACCGTAAGGAATATGCCGAGGCCGCAGAGGGCTTCGACCATCTGCTGGAGGAGCCGAGCGGCTACCGGGAGGATCGCATTACTGCTTGTGCGCGAGCGGCTGAATGCTATCTCCATCTCGGAAAGCCCGAACAACAGCTGGATCGTTTGTTACGCTCTTTTCGATACGGGGTACCGCAAGCAGACCTGTGCTGCATGATCGGGGACTGGTTTTTCACAAGAAATGAATGGAGTACTGCCGCATACTGGTATGAAAGAGCATCGGAGCAACAGCATCACCTTCCTGGTATGAGACCTGTCCCACTGCCATGCTACTCTTGGTTACCTCATGTACGACTCAGTCATTGCTACGCCCATGTAGGTAAGCTGGAAGCTTCATATGAGCACAACCAAGTCGCTTTACGTTATTTGCCAGATGACCCGCATTTGCTGGATAACGAACGCAAGCTCAGAGAGGCTATGCCCAAACTTTCACCCACAGCCCGGTCGTCAAAATAGCTCAAGCTGTTCCGGCCCTTGATCCGCTTCAGGTGGCTTGCGAGGTGGAAAAGGTCTAGGCTCCATGCCCAGGATGGTCATGAGTTGCTTGGCGTTGACAGCGGCGTCTCCACCTGAGTTGTTGTTGAATATAACGCATACCTCACGGCTTTGCTGCTCCAGTTCCAGCAATCTGTCTTTCCATTCGGTCAATTCTTGTTCATTGTACCGATACAGATAACGAACCTCCCGCCAATTAGGTGCCGAGCTTTGATTCCAGCCTGATATGTTCCGTCCGTGGAGACGTACAATGGTCAGGTTGCTGTCTGTAGCCAGCGGTACAATGGGAACTGACCCGGGGCCTGCCTGCGGCTCGTCGCATACGCTATGTATCCAGCCTTCTTCACGCATAAATGCCAGCGTTTGCTTCCGAAATTCTGGTGTGAACCAGCTTTGATGTCTGAATTCAAGTACGGATGGGACCTCTCCCATCCTATTTTTCGTGTCTCGCAATATGGCGACATTCTCACGTGTACAGTCGAACCAGGGCGGGTATTGAAACAGCACGGCTTTAAGCTTGCCCGCTTCGCGAAGAGGCAGTATGGATGCGTGCAACGCTTCATACATCGCATCAATGGTTTTGAAGTAAGGCTGTTTGCCGCGGGTATGGCCGGTCATGCCTTGATAGGCCTTGACGAGAAATGAAAAGGAGTCTGGAGTTTCCGTCGCCCAGCGTGCCATACGATCCGTAGGCTGTACCGCATAAAAAGAACTATCCATCTCTACTACGGGAAAATGGCTTCCATAGACACTTAGTTTTTGGTTAGCTTTAGTGCCCGTTGGATACAAGTCATCGTGATCGCCCCAACCCGTCAGTCCAATTTGAATCATAACTTTACCGCTCCTTTCCTGCATGAAACCTCTCTAAAGGCATTCCCATGATTCATTTTAATGATAAAATGGGATCAATCACATGAAGTGGGTATGAAGTTCCTATGATTATTTAAGCTCAAATACGGTTATTGTAACATGCTCTCATGTCAGGAAGCTTGGTGCTTTTGCAAAATGCTTATTCGTAATGTTTTTGAGTTTCCAGTTTGAAAAAGCTAATATAGTATGTAATAGAGCGAAATGAGTTCATGGAGGAGAAACGATATGGCAGAATGGTACGAGCAAAGCTTTGGGGAAGATTATTTATTGGTATACAAGCATCGCGACTTTCAGGGAGCCTATCAGGAAGTGCAAAAAATGATCTCCTGGCTCAAATTACCGCAAGGTTCCAGCGTATTGGATTTATGCTGCGGGATGGGACGTCATTCGCTTGCGCTCGCCGATGCAGGGTATAAGGTGACGGGTGTGGACCTGTCCAATGTACTGCTGAGAGAGGCGCATGCGGCGGATTCCGAAGGGCGGGTAAGCTGGCATCAAGGGGATATGAGAGCGGTGCCGCTGGATGAAAGCTTTGATGCGGTGGTCAATTTGTTTACCTCCTTTGGTTATTTTGAGAAGGATGAGGAGCAGCTTAAGGTATTAAAGGAAATTTATCGGCTGTTGAAACCGGGAGGTCGTTTTATTATAGATTATTTGAACCCTTCCTACGTAGCTGCACATTTGGTACCGCATTCGTCCCGGGAGGATGAGGGAAATTGGATTGAGGAGCATCGGGTCATTGAAGATGGATTTGTGAAAAAGCAAATTGCCATCCGATCAGCCGCATCTGTGACGACCACAGAAGCAGCCTCTGAGCTGGATGCCACTCATGCTGACGCACAACCTGCGCGTGTGTACTATGAGCGAGTAAAGCTATATCCGTATGAAAAGTTCCGTGGATTGCTAGAACAAGCCGGGCTATCCGTAGAGCAGGTGCACGGAAGTTATGATGAAGATCAATATATAGAAGATGCTTCGCCCCGAATGATTTTTGTCGGTGTGCGGGCTTGAAACAGAAGGCCGGAGGGGAAGCCATGAAATTGCCAGAGCTTACGCCGTGTGAGCGAATAGATGGAGGCTTTCAGGTCAAAATATCCATGTCCTTTCCGCTGCGCTGGGTGAATAGCTATGTGCTCAAGGGACAGCACGGTTTTACAATTGTAGACCCAGGTCCGCGCAATCTGGATACAGAGGCGGAATGGGCATATGTGTTCCAACAGCTGGGAATGTCCTTTGAGGATATTTCAGACATTGTGGTGACTCATCATCACCCCGATCATTATGGACTGGCGGGGTGGATGCAGCAGCAAGGTCAGGCTCGCGTACATATGTCAGCTCGCAGCCATCAGGAAGCGATGATGATGTGGGACGCTCCAGAATTGACGACCGCTATGGAGAAGAGGCTGCCCAGCTTTTTTGTCCAGCATGGCTTTCCTTTGGAACAGGTATCAGCCTTGGAATTACATATGCAGCAGGCTTATTTGCAAGTGAATCCGCAGCCTGAGATTACCTTCATTCCTACCGGAATAGACGCTCGTCTGGAATTAGGCGGACGCAGCTGGATGCCCGTAGAGACTGGAGGGCATGCGCCTGGACACGTGTCCTTATATGAGCCGAATAGCGGCGTTATTCTGTGCGGTGACGCAGTGCTGCCGCAGATTTCCCCTAATATCAGTCTGCTGCCCGGTAGTGATGCCCAGCCGCTGAAGTCTTATATAGACGGCTTGCAGTGCCTAGGTGGGCTAGAGGTGGCATGGGCATATCCCGGGCATCGCAATCCGTTTGGATATTTTTGCGAACGGACGCAAGCATTGCTGGCGCATCATGAAGAACGGCTGGACAAATTCTTGCAGCTCGTCCAACCGGAAGGCAGCACAGCTTATGAGCTGTGCATTGCCGTGTTTGGCGACAAGCTGGGAATTCACCAGCTAAGGTTTGCCATGTCTGAGACGCTGGCCCACCTGGTGGAGCTGGTGCGCCGTGAACGAGCCTCTATGAGTGAGGAGAGTCCTATCACGCGCTTTTATCCTCTTTGCTATCAATAATGGCGTGGAGTTAACGAGCGAGTATAGTGATATGACAATGCAACATGACAGAACAACATGAACGGCATGCATGCCGGGGAAGAGGCTTTTATGAATTTGCTGCTGCTGGGAGCTACCGGACGTGTGGGCCGTTTTATATTAGAATATGCGTTAGCGGATGGTCATACCGTAACTGTCCTAGTTCGTTCACCGGACAAGTTGGAGGATTTCGCATCCCAATACGGGACACAGCTGCAAATTGTACAAGGTAATGCCACCAACGCGGAGGACGTAGCACAAGCGTTGAAAGGCGGGCCAACAGTTGTGATCAGTGCGCTGAATACAGATGGAACCACCACCTTATCCGTTAGTGCAGGTCTGCTGATCCGGCTGATGCAGGAGCAGTCCATTCACCGGCTCATAACAGTAGGAACGGCAGGGATTTTGCAAAGCCGGACCGAACCGAGCCTGTATCGGTACGAGTCCTCCGATACCCGGCGACGCAGCACCCGCGCGGCCGAGGAGCATCGGCGAGTGTACGAATTGCTGCGTGAATCAGCACTAGATTGGACAATCGTATGTCCAACCTATTTGCCAGATGGCGGACGTACAGGTGTATATCGCGTGGAAAAAGATTTTCTGCCCGAAGACGGCTCACAAATTACCACTGCGGATACAGCTGATTTTACCTATCGTCAATGGACAAGTTGCGATTTTATCCGCACAAGGGTGGGCATTGCCTATTGATCGTGGACGCAAAACATAGCTTCATTTTTAACATCCAAACCTGAGCGCAGTAAGTGTATCTACTTATGTTGCGCTCTTTTTTATTTGACAAACATTTAGGGATGGAATACTATGATTCTATAAGGAAACAGTGTTTCTGAGATGAATAAAGGAAGTGCATTGAACGATGTCTGAGTCATCGCAACCTTATAAAACCTATTCTGAGGTGAAGCTACAGCAGCAGCAATTGCTCCGTAAAAATGTGATTGATGCCGCATGCATCCTTCTTGCAGAAGAAGGGCCTGAGGCAGTGACTGTACGGCGAGTTGCACAGAAATTAAGCTGTTCCACCAAGATCATTTACAGTATTTTTGGCAGTAAGGACGGTCTTGCCAATGAGATGTATCTGGATGGATGCCGGCTATTGGCTGAAACCTTTGAACAAGTACCTGTTACGAAAAACGTACTCGCTGATCTGGAAGCTTTATGCTGGGCATATTGGGAATTTGCGCGGCTTCATTCAGCCTATTACAAAATGATGTTTGGCGGGGCATTATCTGATTTTAAGCCGGATGAACAGAGCTTGGAGGGTACCACAACGGCATTATCGCGAATCTTACAAACCGTCATACATGCTATGGAGCAGGGAGCACTGAAAGAACAGGACCCACTGCTGGTTGTCCGAATGCTGTGGTCAGCTTTACACGGGGTGATACATCTACAATTTGCAGGTCATTTTTTGACTGTGGACATGGCCCAAGAGGTGTATGCATTTACACTGAAGAATACGCTCGATGTATGTAAACCCTCTTCATCTCCAGCGTAAATATGAAGTGTACTGAGGTCGTCATCGTGATGGCTTCAGTTCATTATAGAGTAGTGGTAACAGTGTTTCTTAAATAAAACGACGATACTATGGAGGTCATCATCATGTTTAGGTATGCAAACAAAACAGCACTCATCACAGGGGCTTCATCCGGGATTGGTGAGGCATTTGCCTATTCGCTCGCGGCTAAGCAATGTAATCTCATTTTGGTAGCGCGCAATGAAAAAAAACTAAAAGCACTGGCGAAAGAACTCTCCGCTAAATATAACGTAAAAGCTACGGTGATTGCGCTGGATTTATCTTCGTCAGAAGCTCCCCAAACATTGCATCAGGAGGTTCAAAATCAACAACTCAAGGTAGATCTTCTTATCAACAACGCCGGTTTTGCCACCTACGGGTACTTTGAGCAGGTTTCAGGAGAAAGACAGCATGAGGAAGTGATGCTCAATGTGGCTGCTTTAGTCGATATCACACATGCATTTATGCCTGATTTGTTGCGTAACCGGGATGGGGGACTCATCAATGTTTCATCCACCGCTGCATTTCAGCCTGATCCCTATATGGCCGTATATGGAGCAACCAAAGCATTCGTACTTTCGTTTAGCGAGGCGCTGTGGGCCGAAAATCGAAAACGAGGACTCAAAGTGCTCGCCCTCTGTCCAGGTGCAACCGAAACCTCATTTTTTGATGTGGTAGGCTCCAGTGAAGCCTCTGTAGGTTCCAGAGAAACACCCCAGACTGTCGTCAATAATGCCTTGAAAGCATTTGAAAAAGGGCGCAGTCATATGATATCGGGTCGACAAAACTATTGGGTAGCCCAAGTATCCCGATTTTTCTCTCGTCAATCCACACTTAACATTGTGGAACGTACACTACGACCTCAAAATTGATTGCAATTTATGAATCAAGATAGCCTATACTTTAATCAGGATTACCGCTCAATAAGCTGAGATTTCTTATATGCCGGGTCTGATTGCTTCTAATTCAATAGAATCAGCAGCCCCGGCGTTCCTAATTTATATAGATCAAGCGTTCAGATGCTATCCTAGATCTCGCGAATATAATAAAATCCCATCTCGCTTCTCCCAGCCGTTAGCTGACCAGAAGCGTTGACCTCCTATGTTATGCTCCATCACAAACAGATGGCATTTATCAATACCTTCTTTAAGCAAAGCAGATAACGCTTTATCCACCAGTCTGGGCGCAATCCCATGACCACGTTGTTCTGTGGCTACACCCAGATGATACAGAAACCCTCTGCGACTATCATGGCCTGCTAAAATCGTGCCTATGATGTTTCCAGCGTACTCACAGACAAAGCTAAGTCCTTCATTCCGCTGCAAAAATCGTGCAATCCGCTCCGGTGAATCGGCCTCACTTAATCCCAATCCGTCTAAGCCATTCCACAGCTCAATGGCCTGATCGTAATCATCAGCCTGCATCGTACGGAATGTATATCCGGCAATTACGTCTGTCATGTCTAGTTCTCCTCTTACCCTGTATATATCTATTGTAATCCAACGCATTGTTTGCAACTGACATGTCATTGTTACCGTGTTGTATTCGGTGCGCTTTCTTCTCCAAGCTCCTGCTCGCGCTCTGCCTGCTTGCGATGGGCGATACGACTGCTGGCCGAGGCTGCAATCGCACCCACAATGTCGTCCAGAAACGTATGAATCGGCCCAAGGCTTTTATCGTTCAGGCGTTCCAGCACACCCGGTTTGAGCTTATCGACATAACCGTAATTGGTAAATCCAATACTGCCGTACACATTGACGATGGAAAAGGCTAGAATTTCATCCACTCCGTATAATCCCTCATCATTCTCAATCATATCCTGCAATGGGGGAAGAAGAGCCCCCTGTTCCGCGAGAATATCTAGCTGGATGCCCGTAAGCACGGCATTTTGAACCTCGCGCTTCATTAACACCTTGTCCACATTGTCCATACATTCTTCCATCGTTAGGTTCGGGTAATATTTTTTCTGTAGAAGCATAACCAGTTCTGCGATTTCAGTCATACTTACACCACGCTTGTGCAGCCACTCACGGGTGGCATCGGCTACCTTTTTACTATTCAGGCTGTAAGGTACTTTTTTCTTGTCCATAAAGTTGAAGTTACCCTCCTCGTGTAGATCCTAATTTTCTACTGCAATTATGACCAGTGTGTCCAGTCTGCTAAAAAAGTAGTTATTTTTTACGCGGGGCTCGTATACATATTAGTACAATCTGTACAAAATTGTTAGGGAGGAACTTCATTTATGAACATAAAACACCCATGGCGTATGACCTCTGTAGCCGGGCTGCTATCCCTGCCTCTGTTGTTGTCCGGATGCAGCCTTTTCGGCAACGAAGCCGCGTCCATTGACCCTCCGCCGTCCACGACAGAGCAGTCCATGATTAAGGCTGTAACCGGAAAAGCACCTGCCACTACCGGGCAGTTGAGGGCTGTTTTTTTGCAAGATCATAACGGCTTGCTGGCCCCTGTATCTTTACCGATTGCTTCAGGCGATGTACAGGCAGATGCCAAGTCGGCGCTGGAAACACTGGTTGAGGGCGGGCCTTATGCCGGCTTATTACCAGAAGGATTTAAAGGTGTATTGCCTCAGGGTACAGAAGTGAAAAGTGTGACAGTGGACAAGGATAACAAGCTGGCTGTTGTCGAATTTAACAAATCTTTCGCCAACTATAAGCCACAGGAAGAACGCAAATTAATGGAAAGCTTGGCTTGGACCTTGACCGACCGTCCCGATATTAAAAGCGTGCAGATTTGGGTGGATGGTAAAAAGCTGAACGAAATGCCTGTTGGCGGCACACCACTGGACCATCCGCTCACGCGCGCAGTAGGGATTAATTTGGAGGTCGGTCATGGTGTGACCCCTCTGGATTCCAGTCCAGTCACCGTATATTTCTCTTCATCTTCGCCTGCTGGAGTACAATATTATGTACCTGTAACACGACTGGTCAGTCCGGAAAAAGATCGTGTCCAGTCCGCTCTACATCAATTAATTCAAGGTCCACAGACCAAGGATGGATTGCAGGAAGTGATGACAGGGGAGACGGCGCTGAAATCGGTAGAACGCTCCAAAGATAACGTCATTACGGTATCACTCTCGGATGATATGTTTGCCAAAGGGGAGGCCGTACCTGCTGAATTTTTGGAATCGGTCGTACTGACAGCAGCGGACAATTCGGATGATGCGGTCAAAACGAAGATTCGCATTGAACTGAATGGTGAGAAAAGCGTGATTGGACAAAATAATCAAAATTATGGAGAGCCTGTAGCCAAGCCGCAGCACATTAACGAAATTCCTCTTTAAGGACAGGGAATCGTCATTGGGGTGCTTTTGCCTGCACACTTTGGTAAAATAAACATATAAGAACAGGTTGCATACGACGTAGGAGGAAAAAGCATGAGTAGATCTAACGGACGAAACGGTGATGAGCTGCGCCCGATGAAATTGACAGCAGGAGTAAATAAATACGCGGAGGGCTCTGTTTTTATAGAGGTTGGCGAGACGAAAGTCATCTGTACGGCTACAGTGGAAGAGCGCGTTCCTCCCTTTATGAAGGGCCAAGGAAAAGGCTGGGTGACCGCCGAATATTCCATGCTTCCGCGGGCGACACATAGCCGCAATCAGCGTGAAGCTGCGCGCGGCAAGCTGACAGGCCGTACTATGGAAATTCAGCGTCTGATCGGAAGAGCGTTGCGTTCGGTTGTCAATTTGCAGGCGCTTGGTGAACGGACGATTACGTTGGACTGTGACGTCATTCAGGCGGACGGCGGGACGCGTACAACCTCCATTACCGGTTCTTTCGTAGCGTTGGCGATTGCAGTAAATAAAATTGCGATCCAGCACAAGTTGCCTATTTTCCCTATTACGGATTTTCTGGCTTCCGTCAGCGTAGGGGTTGTTGGTGACAAGGCGCTGCTGGATCTGAATTATGAAGAGGATTCCAAGGCCAAGGTGGACATGAATCTCGTCATGACTGGCAGTGGAAAATACGTCGAGCTGCAAGGTACGGGGGAAGAAAGCCCATTTGACCGTCATGAATTGGATCAGCTGCTTAGCTTGGGTGAACAAGGGATTTTGCAAATGATCGAGCGCCAAAAAGAAGTGCTCGGACCGATTGCCGATAAGATCGGTGCTGGACGTACAGGAGCTGGGGCCTAATGCGACTGGATGGTCCGGTTGTCATTGTCGCTACGAAGAATAAAGGGAAAGTGCGGGAATTTGCACATGCTTTTGCGCCGTTTGGCAAGGAAGTCAGAAGTATGTACGATTATCCAGACATTCCTGATGTCGTTGAGGATGGCACAACCTTTGCCGAAAATGCGCTGAAAAAAGCCAAAGCGGTGGGAGATGTGCTCGGATTGCCTGTGCTGGCCGATGATTCCGGCCTGTGCGTGGATTTGCTGGATGGTGCGCCAGGCGTATATTCGGCCCGTTATGCGGGAGAAGGCGCCAGCGATCACGAAAACAATATCAAGCTGCTTGATGTTCTGGAATCAAAGCAGCTTGGTGATGATACCGGACAGCCTTTGCTAAGCCCGGCTCAATTCGTCTGTACCTTGATTCTGTATAATCCACAGACTGGGGAGACGTTGGAATCGACGGGCTCCGTGGAAGGCTGGATTACGACTGAAACCGCAGGCAGCGGTGGGTTTGGGTATGATCCGCTGTTCTATTTGCCAGAGTTTGAAAAGACAATGGCGGAGCTGACGTTGGAACAAAAGCAGGCTATCAGTCATCGAGGCATAGCCCTGCGTAATTTGGCAACAAAGCTGGGAAATCCACAGGCATAGTTTGGCAGCAGGTTGAATATATACCTGTCATATACGAAAAAAAGGCTATCCGTCAGTCATAGGCGCGGATAGCCTTTTTGGTATTTTCTGTTCCACGTATAGCATGCATTGAGAAAAACAGGCGGTTACCATCTCGTAGTTTACGGCTTAAGCAGTTAGCACATTTTATCGAATAGCCACCTTGTAAGTGCGTAGCCAGTTATCCACTTGGGTCAAGTAAGCAAACAACTGCGGACCCGACATTAGCTGGCCAAACCAAGGCAGATTGGTGGATGCCTCCGGTGAGGCGGCAATATCCCGTATCTTTTTCGTATCGATCAGCTTGAGCAGTGGGGAAGAGGAATCATCCAGCAGTTGCAGCGCCTGCTTTTTCACAGCGGCAAGATAGGAGGGATTATGCGTTTTAGGATACGGGCTTTTTTTACGATACAGCACATCATCCGGCAATACGCCCTCCAGCGCCTTGCGCAAAATACCTTTTTCACGTCCGCCTGTCATCTTAATGCTCCACGGAATGTTCCATACATATTGCACCAACCGATGATCGCAATACGGCACCCGTACTTCGAGTCCGACCCCCATACTCATCCGATCCTTGCGATCCAGCAGGGTAGGCATAAAGCGGGTGATGTTCAAATAGGACATGACGCGCATTTGCGCAGCTTTTCCTGTTTCCCCCGGTAGCTTTGGTACTTCTCCGACTGCTTCTGAGTAACGGTCGTTCAAATACTCCAGCGGCTTGATCCAGTCCCGCACTTCGGGGGATAGCAGACTCGCTCTCATATCGGGAGCAACCGCCCACGGGAATGTGCCTGAGTTCAGCATATCCTCCCGATGGAACCACGGATATCCGCCAAACACTTCATCTGCTGCTTCACCAGAAATGGCAACAGTAGCGCCCTTTTTAATCTCCCGGCAAAAGAGATACAGTGACGAATCCACGTCCGCCATGCCGGGTAAATCCCGCGTTAGCGTGGAGTTGCTCAGAGCGGCTACAACTTCTGGTGTATCGAATTCAATCCAGTGATGATTTGTCCCTAATTCATCGACCATCCGCTGTATCCAGGGAGCATCGGCTCCGGGCTGGAACGCATGGGCTTTAAAATGCTTGTCGTTGTCCACATAATCGACCGAATACGTATGAACTTGTCCCTGCCCGGTACGTTTGTAATAATCAACTGCTAATGCGGACAGAGCACTTGAATCCAGCCCGCCAGACAATAAGGTACATACCGGTACATCCGAAATAAGCTGCCGTTCCACGGTATCCATTAACAGTTCTCGTACCTTGAGTGCCGTTTCTTCGGTGTTATCCTCATGCGCAATGCTTTCCAGCTTCCAATAGGCTTGAATGCGTACGCCGTCGCGACTGTAGGTGAGGGTATGCCCGGGACGCAGCTCCTTCATCGACGAATAGACGCCGTGTCCGGGGGTGCGTGCAGGCCCAATGATAAAAATTTCTGCCAATCCCTCGGCGTCTACTGCCGCCTCTACCGCTGGATGCTGGAGTAGGGCTTTGGGTTCGGAGCCAAATACAAATACATCTTCAGTTTGGCTATAAAATAGCGGCTTCACTCCCAGTCGATCTCGTGCCAGAAATACCTGCTCCCGCTCACTATCCCAGACCGCAAACGCAAAAATGCCGTTCAACCGATCTACACAATCCGGGCCCCATTCGATATAAGATTCGAGCAGTACCTCTGTGTCACATTGTGTACGGAAAAAATGCCCACGTTGTTGCAGCTCTTTTTTCAGCTCAGGCGCGTTATATATTTCCCCGTTATATACAATCGTATAAGTGATATCCTCAAGCTGCCGGATCATGGGCTGAGCGCCGTTTTCCGGGTCCATTACGCTTAGTCTTCGGTGTCCGAAGGCACACGGATTGGATATCCAGGTACCCGCAGCATCCGGTCCGCGATCGGAGAGCGTTTGCGTCATATTTAGCAGCAGCTCAGATTGATGCATTAAATCTCCGTTCCACTGTATGAAACCTGTAATTCCGCACATGTCTATTCATCCTCTCTTTGTCGTGTTCATCCAGTGTTGGAATGAATCAAAAACTAAATCCCCAGTTCATCAGTATATATGCCGAAAAGAAGCATAAAATGTCTGTCCGTTCCGAAAACTACAGATGGGGCAACCCGCCTACACGTGAGGAAGGAGGGAGACAATGTACTACATCAAGGATGCCAAAATACGCCGCTTCACTGAACTTGACGGAGTGCGCTGTGCTGAGGTAGAAGTGCGTCCCGGTGCCGCAGATGACCCGGAGCTGCTGGTTTATATCACAGCTACGAATCAGAAGGATGGTCAGCCTGATTATGACATGGTACGGATCATCCGCAATGATGCCGATCTGGAGCTGGATTGGTATGACAATAATCTGCATTCGGCATTTGAAGAAGTGACCGACAAGGCTTTTACGGACTCTACGCACATTACCGCTGGTGAGGAACGGGAAAAGTTCAAAAGGGAATTGCTCTCCTATGGGCAGCTTAGTACAGAGTTTGCCAAGGAGTTCGGGGCATGAGGATATGGTGTGCTATACCTCGGCTTTTGTTAATTTGGACACCGGCGCCATCGCCAGATCAGCGTGAAAGGAGGGGGAAATCATAGACGGCAAATCGAAGTATAAGAAAAACAAAGGCAGCAGTTATATTCATAACAATGAGTTCGCGGAAGAAGTGATGGAGAAAAATGTAAGACATGAGGTGCGAAGAAGTCCTAGACGCTTCGGTAATAAATAAACAGTCATAAACTGAGAAACGCTCATTTATAAATGACCCTGAAGAAGCCTCTGTATTCGTCAAAATTGCGAATGCGAGAGGCTTCTTTTGAATTAGGCCGCTTCACGCAGCGTCATGATCCCTTTGTAGATGTTATAGACAAAAACGCCGAGATAGACCACTACGAATAGCATTACAAACCCGATAACCGAGCCTGCATGATTGGCAGTGATAATAAAATAAACTAGCGGAATCGCCGCAATAATGGGGAAAATGTGCGATAAAATGGCTTTTTTCGCGTGTCCCTGAACATATTCGTCCCGGACTGCAATCCACACAATGACCGGCACCAGAAAAGGTGCGAAAAAAATGCTAAAATAACAAAGTGAAGACAAAAGGCCTCTCACGGATTAACCCCTCCTTTTTGGCATCGTTCTTTGTACATAATACCCCGTTAGCGTCCAAATGATTCCTTTTGCAGCCTGCTTTCCTGTATAATGAAAAAATGCTTTTGACAGTTGCCCAAAATGTGATATAATCATTAATGCACTGAATACATAAGGTTTTATGGATTATCATTTTGTCCCAGTAGCTCAGCTGGATAGAGCAACGGCCTTCTAAGCCGTCGGTCGGGGGTTCGAATCCCTCCTGGGACGTATAGCAAAAACTTCCTAATTCAATATTGGGAAGTTTTTTTTGTGTTCCAGTGGGATGAGAACCCCTTGGGGGGACGTCGGAGCTAAGCATCGTTAGCATAAACTTCGCAGTCTCGACCGTAGGGAGAGTATCCCTCCTGGGACGTAGCAAAAACTTCCTAATTCAATATTAGGAAGTTTTTTTGTGTTCCGGCAGTATCATTGATTCTGGCTTTATACTGTCGCCTTCTCTTTATGAGCAAAAAATTGCGGCAGATGCTCTTTGTGTGCTTCCAGCAATTCATCCAGCACAGTTTGGGCGATATCGCCGCTTGGAACGAGCGGATTCAAGGTGAAGGCTTGCAGTGCTGTCGCATAGTCACCAGTGACCGCCGCTTCAATGGTCAGCTCTTCCATCGCCTTCATGACTTGCAGCAGTCCCCGTTGTGCTGGAGGGAATTTGCCAAAGTTGACAGGCTCCGCACCATGCGCGCGAATAACACTAGTTACTTCGATGGCGCTATCATAAGGGACATCATCAATCGCACCGTTGTTACGCGTACTAACTACCATCAATGTGCCTTTGTTGTTATAAATAGAGTTGATGATTTCACAGGCAGCATCGCTGTAATGCGCACCGCCGCGTTTGGATAATTCCTCTGGTTTGTAATCCAGATTCGGATCTTTGTACAATTCAAACAGACTTTCTTCCAGACGTTTGACGACTTGGCCCCGAGTTCCTTCGTTTTTGGCCTCCTCTAATTCTTCCTTGAGCATGTTATCGGTCATATAGTAATACCGATGGTAAGGACAAGGTAGCATTTTCAATTGACGAACCTGATCATACAGGAAGCGCATGTTCTTAATATTTTCAACGACCTTCTCCGGTTTTGCGCCAGGAGCATACAGTCCTTCGATAACTTGTTCTGTTAATTCTTCTCCAGTTTTATCATAAACTTTGTGCCAATGAAGGTGGTTAATTCCTGCAAATTTAAAGAACAGCTCTTCTTCCGGTTTGTCCAGCACAGCCGATGCACTCTTGATCGCGCCGATTGGAACATTACATAATCCGATGACTTTATCCCACTGACCATAACGAAGCACAGCTTCGGTGACCATGCCCGCAGGGTTGGTGAAGTTAATCAACCATGCATTCGGACACAGTTCTTTCATATCTTCTACGATACTGAGGATAACGGGTATGGTACGAAAAGCTTTGAACATCCCACCAGCCCCATTGGTTTCCTGACCGATCATACCGTGTTTTAACGGAATACTTTCATCTTTAATCCGGGCTTCCAATAAGCCTACCCGAAATTGGGTCGTTACAAAATCGGCATCCTTCAAGGCTTCCCGACGATCCAGTGTCAAATGTACTTCACAATCAATGCCGGCGGCTTTCACCATCCGTTGGGCCATGGCCCCTACGTTCTCCAGTTTCTCGCGTCCTGCTTCAATATCTACCAGCCATAATTCCCGGATGGGAAGCTCTGCATAACGTTTGATAAAACCTTCTACTAATTCTGGTGTATAGCTGGAGCCTCCGCCAATAGTTGCGATCTTTATGCCTTTTTTCATGGTTAGTGCCTCCTGAGTATGTTTTTTAAAACCTCTTTCTTAAGCTCAAATTCACTGTAATCCCTGTAATGCATTACAGGTCAAGCGCTTTTAAAAAACTTATTTGGGGAAGGTGACAATTATAGGGCGGGGCCACGAAACATGCTAAACACGAACATGCTAAAATAGAAAGAACGAGGTGAGAAATGTGGCAAATATTCATGAAATTGCAAAGCTGGCGGGTGTATCCTCGGCAACGGTGTCCCGTGTCATTAATAACCATCCGTACGTAAGTGAACCGACAAGGCAGCGTGTACAGGAGGTCATAGACCGACTGGATTATGTACCTAATTTGAATGCGGTTTCATTAAAAAAGGGCATGACCAAGCTCATAGGAATTATTTCAATTTCTTTTAATGATTCATTGGGTTCATTTGTGCGTGGATTTACAACCTATGCCCAGGAGCATGGTTTTAATATGTCACTATTTATTACGAATGGAGAGAAGGAGCGGGAGCTTGAAGCACTGGAAATGTTGCGGAGAAAGCAACTGGACGCCTTGGTCTGTATGATTCGCGTCAATGAGTGGAGTGTGATTGAGCACTACACCAAATATGGTCCAATTGTGACATGGCAGCGTGTAAACATTGAGGCAATCCCGTCTGTATTTATGGACCAGTATCAGGGGTACATGCTTGCGCTGGAGCATCTGTATGCCAGAGGCTATCGCAGCATTGTGAATGTATATGGGAATATGAGGGGGCTGAATACAAAAGAGCGCATCCGGGCTTATCATGATTTTTGCAAAAAATATGATTTGAACGCTGATGCTTTCTCGCATTTTTATGGCTTAAATTCAATAGAAGCGGGTGAACAAATTGCTCACTGGTGGGGCGAACAATCCAACAAGCCGGATGCCTTCGCTTGTTCTACCGATTATTTGGCTGCAGGACTTTTGACCGAAGCACGTAGGCTCGGTGTTTCGGTCCCGAGTAATGTTGCAGTGGTGGGCTTTGATAACACCGAAATTTCGCATTTGCTTGATTTAACCACCATTCATTACCCGATTGACAAGCAAGCGGAAAATGCATTCATTATGATTCGAAATGCCCTAGAGGGGCTACATGAAGAATTACATCCCTTGGAATTCAAATTAGTAGAGCGAGCGACTACTTGATCTCCTGAGTATTCCTTTTTATCCGGTGCTGAGCTATTCAAGTCACATAATTGAGGTGTTATTTTATGCAATATAGGTTAACTGATACTCACTTTGGCACGCTCTATCATATTTCGGTACCAGAAGATTTCGAATCTTTTGATCATAATAAAGCACTAACTCCGGGTGAGGGAGGCGACTTCTTTTTTGAAGAGTTCCTTAATCCAGTACTAAAATTAATAAATGAAAATAAAAAGTAAAAAATAAAAAAGGACTCCATAACAGCATAAATCCCCAGAAGTCCTTTCTTTACACAATACTCTAATTCAAACGAATTTCTAATAATTCCATTTCGAAAATTAAGTCAAAAAAACATGTATAGATCGTAAGTAGAATTAATGATTCAAAATAGGTATTTCCCCAAGCAGATTCTTTAAGTTAATGGAATCCCACGGCATATGTTCGGTTATACCTAACCCAACTACATCGGTTTCTTCAGATAGTTCTTTAATCAGATGAAGTAGTTGAGGTATTTGCATTGTTCCCGCAGGAGAAAGATTATAGGGAGCTTCAGGGTTGGCGAATAATAAAGAACGAAATGCTTTTGGATCAAGTACATCTAAATCAAGGTGAATCGCCAGGTGCTTGATGCCGCTTTCTTTAATCCACTCTTTTATTGATTCGGTACTGGTCGTTAACTCTTGGGTCCCAGCAGTTCGAATCCCTAATCTTTGAATTACTTCAGTATCTGTTTCTGTAGTGGTAACACCTAACCTTTGAAATGTCTCTGAAAATGCTTTTGTTTCTTCTTCTGTAGGAGCTGCTAATCCAGCGATAAAGACATTTTCAGGCTTAAGAGGAACTTTCACATGTTTTGCAAACTCCTCATCTCCTTCTCCCAACAGATTCCCAAGTGGTAATGTATGTCCGTTATCATAGCCCACATATCTAACTAAATCACTGTGAGCATCGATCCAAATTAGCCCTAATTCTCCGCCGTATCGTTCGTTCAAATAGGCAAACGGGGCTTGCTCGACTAAACAGTCACCACCAAACATTACTATGCGATCTGGCTTATGAGCGTCAATGATATGTTGAGCAGCCTCTAATTGTTCAAGTAGCTGTTTTCTCCCATACATACCGTTCTCGTTATCAAGCGGAGTTCCATCATAAGCTTGAACTGGAACATGAATAAGGGGTTGATCATTGTCTGGGGCTAGCCAAGCCAGCAGTTCAGCTCCAAAAGAGTAGTTAGGATTGTTTCCTCCTTGCCATTGCGGCATTAACAGGCGTATTGTTTTAGTCATATTTTCTCTCCTTTACTTCAAATTACGGTTAGTATAAACTGAACGCAAATAAAAACGTAGTACGCACTAATTTGATAGGTACTACCCGAAAGGATAGTGTGAATATGAGTATGGCTGAATTTAAAGGTAAAGTTAAAAATATTGAAGATACACCTTTTGGTTATACAGTGTCAGTCATTGGTGGTAAATGGAAAATGGTTATTATTTATCTTCTGGCTGAAAACCAAGTGGTTCGCTTTAATGATCTGAAAAGACAAATCGGAGCTATTACATACAAAACATTGAGTTCACAGCTAAAGGAATTGGAAGCGGATGGATTGGTGAACCGGAAAGAGTATCCTCAAGTTCCGCCTAAAGTCGAGTACAGTCTCACAGAAAAAGCGGAAACACTATTGCCTGTTTTGGAAGGGTTATGTGAGTGGGGAACCAAAAACCAATATAATTAAATATCGTTTTCTAATTGTTCTCGAATGCTATACGAATATTAGAAAAGACGATTGACATATATTTATAGTTAATCAGGTATTCAACGAGCTCAAGTGCACTGGGGATAGGAACGCTTAAAAATCAGTATCATTTGGGGGATGTGATATTTTGACTATGGCAATTATTTTATTTGTAGCGAATATTCTACTTATTCTTGTTTCAATCGTTGGTATTGTTCTGTTCATGGGGATATTGTACAGGGGGTACATTTTGCTAGGATTACTTATTGCTGAGAAAAAGAACACAAGAAATCAAGCTGTAAAAGATTAATTTTATGACAACACAGAGCCTCATTTCTACTTTATTAGTGGAAATGAGGCTCTTGCGTAAACAATAAAAGTGACATAATGGGGTGAAGGAAGGGACATAGCATTTTATAGCTTTTGGGACATCCCCGGATGTTTGATGCTTAGCACTACCTTTTTCTTTAATTCCTCTGCAGCAGCTCGAATCTGTTTTGCCTGCGTCACAGCCGAAATCACCGCTACACCATCGGCACCCACACCTACCACTTCCTCCACACGGTCTACCGTAATGCCACCGATCCCGACGATCGGAAGGTCAATTCCCGCTTTGCGCATCTCATGCAAAATGGCTGGACCCTGCACGGCTTGAGCATCGTCCTTCGAGATGGTGGGATAGATGGGTCCGACGCCGAGGTAGTCCGCACCTTGCAGAATGGCTCGACGAGCTTCCTCAATCGTATGGGCGGAGACGCCAAGGATTCGGTTTCCGATCCGCGTACGCACAGAATCAGCCGATTCATCGTCCTGACCGATGTGAACACCGTCGGCGTTGAGCTCAAGAGCCAGCTCCACATCGTCATTGACGATAAAGGGGATACCAGCGTGGTGGCACAGATCTTGTAGCTGACGCGCAAGTTTGAACATAGGCACCCCTGTTAACGCGCTACGGCCCTTTTCCCGGAACTGGATCATGGTTGTGCCGCCAGCAAGAGCCTCCTGCACGACCCGATTTGGTTCCGCGAGGCAGTTCACGCTTCCAACAACCAGATACATCTGTAAATGCCGGCGCATGGTCTCAGGTAATATTCGACCGCTCATTGGAGTGTCTCCTGACTACGGCGATAGGCCCAATGGTTGGTTGGACCGTGTCCCTGGCCCAAATACAATGTATCCTCAATCGCCGCCTGAATGAAGGCTCTTCCATTCCAAATAGCTTCCGGTACAGACACGCCTTTCCCTAATTCAGCGGTAATCGCTGCTGAGAACGTACATCCTGTTCCGTGTGTGTGGACAGTTCGCACCCGCTTGCCGCCCAGCTCTGTGAAGGCTGTTCCGTCAAAGAGCAGGTCAATGACCTGACCGCTGTTTTCGCTCTCCTCATCGTGGCCGCCCTTGATCACAACGAATTTGGGACCCCGGCTACTAATATGTCTCGCAGCTTCCCGGCGTCCTTCCATCGTACGAATGCTTATCCCGGTTAAGGCCTCCGCTTCCGGGATATTTGGTGTGACGACCAGTGCCAAGGGGAGCAGGTCGTCGTTCAATGCCTGCACCGCTTCTGGTTGCAGCAGCTTTGCGCCCCCTTTGGCAATCATTACAGGATCGACGACAACCTTTTCCCAGCCGAACTTTCGGATCTGCTCGGCCACAAGACGGATGATGCCTGCATCAAATAGCATGCCAGTCTTTAGGGCGTCGACTCCAAGATCTGATCCTACAGCTTCGATCTGTTGCGCTGTTGCTTCCTGTGGCAGCGGATATACACCGTGAACTCCCAAAGTATTTTGTACCGTTATGGCCGTAATAGCTGACATACCGTATACGCCAAGCTCCTGAAAGGTTTTGAGATCGGCTTGAATTCCAGCCCCGCCGCCACTGTCTGAACCGGCAATCGTCAGCGCTCTCGGTACATGCACGTTTCTCATCGCGCACCACCTGTTGTAGTTGTTCCAGCTTCACGGATCGTGACATGCCCCTCTAGCGAACCAGTATGTAGTTTGGCAAGCTCGTCGAGAAAGGCAATCTGGAAGCTGCCTGGCCCCAGCTTTGCGGTATGCGCTGCGGCTCGAGAAGCTGCTGCACCGTAAAATGCCAAACCTGCTGTGCCTGCGAGCAGCAGGTTGGGTTCAACTGCTGCAAAGGCGCCCAACACAGAGGTCAGCAGGCAGCCTGTTCCGGTTACCTTCGTAAGCAGCGCGTCTCCGCCACTAATCAATCGTACTTCAACCCCATCGGTGATGACGTCCTCTTTTCCAGTGATGACAACCATGGTATGGAGCGTTTGCGCAGCCCGAACTGCCAGATCGACATTACTGCTGTCAGCACTGTCGCCTGCATCTACCCCTTTAATTTCTCGGGCTTCTCCGATCAGATGAGCGACTTCGGCTGCATTGCCTCGTACTAGTGAGATGTTAACCTCGTTTAGAATTCGTAGTGCTGACTCGGTTCTAAAGCTAGTCGCTCCTGCACCGACCGGATCTAACAGAACTGGAACACCGTGAGCATTCGCCGATTGTCCAGCAAGGATCATGGCATCCACCAGCTCACGGTTTAGCGTACCGATATTTAACACGACGGCGCCCGCTATTTTGGCCATATCTGCTACTTCCTCGGGTGCATAAGCCATCACCGGGGAGGCCCCTAGTGCATATAGGCCGTTGGCTGTAAAGTTGGTGACCACCACATTGGTTATATTATGAACGAGGGGGTTGCTGTTTTGTACCTTTGTCAGGAGCGCCGAATAACTTTGTTCCCATATATTCATCATGTTTATCCTCTCTCATCTATACTGATTATTCCAAGACCGTAGCGCGCATCTGGACGGGCCATTGTTCCTGCTTATAAGCCATATCCCAGAACATATATTCCAGCTGGCAGCTTAGCATAAAATGCTCAATCATCCGCTCTCGCTCGGCAGCCGTGGCGACTTTCGCCCAAGCATCCACACGCTCTCGATATTTGAAGGTTACATCTTCAATTTGGTTGCCATAGAAGCAAATCCACTCATAGAACGGATGAGACTCGTCTGGTCTTACCTCATCCATTAGCCTGCGTCCAATTTCAAGATATGTCCATGGACATGGTAGCAGCACGGCCATGATTTCCCCAAGACTACCCTCATGTGCGACGGTCAGCATATGGCGGATATAATGATGAGCGGACGGAGCGAGTGGATATCCCTGCATCTCTTCATAGGTGACACCTGCGATAGCACAAAAATTTTGATGCGGATGAACCTCGCTGTTGAGAATAAAAGAGATCTGTTCGTTAAATACAGCCATATCCTCCCGGCTCGTGCTTTTGGAGATTGCGATGCCGTAAATCCGCATGTAGGCGTTCAAATATTCAAAGTCTTGTTTTACATAGTGAATCAGCTGTTCCCTTGTTAAATTTCCTTCAGCAATACCTCTCACAAAGGGATGCTCATAAATGGCTTGAAAAATGCCATCCGCCTGCTGACGGAGCTCTTGCGAAAAACTCATTTCCCCACCTCCAACAAAAATGGAGAATAAGAAGTCCCGTAAGATACAATTCTCGGAACAATGCCAAAAAGCCGCCCCGAAAACTGGAGCGGCTTCAACATAGGTTCAATGCGCAAAAACGCCTGAAACCCTATATAGAAGGCTCCACTTTCCTACGCTAGTACGAACTAGATCAGGTTCAAAGGGTCCAAGATTCATTCTTGTCTCAGCCATAATGGCTCCCCTAGTGGACTTTCCTATTCTTTTGACTAATACTGTACATTCGTTCCTATGTTATGTCAAATTGCTTATGCCTAGTGAAGGATTAGTGAGGGTGATGGATTACACTTTCCACGGCTTTGACCCTCACATATTCCGGTTTCCACATTGCATCCCGAATGGCTTGCTCAATATCTGGAAGGTGTGCCTGAGCTACCTGATCCTGAATTGCGGCCTTCGCTACCGCAACCGCAACCGCAAACGAAACATCACGTAATTTTCGAATATGGGGCAGCAGTGCGCCGCCAAGTTCATTCGAATCTACGGCGTTGGCAACGGCATCAGCTGCTGCGGTAAACATGGAAGGAGTGATTCGTTTGGCCTTGACCACAATTGCGCCTAGACCCAGTCCCGGGAAAACAAAGGCATTGTTCGCCTGACCAATTTCAAATTTCGTACCGTTATAGGTGACGGGCTCAAAGGGACTTCCCGTAGCAATCAATGCTTTGCCATCAGTCCATCGTATCAAATCCTCGGGTACCGCTTCAGCCAGATTGGTAGGATTGGACATGGGCATAATGATCGGGCGTTCCACATGCTTTGCCATTTCCTTGATAATCTCTTCAGAAAAGGCACCCGCTACACCGGAAGTCCCAATTAAGATTGTAGGTTTTACCTGACGGATGACCTCCAACAACGGTATTTTGCCGTCTTCCGATCGGGCCCATGAGCTGATTTCTTCCTTTTTACGCACATATGGTTTCTGATAATCGAGTACATCTTCCATATCGTCCGTTAATAGCCCACGATAATCAAAGGCCCAAAACGACCTGAAAGAATCTTCTGCAGGAAGCCCGTCCTCGATCATAGCGCTCCGTATTTGGTCGGCGTTACCGATTCCTGCTGCCCCTGGACCAAAGACAAGTATTTTTTGTTCACGTAGCGGAATTTTGGTGACACCTACCGCCGAAACAATCGCAGCTAATGTGACTGCTCCTGTGCCCTGGATGTCATCATTGAAGGTGAGAATGTTTTGACCGTATTTCCCTATTATGTGGCGTGCGTTCACGCTCCCCACATCCTCCCAATGCAAAAGCGCCTTCGGGAATTGTGTTAACGTTTTGCTAATAAAGGTATCAATAAATTGATGATAGGCTTCTCCGCGAACTCGTTTATGGCGGTTTCCGATGTATAGCGGATCATTCAGCAGCTTCTCGTTATTCGTGCCGACATCCAGTACAATGGGCAGCACCCTCCCGGGATGAATGCCTGCCGCAGCTGTATATACAGCAAGTTTGCCAATAGCAATGTTAATTCCCCCGACACCCCAGTCACCAATTCCCAAAATACTTTCTGAATCCGTCACGACGACAAGGTCAACATCCTCACTACGCAATCCGGAATTATAGAACGCCTGTCCGATACCGTTCGGATGATCTATCGATAAATATACGCCCCCGGGACGGTTGTACTCATGGCTGTATTCTTGAATGGCGGTTCCTACAGTCGGTGTGTAGACTACGGGCAGCATTTCACTCAAATGGTCGGTTAGCAGCCGATAGTAAAGCACGACATTCCGGTTATGAAGGTCGTTAAGTGAAGCATTTTTACGCAGCATGGTGGGTTGTGCCAGGAATTGCTGATAAGCCCGAACGCTCTGTTTTTCCAATGAAAGGACAGTGGGAGGAAGAATTCCTTCCAAGCCCAGTTCTTTGCGTTCTTCTTCTGTAAATGCCACCCCTTTGTTCAAAAGAGGGTTTGCTAGGACGTCCTTTCCTCGTAAGGGAGTAGATAATGACCCATCACGATTGACATGAAATGCTTTCATAAAAATACCTTCTTTCCCTATATTTTGATAATTATTCATGATGAAAATGACATGTTGTCCATAGTATGGACGTACAAATTGGTTTTATTCGCCTATCAATCTATGACAAAATGACCATATGTGTATCTTTTTATTAATCCTATAGAACTAATTTTGTTTTCGGATTCACCTTGTAATTCGTATAGTAATAGTCCTAATGAATCGGGTCTAAATGCTCTGTTTTTATCAAATATGAAAATTAGTTTTTCTTCTCTTGAATGCTTATATATCAAGGGATGTGAGCTATTTTGTTAAGAAAATATGAAGTATTTGGACATTAATTTAATCTTACTAAGCAAACATTTTTAATTCTTTTTCAACAAAATAGAATTATTCGGAGGAAAAGGAGAGGTTTGTGTGCAGGGACCTATAGCCATTTTTAGCGATAACAACAGGGCTATTGATTATCCCAATGTGATTTGTTTTTACCAATATATACAGTGCGAGGACACGGAGGAAGCTTCAGTCTACGAGGGCGCAAGTTGTTGCCTGATAGATTATAGGGAGCCGGGGCAAGCCGTGCGGAAAGCTAATCAGATCCGTAGCCAATTTCCGCAAATGCCATTGCTATTGGTGACGGATGTAACCTTTCCGTTCAGTGATCAGCATATGGTGCAGATTATCGGAGTAGGCCGATTGCGTCTGCTATTTTGGCAAGCCAATGATACCGAAGAAATACTTTCTGAAATACAAAGCTTGCTCTATCCCGAGTATTCGACTAAAAGCCAACATGTTGCATTCATCTTGTCTGTGTATAACGAAGAGAAACGTTTTGTTCATGTCAAAACCTTTGCTGAGCGACTGCAAGCCTTTATCCGCAGCCATATTATAGAGGGTTCGATTTATCTCATTGATGATGGTAGCCACGATGGCACGAATGCCTTGATTAAAGCGCTGGAGGCAGCAACGGACTTGTTCGTAAACCGGATTAACCAGAACTTGAGTCCACTGCTTCAAACAAGGGAATTGGGACGCAATACGCGCAAGGCAGGGACGTATCTGGAAGGAATGCGGACCATCGGTGCGGATTACTACGTATTTGTGGACGCGGACGATTCCTTTTTTATTGAGGATATTGCCAGAATGATCAATGTTGTTCAACAGGGCTACTATGATGTTGTGATTGGAACCAAAGATATAACCGCCGAGAATCGTTCTCTATTGCGATCTATCGTCAGCTTTGGCAAACGGGTCGTCTCTCGCCCCTTTTTACCAACCGGTGTAGTAGATTCCCAGACGGGTCTTAAAGTGATGAGCTCGGTTGCCGTGAAGCGGATGTTTCCACATTTGAAGGAACAACTCGGACTAGCGCTGGATCTGGAGATGATGTTCATTGCCAAGCGACTTCAGCTCCGTGTGCTGCAACTACCCGTCAAATGCATTGACCGAGATGGCTCGCACATTCATGTCTGGAAGGATTCCATTCGTTTTTTGCGCTCTATCATTGAGATTTGGCGACTGGATCGGCGGGTGAGATAACCACGTGAACAACCGATTGCGTTCGTTGATGTTCCCCCTCTTTAATGTGCTGCTTAACGGATTCAATTTTTTCTTCCACATTGCAGCGAGCTGGTATCTTACCGGACAAGCCTATGGTCAGGCGAACGCGCTGTTGGCCCTCTTTGCACTGTTGTCCGTATTGGGCTTATCCATCCAGCTGTTAACCGCCAAGCTGGTATCCAAGGCTGACCAGAAGCTTCCGCTACGCAGCTTACCGCTCGGTTCTCTATTACTAAAAGCACCTCTAGTGCTAACTTTGCTTGCCATGATCATTTCACTGTCCTTTCATCCGTTGCTGGGTTCGCTATTGGGCGTTGAGTCCGGCCCGCTGTTCATGCTGTATGCCTTGATCGGATTGCATATTCTGGTGAGTTCGTGCCGTGGAGATTTACAGGGGAGGGAACGCATGCTGGCGCTCAATGTGAACTATTACATTGAGGTATTAGGGAAGCTATGCCTGTTTTTTATCCTGGCAGCCCTGGGATTAAGGCTGGAAGCCTTACTATTAGCGAGCTGTGGGGGAATGCTGCTGTCGTTGCTTCACGGCTGGATCGTTTCGGCCCGAGGCTTGTCCCTATTGACATATAGAGGAGAACATATCCCTGCTGGGTTATGGAAGTCACTAGGTCAGGATTTCACCGACAGCCTTATGACGAATTTATTCATTCTGTTTTGTATATCCATCGACATGTTGTATGTACAGCATTATTTTCCTGAGCAGGCCAGCAGCTATGCCATTGCGCTGAAGTACAGCCAGTTGGTCTATTACGTTTCGTACAGCTTGATTGCTGCCTTTATTCCAAAGATCGGTGCGCAGGGGCATGACCGCCAGGCTTTGGGCAAGTTAATTGTAATCTATGCTGGATTAATGGCTGTAGCCGCGCTGTGTGTATATGTGGGCACAACTTATATATTCCCACCCTCTATTCCCATATTATTTGGAGCCTCTTACCAGGCGGCTGAGGCCTATATTCCATGGGGAGGCTGGGTGTATTGGCTTTTTTCCATCGTGCTATTTTTTGTGCATGTGCACGTATTAGTGGGCAGACGCACCTTTATGTTCAGTCTGATGGCGGGAGCCGCAGCTTTATTAGTAGCCTTTCATATGGCTCACACAGACCCGATCGATTTTTTGTTGTCAGAGTTCATTGTGTACGGAGCTATGTCTCTCTACTTTGTGATAGATGCCTATATGTATTTGTTCAAAATAAAGATAAGGGGAGGAATCACCCCATGAATACCATACTAGAGCAGGACGATAAAACCGTAGTTCTATTGCTTTCCTGGCGTGACATTCGTTCTCCGAAAAGCGGGGGAGCAGAAATTTTCACCCATGAAATGCTGAAACGCTCACAGCAAGGTCGGTTTCAGTTCATTCATTTCTCACCTCAATTTGAGGGGATGCCTGAGCATGAAGTCATTGACGGTGTTACCTATATTCGAAAAGGAAACATATACAGTGTTATTTATTATGCGATGCGCTATTACCGTCGTCATCGGCAGCAGATTGACTATGTAATTAATCAAGCGAATACGCATCAGTTCTTTACCCGATTTTGGGTGGAGGCATCCAAGCGAATTTTTTTCATACATCAGCTAACAAGGGAAATATGGTATGAAAATGCCAGGTTCCCGCTAAATATGATTGGATTTCATATGGAGCCCCTCATGCTTAAGCTGGCACGGAAGGATCGAACGCTCACCGTATCCCCGTCTACCCGGTATGATCTGCTTAAGCTGGGCTTTCATCCAGATCGCGTTCATCTTTTACCGGAAGGCATTGAGTTTGATCATTGGCCGCGTGAACAATTTTTGACGAAGGAGTCTAACCCAACCTTCATGTATGCCGGACGCTTTGTTAAATATAAGGGCATTGATCTGGTCGTTGAAGCCTTTGGGCGGCTCAAGGAAAAGTTCCCCAAGGCTATGTTATGGATTGCCGGAAAAACCGATAAAACCTATGTGACAGAACAATTATTGCCGATTATAGAACGGTATGGATTGACATACGGAGAACCGGATGAACAGGGACAATCACAAGCCGATATTACCTTTTATGGATTTGTTTCAGCAGAGTATAAGCTGGAGCTGATGAGCCGTGCCCATGCGCTCGTATTCCCTTCCCTGCGTGAAGGCTGGGGATTGACGATTACCGAAGCGGCTGCGGTTGGAACTCCCAGCATTGTGAGCAATTCTCCCGGTCTGGTGGATGCGACGGATTTCGGAAAAAGCGGATATTTATGCTTTCACGGCGATATTCGAGGATTGTCTGAACAAATGGAAAGAGCGGCAGAGGGTGGCGAAGATTACATGGCCATCCGTGAGCGAGCGTACCAATATGCGCTAAGATTTCATTTTGATCATACAGCTGCCGCATTTGAGCAGTTGATGGAGAATTGGACAGAGGAGGCGGAACAGAGTGGACAAAGTGGTCATTCTCTTCTCCACGTACAACAATGAACGTACAATAGAGCCTTGTTTGCGAAGCTGTATGGGGCAAAATTACAGGGATCTGCATATTGTAATTGCCGATGATGGCTCCAGTGATCGGACGGTTGAGACGATTCGTATGCTGTCCGCAGGGAGCTCAGTACCCGTTACCGTATTGGAGCTTCCTCATGGAGAGCGGGGAGTTGCTAGAGTCAAAGCGGTTGAGGAAGCGAAGCGCTTGGGTGCCGAATACATATTTGTATTGGATTCCGATATGATTTTAGCCGAACATCTAATTCAGCAAAGCATCGACTTTTTTGACGATCATCAAGATATTGGCGCCTTGGTTATTCCAGAGGAGGCATATTCGGAAGCAAATAATTTTTTCTCCAAAGTAAAGGTTTTCGAGCGGAATGTAATTAACAACGCAGGAGAGACCTTGGGAAAACGCTCCATTGAAGCTGCACGCTTCTGGCGAATGAGCGCTTACGAATCGACAGGCGGATTTAATGCGGAGCAAATTGCTTTTGAAGAAATACAGCCAACCTTACGCTATATAGAGTCTGGCGGAGTCATTCGCCGGGCGGTTTTTACACGGGTATATCATGATGAAAAACAGGTATATTTGCAGGATGTATTACGTAAAAAAGCCTACTACTTCTCGGTGATGGATCGTACGATGTCATCTGAGGAGGGCGGATTGCGAAAGGCACTGGAACGTTGGTACTTCTTCCGTCCGGTGTTGTATACATGGGGGAATGTGAAAAACTACATCCGCCATCCGCTGCTAACGGGGGGGATGTTGTGGATGTACACCTGCCTGACTGTGATTGGGGTAGCCGCCGTGTTAAAGGGCGGCACCCGTCACTCAGGCGATTTCGCTAAGGCGGATAAGGCGTAACGATGAATGACCGAGGGTCAGCGTATCCAGCGAGTACAGGTCGGGATCGGAAGATTCCGGCTCCTCATACGGTATATATAATGAATGCGGAGTTAACTGAATACCTTCGCCAGCAGGATGACGCAGTGAGCAGCCGACAGGATACAGCTCAGCAAGTGCAATGTGTACGGCGGTTACGATATCTTGATCATTCAGCAGTACATACGGTCGGTACGGAGCATTCAAAATGCTGTTTATAAATTCCGATAGGTCAGATGCGACGTTCTGGTCTGCATACAGGCTGTTTCGATTGAGCCTAGCCTGATCAAGCGCCTCATACAGTATCTTTTTAAGCGTATCATCATCCAGCTCCAGCGGTTTCGTCAAAAAACGGAACACGCCGACTTGATTAATGGCCGATAAAATGGACTGCGTATGCAGGTGACCAGACAAAATGATGCGTACGATATGTGGATAATCTTTCTTAATCATACGAAGGAATGTAATCCCGTCCAAACCAGGCATAAGCAGATCGGAGACGACCACATCAATCGGGTGCTTTTCCAGCACTTGCAGGGCTTCTTTAGGCGTGTGAGCGGTATGTAAGGTGAATGTTTCTTGCGTCAATGTCCGTTCTAGCAGGGACAGCACCATGGGGCTGTCGTCAACAAATAGAATGTTTTGGGGTGTCATAAGAACTGCGCAACTCCAATCAGGAAGTAAGAAATGAGGAACTACATGTATAATATCAGCGTTTTGGCATTTTTAAAAGATGTCAGTACAGAACGGGCGTTGCGTCTTTTTTGTGAACGATTTGATTCGGTTGAACACGCGCTCTGGGAAAAAGGAATGCGTCTGCTTCACCAGTATCATGCTGCGCGACATACAGGGGTGACTCTGGCCGTCTCCAGTGCACTTCAGCATATGGACGATCGTCATGATATTTACGTTGTTGATCTGCGAGCATACAGCGAAGAAGATTTGGATCGTCTATATATCGCCAAAACATGCGAGTTGATCCTGCTAACGGACGGGGCAACGGAAACCGCTGCGAGGTTTGCCGCACTCCAGCGCCGCACTCCCCGGTTGCTGTGCGCACGGCTACCGCTGGTCAGCTACGAGCTGGAATGCCTGATGCAAGCGATTTTGAGCCGTCTTGAGCAAAATGGAGGGGTCAGGGCATGAAGCAGTGGGCTTTGTTGAAACCAAGTTGGCAAAAGCTGATCCTGTACCTGATGGTTTTGTGTGTGACAGTGTTCTTGGCCGCTGTGCTACAATGGTTCGTCATGCGGCAATTCAGCGGTCACTTGGCGGAAATTCAGAACGAGCAGCTCCAGAATGAGGTACAGGAACTGTCTGGCAGCATAACGGAGCATTATGCCGCATGGCAAGCTGAGCTAAAAGAGCTGTCGTCCAGTCTGGGCAGAGAGATGCTGAATCAGGGAACACGTCAATATACTGAGGGGTTTAAGCGTGAGAGCGGGTCTTTTTATGTGCTGGATGAACAGTATCATGTGATGGTCGGACGTGACAATCGTGAGATGAGGAATGCGGTCCAGCAGATTAAATGGCTGCAAAATGGTTGTGCGGTCAGCTCTTTTGTGACTGAGGATCATCAGCCTGCCCAGTACATAGCGTGCAGGATTCAAGGGGCGCAGACGGGCGGTTTTATGGTGCGTACAGTTGACGCTGAAATGCTTAGTGGAATTGTTAAAAGTAAGCCGGTGAATCAGCATGAGACTTTATTTTATAACGGTCAATTCAAGATCGTAGCTTCCCGAAGTACTTCGGATATCAACCGGACGGACATCACGAGTGTAACCCGTAGGCTGCTGGAGGGCAATACGGGTATCGTTGAAGATCGTGGAGAGAAATACGGAATAGGATTCAGCCGCATTGGGGAAGAGGCCCTTTACATATCGGTTAAGGATATCAGTCAGGATACTGCCCAGCGAATTAGCTCCTTTCGCAAACAGTTGTGGATGGTGATGGCTCTAATACTCATTATTTTGTGGGCCATGCTCATCCAGTTCCGCAAACGGATTGTGAAAGATGCCATCGTGAACAATCAAGTGCGTGACCAGCGGCGGGATGAAGATATGCGACAGCAGCAGGACACGTATTATTTGCCATTAATGCAGACGATTGAGCAGCAACTGCAAGAGCTGCAAGAACAGACTAGCCGTCTCACAGGCGGCGATGATTTAAAGCTGTTGGGATTTTATCAAGATCTAGCCAACCGCTTTGAAGTGTCGTCCAGTCAGGGAAAAGGAGCATCTCATGAGGAACTGGAGTATTTCCGCGAGCTGAATGAAAATTTCATTCAGGGTCGTCTCAGACAGGAATCCTCACTAGGAGAGTTACTGACAGGCGTCCGTAGTTTGCGTGATGAGCTGGAAGAGAAAATGCATGATAATAGTGGAATTAGCTTCACCGATATGAATGAGGTATTGTCCGAATCGCTGAAATGGGCGAACCGTTCGCTGAATATGAAGCACATTCAAGTGATCTTGCGGCAAGAGCCAGTTCCATCCATTGCAGCACAAGCACCCATGCTGTACAAAACGATACAGGGGCTGCTGGAAAATGCAGTGCAGGCCATGAACCAAGATGGAGAGCAACTGGAGGATCAGGAACGGAGCCGAACGGGTCTGCGGTCCAAGCGGCAATCTCATATGCTTAAGGTTAGCTCACGGCTGGAAGAAGCTGAAATTATGATTATCATTGAAGACACAGGCGGCGGGATTGATGACAAGATGCGTTGGAGCTATTTCCAGCCGGACTATTCCCAAAACGCACAGGAGCATACGTTCAGCCTGTATCACATGGATGCATATCTGAAGACTATAGGTGGTCGCTTAAAGCTGCGTAACACCGATCAGGGATTGCAGGCCATCGTTCATTTGAGAAGATAGATAGGCCCAAGATAACCAACAGATACAAGAGGTTCAAGAGAGGGGGACAAGTATGAAAAAGTGGATATTTCGCTACCGCTACGATATGGCGGCAATCCTATTGATGCTGGCTGCGATTGTCGCATATCTTGCCCCCATCTATGGATTAGGACAAATCGTATTCAGTGACATTGCCTTTGGAGCCACCTCTCATCGGTATTTGGAGGAAATAACCGGGGTATGGAACGAACGATGGTCTACCTCGACCTTGTTCAATGCTCCACGTATCCTGTACATCTTGCCCTTCTATGGACTTTCACTATTATTTGACGAAAGCGGCCCGGTCTTGCTCAAGTCGTTTATCACAGGCTTGTTATTTGTCTCGGCATTTTCGATGTATGCCTTTGCCAAGCGACTGGTCAGCGTGTATTATTCACCAAGTTTTACGAAAACCCGTATTTTTGCCATCATGGTTGGTTCGTTGTTTTACGCACTGAATCCGTGGGTTATTTTTCGCATCCAGCATATTTATTTGCTCTGTGGGTATAGTTTGTTTCCGTTAATGCTGCGATTCTTTTTCAGTGCGGTGGACCCCAAGTTTCAAATTCAACAAATTAAAAACTATCATCCCCATAAGTTGTATCAGCGGAACTGGATTGACCTGTTCCTGCTGGCTGCAGTATTCACTGTTAGTGCTGCGGCCATTCATTATTTTTTCTTCGGGATGATTTATTTGGGATTGTTCACCATGTTGCTCCTGCTCAAACTGACCTGGACTCATCGTAAAGCCGGGCGCGCCTATTTACAGCCCTTATACAGTAATTTTTTGCGTAAAGGCATGATTTTTGGTGTGTTTTTCGGACTGCTTAGTTTTTACTGGTTGTCCCTGTATGTAGGTAGCATGTTGATGGACGCTCAAGCGTCTCAGCATAATATCAACGTCGTGGATACGTTGTCTCTGTTCAGCCGTAATAGCAGTTTATATAATGTGGGTTATTTACTGAGCTATTGGTGGCCAATGTTTTCCTTTTCCTCACTGCCTGCGATGTTTTATGTAGGTGGGGGATTCTTATTGCTATTGATCGGATACGCGATGGTGACACGTTCACATAAAAATCCGATCATTCTGATCTTCTCGCTCCTTACGCTGTTATTTATGGTTGCAGCGACTGGAACGACATTTCCGTCCATTGCCAAGTGGTTTGTTATTTTGGTTACGAAAACCCCTGTAATTGGTTCGGTTTTCCGTGATCCTAACAAATTTATTGGACTGCTTTCCCTTAATTTCGGTGTGTTGCTGACCTTTGGCGTCATTCAATGTATGGAATGGTTTGGATCATCGCCGCTACAGCGTGTGTATAAAAAGCTGGCGGTTGTTATCGTCGTTTTGTGCCTGGGCGTATATTTTGCTCCCTTGCGTACCCAGTTCATTGAGGGGTACTACAAGCCGGTACAAGTGCCGAAGGCTTATAGTCAAATGGCTGAAAAGCTGACTGACCCAGATCGTTTTGACAGCAAGGCACTGTATTTTCCGATTGCCGATAATATGATTCAAAGCTATAACGGAGTAGCGACGCCCAAATGGAATAAAGGAAAAACGGCAACCGAGAAGGCAACCGGGGATTTTCAGGTATACTCTTCTCCTAAAAATACGATCTTTCATCATGAAGGCAATGATCCCGGTATCACATACTATATGAATTTTCTACAGTATGTTATGGACAACGGACTAAGCTCGCGATTAGGCTGGCTGTTCTCTACCTTTGGGGTCAACCAGCTGGTCTACCATGATGAATATGAAGGACAGGAGAAGCGGCAGGATTTCCACCTGTCTCAGCTGGAAGGTCAGACCGGGTTGAAACGTACGTATAAGAACGATTTGTTTTCCATATTCAATCTTGATCAGACACCGCCCTATATGAATATTCTTGCAAGTAAAATTGTGACACCTTACGGATTTAGCCGACTGGAGAGCTACAGTCATCTGCCTGGTTTTGATTTCAGCCGTTTTGGCGTGCTGTTCAGCGCGTTGAAGCCTGAGTTAAACACCATTCAGACGGTCAACAAGGGGGATTATGTGGAGGCAGCCTCCTTTAATGACTTGCTGTTGTCCCAGCTCCCGGCAGAGGATTACTTGCGGCCTTTTGATGCCATTGAGGATGGTAATGCATTTTTAAAATGGTCCAAAACTTTTGCATCAACCAACGATTGGTTGTGGTATTTATCCTCCCAAAATATACGGAACTTCCCGTTTGATATGGAGATGGATGCAGGGATTGCGGTCACCTTCGCCAGTAAGAAACTGGATGTGGCACCCTATCAGATGAGCAGTATTGAAGGCAAAACGGTGCTTGATTTTGACTCTATGCTGAGAACGGAAACCTTTTTCAAGCCTGATAATCCACAGTTGTTCAGTGTGCAGGCTAACCCCCGAGAGGAATCGAACGACGTGCCGACTCTGCATGGTGAGATTATGAAGGGAGATCCGAGTAATATATGGCAGGTTGCTAGATCGGGATTGCTAGAGGCCAAGGAAAATAACCCATATCAGTTCCACATCACCGTTTCTGGTCGTGGGACGAACAAAATGCATGTAAAAATGAGGTTTTATGATAAGCAAATGCGTGAGCTGGGGGTTAGCTATGTTGTGGCGCCTTCAGAGGGATATAATTTTGACAGTGTAAAATTTTACGGGGAATACGTCTCGCCGCCTGGCAGCTATTGGATGCGAATGGATTTGTTAACCCTCCAGCGTCCGCAGCAAAAAAATTACTGGTGGATTCACGATATTCAGCTGCGTGACTTGGGGAAATACAGCAAGCCCAACACGTTTACGATGCATAAAAAGATGGACCAGCCTCAAACCTCGCATGTATATGCAAGAGTGTTCATGAATAAGGCAGGCGGGAAATTGCAAGTCACACTGCCCGATGGAGTGGCTAACATCAAGACCCGTGATGAGGGACTAAACCAATTTCATTGGGTTGATTTGGGAGAACATGTTTTTCCAAAGGGAGATAACCCAATCACGGTTAATAACCTGCAAGGCTTTAATGCGGTCAATCAATTTGCGATTGTTCCTGTGGATCAACTGGATCGGTTATCTTTTCCGGTGGAGCAGGCATTGAAGCGGGGTAAGCTCTTTTTCACCTTGGAGGCAGAGAACGATTTTAATGCTCAAGGGAATGTGCAGACGGAACGTGCTTTACCTAGACTTAGTATGGGGCGGGGAATCAGTTACCAAAAAGGGACGTTAAGCAGAGAAGTGGAAGTCGCCAAAACGGGAACCTATGCCACAGCTATTTTGGCTAATTTACCTGCCGGATATGAAGGATCGTTAACCATGAAATGGAAGAATGAAGAGACTGGAGAGGTACTGACCAGAACGATTCGTACGGAGGACTCTTATAAGCGATTACCCGCTACCTCTTTATCCGAAAAGAAGGTTATTGAAACGGTGCCCAATCAGGATGGTTTTGCCAAGAAAAGCATACAAATTCCCGGTCTGCTGAACGACTATGGCCGAGTCGAATTTAAAAATCTGTTCTTAACCAAGGGAAAATATCGCTTAACCCTTGTACTGGACAGTCAGGTGCCGTCATTGAGCCATTTTGCAGATATTCATCGAATGGGCGGGCAGGAAGTGATCGTGATGCCTGGGCAGGACACGAAGGAATCATTGAGCACGGATGTTGGTTGTGTAGCAGATATTCGACCTGGCCAGACGGATCTATCCATCAAGGACACAGAACTGTCCATCCGTTACGCACCTAGCTATTCCTGTGATTGGAATATTTATGCGTCCAAAAAAATGAAGGCGGAACCGCTGCAAGAGTATGCCGTGCAGTTGGATGCACGGTCAGAACAAATTGGAAGCCGGCACATGAAGGTCATTTTCTTAAATAAAGCGTCCCAGGTTCTTCAAACCTCCTATATTGATGAGGTGGAGGAGAGAGATAAGGAGCAATGGAATCATTATGACCAGATTGTAAAGGCTCCGGCAGGAACCACCATGATGCAGTTTCAGATTTTAGCGCATGCGCACAAGAAGCAGACGGGCTTATTTCAAATGAAGCAATATTCCATCATCCCTTATCAAGCGATGATTACAGTGGATCAATTTACGCTGTTTGAGGGAACGGATATGGATACCTTTTTTATGGCACCACACGCTGCGGAAAGCATTCAGGCTACTCGTGAAAATTCCATGGAACGTAGTTTTACGCTATATAATCCAATGCATCAGCAGGTGCTGATCCGGGAGACGGAATCACCCAATCCACTATGGGAGTTCAGGCTGGGTAACGAAAATCAGCGAGCGCGTCTGTCTGTGAATGGAGTAACTACTGGATTCATAACGAATGGCAGCGGAAACGGTAAGGTTGTCGTTATTCTGGCTTCAGCCTACCGTTTTGGCTGGGTATTGTTTGTCATAGGGATCCTGAGCGGAGCAGCTTGTTTTCTTCCATATCGGCGATGGAATAAGCGGAAAATTCCATAAGAAGCAAGCTGCCCGGAGGGAAACAGGCGCCACAATATGGCTACATCTCGTATTTGTAGCCTCTGCCCCAAACGGTACGGATATGCTGAGGATTTTTAGGATCACGTTCAATTTTTTTGCGGAGGCTGGAGATATGTACGTCGATGGTACGGTCCAGATAAGCGCCATCTCCGCCTTTGACCCGATCCATCAGCTCGCTACGGGTAAAGACTTTCCCTGGATTGCTGGACATCTCTTTTATAATAGAAAATTCGATGTGAGTAACTTCGATTTCCTGGTCATCGACCAACAGGCTATGACGGTAATCATTCACCCAAACTCTTACCTTTTTAAGCTTTTGGGTTATCGTTCGTGATTCAGTGAGCATGTTGCTACCACTGCGGCGCAGCAAGGCTTTGATGCGGGCATTTAGCTCCCTCAGACTGAAAGGTTTGCATAAAAAGTCATCCGCTCCGTCATCCAGAGCCTTTATTCTTATATTCAGCAGGGTGTTATTAGAGATGACGAGCATAGGAACCGTGGTAAATTGACGGATGTGACTGATCAGCTCAGATTCGACTTTACCGGAAAACATTAGAGCGGTCACAATAATGTCCGGCTTAAAGTGCATTAATGTAGGAATTGCGAGTTTACAATCATAGATTAGTTCGGTATGATAGCCTTCCTCCTGAAGATGAAGAGCAATCATATCAGCCAAACTTTTTTGATCTTCAAGGATGAGTATTTTTATAGGCATGACTGACATCTCCTGTACGGACAAAGATACCATTAACATGGCATAACTATGTATGTTCTACGATGATACATACTTATGTATTCGGCAAAAGCACGAAAAGCAAACAGTCCAATAATGTAAGAAAATATGAATTTAGAGGAAGAAGGTTGCATCTTTGCGAATGATTTTATTATCCGGAGGCTCGGGTAAACGTCTATGGCCCTTATCCAATGTGAACCGTCCGAAGCAGTTTCTTTCCATCCTACGTCATGACGAGCGGCCGGAAAGCATGCTGCAACGGATATGGAGGCAGTTGGATGAGGCGAATTTGGCAGATCAAGCCTATTTTTCTACGAGTGGAACTCAGGTCGAACTGATTCAGGGACAAATTGGTGGAGACGCTGTAGTGATTGAGGAGCCGACTCAGCGGGATACCTTCCCGGCCATTTCCTTGGCTACCGCTTACTTGCATGACATTGCAGGTGCATCACGTGACGAGATCGTGGGGGTCATGCCGGTGGATGGCTATGCGGGGGATGAATTTTTCGAGCATCTGCGCAGGCTTCCTTCCATATTAGAGCAATCAGGAAGCCATATCGCATTGATGGGGGCTGTTCCAACGGAGCCCTCAGATAAATATGGATATATTGTGCCTTCAGCTCCTTTACTTGACCAGGAATATTATAGGGTGAGTTCATTTGTAGAAAAGCCCGATCTGATTCGATCTGAAGCCTTGATCCGTGAAGGAGCCTTATGGAACTGCGGAGTGTTTGCTTTTAGACTCGGCTTTTTATTGGATGTGCTGGCGCAAATGAGTTTACCAGCCGATTATAAAACACTTTCGACAAATTACGCAGACTTGCCTAAAACCAGCTTTGATATTGCGGTAGTAGAGCACACTCGTAAGCTCTCCGTGCTCCCATATCATGGAGAGTGGAGGGACTTGGGAACGTGGGATTCGTTGGTGCGGGAAGTAAGTTCAAAGCTAAGCGGTCCCGGATATATTTCGGAAGCATCACATGACTCGCATATCATCAATGAACTGGAAATTCCGGTTAGCATCTGGAATGTCCCAAACATTATTGTTGTTGCTGGGCCGGATGGTGTGCTGGTTACGGATCGACAATCATCAACAGGAATTAAGGATATGGTGGCAGAAATTGAAATTGGACCGCGTTTTGAGGAGCGATTCTGGGGAAAGCAAACGGTCTTGTCCCATCAACAAGCGGCAAGCGGGTTACAAACGGTCACCAAACGTGTTGTCATTTCGAACGGGAGATTTATCAGCTATCATGAGCATCAGTTCCGAAAAGAGGTTTGGACCATTGTTTCAGGAACCGGAAGTGTCTGTATCAATGGGATGACACAGACAGTCAGCCCTGGTATGGTCATCGTTGTAGAACCTGGTACCAAGCATTTTATAGGTGCAGTAGAGGGAGATTTGGAATTCATTGAGTCACAAATCGGACATATCGTATCCGAAACGGATATTATTCGATATGAATTTCCCGATTCGATTGATGCTCGTACTGTATAATCGCCTGCAATATAGGAACGGATGGGTGTAAACAAGGCTTTCCGAAGCGAGTGAAGAGCGCTAGGAACTATTTTTAATCAGCTTGATGATTTGGACATTCTTAATAAAAGGTATTCATGCGTTGTTCGCTTGAATACCTTTTTTGCATGAACAACTCTATTATTCTCAATGAAATGGATATAAAAGAGGCTTATAAAATGAGTTTTTTGGAGGTTAGCCATTCTTTTACGGCATCTGTACTGAGATCTCTTTTTGGCGTCCATTCTATTTTATCCACCAGCTTGCCGTTCCTGAATTCTGCAATCGTGGGGGTGTATTTTACGTTGTAATCTGCTTTGAACTTATTCCATTGGGATTTGTCCTTGTGAATTTTGTGAACGTTTAAAAAAGTAATTTTGGAGCCCAGATTATACTGTTCAATCATCTTGTTAAAGTTAGGCTCAAACCGATTGCAGTCGCCACAACTGGGTCTGCCAACATAGACAAATACACTTTGATCCTGCTGAATCAATTGTTTAAAACCATTCATTGTAACCGCATTCAAGTGATCATATATTTCGGGGTAATTGCTTTTGCTCGCTTGGATCTCTTTATCTTTCTGCTGAACTACCTGCTCCAGGTCTTGAAATTTAACTACAGCTGAAATAGCGATACCAATGATAAGCAACACAATGACACTTAACCCGGCGATATATCCTTTTTTCACAGAAATCCTCCTTTTTTTACAATCTCAAACTTACAATATATGATATTTCCATTTTTCGCTGTAACACTTGTCTCATGGTGTATAAAAAAGAAGCTTTCCATTAGGAAAGCTTCTTTTAGTCTGAAAGTTAAACGTTAGACTACAACGGTCAACAAGTAATCCTCACGCTTCACTTCCGTTTCCATGGTGTTCAGTACATCCAGATATTGAGCGGAATTGGTTACGATGATCGGCGTAGTCGTTGTATAGCCTGCCGCTTTAATTTGTTCGATATCAAATTCAAGCAACAACTGTCCTTGCTTCACCACATCACCCTCTTTGACGCGTTTGTCAAAGAATTGTCCTTTCAGCTTCACTGTATTAACACCAACGTGAATCAAAATTTCTGCTCCGTCATTGGAAGTAATACCGATGGCATGTCCGGTCGGGAATACTGTCGTAATCGTTCCGTTAACCGGAGAAGTCAGCACACCCTCTGTAGGATCGATCAAGATTCCTTTTCCCATAGCGCCTGAAGCAAAAGCAACATCAGAAGATTGTTCCAATGGCAGCACTTTACCTTGCAGCGGACTTACGAGGATTTCCTTTTCGATCGCTACTTCTTTTTTTACGGGTGCTGTTTCTGTTTTTGCAGCTTCTTCTTTTGGATCATCAAAGCCCAAAATCATAACCAATACAACTGCAAGTACAAAGGCAACGAGTAAGCCGATAACAACCCACAAGAACCCAGCTCCAAAATAAGTTGGCAACGCCAGTAAACTAGGCAGGGAGAAGGACTTTGCAGTTGCTCCGCCGGAAGCGATAATCGCGCCACCGATACCACCAGAAATACAAGCGTAAATGAAAGGCTTTTTCAATTTCAAAGTTACACCATAAATCGTAGGTTCAGTAATCCCGAATACAGCTGCCAGTGTAGAAGAACCAGCCAAAGCTTTCATTTGAGTATTTCGTGATTTCAGGAATACCCCCAGTGTTGCACCCGCTTGAGAAAGTACGGCTGCTGTAAGCATTGGAAGCATCGTGTCATAACCCAATGTTTGAATATTGGACAGCATAATAGGAACGAAGCCCCAGTGTACGCCGAAAATAACAAATACTTGCCAGAATGCCCCAGCAACAGCTCCGGCAATCAATGGGCTTAAATTGTACACCCATGTAAAACCGTTCGCCAAGCCTTGACTGATCAGGTTACCGACTGGACCAAAGGCCAAAAACGTCAACGGAACAACAACTAGCAGTGATAGCATAGGGACGATAATGTTTTTAACCGATTGATGAACAAAGGAATTAAACCAACGTTCCACATAGGACTGTACCCATACCGCGAGAATAATTGGGATTACGCTGGAACTATATTTTATCAGAATGATTGGAATCCCGAGAAAAGCCAGTTTTGCCGGATGGTCCACCGCTGCAATAACATCCGGGTAGACGAGGGCTCCAGCAACTGCGACCGATACAAAAGCATTCGTCTTAAATTTACGGGACGATGTAATAGCTAGGAATATAGGCAAGAAATAAAACACGCTGTCCGAAGCGGCGTTCAGAATGAGATACGTACCGCTTGCAGTATCAATCCAATGGAGCGACGCAATTAAGGCCATAATCCCTTTGAGCAAACCAGCTCCGGCAAGAGCACCCAAGAGAGGGGAGAAAATGCTGGAAATGATATCGACCGCTTTGCCAAGAAAATTCGTTTTTTCGGAAGATTCTTCTTTTTTCGCATTTGGATTATCTGCATCCTGCAGATTTGTTTCTGCCATCATATGCTCAAAGACCTGACCTACATTGTTACCGATGACCACTTGGAACTGGCCGCTGCTTTCCACCACTGTAATGACACCAGGTGTTGCTTCCAGTGCAGCTTTGTCCGCTTTTGTGCGATCTTTTAATTTAAATCTCAAGCGTGTAGCGCAATGGAATACCGAATTGACATTCTCTTCGCCGCCAACGAGAGTCACTATTTTTTTGGATAGCTCTTTATCACTCATGTTCAGAACTCCTTAAGTGTTATTCTTGCTACTGATAGGATTTACCGTTTACATTTGTTGCTGAGATGCGCCGGCGTGCATCTTTTTAAACTTGTAAACAAGAAAAACCTAAACTCGTGGTGAAAACTGCGCACTCCTCCTATAAGGGAACGTCGATTTCACCATCAGTTTAGGTTTTGCCTGCCTTACCAGTCACAATCCATGAACGATGAGGATATAAAGTTTTTAGCCTGATATGTTATTACGCTCAGTTACCCGATGAATGTGAATCGTTAGATATACATACTCATCTTTGCTTAAATATTGATCATATGTTTTTTCCAGATACTCATTAATTTTTTGGGAACAAGCAAAAGCCTCGGTATATGTTTGCTTTACCTGGTTGTACAAAAATTCTTCACCACTGTGAATAACCTCTTTGCGAATCACTCGCATTGCAAAATATTGCAAATGGGTCAAAAATCTCGAATAGCTAAAAGAAGACTCATCCAGCACAATCCCGTAATGATACGTAATAATATTCAATATGTGTTGGACAATCTCGGTCATTTTCAGTGTAGCCTTCATCTCGTTACCATCAATCCGTGCATTCACCATATGCAGTGCAATAAATCCCGCTTCGTCTTCGCCCAATTTTACACCGAGCGTATTTTCAATTTTTTGTAGAGCATCCAGCCCAACTGCAAATTCTTTTTTGTAAAAGCGTTTAATTTCATACAGCATCGCGTTTTTGAGTGCCAATCCTTTTTCTTCCCGCTGTATGGCAAAATGAATATGGTCGGTCAATGTTAAATAAATGTTATCACTTAACTCCGTATCCAGCACTTCGGCTGCATGGGTCACGATTTCATTCACGACCTCCAGATGAGACACAGGAATATCGTTTAGCAGCTCAGTTAGTCTGGCCGTGAACTCGTTTTCATTTAACATGAAAATCTTATCTATTTTATGATCATCGACTTGATCCCCAGCCACCTTTTTGAAGGAAATACCTCTTCCCATGACGATGACCTCTTTGCCTTTATCGTTTTTAGTCAACAGGACGTTGTTATTGAGCACCTTCTCAATAATCATTGAAGTTCCCCCTCCCATCCTTTACCAATAAAAAATGCCCAAGCACAATTCAACACTATTGTTAGCAATAGCACTCAATTGAACTCAGGCATTGCCCGCATCACCGGTCACAATCCTTCGATATAGTGCTATTGTAGCACAAAAAAAAGCGATTTCAACATATTTTATTCTCTTTCGACAAAAAATATTTCATATCAAGGCCCATTTGCCTAATTTGCAAGTCAATTGTGCCCTTAAGTAGTCGTACGCTCTATGAGGCTGTATTCTAGCGAATGAAGCTCCATTTGGCGTCCAATCAGCTGAGGGGAAAGCATGAAAAAGGCATTTTCCGCCTGAGCCATAATGGGATTTTGAACCGTTGTAATCCCCATGGTGTGCGCCAGCTCCGTGTTATCAAACCCAACAATCGCCAGATCTTCCGGTACCCTCAGCAATTGTCTGCGCGCTTCGCAGAGAATGCCCACTGCTACATAATCGTTAGCACACAAGATAGCCTCCGGAAATTCCTCCCGATGCTGTAACAAATTGCGCACGACCTGTTCGCCATCACGAATGTTATAAATAGAAGAATAGTTCCAGTGTGGCAGCATCGGCAGATTGTGTTCACTCATGATCTGCTCATAGGCTCGTTGTCTGCTGTGAGTATTGATGCTGCTTGGACGACCAAAAGCATTGGCTATACGTGTATAGCCTTTTTGTATCAAATGTTTTAATGCTAACATGTATCCTTCATACTGGTCCATAGCGACGGAGCGAATATCAGTATGCTCCATTCGTTGCCATGCCACGATCGGTCCATATTTGCAATAGGTACTCAAAAAATCAGTGTCATTCACGCAGGAAATGATGACCAGCGCATCGACTCTTTTTCTTTTTAAATCCTCGAAAGCTTGAAGCTCTTTCTTTTTGTCTTCTCCCGAAGTATAAATAATGGTTTGGAATTCATATTGGCCTGCGATTTCCACAAAGCTGTCCAGAAATGCCAGCACAATTTCATTGATAGTTGAAGTGATGATACCAATCTGAAGCGTCTGACCCTTGGATAGAGAGATCGCATTCCGATTAGGAACATAATCCAATTCCTGCATTATTTTTAAAATTTTAGCTCTGGTTTCTTGGCTTACATGGGGGGACTGATTTAACACTCTGGATACCGTAGCTTTGGAAAAGCCCGCCAGTTTTGCAATTTGATCAAGATTCGACATGATGCTTCTCCTCACCTGAGAAAAAAATACTTGACATGAAACGCGTTACAACAATTAGGATGCTTTATGAGGGCATTACGTCTATTTTAAAGCATCTGTCGATGCATTTCAAAGGAGAACGGTTACCGTTAGTTATGGATTCGCATTGCAGCACCTGACGGGTTACTGACTAAAGTGAAAACATTAAATTAAGGAAAGAGGTTTTCATACCATGACGAAGACGCTAAAAGGATTCCCGAAAAACTTCCTCTGGGGCGGGGCAACTGCAGCCAACCAATTGGAAGGTGCTTTTGACGTAGATGGAAAAGGTCTATCCAGCGCAGACATGATAGCCTATGTACCTAAATCAGAACGTAAGAACGATCATGCTATAGAAATTTTGTCCGAACGACTGGAGGACATCTTGGCAGGGAAGGTAAACGCCCGTTTTCCAAAGCGTGAAGGTGTGGACTTTTACCACCACTACAAAGAAGATATTGCCTTGTTTGCAGAAATGGGCTTTAAAGTATTCCGGATGTCCATCCACTGGTCGCGGATTTTCCCGAATGGATATGATGCCGAGCCGAATGAAGCGGGATTGCAATTCTACGACAATGTATTCGATGAGCTGCGCAAGTATGGTATTGAGCCTTTGGTAACACTGTCGCATTATGAAACACCGCTAGGTCTGACACAGAAGTATAATGGCTGGTTGGGACGCGAAGTCGTGGATCATTACGTAAAATATGCCGAAACGGTATTTACACGCTATAAGGATAAAGTAAAATACTGGCTGACCTTTAACGAAATTAATGTCATGACTATGAGCCCGTTTACAGGCGGCGGTGTGGTTATTGACCGTGTAGAAAACAAGCAACAAGCGATATATCAAGCATTGCACCATCAATTTGTAGCAAGTGCATTGGCGACCAAACGGGGACATGAGATCATTCCGGGCGCTCAGATCGGCTGTATGCTGGCCCGCATTGAAAGCTACCCACATACGTGTAACCCAGAAGATATCCTGAAAGCACAGCATGAAAATCAAATGAACCTGTTCTTTACGGATGTGCATGCTCGTGGGGAATATCCCAACTATATGAACCGCTATTTTGAAGAAAATAATATTGTGATCCAGACAGAACCCGGCGATGCCGAAATTTTGAAAAATAACACGGTCGATTTTATCTCATTTAGTTACTATATGACCTTGACCGTATCGGCAGGGCCAGAAGGCGAAAAGGCAGCAGGGAACCTGATAGGCGGTGTGAAAAATCCGTATCTGCAGTCTTCCGACTGGGGATGGCAGATCGATCCGATCGGCCTGCGTGTTACACTGAATACGTTTTATGATCGCTATCAAAAGCCACTGTTCATCGTGGAAAATGGCCTGGGTGCGTATGATAAGGTAGAAGAAGACGGCTCTGTGCATGACACGTATCGCATTGATTACTTGCGTCAGCATATTGCCCAAATGAAGGAAGCGATTGCTGACGGTGTTGATCTGATTGGTTACACCAGCTGGGGACCTATCGACCTTGTGAGCATGTCTACGTCCGAAATGTCCAAGCGCTACGGATTTATTTACGTTGATCTGGATGATGACGGTAACGGAACGCTTCAACGCTCCAAAAAGGACTCATTTAACTGGTATAAAAATGTGATAGCAACCAACGGTGAAGAATTGTAATTCCATATCGTTTTGGCGGGTACAGCAGAGAAAATCCTCAGGATGCAATCTGCTGTACCCGCTTTTTGTATAGACACTCTATTGATTCTTTCAGAGGGCTTCACAAATTTTTCACTTGTAATAAGCTGAAATTTTTCTGTATAATGAATAAAAATTTCATATGTCTGGTTGATGTTTGCGGGAGATGGAATGAAAGTTCCAACCGAAGGGGCAAAACTCTCAGGTGCTTAGGCTGATTTACAGCAACGAGCAGGGACCGTAAACGGACAGAACTCTGGAGAGACCCTTAATTGGGCGCCGAAGGTGCACCGCAGATCACATCTGCTTAAACTCTCAGGCAAAAGGACAGAGACGCGAATAACCTGTGACAGGGATAGCCCTAGGCTTTTTATAAGCTTTTAGAGGTGAAATCCTGCACAAGATGGTTGTATTTTTTCGTGCCTTTAACCTCTCCAGGAGTCGAATCAACAGATTTGACTCTTTTTTGTTTTCTACTATGCTGGAGGAGCGGGTTGAAATGAATTTGGTACATGTGTTAGAAACGATTAGCAGTTGGATATGGGGGGCGCCTCTCATCATCCTTGTTATGGGAACGGGGTTATGGCTGACCATACGTCTAAAAATGTTGCAGGTATTCCGCCTGCCCCTGGCGATCAAGCTCATCGGTAAGGCCCCGAATGAAGGTAGCGGGGATGTAAGTAGTTTTGCAGCTTTGAGTACGGCATTGGCGGCTACCGTCGGTACAGGAAGTATTGTCGGTGTAGCGACAGCCATTAAGCTGGGCGGGCCGGGTGCCTTGTTCTGGATGGTCGTTGCAGCCTTCTTTGGGATGGCGACGAAATATGCGGAAGGTGTACTTGCGGTAAAATACCGGGTGAAGGATCGGAATGGACAATTTTCCGGCGGCCCGATGTATTATATTGAAAAAGGCCTGGGACGCCGTTTTAAACCGTTGGCGATGCTGTTTGCTTTTTCAGGGATGCTGGTAGCGTTGTTCGGAATTGGAACATTCCCTCAGGTCAAGGCGATTGTATCTTCGACTGAAAACAGTTTTGGCGTTCCGCCGATTGTAACGGCGCTGACAATTGCTGTCCTTACAGGTCTTGTGACCATTGGTGGACTCAAAAGCATTGCCAAGGTATCGACGAAGGTCGTTCCTTTTAAAACAGGCCTGTATGTATTAATTTGTATCATTGTACTGATTCGATTTGCTGACCAACTTCCTGCCGCAATTGCGCTTGTGCTTCATTCGGCATTTTCAACTACATCGGCAACCGGCGGATTTGCAGGAGCTACGATTATGCTGGCCATGCGCAGTGGGGTAGCCAGAGGTATTTTTGCCAACGAAGCTGGATTGGGGAGCGCACCGATTGCAGCCGCAGCTGCCAAAACCAAATGGCCTGCGGAACAAGGGCTGATTTCCATGACAGGCGTATTTATTGATACGATGGTTATTTGTGTGATGACCGGGTTGACGTTACTGGTTAGCGGGGTGTGGAGCGGGCCTACCGATGCAGGCTTGATGACTCAGCAAGCCTTTTCCAGTGCATTTCCGCTGGGAGCAGAGCTGCTCACCATCATCCTGATTATGTTCGCATTCACCACCATGCTCGGCTGGAACTATTACGGGGAACGCTGTGTTGAATACTTGCTTGGGGTTAAGTGGATCAAGCCTTATCGTTATTTGTTCATTGTACTGGTTGGCGGGGGCGCGTTCATTAAACTGGATGCGATTTGGCTGCTGGCAGATATTTTTAACGCCATGATGGCTTTTCCGAACCTGATTGCACTGCTCGGCTTGTCGGGAATTGTTGTTGCAGAAACCCGGACTTATATGAATTCCTTGTATCCTAATAAGAACAAGGGTATTCTTGCTGGTGCCAATGTAGGGGCGGCTATCCAAGTAGAAGAAAAGGGACAAACGGTAAATTCATAAATACTAAAAGGGAGTATCCTCAGCCATCACAGGCTTGAGGGTACTCCTTTTTTTAGGTTATAAGACTGGTGATTACCGACATTTTATTTATTCTGAATATCTCTTAATCCATAACGTTTACAAACCTAAGAGTTATTACATGGGAGCATAATCGTAATTTGAAAATGCGAATCCGTAATAGTTGTATTTAAATAACCACCATATTTCTTTATCACTTGCTGGATGTTAAGTAATCCATACCCATGTTTTTTTAAAGGGGGATTGTATGTTTTGGTTGAGAATGCTGTATTGAGATAATTACTTTTTGAATTGCGAACATAAATCCATAGGGCAATATTATCGGTGAAAATTTCCAAATGAATTGAATGCTCTTTCTTTCTAGGAAGCTGCATTACAGCTTCAATAGCATTATCGAAAACATTACCTAAGACAATACATAGATCATGACTTCCAATACTAATATTTGCCGGGTTAATATGGATTTGATGGAAGAAAGCTATCCCACTTTTATTAGCGATGCTGAAAGTATGATTTACTAAAGCATCAATAACGAGATGTCCTGTTGTTATATGAAGTTTTGGTGAGTCTATATTTTTTAGAGTTTGGTTGATGTGATTAACACCCTCTTCCGTCCTCTGTTCTTGTAAACAAGCACGGACAAAAATTAACTGTTTTTTGAAATCATGAATACTTCGTTTGATATCACTAAGAGATCGAGTTGTTTCTTTATAACGTTTTTCTTGCATCAGCATTTGCTTTTGAAAAAAGCATGAGAGGTTTGACTTTTCTATCAACTTGTCCGTTAGAAAGACAATAATCACGTTCATTCCAAGAATACTGATGATTGACATTATAAAGAATAAATTATGTTTCATAAAAGAAAATAAACCGTAATGTATGAGCAAGTTAAACGATGTTCCTATTAATATTACAAAATAATACACAATCCCTATCTTGTATTTCCTTCCTTTTTTAAAATAATGAACTACTAGTACTGTAATAAGTATGAAGTGTAAAGAGGCGAAAAGTAAAAAAAGGTTAACTATTGGATTGGAAAAATGACTTTGCTTTGTTGTGCTAAATAAAAATAAAGAGTAATTAGAAAACGAGGTGACATTAATGTAAACGCAATGATTCAAAAAACTCACCCTTCCTGAAAACGAGAAATTATAAAACGAGCATACGCCTCACGAAGTGATTTAGCGTGAGAACGACCTACAGGGAATTCTTGTTCGTTTGACATAATAACAGAAGTAGCTGAAAACTTACGTATATGAACTAAATTCACAATTATTGACCTATGTATAAACACAAACGGATATTTTAATTGTTCATAAACCGCTTTCAACGTTCCGGAAATAAAATAGTTGTGTGAATCCGTTGCAATACAAAGTTCATTATGGATGTAATTGTTTTCACCTTTTGAGATGGCTATGATCTCAGAGTGTCTCAATACAAGATGCTCAGTTTTATTTTTCACAGACAGAAAGTGGGATACTGAAGAACGCATATAATGACATAGTTTATTTATTTTTTCTACAAAGAGTTTATAAGTAAGGGGTTTAAGTAAATATTGAAATGCTTGTACTTCAAAACTTTCTAGCATGTATTCTGGATAGTTAGTTAGAAATATGATTTGAACTTCTCGGTCAGGAAAAAGGCGAATAAGTTTTGCAGTTTCAATTCCCGATAATTCCCTCATTTCAATATCTAACAAGATAATATGAAAGGGGTATCGCTCTTGTGAACTGTAAGATTTGATTAGATCTTCCCCAGATAAAAAGAATTGTAGATTAAAATCTAAGGATTCACTTACTGACATACACATGAAAAAGTGTTGTAAAATTTTATGCATTGCGGGATCATCGTCACAAACAGCAACTTGAAACAAATAGACCACCTCAAATATGTTATATAAATCCAGTATATTGTAAAAAAAGTCTATTCGAAGTGATGTTTTACATATGAAAAAAATTACCATCAGGTTATGGAATTTTTGTTAGTAAAAGTTCAAATGCATACTTATACTGTGGAGAGGACGTAGCCCAGGCGAGGGAATGGATACGTTCTTCTTTATTGCTTAGAAACCTTATTTTCAGCCTTTATAAAAGTATTCAGTTAAGGCTCTACTGGTTCAGTTCGCGTCACGATAACGGCAGGAACAAGCAGTTGCACGCTCCTAGTACTTTTAATCTTTGTTGCTGTCTCAAGCAGTCTAATCCTTTACTTTCTTTGGACATATAAACAAAGAATTAACAAGTAACGTACTTTGCCATTAAAGAAATATAGGTAACAAAAATATTAATCTCACATGAAGCTGACATATTTGGTTGTTGAGATGGACTTCTTTGCATTTCAGGATACAAGCTTATTTTTTCTTTTTGCCTTATGCTACATTAAAAGCCGAGAAGGAAAAGCTATCTAGTATAGATATTGTCCAGAGAGAATAAAGTATATGAATAAACTATGAAGGTGTAGGATGGCTTTTAAATTCAGTCCGGTTTCGGATGATGGACATCTAATCTTGGTGGCTAGTGTGCACTGCGAGAATGCAATTACAACTCAGAATGAGCGTACATCTTATTTTTAAAACTTATGTGAATTTTGTCACTAGTTAATCGATTCATAATTACATAGGGACCGCATCCATTCTAAGGAGGGCTAAAATGAAAGCTTCGCAATATAACTTTATTTTTAATGACATTATTGAAAATACCGATAAAACGGTACTTTATAATTCTCGAACAGGTGCATTGGCAGTTCTTGAACCGGAGTACTATAAACAGTTTTGTGAACTTACAAACAATGGATTGGCAATTAATAATGATACTTATCTTAAAAATCTTATCGAATGTGGCTATATCGTAGAAGATAATATGAATGAAAAAGCATATGTAAAGGTAAACCTCTTAAAAAATCGGTTTGAATCTTCTAATTTAATGCTAACAATTGCCCCTACAATGGCCTGCAATTTTAGATGTGTATACTGTTTTGAGAAAGACCAATATCATAACAAAACTATGAGTCAAGAAACAGCTCAAAGTATAGTCAATTTTGTTAAAACAAATGCTAGTAAACTTGACACTCTTAATGTTACATGGTATGGCGGTGAACCCTTGATTGCAATGAAGCAGATAGTTAGGATATCGGAAGATTTTTTGGAAATATGTAAAGAAAACAATATACAATATACGGCCAGTGTCATTACAAACGGCTATCTTTTAAATAAAGAAAAAGTTCAAACGTTAATATCATGTGGAGTAAATGATATTCAAGTCACTGTTGACGGTCCTAAAGAAGTACATGATCTTAGACGCCCTTTAGTAAGTGGAAGAGGGACATTTGATGTCATAATGAATAACCTCAAGCAAATTAAAGGGATGATTAAAATATTTATGAGAATAAATACTGACCAAGACAACTGGTTGAATTTACATGAAATCGTAGGATTCTTAAAGGAAAATTCTTTATTGGAAAATGTAATACCTTATCTAGGATTAGTTACGCCGACGAATGGAAAGTATGAGGGAACTAAGTGCTTGACAGACGAGATGTATTCAAAATTTAATTTAAAATTTATGTCGGAAAATGATATCCCAATTAGTTATATTTATCCTGCACCTAAAGGTAATTATTGTTCTGCGGACAAATATAATAGTTTCGTTATTGATCCTCTTGGTCATTTATATAAATGTTGGAGCGATATTGGAATTATTGAGCAGTGTGTTGGAAATATAAATGAAGATACATCAGTGAATTGGAATACTGAGCTTCTTGGTTGTTATTTATTATATGATCCTACTGAAGATGAAAAATGTTCAGACTGTAAGTACTTACCTGTGTGTTTAGGCGGATGTCCTCACAATAGAATGGCAGACTTTAACATATGTGAGCAATATCGTTATAATTTGCAGGAGTATATTACCGAGTGCACGAAAGTATTACTGGCTGGACAATTAACGGAAAATAAGAAGGAGGTTTCTGAATCATGTTAATGCTAAAAAAAATGTGTATTGTTTTATGTGGTTTCTTACTTATGGGGATGCCATTAGGTGCTTCAAGTAATGCGGCTTCAAATGATGTTAAGAATATCAATCTAACGGCTATAAATTGTAATGTCACCGTTACAAAAACTTCAGCAAGTGATTTTAGCTATGAGTATAACAAATCCTTGTATACTGTCACTTCTACATTAAGTGGATCTACAATTTACATCACAGTAAAGGGGAAAGGCTCAGCTAACGGCATTTCCGACAGAGTTAATATTTTAATTCCTGATAAAAGTTATGAAAAAATAACGGTAGAAAGTACAAAGGCTGGAGTTTCACTTCCAGAGCTAAATACTAATCTTGATGTCACAGGCACAGATGGTTCTTCAATGTCTGTTCGTGTGCCCGCAGGCTACTCCAAAGCTATTAATTATGAGAATATAAAAGGTTCAGGTTCCTTAACTTTTAGTAAAGGAGCTTCGGATTACACGGTTACAGTTAAACCGACTGCAAGTGCATTAAGTGTTCCTACGGGATGGCCACTGTTTAGACCAAATTTAACATACAACTATATAAACGGTGCAGGTAAAGCAAAGATAAATATCACGCTCGAGAACAGTTCATTTTCTATTGCAGCTCCAAAGTGATAAGTAGCATATAGTTTCTAAACTGTATGTTATTTATATAAATCAAATCTTAGGGAGGTAGAAAACATGGACGTATTGGTAAAAAGTGCTGTACAAGTAAGTGCACATTGCCCTTTCCACGGTTCAAGTGGCTGTACTCTTTCTTGTTCCTACAAGCAGTAGCTTAAGAGGAGTACTATTACTTAGCGAGATGTTGTTTCAGCATCTCGCTAAGATTTACCTAATATGAAGCGAAGCATAGGTGATGAATATGATAGTCCTGGAATACTTGAAAAAATACCTTTTAAAAACACGCAAGTATGTATTTTTTTATATTGCTGTTACTTCAATATTGTGGATTATAGGAATTATTGTGCCATACATTACAGGCATATATATTGACTATTTAGTATCAAAAAGTAACATAAGTATCATTTTATATTTCGTGCTTCTACTAGGTATCATAAATTTAGTAAATATTTGCATACAATATTTAACTGCACTATTCTCTACGAAATTAAATAATCTATTATTATACGAAATCTGCAATGATATCTACCAAAAAATATTCAAAACCAAACTATCGGTCTTCAAAGATAAGGATAATGCATACTTAGTTGATCAAATCAATCATGATTCATCCACAGTAGTTGACTTTTTCTCTAATAATATTTCTAACTTAGCATTACAAGTAATTACAATAATTGTAAGTGGAATTATTGTTTTAAAAGCTGATGTACTATTATGCGTTATTATATTTTCGCTTATTCCATTTTATATATTTACATATATGGTTTTTAGAAAAAAATTATATAAAGCAAATCTGAAGTATAAAAAAGAAGCAAATGAATACTACTCTAAAAAAGTCGAACAAATTAACAAACTGGTTTTTATAAAGAAAAATGTACTCTTTAATGAAATGAATGAGCGGTTAAATAAAGCATTTAATTCATTATTTAGAGTTGCGACTTCACAAGTAAAAACTAATTATATTTTCTCCAATCTAAATCAATTTATATTGATCATCTGCTATATATTTGTAATCGGAATTGGCGGTCATAAAGTTGTAATTGGCCAAATGAGTATAGGGCAGTTCACCATAATTAACACGTACCTTTCAATGATCATCTCGTCAACTTCATATTTATTAAGCTTAGCAAGCTCATACCAAGAGACGAAAGTATCGATAGAACGGTTAAATGACGTTATGAATTCTAAAAATGATATTTATGGTAGCACAACACTTGGAGAATTAGAGAAAATAAGTATTAAAAAATTAGGTGTTAAATATTCTGGTGAAAGCGTATTTAAAGATTTTTCTTATGATTTTTTTAGAGGGGGAATTTACGGGATTTGTGGCCACAATGGTTCAGGCAAAACAACATTACTTAATACTCTGATAGGTCTTTATAGTGATCTTTACACAGGAGAAATAGCTTTTAATAATTGCTCCATCAAAGATATAGATATGCTTGATATGAGGCGTTATAGAATTTCTTATGTAGAACAGAATCCGGAGTTTTTAAATCTACCAATAAAGGAATATTTGAAATTTGGAATTACTTTTTCAAAAGAGATTGCCAGTAATCAAGATGAGCTTATAACAGCCTTTGGGCTTGAAGAGATAATAACAAAAGCTAACCTTGAAAATATACTAATAAATGAAAATGGAAGCAACTTTTCTGGTGGTGAAAAGCAAAAATTAGCTTTGATTCGTGCATTAAGTAAAGATTCTTTCTTAACGATTCTTGATGAGCCCACATCAGCCTTAGATTCAAGGAGTGTAAGTGGACTTATAGAAATATTGACCAAGCAAAAGTCAAGAAGGATAACAATTGTAGTATCACATGACCAGAGACTATTAGCAGCATGTGACCATATTTTGAATATCGAAACCCAAAAGGAACGTGATGATATTGGATTCCACAGTTATGGAGTTCTTTAGAAACATCAAAAAACAGTATGGGAATTACTCACGATTGTTTAAGTTGTTTCAGACAAAGAATAAATCCTATTTATATGATGTGGGCACAGGCAAAGTTATGGAATGCACTGAAATAGAATATGTATTTCTAAATAACTTACAAGTGTACGGAGATATCGAAGAGGTAATAAAACCTACCAAAGTTAATGATGATACATTGACTGTTCTAATTGACTTAATACATGCTGCGCAGGAACAGCATTTATTTCAAGCACCTCCTCTTTTATCCTTTGCACTATCAAAAGATGAGGTTTTAGAAAATGCAAGAAGTCATCTAGAACAGGTTACTCTGGAGTTGACCGAACAATGTAATATGGCATGCCATTATTGCATATATCATTCAGGGAACATAGACTTCAGGGAGTTTGGACGCAGGCACATGTCCTGGCAAGTAGCAGAGTTAGCAATCGATTATACTCTGAAAAACTCAGGTAAAAAAGTGGCGGTAACTTTTTATGGCGGGGAGCCATTAATAGAATTTAAATTATTAAAGCATTGTGTAGACTATGCTTTGAAAAATGGTGCTGATAAAGAATTAACATTTTCAATGACAACAAACTTAACCTTAATAACTGCTGAAATCGCAGAATATCTATCTACAATTCCTAACTTTGGAGTAGTTTGTAGTATTGACGGTCCAAAGGAAATACATGATTGTAGGAGGGTGTTTAAAAATGGTGAGGGCACGTATGACAAGGCAATTAATGGTCTTAAACATATAATTAATGCTTATGGAGAAAAGAGTAATTCTCTTATATCGCTAAGCATGGTAACACCTAGACCAGCTAATGATGTAGTTATGAAAAAAATTCAAAATTTCTTCAATTCTCTTTCGTGGGTACCTAAGGATATTACTAAAAATATTTCTTATGTGAGACACTCGTCTGACATAGAAAAAACGATTACTGAAAAAAGCTCTATGTATTGTTATGATAACCCTGTAGGGAACTGGACAATTGATCTAATGTTAAATAATACTTCTATATCAAAAAATACTCCCTTTACAATCGATTTTTTACACAAACAATTCTCAATAATACATGATAGGATTTTAACTGAAACTCCTTACCCGGACTATTGTTTAAACGGCTGCTGTTCACCTGCCTCAAGAAGAATTTATGTAACGGTAAATGGAGACTTTCATTTATGCGAACGCATTGGAAAATCACCTTCAGTTGGAAACGTTTATAGTGGTATAGATGAATCTGTGTTAATCGATCGTTATATAGACGACTATGGTAAGGAGAGTTTGTCCCAGTGTTCCAAATGTTGGGCTATACGCCTTTGTTCGGTTTGTTACGTCGAATGTTACGATAGTGATAAGTTTAATATCGAAAAAAAGAGAATAGCTTGTAGGCGTTCTTTAGATATGCTGGAACATGCATTGATAAGCTATCATACTATCTTGGAACACAAACCACATTTATTAGAGGAATTAAACCATATTACATTGGTGTAATTCCAATCTATAATCAAAACGAGTCGAAGGAGGATTATAAATTGAGAATTGTAAATCCATTTGGAAGGAAGCCTTTAATGGCAAATACCCTTGGAATTGTTCCTTTATCTTGTATCTGTTCTTCCGGTGCTAATAATATACTTCATGACTTCGGACATGGCTCGAATTGTGCATGTAAATGTCGCTCTGATAGGCAAATGAATAGTAGTGCAAACTATGATATGGCTTTAAGTTGACCTATTAGAGAAACGTTTATATAACTTTTGAAAAATCGCTTCTACTCTGTTAAATGAGTGGAAGCGATTTTTATTAATCGTTAGATAACTATAGAGAATAATTTACAAGGAAATATGGATAACAGGTAGACAGTGCATGTTCAATCGTGTGTAGACCCAGCCTCGGAAGTAGCCTATTTGAGGGTTCCATTTAGAGCAGTCGTTCCAATTAATAAAATCGCACGGAGCTCATAGTTGTGCAAGTCCTCTCCAGAGCTTAAGTCCATTTTCGATGACGCTTTAGAGCAAGTAAAAGGGGAATCAAGTGAAGCTAATCTTTGATCGCTCCAGCGGCAAGATCGGAAATAAATTGGCGGCTGATGAAAAGAAACAAAATAATAAGCGGAAGTACAGCCAGCAGGGTGCCAGCAATGACCATCGCATAATCCGTATTGTAAATCCCGTTCAACTGCGACAATGCAATCTGGAGGGTGAATTTGCGCTCATCCGTTAAAACGATTAATGGCCATAAGTAATCATTCCAAGCTCCTATAAAGGTAAATGCGCCGAGAAAAGCGAACGCAGGGCGTAAAATCGGCAGTGCTACATTCCAGTACAGTCGAAAAAAGCTGCACCCGTCCATACGCCCCGCATCCAGGAGCTCCTTGGGAATAGACTCTTCTGCATACTGACGAATCCAGAAAATCCCGAAGGCATTTACCATGCCCGGGATGATGAGCGCTTTGAACGTACCTACCCATCCAAAGGAAGCCATCATGACAAAGGAGGGGACGAGCGAAAGTTGTGAAGGGACCATCATTGTAGCTAGCAGAATGACGAATAGCACCTTTTTGCCCGGAAAATCAAACTTTGCGAATGCAAAACCGGCCAGTGAATCAAAAAACAGCACCAATAGGGTAATCGAACTGGCTACAAAAAGGGTATTCAAAAAGGCGCCGGCAAAATCAATCTGCTGCAATACTCTCGTGATGTTATCCAGGAAGTGGCTGCCGAACCACAATTGTGGCGGAAAACGATAGATGTCTGAGGTTGTACGGGTTGCCATGACGATTAGCCAGTAAAATGGAAACATCGACAGGATGATACCTACCAACAGCCCGGCATATAAAACAATGGATTTTGCACGTGTCTGTATCATGTGGTAAAGCTCCTTCCATCGTTATTTTTTACCTTGAACGAGTTTCCAATTGATGATGGAGAATAGAGCAATGATGAGAAACATGCCCCATCCGACAGCAGCGCCATATCCAAAATAGTTGTTAATGAACGACTCGCGGTACAGGTATAAAACGATGGTCATGCCACTTGCCCCGGCACCGCCGTCATTACCGACCAGGACCTGTGGCTCGGTGAACAGCTGCATGCCACCGATGGTGGACGTAATGACCGTAAACAGAATGACTGGGCGCAGCATCGGAATGGTGATGCGGAAAAAAGCTTGCGCTCCGGTTGCCCCGTCTATTTTGGCGGCCTCATACAGCACATGTGGGATACTCTGGAGCCCAGCCAGATAGATAATGGCGTTGTAACCCATCCATCTCCAGACGACCATGGAAGAAATGGCGATTTGGATACCCCATGGCACATTCAGCCATTGGATCATAGGTAGCCCCAAGAGCTGCAAAAGGTAGTTGAGAAATCCAAAATTGTTGGCAAATAAGGCGCCAAAGATGATGGCAACAGCAACAATAGATGTCACATTGGGCAGGAAGAATCCAACTCGCCATAAGGTGCGCATTTTCACAAAAGGGGCATAAAGCAGAAAGGCAACAATGAGTGCTAGAAATAGCATTGGAATCGTGGCGTACACCCAGATCACAAACGTATTACCTACAGCCTGCCAAAATTCGTTATCTGTCACAAGGTAACGAAAGTTGCCCCAGCCGTTGTAGGTCATGTCTCCGATCCCGTCCCATTTGTGAAACGCCAGGTACAATGAAAAGCCAATCGGAAACAAGCCAAAGATGCCAAACAGCAAATAAAATGGCGAGATCGCAGCATAAACAGCCCGGTGCTTCCAGATTTCTCTCAGCATATTGTCCACACGCCTTTTTTGAAGTTTTATTTTTTACCGCTGTAATTCCCGTTCAATTCGTTGCATTGTTTCCGTCCATAATGAGTCGGGATCGGCATTTTGCTTGGCCACATTGGCAAGACGACGGGTCACAATGCCGTGGATGACAGGATAGCGCTCGCCGAAATAGCTATTTTTCACATGACGTGCGGAGGCAGCAAAAATGAGGCCAGTGGCCTGACCACCAAAGAAAGGCTCGGGTGTCTCCATCACTGGATCGTCATAGACGCCGGGAGTGGATGGGAACAGGCCGATTTTATGGTAGGCTTCCAGTTGGTGTTCCGGGCTTTGCAGCCAGGTCAGAACTTCAAAGGCTTCTTTGGGGTGTTGGCTAGATTTGAGGATAGAGATGAAAGACCCTCCCAGATTGCCGTCTCCTCCAGGAGCACGGGCGACTCTCCATTTGCCCGCTGTATCCGGTGCGGCTTCTGTGAGAACTTGCTTCATCCAGATTGCCCCTACGAACGAGGCGATTTTGCCGTTATTGACCGAAGCATTCCATTCAGGAGTCCAGCCATCTGCATTGGCGAGCAGATGCTTCCTGTGGAAATCCACAGCGGTTTTCCAGCCCAGGCGGATGTCAGGAGATTGATTACCGATATAACTTCCGTCCGGCTTGAAGTACAGGTTCGTATGTTGAGCGAGTACCTGATTGTAAACGTTTACAATATTATCGGCCAAAAATGAATGGCTTCCGAATTTCTGCCGAAGTTGTTCTCCGGCTGCCATATAATCATCCCATGTGCGAATCGAGGCACTGACCTGTTCAGGATCACTTGGCAAGCCTGCCTGTTCAAACAGGTCGCTTCGATAGAAGAGGGCGGTAGGCCCAGTATCCATGGGAAATGCAATCATTTTACCATCAGGAGTGATGCCCTGATTCCATTTCCATTCCAAATATTGATCCTTCAGTCGGTCTGCTCCGAGTTCCTTTAGATCATAAAAACGATCCGCACTCGGGAATAGCTCCACCATCCAGTCGTTCAGAGCTACGATGTCCGGTTCACCGGAACGAGCTGCGAGCGTTGTCTTCAGCTTGGCTTTAAAGTCACCGCCTATTTTTTGAGTTTTTAATTCAATGTTGGGAAACTGTTTTTCGGCTTGGACGAGCAATTCATCGTCAATAGAACGGTTCCAGTACCACAATGTAAGCGTTATCTTTTTGCTGTTTGACAAATTAACTTCAGATGATTGACCTTTAGAGGATAGGGACCCACTACAACCACTAATCATAGTGAGAAAAGCAAGACATAATACCAGCCATTGCCATTGTACTGTCTTCACATCATTTCCCTCCTTGCTGTCTGAATAATCTGCCTACTGAACAAGTTGTAAATGGTTTAGCTCCATCATATGAAGCTGTTACCCATTTATGTGCATTGCCTTAACCAAAAACAAAAAATTTGAAACGTTTATCCATAAAAAAAAGCACGTGCGTCTGTTATAGGAAGATCGCACGTGCTTAAGGCAGGGGATTAGCTTCATGACATCAATCGTTGTATCTCATCTTTCAGAGCTTCGGATCGAGTACCGAAAATAACCTGTAGGGTACCGTTCCCAAGCCTGATAATTCCTGACGCTCCGAGCTGCTTAAGAGCTTGATCGTTAACCGCTTTGTCGTCCTTGACGACAAGACGCAACCGCGTGATGCAGGCATCAATGCTTTGGATATTGTCTGAACCGCCGAGATAGGTTAGGACCTGGCCTGCCTGACTGGACTGGGGGCCGGATGAGGCGCTTGCTTTTCCAACGGGTATGGATTTGTTAGCCTCAAATAGAAGGGTGTCATCTACATCGTCTTCGCGCCCGGGAGTCTTTAGGTTGAATTTGAGGATGATGAAGCGGAACAGAAAATAATAAATGAAGGCGAAGACAAGCCCGATCGGGATCATTCGCAATGGGTGGGTGGAGAGCTTCATATTGACCAGATAGTCAATGAGTCCTGCTGAAAAGGAAAAGCCGAGTTTGACATCCAGTAGGTATACGACTAGGCCGCTCAGACCTGTTAGCAGAGCATGAATGCCGTAAAGCAGAGGTGCAATGAACATAAAAGAAAATTCGAGGGGCTCAGTAATACCGGTCAGGAACGACGCTAGTGCAGAGCCGATAAAGATGGAAGCGACAGCTTTACGTTTTTCCGACTTGGCCGTATGGATGAATGCGAGAGCCGCCGCTGGCAGAGCGAACATCATAATGGGGAAGAAACCGGACATGAACATACCCGCCGATGTATCGCCTGCGAAAAAACGTGTCAGGTCACCATGAACAACTTCACCTGCAGCGTTGGTATAGTCCCCAATTTGAAACCATGCGATCGAGTTCAGCACATGATGCAGACCGAGCGGGATCAGCAGTCGATTGGCAATCATGAACACCATTGACCCGATTCCACCAAAGCCAACAATCCAGTTGCCGAAGGCTGCAATGCCATCTTGTATTGGACTCCAGATCATGCCAAGCAGAATGGCTAAAATCATGGTCGTGAAGGCGGTAATCATGGGGACAAAACGTTTGCCCGAAAAAAAGCCAAGCCAATCTGGAAGCTGAATATTGTGATATTTTTTGAACAGATAAGCAGACCATCCGCCGATAAAAATACCGCCCAATACGCCCATGTCCAGCTCGACGTCGTCTGGAATATACGCAAATATACCCGGTACGGCCGCCAAAATACGGGTCAGCACCAAATAGGCAATGACTGCCGAAAGTGCGGCTACCGCGTCGCCTGCCAGACCAATAGCAACACCGATGGAGAAAATGAGCGCCAGATTGCCAAAGATAGCACCCGCCCCTTCATTCAGAAAAGGAGTGACATAATGATTCAGAAATCCACCAACTCCAGGGCCAAGCGGAATATCCGTTTCATAATTAATGAGAGCCAGCCCTTGCAAAATCCCTGCGGCGGGTAATGTAGCTACTGGAAGCATTAACGACTTGCCGATTTTTTGCAGAAATTTCAGCATAACATTCTTCCCTTCATCATCAAGTTGGGGAGTGTCGTATTCATTCTGAAATCCTTACATTCAGCCATTTTTTTACATCATAAATCGGGCAATCTAACATGGTCAACGATTATTTTAGGATATCAGAAGACGTAAATCCGCAGTTGACATCGCTTACATGCTTATATAATATCAAATTTAAGTTAATAATCGTGACGGAGACAAGAGAGCCACGCAGACATCCCATGTTACAGCACAGGGTTGGTTTGTGATGGCTTTTCTTTTTTTTGCGCGATGAAAACGATCAAAATCGGATGATCTATTGAGGAGGTTGGTTGTATGTCGCCATACGCAGCCGAATTCATAGGGACAATGATTCTTATTGCCCTAGGTGGCGGAGTGTGCGCAGGGGTGTCCCTGAAAAAGTCTTTTGCCCACGCTTCCGGCTGGATTGTGGTCGGATTGGGGTGGGGGCTCGCGGTAGCTATTGGGGTGTATGCGGTGGGCCAAATCAGCGGAGCGCATTTGAATCCCGCAGTTACACTCGCGTTGGCATTTCAGGGTAGTTTTCCATGGCAGGATGTTCCCGGTTATATTGTGGCTCAGGTTCTTGGAGCCATGGCGGGTGCAGTGATCGTCATTTTGCATTATTGGCCCCACTGGAAAGAGACGGAGGACACAGCAGCCAAACTCAGTGTATTTGCGACAGGACCAGCTATTGATCATCCGTTTGGTAACGTGCTTAGTGAAATGATAGGTACTTTTATCTTTGTTCTTGCTTTACTGTCGTTTGGTGCCAATTCGTTTACAGACGGCCTTAAACCGCTAATTGTTGGTTTTTTGGTTGTCAGTATCGGTTTATCCCTTGGAGGCACAACGGGCTATGCCATCAATCCAGCGAGGGATTTTGGGCCGCGTCTGATGCATTATTTACTACCGATACCCGGTAAGGGAGCATCCAACTGGAAATATGCATGGGTGCCCATTGTAGGACCGCTATTGGGGGGATCTTTCGCAGGGCCGTTTTATCAGGCCGTTTTTAAGGGGAGTATGACTCCGGCGTTCTGGATTTTATTAGGGGTTATCGTGGTTGTACTCTTGATTACCTTCCGTATTAGTCGTATTTATAAAAATCATAAAATGGATCACAAGCTTACAGCGTAAAAACGATGGATTTACACGGGGAGAGATGAACATGGGAAAATATATTTTGTCACTAGACCAGGGAACGACAAGTTCAAGAGCGATTTTGTTCAATAGCGAAGGAGATGTGGTGTACTCGGCCCAGCGGGAATTTCCGCAATATTTTCCTCACCCCGGCTGGGTAGAGCAGAATGCGAATGAAATCTGGAGTTCTATTCTGGGCGTTATTGCCTCCTGTCTTTCCGAATCCGGTGTAAAAGCAAAACAAATTGCTGCCATCGGCATTACCAATCAGCGAGAATCGGTGGCCGTGTGGGACAAAAATACCGGATTACCCGTGTATAACGTACTCGTATGGCAATCACGCCAAACCTCGGATATTTGCGAAGAACTGAAGCGGCAAGGGCATGAGGAGTTGTTTCACAGCAAAACAGGGCTATTGATCGATCCGTATTTTTCAGGCACTAAAGTAAAGTGGATACTGGACCATGTAGAAGGAGCGCGGGAAAGAGCGGAACGAGGTGACTTATTATTTGGTACGATTGACTCGTGGCTAATCTGGAAACTATCCGGCGGAAAGGCCCATGTAACAGACTACTCCAATGCGGCCAGAACGCTGATGTACAATATTTATGAGCTAAAGTGGGATGAAGAGCTACTGGATATTCTGGGAGTTCCGAAAATCATGTTGCCTGAGGTAAGGCCTTCTTCCGAGGTATATGCGCACACCGTGGATTATCATTTTTTTGGTCAGAATGTACCGATCGCCGGTGCAGCGGGTGACCAGCAGGCAGCCTTGTTCGGTCAGGCTTGTTACGAAAAAGGAATGATCAAAAACACTTACGGTACAGGTTGCTTCATGTTGATGAATACGGGAGATCAGCCGGTTGAATCCAAGCACGGTCTGATCACGACCATCGCTTGGGGGCTGGAGGAAGGCAAAGTGCAATACGCACTTGAAGGGAGTGTGTTTGTTGCGGGCTCTGCGATCCAGTGGCTGCGAGATGGGCTGCGCATGTTCCGTGAAGCAAAGGACAGTGAGCCTTACGCGGCCCGTGTTTCCTCCACAGAAGGAGTATATCTTGTACCCGCTTTTGTCGGGCTGGGCAGCCCCTACTGGGATAGCGAGGTACGTGGAGCGATGTTTGGTCTGACACGTGGGACCACGAAGGAGCATTTTATCCGTGCCACCCTGGAGTCGCTCGCTTATCAGACCAAGGATGTGCTTACAGCCATGGAGATTGATTCAGGTATTACGGTGAAGATGCTGCGAGTGGATGGAGGAGCCGTGTTGAACAATTTCCTGATGCAATTCCAGAGCGATATTCTGGATGCGACGGTGGAACGGCCAGTTATCCATGAGACAACGGCGCTGGGTGCCGCGTGTCTGGCAGGGTTGGCGATAGGATACTGGAAGAGTACAGATGAACTTCGTAAGCGAGTGAGAGTAGAAACTTCTTTTACCCCTACGATGGATGAAGCAACACGTGACAGCCTGTATGAAGGCTGGAAAAAGGCCGTGAATGCGACGATGGCCTACAAATAATGGCTTAAACGAAAGGGCTCTTGTTATATAACTGCAAAAAGGTGACTTCTGTATTCGACAGGAGTCACCTTTTTTAGGTATGTGCTATCCCTCAACCCTTGTAGGGTTCCAATGTTGCCGGGCTCCGCAGGAGGTGCGAATGACGAGTTCGGGCTCCACTTTAATACATTTCGTATCCATTTGTTTATTCATCAGGTCAAACAGCACCATAGCGGCCAGACGACCTATTTTTTGCTTGTCTTGTTTTACAGTCGTCAGTGGAGGATCGGTATAACGACAGGCTTCAATATCATCACATCCTACTACGGCAATATCCTCGGGTACCCTCAAGCCGCTCTCCTTGAAAGCACGAATGGCACCAAAGGCAAGCAGGTCGGTAGCCGCAAAAATAGCTCTTGGTAAATTTTCTTGCTCTATCCACGCCTTTGCGATCTGGTATCCATCTTCTGCTGCATAGTCCTTGCCATACACGATCCATTCCGGTCTGACATCAAGGCTAAACCGCTTTAGTGATGAGATAAAAGCTTCTTCTCTCTCTTTAATAACCAAGGAGGGGCGTTCTATGCCTATAAAACCCATTTCGCGGTATCCATTCATGTAAAAGTGCTCAACAACTTTCATTGAAATCTTCTGATTGTCGGACATGATGTAGCAGGAACTGGCTCCGGTTAATTCGATATCAACACCGATGCTGGGGATAGGGCTGGCATCGAGATCAAAAACACTCTTCTCCACTTCGTCTCCGGCAATAATAATGCACCCGTCCACTGAGAAATATTTTGAGCGAGCCAAATAGTCCTCTCCATTATCCAGAAATTTCTCATTTGAAAAAAACAGCAGGTCGTAACCGAGCAAGCCAATCTGCTTTTTGAAAACATTAATGATGTCTACAAAAAAAGGATGACTAAAATCGACATTCAGCTTGCCAGCGAATATAACGCCTACCAGATTAGATTTTTTGGTAGCAAGCGTTTTAGCCGAGGAGGAAGGTCTATAGCCTGTTTCCTCCATAATTTTGAGTACTCGCTGCCGGGTTTCCTCACTGATATCTGTGTAATTGTTTATGATCTTCGAAACCGTTGCTACTGAAACGCCTGCCATGCTAGCTATTGTTTTTATATTCATGGAATCCTCCGTAACTAAACTGATTTAGTTCATTTGACCTTGCATTCTAAAATTAATGATTACTCGTATTCTATGCTACCTCATAGAAGAGAGTCAACCGTGCTATTATAGGATAAATCCTAATATATTATGGATAATGAAGTTCGATTTAACGATAGTTAATGATTTTTTGATAATTTACAAATTGCTATTTACAAATACAGGCTATTCGATACATAATAGTAGCTGTAATTAACTAAACCGCTTTCGTAAGAGTGAGTGCATTTATTCTAAGATTACAGGGGGAATTTTGCAATGCTGAAAAAGTGTTTTTCTTTACTTGTTGTAACCGCTTTAATCGTGGTATTAGCCGCTTGCGGTAAAGGTAACGAAGCTGGGCAGAACGGGAATAAAAAGGTCACGTTAAAAATTATTCATTGGCAGCAGGAGAATATTAATAACTATATAAAGGAATTTAATAAAAAGTTTGAAGAGAAGTATCCTGATGTTCAGGTGGAGTATACGACGGTTCCTGCTGATTCCACTTATGATCAACTGATGCAAACGCGTATGAATGCGGGTTCAACCGGTGATGCAGATATTATTCCTCTGAAATTCAGCTTCGTAGGCGCACCGCAGGAATGGTCTAAGGGAGCTGCTGATCCGATGTGGAAGCAGTGGATCGAGGGAGGACTCATTGCAGATCTGTCAGATCAAGCTTTTATCAAAAACTATAATCCTACAGATGTCAAAAATGCCATGACCTATAACGACAAGGTATATGGTGTGAACATGGGGAAGGTGGCCCTGACAGGACTGTTTTATAACAAAGAGATTTTTGAAAAATATAATCTTGCTGTGCCCACGACATGGGACGAACTGGTGAATGTTATGAAGGTGCTCAAAGATAACGGCGTAGAACCGATTGGTTTCGGCGGTAAAGATGTATGGCCTATTAATCTTGCAGTCCAAGGACTTCAAGCCTCTATCCATGATGATCAGCTGGAATATATCAAAGGGCTGTGGACAGGCAAGACCAAACTGACTGATCCTGTCCAGCTTGAGGTGCTGGAAAAATCACAAATTTTGATGAACAATGCCATTGGTGGATTTATGGGAATTGACTATGGCACCTTGCCAAGTTTGTTTGCTTCAGGTCGTGTAGCTATGATTGCAGATGGTACGTGGGATGCAACTACGATCCAGACAGCCAATCCAGAGCTGAAATTTGGTTATTTCCCGATTCCGGGCAGTAACGACCCCGCCAAAAATAAAAACCTGGCAGGCAAGTATGATATGACCTGGATGGTACTAGAAAAGTCACCAAACAAGGAGTATGCGATCAAATGGCTTGAAATGCTCTCTGAGAAACAGAACTACACGGATTTTGTGAACGCTGCTGGATTTTTGCCAACACAGTCTGATGTGAAGATAAGCAGCGATTTCGTTAATGAAATCCAGCCTTCACTGGAAAACTTCAAGCTCTCTTGGGATCAGCTGTTTATCAATCGTAAGAATGTTGGACAGTACATTAAGGAAGCCAGTGTACATGCGGAATTTTTGGCGCCTGCCGGTCCGTTAAAAACGCCTTTGGAGCTTGCGCAGAAATCTCAAGCAGACTGGGATGCGGCAGCCCCTAAATAATCCATAGATTTTACATGAACACAATGGTAACTGCAAAGCTCCCATAATAATGTGAAAAGGTGTGAGACCCATGTATCCCTTTGGAAAGGGTGCTGCCCGGATAATGCCCTATCTTTTGCTGAGTATCCCGGTGCTGCTCTATTTGCTTCTTGGTTTTGGACCCTCTATGGTAACCGTGCTTTTTTCCTTTACAGATGCTACCGGGGTTCCGGGACAGACGTGGAATTTTATCGGATTCGAGAATTACACGACCTTTTTTACCTCCTCCGATTCTGGAGATCGCATTGCTTCCATTGGCCGTTCCTTATATTTTGCCGTAGCGGTGGTTGTGATCCAAAACGCAGTTGGGCTATTCATGGCTATCCTTATTAATAAAAAGCTCAAAGGTGATGTGTTATATCGTTCTGTATTTTTTCTGCCCGTTGTGCTCGGGGTAACGGTATCCGGTCTGATCTGGCAGTTGCTTGCCAATCCGCTTGGCGGTCCTGCGCAAGCATTGCTGAACTTTTTTGGAACCAGCTCCAACTTCTTTGGGGATTATGATATTGCATTTGAATTGGTCATTTTTGTGCAAATTTGGATGTACATGGGTTACTCGATGACTATTTTCTTAGCTGGACTCCAATCCATTCCTAGTGACTTATATGAAGCGGGATATATGGACGGCGCTTCTGGATGGAAAGCGTTCAAAAATATTACCTTTCCAATGATTGCACCGTCCTTTACCGTCAATATGCTGCTGTCCATTATCGGCGCCTTGCAAACCTTTGACATTATTTATGTGCTGACAGGGGGTAAATTCAACACGACGACACTTGCATTTGATGTATATGCCACAGCCTTTGGCTCCGGGACATCAGATTATGGTCTTGCTTCCGCAGTTGCGATGATCCAGTTTGTATTCGTGTTTACGGTATCGATGATTGCACTTTATTACTTGCGCAGAAGAGAGGTGGAAATGTAATGAGCAGTAGCAAAGGAGCCAAAATAGTGAGCTACACCATCGTACTGCTCATGCTTTCGTTATATGTACTCCCGCTTTTCTACCTTTTTAATGTATCGATGAAGACGCAAAGCGAGTATTTGATGGATCCTGTAGCGCTAGCCAAGGGTCTGCGTTTGGAGAATTTCATGGATGCTTGGGATAAAGGGAATTTCTCTCAATATATGTGGAACAGTATTTTGTATACAGGAGTTTCTACGTTATTAACCCTGATTATATCCGTGTTTGCCGCCTTTCCGCTAGCACGGGGATATGTTAAGTTCAGCACCTTCTTTTATGTGTTTTTCCTGATTTCCATGTATCTCCCCAATCCGCTAATTCCGCAATTTGCCCTTATTAATAGTCTGGGACTGTACAATACACAGCTTGGTTTTATTTTGCTGAAAACGACAGGTACCGGCATCGCTTTCCTGATGTTTGTGGGGTATATCAAGTCTGTCTCCCGAGAGCTGGATGAAGCGGCTGCAATGGACGGATGCGGTTATTCACGTTATTTGTTCACGATTCTTGTACCACTGATGAAGCCCGTGTTGGCGACAGGCATCATTTTGACAGCCATTGGTGCATGGAACGACATTATAGGTCCTACCATTTATTTGTCTGATCCCGCCTATCAGCCAGTGACCAAGGGACTGTTCTCTTTCTATGGACAATACATGAACAACTGGCCGCTGCTTGCTTGCGGTATCTTGATTGTTACACTACCGCTGGTTATTTTGTATATTTTCCTCCAGCGCTTTATTGTCGGCGGTGCAATGGCTGGAGCTGTGAAGTCTTGATTCCTGAAAGGACGGTACCGAGTATGAGCGAGAATACCTTTATATTTCCTGCCACGTTTATGTGGGGAACTTCAACCTCTTCTTATCAAATTGAAGGGGGTACAGCTGAGGGCGGCAGAACGCCCTCCATTTGGGATGCTTTTTGTCAAATCCCCGGGAAGGTAATCGGAGGGGACTGTGGAGATGTAGCATGTGATCATTTTCACCACTTTAAAGAAGACGTGCAATTAATGAAACAGCTTGGTTTTTTACATTATCGTTTTTCTGTGGCTTGGCCGCGCATTATGCCCGCGCCTGGTGTGGTTAACGAACAGGGGCTACTGTTCTATGAGCATCTTCTAGATGAAATAGAGTCGGCGGGGCTGATTCCGATGCTGACGTTGTATCATTGGGATCTACCACAGTGGATTGAGGACGAGGGTGGATGGACACAGCGAGAGACTATCCAACATTTTAAAACGTATGCCTCTGTAATCATGGATCGATTCGGCGAGCGGATAAACTGGTGGAATACGATCAATGAGCCTTATTGCGCCTCTATTTTGGGCTATGGTACAGGAGAGCATGCCCCTGGCCATGAGGACTGGAGGGAAGCCTTTACTGCCGCCCATCATATTCTAATGTGTCATGGGATTGCCAGCAATTTGCACAAGGAGAAAGGGTTAACGGGTAAGATTGGCATTACGTTGAACATGGAACATGTGGATGCGGCTTCCGAGCGACCCGAGGACGTGGCCGCTGCCATCAGAAGAGATGGCTTTATTAATCGTTGGTTTGCGGAGCCATTGTTTAACGGAAAGTATCCTGAAGATATGGTGGAATGGTACGGAACGTATCTGAATGGATTGGATTTTGTACAGCCTGGTGATATGGAGCTGATTCAGCAACCGGGGGATTTTTTGGGCATTAACTATTATTCCCGCAGCATCATTCGATCAACGAACGACGCTTCGTTGCTGCAAGTAGAGCAGGTTCACATGGAGGAGCCAGTAACGGACATGGGATGGGAGATTCACCCTGAATCTTTTTATAAGCTGCTGACACGTATTGAGAAGGATTTTAGCAAGGGCTTGCCCATTCTGATTACGGAAAATGGAGCAGCGATGAGGGATGAACTGGTAAATGGACAGATTGAGGATACCGGGCGTCAGCGCTATATTGAAGAACATTTAAAGGCCTGTCATCGCTTCATTAGAGAGGGAGGCCAACTCAAGGGTTATTTTGTCTGGTCTTTCCTTGATAACTTTGAATGGGCCTGGGGCTACAGCAAGCGTTTTGGCATTGTGCATATCAATTATGAGACACAGGAACGGACTCCCAAACAAAGTGCGCTGTGGTTCAAGCAAATGATGGCAAAGAACGGGTTTTAAATAGAAAAGGGGGATACGATGCAGCCGTATTATTTTGACAATCAAGGACGTTTTGTGATTGAAAATTTTGCGCATGCCAAGCCCTTTTCCAGTTTCTTGCCCGGCATTGCTGGTGTTCAGGGGATTCCCCTGTGGGCGTATTATGTTAATCGTGGACAAGGAATTGCGAGCTTTGGTGTGGAGGATAAAAATGGAGCGATTATGGAATTTTTTCCGGCTAACCGCAGCTATAGCCTCGTACCGATCCATGGCTTCCGTACCTTTTTAAAGGTAAAAAGGCAGGATGAGTGGAGCTATATGGAGCCGTTTTCGGCTGTGCGTCCTTTAGAGCATGAGCAACAAAAAATGTTAATATCCCGCCATATGCTGGAAATTAATAGCTCTCATCCAGATATAGGGCTGGAGGTGCGTGTGCAATATTTTACGCTTCCTCATGAAAGCTACGCTGCTTTGGTGCGCAAGGTTGAGATTGTCAATCATTCCGATCAAGAACTTGAGCTGGAGGTGCTGGACGGCATGCCGGCTGTGCTGCCCTTCGGTATTGACAATACGGCTTACAAGGAGCTTGGATATACACTGAAAAGCTGGATGGATGTGTATAACCTCAATAACAGCATACCTTACTATAAGGTACGTGGAAGTACAGCGGATACAAGTGAGGTCCATCAGATTGAGGCGGGACATTTTATGTATAGCTTTGTGGAGCAGGATGGCAAGGCCAGACTAGTACGTCCCATTGTCGATCCATCCATTATATTTGGTGAAAATACGTCCCTGACCTTCCCTGACTGCTTTATCCATACACGTGTCGAAGACCTGATTTCACAGCAGCCAGTGACGACGAATAAAGTGCCTTGTGGGTTTAGCGGTTATGCGGCACGATTGGCGGCAGGTACAACTGTAAATCATTGTTCGGTCATCGGGCATGTGAATGATATTCAATTGATCAATAAACGGATTACAGAAATTGCAACGATGTCTTATATCGATCAAAAGGCGAAGGAAGCTAGAACGTTAGTTGAAGAGTTGACGGATGGAATGGCCACGCAGACATCCATTCCGTTGTTTGACGAATACTGTCGTCAGAGCTATCTGGATAATCTGTTACGTGGTGGTTATCCATTATTGCTGGACAACGGCACGGAGCAACCCTTTGTGTATCATGTATTTTCGCGCAAGCATGGGGATCTGGAACGAGACTATAATTTTTTCAAGCTTCAGGCGGGGTATTATTCTCAAGGAAATGGTAATTTCCGCGATGCGAACCAGAATCGGAGAAATGATGTGTGGTTTAACCCGGACGTCGGAGATTTTAATATTCGTTTGTTTATGAGCCTGATTCAGCCGGACGGCTATAACCCGCTTGTTGTAAAAGGCTGTAGCTTTCAAATACGAGAGCTCGAACCGTTGCTGGAACAGGTGGAAGTGGCGGCCCATTCGTCTTTGTGTACTTTTTTTCAATCATCATTTACCCCGGGCGAGCTGATTCAGCACATCATTCATGACAATATTGGACTAAAGCAAACGGTAGAGACATTTGTGACCGAAGCCCTCAAGCATTCCGAGCAATGCTATGAGGCTGATTTTGGTGAAGGCTTCTGGATCGACCATTGGACTTATAATATGGATCTAATCGAAAGCTATTTAAGTATCTTTCCAGACAAACAAGAAGAACTCCTGCTCTCGACAAGAGAGTACATGTATTACGACAGTCCGGCATGGGTACAGCCGCGTCAAAACAAATACGTGCAGATGAAGGATGGACGTATTCGTCAGTACGGAGCGGTTGTAGAAAGCAAGGAGAAGAAAGCTCAACTTCACATGCGGAGTCGTGATGTTCACTGGGTTCGAACCGGACGAGGCAACGGAGAGATTTACAAGTCCAATTTGTACGAGAAGCTGCTGTCCTTGGCTGCCATCAAGCTGTCTACATTAGATCCAGAAGGCTTGGGAATTGAGATGGAGGCGGGGAAACCAGGATGGAATGATTCCATGAACGGACTTCCGGGGCTGTTTGCTTCGGGCTTTAGTGAGCTATGCGAGTTACAGCGACTCGTAAGATTTTTAATACATGCACAGATGAAGCTTTCGGCAGACTTTGTGCTGAGACTACCGCTAGAGGTCGCCAGGTTGATCCAAGAATTAGGGCTCGCAGTTGAAGAGTACTACCACGATTTTAATGATGCGGAGCCTGGGAATGGTAGTGCCGATCATGGCTTCTGGTCACGGATTTCGGATGCTAGAGAAGCATATCGCGAAACGGTTCGTTTTGGATTTGAAGGGACCGAAGCAGCATTATCCTTTGATGATGTGCTGGTGTTTTTGCAGCGGGCTGAACGTAAGATTCAAGAGGGGATGGATAAGGCTCTGCGTATAGGAAAGGGGATATACCCAACCTTCTTTTATTATGAAGCCAAAGAATTCGAGGTACAGGAGGATGAGAACGGGGGGGTGTTTGTAAATATACATTCCTTTAAACGCAAGGATATACCGTTCTTCCTAGAAGGGCCAACCCGGGCTATGAAAGTAACTGGCGACATTATAAATGGGCGCAAGCTGTATCGACTTATCAGACAGAGCGAGCTTTACGACAAAAAGCTGGGTATGTATAAGGTGAATGAGAGTCTGGCGGGACAGCCGTTTGAACTTGGTCGTTCCAGAGCTTTCACGCCAGGGTGGCTGGAAAATGAATCGATATTTATGCATATGGAATATAAATATTTACTTGAGTGTTTAAAGGTGGGTCTATACACTGAATTTTTTGCAGACATCCAAAAAGCGCTACCCCCTTTTATGGACGCTGCGATCTATGGAAGAAGTACGCTGGAAAACAGTTCCTTTATTGCTAGCAGTGCTAATCCTGATGCAAGTTTGCATGGAACGGGATATATTGCGAGGCTGAGTGGATCAACGGCAGAATTTATTCATATGTGGCTATGGATGATGACAGGCGGGCAGCCATTTGGCTATGATTCTAGGGGGCTTACCTTGAAGCTGGAGCCCAAGTTGCCAGGCTGGCTGTTCACAGCTACAGGTGAGTTAACCTTCTGCTTTCTCGGAAGCTGCCAGGTGACGTATTATAATACAAGTCGCATGGATACTTACGCGCCGGACTGCATAGTGAAACAGTATATACTGCATTATAGCAATGAGGAACAGAAGACAATAAACCAGGCTGTATTAGACCCAAAAGAGGCGCAGGATGTGAGAGACCGGCTGGTTTCTCGTATCGAGGTGCATCTGGAGAGATCGCTTTAATTCATTTAAGCCGTCATGCTGCCAAACGGAGCATGACGGCTTTTAAAACTTTAGACTCTTGTATTAGTGCGAATTATGCGGAAATATCTTGCAAATCCAATATAACAGGGCAGTGGTCACTGCCTGTAATATGGCAATCAATACTCGCATCTATTAAAAGCGGACGAAGCCGCTCCGAGACGAGGAAGTAATCAATCCGCCAGCCGATATTCCGTTCTCTCACCTTTGGCATATAGGACCACCAGGAATAAACATCCGTTCGATCAGGATAAAAATATCTGAAGGTGTCTATAAATCCAGCGTTGAGCAGCTGTGACATGCGGTCTCGTTCCTCGGGCGTGAAGCCAGCATTTCCGTAGTTGGCTTTGGCATTTTTGAGATCGATCTCCTGATGAGCCACGTTCAAGTCTCCGCAAATGATGACAGGCTTCAGAGTGTCTAGTTGTTGCAGATAGTTGCGAAAACGGTCTTCCCATTCGAGCCTGTATGGCAATCGGGATAAATCCCGTTTGGTATTCGGTGTGTACACATTGACAAGATAAAATTTTTCAAATTCCAGCGTAAGGGTTCGACCCTCCGGTTCTTCATTTTCTTCGAGTCCATAATGCACAGAGAGCGGCTTGATTTTGGTGAAAATAGCTGTGCCAGAATACCCTTTTTTCTCAGCATAATTCCAGTATTGCATGTATTCCTCCATGTTCTCCATGAGGATTTGTCCTTCTTGAAGCTTCGTTTCCTGTACGCAAAAAATATCGGCATTCGTTTCTTTTAGATAAGTATAGAATCCTTTGGTTACACAGGCTCTTAAGCCATTTACATTCCAAGATATTAATTTCATTTGATTAAACTCCTTACTACTCCACGCAGTCAAGCGGTGTAATGGGTATATCCTCGATTAAAAGGCTGTCCCAGACAAGCGCTCGAACAGCGCTACGGAAACAGCCTTTTCTACATTAATAGGTTGTAATACGATGCTGGGCTCCAACGTTCACGGTGGGTCCTATTTCGCTGGAAAATAAAAAAAGCTTCCTAAATAGGAAGCTTCGGCTATACGTCCCAGGAGGGATTCGAACCCCCGACCGACGGCTTAGAAGGCCGTTGCTCTATCCAGCTGAGCTACTGGGACATAAAATTCAAGCGAATATTAATATATCATATGGATGAAAAAGATTCAAGTCTTATTTTACATATATCGCTTATTCGGGCTCTACACCACATAAATTCAGACTACACATCGTTTTTTTTGCCTTATAAAAGGGTATGTTAGAATACAGGTGAATATGTTGAAGACGAGTGGTTGAACTTCGGCTGCTGTTTCTCATATAATCTACAAATACTTAGCTTGCGGAGGAGAGGGGGTGCCTTGAAAATAAAGGACTCCAAGGTGACGACAAAAGAAAATAATATCGTATTGTTTCCGAAGACACTGGACTACTATCAAATTCAACTTACGGTGATGCTTGAAAACGAACGTTACGGAGAGGCGATGGCGATGCTGCGCTTTTTGATGCAGTGTCAGGGACAGGAGCAGAAACAATACGATGAATGGAACGCTCTATCACAATGGTTGGAAGCTGCATTTCCACAGTATGCTGACAGCGGAGCGGTAACGGACAGTGTGGAAGAAGACGAAGTCAGTGAAGTTGAGTTGGCTCGCCGTCATGCACGTTTTAAGCAGGAACAGGATGCAGGCTACGGTAACAAGCTTTTGCAGATGGCTATGGATCAACCGTTATCCGAACAGACGATTCTAGCTTTGGAACAGCTATCCTACTTGGAACTGCCGGAGATCGACGATGCTTTGCTTCGCTGGATTACTGAACGGGAAATCCATCCTCTTCTCCAATTCCGTGTTCTACAGACATTGAGACGCCGCGGAATGGAAGGAACGATAGAAATCAGACGGGGTGATGAACAGACGGAAATCGATATTGAAACGGTTCCGTTACAGCCTGATGAGTTTCCAGAGGCGATTATGCGTATTTTGGAACGGGTAGCCGACCAGACTGAAGTGCATGAGCCCACACTATTCTATTTTGCACAGGAGCTGTGGTCACAGTTTGTGATGGCCGTGTACGGTACTAAAGATTATAGATCAATGTTGATAGAGGAGGACGGAATGCCGGATATTTGGGCAGCAGCACTCCATCAGACCGTTTCGGAAAGTTTGAACGGGAACAACAATGAAGAAGAAACCCGCGCTATATATGGCATTACAGATGCACTGCGCTTCCGTTTTGAGCAAGCATATCGGTCGATGCGATTATTCGTAGCGGCGGGAATGAACACTCCTTAATGACCGGAAACGTTTACCTGTTAAAGCATTCAAGGGCTGCTCTTGAAAAAGACAGTAATGTTAGATATACTATAGTGGTTATTTTGTGTGCGTTGATTGTAATGAAAACTAAGTGAAGATTTTGTTGGAGGGGAAAGCATAAAATGAAAGCAACTTGGGAGAAAATAGAGAAGAACCTTGGGGTTCTTGAAGTTGAGGTAGACGCGGATCGTGTAGCCGCTGCACTCGACAAAGCTTTTAATAAAGTGGTTAAACAAGTAAGCGTACCAGGATTCCGTAAAGGTAAAGTGCCACGTCCTATCTTTGAAAAACGTTATGGCATTGAAAGTCTGTACCAGGATGCAATTGACTTCCTGTTGCCAGAAGCATACAGCCAAGCTGTAGAGCAAACAGACATCTTCCCAGTAGATAGCCCAGATGTTGAAATTGATCAATTTGCTAAAGGCGAAACTTTCAAATTCAAAGCAAAAGTTACTGTTAAACCTGAAGTAACTTTGGGCGATTACAAAGGCGTAGAAGTGCCTGTAAGCAAAATCGAAGTAAGCGACGAAGAATTGGCTCAAGAGCTGGAGCGCCTGCAACAACGTCATGCTGAATTGGTTGTCGTTGATGAAGATGCTGCTCAATCCGGCGATACAGCTATCATTGACTTCGACGGTTCCGTAGACGGTGTACAGTTCGAAGGTGGACAAGCTGAGAAGTATTCTCTGGAACTGGGTTCCAATACCTTCATCCCAGGCTTTGAAGATCAAGTGATTGGTTTGCACACTGGTGATTCCAAGGACGTTGAAGTAACGTTCCCTGAGAACTACCATTCTGCTGACCTCGCTGGTAAACAAGCTGTATTTAAAGTGAAAGTTCATGAACTGAAACGCAAAGTTCTTCCTGAATTGGACGATGAATTTGCTAAAGATGTAAGTGAATTTGACACACTTGCTGAATTCAAGGAAGACTTGAAAAAGCAATTGCTGGAACGCAAAGAAAACGAAGCTAAAGCAGCTCGTGAGGGCGCTGTAGTGGAGAAAGTTGCTGAAAATGCAACAATCGACATTCCTGAGGCAATGGTTAAGAGTGAAGTGCAAAACATGGTTCGCGATTTCGACAACCGTCTGCGCAGCCAAGGCATGAATCTTGAAATGTTCCTCGGCTTCTCCGGTCAAAGCAAAGAAGACCTGGAAGAGCAAATGAAAGCTGATGCTGAGAAGCGCGTACGCAACAACCTCGTGCTGGAGCAAGTGGCTAAAGCAGAAAACATCGAAGTTTCCGAAGCGGAAATTAATGAAGAGCTGCAAAACATGGCTGATGCTTACAAACGTTCTGTAGAAGAGATCCGCAGCATTCTGGAAAGTAACGGCTCGTTCGCTAACTTGAAAGAAGAGATCTCACTGCGCAAAACAATCGCTTTGCTGGTTGAAAACAGCAAAAAAGTTGAAGCGCCAGCTGCAGCTGCTGAGTAATTTAAACGATAAAATATACGGTGTATGCTGTAACAGGCTGCAACGTAGTAATTAGATAAGGATAAGGCACGTAGTGAAAGTTACGTGCCTTATTTTTACCTTAGACAATCCAAATTTTAGTCGTTTATGGAAACGCTGTGAATGGTGTTTTCTGTTTTACATAAGTCACTACCGTACATTTGCACATACATACGAAACATGGTTAAATATGAGAAGGTCTCGGCAGGACGTCTGTAAATAGCCTGCATTTTATATATGAGCACAGGCAAATATGACACGAGACTCTGAACATGTTAAAATATTTTGTAAGGTGTTCACGTTTCATGATTGCCGCTTCCGTTTTAATGGGACTTAAGGAAGCGGATGAATACAGGTGTTCATTTTAATAAAGAAAAGAGGTTGGTCGTGATGAGTCTCGTCCCTATGGTTGTGGAACAAACGAATCGAGGAGAACGATCTTACGATATTTACTCGCGGTTGCTTAAGGATCGCATCATTTTCCTAAGTGGCCCGATTGATGACGATGTCGCCAATCTCGTCATTGCACAGCTATTGTTCCTTTCTGCGGAAGACCCGGAGAAGGACATTAATTTGTACATTAACTCGCCAGGCGGTTCTGTTACTGCAGGCATGGGTATATATGATACAATGCAATTCATTAAGCCGGATGTATCGACGATTTGTGTAGGTATGGCTGCTAGTATGGGCTCTTTATTGCTCACAGCTGGTGCACCAGGCAAGAGATATGCACTTACCAATAGTGAAGTTATGATTCACCAGCCGCTCGGCGGCATTCAGGGGCAAGCCTCCGACATGCTGATTCATGCGGACTGGATTATCAAAACACGTGCCAAGCTGAATCAAATCTATGTGGAGCGTACAGGTCAGCCCCTCGAAAAAATCGAACGTGATACTGACCGGGATTTCTTCATGGAAGCGGAAGAGGCGAAAGCATACGGTATCATTGACCAGGTGCTGTCTAAACCGATTAATCTGTAAAGGGGTGGCTCTATGTTTAAATTTAATGATGAAAAAGGACAATTAAAATGTTCTTTCTGCGGTAAATCTCAGGATCAGGTTCGCAAGCTTGTTGCCGGACCGGGCGTATATATATGTGACGAATGCATCGAGTTGTGCACGGAAATTGTGGAGGAAGAATTGGGTCATGAAGAAGAAGTAGATCTAAAAGACATTCCAAAACCAATGCAAATCCGTGAAATTCTGGACCAATATGTTATTGGTCAGGATCAAGCGAAAAAATCATTGTCTGTTGCGGTATATAATCACTACAAACGTATTAATACACAAAACAAAATTGATGATGTGGAATTGCAAAAAAGTAACATTCTGATGCTTGGACCTACAGGTTCGGGTAAAACGTTACTTGCGCAAACCATGGCTAAAATTTTGAACGTCCCATTTGCAATCGCAGATGCCACTTCCCTTACGGAAGCTGGTTATGTGGGTGAAGACGTTGAAAACATTTTGCTGAAACTGATTCAAGCTGCCGATTATGATGTAGAAAAAGCCGAGCGCGGCATTATCTATATTGACGAAATTGATAAAGTAGCCCGCAAATCCGAAAACCCGTCCATTACGCGTGACGTATCGGGTGAAGGTGTACAGCAAGCGTTGCTTAAAATTTTGGAAGGCACAGTTGCTTCTGTACCTCCGCAAGGTGGTCGTAAGCATCCACATCAAGAATTCATTCAAATTGATACCACGAATATCCTGTTCATTTGCGGTGGTGCCTTTGATGGTCTGGAGCAAATGATCAAACGTCGTATCGGTAAGAAGGTCATCGGCTTTAACGCGACTAGTGAACAAAAAGATCTGAAACCAGGCGAATATACCTCCATGGTATTGCCAGAGGATCTGCTGAAATTCGGTCTGATTCCGGAATTCGTAGGACGTTTGCCAGTTATTTCTACGCTGGAGCCGCTTGATGAGAAGACATTGGTTCGTATTTTGTCTGAACCAAAAAATGCCTTGACCAAGCAATATCAGAAGATGCTGGAACTGGACAATGTGCAGCTGGAATTTAAGCAAGATGCTCTGGAAGCCATTGCTCGTGAGGCGATCAAGCGTAACACGGGTGCCCGTGGCCTTCGTGCAATCATCGAAGGTATTATGCTCGACGTTATGTACGAAGTTCCTTCCCGTGATGATGTGACGACTTGCGTCATCAACGAGCAGGTAGTAAAAGATAAAATCGCACCGGAACTCGGTGGTACAGATAAGGATAAAAAACAAGAAGAGAGCGCCTAAGGATTGATACTTCGCGATCTCTACAATATGAGAAGCCAGATCTCCACTTCACTAAACCCGTATGAGGTTTTATGGGGTGGAGGTTTGGCGTTAATGGGAGAGAAAAGTACATGTTCTTAAGACAAGACACACGTCCCGTTAAAGTCGGGAATCTGACGATTGGCGGCAGCAATGAAGTCATCATCCAAAGCATGTGTACAACCAAAACGGCAGATGTGGAAGCTACAGTAGCTGAGATTCTTCGCTTGGAAGAAGCCGGATGTCAGATAGTGCGGGTTACCGTCAACAATGAGGAAGCTGCCGCAGCTATTAAGGAAATTAAGAAGCGGATTCATATTCCGCTGGTTGCAGATATTCACTTTAATCACAAGCTGGCTCTACTGGCGATTGAAAATGGGATTGACAAGGTTCGTATTAACCCAGGCAACATTGGACGACGTGAAAAAGTGGAAGCAGTCGTTAAGGCGTGTAAAGAAAAAGGGATTCCGATTCGGATTGGTGTGAACGCCGGATCATTGGAACAGCATTTACTGGATAAGTATGGCTACCCGACGCCAGAAGCGATGGTAGAAAGTGCACTGTACCATATCGGGATACTCGAAGAGCTTGATTTCCATGATATTATCGTATCACTGAAGGCTTCTGACGTTCCAATGGCGATTGCGGCTTACACGAAGGCAGCTGAAATTATTAAGTATCCCCTCCATTTGGGCATCACCGAAGCCGGTACACTCTTTACTGGAACGGTTAAAAGCGCAGCGGGTATGGGAGCACTGTTGGCAGCTGGTATCGGGTCCACCATGCGTATCTCACTAAGTGCCGATCCGGTCGAAGAAGTGAAGGTAGCACGGGAGTTGCTCAAAACGTTTGGGTTGATCACGAATGCAGCTACATTGATTTCTTGTCCGACTTGCGGGCGTCTGGATATTGATCTGTTCTCTATTGCGAACGAAGTAGAGGATTACATTGCAAAACTCAAGGTGCCGATTAAAGTATCCGTACTGGGGTGTGCAGTTAACGGTCCGGGTGAAGCGAAGGAAGCTGATATCGGAATTGCCGGAGCACGTGGAGAAGGTCTATTGTTCCGTTATGGAAAGATGATTCGCAAAGTCCCTGAGGCTGAAATGGTTGACGAATTGAAAAAAGAAATTGATATCATCGTCAAGGCTTATGAGGAAACAGGTAAAATACCGGGACGTGAAGAGCGTCACACTGCCGAGAAGGTGTAGGCAAAAGCGGTTATTTTAAAACAGGTATAATCATAAACTATGGTCATTGTATAAGCGCCGTGGAGAGCAGCTCTGCTACAGAACTGTTTTTCGCGGCGTTTTTGTATTTCTCTCTGATCTTTTGAAAGACAGCCGTTTAGCTCTCGTGGAAAAGGAAATACTGTCTTTCATAGAACAGCATTTTCAAATTGCTGAGATGAGAAACGGAGGAAATACGATGGACTTGACTATGATATTGTTATTGGTGCAAATGTTTTTCGGGATTGTCATTGGTCTGTATTTCTGGAATCTTCTGCGGAGCCAGAAAACGAACCGTAGTGCGGTGGATCGGGAATCTAGGAAGGAATTGGATAAGTTGCGCAAATTGCGCTCTATTTCACTTACTAAGCCGCTGGCTGAACGCACGCGACCTGCCACGTTACAGGATATCGTCGGTCAGAAGGACGGTCTGCGAGCGCTCAAAGCGGCGTTATGCAGTGCAAATCCGCAGCATGTCATTATTTATGGCCCTCCTGGTGTAGGGAAAACGGCTGCAGCACGTGTGGTGCTGGAAGAGGCTAAGAAGAATCAGTCCTCCCCGTTCAAGGGGGATGCTAAATTCACGGAGATTGATGCCACAACGGCCCGTTTTGACGAACGTGGTATTGCGGACCCGTTAATTGGTTCAGTACATGATCCAATCTATCAAGGGGCAGGAGCGATGGGTGTAGCGGGTATCCCTCAACCTAAACCCGGAGCTGTAACGAAGGCTCATGGAGGGATGCTGTTCATTGATGAGATTGGCGAGCTGCATCCAACGCAGATGAATAAGCTGTTGAAAGTGCTGGAGGATCGAAAGGTATTTTTGGAAAGTGCATATTACAATTCAGAAGACTCGCATACGCCTGCTTACATTCACGATATTTTCCAAAATGGTTTGCCTGCGGATTTCCGTTTGGTAGGTGCGACGACCCGTTCGCCGCATGAGCTGCCACCTGCTATTCGATCCCGGTGTATGGAAATTTATTTCCGTGCCCTGCAACCTCAGGAGATTGCTCGTATTGCTGAAGATGCTGTACACAAGTTGGGCTTTGGTCCTTGTCCAGAGGCAGTTGAGGTTGTACAGCGTTATGCGACCAACGGCCGGGAGGCAGTCAATATGATCCAGCTTGCTGCTGGTTTGGCGCTTACCGAGAAAAGGGAACGACTCGATGCTTCGGATGTAGAATGGGTAGCGGGTAGCAGCCAAATTCAACCTCGTCCTGATCGAAAAATACCGGGCTTGCCGCAAATCGGATTCGTTAACGGATTAGCTGTATACGGTCCGAACATGGGCATGCTGCTGGAAATTGAGGTTACTGCGGTTCCGGTTCCTGAAGGAAAGGGAAGCTATAATATTACGGGTGTTGTGGATGAAGAAGAGATCGGAGGTAACTCCCGTACACTGCGTCGTAAGAGCATGGCTAAAGGCTCTGTGGAAAATGTTCTGACTGTTTTGCGTACGCTCGGTTTGTCCCCGTCCAATTACGATCTGCATATCAATTTTCCCGGGGGGACGCCAGTAGATGGTCCGTCGGCAGGGATTGCGATGGCAACAGCTATTGCCTCCGCGATGCGGGGAATTCCGGTGGATCATGAGATTGCCATGACTGGCGAGATTAGCATCCATGGTCGAGTCAAGCCGATTGGCGGCGTATTAGCCAAGGTCGAAGCTGCTTTTCAGGCTGGTGCCAAAAAAGTGATCATTCCGCAGGATAACTGGCAAGCTCTATTTGACAGCATTGAGGGACTAAAAGTCATCCCTGTACAGTCGGTTACCGAAGTGTTTCGTCATGTGTTTGGAGAAGAGATGACCACGGATGCGCCTGTACATGCGCCAATTGAGACTTTTCGCCCATCTCAATCCTCCTTGTTACAGGCGGATGGAACACATAATGGGACGATTTCAGATACGGGATCTTGCTAATGAACTAGTCTTTCATTGGTTTTTTTATAAAACATTTGATAAAATATGAAAGATAGCAACGTGAGGATTGTAAAATCCGGAACCTGAGAATCACTGGAGGTGCGAAAGCGATGGGACCCACCAAGACAAAAGGTCGTCGTTTTCCTTTGCTGCCTTTAAGAGGACTTCTGGTTTACCCGAGCATGGTTCTGCATCTCGATGTGGGCCGGGAAAAATCGGTCAAGGCTTTGGAAAAAGCGATGGTTGAAGACAATTTGATTCTCCTGTGTTCTCAATCAGAAGTTAATATTGAAGAACCCACACAAGAGGATATTTTTCGAGTCGGCACGGTAGCCAAAGTACGCCAAATGCTCAAGCTTCCCAACGGAACCATTCGAGTATTGGTGGAAGGGCTGGAACGCGCTGAGATTATTCAATATACGGACAATGAAGAATATTATGAGGTAATGGCTAAGGAACTGCACGAGGCAGAAAACGTACAGCCTGAAACGGATGCGCTTATGCGCACTGTATTAACTCAGTTCGAGCATTATATCAATTTGTCCAAAAAGGTAACACCGGAGACTCTCGCTGCGGTATCTGATATTGAGGAGCCAGGGCGACTGGCTGATGTAATCACAAGCCATTTGACGCTCAAAATTAAGGAAAAGCAGGATATATTGGAGACGATCGACGTAACTCAGCGTCTGGAGAAGCTCCTAGATATTTTGAACAATGAACGTGAAGTGCTGGAGCTGGAACGTAAAATCAACCAGCGTGTGAAAAAGCAGATGGAAAAGACGCAGAAGGAGTATTATCTGCGTGAACAAATGAAGGCGATTCAGAAGGAACTTGGTGAGAAGGAAGGTCGCGCAGGAGAAGTTGAAGAACTACGCAACCAGCTAAGTGAACGAGAGTTGCCTGTTCCGGTGAAAGAGAAGGTCGAAAAGGAAATTGACCGTCTGGAAAAAATGCCAGCAAGCTCTGCCGAGGGTGGTGTCATCCGCAATTACGTCGATTGGCTGTTAAGCTTGCCGTGGAACAAGTTCACCGATGATGATCTTGATATCGTCAAAGCAGAAGAAATACTCGATAACGACCACTATGGGCTGGATAAGCCCAAGGAGCGGGTGTTGGAGTATTTGGCCGTGCGCAAACTGGTGAAAACTATTAAGGGACCCATTCTGTGTCTCGTAGGTCCGCCAGGGGTCGGCAAGACCTCACTGGCTCGCTCGATTGCCAAATCCATGGGCCGGGAATTTGTCCGCATCTCTCTCGGTGGTGTGCGCGATGAAGCAGAAATCCGTGGTCACCGCCGGACCTATGTTGGCGCGATGCCGGGGCGGATTATTCAGGGAATGAAGACCGCAGGAACATCTAATCCAGTCTTTTTGCTGGATGAGATTGATAAAATGGCCTCCGATTTCCGAGGCGATCCATCGGCGGCGTTGCTCGAAGTGCTTGATCCTGAGCAAAACAACACGTTCAGTGACCATTTTGTTGAGTTGCCGTTTGATCTGTCCAACGTGATGTTTGTTACGACAGCCAATGCTGCACATAATATCCCGCGTCCGCTGATGGATCGTATGGAGACGCTCTATATTCCCGGCTACACCGAACTGGAGAAGCTGGAAATCGCCAATCGATATCTATTGCCTAAGCAGAAGAGAGAGCATGGCTTGGGAGAGGAACAATTGGTTATTGGGGAGGATACGCTGCTGCGTGTCATTCGTGAATATACCCGTGAATCCGGTGTGCGGAATCTTGAACAGCAAATGGCTTCTCTGTGTCGCAAGGCGGCGAAGTCAGTTGTTTCCGGTGGTGAAGGACCGATTCAAATCACACCGGATAATTTGAAAGATTATTTGGGTATCGCCAAATTCCGTTACGGTGTAGCAGAACTGGAGGATCAGATCGGTACGGTTACAGGCTTGGCATGGACCGAGGTCGGTGGTGAAACACTGATGATTGAAGTGACGGTCGTGCCTGGTAGCGGGAAACTGATTCTTACGGGTAAACTGGGAGACGTTATGAAAGAATCCGCGCAGGCGGCATTCAGCTACACTCGTTCCAAGGCAGTCGATCTGGGCATTGAACTGGACTTCTATGAGAAAAATGATATCCACATTCATATTCCTGAGGGAGCGATACCAAAGGATGGCCCATCTGCCGGAATTACGATTGCTACCGCATTAATTTCCGCTTTAACCAACCGTCATGTATCCAAGGATGTAGCGATGACGGGCGAAATTACCTTGCGCGGTCGCGTATTGCCGATTGGCGGTTTGAAAGAAAAGTCGCTGGCTGCCCATCGGGCAGGCTACAAAAAAATTCTGCTTCCCAAAGATAATGAACGGGATTTGAAGGATATTCCCGACAGTATCCGGCAGGATGTTGAATTTGTCCCCGTTGCCCATATGGATCAGGTGTTAAAGCATGCTTTGGTTGAGCAGGCAAGGGTACATTAGAGAGGAATTAAAGACACAATGAAAGTAACAAAAGCAGAATTTATAATCAGTGCGGTTGGCCCGGATCAGTTTCCTGTGGACGCTTTGCCAGAGATTGCTCTGGCGGGGCGCTCCAATGTTGGAAAATCATCACTGATTAATCGGATGATTAACCGTAAAAATTTGGCGCGTACCAGTTCTACGCCAGGTAAAACCCAGCAACTCAATTATTACCGGATTAATGATGAGCTCTATTTTGTGGATTTTCCCGGTTACGGTTATGCTAAGGTATCCAAAACGTCTCGCAAGGCTTGGGGGCAGATGATTGAGTCTTATTTGCTGGAACGTGAGCCGCTTAAACTGGTGCTTCAAATGGTAGATTTGCGCCACCCACCGTCCAAGGATGATATCATGATGTACGACTGGTTGCGTCATAATGGGCTTCCGGTCTGTGTTGTAGGCACAAAAGCAGATAAAATCCCTAAAACACGGCGAGAAAAGCACTATAAGGTAATCAAGCAGGAACTCGGAATACTTCCCGGGGGTTTGTTTATCCCCTTTTCATCCGAAGAAGGCATGGGCAAGGAAGAGCTGTGGTCGGTCATCTCCAGCTATATCGAGAATGACGACGAAGAGCAGACGGAATTGTAAGGTTAGGGGCGTCCTGAAGGACGCCTTTTTTTCGTGATGTTGGATTAAAAACATTAAACTTATTAAATGGGTAGGAATAATATATAATAAACAAAGTAAATCGTGGGATTTAAGCATAAAAGTGAGCATATGGTGGATAATGCAGCTGCGACTCCGTTATTTTCCGTTTATTTCCGATGAATGCCGGATATTTATGATTTGATGCGCAAGAAAGCGCTGCGGGTCTGATGTATAATAAAGCATAAAGCTTACACTACAGGTTTGAGGAAAGAATTGAGGAGATTGGTATGGCACAGCGGTTAGCCACAGAGTATGTAAAAACCACTTTGACTTTGTCAGAAACCCAAATGGACGAATTTTTACAGGCAGTGAATGATCCTCAGGTGCATTACCGCATTAAAGTTCTGGATAACGGAAGACAGGAAATCGTTCTGGAGCATATTGCAGGTGAGGAAGTTCATTTATTTTTTGAAGCTAAAGAGGGAGCGTTTGTCTGTGAATTAACTTGCCGCTTAGTTCATCCACAGCTAACCCTGTTTATACGCCAACTATTTGTTCGTTTTAAGGGTGAAGGTATTGTTTACCGCATGTATCAAGGATTCACTATGGTGTATTTTTATAATGAAGGTGCGGTTCGAAAAATTATGGAAAAGAATGCAGAAGGCTCCAGGCTGGTGTTTGAATATAGAAATACAGTGCAAGAGCTGCAACAGCTTTTTCAACATCAGAACGTCGAAAAGGAAATAGCAGATGTATACAATCTCATTAATTCGTTACTTGATGAGCGGAATCTGGCGCGTACTTTCTCTGAGCTGGAACAGATTGACCACAAGCTTCGGATGAGTTGCTCCAAATTATTTGCCCTGGAAGCTTAAGAGGCTGAATATATGGAATGAATTGTTATACGGTGTAGTCCCTTTCTTTACCGAAAGGGGCTTTTTTATTCCAAAAAAATGATTGCATTTGCTGCACATAGATGTTATTTTTAATCTCGTTGAAAATGAATATAGGAACCAGGATTCACTCAGGACATTGAATGTTGCGAGAGGTTATCCCTCGGGAAGTGAATGACGTAGGTCCTAGCGGATGAAATTTTTTTCAAACATTTTATTCCTAGGAAGGGGGAACCGAAAGATGGAATTGGAATACTCAACTTTCGGAAGACACGTTGCCGTAGATACTTGGGGTGTTGAGTTTGAATTACTGAATGATGCGCAGTTTCTGGAGGCTCAATTAGTTGAAGCTGCTGAAGCTTGCGGAGCAACGGTGATGTCCGTTCAATCCAAGCAATTCGAACCACAGGGAGCTACCGTGCTTGTACTGTTGTCGGAGAGTCATCTCTCTATTCATACGTATCCTGAGAGAGGGTTTGCCGCTATTGATTGTTATACTTGCGGTGAGACTGTTGATCCGCAGTTAGCTATTGATTACCTGGTATCCGTTCTAAAACCGAAAAAAACATATGCGAAGAAGCTGATTCGCGGCTTGGGAGAACTTCAGGTGGAATCCCCGGAGTGCAAGCTGGCTGAGTTGGTGTAAATCTCCTTTATGGAGCCGTGTGCGTCCTATATCATAACCATGGAACATTTCCATGGTTATTTGTTTTAAAAGTGGTTTACACTAAACTAAATATACAGAACGTGCTGGATGTTTATGAAAGCCATCCAATTTTCATAAACAATTCATAAAACAGCCGAAGGAGATTCGGACTTCTGTGATATAATTAACATAGTTTATGATAACAGTGAGTATTCTTATTACAGTTTAGGCAGGTGAATTTTACAATGCACATCGTCGTTGTTGGGTTGAATTATCGTACGGCGCCTGTGGAAGTCAGAGAACGGTTTACATTTGCAGAACAGGATTTGCCAAAAGCGCTGGAACAACTCAAACTTACCAAAAGTGTGTTGGAGGGCGTAGTTGTCGCAACCTGCAATCGGACTGAAATATATGTTGTGGTTGACCGCCTTCACATGTGCGGTTATTTTATACGCAGTTTTATGGAACAATGGTTTGGTATTCCTCGTGATCAGTTTACACAACATTTATATATATATGAGGACGAGCAGGCAATTCGACATTTGTTCCGCGTGACTTGTGGTCTGGATTCTATGGTCATCGGAGAAACACAAATTTTGGGACAGGTAAAGAATGCTTTTCTTCAGGCTCAATCTCAGAAAATTACAGCAACGTGGTTTAATATGTTGTTTAAGCAGGCCGTCACATTGGGCAAGCGTGCCCATTCGGAGACGTCTATTGGAGAAAGCGCCGTATCTGTTAGCTATGCAGCCGTTGAGTTGGGCAAACGGATTTTCGGGATGTTTACGGATAAAAAGGTACTGATTCTCGGTGCTGGTAAAATGAGTGAGCTTACCGTTAAGCATTTGTACAGCGGCGGAGCTGCCGAGGTTATTGTAGCAAATCGAACTTTGTCCCGCGCCGAGGATCTGGCCTCCAAGTTTAACGGAACGCCAGTTACGATGGAGGAAGGCATGAATCGGTTGGCGGATGTGGATATTGTGATTAGCTCGACTGGTGCTCAGGGGTATATTCTGGATCGCAATCGTGTCGAAGCCAGTATGAAACGTCGTCAGTCTCGTCCTTTGTTTATGATTGATATCGCGGTTCCACGCGATTTGGACCCGGCTATTGGCGAATTGCAGAATGTTTTCCTATATGACATTGATGATCTGGAAGGGATCGTGGAGAGCAATCTGGAAATGCGTCGTACTGAAGCTGCAAAAATCGAGCATATGATTGAAGATGAGCTTAGTGAGTTTTATCAATGGTTGAAAACGATGGGAGTGCGTCCGGTGATTCGTGCATTACAGGAAAAATCGGAGTCCATACATCAGGATACGCTGGAAAGCTTGTATAACAAGCTTCCCGAGCTGGATGAACGGCAGCGTAAAGTGATAAGCCGTTTGACGAAGAGTATGCTGAATCAGATGATGCATGATCCGATCAATCGGGTTAAGGAACTGGCTGTCCAAAAGCAGGGAAATGAGGCGCTAGACATGTTTAGCCACATTTTTGCTCTGGAGGATCGTTTGGAGGACGCCGCTCAGAAAGTAGATAAAAGCGATGCATCTGCGTTAATAAAACCGGAGGCTGGTGTTCATGGAAAAACCGGTCAGGCTCAGGCTTTGCCAGCGTCGTTTGCGCCGGCCAGCCTGTAAAGGTGGGTGAACAGACGTGGCCTCAGGCATGCTTATATATGATTCAATGATTTATGTTTTTGCCCTGAGCCTTCTGTTTGTATTTTCGGATGGAATTCGTCGCAATGCGAATGCTAAACGGACAGGTACAGGGCTTCTTATTGTCGTTGTAATGCTCCAGCTTGTTTTTATGGGAATGCGAACCTGGAATGAAGGGCATCTTCCTATTTTTGTGACCTACGACTTTCTGTTTCTGTTCTCATTTATCCTGGTACTGATTTCTTTGATTCTGTCACGTTATCAGCGATCGGAATTTGCGGTGTTGCTGCTTAATATCATTAGTTTTGCTGTTCTTGTGCTCAACAATATATGGATGGAGCCGATCGACAACCCGCTTGGAAATTGGCATACCGTACATGGGCTGCTTCTGATTCATATTGCGCTGGCTAATCTTGGCTTTGTCGCGATGACGGTAGCGGCTGTATTTTCGGGGTTGTATCTGTTTTTGCATCGTAAATTGAAAGTCAAGAAATGGAATGACACGATCAAGCGCCTGCCGAGTCTGGAAATGATGGATCGGTATACACATATGGCACTTTTAATTGGTACTCCTTTGCTGGGAGTTTCTATTGTTGTGGCTGTTATTTCTATTATTGCCGAGGAACGCTGGCGTCTTTTGCTAGATACCAAAGTGCTGATGACAGCGATTGCCTTATGCGTGTATATTGTATTTTTAGTGAGCAAAAGATTGAACCAGCGTTCTGGCCTGGTCATGGCAAAGTGGTCTTTGGTTGGCTACACGCTACTCATTCTTAATTTTTTGCTGAATTCCTGGTCTGTATTTCATCAGTGGACGGGGGAGTGAAAAGCCACTTGCAGCATTTTGTCCCGATTTCGTTGAATTGTAACAATAAGCTCTGTTGTGTTGTAGGCGGCGGCAGGATTGCGGAACGAAAGGTTAAGGGGTTGATGGAAAGTGGGGCATCCATTACCGTCATTAGCCCGAATATAACGCCGGATTTGCAGATCCTGGCCGATCACAAGCAGCTCCACTGGGTAAATCGCGTATATCGCGAGGGTGACCTCCAGGGAGCCTTTCTTGTATATGCCGCTACGAACCAGAGAGAAGTGAATAATAAGGTTGCGCATGAGGCCAGACAAAGGGGTATACTGGTAAATGTGGCGGATCGCTCGGAAGAGGGAGATTTTATAACGCCGGGCATCATCCGACGAGGGAGACTGACGATTAGTATTTCCACCGAAGGGGCAGGCCCCGCTGTGACCGCTGATATTACATCAGCCCTGGATACGTTGTTCGGTAGCGAATACGAGCCTTATCTGGATTTCATGCACGATATGCGACAAGTCATCAAACGCAAGATAAGTTCCCCACAGCAAAGGGCCAAACTATTAAGACGCTTGGCGAGTAGCGGAATTTTGGAACAGATACGACGTCATGAATTTATGGCTTGGACCGAAAAAGAAATAGATCTATGGATTGCGCAAAATCAGGAGGAATAACATGCGAACAATTGTGGTAGGCAGCAGACAGAGCGCTCTGGCGTTAACTCAGACCGGGCATGTCATTGAGGATTTGAATGCACTGTGCGCGGAGCATGGATTGGATTTACAATTTGTCGTGAAGAAAATCCTGACCAAGGGTGATCGAATATTAGATGTAACCTTGTCCAAAGTGGGTGGCAAAGGACTTTTTGTCAAAGAGATTGAACAGGCCATGCTGGCTGGTGAGATTGATATGGCAGTACATAGTATGAAGGATATGCCGTCCGAATTGCCAGAAGGTCTTGTCAATGGCGCTGTGCCGCGCCGTGAGGACCCACGCGATTGCCTGATCACATTGGGCGCCAAGAGTCTGGAGGATTTGCCTCCAGGAGCGAAGGTAGGCACAAGCAGCTTGCGCAGAGCCAGTCAAATCAAGTCCATGCGACCTGATCTACAATTAGAGCCAGTACGTGGCAATATTGATTCCCGTCTGAAAAAGCTGGAGACGGAAGGTTTTGACGCCATCATTTTGGCAGCAGCTGGTTTGCACCGGATGGGCTGGAAAGACCGCATTACGTCCTATATACCAGAGGAGGCATGCTTACCGGCAGTAGGACAGGGAGCGCTCGGTATTGAATGCCGTGCGAGCGATGAAGAGCTATTGGCGTTGTTGAAACTCTACAACCACCAGGATACCTCGGCTACGGTTGCGGCTGAGCGAACCTTTCTGGGTGTGTTAAATGGGGGATGCCAAGTGCCAATCGGAGCTCATGCGGTTTGGGCTGGTCAAGAAATCAGCCTCACAGGGATGGTAGGTTCGCCAGATGGCGAGGTTATTTTGAAGGAAACGCTCCAGGGAAATGATCCGCAGAAGCTGGGAGAAGCGGTGGCGGCCAGTTTGATAGCCAAAGGAGCGGAACAGATTCTGGCGCAGGTGAGGGGATAATGGAATGGTGGGAAAGGTATATTTAGTAGGTGCAGGACCCGGAGATGCAAGATTAATTACGGTCAAGGGTTGGGAGTGCATTCAACTGGGCGATGTCATTGTGTATGACAGACTGGCAAGCCCTCGCCTCTTGGGGCTGATGAAGCCAGGGGCCCAAAAAATATATGTCGGCAAACTGCCAGATCGTCACACCATGAAGCAAGAGGAAATTAATCAGCTGCTGGTGGATTTAGCCTTGGAAGGAAAGACAGTCGTCCGGCTCAAAGGGGGAGACCCCACTATTTTTGGGCGAGTCGGCGAGGAAGCCGGGCTATTACGTAAACACGGTATTTCCTATGAAATCATACCTGGCATCACATCAGCCATCAGCGTGCCTGCGTATGCAGGCATTCCCGTTACACATCGGGAGATGGCCTCGTCGCTGTCTATCATTACAGGTCATGAAAGTCCGGATAAACTCGATAAAAGTATTCATTGGGATAAAGTAACGAACGCAACGGGTACACTGATCTTTATGATGGGTGTAGCGAAGATCGGCTATATCAGTGATCAGCTGATAAAGCATGGTAAGCCGTCCGATACTCCAGTTGCTTTGATTCGTTGGGGGACCCGCGCCGAGCAAGATACGCTAGTGGGTACGCTGGCGGATATTGAAGCCAAAGTGAAGGCAGCGAATTTTCAACCGCCCGCCGTCATCGTTGTCGGAGAAGTGGTCAATCAGCGTGAACAGTTAAAATGGGCAGAGGATATGCCTTTGTTTGGCAAGCGAATTTTGGTTACTCGCGCACGCGCGCAGGCCAGCAGTCTGGTTCACCGGATTGAGGAGCTTGGCGGCGAACCTTATGAGTTCCCAGTTATCCAGACCGTCGTCCCTTCGGACGAGCAGGCAAAACAGAAAATCAAAGAGGCGTTTGCGCGACTTCCTGAATATGACTGGGTGTTTTTTACCAGCGTTAACGGAGTGGAATACTTTTTCACTCATTTAAAGGAACAGGGCAAGGATGTACGTGCGCTATACAAAGCTCGTATTGCCGCAGTCGGACCAGCCACAGCAGACGCACTTCGAAAACACGGAATTATAGCAGAACAGATCGAAGGTCCTTTTCAGGCAGAGGGATTGCTTGAAACGTTCGAGCAAGATTTGCAACCAGGGCAAAACGTATTTCTTCCAAGAGGTGATCTCGCTCGTTCATGGCTGCCGGATCAGCTGAGAGAGATGGGACTGCATGTGACCGAGGCTGATTTGTATCAAACGGTGCTGGCTGCCAACACACAGGATGATGAACTTCTCAAGCTGCTGGAGGAGCGTGCCATTCACGCGATTACGTTTACCAGTTCCTCAACCGTAACCTTTTTCATGGAAGCCCTCAGACAAATGGGGATCAGTGATCCAGTATCGCTGCTGGAGGGAGTTACGATCGCTGTGATCGGCCCCTTAACTGGTGAGACAGCAACCCAAGCCGGATTGACTGTCAGTTTGATGTCAGAGAAGGCAACCATTGAAAGTCTAATTCAATCGCTATGTGACTGGAAACAATCAAGTACGGTTATGACATTATAAATTTTAATTTTTACAAATGAATGTATAAAAAAATGGAGGTTTGTAATTATGAGTGTCCCTTTTACCAGACATCGTCGTTTGCGTCAGTCAGCTGCCATCCGCAGCATGGTGCGTGAAACGGTTTTGAATCCGTCTGATTTTATCCAACCGATCTACGTAACATTTGGTACTGGAGTGAAACAGGAGATTAGCTCCATGCCAGGTGTATACCGTTTTTCTCTGGATCGGCTGGAGGAAGAACTGAAAGAAATTAGTGAGCTTGGCATTCCTGCTGTGCTCCTGTTTGGCATACCAGAAACCAAAGACAGTGTAGGGACTTCAGCTTTTGTAGACAACGGTATTGTTCAGGAAGCTACTCGTTTGATCAAATCGCGTTATCCCGAACTGCTGGTCGTGGCAGATACTTGTTTGTGTGAGTTTACGGACCATGGACACTGCGGTATGGTACACATGCATGAGCATGATGGTGAAGTGTGCGGTGAAGTATTGAATGATGAATCTCTGGAGGTGCTGGTACGTACAGCCGTTTCTCAGGCCAGAGCCGGTGCAGATATTATCGCTCCTTCTAATATGATGGACGGTTTTGTACAGGCGATTCGGCAGGGACTCGATCTGGAAGGTTTTTCACATATTCCGATTATGTCGTATTCCGTCAAATATGCGTCTGCTTTTTATGGTCCTTTCCGGGAAGCCGCTGATTCTGCGCCGCAGTTTGGTGATCGCAAATCCTATCAGATGGACCCTGCCAATGCACGTGAGGCGTTGCGGGAAGCGGAGTCTGACGTGATGGAGGGTGCGGACATGCTGATGGTGAAGCCTTCTCTTTCTTATCTGGATGTAATGCGTACGATTAAGGACCAATTTGATTTGCCTATGGTGGCTTACAATGTCAGTGGTGAATATGCAATGGTCAAAGCGGCAGCTCTCCAAGGCTGGATTGATGAAAAAGCGATGGTGCTGGAGATTCTGACAAGCATGAAGCGTGCCGGTGCAGATATGATTATTACCTATTCTGCCAAGGATGCGGCAAGATGGTTGAATCAATAAGTGTATTTTTCAGAAGACAGGAGTGATTAGAATGATGGACGAACAACGAACGGTACGCAAGGATGCGCGTTCCAAAGCAGCCTTTGATGAGGCAAAACAATATATTCCGGGTGGCGTAAACAGTCCGGTTCGAGCTTTTAAATCCGTGGGTATAACACCGGTATATATTGATCGTGGGGAAGGATCACGTGTATATGATATCGACGGTCAATCCTATATAGACTATGTATGTTCGTGGGGACCGCTTATTATGGGTCATGCGCACCCTGAAGTGGTTAAAGCCTTACAGGCTGCTGTTGTAAAAGGAACCAGCTTCGGAGCCCCAACGCTTGCGGAAACGGAAATGGCCAAGCTCGTATGTGAGCGTGTTCCTTCCATGGACATTGTTCGAATGGTCAACTCGGGAACCGAGGCAACAATGAGTGCGATCCGACTCGCGCGTGGATTTACGAAACGCAGTAAAATCCTTAAATTTGAAGGTTCTTATCACGGTCATGCGGACAGCTTGCTGATTAAAGCGGGCTCTGGTGTTGCGACCCTAGGTCTACCTGATAGTCCGGGTGTACCTGAAGTCGTGGCCACACATACAATCACTGTCCCTTATAATGATTTGGCGTCGGTGAAGCTGGCTTTTGAGAAATTTGGCGAAGAGATTGCTGCGATTATTGTCGAGCCAGTAGCCGGTAATATGGGTGTTGTACCGCCACAGCCTGGATTTTTGGAAGGATTGCGTGAGGTAACCCGACAGTACGGAAGTCTGCTGATTTTTGATGAAGTGATGACTGGATTCCGGGTAGGACTTCATTCTGCTCAAGGGCGCTTTGGTGTGACGCCGGATCTTACGTGTCTGGGCAAAGTGATTGGTGGTGGCCTACCTGTAGGTGCATATGGCGGCCGTCGCGACATTCTAGAGCAAATTGCACCGTCTGGCCCGATCTATCAAGCGGGTACGCTGAGCGGAAATCCGCTGGCTATGGCAGCAGGTTATTCGACGCTTAAATTGCTGACACCAGAAGTATATGATCGCTTGGAAGAGCGGGCAGCACGACTTCAGGCCGGATTCGAACGTAACGCGCGAGAGCTGGGGATTCCTGTCACGATCAACCGTGTCGGTTCTATGGTGTGTCCGTTCTTCACAGACGAGAAGGTTGTCAATTTTGACACTGCTAAAACGAGTAATCAGGACCACTTCCGCCGTTACTTTACTGAAATGGTCAATGAGGGCGTTAGTGTAGCTCCATCTCAATTTGAGGGCATGTTCGTATCAGGTGTGCATACCGTTGAGGATATTGATGCGACCATTGAAGCGAACTATCGCGCGCTCAAACGTCTATGAGTTGGAAAGGCAGTTGGAAAAGAAGAGGACCGTGGCTGGAAGTCACACCAGGGCGAGAAATTGCAACTGATGAAAATGGCGCTGAAGCTGTGGATCGCTGGTTGCTGAACCGTCTGGGATTACCGGACAAGCTGTGGCGCAGGCTACGGCATGAAAAAGGGATTGAACTTACAGGGGACCGGCTGCGGCTGGCCCTTTTTCCTGTAGTGGACCTTGGCGTCGTCCCACGTTGGTATGATTTGAAGATACTATACGAGGATGATTTTTGCTTGGTGGTACACAAACCAGCGGGGATGGCGGTCCATCCAGACGGTGGTGTAAAGGATGGTCCGCTAACATTGGATCATGCTGTCGCATCCTATTATGAAATCAACGACATTCATACAGCAGTACGGCATGTACATCGTCTGGATGTGGACACGACAGGCCCGGTGCTTTATGCCAAAAATGAATTTGCGTTGCTCAAGCTGGACAAACAAATGCGAGCTAAAGACATCGGTCGTCGTTATGTAGCTTTGGTACGAGGGAAAGTACCTCCATCGCTGCGGACGTTGGATTGGCCGATTGGCAAGGATAGGCATCATAAACAGCGCCGCCGTGTATCCCCAACTGGACAGAAGGCGGTTACCCATGTGGAAGTTGGAGAAGTATCGGGTAGTGGTCCGAGTGCGGTCAGTCTCGTGTATCTGACGCTGGAGACAGGTCGGACGCACCAGATACGCGTACATCTTAGTCATGCTGGCTATCCTTTACTTGGGGACGTATTATACGGCGGTCGTGCTGCTGATTTTGGCAGACAGGCCCTTCACGGAGAGCGCCTCACCTTCTGTCATCCGCTGAGCGGCGAAACGATTATCGTCGAGGATGCTTGGCCGGATGATTTTCAAAAGCTGCACAAACAGCTATAAAAGATGGCATGCCTTCTATTTTGGCGCATATACTTGAACCTAGAAACGGTTTGCAATATGGAGTTTCCGTGCGCCTGACACGAGTCAGAGGATGTGCGGAGGCTGCCCAAAGGAGGATGCCATCCTTGAATAAACAACAGAATGATCAGCCGCAAGGCTTGCGTTTTGATATCTATGAACGCATTCATTTGACGGAGGAAGCTGCCGGGATAGCCGAGTTGGAGGAAATTGAGCTTCTGCCACGCATTCAGGTTGTAACCCACGGCGACCATGCCGCTTTGCGAGGGCATTTGCTGCTGGAGGGCGTGTACCGCACACCTGAACAGATCACGAGCGAGCTTCATCATTTGATCCCTGTGGAAATTACCATTCCGCTTAACCGGGTAGGAAGATTGGAAGATATCTCCGTGGAGATTGAAAATTTTGATGTGGACCTGCTCTCTTTACGTAGTCTAAACATTACAGGGGTGCTTTCTTTGCATGGGGTGGAAAGCTCGCATGCAGAGGAGACGGCGGTTTGGCTGGATGAGGAATTTACTGTGGTGCATGCACCTGAACATCCGGCTCCATCTCTTTACGGCGCTGGAGAGCATCGTCACGAAGAGGCTTATTCTACCCAAGACTCGGTATACAACAACATTTCAGACCCGGAAACTTCATACAAAGTACCAGCACAACAAGAGTCAGCTTACTGGGAACAGTCGTCAGAGGATCAAGGGGAACAGAAGCCATCATTGGAGCATCAAGCTTATGATCCGATAGTAGATCCGAACCGATATTATGAGCCGTGGACGGGAAAAGTAGTTGAAGACAGCTCTTCCGAAGTTAAGCATGAGCAGGAGGCGTCGGAAGTGTGGGCATTTCAGCAAGAGGAAACAGGACCGGTAGGGGATGAGCCTAAAGTATCTTCTGCATCTCCCAATGTAGCATACGACCCTTTGCTGTCGGAGCCCCATTCTGCCACAGAGTCAGAGATTTATCTGGAGCCGCAGTTGGAAGCAAGTCAGGGGAATGACTTTGACTTCAGGCCTGAAGCGTCAGAACAGGTAAACCATGAAGTTCAGGATACCTTTACTGAGGAAAAGCCAGAGATGCGCGTGGCGCTTAACAGTAAAAAGAATGAAGGAGCAGACGAGCCGGACCCGGTTGTCTACTCATCATTGCTTCAATCCAGCCGTTCGGTGAAGGAAGCCGAACACCAGCAGCAGCTGGAACATGAACCGCAAGGTCAGGATCAGAAAGCCGAGGAAGAGCGTGAGGATGCCAAGTGGAAAAATCTTTTTTTCCATACACAGGATGAAACGCCTTTCCGCAAGGTGCGGTTATGCATTGTACAGCGCGAGGATACACTGGAAACGATAGCAGACCGTTATCAGCTCAGCACACGGGAGCTTCAATTGTATAATAGATTGGCAGAGCATCATGTAGAAGAAGGGCAGGTATTGTACATCCCTTGATTCGGTTGCTGAAACATGCGAAGAAGTGCTGACTATCGTCAATGAGAAATGGGTGTTGACTATAGTCAATGGGAAATGTATGATGTGGTATAGTTATTGAAAGACTGAGATCGGGAAGAGTAGGCAGCAAGCCCTTCAGAGAGTGGAATTGCAGCGCTGTGAGGTTCCGCAGGAAGCTACTGGCCGAAGTCACCCGGGAGTCGCCTGTTTGAACGGTTCCTCATTTCATTCCTTCGGAAGGTAAGAGGTTCACGGTAGAATAAGGCCGGTCCGCAACCGTTATCTGCATAAAGTGTCACACCATGTGTAATGGATCAGTGGATACATGCACTAGGGGTGAAACAAAGGTGGTACCGCGAGAGAACAGCCTTTCGTCCTTTGAGGATGAAGGGCTTTTTTTATTTGCCAATTGAAAATCATGGAGGTATCCTGATATGTCAGAACAAGACAACAAGACAACCTTGGAAATGCCAACAACGTACGATCCCAAATCAGCAGAACAAAAATGGTACAAAACGTGGATGGAGAAGGGCTATTTCCGTGCCGGGCAACATCCAGAGGCAGAGCCTTTTACTATCGTTATTCCACCACCGAATGTTACGGGTATGTTGCATATTGGACATGCTCTTGACTTTACTTTGCAGGATATTATTATCCGCGCCAAGCGGATGCAGGGTTATGATGCCTTGTGGCTGCCAGGGGCAGACCATGCAGGTATTGCTACTCAAACAAAAGTAGAGCAGAAGCTACGTGAAGAAGGTTTGACTCGCTATGATTTGGGCCGTGAGAAGTTTTTGGAGAAAGTGTGGGAGTGGAAAGATCTTTATCTGGACAATATCCACAATCAATGGGAGAAAATGGGCTTTTCTCTCGATTATTCTCGTGAACGTTTTACATTGGATGAGGGACTGTCCAAGGCGGTACGCGAAGTATTTGTTAAACTGTACAAAAAGGGTCTGATTTATCGCGGTAAACGCATCATTAACTGGGACCCTGCTGCACGTACCGCATTGTCGGATATTGAGGTGGAATACAAAGAGGTGAACGGAAATCTGTATCACCTGCAATACCCTTTGAAAGACGGTAGCGGATTTATTACTGTAGCCACTACACGTCCTGAAACGATGCTGGGCGATACGGCTGTAGCTGTACATCCAGAAGATGAACGCTATAAGCAAATGATCGGCAAAACACTTGTGCTTCCAATCATCGGGCGTGAAATTCCGGTCATTGCGGATGACTATGTAGATAAAGATTTCGGTAGCGGCGCGGTTAAAATCACACCGGCTCACGATCCGAATGACTTTGAAATGGGTCAACGTCACCAGTTGCCTCAAATTACGGTGATGGACGAGACGGGAACGATGAATGCTGAAGCAGGCAAATATCAGGGACTGGATCGCAGCGATTGCCGTAAGCAAATCGTCGCTGATTTGAAAGAGCAGGGTGTACTGATTCGTATTGAAGAGCATGTACACCAAGTAGGTCATAGTGAGCGTTCTGGCGTAGTTGTAGAACCTTATCTGTCGACGCAATGGTTCGTGGAAATGAAGCCTCTGGCAGCTAAGGCGATTGAAGCACAGAAGGCTGGCAACGGTGTAAACTTTGTACCGGATCGCTTTGAGCGTACTTATCTGCATTGGATTGAAAATGTGCGGGATTGGTGTATTTCCCGTCAATTATGGTGGGGACACCGTATTCCGGCTTGGTATGATGAGGAAACCGGAGAAGTTATTGTATCGGCGGAGGACCCTACCACTTTGCCTGAATATGCCGGTAGAAAGCTCAAACAGGATGAGGATGTACTCGATACTTGGTTCAGCTCTGCTTTGTGGCCATTTTCGACCCTAGGTTGGCCTGAGCAGACAGAGGATCTCAAACGCTATTATCCGACGAATGTTCTGGTGACAGGCTATGACATTATTTATTTCTGGGTATCGCGTATGATCTTTACCGCGCTGGAGTTCACGGAAGAGATTCCGTTCAAGGATGTACTTATGCACGGTTTGGTTCGTGACGCGGACGGAAGAAAAATGTCCAAATCCCTGGGCAATGGTGTTGATCCGCTCGACGTGATCGACCAATATGGTACCGATGCAATGCGTTATATGATCTCCACCAGCAGCACACCTGGACAAGATCTTCGTTTCCGCTGGGAACGTGTGGAGCAGGCGCGTAACTTTGCCAATAAAATCTGGAATGCATCACGCTTTGCGCTAATGAATCTGGAAGGCGTCACTGCGGCAGATATAGACATTACTGGTGACTTGAGCACCGTTGACCGTTGGATTCTGCACCGTCTAAACGAAACTTCACGCGACATCACGCGTCTAATAGATGCTTATGAATTTGGCGAGACAGGCCGCCTTCTGTATAACTTTATTTGGGATGATTTGTGCGACTGGTACATTGAGTTTGCGAAGCTTTCCCTATATGGCGATAATGCAGAGGCGAAAAAGAAAACACAATCCGTACTTGCATACGTTTTGGATCGGACACTGCGCATGATTCATCCGTTCATGCCGTTTATCTCCGAGGAAATATGGCAGCATCTTCCGCATGAGGGAGAAACGATCACACTGGCCGCTTGGCCTGCTTACGATCCTGCTTTCGAGGATAAGGACGCGGTCGCTGAAATGAATTTGCTGATCGACGTGATTCGTGCTGTGCGCAATATCCGCGCTGAAGTCAACGTGCCGATGAGTAAAAAAATTGAATTGCTCATAAAACCCGGCGATCAAGCCGTTCTTGATATCATTAACCGCAATGGGGAGTATGTACGTCGATTCTGTAACACGTCTGAATTCGACGCAGGCTTAGAGTTCACCGCTCCAGATAAAGCCATGACATCTATTGTTAGCGGCGCAGAGCTATACCTGCCGTTAGCCGGACTGCTAGATATTGCCCAGGAAATTAGCAGACTTGAAAAAGAACTTCAGCATTTGAACAGTGAAGTGGAGCGCGTGGAGAAAAAACTCTCCAACCAAGGCTTTGTGGCGAAGGCACCAGCCAAAGTCATCGAGGAAGAGAAGGCCAAGCAAGCCGATTACTCAGATAAGCGCGCTAAAGTTATCGCACGTATTGAAGAACTCAAGGGATAATTTCACTCACAATAAAATGACCTGAAGGTGAAGAGGATGTCAGATACGATCAGGGGCGGCGACATAGCCCCTTTACAAAGTTATGATGAAGCAGTGGAATGGATTAATGGGTTGATTCCGTTTGGCATTAGACCCGGACTGGAACGAATCGAACAGCTGATGAGTAGGCTGGGTGATCCGCAACGACATCTGAAATTTATTCATATTGCAGGAACCAACGGTAAGGGCTCGACTTGTGCCTTTCTAACCTCTGTGCTTCTGAAATGTGGATACGATGTTGGGACCTTTACTTCTCCGTACATCACCCGATTTACGAACCGTTTTCAATTCAACGGGACCGATATTCCAGATGAAACGCTGGTTTCACTGGCCAATCGCTTGTATCCGTTGGTGAAAGAAATCGCAGATAGTGAGTTGGGATCACCTACGATGTTTGAGGTGTCCACAGCGTTGGCTATTTTGTACTATGCTACGGTAGCTTTTCCAGATGTTGTGGTATGGGAGACAGGCCTCGGGGGAAGGATGGATGTAACTAATATCGTGAGTCCTATCGTTTCGGTCATTACGAATGTCGGCTATGACCATACGGACATTTTGGGAGATACACTGGAACAGATTGCAAGAGAAAAGGCTGGGATCATCAAGCCGGGTGTACCTGTCGTCAGTTGTGTTTCCCAGCCCGAGGCTATTCAGGTCATACGTGAAACGGCGGCCAAGCAAGGAGCTACCTTGTACCTGGCAGGAGAACAATTTACGTATGAACGGTTAAACGGGAATGAAACAGGTCAGACCTTTTCATTCGCCGGACCCTTCCGACATATGGAAATCGACATCACGTTGTTAGGTGAGCATCAATGTTCTAATGCGGCAGGAGCTCTGATGGCACTTGAAGTCCTACGTCAGTATATGGCTTTTGTGTTGGATGATGAGGATCTGCTGGAGGGATTTAGGCAAGCTGCCTGGGCAGGGCGTCTCGAACAAGTCAGTACCTCGCCGAGAATTGTCCTTGATGGGGCTCATAATCCAGAAGGGGCGCAAACGCTGGCCAAGAGTCTCCCACAAGTGTATTCGTACAAAAAATTGGTTTTAATGATGGGGATGCTATCAAACAAGCATCATGAGGCATACTTGCAGCATATACTGCCACTAGTGGATACGCTTATCCTGACCGAGCCCGATTTTCGCCGCAAAATGAATGCCGCTGATTTGGCTCATCTCGTGGAGAAGCTGCGGCCGTCTTATGCCAAAACGGATTTAAAAATTATTGTAGAAGGTGACTGGAAAAAGGCTTTAAACCTGCTTCAGTCACATACGGAAGCGGAAGATCTGGGGGTGGTGTCCGGCACGCTGTATCTTATTGCGGATGTACGGGCTACCCTTATGTATCAAACCGATTCGGAAAAAGGTTGGTGAAATTTGTTGATTACTTCGGAACATGTTCATTTTATCGGTATCGGCGGCTACGGGATGAGCGCGATTGCTCGGGTCATGCTGGAGATGGGATATACCGTGACTGGCTCAGATGTGGCATCACAGGAGCTGACAGAAAAACTGGCGGCAAAAGGCGCAAAAATATATATTGGACACACGCCTGAACATATTGCGGGCGCAGATATCGTCGTCTATTCAACAGCATTGTCACGTGACAATGTAGAGCGGGTGGCAGCAGAAGAATTGAATATTCCAACACTGCACCGTTCGCAGATGCTGGCTCGCTTGCTTAACGAACGTAAGGGTATAGCGGTTGCGGGTGCGCACGGGAAAACGACAACCTCTTCTATGATCGCTCTGGTTATGGAGAGATGTAACGTTGACCCAACGTATATTATCGGCGGCGAAATCACGAATTTGGGGACGAACGCCAAAGCGGGGAAAAGCGAGTTTGTCGTTGCCGAGGCGGATGAAAGCGATGGTTCTTTCCTACAATATCATCCTTGGCAGGGGATAGTAACCAATATTGAAGCAGATCATTTGGAAAATTACGATGGGGACTTCAATCGCCTAAAAAGTGCTTACGTGCAATTCTTGAGCCAAATTCGGCCGGATGGAGCAGCTATTGTATGCGCAGATGATCAGAACATCCGAGAGATGCTGCCTCAGCTCCAAACTCGGGTCATTACTTATGGGGTAGAGCATGAAGCGGATTACATGGCGACAGATATCCAACTGGGTGACCGCCGATTAAGCTTTACGATGAGCCGTAAGGGAACAGCACTCGGAACGATTGAATTGTCTGTACCTGGTAAACATAACATGTATAATGCGATGGCTACCGTGATTTCATGTCTGGAAGCAGGGATTCCATTTGATCAAATTGCTGCAACTATTGTGGAATTTCATGGAGCGAAACGTCGTTTTCAAGTGCTAGGTGAAGGCAATGACATTTTGATTATTGATGATTATGCGCATCACCCAACAGAGATTGAGGCTACGATCAGTGCAGCGAGAGCAACTGGCAAGCGTATTATTGCCGTGTTCCAGCCACAACGCTACAGTCGTACCTTTTTCCTGCTGGATGCGTTCAGCCGTGCGTTTAGCGAGGCTGGTGAAGTGATCATTACCGATATTTATTCACCAGCGGGAGAAAAACAGATTGAAGGTGTGCATTCTTCCAAACTGGTGGATTTAATCGTCCAAAACAGCAATGCGAATGCAATCTATTTACCAACCAAAGAAGCTGTGATCGAAGAGCTGAAAGATCGGTTACAACCAGGCGATCTTGTGCTGACAATGGGAGCAGGAGATATCTGGAAAGCTGGCGACGCGTTAGCACGCCATCTTCGCGGGCAACAAGTGTAATACGTATGAACATGGGCTGTTACGCCAATGTATTATAGCTTTGAAGGGTATTCCGAACACGAAGGTGTTTCGAGATACCCTTTTTTTGTAAAGCTGAGGCATATTTTCTCAGCTTGACTCATACAACAGACTATGAGGAAGTATGGGACAAGGAGGGAGTGCATCCATGAACAAGGCCAAGATGACATTCCGGTTCGATCAACAGTTGCCGGAAACAAGCCGGGAGGATACGCTACAGGTGCTTCCGAACCAAAATGAGTCATTTACGAACGGACAGCGTGACCCGATTAGAGATACGGAGTTATACCACGATGATGAGCTTTATCAAACGGATAACCAGCATAAAGGGATGGAACGGACTAGCAGTATGGAGAAACATACTCGAACTACACAACATTCAGAGCTTGGTAAGCCTGTTGAGACGAACAAACGCACTGCAACTCGGCGCTTTACTCCAACATTGAGGGTACAAGAGGGATGGGACGACCCTTTTGGTCGTTCGGCAGCTTCCTGGTCAGATGCGGACATTCTACCGGAAAGTCCGGAAGAGGACGATGTTGAGGTTGAGGAAACCTATTATTCCGGTCAAGAGTATAGAAAGCGTCCACCTCACCCTTCCAGATGGAGATTAATCGGTTCTGTAGCCAGCGCGTTGGTGACGGGAGGCATGTTCGGATATATTTTGTTGTTACTGTTTAACGGAGGCGGTATGGTCCCAGGATCTGATCCTTCTGCTGATGAGGCTGTGCCTGTTTTTAAAGAATCTGTTGATGTCGATAACACGTATGCAAAAGAGAATGCTGCCCCTGTCGCCGTCGTAGCAACTCAAGTACCTCCACAAACCTATTATTTGCTGCAATATGGGGTTTTCAGCACTCCAGAGCGGGCTTTACAGGCAAAGGAAGAACTGTTGAAGGCAGGCATTGCAGCAGGAGGGGATAGCGAGGATCAAAACCGGGTATATGCAGGAATATCGTCGGATAGGGAGCAAGCCAAGTTGCTCAGTAATCAATTGAAGACACAAGGAGTGGAATTGTATGTCCGCGAGCTCGAATTACCTGGATTCGAAAAAGCGGCTTACGGAGGTAATGGTGATAAACTGACTACCTTTTTTCAGTTAAGCAACTCATTAGTGGGGAAGCTGAGCGGACTTTCCTCAACTTTGCTCAGAGAAGAAGGCTCAAATACGGTGCCAGCCTCCGACATGAGCGAGCTGAACGACCTGCATCAGCAGTGGACACAAAATATCGCTGTGCTTCCCACTGGTCTTCCGAAGGAAGCGGCTGCCACCGCAACCTCGCTTGAAAAGGCGATGAACAGCGCAGTCTCTGCACTTGGAGAATATAACAAGAATACAGCCAAGGAACACATTTGGGAGATTCAGTCCTCCATGATGGAATATGTTTTGCGTGAGAAGGAATTTATTCAATTCATAAAACAGTAGACTAACCATACTTTCCGGCAAGGAACTGGAAATAGTTCCCCATGCCGGATTTCTGTTTGTATTGCAGTACAAATCACCGTATAATAATGAAGGTGTCAAAAAATGGCGAGGGAAGATCAGGATGAAAAAAAATGTAGGAATGCTTATACTGTTTTTGTTGCTCGGTTGGCTTTTGGGTGCCTGGATTGCTAAGGCCCTTCAATCGGTCAAAGTCCTTTCCTTTCTGACCCACCCCACTACGATATCCTGGTCGCCGAGAGCGGATCTGGATATTATCAGCTACAACATAACGATAAATTTTGAATTGAGCCTGCTTAGTCTGATCGGCATCATCGCCGCATTCTGGCTGTACCGCAGGCTCTAACTGATGAAAAGGAGCTTCCCTTATGGACGGGAAAATTACGCCCCGCATTATTCTGGCATCGACTTCACCAAGAAGGAAGGAATTACTCGCATATTTGAGACTCCCCTTTGAGGTGGTGCCGAGTCATGCGGATGAAAGCACGCCTGAGAGCTGGACGCCTCAGCAAATCGTGGAGACCCTTGCGGCCCGCAAAGCCGAAGCGGTCGTGCGCACTGCTGCGCAGTCCCAGGAAGCTGGATTGGTGATTGGCAGTGATACGATTGTCGTGCTGGAGGATTCGGTATTGGGCAAGCCTGCCGACCATGCGGACGCAGTTCGCATGTTGACTGCATTGCAGGGAAGAACACACCGTGTGTACACTGGGGTAGCCTGCATACATACCGGAACCGGCAAGATGCTTGTTAGACATCGCCAAACGGATGTCACAATGAAGCCTTTGAGCCAAGAACAAATTGTGGCATACGTAAATACTGGTGAACCGTCTGACAAAGCAGGATCGTATGGCATTCAAGGCATGGGTGCTACGTTGGTGGAATCTATTCAGGGTTGTTATTTTAACGTCGTAGGATTGCCGCTTTCTTTGCTGTCGGACATGCTGTCCGATTTTGGAGTAAATGTGCTGCGTCCATAAAAGGGGATAAACATATGCTGGAGTCGCCAATACTGATGCTTCGCGACCTCCCCCATGAAGAACGACCAAGAGAGCGCATGATGACATATGGGGCGGATGCCTTGAGCAACGCGGAGTTGCTAGCAATACTACTGCGTACAGGAACACAAAGAGAATCATCTGTGCATTTAGCGCAGCGTATTTTGCAGCAGGCAGGGAATCTGCGTCAACTGGTGGATATGAGTCTGAGCGAGTTGACCCAGATTAAGGGTATTGGAAATGCTAAAGCGATACAGCTAAAAGCGGGTATCGAACTCGGGCGTCGATTGGCATTGTCACGCCACTTGGAGACCCCGGTGATTAGTTGCCCGCGGGATGTGGCAGATCTGCTGTTCGAGCAGCTTCGTTATTTGCAGAAAGAGCATTTTGTTTGCCTGTTTCTAAATACCAAAAACCATGTCATTGCTCAGGAAACGCTATCTATGGGCAGCCTGAATTCCGCCATCGTGCATCCTCGTGAAGTATTCCGGGCTGCAATCAAGTGCAGCAGTGCTTCGATTATTTGCGCTCATAACCATCCGAGCGGTGATCCGAAGCCAAGCCCGGAAGATATCCAGTTGACCCGCCGCTTGATGGAAGCGGGCAACATCGTGGGTATCGACGTGCTTGATCATATTGTGATCGGGGACGGGACCTTTGTAAGTTTGAAGGAACAAGGTCTGATATAATATAATATTTAAATCAAACATTTAAACACGACCGGATAAACCGGCCTGAATAAACCGTTTATACAGGGATAACAGATTTCAGGGAAGAGAAAAGGAGATTAACATCATGCTGGGTGGCTTTACAAAAGATTTGGGAATTGACTTGGGGACGGCAAACACGCTTGTATACGTAAGAGGTAAGGGAATCGTGGTTCGTGAACCATCTGTAGTCGCATTGCGTACAGATACAAAAACCATTGAGGCTGTTGGGGAATCTGCGAAAAAAATGATCGGTCGCACACCGGGAAATATCCGTGCAATTCGTCCAATGAAGGATGGAGTCATTGCCGATTTTGATACGACTGCAACGATGATTAAATATTTCATCCGTCAGGCGCAAGCACAACGTTCATTGTTTCCGCGCCATCCGAACGTGATGGTTTGCGTGCCTTCGGGTATTACTGCAGTGGAACAGCGTGCTGTTGAAGATGCGACCAAGCAAGCAGGCGCAAGAGAGGCGTACACGATTGAAGAGCCGTTTGCAGCGGCAATTGGCGCTGATCTGCCAGTATGGGAGCCTACGGGCAGTATGGTTGTCGATATCGGTGGAGGTACAACCGAAGTTGCGGTCATTTCCTTGGGGGGGATCGTAACAAGTCGTTCTGTACGAGTGGCTGGCGATGAAATGGACGAGTCCATCATTCAATACGTGAAACGTCAATACAACCTGATGATTGGTGAACGGACTTCTGAGCAGCTGAAAATGGAAGTTGGTTCAGCTATGCCATTAGAGCAAGTGGAAACATCGGAAATCCGCGGACGCGATCTGGTTACAGGCTTGCCGAAGACAATTACGATTACCTCCGATGAAATTAGCGAAGCATTGTCAGACACCGTGAATGCGATCGTGGACGCAGTCAAAGTAACATTGGAAAAATGCCCTCCCGAGCTGGCGGCGGACATCATGGATAGAGGAATTGTACTGACTGGTGGTGGAGCACTACTGCGCAACCTGGATAAGCTGTTGGCAGGTGAGACCGGAATGCCGGTGATCGTAGCGGAAAATCCTCTGGATTGTGTGGCAATCGGTACGGGTAGAGCACTGGAAAATATCCATTTGTTCAAATCGCGCAGCAGTTCTGCCGTCCGTTCCAAACGTTGAATCGGGGGTGTAGGAACTGTTTAAGCTGTTTGGCAATAAAAGACTATTTGTTCTATTGATCGGAATCGTTCTGTTTATTGCCCTTATGGGGATTACACTTGGACAGAGAAGTTCCTTAACCTGGCCCGAGAAGTTCGCCAGAGATTCAATTGGCTTTGTGCAAGGTATCTTTTACAGGCCCGCTTCAGCAATAGCGGGCTTCTTTGAAGATATTGGCAATATGCGTAGTATTTACGAAGAAAATGAGCGGTTAAAAATAGCCGTGGCTAAGCTGACTCGTGACCAGATTCAGACTCATAATTATGTTGAGACAAATGCCAGATTGCAGAATGAACTGAAGTTCACCCAAACGCAAAAGGCGAAAAATAATTATGATTATCGTGTTGCTCAAGTGAACAGTGTTAGCAATGATTCCAAAACGCTCGTGATTGATATTGGTGAGAAGGATGGAGCCAAGGTTGGTCAGGAAGTCAGTTCACTTGAAGGATTTGTTGGAGTCATTAGCCGCACGGGGAATTTTACGTCTACCGTTACGCTGTTGACTACATTGGACCCTAAAAATCCGAATTCTTATGCTATTGCAGCGACAGTCTTGGGTAAGGAAAATCAATCGTTTGGTATGATTGAAAGCTATGATCCGGGTACGAACAGATTTCAAATGACTCGCATTGAAGAAAAAGATCCAATCGCAAAGGGTGATCAGATTATTACGTCTGGTGCAGGCGGGAAGTTCCGCAAAAACCTAATGATTGGAACGGTGGAGAAAATTCAGGTTGGAGAGTTCGGCAAAACACGGACAGCGATTATTAAACCGGCAGCCAGCTTTGTGGATTGGAAAGAACTGCTCGTCCTCTACACTCCTGAGGTACCGGAATAATGAAGATGCGCGGTCAGGTTTTGATACTGCTGCTGTTTGTCTTGTTTATAGCTGAAGGAACGATTCTTCCGTGGCTTCTCCCGGATAGTTGGCATTCAAGAATGGTCCCAAATTTTGTGTATGTCGTAATTTTGTTTGTATCTGTGTATTACAGCCGTCATACAGCGTTGGTGCTAGGTATTGTTTTTGGACTTATTCATGACGTAGTGTACTACGGGTTTATCATTGGCCCTTATTCTTTTGCAATGGGATTGTCTGCATACTTATTAGGGCTTGTGTTTACAGCTAGACGTGCACCGATGCCCATTATGATGGCGGCCGTGTTGATTGGTAGTTTCTTGCTGGATTCTATGCTCTTTGCCATTGATCAGCTGTTCCAGCTGAATCATCAGACTTTCAATTGGGCACTTGCTCAGTATATGATTCCTGATTTATTTATCCATTTTCTGTTCGCCCTCATCATTTATGTCCCTGTTCGCAAGCAATTACAGCGTTTAGGTACCCGTGTGAAAAAGGAAGAGACTGTCTAGGTCTTTTTACACACATTTTGTCCGGGTTAGCAGGGATTTGACGTCCCGGGGACGAAATGATTGAGATAGGAGGGACAGGCTAATGGCGGTGAAATCGAATCATGTCACGATTAAAGGCATCAAAGATGGCCTGGTATTCCTGCTGGACGATCAATGCGAATTTGAGGATTTGCTGGGTGAGCTGCGTTTTAAGCTGGAGCACAGTCATCAAAATATTTTAACAGGCCCGATCATTCATGTGGATATTAAGCTGGGAAGTCGGGAAGTAACGGAGGAGCAGAAGGAAAGTATTCTGGAGATTTTAAAGCGGAAGGGTAATCTGCTCATCAGGTCTGTAGAATCACCCGGATTGCCTGCGGTAGTGCAGGGCAAGCCCCCCATTCACACGGTGACAGGGATTATCCGCTCAGGACAAGTGCTTCATCACGATGGAAACTTACTCTTTTTGGGAGATGTTAACCCGGGTGGAATTATAACTTGTACTGGTGATATTTATGTCCTTGGCGCTCTGCGGGGCATGGCGCATGCAGGGATGGAGGGAAATAGTGAAGCGATTATCGCGGCCTCCTATTTTGCACCAACACAGCTGCGAATTTCCGAAATGATCAGCCGTCCACCAGATGAATGGGAGACGCGTGAATCCGGCATGGAATTTGCGTATCTCAAGGATGGCGCTATGCAAATAGATAAAATGAGCAATATTGTGCGTCTGGGCCGCGATTTTAACGTGTTCAAAGGGGTGTAGCACATGGGAGAGGCTATCGTCGTCACTTCAGGAAAAGGCGGCGTCGGCAAAACGACGACGTCAGCCAATATAGGAACAGCGCTTGCACTGCTCGGCAAAAAGGTGTGTTTGGTGGATACGGATATCGGTTTGCGTAATCTAGACGTTGTGATGGGTCTGGAAAACCGGATTATTTATGACCTTGTTGATGTAGCGGAAGGTCGTTGCCGTCTGAATCAGGCACTGGTTAAGGACAAGCGTTTTGAGGAGTTGTATATGCTGCCAGCTGCTCAAACCAAGGACAAGAGTGCTGTTACGCCGGAGCAGGTCAAGGATATTATTTTAGAGCTTAAGAAGGATTTTGAATATATATTGATCGACTGCCCTGCGGGTATTGAGCAAGGCTTTAAAAATGCCATTGCTGGTGCGGATCAGGCCATTGTTGTAACTACTCCAGAAAATGCTGCTGTACGCGATGCAGATCGGGTCATTGGTTTACTGGAAAGTTCACATGTGATATCACCTAAGTTGGTGGTTAACCGTATTCGCAATAGTATGGTTAGATCCGGAGATATGTTAGATATTGATGGGATTTTACAAGTGCTTAGCATAGACCTTATTGGAATTGTACCGGATGATGAAATGGTAATTAAAGCAGCTAATACAGGAGAGCCTACTGTTATGAATCCGGATGCACAGGCAGCGATTGCCTATCGGAACATTGCGAGACGAATCTTGGGCGATACTGTGCCGCTTATGCAGCTGGACCAGAAGAAGAGCGTGATGACACGCTTTAAGAAATTTTTTGGTATGGGTGGATAAGGAAAACAGGAAGATTTCTAAGGTAAGTGTTACAGTAGCGTTCATTTGTAATACTAGACACTTAAATAAGTGGCAACTTATTTAAGTGTTTTTGGTTTGCTTTTTTAATTTCTATGATAATGGTTCGTAAATTTAGGTCATTACATAAATGTTATAAATACAAAACATATCCGGTGCGCTAGCGCCGGTTTTTTTGATTTTTTAGGGTATGTAATTCCCACCCGGACAACATAAGTTGAAGCCCGTCCTCATAAGATGTAATAAACTTACCTCGCTGAGGGGGCTGAATAAGATGGACAAAAATTCCGGAATCAAGCAACGCAGAAAAGAGCGTATACAGCAGCTAATCGAGGGAAACAAAGCGGAGGCGTATTCCTCAGGCATAGATCAGAACAGGTACGGGTACAGAGAAATGAAATCGATGCCTGTAGTCAGTGCCAACTCGCCCAGAGACCCAGAAACCGAGTGGAAAAATGATCGACAACGTTGGCAGCAATCTTTTGGGGCAAATCGTGGTCCGTCCTTTTGGAGTTCCTTTTGGCGCAGAACTGTCATAGCAACAGTGTTATTTGGAGTGGTATGGGGCTTATTTCGCTGGGATATTCCCTATGCAGTAAATTTGAGAATGTTTGTCGCGGATGCCTTGAATAAGGACATGGATTTTGCAGCCGCCGGACAATGGTATAAAACTTATTTTGACGGAGCTCCTTCCTTTTTACCGATTTTTGGCGAGGAGCATGAAACGAACCAGGTAGACGCTAGTCGAAAGGGCTCTCCACCGATTGAAGGCAATATAACACAGCCGTTTGTACTGAGCCTTAAAGGGGTAGAAATTACGCCGAATGTTACCGATAACGGGGCAATCGCTGTTAAAAGTATAGATGCAGGACGTGTATTAGACGTATTAAACCATCCCAAAAGCGGGATTTCGGTTACAGTTCGTCACACTGGGGGCATCACAGCAACTTACGGAAGGCTTTCACGCTCTACCTTAAAAGTGAACGATTGGGTTCAGGAGGGTGAAGAGATCGGTGTATTGCCAGCAAGTCACAGCGGTAGCGAGGTGGCAACTTTATTTTTGGCAATTCAAAGAGGGGATCAATACATTGACCCGTCGGAAGTGGTAGCCCTTGATTAATGTCCGAGGGGTGACCCTATCACTGCATCCACTGTTTGTACTAGTTATGCTGACCTCTGTATTAACTGGACATTTTATCGAGATCATGACCTTGTTTACACTGGTGTTTATACATGAACTAGGTCATGCGACAGCTGCTTCGTTGTTGGGGGCGCGGTTGCTTTCCATACAGATGTTACCCTTTGGAGGAGTAGCTGTCATTGAGGATCAAGGGAAGCTCAATGCGTGGAAGGAAATTGTCATTGCTCTAGCGGGCCCCCTGCAAAACGGAATCATGATCATCATTCTTTTGTGGCTTAGGCATGTGAGTGGGTTGGAGCATGATTATGTAAATTATATAATTCAGGGAAATGCTGTTATTGCATTGTTTAATTTGTTGCCCATTTTACCGCTCGATGGTGGGAAAATATTACAGTCACTAATTAGCTTATTCTTTTCTTATCATCGCACATTAGTATGGACTTTTAGAGCCAGTATCGTAACCAGTCTGCTGTTTTGCCTGTATGGTATTTCGCCGTTATTAAGGCAAGATGAGCCTTTACATTTAAATCTGCTGGCGGTAGGGATTTTTTTGCTTTATTCTAATATTGTGGATTATCGGAATATCCCTTACCGTTTTATACGTTTTTTGCTGGGGAGGGACGAGCTTTTTTACCGCGAAGCGGCTAAAGGAAGCATTGCTTTACCTATTGTATCCCTGCCAGTGAAACATTTGGAGCCTGTTTTGCGTCTTTTCAGAAGAGATCGATATCATATGGTTTATGTTATGAATGAACAGGGACGGATTGTAGCTGTATTGCCGGAGCAACGACTTATACGCTCTTATTTTGCGGCACGCCCGCCAAATGGTGGAGAATCCAAGCCCAAATAATGTTTTATGAATTGAGGAAGAGGCTGTATTCAGAGAGGTTGAAAAACCATGAAGCAAATGATTGTACAATGCCAACAGCAGATGACCCAAATGGCACTGTTGGAAGAGGGACGGTTGGTTGAATATGCGGCTGAACTACCGCGAAAACGGGGAATTCTAGGTTCTTTTTTCAAAGCTAGGGTGGTCAATGTGCTACCGGGAATGCAAGCCGCCTTTGTTGACATTGGACAGCGCAAGAATGCCTTTTTGTATGTGGATGACGTACTTCATGCTCATTTGGACAAGCAGCCAGAGGTAAAGCCGTCCATTTCTGAACTGTTAAAGGTGGGGCAGGAAATCGTAGTACAGGTATTAAAAGAGGCAGTTGGTAGCAAAGGAGCCAGGGTGACCACTCATTTTTCACTTCCCGGCCGCTGGATTGTTTACATGCCCCGTGCTGATTATGTAGCCGTATCCAAGAAGATTGAGCGTGAGGGAGAACGTGCCCGTTTGAAAGCAATGGGAGAGCAACTGCGCGCGGGTGAGGAAGGGGTCATCATTCGTACTGTTTCAGAGGAAATGAGTATAGAAGCGATTGAAAATGATCTGAATCAACTACGCAAGCAATGGGCGGCTATTCAGCGTAAAGCAAGTGAACACTCCGCACCGTGTGAATTGCACCGGGATCTGAGTATCGTTCAGCGTTTAATTCGCGATGTGTTTACACCTGAGCAGGATGAACTGGTCATTGACAGTGAGGAGCAAGCAAAGGATGCAGAAATAATGCTGCAACAGATCGGTTCTGCGAAAGCTCATGTAAGTATATTTCGCAGTGCAGAAGAAACTATTTTCAAAGCTTATGGCATTCATGAGCAGTTGGAACGCGATTTTGCGCGAAAGGTATGGCTTCAGGGTGGCGGATACATTGTCATTGATCATACGGAGGCATTGACCGTCGTTGATGTGAATACTGGGAAGTTTACGGGCGGCAGTAATCTGGAAGAGACGGTGACCCAGACTAACATTGAAGCAGCAGAAGAAATTGCCCGCCTGGTACGTGTCCGTGATATTGGTGGTATTATCATCATTGATTTTATTGATATGGAACAAGAGGAGAATCGTAGGGAAGTATCCTCTGTGCTGGAGGCAAGATTAAAAAAGGACCGGACTAAATCCTATGTTGTCGGTTGGACGCGGTTAGGTTTACTGGAAATGACCCGCAAAAAAGTGCGTGAAGAAAAGACTCTCGTATAGAACGTGCGTAATCAAAATTATTTCAAAACTAAAGGTTGAATGTGTACGAAGCTTGTGCTACAATCATTTAGTATGTGTGATGCGTAAGATTGGCTGCACATGCTGTAACCGCTCCAATCAGGTACTGAAGTGCAGTATCTTAAAGAAACTGCCACCTGCTATTAGGCGAGTCTGAGACATAAGGAGGTGCAAGCAAATGTACGCAATTATCGAAACAGGTGGTAAGCAATACAAAGTTCAAGAGGGCGACGTATTGTTCATCGAGAAGTTGGAAGCTAATGATGGTGAAACTGTAACGTTCGATCGTGTTCTGGCAGTGTCCGGCGACAATGGCTTGACAGCAGGTACACCGCTTCTTTCTGGAGCTTCTGTAACGGCTAAAGTTGAGAAGCATGGTCAAGGTCAAAAGGTCATCGTATACAAATACAAACCTAAAAAGAACTACCATGTGAAGCAAGGTCATCGTCAACCGTACACGAAAGTGACGATTGAAAAAATCCAAGCGTAAGAGGGTGCGATAATTGATTATCGTGCGTATTATACGACTGGAGGATGGCAGCATACAGGGGTTTTCTGTTAAAGGCCATGCGAATTTTGCTAAATCTGGCGAAGATATCGTATGTGCTGGTGTTTCGGCGGTAACCGTAGGAACTGTCAATTCGATTGTAGCTCTTACGGACGTTGAAATGGAAACGGAAATGGAAAACGGCTTTTTAAGCGCGTATCTATCTCCTGAAAGTTATCATGATGCGAACGCACAGGTTCAACTGTTGTTGGAATCCATGGTGATTATGCTGACAAGCATTGCTGAATCATACGGTAAGTATATTCAAATAGAAAATAAACAAAGAAGGAGGTAGACATCATGTTGAAATTGACATTGGATCTTCAGTTATTCGCATCGAAAAAAGGTGTAGGTTCCACAAAAAACGGACGTGACAGCAGATCGAAACGTCTTGGAGTGAAACGTGCTGACGGTCAAGCAGTTACCGGCGGTAGCATCTTGGTTCGTCAACGCGGAACGAAAATTCACCCGGGCACGAACGTGGGCATCGGTAAGGACGACACTCTGTTCGCGAAAGTGGACGGCGTTGTGAAGTTCGAACGTTGGGGCCGTGATCGCAAAAAGGTGAGCATCTACCCGATCGACGTTGCTCCAGTAGCAGCTACTGTAGAAGCTTAATAGCGGCTTAGACACGCTGAAAAGCCTCCGGCACTTTTGTCGGAGGCTTTTTTGCATGATGGTAATGAACTGGAAAGTTAGTCTGTGCTATACTGGATTAAGGTTGTTGACTAGTCCATTTAATTATCGCAGAACGGAGAGAAGCCATGTTCCAGCGGATAAGAGCGCCTTATCTGGCGTTGGGTTCCATTCTGATTCCTTTGGTTTTTTCACTGCTCTATCCCAAAGCATTAACGATTATCATACTAGCTGTGTGGGCTGTAGCTGCTGCTTGTTTTGGTATGTGGTATACCCATAGACAGGTTGAACTTGAGCGGAAAGCTGCTTTGCGTTCTTTTGAGCGTACAGCGATAGCGACGCTTAACCATCATCGGCATGACTGGATGAATGATTTACAGGTGCTTTATGGCTATATTCGTATGAATAAGCATGATAAATCAGCTGCTTATGTGGAAACAATAAAAGGGCGGGTGTCGGAAGACAGTAAAATATCTAAGCTGGGTATTCCCTCGCTGGTGTTTTATTTGCAGTCTTTTCGCGTGAACGCCGGAAATTTACAATTGTCGGTAAAGGTTGAGGAAGAGTTAAAGTTAGACGCTGTCATGTCTCCCGAAGACGGCGAGTCGCTTGCCTCGGCCGTCATACAAACGGTGCGTGCGTATCAATATGGCGGGGGCCGGTCGTCCTGGGGAGAAGTGCGCAGATTGACACTTTATTTCGGTATGGATCAGAATGATGTTATCGTCCGCTTTGAAGGAAGTGACATACCTACCGATTTAAATGTACTAAAGCAGGTCAGATCCGTACTCGGAAGTGAACGCCTTCGAACAGAGAAGCTCCCTACAGGAGATATGCTTCAAATTCGAATGCAGTGCCAGACATAAGGAAGGTGTAACCATGTTTGTAGATAAAGCGAAGATTTTTGTTAAAGGCGGTGACGGTGGAGACGGATTAATTGCGTTTCGCCGTGAGAAATATGTTCCTAATGGTGGCCCAGCTGGTGGTGACGGAGGGAACGGTGGAGATGTGATTTTCCGTGTAGATGAGGGTTTGCGCACCTTGATGGATTTTCGATACCAACGGCATTTTAAAGCCCAGCGTGGAGTAAAAGGTCGCAACAAAAGCCAACACGGAGCCAACGCAGAGCACATGATCGTCCGTATACCACCGGGAACAGTTATCATGGATGATGACACTGGTGAAGTATTGGCAGATATGACACGTCATGGCCAACAGGTCGTTGTAGCTAAAGGAGGACGCGGAGGACGCGGTAATATTCGTTTTGCTACACCAAGCAATCCAGCGCCTGAATTGGCTGAAAACGGTGCGGAGGGGCAAGAACGTTATATTACACTTGAGTTAAAAGTGATGGCTGACGTAGGCTTGGTCGGATTTCCTAGTGTAGGAAAGTCTACCTTGTTGTCAGTTGTATCTTCCGCAAAACCTAAAATTGGCGCATACCACTTTACAACGATTACCCCAAATCTGGGCGTCGTAGATGTGGGGGATCAGCGGAACTTTGTGATGGCCGATTTGCCTGGTTTGATCGAAGGAGCTCATGAAGGCACTGGACTGGGTCATGAATTCCTGCGGCATATTGAGCGGACGCGAATCATTATCCATGTTGTGGATATGGCGGGCTCTGAAGGGCGTGACCCGTTTGAAGACTGGACCAAAATAAACGACGAATTAAAGCAATATAATGCAGCTCTGGCTGAGCGTCCACAAATTGTGGCGGCCAATAAAATGGATATGCCGGAAGCTGAAGAAAATCTTGCTCACTTCAAAGAGCAGATTGCTGCAATACGTCCTGACCTTGAAATCATGCCTATTTCCTCTCTGACACGTCAGGGGGTAAAAGAACTGCTCTATCGGGCTGCTGATCTGTTGGATCAAATGCCGGACGAGCCAGTTGTTGAGGAAGTAGCAGAAGTCAATGAACGTAAGGTATTTAAGTTGGATACGGCCGAAGACGAGGGCTTTACGATTGTACGTGAAAACGACACATTCGTAGTGCACAGCCCCAAAATTGAGCGCATGATGAAGCGCATGCAGATGAATTCTCATGATGCCATCTTAAAATTAGCAAGAACGTTGCGTCATATGGGTGTGGATGCTGAGCTACGTAAGCGTGGTGCCACAGATGGTACATCTGTACGCATTGCTGATTTCGAGTTCGAATTTGTAGAAGGTAGCAGCTACTACTAAAAATGAAATAAGGCTTTAAAACCTGAACGGTTACTGCACTATAGGGAATTCTATAGAAGGCAGTAGCCGTTTTTTTGTATTGTTAGCTTGCCGATTTTCAAGAGTTTCGATATAATGTCCTCTATACAAAAACATAAGTCTTTGAGGAGAGGACGTTCTTGAAAGAGCGCTATTACTTGGTACGGGAAGATATTTTGCCTGAAGCTATTGTTAAGACCATACAGGTAAAACTGCTGCTGGCTTCGGGGGATGTTAAAACCGTGCATGATGCCGTGGAGCAAGTTGGGCTAAGCCGAAGCGCCTTTTATAAATATAAAGATGGCATACATTTGGTTAACCAGTTGGAGCGCGAGCGAATTGTCAATATCTCTATTGATCTAGAGCATCAATCCGGCATGCTGTCCAGGGTGCTCGGTAGAGTGGCAGATTACGGAGGTAATGTGCTGACGATCCAGCAAAGTATTCCACTGCAAGGCAGAGCCAACGTAGTCATCTCAGTAGAAATGTCCAGGCTTAGTGATGAATTGGGTGTTCTGCTGGAGGGCTTGGAGAGCATTTCTGGAGTCAAGCGGGTCCGCCTGATTGGGCAAGGCTGAGCGATACAGTTCGTTAGATAAAAGTTGCAGGAGGGGAATGGATGAAACCGGTCAAAGTAGGATTGTTAGGCTTGGGGACTGTAGGTACGGGAGTCGTTCGAATCGTTGAGGGTAATCAGGAAGACTTGAGCAGACAAGTCGGTTCACCGATCGTCATTGAAAAAATAGTTGTAAAAAACATAGAAAAGTATCGTGCCATTGAAGTGGACACCGCCAAGCTTACGGAGGACCCGTGGGAAGTCATTCGAGATCCTGAAATTGATGTGATTATCGAAGTCATGGGTGGGATTGATCAGACGAAGGAGTACATTCTCGAAGCGCTAGAGAGGGGCAAGCACATTGTAACGGCCAACAAGGACTTAATGGCATTGCACGGTTCTGAAGTATTGGCAAAGGCACAGGAAAAACAATGTGATATTTTTTATGAGGCTAGCGTAGCGGGCGGTATACCGATCATTCGTACGCTCATCGAAGGTTTCTCCTCTGACCGTATTACCCGCATTATGGGGATTGTGAACGGGACAACAAACTATATTTTAACTAAAATGAGCCAGGAAGGAGCCTCGTATGAGGAGGTTCTTAAGGAAGCCCAAGAGCTTGGATACGCAGAATCTGATCCGACCTCAGATGTCGAAGGATTGGATGCGGCCCGAAAGATGGCGATACTTGGGACCCTCGGTTTCCGTTCCAATGTAGAGCTCAAGGATGTAAGCGTGAGCGGCATTTCCAAGGTAACCAGTGAAGATATTGCTTTTGCTAAAAGATTAGGATATGAAATGAAATTACTTGGCATTGCAGAGCGTCAAGGTGATGAATTTACGATTAATGTTCAGCCAACTATGGTGCGCAAGCAGCATCCATTAGCTTCGGTGAACGGGGTGTTCAACGCAGTTTATGTACATGGTGAAGCGGTGGGTGAAACCATGTTTTATGGTGCAGGTGCAGGCGAAATGCCAACAGCTACATCAGTTGTGGCTGACCTGGTAGCTGTAGTGAAAAACCTCAAACTCGGCGTAAATGGGCTTAAAGCAATCGTACCCTATAATCCTAAAAAAATTAGCAATGACGAAGACGTGTATTTCAAAAATTTCGTGCTTTTGCACGTGGATGATAAAGCGGGGGTATTGGCACAGATTACGCAGGTATTTGCTGAATTCAATGTCAGTTTGGCATCTGTCGTGCAGCAACCGAATGAGACTAATCCCGATGCTGAAATTATTATCGTGACTCATTTAGCTAGTAAAGCAAGTATGAAAAAGGTTTTAGAGCATTTTGAAACTTTGGACGTGATTCGCCGCATTAAGAGTGTATATCGGGTAGAGGGATAGTCAATAAAAGCAGGAGGAATCATCTGTATGACCGTTTTGAAAACAGCAAGAGTGCGCGTGCCTGCGAGTACGGCTAACCTAGGACCTGGCTTTGATACATTGGGCATGGCGTTGTCTCTATACGCATGGATTGAATTAAAAGAGGCCGAGCAGACATCTTTTCATCTGTACGGTGATCAAATGAATGGTGTTCCCCAAGATAAAACCAATTTGATTTACAAGGTAGCACAAATGGTTTTTCGTGAAGCAGGTGTACCTGTTCCTGAGCTGGAAATTTCGATGTACTCGGATATTCCGCTTACCCGTGGTTTGGGCAGCAGCGCTTCCGCCATTGTAGGTGCCCTGGTGGCTGCTAATACGCTGATTGGCTCGCCTCTGTCGGATTCCAAGCTATTTGACATGGCAAGCGCTATCGAAAAGCATCCGGACAATGTCGGAGCCTCTCTGTTTGGTGGTATTATTACTGCTATGTGGGATGGCGAGCATGCCAAGCACTTACGGATTGAACCGGATGCTAATCTAGAGGTAATGGTAGTTATTCCAGATTTTCAACTGTCTACGTCGAAGGCCAGAGAGGTCCTGCCTACCCACGTATCCTTGAAGGATGCTGTATATAATATAAGTCATGCTTCAATGCTGGTAGCAGCATTGGCATCGGGCCGAACAGATCTAATCGCCGAAGCGATGCGGGATCAGCTTCATCAGCCTTACCGCGCGGCACTAGTGCCGGGTATGACAGAGATCCTACAGGATGCGCACCATTATGGTGCATTGGGTGTGGCCCTTAGTGGTGCTGGACCGACGTTGCTGGCATTGATGGATCAACGGGAAAATCGCAAAGCGGAGCTTGAACAGTATTTAACGGAGACAATGAACAAAGAAGGGATCACTGCGTCTGTTTTGAAATTGCGCCCAGAGGTTGAAGGGGTTAAAGTATATACGGAAGGGAATACACACCCTTTTATGGATATGATTAAAGGGGAACTTACGATATGAAACGAATTGCACTTCTTCCTGAGGGGACTGTTTCTCATGAAGCGATTAAATATTTGTTAGGAGATACACCCTGTGAACTTCTATTTTACAAACATATAGCAGACGTATTTCAGGCAATAGACAAGGGACAGGCAGACTATAGTGTAATTCCTATTGAAAATACGATTGACGGCTCTGTGAGTTTGCATATGGACTGGCTTGTACATGAGGTAGACATTCCAATGCAGGCGGAATGGGTATATCCTTCGATTCAAAATCTTATTGGACATCGTAGTGAATTTCTTGGGGATCAGGACGAGCTGGATTTGAGCAAAGTGGTCAAAATTATGTCCCATCCTGTAGCGCTTCCCCAATGTAAAGAATTCATACAAGCTTTCGCTCCTCAAGCTGAGCTGGAGAGTGCAGGAAGTACGGCCGAAGCCGTCGAAATTGTTAAACATAACCCAGGTAAAGGTTGGACCGCTCTCGGAACCAAGCTTGCGGCTGCCAAACACGGATTGGACATTTTGGCCAGCAAGGTGACGGATCACGATAACAATTTTACCCGCTTTGTCTTGATTGGACATGAACCTGTAAGGTTCCCGCGTACGCCAGAAGGCCAGCGAACCAGTATTTTGGTCACGCCGCCACAGGATTTCCCGGGAGCGCTGCATCAGGTTTTATCTGCATTTGCATGGCGCAGGTTAAACCTGTCTCGTATTGAATCGCGTCCGACCAAAAAGCAATTGGGGAATTATTATTTTTACATTGAAGTTCTGGAATCTCTGCATTCCGTTTTGCTTCCGGCAGCCTTTGCAGAGATCGAGGCTTTGGGGTGCCATGTACGCATTCTTGGCTCTTATCCAAGCTACAAGTATGTTGAAGCAGCGATCGAACCTATTTTGAAGGAACATTAATCGGAGGTGTGGTTGTAATGGCAGAACAATGGATCTATCTGGATGGGCAGCATGTAACTAAGGAGAACGCAAAGGTTTCCGTATATGACCATGGTTTCTTGTACGGAGACGGTATATTTGAGGGTATTCGTATTTATAACGGAAATATTTTTAAATGTAAGGAGCATTTAGAGCGTCTGTATGATTCTGCGAAATCTATTCAGTTGAACATTCCGTTGTCTCCTGATGAAATGTTGGAAGCCATGGCTGAAACGATTCGCCTTAACGAAATGCGTAATGGATATATTCGATTGGTTGTATCCCGTGGTGCTGGAAATCTAGGTTTGGATCCCCTTCGTTGTGCAAAAGCGAGTGTCATCATTATCGTCGAGCAGCTCGCCATTTACCCGGAAGAAGCTTATTTGACAGGCCTGAAGACAATCTCTGTCTCTCAGCGTCGCAACATCCCGGATGCTTTGAATCCAAAGATTAAATCATTGAACTACCTCAACAATATCCTGGTGAAGATCCAATCTAACTATGCTGGTGTAGGTGAGGCTATTATGCTCAATTCCCAAGGATATGTGACGGAAGGTTCTGCTGACAACATTTTCATTGTCAAAAATGGAGTGTTGTACACACCGCCTTGTTATTTGGGAGCGCTTGAGGGGATTACTCGTAATGCTATCATCGATTTGTGTGCTAAGCTTGGATATTCGCTTAAGGAGCAACCTTTTACATTGCATGATGTATATGTCGCGGACGAGGTGTTTTTTACGGGAACTGCGGCAGAAGTGATTGCAGCTTATGAAGTAGATGGTCGTACGATTGGCTCCGGTGTTGCTGGTCCAGTGACTTTGGAGCTTCTGGCTGAGTTCCGGAAGCTTGTGGATCAGGATGGCTATAAAGTGTGGCAGGACTAAAATAATCGAGATCCTTTTGACTGAATGCTTGTAAGAGTATTCGGTTGAGAGGATTTTTTTGTTTGTAGGGGGTCATTCGCCCGGGAGGTGCATAGGATGTAATAACAGAAGCCGGGCGTTTATCCCGCCCGAACGAAAGTCTAGGAGGTTTGTGACCTGTGAAAATACACATCGTCAAAAAAGGTGACACTCTATACTTACTGGCACAGAAGTATAATGTGACACTAGAGAAAGTTATTGCCGCCAATCCCCAATTGGCAGACCCTAATCAGTTGAGCATCGGTGAGAAAATCAAAATTCCGACAGATCCTGTTACGATGGAAACACAGCCGTCAACGGTCTATCAACACAAGGTTAAGCAAGGTGATACGTTATGGAAGTTGTCCAAGGCGTGGAATGTACCGCTTAAGATAATTATTGATGCCAATTCCCAACTTAAAAACCCGAACGCACTTCTGGTTGGAGAAACAGTTAATATTCCACACTACAAAGAAAACGCATCTGATCTTTCTATGAATAAAAAAAATACCGCAGTGAAAGAAGAGATGACACAGCCTAAAACCGAATCCCCGACCAAGGAAGAACTTACCCAGCCCAAGGCGGAATTAACACAGCCTAAACCGGAGAATATGCCTAGCCCTAAAGAAGAAATGACACAGCCGAAAGAAACAGTGAATCCTCCTAAGCTTCCTGAATTAAAACTGCCTGAAGCTCCTATGGCGCCCGTCAATATGGCACCCGTGAACATGGCACCTGTCAATATGGCGCCCGTAAATCCTGCTCCACCTCAATTGCAGCCCATAATTACTCAACCTGCCCCACCTCAACAAATGCAACCTATAGTCACTCAACCGATTGCACCTAAACCGCAGCTTCCAATTAATATCGAAAAGCAACCTGTAACTGAAAAGTTTTGTGGCTGCACAAGCTCGAAGCCGATGGAAAATTCCTCATGGCCATTACAGCAACCGACATTTGATTACAGTCCGCCAATAAATGCAATGCCGAACTCGTTGTATCCGGGGATTGGGTCTCCTCAGAATTGGGGGGATGCTCCTGTAAATACTTCCTTTGCAGAACATGCCTCTCCTACTGTAGTTGCAGATCAGGGCTATCATCATGACTGTGAGCATCCATGGTGCTGGGGACCTGTGCAGACAGCAGCACCCATACATGCTCATCCCACACCTTATCCTGCCTATTCAGATTGCTGCTGCACCCCTGGATATTATCCGAGTCATGAAGCGTCTGAAAATACATCCTATCCTGTCTATCCTCCATTTATCCACCAAGGGGGTCCGCAGCAGCAACCAGAGAGTGCAGTCCAGGGTAGCCAGTGGGGCAACGCATGGGGAGGACCACAATATAGTATGCCTGCAAGTGGATACGTGTCCGACTTTAGCCAACCAATGGCTCAACACGCCGCGAATCATCCATATCATCCGTTCGCACATGGAAATGCACCTATGTATCCATTAGAGGGATATACAACGCCCTATATGTTTATGCCAGACTGTGGATGCCGGGAAGGAAACATCGAGTCGGCGCCAGCCTCTCCGGGAACGCAAGAGGTAGGTAACAATCTGACTATTCCATCGCAAAATGAAGGTGCTTCTTCAAAAAAAGACGATAGCGCGTCTAAAGGCAAATCAAAAGACAACTCTAGCAGTACATCCAAGGAAGAAACATCTAAAGCCAAGGTTTCAAGTGAACATGCTACTGTTAAGAAGCATAAATCCCGTAAATCGACAGGAGGAAGATCTCGCTCCTCATCCTATAGTGCTCGTGCACGTCAAAATCCATGGATTAATGACTGACGCAGATAAATATAAGAAAGAGGTAAACGCTATTACCGTCCCGATTTGTTAGTCATAAGGTGAAAGGAATAAATGTTAAAGAGGCTGTTATTCTGCTAGTTGAGAATGATAGTCTCTTTTTTTAAATGCAGTAATCCTACACATGAATAATGTCACTAAAAAAGATGTTGCTAATTAGCATAGTCATGTGGTATATTCTTATAGTTGTCTTTTACAAGATGATTAGCAACATAAAAACAAATTAGAATTAATTGAAAATTCTCTTGAAAAAAAGTGTTGCAAAGATAAAAGAAACATGATATATTATTTAAGTCGCCGCTGAGATGCGGTGAAGAAACAAAGTGAGTTAAAGTAAAGAGTTACGCAAGTTTGATCTTTGAAAACTGAACAACGAGTGAGTATGGATTTTGTTTATAAAATCCAATGCTGAAATTTTGGTACATGCCATCTGGCTATATAAAATGGAAGCAGAAATGAGAGATATTTTATCTCGTCAGTTTCAACATGAGCTAATCGCTCTTTCTATATTGTTTTATCTTCGGTCCTTCTCCTTGGAGTGGATGAAGATAAAACAGGTTGACGTTACTTTGTAACGTCTTTAATGGAGAGTTTGATCCTGGCTCAGGACGAACGCTGGCGGCGTGCCTAATACATGCAAGTCGAGCGGGGTTAATTAGAAGCTTGCTTCTAATTAATCTAGCGGCGGACGGGTGAGTAACACGTAGGCAACCTGCCCACAAGACAGGGATAACTACCGGAAACGGTAGCTAATACCCGATACATCCTTTTCCTGCATGGGAGAAGGAGGAAAGGCGGAGCAATCTGTCACTTGTGGATGGGCCTGCGGCGCATTAGCTAGTTGGTGGGGTAATGGCCTACCAAGGCGACGATGCGTAGCCGACCTGAGAGGGTGATCGGCCACACTGGGACTGAGACACGGCCCAGACTCCTACGGGAGGCAGCAGTAGGGAATCTTCCGCAATGGGCGAAAGCCTGACGGAGCAACGCCGCGTGAGTGATGAAGGTTTTCGGATCGTAAAGCTCTGTTGCCAGGGAAGAACGCTTGAGAGAGTAACTGCTCTTGAGGTGACGGTACCTGAGAAGAAAGCCCCGGCTAACTACGTGCCAGCAGCCGCGGTAATACGTAGGGGGCAAGCGTTGTCCGGAATTATTGGGCGTAAAGCGCGCGCAGGCGGCTCTTTAAGTCTGGTGTTTAATCCCGAGGCTCAACTTCGGGTCGCACTGGAAACTGGGGAGCTTGAGTGCAGAAGAGGAGAGTGGAATTCCACGTGTAGCGGTGAAATGCGTAGAGATGTGGAGGAACACCAGTGGCGAAGGCGACTCTCTGGGCTGTAACTGACGCTGAGGCGCGAAAGCGTGGGGAGCAAACAGGATTAGATACCCTGGTAGTCCACGCCGTAAACGATGAATGCTAGGTGTTAGGGGTTTCGATACCCTTGGTGCCGAAGTTAACACATTAAGCATTCCGCCTGGGGAGTACGGTCGCAAGACTGAAACTCAAAGGAATTGACGGGGACCCGCACAAGCAGTGGAGTATGTGGTTTAATTCGAAGCAACGCGAAGAACCTTACCAGGTCTTGACATCCCTTTGACCGGTCTAGAGATAGATCTTTCCTTCGGGACAGAGGAGACAGGTGGTGCATGGTTGTCGTCAGCTCGTGTCGTGAGATGTTGGGTTAAGTCCCGCAACGAGCGCAACCCTTATGCTTAGTTGCCAGCAGGTCGAGCTGGGCACTCTAAGCAGACTGCCGGTGACAAACCGGAGGAAGGTGGGGATGACGTCAAATCATCATGCCCCTTATGACCTGGGCTACACACGTACTACAATGGCCGGTACAACGGGAAGCGAAGGAGCGATCTGGAGCCAATCCTAGAAAAGCCGGTCTCAGTTCGGATTGTAGGCTGCAACTCGCCTACATGAAGTCGGAATTGCTAGTAATCGCGGATCAGCATGCCGCGGTGAATACGTTCCCGGGTCTTGTACACACCGCCCGTCACACCACGAGAGTTTACAACACCCGAAGTCGGTGAGGTAACCGCAAGGGGCCAGCCGCCGAAGGTGGGGTAGATGATTGGGGTGAAGTCGTAACAAGGTAGCCGTATCGGAAGGTGCGGCTGGATCACCTCCTTTCTATGGAGAATCGTTTCCTGCAATGGAAACATTCAAATCAGCAGGTACATGTACTTGCGACCGGATATTCAATTTGGTTCATCACGTTCGTGTGAATGAAACGAATATTCCTAAACTACTCACTCGTTGCTCAGTTTTGAGAGTTCAAGCTCTCAAGTTTCGACGAATGTTTCATTCACACATCGTGTGAAACCGAAATATTCATCGGGCTTCACTTCGATGAAGCGAATTGCACCTTGAAAACTGGATACCGAAACGAAATTGCGTTTTAGAATATTCCTTTAAGCTGATCTTGTGTAAACAAGTGAAATAAAGGTAGCTGCCTTGAATTTCATTCACACGTGAGTGTTGAACCGAAATTCAAAGCAAATCGTATTTACGATGTAAATACTAGGTTAAGCTACAAAGAGCACACGGAGGATGCCTAGGCGCCAGGAGCCGACGAAGGACGTGGCGAACAACGATAAAGCCTCGGGGAGCTGTAAGCAAGCTTTGATCCGGGGATGTCCGAATGGGGAAACCCGGCTGTCTTCATCGACAGTCACTACTCACTGAATACATAGGTGAGTGAGAGGCAGACCAGGGGAACTGAAACATCTAAGTACCCTGAGGAAGAGAAAACAATAGTGATTCCGTCAGTAGCGGCGAGCGAACGCGGATTAGCCCAAACCAAGGAGCTTGCTCCTTGGGGTTGTGGGACGTCTCACATGGAGTTACAAAGGAACCGGTTAGATGAAGAGGTCTGGAAAGGCCCGCCAGAGAAGGTAAAAGCCCTGTAGTTCAAAACCTGTTCCCTCCGAGACGGATCCCGAGTAGTGCGGGGCACGTGAAACCCCGTATGAATCCGGCAGGACCATCTGCCAAGGCTAAATACTCCCTGGCGACCGATAGTGAAGCAGTACCGTGAGGGAAAGGTGAAAAGCACCCCGGAAGGGGAGTGAAATAGATCCTGAAACCGTGTGCTTACAAGAAGTCAGAGCCCGATCTATGGGTGATGGCGTGCCTTTTGTAGAATGAACCGGCGAGTTACGTTCCCGTGCAAGGTTAAGGTGAAGAGCTGAAGCCGCAGCGAAAGCGAGTCTGAATAGGGCGAATGAGTACGTGGACGTAGACCCGAAACCGGGTGATCTACCCCTGTCCAGGGTGAAGGTGCGGTAACACGCACTGGAGGCCCGAACCCACGCATGTTGAAAAATGCGGGGATGAGGTGGGGGTAGCGGAGAAATTCCAATCGAACCCGGAGATAGCTGGTTCTCCCCGAAATAGCTTTAGGGCTAGCCTCGGAAAGAAGAATCGTGGAGGTAGAGCACTGATTGGGTGCGGGGCCCGCAAGGGTTACCAAGCTCAGTCAAACTCCGAATGCCATAGATTTAGTTCCGGGAGTCAGACAGTGAGTGCTAAGATCCATTGTCGAAAGGGAAACAGCCCAGACCATCAGCTAAGGTCCCCAAGTGTGTGTTAAGTGGGAAAGGATGTGGAGTTGCACAGACAACCAGGATGTTGGCTTAGAAGCAGCCACCATTGAAAGAGTGCGTAATAGCTCACTGGTCGAGTGACTCTGCGCCGAAAATGTAACGGGGCTAAACACACCACCGAAGCTATGGCTTGATGCTTTGCATCAGGGGTAGGGGAGCGTTGAATGCGGGTTGAAGGTGTACCGGAAGGAGCGCTGGACTGCATTCAAGTGAGAATGCCGGTATGAGTAACGAAAAGATCTGTGAGAATCAGATCCGCCGAAAGCCTAAGGGTTCCTGAGGAAGGTTCGTCCGCTCAGGGTAAGTCGGGACCTAAGGCGAGGCCGATAGGCGTAGTCGAAGGACAACAGGTCGAAATTCCTGTACCACCGTAATCCGTGATGAGCGATGGGGTGACGCAGTAGGGTAGTGACGCGGACTGATGGATGTCCGTCTAAGCAGTGAGGCTGATGTGTAGGCAAATCCGCACATCGTAAGGCTGGGCTGTGATGGGGAGCGAAAATTACAGTAGCGAAGGTCATGATCTCAGACTGCCAAGAAAAGCCTCTAGCCAGGAGAAGGTGCCCGTACCGCAAACCGACACAGGTAGGCGAGAAGAGAATTCTAAGGCGCGCGGAAGAACTCTCGTTAAGGAACTCGGCAAAATGACCCCGTAACTTCGGGAGAAGGGGTGCCTCGGTAGGGTGAATAGCCCGAGGGGGCCGCAGTGAAAAGGCCCAAGCGACTGTTTAGCAAAAACACAGGTCTGTGCGAAGCCGCAAGGCGAAGTATACGGGCTGACGCCTGCCCGGTGCTGGAAGGTTAAGGGGAGTGGTAAGCCTTCGGGCGAAGCTATGAACCGAAGCCCCAGTAAACGGCGGCCGTAACTATAACGGTCCTAAGGTAGCGAAATTCCTTGTCAGGTAAATTCTGACCCGCACGAATGGCGTAACGACTTGGGCGCTGTCTCAACGAGAGATCCGGTGAAATTTTAATACCTGTGAAGATGCAGGTTACCCGCGACAAGACGGAAAGACCCCATGGAGCTTTACTGCAGCTTGATATTGAATTTGGGTACGATCTGTACAGGATAGGTGGGAGCCGTTGAACCTTGAGCGCCAGCTTGAGGGGAGGCATCCTTGGGATACCACCCTGATCGTATCTAGGTTCTAACTTGGTACCGTGATCCGGTGCGAGGACAGTGTCAGGTGGGCAGTTTGACTGGGGCGGTCGCCTCCTAAAGAGTAACGGAGGCGCCCCAAGGTTCCCTCAGAATGGTTGGAAATCATTCGAAGAGTGCAAAGGCAGAAGGGAGCTTGACTGCGAGACCTACAAGTCGAGCAGGGACGAAAGTCGGGCTTAGTGATCCGGTGGTACCGCATGGAAGGGCCATCGCTCAACGGATAAAAGCTACCCTGGGGATAACAGGCTTATCTCCCCCAAGAGTCCACATCGACGGGGAGGTTTGGCACCTCGATGTCGGCTCATCGCATCCTGGGGCTGAAGTAGGTCCCAAGGGTTGGGCTGTTCGCCCATTAAAGCGGTACGCGAGCTGGGTTCAGAACGTCGTGAGACAGTTCGGTCCCTATCTGTCGTGGGCGTAGGAAATTTGAGAGGAGCTGTCCTTAGTACGAGAGGACCGGGATGGACGTACCGCTGGTGTACCAGTTGTTCCGCCAGGAGCACCGCTGGGTAGCTATGTACGGAAGGGATAAGCGCTGAAAGCATCTAAGCGTGAAGCCCCCCTCAAGATGAGATTTCCCAATTAGTAAGACCCCTTGAAGACGACGAGGTAGATAGGTTGGGGGTGGAAGTGCAGTAATGCATGGAGCTGACCAATACTAATCGGTCGAGGGCTTATCCTAAGATAAGACGCAATGAAGTTTCGGATCCAGTTTTCAGGGTGTAACCTTGAAAGTATGTAGAAGTACATACGACAAGCGTATGGCTATTCATTCACACAATTTGTGATGAACCGAATAACCTTACGGAAGAATTTACGGTGTAAATTCATGTTTGGTGGCGATAGCGGAGGGGTTCCACACGTACCCATCCCGAACACGACCGTTAAGCCCTCCAGCGCCGATGGTACTTGGACCGCAGGGTCCTGGGAGAGTAGGACGCCGCCAAGCGAGTTTTATAATTATTATTCCCTGATAGCTCAGTTGGTAGAGCACTCGACTGTTAATCGAGTTGTCACAGGTTCGAGTCCTGTTCGGGGAGCCATATGGAGAGGTGTCCGAGTTGGCCGAAGGAGCACGATTGGAAATCGTGTAGGCGCCAAAAGCGTCTCGAGGGTTCGAATCCCTCTCTCTCCGCCAGAATTATTTTATAGCATGGCCCGTTGGTCAAGGGGTTAAGACACCTCCCTTTCACGGAGGTAACAGGGGTTCGAATCCCCTACGGGTCATAGTAGTATGGAGGCTTAGCTCAGCTGGGAGAGCATCTGCCTTACAAGCAGAGGGTCGGGGGTTCGATCCCCTCAGCCTCCACCATTTATTTCCAATAGATTTCCCTACTATTATCGCGGGGTGGAGCAGTTCGGTAGCTCGTCGGGCTCATAACCCGAAGGTCGCAGGTTCAAATCCTGCCCCCGCAACCAATTAACTTTTTAATGAGAATTATTATGGAACTGTGGTGTAGAGGCCTAACATGCCTGCCTGTCACGCAGGAGATCGCGGGTTCGAATCCCGTCAGTTCCGCCATTTTCACAAAGTTACATTACCCTGTTGGGAGCCATTAGCTCAGTTGGTAGAGCACCTGACTTTTAATCAGGGTGTCGAAGGTTCGAGTCCTTCATGGCTCACCATTCATGCACTTATACGTCATGAATATAATTGTATTGCGGACGTGGCTCAGCGGTAGAGCATCGCCTTGCCAAGGCGAGGGTCGCGGGTTCGATTCCCGTCGTCCGCTCCATATTTGCGCCCTTAGCTCAGCTGGATAGAGCGTTTGACTACGAATCAAAAGGCCGGGAGTTCGAATCTCTCAGGGCGCGCCATTAACTTCATAAGCCGGTGTGGCGGAATTGGCAGACGCGCGCGACTCAAAATCGTGAGGGAAACCGTGGAGGTTCGAGTCCTCTCACCGGCATCTATTTCGGGATGTAGCTCAGCTTGGTAGAGCACCTGGTTTGGGACCAGGGGGTCGCATGTTCAAATCGTGTCATCCCGATTCAAAAGAAAGTCGCTGGAAGCAGCGGCTTTTTTGTTTATGTTATTATCTTTTGTATAATTCAGTAATCTTCAGGTCACACTAACACAAAAAGTGGGACGGAAGGGATTACTGTGAAGCGATTAAGTTGGAAAAAACAGATGAAACGGCGCTGGAAACAGTGGAGAAGAGCAGTGTGGGCATGTACTATTTTTAGTGCGGCTTGTTTACTGGCAGGTTTGGGCGTTCTGTTTTCGAATCATATGCAGGCTATGCTGTCGCAACCACTGGCTACTCCCGTTATGGCAGAGGTGGAAATGAAGGAGTTATCATATAGCCCGACCGAAGACCGCTCCCCACAGATGCAGCTATTGCAAAGTATTCGTGCTTCCGGTATAAGCAGGAAGACCCGTTTGTTAACTACCTACGTATGTGGCACGGAGACCACTTCCTTGGGAACGTTAAGTTCAAAGCAGCTGGAAAATTTGCTGAAGCAACATCCCGATTGGAAGGGAAGGCTTAATACTAAGGGAGAAGTGTGGCTGGAGCGCAGAGTGGAAGATTTGTCGGAGTCATGCAAAGAGCGCGCATATATGGGCTTAAGCACTGATGGGCAGCTTACACTGTTTGAAGGGCTACCAAAAAAGGAAAAAGTAATTCGTACCTTTTTTCAATTGGATATAGGGTCCATGGAGACGGCCTTGCCGGAAGGGGTATATAAACAACTTCAGCAGGGAATCCGTGTACAGGATATAAATGAGTATAACAGTGTAATCTCCACTTTTAGTGATTTTGCAGTGGAGCGAACACAGAGGGTATTAAAGCAGCATTATTGATTACACCAAGTACGGAGACGTTAGGCTTTGCCCACGAGGTGAGGTTTGTAGCGTCTCTTTTTATGTTTTCACTCATGGTTAAACTTTTTCCTCTATTAGATACAAAGTTTTGTTATAATAAAAAGAACGACACATATGTTCGCTTTATATGGGATTTGGTCATGTATATTGACGATAGTGCTGGCTGTTGGTTAGTTACGTCATGTTTGAGCGATAGGGGAGAGATTTTTTTGCGTTTTCTAGGAATTGATCCGGGTATTGCCATTGTGGGCTTCGGATTTGTAGACAAGGTTGGTAGTAAGGTGGTTCCTGTGCAGTATGGCTGCATCCAGACGGAGGCACACACCCCCGAAGAAGACAGGCTGCTTCATGTATATGAAGGCATGTTGCAATTAATTGATAAGTATAAGCCGGATGCGGTAGCATTGGAGAAGCTCTTTTTTAATCGCAACGTTACAACGGCTATGTCCGTAAGTCAGGCACGTGGAGTGCTGGTATTAGCTGCCAAACAACGTAATTTGCCTATAGGGGAATACACGCCGATGCAGGTAAAGCAGGCTATTGTAGGGTATGGCAAGGCGGAGAAGAAGCAGGTACAGGAGATGGTTAGAATGTTTCTAAAGCTCCAGGCTGTGCCCAAACCGGATGATGTAGCGGATGCTTTGGCAGTGGCTATTTGTCATGCGCATTCCTATGGACTAAATTCAAAATTAAATGAGGTATTACGAAAATGATAGATTTCTTGCGTGGTTCTGTAGCTCACTTGGAAAATGAATATGTCGTTTTGGATGTGCAGGGTGTAGGGTATCGGGTATTTTGTCCCAATCCTTACGCGTTCGCCAAAACGGAAGGACCGGTGGTTATTTACACTCATCATCATGTAAGGGAAGATGCAATTTTACTGTTTGGGTTTGCAACCCGTGAGGAGCAGCAATTATTCCGTAAACTGATCGATGTATCTGGTATTGGACCGCGTGTGGCACTTGGGATTTTGGGAGGCGGTACGCCTGCTCATGTGGTGACGGCGATTTATCAGGAGAATATCACATTTCTCACCAAATTACCGGGAATCGGTAAAAAGACGGCACAACGCATGATTCTAGATTTGAAAGACAAGCTGGACGGTATTGGGGCGTTGGGAATGGCTACCGGATTGTTTGCGGAGCCTGTTGTAGAAGAAGGCGAAGGTTCGTATTGGAGTGAGGCGCGTGAGGCGCTTAAGGCGCTCGGTTACACGGATGCTGAGTTAGATAAGGTATGGAGCAAAATGAAGAAAGATGCGAAACCTGATGATTCTGCCGACATTTTGATGAAACGGGCTTTGCAACTGTTGTTTGCCGGATAGGACGCTGATGTCCGTGGATAGGATTCTGGTAAAAAGAGGAGCGATGGAATATGGATGACCGGATTATTTCCGCCAATTTGATGATGGAAGACCAGACGGCGGAGTTAAGCCTTCGCCCCCGTTATCTAAATGAATATATCGGGCAAAATCAGGTTAAGGAAAATCTGAAAGTATATATTGAAGCAGCCAAGATGCGTAAAGAAGCATTGGACCATGTATTATTGTACGGACCGCCTGGATTGGGTAAAACCACGCTGGCTAACATTATCGCCAATGAGTTGGGGGTTAATTTACGTACGACTTCAGGCCCTGCAATTGAAAGACCAGGAGATTTGGCAGCATTGCTGACCAACCTGCAAGAGGGGGATGTTTTGTTCATTGATGAAATTCATCGCCTTCATCGTACAGTGGAAGAAGTGATGTATCCGGCGATGGAAGATTTTGCGTTAGACATTATGATTGGCAAAGGTCCGAGTGCACGTTCGGTGCGTTTGGATTTGCCTCCCTTTACTCTTATAGGTGCTACTACACGCGCTGGGTTGCTCTCTGCGCCATTACGTGACCGGTTTGGCGTTATTAGTCGGTTAGAGTTTTATACGACAGACGAGCTGGCTTACATCGTGTCTAGGAATGCGGATATTATGGAAATTGAGATTGTCGGGGATGCGGCGGAGGAAATTGCATTGCGTTCACGGGGAACACCGCGGATTGCCAACCGACTGTTAAAAAGGGTACGTGATTTTGCCCAAGTGGCTGGAGACGGTATTATTCATTCAGAGTTGGCTGCTGAGGCACTAAGGAGACTTCAAATAGATCCACTCGGGCTGGATGAAATTGATCATAAAATGCTTAAGGCTATGATTCATTCATTCCGGGGCGGACCTGTAGGATTGGACACCATTGCTGCGACCATTGGCGAAGAGAGCCAGACGATTGAGGATGTGTATGAGCCTTATTTGTTACAAATTGGTCTTTTACAAAGAACACCTCGGGGACGAACAGTGACTCCGATGGCATATGCTCACCTTGGAATTCCAATGCCAACAGACCCACGGTGACTAGAAAACCATGGTGCACTTTTTTAAAATCATTGAATGCTATTCGTAAGTATGGCGATATGAAATGGATAGACAGATAAATCGAGGTAAGAAGTGTGTAAGTCCGATTCGAGCGGGTTCAAAATTTGGTTTATTCCGCCGATGTATTTAAAGGGAAATACGCAGGTCGAGATCCGATAAATCATGTAATAAAAGTGCTAGTCAGCTAGAATTGGGGGAGCTAGAAATGAGTGGAGAAACATTGAACCGAAAAAAAACTTTCGGAGCGTGGACAGGCGGCTTCAAACGAGCAGCAGTTATTATGGTATTAGCTACAGCTTGCATACCTTGGTCTTCGGGCGTTCACGCTGCTGCCGCCCAAGAAGATATTCGTGTAGTGATCTTTGCGGATCTAGGTAGCAAATATAAAGCGACAGTCCCCGCTGTAACTTTGAAATCATCAGGAAGCCTGAGTGTCGGCCAGAACAGTGGGGGAAGCTTTCAGGCTTGGATGGGACTGCCGGACAGTACGGCTCGTTTTAGTGTAGACAGCTATCGAGTGAAGGTATTTGAAGGAAATGAAGCGACTGCGATAAAAGCGGCTCAAGCTCTGCAAAAGACTAATGATAAACCTACTGTTTTTATCGGTTCAAAAAACGGTAGCTCTGTCTATCAAGTGTATGCGGGATTATATGCTACTGAACAGTCGGCACAGGCTGCTGTGCAGCGGATTTCCTCAGCAACCGGAGCAAAGGCCGAAGTTAAGGGAAACAAACATTGGTCGACGGGAAGCTACGGAACCGAGCAGGAGGCTAATCTTGTTCGCACGACTATTGCTGCCGCAGGCTTTGATGCTTTTACAGTAATTCAATCAAGAGGCCAGTACGCTGTATGGGTTGGAGAAGAAAGTAATGACAGCAAGCTGTCGGCCTTGAAAACAGAACTGGAGAGCAAGCAGCCCAGACTCACCCTTTCCAAAGTGAATACTACTCAAACTGGTCTGATTCTAAGACAGGAAGCAGGAGTAACGACAGGCTCACAGGCGATGTCTCATTACATGCTAAGTGGCTCTAATAACAGCAAGGTAATTGTCAACGGCGGTAATAATGGAATCCAAGTGGTCGAAAGATCACAGCGTACATATCGCGGCGACATGGAGATTGGCATGACGTCAGGACAGCTGGCGCTTGTAAATGAAGTCCCTTTGGAGCAGTATTTGTATTCCGTAGTAGGAGCAGAGGTCTATTCTTCATGGCCAGATGAAGCGCTCAAGGCTCAAGCGGTAGCTGCTCGCAGTTATGCGCTTGCCCAAGGCAATCGGTTTCAGATCGGCAATGTGGTAGATGGCACCCTAAGCCAAGCTTACAACGGTAAGAGCTCAGAACATGCGAATGTCAACGAGGCTGTAGATGCAACAGCTGGTGAAGTTATTAAGAGTGGCGGCAAAGTGGTCGAAGCTGTATTCTCTTCTAATGCGGGCGGTGTGACAGCAGATGCTTCCGAGGTGTGGAATAGTGGTGGTGAAGCGTTTGCGAGCGTGGACAGCTCGGGAGATACTTCGGCACAAAAAGGAGCACAAGAGTGGTATCACGTACTTCTCTCCAGTGGCAAGACAGGCTATATTCGCGAGGATAATGCTAAGGAGTTGGAGGGAGTTACAGAAGCAGGGTTAGACAAAATCACCGTCACTGCGGAAAATACAAATGTGCGTCCTATTCCCCAAATCCAATCAACGGTTACACCCGTAGCAAAGGCGCAGCCGGGCGAAGAGATGATTGTTTTGGAAAAGGTGCCTCAATCCGGAGACTATGCATGGGTTAGAGGCCCCTTTACAGCAGCTCAAATCGCTAAGTCCTTTCAAGGAAAAATAACTGGCACGGTACCATCCTCTATTAATCACCTTGATGTCACCAAACGAGGTCCGTCAGGGCGAGTATTGGAGGTTGAAGCAGATGGCACCCCTTTAAAAGTGAAATATCCGGACATGTATCGCTCAGCGATGGGGGGACTGCCGAGCACACTGTTTGATATTGCGAGTACCGGCAGTTATACTGTATTAGGCGCTGATGGAGTTACTACTCATATAAGCGGCACACAAGGCACCCAAATTCTGTCTGCATCTGGCACCAGCACTTCAAGTGGTAACGGGGTGGTCGTCATGAATGAAGATCGCCATGCACGAGTCATCGACAAAACGCAAAGCTTTATTTTTACAGGTAAAGGGAATGGTCATGGCTTGGGCTTATCACAATGGGGGGCCAACGGTTTGGCAGAGCAGGGGTATGATTACAAGAAAATTTTGCAACACTATTACAAAAATGTGGATATAGTTAAGGACTGACCAATATATGAACGTAAACGACTACGATTTTGAACTACCTGAAACATTAATTGCACAGACGCCTTTGCTTGAGCGGACCGCTTCTAGATTACTGACGTTAGACAAAAACAACGGCGAAGTGGGACATCATACATTTTCGGATATTGTGCAGTATCTTCAGCCAGGGGATACGCTGGTTCTGAATGATACCAGAGTAATTCCTGCACGTTTGTTTGGCATCAAGCAAGACACTGGGGCTAAGGCCGAGGTTCTGCTGCTTAAACAACTGGAGGGAGACCGATGGGAAGCATTAGTGAAACCCGGCAAAAAGCTGAAAAAGGGAGCTGTTATTGTTTTCGGTGATGAGCTGAAGGCGGTTATTGAGGAAGAAGGAGATATGGGCGGAAGGGTACTTTCATTTTCATATGATGGTATTTTTCAGGAGATTCTGGATCGCTTGGGGCAGATGCCGCTTCCTCCGTATATCAAGGAACAGTTGGATGATCGTGAGCGGTATCAAACCGTTTATGCTCGGCACGAAGGTTCTGCTGCGGCACCAACGGCAGGGTTACATTTTACAGAAGAATTACTGGACCAAATTAAAGAGAAGGGCGTTACGGTTGCCTTTATCACACTTCATGTCGGTTTAGGGACGTTCAGACCGATGTCGGTGGATACGATTGAAGAACATGTTATGCATGAAGAATACTATTCATTGTCACAGGAAACGGCAGATCTACTCAATGCAACCAAGGCACGCGGTGGGAGAGTCGTGGCAGTGGGAACAACCAGTTGCCGAACGCTGGAGACGGTGGGCAATAACTTCGTAGATGGTGTGCTACAGGCCAGCAGTGGCTGGACACAGATTTTTATTTATCCAGGCTATGAATTCCGTGTGGTAGATGCAATGATTACGAATTTCCATTTGCCTAAGTCCACCTTGGTTATGCTGGTCAGCGCACTAGCTGGCAGAGAGAATATTATGCATGCTTACCAGGAGGCGATTGACCAAAAATATCGGTTCTTTAGCTTCGGGGACGCTATGTTCATTTATTAATTAAGGATGGTAGAGAAAATATGGCACCAGCAATAAGATACGAACATATTAAGACCTGCAAGCAATCAGGAGCACGTCTGGGGCGTGTACACACACCTCACGGAGTGATTGAGACTCCAACCTTTATGCCTGTGGGAACTCAAGCAACTGTTAAAACGATGAGCCCTGAGGAACTGAAAGCGATGGATGCTCAAATTATTTTGAGTAATACGTACCATCTGTTTCTTCGTCCTGGTCATGATATTGTCCGTGAAGCGGGCGGACTGCACAAGTTTATGAATTGGGATCGTCCTATTTTAACAGACAGCGGCGGATTCCAAGTGTTTTCCTTAAGTGAAATGCGTAAAATTTCAGAGGAAGGTGTTCATTTTCGCTCTCATTTAAATGGAGATAAGAAGTTTCTTTCTCCGGAAGTGGCAATGGAAGTCCAAAACTCACTTGGCTCGGATATTATGATGGCCTTCGATGAATGTCCACCGTTTCCGGCTGAGTATGAATACGTGAAAAAGTCACTGGAGCGTACCAGCCGTTGGGCTGAGCGTTGTTTGGAGACACATGCGCGTCCTCATGATCAAGGTCTGTTCGCCATTGTACAAGGAGGCATGCATGAAGATCTGCGTAAGCAAAGTGCGGCAGATTTGACTTCCATGGATTTCCCGGGGTATGCTATTGGTGGACTGAGTGTAGGTGAACCTAAGCATTTGATGTATGAAGTGCTCGATTATACGGTTCCTCTGCTTCCTACCAACAAACCACGTTATCTGATGGGCGTAGGTTCGCCGGATGCTTTGATTGAAGGCTCCATTCGTGGTGTGGATATGTTCGACTGTGTACTTCCAACCCGAATTGCTCGCAATGGGACAACGATGACAAGTCAAGGACGTCTTGTCGTTCGGAATGCGAATTATGCAAGCGATTTTGGCCCGCTTGATCCGGCTTGTGATTGCTACACTTGTCGCAATTATTCACGTGCTTACTTGCGACATTTAATTAAAGCAGATGAAACCTTCGGGCTCCGACTGACAACGTATCATAACTTGCATTTCTTAATACAATTGATGCGTAATGTCAGACAAGCGATTATGGATGACAGGCTGCTTGATTTCCGCGATGAATTTTTTGAGCAGTACGGTCTTCATGATAATGATAAAGGCTTTTAAGTTTTAGGGGAGAGTATACGAAAGGGGGATTTAATGTGTTTCATTTTGCTACAGCTGCGGCTGCACCTGGTGGAGCTGGCGGACTTTTTCAAATGATCTGGCCACTGGCTCTGATGTTTGTAATCTTCTATTTCTTGCTGATTCGTCCGAATCAGAAAAAACAAAAGCAGCGTCAATCGATGCTTCAAGCTTTGAAAAAGGGAGATAAAGTAATTACAATCGGAGGTCTTCACGGTACAATTGTGGAGATTACGGACGATGTGGTTGTTTTGCGTGTGAATGATGTGACAAAGCTGACCTTTGACCGCAGTGCAATTAGTAATGCGATTGCAAAAGACACTGCAACTGAGGAAGTTGTTTCTAAATCGTAATATGCGATTGTAATGCAAAAACCGAGCCTTAGAGGAGGCTCGGTTTTTTTGTGTTGCATACATGTCGACTTACTTGCTGAAGTTAATGCCAAACATCCCGCCACCTGCTCCTATGACAAACGCGATTCCTAAGTGCATCAGGTCTTTACCGTTCATGCCTGCATCCAATGCCAAAAAACCGACCAGAAGAACGATTAGTCCATACAGAATGCCTGTAATACCGCCTTGATACCAGCCTTTGTTCGTGGATCTTTTACCAGCGACGAAGCCGCCAGATAGCATGGCGAATGCGTGGACGATGTACGTATACAATGATAAATCCTGTTCTTGCATCTGTGTCATCCACAAGAGTATTGAAAGAATCAATGCGCCAAACAGCATCCATGCAAAGGCATAAAATAAGCCGGATAAAATGGGATGGGCCAGACGAAACGAACACCAGCGGCGAATGAGCTCCATGGATAATTCCTCCTGTACCAAGGTTTGAACTATTATCATTCTATGGCCAAGCTTCCCGGGTTAGTACCAAGTCGTAAGCAGTCTTTCTCTTTATTTCAATAATTTAGCCTTTTGTTTTTTGTATGAGCCAAGTGAGGAACGGTCAGAATACGTGTACAATGAACGACTAATGTCTTGTCGCAAGTACAGGAGAGGAGGCGAACCTATTGAGTCACGATATTTTTGCTCATATTTTTCGGACGCTGCTCATGTATTTTATTGTATATCTGGTGATGCGCTTGATGGGTAAAAGGGAGATCGGAAAACTGTCTGTTTTCGATCTCGTCATATCCATTATGATTGCGGAAATTGCTGTGTTCAGCCTGGAGGATATAAAACGTCCACTTTATGAAGGGTTGATTCCTTTAGGAGTGCTGTTAATTTTGCAAATCGGGATTTCCTATTTCAGTCTGAAAAGTCGGCGTCTGCGCTTACTATTTGATGGTAGGCCCAGTGTATTGTTCTCCAATGGACAACTAAACAAGGACGAAATGGCGAAGCAGCGTTATAACTTAGATGACTTGCTGTTACAACTTCGTGAACAAAATATAGAAAGTTTGGACGAGGTTGAATATGTCATTCTGGAAACAACAGGTAAACTCACGGTGATTAGCAAGGATATTTACGATGGCGCTAAACGCGAAAAAATAAAGCAGGAACAAAGCGAGAATGATTTGATAAGCAAAGAGCACCAGGAAAATAGAGTCCACCCTTCTCCACAAATCGGTGGAAAGTTTAGATATGAGGGACTGCCGATTCCATTAATTATGGATGGCAAGGTGCTGGATCGAAATTTGGAACGGATGGATATGAACCGTTTTTGGCTTAAAAATCAGATTCAAGCGAAGGGACACAAAGATTTTAAGGATGTTTTCTTATGCTCGGTCAACCATAGAGGGGATGTATATATTACACCACCGGTCTATGGAGAATCTTCAGATTAGCTTATTTTATGCTTTAAACCATCTTCTCAGGATTGGAATGCGTGTGAGGTTGTCCCAGTCGATCATTTTGATCAAGGTCATCAGGAAAAGGTACAGAATAATTCCCAAGCCTGCGGCAAAAATAAACTGGAGCCACATTTGATCGAAAATCGTTAAATGTCTGTAGGTATATAATACCGCTGCCGCCATAATGATCATGCCTATCCCGGTTTTCCAGAAGTCAAGTAAACGTACACGAAAGCGAAGCAGTCTGCTGACACTGAAGCCATGTAGGAGGGTAACGATAGCACTGTTAATACAGATGGCGATGACAGCTCCGTAGATACCGTACTGAGGCTGGGAAGCAAGCCATACAATCAGCCCAATTTTGATAATGGCTCCGACAAAGGTGTTCAATAAGGCGCTTCCAGGACGGTCTAACGCCTGAAGTGCTGCCTGAAGCGGGGCCTGAATGTACATAAAAAGTGCAAAGGGCGCCATGAGTTTAAGCATGCCCGCAATATCGCCATTATTGTAGAGCAGCAGACACAGCGGCTCTGCTAATACATACATAATTACGGCAAATGGCGCTCCTGCGACTAAAGCAAGACGAAGCGATTGATGCAAACGTTTGTGAATGGCGGTAATATGCCCTTTTGCTGCTGCTTCGGATAACGAAGGCACGAGTGAAACAGCCAGCGAACTGGTAAGGGCTCCAGGTAGTAATAACACAGGAATAACCATGCCCTGCATGGCTCCATATTGTGCAGTTGCCACGCCAGTTGCAATGCCTGCTACGGCGAGGCTACGCATGCATAAGATAGATTCGAGCAAATAAGATAAGGAACCGACAAGCCTTCCAGCAGTAACGGGAACGGAAATCGACATAAGACGTGACAAAACGGATGATTGCTCGGTATGAACTTCTGAAGGTAAAGGCGCCTTCGGTTGAAGAATGTGATCTTTTCGCTGGTTCCAGGCGTATTGCCACAGCAGCACAACCATGCCAATGAATTCACCCGCCAAAGCACCAAGCATTGCACCCGCAGCAGCGTAGGCTACCCCATGGGGAAGTAACAAGTAAGCAAACCAAATGACGCAAAAAATGCGCATGACGGTTTCCGCAATGGAGGAGCTTGCGGAAGGGATCATATTTTGTTTTCCTTGAAAATAGCCCCTATAAGCTGAGGAAACAGCAACAATGACAATCATTGGGCTCATACTCACGAATGTATAATACACACGGCTGTCGGTCAGGAGATGGCTTGTGATCCAAGGTGCAAACACAAGACAGATTGCCATGGCGATCAGGCTGAGTGTAATGGTGAAGCGCAAGCTAGTGTGCAAAATACGCCGCGACATTTCGGGTTGCCCCGCCGTCTCAGCTTCAGCTACAAGCTTGGCTACCGCAAGAGGGATGCCGCCGGTAATAAGAGTCACTAGTACAATAAAAAAGGGATACCCCTGCTGGTACAAGCCGACTCCTTCGGGGCCGATGATACGCGGGAGTGCGATTCGGGGAATAAAACCCAGTAGCCGATTGATGATTCCCGCTGCCAATAAAATAATTGCTCCATGAATGAATGTCTGCTTTTTCAATCGCAACTCCCTCTTCCCCAAAATGAAATTCTGCGTCTATGTGTTTCTTTAGAAGATATGCTGAACCTGTCCATGTTCATGACAAGCTTTTCAGCTTAGAAACAAGGTGATCCAGACTACAAGAGGGAGAGTGGTGAATTCTGCTATTGACGAGCGAAATGAATGCATATATTGTTGATTTACGGCTATTTTTCGATGAAAAGAAGGGTTTTCCAAGATCAGGACAGAAATGTTCTATAAAGCAGTCAATAACCCCGCTAATTGCTGATCTGCGGAACCGATAGTCGCTGGGAGGAGGAACGACCATCGTGGGTATGGAAGAGCTGGATGAGCAGGATTGGGATGACGCAATTGAGATACTCTGTCAAAGTAAGGCAGACGAGCTGATCCTTGTAGGTTATGAACATGTCACCAGTAAGGACGTGTGGAATTGCGTCAGCCATAAATATGAAAAGGAGGGTATTCCTCCGCTGCACAAGCTCGTTAACGATATACTTTCCCTTAAAGCGACGAGCTTTATGAACTATTTGACGATGTCCGCATTACGGGGCTCCACTTTCGAATAGAAGGGGGTCTTTTTTTGCGTTCAAATTGACTGCTTTTTGAGGGGTAGCTATAATAGGAATATTGAGAATGAAAGGGGAACATGGGACGGAATGAAAAGAATTCTAAGTTTCATCGTGGTCGTGCTCATAACTACTGGTGTTATGGTCGGGACAAGCCCGGGCCTACTAAAAAGTTTAAAACTAGGCCTCGATTTAAAGGGAGGCTTTGAAATTTTATATGAAGCCCAGCCTTTGGAAGCCGGGCAGCGTGTAACCAGCCAGTCTCTGATACAAACAGCACAAAGCTTGGAGAGACGTATTAATGCGCTTGGTACGACTGAGCCGGAAGTAACAACTGAGGGGAGCAATCGTATTCGCGTGCGGCTTGCTGGTGTCTCTAATGAGGCGGAAGTCCGCTCCATGCTGAAAAAACCCGCAGAGTTAACCTTCCGTAGTGCAACGGCAGCAGATGCTAAAAAGCCGGGTCAATACAGCAAAATTGAGCTCCGCGGTAATGATTTTGTGGAGAATGGTGCTGTGGTAGGCTATGACCAGCTAAACAAGCCTGAGATTAGTATCAAAGTAAAAGACAAAGCTAAATTTGCAGAAATCACAAAGCGACTTATGAATAAAGAGTTGGCTATTTTCCTGGATGATGAATTACTGTCTGCACCTACAGTCCGTAGTGAATTGACGGATGGCAGTGCTTCGATTACAGGTAGCTACACACGTGATGAGGCGAACAAGCTAGCAGATACGATCAACCTGGGTGCTCTTCCGCTTAAACTGACGGAAAAATATTCTCAGAGTGTAGGAGCTACACTGGGTCAGTTGTCACTGGATCAGACGATCCGTGCCGGTTTGATCGGTTCGGTCATCATTCTGATCTTTATGATTGCAATGTTCCGTGTACCGGGACTGATAGCTAGCTTCTGTCTCATCGTTCATACCTGGCTGGTGCTTGCGATTTTTTATTTGGGCGGTTTCGTGCTCACACTTCCGGGTATCGCAGCCTTCGTGCTCGGGATCGGGATGGCGGTGGATGCCAATATCATTACGTATGAACGGATTAAAGAAGAAATCAAGTCAGGCAAAACGATTCGTTCTTCTGTCATTGCAGGCAGTAAGGCATCGTTCCGTACTGTTATGGATGCCAATATTACGACAATTATAGCGGCAGCCGTCATGTTTGGTCTGGGTACAGGCTCCGTTCGAGGATTCGCTCTCGTGCTCATCGTTGATATTGTCGTGAGTATTTTGACAAATATCTTCTTCTCGCGCTTCTTGCTCAATCTGCTGGTTAAAGCAGATGCTGTGAAGAAGGCCAAGTATTTTGGTGTGAAGGAGAGTGATATCAGTGCGCTTTAATTGGGACTATAAATATGTCAAGATGAGCAAGTGGTTTTACACGTTCTCGATTATTATCACATTGCTTGGTATTTTGAGCTTATCGATATTTGGTTTGAATTACGGGGTTGATTTCCGTTCCGGTTCCAACGTGGATGTTAATTTGACTAAGACAGTTACACAAGAACAGATTCAAGCTTTGCTGAACAAGAACGGGATCGGCAAAGAGGTGGATTATACACCAGGTAAAGAGCGTTTCGGCATTCGTTTTTCACAGGTATTGACGGATCAGCAAGTGAATGAATTCAAAACCTCTTTTAACAAAGAGCTTGATCCGAAGGCATCATTTGAGGTCAATACGGTGGATACGGAAATGGCGCAAGAGCTGGAGCGAAATGCAATCTGGGCGATTTTGCTGGCCTCTGTGGCTATTGCTATCTACATTTCGATCCGGTTTGAATGGCGTTTTGCGGTTGCTGCAATTGTTTCGCTGCTGCATGATGCGTTTCTCGTCATTAGTATATTCTCGATTTTCCGGCTTGAGGTGGATTTGACCTTTATTACGGCTATTCTGACGATTGTCGGTTTCTCCATTAATGACACCGTCGTTATTTTTGACCGTATTCGGGAAAATCTGCGATTTGCAAAGAAAAAGTCCAGAACCGACTTGGAGCAAGTCGTCGATCACAGTATTGCACAGACAATGACACGTTCACTTGCAACTGTGTTTACAGTGTTTATTGCCTCCGTCTGCCTATTCATTTTTGGCGGCGAGTCCATTCGGATGTTCTCGCTTGCGATGGTTATCGGTTTGCTGTTCGGAGCTTACTCTTCCATCTTCATTGCCAGTCCGCTGTGGGTAGCTTTGAAGGGGAAACAAAAGACGCCGACAGCTGGTGGAGCGGCCAAAACTGCAAAGTCTTAAGTTATGCAAATACCAGTAGTATAAATTAAAGAGAAAGCCGCGTCTGCTTGGGCGCGGTTTTCTAAGGTTTTAAGAATTCGGTTATATTGGATTGGAGCTTTATCGGGAAATGGTTAGTTCAGGATTGAGGGGGAAACGTTGTGAATAGCGAACGCAGCCGATCATTAGAAACTGCGGCGTTGAGCGGAATTGTAGGTAATCTCGCGCTGGCTGTTCTAAAGGGAACCGTCGGTTATGCAGCAAACAGCAAGGCGTTGATGGGGGATGCACTGCACACGGCTGCGGATAGTGCTTCCCGTTTGCAGGAGATGCTGTTTTCCAAGGGTGGTGCAGATCACGGAATGCTGGCGCGGTTGCGGAACGGTGAAAAAGTTCGGACGGTTATATCTGTGGTGCTGGCTATTTTAGTGCTGATGAGCGGACTTCAACTAGCTATTTCTGCTATTCGTTCATTAAGCAGTTTTGAACCGCAAGCTCCCGGTTTGTACGCATTAATTACCGTGTTTATTGCTTTGGTGTTGAGAGAAGCGTTGTTTCAGTTTCAATATCGCTACTCGATTAAACACGGCCATAAAGCGGAAGCGGATCGGTACGCTAACCATGAACGGTACTCGCTATATGCATCGCTGATTGCATTGATCGGCATGATCGGTGCAATGACTGGCGAGGCAATGGAATGGCCTGCATTATTATATCTTGATCCAACTGCAGCTTTGCTGGTAGCCTGTCTGGTGCTGCGTAAAGGATATCTCATGGTAATGAATACCGCTTACCAGGTGCCTGCACAGTCCTTGCAGGAGGAAGACTCCCAGCGCTTTATGGAGACGATTCAACGGGTATATGGTATTGTAACGGTTGAACATTTACATGCTCAGGAAACGGGTCATTTCATAACAGTGGATGTAACGATAAGTGTTAATCCGCGGATTACGGTGCAGGAGGCGCAGGAAATTGCTGATCGAGCCAAAAATTTACTGTTAGCCCGTTTTCCACAGGTATCTCATGTACAAATGCAGTTCATTTCTTACCAAGCCGGGTATCCTTATAAATCCAACTATGAACTGCCAGATAATGATGCGTCGTCCTTGCTTCAATAAGGCAGGCCGACTATGAAAGAAAGGTGAATAGGATTGCTTCATTCGCAGTACAGATGGAAGACCCCGGAGGTTAACCTGGAAGCGGCTCAACCGTTAACAGAAGAACTGGGGATTTCACCATTGTTGTCCCGGCTTTTAGTGAACCGGGGCGTCACTACGGCCGGGGAAGCAAACCGCTTTTTGTACGGAAGTGTGGACGATGTACACGACCCATTTCTGCTTCTTGGCATGAAAGAGGCCGTGCCGAGAATTCGCCAGGCTCTGGAGCGCGGCGAGCATATATTAATCTATGGCGATTATGATGCGGACGGTGTATCTAGTACATCATTGATGATTCAGCTTATGCGTTTTCTGAAGGCTTCTTATGATATTTACATTCCCCATCGTTCTAATGAGGGATATGGTCTGCATAACCATGCTCTGGATTGGGCACATCAGCAGGGAGTGACGCTGGTCATTACAGTGGATACGGGAATTAGTGCAGTAGAGCAAATTGCTTATGCAACTTCCTTAGGAATCGATGTGATTGTGACTGACCATCATGAGCCGCCTGCTGTGCTTCCCGAGGCTTATACTTTGATCAATCCGAAGCTACCGGATTGTCCCTACCCGTTTAAAGGCCTTGCAGGCGTTGGTGTTGCCCTGAAGCTGGCTCAGGCGCTGTTGAGTGAAGTACCCGAGGAATGGTTTGAAATCGCCGCTATTGGTACGGTAGCTGATTTGATGCCACTACATGGTGAGAATAGGACGATAGTACGTAGAGGGATTCAATCGATGAGAAACACTGCATTCCCAGGGATTCGGGCGTTGCTTCATGTAGCGGGTGTGGAGATATCCACAGTGACTTCGGTCAACATCGCATTTGCATTGGCACCGCGGATTAATGCGAGCGGGCGTCTGGATCATGCGGGACGAGCAGTTTCCCTGCTGACGACAGAAAAAGAGGAGGAAGCAGACCAGCTTGCGCATGCGCTGGATCTGCTCAATCGTGAGCGTCAACAAGTGGTCGAACACATTGTGGAGCAAGCCGAGCAGCAATTAGCATCCAAACTAAATGAAGGCAAGCTTCCATCTGTGATTGTTTTGGCTGGTGAGGGCTGGAATGTTGGTGTCGTCGGAATTGTGGCATCCAAGCTATTGGATCGGTATTATCGTCCGACCATTATTCTAGGCATAGATGCGGAGACAGGCATGTGCAAAGGCTCTGCTCGTTCTATTCCTGCATTGGATATTTACAGTGCTCTTACAGAATGCCATGAGCTCATGGAGCATTTTGGTGGACATCCTTCGGCAGCGGGGATGACGCTGTCCCGTGACAATCTGGAATTATTCGAAGAACGGCTTAACCGCTATGCAGGTTCCATTTTGACACCGGAGGATTTTATCCCTATAGCTGAGGCTGATATGGTCTGTCGTCTGGATGAGGTGTCTTTACAAGTGGTTGAAGAACTGGAATTACTTCAGCCTTTTGGGATGGGAAATCCTTCTCCACGATTCATATTACAGGGGCTTCAATTGCGCGAGGCTCGTAAAATGGGACGTGAGAAAAACCATGTGAAGCTACTATTGGAGCAGAATGGTTTATCGTTGGATGCGATTGCCTTCCGACGTGGCGATTTGGCTGATTTTTTACAGCAGCAAACGGACATAGATCTGTTGGGCGAGTTATCAATTAACGAGTGGAACGGTAAACGTTCACTTCAGCTGATGATGCAGGATATTCGTGTGCAGGCTCCGCAAATTTTTGATTATCGTGGAGTATCGGACCCACTTGCCGAACTGGAGCGAGGGCTGAGGATCTTCCATCCAAGCTTAGAGGAACGAAAGAATGATGTTGCGGTGTTGATCCATCCGTCATCCCGGCTTCGGACATCGAGCTCCGTGGGCGCTGAATACTTATGGTTATACGATAAAGATGGCAGCGTTACTCCTAGTGATGGTCGAAAAGATACACAGCACTCTGTGAAGTCGCTGTTCGTACTGGAGCCGCCAGATACACCCGAGCAGTTTCATGCATTATGGTCTACCTTTGAGAATGTAGAGAACGTGTTTCTTCTTCATTCGATCAGTGAGCGTGGCGGCCGGCTCGTGAGCCCCGATAGGGAGCTGTTTAAGCGTATTTACATTGTGCTTTCTCGAATGGGAACACAGCTAATTGATGAAAAAGCAATGCTACCTGCTCTTAGCAGGCAGTGCTCGTGTTCAGTGCGCATGTTATCCAAGGTATTGGACATCTTCGAGGATCTTGAATTTTTGACTCGTACAGATGGTCAATTTTGTTTTGTATCCAATCCGCCCAAGCGGGATTTAACTGCTTCTCCGCGCTATCAGGAATTGTACAATATGGCTGAGATGGAGCGGTATTTACTGGATGCGGACACCACCCAGATGACGAGCTGGATCATGTCGCTTATGAAAGGTGCGTCTTGAGATATTACCTTGTAGTTTTGTAAAATGTATATACTAATTAGAAGTTTACAGTAGGAGGAACTAAGTTGGACTACAAAGAATATATTCGGGTAATTTCCGATTTTCCACAACCAGGGATTAGTTTTAAGGACATTACGACCCTAATGAAAAATGGTGAACTGTATCGCAAGGCGATCAACGATATGAAGGAACTGGTATCTGATTTAAAAATTGATTTGATTGCAGGTCCGGAAGCACGTGGATTTGTTGTCGGTGCACCTCTGGCTTATGCGCTTGGTGTTGGTTTTATTCCCATCCGTAAGAGTGGCAAGCTGCCTGGAGAAACCATTGAGGAAGCATACGGTTTGGAATATGGTAAGGATACTCTGGCTATGCATAAGGATGCGATTGAGCCGGGGCAAAATGTTCTGATTGCTGATGATCTGCTTGCTACAGGTGGAACCATCGCTACGTCCGTTAACTTGGTACGCCAACTTGGTGGCAATGTGGCAGGGGCTGCCTTTCTTATCGAGCTGTCTGACCTCAACGGACGGGCAAAGCTGCCTGATGTAGATGTATTCACCCTAATTAAGTATTAAGTATTAAGTGTTTAGAAACCGGGGTTTCCCGGGAAATATTTATACATGGATTGCCTAAATAGTCCGATGGAACATCTCTTTATCTAAAGAGTTGCTCCATCGGACTATTTTTTGATTGTAATTAAATTGGATTATTTTATTGTAACAAATTACCACGGTTTTTATTGGAAAATAGTTATAAAAAAATAAAATAAATGTCGATAAAAGTGTAAAAAGAAACAGAGGGGGATATACATTGGGTATATTTCAATTTAAGAGTTTACAAGCACGGACACTTTCTACCTTGGTTCCGTTAGTACTTATAACGCTGATTTTAATCAACTTTTTGTCTTATTTTTTTGCCAAACAGAAGCTGGATACGGAAATAAGCCAAAATGCTGCTCATTCCTTGTCGAGGGCTCAAGCAGATATTGCAGCTAACGTAGATCGTCATGCTTTGCTTGTTTCGATGCTGACTAAGAGTGCGGAACAACTGGGAGCAGGGATGAGTATTGAAAGTTATGGACGTTTTTTTGAGCAAGAGCTGGCATTAAATGATATGTCATACGGGTTGGGCATTTATTTTGCTAAAGGTGCGTATGATCCGGGAGTGACTTACCGTTCAATATATGTGCATAGAGACGGCGAGCTAGTCAAGCAATCGACTGAATATGACGATCCGCAATATGACTATTTAACGCAGCCTTGGTATACAGAAGCCGTGGAACGTGGTAAAGATATAAATTTCACAGAGCCTTTTTACGATAGCAAGCTGAACATCAATATGATTACGGCAGGGAAAGCATTTTACGACAGGGAGGGGAAACTATTAGGTGTCATTACAGGCGACCTAAACATGACGAGTATCCAGACGTATATTGAAAAAATGAAGTTTGGTACTCAAGGTAGTGCGATCTTAGTGGATAAGAATGGAGCCATTCTGTCATCCGGTCTTCAGTCCTTAAAAGCAGGCGAGCCGTTAAAAAACACGATGAATGCGGAAGCAGCACAATCTATTCAAAGTGGTATGTCTGGACAACTATCCATACACATTGATAATGAGGACTACCGGATAATGTACGAAACACTCCCACAAACCGGATGGAAAATTGGTGTATTACTGCCAGAATCGGATTTGAATCGCTCTGCGAATGAAATGCTTAAACTTCTGCTGATTGTTAGTGTTATAGGTATTTTACTAATTATGGGAGCGGTATTGATTAACAATTCAGGCATGATCAAAGAAATTAAAAAAATTAGGCAGATGACCAATCGAATGGCACTTGGTGATTATACCGTTGAATTACCACATCATCGTAAAGATGAGTTTGGCCAAATGGCTGATGGGATCAATAAGGTGATTGTTGCAACCAGAGGAATGGCGTCACGCTTGAGCGAAGAGTCAGGTGTGATCTCAGGTGTATCTTTAAAAATATCTCAGGAGATTTCCGGAGCGACTAAAGATGCGTACCATAATGCAGGAGAACTGGCGCAGGTAAAGGAAGGGGCAGAGCTTCAGTTGGCCGCAGCAGCAGAAAGTGCGACTGCGATGGAAGAAATGGCTGTTGGCATACAGCGTATTGCTGAATCTATACAGCATGTATCCGAGGCTACCACTGAGATTGAACTTAAAGCACAACAAGGAAATGAACGGTTGAACGTGGTCAGCCAAGGAATGCATAAAGCAAAAATGTCTATGGATGAGGCAGGCAGGGTAGTAAGCTCGTTAAATGAGCGGTCCGCTCAAATTGGCAGCATTATTGGAATGATTCAGGATATTAGTGGGCAGACCAAGTTACTGTCGCTGAATGCTTCCATTGAAGCCGCTCGTGCTGGGGAGCATGGCCGAGGGTTCGCTGTAGTGGCTTCAGAAATCGGAAAGCTGGCCGTAAACGTAAGCGAGTCTGCGGAGCAAATTACAAGTCGAATCCGATCCATGCAGGAAGAAACCAAATTCGCTTTGGAAGGAATGCAGCAGGGGGCTCTGGAGATGGATGAAGGCGTATCTATTTTACGTGAGGTGGAAGAACGTTTTATTGCGATGAATCAAGATATTCAGCAGGTGGCGATAGAAGTGCAGGAGGTCTCATCTGCCTCTGAAGAAATGTCGGCAGGCTCAGAGGAAGTTGCAGCCTCCATTGGTTATCTTGCAGACATTGCGAAAGCTTCAGCTGAACGTACAGGCCAAGTCTCGGAACGATCCGAACGGCAGCTAAAGGACCTGAAAGGTCTGGATAGCTCTGCCAAGTCGCTTACAGGTGTTTCCGATACGCTTAATCAGGTCGTATCCCGTTTTCGTGTGTGATATCTTATTTTAAAAATAAATAAAAAAGCCGTGCATAAAAAGACGCCGTTCCATGTAAGAAGGATACTTACACGCTTGTCTATACAGCCTGAGCGTGTTCATCCATAACTAACATGGAGCGGCGTTCTAAAATTGAAAAATAGATATTAATCTGGTGTTTTTTCAGTTAAAGGTTCCTGCGTTTTATCATTCGACCAGCCGAGCACATCAACCAGCTTGAAGAACAAACTCAGAATAATACCGATGATTGTCGCCAGGGCCATACCTTTCAAGGTGACCGCACCCCAAGTGAGCGTAGTACCGCTGATTCCGACCACAAGCACGATGGTGGCGAGCAGCATGTTAGTTGGCTTGGCGAAATCAACTTTTTGCTCGACGAAGATTCTAAGACCAGAGGCAGCGATCACACCGAATAATAGCAAGGATACGCCACCCATAACTGGAGACGGAATATTAGAAACAATCGCTGAGAACGTACCCGAGAAGGACAACAGAATGGCAATAATAGCCGCTCCGCCAATAACCCATACAGAGTACACTTTAGTTAATGCCATAACACCGATATTTTCACCATAAGTCGTATTAGGTGTAGAACCAACAAAACCGGAAATGATGGTAGAAATCCCGTTACCCAGCAAAGAGCGGTGGAGACCAGGATCTTTGGACAACTCACGTCCGACGATGTTGCTCGTCACTAGCAAGTGACCAATATGCTCTACGATGACGACCAGAGCAACCGGAAGAATCGTCAGCATAGCCGAGGCATTAAAGGTTGGAGTGGTAATTGCGGGATGAGCGAACAAAGGAGCGTCCGCAATAGCCTGCGTATTGACCATACCCATGAAATAAGCAAGCACATAGCCCACCACGATACCGATTAGAATATGAATGATTTTGGCAAATCCGCGAAACAACACCGCACCCAGAACAGTAACACCGAGCGTAACGAGGGAAAGGGTGATCGTTTTGGGATCTGGCGTCCAGGCTTTAGTAGGATCGGCATTAATAATGCCTGCCATGCCTGCAGCAACCGGAACCAGTTCCAGACCAATCAAGGCTACGATTGATCCCATGACAGCTGGTGGAAAAACGATGTCTAGCCAACGTGTCCCGGCGTATTTAATTACCAGTGCGACGAGACAGAAAATAATACCTGTAACGATGAAAGCACCCAGGGCCATTGCATAGCCATTGCTGCCAGGGTTACTTTTAAGCACAAGACTGACAGGAGCGATAAAAGCGAAGCTGGAGCCGAGATAGGCAGGGATTTTGCCACGGCAGATCCATATGTACAACAATGTTCCGATACCGTTCATGAGCAAAATCATGCCGGGATCGACGCCAAAAATATTGGGCACCAGCACGGTGCTGCCAAACATGGCAAACAAATGCTGTACGCTGAGCAGGATCCCAGGTCCTGCTGGAAGCTTTTCATTAACTTGAATTTCGCGTTGCAACGCAGTTCACTCCTTAGTTCTTTCAATTATTCTTATATACATTAATTACTTTTCGTAATTTTTTCAATATAATTCGTTTCATTTCGTCAACAATCCTGATTTTACTTAACCATGTGTGACAAAATAATGCGACAGTGCCAAACCTGTAATAGTTGACGTGTGGCGTGCTAAGCGTCATAATTGTAGGAAATCACTTTTAAAAGGGAACCTTTGCGCGACATTGATCGGCGGGTTCCATTTTGCATAGAAAGGACACGGAATAGAGCAGAATGGGGATAGAGCAATTACTTAAAAAGGCCGGGGCCTATACCAGAGAAGCAGATCTTATCCGCATCAGGGACGCCTATGATTTTGCCGAGCAGGCCCATTCCGGCCAGACTCGTAAGTCCGGTGAACCTTATATTCTGCATCCGCTTGCGGTTGCTGATATCGTCGTTAATATGCAGATGGATACCATCTCCATTATCGCCGCTCTTTTACATGACGTTGTGGAGGATACGACGGTGTCTTTGGCGCAGATTCGCGAGCATTTTGGCGATACATGTGCGATGCTTGTCGATGGTTTGACGAAGCTGGAGCGTATCCAGTTCCGATCCAAGGAAGAACAGCAGAACGAAAATTATCGAAAAATGTTTATTGCCATGGCGCAGGACATTCGTGTCATCGTCATTAAGTTGGCAGATCGTCTGCACAACATGCGTACCCTGAAATATCAATCGGAAGAAAGCCAGCGTCGAATCGCTTATGAAACGTTGGAAATTTTCTGTCCGGTTGCAAACCGATTGGGTATTTCAGCGATTAAATGGGAAATGGAAGACATTGCTTTGCGCTATCTGAATCCTCAGCAGTATTACCGCATCGCTAATTTGATGCATAAGAAGCGGGCAGAGCGCGAGCAATTTATTGATAATGTCATACAGCGTATCAGAGAGAAGCTGGAAGAGATGGGGATTCAGGCTGATTTGTCTGGACGCCCTAAACATATTTACAGTGTGTTTAAAAAGATGACGACAAAAAACAAGCAATTCAATGAAATATACGATTTGCTTGCGATTCGAATTATTGTGGATAACATTAAAGACTGTTATGCCACATTGGGGATTATTCATACGTTGTGGAAACCGATGCCGGGGCGGTTTAAGGATTATATTGCCATGCCTAAGGCTAATATGTATCAGTCCCTCCATACGACCGTAGTAGGTCCCAACGGAGAGCCTACAGAAGTACAAATTCGCACAGTGGATATGCATCGCACCGCTGAATTCGGGATTGCCGCCCATTGGGCCTATAAAGAAAACAACGGGGCAAATAACACAAACTTTGAGGACAAAATCACCTTTTTCCGAGAAATTCTGGAGCTGCAAAACGAGGCGAAGGATGCTTCGGAATTTGTGGAATCACTCAAAATGGACTTTTTCTCAGACCTTGTGTTTGTCTTTACTCCTAAGGGAGAAGTCATTGAGTTACCGGCTGGATCGGTTCCGCTGGACTTTGCTTTCCGTATCCATACCGAAGTTGGCAATCGAACGATTGGCTCTAAGGTAAATGGAAGAATTGTTCCTTTGGATTATCGTCTGAAAACTGGCGATATCGTGGAAATTATGACGTCCAAGCACTCCTATGGACCTAGTCAGGACTGGCTTAAAATTGCTCAGTCCTCTCACGCGCGCAGTAAAATCAAGCAATGGTTCAAGAAAGAAAAGCGTGAGGAAAATGTAGAAAAAGGCCGCGAAAGTCTGGAACGTGAGCTAAGGAAGCGTGATATTGAGCCATCCGTGTGGATGAGCGAGGACAAACTTCAGGATGTGGCACAAAAGTTCTCTTTTAATGATTCTGAAGATATGCTGTCTGCGATTGGCTTTGGCGGTATAACCGCAGCGCAGGTTTGTACACGTTTGACAGAGAAGCTGCGCAAGGAACAAGAAGAGGCACGTCTAATTGAGCTGACGACCGAGGTTAAGGAGTACAAACCGCAGGGTGATCGAAAAAAAACACCGACCAACGGTGTCAGCGTCAGAGGCGTCGACAATTTGCTCGTTCGCTTTGCACGATGTTGTAATCCCGTACCGGGTGATGACATCATCGGCTACGTAACACGCGGGCGCGGCGTATCTGTTCACCGTACCGATTGCCCGAATATTCCTTCGGGGGTGGGCGAAGATCAGGCGCGTGTGATTGAAGTGGAGTGGGAAGAAGCAGCCGAGGTCAATTATAGTGTCGATATTGAGATTACAGGGCATGACCGCAATGGTTTATTGAACGAGGTGCTTCAGGCCATTTCTGAGAATAAAACTAGCTTCTCGGCCGTGACAGGACGTACAGATAAAAATAAAATGGCAATGATTCACATTACAATTCTTATTCGTAACACGGATCATTTGCATTCTGTTGTCGAACGGATCAAACGGGTGAAGGATGTATACACCGTGCATCGGATTATGCAATAAACTTGTGAAGCATACACGCAGGTTTATATAGCCTTTGTAATACATCTTGGGTACAAAGACTCATAGGTGGCTGAAAGAGCCATGGTACGACTGTGAACACCTTGTAAGGGGAAGAGTAAAGGAGCAGCGGATAGGCAATGAAGATCATTATTCAGCGCTGTAAAGACGCTCAGGTAACAGTGAATCAAAAGGTGGTCGGTAAAATCGGAACTGGATTAATGCTGCTGGTTGGTATTGGTCAGGGAGATACGGCAGCCGATGCCGTTTATTTGGCGGATAAAACAGCGGGATTGCGTATATTTGAAGATGCTGAAGGCAAAATGAACGACAGTGTTCTGGATGTCGGGGGGGCCATTTTGTCTGTCTCGCAATTTACGTTGTATGGTGACTGCCGTAAAGGAAGAAGGCCCAACTTTATGGGAGCGGCCAAACCTGAGGAAGCGGAGAAGCTGTATGATTTCTTTAACAGTCAGCTTCGAGCCAAGGGCCTGGAGGTCGAGACGGGGATTTTTGGAGCTATGATGGATGTTTCTTTGACCAACTGGGGTCCAGTGACGTTGATTTTGGATAGCGAACGTTCGTAGGTATCCATTCTTGGTATGATCTGAGAACATGAGTAGAAGAGAATAAAATAGCCGTTTAGAGGAACCATAATGTCATCCCGGTTGGTAAGCAGCCATCTGGAAAGCCTTAAGGGTGACAGGAGAGACGAAGCTATGCGTCAGACCCCAAAAATGGACGGATATCAAAGCGCGGTGCTACTTTATCCTGGTAGTATGCGGGAGGCAATCAACCTTACTCGTAATGCTGATGCGTTATTACAGCATGTTGCTACAGCTGTGGACAAGCCAGGACGCGGTGCCCTACCGCGTAGGTAAGTCATTTGTAAATGCAGCATTAACGACGTATTGTCTCAAGCGGTTATAAAGAGATCGAAAATAATTATGTAGCAGTACATCAGGGAGGAGCCAACGGGCTCCTTTTTCTTTTTCACTGCTTGGAATTGTTATAAACACAGATCAAGCGGGTAATAACAAAGCGTGGTAAACAAACAAACCTAACTTTAAGCTCGCTTTAAGGATAACCGGAAAGGAGATCTGAACGATAATGAGTAAAATTGCATTTTTGTTGGCTGACCAATTTGAGGATTCCGAAATGAAGGTCCCTTATGATGAACTGAAAAAGGCTGGACATGAGGCAGATATTATTGGATTAAAACAAGGTGAAAAAGTGAACGGTAAGCAAGGCAAAGCAAGCTACACTATTGAAAAAGCCATTGCAGATGTGAAATCAAGTGACTATGATGCAGTGGTTATTCCTGGTGGATCATCACCGGAAAATCTGCGTTTGGATGCCAATGTTCTGAAGTTTGTAACTGAAATAAATGAGTCCAAAAAAACGATCGGAGCTATCTGTCACGGGCCGCAAATTTTGGCGAGTGCCGATTTGTTACAAGGCCGGACGATTACAGCTTACCCTCCATTGAAAGATGACTTGATTAATGCGGGTGCTCATTTTGAGGATCAAGAGGTGGTGGTGGACGGTAACTTTATTACGTCTCGGACTCCTAAGGATGAGCCCGCTTTTGTGCGTGAGTTGTTAAAGGCATTGTAATTTAACCGTGAATGCTTCCTAGATTTATGCCAGTACAATTCCCAAACGAGGAGGATTTGATATGGCTAAACAGATTCAGGCTTATTTTCGCACAGAAGATGAAGCTGAGGGCGCCAGAGCTTCGCTTCAGGCTTATAGAACTGAACATTTGGAAGTAGGTGCTCTGGATGAGACGCTCGGTCGGGAGACGAGGGTTTTAATTCCGTTGGTCCCTTATAACAATACTGGCTCTGTGAGCACAGGAGGTTCTGCGGGTGCGGCGATTCCAGCCGCAGGGGCTTATGGCGAGAATATTCTACCCGATGCAAAGAATGACGAGGTTAACTCTGGTGCAGCTCAAAGGGATCTGAATGAGGATCGGAGCGGAACAACGAATCATGACGGAGGTTTGCTCCGTGCGACAGATGTGTATATTAACGGTGATCATGATGAATTACGGTATGTATTGTCCGCCAAGGTGAATGATGCCGATTATGATGAGATCATTTATAAGCTTCGTTCCAATCGTGCATATGTGGCGCAGCTGGATTAAAAAGGGAGCGAATGTCACAAAAATGTCGATATACGAGGAAATTAGTCACACTAGAGTGGCTGTAATACAATTGTAATATTCGAAACATCATTCCTTAATATTCGTTGTTTATAATAACAGCATGACCCCCTTTTGATATATCTTTTTAAACCTGCGGACCGTTTCCGCAGGTTATTTTCTTTTTATAAGACTTATTTGTCTGATTCTAGGGGGAATGTCTTGACTTTGTCGAAGCAGTTCATTAAAATCATAAAATAATGAAAAATGATTTGATGACGGGACCAAGTACTCCGAACCCACAAGCGCAGAGAGGAATTTCCAGGCTGTAAAAATTCCCTTGATGAGCGGACGAATGACCTCCTCGAGAACAGGCGGCGAACAATGAGGAATCTCTGCTGAGTCATGCATGGCATATGCCAAACAGCAGACCATCCTGCATAATAGCCGTACTGCGCGTTACGGGCGTTATACGTATGAGCGGAGTCAGTGTAATGCTGACGGACACTGAGTCATTTATATGCTAGTGGTCTGGGTAAACTCCGGAATGTGGGTGGTACCACGGGTGATTTGTAAACGACAATCCCTCGTCCCTGTTAATGATAACAGGGCGAGGGATTTTTTGTTTTTATAAGAAATACAATGACGGGGGGATACGTAAATGGCCTTTCAAAAACCGACGGGAACACAGGACTTGCTGCCAGGCAGTGTAGAAAAATGGCAAGTGGTCGAGGAAAAAGCTCGTGAGATTAGCCGCCGCTTTAATTACCGAGAGATTCGTACACCAATGTTCGAACAAACGAATTTGTTCGTTCGGGGTGTGGGTGAAACGACCGATGTGGTGGAAAAGGAAATGTACACTTTTGAGGATAAAGGCAAACGGAGCATGACGCTGCGTCCGGAAGGAACGGCAGGGGTTGTCCGCTCTTATGTGGAGAACAAACTGTATGGTGAACCGGATGTAACTAAGCTGTACTATATCGGCCCAATGTTCCGGTATGAGCGTCCACAAGCTGGGCGTCAGCGCCAGTTTCACCAATTTGGCATTGAAGCATTCGGGGCGATGGACCCGGCGCTGGATGCAGAAGTTATTGCTTTCGGGTATCAGTTCTGTCGTGAGCTGGGCCTGAAAGGGGTACAGGTAGAAATCAACTCTGTTGGTAATGCTGCCAGTCGTGCTGCTTATCGGCAGCATTTGGTGGACTTCCTGATGCCCATTAAGGATACGTTGACCAAGGAGAGCCAAGCGCGCATCGAGCGTAATCCGCTGCGTGTGCTGGATAGCAAAGATGATCAGGACAAATTTGGCGGAGCACCTTCGATTTTGGATAGTTTGGACGAGGAATCCAGCACGCACTTTGAGAAAGTGAAGCAAAATTTGGATGCGATGGGTGTGGAATATACAGTGAACCCGCGCCTGGTACGGGGGCTGGATTATTATACGCTGACAGCATTCGAATTCAAAGCCGAAGGCATTGGTGCAATTGATACGATTGGTGGAGGCGGTCGCTACAACGGATTGGTTGGAGATCTGGGCGGACCGGATCAGCCAGGGATTGGTTTTGGTATTGGGCTTGAGCGAATTCAGCTGATCTTGGAGCATCAGGGTGTCAAATTGAACGAAGCCAAGCCGCTGGATATCTATATGGTGGCTTTGGGTGAGGCGGCAGAAACGGAAGTGACCAAACAATTGTTCAAGCTGCGTCAAGCTGGATTTTCCGCAGAGCGAGATTATCTGGGGCGTAAAATGAAGGCTCAGATGAAATCGGCAGATCGCTTTAAAGCAAGATATACGGCGATTCTGGGTGATGATGAGCTGGTTAAAGGTGAAATTGCACTGAAAAACATGGAAACCGGTGAGCAACGTACCGTTAAGCTGGATCAGCTGGTGGAAGAATTAGGCTAAACAACATGATGTAACATCAGTCAGGGGGAGCTTCCCTCTGGCTGTCATATAGCATTAACTACTAAACCTAACAGGAGTGTGTATTATGAAAAGGAGTCATCAATGCGGCGCATTGACTCATGCGCATATCGGAGAAACAGTTACATTGAACGGTTGGGTACAGACCCGTCGTGACTTAGGGGGCGTACTTTTTATAGATTTGCGTGACCGTAGCGGAATTGTACAAATCGTGTTTAATCCGGCCTATTCCGGTGAAGCACTGCAAATTGCGGATCGTGTTCGCAGTGAATATGTGCTTGAGGTTACTGGTACTGTTGTCAAACGTGATGCAGAAACGATCAATACGAACCTGCCTACAGGTGAAATTGAAGTGCGTGTCACTGAAATCGAAGTATTGAATGCATCCAAAACACCTCCGTTCTTCATTGAAGACGGCGTAGAAGTAGACGAGTCGCTGCGTTTGAAATACCGTTATCTGGACCTGCGTCGTCCGGAAATGCATCAGACGTTGAAACTGCGTTCCAAAGCAGCAAAAGTATTCCGCGACTTCCTGGACGGTGAAGATTTCATTGAGGTAGAAACACCGATTTTAACGAAAAGCTCCCCAGAGGGTGCACGTGACTATCTGGTGCCTAGCCGAGTGCATGAAGGCGAATTTTTTGCCTTGCCGCAATCGCCACAATTGTACAAGCAATTGCTGATGGTAGGCGGCCTGGAGCGCTACTACCAAGTGGCACGTTGTTTCCGTGATGAAGATTTGCGTGCTGACCGCCAGCCTGAATTTACGCAGATCGACATTGAGACTTCCTTCATGCAACAGGATGACTTGCTGCCTATGATGGAGCGTCTTATGGTGAAATTGTTCAAAGAAACAGTTGGGGTAGAACTGGAAACCCCGTTCCAACGGATTACACATGCAGAGGCAATGGACAAGTATGGCTCTGACAAGCCTGACCTGCGTTTTGGTCTTGAGTTGATAAATGTCAATGATATCGTGGCAACCAGTGGTGTAAAAGTATTTGCTTCCGTAATTGAAAAGGGTGGCGAAGTTAAAGTCCTTAATGCCAAAGGATGTGGCACGTGGAGCCGTAAGGATATTGATGACCTGGGTCCTTTTGCAGCACGTTATGGAGCAAAGGGCTTGGCTTGGATTCAAGTGAAAGAAGGCGAATTCAAGGGGCCTATCGTTAAATTCTTCACACCGGAAGAAATCGAAGCCTTGAAAGAGCGTACGGGAGCCGAAGAAGGCGACCTGTTGCTGTTCTCTGCGGATAATAAAAAAGTAGTTGCTGATGTTTTGGGCGCGCTTCGTCTGAAAATTGGCCGTCATTTGGGGCTTATCGACGATAACAAATTCAAATTTGCCTGGGTCGTAGACTTCCCGCTTCTGGGCTATGACGAAGAACAAAAACGTTATGTAGCGGAGCACCATCCGTTCACTCGTCCGAAGGAAGAAGATCTGGCCCTCTTGGACACAGATCCAGGTCAAGTTCGTGCTCAGGCCTACGACATCGTGCTGAATGGCTACGAAGTGGGTGGCGGCTCGATGCGTATTTTCAAACGTGAAGTTCAGGAGAAAATGTTCAAAGCGCTCAATCTGCCGCCTGAAGAAGTGAAGGATAAATTCGGTTACCTGCTGGATGCATTTGAATACGGTACGCCTCCCCATGGTGGTATTGCCTTCGGTTTTGACCGTCTTGTTATGTTGCTTGCAGGTCGTACAAATCTGCGTGAAACCATTGCATTCCCGAAAACGGCCAGCGCGACAGACCTGCTTATGGATGCACCAGCCGAAGTGGATCAAGCTCAATTGGATCAGCTTCATATTCGTCTTGCTCCGAAGCCTGTTGCACCTAAAGCTTAAAACAAGCGTTGGATTTTGCAAGTGCAAGTTGCCATCTGTTGGCATGTAAATAGATTATAAAATGCCTTGAACCCGTTACCCTTTTATGGATAATGGGTTCGTGGTTTGTATGCTGGAGTTCAAGCATAGAGTTTAGACCAGTGAGGGAGGATTACCATATGCTACATCAATTTTCACGCACGGAACTGGCCATCGGGACGGAAGGTCTGGAGGTTATGAAAAATAGCACGGTAGCTGTATTGGGTATCGGCGGTGTCGGTTCGATTGCAGTGGAAGCGCTGGCGCGGACGGGTGTTGGACGCATTATTTTGATTGATAAGGATGTCGTAGATATTACCAATATTAATCGCCAAATTCATGCGCTGACGACAACAGTAGGTCAAAAAAAGGCTGATCTGATGGTAGAGCGTGTGAAGCTGATTAATCCTGAATGTGAAGCAATTGCACTGAACATGTTTTATACGGAAGAAACATATGAGGAGCTATTCAAGTATGATCTGGATTATGTGCTGGATGCTTCGGATACGATTATTTACAAAGTTCATTTGATTAAAGAATGCTTGAAACGGGGAATTCCGATGATCTCCAGTATGGGTGCTGCGAATAAAATGGATCCAAGCCGTTTTCAAGTTGCCGATATTTCCAAGACAAGAATGGACCCGATTGCCCGTGTCATCCGCACCAAGCTGCGCAAAGAAGGTATTACCAAAGGCGTCAAGGTTGTATTCTCTGATGAGGAGCCAATGAAGCCGCGTGAAGAAATTACCAAAAAAATTGTACCTGCCAACGCACCTGAAATCCGGAAAGCGAAGCAACCACCTGCAAGCAATGCTTTTGTACCTCCGGTAGCAGGATTGATTATGGTCAGTGTAGCTGTCAAGGATCTGTTAGAGCACGCTGGTGTATAAGCTTGAAATGTAGCATGACAGTACATTCGTTAGATTTACAGTAGTATGTTTCAACCTAAGACCTGTAGTTCTGTGCATCACTTCTTGGTGTCACAGTAGGCTACAGCTCTTTTTGTTTTGAAAAAAGCAGCTTACTGCAAACAGATTGAACAACTTGCTGGAGGGTTTTGGTATGAAGGATGGGCTATGGTCCAGAAGTCTCGGTTTCAAGCCCGAGCATCATTGGAAAAAGGAATTAGCCGCGGGTGCCATTTCTTATTTTTCCGTTGTATATATTATTATGGTTAATGCAACCATTTTGGCAGATGCCGGGATCCCTCTTCAAGGGGCAATGCTCGGGACGCTGCTGACCTCGATGATCGGCTGTCTGCTGATGGCTTTTGGCGGAAAGTCTCCCATGGTCGTTGTACCAGGGATGGGGATTAATGCCTTTTTCACTTACACACTCGTACATTCCATGAAGCTGAGCTGGCAGGAAGCGTTGATGGTGGTTGCCGTCACAGGAGTGATATTTGCCGTTGTGGCGTTTACATCATTGTACAAGCTGATCAGTCAGGCGATTCCCCATAATTTGCAGCATGGAATTACGGTAGGTATTGGTCTATTTTTGACCTTTATCGGTCTGCAAAAAAGTGGGATCGTAATTGCACATCAAACGACTTTTGTGGCTATTGGTCATTTCAATGATCCCAAGGTGATTACGGCCTGTGTAACGTTGCTACTCGCGATTGTATTATTTGTGCGTAACGTTCAGGGCGGTTTGCTTATCAGCATTTTGGCAGGAACTGGGCTTGCATACGTACTGGGAGCTGTAGAACCAACAAGCACGGTAAAAACCTCTGAAACGGTGCGACAGTATGGGCAATTGTTTGGGGAGCTTTCCTTTTCAGGTATCGCTTCGGTAGCCTTCTGGATCGCTGTTTTTTTGCTGTTACTGATTGTGTTGTTTGAGAATGTTGGAATGATTACTGCACAGACCAACATGATTGGAAGACCGGATTCTTTTAAGAATAGCTTGCGTGTATTGGCTGTGACCAATATTTTTGCTGGTATTCTGGGCAGCAGTCCCGCGGTAGCCGCTGCGGAGTCGACGGCTGGTATTGCGGCAGGCGGACGTTCAGGAATGACCCCGCTGGTAACTGCAATTTTATTCGGAGCGACATTTTTCTTTATTCCACTATTGGCTTATATTCCTGACAGTGCCATTGCGCCTGTATTAATCATTATCGGAGGCCTAATGGTACAAAATGTGCGAGAGATGGATTTCAGTGATTTTACTGAATCCTTTCCTGCATTTCTGATCATGGTGATGATGCCCTTTACTTACAGTATTGTAGACGGGATGGCATTTGGTTTTATTGCATATCCCGTAGCCAAGCTGGCAGCAGGACGGGGCAAGGAAGTGCCTGTCGCATTATATATCATTTCTGTACTGTTTGTGGCTAACTTTGTGCTTCATTCTCTGGTGTAGTAAACTCGAAGATAGGTTGTACTGTTCATACCCGCGCAGAGCGCGGGTGTTGTTGTTTGAACAAGAATGGTCAGACAGGAAGCGAGGTTGATGGTTTATGGAAAAAGAACAACATGGGCGACAAGATGAGCAGGAAGATCGGATGAAGGAAAAGCCGGGTAAAAGGCCGGACAAGGCTGGTATGGGTCGGTTTATCAAACTGATTGCGAGTGCGCATCCGCCCAAGGCCATTCTGATCATCGCCCTGATACTGACCCTGGTTCAGACGATTGCTGGTTTAATCGTACCGATGATGACCAAAGGGTTGATCGATGGCTTAACCTTTTCTTCATTGAACCGTATGGTCATTATTGGTCTGCTTGGCGCTTTTGTGCTTCAAGCGGTAGCTTCGGCAGTTTCGATCTATATGTTGAACTACGCCGGGCACAAAATAGTGGCTAATTTGCGCAAACGCTTATGGCATAAAATTTTATCTCTACCCATTCCATACTTTGACCGGAATCGGTCAGGAGATACGATGAGTCGTGTCACTAATGATACAAGCCTGATTATGAACTTAATTACCGAGTATCTCGTGAATCTGATCTCTAATGTGATTGCCATTATTGGTGGTATTGCGTTGTTATTTTATCTGGATTGGGTGATGACGCTCATTATTCTGACCATTGTTCCGCTAACAGCCCTGATTTTATTTCCGGTAGGCAGAAAAATGTATCGTATCTCCAAAAAACAGCAGGATGAGATGGCCGATCTGACCTCAGTGCTGAGTCAGGTTATCGGCGAAATCAGGCTGGTGAAGGCCTACGGAACGGAAAGCAGAGAGGCACAGGCCGGGGAGGATCGCATTTACCGTATGTTCCGCTTCGGGTTGCAGGAGTCGCGTATATTGGCCCTTGTAGGTCCCGTTTCTACCTTTTTGCTGACTGCGGTGCTCGTTATTATACTGGGTGTTGGTGGTGTTCGCGTTGCATCGGGTGTACTGACCGCGGGTGATTTGGTGGCTTTTATTTTGCTACTGTTTCAGGTAATTACACCGATGGCCCAATTCACGACCTTGTATTCACGTCTGCAAAAGGTGGTTGGGGCCACTGAACGGATTCAGACTATTTTAGACCATGAAGAGGAACCACTTGAATTGAAGCAGGAAGCGGCAAAAGAGAGCAGAGATATTGTATTTCGTGATGTCGCTTTTTCCTATACCGAAGGTGAAGAGGTTCTTCATCGTGCAAACCTGGTCATTCCGGCTAACCGAACGACAGCATTCGTGGGACCGAGCGGGAGTGGGAAGTCCACCTTGTTTTCATTGTTGGAGCGCTTTTATGTGCCAGATACAGGGGAAATTCGTTATGGAGACGAATCGATATCGTCCTATACACTGTCCTCCTGGCGCTCGAAAATTGGTTATGTATCACAGGAGAGCTCGATGATGACCGGAACGGTTAGAGATAATATTACGTATGGCTTGGGGCGCGAAGCTGATTTGGAAGAAGTCAGACGAGCTGCCATGATGGCGTATGCGGACGCATTTATTATGGATCTACCTCAAGGCTACGATACGGAGGTAGGGGAGCGGGGAATGAAGCTGTCCGGCGGGCAGCGACAACGGATCGCCATTGCGCGTGCGCTTCTTCGCAGTCCTGATATCCTCATGCTGGACGAGGCTACTTCTAGCCTGGACAGCTCATCCGAGCATGAGGTGCAGAAGGCCTTAGCGAATTTGATGGAAGGACGCACGACGATTGTCATTGCACACCGATTGTCTACGGTGGTCCACTCCGATCAAATTATCGTGTTGGACAAAGGCAATGTGACTGGTGCAGGAACCCATGCCGAGTTATTAGAAACCCATCAGGTGTACCGCGAGCTGGCTCAAAAGCAGTTTGTGGAGATGGGAGAAAAGCTTCATACTTTTGTGAAAGAGTAGGGAATTGGGCGTATTAGGAAATAAGGTTGGATTTTTGTGGTCAAATGTGTTACGCTTACTTTCCTTTTTTTGTATCGGAGCAAGTGAATGAGATGCAGAAATCGAGACTTGATATTCTTAGGAGGTAACTGAAATGGAGAATAAGTTTCAAAGTGCCTATCAAGAAGAACAGCATAGGCTGTCGCTTGCTATGGAGGAAATTGATCGGAGATTGGAACGGCTTCGCAATACGCCAGTGTACACCGGGCATGACTTTACGGAGCAAGTATTGGAATCTGCACGGGAGGAAAAACGCCAGGCTTTGACCAAAAGCTCGCAGGAGCCTTATTTTGGGCGTATGGATTTTGACGAGCGCGGTAGAGGTCAGCGCAAGCCACTTTATATCGGTAAGATCGGGGTGGAGCGTGAAGAAACGTCAGCATATCCGCTGGTGATTGATTGGCGTGCACCGATTGCCAGTTTATTTTATTCGTTTACAGGTGGTGAGGAAACGGCGTCCTACGAAGCTCCTGAGGGAACTGTCGAGGGCTTGGTGTATCTGAAACGCAACGTTGTCATTCGGAAAAGAATCCTGGAACGGGTAGCTGATACGTACAATCGTGAAAGTGACGAGCCTGCCGTTTCTGATGAGTTTCTCGTTTATCGTTTGGGAGAGAACAAGGATAACCGTTTACGGGATATCGTATCTACCATTCAAGCGGAGCAGGATCAGATCATCCGCGCGGCTAAAAATACAGCCCTCGTTATTCAAGGGGTAGCCGGTAGTGGCAAGACGACCGTAGCGCTCCATCGACTCGCATTTTTGCTGTATCAATACAAGGATCAGGTGTCGGCGGACAAAATGGTTATTTTCGCACCAAACCACATGTTTCTCGATTATATTTCAGATGTACTTCCAGAGCTGGGGGTTGGAAATATTCAGCAAAGTACATTTGCAGACTGGGCGTTAGGCTTGCTGGGGCTGGATTTACCTCTGGCAGATCCTACCGAAACGTTATCTTATTGGTTTGAAAGTGGCAGCTTGAGAACGGAATCTATGGATGAGGCGCCGGGTAGATTTAAGGGATCGGTTCATTTTATGAAGCTGCTTCAGGATTTTGTGGAACGACTGGAGCCTATCTCGGTGCCTGAGGGCGACTTTTCACCTTGGGATGGGGCGGTGCTGCCGCGAACTGAGATTTTGAATTGGTTCAATGAGGAATATAAGCCCTATCCGCTCGCGAAGCGGAAGGAGCGTGTGCTGGCAAGAGTCCATCGCTGGATTGAAATGGAACTGAAAAAGTCACCTTCGGCGGCTGCGCTCAAGGAACGAAAGAAAAAAGCCGGATCTCGGGAAAAGGCGTATGCTAAAAAATGGCCACAATATGACGCACTGACGCTTTATAAGCAGCTTTTTCAGGCAACTAAAGGATTACCTGCAGAGACCGCTGCGGAAATGAAGGCTTCTTTGCCGGCTCCCATCTTTAAGGCCACACAGTCAGACCTGCGAAATCAGATCATCCGTGAAGAGGATCTGACTGCGTTGGTGTATCTTCACGTGCTGATTCATGAGGTAGAATCATCTCAACGTTTTGACCATGTGGTCATTGATGAAGCGCAGGATTTTTCACCTTTTCATATCGCTCTCCTGGATTTGTTCGTAAAAGGGCATTCCTTTACAATACTGGGCGATTTATCGCAGGGAATTCATGAATATCGTGGTGTACATGCATGGGAGGAAATGAGTTCACTATTTGTGCCTGAACAAACGGGGTATTTTGCACTTACACGGAGTTATAGATCAACTTTGGAAATTATAGAATTTGCAAATACAATTTTGGAGCAGGGAGTACGTGGCGGCATTACAGCGGTTCCGGTATTTCGTAGCGGTGATCCGGTGCGTACTGTGTCTTACGACTCGTCCATGCGTGAACAGAGTTTACTTACCGCTCTAAAAGAGCTTTCCTCCAAGGATTATCGTACGGTTTCCGTACTGACACGTACCTTAAAAGAAGCTGTGGAGCTGCATGAGGTTTTCACCAGTGCGGGGTTGGATGTCCATTTGATTGATGGTGGTAAAAAGCAATATGAAGGCGGCTTGTCTGTATTGCCTGTATATCTGTCCAAAGGTCTGGAGTTTGATGCAGTTATTGTGGCCGATGCCGACCAGGATCATTATGGAGAACGGACTTGGGATGCCAAGCTGTTGTATGTGGGATGTACCCGTGCGCTGCATGAGCTCTGGCTATTGCATGACGGTCCACTTCCAAGTTACGTACAGGCGTGAAGGTCATGCCAACCAAAGAACAGCCACGAAATTCATTTTTCGTCCTAGGCTGTTCTTTCTTTTTAGTTGAATCACATGTAAGGCTACAGTTATACCGTGACCAGGCTATCTGCAACTTGTTAACCGATATGGTAGAATAAGAGGCGGTTTATAATCGTTTTAATACAGTAGATCGATTGAATTTTCATGTCTTTTAGCTGTATGGGCGAACTTGTTTTCAATAAAAAAAGAAAGTGTTCGTTCATAAATGATAAGGAAGTGAATGAAATGGACTTATTTTCATATTCCCAGGAGTCAACGCCAAACAATCGGTTGCTTGCAGACCGCCTGCGTCCGACATCGCTGGATGAATATATTGGACAGGAGCATGTTGTGGGTCCAGGCAAGCTACTGCGGAGAGCTATAGAGGCCGATCAGGTTTCTTCTATATTGCTGTACGGGCCACCGGGATGCGGCAAAACGACACTGGCACATATCATTTCTCAACACACGCAAGGTGATTTCGTCCGTCTAAATGCAGTAGAAGCATCTGTAAAGGATGTAAGAGAAGTCATTGACCGTGCACAGACGAATAAATCGATGTATGGCAAAAAGACTATTCTGTTTCTTGACGAGGTCCATCGTTTTAACAGTTCGCGTCAGGATGCATTGCTGCCTGCGGTGGAAAAGGGAACGATCGTGTTTATCGGCGCCACGACGGAAAACCCCTTTCACTACGTCAACGGCGCTTTAATGAGCCGTTCTACGTTGTTTCAGCTTGAAGCGCTAACCCGGGAGCATTCGCTGGCTGCTATGCGCCGCGCCTTGAGCGATGCAGACAAGGGGCTCGGCTATATGCAGCTTCAGGTAGACGAAGCTGCACTGGACCACATCGCGTCCATGGCGAACGGCGATATCCGCCGTGCATTGAACGCACTGGAGCTAGCGGCGCTCACGACCCCTCCGCTGGCAGACGGCACGATTCATGTGACGCTGGAAGTGGCAGAGGAATCCATCCGCCGCCCGATTGTCAAGGCAGACGAGTCCACACAATATGACGTGCTGTCTGCCTTTCACAAAAGCATTCGCGGTTCCAGCGACGCGGCGCTGTTCTGGTTCCTGTATGCCGTAGAGAAGCTCGGCATGGACCCGATGACTTTTATTCGCCGCCTCATTGCAGCGAGCAGCGAGGACATTGGTCTGGCGAACCCGCAGGCGATGGTGCAAGCGGTGAGTGCGCTTGAGGCCTACCGCAATAACGGCTGGCCTGAGGCCAAACTGAACATTGCACAGGCCATTTTGTTCGCCGTGGAAAGTCCCAAGTCGAATGCCGTATACACGGCGATTTCACGGGCCATGTCGGCCATGGACGATATAAAATCGGCCGAGGTGCCGCTACATCTGCGCGACGCACATTACAAAGGCTCGGAAAAACTCGGCCATGTTGGCTATCAATATCCGCATAATTATCCGAATCACTATGTAAGGCAGCAATATTTACCCGATTCGATAGCAGGCCAGACCTTTTACCAGGCCACTGAGCAAGGAAATGAGTCTAAAATTAGGCAAAACCAGCGTTGGCGGGAGTCGCAGTCTTAATATATGTGTGACTTTAATATACGAAGTGTGTACGACATTGTCAGGTTACACGATGATCTTGCAAGAGCGAAGAAGGGAATAAAAGAAATGAAAGACGTACTATTCGTCGCAGCAGGTGGAGCGCTCGGAACCTCTGCTCGCTACAGTATACAATTATTATTGCCTGCGGCTGGGGCAGACTTTCCATTTGGCGTCCTGTTAATGAATTGGCTTGGCTGCCTGTTTCTCGGCTGGTTTTTTACGGTGACCTTGCGATCATGGCGGATCAACCCCCGCTGGCGACTTGCCATCGGAACAGGCTTTACAGGGGGATTTACTACCTTTTCCACCTTTACAGTGGATGCTGTACGCCTCACGGTTCACGATCGTATGCTGACGGCTATATTGTACTTGCTGCTTAGCGTAGGCGGGGGCTTGTTTTTGACGTGGGCAGGTATCCGTTTAGGCACAAAAATGACACAGGTTGCCCCTAAGGAGGAACTTTTATGATTTGGTGGGCGGCAGCAGGTGGGATGGTAGGTACTTTAGCTAGATACGGGCTTGGCATGTGGGCCGGAAAAAGGTTGGGTACTGTATTCCCGTGGGGGACGTGGATCATTAATATTAGCGGTTCATTGCTGCTCGGCTGGCTGTATGGCGAGTTTGCGCAACACAATTTGTCTCCTGCACTCTGGATGCTGCTGGGAACCGGTTTTTGTGGCGGCTACACCACCTTTTCCACATTTGGTTATGAATCTCTTCAACTGATGGAACACAAAAAATACCGACGTATGGCTATGTATGTATTATCTTCTGTAATAGTAGGAGTTATAGCTGCAGCAATCGGGTACAGGGTCAGTTATACCTTATAAATTTTTAAAATGACATGTGAGCACACCATAAAAGCTTCCAAACCCTCACTCAAGGCGTTATCAGCCGTGAATAGGAGGGCGGAAGCTTAGTGCTGTGCTTATTTAACTATTTTTTATCTCGTTCTTTGTATAATTCAGGTAAAAGGGCTTTGAGTTCAGGTCGTGGATCAGGGTCAGACAGCTTCATTTCCTCTAGCGTTTGGACGGCAATCCGCAGTACAGTATAATCTCTGTACCAACGATTGTCTGAAGGAACAACATACCAAGGTGCTTGCTTGGTTGCACTTAGCTCTAGTACCTCCTCATAGTATTGGGTATATTGCTTCCAAAATTTCCGTTCCTGCAAATCACTCGGATCAAGCTTCCAGTTTTTGCGAGGCTTCTCAATCCGGTCAATCAGCTTTTCCAACTGAAATTGCTTTGAAATATGTAAAAAGATTTTAACCACCTTTACACCACTATCCAGCAACAACTGTTCAAAATGCTTGATATGCTTCATATTCTGTTTGGCCTGCTTATCAGACACCTGTCCGTGAACTCGTGTAATCAGCACATCCTCATAATAAGAACGGTTGAACGCTGAAATATATCCCCGTCCTGGTGTAACGGTATGGGCACGCCACAAGAAATCATGGCTTAATTCCTCAGTCGTAGGTGATTTGAAGCTGTGTACAGTGACCCCTGCGGGGTTAAGATTTGAAAACACCTGCTTGATCACGCCATCTTTTCCGCTGCAATCCATACCCTGGAATACAAACAAAACGGCTTGTTTTTTCTCTGTAAATAATTTGCTTTGTAATTCCGCGAAGCGTTCCTTCAATTGATCTGTTTCCTGTCGGATTTCTTCTTTATTTTTGATATTCTTCGTATCCTTGGGGTCCCATTCTTTCAAAGAAACTTTCTTACCCGGTGTCAGCATTCCTAATGAATCAGACATAAAGGCACGCTCCTTTTCAATTGAAGTAATGATCTTGTCTACATCATATACCCAAATGGGGGCGTTATCAAAAATTCCTTATGTATGGTCTTTATTAGCGATTTTTCTACTGATGATGCCTCTGGTCACGAAATTTTCTTCAGGTTTAACAATTAAAAAGTTAAGTTTAAGTCTTTAGACATAGGCAATAAGGTTAATCTTTCTTATAACAATTAGGAATTAAGATGGTTCTCCATAAATTTGAAGAGTGTTATTATGTCATGACGAACTCTCAACAGAGGTATAATATGACAACTATTAAAGTAACACCTGAGCAGCTTATGACTATCTCCAAGCAATTCGAACTTGCACAGCAAAAAGTGACCCAAATGAATATCAATTTAATAAAACAAATTTCATCTATGGAACGATTCTGGGATGGAGTGACCAAAGAGCAGTTCTATTATAGTTTCCAAACATCTCAGAAGAATATGAATGACTTTGTTACACTGACAGATTCTATTGCAAAAGAATTGCGTCGTCATGCGGATAAATTCAGGTTAGCTGATTTGCTGGAAGCAGGTAATATTGATTCAAGCTGCTTACCACCACCACCTAATTCATGTGCTATCCCTACTCCAGATACTAGAAATGCTTTGGAAAAATCAGCAGATAGTTTAGTAGAGCTTGGTGAGGATTTTATGGCTGCTGCGGAGGACAGGTACGAAAAACGCTATGACTCTGTAGGTGGATTTTTAGACTATTGGACGTTTGGAATTCCGAAAGGTTTGTATCAAGGATATGCAGAGCGTGCATCAAAGCAGTTTGATTCAGGGAATGATTTTTTTAACTTCTGGACTTTTGGTGTACATGGAACAATCAGAGAAGCAATGTTTCCTACAAATGCATGGTCAAAGGAACATTGGGCTAACATGATCGGTACAGCGGGAATATTTGGGGGAGTCAGTTCAGTAATTAAACCTAAGATTGGATTGGGCTCGTCATTAAAATATGAGGTGAAATCTGGGGCTACTATTGAAGTTAAAGGGACTTCGAATCGTTTATCTGATACGATGTTAGGTAAGAATGATGCTGATCCATTTAGGGATATATATGGTCCCGGACGACTTTCTCATCCAGAAGAGTGGAGTACCATTATTAAGAATACGCAAGGAGCCGGAGTTGAAGTTAGGATTCTAGATAGAGACATTATGGCGTATGCCCCCAAGGGATCAGGGAAGCCTGGGCAATTAAATATATATGAGGATGCTTCAATTAGTGCACTGCGGCATGAGTACCAACATTTTCTTGATGATAAAGCTAAAGGTTTTCCTAGTTTGGATGTAACATATGAATTCAAAAATAGGATTATTATGGAACTTAGAGCCTATATGGTCGAGATAAAAGAAGCAGAGAGGATTGGAAATAAGGACCTTGCAGAACACCTTTGGAACAATTACAGGGATGAACGGCAGTATCTTTTAGAGAATTATGGGCCAGTTAAACTAGATTGATGGGAGATAACAAAATGAAGCTACTTACTTTATCGAAAGAAATACGAGAGGGAAAAATAGGCGACGATCAATTGGTGGAATGTTTGGATATCCAGCATAATCAGGTACAGTTGAATGCAATGAGTCAGATCGCTAAAAAGAAACTATGCAATGAGAAAATAATCGAAAAATTGAGACATATTAGCCAGTTCAGAGACCCTAAGGTAAATAAGCTTTTTGGTATTGATACGCTTGGACACTATAGTATTGCCGTGCTTCGAGTATTGAACACTTCTGAATCTATAAAACAGTACGAGCAGTTAATGTCTGAACTCGACGATTTTGATAAAGAAATAGTTGAAAGAATTACAGAGGGAATAAGTTAGTGTTTTTTTAGAAGTCCTTATCCATGCTAATGCTTTATCTCCGTACTCAGATGAGTTACTTTGTGAACCCATAGCAGGTACATGGTCGATTCAAGATATGGTCAGTCATATTATGGGCTGGGACAAAAGCTTCACTAAGACGCTTATACAGATAATTGATAAGGGACAAGTCACGCTCAAAGAACATCCCGATGTACAGGCATTCAACGACTCATCTGTAGCGTTCGGTAGAAATATGAAACCACATGATGCTAAATGAAGCTATTGCTCAGCGTAAGCGAATGATTGCGAAACTCTAAACGGTTCCAGAATCGGCTTTTGTGCGTCCAATTCCTAATAGCCTGTATACTTTGGAAACCTTTTTACAGGAAATGTTTGTTCAGCATGATAGACATAATAAAGAGCAGATCACCAATTCCCTTCGACTTATGGCTAAAAACATGTAACAGAAAAAAGTCGCTCCTCCCAAATCAGGAGAGACGACTTTTTTATTACGGCTATTCAATGTTAATTGTCATTCATTCAAACCGTTTCAGGCTGAAGTTTTTCAACCTTATCAATGGTTCCCCCACCCAGACAACGTTCCCCGTCATAAAATACAACTGCTTGTCCAGGGGTAATGGCCTTTTGATGTACATCAAATACGACATGCACGGTCCCATCCGCAAGCCATTGTAAAGTGACTTGCTGGTCAGGCTGACGGTAACGGAACTTGGCTGTGCAGCGGAATTCGCCGGATGGACGTGCATCTGCGCCTTCAATCCAGTTTACATCCGTGGCAATCAGGCTGGTAGAATACAGGCTGTGGTGACGATCACCTTGTACCACATACAGGATGTTCTTCTCCAGATCCTTATCTGCTACGAACCATGGTTCGCCTGAACCTGAGCCGCCAATGCCCAAGCCTTGTCGTTGACCCAGTGTATAGTACATCAGACCATCGTGGCGTCCTTTGACTTCACCCGTAGCAATATCCACCATATCTCCACCTTTTGCAGGCAGATATCCACTCAGAAACTCCTTAAAATTGCGTTCGCCGATAAAGCATACGCCCGTGCTGTCTTTTTTCTTGGCTGTATAAAGTCCCGCAGCTTCTGCAATTTTACGCACTTCTGGTTTCGGCAGATGACCGATCGGGAACATGGCTCGCGACAACTGTGTTTGGCTTAATGCATTCAGGAAATAAGTCTGATCCTTGTTGCTATCCACACCTCGCAGCAAAGTAAAGCGGCCGTCTTCCTCCACAACCCGTGCATAATGTCCAGTAGCAACATAATCTGCTCCCAAATCCAGCGCTTTGTTCAGAAACTCGCCGAACTTAATTTCACGGTTGCACATGACATCTGGATTGGGTGTGCGTCCAGCTTTATATTCATCAAGAAAATAGGAGAATACTTTATCAAAGTATTCTTTTTCAAAATTGACTGTATAGTAAGGAATGTCGATCTGTTCACAGACGCGGCGTACATCCTCCGCATCCTCTTCAGCCGTACAACGGCCAAATTCATCCGTGTCATCCCAATTTTTCATGAAGATGCCGATTACGTCATAGCCCTGCTCCTTTAGCAGCAGCGCGGTAACGGATGAGTCGACGCCACCGGACATGCCGACGACGACACGGGTTTCATGATTGGCTTTAGCCATGGTCATCACCCAATTCTTTCAATATTGTTGTAGAACCCACCTATTGTAACATAAACGATAATAAGTTACGATGTTTGGATGAACAAACGACACGGCGAACGATGCAAGAAAGCTACATAAAACGGGCTAAATCTGTTGCTAATCGCTCGAAAGCAACTTTTTTTTAAGATTGTTACCGTAATGTTTCCCTTTACCTGCCCTAATATGTTAACATAAGCTGAGGGTTAGGATCGGAATAGAGAGGTTTACAACTCCAATTATTCCGCGTGTTTAACGGAATTGTTAATATAAGCGAGGTGCCACAATTGAAAATATCAACGAAAGGCCGTTACGGCCTGACCATTATGATGGAGCTTGCGGCCAGGTTTGGCGAAGGTCCAACTTCTTTAAAAAGTATTGCCGAAAAAAATCAGCTATCAGAGCATTATCTGGAGCAGCTCATTGCGCCTTTGCGTAATGCAGGTTTGGTAAAAAGTATCCGTGGTGCTTATGGCGGTTATATTTTGGCGAATGAACCGTCAGGCGTAACAGCAGGAGACATCATTCGTGTGCTGGAAGGCCCGATTTCTCCAGTTGATTTTACGGAAGAAGACGATCCGGCAAAACGTCAGCTCTGGCTGCGAATTCGTGACAGCATTGCTGAAGTGCTGGATTCGACTACACTCAAGGACTTGATCACATACCAAGAACATGATGAATTGGATAACTACATGTTTTATATTTGATTTCCAATTATGTATATAACGAGAAAGATCTTGGTTTATCAAACGTTTTAGCCCCATTATATGGGGCTTTAATTCTATATAAAATACATTAAAATAGTCTATCCTGTAAATTACCAAGCTTGAGCATGTCTGAGAGTTATTTTTTACGGATCAATCCCTTTTTTGATTTCGTCATAAGCAGCTTGAGCTTTGGCCAAAGCTTTATATAGTACGACCTCTGCGAGGTAGCTGTCTTCTTACACCGATAATCGGATCAAGGGGGTCTCCTTGAATACTTGCAGTTGAAATGCTCTTACAAAAACTTTTAAAGTGCATTATATCAATAAAGAAGTATATAATGGAACTTCGGCAATACTAAAAACAAGATGTTCTATATTTGAGGTGGATAACATGAACAGAATTTATCTGGATCATGCCGCATCGACTCCTATGCATCCTGAGGTTGCGCAGACTATGATGGATATCATGACCGGCCAATTCGGCAACGCTTCGAGCGTTCATGCCTTTGGCCGCGATGCCAAGCGCACCGTCAGCGCAGCGCGGGATGCCGTTGCGGCCTCTTTGGGCTGCAAGCCTGAAGAAATTATATTTACGAGCGGAGGGACAGAGAGTGATAATCTGGCCCTGTTTGGGACGGCTACGGCAGATGGTCGTACTTCCGGCCATATTATTACAACCGCGATTGAACATCACGCCGTGCTTCATGCTTGCGATGAGCTGGAAAAAGCAGGATACCAGGTGACCTATGTCCCAGTCAATGGTTTTGGGCGTGTGAATCCTGCGGACATTGAGGCAGCTATTCGCCCGGATACTTTTTTGATCAGCATGATGTATGCCAACAATGAGGTGGGCGTCATTCAGCCGGTCCAAGAAGTAGGACAGATTGCGAGAGAGCATGGAATTATATTTCATGTAGATGCAGTTCAAGCCTTCGGGCATATATCCATCGACTGCGGGAACCTCCCGATTGACTTACTTAGTGTGTCTGGCCATAAGATTAACGGACCGCAAGGAGTGGGTGCACTGTATATCCGTCAGGGTACACGCATTCAGCCGCTAATGTATGGAGGACTTCAGGAGAAGAAACGCCGTGCAGGAACAGAAAACATCGCCGGCATTGCTGGGCTGGCTAAAGCCGCAACTCTTGCCAATGCTTCCATTGAAGAGCGAGGAGCACATGATATGGCTCTTCGCCAAACGCTGCTAAAAGCGTTGGAAAGCTCTCTGGGCAGTCATGAGTTTATAATCAATGGCGATCCTGAATATTTTGTGCCTAATGTGCTAAATATTAGCTTTCCGGCCATTGGTACAGAGACCATGCTGATGAATCTCGATATGGAAGGAATCGCAGCGGCCAGCGGCTCAGCCTGCACTTCAGGGTCTCTAGAGCTATCACATGTGTTGCAGGCGATGGATCTTCCTGAAGATGTTTTGAATTCAGCGATTCGATTTAGCTTCGGTTTGGGTAATACTACGGAAGAAATGGAATACACGGCCAAGAAAATTGAAACTATATGGAAGCGGCTGCGTACTAGGTACTAGGGATTTCTCCGCATTTTAGTAAGAAGGGAGGAGCGGTTTCCATTTCATTGCATGAACGGAAGCAAGGTATTGACAGGCATGTAGGAAAAACACCGCACCTTCGTTCGGACTGCATAGTAAGGAGGGACCCTATATATGAGGCTTCAAGACATGATCGGACTTGCTGTTTTCGATGTCGAGGACGGGAAGCAGATTGGTAAAATACATGACTTTATGTTGACAGCTGATTGGCGAATTACAGGGATTGAGCTAGAAGGTAAAGGGCTTTTTTCATCTCATGTCAAAATGGTGGCCTGGGATGACATCGTTGCTTATGGTGAGGATGCGATTATGATTCGCAATCAGCAGGCCGTCCGTAAAACAGAGGCCCATGATATACAACATACGTACTTGCTTGGACCCGGTAAACTGAAGGATTTATCCGTGCTAACAGAGGAAGGGCTTATGCTCGGGCACATCTCGGATGTTTATTTTGACCAGGAAATGGGCAATAACATAATAGGCTTGGAAATCAGCGATGGTTTTGTATCGGATATTATTGAAGGGCGGAAATGGCTGCCCTGCACCGAAGATATGTCCATCGGGGAAAATGCTGTTATGGTTCCCCCGTTAAGCGAGCAGCGTCTGGAAAAAGCCATATATTCTGTTAATGGATAGGGTGAGTTTATTGAGATGTCCGAATTGTAATTCCAAAGATATCGGAAAAATTGGCTCCCATCAATTTTATTGCTGGGGATGCTTTATCGAACTTCAAGTGAATGGTGAAAAAATGTCTGTCTACCAAGTGGAAGAGGATGGAACGCTCAGTTCGCTGGACGACTTATTCTTTGGAGATGAGATGGCACAACAGGACTTGCCGCAAATTCACGCTTCTTCCTAAGCTTGACTCGGGAAGTGGACAGGCTGTTTACGAAGAGGTGTGATCTTCCCCCTATGGCTTAACATATAGCTAAGTGGATTGGATCATGCTTAATAAAAAATGGAGAGGGTGTCCCGAACGGCTATTGGCCTGGGGGCACCCTCTTTTGTATATCCTTTCTTGTGAAGATGGCTAGTTTTACAATTTAAATCGTTTGACCTCTTCCAATAAAAGATCTGCATGAGAATCAAGTTTGGCAGAAAGGTCGGCAATATTGTTCATAGCATGACCTTGTTCTTGTACTGAGGAAGCTACTTCCTCGGTAGATGCTGCACTTTGCTCAGAAACAGCGACAACGCTGGAGATGACATCAGAAATATGTCCGGCATTTACACGCAGATGATCTGCTGCAGCAGAAACATCTTCAATTTGGGCAAGCATGTGCTGAGAAGCGCCACGTATGGATTCAAACGCCTGTCTCGTTGCAATGGCAGCATGCTCCTGCTCTACAGTTACAGCAAGAGCCTTCTTCATTTCTTCCGCGCTTTGTACTCCCGCAATTTTAATTTCTTCCAGCTTACTCATGATACTGTCACTGGAGCTACCTGCTTGTTCGGCCAGCTTTCTCACTTCTCCCGCGACGACGGCAAAACCTCGTCCGTGTTCCCCGGCCCGTGCCGCTTCAATGGATGCATTGAGGGCCAGTAGGTTTGTTTGTGCGGCGATATCGTGGATGGCCCCGGCCAGCCGCCCAATATCCTGGGTTTTCAGCGTGAGCGAATCTACCGCTTCTCCTGCCGCGGTGGTCGTTTGTCTGGATTCGGCTGCCAGCTTCGCTTGACGCTCTGCAGTTTCATAGCCGGCCAGCACAGCAGAATCTGTTTCGAATACAGCAGTTTGGGTCCGTTTGACACTTTCGCCAATCTGGTTGATGGAGCCTGTCATGTGTGTCAGCTTCTCAGAACCGGAATATACCGCCTCGGCTTGGTCGCTGGCTCCTTGCGCTAGCTCCTGAACTGCACTGGAGATTTGTGACGCAATGGTTCCAGTATCTTTGGCGTGTTGGTGCATATCATGGGAAGCAGAACTGACATCGCTAGCTGTATCTGATACCTTGCGCAACAGGTGAGAGAGATTGTCTGACATGAGGTTAAAATCTGTCCCCAGACTGGCAATTTCATCTTTACCCTTAATATCCACACGAGCGGTCATATCGCCTTCAGCTATCCGTTTGACATTTGTTTGGAGTCTGCGAATCGGCTTGATAAAGTTGTTTGCCGCCCAGATCGCCAGCAGCATAGCAACGACTAAAATGATAGCAACAGTAATAATCAACTGATTACGAGTAGAGTAATATTCCTGAAAAGCAATATCTTTAGAAATAGACAGGCCTACAATCCAGCCTGTGCTAGGCATTCTTTTAAAATAAAGCTGACGGTCACTGCCATTGTAGCTATAGTCTGTTTTTCCCGAAGCTGTGCTGAGCAGGGTCGCGGTCGATGATCCTAACTCGGGGGTTTCCTTGAGGTTTTTGCCAGCCAGCTTGTTGTCTGGATGCGCGATTACGACTCCCTTTTGGTCAATCAGAAATGCGTAGCCCAATCCGTTCAAGTCTATGCCTTTAATCATTTTTGTCATATCGTTGAGCATAATATCCTCGCTGACTACCCCGGTGATCGAGCCGTTGGCATCCTTGAGAGGTTTAGCAATGGAAATGGTGAAGTCATTGCTGCCTGCATCAGTATAAGGTGAGGAATAGTACATTTCTCCCTTGGTTTTGGCGTCCTTGTACCACGGACGAGCGCGAGGATCGTAACCCTCTTCAAACCAGCCAGATCCATCCCAGTAAGATCCATCTTCATACCCTGCATAAATGTTGGAAATATTTTGATCCTTATAGTTTTGGAAAGCTGCTTTCAGAGATGCTATTTTGGCATCTGATGAAATATCGCTGGATTCCAGACTCGCAGCTAATGTTTCAATAATTTCAGCTTTGCCGCCTGTCCATCCGTCGAGCTGATTGACGGTTTCGGAAGCTTTGCTGTTCATAAGCTCTTGGATATCATGATTGGCCTGATTTTTAACACTTGTCATGCTAATGACGGACAAAGGCCCAGCTGCAACGATTACAATGCAAGTGAAAAGGAGAATAAGCTTCATTTTTAAGTTCATGTAACGACCCCCGATGTTTCAGAAATGTGAAAGCTTAGGATAGTGCTTTGTACTTATATCGTCAGATCGAATGACTTTGTTTATTGTTTTCATCCATTTTCATCAATTTTTCACAATGGTTATTAATGGGACATCTCAGACTGGCGGGAAGGATTAAAGTACAGGTACAGGCATATACTTAAAGGAGGCTAGTCCGGTAAGGGGGCACAAAATGGACCAATTAACGAAAAGTAGACTGTTCCGGTACGGCATATGGACGCTGCTGGGACTTGTCATTCTATATTTTATCTGGCTGCTGAGACCTTTGTTTTTTCATTTGTATGAATTTCTGAAAACAATCATTGCTCCGTTTGCGGTAGCGATGATCATCTCCTATGTACTTAATCCTGTAGTGAGTATGCTGGGCGGTCGAAAGGTGCCTCGTAGTGTAGCTGTACTGCTTATTTACGCTGTGTTTTTGGCCAGTCTTATTGTGATCCTGATGAATCTGATTCCGATGTTCATTGAACAACTGGATGAACTGAATGAGCATCTGCCAGAGCTGACCATGCATGCACAGGGACTAATGACGAATATGGACAGCAGTATTTTACCCCAAGGGGTGCGTACGGGGATGAATCAATGGTTTTTCCAACTGGAGAATCGGATGGCTACTGGGATTTCTACCTTTATGGACAACATCGGTGGGATGATCAACATGTTGTTTAATGTGTTCATCGTACCTTTTCTCATTTTTTATATTTTAAAGGATTTTGACGTGTTTGAACGGACGATTGTTTCTTATCTCCCGCGTTCTCGTCGTAAGGCGATTGTATCGGTGCTTAAGGAAATTGATCAGGCGCTTGGCAACTATGTCAGGGGCCAATTGCTGGTGTGCGTCATTATTGGCGTAATGGCGTATATTGGATATATGCTGATTGGCATGCCTTATGCGCTGTTGCTGGCCGGAGTTGTGGCTCTTTTTAATATTGTTCCATATTTGGGCCCCTTTTTGGGCGCTGCCCCGGCAGTAATTATGGCTTCTACGGTTTCTTTAAAAATGGTGCTTTTAGTGGTAGTCGTTAATTCCTGTATTCAAGTTCTGGAAAGTAATGTAATATCCCCTCAGGTGGTAGGGCGAACGCTGCATCTGCATCCGTTAGCCATTATTTTCGCTCTGCTAGTGGGTGGGGAAATTGCGGGAATTGCTGGCTTGATCTTGGCAGTTCCAGTGATGGCTGTTTTGAAGGTAGGGCTTCAGCATTTTTTTGCATATTACGTGAAGCGAAAAACAATCTAATTTCGTCTATATCCCGGATGCATGCTGTCTGAAATCGCGTTGACACGGCTAAATGACACGGATATACTGAATTGAGTATGTTTAAATGTGTTTATCCAGTAGGGAAAGCTCATTTCGGAGTGCGGGCTGAACCCGCCGGGATGCTCCCGTTACCAGTGAAAACAAGGCGATCGATCGTCCGTTAAGCAGATGTTGGTGTGCGCTTGCACATGTGGCATTTCGTACAGAGGGGACGGCGATAACCAGGGTGGTACCGCGATACAATCGTCCCTGATCCGTTCAGGGGCGTTTTTCTATTTTTTATGGCCTGTGCCAGAAACCAGTGACACCATAATTAGGAGGCTACTTATATGAAAGCTAGTGAAATCCGCTCCAAATGGCTGGAGTTTTTTGAAAGTAAGGGACATGTGATTGAACCAAGCGCACCGCTTGTTCCACACAAAGATCCTTCCCTGCTATGGATTAATGCGGGTATGGCGCCGCTTAAGCCTTATTTTGACGGACGCGTAAAACCAGAAAATCCACGTATCGCCAATTCGCAAAAATGTATTCGTACGAACGACATTGAAAATGTCGGTAAAACGCGTCGTCATCATACGTTTTTCGAAATGCTTGGGAACTTTTCTATTGGCGACTATTTCAAGGAAGAAGTCATCACATGGGCATGGGAGTTTCTGACAGACCCGAAATGGATTGGCTTTGATCCAGAACGTCTGGCTGTAACGGTATATCCTGAGGATGAAGAAGCGTATAAGCTGTGGAATGAAAAAATTGGACTTCCGGCTGAACGTATCATCAAACTGGAAGACAATTTCTGGGATATCGGTGAAGGCCCTTGCGGACCTTGTACGGAAATTTTTTATGATCGTGGCGAAGCCTACGGCAACGACATGACAGACCCTGAAATGTATCCAGGGGGAGAAAATGAGCGTTATCTGGAAGTGTGGAACCTCGTATTCTCACAATTTAACCATAACAAAGATGGCAGCTACACGCCGCTTCCCAATAAAAATATAGATACAGGAGCTGGTTTGGAACGTTTTGCATCCATTTTGCAAAATGTCGATTCCAATTTTGATACGGATATCTTCCAGCCACTAATCCAGAAAACGGCTGCCATGGCAGGAGTTAAATATAACGACAATGTGGACAGTGATGTGGCTCTCAAGGTCATTGCTGACCATGTTCGTACCGTGACTTTCGCGATTGGTGACGGTGTACTTCCTTCCAACGAAGGACGGGGTTACGTCATTCGCCGTTTGCTGCGCCGGGCTGTTCGCTATGGAAAGATGTTGGGCATGAACCGACCATTTATGTTTGAACTAGTGGAAACCGTTGGGGACATCATGGGCGTGTACTATCCTGAAGTCGTGGACAAGCGTGATTTCATCATCAAGGTGATTAAAACAGAAGAAGAGCGTTTCCATGAAACATTGACAGACGGATTAGCTATTTTGGCTGATATCAGTGCTCAGGCAAAGGCCGAAGGCCGCAATGTCATTAGCGGAGCAGATGCTTTCAAGCTGTATGATACGTATGGGTTCCCATTTGATCTCACAGAGGATTATGCGGACGAGCAGGGCTTGAAAGTTGATCGTGAAGGTTTTGATGAAGCGATGCAGGAACAGCGTCAACGTGCGCGTGACGCTCACCAAGACAATGCCAGCATGAAGATTCAGGGCGGAGCTTTGTCCGATCTGGCGGTTAAAAGTGAATTTGTTGGATATAATGACCTCATAACTGAGTCCAAAATTGTGGCAATTGTATATAATGATATGCTGGTGGAGAGTGTTAGTGAAGGGCAGTCCTGTCAGGTCGTGCTGGATGTGACTCCTTTTTATGCCGAAAGCGGCGGACAAGTCAGTGACCATGGCTTACTGCGTGGTGGAACGGTAACCTCGAAGGTTGAAGGGCTGTTCAAGGCGCCGCAAGGTCAGCATGTGCATCAGGTCGTTGTAGAAGCCGGTGAGCTAAACGTAGGCGACACGGTAAAAGCTGAAGTAGATCAGGCTTCACGTGGAGAAATTGAGAAGAATCATACGGCTACGCATTTGCTTCACAAAGCGCTTAAAGAAGTACTGGGTGACCATGTCAATCAGGCGGGTTCCTTGGTAGAACCTGGGCGTCTGCGTTTTGACTTCTCCCATTTTGGTAGCATTACCCCAGAAGAGCTGGCAGATATTGAACTGCGGGTTAACCGTGCCATCTGGAGCCAACTGGATGTGACTATTGAACTGAAACCGATTGACGAAGCCAAGGCGCTTGGAGCGATGGCGTTGTTTGGTGAGAAATATGGTGATATTGTACGGGTCGTTAAGGTTGGCGATTACAGCATCGAGCTGTGCGGAGGATGTCATGTCAGCAATACTTCGCAAATTGGCTTGTTCAAGCTTGTTAGCGAGAGCGGCATCGGATCAGGTGTACGTCGTATTGAAGCAGTGACCGGACGTTTTGGTTTTGAGTACATGGAAGGTCAATTAGAGCTGTTGAAGGTGTCGGCTGGGCTGGTTAAATCCAAGCTGTCCGAGGTGCCAAAACGCATCGAATCTTTGCAGCAACAGATCAAAGACCTCAGTCGTGAAAATGAATCACTGCAAAGCAAGCTGAGCGCTATTGAGGCGGGTCAACTGACTGATCAGGTTGTGCAAGCTGGCGGAGTGCAGTTGTTGGCTGCACGCGTGCAGGCCTCCAGCATGGATGCGCTGCGTGCAATTGCTGATGAGCTGAAAAGTAAGCTTCCTGCAGCTGTGCTGGTGCTAGGCGCTGCAATGGACGACAAAGTTAATTTTGTCGTTGCTGTCCCAGCTGAGCATACCAAGGCAGGACTTCATGCAGGTAAGCTCGTGAAAGAAATTGCGGCCGTATGCGGCGGCGGTGGCGGCGGACGACCTGACATGGCGCAAGCCGGGGGTAAGGATGCGAGCAAGCTGGACGAAGCACTTCAACGTGCACATGAATTGGTGTCAGCAGCCTCACAAGGATAAAGTTCGATAATTTTTGCGGATTTTTGGAAAAAAACGGACTTAGACATTTCCTTGAAGGGCTTTGCTTATGGTATGATATAAAAGAATAAGCTGGCATAAACATGTACACATGTTTTGTGGAAGCGAGGTGTCAACAATGGATTCCATGGACAAAACGGTCAAATTTAATGTCAAGGCGGATGAGAAGGAAGCTTCTGCTCAGGAGATTTTGTTGACCGTATATGATGCGTTGGTAGAAAAAGAATACAATCCGATCAATCAAATCGTCGGGTATTTGCTATCCGGTGATCCGGCTTATGTGCCACGGCATAATAATGCTAGAAGCCTGGTGCGCAAAAAAGAACGCGATGAATTGATTGAAGAGCTGGTTCGTTTCTATCTCGCTAAGCATCGTTAGGAGACAGGCATGAAAGTAATGGGATTGGATTACGGGGATCGCCGAATTGGGGTCGCCGTAAGTGATGCCTTCGGCTGGACCGCCCAAGGATTGGAAGTCATAGAACGACGCGGTGACGACAGCGAGTTCGGTAAAATTGCAAATTTGGTTCGTGAACATGAAATTGGCGAGGTTGTTGTAGGCTTGCCGAAAAATATGAACGGAACCGTGGGTCCACGCGGTGAGATTTGCATTGAGTTTGCGAACCGGCTCAAGGAGTTACTGGGTTTACCCGTTCACCTTTGGGATGAACGGCTGACGACGCGTTCGGCAGAGCGTGCGCTTCTGGAGGCCGACGTCAGCCGCAAAAAACGCAAGCAGGTGGTAGATAAACTGGCCGCAAGCCTGATCTTGCAAAATTATTTGGACGCACACAGTACAAGGTGAGGGGGATTTCGTAATGGCTGAAAATCAATTGGGTATGGAAGAAGAGCCGGAAATTATTTATATTGCCGATGACGAGGGCAACGAGGAAGAGTTCGAGGTCATTATGAAGTTTGAGGTAGATGGTTCCGAAGCAAAGTACATGATGGTTGCGCCAGTGGACCCTGAAGCTGATGAGTCCGATGTGTACGCCTTCCGCTACGAGGAAGAAGGCGATGATATTAAATTGTTTGTGATCCAAGACGATGCCGAATGGGAAATCGTCGAAGAGACCTTTAATACATTTGTAGAGGAAGAAGAAGAGGAAGACGGGAAATGACGAGCTATTCACGTGAAGACCTGAGCTGGACCTCTGATTTGAAAGAAGCTTTTGATGGTGACGTAGAGTTGCAGGATGAACAGGGTCATGCGTTACGCATGGAGTTGGAAGCAGAGTTCAAGGTAGGTGAGCAACTGTACGCCGTATTGCGTAGACCTGGCGCTGCTGCTGGCGAACATGAATTATATCATGTAAGCTCATCCACAGACGGCGAAATCTCCATCACCACCATTGAAGATGATGATGAGTGGGAAGATATTTCTGAGCTGTACGACGAATGTACGTTGCCGGAAGAGCTGTAAGTCTGGATAACGAGGAGATCAAACCTGAAAGGGCGGACCAGTCCGCCCTTTTTGGCTGTGAAGGAGTTGGGTGGATGTGAAGCGAAGGACAAGGATGCTTACATTGCTTCTCGTGCTTGTTTGTATAGCAGGAGGTGCAATCTTCTATATATGGAATGCCATGCAGCCTGTTCAGCCCAAAACACAACCCGTTGCTTTTACGGTGGTAAGGGGTACGGGAACATCGGCTATTGCAGATACGCTGGAGCAAAAGGGACTTATACGTAATGCGCTCGTGTTTAAGGCTTATGTAAAATTCAAACAGCAAGGAAACGCATTTCAGGCTGGAAAATATGAAGCGCAGCCTGGCGCAACCTTTGATCAGTTGATTGCCAAGCTATCGGCTGGGGACGTAGTCAAAGAGGAAATGATTCGTTTTACAATCCCGGAGGGTTTTACGATTAGACAGATGGCAGATAAACTGCAAAAGGAAGGACTGGCGGACCGGCAGCAATTTTTGCAGCTGGCCAACGATCCGTCCGCTTTTGACGTCACGCTGGTGCGGGACATACCAAAGCAGACGGGGCTTCGCTATGCGCTGGAAGGCTATCTTTTCCCGGAAACCTATGAACTGAAAAAAGGAAGCACAACCAAGGATATCATTCAGACGATGCTGGAGCAGACGCAAAAACGTCTGGATACCATTTCTGACTTGGATGCCGGGTTGCAGCAACGGGGTGAAACACTGCATCAGCTGCTGACAGTTGCTTCTCTGGTAGAGCGCGAGGTAGTTGTAGACGATGAGCGGCCTGTCGTAGCTGGCGTTATTTATAACCGTCTTCAACAGGATAAAAAGCTGGAAATTGATGCTACAGTTCAATATATGCTGGACAAGCAAAAGGAACGACTGTATTACAAGGATTTGGCTGTAGAAAGTCCTTATAATACGTATATGCATCAGGGACTTCCGCCAGGACCGATTGCAAGTCCCAGTCTGAAATCAGTGGTGGCGGCTCTACAGCCAAAATCTACAGATTATTTATTTTATGTGACCAAAAAAGATGGGACACATAAACATTTATTTGCCAAAACATATAAAGAACATTTGCATAACATTCAGATAAGTAACCGTAAGACAAATTAGGAGGTGAGCCTATGGCTTACAAACCCGAACTGCTGGCAACTGCCAGCTCTCCGGAGGATGCCCGCCATATGCTGGAGGCTGGAGCAACTGCATTGCTGATTGGAGATGACCGCTTTGGCATGCGACTGCCAGGACATTTTACCCCGGACCAAATCCGTGAGGTTGTGGAAGAGGCACGGAAGCATGCAGCGCAGGTATATGTATCTATGACGAATTTGATGACGAATGAGCTATTGCCACTTCTTCCCGAATATGTGCAGACCATAGCTGGATGCGGCGTAGACGCCATTGAGTTTAATGATCCAGCAGTGCTCATGGCTGTGAAGGAATATGCCCCTCATCTGAAACTCTTCTGGAACGGAGAGATGATTTCTACCAACTTCGCAACCGCCAACTACTGGGGTGAAAAAGGGGCGTCACGTGTCATCTTGGCTCGTGAGCTCAGTATGGATGAAATTACGGAAATGATTCCAAAGTTGAACATAGAAGCACAGGTTCAGGTACATGGAATGACCAATATTTATCACTCCAAGCGTAAGCTTGTTCAAAGCTATATGCTGCACCAAGGTCGCACGGTAGAAGGTGATCTCGGTAGAGGGCGTGGCTTGTTTCTGATTGAAGCAGAGCGGAAGGAAGAGAAGTTCCCCATTTACGAAGATATCAACGGGACACATATTATGAGTTCGGATGATTTTTGTATCATGGAGGATCTGCATATTCTGATGGAGGCGGGCGTGCACAGCTTTAAGATCGAGGGCTTGTTGAAACCTACCGCTTACAATGAGGCAGTTGTCCGTGCTTACCGTAAAGCTATAGACAGTTATACAGCCGACCCGGATGCTTATGTTTATGATGAAAGCTGGCTGGATGAGGTTCGCCGCCTTCAAGACCCTGAACGGGAACTTTCCTTCGGATTTTTCTACAAAGAGCAGGTTTATTAATTACAAAATGAAATTACAGAGGGGGGAACGTCATGGGAACGATCACCAAAACGAGAAAATATACAGGTAAACGAAATCGTTTGGATAAGCCGGAGTTGTTGGCTCCTGCCGGAAATCTAGAAAAGCTGAAGTTTGCCGTTCACTATGGCGCGGATGCTGTATATATAGGTGGGCAAAAATACGGTCTGCGTTCTAACGCCGATAATTTCAGTTTTGAAGAAATGCGTGAAGGTGTGGAATTCGCCAACAAGTACGGTGCTAAGGTGCTTGTGGCGACTAATATCTATGCTCACAATGAAGATATTGCCGGAATTGAGGAATACTTGCGCAATCTGTATGAAGTAGGAATTCATGCTGTTATCGTCGCTGATCCGGCTATTGTATCCGTGGCATTGCGGGCAGTTCCCGGATTGGAAGTGCATTTGAGCACACAGCAGTCCACGCTGAATTGGCAAGCGGTAAAGTTCTGGAAAGACGAGGGACTGCCGCGTGTGGTACTCGGACGTGAAACCAGCTTGGAGGAAATCGAAGAAATTAAAAAGCATGTGGACATCGAAATCGAAGCTTTTGTCCACGGTGCAATGTGCTCTTCATTTTCCGGTCGCTGTGTGTTATCCAATCATTTTACAGACCGAGATTCTAATCGTGGAGGATGTTGTCAGTCTTGCCGCTGGAAATATGATTTGTTTGAGGATGCCCGTCCAGGTGAGGTTTGGATATCTGAGGAAGAGGCACAGGACAACAATGTACTAAAACAGTTCCAGCTTGGCGTTAACCAGCTTCCATTGTTTGAAGAGAGCGATAATGCTTTTTCTATGGGTTCCAAGGATCTGTGTATGATTGAAAATATTCCTGATCTGATTGATGTGGGTGTAGACAGCTTTAAAGTGGAGGGACGTATGAAGTCCATCCACTATGTGGCTACGGTCGTGAATGTCTACCGTCAAGCGATTGATTCCTATATGGCTGATCCGGAAAATTATGTACTCAAACCAGAATGGATTGAAGAAATTAACAAGGCAGCCAATCGTCCGTTAAATACTGGATTCTTCTATGATACACCGGATCATGAGGATCATATTTATGAGCCGGAAGAAAAAGCGGTCCCTTATGATTTTGCCGGACTGGTCATGGACTACGATGCTGCAAGTGGCATCGCAACGATTCAACAACGCAACCATTTTAAACCAGGTCATGAAATTGAATTTTTCGGTCCGAACGGAACCTTTTTCAAGCAAACGGTCGGAACGATCTGGGATGAGGAAGGCAACGAATTAGATGCTGCACGTCATCCGCTTCAACGAATCAAAATGAAGGTAGATCAGCCTGTATCATATTTTGATATGATGCGTAAAAAGAAGTAAATAAGTCTTAAGTCACAAGTTAAAAGATTCAAAAGCCTCTCCTATCGGTTGGAGAGGCTTTTTTTTGAATAGTTTTCTAGGAAAAAAGTTTCACAAAATTTAGTGGGTACTCAAAGGAAAGCTACATTCCTTGTCGAATAGTTCCGATAGAGACTATATAGATAATAGATACATAATGGATGACGTGGAACAAGAAACTAATTATATAGTGGTAGGTGAGAGGAATGGGTTTTCGGAAAAAAGAGGGGAATACAGCAAAAAGGCAACCCAAGAAAAAGGATCAAATGAAAGGTTTAAAAGGAAGTAAAGTAACAACGGATAAAGGGGAGGAGACGGTTGTGATGTCTTCGAAGGGGACTCCCTGGGTACCTGAGGTCTTACGTAAATGCACAAACAATTTAAAGCGTTTACTTAAGCCTGAAAGATACAGTAAGGATTTTATGCATTTAGTCAAAAACTATAATCCGATCCGTTCGGTTGGGATGAAGTTGTTTCTGATCTTTTTTGCGGCCATTATGTTATTTGTGGTCAGCTTGGGAATGCTCTCGTACTACAGAGCTAAAAGCACGATTGAGCAAAATGCAGCTACAGCGTATCAGCAAACGGTTCAGCAAACTTCGGAAAAGCTTGATATTATTTTAGAGCGCTTTCAAGACACATCGACACAGGTATTTTTCGATACTGAATTAAGTGATCAGTTGCAAAAGGCTGTAAAGCAAGATAAAAATCCCTTTGCATCTTTTGTTGCTATGGGAGAAGTAAACAAGAAATTAACCAATATTGCTTTTACAAATAAAGCGATAGATTCATTGTATTTGTACCCGGAAGAAACCAGTTTAGCTGCAATGGGTACCGGAACACAAAAGGATGTACGGCAGGAAGCATGGTTTAAGGATATTTTGAAAAACAAGGGAATGGTTTGGCTACCTACGCAGGTGAATGACAATGGCAGCAAGACCTTTCGTCTGGCACGATCCATGAACAGCATGTCCGGGTTGGGAGGGACTTATGTTCTGGTTATGGATTTAAAGGCTAGTGCGGTAGAGGACGAGTTAAAAGGTGTTAATTTGGGCTCAGGCAGTATGATTAGCTTAGTGACAGACAAGGGGGAGTTTGTAGGTTCTAACAATGAGAGCTTGGCCGGAGGAAAGACAAAGCTGGATTACGTTTCCAAGCTTGAAGGGATCGAAGGAAATCAAATTATGGAGCAGGTAGCAGATGGCAAAGAGCAAAGTGTGCTTACAGTTCATAATACACTGGGAACTTCCAAATGGATTCTCGTGGGTGTAGTACCTGTATCTGAGCTGGTGAGAGACGCTAAGGGGATTCTAACTACGACATGGGTATTTGCTGCGGTGGCTGCACTCATTGCATTGTTCATCGGCCTATGGATCGTGCGCCTCGTGGCTCGTCCACTGACACACCTGAAGGATTTAATGATTGAAGGCGCCAAAGGCAACTTGCAAATCCGAACGAACTATAAGGCTCAGGATGAAATTGGGCAGTTGTCCGCTAGCTTTGATACAATGATGGAGCAAATTACACTGCTGGTAGAACAGACGAATGCATCAGCACAGGAGGTACTGAATACAGCGACGGAACTGAGTGATGCCTCGAAGAAGACAGCCGTTTCAGCCAAAGAAATTGCAGCTGCGACGGAAGAGATTGCTCATGGTGCCACCAGTTTAGCAACAGAGGCGGAACGTGGTAGCGGATTAACGGGGAATATATCCCAGAAAATGGATACGGTTATGACTTCTAATTATGAAATGAGTCTGGTCGCACAAGAAGTTGAACAGTCCAGTGAAAAAGGGACAATTCAGCTGAAAAATCTATTGAGCAAGACTAAAGTTACGGAAGAAACTACGCATGCTTTGGTAGGCAAAGTAGATGAACTGAAGAAGACAACTTCCGATGTCTTTAAGGTGCTGGACGTATTGCAGGATATTGCTAAACAAACGAACATTCTATCCCTGAATGCGACGATTGAAGCGGCACGAGCAGGGACAGCCGGGCGTGGTTTTATGGTGGTTGCAAATGAGGTCCGTCAGTTGGCAGAACAATCACGTCAAGCCATTCGTACAGCTACAGGGATTACGAATAATATCGTCAATGAGATGAATGAAACGGTGCAAGCGTTATCTGAAGTGTACCCGCTGTTCCGGGAGCAGATGGGAGCCGTACGAGAAACGACGGACATTTTCCAATCGGTGCAGCAGCAAATGGGCGAGTTCGCGCTTCGGTTGGGAACAGTCACCGCCTCCATTCATCATCTGAGTGAATCGCAGACTACTTTGTCTGAGGCAATGACCAATGTTAGTGCGGTAGCCGAGCAATCCTCTGCTACTTCGCAGGAAGTCGCTTCTCTCAGTAATGAGCAGGCCAATATCGGTAATCAGCTGGTAGGCTTGTCTGATAAGCTGGAAGGAGTTTCAGTGAATTTGAAAGAACAGCTTTCAAGGTTTACAGTGTAGGTGTTGTAAAATCAAGGTTATCAGGGAAATCTCTTAAGAAGGAAAGCAGATTATGAATACAAACACAAAGTGGGCCTGGGTGGTTCTAGCCATTACTATTTTTATAACGGTATATTATTCGTTAGATGAAATTTTAGGTTGTAGCCCATATTCATCACTAGATATCCAATAAATTCGGTAACCCATTCAACATTACATGTTGAGTGGGTTTTCTTTTTCCATCACCGGACATACTACTGGAAAAATGATGAAAGGAGGATGGATGTGTCTAGGCGTCATAGCAGTTTCATTCGTCACCGTCGAATTGCATATATAGCCCTGGGGATCATGGTATCGCTACTGATTTTATGTTTCCGACTGGCTTGGATTCAGGGAACAGCGGGTATTCATTTGTCACTTTATGGGGGGCATTCGCTTAAAGAAATGTCAGTACGTCAGCGACAGGAAGGAATCGCTATTGATACTGGGCGTGGACAGTTTACGGACCGACACGGGCAGCCCTTGACTGGAGGAGTCGTATGGACGCCAGTGCTTTTTCCCGATGTAGATGGCCGAGCAGCTTCGCATGGACAGGAGCTGGCCAAGTTATTGCATACGAGTAAAGGGCAACTGTTGACGCAATGGAAGGGGCTGCAATCTCCGCTCATATGGAGGGATGGACGTGGAGAGCCTGTACAAATCCATCCGAATGAAGCGGGCAGACTGCTGAAGTTAGCCCCTTCGCTCATAGAGCTTGTACCGTATGCGCAACGTTATAGGGACTTGCCCAATGGCAGACAATGGCTTGGTTTTATGTATGAACGTGGTGAACGAGCAAGTGAACTACCGATGGGGGCAGCTGGCCTGGAAAGAACGCTAGAGCCGCTGCTAAGCGGCGTTGGTGAGACATTCGTCTCTCGGTTTGTAGATGCCCAACGTCGTCCATTGACTCATGTCCCGCTTCGTGTCAGTGCTCCATCCAATAGTCACTATCCATTACAGGTGCAGACTACAATTGATCTCCCGTTGCAGGAACAGATTGAGAAGCTGACAGAATCTAACCACTTGGCAGAAGGAGCAGTCGTTGTGCTTGATGCAGGCAACGCGGATGTGATGGCGATGGTGTCTCGTCCTTTCTATAATCCCGCTCATGTTGATCCGCAGCAGAAAACAGACTGGTCTAATCGTGCTCTCAAAGCAGTAACGCCTGGTTCTATTTTTAAGTTGGTTACGGCTGCGGCTGCACTTGAATCAGGTGTGGTTCAACCGCAGGAGCAATTTCATTGTCATGGAGCCTATGGCAAGTACGGCTTGTCATGCTGGAAAAAAGAAGGACACGGAACCCTGAACCTGGAGGAAGGGCTTGCCGTATCCTGTAATAGTGTGTTCGCCCATCTCGGCGAACGGCTTAACGCCGAGCAAATTCAGGCCGCAGCCTCTGCACTAGGATTGAGTCGAACCGTGGGCTGGCAGGACCGGGATCTGGCAGGACTACCTCAATTCAGACCGATGGATCACGAAGAAAAGGGAGCCGTATTCGGCTCCCATACAAATGCATCTGATCCAGGCGTACGTGTGCAGACAGCTATCGGCCAGCGTGATGTGCTGGTGACGCCTCTCCAAGCAGCTAACCTCATCGTCACCTTGCTGCACGATGGTCAAGTACATGCACCGCGCATCGTAAAACGCGTCAGCTACGCAGACGGAAGCACCTTGCTGGAGCTACCTGCTCACGCTGCTCCTTTACCCCAAGGCAGCCGCTCGATTCGCACATCCACGGCTCATACGCTTCGTGAAGCAATGGAACAAGTTGTGACACACGGTACAGGTGCCTCCTTGCGTAACAAAACCTGGAAGCTGGCCGGTAAATCGGGTACGGCCCAAGCTTTAAAAAACGGTCGCCCCATAAATCACCAGTGGTTTATTGGTTACGGTCCGATAGAGCGGCCACGTTATGCGGTTGCCGTTCTTGTGCAAAATGCTTCAACGCATGCTGCAAATCAGGCCACAGCACTGTTCGGCCAAGTCATGGATCTGCTAGCTCAATCCTCTTGAGTCCTGCGAGTAGCTTCACGCTCTTCCTCCTGAATTTTGACGATAAAAGGAGGCTCGTCAAATTCCTCAGTCGGAAACCGAATCCATTGCTGCAAATAACCTTGCTGCCACAATTCCTTGAGCAAAATGATCAGAATGGGGGATAGGATTAATCCGGCCAATCCGAAGATGGATAACGATATAATGGCAAAGGAAAGCATTAGATAGGCAGATGAGACGCCGATAGAATTACCAGTAATTTTGGGCTCCGCCAACTGGCGCACAATCACGGTGACAGCCATGACAATAAGCAAGCCTACAGCCAAGCCGGTATTCCCCGTGATGAACAAATACACTGCCCACGGAATAAAGATAACAGGTACACCCAACAACGGCAGAATATCAAACAAAGCTGCTACGAGCGCCAACGATAGGGCATTATCTACTTGCAAAATGAGTAAACCTATAAATACGAGCACAAAGGTAATTCCTACCAGTAAGGCTTGAGCCTTGAGAAAGGCGGAAATGGCTTTAAGTACATGATTTTTTAGAAAAAGGTACGCCGTTTTTAGTGTCTTCGGTGTTTTACTGCGGGCAATTCCTTTCCAGAGATTAATTTCCATACTCAAAAAGAACGCTAAAATGATGGCAACCGCAAAGTTGCCCATAAAAACAGTGAAAGAGCTGAGAAATTGAATGAAAAAAGATAACCCTAGCTGTGCCCATTTCGTAGCAATGGTGGTAGCAGTCGCAAAATAATCATTCACACGTTCGGTAACACCCGGAGGCAAGGCAGCAATTTTATCTTGAGAAAGATGAAGAATCCGCGTGAATTCCGTTTGGATAATCTGGGTATAATGTGGGAGGTTTTGCGCGACTTTTGTAAATTGAGTAACCAGGATCAGGCCCAATCCGAAAAAAATAGCCATTAATAAGATGATAAACAGCAATACGGAGAGTGCGGAGGCGAAGGGTTTTTTCATGCCTTTGCGATGAAAATAACGGGCAGCAGGTTCAATGCACCAAAACACGACGAATGAAAGGAACACAGGTGCTGCTAGCTGATACAGCTTGCTGGATACGAACATAATTAAATACACGGTTAATACGATCAGACCGATATCAAAAACAGTACGCCAATATTTTTTGTACAATGGAAGCATATGTATACAACGACTCCTTTAAGATTTTTATTTATTGTACACTAAATTGAATCTCAATGCTGACCAGTAGCAATGGCAAAATCTCGGCATGCTTACATCATTGTGATAACATATAAGTAAGTGAGTTTTCCTCAGGAGGCCTGCTTGGAAGTTCAGAATAGAAAAGTGGGGATAAAACGTGCAGACTTTGCTGTTATGGATGTTTTACATTTCAACTTTTTATGCTTTTATTCCGGCGCTGGTGAGTCGTATATTTGGTTTCCGGGTGTTTAGGCGTGGCAAAAGTGACCAAGAATATGCGCTAACCTTTGATGATGGTCCTGATCCAGTCTATACACCACAGTTGCTCGATTTACTCAAGCGTTTTGATGCCAAGGCTACTTTTTTTGTTGTAGGGTTGAATGCCGAAAAACACCCTGAGCTTCTGAAGCGCATGCATGATGAAGGTCATCTGATCGGTATTCACAATTATGTGCACAAATCGAATTGGCTTATGCGGCCTGTTACTGTTAGAAGACAAATTGCCCAGACAGAGTCAGTCATTCGTCGAGTAACTGGCGAAGGAACGACCTTTTATCGTCCACCTTGGGGGATTGTGAACTTTTTTGATATTTCCAAAAACAATGGTCGTCGAATCGTATTATGGTCCTCTATGTTTGGTGACTGGAAGGCCAGCATTGGAGCGAAACAATTAGCAGAAAGAATGCTCAAAAAGCTGAGGGGTGGCGAGGTGATGCTGCTCCATGACTGTGGTACGACCTTGGGGGCAGACGCAGAAGCGCCACAGAATATGCTCATTGCGCTAGAAAAGCTATTGAGGGTCGCCCAGGAACGGCAATTACGCAGCGTCCGCGTGGATACATTGTTTTGCCGTCAATCTGGCTATCATTCCACTGTCTCCTGCTTGTCCAGTACAGATTGGATGAAAAGAACGATGGTATTCGGATGGCTACAATACGAGCGCCTTTTTCACGCCTTGTTCCGCCTTCGTCCTGTTAGCAAGGATAACACGATCTTTTATTATCGTCGCCGTATCTATCATGGACCCAATATTAACATGGAGAATGGTAGGTGGCTGGAAAAAGGGGATCCCATAATTGAGCTTCATTTTGACAATAAAATGTTGTTTCAATTGGGATCGTCGGCAAAGTCCTTGGTACATCTAGCGATTCAATTGATTCGAGTTGTGAAAAGGCAACTGCCTGATCTTACTCAACGGGTTGTACATGATTCTGGTATGAAGGGTGTAAAGGCGATCTATGCAGTAAGTATGATTCATCGAGGACCTGAAAAATTAGGCTTTCAAGTTCGGGAGCTTCCCCAAGGACTGTTTAAGCATGCATCTACTGTATATTTAAAGCTGTTATTTCGTATTATCCATCCTTCGGGTTCAGAACAATTGAATGAAAAAAAAGAGGTCATGATACCGAAACTAATCGTGATGCCCATTGATACCTTGTTTGATCGTTTCCAACCGGGGGATTCGCACCGGGCAGACCAGGCTTTTGATCCAACTGATCAAAGGGATGTTGTTCATACACTCAACAGTGAAATGATAGAAGAAGGTGAGCCTATGTATGCTTCGATTAGGGCTTCACAAACAGCGGATACAGGATCAAGCAGTTGACCTAATAAAAAAAGCCACTCGATCCTTTGTAGGGGTCGAGTGGCTTTTTAGTAGTTCATATAATAATCTATATTGGCAAAGCACTTAGATTTTCATAATTCCGCCGTTACTTGCGTTCGTCACCAGCTTGGAATAACGGGCCAGGTAGCCTGTCTTTACTTTCGGCTCGAAGCCTTTCCAATTGGCACGACGACGGTCGAATTCTTCGTCCGTAATGTGAAGCTCAATCTTACGATTGTTCAGGTCTAGCTCAATGATATCGCCGTCCTCAACAAAAGCGATAGGTCCGCCTTCTGCTGCTTCGGGGGAAATATGACCGATGGAGATACCACGGGAAGCACCTGAGAATCGTCCGTCTGTAATCAGACCAACCTTGGCACCAAGCCCCATGCCCACGATTTGTGAAGTCGGAGCGAGCATTTCAGGCATACCAGGTCCGCCCTTAGGACCTTCATAACGAATAACAACAACATGTCCTTCGGCAATTTTACCGTTAGCGATGCCAGCCAGTGCATCTTCCTGTGAATCAAAGCAGATGGCAGGGCCTTTGTGATAACCGCCAACAGAAGGATCAACCGCACCGACTTTAATAATGGAGCCTTGTGGTGCCAAATTGCCGAATAATACAGCTAGACCGCCGCGCTCGGAATAAGGGTTGTCCAATTTGTGGATGACGTTAGTGTCCAAAATTTCTTGACCCTCTACGTTTTCACGAAGGGTTTTCCCAGTTACAGTAATACAGTCACCATGCAATGCGCCCGGTTTCTTCAATAGCTCATTCAGCACTGCGCTTACGCCACCTGCATTATGAACATCCTCAATGTGATAGTCGGAAGCAGGTGCCAATTTGGACAAATGAGGTACACGGTTCGCGACTTCATTGATGCGTTCGATAGGGTAGTCAACCTCAGCTTCATGGGCAAGTGCCAATGTATGCAATACGGTATTCGTAGAACCACCCATTGCCATATCCAGTGCAAATGCATTATCAATGGCTTCTTTCGTCACGATATCACGTGGTTTGAGATCAAGCTTAATCAATTCCATCAATTGGCGCGCAGATTGTTTGACGAATTCTTTGCGTTCTTCTGCTACGGCGAGGATGGTGCCATTACCTGGCATAGCCAGTCCCATCGCTTCTGCGAGACAGTTCATAGAATTCGCTGTGAACATTCCTGAACAGGAGCCGCAAGTTGGACAGCCGTATTGTTCTAGCTCAAGCAAACTTTGATCATCGATTTTGCCAGCCTGGAATGCACCTACACCTTCGAAGACGGAAGTCAGGGAAATAGAGCGTCCGTTCTTATCTTTACCAGCTTTCATAGGACCGCCGCTGACGAAAATAGTCGGAATGTTAACACGCAATGCCCCCATCATCATGCCAGGGGTAATTTTATCGCAGTTAGGAATACATACCATGCCGTCAAACCAGTGAGCGGAAACGACAGTTTCCAGAGAGTCTGCAATAATTTCACGACTTGGCAGAGAATAACGCATACCGATGTGTCCCATGGCAATGCCGTCATCTACACCAATAGTGTTAAATTCGAAAGGTACACCGCCTGCTTCACGAATGGCCTGCTTGACAATTTTGCCAAATTCCTGCAAATGGACGTGGCCCGGTACGATGTCAATATACGAGTTGCATACCGCAATAAACGGTTTGTCAAAATCTTCTTCTTTGACGCCCGCTGCGCGCAGCAAGCTGCGGTGAGGAGCGCGGTCAAAGCCTTTTTTAATCATATCGGAACGCATTTTCGTCTTAGCTGTCATGATGCTGGTTTCCCCCCAAAGTATAAAAATGGTATGGCGTTCAATGAACGCCGTAATAGCGCAGATGTTTTCTAAAGAGTCTATCATAGTTGTGCGCATATTTCTACATATATGAGGATTTTGAAAAAAGTATAGAAGTGTTCTGTAAGCAACAATATATAGATAGGAACAGTTTTATTTATCTATATATTGCATCTGTAAGGATTTGAATTGGATTCTTCAAAACTCTGATATCCTGATATATTAGCCTATCGGATAAATAGGAAAAGCCCATTCCGTAATAAACGGAAGGGCTCAGACTTGTTTTTATGTTAAAGGGGGGTGGAATATAAAACTATATTTTAATTTCTGCCACCTTTACGACCGATGTCTCTATAGAAATTTTTGTCATGCGACTCAGCTGTAGCATCGCCGCCCTTTTTGCCGATTTCCTGATAAAACTCTTTATCATGTGAGTTTGCGGTTGCTTGTCCGCCTTTCTTGCCAATCTCCTGATAAAATTCCTTATTGTGCTTCTTGGAGGTAGCTTCCCCACCCATACGGCCTGCTTCTTCGCGACTCATTTTACCCTGATTTTGATTACGTGCCATTACAAATCACTCCTTATTAAAAGTTGTTTTTTGTTGCGCGTATCATTTACTTACCACATCTTGCCTGTATGAAACAGGCACTATGCGCGAAGTAAAGAGGGGGAAACCCACTTCCATTCTCGTCTGTAAGTGGGTTGTCGCGTGCTGATTGTGAAATATAAATGGATAAAAAGTTACGCAGACCGTCTAAAAAGATAAGGAGCGGGCTTCAACATCCACTCTACCTGTGGCTCAATCAGAGGCCGTGTTGCAGTTCGAACCCAAGGCATGGTCAACAGACAGCACAGACCTGTGGCGCACACTAGAATCAACATGACTTCCACAGGAGTATCTATATACTCGTAGACCCCCTTTGCAACAACGGAACGGACGATTAAGCCATGCAGCAAAAAGACATATAATGTACGTCGTCCCATCTCGGTTATACGTCCTGTGACGGCTGGAACAAAGCTTAGAAACGCCATAGATGCTATCCATTGAACTCCATAAATGCCGATACGGTAAATCCCTGCGTACCATTCGGTATGGCCCAGTTCACCATAAGTCATGTTGCCATATAGCCAGCCTGCCGGGATGCCAAAATACGACGTTCCAGCCAGTACCATAAGTAAAAGAGATACAATACCGGCGATTATACGGACAGGTGTTGTGAAGAAGCGTCGAACGTCGGCATAATTCAAATGATAACCTGCTACAAAGTAAGGCAAATAAACAAAGGTTCTGCATACGCTTAGCCATATACCGTCTACGGGGAGATATCCGACAAGGATACCCAGCAGCACGGATATACCCAGTTGGAAGACTGGTGGTATTTTCTGGAAAGATAGCAACAGCAGTCTCCAGCAGATGTGGCTGGCAAGGAACCAAAGCAGCAGATAAGGAGCAAAAAAAGAATGATGGATATGGGGAACGTGAAAGATTACGACATCCAAAATTGAATAAAGGGATTGGAAAATCAGATATTGCATACCGATCTGAAGCAGAACCTTTTGTCCTGCGAGACCCGTTAAAGTGGTTTTGGCAAAGTAGCCTGTAACGAGAACAAACAACGGCATATGAAACATGAATATCCAGCTGAACCATTGTTGGGCAAGATGAAGTGAACCGACTAATGGCTCCAGGGCGTTTCCTGCAAATACGCATATAATCAACAGAAATCGCAAATTGAGAAAAAAGCTTTCCCCTTGTACATCATGGCTTGTCGTCATGTGTTTCCCTCCGAACGGCTTCTGCCGACTAAACTATTTAAAAAATAATTCTTTACAAGGAACAAGGTACGATACTCTGGATTGTAACATTGTGATTTTATTCACAATAGTAAGCGTTATCATGTCCTTTTTATGTGGCGAAAGCTTGAACACGGAATAAAGATGGGCTTATGTCTGGAAACGTGTGCTAATTTGACCCTGTACAGGCAACGATGTTACCCTAACAAGGTTATAGTTATGCTAACAAATACAGCGACACCATTTAGATTCAAGTTACGAATCACGAGGTACGAAAGTCGAAAGGAACTTATACGATGAGAAGAAGAACAAGAAGATCATACAACTCCTATGGAACACGCGGATCTCGGAAAATATGGAAAATTCTTTTAGGCATCCTAATTGTCATTGTGCTAATTGCGGGTTGGGGAGCATGGAAGGTATTTACGCCTTATCAGCCTGACGAGACGGCTGCTGCTGCATTAGCCGAAATAGCAGATACTGTGAAAGTAGATGAGCAAGAGCATTGGTTAAGTTTTGAGCCTACCGAAGGAAGTGGATCAGGAGTCATTTTGTACCCAGGAGCGTTGGTTAAACCCGAAAGCTATGCGCCCTTGGCACGCCGTCTGGCAGAAAAGGGTCACCATGTGATCATTGTAAAAATGCCACTGAACCTTGCATTGATCTCACCGGATTTGGCGAATGAAGTGCTAAAGGCGTACCCGAAGGAAGCCTTTGTTATTGGAGGACATTCGTTAGGTGGTGTGATGGCGGCCCGATATGCAGCTGCACATCCTGATCAGGTTAAAGGTGTATTTTTCCTTGCTTCCTACCCGGATAACAAGGGTAATTTAAAGGATAAAAATCTGCCAGTGATTTCTCTACTAGGAAGTGATGATGGAGTCATCCAGATGAAAAATGTCCAAAGTGGGAGAACTTATTTACCTGCCAACACGCTGTATTTTACAGTCGAAGGGGGGAACCATGCCCAATTTGGCAGTTACGGTGCCCAGAAAGGGGATAACCCTGCGAAAATTAGCGCCGTTGAGCAATGGAATCAGACGGTAACGGCTTTACAGGACTGGATGAAAGAGAGTGTAGATTCAGCTCCTAAGAACCCGTAAAGGAGGTGTGATGCATGTCTGAGCTGATCGTGCAGGGGAAGCGATACTCATGCCGTGGCATCTTATTCGATAAAGATGGCACACTACTGGATTTTATTCAGTTGTGGGGCCCTTGGGCTCGTTCTATACTGGATATGATGGAGCAGCATCTTGTCGTGGCGGGAGCCGGTTTTACGATGGAGAAAGGCAACATTCTAGGCACTGTTCACGATCAGGAGGGGCGTGTGATCGGTTACGATCCTTCTGGTCCGCTGGCAATGGGGACGGTGGATGAAAGTACAGGTGTGCTGGCTTGGCAGCTTTATACTGCCGGTGTTCCGTGGAATGAAGCTGTGCGGCTTGTCCGCGAATTTAATAAAACAGCGATGGCTGACGTCCGCCGACATCGGGCAGCGAAGGTGTTTCCGGGGTTGCGGACCTTATTGGAGCAAAGTCGCCTTGCCGGATTGAAGCTGGCGGTTGTGACCTCTGACAGTACAGAGGCTGCACAAGAGCATTTGGAGTGGATGGGGCTGACATCCTATTTTGACGAGATCATCGGACATGATAGGGTTACATACGGCAAGCCTGACCCGGAAATGGCTGAAACAGCTTGCGCGTTACTAGGGCTGTCGCCAGCGGACGTGGTAGTGATCGGAGACAGTAATGGGGATATGCAGATGGGCAAGCGTGCCGGAGTACGGCTAGCCATTGGATTTGCGCCGGAACCGGAGCGTTCCGGTCATTTGCTGGATGCGGATAAGGTGGTTCGTGGATATAAAGAGCTGGAGGTGCGTAGAGCATGAAAGTTAATACGTTGGCGGATTGGATACAGCAATCGCATAATATTGTTTTTTTCGGCGGAGCAGGGACATCGACGGAAAGTGGTATTCCAGATTTTCGTTCAGCAGCAGGCTTGTATCAGAGCGAGGAAAAATTACCTTATTCTCCCGAGGTTATGCTTAGCCGCTCTTTTTTTGTGAAGCATCCTGAAGTATTCTTCGGTTTCTATCGCAGCAAAATGCTGCATCCCGATGCGAAGCCGAACGGCTGTCATCATTTCCTCGCGTCTTTGGAAAAGCAAGGCCGTCTTAAAGCGGTTGTGACGCAAAATATTGACGGATTACACCAGGCTGCAGGGAGTATGAATGTAATGGAGCTTCACGGCTCGATACATCGCAACTACTGTATGGAATGCGGCCGCTTTTACGGTCTAAATGAAGTGATGAACAGTTCCGAGATTGTACCTAAATGTCCGTTAGATGGAGGAATGATTAAACCGGATGTCGTTTTATATGAGGAAGAGTTGAATCAAGATACCCTTATGCAATCCATTCAGGCCATTTCTCAAGCAGATCTGCTGTTAATTGGAGGAACGTCACTAACAGTCCATCCTGCGGCAGGCTTGATTACTTATTTTCGCGGAAAACATACAGTGCTGCTGAATACAGACCCCACCTCATATGATCACAAGGCGGATCTTTTAATCACTGAACCGATCGGTAAGGTTATGGAAAAACTTGCTCATCAATTGGGCTTGTAATCGTTTTCTTGTCAACGCCCGGATAAAAGCGCTATGATGATGTTGTGATGGACATAACAATGTTTCGAGAGAGGCTGTGATAGCATGGTTTATTTAGCTGGCGAAGATCGTTATGAAAGTATGAAATATAACCGTACAGGGAGATCAGGTCTTAAACTGCCCGCTATTTCGCTGGGCTTGTGGCACAATTTTGGCGGGATTAACAACGCGGAGAATGGTCGCAGCATGATTACTCGCTCCTTTGATCTGGGCATTACGCATTTTGATTTAGCTAATAACTATGGTCCTCCTGCGGGTTCAGCTGAGGAATTTTTCGGACAAGTGTTAGCCAGTGATATGAAGCCGTACCGGGATGAATTGGTTATCTCCACCAAAGCAGGCTACCATATGTGGGAAGGTCCATATGGTGACTGGGGATCTCGCAAGTATATGATATCCAGTCTGGATCAGAGTCTGAAGCGAATGGGGCTGGACTATGTCGATATATTCTACTCTCACCGCTTCGATCCGAATACGCCGCTGGAAGAAACGATGGGAGCACTGGATCATATCGTACGTTCCGGTAAAGCGCTGTATGTGGGTGTGTCTAATTATAGTGCAGAGCAAACGGCAGAAGCAGCTCGTATTTTGAAGGAGCTTGGCACACCGATGTTGATCCATCAGCCGAGATACTCTCTGCTTGACCGCTGGATTGAAAATGGATTACAAGATGTACTGGACGAAAACGGGATAGGCAGCATTGCCTTTTGCCCACTGGCTCAGGGACTGCTGACCAATAAATATTTGAACGGAATCCCCGAGGATTCACGTGCAGCAAGCACATCGGTTTTCCTGAATGAGAACCATGTGACGCCTGAAACTCTTCGCAAGGTGCGCGCCTTGAACCAGATGGCTGCTGCACGTGGACAAAGTTTGGCTCAATTCTCACTGGCATGGGCTCTACGCGGTGAACGTCTGACCTCTGTCCTGATTGGGGCTAGCCGTGTAAGCCAAATCGAAGAAAATGTTGAAGCCTTATCCAATCTGGAGTTTTCACAGGAGGAGCTGGACCGGATTGATTCGATTCTAAATGCCGGGAACGGACAAGACAGCGGCACAGCCTAATGACAAAAGGCATTTCGGAGTCATTGACCTAATTTCACATTCTCTTATACGATATATACTTAACAGCCCGCATTCGCTTGAAGGATGCGGGCTGTTTGTTATTGGCAGGGAGCTAGGGAAACCTGCCAAAGCTTACTTTACAACTGAGGATACTGCTTAACCTTGCTCCGGTACTCGGTTGGAGACTGACCACAGAAACGTTTGAATTGACGTGAGAAGTATAAAGCATCGGTTAAACCTACAGATGCAGCCACTTGCTCGACCGACAGCTCAGGACGTTCACGCAGCAGTTGACGTGATTTGTCGATCCGTAGCTTAAGCAGATAGGTGACGGGGGAGACGCCCGTTTCTTTTTTGAATATTCGTGATAAGTATGCACGGTTATAACCAAGCCCTTCAGACATTTGCTCAATGGATACGGGATGTGCGTACTGAGTGGACATATATTGAACCATTTGTTTGACTGTTCGTCGAATTTGCGAATCCGCCCCAGACGGATCAGTCCAGTCACTCAGGTAATTACTTGCTTCCCCCATAATTAGGTACAAGTAGCCCAAGGCTGAGAGATGAGAGCTAGATTTTCTGCTGTAAAAGGCCAATTGCATTTGTTCCAAATAACCGGGAATAGGACTTTGTTCAACAGCATGGAAAACAGGCTGATGAACACGCAGTCCTGCCTCTTGCACCACCTGCTCCGTATGGTGTCCGGTAAAGGCAGACCAACGATAGCGCCACGGTTCCTCTTCATCAGAGGTATAGCTCACCAGCTGACCGGGATGAATAAGGAAAAAATCGTTTTTTTTAAGCTGATATGTGTGCTGTTCTGTTCGAAAGATGCCTTTGCCCGACTCTACAAAGTGGAGCAGATAGTAATCATAGATTTTCGGCCCAACGGCATGACCGGATTTGGTCTGGCTCTCTCCTGCAAAAAGCACATGCAGCGGGCTATTTTCATAAAACACCGGATTAGAGGCGACAGCATAACTATATGAATGCGCTTGCAAAATAGAGTCATCCTTCCTGCATTTGTGAATAGTTTAGCGGATGCGGTATACTTACATTGTACATGTCCAAGTCACATTTATCCATAGCTTAAACACATGGATGCATTACATTGTGTGACGCTTTCATTTATACTGAAATCATAAGAGATGTCAACCTGATTAAGATATTACAGGGAAATCAGGGAGACTTTTACTAACGGTGAATGAGGTGGATGCGGATATGAACTCTACTGAATTAAAGAAACATTTTATTGAAAAATATGGTGAAAGCAGCAATGAACTGCTGATATTTCATGCCCCTGGGCGCGTCAATCTGATTGGAGAGCATATCGACTATAATGGTGGTTATGTACTCCCGGCTGCGCTTGAATTTGGTACGACGCTGATCCTTCGTGCGCGCAATGATGACCAAATTCATTTTGCTTCGACAAACCTGTCGTATGAAGTGTCTATCCCCCGCGGAGAGATAGGTAAAAGCAAAACGGATGAGTGGGTGGATTATCCGGTGGGTGTGCTGGTGGAGTTGGCTCAAAAGGGAGTGTATCCTTCTAGCGGATACGATCTGCTCTATCATGGAGAAATACCGAACGGAGCTGGATTATCCTCCTCAGCCTCGATTGAGGTCGTGACAGGCTACGCTTTCTTGACTACCGAAAAGCAGAAAACCGACACTGTCGAAATCGCTTTGTTGTCCCAGCGGGCAGAAAACAATTACGTGGGTGTCAATTGCGGCATTATGGATCAGTTCGCTGTAGCGAACGGAGCGGCTGATCATGCAATCCTGCTGATGTGCGATACGCTGGAGTACCGTAAAGTGCCATTCCGCACAGGAGCTTATAAGCTTGTGATCGGCAATACAAATAAGCGCCGCGGTTTGGTAGATTCAGCCTATAACGAGCGTCGCAGTCAATGTGCGGAAGCACTGTCCATTTTGCAGCAGCAGGAGTCGTCATTGGAATACCTTGCACAGCTGGATGAGGCTCGCTTTGGAGAGCTTCAGCATCATATTGCAGATGAAACAGTTCGCCGCCGGGCACAGCATGTGGTGGAGGAAAACGCTCGTGTGCTGGCCTCTGTCGAAGCTCTTGCGGCGAATGAACTTGCAGCTTTCGGTCAGCTAATGAACGCTTCTCACGATTCATTACGTGACCTGTATGAGGTCAGCTGCACCGAGCTGGATGTTATGGTGGAAGAAGCACGACGCATTCCTGGCACGCTGGGTGCTCGCATGACAGGGGCTGGGTTTGGAGGTTGTACGGTTTCATTGGTTCATGAGGACGATGTGGAACGTTTTGTGAAGGAAGTCGGCGAAGCTTATCAGACCCGTACAGGGCTGGAAGCCAGCTTTTATGTATGCAAGGCAGGAGACGGAGTTAAAGAACTGAAGGAGGACGAATAACATGGCCATTTTAGTCACAGGTGGAGCTGGATATATCGGTTCACATACCGTAGCAGAACTGTTGGATCTGGGAGAAGAAGTTGTTGTGCTGGATAACTTGCAAACCGGACACAAAGGAGCATTACTTGGAGGCAAGTTGTATGAAGGTGATTTGAGAGATAAAGAACTTCTGTCCAAACTGTTCTCTGAAAATAAAATCGACGCTGTTATTCATTTTGCAGCCAACTCGCTGGTTGGGGAAAGCATGCAAAATCCTGGGAAGTATTATGACAACAATGTATTTGGTACGTTGAGCTTGCTGGAGGCGATGAAAGATGCCGGCGTAAGCAAGATCGTATTTTCCTCGACTGCCGCTACTTATGGCGAACCGGAAAAGGTGCCGATTGAAGAAGGTGACCGTACTGAGCCAACTAACGTGTATGGTGAAACAAAGCTGATGATGGAGCGCATGATGTCCTGGTTTGATAAAGTATTAAGCATCAAATACGTGTCTTTACGGTATTTTAATGCGGCTGGTGCCCATGAGAGCGGCAAAATCGGTGAAGATCACCGACCAGAAAGCCATCTGATCCCATTGGTGCTCCAGACAGCATTAAAACAGCGTCCACATATCGCTGTGTTTGGTGAGGATTATGCGACACCTGATGGTACGTGTGTCCGTGATTACATTCATGTAAGTGATTTGGCGGATGCTCATGTGCGCGCAGTGAATTACTTGCGTGAAGGTAATGACAGCAACATATTCAATCTGGGCAACGGGCAGGGCTTCTCTGTGAAGGAAGTTATTGAAACGGCACGCAAGGTTACTGGACTCGACATTCCAGTTGTGACAGAACCCCGCCGTGCAGGCGATCCAGCAATATTGGTTGCATCTTCTGACAAGGCCCGTTCGGTGCTGGGCTGGAGTCCAAAACGTACCCAGCTGGAGGATATTATTAGCGGAGCATGGGGATGGCATCAGTCGCACCCTCAAGGCTACGGCGACGAATAGACGGGAGACGATGACATATGAGCGAGCGCCAATCTGTAGATAAAGGCCAAGACCGGGAACTTTCCCGGCACCTGGCCCATGACATCGACGAAACTGTACAGCAATCGGCTCTATATGCGGTGGAGCAACTGGTTGCATTCGCACATAAGAAGGGCTTGATTGGTCTGCAAGATACGGATTACAGTCGTAATCTGCTATTGGAGCAGTTCGGGTTTTCGGAGCCTTATTCCGGTGGGGAAGCAGGGGGCATTATTGCCCCTGAAGCTCTCCAGCCTGTGCTTAATGTATTGATAGATTATGGTTTTGCCATAGGGATTATCCCTGAAAACACGGATACGTATCGTGATTTGCTGGATTCCAAAATCATGGGTCAGCTAATGGCGAGACCGTCTGAAGTCATCCGTGACTTTCATCAAACGGAGGCTGAACGTGGTATAGAAGCGGCTACAGATGCTTTTTATCAATTATCCATCGATTCGAACTACATTCGAATGGATCGGGTAGCCAGCAATGTGTACTGGAATCAGTCAACGCCTTACGGAGATATGGAAATTACGATTAATTTGTCCAAGCCAGAAAAAAGTCCCAAGGAAATTGCAATGGCGAAGCTTTTACCGCCGCCTGTTTACCCCAAATGTCAATTGTGCCATGAAAACGTTGGATATGCCGGGAGAGTAAACCATCCGTCCCGCCAAAATTTGCGTATTATTCCTGTCGAATTGAATGGGGAACCGTGGTTTTTTCAATATTCACCTTATGTGTATTACAACGAGCATTGCATTGTGTTCCATCATGATCATGTACCTATGAAGCTTACAAAGGATACGCTGCGACGGTTGCTGGCCTTTACGAAAGCGTTTCCGCATTATTTCATTGGCTCTAATGCGGATCTGCCTATTGTCGGAGGGTCGATCCTAACTCATGATCATTTTCAGGGTGGTCGTCATACATTCCCAATTGAAAAAGCGGATGTGGACGGCGTATACCATAATGAAGAGTTTCCGCAGGTTACGGCAGGTATTGTAAACTGGCCGATGTCGGTCATTCGTTTTACGTCAACAGATCCCGACGCACTGTTGGAGGCGGGGAATGCTGCTTTTGAAGCCTGGAAGGGTTATAGTGATCCATCGGTAGACGTTCTCTCTCATACCGAGCTGGAGGGGGAAACGATTCCGCATAATACAGTAACGCCGATTGTGCGCCGGGATTCTGAAGGAAGATATCAGATGGATCTCGTACTGCGGAACAATCGAACGAGTGAAGAATATCCGGAAGGTATTTTCCATCCCCATCGCGAGATGCATCATATCAAAAAGGAAAATATCGGTCTGATCGAGGTGATGGGGCTTGCCATCTTACCAGGTCGACTCAAGGATGAGCTGGATGGAATTGCTGATATCTTGTGTGGGGACGACGAATTGGCCGTGGCTATGCAGCAGGAAGGACATCCACTGTTTAAGCATGCAGACTGGATTTACCAGTTGAATACCCGGTTCGGTCGTCTGTCTGATAAGGAGACGGCTGTTCGTACCGTACAAAATGAGGTTGGACTGAAATTCAGTGAAATTTTAGAGCACGCAGGAGTGTATAAACGGAATCCATCCGGTCAGCAAGCGTTTGGCCGTTTTATGAAACAATTGGGCTATACCTTGGGAGAATAAAGTTGCTTATGTTTCCACATAATACAATACGAGAACCCTCCCAAGATGTGAAATGTAACCATACTCCTTAAGGAGTATGGTTTTTTTTCTGAAAATAAAGCAATTTGTTTCCTGTAACCATAAAGGTTATAATAGAGTAGTTTCTTAACATTAAACTTTAGAAATATTGGAGGCGAACGTTTGCGATGAAAGCATTCGAATTTTATAATCCTACACAATTGATCTTCGGTAAAGGACAATTGGAGGCTCTCAAGCGTGAAGTTCCTAAATATGGAAAACGTGTACTGCTTGTATATGGCGGCGGCAGCATTAAGCGCAGCGGTTTGTACGATAATGTAATAAAATTGCTTGGTGAAATTGGTGCAGAGGTAACAGAACTGGCGGGTGTAGAACCAAATCCTCGCTTGTCTACGGTACATAAGGGTGTTGAATTGTGTAAAACAAATCAAATCGACCTTGTACTGGCTGTGGGCGGTGGTAGTGTACTGGATTGCTCCAAAGCTATTGCTGTCGGTGCAAAATATGATGGGGACATGTGGGATTTTGCAGAGCGTAAAGCGGCTCCCAAAGCAGCCTTGCCATTAGGTACGGTTCTGACCATGGCTGCAACCGGCTCTGAAATGAACGCAGGTTCTGTTATTACAAACGAAAAAACTCAGGAAAAATTGGGCTGGGGTAGCGTACATGCGTTTCCTGCGTTTTCCATTCTTGATCCGGTGAACACATACTCTCTGCCACAAAATCAAACGGTTTACGGAATTGTGGATATGATGTCACATACGCTCGAGCATTATTTCCATTTGGAATCCAATACTCCGGTTCAATTGGGCTGGTGTGAAACGATTTTGCGTACGGTCATAGATGCGGCGCCGGGACTGGTTAACGATCTGGAAAACTACGAGCTGCGTGAAACCATTATGTATTGTGGTACGATGGCACTGAACGGCTTCCTGAACATGGGGCTGACAGGTGACTGGGCTACGCACAATATTGAGCATGCTGTGTCTGCTGTTTATGATATTCCGCATGGTGGAGGACTGGCTATTCTGTTCCCGAACTGGATGAAACATAACCTGCATGTGAAGCCTGAACGCTTCAAACAGCTGGCTGTGAATGTGTTCCATGTGAACCCAGAAGGTAAGAGTGATGAAGAAGTAGCGTTGGAGGGTATTCAAGCGTTGCGTGATTTCTGGAGCTCGATTGGTGCACCAAGCCGTCTGGCTGATTACGATATTGATGCGTCCCAAATTGATGTAATGGCTGATAAAGCTGTGAAATTCGGACCTTTCGGTGGCTTTAACAAGCTCAATCGCGAAGATGTAGTCGAAATTTACAAAGCATCCCTGTAAACAGCGGTTGGAGCATAATAGGCACGTTTGTGCGTCATTAGACGTACGAACGTGCTTTTTTGGGTTTAATTTGGAATATAGGAGGTAAATTTTGAAACTTTTTAAGGTTGAATACGTAAACATAGTTATAGACTGGAAACCAGACTGAAAAGGTGCATGGAAGGAGGAGTCGCATGGAAACCTTATTTTGGTGGTTATTGGCAGGAGGGGCAATCTTTACCGTGGTTAGCGTGTTGATCGGGGATGTACTCGGTAGCTGGCTGGATGGGGCGTTAGAACTGCCGGGTCTTGATTGGTTCAGACCTGTCGTTCTACTTGGGGCTATGACTGCTTTTGGCGGGGCTGGAGTACTACTGACAAAGTATACTGGGCTGACCATGGGCTGGGTCGTTGTGCTTGCTTTAGGAATTGCACTTGTTATTGGAGTGCTAGTGTTTTTTGCGTTTATCAAGCCTATGGCGAATTCAGAGGTATCCAGTGGCTTCTCAATGCGTGAACTAACTGGCAGAATCGGTGAGGTCACCATTCCTGTACCTGAGGTTGGTTACGGGGAAGTTATGATCCGCTTGGGTGCAGGCAACACCATACATACAGCATCTAGCTTTGATCACAAACCGCTTGCTGCGGGAACCCGTATTGTCGTGGTTGAGGTCGCAGAGGGCGTCGTCCGCGTAGCGTACCTGGACACATAGACGGCGCATTCGCTTAACTTGAAGGGAGCGTGATCGGGAGTGTCAAGTTTGCAAGATATTGTGTTGATCCCTGGAATTGTTGTCATTGTTATCGTCATATTAGGGATTGCTTTTTGGGCCCGTTACAAAACGGTAGGACCGGATGAAGGAATGATTGTGACAGGTTCTTTTCTGGGAAATAAAAATATTTCCGAGGATGATTCTGGTCGCAAGATTAAAATTGTACGTGGTGGGGGCGCTTTCATTTGGCCTATTTTCCAGCAGTCCGAATTTATCTCTCTGTTGTCTCACAAATTGGACGTAACTACACCGGAAGTATATACAGAGCAAGGAGTACCCGTGATTGCGGATGGTGTGGCGATCATCAAGGTTGGCAGTTCCATTGAGGATGTAGCCACAGCAGCCGAGCAGTTCATCGGAAAGCCGCTGGAAGCGCTTAGAGGAGAGGCTCAAGAAGTGCTGGAGGGACATTTGCGGGCAATCCTCGGCTCCATGACGGTAGAGGAAGTATATCGTAATCGGGATCGGTTTGCGCAGGAAGTACAGGGCGTGGCTGCGCGCGATCTGAAAAAGATGGGCTTGCAGATCGTTTCATTCACCATCAAAGACGTGCGCGATAAACATGGGTATCTGGATGCGCTTGGTAAGCCGAGAATTGCTGCTGTGAAAAGGGATGCAGAGATTGCAGAAGCCGAGGCAGTACGGGATGCCCGAATTCAGAAGGCGCAAGCAGAACAGGAAGGACAGAAGGCCGAGCTGTTGCGGGATACGAATATTGCCGAGGCAGCCAAGGAGAAGGAACTGAAGGTGGCTTCGTTTAAGAAAGAACAGGATACTGCCAAAGCAGAAGCCGATCAGGCTTATCACATTCAGGAGGCCCGTGCCAAGCAGACTGCCGTCGAAGAACAGATGAAAGTCGAGTTGGTACGTAAGGAACGGGAGATTGATATTCAAGCCAAGGAAATACAGGTACGTGAAAAGCAATATGATGCGGAAGTGAAAAAGAAGGCGGAAGCCGATCGGTACGCAGTAGAACAAGCGGCGGAAGCTGACAAATCGCGTAAAATGCGTGAGGCGGAATCGCTGCAATACTCGATTGAAACACAGGCTAAAGCGTCAGCTGAACAAAAACGTCTAAACGGGCAAGCAGAAGCGGATGCAGAACGGGCCAAAGGTACAGCCGATGCAGATGTCATCCGTTTGCGTGGTCTCGCGGAAGCTGAGGCCAAGGAAAAACTGGCGGAGGCGTTCCAGAAGTTTGGAGAGGCCGCCGTGCTCGATATTATCGTGAAAATGCTGCCGGATTTGGCCGGACGCATTGCCGAACCGATTGCATCCATTGATAAACTGACTGTTGTGGATACGGGTAAAGGGGAAGGGGCAACGCGTGTCAGCAATTATGTCACCGAACTGATGGCGACGGCTCCCGAGATGCTTAAGAGTGTATCCGGTATTGATGTAGAGCAGTTGATCAAGGGACTCACCACGGGAAAAGATGGTCTTCATTCTGTACCGTCCTCCGGTGATCCGAACAAGCTACACCATCCAGCCTCGGTTGAGGTGGTACTAACGGATAAAGAATAACAATAAGTTTTTGGGGAGTAGATTCTCGGCCTCCAAAAGAACGCTTATCATCACAGCATTTCCTGGAAATTGTGATGATAAGCGTTTTCTTTTTATTGACCTTTAGCGGAATATTTGGTACTTTAACGTGGATTCCTCTGAGCTTCATGCTATAATTCTTAGGATCAAGGTTCTGATAAAAGAGGTGCGGATGTGAGCAGCCTAAAAGTGGCCAAAGCGCTGAATAACAACGTGATTATAGGGATGCATCCCGAGCATGATGAGGTTGTCGTGATTGGAAAAGGAATCGGTTTCAATCGCAGAGCTGGCGATCTTATCTCGTTGGATTCAGTTGAAAAATTATTTATTTTAAAAAGCCATGAAGAGCAGGAGCAATACAAACGATTGCTTCCTGAGCTGGATGAAAAGCTCATTGAGGTCATCGGTGAGGTGCTTCATCTTGTTCAGCTTCAAGCAAAGAAGCCTCTAAATGAGCACATACTGATAGCTTTAACTGACCATATTGCCTTCTCCATCAACCGTCAAAAACAGGGGATTACGATTCATAATCCATTCTTGTATGAAACTAGGGAAATATATCCTCAGGAATACAAGATGGCTGAGCAGGCTGTTGCTTTGATCAAGGACAAGATGGACGTGGATCTGGGAGAAGATGAAATCGGATTCGTAGCTCTGCATATTTATAGTGCTATGACGAACCAACATATCTCCGAGGTTAGGAAGGATTCTCGTCTGATTGCTGACATGGTTCAGGTCGTCGAGACGACACTGGATTACCGAATTCCTCTCCAATCCCTTGATTATTCTCGTCTGCTGACTCATCTGAGATTTGCGATTGAACGTGTACGACGAGGAGAAATTGTGCAGGAGATTTACCGGTTGGACAAGCTTTTGAATGAAGAATATCCAGAAATGTATATGCTGGCCTGGAAACTTACGAAGATTATGGAGAAAAGGCTACGTAAACCGGTGTATCCAGCTGAAGTTAGCTATTTAACGATGCATCTGCAGCGCTTGTCCCAACGCAAGGAGCAGGGAGAGCAACAAACTGTGATAAAGCCCGAATAAAAAAGTATTGCCTCGCATTTAGCGTGGTGCTATAATCAATTTTGCAATGAGGAAGACAACAACTAAACATTTTAACGTGTTACTGATTCGATCAGGCATGAGTTGTTTTAAGTTATGATTGTTTACAGCCTACTGGGGTATGCTATATCCCAAGGTTGTGTTCAAACATACTTAAATCGGCTCATGCCTTTTTTGTTGTTTTGCCTCTGTTCTAAATTTCAGAGAAGGATGTGGAAGGTATGTTCAAAAAGCTTTTCGGCGTTTTACAGCGTGTCGGTAAAGCGTTAATGCTTCCAGTAGCCATTTTGCCAGCTGCGGGGCTTTTATTGGGTATCGGCAACATGCTGGTCAATCCTGATTTTCTCCAGTACATCCCTGCGTTAAATGCGGGCTGGGTTCAATCGGTAGCGACAATCATGATGAACGCCGGACAAATTGTTTTTGATAATCTGGCGCTGTTGTTTGCAGTCGGCGTAGCCGTCGGTCTGGCGGGCGGCGAAGGTGTAGCAGGTTTGGCTGCGATCATCGGTTACCTCGTAATGAACATTACGCTGGGTACAGCTGTAGGTGTTACACCTGGTCTGATTGCTCAAAAAGTACCGGGTTATGCGAATGTGTTGGGTATTCCTACACTTCAAACCGGGGTGTTCGGCGGGATTATCATCGGTATACTGGCCGCTGCTATGTACAACCGATTTTTCAAAATCGAGCTTCCTTCGTACCTGGGCTTTTTTGCGGGTAAGCGCTTCGTTCCAATTGCAACGGCAGTATCTTCACTGATTGTCGGACTGGCACTGGTTTTGATCTGGCCCCCAGTTCAACAAGGGCTTAACGCAGTATCTCACTTTATGGTGTATTCCAACCCGACTTTGTCGGCGTTCCTGTTCGGGGTTATCGAACGTGCGCTCATTCCGTTTGGTTTGCATCACATCTGGTACTCACCGTTCTGGTTTGAGTTTGGTGAATATGTTAACAAAGCAGGTCAAACCATTCACGGTGACCAGCAGATCTTCTTCAATCAGCTTCGCGACGGCGTGGCACTGACAGCAAGTACGTTCCAAGTAGGTAAGTTCCCATTCATGATGTTCGGATTACCGGCAGCAGCACTTGCGATGTATCATGAAGCAAGACCGGAACACAAAAAATATGTAGCAGGTATCATGGGTTCAGCTGCCTTGACTTCGTTCCTGACAGGTATTACGGAGCCACTGGAATTTTCCTTCCTGTTCGTAGCTCCATTGCTGTTTGCAGTACACTGTGTATTTGCAGGTTTGTCATTTATGACGATGCAAATTTTGAATGTTAAAATCGGTATGACGTTCTCAGGTGGATTTATTGACTTCCTGATATTCGGGATTATTCCAACCCGTACGCCATGGTGGTATGTAATTATCGTCGGTCTGATTTTGGCGGTTATTTACTACTTCGGATTCCGATTCATCATACGGAAATTCAACTTGAAGACACCAGGACGTGAAGAAGCTACAGATAATGTGGAGGGTGCAGCAAGCGGTAGCAGTGACGAGCTTCCACATAACATTTTGGCTGCTTTCGGTGGTTCATCGAATATCAAGCATCTGGATGCATGTATTACACGTCTTCGGATCGAAGTTAATGAAAAATCAAACGTGGATAAAGCTCGTCTGAAACAACTTGGCGCTTCAGGTGTCCTTGAAGTTGGTAACAATGTACAGGCGATCTTCGGTACCCGTTCCGATACGATTAAAACCCAAATGGCTGATATCATGGCAGGACGTACACCTGCACCTGCTCCTTCAGAACCAGCTCCACAAGAGGAAAAGGAAGCCGGAGAACAAAAGCAAACAATCGTTGTGGAAGATATCGTGATGCCAGTAAACGGTGAATTGGTTGACATCTCGACCGTTCCCGATCCGGTCTTTGCAGAACGCATGACAGGTGATGGATTTGCAGTTGTGCCAAATGATGGAACCATTGTTTCTCCTGTTTATGGTAAAGTATTTAATGTATTCCCAAGCAAGCATGCGGTTGGTATTCAATCCGATGGTGGTAAAGAAGTGCTTGTTCATATCGGGGTAAATACAGTGAAGCTTAAAGGTCAAGGATTTGACGTTTTGGTGAACGAAGGCGATCTTGTGTCAGCCGGCCAGCCTATTATGAAAGTAGACCTGGAATACGTGAAGGCAAACGCTAAATCCATCATCTCACCTGTCATTTTTACCAACCTTCCAGAAGGATCTTCGGTAACTTTAAACAAAACTGGAGTATTGAAGGCTGGCGAAGATGGTATAATTACGATAAAATAAACTCTATGTGTTTCGGATTAGTTGATTAGGCGGCTTAGGCCGTCTGATCAATTATCTGGTATGCTGCGTGTAAACAAATATTATTTTTAGGAAAGTGGGAGGAACAAATTATGCAAACAACTTTTAGAATTACGGATGAAGACGGTATCCATGCACGTCCTGCAACTGCGCTGGTAAATACAGCTAACAAATTCAGCGGTGCTGAATCTTTCGCCGAAGCTAACGGTAAAAAAGTAACTTTGAAATCCATTCTGGGTGTATTGTCTCTTGGTCTGGAACAAGGGGATACTATTAACATTATCTGCGAAGGCGCTGAAGCTGCTGAAGCATTGAAAGCTCTTGAAAATGTAATCGTTAACGAAGGGCTGGGCGAAATTCATGCTTAAAATTTCCGGGATTGCCGCTTCGGCAGGCATAGCCATTGCCCGGGCGTTTATCTTGGAGCATCCGAATTACGCTGTAGAGAGACGCGCGGTTGGTGATGTTGAAGCTGAAATCGCAAGATTGGATGCGGCTTTGGCACAATCTCAAACCGAATTGGAATCGATTAAGGAGAAAACGCTTCGTGAGCTGGGTGAGAAAAAAGCAGAAATTTTTGCATCTCACCTCCTCATTCTGAATGATCCTGAATTGATCGATCCGGTTAAAGCTAAAATCAGAGACGAGCAGCTTAATGCTGACTATGCTTTGAATGAAGTAGCTACACAGTTTATTTCCATGTTTGAGAACATGAAAAGTGCATATTTGCAAGAACGCGCATCGGACATGCGTGATGTAACCAAACGGGTGCTCAATCATCTGCTTGGTGTTCATTTTGTCAGCCCTGCAGAAATTGCCGAAGAAACGATTGTACTTGCAGAAGATTTGACACCTTCCGACACAGCTCAGCTGAACCGTGAATTTGTTAAGGGTTTTGCAACGAATATCGGCGGACGCACTTCACACTCGGCTATTATGGCTCGTTCATTAGAAATTCCTGCTGTTGTAGGAACAAAAAATATATTGTCTCAAGCTAAAAGCGGCGATTTGATTATCGTCGATGGTCTGGATGGTCACGTGTTCGTGAATCCTACCGAAGAAATCGTTGCAGAATACCGCGCTAAACAAGTGGCATATGACAAGCAACGCGAAGAGTGGCGTAAGCTGCGCGGCGAAGCTACGGTTTCCGTCGATGGTGTCCATGTCGAACTGGCAGCCAATATTGGTACGCCTAACGATGTAGCTGGTGTTCTAGACAACGGTGGTGAAGGCGTTGGCTTGTATCGTACGGAGTTCTTGTACATGGGACGCGACAAGCTCCCATCCGAAGAAGTACAATATACAGCTTACAAAACGGTTCTGGAAAGAATGGAAGGCAAACCGGTTGTAGTCCGTACTTTGGACATCGGTGGTGATAAAGAACTTCCTTATCTGGATCTGCCGAAAGAAATGAATCCGTTCCTCGGATTCCGTGCTATTCGTCTGTGTCTGGATCGCCAGGATATTTTCCGCACTCAATTGCGTGCTTTGTTGCGTGCAAGCGTGCACGGTAACCTGCGCATTATGTTCCCAATGATTGCTACGCTGAACGAATTCCGTGAAGCTAAAGCTGTTTTGTTGGAGGAAAAAGAAAAGTTGGTAGCCGAGGGTGTATCCGTATCTGAAGAAATTCAGCTGGGCATCATGGTAGAAATTCCTTCCACAGCGGTATTGGCTGACCAATTCGCAAAAGAAGTGGATTTCTTCAGTATCGGTACTAACGATCTGATTCAATACACCATGGCAGCGGATCGTATGAACGAGCGGGTTTCTTACCTGTATCAACCATATAATCCATCCATTTTGCGTCTGGTGAAAATGGTTATTGATGCCGCTCACCGTGAAGGACGTTGGGTTGGTATGTGTGGTGAAATGGCAGGAGACACAACAGCAATTCCGTTGCTGCTGGGTCTGGGACTGGATGAGTTCAGCATGAGCGCAACTTCCATTCTGCCAGCACGTAGTCAAATCTCTAAGTTGTCCCGTGCGGACATGGAGAAATTGGCTGCAAAAGCTCTGGATATGCAAACAGCCGAGCAGGTTGTTGAATTGGTTCAAAGCATCGAAGCATAAGGAAGGGTATCACATTTTCAAAGGTTATATCTTTTTCCAACAAAAATTGCTGTATACATACAGCAGCCGGTATCTCAACAGATACCGGCTTTTTTGTATGCTTTGGATGGTTGTGTTTGAATTTAACCTTAACTACATGCGCAATTCAGCACAGGCTTACGGGCTGCAGTGGTTTCATCCAGGCGTGTGACTGGAGTGGTATAGGGTGCATTGAGCACCAGCTCAGGGTTCTCCTCGGCTTCGCGCGCAATATGAATCATAGTGTCGACAAAAGCATCCAGCGTCTCTTTGCTTTCTGTTTCCGTCGGCTCGATCATGATGCATTCCTCTACATTTAGCGGAAAATAAATGGTAGGCGGATGGTAACCGAAATCAAGCAATCGTTTGGCTACATCCAGCGTGCGTACTCCAAATTTCTTCAAACCTCGCCCCGACATGACAAATTCGTGTTTACAATGCCCAGGATAAGGCAGGTCAAAGTGCGGAGCCAGCCGATGCATCATGTAGTTGGCATTGAGTACAGCGCATTCGGACACTCGCTTCAAGCCATCAGGACCGTAGCTGCGGATATAGGCATAGGCTCGGACGAGAATGCCGAAGTTTCCGTAAAAGGCTTTGACCCGCCCAATAGAATCTCCCTGCTCCCGATCCCAGCGGTACACACCCTGCGAATCACGTACGACAAACGGCTTGGGCAAATAGGGTATCAGCCGCTGCTTTACGCCGACGGGTCCAGCGCCAGGGCCGCCTCCACCGTGCGGAGTACTCATCGTTTTGTGCAAATTGAGATGCACCACATCGAAGCCCATGTCCCCGGGGCGGGTAATCCCCATGATGGCATTGGAGTTTGCCCCGTCATAGTAAAGCAGACCACCTGCGTCATGCACGATCGCGGCAATGTCAGTAATTTGCTTCTCGAACAAGCCCAGCGTGTTCGGATTGGTCAGCATGAGCGCAGCGGTGTCGTTGCCTACCGCTTGGCGGAGCGCGTCCAGATCCACCAGCCCCTCAGGGGTGGAGGGAAGGGTGATTGTTTCGAAGCCCGCGACGGTTGCACTGGCGGGGTTCGTACCGTGCGAGGAATCCGGCACGAGCACCTTGGTACGTCGCTCACCACGTGCCTCGTGGTACGAGCGAATCATCATCAGCCCGGTCCATTCGCCATGGGCGCCAGCAGCGGGCTGGAGCGTGACGGCATCCATGCCGGTCAACGCAGCCAGATCGTTTTGGAGCGTATGCAGCAGCTCCATAGCCCCCTGGATGCTATTCTCCGGCTGATATGGATGAATTTTAGCGAAGCCTGCGTAACGGGCGACATCCTCATTCACTTTTGGATTGTATTTCATCGTACACGAGCCAAGCGGATAAAACCCGTTGTCGACGCCGAAGTTGCGCTGGGACAGGGCGGTATAATGGCGAATAACATCTACTTCGTATACCTCGGGTAATGCCGCAGGTTCGCTGCGCAGCGCATAATCCGGCAAAAGCTCTGCCACCGGGCGACGAGGAACGTCGCACTCGGGAAGGGAATAAGCGATGCGACCCGGACGGCTCAATTCAAAAATGAGCGCTTGATCGTGTTCCTTCAACAGCTCTTGTTTCTGGTCCGGTCCGGTGTGTGTCATAGCAATCCCTCCAAGGTGTGTATAAATTGGTCAATCTCTTCTTTGGTTCTTTGCTCCGTCACTGCAATCAGCATGTGACCCGCAAGTTCCGGATAGTCCCGGCCCAAATCATAGCCTGCGATAAATCCGGCAGCTAGCAGATTGTCCTGAAGTTGGCTCACATCCGTACCTTCAGGCAGCCTAAGGGCAAACTCGTTAAAGGTCGGTGCGTGAAATGAGGCAGTTACGCCTTTCAAGCTCAGCAATTGTTCTAACGCATAGCGGCTTTTATGCAAATTCAGCTCGGCTACTTCCTGGATGCCCTGTCTCCCCATGACGGACAAGTACACAGATGCAGATAATGCAAGCAACGCTTGATTGGAGCAAATGTTAGACGTGGCCTTTTCGCGGCGGATATGCTGTTCCCGCGCTTGCAAGGTCAGCACGAAGCCGCGTTTGCCGTTACGGTCTGTGGTTTGGCCTACGATACGCCCAGGGATACGACGCATATGTGCCTGAGAAACGGCAAAGTAACCGCAGGTCGGACCGCCGAGGGAGGACGAGATCCCAAGCGGCTGCGCGTCTCCTACAACAATATCCGCGCCCTGCTTGCCGGGCGCCTCCAGCAAGCCAAGTGCCAATGGGTTGGCACTGACGACCATTAGCCCCTTGTGTGCATGGATCAGGTCAGCCATCGGCTTCAGATTTTCCACGGCTCCAAAAAAGTTGGGGCTTTGGATCAAGACAGCCGCCGTCTGTTCCGATACGGCCGCGGCAAGCGCATCGACATCCGTTACGCCGTCCGAACAGCCGATCTCCACGATGTCCAAGTCCAATCCGCGCGCATAGGCTGCCAATACCTGGCGTGCCTCTGGATGGACAGACCTTGATACAATAAGCTGTTTACGGCGCGTGGCTGCGGCGGCCAGTGAGCCCGCTTCCGCCAGAGCTGTCGCTCCATCGTACATACTGGCATTAGCTACTGCCATGCCTGTCAATTCGCAAATATACGACTGAAATTCAAAAATGGCTTGCAGCTCGCCCTGGCTTACTTCCGGCTGATAGGGGGTGTAGGCTGTGTAAAATTCGGAACGTGAGGTGATGTGCTGAATGACGGACGGAATATGATGATCATAAATACCTGCACCAAGAAAGCTGGCATGTGTATCTGTATTGGCATTGTGCCCGGCCAGCTCGGCCATGTGGCGAGTTAGGGCTCTTTCGTCGAGCCGAGAGGAAAGAGGGAGTTCCCCTTGGTATCGAATTGCCTCTGGAATGTCACTGAATAAATCATCAATGGATGATACGCCCACCACACGCAGCATTTCGGTTTGATCTTGTTCGGTCATGGGGAGATAGCGATGCTGCTTCATAAGTTCTGGCTCCTTTCGAAAAGCAAAATTTAGATAGTAAATTAGCTAATACATAATCGTAGTTGGAAAATCCAGAATTTCGTATCTGACATGATCGCTTTTTTAGAGTGAAGAGGATTAAGATCAGCGTGACCGTTTATAAAAGGGGGCTGGGACCACTTCCGCACGCAGGCGTTTACCTCGAATTTTGACCTCTAACGGTGTAGATAGGGTGCTAAAACGACTGTCCACCAGGGCTAGCCCCAAATTACGCTTCAAGGTGGGCGATTGAGTCCCCGTTGTGACCTCACCAATGTGTTGGCCTTCCGCGAAGACTGGATAATGAGCGCGCGGGATACCGCGGTCAATCATTTCCAGCCCGATCAACTTGCGAGGAATTCCTTGTTCTTTCTGGTGTTGCAGTGCTTCTCTGCCGATAAAATCTCCTTTATTCAGCTTGACGAAGAAACCTAAACCAGCCTCAAGCGGTGAAATGGTGGCAGATAACTCTTGTCCGTACAGCGGCAGCCGTGCCTCAAACCGCAGTGTATCGCGAGCACCAAGCCCAGCGGGAATTAGCCCATACGATTCACCGCAACGAAGCAAACCATTCCACACGGCGGGTGCTTCCTCAGCAGGTATATAAAATTCAAAACCGTCTTCCCCGGTATATCCGGTTCGGGAGACGAGTGCTTTTGCTCCGAACAATTGCACGTTCTCATGGAATCGGAAAGATGCCAGATTCGTAATATCTGCATCTGTCACGGCTGCGGCAATATGTGCTGCTTCCGGACCTTGTAATGCCAGCAATGCGATCGCATCAGACACATTCTCCAGATGAACCGATGCAGGTACGTGGCGCATGAGCCAATCCCAATCTTTGTCGATGTTGGAGGCATTCACAACGAGCATGTAGCGCTCTGGTCCTTTGCAGTATACAAGCAAGTCATCCACTACGCCTCCATCGGGGTAACACAGGAGTGAATATTGTGCCTGGCCCGGTTCCAACTGGCTGACATCATTCGTGGTTACCCGTTGCAAAAAAGCCTCGGCTTCTTTGCCCTCAACCAAAAACTCGCCCATGTGCGAGACATCGAATAAACCCGCGCGTTGCCGGACGGCCTCATGCTCTTTTTGGATGCCGCTAAACTGAACGGGAAGCTCCCACCCGCCAAAGTCAATACAACGAACCCCGGGCTGCGTCCCGTAGGACGAAAATAATGGTGTTCTTCGCAAATTAGACATTTTTTCACTCCTATCCAGTGTAATCGGCTAAACAAAAAAGACAGGCTGAAAGAAACGTATAGACGGCAGTCCATACTCTTCTTTTAGCTCTGTCCTTGATACCAGAAAGTTACCCCGGTGTAAACCAGGTTTCCTCTTGGGTGATCCGCTCTAATCGCGAATGCTCTCCAGAGATGCGTCCGGCAGAGGTCCTTTTGCCTGAGAGATTCACCTGCAATGCAAGTTTACTCCTTCGGCGCTACCTTTTGGATCAACGGTAGGTTACCCGGTTTTGCAGGTAACAAGTTGATCCGAGTTCGCGTGCACAACTGTCTCAGAAACGATAACAGCTATGCGAATCTTTTGGGTAGTCTCTCCCTCCGCGTTCATCCGCGTTTGCAGTTGTCGGGGTATTTCCAAAAGCATTTGCTATAACCCATTAATACGCAAATTCATTCAAAATGTCAATAAAAATGTCATATAAAACAATCCAAAAAACATTTAATGTATAAATAAGGATATGTAAGCGTTTGTTACAAGTTATCATTTTTTAATATTCTATGCTATATGAGATAACATGAAGTATTTTTGTTAGTATTATTGACATGAGTGTTCATGTTGTCATAATCTTAACCTGTCTAATACAGGTGATTAAAAGCATTTTATTCATGTGGAAGTGAGGCGAAAGCAGGATGAGTGAAGTGAAACGGGAACTTTGGTATACAGACGAACATGAGTGGGTTCAGCGCACAGCAGACGGGACGTTGCGGATCGGCATTACAGACTTTGCACAGCATCAACTGGGTGATATTGTTTTTGTGGAATTACCTGGGGCGGGAGCAACGATTGAACAGGGGGCAGAGATTGGTACAATTGAATCGGTGAAGACCGTATCCGACCTTTTTGCTCCGGTGGCGGGAACCGTATTGAAAGTAAATGAAGCTCTGGAAAGCACACCTGAGCTGGTGAATGAATCTCCCTATGAAAAGGGTTGGATGATCGAAGTAGAGATGGGCAATGATGTCGAGGAAGCTCTGAGCAAGCTGCTGTCTGCGGATCAGTACGAGCAGTTGATTTCGGATGAACAATAATGAGCAATATAAGATGGAATATTAGCGCTTTATTCTAAATTTTTATATGGATATTGAATTGAATAAAAGCATCGTTAGTCCGCTCGTTTTGTGTATAAAATAGTCGCTATGATCTGACATGGCGGCTATTTTTTTGTTGTCTTTTAGAAGACGTAATTACGTCAATTCATTAGATTTAGAGGTGAGCTCCTCTATATAAGGTGCAGATTTACAGCACTGTTTTTTCGACTAATTTCTATTGTTATCGGTCATATTAAGAAGAATTATGCAGGTATAATACGTTGTCCGTTATTTTAAATTTAAATGTTGTCATCAACGTTCATGACGAAAGTACGTTTTCATTTCGTTGATGAAGATAGCGCTGTCATTTAGTATGAATTTTAAGAAAAGGTAGTGATGCTATTTACTCACAAGGAGGATATGAATATGAGCACAGTGGACACAAAGTCCAGTTCAAACGGTGGCGCTCGTGTCGCCGTACAGCGTTTTGGCCGTTTTCTCAGCGGTATGGTAATGCCCAATATGGGAGCCTTTATCGCATGGGGATTAATCACGGCCCTTTTTATTCCGACCGGGTGGTTCCCGAACGAGGGTTTTGCACAACTGGTTGATCCGATGAAAAATTATTTGCTGCCGCTGCTGATCGGTTACACAGGAGGCACGATGATTCACGGACAGCGCGGAGGTGTGATCGGTGCCATTATGACGATGGGTGTCATTGTGGGGGCCGATATCCCGATGTTCCTGGGTGCGATGGTAGCTGGTCCGCTGGCTGCATGGATATTGAAGAAGTTCGATAAGGCCATTGAAGGCAAAGTCAAATCAGGTTTTGAAATGCTGGTCAATAATTTCTCGGCTGGGATTATCGGTGCCATTCTAGCACTGCTCGCTCATGTGGGGATTGGCCCGGTCGTTCAAACCATCAGCCAAGTATTGTCGGCAGGGGTACAGTTTCTCGTAAATGCAGGGCTCTTGCCGCTTGTCAACCTCATTATTGAGCCCGGAAAAGTATTATTTCTAAACAACGCATTGAATCACGGAGTATTGAGTCCGATTGCGCTAGAGGAAGCTGCAAGAACAGGAAAATCCGTTTTGTTCATGCTTGAATCCAATCCTGGGCCGGGGCTCGGCATTTTGCTGGCCTATTGCCTGTTCGGTAAAGGATCTGCGAAGTCGTCTGCTCCTGGTGCAGTCATCATTCATTTTTTCGGCGGGATTCATGAAATTTATTTCCCTTACATTTTGATGAAGCCGATTCTGATTTTTGCTGCTATAGCAGGGGGCGTTGTGGGGACTTTCTGTTTTATGTTAACAGGTGCCGGACTGGTTGCTGCTCCTTCACCAGGCAGTATCATCGCTTATTTCCTGATGACACCAAAAGGCGGATATTTGCCGATGCTGAGCGGTGTGGTCGCTGCTGCGGTCGTATCCTTTGCTGTGGCCGCAGTATTGCTCAAGACAGGTAAGCAAAAGGAAGAGGGGCTGGAGGAAGCTGCATCCCGCCTGAAAGATATGAAAAATCAAAGCAAGGGTGCAAGTGCTAACGCCACTGTAATGGAAGATAACCACGCATCTGATCGTGCTGCTGAGATTGCCGCAGATCGAATGCTCAAGGATAAATCCGAAGTGAACAAAATTGTCTTTTCCTGTGATGCAGGTATGGGTTCAAGTGCCATGGGAGCTTCAATTTTACGCAAAAAAATGAAACAGGCGGGCGTGGGCGTTACGGTAACGAATACGGCAATCAGTGAAATTCCACAGGATGCGGACATTGTCATTACGCAAAAAACGTTGACAGACCGGGCTAAAACGGTAGCCCCGAATGCTGAACACATTTCCATTGACAATTTTCTGAAAAGCCCTGAATACGAAGCGCTGGTTGAACGGCTGAAATCCGACTTTTAATCCCTATAAAGTCAGGCCGGTTGTATACAGTTTGTATTTCCTGCTGGATGGGATGAGAGCTTGGGAAGGAACGGTATGCGCTTATGAATATTACGAAACGACAATCTGACATCGTAGAGTATCTTTTGGAGCAGCCCCAAGAGGTTACGGCCGGGGAAATTGCCGAGAAGATCAATGTCAGCACAAGGACGGTTCATCGGGAACTTGGCGCAGTTGAGTGTTGGTTGGCGGCTCATGAGGTAAAGCTGGAGAAAAAATCAGGGATCGGTATCTATGTGGATGCCGGCCCGACTCAGCTTGCAAGTCTGCGGGAGCAATTGTTGCATACGAAGTCAGACGAATACTCCGCTGAGGAGAGAAAAATTGTAGTGCTGTGCATGCTGCTGGATACACAGGAGCCGATCAAGCTACTGGCGCTGGCATCGGATTTGAAAGTCACAGTAACTACGGTCAGTCATGATCTGGACGAATTACAAGGATGGATCGGAGATCGAGGGCTCGTGCTTGTGCGCAGACGAGGATACGGTGTCAAGATTACAGGACGGGAGATAGACAAAAGACGGGCGATTTCTGAGCTGGCTCTCGAATATTTGGATGAATCGGATCTGTTTTCCGGTCGAGAGGAGCTTCGTTCAGTGACACGTGTCACTGAAAAGTTGATGGAGATGATGGGTAGGGAGAACCTGCTAACCGTGGAAAATGCCCTTTGGCAGCCTCATGATCAATGGCTGAAAAACATGGTGGAAAGCAAATATATGGAGTTGCTGATTCAAATTTGCGTTTCGCTGGCACGTCTGCGGCTTGGGTACGTTGTAGATCATCGTCTCTCGTATTCGAAAACAGATTCAGAGGAGAATATCATGCTGCGCACAGCTATGGTGGAACGCATATGTGGAGAATTGTCAGCAGCGCTGGATATTGAGTTTCCAGAATCGGAGCGATGTTATTTCGGGCTGCTGTTCCGTGATGCTGAGGATCATTCCACCCGCTTGCTGCCACTGGATGATCTTGTACTGCTGGAGTCGGTTCATGAGTTGATTCGTCGTGTGGAGGCAGAGACTGGCACACCATTGGCAGAGGACCGCGTTCTGCGTGAAGGGCTGATTGCCCATATGACTCCAGTATTCAAACGTTTGAGGGAAGGGAGGTCCATCCGCAACCCCCTCCTTCAGCAAATCCGCAAGGATTACGGCAGTTTATTCGATTCGGTCAAAAAGGCTGCGGCGGATATGACCGAAATGGAAGTACCAGATGAAGAGATCGGATTTCTGGTCATGCATTTTGGCGCTTCGCTGGAGCGGCTGAGACAGTTGCAACGGGAGGTGCGGGCGATCGTAGTCTGCACGAGCGGGATTGGATCTTCCAGACTTCTGGCAACCAGACTGGCCAAGGAGCTGCCACAGATCAAAATCGTGGATAGGGCCTCATGGTACGAGGCGACGCGAATTCCCAAGGAGGATTATGATCTGATCATTTCGACAGTGGAGCTGCCGCTTGAACCGGATCGATATCTCAAAATCAGCCCGCTGCTAACGCAAGAGGAGAGTGACCGTCTGCGTCATTTCATCCAGCATATTACACTCAATCAACTCAATGACCATCGTCAGGAACAGGCTGTTCTGCCTAGTCAGGGCATGGAGTGGCTTACTGGTCTACGGAAAAGCCTTGAGGAGATTGTACACATTGTACAGCAATTTCAAGTATACCCGCTGGAAAATCAAGGGATGGATATGTCAGCCACTATAGAGGCTATCTGCATGTTGGAGGCAGTGCGGGGAAATGTCACAGAGCCTTCTGTTATTGCTGAACAACTTGTAGAAAGAGAGCGTCAAGGGAGTCAGGTGATTTCTGATACCTCCGTTGCTTTGATTCATACGCGCAGTCCCTATGTTCGCCAGCCTTCGCTGACCTTGTATAGGCTGGCTGAGCCGCTGCTGGCGGATGTAGATGAGCAGGTAGAATGCGTTCTGCTGATGTTGGGACCTCGTGAGTTGCCGAAAGAAAGCTTGGAGGTATTGAGCGAGATTAGTGCATTACTGTTGCAGGAAGACATGATTACGCTACTGGAACACGGTAGCAGGGATCAGATTGCCAATTATATATCGAGTGAGCTGGCTGAATTTTTCCACAGTAAATTAGGGACAGGGAGGAATCTAACGTGAGTATTATGACGATAGACAAAATAAAAATGAACGCAACCGCCAAAGACAAATATGAGGCGATTCGTATGGCAGGACAAATTCTGCTGGATGCAGGACATATTACAAGTGAGTATATTGACAAGATGCTTGAACGCGAGGAGATCGTATCCACCTATATTGGGAACGGGCTGGCTATTCCACATGGTACCAAGGAATCCAAGACGCTTGTTCAATCCACTGGCATCTCCATCGTTCAGTTCCCGCAAGGCGTAGATTTCGGGGAAGAAAAAGCATACATGGTGATCGGTATTGCAGCCCAAGGCGGCGATCATATGGAGATTTTGACGAGTATCGCTGTGGTATGTGCGGAGGAAGAGAATATGGACAAACTTCGCAACGCGGTGACCGCACAGGAAATTATAGATCTGTTCGAAAGTGAGCTGGAGTTATGAGAGCCGTTCACTTTGGAGCAGGAAATATCGGTCGTGGCTTTATTGGGCTGATTTTGTCGCGTGCAGGCTATGAGGTTGTCTTTTCAGATGTCAACGAGACCCTTGTATCTGAGTTACGCCGCCGCAAGCAGTATACGGTAGAGTTGGCGAATGACACGAAGGATACGGAGACAGTTACGAATGTAACCGCGATTGACGGCAGAGATGCATCGGCTGTAGCAGACGCGGTAGACCATGCTGATCTGGTCACGACCGCGGTAGGAGTTAGCATCCTCAGGCATATTGCAGCAGGTATTGCCGAGGGCATAGCGCGGCGGGTAGAGCGAGGGGCAGGCCCGCTGCATGTGATTGCTTGCGAAAATGCAATTGGAGGCAGCGCCCAACTGAAAGAGCATGTTTTTGCGCTACTGGATGAGGCGACTCGTGCCAAGGCAGAGGCTTCGGTTTATTTTCCCAATGCCGCTGTAGACCGGATTGTGCCGATTCAGCATCATGAGGACCCGTTGCATGTGCAGGTAGAGCCTTTTTACGAGTGGGTTGTGGATCGCTCGCAAATGGCTCCTGATCATCAAGAGATTGAAGGCATTCTTTACGTGCAGGATCTGGAGCCTTACATTGAACGCAAGCTGTTCACGGTGAATACGGGCCATTGCGTGGCAGCCTATATTGGTTATGTCGCAGGTTATGCCACGATCCAGGAGGCCATGAAGGATACCAAGGTGGTGGACTCCATACACGGGGCGCTGGAGGAAACAGGAGCGGTGCTTGTAAAGCGCTTCGGTTTGAATCAAGGGGAGCATAAGAAGTACATCTCTAAGATTTTGGATCGCTTCCGCAATCCTAATCTGACAGACGAGGTTACTCGGGTCGGACGTTCACCGCTGCGCAAGCTGTCTCCCAATGACCGTCTTGTACGTCCCGCGCTGCAAGCGCAGGAGTATGGTATCCCGACCGATCATCTGGCGTTGGGAATGGCTGCCGCCTGTAAATTTGATATTACAGAAGACCCCGAAGCGGTTGAGCTTCAGCAGGTGATTCGCAGCCAAGGGATGAGTGAAGCGCTGACACGTTATACGTCAATACCTGCAGATGACCCGTTACATCGGCAGATATTGGAGCAATATGATATTATAAGTTCGTAAAACAACGCAATAACACGCACTTATTTTGATAATCCTCTTGAAGACAAAACATCTACATGAGCACAAAAGTGTTCTGTAGATTTGAACTTCAAGAGGATTTTTATATGCGTGATTTACATCACATAACAACCTGACTAAATTATATATATTGATAATGATTATCATTATCTATAAAATATCATTAACAGTATATATATTAGGGGGATTACAGTGAAACCGATTTATATTACCTTAGGGTTTTTATTTTTGGCGCTTGGAGTGATTGGCGTAGTGGTGCCGTTGCTGCCGACTACACCGTTTCTGCTGCTGGCAACCTTTTTCTTTATGCGGGGGTCTGAAAGGATTCATCAGTGGTTTTCGAATACATCTTTGTACCATAAGTATCTGGAAAGTTTTGTACAAACCAGGTCGTTGAAGCTGTCTACAAAAATTACGTCATTGGGCTTAGCGTCAGCTATGCTCATTACAGGCTTTATCTTTACCCCCATTGTGTGGGGCAAGGCGCTCATCGTTTTGGTCATCCTGTTCAAATATTATTATTTTATATTCCGAGTCGGAACTGTGAGGGAAGGTAAGGCGGAAACTCCGTCTTCATCTGAAGCCGTCCCTACTCCGAAAAAAAGGTCTAAAATGGTCGACAGTCGTCTACTAGGCCTGGTGGAGCATTCTCGAAAATATATCATCTTGGGTGTGCTCGTACAGTGGATCGGTCTTTTAGGGAGTATAGCCGCCGTTTTGTCTATGGCCTTTGTGATGCAGCAAGCATGGGAAGGACAAGTAACTCGCCAGCTAATTCTATCCATGACAGTCATTGTTATTGCTGCCATTGCCGTTCGCTTCCTGAGTAATTACGCAGCCAGTATGTTGTCCTATCGGGCTTCAATCAATGCTAAAAAAACGCTGCGCTCGCAGATTTACAGCAAGCTGTTAAAGATGGGATCCTCTTATACGGATCATACCTCCACCTCAGGGGTTATTCAGGTTGCTGTAGAAGGGGTGGAGCAGCTTGAAACCTATTTTGGTAGATACATGCCTCAGCTATTTTATAGTCTGCTTGCACCTGTAACGTTGTTCATCACCCTCTCTTTTGTCAGCTTCAAAGCGGCTATCATTCTATTGATCTGCGTTCCCTTAATTCCAGTGTCCATTATTGTTATTATGCGGATGGCTAAAAAGCTGTTTCGGAAATATTGGGGCAGCTACGTCAATTTGGGCCACAGCTTTTTGGAAAATGTACAAGGTCTGACTACGCTCAAAATTTATGGGACAGATCAGAATAAACATCAGGAAATGAACACAGCGGCTGAGGATTTTCGCAAAATGACAATGAAAGTCCTGACCATGCAGTTAAACTCCGTAGCTGTCATGGATCTTATCGCATTTGGTGGTGCCGCCGCAGGTGTGCTGGTCGCGGTTAGCGAATATTCTTCGGGTCACATTGGCTTGGCGGGAGCGCTCATCATTGTGTTGCTGTCGGCAGAGTTTTTCATCCCGCTTCGTCTGCTCGGTTCCTACTTTCATATTGCCATGAACGGAATGGCAGCAAGTGACAAAATATTCGAAATGTTGAGTACAGAGGATCTTGTACAAGGACAACAAAGCATAGAAGCTACAGACATTCGATTGGAACGGGTAAATTTTGCTTACGACGAAAGAGATACCTTGCGTAATATAACCATGGACATTCCTCAAGGCAGCTTCGTTTCCATTGTTGGAGAATCAGGCTCAGGTAAAAGTACGGTAGCCGGATTGATCGTTGGACATCATGAGGGTTATCAAGGAAGCCTGACGATCGGAGGAACCGAACTGACCTTCATTTCGGAAGAAAGCCGCATGCGTCATATGACCTGGATCGGTTTTAACAGCTATATTTTTAAAGGCACCGTCGAAGCAAATTTGAGAATGGGCAATGAGCACGCGGATGAGCAACAAATGCTGGAGGCATTGCGGCAAGTGAAACTGTATGATTTTATTCTCTCCGAAGGGGGATTGGAAGCAGAGATAGAGGAGCAGGGTGCGAATCTGTCAGGAGGACAGCGTCAACGTCTAGCACTGGCCAGAGCGTTGCTGCACGACAGTCATGTATATATTTTTGATGAGGCTACTTCTAACATTGATGTTGAGAGTGAGGAAGGAATCATGGAGGTCATACATGCACTGGCAGGTCAAAAAACAGTGATTCTCATCTCTCACAGACTGGAAAACGTGATCCAATCTGATTGTATTTATGTGCTGCAAAATGGTTTGGTGGCAGAATCCGGAACGCATCAGGAACTGTTGAGCCAGCAGGGACATTATGCGGAGATGTATCTCAGTCAGCATCGGATGGAACAGTTTGTAAAAGGGGGTGCAGTATATGCGTAGACCCGGTTTACGAATCATGGGTCAATTGTTGGTCTTGGCAGGACCTCTTTTACCTGTGCTGCTTATCACGATTGTTACAGGAGTGCTTGGCTTTGTTTGTGCTATTGGCATTATTGTGTACGGGGCCCTTGCCCTACTGACAGCAACGGGCATCACGACAGGCTACAGCATGACATTTTTGCTGACTGCCATCGTGCTATGTGCTGTATTGCGCGGTGTATTTCGTTATGGCGAGCAAATGAGTGGTCATTATCTCGCTTTCAAGCTGCTGGCTGTGCTGCGAGACAAGGTGCTTCAAGCCTTGCGTAGATTGGCCCCAGCCAAGCTTGAAGGCAAGGACAAAGGGAATCTGATATCGCTGATTACAAGTGATATTGAGCTGCTGGAAGTATTTTATGCGCATACGATAGCGCCTGTTATGATTGGCATCATCACTTCACTGCTCATGGTATTTTTTATAGGCTCTTATGAGCCTTTACTAGGCTGGATCGCTGCGCTTGCTTACATAACCGTCGGTTTGTTTATTCCCCTACTTACGACACGTATGGGCAAGCGCCAAGGGATGGAATACCGGAGCAGCTTCGGCCAGCTGAGCAGTTATTTTTTGGACAGCTTACGTGGGATGAAGGAAATTGTGCAATATGGGCAAGGAAAACAACGATTAAATGAAATTAACCGTCGTACGGATCAGTTAGATGCCAAGCAGAAGGATTTGAAGCATCATGAAGGCATCACAAGAGCAGTCACAGATACAGCTGTAGTCGGATTTTCATTCTTGATGCTGCTAGCTGGATTGTATGGCATGTCTAAAGGACAGATGGATTTTACAAGTATGCTGATTTCAGTCATTGCTCTGTTTAGTTCATTTGGTCCGGTGGTCGCACTGAGCAATTTGTCCAACAATTTGCTTCAAACGCTGGCAAGCGGGGAGCGAGTGCTAAGTCTGCTGGAGGAGACCCCGGAGGTAGAAGAAAATATGAATGGAATGACCGTTGGCTTTACTGGAGCGCAGATAGACAAGGTGACTTTTGCGTACGATGGTCAAACGGTGCTGAATGATGTAAGTCTCACGATACCACACAAGCGAATTATAGGTATTCAGGGTAAAAGTGGGTCCGGTAAGTCAACGTTGCTGAAGTTGCTGATGCGATTCAGGGACCCGCAGAAGGGTGGGATTTTACTATCTGACCACGATTTGAAGGACATTGAGACCCGACATTTGAGAAGCTTGCAAAGCTACGTCGATCAGCATACATTCCTGTTTGACGATTCCATAGCAGCTAATATCAAAATTGGAAAGCCGGATGCTACACATCAACAGGTTGTGGAAGCAGCCCGTAAGGCATCAGTACACGATTTTATTATGACATTGCCTCAAGGATATGACAGCCGAATCGGAGAGTTGGGGGACAGGCTGTCTGGGGGAGAACGCCAGCGCTTGGGGCTGGCCAGAGCCTTTGTTCATGATGCGCCCCTCTTACTGCTGGACGAACCAACTAGCAATTTGGACAGTTTGAACGAAGCGATTATTTTAAAATCGTTAAAAGAACAGCAACAAGACAAAACGATTATCCTTGTTTCGCATCGAAACTCCACTATGCGAATGGCTGACGAAATTTTTCAAATGGATAACCGTCGACTCTCCTGAACGTGATGAAAGCTGGGAAATAAATGTGATGCTTTGAAGGCGAAAGCTGTAGCCTGTTCATCGTTTTGTCATAAAATGGAGTGTGCGTGTTGAAATGGGAGCGTCATCCTTATTTAAATCATCCAGCTTTTCAAGCTTGTCTTATTTTGATAGCCTATGAGGTGAGGATTTTGCAAATCCTGAGGTATATTGACAAGTCATAAACATCATAAATGATGGATGAACAGAGGCTATAAGCCGATGTATAGAAATGGGTGGTGAACAGGAATGTCTGATTTCAATCAGCTCAAGGGACTTGAGCACACAGCATATCCCATATATGAAGGCTATGATTTGGGTCTTACTTATACGCCTGCGGGCAGCAAATTTAAGGTATGGGCACCGACTGCACAGCAGGTTCATATCGCGTTGTATACCGACGCAGGGGTGTACGATCATGAAGGAATCGTTCAGGAGCACGGCGGTGGTCAGGAATTTCTCATGAATCGTGATGGTCACGGAGTATGGTCTATAGAGCTGGAAGGCGACTGGAACAGATATTATTACATGTACAGGCTGGAGTGGGCGGACCACAGCATTCATTATGCTACCGACCCATATGCCAGAGCGGTATCAGCCAACGGGCAACGTACGGCTATCATTGATTTGGATCGAACGAACCCGGATGGATGGGAACAGGATGAGGGCCCCGTACTTGAGCGTACGACAGATGCTATTATCTATGAGCTTCATGTGCGTGATTTTTCGATGGACCCCGATTTTAATACGGGTATAAAAGATTTATCTACTGCTCAGGGGCGGTTTGCAGCCTTTACGTATACAGGATTAACGGATGTCAAGGGTAACAGTGTCGGACTGGATCATTTGCTGGAGCTGGGCATTACACATGTTCATTTGCTTCCAGTGGCTGACTTTCATACGGTGAATGACTTTTCGGAATTAGGAACTGAATATAACTGGGGCTATGATCCGCAGCATTATAATGTGCCGGAGGGATCTTACTCTTCTAATCCAGCTGACCCGCAGACGCGTATACGAGAGCTGAAACGGCTGGTACAGTCTCTGCATACTGCTGGCATTGGTGTCATTATGGATGTTGTGTACAATCATACGTATTCGGTGGAAAAGGGTCCGTTTGAGCCGGTTGTACCAGGATATTATTACCGTACGGATGAGCAAGGGAAGCTCACCAATGGATCAGGTGTAGGTAATGAACTGGCAACCGAACGTCCGATGGTGCGCAAGTATATCAAGGATTCACTACGCTATTGGGCAGAGGAATATCACATAGATGGCTTCCGGTTTGATTTGATGGCGTTAATTGATACACCGACTGTAGAGCAGCTTACCCGAGAGCTTCGCGCTGAAATACGTCCCGATCTGCTGATCTATGGTGAGCCTTGGACGGGTGGGGAGTCCCCGCAGCCTTTGCTTACATTAAAAGGAACGCAGCGGGATAAGGGCTTTGCCGTTTTTAACGACAATTACCGCTCTGCCATTAAGGGAGATAGCGACGGTACCGGGAATGGGTTTGCTACGGGGGCGGAAAATCAGGAGGAACGGGTACTTCAAGGTGCTTTTGGAGCTATCTATGATTTTACAGCTCATCCATCAGAGTCCGTCAATTATGTAACGGCCCACGATAATCTCAATTTGTGGGATAAAATTTTGACGGTGAGACATGTACGGGAGAACTGTCGTTTTCCGCAATGGGAGCAGGGGAACCCCAAAGATGGAAGGACAGCCGAACAAGCCGTAGCTGAAGCAGACCCGTATCAGGAACTGGATGAAAGTAACCTACTTGAAAACGAAACTGTACGTAAGTCTCTGTTGGCTAACGGCATGATTCTGACATCGCAAGGTATTCCTTTTATCCATGCAGGGGATGAACTGCTGCGTTCCAAATATGGAGACCATAACAGCTACCGAAGCTCTGATGTAGTGAATGCCATCCGTTGGAATAACAAGGCGAGGTTTCGATCCGTGTTTGATTACTACCAGGGCTTAATTGCTTTGCGGCGCAGTCACCCGGCATTCCGTATGGATCAGCGTGAGCTGGTGGAGCAGCATATGGAAGTCTTACAAAGCAGTGGGCATGTGGTGGCTTTTGCATTGAGGCATCATGCTAACGGCGATGCCTGGAATCATATTGTGGTGATTTATAACGGTTCGGATACAGAGCAGACAATATCATTGCCTGCGGAATCGGATCGTTGGCATGTGGTCGTGGATGCACACGGGGCCGGGAATGAGACACGCTATGAAGTGGTAGGCCATCGTGTGACTGTATCGCGCTGGTCGATGATGGTGTTGTATGATCAGGCTGGACCTCCCCAAGCCTCCTTTTTGACTGAGCAAGATCAAGCTAACGAGCAAGTGGATAACGAAACGAAGGGCTTAGATGAGGGGACGAATCAAGAGATTGCAGGTACAGCAATGACAGATGCCCAGCGAGGAAACGATAGAGCGGTTATTCCGTTTCGTACGATTGAACTGATCTACGAGCGTGCAGACCGGCAATACTCTGGCTGGAATGTGTGGGTATGGGGCACCGGACACCAGGACGGACATGTTGAATTTCACGATTGGGATGATGGTCGGGCAGTAGCCCGCATTCGGGTGGCTCCTGATGTACAGCGAATTGGCTACATTGTCCGACTGAATCACTGGGATGCCAAGGATGTGGAGGCAGATCGATATATTGATGTAGATCCGACCCAGTCTGTGATGCAGGTATTGATTCATAGTGGCAGAGAGGAATATTTATTACTGGTTAACGATAACCGGGCGGGATAGACTTGTATGCTTGGTTGCCACACGAGAAATAGCATTTATCGATCATTTCGAGAAATGCTATTTTTTTATGCAAATGTGCGTCAGTTTCAGAAAAAAGGGGTAAAATAGAATTATGGACTTGTTTAGTTTTGCCAGCTTGCTGGCTTATATTCTGTAGTACGACTGGTAAACAAGCAAGATTCTTGGAGGAAAATCATTTGTAAGGTAACCTGAAGGAGGTTGTATATCATGAGTTCTAATGGAGGAAGTATTCAACTAACCGCCCAGCCGAGAACAGAGAAGAAGGGTTCGGCCATTCGTGGATTGAGGTTAAAAGGACGGATTCCAGCTGTGGTTTACGGCTCTGAAATCGAGGGAACCCCTGTACATGTCGATGCCAAGGAATTTAATAAAGTAATCAGAACCGGACGTTCAGAGGTTTTTAATCTCACAGTAGAAGGCGGAGAAACGATTCCAGTCATTATTAAAGATTATCAACAGCGTGACAACCAATGGTTGCATGCCGACTTTTTGAAGATTTCCAAAAACAAACCGCTTCGTGTGCGTGTTTCGATTGATTATCAGGGTACACCTATAGGTACAAAATCAGGCGGTATTCTGCAAGTTCAAGAAACAGAAGTCGAGGTTGAAGGTTTGCCTTCTGACTTGCCGTCCACCATTGAAGTGGATGTATCCGCACTGGATATTGGCGACAAGCTGAGCGCAAGCGACTTGAAGCTTCCTAAAGGCGTGACGCTGCATGTCTCTGAAGAGGAGTTGCTGGCATCCGTGATCGTTCCGCGTGCAGTCGAAGTAGAAAATGCTGCTGTGGAAGGTGATGCAGCGGCAACTGAAGGCGCTGAAGAGGCTTCCGAAAACAAGGAATCTTAATGGATTCAGCAGGCACATTGAACGTCTGCCAATTAAAGAAGATGATCAAACCGTGAATTAAAACCGTTCCCTGTTAGGGGGCGGTTTTTCTCTTTAAAGTACGACCATCATTCAATACGCGTTCTGATATGACGATATATATAGTATGGCATTTACATTTTTATTTTATAAATACCTAATATATCTCTAAGGAGCGCGTACACAATCATGGACAGAACGAATGAATTGTTGTGGCAAAGAAACAAATTGGTGATCATTATTTTTTGGATTATGACTTTGAGCAGCATCGTCCCGGCAATATCTAATCCCTCGATGTGGATATCTAGCGGTGTAGGATTAGTAGTCGCGGCGGTTTTGACGATTCTGAATATACAAAAGATAGGAATCCGGCTTATTCCTTGGATTATTACATTTTATAGTGCATTAATATGTATATTTGTGAACTTATCTAGCGTGGAGGTAGTGACTACGATCTTTATTTGTTCATTGTTGTTACTCTACCCATCTTATCCATATTTTCTGGTAGCTATGACTTTAAATCTATGTAATATTTTTATACAAATTACGATCGGTACGCCTGCAACTCTGCCAGCTACCGGTTCTTTGCGTTATGTACATGAATTTATTATTGTAGGGCTGATTGGGTTACTATTGCTAGTGGTATCGGTGTTAAACCAAAAGCAGTTTAAGATAACGGAGGAACAAAATAAAAATATGGATGTCACAAGGCAACGTATTGAATTTCTGTTTGAGCAAGTGAGGCAAGCTGTAGCGGGATTACATAGCTTTACAGAACGATTCAGGAATCAAGTGGATGCTACAGGCATTGTGACGAATGAAGTTGCCATCGGGTTTCAGGAGGTTGCCGAAGGGGTAGAGATGCAGGCTTCGAATATCACTGAGGTAACCGATAACTTGGCTCAGTCTGACCGGCATGTGCGCGAGGTTGCCGATCATTCCCGGGAGCTGAAGCAGCTCTCTGAAGATACGAAAAATGCCGGGGGTAGAGGCAGCAGTCAACTGCTTGCATTAACATCTCAAATTAAAGATTTGGGTCAGGTGATGAGTCGTACCAAAGAAGAATTGGATGAGTTTAAATTGCAGAGTGACAATATGTCTGCCATGCTTAAAGATATTACTCAAATCTCAAAGCAAACCAATTTGCTGTCCTTGAATGCATCCATTGAGGCCGCCAGAGCGGGAGAGCATGGAAAAGGATTTGCGATCGTGGCTGGAGAAGTGCGTAATTTGGCTGAAATGGTTGGGAACACCTCAGTGGCTATGGAGGGTATTTTGGAGCAGCTGAGAACTCAGATGGATTCCGTCGTAAGCCAATTTGACATGGGACAGGAAAGATTACAGCAAAGCATGGAGTCGGCACATTCGACCGAAATTGTACTGGAAGATATCCTGCAAAATGCCAATAAAGTATTGGTGCAGGCAGTGGAGGTAGAGTCCAGTACGAATAGTATGCAACAATTTTCGTCTCAGGTCGTTCAAGAGATGATGGAATTTTCCAGTGTGACAGAACAAGCAAGTGCAGCGTCTGAACAAATTTTGGCTGGAGTAGAAGAGCAGCAAAATATAACCTCCAATATGGTGGCGGGATTTAGTGAGCTGGAGGCATTGATTATTCAGTTGAAAGAGCTGGTCCATGATCAGAATGAGAACAACAGCTCTAGTGAAATCGGCAAAAGTAAATAACCGAAAAGCATCATCATCGGACTAGAGATCCGGGGCTTATCGCTAACAAGCGGTATCCCCGGTTTTTTACTTCTTATTGGGAAGAAGGGAATGAAGTGGGGAGTTTTAGAAGCTATAATTAGATGGAAGTTGATGGTATAATTTGTGGCAGTTTAAATGCTTTGTAACAAGGGGGAATGACGATGATGATGGGAAAGCAAGCACCTAAATTAAAAGCTGGAGACGAGATACGTATTCTTTCGCCATCCCGAAGCTTGTCTATTGTTTCGGAGGAAAATCGACTGATTGCTCAGGATAGACTCGAGACGCTTGGGTTTAAAGTGAGCTTTTCGCAGCATGTGCTGGAAAACGATGATTTTGCATCTTCTTCGATAGAGTCTAGAGTAGCTGACTTGCACGAAGCTTTTGTCGATCCAAAGGTAAAGGGCATTCTGACCTCAATTGGGGGCTATAATGCCAATCAGCTTCTAGCCCATCTGGATTATGATCTGATCGGCACTCATCCTAAACGATTATGTGGCTATTCGGATATAACGGCGTTAAGCCATGCGATTTATGCCAGAACAGGGCTTATCACGTATGCAGGACCTCACTTTTTGACGTTCGCCATGTTGCGAGGAAATGAATATACGACGACTTATTTCCAAAGGTTAATGTTGGAAGAGGGTAGCATTCAAATCCAATCGTCGCCAGAGTGGAGTGACGATGCTTGGTATCAGGATCAGGATCAAAGAAGCTTTCACCGCAATGCGGGTCCATATGCGATTCATGAAGGCGAAGCAGAGGGTACGATTGTGGGCGGAAACTTGTGTACTCTGAATTTGTTACAGGGAACCCCATACATGCCAAGTCTAAAAGGAACCATAGTGTTTGTTGAGGATGATTACGAAAGCTCTCCCGCTACATTTGACCGGGATTTGCAATCATTGTTGCACCAGCCTGAATTTGATCAGGTTAAAGGAATCATCATAGGTCGATTTCAGAAGGCTTCGCATATGACAGAAGAATTGCTGCGGCAAATCATTCGTTCGAAAAGAGAATTGGCATCTATTCCTGTGATTGCAGATGTCGATTTTGGTCATACCACGCCGCAGTTTACATATCCGATTGGCGGGAAGGTGCTTATTCGTGCCCGTAATGGCAGGGTAGGAATTGAAATATGTGAATAATGGGTTTTTATTTGGGAGGAACGCATGTGAACGCCTTGCTGGAAATGCTGATGCAGCTCTTTGAGCGCGCAGCATTGTTGCTGATTTGTTTGTTTTTTATTACACGTATCCCTCGATTTAAGGAAACCTTGCAGAAGAACAGTCATTCTCCGGCAGAGCTGACTTTACTAACATTGATTTTCTGTATGTTTGCCCTGTTTGGTACCTACACCGGGATTGAAGTTGAAGGCTCGCTGGTTAACGTTCGAATCATTGCAATTATGGCGGGCGGTATTTTGTTCGGACCCTGGGTTGGGATCATTACAGGTATTGTATCGGGGATCCATCGTTATCTAATTGATATCGGGGGAGTGACCTCGATTCCGTGTCTGATTACAAGTATTCTGGCAGGTGTGGTGTCAGGATATATCGGTCGCCGGGTGAATCGTTCCAAGAGATGGCTGGTTGGTATCGCCGCAGGTATGGTCTGTGAAGCGTTGACGATGCTGCTCATTCTGGTAATGGCACAACCTCACGGCCTTGGTGTGGACATCGTTTCCAAGATCGGTCTACCGATGATTATCGGAGAGGTCAGTATCGGTTTAATCGTTCTATTGATCCAAAGTGTAGAGGGGGAAAAGGAGAATATCGCAGCCAGACAGGCCAAGCTGGCATTGGATATTGCCAACAAGACGTTGCCTTATTTTCGTTCGATTAATGCGGAATCCTTGCATACGATTTGCTCGATTATAAAAGAAGACATCAAGGCAGACGCGGTGGCAATTACGGATACCCGAGATGTGCTGGCTTATGTCGGATTTGGCGAAGAACGCTATCATATCGGGGATGAAATTATTAGCGATGTGACTAAATCGACGATCCGCAGTGGTAAAATCACGATCCGCAACCATATTGCTGACGACAAAACGCCCCAAATCCAGTCTCTGCTCATTATCCCGTTAGAGGAGCGGGGAGAAGTAACCGGAACCCTAAAGATTTACTACCGAAAAGCTTATAAAATCACGTATCCGTTGCAGACGATGGCGATTGGCTTGTCTCAGATCATTTCCACGTTAATGGAAGTGTCGCGTGTGGAGCAAATTAAGGAAGCGGCGAATAAGGCCGAGTTAAAGGCACTCCAGACGAAGATCAACCCTCATTTTCTGTTCAACGCGTTGAATGCCATTGCCTCAACGACGCGCACCAAACCGGATAAGGCGCGAGAGCTGATTATCAATTTGTCAGGCTATCTGCGTTATAATTTGGAGCTGAATGATGATTTGATCGAAATTCACAAGGAGCTTCAACAGGTGTCGGATTACGTAGAAATTGAAAAAGCTCGCTTCGGCAATCGGCTTCAGGTGGAGTATGTAATGGATGAGGTGTCCGTGCGTATTCCGAGCCTAATTATCCAGCCCCTAGTTGAGAATGCGATTAATCATGGAATCCTCAAGAAAAAAGGGCCAGGTACAGTAACCATTTCTGTAAAAGACCGTGGCGAAAAGGTGCGTATTTCTGTAGCTGATACCGGGGTGGGTATACGGGACGATGTAGTGGATAACCTATATCATGATCAAGTTCCGGCTAAACAGATCGGCTTGTACAATGTGCACAGAAGACTCAAGCTTATGTACGGTGAAGGAGTCATTATTCTTAAACATGATCCGGGCACCGAAGTATATTTTGACATACCAAAGGAGAAGTCATGAAGGCCATAATTGTAGAAGACGAACTTCCAGCGCGTGAAGAGCTGGAGTATCTTATTCAGACTCATAGCAACATTGAGGTGACCGATAGTTTTGAGGATGGGCTGGATGTGTTCCGGTTTCTGCAAGATCAGGAGACGGATGCGATCTTTCTGGACATTAACATTCCTTCATTGGACGGGATGCTATTGGCACAGAACATTAGCAAATTTGCTAAAAAGCCCTATATTATTTTTACGACCGCCTATAAAGAACATGCGGCGCAGGCTTTTGAACTGGAGGCGTTCGACTACATTCTCAAGCCATATGATGAAAAACGGATCGCATCCATGCTGCATAAGCTCGAAAATGCTTATGAGCAGCGAAACGCTCAAATACAGGAACCTGTCCAGGCAGGGCAACCCCGAGCTGCTGAAACCAGTACCGTTGCTGCTCCGGGGCGTATTAATCTGCTGAAAAATGACAAAATTATCGTAACGGATGCAAACGATATTTACTATGCGTGTGCGCAGGAAAAGGTAACTCGTGTCTTTACAAGGCACGAAGAATATACGATGCCGATGAGCATTTCGGAATTTCATGCCCGCCTGCCGCAGCAGGACTTCTTTCGCTGTCACCGATCGTATACGGTTAATCTGTCGCAAATCCGTGAAATTGTACCTTGGTTCAATCATACGTATCTCCTGCGCTTGCGTGGACTAGAAGCAGAAATTCCGGTGAGTCGCAGTAAGGCCAAGGAGTTTCGGCAAATTATGCGACTTTAAAGGCATTTCATTCCGCTATATGTGCATTTCATTCCTCAAACGATTTCTGGCTGACATGCAGGGTTATAATAACCGTGTAAACAGAATCCTTACAGAATTGCTCTTTCACAGGTGCAAAGCGTATTGGATTCACGGTTATCATCATAACAATTGGATGCTGTAGAGCCGGAATGAAAAGAGGAGATCAATATGAAATCAAACAGCGGAAATCGCCTGCTGGTCGTACTGGGAACGATTATTGTTCAAATGGGATTAGGTACCATTTACACATGGAGTTTATTTAATCAACCGTTGGTGGACCGCTTTGGCTGGAACCTCAGTTCGGTCGCTATTACCTTTTCAATTACCAGTTTTGCACTGGCGTTTGCTACATTATTTGCAGGCAAGCTACAGGATAAATGGGGACTTCGTCGTCTGATTTTGTGTGCAGGTGTCGTGTTAGGGGCAGGGCTCATGCTCAGTTCACAGGTAACTTCGTTATCGCTGCTGTACATTTTGGCAGGTATTGTCGTAGGTTTTGCGGATGGAACGGCATATATTACATCACTGTCAAATCTGATTAAATGGTTTCCCGAGAAGAAAGGACTTATCTCCGGTATTTCAGTTGGGGCTTACGGAACAGGCAGTCTGATATTCAAGTATATTAACGGTTCGCTGATTCAGTCTGTTGGCGTATCGCAGGCATTTTTGTATTGGGGTATCATCGTGCTGATCATGATCGTCGGTGGTTCTTTCCTGGTGAAAGAAGCAGTAGTCATAAACAAACCTTCGGAACAAAATGGGGCTGTACAGCGGGACTATACCGTTAAAGAAATGCTGCGCACCAAGCAGGCATACCTGCTGTTCGTCATGTTCTTTACCGCTTGTATGAGTGGTCTCTACCTGATCGGAGTGGTCAAAGATATCGGCGTACGGATGGCTGGCTTGGATGTAGCAACAGCTGCCAATGCGGTCGCTATGGTCGCTATTTTCAACACGGCGGGTCGGATTATATTAGGTGCGCTATCGGACAAGGTAGGTCGTCTGAAAGTCGTAGCAGGTGCACTTTTAACAACAGCAGTTGCAGTTACAGTACTGAGTCTGGTACCCCTGAATTTTGGTCTGTTCTTTGCCTGTGTAGCAGGAATTGCTTTTTGCTTCGGTGGCAATATTACCGTCTTTCCTGCCATCGTAGCTGATTTCTTCGGTCTGAAGAACCAAAGCAAAAACTATGGTATTGTGTATCAGGGCTTTGGCCTTGGTGCGCTGGCGGGGTCATTTATCGCTGCCTTGCTCGGCGGATTTATCCCGACCTTTACCACAATTGCTGTGCTGTGCGTCGTATCGTTCCTGATTGCCCTCACCATTCGCACTCCAGAACAAGGTAAAGGCAAACTGCGCAGCGAACGGAAGAAAAATACCAACGGTGTGCGCAGCATGAAGCCAGGTACAAAATTAGGTTAAACGATTTGAGAAAATAGGACCAGATAAATGCCAAAAGACCTGTCATCATTTCTCTAAGGGAGATTATGGCAGGTTATTTGTTTTTCCAATAACCTGATTTACGGTATAATAAAAAGACGTGTAATAAGCCGATATATACAAAAGACATAAGCTAAGAACCTGACAGGAGGACGAGTCATGATCGTGGATACAAGCGGGAATCTGCTTGCCCGCAATACGAAGCTGCGAAATACATATCAAATTCGAAGCGCCTTGTCCCGCAGTGAGCTGGCCATCGTGTATACGGCAAGGCTGTTGGATAACCGAGAAAAGGTGATTGTAAAGGAATTTTTTCCGAATGCGCTGGCTTTGCGGGGGATGGATCGAAAAACGGTCACTTGTAGCGCTTCTATGCAATCCAAATATGTAGAGTTTATGCATTATTTCTTGCGTGAAGGGCAAATGTTGAAGGAATTAAATCATCCGGGGGTTGTCGGTTATATAGATCACTTTGAGGAAAATGGAACTGCTTATCTGGTCATGGAATACTGTGCAGGCAAGACGCTGGATCGAATGATGCAAGAAGAGGCTGTGCCAACGTCTGATCCTGCTTTTCTGTACCAAACGCTGCTGCCTTTAATTGATGCCTTGGAGTATATACACAACAAAGGAATTATTCATCGGGACATTAAGCCAGGCAACATTATGATTGGGGAACATGGCAACGTCAAGCTGATTGATTTTGGCTCTGCTGTGCATTTCGAAGGCAAGGAGCATCCGATCTTCACGACGGCAGGCTATTCTCCGCTGGAATTTTACTCTAACCGTTCGCGGCAGGGACCTGTGTCGGATATTTATAGCTTGGCCGCCACGCTGTATTATTGCCAAAAAGGATCACCTCCACCGGACGTGCCAGGCAGATTATTTGCAGATCGGACCGAACGGATTCGGATCGAAAATGCAGGGATTTCACTACTGCCGTACGTGATTCGGCGTGGCCTGGAGGTACAGGCTAACAAGCGTTGCCGCTCACTTCGATGGTTTAAAGCCGCACTACGTGCGGAATATTGGATAAAAAAAGGGAAGCGCCCTACTCTTACGGTTCGTTAATCGTAAGAGTAGGTGCTTCTCTTTTTTATTCCGACGGGCGTTATCCTGTCGGAGCTTGAATATGGTCGGTGTACACTGAAGTGTTCGGCTTAATCGCCTTGTACCGCAGCTCAATTTCAGTGACGCCGTCCTCAAACGTGATGTACAGTTTATCACCATACGCCATGACCGCTTTTTTGTTGCGAGTCAATCTGATTTTTCCATGCTGCAGGGCACAGCGTGTATCATGTTTCACGATCAGAGTTCCTTTTTTACCTGCGGAAAATAGGATTCGTTCCGCTTCTGGTAATGGTTCGTGAACGTCAAGCGTACGGAATAACTCCTGCAAGCTGACCTTATGACCCGGAAAGGAGGTCAGCGGCCAAGATTTTACCGGAATCTCCTGTCCACTCGCTGTAGCGAGAAAATATCCTTCGATTCTTCCAGCAAACTGCGGCTTCGGTCGCAAGAACCAATACAGAAGAGCAGCTATCACAATGCTGATGGCTACCGTCCATTTAATGGCTGTATACCGGGATTGGACTGAAACGGTCAGTGTAGCGCTACTGGATGCACCTTCTGGATCGGTAGCGGTAATCTTTAGCTTCGTGTCACCTGTGTGAAGCTTAGATAGCAGCAGATCATTACCGTTAATCTCGGCATTAATTGTATCCTCAGAGGCTCCTGAATCCAGCTTATAATTCAGCTTGTCATGATTGGGATCAACAATAAAATCCTCTAAACTTCGACGGGAATCACCGTCTTCTTTTACCAGATGTATCGTCAGGTCGTTTAAAGCTTGTGGTGCTGCATTGGTGGCGTGAACTTTATGTACAATTCCCTTACGGTACCACTGCGGACTATCCAGAGATAGCTGCCATGTATAATCACCCGTTTGTGGGAACGCATATTCGGTATGAAAGGCTCCTGACTTATAGGTCATAGGCACCTTTTTAGCTGTACCGCCTTTTACAGGGGTAACTATAATATGGGCTTGAAGAGATGTATATACGGCCTCATCTGTAAGATTTTGGCCATCCGGTAATAGGAGCTGAGCTTGAAATGGTGTCGCTTGTCCCTTCAGCAATTGCATAGGCTTGCCGCCATGAGTTGCTGTTGTTTGCGTTCCTCTTATAGTAGCTTCAGCTTCCAGTCGGTAGCTGCCAAGTAAATTGATTTTAACCAAATCTCCGCGTATGCCCCGTAATTTCAACTTCACTTTACCTGCTTGTGGATGCTCAATTTTCAAAATTGCATATCGGCTCGACTTGTACCTACGGACATTTTCTGAATTGGAGTATAGCTGGGTTTCCAGCAGGGGATGCTCCGACAAAAGCACCAGATTGGCTTCCTCCATACTAGAGTCCGGTAGAGTCACCGTTAATTCTTGCATCTCGCCAGTGGTCGTAATTGCAGCAACTGGAACGAGCTTGGAGCGAATTTGACTGGCAAAAATACGATTCAGAATTTCCGGCAGATCCTCAGCACTACTCGTAATAAAAGAAGCTCCTCCCGTTTGAGAAGCGATCCGTTCGAGTTCTTGCCGGTTTACCGTGCCATCATGGTTCAGGCCAATCGTATACACCGGGTATCCCTTGGTCTGTGCAGATTTGATGACAGAGGATACATCGTTATTCGAGTCACCCTTAGACCGAGAACCAGAAGAGGCACCAAAATCAGTCTCTCCATCTGACAATAAAATCATAAAAGGCTGACGCCCTTGGGATGCTCCGGCAGCTAGCAGTTCTGAGCCTTTACGCAGCCCAAGTCCCAAATCTGTATAGCCAGAACGGTTCAACATTCTGATTTCCTGCTGAATTTGCGATTTTTGCGCTGCCACGCCAATCGAGGTAAGTGGTTTTGAGGCGACAACATGATGGTTGTAGGCGACGAAACCCACGCGTGTACGGTCTGCATCACTTAAGTCCATAAACATACTAATGACTTCGGCGGCAATACCCTCGGGATCCGTGTCTCTCATGGAATAGCTGGTATCCAGTACAAAAACAGCATCGTAACCCTCAATCGGAGCAGTCCCCGAAGATGCTGCATTAGCCTGATTTACAGTGCAAATGACCCCGTTTAAGCCCATTTGGAAAAATAGTACAAAAGTCATGAAAATGATAATTCCTAGTTTCCTTATTCTGAACATAAGCTCCTCCATCGGCGAGACCAATGTGGGCGTGCCAACTCTCCTAATCCTTGGTATATAAGGGATAAAGGATCAAAACAGCTGAAAACCCTCACATTAGCCATGAATTTGATACTTTTACGCTTATCAGAAATATCCAATGAACTTCTATCGGCAATTGGATTCCATTTGTGAATATTTCCCTGAAGAAACAGGTCTAACATATCATAAAAATTACGTATTCACGCATAAAATGAGCCAAAATGCCCTATTTCAATCTGAGACTACAGAAATTGACAAAACTAAAGGGTGCTTTGTATGATAGCTCTCGTATCAACGGCAAAAATTGGGATTGAAGTTAGGAATACGAAATCATAAATTTGAAGTTTCTGTGTTATATGACTTTTGATTTTGAATTTTATCTCATTTGAATGCCTTGCCGTTAAAAGCCGAATAGCGCTTCGGACCGATTTTCGAGGTTATATGCCTGTACCGTAAATGTGGTATAAGCTCAATCCTTTGACGAATTTAAATGTTAAGTAGGGGGGAGGAGGCAAATGAACTAAAAATGAATATTCGTCCGTTTCAAATTGGACATCCCATGTTCGAATATGGAGCAATGGACCTATACTCAAACTTTATTCATTTGTCGACAGCGATGGAAATCATTTATCAAACCAACCGGACAATGCTTTTTGAAGAGATTAACCCGGAAAAGCTGGACCTGATCACCATTGTAGGTGATGTGAAGGGTATCGACAGCTTGAGCGATGAGAAGATCAAGGAAATTAATCAGCACCTTCTGGTGCGCAGCTTTGACGAATTTTTGGATAAGTTTTCACCGACCGTGTATTCATTTTTTAACGCGGCCAATCAAAAGGTCGTCTACACCCTTAAAAAGCCTGAGGGAATTGATGAGGATAGCATTTCTGAAATTCGTATCAATCAAAGCAATGATTTTCTGAAAATGTTGTTTACGCTCATTGATACTAAGCGCAGTCAAGGAATCACCAATGTAGATTTCAAATTTGAAAATCTGTTGGATATGATTTCACCGAAAAAGGTTATGGACGATATTCGTCAAGTCCGCAAAGAAATTCACTATATGTACGGTGAATACGACAAGCTGGATGATGGCGATCCGAAGAAACTTGATATGGGTGACAAGCTCAATGCCATGTTCGAGGAAGCGAGCCAGAACTATAACAACGTTATGGCTATGCTGCCACTGGCCATTGAGGACATCAAAACCCGACTTCTGCTCGGTGGGGCCCAAGAGGAAAACGCCGGTGAGTTGATTCAGGTGGGTATGCTCTCCATTGGGGAAAGCGGCGAACTGAAAATTATTGAAGCGCCGAAGAGCGAAAGTACTGAACTGATGCTGTTGGATGAGAACAGCACTGGCGATCTCTCCCAAGTATTCGAAGAAGATTACAACTCTATTACAGATACGCCTTCTGACTATGTAAAAGACTTGGTGGTTCGCACGTTTGTGCCACTGCCAGCTGTTCAGACTAAGGTTGACACAGCGGTTGAAGTTCAGAACTACAACACGTATCTGGAGTTCTATAAAAATGCCAAGGATGATTTCGTAAAGGCGGTTAAGCCGCTGGTAGAAAAAATCCTCGGTGTCAAAATGTTCTTCGATCAATATGCGACGAAGAGCAAAGGGATGCTGCCGACAATGCTGGTAGCGAATAACAAGCTGGACATGCTGGTGAAAAGTAGCAATATCCCGCGTCTGGAAACGTACCTGAACACCGTAAATGCCAAAAATGAATTCAGCGACACCATCTGGTTCGGGATCGTTCCATCTATCGAGCTTGAAGCAGCCGGTAAGGTAAAAGTTTCTCGTGAACGCTTTAAGGGCAACGAGAAGGTCGTAAAGCAGGGCGGAAATTCGATGGAATCGCTTTCGATGCTGCTGCAAGTCGTGAAGGATTATAAAATTCAAATGTTCTTTAACTTTGAATCCGGTGAAGAGACGACCTTCAACAGTATGGCGACAGCAGGCATCGATAAATATGTCGATAAATGCGCCAGTCTTGTACGCAGAGAATATAGCGAATTTGCGATTCCTTGTGTACCGAACTTTACCATTATTCCGAAGGATAAATCGGGTGTCATTATTGATAGCAAAATGCTACAGACCGAAGACGGTGTGCAGCTCTCCAAGGAAAAAGAAGATATTCTCAAGCTGTGGATCGAGGGCGTATATGTGGGCGCTGCCTATGTGGCCGCTGGCTTGGTCGCTTCCTATCAATGTCCTGAATACCTGCGTGAGACGTTCAAAACGGTCAATAAAAACTTCCCGGGTGTACGCTTCGACATTGAAGCTGGAGACAACAGTCTGCGCACGGTGACGACGATGGCCAAGGAAATCACTGGGTTCACCAACACGATCAAGGATGCCATCAACCGTAAAAACTTTGGCTTTGTATTCTCGTCCGAGAATGCTCAGATTCAGGATAAGGATATCCGCCGGATTACTGTCTACAAGGCAAGAAGCATGGCGATGTCCGAGGACGGCTTTGACTCCATCTACAAAACGCTGGTCAGCACGTACATTGAACGTATTTTGCGCTACCAAACAGGTGACTTCAAACACGAAAATATCGTCCGCTTCTTTAGTAACAATCCGAGCAGCCAGAAGAGCAAGTGGCTGAGCAGCAGAGGATCTGTGAACTCGATCATTCAGGACGGAGATGATATGAGCTTCATTATTGACGAGAAAAGCAATATGTGTCATATCGATCTGGTCTTCAATGGTAATGTGAAGAACCTGGAAGTCATGATCACTAAGGGAACCAGCTCGGTCAAATCATGATCCGAGCACTACGAAAGATGGTAGAGGCGTTTCTATCCAGAACCGCCTTTATACATAAATCGCGGAGAAGCCCTGCTTCTTCCGCCATCATTTTACCTAATATCAAGGAGGCAACACACATGGGATTCAGATTGAAAGTAGAAGGACAAGAAACAATCGAGCTGGGCTTGGATAACATCCAAACGGTTATTTATGACACCGATACACCGGACGATTCCAATGCACGCTCCACTGACGTAGGCTCCACGCTGCGCATCAGCGGTAAAATCATCACAGCAGTAGATGGTGACAGCGCGGATGACACGCTGAAACTGGCTTTGTGGTCTCTGGTTCCTGCTGAAAAAGCAGACAGCTACCGTAAAGTAACACTGGAAGTTATCGCAGCCGATCAAGTGGTGCGTAAAATCTACTTCCCGAATGCTTTCGTTGTAGACTACAACGAGCACTTCGGTGACACAGAAGGTGTAGGTGCGTTTACACTCTACATCAAACAAAAGAAAGACAAAACCGAGTTGGCTACTATCGACGGCGGATATCCGGTTTAAGCTTAACGTCTTAATGTTAAGCGCGGCTTAAACACACACTCACCCGGCGCATACGTGAAGGGTGGATAAATATTAAGAGGCCTACGGGTCTCTTAATATTTATTTTTTTCGGAGAGGGGAACATCAGACAATGACCAACTACTATGAGCTGCTCGGTGTCGGCCGGGATGCTTCGGAGGCAGAGATTAAGCAAGCTTACCGTAAACTGGCCAAAAAGTATCATCCTGATACCAACCAGGGAAGCGAGGAAGCAACGCGCAAGTTCAAGCTGATTCACGAGGCTTACAATACCTTGCGTGACGAAGCATTGCGGCAGGCATACGATGCTGAGCTCATCCGAAAAGCTACGGGAACTAGCGGAGAACAGCAAGATAAAGCGAGAGGGGCAGCACCTTCAGGCGGTACGCGTAGGACAGCTAAAGGATTCAATCCGGCTGACATAGGCACTGATTTTGAGCAATTTTTCGGCTTTCATCCGAAAACGAAGGAGGGCTCACCAGGGAAAAAAACAAAAAAATCCGGTGATCCGACGGATACCTCAGCCATGTTCAACCAATTTTTTGGTATTCGTAAAAAGTGATGATTTCAGGATAGAAACGGGGGAAGCAAGCAGTGAAAACGGCGCAGAGCAGATGGGTTTTCATCATAGATGTTGCCATGTTCGGGCTGATGCTGGCGATCGCCTTTTATGTGTTTAATCGTACAGGCTACAGCGGTTTGAAGACTGTGGTCGCGATAGGTATTGGGATTAGCGTGCTTGTATACATACTACGCAATCTGGTGTCCGTGGTACCTGTGCCCAAGCCAAAGGCAGAGCATAAACGGATTGCCAAGCTGGTGTTGATTGATGAAGAGGGTGAGTCTGTTAAAGAATGGTATATTGAAGGCGAAACCTCATTGTTAATCGGCAAAACAACATCACGCTCTGAAGCGGATATTGATTTAGCAGGTACAGATTATGCTTCCTTGGTAAGTGTGGAGCATGCGGTACTCAACCGGGTAAACAGCGACTGGTTTGTGGAGGATGTGGATTCCGACAACGGTACCGGGCTACGGTCTGCGAACGAAAGTGTCACCAAAAAGCTGGAAAGTGGCGAGCCTTACCGAATTTACTCAGGCGACTTATTATATATTGCCAATACCAGGCTGCTCGTTAAATAGAAGAAATTGCACAACACGTAGATCGCTGTAAAGACAATCAAGACAATGGGGGAAGGAACCGACTATGAGTTTGACAAGATGCCCGAATGGACACATGTTCAGTACACGAAAGCACGGAAACACGTGTCCTTATTGTAATTCGGTAGTAAATATAGCCGCACCCAAGAGCGCGGAACCAGCAGCGAAAACAAACGTTGCGGGAGACGATGACAAAACCATGCCGTATTTAGGCGAGACGGTAGGGATTCACCCGGTAACCGGATGGCTGGTATGTATCGAAGGAGCACAGGTGGGTCAGGACTATCGCATTATGGCAGAAAAAAACTTTATCGGGCGCGCAGAGGAAATGCATGTCCGTATTATCGGAGACAACACGATTTCCCGCAGAAATCATGCGGTCATTGTGTATGATCCGAAGAAACGCAACTTTTACTTGCTGCCAGGCGATTCGTCAGGCTTGGCGTATCACAATAACGAGGCGGTATATTCACCAGTGGAGCTGGCTGCTTATGACGTGATTCAGCTCGGACGCAGCAAATTTATCTTTATTCCGCTGTGCGGCGCTCATTTCGAGTGGGATAACGAAAATTAGAACGGAAGTGGGCAATGGTGCAGGGAGGTAACGAGATGCAGCCTTATTTTGTTGTATGTGGAGCTGCGGTGCTGTTCGCTGTTCTTCTCATCATCCGTATACGACTGACGCGAAGTTCCGGCAACCGTACCGTGAGTGGAATTGAGATTGGAAATGGTCAAACGATCGGGAGCCGGAGCGAGCAGGATGATTATTTCTCCAGTATGACCACTCCTGTGGGTACGCTGGCTGTTGTTGCAGACGGGATCAGTGGGCTGGCTAATGGACGTATGTCCAGTACCTTGGCTGTGACGACTTTTACGAAGGCATTTGCCAAGTTAGAAGATGCAACGAATTTGAACGGATATTTTGCAGAGGCGGCAACCCAAAGCAATCGCGGTATTTTGCAAAATTTGAATGGGCAGGGCGGGGGAACGACGCTCGCGGCGGTCATTGTGTGCGGCTATCAGCTGTATTACGGAGCGGTGGGCGACAGCTTGATTACAATTTACCGCAATGGTCACTTTCAGACAGTCAATTCTAAGCATACAGCGGAAACACTGCTGGAAGAACGAGTGCTTGCTGGACAAATGACCTCAGAGGAAGCTAAAACGAGTCCTGTACGCAATCAACTGGTCAACTACTTGGGTTATGAAGGCTTTGAGAGCATGGAACTGGGGAATGCACCGATTCGCCTGTATTCGGGTGATTATGTGCTGCTGTGCAGTGATGGCATTCAGGAGGCGCTGACTGAGATTGAGCAGGAAGAGATCATGCGCAAGGGCGGAACACCGCAGGAAATGGCGGATGCCATGATCGACACCATTAACGATAAAGGGTTTAAAAGTCAGGATAATGCGACAGTGCTTATTTTGGCGATAGGATGAAACAAGAAAGACGGGGGTAGCGATGCGCAAGGACAACAGCGATTTTAGTACCGCCTTTGTGTCGGAAGCGGGCTCTTATATAGATAACCGGGACTATTTTGCATTCATGGAGACGGACGACATGGCCTGTTATGTCCTCGCAGACGGTCTGGATTCGGATCAGGAGCTGCGCAGCGCAGAAATGGTAGTCAAAACGGTGCTGGAAAACTTTATGGAGAAGCCTTCCATGTCCAAGCGGCGTTTGATGAGAGATCTGCGTGAAGCGCAGGAATGGCTGCAATTTGAAAGCCGTCGTGTCCGGCTTAAGGCCAGTCTACTGATGGTAGTGACCAACTACAACAAAATGGTGTACGTTTCGTGCGGTAATGTGCGGCTATATCATTTTCGCAATGGAAGGCTTAATTTTCGCAGTAAGGATCATAGCCTGGCTCAGTCACTGGCAGATGATGGTCGTATTCCAGACGAAGCGACCAGTACACACGAGGAACGGGGGAATCTGCTGGAATACTTGGGGAATCCGAATGGGTTTCATGCCCATTACGCCAAAAAGACACAGCTTGCAGATGGAGATGTCATGCTGCTCGCTACATCTGGGATGTGGGAGGACGTTGAACTGGCGGAAATGCTGGGTGCGCTGGAGGAAGCGAAGGACCCGGGTATGCTGACGGATACGTTGGAAGAGGTCCTGCTGAGCAAACAGCGCCGGACGGTGAATAATTACACGGCTGCCGCCATTTATGTAAACAAAGTTTTCCAGGAAAAGCCTAAAAACCGTCGTAAGCTGATCAAACGGATTTTGATTGCGTTGCTCGCCTTTGTAATCGTGGGCGGAGGAGCATGGATTACACTGGCGCGTATGGCTGCGAACAAAGCGGCTGCGCTGGAAACGATGATCGAATCGGCTCAGGCTGCGGATGATTATGCAAGAGCTGGTGATTATGCAAAAGCGCTCAAATCCTACAGTGAAGCGAAAAACGCGGCAGTTAAGATTAATGATAAAATTCACAAGCGGTTGTACACGGCAGAGCAGAAAGTATCTCAATTGATGGTCGACGGAGACGGCTATGTGGAAAAGGCCGATTTTACCAAAGCTGAAGCCAGCTACGATAAAGCACGGAAAAGCGCCGGGCTATATCCACCCTTTAATGTGAAGGACATTGAGCATAAAATCGACCAACTGGACAGCTATGCCGAGACGGCGAGCTGGATGAAGGACGGAGATTTAAAATTCCAGGGTGGCGATTACACAAATGCACTCAAGCTGTACAAAAAAGCAAATAAGGCTGCGATGGAATCCGGCTATACGTCCGCGCAAAAAGAGCTGGAGAAGAAGATTGCAGAGACCAATGATAAATTGACAGCTATTCAGCAGCAGCTCAAGGAGATTCAAGCTGGCAAGCTTCAGGCCAAAGGGGATCGGCTGATGAAAGATCTCGATTATGAAGGGGCCATTGATGCTTATAGCGGAGCACAGGAGATCTATCAGGAGATTGATAAGCTCGAAAGTGTTCTGGCGCTGGAGCGGAGCATAGCCAAGGCGGAGGAAAAGCAGAGCGCGGAGCAGCAGAAAAATGGACAGCTTCCTGCTGGATTGGGATTGTCTGACGGAGTGTTGAACGACACAGATGCTGGAGACGCAGCGAGTGAAGCTTCATCTTCCGCTGCGGCAACCTCTGCCACAGCATCGCAAGCGAAGGCTGCGCCGACGGCTTCAGCGGGTACTACGCCCGCGAAGAGGGAAGCCTCTCCGACTGCAAAAAGTGGTGGTACGGGGGATGGCAATGCCGCTTCGACCAAGGCGGACACCAGCAAAGAGCAAGGAACTGCTGATTCTGCTTCTAAAGCAGCCGGGGCGTCTAATTCAGAGAGTCAAGATCAGGCTGCTGCGAACGGGAAATAAGTTTTTATGTTCATTGAATGCTGGAGCCGGAAAGGAGTGAGACGTCGTGAAAGAGCTGGTACAAGATCGTTTGAGCAAGATGGACGATTTAGAGCAGAGACGTTTACTGAAAAATATGATGGCGGGGGTATTTATGAACCTCGTCGAATATCAGGAAGAAATGACCCGCCAGCTAGAACGGCGGGTATTTGAGGAAATTGAGAATACAGAAGAAAAGTTTGATGTGTATGTGTCATTGACATCGCGTGAGGACTATGACCCGATTCATGAATTTTTATATCCTGTGTTGCCCTCCGATGCAGTAGAAAAACAGGTAGACATCAGTCGTGTGGCAGAGGTGGTGCGCGAAGGCGGGGAGATGCCGCTATTTACGCTTTTTCTCGGAATGGAGACCGAACAAATCTCGGCACTGGTACGCAGCAAACGAATTTTCTTAGGAATGCTGGTCACGGAAACTGCAAAATACCCGATTCGTTTTCGTCTGGAGCATAATCGTTCTTATATGTTGGAGATTGAGCAGTTGTATCATACATTTATGCAAAATGGCATGCCGTGGAAAACGATTAATCATCCATACGCTTATAAATTTGTGGACTGTGTATTGATTGGTGGGGACGGCGAGCCGGCCGCTCATGAAGAAATCCATGAAATCTCGATTTCGTTGGAGGAATTCGACGTTTATAAGAAAGCCGATGTTTTTCCGTTGTGGAACATTGAAAGACTGGCTCTAAAGAACAGCGGTTTTCCTATACCAGCTATGGATCGTGTGAACTATGAGCATGTGCTGCCTTTGCGTAAAACAGGATCAGAGCATGGTTACCTGATTGACGGGACTGAAAGTGATATCCGCTATATCAAGCGGACAGAAGAGGAACTGACGATTGTCACACCACGTGATAAATCTGGCGAATGGAATGTGTTGAAGGTTACGAAACCATTTACAACCAAGCTTAGTCGTCAGACTTTTCCGGTATTGTCTAATCGGCGGCAGGACAGCTTTTTGGGTCGCTATGCAGGAAAACAGGCCGTGATTGTCCGGGCTAAAGCAGAGATCACGCGCATCGTTAATTCGTTTGAAGCGGCACAGGGGCTAGAGCTAGAGCGTGTGGACATCTGGGGAGGTGCTGGGCGAAATGATACAAGCAACCTTGTAACCAAAACTCAGACGTATCCGTTAAATCCGTTTGTCAGCGATAATGTACGGACAGAGGATGGCAAGCAGATCATGCGATTGGGGTTCAGACGTGGTTCTGAGGATGTGTTGCCAACCACACCTGCTTACATTTTATCCGATTTAATGAGCTTTCTGGTGTCGGAAGTGCAGATGTATTTTCCAGAGTACAAGTGTGAAGGAGAATGGGTGTGAATTACGTTTGGGATTTGCTCATGCGCGCAAGGAAACAGGGGCTGGATGTAGATAAATTCCGCTTCGTACCCGCTGTCAGCTATTCTCCGTATATGGAGCTTAGCTTGGCTGAGCTGAATACGTCCCATTTGGAGCAGGTAGTGGAGATTAATCCGTACTACCGCTTTTATTCTATTTTTCGGGATCTGTTTCCACCGGATGCAGCAGAGGATCTGGAGCTGAGAGAATCGCTATTTGATATTATGATGCATTTTCTGGCGGAGATCGATTTGTATCAAGGGATGAATCGGCGAGAGTACCATATCCGGTTTGTTCAGCGTGATATTGCGGATGGCATCTTTGGCCCGAAGGTAAAGGAAGCCTTTGGACAATTAAACCGTGAGGAACAGGACGCGATTGCTGAAGGCCTGCTGCGCCTGTATGAGACGGGGGAAGCCGTACATCTGTTAAAACAAACGATGCGTCGCGTCTTCCATCGCTCGATCATTTACACCAACTGTGAGGAAAAAGACGAACTACTCATATATATTGGCCAGGAGGAGACGATGCTGTCACGAATCAAAGTCGATCTGATTCTCGATTTGTTTCTTCCAGCACGGTTTACGACGGAATTGTATTGGACCAGTCATTTCGGCATTTTGGAGGAAGACCCTACGATGAAAATAGATGCTATCGCCCTCTATTAAGGCTAAATGGCTAAGAAAGGACATGTGAACGATGAACGGACCCTATACATACAGGTTGCTAGACCCGCTCACCGATCGAAAAAGCGCTCGTTTCACGACTAAATACACGCAGGCGGAATTGGAGCAAATGACGACCTTTCAGTTGCGCGGGATATGTGATAAAGAGCGACTGGTCGAGGGCTTTGCGAATCGTCTGGCACGTGAAGAATTGATTCGCGTAATCTTGCGATTTCGAAGCGCGGAGGAGCATCTACTCATTACCAGACCCAATCCTGACGGTTTTGAACGTATGCAATCGGCACTACAGCGCAACTGGAATGACCGCCCGCAGGAGAGTGGCGGTATTCGGGTTCCCGCCAAAATCACGCTGTATCAGGGTGTGCGCACAGGTCGCATGGACAACTATCGGATCGAATCCGATTTGCCTTGGCTGAGCTCATCTAATGTGCTGCTGGTGAATGCGACAGGGGAATTATGTGGTGTTTTAAATTTGGTGAAGGATGAGGGACGAACAGGCGTATATTATCTTTCTCGTCACCGCGATGCTGAACTGCGAGAGACATCTAATCATAGCTATAGCTTGCTGTTTCTGCGAAGACAGGAGTCAGAATATTTTTATAACCTCTACTATGGAGACAAGCCGATGCTACCGCTGAAACTTCAGGGTCATCGAATCCCGGTGGCAGAGCTGATCATTCGGGGCACGGAAACAACCGTAGCGGTACTGGCGATTGATTTTGGCACCTCGAACACCACGGCAGGTGCTTATTTGGATAGTTCCTACGTTACGGCCCCTGATACAGGGATGAGCAGCACAGTAAGGCTGGACGCTATCAATTATGTGTCATTCCCTGGTCCAGAAGGTACGGAAGGCGACTGGATCGAAGTGCTGCCGACCGCCATTCGCGTCGCGGACTGCTCCAATCCCGAGCATATCGTTTATGTATTTGGGGAGGAGGCACTACGTGGAAGTGATGTGGCAGGCAGCCGTGCTACGGTATTGCGGGGGATTAAACGTTGGGTCAATGACTATAAGCGAATCGAAGAATTAATGGATTCTGAGGGGAATACAGCAACCGCTTCCCGCAGCGATATTTTAGCGGCGTTTATCCGTTATGTGATTGCTACAGCCGAGCAGCAATTTAAGTGTCGGTTTCGCAATTTACACTTTTCTGCTCCTGTCAAGCTGCAGCCCCAATTTATTGAGATGTTTAGCGATATTTTGCCTGATTATCGGATTGAAGCGGAGGATGCGCTGGACGAAGGGCTGGCAGTGCTGTACAACACGTTGGCAGACCAGATGGAACGAGGAACTTTTGCAGACGGTGAGGAGTATCAGGCACTTGTCATTGATTGTGGTGGGGGCACGACAGATTTGTCTTCCTGCCGCTTCCGGATTGAAGATGGACGTATTGCTTACAAGCTGGATATTCACACAACGTATGAAAATGGGGATACCAATTTTGGTGGAAATAATCTGACGTATCGGATTATGCAGTTTATGAAAATTGTATTTGCAGGTTATTACGCTGCGGAGACGCGTTTGCCTGACACTGATATTGATGCTCTGATCGGCATTCCTTCGGGAGATTTGTACCGTCATGTGGATGAGTTTGGTGTAGATGCTGTATATGCAGGGCTGGAGGAACGGTATCGTGAGGCAGAGGCGATCTTGCCTACCGCGTTCAAACGGTATGAGCATGCTACACGGGATGAATATCAACGGGTACTGAGTAATTTTCATCTGCTGTGGAGTGCGGCAGAAAATATGAAAAAGGAATTTTTTCTACGTACGGGGATATTGCGCAGCCGCTTTGAATCCGAGCAGGTATTATCTGCTGAAAGCGACCTGAACATTGCCGTAATGGATCGTTGGCTGGTTTCGGTCATTGAGAATGGACGGTTCCGTGATGAATATGGTCTACCTGATGTAGTGTTTAATATTCGTGAAGTACAGCAGCTACTTAAGGCAGATATCTACAATATTGTGCGCAAGTTTCTGGATGATTTTTATTTGGAGGGACGCTTGCAGGATTATTCGATTATCAAGCTAACCGGGCAGTCCTGCCGGATTGACGTGTTCCGCGAAGCACTCAAGGAATTTGTACCGGGGCGCAGTATTGAGTTTCGACAAAAGGCAGAAGACCTGAGCCGAGTACCTGAGTTGAAAATGGCCTGTCTGCGCGGGGCTATCCGTTACCTGAACGCTAAAAAAATGGGAACCATTGAGCCTGTCATTACCAATCATATTCCAGCGATTCCGTATACGGTCAGCGCATGGACGCATACGGGGCGTGAGAAGGAACTGATTGCGAGTTTGGAAAGCAATCGGGTACGCGGTTCTATTTCCCGGCCGTCTCAAGCGGTTGAAGTAGAATTCTTCCTGACGGCCAACGGGGGCAAGCTGCGTCAGCGTCATGTGTACCGCAGTCGGCCAGATGCCTTTGAACCCATGCCGTATGAGGAAATTGCTGTGCTGTACGGGCAGGATATTCCACAGGATGATACGGACTCCATTCGCAATGAGGAGACGAAATATTTTGTTTTTGTCGGGGATAGTCGTTGGGGCTTTTACGTCGTACCGATTACTCGCCGTGATGAATTGCTGTATCTGGGTCCGAAGCGCTTTTATGCCTTCGAAAATGATCTCTCCGAGCTGGATTTCTTTGACGGCACGAAATAATAAATTAAGGATTTTGCAAAATGCAGAAATCAGAAAAGCACACAACACATGGAGGGAATAACATGCTGTATGCAGGTTTTTGGAAACGAACTTTGGCCTATATTATTGACAGCCTTATTTTAGGATTTGTATTTATGATTATCGGACTGGTCTGGATCATCATTCAGGCCATTGGAGATTGGGTGCCATCTCCGGCAGAAACCTCTATGCTGACAGACGGGCCGACTGCTATTTTTACTATGCAATTATTAGGACAAACTTTGATGAATTTGGGGGCTTCATGGTTGTATTTTGCGATCATGGAATCGTCCAAATGCAGAGCTACGGTGGGCAAGCTGGCTCTTGGTATCGTTGTAGTAGATGAATTTAACCAAAAGCTGCGCTTTGGACGTGCGAGTGCCCGCTACTGGAGTAAAATTGTATCGAGTATCATTTTGTGGATCGGTTTTATCATGGCAGGCTTTACAGCTAGAAAACAGGCTCTTCACGATCTGATTGCACGTACCTATGTTGTGGACAAGCGCGAGCTGAATTATATACTGCGCGAGCAGGCTGGGCGCGGAGCCGGGATGTAAAGGTAGATCAATAAACTCTGAGATTAAACCTCAGTCTTCAATCGGGGGGAGCACGATGGATATACGCAGATGTATAGAAAAGAATTTTCGCCTATTTATTGGATTACTTGGAGTAAGTAAAGCTCCACCCACCACCGATGATGGAGTTATTGTTCCGCCTCCTGCGCCTGGTGTGAATCGGCTATCTGTTCCCTTAAATAAAGAAGAATAGAGAAAGGAGGAAATCCCATGTTAACGCATATCGTTCCAAAGTTTGAAAAAGGTCGCATTCTCAAAACCGAGATGCTGGAAAATCTGCGGGATTACCCCCGTAGCTTTCTGGATATCCGGTATCAGGATTATTCGGATGGTATTATTACCGGAATGAATGTGACCGTCGGGGAACATGCGCTGACCGTAGGCAGAGGCATTGTAAAGCATAAAAATAGATTATACCTGCTGGAGCAAGAGCAGGAAGTTTCATATGTGGCTACGGGGCGGCTATCGGTGTTGAAGCTGCTCTTTTTGGAACAAACCGATCGCCCGGATTTCACCGTGCATCATGCAGATATTGTGCTAGAGGCCGAGGCTGAGATCGGATTGGATGAGCTGGAGTTGGGTCGATTCAAACTCAAAGATGGAGCTGTGCTTCGCTCCAATTATCAGGATTTTGCTGATATGGCTACTGAATTCAATACATGGAGTGATATCCATGCCCCCTTTGCGGGGTTGTATCAAAGTACGTTGCGCCCAGAAACGCTGCGCTATTTTGCATCCGAGCTGCTCAAAAGCGGTACAACCGATCCGATGGATTGTATGTTTGCTATGATGTGCCTGAACCTGGAGGCTGTGGACAGAGAATCTATCCAGCATTATATTGCAAACCGAAGTGGTGCGGAATATAAGGAATATTCACATGCTCAGCTCCATAGGCAACTAGTGCTGATTTTGGAAGGAGCCGGACGGGGGAAGCGCACAACAGGCCGCTGGCAGGGCGGTGGAGCTGGACGGATGATTGTGGATTAGAACATCAGATAGAGGAGTGGAGTATGCATCCCCTCTATCTTTACTTCTATGCCCCAGTATTTGTTAAATCAATCCGGTGTAAGCCTATACATTTTTTTAAATAAAAAAGACGACATATGTATAAAAACAGGAATAAAGTCACTAAGACTATAGTCGCTTGTTTGGTGAAGTATGCATTCCTTAACCTGCTGAAATTCGACATTTTATAGGCTAGATGGATGTGCTTGAGACTAGGCTTGAGATCAACAAGATTGTCATATCAAGGAATACGTCTTTTAAGAAATTATAAGTGAGAGAGACTTGAACGGATAAGTTGCAGCGATTGCGCAATTGTGCTTGTCCATGATGAGTCTTTTTATATCGCTCATCCATACCTTGTCAAACCAGTCCGATTAGAGTAGAAAATTTGCATACATATGTATAAAAATGAGTATAAAGTCGTGGAAGCGCCCTTTGCTACGGTGAATTGACAAAATATGAAGCAGTGGCTAATATGGTTGAGGACACGGGAGATATTGGAATTTATAAAGGGGTAATGAGTTTTGAATAAGAGACTAGATAACAGATGTAACTACAAAATGAGATGGGGCCAAACGATTTTGGGAGCGCTGTTGGCGCTTAGTCTGGTGTTACTCAGTGGAGGAAATGCGTGGGCTTCATCTAGTGAACAATTAAAATGGATTGAGGGTGGCCGAAAGGTAGACCTGGGAAATGTAGCTGCGGTTGATTTAGACTCATCTCTTCTTTTTTTGGATGCGGCTAACACTGCGAAGGTAAGCGAGATGAATCACGAAAAGCCATCTGGCAAGGAAATTGGGAGTATATTTCCGAAGGATGAAAATCAAAATTGGGAAGTTGTTTTTGAATACTATGAACTTGGACATATCAAGGATGATGAAAAAGAAGACATCGATGCAGATGCCATTCTAGATAGTTATAAAGAGGGTACGGAAGAGAGTAACAAGGAAAAAGTGGAAAGTGATCGTCTGTATGTTACAGGCTGGGATGTGGAGCCTTTTTATAATGAAACTACCCATAATTTAACCTGGTCTATGCTGGCGGAGGATGGGAACAAGGAAAAGCTGATTAATTATAATGTTCGTGTGCTCACTCGTCAGGGTTATATCTCTGCCATATTAGTGTCCGATCCTGCACATTTGGACGCGGATAAGAAGTTCTTGAATGAGAAAATATTACCCAAGCTGACAGTCAAATCAGGTGAGCGATACGAAGATTTTAATGCTTCAACGGACAAAATTTCTGAATATGGCCTGACCGGACTGATTTTGGGAGGGGCCGGCTTGGCAGTAGCTAAAAAGGTAGGCTTGTTGGCATTAATCCTTGCTTTTATTAAGGGCGCGGGAGTTAAGGTGCTTGTCCTCATTGGTGCTGCTTGTGTAGGTGTGTTTGGTGTGATAGGCAAGTTTTTTGCCAAATTATTTCGCAAGAAAAAGTCAGAATCTATGCACAATGAAACGAATGCTCAGGATCAGTCAGAAACATTACAGTAGCTCTAAAGAAACACACCATAATATAATTACTAACAAAAAGGTCAGGCAGCCTGATCAGTACACACTGAAGAGGTAGCATGGGCAAGAACATTATGAACAGATGATCATGGTAATGATAGACCTATGAATCATCTGTTTTTTATATTTATCCCTTGTAATACTTTCGGTATACCGCGGGTGTTGTGCCTTCATATTTTTTGAATATTTTAATAAAATACCCTGGCTCATTAAAGCCGAGCTCACTACTGATCTGGGATACAGGGATATCTGTAGCTTCGAGCAGCTGCTTCGCCCATTTCATCTTTAAGCGGGCAAGATAGCTGGAAAAGTTCTCACCCGTTTCCTTCGCAAACAGCCGACTAAAATAACTCGGACTAATGTGACACAAGTCAGCCATGGCTTTTAGAGAGAAAGTTTCACCTTTGTGCTCATAAATATATTCAAAGGCGGGTTTGAGTACAGGATTTCCGCACGGAATATCCTCATCCCCTGAGGAGTTCAGATAGGCATCTGCTAAGAAATTATTCATTTCTTTCTTAAGGCTTTCGATATGCTTCAGCGAGTAGCCAGGAAGGATATCAGACAATTGCGGACTGGACTGTATGGCCGAAGCCTTTTCGAACATTTCCGCGAGAAGATTTTTGTTCATTGCTTCTTCAACAATATAATTACACAATAAGGATAACATGTTGGAGATCATCTGAATTTCCTGATAGGTCATCGTCAGTAGATCGGCATAGTAGTCTTTAAGTTCCTCCCATTTGGAACTGTACAGTTTTTCATTTTTTGATGTGAGGATTTGTTCCAACTGTAAAGCGTTCGAAGGATCGGCTAGGCGAACCTGACCTGCCATGACGGCGCCGATGTACTTATCGTCGATAATGATTGGTACCGCGATGTCAACGATGTCATAATGACAGAGATAAATATAAGGTTTGTTGGAACGCACCGCTTCAAGTCCACCACGAGAGTCACATTTCTGGCAGTAGGGAAGGAGATTCTCATCTTGGCGAACCTTCTTGCAGAACGATTGACATTGGCTGTGACTAGTTACGGGATTCCCTCTATAATCGACGGTGAGAATGGCTAATTTGGTAACGGATGCTAATGAATCCTGCAACTGCTCCCACTTTTTCAAATCAAAGATTTTCTGGATGCTCAAATGTTCACGTATCAAGATTCTCATCCCTTAATGGTAAATTATCCTGTAAGCAACAACAAAAAAGTACAATTTACATGCTTCAGTGCAAAAAAATACGATTGCAAATTATAATATATTCCTTGATTCCTCCAATGTAAAGTTCACATAGTTCGTTTATAGTTTTAATCAGAACGAAACCAACACCATTAAAGGGAGGAATTATAGATGAGAAAAGCTTTTATCAGCCCAAGCAAATATGTACAAGGTGAAAACGAATTGTTGAATTTGGGTTACTATGTGAGTACCTTTGGCAAATCTGCTTTACTGATCGCGCATCCAGCCGATGTGGAGCGGGTGAAAGATAAGCTTGATTCCACTACGGAAAAGTATAACGTAACCTTTATTGAAAGCGGTTTTATGGGTGAGTGCTCCAGACAAGAAGTGTCTAGACTCCAAGAAATCGCCACTGCGAATGGATGTGATTGCATCGTTGGTCTCGGCGGCGGCAAAGCGATTGACGCGGCGAAATGTGTGGCACAAGGGGAAGCGCTTATCATCTGTCCGACGATTGCTGCGACGGATGCGCCGACAAGTCACTCGGCCGTTCTTTATACTCCAGAAGGCGCATTCGACGATTACGCCTATTTTAAACAAAGCCCGAGTGTCGTATTAGTTGACACCACTGTAATTGCCAATGCACCAACCCGATTCCTCGTATCAGGTATGGGTGATGCACTATCGACATACTTTGAAGCCCGTGCGACCTCTCGCTCTTACTCCAGGGTCAACGCTGGACTGCCTAATGGAGTACGCGAGGGACAGTGTGCGCCAGCCGTAGGTACGAATGCGGCGTTGGCACTTGCAACGTTATGCTATGAAATGCTCTTAAAAGACGGTGCCAAAGCAAAAGCGGCATGCGATGAAAATCATGTTACACAAGCACTCGAAAATATCATTGAAACTAATATTTTACTCTCAGGTCTTGGCTTCGAAAGCGGCGGACTTGCTGCGGCCCATGCGATTCATGATGGACTTACCATTCTGGAAGGCACGCATCACTATTACCATGGAGAAAAAGTCGCGTTCGGTACGATCGCACAGCTGGTGCTCGAAAACGCACCGACGGAAGAATTACATCAGGTACTGGATTTCTGTTTAACCATCGGTTTGCCGGTCTGCTTGGCCGATATCGGTGTCGATCATATCAGCCAGGAAGAACTCATGGAAGTAGCTGCTAAAGCCTGCATTGAGGAGGAATCGATTCATGCCATGCCGTTTCCGATCACGGTAGAGCAAGTTGCAGCGGCAATTGCTGCGGCCGACCGGATCGGCAGCCAGTACAAAGCGGAGGTAAAATAGCATGAAAAAGGTCATCAACCGTACGGAAAATTTGGTTCTTGAGATGTGCAGTGGTATCGCGCTCGCGCATCCCGAGTTGGAATTTCTACCAAAATATAAAGTGCTCAAGAAAAAGGAACTGAACACGGAGAAAGTAACGCTTATCAGCGGTGGTGGCAGCGGACACGAGCCCGCTCACGCCGGCTTTGTCGGCAAGGGGATGCTCGATGCGGCGGTCTGCGGTGATGTTTTTGCCTCTCCTTCGCAAATTCAAGTGTATCAGGCCATCCGTGCGACCGCTGGGAAAAAAGGCACACTGCTGATTATCAAAAACTACAGCGGCGATATCATGAACTTTAGAAACGGCGCTCATCTGGCTGCTGAAGATGGTCTGGAAGTGGACTATGTAAAGGTTGAAGACGACATCGCTGTAGAAGACAGTCTATATACGGTCGGACGGCGCGGTGTAGCGGGCACGGTACTTGTGCATAAGATCGCGGGTGCAGCGGCAGAAGAGGGGCGTAGTTTGGCAGAAGTCAAAGCAGTGGCGGAGAAAGCCGCTGCGAATGTACGCAGTATCGGATTTGCATTGACGTCGTGCACCGTGCCGGCGAAGGGCTCGCCAACGTTTGAGCTCGGGCCTGATGAAATCGAATACGGCGTGGGCATTCACGGCGAGCCTGGAATCAGACGCGAGAAGCTGACAGATGCGGATACGCTGGCACGCAGAATGGTAACCGACCTCCTTCGAGACATGCAGATCGAAAACGGATTCAGCGGAGAAATTGCACTGCTGATCAATGGTTTTGGCGGTACGCCTCTGCAAGAACTGTATCTTTTCAATTATGCGGTCACTCGCGAACTAGCAGCGAAGGGAATCAAGATCAATCGATCTTTCGTCAACAATTATATGACAAGTATCGATATGGCGGGCATCTCAGTTTCAATCATGAAGCTGGACGACGAACTGCAAACCTTACTTTCCCATGAAAGCAACACGCCTGCGTTCAAGGTGTCTGGACCTGCTGATCAAGTCGTGTTCACAGACCTATCAACTGTAGCAGACGAAAATCGGCAAGTATCTTTCGAGGTGGAAACTGCCCCTGCTTTTGCAGTTATTGAGGATAACAAGATTACGTTGAACAATCTGATATACCTGGTTGACAAAATGAGTGAGGTTATCATCAAGAATGAGGTGCCTTTTTGCGATCTTGATTCTCATGCAGGCGATGGCGACTTTGGCATGAGTGTTGCCAAGGGGTTCCGTCAGCTGAAACGGGAATGGAGCGACATCCTAAACCAAGATTCCTTGACGATGGGAAGCTTTCTCCATTCATGCTCGCTCGTCATCATGGAATACTGCGGTGGGGCTTCGGGTCCGATCTGGGGCTCAGCATTTCGCGCGGCAGCACGATCTGCGGGTGAACGAAGCGAACTGACCATTGCCGAATTCGCAGATATGATGCAGGCTGCGGTGCAAGGCATACAATCGACAGGTGAACGTTCTTTCGGTAGAGGAGCCGTCGTGGGTGATAAAACGCTTATTGATGCATTAGTGCCATGTGCGGATAGCTGGGTAGAGAGCGCGAAATCAAATGTTGACGTGAAGGAATCCTTTGTGCGAGGTGCTCAAGCCGCTGTCCTAGGGGCCAAAAAGACAGAAAACATCGTGGCGCGTATGGGACGTGCCGGAGCGGTCGGAGAGAGAAGCCTTGGTTATCCAGACGCGGGGGCTTATGCGCTTGGAGTGATTTTTACGGAGCTTGCTGAATGTTTGAACTAATTCGCTAATTCTTAAAAATTCAAGGTTTGTTCATTGCAATTGGGATGCATTAGGTTTATAATTTCAGACGGATTCAAAAGGCTTATCCCTGGATCCGTGGGAGTTCATCCCATCTGAGCAAGCATACTTGCATGCTCAAATAAGAATTAAGCGAGGGATTTACAATGAAAACCTGCTGCACCATCCAAGTTGACGAAGACAGTTTAGTTATTGATTTGCCAGAAGAAGGAACCACGCTAGAGTCCCTGCTCGGTGATATTGAGAGTTGTGGAGGCAGTGAAGAACCTTGGCTACAACTTATAGACAAGGTAATGGGTAACTCATCTGAGACTGTACTGACAGATCAAGCGACGGATGGCGGCGATATGAACGAAGATCAGGCAACCCAAGAACCTCAAGCTGCCGCTAAGGGGTAATAAGGACATCATACGTTAAGACGATATTGTTAACATTATCCGATCATATACAAGATCATGATAAGACTGCTGTACCGAGCCTAGGCATCGGGAAGCAGTCTTTTTTTAAGTTAAAGAGTTGCAATTAAGACTCTTTTTAACCTGTTAACCAGCCAAAATTGGCCAAATTTTTCAATAGCTAAATGAGACTTTTGTCCCTTCAGTACTCTACAGTAGCCAACTAAGGGGTACATATCCCAAAACCGTGACTTCTTATTCATTTTCTAGCATAAAGTCGAAATGTAACATGTAACTAACTATAATAGTAGTAACATCCATATACAGGTAAGTGACATCGAATGTTGGACCTGATCCTTTTATTGTATGAAGGAAGGGGCGAAAAAGCGGAGAACAACGTACTGATAAGTCTCATCTACTTTATTAAAAGGAAGGAATGTGTAAATGATGAACAGGCAATGGATCCTGCCAAGGATCGCAAAAAAAGTAGCAGTACTGCTAACAGCAGTGTTGCTATTAACGTTAACGAATGGGTTTAACTGGAATACGTCAACAGCAGAGGCGGCCGGGACGACCCCTGTGGAACGTTACGGACAACTTTCAGTAAAGAGCGGTAAACTGGTGGATAAAAATGGACAGCCTGTACAGCTCAAGGGCATTAGTTCTCATGGCGTCCAATGGTTTGGAGATCTGGTGAATCAGGACACTATGAAATGGTTGCGGGACGATTGGGGCATTTCCGTGTTTCGAGTTGCGTTGTACACTGAAGAAAACGGTTATATTGCCAATCCTTCATTGAAAAATAAAGTGAAGGAAGCCATTGAGGCAGCACAGAAATTGGGTCTGTACGTCATTATTGACTGGCACATTCTCTCAGATGGCGATCCGAACATTCATAAAAATGAAGCCAAAGCTTTCTTTAATGAATTTTCCACTAAGTATGGTCATTTGCCTAACGTAATCTATGAACTTGCTAATGAGCCGAATGGGAATGTGAACTGGAACAATCAAATTCGACCTTATGCATCCGAGGTATCTCAGGTTATTCGAGCTAAGGACCCGGATAATATTATTATTGTAGGAACAGGTACCTGGAGTCAGGATGTACATGATGCAGCAGACCATCCACTTCCAGACAAAAATACAATGTATACCGTGCATTTCTATGCGGGAACACATGGACAATATTTGCGCGATCGGGTTGATTATGCACTGAACAAGGGTGTAGGCATTTTTGCTACCGAGTGGGGGACAAGCGACGCTTCGGGTAACGGTGGCCCTTTCCTGAATGAATCCAAAGTATGGACTGACTTTCTGGCTAACCGTAAAATCAGTTGGGCCAATTGGTCGCTTGCTGACAAAAATGAGACCTCGGCTGCGCTGCTGCCTGGTGCTGATCGCAAGGGTGGATGGCCTGATTCACAATTAACAGCTTCCGGCAAATTCGTAAAACAGGCAATTCTGGAAGGCTCCAGCAGTTATGGTGGAGGAGGAAGCAACGGCGGAAATACCGGCGGAAACGGCAACAATGGCGGTAGTAACGATGGTGGAAACAACGGTGGTGATCACAGTGGAAGTACACCAGGCGGTGATAATGAAGGGATTGTGCTTCAATATCGCACCGATGACACGAACGCCAAGGATAATGCGATCCGACCTCAATTTAATATCAAAAATACGGGTAAAACAGCTGTGAAGCTGAGTGATCTGAAAATTCGCTACTATTATACAGATGAGAGCAAACAAGCTCAGCAGTTTTTTGTAGACTGGGCCAAGATTGGCAACGAAAAGGTAAAAGCGACTTTTGTAACATTGCCAAAGCTGAAGGCCAAGGCAGATAAATATGTAGAAATTTCTTTCACAGATGGAGCAGGAACGATTCAGCCCGGCGGCGAAACTGGGGAAATTCAATCCCGTATTCATGCTGCAAATTGGAGCAATTTTGATGAGACCAACGATTACTCCTATGGTGCTACCCAAACAGCATTCGCAGACTGGGACCATGGCACCGTATATCAGCAAGGTAAGCTGGTATGGGGTATAGAACCCTAGAATTCAGCCATGACAAACTTGGCTGGAATGAGTAAAGAGATGGGACTTTTGGTTGCACTCTTTTGAAGAAATAAAGTATAGCGTATGCGCCTTTGGTATATGGATGATGGAACTTTAGAAGTAAACAACTTATACTTCAGTTCCAATGGATATACTACTAAAGTACCATATGACATTCGACTTTTGTGGTATCTATATTACAACAAACCCCCGCTGTTGCCTTTATAGGCAGGCGGGGGTTTTAATGTTAATGAAAATCAGCCTCTGTTCATCTGTGTTTATACCAAATTAAAAGCTTTGGCCAGCAGACGGTAGGACTGAACACGTTTATTGAAGTCATGAATGGAAGAAACGACCAGTAATTCATCGGTACGATACTGCTCAGCCAGTCTTAGCAGCTGTTCCTTGCACTGCTCAGGAGTACCAACAACACGCCATGCTGCAGACTGGCGCAGCCGTTCACGATCAAATTCTGTATAGGGATAGGACATGGCTGTTTTCACCGATGGAAGAGAATTCATTTCTTTACCCTGCATGAGTAAAAGGAAATACAAACTAGCACTGGATGCCAGCTGCTCAGCTTCCTCTTCAGTTTCAGCGCAGGCTACCGTAACTGCCGCCATGGAGTGAGGCTTATATCCTAAAATCGAAGGCATGAATTGCTCGTGGTAACGCGCGGTAGCTTCTACGCCGCCCGGAGTACCGAAAAATTGGGCAAAGGCGTAGGAGGCACCCATCATCGCGGCCAATCTGGCGCTCTCCCCGCTGGAGCCAAGCAACCATAATTCAGGAACGGTTGATATCATCGGGGAGGCATGAAGGCCAGCAAACCGATGATTGTCAGGCACCGAATCATGGAAGTAGTCGATTAAATCTAGAATCTGCTGTGGATATTGTTCGACAGCTTGGTATTTCCCTTCCTGCAATGCGCGAGTAGCCAGCGGCAAGCCGCCTGGAGCACGTCCTATTCCCAAGTCAATGCGTCCAGGGTGGAGCGCCTCCAGTAACCGGAAGTTTTCAGCTACTTTATAGGCGCTATAGTGTGGCAGCATAATGCCGCCTGAACCCACACGAATCCGCGATGTGTGAGCAGCCAAATGAGCAATCAATACCTCGGGACTGGAGTGTGCTAGTGTTTTGGACGCATGATGCTCGGATACCCAATAACGGCTATACCCCAGTTGATCAGCTTCACGCGCTAAATCTGTTGTATTAGACAATGCATCTTGAGCAGAACCGCCTTCAGGAATATGAGACTGGTCCAGTATACCCAGTTTAAGCATTTTACAATCACCTCTTACACAACTGTATCAAACACAACCCATTTGGTCAAAATTCAAAACTGGATAGGTTGGAGTTTGGGCATCTTTTCGTTATAATAAAGGATGCATAAGGGATGAGAGAACATCTCTGCTCATGGAGAGGGGATTACATTTGTGTTAAGAACACCTTTAGGGCGTGTCCGGCTCATGCTCTGGATTCAAGCTATAGCGTATTTGGCGATACTATTCACCCACCAGCCGCTGCAAGCTGCGGGCATGACCCAGGCGGTTATGGTGATTGGTAACATATACCGGGTGAGCTTTCTGTTGCTCCTCGTCGCTTTGATCTATGGAAAAACCGCATTGCATTGGTCTTTACGGCGGCCTCTTTTCATTATGTTTGCATCCTTCATTCCGTTTGGTCTAATGATTATGGATTTTGTTTGGGTGCGAAAATGGACAGGGGATTCGACAGCAGAACAGAGAACTGCATCGTAAACTTTACAGGAGAGGTGCTTCGCTGTGAAGTGCGGTAGGAGCTTGTCTATGGAAGCGAGATTGGCTCCGATGCAGTAGAAAGAACATTGCGCAGATGGATGCGTGGTGTTCTTTTTTTATGCACCGGAGGAAACCGTTAACTCAATGTAATGCTAAGGTTTGAAGTAAAAATTCAGCCGTCTTGCGTCTGTGGAAACCTTCAACCCAATGTCCCGTGAACGGATAAATTTCAATCGTCTTTGGTGATTCAATGCGGTTGTAAGCAGCGAAAATCGTCTCTGGCATACACACTGTATCCTTCAACCCTACAGATACCATGACAGGGATACGAATGCGATGAGCTAGATTCATCACGTCAAAATAACTCAATGTATGTAGTACCTGCTCCAAATGCTCGGGGAAGCGGTTTGCGAATTCGGCAGCTTCTGTCAGTGAACTGGTAGAATTCATCATGCCAAAATCCATATGACACATATTAGGAATATCCGCTACCGTCGTAGCAACTTTATCGCTGAGCGCAGCCACCATTAATGCAAGTCCACCGCCCTGGCTGGCGCCACTGATTGCGATTTTAGCCGAATCGACGTCGGCTTGCTCCGCCGCCCAGTCTACGGCTCTAAGGGCATCGGTTGTAATCGTTTTGTAGTAGCAGGTATCCTTGTCCAATATTCCTTTCGTGACCCAGCCTTTAACGGTTCCGTGAGGGTCATTCCGACGGTCCCCCGTTTCTCCTCCCTGACCACGAACATCTACCGCCAATACAGCAAAACCAAGCATTAGCCAAGATGAATAATCTTCAGGATAGCCCTTTCCGCCTGTGTAGCCATGAAACAGAACGATGCATGGCAGCTTCTGATCTCCTGCAAATCGGGGACGTACATACCAGGCATGCAGAGGCGTATCATCGATCCCCTCAAAAGTGACCCGATAGGCCATCATATGAGGATACGGTGTTTCTACGGGCGTTTTGAATGCACGTACAGGTTTGGCGTGAACTTCTTTCAGTGTTTTGTCCCAAAATAAATTCATATCTTTAGGGGTGGTAAGATCGGGAACGTACTGCTTCAATTCGGCAATTCTTTTTTCAATAACATTCATAATCAAAAATTCTCCTTCATATAGAATGAGTTCTCTTAGGCATTACTCGGTAAAGTGGATTTCTCCAGCTCGCTCAGCAGTTCAAATGCTCTTTCATTAGTGTCTCCGCATGTATCCTTATCCGCATGAAAGCCACTGCATACAGCAGGACGCTCAGGTTTTCCAAATAATTGGCAGCGGTAATCAGGCGTGAGTTGAGGGCAAGGAACACCAGCGGGTTTTCCGTCTGGCATGCCGGGAATAGGGGAAGAAATCGTAATGGCAATGCAACATGCAGCACATCCTACTCGACACTCCAGAGGGGGTCACTCCTTAATAATCTGTTATTTTTGTAACCTATGCATGAAGTGACTTCAGTGAAGCCATAATGTGAGGATGGCACAAAAAAAGCAGGAATACAAGGATAAACGGATAGGAGACACACTTTTCACACAAAGAGCATAAATAATCTGGGAGGCACGTAGGATGGTATCAAGCCCCCAAATCAGCGTACCATTGAGTGGTAATATTAACCATTTGGTCTCTGTGTGTTCAAAAGGAGTTCGAGTGGTTAATAATAGAACACAACGATAAAAACTAAAACGAGGTGACGCAAAATGAGTTGGTTATGGGCATTGATTGTTGGTGGTATTATTGGTTGGTTGGCAGGAATTATCGCAGGTCGTGATGTTCCGGGTGGTGTGATTGGTAACATCATCGCTGGTTTTATCGGTGGATGGTTGGGTAGCTTGATTCTGGGAGACTGGGGTCCTGAAATCGGATCGTTCTACATCGTTCCTGCATTAATTGGTGCGATTGTGCTAGTCGTGATTGTGAGCTTGATCTTCCGTTCCGTTGGACGGAGCAGAGGCTAACTTTACGAATTATTGAATAGACCCGTCCCGATGGGGCGCGAGTTAAAATGGAAAAAAGCTGCTTCCGCAAGGTTCACAAATGAACCTGTGGGAGCAGCTTTTTTTTGAGATAAAGTTACATAGTTTCTATTGAAATCGTCTGATATGAGGAACAATTAGCACGCCCAGCACGATACACATGCCGATGGTTGCAAACATACCAATGGTGAGGATACCGCCAAGCTTGTCCGCCACGGCACCTACGGCCAGATAGCCGACAGGAAGCAGTGCGAAGGAAAACATCAAATCCAGACTGGCTACACGTCCAAAGGATTCAGCGGGAACTAATTCCTGCAGGCTTGTCTCCCAGATGATCGCAAAAATCATAATACCAAATCCTTCGAGCATCATGCTCATAATCAATCCTGGCATCCAGGTGACTATGGACAACAGCAGTAAGGCAAGACCGCTGACAAAAGCTCCTAAGTAAGCGAGCAGACCGCGGTGTTTCCAATGCTTGCGCGATCCATACACAAAGGCTCCCAACATGGCACCAATGCCACTACTTGCCATTGCGATGCCGTATACGACTGGATTATAGCCATGATGCACCTTGAACAGCCATGGGATGAGCACAGCGATAATACCTGAATAACAGATATTAATGAAAGAAAAGGCGAGTATCGTAATCCATAGCCAAGGATGGCTTTTAAGAATAGCAAAGCCTGCTATAAAATCCTTGAGAAAATGTTGTCCACCCTGATCTTCCTGTTCTGAACCGGTCTGGCGTTTGCCGATGATGGAAGCCAAATGAGCACTTAGCATCCAAAAACAGGCAAATGATACCAGGTAAGCGATAGAATCCAGTCCAAAGCCGACACCGGGAGAGGAAAAGGATACAATAAAGCCTCCTAGCGGAGGACCGAGTAGACGAACAGCTTGTATGCTGATTTGACTTAGCGCATTGGCAGCATTGCGGATGTCCGGTGTAAACACTTGTGCACGTAAGGCTGAATAAGCCGGATTAAAGATACCATCCATCAATCCGTACAACGCAAGCCCAACGAATAGGAACGGCAACTTCATCCCGTCCGTAAACATCAGCACCGAAGCAACGAACATCAGACCAAAGCGGGCGACATTCGTGAACAGAAGGAGGCGAATTCGGTCGATTCTGTCCACGATCATTCCTGCGAAAGGAAGAATAAGTACATTTGGCAGCATATAAACCGTCATCGCCAATCCCATGATGGTGGTGGAGCCTGTCAGAGAATAGATAACCAGTGGCAAAATGACTGTCGTGACGGAGCTTCCTAACATCGCGATCCAATGTCCAAGCCATAAGAGGGTGAACGCTTTGGATTGTTTTAAAGGTGAAGTAAAGGTAGCCCAGGCCGAGTGCCTTCCTTCAGGGGATAAAGTTGTATTTTGGGTATCCATGATCACACTCCGGTAAATATTTCTAATCTGTATATTAAAACCTATTATACGAAATCTCTTATGTAATGGTACACAAAAAGTTGCTGCGAGGGCAGTGAAGATGAATAGCCAGCCTATGATGGAGTCAACCTAGAATAGAATTAGATGATAAAAAAATATAACTTACCTTTTGGATAGGGATTATTGGATAAAAGCATTGACGTGCGAAAATGAATGATGTACTATTCAATGACCAGCCTGTGCTAGGTTATCAAGAAAAAGGGAAAGAGTGTGGATAACATGAAAAAATTTAGTTTTTTACCGATTGTACTCATCGTGATGGCATTGCTGGTTTCGGCTTGCGGCAACAATGATAAAGGCACTAGCACGAATGATGCATCTACCGGAGGGAACGGTTCTAATAATGGAAAAGCAGATACAACGGCTGCAGCTACCCTTGAATCTGTAAAAGCGAGTGGCAAGCTGAGAATTGGTACGGAAGGTACCTATGCTCCGTTTACGTACCATGATGCTGCTGGCAAATTGACAGGCTTTGACGTCGATATTGCAACCGAAGTAAGTAAGCGGCTGGGTGTGCAACCGGAATTTATCGAGACACAATGGGACGGAATATTTGCAGGCTTGAACTCCAAGCGGTTTGACGCAGTATTCAATGAAGTGTCCATTACAGATGAGCGTAAGCAAAAATATGATTTCTCCGATCCGTACATTGTCTCCAAGGCGGTTCTGATCGTGAGTGATGATAATACGGACATCCAAAAATTTGCTGATTTAAAAGGTAAAAAGGCAGGGCAATCCCTGACTAGCAACCTGACTCAAATCGCAAAAAGCAACGGGGCGGAAATTGTAGCAACCGAAGGATTCAATCAAGCTATTGACCTCCTCACTTCCAAACGTGTAGATGCGACCGTCAACGACGGATTATCCTATCTGGATCTGAAAAAGCAAAAGCCTGATGCTCCAATCAAAAAGGTGGACGAATCTTCGGATGCTTCACACAGCGCAGCAGTATTTAATAAAGGGAGCGAAGATTTGATCAAGGAAGTCAACAAAGCGTTGGCTGATATGAAGGCTGACGGTACGTATCTGAAAATTTCTGAAAAATATTTTGGAGCCGATGTGTCCAAATAATAAAGGATGTCTGTACAATGGATGATCGCCAAATACAAATTATTATGGATTCATTATTGCCTCTGCTAAAAGCAGGGGTTTCTTTTACGATTCCGCTCACACTGATCTCATTTGCTCTGGGACTTGTGCTGGCGCTAATCACTGCACTCGCCCGGTTGTCCAAATGGAGAATACTCAAGCTGATCTTCGGCTTCTATGTATGGGTGATTCGAGGAACTCCATTGCTGGTGCAATTGTATATTATTTTCTACGGTTTACCTTCTGTTGGTATTACACTGGACCCGTTTATTGCTTCAGTGATCGGCTTTACGCTTAGCGTGGGGGCCTATAGCTCTGAAATTATGCGTGCCGCTATTATTTCCATTCAAGAGGGTCAATGGGAGGCGGGATATTCCTTGGGGATGACACGCTGGCAAGTGCTGCGGCGGATCGTGCTTCCTCAAGCTTCCCGTGTATCCGTACCCCCGCTTGCCAACTCATTCATCAGCTTGGTAAAGGATACCTCACTGGCTGCCACCATCACCTATGTGGAAATGTTCAGAACGGCTAATCAGATTGTAGCTACCACCTACGAACCGCTATTAGTATATACCGAGGCTGGAGTTATTTACCTGCTATTTAGCACGATATTGACTGTGCTGCAAAATGATTTGGAAAAGCGTCTCAGCCGTTTTTCCATTAGATAAAGGAGATTGTACCGGTGATCCAAATTCGGAATATACACAAGTCGTTCGGCTCGCTGGAAGTGCTTAAGGGGATTGACGTGACGCTCGATAAGGGGAAAGTGCTTGTGATTATCGGTCCTTCCGGTTCTGGTAAAACAACGCTTTTACGCTGCTTGAATTTGCTGGAAGTTCCCGATCAGGGAGAAATTCAGGTAGGTGATATTGCCCTGAATTTTGCGAAAGGAACGAAGCCTCGACAAGAAAACATTTTGGCGCTGCGTAAGCGGACAGGGATGGTATTTCAATCCTACAACCTCTTCCCGCATATGACTGCGATACAAAATGTGATGGAGGGGCAAGTCACGGTTCAGAAAAAAAGCAAGGACGAAGCGCGCAAACGTGCATTGGAGCTGCTGAAGAAGGTGGGACTGGCTGATAAAGCAGAATCCTATCCGCATCAATTGTCGGGAGGACAGCAACAACGGGTCGGTATTGCCCGGGCAATGGCGGTCGAACCTGAGGTGCTTTTGTTCGACGAGCCCACCTCTGCTCTTGATCCCGAGTTGGTAGGTGAGGTGCTCAAGGTTATAAAGCAATTGGCTGCCGAAGGAATGACGATGGTTATTGTCACCCATGAAATGAAATTTGCGGCAGAGGTTGCGGATCATGTAATCCTGATGGATCAGGGCGTAATCATTGAGCAGGGTACGCCACATCAGGTGCTGGAGCAGCCGACCAGTCCACGGGCCATCCAGTTTTTGAATCGACTGAGTGGGGAAACGGAATAAACTGAATAGAAAGGCAGCTGCAGCCGGGGGTTAAAAATAACGCCCAGGCCAGTAGCTGCCTTTTATGCATCAGTGGTTCTCTTTTATTTCACTTTAATTTTTAATGTAATCAGAAAGGTAATCAAAAGAATACAACAGCCTATTAGGAATGGAGCGAACATATTCACATCAAATAAAAATCCCGCTAGAGTGGGACCTAGAATATTCCCGACACTCATATAGGAATTGTTCATACCAGCTACATATCCTTGCTCATTTCCTGCCATCTTCGACAATTGTGTATTAAGAGCTGGACGAAGCATAGCTGTGGCAAAGAAAATAAGGGAAGTCACAAGAAAGATACTCCAAAAGTCTTTGGCGAAGAGAAGTAAAATATAAGCGGCAGAGGTGAAGAGAAGCGAGCCTTTGATCAACCTTTTTTCACCAAACTGCTTGATCATTTTAGCAACAACCAATGCCTGCATACCGACGCCGATCACAGCACCTGCCGTTAGAAGGATTGAAATATGTTGCGGTGAGAATTGGAAGCGATCCGTTACATATAAGCCAAGAACGGATTCAAAGTTAGCGAGTCCAAAAGTCATCACCAGGACAATGACAAAGAACATCGCATATTTTGACTTTAATGATCTTGCATATTGTTTGAAAATAGATTCCCTTCGATGAGTTGTTGCCCGTGCTGCCTTCATTTGTTCTTTCGATAAGCTTTCAGGTAAATAAACGATTGAAAAAATAACTGCAATCATAGCTGCACCTGTTGCTGTATACAGCGGCACTCTCGTTCCATATCCTGCAAGAAGGCCGCCAAGTCCTGGACCAATGACAAATCCAAATGACATCGCTGCCGCTAGCAGGCTATTTCCTTTGGCACGTTCTTCGGTTGTTGTAATATCAGCTACATATGCCAGCATGGGCGGAATAATCAGGGCTGCTGCAACTCCTTCCAGAAGTCTTGAGGTGTACAGCATCCACAGCTCATCCCCAATAGCAAACATAAATTTAGCTACAGCAAAAATAATAACACCTACGACGATAAAAACTTTTCTCCCGTATCGATCAGACAGCTGCCCAGTCATGGGCGAGAGCAGGAATTGCGTTATGCCATAGGCCGCCACCAATAAACCGATGGCTCGCCCACTGGCACCAAATTCAATGATCAATTCCGGAAGAATAGGGGTAATCAAACCAACGCCGACCATAACAATGAATATATTAATCATGAGAATTACGAGTATTCTTTTCATACAAAAAAACCTCCTTATCCATTAGTTCTGGATAGGAGGCAGACATACGAACAAGAAGATACACTGCTCCCGTCAAAGAAGCAATGCTCTTATCGTTAATACCCAAAAGCCTACACTAATCCTATCCAGAAAATTCGTAAGATTACGTTTTTTCTTTGGAAATAGGATTAGTAGATCATTGGCTTAAGGTCACCCTTTCGGTACTTTATTGTTTATCATCGTAACATAAATTTCATAATGAGGCAATAAAAGGATGGATTAGAAAAACCCAACTCTTCCTTCGGAGACATTTTTTAGCCAGTCCTGCTTGCGGCTTTTATCAAGCTCGCCTCGCATGCCTTTAATAATCAGCTCAATATCGGCTTTTCCTTGCTCATGCCATTCCAGAGCGGTACTGACATACAGTTCTCCGAGCTGAGCCAGGGAGAAGCCGTCCGTCATCGCTGCCGCCTTCTGTGTACCTGTCTCACCTGCAAAAACAAGGAAGTTACGCAGTTTAAGATACGCCAGTCGCAGCGCTTCATCAGGCAAACTGATTTCATAAGCTCGATCGAAGCGGCCCGCCCGGTTCATCAGACCCGGATCGATTTTCTCGGGATAATTGGTCGTTCCGATCAGGAAGATGCCCTCCTTGGATGTAGCGCCGTCGAGCGTATTCAGGAAAAAGGAACGAACCTCCTGAGGCATAGAATCAATGTCCTCAATGACCAGCACCATCGGAGCCAGGCGAGTAGCTGCCTCGAACACCTCTTTGACCGATTCGCTGGTTGTATATTCTGTAATTTGCCAGTAAGCAGCCGGACCCGGTACACTGCTGGCAATTGATTTCACTAGAGTTGTTTTACCGTTGCCCGGATGGCCGTATAGCAGAATCCCACGCTTGTAAGGAATGTTATAAGTCTGATAGAAGGTACGATCTGCTTCAAAAAACTGATCAAGTGATCGGAAGATATCCCGCTTGATTTCTGCCTTCAAAATCACGTCATCCCGTGTAATTGCGCGGGTTATCGGTTCTGCTTGCCGAGAGAGTCCACGGCTTGTATCGGTAAAGACGGTGACACGCTTCATATTTTGCTTGCGTTCACGACCGCGTACGCCTGCGAGGAAGCTTTGCAGCTCCTGATCGCCTGTGGCAAATACGTAATCTTCATTGTATACGCCATTTTCACGGAAAAAGGGAACTCGTGCCAGTGCGATCCCCCACTTGGGATAGGCAAATACATTATTGCGCATCGACAGATGCACACCATATTCAGGCGTTGGCCCGTCATCGTCATATTGAATGGTGCGTTCCTCCAAACGATCGAAGACCCGTGCCACATGCTCCAGATCAGGGCTGCCTGAACGAATATCCTCCTCCAGCAGATCCCAATATTCAATATTGGGATCATCACTGGCATACAGCTCATATTTTACGCCATAGCGGTTATAGAGTGCTTCACTAATACCGTCGATCAGACGGGCATATGCGGCATAACCGGTAATGCGTCCATCTGTTCGTTCGTCAAATTCATAAATAGCTGGGATGTCTATACTCAACATTATTTTGCTCCTTTCAGGGCGGCCAGCGGTCTACATTTGGCTACAACGGCTGCGAGTCCTGCCCCGGTAACACTTTCAATAATATCATCTACATTTTTGTAGGCTTGTGGAGATTCGTCGATAATACTTTCCAGAGATGCCTGGTTGACCACAATTTCGTCGTCTGTCCCTACACCCAGGGCACCTGCAAAATCGTCTACACTTACAAGCCGCTTGGTCGCAGAACGCGAGCGAATACGGCCCGCTCCATGACAAATGGAGTGAAAGTTATCCTGACCGCCCGGTAAACCTACCATAATATAAGAGGCAGTCCCCATTGAGCCGGGGATCAGGGCCGGATGCCCAGTCGCCTCATAAGGCCGCGGATTGTCAGGGTGTCCTGCTGGAAGCGCGCGCGTTGCACCTTTACGATGTACAAACACGCTGCCATGATCCGGATGGGACTCCTCCCAAGCATAATTGTGCATCAGATCGTACAGCGTACGCAACTCGCACTTTGTACCAAAGACATCGCGGAAGGCTTCTCGCACGGAGTATGCAATCAGATGTCGGTTCACCACAGCATAATTCAGCGCTGAATACATCATATCCACATAATGTGCTGCCTCGGGATGATCCAGCGGTGCAAATACGAGTCTCGGGTCGGAGGTGCCGAGACCGAGACGGCTCATCGCTTTGGCGATGGCAGATGAACTGGACTGGCTGACTGCTCCACCCCAAGCACGTGATCCGGAATGAATCATCACAGCCACCTGACCGTCGAACATCCCCCAAGCTTCAGCGACTTCTCTATTTTCTTCCGCAATTTCAATCGCCTGAACTTCGACAAAATGATTGCCTCCACCCAACGTGCCGAGCTGCCGATGAGCCCGGTGCCAAGTACGGTCTTCGACGAGATTCAGCACTTCCTCGTCAAAGGAGAACTTACTGTGCTCTACATGAGTCAGTGAGGTGGATTTCTTAGGAGTGTAGCTATCTGGAATATATTTATTAGGTAAGCCATGCAAACCCTTATGTACAATATGCTCCAGTCGTATATCCGAATAATGTCCGCGTTGGTGGGCTTCCATCGGCAAGTATTTGTCGATTGTCTTAACCAGCTTGCGGCGCAGCTTGATTTCCTTCAAAGCATCCTTGTGCAGATTGGTCAGGTGTACGCGCATGCCGCAGCCAATATCGCTGCCAACGATGGAGGGAGATACATAGCCGTCTTCCATTCCCCATACCGCAGTTGTACCGATGCAGGTTCCGACGCCTACATGTACATCTGGTGTATATCCCATATAGCGGATACCTGGAATTTGTAAATTGTTATTAGCCATCTCGAACACTTTGTAATCCAGTGAGGAGAAGAGTTGCTGCGAAGCGTACACGGTCAGATCCCCTGCCGGAAGCTTCATCAGGTGGCTGTATGGTCCTTCATGAAAAGATGAGTTGGTCGTAGGTCGTATATTCATAATAAATGGGTAGTTCCCTTCTTCATGTAAATTTATAACATCCTATAAAAAGATTCGAAAAAAACAAAAAAGCCGCAGACTTGTCGTCTACGGCTTCGTGCACCGAAAGTGTCATTACATTTTATGATCAGTACATCATACAGTACATCATAAAAACATAAATAACCTGTTCTTTCAATAGCATATAAAAATAAAAAAGCCTGGTTCATCACGCCGTCAGACAGCGTGACATACCCATCATGTCGCCCGAACGGGGCCGATGAGACGAAATTTCGAATATGTGATTGTATCATGCTGACTGATTGTCATTATCGTGTAAAGCTTGGTCATGTCTGTCGGCCCCCTTTTCTTAAAGTTAATTGTTATTTTAATGGAAACCTGTGGAAGCTGTCAACCCTGAAAGATAAAAGTGTGGAAAAATGTGACTATACGCATGGTGAAGTGTGAGTAACATCATAGTTCAATTGACCCAAAACTGTTATTGTACTGAATATTCAAATATTCAGATATTGTTGATCGTTATGAAAACAATCTGTGAGGAGGACGGCGCAGGCATGGAAGGAGATCTCCAGAAGTTTAAGGCTGACTTTTTCAAAGCATTGGCTCACCCTCTGCGCATCCGCATTTTGGAGGTGCTGAGTGAAGGGGAACGGAATGTGAACGAGTTGCAGACTACGCTCGGTTCCGAAGGTTCTGCCGTATCGCAGCAATTGGCTGTCTTACGGGCTAAAAATTTGGTGAACAGCTTCAAGGAAGGCACAACGGTCGTGTATTCACTACGTGATCCGCTCTTAACGGAGCTGCTAGCAGTGGCGCGGCAGATTTTTGACAATCATTTAGTCGAAGCTATCTCGTTGCTGGAGGGAATACGTAACGAGAAGTAATGCTACTACAGAAAAGAAGGGTTACAGGAATGAAGTGGATAGGAAGGTTCGAAGGCTATAACGCAGGGGCTTTACGAAAGGATCTAATTTCTGGAAGCATTGTAGCGATTGTGGCCATCCCGCTCGGTATGGCGTTCGCCATTGCATCGGGGGTAAAGCCGGAATATGGTCTGTACACAACCATTGTAGCGGGGATTTTGATTTCACTGCTGGGTGGGTCCAAATTTCAGATCGGAGGACCTACAGGTGCGTTTATTCCAATTTTGCTGGCTATTGTCATGCAATACGGCTATGAGAATTTGCTTATAGCAGGGTTTATGGCAGGCATCATACTCATTTTAATGGGTGTTTTAAGGCTGGGGGCATTGATCAAGTTCATTCCCAAGCCCGTAACCATTGGCTTTACAGCCGGGATTGCCGTGACGATCTTCAGTGGTCAGATTGCTAACTTTCTCGGTTTGCGTGGGGTAGAGCGACATGAAACTTTTCTGCCTTCGATGGCAGAGCTCGTCCATCGACTTCCTTCACTCAATGTGTATAGTATCCTGACAGCTTGTATCTGTCTTGCTGCGCTTATTCTAGTGCCTAAAAAATGGCCCAAGATACCTGGATCACTGGTCGGCCTGCTCTTGTCAACGTTGGTGGCAGCTTTGCTTTTTCCAGGGCAGGTGGCTACGATTGGCTCTGCTTATGGCGCAATTCCGGCATCATTGCCTGAGCTGCATATTCCTGTGATGACGTGGGAATTGATCGTGAAGCTGTTGCCGCCAGCACTTGTTATAGCGATGTTGGGGGCTATTGAATCGCTGCTTTCAGCGGTAGTAGCTGACGGGATGACGGGAACCCGGCATAACAGCAATCGCGAATTGGTTGGACAAGGGATTGCTAATTTGCTGACACCACTGTTTGGCGGCATTCCTGCGACAGGTGCCATTGCCCGTACGGCCACCAATATCCGCAACAACGCGGTTTCTCCTATGTCAGGTATTGTGCATGGGATCGTGGTGCTCCTCATTCTGGTGCTTTTTGCACCTTATGCATCTAATATTCCGTTGGCTAGTATGGCACCGGTATTGATGGTAGTCGCCTGGAATATGAGTGAGCGCAAGCATTTTGCGCACATTCTCAAAACACGGACAGCGGATTCTATTGTGCTGGTCGTCACCTTTTTGCTGACGGTCTTTACGACGTTGACAACGGCTGTGGAGGTAGGTCTGATTCTGGCAGTTGTATTGTTCGTCAAACGTATGAGCAGTACACTTTCAGTCGATAAGGTGCTTCCTGACCCTTCTGTGAAGCATGAAAAAGTAGGCGCACATATGGTCACAGAGCAGCATGATTGCCCACAGGTGGCTATTTACAATGTGGAAGGCCCCCTATTTTTCGGTGCAGCTTCGACGTTGGAGAACTCAGGTGTAGGGGGACAGACTGGCCACCTGCAAGGGATTTTGTTGTTGCGAATGGGAAAGGTCCCTTTTATGGATATGACGGGAGAAGCTAACTTTACCGCATTAATTCACAAGTACCGGAAGTCTGGTGGGACAGTGCTTGTGTCCGGACTCCAGCCCCAACCGCTGGAGTTACTGCGGAAAACCGGATGTTACGACATGATCGGACAAAATCATTTTTTCGAACATACAGGAGAGGCCCTTACGGCAGCTCTTGCAATGGTGAATCAGGAGCGATGCAGGGGATGCAGGCAGATGGCTTTTCGAGAATGTACGAGCCTGTGTCGCAGAACCCAGGAAACCAAATCTTCCTTTCCAGAAGCCGTTTCGGTTCCCATACCTGTAAATAGCGGCAGATAGCGCTCTTCTACTTATGCTGCTGAATGCCGAAAAACCTCTTTTATTTTCGAAACAAATGCGAGTTTTCTCGGTGCATTTGGTTGCGGATTATAGAAGAGGTTTTTCACTTCTTCAAGAAAAAAAGGAATAAAATTCAAAAAAATGCTTGAATATCAGTTTTTATGACACTATACTAGATTCAAAAGATACCAAATGATTCATTCTTTTGTTTTAAATTGTATTTTAATAATATGCTTATCAACCTCCTCGATCACTTCTAGTATCTTACCCTACCCTTTTCTTCATTTTTTTCACTTACTTTCTTCCAGACTTGTCCACAGTTCTGAATTGAATGTCGTTCCTTGCGGTCTGCACCAAAGGTTATTCACCTTAGAATATGACCTATGGATTTCACCCCAGAATCTATATTTTTAAAGGAGGTGAGTACCAGAGGCTATTTGTGAGCTTTTGACGCTGCTGTCGGAAGGTTGTCTTTGAGAATCAAAAAAAACCAAGTAAAGGGAGGTGAAAAGTATTAATTAAGTCGAAAAATATCAAAAAGACACTGTCGGTCGGTTTTACCGCTATTCTTGCTTTTTCTCTGATTTCTCCGGTGTATGCAGATTCCAGCACAACCTCCTCAGCAGGAGCATCGTCGATTTCCGCCAAGGTTTCAGCCAAGCTGAACCAGCAATTCAGCGCCAGCGAGTATGTCACCTATCTGGTTAAATTAAAAGATCAGGTAGATACGGAGTCTGTTGCCAAGCACGCTTTTCAGAAGGCTTCTGCCGAGCAAATTTCCCCCGCTGCTGCTAAGCTATCTGTACGTACAACGGTTGTAAACTCTCTCATGGATACCGCAGAAAAAACTCAACAATCCGTGGAAGAATACTTAAAGAAGGAAGTCAATAACGGAAACGTCAAAAAATACAAGAGTTACTTTATCGTAAACGCATTTGCGGTAACCAGTACCAAAGAGGTCATGGATAATCTCGCCACCCTACCTGAGATCGACAAAATTTTACCAGATGAAAAGCGCGAGTTGCAAAAGGTAGAAATCGATAAGGATCCCCAGCCGATAGGGGAGCAATCAACAGCAGGCCAAGCAGTGGCAGATCAAACTGCTGTTGACCCGGCTGTGACAGAAGAAAATGCACAAAAATCGGTGCAAGAATCCGTGTATAAAGATGCAGTAACGCCAAGTCGTGTGGAGTGGAATATTTCTAAGATTAAAGCACCACAGGTGTGGGCCAAAGGTATTGATGGCAAAGGCATTGTCATTGCTAATTTGGATACAGGTGTTGAATATACTCACCCGGCATTGAAAAGAAAATGGCGCGGGCTGAATGCTTCCGGTCAAGTCGTCAATCCAGAGCTGAGCTGGTATGATGCGGTTAATGGAGCATCGCTGCCAACAGATTCCCATGGACATGGTACACATACGATGGGGACAAGCGTTGGCTCAGACAGCAACGGTACGAATCAAATCGGTGTTGCTCCAGGGGCCAAGTGGATTGCTGTACGAGTATTCAATCCAGATACCACAGATTCCATCTTGCTGGATGGTGGGCAGTGGATTCTTGCACCTGTAGATAAAAACGGCAAAAAGCACCCTGAGCTTGCACCGGATGTGGTGAATAATTCTTGGGGCGGTGGACCTGGCCTGGACGAATGGTATCGCCCAGTGACCAAGGCGTGGAGAGCGGCACAAATTTTTCCTGAGTTCTCCGCAGGCAATACAACACTATCGAATCCCGGCGGACCTGGGTCTGTGGCCAATCCGGCTAACTTGCCAGAAGCCTATGCCACAGGAGCCACGGATATCAATAACAAGCTGGCAAGCTTCTCGTTGCGTGGTCCTTCTCCTTATAGCGAAGTGAAGCCAGAAATTTCGGCTCCTGGTGTAAACATTCGTTCCTCTGTACCGGGAGGAGTTTATGAGGGAGGCTGGAACGGTACCTCTATGGCAGGTCCGCATACGGCTGGATTAGCGGCATTGCTGCTTCAGGCTAAACCATCATTAACTGTGGATCAATTGGAGGATGTTATTTCGAAAACCGCAACACCGCTGACAGACAGTCAGTATCCGACTTCACCCAACAACGGCTATGGAAATGGTCTGATCGATGCGCTTGCTGCGGTGAACTCCGTACTTAACTAAAAATAATCATAATCATAATCATACAGGTTTAAGAAAGATCCCCGAAAATCCCTTTGGGCGGCTCGTACAAGGATGCATGCACCTGCTAACCGTGTGTTGCACTATGGCGTAGCTGCTAAAAAGGGGTTTTCCTACATAAATGAATATAAAAGTCATAGAATTTCAAGAAAATTGCAAAAAAATGACTTGTATATCTGTTTTGATAACTTTATACTATCCATAATATATGATTTTATATCAATTTTTAATATAAAATGTAATGATATAACATGTTTTTTTCCTTCGAAATGCTTCTGCTTTTTCTCCTAGGTATCTACTGAATTTCATCGCTTCTCTATTGGGATTGTAAACTCACCTATGAAGTACTGCCATCTATGAACAGCCAAATATCTTTTTGAGCCTCTTATAATCTATGAAGGAGGTGGTGGCTAACACATCGTATTGCGCAACTCGCGTGTTTGATGTGCAAGGCATGAGGTCTGACTCTTGTACAGGTTATTCCAGAATCATTAAACCTAGTAAAAGGAGTGGAGAAGTAATTGATTAAACCTAGACGTTTCAAGAAACCGTTATCTATTGGACTCTCTTTGCTTATGGCCTTTTCATTTGTTCAACCCGCTTTGGCGAAAAACACCCCGGATGGCTCCAAGCTGGAGCTGAAATCAGCCTCGCACAAGGTCACGACCGCGAAGGTATCCGCGAAGCTGACCAAACAGTTTGAGGAGAACAACTATGTTACCTATTTGGTCAAATTAAAAGAACAGGTAGATACGAACAAGGTTTCCAAAAATGCTCTTCAAAAGGCTTCACTTGAGAAAATAACACCTTCCGCTGCCAAAATGGCTGTGCGCAGCCATGTGATCAGCTCTCTACGTGAAACGGCTTCCAGAACCCAATACGGGCTTGAAAGTTATTTGGATAAGGAATCGGAGAGCGGCGGAGTAAAGGAATATAAAAGCTATTTTATAGTCAATGCTTTGGCTGTCACGAGCACCAAGGAGGTGCTGGATCATATCTCGAAGCTGCCTGAGGTCGATAAAATTGTACCGAATGAAACACGTTATCTGCAAAAGGTAACGGTTGATAAGCAGCCAGAGGACACAGGCACCCAAGCGGCTGGAACCGCAACGGCAGCAACAGCAGGAACGGCAAAGTCTGACACAGCCCAGAAAGCTGTAGAACCGGAAAAGGGCGATGGCAAAACATCGGCATTGCCCGGTAATACAGGCAAGAACGCTGTGGACCCGTCCACAGTGGAATGGAACATATCCCATATTAACGCACCACAAGTGTGGGAAAAAGGAATCGACGGAACCGGAATCGTGGTCGCCAACCTCGATACAGGCGTTGACTACACGCATCCGGCCCTGCATCGCAAATGGCGTGGTCTGGATGCGGCAGGCAATGTCGTGAATCCAGAATTGAGCTGGTATGATCCGCATAGTCATGCGGCGCTTCCGGTCGATCAAGAAGACGATTCCCATGGTACGCATACGATGGGCACGATGGTTGGCTCCGAGGAAAATGGAACGAACCGAGTGGGCGTTGCCCCCGGTGCGAAGTGGATTGCGGTGCGGATTTTTAATCCGGAAACGACGGATGCGATTATACTGGACGGCGGTCAATGGCTGCTTGCGCCAAAAGATGCCCAAGGTAATCTTCATCCCGAGCTTGCTCCAGACGTAGTGAACAACTCGTGGGGAGGCGGACCGGGTCTTGATGAATGGTTCCGGCCTGTAGTTCAGGCCTGGCGGGATGCTCAAATCTTCCCCGAATTCTCCGCAGGGAATACCTCACTCTCCAATCCGGGCGGACCTGGATCGGTAGCCAATCCGGCCAACTACCCAGAATCCTTTGCCACGGGGGCAACCGATATCAATGATAAACTGGGAAGCTTTTCATTGCTGGGACCCTCACCTTACGGTGAGATCAAGCCCGAAGTCTCCGCACCGGGAGTAAATATCCGATCATCTGTAGCCGGTGGCGGTTATAAAGGTGGATATAACGGTACTTCTATGGCGGGTCCTCATGTAGCGGGTCTTGCTGCTTTATTGCTGCAAGCGAATCATTCTCTTACCGTGGATCAGCTGGAGGAAATTCTGGAAAACACAGCTACCCCTCGGACAGATAGTACATATCCTACTTCGCCAAACAATGGGTATGGACATGGCGTCATTAATGCACTTGATGCAGTCGGATCTGTCATGCAGGGTCTGGGCTCTGTATCCGGTAAAGTCGTAACGGGTGGCGACGATCTGGAAGCGCCTGTTCTTGAGCATACACCGCCTGCAGCTGCATTTGAGGGTATTGATATCCCTTTGACTGCACATGTAACGGACGATGTCGGCGTAACAGCCGTTGAGGCCTTTGCCAAAACAGCGGGTTCGTCAAACTATGTATACATTCCGTTGGAGCGGACCTCTGGAGACAGCAAAGATGGTACATATCAAGCGTCCATTCCGACCTTTTTGGTGGATAGCAAAGGTTTGGAATACTATATCCGTGTAAATGATTTCGGTAATAATGGTTTTGAAACGGAAGTATATAAGGTGAATGTCTCCAAAGGTGTTAAACCAGGCTACACACAAGACTTTGAAAAAGACATTGCCGGTATTAATATCGGGGGTCAGGGTAGTGTTTGGAAATGGGGAACCCCGACAAGCGGCCCTAAAGGCGCACATTCGGGTACAAAGGTCATCGCGACCAATCTCGAAGTCCAATACCAGACCAACTCCAACAGTTATTTTGTGGCCCCTCCAATTGATCTGACTGAGAGTTCCAAAGGGGCACTGGTCAGCTTCAAGCATTGGTACGATCTTGAAAACAATTCTGATTTCGGCAAAGTGTATGTAGCGACCACAAACAATCAGAATGCGTTTGAGCAGGTATTATCGTTTACTGGCACCAGCAATGGCTGGAAAACACAATATCTTGATTTGCGAGCGTTTGCGGGTCAAAAGGTATACCTCCTGTTCAACTTTACTAGTGACAATACAATCGTGAAAGATGGCTGGTATATTGACGATCTCTCCATTCAGGAACCAGACAGCGTTGCACCTGCTGCCCCTGGTCATTTGACTGCTGAAGCAGATACTGTGGGCAACGTTACACTCGCCTGGGGTGCTTCCTCTGATGAAGATGTGAAGCAGTACAAGGTGTATCGTTCAACCCAGTCCGGTAAAAATTATACTTCCATCGGTACAACCTCTGGGCTGACCTACACGGATACGATCACTGTCGGTGGTGCGACCTATCATTATGCAGTGGCGGCCGAGGATTATAGCGGTAACGAAGGTGTCAAGTCGAACGAGGCTTCACTAAGAGTGGACGTGCCGGATACGCTGTATAGCGATCATTTTGATGGCAGTTCAGACAATGGTTGGACTCATTCCGGGACCAAGGATGAGTGGGAACGCGGCATTCCTAAGGAAGTAGGACCGGAAAGCGCAGTGTCCAAACCGAATGTGTGGGCCACCGATCTCGATAGCAACTATGAGAACGGTGCTGATTTTTCACTGGTTTCTCCAAAAATTAATTTGAATGGTATACGCAACGCAACACTGACCTTCAACCACTGGTTTGAAATTGAAGGCGGCTATGATTACGGATATGTAGAAGTGTCCAAAAACAATGGCGACACGTGGAGTGAGCTGGGTAAGTTCTCGCATAATACAAGTGGTAAAAAATGGGCACCTGTTTATTACAATCTGGACAGCTATACCGGCAATGAGATTCAAGTTCGCTTCCGCTTGAAATCGGATAACAGTGTGAACAAGAATGGCTGGTATATTGACGATTTCCGTGTGCTAGGTGTTCCAGCTTCGACAGTGACCAAGGATATCGTACCTGAGTCCAATATCAAGCTGGAAAAAGCAGAAGAACAATTCCCACTGTACAAAATTACAAGCACTGAAAAGAGTGAATTTCAGGAAAAAGTGAAGCCGGCAGAAGCATCAGTGGATCGTGGACGTGTCGGTCTCGACAGTCTTCCAGCTAGTGCTACGGTTACGGTACTGGAAACCGGACGTTCGGTGAAAACAGACCCAACCACGGGCAAATACAGCTTCACTCATGTAGCGGGTGACTATACGCTGAAGGCCGAAGCCTACGGTTACGTGCCTCAGACGAAAGCAGTTACGATTGAAAATAACAAAGTCATCAGAGCAAACTTTAGTCTCCAGGCTGTCCCACACGGTACGATTCACGGGGTCATCACCGACAAGCAATCTGGTGAACCGATCCAAAAAGCGAAAGTATTGGTGCTGGAGGATGCACGTATTGCTCCTGCAGAGACGAATGAGGCTGGAGAATTTACGCTGGACGTGCTGGAAGGAACATACACATTGTCCATCGCAGCCGAAAATTACTATAGTGACAGTATTTCCGTTACGGCTCCTCCAAACGGCAGTGTAGAAGCGAATGTCACGTTGAAGCCTTTCATCGGTTTTCAAGGAGGCATCGCCTATGATGACGGTACAGGAGAAAATGCCAGAGCCTTTAACGCGGCAGGCAATTCATGGGCAGTGAGAATGACACCTGAGTCGGAAGTGGCACAGGTGACAGGAGCATCACTGTTGTTCTGGAACTCTGCTTTCCCGAATCCGGGAGGAACAGCATTCCAATATTCTGTCTATGACGCCTCCGGTGCAGCAGGAGCACCTGGACGTCTATTGGCTGGTCCATTCGACGGAACAGCTGTACGGGATGAGACACAATGGACGACGGTACAGCTTCCAGAGCCGGTGACGGTTCAAGGCGATTTCTATATTGTATATACACAGTCTGCGGTAGGCACACAGTCGCCGGGCCTTGCTACAGATGAAAACAGCCCCAATGCGCTTCGCAGCTGGCAAGGTGTAAGCGGCACATGGAGCCAATCCCCTGAAGAGGAAGGGAACTACATGATCCGGGCGATCGTCAGATATCCGGTCAACGCTCCAACGATTACAACTCCTACGAAGGCAACGTATACGCAGGAGGATACGATTACCGTAACAGGAACTTCTCCGGCAGAAGGAGCTGATATTCAGCTCTTTAACGGCAAAGAGCTGGCTGGCACAACGAAAGTGAAGGATCGTCAATTCAGTTTGTCGGTCGATCTTCAGCCAGGTGCTAATCCGCTAAGTGTTCAAGCGGCGGTATACGGCAAAGTAACGGATCGTTCCGAGCCGGTGGTTGTAACGCTCGATCAGACTAAACCGGGTCTGATCCTGACTTCGCCTGGTGAGGGAGCACGTACGAACGCAGGTGTGGTCAGTGTAACCGGTACGGTGTATGACGAGTTCCTTAGTGAATTGACGATTAACGGCGAGCCTGCTGAATTCGGAAGCGACGGCAGCTTTAACAAACGTTTGCTTATCAACGAAGGTGAAAACCAAATTACGGTAACGGCCAAAGATCTTGCCGAAAACGAAACGAGTGTTACACGCTCGGTGTATGTCGATACAGCGCTGCCAAAACTTGAAAATATTAGTCCTGCTGAGGATGTACGTATCACTCCAGGGCAGCCGATACGGGTATCTTTTGACAGTGCATCTGGTTTGGAGGCATCCTTCCATGTGGAGTTGCCCTTTAACCTGTCCACTTTGGCCCGTAATGAAATTCCATTAAATGAAACTTCATCAGGTCACTATGAAGGTATTTATCTCACTTCATCTTCTCTGAACCTGGAAGGCGGAGTCATCGTGATCCGGGTAAGGGATGCGGCGGGGAATGAAGTGGAAACGGAGGCGCCGGGAAGATTGTATGTAACCCATGGTGGAGGAGAGGGGCCTGGTCCGAATCCACCTACATCGAATGAAAAGCCGGTAGCTATTATCCAGGCGAATGACTCAGCCAAGAAGAACAAAAATGTACAATTTAACGCCAAAGCCTCCCGTGATGCAGATGGTGAGATCGTCAGCTACAGTTGGAATTTTGGCGATGGCGATACGGCGGTTGGTTCGAAAGTGAAGCATAAATTCACCACAGCCGGAACGTATACCGTGGAACTAACAGTGACGGATAATGACGGCGCAAACGGTAAGGCAGTGCACACCATCACGATCCGTTAACAGCAAGTAAGAGCAGGGGATAGAAGATTTTTTAGAATGCAATGCAGGCCCACAGCAAGCCACTGTTAATAGAGGCTGCTGTGGGCCTTTTTTAATTTGTCCAACAGTTTAGGAAGCGATACAATGAATAGTACTCTATAAAGTGAATCGTTTCACAATAATATTTTTTAGCAGGAGAGGATCATATGATTCATTTGGAAAAAGAAAGCGGACGTATCCGTCTTGTACTCGATGCCTATTTTATGGGAGAAGATATCGTTGTGCTCATATCAGGCGGTGATCAGCCTCACTTGGGGACGATTACAGCAGGGGCTAGGCTTGAGCCGATTCAAACCGTGCAATTGCAAAACCACAAGGAATTTTATATTACTGAAGAAATTGCAGTTCGCTTGCGTAAAGAGTTTGCGGGTAACTTCGCCATTTGCTGCGGGACGCATTTGGATCATGCAACCAAGGACGAAATCCGAGTGTTGACAGACATGGCTATACAAATGGGAAAAGAGCTCATTGAAGAACTTAAGCAAGTACGCTTGTAGCGACCTTTTTAAGTGAACTCCTGAAAGAGTAGATTGCGATAGGGATATTTACTAAAGGGATACTTAAAGAGCAATGCAAATCCATTATCCTCAATGTCTACAGATTTTAGCGCAGAGGATGGAATTAAACTACGGATCATTACCTGAACTGCACGCTGGTCTTGCCTGTTGATCGCTTTGGCTAAGGCAGAAGCAAAGCATTCATTGCGTGCCAATTCGCGATACAGCGGAAAAACGGCTTTGGCAATGGCGCGATGAACCTTCGGTTCAAATGTAAACTGCACCATCCCAGGTGGAATCGTCGTACCGTTCGTATAATAAAGCATTGGTGGCTGAGCTAAAAAGGAAACAAAGTAGCCGATCCCATTTGTGCCTAAGCCTTGCTTGGCGGCAAATGGCGCTACTGAGCAGAGAAGGGATTTCATCCGATCCAAATTACCCTGAACGACAGCTCGTGACCATTGGACGGCAAAAGCACGTCGGGTTGCAATAGCTTTGTAAAATGGCAGCATGGCGGCGGATATTTTCCGAAGTGTCTCTGCATGTAAACGTTGGTGAGGCGAGCCCTTTCTGCGGGATGTTCCACGATATAACATAGCTCCGTCCTCCTTGGCAGGATGCTCTCATGGAGCGCAATTTATCTGTAATAGGTACAATACTGTATGCCCGGTTATCTCAAAAAGTGCTAAGATGCTATGCTGCTACTTGTTAACGTTCTAATTTGAAAAATTGAAATAAGTACTGTCCTCATTTGTAAGATTGTGGTACCCTAGAACTTATATATTGTTATTATAATTATTGGAGTTGAATTAAACAGATGAGTGACTTGTACAAGGAGCCTCGATCTTCCGATCCCTTTCAGGAGCCGAACGATTATAACGCCCCATTTAACCAGCCCCCAGTAGTTCCACCTACAAATAGTAAAGCTGTTGCGTCGATGGTGCTCGGGATTTTATCTGTTGTCATTCCCTATCTTGGGTTGATCATCGGAATTGTAGGTATTATTTTGTCCAGTCTTTCCCTGAAGGAAATTAATCGTCATGGTGAGCAAGGCAGAGGCATGGCTATTGCTGGACTGGTATGTAGTATTATCGGCACACTAATTTATGCATTGATTATCATTTTCTTGGTTATTGTTTTTGTTGTGGCGGCTTCCAGTGGCGACTCGGATATTTTTTCAGACATTTAATGAATTAAAGAATGCTTGAGTCAGACCAACCATTCACGATTTGCCTATTGGATGCTATGATAGAGGGAGTCCAATCAAGGAGAGTGAAGCTGTATGGCACGTACTCAAACACAAAAAGCGTTAAGCAAGGCGAAACGCGCCGGGATCTATTGCGCGGCACAGAGCCGCAAAACGAATGATCATTATGGCGAGATTTCACAGCACACGCGAATGAAGCCGACCAAGCAGGAACAATTACAAAAGGTCAAGCACAAGAAGCGACTCGTTCAGGGTGACGCTTCTTTTTTTGTCTTAAGCGAAGTCGAAAAACTTCAAGGAAGTGAATGTATAGGAGCGGGTAGTATTTTCTATAATATAGCTCAAAAAGAACTTGATAATAATTATCATTCTTGTTAGAATCATAAGAAAGAAGGAACCCTGGCAGGGGCTCCTTCATGATAAAGCTATGGTTTGGCTTGAAAACTAAGGTCTACTTTGCTTCAAAGGTTTTGCAGTCTGTTTCTTCGGACGTGTGAGTGTTCGCAGGCTTGTTGCTTACGATATAAATGGAGCTTGCGCTGCATTTATTATCCTGAGCCCAGTACGTGCATGAGTTGACTTCGCACAGAACGTCTTTTGCCATATTGTTCACCTCCTTATAGGAATGTGATGGGCTGAGCAAATACAATCACAGTCAGTCAAGGTAGGACTTGTCCAGCTGTGTGTACCCTCTTGGTAAGAAGAGGGATTTTGCTATGCCTACTTGTACAATATCAAAACAATTTTAAAATTGCAATGTTTGCGCCATGTTGTAGATTAAAACAGACACAAGTGTTCCTTTTAATTAAAAAACAAAAGCTGTCCCTATGCAGAACGAAATGTTCTTCTGCCAGAGACAGCTTTTTTTATGTTTTTCTAAACGAATGGCGGCACTAAAAGACTTAGCGCACGTTAGGAATATTTACGATGGGATCAATATCAGTATCATAGTCTACACCTTCGAATTCAAAGCCGAACAGCTGGAAAAATTCGCGACGATATCCTTCAAGATCGGATAATTCATAGATATTTTGGGTCGTCAGTTCCTCCCATATGTTCGCAACTTCTGCCTGCACATCCTCGCGCAATTCCCAATCATCAATGCGAATACGACCCTCTTCATCTACAGCAGTTTCTGGGGCGTACAGACGCTCGGCAAATAGGCGGTAGCTCTGTTCTATGCACCCCTCATGCAGCCCTTTCTCCTTCATCACCTTATACAAAGCGGAAATATACAGAGGAACGACAGGGATGGCCGAGCTGGATTGGGTAACGAGTCCTTTGGTGACTGCGACGAAGGCGCGTCCACCTGTCGTTTTCAGCTGGTCGTTCAGTTGGCGTGCTGTCGCCTCCAGATGATCTTTTGCGCTTCCGATACTGCCTTCTCTGTAGATGGCTTGGGTAATATCTGAACCGATATACGAAAAAGAGAAGGTAGTGGCGTTATCAGCGAGTACACCGCCTGCACGCAAAGCGTCAATCCACAATTTCCAATCCTCACCACCCATAACCTCTACAGTCCCCTGTACTTCTTCTTCTGTAGCCGGTTCGAGCGTCACGCTGCTGACTTCACCGGTGTGAAAGTTAACGGTCTTATTCGTATAGGGCTCACCAATAGGTTTGAGCACGGAATTAGACGTTTCGCCTGTGCGGGGATGGGTACGGCGACCTGAAGCAACACTGTAAACCACCAGATCGACTTGTCCCAGTTCTTCACGAATGGCTTCCACCGTTTTGGCTTTGACTTCATCCGAGAAGGCGTCTCCTGTCACGCTTAAAGATTTAAGCCCAGCTTCCTGAGCGGCTTTTTCAAATGCAGCAGAATTGTACCAGCCTGCTGATGCTGTGCGTGTAGCCGTAGCATTGCTAGGACGATATACACCAATTGTATTGGCACGCGCACCGAAAGCGGCCGTAATTCGAGAAGCCAACCCATATCCGGCAGATGCCCCGATCACAAGCACATTACGAGGTCCGTGGATAGCAGGACGGGCTAGTACATAGTCAATTTGCTCCTGAACATGTTGGGCACAGCCCACCGGATGAGCAGTGGTGCAGATAAAGCCACGTGTTCTTGGTTTGATAATCATGTTATTGTAATTCCTCTCTTCTTGTAGCAATCTTCACCCTTACTATTTTAACTTTTAACAATTTTTTTTCAAACGTGGATTTCAGTAAGTATCCTTTTTACCCAAAAGTGAATCCCTGTACAGGGTGGCAAGTGCCTAAGAGTCTGCATATGATGCTGTAACGATAAACATGAGAAGGGAGAGAGCTGCTTGAAGAACAAGAGCCGCAAAACCAACAGAAACAAAAAGCCGCTCTATCGTGTAATTGACCCGGATATGAATGAGTTAAGTATGATACAACGCTCAAAGCCACTGCCTGCGGAGAGGGAGACAGAAGCAAGACTTCATCAAGTTGCTTCTCCGCCTCCCCCAACTACAGAGGAGTCGGAGCTACAGACAGTTGTCGAGCCTGAAGTCGAGGCTCTGCAAGAGAAAGAGATTGAGGTTGCAGATGTAGAGGAGACTCCAGCTTTGATGGAAGAACCTCCACTGCCAGAGCTAGAACCAGAGCTAGAACTAGATCCAGAACCGGAGCCGGAACCGGAACCTGAACCAGAGCCAGAACCAGAACCAGATCCAATTGATGTGGAAGAAATTTTGAACAATAAGAAGGCTCCACATGTAAACAATGCTTTCATCTATACAGACGATTTGAGTGATCTCGCTGTGACGGGTGAGAAGATCGCTCCCGCTTCCATAGATTCCAGCAAGCTGAAACAAGAGAGTATTCAAACGGAATCTTTAGCAGATTATGCTGTTCATACCATTAAAATAGCTGACGGTGCTGTGACTGCTTCGAAGATTGCTCCCGACTCCATTACGGTCGAGCATCTGTCGGACGCATCAGTGGCAGGCAGTAAATTGCAGGATCGCTCTATTAGTGGTGAAAAACTTCGGGATGGCAGCATCACTCCAGAAAAGCTGGCGGATAAAATTATTAGCGGCGATCATATTGCCAATGGCTCGATTGAGAGTCGTCACTTCAAGCAATGGATCGTGTCTTCAGATATGCTTCAAGATCAGTCGGTCACCTCAGATAAAATTCGCAGCGGTACGATTCAATCGAACAATTTGGCGAATGAAGCTGTTGATAGCTCCAAGCTGGGTGATCAGTCTGTGACCACCTCCAAACTGCGGGATGGGGCTGTGGATGGAGCTAAAATCCAGGCAGGCAGCATTGAGAGCGCACACCTGACCGAGCATGCCGTTCTTGCCCGGCATCTAGCTCCGGGTTCGATTAATCGCAAGCAGCTGTCCAACGGTATTGTAGGCCGAGAACAATTGGAGGAAGGCGTTGTCAGCGGACGTCATCTGGAGTCTGAGGCAGTCACCAGTACGCACATTCAGGCAGGAGCGATTGAAAGAAAGCATCTCAGTCCCGGCTCCATCGGGGAAGAGCAGCTTGGAACGGGCCAAGTGACAGCAAGGCATATCGCGGATCGGAGTATTCAGTCCAATAAACTGGCAGATCAGTCTGTAGGCTCATTGCAAATTGTCGATCAATCCGTCACTTCATCCAAAATATCGGATCAGAGCATTCTCCCACACAAAATTGCCGATGAGGCGGTACTTACCAGACATATTGCAACAGCAGCCATACAAGGACCCCAAATTTCTCCAGAGGCAGTTTCTTCCGTGCATCTTCAATCCGAAATTATTCGGAAGGATCATATCGCATCAGAGGCGGTTACGGAGCAACATTTGCATTTCGGGGCTGTGACAAGCGAGAAAATAGGGAAGGGTGCAGTTCTGGATCACCATGTGGCGAATCAGGCTATCAAGGAAAATCACATTGCTTCGAGCGCTATTAAGTCTGACAAAATCGCTGACGAGGCGGTTATAGAAACTAAAATTAGCACAGGGGCGGTAACCGGAAATAAAATTGCGTCTCAAGCCGTTACCCACGTACACATTGCAACGGGAGTCATCCGTGAAAACCACCTTGCCGACAATAGTGTGGGCGGAAAGGCGTTACAGGCTCAAGCGGTGGACTCAACTCATCTGGCCCAGAGCTCTGTACAGAGCAAGCATCTTGGGGAAGATAGTGTCGGAACCGCGGCGTTGCAGGAACAGTCCGTTACCGCAGACATACTAGGCGAAGGCGCTGTTCAAACCGCGCATTTGGCCAGCGGTGCGGTATACTCCCACCATTTGCAGGATCATGCCGTTACTTCGTTGAAACTATCGCCGGAAAGTGTGGCTACGGATAAAATTAATGATTTGGCAATTACTGCGCCTAAGTTAGCTGAGGGCAGTGTCACTTCCTCCAAGCTGTCTGCTCGTTCTGTGCAGCCATGGCATATTACAGATAAAGCAGTGCTAAGCAACCATCTGGCTGTTGAGGCAGTGGAGGCGAATCATCTTGCTCCGGAATCCGTCACCTCCAACCATTTGCAGTCTGCTTCGATCCAAACCAAACATCTCGCCCCGGATAGTGTGTCCGGCCATGCCCTTCAGTCGGAAAGCGTCACTTCCGAGAAGTTAGCGGCTCGTGCTGTGCAGGCTTCCAACCTGGCGGAAAACAGCGTGGGACCCGGACATTTGGCTGCACAGGCCGTACACACCAGACATTTGGCCGCAGGAGCAGTAGAGGACACGATATTAGCCCAGAATGCTGTGAAGTCTGAGCATCTTGCAGCAGAATCCATCCAATCCGAGCACTTGCAAAGCGGGATCATTCAGGGAGAACATATTGCATTGCAAGCTATAGCGACTCCGGCCATACAGGATGAAGCGGTTACCTCTGCCAAACTGTCAGAGGAAAGTGTAACCTCCACTAAGCTGTCAGCCCATGCAGTGCAGTCCGGGCATATTATGGATGAAGCTGTACAAAGCAACCACTTGGCTGTGGCAGTTGTGGACTCGACCCACCTGGCATCTGGAGCGGTCACTTCGGTGCACCTACAGGCCTCCTCGGTGCTTACGAGACATTTGGCCCCGGATAGTGTGTCCGGTCGTGCGCTTCAAGCAGAAAGTGTTACCTCAGAAAAGCTTGCAGCCCGCTCGGTACAAGGAATGAACCTTGCAGAAGGCAGTATCGGCCCTTCACATCTATCTGTGCAGTCCGTACACACGCGGCATTTGGCAGCTGGAGCGGTACAGGATAGAGTGCTGGCAGAGGGAGCGGTGAAGTCCGTGCACATTGCCCCGGAATCGATCCAGCCGCACCATCTGCACACTGAAGCCATTCAGGGCGAGCATATCGCACCCCAGGCCATATCGACCGATGCTTTGCAGGATGCGTCTGTAACGTCTGATAAATTAGCGGATGAGGGTGTGACTGCCGCCAAGCTGTCGGCCCACTCGGTACAGTCGTGGCACATTACAGACGAAGCGGTGCAAGGAAATCATTTGGCAGAAGAGTCCATCCAGTCGAACCATCTAGCGCCGGAAAGTGTAACCTCAGCCCACTTGCAGTCTTCGTCAGTGCTCACGAGCCATCTGGCCCCGGATAGTGTGTCCGGCCGTGCGCTACAAGCGGAAAGCGTCACCTCGGATAAGTTGGCAGCCCACTCAGTGCAAGGAACGAATCTTGCGGAAGACAGCGTCGGCCCGTCACATTTGTCTGCACAGTCGGTACACGCCCGGCACCTGGCAACAGGTGCAGTACAGGATACAACGCTGGCAAAGGGAGCAGTGAAGTCGGTACACATTACCGCGGGGTCCATCCAGCCGCATCACCTGCACACTGGAAGCATTCAGGGCGAGCATATCGCATCCCAGGCCATATCGACCGATGCTTTGCAGGATGCGTCCGTTACGTCTGATAAATTGGCGGATGAGGGTGTGACTGCCGCCAAGTTGTCGGTCAACTCGGTACAGCCGTGGCACATTACAGATGAAGCGGTGCAAGGAAATCATTTGGCGACAGAAGCCATCCAGTCAAGCCATCTGGCCTCGGAATCCGTTACCTCTCGCCATTTGCAGGCTTCCTCAGTGCTTACGAGCCATTTGGCGCCAGATAGTGTATCCGGTCGTGCACTACAGGCGGAAAGCGTCACCTCAGAAAAGCTGGCAGCACGCTCGGTACAAGGGACGAATCTTGCGGAAGGCAGCATCGGCCCGTCACATTTGTCGGCACAGTCCGTACACAGCCGGCATCTGGTAGCCGGAGCGGTACAGGATAGAGCGTTGGCAGAGGGAGCAGTAAAATCTGTGCATATCGCTCCAGAATCGATCCAGTCGCACCATTTGCACACTGGAAGCATTCAGGGCGAGCATCTGGCATCCCAGTCGATATCGACTGATGTTTTACAGGATGAGTCCGTTACGTCTGATAAATTGGCGGATGAGGGTGTGACTGCCGCCAAGCTGTCGGCTCACTCCGTACAGCCGTGGCACATTACAGATGAAGCGGTGCAAGCTAATCATTTGGCAGAAGAGGCCGTTCAGTCGAGCCATCTGGCGCCGGAATCTGTCACCTCAGCCCACTTACAGTCTTCGGTGATACTTGCGAGCCATTTGGCACCAGAAAGTGTATCTGGTCTTGCGCTACAAGCGGAAAGCGTCACTTCGGAAAAGCTGGCAGCGCGCTCGGTGCAAGGGACGAATCTTGCGGAAGATAGCGTCGGTCCTTCGCATTTGTCCGCACAGTCGGTACACACTCAGCATTTGGCAGTCGGCGCAGTCCAGGATACAGCGCTAGCCGAGGGGGCAGTGAAGTCGGTACACATTGTCCCGGAATCGATCCAGCCGCATCATCTGCAAACTGGAACCATTCAGAGCGAGCATCTGGCATCCCAGTCGATATCGACCGATGCCTTACAGGATGAGTCCGTTACGTCTGATAAATTGGCGGATGAGGGTGTGACTGCCGCCAAGCTGTCGGCTCAATCGGTACAGCCGTGGCACATTGCGGACGAAGCCGTGCAAGCCAATCATTTGGCACAAGAGACCATCCAGTCGAGCCATCTGTCACCGGAATCTGTTACCTCAGCCCACTTGCAGTCTTCCGCGGTACTTGCGAGCCATCTGGCTGCGGATAGCGTGTCTAGTCGTGCGCTACAAGCGGAAAGCGTCACCTCAGAGAAGCTGGCAGCCCATTCGGTGCAAGGAACGAATCTTGCGGAAGGTAGCGTCGGCTCGTCACATCTGTCTGCACAGTCGGTGCACACCCAGCATTTGGCAGTCGGCGCAGTGCAGGATACAGCGCTAGCCGAGGGGGCAGTGAAATCCGTGCATATTGCCCCGGAATCGATCCAGCCGCACCATCTGCACACTGGAACCATTCGGGGAGAGCATCTGGCATCTCAGTCGATATCGACTGATGCCTTACAGGATGAGTCCGTTACGTCTGATAAATTGGCAGATGAGGTCGTGACAGCTGCCAAAATATCTCCACATTCCGTACAGCCATGGCACATTACGGATGAAGCCGTGCAAGCCAATCATTTGGCAGAAGAAATCGTTCAGTCGAGCCATCTGGCTCCAGAGTCCGTCACCTCAGCCCACTTGCAGTCTTCGACTGTGCTTGCGAGCCATCTGGCCTCGGATAGTGTGTCTAGTCGTGCACTACAAGCGGAAAGCGTCACCTCGGAGAAGTTGGCGGTCCACTCGGTACAAGGGGCGAATCTTGCGGAAGGCAGCGTGGGTCCTTCGCATTTGTCTGCACAGTCGGTACACACCCTGCATTTGGCAACTGGCGCAGTCCAGGATACAGTGCTGGCAAAAGATGCAGTGAAGTCCGTGCATATTGCCCCGGAATCGATCCAGTCGCACCATCTGCACACTGGAACCATTCAGGGCGAGCATCTGGCGTCCCAGTCGATATCGACCGATGCCTTACAGGATGAGTCCGTTACGTCCGACAAACTGGCAGATGAGGTTGTGACAGCTGCCAAAATATCTCCACATTCCGTACAGCCATGGCACATTACGGACGAAGCCGTGCAAGCCCATCATTTGGCAGAAGAGACTATCCAGTCGAGCCATCTGGCGCCGGAATCTATCACCTCAGCCCACTTGCAGCCTTCGGCAGTGACGATCCAGCATATTGCGCCAGGGAGCGTATCTGTTCACGCGCTCCAGGCAGGCAGCGTGAACGCTGAGAAGCTTGCGCTTCGCGCGGTGCGTGCTTCGAATCTGGCGGAAGCTAGCGTAAGCTCCGTACATTTGACAGAGCATGCCGTGCACTCCCAGCATTTGTCCGATGGGGCGATTCAAGAGTCAGCACTGGCAGAGGGGGCTGTGCAGTCCCGTCACATTTCACCGGATTCTGTTCAATCTGAGCATTTGCAAGCAGGAGCTATTCAGTCACAGCATATCGGCTGGCAGGCGGTGTCAGAGCAAGCTATACAGGATGGAGCAGTGACGTCCGGCAAACTCGCAGATGGAACGGTGGAGTCCCGCCATGTGGCTGAGGAGGCAATTGAAGGTCAGCATATTGCAAAGGAAGTCATTGATTCGCACCACATAAAGCCCGGCTCGGTGACACTGGATCAATTATCCACAGATATTCATCTCTCGGGGATTTTACCGGAGGAAGGGATCAGTGGCGACAAACTTCAGGCAAACAGTATATCCCGCGGCCATCTGCAGGATCAGGTCGTCAACAGTGAAGTGTTAAGCCCAGAAGCTGTAGGTCCAGAGCATCTACAGGCTGCTGCGGTACAAAGTCATCATGTGGCAGAGCAGAGCATCGAAGGTCATCATCTGGCAGAAGGTTCCGTTGGCTCACGTGAGCTGGAACTGAATGCAGTGACACCGGAGCATTTGAGCATCACCCCGGTTCGTACTTGTGCGAACCAGCCTGCATTACAGCAGTTTGGCAGAGCGCCGTTTCTTTTAAAAGGAAGCGAAGGAGAGACGGAAGTAACCATTGTATTTGGGGAGCCATTTGTGAACCCGGACTACACGTTGGTAGCGATGACGAACCATCCTCTCTTTCATGCAACACTGAAATCCCAAACGACTAATGGAGCGGTGATCGTTGTAACCAAGTGGAGTGAAACCGCGCATAACTACGGTATTATTTCCTGGATTGCCATCGGTTAGTGGAGATGATGGTTGCAACACTTATAGCGTGCAGACTCATGTATTTTCCAGATACAGAGCTGCACGCTTTTTCATATACTTTTCACATATTTGCTCCACAATTATCCCGAATTCTCCTGATAAGCTAAAGATACTTTAAAGGAGAGGTGATTCAATCATGAAAAAATGGACTAAAAATGCAGCAGCCGTATTGACCGTAGTAAGCGTACTGGGAGGAGCAAGCAGCGCATTCGCCGCTACAGCAACCACAACTCCAGCCACCACTGCACCAGCCATCAAAACTCCTGCGGTTACGACTTCTGCTAGCAAAGCACCGTCAAAAGCGCCTGCAACGAAAACACCTGTGGTGAAAGCACCTGTTAAAAAAGCTGCAACAGCTCATAAAGCAACAACCAAAGCAAAAAAAGCTCCTGCCAAAAAAGCCGTTGCGAAAAAAGTGGCAAGCCACAAAGCAAAAGCAGTGAAAGCAAAACACCGCACAGTTAAACATCATGTGAAAAAACATAACGCTGTTCAACACAAGGTAGCAGCACATAAAACTCGTGCACAACATGTCGTAGCTAAAAAAGTAACCCATAAAGTTCCAGTAAAAAAAGCAGTCCCAGCAAAAACAGCTCCAAAGGCAGCAGCTAAAGTAGTAACAACTAAGAAATAAGGTAGAAAATAAGGTAGAAGTGTAGTTAGCTTTCAGTTCACCTGGCATATACAGCAGCGATTCATGATAAGAAAAGACGGGACCGGGAACGGTATACCCGTCTTTTGTCTATTCTGCTGGGCTTCTGTTAAGCTTAAAGAAAGGATGCTAGCATCCAGAACAACGGCAAGGGGTTAAGGCCATGACAAAAATAGTAGTAGTAGATGACGATGTGTTCATTTTGCAATTAATATCTGAATATTTGAAAAAAGAGTCCTACGAGGTAACTTCCTTTTCCAGTGGGAAAACATTGGTAGAGCATATCCGAACAAACCGTCCAGATTGCCTCGTGCTTGATATTATGATGCCGGGCATTGACGGGCTTTCTCTATTGACTCAGCTTCGTGAGTTTACAGAAATGCCGATCATTATGATCTCCGCGCGCGGAGAGGAAAGTGACCGTATCCACGGGCTGGAATTGGGATGCAGTGATTTTTTGACCAAGCCCTTTAATCCAAGAGAGCTGGTGGGAAGGGTCAAAGCAATGCTGAGACTGAGCAAGGCGGGCACGTCTGCATCCGGTGACAAGCAAGCAGCAGAGAGCACAAATCTTTGCCATGCAGGCAATCTGTGCATTTTTGCTGACTTTCGTAAAGTTACAGTAGACGGACAAACGTTAAATTTGACCTCACGTGAATTCGACCTGTTGCTGTTTCTTGCGAATCATCTGGAACGGCCTTTTGGCAGAGAACATTTGATTCAGCAGGTGTGGAGCTATGACTTTATAGGCGATGTGAGAGTCGTAGATGATCTGGTCAAACGTATTCGCAAAAAGTTGGCAGAATACCACTCTACGCTTGTCATTAACACGGTATGGGGATTTGGATATAAAGCAACGGTTCAGGAGATGTAGCCATGCGTACGATGAGAGCCAAAATTCTGCTGTCCCTGTCCATTGCCATGCTGATTACTGTCTGTATTACGGTGGTCTTATTTATTAGGCTCATCGATGACATTCTGGTGAATCAGGCCAAATCCAAGCTTCATGAGCAGGCACGCAAAGCCGTCCATATTATGAGTGACGGAGGCTTCGATCGACTGGATAATGCCGAATTTAACTATGTTATCAAGGGTGTGCTTTTATCTGCCGATTACTTTATTTTAAGCACGGATAACCGCATCATCGACTCCAGCGTCTCTGGGATGGAAGGCAAAAAGATCGAGCATTTGCTTTTGACCCGTCAAGGATTTTTTGCATCGGTTCATCCGTCTGCCCACGATCTGGTAACTACACATGAAGGCGTTGCGGTGCTTCAAGGTAAAAAGGTGTTGTTTACGAATGAAGAACTGCCCGGACAACCTTTCCGCATCTTTGTATACTCACCCTTATCTTCTTTGAGAGCCCTCTATGTACCGTTAATGAGGACTACGTTACTATCGATCGTAGCGAGTTTTCTGGTGATTCTCGTTATTGGTCTGATGATTGTTTCACGTCTGGTGCGTCCACTCAAACGATTGAAAGAGGCGGTAGGCAACTATGAGCCGAATCAGCCACAGGATAGTGAGTTTCCGCAGGCGGACAAAAGCGAAATTGGCGAACTAATAGGCACCTTTCATTCCATGTCCGCCCGCATTCAGCAGCACCACCACAGCCAAATTGAATTTCTGCAAAATGTATCACACGAGCTAAGGACACCGTTAATGTCCATTCAAGGTTATGTATATGCCATTCAGGATCAAGTAGTATCCCAGGACGAGGGACTGAGCATCATTAAAGTGCAATCCCAGCGATTAATTGATATGGTGGAAAAGTTGCTTCAGCTATCGAGGCTGGAGGCGTTGAATGAGGAATGGCCTGTCTCTCTGATTGATCTGAGAAGTATGGCGGAGGACGCTGTTCATCTATTGATGCCGATGGCCAGTGAACGCTCTATCTCGCTTCGAGTGGAGGGAGAGGGTCTGCATGTGGCCGTTCCGGCTGAGCAATTATTTCGCATGATATTGAATTTGCTGCAAAATGCAGTTCGACACACCTCTACGGAGGTTGTCATTCATTTGGAGACAGGGGCAACGGCAGAGGTTGTGTGGGTTATGCATGTAGATGATGATGGGAGAGGACTAACCGAGTCTGAAGCAGCCGAGGTGTTTGGAAGATTCTATACAGGATCAAATGGCGTCACGGGACTAGGATTGGCCATCTGCCGTCAAATAGCCTCCCGACTGAATGGAGAACTACTTTGTACACGATCGCCATTAGGTGGTGCACGCTTCAGTTACATTCAACACATGTTATAAATGAGGCAAAAATGGTTAAAAATGATCATTTTTTCGCTTATATATACCACTAACATGACATATCATGAAAGGTTTTTGGTGATATTTTAGATATTGCTTGACTGGCAGGTACTAAAATGAGTAAAATTATTCGTATATACCTTGACTCATGAACGTCGTTTTTTTAGATAGTGGTCAATAATAGTGATGAATAATAAATGAAAGAGTGATGAGATGAACCGCCTTTTGGAAGTGAAGGACTTAACGATATCTTTCAAGACCCGTCAGGGACTAGTGCAGGCCATTCGTGGCGTAAACTTTCATGTCAATAAAGGAGAGACGCTGGCGATTGTCGGTGAATCCGGCTCAGGCAAAAGCGTAACCTCACAAGCTGTTATGAAGCTGATCCCGACCCCTCCAGGCATTTATCAAAAGGGTCAAATTATGTTTGACGGACAAGAGCTGATTAATAAAACGGAAAAGCAGATGCAAAAAATTCGTGGTAAGGAAATTGGCCTGATTTCTCAGGACCCAATGACTTCACTTAACCCGACGATGAAAGTCGGTAAGCAGATCACGGAAGTGCTTTTCAAGCATGAAAAGATATCCAAGGACGCTGCTCGCAAGCGGGGGATTGAATTACTTAATCTGGTAGGTATTCCGCATCCTGAACAGCGTTTTAACCAATATCCGCATGAATTTAGTGGCGGTATGCGTCAACGTGTCGTCATTGCGATGGCATTGGCTGCTAATCCGAAACTTCTGATTGCCGATGAGCCGACGACTGCGCTGGACGTAACGATTCAAGCTCAAATTTTGGAACTGATGAAGGATCTTCAGAAAAAGATTGATACTTCTATCATCTTTATTACTCATGACCTCGGTGTTGTGGCGAAGATGGCGGATCGCGTTGCTGTTATGTATGCAGGGCAAATCGTGGAAACAGGTACGGTTAATGAAATTTTCTATAATCCAAAACATCCATATACATGGGGACTCCTTGCTTCTATGCCTAGTTTGGACAGCCATGGTCAGAAGCTGGCTGCGATCCCGGGAACACCACCGGATCTGCTTCACCCACCTGTAGGGGATGCGTTTGCAGCCCGCAGTTCTTATGCCATGAAAATTGACTTTGAGAAAGAGCCTCCGCTCTATCAATTGTCTGACACACACTTTGTGAAATCATGGTTGCTTCATCCAGATGCACCTGCAGTTGAGCCACCAGAAGCGGTGAAGGCTAAACTTCGCAAGCTGGATAACGCATTTGAAAAGCCGGTTTTAGTTGAACAATACGGCAGTTAAAGCAATATATAATTTATAAATAAACAGATGATAAATAAAAAAAGGCTGTTTCCTCCGTATGGAATAATATTACGGAGGAAACAGCCTTTTTGGTGTAACACCACAGGTTGCATGAGTCTGTGGTGATTTGTATTATACGGTAGCGCTTACAGCTTGCCGGAACCGGCTTGGGAAGTGACCTCTGCCTTCACGCTGGCGGATGGGGAAATTTTATCGTTCAAGGATGGCTTCCAGCCTACAGAGGAGCTAAGACCCGCGCTGGAGCCTGCGTTTACGGCCTGTCCATTCAGAAGTGTGCCAGTATCTGACAAGGCAGTCCCACCAAAAACAGTCACAATTTTGGCTACGGACAGTCCCGCAACGTCAATGACATTGTTTTCAGCAAAGATTTTGGAGGATTTGCCTGCGCCCCATATATACAGTGTAGGGTATTCAGAGCGTTTTACATCACCTGTATAGTAATTGTTATAGAGATGGACTTGTCCATAACGTACGCGTGGTGTGCGTTGTACTGTATTCTCATAATAATTGTGATGCAGGGTTACACGTAAAGCCCCTTCATCTGCTGTTTTGCTGTCGCTGTTGCCGATAATGGATGTTTTGTCATGATCGTAAAAGTGATTGTATGAAACGGTAACCAGATCACCTTGGTTAATCACATCGAGCAGTCCATCATGATGTTGGTATTCTTGACCGTAGAAGGTGCCGTTTCCACTATCGGGGTGAGCCCCGTCATTGAACGTATTGTGATCCACCCATACATGCGTAGCTCCGTTAATGGTAATGCTGTCATATTCTGAATTCCAGTTGCCTGTACTGCCGTCAGTTGGGTCCCACTGCGGGAAATAATCGTAGGCATCCTGAAACTCAATATTACGGATAATGACGTTGTCTGTACCCTTTTTCAGTTGGAAGTTTGCACCATTAATGATAGCATTGTTGCCCAGACCGACAATCGTTGTATTGGATGGGATTTCAATAACGATACGACTAGCTTGATTCTTCTGTGATGCCTTACGTGCGTCTTCCAATGTACCAGAAGGAACCTTTTTACCCCATGTAGACGGATCATACGCCTTGAGATACGCATTGAAATCATACTTAGGGTCTTTGTAATCGTTCAATCCTAGCGCTTTATTATTGTCATCGACATTGGCATTGATTGTACCTTTGACATAAATAATTTTAGGTGTAGTGTTGCTGCTTTTGCCTAACGCATCGACAAGTTGTTTGCGGTTCGTTACGGTGAAAGTATTGGAGGAAGTAGCAGTAGCTCCACCTGTCGTACCTGTAGAAAAGGCGGCCCAACCGTTTTTGCTGCCAAGTGTCTCCTTGCCAATATCGCTTGCTGCATGAGCAGGTGCACCCATAGGAGCCAGAGTAGCGAACAATAACACGGCTGCGATTCCGAGTGAACATCTCTTTTTCATAAAATACCTCCGTATATTGGATAAATGGAGTAGACGAACGAGGGAGTCCCGGGTGCTCCTGTAGTTTCTACATGTTCTATCATACTTTGTGTACCAGTATTTGTTAATATAATAAAAGTTACATACTAAAATTTTTGTCGAATTTTTAAATAATTCAATAGAGACCTTCTTTTTCCAATCAAAATGCATATATATAAATGAAAACGTTAACAATCATAGGAAATGGGAATTGTATATATGATTATATGGAGTTATTTCAGTGAATAAAGATAAAATAGTTTTTCTGATAATGTTAACGATTCCAAGTCAAAATGTGATGAAAAATGACAGGAGAATTATGGATTTTTGTAGTATCCTCAGGTACAATGCTTGTAATAAAGCTGAGGAGGAATCGGCATCATGGCAGAGGATTTAGCAAATGTATTGAAGTTGTTGAAGCAAAAAGAGTGGGTGGACTTGTCCCATGCCTTTTATCCTGAAATTCCCCATTTTCCGGTTTTCGATAACGTTCAGGTGGATACCCTGTTTACCCACGACGATGGCTTTTTTGTAAAACAATACTGCTTTCCAGGGCAGTATGGAACTCATATTGACGCTCCCGTTCATTTTGTGAAGGGGAAACGTTATTTACATGAGCTTTCGTTGAAGGAACTGGTTTTACCGCTGGTTGTCATTGACCGTTCAGCAGCCGTTGCAGCCAATTCCGACTATGAGCTTACGGTCGCTGATATTCTGGATTTTGAAAAAGAGCACGGACGCATTGCCGAACAGTCCTTTGCCGCCTTTCGCAGTGATTGGAGCAAGCGCTGGCCTAATCCAGATGCCTTCTCGAACAAGGACAATGCCGGAGATGCACACTGCCCAGGCTGGTCGCTGGATGCGCTGCGCTTTTTGGTAGAAGAACGGAATGTTGCTGCTATCGGGCATGAAACACTGGATACGGACTCCTCTGTAGCTTATCGAAAAGCGGGCAAACTGGTAGGGGAATATTACATATTGGAACAGGATCGATATCAAGTTGAGGTGCTGACAAATTTGGACAAGCTGCCTCCGACGGGCGCAATCATTTATAATATCGTTCCGAGCATTCAGGATTCACCCGGTTTTCCGGTGCGCTCCTTTGCTATTTTGCCTTAATCTTGAGCTTAAAAGACCGATTCAGATATCGACATCTGAATCGGTCTTTTTCTAGCGTATACGGGGTAGTGTACAGCGTGAATGACCATTCAGTCCGGCTTGGTTTAAAATCATTGAAACGCCTTATGTGATAATCGTTACGGTAGGGGCCGAGATGGTAGGCTGAGTGGTGATGGTAGAGGTTGTGCCGCTAAAATCAGATATTTCTATGACAGCGGGGACACCTGGTGTAATATCTACGGAGGCAATGACCAGACTTGCCGTGGTTAGGGTGAATAAGGAGCTCTGCTGAATAACTCCATTAATATAATAATTAGCAGAATCAGTAGCCGTTAATGTTGGCAAAGCAACAACTGGAGTATCGGCGTCATCTACGAAGCTAGCAGCAGGAATAGTTGTTGTTGTTGCTCCGATCATCCCGGCTGTAATGGTTGCAAAAAAACGAGTCACGGCTGGGGTTACAGTCGTGCTTATGGCGCCACCCGTTGCTACGGGAGCAGTAGCTACTGCTGTGTACACAGGTTTTATGATTGGCATAGTTCTCATCTCCTTTCTATACTGGTATGAGCCACTAAGTAGCTCTTAATCAATAAATGATTTTTCAACCTATTCGGAAACGGCATATGAACCTTTCTATAATAATAGGGTAAATGGAGAAGGCCCTATTTTACTGCACAAAAAATGAAAGCGAATACTTGGAATCTGCATATTACAAATGCCTAAGACCCTAATGAGAGATGTGCATACAATACATAAGCATGAGAGGAGGAGGTGTATACGGCTGGTATGAGGAGACGCGATGCATCACTAAGAAGGCAAGGAAAGAGAGCGGTACATTGTAAGATCAACAAACGAAAGAAGTGTAAGCTCAGGTATCCATTCAAAGGTAAAACAAAAACGGGGCTGCATGCCCAAAAGCGTCCAAAGCTAATTATTATACGACGGCGCTTCAGAAATACTCCTGCCAAACGGAGGAGGAGAATGGAGCAGACAGGAAAGCAAGGTCTGCCAGGTTCAGTAGGTCTGTCAGGTGAAGCCGGGGTGACAGGAGCGTCAGGAGTACCAGGAGTGCCGGGAACTGCGGGAATACCAGGAATACAGGGTCCTGCAGGAACACAGGGAGCACCGGGAGTGCCCGGTCCAGCTGGAGCTCAAGGTAGTACAGGCGCAACAGGTGCACCCGGTCCAACCGGAGCACAGGGCGTAACCGGTCCTACTGGAGCCCAAGGTATAACGGGTCCAACCGGTCCGGCACCTGACATCTCCAATATTGAAATTGTCCCTACGGCTGAGCGGTATTTTTATTTTACTCCTGATCCGATTGAATCTTCAGTCACGATTATGGCGGATCAATTTTCTGTAGATGGTGTGCAGGGAGCTTCTCAGAGGTTTCATGTCGGAAGCAATAGTTATGCTAATCTGTATATTAACGGGATGTTACAAGAAAGAAAGTTGTTCAGTTTGACACCTTCATCGCTGACGATTCACCTCGGCGAAGGGGAGACAATTTCCTCCGGCACACCTATTATTGTGGAAATTGTTCAATTTAGTGTGCGATACAGTGCATGACATCGCTCGCGATAAATACTTCAAGTGATGGGCATTATTTTAAAACCAAAAATGGTTATAGGGTGCAGGTCCTTCAATACGAACACCGAGTTGTTCGGCTGCCTGTCTGGGCCAGAATGGATTACGCAGCAGTGCCCGGCCTACCGCAACCAGATCCGCCCGGCCATTACGCAAAATTTCCTTGGCTTGAATACCGTGAGTAATCAAGCCTACGGCTGCGGTAGCTATACCAGCAGTCTGACGAAATTCAATGACATCTATTCCAGCTTGCGAGACCCGTACAGCGGCATCTCTGAAGGCAAGCACAAGATTATGGATTTCTTCTAAAGATAGTGCGGAGGTCGCCCGTTCGCGGTGAGGCAAACCAGAGGCGGATACAGCTGTTTCTTGAGGCAACGAGCCCTTGCGTCCGACATGCCAAAGCTGCAGACCGACTTTAGAGCCTTGGTCATGAATGGCTTGCACCACTTTTGCAGCGGGGAAATGTGCTCGTCGTTCCATATGCCAGGGCTGCCCGAATCTTTTCCCTGCTGGGTGACTGCATGCACTTCAAGCATGATTAGCCCCACTTGTCCTAGCGCCCAAGCGCCGTAATGCAGCGTATGCCAACCGGTTGCTTTTCCGTCTTCTGCCGCTGAGACGGTACCCATGGGAGACATCATAATCCGATTATTTAGCTCTACATCACGTATTTGAAGTGGTTGAAACAGTAAGCTCTATTGGGTTCACTCCTTTTTATTAACGGTTCTAACGCCCACCTTATTTCGGTTACATATGTATTTTATAGGAATAAAATGAGGCAATACACGTATCATTTAACGTATTCATGAACATTCACTTATAAAAACATGGTATTTTAGGTTTATTACGATGGATTTTAAATTAAGCACATAGACAGGATGAGCATGCATAAACATGACTTGCATTTTAGTTAGTATTAACTTACTATAATTTTATGAACAAGAAAACACATGTAGACAGCAAAAAGAAAGATATTCTGCAGGCAGCGATGTGCTTATTTGCAACCAAAGGGATTGACGGCATTTCAGTCAAAGAAATTGGAGAGGCTGCCGGTGTGACGGATGCCGCGATTTATAAGCATTTTAAGAGTAAAGATGCAATGGCCTTGGAGGTATTCGGGCAATATTGTAATAGCTACACCACCTTAATTGACTTCTATCGCAAGCAGAGTGGGAGCTTCGTCAGCCGTTTCCATCAACTGGTGGATGAAGTGCTGAATATGCATGATGAGGACCAGTATGGATTGCTTCTACTATCACAGCATCATGAGCTGTATGTTGAAGCAAGCCAGAGCCAGAATGTGCGTCAGCCGCTGGAGGCGTTGACTGAATTCATCGAACAGGGGATTCAACAAGGTGAACTGCCGAAGCAGGATGTTCAGCTATCCGGTGTGCTCATCATTGGAGCCATTACACGCTTGTCCGTGTCCAGCCTGGAAGGGGAACTTCCACAGCAACTGGCTCCATTGGCAGCAGAGGTCAAACGACGTTTAACTGCTTTATTAAGTAAAGGTCAGTAAAGACCTTTTCTTTTTAAATATAAAGTTAGTGTTTTCTAACTAAAGTCATAATATGAAGGTAGGAAGTGGCTTATATGTCTAAAAAAATATTGGTGATTCAAGGGAATCCGGTCGCTGGCAGTTATGGTGAAGCGCTGGCTCAATCCTATGTAAAAGGAGGGAAGGCTGCAGGAGCAGAGGTTCGTTTGTTGCAGCTATCCGCGTTGGACTTTAATCCAAATCTATTAGGTGGATATCGTAATAAATTGCCATTGGAACCTGATTTGATCCAAGCACAGGAGTCGATTAAATGGGCAGAACATCTCGTTTTTGTCTTTCCAATCTGGTGGGGCAGCTTGCCTGCATTAATGAAAGGATTCATTGACCGTACCTTTATGCCGGGGTTTGCGTTTAAGTATCAAAAAGGAAAACCCCTGCCTGACAAGCTTCTAAAAGGAAGAACAGCCCGCCTCATTACAACGATGGACGGTCCGTACTGGTACTATCGATTTTTCCAGGGACAGCCTGGGCATCGGATGATGAAGGATTCCACACTACATTTATGCGGTGTCAAGCCAGTGCGTTCTACGACCATTGATCTTATGAATAAGAGGACAGATCAACAGCGTAACGAATGGCTGAGCAAGGTCGAGCAACTAGGTCGAAGCATGAGCTAGGTTGCCGGTTTGGGACCAGCGTGTTTGACCTAACCCAAAGCAACGGCCTGTGACCTACAGTTCCAGTATGGAACATACAGATTCACAGGCCCAGTTCATTTTCATTCATGGTGGCGGCCGTTAAGCCATAGTAGTTAGGGACAGCCCCTTGACTTATAAAGCACGATTGAATTTCTCGACAAAATGTTCAATGACGGGGTGAATTCGTGAGTCGTCCACTAAGGACATCTTTTCCGGTTTGAACAATTGAATTTTTTTTAAATAATAATAATCATTGAGGACTTGTTGAATGGTTATTTGGTTATAAAGCAAATACTTCACATTCATGATTTCCCGGAGCAAAATATCGTCTTGAAGTAAAATGAACTTCTCATTAATCGGATTAAAAACCCCTTTTTCCTTCCCATCTTGATAAAATTTAAGGGTCTGCAGTTCCCTTTTATCCAATGTAGTCTTCAAAACTTCGTACAATTCTGGAAATACCATTTGTAAATCCTTCAGAAACACATCAGATATTTTGCCAACTAACGATACCGATTGTTCAAACAATTGCTGAAACCAAACCCCGAATGATCGATCGTCATCCTCATTGGTACGATCCTCTAGCTGTTCTATATAGTCAACAAAAATGCGAACGACGCCTTCGATGACTTCTTCTTTTGAAGAAAAATTCTTGTACATCGTTGCTCTGCTAACATCCATGAATTTAGCAATATCGTCCATCCTCATTTGTTGAAACCCGTCCTTCATGAGGGACGGAATCAGTTTTTTCAGCAGCTTGTTTTTTGCTTTATCTTGCTGATTCTCCATTGACATTTACGCTCCCCCTTATCTGTTCCTTCTATTATACACGTTTCCAATAGGGTATAAACGATTTATACAATATATACAATTTATATGTATTTTGTTTACTTTGTTTTTGTTGTGTGCTATCATTCTTTTTAGCAAGAGCACGAAGGGGACATCTCCTAAATGAATTCAAAAGGAGTTATTTAAATGAGAACAATTAATGCAAAGACTACATGACGCAGTTATGAGAAAATTAGAAGTACTGATGGAGGCTAACATCAATGAATATGGTGCTCCGAAGACCGCTGCCATTGGCCGAGTTAAACTGGCGGCTACGAATTTTTTGGACACGAAAGAAGCACTTGAGGAATTCAATTTCGTTAAGTATATCGGGAAAGCGAAAGTAGTAGCAGAGCCAATTGGAGTTATTGGAATTATTACTCCCTGGAATGCAACTTACTCTCAGATTACTGCAAAGCTTGCTTCTGCCATAGCTGCCGGCTGTCCAGTGGTAATCAAGCCAAGTGAACTTAGCGCGATTCAGGCACATCTGATCACTGAATGTTTCCATGAGGCTGATATTCCAACTGGTGTTATTAATGTAGTTCATGGTCTTGGCCAAACGGTTGGATTCGAACTGACCCGCAATCCGGATATTGCAATGATCACCTTCACTGGTTCCACTCGAACAGGGAAAGAAATTCGGAGAGGTGCTGTAGATTCGATGAAGCGGGTCACGCTGGAACTAGGCGGCAAATCGCCGAATATCATCTTAGATGACGCTGATTTTTCCACGGCAATTCCGACCGCTGTAAGACAGTGTTATAACAATAATGGGCAAGCTTGCGTTGCAGGGACCCGCCTTTTGGTTCCCAAGCAACGGCTGGAAGAAGTGAAACAGATAGCTAAAGAAACTGTGAAACGCATCAAAGTCAGTAATCCCTGGGAAGAAGGCACAGAACTTGGCCCAATCATAACAGAGAAGCAATACAATCAAGTTCAGCGATATATTCAGTCTGGTATTGATGAGGGTGCTGAACTGGTCATCGGAGGTCTGGGGCATCCAGAGGGGATGGAACAAGGATATTTTGTTAAACCAACGGTTTTCGCTCAGGTGACAGAAGACATGACGATCGCCAAGGAAGAAATCTTCGGTCCCGTCTTATCCATTTTAACTTACGAGACGGAAGAGGAAGCCATCGAAATGGCTAACAATACAGATTATGGTCTCGGTGCCTACGTGAGTTCCTCGGACATTGAGAAAGCCAATGAAGTGGCAACCCAAATTGCTGCTGGTGTTGTACTCATTAACGGGGCAGGTTTTGAAATGAAGGCACCGTTTGGGGGATTCAAGCAATCGGGTCTCGGCAGAGAATACGGATTACATGGGCTGGAGGAATGTTTGGAGACGAAAACCATAACAGGCTATGACTCGGCTAAATAATCAAACACAGTGCTAGATCCTCTTCCCTTAACAACTCGGCATCAGCTCGCTTCGCTGATCCTCGAATGGCGAGTGCAACGAAAAGGTTAGATTGACCTTCAAAAAGAAAAAACACCGCAATGGGAGTGACTGGCTCGCATTGCAGTGTTTGGAATCGCTCGTGTTTTCCAATCCACGTTATACAATATAGATGCAACGATTAAAACAAATCCGATCACTAGACCAGCAGGACCCCAATAATGCATAGGGATAAAAAAACAAATTGTGCTGGGTTTCTATTCGATAGCGTTGCCCTGTTTTCATCCGTTTCTCCACCTTTTCGTAGTTCCAGCACAAACTGGACTGAAGGAGGGAAATTAGCTTTTTTAATAATCGGATTGAAGTCCTGTGACTATTCGGCTGCTGCTTTAGCTTGCTCCACTACGAAAACGACAGGCTTCATAATCCGGCTCAGCATATCCTGCTTTGGACGATTCCAGGTAACCCAGTCATCCAGCAGCAGACCGCCTGTGTCGCCGCTATTCGGATTCAGGGACCAATACGTAAAGTACAGGTTGTTGGCACCAATATAGTCTACGAGTGCATTTTGCCATTTACCCTCAGGGGAAGACGAATCGACATTGCGACCGCCGAATTCACCAACCAGCACTGGAGCTATGTTTTGCTTACTGATGTAGCCCCAGGTTTGATCCCAAATTGCTGGCAGGTTGGACGGGAAGGTCGAGTCGTTGAACCATGGCTGCGAAGACACACCAGGACCATAATCATGTGGTGAATATACGACACGGTTCGGCACGTCCAGTACGACAGGATAATTAGCCACACCTGTCAGGTTGCCGCCCCACCAATATTGGCTGTTGTTGCCTTGTACATTATGGTCCACACCTTCTACGAGAATCAGCCAATTTGGATTCACGGACAGAATGGCATTCCCTGCACGCTGCGCCGCGAGACGCCAGTCTGTGGAGACATCGCCTGTTCCCCAGCTTGCCTGACCGTGTGGCTCGTTGTGTAAATCTGCACCGATGACGGTAGGATTGTTTTTATAACGTTCAGCTAACATCTTCCAGTCGCTGATCCAGCGGGACTCAGGATACTGAGAGGTATACCATAGCTCGGATTGTCCACCTGAGCCTGGGCGGTGACGGTCAAGGATAATCTGAATACCGCGTTGTCCAGCTTTTTCGATCAGCTTGTCCATAATTTGAATCGGAGTCAATCCGACCAGATCAGGATTTTTGTAGTAATCAATACTGTCAGCACGGGAGCTGGAATCAAATAACTGATTGCTGTAAGGCAGACGGATGAGATTATAGCCTTCCTTTTTCACCTGATCCAGCATGTCGTCCATTGAGCGGCTCCACAGTCCATGCAAGGTGTAATTAGGGGTTTCCAGGCCGAACCAGTTCAGACCGTTAAATGTGGCCTCTTTCCCGGATTCATCTACAATCTTGTTTCCTTGGGTGTGATAATATCCTTTCACGCTGGCTGCATCTGCCGAAGGTGGAGTGTACCCATACAGTGTAAGGCCCATGACGAGGGAGGCAATGACGAAAAATGTTTTTTTGAACCCTTTTTTCTTCATGATTCTTGCTTCCTCCTTTATATAAATGGTATTGTAACTGATTACATTTTCATTTTATGTTCAAATCTTCCATCAAACAAGTTCATAAAATTCGTATATTTTTAAGATTTTGTTCGAAATTATTAGATTTGCAACAAGGTATATTTAGGTTAGGAGTCCAGCATTTATGGGGTAGGGGTATGGGGTGAAGGCACGTTTCAACTCATATTTATTATATTTTCCTCCTGTAAAAGAAGGTATATAATAAAGGAAATTCACATTACATACAGGTTGCAGAGTACAGATATAGTGAAAATGAGCACATGCCTAATACGCAAATATAGAAAGGGGGGGAATCATGGTAACAACGATGAAAGAAGTCGCAGAACGTGCAGGGGTGTCGAAGAGCACAGTTTCGCAGTTTCTGAATAAAAGATACAACTATATGAGTGAAAGCACCAAGAAGAAGATTGAGCAAGCGATTGAGGAGCTCAGTTATATTCCCAATGAGGTGGCGCGCAGTCTCAAGCAAAAGAAGACTTTTATTGTGGGGGTTATTTCTTCAACTATTTTGTCGAGATTTACAACAGAGATTGTGCGCGCGATTGAAGATGAATGCCAACTGGAAAATGTCCAGGTCATTGTCTGCAATACCGATGATGATTCCCTCAAAGAGAAAAAGTACGTCCAGTCGATGATTGCTCGGCAAGTGGATGGACTTATTATTTTTCCTACAGAAGAGAACAAAAAATTATATGTTTCCCTTGTCAAAAGCGGCTATCCGTTCGTGTTTGTGGACCGAAAAATCGATGAAATCAGCGTAGACACGGTGCTGTTGAATAATGAAAAAGCTAGCGAGCTTGCGATTGAAGCGCTGATTGAGCATGGTCACAAAAACATTGGCATCATCACGTTTCCTCTAGGCAAAAAAGCGATTACTACACGAAGTGAGCGGCTATCCGGCTATAGGAATACACTCGGCAAACATGATATATCCGTGCATGAAAACTATATCAAAAGCGGCAGGCTGGATGAAATGCCTGATCTTATTAGACAACTATTTCATATGGAGAACCCGCCTACCGCAATCCTTGCTACGAATGACATGATTTTGGAGCAGGTGCTGATCTATGCCAAAAATAATCATCTGACCATACCTAACGATTTTTCCTTGATTGGGATAGATGATGTATCCTTTGCATCTTTTTATAATCCGCCGATCACTACCGTTTCCCAGCCGAGTTTTGAAATGGGGAAAAGAAGTGCGAGGCTACTGCTCGATAAAATCGATCAAAAAGAGCAGGAGCAGCCCTCAGAAATCATCCGTTTGAATCCGGTCATTAACCACAGAGAATCTGTCCAAAAGTTAAACTGAATAGTTGGAATAAGTATTTTTTCTTTTTGAAAACGTTTTTATGGATTCTATTGTAAAAAGAAAATAAAGAGCTATAATGATCTTATGATTCGAGTCATGAATACCCTTTCATGTATGTATGTATGTTGCTGAGTGTAGTGATGACTGCAACTTAAAAGAAGGGAGGAGTGAACCCTAAACGGAAATTTATGATTTAACTTGTACTAAAATTCACAAAAGGCAGTTCTACTTCTTTTTACATTCCCGGAAGGGAAATTTTTTTCAAGCATTACTAAATCGATTTAGTAAGAATGAAAAATATATAAAAGAAGGTCGGAGATCACTATGGAAATGTTTATGAGCATTATCAGAGAGCCATCCATCATTATTGCGATTGTGACATTACTCGGTCTCGTATTCCAGAGGAAGAAAGTATCCGAGATCATAACGGGAACCACCCTTTCTTTCATGGGCTTCACCATGATCAAGGTCGGCGGCGGAATTTTAGGAGGCGTGCTCACAAACTTCAGCCAAATATTTTCTTTTGCGTTCAACCTTAAAGGTGTCGTACCAAGTAATGAAGCTATCATGGCACTGACCATTGATCAGATCGGGGCGGATGCTGCACTCATTTTACTCTTTTCGATGATTCTTAACATCGTGCTTGCGCGTCTGACCAAGTTCAAGTACATTTATTTGTCTCTTCACTTGATTCTGTTCATGAGCTTTGCCGCTACAGCCGTTATGAAAGGTCTGGGTCTCAGTTCGCTGACTACAATCATCGTTGGTTCTTTGGTCATTGGGAGCTACATGGCGGTGTTTCCTTACCTGCTCCGGAATGCCAGCAAAAATATTATTAAATCGGATGAATATACAATTGCTCATGCTTCCATGACTTCTTACATTCTCGGTACCTATCTAGGAAAAGTTTTAGGCAATCGTGAACATGACACCGAAAATGTAAAAATAAATGACCGCATCAGTTTTTTGCGTGATCCCAATGTGGCAACGACCTTGACGATGCTGGTGCTTTTGTTGGTATCTGGACTGGTTGCTGGTTCTGATTATGTCAGAAAATTATCTGATGGCAAAGAATACCTCGTCTTTATCCTCGAACAATCAGCTACTTTTGCTGCCGGCTTGTATATCGCAAAAGCAGGTGTTAAGCTGTTCACGACTGAAATTGTACCCGCTTTCAAAGGCTTCTCCCAAGTGTTTGCACCTGGAGCAATCCCTGGGGTAGATGTTCTGGTACTGTTCGACAAATCACCCAATTCCGCGTTGGTAGGCTTCTTGGTCAGCTTTTTCACAGGTGTTGCCTGCGTCTTTCTTTTCCCGCTTATCGGACTGCCTGTTATTGTACCGGGGATCATGGCCTGTTTTCTCGCTGGCGGTGCAGCTGCGATATTTGGCAATTCTAGCGGTGGTTTTAGAGGAGCAGTCATTTCCAGTTGTCTTAATGGCTTCTTGCTCTGTCTGCTGCCGGCTCTCACCTTACCGCTCTTTTCTTTTTTGGGTGCGGAAGGAGTGACATTCGCCGATCCCGACTTTACTACCCTTTCCGGATTACTTTGGCTTATTTTCCGCTGGTTTTAAACTAAACCGATTTATGAATCTTTAAAAATAACTCATCTTAAATAGATTGGGTTCTAAATGAGGAGGAATGATTCATGTTTTATTACGATCAAGATATTCAAATGGACACAGTAGACAGTAATACGACCCGGAAAGTGTTGGCCCACAGTGACCAGTTGATGTATGTCAAAGTGATGTTTGCTAAAGCTCAAACTGGGGAGATCCTGTTGCATAAGCATGTCCATGAACAGGTCACTTATGTATTGAAGGGAAGCTTTAAGTTCATGATCGATCATGGCGAAACCAAGGATGTGCAGATTGTTAAAGAAGGAGACAGCATTCATTTTCCATCTGACACTCTTCATGGCTGCATCCCGCTGGAGGATGACGGAATTCTGCTAGATGCATTTACACCAGCACGTGCGGACTTCTTATAAATCTCCTTACTAAGCACGGCTCTTATTAAATTGGAATCCACTACATTTCATTCTGATCTTTTTTAGAAGAAGACCTGCAAGTATGTTATATTTAACAAACGGCAATCGTGATAAACAGCAGTGTAGTGATTTTTAGAAAAGGATGAGATTATTTTGGAAAACAACGAAACTCAGCAGGAATTTGCAGAAGTATATGAGCAGCTTAAGGTGGCTGCAAACCGAACCTCCGATTGGAAAGCGCGTCTAGCTGCGGTGAATGATCTGGGTGCATGGAAGAACCAGCAGACAATTGACTTGCTGACGCACCGAATGAATAATGATATGGTATATGCTGTTCAGGAAGCCGCTTACCACAAGCTTCAGGAATGGGGAGAAAACGTACAGCCGCCTGTGCGCAAAGAGGGTGAGCTTGTTAAGGGGCTGACGAAGATTCTGGTGCGGATTAAAAAAAGCCTGCCAGCCGACCATACCTATAACGATTTTCGCGAGAAGCTGCACAAGATGAGAGTTGATATTTATGACGCATATGAAGGCGACAAGGGTGCTGAATTTGATCAGTGGCTGGAGCAAAAATGGGCTTCGTTATCCACAAGATAATGTCTGAACCCTGTCATTGAATGTAATGCTGAGGATTATTATTGGTAATGCAAACGAAGTCTTAACAAGGATAAGGTGTTATCTTTGTTAAGGCTTTTTTAATATATATCGTTATTACGTGTTATTTTCAAACGTAATGATTCCAAAGAGTGCTGGTCGTTTTCATTAATCTCTGCTAAAAAGATGCCAACAAAGGGGAACGATGCGCTAGAATAGAAAATAGAAAGCGTTATCATTATCAACTTTTCTGCAATGATTCAGGGGGAGAAGGCTTATGCGTTCAAGGTTCCAACCATTAAACACATTGCGTAATCAGATTTTTATCGGCTTTATATTGGTGATGCTCATTATGATGAGTGTGGCGGGGGCGTTCATTTACCTCAATGTCTCTGACCTGTTAAAAGACAGCGCCGAGCGGCATATTGGTCAGACCGCAGTACAAGCAAGTGGCAGACTGGATGCATTAATCGGCCAGATGGACAGCCTGACGGAACAAGTGGCGAATCATCCATCTGTTCAGCATATTTTGCTGGAGGAGCGCAATGGGGGCAAGGTGACTTTCGGACAGCGTCAATCGCTACTGCAAGTGATGCATAGCTATCAGGCCTATATGCCGAGCGTTGGCTCGCTGGAGCTGTATACTGCCGAAGGGAAGATGTTGTTTCCAATTAGAGAAGGCAGTCTGGAGGACCGTATCGGACAGGCGGACATTCGGGAAGCAAATGAGATGAAAGGCAGGCTGGTCTGGATCGGCATAGATCCTGAAAATCCCCAGTCGCTGCTGGCGATTCGGCAGGTGAGCCTGGTAGATCGCTGGTTTTCACGCGGAGGATATCTGATTACCCGCATGGACCGAAGTTATTTTGGGCTAAATGGTACGTCAGCGACCAATGAAGAAGCAAATGAGACCATGCTGCTTGTAGATCGTGGAGGCGAGTTGCTATCGGGTGAGCCTATGAATCAGACTAATTTATTAGATGTATTGCACAGCAAGACACAGACGGTTCATATTGGAGAGCGCGAGTATGTGAAGGCAGTTCAGCAATCGGAACGGACCGGCTGGTCGCTGCTGATCCTCATTCCAGTTAGCGTCGTCACAGACGGAATTACGGTTTTACGGACGACACTTATTATTTCGGCGTCTCTTGGTGCCGTATTGTTCCTGTTCATGTCTTTTATGTTGTCAACATTGATTACCAGACCGATAGGTCACTTGATTCAGGCCATGCGTCGTTCACGGGAAGGGGCATTGGCCCTGAATCCAGAACCGGCAGCAGCGGTTGAACTACGGGAATTAAATGCAGAGTACAACACGATGATTGTCGATATCAATGAATTGATCCATGTCATTTGCGAGAAGGAGGCTTTACAAAGCCAGACCGAGCTTAAAGCACTGCAAGCGCAGATCAACCCGCATTTTCTTTTTAACACGCTGGATGCTTTTAACTGGTCGCTACAGGAGAAGGGAGAGGAAGAACTTGCCGGGCTGATGGTGTCCATGTCGCGGCTGTTTCGTTATGTGATCGAACCGGCTCACCATGACTCTTGGGTGACACTTGGAGAAGAAATAGCACAAGTCCGTCGTTATCTGGAACTGATGGAGATGCGCCTGGGCGAACGCCTGAGCTGGCAAATTCATATGCCACCAGAGGCAGCAAGAATTCCGCTTCCTAAGCTGCTGATCCAGCCCATTTTAGAAAATGCAATCTTACATGGTGTCGAAAATCGCATCGGCAATGGCCGTGTTGAAATTCGAATCACTCCTTCGGCGAGGTTGGGCTGGACTAAGATCGAGGTTGTAGATAACGGACCTGGAATGACACAGGAGGAACTTGCAGCTGTGCGTACAGCGTTGATGGAGGGATCTGCTTGTCAGAGCAAGGGAACTGGTATGGGACTGGTTAATGTGCAGCGCAGGCTTGCTCTCTATTATGATAGCGCATCTTATCGAACGGACGGCGTGCTGATCCACAGTGCTGTGCAGGAAGGAACTGTGGTCGCTTTTGAAATTCCTGATGAATACGGGGGGCGGTAGGAATGAGTTTTTCATCCAAGACCATTGTTATTGTGGACGATGAACAAAGAACACGTCAGGGGATACATCAGACACTGGAGCAGTGGGCCTCCGGGAAATACCGAATTATGACATCGGGGAATGGCCTGGAGGCATTACATATGCTGCAAGCGGAGAGGGTTCATCTGCTCATTACAGATGTTCGTTTGCCGGAATTCAGCGGGCTGGATTTAATTCGCTCTCTGGAACGGGAGTCATATCGTCCGGCGATTATTGTGATCTCGGGATATGCGGAATTTGATTATGTCCAGCAGGCGCTTCGTCTCGGAGCCGTTAATTACTTGCTCAAGCCGATTGATAAGCAGGAGCTACTGAATGCGGTAAATGAAGCACTTCAGCTGGAAGAGGAACGGCAGCGATACAAGAAGCTAGACAAGCTGGCTGACCCTGTTCTGCTGGAGCTTGACCTCCAAACGGCTACGCTTAGCGATCCGGTACGGCAAGCCTTCGCCTATATGGCGGAGCATCTACACGAGCCCATTACGATGGCACAGACTGCGGCGCATTCACATCTGAATGCGAGCTATTTTAGTGTTTTATTTAAGGAGCAAAGTGGTTTGTCCTTCAGCGAATATCTGCACCGGTTGCGGATTCAACGGGCCAAGGAGTTGCTGCTGCATACCCAGTTGACGATTGCCCAGATCGGCGAGCGCTCAGGCTACCGGACAGATAAATATTTTATTAAAGTATTCAAAGCGACCGAGGGGGTAAGTCCCAGTCGTTATAGGCAGCAGATGCGTAAAGGACCGGAGAATATCGACTGACATATAGGCTGCTCACAACCCAATAAAAGTGGAATTATACCCAATGAGCGTACCCTGTTGGAAGCAGGAATAGAGTGCTAAACTTACAAATGATAACGGTTACAAAAAATATAATTACAATAACGGAGGTCTAACGATGTCCAACAAGTATTCAGTTCGTAAGCGCTCACATCGAAAATGGGTTGCTGGGTTGACCCTGCTGCTGTCATTCATGCTAGTGCTGTCCGGTTGTGGTGTTGGTAAGGATGGTCAAGGCGGTTCCAGTGGAGCAGGGGGCAAGGTTACGCTCAAAATGATGCACCTGTGGCCAGAGGGAAGCTCGGCACAGCAAAGCAAGCTTGTAACTCAGATTATAGATCAATACCAAAAGGATCATCCGAATGTCGTCATTCAGCAGGAAGTGCTGGAAAATGAACAATACAAAAACAAACTCAAAGTGCTATCAGCTTCCAATGAATTGCCCGATATTGGTATCACCTGGGCGGCGGGCTTCATGGAGCCTTACGTTAAAGGCGGATTATTTACGCCGATGGATGACCTGCTGCAAGGTTCCAAGCTGAAGGACAAATTCGTACCGGGAACGACCGATGCCTATGCGCTGGATGGCAAAACGTATGCGCTTCCGATCGAATTGAACATAACACCCATTTATTACAACAAAGCCATATTCCAAAAATACAACTTGAAGGTACCTGCGACATTTGATGAATTTAAGCAGGTGGTGAAAACACTCGTAGATCATGGAGTTGCACCGATTGCATTGGGCAATAAAGATCGCTGGACGGGTTCGCTTTGGTACATGTATCTAGCAGACCGTATAGCAGGTAGCGAAACGCTGAAAAAAGCAATTGACGGCTCAGGATCGTTCGATGACCCTGGTTTAATACAGGCGGCCTCCGAAATTCAGACGCTGGTGGATATGAATGCCTTTAACAAAGGATTTAACGGCTTGTCCAATGATGAAGGAAAATCCGAGTTTATGAACGACAAAGCGGCGATGTATTTGATGGCTACCTGGGAGTTGCCGAATTTTACGACTAATCCCGAAATTCCACAAGCATTTAAAGATCAAATTGGCTTCTTTAAATTCCCGATGGTTGCAGGCGGCAAGGGCGACGAGAACAGCTGGGTAGGAGGTCCGGGAGTAGGCTTGTTCGTTTCGGAAAATTCCAAAGTGAAAGAAGAAGCCAAAGCATTCGTTGAATACTTCGTAGAAAAATGGGGAGAGCAATCGGTCACACAGGCAGGCGTTATTCCGGCGACAAAAGTGGATACCTCCAAAGAAAAATTGCCCAAGCTGTATGTCGATCTGCTGAATGGGCTGAACGAAGCCAGCAACATTACATTATTCGCTGATGTTCAGATGAAGCCGAATGCGGCACAGGTGCATTTGAATATGATTCAGGCGTTGTTTGGTAAAGCGGTGACACCGCAGCAATTTGCCGACCAGCATAAGGCTGCCATTGAGAAAGGAAATTGAAATTGATCACCTAAGGAGGTCTGACCGTGGAAAAGGTCATGTCCAATAAGCTCGTCATTGCTCTCTATGTGTTGCCTTCACTGCTGTTGTTATTCGCCGTGATTTATGTGCCCATCGTACTGACCGGCTATTACGGTCTGAATCAGTGGAATGGAATCGGCGCTATGACTTTCGTAGGACTGGATAACTATCAACATTTGTTCACAGACGCGGCGTTTTGGCAAAGTGCCTGGCATTCACTGCTGCTGGCCTTGTTTTCAGGTATCAGTCTGATCGGTTATCTGGTCGTTGCGATGATTTTGTCAGGAAAAATCAAGGGAGCGAACCTGCTGCGGAAAATTTATCTGATTCCCATGCTGCTGTCTTCTGTAGCGATCGCTCAATTGTGGCTCAAAATGTATCATCCGACCAACGGAGTGCTGAATTCCTTGCTGGCGTCAGTCGGAGTTCACAACCCGCCCGAGTGGTTAGCTAATCCGTCTCTGGTGCTGCTTGCCTTGTTCATTCCGATTATTTGGCAATATGCAGGCTTTTATATCCTGATCTATTATGCCGGACTGAAAAACATTCCCGAAACGCTGATGGAGGCTGCCCGCATCGACGGAGCCAGTGCCTGGCAGATTGCGACTCGTATCAAATTGCCTCTGCTGCGCGAGGTAATTAACGTGACGATCATATTGTCCATTGTCGGCTCGCTCAAATATTTTGACCTGATCTACGTCATGACGGACGGTGGGCCAAACGGAGCCAGTGAAGTGATGGCTTCGTACATGTACCACCAGGCGTTCCGCAGCTTCGATTTCGGATATGGTAGCGCTACAGCCTTTGCTTTGCTGCTCATCTGTCTGGTTGCTACGTGGGTGATTCGCAAGGTGACCGCTACTAGTGACACCATCCAGTATTCATAGGACATTCATGTAATTAGATCATGGGTAACAAAGGACAGGAAGAGGGAGGAACGGATATGAAAACCCAGGCAGCCGCCAACTATCCGCTTGGAGTCGCTACCCGCGGCAAAATGTTAACTCGGGTCGGTTATGCCGCTTTGTATATACTTTTGATCATCTTGGCGGTGACACAGCTTTTACCACTGGTATGGCTGATGCTTTTCTCGCTTAAAAATAATCAGGAAGTGTTTAACCTTCCACCGTTTGCATTTCCGTCCCAGCCGCATTGGGAAAACTATATGAATGTGTGGACCAGCGGCAATATCGGGCGGTATTTCTTCAATAGTGTGTGGATTACGGTCATATCTGTGGCGCTGACCGTGCTGCTCGCCAGCTTTGTTACATTTGCCATTACACGGATGCGTTGGAAAGGAAGCCAACTGGTCCTCGGGCTCTTTATGGTCGGACTCATGATTCCGGTCCATTCGACCTTGATCCCGCTATTCAGTATGTTTCTCAAACTGCACTTAACAGACACTTCAGTATCCATCATCCTGTCGTATGTCGCTTTTAATCTACCGACCACGATGATGATTTTGCTGGGCTTCTATTATGCCTTGCCCCGTGAAGTGGAAGAAGCGGCCGTGATGGATGGATGTTCCGTCAACCGGATGTTCTTCCGGATTGTGCTGCCCATGACCACCCCCGTCATGGCAACGACGTCTATTATTAACATGATCTATAACTGGAATGAGTTTATTTTCGTGAATACGTTCATCAGCTCCGACGAAAACAAAACACTGACCGTCGGCGTTCAAAACTTTATCGGACAATATACGACCGATTGGGGAGCGATCGGAGCCACGTTGATGATCAGCATTTTGCCCATTTTGCTCGTGTTCCTCATTATGAGTGACCGGATTGTGGAAGGAATCGCAGCCGGGTCGGTTAAAGGGTAAAGCAAATTCCCCTGATTAGAAGAGCACCCCCTAGTGTAGACATTGGAACAAGCCTCTTGGTTTGTCCGGTGAATGCTAGGGGGCATTTTTTTGTGAGTTTAGTTTGTGGTGAAGGGAATACATAAATGAATCAGTGCACGTTTAAAGTGCAGTAGGCGTAATTGCTACAATTAGAATGCTGATGCTTAAGGACCTTCTTAGAAAATAAATAGTGAGCAAACAAGAAGGGGATGAGGCTATGTTAATTTTGGTAAGTAGATCTTTATCTCCTAATAAACATGAAGCCTGTTGTTCGCTGGCCAGCTTTCGATTATAGCATTATATTAAAATGTGGAGAGTGAGTTTATATTATGTTAAAAAAACTAAGATTACTCTTTCTATTCTACTTATGGCTGTTTCCATTCCAAGCTTGGCTGCAAATGCTCAAGGTCAAGAACCTTCGTCGAATGAGTTTAACCAATACATTAAAGACGCTATTGAGCAAGAAATCCAACTGGCGGCTCCTGCGGCTGCAAAAGGGATATCAACATTAAGCAACAAAGATTTTGATCATTCTGTTGATAGCCTTATGGAAAAAGGAGTACTTAAACAGGATACAATTCAAAAAATCGAAAAGTTGCAGGATGCCGAAGTGGTTATATTGAATATTGACGAAACTGGCGATCTGGTTGATGCTACTTCTTCCAAACAAGGAGATATTAAAGACCAATTTGAAAAGAAAGTTACCGATGCAACTTATAAAAGCGATGAGCTGGGTGAGTGTAAAGTGAGCGACCATAAAATTACCCTTCAATCTACTTTATCGAATAGAGGCAATACTGTTGGAAAGGAGACAGGAGCATTTCATCGACTTCAAACGCCAGCTAGCAATTCATCCATCGTGTATAATGGTGTAATGGCAGATTCTATCACCCTACCAACTTACGATATTGCAAATGCCGATGATGATAATGAAGCTGCTTATATGTATACAGGAATAGATGGAGTCGCGGAAGTTGGGTTTGAGGGTTTGAGATCTAAGACTACTCCAGCCGGGTGGTATCCTGTTTTCCATGCAAAGGTACTCCATACTGTCAACGAAGGAGATGACAACGGCTATAGCCAGCCGAATTCTAGAGATATAACCTATGTTTATAGATCTAAAAGATTTGATAATGGTGCTACTATAAATGGATAAAAGTATTTTACTATGCTGGAAAATCTGATGAGCCTACTTTAACCATTAGAGAGCAAATTAATTATTCCAATATCTATGTGGTTAAATTTAATGGACTGGGTACGACTGGACGGTCTGTTAAGAGAGTGACTGCTATAGCTATGAATGGAGTATCAAATAGTGCTACTTCTTTTAAGCATGGATTCACATCTGCTATTTGGAATAATATTCGCTTTTTAGTAAATAACAGCGCTAGCGCGAAATATCCCCAAAATGTAACCAATTTAAATGATGATGTGTGGGATCATGGTGGAAGAATTGATTATACGAATAGTAATAGTGTCGAGAAGTACTCATTCTATGCCCGATAAAATATAATATTACAACATTCTAAATGTAATAATTGGAAATTTAGTTTATTGGGCAGTTGATCCAAAAAAATCGAAGAGGTTCTGGTTAATGAATGGAGAGAGGTGATACACTATGTTAAAACGTATAATTTTGCCCTTAGCTTTTATCTTTGTGTTCCTTTCTTCTGTCTCAGTTGAGAGCGCACATGCGGGATCTAAATTTAGTTATAATGTTGAAGTTTCTGTAAATAACAGCACTTTGACATTAGATCCATTTAGAGAGAAATCCACAAACGAAAATAATAGCATTTTGACAACAGACGTCAGTCCGTATATAGAGAGAGCCACCAACACAGTATATGTCCCTATTAAATTCATATCTGAGGGCTTGGGAGAGTCTGTCTCGTGGAACAGACTTAAACAAGAAGTTACAATTAAATCGAAGAATGGTACAATTATACGATTAACCGTGGGTAGCAAAATTGCATACGTGAACGATGAAGAAAAGATGATGCCAAGTGCTCCCGATATGCCGGAATATCCAAATCGGGTTATGGTTCCTCTTAGATTTGTTTCGGAAGTTCTAGGAGCTACAGTAAATTCAACTACGATCAATGGAACATTACATGTTGACATTAAGAAATAATGCTTGATAGTTTAATGGGTAACAAATCAATTGCTCTTAAAGTCTTGTTGTAGAGTTTGAGGAACAATAATAAATTTTAATGTCTGGTAAAAAAAGTTTGGAACAGAGGGGAAATTCCCCACGTCTTTATACTGAAACCCGCTCATTGAGCGGGTTTTTGTTTTTAATCACTTTTAATTTTAGACCAAATGTAGATATGAAATATTAAGGCATCGAGTTTGGTGACCGATCTGACGTAGCGCATTTTCCATCCCGTAGTTTTAGTGTGTGTATGCTAACTCTGTTGGGGGGCAAGCATTATTTTTAGCTGGAAGAGGCTATTCCTAACTCATAGTCAAGTTAATTTGTGTTTGTTTTAACGGTAGTCATGTATGATCTTGTCGCTGGGGTCGCATACATTTTTACACCATAATATTATTAGACGCAAGTGATAACTTCATAATATGTCCATCTCAATTATTCTTCTAACATATCAAGAAAACTATTTACATTATCAGCGATTTTTTCTGTAACTGGATCATATTCGTCTGACTCCTCATTGTACCAAATACAAATTACTGGGTCGGTCTTACTTTCGCTAAAATCTAGACAAATGAAATCACCTGCAAATAGGGCTGCAAATGGTACTAATTCAGCACCTGTTATGTCTCCATCGGAAAGTATCCTTTCATCTAACTGACTGAAAACAACCTTGATGTCATACATCCCTTTGTCATGCTCGCCTGGATTGTCCAATAAACAAAGAAAACGATCAACTACATACCTATTAGATTTATATTCAAAGAATCTAGTTATTGGAATAGCACCATTCTTTTTTGATATAAATTCTTTGAAATCTTTAGGAAACCTAATTTTGAAATTCTCTTCCACACGCATAATTAAATTTCTATCTGGAAGAGGGAAAATTATACTTTCATTCTGTATTTTTAAAATATTTCACCTCTCAAATTAATGTCGTGGATCGTCTGCCCAGTTTCCTTTTGTTCTTCCCCCATTATGCTTGGTGATGTTATGAAATACCTAACTGGACTAGGGCTAAGACAATAACAAAAACAAGCCAATGATGGTAGTATCTAACCATAATGACCTGTTCAGTGTATTTGTTAAATAGGATATCCTTTTTTAGCACTTTCGTGTGTACATTTCATCTCTCAATTTATTTGAGGAAGTTTTATAAAACATTCCATTATATCATCAGTAGCACCTTCAACACTTCCAGCCCCTGCAAAATTAGGTCCACTTGGACTTAGACGCCCGACTTATTTGGGCTGGGTGTAGTCTATTCATCACGTGCTAACATGAACTAGAAAAACACTACTCTTTTAGCATTTCAAAAAATTCAGATATATTTGGGGCGACCCTTTGTGTCACAGGAGAAAACTCCTCCGACTCTTCATGAAACCAAATAACTACAGTAGGCTCTTCCGTTTCTCTAAAATCCAAACAAATAAAATCCCCTGAAAAAAGCGCCGCAATAGGAACTACATTCATCCCCACTAAATCTTCGTTATCAGTTAATCTATCACCTATTTGAGTAATAATAACTTCAATATCATACCATCCACTAATAGGATCAGCTTCACTATCATTCAATATACAAAGAAATTTTTCAATTATATATTCATGATGACCAAAACTAAACACATTCGTGATAGGTACAACTCCATTATTTTCCTTAATAAAATTCCTATAAGTTTCAGGAAATGAGACTCTCAAGCTTCGCTCAACTACATTCAATAATTCGTCGGTTGGTAATGGAAAAACAATTGTATTAACATCCAATCTCACTGTTTTCACTCCCTATTCTTATCTTTTAGCATGTGCCCAACCACCTGGAGCCCTTCCACCCTTATGATTTATGGAATTATGTATTCCAAAAGGTACTAATTCCATTCTACCGTCAATTTCAGAATGATGCCATGTTGTTCCAGGTGGGCGTGTTCCACCTGGAAGTTGTGAATCAAGCCATTGGAACTGTTTAGGATCAGATTTCTTCCAATAGTCTTTCGGCAACTGTAAAATAACAGGTTTCCCCTCTAACTTTATGATTAAATCAGCTTTCTCAAAATCAGGATGTCTTGTACCAGGCTTCATAGGTACATCAGGTATTTTCTCTAGTTCTTTCGCTCGTTCTCTAATTAACTTAATTTGCTTTTGTGTTAGAGTATCTCCCCCTGGTACATTTCTCCACTTCCAGGGGACGTTTGAGTTAACTTTCTCTGCATAAACTGTAGCAAAGTCATCTAATACTTCATCAAAATTCTTATTACCTGACAAGAAACCATCAATGTTTTTTAAATATGGTTGCTTACTACTACCACTGCCACCTTCTCCCGTGCCTTTAGTGCTCTTACCACCTGTGTACTCTCCTGATTCTAACGCATCAATCTGCTTTTGTCTCTCAGGCGAAATCTTTGCACCGGAACCTTTAGAATGTGGGATGTCAGGACCAGGATCATGAAACCGATAATGACCACCAGCAGTTGCGAAGATGGGTGACCTTTTAGTTAAACGAATATTCATCTTTCTAGATACACTTTGCAAGTAACTACCCAAGGATTCAAAATTGGTTGGAAAACGGATGGCATTTGTTTTGAATTTTCCATCTCCAATCTTCGCCAGAGCAGAGTCGGCCTTTGCTGAATCTCCGAATAAACCCGGCGCGCCACCTTTACCGGCTTTCTTTTCTTCAGTTTCCTTGAGTCCCTTAGATAAGGAGGCTTCTTCTTTCCCCAACTTTCCCAGCTTTCTAACTAACTTTGTACCGCCTTTAACAAACGCATAAATGTCTGCAACACGTTCAACGGCCTTGATGCTGTCGTATCCTGCATCGTAACTTTCCTGTTTGGTATCGATCAATGGATTAGGGAAGAAATTATTCAATTTTCGCTCAATCGGATCGGGTATGCTTTTTATGCCATCCCATACAGTTTCAAGGTCGTGAACCACATCTTTCTTTGTTTTCTTCCCTTGGAATGAATCGGCAATATAGTTCCAGCCAAACTTCGCACCGTTCTTAATGCCCTCGAGCGTCTCATTGCGCTCCAGAAAACCTTTACCAGTGTAATTTCCCGGCATAACAAGAGGGGTCATTACCATGGTCCCCATATCCACTATATCGACAACCGAGTCCCATACACCGCCTATAAATTCCAAACCCGCATCCCATTCTCCCTTGAGGGTGGCACCTACGTTTTCTTTAGCACGAGCTCCCATTACACCTTGGATTCCCTTTTCAGCGACTTGTTTCTCAAAGTCAGATAAGATCGGATCTGGGTAGTATTGATGGAGGGAAGCTTTAAGCTGGATTTCCGAACTCACGCTGTTGACTTCCTGTTCCAAATCAAGCGTATCCGTTGTTGTATTCAAATGTAAGCCGTTGGTTCCTTGCAGCAGAATACTACCTGCCGAAAGACTAAGACTGCCTGCGGCTTGAATTTGTACACGTTGGGTGCTGTTCAGGCTGACACCGTTATGGGTATTCATGGAGATGTATAGTGATCCTTCCTGCGCACTCATCGACAGCTCGGAGTTCCCTAAGGAAATTTCTTTTCCTTGTGGATTTGCAAAGGATTTAACCCCAGGATCGGCTGTTTTACGCTGGTGACGTTCTGCAGGTGATTCGATCACCGCACCTTGAGCTGCGTGAGATGAAGAGACAGCAACACTAGATGGTTTCGTTCGGACCGATTGTATGACCATCGCATCGTCTTCGTCTGCACTTGGAAAATACAGCTTCACCTGTGCACCCTTTTCCGGCATCAGATACCACACCTGATTCCCTTCTGCAGAATAGGGGAACCACTGGGCATCCCTTGGATTTTGATGACCGTCTATATCCAGATGCAATCGAACCTGATTCCGGCTGACCTCCAGTATTTTTCCTTCGATAGCCGCGCCAATGATCGTTCGATTATAGATTTTAGGAACCTTCAAGCCCGCCGACAGGGCGCATTCATACGACCAAGTCATCAAGCCACGAATCAATTGACCCTCACGTTTGGTGATGACGTAAGTTTCGTGATTGCGTTCAACTTCATCTCCCAATTGCAGCATTTGATCCCACTCAAAGGTATACCGAGTGTAATCTCCGATGTTTGCAGATCTCCAGCCGTTCGCCTCCTGATCCAGATAGGGAGCGATCTTGCGTTGTAACGAAAAAGGAACCTCTTTCAAATGAATATGCTGCCTGGCTTGCGGGATTCCGATCCAAATTTGTGCATGGTGTGAAACGATATTGGGGACGAGCAGGGCTCCCACATGCGAAGCCAGCCGTTTTAAAAAAGTCCAATCCGTCTCCTGATATTGCATGATAAACTGGCCTGTCGCTTTTTTCTCAAAAGCTTCATCGATCTTATCCGAGCCTTTATAATCGGCCAGCACTGCATCTACAATTCCCACATATTTTTGATTGATATGTTGAAAGGAACGATTTTTGAGCTGCGTATCCAGCTTGAAACTATGAGATATGATGTCGAGGGTTACCAAGACCTCCTGGTGCGTGTGCTCCACATCTACGCAGTATAGTTGCCCTATGAATAAGGGATGCTTCTGATCTTTGGCATCGGAATACCATAGCTCAACTTCGTCGTCGCTACTTGCTTTAGTAATGATCGTGTCTGCTTGATTGCCCTCCAAGACGCCCGTAATCTTCAGTCTGGCATGTTCTCCGAGCTCGTGATTCATATGGACATTACGAAGACGCAGCTTGCCATAGGGCCAGGTAACATGTAGATGCTGATAGGTAAAACGGTCTTTCGCTACGATGTTCATTCCTGAATCTCCTTGCTTGATAAAGTCAACTGTCTTGCCCGTCATCGAGAATCGAGATGATGCCCCCACCACTAGGTCCTATCGCAGAAGAGAGGGTACCATCATCACTGGGGTCTATCATGAAATTGAACGTATTAGTCAGAACATCTTGGCAGCTACACATTAAGGTCGAATTGTTGAGTAAGGCGGGTGCCCCCTCGATCAATACGTCTTCTTTCCCACCGGTCCACTTGGACCCAAATGCAATCTCAGGTTCGCAAGGAAGACCATGCTTCAATTTACACAGACCAAAAGCATTGATTTTGCTAATATTGGCTCCACAAATGGCATCATCCACGTTCAGAACGGGCTTATCTTTAATGAAGACACCATGGCTGTACATCATATTAAGCACACCAGGGTCTGTACCTTGACTGCACTGTAACTTGGCTCCTCTCACCACATAGGAATGTTCTCCGCTGAGCGCCCCCTGGGCCAAAGCTTTAATAAGTAAAGGTAAAAACATATAAGTACCTCCTTGGATAAAGGTATAGAATCAAGTAAGCTCCGACCATGTCGCAGTGTGCAGCATGGCATAGGTTAACGGGACCCAGAGCGAAGCATCCTCCAGCTTAAATTGGCAACTCCCGATCACAGCTTTGCCACGCCAGGAACGCACAAAGACAATCTGATAATAGGGAGAGGGGGAAACTAGAAAAATAGCTTCATAGCAGCCAATGATGGTATCTTGAATAGAAAGAGCCTTTTCATCCACAAGCTTCATACTTGGTTGTGCGCGACTCGTTTGCTCAATCAGCTGTTGTTGATAGATTTCTATTTGCGTAGGGTCAAGTGCTTGCCCGCTTTGGTGCAGACCGAACAGGATTCCCCCCAGCTTGTCCTGAACAACGAAGCTTTTCGACGAAGCTACCGTCTGTCCTGCTCGAACTTCTGGAATAAGAGAGTCAGGCAGAGAAATGGTGAGTTGATTTTCAAAGACAGGAAGGGTTTGAAACCGAATTTCCTGTCCATCTGCCAGCGTTAGTGAGCCTTTCGAAATTCCCTTCATCGCTTCTTCAATAGATATCATCATCCAGCTTTCATCGTTTTCTGCTGTACTTAATTGCTCTTTCAATATTTGTTGGTGATGCAGTTTTAAAAAAAATTCATCCCAATGCTCCGTCAAGGTTGAACCTCCTTATAAGAGTTCTAGCTTTTGTAGCTGAAAACCACTCAAGCTCCGCCGCAGCAAGCTTTCAGCCGCTTCCAAGCTAACGATGAAATAAGGTTCTCTCACGTTGGAAAGTCGGAAAAAATGGTGTCCATTCACCTTTTGACTATCCAGCACAAGTCGTTTTAGGGTTTGGTCGTGCGGATAAAATTCAGTCTGCTCTGAAATGCCTTCCACAGAGGGAATGGATAAAATCCAATATAATTCCTGACGGCTAGGTTCCCGGTTCACGATATACACCTGCTTAAAACGAGCTTGTGTATTGTATAATTCTAGAATTTGTTTCATAGGATCGGAAAATAGTGGTTGGGAGGTTGAAAACGGGAGCCAGTCCGTATACTCGGCATCTTCTGTCGCATGAATATCTAAAACCTGAGCTGGAGGCATACCAACGAATGGCGTTTTAAAAAGGTCTAAATTCATCGGTTCCATGTTTCGGGATACACGATGATCATCGACCAGCACATAATAATGGCGCATACATATTCCTCCTTATTCCGCCCACATAATGGATTGACACTGTGCTTCGCTTAGTTTCCAATGCTGTTGGTATCTTCGCGGGACAAGGGTTCCTTGCATCGAAGCCCCCTCAAAATACGCATGTTCAAACGAATGTACATTCGTAAAATCGGCCCCATCCAGGATGGAGTGTTCAAAATGAAGGCCACATAACCCCGGAACCCGAACTCCATGTTCCCGATAAGGCTGTCCGCTGGCACCGCAGAAATGGACACCCTTTAGATTGCTATATCTAAAATCTGCGTCGGTCAGTAAACATCCCTGAAAGCTAGCTCCTTCTATATTTGCTCGTTGCCAGCTGCTCCCGATTAATATACAGGTATGGAACTGGCTTTCCCGTAAGTCACTATGGTTAAAATCGTTATAACGCAAATCTTTTTGCATCAGCTGAAGATGGGGAAGAGAGAGCCGCTTTAGGTTTTCGTAAACAAAGGGTTCTTCTTCACTGGAGTGAATCAATTGCTCTCTCACATGATCTGCAAGAAGTGCTTCCTGATCTTCGACGTATAGATTCTCGCTGATATCCTTGTATTCGCCCGTTCGGATGACTACACGATCAGCTTTATGAATAGCGAGATACTCAGGCATTTGAACCACTTCTGCCATGCCTAAGCGCAGGAGGGAGTTCACAAACTGGTGAAACAAAGGAGCGGATTCCAGTATCAATCGTTCAACGTCCACTGAAGTGATCGTCCCCATATATATTTTTCGTTCCTGCTCCAAGGCTTCCAACATGGTACTCATCGGTCCATAAGCCCATGATGCATCATAGGTTAACTTGCAATCGGAATCATCTTCGTACCATTCAGCAGAATAAGCTTCGACCATATACAGGTAGGATTGCTCCAGCATCTGAGTGCGTAAGAACGAATAGTGAATATATCCAATGGGTTCTTTTTGACCTTGTTGCTGCATGTTCAAAATGTGTATACACAAATCCCTGAACGATTCTTTGAAGTCGGAGATCAATTGAGCTTGGTAGCGGTGAAATATGGCTTCCAGCCTGTCCAACTGAATGTCCAGCAAAGGTGTAAAATGATGCTCTTTAAAATGGTGTAATGCCGCTTGTTTATTCATCTGCTAGTTCTCACCTTCCGTTAGTTCATCTTAATTTCCGTGCCAGAGAAGGTGGTTTTGTCATCCAACGTGATCGTGTTGCCTTTACCAGACAGCTCAATTTTTCCGGCGGAAAGCTGGATGTTACCGGAACTCATAACAATATCCGAAGCCGCGCTAATACTCACATTTTTTCCGCTTACAATATCAATGCCTGTTTTATCGTTAATGACAATGGACATGCCATTGCCAGAAATAACGATTTGATCTGGGGCGAGCATGATTTCTTTGCCGTATTTGGTTCGCAGCGTCTTAATGGCAGGATCAGCCATTCGATCTGGCGCAGGAGCTGCCGCAGACAGTGCCGAAGAAGACTTTGATCCAGCAGACGAAGCAGAAGCTGTGGCATGTCCAGGAGTAGTAGATTTTCCCCCGGAAGGTTGTGGTTCTCTTTTAACCGAGCTGATCGCATATCCCTCTTCTTCCTTATAACTGGGAAAATAAATGCGGATGCTGTCTCCATCTTCAGGCATGCAATACCAGCCCGTGTTATCCGCAGAGGCATAAATGGTAGAGTAGGGAAACCAGTAATCCGTGTTTGGATCTTGCTGATCGTCCATATCGAGCTGGGCGCGTACTTTGTCCCGACGAACGCTCAGTACCTTGCCTTGAATGGAAGCGCCGATAATGGAGCGATTGTAGTCTTTGATCGGACGTAAACCGCTTCGCGGTGACAGCTTGGCTGTATGGGTCAGTACTCCGTCCTTCATCTCCGTTAGCACCTCAGCTACGATCAGTTTATGACCTTGAAAGGTCACTTCGTAGCCAGGCTCCAGCAATTTCTCCGTCTCGACCTCATACTGGATAAAATCCGCATCACGTACGCCGGGGATATGGTTCTCTGAGGCGGTTTGAAAATCCGCGACCCGTTTGGTGACTTTATAATTGGTAGATTGTATTTCGCCCTTACTGAGTCCCATAGGTAGGCCAAAATAAAATTTGGGAACTCCGTAGCCCACCGCAGGAATGAGCGGAGAGTAAAAGTGGGAGGCCATCCGTTTCAGAAATTGCCAATCGGTTTCATCATATTGCATGATAAAAGTGCCGATGGGCTTCTTATGGGACACAACATCCATCGCTTCTGCTTTGGAATAGTCCGATACAATACTTTCAATCAAACCCGTATAGGTGAGGTTAGGATTCTGGAAAGAGCGTTGATGGCGCTTAATATCTAACTCGTAGGTATGAGAGATGGCTTCGACGGTCAGGTAATGGACCCCGTGAACCACTTTTTCTTCCACATCCAAGGCAATGCCTCGAAAAAGGGGCTGTCGATTGCCATTTTTGTCTGTAACAAAAGCTTTGACTTGGGTTTCTTCGTCAGAAGCACGTACATACAGCTCTCGCTTTTTCTCTGAGATGATGCCTGTACAGATCATTCGGGCATGGTCATTGACTGTTTTTAAGATTTTAAGTTCATGAAGGCGGACGAACTCATAAGGCATGATTTCGATATGACCGTATGTCACGATATTTTCCATAGGTGTCTCCTTCTGTAGTTGTGTTTAAAAAGAGGAATTATAAATCCAGCATATGTATTTATCGGTTAAAAGAGAGAGTTAGTTTACAGAATGACCCATTCATTATGGTATTTACTATGTGTAAATCTGGAATTAGAAGATATGAGAGGGAAGTATAAGATGGAAAAAAGCATATAATAGGTGGTATGAGGGAGTATAAAGTGATATTTATAAAAGATTGAGCTTTAATGAGAGAGGGGGGGGCAGGTTATGCCAAAAAACGATAATATGCTGGCCATTTTATGGATGCTGAATTCAGGTGTAAAAATGACGGCGAAACAAATATCCGAAAAGTTAGAAATAAATATAAGAACAGTTTATCGGTATATTGACGCTCTATGCGCCAGTGGAGTGCCAATAATATCCGACACGGGTCATCATGGCGGGTATAGCTTGCTGAATAATTTTATTAGAGCACCCTTACTATTTGATATGGAGGAAAAAAAGGCACTCCTTCATGCTGCTGTTTTTGCAAAAGAAGCTGGATCTCCTTTAAGTGAGGCATTAAGCAGTGCGACCTCAAAATTGAAAATGTATTCGAATCAAGAGCAAGAAAGTATACTTAGCCGTCATTTAGCCGGATTTGAAGTGATAAATCGCATAGGAGATCCTTCTCTTCAGCCGATATTGGCAGAATTGGAGCAGGCTGTAGCCAACCAATTCTCTGTCGAAATGGATTATCGCACGAGCCATGAAGAACAACCCAAGAATAGGGTGATAGACCCCTATGGAATGGTTTACTGGAACAACAAATGGTATACTGTTGCATTTTGTCACCTAAGAAATGAGATCCGTAGCTTTCGGGCAGAACGGATTTTACAGATCAAACGCACTCCAATCCTATTTAAGCGTCCTGAGGCTTTTTCAGCTCGTGAATTTTTTATGCAAAATCTGTTACCTGATTTAGTGGGCAAGAACGGTTTAATTTCTTTAAGGATCGAAGGCAGGTCAGAGGCATTGGATGACTTATGTCTACATTGGTTTTTGGGGCATCATCTGAAAGAGCGAACCGCTAACCAAGCCATCTTTTTGCTTGAGGAAAAATCACTTCATACATATGTCCCTCATTTACTCCTACCCTACGGGAAATCCATTCAGATCATCGAACCACAGAGCTTGAAGGAAAAACTTGTTGCGGTTGCGTCGGAGTTAATGGAATATTATCAACGTTAAAAGCTTCACTGACAGCAGATGTCAGTGAAGCTTTTTTATAATGAGGATAATCATGGATCACTGAGGGTTGGTATCACTTGATCAATTATAAAATAAGGAGAACCTGTGAATGAATAGTACGGTATATCTTTATGTATTTGACACCATGGCAGACTGGGAAATCGGTTACTTAACTGCCGAACTGAACTCAGGAAGATATTATAAAAAGGGGCTGGGCCCATCCAAAATAGTTACTGTGGGAATGGAAAGGACTCCTGTCACTACCATGGGTGGATTGACAATCCTGCCTGACATCACACTGGATGAGGGCGGCATTGAGAGCACGGATGCATTGATTTTACCTGGTGGCAATACATGGACAGAAACCATTCATCAACCGATTTTAAAAATCGCTGAGAGGTGCTTAGAGGAAGGTATATGGGTTGCTGCGATTTGTGGTGCTACCATCGGACTTGCTCAGGCAGGACTGCTGAATTCACGTTCGCATACAAGCAATGATCTGGAATACCTTAAAATGATCTGTCCCACCTACACGGGCGAAAAGTATTACAAAATGGAGTCTGCTATAACGGATGGAAAACTGATCACTGCATCTGGAACGGCTCCGTTGGAATTCACCGTACATGTTTTGAAAGCTCTGGGTGTGTTTTCTTCTAAAACATTAGAAGCCTGGTATAGTCTAAATAAGACTCGTGCATCCAAACATTACTATGAGTTGATGGATTCAATCCAATGAAGGTATGCGCATTAAATTGAACTGTTAAGATCATTTAAAGGAGGAGTTAAAATGACTGAAAGCAGAGAATATGTGGGAGTGTCAGGTAAATATACAAGTAAGGGTATACCCAACGGCTTTACATCTATTACCCCGTTTATTACCGTGAAAAATCCTTCGGAAGCGATAGAGTTTTATAAAACAGTTTTCAATGCGAGGGTTAAGGACATTACTGAATATCCTGATGATAATGGCAATACAATCATTGTTCATGCGGAATTAGATTTTGGAAATGGTTTTTTGCAACTGGGAGCAGCGAATCCGACATATCAATTGGTCTTGCCTCCAGATGGAGATAATGCGTGTTATTCTTTCGGAATTTACGTTATGAATGTGGATCAGGTCATTGAAAAGGCGGTAGCAAGAGGAGCGAAAGTAAGGGAACCCGTTACAAACTTTGTTTCAGGGGATCGATTCGCAAGTATATTAGATCCTTGTGGAGTAAGATGGTCTATTATGACCAGGATCGAGGATTTGTCCGAAGAAGAAAGCAGTCGTAGGGTTGCTGAATGGGCCAAAAGCTTTAGTGGAGAATAAATGCATGCGATCACTTTTTGGTAAAACGTATTAATCAGCACATTACATGCCGTTTTCTGCGCCATCGTCACGCGACCTTACAAGAGTGTTAGGCAATTGTCATCTAGATCAATGGTATCAACCTAGCTGCTCCTCTATACTAATCCATTGATAGGATTATTTTTTAAGGGGGAGTTGGCGTGAGGTTTTTTGAAATGCTGCTATTCTTTTCAAGCGCTTGTTTGTTGGCACTCCTGTTCATTACCAATCAACGTATCCGAAGATCAGCTTTGCTCCTGACAAGTGGAGCAAGCTCCATTTTTTTAGTGATACATTTGCTTGTCGAAGGATATAGGATTCAGCTTTTATTTTTATACGGATTTACGATCCTGATACTTTCGCTTTCGCTCATAGACGTTTTCATAACGCCGAAAGTCGTTCGGACTGCCTCGCGAATCCGTAGGATGCTAGGCCGCCTTTTTATCGTGATTGGGCTAATCGTAACAGGGTGCTTCCTCTATGTGTTTCCCGTATTCAACTTTCCGGCGCCAACCGGCGAGTTGAAGGTAGGCACACAAGTCTTTCATTTCATCGATCCAAGCCGTGGGGAGACATTTGGCAAAACTGAGACAGGCAAGAGGGAATTGATGGTTCAGGTCTGGTATCCGACTCAAGCTAGCACCGGCAAGTACGCTCCATTTATTCCCGATCCCGAGATTTTACGTTATATGGCTGAGAACTATGGGCTTCCCGGGTTTACGTTTCAACACCTGAAGTACGTATCCAGTCATGCTTATTCGGGAGCCGAAGTCTCTTCGGTACAGACTTCATACCCGCTGATCCTTGCGAATCCCGGCAACGGCTCGTCCAGGTTCCTCCACACGTCGCAAGCCGAAAATCTCGCGAGTCACGGATATATCGTGGCAGTGATCGACCACACCTACAATACATTTGCAACCGAGTTTCCGGACGGTCGAATCACGACCAGTACAACCGATGACTTGTTCTCACCCGACCATGATTACCGGACGGAAAGCGAAAATCGTGACAAGTTGGGAAAAGTTTTAACCGGTGATGTGGCGTTTACGCTGGACCAACTCGAGCTCATCCAATCGGGGCAGATTCCAAGTCATCTAAAAGGGAAGATTGATCTCGGTCATGTCGGGGTGTTCGGCCATTCCATCGGTGGAGCAACGGCCTATGACGCTTCTTACGATCCGCGAATCACGGTTGGAATAGACTTTGATGGAGGGCTTTATCGACTGCGTGACAGAGAGGGGCTGCGAAAGCCGTTTTTGTTCATCAACTCGGAAAGCTATTTCGAAAAATTAAAAATGGTGATGGATAACCGGGTCTACACGGATGCAGAGCTTAAGCGTATGGGATCAACAAGAGAGTGGGAGGATCAAGTAACGGAAGATAAAAAGTTGGAGCTTGAACGGATGCGCGAAACGGTCGACGAAGGGGGACAAGTCCTCTATATCGAAAATACGGAGCATTTGAATTTTACCGACGTACAGTTCATTTCTCCGATTTTTAAAATGCTGGGCATTACAGGACAGATTGCACCCGAAAGAGCGAATTCCGTTATCAATGCCTACATGCTGGATTTCTTTGATATGTATCTGAAAAATCAAGGCGGAATCTTAATGAAAGGACCGGATAGCCGCTTTCCAGAGGTGAAGTTCGTAACCTCGCTATTATAAATTACGGAACAGGCTGCCGATTTTGACATGCTCCCCTTCAAGTAGACAGGTTTAATAAATAAACTGCTACTTGAAGGGGAGTTTTCCTTTGTCTAAGAAGAACGAATACAATACGATTGAGAAACTAGCCATCATACACATAAAATTTCAAAAATATATTTTGACCTGCTTCACAGAGAGTGGGCCAAAGAGGGGTGGCGTGCCCCTCTTATTTGTGTGATGCTGAATATTTTTATTCATTTACAGAAAGCGTAGCACTTCATTTTCATAATTTAACATCATAAAAGAGCTTTTTTCTCATTCAATGAGCGTGCTATGTTCGATAAAAGCTGAATTGTATTCCTGATTTCATGTTCCGTAGTATCTGGGTGAATTGCACAGATTCGGAGAACCGTTTTTCCATTAAGTTGTGTCGTAAGCACCGAAGCGTATCCATTGGTCACCATTTCTTGGGAAATCCTTTTATTGAGCGAATCTAATTCTTGCTCAGATAATCCAGTTGGTGCATATTGAAAATTAACAATCGCTAACTGTGCGGGGGATACAATTTCCCAATGATTATGTTTTTTGATTTCATCTTCAGCCCATTCTGCGAGTTGAACACCATGCTCTATGGCTTCACTGACAGCATTAGTTCCTAAAGCTTGCAGTGTCACCCATAGTTTCAAACTTCGAGCAGGCCGCGTTAATTCAGGGCCCAGATCCCAATAATTAATATGTTCTTCATTAGTCTCAGCATCTTTCAAATATTCTGGATGTGTGCTGAAGCAGTCTCTGAGCTGTTGATTTTCTTTGGCTAAAACTACGCTACAGGAATAGGTCTGCATTAACCATTTATGTGCATCCCAGGTAATGCTATCTGAACGCGATATTCCGCTCAAAAGGGACTTATATTTCGAAGAAGCCAAAATTGACGCACCGTAAGCTCCATCCACATGTAACCAAATATTATGTTTTTCACATAGGTCAGCAATTTCGTTTAGCGGGTCAATGCTTCCTGTATTGGTTGTGCCTGCCGTGGCAATGATGGCAAAAGGCTTCATGCCAGCTGCCTGATCATCCATTACTTTTTTTTCTAAGGCTGAAACATCCATACGAAAATTTTTATCACTTGGAATCTTTCTGATCTGATCACCACGGAATCCGAGAATGCGTAACCCTTTGGCGACCGATGAATGAGTTTGGTCTGAAACATAAGCAGTTCCAAGGGCATATTCCTGCTCAGATAACTTTGCATTGCGTGCAGCTGCCAAAGCGGTCAAATTGGACAACGATCCGCCGGACAGAAATAAGCCTCCAGCCGTATCGGGATATCCTGCTTGGTCACACATCCACCGGATTACTTCCCCCTCTAGAAGGCTTGCGCTCGAACTCAGCATCCAGCTTCCGGCGTGGGTATTATAAGCGCTGGTCATGATATCTCCTAGCCAAGAGTAAAGAGACATTGGACTAGGAACCAATGCGAAAAGGCGAGGGTGTTGCATAAACGTTTGATAAGGATAGACGTTTTTCCTCATTTCATTGACAACTTCTTTTATCGGTCTTCCTTTTTTGGGAAAACCAATTTCCCGTAAATGAGCTATGGTATCCTCATCTGCAGTGTTGATTACTTTTTGAGAGCGGATATTGTTATTTTCTGCCATGTATGAATGTATGAACTGCTCAATAATTTCACCTAATTGCTGATTTGGTTCTTGATTCATCATAAGCATCTCCATCTCCTTTGTTTAACTTCAACCAAAGTATAATATAACATCTGTTGTCATATTGTGATATTCACCGATTTCATCATTATGTTTGTTTTTAGGCTCTTCGCTATTACGCAAAGTAATTCTCAAAGGCAAAGAGGGCTATAAAATCCCCGTTCAGTGCAAATGCAGGAAACGTGATGTTGGGAATGAGATAGTACTCCAGTTCAAGGCTGGTAAGCAGCTATATAGTGCTGTGTTGCTTGGATGGTAACGACGAGTAATTTTACAAGACAGCTAAGGAGACGAGGGATATTGTAATATAGGGGGGGAACCTTAGTTATCTGAAAATAATTTAATACAAGAATAAATATATAGTACTTGTAAGAAAATTGTTCGAAAACGCTTTGCCAGATGTTGCAACTGAGCTATTTAATGATTTAAAAAATGACTCCAATTAGAGCTCCAAATTCTTGAGGATTTTTATATCCAATGATTCAACTGGGAGAAAAAAATACTGGTGGCCCCTAAAGATGTGTTAGGAGCCACCAGTACAAACTATTTTACGATATTGTTACATAATATGAGCCAGCTATACTTTTACTGTATACTGTACCAACACTTAAAACAAAGGTGAGCCATTTTTCGATACACACCTTCATTTTGATAAGAATTATTGTCCAATTTGTTCTAAGATTTGTGTGTAAGCATTCCTATAATGATCGGGGTTAGGATCTTCTCCTATTATTTTGGGTACATCAAAGTCAGACAGCAGGAAATGGTGTTTGGGTTGAACTTCATGTCTTGCTAAGCAACTCTTGCAACAGGACAAGGGACAGCCGTCAATTGCAATGATGTCACGTCCCGATTTTGCTGTTCTGACAAGTGGTTTGACATCACCACCAACACCAGCTATGCAGGACATTTCAGCGACTTTTTCTCGATCCATTTGTATAGCGATCATGTTAGCGGTTTGTGCTGCGGAGGAACATCCAGAACAAGAATAGACAAGAGGTAAATCAGTTCTTTTCATCTTTGTACACTTCCTTGTTTTTTCTTTGTGATCCATCAGAGTATCTTTGGTTTTAGATAAAATAAATTTAAAATTGTTTGTATTTTAACTTAAATTTACAGTCTAAACCGTGATCGTGATCACGACAATATTTTTGTGAAATCTGTTATAGGGCTAACTGTATGTATATATAAATCAGCTAGATCTTTAGAAAAAAAGCTTATCCCAACTCATAGATTGAAGTTAGAATAAGCTTTTGATTTTTTACCAATTTTATATCTACTTTGGCAAAGTGTAAATAACATCAAATGGGTTCTTATCTTCAAAAAACTCGGTGTAGAGCTTTGTAATTTCGTTTGAATTCAAGTCTATATTATTATTTCGTAATAAGCCCCCTAATTTCACCAATATGTCAGCTTCTCTTGAGGTTACTATTTTCTGTTGTACTATATGTTCTGTATTTTTTGGAGTTACCCACGCCCAATCACTCGTAGCCGCTTCAGTATATGGATATCCAAAAGATAACGAACTGACATGGGCGTATTCTGAGCACAGAGGATGAACAATTAATAAAAAGGCCGCAATTATTCCTGAACGATATCTTATCCTTTGTGTTTTTTGAACCTCTTGAGCGAATGATTCTAGGTAATGAGGGATTTCTCCCCAATTAGAACGTCCCATTGAAACTAGTATTTCAACGGCAAATTTATGATTTAATTTATTGGCCAATTGTATGAATATTTGATTGTTTGTAGAGCCGGAAGCAGTAAATGCACCTAAACATCTTGTAGCTTCCTGAACGTTAGTCGCACCTTCGGATATAAGTTTCACATATTCGTCCAGTATCGTATCGTCGGAAACGAATTCTGGAGATTCCACAATTGTTTCGATTAAAAGTGCCTTTGTACTCTGTTCTTTAACCAGAGGAATCATACTAACAAGTTGAGCAAAATAGTCACCCACTAATTTTTCTAAATTGCAATCATTTTTTAATAACTTTAGAGCAGTTACTATAACACTATCATCTTTATCTAAAGTAGCATTTGTTATTAGAGATATGATTCTATCAACCATACATTTCTTCCTCTCAGGCTTAGATTAAAAGTCATCTTAATCTTTTAATTTGTTCTTTTGGTAGGCTAATGATAGGGAGGGATGAAAATTATTTTTTTGCGTAGAAAAAAGGCTCATTCCTCATCAACGTTCCAGATAAGAATAAGCCATTAGATGATCTTTTTATTTAACATCTGAACTACTCACTCTTAATAGCTCTTCTCCCAGATCCAAAATACTCTTGGAAAAATTCAAAATCAAACAACTTCCCATGAGATTTCATGTGTTTAGACTCTACTTTTTTTAAATTTGCTTGCTTTATGCTGCTGCTATTCATAAAATCAAAAGGAACTGTTTTTTTAATATCAAATGTTAATGTTATTTTAGGCTTATTTTCAGTAACAATCATTAATGCTACGTAGCAATCCTCTAAGAAAGATAACTTTCCCCCGCATTTACATGCAATATCACCGCTATCAATTGTATATGGCCAACTATAATATTGCTCACGTCCTGCAAGGAGGTTACCTTCAATTAGTTTGAAATCAGCACCCTTGACTCCCTCAATTCGAACTTTCATTTTTCCAAATACAAAAAGTGAATCATCTTTTACATGAAGTCCCTGATTTTGTATTTGATCTTTAAAATTATAAATATCTATCACTGTATTTATGAGTTCAAATTCGTATATTCCTCTAATATCACTTGGAAAATTCAAAAAAATAGTTGGTGTAAATTCTCCATCACCATCTATAATTCCATCAAATTCTTCATTACTTATATCAAGAGTAAGTATCATCCACTATAACCTCACTTTCTTATAAAGGTATACTGATCTAGTATTGGCGATTTAATATTTTCCCCATCTGTAGTTAAATAGCTGCCATCATTGGGTATTTCTCGTCTTTCACCTTTACCTTCAACCCTTTATCCTCTAATGTTCTCACCAGCTTGTTCATATTACCAAACGGCATTAGGAGCAAGAGGAAAGTAAAAAAACAAGTCAATCATGGTAGTATCCGACCATAATCGACTCGTTCGACGTAATAAAAACGTTACCTTCTATATCAGCTATCTTTAAAAAAATCCTCTTCCAAATAAGGATAATTCAGTAGCTCTAGAATTTCTTTAGTGATATACCTGTTTTGATATTCATCTAGATTATTATTGATAAATAAACGCCCTTTAATTCTTTTTAATAGTGGGTATGAGGAATCATCTTCAACAACCAAATCTTGATCGTTTAAACGTAATAGTTTTCCAATAACTTCGAGTAGCTTTAACCATCCAATGTCAAAAGTACGCGATACAAATTGAATACTAATAAGAACATTTGTATCTAGGCTGTGATCTTCGAGATTCATTTCTCGGAAACGTTCTAAATAGTCATCCTCATCATCTAAATTAATGCTTATAGAAAAATAAGTACAACTAATACTCACCTGTCGAGCATCAGACCAATCTTTTACTTCTACTTCATAAAAATTTATTTCCATTACTAACACTTCACATATCGTATTGTAAAGCAACTTCCCCAAGGCTTCTCTAGACAAATTAGAGCCAATAGATAATCTAAAGTCCATTTTACTCAAACCTCCAGTGCGCTCTAGTCTAGAGTTAATGCGGTGAGGTCATATTCCTCCACCTAATCTGCTCTGGGCTTCCCATTCCTCCCTTATACCATCCAGTTAGTGCGTCAGCAATATTTCTTTTAAAAGTAAATGTGCAGTTTTCGTCAAGCTTGTTTTGTATCTTGCTATCTATATCTGTTTTGACATTATTTTCGTCTTCTTTTGATCTTGAGTATAAAAAAAGCTCACCCCTACTCATAGATTCAAGTCGAAATAAGCCTTTGAGAGTTTACTGATTTTATGTCTTTTTTAATGTCTGGTTTGTTAGTTGCATTGTACGATCTTGTTGTCACATTTTACTCATAGGTTAGTCTTTGGGATTCTTATAGCACCAATCTTGATCATACGGTAATGATTTTAATTTTTGAATGTCTTCCCAACTGTAAACCCAATCATAATCTGCAATCCAAAAATAATCATCAGGATTTAGCTTAAGGTATTCGTAAATAAAATTGAATATCAATTCTTGATTACCATAGATATCCTCAATATGACCGACTTGACACAGCAATAAATTTGTATCTAATCCTAAATCTTCGTGATAGTAAAAATCAATACTTGAACTATTAATACTATGAATATAAAAGATTAATGAAGATTCGTTGTTCTCCGCAAATGATCTATTATTAATATTCAGCGTTGTATATGAAAACTTCCCCTCATTTGAGTAATTTTTATTATTGTAGAAATAGAGCGATGCATCCGAATGAAAGGCTGCAACTATGCTATCTGCTAACAACTTCTCAGGAGAGTATCTTTCTTTATTCGTTAAAATAACTGCCGGAGTCCCCATCTTTACTTTAATACCTCCTTGAGTTCATCTATAGAGTTTACAATAGTAACACCTTTAGATTTAATGATTTCCAATTTTATTAGATCGTTCTGATGTAAATTAGTCAATGCCTTGTCAATATATAAAATGACTTTCTTCTGGTTATGATTAAAATAGCCGTCATGATTTACATTAACGTATTTATCAAACTGATCAACATTTGTAACCGCTTTTAATGATTTCTTAACTTCAATAATTTCATCCTTAGTGACTACGTCAAAATCGCCCGCCGGGTTACCATCTGCCCTTTGAATTTTCTGGGCAAATGCTGTTACTTCCTTATTTTCTCTAACAGCAGAAGCTACTTTTGCCTCAGTAGCTTTTCCGGGGTCTTTACTGTTTAAAAGATTATCAATATCGCGATTAATATTTTTCGGATGTTGATCATCCCAAATTAACTCATTACCAGCCGAATTCGTATACTTCGTTTTATTTCCACTCTTGACTACACTACCAACATTAGAAGCTTTTAGAGTATCCTCAGGAGGCTTACTTTTGCTCGAATTCGGTAGTTTAGGTGACTCCTTAGGTCTACTTGAATTTGCCCCATTATAAATCGCCGAATCATTGAACTCATCAATGGGCCTGTTTACACCTGGACCACCCTTTGGATTGGGTTTTGCAGGCGGATTTTCTGCAATAGGTGGCTGGCTGGACCTGGCAGGAGAACTTCCAGGTCTCCCCATACCGATACGAGCTGTTACAATCCCATAAGTCGTGTCTTCGACTAAATCGCTTAAGCCTGTCCTTTCCATGTAATCTCCAGATTTTTGTCCGATGAAGCCTTGATTGTATCGAGAAATGAGTGCATCCATTTTCTCTTTGTCCAACTCAATAGCATTTGTAGAGTCCACACCCATCGCTACCAAACCATCTTCAATGGCATTGAGAGTTCCTTCATCCCATACGTGTGTTCGTTTTGCATTGACGATACGCTGGATGGCGGCCAATTTATTAGGGTCTTTAATATCATACAGTGATAGTTTGCGCTTCATTGTAATTTCAGTGCGCAGTGCTTGCTCTGCTTGTTTTAGCTTATTTTCATCCTGCCACCAGTTGGCTGTAAAATAATCAGTTTGATTCCAATATGCAGTATATTCATTAGTTTTTCTTTCTCTCCATAATGCAAGTTTTGGATTCTCGTGTTTCTGCGTTTGTGCTGCTTGAAGGCGTTGTTTTTCCTCATAATCTCGGAGCCATTTCTCCTGAATATTTTTAGGAACCTGCTGATATGCATGAGCCATGGCATTTGACTCTTTTAACAGGTTTTGGACAAGTTCCAGTGGACCACCCGAAAGCGCTATGTGACGTGCACTCGTATACACTTTGCCTAAAATCCACTTGCTATAATAGGCTTCCTTAGCCCGTTCATGCTCGTATTGGCTTATTAGCCCTTGGAGTGCTAGACTAGCCAGATGCTTCAGTGGATGCAAACCACTTTTAGGAGCACTGCCTCCAGCGCGACTTGTTCCCGTGCTACGAACGGGAATAGCTGCGGTTGCTAGTAGCACCGAGCCTGCAACAATCGCCGTAGGTCCACCTAAAGCTCCCGCTACAACGCCAGCCACTTTTCCCATCACTGGAATGGAGCCCAACAGTTTTGATACTGTACCCAATAAAGCATCAACCTGTTTTTGTGCCGCCGGAGTCGTAATCTTTGCAGTAGGTGCAGAAGCTGCGCTGCTGGATGAAGCCTTGGCTGCTGCTGATTGAGCTGCTTCATAGGCTTTGATACTCATCAAAGGCGGTTCTGGAACAGGAGGGAGGTCAGCTACGAAAACAGGTGCCTTCACCGTACCTTCCTGATAAATCACTGGAGCCTTGGTATCCGTCTCACCGTCCAGTACCATACTGCTGGCTCCGCCTTTTAGATACAGCGCCGTTCCAGCTTCGAGCGAAAGCTCCTGCCCAGCATCAAGCTTGACGTGACCACCCTGAATCTGCACATTCCCAGGACTATTGATGGTAATTCCGCTACTTTCATGCAGCGTAATGGAAAATTCACCAGAGGTGGATAGAGTCAGCTCATGTTCAGACATTTCGACGGCGCTACCTTGCACATGTTGCCATATCTTCACATTTGGCTGTCCATTTATGTAGCGTTGTTGTCGCACTGAATCCGTGACATAGGCATCTTGTTCGCGGTGTGTAGGCAGATACAGTTCCACCTGTTCCCCGATCTCAGGCATATCGTACCAGCCACTATGTTCTTCCGCGACATAACGGGTGGCGATGGGAAACCAGCACGCTTTGGCAGGATCTTGCTTCGGGTCAATGTCCAGTTGAAGCTGTACAAAATCCTGCTGTACCTTGAGCACCGTTCCTGTCAGCGAAATTCCAGTAGCCTGATCGTTTTCATAACGGGCATAGCGGATATCTTGTTCGGCTTGAAGATCATAACGGGTGTGCAGTAAGCCATCTGCTAAGGTTGTCATGGATCGAACCACGACCAGTTCTTTGCCTTGTCCAATAGGTAGCGTGATAAGGTCGCCCAGCGCATAGTATTGCAGACTTTCAATCATATAGGTGACATACGAGCCAGCACGTTCTCCCAGCTTTTCCGCATCCAGCTCATGAAATGTTTTCCGTACTCGATAAAATACGTCCCGCTCCACCTTATGCTGCTTCCCTTCTGGCATCCCGAAGAAAACCTTGGGCGAAGCTGCGGTTACCTCTGGCACAAGGACGGAACCAAAGCGAGAAGCAAGACGTTTTAAAAATGCCCAATCCGTCTCCTCATATTGTAAAACAAATGTCTCCAATTTGGCATGGTTGCTTATCGTATCAATGGCATCTCCGTACTGATATTTTCGAACCAGCGCAGTGACCAGACCATCATAGGTGCGGTGAATATCTTGATAGGAGCGCCTTTTACGCTTAATATCCATCTGGTATGAATGGGAAGCAGCCTCCAGTTCAAACGTATATACGCCTCGCACACAATGTACGGACATACGCGTGACAATCCCATGGAACAGCCTTCTCAGCGATTGTCCCTGATCATTCAACTGACGAATCGCAATCGGCTCTTGCTCTATATTATGACCGATACAAGCTGCTCCCTGTTCTTCGGAGAGCATGCCACTGATATGTAAATAGGCATGATCGTTAATTGTACGTGTTATTTGAAGTTGTTCGATGTGTAGGGGCTGAAAGGGACCATAAAAGCGTAGGCTTTCATAGCCAATCCCATCTGATAATACGCTCAAGTGAGTTCATAACTCCTTTCTATATGTGATGGGTATTTCCAAGTAAAGCACGTCATCTTGCATTCACTTCTGATTAAAGAAGCAGCAGATAAGTACAACAGTGAGTCCATATAGATATGTATAACAAGGTTTGTACGCTAAAAAGGAACGAGAGGTGATATTTAATAAACAACCCAGCATATGTATTTATCGGTTAAAAGAAAGATTTAGTTTACAGAATGACCCATTGGTTGGGGGATTTACTATGTTTATTTTTGGAAGCAGGAGGATGAGAGGGAAGTGTAACATGAGTTAATATAGGAATATGGTAATATGCAAGTGCCGAGATCGGATACCATTTTTGAACGTAAGGATTTGGAGTTGAACAAAATAAGGTTATTCCCTTCTGTGACGTGCAATCAACTTGCTGTGGTTCAATTACTTTAATAAAACAGATGCAGGGAAGGTCAACATATACCAATGATGTATGTATTTGCGGGGAATAATGGAAGCGATAAAAGTACGATTGAGAACCTGGTTGTTGACCGACTGGGAATTAGCGTAAATATTGATCCTAATGCCCTGCCCAGAGGAACCGAAGAGACTTTCTGAGATGGATATTGTGAACAGACCTGAATTCTCGGAATGGGAGGATAAGCATCATTACAAGCAAGCATTGGAGAATGAAGCTTTGTACTGGCAGGGCATGAAGGACGGAGCACAGTTTGTATATGTTGTATTAGAGATGATGCTTCATGATGAAAAAGAGAAAGAAGAATAGCCAATGGAGATTAGATGGTTATAGAGAACTTTAAAAAAGATGCTGGGCACCTACCAATCTGGTCATACCCCTGTCAAGTAGACAGGGTATGACCAGGTTGGTAGGTGTTTTAATTGTCTTACGTTATGAGGCACAGGCTCAGGCTTTTCAGTTCAATTCGTCTTGATTGACTATGCTTGCAACTTACCCGCACGAATATCATCTGTCATGCCCGCGTAAGGTGCCTGGGCAATCAACTTCTCGTTGTTCACACCTGCATTTTCAATGAAAGTAATATATGCGAATTCAGGAACTACATGCTTCGGATAAGTCTCATACTTTTCACGCGTTTCTTCCATCAGAGGGATGAAATCATATTGATAGCGTACTTTAATCTCTGGATGCTCATGCACCCATTTCGGAAAGAAAATAATACCATGCATGGTCAATGAAATGGCTGGATGGGTTCAGTATCGGAGAAGCTTCGCCGAAAGAATCATAAACTTTAAGTCGGTATAAGTCGATTAAATAATTAAGGGCTTATATATACACAAATTTCTATATTAGAACATATCTAGCGGTGAACTTAAGCCCAGGCGTAGAAGCCGTATCTAAAAATAGAATTCATTCCAGGAGGTAAGCTATGAATAAGAGAACAGGCTTTAGATTTTTAGTTGTAATTATGATGATTTATGTATTTACTTTTAATCTGGGTGTGGAAACTGTAAAGGCAAATTCCGTATATTATGTTTCTACAACGGGGAATGACATCACTGGGACCGGTACACTATCAAATCCATGGAAAACCATACAAAAGGCAGCAGATACCATGAAAGCCGGAGATACCTGCATCATACGAGGTGGTACATACCGGGAAACAGTAACACTTCATACTTCCGGAACTTCTGCAATACCCATAAACTTTGAGGCTTATACAGGAGAGAACGTAACGGTATCCGGTGCCGATCCGGTTACTGGCTGGAAAAATTACTCCGGATCCATCTATTATGCGGAAATGAGGGGTTCCCTTGGAACAAAAAATCAGATATTTGTTAATAAGCAAATGCAATTTGAAGCTAGATGGCCCAATTCATCAACACTTGATCCCTTAAATTCAACATATGCAACAGTTGATTCCGGTTCCACTACAACCATCAAGGATGGAGACTTAACTCAGGCACCTGGATACTGGGTTGGCAAAACGGTTTGGAGTGTTCCGGGAACAGGCTACAAATCTTATAAAAGTACCATTACCAGCTCAAGTGACGGCTCCATTACCTTTGATCAAATAGATACTGCAGCGACAGGCGGTAACAGCTATTATATTACTGGTAATCTTAAAGATCTTGACAGTGCGGGAGAATGGTATTATGACAGCATTACTGGCAGACTTTATTTATGGGCACCTGGTGGAGTTGATCCGAATACTTTGACAGTAGAAGCAAAGAAGCGGACTTATGCATTTGATTTAAGTTCCCGCTCTTACATAAATATTACCGGAATTAATATCTTTGCCTCCAGCATTAAAATGTCTAATTCTAATTACTGTAAAGTTTCTAATATGATTGCGGAATATGTCAGTCATGATTCAGATGTTACCAGACAATACAGTACAGGGATATTTATGTCCGGTACCAATAATGAGCTTAGAGACAGTACTTTGACCTACAGTTCCGGTAATCTGGTGAGTATAGAGGGAACAGGAAATAAGGTAATTAATAATCTTATTCATGAAGCAAATTATTCAGCAGCGGATATTCCGGCAATCTATCTATTGGGGGCAAACCATCTAATCAGTCATAATACGGTATATAACGCTGGGCGTCATCTGATATTTATGCCTACCCAAAACAGCCAGATACAATATAATAATCTGTACAATGCAGGAAAGCTGACAAAAGACTTCGGAATACTCTATGAATTTGCCTGGGATGGGCAAGGGACGGTAATTCATCATAATTACATCCATGATAATCTGGCAAAGAATTATTCCGGCACTGGTATCTATCTGGATAACGGTAGCAAGGGCTATATTGTGCATCATAATGTTGTATGGGGAAACTATACAGGGATAAGATTGAATACACCCAGTAATTTTAACCTGATTTATAACAATACCACCTACAGTAACGGAAATGTAGGATATTGGGGAAGTAATTTTCAGTCAGATATGTACGGCGACAGAATTTTCAACAATATCTTTACTACAGCCTTTACACTGCCTGGTACTCATGTAGAGGGAAATAATATTACCTCAGAAACCAATCCGTTATTTGTGAATCCCACAGCACATGATTTCAGGTTGCAGTCTACTTCTCCAGCTATTAATGCAGGGGTTGTAATATCTGGAATCACGAATGATTATGTTGGTGCGGCACCGGATATTGGAGCATATGAGTTCGGTGGAACTGACTGGACTGCCGGGCATGATTTTTCTTCACCTCCGGACCCGGTTTTTGAGAGTGTCAGCTTACTTTATGTTAATAACGTAAGTCAATCTGATTTCGAGAAAGGGATAATCTCACCATGGGCGGCAACATATTCAGATACTGCTGCAAGTGTATCGGTACCAAGAAGCGGCTCTAAGAGTGTTAGATTGGGACCCGGAGAAGATGGTATCGAGCAGGTACTTACGGGGCTAAGTCCTAATACCAGCTATATGTGTACCGCCTGGGTTAAGGCAGACATAGGAGAGCGGATTCAGATTGGCGTTAATGGCTTTGAAGGAACGGATGCATCCGCAACATCTGACAGTACATCCTGGACAATGGTAAACATTCCTTTTACAACCGGAGCAGGCGCCACCAGGGCAACAGTGTATGCTTACAAGAATCCTGGTATAGCATATGTTTATGTGGATGATTTTGGGGTAGTTGAGCAATAAATTATTTTACTGGTTTTATGTTTGACAGGATTGTCAGAAAGTCAGAAAAACCAAGACTGCCTTGGGGCAGATGGATCAGGAGGGACACTTTCAGTAGAAAATAAAAAAAGAAAGACATAAAGACTCTGATCTAAAAACGATAGATTTTCCGCCAAGGGGCGACCAGGCCTTAAGGTCATCATTTTTGTACACTCAAGGCATGTGGAGTGCGTGGTAGTAATATATCGAGATAAGAATCATTGATGCACGAGGGATTAAGAGCAACTTGAATATGTTCCTGCATTCATTTTCACATATATAAGGTATGTGTAATCGAATGCGCTGTCAGTGCGGAGGGCTATTAGAAATAAATTGGTGGAAATAGTAAAGAGGGGCTGCGAACCCCTCTTTTTGTTGCTGGCTATTATTCTACTAAGATGGTTAATTTATTATCCCTAGCCTTCTAATCCAAAAACTTGGGCAAAGGCAGTCTCAGTTTTTATCCCCTCCCCTTTTAGCTGAATAGTCTCAGTACTATTTTAATCCCAGAAGGTACTAGGTCTTTAGTAGTGTTTGGAGATTTTTCTTGTTCCATTTATCCCCATGAATATGCTATAGTGTAAGAAAAAAAGAAAATTTATGCAGTAATTAGTAGAATAGTATATTGAAATGTTTCTTTAGACTTGGATAAATAGTCCTGTTTTATGGCTAGGAATTTGAATCAATAATTTATCTAAATTTAAAGTATGAATATAATGAACGTGGATTAATACTTCATGAGACTTTTAATATTGGATATAAATAAACTGTTAAGAGGATATTTGATTGCTAGGAATCTACTAAGTTAGTTTTAACCGAGTACTAGTTTATGTTTAAAATAAAAAACAAGCTGGAGACCTTAAATTATGAGTATAAACTTTACCACTAATATGAATGTAGACCAAATGGAATTTACTCGAAAAGTTAAAACTTGGATGAAAAGTAATTATGACAGGTGTGAGGATGAGAAGGATTACGAAGATGACATTCAAGCATTATTGCAAGGATATTCGACTGAATTGGGTGGATTAATAGCAATTAGAGGTTTTATATACCAATACTATGTGGCTATTTACTATATGCTCGAAATGTTGCATCGAAAAGATGCATGGTGGAATAAAGTCATTTTTGAATTAATGGATGATATTACTTTACTAGGACCAAATCAGGTTCGATTTGTACAGGTAAAAACAGTTAAGGAATCAGGTGAAGCCAATTATTTTAGTTTAGGGGACTTACATAAAAGAGAAAAAGGAGAGTTGAAAAGTTGGCTAGATAAACTGTTCTTGAATTATCCTAATTTTGAGAATAGTTATAGAAAAAAACTTCTAGGAACAGAAATAAATGATATTGATTTTGAATTTGAGATAGCAACTAATAACACGTATAACGGAGACATAAAAATATACTCAAATAATTCTAAGTTCGAGATAACTGACGTAGGAGAATTGAGCAAGCTATCAGAGAAATTGTTAATACCTTGTAAATCAACAAAAGAGATTTTACCAAACCGTGTAGGAAAAGATATAACATGGTGTTTGTCCCGGTTTCATTTAAATCATATGGATCGCTTTATGGGATTAAAAAGTCAGATTGTTAGTATTATAAAGGAGTTAAGTGAGCAAGTATCATCAGATGCAGCAGAATACATCTTGAGAGACATATTTAATAATGTATTAGAAAGAACGCAAAAAGATAGGATTTCGAATACGGAAGACTATATTTTTACTAAGGAACAAGTGCAAAAAATGATTCAATATAGTAAACCTGCAGCTATACGAACTGCTACAGGTTACTTACACAGTCAAGATATTCAATCAAAATTCACTGATTGCATTGAAGAATTACGTTCTGACTTTAAACAGATTATTTCTCCAGCTAAATTTGACTTACTTCAAACCTTGACATGGATTCAAGATGAATTTGTAAAAAAATCTCAAGATGATGTTTTTGTTTATGCTAGATTTTTACATTTATTATTTGACATGAAAAGTAGTAGCTCAGAAAGAAATATTAAGAATTTAGATGAAATGACTGCTCTGAAACAGTCCTTGAAATTAATGACACTATGTTTAACTTTTTATGTAGATAAACAATTCTTACTATCGAACGCTTCGATGGTTACTAATCAAGGCAATCATTCAGTAAATCAGCAGCGTGAGCCGAAAATTTTTACGTTATTTCACGCTAATCAATCTGCGTATTTTGATACTATTTGTAAAAAGGTCAATGACACAGTAGATGGGTGCCCTATCCTCCAAAATATTCATGAACAATTTCATTGTCTTATATTAGGTTCAAAGAAGCGGAGTTTTTTAAAAAAACCTCTTGGTGTAACTTCAATTACACATAACTATCAAGAAATTTCTGAACAAGTAGCAATTACTGATAAGCCTTCATTAATTAAATATTATGATCCGGATTTTTTAAATGATGTGCAAGAATACTTTTATGATCTAGAAGAAGAAATATTCTTAACCAATTTGCACGTAATTGATTATTGGCATGAGTTATTAGAGGATAACGGAAAATCAATGTAAAGGAACGGTGCAGTATGAAGATTGAAGATATTAGAAATTTTCTTCACGATGAAGCAGATTTTAAAGTATTATCGTTAGATAAAAATGAAGATTTAGTATTTGAACCTTCGGATTTAAAATTAAACACTCCTGAAAAACTACTTTTACAGAAAAGCTTTTGGGATCATGGTCTTGAGGCCTGGATAAATGATCAGCGTATAGTAGTACTGAAAGTCTACAGAAGCTTTACTTATTTAAAAAAATTCTGGAGAGAAAATCAAATTATAATATCGGAATTGCTTAATTTTCTTCCTTTAAAATACAAAAACAATTTGTATTTTTTACTTATTCTAGATTTTCATTGGGACCAAGATTCATATAACGAAGTATTAACTGAGAAAAACAGGATAGAAAAAAATGCAATGTATTGTAGGAAATATGTTTTTCAAGATGCAGAAGATATTGAAAGAATCCCGTTCTTTATTGAATTTGAAAAAAAAAATCGAGGTTATTTTTCTTACGAAGAGAGATTTATTGAATTAATTACTAGAAGTTCTACAGAATACCATTCTAAGATTATCGAAATTATCAATGATTATTTTAAACCAGAAATGCAAACTATATATAAAGATAAATCGAATTTTAAACTGACTATTGAAAAAAAATTGGAGGTTAGTGAGTTATGGAAATATTCCAAATGAGCATTGATAATTTTCGAATATTCTATGGAAAGCATACCTTCTCTTTTATAGGAAAAAGGTTAATCATTCTTCGAGGATTGAACGGACATGGAAAAAGTAGCTTTTTTGATGCCATCGAATGGTGTTTAACAGGTGATATACAGAGATATGTTGGATCTGCAGAACGGCAAAAATTTAATTATACAATCCATCAGTCTCTACTATCTCAAGATAATTCTCTAGTTTACATAGAACCACAAGCCAGCGTAGAAATATGGATCAGAAATAAGGATGGTCAGGATTTTAAAATTAAGCGTATTCAGCATGTCAGGAAAAATATTGCAAAACCAATTTTTATTAATGATGAAGAGTATGGGGTAAGAGAAGGAAATCAAAAAATTCGTGAATTACTATTGAATACATTTACTGGAAATGAAGGCAATAAAAAAGATTTAACCAAAGTTGAATTATCTGTATTACTTGCTTCTACACAATTTTTATCTCAAGATAAACTCCAGGCATTTGTTACGGCAAAGAAGCCAAAAGATCGATATGCAGTAATTGAAAAGGTATTAGGCATTCAAAAATATGGATCAGAATTTTTACAGTATTTAAAACAAGTTAAAGAGGTATTGGAATCTCAGAAGAATAATATTTTTGAAATAATAAATAGAGAAAGTTCCCAATTAGAAATTAAAAATCATATTTTAGAAACCAAAGAAGATTTAGTGAATAAAATTGGAGGAGAGACAGCAGAAACTTTGGTTGAGAAGGTATCAAACCTTATTGACGAAATTACTGACTCTGAAATCGAAATGCCAGCGGTTCAATTGCGGGATCTTTCATCTTCTGTTCAAACTGAGCTATTGGATTATCGCAAACATCTTCAAAAAAGTTTACTTAAATTAGAAAGAGATTACAAACTAGTGCAAGAAGCTGAAAATCTGTTTTCTTTTTCAGAAGAAAATTATACAGAAAAATTTTCTGAACTGACAAACCAGTTAAAAACTTTAAACGAGAAGCTAACTGAGTATGAATCAAAGGAAAGCAAAGGGGCACATAAACAAACTAAGCTAAATTTGTTAAAAGAATATAGAACCCATTACAAAGAAACTAAAGTAGCTCTAGAAGCTCTCCGTAATAAGAAAAATGAAAATGTTCAAGCTCAAAATCAGATAAAAAAAAATCCTCTTCTAATAAAAATTGAACAATCTTATAAAGATTTAGAACATTTCCATCAATTTTATACTGATCAGTTAAAATCTTATAATAATTCACAAGAATATCTAAAAATTTTTGAGCAGGAAAGACATTTAGAAGTAATAAAAGATAGTCTAGCTCAAGTGAGATTAAAAGCAAATACTAACACTACTATTCTTCAAAGTATTACGAATGAAATTGATAAACTGAAAATAAAGAAAAAAGAGCTTGAAGCTGTAGTAGAAGAGCATGAGCACAATACTATTACTCAGATAATACACAGTTTGCAAACTCATTTGTTGCATAACTGTGGTGAACACGACCCATGTCCTGTATGTGGATCATCATTCTTAGATGCTCTATCTTTACATGAGGCCGTTAGATTTCAATTAGAAAAATACAATAAAACACTTAATAAGAATAACATTCTTCTTCTTGAAACAAATACTGAATTAAGTAGATTAGAAGGGGAAAAGGAAAATATATCTAATGAATTCTTTATTTTGGATGCTCAAATTAAAGAATTAGTTGAAAAACTAAAAAACGAAGAAATTGTTTTAGTAAGCAATCGTGCAAAAATTTTAACAGATATACAGCAGTTAAATGAAGAGCAAGTTAAGGAGCGGGTAATAAAGATAAGAGAATTTTTAAGTTTAAATGAAATTGCAAATACTCTGTATCTCTCGTTAGAAAGGTTAAACAAAGAAAGTATTCCAATTAATGAGCAGGAAAAATCGTTTCTAGAAATACTTTCAGAACTAACATCAAAGGGAGACAATCGTATTAGATTATTAGAAACTGAAGATGGTATTGAACATCGATTACAACGACTTGATATGTATTTACTTCGTTTAAAAGAAACGAAAAATAAAATTATATTACAAAGAGATCATTACAATAATGAACTAATTAAAATCAAAAATCAAAAACAAAATAAAGAAATGAAACTGATTGAGATTCAATCTACTATTCCTGACTTTAAAATTGAAGAACGACAAGCAATAATTGATCAATTAACAGGTCGGAGTAATCGTTTGAAAAAATGGGATACAGAATTGGAAAACCAATTATTAAAAATAGAGGCTTTTTTATCTCAAAGTAATGTAATGGTGTTAAGAGCAGAGATAGCCGAAATGGAGAGTAGATTAGATAGCTATAAAATAAAAGATAGTTACTATGATAAAATGCTACTTCAATTAAAACAGTTAGAAGAGAACCATGGGGAAATTCAAAGTGAACTAATGAATGAATATCTGCAAAAGCACAGTGATGAAATAGATAATTTATTTGTACAAATTAGTCCACATGCGTTTTTTAAACATGTTCATTTAGTTCCTAAAGATGGCGAATTATATATAGTAGTTAGTGATAAAAGAGAACAAAATTTATCCCAATTATCTTCTGAAGAGCTTGAGAGTCGTTTCAATGCCAGTCTCACTTTTAGCTCTGCTCAATCTAATGTTTTAGCTGTATGTATTTTCTTGGCTCTTGGTCTTTCGCAAGAATGGACGCCGTTACAAACGATAGGTATAGATGATCCATTTCAGAATTTGGATGATATCAATGTTTTTTCATTCTTAGATGTACTAAGCCAAATCTTGTTAAGTAAGCAGGTGATTATAAGTACACATGATGATAATTTTGCAAATTTAATAAGACTTAAAAGTGGTTTGAGAAATGATCAAATGACTGAAATTTGTCTTGAATCTTACAGTAAAGAGAGCATATCTATTCGTTCAGATTGCTTAATTACAACCTCCATTAATTAATGATGTTTCGTTGTTATTGAGATACCAATCGAAATTGATTCTAAAAGCTTCTATCCAATTCGAACTGCTAATAAACTGTTTTTTAGGGGCGAAAGATTTAAGAGTGAGCATGAAAGAAACTAGAAAGTAGGAATTTATTAATGTTAATAGAAGATCTATTAAACTATTATAAAAATAATGTTACAACCTATTCATTAGTATATAGGTATATGCGATTTACTTACACAATTAGCACAGGATTATTAGTCTCTTTAATTTTTTTTGCATACTTATCTCTTTTAGCGATGCCTACTGTATTTATAAATTATCATATCTTTTTGTACATTTTAATTGGTTTTATAACTATATTGTTTTCTTCTATTATAGCTTTAATAATAAGTAACAAGAAAATTCGGCGTATAATTTATAGCCACTATAAAATAGAGACAGCAAATGATTTATGGCGTACGGAAGAGTTTAATAATATGCAATCACAAATACTGATTAATTATCTTAAAAGAAAAAAGCTTTACACTGCTGAAAAGCTTAAGCTTTTAGTAGTGCTTTTAGATAAAGAGATTGGGAGAAGTAAAAGTCCATCTTTTTTAGCATCAGGTGCTTTTTTGGCCTTATTCGCCCCAATATGGTTGCAATATATTATAGGTATATTTAAATTTTTAGACAATTTGGGTTTTAACTATACTTCGCTTTTTGTGTTTGTTTCAATCTTTCCTATTATATTTATTGCAATTTGTATTGGAACTTTTAAAAAATTGATAAACTTTTTTCAGGATTTTTTTATGATTGAAATTAATATAAAGAAAAAATTTATTCTACACATCGAAAATATACAGTTAAGATTTAACGAAGAAGAGCGGAATGAGATGAAAGTTTCTCTTAAAAGAAGTAAGAAAGTTGAAATTGTTATTAAATAGATATATTTTGTGGTGAAATGCCATTTATCCTTAATCCTATAATTTTCAGATTATATACGTGGTGGTCAGAAATTTGCTCTTCTATGCTGTGTGTAGAAGAAAAACGTATACGCCATTTTATTACTAAACCTGTTCAATTGAAATTATTTAATATCCAATTTTTAGGTCATGGCAATATATGCTGGGTCTTTTATTATACTTTCATTTGTTTTCAAAACATGAACTTCCCTCCTCTTTAAGAACAATTCGTCCAAATTAACTCTTGTAATGCGAACGTATATTCTATATAATCTTTAGGAACATTCGTTTCCATTTAATACATAGAGATAATACCTATCTGAATGGAGTTTTCACAACCATAACACACAAACCAACAAACAGGAGGCCGAAATTTGTCCAGAAATACAACACAAAATCAATCAAAATCAACCTGTTCCATTTTAACGAGATCACGGTTGAAGGCGATTAGCTTTACGCACCAAAATCCAGTAATCGTACATCACCGTATCGGACAGTATTTATCTCAATCAACTCAAACGAGTCGTAGCTGAATGTGATCCTTTCATCGGTGTTACCGAAATCATCTTTATGCTCAAAACTGATCAAATTGATGAAGTTGATCCATCCCAACTTGCTCTGTTTGAAAGTATGTTACGAGAGGGCATCTACTATAATGGAAAGAAATATGTTCATTCGATCAAGTGACCTGCGATGGGATGTACACAGAGGACAGAATTTATTCAAGTAAAGTATGTTGCTGATCTGTATCGACGCATTACACTCGGTAAAATGCCAACGCTCACTAATATCCATAAGTGGGGAACAACACTTGGTGTGAGTCGTTCAGCAGCTCAGCCATTCCCGTATATTCCTCGCATTATTGTTATTCAGATTATGAAAAAGATGCGATCATTGAGAAAGTTTGGTTACTAGAATATTTTCAATGATTCGCAACATCAGAAATTGGTATTCAATAAAAAGGCGAAGCGACGTGAATATTTTAAAGCCAGAAAGAATTGAAGCCATCTACGGAACAATTACATAATTTAGATTGTACACCAAATAAAATGAAGTCATGTAATAGTCGGTTTTATCTTCCATCTTGAATTGCTCTAGGTCGTCCCTTACTATTTCTCATTGCTACGTATCCACGTACCACATCCGTTATCATCCTTTGCTACACTTTGATTATAAAGGAGATGATAACTTGGATACCCAACCTAAGATATTAAAGAGCGTGGAACATACAAACCCATCTGAAAATATTGCTGAGCAATACGAAAGTTTGGTACGGCAAGAAGACGGACACATAGAGAGACTTAAAACATGCACAAAGCTCATTTGGGATGCGCTGGCTATTATTTCACAAAAGGCAAGTGTACTGCACATGGAAACCGTCAAAGAAGCAGCAGACCATCTTCATATCATGGAACTGGACTTACGAAGAGAACTGTTTAAAGTTCGTTTGAAAAAAAGTATTTTGGCGAACAAAATGAAACAAACCCAAGCATAACAGCGGAGGGGACGGAATCGTTCTGAAGAAGCGGAGCGTTCGCCTTTGAACCCGGATTTTTACCGTTAAAATATAATTAAAAAAATCTGGGGGCAACAGCGATCGGAAGAATGATCCGTCTACGTAGCGACCTTAGATGCACATACTTGCTCAATTCACCCAGTAATCAAGCAACTCAAGCTAACCTGACATGACCTTTCAAGGTCTGATCAGGTTTTTTCATTTCAATCCCTCCATCCCTGCACATAAATCTTCACACTCCCCAAACACACCGCCATCCAGATAGTTACACCATCTCCCAACATCATGTATAGTAAAGTTATGGGAAATAAACATGAACCCGCATATGATCTTGATTACTTAAACGTACAATAAGAAACATGGCAAAAACGAGGAGGAACGTGATGATACATCCAACACAGATTCAGGATATGCTGCAAGCCGCGTTGGAGACGGGCGGAGATTTTGCAGAGGTGTTCGTCGAGGACCGTACCAATGGACAATTGGGCATGACCGGGGGCGTCGTGGATACGGCGCTGTCAGGCCGGGATTTTGGGATTGGCATTCGGATCATGAAGGAACATTTTTCGGTGTATGCCTACACCAGTGATATGAGCGAACAGAGCCTGATCAGACTGGCCAAATCGGCTGCCAAGGCTATTCGTGGAGGTGGAGCGCCAGGTGCACACACCATTACACTCCATCCCCATGCTATCCCTAACCAACATCCGATTGCGATCATCCCTGACGGTTCACAGAAACGCGCCAAGATTGACATGATGAGACGGGCGCATGAGGCGGCAAGCCAATATGATCCTTCCATCACGCAAACCTCTGTTGGGATTAGCAACTCGATCCAGAACGTCTTGATCGCCAATAGCAACGGGCTGTTGGTGGAGGATACCCGTACGTATACACGTATGAGAATAAGCGCGATTGCGACTGATGGGGAGCATAGACAATCCGGGTTCCGTGGGCCAGGAGCGTATGCTGGGACTGAATTCCTGGAGAACCTGAATATCGAAGAAAATGCGAGACACGCCGCTCGCATTGCGTCCACGATGGTGAAAGCGGGATATGCGCCTAGCGGCAGACTGCCGGTCGTGATTGAAAATGGCTTCGGCGGCGTTCTTTTCCACGAGGCGTGTGGGCATGGGTTAGAATCAACGGCGGTGGCGCATGGAACCTCTGTGTTTGCAAATAAGATCGGGCAGCAAGTGGCTTCGCCGCTCGTCACAGCTATAGATGATGGAACGATTCCGAATGCATGGGGCTCGCTCAATATCGATGACGAAGGAGCGCCGACACAGCGCAACGTACTGATCGAGAACGGTATTTTAAAAGGATATCTAATCGACCGCATGGGCTCCCGCCAGATGGGTGTACCTGCGACAGGATCGGGACGAAGACAGTCCTATAAATTCGCGCCTGCATCCCGTATGAACAATACGTTCATTGCGAATGGCGAGTCTACCCGTGAAGAGATCATTGCCAATACGGAGTACGGGATCTATGCCAAATCGCTGGGCGGGGGTTCGGTGAATACCTCGACGAGCGAGTTTAATTTTGCAGTCGAAGAGGCTTATATGATTCGCAATGGTAAAATTGCCGAGCCGGTCAAAGGCGCAACGCTGATCGGCAAAGGCATTGAAACCCTGCAAAATATTGATATGGTCGGCAACAATCTGGATCATGGTCAGGGGATGTGCGGCTCGGTCAGTGGAAGTCTTCCGGTCAACTGCGGACAACCGACGATTCGTGTATCCGAAATGACCGTCGGCGGACGAAAGGGGGAATAGGCAATGAATATTCAGCAATTTCAGGAAGCGTTGTTCGCGAAAGGTCGGGAAATGGGCTACGCGGATATGGAAATCTACTATGTAAATGGACGTTCTACCTCCGTAAAGGTGCTAAAGGGAGAGATTGACCAATATACCATCGTTGAGAATGGCGGACTTTCCTTCCGTGGTGTCATTAACGGCAAAATGGGCTATGCCTCTACGGAGAAGCTGGAGCCGGATGTGATCGACTTTTTATTGGAAGAAGCTCGCAGCAACGCGTATATATTGGAGAGCGAAGAGCAGGATGAGCTGTTTGCAGGCTCTGAGAGCTACCCTGAACAGCCTGCTTATGCCTCAACGCTTGCCGACACAGCTCCTGAGATTCTGATCGAAGCGGCGCTGGAAATGGAACGTACAGCGCTTGCCGCAGATCCACGGATCGTGATGGCTCGACATTGCTCGGTCAGCGTTCGTGAGAATGAGGTCCTGATTGTGAATACCAAAGGGCTGCATTGCCATCGTCACAAAAGTCTGGCGACCGCTTATGTGTATGTGATTGCAGCAGATCATGGCGAGACGGTTACCGGGGGCTGGCATGATTATTCGCTGCGGAGCGTGGAGGAGATCGATATTGCGGATGTGGCGCATAAAGCCGTACAAGAGGCTGTTTCCAAGCTGGGGGCGCACACGATCCAATCGGATAACTATCCGGTCATTTTCCGTCATGATGCAGCCGCACAATTGCTGGCTGCCTATACGTCGGTATTTTCTGCGGAGTCGGTGGATAAAGGCTTTTCACGCTTAGCTGGGAAACTGGGACAAAAGGTGGCAAGCGAACATATCACACTGATTGATGATCCGCTGATGGAGAACGTTCCGGCAGGCAGCACGTTTGATGCTGAAGGCAGTGCGACACGCCGCAATGAGATTATCAAGGATGGCAAACTACGGACGTATTTCCATAACCGCAAGACGGCTCGCAAGGCTGGGGTGCAGAGTACCTCTCATGCTTCCAAAGGCAGCTATAACGGTAAAATCGGGGTGTCGTATCATAATCTGTACGTGGCTCCAGGCACGTCTACATTGGAGGACATGATTCGCAAGACAGATCGTGGGCTGATGATCGTCGAGCTGCAAGGGCTGCATGCAGGTACGAATACGGCGTCTGGTAACTTTTCGCTGGCTTGTTTGGGATACTGGATTGAGCAAGGGCAAGTGGTCAGAGCGGTCAATCAGATTACCGTATCAGGCAACTTCTTTGATGTACTACAGCAGGTAGAGGAAGTTGGCAACGATTTGCATTTTACAGGAAGCTGCACATCTCCTTCGCTCAAGCTGGCTGCACTTTCGATTTCAGGCTCCTAATGGCTGGAGCAGCCTTCTTTTTTCAGACTTACGACCTGTTCCTGACGTTCTGATTGTCTAGCAATGACAGATGCCTGATGCATCGGGGTATGGTAAAGTAGGAGAAAGTCTTTAAAATATGAAAAAAAGGCTTGGTTACAGCACCGCGACAGGGTATTATAGACAATAATATATTCGAAAAAAGGTTCGAATTGAATTTTTATTGGGGGATGTATATGAGATATATAAGCACTAGAGGTCGCGTAGAAGCCAAGGGATTTATTGATACTGTGCTCATGGGGTTAGCTGACGATGGAGGACTAATGGTGCCGGAGCAGATTCCGACCGTGTCGGCAGCTACGCTGGAGCAATGGGCGACATTGAGCTACAGAGAGCTGCTGCTGGAAGTTTTTGCGCTGTATATCAATGATGAGATTCCTCGCGAAGATTTGGAACAGCTGGTGGAGCGCAGTTATGTAAGCTTCCGTCATCCGGAAGTTACGCCAGTGAAGAAGATCAACGATTCCCTGTCTATTTTGGAGCTGTTCCATGGGCCTACGTTTGCGTTTAAGGATGTGGCGCTGCAATTTATGGGTGAATTTTATTCCTATGTGTCCAAAAAGCAGAATGAGATTATTCATATTTTGGGTGCAACCTCGGGCGATACGGGAGCAGCAGCGATTCAAGGCGTGCGTGGCAAGGAAGGCATCAAAATCTGTATTTTGCATCCGCATCAAAAAGTGAGCAAGGTACAAGAGCTACAAATGACGACAGTAGACGATGAGAACGTGCTGAATCTATCTGTAAAAGGGAACTTTGACGATTGTCAAAAAGTAATTAAGGACCTGTTTGCAGATTTGGACTTCAAAGCCAAACATCATCTGCGGGCGATTAATTCGATTAACTTTGTGCGTATTTTGGCGCAGACGGTATATTACTTCTATGCTTATTTCCGGGCGCAGGAGTCTGCGGGTACGAAGAAAATCAATGTCAGCGTGCCATCCGGCAACTTTGGCAATATCTTTTCCGGCTTTCTTGCGAAGAAAATGGGTCTACCCATCCATAAGCTGATCATTGCCACGAACGAAAATAATATTTTGGAGCGCTTCGTGAAGACAGGCGAATACCAGCCGGGCGATTTCAAAAGCACATACAGTCCTTCCATGGACATTCAGGTGGCAAGTAATTTCGAAAGATACCTGTACTACTTCCTCGGAGAGGATGCAGCCAAGGTATCTGAATACATGAATAACCTCAAAACAGAGGGACGGATTGTGATCGGTGCAGAAGATTTGCAGCGTGTCCAGCAGGATTTTGAAGCGCTGGGTGCTTCGAATGAGCAGTGTCTGGAGCTGATCAAAAAGTACAAAGCTGAATACGATTATTTGCTTGATCCGCATACGGCTTGCGGTATTGCCGCGTATGAGGCGTATAATGGCGCGGACGAAGTCTGTGTGACCTTTGCGACAGCACATCCGGCCAAATTCGATGAGGCGATCCGTCTGGTGGACATTAAGCAAGAGTTCCCGGCGCAAATTGAACAATTGTTCTCCAAGCCGCAACACCAGCAGGTGGTAGAGCATGACGAGGCCGAAATTGTACGTCAGCTTGAAGCCTTTTATGTGTAACAGAATATTTCCGTAATGGTGAGTTGTTACATTCTTACGGATGGGAAAGAGGCTGCGCCCTGAGCGCTAGCCTCCTTTTTTATATCCATATTTTCCAGATATGATGTATGTTTTAGTTTCAATTTGTTCACATTATAATGCCACATAGAGTAAGGTGTTAGAGCCTTAGAAATCGTGAAAAAAGCCCGTAAATCAAGGGATTTGGCTTTAGGAATATAACAGGCAGTGGTAGGTTCATAGAGTTATTTAATGAAGGATACAAAAATCTTTTATAGGGAAATTGGATGTATTTATATAAAAAATCATGTATAGTTAACTAAATTTTATGAATACATAAAGTTCCACTCTCGAAGGTGCAGAATAAAAGTCATTCCGTCATTTAACAGAGGGGCTAATTATAAAAGGGGTGTATTAAATAATGACCATGATCCGTCCAGAGCAGAGTCAACAAGCAGCAGCCGAATATGTGCAGTCCGTTTTTGAGAAGGTTATCGCGCGCAATCCTCATGAGAATGAATTCCATCAGGCCGTCAAAGAAATTTTGGATTCGCTAATTCCGGTATTGGCTAAGCATCCTAAGTATATGCAGCAGGGGCTTTTGGAACGGCTGGTGGAGCCAGAACGTGTCATTACCTTCCGTGTACCTTGGGTAGACGATGCAGGCAATGTACAGGTCAACCGTGGCTTCCGCGTACAGTTTAACAGTGCGATTGGTCCTTATAAAGGTGGACTTCGCTTCCATCCATCTGTGTACCTGGGTATCGTCAAATTTTTGGGCTTTGAGCAAATTTTCAAAAATGCGTTGACGGGTCTTCCAATCGGTGGTGGCAAAGGCGGTTCGGATTTTGACCCCAAAGGTAAATCAGATAACGAAGTGATGCGTTTTACACAAAGCTTCATGACGGAGCTGTATAAATATATCGGCCCAGATGCCGACGTTCCGGCAGGGGATATTGGTGTAGGTGGCCGTGAGATCGGATACATGTTCGGGCAATACAAGCGGATTCGCGGAGGACATGAAGGCGGCGTCCTGACAGGTAAAGGGATTCATTACGGAGGTAGTCTCACACGAACAGAAGCGACTGGATACGGTTGTGTGTATTTTGTAAACGAGATGCTGCAAGCTCAAGGTTTGTCCTTTGAAGGACAACGTGTTGTTGTGTCAGGCTCTGGCAACGTATCCATTTATGCGATTGAAAAAGCACAGCAACTCGGTGCTACAGTCGTGGCATGTAGTGACTCGAATGGTTATATCTATGATCCAGACGGTATTGATCTCAAGCTGGTGAAGCAGCTTAAAGAAGTGAATCGTCTGCGGATTAGCGAGTATACGAAAGAGCGTCCAGGCGCAATCTATACAGAAGGCTGCTCTGGAATCTGGTCAATCCCATGCGACATCGCACTGCCATGTGCGACACAGAATGAAATCGACGAGCAAGCAGCACAGTTGCTGGTAAGTAATGGCGTAAAAGCTATCGGTGAAGGTGCGAATATGCCGTCCTCGCTACAGGCCATTGAAGTATTTTTGGAGAACGGAGTTCTGTTTGGACCAGCCAAAGCTGCCAATGCAGGTGGAGTAGCGGTTTCGGCACTCGAAATGTCGCAGAACAGCATGCGCCTGTCATGGACCTTTGAGGAAGTGGATGCCAAGCTGCATGATATTATGAAAAATATCTATGCTAACAGCGTGAAGGCGGCTGAGGAATACGGCGTGCCAGGCAATCTGGTGGTCGGAGCGAACATCGCCGGATTTGTGCGTGTGGCTGATGCTATGCTGTCTCACGGAATTATCTAACTCAACGTCACAATTCCTTTTCTCCATTGTACAATGATTGAATAACCTAGCTAATAAAAGCAAAATTGAAGCTGAGCGGCTCCGTGTGAGTCGCTCAGCTTTTATTTGGCATGAGGCACTTTATTTTTCTCAGGGACTTGATTTATTGCTAAAGAGGATGTATATTGCTTGATAGATCAATAATTGATGGATCAAAGGTTGGATCACAAGGCCCAGCGATATGCTAAAGGGAGGAGAGGTTGATATCACCCAGACACCATCCGAGGCTGATTATATTTTTGATATGTTGCTGCTACTGAACAAGCAGATTAGCTCCAAGTTCGAGCGGTGTGCAGGAGTCAGCGCATCCAGATTGCAGCTATTATGCAAGCTGTATCAAGTGGAGGAGATTAGTCAAACGCTGCTGCAAAAAGAGGTTGGCATTGACGCTGCAGCCGTTACGCGTCATTTGAAGCAACTGGAAGCGACAGGAATGGTCACACGACGCACGAAGCCAGAGGACAACAGGGTTACCTTGGTAAGCCTAACCGATTATGGGCGTGCGCGTATTGTCATCTTTAAGCAGGAGCGCTCGCAGTTTGTAGCTCAGCTGCTACAGAGCTTCGACGAGACCCAGCGGCAGCAGCTAGCTGATATGCTGCAAGTGATGAATAGTCATATATCCAGTATGGACTGACAACATTGTAATTTTACATTTACCCACAGAGGAACAAAGGAGAGATTGGAATGAGTAATACGAATACATCCAATATTGTAAAAACGAATGATTTTAAAGAAATCGCATTGGGACGCCGTTCGGTAAAAGTATACGATCCGTCCGTGAAGATCAGCCGCGAGGAAATGACAGAGATTTTGACAGAAGCTACACGCGCACCATCTTCCATTAATCTGCAACCTTGGCGTTTCCTTGTGATTGACAGCCCAGAAGGTAAAGCAACTCTGGCACCATTGGCTCGTTTCAACCAACGTCAAGTGGAGACATCTTCTGCTGTAATCGCTGTGTTTGGGGATCTGAACAACTTTGATAATTTCGAACAAATCTTTGGAGAAGCTGTAGAACTGGGCTATATGCCACAAGACATTAAAGAAATGCAACAGGAAAAAGTAACAGCCCATTTTGCTGCCCTTGATCCCGTTGTGAACAGAGAAACAGTTCTGATCGACGGTGGTTTGGTATCTATGCAGCTTATGCTGGTGGCACGCGCTCATGGCTACGATACCAACGCTATCGGTGGTTATGAAAAGGATCAAATTGCCGAGGCCTTTGGTATGGACAAAGATCGTTATGTTCCTGTTATGCTCATTTCGATGGGTAAAGGAATCAACGAGGGGCACCCGTCCACACGTTTGCCGATTGATCAAATTGCACAGTGGAAATAAGTTAAGTTATATCTATACGCGACATAAAAAAACAGGCGGAGCAAAGGACATCCTTTGCTCCGCCTGTTTTTAGTTTGCCGGATGTAACGCTGATTCGGGAATTGATGACGTCCTTTAGTCTTAGGGTGATCCTTGACCTATATTCGCATCTGGTGTCTGTCCAGAGTCAGCAGTGTCATACTGAGGTGGATGATCACGCTTGGGCCATATAATCTGGTGAGAAGTATGGCTAAGCTCCTCATAAAATAACGGTGCTTTCTTGAACAGGCGTATGACCAGATGGAGAAAGAACCATCCGTTCAACACCAATAGCACAAGACCGATCAGCACACTTACCCAAGGGGACACTTGAGACCGCAGCACAGGTCCACCCAGTACGTAATTCAGTCCAAAATACAACCAGTACAAGAGACTGTACCGCTTGATGAGCTCCCACAGGGAAACTCGTTTTCCTCTCCCTGTAAGATGAATACGTACCAGCCATTTCCCTGGAGTCCGTCCATTCGTCAGGTAAGGAACCACCATAAAGTATATCCCGCTGGAAATCCAGAAAGCAGCAGATACATGCAGGGACTCCATCATGCCGAGTAACCCTGTCCAAAGGATAGAATCCACTAAGAAGGCTACTCCTCGTCTCGTATAGGACACCCGTTTGGTTGTAATGTCCACATGCTTGTCCAGATGCTCCAAGCGGGGAAGAAAGCGTGAAAACCATTCGCCGAGCAGAAAGCCCAGCATACCGCCCAAAGTATTGGCCATCAGATCGTCCACGTCAAATACACGATACGCATGGTCAAAAAATCCATACAATCCTGTCAGCTGTGTCACCTCAAAGAAGAGAGACAAGGCGAAGGACAGAATCAGACACCAGCCCCATCGTGCACGGAAGTAATAACGTAAGAACATACCGAAAGGCATGGTCATCATTACGTTAAAAACCACTTGCAGAAAAGCACGCTCCTTCAGCAGATGCAAATAACTGGAAGGATGAGCAGGTGAAACGGATGTTTCTCTTATGATGTCTTGCACGAACTGCAAGGGCATCCACTGCAAAGCTCCCCCGGCCAAAGCTGCATTATGACGCGATGCCGGAAGCGGTAGTATGACTAAAAAGAAGGCGTTCATCAAGTATAAAAGCATCAAGTAAAGCAGCCACGCTCTAGCCTTGTGAATATAGCCATGTCTGCGATATTGCACGATAAGGAACGGAAGTGTAAACAATAACGCAGCAACAGGGAAGGCCAGAAAAGCATATGAAACGGGAAACAGATAAGATTGAATCATGAGCTGTTTAAGCCTGCTTTCTCCGGAACTTCACCAAAGACCAGATGACCAAAAATGCCATGAAAGCCACGCATACGCTGATGCTAATCCGATTTTGCGGGTCAATCAAGAACAGGAAGGCAATGACCCATAGGCATCCGACCGTAACCGCCGTCACATAAGGAAATCCCCATATCTTGAAGGTAGGCTCCACTGGATAAGATTTGCGCAGTTTCAATTGGGACAGGCAGATGCAGCTCCAGACGAGCAGCACGACAAAGCCAGGTACAGCCATTAAAATACGGAACAGCCCGTCCTGAGCGACGTATGCGACCATGGAGCCAACAATCAGGATGACCGCGCACAGTTTGAGACTGTTCACCGGAACTCCATTTGAAGACAGGCGAGCGAGTGACTTGGGACCTTCTCCATTAATCGCCAGCGAATGGAGCATGCGTGTAGCCCCGTAAATTCCCGAATTGGCGGCTGACAGTACAGCAGTGATCAGAATAAAGTTCATGACATGAGCTGAGCCTTGAAGCCCTACAGAAGACAATACCTGTACAAACGGGCTGGTACTTGCATCCAGTTGGTTCCAGGGAATCAAGCCACAAATAATGAGAATAGGCAGCGTATAGAACAAAACAACGCGAAGAATAAAGCTTTTAACCACTTTAGGCAGTACCTTTTCTGGATTTTCAGTCTCCGTCAACGTCAATCCGATCAGCTCAGACCCTCCGTAAGAAAAGGTAACGACCAGCAATGCCGAAAAGATTGCCAGCCAGCCATTGGGGAAAAACCCGCCGTGCTGAGCGTAGTTGCTTAAATAAGGTGGAGTTTCAGTGGGGATAATCCCAAACAGTATACAGCCACCCAAGGCAATGAAGATAATAATCATGGCAATTTTAATGCCTGCCAGCCAAAATTCCAGCTCCCCTAAACCGCCGACACTCAGCATGTTGACGACAATAATGAAAGCCGCACTCGCTAAACTGAGGAGCCATAGAGGGACATCTGGCAGCCAATATTGCAGGAAGCTTCCCGCGGCAATGACCTCAATGACACAGACAGCCAGCCACATGAAGCAATACAACCAGCCGATAATAAAAGAAAGTCGTTCTCCAAAAGCCTTGCGAATAAAATCCTTCATATTCATGTTGGGGTAGACGGTAGCCATCTCGGCAATCGCACCCATAACGACCAAGAGCAGCAGTCCTGCGAAGACATAGGATAAAATAACTCCAGGTCCTGCCAAGCTAATCGTTTCGGTGCTACCCTTAAAAATACCCGTCCCGATGACTCCACCCATAGCCATAAAGGTAATATGCCGTGGTCGAAGCTTTTTGTGTAAAGTTGCTTCATTTGATTTCAATATGAAATCCTCCTTCATCATAGTGTACAGCTTCAGCATAGCCCAAGCAGGGTTACTTCAATTAGACTTATACTACATGAAAATATCCAATTAGGAAATGAAAGAAATAGGATCTGGTAGGGAGATTAAAATAGATAGAGGAAAAAATGTAGAAACAGAGGCAGAATGATATTGTTGACGATTGTTGTAATATCGATATCATTCTGTCTTTATGTTATATTCACCTTGTTTCGCGCGGGAATAATTGTTTCATGGTAGCCAAAGTAAAGGATGATATATAATGAGGTTGGTTTGGAAAAAAGTATGAATTTATGAAGCGGAGGCTTTGATACGTGAAGCAGGATCGGCAAAAGCAGACAGGTTCTCAATCCGGGATGAGCAAGGGGCATGAAGCTGATGAACTGAACAAGCTGCTGTCCGTATGGCTTCATTCGTCGATCCGTGTCATGGATGTCCGGCACATTCGATTGGAAGCGGAAGAGCTGGTTCAATTATATCGTCTCCCAGCGCATGCCTTTGTGTTTATGCTACAGGGTAGCGTGCGCTTGGCTGATGATTGGAAAGATGCATCCCACTCAGGCTATGTACTGCATGTCAGCAAAGGTTTTGACCTGAATATCAAGCCTTCATCATGCGGGATCGAATATATTCTTGTACTATATAAAGCAACTTCTTTATCAGGACGCACAGTTTATCATCAACCTTCGGCAGCTTATGGTTTCATACCGCCCTATCCGGCTATACTATATCAAAAGCTGCAGCTACTGGCGAACACATGGCAGGATCAAGAGGCGTTATCCAAAGTTCAGGCGCAGGGTCGATTCTATGATTTTGCATATGAATGTATGCGCCAATCGCAGGAACCGCAGGCTCGGACCTCCACGCGGGATGTCGTGGCACAGGCAATTCGATTTATGCAGGCTCATTATGCGGAGTCCATCACGCTGGAACGTCTGGCCGGCTTATTGGAATGTAGTCCGCGACACCTGACCCGGTTATTTAAAAAACAAACGGATAGTAGCCCGATTACGTACTTGATTCAATTACGGATGGACAAGGCGAAGGAGCTTTTACGGAAGACGGATGCCACTTTGCAGGATATTGCTGTGAGTGTGGGGTATTCAGATGTCTATTTCTTTAGCCGGGCATTCAAAAAATATACTGGCGTATCCCCGGTTCATTATCGGGACAGCTTATATTCATCTGCTTTTGTTAGTGATATGCGTCTGGATAATCCATCAAGCCTGTCTGAATGTTCCATTGATTCAACAGGTGGTGCCCTGCATACTGGTATTGAGGATAATAATCATTATCAAAACCATGACGAAGGGATTTTACAAATGAATAGAAACACAAAGCATTCCATGGCATTTATTGTATTGCTTAGTTTTACCTTGCTGCTGAGCGCGTGCTCAGGCGCATCCAGTCCTGCGGCAACCGATGGCGCTGCGCAAGGGAACAATAATACATCAGCAGAACCAGCATCACAGGAAAGGGTACTGAAGGACGCACTTGGGCATGAGGTGAAGGTTCCGGCTCAGCCTCAGCGTGTGCTCGCTTCTTATCTGGAGGATCATCTGGTGGCGTTGGGTGTTAAACCGGTAGCCCAATGGTCGGTGGGTAAAAATTCAGTTCAAGCTTACCTGCAAAAAGAACTGAAAGATGTTCCTGCCATCGCTTCAGATCTTCCGTTCGAGGCGGTTCTGAACTTCAAGCCTGACTTGATCATTATGGACAGTGCTAGCATGGTGGAAGGCGACAAATATGATCAATACTCCAAAATTGCTCCAACCTACGTTGTGGGCAGTAATATGAATAATGATTGGCGCCAAGAGCTGCTGACCGTGGGTGAGGTGCTGAATAAGAGCAGTGAAGCGAAGCAGGCATTAAGCAATTACGACAAAAAAGCAGCAGAGGCGAAAGCCAAGCTCAGTCAGACGGTAGGACAAAAAACGGCTGCGGCATTGTGGGTAACGGATAAAAACGTATATGTGGTGAACCAGAATTTATCCAGCGGTGATGTATTGTACAAGGATTTGGGATTCAAGATTCCACAGGTCGTACAGGAAATTTCCAAAACAGCCAAGGCGAACTGGAGCAACTTATCGCTGGAAAAATTGGCTGAGCTGAACGCTGATTATATCTTTATCGTGAACAGCAAAAATGTGAGCAAGGATGAGATTATTAAAGATCCAGTCTGGGCAGGAATTCCGGCAGTCAAAGAAGGCCATGTATACGACTTTGGCAAGGATTCCAGCTGGCTGTATACAGGTACAATTGCAAACAGTCAAATGATTGATGATGTTCTGAAAAATGTAATGAAATAATGTAACTCAATCATCTAGATTATAATAAAACAGCGCTATTCTTACTTCACGGCAGAGACCATAGTAGGAGAGCGCTGTTTTGTCTTTTCATTTACATGGACGCTTGCCGTGCAACCTGGTTTTATAATAAAAGATGCCTGCACAGGGCAGACATCTGTTTTTTCGATATTAGGCTTTCGGAGATACCAGGATTTTAACCTGATTTTTTTCTTTCAGGAGACCTTCAAAACCTTGCTCGATTACTTCTTCGAGCTTAATACGTTTGGTCACAAGCTTGTCAGCAGGGAAATACCCTTTTTCCATCAAGCTGATGACAGCCGGGAATACATCGCGGTAGCCGATAATACCAGTCAGATTGCGTTCCTTCATAACGATATTGTTCGGTTTAATCGGAGCTTCTTTTTCAAAAATGCTGACGATCATGATTTGTCCGCTAATTTTAGTGGATTCAATAGCTTGAGTCAGCACAGGAGGTACTCCAGTGACTTCATAGGCTACATCTACGCCACCGTTAGTCCGTTTGTGCAGCTCTTCCACAACATCATAAGTTTTAGGATCAAGCACAATAGCACCCAGCTCTTCAGCTTTAGCTTTACGCTCCTCGGAAAGCTCTACTGCATAAATCTCAGATGCGCCCGAAGCTTTCAACGCTTCAATAACCAGCAATCCGATAGGACCAGCGCCAAACACGACAGCTTTGTCGCCGACTTTCAGTTGGCTTTGACGTACAGCATACAAAGCAACGGCCGAAGGCTCTACCAAAGCGCCTTGCTCGAAAGATACGCTTTCTGGAATTTTGTGAACCATGTGCTCGTCAGCTGCGACATATTCAGAAAATCCACCGCCGCCGCCTGCCAAACCGAGGAAGCCCATTTTATCGCAAAGGTTATATTTGCCTTGTCTACATGCATCACATTCTCCACATGCAAAAACCGGTTCTACGACTACACGGTCGCCAACCTGAATTTTAGTTACACCTTCACCGATTTCAACGACTTGTCCAGAAAATTCATGTCCCATCACAATCGGAGCTTTTTCGCCGGTCAGTGGATGCTGAGCGTTTTCAGGAATGAAGATCGGTCCTGCTACATATTCGTGAAGATCGCTTCCGCAAATGCCACACCATTCTACTTTGATTTTTACTTTTCCTGGAAGGGCAGCGGGTTGCTCAATGTTTTCCAAACGTAAATCTTTTACTCCATGCCATCTCAATGCTTGCATGTCTTGTCATCTCCTTGATGAATATATGATCATTGCTGCTATAAAAGTGAATGAATAAGGAAACGTTTCCGAAAAATAATATGTCACAATTTTTACACATTGTCAAACCAAATTAATGCAAAAAGCACTTGATTTTTTTGTGAATATAATCACTTGTGACTATGGCGCTATATTTGACTTGTTGCTCTGTACAAAAGAGTTTTTATGAATTATTCAGGTGAGGAAGAGACTAGAAGAAAACGAATTCAATTTTTAGAGACTCATTCTGTGGTATAATATCTATATTAGAGAGTTTATGTGCATAGAGAGAAAACGATTCCGAGCGTGAAAGGATTTTGGGTGTGTCAGAGCAAAAGAAAGTAACCATAGAGGATGTAGCCAAGCGGGCAGGGGTCGGTATTGCGACTGTCTCCAGGGCTATTAACGATAGCGAGGGTATCAGCCCCAAGACGAAGGCATTTATTTTGCAAGTGATTGAAGAAATGGGCTTTACGCCTAACACTTCAGCTCAGAGTCTAAAGGTGCGGCAGACACGCCAAATTGCGCTGGCTGTACCAGATATCCGGAACGCAATCATTCCAGAGATTGCTTGGTCCGTAGAACAGGCTGCCAAGCAGCACGGTTATCGTGTCGTGCAGATCAATACGGCCGGGAATGCCAGGATGGAGCTTGAAACGGTGCGTGAGGTTAAGAAGCTGCATGTAGACGGGCTCATCATTATGCCGCTGGCGTATCCCAAAATGTTGGTTGATCTGATTAACAAAGCGAACGTTCCTGTGTCTATTATTAACTATGGCAAGAAGCTGGGTGAAGACGTCAAAGCGGATATCGTCAGTCTGGCCCGGCAAGAGGGAAGACTTGTGATGGAGCATTTGCTTAAAATCGGAAGAACGAGAATTGCTTATGCAGGTGCAGCGAAGGACAAAATCGAGGAGAGATACTTCGCTTATGAGCAGTCTCTCCAGCATGTGGACCCTTCACTGGTGTATTTTGGCGATGACTTTTCCTTCGAGACCGGGCTACGGGCAGCCGATTATTTTTACAGCTTGAAAAATATGCCGGATGCGATTTATGCAGTTAATGATATGGTGGCCATAGGAATCGTAAACCGCTTTAAGGATTTGGGTGTAAAAGTACCGCAAGAGGTTGCAGTGGTCGGTATTGATAACAATTTGTGGGCTACGGTAACGACCCCGCAGATCAGCTCAGTTTCTATCATGGGGGAAGAGGTGGCACGCCTGGCTGCGGAACTGCTGCTTAAGCGAATTCAGGAACAGACCGTGGGGGATTATGAGCGTATACAGTTTGAGCCTCGTTTGATTGTCAGGGAATCCAGCGTCTCCGTGATCCGTAAGCCTACGGTTGGGCATGACGAGTAAAGTAAGTCTAGCTCTGAACCCTATTCCGTTATAACCATGGATGAATGGCTGCAGGCGTAATAGATATGGATAGGAGAGTGGATTCATGTCAAAAGGTAGCGTGTTCGTTTCTGGAGCTTGTACTACATTATTGCTGGCTGTAATCCTAGGATGTACTCCCCATGCTGACCCTGCGTCGCCGTCTGGAGCAAGCAATGAGGAGCCCAAGCAAAGTGCGGCCAGTGCAACCAGTACGCAGCATACCCAGCAAAGTAAAGAGGAACTTGTACTGTCCTTTTATAAGGATTCATCCCTCAGTGATGAAGCAAAAGTACGTCATATTACGGACCATTTGGCAGGTATCCATTGGGGGAAGATGAACGAAATTAGTGAACATCAAAGCATGGAAATCATTGATTATCTCTATAAACAGCGCGCTTTGGTTCCTTCGGAAAGTTTCCCGAATGTGATCAAGGGCACTGCTGGCTTGGATGGAGCGCTAACTGAAGAATACGATAATCTTATGGAAGATTTGTTTACAAGGGACAAAACTACGATGATCCGAGCATTGGCAAATATGGACAAAACCAACCGCGTACAAGGTATAGGGGGCATCGGGTATGCTCTCAGCTATAGAGACCCGAAGGAAGTCAAGAAAGAGATTAAACAATGGCAGGCAGGACAACAGCTTACTACGGCAGAGAAGGATGTTATTCGTGCTCTGTTCGCCAAGCTGGATAATCCGTACTGATGCTGAATGAGTGATGAGCTTTGCCTCGAAGTATATAAAATGAAAAGCTGCTTCTCTACCCGAGGCAGCTTTTTTGTGCTGTTTGTACATCCCTGCGATTATGATTGGAGGTAATCCTGATCTACACGCAAGCGCTTGATATCACGAATTGGAGGGAGGCCGAACAAACGAGCGTATTCACGACTGAATTGAGAGGGACTCTCGTAGCCTACCTGAAAACCGACATCTGCCGCATCTGCTGATTCAGATAACAACAGGCGACGGGCTTCTTGCAGACGTAATTGTTTTTGATATTGCATTGGGCTCATAGCTGTAACCTCTTTAAAATGACGATGTAGCGACGAAGGACTCATATTAGCCAGTTGGGACAATTCATCAATTCGCAACGGCTTATCATAATCTTGTTTAATTCGCTTTATGACTTCTGCGATCCGGTTTGAATGGCTACCAGTCATGACCAGTTGTTTTAAGGACTCTCCCTGCTTCCCCTGTAAAATCCTATACAATATCTCACGTATAACTAATGGAGCCAACACCGGAATATCCTGCGGTCTTTCCAAAAGACGTACGAGCCTTACCACGGCATCCAACAGTAGGGAGTTGGTTTGACTTACATACAAGCCTCGCCTGGAATCAGGTATTGAGGTAGTAGGAAAAGTAGACTCCTTGATGAGATCCAAAACCTGATACGGATCAAAATTGAGCCGGAAGCACAAATACGGGGCTTCTGCTGAGGCTTGTATCACCTGCCCGGAAATTGGTAAATCTACCGAAACCACAAGGTAGTCGGATGTGCCATAATAATAACTTTCATCTGCGAGTATCACGACTTTTTTCCCCTGAGCCACAATGCATAAGGCGGGTTCATGGACCTGATAAATCGGAACGGTGGTATTCGAACTTCGGACGAAGTGAAGTGAAGGGATATCTGTAGCGTGAACTCCGTCGTGACTTGTAAATTGTTCTATGAGACTGGTCAATTCGGCTTGCTTTTCCGTGGTAGAACTCTCAATTTCGGTTGCTTTCACTATGCCCCTCCCTTTTTTACACCGTAGTAATCTTCACTCTTCAGTGGACAAATTTACTTTGAGATGCGCTTTGTTTTTCGATATGGATTTGAATTCATATTAAGTGTCTTTGGAGGATTAGGCAATAACTTGCTCTGATTCTTCTACCATCTCCAATCACCATCGTCTCATAATAAAGATGTAGAAACAATGCTCAATAAACATGTGAAAAGGGAAAGCATCTACTTCAATAATTTCTTAACTAAAGGAGGAATAAGCATGTTAGATATTAAAGGGAAAGTTGCAGCTATTACAGGAGCAAGCAGTGGAATCGGTGAAGCAACTGCTCGTTTACTTGCTCAACATGGGGCTCATGTTGTATTAGGAGCCAGACGCACAGAACGACTGGAGGCTCTTACCTCCGAAATTCGTTCAAAAGGGGGATCGGCTGATTATATGCAACTGGATGTGACCCAAAGGGAGCAGATGGAAGCGTTCATTAAGTACGCTGAAAAACGGTTTGGACGTGTGGATGTCATTGTGAACAATGCAGGAGTGATGCCTCTTTCAAAATTGGAAGCCCTGAAAGTAGAAGAATGGGACCGCATGATTGATGTTAATATACGAGGCGTTCTGCATGGGATCGCGGCAGGGCTTCCCATCATGAAAAAACAAGGATTTGGTCAGTTTATCAATATTGCTTCTATTGGCGCGTATAGTGTAACGCCGACTGCAGCAGTATACTGCGCAACGAAGTATGCAGTCCGGGCGATTTCTGAGGGGTTGCGTATGGAGGTTGGTGGGGATATTCGTGTAACGCTGGTATCACCGGGAGTAACCGAATCCGAGCTTGCCGACAGTATTTCAGATGAAGAGGCTCGGCAGGGAATGAAAGAATACCGCCGTATTTCGATTTCGCCGGATGCCATTGCTCGTTCCATTGTGTATGCCATGGAGCAGCCTGCGGATGTAGATGTGAATGAAATCATTGTCAGACCCACGGCAAGCACAAATTAACTCCATGCAATAAAATCCGTGGTTCCATCTCTGCATTCAGATTGTTTTGTCCCCTATCCTTCTTTGCCGATGGGGGATTATTTTTATTATAAGATGAGGAAGACCATTATTCACACTATAGAGTCCAAAAAAGATGCGACTTTAACATAATCGGGTTTACTTTTACCAATGTTTGTGTTAAGTTAATTTCGACAAACATCGAAATTAAGACTGGAACCGAAGGGAGACGAACAGGGTGAAAGAGACAACAGAGATGCAGCAAGCTGTAAAAATATATAAAGCACTTGGAGAACCGACTCGTCTCAAGATAGCACTTCTGCTAAAAGAGGAAAGTGATCAATGCTGCTCTGTACTGGGCGAGAAGCTGAACAGTGTAGCGATTTCAACGCTATCACACCATTTGAAGCAAATGGCAGAATCGGGACTGCTCACATACCGCAAAGAGGGGACGTTTATTTATTACAGCTTGGATGTGGAAGCAGCACAGAAATATGCCCCGTTCCTGTTGACATAATTTTTTTTAGTCTTAATTTCGATATTTGTAAAAATACAAAAATATAAAAATACTAAAAGAAAAGAGGCGTTTTTTAAAATGCAGAGCACGTGGAAGGTGTACATTTTGGCCATTGTCAGTTTTTTGGTAGGTACATCTGAGTACATTATCTCAGGTATTTTGGATCAGATTGCGACAACCATGGGGATTACGGTGTCCGCAGCGGGCCAGCTGATTACCGTCTTTTCTCTTGCTTACGCGATAGGCACGCCGATTCTGATGGCAGTAACCGCTAAATGGGACAGACGCAACCTGCTCTTGAGTTCCTTAGGATTATTTGCAGTAGCCAATATGCTCTCCTTTGTCTTGCCAGGTTTTGGGATGTTTATTGCCGCACGTATTCTGATGGCCCTCGGGGCGGGGATGGTCGTGGTTACTGCACTGAGCATTGCTGCAAAAATAGCCCCAGTTGGCAAGCAGGCCAGTTCTATTGCTACAGTCACTATGGGTTTTACAGCCTCGCTGATTATAGGTGTGCCGCTTGGGAGAATGATCTCTTCTGCATATGGCTGGAAAACCGTATTTCTCGGCATCGCTTTAGCGGGGATTATTGCCTTGATCGTTATCGCTATGACAATCCCTCGCTTGAAAGGAGATCAACCGATCCCTTTACTGCAGCAGTTTGCACTTCTGAAAAAGCCTGAAGTTGCCTTGGGATTAGGCATTACCTTTTTTTGGCTAGGAGGTTATTCACTCGCGTATACTTACATCTCACCGTACTTGCTGAATGTATCAGGTGTAGGAGAGGATATGCTAAGCTCAGTATTACTCGCCTTCGGAATTGCCAGTCTAATCGGGTCAAAAATTGGTGGATACAGTGCGGATAAAAAGGGTATACCCTTTACATTATTAGGGGGCATGATGTTGCACGGTATTTCCTTACTCTTACTTCCTTTTGCCGCTCATTCTTTGATGGCAGTATTTGCTTTATTGATTCTATGGTCGTTCGCAGCCTGGACAACCGGACCTACTCAACAATATAACTTGGTCACTCTCGTACCGGAATCTTCCGGTGTGATGCTGAGTCTCAACCAGTCTACTATGCAGCTTGCTATGGCAGCCGGAGCCGGAATTGGCGGTGTAGTTGTTGGTCAGGTTTCGCTGGCCTCCATCCCTTGGTTTGGAGCAGCTAGTGTCGCTATCGCCATGGTAGCTGTATATTTACTTTCACGAAGATCTTCGGTTCACACGGAATTGGGTGTAACAGAATAAAGAATTATAGAAAAATGAGCTCAGCGGTAGATGGCATCGCTGGGCTTGTTTGTTTTGAATGAGCAATCATATGCTCTCTGACAGCAGGAGGGTCTATCCAAACGCAATATCAGTAATTTTGCCGCCTTCTTTAAAACCGATATTTTTATAAACTTGATTGGAAACTGAATTTTTTACATCTGCGTAAAGCATGGGGGTTAGCTGCTCATTTTTTAAAATGGAACATAACCCCGATACAATTGCGCTGGCAAAACCTTTTTTTCGCCAGGTAGGGGGAGTATAAACAGCATTAATACGGCCATGCCTTGGAGAACGATGAGCAATGTTAGCCGTGGACACGGGCATACTATTTACAATCCAAAGATATAAATTCCCTGTCTCAATCGCTGCCTTCGCAGCTGAAATTTGACTAGTCGGATCAACTGAACGGTCTAAAGCATCTTTTGAAAAACCAGCTAGAAGCTGGGCAACTACCTGTACGTCCTCTGAAGTGGCTTGTCGTATGATCCCCTCAACGTCGGAAGGTTTGTTGTATTCAGGACAGAAATAAGATTCCATAACCATATGAGTATGTACCTGAGCAGTATGCCGCTCGGCGTAAGCATGTGCGAAATTCTCGGCTGTTTCGACATCACCACATACACCTGATAGGTTGGTTCCTTCTAAATAATGTAAGAGTTCTTCGATATAGGTTAACTTATGGTTGCCGATGATTTGCTGCGAAATCCATAGCCAAGCCTTATGTCCGGGTGATTGAGCGAAAATCATATTTCCATCAGACGTTTTAAGGCATGTTGATTCTTCTGACTCACATATTCGATGAAGCAAATTATATCGAACCTCATCAATCAAAAATGGATTGTGGTTTAATAGATCATCGAATGGGACAAGCTGCTCAATCATGGCTTTGCCTCCCTAAAAAATGAGGTTTGATCTAATGTACTTGTATATGCTATGAAAATAAACTGCTACGAAGAGCTGTTGTTATATCTACTAGGATTTAAACTTCCGCGCTATAAGCTTCTTATTTTTTTGTCGCCAAATCCATCTTTCGATAAAGTTTTTTTCTTTTCTTTCCTGAAGCGTTTCCTTCATCCCTTTAATGAGAAATTCGGATCTTCGCTTGTCGTTCCTGCTAATTTCACGTAGTTCCTCAATAAATTTATCGTCCATGTCTGCATCTCCGTTAGTTCAGGATTTTCCAAATTACTAAGATAAATTATACAGAACGTATGTTCCTTTTTCAAGTCTGCGTCTACTCTATTCAACACATAACCATTTTTAGATGAATGCTGTGAGGCCCGCGCCAATTGAATAGGGAAGCATATGCTAAAGTTGAAAGGAGGAATTTACATGACTAATAAAGCATACGTATCTCAAACGTATCCACGCCTTACAGTCTACAATGAAGAAAATTTTCGGGGTTCTAGCAGAGTATTCAGAGGAAACCTAGGTATCCGCAACACCGATAATATTCTCGACGGCATCGAAAGTCTGCGTTTCTTTTCTACCAGCAGCAATGCTACACTTGTACTCTTTACTGGCACGCGGTTTAGAGGTAACTTCCGTGTGTATAGAGGCAATCGCAGCATCGCCGACCTGGATGATCTGATTCGCGGGAATGATGTGGAATCTATTATCTCTACCAATCAACGTTTGACGTTGCAGCAAATCCGTAATATCCGCAGTACTGGCAGACTGCCATCCGGCTATCGGATCATCTAACGGTCTTTAGTTTATAAATACGCTATTTTACTAGACTGTTTCAGAAGCTTGCAGGTTTGGGGCTTCTGGAACGGTCTTTGTATGATGGATCTGGAAAATATGAGTAATACTTTAAAAGTAAAGCAAAATCATGGGCAAGTCAACAATGTACACTCATGTCGGCGATGAAAACAATCGCATTTTACTTATAATGTGAAATAATACATTTTAAGTGTATGGCATACTTCTTTAAAATGAAATTTAAATTTTAAATATAGTATGGAATGAAGGGAAGTCTTGTCTATGAATTGGTTTAAAAAGTATCCTGTTTTTCAATAGCTTCGTTAACATAAAAAGCAATTTCACAGACCATATGTGCAAGAATGAGGACGAAACAAATACAGCCTCTTGATAGAATGAGACACATCACCTATTAGGAGGCTATATTTATGAACAAAATCCAGCAATTTCATGCACTTCATACTTCAAAGGAACCTTTATTTTTGGGGAATGCTTGGGATTTGCTATCTGCCGTGGCTCTGGAGAAGGCAGGCTTTAAGGCGATAGGTACAACGAGTTGGGGGATTGCCAATACACTTGGGTTTGCAGATGGAGAGCTTATTGATTTTGACCAGCATATAAGCATCATTCGCACTATTGCAGAGCATGTTCAAGTTCCTGTGTCGGCAGATATTGAAGCAGGATATGGGGAGGATGCGGCAACGATTGTCGAGCATGTATTAAGGACAGCCGATGTCGGAGTGGCGGGGATTAATATTGAGGATTCATTAAAACAGCAAAAGGGACTTCGAGAAGTGAGGGCGCACAGTGACCTGCTGTCCAAAATAAGAGCTGCCTTGGATGTTCATGGTTTTAAAGAGTTTTTTATAAATGCAAGAACAGATACATTTTTGCAGATGGAGACTCCACTTTCGGAGACCATAGAAAGGGCCAAAGCGTATGTGGATAGTGGTGCGGATGGAATTTTTGTTCCAGGTTTAAAGAGTGATGAAGAGATCAGAGAGGTTGTATTTCATATACATGCTCCGCTTAATGTTTTATCTTTGCCAGGTCTGACGAATGTCCGCCAGCTTCAGCAGTTAGGAGTCAAACGGTTTAGCTTTGGAAATGCGTTTTCTGATAAGATAATAGTTGCTTTGCAAAAGAATGCGGAACAGTTGATCAACCTTCAAGATACTTCAGTTTTATATGAGGATTTTGCAAAAATCCCATAAGCGACTTCCAATGAACAATATATAGATCGAAATGGTTTAGTTCGTCTATATATTGCACTTCGGAGCGACTGGAATCGAATTGTGCAAAATTATGAACTATGTGAGTATGAACTAGAGAAAGGACGGATTCTTTGATCATGGCTAAACCTAGTCTTTCTTTTGAAGAAATGTGGGAGAAAATTATAGCATGTGATCGTAAATATGACGGGGTGTTTTTTACCGCTGTGAAAACAACCCGTATATATTGCCGACCTTCCTGTCGATCCCGAAAGCCGAAAAAAATCAATGTCGAGTTTTACTTTGATGTGGACACCGTGGAAAAAGCGGGTTTTCGCGCTTGCAAAAGATGCCAGCCTCATACAGATCATTCGCCGTATATCAGGCTTGTCCAGAATGTGATAGCTTTTTTAATCAACCATTATAAAGAAAAACTAGTATTGCAGGATATTGCGGATCATGTTGGAATAAGCACTTTTTATTTGGATCGGATCTTTAAACAAGAAACCTCGGAAACCCCGCGTATGTATTTGGAAAAAATAAGAGTAGATAAGGCAGCTTATCTTCTTAAAAATACAGATCTTACGAATCTTGAAATTTGCTATGAGACAGGCTTCCAAAGTCCCTCCAATTTCTATAAGTCGTTTCGCAGCTTGAACCAATGTTCTCCTAGTGAGTATAGAAATTTGAATAAGGATTAGAAAAGGAAGGTGGATATCCTTGATGAGCAAGTTATACGTATTAAATTATGTATCGCCGATTGGAGAGATAGAGATACGGGGCACCAATGAGGCTGTCTATTCCATTATGTTCTCTAATCGGAATGAGCCTTTAACGATGCTTACAGAAGAAGCTCCAATCCAAGTATTAGAGGAATGCGCCAGCCAGCTTGACGAGTATTTTAAAGGTGAGCGCTTTGAATTTTCGTTTCCTTATGCTTTTGAAGGTACGGACTTCCAGCAAAAAGTATGGAATGCGCTGGTGACCGTGGGTTACGGTACAACGACAGCTTATAAAGATATTGCTCTCGCTATTGGAAACGAAAAAGCAATCCGAGCCGTTGGCAGTGCGAATGGCAAAAATAAGCTGAGCATTGTGATTCCATGTCACCGAATTATCGGATCAAATTAGAAACTAACTGGCTATGCAGGTGGCCTATGGAGAAAAGAATGGTTGCTCCAGCATGAGAAGCGTTGTCTGAGATCATAAGGAGGGTTCATGGATGAGAGAGTCATATTTAAAAGAGTTTAAGCCGGAAAGCTGGGCCAACATGGTTCAGATCTATCAGGAGCGATATGATCAGGTAGATCCGGTGATAAGGGCAAAGGTGGCCAAAAGTAAAATTCCAAAGGAAATTCAGATCGTGCTGCTGCCCGACATGGGCGAGTATTTGCTGACTTGGATGGATCGAAAAATTCCCGCACTTGGTCACGAAACACCGTCGGATTATTTAAAAAGCGAAGAAGGGACCAAGGCACTGAAGGCAGCCATTCTGCGTATGCCGCGTTAAATCAACTGACTCTAGCAGATACATATGAACATTGAACATTGGCTAGAAGTGAAGCCAACTAGGTTTGTCCAAACCCAATAAAGCTGTACAAGGGAGCCGTTGCCCGGCTCCCTTTGGCGATCACAAGCAACCTATGATAAAAGAGTTCTAATTGGCTGAAAGCTCACTCTCCGTCACCCATTTATGATTTTTGACAGGCTCTCCTCCAGTAGTCGGCGTATAGTCTACCATATATACGGTCGTTGGCTCAGCGGAATCTATGATAGCCTTAGCCCCACCCATCCCCTTCATATGATCTGCCGCCAGAATAACTTCTGTGCCAGCTGCATAGGGCTCGCTGCCCGCATCCTTAATCTCTTCATGAATAACCCACTTATGATTATTCACTTTTTCTCCTCCAGTGGTTGGTGTATAGGAGACTGTATAAGCAGTAGTCGTATAAGCACCTACAACCGTGGCCGTAGCGCCCTTCATGCCTGCCATATGATCGGCTTGAATGGTCGCTTGGCTGCCAATTTTGAAGGCTGGGTTTTCAGCTTCTTTTAGTCCAGCAGGAAGCTCACTGGAGGTGGAATGGTTCATATCTGATGCGTCATGCTGTTGACTGCTGCTTGTCGTATGCTCCTGGGCTGGCGTGTTACTGTTCCCGCACCCACTCAAAATAATCATAATTGTACCAGCGAGCAAAGCCCATTGTTTTTTCATATTTATAACTCCTTTTGGATTTTATTCTATATTCAAATATACCCTATAGGGGTATATTTGAAACGGATTTATATGACAAATTGGTGAAGTGATAGCCCGAAGCGACCCCCTTTTAGTTTTGCGGAAGATACGTAATTTAAATGTTGTTGACAGTGAATAAAAAATCATTGTAATATCTACAAAACATATCAAATTACTATGTTTTAAAAGTTTTAAATATTTTAACTCACCAAAACTAGACCATATCAAGGAGCAGGGGGAGACTCAAAATGAAGAAACAATGGATTTCATTTATATTGCTGCTGGGCGTAGTTGTGCTTTTTATTTCAGGCTGTGGCAGCAAGAATACGTCGGACAGCGCTGCGGACGAAGAAAAGAAAACACTGCATATCGGCTTTAATCCCGGTCCATATAGCGATCAGTTTAAGAATGGTGTGGCTCCATATTTGGAGAAGAAGGGGTATAAGATTACATATAAAGAGTTTACAGACGGGGTTCAGCCCAATGTAGCCGTGGCTAATGGAGATATTGATGCCAATGTGTTCCAGCACTCGCTCTATCTGGATTCAATGAATAAGCGGGAGAATATTGATCTGGTTGGTGCTGTGCAAGTTCCGACTCCTCCAATGGGATTGTACTCCAGCAAGCATACCAGCCTTGACGAAATCAGTGCTGGAGCCCAAATCAACCTGCCCAACGAGCCAGTCAATATGCTGCGTGCGCTGAACATTTTGAAGGAAGTAGGTTGGATTACCTTAAAGGACAATATCGATCCATTGCAAACTTCGGTGAACGATATCACCTCTAATCCGCATCATCTGCAATTTGTTGCTACCGACCCGGCACAGGGGCCACGTGCACTGGAGGATGTTGATTTTGCGGCTATACAAGGGAACTTTGCTGTATCGAATGGAATGAAGTTGACCTCGGCATTAAAGCTTGAAAATATGACAGACCCGTTCACAAATGTGGTAGCTGTGGACCGCAAGAATAAGGACAAGCCCTTCGTCAAAGACATTATTGAGGGATATCATTCGGATGAATTCCAAAAGTACATCCAATCGAATCCTGTGTATGAAGGCTACAAGCTGCCAAGCTATTTTAAATAACTGAGGTATTATCTTATGTGGGCTGACTTACCTAGTCTGTATCTTATGGATAGAAGGTGGAGATAAACGTGATTTTTTCATCCTCTGATCTCGTCAAGGCTCTCCCTGACAACTATTTTAGCGCAATTGATGACAAAGTGAATCTGTATAAAAGTAAAGGAATAGATGTAATTAATTTGGCAGCCGGCAACCCAGATCAGCCAACACCACCGCATATCATCAACGCTTTGAAGGAAGCGGTCGATCAACCGATCAATCAGGGCTACCCGCCTTTTCATGGGAAAAGAAGCACGCTGGAGGCTGTCGCTGCGTTCTATCAACGGGAGTATCAAGTGGAGCTGGACCCTGACCGGGAAGTTGCTGTATTCAATGGCTCAGCCATAGGTGTAATGGGGATTCCGCAGGCGTTGCTGAATCCCGGTGATTGGTTGTTGACCACCGATCCCGCATATCCCCAATATTATTCCGCTGCTGCGCTGGCAAGAGCTCGTATTCATACGATTCCTCTGGATGAGAAACATGGATTCTTGCCGGACTATACAACCGTACCTGAAGAAATCGCAAAGCAGGTCAAACTGCTCATGATTAATTATCCGAACAATCCGACAGGAGCGGTAGCTTCCGTAGATTTCCTGACGAAGACACTGGATTATGCTGCTCGGCACCAGTTTCCGGTTATGAATGACTTTGCATATGGTGCTCTTGGATTTGGCGGGCATAAGCCGATTAGTCTATTGCAAATCCCTGGCGGCAAGGAATATGGTGTCGAGACGTATACAGCTTCCAAAACGTATAACATGGCTGGATGGCGCTTTGGCTTTGCGGTTGGAAATGCGTCCGTTATTGGTGCGCTCAAGCATTATCATACGCATGCCTACAGTACTGTTTTTGGCGCGGTACAAGATGCGGGAGCTGTCGCATTGCTGGGCACCCAGGAGCCAGTACGGAAGCTCGCGGCGTTATATGAGCGGCGACGTGATGTTCTCATTGCAGCGTTACGAAATATTGGCTGGGATGTTGCCGCTCCCCAAGGGTCTTTTTTTGCCTGGTTCAAGGTGCCGGAAGGGTATACATCGGCTTCCTTTGCAAACTTTTTATTGGACGAGGCGCAAGTTGCGGTTGCCCCTGGAGAAGGGTTTGGTCGTGCAGGAGCTTCTTATGTGAGGGTCAGCCTGGTGAACAGTGAAGAAAGACTGCTAGAGGCGGTACAGCGCATCGCAGCAACGGGTGTCTTTCAAGCATAAAGAATAAGCTGGAATAAAAGAAATTCATGGAATGAGAGCGCAAATCAAAAACGTTTTTTCTTCGGCTTGCCATACTGGTTAATGAGAGTTCGCAGTTGTTTCCCGGCTTGATTCAGTTCCATATCGTTCAACACATAATCGGTGCTGACTTCCCAGGTGCTGCGGTCATTCAGATGAAAAATAAAGGTGGGGAAACGAGGGCGCAACCATTTGCGGATGGAGGCTCCCTCGAATTCAACTTTAGTGATTGCAGACCACGGGACAGTTCGAATACCGTCGGAAATACTGTGTTCATCAAAGATGAACAGGAAGGTATCCTTACGAAGCGTTCTGTTCAAACAGACCACCAAATAACTACCGAAAAAAGGAAGTCCAATCATAGCAGACGTAATAAAGAAGAAGATTTGCAGAGCAGAGATATCTTCGTCGATAAAAATGAGCAACAGTAAAAACAGACAAATCAGCACAAACATCAAGCTACCAAGGGCTTTCCAAAATGCCAGAGATCTGCGATATACAATTTTATCCACGGAATACCGCCTCGTCGGGTACAAACGCCTGAATGAACTGAGTTATCCGTTCTCTCCAGTCTGATTCAGTCACACTTTCAATGCGCAGACATGGGGTGGCCTGCATATCCAGTTCTGTATTTCTTACGATCCACACATCATTCGTTCCTTTAAGAACAAATAGCAGATTTGTAACGGAAGGCCCCTCTTCATCCGTGTCCGTGTATACCATCTGGCTCAAATTATCGAGGCTGCAGTGATTACGATTAAAATCTTCTCGCCAGTCTTGTATCATTTGCTCAGCCGACTCTTGAAGCTTCCACGTTGCCATTTGCTGCATCGTGAAGTTGGATGAGGTTAACTCATTCCACTGTTCTTCTGTCAGATCGACGTATCGGCAGTGTGCATTGAAGTTTGGGGAAAACAGGTCGAATAATTGATCAATGTCGTGATGCCAGTCTTCTGGGGAAGACCAGCGAAAGAAATGGAGTTCATTGTGGCTGGAGAGGTGATACAAAAAACGGCCATTTCCATGGTGTATCGTTAATGTATTTTGCTTGTCCTGTTGCTCCTTGTATCCACGCAGCATTTGGCGGCTTTGTACCAGATGAGCCAGCATGTCAACAATGAACGTATCAAATTCAAGCTGCTGTTGCCCGTCATCCTGCTGTTCCAACAAGCCCTTGGATACCAGGCTATGTGTTGCAGCATGAAAAAGCAGTTCCCAGCGATCCTCCGTTAGTTCCCCGTAATAGGATTGGAGCAGACCCGAAGCCATATCCTCTGCACCCAGTGCAGTCAAGGCAAACCCTAGTTCCTCAAGCGTTAAAATTACCGTTTGTTTGTCCATAGTCAGGCTCCTTCTCTCTCTGTTAAGTGTATGTTATTTAAATAGTTTGCTGGCCCAGCGTATCCCTTTTTCGGCGAACTTGGCGACTTTTCCACCTGCCCAGCTTCCCACTGTACCGCCAACGTATGCACCGACGGCTGCACCAACCGGACCGCCGATAGCACCGCCTACGGACCCCAAAACGACAGCACCGCCATAAGTTGCGGCAGTTTTGATCGCTACGTTAGAAGCAGATACAGCGACATCCGTTCCGGTAAGCTTCCCACTTTTCCATTTTCCGGCCAGACTGATGCCCTCGCCCACAATATTCATGGTGGCATTAATAGGGTACAGCTTTTTGGCAATCATGCCGGGAATTTGGCGAGTGGCTATGCCGTAACGTCCTTTTTCCACCCCGGCAATAACGTTCCGCGTCCACTGAGGAAAGCTATTGGCTTTGTTGAATCCAAGGCCGAGCTTACCCATTTGAAGCTTTCCGGCTAAACGGTCAAAGCCCTTCAAGCCTTTCATGACAATACCTGGTTTAGCGAATTGGCGGTTTATGCTTTTGCCCAAATTACGCATAAAAGCATTGTTACCTTTGCCTTTCACCCATGCCGCATTATGTATAACCGCCCGAGTGGGATTTTTCAGACTTTTTTTGAATTCTACTGTTTTGGTGAGCACAAGTGTGGAAGCCAGACCGCTATAGATCGCTGTCCCGGCAAAGCCCAGTTGCCCCCGCCATTTATTGGCTTCTGACAGGCTGTTAATGGCTATATCTGCTGGATCGTTTCCTCTTTTTTCGGAAGATGCTCCTTCATTGCTCTTAATCTGCCCGCTCTGATTACCTTGGTTAATCCCTGTGTCTGCTTGGGTATCTGTTTCCTTGAATTTTACTGCAATGGAACGCAGCTCTGTGCTGACAGAACCGACCGTTTGAGTAAAAGCATCCATTTGTCCACGTGCTTTATGAAAATCCTGATAAAAGCGCTGCTGTGTCGTTCCTGCCCAGCTATTCTCTAGCATTTGAATTTGCTGTGACAGTTGTCCGCAAATTTGTGCTCCCAGTTCACGTGCCTGTGCGAACTGCCTGGAAACCGCCTCTAGTTTCTCAGGAGGAACCATAATTTTAGCCATGATGTCCACCTCGGATGATTAAAATAATTACTTAATATTTTAGTGATTCTAGCGGTGGTTAGCAAAAAAAGGAGGGGGTTTTTGTGAAAAATAAGTCATTTGTATGAGTTCATGAGGGGGTATGAGGGAAAATAGTAGTAGTTGTTATGATCCGAAATTCTTACATGTTACTCATGAAGAAAATGAAAAAAAGCCTCTCTGTTCAAATGGAGCTTTCCATAAGAATGAGAGGCCATCATGCATAGAAGCTACTATATAATGTGCGACACTCTAGCTTATTTTAAAGGAACCTGCTTGGACAGCTTTTCAAACTGCTGCAAGTGAGGGGTGATCTTGGCGGTAATCCCTTTGAGATATTTGATGGCCGCTTGTCTTTGACGTTCTTTGGTTGCGACCTCTTCAGGGAACATGGAGTATTCCTTTTGAACGGAGCCATTTTTATAATTTACGGAGAAAAGCTCTCCTTGCTGCCACCTTTGGACCAGATCCTGATTACTGTGCAAAATATTTAGCACTTCTTTACCATTTTTATAAGTAAAGCTGTAGTCTGGATCGGCTACAGCATGGATCACTTGGTAGCCGTTCTGTAATCCATTGTTCTGAAAAGTACCGACTTGGATTTCATTCGAACGTATCGTTCCGTCCGTTTGCGTCACTTTATCAGTCTGCGTACCCTTGCCACTTATGGTGTCATTGCTCCACGTTCCGCTATATACGACTTTATGATGTTGTCCATCTGCATCCGTGTATTGATTTATATATTTCCCAGTACCTGATCGCTTGCCATTCACAAAATCACCCGAATACTGCTTATATTCGCTCCATTTGATCGTACCGCGCCCGTGTGGCTGACCATTCTCAACCTCTCCATAGTAAGTAGCCTGCCCGGATAACTGAAGCAATTCCTTGGTTGCAGCTGCATTCGCTGCAGGTATATTTACCAACAGCGCTCCAGAAATCAGCGATGCAGACACCATAATAGGCAGGGACAAAGCCTTTCCTTTTTGCCAAAGTTTTTGCATCATGAGTTCTCCCCTTTCGAAGCTTTGAGTTTCTACGAATCATGTTCAACGACCCAGCACCGTTTTTATACTATTTTGTGCTTGGTGATTTATAGTTTAATATAGATTGAGAATTATAGGAAACTGTTAAGTGAAAACAGGTAATAAGGAGGGGAATTCTTGAATTTACCGGAACATGGGAGTGAGGATGTATCTAGCATTCTTGCCGTAGAGTTGGTACAGAAGCCTGTGAAGACGATAAAAGGAATCCATCAAGTGGAGCCAGATGCTAATATCTATTGGCTGATTGATGTGGAATTCAGTGGTTTTACGTTGTCAGATGAAGATATTTTGCAATTGCTTAAGGGGTATATTGTGTATGGGCATGTCCATGATTTGCAGATATGGACTAGTGTGGGACGCAGACCGGCAGGCGAATGCCATTATGATAAAATCTGTATTTGTATGGATATATTCGATAATGTAGAGATGCAGATTCGATTGGAAGAAGCCAAGGTTACTGACTTTATGAACACACTGCCAGCGCGATTTGAGGAGAAGGGTACCGTTCGTGTGCTTCCTCGGGAGGACGCTGCTCATGCACGTGCAAAAGCGGAAAAACTTCAAGCATTTGTAGATCAGGAAGGTGAGAGGGAACACACTGTCATGCTTAGGCTGGTAGCAGATCAAGGTCAATCTTACCGTGGAGTGGACATCTGGGATGTCATGCTCAGCCTTGGAATGGAGTGGGGAGATATGGATATTTTCCATGCACACCATCACGGTCCGGGAGGCTATGATGAACTATTTAGCGTACATACGGGAACCGATCCCGGCTTCTTTTGGTTGAGTACACTCGCAGAGGATCGCTTTGCAGATTTGATTTTCAGTATGGATGCGGTACGAACGGTGCAGCCGCAAGCTGTGTTTGAGGCGATGTGGAAAGGTGCCGAATATGCGCGCGCTAGACTCGGTGGGACATTAGTGAATGAACAGGAGCTGCCAGCTGTACAGGAAGACTATCTGCGCCAGATTCAAGAGATGGAAGACCGCTTAAGTGAGTTTGGTTGTAGAGCAGGCGAGGATGTTGTGATGTTTCTATTCTAGGTTAGAAGGAGTGATTTCGTTGTCCAGCAACTCCATTGAGAAGCTAAGAACGATTCTAAGACGTAAAGCTACTATTTTTCATACAGGGGGACGCAGACCGTCGGGTTCCCTTGATCAGAGCTGGATGGGTAGAGTCACAGTAGCTTTACCGACAGAGGAACAGCCGATTGATGTACAGGGAAATGTTATGGCTCCGATCATGCAATTGTATCTGCCTGCTATGCCTTTTGTTCCTCAGGCTATACGTGATATCAAGCTGTTGACAGTCTTCCTGTCTCCCGATGTACTGGATCATGAGGATATGGAAGGATATATGTGTATTCGTGAGTATACGTCGGTAGAGGATTTGGTTGAAAAAGATTTTGGTCCGGCATTTATGCAAATCAAAGCATTTCCGCTGTTCCCCGAGCTCAAAGAGAATGATTATCCAGTCTGGGACGGGGAAGATATTCCTGAGGAATACGGCGATGCCCTCAATGATATGGACGAGGAGGAGCCCGACTATTTTGAGGACATCGTAGAGGACATATATGCGGTTCACAAAATGGGTGGCTATCCCAGCTTTATTCAACCAGGCATCGACTTTGGCGAAGGCTATGAATTTGTGTTTCAGATTGCGTCAGATGCCAAATCCGAATTGAATATTGTCGATGGGGGTAGCTTTTATTTTGCCAAGCACCAGAATGAGGGAACCTGGCGAGGGTACTTTGATTTTTATTAATAAGCTCATGTAGGGAAGAGCCTGGAAGCGATCGTTTTGTACAGCATGGTTCGAATACTTTTGAGTCTATCGAAGTTTTCCTGAAAAGTAACTCCGGCATGTTGTTGCAAGCCTTCTTCGAAATCTTTTTTATAATGGAGCATAGCTTCTGGGTAAAGGCCAATGATATGAATTTGATTCCATGTCGGAAAGGCGTCATGATGGTACCACACTTCCAATGTTTCAAGGGCAATCATCATGTAGCACCACTTTTTATGCTCAAGAATGTTTCGCATGGCAGGGCCGTTATTGTGAATCATAATGTGCCGAAATTCATCCAAATATGGGGCTTGCACATCTACATATTCAACAGCAAAAAAGGGCTTGAATGCACGCCGCTGTACATGTTGCGGTGGTGGTGTGGGGTAATTCGATTGGGGCGTGCTGATCATCAATTCGCTGCGTACCTCTATTTCTTTTGGGAAGCCTGTCAGCTGTTGCTTTAACTTCACATATTGCTCGGCGACCGATTTGCTTTCAACTTGTAGAAGCAGCAGGAAGTTCCATGAATCGAATTCTCCGCGCTTTTCTGCCAGTCAATCTGAATCTGTAGACTTCATAGCCTTGGATCGTATGCTCAACCATACATTGTTCCAAAAATGGTTTGACATTTATATTAAAATATTGAATGTACCGTGAAATGGATAATTTAGGAATACGATGGCTTTCAGCCAGATAGAGTTGGTGATCAACTGACTGCATGACCAATCTCCCTTCTGTTTTATATTAGACTATCCTATCTTATCATTTGTTTATAATTTTCCATACATTGTCATGTTCAGTATGAAACGATATACTCGTAATTTAGAAACTATTGAAATGAGGTAAAAAGATATGAATGTTTTAGGTCAGTTAGGATCTGCTATCCAGAGCAGCCTATTTATTCAATCCGAACTGAAGAAAGCACATGCATTGATTCAAAAGCACGACCTGCCTGTAGAGCAGGTGGAAGATGATTTTCACAAGCAAATTATCTTGCTGGAGCAATATGCTGGCACTCGCATTTTTCAGCAAGGGCTTGCCAGATACAAAGTAATCAATGCAACGCTTATGACCCTATCTGTGCTCGTATTGCTGGCAGCATGTATTGTTGCAGTGGTGGAATATTTGCAGCCGGAGCGACATCTGCTGGATGTGCTGATAAATGCCATGTTCGAATATTGGGTTCCCTCTATTACAATACTTAGTGTTGTATTTGTGGGTGTGATCGTGCTTGGTATCGTTAGAAATGTTTGTGCTAGACGATTACATACACGCGTGCTGGATCGAGCCTGGCAGGCCATTTTCCATCATGTGGACAAACGAGGGTAAAGAGTAGCTGTAGAAGATTGGCATATCAGTTTAAGGAGTGGCAGCAATGAATGACTGGGAATCGGGCATCATTCAAGTTGATAATGAGCACGCGATTTATTCTTCTTTAACAGAAGAGCAGTTGTTAGAGACCGATTTGTACACGAAATATTTTCATTCTGTAAGAAAGCTAGGGAATGATTACATTTGGTATCATTTTGATCAGGTTCCTTTGCTGCATCGGCACTTTTTTGTGTCTGTATGCTTTAAGGATTCAACCCTCATCGTTGTGGAGATTTCGCTTCAGGGCAATCAATTTCCAACTTCATGGGATAATTGGTCTGAAGAAGGGGAAAGAAAGCGTCAAAGGGAGCATGATCGTTTGTTACAACGACATTTGTCCGTAAAGCCAAACTATCGTCAAACCAAGCCTTACCCCTATATGGAATATGAATTTGACTGGGGGAAAATCTCTTCTTATTTTGACCCGCGGTCGGGAAATACGGCCGTTGCTTTTAAGTATAAAGGTGAATAGCGATCTTGTAGGTGAGACTGTTGGCATAAGTAAGGAGAAGTGTGATGGATAAAAAAGCAAAGAAAATACTCATGAACACTTTCTGGTCCAGCGGCTGGAAGCAGGAGCGAGGACCCTTTTCGGGTGAGGATTTTGAATATGCCAAAAGCAAGGGCTTGATGTTCGATCCGATCACCATTACGCATGATGAGATGATAAATAGGTTACATGAGTTGCACCAGCAAAAGGCTACAAAAGAGCGAGTGGCAGCGGCGTTTCTGCACAGTCTTTCCACGAAAAAGGTTCATTTGCGAAGCGCCTTATCGAGCTGGGCATTAACCGCAAAACTGCCTATGCATACCTATGGGGAGCGACCTGTTGTTCTGCCCAATTACAGCAGCTGTGGGGATTGTAATTTTCATAAACTAATGTCCGATAAGGAATACGTCAATAAGGATTTGAATGTGCTGAATTTTGAACGGATCAAATGGGGCGGTATTCGGCTGAATCACCTTCTTTACTGCTGGATGGACCTTGAATTGTTTAGTCAAGAAGAGGAGTTCCAGGTTTCGGATGAGGATCTGGCTATCCTTCATAACATGCTGGAAGCCGTTCAGGACTGTGAGGCTCAGAATGGTGCGCGGCAATTGGAGAAGCGCTGGAAAGATGTGTTCCCATCCAGCAAAAATGAACGCGACGTGGTTATGGAGGTATGGGGATATGCTGGCTTGCTGGCACCACGGGACACACCTCGTAGACGCCGCGGCGGCAATGATGATTTTTATTCGGTAGCAGCCTGGCAAGGAGATGACGGATACTCCCAGGAAGCGCTGGACTATTATTTTGGTACGTTTTTATAAAGAAAGTGAAGGTTTATCTTCAGGTTAGGCTATTCCCCCAAACAAAAAAGGGAACTCCCTGATTGGTTCAATTGGACAGAATACTTAGAATTAAAGTAGGGTGAAAAATTGAATTTTGGGGGAATGGATGATGAGTCGATTAACCGAAGCTATAAAGATGTTACACATTGTGAAAAAAGGATCAAGACTTTGAAAGGGATTAGTAGATACATCCCCAATCAGCATGGAGCCTGGGCAATGCTCATTCTTCCATTTTTGTTTGGCTTAGCTGCTTCTCCAAAACAATTCATTCATATACCTCTATTCGTATGCTGGTTTTTTATCTATTTATTTAGTTTTCCTGTTCTCCAATGGATCAAAACGGGAAACAGTAAAAGATACCGTAAACCTGTTGTTATATACGGAGCAATACTCCTTCCTCTTTTGGCTTCTCTAGTATGGGTTAAACCTGTGTTGATCTGGTACGGAGTTCTGCTCCTGTTCTTTTTTATGGCTAATATGTATTACGCCAAAATGAAGAATGAGCGTGCTTTGTTAAATGACATTACCGCGATTCTGCTTTTCTGTTCTTTTATATACCCTGTTGTTCATATTGGAGAAGGTGGAGATTGGACATTAACCACAGAGCTATTTTTGCTGTTGGTATGTTATTTCATAGGAACGGCTCTTTATGTTAAAACGATCATCCGTGAAAGAAAAAATCCACGTTACTATTATGCGTCTATTATCTATCATCTGATCATTGTGCTGTTGGCCGCCTGGATCAAGGTGTTTTTGGTTATTCCATTTTTAATTCTGTTCATACGAGCTATATGGCTTCCTAAATTCGAGTTAAAGGCAAAGCATGTAGGCATGGCTGAAATTGGATTTTCATTGATGCTCTATGTATCTGTGCTGTTTTTATATTTTTAAAAAGGAGAGACATCAATGATATCTTTGCAAACGCCACGAGATTATCGCGTAGACCCGTTTATCGTCATTTGGGAGGTAACGAGAGCTTGCGCATTAAAATGTCTTCACTGTAGAGCGGAAGCCCAATATAAGCCTGACCCTCGTCAGCTGACATTTGAAGAGGGCAAAAAGCTGCTCGATCAAATCGCTGAAATGAATCAACCACTGGTGGTTTTCACAGGTGGAGATCCGTTATCGCGTCCTGATTTATTTGAGTTGGCTCAATATGCAATTGAGGAGAAAAAGCTATCGGTTTCCATGACTCCCAGTGCTACCCCAAAAGTGACAAGAGCAGCGGTCGAAAAAGCAAAGCGGGTTGGCTTATCACGATGGGCTTTTAGCCTGGACGGTTCATGCGCGGACATTCATGATCATTTTCGCGGGACTGTGGGTTCTTACAATACGACCATGCGGGGAATTGGATATTTGAAGGAATTGAACATCCCTATCCAAGTGAACACCACCGTGTCCCGATACAATCTTCATGATCTGGAGCGAATTGCAGAAAAGGTAAAGGAAATGCAGGCGGTGTTATGGAGCTTGTTTTTTCTGGTTCCAACCGGGCGTGGGATGGAAAAAGATATGATTACTCCTGATGAGCATGAGGCTGTAATGAAGTGGTTGTATCAGATACAGCAACAGATGCCCTGTGGTGTAAAGGCTACCGAAGCACCTCATTATCGAAGGGTTGTCCTACAGGAAAAGCACAAAGCAGGACAGCATAACACAACGTCCGAACAAAAAAGGGCAGATGTCTTGGGACGCGCCCCGAAAGGCGTAAATGATGGCGATGGATTTGTTTTTATCAGTCATATCGGCGAAGTGTACCCGAGTGGTTTCCTACCGCTAACTTGCGGGAATGTACGAAAGGATAGTTTGGCCCATATTTATCGGCACTCTCCGATTATGAACCATCTTCGGGATAAATCTCTGCTTAAAGGCAAATGTGGAGTTTGCGAATTCAATACAGTCTGTGGAGGCTCCAGAGCAAGGGCTTTTGCCATCACAGGAGACTATTTGGAGAGTGACCCTTATTGTGCATATATGCCTGGAGTGGGGAAGGAAACGTGTGCTCATGAATAAAAATGCTAAAAGAGTTGTGATCCTTGGTGGAGGAATAAGCGGTTTAAGTGCTGCCTTTTATGTGAAAAAGTTAGCGGAGGACAGGCAGCTTGAAGTGGAGATTACACTGGTGGAGAAAAGCGACCGTCTGGGAGGAAAGCTGCAAACGGTTCGCCAAAACCATTTTATGATCGAAAAAGGACCGGATGCTTTTCTGGCCAGAAAGACGGCTATATTGGATCTGACTATGGAATTGGGGCTGGAAGCCGATTTGGTGTCAACAAACCCGAAGGCCAAGTCGGCCTCCATTTTGCATAAAAGCAAGCTGCATACCATGCCGATGGGCTTTATTTTAGGCATTCCAACAAAGTTGACTCCCTTCATTCGAACAGGGCTAATCTCTCCACTGGGAAAAGCGCGCGCAGCTCTGGATTTAATTATTCCAGCCAAGCAAGGCGATATGGATGAATCTCTGGGGGATTTTATCAAGCGGCGTCTAGGTAAAGAGGTGTTGGAGCAGATTACTGAGCCTTTGCTATCTGGTATTTACGCTGGTGATACGTATTCTCTTAGCCTCAAGTCAACCTTCCCTCAATTTAAACAGATGGAACAAAAGCATGGAAGTTTGATTATAGGTATGGCTAAAGGAGCGGGGAGAAAGTCGGGTGCACCTAACAAATTGCCGGATATCGCCAAGAAAAGCATGTTTCTTTCCTATCGACATGGATTATCGACCATTGTGGATCGGTTAAAGGAAAAGCTCGACACCGTCCATTTTGTGATGGGACAGCGTGTGGCTGAGGTGAGAAAAGAGGACGGTTATCAAGTAGTGCTAGACCATGGGCAAATCATAGATGCAGATGCAGTGATTTGTGCAGTTCCAGCCTTTGAGGCGGCTACATTATTTTCCGATATCGCAAGTGTGAGCTGGCTCCATAAGATTAACTACGTTTCGGTAGCGAATATTTCCCTGGCGTATAAAAATTCAGACCTTCATCTTGCCTATGAGGGAACTGGATTTTTAGTTCCCCGCAAAGAAGGAAAAATGATTACGGCCTGTACTTGGTCATCGACAAAGTGGAGCCATACCGCACCTGAAGGATATACACTCTTACGGACTTACATTGGGCATGCAGGCGCACAGGGATGGGTTCAGATGACAGACGATGAACTTGTAGCTGCGGCGCGCAAAGACCTGAAGGATTTAATGGGAATCGATGCTGAACCTGAATTAACTGAAGTCAGTCGGTGTAATCAATCCATGCCACAATATCCGATAGGACACAAAGAGCAGATGGCGAAGGTGAGACATGATTTGTCACAGGATTTTCCGCGTGTATTTTTATGTGGTGCTGGTTATGGAGGGGTTGGCATTCCGGATTGTATCGCTCAAGGCAAAGAAGCAGCTGAACAGCTGGTCTCAGGTTTTTTATAATCAGGCTCTTTCCACGAGTGAAAAAGGGATCGCCCTAATTGGTTCAGCCTTGAGAGAGACATAAAATGAGAGTTAAGTATAAAACTGAAGTAAGATGGGGGAATGAAAATGAGCCAGTTAACGGAAGAAACATGGGTAGCGGACATTGTAAAAGAAGTACCCAAAACAAGTGACTTGTTCCGTAAACTACGGATTGACTTCTGCTGTGGCGGAAAAATATCGCTCCGTGAAGCGGCTGCCAGCCGGGGGCTGCACGCTGGTGAACTGCTGGCGCGGGTGCATGAAGTGGAGGAAAATCAGGCACAGCATAAGCAAATGCAACCCTCCTCACTAGAACCCAAAGAACTGATCGCCTATATTCAGGATGAGTATCATACAAAGTTGTGTGAAGAACTAGCGGCGCTCACACCGTATATTACCAAGCTAACACGGGTTCATGGCGAACGCTATTCGCACCTGAAGCGAGTGAATGAACTTTATACCTTGCTTAAACAGAAGTTAACGGTACATATTCAATTCAAGGAAAGTCTTCTGTTTCCGTTGATTCAAGCGTTTTTTCAGGACTCGACGTTTGAGCGTGTGGACGCACTTCTTTTTCACTTATCCGAGTTGCAAGACGAACACCAAGCGGTTGTGGATTCACTGCAGGAGCTGCGTTTGATTACCAATGGCTTTGAGCCGTTACAGGAAGCTTGTGGCACACATCGACTTGTATTGAAGCGTTTGGAGGACCTGGAAGCGGACATTTATAATCATATTCTTCTTGAGAATTGTACACTAGTTGAACGTACCAGACAGGCACAACCCCATTCATAATGAAACCTATCACTTCATGACAGGCTAGACGTAAGGAGTCAAACAAAATGAAAAAAATTATCAAACATAGCCAGGCACTCTTTTTTGCTTTTTGTGTTGTGTTATTACTAGCAGGGTGCGGTGCGGGGCAACAATCAGCTTCAAGTGGTAGCAGCGCGGTCCAGAACGAGGTCTCCGGCCAGGATTCATCGAAAAAGACTGAAACTGTAGAACTGACCATTTCCGCGGCTGCGAGCTTAACAGATGCACTTAAAGAAATCCAGACATTGTACGAATCATCCCATAAAGGTATTCAATTGAATTTCAACTTTGGTGGTTCTGGTGCACTGGAAAAGCAGATTGAGCAAGGAGCTCCATCGGACTTGTTTTTGTCTGCTTCGAAGAAAAACATGAAGTCTCTCGTAGATCAGCATTTAATAGAGAGCAATAAACAAAAAACATGGCTGACGAACGAGTTGGTAGCGGTGATCCCTGCTGACGGGACGACGAGCATCACGAGTGTAAAGGATTTAATGCAAAAAGAAGTGAAAAAGGTAGCAATCGGTATTCCTGAGAGTGTTCCTGCAGGCAAATATGCACAGGAAGCACTGACGAACATTAAGCTTTGGGATGTGTTACAAGACAAGCTTGTTCAGGCAAAAGATGTTAGACAAGTGCTGCAATATGTAGAAACGGGTAACGCAGATGTCGGATTTGTGTATAAGACAGATGCGTTAACTTCGCAAAAGGCGAAAATTGCTTTTGAGGTGGACTCTAAAACTTATTCAACGGTTGAGTACCCTATCGGGATCATCAAAGCTTCCAAACACATCCAAGAAGCCGAAAGCTTCTATGAATACCTTCAATCGCAAGAATCTCTGAACATTATGGCTAAGTATGGATTTACCATACCGAAGTGAGCATGCAGGCTATAGATTGGAGCGAATATTGGCCTCCGATTCGATTATCGTTACAGATTGCACTGTTATCCAGCGTTTTGGTGATCCTATTAGGCTTGTTTGCGGCATGGTCCATGTCGCGGTTAGGATTATTTAAAGGGAAAACACTCGTTGAAACCGTGCTTATGCTGCCTTTGGTGCTCCCGCCGACGGTAGTTGGATTTTTACTGCTAATCTTACTCGGACGAAAAAGTGGGTTTGGACGTTTGGTGGAGCATTGGTTTGGCGAGCCTATTGTATTCTCATGGTGGGCTGGGGTCGTGGCCGCGGTGGTTGTGGCTTTTCCCCTAGTCTATCGGACACTGAGAATGGGATTCGCTGCAGTGGATCGTGACTTGGAAAACGCAGGGCGCTCGATGGGGGCAAATGAATGGCAGGTCTTCCGATATATCACCTTTCCTTTGATTTTCCCTTCTTTTAAAACGGCCTTTATACTTGGTTTTGCCCGTGGGCTGGGCGAGTTCGGTGCTACGCTGATGATTGCCGGAAATATTCCGGGTAAAACACAAACGATCCCTACAGCCATCTATATTGCAGTGGATTCTGGTCATCTTCCTATGGCCTGGGCTTGGACATGCTCGATCATATTCATTTCCTTTATAATGCTCCTGTTAACAGGCCAAAAGAACAATTAATCTATTCATACAAGCTTCCCTCTGGTAGAGGGGGGCTTTTTTTGTATCTTTCCTTAGAACGAGGGATTTTCTATAGCGCTATAGGACATTCCCTAATGGGAACGGAGAGGAATGAATTACATAATGAGAGTAAGCGAATGAATCTTCCCCGTGAGTTTGCGATGGGCTGATTCATTCTGAAAAGGAGCGTTGATCACCGATGAAAAAAAAATACAGTCTCAACTTCTTCAAACCAATCGAGAGCTATTCCGGAAATTGGTCAATCCTTGAAGAAAAAAATAGAGAATGGGAAAACGTGTACCGCCAGCGTTGGTCTCACGACAAAGTGATTCGCACGACGCATGGTGTTAACTGTACCGGCTCCTGTAGCTGGAAGGTTTTTGTTAAGAACGGCATCATCACTTGGGAAAATCAGCAAATCGATTATCCCTCCTGCGGTCCAGACATGCCGGAATTTGAGCCGCGTGGATGCCCGCGTGGTGCTTCATTTTCCTGGTATGAATACAGCCCGTTACGTGTGAAATATCCATATATGCGCGGTAAGTTATTGCGACTCTGGCAAGCTGCCCTCAAGGAGCATAGCAATCCGGTAGACGCATGGGCCAGCATTGTCGAAGACCCGGAGAAAGCCAAGCTCTACAAATCGGCTCGCGGCAAAGGCGGGCATGTTCGTGTGGCTTGGGATGATGTTCTGCATCTGATTTCGGCGCAATTAATTTACACCATTCGCAAATACGGTCCTGACCGGATTGCAGGCTTCACCCCTATTCCAGCAATGTCAATGATAAGCTATGCCTCAGGAGCGCGGTTTATTTCTCTGCTTGGTGGAGAAATGTTGAGCTTTTACGACTGGTATGCTGATCTTCCGCCTGCTTCTCCCCAAATTTGGGGTGAGCAAACGGACGTACCTGAATCCTCAGATTGGTACAACGCGGGCTACCTGATCATGTGGGGCTCGAATGTGCCGCTTACCCGGACGCCAGATGCTCACTTTATGACGGAAGTACGCTATAAAGGAACCAAGGTCGTATCCGTGGCTCCGGATTTGGCGGAAAATGTGAAGTTCGCTGACAACTGGCTTGCACCCAATCCGGGTACAGACGCCGCTGTGGCACAGGCGATGACACATGTCATTCTGGATGAGTTCTACCAGGAACGTCAGGAACCCATGTTCATTAACTATGCCAAGCAATATACAGATATGCCATTCATGATTCTGCTTGATCCCCACGAAGGAGCCTGGAAAGGTGGGCGTTTTCTGCGGGCGAGTGATCTGGGGGATGCTTCACAGCATGCAGATTGGAAGCCAGTCATTTTCGATGAAGTAGCAGGGGAAATGATGGTCCCGAACGGTACAATGGGACAGCGCTGGGAGCAGGATAAGCAATGGAACCTGATCCTGGAACGGGAAGATGGAACCAAGGTTGAGCCTGCGCTCACGGTGGAAGGTCATGACGAGCAATGGGAAGAAATTGTATTCCCTTATTTTGATAACACAGGTAACGGAACATTCAAACGTGTCATTCCGGCGAAAAAAGTACGTCTGGCTGATGGTTCAGAGCGCTTCGTAGCCACCGTATATGATTTGATGATGAGTCAGTATGGTGTCGCTCGCAATGATAGCCCTCATAATGCAAAGGATTATTACGATGCAGCTTCTCATTACACTCCTGCCTGGCAGGAGAAGATCACGGGAGTCAAGGCATCGGTCGTAGTGCAAGTTGCTCGCGAATTTGCTCAGAACGCCATCGACACTCAAGGACGTTCCATGATCATTATGGGGGCGGGGATCAATCACTGGTTCAACAGTGACACCATTTATCGCTCCATCTTGAACCTGGTCGTGCTGACGGCTTCCCAAGGTGTTAACGGTGGAGGCTGGGCGCATTATGTAGGTCAAGAGAAGTGCCGTCCTATTGAAGGCTGGTCAACGATTGCCTTTGCCAAAGACTGGCAGGGACCGGCTCGGTTGCAAAATGCTACTTCGTTTTTCTATTTTGCAACTGAACAGTGGCGGTATGAAGAAAGCGGCACCGACACATTGAAATCGCCGACTGGGGGAGAGGTCAGTTACCAACATCCGGCGGACTACAATGTACTTGCTGCACGGTTGGGCTGGATGCCTTCTTACCCGCAGTTTAATAAAAACAGCCTGCTATTCGCCGAAGAGGCGGCGCAATTAGGCAAGAAGTCAAACGAGGAAATCATTAACCACACTGTGGAAGAGATTAAATCGCGTAAGACTCGTTTTGCTATTGAAGATCCAGGGGCAGCGGAGAACTTTCCGCGTTCGCTCTTTATTTGGCGGTCCAACCTCATTTCCAGCTCGGCCAAGGGACAGGAATATTTCATGAAGCATTTGCTCGGAGCCTCCGACGCGCTGCTTGCCCGGCCGAACGAAGATCAGAAGCCTGAGGAAATCGTCTGGCGGGAAGATGTGGAAGGAAAGCTTGATTTGATGGTCGCACTTGATTTCCGGATGACCACAACGCCATTGTACGCGGATGTCGTACTTCCGGCGGCAACCTGGTATGAGAAGACGGATTTGTCCTCGACAGACATGCATCCGTTCGTGCATCCATTTAATCCTGCGGTGAATCCGCTTTGGGAATCCCGCTCGGACTGGGATATTTACCGTCAGCTGTCTGAAACCTTCTCGAACATGGCCAAAGAGCATCTACCGGGAATATATAAAGACCTTGTAACTGCACCGCTTGGGCATGATTCCATAGGCGAAATTGCGCAACCGATGGGGCTTATAAAGGACTGGACGAAAGGCGAGGCCGAAGCTGTGCCGGGTAAAACCATGCCTAATTTCAGCATCGTAGAACGCGATTACACCAAAATTTACGATAAATATGTTTCGCTCGGTCCAAATTTGGCTACTGGAAAAACGGGCGCGCATGGCGTTAGCTTCTCGGTAGCGGATGAATATGAGGAATTGAAGAAGCTGAACGGGGTTTATTACGATGAGTCCATTAAAGATGGACTGCCGAAGATCCAGACAGCCCGTCAAGTGGCTGATACGATTCTTCATCTTTCGTCTGCAACGAATGGTCGTGTCTCGCAAAAAGCCTACGCAGAGGCGGAAAAGGATCACGGTGTGAAGCTAATGGACATCTCAGCCGACCGCGCCGCCGAGAAGATCACGTTCCAAAGCATTACAGCGCAGCCGCGTGAAGTTATACCGACACCGGTATTCAGTGGCTCTAACAAGCAGGGACGTCGCTACTCGCCATTTACCACGAATATTGAGCGTCTCGTTCCGTTCCGGACTTTGACAGGAAGACAGCATTTCTATATCGATCATGAAATCTTCCAGCAGTTTGGGGAGTCGCTGCCTATCTATAAACCGACTTTGCCACCGATGGTATTCGGTACACGTGATCGGGAAATCAAGGGTGGCCAGGATTCACTTGTGCTTCGTTATCTGACTCCACACGGGAAATGGAATATTCACTCCACTTATCAGGATAACCAGCATATGCTTACGTTGTTCCGTGGAGGCCCAACGGTATGGATCAATAACGAAGATGCAGCAACTCATGCTATTGCCGACAATGACTGGCTGGAGGTGTACAACCGTAACGGTGTCGTAACCGCCCGAGCAGTTGTCAGTCACCGGATGCCAAGAGGAACGATGTTTATGTACCATGCTCAAGATAAGCACATTCAAGTGCCAGGCTCCGAAATCACGGATACACGCGGGGGCAGTCATAATGCGCCAACAAGAATTCATCTCAAACCGACCCAGATGGTTGGCGGATACGCTCAGCTTAGCTACGGGTTCAACTATTACGGTCCAATCGGCAACCAGCGCGATGTGTACGTAGCGGTACGTAAAATGAAGGAGGTTAACTGGCTTGAAGATTAAAGCTCAAATTGCCATGGTCATGAACCTGGATAAATGTATTGGCTGCCATACGTGCAGCGTGACGTGCAAAACAACTTGGACAAACCGCAAAGGTGCGGAATATATGTGGTTCAACAACGTGGAAACGAAGCCCGGTATTGGTTATCCAAAACGCTGGGAAGACCAGGAACAGTATAAGGGGGGCTGGCAGCTTCGCAAAGGGAAACTTGAACTGAAGTCAGGGAACAAGCTGTCCAAGATAGCGCTCGGTAAAATTTTCTACAATCCCGATATGCCTGAAATGAAGGATTATTATGAACCCTGGACTTACAATTATGAACATTTGACCAACGCCAAAGAGCAGAAGCATTCTCCGGTCGCGCGTGCACAATCTGCTGTAACAGGCGAAAAAATGGATCTGAATTGGGGGCCAAACTGGGAGGATGATTTGGCAGGTACCCATGTGACAGGACCTCTCGATCCCAATATTCAGAAAATTGAAGAAGAGATTAAATTCAATTTCGAGAAGTCGTTCATGCTGTATCTTCCTCGGCTTTGCGAACACTGTTTGAATCCAAGCTGTGTCGCATCCTGCCCTTCAGGTGCCATGTACAAACGGGACGAGGATGGCATCGTGCTTGTGGATCAGGAAGCATGTCGCGGCTGGAGATATTGCATGACGGGTTGTCCTTATAAGAAAGTGTACTTCAACTGGCAGACGAACAAAGCAGAGAAATGTACCTTCTGCTTCCCGCGCGTAGAAGCCGGGTTGCCAACCGTCTGCTCCGAGACGTGTACCGGACGAATTCGTTACCTTGGCGTTCTATTGTATGACGCGGATAAGGTGCAGGAGGCTGCTTCTAAAGAGGATGAGAAAGATCTGTATAAAGCACAGTGTGATTTGTTCTTGGACCCAAGTGATCCAGCGGTAATTGCGCAGGCAAAAAAAGATGGGATCTCGCAAGATTGGATTGAGGCTGCGCAGAACTCACCGGTCTACAAGCTTGCTATTGAGTATAAGCTGGCATTCCCGCTTCATCCGGAATACCGCACGCTGCCGATGGTCTGGTATGTACCACCACTTAGTCCGATCATGAATTACTTTGAAGGGAAAGACTCCATCGAGAATCCAGATATGATCTTTCCAGCTATCGAAGAAATGCGCACGCCTATTCAGTATCTTGCCAATATGTTGACGGCGGGCGACACCCAGACGGTGAAAGAATCGCTGCAGCGGATGGCTATGATGCGCTCCTATATGCGTGCCCAGTCCACAGGACAATCTTTCGATGAAAGCCGTCTGGAACGCACCGGCATGACAGCACGTCAGGCCGAGCAGATGTACCGGCTTCTGGCCATTGCCAAATACGAGGACCGTTTCGTTATTCCAACATCGCATAAAGAGGGTTATTCTAATCCATATCGCGCCCAAGGAGCTGCTGGTTACGGTGATACCTTAGGGAATATGGAAGGTTGTGGAGTTGCAGGAGCTGGCTGTAGCGGTTGTAGCCTGGCAAGCTCCACGGGAATGGAAGAGCCTTCGAAATCAGGCAAGCAAATGTATGAAGAAAACTTCTACGGGGGTATTTGGCGTGATTAATGTAGCGAAACTGTATGAATTCAAGCCTTCATTCGGGTTTTTCGCCCAACAACTCATGTACCCGGAAAAGCTGGATTTTCATCCGGCTTTTCTGGAAGCATCATTTGATCCGGATCATCCTGCGTATACGCATGCTCATAAGTACTGGTCTCTTATGCAAGAGTTTAGTATGGAAGAGATCCAGGAACTGTATACAGAAACCTTCGATTTTCAAAAAAATTGCGCACTATATATGACTTACTTCAAGTTTGAAGATGCAAAAGAAAGAGGACAAATGCTGGTAAAGTTAAAGGTTCTCTATGAAATGTATGGTCTTGAAATGCCAGATGGTGAGCTGCCGGATTACCTACCGCTCATGTGTGAATTCCTGTATGCCGCCGAATGGGTACAGGATGCAAAGACGACAGAAAATTTCCGCATGCCGATCGCGATTTTGGAAGACGGCACTTATCATTTGCTTAAAGCGCTGGAAAAAATGGAAAGCCCGTATTTTCATCTGGTCAAGGGACTGCGCGAAACGCTTAAAGCTTGCGTAGAACAGGAGGCAGCCACGCTATGATGATGGAGCAGTTTTTATGGGTCATTTTCCCTTATATGTGTGTGGTCATTTTTATCGTAGGCCATATCTTCCGCTATAGAACGGACCAATTCAATTGGACGGCAAAATCGAGCGAATTTATTGAAAAGAAACAATTGATGATCGGAAGCCTCTTATTCCACCTGGGGATCATTCCAGTTATTTTCGGTCATGTGTCTGGTCTGGGTATACCCAAAACCTGGATGCATGCACTGGGGGTAAACGATCATCTATATCACATTGGAGCGGTCTATATTGGTGGAATATTTGGAGCCATGACGTTCCTTGGGATGTTGATACTTACCTCTCGACGTTTTACAATTCGTAATGTGCGTCGTTTAAGTACAGCTTCTGATTTGATTGTAAACGTATTGCTGTTGGCGCTTGTGTGCATGGGGATGTTTGCCACTCTCGTAACGAATGCGGTTCAGCCGGAATTTGATTATCGGGAGACTATCTCGATCTGGTTCCGCGGTTTGTTCATATTCCGTGTTGACCCTACACTGATGAGAGACGTACCGATCTCGTTCAAGCTTCATGTCCTTATGGGTTTTGCGATTTTTGCATTCTGGCCGTTTACCCGGCTTGTACATGTGTGGAGTGTTCCGTTGAATTATGTGCGCAGAAGTTATATCCTTTACAGAAGACATAAATCAAACTAGGAAAGCGGGCCCTGCCTTCTTTCCTAGTTTTATTAGGAGAGAGTGATGAATAATAAGATGGATTATCAAAGGGAGCTTGAGCGAATACGCGAACATTTCGGTTATGATTTTATGGCACTTGCTCTGGTTGAACCGGCCGAATATCAATACGTCATTAAATGGAAAAACGCCGCTGGCAATTTGAATGATCGATTTAAGCGGATTGTACTGCAATCTGGAAAGGGCATAGCAGGAGTCGTGTTTAAAACCGGGAAATCTATCTTTATTCCATCTGTTCATCAATTTGTTGGGGCAGACAACCTGTTTAACTATCCAATCGTTCAATCCGAGAAGCTCAAGAGTCTCGGCGCTGTGCCCCTGTGGAATGATGCTCGCGTCGCGGGTGTGCTGCTGGGTGGATTTCGAGAAGAACAGCTGATGACCGAAGCTATGATGCGTGATTTGGAAACCTTGGCACATAGGGGAATTGGAGAGTTGAACGGGAAGGAAGTGATCTGAATTGACATTGTCTATAGGGACAGACTCTTTGAGTGCGCTAATGGTGAAGATGTTTGAGAACAGTACAGAAGCTATCTTCTTTTTTGATAGGGAAGGGAAAACCCTAGCCATGAACCCGGCGGCTGAGGAGATTGTAGACGATGACGTTCTCATTCAACTCTATGAAGGACAGGACAGGGCCTTATGTGGAACATGCAGAGGCTATACAAGCGACACAGAGCCCCGTACCTGCCTCGACTGTTATTTCAATGTGCCTGAATCCAACAATTTTGCTTCTTTTCAGGTTTATCTGGAGACGAAAAGCAATGGAATGGTTCCCTATGCAGCTTCTTTTCATACGATTGATTCTACAAATGGAATCCGGGTGCTGATGCTGAGAGATTTGACCCCGCAATTTCAGACGCAGGAGAAATTGTATCAGAACAAAATGATGAAACATGTTATTGAAGCACAGGAAAACGAGCGTAAACGGCTTTCCAGAGAGCTGCACGACAGCGTCGCCCAGGAATTGATGAGCGCGGTTGTTGAACTACGGGTATTAAAATACATGACGAATGATGAGCAGCTCATTAAAAACATGAAACAAACAGAAGCATCCATGACACGCTTGCTGGATGATATCCGCAACCTGTCTGTGGATCTTCGTCCTGCTACCCTTGATGATTTTGGACTTGAGGCGGCATTCCGTTCCCACTTTAAGCGGGTCGAGCAAAGTTTTGGTCTAGTGGTTGAGTTCGTATCTGATCTTCCCCAGAAGCGGTATGGAAGCGAAAAAGAAACAGTCATTTATCGCGTCTGTCAGGAGGCTGTGCTCAATGCGTTAAAGTATGCCCAGGTGGATACCGTTAAAGTTACTTTGTCCGAGCACGAACACGCGCTTCGTTTGACTGTAGAGGATAATGGGATTGGCTTTGATAAGGGGGGCAAGCCTATTGGAACAGGACTTGGCTTGTATGGTATGCAGGAGCGAGCAGAGCTGGTAGGTGGAAGTTTTGGCGTCCTTTCGAATGTTGGCCAAGGAACCAAAGTCTTTTTACAAATTCCGATTGGACACGAGGAGGAATAGAAACTTGATCAAAATTGTATTAGCGGATGATCATGCCATTGTACGAAGCGGATTTTCCATGATTCTCAACTTCCAATCGGATATGGAGGTTGTCGGAACGGCTGCGGACGGGATTGAAGCGTATACTATGGTAGCCAAACATCAGCCGGATATTCTAATTATGGACCTCAGCATGCCTCCAGGCGAAAGTGGATTGATCGCCACAGGCAAGATTAAAGAGGACCATCCTGATACTAAAATTCTGATTTTGACCATGCATGACGACGAAGAATATCTATTTCATATTTTGAAGAATGGTGCTTCAGGGTACGTTTTGAAAAATGCGCCAGATGAGGAGTTATTGCTTGCCATACGTACCATTCATGGGGGCGGGACGTATATCCATCCTAAAATGGCCACTTCTCTCGTGCGTGAGTTCATTAAGAAAGACACAACATCACAAACCGAAGATCCGTATGAGATTCTGTCCAAGCGCGAGCTGGAGATTCTCCCTTTGGTTGCAAAGGGATACGGTAACAAGGAAGTTGCCGAAAAGCTGTTCATTTCTGTCAAAACCGTGGAAGCGAATAAAGCTAAAATCATGGAGAAGTTGAACTTAAAAAGCCGGCCTGAGCTGGTCCAATATGCTTTAAAGAAAAAAATGCTGGATTTCTAGTTTATGAAGAAGATTATTTTTAATCCAATAATATATCTACAATGAATCAAGCAGCTTCTTACGAGAAGCGGCTTTTTTATTTTCAGGGACTCCCCTGACCGGGAAAGGGGAGTCCCCTATATTCGAAAGGAACGGCTAGCGGCTACAATGGGAACAGAAAAATACAAATCAAACATTCGACAGAATAAAGTTGAAAAGGTGAGTTAAATGATTAGAAAAATGCAGTTGCCGCTACAAACATTGAACCTGATTCTTGGATTCATGGTGTGGGTCATCATTTCTTCCCTCATGCCGTTCATTACGGAGGATATTGCGATTCCACCCGGAAAACTGGCCATGGTTACGGCGATTCCGGTCGTGCTTGGATCGATTCTGCGCATTCCGCTTGGTTATTATGCCAATATCTTCGGGGCGAGAATCGTTTTCCTCGTTAGCTTTGTTTTGCTTTTGTTTCCGGTCTACTATATCAGTGAAGCTTCGACGATGACGGATTTAATTATCGGTGGCTTGTTCCTTGGGATTGGGGGAGCGGTGTTCTCGGTTGGAGTAACTTCACTGCCCAAGTACTATCCGAAAGAAAGACATGGCTTTGTCAACGGGATGTATGGTGTGGGCAACCTGGGGACAGCGGTAACGACTTTCTCCGCTCCGATTGTAGCGACACAGGTAGGATGGGCACTTACAGTCAAGCTGTACCTTATCCTATTGCTTGTTTTTATCGTTTTGAATTTCTTCTTTGGGGACCGTCATGAAGCTAAAGTCAAGACGCCCATTATGGAGCAAATCAAAGGGGTTTACAAAAATGAAAAGCTTTGGTTTTTCTCGCTCTTTTATTTTATTACGTTTGGCTCATTTGTAGCGTTTACGGTGTATCTACCGAATTTTCTCGTATCGAATTTCGAACTGGATAAAGTGGATGCAGGGATGCGTACAGCAGGCTTTATCGCAATTGCTACATTCTTCCGCCCGATCGGTGGCTGGCTGGCGGATCGTTTTCAGCCCTTGTTCCTGCTGGTAGGTACGTTTGCTGTATACACGGTCGCTGCGATTCTTTTGGCTTTTTCCCCAGACATCACCCTGTATACCGTAGGGTGCTTGGCTATCGCTGTGAGTGCGGGAATCGGGAACGGTGTCATTTTCAAGCTAGTTCCATTTTATTTTAATAAACAGGCGGGCATAGTGAACGGAATTGTATCCATGATGGGTGGCCTGGGTGGCTTTTTCCCTCCGATCTTGTTATCGACGATTCATGCGGCTACTGGCCAATATTCCATTGGGTTCATGTTACTCTCCCAAGTGGCACTGGCTAGCCTGATTCTCGTCATATGGCTATATTATCAAGGACGTTTCCCCGTAACTGCCGAGCAGAACCGCTTTGAGAAACAAAAGGAACTTCAGCAGTAAAGCATTAAGAGTGGAGAAATTATAAAGACACCTTTAACGTTTCTAGCGAGAGCCACAGGAAAAAGCACAAAGTTAACGATCGCTCTTCAACGTTAGGGGGACATTGTGATGAAGGAACGTTATTCAAGACAGATCTTATTTAGACCCATCGGCAGTGAAGGACAACGTAATCTGTCTGAAGCTGTTGTTACCATTATCGGCTGCGGGGCACTAGGCTCCGCCATCGCTGAAACATTAGTAAGAGCGGGCGTCGGAGAGATTCACCTGGTTGACCGTGATTATGTGGAGACGTCGAATCTGCAACGCCAGCAGTTATTCACGGAGCAGGATGCTGCACAAATGCTCCCCAAGGTAACGGCTGCTGAAAAAAGGTTAAAGGCGATACGAGAAGACGTACGCTTGTATACCTATCTCGACAGCTTGGATACCGGGCTTGCTCAAGAGCTTGCTGGTAAAAGCACATTGCTGATGGATGCAACGGATAATTTTGAAACCCGGCTGCTTATAAACGATGCTGCACGAAAGGCTGAAATTCCATGGATTTACGGCGCCTGTGTTGGAAGCACAGGCGTTGTTTTTCCGTTCGTGCCGGGCAAGTCAGCTTGTTTTCGTTGCCTACTGCCATCGCTGCCGGCAATCAATCAGACCTGCGATACGGCTGGAATCATCTCGCCCGCAGTTCAAGTGACGGCTGCTCTCCAAAGTGCAGAAGCCATGAAGTGGCTGAGCGGTAAACGTGATAAAATGCGCAGCAAGGTTCATTTATTTGATCTATGGGAAAATACGCAGATGGACATAGGGATTTCCCGCATCCGCAATCAGAATTGTCCGACCTGTGGAGAACATCCTGTGTTTCCTGCACTGACCGCATCCCGTCGCTCGGCGTATGCTTCGCTGTGCGGACGGGATGTAGTGCAGGTTCTTCCAGACCCTCATCGTCCGATTACGTTGGACGATGCAGAGAAAATGGGCAGGCTTATGGCGGAACGTGTAAAAAGGACCCCTTATTTCGTTGAATTTTATGCCTTTGAGCATCGAATGATTTTATTTAAAAACGGAAGGCTCCTCATTCACGGTATTGGAAGTATTGCCAGAGGTCAAAAGCTATACCATCAGTTGTTCGGTTAAACAAGGGGTGTAGATCCAGGAAATATAAATAGTGAGCAGAGTTTTCATAGCAGAGTAGCTTGCCAGGTGGCTGGAAGGTGGAAAAGATGAGTGTATTTGAAATCGTGACGGAGCCCATTCTTCCGCAGATTTATGCAGATTATGTCTTAAGACCAGAAGCGGGAGCGGTGACCGTGTTTACAGGGCACGTAAGAGAGTGGACCCAAGGCGTACGGACATTGTATCTTGCTTACGATGCCTATGTGCCTATGGCTGAGAAAAAGCTTGCAGAGATTGGCCACGAAATTGAACGGAAATGGGAAGGGACAAGAGTAGCAATTGCACATCGGATTGGTGAGCTTCAGATCGGTGATATTGCCGTTGTCATCGCTGTTTCTTCACCACACCGCTCGGATGCGTATAAGGCGAATGAATACGCAATCGAACGAATCAAGGAAATCGTTCCGATCTGGAAGCGAGAGATATGGGAAAACGGAACACAATGGATCGGACAACAAAAGAAAAAGCCGGAGGAAATCAGTCATGATTAAGCTGTACTATTTTGCGGGACTCCGTGAAGTAACAGGAAAATTTGAAGAAATGGCAGATTTGGCAGGCCAAACTGTAGGGGAATTATACAGTTGGATCACAGATAAATACCCGGGCATGCCGATCAATTCTACACGAATTGCAGTAAACGAGGAGTACGCGTTGCTTACAGATGTACTGCAGGATGGAGATATCGCAGCTTTTATTCCGCCTGTCAGCGGAGGCTAGTGAAAGTGCTCGTCATGTGTCCATGTCCGCAACGTCAAATACAGCTAATGAAAAAAAGAAGGTGGTCACATGAGTTCACATCCGCTGAAGGACCCATTGCGGCGTCCGATTCGTGATTTACGTATATCTGTTACGGATCGCTGCAATTTTCGCTGTTCCTACTGTATGCCAAAAGAAATTTTCGGCGACGATTTTGCCTTTCTTCCCAAAAGCGAATGCCTATCGTTTGAAGAGATTCATCGGCTTACTGAGTTCTTTGTAGGCCTTGGGGTCAAAAAAATACGACTCACAGGTGGTGAGCCGTTAATGCGACCGAACCTTCCCGACCTTGTCTCTAGTATTTTGTCTATCAGTGGAGTTGAGGATATAGGGTTGACCACAAATGGTTTGCTATTAGGGCAACAGGCGCAACGCCTCTATGACGCGGGACTGCGACGGCTTAATGTCAGTGTAGACGCTCTGAACCCCGAGCTATTTGGGCAGATGAATGGACGGGGCATTAAGCCTGCGTTTATTTTGAAGCAGATCGATTTTGCAAGAGAAATCGGTTTTGAGATTAAGGTCAATATGGTGGTTCAAAAAGGTGTTAATGATTCTGAGATTTTGCCGATGGCTGCTTATTTTAAGGACCAGGGAATAACTCTTCGTTTTATTGAATTTATGGATGTAGGTAACGATACCGGATGGAGCTTCAAAAAGGTAGTAACAAAAGAAGAAATTATGGAGCGCCTTAAGAATGAGTACGAGTTGGAGCCGGTAGATCAGAATTACTTTGGAGAAGTGGCAAAACGTTACCGTTATAAAGACAGCGACGCGCAAGTTGGCTTTATTACTTCGGTTTCGGATTCGTTTTGCTCATCCTGCACGCGTGCCCGTTTATCTTCTGATGGTAAGTTTTATACGTGTTTGTTTGCTTCAGACGGATTTGATTTGCGCCAGATGCTTCGTAACGGGGCGAATGATCAGGAATTACTTGATGCGATTACTTCAGTATGGGAACAACGCATAGATCGGTATTCCGATGAACGTACAGAACAGACTGCAAACAACAGAAAAAAAATTAACATGTCCTACATTGGCGGCTGACATTTTTATACGGGTAATGTGCCGTATTCGATGTGGATATTTCCAAAAAGAAAGCGCAAACATTTTTGTTGGCAAAACTTAAATTCGATGTTATTATGATCTTGGGATTGTTACTGAAAAGGCAAAACCCGGGACATGGAACTGGACTTCCATGTGTTGGGTTTTGCCTTTTCTTTTTGTATACAGATTTGCAATAACGTAGAAAGGTGAGTGATAGTGTAGGGCTTATTCCTCTTTATGAATACGCTTTCATTTTAATGGGTTTATAAATCTACACATTATAGTTTGGTTTACAGCGAAAGCTTGATCGGCTATTACCGTCTTGTGACCTATCTGAAATATCGCCCAGCATCTAAATCCTTTTTTAGATTATTGCGGGATCAGGGGGGCAGCCAGAATGATCATAACAAAGATATTTAATAATAACGCCATAATAGCCAAAGATTCAAAAAGGCATGAATTTGTTGTTATGGGTCGTGGAATTGCATTCAAAAAGAATGCAGGAGAACAAGTAGAAGAGCATTTAATTGAAAAGGTGTTTGTACTTAAACAAAAAGATGCTTCAGAGAAATTTAAATTACTGTTAGAGGATGCCCCTACAGAATATGTTTCGTTATGCTATGACATCATTGAATATGGAAAAAGCATATTGGAAGCACAGCTGAGCGACTATGTATATGTTTCGCTTACAGATCACATGAACAATGCATTTAAAATGTTTGATGAAGGGTTTAAAAATGCAAATCCGCTCATCTGGGAAATTAAAAAATTTTATCCTAAAGAGTTTGGAGTTGGCTTAAAAGCGCTGGAGTTTATTGAAGACGAAACAGGTAAACGATTGTCTGAAGATGAAGCAGGTAATATAGCTCTTCATTTAATCAATGCTCAAGTCAACAGCTCCTACCATAAAGTAGCGGATGTCGCTCAGCAAACTCAAAAAATACAGGATATCCTAAATATTATTAAGTACTCTTACAATATTACCCTGGATGAACACTCGACTAGCTATGAACGATTTATTACACATTTAAGGTTTTTCTTTCAGCGGTTAATTCAAAAAGAAAAATTAGCACTGGAAGATGATTTTCTATTAAGGCAAGTGAAAGCAAAGTACAAAAAAGCTTACAGTTGTATGCTGAAAATTGAGAAATACTTGGACACGGTATTGTCAGATGAAGAAAAACTGTATATAACGATTCATATTCAGCGCGTAACTCAATGACCAATTGAATAACTCCTTGGATTGTTACTGGTAATGCAGGCGAAACCAACCTAGATCGAATTTGATCTATTTTGGTTTTGCCTTTTTTTATAAATACAAATAAAGGGGCAGTTACAATGAAGTATGAGACATTAGCAAAAGACATCATCAGAAATGTCGGCGGCAAAGAAAATGTAAATAGTCTAACTCATTGTATTACACGCTTGCGCTTCAAGCTAAAGGATGAAAATAAGGCCAATACAGAGGTTCTGAAAAGTATGGATGGTGTCGTCACGGTGGTAAAAAGCGGGGGACAATACCAAGTTGTGATCGGTAATCATGTGCCCGAGGTTTATGCGGATGTTGCTGCGATAGGCGGCTTCCAGGCAGGTGATTCAGAAGAAACATCAGGTGAAAAAGTCAGTTTGTTCAATAGGTTTATTGATACCATTTCAGGTGTATTTACACCCACGCTGGGTGTCTTGAGTGCCACGGGTATGATTAAGGGTTTTACGGCCTTGTTTGTAGCTATAGGCTGGCTGACTGTTACATCGGGTACCTATCAAATTCTCAATGCATTAGGAGACTGCTTGTTCTACTTCTTCCCTATTTTCCTGGGGTATACGTCAGCTAAAAAATTCAATGCCAACATTTTTATAGGTATGGCGATCGGGGCGTCACTTGTTTATCCAACCTTTAGCACGATAACAGCCTCGGGTAAACCGCTATACACTTTATTTAGCGGCACTATATTTGAGTCACCGGTATATATCACCTTCTTAGGTATTCCGGTCATTCTGATGAGCTATGCATCAACGGTTCTTCCGATCATCGTATCCACCTATGTAGGCTCAAAAATAGAAAATTTCTTTAAAAAGGTCATCCCTAGCGTAGTGAGAACATTCTTGGTTCCGTTTTTCACTTTGTTAGTTATTGTACCCTTAGCGCTGATTGTGATTGGACCACTCTCGACTTGGGCAGGTCAACTGCTTGGCGCAGCCACCCTCTTTGTGTATAACTTAAGCCCGATGATTGAAGGTATTATCATGGGGGCTTTCTGGCAGGTATTTGTTATTTTTGGACTGCACTGGGGTCTTGTTCCTATCGCTATGAACAACTTGGCGGTGCTCAAATTCGATCCGATCCTTGCTGCAACGCTGGGAGCCTCCTTTGCTCAAACAGGTGTCGTACTGGCAATTTTGTTCAAAACCAAAAATGTAAAGCTGAGATCCCTTTCCATTCCAGCTGTCATCTCCGGGATCTTTGGTGTAACAGAACCCGCGATTTACGGGATTACATTACCACGTAAGAAACCATTCATTTTAAGCTGTATAGCGTCTGCAGTAGGTGGCGGTATTATCGGAATGATGGGAACGAAAGGCTATATCATTGGCGGCTTAGGCATTTTCGCGATTCCGAGCTATATTAATCCGTCAGGGATAGACAGCGGATTTTATGGGGCTGTTATTGGTATCCTGGTAAGTTTCGTATTAGGCTTCTTGCTTATGTTTTTTGGCGGATTTAAAGATGATGAGGTGAAAGAAACGAAAAAAGAAGTTAGTTCAACGGGAGCAGCAAAAGGAGGAGAAGTATTAATAAGACAGGAGACGGTAATTAGTCCGTTAAAGGGTGATGTAAAACCTTTATCTGAGGTAACTGATGAAGCATTTTCGACAGGTGCTCTGGGTAAAGGGATTGCCATTGAGCCTTCCGAAGGCAAGGTCGTTTCACCTGTAGATGGTGTATTAACCTCCTTATTTTCGTCAGGTCATGCCATCGGAATTACCAGTGATCAGGGCGTGGAAATTCTCATCCATGTAGGCAAGGATACAGTCAAATTGAAAGGTAAACATTTTTATCCCAAAGTAAAACAAGGGGAAGCCGTCAAAAAGGGACAATTGCTCATGGAGTTTGATCTGGAGGCTATCCAAGAGGCTGGTTATGTTCTGACTACTCCTGTAATTGTTGCCAACACTGCTAGTTACTTGGATGTTATTGAAACGGAGAAGAAGACGATTGGTTATAAAGAGGATTTGTTGACGGTCATGGTCTAAGCTACCCATATTTTAGGAGGAATGATGAACTATGAACAATAATATAACCAAGGAGTTTCCACAAGGATTTTTATGGGGAGGGGCCACGGCTGCTAACCAATTTGAAGGTGGGTATAACGTGGATGGTAAGGGACTAAGCACTGCTGATGTAATAACAACCGGGACGCATACTATTTCCCGAAGAATTACGCCTGTATTGGAAGAAGGAATGAACTATCCAAGTCACGAGGCTATTGATTTCTACCATCATTATAAAGAGGATATCCGATTATTTGCTGAAATGGGTTTCAAGGTTTTTAGAATGTCCATCGCTTGGTCCAGAATATTTCCTAACGGAGATGATACAGAGCCGAATGAGCAAGGCTTGCAGTTCTATGATCGTGTGTTCGCAGAATTAAAAAAGTACAACATTGAGCCGTTGGTTACAATCTCACATTATGAAGCACCGTTTCATTTAACCCAAAAATATAACGGCTGGTCAGATCGCAGAGTGGTCGATTTTTATGTAAGATATTGTGAAGTTCTTTTTAACAGATACAAAGATGTCGTAAAATACTGGCTCACCTTTAATGAAATCAATATCTTAACCTTGTCTTTTGGGGCGTTCATGGCTGGAGCGATGATGCCAGAGGGGAATGGAGAGCTTGCCCATGCTACAGTGAAGGATGAGCAGGACCTGTATCAAGCTTTGCATCATCAATTTGTAGCCAGTGCAAAGGCAGTAAAGCTGGGGCATGAAATCAATAAGGATTTTAAAATTGGCTGTATGATTGCTTATATGTGTTCATACCCACTTACCTGTAACCCCGATGATGTTTTGCTCGCTCAACAAAAGGATAACTTGAGTAATTTCCTATGTTCAGATGTTCAAGTAAGAGGTGCTTATCCCGGATTTGCCAAACGATATTTTAAAGAACATAATATCCAAATTACGATGCAGGACAATGATGAGGACGTCTTAAAAGAAGGATGCATAGATTTTTATACTTTCAGTTATTATTCATCCACTTGTGTCAGTGCAGACCCCAATCAGGAGAAGGTGGGTGGGAATTTATCCATGGGATTAAAGAATCCCTATTTAAAAGCAAGCGCCTGGGACTGGCAAATCGATCCGCAGGGATTGAGATGGTCCCTCAATAACATTTATAATCGATATGAAATCCCGTTAATGGTTGTGGAAAATGGTCTGGGCGCTGTGGATACAGTGGAAGAAGACGGCTCCATTCAAGATGCTTATCGAATTGATTATCTAAAGCAGCACATTGAGCAAATGAAAGAAGCCATTGCTGATGGAGTAGATTTAATAGGTTATACACCTTGGGGATGTATTGATCTAGTAAGTGCGGGAACCGGTGAAATGAAAAAACGCTATGGATTCATATACGTCGATAAGGATAATGAAGGTAAAGGAACACTTGCCAGATTCAGAAAGAAGAGCTTCTATTGGTATAAGAGTGTGATCGAAACTAATGGGGAACAGCTGGACTAAATATTAGTGTGTGTCTTCAAAAAGTGATGCAGTCAGCGCATGCCTATTCAGTAGGTATGCGCTGTTTGGACTTAAAACCAGCTTCCCTTCAGGAAACTACGGTGAATGTATACAGATTAGGAGATCCCATAGTCAATAGTATGTTAATTTTACTAAACACATGGGGTGAAAATGTCGAAATAAAGGGTAGGGTAGATAACAAAATATAAGGAAGTGGATACATATTATGAATCAAGTAGAAGCTGTTTTGTCTGCCATGCCGTTTATTAGAGAAGCTGCACGACATGATGTTTTAATATCTGTAATGGATAAAGAAAAATTTCTATTCTTTCAGTCGGGGAAAAGTTTAGTCTATGATTTCAAGGCAGGCGACCCTCTCCCTGATGTACACAAGAACTTCAAAATGCTAGTAGACGGAGAAAAGACCCGAGTTCGCTATGATGCCGAAGTTTTCGGGTTTGCTGCTGATTCATACTTTCATCCGATAAAGAATGAACAGAATGAGATTGAGGCAGTAATGTGCATCACCTATAGTATGGATAATCAGGATCAACTGAAGAAGTTGATGAGCCAAGCAGAGGATGTTACAAGCAAGCTAGTGGAAGGGATTCAGCATGTAGCAGCCCATTCGGAGGAGCTTAGTGCGACAGCCGAGGAAATTTTAAGCAATACGAAAAAGGCGGTTGAGGACTCTGGTAATGTGACTGAGGTGGCTGGCTACATCAAGGAAATTTCAGAGCAGACAAACTTGCTTGGACTAAATGCAGCCATTGAAGCTGCTCGGGTGGGTGAGGCAGGAGCAGGATTTGGGGTTGTTGCCGCAGAAATCCGCAAGATGTCTACGGGCACCAAGGAAGCCACTGGTCGAATCGAGCAATCCTTGCAAGCTGTCAGACAATCGGTTTATAGTATGGAACAAGAGATTACGCAGATTACTGTATCTTCCCAGGAGCAGGCCAAGCTTGTATCGGAGTTCATGAATATTATTGATCAATTAAATGATACCAACCAAGGCTTGAGAGGTTTAATAGAGAAAATCACGAATGATGTGGATGTAAAATAAAGATTGGAAGAAGTCTCGGTCTGTGAATTGTGCATTCCGTCATGGAAATGTGATCACAGGGCGAGACTTTTTTAAGTTTATTAAATCATTTGGAGTGGATACATATATGAATTTGAATGGGTTGAATGAACAGAGTTACACAGAACTAGAGGATTATTGGGTGCGTGTATTTCTAAATTTAGTACAACATCAGGATAAAGAGAACTGGGGGATTCCTTATTACAACACATCCTTTTCTAATGGTCAGAAAGTTATGGATATGAACCCCATTTTTTCGGCTAAATCGAAAATAAGTCATAAATCCATCAGAATCATTCATGAAACGGTTAATGAGGGGGATGACGTTCACTATTGGTTAGATACGAATGGGAAAAACGAATTAGTTATTATTTGTTCCCCATCACAGCAACATGTGCACAAGGTAAAGGGGATCATTAAACGCTGGATTTATGAATGAGATCCATTATCCATAATCAAATCTTTTCCGATATAATAGGGAAGAGAAGCCATAGAACAGATACTACCTCAGAGAGGTGATTTACAATGACCGTTGATATTCTCCGACGTAATAATGTAAAAGTGTTGGGTACAGGCAGCCAGACGATTGTATTTGCTCACGGCTTTGGATGCGATCAGGATATGTGGCGTTATATCGTCCCTAGCTTTATCGACAACTACCAAATCGTCTTATTTGATTACGTTGGTTCTGGAGATTCCCAAATAAAATACTATGATTCCCAAAAATACAGTGACTTGCAAGGATATGCTCAAGATGTGCTGGATATTATGGAAGCGTTAGAATTACGGAATACCATATTCGTCGGACACTCCGTTAGCAGCATGATCGGAATGCTCGCATCCATCCGAAGCCCTCAATATTTTGAACGCATTGTCATGCTCGGTCCTTCTCCACGCTATGTGAATGACCTGCCTTCTTATTATGGAGGTTTCGATAAGAGTGATATTGATGAATTACTGGATATGATGCAAATGAACTTTATTGGCTGGGCTAGTTACATGGCGCCCATTGCTATGCAAAATCCCGAGCGAGGGGACTTAACCGAAGAGTTGGAAAAGGCATTTTGCTCCAGAGATCCTCATATTGCACGGCAATTCGCAGAGGTTACATTTTTTTCAGATTGTCGTGTCGATCTTCAGCATGCTTCGGTTCCTACGCTTATTCTCCAGTGCTCAGACGATAGTATTGCTCCAATTGAGGTAGGGGATTATTTGCATACCCATCTTAGAAACAGCAGACTTCAGCAGATGAGAGCAAAGGGGCATTATCCTCATTTAAGCCAACCAGGAGAAACGAGCGATTTAATCAAAGAATATTTAGCCAGTGTGTAATATCGAAAGAAAGGCAGTCATGCAATGGATATTCAATTAGATAAAGCTCCCTGTGGATACTTTTCAATTTCGGACGCTGGGATCATTCAATCGGTAAATCAAACTTTATTGGACATGCTTCTTTATGAACGTGATCAATTGCTCGGGCGGCCGATTGAAACGACAATGTCTGTTACGAACAAGCTATTTTTTCATACTTATTTTTATCCCTACATCCAGTTGTACGGGCATGTTGATGAGATGTACTTCTCGTTTCGCACAAGTGATCGACAGGATGTGCCTGTACTTCTAAACGGAGTTCGGCAGGAACGCAATGGAGAAGCTGTTATTGATTGTGTAGTGCTTATGATGCGTAAGCGGATTGAACATGAGAAAGATATACTACAGACCAAAACCAAGCTTCAGGAATTATATCAGGCGACGAATGAAGCAAACCAGAAGCTTGAACGGTTGCACGAAGAATATGAAATCAAACAGCAGGAACTAGTGCGGATCAATCACCAGCTAGAAACGATGGCGTCAACCGACCCGTTAACTGGGCTTAAAAATAGAAGATATTTTCAAGATCAATTACAAATCAGCCTAGCCTCCTTTCAAGAGACCGGAATACCTTTCTCGTTGCTGATCATTGATATTGATCGTTTCAAAAGCATTAATGACACTTATGGTCATCCGGTGGGCGACCTGGTGCTCACTAATCTGGCTGAATTACTACAATCCATGTCACGGGAGATGGATATTGTCGCTCGTTATGGTGGCGAGGAGTTTGTCATTATTCTTCCGGGCAACGACGCAGAGGAAGCCATTCGTGCAGCAGAAAGATATCGCTCCACGACGGCCTCAAGGGATTGGGGAGATTACAGCATTACTGTGAGTATTGGCGTGGCAACGGTTACGCAAGCGGATACGGAACAATCGATAGTTCATCAAGCAGATTTGGCACTGTATGCTTCCAAGAGTGGCGGGAGAAACCGGGTCACGCATGCAGCAAGTCTTGTAAAGAAATAGGTAGAGGCTTCAATAACCTTAGAAGAGCTGGGGAGGATAAAAATGGGGGAAGCGTACAAGCTGGACTGTGATATCTGTGCGTATACTGAGAACATATTTGTGGGGTTTGGTTTATTATATATGCGTTTGGAATCCATTGCTTCGTTTGTACAGGATGCTGCCCTTAAACGGCGTATTGAGGATTTCATAGGCAACCCTTCGACGAGATATGATGCTTATGACGCTCTGTATGTGTGCCCGGTCTGTCAGGCCATCCGCAATGAATTGTTTATTGAGATGGAATCGGACTCATCACAGTATAAAATTTCTTATGCTTGTCCTAGATGCGCGAGTGTTATGCAGCAGGAACACATTGAAAACAATGTGCCGGTTCATTTGAGCTGCCCAGCATGTGAGAAGGGTAAATTGAAGGCAACGTTTTATATGGATTGGGATTAATAGATTCCCCGAATATCTCTACAGCATACTCCAATAAGCCTGGTCAAACCAGTCAAATTCAGCTAATATTAATGATAACGATTCTCACTTGTGGTATCAGAATGAATGAAAACCTTTGAGGTGGACGCTAGTGAATTCAAATTCGTTATCATTAATATATCAGCATTATTTAGAAAAAACTCCGTTTAGAAAACAAAACGAGCATACGTATATGATGTTACCGGAAGCGGGCGACGGACATATTTACCGAGTTACGACTTACAGCGGAATCGAGATTGTGTATTCGCATATTCAATATCACGAGCCTTATCCGACGAACTTTGCCTCCAGAGGACAAATGATTGAACTTCAATTTGCACTTTCGGGTCAACGTCATGTAAATATAGCTGGTCTGGACTACACGCTCCCGATAGGGCGGGGTGCTCTTATTTTTTTACAGGATTTCAAAGCATATTTCCATCCTCCTGTTAACGAACAATACCAATCCTTTGCGCTTGGCATTCCTGTCTCGTTGTTTAATTATGCAGCTTCACAGTTGGCAGCTCGTCGACAGGTAGCTATTGAATTTAATCAAATTCTGAAGGGTGCTGCGTTCCATCATCTTAGTTTTGAACTGGATCACAGAAGTATAGTGATGATTGAACATTTGATCAAAGACTTGAAAAGTGTGCATAGATCGCCTTTATTAATGGAAGCAGCGGCACTAGAGATTTTGAATAGGTTTATGATTCAATTATTTGATTTAACTCCCATGCCCGAAGGCCTATCTAAAGAAGATGTCAGAAAGTTGCATATGGCTCGGCAAATCCTTGAATCCAGCATGATTGATCCTCCTTCACTGATCGCATTATCAAAAAAGGTTGGATTAAATGATTTTAAATTAAAAAAAGGATTCAAAGCATGTTTTGGAACAACTGTATTTGAACATTTGCGCCAAATTCGTCTTGAATATGCGATGAAGCTGCTTCGAAGCCAGGAAAGCAATGTAACAGAAGCTGCGATGGCTGTAGGATACAGTAATGTGAGTGCATTTTCAGAGCAATTTTTCCGGGAATACGGAGTGAAGCCATCATCTTTAAAGAAATTATTTTAAAAATTCTGTTTTGACCATGTTAAAAAATATTAAGTAAACAAAAAGCTGGAACCCTGTATAGATAGGACTCCAGCCTTTTTATTTGGTGCTTATTTCACGAAAGTTTCAATGCCATCTGTATTGATGGTTGAAGTATGGGTACGAGACGCTTCTTCAATATTTTTGAATGCCCAGTAATCTGTTGGTACATCCTTCCATGTAGCCTGAATGGTTCCTTCCAGGGGTCCTCGTTTTAAGATTGTGTTCAAAATTGTAACGGTTTCTACGCGTGTTATATATTTATTGGGTTGGAAGCTTCCATCATTATAGCCGGTAATCCATCCTGCATTAGCTAACGCTACAATGGAATCTCTTGCCCAATGTTTTTCGATATCGGTATAAGGAGAAGCTGTGGTTTGTGTTCCTTTAAGCTGCTTCCAGGATGCGAGTATTGCTGCCATTTCTGCACGGGTAATGGGTTGCTCTGGTCGAAATGTTCCATCTGCATACCCATTCATGAGGTGCTGTGTCGTAAGTGCTATAATCGAATCCTTTGCCCAATACGTGCTAGGTACATCTTTGTATGTCGTTGAGCCTTCTTTTGTCTCCAACTTCATAATCCTAGCCATCATTGCAGCGGTTTCAGCCCGTGTAATCGACTGGTCCGGTCGGAAAGTACCATCCTGATAACCCGTTATATATTTTTCATGCGCAACCTCGGATTGCTCTACTGGCATGATTTCTGGAGTCGGTAAAACCGTTGAAGAAACCGATGGTGATGAAGGTGTGGTTGTTTCACTGGAAGAAGATGAATCACTGCTATCCGTGTTATCCTTCTTATCTTTTTTATTGCTACTGCTGCTGTCGTTATTGCTAGTATCACCAGTTCCGCCAGTGTTTTCAGTACCACCAGTGCTTGCATTTCCATTTACAACCTGTATATACGCTTCAGATGTACTCGGGGCAAATCGAGCATCCCCGCTGTATATAGCAGTGATCGCGTGGCTTCCCACACTTAAGTCTCTTGTAGTGTAGTACCCATTGGCATAGCCGTTCGAAATGCCCACCGGCTCCATCGTCAGCGTATCTAATACATTCGTGCCGTCCATAAGAATGACCGTTCCAGTTAAATCGCCCGACGTTTGTGGGTTTGAAGTTGTCCTCACGCTAAACCTTACTTCTTGACCTTGACTAGACGGATTCGTCGAACTCAATACTGTAGTTACTGTAGGTCTCAGTGAAGGTGTAGGTGCAGATGCATTTACGACCTGAATGTATGGCTCAGATGTACTGGGAATAAATCGAGCATCCCCACTATATATAGCCGTAATCGGGTGACTTCCCACACTTAGATTACTTGTGGTGTAAGTGGCAGTGGCATATCCATTCGCAATGCCATTTGGCCTCATCGTCAGCGTATCTAATATATCCGTACCATCCATAAGGACCACCGTGCCGGTTAAATCCTTCGTAATTTGTGGAGTTGAGATGGTTTTGATGCTAAACGTTACGGATTGACCTTGTTTAGAAGGATTTGTCCAACTCGTTACTGTGGTTTCAGTAGCATACACAGCATCCGTTACACTAGGTACTGGTGGGGAGGTTGCATACACAGCACTCTCGGAAAAACTCCATGTCCAGGTTCCAAATAAAACGATAATAGCAAGATAAGATAAACAAAAAGACTTGATTTTACGCATAAATTTCCTCCATAAAATTCCGGTGTCACGATGAACTTACTAGGATCCTCCATGATGACTAACCTACTAATATAATTTTTCTTTCTTACACTACTGATTTACTATACTAAATGCCTCTGAACCAATTCTGAACCAAATCGATAAAAACCGTGCCCAATTCACATCGCTAGAAGGGGATCACGATTTGCGAGCCTTTTCCGTAATTTCTCAGAGCAAATGCAAATAGGGTCAACCAGAAAGAAATGGTTGACCTCATAATATGAATAACAGTTTAGCGTGATATTTTGGAAAGACTTATTCCGTTAGTATTTAAATTTGACCGTTAGATCCTGTAATTTCTGTGACATATCCGACAAGGTCGTTGCCAGGCTGGTGATCTGCTGCATCGAAGCTAGCTGTTCTTCTGCAGACGCTGCAATATTCTGCGAGTTGTCCGCCGCTTGGAGCGCCAGACTCGATACGTTTTCTCCACTTGCTGAAATTTCCTGGACACTTGCGGTTATTTGCTCCGTGATGCTTGCAAGCTCTTCCGTTTGCTGTGCGATATGATTGGTGGACGCCACAATTTTGTTAAACTGCTGCTCCGTCTCATTGGCAATTTTAATGCCGGAGTCGACATCCTGTTTTACGCGTTCCATGGTCTGAAGCGAATGCTCCATATCTTTGCGCATATTCTGAATCAACTCAGAAATCTGCCCGGAAGACTGATTCGATTGTTCGGCCAGCTTTCTTACCTCTGAAGCAACTACGGAGAAACCGCGGCCTTCTTCGCCTGCACGGGCAGCCTCAATCGAAGCATTTAAGGCAAGCAGATTGGTCTGCTGTGCGATATCCGTAATGGCATGTAGCATCGTGTCGATCTGTTGAGTGCGTTCATCCAACATTCTCATAACCGCATCGGTTTCATTGACAGAATGGTTAATCAAGTCCATTTGCTTCACTGTATGTTGTACAGCAGTACCGCCAAGGCTTGCCATTTCCATCGCGTCTGCAGACGATTCAGCAATAGTCAAGGAGCTATCCGTGATCCGTTGCATACCTATTGAAATTTCCTCAAGCGAGCTGGTTGTCTTCTGAAGCATCAGTTGCTGCTCCTTCGCACCGGCCGCCGATTCCTGAATTGCGACGGTGATATGCTCGGTTGCCTGTCCAGTGTGCTCTGCTCCAAGGGTCAATTCTTTTGAGGAAGCAGCGACCTGCTTGGTGGACAGGTTTACCTCACCGATCAGAAATCGAATATTTTTAATCATATGATTGAAGTCCTGTGCAAGCTCACCGATCTCATCTTTTGAATTCATTTTGACTTCTTGGACTGTTAAATCACCGTCCGCAACTGAGTTAAGCCGCTTTGCAATCGTGATAATAGGTTTCGTAAAACGTCCCGAAACAAAGCTTACGATAACTGCTCCCAGAATAACCGCAACAGCCGTAATAATCAGGACAATATAAAGGACTTTGGTCGCTCCGCTGTTAAATTCGTTAAAATATGCTCCAGAACCGATGATCCACCCCCAATAAGGATCCTTCTCAACGTACGAGATTTTCGTCTCTACTTGATCTGTACCAGGTAAAGCCCATTTATAAGTGACGAATCCCCCGCCGTTTGTACCGGCTTCTACAAACTCTTTTCCCACATGCACACCGTCTTCGGATACGGCATTTATTAAATCCTGGCCTTCATTTGAAGGGTTCATCACTGAAACCGCATCTTGGTTGACTGCCCACGGATAACCTGTTTTACCTACAGTATATTTAATCTTTACCGGTCTTTTGTTATTAGCATCTTTTACACCGAGCAGTTCGATGCGCAGTTTTTCCTGTGCTTCCTCCAATGTTAAATTACCGGCTTCGACTTGCCCATTGAGGAAACTAATCATACCAATTACCATTTGCACACTATTCTTAAGTGCCACTTTGCCTGATTCATTCATTTCATTCTTAGAAACAACATAAGAACTGCTTCCAATCACAAAAGTAGGTACAATTAAAATAATCAAGCACATTATGGTTAACTTCGCCCTTAACGATCTCACCTTCATGATTGATCCTATCTTTGTTTTCACTGTGATTTCCCCCTTAGAGATCGATATACAGACTCAACCCACAACTGCGTTTTGTTACTAAAGGTAAAAAGACTGTACATCATATATCGTAAAAACTCGTCAGGAAATTAAGCCCTTTCAGCCTGGCTGCTGTTTTATAGGCTAAATTAAATCCGTTTAACCGCAAATTTATCCGTCTATAGGCAGTAGCTTTTTGGTATGCTCCGTATACTTCTGCATAGAGAGAATCTATAACAGAGGAGTGTGCGAGGATGAATAGAATAAAAGGGAGCATCTTTTTCAGTGTTTTTGTGGCTATGCTAGGGCTCATGCTCATTGCTCCAATTATGCCGCCCCTTATTCGTGAATTAGGCTTAAGAGAAAGCCATTCCGGAATAATTATATCGCTTGGTTCTATAACGATGGCCTTAATGGCTCCAGTATGGGGAAATCTGAGTGATGCAAAGGGCCGCAAGCCTGTGATTTTGCTTGGGTTTATAGGGATGTGTGTAAGCTGCCTGTTGTTTACGCTTACTCTTTTTGCAGGATTAAAGGGTTGGCTCAGTGGGGGACTGCTGTTATTCCTGCTGATTGTTACACGCGGCTTAATTGGCGGCTTTATCCCGGCCGTGTTGTCATCTTCCCAAGCTTATATGGGGGATGTAACGGAGGGCGAAGAGCGTGGAAGTGGTATGGCTATTATTAGTGCGGCGAATGGGCTTGGGCTGGTATTTGGCCCCGCGATTGCAGGTGCCTTTACTTTAATAGGACTGTTATGGCCCTTATACTTTGGAATTGTCATTGCCGCTGTTGCATTCGTGGTGTCTCTACTGGCGATTCCGGCCGCCCAGCCTGTTATTCAGCAAAAACCTGCTCGAATTAATCCCCTCCAGCCAGGTCTAAGAATGTATTTGTTTGCAGGCTTGGTTACGATGATTAGTATTGTGACTATTCAGGTTATAGGTGGTTTTTATTTTCAAGATCAGTTAGGTCTTACATCCGAAGAAACAGCAAGAGTTGTTTCCTTTGGACTTATGTTCTCCGGAGCAGCGATGCTGATCGTGCAGATCATCCAAATGAAATGGCTTAAATGGCAGCCTAAGCCGATGATTTTGCTCGGTTCTCTATTCCTGATTGCTGGAATGGCATTTTTTCTGATTTCAGCCAGCTTGGCCCTTTACTATGCAGCGTTCTTTATGTTTGGCATAGGCACGGGCTTACTGATGCCCGGATTTATGGCAGGTGCTTCGCTTTCGGTCAGTCAAGAACAGCAAGGGGGAGCAGCAGGGCTGGTAGCTGCGATACAGGGAATTTCCGCGATCATTGCTCCTATTTTGACGACCACTTTATATCGAGTAGACAAATATATTCCCTTTATTCTTATAGCGGTTCTGGTTGCTTGTATGGCTATCGTTATGCTGGGGGTAAAAAAGGGAGACGGGAATAGTAAGCCTGTGCCTGACAAGGCATGATAAATAAAAGAGTGGTTAGATGAATCCATAGGCTTCCGGAGTATACTCACCGGAAGCCTATATCTATTATAATAAGTTATAAGAAATTTCAGGAAAATCAGAAGGGAGTGAAGAGCTTATGGAAATCCGGCAAAAATGGGTGGCATTAAACAAAAAATACAGCTTGTACGCACTCAGGTCTTTCAGTCAGGTTTTTTGAAAACGTGTTGGAGGAATGCAGATGGGTTGGGAGTATGGAATTAAGGTCGCAAATGTTAAGGATATTAAAGCGCTAATGGAACGCTTAGCTGAAGCATTGCCTAGGATTGACGGATATCGGATGCAAAGGGATGAGGATGGTTTTGTCCTGCTTCAGAATAATTCTGATTGGCCTGAAGCGCTCCAGATTTCATTGGAAGAGGCAAGAAATATTGAAGATTTAGAAGATGATGAACCTTATATCTATTGTCTATTTCATATCGGCGGCGGAGATGCGATGAGGTTGAGGGAAGGAATGTGCAGGGTGCTGGAAGAAGAGAAATGCGCTGCGGATTGGTTCGAGTTATAGCTGAAGAAAGGAGTGGGTGAGATTGAGTAAGAAGGACAAAAAAGAGATTCAGACACTAATCTATCGCTATAGGGGTCCACGAGCCAATATTGGATATACTTTTGAACCGTTGCGTTATGGGGATGCTGATGAACCGAAGCTGGAGGAGATGATATTCATCTACGCAGATGACTTTGATATCGTGCTGTCTGCGTTAAAGTCCAAATATCCGCTTGTCGATCCTGATACGGGAGAAACGTATGAGGCTTTTGACCCCTGCTGGGATAATCCGATTCAGGCGTCGGTATGGCATGAAATATTAACACAATTGGATACTTGGCCTGCCAAGGAGTCAGAATTACGCCTATTTATCGATTCCTTTACAGCATGGGTCAGAGCGCACCTGAAGCAAGCAGATGGTATTATCGTGACCGGAAATCTGTAGAGAAGGCCATGCACTGCAATCCGTATTTTTGCTGCCCCTCGCTTCGAGGGGCGACCGGACGGCGAGCCACTGAGTCGAGTGCCTGGTTCTTTGCAGTACACGCGACAGTCTCCTTGTTGCAACTGGATTATTAACGGTGCTTTTGGTTTCTGATTAACGTTTGCTCCAATTCGGTATCTGCCATAAATTTGCTGGCAGATACAGCAAGCTGATATTGATTGGTCCCCATATTGTTAGCGGCAGGTTGAAGAATCCCTTTTATTGTTAGCCATAATGAAGAGGCCTGCAGGCTTTCTGCCCCAAAATGCAAGATGATATGGATACAGGAGGTAATAATATTGCGACCAAGTCCGTACAGGAACCATTCTTTTTCCTTCGTAATAAGCGGAATAATGGTTACCATCGTTTCCCACGCTTCATCCAATCGACCTGTTTCAATAAACTTCTCTGCCAAGTTAGATGCAGTGGAACAGTAATTATGATGATTTCCTTCTGTTCTTTCCATTTCGGCCAGCTTTTTAAGGGCTTCAATTTCACCTTCTGGATGGTTGCGCCATCTCTCATGATAAACGAGTGCCTGTAAATTTTCTTTGTTCCAATCCGTCTGCTCTCTGATCCACAAATCGATAAATAATGATAGATACATATCTTCTCCGAGCTCACTCGCGATATTGATGCAATCCTCAAGATCAGCTGTATCTTTGCTGAACAAATATGTTTCCAAAATCAACTCAGGGTCAAACCCGGCATATGTATCGAAATTGGCCTTCTTGGCCTGCTGGAACAAAATTTGGTCCTGCTCACGCTCATACTTTTGCAGTAAAAAAATGGCGTAATACAGAGCATCGCCAATCCCCTGAAAACTGTTCGTTTCCCTGTCTATAATCTCATTCACGAGCAGCCTTCTCACAATCGGTTCGTAATGCGGGGCATCTCGATCCTCACGATTATACATAGCCAAAAGCACCTTCAAGCGATTGGTATAGTTGGCATCACTTTTTCCATATTCCTCATTGTGTTGCTCCAAATAGTCAACCTTCGAAAAATTGGCGTGATCACTTATTAGACTCTGCAGCATTTCATCATAGGGTGCCATCATCTGATCCAGCAGCCTTTTGTAGTTCGTTTCCAATACTGTGATTCTCCTTTCTTGATCGGCTTAATACTACAATCCATATGTATATAAAACAAGCTATTTCCTTTTGAGACGGGATCGCTTAGTGTAGCAGCGATGTATACACGTACATATTTTTCTAATAGACCCATTTTAAGATTCAATATAAGGGTTGGACATTCAACACCTGTAAATCAAGCATACAACATGCAGGGATACAACATTGCGCACAACTATTGGAAGCGTTTTAATTTGAGTATAGAAACACAAAAGAAGACCTCAGGGAGGACATACGAATGCTAAAAGTGAAAGCGCTTAGATGTGAACATTTAAACAATCCGATTGGACTGAGCTGCCTAAAGCCGCGACTAAGCTGGCAAATTGAATCTGACAACATATACGTTTTCCAAAAACGCTTCCAATTGCAAGTATCCATACATCCTACTTTTGAACCGCTGATTTGGAATCATTTTTCCTATTCGGAGCAATCTATTTTGTTTCCCTATGGAGGTCCTCCACTGGAATCCGGACAACGATATTATTACCGGGTAAAAGTATGGGCTCAGGGAGCAGGTGACACCGAACCGGAGGAATCGGAATGGAGTGAGTTTGGCTTTTGGGAAATGGGGCTGCTTTCTGAGCAGGACTGGAAGGCAGAATGGATTACAGTGAAGGAGCGAAGCCTCCATGAAAAGTTTCAGACGAGAGCCCCTTTTGCTTCCTCCAAGTGTTTTTCAGTTGAGGGAAAAGTAAAAAAAGCAGTCATTTATGCCACAAGCCTTGGTCTATATGAGCTGGAGCTAAATGGACAAAGAGTAGGCGATGCCTATTTTACCCCGGGATGGACAGATTATAACGATCGTGTCCAGGTGCAAGCCTATGATGTGACTTCTACCATTCGAGAACAACATAATCGCATCACAGCCACGGTAGGAGAAGGCTGGTACAGCGGCTATCTAGGCTGGCAAAAGCGCAAGGATACCTATGGGAACACGAATGCTTTGTTATTTCAAATGAAGATTAGCTATGAAGATGGCCGTTCAGAACTCATTTGCTCAGATTCTTCCTGGGAGGAAACGAGCTGTGCCATTTTGATGTCGGATATTTATAACGGCGAAATCTATGATGCCCGATTGGAGCAGCAGGCAGGCGAGCACCGCTCCTTGAATGAACGGAAAATGATGCAGGTCGTCCCGTTTCCGTTAAGTCATCTGGTTGCTCAGGAGAACGAGCCTGTCCGTGTAATGAACCGATTAAAGCCTGTTGAACTGATTCAAACGCCTAAAGGCGAGCTGGTCCTTAACTTGGGGCAAAATATGGTAGGCTGGCTGGAATTTAAAGTTGAAGCTCCTGAGGGTACGGTTCTGAATTTGATACATGGTGAAGTGCTGGATCAGCAAGGGAATTTTTACCGAGATAACATTCGGGATGCAGCGCAGCAGATTACGTACATTTGCAACGGCAAGGGGACGGAGATATTTAGGCCGCATTTCACTTTTCAAGGCTTCCAATATGTGAAACTTGAGGGCTTTCCGGCTGGCGTAGACATTGAAGATTTTACGGGCGTTGTTTTGCATTCAGATATGGAGACAATTGGCTTGTTCGAGACATCCGATCCAAAGCTCAATCAACTCCAGCACAATATTGTATGGGGGCAAAAGGGGAACTTCCTGGATGTGCCGACCGATTGCCCGCAGCGTGATGAGCGATTAGGCTGGACCGGCGATGCACAGATTTTTGCCAGAACGGCCAGCTTCAATATGAATAGTGCTTCCTTCTTCCGAAAGTGGCTGAAAGATTTGGCTTACAACCAGCTGGAGAATGGGGCTGTGCCTTTTGTCGTGCCGGACGTCCTCAAAGGAACCTTTGCAGATAATATGGACAAAACGACGGCAGCATGGGGGGACGCGGCGGTTATATGTCCGTGGACGATCTATCAATGTTATGGGGATAAGCAGATTTTGGCTCAGCAGTATGACAGTATGAAAGCATGGGTCGATTATATCCGTGCCCAGGGGACTGAGGAGCATCTGTGGGATAGTGGTTTGCAACTGGGAGATTGGTTGGCGCTGGACAGCGAGGAAGGAAGCTATTTTGGAGCGACCGATGGAACGCTGGTAGCGACTGCATACTTTGCGTATTCGACTCATATTTTGGCGCAGACGGCCAAACTGCTGAATCGCTATACCGATTACAACACCTATCAAAGCCTGCATGAAGGGATTAAAGCCGCTTTTGCGAACCGTTATTTTGATGACATTGGCAAGCTGACTTCGAATACCCAAACTGCACAGGTTGTGGCTTTGCACTTCGGATTGGTACCAGAAAGGTATAAAAAGCAAGTGATCCAGGAGCTCGTACGGCTGATAGAAAAAAACGATATGCATCTGGATACCGGCTTTGTGGGCACGCCCTATCTATGCCTGGTTTTATCCGACAATGGCTATACAGATGTAGCTTATAAAATTTTATTCCAGAAAGATTATCCTTCCTGGCTCTATCAGGTTGAACGTGGGGCCACGACCATGTGGGAGCATTGGGACAGCATCAAAGTGGACGGCTCCTTCTGGAGCACTGATATGAATTCGTTCAATCACTATTCGTACGGTTCAGTTGGAGACTTTATGTACCAAAATATTGCCGGAATCGATGTGCTTGAAGCGGGCTACAAAAAGTCACGGTTAGCACCCAAACCGCCTATTAATCTTACTTCGGCCCATGGCAAGCTGGAGACACCATATGGTGCGCTTGCTGTCCATTGGGAAATCGTGAATGAGGAAATGCAGATGACGGTTCACGTACCGCATAATACGACAGCTGAGATTACGCTTCCAGGCGTTATGGAGCTGGATGCGCTACAACAGACCATTACCACACAATACCCGTCCATTCAGTATCCGCCTGGTAATGTGCCACGAGAGCTGGCCGGAAAATTAGGTTCTACCGGAGAACAGGCGACTTTCCAAAAGAGTGGAGACCATGAATTGACGTTTACCGCCGGGTCTGGACAGTATACGTTCCAATACAAATACAACCAGAGACTAAATAACATAGACTAGAGGTGAGAAGCTTGATGAATATTAAAAACAAAATATGGTTTAAAACGGCGTTGCTGTCTATTTCCTTAGTCCTGACATCAGCGAGTGCTATTTCGGCTGTCATCCCGATGATGCTGAACCAATTACCGGGAGTCTCCAGTTCGCTGATTGAAAGCGTAGTTACGATCCCGTCCTTCTCGATGATGCTGTTTGTGCTGCTGAGTGGTCCGATCTCTTCTCGCCTGGGTAAAAAAAATACAGTCCTGCTAGGACTTTTGCTCGTGGTCATCGGCGGAATACTTCCTATGCTCACTACGAACATTACATGGATTCTCGCGTTGCGTTTGGTGCTAGGCGCAGGCCTGGGGATGTTCAATTCGCTGGCTGTCAGTTTAATTAGTGATTTTTTTGAAGGGGACGAACGTGCTCAATTGGTAGGCTTTCAAAGCGCTGTACAAGGGCTCGGAAGCAGCTTGGCTACCTTTGTGGCAGGACAGCTTGCCCTAATCGACTGGCCGTTTGCCTTTTTGTGCTATGCGATCACGATTCCGATCGCACTGTTATTCTTTTTTATCATCCCTGAACCAGAGCGTGGGGAGCCTACAGTGTGCACGACAGGAACGGGTAACAAGAGTAGGGGAGTATCCCTACCTGTACTTGGCTTAGGGGCTGCACTTTTCCTGTTTATGACCTTTATCATGATTGTGTATACCAAAACAGGTATTATGATTGCTGAAAAGAGTATGCCTAACGCAGGGTTTTTAGGGACCGCTTTGACGCTGTTCTCCTTATCAACTATGATTGCAGGCTTCTTGTTCGGTAGAATATATAAATGGTTCAGAAATTACGCACCTTTTATCTCCAGTTTATTAACAGCGACAGGTTTTGTCCTGCTGTGGTTTGCTCAGAATGTGACCATGGTTACGGTTGCCATGCTGATCATTGGCTTTAGCTTTGCGCTGTTTATTCCTTATATTTTTACGATACTAACTAAAATCGTACCTAAAGGCAGTGAGACGATATCTATTTCGATTGCAATGGTAGGCTCCAATTTGGGAGCGTTTGCTTCGCCTTATGTTATCAAGTTAGTTGGGGTGTTGTCTGGGAATGAAACTGCCTCATTTTCCTTTCTCGTCTCTGCGATTGTATTTATGATTGCTGCGCTCCTCTGTCTGGGAATCGCTATTAGAGGAAAGGGAAGCAAAACACAGACGGCAGTTCACAGTTAATGGGAGTCTGAAGGAGGAGTCTGTGTTTATGAACCTTCATGAGCTGGATCAGTTGCTGAGAAGTAAAACTGAAATTGAGCTTCTGCAACAACAAAGCAATCAGGTGATTAATGATCTCTCCAAAGAATCGGAGAATGAGCGATTTTTTGATATGAATCTGAATATGTATCGAATGCCCGCTTTATTCTTTTTCGGAGAACATGATATTTATATTAGCAAGCACAACAGGTTTGCTCCGATGCTAGAGCACATGCATGAATTTATTGAATTAAACTATGTTTACTCAGGTAAATGCAACCAAATTATAGCAGGCAAAGAGATTCAGCTTTGTGAAGGTCAAGTGTGTGTTCTGGATAAGGATGTGCCGCACAGCATCTCTCCTTTGGGAGAAAACGATATACTGATTAATATCCTGCTGCAAAGAGAAACGATCTCGTCCCTCTTTCTACAGCGGCTATCCAAGAAAAAAAGTTTGATCGGCGAATTTCTCGCCAACTCTGTCCTCCAGCATCAGCACCATAATCACTTTATTATTTTTGAGTCACAGCATAATGAGAACCTTCAGTATATATTGCGTAGAATCTTAATCGAATATTTTTCCAGGCAAGAGGACTCTATGGAGTTGGTCAAGGCTTATTTGCCAATTGTATTTGGAGAATTGGTCCGTGTATTGGAGAGCGAGCATAATATTCATGTAAACCAGCAGGAAAATCATATTACCTCTATTCTGAATTACATGGAAGAGCATTATCAGCATTTAAGCCTACAGCAATTATCTAACCATTTTAATTACAATAGCACGTATTTAAGTAACAAGTTAAAAAAAGTTACGGGTCTTACTTACACTGAGCTGATTGCCAACATTAAGCTTAATGCCGCCTATTCTTTGGTTGTGAATACCAACCTGCCGTTCGAAATGATCTTTAAGCAGGTGGGATATAACAGCATGAGTTTTTTCTATAAAAAATTTAAAACCGCGTATGGTGCTACCCCGCAAAATATCCGAAACAAACAAATGAGAAAATGAAGAATACACAAGGACGTCCAATTTGAATTGGGCGTCTATATGTTATAATATCGGCAAATTCATAAGCTAGTAAGTAAAGGGGGATATCCTTGGAAGCGGTACTAAGACGGAACTGGCCAGAGTGGAATGGAACATTGCAAAGACGAACCGGGGGCTGGAATAATACGACGTATTTTGTTAAGAGCGGTGGGCGAAGCGGGGTGCTGCGCGTCTACGATACACACAGGGATCGGGAGAAAATTGAATTTGAGCATGCGGTTTTGCAGGCGCTGAGCAAGCAATCTCTATCCTTCAGGGTTCCAATGCCAATTCGAACGATTACAGGAGAGACACTTGCACAGGTTGAGAAGGATAGTGGCAAATATGTGTGTCTATTCGAATACATAGAAGGTATATCACCCTTGGAGCAGGACCCTAGCTTTGCCCATTCTTTTGGCGAGGCAGCTGGTGAATTGTCTGCCGTGCTTGCAACACTTAATCTTGATATGACCCCAGTCTATCGGCCGTATTATGCTTTGCAGCAATCCTATCCATTATGTAGCCCGGAAGTAATCCAAGGCTTTTGTTTAAACCCGCCGGAGCCTCTCAAGAATTTTCATGAAGAGCTGCGCCTGATAGGAAAAGTATATGAAGAGATTACAGATTCACTTCAAGCATTGGAAGAGTTGCCGCATCAGCTTGTACATGGAGATTTGAACGCTTCTAATTTATTAGTAAAAGATTCTGATCATAGCCAGGTGGCTGCACTGCTTGATTTTGAATTTTGCACGTTAGACGTTCGAGTGATGGAACCGGCGGTCATCTTATCAGGATTTTTGGGGCAACCGGAGGAGACAACGGCTGTTCGTGATTTTTGTCAGGGCTTCAGCCGCCAGATCCGTTTAAGCCAACCCGAGATCGACGCTTTGCCTGTGTTGATGCTGCTTAGAAAGGTAGACGTATTTCTTCATTTTGTGAGTCGCTTTCTGGAAGGAACAGATCAGCCACACGTATTGCAAGAACAGGCCAAACAGATCACAGCCGACTTGCTCCAACTGTCTACCAGCAGTAGCTGGATTCAGGAGGAGTTGGCCCAAGCTGGAACAATGTATGAATAAACGAGCTACATGCCGTGTTATGTTATAATTTCTGGAATAACAGAAATGAAGTCTATTGAATTAAACTCGGAACAGGAGGAGCAGATGAATAGTTGGTTAACGAACGCGTTACGACCCTATTTTGGGCTGGAGACGCTGGAAGAACATTGGGACGTGGTAGAAATTAAAGAAGGATATTTTATTTGTATGGATGGAGATGTTATTCGCAAACGAATTTCTTCTAAAGAGGATGCTTATGGAGAAGCTGATGTAGAGATTTTTACCCGTGATCGGGCAGTTGTTCTGCCTAAAACGGCTCGTGGCAAAGAGAAAAAACTGAATTTTACAAGTGTTTCGAGCATCTCAGCAGAAGGTGTGTCCTTTTCAGCGGGCATTCGAAGAGATCGTCCTATTAGTTATGTTACTGCTGTGAATAGCAAAACTGGCGTGAGATTGCCCATCACTGGATGTGAGCATTTACATAGTAAAGAAGAGATCATGGATTGGCTTCAACGTTACCCGTCACTTGTGCCTAACGATTATGATCGAAAGCTGGATCGATTAAAGCATATGAAAAACCAGCGTTATAAAACCATCCCGGGAGACATCTTTCGTGTGGAAATAGACCTTTTTACAGATGGGTATGTATTGGTCGTCGGTGATTTGCGCCAAATGCAAAAGGATCAGTTGTTTGCAAAGGAGAGCATATGGAACAGTGTCATGACGATGCCTTTATTCGTACGTCCGTATTTGTGTACAAGTCGTGACCGTTCAATAACTTTAGAATCCATCACAGCCGCCCCGTTATCGGATACAACATGGATTGTTATGGATGATTCCTTTATGCGAGGGTCCTACGAGTGGGTAGGGCATAAAGCATTGGTAGAAGAGGATATTGTGTTTCCGATGGGTTACGGCATTAGCACGGATAGCAGTAAAGAAAGAATATATAGGCTGTCCTGGGGAACGGGCACAATTTCCAAACCGGAAGGGGAGACAGTGTTCAAGTCTTCGCGGGAATTTTTAAATAACGGTGTGTATTCAGGTATTATTACGGACTGTTTTGGTCCTTGGGAAGAGCGGGAGTGGCACAAAACGCTGGATAATCCGTTGTATCGGGAGGAGCGTCGAAAAGCACTGGCCGAATTCGGATTCCCGGAAGACATTTCGTACGATGAGTTCAACCGCCAAACAGGAGGCCTGACGCGTTCGGAATATCTCGCATACTTGACAAGAGTCTATAGCGGAAAAAGAAAGAAGAAATGACACGGTTATACATCCTTTTAGGAGGGGCCAATGAAATATCTTAAAGATTGTCCGGAACCAGGCATGGGAACCTGGTATTTTGAAATAGACTCAGACGGCGTAGCCTATCGGCAAATTGTGATCCAGGATGACGGTACTTTTACTGCTTCTAATCGCAAGCACGAGCAATATCATTTCTTGTTAGCCGAGAAAGCGATTGATGATACAGAGCCCTATTATACGAAAATTACAAAAAAAGAGTTTGAAGAAATCTGGTCTAGCAATCTTCACACCTTTAACAAGGAATGGCATCAAGTCAAAACCGTACTGCCGGTTGGGACTAAGGTAAGCGGATATATTGAAGCCTTTTTTCCACACGGAATACTTATTCATATTTTCCAGCACAATGCAGTCGGATTGGCAGACACCCATTCATATGCGGAAAAGACCCCATCTGAGTGGATGTATCCGAGGCATGAGGTCACGGCTATTGTCCAAGGCTACGACGAGCTGAATCAGTGGGTGATTTTAGAGCAAACGCAGGTTTTCGAAAATCAGTTCACAGGTTGAAAGATGGATATTGGAATACAGAAAGGGGAATGGATATGCATACGTTAACGGTTGATGAACTGGTGGATCAGGACAACCATGCATGGGAAGAGGTCAGAAATATTCTGCAAGAAGGGAATAATCCATTTCGCATTGTACCGGCAGAATCGGAATCTGCTAGGGGAGATTCGCTCTACCGTTTGCAAGTGAGCACAAAATCGTACTTGGGAACGGTTGCCTATGAAACAGGAGGGATCATATTTGACCACGGATGGATCACCTTACTGGGTGCAGGTGGGCCTGAAATTTACGGTAGTTTGGCTTCGTGGAACGGGCTGCAAGAGCCAGCAAGCGTCCCTGCACTTGGGGGAATGCTGATTGTGGCCTATGATGCAGCAGGTGGCTTCTTTGGATTGGATACAGGGAAGTTTGGACGTAGCGGCCACATCTACTATTTTGCACCGGATGCATTGGAGTGGGAATCCACTGAGCTGGCTTATTCCGGTTTCTTGAGCTGGTTGGCTGAGGGAGATTTGGGCTTGTTCTACCAGACATTCCGTTGGAATGGTTGGCAGTCGGATATGGAGCAACTTCAGCCAGGAGAGGTATTTGCTTATTATCCGCCGCTATGGACTCAGGAAGGTGGCGGAGAGACCAGCCACAAATCACCTATAGCCATAACAGAAGCGTGGCAGGCGGTGACGGATCGGGAATAGCCGCGAGTGGGGAGGGGGACATAAGATCATGAATCATTCCATTCAATCCAAACTGGTGCAGCTGAATGAAATACTTTCTCAAAATAACATTGACTATTACTACATTTATGATTATACAAGTCGCCCCAAGCTGGTACTAGCAGGGAGCTTTGACTTTAGCTATTATCACAACATAGAGATCACTTTTTACGAGGTCTCATTTCTTTCCTGTCCGGGCGGTGTATTTTCAATTGAGTGCTTTAGACTGGCTAATGACAAGGAATTGGAAATGTTAAAAACTGTCTCTTACGGATTTCATGAGGGGCCTGTGATTTGTATGGAGGATAAAACGTTCGGCACTCGATTTTTTATTGCTGCTGAAAGCTTGGATTACGAGCTCAAGACCGTTTTTTACTATAAACGTGAGAACCTTCAACCTCATGAAAGTGTGGCTGAATGGGTTGAAAAAGATGGAGAAGGTTGAAAAAGGTAGCAACAACAACTTTTAGAGACGTCAAGGCAGGGAGGTTGGTTATTATGTGGAGTATTCATTTTGAGCAACAGTTTGTAAAATGCCCGGAAGCAACTGGTGAACAAATCGGGGATTTTTTGAGCACATGGAACATCAAGCTATCGGAGCAGGAAATTCACGAAATCCAACAAAGACAAGTGAACCCTTTCCCGAAATCGTCTCCATTTTATGATCAATATAAACCGCTAGATCCTGTGGGCTGGCATCTGCCCCAAGAACAATTTCCTGATAGTTACATAGAATTGCTGAAATACTCTAATGGCGGGGAATTTCAAAATGGAGAACGTTATTTTCAATTTTTCAATACCGAGGATTTGAGAGAAATGAACCTCGCCTACGAGCTGCCAGAGTATATGCCCGGTGCCGTGTCGTTTGCGATGGATGGGTGCGGAAACCACTATATGTTTGATATGAGAGAGGAAAAAAGAAACAACGAATACCCCATTCTTTTTGCTCATTCTGGTAGCTTGGGGTATGACGAATGTGAACAGGTTGCCCATTCATTTATAGAGCTGTGTACGGAAAAATGGGCATTATATTGATAGGTGCATGATCCTGCCCAATATATAGCAATAGCGAGAAGTCTATTGAATTGGGGACTTCTCGCTATTGTGCCGTATGGGTATGTCCCTATAGCTGAATTTGAGCTAGTTGTTTGAACAACGAATCGACGGTCTCGGAATTCTTGCACCAAGCTATCTTACATATGTGGTGGCCTGATTGCCAGCGTAATCTTCAAACACGATCTTTAGCGAGCTGGTACGAGAAGTAGGGGTAAAAGTGAGTTCACTTAATTTTGTTCTTCCCCGGACAATGTAAGGAAACTTTTTTGATACATAAGTTACACCAAATAGTTTGGACACATCGTTTTCGTATACATATAAATAATGCCAGTCCTTCAAGGTGGGTAGAGCAAGCGTATAGGTTGATCCGGTGACTGTCACATTCTCTTTTGCATAAGGCTCTATCATCGTGTCTGCGAGCTGCCCGGTATAGGCTACAGGTTCATGATTGCCGATGGCGATACGTAGGGTGTAGCGATCACCATTTGTGGGCAGATCGGTAAACGTAGCCGTTTCAGCTCCATTGTCCGCCGTAATGGTTTTATGGAATACGGTGTCCGTATAGTCGGTGATTAAGGTCAATTTAACCGTTCCGTCCGCTTTAGAGGGATTTTTCCACGTTACTGTGGCATCCCCGTTTTTTTTCGTCTCCACCTTAATGTGACTGACGGCAGCATTCAGATCGTAGCTTAATCGAGCCGGTTCGCTTTCCGTTCCATCAGCCCCAACTGCGGTAAGCATTAATTCATCGGATTTATGGTTTAGGGATTTAATATAATAGGTTGAGTCATAAATTCCGCCGATATAGGAGCCGTTCTCATACAGATTGTATTGTTTAACTTTGGAGTAATCCTCAAGGTCCCAGGCTACGAGCATTTCGTTCGTATCGGTCAGGGCCTTGGTGATTTTAAATCCTGTCGGCGCGGCTGGTTTCCGGGTAGAACCGTCTGTTATCTTGATTTGGCCGATATTCATCTGATAGTTTTTGATTGTTTTATTCGTATTATCAAAAGATAAACCGAAAGCTGCAATTGTTTTTCCTTGATAGGGGCTCAAGTCCAAATTGCGGCTAACCCAGCCCGTGGTTTGTTTACCAGAGTTAGGGATGCTGACTTTTACGACTTGGCCGGGGTTATCCTTGAACATAAGTCCGATGCTCAGTACTGAGCTGTCATCAGAGGAAGGCTTATTGTACGTGATGGACAAGTTTGAATTCTGATTAATTGACAGATCCGTTTTATACAGGCGTAAAAAGTTATCTGAATTCAGCTCTCCATTCACGACGAGGGAGCTGCCGCCCTGATAAGCGCCCACAGGCTGATAGGTAAACCGAGTACCTTTGGTATAATTCGGGCCATAGTCGTAGTCAACCGAGAGCGGTTTACCTTTGGTATCGAGCCACCATTGCCAGGTCACCGGGATATCCTGAATATTAATGTTGGACCATTCCTTGGGATTGGAAACAACTCCATTCACTACATACTGCAAGCCATGGCCGGTATTGAAGCTGGTGTTAAAATGGGAGCCACGGATGACAGAACGTTCGGCGATATATGCCGCGATACCGTCCCAGTTTGCACCTGAAGCTTTTACATCAGACAAATCTACACTTGGGTTTCTTTGTGCACGAACGGGATTCTGATTCGGACCGGACCACCAGACACGGTCGCGGATAAAGGTCATCCATTGATAGGCATTGTCAGCTCTGCGATTGGTGTCCTGCCCGCCAAGCTCTTCATCCAGCGCATTATGTGTGAAATCGGCTCCCAACGTTGCGATACTGTTCATCGGCTGCCCGTTATCACCAATGTTCAGACGAAGGTCGTATTTTTGCTTCCATCTGCCAAAGTCACCATTCCCGCCCTCAATCCCGGCAAAAACAGTTTTAAGAGGGTTCAGACCCAATTGCTTGGCATGGTCGCGGGAGCTTTTCAGCTTCGCTTTGTCCCACCAATAATTCAGAAAAATAGAATCGGACACCTGTCCATATTGCTTGTCTTTGACAAACGGGCTGTTCACGGCATTAAACTCATTTTGATAAGCAATTTTCCCGGTTGCGTTTACGGTGGAGTCGTACCATTGCACATACATACCCTGATCCCGTAAGTATTTCATAAACTGTTTGTACCGGGGGATATCCTCTGTAGCTACGCCTTTTGAAGCTTCCTCCTGGTTGATGAAGTAGCCGTCATAGCCATAATATTTCGCCATTTCGATCAATTTTTTGGCTACCGGAAATTCTCCCTGAGCATCCTGTACGAGCATTTGCTTATACGTTTGCGGTCCACGGTCATTATCCGAGAAAAAGATACAGGCGATGGAGAGAACGCCGTTTTTGTGCGCCGCATTCGTATAACCCGGATTTGGAATGTTCAGAATGCCGAACTCAAACCACTTTTCCGTCCAATCCTTTTGGGGATCGTATAGCTCTTCAGGGACATGGGCGGTAGGCATGCCATGCCAGTAGCCGTAATAGTCGGTATACTGCCAGTAATTGAACAAATATTGGCTGAATTTATTGGTATAGGGATAGCTATCGAAGAAAGCGTTACCATAATCCCCGCTGAGTGTAAACATTTGCGTGTCAGGGCTTAAAGCAGGCTGAGCCTGTGTGGCTGCAAAGGGGCTGTTTCGTTGTTGCAGTGGGACACGGGCTCGAAGCATATCTCCATAGACATCTTGGGTGGGAGTCCAGTCCAAAATATGTGAGCTGGCGTATCCATGCTGATAAGGCTGATTCGGCCCTTTGGCGCTTTCTCCTTTATACGGGAGGGTATCGCCTGCATACACGGATGGAGAGAGGGTTTGACTGAACAGGACAGAAGTCAAAACCAGAGCAGTCCATTTTAAAGCGAACTTGTGAACCTTGTTACGTTTCATAGCTCATCCCCCTAACGAGTATTTATCTCCCTAAAGATAATCAATAAAACGGTTTTTACATAGAGGATAAATTAAAGATATAGCGTTTAAATTAAAGAAAATCGCGTTTTTCATGAATGCGCTTACTTATCTCATGCGAAGGACATGGTATACTTTATTTACGCATCACGATTCTGGAGGGCTTATACCATGAAAAGGGGTACTAGATACACTGCTTATTTTAAAAACAACATGTTCCTGAGGATACTAGTGTTGTTCTCCTGTATTGCGATTTTGTCCATCATTACAATTGCATATGTCACGTATGTTTCCATTTCGCAATCCATTGTTCGGCGGGAACTGGATACCCAGAAAGCAGCTATGGAAAGTGTTGACCGTTATATCCATCTCCGGCATGAATCCGTCCAGAACATGGTGCGAGATATGTACCGGAATGAGGTTCTCTCAATGAATGTTTCCTTTTTTATGGACCACGCGTATTCCGAATATGTACAGCACCGCATGGACGAAATGTACATGGAGAGTCATGATTACTCAACAGATGTACTCACCTATTTTAAAAATTGGTTGGATGAAAATAGCGATATCAGCAATTTGATTTTGTACAGTGCCGACCAGCAATATCTGTCTACTTTCAATGAGAACAAGCAATTCAAGCAATTCCCGGTGCATGCGGCGCGTTCCTTTGTACCGGATGTGATGGCTGCAGAAAGCAAAAGCGTCTCTACTCCGAATTACTGGATTCGGAAGGCGGTCGATCAGTGGAGCCCCTCGTTATATTCGTTACAAGTCCCCATTAACAATAAGCAAACACTCAAAAATACCGGTCAGCTTCTAGTATTTCTAAATTCCAAAAGTATCTCCAATGCACTTGCCAGCTACGGGAACAACCTGAAGGGAGAAATTATCGTTCTGTCCAGCAATGGAACCGTTCTGTTCGATTCAAGGAATAACTATTACGGAAAAACGTACCCTTATGTCGAAGTGACCCGATCATTATATGACGATGTGGATTCCGATGCCGGGATCATTCAGACGAAGAAAAATATGTATATTAACAAGCTGATTTCTCCGGACGAAGGATATGTCGTGATTGGGGCAGTCCCCCATGAGGAAATGGCTCAATCGTACCGGGGCATTCGTAATACGATTTTGACCATCAGTGTCATCTGTATTCTGTTTGCTGTGTTGTTCCCTGCATTCTTCGTCATTAACTTTGCTAAACGAACGAATCGGATTATTAAATTCACTCGTCAAGTAAAAAATGGTGACCTCACAGCTCGCATTCAGGACCTCCGAGAGGACGAGTTGGGACAAATCTCTCGAAGCTTCAACGATATGCTGGACGAACTTAATCTATATATTGAACGGGTGTATAAAGCAGAGATCAAACAAAAGCAAACGGAGCTTGTGGCGTTGCAGGCACGTATTCATCCACATTTTTTGTATAACACGCTTGAAGTGATACGTATGAGGGCGATTTCCCAGGGAGCCAAGGATGTAGGAGAAATGATCTATAGCTTATCGGTGTTGTTCAAAAGCCTGGTTCAGCAGAAAAAAATATACACGCTTAAAGATGAATTGGAGGCTTGCAGATTATATCTTGAGTTGTTCAGAATACGCTACAAGGAAAGGTTCAATTACACGATTACGGTCGACCCCGAGTTGTATACCCGCTCTGTCATGAAGCTGATGCTTCAACCCATCATTGAGAATTATATTGTTCATGGTATCCAAAGCGACCGGAATGATAATGTGCTGACCATTGATGTGCGGGAAACGGGGGAGGTTCTGCTGGTTGAGATCCGTGACAATGGGAAGGGCATTAAAGAGAAGCGTTTGAAAGAGATTTTGGAGGAACTGGAACGCCAGGAGGAAAACGGACAAATGTTTGGACTACGCAGTGTGCACACCCGACTTCGGTTTCTACACGGAGCCGATTACGGGATTGAGCTGGAGAGCCGCAGCGGTGAGGGAACGACGATTCGGGTACGATGCCCCAACAGGGAAGGGATGGATGCCATATATGTATAAAGTATTTATTGTAGACGATGAGCCTTTTATCATTGAGGGATTATACGATATTGTGAATTGGACCTCTTTTGGGCTAGAAGTTGTCGGACATGCGGAAAATGGATCTTCGGCGCTGGAAGCGCTGGCCTCCAGACCCGTGGACGTACTCATTACGGACATTTCCATGCCAACGATGAATGGTCTCAGGCTGATTCATGAGGCGAGAAAGCTGCATGCTGACTTGAAGGTGATTATTTTGAGCGGATTTAATGAATTTGATTACTTGAAGGAAGGCATGAAGCTGGGCATCGAAAATTATCTTTTGAAGCCGATTAATGTGGAGGAACTGGAATCCACTTTATGCAATACAACGGAGAAGCTGGACAGGTTCTGGATGGATCAACGATATGAGACGTTCGGGGTGCAGGTGCTTAAGGAAAATACGTTGTACCGTTGGCTGACAGGGCAGATTGCGCCTACCGAATTTCAGGAACGTGCTGAATTGATAGGTTTTTCGTTAAATATCCCCTTCATGGCGGTAGCCGTGTTACGGACGGAGGGGGATTCGGTAGGAATGCATCAACAGTTAAGGCAGTACATTCAGCATCAGCCCGATTTAACATTGTTTCTCGATGTTGATGCGGATAGTGTAATCATTGCCGCACTGCCGAATTATGATGAGGGCAGACAGGACTTGATTATGCAGTTGGAGGATTTTTCTGTTCAGTGGTCAACGGACGGGGAAGAAACAGTTTATATCGGGATAGGCAGCGCCGGTTCGCTTGTTGCTGCTCCACGCAGCTATAATGAAGCTAAAAAATCACTGGAATATTTTATGCTGTATGATGACCGCCGGATCATTGACTATACGTTGCTAGAGGAGGGCGGGAGAAATGCTGGCGAGACTTGTTCCATCGAATGGAAGGATTATGCGAAGCTGATTATAGCAAGAGACCTAGATGCGCTTACCGCACGGATTCAGAGTGATTTTGAGCAAATCCAGCATCTTGAAAGGGTTACCCCGGATGAATTGCGGAATATGGCGCTGGAACTGGTGATCCGGTTCAAGATGGAGCTAGAAAGCATCAAGCATTCCAATGAGTCGGAACGGTTTCAGCAGGGGCTTTACCAGATAAAATGCTGTACGACATGGGCAGAGCTGGTGAGCGCGCTTCAGCATGTGGCGACAGAGACGGTCAATTCACTACTGCAAGATATGAAAAACCCTATTGTAAGTCAGGTGCTGTCCTATATCCATGTTCATTATGCCAAGGAGCTATCATTAAAAATATTAGGATACCAGTACAACCTTCATCCCGTTTATCTCGGTCAGTTATTTCATAAGGAAACGGGCGAAACCTTTGCTGAATATATCAATCAATACCGGATTGAAAAAGCCAAGGAGCAGCTTAAAAGCACAAATCTCAAGGTAAACGAAATTGCGCGGAACGTAGGGTATTGGGAGACGGGATATTTTTATAAGCAGTTCAGAAAATATGTGGGCATTTCCCCGACAGACTATAAAGGATTGGGATAAATACCAGGTGTACATGGATTTCTTTAATTTGTACCTTGGTTTATTAAGTTTATCTTCTTTATGAAAGTGCTTACATTAGTTAAGGTTAACGTAGTTGCTTCATCAATGAGGATTTCGCAAAAATCCTGAAACAGAAATGAATGAAACGACAGGGTCAGATTCCATTTCATAAGGGAGGATCATACATGGGTAAAAGCAAAAGAAGCTACTCGTTTGTTCTAGTGATGTGTATGGTTTTGACGCTCATTCTCAGTGCATGTGGAGGAAGCAGCGGTGGCGGGGAAACGACGAATGAGGGAGCGGAAAAGCCGGTAGAGCTGATCTGGTATACCATTGGTACACCTCAAAAAGATGTAGATCGGGTGATGGAAGAGGTTAGCAAGTACACCCAAAAGAAAATCAACGCCACGATCAAAATGAAAATGGTCGATTGGGGCGACTACCCGCAAAAAATGCAGGTGAATGTGGCTTCGGGAGAGCCCATGGATATTGTATTTACGGCTTCCGGTGGTTTTGATTATGTACAAAATGCCAGAAAGGGCGCATTCATGGAGCTGGACGACTTGCTTGACAAGTACGGTCAGGATATTAAAAAGACGATTAATCCTGCGTTTCTGGAAGGCTCCAAGGTGGATGGTCATCATTATGGCATTCCTGCCAACAAGGAGCTTCCACAGCAAGAGGTATGGCGGTTCAATAAAAAATTGCTAACCCAATACAAGCTGGACCTTTCCAATGTCCGCTCGCTGGATAGCCTGGAGCCTCTACTCAAAACGATTAAAGAAAACGAGCCCGGCGTAACGGCATTCGGTATGGACAAAAACTATGTTCCCTATGTTCCATATGACTATATCATTCAAAACCTGCCGATGGCTGTCAAACTGGATACTATGGACTATAAAATCGTAAACATCTTGGAAACACCTGAAATGAAGCAGGCGCTGACGACGATGCATAAGTATTACAAGGCCGGATATGTATCACCGGAAGCTGCAACTACAGGCTCGACTAATGATTTAACTACGTCCGGAAACTGGTTTCTGGATCGTGCGCAAACTCAACCACTAGCCGATAATCTATGGTCTGCCAGCTACGGCTATCCGGTGATATCGACACCTGCCAGTGATCCAATTGTGACCAATACGTCTGTACAGGGCTCCATTATGGCGATCTCTGCTAACTCGGCAAACCCTGAAAAGGCGATGCAGTTCCTGAACCTGCTGAATACAGATCCAGTATTACGTAATATGGTTGACTCTGGGATTGAAGGAGTGCATTACAAAAAAACAAATGGCCAGTATATCGAAAATCTGGCTGATTCCAAAAACTATGACATGCCTTCGTATTCACTCGGCAACAATATGCTGCTGTATCTGAATCCGAATGATCCTGCTGACAAATGGGAGCAATTCAAGAAGTTCAACTCGGAAGGAAAAAACTCTCCCATCCTGAGCTTCAACTTTGACAGCAGTAAAGTATCCACGGAGATGGCAGCGGTGCAGAACGTCAAAGAGCAATTTTGGGCTTCGCTGATGACAGGCACGCTGGAACCGGAAACGAATCTCCCGAAAGTAATTGAGAAATTCAAGCAGGCTGGGCTGGATAAGGTGATGGCGGAAGCGCAATCCCAGCTTGATGCCTGGAAGGCACAAAACAGCAAATAATCCTTTAGGTTGTGAAATAGAAGCGAGATCGGGCGGGTGTAAGTTACGCCCGGTCTTTTTCCAATAGCTATTTTAGCTGATTTTCTCATTACAGATTGGGAGGGGATACCTATGGCCGCATTTTTCAGAAATGTGATTCGAAACAAAGTTATGCTATTCATGGTGCTGCCTGGCGCTATCTGGTTCTTTTTCTTTTCATATCTGCCGTTGGTTGGTACTGTGGCTGCCTTCAAGCAATATCGTTTTAACAGGGAAGGATTCTGGGCCAGTATTTATACGAGCAAATGGGTGGGCTGGGATAACTTCAAGTTTCTGTTCAATAACAATGATGCCTATGTCATCACGCGAAATACTCTTTTGTATAACCTGGTCTTTATTATTCTTGGACTTGTGTTTTCAGTCGCTATGGCTATTCTGCTCTCCGAGCTGATTAATAAACGGTTGGCGAAGCTGTACCAGACAGGCATGTTTCTCCCATATTTTCTATCATGGGTCATCGTGGGCTACTTTGCCTTCAGCTTTCTGAGCATGGATCGGGGGATGCTGAATCAAATTCTCGCAGGGTTTGGCATCGAGCCGATTCAGTGGTATTCAGAGGCAGCCTATTGGCCTTATATCTTGATTCTAGTCAGTCTATGGAAGGCGATCGGCTATAACAGTGTCGTATATCTGGCTTCGATTTTGGGTATCGACAAATCATTGTATGAAGCAGCCATGATAGATGGAGCCAGCAAGTGGCAGCAAATTCGTAATGTGACGCTCCCTTTGCTCTCGCCGATCATTATCATTATGACGCTGCTTGCAGTCGGACGGATTTTTTATGCGGATTTTGGTTTGTTCTATCAGGTTCCGAGGGATTCGGGCACCTTATACTCAGTAACGAACGTCATCGACACCTATGTATATCGCGGTTTGAAAACGACAGGCGAAATCGGGATGAGCACGGCGGCAGGTTTGTATCAGTCGGTGGTTGGCTTCGTTCTCGTCATCCTATCCAATTATGTTGTGCGAAAAATAGATAAAGACAGCGCTTTGTTCTAAAAAAGAGGAGAGGGGTGTGGACTATGGCTTCTGGAAAAAAAAGAAAAAAACGAGATTTCCATCATATTTCACGGGGCTGGAATGTTGTTCTGAATGGGATAGCAGGGATGTTCGCGTTCCTATGTGTGTTTCCGTTTTTGTTTGTCGTCATTATTTCCCTAACCGATGAGAAAACGCTGGCGCGGGACGGATATCGTTTGCTCCCGGCTCAATGGAGTCTGAAAGCCTACCGCTTCATATTTCGTACCAGTGATACGCTACTGCGCTCCTATGGGGTGACGATTGCTGTAACGGTCATCGGTACGGTGATCAGTCTCATCCTTATTTCGTTATATGCGTACGCCATTTCACGAAAGAGCTTCCGTTACCGGAGATTCTTTTCCATTTTTGCGATTTTAACCATGCTCTTTAATGGTGGAATGATCCCGACCTATATGGTCGTTTCCCAATTGCTCGGGCTTAAGGATACGATTTGGGCTTTGATTTTGCCGCTTGCCATGAATGCCTTTTATATTATGATCCTGCGCACATTTTATAGCACCAGCGTGCCTGATGCCATTGTCGAATCAGCCAAAATAGATGGGGCAGGCGAGTTTTACACCTTTTTAAAAATCGTGCTTCCACTCTCTCTGCCTGGACTTGCCACCATTGGCTTATTTAGCACGCTTGGTTACTGGAATGACTGGTTTAATGCCCTGTTGTATATTGACAATCCCAATCTGGTACCGCTTCAGTCTATGTTGATGCGGATTGAATCCAGCATTCAGTTCATCCAGCAAAATTCGCAAAACAGCTCTATGAGCCTGGCTGCACTTCAATCCATTCCGCAGGATACCTCGCGGATGGCGATGGTGGTGCTGGCGACGCTGCCTATTATATTCGCTTATCCTTTTTTCCAGCGTTACTTTGTGCAGGGACTTACGGTTGGGGCTGTGAAGGAATAACAGGGAAGGAGTGACATGAACGTGTTGATTTATAAAGACAAAAGCAAACCGATCGAAGAACGGGTTAAGCACTTAATCGGTTTGATGACGTTAGAAGAAAAGGTGGGGCAGCTTGTGCAGCCCTTTGGCTGGCAAGTGTATAAGCACATAGACGGGGAATTGTCCCTACATCATGATTTCAAGCAGCAGGTACAAAATGGAGGAGTCGGCTCCTTATACGGGGTACTTCGCGCTGATCCGTGGACCGGAGTGACCTTGGAGAATGGCTTATCTGCCAAACAAGGGGCGGAGGCTGTGAATATGATCCAACGCTATGCGATAGAGCATTCCCGGCTGGGTATCCCGATACTGATCGGTGAGGAATGCTCTCATGGGCATATGGCGATTGACGGCACTGTGTTTCCGGTTCCGCTGTCCATTGGCAGCACATGGAATGTCGATCTATACCGCGATATGTGCCGTGCGGTTGCGAGTGAAACCCGTGCTCAGGGCGGGGCTATCACGTATTCGCCCGTGCTTGATGTTGTGCGTGATCCGCGCTGGGGACGCACGGAGGAATGCTTTGGCGAAGACCCTTATCTCATCGGCGAATTTGCTGTTGCCGCAGTGGAGGGGCTTCAGGGGGAAAGCTTATTCAGCGAACATAGCGTAGCTACCACATTAAAGCATTTTGCAGGCTATGGCAGCTCGGAAGGCGGACGTAATGCCGGACCTGTGCATATGGGCTGGCGCGAGCTTTTGGAGGTCGATCTGTATCCATTCCAAAAAGCGGTGGAAGCAGGGGCGCAATCTGTTATGCCAGCCTATAACGAAATCGACGGGGTCCCGTGTACAGTGAATACTGAGCTATTGGACGATACTCTTCGTCAGGCGTGGGGATTTGACGGTCTGATCATCACAGATTGTGGCGCGATTGAAATGTTAGCGAGCGGACATGATGTGGCCGAAAATGGATTGGATGCCGCTGTGCAGGCAATTCGCGCAGGAATTGATATGGAAATGTCCGGGGAAATGTTCGGCAGTCATCTGGTCGAGGCGGTTCAGGCTGGCAAGCTGGAGACGAGCGTGCTGGATCGGGCGGTTCGCAGGGTGCTCACGTTAAAATACAGGCTCGGTCTGTTTGACAAACCGTATGTGAATGCAGAACGAGCGGAGCAGGTAATTGGTCAGGCGGAGCATATTCGGTTGGCTCGTCAGCTTGGGACCGAAGGGATCGTGCTACTTAAAAACGTCAATAGCACGCTTCCCCTGCCGAAAACCTCCAAGCGTATTGCGGTCATCGGCCCGAATGCAGATCAGATCTACAACCAACTGGGCGATTATACATCACCGCAGCAGAGATCCCGTGTGGTCACTGTGCTTGATGGTATCCGTGACAAACTGGGCAAGGATCATTCAGGCGTTCTGTATGCACCTGGCTGCCGGATTAAGGGAGAGTCACGGGAAGGCTTTGATAATGCACTGGCATGTGCGGCTGAGGCCGATACCGTGGTGATGGTGGTTGGAGGGTCCAGCGCCCGCGATTTCGGGGAAGGGACGATTGACCTGAAAACCGGCGCCTCGAAGGTATCGGATCACGATTGGAACGACATGGAATGCGGCGAAGGCATTGACCGGATGACGTTGGGGCTTGCAGGCGTACAGCTTCAACTCATGCAGGAAGTCTACAGGCTGGGGAAGGAGCTTGTCGTCGTTTATATGAACGGGCGACCGATTGCTGAGCCATGGGTGGAGGAGCACGCATATGCCATTGTGGAAGCATGGTATCCCGGTCAGGAGGGAGGGCATGCAATCGCAGATATTTTATTTGGGGATGTGAACCCTTCGGGACGTTTAACTCTTTCCATCCCTAAACAAGTGGGGCAGTTGCCGGTATATTACAATGGCAAGCGTTCCCGGGGCAAGCGGTATCTGGAAGACGATGTCGAGCCGCGCTATCCGTTTGGCTACGGCCTTAGCTACACGACGTTTAGCTATGAAAGGCTTACATTAAGCGCCAGTTCAATCCGAGTGGGCGAATCCGTTACGGTTACAGTCGATGTAACCAACACGGGCGACCGGGAAGGGGCTGAAGTAGCTCAGTTATATATTTCGGACGCGGTGAGCTCGGTGACCCGTCCAATCAGGGAGCTCAAGGGCTTTTGCAAGCTTGTATTACAGCCGGGAGAAACACGAACGGTGGAGTTTGTAGTAGGCTCCGACCAGCTGCAATATATAGGGCGTGATCTACAGCCAATCGTTGAGGCTGGGCGATTTTCAATTCAAGTAGGCAGGCACTCCAAAGATACCCTGTGTGTCGAGTTGATCGTACGGGAGGATGAATAATGGAGCGTATCAAACGCCTGATTCGGGAATTGTCGGAATGCCAATGGCTGGAGAAGCTGGATTTGCGGAGCTGGAACATCACACGCTCCACTTACCTGGCACCAGGTCAATACGAAGGCGCCGAGCCTTTAACGGAAGGACTGGACCTCAAGCGATTCCCCAGCAGTCAGGGGACGACTTATTTTTTTCGAACGCAGCTGGATGTCCCGACAGCGTGGTTGAGAGAGCCTTTTGGATTGGTGTTTGAGTCCGGGGGAGAAGGATTGCTGCGAGTCAATGGTGCTTCCTATCACGGGCTTGATCGCAATCATACCTATGTCACGCTAAATCCAGAGCTCATCGGGTCTTCCCCTGAGCTGGAGATTGAGCTGTTTGATCCGGTACCAGAGCCCGTAGATCCGCTTAATCGGCAGGCTGTCATTCAACCTCCGATTTCTTCTATTACAAGCTATCTTGTACGGCCCAATAAGCCCGTGCAAAGCCTCATGTATACCGTTACCGTTGTTAGCGAAGCCGCTGTACTGCTGCCGGAGGGCGACATCCGTAGCATACGCTTGCTGAAAGCCCTGTATGAGGTGATGGATTGCTTTGCGAATTTGAAGGAAGACGCTATTCGAGCAGGAGGAGCGATCTCAGCCATAGAAAAGGAGCTGATTCGTCAGGTTCAGGAGATCGGCGGAAATGCGCAAGCTTTGGAACACATGGTAGGACAATCGCACATCGATATTGCCTGGCTGTGGCCGATGCGCGAGACCGTACGGAAAACAAGCCGAACCTTCTCAACGGTGGATGCGCTGATGGATGAATACCCGGCCTACCAATATGCACAGAGCCAGCCGCTGCTGTTCTCTTTTGTAAAGGAAAATGATCCAGAGCTGTATGAACGGATCAAAGCAAGAGTCGCCGAAGGACGGTGGGAGCTGGTCGGGGGTATGTGGGTAGAGCCTGATCTGAACCTACCCAGTGGCGAATCACTCATCCGCCAAATGCTGTATGGTCAGCGTTTTTACCAACAGGAATTTGGCCAAACCTCTCATATCGAATGGCTGCCGGATACGTTTGGCTACTGTGCGTCCCTGCCGCAGATTTTAAAGCATGGGAAGATGGACTATTTTATGACGACCAAGCTTGGCTGGAATGATACGAATGTGTTTCCTTATGATTTGTTCCACTGGGTGGGCATCGATGGGACTTCGATGTTGTCCTACCTCAATCATGGCGTGAATGAACATACACGGCCTCAGGACATTCATGACCACTGGCAGTCCTATCGTGAAAAATCGGCTCATCCTGAGCACATGCTGCTCTATGGGCATGGAGACGGCGGCGGTGGAGTTACGCGTGAAATGCTGGAATATATAGAGCGTTCTCCGCTAATGGTGGGACTGCCTGCGAGTCGGTTCAGCACGGCTGGACAGTTTTTCGCAGGCATAGATCAGGCACATCCGAAGCTTCCCAAATGGCATGGTGATTTGTACCTTGAGTTGCACCGAGGAACCTACACGACCCACGCCCGCAACAAACGCAATAACCGGAAAGCGGAGGGAGTCTACCGCGAGGCAGAACTGTGGAGCACGCTGGCATTACCACAGCTGGAGCCGGAGCAGGTGGAGGATATCTGTTCGGCATTGCATGAGGGCTGGAAGCTGATTTTGTTGAATCAGTTCCACGATATTATCCCTGGCTCGGCGATTACCGAGGTGTACGGCACTTCGGATAAGGAGTATCAGCAAATTTTCGAATGGGGACATGTCGGGCTTCAACAGGGAATTACGACGCTGGCGGCTCAAGTGAACACGGAAGGATCGAGGGCAGGAACACCGTATCTGGTGTTTAACAGCCTGGGCTGGATCCGTAATGCTGTGATTCATATTGCTACGGAATCGGCACAGGGATGGTATGCCTACCACTACGCTAATGATGAAGCCGAGCGGCTGGACACCGATGTGGAGGAAGGCGGCATTTCAGTGCGTATTCCGGATATTCCTGCACTAGGCTACAAAACGATTTGGTTGGAGCGAGAACAGGCTCAAGCAGGTGAGGAGCCCGAGATCGCTGTGATATCTGGATCGCTGGGGGATATGTGGGAGACGGCCTTTTATAAGGTGCAATTTAACGAGCGGGGCGAAATGATTCGTTTGCTGGATAAAGCGGCAAACCGTGAAATTTTGAAGCAAGGGGAACGGGCAAACCGTTTTTATTTTTTCCATGACCGTCCGACGCTGTGGGATGCCTGGGATTTGGATGACCGCTATGAGGAACAGGTAGCAGGAGAAGCCGAGTTGCTGGAAAAACAAGTAGTGCTTCAGGGAAAAACGAAGGATGTGCTGCGCTTCCGATGGCGAATCCATCAATCTGAAATGACACAGGATGTAATCTTTTATCATCATGAGCGGCGAATTGATTTCAAAACGCATGTGAGCTGGAATGAAGCGCACAAGCTGCTAAAGGTAGGCTTTCCTATAGATGTGGTTACGGACAAGGCGACTTATGAAATTCCGTTCGGTGCCTTGGAACGGCCGACCCATCGGAATACGAGCTGGGAGCAGGCGCAGTATGAAGTATGTGGACACCGATTTGCGGATGTTTCCGAGCACGGATATGGCGTGAGTCTGCTCAATGATTGCAAATATGGCTACGACATTCAAGACAGTACCATCCGTCTGTCTCTGCTACGAGCACCCAAATGGCCGGATAAAGATGCCGATCTGGGCGAGCACGATTTTGCGTATTCGCTTTATCCGCATGTTGGAGATTGGCGCAGCGCGCATACTTTGCGTCATGCGGCTGAGCTGAACCAAGATATGCCTGTTGTGCAGCAGCAAAAGCACAATAGCGGAGTGCTGCCGAGCAGCGGATCGTTCATTAATTTTGATAGCCGTCACGTTGTGCTGGATACGATCAAGCCGGCCGAAGATGGGCTGGGGACGATTCTTCGTTTGTACGAATCTTCCGGGGGAAGGGAAACGATCAAGCTGACCTGGCCTTACACGTTCAACGCAGCCTACGTGTCGAATGCGCTGGAGGAACCTGTGCAGCTGCTTGAGCTGGAAGGTGGATGTCTTACGCTGTCTTTTACACCTTATGAAATTAAAACGATACGTTTGCAATAGATATGCTGGATTAGAAAGACTATAACCGCACGGGTGTTTCCCGTCAGATAAAGGAGCGAAAAAGCTATTGGAACAATTCAGACTTCCCAAAATACCAATGCCCGACCTTGACTTGCCGCAGGCTGTTCAGGACGTACTTAAGGAAGCAGAGCAAGCACTGGCTCACAGGCCGAAGCTGCTGAAGCTGTTTAAGAACTGTTTTCCAAATTCACTGGAGACGACGACCAAGCTAATGGATGATGGGACAACGTTTCTCATTACAGGGGATATTCCAGCTCTTTGGTTGCGGGATTCTGTAGAGCAGGTCATTCATTATGTGCCGTTAGCCAGGGAGGATGCTGATTTACAGCGCATCATTGGGGGGCTGATCAAGCGCCATATTCATTATGTCCTCATAGACCCGTATGCGAATGCGTTCAATGAGACAGCGAATGACTGGCACTGGAATGCGACTGATGAGACGGAGATGTCACCATGGGTGTGGGAAAGAAAATTTGAAATCGACTCGCTGTGCTTTGTCATTCGGCTAGCTTATATGTACTGGAAGGAAACGGAGCTTACCGATATTTTTGATTCAAAATTCAAGTCGGCTCTGCGCAAAATAGTGGATGTGTTCAAAACGGAGCAGCGTCACCAAGAGCAATCTGCGTATCGGTTTACGCGTAATAACGGCATTCCCACAGATTCCTTGCGCAATCAGGGACTCGGTATGCCTGTAAATTATACAGGGATGATTTGGTCGGGCTTCCGTTCCAGTGATGATGCTTGCGATTTTCACTACAATATACCCGGCAATATGTTTGCAGTGGTTGCTTTGCGGCAGATGCAGGAGTTTGCGGAGTGGGTATTCCGTGATATGGACTTTCTGAACGAGCTGAAGGAGCTGGAGGCTGAGGTGGAGCACGGTATCCGCTTGTACGGCATTTACCGCCATCCGGTATTTGGGCCTATATATGCTTATGAAACAGACGGATTTGGCAACTACTGCCTGATGGACGACGCAGGTACGCCGGGATTGATGTCCATTCCGTATTTGGGCTATACGACGGCGGACGATCCTATCTATCAAAATACGAGACGCTTCGCTTTAAGTCAGGAGAATCCGTTTTACTTTGAGGGCAAGGCGGCTAAAGGCATCGGAAGTCCGCACACGCTGCCAGGTTACATCTGGCATATGGCTCTGTCTATGCAAGGATTAACGGCCCGGACCGCAGAAGAAAAGCTGGAGATGATCCAGATGCTGGAAGCAACAGATGGGGACACTGGCTACATGCATGAAGGTTTTCATGCCGAGGATCCTACGGTTTATACGCGAAAATGGTTCGCTTGGTCTAACAGTTTGTTTGCCCAGCTTGTGTATAAGGCTATGAAGGATGGCTTGTTATGAATGGAATCATAGTAAACCCATCCATCGTTGTTTTCAGTGAGCAAGGCTTTCCCACTATAGGGAGCCTGTTGCCAGATGAGGCATTTCAGGGAGTTGCAGAGGTGGTGGTCGTAGGAGCCGATGAACTGGCTGAAACGCTAAAGCATATGGACAACGGTTGCTTTGTCAATCTGCATGCGCCGTATTTCCCCAAGTCTGCCTGGACTGAAATCGTGGCATTTCTCCATAGGGGAGGAGGGCTGCTTAACGTCGGGGGAGCACCCTTTAAGCATCCGGTACGCAATCCTGCTGATGAGCATGGAGACTGGATAATTGAGACTGAACAGACTGCGTATCATCAGGAGCTGCATATTCATGAGGTGCTGCGAGTGGATGCGTCGAAGGTAGCTTCGCTGGTCGCATCAGAGGATATTCCTGTACTGTATGGTCAGGAGTCGCTGTTTGAGGTGACAGATACGTGTAATCTCGTTCCACATACGACCAAAAGCAGCGATCTGCCACACCAGATGGGCTCTGCCGGGCCGATGAATACGCAAATTTATCCTTTGCTAAAAGGTGTCGGTGCAGACGGACGGGATATCGCTGCCCCGGTGGTGCTATGGGAGCATGCCCGAGGTTTGTTTGCTGGCGCACGCTGGATGTTTATCCATGTGCCGTTGATAGCTTCCTTTTGGGAACAGGATGGTGAGCAACTGCTTGCCCAATGGGCACGTTTTTGCGCCAAGGGGATGACGGAGCTATCTATCAAGCCGAACTATGCTGCTTATGAGTCCGGGGAACGAGCCATACTGACACTTCAAACCCAGAGATTGCAGCGAGAAGGAGTCACGCCCAGAAATCACGAGGTATGGAGCTTTGACCTGACGGTGGAGCAAATATTGGATGAGTACAATCAGCAGGTATGGAGCAATCGCTTGCAGATTGAGGTTAGCAAAGAACAGAACTTTGTACGTATTCCCCTTGGCTTTTCCATTCTAAGCGGTTTATATCGGGTCATTTGCCGAGCTGAATCATCGGATGGTGAAGTACGTATATTGCGACAGGGCTTTTGGGGGCAGGATGCCGAACTGCTGGCTGAAGGACAGATCATTATGCGTAGTCGGGATTATTTTATAAAGGACGGGCGTCCGTTACCTGTTGTTGGCATGACCTATATGACCTCAGATGTGGCACGGAAATTTTTGTTTTTGCCCAATGCAGCAATTTGGGATCGGGATATGGCCCAGATGGCCAAAGCGGGCATCAACTGGATTCGTACAGGGGTATGGACGGCTTATCGCAACATGATGCAGATAGACGGGCACGCCTCGGAAGAGGTACTTCGCGCGATTGATGCTTTTCTGCTGACAGCCAAAAGGCATGGCTTGCAGGTGACGTTCACGTTCTTTTCTTTTACACCGGAAACGTGGGAAGGGGTTAACCCTTATCTTGATCCGCAAAGCGTGGAAGCACAAAAGCGATTCATTCGCAGTATTGTCAGTCGGCACACGGCTACAACCCATGTGGATTGGGATCTGATAAACGAGCCTTCCATGTTTGATCCGTCGCGTATTTTCGCAGACGGTCCACGCTCTGCGAGGGACTCATGGGAACAGGCGGCGTTCAGCACATGGCTGGAGCAACGCCATGGCAGCATTGAAGCTTTGCAGGAAGCCTGGAATATGACGCCACAGCAGCTTTCCTGTTTTGCTTCTGCCACAATCCCCGAGCCGGAGGAGATCAACTTCGGCGTTCAGGATATGCATCAGGCCAAAAAGGGAGCCAAATGGCTGGATTACTGTCTATTTTCGATGGAAATGCACAATCTGTGGGCCGAGCAATTGGCGACTACGATTCGGGAGCTTTGTCCCGGACATTTGGTAACTGTAGGTCAGGACGAGGCACTGGGCGCGCAACGGCCGTCTCCGTTTTTTTATGAGGCTGTGGTGGATTATACGACGGTGCATTCATGGTGGCTGAATGATCATTTGGTGTGGGACGGTATTTTTGCCAAAACACCAGACAAACCGAATCTCGTGCAGGAAACCGGGATCATGTATGTTGAGACGCCGGATGGTCGAGCCAAGCGTTCGGAGGAGGAGCTGCGCGACATGCTGGAGCGCAAGTATGCGTATGCCTTTTCGACTGGCGGAGCGGGTGCGATTCATTGGATCTGGAATACGAACTTTTATATGGATAATGCCAATGAATCGCACATCGGTGCGTTACGTGCGGATGGGACCGAGAAGCCAGAAGCAGAGGTATCTTACGATTTTGGGCGTTTTATGAGTGATATTCGCGATCTGTTTACAGACCGGAAGCTGGAGGAAACGGCTGTTGCATTCCCGTATTCCAATGATTTCTCCAACCGGTCACTTGCCTTTGATGCCACGACACGGCTTACCCGGGTGATGTCCTATAATCTTAAGCAGCCGTTCCGTGCCGTCTCCGAGTATCATCTGGACTCGCTCAAGCGGCAGTTACCGAAACTGATTATGATCCCCAGCGCGCACAATTTCGATAGTACATCGCTGGAGCATCTTTTGGACATGGTGCGAGTCTTCGGTGTGACGCTACTAGTCACCGGACCACTGGGGCTTGATCCTTACTGGAAAATGACCGAACGGGTTGATGCCATTATTGGGCAGCGTACGCTGGGGAACGTCCAACGGGAGGAAGTACTGAGTCTGGAGGGTCAAACCTTCCCTGTCTCATTCGGACAGCGGCGAATTGCTGAGGTCGCTAAGGAGGAACAACTGTCACCGGAAGCGGATGGAGCGATGGGTGATGAAGTCGTGAACCTGCCGCTTGGCAAGGGGCGCTTGATCTGGAGTCCGCTTCCACTCGAGTTGAATGGTAGGGATGAGCCGATTGCTGAGCTATATCGCTACGCCCTCACTGCTGCCGGGGTGGAGCGAGAGCTGGAATGGATAGACGGTGGCGATCAGCCGGGGCTATATGGACGTAAGCTGAATTTCAAGAATGGGGGCCTATATATTTTCGTATCGGAGTTTTCCCGGGATACCCAAGTGCGTGTTCGGGATAAGGAGACTGGATTATCCTACGCTTTTCTGTTGCCAAGGAGCCGCTCTATCTTGTTTGCTGTGGGTCGAGAAGGTCAGTTGCTAGCAGTATATCGTCCCGAGGACGTGACGATTGAAGTGATACAGTGAACAATGGCAGGTCAAGACATACGGTGAGGAGATATGCGATGAGCGAGCAAAGGGATGAATCAATCAACAATCAAGCGATAAGCAGTGAAGTAGACACATACACGGGCAGCAAGACGACAGCACATATTATTTCGCATACCCACTGGGATCGGGAGTGGTATTTGCCTTATGAGAAGCACCATATGCGCCTGATTAGCCTGATAGATTCTCTGCTGGATAAGCTGGAGCAGGACCCGGATTATAAAAGTTTTTATCTGGACGGGCAGACGATCATTCTGTTGGATTATCTACAGGTTCGGCCCGAGCATAAGGAACGTTTGGAGCAGCACATTCGCAATGGTCGTATTTTTATCGGACCCTGGTACATTTTGCAGGATGCTTTTCTGACCAGCGGCGAAGCCAATATACGCAATATGCAGATTGGGCACCGCGATTGTGAGCGTTACGGCAGTCCGTCCAAGATCGGATACTTCCCCGATACGTTTGGTCTGGTTGGGCAGACTCCGCAGTTCATGCAGCAGTCGGGAATTACGAATGTTTTCTTTGGAAGGGGCGTAAAGCCGACAGGGTTTAACAATACGGTGTCGGATAGAGGCTACGAGTCTTCCTTTTCGGAACTGTTATGGACGGGGCCAGACGGATCAGAGGTACTCGGTATTTTATTCGCCAACTGGTATTCCAACGGCAATGAGGTTCCTATAGATGAGGCGGAAGCCAAAATGTATTGGAAGCGTAAACTGGATGATGCGCAAAAATATGCTTCAACGGGCGAGCTGCTGTTCATGAACGGTTGCGATCATCAGCCTTTACAGCTTGATTTACCGGAAGCAATCCGTACGGCACAGAAGCTTTATCCGGATATCAAATTTGTTCATTCCAATTTCAACGATTATCTGACTTCTCTGAAACGGACTTCCCAAAGGCAACTCTCGTCCGTGAAGGGAGAGCTTCGCAGTCAGCGCACGGATGGCTGGGGAACGCTGGTGAATACGGCTTCTGCCCGGGTGTATTTGAAACAGATGAACCAGTTGGGACAAGTGATGCTGGAAAAAGTGGCAGAGCCGCTTGCGACCATCGCACATCTGCTGGGGCAGGCTTATCCTCACCATTTGTTCACCTATGCCTGGAAAACACTGATGCAGAACCATCCGCATGACAGTATTTGCGGTTGTAGTGTGGACGAGGTGCACCGTGAGATGGTGACCCGGTTTGATAAGAGCCGTCATGTAGCCGAGAGCATTGTGGATGAAAGCATAGAGGTCATTGTGCAAGCAGTGGATACGACGGGTTTTAGCCGCTTTGGAGAAGATGCATTGCCACTCGCGATTTTTAATACGTCAGGCTGGGAGCGCAGTGGTATAGTGTCGGCAGAACTGGAAGTGGTGCGTCTGTACTTCCGTGAAGAATACACGCCTGAGGAGGCTGCTCATCAAGCGAAGAACGTTGATCTTTCCGGGCGTATACTGGTGGACAGTGAAGGAAGTCCGGTGGCATGCAAGATGGAGGACCTCGGGCTCCAGTTCGGTTATGATTTGCCGGATGATCGATTCCGCCAGCCTTACATGTCTCGTCGGGTTCGCCTTACCTTTGAGGTTGAACGTGTGCCCCTGCTAGGCTTAAAAACCTATGCTTGGCTGAGAAGCAATGTCGAGACGGACTCCTCTTCCCTTTTTCATGGCAGTCGCAGTATGGAAAATGATTTACTTCACGTCGAAATTGCGGATAACGGCTCTTTTACCCTGACAGATAAGCGTACAGGCCGCAGCTACAAAGACCTTGGCGTATATGAAAATGTGGGTGATATCGGCAACGAGTATATGTTCAGACAGCCCGAGGGAGAGCAGGCACTGACTACCAAAGATTTGATTGCTGACATTCGTGTGCTTGAAGATACACCTTTTCTGGCATCCATCGAGATTATCCATCATTGGGGAATCCCGGCCTCTGCGGATGAAACGCTGGAGCAGGAGCAGCGAGAGCTGGTTTATTATCCATACCGCAAGGCTCAGCGCTCCTGGCAGACCGTTCCGCTGACGATACGGACCGTCATTTCTTTATCTAGGAACAGCAGAGGGGTTTCCATGGAAACCACCTTTAACAACCAGGCCAAGGATCACCGTCTTCGTGCTCTGTTTCCGACAGATATAGAAACCGGTGAGCATCGGGTGGACTCGATGTTTGAAATTGCAATCCGGGACAATAAACCTGCACCTGAGTGGGAAAACCCAAGCAACACACAGCATCAGCAGGCGTTTGTGGATGTAAGCGGAGAACAAAAAGGTCTGACCGTAGCCAATCTCGGGTTGAATGAATATGAAATCATGCGTGATGGTCGTAACACGATTGCAATAACGCTGCTTCGCTCAGTTGGCGAGCTGGGGGATTGGGGATGGTTCCCGACGCCGGAAGCGCAGTGCCCAGGTGAGCACACCGCTCGTCTGGAAATCATTCCACATGATGGCGACGGTATTCAGTCCGGCGCGTATACAGAAGCCTATCAATACCAAATTCCTTGGATTGTAAAACAAACGGGGATTCATGCGGGTACAGTTGCTTCAGATTATGCGCCGTTTGATTGGCAAAGCACGGAGCTTGCCTTTTCCTCTATGAAAATGAATGAGCTGTCGGGGGATGTGCTGCTACGCTGGTACAATATGAGCAATAGTATAGCCGAATTAATTATCAAGCCCGGGCCGCAGCAGTACGATTTTTATAAAAGTAATATCCTTGAACAACCAGGAGAAGACATCGTAGTGGATTCTTCTAATGAGTTGCTTCAGTCTGTAAAGCCGCATGAAATTATCACACTGGGTTTTAAATTGAAGACCTAACAATAAAGTAAAGAAGGCCATAGCAAATTAACAAGCCCCGATGGAATAGCTTATCATCGGGGCTTGTTATCGTTTGCTAAAAGTAAATAGTAGCTAGGTTTACGGATTCAATCCGCGTTGCTTTTTTGACACAAGGCTCTCCTGACATGCTATTCATTTGCATTCATCATCTCAAGTAACACTTGATATACCATCGGTAAGGTGGTAAAACCGTCACTTTGCAAAAAGTGCCCCCCATGATCTACTTCGTGAAAATCAGCCTGCATATCTTCCGCTAGTTTCTTACTAAGTGCAAAGGGGACAATCGTATCGTCCTTTGAAGCTATAGCTGCACGTGCCTTTAGTGAAGCCATAATTTGCTGATCATCCAAATGGTCAATTGTAAACTCATCTAATGATGGTAGGCTTGGCACTGGGTCAGTAAAACCGGAAACGAACACGGCGCCCCCCAGCGGTTCCGAGATATTTACTTGCTGCAGGTACCTTAATATGGATACACATCCCAAGCTATGACCAATAAAATAGGTGTCTTTATGTAGAACTTTAATATTTTGCAATAGATACTCAATCCACTCATTAAGCTTGGGCGCTTGCGAGTTGGGCATTTCTAGTATATCTACCGAAACCCCATCTTCCTGTAATTTGTCTTGTAACCAAGGAAACCAATGATCTGCTGGCGAAGCGGTGTAACCATGGATTATATATACTTGCTTTTGATTTTGTATGTTTGTCACAATACGTTCTCTCCCATCATCCAGTGTTTAGAACTTAATTTGCATATGTGCCTCACTTCATGCAGGCATTCCCCTCTAGTTTACCAAACTCCCCATGCTTATAAGTACTAAAATTGTGGATTTACGTAGCAAGTCCATGTATAAATTTTCCTGTTATAATATTCATTATTTTTGCAGTACTGTAATTTGACTTATAAATTTAAGCGCTTTCTACCGATATATATAGCATCACGTTTTGTAATCTACTTCATATTGTTGTTTGGAGGGCAGCATCAAGGGGGGATCGGAGTACTCGTGAAAGTTGAGAGCAGCGTGAACTATTAACCATAGACGAGCTGGAGGGGTGTGGATGAGTAACAAGCTATCAGACAGGACAAAAAAAGGAAAAGGTTTTAGAGATGTAAAGGTTACGACAACGATGATCTCCATGATTGTGATCAGCTTGGTGGGTTTGCTCATTGTATCGTTGGTAGGGGTTATCGGTATGTATCAAGCTAAAGAGGGTCAAGGTATTTTGTATGTGGATCGCTTTCAACACCAAACCAATATTCTTGAAGTCAAAAGTGATTTCTACAATATGCGGGCCAATTATACAAAAATACTCGACAATAAAGAGTATACAGATAAACAATATAAGCAGGTACAGAAAGGAAAGGATAGTGTTACAACCGGGCTAAATGAATTTTCACAAAGGACATTGGATGCAAAGGAACAGAAATTGTATGAGGAACTAAGAGGCAGTATAGACACGTATTTTCAGGATATTGAACAGATCATGGCCGTCAAAAAAAATACTGGAACTTATGACACAGAAGAGAGAGGTCGGATTAATAAATCTAGTACGGCCATAGTTACGATGCTGACTACCATTTCAGATTATAACAATGAGCAATCCGCCAACCTATATCAAAATACACAAAATGAGATTAAAATGCGCACAATTGTGTTGATCACGGTTCTGGCTCTTGTGCTGGTTGTTCTGATCACAATCTCCTTTGTGGCCATTCAAAACATTCGTTTTCGGATGAGCACCATTACGAAATACTGTGAAGAAATTACCCAAGGCAATTTAACGGCAGCCCTTGATCCTGCCTTGCTCAAAGGAAATAATGAGATCGCTGTCATTGCTCGTGCTATTCAGCAAATGACAGATTCAACCTCAATGGTCATTACGGGAGTGATCAATGAGTCGCGCCAAATTAACCAGCTTAGCGATCAGACGAATCTGAATATGACAGATCTCAATGAACGGATTCGCGATGTATCCGCCACGGTCGAACAGCTGTCAGCAGCTATGGAGGAGAATTCAGCATACACCGAAAATATGAATCATTCTGCGGATGAAATGCAGCGGGCAGCAGAGTACATCTCAGTCAAAACTCAAGAAAGAGCTCAGTCTGCCTATGATACAAGTGTAAAGGCCGAAACGTTGAAGCAAGCGGCTAGTCAATCCAATAAAGCGGCCAAGGAAATTTACCAGAAGGCTAATGCAAAGATGACAGAAGCATTAGAACGAGCCAAGGCAGTAGATCAAATTCGTATACTTTCTCAGTCTATCTTGGAAATTACGGCACAAACCAATTTGCTGGCCCTAAATGCATCTATTGAAGCGGCTCGTGCCGGTGAGTCAGGTCGAGGGTTTGCGGTTGTAGCTAATGAGATTCGTAAGTTGGCAGACGGCTCCAAACACGCGGTAGACCAAATTCAGAGTGTTACTCAAGAGGTTGTGCAGTCTGTAGAAAATCTGACTACCAATGCCGAAGAATTACTGCACTTCCTGCAAACCCAGGTGGGCAAGGATTATCAGCTGCTTGAGGATACAGCGGGACAATATTACACTGATGCTGTTGAGCATACGAACACAGTCAATGATTTGAACGCCACCTCTAAGCAGGTAAATGAAACCATCCAAACCATGGTGAGAGCGATCCATGAGATTGCAACCGCCAGCGAGCAGTCTGCTATATCTACTCAGCACATTGCAGAGAATATGGTTTCATCGACGGAGAAATCTCTTGATGTGGCACACCAGTCTGATCAGGTGAAGGAAAGCGCAGCTCGACTGAATGAGCTGGTCGAAGGCTTTAAAATTTAACGAGGACCATACGGTGATGGGTATTTAAATGAAGGACGAAGAAAAACAGTTGGGAGCCGTAAGAAGGCTCCCTTTTTGAGCAGACTCTACTAGATTGCTTTCGTCATCCAGTCAAGAGCTCGTATCCTGCAACTCTTCCTGTTCAGCCATTTGCATCAGCTTGTAAATCTGTCGTGCTGTGTTCACATTCCGCACCGTCATTTGCTGATACAGCTTGGTGCCGACTAATTTCGTTAACCCGCTTTTGGTGACTTGCTCCTTGCTGACAGAAAACAGAACGGCCCCAGTCGTATATATGACATGCCCAATTCCCGGTTTCAAAGGAAGCTTGTCCAGAACGGAAATATCGTTAATTTCATCCCACAGAAACATTACGTCACTTTTCATCTGTGTATCATTAGCCCATTCATCCGGCAGTGCCTCCATAATGCTCTGAATCTCCTTCATATTACGGACGATGACACGGATGGGTAAGCTAAAATCCTCCAGAATCGCCTGTTCCAGTACGAGCGATAGCTCCTGGTTGGACCGCTCCTGACTGGAAAATATGATATTTCCAGAATTGATGTAAGTCGTCACATGCCCCATACCTGCATGTTCAAACGTTTGCTTGAGCTTCTTCATCTCGATCTTGTTGTTGCCGCCGACATTGATGCCCCGCAGTAATGCGATATAGATCATAAAAAGCCCCACCTCTCTTTAACAAATAGGATTTCTAACAGAAGGATAGGTATTTCAGCAAATACGTGGTTTGGTTCTCGCCCAGTAAGTGATGCAGCAATGGTTTTACGTGCTCGATATATGCTGCTTTGGTTTCGTATGTATCTTCATCTACCAATTCTCCCTTAAAGGTACAGGCACCTTCAATCAGGATGGAAAGAGCCGTAAAGAAGTTAGCTAAAGAGTCAGCAACCTGCTGCGCTGTCCCACCTTCAATTGCAGCATATACAGGAGAATCGGGTGCGCTAGTATCGACAATGAGTGGATCGTCATTAAATGTGGCAATTACGACATGATGAGATGGCCACGAAGATGACTCTTGGACAAGCTCACCAGACGTAATGAAGCGATAGCCTAGCTGTTGGCGATATAAATGTTCTGGTGCGACAAAAAAGAGAACTGCGGCATCCCCAACTTCAACTGCCGCGTTTTTTAATTTGTGTGTTCCCGCTGCCTTGGCATCGATCATTTCATAGTGGCTATACATGTACGCAAGCTCAGGAGATAGAGGAATCCGACTGTCCCAGCAATCTGTTATACTCTCTGAACGGGGCTGGATATCGTGGTCTTGGAACAGCCCGTAGGCTTCATTATACAAGTTTTGCTGGTGTACAAACCGGGTAAGCGCTTCATTTAACTGTTTCATAGGTGTGTATTCCTTTCTAGTCGTAGGCTATGACCTGCGACATCACGTTTTACTTTTAGCATTAAGATATCATAATATAGAAATGAAGAACATATGTTTCTGTAATTATGCTACCTTGCCAGTCGATCCAGAATAATTTTACAATATAGGAGTTCGAAAATAAGGTGTAAGGAGGAGAGAAATGTCTTTTTCTGAAATATACGATTACAAATTAAGAGCATACTTTAATGAGCGCATTTCTGATTTGAATCATGAAGATCTATTTTATTCCTATCCTGATCAAGAGCAAAATTTAAGAATATTAACTCTGAATATAAATGAGCAGGATCATATTTCTTTAGTGCGATGGCATGATTTATTTGACAGGTCGCTATTTACCAAAATGGATCATCCTATTCTAAGCGTAACGGATGCTGAACGTCTGATTCGATTGCTTGCGCTTATTTTTAACATGTTTGATATACATAAAGATGTTGCTTATTGCAGAAAAAACTTATGTTGTGTTTATTATCAATATCAGATTTCACATGTAGCAGAGAGAGGAAATGAATTCTCGCTTACTCAGGACAGGCTATTTTTTCTTCACCTTCTCTTATTTGAATTGGGTTTAGAAGATGACATTTATGATCGTCTAACGATTGAAAATAATAAGATACTGTACAGCATGGAAGACGGACAGCAGTATGATTTGCACATTCTAATTGATATTTTGCATGAGCATATTAACAAAAATAAGATGGATATGGATACCCGAGCAACGCTGGGGAAAATAAAAATTTTGCAAGGCCAGTTGGTCAACTTCATCTTGGGCAGTCATGATGTATATGATTTTCCGTATGATGATTTCAACAAGTCGTTTGCAGAAGCAACGATATTTATACAAGCCTATAACTCTAATAAAAATAGGGTATTAGAGGTGCTGATCGACTGTATCAATGAGCATCAATCTCCAACAGAGCAGTTCATCTCCCATTTGATCTTGATGAATTACTCCTATTTTGTTCTCAAAAGTAATCCTAGCGAAATTACATATTTTAAATTATTCTGCAAGAAAAAACCGGGAGTTTTTATGAAAATATTGACTGCATTGCTTGAACTCGGATTTTTTGTCGATAATACTATCTTCGCAAATGCGGGTATACCTTATGATTTATCCAGAGTAAAAGGGGTTAAATAATGCCGTTCTCTCACGTTTCTTTACCTGATTTACCATCGTCTATCGGACGCCTTACGGCCATTCATCCTGTAAAAGGTGGCTCTCAGGGCAGCATAACCCTGCTAGCACTAAACACACAAGCAGAACTGTGGAGACTAGAACTTCGCTCTGGTAGTGCAGAATTATGCATATGTATTTGTATTCCTGATTTTAATCCCATGCAACCTGTCCAAATGGTGACCAGTCCTGACGGCAAGTACGTAGCCATATCCAATCGTTTTGGCCGGCATGCGGCAGTGTATGATTTAGTCCATGCACAAGAAAAAATGCAATTATCACGGGACGACTACCACTCCGATAAAAGTATGTTTCCCCTGGCATTTGTACATCAAGACGGTATGTGTATCCTTGTTCATGGAACGGAATGGAACCGGCTGGATCTGACGGATGTAGAAACCGGGAGGCTTTTGACAGCAAGACCTAGCCCTGTTTATAACAACGAAAGCAAAGATGAGCATTATCTAGATTATTTTCATGGGAGGCTGCTGGCTTCTCCAGAGGGAAAGTGGATTGCGGATACAGGATGGGTATGGGCTCCCTTAGGAGTGGTTCGAACTTGGTCGCTATCCGATTGGCTGCTGAGCCCATGGGAATCGGAGAATGGTCCGTCAGTTCGCCATCTTTGGCAAACCATAGATTGGGATGGGCCAATATGCTGGACAGGACCTGATACATTGGCGGTATGGGGACAGATGGATGCCGATTTACTGGAGGAGGACGATTGGGGAGAGGAGGGAGTGGAACCGGCGGTTGTCCTATTCGATATGACTCAGCCAGGGTACCGACGTGTGCTTTCTGCGATCCCGCCTCTAAACTGCAAGCCTGATGAATACGGGATTTACCCATATCCCCAAGCGGATATGACCGCTTGCGGCGACCGATTATTCTTATGGGGAAAAGAAGTCCCGCTTCAGGTATGGCGGCTTTCAAGCGGTGTGCGCGAATATATAGATACGGAGCGATTTCCACTCATTTACCATCAAGAGGCAGGAATTTTCATTGAATTAAATCCAGATAGCGGTTGTACAGCCTTGAGCTACGACGAATAAATGGCGTACCGGATATTCTTCCTTCCTAGTGATATGGAAATATATGCATTAGTTATAACAATTACAAAGGAGTGTACATCAAAATGGCACTTAACAAGGATCGTTTTTTGGGATGTCTCGCTGGACTGGCCGTAGGTGATGCTTTGGGAACCACAGTAGAATTTAGCAGTCCAGGCACATTCGAACCTGTAACGGATATTGTAGGCGGTGGTGTATTTGGGCTGAAGGCAGGACAGTGGACGGACGATACGTCTATGGCGTTATGTTTGGCGCAGAGTATGGTGCAAAAGGATAGCTTTGATCCAGCAGACCAAATGCGTCGCTACACCAATTGGTATCACCTAGGATATATGAGCAGCACGGGAACGTGCTTTGATATCGGTGGTGCGACGAGAGCAGCACTGCATCGCTTCGAAGCCACTGGAGATCCATATAGCGGGTCCGTTGACCCCATGACTGCTGGTAATGGTTCGATTATGAGGCTTGCACCTGTCGCCATGGCCTATGCGAACCGCCCGGAAGAAGCTGTAATGTACGCCGAGCTGAGCTCGCGCACCACCCATGGAGCAGTCGAAAGTGTGGAGGCCTGTGCCGTGCTTGCTTCAATCCTTGTGGCAGGTCTGCGGGGAGTGGACAAAGAATCCATGTTATCACCCGACGTCTGCTATAAGTGGCGGCAGCAGGAACAGTCAGCTTATTCGGCAGCCATTGAAGAAATCATTCAGGGATCTTACAAGCATAAGGAGCCGCCTGAAATCCAAGGAACTGGTTATGTCATTCGTTCCCTTGAGGCTGCGCTGTGGGCATTTCACCATTCGGCTTCATTTGAAGAGGGGGCACTGCTGGCCGTAAATCTGGGAGATGACGCAGATACGACCGGAGCAGTGTACGGCCAGATTGCAGGGGCTTATTATGGGCTAAGCAGTATCCCGAGTCACTGGCGCGAGAAGCTGGCAATGAAAGAGACGATTGATGAGCTGACGGAGGCTTTATGGCAGAAGGCCGACAAGGGCCAGACACTCTAAGGGGAACATCTATAAAGATCAAGCTGGGTTGCTTTTCTTATGAAGCAGAACCCGGCTTTTTTTGTTCACTATATTTTGCCGATGACTCATCACTTGGGATTACTACCCATATCGCCATACTTCCACCCTCCTCAGTTACTTGTCGTTATGACAAAATGAAATCCAATACAAATAAAACTTCACTTTACTGATCTCTCAGAGGAGGAACTACATTGTCACATCTAGATAAACAGCTTCATTCATTTGTCGATATTTCCAATAATATAGAAGGGTTTGAGATCGTTTCGACCCAATTTGGTCCTGATGGACGCGTGTATATTTTGCTCATTGATAAAGTCCCAGAACGAGTGCGGGGGATGTTCACGCCTGCCTCTCTTAAAGAGAAACGTACTTACAAGGTACTCATTCTAGACGATCACATTCAAGAGGTGTATTTGGAGGGGCAGCAGTTCAACTATCATTATGTACAGCCTCTACAAGATTATTTGTTACTCGTCGGAGCACGGTGCCATTATTACGGACCTGATCAATACGATCTAAATGGTAAAATTATTGATTATGAAGGCCGTACTGTGAATGAACTACTGCTTGGAGACGGTATCCAGAGTGTTCAGGCTACAAAAGAAGGTACGATCTGGACCAGTTATTTTGATGAAGGTATATTCGGGAATTATGGTTGGAATGAGCCTGTGGGGTCCTCCGGCCTTGTCGCCTGGAATAAAGAGGGGCACAAAATATATGAAAATCAAGCGGCAGACATTCATGATTGCTATGCTTTGAACGTGGTTAGCGAACAGGAAATCTGGTTTTATTACTATTCAGACTTTTCATTAGGGCATATTTCCGGTAGCGACCGTACGAATATTACGTTTATGAATCCGAGGATTTCCGGCTGTTCCGGGGTGGCTACAGATGGATATCACTTTTTGTTCGACGGCGGGTATGGCAAGAATGGACAATATGTCTTGAAAAAGAATGTGAAGCCAGGCAGCTTGAGCAAAGGACAACACATTCGCTTTTTAAATGACGATCAAAAGTTCCTTCAACCGCATGAACAGGATTTCAGAAAAGATCGCCTGCTGCTCCGTGAAGGTTCTCTGCTGTATCAGGTGGCTGTTGAAGAGATAGTATAAAAACCCACGTCAGACGTGGGTTTTTCCTTAACACCAAAAGTACTTATTCATACGTTTTGACAAGCTCATTCAGGGAGGTAATGATGCTGCCTTCCCCAATAGCACCGAATTTCCACTCCCCTCCATAGCGGTATACTTCACCTACACGGATGCTACACATCCCTTTATAGTCCTCTGTCAAATTGTATCGGAGAATCTCTTCATCTTGCGACGCATCCAATACTCGAATATAAGCATTGTTCACCATACTGAAATCCTTACGTCTACCAAAGCTGAAAAAACGGAATATATTCACAATAAATACGACTCTATGCACTTCAGGTGGTAGTTGTTGAAGGGATACAGTAATGACTTCATCATCACCGTCACCATGTCCTGTCAAGTTGTCACCACTATGTACGACGGCCCCGCAAGGGCTATTTTTATTTCCGAAATATACTAGATTTTTCGTCTGAGTCAGCTTGCCATTCTCATTAAGAAGCAGCGCTGACGCATCAATATCCATGCTTCTACCCCTCATAGGGTCCCATCCAAGCCCTACTTTCAGCACGGATAAGTGTGGATTATTTTTGGTTAGGTCTACCTTCTGTCCTTTAACTAGACTAATACTCAACGTTATGCCTCCCTATCATTATTTTTGTTCTACTCTGAAATTGTAGCATATATATAGAAGGATATAATCTATTCGTAACTTCACAGATTTTTTTCCGTATAAAGATAAAAACATGATCCAAATTCGTTCCCTTAGGGAGAAATGCAACCATGTTTAAACAAAATGAGAAGTTGAGGTAATGCATCATATGAATGAAAAATTTCGAGCCGATACAGGATACCAGCTGGCTGAGCAGAAGGCGCTCCAGTATTTTGCATCACTCTATAATCAGGTCAAGGATAAGACTTATGTGACTTCTCTTACAGAAGATATCCATATATGGAAAAGGAATCATATCCGTCCTTCTTCATGGTTATCCTTCATTTCGCGGAATAAGAGAAAGCCGGATACTCGGGATTATGACAGATACATTCAATGGCTGAGTTACACAGGCAAATTGGATGATTATCTGAAGCGAAGTGTCTCTTATATTTACATGAGGGATCTAGGCAAGGCTCTAGATTCTGCGAACACACAGACCCGGATTCAGCGCGTTATTGCTGACGTGAAAAGATATTTGCTTCAACCCACCCGTGCTAATAGAAGAAATCAACCGGAGTTTATGAATATAGCCGGGGTGTATCGGTGGTCTCAAAAGGAAGGGATCGAAGCCACTGTAATCTGGCTAATCAACAAGCTTAACTCTGTATCTTCTCATATTCCCGAGGAAATGGATGCAGAGCACGCCCAGCGCAAACTGATTAAAATCATCATTGGGGTTATTCTGCATGTGATGGAAGAAATGGACGAAGCCGTGCCACCTGTTGAGCGTTCGCGCAGACTGGATGAAGCGATTAGGCTTGGGTATTCCTATGGATTGACTTATCCTTTTATTGATGATCTTCTCGATTCTCAGCTGTTGACCGTTCAAGAGAAAGAGCAATACTCCCACATGATACGTACCGCGCTTCTTACCGGATCTGTGCCGGAGCTGGGCGACTGGACTGGCGAGCATATGAAGTTTATTCGCTATATCCATTCGGAGCTCTCGGATGCTTTTGAGTATATTAAGGCACATCAGCGGTCAGACACACAGCAAACCTTTTTCGAGCAGTCCTACGTTTTCTTTCATTCTCAAGATATCGACCGGGATAAGGATCTAACGCGAACTCATTACACCAATGAAGAGCTTTATATACCCGTGATTTTAAAATCTGCTTCTTCCCGCTTGATTGTCCGTTCCGTCATTAGTGCTCCTGAGGATGAAGGGTTTGAGCAACGAACATTCTATTATGGTATCTATAACCAGCTTGCTGATGATTTTGCGGATATGGCTGACGATATGAGGGATGGTGCAGTAACACCCTATACCTATTATTTAAAATATCATCAGCAGAGATCGGATTTGATCAATCCCTTCGAGCTATACTGGGCGGTCATTTCTAATTTGATCCATAACGTGTATGACTCGGATGCTATGGCTCGCGAGGTAATACTGGACCGTGCAATAAATGGACTCAAACGTTATAAAGAACGGGTAGGTGCAGAAAAGTACAATGAAATAATGGAGATTTTTGCATCTGGAAATCCTGAATTTAATCGTCTCATTCAGAAGATGGTAGGCAAAGCAGAGGATGTAGATTTCTTGGATAAGCTGCTTCGTGACCAGATGATTGTTCAACTGAAAAACGATTCGAAGGAAAAAGAAGACTTTATGAATACATTCAAAACCGTCCGTGACCAGATTAACAACCAATTGAAAATTACCAAGCCTTCTGGGATCGAGGCCATGAAAGAACAGCTTATTGATGCTGCCAATTACAGTCTTGAGGGGGATGGGAAAAGGATACGACCTATATTGACCTGGGTTATGGGCGTGAATGAATACGGCTTAGACGCATCGGCCATCGTGCCGCTTCTGAGATCATTGGAATATATGCATACAGCATCCCTGATTTTTGATGATTTGCCTTCCCAGGATAACGCCTCTACCCGTAGAGGGCGTCAGACATTACATCAGGTGCACAATAGCGCTACTGCGGAATTAACCGGACTATATCTGATCCAGAAGGCCATCGGGGAGCAAGCATCACTGAGTCAGTTCAATGCTGAGACTGTGCTTGCCTTGATCCAATACTCGGCCCGCAAGGCAGAGGATTTGTGCATGGGTCAGGCGATGGATCTGGATTCCAAAGGAAAGGCTTTGACCTTGGAGCAGCTGAATATGATGTGCTTTTACAAAACAGGAGTGGCGTTCGAGACTTGTCTCGTTATGCCAGCCATGCTCGCACAGGCCGAGGAATCGGAGATTGCCGCTTTGCAGAAATTCGCCTATCATATGGGGATCGCTTTTCAGATCAAGGATGATTTGCTTGATGTGGAAGGAGATACGCTCTTACTTGGAAAACCTGTGGGTCAGGATTCAGATAACAATAATTCAAATTTTGTGTCCATACTTGGCTACGAAGGTGCCAGTAAAGAGATGTGGGAGCACTACTGCCTTGCCATGGAAGCATTAAAAGAGGTGCCACGCAATATCTCTTTTTTGAAGCATTTAATGAATTATATCGTGAACCGGGATCGGTAAAAAGGATTATATCCCATGGCTCCATAGGAGTGGTGGGGTGTTTGTACGTTGAGCCAGCAGAGAGCTGCTCATGCTCCTTTTCTTCTCCTTGGTGATCATCTAATGTAACGCAGATACCTCTGAACAATCACAGTAAAGATGTGAATATCTGGTGACTTCAGTACCGTATTTTGTCCGTTACGGGGCGTTCTCCCTTATAATGTTTTAAAACGGACAAGGAGATGAACTCCAGATGAAAAAAGGAATCTTGGTCGCTTCAGGGTTGGTTGTTGCGGCATTGGGGACATACCTGGTTGCAGGAAATATGCAGAAAGAAGGAGCGGACAAGCTCGGGACAACAGATATCAAGCAATTGGTGCATGATTTCAGCGCACGCAAGGCAACAGCCCAGTCCGCTTCCATTAATTCCCGTCAGTTAATTGTTAATGGAGACCATACACAACCCATAACTTATGATTTGCCTGACAACGAGTTTTTTGTTTCGATTGCGCCATATGTAGAAGAGACCCACCCTTGTGCAACTCATAGTCTAACCGGTTGCCAAGGCGAAATAAAAAATGGGGCGTTCAATGTGACCGTTCACGACTCCGAAGGGAATATCATCATGGAGAATGCTGCCATGAAATCACAACCCAATGGTTTTATTGATCTATGGCTGCCAAGGGACAAAACCTACCGCATTAGCGTGAATCATGAAGGTAAAACGGCCCAAACGGAATTCTCTACATATGAGAAAGACGATACATGTATCACAACGATGCAGTTGGGTTAACGACGGAGGATGAGGGTTGAGCTTACGGATCGCTGAAACGCTCTAAGTCCGCAAAACCCTGCGTTCTCATACATAGCTTTTAGTAAAGAGCCTGCGTCTGACGGAGGCTCTTTGTGCTGCTTTTGTTAGGTTGTAGAACAAATTTTGAGGGAGTCTATGAGGGGGCAACTGGCAACTAAAGTTGTTAAGCCAAGCTTTTCTTTGGAGCAATAGCTTAAGACTAAGATACGAAACTTTAAATTGCGTTTATTAAAAATTCATTAAAATTCAATGGAAAGTATATTAATACAACTGTAAACTTCCGACATATTATTTAAGAGCTTTTCGCTCACTATTCTTTGGGAGATGAAACCATGTTACAAAGTATTAAGAATCGCCTATCCAAATCATTGAGCATGGCCAACACATTGGCCATGGTCTTGTTAGTCATTATCGTTCTCGTTTTTGCAACCTTGGGGACGTTCATGTATTCAAGCACGCAAAGCATGCTTGTCAAGCAGCAAGAGGCCATGCTCCAGACCAAGACGCAGGCCACAGTCAGTCAATTTGATGCGTTATTTAAGGAAAAGGGCTCGCTTGTCCAACAAATGTCAACCAATAATCTCTTTAAGAAATATATAGAGACTACTGAATCGGCTGAGATGGTGAAAACTTCTCCATATGCTGCAGAAACCGAAGCGACCCTAGCAGCGATTGTAAAGGCAGAGCCATCTTTTGCCGATGCTTGGATTGCGGGAATAGCTGGCAAAGGTTTCTATTTACAGAATGATGGTATTACTTCCAAGCCGGACTTCGATATTCATACACGCCCATACTTCAAGCCAGCTGTTGAAGCAGACGGTTTATACTACTCAGAACCATATAAGGACGTCAATTCGGGTAATATGATCATGGGCATTTTCTATCCAATCAAGGATAAAAGTAACCAATTAATCGGATTTGCAGTTGTTGATATTGCCTTAAAAGACATCCCTGCCATTATGCAAAGCTATTCGCTTGGAAGCACAGGCTATTCGATTCTTGCATCCAAAACAGGTGATATTTTGTATCACCCTGATCAAAATAAAGTGCTGAAAGAAAAGATTAACGAAAACACAGGAGATCTTGGCGAGATTGGCAAGAAAATGATTGCCGGTGAGTCCGGAGTACAGTTGATTTATGATAATGGGGAACCTCGTTATATCGGGTATGGAACCAGTAAAGATACAGGGTGGTCTGTAGGCTTAACCATTTCTCAACAAGAGGCGCTCGCAGAATTAAAAGTGTTTACCCAAATTATTATCGGCGGTTTTTCGGCAGCCACCATCCTGCTCGTTGTGATTTGTTATATAACGCTCCGCTATCAGTTAAGAGCAATCCCGAAATTGCTCGCCAAAATCAAGATGATTGAGAATGGAGATATGACCGTTCAGTTTGATACGCATTCCAACAACGAAATCGGGCAAATTCATCAAGGAGTTTACAATATGGTTCAAAAAATTCAAGGTATGCTCCAATTGGTGGGTGGATCAGCCCAAGTCTTGAATCAGTCTTCTCATGATTTGCAATCCATTTCTTCCAGAACTGCAATCACGATGAACGATACGGCGACAGCAATCAATGAAATTGCCAATGCGACGAACTACCAGTCCATTGAAACAGATAACATTTTGCAGAAAACTGGAGCATTATCCGGACAAATTGACGAAATTGCCAATGATACAAAAGCCATCGAATCTATGGTGCAAACCTCGGTCGAACAAAGCGGACAAGGGCTTGCGGTAGTAGACCAGCTATCCAAATGGGCGGAAGAAAATCATAATTCCACCCAAGCGATGTCGGCAATCATTCAGGATATCGATCTGAGCCGTCATGAGATTTCGAGCATTGTGGGTACGGTCAACCAAATTGCAACACAGACCAACCTGCTGGCGCTTAATGCTTCCATAGAAGCTGCACGTGCGGGAGAACAGGGCAAAGGGTTTGCTGTGGTTGCCGGAGAGGTTCGCAAGCTGGCTGAGCAGACGGCGCTGGCGACACAGGAAATCTACAAGAAGGTACGTGTCATCGAAGAAAAAACCAGTGTATCGGTTGAGCATACCGTTCACGGTCTGAAAATTGCAGAAGAAAATGCCAGATCGGTAGAGGACACGAAGCAAGTGTTCTTTAGCATTAACAAGGATTTGGAAGATTTGAAACTACGAATGATCCAGATCAGCACCAACACCTCCAAAGTCCACAAGCACAAAGATGAGATTTTACAGGCGTTGGAGATCATCTCTTCCACCACAGAAGAGAATTCCGCTTCAACCGAAGAGGTCAGCGCCAGCACGCAGGAACAATTGGAGAGCTTCGAACAGGTTGCTGAACTCTCCAAACAATTAAACCAATTGTCCACTAAGCTGCAAGACGAATTAAAACAGTTTAAAGTGGAGTAACATGGTAGGTGGCGGCGATGCTATGGGATGATGTGACGGAGGAACTGGACAAGTAAAGACAAGACACTTTATGATAATATAAATTGGACTTAATGGATCAATAATTCACTCTGAAAGAATCAGGGACTTAAGATGAATATCCATCTTAAGTCCCTTTTTTTGTGTAAAATTAGATTTCCAATTTTTTGAACGGCTGATATACTAAGGAGGCAAGTGAGATGAAGATAAACCTACTTTATCGGGATGAAAAAACGATCGGCGTACGGTTGGAGCGATACGGAGTCAAGGAGCGAGATGGGATTCGATCCATACCAGGCAGGAAATGGGCTCCAGACGAAAAAATATGGACCATTCCTTGCAGTATCTTGGCTGTAGAAAGCATGTTGGAAGCGTATCGGAGCTGCAAGTTCGAGTGCGACGAGCGCTTGAATAAAGAGCTGCCGTTCATCCGGGAATAGCTGGATCGGCGGGACACGCAGGCTAATGCGGTTCCCTCTTCTTCGGAACGAGGTGAATGGAACCCGGATCAGCGGCAAGAAATGCGCGATGCATTGGTGGCAAGGGGCTACAGCAGCAAGACGATTAAAGCATACATATCGCAAACGGAACGCTTTTTTGCAAGATTGCAAGGGACCGAAGCAAGCATAAATGATGCGACGGTGCAAAAATATGCGTTGGCGCTGCTCGAAAAAGGCCTTTCGAACGCTTATGTTAACCAAGCGATCAGCGCGCTGAAATTTTACTTTCGCCATGTGCTAAAGCAGCCCAAATTGCCGCCTATGTTCGTCCGAAGAAGGAGAGTAAACTGCCAGATGTGCTGTCCCTGAATGAGGTTATGCGTCTGTTGAAAGCAGTGAAAAATCCAAAGCATAAGGCTATTCTGTGCCTAACGTATACATCCGGGCTGCGGGTAAGCGAAGTGGTGAGGTTGCGTCTTGAAGACTGCGACCGTGAACGGAAAGTACTGAAAGTTCGTCAGGGAAAGGGCAGGAAGGATCGGCAAACGCTGCTATCCGAAGCGGCTTTTGCGGTGGTTGAGCAGTATATAGGGGTGGAGCAGCCAGCAGTCTGGCTGTTTCCAGGGCAGAGGGAAGGCCGCCACCTGACGGAACGTTCAGCGCAGAAAGTGTTTGAAAAAGCGCTGGCTGAAGCGAGCATTTGCAAACAGGTGAGTATCCATTCGCTAAGGCATTCCTTTGCGACCCACTTGCTGGAGAATGGGATTGATCTTCGCTATATTCAGGAACTGCTAGGGCATCAGAGTGTGCGAACGACGGAGCGGTATACACATGTGAGCAGGCGGGACATTGGCAGATTTAAAGTCCGTTGGATCGGATGAGCGGGCTGGAGGATTGAAACGCAGAAAGTGCGGGAATAAGGAGAAAAGTGCAGGATTCACGAAGTTCGTGAATATGACGAAGAGAGTATTCTTTCGGAAGTTCGTAAATAAGACGTTATCTGAAACCAATGCTCAATGCAAATAAAAGACAAAGATTAAGGAGCCAATAATGCAATTATCTCAGAATAGTATGAGTGGAATTAAAGGCTGGCTGCTTTTCTTTGTGATCTATTCTTTTTATCTACTTATAAGTAATTTAATAGGTCTTTATTTCGAATTTTATATTTATATGTTAGTTGGAACAATTGGTTGGAATCTTGCTAGAACTATTTCTGTCGGAATCTATTTATTTTCTGAAGTCTTAATTATTGTTTCTCTAGTGCTTATATTGAAGAAGAAAAGGAAAGGACCAAATATAATAATTCAAATTGAAATAATCACTATAATATTTGGATTTTTAAACTTCATTCTCACAATTAACAAAATAGATGAACTCCCAAGTTTAATCTCTACAATTATTTTTGGATCAATATGGATTTTGTATTTTAAAAACTCAAAACGAGTCAAAGCAACATTTGAAAGTTAATCAAGAAGGCATTGGCACCAGATAACAAAATATTCACGCATCGGGCCATTCGGCCCTCGGTCCGGCAGAGACATTTTGGGGGAGTGGAAGCAGCCGGACAACCCTGCACTGGCTAAGTCCGTCGGACCCGGCGCGTTCGCTCCTTAAGCCAGTGAGGGTTCGTGAATACAAGAACGTTAAGTGAAATTACTAAACTCTTATTTATGGAGGTAAATAATCATGTTTATTTCAAAAGACCAACAAGAAAAAATAAAGCAACTGAATCATATACTTGGAATGAAGCATCGAAGTTATCCTTTTGATTTTAATAAGAAGGAAGATTGGATAGAGGCAATTGAAATGGTCACCGCCGAGTATATTGATTTTTGCGAATATTGGGGCAGGCTTTCGGATTTGAATTCAAACTTAGATGAAAGTCTTGAGTGTTTTTATCCAGCTAGTTGGATGGAGATAACACAAGAAGGGCATATCAATGATGATGAATTAGATGAAGCAATTGACTCAGTGAATCATGCTGAAAATGCTTTACGTATATTGATGGATAGAGCAGAAGAGAAATGTAAAGAGATATGGCAATTAACTTTTGACACTCAGCAAGAAGCTGTCATTACATACTTTCTAGGAGAAGAAGTTACTTGCAGTGGAGATGAATTAAAAGAAATTTTAGAGGATTATATTTTTGAATTGGCAACTGAGATAGAGTACACAGGAAATGTCCAAAATTCTGCACAAGAATTTTCAAGAAATTTGAAACACAAAGTTGAAGCCAAGAGATCAAACCCGTAACTTCACTTAACATAATATTCAAGCAGCGGCTCCTCACAGAGCCTTGGTCTGCTGGATGCATTTCGGGAAGGTATTTCAGCAGACACATCCGACTTCGTCGGACGCCATGAATACAGGAACGTTATCGGAAATTCCATAAAGGAGTGAAATTCATGGAAAACCTAGTGAAAAATATAATCTATTCGTCTATCCAAAACTTTTTTGAGAATGAGCATGACTTCTTTGATTATACAAGTCAAACAGGCATGACAGAATGGAACTTAACGTATCATTTGTGTAACGAACTTAGTAAGTATATTTTTTGGTTGAATAAAGAAGTTGATGTAACAAAACGAAATTATGAAAATAAAAGACCCGATATTATTTTTCATAAAAGAAGAACAAATAAATTTAATTTTTTAGTTGTTGAGGTTAAGAAAAATCCTCATGATAAGCGACTAGATATAATTAAGCTCAAAGAGGATTGGATGAAGGAACCACTTGAATATCGGTTTGGAGTATATATTAATATTTGGAATAAGTATAAATTTGAGGCGATCTTAATCACAAGAGATGGGGAAGAAATACAGATCAATGAAACCACTAGTAAGTATATACCATTTACAACTATACAAGAACAATTTAAAGATATTATTAAAATAATTATAGATGAAATATGTATAGAACCTAGAGACAAACCTCTTAATAAACTCTTAGAAGAAAAATTAGACAATGAAATTCTGAGAGGGTTTTCGCTGGAAAAATAGAACATCCGATAACAATATATTCACGCTACGGGCATACGCCCTTGGTCCGGCAGAAGCCGTACACCCAGCATACGCTGGGTCGTAAATACAGGAACGTTATACGACAGAATCAAAATGAAAAAGAGCCAGAAGGCTCTCAATCTAAAGATATATGTAATTCGTTATGCAGGTGAAGAGCGTCCTTAAAACCTTGCAAATAAATTTCACGTTCTAAAATAGCTTGAACAGAAAGCTCAGCATCATCGTAAAGGAATAGGGTCTTCTGTATATTCTCCGGTACTCCTTCATGTAACTGCTTGAAGTAAAGATTCCGTTCGGATGAGATTTGGTTGTAGCTGGAGTTGTTTTTGATAAGCTCGCCATATAAAGATTCAATTCGAGTATGAATCAGTGAATCAAGTAAGAGTAAGAGTTCTAAAGAATTATGCATTTTGAACACCATCCAATGTATTTGATTTTATGAATAAAACTTCAACTTATTAAATATAATTTTATCATATTAAATAATTAAGTCAATACATGTTGAAGATGTTTTTGATAAAGAAAATATACTTTCATATAATTAAAGAAAAATTCACTTGATGTGTGAAAGGAATATCAGATGATTAGTTATAAACCTTTTCAAAAATTATTGATCGACAGGGAGATTAAGAAGCAGGATTTATTGAAAATGACAGGTATTTCGTCTGCTACAATGGCGAAACTCAATACGAACGAATATGTGTCGTTAGAAGTGATTGATAAATTATGTGCGGCTTTAGGTTGTCAGCCAGGAGATTTATTGGAACATATAGCAGAACAATGAAAGATTAGAATCAAGAATGGATGCTGGTTAATCGAAGAAGTGATTCCATCGTATAACATAATATTCAAGCAGCGGCTCCAGATGGAGCCTTGGTCTGCTGGATGGGTTTCAGGGAGGCATTTCAGCAGACAACCCTACGGGTTCATGAATACAGGAACGTTAAGCGCAACTTCTAGAAGAGCGCATTTAAGAACGATTCAAAGTCGAGGAATTACCAAGATCGACGAAGCGGATTCGAACAAGAGGTGTAATCTACAAAGCAAACACTTTACAGGTTTTAAGCCTGTTAAACGTTAAAGTGGACTTAAAGATTTATCACGGAGGGAATATATGGATTTCGGAAATAATTCTAAAGAGAATCGTGAAATAAAGATCTCAAAAGATTCAAAGACATTTTTAGAACTAAGAGAAATCGTTAACAGATTTGATCCTGTGAATTTAGTTGAAGGTGGTGCTCCTGATGACGAACATGATCGTTTAACTACGGAAATATTAATGTTGCTTTTTCAGGAGTCGATGGATGGGATTCGGGATCTTTTGATCAATTGTGAGATATGGTATGGATATGATCCCAACGATATTAAAGAAGAGCACAAAGAACGATTTAACAGAAAGATTGAAAGAACGCATAAAGAGATTTTAAATTGGTATGCCAAGAATTAGAACCAAGAAATTAGATTTATGTCAGTAAAGGATCAAAATGAAGTCAACTCAGGAAGACAGAAGCAACGCTTAACATAAGTCCTGTAAAATTACATTGAAAAAACTATTAAAGTATGCGATTCATAATCTTTTAGATGATATTGATATCCCAATAATTTTTGAAGGTAAAACTACAAAGATCCTTTTGATTTAATTATAGATTTTAAAAGTGCAGATCATTCACTCAAAGGAGAAAAAAGAATATTTTGGGGCGAAGTTAATTCAATCTCATCGAATAAACAATTTTTAAACTGTGGCGCATGGGATGGAAAAGGATATGAATTTTCTGTTTTATTAAGCGAGAGCATCTCTAATAGTTCCAAATTGAAAAAGATACTCTGGAATAAAGGCGTTTATTGTATTTTTATAGCAACATTATACTTTAATAAAAATGATAAGCCTTATATTCGGTTGAATGATATTAACTTAATGGCTTTAGAAACTAAACAATAATTCAAGAACGAATACCATCGCCTAACATAATATTCACGCTGCGGACTTTCGTCCTAGGTCCGGCATTCGCCGGACACCCAGCATGTGCTGGGTCGTGAATACAGGAACGTTATGTGAAATCGACGATATTATTTAAGAGGTAAGCACAATGAAGATAATAAGAAATAAAGAAGAACTTGAAGGCACTTGTTATATTGAAATTTTGCCGGGTAGATATCTTGGTCAATGTTGGAATGATACTTCAATCTTTTTGACCGAAGAAGTATTTGGTTTTATAGAGAAATCAATTGAAAGTGAATATACTACTTATGATCACTATGCTTTTAATGAGATTCAAAAGGAAATTTGGTGGAGAATCCTAGGGAGATTAGAAAGAGTAATAAATCTTCTTGAAGGACAACCCGAAATGAATACACTTAAAGAGCATATTGGCTTTTTCTTTGGATGTAGTGAAGATGAATTTATAAAAGACTATGAAAATAACATTGAAAAACTGAGGAAATTAATTAACGAATTTCAAACATGGATTAAAGAGCGATTGAAATCCCAAAATTATATTTCAGTACTAGGCATTTAGCTAATTTGAGGAAGTTGTCGACATCACATAACATCTTATTCACGCTGCGGAACCTGACGGCTCCTTGATCCTCCCGAGGAATTTTCAATGGAGTGGATCTAGGCGGACAAAACCTGCGAACCTAACCGCGTCGCGGCCGCCCCGTTGGGGCTTAAGGTTCTCGGGTTCATGAATACAGGAACGTTATGTGAAATCACATAAGATTTTAAAGGATGGATGATTCAATTGGATAATTTAGCGCTAGAGAGCTGGATTGATACACATAAAATTATGGATAGAACCTTAGAAGGTTTTTGGGTAACATTCAATAACTACATGAAAGAATGTCCAGAAGAAATTAGTTTGTTTTTTGATGAATTGAATCTAGAAAATATTAAGCCTTCAATAGATACAATTGAGTATAAAACTATTTTTCATTCCGATTATCAGATTGTAGACAGTCACTATTCCCAGCAGGTTATATCTACGTTAGACATTTACTACAAAAAAAAGAGAATAGGTTATTATAGAATGTTCTTTTATACCGATGGCGAATGCTTTGACGATAGCCTAGTTACGGAATGGACAGGCTGGTATATAACATTGAAACTTAAAGCGTTAATTGAACTTCAACAAGAAATTAAAAATGAATTGGTAAAAAATAAGATCAAAGAAGATGAAATCGAAAAAATCTATAATTTAATAGATAAACAAATATCTAAAATCAAAGTTCAAATCCATAAATAATTGTAGGTAGAAAGTTCGAAGAAGATGTGGCATCACATAACATAATATTCAAGCAGCGGCTCCTTTGGAGCCTGGGTCTGTGAGAAGGGTGTCGGAGAGGAATTTCAGCAGACACCCCCTAACGGGTTCATAAATACAAGAACGTTATAGGAAATACTTGATAAAAGGAGAAAGCAAAATGTTTTAGAAATATCTGCGGATGAAAGGGTATTAAAGATAGATGTTTCACCGAATATGGCTTATGAATCCAAAGGAACATTTTATGAGTTTCCACGTTCAGAATTTAATGAAGAGTACCCACAAATTTATCATACAAACCTCTGTTGTAGTTTCAATGGAACAAATGGATATGGAATGTACATTGACGCAAGAGGTAGGAATCAATGGAAAGAAAAAATGGGAGATTCTTGGTTTTGTTAGCTTGATACAATAGACGATGATTATGCAGTAATTAGTAAAAGAGCTGATAGAATTGTAAATGAAGATATATATATAGAAGCTTTCGATTACGGGAGTTTATATTCCATACTCGGACATTTACAAATTGCAATTGTATATTTGCAGAAAAATTAAAGTTGGGTAAGCGGTTTACATGTCGCATTAGTCCGGCTGAAATGTCGCAAAAGTACATGGTAACGCGATGTGGAGATATATTATACTCGCCTTATATTTCGATAATGAAAATCATTATCATACATAAGGAGGATTCACCATGAATAAAGGAACAAAGAGGCAAGCTGCCGGAAGCATGGCACATGCTAACCATAAATCACGATTTTTAATGGGCTGGATGCTGGCCCTTGTTCTTGTACTGACGGCTTGCGGTGCCGGAGCAGGTACAAATGACGGCAATGAGTCGTCTGCTACAACTCCAACGGAAACGCCTTCAAATGAAGCGTCTCAGACTGCCGGAGCTTTCCCGGTTACGATCTCGCATAAGAAGGGTGAGTATACGCTTAACGAGAAACCAAAGAAAATTGCTGTGCTTGATGTCAAATTTCTGGATCAATTGCTAGCCATTGGCGAGCAACCGGCAGGCAGTGTTATCGCTGAAGGCAATACAACATTTCCAGAATATTTAGGCGATAAGCCGGGTGACGTACAGGTTTTAGGTACACGGGACAAGCCCAACCTGGAAGCGATTGTAGCATTGGACCCGGATCTTATTTTAATGACTGATTTTCAAGAGAAAGAGTATGAGCGTGTAAGCAAAATAGCACCCACAATCGTACTTGACTTCTACGAGGATTGGCGAGATACGTTAGCTACGGTGGCTGCGATCACAGGTAAGCAGGCAGAGGCAGAAACTGTGCGTAAGGCTTATGAGGACAAAATTGCAGGACTGAAGGAGAAGCTGTCGGAGAAATTGGGAGAGGAAACGGTAGCACTTATTCGTCCGAGAAAAGAAGGCATTCGTATTCATGGTCTTGAGCATCGAACGGGCGGAATTCTGTATGAGGATTTGGGCTTAAAAATGCCTGCATTAGTCCAGAAGATCAAAGATGATACCTCCGTTGAAATCTCGATGGAGAAAGTTCCTGAGATTGGAGCAGATCATTATTTTGTTCTGTCTGATGAGTTGTTTGCGGCAGAGGCGGAGGCTTTGGATAGCAGTTCAGTATGGAAATCCCTTGATGCAGTCAAAAATAACCGTGCATATGATGTTAATTCTACACTTTGGATCGCTTATTATGGCCCACTTGCAATTAATATTATTGTAGATCAGGCATCCGAAGCACTGTTGGGATCAAATTAAAATGGACCATTATCTATCGACTGACTTATGGCAGCAAACGGTGGATGAACACTCGATTCGGCTTGGTGAGCCGTCTGAAGATAATGTCCGTATTATTGCTTTGAGTCAACTACATGAAGAAGCTGCATGCCGAGAGTATTTAAGCTGGCTTCAAGAGTATATTGGTGCGCCTGACATGAGGGTAGCTGCTTCGATGTTAGCTAAGCGAATCGGCTACCTGTGGATTGCTCCGTTACTGACCGCGATGAGCGTTCATCATCAGCATGTTTCTTTTCGGCTAGACAACAGCTTTCTCTATCATCCGATGCTCACAGCTAATGAGGGGGAGACGCGTTTTCCTTTTCTGGCTATGAACGGGCTTCGGGCAGAAGCACTAACTGGAGACAGGGAAGTGTGGCGGGAAAAGGTGGTAAAGGAGATGTTTGCGTTACACCTTGCACCGCTGTTAAAGACGCTTGCTGCGATTGCTCCTCTTTCGATGAGTATCCTTTGGGAGAATATCATGATACGCATTGTCCCATTATATACTCCTGAAGTAGACAATACTGAGCAAGAAAGTCAGCACATCCAGGCAGATTTTTCATATCTGACGCAAGGTGCGCCCGGGCATTTGTTCGGTGTAAAAAGAAATCCGTTCACCCGGTTCACAAAAAATAAGGACAGCATTCCAGCCGTGAAAAGCAAGCGTACCACCTGTTGTTTTTATTACCAGATATCAGGGGAATATTGCAGAAAATGTCCGAAAATTGACAATGAGAATAAATCTCAATTAAAATGACAACAGCAACAATTTTACTTTGCTAACAGGTCTGGTTGTAGTTAATTGGTTAAGCCCAGTCATGCGAGTCACTCTAGCAAAGGATGCTATTGTCAGGAGATGAGAGAAATGCCGCTACAAGAACAGACAAGTCTATGGAGTGATACAACGATCAAGATGCTTGACGAGTATAGCGGTACTTTGCAGACAGGCAGTGTTCTTCGCGAAACGGAATTAACTTCGAATGTGTTGTTGCTGGCATACGGAGGGGAAGGGGAGCTTGCAATGAATGGTGAGGTTTGCCACATTGGAGCTTCTTTTGCTGGTCATGTTGTTAAGGAGACATCCTTAACGCTGACGGCCAGATCAGACGACATTTATTATATCGTGATCATGTACAAGGCTTCTTCCATGGAGGGAGCCTCTCTTGTTTTGCCTTCATATCGCAAACACCCGTTGCGCACTTCATTTGTGCAAAAATCGGTAACCCAAGCAGTATGGATTGAGAATGCAGAAAAAATCGTTGCCAAATGGCGTCGTGGCGAAGGGATGGAACGTTTTCATGCCAATGCGTTGCTTCAGGGTATGATCTACGAACTAATCATGGATTACGAACGTGGTCATGGAGGAGAAGCGTCTGACATGGTGGATGTTGTCGCTTCATATATAGCGTCGCATTATCGCCGGAATCTGGAGCTTAAAGAGCTGGCAACCCTTGCTGGATGCAGCTTAAGACAGCTGCAGCGACGATTTAAACAAGAAAAGCAGCTCGGACTGACTGAGTATGTCATTCAGTTGCGCATGGAGAGTGCATCGCGGATGCTGCGTTACACGGATACTCCCGTCGGTGAAATTGCTGACAGAATGGGCTATCGCGACATGTATTATTTCAGTAGGGCGTTTAAGAAATATTATGGCGTCCCTCCGCTGCGTTATAGGCTTGATGCCGCTTCGAAAACAGATATAGACTATGCTCATTCCTTGCAGCGGAACCGCACAGCTTCTTCATATGAGTCGGCCCAAGGCTCGGTGATATGCCATATGCGAGGGGAATACCATGTTATCGGACCTCCGAAGCGTATCGCTGTACTCGATGTGCAATATGCCGATCATTTGCTTGCGCTGGGGCTCTCTCCAGCAGGTAGTGTAGGACTAGGCAATGCAGTGTTACATTTCCCTCAAACGATCAGGGCAGGACTTCAGAATACTGAATTACTCGGAACATATGAGTACCCCGACCTGCTTGCAGTGGAACGACTGTCTCCGGATCTAATTATTTGCACCGAGGTACATGAGCCGCACTATGAACAGTTAAGCCGGATCGCTCCAGTTCTCATGTTTAAGCGCAATGAAAACTGGCAGATTATTCTGACTCTGTTCGGTGAACTGACAGGCAAACGAGAAGAGGCAAAGCGTATTATAGCGGATTATCACCGACGAACCACATTGCTGTCCGAAGAACTTGCTCCCGTTCTGGCAGGCAAGAGCGTGGCACTGATCCGTCCGCTGGATTCTCTGGTTCGCGTGCATTCTGCCTCTCATCGTACAGGGGCTGTGCTGTACCATGATCTAGGTCTGCCTGTTCCGTTATTTGTGGCAGATACCTCCGACACGGCCTATCACATCACAGTTGACAGACTACCGGCTGTACATGCCAGCCATTACTTCTTGCTTAGCCATGAACTCATGCAGGAGGGAATATCTGCGACAGAACAACGTGTCTGGGGAATGCTTGATACCGTTGAGCGCCAGCACATACACTCGGTCGATGCCGCGACATGGATCGGCTGTTATGGACCCACAGGCATCAATGGCATTGTGGATCAGATCGCTCAGGCTTTGTTGGCTTGATGGGGGAAGAAGTTGCTACTTGTGCTCATAGAGATTTTAACAGGAACTAAAGACAGTTCATCTTTGCCTTTTGTCATAGAGGGAAAGTTGAACTGTTTTTTATGGCCAATCCATCAGATAACATCATATCCACGCATCAGGGGCTCCGGCAAAGAGGATTGCCAGGGAGTGGGGGCAGGCGGACACATACGCACGGCGGCCGCTCATTTCGTTCGCATAAATCAGAGGAACATCGTGAACACAGAAACGTTATATGCTAGAAATGATGGATAACAAATAGAATAAAAGAAAAATACAAGAAAATAAATGAGAACACTTGTTTGCTAATGTGAATACAGGTAAAATATAGATACAATTGACTCTTGGGTGGGCATGGTTTTCCTTCGAAAAGTGAGACCATGGAAGTAAAAGATGCGATGACTCTAATGTTACTATTTTGGACATCTATTCTTGCATTTTTAACATGCCTCAATAACAACAAGAGAAGGTAAAAAATCACCTAAAGGTTAAGAGCCGAAGGTGGGTTTTTATTATCTGAGACTTAGAAGGGAATAAACCCTCCAAGCCAATTGTACTGACCAGATGTTGACCGTACTTGGTCTTTCATTAAGGGTGTACTAACAGATGAAAAAAGAGGAATCAAAGAAAAAATTAGATAAGTGAAGTGAAAAGCAAGTTAGTAAGCAAACTCATATGCGAAATACTATGCAACAATTTTAAAAATCTATTAAAACAAAAACAAGAAAATGAGGGATATGCCCAATGACATTACAGGACCTATTTAATGAAAAACCAACTCAATTGTGGAACAAAAGAATGGTTGAATACGGAGATGACCTTTTTACGGAAGAGAGATTATTAATGTCTGATAAAGTCCTGAATAACTATCTAAACCAATTAATATTATTACAAGAAACTAAACATCCTGAAGGTATTATGAAGGCTGTAGAAGAAATTGTAATTACGATTAATGAATTGAATGAAAAGAACGACTATTTTATTGAAACGATGGAACGTGAAGAACTGGCTGAATTTATAGATAAGGCAGCAAGACTAGCTGGATTAGAAATTGAGGAAGATCAAGATATTACAGAAGAATGGAGAGAATGGTGATGTTGAATTAAACAGGATTTCTAAGTAGATTCAATGAATTCATGGTACCTTTGTATAACATTACATTCAAGCATCGGGCCGAGACAAGCCCGACCCTTGATCCAGAAGAGGCATTTCGGAAAAGCAAATTCACCGGACAAACTCAACCAGCTAAGTGGCAGAGCCACCCGGCATTACGTGCCTTAAGCTGTTTGAACTTCGGGAATACCCAACGTTATGTGAAATCAACAAAATTATTTAAGAAATAAACATGGGTGTGACCGCTTGGCGCTTTTTCTTATTCCACGTACAAGTTGCAGTAAAATGAACATGAAGTAGACGGAGATGAGTGTTTACTTCATGTTCACTTAAATTTTTGAAAATTAAATTACAGATGGATCAATGGATCTTTGGAGGTTCAGAATTCATCATATCGTTAAGCTGGGTCACAAAAACATTTTCGTTCGGGCCAGGGTTATTTCGAAACATTTTCGCTTCATCCACCAAAATTTCGTCTGTATCCGTGCCGAGTATCTTTATTGTTGCATCAATGAATGAAGCAAGCGGCATCGCCCGTGGTTCATCGTTGTTGCTTTGAACCCATGGGGGTACAATTTCTATTACTTTTACCGATGTGTCTTTAAGCAAGTACCTTTGGGACAGCGTATAGGTATGAAGTGCTGCCTTCGTCGCGGAATATACAGCAGTTGTCGCTAATGGTACAAATCCAAGTATTGAAGTCGTGTTGATGACAACCGCTTCTTCTTTGGACTTCAAATGCTCGATGAATGCAGAAGTCAACCGAATGGGACCTAGCAAGTTTGTCGTGACAGTCGAAATCAAAACATCCTCATCAATCACGCCCGCCGCGTCATCAGACTGTATGATGCCGGCGTTGTTAATCAAGACATTAACATCCGGGTATTCTTCGATTAACTGCTTGGCGGCCGCCTTTATGCTGGCAGGATCTTGTACATTCAATTCTACTGCGGACATGCCATGATTCGCTTTGATCGTCTCCTCCAGACGCTCTTTACGTCGACCGGAGATAATAACTTTGTTTCCAAGATTGTGGAGAGCTATTGCTAACGCACGTCCAATCCCTGAACCACCGCCTGTAATAAAAATCGTGTTTCCTGTAAGTTTCAATTTTTAAAACCCTCCTAATTCAATATGATTTAAATCATTCCAAAGATTGTAAAACAATAGATTTCATGATTACAGCTCCTCTAAAATTGAACATATGTTGAATCATCAACATAAATTTTATAAAGTGAATGTATCAGAGCGGTATATGGGGTTCAATGGTTAAAACAAGCGTGGTTGTTGATTTTTCAACATAGGACTTCCAAATGTTCATTTTTTCGGATGGTACAAAGGGGAGAAGGATATGGACAGGCGTATTCAAAAATCGAGGCAAGCCATTATTGATGCTTTTATGAGGCTGATGTCTGAAAAGGAATTCGAGAGAATTACGATCAATCAAATTGCGGAGGAAGCGAATGTCAATCGCGGAACGGTTTATTTGCATTTCGCTGATAAGTACGATCTGCGCGATCAATGCATGGAAGCTCAAATTAAAGAGTTACTACGCAATTGTATGTCTGAAGATAACTTCTTTCATCTCCCTTCCAAAACAGCACTACTGCGCACGTTTGAATATTTGGAGCAGCATGCTTCATTCTACTTTAGAATGCTGACGAACAAGGGAAGTACGGTTTTTCGGAACCAAATGGAGACAATGTTTCGGCAAAGTCTGAGCGAGCATCTGGATTCGATCAACCTCGATCAGGAAATGAACAGGGACATTACGGTGCAATTTTTAATTTCAGCAGCAGTGGGGGTATTGGAATGGTGGATTACCCGTTCAATGCCATATCCGTCAGCGGTCATGGTTGAACAATTTTGGAATTTGCTGAACTGTGGTGTCGAGGGACACGAACGAATATCGTCCAGATGAGCCTCTAATGTAGAGGCTTGTTTGAGACTGACACCCATAATGAAGATAATAAAAAGGAATGTTTCCATTTTATACTAATATTAGAGCAATAGTGTCAAATATAATGTAACCATCTAATCGAATATTGAGCTACAGCAGATTTACTAACATCTTGATTAGGAAAAATAACCCTATAATATTGAGTAGCTGCAGAATAAACATAGTCTATATCTATATACTTAGGACTTCCGATGCTTAAGAAACCACCAAGTCTTATATACCTAGCAAATATTGTGGGTTGATCATAAGAAATAGCAATTCTCACCGCTGTACCAATTCTATACATCTCTCCAACGCCTATTGTCACAGGTGTATTTGTAGAAAACATAACAAAAGATTCTTTTTCCGTCTGGTTTTGATTTATTGTTTTCACATAAAGATCACCGGATATTTCTAATGACCCTCCATCCAAGTTGTGCCCATAAGAAATTCCGATTAATGTTACTTCAAGCATCACAGCCATTTCTACATCTCCTTATGACTTATTTCCTACCACAAAATCGACCATGGACTAAATTTTTTGCTACCGAAAGGCTACTGTTTCAAAGGAAAAATTTCTATATCTAATCATATATGCCATAATTACACTCTTTTGATTGTTCTAATCGATACGATTATATTCTTGAGATAATTCCAATATGTAAAAGTTTTAAAATAAAAAAGCTCGACTTAAAAGTTAGTATTTGACGAAGTTATTCCATTTTCATCCTTATCCTTTACGTTAAGCACTGATTTCAGTTTGGAGTCAAAAAATTGCAGATTGATTTTGAATGCATAATGAAGAAGTTCGGTAACTTCTGATAACATAATATTCAAGCTTAAGAATTCTCACAGAGCCTTGACCTGCTGGGATGGAGTTCGAGGAGGATTTCAGCAGACAACCCCTTTGGGGGTCATGAATATGAGGAGGTTAGACGAAACCTGTGCAAGAAAAAATAAAAAATAGAAAATAATGGAGGTATGTTGGGTGCTGACATTAGAAAAAGCTAGAAAAAATGATGCTCAAAAACTTGCTGAAATACAAAAGGCCAGTTTTGAGGATGAATCAAAGCATTTTAATATTAATGGAACCGTTGGGCCCATAGGATATGATTCCATAAGTTGGCAAGAAGAAATGATGCAGAATTGCGAATATTTCAAGGTACTCTTTAATGGAGAAATAATCGGGGGAGCTATGATATTTGTAGAGTGTAATCGAGTGCATAATCTAGGAAGAATCTTTATTGATCCAAATTTTAAAAATCAAGGAATCGGAACGAAGGTGATGGAGAAAATTGAAAGTGAATTTCCAGATAGCACTGAATGGTGGCTGGATACTCCTAGCTGGAGTGTGAAGAATCATCACTTTTATTCAAAGTGTGGGTTTACCAAAGTTAGAGAAGAAGGTGACTTATACATTTTTGAAAAGACTTTATAAACTTATGTAATGTACAACGTTATGAGACATCAGTGCTAAGTGTTACCAAGAAGATATTTAATGAAAAGCATGAAAGGGAGGATTTACAATGAAGATTGATTTTGCAATTGAATCAGATTATGAGTATATCTCGTTAAGAGACAAGCACATACATAAAACACTGATAAGACCAAAAATAAAAGAAAATGAAATTCTAATAATTAGAGAATCCAATCAAGAAATAGGTTGGATGAGATACGGATTTTTTTGGGACAACACACCATTTATGAATATGATATGGATAGATGAGGAGTACAGAGGAACAGGCATTGGTAAAAAAGTTGTCCAGTATTGGGAGGAATTAATGAAACAAAAGGGATTTGAGATGGTCATGACCTCAACACAGTCGAATGAAGGAGCTCAACATTTTTATAGGAAGCTTGGATATAGAGATGCTGGATGTTTAATGCTTGAGAACGAGCCTCTGGAAATAATACTGACAAAGGAGTTGAACAAAAATTAACGTTGAGGAAATCAATGTAAAAAGCATTTTAAGAAGAGAGTGCTAATATATGTGGTGTATTTCTTCCAATATAGAACTAAAAAAGGCATTGACTTTAAAAGACTACAGAAATTTTTTAATAGAGTAATCCAGAATAGACGAGATCAAATAGTATTAAACAAGGATTGAAGAATATATTAAATAAGAACTAGAGGTATCACATAACATCGTTTTCCTGAAAGTGAAAGTCAGGTGAACAATCCTGCGAGGCTAAGAACCGAAGCTAGCCAGTCGCTACGCTTCTTTAAGCTTCTCGAGTTTAGCAACACAAGAACGCTATTAGACATAATTGCTGATAAAGTAATGTTGAGGTGAATGATGAAAGTATTTCGAAAAAAAGCAATCCTAATCATTGTTAGACATTATCAATTCATTTGTATTGTTGACGAGAAACCTTATGAGGTACTATTTAGAGCTTATTCAAGGAAGTATAAAACTTCTTTTATTGAAATTTCATTCGACTGGAAAGAATGTTATTACATTAACTTATATAGACCTTTAATAAAATCCATATTAATTGAATATTGTATAAAGCTTGGTCGGATATATGATAAACCGAAGCAAATTCTAAGAATAAAGGACAGTAGAAAAATTGTTCAAGAACTATCATTAAGGGATTATGATTACAAATAAATGTTGGCATTTTCATGCGAAGCAATTTTGTCTACGATTAAGAGAATTACTTATAGATAGTTGATTGAGAATTTTAAACAGCTCCAAGGCGAGGATCATAAAGGGCTGATTTTGTAAGTGAATCGAAGAAGTTATGTTTCGTTAGCTCCTATGGAACCTTGGTCTGCGAGCTGGATATCGAAGAGGAATTTCAGCAGACAACCCCTGACAGGGTTCATGAATACAGAAAAGTTATGCAAAACTGCTTAAAGATGGAGGAATATCAGATGTTTTTAAATTCTCATGTCTTTGAGTTAGCCAAAAAACTAAATACAGAAGAGATTCACAAGCAATGGACAGGCTTAAGAAGAAATTCTGTATTCTATGGCTTGGTTTGCTATATTAATAATTCAATTTCTTTATGTCTAAGTGACAATTATACAAGTTCAATCTTGTTTTTAAGAAGAGCACGTAAAGAAATCATTAATATAGAAACCAATTCAAATAAGATTCAAGATCAATATGGAGATAGATATATCAAACTCTGTAATAATTATTTAAATGAGTTAGAGACATTTATAAAAGATAATCATTTAGTATCTGATGAAGATTTTGAGTTTATTTTAAACAGAGAATTGTAGATATCGGTTCAATAAGGTTTTCGAAGGAAAAACATCGAATCACATAATATTCAAGTTGCGGCTCCCGAATGGAGCCTTGGTCTGCGAGATGGATATCGAAGAGGAATTTCGCAGATAACCCCTTTGGGGTTCATGAATACAGAGGTGTTAAATCACCATATAAAGCAAGTTGAAAAGTGTTGGAGGATAGTATGGCGAACACCATTTCATTACCAAAAGAATTAAATGATTTAGTTGAACCCATAGGTATGTCAAATGGATTAACATCAGTCTTTATTGAAGTTCTAGCTATTAGCGGATCAGTACTAGCTAAAACGAATCGAGAAAAAGAATTAATTATTTGGCTAGCACAAAGGGATCAGCCTGCAGTTGGAATAGGAACAGTTGGTTTTGATATTGATGAAATGCCTTGGACTATAGACTCTTTTAAAAGTGAGAAAGATTTTATACTAGATACTATTTCAAATGCAGCAGATGGCTTAGGGTGGGAGAAATTAAGCTATAAACCACGACAAGATTGGGTTGTTAATTGTTTGAATCAATTTGGCTTAATGATTAAAGCATTTAATAAAGAAGATGTTGACATGAATAATTATATAGAATGGACAGAAATTGAAGAGTGTGATGATAATCCTACAATCCCAAGAGGATACCCTAAATGCGAAAAACATGATATCTATTTAAATTGCCATGGATGTATACTTTGCAATAATGGAGGCTGAATTAAGAATTGCAAGTGTTTTATAGAGACGGTAAAAAAATCATATAACACAATATTTATGCTTCAGGTCATGCAGAGCTCTTGTCTGCCAGAGAGATTTTGAAGAAGCCAGAGCAGACAGCGAAATATAGAAACGTTAGGCGAAATATTGTGATTATACAATGAAGTTCGGGGAGAGCGATGAAGACGATTTTCTTAAAAAAAACAGATGAAAATAGACTTGATGTACTGTTAGTAGATATGGAAATTGACATAAGAAAAGAATACAAAAATATAACAAGACATTCTGGGCGAATGGTCCATATTATTGATTGGAGGATAGCTTTATATATAAACGGAAATAAATTGGACGAAGATGAAGTGTTTGTTGAAGACGAATTTTTAAAATCATTAATTTGTCCAGGAAAGTATCCTATGTTCACTTGTACTTGCGGTATATTTGGTTGTGGCGGATACTATGTTGAAGTCAGTCATGAGGATGATAGATTGTTTTGGGTAACTGAGCAATCGCCTTTTCAGGAACAATTCGTTAAGACTTCTAATAAATTTGCTTTCACTTGGATACAAATAATCGATTTTTTAGAAGAATTAATACATAAATTTGATGGTCTAAAGAGCATAATGAATACGCATGGCTTGAATTTTCAATATGATGTAGAAAAATATAGAAGAGTAATTAAAGAGATAAAAGAGCGAGCACATTAGAACAATGATTAAATTAGGTTCGAAGAAGTTGCAATGCTTCGTCTAACAAATATTCTATGCTAAGGATAAGGCAAGTCGATCCTTGGTTTTGGGAGCATCAGGCGATGAAGTGACTGTTGGACACTCCTGCACCGATTAAGTGCTCGCGCTAGTTTTCTACCTTTAAGTTAGTGATGTTTATGAATATGAAAACGCTATGTACAATTATTGCCAAAAGGAGTGACAGAAATGAAATACCATTTTTTTGCTACCCTTTCCATAACAGAGCTGATTAATTATCCTGATGATGATAACGACTATTTTGAAGAACATTTTTTAATTAGAGAAATAGTAAGTATTTTGAAAATTGATTTTCCATTAAAACAAATTTACGAGAGATATTTTAATGATTCAGTTAATACTGGTGATGTGCTTTAATTCAAAAAAGGATTCAAGCCATTTTATACTGATAGATACATTTAAAGATCCATATGATCAATTAGATTTGATTAGAATTGGAGTTCAAATTACTTCAAATGATATTGATAAAATCAGAGTACTATTCAGACAACTTTATGATAAGTCTAGTATTTTTATTAATTACCATGAAGGACAGGGAATTTTGAATAACCTTTGTGCACCGACAATGTATCCAAAGCAAATTTCAATTAATAATTATAAGTATGAGCAACAATTGAAGGTTTATTAGTTTAATTGTAGATGGTAATGAAAGCACAGAACATAATATGCACGCTGCGATGAGGCTCAGACGAACAACCTTGTCCTAACTTGCCACATCGCGCCGACTACTCCAGTGGTGCGGGTTCGTGAATATAAGAAGGCTAAGTGAAATCTATGTAATATAATTAACAAGGAGAGGAACCAATGACAACGATAAATACTCTACAAACTAAACTTTCCAGCCGATATGATGAATTTGACCCAGAACAAGATGGAAATAAAAATACAAAGTTTGCAGATTTAATTATTGATGGAAGATCACTTTACCAAATGCTCAAGAAACACGATCTGGTTCCATCCTTAGGATGGGGAAGCGAAGATCAACAAAAAGAAATGATTCAATACTTTTTACTAAAGAAACCACATGAGCATATGTACTATAGATATCCAATACTTGTATGTCCTTGGTGTGGAGATGAAGAGTGTGGTTATATCTCAGTGAAAATTGACAGGGAAGAAGAAATTGTAATATGGAAGGATTTCAAATCGGAGCATGAGAACAAACCAATAAATATAGGTCCCTTTTATTTTGAATGGGCAAACTATGAAAGAGTCATTCATGATACTTTTGGAATAATAGATACACAATAATGTACATTGATTCGAAGAAGCAAAGACATCACTTAACATCATATTCAAGCAGCATCTCCTATGATACCTTGGTCTGCGAGATGGATTTTGAGAAGGCATTTCAGTAGACAACCCCTTATCCGCTAGTTGTTGAAAAAGTAGAGGAACGTTATGCGAAACCTCATTAAATTAAATATGGTATGGAAGTGAATTGATGGAGGGAACAATCATAACTTGTATGAGTATAGGCGTTTATGCTCATGCACTTACAAGGGGCAATAAATACATCGTAAAAAAAGAAGATAGGGACAAGTATAGAATTACTGGAAACCATGGAAAAGCAGTTTGGATATCAAAAGCTCATTTTATCGAAGGAGATATAGAAGTGCCTTATTTAGAAAGATGGAAGTTTGATGATGATCCAAAGGAGTTTGATTTGGTGGAGGTGACCCATACTTTTTCGGATGGAAGTGAACGATGGAGTTTGGTGACAACCCCTCAAAAATTAGTGAATTACTTTAAAAAAGAAATGAAAATACCAGGGTTTAATATTAAACATCTAATTATAGCGAACACAATGGACCACGATGATATTGAAAAAATATTAAAATATTTAGAGGCCAATAATGAACTAACAGAAGCAAGCAAAGCGTTGGAATGTTAATTGGAGAAAGCAAACGCAACGTCCTGTTGTGCGAAGAAAGGGGCAAATTATGATAGGTGAATTACTTGGTATTGGTAATACTGCAAGTGTCTATGAATGGGGGAAAACCGAAGTAATAAAGATTTTTCATAATCAGAGCCACTCAATGCACGAGGCAAAAAAGGAAGCAAAAAATGCTAAGATTATAAATAACTTAAATCTTAGAGCACCTAATTATTCTGGCCTGTTGGAGTATAAGGGCACGTCGTGTCTTATTTATGAGAAAATTGATGGGCCAACAATGCTAAAACAAATAGATCCAACGAAATTAAGTATTTCTCATTATGCTAAGCTAATGGCGCAACTTCATTTTGAATTGCATAACATTGAGATCAAAATGAACTCAAATCTAAAAACTGAATTAACCAACAAAATTAATACTGCTGAAATGATTAAAGAATATGAGAAGCAAATAGTTATAAATGTGCTTAATACATTGCCTGGAGGTAATGCACTTTGTCATTATGATTTTCATCCCGGCAACATCATCCTTTCATCCAAGGGACCTATAATTATTGATTGGATGAATGTTTTGGTTGGTAATCAAGCGGCAGATGTTACTAGAACTTCAATGATGATTCAATCACATGCACTACCGTCTAATGCTCCCGGTTGGCTAATTAAGAGAGAATATCGTGAATTTTTTAATAGAGAGTATCTAAGAGAGTATTTAATGCTATCTGGAATGAATCCCAATTTCCTTGAGGAATGGATGGCACCAACTTTAGCAGCTCGAGTATGTGAAGTAAACGGTGAAGATCGGAATGAAGTTATAGATAAATTACAAACTATTATAAAAAATTAGAAATTCTTTAGCTCAAAACACAATAGAAAGAGGGATATAGAAATTACAAAGCTAGTTGCAATAATACGAAGAAACCTTTTTACCATTAACATATTGCCAATAGTTATATTTCATCTAACTTTGTTTCCTATTTGGATGCTGATAAATGTTTTTGAAGAATTATGGATTGTTACTTTCTTTTCTGCAATGGGAACAACCATAATTATTCCTTTTTGTTTGGTAGTCATTAATGGATGGTTCAATAAAGATCATAACAATTATTACTTTATAAAGAACTGGATATTAATATCAATTTCAACATTACTATCGCATGCCCTAAACTACATGAATTGGGGGCTATCCTCTCAAAGTATATTGCATCCTGATCCAGAAACATTATTAATATTGAAATGGGAAGTTATAATTTCTTTATTGGTAGTTTTAATAATGAGTTGCATGCAACAGATCGACTTGAATAATACAAAAAAAGTAGAATAAAGAATATATAGAGTCAACAGCTAGGGAGTATTTCGGAAGAAATGAACTTCTGATAACAATAATTCACGCTTCGACCTGAGTCTGCCAAATGAGATTTATCTCAAAGAGGGATTTTAGCAGATGACCCCTGACGGGGCTCATTAATGCAGAAACGTTATCTGAAATACGACTAAATGGATAATTTTTATTTATAGGAGAGAAGGGCAATGAAGCGACTAAATCTAAGTACAATAATTAGTTCTTTCATATTAGGTTTATCAATTGTTATTAGTGGCTTGTTTATTAGTCATACTGGAGACAAAGAGCTGCATAAAGACGGAACAAATCAAAAAGAATATAAACCACTAATGACAATCAAAGAAACAGCTGAATACTTGAATATAACTGAACCCCAAGTAAAAACAATCATATTTAGTGAAGAGACTATATTAAAGACTACTGGTTCATATTCTGGTAAGATGTTTCCCCTTATTAGAATTGGAACTGATATTTATATAAGTACAGATGGATTAAAAGAATGGTTAAAGGAATCAACAACACAGAGAACACAATATTAGAGAGAGTATTTGAAGAAGATCATACATCAGATAACAACATATATACGCTGCGTAACTGACACTCCTTGGTCTGCCCGAGGTATTTTGTAGAAACGGATTTAGGCAGCCAACCCACTGCCTAACCGCATCACGGCCAGGGCTGGCGTCACTTAGCCAGTGAGAGTTTGTAGATACAAGAATGTTATCTGCGATTATTAAAGCCTAAAAGGTATAATAGGAGGAAGAGTATCTTGACCACAACTTTTACTAAGATAACTGGAGTTGGTTTTATTATTTTATCAGTATTAAGACTAACCCCTTTTATGAATGCTACTGGAAAATGGTTGTTATATATCTCAATTGCAGCGTTCTTTCTTATTTTATATGACTTGCTGGAATTTATTGTTGAATGCATATGGATAAAGAAAGGATTAATGCTAAGTAAATTTTTATTCAGTTTACGTTCTATATTTCTTGGATGTGCGGTGATTGCTATAATCGTTTTACCTAATATAAAGATCAATATTTCTGTCAAAGAAGTTAATACTTTTAGCGACGCCTTTACACTAATTAGCTTGGGTATAGCAATTACACTAATTGGGTTTAAAACCGAAAAAGAACAATCCATTTTGTATAATAGGAGAAGGGCAATAGATAATGAGGTGAGAGAATTTCTTAATTCAATTGAAGGACAAAATATAATTAATGAACACATAGAAAAACTAAGAATAGAAAATACACAACAGATTAATAATTTGAATGCTAATTCTAAGTAGTAGCAACATCAGATAACATAATATATTCGAGCTGTGCCCCTTCGGAGCTTCGGTCTGCAATCAGGTCTGACAACCCCTGGCAAGCTTCATGAATACAGTAGCGTTATAGGAAAGGGATGCAAACTATAAAAAGAAGGTGTTTAAGTTGTTTGGTTTATTTAAGAAAAAGAAGATAATATTTGAAGATCAACTAAACCAACTTTCTGAATTGGGCATCTTCATGAGATCAGGTTTAAAAAAAGAATTACTTTTAGAAGAAACTACAAGAAGTGAATATGAAGAAGATCCCTACAACTTGCTACTACTTACTTTAGGTGGAGAAGTTGAAGTCAATGGTGAATTTATAAATGTATCTGATGAAATTTGGTATTTGGATGCTGAATGTATTGAGGACCATGGAGACTATGCAAGAGTAATAATGCGATTAGGGAATATGACAAAACTTAAATTAAATAAGATAACGGATTACGTAGATATTCAGAATAGTACTGCATGGGTCTCTTTTGAGTATAAGAATGAACTTATAAGATGGGAAATGAAAGTAGATGATGATTGGTTGGATATGGAGATATTCAAGAAATTTAATGAGTTAACACAGACTGAACAATCCATGAAATTGTATATTTCAATTTTAGATCAAGGCTGCCTAGTGGGCTATTTTAATCAAGAACAAGTGATCGAATTAAATAAATTAACAAAATATAAATTTGAAGAGAGTATTAGTGAAATATGACTAAAAAGGAGCTAAACAATGAGTGAATTGACTTCAGGAAGCTTATCACTATTGAAATATAAAGAGGCAATTCTTAAGCATGATCCTGTATACGCGGAGGATTTAAATGACAAATGGTTTGTTTTTATAACCAAAGACACAGAAGAAAGTGAAGAAATTCCGGAAAGCCTATTTCAAATTTCAGAAAAAATCCCAGTGTTATATTTTTATAATTTTGAAGATCACTGTTGGGGATACCGTGTAGTTTACAATTCACAAGAGATAGCAAGTCTTCATATATCATATGTTTTATTAGATACTTCAATTATTAAGCTTGCAGAAGAAAGATATCCAGAGGAAGATCACATTGAATTTTTATATGTCGACCCTAGAGGGGACAAAATCAGAATTGAATTAATTGAAGAAGTTCTGAGATCTAATGAATACAATGAGAAAATAGCAAAACAGTTTACAAATTGCAATTTAGAAACATTTAGATTTTTTGAACTGGATCATGAGCGAATAAAACAATTAGGCGATATTTTAAATAATAGTTACTATACACAATTAGAATCTGAGCATGAATTAGTAGAAGAGTTTAAAGAATTATTAAACATTGAGGAAATGAGTTGGATACGAGCAGATAGAATGAACGAAGATTAGAAGCAAATAGATAGTGAGGACTCGTGAAATATAAGCACGTTAGGTGAAACGCGGAGTGTTAGGAGGTTTGCATGAATTACGATGAAGTAGCGAATGAAGTATTCTTTAAAGATGGAAGTCTAAGGGACATTTATATATTGGATACAGACATCCAAATATGGGCTATAATTTTTGAGTATTTGGAAAGTAACGAAATTAATTATCGAGTGACTATAGATGGGCTAATTACAAGAATTAGGGATATTGCTGAATTGTTAAGAATTAAAAAAGAAGCAAGTATTGGGATAACTATTGAATATAGTGAAATTGATATTTGTGGGTATTTTTATGAAGGAAGCGTTATTGAATTTGATATTTCACCAATACAGATAGACTCAGAGAAAAAAATAGATATACTCATGAACTTCCTAAAAAGCCTAAGTCGAAAACTAAACAAAACGATAATTATTACCCCAGAGATGACTATGGAAGAGGTGCTAGTTCGAGTAGAGCCTAAAGGGAAATTGAATTAAGTAATTCACACTGTGGTCGCTTTTGCTTCCTTAGCCACGAAACTTTATCTGAAATACAGCAAAATACTTTATGGAGTGATGGATCTTATGGATGTAAAAAAGCTAAGAGATTGGGTAGACAAACACAATATAAGAAGTCGGGCATTAGAGGCTTTTTGGCTTAATTTAAATAACTATAGGCTCGAGGAGCCTGAGCAATTTGATGAGTTATTTTGGGATTATGATAAAGATTATTTAAAGATCTTAATAGAGGATGTTTCCTTACATATCAAGAGCTTGGAATATTTAGACCCAATTAATAGAGATCTTGAGTATGTTGAAGTGAAAATTAGAATCGAGTATCGAACAAATCATATAGGTTATTACAGGCTGATCTTCAATCTAGATGGTACGGTAGAGGATGATTTTTTTATTTCTGAATGGACTGGATTGAGGTTATATCAGACAAGAGCCTTATTAGAGGATATTAAAGAAGAAATAGAAGCTGAAAGAATAAATGGAGAAATAACAGAAAAAGAGGCTATTAAGTTAAAGGAAATAATAGATGAGAAGAAGGACATGATTAGAAAGGAATTTAGTCATTAGAGCAAGTTATCGGAGAAGCGACGTAATAAAATAACTAGGGGATTTTTATGTCTGAATATTATTGGGACAATAAAATTGATTACCTAAGAAATACCCGCTGGTTGTACTATAACGATGATTATTTGGAATTTCTTATACAAAAGGTGTGGAAGATAAATAAACCTGTAGAGATCGTAGATTATGGATGCGGATTTGGATATTTGGGACTAAAGCTTCTTCCATTGCTACCAAATGGATCAACATATACTGGCATTGACAAAGGCATGGAATTAATAAAGCAAGCCAATGAAATATTTTCGAAACTCTCTTATAATGCTGAATTTATAGAGTGTGTTATTGAAAAAGTGGAATTAGAAAAGAAGTATGACATAGCAGTCAGTCATGCTTTTTTATTACATATGCCTAATCCAAAGAGTGTTCTACTAAAGATGCTTGATAGTGTCCAGGATAATGGAATGGTTATCTGTTTTGAACCGCATTGGATTGGTAATATGGCGAATTATTATCTAGACGGAATCGAACAAAGCGATGTCATCCGGTTAGGGATTCTACAGGAGTTATATGAGAGAGATCATAAGCGTACGGCTAAGGACGGAAATATAGGCATCCAAATACCGATCATGCTAAGCTAGCTAGGCTTAAGAAATGTAGGGTGTAGGGTTAGCGATAAGGTGAACTTTCTTGATCAGAACATGGACACGGAAAGTAAAAACATGCTCTATAGTTCTTTGAAAGAAGAAGGCTTGGGACAAGAACCTAATGATATTTCAGAGGTACTCAAAAATTTATTGGCCAGAGGATTAAACGAAATGGAAGCTCAAAAACAATATGAAGCAGAAGCAACTTTTTCTAAAGAGTTCAGTGATAAATCTTGGTTAGTATATGCGCCTAATATGAAGATTTCTTTTGGTACAGTACAGAGACTTTAAAAGTAGGATGTATTCAAAAAACATAATTGGGAGGTTATATGGGCACAGATATTTGGTTTTTTGTAGAGAAAAGGCACTTCAGAGACGAATATGAACAGATTGATGGTACTTGGAGAAAAATTAAAAAGAGTAAGGCAGAATTAGATGATACTGCTACTTGGGTAAGTGCAGATAAGTGGAATGTTAACCCAGATTACTATCTATATCCTGAAGACAAGACTGCTAAATTGAAACCAAGTGATCCTTATGAATTTTATAGTGGCGATAGAAACTATGATTTATTTAGTATTCTATCGAATACTAGGAACGATTATAATCTAAAGTTTATATCTTTGCCAAGAGGTCTTCCTGTGGATATTTCCCCTGAATTGAGTGAAGTTGCATTCGAGGATAAAGATGACTTTTATGACCACAGTTGGCTATTATTGAAGGATTTAATTAATTTTAAATGGGATGAAAATTATTATTGTGATCAATTTATGGAATATAGAAATATTATGAATACATGTTCGGGGTTCATCAATGAAACAATTCCAAAATTATCAAAATTGGGGGATGCTGAAGATGTAAGAGTGATTTTCTGGTTTGGTTAGTACAGAATATTCTTTTTATTTAGCTGGTTAATTGTGGGCATTAGAATGTTAGACTCAAAAAAATATGGATTTCTTATATCATAATATTTGGTCTGCGGCTCCTTATGGAGCTTGGTCTCTTAGATGGATTTCGGCGAGAGATTTTCAGCAGACAACCCTTTGAGTTCGTGTGAATACAGAGACGTTAAAGATAAAACATGCAGAAAGCTCGTGGTGAGAACTTGGATAAGGTAGAGAATATAAGATTAGAAGAGAAGAAGTATCATGATATCTGTTATGACAATTACAATTTGTTTGAGTCCGGTTCTTGGTTACATAGACCGGTACAAACGGTATTGGACCTTCTAGCTGAATATAAAGATTACGATAATCTATTGGTGCTTGATTTAGGAGCTGGAATTGGTAGAAATAGTATTCCTATAGCTGAATCCATGAAGATTAGAAAAGGAAAAGTAGTTTGCGTGGATTTATTAAAGTCTGCTATTGATAAGTTGGAGAATTATAGTAGAGAGTATGGTGTCGAACAATTTATTGAAACAAAATTATCTGATATTGAAAACTTCAATATTAAACAAGATGAGTATGACATTATAATAGCTGTATCTGCTTTGGAGCATGTAAGATCGGAAAGGGAAATGGAATTAAAGATTGAAGAAATGACTACAGGAACAAAAATAAATGGAACCAATTGTATTGTTGTTGGAACGAATATAAAAGAGATGAGAATGAAGGATGTACAACAATTAGAGCCAATGTTTGAAGTAAATATCTCGACTGAAAGTATGATGGAATTATTAAGACATCAGTACATTGGATGGGAAGTTAAAAAACGATTAGTAAAGCAACTGGAATATGAAATTGAAAGAAATAAACAACTCGTGAAACTATCAATGGATTGTATAACCTTTGTAGCTAAGAAATTAGTGTAAGTCAGTACAATGAAGTCTGGAAGGAGTCATCTAATAAAAGTTTCACACATCAGGCTAACGCCCTCAGTCTGACAGAGGAATTTTGGGAGATGGATTTAGCCAGACACATCCGATTAGCGACAGATCTCGCGAACATAGAAACATTATAGGAAAGCAGTGCGAATCCATTGTAGTACCAATACAATCAAAGGAGAGTCAACATGCACTCTGAAGAGGATTCCACGTATAGCCTGTCTATAGAATGTAAAGACATTATCCTTCGGGAATATCTTTTAGAAGATTTAGATAAAATACATGAACTCACATGGCGACCGGAGATTTATGGATTTTTACCAGGCAGGAATGTTGAAAAAGAAGTTAGACTCGACTGGTTGGAAAATTATGAGATACCTGAAATTAATCAATTTTTGAGACGTGTCGAGGAGGGAGTGAGGGTTGAGGATCTTAGATTGAAGCTAGGAATTGTGCTTAAAGAAACGGGAAAATTCATAAAAAAGATTTTTAGCAAACCCCACTTTTGGGGTTCATGAATACAAATACGTTATTCTAACTAACGCAAATCTGAAAAGAGGGGTGTGGAAACCATGAATGAAAAGTCGCAGTTACTAGAGGAGTTCAAGGAATGGATATGTTTTGTTTCTGAGATTCGTGAAATGGATTGGCAAATAAAGATTGCCGAAGATAAATGGTCAGTTCACGATATCGTAAGTCATATACTGCTGTGGGATAAATACTTTTATGAAGCAGCCATACATCCGATATTAAACAATACGCCTTTGACATTAACACATATTGATTTTAATCAATTTAATCAGGATGCTGTTGAATATGGGAAAACAAAAACGAAGGAAGAATTAATTGAAATGACTATTCAGTACCGTAACATGATATTGCAGAGCATAGAGAGTATGGAAGATGATAAGTTTACTAAAGAATATGTTGACGGGAAGTTTACTGTAATATCTTATTTAAGAGATTTTATCTGGCATGATCAACATCATATAAGACAGATTGATGAGCTTAAAAGAAGAGCTATGTGAGTATATAGGCAGGTGAATAATATGAGAGATTATTGGAACAAAAGGTTTGCTGAAGAAGGAATGATTTGGGGTTGTGAACCAAGTCAAACTGTAACGCAAGCTATAGATTTGTTCAAAAAGAATAATGCACATCATATATTGGTTCCTGGTGCTGGATATGGGAGAAATACTAAGATGCTCTCTTCTTGTTTTCAGGTTGATGGAATTGAGATATCTAGTTCAGCTATAGATCTAGCAAAAGAATGGGATTTAAAAACGAATTTTATTCGAGAATCGGTGTTAGAGTTTCGTACAAGCAAAAGGTATGATGGCATATATTGTTATGATTTATTACATTTATTTTTGTTGGAAGACCGAAAAAAACTGATACAGAATTGTGTGATGCATTTGAAGGAACAGGGAGTGATGTATTTTACGTGTTTTTCTGATCGCGATTTTAATAATGGTGTGGGTAGAAAAGTTGAGGAAGGAACATATGAATACAAGAAAGGGAAATATGCTCACTTCTTTACTGAAGAAAATATAATTGAACATTTTAATGGTTTGAATATATTAGAAACTGGTTTCATAAAAGAATATCTGACACATGCAGAAAAACAACAAGAATATGAATTAAGATATATAGTTGTTCAAAATATTGATTAGCCATTTCGGGGAAGTAATTCAACAGACACATCCTACCGCTTAACTGTCGCAAGTGGTAGCCGGACTGTTAGTCCTTAAACGCTAGGACATCGTGCATACAGATCGTTATATGTAATTGGAACCGAAGGGAATAAAAAAATGAGAATGCAAGACAAACCAATAGTAAGTATTATAGGCTTGGGATTATTTAGTCTGACACTAGTGGTGCACATTTGTTTTAAATCAATAAGAACAATGGATGATGTAGGGATGGGTATATTATTGTCTTTAGTAAATGCCATATTTCTAGTCTTTCCATTGCTATGGGGAGTATTGGGTGCGGTAGAATTCTCAAGAATAATGAGTTGGAGTGAGAAAATAAAGACAAGAGAAGTGAACGAAGAAGTTTGGGTTATGTAATTTATAGATGGGATGAGGTGAACATATAATAAATATAGCAATGTGACGGCTATTCTTCGATGGGCTGAATTCGTATAATAAAAATATACGTTTCGGCTTTGCCCTTGATATCGTGATTTCTTCTGTATTCGTATCGAAAATCGATTATCTGTAAATATTTATACATAAACATGATGAGCAAAAACAAATAAGGGGGGAGCTAACATGACAAATAGAGAGGAAATGAATCCTAAGGTTGATGTGTATTTAGGAAAAGTGAACAAATGGAAGGCGGAAATGGAGAAGTTGAGAGCAATCATGCTTGACTGCCAGCTAACTGAAGAACTGAAGTGGGGTAAACCTTGTTACATGTTTCAGAATAGTAACATAGCTATAATACAAGGCTTTAAAGAACACTGTGCGCTTATGTTTTTTAAAGGTGCTTTGTTAAATGACCCTAATGGTATTCTAATCAAACCTGGGGAGGATACGCAGGCGGGGCGCCAAATTCGGTTCACAAATATTGAAGAAATTGTTGAGATGGAAACCATCTTGAAAACCTATATTATTGAAGCCATTGAAGTGGAAAAAGCCGGTTTGAAAGTGGATTTTAAAAAGAATACAGAACTTATTTTTCCTGAAGAATTTCAAGCTAAATTAGATGAAAATCCTGCTTTGAAAACTGCTTTTGCTGCATTGACGCCGGGACGACAAAGAGCATACATTATGCATTTTGCTGCGCCCAAACAATCTAAAACTCGGGAATCGAGGATTGAAAAATGTATGCAGGACATTCTCGCTGGAAAGGGATTAAATGATCGATAAATTCGATGAGAAATAAAATTGAAGGGAGATATTCATTTGGATATTTTTCCGTTGGAGGTATCTGTACTATCTGCCGATGCACTTCGTGAGTACATTTCAAGAGAATATTTTTCTTATGGCTTACTTAAATGCCGGTTATTTTATAGAGGCATACATGACATATATAGAGTTAATGCAGACGAAAAAGAGTATTTCTTTAAGGTATACCGTCAAGGGATCAGAAGCATGGAAGAAATACAAGCAGAGGTAGATTTGCTCAATCACCTAAAATTATCAGACATTAAAATCACTACACCAGTTACAAGATATGATGGAAAATTTATTTCACAGTTCAACACTGCAAATGGGATAAGGTATGGAGTGCTATATACGTCTGTTGGAAAACATGAGTTTAATCAAATTGAGGAAACGGCTGAATTAAATGAGAGATTAGGTAGTTATATCGCTACAATTCATAATGCTTGGGACAAATGTGAGCTTGGAAAAAAACGATGGAATCTAGATGCTGCCTCATTTATAGATAATTCTATGGATGCTATCAGACAGTTCTCAACCATTCATGATTTTGACCTGCATTTTTTAGAGGAAGTTGCAAAGAATGTGAGCGATAAACTAGAGTATTTAACTGTTGAAAGACCGCAATATGGTATATGTCACGGCGACATTTATAGTGGGAATATCCGAGTTGACGCTAACAGCAATCCTATCCTTTTTGATTTTGATTTCTGTGGAAATGGATGGAGAGCATATGACATATCTATGTATGCTTTCCCATTTGGCATGGGATGTGACGAAACGAAATTAAAAAAGAGAGAAGAACGAAAATATCAATTCTTAAATGGATATAACAAGGTTAGAGCTATGAGCCAAAGTGAAGTAGATTCTATTACCCTCTTTATTCCCTTCAGAAGAATTTTTAATATTGGCACTCTATACATTTCTTATCTTCCAAATACTTGGGGAGACTCTGCTGTCATCAGAAATGTAGATGAAGATATTAAACTGCTTCAAAAGTGGTTGGAATTAAACCCTATATTTAATTAGTATGCAAAGCTAATGATAACTATATTCCGAAAAAAACCTAGAGATCCTTTACATAAATAAAGCAAACCCACTGCCATGAGTCTAACCGCTTAAGGCAGTGGGTTTGTCTTTAAAACCTTTATATCCGTTAAAAACGGATTATTCCTCCCCGGTCGCCACCGGATTTTCCTCATAGCTGATCCAATCGCTCCAGCTTCCTGGATAGAGTCTCACATTACTAAATCCTGCCTCATTCAAGGCCAGAACATTCGGGCAGGCGGATACGCCTGATCCGCAATATACGATGATCTCAGCGTCCTGATCAAGATCAGAAAAATGCTGTTTCAACTGCTCTGCATTTTTAAATGCACCCTTTTCGTCCAAGACCTCTTTCCAGAAGAAATTCACCGCACCGGGGATATGCCCCGCTGCTTGATCTATAGGCTCTTCCAGTCCCAGGTAGCGCGGCCGCTCTCTGGAGTCGATCAATATAGGTGAAAAACCGATATAGGAGCCAACAGGAACAGAAGCTTCGGATATACGTTGTACTTCTTTCATACTTGTGAGCATTTGTGGCTGAATATTTGCCACAAAGGTCGAGGGAATGCGAATCGGCTGGTCTGCCGTAACGGGGAACTTTGCTTCCTTCCAAGCACTGTAGCTTTCTTCCAGCACGTATACCTGCTCATGACCGAGGTAGCGCAGCAGCCACCAGAAGCGGGAGGCCATCATCCCCCCTTGGTCATCATAAGCGACGATGCGTGAACCTGCATTGATCCCGGCACGGCTCAGACGTGCAGCGAGTGTATCTACATCAGGTAGTGGATGGCGACCACCATGCTCGCCTAGAGGAGCGGTAAGGTCTTCTTCCAAATCGAAGTGAATCGCCCCAGGAATGTGGTCTTCATTAAATTCGGTCCGTCCAGCCCCGGCTTGTCCGAGCACGGAACGGCAGTCGGCAATGATTATGTCGGGTTCATACAATCGGGCCAACAGCCAGCGCTTAGATACGATGGATTTCATAGAGGATTCCGCCTTCCTTTTTTTAACAGTAAATTTAATCCATTGAGTATGGTTTATGAAAATGGGGTAATAAGCTAAGAGCTAACCTTCAGGGGGTGCTCATTGTCAGGCATTTCACTTTGGTGGACAACTTGCTTTTTAAAATCCGTTCCGTATCGGATGAAAACCCATACTCCAAACAGAATGAAAAAGCCTGCCCCAAATTGTAAGGTAGACAGCCTTTCCCCGAGCAGCACCCATGCCAGCAGGGAAGAAATAACAGGCTCACCGAGTACCGCCATCGACACCGCGGTGGCGTTTATGTATTTGAGCAGCCAGTTAAACAGGTAATGTCCGAACAGCGTAGGCACTATGGCAAGCAGCAGGAACAGCCCCCATTCCCGTGGCGCATATCCAGTAAAAGGTATAGCATTGACCACATTATACAGCGCAAGCGATGTGGCTGCGATGATAAAAACCCAAAAGTTATAGACAAAAGCGCTCAAATGCTCGCGTAGATGCTTGCCCATTAGCATGTGGATGGACACGGCGATCATGCCCAAGAAGGACAGTGCATCTCCGAGCAGAGCTTGTCCTGAGACATGAAAATCCCCTGCGCCGATGGCCAGTGAGCCGACAAAGGCCATACCCATTCCGAAGAGCATAGCGCGATTCGTGCCTGTCCGGAAAAACAAAAAAGAACCGAGCATGACAAGGATCGGTTCCAATGTCATAATAACAGTAGAGCTTGCAACGGTGGTCAGTCGCAGCGAGCCCATCCACAGCAAGAAATGCAGCCCTAGCGCGATACCGGACCAGAGGATCAGCATCCACTGCTTGCGAGTGAGGCTGAATAGCTCGGTGCGGTATTTCCAGACCAATGGCAGCATAAGCAGATTGGTCAGGTACAGACGGTACATAGCGATGACGGACACCTCGGCTTCAGACCATCTGACGAAGATCGAGGAGAACGAAATAGCGATAATACCTATGATGTACAATAATTCAAAGGAAAACGACGGTTTGTGTGCTTGATTCATGTGGCAGCTCCATCCGTATGAAAGAAAATAAATACGTTAAAATTCTTTCTAACGGTATCTCGAAAATGAGGTTTAATATAGCTCATTATACCGTACCTGGCATTCCCATGGTATTAGGATTTTGCAAAATACTGAGAATATAATCAGCGGGAGCGAGAGGGAGGATTTTAAGTGAGATGCTGCATAGAACTTTTGCTGCACAAGCTCGTCTAACATAGTGGAGGTGGATTTTATGAAAAAACATAACACATTTTCAATCATACTACTGACTGTCGTGGCAGTGCTGGCTCTATCAGCCTGTGGTACGAAACCGCAAACCAATAACAATGCACCTTCAGGGGCAGACCAACCGCAAACGCAACAGCCGCAAGTCGCACCAGAGCCGGTTGCTGAACCGCAGGTTAAAAAAGGCACAGGCGTATACAACGGAGCTGCTGATCCGCATACAGTAGAGATTGAGATGAATGGCGAAGCCCAATCCTTCCAATTAGGGGAGGGGATGGATACGGTAATAGCTGGACTTAAAGAAGGTGATCCAGTAGCGTTTGAATATAACGAACAAGCAGTAGAGGGCGACGCGACAGCGAAGCAACTGACTTTAACGAAAATTCAAAAGACAGAGGCTGCAACAGATGGCAATCAAAACGGAAGTTCTGGTCAACAAGTAGGCGGGGAACGTGCGAAAACTCAAACTTTTGACCTTACCCTTGAAGGGAAAAAGGAAAAGCAGACAGCAACCTTGGCAAAGGGAGAGGGCTATTCGCTGTATGTGTTTGACCCGATGTCCCTGTTCCCAGATCAAAACCGTGTCGCTTTGGCGGTAGATGATAACTACTACGCCGAAATTACGAAGTTGCCCTCCAACTTTAATTTAGATGAGCTTCAAAAAGAAGGCGAGAAGGACTTGGCTTCCATTGGCAAGGTGCAAAAGCTGGACAAAGCAGACGTGCCTAAAGTGCTGACCAGCAGCCGTCTGTTCTTGCAAGCGAACGGCTCGAAGATTACACAACAGTATATTGTTGTGGAAAATACTACAGGGGCTTTCAGCGTGAAAGTGAATATTCCACAAGGGGAGCCTGCTGAAGGATTTGAATCCTTCATTTATACATCGCTGGAGAGCCTGCAAGCTAATAAATAATCCTAATATAAAGTCAGATGGACGCTGGCCTATAATTATGAATTTAAGGCAGTTAAACTGCTGAAATTTGTTGTTTCAGGTACTAGCTTAGCGCTTCGAGGGTCTAATCTGTAATTGCGAGACCTGCACTTTTGTGCTATAAAGGATGAGAGAATAAGATCATTCCGGCTTGCGAAGTCGTATGAAGCGATGAAGGAGTTGTTAGATTTAATATGTCCATCGAAATGAATACACAAGAAGTCATCAACGTGATTAAAAACAGCAAGAAAAAGACGCCTGTTAAAGTATATGTAAAAGGGGCTTTGGCTTCCGCATCTTTTGGCGAGAACGTTCAAGCTTTTATTTCTGGAGACAGCGGTGTGGTATTTGGTGATTGGGCCGATATCAAGCCGGTACTGGATAGCGCAAATGCTAAAGAAGAAGATTATGTGGTGGAAAATGACCGCCGTAACTCCGCTGTTCCTATGCTGGATTTGAAAGGCATTAATGCACGCATTGAGCCAGGCGCCTATATCCGTGACATGGTAGGCATCGGTAACAACGCAGTCATTATGATGGGTGCAGTAATTAACATTGGCGTTACGATTGGTGAAGGCACTATGATTGATATGAATGCTGTACTTGGCGGTCGTGTTAAAGTAGGCAACATGTGCCACATCGGTGCAGGCGTTGTCCTTGCAGGTGTCATTGAGCCACCTTCCGCACAGCCCGTTATCGTAGAAGACGAAGTATTGATCGGTGCGAACTCGGTTGTACTGGAAGGCGTACGCATTGGTAAAGGTGCAGTTGTCGCAGCCGGAGCGGTTGTAACTGAAGATGTGCCTCCATACTCTGTAGTAGCGGGTACACCTGCACGTGTAATCAAACAAGTCGATGACAAGACCAAATCCAAAACTGAGATTTTGAAAGAACTGCGCGTTTTGTAAGAAGGCAAAGTTCTTTATGTACCAAAGGTGAACGATTCCTTGTCAGGAGCATGATACACTGACAGCATAACATAGGGACGAAGCACAACGGACAAGGCTCGGCGGCTGCGCCGGGCTTTTGTCCTTTTGTTCTTTTGCCAGGTAAGAGCTGATGAGCTATAAAGAGGAGGCGTAGCAGCAAAATGAGTACAGCCGATTATCGTTCTTTTGTTCAAATACGAAGGGATCTGCATCAAATTCCCGAACCAGGGTTTGAGGAATATAAAACACAACGATACTTGCTGAACTACTTGGAAACGCTCCCTCAGGAGCGGCTGGAGATTCGTACATGGCGTACGGGCGTGTTAGTATTCATTCATGGAACGGCTCCTAAGCGCCGCTATGGATATCGTTGTGATATGGATGGTTTACCCATCGAGGAAGAGACGGGTTACGATTTCCGTTCGACTCATCCTGGCTACATGCATGCTTGTGGACACGACTTACATATGACGATTGGATTGGGAATTGTGACTCACTTTGCGAGTCATCCGATTAAGGATGATCTGGTCGTGTTGTTTCAACCTGCGGAGGAAGGACCTGGTGGAGCCTTGCCTATGCGGGACAGCACGGAGCTGGCCGACTGGATGCCGGATGAAATTGTCGCATTGCATGTTGCACCAGAATATCCTGTAGGCACAATTGCTACTCGCCCGGGTATCCTGTTTGCCAATACATCAGAGCTTTTCATCGATCTCAAGGGTACGGGCGGACATGCTGCTTATCCACACAAGGCGAATGATATGGTAGTAGCTGCTTGCCAGCTGGTAGGGCAATTACAGACGGTGGTAGCCCGTAACGTGAACCCACTGGATGCAGCAGTCATTACTGTTGGCAAGGTTAGTGGAGGTACGAAGCAGAACATTATTGCGGAAACCGCTCGTTTGGAAGGTACAATCCGTACGCTGTCTGCCGATACGATGACGCTGGTTAAATCGCGGATTGAGGCGCTGGTGCGCGGTGTGGAAGCTGGGTTTGAATGTCAAGCGGAGATTCATTATGGCTCCAATTATTTGCAAGTGTACAATGAAGCCAAGGTGACTGAGGAATTCATGAACTGGGTCAGTAATCGGAAGGATGTGCAGCTCGTTGAATGCGGAGAAGCGATGACGGGAGAGGACTTCGGATATTTTTTGGAGCGAATTCCCGGTCTGATGTTCTGGCTTGGCGTAGATACGCCTTATGGCTTGCATCATGCCAAGCTGGAGCCTGCAGAGGAAGCCATTGAGGTAGCCATCCGCGTGCTGACAGACTATTTTATATGGAAGTCTCAAGGGTGAATGATACAGCCTGAATAATTATGTTTAATGAAGAGAATGTAATGGAATGAAGTCGAATTTTTGAAGGAGGGTGTTATGGGAGAGCAAACCATCATCCGATTTGAGCGGGTGACCAAACAATATGACAACGATCCCCCGGTGCTGGCGGATGTCAGCTTTGAGATTGAGCGTGGTAAGTTTTATACACTGCTGGGCCCTTCCGGTTGTGGTAAAACGACAATTTTGCGTATGATTGCAGGTTTTGCAGAGCCGACAGAAGGCTCTATTTATTTGAATGATAAACTCATTAATCGTGTTCCGGCCAATGAGCGGCAGGTCAATACGGTTTTTCAGGATTATGCGCTATTTCCACATCTGAACGTATTTGAAAATGTAGCCTTTGGTCTGCGAATCAAAAAGATGAACAAAAAGGACATTCAGGAAAAGGTGACACAGGCGTTGTCCTTTGTCAATCTGGAAGGCTACGGTGAACGGGAAATTTCCGAGATGTCCGGGGGGCAGCGTCAGCGTGTAGCGATTGCACGGGCTATCGTCAATGAGCCTGATGTTCTTTTACTGGATGAACCTTTGTCGGCACTGGATTTAAAGCTGCGGACAGAAATGCAGTATATTTTGCGTGAAATGCAGCAGCGCCTGGGAATCACTTTTATATTCGTTACGCATGATCAGGAGGAAGCGCTGGCCATGTCAGACGAAATATTTGTCATGAACAAAGGCAAGATTGAGCAGAGCGGCACGCCAAATGATATCTATGATGAGCCGATTAATCGATTTGTGGCTGACTTTATTGGCGAATCGAATATTGTTCCTGGACGTATGATCGCGGATTATCAAGTGGAATTTAACGGTCGACAGTTTGAATGTGTTGACGGAGGATTGCGTCCGAACGAACCGATTGAAATTGTGATCCGGCCCGAGGATTTGGAGATTACGAGTGTTGCTGAAGGCAAGCTGCGGGTAAAGGTGGATACTCAATTGTTCCGTGGGGTTCACTATGAAATAAGCTGCTATGATGATTCAGGACAGGAATGGCTCGTGCATTCTACCAAAAAGGCGGAGCTGGGAAGTGAAATCGGCCTGAAATTTGACCCGGAAGCCATTCATGTCATGCGCTTTGGGGAGACAGAGGAAGAATTCGATCGGCGTCTGGAAGCCTATGAAGAGGTAGATCAGCATGTCCGGTAATACAAGAGCAGCGTATCTGCTGCCTTACTATTTATGGATTGTGCTGTTCGTGGCGGCGCCAGTTGTCCTTGTATTTTACTATTCACTATTTGATGTGGATGGTCATCTCACATTCAGCAACTACGCTCAGTTTCTGACACCTGTTTACTTAAGCATGACGCTTAGCTCGTTTTGGTATGCATTTCTGATTACGGTATGTTCACTGCTCGTGGCGTATCCGGCGGCCTATTTACTTACTCGCACCAAGCATAAGCAGCTGTGGCTGTTGCTCATTATTTTGCCAACCTGGATTAACTTGTTGCTCAAAACGTATGCTTTTATCGGGATTTTCGGAACCTATGGTCCGGTGAATGCGGTGCTAGGAATGGTTGGGTTGGGTGGTCAGCAAATATTGTTTACCAGCTCCAGCTTTGTGTTTGTATCTGTGTATATTTTTGTGCCTTTTATGATTTTGCCCATCTATAACGCGTTGGAAGGCTTGAATCCTTCACTGCTGGACGCAGCCCGTGATTTGGGAGCCTCCAAATGGACCGCGTTTCGCAGGGTTATTTTCCCGTTAACACTTTCGGGTGTGCGATCCGGCTGTATGGCTGTGTTTATTCCAGCGCTGTCGCTGTTTATGATTACCCGTCTGATTGCGGGTAACCGTGTGATTACGCTGGGAACGGCGATAGAGCAGCATTTTCTGGTTACTCAGGACTGGGGTATGGGCTCTACAGTTGCTGTGTTCCTGATTTTGGCGATGGCGATCATTATGCTGCTCACCTCGCGAACGAAACGGAGGGTGCGGCATGGCAAATAAAAACCGATTCGGAAATATTTATTTGGTGATTGTTTTTCTCGTGTTGTATGCACCTATCTTGTATTTGATGTACTATTCCTTCAACAGCGGCGGGACCATGCACGAGTTTGAAGGCTTTACACTTCAATATTACAAAGAGGTGTTCGCAGACACCCGTTTGATCATTATTGTCATTAACACTTTGGTGATTGCTTTGCTGTCGTCTGCATTGGCTACGATAATTGGGATCATGGGTGCGCTGGCTATTCATCAGATGCAGAACCGTCGAGTCAAAAATACGCTGCTGTCGCTCAACAATGTACTAATCGTGAACCCGGACGTTATTATTGGCGCTTCCTTCCTCATTTTGTTCACGATGGTTGGGATTAAGCTGGGTTTTTACTCTGTTTTGTTATCCCATATTGCGTTTAGTGTGCCGATTGCGGTCATTATGATTTTGCCACGCCTTCAGGAAATGAGTCCATCTCTGGTCGATGCCGCGCGTGATTTGGGTGCCAGCCGGCTGGATGTGCTAACCAAGGTGATTTTGCCCTTTATCAAGCCAGGAATTTATGCAGGCTTTTTTATGGCGTTAACGTACTCGCTGGATGATTTTGCGGTGACCTTTTTTGTGACTGGCAGTGGCTATTCGACCTTATCAGTGGAAATATACTCACGTGCCCGTCAAGGGGTTTCCTTGTCCATCAATGCGCTGTCCACGCTCATATTCCTGTTTACTGTGCTGCTGGTGGTGGGCTACTACTTTATCATGCGCAAGGCGAATCGTAATGGTAAAAAAGAGCCTGCGGCGGAAATGGGGGTGCCTAGATGAAGTCGCTTGTGCGCGTGTTTCTGTCCATTTTCATTATCTCGTTTGGCCTGATGGGCGTGGCAGCCTGGCTGAACTCCAGCCAAGGCTACTCCGGTGGTAACACACTGACGGTGTACAACTGGGGAGACTACATTGATCCTGAGCTGCTGGAACGGTTTCAGAAGGAGACGGGCATTACCGTCATTTATCAAACATTTGATTCCAATGAAGCGATGCTGACGAAAATCGAGCAGGGGGGAACTTCATTTGATGTAGCGGTTCCCTCGGAATATGCGTTGGCTAAAATGAAGCAGGAGCATCTGTTGCTCCCATTGGACCACAGCAAACTGCCGAATTTGAAGCATGTAGATGCTCATTATCTAAACCTTTCGTTTGATCCGAATAACCAATATTCGGTTCCGTATTTTTGGGGTACAGTCGGGATTGTCTTTAACCCGGAGCTAACGAAGGGCATTGATTTTCATAGCTGGGATGGCCTATGGGACCCGAAGCTGCGTAATAATCTGTTGCTAGTTGATGGAGCTAGGGAGATTATGGGCATGTCGTTGAACAGTCTCCACTATTCCTTGAATGATACGAACCAGGCGCATTTGCAGCAAGCTTTGACGAAGCTGGAGAAGCTAGCACCCAATGTCAAGGCAGTGGTTGGCGATGAGATTAAAATGCTGCTGGCCAACGAGGAAGCTGCTGCTGGAGTTGTATGGTCCGGTGATGCTTCCGAAATCATGGATCAGAATGATAAGCTGGATTACGTCGTGCCAGATGAAGGGTCCAACCTGTGGTTCGATAATATAGTTATTCCAAAAACGGCCACCCATGTGGACGCGGCTCATAAATTTATCAATTTTATGATGCAGCCCGATGTAGCCGCTCAAAATGCCGAGTTTGTAGGTTACTCCACGCCAAACAAGGATGCAAAGAAATTGCTGCCTGAGGATATTTCTGGCGATGAGCGTTTCTATACTCCATCTGAAATTACAGATAAGCTGGAAGTATACAACAATCTGGGTAAGCGAATGCTCGCTCACTATAATGAATTGTTCCTGCAATTCAAAATGCATTTAAAGTAGGGGAGTGGCGTTGTGGATCAGGGAATGGTGCTTTAGAGGCCGCTGCGGAGGCGGATGGTGCTTACCATCGCTGTTAAATTCTGATTTTTATGATTGAATATGTAAAGGTGAAAATCGGAATTTAAAGGCGACCGCTTCGCTTGTCCAGCACCATTCCGCCCCCTCCGCTGCGCCGTGCTTAAAGCAACGTACCTGTTAATCCCACGCCGACGGTGAGGGAGTAGGGGAAGAGTGAAAAGAGGCCCTTGAACCACCAACGTAGGTGGTTCAAGGGCCTTTTTTGTGTACTCACCGCGCGAAGCGGTAAGTAATGTCTTTAACCCTACCACTTCACATACCTTAGAAAATTGTGGGGCTTTAAGGCGGGCAGCGAGCGAAGCGGGCCAATTGAATCTGGAGAAGCGGCAGCGTTCGCCTTTGCTGAGGGATTCTTACCTTTAAATGTTTTATACAATTAAAGAATCCCCCAGCAACAGCGATCGGAAGATCAAATGGACTGCGTAGCGCCCCTAACCACCTTAACCTCTCACAATTCCTCTAACAAACCTCTCTATTTTATCCAACCCTTGCTCCAGTACATCCTGTCCGTAGGCGTAAGATAAGCGAATGTAACCTTCGCCATAGGAAGAAAAGGCATCTCCCGGCACGACAGCCACTCCTTGCTCTTCCAGCAGCTTCAAGGTGAAGTCCATCGAGCTTAATCCAAAATGGGCGATGGAAGGGAAGAGATAGAAGGCTCCTTCGGGCTTCTCCAGTGGAATTCCCATATCAGTCAGTCTTCCGTGTACATAGTCACGACGTTTGCGGTACTCATCGCGCATCGGAAGTGCATCATCCACCCCAGCGGTCAGGGCTTCTAGTGCTGCATATTGGCTAATTGAGCTAGCACAGGTCACGTTGTATTGATGCACTTTGACCATGTGCTGTGTGATTTCAGCAGGTGCAAGTGTAAAACCAATGCGCCATCCTGTCATGGAATGTGATTTGGACAGTCCGTTAATGACGATGGTGCGCTCCCGCAAACCTGGAAGAGTCGCAATAGATACGTGCGATGTATCATAAATCAGTTCGCTGTATATTTCATCCGAAATGATAAACAGGTCGCGTTCCTTGAGCAAATCTGCGACGGCTTCCAGCTCTTCGCGGCTCATTACTCGTCCGGTTGGATTCGAAGGATACCCGAGAATGACTGCCTTTGTACGCTCGGTCAGATACGGTTTCAGTACCTCTGCCGTTAGCTTGAAGCCGCTGTTGCGGGTGTCAGCCAACACGGGAATGCCACCTGACAAACGGATCAATGGCTCATATCCTGGGTAGATCGGCACAGGTAGAATGACTTCGTCTCCGGGTGACAAAATCGTGCGCAGGGTAATATCCAGCGCTTCACTGGCTCCGTTCGTCACGATAACCTCATCCTGTCCTCGGTAATTCAGGCCGTATTTGCGATCTACAAACGCTGCTGCGGCTTCGCGTAATTCCGGTAGTCCCGGATTAGGTGTATACGTGGTCCGACCTTCATCAATCGCCCGATGGGCAGCTTCCATAATATGCGCAGGGGTGGGGAAATCTGGCTGCCCAATCGTTAATGACAGAGTTCCGGGTAATGCGGCAACTTTATTGGCGATTTTGCGGATGCCGCTGATTTGAATATTTTTAACCTGATCGTTAAGCAAATGCTCCATAGTGTGTAATGCCACCTTTTTCTGTATTAGAACAAGTTTACAATAATATGATCTGATTATGCTACGGCAAGAAGAATTCATTTTACATAATTCAGGTACTAAATTGGCTAATTTGTGGTATCTTAAATATAGGGTATGTTTGTAAGCGTAATCATAGGGGGGAATGGGAGTGATCAAAGCCAATTGACTTAACGATCACAGAACTAGATAAATGTCAGGTTGATTGACTTTATAGGATAGTTAAGTTATCTTTTGTGGGGAAGTAGTATGATAAAGTAGAATGAAGAGGTGAGATGTCGTGGGAGTAACAGCTAAACAAATTTTTGTGAATTTACCAGTTAAAAACCTGCAACACTCCATTGATTTTTTCACTTCCATCGGATTTGAATTCAATGCTCAGTTCACGGATGAACATGCAACCTGCATGGTTGTTAGTGAACATATTTTTGTCATGCTGTTGGTTGAAGAACGTTTTAAAGCGTTCACTTCCAAGGAAATTTCAGATGCCACGAAAAGCACAGAAGCGATTGTTGCCCTATCGGTGGAGAGCCGAGAAAAGGTGGATGAGATCGTCCACAGAGCTTTGAAAGCAGGCGGCAAACCCTCCAATGAGCCTCAAGATCATGGTTTTATGTATGGCTGGAGTTTTCAGGATTTGGATGGTCATCTATGGGAGTTCTTTTATATGGCAGAGCAGTCATAGAAGTAAGGGGGATTAAGCAAACGGAGTATCATGGAAAGTAATCTATCCTAAAAAGATAGTTTACTTTCTTTCTTGCATGTTATTGAACTCATCAGGAGGAATTACAATGTCTAACGAAGTGAGAATATACTCTGTTCAAGTGCTCAGCGAAGTATTGTCAGATTCACTAAGCCGGCTGTTGATCGACGTGGTTGCTGATGGTGCATCTATAGGTTTCTTACCGCCACTGGGGTATCAGGAGGCAGCAGCTTATTGGAACAGTGTGCTTGAGGACGGTGTAGTTCTGTGGATTGCCGAGAAGGACGGAATACCTGTTGGGACGGTTCAGCTTCAGTTGGCTCAAAAAGCGAACGCTACACATCGTGCAGAAATTGCAAAGCTTATGGTGAATCCGTCCGGACGCAGGCTTGGGATCGCACGACAGTTAATGAAGGCAGCCGAAGAAGAGGCAGTGCGTCATAATAGAACCCTACTGGTGCTGGATACGCGGGTGGGAGATCCTTCTAATAGATTATATGAGTCGATCGGGTTTGTGGAAGCTGGTGTTATTCCGAACTACGCTCAATCAGCCGATGGTCAGCTGCACGCCACTCGATATTATTATAAGCCATTAAATCCGTATTCCAGTCATAGCTGAGCATTTGCCGAATAACCGTGGTATTTGCGGGAAATCATAACTTGTCATAGGATTACATAACCTTTTTCCGCGTTTATTCGACTGGTAAAGCACGGGAATCGGAACGTATAATGAAGAGGAAATCAGAAAAGGTCTTTTTATGTCATTTGACTGTACTGAATTGAAGAACGTAGCAAACACAGCGGAGGAATCAAAGAATATGAGGCTGGAGCATGATTTTTTAGGAACCAAGGAAGTGCCGTCAGATGCTTATTACGGTGTACAAACTCTAAGAGCAAAAGAAAATTTTCCAATTACAGGCCAACGATTGCATCCTGAGTTGATTAAAGCCATGGCGATCGTAAAAAAGGGAGCAGCGACGGTAAACATGGAACTAACCCGTTTACATCGCCCCAAAGCAGAGGCTATTATTCAGGCTGCTGACGAGATTATTCAAGGACAGTTGCATGATCATTTTATCGTCGATCCGATTCAGGGCGGCGCAGGCACGTCCATTAATATGAATACAAATGAAGTGATTGCAAACAGGGCGCTGGAGCTGATCGGTAAGCAGCGAGGAGACTATCAGGAGATCAGTCCTAATAATCACGTTAATATGGCGCAATCGACGAACGATGCTTTTCCTACGGCCGTACATTTGGCTGTATTAAGTATGATTGATAAGCTGTTAGTCACCATGAGTGAGCTTCAGGAAGCTTTTTCCCGCAAGGCCACTGAGTTTGATAGTGTGATCAAAATGGGTAGAACCCACTTGCAGGATGCAGTGCCGATCCGATTAGGGCAGGAGTTTCAGGCTTATGCTCGTGTGCTGGGCCGTGATATCGGACGCGTTCGTGCAACCAAAGATCACCTGCTAACCATTAATATGGGTGCAACTGCAGTGGGTACCGGCCTGAATGCAGACCGTCGTTATATTCAGCGTGTCGCTGAGGTACTGGCTGAGGTTAGTGGCTTTCCTGTGGAAGCAGACGAAAACCTCGTAGATGCCACACAAAATACGGATGCCTATACCGAAGTGTCCGCTGCTTTGAAAATTTGTATGATGAATATGTCCAAGGTGGCCAATGACATCCGTTTGATGGCTTCTGGACCACGCGCTGGTCTGGGAGAACTGAGTCTGCCTGCTCGTCAACCAGGATCATCCATTATGCCGGGCAAGGTAAATCCAGTGATGTGTGAAGTCATTAATCAAATTGCCTTTCAGGTCATTGGTAATGATCATACAATCTGCTTGGCTTCGGAGGCAGGCCAACTGGAGCTGAACGTGATGGAGCCTGTACTTGTCTACAATTTGCTGCAATCGCTGGAAATTATGAAGCAGGGCTTCCACGTTTTCCGTGTTCATTGTGTGGAAGGAATTGAAGCAAATGTGGAGCGGTGCCGTGAATATGTGGAGAACAGTGTAGGTATTATTACAGCGCTCAATCCGCACCTCGGATATGAGGTCGTATCACGCATTGCCCGCGAAGCAATTACGACTGGCAAATCGGTACGTGAGCTGTGTCTGTTATATAATGTACTGACTGAGGAAGAATTGGACATTATATTGGACCCGTACCAAATGACTCAGCCTGGTATTGCCGGAGAATCTTTGCTGAATCGTGAATAATATTGCGGAGTTTAGAATGTAGGCAACTTTGAGATAAAATGAAGGCAGCCCCGTCGAATTCGGCGGGGTTGCTTTTGTGTAAAACCGTGTCAGTGTGATAGGTAGTAACGGTAACCCTACTAAGGAATATACCGCTTGCATGCCTGCTGTAGAAAAGGGGAAGAGGAATGCTGCTGGAGCAATTATCGGCATATAAGGAATTAGGAATAGGACTTATTGTATTACTATTACTGCTTGTGCTCATCATCAGGGGAATGATACGTGGTCGTCGGAATCGGATTTTACGTGATCTGGACCCGCGTAAAATCGGAATTCAGGATATAGATCGTATGGAGGATGGCTCGGAATTTGAGTTTTATTTGCAGCGGTTGTTATCCGCACTTGGCTATAAGGACATTTATAAAACAACCAGCAGCCGGGATTTTGGAGCGGATCTGGTATTTACAGACCGTGAAGGCGCCAGAGTCGTAATTCAAGCCAAGCGTTATGCTGTACAACATCCGGTGGGGCTGGGTGCGGTGCAGGAAATTTACACCTCTATGCGTTATTATGCAGCCGACAAGTCCATCGTTATCACCTCCGGTCGTTATACAGAATCCTGTAAAACACTTGCTGCTGTCAACGGGGTTAAATTATTAGACCGCAATGATTTGGAAGACATGATTGATTTGTTCAAGTCAAAGCGCCGCGAGGAGGTTATGGATGTAATAGAAAGTAGGGCAGAGGTGATCGCTTCCAAATGGAGTGAAAAATAATTATAAAAGGGACTGAACTACTGGCGGCAAGCTTGAAGCCTAGTAATCAGTCCCTTTTATTATTGAATATGATGCTGCTCTTATACCGTTATCATTAGATGCCTGCCCAGACATCCTTGGCATAGCGTTTATCCTGTTGGAGCTGCTCCAACCATTGCTGCGCTTCTTCTTTACTTGTATGGTGTACATCCGCATAGGCCGCACAGAGCGTGTCTTCAACGTCGGGGGCCATCCGGCTACCGTCGCCGCATACATACAGATGCGCTCCTTCGTCAAGCAAGTGAATCAGAGTGTCTGCATCTTCATTCATGACATGCTGTACATACCTTTTGGGTTGACCAGGCAGACGTGAAAAGGCTGTATGAACCGTGACGATTCCTTCCTGCTCCCAGGCCTCCAGCTCTTGCTTGTATAGATAATCGAGCTTTGGATCACGGCAGCCATAGTATAGATGCGCCTCGCCGAGCTGTTCTCCTCTCTCCTTAAGCACATGGCGTGTTTGGAGAAATCCGCGGAATGGGGCAATACCAGTCCCTGGACCGACCATGATCACAGGCACGGTCGGGTCTTCCGGCAAACGGAAGCCAGACTGAGGCTTTCGCACAAAAATGACAACCGGATCATCTGGTTGGAGCTGTGCCAAATAATTGGAGGCGATACCGAGATATTCGCCCTTTCCGCTACGGGCTGGTCCACGCACGACGCTCACGGTTATACTCGCTGAATTCTCCGACTCAAGCGGAGAACTGGAGATGGAGTAGTATCTAGGCTTGAGTGGTGGTAACAGCGAGATGAAGTTTTCAAATGGCAGCTCGCAGGCTGGATACTTCTCCAGAATATCCAGCATCGTGACGCGCTTCTTTCGTATCTCTTGATCGAAAGTAGTATCCTCGAGCAAAGCTTCGATTTCTTTCTTATGCGGTGGACACACTGTAAAGGATGCCAGTTGCCTTAGCTGGGCTCTGGTTGCCGATTCTTGCAGTTCCACACTGAGAGTGAGCAAATCTCCTACGCTGACAGGCCGATCCAAGGGGAGATGCGCCGCATCCCGGTCACTGCCTTTTAATACGATGTAGTCCTGATCCTGTAACTTAAAGCGTTGCATCACCCTATTAACCAACGAAGCAGGATTACGTGGCAAAACACCAAGATGATCACCCTCGCGATAAGACAATCCGGTTGGTAATTGGATCTCCAGATGTCGTGTACTGCGTTCACTTTCAGCAGCGTGCAGTTCACGATTCGCGGTAACAATGGCAGTAGCTGCCTCATAGTTGGCCGCCAGCGGAGCGTTTAGTACGTCGCTTACAAACTCTATGCTCAGACTGCTGGTGTCCTGAGGTTCTGTATCACTGTGCTCTATCCCGAAAGCATTCAGCAATTCCGGCCATAAGCCGTGGTTCCAGACTTCCCAATCCTTCTCGAAATCACCACTGGCGTCGCCCTCACCCCGATCATACAGTCGCTCTGCCCCTTTGGCAGCCATCAGTTCATCAATCATCCTTGGAATGCGCTGATACGTGCTGGCCCAATTCCGGTCACCGCAACCAAAGACAGCATACCTTATGCCTGCCAATTGTCCCTCGTCTACCTGCTTCAACCATTCTACGAAGGCATCTGCATTATCTGGCGGATGCCCGTTATAAGATGCGGTCGTAATAAGTACCACGCCTTCTTTAGGCAAATGGTCCACACGATCATTTAGAGTTGCAATGCTACTGTTGAAACCCCAATTCCGGCCTAAATCGGCTAGTTCACCTGCAAGTCCCTCAGCTGTACCCAGATTCGAACCGTACAAAGACAACAAAGATGTATCATGCTTTTCGGCATGGGGGGCTGCAACTTTTTGTTCCTCTTTTTCATGAAGTTCTTGAGTGGCACCTGGCAGCATGACGGTAGTCTGTGTGCTGCGCGGACGTACTTGAATGGTGAAGCCCTCAGGCTTGAGTGTGAGCGTTTCTTTGACTTTCAACTCATAATGAGTATGGTCAATCAGCTCAAAATGTTTCAGTACCATACCCAGCACAAGGGTGGCCTCCTGTAAGGCAAACTGTTGTCCGATACAGGCCCGTTGACCGTTGCCAAACGGTTTGTAGGCATCTTGCGGAATGGCGGATGGGTCCTCAAAGCGTTCGGGTCTAAATTCCTCAACATCTTCACCCCAAGCCTCGGTATCACGGTGCAATTTCGGGATGAGTACATTGACACTGTCGCCTTTTTTAAGCGGATAGGTTCCGTTGAGCAGCGTATCTTCTTTGGCCAAGAGAGAGAAGGCGGGCGCTGTCGGCCATAGCCGCAGGGCTTCATTCAGTATCATCCTTATGTACTTGAGTTCACGCACCTGAGTATAGGAAGGCAGCGAATCGGTGAGCACGCGATCTACTTCTTCATAGGCTTTGGTTAGTGTTCGTGGATTTTTAAGCAAATAGTAAATGGCAAAGGATAAAAGCCCACTGGTCGTTTCATGACCGGCGATGAGAAAGGTAATGATCTGATAGCGGATATTTTCATCATCCAGCGTTTCACCTGTTTCCGGGTCCTTGCCTTCCAGCATACGTGCCAGTAAATCCTCTTCACCTTGGTTGCCCGTGGTTTTGCGTTCTTGAATAATGCTATCCACCAGAGAGAACATCGTTTCGATGTCGTGTTTAAACTGTTTTTTCTTCAATAACATCAGCTTGTTTTGCAAATTGAGACGTTGCAACTGACCCATTGCTTCATCCAGTGCGCGTGTCATACTGGTCACGAACGGATGGGGCTGGTCGCGGTAAAAGCTGTTAAAACGATAATTAAAGCCGCATAACCCGATAGTATCCAAAGTCAGGCGGGTCATATCCTCCGGTACCTCTACACTTTCATCTGGATTGAGCCGAGACCATTTCTGCACCAGCTGAACAGCAAGATCAAGCATCATATTGTGGTAACCCTTCATGGCCCGCTGACTAAAGCTTGGCAGCAATATTTGATGGGCCTTGCGCCAGTTCGGCTCCTCAGTCCAGCTTGTGAATAGTCCATCTCCGGCAAAAGCTCGTACTTTTTGTAAGGGAGCCCACACCTGTTTGTCGAAACGGGATTCATCACAAGCATCTGCGACCAGCTTATGACCGGAAATATAAATGTTCGTTCCTTCAGGCAGATCCATGCGAAAGATGGGACCGTACTCATTGGCAAGCTTAACCAGCGACTGGACAGGGGCATGGGTATCGATCAAGGGCAGATTTCCTAAGGGACCGTATGTTTTAGGCTGCGGAATTGAATTTGTTGAAGTCATTCTAAATGTAGCTCCTTTCAGTTTCAACATAGAGTGATGGTTGAAGGGGGTTCCTACGTTTACCATAAAAATTACACTTTATTCTTTCCGGATAAACGAAATAAATAATTTTAGACAGTTCGTACAATAAAAGCAGTACGAAAAGAGGCGCTTATTACATGTAGAAGAAGATGAACCCAATGTCATTATCCATTTACAATGAATTTACAGAAAAATTTATGAACAAATTCACCTCTATAACCGATATAAAGATGTTGGGGATTTGCATTTTATGTTGAGGTGATATGTCATGAAAAAACGAGCTGTATTATTAACTTTTAGGTGGATTCCCATTGTCACGATCTTTGCATTATTGCTAAGTGCATGTGGGCAATCAGACGTACAAACCAAGGCCGAACCCATTAAGGTGGGAATCGTGCTGTCAGATATTGGTCTGGGTGATCAATCTTACAGCGATGCGGCTTTTCGAGGTTTGGTCAAGGCACGGGATGAGGGGAAGATTGTTTTTGAATACCGGGAAATAACTGAGACCAAGACGTATGAGGCTGCTTTTAATCAGCTTGTTCAAGAAAAAGCAGATTTAATCATTGGGTTGGGTTACATGGTGAAGGACAGTTTGGAGGCTGTTGCCAAAAAGAATCCGGACCGTAAGTTTTTAATCGTGGATGAAACATCGGAATTGCCGAATGTGGCCTCCATTACCTTCAAAGCAGAAGAGGGCAGTTTTATGGCCGGGGTTGTTGCCGGTTTGACGAGTCGTACGGAACAGGTGGGTTTTCTCGGAGGTGCGGAATCTCCTCTGTTGAAAAAGTTTGAAATTGGGTATCGTGCAGGGGTGCAATCAGTCAAGCCTAATGCCAAAGTTACGGCAACGTATGCAGGAGATTTTGGCAAACCGGAGCTGGGTACGAAAATTGCGGATGACATGATCAATCAGGACCAGATTGATGTCATTTTTGCAGCAGCAGGGCTAACCGGTGTAGGTGCGCTACAGGAAGCGCAGAAGCAGCACAAATTCGCCATCGGGGTCGATAGCGACCAGTTTTTTATTGCAGAAAAAGCGGTGGTGACCTCAATGATTAAAAACGTAGACAGTGCAATTTATACAGTAGTCAAAGGCTTTGCAGACCATCAAAGAAAATTTACGGAGAAGGATATGGTGTTTGGACTTGCGGAAGAAGGTATAGGTTTGGCGCCTATTCGTGTCGTGACACTGAATCCGGATCAGCAAAAGGTAATGGATGATTTAATGGAAAAAATCAAATCCGGCACACTTACTGTACCCACCCAATAAATTTTCGCAAACGGAGGATGAATGCTGATGAAACTGCAAGGTAAACTGGTGCTTAACGCGATGATTTCCCTGATCGCTTGCCTGGCTTTAGTAGCTTATATCATTTTTGAATTGTTACGTATTAACGCTCAAAGCAGTAATCTTGTTCCAGCTATGTTGAATGTACAGCAGCTTAATGCCTATTTGATTCAGTCGGGGCAGGCACTGCAAAATTATTCTACTTCCATGACGGAGAGCAACAAAGCCGATGTGCAAAATCAGCTAACTCAGTCTGAAAAAACGATTACTTTGCTTTCACAGGGTATGATGCAGACCGAAGCACAGCAAAAGCGACTGGATTCGATTAAAATAAAATTCAGCCAATTGAAAGTAGCAACGGAAAAAGCGATGAGTGCTCAGAACAGCCCAGAATCCAAACGAGAGGCCATGCGTGCCCAGGGGATTCAGAACGATGTATTTATGCTGGATCTGCTGACCAAGGCGCGTTACGACCAATACACAGAAGACCTGACCAAAAGTATTCGTTTTACTTGGCAATTAGCCTTGGCAGGTGCAGTTCTACTTCTGGTGGCGGTTGGGCTATATAATACATATACCTCCAGGCAGCTTGCCCTTAGAACCCGCAAGTTAACGGATGCAGCGAAGCAAATTGCCGAGGGGAATTTAACTGTTCAACTTCCTCAAACAAAGGGCCGAGACGAGCTGGACGAGCTCAATGAATCTTTCCGTGTTATGATCGGGAACTTGCGCAGCATTGTACTCTCCATTGATCATGCGGGTAATCGTGTCGATCTGATGGCTCGGGATATTGATCAGCACAATGAGGCCATGAAGGAAATTGTGACACAAGTCAGCACATCAACAGAGGAACTTGCGATAGGAAGTCAGAAAATTGCTGAGGACCTGTCATCGACAGTTAGCGTGGTGGATGATATGCAGCAGAAGTTTGAATCTAATTTGCTGGAGACTACGCAATCAACCACGTATAGTGAGGATGCTTTGCGTGTCATTGAGCAGGGTGCGCGTGTCATGAGTGATCAAATGCGAATTGTTGCAGAGAACCGTTCGGCAATGTCTGAAGTGGAACAAACCGTTAGAGAGCTGGAATCTAATGCAGCTGAGATCACAACTATGACCGGTTATGTATCTGAAATTGCCAGCCAAACGTCGCTGTTGTCCTTGAATGCCTCGATTGAGGCTGCACGTGCGGGTGAAGCGGGAAAAGGCTTTGCTGTTGTTGCCAATGAAGTGAAAAAGCTGGCGAGTCAATCTGAATCTGCTGTAAAGAAAATTTATACCGCTGTTGAGGGGATCACGCAGGCTATGGATAAGGTGAAGACTTCTGTGGCACAAAGTCAGGAGTTGTTCCGCGAGCAGGAGAAGGCAACCTCCTCCACCGGAGAATCGTTTAGAGAGATTAGTGGCAAAGTGCAGCAAATTGCCGGCCAAGTCAGCAAATTATCCATAGACATGAATGTATCACGAGAACTGAGTGTACAGGTGCAGCAAGCTATTGAGAATATTAGCGCAATCACTCAGCAGTCCGCCGCAGGCAGTGAAGAGATTACGGCTTCCACGGTGGAGCAGAAGCGTTCCTTCGAGGAATCGGCTGAGAAGGTAAAGGAGCTTCGCCAGATTCGTGAGGAGATGCAGCGGGAACTGAATCGTTTTCAGGTGGAAAAGACGAGCCAAACACTGTAATACGAATATCTATGCTGCTGATCAATGGATGCAAGCAGCACGTAAGAAGAAGTTCTACCTTGTACAGGGAGACTTCTTCTTTTTTATTATTAATGATATGACTCCTGTTAAGTTTGATTTGTAAAGGCAGGAAATTCTACTTCATGCGTCAAATAGATGTAAAGGTAATATGTCATCTAATATTGAGTAAGAGGAAGATGGACAACGTAGTCCGGAAGGATGAAGTTACAGGAATGTTGCGACTTAAGCTTCGATTGATACTGAAAAATAAGCAGACAAGACTGATTCTGCTGCTCACGCTGTGCGTGTCGCTCGTGATCAGCGTGATCGGCTTGCTATCGTATTCAAGATACCGTGAAGGTTTGGATACCGAGTTGAATACACCTAATATAGAATTGTTGCAAATCAATCTGGATGTGACTAATCGGGCTTTTCGTGAGTCGGATAACAAGGCACTGGATGCGGCTTATTATCCGGATGTAGAGTCTTTTATACGTATTTATGCGGATGGAAAATCGGTATCCAACAAAGCCTCCGTTATCGAACGACTTCAGAAATATTTGAAAACCCTTTCTTCACACGAAGAAATTTATTCGATTGAAGTCATTTCTTTGGATAATCATGCTCTCGTGTCCAGCAATTATGGTTATTTGCCCGATTGGAATCAAGCACCGGATACAACCTGGGTTCCCTGGATTCAGGACATTCAAAAAAAGCCGCTATTGATTAAGCGGAGATGGTATGGTACTGATCAACAGCATGGCACGATAGAGCTGCTCTCGCTGGCTAGACCTATAGTAGAGAATGGACAGGTCAGGGGTGCGGTGTTAATCAATCTGGATTACGACCGTTTTTTCTCCAAACTGTATATTCATTTATCCAACTCGCAATACGTCTATGATCTGGAGGGCGAGCTGATCTATCCCAAACTGAGATCGTCCATACCCTTAAATGATATGGGCAGGGTTTTGAAAGAGTTGGATGTGAATCCTTATGCTTATGTAGAAATTGGAGATATGGAATATATGGCGAACCAGACCTTCTCCGATGTTACAGGCTGGCGTCTAGTATCACTTGTGCCGATGGACAAGCTACTGAAAAATGTAAAACTGGCGCGCAATATGATGTTGTGGCTGGCCTTGATCTCTATCCTGGCTGGGTGCTCGGCGGTGTACTATTACAGTTATGCCGCTTTTCGCCCTATGAAAAAAATTAATAGTCTCTTGAATTCAGGCAACAAGGGAACGCGTCAGGGAGGATTGTATGATCTAGAACCCGTGATTAGCAAGTTGGTTGGAGAATTTCACCGCAAATCATTGGTGGTAGAGCGAAGCTTGCCGGAGCTGCGTTCCAAATATATAGAAGATGTCTTCCAGCGTAGAATGGGTGTACAGGAAATGCGTACGAAATGGGAACAGTATTTTTCCGATTGGGACCATAATTCTTTGGTTGTTATGATCGTGTCGATTGATCGGTATTCTACGTGGAGCGCAAGCTTTCCGGAAGAGGACAAAATGCTACTTAAATATGCGCTGAACAATATTTTGCTGGAGATGCTTGAGCCTCATTGGAAAGCAGTTAGTGCGCCGGAGGAAGAGAGTGGTTTGGTTGTACTGCTGCAGTTCAGAGAAAGCACATATGAAGTTGAAGCGGAGGGAGCTGCTAAAGAGAGAGCATGGCTTCGCAACAGCGTTGACAGGCTAATTCAGGTTGTTGGGGAATATCTTCCTATGACGATTTCCGTAGGGATTGGGCATAGGGTCACAGATATTCAAGAGGCACGGGCGTCTTTTATAAAAGGGAAAGAGGCGCTTAATTTACGTTTGTATGAGGGATATGGACGTTCACATATGAATATGAACAGCAGCACAAATGTGATACAGGATTGCATAGTGGATGTGCAGTCACAGGATCAGGCTCAGGATGCAAGATTACTGGACCATCGGCGTGTGGATCTGATTCGTGCTGTGGAGTTGCAGGAACCTGGTGCAAGTGCAAAGCTAGTCAGCCAGTGGGTAGAAGAACTTCGACTCTTTAGGACATCTCCAAACCAGGTCTACCTATTTGTTCATGAACTACTGGAAGATTTGTTAAAATGGTGTACCACTCAAAGCGTGACTCCGCCAGATCTGCTCGCTGATTATCATTGGAATCAGATTCTGACGCTAGACCTTCAAGACATTGAGGCGCTGCTGGCCATCATGTTGACTGATATTGAAGAGAAATGGCATGGACGCCAACAGTCAAAAGATTTTGTACGTGTACAAGAGATGATCGACTATATGGAACATCACTTGCATTTGAACATCGGGCTTCAGGAAATTGCGGATCATGTTCACATGAGCGTGTCTTCGGTGAGTAGTATGTTCAAAGAGGAAACGGGGACTACCGTATATGATTATTTGACTGGATTACGTGTCAAAAAGGCATGCATATTGCTGTGTGAAACGCATTTGAAAATTGGTGAAATTGCAGAGCAGGTCGGGTACCGAAACGAGAACAGTTTTATTCGTGTATTCCGCAAGTATAAGCAAGTGACCCCAGGGAAATTCAGACAAATCAACAAATCTTCTAATGAATATGCAAATCGGTCAAAAGATCGGCGCTTTGGTGAAATAGAAGATAAACACGAAGATTAGACGATAGATGTGGGCCTCCACGTTGCGGTACATTGACTTCATGTAAGCGTGAACAAATGACCGAAAACGTTGGAGGTGACGGCGGGCGTAATAGGCCCAGTTTATTTGTGGAGAAGAGGAAGCGTAATGAAGAAAAAGCCATGGCAAAAATATGTGCTGGTTGCGGCAGGAGTGGCTATGCTTTCTGCCTTGAGTATCAGTGAATATGTGGATCACCGCACCCTGCAGGATCACAGTCGTATATTTCCTACGAAGCCAGTAACGCTTGTCGTTCCGTATGCGGCGGGGGGCGGTACAGATATTACCGCAAGAGCGTTGGCAAAAGCCGCCGAAAAGCATCTCGGGCAGCCGATCATCGTCGTTAATCGAACAGGTGGCGGCGGTTCTGTCGGGCTGATGGAGGGAGCTGAGGCGCAGGCAGACGGTTACACCGTAACGTATCTGGTCGCTGAACTGACTACATTACCACATTTGGGACTGTTACCCATCACCTATGAGCGTTTTAAGCCGCTGCTTCAAACTAATATGGACCCTTCTGCCATTACGGTTCGGGCGGATGCGCCGTGGAAGACAGCGGAGGCATTTCTGGAGGATGCTAGGGCCCATCCAGGCAAGCTGAAAATGGGGAATGCAGGCACAGGAAGTATATGGCACCTCGCTGCCGCGATGCTGGAGCAGAAAAGCGGAGTCCGCTTCACCCATATCCCTTATGAGGGAGCAGGCCCAGCAGTTTCTGCTTTAATGAGCGGATTCGTGGACGCTGTACCTGTCAGTCCCGCAGAGGTGAAGAAATACGTGGACGAAGGAAAACTTCGCATACTGGCGATCCAGGCAGACACCATTTCGGAAGCGTTTCCAAAAGTGCCGACACTTCAGCAGGCGACTGGGCTGCGTGTCCATTTTATAGGCACCTGGAGAGGGCTGGCTGTACCTAAGGATACACCGAATGAGGTGGCTCAAACGCTGGCGGATGCACTGATCAAGGGGACGAAAGACGAGGAATTCAGGGAGGAAATGCGTAAGCATGGATTGGGATTGCGTGTCCAGGATGCACAGGCATTCGCGCGTCAACTGAAGGATAGTCATGATACTTTCGCAAAACTGATTCCTGAGCTCGGCTTAAGCCGCAAGTAAAACGGCCTTGTTTTTGCATTGGCAAAAACGAAAGGGTTGAATGAAGTTATGAAAATCAAACAAAACATCGATAAAATTCCAGGGGGCATTATGCTGGTGCCGCTGTTTATCGGCGCACTTTTTCATACATTTACTCCATGGGCAGGCGACTATTTTGGATCTTTTACCAAGGGATTGATGACCGGTACGGTGCCCATTTTGGCAGTGTGGTTTTTTTGTATGGGTGCTTCCATAGATGTGCGAGCGACAGGCACCGTATTGCGTAAATCAGGAACGCTCGTATTGACTAAAATCGCGGTCGCTTGGGTCGTGGCGATCATTGCGTCTAGATTGCTGCCTGTTGGCGGCGTAGAAAGTGGGCTATTTGCAGGTTTGTCGGTGCTGGCGCTGATCTCGGCTATGGATATGACGAACGGCGGTCTCTACGCCTCCATTATGCAGCAGTATGGCTCCAAGGAAGAGGCAGGAGCATTCGTGCTGATGTCACTGGAATCAGGTCCACTGGTGACTATGCTTATTCTAGGGAGTACCGGGCTGGCCGTTTTTGAACCGCAAACATTTGTCGGGGCCGTATTACCGTTTTTGGTCGGCTTTATGTTGGGTAATCTGGATCATGATTTCCGTAAATATTTTGGAAACGCGACACAAGCTCTTATTCCATTTTTTGGATTTGCATTGGGGTGTTCCATTGACCTGAGTGTTATTGTCCAGACAGGTGTGTTAGGTATTTTGTTGGGTGTTTTTGTAATTATCTTTACAGGTATTCCATTGATTCTGGCGGACAAATATATCGGGGGTGGCAACGGTACGGCAGGGATTGCAGCCTCCAGCACCGCAGGTGCAGCAGTAGCGAATCCAGTCATTGTTGCCAATATCAAGCCTGAATTTTTACCTGTTGCCCAATCTGCAACGGCATTAGTAGCCGCTTCGGTCATAGTGACCTCCATTTTGGTGCCAATTCTGACGGCATACTGGGCCAATTATATGAAGCGCAAGGGGAAGTCCAAAGGAGCGGGGCCTGTAACTCCAGGGGCGAATGTACCTAAATGAGGATTTTGCAAAAATCCTGAAATAAAATTTAAGTAATGAGGACTCAATTGGTCGACGTTACCATTACCCGGGAAATGCTGTTACAGTTATAGATACACCTTCCATCCTAACATGATAAAACTTGTCCTAAAACGCATCTGCCAACATACATATGTAAGCAGAGGAGCGTGATGGAATTGGAAGACAAGGTGCGTCGCTATTACCAGTTAAAGCAAAAGCAAAAAGAAATTGAAGGTGAACTGGCTGATTTGCGCAATGACATTACCGCCCATTGTGCAGAGCAGGAAGTATCCGATTGGGAAATTGGCAACTACCGAGTCAGGATTGTACAGCAGCACCGCAAGGAATACGATCATGCGAAATTGTATGATTCATTGCCTGATCCTCAATTATGGCGTTTGTTTTCCAAGCCGGACACTTCAAAAATTTCCAGCTTGCTAAAACTTAAGGTTATCGCGGAGGAGCAAATAAAAGATGCCGTTTCTCTTAAAACAGTGACCTTGTTGCAGGTGGATAAAAGATAAATAAAAAGAGCTGCCCCGTTTTTTTCGGAGCCAGCTCTTTTTATTATCTGTGGTTAGTAGCCTTCCACTTTCATATCTATTAAGCTATTTATCAGACAAACCTTTTCCCACGCCCTTGAGAAAATGAATACCGAACCCCATTGCCCGGTTTACATCTGGATCATTCATTGCCTTCATAAGATCACGCAGCCGCGTCTTTTTATTCTGCTTTAGGTGCTCTTCGGCTTCATTCAGGCCCGTAGTGACGCTGCTTGCCAGTTTTTTCATCAGCTCAGGGTCTACCTCGGACAGCATCCCTGCTGCACCCATCAGATTATTGATGATGTTCGTCACAGGCTTGCGCGTCGCTTGTCCTACAGCGATTTTGGCAATGGTTTCTTTGGCTTTTAGCATAGACTGAGCTGCTTCGAGAAGACCACTGTCATGCAGTTCACGTACAATTTCAAGCGTCTTCTGCAATGCTGCCCCATTGTCTGCCAGGTTGGCAGTAAGTTGATCCAGCGATTGTTTTTGCCGTTCTTCTGCTGTCAATATACGTTTTCTCACAATTGAAATAGGCTTAGCCATGGTTCGACCTCCTTATTTTTGATCTACCAAATCGATGTAACCGGGACGATTCCACTTACGGTTCACTTCAACCCCATTTTGCGGATGCCGCTTTTTATAACGTGGATTGATATGTGGGAGTGGATTTTGACCATCGAATTCCAAAACTTGCATCCGTACTTTGGTTTGTTTATAGGCAGGTGTACGGGTGACTACATCAAATGCTCCACCAGTTAATAGATTGACAGCACCCTCATGACTGGTAGAGTGCATCGGTACATAAATTTCTGTTCCTTGTACCCGGTCCGTCACCAGAACATGCAGCTTGACCGCCCCATAGGGAGATTCCAGTCGAACCAGCGATCCGTCTGTAACTCCGCGCTCCTCTGCCAACTCAGGGGACACTTCCACAAATACTTTTGGGAGTTTGAGCTGAAGGCCTGTTGACTTTGTCGTCATATTCCCTTCGTGAAACTGTTCGAGCAGTCGGCCATTATTTAAGGTCAGATCGAATTCAGCGGGAAACTCTTTTGGTGGTACATATTCGAAAAGTCCCAAGCGTGCTTTTTTATCTGGAAAGTTAAAGCCGTTGGTATGCAGAAGCGGAGTGTTGCTACCATCCGGCGATCCCCAATGGAAGCTGTTCCAGCCTTCCAATACGTCATAATTACATTGGGAGAAAAATGGAGTGAGCGCCGCCATTTCCTCAAAAATTTCACTCGGATGACTGTAATCCCAATCAAATCCCATGTGCTTGGCAAATTGGCTGAAAATCCACCAATCCGGTTTGCTGTCTCCTACAGGGCGGAGGGCCTCATATAAACGCTGTACACGACGTTCGGTGTTCGTAAAGGTACCGTCCTTTTCGAGTGAAGGTACAGCTGGCAAAATGACATCAGCGAATTCAGCTGTCTTGCTCAGAAATACATCCTGAACGACAAGGAAATCCAAATTCGCCAGCATTTCTTGGGTATGATTGGAGTCTGCATCCACCCATGCCATTTCTTCTCCAGCGATATACATACCTTTGAGCTTACCCATCTCAATGGCTTCCAGCATTTGAATGTTGTCCAGTCCGCGCTGGCTTGGAATTTGTACGCCGTAGGCCGCTTCGAACTTGGACCGAATGGCATCGTTCGTTACGGGCTGATAGCCAGGAAAAATATCTGGCATGGTACCCATATCGGCAGCACCCTGAACATTGTTATGTCCTCGAAGCGGATATGCGCCTGCACCTGGACGCATAAAGTTGCCAGTCACCAGCAGCAGGTTGGCAATCGCGATCGAAGTGTAAGAGCCTGCGATGTTTTGCGTCACGCCCATGCCCCAGCAAATGGCCGTGCCATCCGCTTCGTGAATCATGGTCGCTACCTGAATGAGCGTCTCTTGGGAAATACCAGTTTCCTGCTCAGCGAATTCCAGGGTGAAGTTCTCCAGCAATTTCAAATATTCAGGATAGAAATTTACATGTTTCTCAATGAATTTAGCATCATGCCAGTTTTGCTCAATGATGTATTTGGCTACAGCGGATAACCATACATAATCAGTACCTTGCTTCGGACGCATGAACAAATCTGCGCGTTCTGCCATTTCATGCTTGCGCAGGTCGACGGAGATCAACTTTTGACCATGCAGCTTATGCACACGTTTGATGCGGGTAGCCAGCACGGGATGTCCTTCTCCCGGCGCACAGCCGACTAGTATGACCAAACCTGCGGAGGCAATGTCTTTAATCGTGCCACTGTCGCCGCCGATGCCTCCGGTATATTGTAGCCCCCATGATGCAGGAGATTGGCAATACCGTGAGCAGTTATCGACGTTATTCGTTTGGAACACCTGACGAGCCAGCTTTTGCATCAGATAATTTTCTTCGTTGGTAAATTTGGATGAAGAAATAAAACCGAGTGCCTCGCCTCCGTAGATTTCTTTGATAGCTCCCATTTTGCTGGCCATCAGGCTCAAGGCTTCTTCCCAGGTTGCTTCCACGAATTCGTCTCCTTGACGAATTAAAGGCGAGGTCAAACGTTGATCGCTATTCACAAAATCCCAGCCGAATTTCCCTTTGACGCATGTCGAAATGCCGTTAACAGGCCCCTCAGAGGTAGGCTGTACCTTCAAAATTTTGCGGCCTTTGGTCCAAACCTCAAAGCTGCAACCTACACCGCAAAACGTGCAGACGGTTTTAGTTTTTTTCGTACGTGTTTCACGCATCGCTGCTTCAGCTTCCGAAATTGCAAAAATACCGCTGTAGCCTGGCTCCACTTCCTTAATTAGATCAACCATTGGATTTAATAAATCCTTATTTATGCCGCTCATGAAGCCGGCCTCTCCCAGCATGGACTTTTCCATCAAGGCGTTACATGGGCAGACCGTTACACACTGACCGCAGCTGACGCAGGAGGAATCGTTAATTGCAACTCCATCGTCCCAGATCACGCGAGGGCGTTCAGCCTCCCAGTCGAGGGACAGTGTTTCATTGACCTGCAGGTTCTGACATACCTCTACGCATTGGCCGCATGCAATACATTGATTGGGGTCATAGCGATAAAAAGGGTGGGACATATCCACTTCTGTGGGATCAACCTTCGGTCGATATGGATATTTTTGATGTTCAATTTCCATAAGCTCTGCGGTGTTATGCAGTTTACAATTACCGTTGTTGTTATCGCACACCGTGCAGTAGAGGAGGTGATTCTCCAGCAAACGGTCCATAGCCTCGGTTTGTGCCGCTTTTGCGCGATCTGAATGTAAATGAATATCCATTCCATTTGTAGCAAGCGTTGAGCAGGAACGCATAAGCTTTCCGTCCACTTCCACAATACATGTGTCACAGGTGCGGATTGGATCCACTTCGGAAACGTAACACAGTTGGGGGTGGGCAATATTGTTTTCGTTGATCACTTCAAGAATGGTTGTGCTGCTATTCGTTTTCAGTTCCTGTCCGTTTAATGTAATTTTGATCGTATTATCCGCCACGGTTCAGGCTCCTTTCAGATTTTGAATTTTAAAATTGGGAACAAAAAAACTCCACCATAAACACAAGTGCTCGTGTTTAAGCACTTGTGTTTATGGTGGAGTAGTGACCAAGCTCTAGGTCCTGGAGGCCAATCCGCCATTGGAGTATGTATTAATACCAGACAGTACGCACCGCCTGTATATCAATAAATTGAATATGTCATTTTCTGCATGTCATCTGGTGTAACTATAGCGTAAAATTTAAGATAGTTCAACGGTGATTTATTAAAATTTTTAATTGATAATGATTATCAATTGAGAAAGCGAAAAATCATTGACAAACGTTCCAGGATTGCTAACAATAGGAATGTATCTATTTGAGAGCATTCGTGAATGGAGTGTACGTGGGAATCGCGTATATTTTATTTGGCGCAGCGCTTGTTAGTTTGATTTTTCTATATCACATGATGTGAGGATTCGTAAAATCCTGATGTAGATAAATTAACCGGCATTTAGCAGATTCTTCGATATTCATAAGCGAAGAAGTTGTTGTGATGCCGGTTTTTTGGTTCAGTTTACAGTTAAAAGAGATTTATTAATGAAGACGGATTGAGGTGAACGGGATGGCGAACCGCAGCGACGATCAATGGAATCGTCCGTTACGGGACTTGAGAATATCCGTCATAGACCGATGTAATTTTCGGTGCCGATATTGTATGCCTGAAGAAATATTTGGCCATGACTATCCGTTTTTGCCAAAAGAAAAAATATTGACCTTTGCGGAAATTATCCGCCTCTCGCGTATCTTTGTCTCGCTGGGCGTTACAAAGCTGCGTATTACTGGGGGTGAGCCGTTGCTGAGAAGAGATTTGTCCTCACTCATTCATTCGTTAACTCAACTCGATGGGGTTGAAGATATTGCTATGACGACGAACGGTGTATTTTTGCCTAAATATGCAGCGCCACTACGGGAGGCGGGGCTGAAGAGAGTGACGGTTAGTCTGGATTCGCTGGATGACGATCGATTCCGCCGCATGAACGGGGGGAGAAGCAGTGTCAAGGCGGTGCTGGAAGGTATTGAGGCTGCAGCTCAAGCGGGAATGCAGGTGAAAATAAATATGGTCGTGCAAAAGGGCTTTAACGATCAGGATATTGTGCCTATGGCCGACTATTTTCAAAAGAAAAAGCATATTTTGCGCTTTGTTGAGTTTATGGATGTAGGTAACACCAATGGCTGGAAATTGGATCAGGTTGTTTCCAAGCAGCAGATCATCGAAACCATCCATGAGCACATGCCGTTAGAACCTGTTCCACCCCAATACAAAGGTGAGGTGGCGACGCGCTACAGGTATCTGGACAGAGACGGGGAAATCGGCATCATTTCATCCGTTACGGACGCTTTCTGCTCCACATGTACACGGGCGAGAATTTCTGCTGAGGGCTCCTTGTACACATGCCTGTTTGCGTCTAAAGGGTACAAGCTTCGCACGATGCTGCGGTCCGAGCAATCCGATGATGAGATTAGATCTTACATTGAGCGTGTTTGGAGAGGACGTACCGACCGCTATTCAGAGGAACGATTGACTCATACGAAGCAAGCATCGTCCAAAATTGAAATGTCACATATCGGCGGGTGACCGGAGAGCCAGCCTGTCAGAAACAAGGGAGTTGAGCACATGGAAAAGCCGGCTGAGGTAAAACGCGAGATCCTACGTTATCGGGACGGTCAGATCAAGCGTTTTGAAGACACAGTGGTGACGGAGTATCCAGTGACCATAAAAATCAATCAGCAGGAATTTGCCACCATGGTTTGTACACCAGAGTATGTAGAGGATATGGTAGTAGGCTTTTTGGCCTCTGAAGGCGTCATTCAACGGTATGATGATATCGAAGATATTTGGGTTCAGGAAAAAGAAGGTTTTGTTCATATTAAAACCCGTCGGATGAATGAGTTTTATCAAAACTTTCATTCCAAACGATACATTACCTCCTGCTGCGGAAAAAGTAGACAGGGATTTTACTTTATAAATGATGCTAAAGTGGCAAAAAGAATGAATGATGCCCATGTTACGGTGTCTTTTGATGACTGTTTCCGCCTGATGAATTTGATGCAAACCTCGGCACATACGTTTCAGGAGACGGGTGGCGTTCACAATGCTGCGCTGTGTGACAAAGACGGAATAATCCTGTCCAGAATGGATATCGGCCGCCACAATGCGCTTGATAAAATCTATGGATACTGCCTAAAGCATGATATTATTTTACAAGATAAAATCATCGTATTCAGTGGTCGCATCTCGTCTGAAATCTTGTTGAAGGTTGCGAAAATTGGTTGCGAGGTTGTTTTGTCCAAGTCAGCTCCCACAGAGCTTGCACTTGAATTGGCAGAGGATCTGGGGATTACTACCATCGGTTTTATACGAAGTTGTTCTTTGAATGTGTATACGCACACGGAGCGGATTGATGAACTGGTTGAATCTAAAATATAATATAAAAATATCAATGTAGACCATCATAGTTAACCAGCATGGAATAAAACCTTTCGAGGTATTAGTTCATGTTGGTTTTTCTTGGTGTATATGCGATGGTTAGTCCTTGTACTGAAAGGGGGGAACCTACTTAATGAACTATCATATTCAAGTATTTGCCGGACTTGCAGAACTGATGGGAAGGCCTATGATTACGGTGCCTGCTGATCAGGAGACGATGACCGTCAACGCATTAAAAGACTTGCTGTCCCAATATTTCCCTGAAGCAGCGGCCCAGTTGCAGGGAGCTTTTGTTGCCAGAAATCAAGCCTATGTCGCTCCTGAGGATCTGGTTAGTATACATGATGAAATTGCGATTATTCCTCCGGTTTCAGGAGGATAAGCTCCAGTAGCAGGCTAGGTGAAATCGATAGATAAGGGAACAAAGGGGGTCAGATGCATATGCAATACCATATTCAATTATTCGCAGGTATGGCGGAGCAATTTGGTGACGTGCTCACTGTGGAACTTTCGCAGGAAACGGTGACCATTGCAGACATTCGAACAAGGCTGAATGAGTTGTACCCGGAGATAGCTTCACAACTGTCTAGTTGTTTTTTTACCCATCATCAAAAGTTGGCTTCTCCAGATGAACTTGTGCTTCCAACAGACGCAATTGCTCTTCATCAGTCAGCTCCCGGAATGGAGACGGTCGTTTCTAAATGCGGATTATATGCTATTACCTACGACCCGATTGATGCCAATGAGGTAACCTCAAAGGTACTCGACCCTTCTCATGGGGCTTCATTGACCTTTAATGGTACGACTCGGGAATTTACACAAGGTCAGCGAACGGTGTTGCTTGAATATGAAGCATATGTGCCGATGGCGATGAACACGATGAAGCAAATTGGTGACGAAATTGCTGATCGCTGGCCGTCAACGCGCACTGCCATTACACATCGGCTTGGTACGGTAAGGATTGGAGAGACCAGTGTCGTGATTGCCGTTTCTGCTGCACACCGTGATGCTTGCTACGAAGCCAGTCGCCATGCTATTGAACGCTTGAAGCAAATCGTACCAATTTGGAAAAAGGAAGTGTGGGAGGATGGCTCCGAGTGGAAGGGGCACCAGCTGGGTGGCTGGAATCCTCATAACACCCCATAACTTTTGAGTTAGGCGGGACATCTGAACTTTTATCTTGTCTGATCGACTTGCAGCAATTAATGGATTAGAAGTATGGGGGCGTAAATAACGATGTCTGAAATGAAAAAGGACCCAAAAACGGATGCGGATGCAGAAGCACACACGCAGGCGTCCCACGCCAGATATTCAAGACAAGAATTATTCGGAAAGATCGGGCTGACAGGACAACAAAATATCCGCAGCAAGCATGTGTTAATGGTAGGTGCTGGAGCACTAGGAACGGCAAACGCGGACATGCTGGTGCGAGCGGGCATCGGACGGTTGACGCTGGTAGATCGAGATTATGTAGACTGGAGTAACCTACAACGCCAGCAGCTCTACGACGAAGCAGATGCTCGTGAACAGATACCCAAGGCAGTGGCCGCCCAGAGGCGATTGCAGCAAATCAATTCGGACGTGGACATCCGTGCGCTAGTCCAAGACGTATCACTAGAGGAAATCGGCGACATTGCAGCAGGAGTGGACCTCATCGTAGATGCCACTGACAATTTCGATACACGTCTGCTTATTAACGATTACGCCGTCAAGCACCAAATCCCCTGGATATATGGAGCGTGTGTAGGTAGTTACGGAACAACCTTTACGATCGTTCCAGGACAGACACCCTGTCTGCATTGCCTGCTCGGAACCGTACCGCTTGGCGGCGCAACCTGTGATACGGTCGGTGTGATCAGCCCGGCTGTACAGATGGTGGCAGCTTACCAAAGTGCCGAAGCATTGAAGCTGCTCACTGGGGATAATTCAGCCTTGCAGGGCAAGCTGATTTCCTTCGATCTATGGAATAATCAACATCAGGCGATCCAAATCAGCGCCATGAAAAAAACGAATTGCCCGACGTGTGGAGAGCATCCGGTGTATCCATTTCTGCAATTGGAGCACCAGGCTAAAACGGCTGTACTGTGCGGACGTGATACGGTTCAGATCCGACCGGTCACGGGCGCTGTACGCAATCTGAACGAAGCGGCCCGTCTGCTATCCCGTCAGGGGGGCCAAGTGGAGCATAATCCATATCTAGTGTCCGTTGTCATTGGAGCGCATCGGTTGGTTCTTTTTCAGGATGGACGCGTTCTGATCCATGGCACCAAGGATATCGCCGAGGCGAGGTCTATTTATCACAAATATTTGGGTTAACCCAATAGATTCAGACCGTAATGAGCTGCGCACTGTCACCTCATTACGGAATATAGAGGACAGGGGAAGAACAAGTTGAAAAAGAAATTCGGGTACATATTCACCTTCGTTGGATTGTTGGCATGGGTTCTGGCTGGATGCTCGTCTCAAGCTGCTGTACAGTCGACAGCGTCTGCGCCTAAAACAGAGTTGATCGTATCTGCCGCTGCGAGTCTTCAAGATAGTCTGAATACGCTCAAGGAACAGTATGAAAAGCAGCACCCAGATATCAAGCTTACCTTTAACTATGCGTCATCCGGTACTTTACAGAAACAAATTGAGCAGGGTGCACCCGCTGACGTATTTATTTCGGCAGGTATGAAGCAAATGAAGGCTTTAACCGATGCATCATTAGTGGAAAAAGATAGCGTACTGCTTCAAAATAAACTGGTTGTGGTTGTTCCGCAAGATAAAGCCAAGAGCACAGACAACAAGGGTATTACGCTCAATGATCTGACAAGTCCTTCTTACATGAAGCTTGCCGTTGGGGAACCTACTACTGTTCCGGCCGGACAGTATTCCAAAGAATCGCTGACAAAGGCCGGATTATGGGACAAGCTGGAACCGAAAATGGTATTCGCCAAAGACGTAAGACAGGTATTAAATTATGTTGAAACAGGCAATGCCGATGCTGGACTCGTTTATTTGACGGATGCCAAATCATCCGATAAAACGGTCGTAGCGCTAGAAGTACCTGAGGAATTGCACGCACCTATCCTGTATCCAGAAGGCATCGTAAAGGCAACCAAGCACAGCAAGGAAGCGGGCGAGTTTGTTGATTTTCTACGTACAGATGAAGCCATGAGCGTATTTAATAAAGATGGATTTTCAGCTCCAGCAGAAACAACCGGGAAATAGAATTCACAGATAAAGGAGGGGGTCCCGTTGGATTGGTCGGCTTTTCTTCCTCCGGTTATCGTATCTGTTAAAGTCGCTGTCGTTGCCAGCATCATTGTCTTTTTATTAGCAACTGTGGTAGCTCGGATGATGGCGAACTGCAAGCTGCGGAGAGGAATCAGTGTGATTGAGACCGTTCTATTTCTTCCACTTGTTTTGCCTCCCACTGTTGTCGGCTTTATATTGCTCATCTTGCTGGGAAGGAAAAGTTGGATTGGCGTTGCCTTTGAAAGCCTGTTCCAGCAGACGATTGTATTTACATGGGGAGCCGCAGTGGTGGCGGCGGTAGTTGTTGCTTTTCCACTGGCTTATCGGACGATCAAAGCAGGTTTTGAAGCTGTAGAACCCGAAGTAGAGCAGGCTGCACGTGCACAAGGTGCCAACGAATGGCAAGTGTTTCGCCATATTACGATGCCCCTTGCCTACCGACCGCTCATTTCAGGGTACATTCTCGGATTTGCCCGAGGGTTAGGGGAATTTGGTGCTACACTGATGCTTGCGGGTAATATTCCTGAACAGACTCAAACCCTGCCTACGGCGATTTACACCGCGTCCGAGGTCGGAAATATGACACTCTCCTGGAGCTGGGTAGCCGTCATTATCCTATTCTCTTTTATCATGTTGATGCTATCGAATCGACTGGTGAAGGACTAGTCCGTTTGGATTCAGTAATATACGCAGTCTGTCCGATCGGGCGGGCTGCGTTTTCTTTTCTATGACGTTCAATGGTAAGCATGTTCCAAGAATCACTTTTGCTACATCTCTGTTTTATATGATAGGAATCGGTTATGATGGAAATAGTAACAAGGATTTTAGTAGATTTAGGAGAGCGGTGCGATATGAGAAAGGAAACGGGTTTTAACGAAATTATTCGAAAAGTACGTAAAGAGCTATTTGGAAAAGGCCCGGAACGCATACATACAACCTTTGTAGATAATATGGCCATCACAATGCTATACGGTAATTTAACTCCATCCGAAAAGTTTCTTGCGCAAGAGGATGCAGGAAGAGAGATGGTGCATGCAGCTCGAACCAAAATGGTACAAAAAATCTATCCTGTACAGTTCAATAAAGAACTGGAGGATTATATGGATTCCCGCTTACTGCATTTATTTTCAGATATTAAAGTGGAAGAAGATATAGCCATCTCCGTTTTTGTATTTGAGGATAATATTGCTGTGAAATAAAAAAGAGAAGGTGAAACCGACATTGGATTGTATATTGTTGGAGAGTTCAGCAGCACCTTTGATTAATAGATACTATGAAAAGCGAAGGAGCTACATAGTTTATGAAAAAAGATGATTTTGGAAATAGAATGAAGGAATATGAAAATGCTTATAGATTAAGTTTACCCCGCCGTTTACCCGTAATTATCAGAATCGATGGTGCTCATTTTCATACCTTTACACGTGGGATGACGAAACCTTTTGATGAGAAGCTAATCTTTGCGTTATGGGAGACGTGCAAATATCTGGCCTATAATATTATGGGATGTAAACTGGTGTACCATCAGAGTGATGAAATCTCTCTGCTTCTTACGAATTACGACAAATTAACGACACAATCATGGTTTGAAAATAATCTTCAAAAAATGGTGTCTATATCTGCCTCTCTGGCTACTGCCAAATTTAATGAAGAAATCCAGAAAGTTTATCCGGATAAGCCTCTAGCTACTTTTGATGCAAGAGCATGGGTTTTGCCTCACGATGAGGTTGCAAACTACTTTCTATGGAGACAACAAGATGCTACTAAAAACAGCATTTCTATGGTAGCTCAAGCTCATTTCAGGCATTCAGAACTACAAGGATTGAACGGAAATCAGCTTCAAGACAAGCTTTTTGTGGAAAAAGGACTGAACTGGAATGACCTTCCGGTCTGGCAAAAGCGGGGAATCTGCATTACCAAACAACAGTATAACAAAGGAGAAGCGGTCAGAAACAAGTGGAATATTGACCATCAGACACCAATCTTCTCACAAAATAGAGATTATATTAACCAATATGTTTACCTGGACAAGGATGTGTGAGGTTTGGAGTGTGTCATTTTTATAGGAATTCAGGCTTCGGGCAAGTCGACTTTTTATAAAGAACGATTCTTCAAAACACATATGCGGATAAATCTTGATATGCTTAAAACACGGAATAGGGAAAATATGTACCTTCAGACCTCCATCGAAACGATGCAGCGTTTTGTAGTGGACAATACCAATCCAACAGTTGAAGAACGAAAGAAATATATAGATGCTTGTAAAAATAAGGGATTCAGAATCATAGGCTACTATTTTGAACCTGATTATGCAGAATCTATTAAGCGTAATGAGCAGCGCACAGGCAAAGAGTATATTCCTGAGATTGGTATTAAAAGTGTAATGAGTAAACTAGAGGTCCCAAGTTACGAAGAAGGATTTGATGAAATTTACAGCGTGATTTCGAGTGAAGGGACGTTTCGGATCGAAAAGCAACCATAGAACCGTACAATTTAGGAGGAGCATCCATGAACATACCAGAGAGATTTATCAAACGTTTTCCAGCATACGAGGACGTATTTGCCAGCGATCTTGAACATTACCGCAAGCACTTTCTGCCAATCTGCTCGATTAATCTCCAGTTCTTATTTCCAGAGCAGGACGAGTGGCTTCATTTTGTTTCCGTAAAAGAAATCCACGAAGGCTGTGTGGGTGAAAATACTCAGCAATTTCATACCTTATATACCAAGGAAGATATGCTGGGATTCGATGTAATTGACGGCAAATACAAATTCGAAGCAGACTGGAATTATTTTAGTCTTCATCAGAAAGAGCAATTAGAAGCCACCTATGAGGCGCTGAAATCTACCGGAGATAAAGCGTACCTACGTATGAAGAGAGAAGTCATGGCACTGGACGGACTGGAACAGGTGTACATAGCTAATGAACAAGACTACGAAGCTCGCAAAGCATTTTTCCTGGAAAACCATAAAATTTATCCATATTCCTCCTTTGGAGAGGCCAAAAAGTCTGTGGAAGAGCTCACTCACGAATTTGAGGAAAAACATTCCAGTGGTTGGGGGCTAAGCTTTCCCGAAGTCAACGGTATTCTGGATGATATCGCATTTCAGTCTGATGAGGCCCAAAGCTACATCAAGGAATATGACGAATCCTTGGAAGAAATGCTCAAGTTCGAGCAAACCAATCTGCTTCATGTGCCTAAACGTGCCAATGGTGAGACATTTACCTATATCGGTTCTTTCACCGGATATTATTTTCAAGCGTTTGGAGCCGATAAGGTTTACTTATTTTATGATAGAGAATTAAGGAAAGCGATAATTTGCTTCGAGTATTCCTAGGATATAGAAAAAGCTCCCGAGATGGGAGCTTTAAAATTTATTTCTTATTGATCTTCACATCGTGCTCTTTAGCCAGTGTGTTAACCTGTTCACCAAAATCTCTAAAGAGCTTTTTACCCTCGCTAAGCTTGGTGTTACTTTCATTAATTAAGTTTAGATCTCCTTTTTCCAACGCATCGATCATCGTAATGAGTGCTTCTTTTTGAGTGCTAACCGCCTTGATGTAGGTTTCGTGGACGGCCCGTACCTCAGGAGTTTCCGTCTTTACTGCTTCAACTTTATCGAGGTATTTGGTGTATTCTGGGATAATATCATCTCGTAACGTATTATATAGTGTTTCATCATCTGTGAAGTTATCCCCGGTCACAGATTCATATTTTTCAGTTACTGCTTTTTCATCTTGTGTTAACGGAAGCATTCCATCATTCACATAGGTAATTAAATCTTTTTTTACCGGATCGGTAGAGCAAGCTGCCAAAATTGAAAAGCAACACAATACTAACATAAATATACTAAGTTTTTTCATCTGTATTCCCCTTTTTCTATGTATGTTTATGGGTAATTAGATATATTGATTAGTCTAAAAGAACTACCCATATCAGTTTATTATATCGTATAAATAAGAGAATGGTAGGGTTTTTATGGTAAAAAGGTGTCTAAAGTAAGTCTATTATCCTGTATTATCATTTAATCTATGGATTCTAGAGCTTTCTATTTTAGGAAATGACGACTAAAAATATTTGCTACAATATATTCCATTAGAACCAAGAATGTTTTATGATAGAGACAACAGCCTAGAAGATACCCTGATTCTCCAGGGAATAGCGGGAATTCCTTAAACCATTTGAGAGGGGATTTCAGTATGAAGAGGTTCAGAAAGGCTATTTCAGTTATGCTAAGCATGATGCTCCTGTTTGCTTTTGGGATGACTGCAAACGCGAGTCAAGGCACAGAGATGAACAAGGAAAAACAAGCTATTGAAGCTGATTCTAGTTTTCAGCTAACAACGAACAACGAAGATGTTATTGAGCATTTAACCCGGGTGGACAAGCCTAAAGGTATTACATCCTCCGTTTATAACATGCAGGAAAATATCAATTTTAAAGCACCAGAGACATTCTCTTTGAAAAGGGAGACCCTTCCTTCCCTGAAAGCTAGTCCAACGGCAGCCACAGCTTCTTCTGCTACGTATTCAGGTACAATTACGGAAGAGGGAGGCACACAGTTTTTATATCCGATTTATGTGAAGCCAGGTGAATTGTTGCAGGCACAGTTGGATGGTCCATTTTCAGAGCAGCTTGACTATGACTTATACTTGTACGAATTTGATATGACAACAGGGGATATCAACCCCAATGCTATTGACGCCTCCACCTATGGAACCTATTTTAACAAGTATGAACAGGGATCGGCATCACTTCCTGAAAACGTAGGAAGCCGCAATGCTACCGGATCTGAGAAAGCTTACGCAGTTGCAGTCCATTCCAAAAAGGGATCGAGCATAAATGATCCTTTCTATTTAACCGTGGATGTAAACTCCCAATATGATGCCTATGAACCGGATGAGAGTGCTTTTCATGCCTATAACTTTACATTTAGTACAGGGGGATCTACCCTTAATTCACGCTCCATTCATTCAGGAATTGACAATGATTGGTATCAAATCACAATTCCTGCGAATCGCAATTATGATGGTTTGAATGTCAAACTGGACAGCACTTCGGAAAGCTACGGTTACAAAGCGGAAGTTTATGGGGCTCTTAGTGGCAACCAAATGGCGCTTCTGCCGCAAACCAATCATAATGTCACTTTGAATACGGGAACCTACTATGTGCGAGTGTACACCACAAACCAGTATTCACCGGACCATTTATATGCACTCACACTTAAACCAGTACTTCGGGCTGGAAAAATTGTAATTAACGGTTATGACTCTAAAAACGGTCCGAATGACTATCCATCCTACTCTTACGGTCGCCATTATCGGGTTAATGGAAACACCAGCCTGACTGTAAAGGGTGTTGTTACTACAACGGATAATTATCCAGTAGCAAATGCACCAGTTAATGTGACATGGTTGAACCAGAACTGGACTGAAAGCAGCGGGAATCGAACTCGTACAGGTACTGGTTATACGGATCAAAATGGAGCCTTTAGTGTGACCCTTTCCCTGCCGCATTCTACGGGAAGTATTGCAGAATACTTGTCTGGTCCCATAAGCTTTACACATTACTATGATCTTTCAGGTGTAGCTGCCCAGGTGTCAGGTACTTCACTTACAGCTACAGATATTGTATATCACTTTGCTTATAGCATTTATGGTGGTTGATGTACTGTCTATAAAGCAATGACAACGTCAGATTGTTTATTTTAACAATTTATATTCAGAGTCAGGATCTTGCTTCAAAAATTGTTCATTTTTAGGACAAAGCATATATTCATTCCATATATGCTTTGTCCGATATATATAGCAACAGGGTTACATTACATCGTACATACGCCTTAGATTGCCTGTTACAAACATGACAGGAGGAAGTAGAATGAATTTTGAACCTCTTAAAGCACAACAAGCGGTTCTTAGCTCTGGTAGCTTACGGATCAATCCGACAAGCAAGCAAGTTCCGTCCCCCCAGCTACATGAAGAAAAAGTGTCCAGGTTCGTCGTTCAGGACACCGTGGAGATTAGTGAAGCTGGCAGAAAGCTGGCTGAGGGGGATATCGTGTCACATGCTGCCAAGTATTTTGGCACAACTCAGATCAACGATGCATTAAACCGGGTTTTGGAGGGCCAACCGGAAGAAGTATCCGATGCTGTGTACAATATGATTCAATCCAATTTTATCGTCGATGGAACGGTTACGGATGAGAAGCAGCGCGCGGTATTGCTGGAGATGGGAGTTTCCCAGTCCAAGTATATTGCGGATCATTACATGGAAGGCGATAAAGCCAAGGAATTTATGCAAACCATGAACCAGATAGCTGGTATTGCCTTGACACGAACCATTGATTCAGAGACCGGAGATATTAGCTACACGACTCCTACAGATCGTCCGATAGGTGCCCCTGAGGACTACGTCAAGCTGTCGGAAGTGATGAAACAGGTCGATCCTCAAAAATATACTGCGTTCATGAATGACATTAAGGGTGGAGGAAATGGATTAAGCCAGCTGTTGAGTTTTGCACAAAAGGTTCCTCAAAACCCCGATTGGATTAATAAATACAAGGAACGTACAGAACAGACTGAAGAGCTGTTAAATAAACCACAGTTAACGAATCGGTTTGACAAAGCGGATACATCCTCAGCTTCCGCGTTTATGAATAGTATGCAAAATCTTCTTAAGGAATCTTCTGCTCCTGAGGATTCTTACATGCAGAATATGCGGGGATTTTTTCGGAACTTGGGTGTTCAGGCCAATTAAAGTTTCAAAAGGGTCTCTGGGATGAGTGTTTCGAAAATTTATTTCAGTTCATTTTGCTGTTCTGTTTACATCCTGTTTGGAACGAAGTATAATAACTTCAAAACATACTCGTGAAATTGAGGAAGCACCTCAAACTTAGGCATTACTGCCTTCGTTTGAGGTGCTTTTTCTATTTTAGCCAAAGCGAGTACGTAGAACTCTTTGAAAATAAAATAAAGTAAGGAGAAGTGTATGTATCGAAAAAATAAACGAAAGGTTAGGAAGCACAATAAATGGGTGTATGGAGTACTGGCTTTACTCCTCTTATTAATGATCATTCCCATATTCCCGGAAAGGGTATCGGCTGCTACCCAAGAAATCATCGGAGGTCCTTTTTGCCAAAATAATTTGCCAGGTGGGGGCGATAGTTGGGGCTCTTGGTCAGGAAGTGGAGTAGGAGCAACGGAAGTATACACTGGCATGGGGTCGGCAAGGTATACGTGTGATGGAACTAAACAGCCGACAAATCGTTTTGTTGATATTGGAAGATCTATTAAGACTTCGGATTACAGGATTTTTGTTTACATTGAGGGGTCTTATCATACAGATATATATACATCTAATGCCGCCGCAGGCGACAGCTGGAGACCCAACGGAACGAATTTATATACATGGACTAATGTAACGAAATTCTATGCCAATAGCTATTACCAGGGAAAATGGATAGATATCACCGACTCTATTACATTAAGGGATGTACGATATTTCAGAGCGATGGGAACTAGTCAACAGACAAGTGATGAAATATCCAAGTTTGGAATTCGTATTATTCCCAAATCAGACTTGATGCCTAAACCACCCCAGATTCATGCTGGTGCAGAGGGACAGGCTGTTACAGGGTGGACGAAAGAGCCTGTAACCGTGTGGATTGATGGGGATGTGGCTCCTGAAGGATTAAAGTACTATGAATATAGCCTGAATGGAGGAGCATTTCAGCAATATATTGGTCCCTTCACTGTCAATGATCATGGTGTAAATACAATTTATGTCCGAACAGTGGACGTCAATAACCAGTATAGTGGTCTTTCTTCCGCCAATGTCCGAATAGACAGGATGCCACCAACTCCCCCCATTATAGATGCAACAGGAAACAGTAATGAATATACCATTTCATTACAACCGGGCGCAGACGATTATTCTGGACTAGCCCATACTCAATTTCGATTGTCCGGTGTTGTGAATCAGGCTTGGCAGGATTATGGTGGAGTATTTCGTGTCAATCAAGATGGCAAAAGCACGATTTATGCTCGTTCCATTGATAATGTCGGTAATGTGAGCCTGGAGGTAAGCAAAGAGATCACGATTGATAAAAAGGGGCCGACGGCTCCTGTTATACGGGCTAGCGAAACAGGTCCAACGAACCGTGATGTGGACATTGCCATTGAGTCAGGAAGTGACTCTACAAATGGAATTAAGAAGACACAGTATCGTTTGAGTCCAACTGGGGAGTGGCTGACATATAACGGCACTTTTACATTAAATGCAGAAGGGAGTTACGAACTATCAGCGCGGACGATCAATAATCTTGATGTGTCTAGTCCCATTGTGACTCAATCGGTTATGATTGATCGAACCCAACCCACCCCTCCGAAAGTTATGTTTTCTGAGGTAACGAATCCTAACCGATATATCAATAAACCAGTACAGTTTACACTCTCGGGTGCAACGGATACTACAGCAGTGCATTATGAATATCAATTGGGTTCTGGCGCTTATGTGCCTGGTTCATCGGGAATATTAAATAGTTCCGGAATTGTAAAAGTAACTGCTCAAGCTGTAGATGCAGCTGGAAATCGAAGCGTTCCGGTGAACGCATTGTCTTATATCGATTTGGAGCCGCCGAGCATTCAACTGACACCCAATATGCGTGAATGGAAAGATACTAATATTCATGTGAACATGCGATATGCTGACCCGTACTCAGGGATTGAACCATCGTCAAGGCAGTACAAAGTCACGAACAGCTCCGATTCACCTGAAAACTGGGAGGCTGCAGTCGATCCCATAGTCCAGCTGGATCTTTCAAATGAAGGCGAATGGTATGTCCATGCGAAGGTGAAAGACCAGGCAGGAAACATGTATGAAACGGTCAGCAGTGCACTTCGCATTCAAAAGCAACCGAAGCCGGTTGTGCTGTCGGCAACATCTGTACGCAACACAGAGGTTGATTTGCAATGGACTCTCCCCTCCGGTCTTGATGATGGTTATGTCTATACAGTCCGAAATCTAACAACAAATGAGGTTTGGGATGTTAACCATCCGACAAATTCTTTTACAGATACAGGGCTATTAGGAGGACATGAATATGAGTATGAACTGCGTTGCAGTAATCATGTAGGAGGCAATGCATATTCTAATCGAGTCCGTGTATTAACGTTACCTGATGCCCCTGAGCATGTTCAGTTGCGACCGGTCTCTCGTCATTCAGCAGAAATCATGGCCGACTTTACGCCAGTTTTTTCAGCTAATAAATATATTATTACAGCAGCGGACGCAAGCACGGGAGAAATCATATTTAAGGATACGGTTACACAAGATGTGTATAATCCGATTAAGGGGATGGAGCCTGGTAAGTATTATGAAGTTTCTGTATCCGCTATAAACGCCATGGGAGAGGGGGCAGCAAAGCATGTATCTTTTTTAAGTCTACCAGACAGCCCAAGCGGATTCCGGAATGTAACCGTAAGAGAAGATGGAATCGACTTGAAGTGGAATTCTGTAATCACTGCCACCTACTATGCTCTAGAGCGAGATAAGGTCTCGGTTTATAACGATGTGTATACAGAATTCACCGATACTGAGCTTCAGGCGGGAACGGAGTATAACTATCGTATATCTGCTGAAAATGAAACAGGATTTGGAGACTATGCTCATCTCGGCGTTATGACATTACCAGAACGGGTAACTACACTTTCAAGTGTAACGAAGGATGTATATTCTGTTGGTGTAGCGTGGCAAGATGTGCAGGGGGCTGAAGGGTACATTTTGAATGTTAACGATGAACCAAAGGTGCAAATTCCGCGTGGTATCCATTCTTATACTTTTGAAGGTTTGCCAGCAGGTAGATCTGCCAATATAAAAATTCGGGCTTACAATCGAAGTGGTACAGGTTTGGATGCTTCTATCAATGCATTAACGCTACCTAATTCGGCCTTACAACTTGCAGCTGTAGATGTTCGCGAGCACGATGCCACATTGATATGGGCTCCGGTTGACGGGGTAACTCAATATAAGGTAACAATCAACGGTCAAAATTATTATAGTACGGAACCACGGGTAGTTGTATCTGGTTTAACAGGTGGGAAAAACTACACTTTTCAAGTGAGTAGTGGGAACAGCAGTGGTTACAGCCCGCCAGCGTTGGGTGAACTGCTGACACTCCCGCCTCAAGTACAAAATGTAAAAGTTACGGAACTTGGGAATGGACAGATTTCGCTGACATGGAATGAAATTAAGAGTGCTTCCCAATATGCAGTAATCCGCAAAGATACAGGGGAAGTTTTTGACACTAGAGAAGCTTGCATCATACTTTCAGATATCCAGCCTGGTATAATTTACTCGTTTGGTATACAGGCGATGAATACTACGGGAGAAGGCGACGTTGCTCCCTTTACGTATCGTACATTGCCAGGTCAAATACCAAATCATAGGTTGGTTGTGAAAAGCGTAACGGATACCGATTTGCTTATTACATGGCCAGAAGCTCCAGGTGCGGATGCTTACAATGTCTACAAAAACGAGATGCTTATCGGCCATACGACTACTCAAGAGTTTAAAGTAGACGGATTAGATAGTTCTACATTGTATCATATTACTGTTAAGCCAGTGAACACAAGCGGTGAAGGTAAGCAATCAGAAGGTCAGGTCGAGACGTTACCGTCTTCAGCATTTGCGTTTTCGAAGACAGAAACAACCAATAGTGAATTTATCATCCATTGGGAGTCAGAGCATGAAAATGATATTTTTGTTCTCGCTAGTGAAGGAGTAGTCCTATATCGTGGTAAGGATCGAGCTTTTATCTGGAGACAGCTGAGAGAAAAGCAATTGTATACCGTTCAACTTTGGGCAGAAAATAGTCAAGGAAAACGCACAGAGGCAAAAGAAGCGAGTGGTAAAACTACAGGGAATGCTGTGGACACAGGTGTTGGAGCAGGAGGCGCGGGGGGTGTAAAACCGATTCAGCCTGTTGTCGAGGAACCGATAGAAACAAAAACAGAGTTCTTTCAAGGCTCAACAATCGAGACGAAGCCAAATCATTTTAGTGACATTGATCGGGTATTTAATAGAGAGAAGATAAATACGCTTGCTAATTTGGGTATAGTTAAAGGAACATCCAGCACACTTTTTGAACCGAATAGACCCGTAACACGTATGGAATTTACTTCGATGCTTGTTCGTTCTCTTAAATTACCGCTCGAAACAGATGTGACTCTAGACTTCGAGGATATTGATCTATCTGCATGGTATGTTGATCTGCTCAAAACAGCAATTAAGGATCAAGTTGCTCGAGGTTTTAGTAGCAAAGCCTTCGGTCCAGATCGGGTCATAAATCGGGAGCAGGCCGCTAAAATGGTGAATAACATTATCAAGGCTACACCACAGCAAGAAAGCAATGTATACTCAGATTCTTCTCAAATTGTTGAGTGGGCCAGAAAGGATGTGCTTGGCCTAACCGAGATTAATTTAGTGCAAGGATATCCAGATGGCAGCTTCCGTGCCAAACAGAAAGTTACGCGTGCGGAAGCTGCTGAGATGATTTATAATATGCTTCAAATGAAATAACCAAAATTAGGGAGGGGGGCTGTGAGTAACGGTAATAATTGAGACTGATATGGTTGATAACTGAGACATTTTTGGGTATATGTTTGAGACATTTTTAAACCAATAGAAACAAAACCCCTTGTTTCTATTGGTTTTTTTGTGTTTCTATTTACTATATATATTCTATATATGCTAACATATGGTACAAGGTCAGAAATATAATAGGCATTCCATCTGTACAGTATGTTGGATGGAATACGGGATTGATACCTCAGATAACATGTGGAAATCAATTAATGACTGGGTTGGTATGATTGAGAGAACACGGGAGATTCTAAAGAATACACAATCGGTGAGTGAAATAGCACGTCGACTAGAAAGGTCCAATAATACTGTGTACAAGATCATGGGATATTTAAATAAAAATAAGCTTTTGTCAAGGGAGTTATCTAAAAAATTCGGTCCAACCAGAACATGTAGTAGTGATTTGGTACAGATTTTTAGAGGGCTTTTAAATTGGGAGGGTAAACTCGGATTACTTCAGAACTCAAGAGCGATTTTAGGTTGGAATATTAACGTTCTACTATTATTTATTTGATCCTGCTGTGCAACGGTATTTTATATTTAATGCCCTATTTGATAAAGAACATTATCAAAGGAAAACAATAGAACGTCAGAATTATAACAGTGCTGAACTTGTAGATCAATTGGAGAAAGCTCTTCAAACATTTGTGTATGAAAATCTTAAAATATCTCATAAGGCAATTGCTCGATATCTAAAAATTCCATTTTCTGCCTTGGGAGCACGGACTGGGTAATAGAATCTCTAAAGCAATTAGAAAGCAAAACCACAACAAGAAAAAGTTAAAGGAAAAATACCTTTGGTCACTTGCAAATGAGTACATCAAAACACACGATCATGAACAAATTACATTAAGGGATGTAGTCACATTTTTAGGGATGTCTTATAGCAATATAATCACGAATTATAACGAATTAAACAATAAAATAACTTCAAAAATAGAAGAAACTAAAGAGAAACTAAGACAGGAAAGAATCAATAAATATAAGGCTGATGTAGACTTCGTGATTTCCTATTTGCTCCAAAAAGCCGGCCGGATAACAGTTTGTACAGTATTAGAATACACGTGGGTATCTTACCATACTTTATATAAATCTATGCACGAAGTATTACTGTATATCCGTAAGGAGAAAGATAGACTAAATTTTAATAAAATCCCCAAGTGCTGTACAAATCTCTTCAACTCGCATAGCAGCCATTGGCAGAAAAAAAGGGTTGTCCCATAAGTCATAAAAATGACTAGGGACGTCCTATTCTCCAATTGTAAAACAATAAGAAACCGTTCCTGGGTAAAATGGAGGTACCACCCGACCATTTGAAAGGATATGGTTTCTTTGTACATTCAATATACCATTATGAGATAAAAAGAGGAGTTACGCAGGACTATCCCTCATCCATGTTATGTGGCTTTGTGGCCAGCCCCTCAATTAATGTCTATTAGCTCTTAAACCTTCAATAAATATGCGGTGTAATCCATCAAGAACTCGTTGGCTTGTAAAGCCTTCATCTTGGAGATGGTAATCGATATTGTGAAGCACGGCCAGCAGGGCTTCAATAGTATATGAAATGTCCACCCCGGATACGTCTCCCTGTTCAACGGCCTCATTTAGCAGATTTCTGCTTATATTGCGCATCCATTGACATAACGGAGATTGTAACGGACGATGCCCGGTTGAGGCCCGGCTGACCTCACAGAGCCAAGGAACTTTCGCCTCTAAAAAAGAGACATATCTTACGATTACATGGTAAAGCCGGTCCAAGGCAGCGGTTTCTGGGGATTGATCAAGAAATGCTTGAACTTCATCAAACAAAGGTTGGTATTCTTCATACGCGATCTCCTGACATATGTTGCCCTTATCCGAGTAGCGGCGGTATAGGCTTGCTTGTCCTACTCCAGCAGTCTTCGCAATCTGATGCATATTGACATTGTAAACACCGTTTTTGATGAAAAGTTCTCTAGCCGCCGCCAAAATTCGTCTTCGGTTTAACTCCTCTCTGGGAATTTTCAGAGAGACAGATTGCGATTCTGAATTTACCATAAATATCTCCCCTCATCATTAATTTAACTGTTATTTAACACGAAAAACGGACAATATGTCCGTTTTTCGTGTATAGGACATGTTGTCCGTCTTCATAATTATAATACATTTCGTGAAAAATTAAAAATACATTCATTTGGGTGACCGATGAGCTTTTTTTAATTTCTTGGTATAGTGCTTTTTGTAAATTGGAGGCAAATGCGGTTCAATGCCCGATAGGTCCAGTTCCTTTAAACTTGCGATCGTATGAATAAACTGCTCGTATGCTTTTTTCTTGTCGCTCGTCGTATCTGTTCCGGTTACGGTTGATGCTTTCCTGCTAACTTCAGAGTTAAGTTGCTTTTGATCCATAGATTACCCTCCATCAAATATAGTCAGGCTTACAAATCCGGATGTCTCTTGTGCCAGTCTGTATTCATTTCATAAGTATTGCCGATACCTAGTACTGTCGCTTCTTCGAAGGGGCGGCCAATCAATTGCATATTAATCGGCAGACCGGAAGGTGAGAAGCCGCAAGGCATGCTCAGGCTAGGCAAGCCAGTCAAATTGGTCGGAAGCGTAAATGAGTTCAATCTGAATACACTAGCATCATCATCTGCACGCGGCGCAGTGATCGGTGTTGCCGGCGTCAACAAGATGTCGATTCCGGACAATGCATTCAAAAAATCATTGACAATTAGTTGCCGGGCCCGCTGAGACTGAAGGTAAATGGAAGCCGGAATATCTCTACTGCTTTCAAGAAACATTCGGACGTCCGGTCCATACTGTTCCAATTCTGTCTCAAGCCACTTCTCGTGGTACGAGTACATTTCCGTCATCATAATGGCCATCGTCGCACTTCTAACATGTTTGATCAGGGGCAGGCTAACTTCGATGATTTCTGCTCCCAGTTCTCGGAATTTATTGATAGCGGCCTTCATCGCAGCTTCCACTTCCGGCATCAAATCCTCGTAATAGTAGCTTGTCGGCAATCCGATACGCACACCCCTGAGACCATTCGGATACATCTTGATACCTGGCGCAGGCAGATCGACAGTCGATTCATCCTTTGGATCGAAGCCAGACATCACATCCAAGCACAGGGACGCATCCATGACACAGCGGGTCAACGGACCCGGGTGGTCCAATGACCAGGCCATTGGAATGATACCATACCGACTGACCCGACCGTACGTCGGCTTCATCCCTACGACACCGCACAAAGCAGCGGGTATGCGGATCGAACCTCCGGTATCCGAGCCTGTGCCCAGATAAGTAAGTCCAGCCGCTAAAGCAGAAGCCGAACCGCCGCTTGAACCTCCCGTTACAAGTTCAGTGTTCCACGGATTGAGGCAAGGACCGAAGTGCGGGCTAGTTGTTGTCAATCCCGCAGCGAACTCGTGAGTCTGTACTTTGCCTAGCAGAACTGTTCCAGCCTCATGTAGCTTAGCTGCAACCGTCGAATCGTAATCGGGGACGAAGCTGTTCAATATTTTTGAACCGGCAGTTGTTCGGATCCCTTTAGTGTAATATAGATCCTTATGAACGATGGGGATCCCGTGAAGGGGCCCTTTGTACCGACCATGCATAATATCGCGTTCCGATTGCTTCGCTTGTTCAATCGCCAGTTCGGACGTTTGGGTAACGAAAACGTTCAGTTTCGGATTCAAACGTTCGATGCGGTGAAGCGCATGTTCTGTAATCTCTACCGGGGATATTTTCCTTGTTCGGATCCCCTCGGCCAGCTCATGAATAGCAGCAAAGGACAGTTGGAAATTTAATTTACTCATCTATTCATCCTCCATATCTTTCGGACATGTCGTAAGTCTACCAAACTAATTACCATAGCTTCCGCTAGGATTTGCTTTTCTTGCGAATAAGTATGTCAGGATTGCCAACAGGGAAATGGTAAAATAAACAACAAAAAAAGGCATCTTTAGATCAATCAGTCGGCCGACCAGCGCAGGGCCGAATGCTCCGCCTAGGAGATAGGCCAGTGTGAAAATACCCATCCCCACACCCAGCTCAGCCGAACGGAGTGTCGTCGAAACTAAATTGCTGCTAGAGGTGAGGACACCGTTGAATCCAATCATAAGGATAATGATCAATATAGCGTCGATCCATGGCGGCAAATGTACGGATACCCCCAGTAGTATAAATCCGCTGATGACGAGACTTTGCGATATGACAAGCACGCGGGAGCTTCCGAAACGATCTGTCCAACCTCCGATCCGGGATCCGAGCAAGGCTGCACAGGCGGCACCGGGAAGCATCAGCAGACCGATTTTACTAGTTGGTAAATGAAAGGAATTCTTCAGCATGACAGGAAGAGTAAAGGTTAACCCCGTGTTGCATACGAAGGTAAGGAATCCAATCCATAGAATTCGTCGGTAAGGAGCATTTTTCATGAAAGATGCATCGATAAATGGATGTTCTTTTTTCTGAATATGAGTACCGAACCATAGAAGAACTGCTGCTCCTGCAATGAGCATAAACCAATAGTTCGTAACCCCTAGCAACACCAACGCCAGTCCCGCGGAGAACAAAACAGCTCCGAGAAAATCGAATGAACCGCGGTCGTGTTTCTTGTCAGGAACATACTTGAATATCAAAGGGATAACAAATAGGCTCAGACTGGACACGATGAACAAAGCACGCCAACCAAAGTATTGCTCCACGAAACCGCCGAACACAGGCCCGAAGCCGGAAGCAAAGGCAATCGTGGCGGATAAGGTTCCCAGCACCCGTCCCTTGACTGTAGGCTTAAAATACAGGGTTACTGCCGCATAAGACAGGGGAGAGATGGATGAGGCCCCTGCTGCCTGCAGCAGTCTTCCAATGATAACTTGCAAGTATGAAGCTGCAAAAAAGCCGATCATAGAGCCGAAAGCTAAAAGGATTAAACCAATGACATACAGCTGGCGAAAGGAAAAGGACTCCGTTAACTTGCCGTAAGTACCGGCGCCGATAGCCATCAAAATGCTGTAACCGACCATAACCCAGCTCACCTGCGAGGAGGTCAGGGCAAAGTCAGCGGAAATCGAAGGTATAGACAAATTAAACATGGTCATATTGATGTTTCCGAAAATAATGAGCAAGCAAAGTGTCCCCATTAATTTCCGCTCATTGCCGGATAAAGCCATTGATTGAGTATCCATAGCCTGTCCCTCCATTACAGGAAGTCAGGAAAGGTGCGGCATTTTTGCGCCTGATCTCTATCGTGTCCCAAGAAAACATAGGACGGCCGAACATCCTGAATTAACTCCTGCATGCGAGTAATCGATTTGGCAGCCATCTCTTGATCGAATGTCAAGAACGGTACGCTATTCTCGAAGTTCTCCCGAGTATAAGCAACATCAATTGTCAGTAGCACTGGACCCGACTTTTCCGTTGTGACAAGGACTGATTGATGGCCAGGGGAATGACCCGGAGTGAATAAAATTTGAACCCCCGGAATCAATTCATGGTCACCCTCAATGATTTGATATTGTAAATCGGGCAGCCTGCACTCTAATGGAGAGTAATCCTCATTGTTTATGGCCGCATCATACTCTGCCCTTTGAATAAGGATCGGCGTATTGCGGAAATGCCCGTTTCCCCCAGAATGATCCAAGTGTAAATGGGAGCTAATGACCATTTGAATATCGTCAGGTCGATAACCGACACGCTTTAACACATTTACGATCGAGTCGCCGTCAGACATGTTGGGGACGACGCGCCCTTCACGTCTAGTCCTCTTGTAGTAATCGGGATTGTTGATAAAAGCGTCGGGCATTCCCGTATCGATGAGTATCGGCCCGCTGGTCGTTTCCAATAGAAAAGACCACACAGGCATTCCGACTAATTTCCCGGGGGCAAGGGTTCGATTAACTGCCGATTGATCTAGGAAACATTCACCTACAGGTAAAAAATACAACTTTTCAATATACATCCCAGTTTCACCCTTCATATATAAATTCGGACAGTTTGTCCGTTTTGTTTTGATTATATCGGACAAATTGTCCGATGTCAATTTGTCATCGGCGGTTGGGCTTCGGCAAAAGCCTTACACCTGCAACAATACGCTAAGCTAAAGAATGTCGCCTAGGTGGAGTGCAAATAAACAACGGGGCTGCGTTAAAGCCGCAGTGTACAAAAACCATGGGGATCGCAATTGATAAGTACTCAGTGGGAAATCGAAACGCTCATCATGTTATTGGACAAGAATTTGATAAAGTTGCCGTTGTAATAAACGAGCGTTTTTATTACAACGATTCTGGGCAGCTTTTGTCTACTAGAGAAGCGGGGGCACCTCCCTATCGTATGGACAAAATGCTGTACCAAATGCTAACGAGAGCACGACAGGAGATTACTGTTGTAATCTATAAAAACAAGGATATGCGAATGCCTGTTTGAAGATAATGGGCTTAAAATGATTGATTGTAGTCAGGAGATAACAATGTTTCGGTTCAGCCATCAATCCAGCGGGAGAAAATTTTTAGAGGTAAAGATTGATTGAATAACTGCTACGGGCTGTGGAGTCGATCAGTTGGACTTAATTAATAAGGAAAGGATGAGTTTTATGAAACTAAGCCTAAGTCGAAAAGCTAATCTTGAAGGTATGCTGATAGGAGATCAAGTTACAATTGGAGGGCCGGCGGTAGAGGAGAACATCCGGTTTGAAGTATGGAGAAATGAATCGGGATTTGAAATTAAGGTTTTTGATCGATTGGTAAAGTTAGATAAAGAACCTTTTTCGACTGTAGATCAAGTAATCAAATATATTGAAACCTATTGAGTTCAATTGATTGAGGACCTGGAAGCGGCTGCGGAGTCAATCAGATCGATTGGAGAAGTGGCCAGCCTGCAGCTGGGTGCAGGTCGATATGTATGCCAATAATTGAGGACTTGAAAAGGGGGATTTTATTCAAATTTTGCTTCAGGCTTTATCAAGGGCGTTCGCTTGAAACTGTTTGCATAAGTTATATTTAGTTTTCTCGTTGGATTATTCTTGTATTTAGGTCATGCACCGGTTTCATGGTTGTCAATCGACATTATGGCATTCTTCTTGGATTGCTTGGCTTTAACACGAATAGTCTGGTGGCTACGAGTTCCTGGTAAAGGGACGAATATTTACGGCTATTTTCGGTGGGATAATACGATAGAAATTCATATCGGAAAGGTTAAATCACCAATGGAGTTTCAGCGTCGGATTAGAAACACAATCAAATATGCTCGTGAAAAAGGATATCTTATTGAATACACTTCCGGCATATTGACGCAGGTATGAGTTACGGTAATACATGAGACGAATTTGGCTATACTTTTTTTGGTATATGTCTGAGACTTTATTAGCCGGGCAGATCGCCTACAGTTTACTCAAACGGATGTTGTGTCGCTGTTGCGGTTCAGTAGAACCAGTAGCTAAAAGGAATCTACTGGTTCTCATTTCTCTTCACAGTTATAGAATGACGAGTGATCATATTAGGGTGTGATTATGTTATTGTTGGAGGATAAGTCTCAGTTATAAAGCAAGAAAGTATCACTTATAACTAGAAATTTTAGGAATGTAAGAATAACTTTTGTCTCAAGTATAGCCATTACTCATAGAGGCGTTGTCCAGCCTCCTTTTTGTATTTTGTACTGGCTTATTCCGCAATAGCGGGATTTATATTGGACGCTCTGTAGGCAGGAACGCCATTGATTAGCGCGGTTCTTAGTTGAATGTATCGGATACCATAATAGGTGGTTGTATTATTCAATCCAGAGGAAAGTACAGCTATTTTATAATATGAAAAAGGAATTTCATTACTAAACTGATAGGTTATTTTTGCAGTGCTTGGTACAGCCTCGACTTGTCCTAACCTATACCAGTTTTCTCCGTCACTCGAGCCATGAAACGAAAACGAAAGTATAAAAGCGCGAGAAGGTGGCTGGGCTAAGAGGATATCATTGATCGTTTTTCCCGTATCTAATTTGAAGATGATTTCCCCACCTTTACCACTTAAGCTGCTCTCCCAATAGAGATTATTATCGATCAAAACATTCTTCGGAAAAGTATTTTTGGTATCTCCATTCGTTGAAACGTTATCTTCAGCTATAACGACAGGTTCCATGGAAAACGAATAACTATCTGGATTTTGACTGAATTTTGTCATGTTGAACTACCTCCCTTAGTTATTATTTCTAATTTGCTAAATATGTTGTTGTATATGATCTATATGAAACTCTCAATGAATGTATTCCTTAATTAAAAAAGGCATAATCATAAATGAGTGGCCAAGCATTATAATAGCAACCAGTTATTTCATGACTATACTAGCAATGGACGGGATAAGAACCTACGTAATTAAAAAATTCAAACGATATAGGAGGAAATAAGAAAAGGGTGCTATTTTCGGGTCTTTAACAAGCTCATTCTAAAGGCTAGGCTAATTTATATCGAAAAAGATTGAGAGAAACAATATAAAAACTATTTTAGGTGCGAGAAGGAGAATGTATGGAATATGAAAATATACTCTTATTATTTAGCAGATGGCGTATTCCCTTTGGATTGGGAAGTTTGTTTTAATACTGTTGAGGAATACAAAACCAAATTATTTGAGAAGTATACCGCTTCCCAAGAGTCCAATGATTTTGTAATAGGTGGATTTCATGTGCTTACCGATAAAATAGATGCAATTCTGAATTATGCTTTAGAGGATTTTCAAAAAGAATTTCCTCATAATTATGAGTTGCGTTGTCCCGCAATGATCTTCCCGTTGCCAAGAGGCGATGAGAGTAATGGTGCTGAGTTCGCTATTATTTTAAAACGAGATGAAGATGGAGATACGATAGTCTATTCCCCACTTCCGATGTCATATTTAGAAAAAAGTTAATACTCTACTGAAAGAAAATGGGGAAATCAAGTGATGAATAATGTAAAGCTATCCCGTGTTTCCCTCTGGCTATAGGAGTGCGTTGATTTGTCGAAGAGATCTCTAAGTTTCAAATTAAGTATTGGAGATTGCTCCAGAAAGATATCCGGCAAATTATTACGGAGCAGTTTTCGGAGTACAGGCACGGATGGGCACCTGCCTACATACAATAAACAGACCGCAAGCCCGGTAAGTAACAAAGGCCGGTAAGTTCGCAACTACCTCAGGAGGTGTCATCCGTGCCCGGACTATTTAGTGCTATCGCTCTGTTCATCAAGGAATTGACGCTACTCGTTTCCTATGTGAAAAACAACGCCTTTCCGCAGCCATTGACTGAGAAAGAGGAAGCTCGACACCTAAAGCTGTTTGCCGAAGGCAACGCACATTCCCGTAACACACTTATTGAACATAACCTAAGGCTGGTGGCCCATATTGTAAAAAAATTCGATAACACCGGCGAAGATTTGGAGGATCTTATATCCATCGGCACCATTGGACTGATCAAAGCTATTGAAAGCTTTCAGACCGGAAAAGGAACAAAACTGGCAACATTTGCAGCCCGTTGTATAGAAAATGAGATTCTGATGCATTTAAGGTCCCTGAAAAAGACACGCAAAGACGTATCTCTCCACGATCCTATAGGGACTGACAAGGAAGGAAACGAGATTACTTTAATTGATATCCTTGGTTCCGAGGCGGACGATATTGTAGATAAGGTACAGCTCAAAATCGAGAAGAGCAAAATCTATCGCAATCTGGATATTTTAGATGACCGTGAAAAAGAAGTGGTGATTGGCCGATTTGGTCTGGAAGCTGGAGGAGAAGAACGAACACAGAGGGAAATTGCACGAGAACTGGGAATTTCACGCTCGTATGTGTCACGAATTGAAAAGCGCGCGCTGATGAAGTTGTACCATGAATTTTACAAGCAGAAGGGATAATGGATAAGGAGATATTTGAAGCCGCGTTGCTCTTGTAGAGAACGCGTTGTTTTCTAGTTCATTTATTCAATTCCGAGTCTTTATTCAAATGATCTCCAAAAAGGATCTTCTCCTGACCAGCAAACAGCATACACTTGTCTTTTGTCTTTATCAACATGCTCTGTACTCGTACTACCGTTTTTTTCGCTTAAATAATAGCTATTTTGCTATGTATTTTCATTTAAAACGCAAATAAAAGCCTGTAGTGGTTTTCTGCACTACAGGCTAAAAATGCTTGATATTATTGGGTATTTTTACTTCGTCAGGACAAGCTTTTTCGCTAGTCGGCTCTCTTGGAGTGAATTTATTTTCCTACATACTCATCCAAAAAGCGATCTACTGTTTTGAAATATTCAGTGGGGTAATGGTTGATGGCATCGATGTGCTCCGTATTTTGCGGGTACCATACTTCTGCTTTTGGGTTATCTTTTAAGGACTCGTAAATAATTTCTGTATTTTTATAACTGATTTGCTGATCTCCAGTACCATGAATGAGCATAACTGGCTTGTCTTGCATCTTTTTTACCGCATTCATAGGAGATATGGAATCAAGATCAACCTTAAAGACCCAATTTGCCATCCATGTCGATGTATAACTGAATGGAAATGCAGGTAGACCTGAAAAGTAGGGCAAACCCTCTCTCAGAAATAGACCAGCATTACGAAAAGGACTATCCGCAATTACGGCTTTGATGTCATCACTTTCACTTGCGGCTAGCAGAGAAGTAGCAGCACCCATTGAAAAGCCGATAACTCCAATGTTATCACCCGTATGGTCTCTGGATTTTAAGTAGCTTACAGCTCCTAGCAAATCGTATTTTTCATTGAGGCCCAGTGTAATCAAGTCACCATCGGATTTACCTTGCGAGCTGAGGTCAAATGCCAATACATTGTAGCCTTTCGGAACGAAATGCTCTACTAACTTTTGGGTCCGCCCTTTGACTAAACGATTGCTCGTATATCCATGGACGACAACAATCGTCTTATCACTTGGTTTACCAGAAAGACCATTTGCAGGAAAGAAAGTACCTCTAATCGTATTATCATTTTTCAAACTCTTGAACTCGATCTCTTCGTAGGGTGTTTTATCGATATTCAATTCGTAGCTGACATTAGTGTCTCTAGGATGGTGCAACAAGGTGTCTACTACTTTATAAGATATAAAAAATACAAGAGCCATTACAAGCAGAATCACGATTCCTAGGCTCCATAAAATTTTCTTCCGTTTTTTCACACGAACGTTAAATGTCAGATCGGGTTGTAATGATGTTTGACTCATTCAGACTCCTCCGGTTTTTCTTTAGGTTGTATGGGTGCGAACAAATAAAAGGCATGCTCCTTCAGATTTTCCCACTCCGGATGCTGAATAATACTTTCTCCAAGAGTTAAGCCCACTCCATTTAAGAAAGAGATATAGGCACGAGAGATCATTGCTGGAGAAAAGCATTTGTTGAATTCTCCCATTAACTGTCCCTTGGCATAGATGCATTCGATCGCATCTGTCATTACCTTTACACTTTCAAGGACCTTCTGTGTAAGTTCAGGGAATCTTATTCGTTGTCCTAAGACAGATTGAACAAGCCGCAATTCATTTATATAGGAGTAGATATGGTTGAATTGTTCTGCCACCATGCTCTTAATCAATACGCCTGGTGTCCCTCCTTTTTTTAGACAAGCAAGCGATTTCACCTGAATATCAGCAAGCGGCTCAAGGACTGCGGCGTAGAATAAAGCTTCTTTGCTAGGAAAATATTGAAAAATGGTTCCAGGAGTCACTCCCACACTCTGAGCAATGATAGCCATTGTGGTATTAGAATATCCACTTTCTGCGAACAGGACAACAGCTTCTTCTAGGATACGTTTACGCCGCTCCAGTCTTTTTTCTTCATTGATGGGTCTTGCCAAATGTATTCCCCTTTCTTTAAACTAAACTTTCATTAATTAAATGATTAATTATTTAATTAATAATATATCTAAAATTACGACTTATAGCAAGAGTGAATTTATTTTATTTACGAGCAGGATGAACCTCAACATATAAAAATAAGCCGGAGTGCTGCCCAATATGCGCCTCAGGCTTGTTTTTATCAGATTATTTTGGATGAGTTAAACGTTCCGCCTTCCTTAAATTCGATAACACCGGCGAAGATTTGAAGGATCTTATATCCATCGGTACCATCGGACTGATCAAGGTCATTAAAAGCTTTCAGAATGGGAAAGGCACCAAGTTAGCAATATTTGCAGCTCGTTGTATAGAAAATGAGATCCTGATGCATTTGCAATCTCTGAAAAAAACACGCAAATACGTATCACTCCATGATCCTATAGGGACTGAAAGGAAGGCAACGAGATTTGAATACAGGATTATGATTATGTCATCAGCTGGACGAATATCCTGACGGAGCGCGGACGTAGTGGCGAGTCTAAATTTTCGTACGATGACTCTACAATCAAACTCGTTTATACTTTAAATTACTCAACAGTGAAAGCAATGGATATGAGGTGGATTAATGATTCTGGTAAGTTCATGTTTGGCAGGCATGAAGGTGCGATATAACGGGACGGATAGCTTGGATGTACATATTCAAAAGTTGGTAGAGGAAAAGAAGGCAATGACGATCTGTCCTGAGCTACTGGGGGGCTTTGTGATACCGCGAGAGCCTGCTGAGATTGTTGGAGGGACTGGGGAGGACGTACTGAGTGGCACAGCCAAGGTGATCGAGCTTTCAGGCAATGATGTCAGTGATATGTACATTAGAGGTGCGCACGAAGCTTTGCAAATAGCCAGAGAGGTTAACGCGTCACTTATTGTTTTAAAAGAAAACAGTCCGTCCTGCGGGTCGGCAGCGATCTATAATGGAGCATTCGAAAACCGTAAAATTGCAGGCAATGGGGTAACCTCCGCCTTGTTAAAAAGGGAGGGCTTTAAGGTCATATCAGAAGAACAAATATCGGAAATTTTCTTGCATGAGAATATGTAATGATAAAACAAGCGTCTTAATCGCTTACTGGCTTATAGCGGTGAGCGCAAGACGCTTGTTTGTGCTGTGTTCGCTTTACACCTGTGTATCACATTATTTAAGCTTTAAGGCCAAAATCCCCAAATACTCCTTGAGGGCTGTCCCGGTTGTAGATATGGCCCCAGCAGACGGTGAAAGTTTGGCAGCATACAGTGACAGCTTTTCACTTGCCAGATAGTCGGTTGGATAAGCTGTGGCTTGCATACCTGCACGCTGAAATTCCAGTGCAGCACGGGGCATATGGAATGCGGAGGTCACCAGAATAGGTTTTGTGAGCTGGTGCTGTTTTAAAATTTGGGAGGTATATACGGCATTTTGCTGTGTATTTAAGGAACGGTTTTCGATGAAGATGTCCTTTGCCGGAATACCGAGTCCTACTAGCTGCCTCTGCGCAATATTCGCTTCGTTACCACTGTCTCCAAACACTTGTCCACCGGAAAAAAGAATAGGTAGACCTGTTGCTTCATGCAGTCTAGCCGCAGTGAGCAGTCGGTTGGCCGCAGACCCTAACAGATTACCTTGTCCATTGATGTCGGGAGTTCCCTCTGTAGCTCCACCCCCAAGTACGACAATAACATCGCCTTGAATGGTACGGGGCTGTGGATACTGCTTTTCCAGACTACGGATTAACAAATCTCCAGCCAAATTAGTCGATGAAACATACAGCAGCAATGTAACAAGGAGCAGTACGACAGCAGGTTTACGCGCTCGTTTCCATAGCCAGATTACAAGCCCTGCCATCACGAGGATGAACAAACCGGGAGGAAGCACAAAGCTGTATAGAAATTTGATGAAATAAATCAAGTGCAGACAACCTCCTATCCTAATAAGCTTTATCTATTGGGTACATTGTAACATAGGCCAAAGACTGGATTCCTCTGTTCGAAAACCTATCCTATGAACAAGCGTGCTGGAGAAGCGGAGCTTTTCCCTATATATTTTTGTTTGATAAAGTTGTCCCATAGGCGTAATATATAAAGTCTAGTGATTTTTTTCATAGAGGAGCGAGTGCATCATGGGAGAGTTAACGACAGCCAAGCGGATAATGATGATCGCGCTACTGGTCGTATTGTGGGGCATTTCTTGGCCCATCTATAAAGTTGCACTGGAATTCACGCCTCCCCTTTTGTTTGCAGGACTACGCACACTGTTGGGTGGCCTGCTATTGGGAGCGATTTTAGCACCGAGATGGAATCGCATTCGCTGGAAAGAAAATTGGCGGGTGTATGCTATTTCAGGTATTTTTAACGTAGTTCTGTTTTATGGCTTGCAAACCGTGGGGCTCATGTACGTTCCATCAGGTCTGTTCTCTGTGCTGGTATATCTTCAGCCTGTGCTGGTTGGCATTTTTGCATGGATGTGGCTGGGGGAAGCAATGTCCAAGCTCAAAGTGATTGGATTGATCATTGGATTTCTGGGCGTGGCAGCTGTCAGTGTCGGAGGCTTTTCAGGACATGTGGCTATTGCAGGTGTAATTATCGCCATTATTACAGCAGTGAGTTGGGCGTTGGGAACCGTGTATGTGAAAAAGGTTAACAAGCGTGTGGATTCGTTGTGGCTGGTCGCATTTCAATGTACACTTGGAGGCATCGTGTTGACAGGGGCTGGATCGGTTACGGAAAGCTGGTCAGACATCGTATGGAATGTTCCGTATGTGTCAGGACTGGTGTTCGGGACTGTGCTCGGAATTTCACTATCCTGGCTGCTGTATTTCACGCTGGTCAATTCGGGGGATGCCAGTAAGGTCGCTTCCTATACGTTTTTGGTGCCTGTGATTTCAGTGTTTGTCAGTTCTATGCTGCTTCACGAATCGATTACGGCTTTTCTGCTGATCGGTCTGGTATTAATCGGCTTTAGCATTTATCTGGTTAATCGCAGAGTGAGGGTAGTACGGCAAGCTTGAAATTAATAACTTAATAATAGCAACAAGTAAGGACTCTGCTCAGGTAGCAGAGTCCTTTTTTTATAGGTGACAGAATGTAATGAATGATGGTAACAAGGTTCCCACTCTAGGGAGTTGGTTAAGCTATGAATGACGGCACACTGCCAAATAAAGAAGGGAGATGCGGACGATGGCACGAAAATTGTTGATTACAGGGGCGGCGGGCACAATTGGAAAAGTACTCTATGAAGGGCTAAAAGCGAAAGGGAAATATGAAATAACCGCCGCCGATGTGATGAGGGATGAAGAAGCAGGGATTGTCGAACTGGATATACAAGACGCTGCTAGATTGGCTGAGCTTACACATGGAGTGGATACGGTATTGCATTTTGCATGGATTAAGGATGAGGGGGATTTCCTCGGCAAAGTACTGTCTGGCAATGTAAGCGGAGCGTATAAGCTGTATGAAGCTGCGGTCAGAAATGGGGTGAAGCGCATTATTTTTGCCAGTTCCAATCATGCCACAGGGTTTTATAAAGTAGGCGAAGCGATAGATGTAGAAGATCCCTACCGACCGGATAGCTTTTATGGATTGAGTAAGTGCTATATTGAACTGTTGGGACGGCTGTATGCCGATCAGGGCAAAATATCTTCAATGAATATCCGCATCGGTAATTTTCCTGGGGATGATCGGCCGCATTCGGAGCGTGCTGCTCATATATGGATCTCCGAGCGCGATATGATTCATCTGACCGTCTGCTGTATCGAGGCCCCTTCGGAGATGAGTTATCTTAATTTGTACGGTACGTCAGCCAATACGGATAATTATTATGACATTGGTTACTTGGAAGAACTAATCGGATATAAGCCGCAGGATAATGCCGCTGAGCTGCTGGAGCAGGCCAAGAAAAACGGATTTCGAGTAAAACAGGATGAAACCATTTTTCAGGGTGGGCAAAAGGAATAGAGCAGATCGTCCAAATATGCTTGACGAATGGGCTGAAGGCGTCGATCAGGCGCCTCATATCACATAAAACTTCACAAATATCCGAATTGTTCACTCCTCTGGACACTCCTTTGTTCATGAAGCATGAGAGGCTTCACTTTTCATTTTGAATGCGCTTACATAATATATAGTTATACGGCGGCGATGCTACAAACCTTGCAGTCGGTATGTATATAGAGGGGGAGTGACTCACATTGAATCAGCCTATGCCCAAAAATTCTGCAATGCTTACGACGGATTCCCGCTTGAACGGTAGGCTGGGAACAGGCAAGAAACACGGTTTTTTCTATGAACTGATCCGCAATCGAGTATTATTTCTGATGTTGTTACCTACTTTAATCTTTTTCTTCATAAATTCGTACATTCCTATGGTTGGCATTTATTACGCATTTACCCAGTTCGACTTTAATACCAGCCTATTTGAGGCCCAGTTTGTCGGACTCCAGAATTTTCGCTTTCTATGGCAATCCGGCACGCTGACCAAATTGACATTGAATACAGTTGGATATAATGCAGCGTTTATTTTACTCGGCAACGTGTTAGCGATTGTCCTCGCTATTTTACTGAATGAGTTGCGAGGCCGCTACTTTAAAAAGATCACTCAATCTGTGATGTTTCTTCCATACTTTGTTTCCTTCGTCATTCTAAGTGTCATCGTGTATAACATATTTAATTATGATAATGGTTTTCTGAACACGCTGCTCGTGCAATTTGGTGGTGAACGTGTGGATGTGTATAACAAACCATGGGTGTGGATTTTCCTGATTATCCTGTTCTATTTGTGGAAAAATCTCGGCTACAGTATGGTAATCTACCTGGCAGCGATCACAGGGATCAGTGACGAGTATTATGAGGCAGCTAAAATAGACGGAGCCAACATTTTTCAACGAATTTGGTACATTACCGTTCCTATGCTCAAGTCAACATTCGTTGTGCTGCTGTTATTTGCACTGGGTAGTATTATGAAAGGACAATTTGATCTGTTCTATCAGTTAATCGGTAACAACGGTGTGCTGTACAATACGACGGATATTTTGGACACTTATGTGTATCGTTCCTTGAAAGTAACTTTTGATGTGGGTATGGCTTCGGCCGCAGGCGTGTATCAATCCCTGTTCGGATTTGTACTGATCATGACCGTGAACTATATCATTCGCAAGCTGAACGACGAATATGCCTTATTCTAGAAAGGAGGACCGAAACGGATGGCGATCAAAGAGGATGTATACACTCGACTTTTTAAAATTATCTCTTATGTGATTATCATTGTGGCATCCATTGCTTGTTTACTCCCGTTCCTACTTATTATTTCGGCTTCACTAACCAGTAATGAATCGATTATCAGGGATGGCTATCACTTCATTCCACAGCAATTCTCGCTGGAAGGATACCGGACGGTGTTCACCTTTCCTGAAGAGGTGTTACGGGCATATGGGGTGACGATTTTTACCACGGTTGTAGGTACGACGCTGGGCCTGTTCCTGATGACGATGGCCGGATATGTGCTGGCACGCAAAGATTTTAAATACCGCAACGCGTTTTCATTCTATATTTACTTTACGACGTTGTTTGGAGGCGGATTAGTACCTTGGTACATTATGCTCACGAAGTATTTGGGGCTGCTAGATACGTATACAGTGCTTATTTTCCCGGGATTAATGACTCCATTTCTGATCATTTTGATGAAAAACTTCATTCGTTCCTCCATGCCGGAAGAACTGTTCGAGTCCGCTAAAATAGACGGTGCGGGTGATTTTAAAATTTACTACCGAATTGTACTGCCTTTATCTACACCGGGTATTGCCACTGTGGGGCTGTTTCTGGCTTTGGCTTACTGGAATGACTGGTTTTCATCCTCACTCTTTATTAATGACCCGCATAAATACCAGTTGCAATACTATCTGTATAATGTCATTAACTCCATGCAATTTATCGCTCAAATGGGTGCAGGCACCGGCGTGTCCCTTTCCAACGATATGCCGACAGAGTCGACCAAAATGGCAATGGCGATCGTGGTTACGGGTCCCATTTTACTACTGTACCCGTTCATTCAGCGTTACTTTGTCAAGGGGCTGACGATTGGTGCGGTAAAAGGATAAGCGGCACTAAAGGCTGAGATGGCATAATGTGCTGACATTGTGCCATCCAAGCAGCACTTTTTGTAAGCGTTTTATTTAAACGGACTACCATTTCAAAGGGAGGATTCACATGACATTCACAAAGAAAAGAAAACAACGCATGTCCATCCTGATTGCAGTAATGGTTATCATGGCGCTCTTAGCCGGATGTGGGGGCGGTAGCGGAAACAGCGCACAAAAAGCAAATGGAGAGGATGATAAAGCCCAGAAAGTACAGCTGCAATTTTATATGCTGGGTGATGCTCCTAAGGATCTGTCTACCATTGAGGCAGAGATTAATAAGTTGGCAGAAAAAGATCTGAATGCCACCGTCAAATTTAACTATACGACGTGGACAGACTGGGATCAAAAATATAAGCTGTTATTGTCTTCGGGTCAGCCTATCGACCTGATCTTCACTGCAGATTGGACGCAGTATCAGGCCTATGCCAAGAAGGGGGCATTCCTGCCGCTAGACGATCTGCTGCCTAAGGCCGCACCTGCCTTGCAAAAATTCGTGCCTCAGGACATGTGGGATGGGGTTAAAATCGGAGGCAAAATTTATACCGTGCCTGGCACGTATAAAGAATATGTCACAAACGGTTTTGTATGGCGTGAGGATTTACGCGAAAAGTACAATTTGCCTAAACCGACAGACATCAAAAGTTACGAGGCTTACATGGACGGGATACGTCAGCATGAGCCTAGTATGAAAACGGTATCTTTGAACAGTGATATCAAGGGAAATCTGCATGATCGTTATACCGAATTAGTAACGAAGAGTGTAGGTGCTTTGCCTTATGGCATTGGTATCAAATATGAAAAACCAACAGAGGTGTATAAATATTGGGGCTCAGATGAACAAAAAGAAGAGCTGAATACTTATAAACGCTGGGCTGATAAAGGATTCATTCCTAAAAACGTATTAAACGTAAAAGATACACTTCAGGATCAGGTCACTTCTGGTAAAGCTGCGAGTATTTTTGGCGACAACCCAACCCGGTTTAATGATATGGTCATTAAGCTCAAAGCATCTCATCCCGACTGGAAGCTTGAGTACTATCCATTCCCGCTGACAACAGGCTATGCAACTCCGGTGCATCCGATCCATAATGGCTTTGCAATTCCAAAAAGCAGCCCGAACCCAGCCCGTGCATTGGCCTTTTATGAAAAGCTGGTAACAGACAAACGTTATAATTTGCTTACGCAATATGGTATTGAAGGGAAAAACTACGAAGTCAAAGATGGTTACTATCATATGATAGGTAGCGGCAGTACGAATGGATTTTCACGGGAAGGCATGAACAGCTGGGCTTGGCGTAACCCGGAATACATGCTGTTTGATTCAGGCTTCGACCGTGTGAAGAAGATTTTTGCGGAGCTGGATAAAATCCAGAAGCCTGACCTGTTTACCGGTTTTGCAGAGGACTATACGACCTACCAAGCAGAAAAGGCGGCATTAGAACAGGTCGAGAAGCAGTATCTGTACCCACTTCAAGCTGGACTGATCGACAACGTTGATCAAGGTCTTGAGACTTTCATGCAAAAGGCGAACCAAGCGGGTTTGGAAAAAATTCAAACCGAATATACAAAACAATGGGAAGCTTATGTGAAGGAGAAGGGGATCAAGTAAAACGCTAAGAGTTGTGATCTAAAGTAAAAGCAAGTCTCCAGAAAGTTGGAGGCTTGCTTTTTTGATGTCGCCTATTGCGCATTCGCTTTAGAACGGCGAAAATCTGTGGGTGTCACGCCCAAACTGCGTTTAAACATACGGTGGAAATAAGAGCTACTCGCAAACCCGGTTTGTTCTGCCACGTCAGCCACCGACCAGTCGGTCTGTTCCAGCAGCTCACAGGCCTTGCGAATACGAAGCTGCTGGATGACGTCTACGATGGTGGACATGGTTTGTTGCTTATAAAGCCTGCTGACATAGATTGGCGACATATCCAGCTCTTCCGCAATCTGATTGAGACAGAAATTAGGGTCCGTATAAGCTTGCTCCATTCGTTCGTTGATTTGTTGTACCAATCGTTCTTGCTTCGTATTTCGTTTTTCCGCCAGATTGGAGCGAACCTGTTCAAAGACCAATTGGTAATGAGCAATAAGATCCTCGGCGGTCTCTAATCGATCTGCGGATGGTAATTCAGGTTTAGATTCGATAGCAAATCCATTGAGCTCACTTATATGCCGAACGGCATTATTCACACTCATAATGAGCCGGGATATTGCCACCCGCACAGAGGAAAACGGATATTTCTCCATATGCATCAACAGATCTTTGAACATCCGGTGTGCATCCTCCGTATGACCAGATAGCAGCGTATCCAGCAATTTTTTTTCTTTATCCGATGGAAATACATAAGTATTTTGGACATCTTCATCTGTAGTGTTTCGGGCATTAATAATACAGCCATGACCCTGAAAAAAACGGTGCATAGATGCGTTCTCTACCTGGCGGTACAGCAAATGCAGCCGTTCTGGTTGACTTGTAATTACGCTGTAGGTTAGTGATACACTTAGCTTCAAATATTCGAGACAGGCTTCGCGTATTTGGCGTAATAGGGTTTCCAGTAGTACCGTGTCTGTATGTTCCGCAGGGTCTAAAATGTTGAGCATCAGCAGGACGCTATCCTCATCCATATCAACGGTTTCCACCCGGTATGTCTGCCCGCATATTTCGGAAGCGATATTCATGATGGCAAACTTGTAGGGTAGCAGATCAGGTCCGCGCTCGCTTTGCCAGCGGGCATATTCATCTATGCGCAGGAGTACAAGCCGATAATCTTTATCGAACTGGAATGTAATCCCAAGCTCACGCAGTCGTTCCGGTTCTTCACCGGCAGGAAGATTTCGGGTGCCGCGAATCACATTCCGTAAAATGTTTTGCCGGATTGTGTACATACTGTTGCGTTTCTCCGATTCCAGTGAATTCATATGCACAACAATTTGACCAATAGGCGTATACAGCATTTTGGACAGCAGCCAGGAAGCTACAAATCCTGCCATTCCGATGATGGCCGCGATCAGTACCATGGCATTACGAATAACACTCGCCATTTTGATAACGCTTTCATAAGGTGTGACACTAATATACTGCCAACCTAGTCCATCCGGGGAAGTATAGGAAATCAGTGATCTTTTACCATGAAAGTCTTCTACAAAATAGCCTGTTTCCTGTTTTTTGACTCTAGTGTGCAGCCATAGCTGTTCTTTTTCGTTCAAAGCTTCGTCTGTCAACGTTGTACCAGACAACAGTCTGCCTTGATCGTCTAAAATATAAGCAGTCCCGCCTGAGATGGGGTTCGCCGCCATTTCCTTGTTCATCCAGGCTGCCGACACATTCACAATCACTGCCGAATTAATCGCTTCGTTCGAGTTGATTGCGTCATAACATAAATACGTATAGGCTGCGATGTCTGGGTTTGCTTGCTCTACGCCAGCTCCGGTGTCCGAGGCAGACAGCAACGGATACGTACGTGGGATAGGCGTAAAGGGTTTGTAGTCCTGATAATGATCGAGCACGCGAATGATGTCTGTATCAGCCAGTTCATGTTTGCTGAATAATCCGTTTTGGCCTTGTGAGGACGCAATGTAGAAGGTGTCACTTTTAGGGTTATACACATAGATGGATTCAATATAAGGCATGGAGTTAAGATAATTATTCAATTCAGTCATGGCAGCGGTTACATCATATACATTGGGTTTGGGATAGTACAGCAGCTTGGATAGGGTACTGCTGCGATACATTTGAAATGCCAACGATTGAGCAATAGATGTCATGTTGATGACCTCTTTGCTTCTCAACGTTAAGCTATTGTGATTGGCTTCGAACGCCTGCTCCTTTTCCACGCGACTGTAGTAGAAATAATATACAGTGGTGGATACCAGCAACGTTAGTGTTATACATAACGTAATACTGACCAGCAATTTGCTGTGTAGCTTGTGATGCTTTTTGAAATTGCTCATATGAACAGGCCTCCTGTCTGTGTGCACGTAGCTGTAAAGTACACCCTATTTATGTATTCATTATACGTATGATTTTATGAACAGGACAGTGAACAAACCGATTCTTTGTGAAAAATAATGATTTTTTCGTAAAAAGACCGGGAACACGGATACGCAAACTAGATTGCGTCGGTTCCCGGCCTGTTTTATTGGTTCAAATGAAAAGAAGAAAAGATGAGGCGGCATTTCAATTAGTCAGGAAATTGAACATTACCTTTAACAATATAGGCTTGGCCTGTGCCATTTTCCGCTAGAGCTGGGATGGTATCATTCAGTACGACACCGCGAATGTCCGTAATCCGTATTTTCAGAGGCTGTTTTCCTAAGTTAGTACCCAGAAAGTGGTTGTAATCCTGTTTTTCGAGATTGAGCCATTGCCCGTTTTGTTGGACCTCCATTTTTAAGACTGGATATTTATGATTGCGTACTTGAATGGCTGCCCACCATTGGCTGCTGCCTTCTTTAATGCGGTAGGAGACATTGCCACTAACCGGAGCTTTGACAATTTTCCATGAAATATTGATTTTTCCATCCTTTTGATTGCCAATCAGGTTGAAGGCATTCGGAGACAGATCGAGTGCACCACTCGGACCCTCAGGGTATAAATCTGTTACATAGACGGTTGTTTTTCCTTTGGGGCCTTGAACTTCCAAATAGGCTCCAGCTAATGCGGCTTTGATTCCGTTATAATTCAATTGTGTGGGGTTAAGCGCTGTAATTTTGGCATCAGAAGGGATAGGATCAAGCAGTAATGCTCCTCCAGAGTAACCTGATCCTGTATATGTGGCGTACCCCGTGTATGTATCATTCCAAGCAGCTGAAGCGGGAAGTGCGAACAATACGACACTTAGCAACGACGTCAGACCAATCGTTCTGAACTTTCGGAACAGAGATTTTTCTTGCATAATCATTTCCTCCTTGTTCATTTAATAGATTTATATAGTAAATATAAACACTATATTACCTAATATTCCAAATTGTACAATAGGACTTTGAGGCGAAAAGAAAATGTTGAAGATATTTGTCAACATATCCATAGGTCATATGGCGTGTTTTCTGAGAAATGGCTGTACAGATAAAGAATAAGGGGAGGGTCAAGTAATGGGGGGCGAAACTAGGACTTTTGGATGAAGTCTTTTAAATAGAATAAGCGAACTATTGTTCTCGTTTTGATTGTCGTATACAATCGAATCATGCTGATTCAAATAGAGTAATGTCGACTCTGTGTATACTGCAAGAAAGGATGTTATGCATCATGATGGGAAGAGCCCATTTAATTATTGGAACCGGGGTCTCCCTATCGGTATTAGCCTTAAGTGGATTCGAAGTGACTCCGGCTGCTGTGGCAGCCGCTGTGGTTGGTTCATTGCTGCCGGATATTGACGAGCCTAACTCCATGCTTGTGAGCCGTGCGTTACCGAACAAAATGCTTAGGCTCATACAGCTTCTAATGATTGGGGCTGCGGGTTGGGTGTTTTTCACCCGTTTGGCTCCGCCACCCTGGAATCTTGTTTTGGCTTTGCTGATGATCAGCGCTTCTTTTATGCCGTCACGGTCTATGCGTAAAGTTATCATTTTTCTAATTGGTATCGGCCTTGCCTGGTATGGGGAATCATATGCACCGTGGAATTATATCGCCGGGTGTCTGCTGATCATATGTACGCTTGTTCCGCACCGAGGATTGACACATACGGTATATGGGACAGTAGCATGGACCGCGCTGCTTTACGGCACGACACGTTTGCATGGCGACAGCATATGGCTGGCTGGAGGTATAGCGTACCTGCTACATTTATTGGCAGATTCCTTGACGAATAACGGAATTAAGCCTTTGCCGCCATTCAAATGGAAGCTAAGATTTAGATTAATGAGCACCGGAACCCGGAAGGGAGCAAAGGTAGAAAATATCTGTATTACCTTAACAGCTGTACTTGTAGTGATTGCTTTGCTTCGGTACAAGCATTTAATTTGAGAACTTCTATTTTTTCTTCTATTAAATTAAAAAACAGTCAAGCACACGTATGTGTCTTGACTGTTTTTTATAAATTCTTATTCTCTGTTACTTCTTAAGCTCGTTCAATAATGGTATTCAGTGTTGTGCGATCCAGATTTTGAACCAACTTAATGATCAGTTCCTTGGCCGCATCATAATCATCGGTATGAATAATGGACGAGGAAGTATGGATGTATCGTCCACATATGCCGATGACGGTAGATGGCACACCAATTCCGCTCAAGTGCACTTGACCAGCATCCGTTCCCCCAGTGGAGATAAAATATTGGTACTTGATTTTGTGAGTTTCCGCCATGTCCTGCACATACTCCACAATTCCGCGGTGTGTAATCATACCTGGATCAAAAACCCGCAACAGTGCGCCTTTACCAAGCTGTCCGTATGCGTTCGGATCTCCACCCATATCGTTGGCAGCACTGCAATCCAGTGCAAAGAAAATATCCGGCTGAATCAGATTGGCAGCTGTGCGTGCACCGCGCAGTCCCACTTCCTCCTGAACCGTAGCTCCTGCATACAATGTATTTGGAAGCTGGTCTTTTTCCTTATGTAATGCCTCCAACAGCTCAAGCGCCAGGCCTACACCATATCGATTGTCCCATGCTTTAGCCATGATTTTTTTGGGATTCGCAAGTGGAGTGAAATCACAGATCGGAGCGATAGCCGTTCCGGGTACAATTCCCAGATCTTGCGCCTCCTGTTTGCTGTCTACGCCGATATCCAGGTACATATGCTTGATGTCCATCGGCTTGCTGCGTTGCGCTTCATCGAGCAAATGTGGTGAGACAGAGCCAACTACACCAATGATTGGGCCATTTGGGGTCAGTACTTGAAGACGTTGTGACATGATGGCTTGGCTCCACCAGCCTCCAACCGGCTGAAAACGAATCATTCCATTTTCCGTAATGCCATTCACAATAAAACCAACTTCATCCAGATGTCCTGCCACCATTACACGTGGGCCACTTTCTTGCCCGCGCAGTACACCAAAAAGACTGCCCAAACGGTCCTGCACGATTTCATCTGTATAACCGGATATTCGTTCTTTAACCCATGCCCGCAGATCTCGCTCATGTCCAGAAATGGAAGGGAACTCTGTTAAGGTTTTAAACAATTCCAATGTTTTTGCTTCCATGATGTATACCTCACTCCTTATTAATTAACCAGTGGTCGTCATGTATTCAGTATGAATGGATTTGTACGGAATGTCCACGATATCATTTTCCTGACATAACATTTCCCCAAAAAGCTCATAATGTTAAGGAGCCAAGCAATCTGAACCGCCAAGCGCGGAACTTTTGAATAAGGGGTGGTGAATGATGCCAGCTAAGTCAGGACAGCGCGGTTTTCGTACCAATTCGTCGCCGTTGTCCATAAATGAGAAAGACTATCAAAGTGTTTCCCAAAAGCATGAGCCTTCCAGAAAAGTATTTGCCAATTGTGTACGTGCTTTTCTGGTTGGAGGCGTCATCTGTGTGATTGGCCAGGCAATCCAGGAAGCCTTTATGGCAGGGATGCATATTCCAGCCAAAGAGGCTGCGGCACCAACTGCATCCATGATGATCCTCTTGTCTGTTATATTAACCTGCATCGGGGTCTACGATAAGATTGCCCAATGGGCAGGAGCGGGAACCGCTGTACCCATCACAGGTTTTGCGAACTCAATGTGTTCAGCTGCATTAGAGTATCGTTCCGAGGGATTGGTACTTGGAGTGGGTGCAAATATGTTCAAGCTGGCAGGCTCCGTTGTTGTATTTGGTGTTGTGGCCGCATTTATCGTGGGCGTTATATACGCAATCCTCGGTGTGGGGGGCAATCACTTATGAGAAGACAGGGAGGACAAACCTGGAAGTTCGAGTCGAGACCGCGCATCATTGGGAGTGCAACTGTTGTAGGCCCGGATGAAGGAGAGGGGCCATTGTCCACAGATTTCGATTATATTTATGACAATATCGAAATAAACGAGAAAACATGGGAAAAAGCGGAACGAAGGTTAATTGAGCATTCTACAGAGCTTGCGTTAATTAATTCCAATTTAAACAAAGAGGAAGTGCAATTTTTCATAAGTGGTGATCTGATGAATCAGATTATCAGCAGCTCATTTTCGGCTAGCAAGCTTGCTATTCCTTATTTAGGTGTTTTCGGAGCCTGCTCAACGTCGATGGAAAGCTTGGCTTTAGCAGCACTTATTGTGGATTCAGAGGCGGGCGACTACGTGATGGCGGGTACAACCAGCCATAACTGTACTGTGGAAAAACAATTCCGCTATCCTAATGAATACGGAGCACAGAAGCCCCCCACAGCTCAGTATACGGTTACCGGCTCCGGGGCGGCCATTGTGGGACATGCGAAGTCAGGTACGGTGGTAGATTGTGCCACTATTGGGCGAGTAATGGATATGGGCATTAAAGATCCCTTTAATATGGGCGGGGCCATGGCTCCAGCGGCGGCGGACACGCTTTTGTCTCATTTTCGAGATACAGGCAGGGACCCAGGCTACTATGATCTTATTGTAACAGGGGATTTAGCTTCCGTAGGGCTGCCGATTGCCAAGGAGCTGCTTAAAAAAGATGGATTCGATATGAATCAAACGGAATTTAATGATTGCGGTTTACTGATTTATGACATCAATAAGCAAAAGAAGGTCATTGCGGGTGGAAGTGGTTGCGGATGCTCAGCTGTTGTAACCTATGGACATCTGTTAAAGCGGATCGAAAAGGGAGAACTACAAAAGGTGCTGGTCGTGGCGACCGGAGCGTTATTGTCTCCTTTGACTACACAGCAGGGTGAAAGCATTCCATGTGTTGCACATGCTGTAGCTTTTGAAGCGGGAGGAAAAGTATGATATTTCTATGGGCTTTTTTAGTGGGCGGTGCCATTTGTGTCGTGGGTCAGTTGATGATGGATGTAATCAAATTGACCCCGGCACACACAATGAGTACGTTGGTGGTAGCAGGTGCAATTGCCGACGCTGTCGGAATATATGATCCCCTTATCAAATTTGCTGGAGCGGGTGCGACGATTCCAATTACCAGCTTTGGTAACTCACTCGTACATGGTGCACTAACCGAATTGGAAAAGGACGGATGGCTTGGTGTTATTACAGGGATCTTTAGTCTGACAAGCGCAGGGATTTCCTCGGCGATTATTTTCTCTTTTCTGGCATGCTTGTTTGTTCGTCCAAAAGGAAGCATATAAAGCAGGGTGCTTTAAATAGGATAAAAAGTAAAATAAATTGTATACGTGAACCCTTCGGATTTGATAACCGAAGGGTTTTTGACTGTTCCGAAAAACATGTACCTATAAGAGAAGATGGAGCTTGAATAATATGGGCAAGGAGTTAAGTGTACTCTATGTCCACCTTCATGTACAATAATAGGAAACATGTTGCTATCTAGGAGGTTTACAGAGTTATGCCCGTGCGTCAAGAATCTGTGCAGATTGTATCTGCAATCCGTTCTAATCTGGAATCATGCATATTAGGGAAATCCTTTGAAATAAAATTATTGCTTACGGCTATGCTGGCGGGTGGACACATTCTGATCGAAGACGTTCCGGGTACGGGGAAAACGCAAATGATCAAGGCTCTTGCTAAATCCATGCGTGGTGATTATCGCCGTGTTCAATGTAATCCTGATATTCTACCGAGTGATATTACAGGGGTATCTATATTCCATCCACGGGATGAGCGTTTTTATTTCCGTCCGGGTCCAGTTATGACTAACATTTTACTGGCAGACGAAATTAACCGAGCGACGACGAAAACCCAGTCAGCTCTGCTGGAGGTTATGGAGGAACGAAGTGTGACGGTGGATGGGGACACTCATATGTTGCCTCATCCTTTTATGTTGTGTGCCACTCAAAACCCGATTGATTTTGAAGGTACTTATATGCTGCCGGAAGCACAATTAGATCGTTTTATGCTCAAAATCAGCTTGGGTTATCCTGATTTGGAGACAGAGCGAAACATGCTGCTTCATCATCAGGCCAGCCAGCCAGCAGACCGTCTGGAGGCTGTAGCGCATATGGAACAGATTGCTGACATCCAGCAGGAAATCAGAAATATCTATATGGATGAAGCGGTGACGTCCTATTTACTCGATATCGTGCGTGCGACGAGAGAACATCCATCTGTGCTGCTGGGAGCTAGTCCACGGGCCGCACTTGCTTTTGTCATGGCTGCCAAGGCATTCGCTTTTCAGGATAACCGTGACTATGTGTTGCCTGATGATGTGAAGGCGCTAGCACCTTATGTGCTGACGCACCGTTTGCTGCTGCGTCCCGAAGCACGCCTCGATAGTTCCAACGCCCAGTCCGTGCTGCAGTCTGTGCTCCGACAGGTTCATGTACCCGTACGAATGGAGCGTTCTTAGGGAATGAACATGGTCAAAAGGAAGCGCAGGCTTCCCCGGCTATCAAGTCGCATCTGGCTTATGCTATGTATATGGGTAGTGTGCCTGCTTTATTTGTTGTTTCAGGGTGGAAAGACATCGGTCATGCTGTTTTCTATGGTTACGTTGTTAATCGTTTATTTATGGATGGTTGGTCTGAGTGGAGTTCGTCGCGTCCAGGGCCATCGTCAGCTTTCGCAAGGCTCGGAGTTTGGCGAGCTGCTGCATGCGGGAGATCAGGTACACGTAAAGCTCAGTCTGAGCATTCCTGGCTTTCTTCCGTTACCCTATGTCATTGTTCGCGAGGTGCTCAAGCGACATACGGGGGAATCCTGGTCGTTTGAAGACAGTGTTATCCCTAGTATGAAAGGTGGCGGCCAGCTTACATTTCAAACCCCTGCTTTAGAACGAGGAAGCTACTATTTTGAGGAAACCGAATGTGTGAGTGAGGACATCTTTGGCCTGTTGGAGCACAAGGGCAGGTTGAATGCACGCGGTGAATTTCGGGTGCTTCCTCGCACGGCATTCATTCCATATTGGCAGATCAATGATCGCCGCTCAAGAATGTCTGGACCGCAGACCGTTCAAACTCGAACGCGCCGTGAAACGACACAAATCAACGGTGTACGAGATTATGTATATGGAGATCGGTTTTCACGCATCCACTGGAATGCGACGGCTCGTACAGGTAGTTGGAAATCCAAGGAATTTGAACATGAAACGGTTCCCAAAACGATGCTTGTGCTCGACGTACAAACAAAGCATTATGTAAACGCCGACCAGTTTGAGCTAGCTGTATCTTCTACCGCTTCATTGCTGGAATATGGTGGACGGGAGCGGATGGGAGTCGGACTGTGTACAGCTGGAGGGAAGGGGACTGTTTTTCAGCCAAGTGAGCAGATGATGGAACGACAACGAATGATGCATCACTTGGTAGACATCCACACCACTTCGCAAGGCAGCTTGATGACTGCTGTAGAAAGCTGTGTGCGCCAGTTTCCGCAAGGCTGTTATTTTATACTGATTAGTCCGCTGAAGGATCATCAGGCGCTGGAACTTCTTCGCTGGGCCGATACCCGGGGGATGACTCCGTGCCATGTCTATATCGGCGAAGGCTCTGCCGAGGGAGAAGCTGAAAAGTGGATGAGTATGCTTCGTGCAAGGGGAATTAAGGGCTACGATGTTGAGAGCCTCGAAGAGCTCCCGGCTGTAATGGGGGGAGGGACACAATGAAAAGCTGGTTACAATCGTTAAAGAGCTCCTGGGCTCCCGCCTTTACGTTCTTGTGGATTATTATTATTGCTATGCAATGGGTGTCTTTTGCTTCTGAATTATGGCTGGAAGAGACGAGGGCACTTGTACTGATGACCATTACAATGCTGGCGCTGGTGAAGATTTTACTACCATTCCGTCCATGGATTGAATTTGTCGTTAAGGCGGTAACGCTGTTCTTTATTTTGTATCGGACATTAGTGTCTTACTCCATCATTATCCCCTTTGGCGGGGCAGCCAATCGTCTGGATCAGTTTATATCTAATATGTCTCCTTATGTTTGGTTTTCCCTCATTGCTTGGCTAGTCATTGAAATGGTGCCGCTCATCGTTACCACGAAGCAGCGGATTCTAGTTTTTGTGGGCATCAACGTTGCAGCTCTGGCGGTGCTTGATTCCTTCACACCAACTGTGCTGTGGGAGGAGGTTGCCTGGATCGTCTTTGCTGGTATGGGATGGCTAGTGACACAGCATCTGCAGTATTTTCGTCAGCATTATCCTCAAGGATGGAAGCATATTCGGCGTTATCCGTATAAAATTGCGGCCAATATTGCTGTCATTTTTGCGCTTATAATTATGGCGGGTGTGAATATGCCCGAGGTACAGCCAGCTTTGACGGACCCCTATACAGCGTGGACCCAGCGCATTAGCTCAACCACCGCAGGAACCACCAATGGATCTGGGGCACTGAATCAGCGCATGAACACCGCATCTGGTTATAGTCGCCAGGATAATCGATTGGGTGGAGGTTTTAATTTTGATTATTCGCCTGTCATGACCATCACAACTAATCAGCGAAGCTATTGGCGAGGAGAAACGAAACGAACCTATTCCGGTACAGGTTGGGTCGACGTGGGCAACGATGATCCAGCACCAAATGAGGTGTCGATGACCGCAGAGCTTGAAAACGCACAAGAAACGAGACACTCTACTGAGCAGGTCGTGCAGACCGTTACCATGCAAAATGATCAGAGCTATCCCGTTCTGTTTGGCGCCTATTCGGTGCATCGTGTTCAATCGGTGGACAGAGATTCACGGGCAAACGGGTTGCGTTGGAATCCGGAACAGGCAGAGCTGCTTTGGAATCCATCATCTCGAAGAACTGCTTATCCTAAAACGTATACTTTGGTATCGCATGTTCCAGTGATCCCTGAGAAAGAACTGCGTAGAAAAAGTTTTAATGAGTTGTATGGAAAAAATAAACAGGAAGCCTACTTACAAATTCCAAAGGAATTGCCGCAGCGGGTTCGTGATTTGGCTCGCAATGTAACGGCGACGGCCAAAACGCCGTATGAAAAAGTCGGATTGCTACAGCAGTATCTACAGCAAAATTATGCATATACGAACAATCCGGATCTCTCACGGAAAAGAAGCAGGGATTTCGTGGATGCCTTTCTGTTTGAGATTCGGGAGGGCTATTGCGATTATTATTCCACTTCATTAGTCATGATGGCTCGCTCCGTTGGGGTTCCAGCCCGTTGGGTCAAAGGGTACGCTCCTGGCCAGCAGACGTTTTCAGATGATGCAACCACGGGCGATGGTGACGGAAACATGTCCTCTTATTCCGTGACAAACGCGGACGCTCATTCCTGGGCAGAGGTATATTTAGGCGAATATGGCTGGGTTCCGGTAGAAGCTACGCCTGGCTTTGATATGCCGTTACTTACAGAGCAGGAGGATTCAAAGACTCCAGACGCCCCAGAGGTCAAGGATCAGCCAGAATCAGAGCAGCCTGAGCAGACTCCGCAGACGGATCCAGGGGAAGGCTTAGAGGTTCATCCTGTAATCATAGGCTCTGCTGTTGCCATTCTTCTGCTGTGGGCTGCTTATATCATTTGGCGTAATCGGGCAGACATTCACTTTTACCTGCTGCGTTTACGCACAGGTAAACCGCTGACCCCAGATGAAAAGGTGGTCGTCGAAACGGAACACTGGTTACGGTACATGCGAAGGAAAGGCTTTGTCCGCGCAAGCCATGAGACACTGAGGGAATCAGTCGACAGATGGTCACAAGAAGCACCGGAACGCGCTGCGATTTTACATCAGTTACTAGGACGCTTTGAACAAGCACGTTATAGTCCTTCGTCGGTAACCGCCGAGGATTGGCGCAGTGTTCGCCAGCAAGCTTCCCTGTTGCAAAAAGAACCGTGGATAAAACGATGGGCTGGGCGAAGAGCCAAGTCTGACCAGAAGGATGAAGGCTAGTCATTTTTACTAGGTTTGGTGTCGCAATTTTTAATCTTAATCTATATGTTTAGTAAAAAGCTGTCCGTTTGTTGCGGATAGCTTTTTACTAAGCCATAGTAATATGGTATAGTTTGTCGTATGAAACTGAGGTGACCGACGTTGTTTGAAATGCTGATGCCCAAATTACGGGTGAATACCGTCTTTGATATTGATCTTGAAGGCTTGTATGCTCAAGGATATCGCGGCATTATTACGGATCTGGATAACACGCTGGTCGGTGCAAAAGCGCCGAACGCAACTCCCGAGCTGGTGGCCTGGTTTGAAAAGGTCAAACAGGCGGGTTTTAAGCTTGTCATCGTGTCTAATAACAATATGGACCGTGTATCCGTGTTTGCTACGCCTTTGGACATTGAATTTATACATGCAGCCCGGAAGCCATCCAACTCGTCCTTTCGTAGAGCCATTCGTATGATGGGGCTTACTCCGGAAGAGACTATTATGGTCGGGGATCAAATGTTGACGGACGTATTGGGAGGCAACCGAATGGGTTTGCATACCGTTTTGGTGCTGCCGATATCCATTCATGATGAAGGAGTCATGACCCGATTTAATCGACGGTTGGAGCGAATCGCGCTCACAAGGTTACGTAAGAAAGGCTTATGGCTTGAGGAGGAAAAGAAGAATGACTGAAAGACCTGACGGTGGAACTGCCGTCAAATGTAGTGGTTGCGGTATCGCCATGCAGACCACTAGCCCGGACCTTCCGGGATATATTCCGGAAAAATTATTAACTCGTGAACCGGTCATCTGTCAGCGTTGCTTCCGGATCAAAAACTATAATGAAACCTCTTCGGTGACGGTAGATCAAGATGAATTCTTGAAGCTGCTTAGTCAGATTGGGGACAAGGATGCGCTCGTCATCCACATTGTAGATATTTTTGATTTTGAAGGCAGCTTGATTTCCGGCCTACAGCGTTTTGTAGGTTCGAATCCGGTTGTACTGGCAGTCAATAAGACTGATTTGTTGCCTAAGGTCACAAACTGGAACAAGGTACGCAACTGGGTACAAAAGCAAGCGAAGGAGCAAGGGCTACGCACGGAAGAAATCGTACTGTGCTCTGCTAAAAAAAATCAGGGCTTTGACCGTCTGCTGGATGTGGTATCTGAACTGCGTGGTAACCGTGATGTATATGTAGTCGGAGCCACAAATGTGGGTAAATCCACGCTCATTAACCGCTTGATTCGTGATTATAGCGATATGGAGCAGGAACTCACAACATCCCGTTACCCAGGAACTACACTCGATATGGTGAATATTCCGCTCGACGACGGCAAGCACATTATTGATACTCCGGGTATTGTGTACCCTTGGCGGTTCAGTGAAATTGTCTCCCGTCAGGACTTGAGTGCTATTATGCCGGACAAGCCGCTGAAGCCTGCTGCATATCAGCTTGATGCCGGACAAACATTGTTTTTCGGCGGTATGGCCCGATTTGATTTTGTAGACGGTCAGCACCAATCTTTTACCTGCTACATTAACGGTGGTCTTAAAATACATCGCACGAAGCTGGAGCGAGCTGATCAGTTGTTCGCTGATCATGCCGGGGAGCTATTGTCTCCACCAACACGCGATCAATTGGCAGAGATGCCAGAATGGACCAGACATGAGTTCCGCGTTCCACGCAAATCTCCATCGGACATCTATATATCCGGTTTGGGATGGATTAGGGTAAATAGTGAGAACGGAGCTCTGGTAGCGGTTCATGCTCCTCGGGGAGTCCGTGTGCTTTTGCGGCCTGCGTTGATTTAACAATGCTGTAACCAAGTTATAGGGCGGCAAGGAACACATACGGGTTCCTGCCGCCATTCATGTATTTGAGCGGCCTAATATTTTGCAATATGGGGGAGAGCAACGATGAACAGCGGGGAGTCTGGAGCGACCGAACGAGATCTTGTACTATTGGGCGTATTGGGTGATCCGATCAAGCACTCCAAATCGCCTCTTATGCATAAAATAGCTTTACAGGCAGCGGGGATTGAGGGAGATTTTGTACCTCTTCATGTCACACCGGATCAGCTGGAGGATGCTGTGAAGGGGATTCGGGCTTTGCATTTCCGCGGAGTCAATGTGACGATTCCCCATAAGGTTGAGGTTATGAAATATCTGGATGAGATTGACGAAGGGGCCCGGCTCATCGGCGCTGTCAATACGATAGTGAATGACAATGGACGGCTCAAGGGCTATAATACGGACGGAATTGGCTACGTGCGTTCCCTTAAAGAAGAGACTTCTGTTGAGTTAAAGGGTGCAAGAATTGCTGTTCTAGGAGCCGGTGGGGCTGCTCGGGGCGTGATTCATGCTTTGTTGGAGGAGCGACCTGAATCGGTCATTATTCTGAACCGAACACGTGACAAAGCTGAACAACTGGCATTGGAGTGGACGACAGAAGCAATTCCAGTAATGGGCTATTCCAACGAGGAAGCCAAGAATGTGCTCACGACAGTGGATGTATTGATTAATACAACCTCGGTGGGAATGTCTCCTTTATCTGATGAGCTTCCACTGGAAACGAATCTGATTCCGCAGGGAATCATTGTGAGCGATTTGATCTACAACCCGCTGGAAACGAGGCTTTTACGCGAAAGTCGTGAACAGCGTGGCTGCACTGTACATGGAGGTTTAGGCATGTTTGTGTACCAAGGGGCAGTGGCTTTTGAGTATTTTACGGGAGTGGCCCCTGCAGCAGACCAAATGAGAGCGGCTGTGCTGAGAAGCTTAACGTAAGTCGGATATACATTAAAATTATGGAAATGCCGCATTGTATATGTGGCGACGAAGGGGTTAAATATACATGTTAACAGGTAAACAAAAAAGATATCTGCGCTCCATGGCGCATCATTTGGACCCAGTTTTTCAAGTAGGTAAAAACGGTACGAATGAGCATCTTATGCGTCACATCAATGATGCGATTGAAAAGCGTGAGCTGATGAAAGTACAAATTTTGAACAACTGTTTAGACGACAAACATGAAATTGCGGAAGAACTGGCAGCAGAGACGGGTTCCGAGCTTGTACAGCTTATTGGGAGCACCATTATTTTGTACAAGGAATCTCGTGATCATAAGCAAATCGAGTTGCCTAGAGGATAATACGCGGGGAGAAAATTATGAAAATCGGTATTATGGGTGGTACATTTGATCCCATTCATATTGGACATCTGCTGGCTGGAGAAGCGGCAAGAGATGCCTATGGGCTGGATCAAGTATGGTTTATGCCTTCTCATATTCCTCCGCACAAGCATCAAGCGGGGGCAAGCGGCAAGGAGCGTCTGGAGATGACGAGTGAAGCGGTGGCGGGTCATCCTGCTTTTGAAGTGCTGGATATTGAAGTGCTTCGCGGGGGGGTATCCTATACCATTGACACGATCAAGAAACTTCAGGAGCTGCATCCTGCTGTAGATTTTTATTTTATTATTGGTGCAGATATGGTGAACTACTTGCCTCATTGGCAGGGGATTGAGGAATTGGCGCAGCGGATTTGTTTTATTGGGGTGCGGCGACCGGGCTTCCAGCTTGCGCTGGATGAGTTGCCATATTATTTGCAGGACAAGGTACTGCTGGCGGATATGCCAGTGGTGGACATTTCTTCGACGGATATACGAGAGCGTGTGGCAGAAGGCCGCACTATTCGTTATCTTGTGCCTGATCGTGTTCATGACTATATTACAAGGGGCGGTTTGTATGAAGTACAGCCGTGAGCAGCTAATGGAAGTCGTATCTGGCCAGATGCCTGAAAAACGCTGGAAGCACACGCTGGGTGTTATGCATACCTCTGTTGAGCTTGCGAAGCGTTATGGAGCAGACCCGGATAAGGCAGAACTGGCGGCTATTTTGCATGATGTAGCGAAATATTGGCCTGTTCAGCAGATGGAGGAAGTGATTCGTAACTATCCCGAATGTGATCAGGAGCTATTGGAGCATGACAAGCAGCTCTGGCATTCAGAGGTAGGGTACTGCGTTGCGGCAAGAGATTACGGAGTGGATGATCCGGAAATAAGGAATGCGATCCGCTGGCATACGTCAGGCCGCGTAGGTATGAGCCTGCTGGATAAAGTCGTGTGTCTGGCTGATTACATCGAACCGGGGCGGGATTTTCCCGGGGTTGAACATATCCGTAAACAGGCAAAGAAAAGTTTGGAGCAGGGCCTTATCGCTGGATTTGATTCTACGATTTCATTGTTGCTGGAAAAGCAAAAGGTTATTTTTCCGCTGACGGTTTTGTCGCGCAATGACTTAATTCGACAGCTAAAACAGAAAAAAACGGAGGTTCATGAATGACCCTAACGAATGAGAAATTAATGAAAACGGCGGTTGAGGCCGCTAATGATAAAAAGGCAATGAATATTGTCGCACTGGATTTGCGTGGAGTATCGCTAGTTGCGGATTATTTTGTAATCTGCCACGGTAATTCGGATACACAAGTACAGGCGATTGTAACAGAAATTCGCAAACGCGCTCATGATGAAGGTGTAGCCATCAAAGGAATCGAAGGAATGGATTCCGCTCGCTGGGTTCTAATGGATTTGGGGGATGTCGTAGTGCATGTCTTCCACCGCGACGAACGCGAATATTATAACATTGAACGGCTTTGGTCGGATGCTAAGGTTGTGGAGAAGGTATGAGTTTGATCGCTGGTACTTATGTCACCATTATGGTGGATCGTGAGGTATCTCCTTTCGGCTACTTTCTTACCGTCGGTGAGCAGGATGTGCTGCTGCACTATACGGAGCTGACTCGTGAAATCGAGGTGGGTGAACGGCTGGAGGTATTTATCTTCCACGATACAGAGGACCGTTTGGCTGCAACTATGAAAAAGCCGTTCTTGTCTCTGGGAGAAATGGCAAAGCTTGAGGTGGCCGATGTGCATCCGCGTTTGGGATGTTTCCTGGAGATGGGATTGGGTCGTCAGCTTTTGCTGCCGATTCGTGAGTTGCCAGAAAACCGTGATCTGCATCCTCGGGTGGGTGATTACGTGTATGCCATTATGGAGCATGACAAACAAGGCAGACTGCGAGCTAAGCTGGCAGGGGAACAGGAACTGGCTCCATTGTGTTTCCATGCTCCTAGTTCGTGGCTTAATACATGGGTGCAGGCGACGGTGTACAAGCCGCTTCAGATGGGCACATTCGTTCTGGTGGACGGGGGTGTGCTTGGTTTTGGTGCAATAGGAATGATTCATTCGTCGGAACGTAACCGCATGCTTCGCTTGGGCGAGGAGGTTAAGGTACGGGTCACGCTTGTTCGTGAAGACGGTCGGGTCAATCTGGCGATGTCGCCACGCAAGGAAGTAGGCCGTGATGAGGATGCGGATCGGTTGATTGCATTTCTGAAGGAACGTCCGGGTGGCGGTATGCCATATTCTGACGCAACGCCGCCGGATATTATCAAGCAACGGTTTGGTATCAGTAAATCCGCCTTCAAGCGTGCGATGGGCAAGCTGATGAAGGAAGGGCTGGTTACACAAAAAGAAAACTGGACCTACCTGGTGGAGAAGATGCCTAAACCGAAGGACGGGAATGGGGAATAAAGATGGCTTCTTACCGCAAGTTTGCCTATGTGTATGATGAGCTAATGCAGGACATGCCGTACCCCGACTGGTTGCGCTTTGCACGGCAAGCTTGGGATCGATACGGTATGCCACATACAGTGGCCGAGCTGGGTTGCGGAACGGGCTCAATTACGATTCCACTGGTTAACTCAGGCTTCGAGGTGGCTGGCATTGATTTGTCCTCTGACATGCTGGCAGTAGCCCGTCGCAAAATGGAAACTACTCCTCAAGGGCAGCGATTGTTTCGTGAGGGGAGCGTTCGCTGGATACAGCAGGATATGCGAGAATGGATTTTACCGGAGCCCGTGGATTCTGTCATTTCTTTTTGCGATTGCCTGAATTATTTACTTGAGGAAGAAGATATCATTTCTACTTTTCGCAGAACGTATGCTGGTCTGAAGCCTGGTGGAACCTTTCTGTTTGATGTACATCATCCCCAGACATTTTTGCGTTATGATGAAGAACAACCATTCGTACTGGATGAACGCTCTATTTCGTATATCTGGACATGCGCATTGGACACTCCCCGTTGTGAAATTGAGCATCATCTCAGTATCTTTGCGAAAGCAGAACATGAAGGACGCGATCTGTACCAGCGTTTTGAGGAAATTCATGTACAGCGTGCTTATGATCCAGACTGGATGAAGGCAGAATTGTCCAAAGCGGGTTTTCGTGATGTGAAGATATATGCAGATTTTGAATGGGTAGAAGCAGCAGATGACGCGGCGAGACTTTTTTATGTCGCTGTAAAATAGCTAGGATTCATTGAGCTAATATAGAAAAAGAAAGACGCTTTTCATGAAGTCATGAAGGGCGTCTTTTTGCTCTCATATATTCACTTTATAGTTCAGCTGAAGTTCATCACCCGGTACACCCCGAATGCCCCAATTCTGTTTCGGGGTTTCAAATATAGTAATTTCAAGATCCTGTGGAGAAATACCCAAAAGATCGTTAATTCTTTGAAATAACAGATTGATGAGTTGCTTCTTAGCTTCTGTCGTTCTGCCTTCGAAGATACTGATTTCAATAATGGTGTATGCGTCGGAGCGACCATCTGCATATATAAAATCTTCATGATTCATAGGGAAAAACGATGAAACCTCTTGTCTGGAGGATAATTGAACGCATCCACCACGGCAGAGTGAATCACCTCTGAAAGTTGCTTTTTGATCGGATTTAGCTTCTCTTTTGTCCCGAAAATTTTAATCTGTGCCATGTCTCCACTCACCTTTCTTATCTCATCTCAACTTGAACCATTGCAACTTGGAGTTATTATAAAACATTCGTATTCATGTGTCATGGACAACTAGTATGAAGATGGCGCTTCGTATCAAATGTAGTCCTTATTTGACTTTTTTCGCGGTTTTCAATATAATAGTGCCATTATTAACGGTTAAATAATCGCTGATGAGGAATAGTAGTTTTGTCTGGACATGTAGAGAGCCGGCGGGTGGTGCAAGCCGGTTGACAGTGCAAAGCGAACTCACCTCGGAGATATGCGTCCAACGCAGGAAAGCACCTATATAGGTGTCAGTATCCTGTTATTAATACGCATCGGATCACCTCCGTTATCAGGTGCAAAGGGAGTAGAATGCGAAGAACGCTTTCTGCTAACTAGGGTGGTACCACGGGAATATAACCTCTCGTCCCTAGCGCTGACACGCTACGGGATGCAGAGGTTTTTTTGTTGCATACCGTTTGAGGAGGAAAAGACAATGACAGACACACAGCCGAAGCACGGCTATCAACCGCAAAGTATTGAACCAAAATGGCAGAAATATTGGGATGAGAACAAAACGTTCCGCACTGGGGAAGAACCGGGTAAACCGAAGTTTTATGCTTTGGATATGTTTCCGTATCCGTCTGGAGCTGGTCTGCATGTAGGCCACCCGGAGGGATATACAGCTACAGATATTGTTTCACGTTATAAAAGAATGCGTGGCTACAACGTACTGCATCCGATGGGTTGGGACGCCTTTGGTCTGCCTGCCGAACAGCATGCGCTGGATACAGGCGAGCACCCACGCGAAATTACGGTGAAGAACGTAAATAACTTCCGCCGTCAAATCAAATCACTTGGCTTTTCATATGACTGGGATCGTGAAATCAGCACAACTGATCCTGATTATTACAAATGGACACAGTGGATTTTCATCCAGCTGTACAAGCGTGGCCTCGCTTATGTAGCTGAAGTGCCCGTGAACTGGTGCCCAGCACTGGGAACGGTACTGGCGAATGAAGAAGTAATTGATGGTAAGAGTGAGCGTGGCGGTCATCCGGTTATCCGCAAACCCATGCGTCAATGGATGCTGAAAATTACGGAATACGCCGATCGTTTGCTTGACGATCTGGAGGAACTGGACTGGTCCGAAAGCATTAAGGATATGCAGCGGAACTGGATTGGTAAGTCTACCGGGGCAGAGGTTCATTTTCCAATTGAAGGCTATGACGAACAACTCACAGTATTTACAACCCGTCCAGATACATTGTTCGGTGCAAGCTACTGTGTGCTGGCCCCAGAGCAGGAATTGGTGGATATGATCACTACACCTGAGCAAAAGGACGCTGTACAACAGTATCGTGAACAAGCTGCTCGGAAAAGTGACCTGGAGCGTACGGATCTGGCCAAAGATAAAACAGGCGTATTCACAGGAGCTTATGCAGTGAACCCGGTGAACGGCGAAAAGCTGCCAATCTGGATTGCCGACTATGTACTGGCAGGCTACGGAACAGGTGCAATTATGGCAGTACCGGGCCATGATACACGTGACTGGGAATTTGCCAAGAAGTTCGGATTGAAAATCACTGAGGTCGTTCAAGGTGGAGACGTGGACAAAGAGCCATACACCGAGGATGGTCCGCATGTCAATTCAGGCCTGCTGAATGGACTTACCAATGAGGAAGCTATTCCGAAAATGATTGAATGGCTCGAAGCTGAGGGTAAGGGGCAGGGCAAAGTAACCTATCGTCTGCGTGACTGGCTGTTCAGCCGCCAACGCTATTGGGGCGAGCCGATTCCAGTAATTCATCTAGAAGATGGAACGATTAAAACAGTTCCTGAGGATCAACTGCCGCTCGTACTGCCAGAGATGGACAATATCAAGCCTTCAGGTACAGGTGAATCCCCACTGGCGAATGCGACAGATTGGGTAGAAACCGTTGATCCTGAAACAGGTGTGAAAGCACGTCGCGAGACAAATACGATGCCGCAATGGGCAGGAAGCTGCTGGTACTACCTGCGCTTTATTGATCCAAAAAATGATAAAGAGCTTGTGTCCAAAGAGAAACAGCGCGAATGGATGCCTGTTGATCTGTATATTGGCGGAGCAGAACATGCGGTTCTTCACTTGCTGTATGCCCGTTTCTGGCACAAGGTGCTGTATGATATCGGCGTAGTGGAAACTAAAGAGCCTTTCTATAAGTTGGTCAACCAGGGTATGATTCTAGGCAACAATAATGAAAAAATGAGTAAATCACGCGGTAATGTCATCAATCCTGACGATATTGTAAATACGTTTGGCGCCGATACGCTGCGTATTTATGAGATGTTTATGGGGCCGCTGGAAGCGACCAAGCCATGGAATGAGAATGGGGTAGAGGGAGCGCATCGTTTTCTGTCCCGCGTATGGCGCCTGTTTGTTTCCGAGGATGGTAGCCTGAACGAAAAAATTAAAAATGACGGCGGTAGCGACGAGTTCAAACGGACCTGGCATAAAACGCTGAAAAAGGTAACCGAGGACCTGGATGCATTGCGTTTCAATACAGCGATCAGCCAGCTGATGATCTTCACCAATGATGCATACAAAGCAGACCTTCTGCCGCGTGCAGCGATGGAAAACTTCGTGCAAATGTTGTCGCCGCTTGCACCGCATCTAGCCGAGGAACTGTGGCAGCTGCTGGGACACAACGAGAGCATTACCTACGCGGCTTGGCCTGCCTATGATGAAGCATGGACGGTAGACGCTGAAGTGGAAATTGTCATTCAGATGAATGGTAAAATCGTACAGCGTGCAACGATTGCCAAAGATCTTGATGCCAAAGCGATGGAAACTTTTGCATTGTCGCTGGACAGCGTTCAGGAAGCACTGGCTGGTAAAACGGTTCGCAAGGTAATTGCTGTTCCGGGTAAGCTGGTTAATATTGTTGCCGGTTAATCGGCTTTAAGCCAAACGAGGCATCTATCTTTTGCATGTCCTCTTCATACTTGTTGTGCGTGACCCGTATTAGCTCAGGGAAGACACTATGCAGGCTGATGTCTAACAACGCAAGAGCTTCAGCGGTTATACCTCCGGGAACTGCTACTCTTGCTTGTAACTCGGCTGGTGTCATCCCGCCTTCCGTGAGCAGCTTTCCAGTGCCGATGATCATTTCACCGGCCAATGCGCATAGTTCTGTACGGTCTATACCCGTAGCTTGAACTGCGGCTTGAATCCACTGGTCCATAAAAAAGGCCAAGAAAGCAGGGCCGCAGCTCGAAAAATCCGATGTGATCCGTGTATGAGACTCTTTAACCCGAATTGGCCTGCTGATGTGGGACATAAGCTCTTCCAGAAGGGAGCGATCCTCCTCTGTAATCCGGTTTCCATGGATGCACAGTGAGGCTCCGCTTCCAATCTGGTGAGTGATACTCGGAATAATTTTGGACACCTTGGCTTTCAGTGCATGCTCTAAAATACGGATCTGTACTGGACTTGTGATAGAAACGACGATCTGCTCTTCTGTAATGACGTTGCGTATTTCATCCGTTACGGTTTTTGATTCCAGCGGCTTCACGCAGATAAATAGGATATCGCTTTCCGCTGCCGTCTCACGGTTGCTTTGGGCTGCATGCAAACCTGGATAACGACGGGCTAGCTCTGTTACCTTGGAATACGTTCGGTTGCTTGCTAATATTTGCTGCGGTTTAAGTGCGTCCGAATGAATAAAAGATTCGATTAGCAGACTTCCCATGCTGCCAGTCCCGATAAATCCAACTTTCATTGTTCAACGTCCTCCTTTCATACTTTGCGGTATAGACGCTGTGCTGTCATTCTTCTTAGTGTATGCACTTGGTCTTGGCCGACATGACGAATTTTATGTCTGAGCACATTAGATCGTGCCTGGGGTCGTACCACTCTTTGTATAAATACTCACAGCGAGACCGTATGGAGGTGCTTACAACCTCCGTTTTGACGGGAATTGAACAGACTTGCTCTGTTTAATTGAGACGGTGTTTTCAGTCGGCTCAAATTCTCGAAATCCATGTGGAGTAGGGGACGATACGAAAAATGAAACGCGTATGGACAGGAACGGCAATAACGCTTGCTGTAATCGGGAGTGGACTTATTTTGTTTGCTGGAGGGCAGCGAACTGAGCCACAAGAAGAGTGGAGTTTGCTTAACCATAAGGTGGAGCAGACTTTGGCGATAGAGTCGCAGCCAATTGAGTCACAGCGCAGCAGTGAGTATGCCGAAGGAAAGCATGCTGTAAAAGAGGCTTCAGACCAAGCTGAACGCAGTGCGAATGACGAAGCTGTTGACAATGTGAAGCATAATACTAAGCAGAGTTCTACGGGTGTATCTGCTGATTTAAGTGAAAACTCTGAACACTCCATGGCGGGGAATTCAAGTACCGTAAAGCAGTCAGATGTTGCGGATTCGAGATCAGACACAGCTGTTGCCAGTTCGAATGCTGCAACGACGAGTAGGACAAATACGGTGAATGATTCGGCTATTCCATCCATTTCCGGTGAAAAAAAGGTGAACATTAACACAGCGACTGCTGCCGAGTTAATGGAGCTGCCGGGAGTTGGGGCTAAAAAGGCCGAGGCTATTTTGAACTATCGTAATCAGCACGGGCTGTTCAAACGTGTGAACGATTTGGATCATGTAAAGGGAATCGGAGCTAAAATGTTAGCGAAAATGAAGCCGTATGTTAGCTTATAACTTATTTAAGTTTCCGGTGTAGGCTTTGAGAGTGGCTGTAACGGATATGTTTTACGTTTAACTTGTTTATACGGGAGAGATGGAAATGAGTGCAGATGTACGCAAGGACTGGGACACCTATTTCATGGATATCGCTTATATGGTATCCACCCGTTCGCGCTGCTCGCGGCGTCATGTTGGAGCCGTACTTGTGCAAGGTAAGAAGCTATTGGGGACGGCCTATAATGGAGCACCATCCGGGGTGCCTGACTGTTCTGAGGGAGGCTGTATGATCTCGGAGGAATATGAGGTCGTTCACCGTGATGGACGGGAGGAAATGGTTAAGAAGCAGCGTTGTATTCGCACTATTCATGCGGAGCAGAACCTGCTGCTGTTTACTGACCGGATTGACCGTGAAGGCTCCTCAGTATATGTCACCGACCAGCCGTGCTGGACGTGTGCCAATATGCTGGCGAACAGCGGCATTGTGGAGATTGTATATCACCGACCTTATCCAAAAGATGCCGACAAGGTTCGAGCTATGATGGAGGAAAAGGGAATCGCCTTTCGCATGCTGGAGACTTATCATCCACCGCAGGAAACGCTGATGGATGTTAAGGATTAAATAATAACGAGGAAGAACCTCTGACAATGTTATTTTGTCAGGGGTTCTTTTTTTGTTTTGTGTGTTGACAGAAAGCAATGTTTGCTAATGGGAAGGTGATTGTATTCAAGCCCAACTTGTGTTTACTAGGCCTATATTAAGCCTCACTGTTTGTTGGATTATAGGAAGTGCGGGAGCGTGTCTGTATTCGGGACGTATACTTTTGGTGCTGTGGGCGGGAATTACTCTGGTTTTCCCGCTTATAGCTTTATTGATGAAAATTCCTATCCGACATATTTTATTGCTATGGATTGCATTGAGTGGTGGTGGATTTCATTGGTTTTGGCATGATACGCATAACGTGAGCAGTATTCCTGGTGCACTTCATGTATCTTCTTCTGTCATAGAAGACATGCCTGTTCAAGCAGCAGGGTTTATTGCTTCAGAAGTTGAGATTGATGGTGATCGTGCGCAGTTTGAGATGAGAGTTACTTCAATTCATCACTTTGCCAGTCATTCCAATAAGGATGAACATCGGGGGTCTATTTCTGAACAGGCCATTGTTCATATCAAGTTGGCTACGAAGCAGGAACAGCAACTTGCGGCAGCATGGCAGCGTGGGGATGCAATCCTGCTGCGTGGCAGCTTAAAGGCACCAGCAAAAGCGGGGAACTTTGGTAGCTTTGATTACAGTGAGTACCTGCACACGCAGGAAATTCACTGGCTTATCAAGGGGGCTGGAGCGGCCTCGTTACAGAGGCAGAAGGCTTCACTGTGGAACCGCTACACATTATTGAGATGGAATGATCAGCTTAGAGAGCAGCTAGGTCAAAAAATGGAATCTGCTTTTACTTCACTTCTTCACGCAGGATATATGAAAGGTCTGATACTTGGGGTTACAGATGAGCTGGACCCAGCAACGTATAATGAATTTACGCAGCTTGGTTTAACGCATATTTTGGCGATATCAGGTATGCATGTGGCGGTATATGCGGCCACATTATTATATTTACTCAAGCTGTTACGAGTTAGCCGTGAAACCTCCCTTACGATTGTGATGGTACTGATTCCGGCTTATGTGCTGCTGACAGGTGCTTCTCCCTCTGTTGTAAGAGCAGGGATTATGGCGATGATCGGTTTGTTTGCAGCTCGGCGAGGGTTGCTCAAAGACGGACTTAATATTTTAAGTATATCTGCGTTGCTTATGCTGCTATGGAATCCATACTACCTGCTTAGCGTCAGCTTTCAGCTTTCCTTTTTGGTGACAGGTGGGTTGCTCATATATATGCCGCTTATGAAGCCGTTTTTCGCCCAATGGCCCCTCCTGATCGGTGGTGAAGTTGCGATCACAATCACGGCACAGCTTGTTTCGTTTCCAATGACGGTGTTCTACTTTAATCAATTTTCGATATTATCATTTGCGGCTAATTTTTTACTTGTCCCCCTAATTACATATATCGTGCTTCCACTAGGTACGGTGGCAATGGGAATGGCCTTTTTATGGGGGGATGGGGCTCGCATCCTTGCGTGGCCAGCGGAGCAATTAAACGATCTAACCTTTTCGCTTGTGAAATGGATGAATGTGGATGATGCTTATGTGAGTATTTGGCCGTCTTCTTCTATTCTGTGGGTTCTGGCGTATTACGCAGCTTTGTACAGCGTTCTGTACTGGCTCAAAACATGGTTGATATCTCGAAGGCAAACAGGCGAGATTTCCGATGTGAAATCTAATCCCATAGCTTCACCTGTGCATACAGGACTAGCGGCTTCTGCCGAGTGGGCGGCTATTTTGCAAACGGATCATGAACCGAAGGGTGCAGGGAAATTTGCGCATCGACAGTGGGATGGATATCGTCATGTGGCACTCGCTTTAAGTGGTATTGCCTGGCTTGGCATACTATGTATAGGGTACCAATCTCCTAGTGAAAGAAACACGGGAGTTGTTCAATATCTGGATGTGGGCCAAGGTGATAGCATTTTAATTACAACGCCGGGAGGAAAACATATTTTGGTAGATGGCGGGGGTACGATGGACTTTGCAACAGGGAAAAATGCTTGGCGCAAGCGTACAGATCCCTACGAGGTTGGCGCGGATACGATTGTCCCTTTGCTAAAGCAACGTGGGGTGCATCGGCTGGACGCTGTCATTTTAACGCATGGAGACCATGATCATGCCGGAGGACTACAGGCTATATTTGACCAGATTCCCGTAACCACCTTGTTTTTTAACGGTACCCTAACAGACAAAGCTCCATTTCGAAAGTTGTTAAACACGGCTTTGAACAAGCAGATCAAGCTGTACGGTGCACATCATAGCATGAAGTGGGAACCAGACCGGGATACGACAATTCGCTTTCTCTATCCGTTTAAGCTGGAGGAGAACGAATCTGGGCAGTTGCCTGTTATGAAGGAACAAAATCATTATTCCGTTGCCATGATTTTAGAGATGGAGGGGGTCTCGTTTTTATTCACAGGAGATATGGATGATGCCGCAGAGTCGCTGTTGCTTTCTGAATTAACCCATTCTTCATCCCATGTGAAAGCTCAGGGAGCAATAGGAGCTGCAAGGAAAGCTGTAGACGTTATGAAAGTGGCACATCACGGAAGTAAGTATTCCACCTCGGAAGAGTGGTTGTCCTATTGGCAGCCGAAAGTATCCGTCATTTCAGTTGGTGCAAGCAACACTTATGGCCATCCGAATAAAGCAGTATTGGAACGTTTGGCGGAGGTTGATTCTGCCATATATCGAACAGACACAATGGGAGAGGTACAGATTCGTGCGCAGCAAGGGAAGCTGAGTGTTCGGTATCAACGCAGACGTGAACAGACGAATTCAAAATGATTTTGTTAAAATCATCTTCAACTACAAAAAAGCAGGCTTGTAACAGCCAAGAACCTGCCTGCCGTTAAATCAGATAAGGTATATCAATTCTTAATCGACGATTTTTATTTTCAAGATCCGATTGCTCTATCTTATCGATTAGAACTCATATCTGATTTTCTGATTTCTAAGGAGTGACAAAATGTTTCATGCAGTTTAATAGGTCTAGTATTTAGATGTATGTAGGGGCTGAGGGAAGGTGACTACCTTCCCTTTTTCTGTTATTCTAAGGGAGGATACAATGGGGATTCTGGGCATTTTGTTATAATTTTTTTTATTAAAAAAATAAAATTAGCGTCAGACGTCTATCCTGCAACAATTTGCAAAAGGGATACGTCTGTAATATTGCAGGGAGAGGGGGATCCTTTGTGGTAGAGCAGGGACTCATCCGAGCCGCTCAATCGGGCGATCGCGATGCTCTCATTACCCTATTAAGAGAGATAGAACAGCATGTGTACCGTACGGCATATTACATTCTAAATAATGAGCAGGACGCCATGGATGCTTCACAAGAAGCCCTCATACGAATATATTCCAAAATTAACTCTTATGAGGAAAAAGCACAGTTTAAAACCTGGGTCCAGCGCATTGTAACGAACATATGCATCGACAAATTCAGAAGAACAAAGCCTTCGGTTTCCATTGACGAGCATGACATGATATTTAACGACCCCCAAAACGTGGAGGTTGAGGTGTTAACCTCTTACATGGCACAGGATGTTCGTGAGGCTATACAACAGCTCCCGGAACACCACCGGACGGTAATTGTCCTGAGATATTTGCAGGATTTCTCTTATAACGAGATTGCCGATTCTCTGGATTTGCCGCTAAATACGGTCAAGTCATACTTGTATCGTGCAAGACAGCAATTGCAAGGGCTACTTCAGGAATATCAGAAAGGTGGTGTATCAGGATGAAGTGTGGAGAAGAGGTGATGGATTGGATGCAGCGTTATGTGGATCATGAACTGGGCGAAGAAGAGACGTCCCAATTAATGAACCATATTGCGACTTGCCCGGACTGTGCGGAAAAATTCCATATTCTTCAGACACTCTCTCGCGAGCTGGAGGAATTGCCTGCGGTTTCCCCGGCGTTCAGCCTGGTGGATTCCATCATGCCTCAGCTTGATGCCATTGACCGCGCACGTGAAGAGCAGGGAAGCGCGCTTCAGGAAATGCAGCCTGTGGCTGCTGATCCAGAATCTGGAGCAGGGCCTAGACAACGTACTCAGCCTGTACCTTGGTGGAACCGGGTGGGAGGGCGTGCTGCCATGGGCGTGGCTGCTGCTGCCGTTGTACTGGGGATTGTAGTGTTCAACTTCGAGCCTAAAACGGTGCAGGATGCGGAAGGTATACTTACATCCCAGTCACCCGAGGTGACAAGCCAGCAGACTCAGACGGAAATTCCAGGTACGACCAATGGGAGTGGAGGACGTGATGCAGCCATTGGAGCGGAATCGACCAAGCAGCCATCTGAACAGGGACAAGGTGCTGATTCCTCTCTGACACCTGCAGATAAGGAACCTGACCTGGGCAACCAGGGAACAGACAGTTCAGATAGCGAAAAGAATCCTTCCAAACAGGATGCTGAGAAGGTCGATGACCAGCAAGCTGGCGAGGAACCTTCAACAAAGTCTGCACCGACTAAGCATTCATCCCATCAGGATGAAAAGCAGGGACAGCCGAACGTCGATCGTCAGGCGACAAAGGATGACTCGCCTGCAGATGCTCCTACATCCGATGACAAACAGCTAAAACAGAAAAAATCTGATCAACCCACGATTGCTCCTGATGAACAGCTGGATCCGAAAATGGAAAAGGCACCTTTAGCGGGTACGAGTACCGCTCAGGAGGATAATAGCGATGATACAAGTACAAATGATGCATCTTCGTCGCTTAGCCAGGAATTAAAGGTACAGAGTCGAATTGCCTCAAATGAAACGTCGAAAGATGCGACATCCAAAAGTGTCACCAAGGATGCGGGGAACTCTTTAGGGGCGGATAGCAGCAATGCCGATACTAATGATCAGCAATCATCGGTGTCACAAGACCCGGTTCGTAGAGAAGGCTTTGTATCTAATTCGCTGGTCTCTCCGGACAGTAATAATGCTTCCACCTATGGTGCCCAGTCGGCCTCTACAGATCAGTTCAACTCGCCTGATGGTAGCTATGCGGTGGCTATTGAGGGCAAAAAGCTGAAAGTGTATAAGCTTTCCGATAACGGTGTAGACCGAACAACACTGGAAGTCCGTACCCTGAAGGGTGCTTGGGTCAAAGGAAGCTGGTCAGATGACAGCCAGACCTTTATGTATGAGACAGAGCAGGATGGGACTGCAAGTAAATATACGTACACCGTTCCGCGTGGCACTGGAAAATAGTTTTCGTAAGTGGCACACTTTTTAGAAACAGAGAATAAACTATATGAACCGACGTCGTATCCCGACGGCCGAAAGTTTCTAGAGCTTTCTGCTGCCGTGTTGATATAGATGGTGGTGAAGGGATTCTGCCTAAAGGCGGGGTCCCTTTGTTTGTGTCATGACTTGCCTTCCGGTCGGATGTCAGGTACGATCAGTGGGTGGGGGGAACGGAAAATGGATGTAAAAACAGCCTCTAGGGCTATTCGTAAAGGTGATATTTCGCCAGTGTATCTGTTATATGGCAATGAAAAATATCAAATGAAGCAGTTTGTTGAGATGCTAAAAGAGAAGGTGGTGGAGGAGGAGCATCGTGACTTCGCCATTAGTTCTTATGATTTAACCGAGACGCCAATTGAGGTGGTTGTAGAGGACGCAGAAACAGCGCCTTTTCTGGTGCCAAAGAAGCTAATTATTGTACGGGATACCAGTGTATTTGCAGCAGGCAAAGATAATGGCAAAATAGAGCACCGTCTTGAGACGCTGTTGACTTACATGGATAACCCGACTGACTATAGCGTCATCGTTTTTACGGTTCAGGCTGAAAAGTTGGATGAACGGAAAAAGATCGTCAAGAAACTGAAAAGTGATGCCTCAGTTATTGCTTTCGCCCCTATGGGTGGAGATGATCTTGTGGCTTGGGTCCATAAGCGTGCAGCAGAAAGAGAAGTGCAGTTGGCAGCAGGAGCGGCTGAGAGACTCATTCAATACACGGGTGTCGGGCTTCAATCCTTGGCAGCCGAGATAGATAAGCTGTGCTTGTACGCAGGAGCGCAGGGAACGATCTCATCCGCTGACATTGAATCCCTTGTGCCTCGTAATACAGAGCAGAACGTATTTGCGATGGTTGAGGATCTGGCTAATTTGCGGCTGGATAAGGCGCTCAGTATTTTTTATGAATTGCTTAAGCAAAAAGAAGAACCCATCAAGATAGCAGCTTTGATCACACGGCAGTTTCGTATTATGTTGCAGGTCAAAGAGCTGGCAGGTCAAAGCTATTCTCAGCAACAAATTGCGAGTCAGCTCAGCTTGCATCCTTATGGGGTGAAAGTTGCAGGGGATCAAGCACGACGCTTCCGTTCTGAGCAGCTGCGCCAGCTTCTCTATGAACTGGGCGAGCTGGACTATCATATGAAGACAGGTGTCGTTGACAAGGTGCTGGGACTGGAACTGTTTTTAATGAAAATGGGGGCAGGCGCTTCAATCTAATCTCGTAAAGTTATAAACTAAAAAATCCTGATCAGCCAAGGCTGGTCAGGATTTTTTCATTAACGTATAAAAGTAGCTCGTGCTTACGCTTGAGCTGTAAGAGCGTTAAGTTTTTTCGCCAAGCGAGATTTCTTGCGAGCAGCTGCATTTTTGTGGATCAGACCTTTAGTTACAGCCTTGTCCAGCTTTTGGGAAGCCACTTTGAAAGCAGCAGCAGCAGCTTCAGCTTCGTTACCTACCAACGCTGTATCGGCAGCTTTAACTGCTGTACGAAGCGCGGATTTTTGGGAAGCGTTCAACGCACGGCGTTTGTCGCTAGTTTTAACGCGTTTGATAGCGGATTTGATGTTTGGCATTACATTCACCTCCTGTAAAGGCATTACTTATGAACACAAACGTTTCACAACTTAAAATATTTTAGCATGCCACACCTCAAATTGCAATAAGAAAACATTCTGAGACGATGCAAATTACAGGATGAAAATGGATGTGCATAAACCTGTTGGGTGTCTCGCACACTATAGCCAGAGATGGTATATAAGGAGGTTTAAAAGATGGATCTGGATTTGCAGAAGTATGCGGTACGCACGGATTTGGCATTAGAGGCAAGAGAGCTGGCAGAACGGAATCAGCCTGTCCCGCTGACGGGTATAAATGAGAATGTGGAGGAAGATAACGGGATTAAAATTACGCGGCTGGATGTATTAAATGAGGAAGGAGCCAACCGTATTGGGCGGGTACAAGGGCATTACGTTACGCTCGAAGTACCTGGCTTGCGTGAAGGCGACACTGGACTCCAACAACGTGTAGCCATTGCCTTTGCAAAAGAAATGGAGCATTTTATACAAAAAATAGGGATCTCTAAGGTGGCAAGGGTGCTGGTGGTAGGACTGGGGAATTGGAACGTTACTCCTGATTCGCTGGGTCCGCTTGTCGTTGAAAATTTAATGGTCACCCGTCAATATTTTGAACTGACACCTGATCAGATCAACCCTGGATATCGGGATGTGAGTGCGATTGCGCCGGGTGTTCTTGGTATCACGGGAATCGAATCCAGTGAGATCGTTCAAGGCATTGTGGACCGCACAAAACCAGAGCTTATTATTGCTATTGATGCTTTGGCGTCACGTTCACTGGAGCGTGTCAATACGACCATCCAGGTGGCGGATATCGGAATACATCCGGGTTCAGGTATTGGCAACAAGCGCCGCGGTATCACCAAGGATATTATGGGGGTTCCGTGTATTGCTATCGGCGTTCCAACGGTATGCTATGCTTCGACCATCGTCAATAATGTAATCGAACTGATGAAAACGCATTTTACCAAAGAAAAGGCTTCTACCAAAGTAATTCTGGGAATGTTGGATGATATTTCAGAACCTGAGAGACTCGGGCTGGTGAGAGAGGTACTTCAACCGCTGGGGCATGATTTGATTGTGACTCCAAAAGAGATCGATGAATTTATTGAAGATATCGCGAATATCATTGCGACCGGTTTGAACGCAGCTCTACATGAGGCTGTTGATCCCGACAATGTCGCCGCTTATACGCATTAATGAAAGGCTAGCAAAACCATCTTTCTAAGACACGACAGAAAATCTCTATTTAACAGGTAGCCTATCTCTTTCAAAAAGGGATGGGCTTGTCCTGTAGATAGAGATTTTTGTGTTCTAGTAATTGTTCTCCGTTCATAGAGTTGAAGTATAAGAGATTTCCGAAACAGATAGGAACCCTGTGTTCTGAATGTAATAAGCGGGTTTCGACGGGACGAAGGAGGACAAGGCTCACATGAAAAAAATTCAGACCTGGAACGTCGGAAGATGGAGAAGAAAAGGTATCGAAATTTTGGCAATGGGACATACGCTTGTGCTGCTCATCATGGGCTCGGCGCTTTTATTTGTCGTTTTGGGACTAGGAGGGCTGGCAGAAAATCGTTTGCAAACTTCTCCTGTTTCTTCGATGAAAGGATTGGCAGGCTCGGTGTCCAGCGGTTTTTTCGCGGATATGCTAGGTATGGAGGTACCTCATTTGGCACAAAAGAAACAGCATTCTTCGTTGTCGGGTGAACAATGGTCGCCATTTGTTTTTCAGATGCTTACAGGTATTAATCCGCAAGATCCCAAAAGTCTCATTTCTCGTGAAATTCCTGGCATGGCTGCTGGAGCGCCTGTCTTGCTGCGTAAGGGTTCGGGGAACATCAAGGTAGAGGGTCCTACGGATTATCAGCCTGATCAGGGAACGACAGATACCCCTGGGAGCTCAAACGCAGCTGAGAACCCGCCGTCTACTACGCCGGATATTCCGACAACACCGGAAACAGACCCTGCACGTGAGGATGATCCAGGTGATTCCGCCAAAGGGGAGAAGCGTATATTAATCTACCATTCTCATCCCAGAGAAGCATATAACCCATTACTGAGCAAAACCAGTTCCAACCCCAATTCAGGCTCTAAGTCAGCTAATGTATCAAGGGTAGGAGACTTTGTAAAGAAGAGACTGGAAAAGCAAGGGATATCTACACTGCATGTAAACAAGGATTATGCCACCACAGTTCAAAATTACAATTGGAACTACTCCTATAAATATTCACGCACAACAGTCAAGGAGGCTTTGGCTCAAAATAAAGGTTTAACTTATCTGCTCGATATTCATCGTGATTCCCAACGTCATGGAAAAACAACAGCCACGATTAATGGACTTTCTTATGCCAAAGTGTATTTTATTATCGGACATGACAACAAAAATTGGCGCAAAAATGAAGCTTTTGCTGCTCGCATTCATGAAAAGCTGGAAAAATCATATCACGGCGTATCGCGCGGTGTATGGGGAAAAGATGGCGGCAAAGGAAACAATGGTGAATACAATCAAAGCTTGTCTTCTCATAGCATTTTGATCGAAATCGGAGGGATTGACAACACCGAGGAGGAGTTAAAACGAACTTCTGACGTTTTGGCGGACATGATCAGTGAAGTGTATTGGGAGGATCAGAAAGCACAGAAGGCGGGTACCAACGTATCTGACACCAAAAAGAACAACAGCGGTAATTAAATAAGGTAGCAGTTAGGGGGGGATATAATGACTGGACATTTTCGTAAAAAAGCGCTTGGATTTGTGCTTCTGATCGGAGCAGGCGTATTACTTGGCATGCAGCTGGCAGGCTCTGGCCTGCGCTCAGTCTATGGCCCGGAATGGGACGAGAATCCAGTTTCATCGGTGAATCAACAGAAAGTTGATTATGAGCAGACGGTGATTGAAGATACCCCGGCAGCTAATGCCCGAGCGTATAATCGTACGTATAATACAAGTGGAAAGGTCGAGTTTGAGCCACAAACGGACACGAATGAAGGAAAAACAAACGAACGAAGTGAGGAGCAGACCGCACGCTGGACACATGAATGGGATACGAAGACTGCTCAAAATGACAATATTCGGCAGGGCCTAGAGACGCCTCGTGAGCTGCTAGCCGTAAAGGCGCAGCAGGCTTCGGTGGATACCATGGCCGATAAAACGGCTGGGCTGCTTCAAAACCTGTCAAGACAAGGTATTCGCTGGGTTGTATCTGTATTTGACGGGGTAACAGAATAGAAATATTGCTGCCCCCCCTTACAACTGCTATAATAAGCTGATTGATACTAGGCATTGTGTGGGGGTAAGGCATGACTGACATTTTGGCAAGACAACGTAAAATTCGGAACTTTAGTATCATTGCACATATAGACCATGGTAAATCCACGCTGGCTGACCGGATCTTGGAGTACACCGGTGCACTCACTTCCCGCGAAATGCAGGAGCAAGTGCTTGACCAGATGGAACTGGAGCGGGAGCGCGGGATTACAATTAAGCTCCAGGCAGTGCGACTCACCTATAAGGCCGATGACGGCGAAGAGTACATTTTGAATTTGATTGATACACCGGGACACGTCGATTTTACCTATGAGGTATCTCGTAGTTTGGCAGCCTGCGAAGGTGCTTTGCTGGTAGTAGACGCAGCACAGGGGATTGAGGCGCAGACATTGGCTAATGTTTATTTGGCGCTCGACAACAATCTGGAGATTTTGCCAGTGCTTAACAAGATTGATTTGCCAAGTGCTGATCCTGAACGGGTAAAGCAGGAAATCGAGGATGTTATCGGTTTGGACACGAGTGAAACTGTACATGCTTCAGCCAAAGCTGGAATCGGTATCAAGGAAATATTGGAACAGGTGGTCAGAAGTGTGCCTGCTCCGCAAGGAAATCCGGATAATCCGCTTAAGGCGCTTATTTTCGATTCGCATTATGATCCTTATAAAGGCGTAATCGTATATGTACGTGTTGTGGACGGCAGTATCCGTGCGGGTTCGAAAATTAAAATGATGGCGACTGACAAAACGTTTGAGGTTATCGAGGTTGGAGCTTTCATGCCACGTATGACGATTGTGGATGAGCTAAATATCGGTGATGTTGGTTTTATCGTGGCCGGAATCAAGCATGTGGGCGACACTCGTGTCGGGGATACGGTAACGGATGCCAAAAATCCAACACCAGAACCGATGCCAGGCTATCGGAAAATTAATCCGATGGTGTATTGCGGTCTGTATCCGATTGAAACATCGGAATACAACGATCTGCGTGAGGCGCTTGAAAAGCTGCAGCTGAACGATGCTTCGCTCAGCTTTGAACCGGAAACATCCAGTGCGCTGGGCTTCGGTTTCCGTTGCGGTTTCCTTGGTCTGCTGCATATGGACGTTATTCAGGAACGTATTGAACGTGAATTCAATATTCCGTTGATTACAACGGCACCAAGCGTAATTTACCGTGTACAATTGACTAATGGGGAAACGATCGAAATCGATAACCCGTCCAACTACCCAGAAGTAGGGCGTATTGAACATGTACAAGAGCCATATGTTAAGGCGGGCATCATCGTGCCAAATGATTATGTAGGTACAGTTATGGAGCTTTGTCAGAACAAGCGTGGTGAGTACGTGAACATGGAGTACCTAGATACAACACGGGTAACAATTACGTACCAGATTCCTTTGTCTGAAATCGTATATGATTTCTTTGATCAGCTTAAATCCAGCACCAAAGGCTATGCTTCCTTTGACTATGAGATTTCAGGCTATCGCCAATCAAATCTGGTGAAGATGGATATTCTGTTGAATGGTGAGCAGGTCGATGCGCTGTCGTTCATCGTGCATAGAGATCGAGCTTACCACCGCGGACGTATCATTTGTGAGAAGCTGCGCGAGTTGATCCCGCGGCAAATGTTCGAGGTGCCAATCCAGGCATCTGTAGGAACAAAGGTTGTTGCGCGTGAAACCGTTAAGGCTATGCGTAAAAACGTCTTGGCCAAATGTTATGGCGGCGATATTTCCCGTAAACGGAAGCTGCTTGAGAAGCAAAAAGAAGGCAAGAAGCGTATGAAGCAGGTCGGTAACGTAGAAGTACCACAGGAAGCATTTATGGCGGTACTGAAGATAGATGAGTAAAGCAGTTTGAAGTATTCGTCCATTCTTTCATGGGGCATTTGCCATGCATGGAGAATGGACGTTCTTTATTTGAGCAAGCTATTCAGGACAGAGAGCTCGTTCAAGTTACAATCAGCGTAACAAAGCATAGTATCATTAAAACTTTAGAGTAATTCTTAAAGCAGTGTCTCTTTTACTGCAACACCTACACCACAAAAATGGGCCGACTTCGTGGTGGGCAGCAGCGGAGTGGGCCATTTGAATCTGGAGAAGCGTAGCGTTCGCCTTTACTCCCCAATTTTATCCCTAAGAGTGCTTATATAATGGAAAATTGGGGAGTAACAGCGATCAGAAGATCAAATGGAACACGAAGCGGTTGGTCTCGACCTCGGCTCATTTTCTCACTAAACCCTGAATCGACAAGGAGGATCGGTATGACCGCATCCATACAAAAACATGAATATTCATCCGCGCCTCAAGCGGTTTATCTGCATATACCTTTTTGCACGAATAAATGCTTTTACTGTGACTTTAACTCTTATGTGCTCAAGGATCAGCCTGTTATGGAATATCTGTATGCCTTGGAACGGGAGATGGAACATACGGTCAAACTTCACCCGCCAGGACAGATAAAAACCATTTTTGTCGGGGGCGGAACCCCAACAACCCTCAATCCGAAGGAAATGGAATATTTCCTGAAGAGCGTTCGTACCTATTTTCCAAACTGGGCGGAAGATATTGAGTTTTCTATGGAAGCCAATCCAGGCACAACTGATTTTGAAAAACTTTCTGTGATGAAAGAAGGCGGCGTCAATCGACTCAGCTTTGGTGTGCAGGCTTTCCAGAATGAGCTGCTTACAGGCATAGGTCGTATTCATAGTACAGATGACGTCTATCGTAGTTTGGAAAACGCACGTAAGGCCGGCTTGGACAATCTGTCGATTGACCTGATGTTCGGTTTGCCTAACCAAACGGTGGACATGCTGGATGAAAGCGTCAGTAGAGCCCTAGAGTTGGGACTTCCTCATTACTCTATCTACAGTTTGAAGGTTGAAGAGAATACGCTCTTCCACACGTTGTACCAGAAAAATCAGCTGCCGCTTCCACATGAAGATGACGAGCTGGAAATGTATTTGCTCCTCATGCGTCGCATGAAAGAAGCGGGTTATGAACAGTATGAAATTAGCAATTTCGCAAAACCAGGTTTGGGAAGTAAGCACAATATGACTTATTGGCGTAATGAGGATTATTACGGTCTTGGCGCTGGGGCACATGGTTATGTTGGCAGAGAGCGTCATATGAACATTAAGGGCATTAACCCTTATGTGGAGGCTACTCGGAATGGGTTACCGCGTTTGGACAGTTTTGAGGTGCCGACGGCGGAAGCCATGGAGGATTTCCTCATGGTCGGTTTGAGAATGCTGGAAGGTGTGTCTAAATCCCGTTTTGAAGCTCAATTTGGTCAGACATTGGAAGACACGTTTACAGTTCCTCTCAGAAAAATGCTGAATGCGGGATTAATTGAATCAATCGAGGATGGGTATCGTTTGAGCGAACGCGGTATTTTATTCGGAAATGACGTATTTGCAGAGTTCATCGGTTCTATCACGGTAAATTCATAAGTTGCAGGTTTCAATACAATACATTTTGACATCGTAAGCTGGGCTATCATTTTATTACACCATTCTGCCACAGCAGGGTAAATGGAGTATTGCGATTCTATGCGTTATGTTGTATATTTATTCATTATATGCGGCAAGCGGCAGGAGGAGAGCAAGATGGCTTCAGTGTGTAAAGATGTATTGTGCAGAAGTGCGGTTCCTGAGGATGTGGAGCCTTTATATCAAATGATTAGTGGCTATGCAGAGCGGGGGATTATGCTGCCACGTTCAAGGGAAGTGCTTACGCGCCAACTGGAGCTGTTTATTGTTGCAGAGGTGGACGGCCAAGTCGTTGGCTGTGGTTCTTTATGCAAATTGGGGGCTGATTTGGTAGAGATTCGCTCCCTTGGCATCTCTGAGGGGCATAAAGGAATGGGGATAGGCTCCAAGCTTGTGGAAGGCCTTATTATAGAAGCACGGCGGCAACGTATTCCTAAAATTATGGCACTGACCTACGAGGTATCCTTTTTTATAAAAAACGGTTTTGATGTAGTTAGCAAAGAGATTTTCCCCGAGAAGGTATGGACCGACTGCATTCACTGTAGTAAGCAAAACAATTGTGATGAAATCGCAGTGTTGAAAGTACTGAACTGACCTGTCAATAATGAGGTCAGTTCAGTGTTTTTTTATCAGGACGTAGACGTGTGTATGTGTTACGGCTTACATTATTGTGCCCCTGTTTATTTCTCAAATGTTTGGAGTAACCACCAAATGAATTGATGATGAGGCTCCAGTTCCGAAGGTATATCACTCAAGCTTCTTATGGGATGGTCCTTATGGTAATCCGTATCATTATAAAAGTATGTAGTGCCATCTAACGGGACCTGACGCTTGTATTTATACAAGGCGACAACATATTTTTCAGACTCTCCGGTTCGGCTTGGATGATATGTGTACCCTTCCCAGTCGGCTGGTGTTACATCATCATAATGCAGTATAGCTGCCACACTATATTTGATTTGCTTGGGAATGCTTGGACTGAATTCTTGTGGGTAAAATAAAATGGTATTCCACATGCTTAACAGAATTGTAGGGACCAAAATTAAGGCACACCATAGGAGGCTTAATTTACGAATTAAGTGGATCACCGAAATGATAAGGGCAGCGTTCAGAATAAAAACTAGTGGCAAAGCAAGTATTCTTCCTAGTCCTGTGTACGGAAACAATTCGATTAAAATGTAAAACATACAAATTGTAGGTAAAAGAGCGATTAATGCGTATAAAAGGTTGCGGCGCTTGCTTCTCAGATCCCATTCCTCCTTAAAGGCAATAAAGTTATACAGTTTGTAGACACAGTCTCAAATTTTTCAGTTTTCTGTTGCCTATACATAAATACGGTTTGGATATGATGAATAATGAGGTTTTCCGTGAAAAAGTGCAAATAGTCTGTTTCATTGTAGTCATCCAAATGGATGTAATAAATCTGGTTTATTGAAAATACTGATCTGACTTGACAATGATCAGGTCGGTTTGGTATTTTTGTATTATCAGTTAGCACTCATCGCGAACGAGTGCTAATGATTCCATTTAACAATCATGCTATTATGGATAAATGACAAGGGGGGATTCGCTTGTTAACCGAACGTCAGAGACTCATTTTGAATGCGATTATTGATGACTACATTCGTTCGGCTGAGCCAGTGGGTTCCCGCAGCATATCCAAAAGGCAGGATGTCGGATTCAGCCCAGCCACAATCCGTAATGAAATGTCGGATTTGGAGGAACAGGGCTATCTGGAGCAACCCCATACTTCTGCGGGACGCATCCCGTCTCATAAAGGCTATCGTTATTATGTGGACCATTTGGTGCCGCTAAATACACTGAAGCCTATGGAAATGCGGGAACTAAAAGCCTTTTACGCCGAAAAGCTGAATGTAATGGAGCAAGTGATCCAGCATGCATCAGGCATTTTGTCCCATATGACCAATTATACTTCCATCCTGCTTGGGCCGGAGGTTTTTCATACTTCGTTGCGTCATTTTCAGCTGTTGCCGCTCAACGAAACGACGGCTGTGGCGATTATCGTGACCAATACCGGTCAGGTGGAGAATAAAACGGTGGATATTCCGCCTGGAATTTCAATCTCCGAGATGGAAAAGGTTGTGAATTTACTGAACAGCAAGCTGGTCGGTGTACCGATTTATCAGCTTAAATCACGTCTTTACACCGCGCTGGGTCAGGAAATGGAGAAGCATGTATCTCATTTTGAGGACGCTATGAAGGTGCTGGATAAAGCACTCGATAATGAATCAGATCAGCGCCTATATTTAAGCGGTGCGACGAACATGCTGAATCAGCCTGAATTTAAAGATGTAGAAAAGGTTAAACATATTCTCGATCTGCTGGAGGAAACACCAACGCTACTTAAACTGATGACTCCTGTAGCCGGAGCACCTGAAATTCAAGTCCGCATCGGCACAGAAAATGATCATGAAGCATTTGCCAATTGCAGCCTGATTACTGCTACATATGCAGTAGACGGAGAAGCGTTGGGTACTATAGGTATATTGGGTCCGACGCGGATGGAGTATGCGAGAGTTATTAATATTTTGGGTATCCTGTCTAAGGATTTGACCGCAATGCTAACGCAACGGTTTAAATAAAATAAGATCGCATAGGTTGCGGTCCTACATGTTCCGCGCTGGGATACGGTTTGTATCCTGCGCGGGTGCATTGTTGCGTGCTTTTATAAGGGGAGTTACAACTTGAAGGAGGTGAAACATTTTGAAGGAAGAACAAGCGTTCCAAGATGACAAACAACAAAATGTAAGCACAGAGGAAGCCGCCGAAACGAACCAGCAGGACGAGCTGGTGAATGAAGCGGCAGCACTGGAAGCCGAGGAAGAAAACACAGAGGTGGCAAAACTTCGTGCAGAGGCTGAGGAGCATCAGCAACGGTTTTTGCGCGCACAGGCGGATTTTGATAATTTTCGCCGCCGTACGCTGAAAGAAAAGGAAGACCTTGCTAAATATGCGTCTATGAAGCTTGTTACCGAGTTGGTGCCTGTTCTGGATAACTTCGAGCGAGCGCTGGCAACAGCATCGCAAGGAGCGAAGTCTGAGTCATTCACCAAAGGCGTGGAAATGATTTTCCGCCAGTTTGAGAGTGTGCTTCAGGCAGAGGGAGTGACGGCCATGAATGCAGTGGGACAACCGTTTAATCCTGATTTCCATCAGGCTATTATGCAGGTGGAGAGCGAAGAGCATGATGAAGGCATCGTTGTTGAAGAGGTACAAAAAGGATACATGCTGAAGGACAAGGTGCTTCGTCCAGCGATGGTAAAAGTTAGCATGTAACTGTTTCTATATACATTAGAATTACATCATTTTGATTCAACCATTCTGGCCTGAGGGCCTCGTATATACAGAAGGAGGAATTGTCCGATGAGCAAAGTAATCGGTATTGACTTAGGTACAACCAACTCTTGTGTGGCTGTTATGGAGGGCGGCGAAGCCGTCGTTATTCCAAATCCGGAAGGCGCGCGCACAACCCCTTCCGTTGTCGGTTTCAAAAAAGATGGGGAGCGTACTGTAGGGGAAACGGCAAAACGCCAAGCAATTACGAACCCGGATCGTACAATCATGTCCATCAAGCGCCACATGGGTACAAATCATAAAGAAAACATTGACGGTAAGGAATATTCCGCACAGGAAATTTCCGCTATGATTTTGCAAAAGCTGAAAGCTGACGCTGAAGCTTACCTGGGCCAAACGGTTTCTCAAGCGGTTATCACTGTTCCAGCATACTTCAATGATGGTCAACGTCAAGCAACTAAGGATGCAGGTAAAATTGCCGGTCTGGAAGTTCTGCGGATTGTCAATGAGCCAACAGCAGCTGCATTAGCATATGGTATGGAAAAATCCGAAGACCAAACCATCCTCGTATATGACTTGGGCGGCGGTACATTCGACGTATCCATTTTAGAACTGGGCGATGGTTTCTTCGAAGTTAAAGCAACAAGCGGCGACAACAAGCTGGGTGGCGATGACTTTGACCAAGTGATTATTGATTACCTCGTAAATGAGTTCAAGAAAGATCAAGGTATTGATCTGAGCAAAGATAAAGCAGCTGTACAACGTCTGAAAGATGCAGCAGAAAAAGCGAAAAAAGAACTGTCCGGCGTGTTGACAACGACAATTTCCTTGCCGTTTATCACAGTAGCTGATGGCGTTCCACAGCATTTGGAGTTGAACCTGACTCGTGCGAAGTTTGAAGAATTGTCCGCAGGTCTCGTAGAACGTACTTTGGGACCTACTCGTCAAGCGATGAAAGATGCAGGCATGAGTGCTAGCGACATCGATAAAATCGTTCTGGTCGGCGGCTCCACACGTATTCCAGCTGTACAAGAAGCAATCAAAAAACTGACAGGTAAAGAGCCTCACAAAGGTGTAAACCCTGATGAAGTGGTAGCTTTGGGCGCGGCAGTTCAAGCAGGTGTATTGACAGGTGATGTGAAAGACGTCGTTCTCCTTGACGTAACTCCACTGTCCCTCGGTATTGAAACCGCAGGTGGCGTATTCACTAAAATGATTGATCGTAACACGACAATCCCTACGAGCAAATCGCAGGTATTCTCGACGTATGCCGACAATCAGCCTAGCGTAGAAATTCACGTGCTGCAAGGTGAACGCGAAATGGCAGCAGGCAACAAAACACTGGGCCGTTTCCAATTGGGAGATATCCCTCCAGCACCACGTGGTGTACCGCAAATCGAAGTTACTTTCGATCTGGATGCGAACGGTATCGTGAACGTATCTGCTACAGATAAAGGCACAGGTAAAAGCCAAAAAATTACGATCACTTCTTCTAGCGGCTTGAGTGACGAAGAAGTAGAACGTATGATGAAGGATGCCGAGTTGCATGCGGAAGAAGATAAGAAACGTAAAGAGTTGGTAGAAGCGAAAAACGCTGCAGACCAACTGATCTACTCCGTAGACAAAACGATTAAAGATCTGGGCGAAAAAGCGGATGCAGGTGAAGTCGAAAAAGCAAATGCAGCTAAAGAAAATCTGCAAAAAGCACTGGAAACTGACAACCTGGAAGACATCAAAAAAGCTACTGAAGAGCTGACTGAGATTGTTCAGCAATTGTCTGTGAAATTGTATGAGCAAGCTGCTCAAGCAGCGCAAGCTCAAGACGGAGCAGCAGACAGCAAAGGCCGTGACAATGTAGTTGATGCGGACTATGAAGTTGTTGACGAAGATCAGAAGAAAGACTAAGCAACGGATCGGGTAGTGGCAACTTTACGGTATACCGGTACGTTATGATATACTGAACAATAATTAGCAGCGTAGCTGCCTTGATAAATAACAATTAGCCTAAGGGTAACTGTTATTTCCAAGATAAATAAGCATATTACGGGTTGTACTGCCTTGAAATGATGGGAAGGTCAAAGCCGGGTCATCCCGCGCCTTTGGCTTTCCTTTTATATGTAGTGCAGACACGTTGTAGGCATGGGGGTGGAACATTGGCTGATAAGCGTGATTATTATGAAGTGCTGGGTGTCGCAAAAGGCGCTTCGGATGAAGAAGTCAAAAAGGCTTACCGTAAGCTTGCGCGTCAGTATCATCCGGACGTGAACAAGGCTGCGGACGCAGAAACTAAATTCAAAGAAGTTAAAGAAGCTTACGATGTCCTCAGTGATGGTCAGAAGCGGGCAAGATACGACCAATACGGTCATGTAGACCCGAATCAGGGCATGGGAGGCGGCTTCGGTGGTGCCGACTTCGGTGGCGGATTTGGTGATATTTTTGATATGTTCTTTGGTGGCGGTAATGGTCGACGTGACCCGAATGCACCGCAACGAGGGAACGATCTTCAATATACGATGACGATTGAATTCAAAGAAGCGGTGTTTGGTAAAGAAACCGACATTCAAATTGAACGTACGGAAACATGTGATACGTGTCATGGTACAGGAGCCAAAGCGGGCACTCAACCACAGACCTGTTCCGTCTGCCACGGCAGTGGACAGGAAGAAGTGGTGCAGAATACACCGTTTGGCCGCATGGTTAACCGACGCGCCTGCTCCAATTGCGGCGGTTCCGGTAAAATCATCAAAGAAAAATGTACGACTTGTAGCGGATCAGGCCGTGTCCGCAAGAAACGTAAAATTCATATTCGCATTCCGGCGGGTGTGGATGACGGCGCACAAATGCGTATCAACGGTGAAGGCGAAGGCGGTGTCAACGGAGGACCGGCAGGTGACCTGTACGTCGTATTCCGCGTGAAGTCGCACGACTTCTTTGAGCGTGAAGGAGACGATATCTACTGTGAAATTCCGCTTACGTTCTCACAGGCAGCGTTGGGAGATGAGGTGGAGATCCCGACGTTGACCGAGAAAGTGAAGCTGAAAGTTCCAGCAGGCACGCAAACAGGGACTTATTTCCGTCTTAAAGGAAAGGGTGTGCCAAAACTGCGCGGCGTAGGTCAAGGTGACCAGCATATTAAAGTAGTCGTGGTAACGCCTAGCAAGCTGAGTGAGGAACAGAAGGATTTGCTGCGTCAGTTCTCTTCGCTTAGTGGAGAGCAGACACATGAGAATGAGCAGTCCTTTTTTGACCGTGTGAAGCGGGCTTTCCGAGGCGACTAAGCCAAAGTCGAAATCGCGGAGCTTCAATTATGAATCCGAGGGACTATTCCGCAATTGCGGGATAGTCCCTTTTTTTATATTCACGTAAACACATACATAGCCATTTTTGTATAACCAGAGTTAACAATTGAGCTTCTATCAACTAGAAAGGGGTGAGTTCCATCGAAAAAATACGGACAAGTCTGCGTCGAGGTAAGCCGATATTAAAGCTTAGAGGTCTAATAACGCTGCTCGTATGTCTGGTTATGGCACTTGTGCTCCTGCCAGTAACACTGTTATTTGCCGAGAGAGTTGAGCATGAAACGGAGAAGGGGCTCGAGGAAAAGGCAATGTCCATTGCGCGTACACTCGCCCATACACCGCTTATTATTGAGCAATTGCAACAGACAGGTTCTTCTCCTTCCATGCAGGAGTATGTGAAGAAGGTCTCAACGGCGAATCATATCCAATTTGTCGTGGTTATGGATATGAAGGGAATTCGTAAAACCCACCCGGATGCTAGGAGGATCGGCAAAGCCTTTGTCGGAGGGGACGAGTATACTGCACTTCACGGTCAGGAGAGCGTGTCCGTTGCAAAGGGGACATTGGGCATGTCCATGCGGGCCTTCTCCCCCGTGTTTAGTGTGACGGGAAAACAGGTAGGTGCGATTGTTGTCGGTATATCCATGCAGGATGTACAGCGGGCCCAGGAAGGCAACACCCGTCTTATTGCTATCGCCATTGGGATCGGAATGTTGATTGGCACAGGAGGAGCGGTTGTGCTGGCTCGTAAAATCAAAAATATGCTGGTCGGTCTGGAGCCGCCGGAAATCGCACGTTTGCTGGAGGAACGCAGCGCGATGTTACAGTCCATCAAGGAAGGCGTCATTGCGGTGGATGAATGCGGTCGTATCATGCTGATGAATGCAGAAGCGATCCGTCTACTGAGGCAAGCGGGGATTGAAGATTTCTCATTCTCTGGACAGGAAATTACTGTTTATTTATCTGCTTTCCGATTACAAGAGGTCTTGGAAGTAAGCACTCCACTGATGGATGAGGAAATGGAGCTGGGTGGGATCACCTTGCTGACCACCAGTGTTCCGATACGGGTCAAAGGAAAAATTGTCGGAGCCATTGTAACCTTTCGGGATAAGACGGAGATGAAACAGCTTGCTGAACGTTTGACAGGAGTTTCTCTGTACACGGAAGCACTACGCGCGCAGGCTCATGAATTTATGAACAAGTTGCATGTCATTATGGGGATGGTGCATTTGCGAATGTATGATAAACTGGAGCACTATATTATGGATGCTGTCGAGCATCATCAAGTAGAGATTGGCTCCATTACTCGGCAGCTTAAGGACCCAGTGATGGCGGGGTTTGTGTTAGGGAAATTAAGCCGGGCCAGAGAGGCAGGGGTAAATTTTGAACTGACTCCGGGTAGTTACTTGCCTGAATCCAGTCAAACTCAAACGACTCATGAACTGATTACTATTCTTGGCAATCTGTTTGATAATGCAGTGGAGGCGATGGAATCTCTGGAGCACAAGCGGATTACCCTTTCACTTTATTATGAAGAAAACCAGAAAAATGGCTGTCTGACCTGTATCATGTGCGACAATGGTCCAGGTATACCGGAGGGCCTTGGGAAGGCCATTTTTGAAAAAGGTTTTTCGACCAAGGGAGAGTCGCGAGGGATGGGACTTTACCTAGTGTCGCAAAGCGTGAAAAGGCTACAAGGTAGTGTAAAGTTGATCCCAGTCGAGCAGGGGTGCTGTTTTCAGATTAAGATTCCATACATTATAGCGGGGAATGATGAACATGATTAATGTCCTGATTGTAGAAGATGATCCGATGGTTGCGGAATTCAACCGCAAATATACGGAGCAGGTAGAGGGTTTCCAATGTGGTGGTTGGGCTTCTTCGGTGGAAAAGGCTAAGAAATATATAGCTGAACAAGCCATTGATCTGATATTGCTGGATGTGTATATGCAAGAAAGTAATGGCCTCGATTTACTGTCATTTATACGGGAGGCTGGAGTGAATGTGGACGTTATTGTCATCTCAGCTGCAAGTGACATGAGTAGCATCAAAAAAGCGATGAACTTTGGCGCGGTGGATTATTTAATCAAGCCTTTCCACTTTAACCGTTTTTTAGAGGCCCTTACCGGGTACCGAGAACACATTAGTATTGTTCGTGAGCGTAGTCTACTGTCGCAGGAGGAGCTGGACCGACTGATTTATCATAAAAGCTTGACTAAAGACTTGGCACGGTTGCCTAAGGGGATAACGAAATCCACGCTGGCTATGATATGGAATTGTATCCAGCAGCATCATAAGGTTCTGTTTTCCACCGAGGATATTGCGGAGAGTGCAGGGATCTCCAGGGTGTCTATGCGCAAGTATCTGGCTTTTATGACAGAGATTGAAGTGCTTTCTATGGAAACTATATATGGTACCATTGGACGTCCTGTTTACCAATACCAGGTGTTGCCGCAGGCAGAAGGAATCATGAATAGTTATATTTAGCCCTATTTCTGATTACTTTAGTTACTAAAGTTAGTTCTTAGTTTTAAAACCAAATAAAGCGTTTTCCAAGGTGTAGAATGGGAACATGATCATCATTCTTCACTTTATGGAGGGAGATTTATGGAAAATGCTACGAACCAGCCTGTCATTCAAAAGGGGCAAAGATGGAGTAAAAATACTGTAGATGGGTTTAGGATGCTGGGCAGGATAAAGGTGGGAGTTATTCCTCTTCCGCTATATGCCGTGATTGCGCTAATTGTTTATGCGGCTGCAATTACAGAAAGACTTCCGAACGATCTATTGGGCGGGTTTGCCGTCATCATGATTTTAGGTATACTGCTCAGTGATCTGGGGGCCAAACTTCCACTGCTCAAACATATAGGCGGGCCAGCCATTTTATCCCTTATGGTTCCATCGTTAATGGTATTTTGGAATATGTTCAGTCCATCTGCAATGGGGGCTGTGCACACGCTTATGAAAACCTCGAATTTTCTTTATTTTTACATCGCATGTCTAGTAACAGGAAGCATTCTTGGCATGGATCGCAAAATGCTGATGAATGGAATTGTCAAAATTTTTGCCCCCATTATCATAGGATCTATTGCTGCTGTTGCTGTCGGTATGGTGGTGGGTATGGCTTTTGGCTACAGTGCTTATCATACATTTTTTTTCATCATCATTCCGATTATTTCCGGTGGGATTGGAGAAGGTATTTTACCGTTGTCCATTTCGTATGGAATGATACTGGGCAAGGATTCTGCGGTATTCGTATCCCAGTTTATCCCGGCTGCCATTATCGGTAACATTGTTGCAATTATAGGTGCAGGGGTCTTGAAGAGATTAGCGGAGAAAAAACCAAAAACTTCTGGTAACGGAAGGTTGTTAAAACTAGAAAAAGACGAAGACAAGTTAGCTCCGGTAAACTTGGGACAAACCGTTTCTTTTCCATTAATGGGTGGTGGTCTGCTGTTGGCCTGTACTTTCTTTATTGTGGGTAAGCTGCTAGAGCCGTATCTCCATATTCCAGGGCCGATTCTCATGATTCTGGCGGCCGCATTAATAAAGTGCATTCAGATCATGCCGAACACATTGGAGCAGGGAGCTTTTCATTTGTACAAATGTATAACCGCTAGTTTGACGTGGCCCTTGATGGTGGGGTTAGGCATTTTGTATGTGCCATTAGATAGTGTAGTTGGGATTCTAACGGTTCCTTATGCGATCACCTGTGCATCTGTAGTGGTTGCATTGATTGTTACTGGATACTTCACAGGAAAATGGATTCATATGTATCCCGTAGAAGCTGCCTTGGTGACCAGTTGTCGCGGCGGATTGGGGGGCACGGGCGATGTAGCCATTCTGTCTGCATCCAATCGGATGGAACTGATGCCTTTTGCCCAAATTGCAACACGGATTGGTGGAGCAGGCACCGTCATTTTAGCCACCTTGTTACTACAATTATGGAGCTGATGAGTTTTAGACCAAGCTATAAAATTCATATCATATACAGTCATGAAAGGATGGAGAAATATATGGGCAGTTTAAGAGATGAAATCAGAGAATTACACGAAGGTGGCAAAATGGAGACCTTACCCAAGAAGCGAATTGAAACGATGGAGGGGTTGTCCAAAGTTTATACGCCAGGTGTGGCTCAAATTTGCATGGAAATTGCCAATGATCCAGCCAAAGCGTTTCAATTAACGATCAAAAAAAATACAGTAGCAGTCGTTTCAGATGGAACAGCGGTACTTGGATTAGGAGATATCGGGCCGGAGGCAGCTATGCCTGTGATGGAGGGGAAGGCAGTACTGTTCAAACAATTTGCAGGTGTCGACGCATTCCCAATCTGTCTCAATACGAAGGACCCTGATGAGATTGTTCAAATTGTCAAAATGATCGCTCCTGCCTTTGGCGGCATTAACTTGGAAGATATATCTTCACCACGCTGTTTTGAGATCGAGAGACGGTTGAAGCAGGAACTCGACATTCCAGTATTTCATGATGATCAGCATGGTACGGCAGTCGTGGTATTAGCGGGTTTGGTCAATGCATTAAAGGTATGCGGCAAAAAAATGGAAGATGTCAAAGTAGTTTTTGCCGGTATTGGTGCGGCGGGTATGGCTTGCTCGCGCATGCTGCTCAAGGCAGGGGTACGTAATCTGATTGGGGTCGATCGGCAAGGAGCCATTCACCGCGATGTGGAATACAGTAACCCACATTGGACAGAGTATGCGAACATGACTAACCCGCATAATCTAAGTGGAAGCTTATCTGAGGTAATTGTGGGAGCTGATGTGTTCATCGGTGTGTCGGGTCCAGATATACTGACTGTGGAAGACATACAGAGCATGGCAACTGATCCTATAGTGTTCGCCATGGCGAATCCGAAGCCAGAAATTGATCCGGCAATAGCTTCACCTTATGTACGTGTGCTTGCTACCGGTCGCTCCGATTTTCCTAATCAGATTAATAACGTGTTGTGCTTTCCGGGAATTTTCCGGGGCGCTCTGGATTGCCATGCGAAGACGATTAACGAGGAGATGAAACTGGCTGCCGGGCTTGCCATCGCTGATGCAATTTGCCCTGAGGAGCTAAGTGAAACTTATATCATACCGGAGGTTTTTAATCCAAAGGTGGTGCAAAAGGTACGGGATGCTGTTATTCGCGCAGCCTGGGAGACAGGAGTAGCCATGTCAGGTGAAGCTCCGGCTGCTACTTTACGTCCGTAAAAGTTATGTTCTTCACAAACTTTAGTTCACCGTCTTGCCCTGCTGTTCATGACAATGCAATGTCTGTATCCGTTAAGCTTTCGTGGAGAATATAAAGTCTTGCCAATGAGCAGGATATAACAAAGCGTAACGATCTATGTTCTCAAACACGAGTTGCGCTCAATACTACACAGGGAGATTTTGGGATGGGCGAAAAAAATATTTTGGCGTATTTCAAAAGTCCTGAGGAAGCACAGGGAGCTGCGAGAAAACTGGAAGCTCTCCGGGTAACGGATATGTCGATAGATCGTTTTAGCCGGTATCCGCGGCAGTCTACAGGCAACGCCGGACTGCCTGTGTTTTCAGGACAGATTAGCAGCTTGTCCTCACTCACACAGGGTGTGGATTTTACAGATGCGTCTCCAGCGATACTGGCTGCGGCTGATCCTGCTGCCAGTGGCATGAGTGATGGAGGACAAGGTGGACCGACAGGCCGCGATATTTTGTTGACTGCGGTGGTGGACGAATCCATTCATCATCAGGCGATGTCGATTGTGGAACAAGCGGGTGGAATGCTGTGACAAGTTTGGAAGGAGCAGTGACCGATGTCTAAAAACAAACGGTTCGATAAAGTGCTGACCAAAACCGAGAAAATCAAACGCATGCAATCTGCCAAAAACGAAGATGTTGAGTTCTCGGCAGAGCAGGCAGATGCTGAGGATCTGGAAGCGATCCGACGTAGTGAAGTAGCTGACCGCCGTCAGCAACGGATCATAAACGACAACGAGTAGAATACAATAAGGCGGGTATCCCACCTAAAAAGGTGATTTGTGGGATAGCCCGTCTTATTTATGTTTCTCCTTTGTTCTATTCATTAGTAGATTTATACCAGATGATAGCCGTAACAATAACTAGCATTATAATCTAATATTGTCTTTGTCATACTGGCTTTTTTGAACTCCTATGCGAGTATATAGTACAATGTAATGTATGCATGTGAAATGAGGAGGAAATGTAAACCATGTTGTGGAATGAAATTACAATACATACAAGTGAAGAAGCCGTCGAAATGATTTCGAATTTTCTGCACGAAGCAGGTGCGGGAGGGGTTTCTATTGAAGAATCCGGTTCGCTTAATAAGCCCCGGGACACGTCTTATGGACAATGGTACGATCGTCCTTTGAACGACATCCCTGAAGGACAAGCGATCATCAAGGGCTATTTTGCCGAAGAAGTAGACATGGACAGCGTGCGTGCACAAATTGAGCCGCGGGTTGAACAATTGAGAACTTTTGATATTGACCCTGGCGAGGTTCGGTATGAGCTGAAAACGGTCAACGAGGATGATTGGGCTAATGCCTGGAAGCAATATTTTAAGCCTTTACGTGTATCGGATCGTTTGACCATCAAACCGACTTGGGAAGAGTATGAGCCTGCGAGTGAAGATGAAAAAATTATTGAGCTTGATCCGGGTATGGCCTTCGGCACTGGAACACATCCGACGACGTCCCTTTGTCTGAGAACGCTGGAATCCGTGATTCAGGGTGGAGAAGAAGTGATTGATGTTGGTACGGGCTCCGGTATCTTAGCGATTGGAGCAGTCAAGCTGGGAGCAAAGCATGTACTTGCCTTGGATCTCGACCCGGTGGCGGTATCGAGTGCGCGTGAAAATACGCGTTTGAACGGACTGGAGGAACGCATCACCATTAAAGAAAGCGATTTGCTCTCCGTGCTTAATGCAAGCGATCCAACGCTGGGTATTCAACTGCCAGTCAAGCTGGTGGTAGCTAATATTTTAGCCGAGATCATTTTGTTGTTCATTGATGATGTATATAATGCCCTACAGCCAGGCGGTATTTATATTGCATCAGGAATTTGGAAGAACAAAGAAGAGGCTGTCGAAACCGCATTGAAAGCTGCTGGCTTTGAGATTACCGAAATCAACCGGGATGAAGATTGGCTGGCGTTTGTGGCGAGAAAGAGGTAAGCATGGATTTTTTACAAAGTATTTTTCGTGTAAATTTAAATGTCCTTCCATTTTACTTGTTGGCTGTGATCATATCGTTTACGGTGCATGAATTTGCGCATGCGTATTATGCCAATAAATTTGGCGACCCTACGGCCAAGCTACTGGGGCGCGTGACTTTAAATCCGGCAGTGCATATTGATCTGCTGGGTACGCTGTTACTGTTGATCGGAGGCTTTGGTTGGGCCAAGCCAGTCCCGGTCAATCGTGACAATTTTAGCCGCCCGCGCCTTATGGGCATTATTGTATCGGCTGCTGGTCCGCTGAGCAATCTGCTGCTTGCATTTGTGACTACACTGATCTATGCTGTGCTTCTTCATTTTCAAGTATTGCCGGGAATGGAGAACCAGCGGGTGGCTCAGGCAATCTATTTGTTTATCAATGCGCTAATCAATTTAAATTTGTTTTTGTTTATCTTTAATCTGATCCCACTGCCTCCACTCGATGGCTACCGGATTGTGGAGGACGTGGCTCCGACTCCTGTGCGCCGCAAGCTTCAGCACTTTGAGCAATGGTCGATCTTTATTTTTCTGCTTATACTGGTAATTCCACAAGTACGAGCTGTAACGATTGAACCTCTTTACACGCTGTCTCAGATGATTTATATACAGTTTTTACAGTTCTCTTTTTACATTACCGGATTGTTTGGAGCCTAAGGGCTCCTTTTTTTTACGAGAATTGGTATAACATAAACGGAAAAGGGAACAGACTGGTCATACAGGCGCAAAAGATGATATGATGGTGCTTGGTGATTTCATCGGATTTTGTACGGAACGTTAGTGGATAATAGTTATTTTTAGAATAGGTGTGAGAGAATGCAGCGTTATTTTATTCCGGCAGAGCAATTTCTAGAAGATCACGCAATTGTTACGGGTGAGGACGCGCGACATATCGCCAAAGTCATGCGAGGCCGTAGTGGTGACAAAATTATAGTCAGTGACGGGGTATCCAGGGAAGCGCTAGCTGCATTGGATACGATTGAGCAGAACCATGTGAAGGCGACGATTATCGAACCGCTGGAGATGACCTCTGAACCGCATGTTCAGATCACCATCGCGCAGAGTCTTCCTAAAGGGGACAAGATGGAGACGGTGATGCAAAAATGTACGGAAATCGGAGCCACCGGGTTCGTACCGTTTTTATCCGAGCGTACGGTCGTACAGTATGATGCCAAAAAGGAAGGCAAGCGACTGGAGCGTTGGCGCAAGATTGTGAAGGAAGCGGCTGAGCAAAGCCATCGCAATCGGATTCCGGAAATTAGCGCACCCCTGACGTGGAAAGAACTTCTGGCTTCTTTTGCTGGGTATGATTTGATATGTTATTGTTATGAAAAAGAGCAGGGGCGGCAGCTACGGGATGTAATCCAGCCTTTCGCAGGACAATGGGTGTCCACAGACAAGCCGCGTGTGCTGGTGGTGGTGGGCCCGGAAGGCGGCTTTACTGAAGCGGAAAGCCTAGAGGCTGAGCAGGCCGGGGCACAGTCTACAGGACTGGGAAGACGTATTTTGCGTGCGGAAACCGCAGGTATGGTTGCATTGGCATGCATTTTATATGAGACAGGAGAAATGGGAGGGGTTTAATATGCCATCAGTGGCATTTTACACATTAGGTTGTAAAGTAAACTTTTATGATACAGAAGCGATCTGGCAGCTGTTCAAAAAAGAAGGTTATGAGCAGGTGGATTTTGACGAGCAGACTGCTGATGTCTATTTAATTAATACATGTACGGTTACGAATACCGGTGATAAGAAGAGCCGTCAGATCATTCGTCGTGCGATTCGCCGAAATCCAGATGCCATTGTGGCAGTGACGGGCTGTTACGCTCAAACTTCTCCGGCCGAAATTATGGATATTCCAGGTGTTGATCTTGTTATTGGTACGCAGGATCGAGATAAGATTATTCCGTTTGTGAAGGAGATCCAAGAGTCGCGTCAACCTGTAAACGCTGTGCGTAATATAATGAAGACCCGTGTGTTTGAGGAAATGGATGTGCCTGATTTTGCTCATCATACCCGTGCGTTTCTAAAAATTCAGGATGGCTGCAATAACTTCTGTACCTTCTGCATTATCCCGTGGTCGCGGGGCTTATCCCGCAGCCGTGATGCCGCGAGCATTATTACACAGGCGCGTCAACTGGTGCACGCAGGCTACAAGGAAATCGTACTCACGGGTATCCATACTGGTGGTTATGGCGACGATATGGATAATTATGACCTGTCCGATCTACTGTGGGATCTGGAGAAAGTGGAAGGGCTGGAACGTATCCGTATCAGCTCGATTGAAGCCAGTCAGATTGATGAAAAAATGCTGGATGTACTGAAACGCTCCAATAAGCTGGTTCGCCATTTCCACATACCGCTTCAAGCAGGGGACGATACCGTGCTGAAACGGATGCGCCGCAAGTACACGACAGAAGAGTTTTATAACAAAATGCTCATGATTCGTAAAGCGATGCCAGATGTAGCAATTACAACAGACGTAATTGTCGGCTTCCCTGGAGAAACGGACGAAATGTTCCGTAATGGCTATGAGCTGATGAAAAAAATCGGCTTCTCGGAAATGCACGTGTTTCCGTATTCCAAGCGTACTGGCACGCCTGCGGCACGTATGGAGGATCAGGTGGACGAGGACGTGAAAAATGCGCGTGTGCGTGACCTGATTGCATTGTCAGAGCAAATGCAGCTGGCATATGCTGAAAAGTTTGTTGGTCAGGTGCTGGAGGTTATTCCTGAAGTAGCCCCTAAAGGGACGGAAGATAGCGGTATACTTTATGGTTATAGTGACAATTACATTCAACTGGTGTTTGAAGGTAATAAGGATCTGGTTGGCAAGGTGTGCCGCGTGAAGCTGACGAAGGCGGGCGTTAATGAAAGTGAAGGCCAATTGGTCCGCGTATTGGAGAACGGGCTGCAAACAGCTTTGTAAAATAAAAAGAGCCTGAACAGGCAATAGCGATGGCCAACAAGGATTTCGCCTTTCCCTACAGAGAGGACGGAATCCTTGTTGCGCAAGGAAAGGAGATTACAGGATGGCAGCAAAAAAGGAAATTTCCGCAGGTGGCGTAGTGTTTCGCAAACAGGGGGAGCAGCTTGAAATTCAGCTGATCACCGACCGATATGGCAAGACATCTCTGGCTAAAGGCAAAATGGAGCCAGGTGAAACAATCGAACAAACTGCTCTACGTGAAATTCGTGAGGAAACAGGGCTGAACGGGCGGATTATTCAGCATGTGGATATGATTGCTTATACGTACCAGCACCCTGAATATGGGGAAGTGGACAAGGAAGTTCATTATTATCTCGTAGAGGCACTGGATGGGAATTTGCAGGCACAGATAGAAGAAATCAAAGGCGTCGCGTGGCATACGCCCGAAGAAGCATGGCGTCTCCAGCGTCAGGGTGGATATGACAACAATGATGTCATTCTGAGCAAGGCGCTGTCTATGCTAGGAATTAACGTTTAACCCTATGGGAAGACACTTGCTCCTCTATACGAGTCCATGCAGGTAAATAGCAGAGGGGCAAGGCAAGCAGAGAACTGATGACGTTAAACAGGGTTTGGGCATGCGCTACCTTGGCTCCGGGCTCAGTAGATATCCAAGAAGCGGCCATATCCAGCCCGGGGATTAACGGCATAAAGAGCAATGCCCCGCCTACGTTCAGCAGCACGTGGGACCAGGCCACAAATTTGCCAGACACGCTGCCGCCAACAGCGGCAATCAGGGCAGTCACGCAGGTGCCCACATTGGAGCCGATGACGATGGCGATCCCTACATCAACTGGCAGGGCACCCGCAGCAGCCAGGCTAATCGCCATACCAATGACAGCTGCGCTGCTGTGAACCAGTGCGGTTAGGCAGGCTCCAGCAGCGAAGGCCCACCACATGTTGGCTGCAGCATGATCAAGAAACCAGCGGAATAGTCCGGCTTGCTCAATCCAGGGGCCAACGGCTTGCATCACGCGGATACCTGCGAGAATCAGCGAAAATCCGGCAAAGACGAGGCTGATAAATTGTACAGCCTGTGGGCGGCTAAGCCCATTGGAGGTGGCTGAAGCTCCGGCAGCTGCATACTGACGGCCAGTGACCGTTTCCCCCCACAGAACAGCTGTGCCCCAGCATAGCAGTGATCCACATAGCAGTGGAGCAGCCAGCTTGCCGAGCTGGAGGCCCATCAGCTCGGTCGTCAGGCAGGTACCAATATTGGTACCAAGAATGATGCCGAGCGTGCGGCCGTAGGTCAACAGCCCGGCATTGACTAGTCCGATCGTCAGCACCGTTACGGCGGTGCTGCTTTGCAGTAGGGCGGTAATGCCTGAGCTAAACAGCATACCCCGCCAAGGGGAAACCGTAGCCCGGTTTAGCCAGCGAGTAAGGAAGGGGCCGGCCAAATGCCGGAGGGCAGCTTCCATCAGCTTCATTCCACCTAAAAAAATAAGCAGCCCACCGCACAGCGGCAATATAACATGTATAAACACGGCTTTAGCCCCCCCTTTTCTAGGTGAAAATGAGAATACTTATGTAACAGCCTATGATCTACCTAGGACAGCCATGACAAGCATGGCCGAGCAGTTTTTTATGGAACGAACATTTTGTAGTATCTTCACAAGCTTTTAAAGCGTGACGTCGACATACAGGCGGGCAGTAGCGAAGCAGTTCATTTGAAGCTGGAGAAGCGTCAGTGATCGTAAGACCAAATGAATCGGCGGAGCCGCGCCCCTATCGAACAAAATGTTTTAACACTTTGAGTAATCCAAGAATAGGAGTGAAGGATTTTGCCTTCAGTAATATTAGAGCGTAGCCGTAAAAAAAGGCTGGAGCAAGCACACCCTTGGGTGTTTAAAAATGAAATAGCCAAGATTGAGGGTGATCCTGAAGCCGGTGATTTGGTCAGCATCCTGAACCATCAGGGGCGTTATTTGGCGACAGGTTACTATAATCCTGCTTCACAAATTACAGTGCGTGTGATGTCCTATGAGCCGCTAGAAGTGATGGACCAAAGCTTCTTTGCCCAACGTTTCCGCAATTGCTTGGAGCACCGCGAACGCTTTGTGACCGGAGGAAACGCTTATCGTTTGGTGTACGGCGAGGCTGATTTTTTGCCTGGGCTGATTGTAGACCGTTTTGGTGATGTATTGGTCGTTCAGCTGTTAACGCTTGGCATGGATCGGCGCAGGGAAGAAATCAGAGATGCACTTGTTGAAGTAATGGGGCCAGTTGGTATATATGAGCGTAGTGATGTATCCATCCGTGAGCTGGAAGGGTTGGAACAGACGAAGGGTCCTTTGTACGGCGATTGCCCGCGCCATGTGGTGGTGACGGAAAATGGCTTACAAATCAAGGTCGATATCGAAGAGGGACAAAAGACGGGGTATTTCTTTGACCAGCGTGAAAATCGTGCAGCCATCGCGCCGTTGATGACAGGTTGGGGAGCGCGTAGCGGAATTACGTTGCAAGAAGTAGCTGCAAACCCAGGCGATGAAGATACAACGGTCATAAAGCCTGTGAATAAAAGTGGTAAGGTTGTTGAATTCCCATTCTGGGACGGTGCAACTGTATTGGAATGTTTTTCACATACAGGTAGCTTTACGCTCAATGCGTGTAAACATGGTGCGAAAAAAGTAACTTGTCTGGATATTTCTGAACATGCGATTGAAAGTGCTCGGGATAATGTGAAGCTGAACGGTTTTGAGGATCGCGTCGAGTTTGTCGTCGACGATGCTTTTCAATATTTACGTAATCAGGTTAAAGGTGTAGAGGAACGCACCGCGCGAGCGGGCGGCAAAGGAGATACATCTAAGCCGCTGACTGCGGGTGGCGGACGTACCTTTGACGTCGTTATTCTGGATCCGCCGGCTTTTGCCAAAACGAAGAGTGCTGTCAAAGGAGCTACACGTGGATATAAAGATATCAACCTTCACGGAATGAAGCTCGTCAATGAGGGCGGTTATTTGGTAACAGCGAGTTGTTCGTTCCATATGCGGCCGGAGCTGTTTTTGGACACGATTAAGGAAGCGGCTGCAGATGCCGGCAAAATCCTCCGACTGGTAGATTGGAGAGCGGCAGGGAAGGACCATCCCCAAATTTTAGGTGTGGAGGAAGGTCATTATTTGAAATTTGCCATCTTTGAGGTACGCAGCCGGACACAGCTGTAGATTTCATACCCTTGTCAAAATTAATCTACTATTAGGCGATAAAGATAAATAGGTGAAAACAAACTCATTTTTAGTATACATCAGTCCTGTAGAGAAGGCTTGCACCAAGCCACCCTGCGGGACTGTTTGTTTTTGAGAAGAGCCCAATTGCTACAACATGGCAAACGTACGTTCTTTTCTCCTTTGCCTGATATGCTATACTGTTTAATAGAATGTTGTTGGTTAGAAAGGAGGCGGCATCATGTCGGTCCGCTTATTGATTGGCCGCTCTGGTAGTGGTAAAAGCACGTTAATCCGTAATGAAATGACCTCTATGTTACGCGAGGAGCCGCTAGGTAAGCCTATGCTGTTACTTGTGCCTGAGCAATCGTCATTTGCTTCAGAGCATGCGTTGCTCACCGAAGTCGGAAACGGTATTCAGGGGTCGGTGCGCGCCCAGGTGATGGGATTCCATCGTCTTGCCTATTTAGTCATGCAGGAAACAGGGGGTTCAGCACTGGTGCCTGTAACGGAAGAAGGCAAGAAGATGCTTTTATATAAAATTATTCGTCGTCGCAAGGATGAACTGAGTTTATTTAAAGATTCAGGAGACCAACTCGGTTTTGTGGATCGGTTGAATACGTTGTTCACAGAGCTAAAGCAGTACGGAAATGATGCTCGGTCTGTACCGGAGCAACTGGATAGAATGCATGCTGCGGGGGAGTCCACTCCGATTTTAAGAGGCAAGCTCAAGGATATCAGTCTAATCTATGAGGATTTTGAACGGGAGCTGACGCTTAAATATATCGATGGTGAAGATACGCTTCGCATGCTGACAGAACAGATTGCACAGTCTTCCCTCGTGCGCGGAGCAGACATTTGGATGGATGGCTACCGGAGGTTTACACCACATGAATACAAGGTGGTGGAGCAGCTTATGCTGCACGCCTCCTCGCTGACAGTGGCGCTGACCTGTAACCGCAGCTACGATAGCGGACAGCTTCCACATGAGCTGGATTTGTTTCATCCTTCAGCGGCTACCTACGTCAAGCTTAAAGGAATGGCAGAGGAGCTGATGATTGAAACGCAGACACAGTTATTACGCCCCGATCCGATGCCTAGGTTTAAGGAACGTCCAGCGTTGGCGTATTTGGAGGCTAATTTCGAACATCGCACAGGGCTGCGGAATCAGGAACAGCGGCTGGGGCTACAGCAGCTACGAGAGCAATGGGCAGGTACAGAACCTAAGGGTATAAAACTGCATGCTGCGGCAAATCGTCGTGCCGAGCTGGAAGGAGCCGTACGCGAAATGCGCCGCCTGGCCCGCGATGAAGGTGCGCGTTATCGGGAAATGGCCCTGTTTGTGCGTCATATTGAAGATTATGAGCCATGGGTGGAACCGATATTCAAGCAGTATCAGGTTCCAGTATTTTTGGATCAGCGGAGAAGTATACTTCATCATCCCTTGGTGGAATTGATTCGGGCTTCACTGGATATCGTGCAGCGACGCTGGCGATACGAGGATGTATTTCGTGCGGTCAAAACAGACCTTCTATTGCCGCTGGACGGTCGAGTGAGCCGCGAGCAGATGGACCGTCTGGAAAACTATGTGCTGGCCTGCGGAATACAAGGTAGCCGTTGGACAGATGGTCGGGCGTGGCAGGCTGTGCCCAGTTTGTCGCTGGAGCTGGAGGAACAGGAACGGAACCGTCAACGGGATGAAACGCTGGATTTGATGGAGTTGTGCCGAGATGTGATTGTGACGCCTTTGCATGCGTTTGAGAAGCGTATAGGTAAGGCACGAACGGCGCTTGAGAAGAGCGAAGCTGTATATCTGTTGCTGGAGGATGCAGAAATCGGTCACAAGCTGGACGCCTTCATTCATCAGGCAGAAGAAGCTGGAAATCCCGAGCAGGCGAAGGAGCACCGTCAGGTATGGGAGGCGGTGCTTGAACTGCTGGATCAAATCGTCGAAATGATGGGTGATGAGCGACTGGACACTGCTTTGTTTGCGGGTGTGCTGGAAACGGGATTGGCTGAGTTCCGTATGGGGCTTGTTCCACCGGCTCTGGATCAGGTGCTGGTCGGAAATACGGACCGTACACGTGTATCCGGCATTCAACATGCCTTTGTGCTAGGGATGAACGAAGGTGTAATGCCGGCTGTGTTCCATGAGGATGGGGTGCTGAATGAGCAGGAGCGTACGGCATTAAATGAACAAGGTATAGAGCTGGCGCCAGATATGACAAGACGTCTGTTGGACGAACGGTTTCTCGCTTATACGGCCCTGACCTCTGCTGGTAAAAGCCTATGGATGAGCTATGCGGTGACTGATGAAGAAGGCAAGCCATTGCTGCCGTCGGAGTTAGTGCGACATGTGCGGCAACTGCTTCCTGGTCTGGATGAACGTCCACTGGCTGGATACCCTTTGCCTGAAGACGCTTGGACGACGCAATGGGAGTATGCTTCCCATCCGTCTGAGGCATTGCCGCAGCTCATTGCGCAATTACGGCATTGGCGGCGTGGCGGTGATATTTTATCTCCCTGGTGGGAGGTATATAACTGGTATGCCAGCCAGCAGGGACGTGAGAAGGACAAGCTGCGTCAGTTGTTGACCTCACTTTTTTACGAGAATCATGCCGAAATGCAGAAGGAAACGAGCCGCCGTCTGTATGGCAGCAAGCTGCGTACCAGTGTATCTCGGATGGAACGTTTTGTCGCATGTCCATTTTCTCACTTTGCCTCTCATGGTCTTCGTTTGAAGGAACGTCAAATGTATCGTCTGAAGGCTCCGGATATCGGACAATTATTCCATGCAGCGCTTGGTGAGATGGCGATCAATCTGCGTGAACGCAATGTCAGCTGGGGAAGCCTCACTACCGAGGAATGCCGCCAAGAGGCGGAAAGTACGGTGGAGCGTCTTGCTCCTCGACTGCAAGGCGAGATTTTAATGAGCTCCAAGCGGTATGGCTATATTTTGCACAAGTTAAAAGACATTGTGAGCCGTGCTTCATTAATTTTGGGTGAACATGCACGGAGAGGTAGCTTTGAGCCGATTGGGCTGGAGTTGGACTTCGGACCGGGTCAGCCGCTTCCTCCCTTAAGCTTCCGGTTAGATAACGGCGTGGTGATGGAAATTGTCGGACGGATTGACCGTGTGGATGTGGCAGAAGGAGAAAAAGGATTGCTTTTGCGTGTCATTGATTACAAGTCTAGCCAAAAGGATCTTAAGCTGCATGAGGTGTATTATGGCTTATCCCTGCAAATGCTCACATACCTGGACGTGCTGCTGAATGCGGCGGAGGAATGGTTGGGCGAGACTGCTTATCCGGCGGGTACACTGTATTTTCACGTCCACAATCCGATGCTGCAATCGCCTAACGGTCTTAGCGCAGAACAGGCGCGTCAGGAGCTCTTGAAACGTTTTAAGATGAAGGGATTATTGCTCGCGGATCGGGATGTAGTTGGGCAAATGGATACAGCATTGGACAAAGGATATTCCTCTATTTTACCTGTTGCAGTGAAAGCAGACGGCAGTTTTTATAGCAGTGCTTCCGTTGCTTCGCCTGAACAGTGGGATAGCCTGTTAGCGTCGGTGCGCAACAATATTCGGACGATTGGCACACGGATGACGGAAGGCGATGTTGCCATTGAACCTTATCGCATCCAGCAAGAAACGGCATGTACTTTCTGTTCTTTTAAGCCTGTTTGTCAATTTGACGACAGTCTGGAAGGCAGTGGTTACAACCAATGGGGGAAACCGGGTAAGGATCAGGTCTGGGATCTGCTGGGTCATACACAGGAAGGGAAAGGAGGAATGAAGCAATGATAAGCACGTCAAATGCTAAAGGCTTGCCGAAGCCGGAAGGAAGCATGTGGAGCGATGATCAGTGGCGTGCCATTTCGCAATCCGGTAACAACATGCTGGTTGCGGCAGCGGCGGGGTCTGGTAAAACAGCGGTGCTCGTAGAGCGTATTATTCGTAAAATTGTCGATCCTCAGCTCGGCTTCAGTGTAGATCGGTTACTGGTGGCGACCTTTACGAAGGCTGCAGCCGCAGAAATGCGTCAACGGATACGCGAAGCGCTGGAACGTGTGCTGGAACAGGAACCGGAAAGTGAACATGTACGTCGCCAGCTATCGTTGTTGAATCGAGCATCGATTACGACGCTTCACTCTTTTTGTATGGAGGTCATCCGCAGGCATTATCAGGCCATTCCTCTTGATCCCGGCTTTCGGATTATGAATGAGCATGAAACAGAATTGCTGCGCCAAGAGCTTTTAGAAGAACTGTTTGAGGAGAAATATGAGCTTCATGATGAAGGCAGCACATTCCGCAGACTGGTCGACTGGTTTAGTGGAGAACGCACCGATGATGCCATGTATGTGCTTGTTCAGCGTTTGTATGATTTTTCTCAAAGTCATCCTTGGCCGGAGCATTGGCTGCGCGAGACGGCAGCAGCATTTCGTGTACAGGATGTAGCAGCTTTGGGGGAGACTCCCTGGGTTCGTAGTATTTTGACGGATGCTGCCCTTTCGTTGCGCGGAGCAGCGAGTTTGCTGGAACAGGCGCATGAAACAGCTATGCAGCCTGGCGGTCCTGCACCCTATGCCATGACATTGCAAGAGGATACGGCGATGGTGAAGGAATTACTGCAAGAGCTCGAGACACAGCCGTGGGCATCCTTGTATGATCAATTTCAAGCAGCATCCTTTGGCAAGCTCAAGCCAGTTAAAAAAGATCAAACCGAGCCTGCATTGCAGGAACGGGTTAAGACGCTGCGCGAGGCTGCCAAAAAAATGATTACAGATATGAAGGCTTCCCTGTTCGGTCGGAGAGCAGAAGCTTATTTGGAGGAACTGCATGCGACCGCTCCTCTGATGGACGAACTGGTGGAGACTGTGATTGCTTTCGGGGAACGATTTCAACAGCACAAGCAGTCAAAAGGACTGGTGGATTTCGGGGATTTGGAGCATTATTGTTTGAAAATATTAAGACACCCCGAATCTACTCCGTACAAGCTGTTACCTTCCGATGCTGCACTTGAATACAAGGCGCAGTTCGACGAGGTACTGCTGGATGAGTATCAAGATACGAATACCGTACAGGAAGATATCGTTAGACTGGTATCGCGCGAGGAACCGGGTAACCGTTTTATGGTGGGAGACGTGAAACAGAGTATTTATCGGTTTCGGCTGGCAGAGCCAGGGCTGTTTTTGAATAAGTATCAACGGTACGGTATACAGGAGCAGGAAGATGGCTTTTTGATTGATCTGGCGCGTAATTTCCGCAGTCGAGAGGAAGTTGTCGATGCGGTTAATTTGGTGTTCCGCCAGATTATGAGTGTGGATGTGGCGGAAATTGAGTACGATGAGCGAGCGTGGCTTGTACATGGCGCGTCCTATCCCGAAAAGACAGAGCAGGACGCTACATCTGCATACGCACCTGAGCTGCTGTTAGTTGATAAAGGCGGGCGTGGTCTTTCTGAGGTTTCGGAGTTGTCTGAAACGGGGGACGAATCGGCTTTACAGGAAAGTGAGCTGGCCGAGCTTGCGGAGCTTGAAACGGCTCAGTTGGAGGCTCGTGCAATCGCTCAACGGATTAAGGAGCTGACTGGAGATACTGGACAGCCACTGTTGATTTATGACAGGGGATTAAAAGCGATGCGTCCAGCAGTCTACGGTGATATTGTCATATTGCTTCGTTCAGCAAGCGTATGGGCTCCCTTAATTGTGGAAGAATTGCGGCTTGAGGGCATCCCAGCCTCTGGAGAGCAGACGACAGGCTTTTTTAAAGCAACGGAAGTTGAGGTAATGTTGTCCCTGCTGCACATTATTGATAATCCGCAGCAGGACATCCCGCTTGCATCCGTGCTTCGTTCGCCAATTGTCGGCTTGACCGAAGATGAACTGGCACAAATTCGTCTAGAGAAGCCGGATGGAATGTTTTATGATGCATTGCTGGCGGCGGCACAGACTGAACAAGTTGAGGAGAGTTTAAAAGAGACCTCTGCTGATGTTATGGAGATGGATCTTTTCACTGAGGACCCGCTATCTTCACCTGACCCAGTCCATAGGAATGACGGGAATACGTTGTCTACCCGACTACGTTCATTTTTGCGTAATTTGGACGCATGGCGGCAGGAAGCCAGACAAGGCAGCTTAAGTGTATTGATTTGGAATGTGCTGGAGGAAACAGGATATCTGGATTGGGTGGGTGGACTCCCTGGCGGCTCACAGCGTCAAAGCAACCTACGGGCTTTATATGACCGAGCGAGACAGTATGAGACTTCTACGTCCAACCGAGGCTTGTTTCGATTCCTAACCTTTATTTCCCGTCTGCGGGAGCGAGGCGGTGATTTAGGATCCATCAGCGGGGGGACTGAACCCGATCAAGCTGTCCGCATTATGACCATTCATAAAAGTAAAGGACTTGAATTTCCTGTCGTGTTTATTGCCGGGACGGCAAAAATGTTCAATCAGCAGGATCTGAATGCGCCGTTTCTTATGCACAAGGAGTTGGGATTTGGTCCTAAATATGTGGAGGAACAAAACCGCGTTAGCTACCCTACGCTGCCTAATTTAGCGATCCGTCGACGCTCACAGCTGGAGCTTTTGGCTGAAGAAATGCGTGTGCTATACGTAGCGCTTACGCGTCCGCGTGAAAAGCTGATTATGACCGGAACCGTGAAGGATCTCGCTTCCCGCGCAGCAGGTTGGGCACGTGCCAAGGAACATGCGGAAACAGTACTGCCAGACTATATGCTGGCGGCAGGTCGCAGCTATCTGGACTGGGTAGGTCCTGCATTGATTCGGCATCCTTCTGCAACTTCGCTGAGGGAAGCGGCAGGGGATCAGGAGGGGTACTATCACAGACTGGAACACATGCCGGGGGCAGACTGGTTATTTAAAATCGTAGCCTCAGAAACACTTTCTGGCTCTCGTGTGAACTCGGATCGTGGAGAAGAGGTATCGGCCGAAGAACGCCAAAAGAAAACAGAAGCACTGAGAAATGTTGAGCTAATCGAATTAGACGAAGAAAGTGAAACGGATATTGCTGCGGCTCTTTCCTGGACCTATCCGTATGAACGGGCGGGCAAGACAGCAGCCAATACATCGGTCACAGAGATGAAAAGATGGCTGGAGATGCAGGAGATAGGATCTGATGATTGGCTGAATCTATCTTCTATCTCCCAACAAGCAGACTTACCAGAGGATCGCGAAGATTCTGACACTAGGGGCAGTCAATTACACTTGCGCAGACCTAAGTTTATGGGAAATCAGCGACTGACTCCTACAGAACGAGGGACGATCTATCATACGTTGATGCTGCATGTGCCCCTAGATGGAGTCATGAGCGCTGAGGTTATTGAGGAAACCAAAGCTCGTTTGCTGAATCAACGTATCTTACTGGATGTTCATGCAAAGGCGCTGGATACGAATAAAATATTACGGTTTTTCTCTAGTGAGCTAGGGAAGAGAATGCTGGGTTCATCCCGTATTCAGCGTGAGCTTCCGTTTACTTATACTATGCGGGCAACCGATTACTGGAACCACAGTTTACCTGCGGTGTTGCCAGAACAGAAGACAGTTACCGAAAGCGGGCAGGACGATAAAGTGCTGATGAACGGGATCATTGACTGTTTGTTTGAAACTCCCGAAGGGCTTGTGCTGCTGGATTATAAAACAGACCGGATCTCTGAATATCGTACGCTGTCACATTTAACAGACCAATATCGTTTTCAATTGGAGCTGTATGCCCGTGTGATTGAAGAGATTACAGGCAAAAAGGTAGCTGAGAAATGGTTGTATTTTATAGAAGCTGGAGAGAGTGTGCAGCTGTAGTGATATAGATAGGGAGAGGGGGAAAAGCATGCGGATTTTGCATACAGGGGATTGGCATTTGGGTCGCACGTTGGAAGGTCGAAGCCGTCTGAAGGAGCAGGAGGCGTTTTTGGAAGAATTGGTGAAAATGGCTGACGACCAGCAGGCTGATTTGATTATGATGGCTGGGGATGTGTACGACTCAGTCAATCCTTCGGCCGCCGCAGAGCAATTGTTTTATGAAGCATCTGCTCGTCTTACGGCTGGAGGAAGACCGCTAGTCGTCATTGCTGGCAACCATGATCAGCCGGAAAGAGTATCCTCGGTCACCCCGCTGGTGAGCGGGCGTGGAATTACATTGCTGGGACTGCCTCATGGGGAAGCAGTGCGCGTCCATACACCGCGAACGGGCGAAATGGCATGTATTGCGGCCTTGCCATATCCCTCTGAGTCTCGTCTGAATGAGTTATTGTCTGAAGACGGGGACGAAACCATATTACGTGAGGCATATAGCCGCCGTGTAGGGATGCTGATGTCGCAGCTGGGTACAGCGTTTCGACCCGACACCGTTAATTTGTCGATGAGCCATATTTATGTGCTTGGCGGGCTGGAGTCGGATTCGGAACGTCCGATTCAGGTCGGGGGAGCCTATACCGTAGATCCGTCTGCTTTGAGCATTGGAGCGCAGTATACGGCTCTGGGGCATTTGCATCGTCCCCAATATGTGAAGGGCGATGGACTGATGCGTTATAGTGGTTCTCCGCTGGCTTATAGCTTTTCCGAAGCTGGACAAGCCAAATCAGTTACGTTAATTGACGTGATTGCCGGCAAGCCGGCACAGGTTGAGGAACTGTATATTACCAGTGGACGCCCATTAGTGAGGTGGCGAGCACGGGGAGGTCTGGAGGAAGTATATCGCTGGCTGGATGAAGGACTGGATGCTGATGCCTTTATTGACCTGGAAATTACGCTGGATGAAGCAATGTCAATGGGAGATATTCAACGGTTGCGCAAAAGCCGTGAAGGCATCATTCATATTCGCCCCGTGTACCCAGAAATGGCTGCGGCACAGTTGGAACAGCAACGTTCAGAACTGCCGGTTCATGAGCTGTTCCGGGCGTTTTACCAGCGACAGACGGGCGGAGCACAGCCGGATGAAGGATTAGTACAGTTGTTTCTAGAATTGGTAGAACAGGATGATGCAAGAGACCACGCTGAGGAGGATGAGGTATGAAGCCGATCCTTCTGAAACTGGCGGGATTGCAAAGCTACCGGGAGTCGCAGGAAATTCGCTTTGACGATTTGACCGAAACGGGGCTGTTCGGAATTTTTGGTCCAACGGGTAGTGGTAAATCAACATTGCTAGATGCTATTACGTTGGCCATGTACGGTAAAGTGGAGCGGGCGGTGAATGGTACACAAGGCATCATGAATCATGCCGAGGATACGCTGTCTGTAGCATTTACATTTGAATTAATGTCAGCTCAAGGACCTCGCCGTTACCGTGTAGAACGACGTTTCAAACGTGCAGGAAGCGTATCGGTTAATAATACGCTTAGCCGTTTTATTGCATATACAGAAGACGGCGAGGAAGTACTTGCTGACAAAGTACAGGATGTGACACGCTGTGTGGAGGAGTACATCGGCCTGAAAATGGACGATTTTACGCGCGCTGTCGTATTACCGCAGGGGAAGTTTGCGGAATTTTTATCCTTAAAGGGCAGTGAACGTAGACAGATGCTTCAGCGTTTGTTCCATCTGGAGAAGTACGGAGATCAACTTGCTCAGAAGCTGAGCCGTCGTGTGAAGGATAACGACATCGCCCTTAAGTCGTTGGAAGCGGAGCAGCAAGGGCTGGGGGATGCGAGTGCTGAAGCGCTTGAGCTTGTAAAGCTGCGCCTCAAAGAAGCGATGGACCATGCAGAGGCTTCACGCCGCGAACTAGAGCGTGTTTCACGGGAAACGGAGGCGCTGAACAAAACACGGGAACTGGTCATCGAGCTTAGCCAAAGAGTGAGTGAGCTGGAGGATATGGCAAGACAGGAACCAGGCATTGCTTTGCTGGAGCGCAAGCTGCGACAAGCATCTGCAGCGGAGGCGTTGCTGCCTGCACTGACAGATTGGAAGGAAGCCGTTGCCGAAGCAGAAAAACGGCAAAAGAATGCTGAACAGATGGCAGTCCAGGCTGCCTCCGCAGCGGAGGCGGCGCTTGTATCTGTGCAAGCAGATGAGCAGGCGCGGCAAGCACTCAGTGCCGAAGAACCAAAGCTATTGCTTCGGATCGACCAACTGGAGCAGGCACTTCAACTGGAACGTGATACGGAAGTGCTGTGGACCGAAAGAGAACGTTTGGCGGCCGAACTGGCGCATAGCGAACAAACCCTTGCAGAGCATGCCGCAGGTCTCGCAAAGGAACAAGAGTTACAGACACGAGGTTTAAAGCGGCAGCAGGAGCTTCAGCAGGAGTTGAAGCAAAATGAAGTGCGGGCAGATGAGCGGCGTATGCTGCAAGAGGCTGTGCAGCGGCTACAACAGCTGGAGACAGCGCATGAGCAATGGAGTGAAGCTGAACAGGAGTATTTAGCTCAGGAGAAACGGCTTGCACTAGCAGACGAACGTCTAAAGCTAATGGAGCAGGAGACACAGGAGACCGAGACACGACGTTCTGTCCTTGCTGCACAGGCGGCTGAAGGCATCGAGGCATTGCTGGCGCTAGAGGCGGAAATTACAGCCGACGTGTCGGCACTGGCTGCCGAGGAGGAGCAACTGCGTCACGAGCTCCGTGCCGAGGAGCTAGCGCGTCTCGCGCAACATCTCGCTACCGAGCTGCGCGAAGGAGAGCCATGCGCAGTGTGTGGCTCTCTGCATCATCCCGCGCCTGCCGCTGTTGCGGCCCATGGCGCGGATTCCGCTGCGCCGGATGAGCTGCACCGCCTGCGGCTCGGCTTGCAGGAGCTGCGTCTCACACTGCGCCAGCAGTTGCACGAGCAGCGCAGCCTGTTGGCGCAGCCCGCCGCAGACAGCGGCGCTGCCGCCACGGGCGAGCCTTTTACGCCTGCGGCTGCTGTGCCTCGTGGTGTCGCCGTATGGGCGGAGCGCTGTGCAGCGCTGGAGCGTACAGCGGCTGAGCTGGCAGCGCGTGCGCATACGCTGCCTGCCGAGGCACAGGCACTGCGTGAGGCGGACGCCGCCGGACAGCAGCGGCGTATCCGTGCAGCCGCCGAGCAGGAAGCGGCGGTTGCAGCCCTGGCGCAGGCGCGGAGCAAGCGCGAGGCATGTACCACGCGCAGCGAGGGGCTGCGCGCCGAATGGGCAGCGCAGCTGCCGGATGTCGGCCCCGACCAAGCTGCGGAGCGTTATCGCGCCATGCAGGAGCGCGACCGGCGTGCGGAGGAGCTGCGATCCCGACTGGAGACGAGCGTGACTTTCCTCGAAGAAAAGGCAGCGCGTGTACAGCAGATACAGCAAAGCATCATCGAGGAGGACAAAATCATTATTGCCCGTCGTACAGGGCTGCAAAGTAAAGATGATTTGCTGCGTGAAAAGCAAGAACAGCTCCGAAAGTGGGTTGGAGAAGGCCAAGCAGCCTCATTGCTGGAAGAAGCGACCTCACGCTTGTTGGGACTGAAAAACGGAGCCGAAGCCGCTGCCCGCCGCCGTACCGAAGCGGAAGAACGCAAGCAGCAGGCTGTTCATGCTTCACTGATAGCGCGGCAGGCCTCCGACTCGGCAGAAGAAAGACGGCAGACGGCAGCATCCCGTTGGGGCATCCGTCTGGAAGCTTCCTCTTTTGCTACGGAAGCAGAGGTCTTGGAATGCTGCTTGGGACCGGAAGAAGCAACACGCTATGAGCGTGAAGTGAATTTGCACCGAGAACGGGAGAAGGAGCTGTCTTCCCGCTTAAAACATGTCGAAGAGCAGTTGAATGGAGCAACAGTAACAGAGGAACAGTGGGAAACGACCACTGCGAGGCTGCGTGATTGCCGTGCACGCGACGAAGAGGCGCTTCAGAATCGCGCCAAGGCCGAACGTGATTTAGAGGACTTGCAGCGTCGGCACGTCCGCTGGATGGAGCTGGAGTCCAATCGTTTACATCTGCGTAGCGAGGCGGAAAAAATGTCCAAGCTCCAGTCTGTTTTTCGAGGCAATGCTTTCGTTGAATATATTGCCGAAGAGCAGCTCATGCAGGTCAGCCAATCCGCTTCACGCCGCCTGCGTTTTCTGACTAAGCAGCGTTATGCGCTGGAAGTAGATTCCAGCGGTGGTTTTGTCATTAGTGATGATGCCAACGGTGGGGTCAAACGTCCGGTATCGACCTTGTCCGGCGGCGAAACGTTCCTGACCTCTTTGTCGCTTGCGCTTGCGCTGTCGGCTCAAATTCAATTGCGGGGCCAATACCCTCTACAATTTTTCTTTCTGGATGAAGGATTTGGAACGTTGGACCCCGAACTGCTTGACACAGTAATTACCTCGCTAGAAAAGCTGCATCACGATCAATTATCTGTTGGTGTGATTAGCCATGTGCCTGAATTGCGGGCCCGGCTCCCACGCAAGCTGGTTGTTCTTCCCGCAGAGCAGGCTGGTGGAGGCTCTCGTGTAGTTATGGAAACATTTTGAAACAATGTGATACGGATCACAGATACAGTTTCAAACTGTTGTTATAATACAGCTAAGCCGACAAGTTAATCATACAGCACCCCGGCGGACGTATGCTGCGGAAGAAGTCTTCCCGTCATACGTCCGTTCAGAGGGGCTCTGCCAAGAGCTCCCGGGGTGCTTCTTTTTTTTGTAGCCGGAATTCGCCCAATTTGATGTAGCACATAGCCCGTTTTTGAATAACATACGGTATACATGCAAGAGTCTAGGAGGAAACAACCATGGAAAAAAGCATGATAACCGAAAATGTTACAGCATCGCAACAGATGGATGCTAAAACACTATGTCAACAGCATATGCATCGTTATGTATGCGTATGGGTGAAGGACGGGACAATGTATGACGGAATTGTAGAGCATGTGGATGATGAAAAGATATACTTAGCCGTTCCTATGGGTGGAGAAGAAATGGAGAATGTTAATCTCCCCTATCCGCCCAACAATTGTGGATGCGGCTCCCGTGCTTATGGTGGCTATGCATCTTATCCTCCGTACCCTTATCCGTACCCTTACCCGGTCCCAGTGCCCGCCTATGCGTATGGATTCCCATACGGACGTCGCCGCTTTAATCGTTTGATTCTGCCACTTGCTGCGTTGACAGCGATTAGTTTACTGCCTTACTACTAATCTGATCTTCTTCGTTGCCTGACCATCGTTCTACTCTCTCCCGCCTACAGCCCTTGTACAGTACAAGTGGCTATATAGGTGTATCCATACATCATCACTAAGTAAGGCTGTTTCTTCCAGCATGAAGAAACAGCCTCTTTTTCACATCTACCGTCTCAATATGTTAATGAGCTATAACGCTTACAGCCTTTAGCGAGGTTACAATGATTTATGAATGGAAACTGTATGGGTACAGTTTAGTGAAAAGAGGTATCCTGTTTATCTAAAAACCATGTTAACATCAAGCATGTACAGAAACATAAGAAGGAATAAGCATATAAAGAGGATGTACTGAACAGGCAGGAGGATATCGTGAAAAAATATGTTTCGGTTTTATTAGATATAGAGCTTAAAATTCGCGAGGGACAATATAGATCTGGTTACAAGCTGCCATCGGTCCGTGATGCTTCGGAGCTATACAAGTGCAGCAAAAGCACAATTCTGCGAGCCTATGCTGAACTTGAAAGGAAGCATACCATTTATTCCATACCGCAAAGCGGATACTATGTAGTGGAAAACCCCAGTGACGTACACCATAGCCATATTTCCGACTACGTTGATTTTGCTTCAGCATCCCCGGATTTGAATGTATTTCCATATCTAGATTTTCAGCATTGTCTAAATCAGGCTATTGACACTTACAAATATCATCTGTTCACATATGGGGATTCGCAAGGATTGGAAACATTGCGACATACGCTCGTCTCTCATTTGGCTGATACTCAGGTGTTTGCAAAAACAGATCGGATTATCGTTACTTCAGGTGTTCAACAAGCATTAGAAATACTCGCGAAAATGCCGTTTCCCAATGGCAAAGAAAAGATTTTGGTCGAGCAGCCCAGCTACGATATATATTTGCGTTTTTTGGAGGAAGAGAGCATACCCGTCAATACGATTGCGCGGACAGCGGAAGGTCTGGATTTTTATGAGTTGGAGAACCAATTTAAGCAGGGTAACATCAAATTTTTTTATACCATGTCAAGGCATCATAATCCTCTTGGTATCTCATATAACACGGAGGAACGAAAAACGATAGCTGCCTTGGCTGCGAAATATGATGTGTACATCGTAGAAGATGACTATATGGCTGATTTGGGAGTTGATCATCTTGTTGATCCCATTTATGCATACGATCAGACAGAACACACTATTTACTTGAAAAGCTTCTCAAAAATCATTTTCCCTGGCTTGCGATTAGGGGTTGCGGTACTGCCAGAAAACTTATTAAAGACGTTCAGTACCTATAAAAGATATGTTGACACATCCATTTTGTCTCAGGCAGCACTTGATATCTATATTAAAAATGGAATGTATGAACGCCATAAACACACGATATCCAAACTGTATTCGGAGCGCGTTCGTATTCTGAACAAGGCGGTGGAACGATACAATCAGTCCGGGTACATTCAAACTCCAGCTGTAACCTCAGGTGTTTATACGCAGTTTAAGCTGCCGAGGACGGTGAATTTGGAACGTTTGGTACACAGTCTTAACGCGAGAAGCATCCAAGTTGTAGCTGGCAAAGGCTTTTATTTATCAAGCTACAGGGAACAAGAAAAATTTTTGCGTATAAGTATTTCGCGTGCACAGCCGGATCTAATTGATAAAGGAGTTAAATCTATAATAGAGGAAGTTAGTAAGGGAAACTGGTATTAAGCCCCATTTTCCGTTATGATACATATAGAAACATAGGCATAACCAATCATGATTGGTTATGTTTCTGTTTGGTGTGGAAAATACATAACTTTGAATGCCGAGAGCAAGGACTGCTGATGTTTAATTGCTTATGATCGGCTCACTGCCAAAGGAGGGTTTTGAATGGACGATCTGTTTTTGAAAATTGTGGATGGAAGCATTCCCAGCAAAAAGGTGTTGGAAACCGACAATGTGCTCGCATTTCATGACATCCAGCCTGCGGCGCCAGTACACGTGATCATTATTCCAAAAAAATACATTCCTTCAATGAATGCTGTAACGGAGGAGGATCTTCCTCTTATCGCGGAGATTCATCGTGTTGCGGTTGAGGTTGCGAAAAAGTTGGGAATCGCTGAGTCTGGTTATCGGTTGATTAACAACTGTGGTCCGGATAGTGGACAAACGGTAGGGCACCTGCATTATCACTTGCTGGGCGGCGCCAAATTAGGTGCCCTGACAGGTATTTCGGACTCACATTCTTAAAAATGACAGAGCTAGTCTTTTCAGTAATGCGGAAGTGACGGGAAAAAAAGTTCCTTCTATGTACTCATTTTTTCTTATAGGTTGACACCTGGTTTCCGTTTCACCTATAATAAAATTTGATGAACCGTGTTATTGCTCTTGGACGGTCTGGTCGGAGGGAGGGAAAACTGGTGTCTGAAACTAAAGTTCGCAAAAACGAGACAATTGATGCTGCACTTCGTCGCTTTAAACGCTCCATTGCTAAGGATGGCGTATTGGCTGAGGTGAAGAAACGCAAGCATTATGAAAAGCCAAGCGTAAAGCGCAAGAAAAAGTCCGAGGCTGCTCGTAAGAGAAAGTTCTAGGAGGATCTAAGTAATCATGAATTTGAGCGAACGATTGAACGAAGATATGAAGCAAGCAATGAAGAGTAAGGACAAGTTCAAACTCTCCACCATTCGAATGGTTCGTTCTACGATTAAAAATCTTGAAATAGATTTGAAACGGAATTTGGACGACAACGAAGTGCTTGATATTCTGAGTCGTGAGATCAAACAGCGAAAAGATGCCCTCCATGAGTTTGAAAAAGCCGGTCGTGATGAACTTGCGACAAGCACTAAAGCAGAAATAGAGATCATCGCTCAGTACCTTCCTGAACAACTTTCTGAAGAAGAAATTAAAGTTATTGTACAGCAGACCATCCAGGAAACCGGTGCTTCTTCGAAAGCCGAGATGGGGAAAGTAATGACGGCCTTAATGCCTAAGGTAAAAGGTCGTGCTGACGGTAAGCTCGTGAACCAGGCGGTTCAGCAATTTCTGCAATAAACCCTGCGACAAACAGGAAAACACAACACCCTCTGTTTACAGAGGGTGTTATTTCTATATGTGTGATGCCTGCCATAAAAGAGAATGGTGGAAAACGCCTTCATGAAAGCGCTTCCTGTAATTGTGTGAAACGTGATGTCCATTAGGGGCGTAAAGTATTTGACAGGCGTCAGGATTAGCAATATACCCAATAATTTCACATTAAATCCTGAAAACTGTATAGTTTGTCTAACAAAGTTTGGTATGCTGTAACAAGGAAAGATCGAAAGGGGGGAAAGAAATGCATAGAGAACATCACCACTCCAGCCGCAAATTGGTCTTTTTAACGTTGTGGATTATGATATCCGTTCTGTTGTTACCCTTAGTTCATTCTGGATCAGCGGCGGCTCAAACAAAGGGTGGAGCTGTGTTTGTTATACCAGTTGATCAGGAAATTGAACAGGGTCTGGGCAAATTTATGGAGCGTGGATTTTCAGAAGCAGTTGATTCCAAAGCAGGTCTGATTTTACTGGATATTAACACTCCCGGCGGACGGGTAGATACAGCGGAGAAGCTGGGCAAACTGATTAAAGACAGTCCCATTCCGACCGTAGCCTATATAAAGGGCGAAGCGGCCTCAGCGGGTAGCTATATTGCGTTGAGTGCTAACAAGATTGCTATGAAACCGGGGAGTATTATCGGAGCAGCAGCGTTAGTAGACGGCAGGGGGAATACTATTACAGACCCAAAAACGATAGCTTGGTGGAAGAGCAGCATGGCATCTGCCGCAGAAGCTGGCGGGCGCAATCCCGATATTGCTAGAGGCATGGTCGACTCCAAATCGACTGTATCTATCCCGGAGATGAACTTTAATAAGGAAAATGGCCAGATCATTTCTTTAACCAGTGAGGAAGCGCTGAAATTGGGGTACGCGGATTACATCGCGTCTTCGGAACAAGAAGTTATCCAGTGGATGGGCTACAGTACAGATGATGTAATCCATGTGGAGCGCACATGGGCTGAAAAAGCAGCCGAGATATTGACCAACCCGATCGTGCAGACATTGCTTTTATTTGTTGGTATCGCGGGTGTAGTTATTGAACTGCTTGTACCTGGCTTTGGTGTACCGGGAATTTTAGGTGTACTTGGATTTGGTTTGTATTTCTTTGGTAATTATATCGCTGGCTTTGCAGGTTCGGAGACGTGGCTGTTGTTCATTATCGGTCTGGCACTGCTTATACTTGAAATGTTTATTCCAAGCTTTGGCATTCTGGGTATTTTGGGTTCCATCAGCCTTGTCGCGGGTGTAGTCCGTGCTGCATACAACATGCAGCATGCGTTTATATCGTTGGGGATTGCTTTTGCAGCGGCTGTTGCCGTAGTGGCGATCATCGCGGTTGTCTTTAAGGACCGAGGGATATGGAACCGTTTTATACTTCAGGAACGTTTAACGGCTGACCAAGGGTTTTCTTCGGTTGTGAATCGGGAAACGTTACTAGGTCAGAGGGGGGTCAGTCTGACCCCATTACGTCCAGCTGGAATGGTGCTAATCGCTGACGAGCGAGTGGATGTCGTAACGAATGGGGAGTTTATCGCCCCGAATATGCCGATTATCGTATCCAAAGTAGAAGGCGGGCGAATTGTAGTCAAGGCAGACGCGAGCGTCTAGCAAGCTAACAACGAAGAATTAGATTAATGGAGGATGATGCGAGTGTTCGAATCGGGTATTGTCAGTATTTTGCTGATTGCCGTAGTAGTGATTATTATATTGAGTGTGTTTTTTAGTTTCTTCCCGGTGATGCTGTGGATTTCGGCGCTGGCTTCGGGTGTGCGGATCGGTATCATTACGCTAGTAGCTATGCGGTTGCGGCGCGTCACGCCAAGCCGAATTGTCAATCCCCTCATTAAGGCTACCAAAGCTGGTCTGGGCTTGAATATCAATCAGCTGGAAAGTCATTTTCTCGCAGGGGGGAATGTAGACCGAGTGATCAATGCGTTGATTGCCGCGCAGCGCGCTAACATTCCGCTTGAATTTGAACGTGCGGCTGCGATTGATCTTGCGGGACGGGATGTTCTGCAAGCGGTCCAAATGAGCGTTAATCCGCGTGTTATTGAGACGCCTATTGTTGCTGCGGTCGCAAAGGATGGTATCGAAGTGAAGGTTAAAGCTCGTGTTACGGTGCGTGCCAACATTGATCGACTCGTCGGCGGTGCCGGAGAAGAAACGATTATTGCTCGGGTTGGTGAAGGTATCGTAACAACGGTTGGTTCCAGTAACTCGCATAAAGACGTGCTGGAAAATCCAGATTCCATTTCGAGAACCGTACTATCCAAAGGTTTGGATGCAGGGACAGCATTTGAGATTCTATCGATTGATATTGCAGACGTTGATGTAGGTAAAAATATCGGTGCCTTCCTGCAAACAGAGCAGGCGGAAGCAGACAAACGTATTGCGCAGGCAAAAGCCGAAGAACGGCGTGCGATGGCTGTAGCGCAAGAACAGGAAATGAAGGCACGTGTTGTAGAAATGAGAGCGCGCGTGGTGGAATCCGAATCCGAAGTGCCTCTGGCAATGGCTGAAGCGCTGCGTAGTGGTAAACTTGGCGTCATGGACTATATGAATTTAAAAAATATTGAGGCAGATACGCAAATGCGTAGTTCCTTAGGCAAACCGAATGAGAACTCGGGGAATGATAACAAGAACCGGGATTAACTAATGGACGGGCCGATGAACTATAGCAGTTAGGCGGTGAGTAATGAATTTTATCAGCTGGATCTTTGACCATTTGTATATCTTGATCGTGATTGGCTTTGCACTGGTGTCCTTTTTGGGGAAAAGCATTCAAGGTGGAGATCGGAAATCTTCCCCGCGGCAAGGTATGCCTACCTTTGGTGGTGATCATGGTTCGCGCGGGTCCTCGACGTCGTCCAGACCTTTCACAACGGAACCTGAGATAGAGCGACGTCAGCAAGATGTTACTGGAGAGCTGCAACGTCAATTTCCTAATGAGCGACGGGCGGTGATGGAAGCTCGTCGTATAGAAGAAGTGGGGGACGGGCTGAAAAAGGAAGAACAGATGGACCAAGATTCATTAGATAACGGTACGACTCTAGAGGATCGGATTCGTATTATGGAAGAAGAGCGAAGGAAGGTTTTAGCCCGACTCGATCGTATATCCAATGCGAGTGATTCGGAGGAAATTACAGATGGGCTAGAGCAAACTTCTCAAGAGCGGGGTACCGTGAATGCAGCTGACCTACGCAGAGGTGTAATTTGGGCAGAGATATTAGGCCCTCCGCGTTCCAAGCGTTACATGGGTGGAGGAAGACGTTAAAATGATAGTGATCCGTCACGGCTTTGGCTGTGGCGGATCTTTTTTTTGCGATGTTTTTAGCAATACATAAACTTGCTGGTATAAAAAAAGACCTAACGACAAATGCTCAAATTACCTAACAACGAATGTGATGATCTCATATATGCTACATTCTTCTCACATTAGCTGTCATCTAAAAAGACGGCATTTTGTCTAATTTAGAATCTCATTTGTGAAAATACTTATGTAAAAAATGATCAAATGTAACAATATGAACGAAGCCTTCCAAAAGTCGTTTTCATTTTTTCTTTTTTATATATAATGTTCTCAACGATAGAACTTATGAAAATTTACCCCATATTTAGCTAAAATTTGATTTATATCGAAGTGATGTCACAGGGTTATACAAAAAGTAAAAATTTATGTTTAGGAGGATGGGATGGATGGGGAATAGCTTGTTCAGAAAGAAGAACATTGATCAACTGATCGCTGCTACACGTGGGGAAAAAGCACTTAAAAGGGAATTGGGTGCGTTTGATTTAACAATGCTTGGGATTGGAGCCATTATCGGAACGGGAATTTTTGTTTTGACAGGTACGGGAGCAGTTACGGCTGGTCCGGGTTTGGTAATGTCTTTTGTGATTGCGGGGCTCGCTTGTTTGTTCGCAGCATTGGCTTATGCTGAGTTTGCTTCCACCGTTCCAGTATCCGGTTCTGTTTACACTTTTACATATGCTACGATGGGAGAGCTATTGGCTTTTATTATCGGATGGGATTTAATTTTGGAATATATGTTGGCTGCCAGCGCTGTTTCAGCAGGTTGGTCGGGTTATTTTGTATCCTTTTTGAAAGGAATTGGTCTTCATATCCCGGTTGAATTCACTGCTGCGCCAGGAGCTTTAAAAGACCAAACTACTTATTTTAACCTTCCAGCTTTTTTAATTTTGATGGCTATCACATTCTTGCTTTATTTTGGAATAAAAGAATCCAAACGAATTAACAACATCATGGTTATTGTAAAAATTGTTGTCGTTTTATTGTTTATTATTGTTGCTGTTAAATATGTGAAGCCAGACAACTGGACACCATTTATGCCGTTTGGGTTCAGTGGGGTGTTTGGAGCCGCAGCCCTTGTGTTTTTTGCTTTCATCGGCTTTGATGCCGTTTCATCAGCTGCTGAAGAAACCAAAAATCCAGCTCGTGATTTACCACGTGGCATTATTTTCTCGCTTGCTATTTGTACGCTTTTGTATGTGATCGTTAGCGCGATTATGACAGGTATTGTGCCGTTTATGCAATTTGAAGGTATCTCCCATCCGGTGTCATTAGTTTTGCAGGTTGCCGGTCAGAATTGGGTGGCGGGTATTGTGGATATCGGAGCCATCTTGGGGATGACAACGGTCATGCTGGTAATGTTATATGGTCAAACCCGTATTATGTTTGCGATGTCACGTGATGGCTTAGTGCCTAAAGTATTGTCAAAGGTTCATTCCAAATATAAAACACCCTATATTAACACGTTGTTTTTTGGTACTTTATCTGCATTAATGGGTGGGTTGATCCCGCTGGATGAGTTAGCAAGCTTGGTGAACATTGGAACCTTATCAGCATTTATTCTGATTTCAGTCGCTGTCATAGTGATGAGAAAAACACAACCTGATTTGCCAAGAGCCTTTCGATGTCCTGGTGTTCCATTTATCCCCATTCTAGCTATCATTTCATGTGGGGTGCTTATTCTTAATCTGAATGGTCAAACGTTTATTCGTTTTATCATTTGGCTTGTTATTGGTATGGTTATTTACTTTTTATACTCCCGAAAAAACTCTCTTTTGAATCAGGATTCCGAAAACTAACCATTTCATACTGTGAAACTAAAAAGACAGCCTTGTTTTGATATGAAAACGAGGTTGTCTTTTTTTATGTGAATTTTTATAAAGCATGGTCTTTTTCCTCTTTAATATTGCAGTTGCTACGAATTGTAAGTTTAGCCTCATAAATGCGATGACTGGATCATAAAATGTACAGTACAGATATCTGTGACGCTGGTGTAACAGTGTCCAGTGATGATCGAGACATAGGATAAACCGAATAGTCATAACAAGCGATTAAAAAAGCAGCATAGCTGCTGTTGTAACAACGATGGAGTGCTAATGGTAATAACAGAAGATTATAAAAAAAGCAGCATAGCTGCCATCAAAACAACTATTAGCAGTTGGATAACAGTTGTTCTGATGACAGGAAAGGAGATTTCGCCGTATGAGCCGGATGAGCCGCAAACTGCGAAAGTGGGCCAGCGAGACGTTGGAGCTTCCGCAGGATATTCTATTTGATCTGCCGCGGTTAACCCTCATCGGCAGCCGCCAGCTTTATGTAGAAAATCACCGGGGTGTGGTGGATTTTACACCAGACCAGCTCGTACTTGCACTTGCGCAAGGCAGGCTAAGAGTGTCAGGCCATGATCTAATCATTACGTCTATCCTGCCAGACCAGGTAAGTGTAGAGGGACATATTACGGATATTCAATTGGAAGGAACGGAGGAAGGCTCGTGAAACATCCCGCTTTAGCAAAGCTGCGTGGCACGGTTACCCTAGCTGTCGAGGGCGAAAGTGTGGAAGCTTTCATTAATTTACTCACTGATCACCATATACCTGTTTGGAACGTGCGGCCGATGGGTACTAGACTTGCAGAAATGAACCTTCTGCTGCCGCACGTCTTCCTGTTGCGTCCGCTTTTGAGAAGGACAGGCTGCAAAATGCATGTTCTCAAACGTCAAGGACTTCCCTTTACTGTTGTACGACTCGCCAAACGTAAATTTTTTCTCGCAGGACTGGCCTTGTTCTGGATAGGACTCCTGCTGATGTCATCGCTCATCTGGGACATTGAAGTGAAGGGGAATGACAAGCTCCCAACGGAAGCTGTTCTCAAAGCAGCCCGACAGGAGGGGCTTTATCCGTTTCAATGGAGTTTTCGCCTTTCCAGCCAGGACAAGCTTTCGCGCGCACTCATGCAGAAGCTTCCAGAGGCATCCTGGATCGGTGTGGAAAGGCAGGGAACCTTGGTGACAATTCAGGTCGTTGAAGCTTCACAGCCTACTCCCCCGCCGCTCTACAGTCCACGTCATCTCATCAGTAAGGCGGACGCGGTAGTCACTGAAATTTTTGCCGAGCAGGGACGTCCTGTTGTGCATAAAAATACACGGGTCAAAAAAGGAGCTATTCTCATTTCAGGAACGCTTGGAGATGAGGAGAATCAGCAACAGGTCGTAGCCAAAGGAGAGATTAAGGGGCTTGTGTGGCATGAATATGAAATTAGTAGTCCCATGGTACGACGCAGCAGCACATATACGGGGAATAGCCACGATCGCTTGTATCTGGTGCTAGGCAACCGTGCGATACAATTGTGGGGATATGGGAAAATATCTTATTCTACACATAAAACGACCGTTGAACATGATCCGCTAACATGGCGTTCTTACAAACTTCCGATGGGTTGGATGAATGAAAGTGTGAGGGAGACCAAGATACAAGAGCAGAAGTTAACGGAAACAGAAGCCAAAATGTCAGGAATAGAAGGCGCACGCGCGGATATTTTAGCTAAATACGGCAAAGGAACGAAAATAATGAGCCAAAAAATTTTGCATGAGAAGAGAGAGAATGGTAAAGTTTATATGAAAGTACTTTTTGAAGTGGAACAGGATATTGCGGAAGAACTTCCGTTAGTTCATAACCAAGGAGAATGAGGCTATTTGGCAGAACAACAACGCAGCATACAAATTGCATTGAACAGTGCGGGAGAAGGTCAGGCGTTATTCGGCCCGCAGGATTCCTTTTTAAAATTGATCGAAGCAGCTATTCCTGCAAAAATAGCATCTCGTGAGGCGGAAATTAATGTTTTTGGAGATGCTCACGAAGTGGAAGTGCTCGAACAATTGTTCGATGTTTTGCTCCAGTTAATTCGTAATGGGTATATACTGACCGAAAGGGATGTCCATTATGCGATTGAGCTGGCAAAAGATCTGCGCGCCGATCAGTTGCTTGATTTGTTCAAGGGAGAAATTACGACAACGTTTCGGGGCAAACCGATTCGTGTCAAAACGATTGGACAGAAGCACTATGTAACCACGATTAAAAAACGCGATATTGTATTTGGGATTGGCCCAGCGGGTACTGGTAAAACCTATCTGGCTGTAGTGCTGGCCGTAGCTGCTCTAAAGGAAGGTTCAGTCAAGCGTATTGTACTGACTCGTCCTGCGGTAGAAGCTGGTGAGAACTTGGGCTTTTTGCCCGGGGATTTACAGGAAAAGGTTGATCCGTATTTACGCCCGTTGTATGATGCCCTATACGATGTGATGGGTCCTGAGCAGACGGCAAAAGCGTTGGAGCGCGGGTTGATAGAAATTGCGCCACTGGCTTATATGCGGGGTCGTACGCTGGATGACTCATTTATTATTTTGGATGAAGCCCAAAATACCACACCAGAACAAATGAAAATGTTTTTGACTCGACTTGGCTTCGGTTCCAAAATGGTTATTACCGGCGATGTTACACAAATTGATTTACCTCGTGGCAAAAAATCCGGTCTAATTGAAGCAAATGCGATTTTAAAAGGGATTGAGGAAATAGGCTTTGTCCAGTTTGCGGAAGAGGATGTTGTCCGTCATTCCCTGGTTCAAAAAATCATCGTCGCTTATGACCGTGTTGCTGAAAATCAAGCATAAGCCCTTGAGCACGAGTATAGTGGGTATGATCAGAAAACGAACACAATGAGCAGCATAGCTGCCTTGAAAAAGATGATGGAGAGGGATTGTTTTAGATGACCTCGAAGGAATTATCTAAAGGAAAAACGTTCCAGCATAGAATGAATGGATGGAAGTATAGCGTGGCGACACGCTATCTTCTGTTTTTATTTTTGGTGGTTCTTTTTTATGTGGGTTTTGCGTCCAAGCTGCTTCCCGAACGCTATGACATCCGGGTGAATCAACCGAGTGAAAAGGAAATTGTCGCTCCAATGCAGCTTCCTAACAGTAAGGCGACTTTGAAGGCCCAAGAGGAATCTGCTGAGCGCGTGCAGCCCATGTATACCATTGTACCGATCCGCAACGATAACCTGATTACCGGTATTTTGGATCGAATTGAACGGCTCAATCAGGATGATCAGGTCTCCAGAGCAGATAAGATTTCGATTTATAAGGATGAGATTCCTCAACGTGCACGGGAATTCGTGCAAAATTTTGTGAACAACAGCCGTAATGCGGATGCCTACCCAGATAAATTGCTGGATGAGGTGCTGGAAAAAACGAAAGAGCAAACGTACCGAATCCCAGAGGAGACATACATCAAAATTCCGCGACTTACATCTGAGGATATTGCCGAAATGCGGCCCGTAGCCCGTGAGATTGTAACAGGATTGATGAATGATCAAATTACGGATGCCCAGACGGCTCGAGCCAAGGTAGCTGAACGGGTGAGTACAAGCTCTCTTACTAAACGTACCTCTCGGGAGGTTGTTCAGGAACTTGCAAGGCTTGTGATTACAGCCAACAAGTTTTATGATGATACAGCTACGAAGGACGCTAAAGTACAGGCTCGTGAAGATACACCGACAGTTTACATTAAACAGGGTGAAGTACTTGTTAAAAAGGGTGAGATTATTACCCAGGAAATCTATACACTGCTTGATGAGAATGAACTGCTCAAGGATAAAATCAACTATTGGCCACAATTTGGCCTGCTGTTACTGTCTATGATGCTGGCATTGGGTCTGTTTATGTATATTCGTCAATTTCAATCACGAACACGAAACTTCAAGTATAATAATGCACAGTTGCTCATGCTGGTGTTAATCTTTGTGATTACAGTGGGAGCTATGCTGTTAATTTCTATACTGCAGACTAGTGAACGATCCTACCTCGGCTATCTGGCACCTATCGCACTTGGAGCTATGCTTGTAACGTTGTTGCTTGATATGTCGCTGGCATTCGTATGTGCCGTTATATTCAGTATATTGGCAAGTGTTATTTTGAATGTTCGTCAGGGACAAATTTTTGATTTTAATTTTGGGTTTTTTGCCCTTGTGGTCTGTCTGGCGTCGATTTTTTCTACCCACCGGGCCAGCCAGCGTTCAACGCTGTTCAAGGGATCTATTATGGTATGCCTGTTCGGGGCTCTGGCTGTTTTTTCTCTGGCGCTGATTGACCAAGGAAACTGGACTCAAACAACGACACTCTATGGGGTAGCCTTTGCTTTTGCAGGCGGTCTGGTTACAGCGATCCTTGTTATAGGGCTAATGCCATTTTTTGAATCTACCTTTGGCATCTTGTCGGCACTGAAGCTTGTCGAATTGTCAAATCCCAATCATCCATTGCTCCGCAAGCTACTTACCGAGACTCCCGGAACATATCATCATAGTGTAATGGTAGGTAATCTGTCGGAGGCCGCAGCGGAGGCTATAGGAGCAAATGGATTGTTGTGCCGGGTTGGTTCGTATTATCATGACATTGGTAAAACCAAAAGGCCTTCGTACTTCATTGAAAATCAAAATGGGATGGAAAATCCGCATGATACAATAGAGCCCAAGCTAAGTAAATCCATCATTATAGCCCATGCCCGTGATGGTGTGGAAATGCAATTGGATTACAAGCTACCCAAGCCGATTCGTGATATAGCCGAACAACACCACGGAACGACATTCCTGCACTATTTTTACCACAAGGCATTGCGTGAGGCGGAAGAACGGGGGGTGGAGCCTGACTTCACAGAGGATGATTTCCGTTATCCGGGACCGAAGGCTCAGTCGAAAGAGGCTGCTGTAGTAGGAATTGCTGATAGTGTGGAAGCAGCAGTTCGATCCTTGCGAAAACCTACGGTGGAGCAGGTAGAATCCATGATTGAAAAAATAATTAAGAGCCGTCTTGATGATCACCAGTTTAACGACTGTGAACTGACCATGAGGGAGCTTGATATCGTGGCCCAAACGCTCAAGGAAACAGTAATGGGAATTTTTCATTCCCGTATTGAATATCCAGAGGAAAGACCTAAGCCCGAAAGTGGAAAAGCTTAATATTACTTGTGCATGAAGCACAGCTAAAGCATTAGAATTAAAAGGAGCGGTTGGCATGGGCCTTCAATTAGCTTGGAATAATGAACAAAACGATATGGTAATTAACGAATCGTTGATTACGATGCTGAACACCTTATTAGAGGAGGCTGGCAAAGCGGAAGGGGTTATAGACGGTGAGGTTGCCCTTACTTTCGTGAATGATGATCAAATACATGAGTTGAACAGGGATTATCGCGGAATTGATCGTCCTACTGATGTGTTGTCTTTTGCTATGAAGGAAGCACTAGATGAAGAGCTTGAAATTATTTACGAACCGACGGAAGAAAATCCTTTAAACGATGTACCGGATGTTCTAGGAGATATTATTATTTCTGTACAGACAGCCCAAGCTCAAAGCGAAGAATATGGACATTCAATTGAGCGTGAAATCGGTTTTTTGTTTGTTCACGGTTTTCTGCATCTGTTAGGCTATGATCATCAGGACGATGCAAGTGAAGCGGAAATGATGGGTAAGCAGGAAGCTGTGCTGGCTCAAGTGGGGTTGACACGGTAATGAGACGTCAGCCTTGGAGAATGACCTTTCGCTATGCCGCAGAAGGCGTGGTATACGCTCTGCGTACGCAAGTAAATATGCGGATACATGCGGTCGTGGCGCTCCTTGTCATTGTGGCAGGGTTAACTCTGCGCATCTCCCGGCTCGACTGGTTATTCGTGTGCATGGCCATTGCCATAGTCATGGTAGCCGAACTGATCAACACCGCTGTTGAAGCAGCGGTGGATCTAATCTCACCTGATATTCATCCGCTGGCCAAAGCGGCTAAAGACACCGCCGCCGGAGCCGTGCTCCTGGCAGCGGTTTTTGCTGTAATTATTGGCATATTTGTATTTTATAGACCTTTGTTGACGTTAATGAGTCAGCTGCTTTAATGAAAAAAAGCAAAAATAAAAATTAGGTGCTTAATCGCGCTGGAGGAAATAAAAAAAATGGCTAAGAAACAGTTTAAATCCGGCTTTGTCGCAATTGTTGGCAGACCCAATGTCGGAAAATCAACATTGATGAACCATGTCATTGGGCAGAAGATTGCCATCATGTCAGACAAACCCCAAACGACACGGAATAAAATTCACGGTGTATACACAACAGAGGACACACAAATTGTATTTTTGGATACACCGGGGATTCACAAGCGGCAGTCAAAACTAGGCGATTATATGAATCAGACCGCTTTTAATACGCTGGGTGAAGTAGAAGCGGTACTTTTTCTGATTGACGCTGCTGAAGGTTTAGGCGGAGGCGACCGTTTTATTGCGGAACAGCTTAAACAAGTAAAAACACCCGTTATATTGGTATTGAATAAAATTGACCGCATTGAGCCGGAAGCATTGTTGCCTCTGATTGAGCAGTATCGCAAGTTATATGACTTTGCGGAAATTGTGCCGATCTCGGCCAAAATGGGCAATAATGTAAACACCCTATTGGACCAGATTCAAAAATATTTGCCAGAAGGTCCGCAATATTACCCTGATGACCAAATTACCGACCATCCAGAGCAGTTTGTCATTGCCGAGCTGGTTCGGGAAAAGATTTTGCACATGACACGTGAGGAAGTACCCCATTCTATTGCGGTTATGATTGAAGACATGAAAGTACAGGATAATGGTGTAGTGCATATTATGGCGGTTATTTTTGTAGAGCGTGATTCCCAGAAGGGGATCATTATCGGCAAACAGGGAGCCATGCTCAAAGAGGTGGGCAAACAAGCTCGTCAGGATATCCAAAATTTGCTAGGCTCCAAAATTTTCCTGGAACTTTGGGTTAAAGTCAAAAAAGACTGGCGCAACCAGGAACGTGTCCTTCGTGACCTGGGCTTCCATCGCGACGCTTAAAAGCAGATATCGATTCTACCATCACTTTGGTCGTCAAAGGTTTATTGAGGCTAAAATTGATGTTAAATAATATGTATAGTTGTTGTAAGTATCATAAAAAAGCCGTACCGATCTCTACGACGGAGATAAGTATCAGTCTTCTAATCATCCCAAGCGCCGCGCATAAGCGGCGCTTAACTTCTTGCTCTTACCCTTTCTTCCAGCGATGAAATAAGGAGTGCTTTTTAAAAGAGCTATTGTAACTGTATGCATGTTGTAGCGGAGCGAAGAATTTGAATCTGAAGAAGCGTCAGCGTTCGCCTTTACTCCTGAATTTACTCCTTTTCTCATTGGATAAAATAAACTCAGGGGTAACAGCGATCGTAAGATCAAATCATTCGCGAAGCGGTGACCAGACCGTACACAGTAGCCTTTTTCAACGTAATCCATTAATTTCATCGCATACTTCTTCCCTCTTCGCATCATCCTATTTTTGAGATGCAGACGTCATTTCCGAAGAAAGGATGAATACGAATGCGAGATTTTTCGTGGAAGTATTTTGCGATGACTGGAGATGTCGGTGCGTATCTGTTATACAGGGAGAGCGCCGTGACAAGGGAGCAAGACACGGATGAAGGAGAGTCGGACGAGCATGAAGAAGCCCGTGAATAGAGCGAACCACTGGCTTCTTCGCGAATGTTTGGGGGAAGAAGCATGCTTTACAGGATGGAAGGAATCGTCATCCGCAGCATGGATTACGGTGAGGGGAACAAAATTATTACGCTTTGCACCGAAAGCGGAGGCAAAGTAGGTGTGCTGGTCAGAGGCGCGAAAAAATCTAAAAGCCGTCATGCTGCTTTAACGCAGCCGTTTACGTACGGTGAATTTGTTTTTTTTCGTAACACAGGCTTAGGCACACTGAATGCCGGTGAAATTATCCAATCCCACCATACACTGCGCGAGGATATTACAAAGGCTGCTTACGCTTCCTATGCTTGTGAACTGCTTGATCGGGTATTACAGGATGAGGAAACAGGTGCATTTTGGTTTAAGCAGCTCAAAGCCTGTTTGGAGGCATTGGAGAGTGGCAAGGATCCGCTGATCGTCATGAGTATTTATGAATTTAAAATATTGCAGGCGGCCGGATATGCACCTCAGCTTGATGCTTGTATTTCAAGCGGTCAACAATGTGCTGATGAGGATATGTTTATCAGTCCGAGGTTAGGTGGGGTTTTGTGTCGGGGCTACAAGCATTTTGATCCAGCTGCGTTGAGTGTTGCTCCACGTACGTTGAAGTTGCTGCGCTTGTTCGCCCAAATGGATCTAAATCGACTCGGCAATATCGACGTGAAGGACTCCACCAAGCTGGAGATCAAACATGTCATGCGTCAGTTCATGGATATGCAGTTGGAGGTTAAGCTGAAATCCCGTAATTTCCTGGATCAGCTTGATAAGTACGATATGTGAAATACGGCGTTCTCTTGACTGTATCCCTGAAAAAGTGTAATATCCTACTATATATCTCCTTTGGGAGCAGATGCATTGAACGAGAAAGTAACGATACGTATTCTCTGTAGTTAGCGAGTTGGGGACGGTGTAAGCCCAGTGGGAATTGTTCGTGAACATGGCACTCTGGAGCGTCTGAATGGACACGGAAAAGAGGATTACGATCTGACTGGTGATGTAGGATCGCAATCAAGTAGGGTGGAACCGCGGGAGTCAGCTCTCGTCCCTACGTCTGTACAGGCGTAGAGGCGGGGGCTTTTTGCTGTCTCTAGCAAGGCTTATGGGATAAATTAGCCCTGTACATATGAGCTTAATGTTTAGAAATCACCAACATTTTAGGGAATTGGAAAGGAAGCGTGTGCCCATGAATTTTCAGCAGATGATTTTAACGCTGCAACAATTTTGGTCTGAACACAACTGTATTATTGTACAGCCTTATGATACGGAAAAAGGGGCAGGTACGATGAACCCGATGACGTATTTACGTTCAATTGGACCTGAGCCGTGGAACGTAGCTTACGTTGAGCCTTCTCGCCGTCCGTCTGACGGACGTTATGGTGAGAATCCGAACCGCCTGTATCAGCATCATCAGTTTCAAGTGGTTTTGAAGCCTTCACCTGATAATATTCAGGAATTGTATTTGGAGAGTTTGAACCGTTTGGGGATTAACCCACTGGAGCATGATATTCGTTTCGTGGAAGACAACTGGGAAGCACCGACGCTGGGAGCCTGGGGGTTAGGTTGGGAAGTATGGCTGGACGGTATGGAAATTACCCAATTCACGTACTTCCAGCAAGTGGGTGGTATTGATGCCAGTCCGGTTGCGGTTGAAATTACCTACGGTATGGAGCGTCTTGCTTCCTATATCCAGGACAAGGAAAATGTGTTCGATTTGGAATGGGTCAATGGAATCTCGTACGGTGATGTTTTCCATCAACCAGAATTCGAACATTCCAAGTATACGTTTGAAGTATCTGATGTCAAAATGCTATTTACTCTTTTTAATATGTATGAAGAAGAGGCGAATAAAGCAATGGCGCAGCATCTTGTATTCCCAGCCTATGATTATGTGCTGAAATGTTCTCACACGTTCAACTTGCTGGACGCTCGCGGAGCAATCAGTGTAACGGAACGGACTGGCTTTATTATACGAGTACGCAATTTGGCGCGCCAGGTCGCTGCGACCTATCTAGAGGAGCGCGAGAAGCTAGGCTTCCCGCTGTTGAAGAAAGGAGGTGCGGCAAATGTCTAAGGATTTATTATTTGAAATCGGATTGGAAGAAGTTCCTGCACGGTTTATCCCGAATGCGATTCAGCAGTTGAAGGAACGTATGACAGCGTGGCTCGACAGCTCGCGTATTGCTTACAGTGCTGTAGAGGCTTATGCTACACCTCGTCGTTTGGCAGTACTTGTTAAGGAAGTAGCGGAGAAGCAGGAAGATATTAACGAAGAAGTTAAAGGACCTTCCCGCAAAATCGCACTTGATGAAGTCGGTAACTGGAGTAAGGCTGCTCTAGGCTTTGCCCGTAGCCAAGGTGTTGATCCTGAACAGTTCACGTTCAAAGAACTTGGAGGCGTGGAATATATTTACGCGACCAAGAGCAGCATAGGTGTACCGACAGCAGATGTGCTGTCTGAAGGTTTACTACACATTTTACATGCCATGACATTCCCTAAATTTATGCGCTGGGCGAGTTATGAATTTAAATTTGTTCGTCCAATCCGCTGGTTGGTAGCCTTGTTTGGCAACGATATTGTTAATTTGGAGATTGCTGGCGTACAGTCAGGGAATGTGACAAGAGGACATCGTTTCCTTGGACAGGAGGCCGTTGTAGAAAGCCCGGCGGACTATGTCGAAGTACTTCGCAAGCAGCATGTCATTGTGGACATTGAGGAACGTCAATCGCTTATTGTGAAGCAGATTGAAGCACTTGCAGCCGAAAAAGACTGGACGATTGCGGTCAAGGACGATTTGCTGGAAGAAGTGCTGTATCTGGTGGAAACTCCAACAGTGCTGTTTGGAGGCTTTGACCCTGCGTTCCTGAACATTCCGAAGGATGTATTGATTACTTCCATGCGTGAACATCAACGCTATTTCCCAGTGCTGGATCGCACAGGAAAGCTGCTGCCATACTTTGTTACGGTACGTAATGGTGGCAGTCAATCGCTGGAAGTCATTGCAAAAGGAAACGAAAAAGTATTGCGTGCGCGGCTGTCTGATGCCAAATTCTTCTATGAAGAAGATCAGAAGCTGGAAATTAAGGATGCACTCTCCAAGCTGGAAAGCATCGTTTTCCACGAAGAGCTGGGAACGGTTGGAGACAAAGTGCGCCGGATTCGCCGCATTGCCGATGCTCTGGCAGAGAAGCTACGTGTTTCCCAAGACACACAGGAATCGGTTAGCCGAGCAGCAGATATTTGTAAATTTGACCTTGTAACACAAATGGTCTATGAATTTCCGGAACTGCAAGGGGTTATGGGCGAAGATTATGCTCGTAAGGCTGGAGAGAAGGAAGAAGTGGCAAGAGCGGTGTTTGAGCATTACCAGCCGCGATTCGCAGGTGAAACGGTTCCTTCAACGAACGCTGGAGCGATTGTAAGTATCGCAGACAAGATAGATACCATTACAGGTTGCTTCTCCATCGGCATTATTCCGACAGGTTCACAGGACCCTTACGCGCTTCGTCGCCAGGCAGCGGGTATCGTGCAGATCCTGTTAGATCGTAAGCTTTCGGCTACGTTGTCTGATGTGTTCAATATCGCGCTTGATGTGCACAGCAACTTTGGAAATATGAAACGTTCCGCAGATGAAATACGTAAAGAATTACATGAGTTTTTCGGATTACGCGTGAAGAAACTATTGTCCGAGACACTTCGTTATGACGTTGTGGATGCTGTGCTTTCAGCTGGATATGACGATGTTGCTTCCGTTGTTAACCGCGGAGCTGCGTTAATGACTGCTGTACAAACAGGGGATGCCTTCAAGGCAACAGTCGAGTCTTTTAATCGCGTAGGTAATTTGGCTGCTAAAGCAGTTCATAAGTCAGTGAATACGGGTGAATTTACGGAACAGGGCGAGAAAAACCTATATGAAGCATGGTATGGCGCCTATGAGTCTTATTGTACAGCTTTACAGGAAGGTGATGCGACACAAGCATTGACGCTTGCTTCATCCATTACTCCTGCGGTGACGGCGTTCTTTGATTCCGTTATGGTTATGGCTGAGGATGATGCTGTACGTAATAATCGTTTGGCATTGCTGGCTGCTATTGACTCAGAATTGAAGCGTTTTGCTGATTTTTCCAAGCTTGTAGTTTAAACGTCGGTTGTGGTAGTATGAACAACTTGAAAAAATGGGTATAAATATACGGAACGGTGTAAGAGTGATCTTGCAGCCGTTCCGTATTTTACTCGAATGCGGATGCGAGATGGGGGATGTTCATGGGAGGGTCCGGAAATTTCCCGGATATACGGATCGTTGTTGACGGGGACGCTTGTCCGGTTAAAAGTGAAATAGCAGAGACAGCTTCCCGTTTTCATATTGACGTTATTATGGTATCTTCATATGATCATCTCATTCAGGGCAGCAAAGGCGTAAGCGTTGTTAAAGTAGACCGAAGCGACCAGAGTGCCGATCTCTATATTGCCAATCATATCCGCCGCGGAGATATTGTAACAACCAACGACTATGGTCTTGCTGCACTTGCCTTGGCAAAAGGGTGTGAAGTGATGTCTTTTCGCGGAACGATGTATCGAAACGATTCGATAGACTTCATGCTGGACCGACGCCACACTTCTGCCAAAGAACGGAAAAAAGGACGTTATGGAAAAGGTCCTAAACCGTTTACATTAGAGGATCGTGAAGTTTTTCAACATAAACTGACAAAACTTTTACTTCGCTTGCAGGAGAATGAATAACGGTATCGAATTATATTTACGTGCTAAAGAGATGAAGGTGGTTAATATGAGTGCCGGACAAGGTAACATACCGGACGATATCATCGAGTCAGTTTTACAACATCATGATATTGTAGATACGGTAAGCAAGTACGTGCATTTGACCAAACAGGGGAAATATATGAAAGGCCTCTGTCCTTTTCATTCCGAAAAAACCCCTTCATTCACCGTGACACCGGATCGTCAGATTTTTTACTGCTACGGCTGCGGCGCGGGAGGCAATGCCATCAAGTTCATGATGGAAATCGAAGGACTATCCTTTCCCGAAGCTGTCAGGACAATGGCAGAAGAAAGTCATATTCCGCTCGGCGAATGGCAGGGACGTGATTCATCGCATCAGCATCCTGAGTTGGACAGGCTGTTGCAAGCGTATGAACTAACATCTAAGATGTACCATTTTTTGCTTAAAAATACGGAGCACGGCAAACCAGCCATGGAATATTTGCGTTCACGGGGATTCAGTGACAAGATCATTGACCAATTCCAAATTGGCTATGCACCCAACCGATGGGATACGATCGTTCAGTTTCTAGAGAAGCGTTCTTTTGATCCTGTCGAGATGGAGAAGGGAGGGCTTATTTCTCCCCGACATGAGGGTGACGGATATGTAGATCGATTCAGAGATCGTATCATGTTTCCCATTTGGAATCGAAACGGAAAAGTTATTGCCTTTGCGGGCCGTATACTTGGCGAGGGGCAGCCGAAGTATTTGAACTCACCGGAGACCAAGCTATTTAACAAAAGCCGAACGCTGTACAATCTCCATCATGCTAAAACCTCAATTCGCAAGCTTCGTCAAAGTGTTCTTTTTGAAGGTTATGGCGATGTGATCTCGGCATGGGAAGCTGGCGTACAAAATGGAGTGGCCGCCATGGGGACTGCTCTAACGGAGCATCATGCTACGATGTTAAAGGGACTGTGCGACGAGGTTATTATTTGTTATGATGGTGACCGGGCAGGACAAGCGGCAGCGCTTAAAAATTTTCCGCTGTTGGAAAATGCGGGACTTCACGTAAAAGTAGCGTTGGTCAGCGACGGTATGGACCCGGATGATTTTATCCGGCAATATGGCGCCGAACGATTTCAGCGCCAAATTATCGAAAGTGCTGTTTCAACGGTGAAATTTAAGCTTATATATCTGAAAAAAAACCATATACTGCAAGAGGAAGAAGGAAGAATCGCGTATTCCCGCGAAGCATTAAATGTCATTGCACCTCTGTCATCCCCGACTGAGCGGGAAGTGTATCTGCGCGAAGTTTCAGCCGAAGTCAAGGTTGATTTTGAAACCTTAAAGCAAGAATGCAATTTACTCCGCCAAACCCTGCAAAAAAAACAGAACTTTGGGGATAATAACGAAAATGGGTGGAATAATGGTAGGCATAAAAAAGGGCAGGTTTCTACGCCTAATCTGTTGCCGGCTTACCATGTGGCTGAACGTAGGCTGCTTCACTGGATGATGCAGGATTTAGAAGCTGCAGAGTATGTAGAGAAGCATCTGGGGGACGCCTTTAATATTGAGGATCATGCAGCAATTGCTGCTTATCTATATGCCTATTACGCGCAAGGGAAGTTACCGGATACAAGCCGTTTTATTTCATCTTTGCAAGACGACCGACTGGAGAAGAACGTAAGTTCGATCATGATGATGGATGCTCCAGGCGTATGGGCACCGCACATTTTGGATGATTATATTCGTCAAGTGCGAAAATTTCCATTGCAGGAGCAACTGGATTTGAAAAGGGAAGAAATGAGAACCGCTGAGCGCTTAGGTGATTTTTTGCGTGCAGCACAAATTGCAAGTGAGATTATAGCCCTAGAGAGACAATGAACACACAGAGGTCGGATGTTTCTAGGAGGAGGGAGTCGAAAGATGGCGAATGATCAGCATACTGAACTGGAGACGGAATTAACACTGGATCAGGTCAAAGATCAACTGATTGAGTTGGGTAAAAAAAGTTCCTCTCTGAACTACAAAGATATCATGGAAAAACTGTCGCCGTTTGATCAGGACCCCGAGCAAATGGATGAGTTTTATGAGCAGCTGGGTGACTTGGGGATTGAGGTTGTAAATGACAACGACGAAGAAGTTACCAGATTGCGTCAAAATGACGACCCGGAAAACAATGACGGGGATGATTTTAATTTCGATGACGATCTGAGCCTGCCTCCCGGTATTAAAATTAATGACCCAGTCCGGATGTACTTGAAGGAAATCGGTCGTGTACCGCTGCTTTCTGCTGATGATGAGGTGGAGCTTGCCAAACGGATCAATAACGGCGATGAAGAAGCTAAGCGTCGGTTGGCTGAAGCTAACTTGCGCCTGGTTGTAAGTATTGCCAAACGTTATGTTGGTCGTGGCATGCTTTTCCTCGATCTAATTCAAGAAGGTAATATGGGTTTGATTAAGGCAGTAGAAAAATTTGATTACGAAAAAGGCTTTAAATTCAGTACGTACGCAACCTGGTGGATTCGTCAGGCGATTACACGCGCAATTGCCGATCAGGCGAGAACGATCCGTATTCCGGTGCATATGGTGGAAACGATCAACAAGCTAATTCGCGTATCGCGTCAACTGTTGCAAGAGCTGGGGCGCGAACCTACGCCGGAAGAAGTGGCTGCCGAGATGGAGCTAAGCGTGGAAAAAGTACGGGAAATTATGAAAATTGCCCAAGAACCGGTTTCATTGGAAACACCAATTGGTGAAGAGGATGACTCACATCTGGGGGATTTCATTGAGGATCAGGAAGCATTGGCGCCTGCAGATGCAGCTGCCTATGAGCTTCTGAAGGAACAACTCGAGGATGTACTGGATACGTTGACCGAACGGGAAGAGAATGTTTTGCGTCTCCGTTTTGGTTTGGACGACGGAAGAACCAGAACTCTTGAAGAAGTGGGTAAAGTGTTCGGTGTTACACGTGAACGTATTCGTCAAATTGAGGCCAAAGCGCTGCGTAAGTTGCGCCATCCAAGCCGCAGTAAGCGACTGAAGGATTTCCTCGAATAGAAGTGTAACATTGCGGACCTTCTGCGGCTTGAAGCGCGCAGAAGGTCTTTTTTTATCTCATGGCAGCCTTGGTGGAGGGGAAGAAGCTTGGACCAGGAGAAAAAACGGACAATACTGTTACATGAAATTGAGCATTGGCGGCAGAGTCGACTGCTCCCTGAGCAATATTGCGATTTTCTATCCAACCTGTATCGGGACGATGAAAATCCGGCACAAAGCCAGAACCGTAACAACACTGGGCTGCTTACATATCTTAGACACGGGCATGGGATCGCCTGGCTTCTTGGTTTTGTCATTATTTCCTGCATTTGTTTGATCGGTTTTTATTTTACCGCTTTTCCGTTGGCAATGCAAATATGCTCGGCAAGTGCAGTTACTGCCATTTGCTATGGAATGGCCGCGGTTTGGCGGTCTTCCGAAAAGAGTATGAGTGCAATGTTGAGCACTTTAGGCAGTGCAATTATGCTGGGTTCAGGTGTATGGATCATTCAGCTTCATCAAGGTGAAGCTAAGGTTTGGTTTCTAGTGCTGGTGGGCCTGTGCGGTTTGATATGGTGTCTCGTAGGATTAACTTTGCGCATCAGCTTGCTTCATTACTGTGGTCTTGCTGGGCTGCTTTTAGTGTATGCGGTGCTTATAGGCCGCTATTGGCCTACAGCTACTTTAGTGATGCTTGAGGTATTTTGGATTTTACACGCAGTATTGTTGATTGGATTAAGCTGGTGGGTACATCGCCGCTTTCCCCGTCTCGCGTTGGTTTATTTTACTATAGGACTGACCCTTGTGTTTATGGCGGAAGCAGACACGGTCGTCCTGCGCCATCAAGCAGCAGGCGAAGTGATGTTTTTTAGCATACTGAAGTTGGCTTTTGTCGTAGGGATTTTATTTTGGACTCGAAAAAAATGGATTACGTGGGTGACGTCATGAAACTTTCTCAGCGATTACAATATATTTTGGAACAAATTCCTGGCGGTAGCAGACTGGCTGATATTGGCTCGGATCACGGATTACTCCCTGTGGCTGCAGTGCGCTCTGGCAGAGTATCACAAGCCGTAGCGGGTGAGGTCAACGATGGACCATTGCGTGCGGCTCAAAAGCAGGTAGCTGAAGCAGGCCTTACAGATCGCATTGCGGTTAGAAAAGGGGATGGCTTGGCTGTAGTTAAGGTCAATGAGGTAGATGTTATTACGATAGCGGGCATGGGTGGTGCCTTGATCGCTTCCATTTTGGAGCAAGGGAAAGACAAGCTTGATTCAGTGAAACAGCTTGTTTTACAGCCCAACGTAGGCGAGGATATTTTACGACGCTGGCTAATCAAGCATCAATGGGTATTAATAAATGAACATATTATGGAGGAAGACGGTAAAATATATGAAGTTCTGACGGCAGTACCTGCTTCCGAAAGCTCACTGAAACAGGATGAGCTGTATCGGGCATGGGAACTTCCTGGTAGTTCGCTGGTACTGACAGAGGACTTGTTAATGCAACTCGGACCGTTATTGGTCAAAGCACCCAATGAAATCTTTTTTTCTAAATGGCAATTGGAGATTCGCAAGCTTCAGGATGTGCTGGCGCAAGTGGCACGGTCAGATCAGGCATCCGCGCAGCATAAGCAGGAGCAATTGCGCAAGCAAATTGAACAGCTGAAGGAGGTACTTGCATGTTTGCCAAAGGACAGACAGTAATTAGCTATATGGAGCAGCTGGCTCCGAAATACTTGGCAGTTCCAGACGATAAAATTGGTCTTCAACTGGGTAGCCTGCAAAAGGAAATCAAAAGCATATTAGTAGCCCTGGATGTCAATGATGAGGTTGTTGAAGAGGCGATCCGCATAAAAGCTGATCTCATTATTGCGCATCATGCGATTATATTCCGCCCACTTAAAGCTTTGAACACGGACCAGCCTGCAGGCAGATTGTATGAAAAGCTGATCAAGAATGATATTGCTGTCTACATCAGTCATACGAATCTGGATACGGCAGAGGATGGCATGAATGATTGGATGGCAGAAGCACTGGGTATTCAAAGTGAAGGTACGCTGGAGGATGTTCACACCGAGCAATTATTTAAGCTTGTCGTTTTCGTACCCAAAACACATCATCAACGTGTACTGGATGCCGTACTGAATGCGGGAGCTGGACATATCGGTAACTACAGCCATTGCAGCTTTAACATCGATGGTTATGGAACTTTTGTACCGGGTAAAGGCACACAGCCGTTTTTGGGTGAGCCAGGTAAAATGGAACGTAGTGAAGAGGTTCGTATTGAGACTATTGTACCGCAGGGTGTACGCAATAAAGTTGTCCAAGCGATGCTGAAGGCTCATCCTTATGAAGAGGTGGCTTATGACCTTTACTCTATGGATCTGAAAGGCCGTACCTTTGGATTGGGACGAGTGGGCAAGCTCAAGGAAGCCCGCACGTTGCGGGAGTTTGTAGATGTTGTGAAAAACGGTCTCAACGTTGAGCATGTACGTGTGGTGGGTGACTTGGACCGTAGGATCAAAAAAGCAGCCGTGCTTGGAGGCTCTGGCAGTCGCTATGTAAATAAGTCGCTTTTTAAAGGCGCTGACGTATTAGTGACGGGGGATATCGACTATCACACGGCTCACGATGCCCTGATGGCCGGCATTGCTATTATTGACCCTGGACATAACGCAGAAAAGATTATGAAGCCTAAAACCGCAGAATGGATGCGCAAACGCTTGGCAGAAGGTCGATACTCAACGGAAGTATATGTATCTGAAGTAGACACCGATCCTTTTCAATTTTTGTAAAACCTTCACATCTATGAGAAAATAAAGGCGTACTATTACATTTTTTCGTAGGGAGAGGTTGTATGCGAACGATGATAGCCGATTCTGCGATTCATGCCTATCCAGGCATGGTTGCAATTGTTACTTCCCGTTATGAGGGAGTAAATAATGTAATGGCCTCAGGCTGGCATACATATATCGGATCATCACCGGGCATGTATGGCATTTCATTGAGGAAGGAAACGTATTCTTACGGACTGATTAAGAAAAGCGGAGGCTTTGGTGTTCAGTTTCTGCCTGCGCACAGATCGGAATGGATTCAGGCTGTAGGTACCTTTAGTGGTAGAGATGTAGATAAGTTTCAGCAGTTTGGGATTGCATATGAAGACGGAATTTCAGTGGATGTGCCTATATTGCTGGAAGCGTATCTCGCTTATGAGTGTAAAGTAGTGGATATTCATACCTACGGAGATCATGACTGGATTGTCGGCGAAATACAGCAGACCTACCGGGATGATGAACTATTCCTAGATGAGGACGTTCCTGATTTTAGTAAGCTTTCAATTCCGTTATACGTGGGAAGGTCTGCTTATTACGTGGCAGATGATTCATTACAGAGAAAGGTACATCCGTTTTATTTGAGCAAGTAAAAAGAGTGCTCTATAATTTACAATATTTTCAGGGTTGTATCATGCACGCGTTCCCTGTATACTATGTAATGTTGTTCGGAAAGTTTAACAGACAATCGCTGGTGGCGTAAGCCACGAGAGGAAAGTCCGGGCTCCATAGGGCAGGATGCTGGATAACGTCCAGTCAGCGCGAGTTGAAGGATAGTGCCACAGAAATGGACCGCCGATGGCCGCTTGCGGCACAGGCAAGGATGGAACCGAGGTGTAAGAGACCCCGAGGAACGCTGGTGACTTCGTTCCTGGTAAACCCCATCTGGAGCAAGACCTAAAGGGACACAGCTTCTTCGCGAAGCAGCCTTAGCCCGAGGTGTGTCTAGGTTGGTCGCTGGAGCTGGATAGCAATGTTCGGCCTAGATAGATGATTGTCGCTTTTAGTGGGAGGGTAGTTCCCGTCTGTACCACGAATAGCACAGAACCCGGCTTACGGAAAACTTTCCCCACTGCAACACCTTAAAATGTATGAATCTATTTTATTAATGACCTGTTTGCATGAGAAATCTTTAATCCAAATGTATTTATTGCATTAAAAAGGGTGCGTCATATTCCTGTGGGAATGATGAAGCACCCTTTTTAATGTACAGCCGGATTGCGCAAAATCCGTACATTTATAGAATGAAGCCCCCAGCATAGCACTGGAGGCTTCATTCTGTTTTTTTTGACTTATAATTTCTCTGTCGTAAAAACGTGCGAGGATGAGGTGTGCAATCAGCACTCTATTAACGCGCGTTTCTTACTACATTTTCCTCCATATACATCTTCAACGCCCGATCCAATCGGTCAACTGCTTTTGGAAGCAGGCTTGGATCGGTATGCGTGAAGTTGATTCGCATATGGTTGCTGCCGCTCAGGTCAGCATAGAAAACTTGTCCAGGCACAAATGCGACTCCTTCCTGAATCGCGAGTTGCAGCAACTGCTCAGAACGGAAGCCTTCAGGTAAGGTAACCCACATAAACATGCCACCAAGTGCATCATTCCAAGTGATTCCTTCCCATTGGCGTTCTTTCATTAACGATGTAAGACGCAGCATACGAGTGTGATACTCAGCGGACACGGTACGTATATGCCCCTCCAAATCAAAGAAGTCCAACAGTTCATTCAAAGCACGCTGGTCAATACTGCTGGAGTGCAAATCAGCAGATTGTTTGGCATTCGCGGTCTTAACGACGATCGCTTGATCAGCTACCAACCATCCAGAGCGAACACCTGGAGCGACAGTTTTAGAGAATGTAGAAGTGTACATTACATGACCGTCGCCACCTAGCTGTTGATCAATAGAAAATAGGGATGGGAAGTTAAGGTTCTCATCAAATTTGAGTCGCCCGTAAGGATCGTCTTCAAAAATTAAAGTTCCGTATTTACGGCATAGCTCAACAACGCCTGTTCTGCGTTCCATACTCCATACACTTCCTGCTGGGTTGGAGAAGGTAGGGATGACATACACAAATTTTGGCTGATGCAGTTTGATTTTGGCCTCAAGATCATCTAATTGCATACCGTTAGCGTCTGTATTTACACTTACAATGTTAGCGCCATAGGAATTGAATACCTGAAGAGCTGCCAAATAAGTAGGGGACTCCACCAATACAGTATCCTGCGGATCAAGCAACACACGTGAAACTAGATCAATGGTCTGCTGCGAGCCTGTTGTCATGAGGATGTTATCTCTGGTGACGGAGATGCCTTGGGATGACATGATTGCTGCCAGACGTTCCCGTAGAGGAATGTATCCCTCGGTTAGGCCGTATTGAAGTGCGGTAGTACCGCCGAGGCGGAATACCCGCTCATAGGCTTTAGCAACCGCTTCGACGGGAAAGAAGGCATCGGCCGGAAGGCCACCTGCGAGAGATAATACATCTGTTCCCTGTGTCAGCTTCAAAATGTCCCTTACCATGGACGAGCCCTGAGTACGAGCCATACCCGAAAATTTGTATTCCAATCCAATCATCTCCTGTGTTCTATACTGTGCTAAGAAATTTGTTGTATTATATCGATAATGAAGTATAACAGTAAACGTCTAAATGTAACAGTTGATTTTTGGAGGGAAGGGTTCCGATGCATATTGATCTCAGCCGCAACAGCAGTGTCAAATTATATTTACAGATTACCAAAACATTAGCGGATCGCATTCAGTCAGGGCTACTACCTCAGGGTACGAAGCTTCCCTCTATCCGTCATCTGTCCAGTCTGCTTGCAGTGAGTCCTGTAACTGTAAGCAAGGCGTATGCCGAGCTAGAGTCCATGAATTTGGTTACGTGCACACAGGGAAAAGGTTGCTATGTGGCGGAAGCTTCAGTACCGATTTATCGTGAGGGGGCGCAGGATTTGTCTTGGCAGATGTCGCTCATCGATTATTTGCCGCGCGCACAATTATGGAGAAACTTTAACCACAGCCGAAAGGCTACCTATTCTTTTCATATAGCCGCAATACAACCGGAGCTTCTTCCCACGCGCGAAATCATCGCAGATACTCAACGTTTATCCTCTGAAAATTCCAATGTAATGGCTGCATATGGGACTTTTGAAGGTGATTTAGAACTAAGAGAAGTGTTCGCAGACCACTTGAGTGAACGTGGTATACCTACAGTGGCAGAGCAACTGCTTGTGACCAGCGGAGCTCAACAGGGGATTGACCTGGTGGCGCGTACGTTTGTTGGCCCGGGAGATGTGGTCTACATGGAAGCTCCTACCTACACTGGGGCCATTGATGTGTTCACTAGTCGTGGTGCTAAAGTAATTATGATTCCGATGGACGAGGAGGGGATGCGGATTGATATTTTGACACGTCTCTGTGATACCCATCCCCCAAAATTGATCTATACGATACCTACCTTCCACAATCCTACTGGCGTAACTTTGACGGTGGCCAGACGCACGCAATTACTGGATCTGGCTCAAAGTTATCACTGTCTCATTGTTGAGGATGATCCATTTTCCGACCTGTATTACAAAGCAAAACCACCGCTTTCTATCAAGGCGCATGATCAATCCGGGCATGTTGTCTATATCAAAAGCTTCAGTAAAACTGTTGCTCCCGGTTGCCGTATAGCTTGTGTAGCGGCAACTGGGAGCGTAATGGATCGTTTAGTGGCTGCCAAGTCAACTACGGATTTGGGAAGCCCTCTATTAACGCAAAAAGCACTGCTACCCTTTATCAGAAATCGACTTGATCAGCATTTTGTTTCATTGCGAGAACAAATTCGTGATCGTCTAACTGTCGCATTGAATACGCTCCAGCGCTATGCTCCGCCAGAGGTTGCCTGGTATGCTCCTGAAGGTGGTCTCAATCTATGGATTAAACTTCCCTCTATGGTGGATATTCCAGAATTGGAGCGGGTAGCTGACCGTGAAGGCATTTCCTTTTTGCCTGGTGCGGTGTGCTATGCAGGTGGTATGGATAGTAATCATATCCGTATTTCTTTTTCGTATGCGGACAAGGAAACACTTAAATCAGGTCTGCGCAAGTTATGTACTTTGTTAGGCGAAATTCTTGATCATTCGGTCATTGTGGAACGAAAGCCTATTTTATAAGGGATAAATGTATTAGGGGGTAAACATCCAAGCACAGCATACGCCTTCTTAATATGCTGTACTAATTCACCGAAAGGAGTTGCACATTATGAGTCATTGCCATTACGACCCGGTTGTGTGCCCGCCGATCCAATTTGTAAATCATCAATTTTACCCACAGGTGGTGCCTGTTGTTCATCCGATTGAAATTATTAATCAGGCGCATGTTATACCTGTGCCCCACCACGTATTTCCGGTGGTTGTCAAGGATCCTGGTGACCCATGCTGTCATACTCGCAGTCATGGAAAGCGGCCTGTCCGTACCAGTTCCAAGCGTTAAGAAAGCCTAAAAAGGCAGCCATGGAGCAACATGGCTGCTTTTTCTGGGGTATCCTAGGCTTCCAGTTTCCTCAATAGGGATTTTAACTTGTCACTGAAATGCTGTGGATAGAATTGCAGGGGAACATACGGACGTTGTGCTGCTTTCAATGCTTTATACACGTCGATTTGACCATACCCAAAATATTTGTCATGTCCTGGTGTGCCCAAATCAATTACGCTGTCTCTCATTAAATCCATTACCTCTTTATTGGTTAGATCAGGGTTAATGGATCGAATCAGGGCAGCTAGCGCTGATACATGTGGACTGGCCATTGAAGTACCCGACAGCGCAGCATATTGATTCCCTGGATACGTACTGGCAATACTTGCACCTGGAGCCATGACGTCCACGTAATCGCCGTAGTTAGAAAAGGATGCGCGGTGCATAGAAGAATCTGTAGCAGAAACGGCAAATACTTCAGGGTATGCTGCTGGATAACCAGGTCGCTCCGTATTATCATTGCCTGTGGCTGCAACTAATACAACATCTTTGTCATAAGCGTATTTGATTGCATCATGCAAAAATGAAGCTTGTGCATAGTTGCCGAGACTCAAATTGATGACCTTGGCCCCGTGATCAGCTGCCCATATAATACCTTCTGCAACCGAGTAAGTCGTACCGGAGCCAGATTGGTCAAGTACCTTGATCGGCATGACCTTGTTGTACCACGTCATACCGGCGACTCCCTCACCGTTATTTACGAGCGCAGAAATGATGCCAGCGACATGCGTTCCGTGACCGACGTCATCATAAGGCTTTTCAGACGGGTTGACCACGTTATGCCCTGAAAGAATTTGACCTTTTAGATCAGGATGATCCAAATCCACTCCCGTATCTACAACCGCGACAATTACATCCTTGCTGCCTTTGCTTAGTTTCCAACCTCTGTTGGTTTCGGTAGCAGGCAGGTTCCATTGATAGCGAGAAAAAAGCAGATCATTAGGAATAGAGCTGTCCGCTTTGATAGGTGCTTTCTCATTAGTCAGATACATATAGTGAGGCTCAGCATAAAGTGGATTCCACTTTCGTGAAAAGTATTGCTTTAGCTCTTTAAAGTTCATCTTATCCGAATGAAATACATAAGTATAACCAAGCTTGCGACCTGGCTCACAGTGTAAGTCTGCTGCAATTTCCTGCAGTTGTCGTGAATCGGGATTGTGACGGAAGCGAACGACAATTTCGTTTTCAAAATAATGGCTTGCATTTTCGTTGTCGTGACCCGTTTTGACAGTGATATCGTGCAGTGTGTCAGGGTGTACGGATTCGATTTTGTAGCTACCTTCTTTTGGATAGGGAATCAAACGCAAATTTTTGCGCTGATGCTTCTCCACATCACGCAATACTTGCTGACTGACTAGAGCAGCAACACCGCATGTTCCGTCAGCCGATGGTTCAGCCATGACGAAATATTTACCGCCTTCAACCTGAAAAGCAGCCGATTCATAGGATTTATTTTGCATGACAGAACGACGAGCCGCAGCCAAGCTGCTTCGAATTTGAGGATGGCTCAGCAGACTTGTCTGTGCTTTGCTACCTGTATAGGTGTTAGTCTTTCCGTCCCTAATGTGAATCCACTGGAGCGTATGAAGATGACTGTGTGATTGCTGCAATGTGTGGGTGAACTGTCTTTTCTGATCGGCAGTTTTACCATTCAGCTCCCGCATTACGTATTGAATATCCTGTCTTGCGTCCACCCGTGTGAGGGTATCTGTAGCGGACAGGTCCAAAGCCAACATTCCTTTTTTAAGCTGCTTCTCCTGCTGTGGTACCATCTTGGTCGTATATTCGGGCTGTGGTGTGTGGCGGTGATCGCGTGAAGGCAGCATCAGTGTGATCAGAAGCACCCCGGCAGCTGCTCCAAGCAGGGGTTTTAACCATTTTCGCCGAGACATGAACCGTCCTCCTTAAGTATTCATAAATTTATGGTTTAGCGTGAGGAGGTTGGCATGTTTTTATACCTTTCAATGCTTATTTGTGGTAGGATAAATACTGAAAATTACAGCTCTTTCGGTTAGAAGGGACTATTTTCGGGTAACCAAATTGATGAACAAGCAACAAATAAGGGGGAGCTGCCTTGATGTCAGCAGTCAACGTACAAAAATTATGTGAGTCGGCGCAGGAGAGACTGAAAACTGCCGTAAAACGTGTGGAAACATTCCTCAATGAGCATGCTCTGCCGCAACTGGCTGTGGATGGCAATGAGGAGTCCGTACTTTTTTACAAAGGTTTTTTGTCGGATCTCCGCCATGTCCTTGTTTTTTCCGAAGTATCCTATGAAAAGTTGGGTGTGGCTTTGCGCCGTGCCAACTTTGACGTCGATTTTGCGGAAAAGGCATTGTATAACGTATACCATGACTGCGTGAACAGCTTTTTTTATCCCAAAAATGAATCTTACGCAGAGGACGGGCGCTATGCTTATACGGGACAAGATGCTATCCGCTTCCGTAAAACGCCAGTGCCAGCCGCACGCGAAGTGATCATGGACATTACGAAAAACTTTGAGGAATTGCGTGATGATCTGACTTATTATGAAAGTGATTATTTGACACAGCGCCGGATGCAGACTCGTCGTACTCATGCCTAAAGTATTCAATCAAGAAATTCATTTCTAATCAAAAACTAAAACAAGACAAGCAAGCCGTTTTCTACTTGTTTCCTGCCAGTTTGGAGGAGACGAAGGGAAGCGGCTTTTTTCGTATGTCACCAACTGCCATATGCCATGAACGCATAGGTGCAGACGAGCGGGGGGACAATGAATCCGAGGTGATGATCATGAGCCAAGAGGCCAAGCCAATCGTAAAGTGCAGTGTAGCCAATTGCCATTATTGGGGAGAAAACAACTTTTGCAAGGCAGATTTGATCATGATTGAAGTAGATGGTCATGCCGGGAAAAAATTTAAAGAAGAATATGCGGGGGAAAGCTTTAGTTCAGAAGAACGTGATAAGGCTGCAACGTCTGCTGCAACCTGTTGCCACACCTTTAAGCCGAAGTCTCTGTAGATTTATTACGCGATTCATTTCCATTTGGAGGTGCAGGAATTATGGAAGATCATGAAAACGATAAGCATAAGAATGAAGAGCATGTTAGCCGTGAACGTGTAGATTATCCTCGTCACGTTCAGGAGCGCTCTGCCAAGCGCCGCCATCATCGTGAGGAATATGCCGCAGAGGTTGCTCCTGGCTCGCCAGTTGTGACCAAACATGAGAACAAGGGTGAAGAGCAGGTTATAAACAATAGTGGTCGTATTTCCGGCTATATTGGGCTGGCTGCTGGTATCGCATCATTGTTTATGTGGTCTATTGTGCTGGGACCCATTGCGGCAGTTTTAGGATTTTTTGCTTATGTAAATGGCAGTAAAACAACCGGTATTTGGTCGATTGGTCTTGGCGCATTGGCAACCTTGAGTTATTTTGCTTTTATCCCGTTTGTGCGCTAACCCTGTTGGGTAAAGGTTCCGATATCTTAGCTCCGCTGTCTTTTCGACAGAAACGGAGCTTTTTTTCATTAAAAAGTATGGAAGTACATAGTAAAAAGTTGTATCATAGCAATAACGACAAGCTATTTTGGATATAACAACTATAGAAAGTTGGGAACACCACATGCAAATTGATCCGCGCGTGTCCAAATCTATGTTAGACATGCAGCTGTTAAATAATATGAGTGCTACGACCCAGACGGGTACAGCGGATGCTTTTTCTGGATTGCTGGAACAAGTAGGTCAGCTGGAAACAGATGATGCTGTCACCCAAGAAAATTCAGGCGATGTTACCAGAGATGAAAACGGCTTGCTCTGGCTACAACTGGGACCTTCGAGGGGAACGGCTTCGCCATTGGCAGTCTATCCGGCTTCTTCCAATGCGGCAACGGACGGACCTACAAAAGCTACAGCGTATGATAGTTTGATTAATGAGGCAAGTCAGAAATACGGCGTTCCGGTAGCTTTGATTAAAGCAGTTATTGATACGGAATCTTCATTTAATCCATCGGTTACTTCTTCGGCCGGAGCCAAAGGACTTATGCAGTTGATGGATGCTACAGCTCAAGGTCTGGGAGTTAGTGACCCCTATGATCCTGCACAAAATATTGATGCTGGCGTACGCTATTTGTCTTACCAGATTAAACGTTTTAACGGACAGGAAAATATGGCGCTGGCTGCGTACAATGCAGGTCCCGGACGGGTGCAGCGGCTTGGAGTAAGTAGTGATGAGCAGTTGATGTCTGTACTGGACAAGCTTCCGGTAGAAACGCAAAGATATATTTCCAAAATTCAGAATGCACGTGAAAAATATACCATCTAAGCCCTATAGCTTATAGCATAAAAGTGCGTAATTTTAATTCGATTAGGTCCGCAGACAGGATCAATATGGGGAAAGGGTGTCGCTGTAATGAAGCGGCCTTTCCCTGTTTTGGTCTTTTTTTGTTGTAGCAGTTGTGGGGCAGAAAGGGGAGTTTGATGAAATATTTTGATTATGCCGCGACAACTCCGCCTTTTGAAGAGGTGATTACAACCGTTGCCGAGGTAATGAGACGCCATTATGGCAATCCATCTTCCATGCATCGGTATGGAGAGGACGCGGATAAGTTGATTAAGCGCTCGCGCGAAGTATGCGCTGCAGCTTTGGGAGTATCTCCTTCAGAGATTGTCTTCACATCCGGGGCAACGGAAAGTAATAATCTTGCCGTTAAGGGAGCAGCTTTGCAGTATCAGACTAGAGGCAAACATATCGTTACTGTATCGACAGAGCATCCGTCTGTGTATGAAGCATGCAAACAGCTAACAAATTTGGGTTTTGAGGTTACTTTTTTACCTGTGGATGAGGAAGGTCATGTGACTGCCGAACAGGTTTGTGCAGCTGTTCGTAAAGATACGATTTTAGTTAGTATCATGCATGTCAATAATGAGACGGGAAGAGTGCAACCGTTGCATGATATCGGAGCTGCGCTGAAGAAACAGTTCCCTCGTGTCCTATTTCATATTGACGGTGTACAGGGGTTTGGAAAGCTGCCGGTTGATATCCGGGGGTGGCAAGCTGATCTGTATAGCCTTTCAGCGCATAAGCTACGTGGACCCAAAGGTGTGGGGTTGCTATTCGTTCGAGAAGGTGTAGAGCTTTTCCCACTGCTTAGTGGCGGCTCTCAGGAGCAAGGGGTTCGTGCGGGTACCGAAAATGTACCATCGCTTGTCGGTATGTCCAAGGCGGTACGGCTGGCGGGCGAACGACAAGCAGAGACAGCACAGCGCATGATTGAGTGGAGAGAACGAGTGGCTGCAGAATTGAAAACAATCCCACAACTGCGGCTGAACAGTGGGAAAGAAGCGCCGCATATTGTCCACTTTTCGTATCCGGGCATGAAGGCCGAGGTACTGCTGCATACGCTGGAGCAATTGGGTGTGGCAGTGTCCACCAAATCGGCTTGCTCTTCAAAATTAGCCGAGCCCAGCCGGGTACTGCTGGCGATGGGCCGCAATGAGGCAGAAGCAGCCGGCGGCATTCGTATCAGCTTTGGTGATGAACATACGGAACAGGATATCGACGAGCTCATACTCGCACTTCGACAGGCTGTAGCCAAGCTGGAATCCCTTGAAAGGTGGAAACGTTAAAATGCACTATGATATGCTGTTACTTCGCTTCGGCGAATTTACATTAAAAGGGAAGAATCGTGCTCGTTTTGAAAAGGCTGTACTGAAACACGTAAAACTGCTGCTTAAGCCTTTTCCAGGTGCTTCTTTGCGCAAGGAATTTGGACGGATTTATGTGGTTCTCGGGGGAGAGCCTTATGAACAGATCATTCAAGTATTGCAAAAGGTGTTTGGCATCACGACGATTAGTCCTGTCAAAATGGCTCCTGTTGAGTTGGATGCTATCATTGAGACGGCTGTAGCTTTAATGCATGAGCTGAACGTAGACGAGGGAACGACATTCAAGGTAAATGCCCGCAGAGTATGGAAGGAGTTTCCCCATTCTTCACAAGAGATGAATCATTTAATTGGTTCTCCTCTATTGCGGAATTTTCCGGCGCTGAGGGTCGATGTACGTCAACCTAATATTGAGCTGCGTGTGGAGGTAAGAGAGCAGGCGGCATATATTTTTAGTGATGTTATTATGGCTGTAGGGGGCTTTCCGTTAGGGACGAACGGCAAAGCTATGCTGCTGCTGTCCGGTGGAATTGACAGTCCGGTAGCAGGATGGTCATCCATGCGTAGAGGCTTGGAAATCGAATGTGTACATTTTTATAGCTATCCATTTACAAGTGAGCGTGCGAAAGAAAAGGTTATTGATTTGGCAAAAGTATTAGCAGGCTACGCGGGCCGAATCAAAATCCACCTTGTGCCGTTTACAGAGGTGCAGACGGCCTTTACTCGCACTGGGCAGGATAATTTGATTATTACGCTAATGAGGCGGTCTATGTTGCGAATTGCAACAATGCTGGCAGAGCGTGAAGGAGCATTGGCACTCGTGACGGGCGACAGTCTGGGTCAAGTTGCTAGTCAAACGCTATCCAGCATGAATGTGATTGGTCGTTCGACGGAACTCCCCTTGCTGCGACCTCTCGTCATGATGGATAAGCAGGAGATCACAGAAATCGCTAAGCAAATTGGCACCTACGATTTATCCATTCTCCCGTATGAGGATTGCTGTACATTGTTTGTTCCCAAATCTCCCACGACCAATCCGAATTTGTGGGTAGTGCAGAAGATTGAAGCCTCTATCCGGGATTTAAATGCTTTGATCGATCAGGCTGTAGCTACAACGGAGACGGTTGTCCTTGAGGCAGGCGGAGCTATAGAGGGGCGTAAAGAGGAAGTTATACAGGAAGATTGGTTTTAATAAAAAGGGCAGACCCGCAACAGTGTTGGGTCTGCCTTTTTATTTGGGTTGTGCTTTTGAACCTCTTTCAGATGGCTTTTTCTCGACGGGATACTGCTCTGCGATTTTGAAGATACCCTGTGAGCAAAATGCCAGCCATAACAGTGGCAATAAACAAGATACGCAGCGCCGGATGCTCTGTAAAGTATGGTGCCAGCTTACGTTCTTCAGTGATCATATTAGAGGCCGTATAACCAAGCACAGCCGATCCTAAATAGATGATCCAGGGGAATTTGTTGATCAGCTTGATAAAAAGAGTGCTTCCCCATACAACGATCGGCACACTGATTAACAGGCCCAGTACTACAAGTATCAAATGTTGCTGGGCCGCGCCAGCAACAGCAATCACGTTGTCCAGACCCATTGCCGCATCGGCGATAATAATGGTGCGGATAGCACCCCATAGAGTTGTGCCTGCTTTAACTTCAGCATGATCCTCTTGGTCCACAAGCAACTTATACGCGATCCAGACTAGCATCATACCCCCAATGAGTAACAACCACGGTACTTGGAGCAACCAGAGTACCACAATAGTGGCTGCTATGCGGATGAGCAGGGCACCCCCGGTGCCGTATAGAATCGCTTTTTTTTGCATTGCAGGAGGCAGCTTTCTGGCGGCAAGCCCAATTACAATCGCATTATCTCCTGCGAGTAGAAGGTCAATAAATATTACATTAAGCAATAGCCAAAAGAACTGAAGTACAGACATATCAATCGTTCTCATCTCCCTGATTAAACATCATCAAAAACATTGCATGTTGTTTATGTTAATACCCGTTTTTCGGAAATACGATTCATTATATTGCTGTTTGTTATTGAATTCAAGGTATATACTCAACAAATTGGATATCAGTTATTAATAAATGATGACTTATTTGAAATGCCTGCAAGCATAGCCTCGTCCGATTTCGCATACATGTAGGATGGGGGTGTTTGTACATATGGAGCATATCATTTTGCTATTGAAAATATTAATGATTAATTTGGTGCTAAGCGGTGATAATGCAGTTGTTATAGCCATGGCGAGCAAAAACTTGCCTGCAAGGCAGCGAAGTCAAGCGATATGGTGGGGGGCAGTCGGTGCGGTCCTTCTGCGCTGTGTGTTGACTTTTGTAGCTGTTATTTTGCTGGGCATACCTTTTATTCAGGCGGCGGGCGGCTTACTTCTGTTATGGATTGCATTCAAGTTGCTGTATGAGAATGATGATCATGTAGGAGTAAGAGCGGAAACAACCATTTGGAAGGCAATACAAGTGATATTAGTAGCAGACTTTGTAATGAGTCTAGATAACGTATTAGCTATTGCAGCTCTAGCCAATGGGGACATTGCTATTATAGTCATTGGTATCGCAATTAGTATTCCGATTGTCGTCTGGGGCAGTAATGTGATAGCAATCTGGCTTCATCGATTCCCCATCCTTGTTCTGCTGGGATCTGCCATTCTGGCCTTTACGGCAGGAGAAATGCTACTGCGTGATCCCAAATTGGGCATATGGTTAGCAGTCATGGGTGAGGTTATACATGCATGGTTACCGCTCTTGCTGGCCGTAGCAGTTGTCATTGCAGGAATATATCGACAGCTACGGCCCCGTCATATTTGAACGTGGTTTTTTTGGAAAACATCGGCTAAACTAGACATAGGGTTTTGCAGATGCCGGGGAGTTTGCTCGGTTTTTGTAAAAACTCTATATTCATAAAAGTGTACTTAAAAATAACTATATTTAATGACTCAAAAACAAATCCAGCAAACAAAGGAGACCACGATGAATTCCGGAAAAGAGCGTATGATCGGAGTAGGCATTGTTGCCGTAGGACTGATTATTTTGTTGGGGAAATTGGGGACGTTCTCCTTCTTGGGACGCAACCTTTGGCCCTTGCTGATTTTAATACCTGGAATCGTGCTGCATGCAATGTATATGATGCGCAAGGTATCACCCTTTATGTTGCTGCCGGCAGGGATTTTGTCGGTATACGGCTTCCTCTTTTTTCTCTGCAATACTTGGGGATGGCATTTAATGGTCTACTTATGGCCTATGTTCCTTCTAGGTGTGGCGATTGGATTATGGGAGTATGCCATTAATGATATTTCGCTATCTCGCAATGTATACACAGGGAGCGTGCTATTAGGCTTGATATCGGTGCTATTATTAATTATTACCTTGCTAAGTACAGGCATCATGTATATTATTGCCGTTTTGCTGATTGGAGCTGGAATATGGTTGGTCATAAACAACCGTAGCAAACGCAACTGGTAAACCGACAAGCTGTGCAGATTTCATGGCGGTAAATTACGGAACAGGCAATAATGTCTTGCTTTATGACATATTTCTACTATAATATAATGGATATGAAAAGAGCGTCGGAATGATTTCTGACGCTTATTTTAAGGTTTTCACGCGAATCGGAGAGAGAAGCTGTCTGTATAAAGCCTGAAACATATAGAAGGCTGGCAGGGAGTGGGCCTAAAGAACGATTGTTAGCCTTGAATGAGCATTGCTTCAGGATAGAGACACTATTTTGATATACGGAAAGGATATGGATACAAACCATGCATGCAAGAGAGAACATTCGCAATATTGCGATTATTGCCCACGTCGACCACGGAAAAACGACACTTGTCGATAAGTTGCTTCAACAGTCTGGAACATTTAGAGAACACGAGGCTGTTCAGGAGCGCGCCATGGACTCCAACGATCTGGAACGTGAACGCGGTATTACGATTTTGGCTAAAAATACAGCTATCACTTACAAAGATTACCTGATTAACATTGTAGATACACCGGGACACGCCGACTTTGGTGGTGAAGTGGAACGGATCATGAAAATGGTTGACGGCGTTTTGCTTGTCGTTGATGCTTACGAAGGCTGCATGCCGCAAACGAAATTCGTACTGCGTAAAGCGCTGGAACAAAATCTGACGCCTATCGTTGTAGTCAATAAAATTGACCGTCCGGCAGCTCGTCCAGCAGAAGTCATTGACGAAGTACTGGATCTGTTCATCGAGCTGGGTGCAAATGATGATCAATTAGAATTCCCTGTTGTGTACGCTTCGGCACTGAACGGAACCTCCAGCTTGGATGCTGAAAAGCAAGATGACAACATGCAAGCATTGTACGAAACAGTGGTAGAGCATATTCCATCTCCAACTGAGAAAGTAGATGAGCCTCTTCAATTCCTCGTAACACTGATGGACTATAACGAATACCTGGGCCGAATTGCAGTAGGTCGGGTGAACCGCGGTATCATCAAGCAGGGACAAGCGGTCACAGTTATCCAACGTGATGGCAGCAGTAAATCAGCGCGTATTGAGAAGTTGTTCGGCTTCCAAGGACTGAAACGGATTGAAACCGATCAAGCAGGCGCTGGTGACATTGTGGCGATCGCGGGGATTAAGGACATCAACATTGGTGAAACCATTGCCGATCCAAATCATCCTGAAGCGTTGCCTGTACTGAAAATTGATGAACCTACACTGCAAATGACCTTCTTGGTTAACAACAGTCCATTCGCAGGTCGCGATGGTAAGTGGGTAACATCTCGTAAATTGCGTGAGCGTCTTCTGAAAGAACTCGAAACAGATGTCAGCTTGCGTGTTGATGAAACCGATAGCCCGGATGCCTTTATTGTATCTGGACGTGGTGAATTGCATTTGGGAATCCTGATTGAAAACATGCGTCGTGAAGGTTACGAACTGCAAGTGTCCAAACCGGAAGTTATCGTTAAGGAAATTGACGGTAAAAAAATGGAGCCAATCGAACGTCTCCTCATTGATATTCCGGAAGAAAGCATGGGTGCAGTTATGGAAAGCCTGGGCTCCCGTAAAGCCGAAATGGTCAACATGATTAATAATGGTACTGGACAGGTTCGCTTGGAATTCCTGATCCCTGCACGTGGTTTAATCGGTTACACTACAAACTTCCTGACTTTGACTCGTGGCTACGGTGTAATGAACCATGCATTTGACAGCTATGGACCATTTGTTGGCGGTCAAGTAGGTGGACGTCATCAAGGTGTACTCGTATCCACGGAAAACGGCACCTCTACATTTTATGGTATGCTGGGCGTAGAAGATCGTGGTATTTTGTTCTTGGAGCCAGGGACTGAAATTTATGAGGGTATGATCGTTGGTGAGCACACCCGTGATAACGACATTGTCGTTAACATCTGTAAGGAAAAACAATTGACAAACGTTCGCTCCGCAACAAAAGATGATACAGTTAAATTGAAAACACCTGTTATCTTCTCTCTGGAGCAGGCGCTTGAATACCTGAATGATGATGAGTATTGTGAAATCACTCCTAAATCCATTCGTTTGCGTAAAAAGATCTTGAACAAAGGTGAGCGCGAGCGTGCGGAGAAACAACGTAAAACAGCACAAGCAAATAGTTAATTCATAGGATTGGTCTTTGGCCACAGCGGCGACGCCCGGAAATGGGATGCGCCGCTGTATGTGTTTTAGGATTGTAAACTTGGAGAAAGCTATATTTCTCAAAACGCAGGAAAAGGTGTTGAAGCATGAGTAATCTTTCGAATGGATTGCCTCCCCGGACACAAAGCGGGAAAAAATCCGCCAAACCGAAAAAAACGAAAAAGAAAAAAAGCTTTTTCAGATCGTTTATGAAGTTTGTCTTATTTCTACTCATTATAGGTATCTTGGCAGCAGGTGGTTATACCTACTATATTTACAATCAGGTAGAGGAAGTTTTGGATACTGGAATCAACAAGGAAGTGCCCAAAACGCAACTGGCTGAGGCTAAGCCTTTGACTATTTTATTGCTTGGAACCGACTATCGCCCTGACCATCCGACGTATTTGTCAGATGTTATTATGGTAGCTACATTGAACCCTAGTACAAAATCGTCTACCATTGTGTCCTTGCCTCGTGATACGCGTCTAGAAATGGATGGGTATAAACCACGCAAGCTGAATGAGTATTATCCGGTGTTTAAGGCTAGAGAGAAAGACTCTGGTGAAGTTGCTGAAGAGCAAATGAAGAAGATGATCGGCAAATATTTAAACATTAATATTGATTATGTAACGGTTATTAACTTCCAGGGCTTTAGAGATGTTGTAGATAATCTAGGTGGCGTAGATGTAACGGTTGATAAAAATATGTGTTATCGAGACCGTGCTGATGGCACCGATATTAACTTGACAGCTGGGGCCAAGCATTTGAACGGTGACCAAGCTCTTGATTTTGTTCGCTACCGCAAGTCGAATTGTCGTCCGAGAACGGCTGAATCTGACGACTTTGATCGCAATCGTCGACAAAATCAGGTGCTTCATTCCCTAATTGACCAAATGCAATCCTTTAATGCTTTGACCAAGTTTAGTGCAATTATTAAATCGGTTGATAAGAATATGATGACTGATATCGAGTCACAGCAAATGAAAAATATCGTACAAACCTATTGGAATATTTCCAAGCAAAATGTAAAATACAATCCTGTATCAGGAACGTGGCGTAGCCCTTATGTGTACATTGATGAGCAACAGCTCGATATGGCCAAACAAGCGCTACAAGAGGAATTAGCCAAAAAAGCAAGCGACAGCACTGAAGCTTCTTCCAATTCCTGAGTATGTATCTTTTTCCCCGCTTATGTTATACTCGCAGCGAGTAAAGCTCTTATATAGCATAAGGGGGTTGAGGTATGTCTAAATTTAAAGTGAACCCAGTCTAGGTCCAGTGAGCAATCACTGGGCCTTTTGTGTCTAATTTTAAAAATGTACAGGCTCTGAGGCTATCTTCAGCTACACTTTTCGTTGCATTATGCTGTTTTGGGGTTCTTTTTTCAGGGAATCAGCAAGTATTGGGTAGCCAGTGAATAGGTATAGGTATGAAACATGAGATTGTCCACGCCGCTTTGGAGGGGATTTAATGAAGAAAATTTTTGTGCTGGATACGAATGTGCTACTGCATGATCCGAAAGCCATTTTTACCTTCAAAGAACATGAAGTTGTTATTCCAGCTGTTGTTCTGGAAGAAATCGACTCCAAAAAACGCAACGCGGATGAGATTGGACGGAATGCCCGTAATGTATCGCGATTGTTGGACGGGTTGAGAGAAGTGGGGCATCTTCACAGTGGCGTTCCACTTCCCCAAGGGGGAAGGCTTAAGGTTGAGTTAAACCACCGGAGTTTTTTGAAAGTTCAGGAGATGTTCGGGGAGGTTTCGAACGATAACCGGATTTTGGCAGTTGCCTTAAATTATCATTTGGAAGAACAGGAGCAATCTGATCCGCGTTCGGTGGTGTTGGTTAGTAAAGACGTATTAGTCAGAATCAAGGCAGATGTATTGGGGCTGCTGACTGAAGACTACCTATCCGATAGAACGGGCGATCCAAGTGAGTTGTACCCCGGATACTCAGCGATACAGGTGCATCCGTCCATCATAGATGAATTTTACTCTAACCGTTTCTTACCAATCAAACCACTGAAACTACCTTATACACTGTATCCACATGAATTTGTTATTTTGAAAGATGAAATGGGCACTGGAAAATCAGCATTGCTGAAAGTAAACCAGGAGGCAGAGCGATTAGAACCTTTGTACTTAAGTAACGAATCGGTGTGGGGAATCAGCGCGCGTAATGCTCAACAACGGATGGCATTGGAGCTTTTGCTTAATGATGATATCCCTCTTGTGACGATTACTGGAAAAGCAGGTACAGGCAAAACGCTACTGGCACTGGCGGCGGGGCTGCTTAAAGTAGAGGATGAGCATCGCTTCAAGAAACTGTTAATTGCTCGGCCTGTTGTTCCTATGGGCAAGGATATCGGTTATTTACCGGGAGAAAAGGAAGAAAAGCTTCGCCCCTGGATGCAGCCAATCTACGACAATCTGGAGTATCTGTTTGATGCCAAAAAATCTGGGGATATCGACAAAATCTTGATGGGCTTGGGCAGTATTCAGGTTGAGGCGCTCACTTATATTCGCGGACGTTCGATACCTGGACAATTTATTATTATCGATGAGGCGCAAAATTTATCACGACATGAGATCAAAACGATTGTGTCTCGGGTAGGTGAGGGAAGTAAAATCATTCTGATGGGAGATCCGGAGCAAATTGATCATCCTTACCTAGATGCAGCCAGTAATGGCTTGACCTATGTGGTGGAGCGGTTTAAGCAAGAAGGGATTAGCGGACATATTATGTTGGAAAAAGGAGAACGCTCCAAGCTCGCGCAGTTGGCAGCTGATCTGTTATAACCCCTGATCGTTATTACAAATAATGAAGACCTCGGGAACATCCCGAGGTCTTTTGTTTTGTTCATATCAAAAATCAGAACAATGTAGGTGAGCAAAAACTTACTTAAAACTTAATTCGAGCTTAACTTCAAGAATACCTTTTAAAGCATGTACTTCTGTAGCTTTGACGTATGATATAAGCTGCTGTGGATAGAAGCCGAGATCAAAATCTTCTTCCAGTTTGTTGCGAGTCGTGTCCGGCAATTCCAGTCCGTTAAATACCAGTCGATCTACATGAAATAGAATGGCATTTTTGGGTTCATTCTCTACTGTATAGTGACCTTCTACCCTCAATTTCATCGTTCCTTGCTGACCTTCTACCACAATCTGATCCTGCACGAAGGAAAAGTTGAAGTGATTAAACAATTCATTCTCTGACTTTAAAAAACGGTTAAATTCTTCTTCACGAATGCTTATCGTAATGATTTTTCCATTTGTAATCATGGCACCTTGCTGTTGTTGAATGAATTGGGGTAAATCCTGCATCGCTTGAGCTAATGCTTTAAAGTGTTTATTTACCTCGTATACCCCTACATTCTCCCAATAAGCTGTCATTTCGCCAATTAACTTGCGTAGAGTATCAGGGTTATCGCTGGCGTTAATGCCGTCATCTACACGCGACTGGAGTTGGAGAATCCGTTTACGTTGTGCCAGTAGGTTTGTTTTAACCGTCCCCAATTCCGTCGTGGCTTGGGCGACTTGCTGCTCTGTTTTTCGCATAAATTGATAATTGGATTCGTATTCTTGAAGCACATCCTGATCGTGACTAATCAATAATAAGTAATAATCGTACAAAGAGAGAAGTTGCTTTATACTTTTAGCCCCTAGCACTACACTCAGCAGCTTGTCCCTTTCTCCCATATAGTAAGATCGCAGCACAGAACCTGCACGCTTACGTTGTAGGTTCATTTGCTCCTGTTGATCAGCTAGACTACTACGCAGTTCCTGTTGACGCTGTAAAAGAGCCTGCTGTTCCTGACTAATCCGCTCGATTTCATGGTCGATCTCCACGATAGACAGGCTATCTTGTAAAATCTGATTTTCTTCAGGAGGGGGAGCGGCCAAAATAGGACGTACATATATGGAAGTCAGCATCATTATGAGGACCAGCAGGGTGCAGATCGCGATTTTTATTCGTTTATTCATTTAGTTTCCCCTTTTATGTATTCCAGAAAAAGACTAATGGTAATGTATATGATCCTTTTTTATTCTTTAACCATTCATTTTATTGTACAGCAGTCAGAGCATGCGTGAAACCCGAAACTGTTTACTTCACGTATGAGTTCTGGCAGAAATGGAAATACAATTTAGTATCAAATAGATTCTATGAACTCTACGAGAGGCATAGGAATGAATAAACAGCTTTTATACCCTATTCAAATACCGGCAAGATCGGTTCATGAAGACGGTTATTTCAGGATGTTGTTAGGAGGGCTAGAGGCATGACTGCAATAAGACAAGATGCATGGAGTGCGGAAGATGACTTGATATTGGCGGAGGTGACATTGCGGCATATCCGGGAAGGTGGAACACAGCTCGCTGCGTTTGAGGAGGTTGGACAAAAAATAGGTAGAACCTCTGCGGCATGCGGCTTTCGTTGGAATAGCTGCGTGCGCAAACGTTACGATGAAGCGATTAGCATTGCCAAAGCGCAGCGCCAGAAGCGCAGTTATATTCGCAAGCAGAGCCCAGTAGGTGTATCGCAGGTAGCAGCCTTTGCCACGCTCGATACAGTCGAAGGGGGATACAGAACCGATGGCACAAGTGAAGATACGTTATCTATTGATGCCGTAATTCGCTTCTTGCGTCAATGGAAGGGATCTGTGCAGGAGACTAATCGGCAGATTAAGATGCTGGAGAAAGATTTGCGGGAAAAGGAAGAAGAATTAAATCAGCTTCGCTCCATTAATGACCGGCTGTCCAAAGAAGTGAATGATGTGCAGACCGACTATCGTGTTGTAAATGATGATTATAAAGCTCTGATTCAGATTATGGACCGTGCCCGGCGTTTGGCTTTAATCACTGAAGATGAGGAAGAGCTTAAATCCAGGTTCAAAATGGACGCTAATGGGAATCTGGAGCGCATTGAGTAGCAAGATTACAATAGCTATCTAAATAAAACGTCAACTATCGCTTGGCCGTAGTTGGCGTTTTTTGTTATTACATTGGAGTGCATATGATATAGTAGAAAAAAAGATGGAAGCGAGACGATACAAAGTGATTGATATTATTGGAGCGGGTTCGCTGGGATTGCTGTTTGCCGGGAGATTATCGGGCTCGGGTGCTACAGTAAGGCTGTGGACACGAACACTTGAACAGGCACACATCATTGCTCGTGAAGGGATTACTGTGCTTGATAAGGAGGGACAGGTGGCTGTTCATGTATCGGGGGACCAATTAAAGGTAGCGCCATTGGCAGATTGGCAACGGTTAAATTCACAGACTTCGGCACGGTGGATCATGTTTTTGACCAAACAGGGGGCGATAGAAGAAGTATTGGAGCAGATCCAGCCTGTAGCTCAAACGGAAACAGGTACAGGGATTATTTGTTTGCAGAATGGAATCGGTCATATAGAACGCATCAGGCAGGCGTGGCCTAAAGCTGTAGTATATCCTGCTGTGACAACCGAAGGAGCCAAGAAACAAGGCGCAGCATCCATTGTGCATGCAGGATCGGGCGTGACTGAAATTGGATATTCGGAGGAAGTAGAGGGAGAGCACAACACTGATTTCAAACAATATGTGTTAAATCGGCTGCTTGCAGCAGGATTTGACGTTTGCTTGTCGAAAGAAATCGAGAAAGGGATTTATCGCAAGTTGTTGATTAACGCTGTGATCAATCCACTGACAGCCGTATGGCGAGTTCGGAATGGCGAGCTGCTATCGGAGCCTGTTCGAATACATATGATGCGTAGGCTGTATGATGAAGGCATTCAAGTATATGAAGCTCATGGTATCCGCTGGGAAAGCGCATGGTGGGATCAAATTATGGATGTTTGCCGGGCAACGGCAGAGAATCACTCGTCTATGCTAGCTGATGTACTTGCACATTCCATGACCGAAGTTGCTTCCATTAACGGGCAACTGGTGCAGATGGCAAAGCGAGCTGGGATTAGTGCGCCAACTCATGAGGTATTGTGGCAATTAATTGAAGGAATGCGGCTAAAAGAGGGGTGATCAGTTGAGTCTTATACAAGGTACTATTATCACTTTCAGTATTCTTCCCTTTTTTCCGTTTTTGATCGTGTTTGCGGTTTGTCGCTACATTCTTAAAATGGAAAAGAAGAAATCATTGCTTACTTCTATGGATATTACCACTTTTTTTCTGATATTTTCCGTCGCAGCACTCTTTAATGTCCTATTTACATCCCGATTCGGTTTTTATTTGATTCTACTGCTCTTGTTACTGGCATTGGGTTTAATTGGAGGAGCTCAAAACCGAATAAAAGGAAAGGTTGATGGTAAAAGATTATGTAGAGCGGTCTGGAGATTAACTTTTATGGCGATGACATTGGCGTATACTTTGTTGACTGTTGTTGGTATATTTAAAAATATATTCAACTCTATGTGATGAAATATGACATGAAATGATGAAAAAATATGAATTAATCATGTTTTTTTGAAAAAAAAGCTCAATTTGAAGAAATGTAATGTAGATTTTTTTGACCGCTGGTTGTATAATCTATAAACATATACCACTTTAGAACTAGGGGGAAAACGCTAGATGAAAAGGAAAAGCTTTTTAGTCCTTTTGACACTCGTTCTTGCAGTTGGCGCACTGCTCGCAGGTTGCGGCGGCAAGAATGATACCAATGGTAAGGGCGCACAAGAAAACACCTCGACTACGCCGGCCCCGGCCGACAAGCAAATTTTGCGCGTTAACCTTTCTTCCGAGCCGCCAACCTTCGATCCGGCACAAGCTCAGGATAGTCAAACCAACGCGGTTCTGAAAACTTTGTATGAAGGTCTCGTACGTATGGGTCCTGACGGCAAAGAAATCCCTGGCGTTGCTGAATCTTGGAAAATCTCCGATGACGGCAAAACCTACACGTTCAAACTTCGTGATACTGCAAAATGGAGTAATGGCGACCCAGTCAAAGCAAGCGACTTCGTATTCGCTTGGCAACGGGTATTGGATCCTTCAACGGCTCCTGCACCTCCATATGCTTACCAATTGTACTATATCAAGAATGCTGAGGGCTACAACCTGAGCACTTCGAAATCTTATAAAGGAACAAAAGTTACAGACTTTAAAGATGTAGGTGTCAAAGCTGTTGATGACCATACATTGCAAGTAGAGCTGGAACACCCAACTCCTTACTTCTTGGGATTGACTTCTTTCTACACTTTCTATCCTGTAAACCCTTCTATTAAAGGTAATGACAAGTGGGCAGTTCAGAAAGATAGCATGATTACTAACGGACCTTTCACATTAACGGCTTGGGATAGCGGTCAAAAGATCGAAGTTTCCAAGAACGAAAACTATTGGGGTAAAGACGAAATCAAGTTGAGCAAAATCACTATGTCCCTTGTAAACAGTGGTGCAACTGAACTGGCTTCGTACAGAAGTGGACAACTTGATTATTCAGGTATGCCAACAGGTGAAATTCCTACTGATCAAATTACGGCTGTGAAAAACGAATTGCCTAATGAATTTAAGGCTAAAGGAATTGCAAGTACGTACTACTATCTGTTTAATGTAACAGAAAAACCATTTAACAATGCTAAAATCCGTAAAGCGTTTGCGATGGCTATTCAACGCCAACCGATCGTTGAACGTGTAACAATGGGCGGTCAAATTCCTGCTTACGGCTTTGTACCTCCAGGCATAAAAGGAGTTTCTCAAGAATTCCGTAGCGAGCATAAAGATGATTTCTTCAAAGAAGACTTCACTGAAGCGAAAAAATTGCTTCAAGAAGGTATGAAAGAAGAAGGCATGACTACGCTTCCTACAATAACTATGCTGTACAACTCCAGTGAAAGTCACCAAAAGATTGCTTTGGCAGTAGCTGATATGTGGAAGAAAAATCTTGGTGTAGATGTTAAAACTCAAAACCAAGAGTGGGGCGTATTTATCCAAACACGTAACAAGCTGAATTTCCAAATCGCTCGTGGTGGTTGGTCTGCTGACTATAATGATCCAATGACATTCCTGGATATGTGGACAACAGGCAATGGTAACAACAACTCAGGTTATGCTAACCCTGCGTATGATGAATTGATTAAAGCTGCTAAAACAGAAACTGATCCAGCTAAACGCATGGAAGATTTTGCGAAAGCAGAGAAAATTTTGGTTCAAGATGATATGGTAATGCTTCCGATCTATTACTATTCAAATGTTTCTTTAACGAAACCGAATGTTAAAGACATTGGACTTGACTTTAGTGGAGCAATTGATTTCACAAGAGCGTATATTACACAGTAACTGAAGCTTAATTCTGAAGTTTGATAGTTACTTCGGGATATATATGTGGATTGAACCATATATATCCCGTTTTTTTTGTGTGTCCTAGTCTTTTCCATCATCATGTAACCATGCAAATAAGTAGATTGGACAGTCCAATTCTATTTCGATAAAATCGAATGGTGTCGAAAATAATTTATGGGGGGTGTAAACGGGCAATGACGCGTTATTTGATCAGTAAATTTTTCTATATGTTGCTGTCTTTGTTCATTCTGATCTCTGCGACGTTTTTTCTCATGAAAGCAATTCCGGGTAACCCCTTCATGAGTGAAAAAGCGACTTCTCCTGAGATTCAAGCCCGGTTAATGGAGCAATATGGGCTGGATAAGCCTGTATATGTCCAATATTTTAAATACTTAGGTGATATTGCTTCAGGTGATTTTGGTATTTCTATGAAAAAGCTGAATCAAAGTGTAACTGACATTATCGGACAAACGTTTACGGTTTCCCTCAAACTCGGTTTTGTTGCCATAATCGTGTCGATAATTGTCGGTATCTTGCTAGGAATGCTAGCAGCTTTGTATCATCGTAGGCTCATAGATAACGTCGCTATGGTATTAGCTATCATGGGGATTGCGGTTCCCAGCTTCGTTCTGGCATCGTTAATTCAATTTTTCTTTGCTCAACAGTTAGGCTGGTTTAATGTTATGGGCTTTGAAGGCCCGATGGATTACTTCTTGCCAGTTGCGGCTCTATCTGCTTCACCGATTGCGTTTATCGCTCGACTAACGCGTTCCAGCATGCTGGAAGTGCTCCATGCAGATTACATTAAGACTGCCAAGGCTAAAGGTTTGAAATCCATTACAATTATGTTCAAACACGTTATACGTAATGCCATTCTTCCAGTTGTTACCTATGTAGGACCAATGACAGCCAATATTATTACGGGTTCGGTTGTTATCGAACGAATCTTCGGGATTGGCGGTATCGGTAAGGTGTTCGTAGATAGTATTACAACCCGTGATTATACGATGATTATGGGAGTTACTATTTTTTACGGTATTTTGTTGATGGTGGCACGTTTTATTACGGATATTGCATATGGATTTATTGATCCGCGGATTAAGCTTACTGGCGGGAAGGAGGGATAACTTTATGTCTGTTAAAGATAATGCTGTGAACTTGGATAAACTTCAGGTGAAACCGGAAGATTTCCAGAGGGTCGGAGCGGATGAAAAGCAGTCTGAAGTTATTCAGCGTGAAAGCTTATCCGCTTGGCGAGATGCTTGGGAGCGTCTTCGTAAAAATAAATTGGCTATGACGAGCTTAAGCGTTTTGGTTCTCATAGTGCTTGCTTCAATTATTGGTCCGATGCTGTCGCCATACGATGACCGCACGAATGATTTGTTGAGCACCAATCTTCCTCCATCGGCGGAACATTGGTTCGGAACAGATGATCTGGGGCGTGATATGTTTGTACGTACTTGGATGGGCGCTCGGATTTCATTGATTATTGGTTTGGCTGCTGCAATGATTGACTTGATGATTGGTGTAATTTATGGTGGAATTATGGGTTACTTTGGTGGCCGCGTTGATGAAATCATGAATAAATTTTCTGAAATCTTGTATTCCATTCCTTACTTGCTTGTTACAATTCTGTTGCTGGTTGTACTGGAGCCAAGTATCACCACCATTATCATTGCGCTCTGTGTAACCGGGTGGATTAACATGTCGTGGATTGTACGTGGTGAAATGCTGCAACTTAAAAACCGAGAATTCGTACTTGCTTCCCGTTCAATGGGTGCTGGTGCAGGTCGTTTGTTGTTCCGTCACTTGTTGCCTAACGCGGTAGGACCAATCATTGTCACATTGACCTTGACGGTTCCAAGTGCTATTTTCTCCGAGGCATTCCTGAGCTTCCTTGGATTAGGGGTACAGGCTCCTCAGGCATCGCTGGGTTCAATGATTGAATCAGCTCTGACAGGGTGGATGTATTACCCTTGGCGGATGCTTTTCCCAGCAGGTTTGATCAGTTTGATTATGCTTGCGTTCAACCTTTTTGGCGACGGCTTGCGTGATGCGCTTGATCCGAAGTTGAAGAAATAGGAGGTGAGATCATGGTGAGTAGCAACAATTTAATTGAAGTTGAAGGCCTTAAAAAGTATTTTAATGTTGGCAAAAACCGTGTGCTCAAAGCGGTGGATAACCTGAATTTCTATATTCGTGAGGGTGAAACGCTGGGTATGGTTGGCGAATCCGGTTGTGGTAAGTCTACAGCGGGTCGTACTATTTTGCGCTTGTATGAGCCTACAGCAGGTAGCGTACGTTTTAACGGCACAGATATTTACAAATTATCACCGGGGAAAATGAAAGCAATGCGTCGTGATATGCAGATGATCTTTCAAGATCCGTATGCATCATTGAACCCACGTTTTACCGTGTCTGATATTATTGGTGAGGCACTGGATATTCACAATATGGCAGGTAGCCGTGCAGAACGTAAGAAACGGATTGAGGAATTACTCGATCTGGTTGGTTTGAACCCTGACCATGCAACACGCTATCCGCATGAGTTTTCTGGTGGTCAACGTCAGCGGATCGGTATTGCCCGTGCATTGGCTGTTAATCCTAAGTTCATCATTTGTGATGAGCCGATTTCAGCGCTTGACGTATCTATTCAGGCTCAAGTTGTCAACCTGTTGAAAGAGCTTCAAGAACGTCTTGGTCTGACGTACCTGTTCATTGCACATGATCTGTCGATGGTCAAGCACATCAGTGATCGGGTAGCTGTAATGTATAGAGGCAGAATGGTGGAGCTTGCTGAAAGCTCTGAATTATATGCCAATCCGATTCATCCGTATACGAAAATGCTTTTGTCGGCGATTCCACTTCCTGATCCGGAAGTTGAAGCCAACAAAAAGCGAATTATTATGCCTGACGATCAAGGCGGACCGATTCATAACGCGTCCGATAATAAGGCAGGGGCTTATAACCTGGAAAATGCCACGCTTATCGAAGTGTCTAAAGGGCATTTTGTAGCTGAACCTTACGCTTGATTTTGTTCTATATACCAACCGCCGAGTTATTCGGCGGTTTTTTTTGTAGGAAGCTTTGACGTGGACATGGGCTTTCGGTACAATCAAGCAGTAAGGTTTTGGTGGAGACAGGAGGCAGACCCATGAAAATAGTTCCGGAAACGCTTCGCGGAGGGTCGGCTTTGGCAGAAGACTATATACAGGGTACAGGACGCGCAAGCGATTTGTATGAATATGATATTCTGCACGCCGATGCTTATGCCCAACGGGCGAAGTGGCTGGATAAGACGGAGCATCTGCGATTAAACCGTAAGGATGTCGTAGCATGTCTTCGTATATACAATGAGCAACACAATTCGCATGAGGCGGTTCATACTTCATTGGACCGTTTGGAAAGCCCAGATGCTTTAGTAGTAGTTGGCGGACAGCAAAGTGGCCTGTTCACAGGCCCAATGCTGGTCATTTATAAAGCCGCTACGATTATTAAAGCAGCTAGAGAAGCTGAAGAACGGCTTGGACGTCCGGTTATTCCAATTTTCTGGATTGCTGGTGAAGATCATGACTGGGACGAGGTCAATCATACATACGTAATGGCAAAAGACCCGCAAGCAGTTAAAATCAAGCTGAATAAGCAGCCTGAACGTCGTTCTTCAGTTAGTGCTATTAAAGTCGATACGGTTGAGTGGAAGCAAGCTATGGCGGATATAGAGCAATGCTTGCCAGATTCAGAACATAAGACCGATATTATGCACATGATTGAGCAGGGTTTGACAGAGTCATATGGACTAAGTGATGCCTTTGCCAAGCTGATGGGTTGTTTGTTTGGTACCTATGGATTGGTGCTCATGGATTCTGCAGATCCTTTGCTGCGCAAGCTAGAGGCATCCGTTTTTAGACAGTTGGTTCAGCACAATGATGAGTTGGAGACAGCGTATAGGACAACTGCTACGCGGATCGTGGACTATGGCTATCATTTACAAGCGGATGTGCATGAAGGTGGTGCGAACCTTTTTTACATTCATGAAGAGGAACGCCTGCTGCTTTTTAAAAAAGCTGGATTATTCACAGATCGACGCGGTTTAGTGGCGTTTACAGCGGATGAACTGCTTAAAGAGATAGATAGATACCCCGAACGTTTTAGTAACAATGTACTAACCCGTCCTCTCATGCAGGATTCACTGTTCCCCGTACTGGCATCTGTGCTGGGTCTAGGAGAAATTGCCTACTGGGCAATTACACGGGACGCTTTCGAAATGCTCGGGATGCAGATGCCGATACTGCTGCCCCGTATGTCTTTTACATTACTGGAGCCGGGCGTGGAAAAGCATATGCTTAAGTACGAGCTAACTTTTGGTCAAGTTAGAGACGGGCTTGAGGAACGGAAAAAGCAATGGATCGCCACTCAAGATCAGCTTGGAATGAAGGATCAGTTTTCCGAGGCTAAGGATGCTTTTGTCCGCATCTATAAACCGCTTATACAGCAGACAGGGATGATAGAGAAAGGTTTACTACAGCTCGGAGAAACCAACTGCGAGAAAATTCTGGGGCAGATTGCCTATCTGGAGGCAAAGGTGGAGGAAGCGCTGCTTCGGCAAAATGGAACAGCACTTCGCCACTGGGATCATATCGAGTGGTCGCTTTTCCCATTTGGACAGCCGCAGGAGCGTGCGTATACGATCTATCATTTTCTGAATCGTTATGGTCTCGACCTGATGGATATGATTATGAACGTACCATTGGATTTGTCCGGGACGCATCGTGTGATTTATGTATAATGTTCATAAACGAATTTAACTAATATTTAGGAGGAAATAACGTATGACTTCCCATTCTCTGCAAAATAGCATTATTCACGATCTTAACTTGGCCCCTGAAGGTCATTTGAAAATTGATTGGGTAGAAGCCCATATGCCGGTATTGAACCGTATACGTCAACAATTCGAGCAAGAGCAGCCTTTTGCTGGTCTGAAGGTAACGATTTGTTTACATCTGGAGGCCAAAACGGCTTACCTAGCTAAAGTGGTACAAGCAGGTGGAGCACAGGTCACCATTACGGGTAGTAATCCTTTGTCGACACAAGATGATGTTTGCGCCGCATTAGTAGAAGATGGCGTTACGGTATTAGCTAAATACAATCCAGATCCAGAGGAATTCAAGAATTTGCAAATCAAGGCTCTGGAAACTAAGCCAGATCTCATTATAGATGACGGTGGTGACCTGGTTACTCTGTTGCAATCTGAACGGCCTGATCTGATTTCTACGATCCGTGGAGGAGCAGAGGAGACCACTACAGGGATTATTCGTTTGAAGGCCTTGGAAAAAGAAGGGCAGCTTCACTTTCCGATGGTAGCTGTAAATGATGCTTACTGTAAATATTTGTTCGACAATCGCTATGGTACAGGCCAGTCAGCTTTCGACGGTATTATTCGTACGACTAATCTGGTTGTGGCAGGAAGTACAGTTGTTGTGGTGGGTTATGGATGGTGCGGCAAGGGGGTTGCAATGCGTGCGAAAGGGCTGGGAGCCAACGTGGTTGTAACGGAAGTTGATCCAATCAAGGCTGTAGAAGCCCATATGGATGGTTTTCATGTATTGCCAATGGTGGAAGCTGCCAAACTGGGTGACTTCTTCATTACAGTAACTGGAAATAAAGCTGTAATTACAGGGGAACACTTTGATGTTATGAAGGATGGAGCTGTGCTGTGTAACGCAGGGCATTTTGATGTGGAGGTTAGTAAGCCTGAGCTTGCTAAACGCTCCGAATCCATTCGCACAGTGCGTCGCAATATCGAAGAATACCGCTTTAAAGATGGACGTAAAATGTATTTGCTCGCAGAAGGGCGCCTCGTGAATCTAGCTGCCGCTGACGGTCATCCAGCAGAGATTATGGATACGACATTTGCTCTTCAGGCACTTGGCTTGAAATATGTGAATGATCGTTACAACGAGCTGGGTAAAGCTGTGATTAATGTACCTTATGAAATTGATGAGCAAGTGGCTCGATTCAAGCTTGATAGTCTGGGAATCAAGATTGATACATTAACAGAAGACCAAAAGGTCTATCTGGACAGCTGGAACGCCTAATCTATTTTCGGTCACGATGTCCGCTGCAGAAATGGTGCATTTTTAAGCAAGTGCTTGTATAGGTTGACATGATGTATAGAGAATAAGCCCTTTATTCCGTGTTGTTTCGAAACCTGATGCATATTGTCGGGGGTTCGACTTCATGGGATAAGGGGCTTTTTGGCATCTTATGACGCGGGGCAACAATAACAGACATTATGCTCGAATTCTAGGTTTATCACTTTTTCGTAATGAAAAAGAGGTCTTTGATTTTTTAAAGCGAATCTATTATGCTTAGGTGGTGGAAAGTGGGCCAAAGTGGGAGAATGGGGTAAGGGGTGACGAAACCAATGTTTATGGGGGAGTTCCAACATAGCATTGATGAGAAGGGTCGGCTTACTGTCCCGGCCAAGTTTCGTGAACTTCTCGGTGCCTCGTTCGTGGTTACCCGCGGGCTGGACCAATGTCTCTTCGTGTATCCTATGGATGAGTGGGCTGTCATGGAGAAAAAACTTAAAGCACTGCCTTTGATGAAGGCTGATGCGCGTGCGTTTACCCGGTTTTTTTTCTCGGGAGCGACTGAATGCGAATTGGACAAACAGGGCAGGGTAAATTTACCGGGGAATTTGTGCGAATACGCCAAGCTTACAAAAGAGTGCGTCGTATTGGGAGTGTCCACCCGGGTAGAGATTTGGAGTAAGCACACTTGGGAGCAATATTTCAACCAATCAGAAGAAGCATTTAACGACATTGCTGAGAAATTGGTTGATTTCAACTTTGAATTGTAATTTAGGAGGTCAGCCGTTTGTTTCACCACATTACCGTACTCAAGGAAGAAGCAACACAGGCACTAAACATCAGGCAGGACGGGATTTATGTGGACTGCACGTTGGGAGGGGCAGGACACAGTTCCGTCATTGCATCACAGCTTGGCCCTGAGGGGAGGCTTATTGCCTTTGATCAGGACGACTGGGCATTGAACAATGCACGAGAGAAGCTGTCAGCCTATGAAGGAAAGATTTCATTAGTGAAATCCAACTTCCGCCACTTGCAGGACAAGCTGGCCGAACTGGGATTGCCCGAAAAAGACGGCGTCCCGCAGGTCCAGGGTATTTTGTTCGACCTGGGTGTATCCTCGCCCCAGTTCGATGAGGGGGAGCGGGGATTCAGTTACAATCATGATGCACCGCTAGATATGCGGATGGATCAGAGCAGTTCGCTTACGGCATATGAAATTGTTAATGAATGGCCGGAAGCGGAGATTGCGCGTATTCTGTTTCAATATGGAGAAGAGAAGTTCTCCAGGCGGATCGCGAAGATCATGGTTGAACGTAGAATGAACAAGCCTATTCACACAACGGGGGAACTTGTCGATATTATCAAAGAAGGAATTCCGGCTGCGGCACGCAGAACCGGGGGACATCCGGCTAAACGCAGTTTTCAGGCTTTGCGGATTGCTGTGAATGATGAGCTGGGTGCACTGGAAGATACTTTGCATCAGGCAGTAAAATGTCTGGCTCCAGGGGGCAGAATTTCGGTTATTACGTTTCATTCCTTGGAGGATCGGATATGCAAGCATATTTTCAAGGAGTATTTGGCGAAAAGCATCTATCCGTCTGACTTGCCGATTCTGGATGACAAAATGGTAGGCGATCTAAAGCTGGTGAATCGTAAGCCGATTGTGGCATCAGAAGAAGAGTTAGAGCTTAATCCACGATCCCGGTCAGCCAAGCTGAGAGTTGCCGAAAAATTGTAAATTTAATGGAGAAGGAGAGGCGACATGGCTTATACACGCGGTAATTTGGCTGTAAAAGAAAGAGCCCGTCAGGAACAGGTTCAGCAACAACGGTATCGTGAGACCACTAAAGTCGTTACACGCCGCAGAGAGCTGCCGATTCGAGAAAAGCTGCTGTATCTATTGACACTTGTAGCATGCATTGTCATTGCGGGGACGTTGATTGGCAGATATGCGCACATTTATCAAATTAATTATGCGATTAATACAGCCAGCAAGGACATTTCCAAATTACAGACCAATATCGCCCAATTGAAGATTCAGAAGGAACGTCTGGAGAATCAGATTGTGCCTACTGCAAAGGAACAGGGATATATCGAACCAACAAGAGAGCCCATTCGTGTGGAAAAGCAGGCTGCCAAATAGTTAAGAGCATAGCATCAAGCTATGCTCTGACGTATATTTTTTTTGCAGAGAGGTTTGAGCTATGGTCAAAAGAATAAAGCTTCGCACACTGCTGATAGGGGGATGTATTACCCTCTTTTTTCTTGTTCTGCTACTTAAAGTATTTTGGATTCAAGTTGTGAGTGGGGAATACTGGCATAATCAGGTAGTTGCACAGATAGAAAGAGACCAGGTGATTCAGCCCAAGCGTGGAACTATAATGGACCGTAAAGGGAATGTACTAGCTACGGATGCACCGGCTTACACGGTGGTTGTCAACCCTAGCATCATTCAGGAGTATGATCTGGAGAATGAGGTTGTAGCCAAGCTGCATCAGCTTCTCAAAACGCCTGAGGATGAACTGAGAAGACATCTATCTGCAAAGGATAAAAAGGGTAACTATTTAAAAAACCGTGAGATTCGTAATGGAGGCTGGAAGGTAGACCCTGAGGTGAAGGCACAGGTGGATACATTCAAAGAGTATTTGAAGGATAAGTATGAGGTAGTTGGAGCTGTGGACACTGTTCAGGAATCCAAACGCTATTATCCAGAAAATAAGCTGGCTTCTCATGTCCTTGGCTATTTGCGAAAAGATGGTACAGCAGGTATGGGGTTGGAAGCTTATTACAATAAAGAGCTCTCCGGCACGGCTGGAAAGCTTCTATATCAGCGGGACCGAAAGGGAGTTCCTCTTCAGGGATCGGAAAGTGTCTATGAGCCGGCACAAAATGGTAAAAATTTAAAGCTGACGGTTGATGATACGATTCAGTATTATATAGAGGATGCCATGCAGGAAGCTATCGCAAAGTATAATCCCAAAACGATGACTGTCGTAGCGGCTGATCCCAAAACGATGGATGTTCTCGGTTTGGCGACTTATCCGAATTTTAATCCCAATACATATGGGAGTACACCTTTGGAAAATTTCCGTAATAATGCTACTCAGTCTATCTACGAACCAGGCTCCACGTTTAAGATAGTAACCTTGGCTGCTGCGGTTCAAGAAAAGGTATTTAATCCGAATGAGACCTACCAATCTGGTATGATTCGTGTCGGAGGCTGGGATATTCGTGACGTAAGCCGTAGCTGGGGAACATTAACCTATCTTCAAGGGGTCAAGCGTTCAAGTAACGTCGGTTTTGTCCATTTGGGGCTGGATAAGCTGGGTGGCGAGAGGCTGAAGAAGTATATCAATAACTTTGGGTTTGGTGTCAAAACAGGCATTGATCTTCCGAGTGAGTCTACCGGTGCTATCACATTCCATACCCAGTACAAATCCGAAGTCGCAACGGCTTCATATGGACACGGACGGGTTCAGGTAACGCCAATTCAGCAGGTGGCAGCGATCTCGGCGATTGCTAACGGTGGGAAGTTGATGCAGCCTCATCTGGTGAAGGAAATTATAAACCCAGATACAGGCGAAGTGCAGACGATTCAACCGAAGGAAGTCCGCCAAGTGATTACTCAGGAATCTGCAACTCAGACAAGCAGCTATCTGGAGCAGGTCGTGTCTGACCAGGAAATTGGTACGGGACGTCTAGCTTACATCGACGGATATCGTGTTGCTGGTAAAACAGGGACAGCGACGAAAGTCGTCGGAAAAGTATACGATCATTCGAAGGATGTCGTGTCTTTTATTGGTTTTGCACCAGTAAATGATCCGAAAATAGCTGTCTTGGTTGTTATGGATGAACCTAACAAATCGGTAGGCGGCGGTACAGCAGCAGCACCTGTGTTTAAAAAAATCGTGTCCCAATCGCTGCAATATATGGGGGTTCCCAAAACGGGAACCAAAACGAATAAATCAGGTGGGGCTGCAGCGAAAACGGTGAATTTGCCAACGGTACCACAATTAACAGGCCAAGTGAAGAAGGATGCGCAAAACGCATTGCTCAAACAGGGGATTGCTTACGAAACGGTAGGTAAAGGCTCCAAAATTGTTCGTCAGTATCCTGAAGCAGGCGTCAAAATGAAACCGGGACAGCGCATCTATTTGCTGACAGAGGATAGTGCCAACATGACGATTCCCGATTTTACAGGTGTCTCGTTGCGTGACACACTTCAAGTTCTGACGCTTATGAAGGTTGGTGTTCAGGTAAGCGGGGAAGGGTATGTTGTCTCTCAAAAGGCACAAATGGTAAATGGCAAGCGGGTCGTCAGTGTGACGCTTCAGCCGGCCAAAGAAACAGTGACCGGAGTGAAGCCGGAGGAAACACAGGACTCGACTACTGGAGTTGCAGCTAACGAGACAGGCAATGCAACGAAAACGGAAGCCGATACTAAAACCAAAGCCGATACTACTGCGAATACTGAAACAAATGCGGGAACTCCAAAGGGAGGAATATCTGCTGTAGCAGATGAGAAAAGTGCTGCCGCGATTAAAGGCGAAGATAACTGATAGCTTGTTCTAATGTCCGTTCTTTTGAATATTCATGAGGTAAGACATGTCATGAGTATTTGAGGAACGGAGGGGGCGCGTTTGAAAAAATCTAACGTGACCATGCGGCGTAGGCTGGTATGGGGGCTACTGGGATTGTTTGTACTGTTTGCGGCCTTGTCGATCCGGCTCGCCTATGTTCAATTGGGTAAAGGAGGCGAGCTCTCAGCCAAGGCTGAGGAATCGTGGCGCCGCAATATTCCTTTTGCCGCCAAGCGTGGCGAAATTTTGGATCGACAGGGTACTGCGCTGACCTATAATGTCAGTTCGCCGACTGTCATGGCGATACCAGTACAGATTAAGGAGCCGGAAGAAACGGCTCGCAGGCTGGCGCCGTTGCTAGATATGAGTGAGGATAAAGTGCTCAAGCTGATTACCAAACGAACAGCAAGCCAAAAACTTCAGCCCGGTGGACGAAAAATTACGATGGAGAAAGCCCAGAAAATTCGTGATTTGAAGCTGCCGGGTATCGTTGTTGCTGAAGACAACAAACGTTATTATCCTTATGGTGATCTAGCGGCTCATATTCTTGGATTTACCGGAATTGATAATCAAGGGCTGACAGGCGTAGAGAAGCAGCAAAACAGTAAGCTTCGGGGAATCGATGGAAGCATCGCGTATTTATCAGACGCAGGTGGCCGTCTGATGCCTGGTTCTTCTGAAAAGTACATTGAACCGAAGGATGGACTGAATTTACAATTAACCATTGATAAATCGGTGCAATCCATTATGGAACGAGAGCTTGACCAAGCCATGGTCAAATTTCAGGCGAAGTCCGCGCTGTCTATTGCGATGAACCCGAAGACGGGTGAAATATTAGGCATGGCTGGACGGCCAAGCTATGAGCCAGCGCTTTACAAGCAATATGCGCCTGAAATTTATAATCGCAATCTGCCGATTTGGATGACATATGAACCTGGGTCTACTTTTAAAATTATTACACTTGCCGCTGCCTTGGAAGAAAAGAAGGTCAATCTCAAAAATGACCGTTTCTTTGATCCGGGATATATTGAAGTTGGTGGAGCACGTCTGCGTTGTTGGAAAAAAGGCGGGCATGGCAGCCAAACCTTTCTTCAAGTGGTGGAAAATTCATGCAATCCCGGTTTTGTAACATTGGGACAACGTCTGGGCAAAGAAACACTGTTCAAGTACATTCGCAATTTCGGCTTTGGCAGCAAAACAGGAATTGACATGATTGGTGAGGGCAATGGCATTTTGTTCAAGCTACCTCAGGTCGGACCTGTAGAGCTGGCTACTACGGCCTTTGGTCAAGGGGTATCTGTCACTCCGATTCAGCAGGTTACGGCTGTATCGGCAGCAATCAATGGTGGCAATCTTTATAAGCCTCACATTACAAAAGGCTGGATTCAGCCCGGAACTGGAAAGATTCTCGAAAAAGTGGAGCCGGAACTGGTGCGTAGAGTTGTTTCAGAGGATACCTCTCGACAGGTAAGGGAAGCGCTGGAAAGTGTCGTCGCTAAAGGTACAGGTCGCCCTGCCTTTATTGAGGGTTACCGGGTTGGAGGTAAAACGGGGACAGCACAAAAGGTGATTAACGGACGTTATTCTTCCTCGGAGCATATTGTATCCTTTATTGGTTTTGCTCCGGCGGATGATCCGCAAATCGTCGTCTATACTGCTGTCGATAATCCGAAAGGGATTCAATTCGGCGGTGTGGTTGCTGCGCCAATCGTGCAAAATATTTTAAAGGATGCACTGATTGCCTTGAAAATACCACCTCGTACTAATCAAATTGCCAAAGAGTACAAGTATGGCGAAAATCCGATTGAAACGGTACCTGATCTGGTAGGTGCCACTGCAGCTGATTTATATGAAGATATGAATATGAACTTTATGCTCGTGAAATCTGGGTCAGGCAAGACGGTCGTAAGTCAGGCACCGAAGCCAGGCTCTCGATTGGAACGAGGATCAACGATCCGTATATATATGGGGGATTGACAGGTTCTTTTTATACCATACTATGAATAACGAGAGAGCAATGGAGGAATGTAAGATGCAGCTTCAACAATTGGCTTCACTGCTGGCCGTTTCCCGAGTGGTGGGTGACGGTACAGTGGATTGCCGAGGAATCGGGGCGGATTCACGTCGTGTCCAGCCGGGAGACTTATTTCTGTGCTTGCCTGGTTTTACAGTGGACGGACATGACTATGCTGGGCAGGCCGTTGCGTCTGGGGCGGCGGCTTTGGTCGTAGAGAGAGAACTGGATGTGCCTGTTCCGCAGCTTATTGTCAAGGATGCGCGACATGCCATGGCGGTTTTGGCGGATTATATGTTTGATTCACCAAGCCGCCGCATGCGCATGATCGGCATAACCGGAACGAACGGGAAAACAACGATAACATACCTGCTTGAAAAAATTATGAAGGACGCCGGGGTCAACACCGGGCTGATTGGTACGATTCAAATGCGTTATAACGGCCAGTCTTACCCTATGTCAGGCACTACGCCTGAAGCAGTAGAACTGCAACGTTATCTCGGAAATATGGCAGAGCAAGGGGTTCAATGCTGTGTCATGGAGGTATCCTCACATGCGTTGGAGCAGGGCCGTGTCAAAGGAACAGATTTTCGTACCGCTATATTTACAAACCTAACGCAGGACCATTTGGACTATCACAACACGATGGAGGAGTACCGCGCTGCCAAGGGACTTTTGTTTTCCAGATTGGGAAATGCCTTCTCGCGTGATGCATCCAATAGTAAATATGCTGTTCTGAATGCAGACGATCCGGCCTCTTCCTATTTGCAGGCTCAAACAGCGGCCCAAGTGATTACCTACGGCGTGGAAAAGGATTCGGATGTGCAAGCGTCTCGTATCACTATAAGTGCCAAGGGAACATCCTTCCATGTCTCCACTTTTAAAGGAGATACTGATATTGAGCTTCGGATGGTAGGCAAGTTTAATGTGTACAACGCACTAGCAGCCATTTCAGCTGCTTTGCTGGAAGGAATCTCGTTGGTGGATATCAAGCGGAGTCTGGAATCTATCGCAGGCGTAGATGGGCGCGTAGAGCCTGTTGATGCGGGTCAACCCTTTGCTGTAATCGTTGATTATGCCCATACGCCAGACGGATTGGAAAATGTCCTTCGTACCGTAAAGGAATTTGCGATTGGTAAAGTATGGTGTGTATTTGGATGCGGCGGAGATCGGGATCGTACGAAACGTCCGTTGATGGGGAAAATTGCTGCACGATACAGCGATCATTCGTTTATTACATCCGACAATCCGCGAACAGAAGACCCGATATTGATTTTGAAAGACATCGAACAAGGGTTGATTGATGAAGGTGTACCTGCCGAACGTTATGAACTGATCGTGGATCGCAGAACTGCAATTCATAAAGCTGTTGAAATGGCAAGCCCTGACGATGTAGTATTGATTGCGGGAAAAGGTCACGAGACTTACCAGTTAATCGGAAAAACGGTGCATGAATTCGATGATCGCATCGTAGCCAAAGAAGCGATAAGGGGTTTATCCAAGTGATGAAAAGAACAATCGGTCAGATTGCATCCATGTGTGGAGGAACACTTCACGCAGAGGCGGACGCTGAACGGATGGTTGAGGGCGTTTTTACAGACTCACGCAGGCCACAGAGTCTGGGACTGTTCGTTCCACTCGCGGGTGAACGATTTGATGGACATCATTATGTTCAGCAGATCGTAAGCGAGGGAGGGGCAACAGCATATTTATGGCAAAAGGATCATGGAACACCTCCGTCCGTAAATGCTATTGAGGTCGAGGATACGTTAGAAGCCCTTCAGCATCTAGCGGCCGCATACTTGCGCGAAACTGACGTTTCTGTCGTCGGAATCACGGGAAGCAACGGTAAGACGACGACGAAAGATATTGTAAATGCTCTATTGGGCACGACTTTTAAAGTACACAAAACCGAAGGAAATTATAACAATCATATCGGGTTGCCTTTAACAGTACTGTCCATGCCGCAGGATACAGATATCCTGATTCTGGAGATGGGCATGAGTGGACGCGGGGAAATCCGTCTGTTGGCTAATATTGCCCAACCAGATGTAGCTGTCATAACTAACATTGGCGAATCGCATTTACTTCAGCTTGGTTCTCGCACTGAAATTGCTCGTGCAAAGCTGGAAATTGCAAGTGGGATTAAACCTGGTGGATTGCTTATTTATAATGGGGATGAACCACTACTTCCACAAGTGTTGGCAGAACCTGAAACGGTCAAGCCTGAAGGATTAAAATTATTCACGTTCGGGTTAGCTGCGGACAATGATGATTATCCAATTGAAATCACTTCGGATGAAGAAGGTAGCTCATTCATAACAGCCCAATCCGGCCAAGAGGCTTTCCGGCTTCCCTTGCTTGGACAGCACAATGTTGTAAACGGGTTGGCAGCGCTGGCGGTAGCACGTCATTTCAATGTGGATGTAGACCATATACGTAAAGGATTGTCGTCTTTAAAGCTGACGGGCATGCGCATTGAGGTCGTGAAGTGTTCGGATGGACTTACCGTGCTAAATGACGCTTACAATGCCAGTCCTGCTTCAATGAAGGCTGCAATTCAGACGTTGTCTGCATATCAAACGGGTGGACGTAAAATTGCCGTGCTTGGGGATATGCTGGAGCTGGGCGCTGAGGAAACGCAATTTCATGAGGAAATTGGGCGTTTTGCTGCAAAGCATAACATAGAGGCACTGTTTACCTATGGTGCGTTAGGCGCTTCGATTGCGCAGGGTGCGCAAGGAACAATGCCAACTGCTAACGTACACGCTTATACAGATAAGCAAAAGCTGATCCAGCATTTGCGGTCTTATCTCCATGCCGATGATATTGTGCTGGTTAAGGCATCCAGAGGGATGCGATTAGAAGAAATTGTGGATGCGCTGAAAAACGGTCCGCTACAGAACTGATGTTGACGAGAGGGAGACTCCCATGGATATTCAATTATTACTGCTGACGATCGTCGTATCGTTTATACTGGCGGTCATTGCCGCTCCACTGCTCATTCCGCTGCTGCGGCGAATGAAATTCGGCCAGCAGGTCCGGGATGACGGGCCACAAAGCCATCTTAAAAAGATTGGTACGCCTACAATGGGGGGTATCGTAATCTTGCTGGCTTTTACGCTGACCTTTCTTAAGTTTTCAGCTATCAAAAATACGGACTTTTACGTTCTACTGGTTGCTACGCTCGGTTTTGGGCTGATCGGCTTTTTGGACGACTATATTAAAATCGTATTCAAACGCTCGCTCGGTCTAACGGCGCGTCAAAAGCTGTTCGGGCAGTTATTGTTTGGCGCGATTATGTGCTGGCTTCTGATTAGCAATGATCACAGCACGGCGATCGGTATCCCAGGCACCTCATGGTCATTTGATTGGGGCGGCTGGTTCTATTATCCGTTCATTATTATCATGATGTTGGCGATCAGCAACGCTGTCAATTTTACAGATGGGCTGGACGGGCTGCTGTCCGGTACAAGTGCGATTGCATTTGCTGCTTATGCCATTGTGGCGATTCAAGCAACCTCGCTTCCGGCTGCCGTTTGCGCAGCGGCCATGATTGGTGCTGTACTTGGTTTTCTCGTATATAATGCTCATCCTGCCAAGGTATTTATGGGAGACACAGGCTCGCTGGGAATCGGCGGAGCCATTGGTGCCATTGCCATTGTTACGAAAAGCGAAATTTTGTTCCTCATCATCGGTGGTGTCTTCGTGATTGAAATGCTGTCCGTGGTCTTGCAGGTAGCTTCCTTTAAAACCCGTGGCAAGCGTATTTTCAAAATGAGCCCGATTCATCATCATTTCGAGCTGTCCGGCTGGTCCGAATGGCGCGTAGTTATCACATTCTGGGCTGTAGGACTGCTGTTGGCAGGACTCGGACTTTATCTCAACAAGGGGTTGTAGACAAATGAATCATCCAGACGCATACCGAGATCAGGAAGTCGTCATTATCGGTCTGGCCAAAAGCGGCGTACAAGTGGCCAAGGTGCTACATCAGGCCGGGGCAAAGCTCACAGTCAATGATAAAAAAGATAGGGAACAATGTCCCGAAGCTTCTGAATTAGAGGCTTTGGGAATTTCCGTTTTATGCGGGGGTCACCCGGAAGGACTGATTCATCCTGGAGTGAAACTGGTTGTCAAAAATCCAGGAATTCCTTACGCGGCCCCTCCCGTACAGAAAGCTGTCGAGCTCGGCATTGAGGTCGTGACCGAGGTTGAGGTCGCCTACCATCTATGTAAAGCTCCGATTATCGGAATTACTGGCTCCAACGGAAAGACGACCACGACCACTTGGGTGGGCAAGTTGTTGGAGGCATCCGGCATGAATCCGATCGTGGCTGGTAATATCGGTACGCCGTTATGCGAGGCGGCTGTGGACGCCAAGTCGGACGAGTGGATGGTTGTGGAGCTGAGCAGCTTTCAGTTAAAAGGAACAAAGGATTTCAAGCCCGCTGTAGCCTGCTTGCTCAATGTAGCTGAGACCCATTTGGACTACCACGGAGGCATGGAGGACTATGTTGCATCCAAGGCACGTCTATTTGCCAATCAAACAGCGTCGGATATTGCGGTGGTGAACTGGGATGATCCCGTCTGCCGGGAGCTTGTGCCCTATATTCAAGCGAAGCTGCTTCCTTTCTCAATGACGGAACGTTTGCAGGAAGGGGTGTTCGCTGACCCGCCATACATACCGGATGTGACGGATGATATTGAAAGAAACATCGTATACCGTGATGGAAATGGGGTACTGCAACCCATTATAGGCGTGACCGATATTGGGCTTCCGGGTCGTTTTAACGTAGAAAATGCTCTAGCTGCTTGCGCAATCGCCATAGCCGCAGGCGCAGAACCAGCAAAATTGATGGAACCATTAAGCTCTTTTCGCGGTGTAGAACATCGGCTTGAATATGTTTTAGAACACGGTGGAGTAGCTTATTACAACAATTCCAAAGCAACCAACTCCAAAGCGACCATGATGGCCTTATCTTCCTTTAAGCAACCCATCGTACTCATTGCCGGAGGATTGGATCGTGGCTCTGATTATGCGGAGCTTGTACCGTCCTTGCAGGATGGTGTGAAAGCCGTTGTGCTCTTGGGTGAGACACGGCATAAGCTGGCAGATCGGGCCCGTCAGGCTGGAATAGAGCATGTCAAGGTCGTCGATAATGGGGAGGATGCCGCCGCTACGCTCGTGGAGGCTGTAAACAAGGCAGCTGAATTTGCTGAGACGGGAGATGTGGTATTACTCTCACCCGCCTGTGCAAGTTGGGATATGTTCCAATCCTATGAAGAGCGTGGACGTATTTTTAAAGAGGCGGCGCATAAATTGTAAGTAGGGGGGTTGGATAAGCCCCTACTTTTATGCAAGGGGTGGCCTCCTGATGAAGCAATCTCGTCCGGCGCCAGATATATGGCTTTTCGTCTGTATTGTAAGCTTGTTAGCCATCGGCATGGTTATGGTATACAGCGCGGGCGCCGTCCTCGCTTTTCACGAGTACGGGGACTCCTACTATTTTGTTAAACGACAATTGTTGTTTGCGGGGCTCGGCCTTGTAGCCATGTACTTTACGGCCAGAACGGACTATCGGATTTGGCAGAAATATGCCAAGGTCGTATTGTTGATCTGTTTGGCTCTACTGGTTGCTGTTTTAATTCCTGGCATTGGTGTAGTAAGAGGTGGAGCACGAAGCTGGCTCGGTATTAGCTCTTTCGGCATTCAGCCTTCCGAGTTTATGAAGCTGGGCATGATTCTTTTTCTCTCTCAATGGCTCAGTCGTCCTGACTATGATATTAGCTCTTTTACGCGCGGGCTGTTGCCTCCGCTTGGGCTCATGGGACTGGCCTTTGGGCTCATCATGCTCCAGCCCGATTTGGGTACAGGCACCGTAATGATGGGAGCATCCATGCTGATCGTATTTACGGCAGGCGCGCGTATGAAGCATCTTGGTCTACTGGCCTTGTCGGGGGCAGCGGGGTTTGCTGCACTGATTGCGGCTGCTCCTTATCGACTCCAGCGTATTACCGCATTTCTGGATCCTTGGTCTGATCCGCTTGGTGCGGGTTATCAAATTATTCAATCGCTATATGCTATTGGTCCTGGCGGATTGGCGGGCCTGGGGCTTGGCATGAGTCGGCAAAAATACAGCTACGTTCCTGAGCCACAGACGGACTTTATCTTCTCTATACTGGCGGAGGAGCTTGGTTTTATCGGTGGAATGACGGTACTGGGGCTTTTTTTGGTCCTTGTTTGGAGAGGGATGCGTGTCGCTATTACCATCCCGGATACCTATGGCAGTTTGCTTGCAGTCGGTATTGTCGGAATGGTGGCGGTACAGGTCGTTATTAATATTGGTGTTGTTATCGGTTTAATGCCAGTGACAGGAATAACACTGCCCTTAATCAGCTATGGAGGTTCTTCACTGACCTTAATGCTAACTGCTCTGGGCATTTTATTAAATTTATCACGTTATGCGAGGTGAATGTTTATGCGCGTCGTGTTGAGCGGCGGCGGTACTGGAGGGCATATTTATCCAGCGCTGGCCGTAGCCAGACAGTGCGAAGAAATAGATCCGGACGCTGAATTTTTATACATTGGCGGTCAACGAGGACTTGAAAGTAAATTGGTTCCTCAAGAAAAAATTCCATTTGAGGCTATTGATATCACAGGATTTCGTCGCAGCTTGTCTGTGGAAAATATAAAAACGATCATGCGCTTTTTCAAAGGAGTTCGCAGGTCCAAAGCATTATTAAAGAAATTTAAGCCAGATATCGTTATTGGCACCGGAGGATATGTATGCGGCCCTGTCGTTTATGCAGCTTCCAAGTTGGGAATCCCCAGCATTATTCATGAACAAAATGCAATTCCTGGGTTGACCAATGCATTTTTGAGTCGCTATGTGGATACAGTGGCTGTTAGCTTTGAAGGCTCGGAAGGAGCTTTTCCTAAAGCTAAAAATGTACTATACACTGGGAACCCACGTGCTACAACAGTTCGTCTGGCTAACCGGGATCGGGGATTTGCAACTATAGGGGTTCCTATGAACAGCTCTGTGGTCCTGGTGGTTGGCGGCAGCAGAGGGGCAAAGGCCATTAACGATGCCATGATTGCAATGGTTCCGCAACTTTCGCAACTGAAAGACGTCCATTTTGTATATGTGACCGGCGAATCTTACTATGAGCAAACGCTGGACAGCATACGAAATCAGATCGGCTCATTGCCCAATCATCTTCACGTGCTCCCCTATATTCACAATATGCCTGAGGTGCTAGCTTGTACCTCTTTAATTGTTAATCGTGCAGGTGCCTCCTTCTTGGCAGAGATTACATCGCTCGGCATTCCGTCCATTCTGATTCCATCACCCAATGTGACGAATAACCATCAGGAGGCTAATGCTCGTACACTTGAAAAGGCAGGGGCTTCTGTCATGATCACAGAAAAGGAATTAAGTGGCCCGGCTCTGTTTCAATCTATAGCAGAAATTATGAAGGATGAGGCAAGGCGGAGCCAAATGGCGGAGCTGGCATCTGCGCTTGGCAAGCCTGACTCAGCAGATATTTTAGTAAAAGAAATGGAGCGTCTTGCCCATAATAGGTAGTCCGCAGCGCAGATTTGGGCGGTTGTCACACACTGGACGGTATTTACATAGGATACCCTATAGATTGTGACCATCACCCAGGCTGCCGGTTGTTAGGTGAGAGCCTTATAACGATGCGGGGCAAGCAACAAGGAGGTTTCAGTACAATGCAGCAATGGATGCCATTATTAGCGGAGCATGATATCGGAAAAGTGCTGGAGCATGAGCCGCTGTCCAAATATACGACCTGGAAGATCGGAGGCCCTGCCGATGCTCTTGTGATCCCGGATACCAAAGAGCAGTTGGCAAGGATTTTGAAGCTGGCTAGCGAGCACGGAATTCCCTGGATGCAGTTGGGGCGGGGCTCCAACATGCTCGTCTCTGACAAAGGGATTCGGGGACTGGTGATCAAGCTTGGACCAGGATTTGATTATGTTCGTTTTGAGGATGAACAGATCGTTGCTGGTGGAGGCGTTTCACTGGTTAAACTATGTGTTATGGCTAGCAAGCAGGGTCTGTCAGGCCTTGAGTTTGCTGGTGGTATTCCAGGATCGGTCGGTGGGGCTGTCTACATGAACGCCGGTGCCCACGGGTCTGATGTGTCACGAATATTCCAGTCCGCTGAGATTGTGCTGGATACAGGGGAATTGGCTGTGTACAATGCCGAGGATATGCACTTTAGCTATCGTCACTCCGTGTTGCATGAGCAACGTGGAATGGTGACAGAGGCAGTGTTCCAGATGAAGCGGGGGGACCGAGAGGAAATCTCAACAGCACTTGCGGCTTTTAAAGACCGCCGTAGGCTGACCCAGCCGCTACAGTTAGCTTGTGCAGGAAGCGTGTTCCGTAATCCACCAGGAGACTATGCTGCCCGGCTTATTGAAAGCGCAGGTCTCAAAGGTTTGAAGGCGGGAGGCGCTGAGGTATCAGTACAGCATGCTAATTTCATTGTAAATACCGGTCAAGCGACAGCAGAGGACGTGCTTACCCTAATGAAGCATATTCAAAGTACAATATCATCTCAAACCGGCATCAAGCTAATTCCGGAGGTTTTCGTAGTGGGTGAGCGGTAAACTCGGAGGTGATACATTGGACAAATTGGTGATTGAGGGAGGCCGTCCCCTGTCAGGCACCATACGTATCCATGGGGCAAAAAATGCGGCACTACCTATTCTTGCAGCAAGTTTGCTTGCACAAGGTAAGGTGGAAATTCGGAATGTCCCCCATCTTTTAGACATTAAGGTCATGCTGCACATCCTAGAAAGACTTGGTTGCACATGCCGACATGAAGAGGAAACGGTATATGTGGATACATCGTCCGTCCGAACGTTCCAAATTCCTGAGGATTTGATGAAGCAAATGCGGTCATCTATCTTTCTAATGGGACCGTTGCTCGCTAGATACGGAGAAGTTTCCATTTATCAGCCCGGAGGCTGCGCCATAGGCGAGCGCAAAATTGATCTTCACCTGGAGGGCTTAAAAGCTCTTGGCGCAGAGATCGAGGAGAAAGACGAGCAAATTACGTTTCGAGCCCGCAAGCTGATCGGCTCGGACATCCACATGGATTTTCCGAGCGTAGGCGCAACAGAAAATATTATGATGGCTGCCGCGCTGGCCGAAGGACGAACAACGATTACCAATGCAGCGAGGGAACCAGAGATTCAGGATCTTCAAAACTTTCTGAATGCCATGGGAGCCCATATTATCGGTGCTGGAACAGACACAATTACAATCACGGGGGTCAGTCAACTCAATCCTTGTACGTATGAGGTCATTCCTGACCGCATAGTAGCTGGAACGGTTATGATCGCAGCGGCAGCTACACGAGGTAGTGTGTCATTGACACACTGCAATCCTTCCCACTTGTCTGCTCTGATTCACGTCCTCAGGCGGGCTGGTGTTCAAATTGGCATCTTGAATGATATAATGACCGTAAGTTGTATGAGTCGTCCCAAAGCAGTGGAGAGGATCGTTACCTCACCTTATCCGTCATTTCCGACGGATTTGCAATCTCAGGTCATGGTTCTATTATCTTTGGCGGACGGCTTCAGTGTCATGAAAGAGACTGTCTTCGAAAGCCGATTTAAACATGTAGATGAACTGAATGTAATGGGTGCTGATATTACGGTCGATGCGAATGCTGCTTTTATAAGAGGGGTTTCTCGTCTGTACGGGGCTACAGTAGAGGCTACCGATCTGCGGGCAGGGGCTGCACTGGTTATAGCCGGTCTAGCCGCTCAGGGACGTACCATTGTCGAGCAGGTTCATCACATTGACAGAGGATATGACCGGATCGAACGTCTTTTCCAGGGATTGGGTGCCCGAATGAGCCGTCAGTCTCCGGTGCCCGAGCAGCTGGATTTCGTAAATTAATGCCTATAATGTCCCTCCGTTAACGGGGGGACAAAGGGCTTTTGTGGAGAGAAGCTATGCCAAATGCTCAAATACCTGTTCTTAAAAAGAACAGAACGAAAAAAAGAACAAGCCGGAAGATTGCTATTCTTCTCATTTTGTTGTTTATTGTACTGCTCGCTGTTCTCTTTTTCCGTTCTTCGTTGAGTCAGGTTTCTGAAATTCGTTTTGATGGTAATGTATTTTCGACCCGGGAGCAACTTCTCAATCGAAGTGGTCTCGCTGTCGGAGATCAATATTTCGGAGTCAGTGCTTCCGACGTCTCTGAGAAGCTGCGGGAAATTCAGTCGATTCAGCAAGTCACAGTGGACAAGCAGTTTCCGGGCATCATTACGATTCACATTAAGGAGTTTGCTACAGTAGCTTACGAGTTGCAAAGTGACGGTAGCCTGCGTGCTATTCTAGCAAATGGGACAAGCGTGGGCGTAGGAAGCAGTGGGATAGCGGTTGAAAAGCCTATTTTGACTAAATGGAAATCAGATGATCCCTACAAAGCGAAGCTGTGTAATGCTTTATCACGCATTCCGGGAGAATGGACAGCTGATATTTCGGAAATCATTCCGGCGCCGATTCCTTCTTTTCCAGACCGTATAAAAATGTACACGCGTTCCCAGTTTGAGGTTATTACAACTGTTTCACTGTTGAACTCTAAAATCAGCTATCTGAACCAGGTGCTAGAAACAGAAGAGCCTGGTGTGATCACAATGCTGGAGGCGGATTCCTACGTTCCATTTAAACCCGATACGAGCGAAGAGGGCCAAGAAAAAGATACTACTCAGTGATGTGAAAAAATGCTAGAATTGATTTTATGGGTAATAGACTTGCCTCCTTCTTTTTTCTTCAAATTTTTATGTGACTGCAACCATAAATTGGCTTCTAAAAAATTTGTAGAAAAAAGAGGGAAAGCATGGAGTATGTTGAATATGTACAGAGTGTGTTTAAAGAACGAAATTCATTTTGGAGTCAGGAGGTGCCACAGACTTGAGCAACAATGACATCATTGTTAGTTTGGACATCGGTACATCCAAAGTTCGGGCTATTATTGGGGAAATGAATAATGGAACCTTTAATATTATTGGAGTTGGATCTGCCGACTCGGAAGGGATTCGCAAAGGTGCAATTGTAGACATTGATCAAACCGTGCAATCAATCCGTAACGCCGTGGATCACGCAGAACGCATGGTTGGTATTCAAATAACAGAAGTGTATGTGGGGATCTCAGGCAACCATATTGGTCTGCAAAATAGTCATGGCGTAGTAGCCGTGTCCAACGAGGACCGTGAAATCGGTGAGGAGGACATTGAACGTGTACTGAAGGCAGCAGAAGTAATTGCTGTACCACCGGAGAGAGAAATTATTGACGTGGTAGCCAAGCAGTATGTCGTGGATGGCCTTGAAGGAATTCAGGACCCTCGTGGTATGATCGGTGTTCGTCTCGAAGTAGAGGCTACGATTGTTACTGGAGGCAAAACCCCAATACATAATCTGTTGCGCTGCGTTGAGAAAGCTGGCCTGAGGATTAAAGATCTCGTCTTGTTGCCTCTCGGAGCTGGACAGTTGTCTCTTTCGAAGGATGAAAAGGTGATGGGTTCCGTGCTGGTGGATATTGGTGCAGGTTCTACGAATGTGGCCATTTTCCAGGAAGGAACGATTGTTGCCACATCAACACTCCCAATCGGCGGAGAATTTGTAACCAATGATATTGCCTACGGACTGAGAACCCTTACCGATCAAGCCGAAAAAGTTAAACTCAAATACGGCTGCGCTTGGTATGATGATGCAGCAGCCGATGTCGTCTTTAAAGTGACCCGTATCGGCAGTAATGTAGATAAGGAGTTCAACCAACAGGATTTGGCTGCTATTATTGAGCCGAGAGTACAGGAAATTTTTCAACTCATTCAGGCGGAAGTTAAGCGCTTGGGTTACACAGAGCTTCCGGGGGGTTATATACTTACCGGAGGCACCGTCTCCATGCCTGGTGTACTTCAGGTGGCACAAAGCGAACTGGCCGCTTCCGTAAGGATCGCTGTACCTGATTTTATCGGTGTAAGGGATCCGGGATACACGAGCGGAGTTGGTATCTTGCATAATGCTATTCGTTACTATCGCGGGAGATCGACTAGTGTTAGCAACAGTGGCGGTAGTACCAAGAAGCCGACTAACCGAACCAAGAGCAGCAGTCCCGTTACGGAAGGCGAGCAGAAGCAGGGGTTGATTGAACGCTTAAAAAATATGTTCAGTGAATTTATATAACGTTCATTGCTAATTATGCCAATCATGGACGGGCCATCCATGCACATTGAGGGGGAGATGGAATAGTATGTTGGAATTTGATTTTGAAATGGAGAGCTTGGCTCAAATTAAAGTGATCGGCGTCGGAGGCGGCGGCAGCAATGCAGTTAACCGAATGATCGAAAATGGAGTTCAGGGTGTAGAATTCATTACTGTCAATACAGATGCCCAGGCGCTTCACTTGGCGAAGTCTGAGCATAAGCTTCAAATTGGCGATAAGCTGACTCGTGGTTTGGGTGCCGGGGCTAACCCTGACGTGGGTAAAAAAGCGGCTGAAGAGTCGCGTGAGCTCATTATGAATACGCTCAAAGGCGCGGATATGGTATTCGTAACTGCGGGAATGGGTGGCGGTACAGGAACCGGAGCGGCCCCTGTCATTGCTGAAATTGCTAAGGAGTGCGGTGCGCTGACTGTAGGCGTGGTAACCCGACCATTCACATTTGAAGGGCGTAAACGCTCCAATCAAGCTGAACTTGGCATTGAGGGATTGAAAGAAAAAGTAGATACCTTGATTGTAATCCCGAATGATCGCTTGCTTGAGATTGTGGATAAGAAAACCCCAATGCTGGAAGCATTCCGTGAAGCAGATAATGTTCTGCGTCAGGCTGTACAAGGTATTTCGGATTTGATCGCTGTACCGGGTCTGATCAATCTTGACTTCGCTGACGTAAAAACGATCATGACGGAGCGTGGTTCCGCGTTGATGGGGATTGGCGAAGCGACGGGTGAAAATCGTGCGGCTGAAGCAGCGCGCAAGGCTATCATGAGTCCGTTGCTAGAGACATCCATAGAAGGTGCGCGTGGTGTCATTATGAACATCACTGGCGGCACCAATTTGTCTCTATACGAGGTCAATGAGGCGGCTGAAATTGTAACATCAGCTTCCGATCCGGAAGTGAACATGATTTTCGGTGCTATCATTGATGAAGACTTGAAAGAAGAGATTAAGGTTACCGTCATCGCCACTGGTTTTGAAGGCAAGCCGAGCCAACCAGCACCGGGACGTAGACCAGCAGCTAACCCAGCGGCTTCCGAAGCAACGGAAAAGTCCTCTCCTAACTTGCGTCCATTCGGTAACTCTCAAAGCAGTGATCAATTGGATATTCCGACATTCTTACGTAACCGTTCACGCAATAATAATAACGATAACTAGTTTATATCTAGACAGCCCGCATCCTCCTTGGAGATGAGGGCTTCTTTCTGTTTTCTCCGCATCCCGCACGGCCAGTGCTTCTCCTCTTTCCGACAAAATTAGTCGGACACCGTCCCCACCGTTAGACAGACTTTGAACCATATGACTACTATACTTAAGCCTATCCTGCAAAATGCTGGGCGGGTGAATCCTTGGTTGTTTATATCGATTTAATTTTCTTGGCCAATTTGTTCATTGATGCTGTGTTGCTAATGGCCACCGCCTGGATGAGAAAGATTCGTCCAGTGTGGTGGCGATTGATGACTTCAGCTGGAATTGGCGCAATGTACGTAGTCATGATGTTTGTGCCGGAACTGTCATTTTTATTTACGTTTCTAATCAAGCTGGCCTTATCGGTCATCATGCTGCTGGTGGCCTTTGGTTTTGGCAGCATGCAAAAGTATCTTCGTACAATGGGTGCCTTTTACATGATCAATTTTGTAGCAGCAGGTGGCATTTTGGGGATGCATTATTTTCTCCAAAATACGGGGGAATTGTTTAATGGCATCTGGTATACCGCTTCAGGTGGAATGTCTTTTGAATTGAAAATCGCATTCTGGTTTATTTTATGCGCATTTGGCGGAGTGATGCTTTTCTTTCGTATTGTGCAGTCCTCGAAGCAGCGCACAGAAAGGATGAGTGGCTTTTTGGGGCAAGTACAGGTGTGGATTGGGCAGAATCATATTGAGTGTACAGGCTTGTTGGATACAGGTAACCAACTGCATGATCCTTTGACCCGAACCCCAGTAATGGTGATGGAGGCGGCTTTGTGGGAATCGTATTTACCCGCTTCCTGGCTCCAAAAATGTTCTGAGGGTAATGCTGATCAACTAGTGATGGATCTGGGGGAGGAACCGTTCAACTGGCAGGATCGTGTTCGTCTCGTTCCCTATCGTGGAATTAACAAAAGTTATTCCTTTATGCTCGCACTCAAACCAGATCGAGTAGAGGTGGTGATGAATGGGATTCATTTTGTACATCATCGAGTGCTGATTGGCTTGGACGGGGGAAAGTTGTCGGCAGAGGGCAAATACCGTGCCATCATCCATCCAGATGTGACGGCACACGAAGAGGGGGGGGCTGATTCAAGCTTGAAACGAGAAGCATATGCTAGTGATCATTTTACAGAATCAGGATAATGGAGAAGAGTACAGGACAAGGTTTAAAGACGAGGAGAAACATTCGATGCTGAAATGGACGGAGCCAGTAAGACTTGTACTATTTCCAAAAGGGGGAGAATGATATGAGGGAACAAATGAATTTAAAGATGAAATTTAGGCTAGCATGGCAACTGCAATATTATCGTATTTTATTTTTATTTGGGCTGAAAAGTGAAGAAATTTATTATATTGGCGGTAGCGAGGCGCTCCCCCCTCCATTAACAAGAGACGAGGAAGAGTATTTGCTTGGAAAGCTTTCTTCTGGAGATGCGGCAGTGAGGTCGATGCTAATTGAGAGAAACTTGCGGTTAGTCGTGTATATCGCCCGTAAATTTGAAAATACGGGAATCAACATTGAGGATCTCGTATCCATCGGTGCTATTGGGCTGATCAAAGCGGTGAACACTTTTGATCCAGAGAAGAAAATCAAACTTGCCACCTATGCATCTCGATGCATTGAAAATGAGATTTTAATGTATTTGCGTCGTAATAGCAAAACAAGAACGGAAGTTTCTTTTGATGAGCCTCTGAATATCGATTGGGATGGTAATGAGTTGTTGCTTTCCGATGTGATGGGCACGGAAAATGATACCATTTACCGTAATATTGAGGAGCAAGTAGATCGTAAATTATTGCATAAGGCACTGGATAAGTTGACGGATCGAGAGCGTTTGATTATGGAACTGCGCTTCGGCTTACAAGACGGAGAAGAGAAGACACAGAAGGATGTTGCTGACCTGCTGGGTATATCGCAATCGTATATTTCGCGTCTGGAAAAACGAATTATAAAGCGCTTACGAAAAGAATTCAATAAAATGGTATAATGCTTGGGGATATCCGGAAGCGATGGAAACGGCGAATAAAAAAATGCCCTCAGGAGATAATGTACATTAATGTTGCTCCTTGGGAGGTAAGACACGATGACCCGAAACAAAGTGGAAATTTGCGGTGTGGATACCGCCAAACTGCCGGTATTAACCAATGCAGAGATGCGCGAGTTGTTCACATCACTTCAGCAAAATAATGAACGATCAGCCAGAGAAAAATTGGTCAACGGCAATCTCCGGCTCGTCCTGAGTGTGATTCAGCGTTTTAACAATCGGGGGGAGTTTGTGGACGATTTGTTCCAGGTAGGATGCATCGGCCTGATGAAGGCGATTGATAATTTTGACCTTTCGCAAAACGTAAAGTTCTCCACTTATGCGGTGCCGATGATCATCGGAGAGATCCGCCGTTATTTGCGGGATAACAATCCGATCCGTGTGTCCCGTTCGTTGCGGGATATTGCATATAAGGCGCTTCAGGTGCGGGACAGTCTGACAAATCTGAACTCGCGGGAACCAACGATTTTTGAAATATCAGAGGTGCTGAACGTGCCTAAAGAAGATGTTGTGTTCGCATTGGATGCGATTCAGGATCCAGTTTCGCTGTTCGAGCCGATATATCACGACGGGGGCGACCCAATCTATGTGATGGATCAGATCAGTGATGACAGAAATAAAGACGTCTCATGGATTGAGGAAATCGCTCTCCGGGAAGCGATGCATCGCCTGGGCCAGCGTGAAAAGATGATATTGTCTATGCGTTTTTATGAAGGAAAGACGCAAATGGAGGTTGCCGACGAAATCGGTATCTCTCAAGCCCAGGTTTCGAGATTAGAGAAGTCGGCTATACAGCAAATGCAAAAACATGTAAAGTCCTAATGAAATGAATGCTTGAATGATTCAGTGATAAAAACGATCCCGTGTGGATCGTTTTTGCGTTTGCAGGACATTTTTTGGGCTCTCCCACTCATATAGTGAAATAAAGGATGTGATGCGTGTGAATGCACCGGAAACGTCAGTAAGAGCCATGAAAATTTCCGAGTTTCAAACCAAGGATGTCATTAACATTGTAGATGGACGACGTCTAGGACAAATCAGTGATCTGGAGATTGATGTACGACAAGGGAAAATTGAAGCTATTGTGGTTCCGGGCAGCAGCCGATTCATGGGTTGGTTTGGAGGGGGAAGCGAATTGGTTATTCCGTGGCGCAACATTGTGAAAATTGGTTCGGATGTTGTGCTTGTTCGACTGGAGGGATTGCATGAGCCGCCGGATGAGAGGGAGGAAAAGTCTTATATCGAACGTCAGGAGCGGAATGACCGACGGGGCTTTTGAACAGCAGGTACACGTAATTTAGTATGTTGTGAAGACACAGCGGCGGCTTTTTGGTACACTGGGCAGTAGAGGTGAGAACGAAATGGAACCGTTTATAGTGAATACCGAGGCTAGAGGGACTACGCCCATGCAAGATGGCGGACGTCCCGTGCCAGAGTTGTTATATATCCAATCTTGGGAGCGGCAGGTTCAGGGATTAACAGTGGGGTTTACAGGGCGTCATGGCGGTGTCAGCGAAGCGCCATACGATAATCTGAACTGTGCGTTTCATGTAGGGGATGACCCGGAGAAAGTCATTCGCAATCGCCAATTAATTGCTGAGCAGCTTGGTTTTGCTGCTGAAGCGTGGACGTGCGGCGAACAGGTCCACGGTAATCATGTTGCTGTTGTCCACGCTGCTGATCGTGGGCGAGGCTTTATGGATCGTGCATCAGCTTTTCAGGACACAGATGGACTTCTGACGAATATACCAGGCATTTTGCTGACGTCCTTTTATGCGGACTGTGTACCCTTATATTTTTGTGATCCCGTGCATCGTGTGATTGGATTGGCGCATGCAGGCTGGAAGGGAACAGTTGCGGAGATTGCGTTGAAAATGGTACAGACCATGCAAACTGAATATGGATCTCAGCCGTCCGATATACTAGCAGCTATTGGTCCTTCTATTGGTCCTGAATCCTATGAGGTAGATGAGCATGTGATGAATCAAATCCGGGTTTTAGAGCATGATTGCCCGGGTAATGATAAATGGGAAGGTTCTGTTTATTTCCCCTTAACTGGTGGAAAAACACTACTCGACTTGAAACAATGCAATCGACACATTATGATGAAAGCAGGAATATTGCCGAGCCATATCGAATGTACTACCTTGTGCACGAGTAGCCGCAGCGATTTATTTTTTTCATATCGCAAGGAAGGCGGCGTTACAGGAAGAATGGCGAGTTGGATTGGTCTGGAAGAGAGGTGAGTCCTCCCGTGTCTTTGGAGGAACGAATTAAAGAAGTTAACGCCCGTATCGAAGCGGCATGTGCCCGTAGCGGACGTTCGCGTGATGAAGTAAATGTGATCGCTGTCACGAAATATGTTTCGGCGGCGGCAATGGCATCCGTATTGGATAACGACTTGGAGCATGTGGGCGAAAATCGCTGGCAGGATGCTGCGGATAAATGGAGCAAGTTGGGTGATCGGGGAACGTGGCATTTTATTGGTCATCTCCAAACGAATAAGGTTAAAGATGTAATTGGAAAATTTAAATTTATACATTCGCTTGATCGCTTATCGCTTGCTCAGGAATTGGACAAGAAGGCAGCCGCTTTGGGACTGCGAGTCAAAGCTTTTGTGCAAGTCAATATTTCTGGGGAAATTTCAAAATACGGCTTATCCTCCGAGGCAGTTGCCCCTTTCCTAGAACAAATTCGCGAGTTGGAACATGTGGATGTAATCGGCCTGATGACCATGGCTCCTCATGAGGAAAACCCAGAACATACTCGACCTGTGTTTCGGGGATTACGTGAACTGCGTGATCGGTTAAATGGACAAGCTTTGACTAGAGAACCTATCGTTCACTTGTCTATGGGGATGTCCAATGATTTTGAAGTGGCGGTTGAAGAAGGAGCGACTTGGTTGCGGCTTGGTTCCGTACTGGTCGGACGAGAGGAGGATTTTCAGTGGGCGTAATGAATAAGTTCATGAACTTTCTGGGCCTTCAGGAAGAAGAGGAAGTTATAGAGCGAGAGGTTATGAATACGCCGGAAGATCAAGAAATTGAAACCCCAAGCTTTGATAAACGTAAGAACCAGAAGGGCACGAATGTTGTCAGCATCCATTCACAAAAAAATGTGAAAGTTGTTCTGTATGAGCCGCGTTCTTACGATGAAGCACAGGAAATCGCCGACCATATCCGTTCCCACCGGACCGTCGTGGTTAACTTGCAACGAATTCGCAAGGATCAGGCGCTACGCATCATTGATTTTTTGAGTGGCACTGTGTATGCACTGAGTGGCGGCATTTCGAAGGTCGGTAACAATATTTTTCTGTGCACACCGGATACGGTTGAAATTCAAGGCTCCATTACGGAGATACTGGCTGACACTGAACAAGAACTTAACAGAATGAGGTGAGCTTTTCTTGATCGAGGTAATTTACTGGCTATTTCAGATTTATTCGTACATGATCATTGCATATGTCCTGCTGTCATGGCTTCCTAATGCCAGAGAGAGTGTGATCGGTGATTTACTTGCCAGGTTTGTGGAGCCATATTTGTCTCCTTTCCGCAGGTTTATACCGCCAATCTTCGGGATGATTGATATTTCACCTATCGTAGCGCTGATTGCTCTGCGTTTTGCATCGTACGGTTTGATTTCTTTAATCGGCAATTTCGTCTAGGAGGATTTATGCGGACTGAGATTTATGAGCATTTTCACCCGGATGAACGGGATTATGTGGATCGTGCTTCCGAATGGATCAGTCATGCGGGAGCTTATCATGAGCAGAAGCTGACTGATTTTTTGGATCCGCGGCAACAGTACATATTGGAGACACTTGCTTCGAAGGAAGACAAGGTCACGATTAGGGTAGATGGCGGATACATGGCTTCGGAACGAAAGCGGGCGCTGATTGCGCCCGATTATTCGTATTTGGACGATGAGGAAATGGGAATTCAGGTCCTTTCCATCACTTCTGATGATCATAAAATCAATACCCTTGAGCACGGTGATTATCTAGGTGCCATTTTGGGGCTTGGAATCAAGCGTGGCAAAATCGGCGACATTCATGTGCTGGATGATGGGTGTCATGTATTGGTGGCGTCAGAGATTGGAGATTTTATGACCATGCATTTGCAGCAGGTACATCGTGTTCATGTATGGACAGAACTGTTGCCAGTAGCAAGTCTCCGAACGAAGGAAGTTGCATTAGAGGCGATGGATCTGACGGTGGCTTCTTTGCGTCTGGACGGGATTGCTAGTGACGTCTACAAATTGAGTCGCAGTAAAATATTAACACCGATTCGAGCGGGACGATGTCGGGTAAACTGGAAGGTGGAGGAGAATCCATCGACTTCACTTAAAGTTGGGGACGTTATTTCCATGCAGGGATTTGGGCGTTTTAAAGTGCTTGAAACAGACGGGATGACAAAAAAGGGTAGATTCCGTGTCAAAATTGGTAAGTTTGTATAGCTGAAGGCAGGATTCATGAGATTTCTGTCGAAAGAATTAACCTATAGCGTTGAACTGGAACGATTTTGCTCTGTACAGTATTCACAAAACGGGGTATGATGACCGATAGATGATATTGAGCGTCGTGACGCGGAAAATGAATTTTTTGTCAATCTTATAGGAGGTGGACGGCATGCCATTAACGCCATTGGATATACATAATAAGGAATTTGCCCGCCGGCTTCGCGGTTATGATGAGGATCAAGTTAATGAATTTTTGGATCAGGTGATCAAGGACTACGAGGGCGTTATCCGTGAAAATAAAGAATTGAGCACCCAGTTGTTGAACGTACAGGAGAAGCTCGATCATTTCGCGACGATTGAGGATACACTGAGCAAGACAATTATTGTCGCGCAGGAAGCAGCTGATGAAGTTCGCAACAACGCCAAGAAAGAATCTCAACTGATCGTGAAGGAAGCGGAAAAAAATGCGGATCGTATTGTGAACGAAGCATTGTCCAAATCCCGTAAAATCGCGTTGGAGGTTGAAGAGCTGAAGAAACAGGCTTCAATTTACCGAGCACGGTTTCGTACATTGGTGGAAGCGCAGCTCGACTTGTTAAGCCAAGATGGCTGGGAAGCACTTGAAAACCGGGAACGCGAAGTGCTGGAGCGCGAGCGTGAAATGAAAGAAATTTACTAATTTTGATTTCTGACAAGCTTTTATTAGGTCTTGTTAGGGTTGACTTTTATCTTTAAACAGGCTATAACTGTAAATACTATACTGAATTCAACGATTATCCGTCTATCGGTTGATGGTTGTGATTCAAGGCAACGATGTTGCTGATTTAAGATTTCGATGAATTTAACATGTTTAATTCGTTGATGGGAACGAGTACGTCATGATTTGTCCCTCAGAGAGTTGGCCTACCGGTGCAAGCCAACGTTCAGAACATGACTGAAGATCCTCCCGGAGAAGTGAGCTGAAGCGCTTAAACTTGGGGCGTGTGTAAGCGATCACCGTTTGCCATGCGTTATAATGGCGCCCTGCTGAAGTAGAGTAGGGCTCAGAGAGTCGTGACAAGATCGTCTTTTTAGATTGGTCTATTTACGGAATCAGGGTGGTAACGCGAGCACAGTCTCGTCCCTTTTACAGGGATGGGGCTTTTTTTGTTGCTTTTTTAAGTGCGCTAGAACAATTAATGATGAGCAGAGAGGAAGTATAACGTTATGAACAGAGTGGATGTTAAAGAAAAAGCACGGTCACGTGACCTACGCATCCTGAGCAAATGGAAACAGGAGGACACATTCCGTAAATCCATTACCAATCGTGAAGGAAAGCCCAATTTTGTGTTTTATGAGGGCCCACCAACAGCTAACGGCAAACCACACATCGGTCATGTGCTGGGTCGCGTAATTAAGGATTTCGTCGGCCGCTATCAGACTATGAAGGGATATCGTGTCGTACGGAAGGCGGGTTGGGATACGCATGGCCTGCCGGTGGAACTGGGTGTGCAAAAGCAACTGGGGATCTCCCACAAACCTGAAATTGAAGAATATGGTGTTGAGAAATTTATTAAAAAATGTAAAGCGAGCGTGTTTGAATACGAGCAGCAATGGCGCGATTTAACCGAAGCGATCGGATACTGGACAGACCTTGATCACCCGTACATTACCTTGGACAATAACTATATCGAGAGCGTATGGAACATTTTGGCGACGATTCATGAGAAAGACCTGCTGTATCGTGGTCATCGTGTGAGTCCGTATTGCCCGGATTGTCAGACGACGCTAAGTTCCCATGAAGTAGCACAGGGCTACAAAGATGTAAAGGATCTGAGTGCCACGGCCAAATTCAAGCTGCATAGCAGTGGTGAATATGTACTGGCCTGGACGACAACACCTTGGACCTTGCCGAGCCACGTGGCGCTCGCTGTCAACCCTGAGCTGGAATACGCACGTGTGAAGCAAGAAGATGGTGTATACATCGTTGCTAAAAATCTGGTTGAGACCGTAATTAAAGGTGATCATGAAGTGATTGGCACACTATCGGGTTCTGAACTGGTAGGCCAAACCTATACCCCGCCATTTACTTATTTTCAGGTGGAAAAGGGTAACCAAATTCTGGGTGCGAAGTTCGTAACAGACTCCAGCGGTACAGGTATCGTTCATATGGCTCCGGCACATGGTGAGGATGACTATCGCGTATGTCGTGAAAATGGTGTTGGGTTTATCAACGTAGTGGATCTTCAAGGTAACTATGTAGCTGAAATCACTGATTTTGCAGGCCGTTTTGTGAAAGATTGTGATGTAGATATTGTGAAAATGCTATCCGAAAAAGGTTTGCTGTACAGCAAGGAAAAATACGAGCATAGCTATCCGTTCTGCTGGCGCTGCGATACTCCATTACTGTACTATGCTATGGACAGCTGGTTTATCAAAACAACTGCGATCAAGAATCAACTGATTGCCAACAACAGCGAAGTTGAATGGTACCCAGGTCATGTACGCGAAGGACGCTTTGGCAAGTTTTTGGAGGAACTGGTGGACTGGAACATCAGTCGTGATCGCTATTGGGGTACACCGCTTAATATCTGGGTTTGTGAGGAAACTGGAGAACAGTTTGCACCCCACAGTATTGCTGAGTTGAGAGAACGTGCGATTGGGGACGTGCCGGCGGATATCGAGCTACACAAACCATATGTAGATGATATCAAGGTTCGTAGCCAATGCGGTAAATACGAAATGACTCGCACACCGGAAGTCATCGACGTATGGTTCGATAGCGGTTCTATGCCGTTTGCACAGCATCATTATCCTTTTGAGAATAATGAAACGTTCGAGCAGCAATTTCCAGCAGATATGATCTGTGAAGGGATTGACCAGACTCGTGGCTGGTTCTATAGCTTGCTTGCGGTTTCGACTATGCTGACTGGCAAAGCTCCTTACAAAGCTGTCATGGCAACAGGTCATGTACTGGATGAGCAGGGTCAGAAAATGTCCAAATCGAAGGGCAATGTTATCGATCCGTGGGAAGTAATTGACGAGTACGGTACAGACGCTTTCCGCTGGGCATTGCTCTCCGATAGCGCACCATGGAATAGCAAACGTTTTTCCAAAGGCATCGTAGGCGAAGCTAAATCGAAGCTGGTAGATACGCTTGTCAATACACACGCATTTCTGACTTTGTATGCAGATATTGACGGATTTGATCCGGCACAGCATCCGTTCAAGCCATCAGCACACAAATTGGATCGCTGGATTTTGTCCCGTCTGAACAGCTTAATTTTGGTTGTGGACAAAGCATTGTCTGTCAATGACTTCCTGAACTCTGCCAAAGCGATTGAGTCGTTTGTGGATGAACTGAGTAACTGGTATATCCGTCGTTCACGTGATCGATTCTGGGGTAACGGGCTTACAGAAGATAAGCTGGATGCGTACCGCACACTGACGGAGGTGCTGTTAACGACGGCGAAGCTGCTTGCACCGTTCACACCGCTGCTTGCTGAGGATATTTACCTCAACCTGAGCAATGGGGAAAGTGTTCATCTGGATGACTATCCGTCTGCCAATGAATCCTTAATTGATCTGGAACTGGAGCGAGATATGGAAACGGCACGTCGCGTCGTTGAATTAGCACGTAATGTCCGTAACGAAACGGGTTTGAAAACACGTCAACCGTTGTCTGAGTTGATTCTGTCTATGGATCAGGATTTTGACCTGGGTGGCTATGAGGAAATTATCAAAGATGAGATCAATGTGAAGCATATTCATGTTGAGACGGACGATAGCGGATTTGTAGATTTTACATTGAAGCTGAATTTGAAAGTGGCAGGCAAGAAATACGGCAAAAATGTCGGATTCCTACAAAATCTTTTCAAGGGAATGTCTGCTGAAGAAACTCGTTCTGTTGTAGAAAAAGGGGTACTGAACGTGGCTTCTCCAGAAGGAGAAGAGTTGCAAGTTACAGCTGAGGAATTGCTGGTGGAGAAAAAAGCGAAAGAAGGCTTCGCTTCTGCTTCTGGCTATGGCTTAACGGTAGCGTTGAACACAGACATTACACCGGAGCTTGAGCAAGAGGGCTGGGTACGTGAAGTGGTTCGTGCGGTACAAGACTACCGCAAAAAGCTGGATCTGCCGATTGAAAAGTATGTAGCATTGACGTTGGATGTAGACAACGACTTGCGTCAGGCGATCGAAAGCTTCGACTCTGTGTTGCGTGAGAACGTATTGGTAACCACGGTGACATTTGGTCAAGCCGAACCAGCGGAACATGTAGAAGTGAATGGCAAAACGATCGGCGTTCATATTGGGGAATAATTACAAGCCCCCTGTCCCATAATACAATAACAGGCAGCATATAAAAACGAGCCTAAGCATCGGAAACGGGTTTCCTCCGTTACGTGCTTCGGCTCGTTTGCTGCTTTCGGGGCAGCCATGGGAAAAGGGGGATTGTGCATATGACAGCACGGTCAAGGCGCAGACTGGGAAGGAGTCTCCGAGGGATGAACGGAGAAGGGGCCGCCATAGCATCAGATAAGGGAATAGCAGGTGACCAGGCAGAGAAACTAAGTCGTGTGGAAAAGCTGGTGCAAGCTGTATCAGAGCAGATGGAACGAACACGTATTGCAGATTACGCTTTGCTGCTGAATAAGCCTTGGCGATTACTTTGGCTAAACCTAATATCAGGTGTTTCCCGTGGAATCGGCATTGCGCTAGGGTTTACTTTTTTTGCCGCTACCATAATTTATGTGCTGCAAGTGCTCGGAGCGTTGAATTTGCCGATTATCGGTGATTATATCGCTGATATTGTACGGATCGTACAGCGACAATTAGAGCTTACTACCTACTAGGGCGTTTCACTTTTAAGCTTCCGATTCGTCCTCGTGCAAATCTGGCTCCAGCAGACCTTCACCCTCGCCATCTTCTATATAACGCTGATAAATAGAACTGCGGACAATGGATACATTTCTGCCATAAATGTCAGTAGCGACAAAGCTTTCATATGGCTCTACGAAGCCCATATTATCATCGCCAGCTTCAATTTCCATATCATCATAGCGGTGGATTTCACCACTTTCCGCCATGGCCGGGGTGTTAGAGGTTCCCCAATTTTCAACGATCTGCCAAGCATCTTCACCGTCAAAGCCGTTTTGTTCTTCACGCTCATCCAGGCTTGTTCTACCGAACGCGGGAGCGAGAAATTCTTCCTCCACCGGACGGTTGTTGGATACTTCTGTTTCAGGACTGTATTCTTTGCAATAAATGGTATAGGGAACAGCCAACAGGCGTTCATAGGGGATGGGTTTGCCGCTGGCGGCGCAAATGCCATAGGTTCCCTTATCCATAGCCATCAAGGCTGATTTGATACGTTCCAATTGAAACTCGTCATGCTCCAGTAAGGAAATATCTTTGGCTCGCTCATAGGTTTCGGTAGCTAGATCGCCTGGATGGTTATCGATGGGAGAAAGCTCACCGGTTTGGTCGCGTTGAGAATCGCCGAGTCCATAATGGTCGTTGTTTTGCAAACGATGCTCAATTTCCTTTTTGCGTTCCAGCAGTTCGTTACGCAAGCCCTGCAGTTGTTGCTCGGTCAATGGGGACATGGAATCCTCTCCTTGTTCTAGATTTACATGCATGCAATGTGTCAGGTATGCTCCTTGTAGTGTGCACCGGGAAGACCTCTTTTACATAGGAAATTCTAATCAAATGTGATTGAGTTCATTCCATTTAAGGACTATGCTCGATAGCCTGCAGGACTCGTGGACGATCTGAGAAGGCTTATGCTACAATAAATGGGTTCGACAACGGATATAAGCGGATCGGAGTGACGAAGGACTGTGATTTATTTTGGTATTGCGCTAATTATTTTTTTGATTGATCAGGGTTTCAAATATTTGGTGGCTACGCGGATGGAATTGTACGAGCAAATACCAGTCATCGGCAATTTCTTTTTAATCACCTCTCATCGTAATCGCGGAGCCGCTTTTGGGATTTTGGAAGGGCAACGCTGGCTTTTTATCGTGATTACAATTGTAGTTGTGATCGGTATCGTATGGTACCTGAGAAAAACGGTCAGAGCTGGGCAAAAACTACTTCCTGTTGCGCTAAGTTTGGTGCTTGGGGGAGCGGTTGGTAATTTTTTGGATCGAGCTATTTCTGGAGAAGTAGTTGATTTTGCACAGTTCAATTTTGGAAGCTACACATTCCCGATTTTTAATGTGGCAGACTCGGCAATTGTCATCGGTGTTGCACTGATTATTTTGGATACATTGCTGGAATCGCGTCGGGAAAAAGGGAATGGCAATGATAGCGTTGAAGGGAAGTCATAGCATGAACGAAGTGAATGAAAACGGCGAAGCCATAGGTCTGTCTTATGAGGACGAACTGGAGGGTGAATCTCTGGAATGGACAGCGGATTCAGGGGATGCCAAAACACGTATAGACAAATACATCGCCGAAGAAATGAAGGAAGTGTCTCGTTCCCAGATCCAGCTGTGGATCGGGAATGGTCGGGTACTGGTGAACGGTGCGGCGGTCAAAGCGAACTACAAGCTGGCTGAAGGAGATCATATCGTACTATCGGTACCTGAACCAGAAAGTGTAGATATTATGCCGGAAAATATTCCGCTAGATGTCGTATACGAGGATTCGGACGTTATTGTCATTAACAAGCAACGTGGTCTAGTTGTGCATCCTGCACCAGGACACTCCTCGGGAACACTGGTCAACGCACTGATGTACCACTGCCATGACCTTTCCGGCATCAACGGGGAATTACGTCCCGGTATTGTTCACCGTATTGATAAAGATACATCAGGACTGCTGATGGCAGCTAAAAATGATCAGGCCCACGCATCACTTGCAGCACAGCTGAAGGATCATAGCGTGACTCGGAAATATATAGCATTGGTCCACGGTCATTTGAGTCACGATCAGGGAACCGTAGATGCTCCGATTGGTCGTGATTCAGGTGACCGTAAATTGTTCACGGTTACGGAACGCAACAGCAAGCATGCAGTTACCCATTTTCTCGTCATTGAACGGTTAGGTGATTATACCCTGCTTGAACTTCAATTGGAGACAGGACGGACACACCAAATTCGTGTTCACATGAAATTCATTGGACATCCATTGGTTGGCGACCCTATGTATGGACGCAGTAAAGGGGTTCGTATGGATGGCCAAGCGCTACATGCAGCGGTTCTGGGATTTAAGCATCCAACTACTGGAGAGTACTTAGAATTTAGCAGACCGATCCCTCCTGATATGGAGGACGTATTAACGTCCTTGCGTAGTCGCTAAAATAATGATGATTTGCTCTGCTTTCCTATTCAAAAACTTGAATAAATTATTAAGTATAACCGCCTAAATGGCGGTTTTTTTATTGTCTGAATAGGAATGGGTAAAAACAACTATGGATAATTATACAATGAAGATGTATAATTATTAAAGTGCTTCCGGTGGTTCCGGTTGAACGGGTGTTGACACGAGATTTTCAATCTGTCATACTTCTTGTAGTTGCGATGGACTTTGTCCGAGAGATGGTTAACCATCTCACACTATGAGAAACAGGACAAAGGAAATCCTGAATAGCACCTTTAAATCAGTCCCGTGAGGCTGGCAAGGTAACGTGAATGGATCACTGATCAGTGCATCCGCTGCGGCGGTATGTCTTCAGTGTGTCCGACAGATCGGAGAACAGTGGAAGACTGTTCATACGAGACTCCTTGCCAAACTTGGGCAAGGAGTCTTTTTTGTATCCGAACACGGGACCAGGTCTGAAGGGAACATCACCTGAGGAGGCTGGAAGCATGAGTATTGAAACACATGTACTGATGGATGAAATTGCGATTCGTCGGGCATTAACGCGGATTGCACATGAAATTTTGGAGAAAAACAAGGGTATTGACGATTGCGTACTCGTAGGTATTCGAACACGCGGAGTTCATCTGGCGCAGCGCTTAGCTGAAAAAATTGCTGAAATTGAAGGCGCACCAATTCCATGGGGAGAGCTAGATGTCACAGCCTACCGGGATGACCGGAGCAGCGTTGCCGAGGCTAAAGGAAATGGAAAAGAGCTTTTGATGAATCCCGCTGACGTATCGGTTCATGATAAGAAAGTTATTCTCTTTGACGATGTGCTGTACACAGGCCGTACTATTCGCGCGGCGATGGATGCATTGATGGACTGCGGACGACCGCAAATGATCCAGCTGGCTGTGCTAGCAGATCGCGGACACCGTGAGCTTCCGATTCGTCCGGATTACATCGGCAAGAACATCCCGACCTCCAAATCTGAGGAAATCGTAGTTGCACTTCAGGAGACGGACGGTAAGGACGAAGTGACGATCATTCAGAACCGGGGGGAATAGGTATGATCACAACAGCCAGTCAACTTAGAGAACGTAGCCTGCTCGGATTAAAAGAACTTAGCCGAAATGAAATTGAGTCGATTCTGGATCGTGCTCAGTATTGGGAATCACAGCCGCAAAAACTGATTCCAGTCCTACAGTCACGCTTCGCGGCCAACATGTTTTTTGAAAATAGTACACGCACACGCTTTTCCTTTGAAATGGCGGAGAAGCGACTCGGCGCTCAGGTTTTGAACTTTTCCGCTGCGGCTTCCAGTGTGGAAAAAGGGGAGTCCATTTACGATACTGTGCGTACGCTTGAATCCATGGGCATTGATGCTGGAGTCATTCGCTTAAAGCCAGCCGGAGTGCTGCAAGAGCTTGCTGAGAAGGTCAGTGTTCCGCTGGTTAATGCGGGAGACGGCAACAATGAACATCCAACGCAGGCTTTGCTAGACCTCTACACCATGCGCAAAACTTTCGGTGAGCTTAAAGGCTTGAGAGTATCCATCATAGGAGACATTTTGCACAGCCGTGTAGCTCGCTCGAATCTGTGGGCCTTGCAAAAATTCGGAGCCGAGGTTAGCTTCTGTGCACCAGACAATATGCAGGCATCTGATCTTGCAACGTACGCGCCTTATGTGCCGATGCAAGAAGCATTGCAGGCAGACGTAGTCATGATGCTGCGGGTCCAGCTGGAACGGCATGCCGAAGGAATGTTGCGCTCAGCGGATGAGTACCGAGAGCAGTACGGTTTGACAGAAGAAAGAGCAGCAAGCCTTAAGTCCGGAACAATTATCATGCACCCGGCTCCAGTGAATCGAAACGTGGAGATCGACAGTGCAGTTGTGGAAAGCGAGCAATCGCGAATTTTTCCGCAAATGGCCAACGGGGTTCCGATCCGCATGGCGGTTATGGAACGGGCAATGAAGCTGTAGAAGCTGTCAGCAGGATCGTAGGAAAAAGTTGCAAAAAACCTGAGCGGAGGAATATTTCAGATGAAACAATTAATTATGAATGCAAGCGTATTGAACGAGCAGGGCGAGGCTGAATTGAAATCCATCCTAATTGCCGACGGAAAAATTTTAGCTATCGCCAATGCGGATGCCGGTGTTAGCCTACTTGTGGAAGAAGGGGCATCTGGGCAAGAGCTCGAAGTCGAAAAAATCGACGCCCAGGGAAAACTGGTCATCCCCGGTCTAATCGACATGCATGTGCATCTGAGAGAACCTGGCTTTGAATATAAAGAAACCATTGAAACAGGTAGCCGCGCTGCGGTGAAAGGTGGATTTACCACGATTGCCTGCATGCCGAACACACGTCCGGTTACGGACAATGTAGACACGGTTCAGCTGGTGCTGAAAAAGGGGCAAGAGGCTGGGCTGGCCAAGGTACTTCCTTACGCAGCCATCACGAAAAACGAACTGGGACGAGAACTGACGGATTTTGAAGCGCTCAAAGCAGCAGGTGCAATCGGCTTTACTGATGACGGAGTCGGAGTGCAGAGTGCGCAAATGATGAAAGATGCCATGTCACGAGCCAAAGCGCTGGATATGCCAGTCATTGCACATTGTGAAGATAACACACTTGTTGTAGGAGCAGCGGTGACGGACGGTGAATTTGCCAAGCGTCACGGACTCAAAGGTATCCCCAATGAATCCGAGGCGATCCATGTTGGGCGTGACATCCTGCTATCCGAGGCAACCGGGGCACATTATCATGTATGCCATGTCAGCACAGAGCAATCGGTGCGGTTGATTCGCCATGCAAAATCTTTTGGCATCAAAGTCACTGCTGAGGTATGCCCGCATCACTTGGTACTGTCCGATGAGGACATTCCTGGGCTGGATGCCAACTGGAAAATGAATCCTCCACTACGTTCCCCGCGTGATGTACAGGCATGCATCGAGGGGCTGGAGGACGGAACGATTGATATCATCGTAACTGACCATGCAGCACACAGCGAGGAAGAGAAGGCAAAAGGGTTGGAGCTGGCGCCATTTGGAATCGTCGGATTTGAAACGGCCTTTCCACTGCTGTACACCAAATTCGTAGCTACTGGGAAATGGACGCTGGACTTTCTGGTGCGCCGTATGACGACTGACCCAGCGCGTGTCTTCCGCCTTGATACAGGACGTCTGGAAGAGGGAGCACCCGCTGACCTGACCATGATTGATCTGGAGCAGGAGCAGGCAGTTGATCCACAAACGTTTGCCAGCAAAGGGCGCAACACTCCTTTTACAGGCTGGAAGCTCAAAGGCTGGCCAGTGAAAACTTGGGTAGATGGCAAACTGGTATGGTCTGCTGACGAAGCGCAATAATACACAACTACTTAAAAAATAGAACCTTATAGCAGGAAACAATATAGAGGAGTGAGACGGGATGCAGGCAAGATTGTTACTTCAGGACGGCACGCTGTTTACAGGCACATCATTTGGTGCGGAAGGTGAAAAAACAGGCGAAGTCGTTTTCAACACAGGGATTACAGGCTATCAAGAGGTGCTGACGGATCCCTCTTATTGCGGACAAATCGTAACCATGACTTACCCGCTGATTGGTAATTATGGAATTACTCGTGATGATTTTGAATCGGTACGGCCTTATGTTCATGGCTTTGCTGTTCGACATTACGAGCCGGCGCCAAGTAACTGGCGTGCTCAATACAGCGTGGGCGATTTGCTGAAGGAATATGGCATCATTGGCATTAGCGACATCGACACCCGCATGCTCACCCGGATTATTCGCCATCACGGCACAATGAAGGGCATTTTGACGACTGGTTCCCAGCCGGTGGAAGAACTAAAAGAAATGATGTCCGACATGACCATAGAAGAACTGCGCAATCAGGTTCCTTTGACTTCTACACCTCATCCGTACAGCAGCCCTGGCAACGGAGAACGGATCGTATTGATTGACTATGGTGCCAAGAGCGGCATCCTGCGCGAACTGAATAAACGGGACTGCGATGTGGTTGTCGTTCCGCATGATACGACGGCCGAAGAAATTCGTCGCTTAGATCCAGACGGTATACAGCTGTCCAACGGTCCTGGAGATCCGAAAGACGTACCACATGCTGTCCGTACGGTGGCTGAACTGCTAGGAGAATACCCTATTTTCGGGATTTGCTTGGGACACCAGTTGTTTGCCTTAGCTTCGGGAGCGGATACGGAAAAACTGAAATTTGGACATCGCGGTGGTAACCATCCGGTAAAAGAACTGGAGAGCGGCCGTTGCTTCATTACATCACAAAATCACGGGTACACAGTGAATGAGGATTCGATCCAAGGAACTGAGCTTGAAGTGACGCATATTAATAACAACGATAAAACGATCGAGGGTCTTAAACATACTAAATATCCTGCGTTTTCGGTGCAATATCACCCAGAGGCTGCACCTGGCCCTTACGATAATGGCTACCTGTTTGACCGCTTTCTGGATATGATTCGTGAACACAAAAGAAATCAACCAAAGCAACCGCGTCAGGCTGCTATCGCCGCCGCAGTGAGAGGAGAGCGCTAATATGCCGAAAAATACAGAACTTAAAAAAATACTCGTGATCGGTTCCGGCCCTATCGTTATTGGTCAGGCAGCAGAATTCGATTACGCTGGTACACAAGCTTGTCAAGCGCTCAAAGAAGAAGGCGTCGAGGTAGTACTGATTAACAGTAACCCGGCAACCATCATGACAGACACCAATATGGCAGACAAAGTATATATCGAGCCGATTACACTGGATTTTGTAACACAGATTATCCGTCAGGAGCGTCCAGATGGTCTACTTCCTACACTGGGAGGACAGACAGGTCTGAATATGGCAGTGGAACTGGCTCGCGCAGGGGTATTGGAGCGCGAAAACGTTAAGCTGCTGGGAACTCAACTGAATTCAATTGAAAAAGCCGAAGACCGGGACTTGTTCCGCGACCTGATGCGTGAGTTGGAACAGCCCGTGCCGGAGAGTGTAATTGTAACGACATTGGAAGAATCGCTGGAATTTGCTAACGAAATCGGTTATCCCATTATCGTTCGCCCGGCTTATACGCTGGGAGGTACAGGCGGTGGGATCTGCGCCACAGAAGAAGAATTGCGTGAAACAGTAAGCTCTGGCTTGCGTTACAGTCCAATCGGACAATGCTTAGTGGAAAAAAGTATCGCAGGTATGAAGGAAGTCGAATATGAAGTCATGCGTGACGGTAATGACAACTGTATCGTGGTCTGCAATATGGAAAACTTCGATCCGGTCGGCGTGCACACTGGTGACAGTATCGTCGTAGCGCCGAGCCAGACGCTGTCAGATCGTGAGTATCAGATGCTGCGCTCCGCTTCTCTCAAAATTATCCGCGCCCTCAATATCGAAGGCGGCTGTAATGTACAGTTTGCACTGGATCCGCACAGCTATCAATACTACGTGATTGAGGTCAACCCACGGGTGAGCCGTTCCTCGGCACTGGCTTCCAAGGCGACCGGATATCCGATTGCCAAAATGGCGGCCAAAATTGCACTAGGCTACACACTGGATGAAATTGTGAATCCGGTAACGGGACAAACGTATGCTTGCTTTGAGCCGACATTGGATTACATCGTGAGTAAAATACCACGCTGGCCATTTGACAAGTTCATTTCTGCCAACCGCAAACTTGGCACACAAATGAAAGCAACCGGTGAAGTCATGGCCATCGGACGTACATTTGAAGAGTCAATCCATAAAGCGGTTCGTTCTCTGGAAATTGGTGTACATCGCCTGCATCTAAAGGGTGCCGATCAACTATCTGATGAGGTGCTTAAGGATCGTCTGAGTAAAGCAGATGATGAACGCTTGTTCTTGGTAGCCGAGGCATTCCGTCGCGGCTGGAAGCAACAAGATATTCAGGATATAACTAAAATTGATTGGTGGTTCCTCGACAAGGTAGAGGGAATTGTCAAATTTGAATCCACTATCGCAGAAGAGTCTGAGTTGACTTATGAAACACTCTATCAGGCCAAACGAAAAGGATTTACTGACCGCTCCATTGCCGAGATTCGCAGTATGGGTCAACGCAAGAGTATGACAACCGAACCCGAGGTTCGTGAATTCCGTCTAAATCAAAACCTGCGTCCTGTTTACAAAATGGTAGATACGTGCGCGGCCGAGTTTGAAGCCACAACTCCGTACTACTACTCCTCTTATGAGGTGGAAAACGAAGTGATTCCATCCAACAAAGAGAAAGTCATCGTACTCGGCTCAGGACCCATCCGAATCGGGCAGGGGATTGAATTTGACTACTCTACTGTGCATGCGGTGTGGGCTATTCAAAAAGCGGGTTACGAAGCGGTAATTATTAATAACAATCCGGAGACTGTATCTACAGACTTCAACACATCTGACCGTCTCTACTTTGAGCCACTTTTCTTCGAGGATGTAATGAATGTCATCGAGCAGGAAAAACCGATTGGTGTCATCGTCCAGTTCGGCGGTCAAACGGCGATTAACCTCGCAGCACCACTTAGTGCGGCAGGCGTGAATATTTTGGGTACGAGTCTGGAAAGTATCGATGAAGCAGAAGACCGGAAAAAGTTCGAACAGCTGCTGTCTCGCCTTGCAATCGCCCAGCCTAAAGGTAATACGGTCACGTCGGTAGATGAAGCGGTAGGAACTGCCCAAGCATTGGGGTATCCGGTTCTGGTACGTCCATCCTACGTCCTGGGCGGACGCGCTATGGAAATTGTGTATTCAGATACGGAATTGCTGCGGTACATGGAAGAAGCGGTTAAAATCAATCCAGAACACCCTGTGCTCATCGACCGTTATATGCTGGGCAAAGAAGTTGAGGTTGACGCCATCTGTGACGGTGAAACGGTCTTAGTACCTGGGATTATGGAACATGTGGAACGGGCAGGGGTTCACTCGGGTGACTCGATCGCAGTGTATCCGCCACAACACTTGTCTGACGAGCTGAAGCAAAAAGTCGTGGACATTACGATCAGCATCGCCAAGGAATTGAAAACGATTGGTCTGGTAAACATTCAGTTCGTCATTCATCAGGATGAGGTGTATGTCATCGAGGTTAACCCTCGTTCCTCACGGACGGTTCCTTTCCTAAGCAAAGTAACGAATATTCCGATGGCTAACCTGGCGACACAGGCCATTTTGGGCGGTAAGCTCAAAGATGCAGGCTACACAGAAGGGCTATGGCCTGAAAGTAATTATGTCTCGGTTAAGGTTCCTGTATTCTCCTTTGCCAAGCTGCGTCGTGTAGAGCCAACACTGGGGCCTGAAATGAAATCTACAGGTGAAGTTATGGGACGCGATATCCAGTATGCGAAAGCATTGTACAAAGGACTCGTAGGCGCAGGTATGAAAATTCCATCTACTGGGGCGATCATCATCACAGTAGCGGATAAGGATAAGGAAGAAGCGGTCGAGCTGATGCAGGGCTTTTATAGACTGGGCTACAAAATTATTGCTACAGGTGGAACGGCAGCAGCCTTGGAACAGGCCCACATTCCAGTGAACACTGTTAACAAGCTAAGTGAGGGCAATCCGAATATTCTGGATATGATCCGTACAGGTGAAGCCAACTTTGTCTTCAACACGCTCACCAAAGGCAAAACGCCAGAGCGTGACGGATTCCGCATCCGCCGCGAAGCAGTTGAAAACGGCATTGTCTGCATGACCTCGCTGGATACAGTGCGCGCTCTGTTAAAAATGCTGGAGACGATTAACTTCACATCCGAATCGATGCCAGTTCTGAGCAACTAACGCGTTATGAATAGATAAGCAAAATAAGTGGTAATGGGAAGGACATTCATCAGCATTTGCTGACGGATGTCCTTTATCACGGGCAAATATACCCGAATTGATGTGAAAAGGGGCGGTAGAACGGTGAACGAAGCATTTCAGCAGATGGCAGGACGGCTGATGGTTGCGCTAGATTACCCGGATGCACAACAAGCAGAGCAGTTAATTCGGCAGCTGGAGGGAATACCTTGTTATATAAAAGTGGGGATGCAGCTGTTTTATAGCGCAGGGCCAGCTTTTGTAGAACAATTAAAATCAAGAGGATACTCCGTATTTCTGGATTTGAAAATGCACGATATCCCTAACACGGTACGGGGAGGGGCAGAGAGCATTACCCGTCTAGGGGTGGATATGTTTAACGTACACGCTGCTGGAGGCCGCAGTATGATGTCGGCCGCCAGAGCCGGAGCTGAAGCAGCGATTTCAGCAGACAGCTCACTTGCCATGCCGCTCATTATTGCAGTTACACAGCTGACCAGCACGGATCAAACGACTATGAATACGGAGTTAGGCATTCCGGGCACGGTGCAGGATGCTGTCGTTCGTTATGCACAATTGACGCGTGAGGCTGGACTGGACGGTGTGGTCGCATCCCCATTAGAAGTGCCTGCGATTCGTGCGGTATGTGGAGCGGACTTTAAAACCATAACTCCTGGCATACGCCCGGCAGGCAGTGCTACAGGTGATCAGTCGCGTGTGCTTACACCCGGACAAGCCATTGCCCAAGGCAGCAGCTACATTGTCGTTGGACGGCCGATCACGGCGGCACCAGACCCACGCGCCGCAGCAAAACATATTATTGAGGAGATGATACAAGTATGACTACATTAAACAATATCCCAGAACAAGTTGCATCCCATCTGTTACGCATTCAGGCGGTGGCACTGCGTCCACAGCAACCTTTTACATGGACATCCGGTATTAAATCCCCTATCTACTGTGACAATCGCCTGACCATGTCCTACCCGGAGGTGCGTGAACTAATCGCAGACTCTTTTGCGGCTCTCATCCGTGAACAATACCCTGAGACCGAGGTTATTGCCGGCACAGCCACAGCAGGGATTCCTCATGCCGCCTGGGTGGCACAAAAACTAAATCTGCCAATGGCTTATGTCAGAGACAAAGCCAAAGGACACGGGAAAGAAAACCAAATCGAAGGCCGCATTAGCGCCGGACAAAAGGTTATGGTTATCGAAGACCTCATCTCTACCGGGGGAAGCTCCATTAAAGCAGCACAGGCTGTAGAGCAAGCAGGCGCTCAGCCGTTAGCTGTACTGGCTATTTTCAGCTACCAGCTGGACAAAGCTACTCAAGCTTTTGAAGAAGCAGGTGTGAAGCTGCAAACCTTGTCTAATTACACCGCCTTGATGGAGGTTGCTTTGCGTGAGGGAACCATTCAGCAGGAAGAAATGGAACTTCTGCGTTCCTGGCGTCAGGACCCGGCTTCTTTTGGCAAATAAGGCTGAGTACTAGAGACAACGGAGCCAATAAGTAGTGCGCCACAGACTCATTGCCATCCAGTGCAAATTGTTAGAAATCAAGCTGTGTAAATCGAATTCGATCCGGTTACACTAACTCCTACTATACATGTGAAAAGAGGGAGTTCGGATGTATTGGGTTTACTATGGCAGACTGTACACGACTAAATTTCAGGCAGGGTGTTTGGCAAAAAGGCTGGAGCACGACGGCTGGATGTACGGCTACAATGATCCCCGCGCAGTGGAGGTGTACCGCTCGCGCAAAGGTCGTTATGGTGTCCGATTTATTCCATAGGTTTACAAAAATAATTTTTAAAAAGAAAATTTCTAAAAACTATTGACGAAACACAAGAAAATGTTGTATATTAATTAACGTTGCTGTTACGAATATGTAGCGTGAATATACATATTTTTTTGAGGGCCCTTAGCTCAGTTGGTTAGAGCGGTCGGCTCATAACCGATTGGTCGGGGGTTCGAGTCCCTCAGGGCCCATTTCCTCAAAAACCCTTGCTTAGCAAGGGTTTTTTTGTTGTTTTTTCTGTATTATAAGAGAATGGAGAGTAGTTGCTTAAACTTAATTGCTTACCTTTTGGTCATGGTGCTTTCTTTATCGGATTCTGACATTTTAAATAGATAAGTACTCTAAAATTTACACCTTTCTTTAATGGGACCTAGACCTTATGTAACTTCGTTCTAGCTTATGTAGGTTATTAAAACTGTTTCCTATTTTACTGAGTCTTATCGTTATTAGTATCCAATAAAAAATATTTATTCTAATATATAGATAATATTTATAAGTCAGTAAGTTTATGTTTAGATAATTTTTGAAGAACATGTTACCTTAGTGTCTGTACAAGAGATAGATTACTGGGGGAATATTTATGAAAAAGAATCTCATTAAGAAAACTTTTATATTGCTCAGCGCATCATTGTTTTTACTAATCGTATTTTCAAATTTAAGAACGTATGCAGCAGCATCAGTTGGTCAGGCATTACCTACTCCAGAGAGTGGGTGGCAACGATATGAAGAGCTTGCTCCTGGTTTCATCTTTGAAGGAAATGGATGGCAAACCCCAACTGCGGGGAGCTATTCTGGAGGAAGTGAAAAGTTTACACTTAATTCATCTCTACATACTGTTAAATTTCAATTTTGGGGTACGGATCTAAGATTAATTAGTTATAGAGGCGGAGATAGACAAACATCTATTCAAGTAAATATTGATGGTGTGAATTATAGTTACTCAGCAAATGGTCAAGCACAAGTGACTACCCTTTTATTTGAAAAAAGGAACTTAGAAAATAAATTACATTCCGTAGAAGTAAGTGCAAGCAACTCAAACGTTTATAATCTGTTCGAATTTGATGCTTTAGATATCAACGAGACTGGATATTTAGTAAATCCTAAAATCAGTGCTCCTTCAAATCTATCTGCAAAGGCAGGAGACGCCAAGGTAGATTTAAGCTGGACAGCAAGCCCCGATAAAACAGAATATACTATAAAACGAAGCACTACTTCTGCAGGACCGTATGATACAATTGCTTCCAACGTCAAAACTCCATCGTATTCTGATACATCTGTGGTCAATGGAACAACATACTATTACGTAGTTACAGCAGTAAGTAATAATGGCGAAAGTGAATTTTCTAAAGAGGTTTCAGCTACTCCACAAGGAGAAAAGCAAACAGATTCCGATACCGAAAATCCATCTCAACCTAATCCTGAACCATCTGAGCCAGCTCAACCGACAGGTGATCGAGCAATTCTTGTAGTAACTATGACCAATGGCTTTGAGAAGGAATTTGATTTAAGTATGAAAGAAGTTAACAACTTTATAGCGTGGTATGATGCAAAAGATGCCGGCCGTGGTCAATCATATTATAAAATCGATAAACACAATAACAACAAAGGTCCATTCAGCAGTCGAAAGGATTATGTAATCTTTGATAAGATTCTCACATTTGAAGTAAGTGAATACTCTAAATAAATTGAAATCCCCTGCAATAATGGCAGGGGATTTTTCAGAAAATATGCAATGATATTCTTGCTAATCATTGACCAAGTGTGCCAAGGCCTTTGTCAGCTAAATAGTTAGTTTACCTTTACGGTATACACCATTCTCAATTTACCGTTACCGGCGTAAATCTCAACTCTTGCATTCGTTGCAGTGGTGGTGGTTACTAAGCCGGAAGCGGAGACGGTGACATTTCCGCTCGCCACTTTATAAGTATCTCCAGGGTAATTTGACAACGCATAAGAATAATTACGTGGCAACGTAGCCGTTCTGTAGTATACTCCGTTTACTTGTACAACAGGTGTAATTTCTGGAGAAGGGCCTACTGCTGCGGACGCACTAGGGACAATAATACTCCCAATGAGTCCCAAAGACATAGCTGTTGATAATAATATTTTCTTAGTATTCATAAAAAAATCCTCCTTATGTATGATATGAGCTCCTAAAATATACCATGTAAAATGGTTGCTTTTCACTTCATTCGACAAATATTGTCAAAATAATACAATGAAATAATTCTAAAGTCCTGTAAGATACAAAATAATTAAAATATGACAATTAAAGAAATTCATTTAATATACTGTATTTTTGAGCTATTCTCTATAGCTAGGCCATCTTTACAAAACACAAAATAAAAACGGACGTCGGAGTGATTCGTCCGAGATCCGTTTTTCGTATGTGCATGTATGGCACTTGATATCAGTTGACAAGTTGATGTGCAAGCTTCTTGCTACTATCTAGATTTCTTTCGACCATGCGTTGTTTTAATGCAGACAGCTCCGTATTTTGACGAATCGCTTCCGCCACCAACTGGGCGATCTTCCTTGCGCCTTCGTCAGAAAAATGGGTATTATCGGCTACACCAGCTGGGTAATTAGGGTGCGTTTTTTCAGGCAAATGCATAAATAGAAGCTGGGACTCTTTTTCGCCCATGGAACGATAAAGCTGCTGTGATGCTTCGAAAATATCGAGCAACGGTGTCTGGGTTTCCTTGGCTACTTGTCTCATGGCAGCGGGATAGGCTCCTACGGCCAGCGGATCAGGTTCACCGTTTGCGGTAAAGCGGCGGCGGCTCACAGAGGTTAACAGCACTGGAATTCCGCCACGTTCCCGAGCGGACTGAATGTATTGAATTAAGTTTAGACGGTACTCTCCATCTGGATCGGTGTAGCGCATGGGGTCTTCTTTTTTCTCATCATTGTGTCCAAATTGAATAAACAAATAATCGCCAGCTTGAATATCTTTTTCAATATCAGCTAATCGCCCTTCTGCTATAAAAGATTTGGTGCTTCGTCCGTTGACGGCACGATTGTCCACATGAACAGTAGAGTCCAAATGAGCTTGCAAATGTTCGCCCCAGCCTGTCATCGGTTTTTCGGTTGCTCCTTTTTGAGCTGCAGTAGAGTCCCCTGCGATAAACAGTCGAGTTGTCATCTGTTGTCTTGCCTGCGCATATCCATGTTTTTGTAGCCATTTTTCCGCCAGGTCAAGCCATTGTCTGCATTCAAGGTTGTCCTCGGATAGTCCCAAGCCGTGTCGTCCTTCCTCAAATACATGCAGTTCAAACGGAATACGCTCTCTGGATAATGAGAAAGCGAACAACAGGCTATTTTCTACTGGTACAGCGCCATCATTGGCTGTTGTCCACATAAAAGTCGGAGGTGTCTGTGCAGTCACTTGCCGATCGGATGAAAAGGCTTGAAGCTGCTCCAGGGTCGGCTGTTCCCCTAAAAAGTGCGTACGGCTTCCAAGATGCGTATAAGGATCATGAAATGAAATGACAGGGTATCCCAACATCAGAAGATTTGGTTTTTCCGCTCCGATCGTGGAGACAATGGAGGCCAGGTGACCGCCTGCTGAAAAACCGATGAGACCCACTTGATCAGGGATCACTAGCCAGTCATGCGGTGTTTGGCGAATCCATTGCAGGGCATGTTCTACATCCTCCAGCAAGGAGGTAATCTCGAAATCCCCGACCTGATACTCCAGCACACCCGCATGAATACCTAGATCATTTAACCACCGGGCGATCGGCTCTCCTTCATGTGAGGCCAAATGCTCGTAGCCACCGCCAGGTAACACCAATACAAAAGGACGAGCTTCACGAGCCACTACGGGATAGAGGGAGAGAAAGGAAGTGTCTAACGGAAATTCTTCTTTTACAATCTGTTCTTTAGAACTAACGACATGTAACATAAGAGACCTCCAAATTTCTTTTTAACTGCCGCAAACCAAATAAAATCAACTTAAATTGGAATGATACGGATGTAAAAAATAATGCACACGTGAAAAAAATGATTTAAACCTTGTTATGAAAGCGCTATAATTTGGTGTGATACCAAGAACCAAAGGGGGAGCGCAATGAAAAAAGGAAGAATGTTCTACACTATTTTTATTACGATTCTGGTTTTGGGAATAGGATTGGTGGCCAGCTTTGGCAGCTATATCTATTTTACAACAATTAGCTCCGTTGTGGAGAGAGTTTCCAATACCAAGCAAAGCTACATGGCGCAGATCAGAAATAGCCTGGAACAGAAAATCCAAACGATTGAATACGCTTTTAATACGTATAGCACGACCAGTTCCTTTAATGAAGTTGTCAAAAATCCCATTACAGAAAAAGATTTTGTAGCGTATCGGAATGTAAATACCCAGCTCAATTATATTGCTACGATGGGATTAGAAGGAACCGAGTATTCACTAATAAGTCTAAATCAGAATTGGAGAATCTCCAATGGAAGCCTGTCTTATTTGACGAAAACGGAACGAGAAAAGCTGATTAGTACCTATATCGACCACCAGGATAAGGGACTATTCTGGATTAAAACAGATAAAGGAATCCGTTTTGTGAATACCTTGCCTGTGTTTTCCAAAAAGAAACAGGCCATCGCGCTATCTGATATTTCGTCGCAGACGTTAAGCCATACCATTCAAACAGAGGATCATATGCCTGTGTTTATTTTGAATAAAAAAGGCGACTTAATGTACGAAACTGAGCCTGCTACTCCCTTATTGTCTACTCAGCAGCTTCAGCACATTTCAGAGGTTACTGCTAAATCAAACAACACGGGCATGCTGACATTGGAGAAAACGGAGCATCAGCCAGCGCGGCAAATCATTTATGCTAAATCTGCTTACAACAATTGGACTTACTTAACGGTATTAGATAAAAAAGAGATTGCAAACGCGTTTCAAACAACCAAATTTGGGATTATCATGATGGGCCTTGTATTAACGCTTTTAATGGTGGTGGTGGCATACATCATTGCCATTTACTTTACCAAGCCATTCCAGCAAATAAAACGCAGCTTACCGAAAAATCCTAACTTCGCTTTCAAAAATGAACCTTCTAAAAATGAAATTGAGTGGATTATTAATTCCATCGACAACATTGTAACAGAGAAGGAAAGCTTGGAAAGTCTCATTCGGTCCGAAATGCCACAGTTGGAAACGCAATTGATTCTCAACCTGTTTCGCAAACGTGTTTCCGCAGAGGAATTGGCACGAAAAATGCCACGCTTGGGCTACCCGCAGATCGAGAATCAAATGTATATTACCTTGTTGGTTCAACTGGATAATCTGGGAGATCGAGAACCTTCGGATAAAGATGTTTTACTGCTGGCTATTAACAAAATCGTAGAAGAAACGATTCCTGAGCAGCAGCGTATGCTTCCGATCATATTGAACGATAACACCCAGGCTACCATATTAATTTTGGCAGGTAAGAGTGCACAGGAAATGAGAAAGCAAGTGCTGGATCATGCGACGCTTTTGATTCAGAATGTAAAAGAGTATTTGAATGTATCCATCAGCATCGGTATCAGCACAGCGTATGATAACTTATTAGAAAGTAAAGAAGCTTGTGAGATGAGCAAGCAAGCATTGCATCACCGTTTAAACCTAGGTAAAGAGTCGATTATTTTTTATGAGGATATTTCCATGGTCATTTCAGGTCCGGTGCTGCTGCATTATCCTGCGGAATTGGAATCCAAACTGTTTGATGCCATCCGCATAGGGGATGAAGAGCAGGTATATCACACCGTGCACTCTTTATTGGCGGAAATGATGACAAAGAACAACCATGCCATGAACTTTGAAGTGCTGCTGGTACGCTTTGTCAATAACCTCATCCAATTAGAGCAGCTATTAGGGATTGAAGTACTGCTAACGCAAGACAATCATGCCTTGTATCACCGTTTGCTGGATATCCGTAACCCGGAGGAGATAGAACGCATGCTGCTGGAACAGGTTATTTTCCCCATGGTAAAAAGCATGAAGGAGAAGACCAACCAGCAATTCCGCTGTCTCTCTGAGAAAATTGCTGCGATTATCCGTGCTGAATATGACCAGGAATTATCATTAGAACTCATTGGAGATCGACTGCATTACAATCCAAATTATTTAAGCAGTATTTTCAAAAAAGAATACGGAACGACGTTTAGTGAATTTCTGATGGGCTATCGCCTGCAAATGAGCAAGAAATGGCTCGTTGAGACAGATATGACGATTAAAGAAATCGCCGAGCGGCTTCAATATCATAATTCGCAAAACTTTATCCGCTCTTTTCGAAAAAAAGAACAGGTTACACCAGGGGCTTATCGAAAGATGAAGCAAGCCAATTAACCTTTAACCGCCCCCAGCAAGGCTCCTTTGACAAAGTGCTTTTGCACAAATGGATACACGATTAACATCGGAACGGTCGCTATAACAATGACCGCCATCTTAATCGTCTGCGCAGGCGGGATGACATCTACCGCAGTTCCTTCTGCCTGCATACCGCTGGAGACGATAACAATTTGGCGAAGTAAGACTTGAATTGGCCATTTGGCAGAGTCATTGATATAGAGAATGGCGTGCATATACGTATTCCAGTAGGCAACAGCGTAGAATAAAGAAATGGTTGCAATAGAAGGCAGGGCTAATGGCAACATAATTTTAAAGAAGATACCAAAATCGTTGCACCCGTCCATCTTGGCCGATTCCTCCAAATCATCCGGCAATGCCTGAAAAAAGTTACGCATGATAATCAGGTTAAATGCATTAATAGCTACGGGCAGAATCAAGGACCAATACGAATTGATCAGTCCCATGCTTTTGACCACGAGGAATGTCGGAATCATCCCCCCGCTAAACAACATAGAAAACACGACAATGAAGTTAATCGTATTGCGGCCAAGCAGATATTTTCGGGATAATCCATAAGCCATAAAAGCGGTAAAAATCATACTTACAACTGTACCCACGATCGTTACTCCGACCGAAACCCCAAGTCCTCTAAAAATCGTTGGAGTGGATAGGATATAGCGATAAGCATCCAGTGAAAAAGTTACAGGGAATAAGATGAACTTCTTGGCCACTACTTCCTCAGTTGAAGCAAATGAGCTGGCGATGATATTCAAAAAAGGTAAGAGACAAGTGAGGGCAATGAGAATCAAAAGTGTACTGTTTACAATGTTGAAAATACGACTGCCCAGTGATTCTTTTTTTCGTGATTTTGGTTTGATTAATGGTTGTTCCAATGTGGGTGACCTCCTTGTAATCGTTTACATGTAAACCTTATCAAGAGCAAAGAATTCCGTATATAATCAAATCTTGAGGTGTTCTCTAAGCGTGGAAAAAAGAGGATGATCATTAAGTTGTGTAGTAATCATTAGCTAAGGTGAAAAGGCTGTAAAGTAGGCTGTTGGCCTATTTTTGTAAACGCTATCATTTGATGATTATATGCGGAATGACGAAAATAACGTACTCTTGAAAGCGTATACAGGAACGTTTAAAGGAGGTCGAACTAATGAAAGTTTCAAGTGTCCCCGCACCAAACATGAAGATGAAAATGAAAAAGAACAAAAGAACGACGGAAAGCCTTTTACGAATGCAGAAACACAAGCTGCTCTATCTGATGGTTTTACCCGGGTTGGTGTACTTCATTATTTTCAAGTACTTCCCTATGGGAGGATTGGTAATTGCATTTCAGGATTATCAAGCCTTTCAGGGAATTACAGGCAGTCCATGGGTAGGAATGAAGCATTTTATTCGTTTGTTTACAGAGCCTACGTTTTTTATGTTGCTTCGCAATACGCTGGTTTTATTTGCACTGAATATTGTAATCTTTTTTCCATTGCCCATTATATTGGCGCTCATGCTGAACGAGGTTAGGAAGATGTTTTTCAAAAATATAATTCAAACCATCATCTACATTCCGCACTTTATGTCATGGGTTATCATCGTTTCGATTTCTTATGTATTCCTGACGGTGGACGGCGGTGTGCTGAATGAACTGATTGCCGCACTAGGTGGTGAGAAGATCAGCTTCTTAACATCACCGCAGTGGCTGCGAACGGTCTATATCGGGCAAGTGATTTGGAAGGAACTTGGCTGGTCTACCATCATTTATTTATCTGCAATTACAGTGGTGGATACACAATTGTATGAGGCAGCAGAAATGGACGGTGCTGGACGTTTGAGAAAGACATGGCACGTGACGTTGCCAGCGATCCGCCCGGTTATTATTACTTTGTTAATTTTGAAAATCGGTAGCACGCTGGATTTGGGCTTTGAACATATGTATCTGCTATTGAACTCATTAAACCGCGAGGTTGCCGAAATCTTTGACACCTATATTTATACTGCGGGCTTAAAGAATGGACAATTAAGTTTCAGTACGACGGTAGGACTTTTCAAAGGTGTAGTAGGTTTAATTCTGATTATGTTCTCCAATCGACTCGCTAAGAAATTTGGTGAGGACGGCGTTTACTAATGACGACGGGAAGGATGCAAAATGGTACGGTTTGTAGAAAACATGAACAAATGGTGCATGCGCCTGCTACGCCTGGTCTACCTTAACTTGCTGTGGACGATTGCGACAATCCTGGGCTTGGGTTTTATAGGTGTAGGGCCTGCAACCGTTGCTATGCTTAGTATTTTAAGGCAGTGGATTCGGGGCAATGAGGAAGTCGCCATTTTCTCGACGTTTGTACGTTACTTTAAAGAAAGCTTTAAGGAAGCAGCCATCATTGGCGGGCTATACAGCCTTGTGGGTTACGTGCTCTACGTGGATATCGTCAACAGCTCATCCTGGTATGTTCGTGTGGTGACACTGATGGGTGCCTTTTTGTATCTGATCTCTTTGGCATACATTTTTCCGTTACTGGCTCACTATGATTGGAAAGGCATCAAGCTGAAGATCAAGATGTCGATCGTCATTGGATTTTCGTATTTACAATATACACTTGTTCTTTTTGTAGCCATTGTCGTGCTTTATGCATTAATTCTAGGCTTATACCCAGGAATTCTAACTTTTGCCGGAGCGAGCATCATCGGTTATCTCGTGATGTGGATGACGCACCAGGTATTCAGCAAAATAGAGCGAGAGGTTCTGGTGAAAGAGGAAGATATGGCATGAATATACAAACGAAAAAGGAGCAAACACGATGAAGAAAAGAACCGCGATGAAAAAGGGAGTATCGGGTCTTCTTGCCGGACTTATGGTCATGAGTGTTTTTCTAACTGCTTGTGGCGACAAGGGGACTGAGGATCAAGCCAGCCAAACCTATGATCCCAAATCCAAACTGGAATTTACCTGGCTAAACGTATTGCATACAGCCTCTCCGCCTACAGAAACGATTAAAAGCAAAATCGAAGAATACACCAATTCCAAAATTACGTTCAACTGGGTGCCGGATGCTTCCAAGGAAGAGAGAATTACCACCGCACTGGCTTCTGGTGAATTGGCAGACATGGTGACTTTGACGATGATGACAAATTCATCAGTGCGTAGTTCATTGAAATCAGGATTATTCTGGGATGTAGGCAAATACTTGGATGATTATGAAAATTTGAAGAAGATCCCGCCTGAAGTGCGCGAAGCTGCTTCTATTGAAGGGGTACTGTATGGTGTTCCGTTCCAGAAAAATCTGGCTCGGGCGGGTCTGGTCATTCGTCAGGATTGGCTCGATCGCTTAGGACTGAAAGTGCCGACCACACTGGATGAGTTGTATGAAGTTGCGAGAGCGTTTACAGAAGATGATCCAGATGGCAATGGAAAAAATGATACGACTGGGTTTGTTGACAGATCGGATCTGCGTTACAGCAGCTTCAAAACATTAAGCTCCTACTTTGGGACACCTAATGGCTGGAAAGTAGATGAAAACGGCAAGTTTACGCCGGAATTTGATACTCCTCAATATTTGGAGACCTTAAAGTATTCCAATAAATTATACAAAAACGGATACCTCTCCAAAGACTTTGCCGTAACCGCTAAAACGGACCAGCAACAACAATTTGCACAAGGTAAAGCAGGGATTTATACAGGCATGATTGATATCTCTAACCTTAGAACCTTGTCTCAAGGCTTACAAAAAGGGCTGAAGCTGGTACCTGTTAACAAGATTTCTAATGGAGATGGCCAATATCACGTATGGTCTGAAGGAAGCGGGGTAGGAGGCTTGCTGGCATTTCCGAAATCTGAAGTAAAGACAGAAGCTGAGTTGAAGAGACTGCTGCAATTTGTAGATGATTTAATTGACAAAGATGTATATATGTACATGACCGGTGGTATTGAAGGTACTCATTATAAAATCGAAAAAGATGGTTCCTTTAAAATTACGAATACAGATTTGTGGCAAGCAGACGTTCAGCCATTTTCAAGCTCCAGACCAAGTGAAGTGACCTATAACTTAAAGGATGCCAATCCGGAAAAGGAAATGGCTAATGAATTAGTGCGAGAAAATAATAAATTTGCTGTTCTGGACCCGACAGTGCCACTGGATTCAGCCACCGCTAATGAACAAGGAACAGAGCTGGAGAAAATCATTACCGACGCCTCCTTCAAATTTATTATGGGTGAAATTGATGAAGCCGGATTTAAAGCAGCTGTAGAAAACTGGAAAAAGTCAGGCGGAGCACGAATTACCACTGAGTATGAAGAAGCGTATAAGAAAACGAAAAAATAAAGATATAGGCTGAACATTAGTGTACATGAATTGTCACTACGCAGGCGGATGGTGCTTAATATCGCTGACACTTGTCCAGCACCATTCCGCCTACTGCGTTTTATTCACAAAAAATAAAGACAGGAGAGAACGAAATGCAATTATATAACATTGTAGATTATGGAGCAGTTCAGGATGGTACGACGATGGCGACAGAGGCGATTGCGGCTGCCATTGAAGCAGCAAGTAATGCTGGTGGAGGCACCGTTTTTGTTCCGTCTGGAACATACCTGACGGGTGCTATTATTCTGAAAAGTAACATTGAGCTGCATTTAAGCCCCGGCGCAATTCTTTCCTTCAGTACGGAACTGGCAGATTACCCTGTAGTAGAATCCAGATGGGAAGGCGTTCAGCGTGAAGTACATGCATCGTGCATTTATGGAGAGAACCTTGAGAATATTTCGATTACAGGCAGCGGAACACTGGACGGAAATGGTCAACCGTGGTGGGAAAAGCATCGGAATCACCCTGAAGAGTTGCAGTATCCAAGACCCAAATTAATCAGCTTTGACCGCTGTCAACGGGTCACCATTAAAGACCTCATGTTAAAAAATTCCCCCAGTTGGACTGTAAACCCCATTGCTTGCTATAACGTTACGATTGACAATTTGTCCATTCTTAACCCAGCCGACTCTCCCAATACGGATGGCATTAATCCCGAATCCTGTTCCAATGTTCGTATTAGCAACTGCAATATTGATGTAGGTGATGATTGTATTGCGATCAAAGCAGGAACCGAAGATACCCATGAGCGGATTCCTTGTGAAAATATTACGATTACCAACTGTACAATGGTGCATGGTCATGGTGCTGTCGTACTGGGAAGCGAAATGAGCGGAGATATTCGTAATGTTACGATCAGCAATTGCGTGTTCAAGCAAACGGATCGGGGCATACGTCTGAAATCAAGACGGGGACGCGGTGGAATCATCGAGGATATTCGTATCAGCAACATTGTGATGGAGGAGGTCATTTGTCCATTTATTCTAAACCTGTATTATTTCTGCGGACCTCGGGGCAAGGACAAATATGTGTGGGATAAAAATCCCTATCCAATTACTGATGAAACTCCGTGCTTTAGAAGAATCCATTTTTCCAATATCACGGCACGTCAGGTTCATGCGGCGGCTGGTTTCTTATACGGACTTGCAGAACAATATATTGCTGAAATTACATTTTCCAATATTGATATATCTATGGCTAAAAATGCGATTCCCGGTCGTCCGGCCATGATGACAGGGATTGAAGATATGAATAACCGTGGTTTTTATCTAGGTAATGTGAGGGATATTCGTTTTCAACAGGTTACGATTGAAAATCATGAAGGTCCTGCCTTTTACATTGAAAATGGGGAAGATGTTGAAATCAATCGTTGTCATTCGAAGAATACAGCTCAGCCTGAAAAGCTGATAGAACAAGTAACGATACAACCTTCTGAACAAAATGTTGTGAAATAGGAGGGGATGAAAGGAGCATAAAACGTGGATAAGTTGCAAGCATTGTTGGGAGACCTTCCGGCAGATCGCCCTATAACGGCGACTCTACTGAATCAAGAAGAGCGGGAGGGTTATCGACTGGAGTGTCTCCTGCTGGACTTGAATGGGATTGAGTCTGTACCCGCTTATGTAGCTACACCCTTACAAGGGGACGGTCCGTTCCCATTGGTCGTATTTAACCATTCGCATGGGGGCAACTATACGAATGGACGTAAGGAACTGCTTCATAGCAGTTCTTACCTACAGCAGCCCTCGTTTGCTACAGCTCTGACAGACATGGGGTATTGCGTGTGCTGTATCGACATGTGGGGCTTCAATGAGCGTGGAGGCAAAACCGAGAGCGAGCTGGTAAAAGAAATGCTCTGGCAGGGTCAGGTGCTGTGGGGCATGATGCTGTATGATAACCGTCGTTTGGTAGATTATATGTGCCAGCGTGAGGACATTGATGCTTCCCGTATCGCAACGATCGGCATGTCGATGGGTGGACTTATGGCATGGTGGATGGCTGCTTTAGATGAACGAATACAGGTCACGGTGGATATCTGCGGACAGGTAGATGCCCATACGCTGATCGCTAAAAGGGGATTGGATCATCATGGCTTCTATTCCTATGTCCCCGGCTTGTTGAAGCATTTCACCACGCTGGATATTCAAAAGCGGATCGCACCTCGTCCACGGATGAGTATAACAGGTCAAAATGATCGGATGTGTCCTATAGAAGGAGTCGAGCATTTGGCCAAGGGTTTGTTGGAAGCTTATCAGAAAGCAGGTCACCCTGAGCATTGGCAGCCTGTGATTGCGGGCGGTGGCCATATGGAGACATTGGAAATGCGAACGGCTTGGCAGTCATTTTTAGCTGAACACTTGTAAATCAAATGAAAGGATTGGGGTAACCATGCTAGTCGGAAAAGAATCCTTTTGTGATTTCCACACCATTCAGGAGGCGATTCATGTATTGGAGCAATCGCCTTCCAACGAAATGGAAACGCTAACTATTTTATCGGGTACCTATGAGGAAGAAGTGCGGATTTACCGTTCAAATCTACATATCATAGGCATCGGGCAGGTAGAGATTCATATGGACCGGTATGCCAAGGAGCGGAATGAAGCAGGTGAGGAAATAGGAACCTTTGCGACACCGACTTTATTTATAGGCGGCAGCCATCTAATCTTGGAAAATCTCATCATTTCCAACACGGCCGGACAGGGAGAACACATTGGGCAGGCCGTTGCGGTATACGCTCATTGTGATCAAACCGTCTTTAGAAACTGCACCTTTAAAGGGTACCAGGACACGTTATTTACAGGCCCTCTGCCTCCTGCACCCAAAGAACGATTAAAGTTTGGTGGAATTCCTTTGAAAGAACACCATGCACACTATCGCCAGCTTTATCAGCATTGTTACATCGAGGGTACGATAGATTTCATTTTTGGCGGGGCTACCGCTTACTTTGAAGATTGCGAGATTCGTAGTTTGCGTCATCATAAGAACCATACAAGCTACGTTACAGCCGCCTCTACACCGCAAGGACAAACGTACGGCTATGTATTCGATCATTGCTATTTAACCGCAGAGCCTGATATTACTCCTGTTTTTTTGGGCCGTCCATGGCGGGAATATGCCAAAACCGTATTTGTCGATTGTAAAATGGGCGACCATATCGACCCACGCGGCTGGGACAATTGGGACAATGTCGCGAATGAGAAAACCGTCTGCTATCAGGAATATGGCGGATCTGATGAAATAGCTTTATTACGTAAGCAGCGTGTTCCGTGGGCGGATTGCTTTGAAGCGAGGACAGAAGCATGGAGCAAGGAGCAGGTTTTTGAGGGAGTCACATTTTGGAAAGTAAGGAGAAGTGATGTCTCATGTTGATCCAAAACCCTATATTAAAAGGCTTTAATCCCGATCCGTGTATTACGCGAGTCGAAGATACTTACTATATTGTAGTGTCATCATTTGAGTGGCTGCCTGGAGTACGGGTGTATCAGTCCAAAGATTTGGCTCATTGGGAGCACTGCACGGATATTTTGACTGACCAGGTTGATTTGAGAGGGAACCCGAAAAATTGCAGCATTTGGGCACCGCAATTAAGCTATGCGGATAACCTTTTTTATCTGCTCTATACAGATGTGAAAAGCACCAAGCGTCCGTTCAAGGACGTTCATAATTTTGTGATAACGGCACCCACGATCAACGGACCGTGGTCGGAACCCGTTTATCTGAATAGTAGTGGATTTGATCCATCTTTATTTCATGATGAGGATGGACGCAAATGGCTGCTGAACGCGTTGTGGGATTACCGCATGTTGGAAAGCAATAAGTCATCGGGTATTGTCATGCAGGAGTATGACAGCAGTCAACAGCGGCTTGTTGGCGAGCCTATTAAAATTTTTGATTGCACTCCATTGAAGAAGACAGAAGCGCCCCACATCTACAGGCAGAACGGTTATTATTATCTTGTTACAGCGGAAGGTGGAACGGGTACGGGGCATGCAGTTACCGTAGCACGCTCCAAGCAGATAACCGGCCCGTATGAAGTGGACCCGCATAACCCGATGCTTACGTCTCGTGATCTGCTGAATTTCCCTTTACAATGCGCAGGACATGGCAGTCTTGTGGAAACACCGGACGGAGAATGGTATATGGCTCATTTATGTACACGTCCAGTGGAGGGGAAATACGCCATTTTAGGGCGCGAGACAGCGTTACAGCAAGTATATTGGAATGATGAAGGCTGGCTGCGGTTAACCGCCGGGGGCCATACACCCCAATTGGAGGTGCCTGCGCCTCAAGGGACAATCTTGGTTCAGCAAGAGCAGCAGAAGTATATTTTCGAAGACTTTTTCGAGGGCCCCACACTTGACAAAACGTGGAACACATTGCGTATCCTGGCGGACGATAGCTGGTGTTCATTAAGTCAACGCCCAGGCTATCTTCGAATCCATGCTGGAGAATCCATACAAAGTCTGTTCCAGCATCACGTGCTTGCCATTCGGCAAACGGATCATCATTTCCGGGTAGAAACAGCACTGGAGTATCAGCCAACCAGCTATTTGCAAATGGCGGGACTTTTGCTGTATCTCAATGAAGAAGACTATTTGTATGCGTATGTTAGCTATGAAGAGGGAGTGGGAAAAGTGCTGCGCATGATGCGCTGTGAAGCTAATTCATTTACGCTAATTCCGCAAGTGATTGCCCTTCAGAATGATCTTCCTGTACATTTGGCTGTAGAGGTTCATGCATCCCATGCACAATTTTATTATGGAGTTGGAGATGAACCTTCCTGGACGCGACTTTTTGAAATACAGGATATCAGCTTTTTGTCTGGAGGATTTACAGGGAATTTTGTAGGTATTGCAGCTCATGATATGCAACAATTCCAAGGAAGCCATGCTGATTTCTCCCACTTCTTATACCATGGTAAGGACCATCTCTCCTCATAAAAATATAATACTGACTATACTGCAAGCACCTTAATGGGTGCTTTTTTTCTTTCGCAGATTACCTTTTCACATTATAATCTCGCAAAATCTCCAAAAAAGCAGTGGTTGCTTTCGTCTCAAATATCGCAGAAGGGGTCAGAAAAGAAAATTTCCGAATGAACGGGAGATTGAGAATATCCAATACTTCTAATGTTCCCAAAGCAAGTTCCTTTTGAATTACCCATTGGGACAGCAAAGAAATCCCCAAGCCTGCTTCTACCGACTCTTTGATGATCTGTGTACTGCCAAAATTCATCATATGAGAAGGATAAAATCGAAGCTGTGCAAACATCTTTTCAGCCGCCTCCCGAGTTCCAGAGCCTTCTTCCCGCAGAATCCAGATGTCCTCATGCAGCTCATTTATATCCACTTGAGATTTACCGGCCAAACGATGATTTTGCGGAACGACAATAACCATTTCATCATCGGCGAAGGATTCAATGTGCAAATGGTCATGCTGAAATTCTCCTTCGATAATGCCCACATCCAGTTGATTATGGATCACGAGCTTTTCAATTTCCAATGTATTGCCGATGGTAATGGAGGGCTGAATGAGTGGGTACTGAATTCTCATTTGCGCAATTACATGTGGTAATACATATTCACCATACGTGTAGCTTGCACCAATAGACAGGTTACCCTTTGCCGTATGCATTAGCTCATCCACCAAGTACTGCATACGTGTATGGAGTCGGATAATCTCCTGGGCATGATGATACACAATTTCACCTGCTTTAGTTAAGCGCACATATTTATTACTTCGCTCCAAGAGCCGGGTTCCTACACTGCGTTCCAGTGTTTGAATATATTGACTTACCGCAGGTTGGGTCATATGTAGTGCCTCAGCAGCTCGTGTAAAATTTTGTTTCTCCGCAACCCTAACAAAAACGACTAAAGATTGATCCAAAGCTTATTCCTCCAATTTAATCATGCCTATTTACTTATTATCATTATTATAATGATTTATTTTTCTTATGACAAAATACATATTAAGCTGTATGTATGTAGAATTGGAGGGAATCAGCATGAAAAGTCATATTCAACACAGTAAACTTTTATTGAACAAAGGTCGATTGTTTCGGTTTTTATTCGGCATTGTGCTAACGATGATCTTTGCACTGGCAGGATACGTCCTGAATGAAGTACCAGGCTTTCATTATGTAGGTCCATTGGCATGTGCGATGTTTCTCGCTATACTATACCGACAGTTGTGGGGATATCCTGAAGCTGTACGCTCAGGAATTGAATTTTCAGCTAAGAAAATACTGCGCGGAGCTATTGTGTTATATGGACTGAAGCTGAATATGGATGTTGTTATTCATCAGGGGCTGGGGTTGCTTTTACGTGATGTAGGCACTGTGGTGTTCGCCATTTTTTTTACGGTTTGGCTGGCCAAACGATGTAAGGCAGATGCTTCGCTTTCTCTACTTCTAGGGATTGGAACAGGAGTTTGCGGTGCAGCAGCAATAGCAGCTGTTTCTCCCTTGTTAAAGTCCGACGATGAGGATACAGCCATAGGAGTTGGACTCATTGCCTTGGTCGGAACGGTATTTGCTATTTTGTTTACAGTGCTTCGACCTTGGCTTCCTCTGACGGATATGCAATATGGAATCTGGTCGGGCATCAGCTTACATGAAATTGCACATGTGGCCTTAGCAGCAGCGCCTGCCGGACAGGATGCTCTTGCCATGGGTTTATTAGCCAAACTGGGGCGTGTCTTCTTACTCATACCGCTTAGCTTTATTTTAATGTATTGGATGAAACGAACCGGAAAGATTCGTACAGGTACTAAAGTGGAGTTCCCCTGGTTCCTCATTGGCTTTATTGCGGCAAGTATTTTGGGAAGTTATGTTTTTGGAAAATATATTTTAGTTCCACCTAATCTAATGAACGAACTTTCTCAGCTTACTACCTTTATGTTAACGATGGCTATGGTAGGCATGGGGCTGAATGTGAGCTTTAACACTTTAAGAGAGAAAGCAATGCTGCCCTTACTTGTACTGTCTGTTACTTCGATCATTCTTGTAGGGCTAACGTTTGTAACTGTATAAATTGGAAGTATGTGCTTGTGATGAGATTGTAGCAAATGAGATTAGTAAAACTGGAAAGAGCTCTGCTTGCGTATAGCTGGCGGAGCTTTTTAGTGCTTTCGTATTACAAGGCTGAAATATATAATGAATGAATCGTAACTTTTTACATAGGAGTCGCGTCTATCAAAATGGAGGCTTCAGAGGTGCATAGAATGTAAAATTTACATAGTGAAAAATTAGAGATTGGTAGGGTACATATGAAGAAAATTAGTTTATTTGCTTTTTTGTTTCTGTTTCTATTAGCATTTCCAGGAGAAAGTCACGCTGCGTCTTCAAATTCACATATTCAGCTGGACGGTAAAGATATAAGTGTCAGCAAGGGCGCGCAGATTCAGGAAGTAAAGGGCAATGTGCTGGTTCCACTCCGTCTTATTGTAGAGGAATTGGGTTATCGTGTGAATTGGGAATCCAAGACAGGGACCATAACTATACATAAACAAAATCTCAACCTGAGCCTTCAGGTCAACAATCCCATTGCCTCAGTTAATAATCAACCGATGGGGTTGGCTGTAGCTCCTTTGCTGAACGGGGGAACGACTTATGTTCCACTTCGTTTTGTATCTGAACAGACAGGAGTTGAAGTGGCCTGGAACAACGAACTTAAAACTGTATTTTTGACGACTCCGTCTGCTTCAAGCGGAAACAGCGTGACCACCCGTGATCACTCTGCTACTCAAGCTGCAAGTGATGCTACAGAGAGTGAGCGTACAGCTATACACCAAATTAGCTTCAACAATCACGAATTGATGATAACGGTGGATGGAAAGGTAAGCCCCAAAGTAACCACATTGACTCAACCAGATCGTATTGTTATAGATATACCTGATTCGAAGTTTGGCGAGGAATTTCCAGCTTCGCAATCTATTAACAATGGTGGACAAGGAAGCTTTCTAGTCACAGAAGATCTAGATGCTTCCAAGGTAAGATACTCCATGTTTAGCACAAACCCAGCCTCGGCACGTATTGTGGTTGATCTTGATCACAGCACACCCTTTCATCTTATTAATGCAGATGATGGTAAAGTTGTCATAGCGTTGGATCAGGCTTCGGAGGAGTCAGCATCTACCGATACTGTTATATCTACTATACCTGTTGAGCCTACGATTTCTTCTGACGGACACGCGCAGGGGATTGACGTCTCGCACCATAATGGCAATATTGATTGGCAGCAGGTGGCGGCAGCAGGCAAGACATTTGCTTTTATTAAAGCTACAGAGGGCACCAAGTATCAAGATAATCAATTTTTAGCAAATGTTCAGGGGGCCAGAGATGCTAACATCCTGGTTGGCGCTTATCACTTTTTAAACGCAACTACCGTAGATGGAGCTCGCCAGGAAGCAGCTAATTTCGCCAGGGCTCTAGATTCAGCAGGAGGAAGGCTGGATCTGCCCCCTGTGATGGATTATGAAAATAATCCTAAAGGTCTTACTTCCGCACAGATCAGTGAAGTGGCTCATGCATTTTTGGATGAAATGGAGAAGCTTACCGGACGTGAGCCGATCGTATACACGGGAAATGTCTTTGCTTCCAAGTTTGATCCTACGTTTTCTATGTATAAATTGTGGGTAGCGCGATACAGCACTACGCAAAAGCCGACCGCAGTTCCAGCTTGGAATAGCTGGTGGGCTTGGCAATACAGTAGCACAGGCAGTGTTCCAGGTATTAGCGGCCAAGTCGATCTAGATGAGTACAATGGAACGATAGATGAACTTCGTGCTTCATTGGCAGGCTCGCTTGATTAGAGGGTCATGTCATGATTAATCCTCGCGAATCCGGATAGGATCTGCGAGGATTTTTAATGTCTGATTTGTTTAGTTGGGCATGATCCATACGATTTCGCTGATTCGAACAAAGAATTTTTTTCCGTATACATCCAAGATGACATGGTCAGGCTTACTATCTACTACACATCCATCAATTCTGCCACGTGTTGTTTCAAGTACAACGTACTTGCCGATCATTGATTTTAATGTCTCTACGACATATGGATCTACGGGGTGTACCACGACATGGTGGGAGGTAGGATGGTGAGGAAAAGGTTGGTTAACGTTATAATTAAACATTTGATTTGAATTCAATTGCTTCACTCCTTCAGGATTAGTTGTGATATCCTATGCTCCTGCCTAGGAAAGGTGTAGGCTAATGCCCATCCGTGAAAATATTCATAACATTGCCAAAAAGCCCGGTCCATAGGAAAGCTCCATACATAAGCTATGTTGTACCTTGAATTAAAGGAGGCAATGATCCATGAGTGAATGTGAAAGAGGTTGCGGTGGCGGTTCGGTAGGGGGCTACCCAGGCGTTTGGACATCGACAGGAGCTATTCTGGTATTGTTCATTCTGCTCGTTATCATTACAAAGTCTTTCTGGATCTAAATTCAATTGAGTAGCTTAACCCCCCATTGGTATATTACCGGTGGGGGGTTAAGTGTTTTAGAGAATAGATTGTATGATAAAACACCCCAAATAACAGCGCACAAGCCCAACACAACTGTGCGGGGCTGGGGAGCTGTCAAATGGGGTGTTTTGGCATCAATAAGCCGAAACGGGAGATGGATGAGGATTAAATTAAAGCAATCGCTAATAGGGTAAATAGGCTCAAAGTTAAGATTTGATCACCATACCCGTAAGGATAAAAGGCAGACGTTTGTACACGTCCGTTCCGCTCGGTTTTTAAGTACACATTTTTACGATCCACATCCGTAATGGTTCCTTCGTACTGTTTTCCGTCAATGGTGAGAATACGCACCTTTTTATTCATACAGTTCAAACAGTTGTAGTAAGCGTCCATTCAATCACCCCCTCTTATACACATTGGCATTTTATGAGAGGGAAAGTCTTATGGTAACGGCGAACATACAGGGAAGGGGGATTCCGGCGTACTTAAGGTCTGACTAGGGTTAATCTTGCTCTTGATAGGGATTAAAGGAAAAGCCAGGGTATCCATGAGTATAGGTGTAACCTCTTTGGGGGGCGATCTGACGATGTGATGAAGTATCGTTTAGCCTTACATGAATCCCTGGTTTTCGAGGTGGCTGCTGCTTGCAGTCATTGGGAGGACCGATGATGACAGTTTTTTTAATAGGGGCGAGCGCTTCCTGAACCTTTTTCTCATCCAGGCAGTAAGTATGAGCCATAATGTTACTCGGCGTTAGCCGCAAAACATCGGAGCCTAAAATGAATTCAGGGACTGGAGCGTTGAAAATCGCCAACAAGTGAGTGTCGTCCACCGTGGCGACTAGATAATGCCACCATCCCTGAGGGACGTTAGCCACCTGTCCAGGTGTAATCGGAAAATGTCGTAACTCGCGGGTAAAGGGATTAATCAGTGACACGGTCACTGCTCCAGAAATACAGTATATTAGTTCTGTGGCATTTTGATGGTAGTGAGGCTCTACAACATTAGCAGTGCTGAGACGGATATCCAGTAGCGATACATTTGCTAATGTATTCAACTGCTGGATCGACAGCTCGTTGATTGAGTTCTGAGCATCTTTCTGAAACAAAATATTGTCGCTTAAATCATAGGTGAACTGTACAGTGGGAGAGGTGTAATCCATATATGAATTCACGTGTCCTTTCCTGCCTTTCTGTTACTCGAAATGAATGATCGTACGCTACCCTATGCATTCGCCTATATTTATGTGCACAAAATGTGGTTTGAAAAAGCAAATGTCAGATTCAGGTCCTGGGTAGATTGAATCGAAAAATAGCGAAAAAAGTCACGTATTCAAGTGTAGTCGAAATGTGGTCTATTGCCCTCTCATACACATCAGCCCCTTAGGAATGGTGTTTTATTAGCTTAGTTATTCTTAGGACCAGAGCCGGATGATACGTAAATGCGGCTTGTGGTATACTGCAACGGACGTGTGAATGCATCAATATCCGATTCCATATGTAGCCACGCGTCATTTCCGCAGCTAGTCATAAGTTATGGCAAAAGAAGCATCATCGGATAAACGTCCCTGAGTTGTACAGGCCGGAATGGTTGCACCGGACAGAACATGAAAGAGGAGGTTGTCTGGAATATGAAAAAATTATCTATTTTAATCCTGTCCTGCGCATGTTTATTGGGTGCTGTATTATCAGTCGCACCAGGACAAGCACAGGCACAATCGTCAGCTTTAAAGAAAGGGATTCAAAGCGAACGGGTGCTGGAGCTTCAACAGCAGCTTCATTCACTCGGTTACTTCAAAGCTGGTTTTACGGGATACTATGGCTCTTTGACCAGTAAAGCGGTGGCTCGTTTTCAGAAGGATAACGGTCTGACGCCTGATGGTATAGCGGGAGCGGCAACACAGGCCAAGCTGGATTCGTTCGGAAAGGTCCGCGTAACCGCGTTGGATCAACTGGCACGGATCATTTATTCCGAGGCGCGTGGGGAATCGTTTGAAGGACAAGTAGCTGTTGGCGCTGTAGTATTAAACCGTGTGCAGTCCGGCGAGTTTCCAAGCTCGATTCCCGACGTTATTTTACAGCCGGGTCAATTCACCGCTGTACAGGATGGTCAATACCGCCTGAAGCCCAACAAGACTGCGTACCGAGCAGCCAGACAGGCACTTAATGGGGCTGATCCGACCAATGGGTCCTTGTTTTATTACAACCCAGCGATTGCCACAGCCAAATGGAGTAAAAGCCGTCCGGCTGTCATCTCACTTGGTCGTCATACATTTACGAATTAATTCCATATGAGCATTTGTAATTTTTTCAGCCGTCAGTAGCTTCTTCTAGAAGTGGTGACGGCTTTTTGTGTATTCACAAATTTGTAATATATTAGGGGTGATGTATCTCGTTTTATATTAAAAATTCTACCTATTATTCCGATACTCTTAATAGACAAAAAATGAAATCAAAGGAGTCTTTCTAAAATGAGTCAACATCCTTATACCATCGAAGTGGATCAAGTCATTAAAACGGTACATATGGCAGTGAATGGAGTTTTTAGCCAAGAGGAGTACGACAGCTTTGTAAAGGATTATATCGCCAAAACTTCATCTATTCAGGCATCGAGCTTTACACTCAAGGTAGACTGCACCCAAATGGCACTTTTGGGACCGGGTGAAGTAGAGAAACTGAAGGGCTCTTTTGTACGTTATAAAGAAACTGGATTTGCCAAAATAATTTTTGTTATCAGCCTCCAGCAAACGATTATTAAAATGCAGCTTGGTCGCGTAGCACGTGAAGCAGGATTAAACAACGTAGATATTGTAGTACAATAATGCGCTGACGTATGAGTAAGGGGGAAACCTGATGAGCCATATCAGAATAAAAGCACTGGGAGTGTATCATCCGTCCCACTCGTTGAATAACGAATATTTTATTCGCCATTTTGACGAGCGGGGAAAAGATATCCGACGCTTCATGGAGCATATGGGAAGAAAACATCGCTATATCATTGATGACCCCAACGAAAACGGTCTAACTATGGGGATAGCAGCTGCGCAAAAAGCATTGGAGCAAGCTGGTATGACAGGTCGTGATGTGGATATGATCGTGTTCTCCACTCAAGTTCCTGAGTCGCTGTTTCCGATGAATGCCTTGTTTGTTCACCAGGCGATTGGGGCCAGACATGATGTGGCAGTGATGGATTCCAATGCGAATTGTGCAGGGATGACAGTAGCTGTCGATCAAGCCAGTCGGTCGATGTTATCTAATCCCGATGTACGGACAGCGCTTATTATCGGCTCAGATTATAATTCGCTCATTTCCGATCCTGCGGATGAGATTACTTATGCGAACTATGGGGATGCTGCGTGCGCAGTTATTTTGGAGCGTACTGAAGAGGAAACTGGATTCATAGATTCCCTGTATTTTACGGACCCCGTCAATATAGATAAAATTTTGTACCCGGCTCAGGGGTTAGCGGCGACACTCCAAAGGAACGCGCCCGGAAAATATATTCAGTGGCTTCCGTTCGACGCCAATATGGCCCTGCCTCCAACATTTGAGCTGCTTGAACGCATTATAAAAAAGAATGGGCTGACGCCTCAGGATGTGCGGGCTTATTGTCTGTCGCAGTTTTCATTGGCCAATGTGTTGAAGATCCAGGATCATTTGGAGCTAGAGGATGATCAGATGATTTATGTGGGTGATCGTTATGGTTATACAGGTACCAGCAGCCCGTTCATTGCTCTATATGAAGGTATTGGATCAGGTCGTATCCGGCGTGGCGATCATGTGCTATTCTGGACGATCGGAGCTGGATATCAACTGGTTGCTATGTTGTTCAAATATTAGGAATACGAAGACCTTGCAGCTGCAAGGTCTTTTTGTATTTCCCACCATGATAATTGTAATGATTTGGTTGTGTTAGGGGTGATTATTTTGTAAAATTTAAACATTGAATTCATAAGGGAGAGCTCATATTGCGGACATTGGATAACATGACAATGATGACGGAAAACATCGTACACAATTCATAATAGGAGCTGAAGGGTTATTAAAATCGAAAATTTGTTTTACGGGGAACGAATAAAACTGGCCGCAGTCAGGGAAGAAGATGCTGAACTGATGTTCAAATGGGGTGAGGATGCGAAGTATTTGCGAAATGTAGATACGGATTTGGCACTCCCCTACACGTTGAAACAGATGGAATCGGAAGGATCTCCTAGCTCTAACGAGATCTATTTTCGGTTAAGAACATTGGCAGACGATGTCTTGATCGGATTTGTTGCTATTCATGGGATTGAGTGGAATAATCGCTGCGGGCAGCTGGCAGTAGGTATAGGTAATACAGACTACCGTGGCAAGGGGTTTGGAGCGGAAGCTATACGTCTCATTCTTCGTTATGCATTTTATGAGCTGAATCTTAATCGGGTCGGCTTGGATGTGATTGAGTACAATACACAAGCGATCCGTACCTATGAGAAGGCAGGATTCCAGCTGGAGGGTAGAGTTCGTTCCGCTGTTCTCCGTGATGGCAACAGCTATGATCGTATTATGATGGGTATCCTGTACTCTGAATGGATTTCGACTCTTCAAGAATAATAGATACACAATTTGTTCATAAAATATTCCATAATAAGCCTTTTAATAATGTGAAAATAGGTTTATAGTTAAGGGGTCACATGCCCAAATCATTATTAATTTGAGTATGAGTCAAAGCTGAGGAGGAATTTACATGGCAAACGTTGTAAGGTCCGTTACTTCACCCAAGAAATTTATTTCTGGACAAAATCTACTCTCGTCGTTAAATGACTACATCAAGGATTATGGCGATAAGGCTTATGTTATTTGCGATGAGTTTATCCTTGAAAGAGCCCAAAAGGAGGCAGGTGCTTCGATTGAAGCAGCTGGTAACCAGGTGGTCTTTGAGAAATTCCAATATGAATGTACAAAAGAAGAGATTGATCGTAACCGTGAATTAGTACGCAAACATGGTTCGAACATCATTATAGGGATTGGCGGGGGAAAAACGCTGGATACCGCCAAGGCAACAGCATATTATGAAAAGCTGCCTGTTGTTATTTTTCCAACGATTGCTTCTACAGATGCTCCTTGTACCGCGCTTGCGGTTATTTACAAGAAGGATGGCTCTTTTGACGAATATTTGTTCCTGCCTACGAATCCAGATGTAGTACTTGCGGATACAGGTATTTTGGCAGCGGCGCCTGCACGTTTCTTTGCAGCAGGAATCGGTGATGCACTGGCCACTTATTTTGAAGCTCGTGCCTGCTACCAGGCCAATGGGGACAATCTGGTGCTGAACAAGCCTTCCACTACAGGTCTGGGACTGGCTCGCCTTTGTTATGATACATTGCTGGAAAATGCTGTGAAGGCCAAACGCGCAGTGGATCGTAAAGTGTATACTCGTGCGGTTGAGGATACGATTGAAGCGACTATTTATCTGAGTGGTGTCGGAGCAGAATCAGGTGGATTGGCAGCGGCACATGCTATTCATAATGGTATGACGGCTGTCCCTTCGCTTCACAAAGCACAGCATGGTGAGAAAGTTACTTTTGGCTTGTTAACTCAGCTGGTGCTGGAAAACGCGCCAAAAGAAGAGCTGGAGACTGTGATTAAGCTGGTTAAGGATGTAGGGCTTCCATTAACTCTTCGTGACCTGGGTGTAGAGGAATTTGTTGAGGCTGAATGGCGCCAGGTGGCTGAAGCTGCTTGTGCGGCAAATGATACAATGATCAACATGCCGTTCCCGGTTAGTCCTGATGATGTGTATAATGCAATCATCGCAGCCAATGCGATTGCAGAATCCTATCAATAATAGTTTCTTTCTAATCCGAAAAGTGAATTTTACAAAGACGGGTCTGTCATAACATTGACAGGCCCGTTTCGTTTATGTGCACTAACGAGTGAAACGAAAGAAGGGACCAGGGACTTATATCCTATCTTGTTCTGACCGATATAGATATAACAGGGAAATTAGGTTGGTCACACAGCAGGAGGAGATTTGATGTTGGTACATGGTAAAACACGTAGGGGCAACTTGTACATCCATATGTCCAGCGGTTTTCACAAGATTGGGGATTTTCGGGAAGAATATTCCGTAGCACCAGGTGATCGGCTGATGTCTAGATTAACCAAGCGGATCTACACCATTGTATCCGTACATCTTGGTGAAGAGGCGTATGCCGATCTTGATCTTGAAGAGGTAATCAGAAATAGTTAGAGAGTTTCTTTTGACTGGGTATGAAAAAAGCTTGTATTTCGCTCTAGGAGCAAAGTACAAGCTTTTTTCTTTCAGCGGAGGGACTCATGGAGAAGATCTCGTGTGATAATATTATTTTGGTTCATAAAATGTCTAATGGTTGCCGACGAATTAGTTGCCGACAGTTCCTTTCCCCATGTCATAGCATAAGCCCAGGCTGGCTGATTCTGTAGCACCTTCGCACTTGGCAGAATATCGCTTTCTCCGATTCCCATAGGCTTGCCTTGTGCAAGCTTTAGCAATTCAGTGTAGTAGGAGGATTTGTAATCATTATTATAGATATCGGCTGCAAGCACATCTACCCGGTTAATGCCTGGAAAGGACAGATTATAGGGCGTGCTGTATGCGTTCGGGGCATTGGGACTCCAGACCCACAATAGGTTATCTAAATGATGGACATGTACGAACCGATCATACATTAGATCCCACAGCTTAGCGTAATTTTGTTTGTTCCCCCACCAAAACCAGTTGCCGTTCATTTCATGATAGGGTCTCCATAAAACTGGTACATCCGCATCCCGTAAGGTCTTAAGGGACAGAGCCGCCTCGTCCAAATCAGCGATGAGCTGCTTATATTGCGGGGTACCCGGCGTGATGTAACGATTAAATTCAGCTTGAGTAATTTTTGCTTGTACGTTTTTCCACGTTTTTGGCTTGCCCGGTAACGCCTGATGAAAGGTGATAGCTACGATTCCGCCGTCCTGGCTCCATTCAATAGCACTATTCACAACGCGCTGACGTTGCTCTCGTAAAGCAGTACGGGACTGATTAGCCAACCCACCAAACTCATAGCCGTGAAGTCCTGCGTATTGTCCGCTGATTTGTTGCAGCTTGTTATTTTGTTCATCCGGTGCCTCTAAATAATCATGCTGTCCAGAAATTAGCATACCATCCGGTACATTAGTTAAATAGGCAAGTAATTGCCTGGCTTTGGCAGAGGCATGAGCATTAATTGGCGGGGCGGCATCGGCAACAATGAACGATTGTTGAGAGCCGCTAAAGAGTAAAACAAGCATTAGCAGTAGCACCCTCTGTAACCAAAAGCGTGTTGAGTGAGATTTCATGGCGCTCCTCCTTTGATGCTGGTAATGGGATTAGTGTTTTTCTTTGTGTTTTCTAAGTTGTATGTAGGCGCTAATCATGATCATTATCAGACTAATCATAGTCCACCCATTGAGTTCCTGCGATTGTATCCAATTGTCCCACACAAGGAAGCCTGATATAAAAACAAGCAAACCCACTATAAGGTACATTTTGGTTTGTGCTGGACGCTTGGTACGTTTAGAAACCCAATGTATGATGCCCAAAATGATGGCTGCCTGAAATAAAAATATACCCATTATCATTAAACTAGCTATAAAAATAGGGGACATCCGTATCCTCCTCCTAGGTCTACAAACAGAATATGCAGGTTGTAACCGCAGATGTGGATTCTTAGATGCAAGTTTTAGGACAGGGTGAGTAACTGTTGTGCTCTGGTTATGATCTTGAACAAGTTGACTAAATTATACCATAACTACCGTCCTGCAATGAAAGGCGTCTAAATACCCACTCTACCTTGATTCGCCATCATACTTTATATTCAGTGAAATATCGACATATGGTTTGTACACTACGTACATATGAAGCTCCGTTTGGAAATGGCGGTAAAGTATAAGCATAAATGCAACGCGAAATCGACGGAAAAGTTTGGTATGATTAAAGTGGATTGCAAAGGAGGTTTTCATATGAATGAAGAAAACAGACCATTTTCTAGTCCAGCAGATGCTGAGGGAACCAAAGCAAACTTTGATGCCAATCAGCGGAAGCTTCACTCCGAGGGAGCTTCAAGCCTTTGGCGACAGGTCAGTAATCTGCTTATTCTGGTTGGCGTAATTGCATTGATTATTATTATAGGCCGATTACTTTAATGAGATGACTGAAAAGTCAAAAAGATTAGGGATGTGAAATGGAGTGTTAAAGGCAGCTTTACTTTTTATTTTGGCTGGCATCGCCGAAATCGGAGGTGGATATTTGATCTGGCAGTGGCTGCGAGAAGGCAAGACATGGTATGTCGGACTTTGCGGCGGAGTGATTTTAGCTGTCTATGGAGTCATTGCCACCTTCCAGGTTTTCTCCTCCTTTGGGCGTGTATATGCAGCATACGGAGGTGTCTTTATTGTTCTTTCCATTGCATGGGGCTGGTGGATTGATAAAAAGACACCTGACTTGTACGATTTCATTGGTGGATTGATTTGTTTGGTAGGTATAGCTGTAATTCTGTTGCCGCGCTCAGGGTGATAGGACAAAAACCCCTTTTTTATTTTTAAAAACATGACTATAGGTCTACAAAAATAAGCTTCATATTCCGAAATAGAACTTAAGGAGGGGGTTCTATGAACTGGAATCAAATGAAGCTTAGATTGAAATTTGGCAGTGCTATGCCGAAGAGTGAAGGTAATTTCTCTTTTGGTCTCTTGTGTGGACTCTTCATCAGCATTGTGCTGTGGATCTCAATTATTGGTTGGATCATGCTTATCTTCAAGTGATGCTTAACAAAAACCTGTGACTTATCATTCATGCTTTATTTTGTAAAATCATTACGTAGTTTGTCTATTCCACGGCCTACGGCTTCATCAATCATATCGGTAGCTGCAGGTGAATCGGCACCAGGGTCAGGAATCCGATCAAATCCTGGTTCACGCTTATCCAGAGATTGTTTATATTCGATTTGATCGTCAGTAAGACTCTTTTTTTCGGAATTATGTTTTTTCATAGCACATTACACGCTCCTTCTTAGGCATGGTCAGTTCTACACTTTACATAAACGCTTATGCTCCATATTAAACGCTTATAAAATAAACCGGGAAGGATAAATCCCGCCCGGTACTTTCCAAACAACTAGCGATGCTCAATCAAATCAATCGCTCCCAGAACAACATGAGCCAGTCCGAAACCGAGAATGCCTGTAGCTGCAAGTTTGTACTTACTGCTCAGCAACACAGCGCCTGAAGCCGATACTACCGTCCCAAGAACAGCTGGAATCATACCTTCACGCATTCGTAACACCCCTTCTGGTGGTTTGGAAAGACGTTTATTAGTGTAGTTCAAATGTGCACAAGTTATACAAAAAGAGAAATTTTTTATTTTTTTAAAAACCCCTTTACATTTTGATGAAATTATCGTATTATAAGTTGGTGCCCAGATGAACGACATTTACATAACGAGAACACTTCTTAGTAAGTAAGCTTCTCAGATACTTGTAAGACAAGAACAAGTAAGTGTAAAATAGCGTTCCTAAATGCTTGCCGGGGTGGCGGAATTGGCAGACGCACAGGACTTAAAATCCTGCGGTAGGTGACTACCGTACCGGTTCGATCCCGGTCCTCGGCATCCTAGTTTATTGCATGAAGCCCTTGATAATCAGGGGCTTTTTGCTTTTTTTAGGGGTTGAGATCTAAAACCCATATCATAAGGGGCGAGTGCCATTTTCACTTTTGGGGACGGATTGGGGACGAATTTTTGGATTTACGCATAGCTTTGACATGAGTGGATACTTCCTCTATATGCATATCTGCATACCTCATAGGCTTCATTTTTTATGGAAAGGTAAAGTCTCCAGACTGAGTCGCTCTTGATTAACGCATCAATAACTTTGGTTGCTTCTTCCTCAAAATAGTTTTTCTGTTCTCTTTATGCCTTTCTTATCCTCGTTACTAATATCCGCTAGGGGATTGTTTTTCGTAGCCTGATGAAGGAGAGATTGAGGTAAAGTAGGAGCCTACCCTTATTCTAATATGACTTCCATCATAATTTTGGTAATATAATCTTTTTCCCGGTATTTTACCACGGCATCATAAATATATTCTTCAAAAACATAATCTCCTAAAGATAAGTTTAGTCGATCTATTTCCGAAAAAAGTCGATCATAGGTTTCATGGATGCTCTTTTCTTCACCAATATGGTAGCCCGTTAGAAAATATCCTTTCTTAGTTTTCAAATAAGGATAGTCCTCCCGAGGATTAGGTTGCTTTATGTACAGATAACTGTAGTTCGTATGTTCACCCTTCAATACTTGCTCTTTTTTTGTAATACCCCCAATAGGATATCCTGTATCAAGAAATGATACATATAATTCGTCAACAAATTCTGAAACCACTCTCACAAAATCTTCTTCCGAAATATTTTTTATATTTTTACTAAGATAAAGTGTTGCTTCTGCGTGTTCTTCAAGAGAAATCTGATGAAAATCTAACCGCAATGCCTCTTCCATGAGTTCTATTTTTGCGTCAATGATCCTTTCCGTCATTTCAATTTCTTTTCTTTTTTTAACAATGTTCTCTTTCTGTTGGTGCATTAAAGATAAAAAGCTGGCAGGTGATTTGTGTTTCATATACTGCTGGATTTCTTTGAGTGACATTCCAAGATCTTTTAACAATTCAATAACGTTGAACCATTCTAATTGACGAATAGAATAAAAACGATATCCTTTATCGTTTTTGTAAATCGGAGAAAAAAGGCCAATTTGATCGTAATAGAGTAATGTCTGCTTATTAACTTTACATAGATCGGAAAATTCCCTCGGAGTAAAGTATTTTTCATTCATTTTTGAGTGCCTCCCTTGACTATATAGTTACTATATACCATATGATCGTTTTGTAGACAAACTAAATGGAAAGGTTTTGTTATTATGTTTAGCGAAATTCGGGTTGTAACGAGCTCGAATGAAAAAGAAGTACTTTCCTTAAGCATAGCTAAGGATCAGCGACAGTTTGTAGAATCCATCTCACAGTGTTTACAAGAGGCTAGGGAGGATACTCGTTTTGTACCAGTAGGTCTGTATAAAAATGGTATACCAGTGGGTTTTGCTATGTACGGTAAATTTGAAGACGAAGTCTGGTTCGATCGGTTTCTAATAGATGAGCGATTTCAGGGAATGGGCTTGGGCAAATATTTTATGGAAAAGCTTATTTCATTTTTAGAAAATAAGTACCCTGGCCACCATATTTATTTAAGTGTTTATGAAAATAATATCCATGCAATTCAATTATATAAACAATTTGGATTTACTTTCACAGGTGACTTTTATACACCAAAAGAAAAAATAATGAATAAAAGAAATCAATGAGATTGATAAGTTTTGAACATAGGATGCAACTGTCAAAAGGAGATTAAATGTAATGAATGTTAAAAAATATTTAGGTGTCTTGCTTTTTATTTTAGTGACCATCCTGTTTACAGGCTGTTCGCTCCAAACGGTCTCATTAAAGGACTCGACACACAGCAGTTCTGTTTTAACGCAATTTGATGAAGTCGCTAAATATATTTCGGAGCATAATGATCTTCCCGGGAATTATATAACCAAGAAAGAGGCCAGAAAATTAGGCTGGGAGCCTAGTGAAGGAAATTTGGAAAAAGTAGCCCCAGGCAAAAGCATAGGCGGTGATGTATTTCGAAATCGAGAAGGCTTGTTGCCCGAGAAAAAAGGGAGAATTTGGTACGAAGCAGACATTAATTACTCAGGCGGAACTAGGGGGAGCGATCGAATTCTCTACTCCAATGATGGCTTAATCTATAAAACAACTGATCATTACCGTACGTTTGAGCAACTAAAAGAATGAAGGAGGCTTTATGATGGTTGTAATTATAAATGGAAATAACATTCATGGAAAAGAAGAATTACATGACACACTTCAAGCCCAGCTTGGATTAGACCAAACTTACGGTCGAAATTTGGATGCATTATGGGATTGCTTAACTGGCTCCATCCCGATGCCACTTACAATTCAATGGCTTGATTTTCACGCAAGCAGGAAATCCCTTGGAGAATATGCCGATCGTTTGTTGGATTTAATGCGTGAAGCCGAAGAAGAGGTGGAGAATTTTACTTTTGACGTGAAAGTATAATTATCTTTTTAAGATTTTCACTTTTAGTTAGGAGAACAAAGACGAATTGGGGACAGACTCTGGTATTTTATATAGATTACAGTATCTGCAGGTACACAGGACCAACGAAGCGCCTCACCGTTAATATGCGGAGGAGGCACTTTAATTTTGGGAAAATTACATGCTATAAAATTCAGTTTAGTTTTGTGTTTTGTAATGATAATTCTGCTACCAAATGATTTATTATCTTAATCTGGATATAGATACATCATCCAAAAGAATGGTTGCAAAAGCATCCTGTGCTGTAACGCGAAACACTAAATCTCTGGAGACTGTCCCCGAATTCCCTGAGATTGAGAAGGTACGGGAGACTCTCTCATATTGTGATGAAGGTAGCGAGTTAAGCTGGATCGTGTAGGTTTGCTCTCCTAAACTAATTTGAAGCCGACCACCGAAAGGACTGATCAAATTACGTACCCAGAAGGTCACACGGTATCTTCTTCCTCTTCTCAGATCGGAAATCGTTTGTCTAAGCGAGACGCTGTGCCCCGGGTTAGCTGAGATTCTGACGGCTTGATTGCCACTGTGCGGGTTGGTTCTGGTAATAAAGATTTGACCTGTCACGTTGTTGACGTTTGCAATCCAAGGTGTCAAATCCTGATCTTCAAAGCCGCCGTTTCTAACAACAGCCTGAGTAGGCAATATTCTTTTCTTCTTCATTGCGTGAGGTTGAGATTGTATAGGGGATCTATTCATCCCTCTACGGACAGTAGCTGTACTTTTTCCAGTTTTTTTAGGTTTCATCTGAGCCAACTCTCTTTCAGTAAAAAATGTATTTTGTATTAGTAGTTTATGAAAGTGTGAATAATAGTGTTCATATTAAGAGAAACCAAAAATACCGCCGTATGGCGGTATTTTTTTGGTTATGTAATTACAGCGAAGAAAGAGTTTTACGACTTTATAGAGCAAAATCTTGTAACAGAGGGCCGAAGCCTTTCTATTGCATAAGTTGGTATAATCATTGGTACAGCAACTTTTGACAGAAAGACATCGGAGACGAAAATTATCCCGAAAAGCGCAGAAATGCTTGTTATTCAGGAACTCTTAGCAAAGACTACAACATAGCAAACGCATAGTGATGTAGATCAATTCAGCCGCATTTGAACTGTGAATTTGACGCACAAATTTGGATTTGGCCATGGGAAGGTGGGTTCAGTGAAGCTGATATGAGTCTGACATACCATATGGAACAGTTAAGAGTCTGTTTTATGAATTTTATTAACTATGTATATATTGTAATGGATAAGAAAACAGGAGACATTGCTATTGTCGATCCGTCATGGGATTTATCGAAAATAGAGTCATATCTTCGACAGTTGAATGGTAATCTCAGAGCCATACTATTAACCCATTCACATTTAGATCATGTTAATTTGGTAAATCCGCTCCTGGAAAAGTATAGACCGCACGTATTCATGTCAATACAAGAAATCGATTATTACCATTTTAGATGTGAAAATTTACATCCCGTTAAAGATGGGGATATTATCAAACTTGGAGAAACAGAAATTAGAAGTCTTTTGACCCCAGGACATACCGTGGGAAGTGTATGCTATCTTTTATCCAATCACTTGTTTACGGGGGATACCATTTTCATTGAAGGTTGTGGCTTTTGTGATCCGAATGGAGGAGATCCGAAAGACTTATATCATAGCGTTCAAAAAATAAAGCGAGAGGTTGATAGCTCCATTCAAATTTATCCTGCTCATTCATATGGTAAAGCACCTGGGTTCCCACTCAGTCACCTTATGGATGAAAATATTTATTTTCAATTTACGAGCATGAAGCCGTTTATTAATTTCAGAATGCGCCCCAACCAAAAAGGTTTATTCAATTTTAAATGAGTTGGTAAAAAGGGGGCAGTTCTAAAGGGTGATGGGGCCTCTACCCCCTTAAATATAGACCGGGTTGTTGCCAAAATGGCAATTGACACTGTTTGAGCAGAGGATTATAATGGAAATATACTATTCCAATTATATGATTATATGAAAAATAAAGGAACTTGTTTGCGGTTAATCGCTGGCGGGTCACGTTAACCACTGATGAGGGACATATCGTGAGAGATTGTAGCTTATCAAGCAGGATAAGTGAAAGGGCGAAGCTATGCATACACTGGCAGCAGACATTATAGGGGTTGATTTGGCAGTATGTTTTGTTAGGAGATGAGCGGAGTGAATTGGTACGTGCTTTTTGTGCGAACGGGTAGGGAAGAAAGGGTTAAACAACTTTTTAATAAGTGGTTTGATTCTGAAGTTTACAAACCATTTATACCGCTCCAAGAGAGGCTTTTTAAAGTAGCAGGAACAGTCAAGAAAGAATTAGCGCCTTTGTTCCCTAGTTATGTGTTTATTGAGTCCAACTTACCTGACTTGCAGTTCGTAACAAGTACAAATTCAATGATTTATACTTCCAGCGATATCATTCGTTTATTGAGATATTCGAAGTTAGAAGCTTCTATGCGAGATTGCGAGAGACAAGTTTTAGAGAGTTTATGCAATGATAGATATTGTATAGAATGCTCAACTGGAATTATTGAAGGAGACAATATACGTATCATAGAAGGGCCGCTTAAAGGAAGAAGCAGCATAGTTAAGAAGATAGACAGACATAAAAGACAGGCGGTTATTCAGCTAGAATTTATGGGTGATATCAGACTAGTGAACGTAGCTTTAGAAATTATTAGTAAAGTTTAAATAGAATAATCGTGGGGATATCTTCTCCATTTGGAAGCTTTCAGAGCCCTTTAAGGCATTTGAAGGTTTTTTTTGGTTTGTGCTTGCCTATTCATAGGGGGATATGCATGTGACCATGTATACGGAACAGCTCATGTTGAAGCGGGAAGATATCGTGATGAAGGCGGCTGTTAGTTTTGTACATGCAGTTTGCCGTGACGATGCTGCTCTCGATCCGGAGATTTTTCATTCAGATGAGTGTAGCTACTTTGAGAGCCTGCTATTCCAGCGCCGAAAATCCAACTTTCTGCTTGGCAGGCTAAGTGCAAAACAAGCAGCATCCGTGCTGTTAAGGGAGCAGAACCTACGCAACATAAGCGTGGAGACAGGTGTTTTCGGCCAGCCCTTGCTTCGAACTACCGGAGTCCCTGGTTACCAAGTGAGCATTGCCCACTGTGATGATATCGGGACCGCTGTTGTTTTTCCAGAAGCGCATCCTATGGGGATTGATATTGAGAGGATAAGTCCTAACCGAAATAAGACCATGGAAAGCCAATTGACGACGGAAGAAAGGGAAAGAATCGCAGCCGTGCGAGGAGTAGAGGAATACTCTGTTTTATTGACGGTTTCTTGGACGGTAAAGGAGGCGATTTCGAAAATATTGCGCACAGGCTTTACCGCATCATTGCAAGTGCTTGAAATTAACGAGATCAGATTTAATAGTGGATGCTTTCGGAGTACATTTTCGCATTTTCCGCAATATGCCGCCCAGTCGTATCGGTTGGGTAACTACATCTTTACTATTGCAGCGCCAAGGAAGACGGAATGGAGTATCAATATGTCTCAATTGTATGAGCAATTTAATCCGATTTTCCATCCAAGCTGTTTGTAAATAACCCAATTTTAGGAGGATATACATGCGTAAAGAAGAAGTATTCGAAATCGTTAAAGGTTGTATTTGTGAAGTTCTACCGGAATTAAACGATCACCAGTTTCAGTATGACGATCGCTTGGTAGATTTGGGTGCGGATTCGGTAGATCGAGCCGATATTGTAATGAAGTCTATGGAAGCATTATCTCTTAATATTCCGCGCGTTGAGTTATCTGGCGTTAAAAATGTAGGAGAGTTGGCAGATGCGCTCTATGCCAAATTATAAAGAGCCTGAGTTAGTTATTACGGGAGTTGGTGTTACTTCGTCGATTGGGCAAGGGAAGACTGCCTTTGCTTCGGCGCTGTTCAAAGGGCAACATGCATTTGGAGTTATGCAACGTCCAGGCAGAAAGGGAGAAGCTTCATTTATAGGTGCGGAGCTGCCATCTCTGTCTTATCCGGAGACCATTTCCAAACGAATGTTACGAACCGCATCATTTTCAGGACAGGTGGCAATGGTTACCCTTCAAGAGGCCTGGGATGATGCCCAATTGGATGACGTCGACCCTAGCCGCATAGGATTGGTGATTGGAGGCTCCAATTTTCAGCAACGGGAATTATTTCAAACCTATGAGGCTTATCGGGAAAAAATGCACTTTGTATCTCCGACCTATGGGCTGTCCTTTATGGATACTGATTTGTGCGGATTATGCACTGAGCAATTCGGTATTCAAGGGTTAGCATATACTGTCGGCGGGGCTTCCGCGAGCGGACAAGTCGCCATCATTCAAGCGATTGAGGCAATTCAAGCAAATCGGGTTGATGTGTGCATTGCGATGGGGGCGTTGATGGATATTTCGTATTTGGAATGCCAGGCATTGCGATCCTTGGGAGCCATGGGAAGCGACCGATATGCCGACCAACCAGCAATGGCGTGTCGTCCCTTTGATAAGATGCACGATGGATTTATATACGGGGAATCTTGCGGAGTTATCGTCATAGAGCGGTCGGATTTTGCAATGAAGCGGCAGGGGAAACCTTATGCAAAGCTTGCAGGCTGGGATATGGGGATGGATCGGAACCGGAACCCCAATCCTTCTTATGAAGGCGAGGTTCGAGTGATTAAAAGGGCCTTGGAGAAAGCGAAACTGTCGCCGGAAAAAATTGATTATATTAATCCCCATGGGACAGGCTCTGTAATTGGGGACGAGATCGAAATAAAGGCAATACAGGATTGCCAATTATCACATGCTTACATCAATGCAACCAAATCCATTATCGGGCATGGTCTGAGCGCAGCCGGGACGGTTGAAATTATTGCTACTCTTCTACAAATGAAAGAGTCGAAACTTCATCCTACCCGCAATTTGGAGGAGCCGATCAGAGTGGATTGCAACTGGGTGAAAAACGAGTCCATCCCAGCGGTTATTCACAATACTATGAATTTGAGCATGGGATTTGGCGGGATCAATACGGCCATCTGTATGCAAAAGTATGAGTCGGGCATTTAAGAAAGGGGGAGCATTATGGTATTGGTAGGAATAGAAGCAATGAATGTTTTTGGGGGCTCAGCCTATCTAGATGTCATGCAATTAGCGCAGCACAGACAGTTGGACCCTGCGAGATTTGAAAATTTATTAATGAAAGAAAAGGCTGTTGCCCTGCCCTATGAAGATCCGGTTACCTTTGGAGTCAATGCGGCAAAACCGCTGGTGGACGCCCTCTCTGAAGCGGAAAAAAACCGCATCGAAATGCTCATCACCTGTACAGAATCAGGAATTGATTTTGGAAAATCAATCAGTACATATATTCACCACTATTTGGGACTGAATCGGAATTGCAGGCTATTTGAACTCAAGCAAGCCTGCTATTCAGGTACTGCCGGACTCCAAATGGCGGTGAATTTTATTTTATCCCAAGTCTCGCCAGGGGCCAAAGCGCTTGTTATTGCCAGTGATATCTCACGATTTATTGCCGCTGAAGGCGGGGATGTTTTGAGTGAGGATTGGTCTTACGCTGAACCAAGCGGAGGGGCAGGGGCTGTGGCCATGCTCATTAGTGAAAATCCTCATATATTCCAAGTCGATGCGGGCGCTAATGGATATTATGGCTATGAGGTGATGGATACTTGCCGGCCGATACCAGATAGCGAGGCCGGAGATGCGGACTTGTCTTTAATGTCCTATCTGGACTGCTGCGAGCAAGCATTTTTGGAATACCAGAAACGGGTACAAGGAGTGGATTATAAAGATACCTTCCAGTATCTTTCCTTCCATACTCCATTCGGTGGAATGGTAAAAGGAGCGCATCGCACGATGATGCGAAGGATTACTCAGGCCAAGCCCAATGAGATTGAGGCGGATTATGTACAACGTGTCAAGCCAGGATTGGAGTATTGCCAACGAGTCGGCAATATTATGGGTGCGACCTTGTACCTGTCCTTGGCAGGCACGATTGATAAGGGCACATTTGATTCTCCGAAGCGGATTGGTTGCTTTTCCTATGGATCAGGCTGCTGCTCGGAATTTTATAGCGGGGTAGTGATGCCGCAAAGCCAGGAATATCTGCGTCGTTTTGAGATCGAGCGTAATTTGAATGATCGGTATCAATTATCCATGGATGAATATGAATCCTTGCTGAAAGGCAGTGGCGCTGTACGTTTTGGAACCCGCAACACCAAACTTGATTTTCAATTGGTTCCTGGAGTGATCGATTCCGGGAAAGGGAGACAGCGATTATATCTGGAGGAAATCTATGAATTCCACCGCAAATATCGGTGGGAATCATGAATTATCAAACAATTCAGGTTCGGTTTCAAGAATCGATTTGTTATTTACGGTTTTACCGACCAGAGGCAAATAACACGATTAATAACACCCTCATTGAGGAATGCATGCATGTGCTTGCACTGTGTGAGGAGTCGGTTACGATCGTTGTTTTGGAAGGCCTGCCGGAGGTGTTCTGTCTTGGAGCGGATTTTCAAGGAATGTACGAAAAAATGGCAAATGAACATGAGCATGAGCATGCACAGAATCCAGAACCACTATATGATCTGTGGTTAAAACTGGCGACAGGGCCCTATATCACGATTTCTCATGTGCGAGGAAAGGCAAACGCTGGTGGCATTGGATTTATTGCTGCCAGCGACATTGTGATAGCAGATCAGACAGCACAGTTCAGTCTGTCGGAATTGTTATTTGGGCTTTTCCCTGCTTGTGTTTTGCCCTTTTTAGTACGCAGAATTGGATTCCAAAAAGCGAATTATTTGACATTAATGACACAGCCGATTATGGTTGAGCAGGCTCTTACATGGGGATTAGTCGATGCATATGATGCCCAGAGTGATACGGTGCTGCGCAAGCATTTATTACGCCTCAGACGATTGTCCAAAACGGGTATTTTACGCTACAAACGCTTTATGGACGAACTCAGCGATTTGCGTCAGTATAAATCACTGGCGCTGGCGTCCAATCAAGAGGTGTTTTCAGACGCTCAAAATCTGAAGGGCATTTTCCGATATGTCGAAACAGGTCAATTTCCGTGGATGGACTGATGGGCGTTTGCCACAAGACGGGATGCTGAGGGGGAAGTAGATCATCATGTCACAATCTGTGGTTGAGTTACTTGAGATCGAGCGAGGGATTATTCAAGTAACAATGCAAGATAGAGTTCATAAAAATACATTTACACTTGAAATGACTCATGGACTTAGAGAAGCGTTCCGTACGATCCAGGATGACTCGACCTGCAAAGTCGTAATTATAACAGGGTATGACAACTACTTTGCCACGGGTGGGACGCAAGAAGGACTATTGGCTATACATGAAGGAACATCAAAGTTTACTGATGAAAATATTTACTCTCTAGCATTGAACTGCAAAGTTCCAGTGATAGCTGCTATGCAGGGCCATGCGGTTGGTGGGGGCTTTGTCATGGGGCTATTTTCTGATTTCGTAATCCTGAGTAAGGAAAGTATGTACACGACTAATTTTATGAGATACGGATTTACACCAGGAATGGGTGCGACGTTCATTCTTCCCCAAAAACTCGGGTTCAGCCTGGGAGAAGAATTATTGTTAAATGGGGGGAATTACCGAGGCGCAGAACTGGAGAAGCGAGGAGTGCCGTTTCCAGTTTTGCCTCGCAAAGAAGTGATGAGCTATGGATTGGATCTTGCTAGACAGCTGGCCGAGAAACCCAGATTTTCATTAATCACATTAAAGGATCATCTGGTTGCTCCACTCCGCGCTCAGCTTCCCAAAATCGTAGAACAAGAGCTGATTATGCATGAGAAGACCTTTCACCAAGCCGAGGTTAAAGAACGAATCATCAACCTGTTTGGAAAATAATAATTTTTTCACATCCTTATTTATTTATATTTGTTGGACGCTTTTACGGTTTTTCATGGGAATCTGGAAACGAGTGTGAAAGGGGCGCATAGCCTTTCTCATCACTCGTTTTTTCTTTGCTACTTTCGTTAGGCAACGCTTCAAGCGTGAAACAGTAGCTCAAAATAGACATCGTGATAAGCATTTAGCTCATGTTGTATTTAAATTTTGTGTTTGAGGAGTTGGTGGATGAATGACACGTAAACATGATCAAAGATCAGACTTTAATATCCCGATCCTTTCTTTTATGGAAACTTGCCGGCAATTTCCTGAAACAGAGTTGTTTACTTTTGAGAATGAAGGAGAGCATCCTCACGTTCTTACGGGGACCACGCTTTTGCTGCAAGTGCAAACTTTGGGCAACTTTCTAATGAAAGAACTGGCTGCGCAGGAAAGAGCGCTCCTTGTATTTCCTCAGGGTCTGGGATATATCAGCAGCATGCTGGCATGTTTTTATGCAAACATCGTAGCCATCCCTACACCCATTACAGCAGCAGAGCCAGATGAAAAAATGCTTGAGAAAATAAAGCCTATTCAAACGGATTCCGGGGCTGTATGTATCATAACCAATACTGCCTTCAAAGCTTTTCTCCAAACACAACCGGAGTATAGAACGTTTCGTATCCTAAATATTGATGAGATTCTTCAAGAGAGCGCCGCCCACGTAGATATAAAGATGAGAATGCCAGCACCTGAAGATATGGCCCTTTTGCTGTACACATCAGGCTCTACATCACTGCCTAAAGGTGTAATTCTCAGCCATAGATGTTTGATGAATCAGGTTAAGGCTGAGCAATGGAGAATTGACCAAAATAGCCGTATCGTTTCCTGGATGCCGCAATTCCATGCTTTTGGACTGCAAAACAATATTTTGGTACCGCTATTGAATGGCGCCTCAAGCATTATTCTCCCGCCAGAAAGCTTTGCTAAAAATCCGGAGCACTGGATTCAGATGATTGACAAGTATCAGGCTACCCATACGGCTGCGCCAAACTTTGCATTCGATTACTGCTGCTCCACCTTGGACGTAGCTTCACTACAGGAATATTCTTTGCACCATCTTCAAGCTATTATATGTGCAGGTGAGCCCATTCGGAAGGAAAGTTACGAAAATTTTGTCCATCATTTCCGGGCATTGGGGCTTAAAGAAGATATATTTTGTCCTCTTCTTGGCTTATCTGAGCTGTGTCCTGTTACCAGTGTAAAACCGGGCCAGTCGATGAGATTTCTTAATTTGGATATTCCTAGCTTGGAGCAAAGAAGAGTCGAATACACAGATGAGAAGAACCCATCGAAGTCCGTTGTCAGTTGCGGGGAGATCGAAGCTCCGACAGAAATACGGATTGTTCATCCTGAAAGTCATATGCTATGCCTGCCAGAGGAAATCGGCGAGATTTGGATTAAATCCGATCGGATGGCAGAGGGTTATTTAAATAGGAAGCAAGAAACGGACAGCACTTTTGAGGCGGTACTTTCCAGTACACAAGAAGGCGGTTTTTTCCGTACAGGTGACCTTGGCTTTATTGTAGACAATCATATTTATGTCATCGGCAGAGAGAAGGAAGTCATTATCATTCACGGCAAAAATCATCATCCTGTCGATATTGAATGGACCATCCAAAAGAATATGCCGGAGTTGACCTTGCCTATCGCTGTATTTGCCTCTGAAGTCAAAGGCCAGGAAAAGGTAATCGTCGTACAAGAGATTGAAACGTCCCTTCATGAGCAGGAATATAAACGACTGGTCGAAAAGATGTTAAATGCTGTATCTGGGACACATCAACTTGAGATTTATGATATATATTTGCTGCCAAAAGGTAGTATTCCCAAAACGGGGAGCGGGAAAATTCAAAGAAAGGTTTGCCGTAATGCTTACATCAAACAAGAGCTTAGGGTACTTTATCAATATCGGAGTGCACTCTCAACAGCGCATTCGGGTATTGGAGAAACGGATGCTACTGTAGACGCTGTTTCGTTGATACTGCTGAAGATTCAGGAATATATGGTGCAATTTTTGCAACGGGAACTGAATTTGGAGTCCGAGGCAATGGATTTGAATAAAAATATTCACGGTTATGGCATCGATTCCATTCTTATCATGAAGCTCATACGCGGCATTGAAAAATCTTATCCGATCAAGGTTAATGCAAGAGAAATTCTAGATTACCCAACGATTCAACTACTATCGGCTTATTTAGCCAAAAAGATCGAAAAAGATAAACGGGTTGTAGAGATCAAGACCGAAACAATCCTGCATGGTTTGCAACGGAATCCACTTTCTGAAGTTCAAAAAGGGTTGTGGCTATTACATAAAATGTCTCCTGAAATAAATGCTTACAATGTACCAATATGTCTCCGATTTAATACGAAAGTTGAGATAGAGAACGTTAAACAGGCTTTCCACACCGTTTTAGAGCAATATCCTATTCTAAAAAGTGTGATTGAAGAGGATAATGGGACACCTTATCAAAAGCTGGAGTCTGCTCAGCCGTTCAATATGCAGATAGAGGATATTTCAAGCTTGAAAGCGGATGAAATCATTCCCTTTATTCGGAGCAAGGCAAAGCAGCCATTCGCGCTGGAACAGGACCCTTTGATGCGTGTTTATCTGATGTCCAGGTCCGAACAAGAACATTTCATACTGGTGGTCATCCATCATATTATTTTTGATGGTAGTTCTTTCATCCTTTTTATTCAAAGCTTTTTAGATGCATATAAGGACTTGGGACAAGGAAAGAGACCAGTCGTTTTACCACCTGCCGCGAGCTATAGCGATTTTGTGGAATGGGAACAAACGATGCTGGCGAGTGCAGAAGGGGAAAAGCATTTTTCCTATTGGAAGCAACAACTGTCGGATGCTTTACCGACTCTAGAGCTTCCATATAACCGTTCAGGTTTTCTGACTCCGAGCATGGAAGGACAAACATACACCAAGCGGCTTCCAGTTGATTGGGTCAATCGGGTAAAATCTTTCGCCCGTACGCAATATATGAGCTTGTCTACCGTCTTGTTAGGTATGTATGTGATATTGCTTAACCAGTATTCGAAACAGGAAGACATCATCGTTGGAATGCCAGTTATGGTACGACCAGAGGAGCGTTTTGACCAATTAATCGGATATTTTGTCAATATGCTTCCAATACGCAGCCAAGTGTCGGAAACAGAGACATTCCTGGATTTTATGAAAAAATTGCAAATCACCGTAGTCAATGGGATGGATCATGCTCCTTATCCTTTTCCGGCTCTGGTTCGAGCATTAAATGTGCCACGTTTGCAGGCGAGCTCGCCTGTTTTTCAGGCAGTTTTTTCTTACCAAAATTTTCTGCAAACTTCAAGCTTGCAGCAGCTTTGTGCGCCGTATAGCGATAGCTTTACCGTTGAGTTGGTAGAGGAAATTCACCAGGAAGGTGAATATGAGCTGGTATTGGAGCTGCTGGAGCAGGAAGAAGAGCTGACATTAAATATCAAATACCGTTCCGGTTTGTTCGATGAATCAACCATCGTACAGATGGCTGAGCGTTACATCGGATTAGCGGAAGCACTTATGAGCAATCCTACAGCTGCCCTGCAGGACTATTCATTACTTTTGCAAGAGGAAAAGAATAGCGTCCTTTATGACTGGAATGCAACCGAAATAAGTTATCCAGATAAATGCTTCCCTGAATTATTCATAAAACAGGCAAGGAAAACGCCTGACGCTATTGCAGTCGTGTATGAAGAACAATCGCTTACCTATCGGGAATTAAAAGAAAAGAGCACTTTACTCGCTCTATATTTGCAAAATCAGGGCGTTACCCCTGATACGCTGGTAGGAATTTGCATGGAACGGTCTTTAGAAATGGTCATTGGGCTGTTGGGAATCCTTCTGGCGGGAGGAGCCTATGTACCGCTTGATCCGGACTATCCAGAGGACAGATTGGAATACATGCTGCAGGACTCCAATGCTTCCCTTGTCATTACGCAATCGGAATTGCTGGAAAAAGTATATCGGCTGGCAGGGAGTCATGTGAACTGCATCGTTCTTGATAACGAATGGGATCTTCTGACAAGTAGTATAAAGGGGAGAAAGACACTCAAACGGGAAGTGCAGCCTAGCCATTTGGCATATGTGATATATACATCTGGAAGTACAGGGAAACCCAAAGGGGTCATGATCCCGCACAAAGCGTTGACCAACTTTCTTCTTTCCATGGGAGAAAAGCCAGGCATAACAGAGCAGGATAAATTGCTTGCAGTGACAACGTATTGCTTTGACATCGCGGGACTGGAATTATATCTGCCTTTGATTAAAGGCGCTCAATGCTATGTTTGCAGTTCTGAAAAGGCTAAGGATGCCGAAAGACTCAAGCAGGAGATTCAAAAAATAAAACCGACAATGATGCAGGCAACGCCTGTGACCTGGACCATGCTTTTTCAAGCTGGCTGGAAGAACGAAGAGAACATGAAAATGCTCTGTGGCGGAGAAGCACTTTCGGAAACATTGAAATCTTATTTTGTGCATAACAACGGTGACGCATGGAATATGTTCGGTCCGACTGAGACGACGATTTGGTCTACAATTCAAACGATTACCGCCGACAAGCCGATTTCGATCGGTAAGCCTATTGCCAACACCCAGATTTATATTTTGGATCAGCTCCTTAGACCTGTACCTATCGGATTTCCGGGTGAGCTTTTCATTTCGGGCAATGGCTTGGCCAGAGGCTATCTGAATCAGCCGGTGCTTACGGATGAAAAGTTTATTGACAACCCATTCAAGCCCGGAACTAAGCTCTATAGAACCGGAGATTTATGCAAGTGGCTTTCTGACGGTTCCATTGAATATTTGGGTCGGATGGATTATCAAGTGAAAATCCGCGGGTTTCGAATTGAGCTAAGTGAAGTTGAAGGTCAGGTCAGAACATATCCGGGAATTGATGAATGTGTCGTGATCGCCAAGGAACAAGGAGGGGATAAGCAGCTTGTCGCCTACTATTTACGTAACAACTCTCAGTTCGGGGAATCCTCACTTGATCCGAAAGAAGTACGAAATTATTTAAAAGCATTCTTGCCTTATTATATGATTCCAGCATTCTTTATCGAACTGGACAAGCTGCCATTGACCCCGAATGGCAAAATAGATCGGAAGGAATTAATGGGTCGTAGGGTCGAGCTGGCGACAGCAACAAGAAAAATCCATTTGCCGCAATCGGATGTTGAACAACAAGTTTTAACAATATGGAAAAAGCTTCTGGATATCGATCATCTAAGTACGGATGATGCTTTTTTCGACGTGGGCGGAAATTCTTTTTCAGCCGCAGAGATGATTAGAAGGATCAAGGACAAGCTGGAATGTGATATTTCGGTGACAGCATTGTTCAAGTATCCAACGGTTAGGGAACTTAGTGCCTATATTACGAAAGTAAAAGGCGAGGCACCAGCTTCTGCAACAGAACAAACAGATACCGCTAAAAATACCATTTCACAGGGATTAGACTCGGAGGAAGATGAACATAAACCATCCTACCCTGATTATTATGAGGATAGTATCGCAATTATAGGAATTTCGTCCCATTTCCCGGGTGCAAAAAACCACATTGAGTTTTGGAGCAATTTGAGGGCAGGGGTGGAAAGTGTCCGGTACTTTTCTGAGGAAGAACTAGCCCAGTTAGGGCTGGAGAGAGAGATTGTCGAGCATCCAAACTATGTGCCCGGACAATGCACGATTGAGGGAAAAGAGTATTTCGACCCTGAGTTTTTTAATTTGTCCCAGAAAAATGCAGAATTTATGGATCCTCAGATGAAATTGCTGCTACAGCATGCATGGAAGGCCGTTGAAGATGCTGGCTATGTTTCCAAAGAGATTCCTGAAACCAGCGTGTATATGTCGGCGAGCAGCAGCTTTTATCAAGCCTTTATTCCTAATTTGGCATCGCAATCACCTAATGTCCTGAGGAATGCGGATGAATATGTAACCTGGATTTTGGCACAAGGCGGGACCATTCCTACTATGATCTCTCATAAATTAGGATTTAAAGGTCCCAGCTTATTTGTGCATTCCAACTGTTCTTCTTCGTTAGTCGGACTGCGTCTAGCTTCGCAAAGCCTGTTGTCTGGTGAAGCAAAATACGCGTTGGTTGGAGCGTCAACAATCTTTCCTTTCAACAGCTTAGGTTATGTATATCAGCCTGGCTTGAACTTTTCTAGTGATGGCCATATTAGAGCTTTTGACGATTCGGCAGACGGAATGATTGGCGGAGAAGGGGTTGGAGTTGTTCTACTGAAAAAAACGCTGGATGCCATTAGAGACGGTGACCATATTTATACGATTTTACGAGGGGTTAGCGTGAACAACGATGGGACTGACAAACTAGGGTTTTATGCTCCAAGTGTTAAGGGTCAGTCTGAAGTTATTCAGAAGACGATCGAATCAACCGGAATTCATCCCGAAACGATCAGTTATATTGAGACACATGGAACCGGAACCAAATTGGGCGATCCGGTTGAATTTGCAGCCTTGAATGATACATTCAGGCAGTACACGGCCAAAAAACAATTTTGTGGTATTGGATCGGTCAAAACCAATATCGGACATTTGGACACTGCAGCAGGTTTGGCGGGGTGTATTAAAGTCGCTTTAAGCTTATACCATAATGAGATTCCTCCTACGCTTAATTACGATACACCCAATACCGATATCCATTTGTCTGATTCGCCTTTTTATGTTGTTGATAAACTGCGGAAATGGGAACAAGCGTCGGCTCCCCATCGAGCGGCGCTGAGCTCCTTTGGCATAGGCGGAACGAATGCTCATGCCATTTTCGAACAATTTGTAGCTAATGATGAACCCGAACGTTCTAAATCCAGTTTGGTGAACGATGCTGATAAGTATCTTGTTCCTTTGTCTGCCAAAAATGATCAGCGCCTTAAGGCATATGCTGGGGACCTCTCGGCTTTCTTGACAGCTTCTCAAGAAATCAATTTATCGGATGTAGCTTTTACGCTTCAAACAGGACGAATGACAATGAAATGTCGGGTAGCGTTTATCGTCAAGAATACGAGCGAGCTGGTGCAAAAATTGGATTCGTTCGCGAATGGACAAGAACATATCGAGAATTGCTGGAGGGGAGAAAATAACCAGCAAGATTCAATGCAATGGTTTGAACAGGAAGAAGTGTTCAAGGAATTAGTGAGCAAATGGATCTCAAATCGTGAAATGAACAAGCTGGCAGAGCTATGGGCCAAAGGCTTCCATATCGATTGGAAATTGCTGTATTACGATATGCGACCGAAAAGAATCAGTCTGCCTACGTATCCTTTTGCTCAACAACGCTGCTGGGCTCCTGAGGTTGAGGCTGGAGCAGCAAGGGTCAGAGTAGTGGCGGAAGCACCTGCGACTGCAGCTAGCCATACCCTGATGTTTGAACCAGTCTGGAAGGAGCAGGACGTAGCGCCGGAGGTCGAAGCCCCTGTCTATGACCGCCGTATCATCTTACTGTGTGAGCCGGAAGAGGCTTTACCTGAACGGCTTGAAGCGAGAGTGAACGGAGCGGCACAGGTTTTGGTCTTCTCATCCGGGAAGAGCCGGGTGGATGAGCGGTTTCAGGCCTATGCAGTTCAGGCCTTTGAGAGCATCCAAAGCATTCTAAAAGACAAGCCTGCCGGAAGGGTGCTGGTTCAGCTTGTCGTGACGGCGGCTGGAGAAGGACAGCTCTTTTCAGGGCTTTCGGGTCTGCTGAAGACCGCCCGGCTGGAAAATCCAAAATTCATCGGGCAATTGATCGAAGTGGAACAGGGAGAACTTGCGGAAAACCTGCTGGCGAAGCTGGAAGAAAACAGCCGCAGTCCGTTGGATGGATGGATTCGCTATGAGGATAGTCAACGCAAAACCGCTTGCTGGAACAGGTTGGAGCCATCTCGGTCAGATGAGGAGCTGCTATGGAGAGATGGGGGCGTGTATCTCATCACCGGCGGCTCTGGCGGCCTGGGGCTGCTTGTTGCCGAAGAACTGGTTCGGCGCACCCGAGCAGCGACCTTGATCCTGACAGGGCGGTCGACACTGGACGGCAACAGACAAACTCGGCTGAAGGAACTGGAGTCCTCAGGAGCCAGAGTGGTGTATAAGCAGGGGGATATCACTGACAGGAACACGGTTACTAGCTTGCTGGAAAGCATTCAGAAAGAATTCGGGCGTGTTCACGGGATTATCCACTGTGCTGGGGTCATTCACGATAACTTCATTCTCAAGAAAAGCAGGGAAGAATTTATCGAGGTGCTGGGGCCGAAGGTCCAAGGGCTGGTCCATCTGGATGAGGCAAGCAGCGGCCAGGATCTGGACTTCTTCATGCTCTTTTCCTCCATCTCGGGCAGTCTGGGCAATCCGGGACAGGCCGATTATGCCACCGCCAACGCCTTTATGGATGCGTACGCAGCATATCGGAATACCCTGGTGGAAGCCCAGCAACGGCGGGGCCGGACGCTATCCATCCGCTGGCCGCTGTGGAAAGAAGGCGGAATGCGGATCGATGCGGACACGGAAAAGCTCATGAGACAAAATATGGGCCTCACGCCTCTACAGACCGAGTCGGGCATTCAGGCGTTGTACCAATGCCTGACCTCAAGCAAGGATCAGGTGATGATCCTGGAAGGAGAGCCCGAGAAAATCAAGGCCTATCTGGCGAAAGCCGTCTCGCAGACCGATGTTCGAGCGGTAGAGGCAGCTGGATTGAAGCTGGATGCGGGTTTACTGTACGATAAAACCTTGTATCATCTCAAGGCGCTATTGGGAGAGGTGACCCGTCTGAGCGTCGGTAGCATTGAAGCCCAAGAACCGCTAGAGCGCTATGGCATCGATTCGATTATGATTACCCAGCTCAATGCCAAGCTGGCAGAGTCTTTTGGCGAGCTATCCAAGACGCTATTTTATGAGTACCAGACCCTGCGTGCCCTGGCAGAACATTTAGTGGCGGAATATGCACCGGAGTGCATGCAATGGGTTGGAATGAGCACGGACAAGGAACGGGTAGAGGAAACGGCTGCGACAGCCCGGTACGCTGAAGAAGAAAGCACGCAAATTGCGGGGCAGACGATAGCGGAGGAGGCGACAGCGAAGTCCAGAAGCTACGTGGAGCCGATTCGAAGCTACGCGGAACTTGGCGCAGAGGAAACACGAGAACCGATTGCCATCATTGGCATGGCAGGAAAGTATCCAGGTTCGAGGGACATGAACGAATATTGGGAAAATCTCAAGGCAGGAAAGGATTGTGTCAGCGAAATCCCGCAGGAACGCTGGAAACTGGAAGAATTCTTCCAGCCTGACAAACAGGAAGCGGTGGCTGATGGCAAAAGCTACAGCAAGTGGGGCGGCTTTATCGAAGGCTTTGCGGAATTCGACCCATTGTTTTTCAATATTGCACCGCGAGAAGCCCTCAGCATGGATCCTCAGGAAAGGCTGTTTATTGAAGCTTGCTGGGAAGCGATGGAGGACGCAGGCTACACCAGAGAACAGCTTGCGGTACGACATAACAGCCGTGTAGGTGTGTTTGCGGGAATTACCAAAACGGGCTACGAGCTTTATGGGCCGGAATTATGGAAGATGGGGGCCAAAATATTCCCCCAAATATCCTTTAGCTCGGTAGCCAACCGGATTTCGTACCTGTTTAATTTGCAGGGGCCGAGCATGCCAGTGGATACGATGTGTTCGTCCTCGTTGACCGCGATTCATGAAGCGTGTGAGCATCTGTACCGCGGAGAATGCGAGTTGGCCATGGCAGGAGGAGTGAACCTGTATCTGCATCCACTGAGTTATGTCGGACTTTGTGCGAATCAGATGCTGTCCGTAGACGGACAGTGCAAGAGCTTCGGAAAGGGAGGCAACGGCTTTGTCCCAGGAGAAGGTGTGGGGGTCGTGCTATTGAAGCCGTTGTCGAAGGCGATAGCAGATGGGGACCCGATCCATGCGGTCATCCGGGGAACGAGCATCAACCATGGAGGCAAGACCAACGGGTATACCGTGCCTAACCCGACTGCTCAAGGGGAGCTAATCCGGTCGGCTTTGGAACGAGCCGGGGTACATGCCCGGACCATTAGCTATATCGAAGCTCACGGAACCGGCACAGAACTGGGAGATCCGATTGAAGTAACCGGTCTGACCCAGGCCTTCAGAAAGGATACAGCAGATAAGGGATTTTGTGCTGTGGGCTCTGTGAAGTCCAACATCGGACATTTGGAGGCGGCGGCGGGCATCGCAGGGATTGGGAAAATTGTCCTGCAGATGAAAAACCGGACGCTGGTTCCCAGTCTGCATGCCCAGGAACTGAATCCGAACATTCCTTTTGAGCAGACGCCGTTTGTTGTCCAGCAGGAGCTGGAGGAATGGAAGCGGCCGGTGGTTGAGCTCGAGGGAGAGACACGGGAATACCCGAGAATGGCAGGGATTTCATCGTTTGGAGCAGGAGGCGCCAATGCCCATGTCATCATCGAAGAGTACGTTCCGGAAGAGAAGATGCCCATTCGTGTAACAGCTCACCATCCTGTGATTATCGTATTGTCGGCCAAAAATGAGGAACGGCTGAAGCAGCAGGTCGAGAGATTGCTGTCCGTGATCGGGAAAGGAGAGGTCACAGAGGGCAATCTGGCCGATGCAGCCTACACGCTCCAGTTAGGACGTGAAGCGATGGAAGAACGCCTAGCGGTCATTGCTGAATCGCTACCGAAACTGGTGGAAAAGCTGCAAAGATTCTTGGAAGGCCACGACGGGATTTCCGAGCTGTATCGAGGACAGGTCAAGCGAAACAAAGAGGCACTGTCCGCACTGTTAGAAGATGAAGATATGGAAAAAACGATCGCTGCCTGGATCGGGAAACGGAAATACGCGAAGATAGTGGATCTGTGGGTAAAGGGACTGGCGATGGACTGGAGCATGCTTTATGGAGATGCCAAGCCGCAGCGAATAAGCCTGCCAGCCTATCCTTTTGCAAAGGAGCGGTATTGGATCACGGATATTAAAACCAAGCAGGCTTCCATTGAATCTACCAAATCTGTACAGCCAACAGATATATTTGTTGATCAAAAAACACCTGAGACAGCGGCAAATATTTCGCAAAAGTATGAAAAAGAAAGCGAAGATCCAAATTCCGAAGCTATTCCTTCGTATATCCAGAATATTCAGAGCCATATTTCCACCAGTGTCAAAATGAAGAAGATGCCAGATATTTCTTATCTAGCGGCTGAATACGAAAGAATTCCTTCGACTATGGTCGACAACCAAGCTTACTCGGAACAGGATGGGACGACGCGAGGGACTAATCGGATGAGGAGGCTTACAGATGAAGGAAATGAATGATGTCTTATGCAAATTGCTATGGGGTTATTTGCAGTTGATGGGATTATGCCCCTATGCACATATGGACAAGAAAGCTATGATTAATGATTTTAAAACCAAAACAGCATTGCTGAATTTATACGATCGCTGGCTTGAAGAAAGCATAGAGGTATTGGCGCGGAATCATTATTTTTACCGTAAAGGAGACTCTTATAGCGTAACGGATACAGCTTTGGTTGATCTGCAGGCTGTATGGAAGGAATGGGAATTGAAGAAAGGGGAATGGCTGAAAAATCCGGATCTCTCGGCCTGGGTTGTACTCGTAGAATCAACATTGCGCAAGCTGCCGGAAATTTTGACCGGAAACATACCTGCCACTGACATTGTTTTTCCTCAGTCCTCTATGAAGCTGGTAGAAGGTATATATAAAAATAGTCCTGCAGCAGATTACTTTAATGAAGTGCTGGGGGATATTGTAGTTTCCTACTTGAATGAACGGCTTAAGCATGACCCGTCAGGGTCGATTCGAATTATTGAAATTGGTGCAGGTACTGGAGGAACCAGCGCTATGCTCTTCCGGAAGCTTCGACCTTATCAGGAGCATATTCGTGAATACTGTTATACCGATAAATCCAGAGCATTTTTATTGCATGCTCAAAAAGAGTACGGCCCGCAAAATCCTTACTTGACTTATAAAATTTTTAATGTGGAAGAGTCGGCTGTGGGACAAGATATCGACACGGGCGGATATGATATTGCAATTGCCACCAATGTCCTGCACGCTACGAGGAACATTCGGCAGACATTAGGCAATGTCAAAGCATCGCTGCGAAAAAACGGCCTGATTCTTATCAATGAAATTAGTGGAAACTCGCTGTTAAACCACCTAACCTTTGGCCTGTTGGAGGGATGGTGGCTTTATAATGACCCCGAGCTGCGTATTCCAGGCTCTCCCGGTTTATACCCTGAACGTTGGCAGGAGGTATTGGAAAGCGAGGGGTTCCGGTCGGTCTTCTTCCCCGCTCAGGAAGCGCATGAAGTAGGCCAGCAAATTATTGTGGCTGAAAGCGATGGTATACTTCGGGATCAACAGAAGCTTGAACCTGGCAAGCCTCCATTGAAACAGCGTGACACAGGGATTCAATCAGCTGCTGATGTATCCAATGAGATGGCTGAAGAGCATGTCAGGGAGCTTATTGTAGAGAAGTTGGCAGAGGCCTTGAATGTGGACTTTTCTATGATTGATGTCTATGAGTCATTCGCAGATTATGGCCTGGACTCTATTCTTGGCGTCAACTTTGTACAGGATGTTAATCAGGGACTGGGCATTCATTTGCAGACTACAGACATCTTTGATTACAGTTCGGTCAAACAACTGACGTTATACATTTTAGGCCAATTCGGCGACATCGTTTTACCAGTTTTGGGACACAATGCTGATCCCATAGAGGATGGGAAAGATACAAGCCGTGAAACCCAAGCGCCTAAGGAAAAGGAATATATGTTTAATCCGGTTCAAACGGCAAGTGCATCGATTGAGCCAGAAAGACCTAAACAGGAGAATACAGGAAAAAGCTTGGCGCAAAGAGAGCCGATTGCGATTATTGGAATGAGCGGGCGGTTTGCCGGGTCTGACAATGTAGATGAGCTTTGGAATCACCTTAAGAATGGCGACGATTTAGTAAAAGAGGTAACTCGGTGGGATCTTTCAAAATACCAGGAAAAAAATGCGAGTTACTGCAATTATGGAAGCTTTTTGGAGGATATTGATAAGTTCGATCCGCTTTTTTTCAATATTTCCGGACTGGAAGCAACTTACATGGATCCGCAGCAGAGATTGTTTCTCGAGGAAGCATGGCATGCTCTAGAGGATGCGGGCTATGCGGGTGCAGGGATGGATGGGCGTCGGTGCGGAGTTTATGTAGGCTGTGCCGAAGGCGATTACCAGCGATTGCTGGGTGAAGACCTGCCTCCGCAAGCACTGTGGGGACATATGGGCTCCGTGATTCCCGCCAGAATTTCCTACTACTTGAATCTTCACGGACCGGCAATAGCTGTAGATACAGCTTGTTCGAGTTCGCTAGTTGCCACCCATCTTGCTTGCCAAAGCTTATGGTCTGGAGAAACGGATATGGCTTTAGCTGGCGGGGTGTATATTCATACAACCCCTCGTTGCTATTTATACGGTGACAGAGCAGGAATGCTGTCTCACACAGGGCACTGTTATACCTTTGATGACAGGGCGGACGGAATGGTTCCAGGAGAGGCTGTTGGCGCGGTTGTACTCAAACGGCTTGAGGAAGCAGTTGCCGATGGTGACCACATCTATGGGGTGATTTTAGGCTCAGGAATCAATCAGGACGGTACCACGAATGGACTTACTGCACCAAGCCAGAAGTCTCAGGAGCGGCTGGAGCAATATGTGTACGATACTTTTCATATTCATCCAGAGCAAATCCAATTGGTGGAAGCACATGGGACAGGTACCAAATTGGGAGATCCAATTGAATATCAGGCATTGACGCGAACATTTAGAAAGTATACGGACAAGAAGGGATTTTGCGCGATCGGGTCCATTAAAACGAATATCGGTCATACGCAAATTGCGGCAGGAATCACAGGAGTAATTAAGCTGTTATTGTCATTAAAGCATGAGCAGATTCCGCCTTCACTTCATTTCCAATCAGGCAATTCTAATATTCAGTTTGCGGACAGCCCTTTTTATGTCAATACGCAGTTGCAGAATTGGCTGATTGAGCCTGAAGCCAGACGCTGTGCTGCGGTCAGCTCCTTTGGTGCCAGTGGTACTAATGCCCACCTGGTCATTGGAGAGGCTCCACATACGAAACGAAGACATTGCGAAAAGCCGGCTTATTTCATTCCGCTGTCCGCCCGGACTTCACAACAATTACGCCGTCAGGTGGAGCAACTGATTGCCTATTGCGAACAGGAGCCTGAGGCAGACTGCGGTAACATGAGCTATACATTATTGCTTGGGAGAAAGCACTGCAATCATCGGCTTGCATGTGTTGCCCGCAATCAAGGTGAGCTTGTCATGTCCCTTAAAAGGTGGCTGGAAAAAGGCAATTCTTCTCAAGTTTATTATTCTGAACTACACGAAAAAGACCAACGCATTCAAACGTCATTGAAGAGATATGGAAATGAATGTATTCAAAACTGTCAAAATGCAGGTGAAGCCCGCGAGTATTTGGAGCTTTTAACTACGATTGCGGATTTATATGTTCAGGGATATCCGTTAGACTTTGAACGTTTGTTTTCAAATGAACCGTATTGCAGAATCCCACTACCGACTTATCCTTTTGCAAAAGAGCGGTATTGGGCGCCTGGGAATGAAACCCAAGTGGCTAAAAGCATAAGTATAGAAAGTGAAACCAAATCAACGATTTCCAGAGCAGAGGCAAAACCTGTGGCTACAGCTAGTCATACCCTGTTGCTAGAGCCAGTTTGGAAGGAGCAGGACGTATCGCCAGAGGTGGAAGCACCTACCTACGACCGCCGTATCATCTTACTGTGTGAGCCGGACAAGGCTTTACCTGAACGGCTCGAAGCGCGAGTGAACGGAGCAGCGCAGATCTTGGCTTTCTCATCTGGGAAGAGCCGTGTGGAAGAGCGGTTTCAGGCCTATGCAGTTCAGGCCTTTGAGAGCATCCAAGGCCTGCTCAAAGACAAGCCTGCCGGAAGGGTGCTGGTTCAGCTTGTCGTGACGGCGGCTGGAGAAGGGCGGCTCTTTTCAGGACTTTCGGGTCTGCTGAAGACCGCCCGACTGGAAAATCCAAAACTCATCGGCCAATTGATCGAAGTGGAACAGGGAGAATCTGCGGAAAGCCTACTGGCGAAGCTGGAGGAAAACAGCCGCAGTCCGGTGGATGGATGGATTCGCTATGAGGGTGGTCAACGCAAAACCGCTTGCTGGAGCAGGTTCGAGTCGTCTCGGCCAGAAGAGAAGCTGCCATGGAGAGACGGTGGCGTGTATCTCATTACCGGCGGCTCTGGCGGCCTGGGGCTGCTTGTTGCCGAAGAACTGGTTCGGCGCACCCAAGCAGCAACCTTAATCCTGACAGGCCGCTCGCCACTGGACGGCAACAGACAAACCCGGCTGAAGGAGCTGGAGTTCTCAGGAGCCAGAGTAGTGTACAAGCAGGGGGATATCACCGACAGGAACACGGTTACCAGCTTGTTGGAAAGCATTCAGGAAGAATTCGGGTGTGTTCACGGGATTATTCACTGCGCTGGGGTCATTCACGATAACTTCATTCTCAAGAAAAGCAGGGAAGAATTTATCGAGGTGCTGGGTCCGAAGGTTAAAGGGCTGGTTCATCTAGATGAGGTGAGCAACGGTCAGGATTTGGACTTCTTCGTGCTCTTTTCCTCCATCTCGGGCAGTATGGGCAATCCGGGACAGGCCGATTATGCCACCGCCAACGCCTTTATGGATGCGTACGCAGCATACCGGAATACCCTGGTGGAAGCCCAGCAACGGCGGGGCCGGACGCTATCCATCCGCTGGCCGCTGTGGAAAGAAGGCGGGATGAGGATTGATGCGGACACGGAAAAGCTCATGAGACAGAACATGGGCATTACGCCTCTACAGACCGAGTCGGGCATTCAGGCGTTGTACCAATGCCTGTCCTCAAGCAAAGAGCAGGTGATGGTCCTAGAAGGAGAGCCTGAAAAAATCGAGGCCTATCTGACGAAATCCGTTCCGCATATCAGTGTCCGTGCGATACAGGCATCTGCGCCAAAGCTGGATGCGGCCTTACTTTACGATAAAACTTTGCATCATCTCAAGGCGCTGTTGGGAGAGGTGACCCGGCTGAGCGTTGGTAGCATTGAAGCTCATGAACCGCTAGAGCGCTATGGCATTGATTCCATCATGATTACCCAGTTGAATGCCAAGCTGGCAGGATCTTTTGGCGAGCTGTCCAAGACGCTGTTTTACGAGTACCAGACCTTGCGTGCCCTGGCAGAACATTTAGTGGCGGAATACGCACTGGAATGCATGCAGTTGGTCGGAATGAGTCCAGACATGCAGCTGGTGGAGGAAACGACTGCGGCAACCCAGTGTGCCGAAGAAGAAAGCGCGCCAGTTGCGGAACAAACGATTGCGGAAGAGGTGACAGCGAAGCTTACCCGAAGCTACGTGAAGCCGGTTCAAAGCTATGTGCAGTCTGGCGCAGAGGAAACACGTGAACCGATCGCCATCATTGGTATGGCAGGCAAGTATCCAGGTTCGAAGGACATGAACGAATATTGGGAAAATCTCAAAGCAGGGAAGGATTGTATCGGCGAAATCCCGCAGGAACGCTGGTCGCTGGAAGGATTCTTCCAGCCTGACAAAGAAGAAGCGGCTGCGCATGGTAAAAGTTACAGCAAGTGGGGCGGTTTTATCGAAGGCTTTGCGGAATTCGATCCACTGTTTTTTAATATTGCACCGCGGGAAGCACTCAGTATGGACCCTCAGGAAAGGCTGTTCATTGAAGCCTGCTGGGAAGCGATGGAGGATGCAGGCTACACCAGAGAACAGCTTGCAGTACGACATAACAGCCGGGTAGGTGTATTTGCGGGAATTACCAAAACAGGATTTGATCTATATGGTCTTGATCTGTGGAGGAAGGGAGCGCAAATATTCCCTCACACTTCCTTTAGCTCAGTAGCCAACCGGATTTCGTACCTGTTTAATTTGCAGGGGCCGAGCATGCCAGTGGATACGATGTGTTCATCCTCATTGACCGCGATTCATGAAGCGTGTGAGCATCTGTACCGCGGAGAATGCGAGTTGGCCATGGCAGGAGGAGTGAACCTGTATCTGCATCCGCTGAGTTATGTCGGACTTTGTGCGAATCAGATGCTGTCCGTAGACGGACAGTGCAAGAGCTTCGGAAAGGGAGGCAACGGCTTTGTCCCAGGAGAAGGCGTGGGGGTCGTCTTATTGAAGCCGCTGTCCAAGGCGATAGCAGATGGAGACCCGATCCATGCGCTCATCCGGGGAACGAGCATCAACCATGGGGGCAAGACCAACGGGTATACCGTGCCTAACCCGATTGCTCAAGGGGAGCTGATCCGGTCAGCACTAGAGCGAGCCGGGGTACATGCCCGGACCATCAGCTATATTGAAGCTCACGGAACCGGTACAGAACTGGGAGATCCTATTGAAGTAACCGGTCTGACCCAGGCCTTCAGGAAAGATACCGCAGACAAAGGATTTTGCGCCGTGGGCTCTGTAAAGTCCAACATCGGACATTTGGAGGCGGCAGCGGGCATCGCAGGAATTGGGAAAATTGTTCTGCAGATGAAAAACCGGACGCTGGTTCCCAGCCTGCACGCCCAGGAACTGAATCCGAACATTCCTTTTGAGCAGACGCCGTTTGTCGTACAGCAGGAGCTGGAGGAATGGAAGCGGCCGGTGGTTGAGCTCAATGGAGAGACACGGGAATACCCGAGAATGGCTGGGATTTCATCGTTTGGAGCAGGAGGCGCCAATGCCCATGTCATCATTGAAGAGTACGTTCCAGAAGAGAAGGCGCCCATCCGTGTAACAGCTCACAACCCCGTTATTATTGTGTTGTCGGCCAAAAATGAGGATCGACTGAAACAGCAGGTCGAGAGATTGCTGTCCGTGATCGGGAAAGGAGAGGTCACAGAAAGCAATCTGGCTGATGCAGCCTACACGCTTCAGGTAGGACGTGAAGCAATGGAAGAACGCCTGGCGGTAATTGCCGAATCGATGCCAGCACTGGTGGAAAAGCTGGAAGGATTTCTAGAAGGCCACGATGGGATATCCGAGCTGTACCGAGGACAGGTCAAGCGAAACAAAGAGGCACTGTCCGCACTGATAGAAGATGAAGATATGGAAAAAACGATCACTGCCTGGATCGGGAAACGGAAATATGCGAAGATTGTGGATCTTTGGGTGAAGGGACTGGCGATGGACTGGAGCATGCTTTATGGAGATGCCAAGCCGCAGAGAATAAGCTTGCCAGCCTATCCTTTTGCAAAGGAGCGGTATTGGATCACGGATATTACGATCCCATCTGTAGAAAGAATCCCTAGTGAATCTCAAGAAAAAGCAGTTCATGTTCAGTCTCAAGTAATGCAGTCTGCTCTTCCTGAAGCTTTAATGCCATCCAGTTTTTCGAGTAGTTCTGAAAAACCAAGCGGGATTTCTTTACGGAATTTGTCAGACAGTCAGCCGCAGCTTAGCAAGTCTGCCAATCAGCAGACAGCACCGATTATTTTAACTTCCCCGGAAGGGGTAATGCACACGTCAGATAATGACAACGAGACGGAAGAACAGACGCCTGTGGCTCCTGCCCTATCCATATCGTCAGAAATATTGCAGGAGGAGCTGACAACAAGTCTGGCGCAAGCTTTATATATAGATCGGGACGAGATCGATGAGGATAAAAACTTTGTTGATCTTGGATTGGATTCCATAATAGGCGTAGAGTGGATTCGAAACATTAATAAACATTACGACACATCCATAACAGCGACAAAAGTCTACGATTATCCAACCATACGGGAGTTTAGCAAATTTTTAGAAAAGGAATTGGGCAATCGTGTAGCCCAATTAATCATGCCGTCTTCTGCTGCGTCTATTCTGGATCAGGCGCCTGCAAAGCATTTACCGCCGCTCGTATCATTGGAAACGGATAAGCAGACAGAGGCCTCACTTCAGATTAATTTAATGCCGATATCGCCTGAAAAGCAGCCGCAATTCGGCACGATTCCGTCTGGTGTCTCTACAGAGCAATTACGGAAAGAACTGACGGCAAGCCTAGCTGAAGCCTTGTACATGGAGCAAAGCGAGATTGAGGCAGATAGAAACTTTATAGATATCGGTTTGGATTCGATTATAGGCGTAGAATGGATTCGAAATTTGAATAAGCGCTACGGCACATCCATTGCAGCTACCAAGGTCTACGACTATCCGACTATTCTGCAATTTACCGAGTTTTTGGCACAAGAAATCAATAAGCACGGGGGCAAGAAAAGCTTCGTTCAGCAGCCCTTGAACACAGTCTCGGACACGGTCAAACCTATAGCAGAAGTCCATTTACCGCGACCAGAGACGATCCAATGCTCTCCAGCGCAGCTCCCTAAGGAGGAAACGGTGCCATTGCGTCGGGTAAAAGCAGAAGAGGAATCAGTGCCAGCAACTTCGGAAAATCAAGATGCAATTGCAATTGTTGGGATTTCGGGAAGATATCCTGGTGCCGAAGATGTACAGCAATATTGGAAAAATCTCGCTCAAGGTCAAAACTCCATTGTTGAAATCCCGAAGAACCGCTGGGACGTAGACCCGTTGTATGATCCGCGTCCGGCACAAGAGGGGAAAGTAAATTGCAAGTGGCTGGGTGCCTTGAAGGATATAGAATATTTTGATCCGTTATTTTTTAATATATCTCCTACCGAGGCGGAAGGGATGGACCCGCAGCAGCGCATCTTTTTGCAGGAAGCCTATAAAGCCTTTGAGGATGCAGGTTATAGCGGCTCACAGTTGGGAAATAAAAAATGCGGTGTTTATCTTGGCATTTTAAATAATGAGTACAGTATGATGCGCTACAAAAATGAAGCACAGTTCAGCAATACTACCGGGAACAGCAACGCTATTGCAGCGGCTCGTATTTCCTATTTCCTTAATTTGAAAGGACCCGCCATATCCGTAGATACGGCATGCTCCTCATCGCTGGTGGCAACTCACCTTGCTTGCCAGGCTTTATCAAATAAAGAGATTGAAATGGCGCTGGTCGGCGGTGTGTCCTTATACCTGACTCCTGAATCCTATATAGGTATGTCTGCATCCGGAATGTTGTCACCAGATGGTCAGTGTAAGACATTTGACAATAGTGCCAACGGCTTTGTTCCAGGCGAAGGAGCAGGGGTGCTGGTTCTGAAGCGGCTAAAGGATGCGGAAGCTGACCGGGATCACATCTATGGGGTTATTATCGGAACTGGGATTAATCAGGATGGAAAAACCAACGGAATTACCGCTCCAAGCACGAACAGCCAAATAGAGCTTGAGCAGGAGATATACAATAAGTATCAGATTGAACCCGAAAGTATTAGCTATGTTGAAATGCATGGGACAGGCACCAAGCTGGGCGATCCTATTGAATTGGAGGCTTTATGCACAGCTTTCAAAGAAAAAACAGATCAGAAGAAGTTCTGTGCCATAGGCTCGGTAAAGAGTAATATCGGGCATACTTCGGCAGCAGCAGGCGTAGCAAGCATGCAAAAGGTGCTGTTATGCATGAAGCATAAGAAACTGGTACCGACACTGAATTTCAAGAACCCGAATGAACATTTTGATTTCGATGATTCTCCATTTTATGTAAATACACAATTAAAGGACTGGCAACCTTCTCAAGGTAACAAAAGGCGGGCCGCTGTGAGCTCTTTTGGTTTTAGCGGTACCAATGCCCATCTTATTATTGAAGAATATCGTCCAGAGGCTGCAATTTCACCAGCAGACGACGAGTCACATAGTCCCGTTCTTTTCGTATTGTCTGCCAAAAATGAACAGCAACTAGTAACTTATGCCGAAAACATGAGAAACTTTATTGCCACTCAGCCCAACCTTAACTTGACAGATATGGGGTATACGCTGCAAGTAAGCCGTGAGCCGATGAACCACCGTCTGGCTTTTGTGGCAGATTCAAAAGAGAATCTACTACAAGCGCTGGATGGCTTGGTTCATCACCAACGGCCAGCTGGAGTCCTGACGGCTCAGGTGAAAAAGGGCAAGGACGGGATCGTGCTCTTTGAGGCAGATGAAGATGCCAAATCCTTGCTTGAAACCTGGATCAAGAAAAGAAAATTGGGGAAAATTGCAGAGCTGTGGGTACAGGGGCTAACGATGGACTGGAACAAGCTGTATGGGAACATCAAGCCTCGTCGGATTAGTCTGCCCACCTATCCTTTTGCAAAAGAACGGTGCTGGGCGCCCGAGCTAGACAGTAAGGCTGGTAAAGGTACAACTTCTGTCATGGCTGCAACGCTTCATCCTTTGCTGCACCAAAACACTTCCGATTTTTCGGAGCAGCGATTCAGTTCTAGCTTTACAGGCCAGGAGTTTTTCCTGAAGGATCATGTGGTGAATGGGCGCAAGGTGCTGTCTGGGGCCGCATCCCTTGAAATGGCGCGGGCGGCAGTGGAGCAATCACTAGGGACGGATGAGGGCGACCTGGTCGGAATGTGCCTTAAAAACGTGGTTTGGGCACGGCCTATTGCCGTAGAGGATGGCCCAATACAGCTGCATATCGGGCTTTTCCAGAATGAAGATCAAGAAATTTCATATGAGATTTATGGAAATAACGGAGCCGATGATACAGAGCTTATGGTATATAGCTACGGCAATGCGGTTCGGAGATCAGCGGTGGAGGTTCCTGCATTGAATATTAAAGATTTGCAGGATACATGCAGCAGAAGCTTCCATCCGGCAGCATTGTATAACCTTTTCAGAGAGCTGGGGATTGATTATGGTCCTGGGCATCAGGGGATTGAGATGGTATATGCCGGAGATGGCCAAGTGCTGGCGAAGCTATCCTTGCCCTCCTCAGTCTCTGACAATCAAGGCCAATTTGTCCTGCATCCAAGCATGATTGATTCAGCTTTCCAGGCATCCATAGGCTTGACGCTGGGCTCTCGCGAGATTAAGCCCGCTCTGCCGTATGCCATTCAGGAAGTTGAAATTATAAAACATTGCAGTTCCACCATGTGGGCGCTGATTCGATACAGTGCAGATGGTACAGCAGGAGATAAGGCACAGAAACTAGATATTGACCTGAGCGACGAAACCGGAGAGATCTGCGTGAGGATAAAGGGTTATTCATCAAGAATTCTGGATATAGACTCTATTCCCACAGACGCGCAGTCCAATTCTGGTACCTTGATGCTTGAACCCGTGTGGAAAGAGCAGGGAGTTAGCATAGAGGGTGATTTACCTGTATATGATCGCCATGTCGTGATCCTTTGCCAGCCGTCCTATATTTCTCGTGAACAAGTAGAAGCTCAAATAAGCGGCGCAAAGTGCATAATATTGCAACCTGATCAAAACGGAATCGGGGAACAGTTTCAGCATTACACCGTTCAGATACTTGAGCTAATACAAAGAATTTTTAGAGAAAAAAATCATGGCAAGGTGTTAATCCAGATTGTTACTAACGACCAGGAGGAACAGCAGCTTGTATCAGGGCTCTCAGGTCTTTTAAAAACCTCCAGAATAGAACATCCAAAACTGGTGGGGCAGTTGATAGAACTTGAACAGGATGAGGCCCCGAGTACAATCATAGATATTTTAAAAGAAAACAGCTGGAGTCCTGGAGACATCCAGATCCGGTATGGGAAAGGTAAACGGTGGATTTTCAGCTGGAACGAGATTCCATTTTCTCCGGAAACGGCGGACATTCCGTGGAAGGAGAACGGAGTATATCTCATTACCGGTGGTGCCGGTGGCTTGGGACTTATTTTTGCCAAAGAGATAGCGAATAAAGTCCATAATGTCGTGTTAATTTTAACGGGGCGTTCAGCACTGGATGAGGGCAAGCGGGCAGAGATAAAGAAATTGGAGTCATTAGGAGCACGAATAGCATATAAGCAGGCCGATGTGACCCGGGAGCAGGTGGTGGCTGATTTAATTCGGGGAATTGAGGCAGAATTCGGGAGCCTGAATGGCATTATTCACAGTGCAGGAGTAATTCGTGACAACCGCATACTCCAAAAAAATAGCGGGGAAATGCTGGAGGTTCTCGCTCCCAAAGTTTTAGGAGTAGTGAACTTGGATCAGGCGAGCAAGCACTTGCCTCTTGACTTCTTCATTCTGTTTTCGTCGGTTGCCGGAGGGCTGGGCAATCAGGGACAGGCAGACTATTCTACCGCTAATGCGTTTATGGATGCTTATGCCAGATACCGGAGCACATTGACAGGATCACAGCAACGCCAGGGGCAAACGCTATCCATCAATTGGCCACTATGGAAAGAAGGCGGGATGCATATTGATGAGGAGACAGAGAAGCTGGTAAAGCAGCACACAGGCATGGGCAGTATTTCAACTTCTTCTGGTATTCAGGCTTTGTACTGCGCCATGCTTACGGGTGCTGATCAGGTTATGGTGCTGGAAGGCAATCTCGAGAAAATGAAAAGAGCAATAGGCTTAGATATTCCGGAAACCGGGCAGTTTGAAAAGGCGACGGGTGCTTCAGCAATTATTTCAGCCATTTCCACGACTGACGGAAATGCCGCGCCGGACCTGCAGGACAAGGTGCAAATCGCCATGATGCAGGCGGTATCGAAATTGCTGAAAGTCAAGCTTGAAGATATTGATGCCTATGTAGAACTGAGTGAGTATGGCTTCGATTCGATCTTGCTCACGCAATTTGCCAACAACATCAATCACTTGTATCGGCTTGAGCTGACTCCTGCCGTATTCTTTGAATACACTACACTTCATGACTTCTGCAGGTATTTAGTGGACGAATATGCCACCTTGCTTGGTGAGCAGTTTGTCGTCCAGACCCGGACTGAGCCTGCCGTGCAGAATGAAGAGGATGATAGGGAAGACAGCATCCGCAGTAGACGCCAGCGTTCCCGATTTGCAAACGAGAATGTGCTAGCTATGCCGCAACAGACCCAGGCTGGTTCTGAACCTATTGCAATCGTAGGCATAAGCGGTGTCTTTCCCATGGCCCGGGATGTAGATGAGTTTTGGAAAAATCTTGAGAAAGGCAGGGATTGTATCACTGAAATACCTGAAGATCGCTGGGATTGGAAGGCGTATTACGGTGACCCTGCGGAAGAGACCAATAAAACAAACATCAAGTGGGGCGGGTTTATTGACGGGATCTATGAGTTTGACCCTTTATTTTTTGGAATTTCACCGAGGGAAGCTGCACTCATGGACCCGCAGCAGCGTCTGTTAATGACCTATATTTGGAAGGCGATTGAAGATGCAGGCATTCAGGCAGCGAGACTGTCGGGAAGTCGTACAGGTATCTTTGCAGGAACTGCGAACAGCGGCTACAGCGGAATGATCTATCAGGGAGATGTGGGTGTGGAGGCGTATTCCTCTAGCGGAATGGCGCCATCGGTGGGACCGAATCGTATGAGCTATTTCCTTAATATTCATGGTCCGAGCGAGCCTGTCGAAACTGCCTGCTCCAGTTCGCTGGTGGCCATTCACCGGGCCGTAAAGGCTATAGAAGATGGAAGCTGCGAAATGGCCATTGCAGGTGGTGTCAATGCAATTATCACACCTGAGCTTCATATCAGCTTCAATAAAGCAGGGATGCTGTGTGAGGATGGCCGGTGCAAAACCTTCTCTGATCAAGCCAACGGTTATGTGCGTGGTGAAGGGGCAGGCATGGTTTTCCTGAAAAAGCTGAAGGACGCAGAAAAGGCTGGAGACCATATTTACGGCGTAATCCGAGGCACAGCTGTCAATCATGGTGGCCGGGCTAATTCCCTGACAGCACCTAATCCGAGGGCACAGGCGGATTTACTGGTAAATGCATATACAAAGGCTGGTATCGACCCAAGAACAGTCTCTTACATTGAGGCCCATGGGACAGGCACCGAGTTGGGTGATCCTATTGAAATCAACGGACTGAAAGCAGCCTTTAAAGAGCTATATGAGAGTACAAAGGGACCCGGGATCAAAGAGCCCCATTGTGGCCTAGGTTCGGTGAAGACCAATGTTGGACATCTGGAGCTGGCTGCCGGAATCGCTGGTGTCATCAAAGTTCTGCTTCAGTTGAAGCATAAAAAGCTTGTTAAAAGCCTTCATTGCGATGCCATTAATCCCTATATCAAACTTGAAGACAGTCCTTTCTATATCGTCCAGGAGACGAGTGAATGGAAGCAGCAGCAAGATGCTTCTGGGCACAATATTCCTCGGAGAGCAGGTGTCAGCTCTTTTGGATTCGGCGGCGTCAATGCTCATTTGATCATCGAGGAATATGTTCGGGAAAATCAGGAGAAAGATCCGGTAACCTTCGCAACCGAAAAGCCGGCTATTGTCGTACTGTCAGCCAAGACTGAAGGACAGCTGCAAGACCAGGCACGGCAATTGCTGGCTGCAATCCGGGAGCGCCAGTTCACAGACGGCAGTCTGGGAGATATAGCATATACCCTGCAGATGGGGCGCGAAGCGATGGAAGAACGTTTGGCCTTCACTGCAGTTTCGCTCTTCGAGCTTGAAGAGAAGCTAAAGGGATTTGTGGAAGGGCGAGAAGGCATCCCTAGCTTATATGTAGGGCAGGCAAAACGCTATAGAGAACAGGAAACAAGAGCGGGCGCGGCCGAGACGATTGAGTCGCTGGCTAGTGAAAGCGACTACGCCCAAATCGCACATCTTTGGGTAAAAGGCGCGGTTTTTGACTGGGACGTGCTGTACGAAAAGCATAAGCCAAACCGTATCAGCCTGCCGACCTATCCTTTTGCCAAAGAACGATATTGCGTAACCGATACCAATAACCTGAGGGGTGCCAACGATGTTGTGCTGAAGCAGGAGACGTCAGCTATCATTCATCCTTTACTTCAGCGAAATACGTCCGATATTTATGGACTTCAGTTCAGCTCCACATTTACGGGAAGAGAATTTTTCCTCGCTGACCATGTGATCAAGGGACAGAAGCTTTTGCCTGGAGTGGCCTTCCTTGAAATGGCGCGAGCGGCAGTAGAGCAAGTCGCTACATCTTCGGAAGAAAGTCGGATTTGTGTTCGTTTAAAAGATGTATTATGGCTCCGGCCTGTGGTAGCTGGGGAGCGGCCGATTGCTATAAATATCGGGCTCTACCTGCAAGACGGAGAAATTGCCTATGAAATCTACAGCAAGTCTGAAACAGTGGATACAGAGTTAGTTGTGCATAGCGAAGGCAGCGCAGCAATTGCTCCGTTGGCTGAGATTCCTGCCATAGATATTGAGGGTCTGCTGGAGCAGTGCAATCTGGGAACCTATTCATCCCAGCAGTGTTATGAGGCGTTTGCAGCCATGCAGGTTTCCTATGGGCTAGGGCATCAAGGAATTGAAAAGATCTACACTGGCGTGGATCAGGTACTTGCCAAATTGTCCTTGCCTTCTTCTATTTACCAGACCATGGGACAGTTTGTGATGCATCCTAGCTTGATGGATTCCGCTTTGCAGGCGTCCATAGGCCTGATGATGGACACATACAGCGCTGCCATGTCTGACGGAAAAGTTTCAATAAAGCCGGCTTTACCGTTCGCATTGGAAGAGCTTGAGGTGTTTAGTGGCTGCACATCAGAGATGTGGGCTTGGGTCCGTAATCGTGAAGGCAGCAGACAGGATGGTCCAGTGCAAAAGCTGGATATTGATTTGTGCGATATGCAGGGGAATGTTTGTATAAGCATGAAGGGCTTGACATCGCGAATTGCAGAAGGAGGAACAGGGGGCTCAGATGAATTGACGATATCTGAGACTTTGATGCTTGAGCCTGTATGGGAGGAACAAGCCCTTGTCTCGGGAGGAACAGCACCTGAATATCGGCAGCATTTGGTCATTTTATGTGAACCAGCACATATTTCCGGGGAAATGATTGAATCACAGATGAACGGGGTGCATTGTCTTATCCTGCAATCCGAAGAGGAAAGCATGGATGCACGCTTTAGAACTTATGCAGCACAGGTGTTTGAGCAAATTCAACAGGTGCTCAAAACCCAATCCAAACACAAAACATTGGTTCAGCTTGTCATTCCGGTACAGGATTACAGACAGGTATTCTCCGGACTTTACGGACTCTTGCAAACAGCGCAGCTTGAGAATCCCGTACTGGTGGGCCAACTGATCGAAGTGGATGTGGAGGAAAATGCAGCAGATATTATAAATATCCTGCAAGAAAATAGCCGCAACTTCATGAGTACACATATCCGCTACCAGTGGGGCAGACGATATGCTGCCGCATGGACGGAAATCAAATCCTCGCAGGAAGTGGACCGTATTCCTTGGAAGGACAAAGGGGTTTATTTGATTACTGGCGGAACCGGCAGCCTCGGTTTGATTCTGGCTGAAGAAATGGCACGACAGGCTAAAGATGTCGCGTTAATTCTCGTCGGACGATCTATACTCCGTGGTCACACCAAAGCAAGGATTGAGGAAATAGAGGCTCTAGGAGCAAGAGTCGTATTTCGGCAGGCCGATGTCGACGATAACAGAGCGGTTGAGGATTTGGTTCGGGATATTCGGGAAGAGTTTGGGAAACTGGACGGAATTATTCACGCTGCAGGAGTAACCAGCGATAATTTTATGATTAAAAAAACAGAAGAGGAATTGCAGAAAGTATTGGCGCCAAAGGTTACAGGGTTAACGAATCTGGATCAGGCCTGCAAGGATATTCCGCTGGACTTTTTCATTCTGTTTTCATCTGTTGCAGGCAGTCTTGGGAATATAGGACAGGCTGACTATGCTGCTGCCAATGCCTTTATGGATGCCTATGCCAGATATCGCAATACACTTGTAGAACAGAAGCAACGCTATGGGCAGACGCTTTCAATCAACTGGCCGCTCTGGAAGGAAGGCGGAATGCGTATTGATAGTGAAATGGAACAAATCATGGAGGAAATGGGGATGTTCGCTATGGGGACCGACACAGGAATGCGGGCTTTATACCAGAGTCTGGCTTCTGGAAAAGATCAAGTCATGGTATTGGAAGGGCATGCCAGCCAGCTTAGAGAAACGCTCCTGCAGCAGCCATCCCTGAATCAGGTTGAAGATGCCTCCTCTATGATCATGGAGAGCAGAAAGGAGCCTGGAATCGGTCAAGACCTGCTTGCCGACAAAGCGGCAAATTATTTAAAGCAATTGCTTGCTACATCCATCAGACTGCCGGCAAGGCAGATTGAAGCCGATGCCCCTATGGAGAAGTATGGAATTGACTCTATTATGATCAGACAGCTGACACGTGAATTGGAGAAAACATTCGGCACATTACCCAAAACGTTGTTTTTTGAATACCAGAGTATCCGGGAGCTGACCCAATATTTTCTTGAAGTTCACCAGAAGCAGCTGATTCAACTGCTTGGAATGGAGGAAGAGGTCAACGCCGTCCAAGCGTTTACGTCTTCCACTGTGAAAGAGAACCCGGAAAGGCCGCTTTCCAGCAGCCGAAGACAAGCTCGTGAAATGCCGGCTCAGGCAAAATTGCTGGATCAGAAAAAACTCCAACCGCAGCCGAAAGCAGCAGGTGGTACGGGGGATATTGCCATTATCGGCTTGTCGGGCATGTATCCTGAGGCCGAGAATGTTGAGGAATTCTGGAACAATCTGCGTAATGGAAAGGACTGCATTACGGAAATTCCCAAAGAGCGCTGGGATCACAGCATATACTTTGATGAGGAAGGGAGCAAGTCTGGAAAAGCTTACAGCAAGTGGGGAGGCTTTATCAAAGGCGTGGATCAATTTGATCCGAAGTTTTTCAATATCTCTCCTAGAGAAGCAGAGATTATTGATCCACAGGAGCGCTTGTTTCTGAAATGCGTCTATGAAACGATCGAGGATGCAGGTTATACACGGGAAGGGCTTGGACTGGAAAGGAATGTAGGCGTTTTTGTCGGCGTTATGTACGAAGAATATCAGCTTTACGGGGCGCAGGAGCAGGCTAGAGGCAAAATGATTGCCGTTCCGGGGAATCCGGCCTCCATTGCAAACCGTGTTTCTTATTTCTGTAATTTCCACGGACCAAGCATGGCTGTGGATACGATGTGTTCATCCTCATTGACGACCATACATCTTGCCTGCCAGAGCTTACAGCAAGACGAGTGTGAGCTTGCCGTTGCTGGCGGTGTCAATGTCTCCATTCATCCGAACAAATACCTGATGCTTGGGCAGGGAAGATTCGTATCAAGCAAGGGACGATGCGAAAGCTTCGGAGAAGGCGGAGATGGGTATGTGCCGGGTGAAGGCGTAGGGGCCGTGTTGCTCAAACCGCTGACCAAAGCAATAGCAGACGGCGATCACATATACGGGGTCATCAAGGGAACCGCTGTGAATCACGGCGGGAAGACCAATGGCTTTTCAGTTCCAAATCCTAAGGCGCAGGCTAGTGTAATTGGAAGGGTCTTTAAGAAAGCTGGTATAAACCCCAGAACAATCAGTTACATTGAAGCACACGGCACCGGGACATCTTTAGGTGATCCCATTGAAATCGCTGGATTGCAAAAGGTTTTCCAGGAATACACGGAAGACACCCAGTTCTGCGCCATTGGTTCGGCAAAATCCAATATAGGGCATTGCGAGAGTGCAGCAGGGATTGCAGGAGTGACTAAGGTGCTCCTTCAGCTCAAATACGGACAAATCGCACCTTCGCTGCATTCAAGCATACTCAACCCGAACATCGACTTTAGCAATAGCCCTTTTATAGTTCAGCAGGAGCTTGAAGAGTGGAAAAGACCGGTCGCCACGATAAATGGGAAGACCGTTGAGTACCCAAGAATTGCAGGTATTTCTTCTTTCGGTGCTGGAGGCTCCAACGCACATGTGCTCATTGAAGAATATGTCCCTGAGGTGCAGGAGACTAGACAAGCTCCTATGATATTGCAAAGCCCGGCCATGGTTGTGCTGTCAGCCAAAAATCAGGAGCGATTGTACGAGCAGGTGCAAAGATTGCTTTCTGCACTCAGAACACCGGAATACGCGGAGGCCAGTTTGGAGGATATAGCATTTACCCTTCAGGTGGGACGGGAAGCTATGGAGGAACGGTTAGCAGTCATAGCTAAGTCTACGGCGGAGCTTGAAGGAAAGCTGGAGAGCTTCCTAGCGGGGAATGAGGAAATCGACGGACTCTATTCGGGTCAGGCAAAGAAAAATAAAGATATTCTGATGGTTCTTGAAGCAGACGAGGACATGGAACAATTGGTGGATATCTGGATAAGCAAGAGCAAGTATACAAAGCTGGCAGAGCTGTGGGTTCAGGGACTACTAATCGATTGGAACAGGCTTTACGGAAAGGTTAGACCTCATCGGATGAGTCTGCCAACCTATCCATTTGCCAAGGAAAGCTATTGGATCTCTACGTTTGGAAGCCAGTCCAAGGAAGTCAAGACGGAGCTCCCTGTAGTTGATATTCCAGCACAAAAGCAAGAGCCCGTTGTTTTCAGCCCTCCTACTGCCAACGCTAATGTGCAGGTACAGACATTGGCAAAGGTACCTGAAAAGCCGCAGGGTATTTTGCTGCGCTCAGTCTCTAATATCGAGAAGGTAGCCGACGCACCCAAAAAGGCAGCTAAGCCTGCAGAATTGAAGCCTGCTCCCCCGCAGCCTAAACCTATCAATTCTACACCGCAGCCCGCTGTCAGGGATGAGGCCAAGCGACCTGCTAACGGACCTACGGCTGTACGGGTGGATGCATTGGAGAAGGAACTAATTAAAAGTCTCGCTAAATCCTTGAGTATGGATGAAAAGGATATTGGCCGAGACGATAAATTTATCGATATGGGACTGGATTCTATTATAGGCGTAGAGTGGGTACAGGACGTGAATAAACGGTTTGGAACGGCTATTTCAGCAACCAGAGTATATGACTATCCTAACATCAAAGAATTTTCCAAATATTTAGCAAAGGAATTAAGCAAATCGGCGGGAGCCTCAAACCAAGTACCTGTAGAGTCAACTTCTACGCAGCCCATGCAAGCGTTGATCCAGAAGGTGCTGCAAGGTGAATTAAATGTTGAGCAGGCCGATCAGTTGTTCAAGCAATTACACTCGTAAATTGCCGACACGATATTCGTCCTATTTCATACGGCTAGGAGGGCATTTTTATGGATCCAAAAGATATTTTTCGTGCGGTACAAACAGGGGAAATAAATTCTGAAGATGCCGAAGCACGATTGCGCCAATTGATGGGCGGGCTTTCGGATGAATCTTTGGAAGAATCATTGGAAGTCCGGTCACAGGAATCAACTTCAGAGGAATTGTCTCTTTCGCTACAGCCATTGGACAGCTTTCACGGACCGGAGAAGGAGAGCAACGGCGAAACGGAAGTGCCGCCTGTGGTTCAATTGCAGGAATTTGAGCATGGCATTGTCCTGTTAACAATGAAGGATACCGTGCACAAAAATACATTTTCCGATGAACTGATTGTGGGCCTGAACCAGGCGTTCGCTACGGTGCAGGCTAACGAGAACTATAAAGTCGTGATTCTGACGGGATATGACACCTATTTTGCCACAGGGGGTACGCAGGAGGGATTGCTGGCCATTCATGAGGGAAAGGCGAAATATAGCGATACCAATGTTTACAAGATTGCACTGGATTGCAAGCTGCCAGTCATTGCTGCTATGCAGGGACATGGAATTGGCGCAGGCTGGTGCATGGGGATGTTTTGCGATTTTATCGTGATGAGTAGAGAAAGCATCTACACTACTAATTTTATGAAATACGGCTTTACTCCCGGTGCGGGCTCAACCCTCATTTTTCCTGAAAAATTCGGAGTTAGCATGGCGCAGGAAATTTTATTCACTGGTACTAGATATAGCGGTTCAGAACTGGAGTCCAAAGGGACTCCTTTTCCTGTTCTGCCGAGAAATGAAGTGGTACCGTACGCAATGCAGCTGGCAAGGAAACTGTCCGAGTCGCCAAGAGAGTCATTGATTGAGCTGAAAAACCATATGGCTCAGCCGATTAGAGAAAAGCTGGCGGCAACGATTGAGAAAGAAATAAAAATGCAGGACAAAACGTTTGTGAATCAGCAAGAGGTCAAGGAACGGATTCAGACGGCCTACGGACAACTTCCGAATAGCGATGGTGCGCACAAACTGCTCAAGCAGGCGGATATGAAAAAATCTGTGCCCAGTATGCCGCATGGTCAGGAGAAGGATTCTATCGCAATTATTGGCATGGCGGGTCAGTTCCCCAAATCCAAGACATTGACTGAGTTCTGGGATAACCTGGCTCAGGGCAGGGATTGTATATCGGAAATTCCTTCAACACGCTGGTCCATTGATGAATATTATGATACTGATCCCAAGGCTGAGGGGAAAACCTATAGCAAGTGGATGGGTGTGCTAGAGGATATAGATCGATTTGACCCGTTGTTCTTTAATATATCTCCTGCGGAAGCAGAGATGATGGACCCTCAACAGCGTCTATTTCTGGAAAGTAGCTGGAAATGCATTGAAGATGCCGGATTGAATCCAGCCTCACTGTCAGGGAGCCGTTGCGGTGTTTTTGTAGGTTGTGCAGCTAGTGATTATGGAAGGTCCATGAGCGGACAGGGGTTGAATGCGCAGGTTCTTATGGGAGGAGCGCCTTCCATTTTATCGGCTCGGATTTCGTATTTGCTGAATTTGAAGGGCCCTTCTCTGGCGATTGATACCGCATGCTCTTCCTCTCTGGTAGCTATAGCTGAAGCTTGCAACAGCCTTGTTTTAGAAACAAGCGATCTTGCTTTGGCGGGCGGAGTAATGATCATGGCAGGGCCAGGGATGCATGTCATGACCAGCAAAGCAGGAATGCTGTCCAAGGATGGACGATGCTTTACTTTTGACGCCCGTGCAAACGGGTTTGTCCCTGGAGAAGGGGTTGGCGTTATTTTATTAAAACGGCTCTCTGATGCAATCAGGGACAAGGACTCCATCTATGGGGTTATCCGGGGATGGGGAATGAACCAGGATGGGAAAACCAACGGCATTACTGCTCCAAGTGTAAATTCACAGATTTCGCTTGAAAGTGAGGTTTACCAGCGGTTCAATATTAATCCTGAAACGATCTCTATGGTAGAGGCCCATGGGACAGGTACCAAACTGGGCGATCCGATCGAAGTGGAAGGGCTTACCGAAGCTTTCCGATCCTATACGAACAAAAAGGGCTATTGCGCGCTGGGATCGCTGAAAAGCAATATGGGACATATGCTAACAGCGGCCGGAGTAGCTGGCATAATGAAAGTGCTTCTCGCCATGAAACATCGGCAATTGCCGCCAACCATCAATTTTGAATCCCTAAATGAACATATTTCTTTGGAGGAAAGCCCGTTTTACATTAACACTGGGCTACAAAAGTGGGAGTCCAAACCGGGGATACCTCGACGTGCAAGCGTCAGTGCTTTCGGGTTTAGCGGTACTAATGCGCATATGGTTATTGAAGAATATGTGCCTGTAACCTCTGAGGTGCAGCTGAACCCAGTCGATCAAGACAACCCAGTGCTATTTGTACTTTCTGCCAAAAGCGAACAAGCCCTGAAATCCTATGCCGCCGACATGATGGAATTTGTTAAATTGCACGAAAGCACTAAACTGTCAGACCTGACTTATACCCTGCAAGTGGGCAGAGAGGCTATGAACTGGCGCCTCGCGTTTTTGGCGGATTCAAGAGAAAATCTGGTCGATGAGCTGGAACATTTTGTGAATGGCAACTCGTCGGACAAGGTGTTAACTGGACAAGTGGACGATGCTAGAGACGATATTGAACTTTTTGATTCTGACGAAGATACTGGAACCCTCGTTCGGACCTGGCTTCAGAATAAAAGAATTGATAAAGTAGCCAAATTATGGACTAATGGCGCAACTATTGAATGGGATGCACTTTATGGAGCAACCAAGCCCCAGCGAATCAGTCTGCCGACCTATCCTTTCGAGAGGGAACGCTATTGGTTGTCTGAGACAGACATGGGCCAGGAGAATATAAACCCGGCTATGACCGCCCAAATTCACCCTTTGCTGCATCAAAATACTTCCGATCTCTCCGGGCAGCGCTACGACTCCACCTTTACAGGCCGGGAATTTTTCCTAGCAGATCACCGAGTCATGGGCCAACCGACATTACCTGGGGTGGCTTACCTTGAAATGGTGCGAGCGGCCGTAGAAGAAGCAGCAGGAGATGTCATGGAGGGTGAGACCCGTATTCAACTGAGAAATGTAGTATGGGCTCAGCCCATCGTTGTAGCTAACAAACCGATCAGGGTACACACCAGCCTATATCCTCAGGACGATGGAGCGATTGCGTTTGAAATATACAGCGGGGGGGAAGAAGACGCCGAAGAAATTATACACAGCCAGGGGATAGCTGTGTTGGAGAGAAGCGGTGAGCCGCAGTACCTGGACCTGAATGTTTTACAGGCAGAATGTATTCACAGTTCACTATCTTCAAGCCAATGCTATGAAGCTTTCAGAGCTATGGGAATAGACTATGGCCCGGGACACCGGGGGATCGAGACCATCTTACGGGGAAAGGATTTCGTGCTGGCAAAGCTGTCCCTTCCATCCAATGTATCTCATACCCAAAGTGAATTTGTATTGCATCCGGCTGTAATGGATTCAGCCTTGCAGGCCACAATCGGGTTGGTGATGGATCGAGAAGAACATGTGTCTGAAGGCAACCTCTCGGTACCCTTTGCCTTGCAGGAACTGAAAATATTCGAAAAATGCACTTCTGTGATGTGGGCACGGATTTTCAGACAAGCGAGTGAGGAGACACTAAATGGATTGAGCATAGTACATATCGATCTCTGCGACGAGAGCGGAAAGATTTGTGTGCAGCTCAAAGGGCTCTCATCCAGAGAACTGGAAAAAGGAGCAGGGCAAGCAGATTTCGTCGAGAATGTGGGCACACTCATGCTGGAGCCGGTCTGGGAGGAGGCAGTCCTTGCAGGAGAGAACGCGTTCAACGATATACGGCATATTGTGATTCTGTGCGAATTTGAAGGTATTTCCAGAAAGGATATTGCAGCTCGTATGGATGGTACTCGCTGCATTGTTTTACAGTCATCGAGTAATGACTTGGATGCGCGGTTTGAAGACTACACTATTCAGATATTTGAAGAATTGCAAAATATAATGCTGGATATACACAAACAAAAAACTTTGCTGCAAATTGCAGTCCCTGCCCGAAATGACCAACAGGTTTATTCCGGGTTCTTTGCCATGCTGCAAACCGCCCAAAAAGAAAACCCGAATGTCATGGGTCAACTGCTAGAGCTTGATGCCAAGGATGGCCCTGAGGGGATTATTGCAAAATTACAAGAGAACCGTTACGGCCAGTACGGTGAACGAATACGATATCATGGCGACAAGCGACAGGCTTTAAAGTGGCAAGAAATTGAAACCTTGCATGAAGATGCAGCCCAGCCATGGAAAGATGGAGGGACCTATCTCATCACTGGCGGTCTAGGCGGCCTGGGACTGATTTTTGCCAGAGACATCCTGTGCAATGTGAAAAACTCCACCGTCGTACTGGTAGGACGATCACCTCTGTCAGCGGATAAACAGACCTTGTTAAGCGAATTGGAAGCGCTGGAAGGTCATATAGAGTACAGACAGGTGGACGTGGGTCAAAAGGAAGCGGTCACCGAGTTAATTCATGGCATCGTCGAGCAATATGGCGGTCTTAACGGTATTTTACACACAGCAGGAGTGATACGGGACAACTTCATCATCAAAAAGACGATAGAAGAAGTTAGAGAAGTGCTGACTCCCAAAGTCTCAGGGTTGATCCATCTGGATCAGGCCTGCAACTCCCTGCCTCTGGATTTCTTTATCCTGTTTTCTTCCGGCGCCGGAAGTGTTGGCAATGTAGGTCAGGTTGACTACTCTGCTGCCAATGGCTTTATGGATGCTTATGCTTCTTATCGAAATGCTTTGGCGGCACGCAAGCAGCGCCAGGGGCACACGCTGTCGATCAACTGGCCGTTGTGGAAGGACGGTGGGATGCATGTCGATGGGGAAACGGAAAAGGCAATGCAAGGTCTGGGCATGATTGCCATGGAAACAGAGAGTGGAATAAAGGCTTTGTATCAAAGCTTATCTTCCGGTAAAAGCCAGGTCATGGTTATCGAAGGGTATCCTCAAACGATTAAGACGGCCATTCTGGGACAGCCTTCAGGAACAGAGATTTCAGGCCGTTCCAGAATGGAAGATGGGGAAGCCTCGATTATCGGCGAAGAATGGCTAAGAGAAAAAGCTGAAGACTATTTGAAAACATTGCTTTCGGCTGTAATCAAGCTGCCAGCTGAAAGTATAAATGTAAATGCGCCTATGGACAGGTATGGAATTGATTCCATATTGGTCATGCAGCTCACGAATGAATTGGAGAAAACGTTTGGCTCACTGCCGAAGACATTATTTTTTGAATATCATAATCTTCGCTCATTAACTGGATATTTTCTTGAATCGCACCACGGCCGGCTGGTAGACGTTTTAAAAGCGCAGGAGAAGAATGCGGCTCCTCATAAAGTGGCGAACGAACCTGCAAAAGCAGCAATAGAGCCTTTGACTTCGATCGCTGCGAGTCGCAGACGTACATGGCCTTTCCCGACAGGTACGCAGCCCCATCAGGAAGAGAAGGGCTTGGACATTGCCATTATAGGGATATCGGGAAGATATCCGGGGGCAGCAGGTATCCAGGAGTTCTGGAAAAATCTAAGGGATGGGAAGGACTCCATCACTGAGATTCCCAAGGAGCGTTGGGACCACAGCCTGTACTTTAATGAAACTAAAGGGAAGCCCGGGAAAACCTACAGCAAGTGGGGAGGGTTCATCGATGGAGTGGACTGGTTTGACCCGTTGTTTTTCAACATTTCGCCAAGAGAAGCGGAAACGATGGACCCTCAAGAGCGCCTTTTCCTGGAATGTGTGTATGAAACCATAGAGGATGCGGGCTATACGCGCGAAACTCTTGGTGCAGACCGGGGACTTGGCGGCATGGAAGGCAATGTTGGCGTTTATGTCGGAGTAATGTATCACGAATATCAGCTTTATGGAGCCCAGGAACAAGCCAAAGGGAATATGCTCGGGCTTCTCGGGAATGCTTCGGCGGTTGCCAACCGTGTATCGTATTTTTGTAATTTTCATGGACCAAGTATCGCTGTGGATACGATGTGCTCTTCGTCACTGACAGCAATCCATATGGCCTGTCACGGACTGCAGCATGGAGAATGTGAATTGGCGGTTGCAGGGGGAGTCAACGTTTCCGTCCATCCTAACAAATATCTATTACTCGGACAGGGAAGCTTTGCATCAAGCAATGGGCGGTGTGAAAGCTTCGGACAGGGTGACGGATATGTGCCAGGAGAAGGAGTCGGGGCTTTGCTGCTCAAGCCGCTGGCCAAAGCTATAGCAGATGGAGACCGGATATATGGCGTCATAAAAGGTACTGCAGTGAATCACGGAGGAAAAACCAATGGATATACCGTACCCAACCCTAACGCACAGGCTAGCGTGATTGGGCAGGCTATTCAGGAGGCGGGAATCAACCCTAGAACCATTAGCTATATAGAGGCGCATGGGACAGGAACTCCTCTGGGTGATCCGATTGAAATTGCAGGCTTACAAAAGGTGTTCCGGGAATATACCAGAGACAAGCAGTTCTGTTCAATTGGGTCTGCCAAGTCTAATATCGGACATTGTGAGAGCGCAGCCGGTATTGCTGCGGTGACAAAGGTGCTGTTGCAGTTGAAATATAAACAATTGGTGCCTTCACTGCATTCAAGCAAGTTAAATACCAACATCGATTTTAGTGATAGTCCTTTTAAAGTACAGCAGACATTAGAGGAATGGAAAAGACCTGTCGTATCCATGGATGGTGAAATCAAGGAATATCCAAGGTTGGCAGGAGTCTCGGCCTTCGGGGCAGGTGGGTCTAACGCGCATGTGGTAATTGAAGAGTACATTCCAGCAGAGACTGGTCAGCTGCAAGCTGCTCCTGCGTCTCTTCATCCTGCCATGATTGTGCTATCGGCCAAGAACAGGGAAAGGCTGAACGAGCAGGCGCAAAGATTGCTATCTGCCATTAGAGAGCTGAATGACCCGCGTATAGGTCTCGCAGATATCGCCTACACGCTGCAGATCGGACGAGAAGCGATGGAAGAACGGCTTGCGATCATCGCCATATCCATCCAAGAGCTGGATTGGAAATTGGAAAGCTTCCTGCTGGAAAAGGAAGGTATAGAAGAACTGTATAGAGGACAGGTAAAGCGCAACAAAGGAGTATTGGTCACTCAGGAAATCGATGAGGATATGGCTAAAATGGTGGGTGCATGGGTGAGCAAAGGTAAATATGGAAAGCTCGCCGAGCTTTGGGTGACAGGACTGCTGTTGGACTGGAATAGGCTTTATGGGGAAAAGAAGCCTCGCAGGATTAGTTTGCCAACCTATCCTTTTGCCAGAGAAAGCTATTGGGTGCCCGTAAACCAGGTAAAGAACGATGGTATGACAGCCACCCTAGGCCAGTCTGCATTTTTGTCGCCTTTACTGCACCACAACACTTCAAACTTCTTGAAGCAGCGGTTCAGCTCAACGTTTACAGGCGAGGAATTTTTCCTCAGGGATCATACGGTAAAAGGCCAACGGATTCTACCAGGCGTCGCTTATCTTGAGATGGTGCGGGCGGCTGTGGAACGCTCTATAGGAGATGAGGACAACTGCACAACAGGAATCCGGTTGAAAAATGTAAACTGGATTCGGCCAATTGTGGTCGAAGATCAGCCATTCCCAGTACACACAGGCCTATTTTTGGAAGACGCGGGAAAAATCAGCTTTGAGGTATATAGTAAGCAAGCAGGAAGCGATATCGGACATACCGTGCACAGCCAGGGCAATGCGGTGCAGTTTAACGTGGAACAAAAGCCAGTGCTTAACCTAGAGGCATTACAGGCAGAATTTGATCCACATGGATTTGAGGGAGCGCGCTGCTACGATATCTTCCAAAAAATCGGGATGGATTACGGCCCAGCCTTCAGGTGTGTGGAGAAAGTGTATACACATCCGGGCAAGGTACTGGCCAAGCTAGCATTGCCCTCCGTGCTCTCCGATTCGGCTGACAGCTTTGTTCTTCACCCTAGCCTAATGGATGCGGCCTTGCATGCATCCATTGGATTAATCATGGGTCAAGATGGAGAGCTGCCGGACAGCACAGTACCCAATACGCCTTCTATGCCATTCGCCCTTCAAGAGATCGAAATCCATGGAGCATGCACCCAGAATATGTGGTCGTTGATTCAATACAGCGAGGGCAGCAAGAGAGAGGACAAGGTACAGAAGCTCAATATCGACTTATGTGATGAGGAAGGGAACGTTTGTGTCAGAATAACGGGACTATCCACCCGAGCGCTGGACGGAGATATCCGCACTGAGCATGCACAAGGCGTAGTTGCAGGAGATCATGCCGCCGATCCGCTTGTAGGAGCCGTTATGCTCATCCCCAAATGGGACCCGGTTACGCTTAAAAAAGAATCAGCTTTCCCATCTTCGACAGACCGAATGGTCATTGCAGGTGGTACGGACAAAGATAGACAGGCCATCCGGGAATATTATCCGAAGGCGCATTTTTTGGAGCTGCAGGCGCAGGATGCCATAGAAACGGTTGCCTCAAAGGTTGAAGAATATGGAGCCGTTGACCATATACTGTGGATTGCACCTACGATTTCTGTCGAATCGGTCACTGCTGAATCCTTGATTGAGGAACAGGAGCCCGGAGCCTTGCTCTTCTTTAGAATGGTCAAGGCGCTGCTCCTGCTGGGGTATGGGACGAAAAAGCTAGGCTGGACAACTATAACCACCCAGGCTCAGTCGATTGATCAGGACGATACAGTCCACCCGGCCCACGCAAGTTTCCATGGGTTGGTAGGCACGATGGCCAAAGAATATCCGAACTGGAAGGTTCGTATCATAGACCTGCAATCCGACTATGACTGGCCGTTATCCGAACTATTTACGTTGCCTTCAGACCGTCAGGGACGGATGTGGGTTTTCAGAGGCGGTCAGTGGTATCGCCAGCAGCTGATTCCGTTTAAACAGACTCCAGGCTCAAAAGGACAAACGCTGTACAAAACCGGAGGCATCTATGTGGTTATCGGTGGTGCAGGCAACATCGGAGTGGCGTGGAGCAAGTATATGGCTTCGACCTATCAGGCCCAGATGGTGTGGATAGGCAGAAGGCCAAAGGACGCGTCCATCCAGGCTAAATTGGACGAATTTAAAGGCCACGGACCTGTTCCATACTATATTACGGCAGATGCAGCAGATGAAAGGTCGCTGCAGGGGGCATATGAGGAGATAAAGCAGCGGTACTCCAAGATCAACGGCGTAGTCCACTCTGCCATTGCCTTTTTGGAGAAGGGGTTGGAAGATTTGACGGAGGAAGGGCTCCGGTCCGGGCTTTCAGCAAAGGTCAATGTGAGTGTGCGTATGGCTCAGGTTTTTCAAAATGAACCGCTGGATTTCGTGTTGTTTTTCTCTTCTATTATTGCCTATGTAAAAAATCCGGGACAAAGCAGCTATGCTGCCGGATGTACCTTTAAGGATGCGTTTGCGCAGCGGCTTTCACAGGAATGGCATTGCCCGGTGAAAGTCATGAACTGGGGATACTGGGGGAACGACGCAAACAATACCTCCCAAGACAGGCAGCAAGAAGTCGATAATTACTCAAAACTAGCGCAGATCGGCGTCGGACTTATTGAGCCTCACGAGGGGATGGAGGCACTTGAGACGTTGCTTGCTTCACCATTGAATCAAGTAGGGCTGATGAAGACAACAAAACATTTGGAGCTGGAAGGGACTAATCCGGCGGAAGCCATTGGCCTATATCCGCACAACACGGATCCCGATCTTCGGGACATACAAGAAAGTATGGCTGTAGTAATCAAATCAAAAGACCAGTTTGCCGAGGATTATGCGGCAGAGGATGCTGGCAGCCTGCAGGAAAAGGAATTGGAACACCTTCTGGGCAAGCTGTTGCAGGAGCAGCTTTGGTCCATGGGGCTGTCAGGGACAGATCATCAGTCTGTTGACGAGTTCAAACATAAGCATGGACTGCCTGAGTTATACGGCAAATGGCTAGGTGAGAGTGTAAAGATTTTGGCACGGCTGAATGATGCTCTTACAGATGGAAATGCTTCCAGCCCGGCTTACCGAGAGGATGTCTGGCAGGAATGGGAAGAGCACAAGCATACATGGAAAAAATATCCGCAGATGCGGGCGAGGGTACATTTGGCTGAGACAACGCTGCGGGCCTTGCCTGAAATTATTACCGGCCAATGTCCTGCAACGGAAATCATGTTCCCCAATTCCTCGATGGAATTAGTGGAAGGGATTTATAAAGACAGTCTGGTAGCTGACTATTTTAATGAAGTTCTTTCCGATACGATCGCCGCCTATGTTCAGCAGAGAATTATGAGCAACTCTGCTGCAGAAATCAGAATTCTCGAAATCGGAGCAGGCACCGGAGGAACCAGCAACACCGTATTCCTCAAATTACGGCCATACCGCAAACACATTCAGGAATATTGTTATACCGATATTTCGAAGGCCTTTTTGATGCATGCGGAAAAAGAGTACGGGCCAGACAATCCGTATCTTAGTTATCGAATCTTTAATGTGGAAGAACCTATTGCTGGACAAGGTATTGATGCGGGTAAATATGACGTTGTCATTGCTGCCAATGTACTTCATACGGCAAAAGATATTCGCCAGGCATTGCGTAATGCAAAAGCGGTTTTGAAAAGCAACGGCCTGCTTCTATTAAATGAACTCATGGGCAGCAGCGTATTTACCCACCTTACCTTCGGATTGCTGGATGGCTGGTGGGCTTATGAGGATTCGGAATTGCGTATTCCCGGCTGCCCTGGACTTTATCCTCACGTATGGACAAGCGTATTGGCCAAAGAAGGCTTTCACACAGCGTTTTTCCCGGCACAGGAGGCGCATGATTGGGGCCAGCAGATCGTTGCAGCCCAAAGCGATGGCTTGGTTCGGCAAAAGCGACAGCCAAAGCAGAAATCCCTATCGGTAGAGAATAGAACCGTTGAAGCAGGATCAATAAAACAATCAGCTCAGCCCAAAAGAGAGGCAGTACAGGCGGAATCAGCGGAATCAGAAAATGTGCTGCGCAGCAAAAGTACGGCCTACTTTAAAAATTTACTTGGCGAAACCCTAAAAATGGAACCGGGAAGCATCGACTCTACGGTTGCCCTGGAAGAGTACGGGATCGACTCGATATTGGTTGTGCAAATCACCAATGTTTTGCGTGAAGTGATCGAGGATTTTGCCAGCACCCTGTTTTTTGAGTACAACACCATAGATGATCTGGTAGCGTACCTGCTTCAAACGCAAAAGGATTCGTTGAAGAAGCTGGTAGGTATGAAGGAGACAGAGATGAGCGAAGAAACTTCCAGAGTGGAAGAAGTCCCTGCTCCACAGGTAGGCGATATTGCCCCGATGAGGTTTGCACAGGAAGGACGCTTTCTTAAGCCGTCTGCCAGTAAAGGTGAGAAGCCGCAGGAGCACTCCTCTAATATCAGAGATATTGCGATTGTGGGCTTGTCCGGGCGCTATCCAGGAGCTCGTAATGTAGAGGAATATTGGAACAACCTAAAAGAGGGTAAAAACTGCATCACTGAAATTCCGAAAGATCGTTGGGATTGGAAGACTTACTTTGACGAAGAAAAAGGAAAACGGGGTACCATCTATACGAAATCAGGCGGCTTTATCGAGGGAATCGATTTATTTGATCCACTATTTTTCAAGATTTCTCCTGCAGAAGCCGAAACTATGGACCCGCAGGAACGGCTCTTTCTGGAAGCTGCATACGCAAGTATAGAGGATGCCGGATATACCCCTGCCAATCTTTGTGAGAGTCGTAAAGTGGGCGTATTCGCAGGCGTGATGAATGGAAATTACGGTTTGGGACCTCAATACAATTCCATTTCCAATCGGATATCCTATCATTTGGATTTCCAAGGTCCAAGTATGACCATCGATACCGCTTGTTCCTCCTCATTGACGGCTATCCATCTAGCTTTGGAAAGTCTGTATAGCGGTATCAGCGAGTGCGCTATTGTCGGAGGGGTCAATTTGATCGTAGACCCAATCCACTATATCAAGCTGTCAGCGATGACGATGCTTTCGAAAACTGGCGAATGTAAGTCGTTTGGAGACCAAGCGGATGGATTCGTTGATGGGGAAGGCGTCGGCGCTATCGTGTTAAAGCCGCTGGAGAAGGCTATTGCAGACGGTGACCATATTTATGGTGTCATCAAAGGGAGCATGCTCAATGCTTCAGGTAAAACCAGTGGTTATACCGTGCCTAGCCCTCAAGCTCAATCTCAACTGATTGAGGATGCGCTACGGCGTTCGAATGTTGATGCAAGAACCATCAGTTATATTGAAGCCCATGGAACCGGCACGGCTTTGGGAGACCCTATTGAAATTGCCGGATTGACCAGGGCTTTTGAGAAATTCACACAAGACAAGCAGTTCTGCGCCATAGGTTCGGTCAAATCCAATATTGGTCACACCGAGAGCGCAGCAGGCATTGCAGGAGTAACTAAAATATTGCTGCAACTTAAGCATCGCCAGTTAGTACCGTCCTTACATTCTAGGAAGTTGAATCCTGAAATTCATTTCAGCAATACTCCTTTTGTCGTTCAGCAGAATCTAGAAGAATGGAAGAGACCGGTAATTACAACCGATGGAATCACTCAGGAGTGTCCGAGACGGGCTGGAATATCGTCTTTCGGTGCAGGTGGGGCCAACGCTCATATCGTGATTGAAGAGTATATTCCCGAGGTTCAGGAGCCATCAGGAATAGAACCTGCTTCTCAGGGACCTGCGATGATCGTGCTATCATCCAAGAGTGAGGAGCAGCTTAAGGAAAAAGGACGACAGCTGCTTGAGGCTCTTCAGGGTCAGCTATCCTCGGCCAGCATATTGGATATTGCCTATACGCTCCAGGTGGGACGCGAACCGATGGAGGAGCGTCTAGCCATGCTCGTGGATTCGATCACAGATCTTGAGGAGAAATTAAAGGAATTTGTGGACGGACGCCACAGCATGCTCAACCTGTATAGAGGTCAAGTAAAACGCAACAAAGAAGCGTTGTCCATTTTTACGGGGGACGAAGACCTGCAACAACTGATTGAACATTGGATTTCCAAAAGGAAATATACAAAGCTTCTGGAGCTGTGGGCCAAAGGGCTAAATTTGGATTGGGAAAAAGTTTATACGGGGAAGGTACCTCACCGTATCAGCCTGCCAACCTACCCATTTGCAAAAGAGCATTATTGGACTTCGGATAGCAAGGATCAATTAAAAGCCCACGCATTACTGTCGCAAAATGAAAGCAATGTAGATTTTGATGATCAATTGTGCGGCAGACTCTTGGATGAAATGATGAACGACGCCATGTCTGTTGATGAGGCCGCCAATGAAATCTTCAATATATTCATACGTAAATGAGAAGTTTCTACATGCTGGGAGGCAATCGAAGATGAAGGACTTTTTTCAAACTATTCTGGGTGAGGTAAAAAGCGGACGGATGCAGAAAGAGGAGGCTCTCCTCAGAATACGCCAAATTCAAGCTCAAATGGCTTCAGATGGAACTCTGCACAGCAGAGCAGGGAACACGGAGGGGGCTCTGGCGGATACAGGAGTCCTTATGCTTGAGCCTTCATGGAAAGAGCAAGCTGCGCTCCAAAAAGCGACTCTTCATGAATGTAGCCAGCATCTGGTGGTGCTTTGTGAACTTGATCATATCTCAGAGCGAAGTATTGAAGCGCTCATGAAAGGAACCCGATGCATCAAGCTCCATGCCGGTTTGACCGGCATGGATGAACGCTTTCAGCGCTATGCCCTTCAACTGCTTGCAGAAGTGCAAATGCTCCTCAAAGAGAACTTGAGGGGCAGCGTGTTGGTACAGATTGCTGCTTCTTCACAAACCGGGCAGCAGCTCTTTGCTGGACTTTTGGGATTGCTGCAAACAGCCGAAAAAGAAAATCCAAAAATCGTAGGGCAATTTGTTGAATTGGAAGCTACAGGTTTGGAAGAGATCGTTGAGAAATTGAAAGAGAACAGTCAATACCCCAAAGACAAAAGGATACGGTATGAGAACGGTAAACGTCTGATTCTCAGCTGGAATGAAATGAAAGCCCCTGAAACTCCGGGAAGAGTGCCCTGGAAGGATCAGGGGATTTATTTGATTACGGGCGGTGCAGGAGGTTTAGGGCTTGTTTTGGCGAGAGATATCGCCCGGCGAGTCCGAGAAGCTACGCTAGTCCTTGTAGGACGTTCCATGCTTGATGAAGGCAAGCAGGTCATACTGGAGGAGTTGAAGGCGCTGGGAGCCCGCGTAGAGTACAAACGAGCGGATGTATCCCGAAAGGAAGAGGTCTCGCAACTGGTCCTAAAGATCCGGGAGGAGCACGGGGGGCTTGATGGCATCCTTCATAGCGCAGGGGTGATACAGGATCGTTTTATGATTCATAAGACGCAGGAAGAGTTCAAGGAAGTAATGGCGCCCAAAGTAGCCGGGGTGGTCAACTTGGATCAGGCGACGAAGGAGCTAGATCTTGATTTCTTCATTTTCTTCTCTTCCATCGCAGGGATTATGGGCAATCCTGGTCAGGCCGACTATGCCGCAGCAAATGCGTTTATGGATGCCTATGCCTTTTATCGAAACAGCCTCGTCTCTTGCAAGGAGCGCAAAGGGCAGACGCTGTCTGTCAATTGGCCTCTCTGGAAGGATGGAGGCATGCATGCGGATGCTGAAACGGAGAGGGTTTGGCAAAGTATTGGCATGGTGGCCATGCAAACTTCAAACGGCGTTAAGGCTTTATATGATAGCCTGGCCTCTGGCCAGAAGCAGGTGCTGGTGATAGAGGGGGATTTGTCCAGATTGCGGAAGCATCTATTGGAGCCTCAGCCACAGGAGAACGTGTACGTTGAAGAGACAGCTTCTTCACCAATAAATCCTGAGCTGCTTCTGGAAAAAACCTTGCACCAGCTTAAAGTGTTGTTTGGAGAAGTGACTAAGCTGAGCGTTGAAAAGATTGATGTCAGTGAGCCTTTGGAGAGCTACGGCATAGACTCCATCATGATTACAAGGCTCAATCAAAAGCTTCAGGGAGTTTTTGGTGAAATCTCGATGACCCTGTTTTTTGAATATCAGACGTTGGAAGCGGTAGCGAAATATTTTATTGCTGACTACTATGAGGAATGCGTACGGTGGACAGGACTTGGCAGACGGCTGGAGCCGGAAGAAAACTTCGTCCCTGCATCCTTGCATGTTAATAGCGAATTATCATTGCCGACTCTGCCACAGGAAGAAAAACATCGCACTAGCAGCGCAGCTATAGACACAAGCAGTGCGAAACACGAGCAAATAGCCATTATTGGCATGAGCGGACGATTTCCACAAGCGAAAAATATGGAAGAATACTGGAGCAATTTACAACAGGGCAAAGATTGTATTACAGAGGTCCCTGCGGATCGCTGGAAGAGGGAAGGATTTTATTCTCCTGACATCAAGGAAGCTGTGGAGAAGGGCAAAAGCTATAGCAAATATGGGGGATTTGTAGAGGATTTCGCAGATTTTGATCCTCTTTTCTTCAATATATCGCCCCGGGAAGCGATGAGTATGGACCCTCAGGAACGGATATTCCTGGAAGAATGCTGGAAGGCCTTCGAGGATGCTGGATATAGCAGAGATCAGCTTGCAGTGCAATACAATGGGCGCATCGGCGTCTTTGCAGGCATTACCGCAACAGGCTTCAATTTATACGGGCCCAAGCTGTGGGAGCAAGGCAAACCGTTCTTTCCTCGCACATCGTTCAGTTCGGTAGCCAATCGAATATCGTATCTCTTGAATTTGAAGGGGCCGAGCTTTTCGGTCGATACCATGTGCTCCTCGTCATTAACTGCAATCCATGAGGCCTGTGAGCATATTCATAACGGAGAATGCGAGATTGCCATTGCAGGTGGAGTCAACTTATATCTTCATCCTTCCAACTATGTTTTTCTAAGCACAATGCGAATGCTATCGCCAGAGGGACGGTGCAAGAGCTTTGGCGAAGGGGGGAATGGATTTGTCCCTGGTGAAGGTGCGGGCGTTGTGCTGCTCAAACCTTTATCTCGGGCCATTGCCGACAAGGACCATATTTATGCAGTTATTCGCGCAACTAGTATCAATCATGGCGGAAAAACAAACGGGTATACCGTTCCTAATCCGGTAGCACAAGGAGAATTGATCCGAGAGGCCTTGGATAAAGCAGGCGTCAATGCTCGAACAGTCAGTTATATTGAAGCCCACGGAACAGGGACCGAGCTTGGTGATCCTATTGAAATCACTGGCCTTACCCAGGCTTTCAAGAAAGATACACAGGATACAGGATTCTGTGCGATTGGCTCGGTAAAATCAAACATAGGCCATTTGGAGGCGGCTGCAGGGATTGCGGGTGTCGCTAAAATTATTCTGCAAATGAAAAACCAGAAAATTGCCCCAAGTCTGCATGCCAAAGTATTGAATCCCAATATAAATTTTGCCAAAACGCCATTTGCAGTTCAGCAAGGGCTTTCTGAATGGAAACGTCCGATCCTCGAAGAAGACGGCGAGCAACGGGAATACCCTAGAATTGCAGGGATATCTTCCTTCGGAGCCGGAGGATCTAATGCCCATATCGTTCTTGAAGAATACATTCCAGCAGAACAGGCTGCCTCTACTCCGCAAAAGCCGGTTGTCATTGTATTGTCGGCCAAAAGTGATGAAGCATTGAAAGAGCAGGCTGTTCAATTGACTGCTGCAATGGATAAAAATGACTTCTCGGATAATGACCTGATAAATGTGGCTTACACCTTGCAGATAGGGCGTGAGGCGATGGAAGAGCGCCTTGCCGTGGTCGTTCAGTCAGTGGAGGAACTTAGAAACAAGCTGCAGGAATTTATTGGGGAAAGGCAGAATATTGTACAGCTTTATCGGGGGCAGGCTAAACGAGATAAGGAGAGTTTAGATGTCGTTAAGCAGGAAGAAGCGCTGGATGAATCCTCTGATGCCTGGAATCTAGCAGAGAAATACGGCAGGCTTTCGGAATTGTGGGTCAAGGGTGTGCACATTGACTGGAACAGACTTTACAGTGATGTCCAGCCTTTCCGCATCAGTTTGCCCACGTATCCCTTTGCTAGGGAACGCTACTGGATATCAGTAGATGAAGAAAAGCCCGCTGGCGTCACTCCGGCATATCTGCACCCCTTGCTGCATCACAATACCTCCGTTCTTTCTGAGCAAAGATTCAGCTCAATCTTCAACGGTCAGGAGTTTTATCTGAATAACTCCGTCGTTGATGGAAGACTTGTCCTGTCGGATGGAGCATGTCTTGAAATGGCGCGGGCAGCGGTTGAACAATCGTTAACAGTTCAGGAGAAGGGTCAGGCAGGCATCACACTCACAGACATGGTATGGACACATGCTCCTGTCATAGGAGATCAGCCGGAAATACATATAGGACTCTTTCCGGGAGATCAAGGTGGAATTGGCTTCAAAATTTACAGCACACGAACCGAAGCAGGAGATCCTGTCTTACACAGCGAGGGAAGTGCCGAGCTGGAGGCTTTAAATAGAACGGAAACATTAGATATTCAGGCTTTGCAGATGGAGTGCATTGATCATATTTTACCTAGGGGAGACGATGAAGCACTGCGCACGACTGGAGCCAACTACGATTCGGAATTCCAGTCCGCTGAGCAAGTTTATATAGGTCAGGGTTTGGTGTTGGCCAAGCTATCACTGCCTTCCGGTATTGCGAATACTGGGGGCCTATTTGTTGTGCATCCCTTCATGACAAGTGCTGCCCTGCAATTGCCGTTATACCTGCTTTCGAATAATGAAAATGTTATGCAGTTCAATGGCATTGATTCTCGGGAAAAAATACTGCCGACTGCGATAGATAAGCTTCAAATATTTCAGGAATGTCCGAGCAAAATGTGGGCGTTAGTACGGCATGGAAGAGGAAATCAGATTAATCATAAGATGCACAAGTATGATATTGATTTGTGCGACGAGGCAGGCAGAATCTGTGTGCGCATAAAAGGGGTCTCCTATAAGGAAGCGGAGACTTGTGAGCAACCGTTCGGTGCAATGATGCTACAGCCATTCTGGAAAGAACAGGCGGCTAATAAGGAAACCATAGCAACCGACTACGAACGGCATGTGGTCATACTTTGTGAGACAGATGCCATAGCTGCAGTACATGTCGAGGCCTCCTTGACAGGCGTGGAATGCATCACCCTACAAGCCCGCATGGAAGAGGTCGACCGACGCTTTGAAACATATGCCGTTCAGGTTTTTGAGAAAATACAAGGCATCCTAATTGACAAGCCTAAAGGCAAAGTGCTGGTACAAATGGTAACGATGTCTGGAAATGAGAAACTACTTTTCTCTGGGCTGTGTGGCATACTCAAAACGGCTCATAAGGAAAATCCAAAGTTCTACGGGCAACTGATTGAAGTAGGGGAAACGGAAAAAAATGAAGGACTCATTGAAATATTAAGGTCGAGCAGTCAGCGTCCAGAGGACAGCCGCATCCGTTTTGTAGAAGGTAAACGTTGGATTCCTGCCTGGAACAAGGTTGAAATGCCAGCGACACCACAAATTCCATGGAAAGATCATGGGGTTTACCTGCTTACTGGAGGTGCCAAGGGCCTGGGTCTAATTTTTGCCAAAGAAATTGCGCGCCAGACCAGGGAAGCAACCTTGATTCTGACTGGGCGGTCCCTGCTGACCGAGGACAAGCTGGCCCAATTGGAAGAATTGAAGGCTTTGGGCGCCAAGGTGGAATACAGACAGGTGGATGTCACGCAGAAGGCAGCGGTGGTTGGCCTGATTGAGGACATCCAAATGGCATACGGCGGAATTAACGGCATTCTGCACAGTGCTGGAATCATTAAAGATAACTATATTATCAAAAAGACGAGCGCAGAATTCAGGGAAGTTCTGGCACCGAAGGTGGTCGGACTAGCCAATTTGGATCAGGCCAGTAAGGACATGCCCCTAGATTTCTTTATTCTTTTCTCATCAGCTGCCGGAGTGGGCGGAAATGCGGGTCAGTCTGACTATGCCACCGCGAATGCGTTCATGGATGCCTATGCTTGGTATCGTAATACTTTGGTATCCTCCTGGGAGCGTATGGGCAAAACGCTGTCGATCAATTGGCCGTTATGGAAAGACGGCGGAATGCGACCTGACCAGGAGACGGAAAAAGCTTTGCAGAATGTAGGCATGTATGCGATGAGGACAGAGACTGGTATTCGTGCGTTGTATCAAAGTATAGCCTGCATATCGAATCAAGCGATGGTGGTAGAAGGAGACATTGAGCTGATCAGCAGAATGATGATTATGGAAGGACAGCTTGAAGACAGCGGAGAAGCAGCCGGGGATCAGAGACTCGGATCAGAAGACAACATCGCTCCTTTCTCAGCAAATAAGACAGTGTCCGTCCAAGATGAACATCTGCTGCGTGAAAAGACGACCCATTACTTGAAGACTTTGTTGTCTTCGTCAATCGAACTGCCTGCATATCGAATTGAAGAGGATGCGCCGTTGGAAAATTACGGGGTGGATTCTATCAAGTCCATGGAACTGACTGACCAGTTGGAGAAAACGTTCGATCAGGTGTCGAAGACGATATTTTTTGAATATCCGAATATCCGGAGCTTAACCGAGTATTTTCTGGAATCTCATCGAGACGAATTAATCGCTCTGTTTGGTCTGGAGCAGGCAGTAACTGTAGGTGTAAAAGCCACCACCGCTACGACAGCAATGGATACAGAACTTCGACCAGGAGAAGAACAGTTGCGTGATCAGGTGACAAGTTATCTAAAAGGCTTGCTTTCTTCGTCTACCGGACTGCCGGAACAGCGCATTGAAGAGGATAAAAACCTGGAGAACTATGGAGTTGACTCCATAAAGTCTATGGAAATAACCGATCAGCTGGAAGAAACGTTTGGATCGCTGTCCAGAACCTTACTGTTTGAATATCCGAATATCCGAAGCTTAACCGAATATTTTCTGGAATCTCACCGAGACGAATTAAGCACTTTGTTTGGTCTGGATCAGGTAGCGACTGTAAGTGCAATAGCTGACACGGCTTCCGTAGCCAATGAGACAAAATCCCTGGCTGGAGAAGAGCGGTTGCGTGATCAGATAACGGGTTATCTAAAGGGCTTACTTTCCTCATCCACTGGACTGCCGGAACAGCGCATTGAAGAGGATAAAAACTTAGAAAACTATGGGGTTGACTCCATAAAGTCTATGGAAATAACCGATCAGTTGGAAGAAACGTTTGGATCACTGTCCAGAACCTTACTGTTTGAATATCCGGATATCCAGAGTTTAACGGATTACTTCCTGGAATCTCACCGGGAGGAATTGAACGCTTTGTTTGGTGCTGAACAAGAGCTAGTCGCGGCAGCCAGCACGAAATCCATGCGCATCGTAGAGCATGCAAAGGCGCCCTCTCCTTTATTTCGGCACTCACCTATTTCGTCAGTGCGAGTAGAGCCTAAGGAGGAGGCAAAAGAAACGAAGACAAAAATAGAAACAAAAACAGAAACAGGAGCGATGGACATTGCTGTCATCGGGATGTCTGGAAAATATCCTGGAGCGGAAAATATTCAAGAATTCTGGAGAAATCTCCAAGAGGGCAAGGACTGCATTACCGAAGTTCCCAAAGATCGCTGGGATCACGATCTTTACTTTGATAAAGAAAGAAATAAACCGGGAAAAACCTACTGCAAGTGGGGGGGCTTCCTAAACAGAATAAATCCGTTGGATTCTTCTTTCTTTCACCTCACTCCTTATGAGGTGAGTTTGATGGACCCTATGGAACAGCTTTTCCTGGAAATGATATGGAGCCTGCTGGAAAGTGCGGGATATACGCGAGAGATGCTACAGAAAAAACACCAATCCAAGGTTGGGGTCTACGTTGGTGCTACGTATCATAAATACTGCACCTGTGATACAAATACGGATGCCCCTCGGATCACATCCTTTGGTTCTGTTGCCGTCGCCAACCCCATGTCGCATTATTTCAATTTCCAGGGACCGAGCATATCCATTGATACGATGAGCTCTTCCTCTGCTGTGGCTGTCCATATGGCATGTGAAAGCCTGATCAGAGGTGAGTGTCAAATCGCAGTAGCTGGCGGTGGGAATCTGTTGACAAGCCCCAAAAAGTATATTGAATCCAGCCAGAACCAATTGATCGGAAGCCATGAAGAAAGTCGAAGCTTTGCGGATGGAGACGGATATCTTCCTGCTGAAGGTGTTGGGGCAGTTCTCTTAAAGCCGCTTCATAAGGCAGAGGAGGATGGAGACTGCATTTTAGCAGTCATCAAATCTACGGCCACTAATCATGGAGGACACAGCAATGGGTACACGGTCCCCAATCCCAATGCACAGGCACAACTTGTTGAAGAGAACTTTTTGAAAGCTGGCATTCATCCTCGGACAGTCAGCTATGTAGAGGCAGCAGCCAATGGATCTACATTGGGAGACCCAATTGAGCTAGTCGCCTTGAAAAAATCTTTCCAGAAATTTACGGATGAGCAGCACTTTTGTGCCATGGGTTCGGTTAAATCCAATATAGGCCATGCAGAAGCAGCCTCGGGAATATCGCAGCTTACCAAGACCATATTGCAATTGTGGCATCGAAAGCTGGTTCCCACCATTAAAGCGGAAAAGCTGAATCCTAATCTTACGTTCAGCAATACTCCATTTTATTTGCAGCGGGAGCTTCAGGAATGGAAGCGGCCTGTAATAGAGCTGGAGGGAGAAGAGCGGGAATTTCCACTACGGGCAACAGTAAGCTCCTTCGGTGCTGGGGGATCGAATGTTCATTTTATTCTGGAAGAATACATCCCTTCGCCAAAAGAAGCTGTCCAGCTGCAAGGGGCAGATCAGACAGAAGTAGTGGTTCTCTCCGACATAAACTGGGAGCGACTAAATGCGCTTGCGAGTCAATTACTTGAGTATGTGGAGCGGCAGAACGAGCTTTCTTTACATGATATTGCTTTCACCCTTCAGACAGGCCGCGAAGCGATGAAGTGCCGGACGGCAATCGTAGCGAGTTCACGGGAGGAACTGCTCACGGGTCTTAGAGAGCTTATCGAATCAGTCGGCAAGGGCAATGAGCCGGAGGGAGCGTCAATTCCGATATTTATTGGGGAAGGCGGAGAAGATTCAAATACAAGTGCACTCCTTTCAGGAAAAGTAGGCGAGAAAGTTTCTCAAATTCTTTTAGAGGAGAGAAATCTGGAAAATATTGCGATGTATTGGACCCAGGGAGGCAGGATTACGTGGGAGGCGCTCCATGAGGGACACACTGTTCGTAGAATCCCCTTACCGACCTCTCCTTTCTGAGCACACATTGGGGAACTAAACCCTGTCTAACGAAAAATACGAATATTCCGGAGGTAAACATGAGGGAGTTCAAAGATAAGGTAGCTGTGATTACGGGAGCTGCCAGCGGAATTGGCCGAGCTATTGCAGACCGATGTGTCAATGAAGGGATGAAGGTTGTTCTGGCGGATATTGAGGAGGGGGCTCTTCTAAGGACTGAACGAGAATTGCAAGAAATGGGCGCAGCTACACTATCTGTTGTGACCGATATTTCCAAAGAAGCTGATATTCGTTTATTAGCGCAAAAAACAGTTCAGACCTTTGGTGCTGTGCATCTTTTGTTCAATAATGCAGGTGTGGATGCCGGCACAGGCCGCTTATTATGGGAGAATACTGTGGCAGATTGGCAGTGGGTAATTAACGTAAACATTTGGGGAATTCTGTTTGCTACCGAAATTTTTGTTCCTATTATGGTGAAACAAAAAACACCATGCCATATTGTAAATACAGCATCGATTGCTGGTCTGCTGTCCGGTCCTGGAAATGGAATATACAGCGCGTCAAAGCATGCCGTTTTAAGCCTGTCTGAAACGCTATACCAAGAGCTAAGATTGATCGGTTCTAATGTGGGAGTGTCGGTTGTGTGTCCGGGATTCGTCCGTACTCAAATTATGGATGCAGAGCGAAACCGTCCGACAGAGCTGCGTAAGCCAGATGGGAGTGGAAATCTTCCGCCCGAAAGACAAGTCATTACCGAATTAGCTCGCAAGGCTGTCAAAAATGGCATACTTCCAGAGGATGTGGCCCATCAAATTTTTGAGGGCATACGAAAAGGGCAGCTATATATCATCACAGAACCGAAATTCAAACCTGCAATCAGGCAGCATATGGAGAATGTCCTTAATGAAAGTAATCCTACGGCATCCCAAATGCAATTAGTGCGCAATTTGTTATGAACTGTGAATGATAGAGGAACTGCTTAGGCGAGTCTGATCAATACGTTGTGGGGGTTACTCGGATGGACAGATCAGTGGTTTTTATGTTTTCAGGTCAAGGTTCGCAATACTACGGCATGGGAAAGGAATTATATATGTCCAACCCGGTTTTCCGAACATGGATGACCAGGTTGGATGAGATTCATACGGATATTACAGGCAGGTCTGTATTAAAAACGCTGTACGATGACACGCGTCGCAGGGGAGAAGAGTTTGACACCCTGCTAGATACTCACCCTGCAATTTTCATGGTTGAATATGCGCTCACACAGGTGTTATTGGAAAAGGGAATTTATCCTGATTATGTTTTAGGCTCTAGCCTGGGTGAGTCTGTTTCTGTTGCTGTGGCTGACTGCATGAGCTATGAGGACACACTTCAATGCATTATCAAGCAAGCACAGCTGGTGGAGGCGTACTGTCCGAAAGGGGGCATGATGGCCGTCATTGGCGATTCCGGTCTGTATGACGAAGCGCCCGTATTGCATAACAACTCAGAACTGGCAGCCATCAACTTTGACTCGCATTTTGTTATTTCAGGCAGCTGCGAGGGTCTGACAGAGATTGAACATTATTTGAAAGCAAATGGAACGATCTATCAAAGGTTGCCAGTTCACTATGCTTTTCACGCTTCTTTAATGGATCCAATTGCATTGGAATATATGGCGTTCTTGAAGCTTAAGACCATAAGAAGCCCTAAAATAAATATGGTTTCATCTATGTACGGCGGGAAGACGACATGGCTTGACAACCGTTTTCTTTGGGATGTTACTAGAAAGCCTATGCAATTTCAGAGCGCTCTAAAGTGTCTGGGAGACAGGGACGGGGTTGTCTATATTGATCTCGGCCCCTCGGGCACACTTGCTAATTTTGTAAAGTATAATTTTGGCCCCAAGAAAAAGGCAAGCGTCTGTTCTATTCTCTCCCCTTTTCAACAGGACATAAAAAATTTGGATCGTCTGTTCGAAATATTTGCCTAATATGCATCCATTACTAACAAGGAGGAAATCAATGATCGCATATCTGTTCCCTGGACAAGGAGCTCAAGTAAAAGGTATGGGCGAAGGACTGTTTGATGAATTTCCAGAATTGGTTGCCAAAGCGGATGCAGTTCTTGGTTATTCTATTCAGAAGCTGTGCCTTGAAGACCCTGCCAACCAGCTCGGGCAAACGGATTTTACCCAGCCAGCCCTATTCGTCGTAAACGCTTTAAGCTATCTGAAAAAAATAAGAGAGACCGGAAGAAAACCCGATTATGTTGCAGGACATAGCTTGGGTGAATATAATGCTTTATTTGCCGCGGAAGCGTTTGATTTTGAAACCGGCTTGAAGCTGGTCCAAAAAAGAGGAGAGCTGATGGCTCGGGCTACTGGTGGCGGAATGGCGGCAGTTTTAGGCTTGAAAGAAGAAGTGTTTCGGGAAGTAATGGAGAAAAATAAATTAATAGAGCTCGATGTTGCCAACTATAATTCGCCCAGCCAGATTGTCATTTCAGGGCCAAAGGAACTGATTGAGCAGGCGAAACCGATTTTTGAAGATGCAGGAGCCAGAAATTATGTGGTTTTGAATGTAAGTGGAGCATTTCACTCCAGGTATATGGAAAATGCCAAACAGAAATTTGAGGCCTATGCGGCGCCATTTGAATTCTCGAACATCAAAATACCCGTTATTTCCAATGTCCATGCCAGACCCTACAAGCAGCAGGACTTAAGAAGCACGCTGATTAACCAGATTGTAAGCCCGGTCAAGTGGTCGGAGAGTATACGGTATCTGATGGGTAAAAGTGTAACCCAGTTTATCCAAATCGGGCCTGGTAATGTCGTGGCAGGATTGGTTAATGCCATACAACGAGAAGCCGAGCCATTGATCGTGACAGAGGTTGAAGACCGAAACGAACAGGTACAGAAGAGGATGTCGAAGGATACGTTGAGAAATGATGAATCGATATTCGAAAAGCGACAGGCTCCCAGAACAAAATCCGGTCATGACGTACTGGAATCCAGCAAACGATTTACGGCAGAGTCTCTTGGGCATAGCGAATTTAAACAAGATTACGGAATTAAGTATGCGTATCTTATAGGCTCAATGTACAAGGGAATCTCTTCAAAAGAGATGGTCGTAACAGCAGGAAAGGCAGGAATGATGGCATTTTTTGGAGCTGGGGGAGTGAAGATGGATGCTCTGGAGGAAACCATAAAGTATATTCAGAAGCAATTAAACCATGGCGAAGCCTATGGAATGAATCTGATTCATGTGCCGGACCACCCAGACATAGAAAATAACATCGTTGATTTGTACATAAAATACGGTGTTAGAAATATTGAAGCCTCTGCGTTTATGAGTATCACGCCTTCTTTGGTTAGGTACAGGCTGAAGGGGCTGAGACGGAATGCACAGGGAAATGTTACGCCACAGAACAGAATTATTGCGAAAGTATCCAGGCCAGAGGTTGTTGAAGCCTTCCTGAGTCCTGCGCCTCAGAATATTATCAATAAGCTGCTGGCGGAAAATAGGATCAGCCGGGAAGAAGCGATGATGGGGATGGAAATTCCCATGGTAGATGATTTGTGCGTCGAGGCTGACTCAGGTGGGCATACTGACCATGCAGTTGCTTATGTATTGGTCCCGCTGATGCTTCAGATGAGGGATGAAGCGATTCGAAAGTATAAATACAATAAAAGTATAAGGGTAGGGGCAGCCGGGGGAATAGGGACTCCACAAGCTGCAGCGGCGGCGTTTATACTGGGTGCTGATTTTATCATGACGGGTTCAATCAATCAGTGCACAGTTGAAGCAGGGACGAGTGATGAAGTAAAGGATTTGCTTCAGCAGTTAAACATTCAGGATACAGACTACGCTCCAGCAGGGGATATGTTTGAAATGGGCGCAAAAGTTCAGGTTATGAAAAAAGGAGTGTTTTTCCCAGCCAGGGCGAATAAATTATATGATCTTTACCGTAATTATAATTCCATAGATGAAATTGATAGAGAAACAAAACACTATATTGAAGAAAAGTATTTTAAGAAGAGTATTGAACAAGTCTACGAAGATATTAAAGCTTATTATCCGCCTGAAATCATTGAAAAAGCTGAAAGAATCCCGAAACGGAAGATGGCCTTGATATTTAGATGGTACTTTACTTATTCTACTCGACTTGCCATTAATGGCGATAAAAACAACAGAGTCGATTATCAAGTACACTGCGGACCAGCCCTCGGCGCTTTTAATCAATGGGTTAAGGGGACAGATCTTGAGAATTGGAAGAATAGACATGTTGACGATATAGGACAAAAAATAATGGTTGAGACTGCAGAGCACCTGAATGAAAGATTTACAGCATTAACTGCTAGTCTCCTTACAGTCTAGTTGAAATCAAGTAATGGCGGGAAGCTAATAATAAAGTTAGCATGTTCTAACCGAATAAGCCCATGGCGGGATTCATACAAAATTGAATGACAATACCTGCAACAGACCATGGGTTACATCATTGAAACCATGTAGATATTAGGGTAAAAGAAAGAGGGTGTTTCTGTGCATAGATATAGAACTCATAACTGTGGAGAATTGGATCAAACACATGTCGGGGAAATCGTGAGAATTGCAGGTTGGATTAAAAATATGCGTAACCTTGGCGGGATTGTTTTTATTGACCTTAGGGATCATTATGGGGTTACGCAAATCGTTGTCTCTGATCCTAATGAATTAAAGGATTTCGTATCCAAGATCAGCAGGGAATCAACCATTTCTGTCGTAGGAACTGTATGTCACAGGTCCGCAAGCACGATCAGTCCCCAAATGAAAACCGGATATATTGAAGTCGTTGCCAAGGAGATAGAAGTGTTAGGGAAGGTCATGAACCCATTGCCTTTTGAAGTATCTTCAGCACATGAAGCCCGGGAAGATTTAAGATTAAAGTATCGTTTCCTGGATCTGCGCAATGAAAATCTACATGATAATATTGTACTTCGCTCTAAAGTCATTCAAAGTATCCGAAAAAAGATGATTGATTTGGATTTTTTAGAGATTCAGACACCGATTCTGACAAGTTCATCTCCAGAGGGCGCCAGAGACTATTTAGTTCCTAGTAGAGTGCATCCAGGTCAATTTTATGCCTTGCCTCAGGCACCTCAACAATTCAAACAACTATTAATGGTCTCCGGCTTTGATAAATATTTTCAAATTGCTCCGTGCTTTAGAGATGAGGATGCAAGAGCAGACAGATCACCCGGTGAGTTTTATCAGCTGGATTTGGAAATGGCTTTTGCTACACAGGAAGATGTTTTTAATGTAGTTGAAAATATGCTGTATGAAGTTTTTTCTGAATTTACACATTTTAAAATTTCAAAGCCTTTTAGTAGAATTCCCTATCAAGAAGCCATGCTCAAATATGGGAGCGATAAACCTGATTTAAGAAATCCATTAATTATCCATGATGTTACAGAGCTTTTTACAGAGAGTGATTTTAAAGTGTTTAAAAATAAAACGATACGAGTTATTGCTACTCCTGGTTGTGAAGCACAGCCAAGAAGCTTTTACGACGATATCGTGAACTTTGCTATGGAGGCTGGAGCGAAAGGTCTTTCATGGATTAAGTTTAATGATGATATGTCTCTCAGCGGCTCGATTGCAAAGTTTATACCGGAGAAGGTAAAAAACGAATTGATCGATGTAACGCAAGCTGGTCCGGGATATGCACTGTTTTTTGCTGCCGATGAGCTTAAAAATGTCGAAAAAATAGCTGGCGTTGTCCGAAACCAATTAGGCAAAAGGCTGGATTTATTGGAAAAGGATACGTTTAAGTTTTGCTGGATTGTTGATTTCCCCATGTTTGAATTGGACCCTGATACTCATAAAATAGAGTTCAGCCATAACCCATTTTCGATGCCGCAAGGTGGCATGGATGCGCTGCTGAATATGAATCCTCTGGAGATCCTGGCGTACCAATATGATATTGTATGTAATGGAATTGAGCTGTCCTCGGGGGCTGTCCGTAACCACGATACAGAGATTATGGTAAAAGCCTTTGAGATCGCGGGTTATACATATGAAGAGATTAAGAGTAAATTTCCTGCACTCTTTAATGCTTTTCAATTTGGGCCACCCCCTCACGCAGGTATAGCACCTGGAATTGATAGGATTGTAATGATCCTTGCAAATGAATCGAATATTCGAGAGGTCATTGCTTTTCCAATGAACAGTAAAGCACAGGATGTATTAATGGGAGCCCCTTCAGAGGTTACTGACAAACAATTGAGAGATGTTCATATAAAATTGGCAAATGCCAAGCCACAAACAGAGTGAACGGATTCAACAAGATACTGCAAGCAAAGCTGAATCCAGCACGCAATTAAATCCGATTGAGTGAGCTAAAAACTCTCCCTGCTAGAAGCAGAGGAGAGTTTTTTTATGTAGCTTAGATTGTTCAATTTAGGTTAGTAGCAACTGCTGCAACCTTTCTATCGTGAACCACGTCAAGAAGTTGTTAACGGCCAAGCGGCCTAATTCAACTACAAGGTGGAACTTAACATGAGCATGAGAAAAAGTGCAATCGCAGCCCTTACGACTATAGCTCTGCTGTCCTTCTCGGTTGGAGGTCATTTGTCTGCGGCAGACAGTCAATTCAAGGATTTGGGCCATGTAAATGGCAAAGAAAAAATCATATCCCTTAAAGAGCGGGGGTTACTTAAAGGTGCCTCTGACACGCAGTTTCTCCCCTCATCTAAAGTGACCGCTGCCCAAGGCATTCAGTTGATCTCGGGCGGACTTCAGCTTAGTTTGGCCGCCATTGATTTGAACCAGGCGCCGCAGGCGAGTGGACTGTTTACCCAGGTTAGGGATACCGCCTGGTACGCCGAAGCTTTTATTAACGCGTATTATAACGGTGTAGACATTCCAAAAGAAATCAATCCTGCCAAAGCACTAACCAAAGAAGAGTTCACTCACATGTTGATTCAGGGCATGGAAAAAGCAGGTGCTCTTCCCATGATTAAAATCGCACCTGCAAATATTGCGGATGACAGCGAGCTGGAGCCTTCTTACCAAGGCAGCATTCAACGCTCGCTAGTGTACAAGGTCAATGCCCTGGATGGGAAAGGAAATTTCCATCCCAAAAGTGCGATTACACGTGCCGAAGCTGCTGTTATGTTATACAATGCATTGGAATACCTGAATGCTCATCCAAAGTCGTAACCAATACAGCAATAAAGAGCTTTACTTCTGAGGAATTTAAGCATTCAGTTACTTGACATCAATACCGTGAATGCTATAATAAGGAAATCGAATTTAGACCCCGCGGTAGTTGACTATCGTAAGAATACTTTTCTGGTCCTTCGGCATAGAAACACAAGTAACGAATAAATAAGCTGGCTCCGGATGAGGGGTCAGCTTTATTTGTTTGTACAAAAGTTAACAGCTTTCACAGATTTACATATTGAGAGGAGACAGCAGTATGTTTGGGAATGACTGGGATGATGTACTACGGGAAGAGGTCGAAAAGCCTTACTTTGATGAATTAAGGTATACGTTAGCTCGAGAGTACAAGTTACATAAGGTATATCCTCCAAAGGAAGATTTGTTTTCAGCACTCAAATTAACGCCATATCATCTGACCAAAGCGGTTATATTAGGGCAGGACCCATACCATGGAGAGGGACAAGCTCACGGCTTGAGCTTTTCGGTTAGACCCGGTGTGCGTACACCGCCGTCTCTACAAAATATATACAAGGAGTTGCGCGATGATGTCGGCACTCCCATTCCGAATCAGGGATACCTCGTTCCTTGGGCTGAGCAAGGTGTGCTGCTGCTGAACAACGTGCTGACCGTGCGCGAAGGACAACCTCAATCTCATCAGGGAATAGGTTGGGAACGTTTCACGGATGCTGTCATTGAAGCGATTAATGAACGTGAACAGCCGGCAGTGTTCATTTTGTGGGGGAGCCATGCTCAGAAAAAAGCAAGCTTCGTGAATACCAGTAAGCACTTGGTGCTGAAATCTGCTCATCCGAGTCCATTGGCGGCTCATAGAGGTTTTTTTGGCAGCAAGCCTTTTTCACGTACCAATGCATTTTTGCAAGAGCATGGAATGGAACCGATTCGGTGGGAGATTCCTAACCGCTAGCACGGGAGGTGAGGACATGCGTCAATGGAAGGGACGTCAGGTCATTTTATATCACGGCAACAACGGTCATACCCAGAAGGTGCGCGGCACACTTGAAAAATGGGATGATATACGAAAATGCGTTATTTTGGGCCCGAAAATGCTGGCTATTCCTTTTGAAAATATTACGCATATTACCATGCTTCCTCCGGGACGTGAGCGTAAAAGCCGCCAGCCAGCGAGGCTGAACGCTTTCGGTTATGTAATGAATGTTCCGTTACAGTTTGATAATGCCATTCATTTTCAGTCGGCGGTGACGATTTGGAGAGATGATCAACTGATTGCTTATAATGTAAAGCTGGTTAGTCACTCGGCAGACCATGTGACTCTTGAGGATGGACAAACCTTATCCAAGGCAGAGCATTTATTTGTAGTGAGGTCACTGCGTGGCGAACTTTAACTGTTATAATTCACCTTTTTTTGATGAAGGGTTCAATTTAGTTAGCTGCTTACCGATAAAAGATAATGGGATTGTTAATAATATCCTGTTTTATAGAATGAAACCAAGGGAGAGAAACGAATGAAGCGTATGAAACGTATGAGCAAACGGAGTACCTTCTTACTTGCTTTGCTGATGTTTGTATTCGCAGCATGGCCAGCAGGTTTGATCCGGGCTGAGGAGAAAACGACCTCCACAGTACAGTGGGACAGTCAAAATCCAACCACAATCAATCTGGGTGGAAGCCCCGCTCAATTAAAAGTGTGGTCTGTGACGCAGACTGGTAAAACGGATGTAACCGAAGAAGCTGAATGGATCTCCGGGGACTCAAGTATTTTAAAGGTAGAAAAGGGACTCATTACCCCAGTGTCCAAAGGGCAGATTAAGATTGTTGCCACATATGGTCAGAAAACGGTAAGTACGACGATTACGGTAAAATCGCCTTACAGCAAGTTGCAATTCAATCCGACGGGTCCTCTGAATCTGACTATTGGCGGAGAATCGAAGCAACTGACTGCTCAAGGTGTGCTTAGCGGAGGCGGCACGGAAAATGTGTCCGGTGTGGAATGGACATCCACGAATGAGGCTGTGGCTACCGTAGAGAATGGACTTGTACGTCCTCTTGCCAAAGGCGTGACTTACATTAAAGCCGCCAAAGATGGACTGAATGCACAATTGATCGTGTATGTTCGTTCTTCATCCCAGGCACTGGTACTGAGTGAGACTGGCTCCAAATCGGTCTATATGGGTAGCTCCCCCATTCAGGTTACTGCAACCGATGTGAACCTGACTGGCGGCAAAACAGATGTGACCAACACAGCAGAATGGACTTCCTCTAATTCGCTGGTTGCCACTGTAGAGCAAGGGAAAATCACACCGATGGATGTAGGGAGTTCGACCATTACAGCTTCCTATCATGGTTTGAGTAAGACTCTGAAGATTAATGTACTTCCAACTGTCGAAAAACTGGTCTCAAGCAAAGCCAGTCTGGCTCTTGAAACTGGCAGCAAAACATCTCTTCCGAGTATATCTGCTTATTTGGTCAATGGAGCCAAAAAAGCAGTTCAATCCGATGTAAAATGGAGCTTAAGCAGTGAGAGTGCAGTCAAAATTGCAAATGGTAAACTGGTAGCAGTAAACCCAGGTAGTGCAACATTGACAGCGACAGTAGGTGCGCTCAAGCTGGATATTCCAGTGACCGTACAATATAAGGTTCTTAAGCTGACGGCTTCTGAGAAAAAATATGTATTGGTTGCAGGCCAAGAAACGAGTATTCCGACTGTAAAAGCACACATGGCTGGTGGCGGAGTACTGGATGTTACCAACCAGGTAAGCTGGGTAGCTACAACAGCCGCAGTTACAGTGGGAAATGGCAAAGTAAAAGCGGTGAGTGGTGGAAACTCGGGAATCAAGGCAATGTATATGAATAAATACGTGAAAGTGCCTGTCATTGTGGAGGGAGCCATTTCTACATTGACACCAAGTTTTTCGAATGCTGAGATGAATTTGAAGGGAAGTAAGTCCATCAAAGTCGTCGGCAATTATACAGATGGTAAAAAAGTTACCCTGAGCAGTAAAGTGAAATGGACAACATCGAATGCTTCTGTAGTGGTCGTAAAAGGGTCTTCCATTAAAGCTGTTGGAATTGGAACAGCAACCATTACGGGTACGTACCAGGATAAGTCGTTTAACGTGGAGATTAAGGTTACACCTAAGTTGCTTAAGCTGGTATTGAGCAATAAAAACCTGAAGCTGCCTAAGGGCTCATCTCAAGTGCTTAGCGTGAGTGCAGTTTATGATTCAGGCGCGACTGCGAATGTGACCAATTCAGCGGTGTGGACATCCTCCAAACCGTCGATCGTACAGGTTACAGCTGGTCAGGTGAAGGCCTTGGATAGCGGAAGCTCCAGTATTAAAGTAGTCTATGGTGGTAAGAAGGTAACGACGTCTGCCAAAGTGTTAAAATAGTCTACGTACATTGCCAAATCTGGCGTATACCAAACAAATAAACCCCCGGTCCAAAGACTGGGGGTTTTATTTTCAGCTTATTCTACGCCGTCCTGATAATGATTTTTCCAGTGCTTATCGCCTTTGTGCGCGAAATCTTCAACTGTTTTCTCCAGAGTAGCTACTAGTTGGGCTTTAATCTCAGCGATTGTGTCACGAAATAATCTTTCTTCCGTACCGTTGATTTTTTCACCATATAAAGCTTGAGCAGCTACAAATTGACGATGTTGTTCTACAAAACTGTCAATCGAATGCAATGCATGCTCCACGTATTGTGAAATGCTATGATGCTCGTTAGGCAGTTGTAATTTTAATTCCTTAACTCTGTTTAATAATGCCATGATGATCACCTCGTGCGTTTTGTTATGTCAATAATTATACATCATTTTCGGAAAAATTTCATTAAATTTCGGTTAAATTGTGACTTTTATTATGTCATGATTGCATTTTCAATGGTGATCAGTCCTAATCTCGGAATTTTGTGCTTTTTTCTTGGTATCGTGATTTCAAAATTTAAAATATATGATACAAAGACAATGTAAGAGCAAGCTGCGACAGCTGTCTTTCTGACATGCTATAATGGGGAAAAAGCCCAGTCGGAAAGGTTGTCAGTATGGTATGAAGCTTTTTAAAGGTTTATTTTGGGGAATTCTGATTAGTCTTCTCCTGTGGTGCGCCTTGTTTGGGCTTGTCCGCTGGATGACTCATTAAGTCGTTCTCTGTATCTTATACAATAACTCTTGCGACTGTATCCACGTCATTAACGGAAATCGTATATACGTGTTCGTCATCGTAGAGCTTGAATTGCTGAGTTTCTTGGTCAGATAGGAGCTTAGGCCAGCCAATTACGGTATTTCCATTCAGTAACCGGATTACAACAGCTTGCATTTGGCTCACGGCCAGTTTGATCTCATCGTTCATTCGTACAACCTCCTCTCTATACTATTTGTCGTCGGATATTTAACCTTTTTTTATAGTCGGTAAGGGGTTACAAAAAATAAAATCTGGGGATTACCTTAGCTGAAGGTCATTTACTGGGATAGCTTGAAAGGAAGAGGGAAATTGAAGAAAAAGTTGCTAAGTTTTATAGCCTTAGTGTTGCTAGCTGTGGGAGCGTACTGGTTTGAAGGAGACAATCTTTTTACGAAAATAACAGGAGAGAACCCGCCTTCATCAGCTCAGGTAACGCTGCAATTTCCGTCAGGTCGTTATCCTGAAACGGCGCAGCATATTAAGGAAGCCATTCAAGCGGGAAAATCACCAGTATGCACAATTGACCGGGAAGGAGCCGAGCAAAATCGTCAGCATTCACTTGCGGGTGTTCCTACTCGTAAAGGGTTTGATCGTGATGAATGGCCGATGGCTATGTGCTCAGAAGGGGGTAAGGGTGCAAATATCAAGTACATAGCTCCTAAGGATAATCGTGGGGCAGGATCATGGGTCAGTCACCAGTTAGATCAGTATGAGGATGGGACTCGTGTAAAATTCGTTATTAAATAGTTTTTGATTTAGTGTTTTTACCTTTTAGCTCCTTAGATGTTTCCTGTTTGGCTTTAATCAGCGCCAAAAAATCAAAAAAATCACCTAGTGTATTGAAGCCGGCACCTAATATGGCCAGGTCTTCAGCAGATAGTTGATCTAACCATTCCATTTGCTTAGCGTCAAACATATTATCACCGCCAACCCTTAATAATGTATAGTATGTAGTGGCGGCAACGAAGGTCAGGGCTCTGGCATACCTTTTAAGTATGCCTGTTTTTTGTGCAGAGGATGTGTAAAACTCATGTTTAAATTTAATTTTTATACTAAAATCGTTTCCATCGTTATCGTATTGCTGATACCTGTGCTGCTTCTGTATGTCTACTCTAATCAGACAACGACAGGCGTATTACGTGAAGAACTGAATCAATCCAATTATAACCAGCTGACTTTTTTTCAAAACCAGGTGAATACGAATATTGAAATGATTTCCTCCTGGCCGCATCTGCTGATTCATGATCCTGATGTAGCCAGTTTCCAAGCAATTTTTTTAAAGGATAAGACTCTCAACCTGGATGGAATTAACCTGGTCAAGCGGATTCAAACCAAGCTTGGGCTTCAGGAAAGCTCTTCGAACTGGAGAACAGGGCTGAGTATATATTCTCCTTCGCTTGGACGAGTTGTATCGGAGAATGGAGCCAGTTATTATGATCAGAAGAAATTAAGACAATCGATTACAAACGGCTGGCAGGTATCAAAAAAAGGAGTGTACGGTAAGGATCAATTTATATTTTCATTGTATACCTTATCCCCGTTTTCCTCACTAGCCAATCCGGAAACCGCTAACACAATTATTAAAGTGGAATTCGATAGCAGCAACATTCAGGACATGCTTGACCGCTTTAAAGGCGATGGGCGAAAGGAGCCTTTTTATTATAAAAAAGGTGTAGGCGTGATTTACAATCGCTCTGCAAACGAAGAATTGTCAAGCCAGCTGATTGCGAAACTGGAGAAATTGGGATTACATGAAGTTGATAATTTGACCGTGAAAATTGGAGAAGAGAGTTACCTTGTTCACGCCGTTCTTTCGCAAACAACAGGTTGGTATTTGATTGACTACATGCCCTTGTCCGATATGATGTCTCCGATTTATTCATCTAACCGACTATTTTATATAACCGTTGTTGGCTCGCTACTGGTGGGGATCATTGGTGCTTATCTTCTTCACTCACAGGTACAAGTTCCGATTCTCCAGCTTGTGCGGGCGTTTCGGAGATTAAAGGATGGAGACTATGCTGTTCGTTTGAGTCCTAAGGGTAGTCATGAATTTGCATTTCTGTCACGTCAATTCAACCTGATGGTCGAACAGATTCAAGAGCTGTTTGAGAAGGTTTACGTTGAGAAGCTGCATGTAAAGGAAGCTCGTCTAAAGCAGCTCCAGTCTCAAATCAATCCCCATTTTTTTTATAATTGTTTTTCCTTTATTACGAGTATGGCAAAGCTGCGCAATCATGAGGCGGTCGTGGCTATGGCTCATAATTTGTCCAAATATTATCGCTATACGACAAGACAGGAAAGAGATTTGGTTCCTTTATCGGATGAAGTCGAGTTTGTGCAATATTATTTGAAAATTCAGCAGATGCGTATGCCACGGTTAACGTTCACTATTGACATTTCTTCACAGGCCCATAGTCTGCTGGTTCCACCGCTTGTATTGCAACCCCTGGTGGAAAATGCAGTGCTGCACGGAATAGAACCTCAGGCGGAGGAGGGGATCATCCGTATTATGACTGAGTGCATCGGCTCATCCATGTACTTGATTGTAGACGATAACGGACTCGGTTTGAGTGAAGAGGATATAACATCCCTGACTTTAGCACTTGAGAAGCCTGTAGAGGAGAAAAGTGGCTATGGTTTATGGAATGTGCATCAACGAATGCGATTACATTTTGGTGAAAACGCCGGGCTGGAATTCTCGTTGTCTCCGTTGGGAGGATTAAGAGTGATTTTAAAATGGCCACTGTCAATTGAAGAAGGGCAGGAAGACAGGTTGATCCATTCTTCATCAAATTCAAGAAATAGTTAAATTGGAGGATACTGATGGTTCAGATATTACTAGTCGATGATGAGAGTTATGTTACTGAAAGCCTGGCGGCTACCATACCGTGGGAGTCATTGGGAATTGAGAGGGTACATCAAGCAGCTTCAGCCTTGGCAGCAGTAGATGTGCTGGAAGCGCATGATATTGATATTCTGGTTACGGACATTCGTATGCCTGGCATGACGGGATTAGAGCTGATTGTTGAAGTAAACGAACGTTGGCCGCACATCCGAAGTTTATTACTGACAGGTTATGCTGATTTTGAATACGCTAAAAAAGCGCTCCAGCTTAAGGCTTTTGATTACATATTAAAGCCGGTAGATGATGATGAGTTTATCAAATGTGTGTCAGCTGCTATGGATTCGCTAAAGGAAGAATGGGAAGCATTCGACAAGGTTCATCAATTACAATACAGTCGCAGGAACGATTTCGGTGTGCTGCGCACTCATTTGATGCACGATTTGTTACTCGGGCGTGATTTGACTGTACAGAAAATAACGGACAAAATGTCCGAATATGAAATCAAGCTACGTACAGAACATCCTGCCAGTATGCTGCTTATTCAGTTGGGCAAGCATTTTTCTGATATGGATTATCACTCAGTGTCCTTAATTGAGTATGCGATTGGAAATATTGCAGAAGAAGTGTTTGCTCCTGATTTTCATGTTTGGCATTGCAAAGCGCCACATGATTGCCTAATCGTGTTAATTGAAGGGAATTGGGATTTATTTGCTGAAAGGACTGTGGATGAACAGAATCATTTTTTGCGTGCAGCGATTGAGACCTTTCGAAAAAATGTGAGCAATTACTTGAAAGGTGAAATTTACGTCACATTAACGAATTGGTTTCATTTCCCGGATGAGCTGCCTAAGCTATATCAGACAGCAATCAGATCCTTATATTGGAACCAACAGGAGGAAACGAATCCACTGCTATTCATAGAAGAGCAGACAGAACAGTCACATAGCTCAGTGAAGTCGCTGGAGGGTCTTTATACGCATCCAACGCTTACTCATCTGCTAGAGTCCAGGCAATGGGAAGAGGCCGAAGCAAAAGTAAGCCGTGTATTTGGCAAAATGGAAGAGGCAGGTTATACACGCGAGCATTTGTATGAACTGTTTATTTCGGTAACGAGCGCCTTTATGTATACAGCTCACAAACAAGGACGCTTCATTACACAAATGGACCAGGTAGGCTTCGATCCGTTACATGCGCAGAAATTGGTTCATTCGTTTCCCCACCTCAAAGAGTGGATATTTTCCATGATGAACAAGCTTAAAGCCGAGTGGTCCGCAAGCGAGCAAAGCGCCAAAAGCTATGTGGTCAAGCAGGTTCAGGAGTTGATCGCTCAAGATAAAGGACAGGAGCTGTCTGTTAAGACGATTGCCGATCAGGTCTATCTTCATCCCGTCTATTTGTCCAAAATCTATAAAGCCGAAACTGGGGAAGGCCTGGGAGATTATATTATCCGAATGAGAATGGAACGGGCTCTTTATTTGCTCAAATATTCCAACAAAAAAATATATGAAATAACAACTGAACTCGGTTATCAGAATCCCCAATATTTCAGCAAGATGTTCAAAAAACATTATGGAATGACTCCGCATGAATTTCGGGACCAGTAAAGACGAATGAGTAAAGATCAGTTGGGAAAGGTGCAGAAATATTTATTTTGTGACATAGGCTGCTAAGAAAAGCCCTCTTATAATAAAAGAGTAGAAAATGATTTTTAGAGGGGGAACAAGATGCGAGTTCATTCGAAGAAAAAGCTATTGTCGTTGCTCGCCGCAACTATGGTATTAGGGGTTGGCCTTGTGGGCTGCTCAGGTGCAGGAAATGATGGGAATGCGGACAGTACAGCTAAAACTGAAAACGTATACAAAGAAAAATACAACCCAGAAGTTACAATATCCACGGTATGGGGTGTAGATCCCGCCTTAAAATTTAAAAATGGCGAATCTATCGAAAATAACGTTGCGACGAAATGGGCCAAAGAGAAATTTGGTATTAATATAAAATCACTCTGGTCTGTCACGGATACAAACGGTGCGTTTGCTACCAAGCTGCGGTTGGCGATGTCCTCTGGTCAGGAGATGCCTGATGTCGTTGTACTGGGAACGGAGAATGAGCAGCTGGCCCAGGATATGATCGACTCCGGTATGTTCGCTGAAGTTGGCCCGTTGTTTGATAAATATGCTTCGGATTCTTGGAAGCAGGCCATGAGTCAGGATACGAATGTATGGAATCAGTATAGCCGGGATGGTAAAAAAATGGGTATCCCTGTGCTTGATTTCGCCTATAACCATGATTATGTATTGTGGGTACGACAAGATTGGTTGGATAAGCTGGGGATGAAGGCTCCTGAGACGATGGATGATTTGGAAAAAGTGATGGATGCCTTTAAAAATAAAAATCCGGACGGATTAGCTCCGGACAAAGTGACCCCGCTCAGCATCGGTTTCAAAACATCTATGAACACTTGGATGGGTGACCCATCCTGGATTTTCGGGGCTTATGGCACACTACCCCAGCAGTGGAACAAAAGTGCAAACGGCAGCTTGGAATATGGCTCTGTCCAGCCTGGCATGAAGCCGGGTCTGCAAAAACTGAGCGAGTGGCTCAAAAAAGGATATATCCCTCAGGAAGCAGCATTATGGGATGAAAATAAAACGACAGAACCTACAGTTGCAGGGACAGCCGGGATGATTCCTGGGCCATATTGGATGAGCGGCTGGCCGCTTCAAGATACGGTTAAAAATGCGCCGAGTGCTGTATGGAAGCCGATCAAGATTCCAGCTGGACCTGACAACAAAGCTATGCGCCATGGAACGCAGTACACCAATGGTGTCGTACTCATCAACAAACAAATGCAGCATCCTGAAGCCTTCTTCACATATCAAAATTACTTGTTTGATCATTATGCAAATGCCAAACCGGACGGTGATTTGTCGAATGGGCTGTTTAAGGGCTACGATTATGATTTAGATGCCAATGGAAAGCTGGTGTCTATTGATAAAATACCGGGTGGTTATGTAAACACTATTCGTTATTTGTTGGTTCGTGATGGTGCACGTATCCCTGATGCCCAAATGAAGGCTTTGTTAAGCTTGGCTGACGGTGCAGAACCGAAAACCAGACTGGAGAAAGATGTGATGGTGAATTACGGGAAAGACACTCCTGCAGCGGCCAAAGTGCTTATGGAACAGAAAGATATCTCCATGAAGGATCAGTTCACGGGACCAACTACGCCAACGATGAAGGCTAAAAAGGATTATCTGGATAAGATTGAAAGCCAGACGTTCAATGAAATTATTTATGGCAAACAGCCGATTTCCGCTTTTGATACCTTTGTACAGACGTGGAAAGCCGCTGGTGGCGAACAAATTACAAAGGAAGTAAACGAATGGTATAAGAGCGTCGAAAAGTAAAAGTTGTCGATGGTGTAAAACAGATTGAAAAAGGCTGTCCCAAGGTGGACAGCCTTTTTACTTCAGCTTCATATGGATTAAATAAAAATGATTGCTTTTGTGCCATGTATGTTGGTTTTTTGAACTGTTGGGACTGCGAAAACGCTTTTATAATTGAGGTATATCATGAGAGTTACAGGAGGAACTGCAATGAGAAGTCTGCAACGTACGTGGCCATTTCATATCATGCTGCTACCAGCCATCATTTTCTTAATTGTATTCAGCTACATTCCAATGGGCGGCATCGTGATGGCCTTTCAAAATTACAAACCTTGGCTAGGCATAACTGGTTCTGAATGGGTTGGACTGGATAATTTCCGCTTTTTGTTCCAACGGGAGGACAGTCTTCAGGTCGTATGGAATACGCTGATTATTGCTGTGTTAAAGATGTTTTTCAATCTGCTGGTTCCGTTTGTTTTTGCTATCCTGCTGAATGAAATTCGCAAGGTCGGACTTCAGCGCTCCATTCAGACATTGGTGTATCTGCCACATTTTCTGTCCTGGGTAATCTTGGGTGGGATTCTGATTGATCTGTTGGCTACTGACGGATTTATGAACCAGATTCTTGGAAGTATAGGAATCCAGCCTATCTTCTTTCTGGGAGATAACAACTGGTTTCGTTTTACCGTCATTGTATCGGACATATGGAAAGAGTTTGGCTACAATACCATCGTATTCCTCGCTGCACTGGCGGGTATCAATCCTTCGTTGTATGAGGCTTCTGAAATGGATGGAGCGAGCCGGTGGAGACAGACGCTGCACATTACTGTACCATCATTGATTCCGATGGTGGTCGTTGTTGGGACGCTTGCCCTTGGTAATGTTCTGAATGCTGGTTTTGACCAGATTTTCAACCTTTATAATCCGCTGGTATACCAAAAAGGCGATATTATTGACACATTCGTCTACCGGACAGCATTGATCAATGGGGAGATGGGCTTTGCTACCGCCATTGGGTTGTTCAAATCCGTTATCAGTATGATTCTCATTCTGATATCTTATCGGCTTGCTTACAAATGGGCAGGTTACCGCATATTCTGATTCCACGAGGCTGAAAGAGGGAGAGTCATGTATCATAAAACAACGCCATACCGCATTTTTAATGTGTTCAATATTTGCTTGCTTGTGATATTGTCTATCATGTGTATTGTTCCACTGATTCATGTGTTGGCGGTATCGTTTAGTGCTAAATCAGCAGCAGATGCCAATCTGGTTGGACTGTGGCCAGTGCAATTTTCTTTAGAAGCCTATAAGAAGACGATGAATAACCCAATTTTTCTGCACTCCATCTGGATTTCCGTCTGCCGAACTGTCTTGGGAACCGGCTTGACGCTGCTGATTACCTTTTTAGCTGCTTATCCGCTTTCGAAGGAAACCACGGTGTTCCGTAGTCGCAACATTTATTCATGGCTGTTTGTATTTAGTATGATTTTTAACGGTGGTCTGGTTCCATTTTATATGGTTATTCAAAAGATTCATCTTATGGACAGCTTCTGGGTACTTGTTTTGCCAGGAGCGGTCAATACATTTCTGGTCATTCTTATGCTGAACTTTTTCAGAGGTATCCCCAAAGAGATGGAAGAGGCGGCATTGATCGACGGAGCAGGGCATTTTCGGACATTGTTTAGTATTTTCTTACCGATATCCATGCCTTCCATTGCGACGATTGCGCTGTTCAGTATGGTATTTCATTGGAACTCATGGTTTGATGGTCTGCTCTATTTGAGCAATGCAAAGGATTATCCGCTGGCGACGTTCCTGCAAACTGTAATTATACAGAAGGATATGAGCTCCATGAGCATGAGTCCCAAAGAGATGGAATTACTGTCTCAGACGACGGTTAATGCAGCACAAATTTTCATTGGTGCAGCGCCTATTCTTATTGTATATCCATTTTTACAAAAGTATTTTGTTAAAGGTATGACGTTAGGTTCCGTCAAAGAGTAACAGAACTAATACAAGGAGATGATTTACAGTGACATATCCAAACATAACCAAGTACCCTCCCATTAGTGAGCGAGTTCCGCGTATGCTGCATGGAGCAGACTATAACCCGGAACAATGGCAGCAATATCCCGAGGTGTTAGCGGAGGATATCCGCTTGATGAAACTAGCCAAATGTAACGTGATGTCTGTCGGCATTTTCTCATGGGTATCCTTGGAGCCTGAGGAAGGTGTGTTTACGTTTGATTGGCTGGATCGTATTCTGGATTCGTTTGCTGAGAACGGAATCTATGCGTTTTTGGCCACTCCGAGCGGAGCAAGACCAGCCTGGATGTCACAAAAATATCCCGAGGTGCTGCGTGTAGGGGTTAACCGTGTCCGTAACTTGCACGGGTTTCGACATAACCACTGTTATACGTCGCCTGTATACCGGGAAAAAGTACGTATCATGAATACGAAGCTGGCTGAGCGATATGCTAATCATCCTGCTGTTATTGGCTGGCACATTTCCAATGAATTTGGTGGAGACTGTCACTGTGATTATTGTCAAGAGGCGTTTCGCACTTGGGTGCAGGATAAATATGGTACGCTGGATCAGCTTAATCATTCATGGTGGACAACATTTTGGAGTCATACAGTTACAGATTGGAGCCAAGTCGAATCTCCAGCACCTCATGGTGAGACGCAGGTTCATGCCATGAATTTGGACTGGAGACGATTTGTAACCGAACAGACCGCAGATTTTATCAAGCATGAGATTGTGCCGCTTAAGGCTGCAAATCCGGACATTCCAGTCACAACCAATTTAATGGAGTTTTTCGAAGGATTGAATTATTGGAAGTTTGCTGATCTGCTCGATGTTATATCCTGGGATAGTTATCCGACCTGGCATGACCGTGAAGGAGATGATAGCCGGCAGGCTGCAAGAGTGGCAATGATGCACGATATTATTCGCTCCATTAAAGGTGGGAAGCCTTGGATGCTCATGGAAAGTACGCCAAGTTTGACAAACTGGCAAGACGTTAGCAAGCTGAAGCGACCGGGCATGCATCTGCTATCGTCTTTACAGGCTGTGGCGCACGGCTCAGACACTGTTCAATATTTTCAGTGGCGGAAAAGCCGCGGTTCGAGTGAAAAGCTGCATGGTGCAGTCGTCGATCATGTAGGACACGAGCATACTCGGGTATTCGGGGATGTGACAGATGTCGGTCATGCGCTGGAAAAACTGGAAGAGGTGATCGGTACATCCGTACCGGCTGAGGCCGCAGTCATTTTTGATTGGGAGAACCGTTGGGGAATCAACGATTCACAGGGGCCGCGGAACAAAGGCGTGAAATATGAGGAGACAGCTGAAGCACATTATTTGGCATTGTGGGAGCAGGGAGTGCCAGTAGATGTCATTCATATGGATGCAGATTTCTCCAAATATAAACTTTTGGTCGCTCCGATGTTGTATATGGTCCGCAGCGGTGTAGGGGAGCGCATACAGAAGTTTGTTGAAAACGGGGGCACATTCGTAGCAACCTATTGGTCCGGCATTGTGGATGAACATGATTTGTGCTTCCTTGGAGGCTTTCCAGGACCGCTTCGTAAGACGCTGGGAATCTGGTCGGAAGAGATTGATGGATTGCATGATCATGATCGTAACTACATTATACCGATTGAAGGCAATGAGTTGGATCTACGGGAGGAGTATGAAGCTGTAGAATTGTGCGATCTCATTCATACGGAGGGTGCAGAGGTACTGGCTAAGTACGGGACAGACTTTTATGCAGGACGTCCAGCTTTGACGGTGAACCGTTTGGGACAGGGAAAAGCTTATTACATCGCATCACGCAACACCGGACTATTCCATAGTCATTTTTACAAGAGTTTAATTGATGAGGCAGGTCTCAGTAAAGCACTCGATGTGCAGTTGCCACATGGAGTGAACACAGCGATTCGTACCGATGGAGTTCATGATTATATTTTTGTAATGAATTTTACGCATGAGCCGCAAGAGATTACACTGGATGGACGAACTTATACGGATATGCTTGAAAATCTTGTGATAGCAGACAGCAGCGTTCAATTGGGTGCCTATGCTGTTAAGGTTCTAAAGACAGAGCGCAATAATTAGAACACGTTATACATGTGATCGCCGCTGATTCCCGAGTGAGGGAGCAGGTGGATTGGCCAGAGGCAATGTGAGTATACAATTTAGATAGGGGATGACTTATGAAAACAGGTAAACGTACTATGGTATTTGCGATGTTGATCTTGTTATCCAGCTTTTTGTACCCATTGGGCTCTATGGGAGTGGGTGCGGCTTCGGCCGCCCCTGCTTTCGCCAAAGGAGCAGATATAAGCTGGGTCGCAGGGATGGAAGCCCAAGGTATGACCTGGAAGGATAAAAAAGGGGTTCGCCGGGATGTGCTGCAAATTTTACGGGACGATTATCAGATCAATTCGGTTCGTATTCGAGTGTGGGTAAATCCTGACATGAAGGATTATGCAAGCGGATACATGAATGCCGAGAAGGCAGCAAAGCTTGCGCAGCGAGCTCAAAAGTTAGGCATGAGCGTTATGCTGACCCTGCATTATAGCGATTCATGGGCTGACCCAGGACAGCAGAATAAGCCTTACGCATGGCGCAATTTTACATTTACACAACTTATGGATGCGGTCTGGTCCCATACCGTCTATGTTATGAACACGATGAAGAGCAAGGGTGTGACACCGGTTTGGGTGCAAATCGGCAATGAAACGAACAATGGCATGCTCTGGGATGACGGCAAAGCCTCAGTGAATATGAAAAACTATGCGTGGCTCGTCAATACAGGGAATAACGCTGTTAAATCCGTAAGCAGCAGCACCAAGACGATCGTACATTTAGCTAACGGGGATAACAGTTCTGTTTTGAACTGGAACATTGGTGGACTGATTGATAATGGAGCTCAGTTTGACCTTATTGGACTGTCTTTATATCCGTCTTCCTCTGATTGGCAGGGTAAGGTGGATCAGACGATTACCAATGCCAATAGCCTCATTGCGAAATATGGTAAAGGCATTGTTATCAGTGAAATCGGGATGGAATATAATGAACCTGCTGCTTCCAAGGCGTTTATTTCTGCAATCAAAACGAAGGTTCGGAGTATCGGAGGCGGTAAAGGCGTGGGCGTATTTTATTGGGAGCCAGCTGCAACCCCAGGTTATAATCAAGGCTATAACAAAGGTGCTTGGCAGGCTGACGGTAAGCCAACCTCAGCGTTGGAAGGCTTTTTAAACTAAAGAACGATGTAAGAGCATATCAAAGAACCTCTAATGCGCATTCTATGCAGATTAGAGGTTCTTTGTTTTATGATGATTGGGTAGTTATAATGTTTAGACTTCCCGGTTTACCTTGAAGAATGAAATAAGCTCTTCCAGCTCCCCGGACATCAATGTAAGCTTGTCCGAAGCTTGGACAATCGAAGCCATAGACTCTGTCTGTTCCCCAATGGTTTGTTCAATTTGTTTGCTGCTGTTGACTGTTTTGCTAACTGTGGAAGACAACTCGTCCGAGGTAGCTGACATTTCCTGCGTGCTGGCCGAGATTTGCTCAGTTGCACTGGATACCTCCTGGATTTGTGACGACACTTTGTTGGACGCTTCTAAAATTTCAGAGAACATTTCGCCTGTCTGCTTCGTAACTTCCAGTCCGACGTGAACTTCTTTTGTACCCAGGCTAATGCCTTTTACAGTTTGTTCAATCTCTTTTTGAATTTCTTCAATAAGCTCTGCAATTTGTTTGGCGGATTCTTGAGACTGTTCAGCCAAATTACGCACTTCTCCAGCTACTACTGCAAAACCTTTGCCTTCTTCGCCGACTCTGGCAGCTTCAATCGAAGCGTTGAGGGCAAGCAGATTCGTTTGGCTGGCAATACCGGTAATGATGCTTACAATATTACTGATTTCGTTAGAACGGTTCTGCAATGCATTAACGGAATCAACTGTACTTTCCATTGTAGTGGAGATAGAGTCCATCTGAGTGGATAGCTTTTGAGCTACCTGATTGCCTTCAACGGAGCGCTTTTCCATGGAATAAGCTTGATCCGCAACAGAAGAGGAGCTTTCAGCGATGGTTTGGATCACTGTAGACATTTCATTCATAGCCCTGGAGCTTTCAAGTGCTGCGTGATCCTGAGCTTCAAGCCCCTGGGTTATTTCCCGGATATTGTTGTTAATGACGTTTGTATTCGTACTGTTTTTCTCGCTGATGCTTAACAATTCCTGGGCTGATCCCGTTACTTCTTGCGTCGTATCCTGTACTTTCACCATTGTATCGTTAAGGCGCTTGATCATAGAATTAAATTTTTGATTGATAATACCAAGGTCGTCTAGTCCTGTCTTAATTTTCACATTCAGATTACCCTCGCTGACTTCTTCAATTCCCTTCATCAAGGAACGAATTGGGGAGAGCGTGCGTTTTACCAGCAAGTATTGAATCGTCAAGAAGATAGCAAGAAACAGAATGAGCAGTGAAACACCATATACAAGCAGCTTATGAAGACCCGTAGGTACAGAGCTCGCATCTACGTCAAAGTAAATTGCACTTGTGACTTTACCACTTGCATCTGTAATCGGGTAAACAATCGTAGTCCATGTGCCATATTCGTCCGTATAAAAGCTGCTCAATGCTGATTCATTGGATTGAAGCACTTTATTTACGGCTTCTGCATTTTCGTCAGGCAGAGTGTACATATCCCCAATGTTCATCTTCGAGTCTTGGAAAGCTTGCACCAAATTAGTGGGAACGCCAATAATGGAGGTTTGATTTCCTTCTTTTAGTTCTGTCCCAAATATGTAAGCTTGGGCGACATTAGGATAAAATGTGTGAATAGAATCTAGAAATTTACGTAATTCCTGTTGAACAGAACCGTTATAATCTTTTTCGCTTAATGCTTGTTGTACTTTTGTTTTGTCAACATCTTCTGCCCATTTTTTGGTCAGCACTTTAACCTGATCTTGCAGCTGCGTGGTGAGAATGTTCTTTTGAAGTATATAGCTAGATGTGATAAGAATAGCACCTATTAATACGATGTTAAGAAAAGATATTAATAGATTTTTACCAAAAAAGGACATAGTGCTCCACTTCAAGTTTTTCACAAGTTTCTTCTCCTTTAAATTTTAATTTAATGCTACAGTACAGCTATCCCTTATATATTTCGTCAATTTCCTTTATAAATGTTAGCGAATTATTACAATTGGGATATACTTACTGGTTTCACTAAAAACAAAAGCGGCAACCCACATGCAATAAATGTAGGTCGCCGCTTGCTAGCAAGACAGGATAGCTGGTTTCAACTCAAATACAACTAAATTACTTTATTGTTTGAACAATATTTAAAAAATAAGATAAATGCGGGCGAACGAATGCCCTTAATCATTATATATAACAGTCTTTCGCTGAACGTTGAAAGCTTTCTGTCATTATACAAGTAGTGAAATGAGCAGAGGGAGCGAAATAAGCGATAATACTGAGCTTATAACAAATGCAGATGCCGCTTCTGTTTCCAGTGATTCATAGCGGGTCGCGATCATAGCGGCTACAGCAGAGCCGGGAAATGCGACAAGCAGTACGGCTTTGGTTACATCCTCAGGGGACAGTCCGATCAGAACAGCAATACCGAGCATAACCATAGGCATTACGATCGCTTTCAGCACAGCGATACTAAGTGCTTTTGGACTGAACGTAATCTTTTTAATCCCAATAGTTACCCCAATAGCAAATAGAGCCGTACCCGCAGTAATATTGCCGATTTGGTCAAACATAGATTGCAAAAGTTTTGGAGCTTGGAATCCGCATAAAGTCAATACAACACCAATCAAGGGTACGCAAGCCAGCGGTTCACTGAGTCCATGAAGGACAGATTTTATAGTGACTTTAAATAAATTGCCTTTTGTGTCGTCAGATTGTGTTGATTTGCGCTGGCCGACCGTTCCCAAAATACTTGCAAGTGGATCAAGAATCGCATTAACAACGATGCCGGTAATCGCAATAGGAATGGCGACTGCCGCACTTCCGAACAAGCTTCCCAAAACGGGAATCCCCATGAATGCAAAAGAGGGCTGTGTCGAATTCAATGCGAACATGGAGGATTCTGTCAGGCCTTTTTTTGCAATCAAGCGATATAAGATGAGCAATACAATATAAAAGCCAATCACCCCAAGCAGCAAAGCAACAAGAAAGGGCCACTTTTGGATTAACGTCTCTCGTGGTGTCGTCGTAATACCAATAAACAAGTGTGCAGGTAAAGCAAATTTGGTTACCAGTGTATTTAGTCCCTTAGAAGAAGCTGGGTTAAAGGCCTTAAAAAAACCTGCAAAATAACCAATTAAAATGACAAAGAAAATAGGAATTAAAATAATAAAGATATGACCTGTAGCCATGATGTCGCCTCCAATAAAGATGTCCGCCAAAAATGGCGGACATCAGTTAAATAATCACTTTGCTTACAGCAAGTATAAATTTTGATGTTGTTCGCTATTTTTAAACCAGAACGGCTTCCTGTCCATACTGTTTGATGGGTTTATATTTGCATTCCCACATGGATTCCCGAACCGCTTGTACGATATCATCCGGCTGATGACGCGCTACTCCATCTTGTACGGCTGCCTTGGCGACGGCCACTGCTACAGCTTCAGATACTTCTCGCAGTTCGTTGATTTTTGGCAGCAGGGAAGCACCAGGCTGTGACAAATCAACCATTTGAGCTACTGCATGGGCAGCTGCTGCAAACATGCTATCTGTTATAATTTTGGATTTTACTACGATTGCTCCAAGACCAAGACCCGGGAATACAAAAGCATTGTTGGATTGCCCAATTTCAAACGTAATATTGTTGTAGATTACTGGCTCAAAAGGGCTTCCTGTTGCAATAAGCGCTTTTCCTTCAGTCCAGTGGATCAGGTCTTCAGGAGTTGCCTCCGCCAGAGGAGTCGGATTGGACATTGGCATAATAATAGGACGTTCTGTATGCTTAGCCATCTCTTTCACGATTTCCTCACTAAATGCTCCAGCAACACCGGAAGTTCCGATCATAATCGTCGGTTTCACGCGGCGAATAACTTCAAGCAGAGGGATTTTGCCATCTTCAGCATGCTCCCAGTCACGGCATTCGGCAGCATCACGCACATAAGGAACCTGGAATGGCAAAAGTCCTTCCGTTTCATTGGTAAGCAGGCCACGGTAATCATATGCCCAGAAGTTACGTCTTGCTTCAGCTTCTGACAATCCTTCCAGCATCATGGCCGCACTAATTTGGTCTGCATTGCCGATTCCGGCAGCTCCTGGACCAAACACTAGAACCCGATGCTTGCTCAGAGGGATTCCGGACAATTGGACACCAGACATCACACCTGCAAGTGTAACTGCACCGGTACCTTGAATGTCATCATTAAACGTTAAGATATTATTTCCGTACTTATTAATAATATTCCGAGCATTGACGTTACCTAGATCTTCCCAGTGCAGCAGTGCGTTCGGGAAAGAAGAAAGTGCAGCTTGAACATAAGTATCAATAAATTGATCATATTGTTCTCCACGTACACGCTTATGACGATTCCCCATGTATAAAGGATCTTCTAACAGCTTTTCATTGTTTGTACCTGCATCCAGCACAACGGCCAGTACCCGGCTAGGATCAATACCAGCAGCGGCTGTATATACAGCAAGCTTACCAATAGAGATGTTAATACCGCCAACTCCCCAGTCCCCAATTCCCAAAATACTTTCAGAATCTGTGGCTACGATCAGATCGATATCATCAGGACCCAAGTTCAAATTTTTAAAAGCTTCTTTGATGCCAGCAAGATTATCAATAGATAGATACATACCGCCCGGTTTATGATATTCATGACTGTATTCCTGAATAGCCTGACCGACTGTTGGTGTATAGACAATCGGAAGCATCTCGCTCAAGTGCTCGGAAAGCAAACGATAATAAAGGACAGTATTCCGATTAAAAAGATCATTTAATGCAACGTTTTTACGTAAATTATCCGGCTGGCTTTGAAATTGCTCATACACCCGTTGAACTTGTTCCTCAATCGTGAGTATGGTAGGAGGAAGGAGGCCGTCAAGTCCGAGCTGCTGACGTTCTTCCAGTGTAAAAGCCACTCCTTTGTTCAGCAGTGGGTTGGCAAGAAGATCTTTTCCGGTTAATTTGGTTTCGATAGTTCCATCTTCCGTAACATGAAAAGCACGCATTTCCAATTCCTTCTTTCTAAAAAAATACATTCGGTTAATCCTTGAACAATTCGTGAACAAGTATACGCCTTATTTTAAACCAAGTGAACAAGTATGTTGTGTGAAAAATGGTTATATAAGTGTTTACATAAGAAAAAATATGAAAATGAAAGCGGATTTCAATGATTTTCAAATGAAAAATTCATCTAATTTTCATAATATTTTCGGTAAATATTCAATAAATGTGACTTTTTTCATAGCTTTTATAATTTGATTGAATATGTATAGAGGAATAGCTTAACTTCATTTTTTTATAAATGAAGTTAAGCTATTGTTTATTATAAGGGATAATTGAGGCTTAAAATCTAAACGTTTGGTGGCTGTCTATTTAGTGGATAGTCAGATATTTAATTCTCCGATTCGGTTAACGGCTTCATTAGCGCCTGGAGCAGAGCGTTGCATCCAGCTGTTGCGCCATTTCAATTGCATGATAATGACGAGGACAAAAGCACAGAATGTGATCAGACTTAGACAGATGAAGCCAGGCATGTAAGAACCCGTTAATTTGTACAGATGGCCCAGAATAAGAGGAAGACAGTATCCGCCTATGCCACCAGCAGCCCCGACGATGCCGGTCATAAGCCCGATTTCGTTGCCGAATCGCTGCGGCACAAGCTGGAATACGGAGCCGTTGCCAGCCCCAAGGCACATCATGCCTACGAACAGCAGAACTACGACTACGGCAAGTGGTGGCAAAAATGCAATGCTGGCGAGCATCATCCCGGCCCCGGCATACAAATACATTAACATGCGAGAACCACCAATCCGGTCAGACAAAAAGCCGCCTACAGGACGAAAGAAGCTTCCGGCAATCACACAAACGGTTGCAAAATCAGCGGCATGCACCGCAGAGAGGCCGTATTGGGTATTGAAGAAAATGGTCAAATAATTAGAAAGGCCGACGAACCCACCGAACGTCACGCAATAAAAGGCACAGAACACCCAGGCATCCCTCTGTTTGAGCACCGAAGCATATTGCGCCAGACTTTTTGGTACTGGGCGATGAGGGCTGTTGCGGGCAAAAATACTGAACAGAACAAAGACGATGAAAATTGGGATAATGGCCAATCCAAACACGACCTCCCAACTGCCAAAATGTTGGGCAATACGGTTGGCAAACAAAGTTGCGAGGACGGTCCCGCTGTTGCCGGCACCGGCAATTCCCATGGCCAGACCTTGATGCTCTTTGGGGTACCATTGGCCAGCCAACGGTAGTGCAGCTGCAAATGAGGCGCCGGCCACACCCAGAAGCAGGGCGACAGTGTACAACTGCTCCAGCGAATCAACCCACAGCCAGCCGAGCAGGAGAGGAATGATCGTGACAAGCATACCGATCTGTCCCGTGAGCTTCGGACCGATATAATCTGACATGAATCCAAGCACAAGTCGCAACAGAGAGCCGCTGAGTATCGGGAGAGCGACAAGGTTGGCTTTTTGTACAGGGTCCATTGGATAATCATTAGCAATGACAACGACCAACGGTCCAATCATCCCCCATATCATAAAGCTAATATCAAAATACAAAAAAGAGCCAAAAAGGGTGGGCTTGTGTCCGCTGTGCCAGAAACTTTTTTTCTTCATTCTCCATCTCTCCTGTTCTTATTGGGGTTTGTAGAGCTCAGGCCTTAGACTTCAGCCCTCTGCTGAACATAAAAAGCCGCAAATCGTCCCGTCATTGATATTGGGAACGTTTTGCGGCTTCATTGCCGTGTTTGACACACTTCATTGTGCATCGCTTTGGTATGATCACATGGTAGTGATTTTAATTCAAATTATAAAAAGACATTCTACTTGTGTCAATATACATAACATTAAAATTATAATAAATTAAAAAAATAGGTTTGAATACAGGTTTCATGTATTGAATATTGACATCATACTCACAATTCAGTAATCTTAAGTACATATCGGTACAACGATGTGCCGACATTTACGGCAACGGTGCCCTTTTCCATCGAATGGAGAAGGGCTTTTTCTGTCTTATTTTAGGTTCAGAGAATGGGGCTGGATTAATTATGATAAAAAGACTGGTCGTCATCGGTAATGGTATGGCAGGCATCAAATGTGTGGAGGAAATTCTCAGTCTGGAGCCGGAGCGGTTCCAAATCACAATATTTGGTGCAGAGCCACGTCCCGGATACAACCGTGTGCTCCTGTCCAAAATGCTTCAGGAGGAGAGCTCGTTCCAACATATTGTTACCCATAGCTGGGACTGGTACGAAGAAAATGGGGTAAAGTTGCAAGCCGGTGAACGTGTGTGTCGTATTGATGTAGCAACCGGTATGGTGGAAACGGAATCCGGCATTCAAGAGCCCTATGACATTCTCATACTGGCAACTGGCTCTTTGCCTTTCATACCTCCCATTCCCGGAGTCCGAAAAGAGGGAGTAATCGCTTTTCGTGATGTAAATGACTGTGAAACCATGGCCAGATATGCCAAAACGTATCGCAAGGCCACCGTCATCGGAGGAGGGCTATTGGGGCTTGAGGCTGCTCAAGGCTTGCTGAATCTAGGGATGGAAACTGACGTTGTTCATAATGCGCAGTATCTGATGAATCGTCAGCTTGACCGTACTGCGGCTGTGCTTTTACAACGGCGGTTGGAGCAGCAGGGCATGCGGTTTCATTTGGCGAAGGATACGGTCAATATTATAGGTCGCAACCGGGCACAAGGATTGATGTTTGCGGACGGGAACAGATTGGAAACAGACTTGGTCGTGCTGGCGGTTGGTATCCGGCCCAATATCGCTTTGGCTCAGGACAGTGGTCTGACAGTAAACCGTGCCATTGTCGTGGATGATTATATGCGCACGAGTATTCCTGGTATTTACGCAGTTGGCGAATGTGCTGAGCACCGTGGAATTTCATATGGGCTGGTGGCGCCGCTATATGAGCAGGGCAAAGTGCTGGCAAAGGTGATTTGTGGTCGTGAAACGGCTCCTTATGAAGGGACGGTTCCCTATGCCCAGCTCAAGGTTGCGGGAATTCATGTGTTTTCGGCAGGAGACATTCGTGAAGAGGGAAACGAGATTGCGATCATGGAATATAACGGTATGCAGGAGATGTACAAAAAAGTGATGATGCGCGCTGGCGCTATTACTGGAGCGATTTTATTCGGGGATACGGCGGAAAGCACCTCGCTGCTTGGAATGGTACGGCGCGGCGCGCCAACTACAGGGCTTACACCTCAGAATAACAGCAAAAGCAAAGCAGAGGATGCTGCGGAAGCATTGCCCGAAGGAGAGACGGTATGCGCATGTAACGGTGTGAGCAAGGGGGATATCTTGCGAGTGATTGCCACAGATAAGCTGAAAACAGTCGAAGAGGTGAAGAGCCGGACCAAAGCGTCCGGTTCCTGCGGTGGTTGCCGGCCGCTAGTGGCTGCACTGGTCAAAAATGGTTTGTCCCGAGCGACAGCTTCTGGACCTGTGGTTACTCCGACTGCTCAAGAAGTTGTTCCTGTGTGTGGTTGTACGCATTATGATCATGATTCGCTTAAGACAGCGATGGTGGAGGCAGTTTGTCGAACTCTAGAGGAAGTGGTATCTCGTCTCGGTTGGACCAGGCAGCAGGGCTGTGAATTATGTCGTCCTGCTGTACTTTATTATCTGGAATCTCTAGGTTTGCGGAACGGATCTGCAACAAATCAACTGGGAATAGGCGTTGCGCTTCAGCCCACCGTACCATACGAAGGGGAAGCGGGTTCTGTGGGCCTGAGTTTTACAAATTTGGATGTTGAACGTAGGGATTTTGTTGATCCTGCCCCGATCGATCAGGCTTCTGGTGGAGTGATCTGGCTGAGAGAGCGGCTGGCAGCAGTATGGGGCAGTCTTTCATTACCGTCACCAGTTGCGGTTGCTGTTAGTCCGGGTTCAGAGTATCCCGATGGCGTGCTTGTCCATGACATTGGAATCTCCCGATCTCCAGCAGGTTGGGAGGTTTATGCTGGTGGCCATGCAGGACATCCGGTTCGTCAGGGGTTGCTGCTTGGATTGGAGGAGAATCCGGAAGAAGTGGTGCTGATGGTTGTAACCTGCTTGCAAATATACAGGCATAGTGCTAGGTATGGGGAGAAAATGTGGGAATGGATTGAACGGACTGGCGTTCTAGCGCTGCGGGAAAGTGTGCTCGACGTTACTCTGCGAAGTGAGCTGACCGGTAGCCTGCGGTCCACCATGCTGACAGGTTAACGGATTGTGGGAGTTGTAGTGAATGGAGAGGGAAGGTGACTTTTATGTGTCAGTCAGGAGAAAACAAACTGGAAGCCGGTCAATACGTCCTCCCTGTGGTGGAGACACAGTGCCCATTTTGCAGCGTGCAATGTAAGATGACCGTTAGTACGGAAACGGAAGCACTCGCGGGTATCGTTCGAACGGTGTATAAAGCGGAAGGGAAACCTAATGCAGCCTCACAAGGCAGGTTGTGCATCAAGGGAATGAATGCGCATCAGCATGCAACTCATGCAGAAAGGCTGACACAGCCTCTCCTGCGCAAAGAGGGCAGGCTCGTTCCTGTCCCATGGGGAGAGGCGATGGATGCTGTAACCAGCAGTTTCTCTTCGCTACTGTCCAAGCAGGGTCCTGATGGAATCGGCATTTACGGCGGAGGCTCGTTATCGAATGAAACGGCTTATTTACTTGGGAAATTTGCCAGAGTGGCTATAGGTACGCGCTATATTGATTATAACGGGCGCTTCTGCATGTCGGCGGCAGCATCTGCTGGCAGCAAAGTGTTTGGTGTTGACCGCGGACTGACCTGTAGGCTGGCTGATATTCCGTTGGCTCGTTGTATTGTGCTTGCAGGCACGAATATCGCTGAGTGTCAGCCGACGTTAATGCCTTATTTTCACCAAGCGAAGGAAAATGGCGCGTTTATCATCGTAATTGACCCGCGCACGACTCCCACAGCGGCAATAGCCGATCTGCACCTGCAAATCAGACCAGGTACGGATGCTGTGCTGGCCAATGCCATGCTAAAGGTCGTCGTGGATGAGGGATTGATAAATGAAGAATTTATCCGCAAGCGGACCAACGGGTATGACCAGTTGTTGACTCATTTGAATGGGGTGAATCTGAACGAATCGGCTGCGTTGTGCGGAATTGAGGCAGAAATGATCCGGCAGGCAGCACGTGCCTTTGGTGGCGTGGAGACTGGCATCGTTTTTACAGCCAGGGGTGTCGAACAGCAGACAGATGGGCATATGGCGGTGCGTGCATTTCTTAATCTCGTGCTGGCCACCGGAAAGATTGGAAGAGAAGGGTGTGGGTATGGTGCCATCACAGGTCAGGGGAACGGGCAAGGGGGGCGAGAGCACGGTCAAAAGGCTGATCAGCTTCCTGGTTACAGATCGATTGAGAATGAAGCAGACCGAGCCTATGTTGCGTCCGTGTGGAAAGTTGAACCAAGCAGCTTGCCGGGAAAAGGAGTATCGGCCTATGAAATGATGGAGCTTGTGAATCAGGGAGAAATTCAAGCGCTGTTCGTGATGGGCTCTAATCCTGTTGTGTCTAACCCGAATGCACGGTTGGTCGAGGACGCGCTGGAAAAGCTGGATTTGTTGATTGTGGCGGATATGTTTCTCACTGAAACGGCACGAATGGCCGACGTTGTTTTGCCTGTGACGTCTTATTTGGAGAATACGGGAACGATGACTAATCTGGAAGGCCGCGTTTTGCTGCGGGAAGCGGTGCGCCTTGCACCGGGCGAAGCTAGAGATGACTGGAGCATTTTATGCCAAATAGCTGCAAGGTTGAACAAGGGGAGGTACTTCGCATATAAGGATGCAGAGGATATCTTTGAAGAACTGCGTCTCGCTAGCCGAGGGGGGCTTGCTGATTATTACGGGATCACTTATGACAGGCTGCGTCGCGAGGAAGGGGTGTATTGGCCATGCCCATCTATGGATGAAGCTGGTACGGATACGATGTTTCGGGAAAGTTTTGCTCTTTCCGACCGAAGGGCTGTTTTTACAGTGGTTGAAAGCTGTGGAGCAGGAGAGGAAATATCCGAGGAATATCCGCTTACTTTGACGAATGGCCGCGTGCTGGCTCACTATTTGACTGGCGCGCAAACACGCAGAAGTCCTTCGCTGGCCGCGCGTGAGATTGAGAATTATGTAGAAATTCATCCGCGTACTGCGCAGCGCTGGTATATCAGGGACGGGGAGTGGGTGGAAATAACATCCCAGCGCGGCAGCTTCACCGTCCGCAGCCGGATCAGGCCACATATTCGCGAAGACACGCTTTTCGTGCCCATGCATTGGGGCGGGACGCAAAATGTAAATCGGGCGACCCGACCAGACCTTGATCCGTTCTGCCGGATGCCCGGCTTCAAGACGGCAGCTGTATGCATCCGTCCCCTCCGCCTAGCTGTAGCTGCAACCAGTGGACATAACGGGGAGTGGTCACAGTTCTAGAACAGGAAGGTGTGAGTGCATTTTCTTTTTCCTTGCATAAAAGGCCCGCCCCCTTTGCATGAGCATGGGGGCGGACCTTTTTGAGTAGTTCAGTTTATGTCCCGATAAATGCTGGACTGTAGGAGACGAGTTTTATAAATGAAAATGGGGTTCGGATGTGTTGGCACCCGTTTTTATTTCTTTTCTCAACATAGCTTCACGCCAGCGGCAGTACAACTCCCAGGCGTTCCCGTTTTCAAGCAGCGGCTTGCAGGTGTACAAGCCTTCCTCAATGGAGTCGACCCGCCCTGCAATGAACAGTCGTACCGCGCCGTTGAGCAACACTTGATTCGAGAAGGCAGTAGGAGCTGTGCCTTGCAGCACTTCCTCTGATATGCGCAGCTGTTCAGCAGGGGTCCAGCGGTGTTCTGGTACTACCGAATCCAGCCCGTACATTTCGGGATCTATAACCTGGAGGGACACCTTACCATTAGCAAACAGGTAAGTCCGGGTCGGTCGATCGATGAATAGGTCCTCCGATCCTTCGCTCCCCTGGACGATCAAAGCCCTGTGATAACTCAGATTTTGCATGACCTTCGCCGTCTTGTCGAATACGGTGTTGTGGAAAACACCAAATACAATGTACGGGGAGGAACCGTAATCAACCAGTTTCTCGGCTGTGTTCAGTACTGTGCGAAGCCCCAACTCTTCGCGAATAGACCGCAGATCCCGCAGGGGCGTGCACCATTGTTCGGAAACAACGAAAAGCACGCCTGTCTGCTTCGCAGCATGAATGACGGTTTCGTGTGACATGTCCGCAGTCGCTACCCCCATCTCCTGCAACAAAAGTGGGAGTGTAACCCCCCATTTGGGAGGGAGGGGTGCACTCCCATGCATCGTTACAGGTAATCCGTATGAGGCAAGTAGAAAGGCAGTTGCGAAGGTAGCAATAAATGATGACTTCCTACCGTCGTACGGACCGGCGAAATCAATGCCTTCCTGCATGGGAAAACGGTGGGAATATTTGCGACAGACATTAACGAATGCTTCCAGCTCGGCAACACTCTCCATTTTGATGCGTTCCGCGGCAAAGAAGGCACCGATTTGAGCTGGGGTTGCTGACCGGGTCATAATCAGTTCGGCGGCAGCTTCGGCTTCGGCATAGTTCAGATCACGAGCGCCTCTTTTGCCGCGCCCAACTTCTTTTAATATTTCAATGATATTCATGTTCAAGGCCCCTTTCAGATTTATGCTTTTAGCATTTGCTGTGCTTTCACAATGGAGATGGCCACATCAACGATTCGTTTGCGCTCATTCATCGCTTTTTTACGCAGTAGGTCATATGCCTCCGCTTCCGGGATGCCGTTTACTTCGCCAAGTATCCCCTTCGCCATATCAATCCATTTGCGTTCTTCCAGCCGAGCGGTCAGTTGTTTGCGTTCACTTTGCCAATGCTGGCGTTCAAAAAAGCGTTTGGCGCTAAAATGAAGGGCCCAATTCAGCTCATGGGCTGCCATGGAAGGGGTTAGAATACCGTCGACAGTCACGTCTGCTTCACAAGCCTCCGTCGATGACAGCGCTGATGTCGCGCTGCACCACCAGAGCAACGGAATTGCTTTGGTTTGCTCCAACCTGCTACTCCACATACTGATTGTGCCGACAGGTATGTTTAGTACGGCCGCATCTGCATTATGGATGAGCTGTTTGATTTCAGATTCATGGCGGCAGGGCAAAGGCAGGTATCCGTTGGATTCTAAAAGGTGCTCAGGTTCTGCCTGCCATGAGGGAATGGTGTCTGCCTGCTCGGATGCAGGGTCAGCATGTGAGTGAATTACCAACAAGGAACGCAAGCGGGCTCCTCCTCTCTTTAACATGAAGGGTAAATAAGCATAGGATTGTATGTCTTGATAAGAAATGTGACATATAACTTGATGAGATGGGTTTGCTTTTCCATCATAATGAAGTGGAAACGGACTTTTAAACCATTTTGGCGTGTTTTGGACTGAAAATCAATCCTAATTTTGTAGAAGAGTGATATTTTATACGTCATCAATATGTTACTTAGTGATAAAATATTATTTTTACGAGATTTTGCGTAAGGAATATTGACATGTGATTTGAATCGTTATATATTGGCTACAGTACTTTAAATTCATACTCTGATGGATACAACGGCGTATTCGATGAAACGGCAATGGAGCCTGTTTTCACATGTGGAGGGATGTTTTGCATCCCCGTATGTGAAGCAGGCTTTTTATGTTTTAAGGATAGAAATGAAGAGGGAGTGACCTAATGAACTACATCCAAAAATTAGTGCTGGTCGGCAACGGAATGGCGGGGATACGCACTCTCGAACATTTGCTGAAGATCGCACCAGGTGTCTATGAGATTACGGTATTTGGGGCCGAGCCCCATCCAAACTATAATCGGATCATGCTGTCCTCTGTTCTGGCCGGTGGAGCAGGTTTGCAGGATATTATCATCAACGATTGGAATTGGTATGAAGACAATAATATCCGATTGTATACCGATGATCCTGTCACAGCGATCGATACGGAAAAGCGACAGGTGACTTCACGATCCGGTGTATGCGTCTCTTATGATTTACTGTTGTTGGCAACAGGTTCTAAAGCCTTCATTTTGCCGCTTCCAGGAGCCGACAAGGATGGTGTGATTGGGTTCCGGGATATTCGTGACTGCGAGATGATGATGGAGACGGCGAAGACGCACAAAAAAGCGGCCGTTATCGGCGGCGGATTGCTTGGGCTAGAGGCAGCCAGGGGGCTACTCAATTTGGGAATGGACGTTACAGTTATTCATATTAACGGTTATATTATGGATCGGCAGCTGGATGAGGCTGCTTCCCTTATGTTACGGCGCGAGCTGGAGGAACAGGGAATGACTTTTCTGGTCAATAAGCGGACGGCGGCTATCACCGGGCGTCGTCGCGTGGAAGGGCTAAAGTTTGCTGATGGCAGCGAACTGGAAGCGGATTTGATCGTTATGGCGGTAGGTATCAAACCAGACATTGAACTGGCGGTGTCAGCGGGAATCCCCGTAAACCGCGGTGTCATCGTAAATGATCACATGGAAACGAATATTCCTGGCATATATGCCGTTGGAGAATGTGCAGAACACCGGGGAATCACTTACGGTCTGGTTGCCCCATTATATGAGCAGGGGGGCGTCCTGGCTCAGCGACTCGCGGGAATGGAGACTCCTGGCTACAGTGGTTCCGTTACTTCTACAAGATTGAAGGTATCGGGCGTCGATGTATTTTCAGCAGGAAATTACAAGGATGAGTCGGGAACGCGATCACTGCGGTATCAGGATGATATTGATGGCGTCTACAAAAAAATCGTCATTAAGGAAGAAAAACTGATCGGTGCCGTTCTGTTTGGGGATACCTCTGATGGAGCCAAGTTGTTTTCTCTGATTAAAAGTGGGGAGTCGGTGGTTGGTCGAGAGAAAGAGTTGTTACTTGGCTTTAACCCTGGTCAATCAGAAGGTAGTGGCACCATGATGCTGGAGCAGATGCCTGAAGACGAAATTGTATGCGGATGTAATGGTGTATCCAAGGGTGACATTGGAGAGGCGGTTGCGGCTGGCTGTAAGAGTCTTGGGGAAATTAAGGCCTGCACGAAGGCATCGGCATCATGCGGCGGCTGCAAGCCATTAGTGGAGGGGCTCTTACAGCTGTACGCAGGTGCAGAAGCCGGAGAATCGATTAAAGAGGGGATATGTGGCTGTACGACACTTGATCGGGAAGCGATTATTGATGGTATCCGAGAAATGGGGTTGAAGAGCGTCAAAGAAGTGATGAACGTGCTGGGCTGGAACGAAGCTGAAGGATGCACCAAATGTCGGCCGGCCCTCAATTATTATCTAGGTATGCTGTGGCCACTGGATTATGAGGATGAGAAGGAATCCAGATTTACGAATGAAAGGTACCATGCCAATATTCAGAAAGATGGCACCTACTCTGTGGTGCCCCGCATTTATGGAGGAGTTACTTCACCTGCCGACCTGAAGAAGATTGCTGCTGTCGCGGAGAAATACAATGTGCCTTTGGTTAAATTTACGGGTGGTCAACGTCTTGACCTGCTTGGTGTAAAAAAAGAAGATCTACCGGGAATCTGGTCCGAATTGGATATGCCATCTGGATATGCATATGGAAAGACATTGCGAACGGTCAAGACGTGTGTCGGTAACACTTTTTGTCGCTTCGGCACACAGGACGCTATGGGCATGGGCATCCGGTTGGAAAAGGCATTCGAACGTCTGAATGCGCCATCCAAAGTCAAACTGGCTGTGTCGGGCTGTCCGCGTAACTGCGCAGAAGCGACGATCAAGGACTTGGGTGTTGTCGCTATTGACGGTGGCTGGGGGATCTACATTGGAGGTAACGGCGGTATTAAAGTGCGGGCAGCAGAACTGCTGTGTACTGTAAAAACCGAGGATGAAGTGATGGAATGGACTGGTGCCTATTTACAGTATTACCGTGAGCAGGCGAATTGGAACGAGCGAACAGCTCATTGGGTAGAACGGGTAGGCGTAGAGTCGATCAAACAGGTATTAGCAAATGCGGAGACGAGGCAGCAACTGGTAAGCAGAATTGAGGAGACGTTAAGCACAACGACTGATCCGTGGCACGAAATCATTCATAACGAAGAGCTGCGCAAAAACTTTGTACAGCTGCCGGAGCTTAAGGCAGTAATGGAATAGGAGGCTGACCAAATGGAGAGCAATACGATAACCAGCAGAATCAGGATAGCAGATCTGAACGAGATTGACCGACGTGGAGCAAGAACAGTTCGCATTCATAATGCAGAGATAGCCGTATTTCGCCTTAGTGACGGCAGCGTGCGTGCGCTTGAGAACCGTTGTCCACACAAAGGGGGACGGCTATCCGAAGGAATGATATGTGGATCGGTGGTCCATTGTCCGCTCCATGATTGGAAAGTCGACCTGTCCACTGGTCAGGTGCAAGAGCCGGATACTGGATGTGTGACCACTTACCCGACGGAGATTGACAGTGAGAGTGGAGCAGTTTACATCGTAATCTAGGGGCATTAGGTTTATTTGCTTGGGGTGCTGGGCTTAGTTGTTCTTCTATATAATAGAAGAGATACGTATTGCCGAACAATTCTCTAGAATTCAATCTTGCTGAAAAAAGAGACATTGCTGCTTAAGCGTGGTGTATATAAAAAGTCAACCTTACTTCTGGTTGGCTTTTTTTTCGCCTAAATCTTGAACGACGGCCAGTTTCTCGTCTCGGCACCAACTTAAAAATCTTTACCATCACTACTCATAATCTGAGTGATTGATATAGTTTTCTTACCGAAATCCACGTCCTTCTACCGAATTCCTAATATCTCCGCACTCCGGTAGTTAGAGTAAGAAGGAGCACAATATAATACATATCGTCTTTTGAAGCTTCTAGGTAGGCGTGTGCCTGTTCCGAGGTCCATACCTGCATTTCCTTTTTTCGAGCTTTAGCCGTTCGACTAACGAAACAGGGTTTTTGCTGATCATTATAAAAGTCTTGAATGTGGCGTGGTGTGATGCTGCTAATGGCAAGGTGTCCAAGTGAGACTAGTGTATGATTATATATTTTCATCTTTGCCATTGCAGCAGCAGATATCCCCAGTTGAAGCCGCAAATCCTCTTTGTTTATATCCCTTTCAATAATAGTATGCTAGCAAACTATTGAATTGAAAAAATACTACGTGAAAATTGATCGTAAAATGAAAATATTTGTGATCTATTAGGTTTCACACACGGTAAATTAGTAACATGGAAAACAAAGAGAGAGCAGCACCCCACACAAACACATGCCTGTTTGACGGTGGTAGGTGTAAAACGAGCGGTACCAGTTATCCTCTTGCTATAAGACCTACAGAGAGCCGCTAGGGTAGGATAAGTGGGCATGTTGCTCTTTCTGTTTTCACTACTCCACTCTTGCTAATGTGCGTCTGACAAGCGCACTCCTCATGACAGTGATCCTAGCCGCTAAAGAGTGGATCAGGAGCGCAACTGGTCGCGTAAGAAAGTACCTAGAAAAAGGCTGCATGCAAGGGTGAAAGTGCCATGTCCACATCTATTATCATAACTGCAGTGGGGTATATCCACGAAGGTTCGATTCCTCTCGCGAAAAAGAATGGGTGGGTGTGTCGGTGGTTCGAATCCGCCAGCGGTTTCATGCAGAATACTTGGTGTGCTACTGGATTCATTTCTGGCTGGTCCCGGTTCAAACCCAGGCTTCTGCTAACATGGAATCAGAACCCATTTTTTGTTGAATAATTACAATAAAAGACTTATAATGTAAATGTTCATAAATACCTGTTAAAACTTTATCAATCATGAATGCTCTAATAGATTCTATACATAATGATTTGATTGATAAAGTTGTGCAGGTACAAAAAAATTAAAAGAAAGAAGGCATCTGAACATGAAAAACATCAAAAAAGCTTCTGTAGTATCCGTTTTGTCTTTAGCTCTTGCAATTCCATTAACTGCTTCTGCCGCAGTTACTACGGATGTTGCACCAGCTACAACTGACTCAACAGCAGTTTCCCAGTCTGCAAACACATCGACTGATGTGAATACACCAACACAAGGAGATCATGTTATTACTCCTCAACACCAGCAGGATAAATTCGGGAGTACTGTGAAAAGCTTACCTGGCGAAGGTAGTGCGACAGCTCCCTTTAAAGTGACTGGTGGATATGGGTATGTTAAAATTAACTTTAAGAACAATTCTAGTGATCCAGTAAAAATAATTGTGACACATAATGACACTAATAAAAATTATTATGAAGAAGTCTTGAGCGGAAAAAGTTCGGACAGTTGGAAGAGTTATCCCGGAGTTAAGCAAGGTGTGCGATCTGGTGACTATACAGTGACCTTCAGAGGTGGAAAGAATGGAGATGGAACTAAACCAGTAGATGTAACATTTAGTGGTTTTACAACAGATAATACATCTGAACTTTAATAAGCTATAAGGATACACACATAAAATACGTGAGAAGAGCCGTAGCTTCATTGTACGGCTCTATTTTCATACGTGCGTATGCAGAAACCAACTCAACACAAACACAGGGCAAACCGTCATGGTCTGCCCTCTTTGCTTTACCTTAATATGATCTTATTGTAAGAAAAATTAAAAAACATGGAATCTTTTAGTAGACTGAGGTGGTAGTTAAATATACAAATATAGGAGGAATAAGCTTTGAAGAAAAAACATTTTATTGCACCAGCCTTGGCACTAGGACTAATTGGGGGAGCTATTGCCGTACCCAATGCGATTTTTGCAGATTCAAATGCTGTAACTGATTCTACACCAGCTACAACTGGCTCAACAGCAGTTTCCCAATCTGCAAACACATCGACCGATGTGAATACACCAAAAGCGGGAGATCATGTTATTACTCCTCAAGACACAAATAAGGTGCTGAACAAGTCTCTTGCAAACACCGACATGTCAGAGCGTTTCTATGTTGATCCGAAATACGGATATGCTAGAGTGTATGTGCATAATGATGGGAAAGCCCCGATTAATATAACAGTAACTCAGGGGTCAGCTAGTGGTCCGGTTAAAATGAAGGGAAGAATAGAAAAAGGTGAAACATTTGATGAAATCAACTCAAGTGCTTGGACTGTTGGTAGTTTCTATGTAAACCTTACTTCACCAGGCGGTCCTATGGAGGGTGGTATGTCGGTTCGCATAGGTAACACAAGAGAGGAATTGGAATAATAATTTAAATGCAATGAGGAGGTCGGCTATCGTGCCGACCTTTTTAGTTTCTTCAATATCACCATTATGCACGGTTAGCTCAGTGGTAGAGCACAGGCGGGCCCGAGTAAAACAGACCTAAAGGCGTGGGTTCAATTCCCACACCGTGCACCTAATTAAAAGACCTAATGAGAGTGGCGTATATGCGTCGCTCTTTTTGTTTTCACAATAATAGAAAAGGAAGTGTTTTGTAATGAGTACAGAGGCAAGCGCAGTACGTAACGGCGGATTTGGGTATCTTGGTTCGGATAATATCTTTAAGGTGGTAAATACCGAGGCTGAGGCTCGTAAGTATAGCCCCACTGGTAGAGTAGTAAGCTTTGCAGGTCCACACGCATATGGTAACCCTGTAGTCCCTACAGGCACGGGAGAATACGACCAATTGGCTATCAAGCTGCATGTAGATAGTTCATTGACTGAGAGCGAGGGCCTTACGATTCCGGTCCATATAGCCAAGGTAGTCAAAGAGCTGTAATAGTGTTTATCCCCGGATCAACTCCGGGGACTTTAAGCGCCTAAAGAAAATGTGCGGTTCGAGTCCGCAAGGTGCCATTTATTTAAACGAATCTTGTATTTCTGATCAAGAGACTAAATCCTTCATTGATCGGATCTTCATATTCTACAGTTCCAAGTATTTCAAAAGGGACTTTGTAGTCTATCAGTAAATTCTTCGCATGTTCGTTCAACAGAATAAACTGGTAGTATTCGCCGAAACGCGAATCTAAGTCTTTTTTGCCAGGAGTGCTGCTCCGAGTAATTGCAAACATTAAAAGTTCCAGTTCCTGAGTGTACGGATGTGGAGTTTTCAACTCATTATTTGACAACTCCATGAGCTTTGTTTGCAATTCACTGGTAAATTGCTTTGTACCAGTAACGTAGTATGTTGTCATAGTTATTCACCCTTATGAAAAATAGTAGGATACGGCTGTTAAAAGTGTTAGTGCAATGGCTACCGCAGCAACGTTTTGTAAAAGGGGCTTAACTATTCGTTCATAGACACCGTCCCAGATATCTTCAAGTATATGGAACATAAACACCTCCTTTCGTACTATTACTTTCGGCGCATAAAAAGGAATATCCTTCCTATGTGTTGAATTGTTGTGTCGAAGGAAGGAGGTGTTTGAAGTGCCCAAAGTTTTTGTTCATACTCATGACATGGGGAAAGCCAACTGGGAGAATCAATATTTTGACTTTAGTAGAGTCCCTGTTGAAGGTGAATTCTTCGCATTATCGTCTGATTCACCGTGGTATCAAGTAGAACTGATTGTTCATACTCCCTTTAAGGAAGATCTCGCCGCTGAGATATATGGGATAAAGGTTGAGCACGAGAAAGTGAAGGGGAACAAGCTAAGTTTGCCAGCAAAATTTGAATTTTGAAGATAAGCACCTTAAGTGGTGCTTTTTTAGATGTCTTAGGAGGAAGCAATGGGGATTATACTTGATATTTTAAAAGATGTTGTGATAGCCATTATAACAGGGATCGGTACAGGGTGGGTTATGACAGAATACTATAGAGAGAAGGATAAAAGGACAAGTTGGATAAAACAATTTGAAGAAGAGAAACAGATAATGTCTTACTTTCTAAGGCAAGTATATTTCGAAATAGATTTGTTTAAAGACAACAGTAACTACGATAAAACAAACTTATTGAGAGTTCTTAAGACTGCTCCGAGATTCAGTTCACTTTCTGAGGTTCACAACAAGGAGTTATTTGTTAATGATGTTATAACTTTGAACTTGCTCTTACGTGAATTAGAGGATTATTTAACCGCTTCTGAAACAATAAATTACAATGAATTGGTTCGTCTAAAATCGGAAATATTCAAGGCTCATTTTCAAGTTTTAAAAATACCGAGTTCTAGTTTATATGGTCGCTGAGAGGCAGCTTTTTTCTTGCCCTTATTCCACCAGGAAGGAGGTGTTAACAATAAAAGAGAGCATATTAATTTACATTGGCCCGCCGATCCCATCGCGCGGGTTATTTCAGTTTGGTAGTTTTGTCGGAGACATACCGGAGTTTCTTGAACCGCCCATGCAAGTGGAAGAGATCCGGGAGTTGGTGGTTGATGTGAATAACTTGGTCGAAGCCAAGAAGGAATTGAGCATTATTGGTACTGAAAATAACAAAGTATTTTAGTATCTCTCGAACCTAAACAATATAGAAGCGGAGTTGAGCAGATTGGATTATAAAAGCTTGGTGGATTTGATACGCGTATTGCTTTGGAATTGGACCTTATGAATACTGCTCGTCATTTTCGATTCGCTCTGAAACTCTTTCCGCCATTGTTCTGCGCAGCCTCTCTCCTGAGATCGACCGGAAACGGACACAGGCTGCTGTAGAGGCAGTTCTTGAGAAATACAAGATATATAATAAGTTTGCTTCTATTATGAACCTTCTTGTTGAGAAGGAGTAGAGAAAGAGTGGGAAAATGAACGAAATTAAAGTGGCTAATGATTGGGCGCAATACCCTATGACTCTGCGCCCCAAGTATGTTGAGGAAATAATGAAGATGAGCCCAAAAAAGACCTACGAGTTTCTGGTAGGGAAATATATATCAGTAAATTGGTATTTCGTAACTGGCATGATGGTACTAATTTTGATGTGTTCCAAAACAACGAAAGCAGCTGATCTTGGCCGCTGCTTTTTCGTATCAAAAAGTGATTCGTATTAAATTCGTATCAGAGCCATATTTCGTATCGGATATGAGTTTATAAAAATAAGAAAACCCCCTTATGAATCAAGGGGGTTTCGGTATAGGACGGATGGGGATCGAACCCATGACCCTTACCCTGTCAAGATAATGCTCTCCCGCTGAGCTACCGTCCTGTAGTTACTAGATAATATCATGTATTAACCATATATGTAAAGTGAAAAAATAGAAATCCGCCTGTACTTCATGACTATTTATATATATAATTCAAATTTAGTGAGTTTACATTTGAAATTAAGGATAGGAGGAACAGATGATGGCCGCAGAAATTATAACTGTAACAACAGAAGAGCAACTGCAGAAGGCAATATTGATCCGTACCAAAGTGTTTGTCGAAGAGCAGAAGGTTCCTCTGGATCTTGAAATTGATCATTATGACAAGCTGGGAGATACCGCCCATCATTTGCTAATTTGTGAACATGGGGAGATGGTGGCTACTGGTCGGCTGACATATTACGATGAAGAGACAGCTAAAATGCAACGTATTGCCGTTCTCAAGGAGCATCGTGCAGCAGGTTATGGACGTGTATTACTGCTAGCACTGGAGGAACGTGCACGTGAACTTGGGCTGAGATACTCGTTGTTAGATGCTCAATGTCAAGCTGAGAAGTTTTACGAAAAGCTTGGCTATGAAACGATCTCCGATGAACCTTTTGATGATGCGGGAATACCGCATGTACGTATGCGTAAAAAGTTGTAGTCGAGGCACAGGGTGTATACAAAGCTGTACAATGCGCATGCTAGTAAAAGTTCCTCCACTATACTATGGATAAGGAGCGATGCAGCATGGCTAATACAGAACGAGAACAAATTACGGCAGTACGTAAAAACGGGGATGGCGATCTTGCGTCATTTCAGACGTCTACTGGACGGATTTTGGATTATAGCCAAGCGTTGAACGAGATTGAAGCAGGTTCAATTGCAGGCGTCAACGTGTTCAAGGCCAAGGATGGAAGCAAACGAATTCGAGGGGATGCCGATGGAGATCCTTCTAATAACCTAGATCAACTGCCGTTGTTCTGACCTTGACTCGCAACATTAACGTCCAAGCTTATCATTGATACAAAAAATATGCAGCAAGCCGCCTAGCTATCCTTTGTAGGAAAGTCGGGCGGCTTTTTGTTAATTGTTAATACTCCCTTTAGCTCGGTTACTCTGCACGTTCCAATTCTGCTAGCGGATATACTCGTTGCTGCTCCAGAAAGGACATAATCCCTGCCTTATCCCTAAATTGTTCCATATCGTCACTATAGTGCATCAGATGAATTTGCTCTTGAAGAGGTGTTGGCAAGCTTAGCAGCTCATCTAACGTTGTATGGACTTCTCCGGCACCTTGTAATTGAACCTCATGTAAAATGCTCCGACATCCCCGTTCATGCACCAGATGATGAAGTAAATCGGGATCAAAAACCATGTCCGCACTATAAAAAAGACGATCATTAATGAACAAAGAGTAACTGTTTTTACCAGGAATATGCCGTGTAGGGATCAGCTCGACCCGGATACCCGGTACTAAGGTGGTGGGTACGCCAGGGGTTATGACATTTACCTCGAATACATCCTCAAGCTTGTCAATCATACCTTGCTGTGACATGCCGCCCTTGAGCGTATGCTCCCATAAAGGGTGGATTAATGGTTCGGCGATATAAAGCAGAGGTTTGCGACGATGGAGGATATTCATTTGAAAACCAAATTCCTCTAGGCCTCCGACATGATCTGCGTGAATATGTGTGATTAAAATAGCGTCAATATCAGGCAAAGGGACACCCATCTGGTGTAATGCTAGAGATGCGGTTGTACCGCAATCGATCAGCAGCTTGCCTTCCCCGCTATCCAGCAGCGCGTTGTTGTTGTAATAATGCTTGGCAAAGGCGCTACCTGTACCAAGCATCTGTATCGTTAGGCCCATTATGGATTCACCCTCCAGACGATGTGTTATAAGACACTCTACAATCGTATTTTAACATCTAGGCTGCAGGAACTAAAGATTTGGCTCCTTATGTAAAAACTTTGGACAATTTGTGAAACACAGCGCAACTTGTGCGGCTGAGCTAGGTATAAATGTACGACAGATGGTTTTTAACAGATAACGATGGAGGGATATGTAGTATGAAATGGAGAAAAGTGATGGCCCTAGTGATGGCCTTTTCAATAATGGGAGGGACCGTCATTTCGGCGGAGTCCGCCAAGGACCAAGTGCAGTTGATTATTAACGGAGAAGTGTCAAAAGATGGCGCAGTTGTCATTGATGGGAAAACTTATGTGCCTATCCGTGACTTTAACGGGCTTGTAAATTTTGATCCCTCTGGTGGAAAAGTTGTCTTCGACCAGCCAAACGTGCATATGTTCCTGTTCAAGGGAGATACTGTGTTTGGTAACGTGAATAAAGGTAACAAAGTGAAATTTAATGTTTTCAGCCAAATTGATACCCTGAAAACAGATATCTCCGGAGTGAAAGTAGCGATTACCGACCCTTCGGGCAATGTAAAGGATATTCAGTCCCAAGATATCAAAGGAGCGCAAAAGGATAACTTCTGGTTCCGTACGAACGACTTTACGTATGATTTCAAAACAGCAGGGAACTATCGAGTCGGTTTCTACATTAAAGAAAGTAAAGACGGTAGTTATACACTGGTATCCGAAAAAGTCATCACAGCGATAAATTAGGCATACCACAAATTGACCTGCACTCTTGATCATGTTACGATACGAGGGAAAATAAAACAATTTGAAGGTAGGTATTTCCATGAGTGATCACAAACATGAACACGGTGAAGCCTGCAACCACGATCATGACCACGAACATGAAGAAATGGTTCTTACGCTAACTGATGAAAATGGCAAAGATGTAGAAATGGTGCTGGTAGAGACCTTTGACGTAGAAGATCACGTGTATGCTCTGTTGCTTGAGCGTGGCAATCCCGAAGCGGATGGTATCATTCTTCGTATGGAAGAAGAAAACGAAGAAATGGTGCTTTACAATATTGAGGACGAAGATGAGTGGAAGCGTGTAGAAGCAGCTTATAGCGAGCTTGTTGCCCAATACGAATAAGATTGGATACAGCAGCTGCTCTTGCTCTTCAAAACACTAGAAAAGCCCCCGAATGGGGGCTTTTTTTGTTGACCATCAACATTTTTTTACATGCAGATGCTAACAGACCATTGTTTAAGAAATAGCGTCAGTTTCAACGATAACCTTCACCTGATGTACCGTTCGATCCTCAGGTCCTTTAACAGGCAGGCCTACTTCCACATGATCTACAATATAATCAATATTGTCCTGCGAAATAACTTCGCCCGGCAATAGGATTGGGATGCCTGGTGGATATACATAAATGAATTCTGCAATGATACGGCCAGCAGATTCCTTGAAGGGTACGATTTCCGTATCTCCGTAAAAAGCGTCTCTCGGAATGAGGGAGAGCTGCGGTATATCCGGTATCTTTACAACCAGCTCATGCTGCTGACCTGTGGAATAGTGCAGTGAAGCCAGCTCGCGCAAAGCTTTTAATAAAATGTCAATTTCCTCTTTGGTATCACCAGGAGTCACCAAACAGAGAATATTATACATATCGCTAAGCTCAACTTCGATATTGTAGTGATCTCTCAGCCAATTTTCCACATCATATCCGGTAAGGCCTAAATGGCGAATATGAACCGTCACTTTGGTCGGATCATAATCATAGGTAGCTTCCGTGCCAAGAATTTCACTGCCAAAGCAATATAGCCCTTCGATTTTGTTGACCTCTGCGCGGCAATATTCAGCTAATTCCAGAGCACGTTGTGCGATTTCATGGCCGTTAAGGGCCAAATTGCGTCGGGATGTGTCCAACGAAGCCAGCAGAATGTACGAAGTGGACGTCGTTGTCAGCATACTGAAAATAGTTTGTACACGCTGCGGATTAACGAATCCGTTTTTTGTATTTACATTTAGTATCGAGCTTTGAGTCAAAGAACCACCCAGCTTGTGAACGCTTGTAGCTGACATGTCTGCCCCCGCCTCCATGGCGGACATCGGCAAATCAGCGTGAAAATGAATCAGTACTCCGTGAGCCTCATCGACCAGGACCGGCACATTATAGCTGTGAGCGAGATCTACAATTTCCTTCAAATCGGCGCACACACCGTAATATGTCGGGTTGATGACAAGGACGCCCTTGGCGTCAGGGTGACGTTCCAATGCCCGACGTACGGACTTGGTTGTAACCCCGTGGTGAATACCGAGATTCTCATCACTGACCGGAGAAATGAATACCGGCTTCGCACCAGCGAAGATGATGGCAGACATTATGGATTTGTGTATATTTCGGGGTACAATAATTTTATCACCTGGCATACAAATGGACATAATCATGGTGATAATGGCTCCGCTTGTCCCCTGTACACTGTAATAAGTATAATCAGCTCCGAAGGCTTCTGCTGCAAGCTTTTGAGCTTCTTCAATGACGCCTGATGGCTGATGCAGATCGTCCAATGGAGCGATATTGATCATATCTATGGAAAAAGCATTATCCCCCATAAATTCGCGAAATTCCCGATCTGCCCCCACTCCCTTTTTATGACCTGGGATGTGAAATTGAACCGGGTTGCTCTGAGCATGCTTTTTCAAAGCAGTAAAAAGCGGGGTGTTGCTTTGATTCATTAGTGTTGTCACAACCTTTCATGCAGGATTTCGACAATCCTGTGCAATTGATAATAGAACAAAATTGAGTATAGCAGTTTGAAGTAGGAATGCAAGCGATTGAGGGCGCATTTATTTGCGAAAGAGTGGAGTAGGCGGAGAACCCTGAATGTATAGACAAAAAACGAAGGCGGAGGATGTGGGATAGATGAAGCAAATTAGACGAAAAAAAGCTTCGCAGCGGCTGTGGACTCCTTTTTTCGCCAAATTATGGATACTGGTGTTTCTGGTCGAATTTATGAAGGGATCTCTTCTGGTATCGATCCTGCCGGTATATATGGGAGAAACGTTGGGGCTGTCGGCCGGAATTATCGGTTTAGCCTTTTCGCTTCAGTATTTCGGAGACAATGCATTCCGGGCACCGGCGGGCTGGATGGCTGAACGGCTCGGTTACCGTGGCACGATGTCAACCGCGTTGTTGTTTACACTTGTAGCGATCATTATGCTAAGCGCACTGACGGAACCTGTGTGGCTCGTCATCGCGTGTCTGTTACTAGGACTGGGGACATCTCCGCTCTGGCCTTGTGTGATGACTGGAACGACCGAAATGTCCGGACCTAATAACAATAATGGTGCAGCGATGGGAACACTGGAAATTGCGTCCATGGGCGGAACGGGCTTGGGTCCACTCGTTATGAACTTCGCCATATCCCACTACGGACACTCTTACGGTATGGTGTTCATGATTTTGATAGGATGCAGTATTGTATTACTACTGGTTGCTCTTATGCTGCCTGGAACGAACAGGTCTGCTGGCAAAGGTGACCTCGAACAGAGCGCTCTCACATCTTCTGATGGGAAGTCCAAGCAGAAGCGGCAAGTGCTGAGTGGTATCCAGGAGACGATCAGCACGCTCAAAACCAAGCTTAATGTGAATCCGTTAATTTACCCTGCGCTGTTTTTGCAGTCCTTTGTCATCGGTTTGATCAGCCCTGTGCTAACGCTGTACGCGCGGACGGATCTCGGAATTTCACCGAACTTGTATAGCGTGCTTCTGATTGCCGGCGGTGGGGTGACTGTGCTGGCATTGATCCCTTGTGGCAAGCTGGTGGATCGCCTTGGAACCAAGTACTTTTTGCACATCGGATTTTTGCTTGCCGGGACCACGCTATTTTTCTTTTCAACAGTACAGACCATCCCGCTTGTGTTTGTATCCGTAGCAATTATTGGCTTGGGATATGCGCTCATTTTGCCTGCATGGAACACGTTTCTTGCCCAACTGATTCCGGAAAGCGAGCGTGCAACAGTATGGGGCTTTTTTTTAACACTCCAAGGCTCTGGCATGGTTATCGGTCCGCTCGTTTCAGGAGTGCTATGGGACCGCGCTGGACACACAGCTCCATTTATCATCAGTGGGATCGTGATGCTGCTCATGTTTGGCTGCCATCTGGCTTTGGCGCGCAATCCACGGAGAAAAGCCGTTGTTAAGGCTTGAACGGTACTATCAAAAGCGGGTCAGGGCCGCATTTATTCTGAAGCTATTCCTTTGGAAAAGACATCCGGTACAGTGGCAGCAAATGCTCAAAAGTGGAACGCACTGTCTGCAGTAGCGCAGCTCCGTCACTAGCGAGAGGATCATTACGATCAATGCGGAGCCCGCACATGACCTCGGCTTTTTTCACCTGCTGCAGCTTGTTAATGATGGTTTGAAACTCTTCAGTGTCCATTTGCTGCTGTTCTGTACCTTGTGGAGCCATATGATCCATGGACCAGTAAAAGTGACCTGGTATGTAAGATCGCACATCGCTCAGGTTGGTTTCAAGCGCCTGGGCAAATGTGATTTTATTCGGACTTTCATAAATGACTGCGAATATGACGAATATATGGGAAGCGAACATACCTACCTCAAAATGCGGCAACGCCTTATACCCGCGTTTATTTGCCGCCCAGGCTACCCATGTATCGATCGGGGGATTGACCTTGCGTCGTGCATGCTTGGCAACGTGAACGTGCATAGGCTCCCCGCATAAGTCCGTCAGGAAGGGGGCTATCTCCTCACCAATCGCCTCCAACTTGGGCCGAACCTGCTGAATCAGCACCTCCATGCGAGGTTCCAATCCTGGTATCTCAAAAACATCAAAGTCCTTTGCAGTAAATCCACTAAATGTCATTCCTATTCCTCCTGTAACTAGGCTAAGCCATATCGTGTGGCGTATTATGTCCGATTATAGCATAATGTCAGCGGGCTTGACCGTCTTTAGACCAGGCTCGGTACAAGCACATAAGGCAAAAGTAGGATTGTGCGCTGTTACTCATAAAAATAGGTCAAATAACCAAGTACCCTTACATAAAATGAAGTATAAAATAGAGCAAGGGAAGATCAAGCGGGAAAGCCGCAGGCTTGCTGTAGCCGGACTTCTTGAATCGGACTTGAAAAAGGAGGGAATGCCGTGAACAAGGGCTGTGAGGTAGAATATTGCAATCTAGAGCTCCGGTTTAGCCGTCGGCATATCCATAATCTGATCAAGGATTTGATATCGGAAGGGTATTCGCTGTACTGGAGCGAGGATGAGTCGTATCTGGTTTTGTCGGTGAGAACCGGGCGCAAGCTGGTGAAGCTCCGTTTTCAACAATTGCGCACAGGACACTATAAGCTGGCTGGAGATTATGTAATCCGCGATGCCAAGCTGGCTGAGTGGTTGGAGAAGCTAATTGGAAGTACTCGAGGTCATGCCATTGTCAAAAGAGTCAAGGATCATCATATCTTGGTAGAAAATATTTTGTTCGGCGAGGTCATTCGTCTGGTCGAGGTTACTGGCTTTAAGCAGCGTGTTATTTATCAGAAAGGACCCGTGCTGTCCGCTCAGGAAATGGAAGATATGTACGCTTCCAATGAAGGGGAAACCCGGCTGCTGCTGCTCAAAATGGAAGTGGACGATGAATTGGAGAAACTGTTCACAGCCATGACCGAGGAAGATACGATTAAAATCGAGAATTGCCACAAACGCCTGCAAACGCTATCTCACCAACTGCTGATGATGGAAGCGTAGTACATCGGAACACCTCATGCAAATGGGGTGTTTTGATCTGTGATTAGACAGGGGTTCACTTCTGATACTAAAAACGTTAAAATAGAAGTGCACGTGTTCCGATTCACATAAAGTGTAATGCGGTAAAGCGGCGATATAGAATACAAAATATGTTGCAAAGGATGAGGAACCAGATGGCAAAACAGCAAATTGGTGTGATCGGCCTGGCGGTAATGGGTAAAAACTTGGCCCTTAATATTGAGAGCAGAGGCTTCACCGTTTCGGTTTTTAACCGCTCTCCAGAAAAAACGCACGATCTTATCAAAGAAGCAGAAGGTAAGAAACTGACGGGTACTTTCTCCATTGAAGAATTTGTGAACTCACTGGAATCACCCCGTAAAATCCTGATCATGGTTCAAGCTGGTAAAGCTACAGATGCCACGATTGAACAGCTTGTGCCTCATCTGGACAAGGGCGACATTATTATAGACGGAGGCAATGCCTACTTCCCTGATACACAGCGCCGCAGCAAGGAGCTGGAGGAAAAAGGACTTCGCTTTATTGGTACAGGCGTATCCGGTGGTGAAGAAGGTGCCTTGAATGGTCCTGCCATTATGCCGGGTGGACAAGAAAGTGCCTACAAACTCGTAGAGCCGATTCTGACTGCAATCTCTGCAAAAGTGGACGGCGACCCATGCTGTACATATATCGGTCCCGACGGTGCTGGTCACTATGTAAAAATGGTGCATAATGGTATCGAGTACGGCGACATGCAATTGATTGGTGAAGCATATCACTTGCTGAAATCAGTCCTGAATGTGAGTGCGGAAGAACTTCATGAAATCTTTACAGAATGGAATAAAGGTGAACTGGACAGCTATCTGATCGAAATTACAGCTGACATCTTCTCCCAGTATGATGCTGAAACAGGCAAGCCTATGGTAGATGTGATCTTGGATGCTGCAGGGCAAAAAGGTACTGGTAAATGGACAAGCCAAAGCGCGCTGGATCTGGGTGTGCCATTGTCTATGATTACCGAGTCCGTATTCTCCCGTTTCTTGTCTGCTATGAAAGATGAGCGTATTGCGGCAAGCAAAGTGCTGAGCGGTCCTAAAGCTGAATCCTTCAGCGGCGACAAAAAAGAATTTATCGAAAGCGTACGTAAAGCCCTGTTCGCAAGTAAAATTGTGTCTTATGCTCAAGGTTTCGCTCAAATGCGTGCAGCTTCCGATGAATATGATTGGGATTTGAAATACGGAAAAATTGCAATGATCTTCCGCGGTGGTTGCATTATCCGTTCGCAATTCCTTCAAAACATCAAGGATGCGTATGACCGTGATCCTGCTCTGAAAAACCTATTGCTGGACTCTTATTTCAAAAATGTAGTAGAAACGTATCAAGATGCATGGCGTCAAGTGATTTCCGTGGCTGTATCTCAAGGTATTCCAGTGCCTGGCTTCTCCAGCGCGCTTGCTTACTATGACAGCTATCGCACGGAGCGTTTGCCAGCAAACCTGCTGCAAGCGCAACGTGACTACTTTGGTGCACACACGTTCAAGCGTGTGGACAAAGAAGGCGTATTCCATCATCAATGGTTTTAATGAACTGACGAATATGTAAGAATGCAGTATGTAACACAACGGAAGCTTTTTTGCCCTCTGGGTAGAAAAAGCTTCCGTTTTTGATTTGGTATTTTAGATACAATGTTGAATTCGCTAAAGGATTGTATAATCTTTTGACGCTATGGTATGATAGAAACACAAAATTTTAATGCTTTACCGCGTCTAAGCTTTGAGCTTAAATAAAAGAGACGGAAGATTCCCGTCTCTTTTATAGACTAGCTGCTTTACTGCTCCTGTGACCATTGCAGCATGCCACCAGTCATATTGGTGCAACCTTCGTAACCTAACTGCTGCAAATATTCGCAGGCACGTTCACTGCGATAACCGCTCCGGCAAATAAAGATGATTTCACCGGTGCGTACAATTTCCTCAAGGCGGCCCGGAATCTGTCCGAGCGGAATGTGCTTGGCACCTTCAATCATACCTTCAGCTACTTCTTCCGCTTCACGGACGTCGATCAATTGCAATTGCTCTCCTGCTTGCAGGCGTGCGCGAAGCTCAGAAGGTTCAATCAGAGCGATTTGCGTCATGGCTGGACCTCTTTTCTAATGTAAATGGGTACTATTTGTATTGTTGACGTGTGAGAAACGTCACACTCTCTATGTATGATAGCGAAGCGATCTCTAAGCTGTCAATTAGCCTGAATCTAAAAATCAAATAAAGATTGGTCAACCAGGTTGCTAAACCTCGACAGACCTAGATGAATATTCCTTATTTTTTAGGTGGAGAAATGAACGTTACAACTTGTATAATTAACGTAAACTAGGATGGTTTGAATCGAAAAGGAGCATGTATAATATGGATGTTATCGTTAGACCTACCCCTTCCATGCAAGGAGAGATTGGAGCTTTGTCCTCCAAAAACTACACTACTCGTTATCTGCTAACGGCTGCACTAGCTGATGGGCAAAGTACTATTTACTATCCAGCTCATAGTGAAGACAGTGATGCTATGCGTCGTTGTATCACCGATCTGGGAGCAGTGCTGGAAGAGGATGATGAAAAAATCGTGATTACAGGTTTTGGTAGCCATCCTCAAGCTGTGAAGGAACTGAACGTGGGCAATGCAGGAGCGGTGCTCCGTTTTTTGATGGGAATTGCGTCCCTATGTCCGGATGTTACATTTGTGAATACATATCCCGACTCCTTGGGGAAAAGACCCCATGATGATCTAATTGATGCACTGGGCCAACTGGGGGTTAGAGTAGATCATCGTGAAGGCAAGTTGCCAATACGTATTCAGGGTGGTCAGGCGAAGGGCGGTAAAATCCAAGTGTCCGGTTCGGTTAGCTCACAGTATTTAAGCGCTCTGTTGTTCCTTACACCTCTACTGGAGGAAGATAGTGAAATTGAAGTGTTGCATGATTTGAAATCCAAAGTGGTCATTGGGCAGACGCTGGAGGTATTGCAAGAGGCTGGTATTACCATTCATGCAAGTGATGACTACATGTCTTTCCGCGTACCGGGTCGGCAATCCTATCAGCCACGTACGTATACTGTACAGGGGGATTATCCAGGGAGTGCTGCGGTGCTGGCGGCGGCCGCAGTAACGAATTCCGATGTAACCATCCATCGTCTTAAAGAACAGAGCAAACAGGGAGAACGTGCTATTGTAGACGTGCTGCGTATGATGGAAGTGCCACTGACACATGAGAACGATACCGTTGTCGTAAAGGGGAACGGTCGATTGAAAGCCATCGAGTTTGACGGTGATGCTGCGACAGACGCTGTGCTTGCCATGGTAGCTGCGGCTGTATTTGCCGAAGGTACGTCCCGTTTCTATAACGTGGAAAATTTACGGTATAAGGAATGTGACCGTATTACCGATTATTTGAATGAATTGAGCAAGGCTGGAGCTCGGGTGGAAGAACGTCAAGCGGAAATCATTGTGCATGGTAGACCGGAGGGTGTCGAAGGTGGTGTGGAAATCAACGCGCATTTTGATCACCGTGTCATTATGGCATTGACGGTTGTAGGTTTGCGTGCGCAGAAGCCGCTAGTGATCAAGGATGCGCATCATGTCGCCAAATCGTATCCACAGTATTTCGACCATCTGACGACGCTTGGTGCTTCTGTAGAATGGGTAAAATAAAGGTAAGTTAAGATGCAGACAGGAGGAGAAAAAATGGCTTTTGAAAATCCGTCCAGAGAAGAGATTAAGAATATTTTGGAACAAGTAGGCAATATTGCGGTTGTTGGTTTGTCTGATAAATCAGACCGCACCTCTTACATGGTTTCTTATGCTATGCAACAGCGGGGATACCGGATTATTCCGGTAAATCCTGCGGCCGCAGGACAAACGATTCTTGGAGAGACTTGCTATGCCAGTCTTGCTGAAGTACCAGAGCCCGTTGAATTGGTTAATGTATTCCGGCGTAGCGAATACTGCGCAGAGGTTGCGCGTGAAGCAGCTGCTATTGGAGCTAAGATATTGTGGCTGCAACAGGGAATTATAAGCCAGGAAGCCGCTGACATTGCGCAGGAGCATGGAATGACGGTTATTATGGATCGTTGCATTAAGGTGGAGGATTCAGTGACCCAAGCTGTACGTAAAGGATAATCACATCGCTGAATCATGCTATATGAGCATGAAAAAAACCTTCTTCCCTTATTTCATAGGGTTGAAGGTTTTTGGTGTGAAATCAGAACTATGATACAGTATATTATACTTTCAGGAATCCATATAATGTATGTATGCTTGGAATATGATAGGGTCTAGTTAAATTCATAGGGTTATTGCTGAGTAATAAGTTATATGACCTGTAAAAGCGTAAATAAATATTTTTGGCTGACGGAACCATTGCTTTGACAAAAGTATTTATTCGGCTTACCATCAGGGATAGAAGGGAGAGGAATGCCATGAATTGGCTCGGATCCTTACAACAGCTTGGTCGTGCTGTCATGCTCCCGACGATGGTGCTACCAGCAGCTGCAATATTGCTAAGTCTCGGCAGCCTTCCTTGGGCCACGTGGGGATTTCCTATGGTGTCTGATATGGCAAATGCGGCGGGACACGGGATTTTTTATTTTTTGCCGTATTTGTTTGCGGTGGGTGTTGCACTGGGCATGTCGAATCAAGCAGGTCAGGCGGGACTGGCTGCATTGGCTGGTATGGCTATATATGATCAGGTCACATTGAGATTTGGAAACGGACTCATTCAGCCAGCGACGCTCATTGGTATCATTTTGGGGATTATTTCAGGCTTGGCTTATAATCGCTTCAAAAGCATTAAGTTGCCCGAAGTGCTTCAGTTTTTTGGGGGAACCCGATTTGTTCTGCTGCTTATTGGCCTGTTCTCTGCTGTATTTGCAGGGCTTATGTTGATTATTGCTCCGCTGATCCAGCGAGGACTGGAATTTATAGTAGGCCTGGAATCGAGCTTGGGCGGTTTTGGACTGCTTATTTACGGTATTCTATACCGATTATTGGCAGCTTTTGGTCTTCATCATCTGCTTAATAATATATTTTGGTTTCAACTGGGTACATATAAAACGCCGTCTGGCAACGTTGTGCAGGGGGATTTGCCCCGTTTTTTTGCTGGCGATCCGACAGCGGGCTATTTCATGTCCGGGTTGTTTCCCATTATGATGTTTGCGATCCCTGCGATTGCGTTAGCGATCATTCAGGAAGCTCGTGAAGATTTGAAACCAAAGGTGCAGAAAACGTTTCTGACGGCCGCATTGGTCTGCTTTTTTACCGGAGTGTCGGAACAGATTGAGTTTGCCTTTTTGTTTGCTGCTCCTTATTTGTTCCTCGTTCATGCGGTTATGTCCGGTCTGGCCATGTGGCTTACCTTTGAGCTGGACATTCATCATGGCTTTTCATATTCGGCGGGTTTTATAGATTATGTCCTTAATTTCCACCTGTCACATAACGCCTGGTTACTAATTCCAGTTGGAGTGGCATATGGGCTTGTGTATTATGTACTGTTTCGATGGGCGATCCGTCGGTTCCGGATTCCAACTCCTGGCCGTGAGGAAGGCTCGGTTCTGGAGGATTGGGCCGGTAATATTCCTTACAGTGCTCCACTTATTTTGGAAGCACTCGGTGGGAAGGAGAATATTGTGCAGGTAGAGGCCTGCATTACCCGTTTACGGCTGACCGTTCACAATGACAGGCTGATTGATACCGGAGCAATGAAGGCTTTGGGATCGGCCGGGCTTATTAATCTGGGCGGGGGTAATTTACAAGTCGTATTTGGAACATATTCAGAACTGATCCGTGAGGAAATTGCGAAGTTGATGGAACGTGATCTTCCTCAAATTTTGTTCAATGCTCCTGTACATGGAAAAATGCTACCGATTCATGAAGTGCCTGACAAAATTTTTGCAACGAAGCTGGTTGGGGACGGTGTTGCTTTTGTTCCTGAACGCGGTGAACTTGTGTCTCCGGTGTATGGTACTGTGATGCATTTGTATCCGACCATGCACGCTTTAGGCATCTCCACACGAGAAGGACTTGAGGTTCTGCTTCACATCGGGATTGATACTTCACAGCTAAAAGGGAATTTTACTGCTATGGTAGAAGCAGGCGATACGGTGGAACCGGGGCAATTGCTGATCAAATTTGATTTGCAGGCGCTACGAGAGCAAGCTCCATCGCTGGTGACTCCTATGGTCATCACGAATCCGGATCGCGTCAAGTCGTGGAGCTTTGCTCCGTTTAAAACAGTGAAAAAAGGTCAGGCCTCGGTAATGTCCGTTGTGCTGCATGACAGGAATGTTGGAGGGGTAGAAACATGATAGAAGGCATCGGCGCCGCAGCAGGTGTGGCCATCGGGAAGGCATTTGTCCTGCCGAGCTGGGAATGGGATTTACCAGATCAAAAAATGGATACGGTAGATCTAGCGAAGGAATTTGAACGATTGTATGAAGGGATACGTACATCCAAAAGTGAAATCCAGTTTATTAAGGATGAGTTTCGAGAGATGGTGGGACCGGAGGAATCCAGCATTTTTGATGCTCATCTTGCGATATTGGAAGATCCGGAATTCATGAATGAAATTAGCGGAATTATTCAGCGTCAGTATAAGGCGGCCGAGGTGGCTGTGAAGGAAGCTATTGATCATTTTGTGACCATGTTTGATTTGCTGGATGATGAATATATGAAGGAGCGGGCAATCGACATTAAGGATGTGGGGAACCGACTGCTCAAGCATTTGCTGGGCGCACCGGAAGTGACTCTTCCCAACGACACACAGCCCTATATTCTGGTAGCCAAGGAGCTTTCGCCATCCCAATCGGCACACCTGAATCCCAGCTACGTGTTGGGGATTGTGACTATGAATGGTGGTAAAACATCGCATTCCGCGATTATGGCCCGTGCGCTTGGTATCCCACTCGTTTCAGGATTGGAGAGCAATTTGAATTTGCCCGTTCAAACCGGAGATATGATGGTTGTGGACGGAGACCTGGGCAGGGTGTATGTAAATCCGGAAAAATCAGTAACAGACCACTATATCGTTTTGCGTGCCGAGCAGCGACGCAGAAAAGAGCAGCTTCAGGTACTCGCTTCGGTAGAAGCTGTGACCAAGGATGGAACCACGCTGAGGCTGGCGGCCAATATTAGCTCCGTTAAAGAGCTGGAGGCCGCTTTGAAGCATGGAGCTCAGGGTGTGGGGCTGTTCCGCACGGAATTTTTATATATGGATCGCAAATCTGCTCCTGATGAAGAGGAACAGTATGAAGTATATCGGCTAATAGCGGAAAAGGCAGGCAATCACTCCGTAGTCATCCGTACATTGGATATCGGCGGCGACAAGCCGTTGGATTATCTTGAACTCCCAGAGGAAGAAAATCCTTTTCTAGGTTATCGTGCTATACGGATTAGTTTGGATTGGAAGGAAATGTTTAAAACTCAATTGACTGCAATTTTGCGAGCCAGTGCAACGGGGAATATCAAGGTCATGTACCCGATGATCTCATCTGTGGAGGAAGTCCGTCAGGCAGATGTTCTTTTAAAGGAGGCTATGGCGGATCTGGATGCAAGAGGGCTTGCCTATAATCCCAAAATACAGCGAGGAATTATGATTGAGGTTCCGGCTGCGGCGATGATCGCGGATCTATTAGCAGCTGAAACCGATTTTTTTAGTATCGGAACAAATGATCTAGTTCAGTATGTGCTGGCTGTGGACCGTATGAATGAGCAGATTGCGCATATGTACCATCCATACCACCCGGCTGTACTTCGAATGCTGCGCATGACTGCACAGGCGGCACATCAAGCCGGAATTGATGTGAGTGTCTGCGGTGAGATGGCTGGAGATGAACGATCCGTTCCACTTTGGCTGGAACTAGGAATACATCAGCTCAGTATGTCCCCCCAATCTTTATTGCGGGTCAAGCATCGTGTGCTGAATACGACCGCATCTGAGGCGATGACAGTTGCTCGTGCTTGCTTTGGCATGTCTACTGGTGCAGCGATCGAAGACAAGCTGACTGCAGCTAATATCAGCTGCACCCCGGCCGGACCTGGGCGGCAGTAATGCTTTAAAATCTGAAAGCTTAGCTTGGCTCGTACAAAAAAGCACCTTCAAAACCATGAATAAAGTGGTTTTGAAGGTGCTTTTTCGATATAGCTATAGATAAGGGTTACTCAAGTCCTGAATGTGCGGACTGGATATCTTATTTCTGAGCGCTATTAGCTAATACATCGCAGAACGCTTTTCCGTAAGGGGGAAGATCAGGCGGTCGACGAGCGGATACAATATGTCCGTCTGTCACCACAGCTTCATCCTTCCAGATGGCTCCTGCATTTTCCATATCATCACGAATACCTGGTGTGGAGGTGACCGTAACACCATCCAATATTTTTGCAGAAATCAGTACCCAGCCTGCATGGCAGATTTGTCCGATGGGTTTATGTGCGGCATGAAATTCCTGTACGAGTTGAATGACCTTGGGATAGCGGCGCAGTTTATCGGGCGCCCATCCGCCAGGAACGAGAATTCCGTCATAATCGCTGCTATTCAGTTCTGCAAAGGCATATTCTGCTTCAGCAGGTACGCCGTATTTTCCAATATACTTTTTACCCTTTTCAGCACCGGCTAAATGTACTTCCGCGCCTTCTTCACGAACGCGATACACCGGGTACCATAATTCCAGATCCTCGAATTCCTCATCTACCAGGGCAATTACCTTTTTTCCGGTAAGTCTTGACATCCAACCATCCTTTCGTGCGTCACATGATGACACCTTTGTTTTGTAATCTGTACTTTTACATCTTAAGAAAAAGTACGCCCGAAGTCCATTCCTCCGCAGATTCTCGGGTTAGGAGTCGCTCTTTAACAACAATCGTCGTCATTTTTTGCCCCCCAAAGCTTTGGTAATTTGTTCATTGCTGCAATCTGTGGAAGGATTTGAGGCCACAAAGTCGAAATAAAAAAAGGTATGATAGATTTTATTGAGTTAACAAATATTTTATAGACTAGTAAATAGATATATCTGGATTCTGATGAGATCCTCATATAAGTTTGATCCTACGTAATGAGGTGGTAAAATGCATAAGCAATGCCAATGTGGTGAACCGATGGGGCTGGAATTGCGAAAGGTAATATATGCGAGTAAGGTTGAAATTTTGCATGTCCCTGTATTCTCATGTCCGTCATGCTTTTCCAGTGAGGTTTTGCAGCATGTGACGAAGGACATTAAGGAACTATTACAAAGTCTAGGGAGCAAACCTGCACCCCGGCGAATATCTTTTGCACGCAACAATGAACTGGCAGAAATTATTCGTAAGCTTGTACTGGAGGAAGCGGATAATCCCAATGTGGATTGGCAATCCGCTTTGGAGGAGCGAATGGAGCTTCGAATTAATCTCTTACTGGATCTTTATCGCTATGCGAGAAGCCTAGGAGATGAAGATTGGATGAATGATGTAGAGAAAAGATTGGTTCAATTATCCGGTTTTACCAGTAAATCGGTGTTTACGAATACGAAAAACTAAAAAATATGAAAATTTTCATGGTCACCATTGGATTTTACATGTTCTTTTTGTTACGATGAGAATAGGCCATACGACAAGACACAGAAAGGAATGTATATCCAATGGCGACGATGACGAAAATGACTACTATTCAACAATTAAATACGGCTCTGGAAGCGTCATCAGACAAGCCGTTACTCCTCTTTAAGCACAGTACACGTTGTCCGATAAGTGCAGGTGCATATCAGGAAGTGGAGTCTTATTTGGAAGGTGCTCCCGACGAAAATATTGAATACGGTATCATTTATGTAGTAGAAGATCGGCCGGTGTCCAATGCGGCTGCGGACAAGCTTCAGGTGAAACATGAATCGCCGCAGGCCATTTTAATCAAGGACGGGGAGGCTGTCTGGCATACATCCCATTCGAATATTACAGCCCGTGCGCTTCACGATCATCTCACATAGATAGAATGAGTGCTGTCGTTGCATAAAGTAGTATTTTGTCGTATCATGGTTCTAATTAGTTGATCTAGGATTCGGTTGAAAATTTATTGGCAATGGAGAGAAGGAATGTGACGGTAACGATCTATGATGTAGCTCGCGAAGCTGGTGTCTCAATGGCCACGGTGTCCCGCGTAGTTAACAATAATCCTAATGTAAAACCTCAGACCCGCAAGAAGGTGTACGAAGCGATTGAACAATTGGGATATCGCCCGAATGCGGTAGCTAGAGGTCTGGCCAGCAAGAAGACAACGACTGTTGGCGTGGTTATTCCGGATATATCGAACTCAATTTTTGCAGAAATTGCACGCGGTATTGAGGATATTGCAAATATGTATCACTATAACATCATTTTATGTAATGCCGACAAACGTAAAGAAAAAGAGATCCGTGTTATCAACACATTACTTGAAAAGCAAGTGGATGGACTGCTGTTCATGGGCGGCACAGTAACGGACGAGCATATTCAGGCCTTCCATACAGCTGCAGTTCCTATTGTTCTATGTGCAACGAGTGATGAAAAAGGTAGCTATCCTTCAGTAGATATTGACCATGAAGCCGCTGCTTTTGATGCAGTTAACACGTTGATCCGCCATGGACACCGTCAAATCGCAATGATCAGTGGTACGCTTCAAGACCCTGCAAACGGCTATGCACGTTTCCAAGGTTACAAGAGAGCATTGGAAACAGCTGGAATTGATTATCAGGAGGATCTCGTGAGAATCGGGAACTACCGCTATGAATCCGGTGTTGAAGCCATGAAATACTTCCTCGGTCTGAAGAAGAAACCAAGTGCTATTTTTGCCGCTACGGATGAAATGGCAATTGGTGCGATTCATAGTATTCAGGATGAGGGATTGAAAGTCCCTGATGATTTTTCGGTAATCAGTGTTGACAACATTCGTATGGCCTCCATGGTTCGTCCTCAGCTGACAACCGTCGCACAACCAATGTACGATTTGGGTGCGGTAGCCATGCGTTTGCTGACCAAGCTGATGAAGAAGGAAAACGTGGAGAACTCTCGCGTTATTTTGCCGCACGAGACTATTTTGCGGTTATCAGTTAATTATTTAGACTAGGCACAGTGCCGAATAGGATACACCTTCGATGAAAGCTCCTTTGACGGAGCTTTTTTCGTAGATACATAGCTTCTTGTGACATCATCATCAAACTAAGAAACGAGGGATGCGTAATGAGCCGACTTTATGGATTAATGGGTGCGATGGATGAAGAAATTGAATTGCTGCTCTCGGCGATGACCGAGGCAAGCAAGACGACCAAGACGGGAATCACATACACTACCGGAATGATTCACGGGCAAAGGGTAGTCGTCTGCAAGTCCGGTGTAGGCAAAGTCAATGCTGCGGTAACAACACAAATCTTGATTGATCATTTTGGCGTCGAACAAATTATATTCACGGGAGTGGCAGGGGCGGTACACCCGGATTTAAACATTGGGGACATTGTCATCTCATCAACATGTATGCAGCATGACATGGATGTAACGCCTTTGGGTTATGCCAGAGGGGTCATTCCTTATCAGGACACCTCAGAGTTCGCGGCCGATCCCGAGCTTGTCCGTCTGGCTGAACAAGCCTGCAAATCGTTTGGCGATCGATACATTGTCGGGAAAGTACTTTCCGGCGATCAATTTGTCGCAAATCGTGAGATAGTGACAGCATTGCATCAAGAAATGGACGGTGCTTGTACCGAGATGGAAGGCGCCGCAGTGGCTCAGACAGCTCATATGAACGCTGTGCCTTATGTTGTCCTACGATCTATGTCAGATAAGGCTGATGGATCGGCTCACGTGAATTATGCTGAGTTTACGGTAGAAGCCTCACATCGTTCGCACCGTATTGTGGAGTTCATGCTCAAGCATTTGGGATAAGAGTGTAATATTTTTAATACATGAATCTTCGAACAAACCGGATACGGTCAAACTGTTCTCGTGATTCGAGGGGCACATCATCTCCCATTCGTACCATCAGACAGTTCGCAGGGTGTGAGCATATTTCAGGATCATCCGTGGCGTACCATACCATATTTACGGTTTTCATCAGACGTTCCATCATGCGGCGGTATTCCCATACGGAAAGACCGCTGCCTTTTAAATCCCAGTGCCAGTAATATTCGGTTGTAAAAATAATATAGGATTCGAGCTGTCCGTCTTCAAAGGCAATCCGAATCATTCGGCTACCCAGGCCCAGTCCGCGATAGTCATCGGCTACCTCGACAGCTCCGAGTTCCAGTAAATCCTTCATGCCAGCTTCCGACCAGCGTTCCATCTCGTCTGGATAGTGAAAAGTGACATATCCCAGAAGGGTTTCTCCATCATGGGCAATGATGATTCTGCCTTCAGGCAGTTCTGAAATTTCCACCAGCGCGTCGAATTGCTCCTTTGGTTTACGAAAGGCGTCCAGTTGCGTATGCATTTGAAATGAACGCAATCGATCAGCGGATACCGGTCCTTCTACATGGATGGTTTGTCCGTTATGATCCAGTGTGTCCAAGTGGTACAATTTTAAATGCTGCATGGGTGCGACCTCCTTGTTTGCCATCAGTACCTCTTCATATCCCCTACTTATAACAAAAAAACAAATAAATGAAAAGGATGGTCGTCACATCCTCACCTATGATATACTGATTTAGACACGAATTGTTCACAATTAAATGCTTTAAATCAAACCACAAATCAAAAGACTTGATTTGCATCATTAATTTTGTAAGCGCTATTTTGTTCTGTGTAATTCTCATTATTCCATTGTGAGGAGGCTGAACGCATGAAGATTGAAGAACTCCAGGCTGTAGTTCCCACATCCAACATGGGCCCTTATGAACAAGCTTACAACAACTTTCAGTGGGAAGATGTAGAACGTCATTTTACGTGGTATGAAACAGGCAAAGTGAATATGGCACATGAGGCGATTGATCGACATGTAGAGGAAGGCCGGGGAGAGAAAGCAGCACTTTTGTATTGCGACGCAAACCGTCATGAAACCTACACTTTTTCTCAGCTCCGTGCCAGCTCCAACAGGTTCGGAAATGTGCTGCGCAAATACGGTATTGGTAAAGGGGAGCGGGTGTTTATATTCATGCCCCGTTCACCTGAACTGGTCATTAGCATGCTTGGGGTTTTAAAGGTAGGGGCTGTTGTCGGTCCACTATTTGAGGCGTTTATGGAAACGGCGGTTAAAGATCGCTTGGAGGATAGCGGGGCGGTGGCACTAGTAACCACACCTGCGCTTCTTTCACGGGTGAAACGTGAGGAGCTTCCTGCGTTGCGTCATATTTTTGTGGTTGGTGATATGGACGAACGGGAGCAGGGAATTATTGATTTCGAAACGGAAATGCTCACGTCCTCAGAAGATCTTGAGCCCGAATGGCTGGGGCGTGAAGATGGATTAATTATTCACTATACGTCAGGCTCAACGGGCAAGCCCAAAGGCGTGTATCATGTGCAAAATGCAATGATTCAGCATTACTATACGGGGAAAGTGGTACTGGATCTGCGGGAAGATGATGTGTATTGGTGTACTGCGGACCCTGGTTGGGTTACGGGAACATCATATGGTATTTTTGCTCCTTGGCTAAATGGAGCCACGAATGTCATCCGTGGAGGACGTTTCAGCCCAGAGGATTGGTACCGTACGATTGAACGTCACGAAGTGACTATTTGGTATAGTGCTCCTACGGCGTTTCGGATGTTGATGAGCGCAGGGGAGCAGGTAGTTGCCAATTATGATCTAAGCAGCTTGCGGCATGTATTATCCGTTGGGGAGCCACTGAATCCCGAGGTAGTGAGATGGGGTTGGCAAGTATACACACAGCGTATTCATGATACTTGGTGGATGACGGAAACAGGAGGACAGTTGATCTGTAATTACCCAGAGCTGCCGATTAAGCCGGGTTCGATGGGAAAGCCACTTCCAGGTATTCAGGCTGCTATTTTGGACGACAGAGGCCAGGTGTTGCCTCCTAATAGGATGGGACATTTGGCGATTCGTACACCATGGCCATCCATGATGAGCCGCATATGGAACAATCCCAATAAGTTTCAGGAATATTTCCGCTTTTCCGGTTGGTATGTATCCGGTGATTCAGCTTACATGGATGAGGACGGATATTTCTGGTTTCAGGGAAGAATTGATGATGTTATTAACTCCTCTGGAGAGCGCATCGGTCCTTTTGAGGTGGAGAGCAAGCTTCTGGAGCATCCTGCCGTAGCGGAAGCAGGAGTCATTGGCAAACCAGATACTGTACGAGGAGAGATCATTAAAGCTTTTGTCGCCCTGCGTGATGGCTATACCGCGTCGGAAGCGTTACAACAGGACATTTACCGCTTCGTCAAGGAAGGGCTGTCTGCTCATGCTGCTCCGCGTGAAATTGAATTTAAGGAAAGGTTACCCAAAACCCGTTCCGGCAAAATTATGAGACGTGTGCTGAAAGCTTGGGAGCTTAACCTTCCTACAGGTGACTTGTCTACTATTGAGGATTGAATTGATGCATGTTTGCACCAAAAAGGGAGTCTCCATAGCTATTATAGCTATGGAGACTCCCTTTTTTATTAGGGTGAACTCATGCATCTCACCCAAACTATCGCTTCTTGTTTTTGTTTTGAACTATGGACGAACGGCTCCAGAAGGAGCTGATTCCCCCATGGTATTCATGGAAGTAACACGGAACCAGCCTTTGGGCTTGCGGCCTGGTTTATACTCAAAGCTGGTGTTTGCGGTAGAGCCTATGTTTTTAAAAGGCTCCGCACCGCTTTCACTGTAATATACGTTATAGGCTGTTATAGCGTCCGCAGGCTTTCCTGCACTCCATTGGAGGATTACGGACGTGCCTGCAGCTTTAGCTTGGGGCTGCCCAGGAGCAGTAGGAACTTCTGTAGGCTGCGCACCTGTTCCATCTCCCTCGCCCGGAATATCTGGTGACTCAGAATCTGCAGGTGGCACTACAGGCGCTGCACTTGCTTGGGTACTTGGCCCAGATTCATGTCCTCCCACATCAACGGCGGTCACATAGTAACTTGAGCTGCTTCCTCCAGGGCTATCAGAGAATACCTTGGAGCCATCAGCCATGACAACCTTACCAAGCCGTTGGAAGCTACCTCCATCTGTAGAACGATATAGACGGTAACCTACAACATCACTGTTTCCGCTTGGGCTAAAGCTAATTATGGCTTTGCCATCACTATAGCTTACGCTGACGCTAGATGGAGCGTTAGGAGCTGCCCCATCGTCCTTGCGTGGATCAATCTGAGTAGGTGCTTCTTTATCTGCATCTTGAGGCAGATAGTAGGACAACGAATTATGCCGTCTCATCACTCTAAAGGCTTGCTGAAGCTCTTTAATCAATTCTGAGATTGGCTTTTCCCGTTTTCTAACGGTCCGTTCATACAACATATCATCTGGCGTACCATCACGTGGAATGTAATTTACACCCTGATAGGTAATGTATTTCGCACGGGTAACACCATTTTCACTGTTTTTGGGTAAATATTTACTGTTATAAATGTCTGAACCATAGGCGGACGCTGTCCGGCTTACAATACCGTCAGGTCTCTTGAAACTGTTCGTTTGGAATAACTGAGAATCTTTAGCCGTTACTTCATTCATGATTAGAGCCCATAGACGACGAGCCCGCTCTTTTTGTGCTTTCGTTTCAAGCTTATTGACAGGTTGCTTGTAACCAACCCACACTCCCAGCGTGACGTCAGGCGTAAAACCCTCAAACCACACATCGGTGTAGGATTGCGTAGTACCTGTCTTGCCGGCGATCGGAATCTTGCCGGATTGATTAAAGTTACGCTTCACCAGTCTGCCTGTGCCTTCCGATACGGCTGTACGTAACATATCTGTCATCAGGTAGGCGGTTTGTGGTGTGAAGGCCTGTACAGGATTAGGCTGATGCTTGTATACAATATTGCCTTGCGAATCCACGATCTTTTCGATCATGTAGGCATCATTAAACACACCGCCATTTGGGATGGCTCCATATGCATTGGTTAGTTCCTCAACGGTTACCCCGTGGGCCAAGCCGCCGAGTACACCAGTTTGGGCGTTGTTATCACTTGGCTCCAAGGTGGTAATACCCAGTTTTTTAGCAAAAGCCCAAGCCTTATTGATCCCTACCTTTTCGTTAAACAGCTTGAGTGCTATCGTATTTAGCGATTGATTCAGTGCATAACGCGCTGTGACTAATCCTTGGTAGCGGTTGTTGGCATTTTTCGGGATGTGATATCCATTACTGCCATCTTTCAAAATAATAGGAGCATCATCCACAATCGTGCCAGGCTGTACAAGACCGCTGTCCAAAGCAGGCAGATAAGCAGCAATCGGTTTCATGGCTGAACCCGGCTGGCGTACCATCTGGGTAGCATAGTTCATTTGCTCTTTTTGGAAGTCCCGACCTTCCATCATACCGAGAATGGCGCCGGTTTTATGCTGAATCAGAATGGCCGCCGCTTGCTCGTCACCCTTGGTTTTACTTGTAGCAGAGAAGTTGTCCTTATTTTCTGCAATTTGACGCATGGATTTGTACACGCTCTTATCAATGGTGGTATATACCATATAACCGCCTGTACGAAGCTGCTGTTCAGCTTCTTTGAGCATGTCGTTATCATCCTTGGTTTTGGTATCTGCACTGGCATTAGCTGCTTGACTCGGATTGGTGACAGACATGAGTGCCTGAGCAGCTTGCCGCTCTGTTTCCATCATAAGATATGGATAGGTGTTATAAGCCTTAACAGTGCGTGGTGCTAGAGATTTTTTGATATCAAAAGCCATCGCTTCATCATATTGTGCTGTATTGATTTTGTTCTCCTCCAGCATTCGGCTGAGCACCAGGTGCTGGCGGTTAATCGCTCTTTTAAAGCCGGCTTCATTAAACTCACCTTTACCGTTGTAAGCAGAATAAGAAGAAGGGAGTTGCGGCAGACCTGCCAGATAGGCAGCTTGGGCTACATTAAGCTTGCCCAAATCATTTTCATTAAAAATACCTTTGGCTGCTGCTTTAATACCAAAGACGTTGTAACCGCTTGATCCGTTACCGAAAGGTACCTTATTGAGATAGGCTGTAATTATTTGTTGCTTGCTCAGGAAGCGCTCAAGGCGCAGAGATAGCAAAATTTCTTTGACCTTGCGGTCATCCGTACGATCAAGATTTAAAAAGACACGACGTGCAAGCTGCTGGGTAAGCGTACTCCCTCCAGTTTGTACGGATTCATGTAGTGCCTTTTGCTTCACAGCACGCAGCGTTCCCGACAAATCGACACCTTTATGCTCGTAAAAATGATTATCTTCAATGGCAATAACTGCGTCAATGACGAGTTGAGGAATCTCCTTAAACGTAACAGGTCTTCGATCTTCCTCGGTCCGAAGCTGCCCGATGGGTGAGCCGTCATTGAAATAAGCGAAGCCTGTAATTGCATTCTTATCCACTTCCTGTAGAATTGTAGATCTGGAACGCACGGGCTCGTTTTTTACAATAGAAGCAACATAGCCAGCGGCGGTTCCCCCTGCGAATAGTGCCCCCATAAAACCGATGATGACGACCCACTTTATGACACGGCCGAGCCTTCGCATGGTTCTCCGTAAGCGGGAAGGCTTAGGCTCTGATACATTGTTTTTTTCTTCAACCATTAAGTCTTCCTCCTTTATAACAGCCATTATTATAGCATAAAATTACAAAATGAACCCATATGCTAAAAAGCCTGTCTTTTGGTGTCGTTGACTACATAAAAACAGTGTGTTATAAATAGGTCAAAGTAAATATCGTGAAAAGCGGAGAAAGACTTCAGTAGAAGGCGGAATCACGTTGTGCAGAGAGCCGATGGGTGGTGTGAATCGGTAGCGTCCCTCCTTTGAATTACCGTCTGGAGCTGTCTGGATGAATGGAAAGTTTTTGCAGGTTTGCGAAGCTCACCATAGTAATCCGGTACCGGGTGTAAACCCGTTATAGGAATGAAGTGAAAGAAACGTTGTTTTTTTGCATACGTTTCTTTAATTAGGGTGGTAACGCGAGCAGCTCCTTCTCGTCCCTTGGGATGAAAGGGGCTTTTTGGTTTGTTTAAATAGTAATTATTGGATGGAAAATAGGAGGGATTCAGGATGAAGTGGGAAGAATTGAAGCCTGAGCAACAGGCAGAGGTAGAACGACAACTAGAAGTAATACGTCGTGGAGTAGCGGAAATTGTACCTGAGGATGAGCTGAAGCGTAAGGTTATTAAATCGGTTGTTAGCGGCGAGCCCCTCAAAATTAAGCTGGGTCTAGATCCGTCTGCGCCTGATATTCACATCGGACATACGGTTGTTATGCACAAACTGCGCCAGTTCCAGGAATTAGGGCATCAAGTGCAACTGATTATCGGAGATTTTACAGGCAGAATTGGTGATCCGACAGGTAAATCGGAGACCCGCAAGCAACTGACTGAGGAAGATGTACAGCGTAATGCACAAACATACAAGGAACAAATTTTTAAGATTCTCGATCCTGAAAAGACAAAGGTATACTACAATTCCGAATGGTTAGGACCGATGTCTTTTGCGGATGTGGTAACTCTGTCTGCCAAAGTAACGGTTGCCCGTATGTTGGAGCGGGATGATTTTACAAAAAGGTACCAAAACGGCTTGCCGATCAGCATCCATGAGTTCTTTTACCCGCTGATGCAGGGCATGGACTCTGTGGCTCTCCAAAGCGATATAGAATTGGGAGGAACAGACCAAAAGTTTAATCTGCTGATGGGCAGAACCCTGCAAAAGGAATACGGAGTAGAACCGCAGGCAACCATTACATTGCCACTGCTTGAGGGGCTTGATGGCGTTCAGAAGATGAGCAAAAGTTTGGGGAACTACATTGGTGTGGATGAGGAGCCAAACGAAATTTATGGTAAATCGATGTCCGTTCCTGATGAGTTGATGCTGAAATATTTTGAGCTTGCAACGGATATTACCAATGAGGAGCTGGCAGAGCTGGCGAAAGGTATTAAGGAGGGTTCGGTGCATCCACGTGATGCCAAAATGAAACTGGCCGGAACATTAGTGCGCATGTACCACGATGAAGAGGCGGCAGAAGCGGCCAAGCAGCATTTTGTGACTGTATTCCAACAACGCGCGCTTCCTGATGACATTGAAGAATTCACCTTAACAGCAGATCAGTTAGAAGAAGGTGGCATTCGTGTGATCCAGTTGCTGACTCATCTAGGCTTTGCAGCATCTAACGGTGAGGCCAAGCGTAGTATTCAGCAGGGGTCGGTCAAAATTAATGAAGAGAAGTGGACCGATGTGAACGAAGCATACAAGCCGCAGGAAGGCGACATTGTACAGGTAGGTAAACGGAAATTTGCTAAAATCAAGCTTGGATAATTAAAATACATTTAAAAGCAGCGTTGAGATTGATCTCGTATCTCAGTGCTGCTTTTTTTATTTCTACCAAGCGAAAAGCCGTGGTAAACTTAGCACAAATAATCAAACAAATAGATACAGAGTTTTACATAATGAATACGTGGGTTGCCCAATGTGGGTGAAGGCTAGATAAATAACAAGTGTGGGGAAGGATTATATGGACTACTTTAAACGAATTCAGTGTGCGATTGAGTTTATTGAATTGAATCTCCGGGAAGATTTAAAAATTGCCGAGATTGCTTCAAAGGCATACTTTTCAGCTTTTCATTTCCAGCGGGTTTTTCAGGCCATTTCGGGTTTTACAGTTCAACAATATATAAGAAGGAGAAGATTGTCCGAGGCGGCAAAACGGCTAAAGCAATCCAACCAAAAGGTATTGGACATAGCTATTGAGTATCAGTACAACTCGCAAGAAGCTTTTACTCGCGCTTTTGAAAAAAGTTTTGGGATCACCCCTGGGAAATATCGTAACTGTGATATTGAGCTTTCTGATCAAAGTAAAATCAATTTTCTGGATTACAAAAAAAACGCAGCGGAGGAATTAGAGGTGAACAAGCCTGTGATACTGCAACTCGAAACGACCAAAATTGTAGGATATGAATATAAAACAAATCTCAATAATGAGCAGCATTATAAAGAAATCCCAGGCTTTTATGAACACTTTGGCGCACATGAATATTATATGTGTATTCCGAATAAAATCGCACCGGGAATGTCATATGGGATTGCCTGTCAATTTGAAGACAACGGTGCATTTTCATTTGTGGTGGGTGAGGCCGTTGAAGAAGAATCAAAAGAACTGGCTGAGGGTTTCATATATATGGAGATTCCAGCAGGCAAGTATGCTGAGTTTGACGCTTCAGGTTCAAATGGACGAGTTCAGAGTATACGAGATTTTATCTACGGCACATGGCTTCCTAATTCTAATTTTGAACGGAGGGAGGGACCTGATTTTGAAATTACGGACGTGATGAATTCCTATCCTGATCATTTGAATATGAAAGTATACATCCCTATTGAATAAAACTCTCAGGCTTAATGCGTGGGGAATATAAAAAGCACCCGAATGAATTCGGGTGCTTTTTGGTGCTAATGCAAGGATTAGCGGTTGTAGAATTCGACGATTTGTTTTTCATCGATATCTTGGGACAATTCAGCACGCTCAGGCAAACGAATGTATTTACCTTCCAGAGCTGCGTCATTGTACTCCAGGTAAGCTGCCAAGTGGTTACGGTTTTCCAAAGCTTCTTTGATGGAAGACAGGGAACGACTTCTTTCACGAAGACCGATCACGTCGCCAAGGCTTACTTGGTAAGAAGCGATGTCAACTTTTTTGCCGTTCACAGTAACGTGACCATGAGCTACCAATTGACGTGCGCCTGCACGGGAATTAGCAAAGCCAAGACGGAATACAAGGTTGTCCAGGCGGCTTTCCAGCAAGAACATGAAGTTCTCACCAGCGATACCGTGCATGTGTTGAGCTTTGTTGAACAGGGTACGGAATTGTTTTTCACCCAAACCGTACATGTGGCGCAGCTTTTGCTTTTCTTGAAGCTGCATACCGTAGTTACTGATTTTTCTCCGTTGGTTTGCACCATGTTGTCCCGGAGGGAAAGGGCGTTTCAATTCTTTACCTGTGCCGCTCAGGGAAATACCGAGACGACGGCTCAATTTAAATTTAGGACCAGTGTAACGTGCCATTATAGAGTTAACTCCTTCATAATTAAAATTTGAGTTGGGGCTCTCTTTGCGCTCCAATTTGTTCGGCGCTACCTAGTAAGGTGAGACGCACTACTGACAGAAAAGTTCAGCCGCTGTCCTGTCAGCAACAAATAAGATGAGGGTGACACAAACTGTTACGCCCAAAATTTAAGATCCGCACAGTAGATAGTTCTGCCGTACAGTCTTTTTCAATAATATATATTATATGGTATAGTGGGTCAATGTCAAGAAGAGAAAAAGAATGAAAACGTCAAAATTTGTCGATAGGGCTTTAGAACTAAAAAAGTGGGACGAATTTCTGAAAAATGGATGCAAATTTCTAAAGTTGAGAGTAAAATAGATCATATTATGAGCTATAGTGGTGTATAGCCGCTGTCTTGGTACAGCTAATTTTGCTGTGAAGGAGCGCCTTAATATGTCGGAATTTTCAACAACGGATCAGCAAACGCTTGACAGTAAAACAGTGCAGGCTAGCGGTGCTCCGCTGTTTGATGATAAAGGATATACGTCTTTTGCCTGGCTCCAGAACATGGATATGACACCCTATGATTACCCCTATATTAATCAGCTTCTCGTCCAAGGATATCGGAATTGGTTACAGCAGAGCAATGGTATATCCTGGATCAGTGAAGAGTATACTGCTGTCTTTAATTTTACAGGTGTTCGGGTTGCTGGTAGGGAAGAGGATGATGACGAGGATTTAGAGTTGGTCGAGCGTTGTTGCATATCTAGAGAGATGGAAGTGAGCCAGCGTAAACTTCGAGATGGGAGCCTTGCATTTGTATACATGGTCCCCATATTATGTCGCAATTACAAGAGAGAGCTTTTCGCCGCTCTTCGTTTTACACGACCTGCTCAACATTCTGTCTCGAATCAGGACGCATTGTTAGTGGCTTCTTTGCATTTTAGATCCTGCTTTTACTCGAAGTTTGAGTATATATTTATGGAAGATATCCTAGGGATGCAGAATCGGAGCGAACGTGAGGGCAGACGCCGCTCTATTTTATTTCAGATTGTAAAACGGATGCATGACAAGATTGATGTGGAAGGCGTGCTGGATGAAGTATTTGGAAGTATCGCCTATTTGTTTCCCCATGTGGATATCACGTTGTATATGAGTCAGGATCGGCACAGTCGAAATCCTCAGGTCAAGCCTTTGTTGCTGCATGAACGGGACGAGGATGTATGTGTCCGTGCATTTATGAAAGGGCAAATGGCTGTGAATGAGCCTTCCGGTCCACAAGATGAAATAACTGAAATCGGTATCCCGTTACGTGGTAAGCAGGGCGTATATGGTGTTTTCCATATGATTCTTCCGGCAGGTGCGGATAGTATGGAAAAAGTGGACGTAGAGCTGATTGCGATGATGGCAGATACAGCTGGCACCGCATTTGAAAATGCGAAGCTGCTGGAGCAATCGAATGTACTTATCCATGAATTGCGGCTCATTAATGAGTTGGTTCAACGCTTGAATCAGAGCCTGAAATTAAATGAAATATTTGAGTTTGCCGTGCAGGAGTTATTAAAAATGTTCATGGCCGACTTTTGTTGTATTGTGCAGCTGGATCAGGATGGAAGTTGCTTTAGGGTGATGTCAAGCAATGTGGAAAGTTTAAAGCTGGAGAGTTACCCTCGTGAAGGCGGATTTGCTGGACTGATATGCAAAACAGGAGAGCCTGTGATTGTGTCTGACTATAGGAAGGATGGAAAGATATCCTCTCGGTTTATGGATGCGACGGACTCTCAGTCTTTGATGGCTGTGCCTATGAAGAACAGGGGGACTCCTAGAGGGGTTATATTATTATCGAGCAAGCTTCCACACTTTTTTTCTTACGATAATTACAAGATGCTGCAAATGCTGGCTCCTAATATCGGACTGGCCGTAACTAATGCTATGCTGCATGCCGAGGTGCGGCGTCTCGCTAATATGGACATGCTAACAGGTTTATATGTGCGTCATTATGTAGACCGAATCATTCAGGAGCATCAGGAAAAAGATTTCTGTGGCTCTCTTATTTTGGTCGATATTGACCAATTCAAGCAGGTGAATGATACGTATGGCCACCAGACGGGGGACGAAATTCTGAAAAGCGTCAGCAATATTGTTCGCTCGGCGACCCGTGATGAGGATGTATGTGCCAGATGGGGCGGAGAGGAGCTTGCCATTTATTTGCCGCAGCTGGGGGTGCAGCAGGCACTGGGGTATGCAGAAAAAATACGTAGCCGTGTACAATATGAAACTAATCCTCAGGTGACTGTTTCTTGCGGGATTGCTGAATGGAACTGGCTGGACGAGCAGATCAGTATCGAATCTTTATTTTATAGGGCTGATATGGCCTTGTATGAAGCAAAAAATGAAGGCCGTAATCGTATAGTTATTGATCATATAGGCGATGTGTAGAGAATATTCCTTAGGGAATGTTCTCTTTTTGTTTTGCATAACCGTTTGTAGACAGGTAATCCTAAGCGTAGCTATAACATGGATGTTCTAAAACAGAATTTTTATCATGATTTATAGTCATGTTTAGGATAGGACGGATGATGGTATGCATTGGAGAAAGCAATGGGTAATGCAGGGCTGTGTGTTTCTAATTATATGTGTGTTAAGCGGTTGTGTACTGGATCGACAATATACTCCTGAGCAGATTTTTAGAAGAGCTGTTGCAGGAATGGCTGGCAGAGAGAGGATAACATTTAGCGGACAGACTGGAATCAGAACTGACGATGGTCTGCCTACGGCTAAACAGTTTGAATATCGCGGGAAGCTAAGAAATCACGATGAATTAATCATGCACTGGGGATCTACAGAGGCTTTCCGTAAGCAAGGCGACTATGTAGCACTAAAAGAAGATAAGTCCGAGCCTAGTGTTACACATGAACGATTTCTTCGTCAAAATGGGAAATGGATTACGCTGACAGCTGGGGATACTTCTATGGTTCAAAATGGCATGTTAAATCGCTTCAATCCGATTCAGGAGCTAGAGGAATTAAATACACTGAATAAGAGCATTCGTATGGAAAAGGGAGCTGCCCGGGGAACTTGGGTGGTGAGGATTGAACCAGAACCTGCCTCGGCAAAGCGTTGGTTAAAAGAACGTTTAATGAAAGAGATGAATACGTTAAATCCTCAAATCAGGATATTAAAAACGCAGCATACAGAAACGAACCAAGAGCTGCAACAAAAGCTGAGCCAAGTATGGAAGCAGAGTTGTGAGGATATGAACAACCAGCTGGAGCATTCTAATGTTCGGACTGTGTACCATTTAACTATAGATCGCCAAACGGGTTTACCCTTAAAGCTATCATCGGAATGCCGAATTTCCCGACAGGTTGCGAATGAAGAGCAGAATCAGGAGGCTCTGATCACCCGAGTTGTTTTTGAGGACTACAAGTAACGGAGCGGGCATGATACAATGGAATTTGAATTAACCGTTGTTCAAAAAGAGTGAATAAAGAAGGAGAGACACTACATGAAAGATCCTAGAATACTTAAGCTGGCGGAAAATCTGGTAGGTTACTCTGTTGAAGTGCAGCCTGGAGAAAATGTATTGATCGAAATGATTGGTACAGAGCGTGACTTGCTTAACGCCATCATTCATGAAGTTGGTAAAAAGGGTGGAAATGTTTTTGTTCAGCTTACAGATCGTAAGGTGCAGAGCGCTATGCTTCGCAATGCGACAAAGGAAATGCTGGAAACTTGGGCTGAAATTGACCTCAACCGGATGAAACAAATGCACTGTTACATCGGAATTCGTGCAGGCGAAAATGTAAATGATCTGTCAGATGTACCGGAAGATAAAATGAAAATGTATAATTCAATTTATCAGCATGCGGTACATAGCGAACAACGAGTGAAACACACAAAATGGGTAGTGCTGCGTTATCCGAATGACAGCATGGCTCAATTGGCCAATATCAGCACCGAAGCATTCGAAGATTTTTATTTCGATGTATGTAACCTGGATTACGCGAAAATGGACAAGGCTCAAGATGCATTGGCAGACTTGATGAACCGGACAGACCAAGTACGGATCAGCGGTCCAGGTACTGACTTGAGCTTCTCTATCAAGCAAATCGGAGCCATTAAGTGTTCGGGTCAATGCAATATTCCGGATGGCGAAGTATACAGCGCGCCTGTCCGGGATTCAGTTAACGGAACTATTAGCTATAATGCACAAACCCTGTATAATGGAATTACCTTTGAGAATGTTAAATTCCGTTTTGAAAATGGTAAAATCGTGGAAGCGACAAGCAACGATACAAAGCGGTTAAATGATATTCTCGATTCCGATGAGGGAGCACGCTATATTGGCGAGTTTGCCATCGGGTTTAACCCACACATTTTACACCCAATGAAGGATATTCTGTTTGACGAGAAGATTGCAGGCAGCTTGCACTTTACACCAGGTCAAGCTTATGAAACGGCGGATAACGGTAACCGTTCTTCGATTCATTGGGATTTGGTATTGATTCAACGTCCAGAATATGGTGGCGGTGAAATTTATTTTGATGATGTTCTAATCCGTAAGGATGGCATTTTTGTGCTGCCTGAGCTGGAGCCTTTAAATCCTGAAAACTTGAAATAACGATATCTGTTCTTGCTGAGAAAGCGATTTCAATGTATCATAATGAATGAGCATTGATACATGACAATCCAGTAAAGCGAGGGATCTTACTATGTCCAACAATAATGCGGCGGTTGTTGAAATTGCACAAACGGCGAGCAAATTCACTTCTTCCATCGTCCTTCATTCCGAAAATAAGTATATTGATGTGAAAAGTATACTGGGCTTGTTTACGACGTTGGTCAGCAGTCACAGTTATGAGCTGCATGTTCACGGGCCTGACGCCGAGGAAGCCAAAAAAGCGATTATTGAGGTGTTCCAGAAGCACGGGCTGCACATTTCAGTAGCCACCTAACTTATTGAGGAAGCAAAAGCATCCCTACCTGTAACTGTAGGGATGCTTTTTTTGTCAGGTTCTTGTATTAGCCTGCAATTTGGTCTAATATTAAGGTTAGGACGTCTTGTGCGACATTGAGACATAGGGGGGAAGAATCCATGACTTCATCTGATTTGCAGGAACAATTGAATATCAAGGCCATTAATCTGCTTCAGGAAGATGCAGATAAAATAAAGAAGCTTATTGAAGTACAGATGGAGAATCTGGCAACCCGTTATTGCCCTCTCTATGAGGAAGTGCTGGATACTCAGATGTACGGATTTTCCAAGGAAGTGGATTTTGCGGTTCGCGCCGGACTTCTTCCGGAAATGGTAGGTAAACAGCTGGTCAGTGAGCTGGAACGCAATCTGGCTATTCTATATGAGGCCATGAATAATAAGGCTAATTAGAAAGACGGTTGAATTGATGAGAGCATGCGAAGTTTGAGAGCATGCTTTTTTTGATGCCATTTTTTAAAAAGGGGACGAGAGGTTGCTTATAGCATTCACCTTTGCCCTTGAATTTTTACAGTTTAAGGGGTTATATCGTCTTAAAAATTCAAGGGCATTAGTGATCAGAAGAATAAATGAAACGCGAAGAAGTCACTACAATGTAATCTACATTTTAAACTTTGGAAGCTACACCAGGAAGAAGGATACACCCAACAATACATACACTACCAGCAGCATGAGTCCCTCATACCAGTTGGTTGAGCCGTCCTGAGTGATGGATTTGGCGATAAATACAGCGACGGCAATGGCTACCAATTCAATGGTGGTGAAAACGATATTCATCGTGTTCCCCATAAAGTAACTGACAAAAATCAGCACAGGGGCAACGAATAGGGCAATTTGCAAACTGCTGCCGACAGCAATTTCAACAGATGCACCGATTTTGTTCTTCATGGCTAGTAAAATGGCAGCGCTATGTTCGGCCGCATTACCAATAATAGCGACAAGAAATGCACCCACAAACAATTCGCTGAGTCCAAATTGAGTCGTAAATACTTCCAGTGTACCTACCAGCCATTCGCTGACAAAAGCGACCATAACGGTAGCGAGTACCAAATAGGCAATGGATTTATTTCTAGACCATACAGGGGCATGCTCATGCGGCAATTCTTCATCTTTTTGTTCGGTCACGTCAGCTAAATAGTCCTTATGCGTAATCATAGAAAAAATAAGCCACGCAATATACGCGACAATGAGCGTGCCTGCAACAATGAGACTGAGTGTATCTGACTCGCTATCCGTGATCACATGTGTGTTCAGAAAGACAGCTGGAACGAACAAGGCAATAACAGCCACAATCATCAGGGAGCCACTTAATCCAGCCAGCGATATATTGAAATTTTGCACTTTATATTTCAATCCGCCAGCGAACAGACTCGCTCCGAGCACCAGCAGCAGATTGCCGATGATCGAACCCGTAAGACTGGCCTTTACCATATCGTAAAGACCTTCTTTGACGAGAAAAATGGCGATGATCAGCTCGGCTGCGTTACCAAAGGTGGCATTTAAGAATCCACCTAAACGTTGACCAGCATAATGAGCAACACTTTCAGTCGCCCTACCGAGAAAACCGGCTACGAATACAACAGAAATCGCACAAATCACAAATTGGGCTATGGCATTCCAATGTGTGTAATGAGCGACTGCACTAAGAGCAAATGTCGCTATAAGCAAAGCGGGAGATAACCATTTTTTCAATGAAGAGCACCTCGATATCAATAGATGTGTACAAGTTTGGTGAATACTGTCACTTGTATGGATTTTTCTAAATTAATATACCCAAAATGATATAGGTTGTAAACGAACGATGTTTTTATACGTAAGGTTTGCATTTGGAGTGGCTGAGGCTTTACAATACAAATAAAGGATGGATGAAGGGGGACATAGGTCATGGCAGAGCAAATTCAACAACTGGAAGCAGGAAACATCAAGATTTCCAACGATGTCGTAGGAAAAATTGCCGGGATGGCCGCATTAGAGACACCAGGCATTGCTGCAATGTCAGGCGGCTTATCGGAAGGCTGGGCCAAAAGGCTGAGCGGTAAAAATGTGCAAAAGGGCGTATCAGTGGAGGTTGGACAACTGGAAGCTGCCATTGATCTACGTATTATCGTGCTCTACGAAACACCTATTCATGAGGTGTCCCGAATTCTTCAGCAAAATGTGCGAGAAGCCGTCGAAAGCATGACGGGGTTGCGGGTCGTGGAAGTGAACGTAAAAGTGGAAGGTGTCGCGTTCAAGGACGACGCAGTGTAATAGAACCACTGCATGCTAAATGGACATTTTTCACCAATGGTATAGATGCCGGGAATTCCGTGCGATAATCCGCATAAGAACACGAAAACTGGTGGTTATAAAACGCCAGTTTTCGTTTTGTGAATCTGCTGGTTAACATTTTGCAGATGGACCTGTAGTTATATACATATACAAAAAAAGAACTTCCAATGCCACCGTGATTAGTGGTCATATGGAAGTTCTTTTTTTAGCGGTAACGGTTGGTTCTACGAGTTTGAAAGCGAGTGGGAACTTCATTACGAACAGTCACCCCTGTGGTGCGTTCTTGCACTGCTTGTTTGGTGTTCTCACGAGAAATACTGAGCATGATGCCCATAGAAAACATCATGACAAGCAGGGAGGAACCACCAAAGCTAATAAACGGAAGAGTTACGCCAGTGATTGGAATCGTTTGAGTTACTCCGCCGATATTAATGAAGGCCTGAATGGCGATCAAACCCATGATGCCAGTGCCCACCAACGTTCCAAACGGATCATGGCAACGCAGAGCAATGATCATGCCTCGCCAAATGAAATACAAGTATAGCATTAGGAAAATGGCTGTTCCGATAAATCCGAATTCTTCACCAATAACTGAAAAGATAAAATCATTAAACGAATTGGGCAGATAATGAAGCTTGATAATGCCTTTACCAAATCCCGATCCGTTTAAGCCGCCTTCGCCAATAGCTTGCAGGGACTGCACCAGATTGTATCCTGTGCCTTGTCTATACTTCTCGGGATTAAGAAAGGCTTGAAAACGTCCGATTTTATAATCTTGCTTGGCAGCAGCAGCTTGTCCATTTGCGCTGTCGGAATCTCCTCCAAACAACGATCCAATACCAAATACGATGGAAGCGCCTAGCACGAGCAGGATGATTGATGCTGTAATGTGTTTGACGCTGGCTCCCCCGGCATAAATAATCAGGCCGCTGGTGGCTACCAAAATAAAGCAGGAGCCTAAATCCGGTTGAAGCATGATGAGTCCTGCGACAGAGCCTACAATGACCGTTACAGGTATGTAGCCAGTCCGTAAATCTCTAAATCGATCTCCTTTTTTGACAATTAGTGCGGATAAGTAAAGGATGATGGATATTTTTGCAAGTTCCGTTGGCTGGAAGCCAATACTACCAAATCTGAGCCAGCTTTTTGCGCCATTCAGAGAGCCTGTAAAAAGAACGATGATTAGCAATAATATGGTTATGAAAAATAAAGGTACAAAAAGTTTTTTATATTTTTCCATCTTAATATTCATAGCTACCAGCATAATAAAAAGTCCAAGTATAGCAAATGCGGACTGGCGCTTTACAAAATATAAAGAGTCAAAATTGTATTCTTTATTCAGCAGAGCTACGCTGGAGCTGGAGCTAAATACCATGATTACACCGAATCCAACCAGCAACAAAGTGAGGATCAGCAATTGGAAATCCGGTGTCCCTCTTCTTCGAGTCTCCGGCTTCGTATTTCTCATATCAGCTTCCCCCGGTATTCGCCGCAAGGTATATTCCTCGCAGACGTTTATCATTTTATCGTTTATCCATTTTATCATAGTATGTTTGATAGGCTTCTGCAACCATCTGGAGCAACAGATATCACAACAATTCCATATCTGCTACAATAGGATAAAAATAAAGACTTGAGAGAAACGGCGCGTATGGGGTAAAGCTGCATGATTTATCGGAAGCTGTCCCGATGTTTTAAAAGGAGAGGTGGAACATAATGACACAACAGGCGATGGACCAAACCTGGTTTAATCAATTACAACAAAACATGGTGGAGTGGCGTAGACATTTACATAAGAATCCCGAAATTTCTTTTCAGGAAAGTAAAACTGCCGCTTTTGTAGCGGATAAGCTAGAGAGCTGGGGATTAGATGTTCGCCGACAGGTAGGGGGACACGGTGTTGTAGGTACCATTCGTGGTGCCAAACCTGGACCTGTGGTTATGTTACGCGCCGATATGGACGCTCTTCCTATTCAGGATGAAAAGGAATGTGAATATCGCTCCAGTGTGGATGGGGCCATGCATGCTTGCGGACATGACGGACATACGTCTGTTTTGCTTGGGACAGCATACTATTACAGTCTGAACCGCGATGAGCTGGAGGGAGAAATCCGGTTTTTGTTCCAGCCTGCGGAGGAATTGCTGCCTGGGGGTGCGGTTAATGTCATCAAAGATGGCGTACTGGAAGGTGTGGATGTGATTTATGGCATCCATTTATGGACACCCTTCTCGGTCGGGACCGCTGCGAGTTGTGCAGGGCCGTTGATGGCGGCTGCCGACGATTTTTATATTGAAATTGCAGGTAAGGGTGGGCATGGCGGTATGCCCCAGTCCACTAATGATAGTGTGGTGGCAGGCTCAGCTCTTGTTATGCAACTGCAGAGTATCGTAAGCCGTTCAGTCGACCCGTTAAAGCCTGCTGTGTTGACGGTGGGAACCATCCAAGGGGGCTCTGCGCAAAATATAATTGCAGAAACCTGCCGCTTGAGTGGAACCATTCGTACGTTTGATGAGCAGACCCGGACGGTCATGAAAGAGCGATTGCATGAGGTAACTGAGCTTACAGCAGCAACATATGGGACATCAGCAAAAATTCGTTACATTATGGGATACCCGCCAGTTGTTAACGATGCCCAGGAAGCATCCCGCTTTTTTAAGGAAGCAAAGCCTGTGTTCGGCGAGGGGAATGTACAGGAAGCGCCAAAGTTGATGCCTGCCGAAGATTTTGCGTATTATTTGGAACGTGTGCCAGGTTGTTTTATGTTCGTCGGGGCGGGTAATCCGGCCAAAGGAGCAATTTATCCGCATCACCATCCAAAATTTGATTTTGATGAGGATGCCATGATCAACGCAGTTCGTCTGTTTATTGCTATGTCTACCGGATATGTTGCTGGACGAAAAGAAGGGGCAATTAACGGCTAATACGAGCTAAATTGGGAAGGATCCAATCTGGAGTATGAGCTGAATGAAATGGGGTACCCTACTCTTGAAAAGGAGGGAGTACCCATGAAAAAGGTTCAGGAAGTTATGACTAAAAAATGTGTAACGGTTACCCCGCAGGACAATATTTACGAAATAGCGGTCAAAATGAAAGACAATGATACTGGTTTTATCCCAGTTGTGGAAAGCGAAGGCAGTGATAAGTTGATCGGTGTGGTAACAGACCGTGACCTTGTGATTCGCGGCTACGCAGCTAAAAATTCTGGTTCTGGTTCGGTGGATACGGTAATGACAACAGGTATTCGTACAGCCAGTGCTGACATGTCAGTGGACCAAGCAGCTGAACTGATGGCAGAACAGCAAATCCGTCGTTTGCCCGTGACGGAAGGAGACCGTCTGATCGGGATTGTTTCGATTGGGGATTTAGCGGTTCGTAATATTTTTGCAGACAACGCTGGAGAGGCGCTTAGCCAAATTTCCGAGCAGGTTCACTAGAAGGATAATATAGCAGGTATCAGTTTGGGACGGTCATTATCCCGAGCTTCTGATCAGGAGTTCAACCCGAGTGTGGGTTGGACTCCTTGCTATTCCGGTTGATATGCGAATAAACGGATAAGCTATTTATTATAGAACTTTTGAGTGTCAGGAGGTAGTCATGAACCCAGATCATCCTTGTATTGTACAACGTGATTTTACCGTTCTGCTGGAAATGGGTTTGCCCGATTCGGCATGGGCCCGTTCACAGTTGCAGGTTTATGCAGAGCTGGTAAAAAGTCCGTCCGCTTTTCATACATATCACATCACTCCATTGTCGCTCTGGAATGCGGCCGCTCTCGGGTGGAGTGCTGAGGACATTCAAAATAGTTTGCACGCTTTGTCCCGTTGGGATATTCCGCGTGATTTGTTGAGAGATATTGAACAGCTTGTATCTCGTTACGGGACGTTGAGGCTGTCACGGGCAAGTGCAAAAGAAGAACAAATTTACGGCACTGATACGATTGACGCGAATCGTGATGAGCAAGAGTCAGACAGAGATACAAAGACGAGTAAAACCAACACATACACAATAGGGGATGATTTGATCTTGACAGTAGAGACCCCAGCTTTACTGGATGAGCTATTGAACAAGAAAGAGCTAAAACAGCTTGGTTTGCTTCGCACCAATGAGACAAGCGCATCCGTACCGCCCGAAAATCGTGGCTTGCTCAAGCAGGAATTAACTCGCTTGGGATATCCTGTTGTGGATACGGCAGGTTATCTTGAGGGGAATCTGCTTCGTTTTACCTTGGGAAAGGGACAAACGGAGTTGCAGCTTCGTGATTACCAGGTGAAAGCCGCTGATGCATTTGAAGGTGCAGACGGCTTAGGGGGGAGTGGTGTACTAGTGCTCCCATGTGGAGCCGGAAAAACAGTGATCGGTATGGCAGTGATGAATCGCCTTCAGTGTGAGGTGCTTATTTTAACTTCTAATACTATCTCCGTGCGGCAATGGATCGAAGAATTGAAGCAAAAGACGAATATTCCTGTCGATTCTATCGGGGAATACAGTGGTCAGAAAAAGGAGGTGCGACCGATAACGGTGGCAACCTACCAGATTTTGACGCATCGTCGCACCAAAGACGGAGAGTTTGAACATATGAAGCTACTGAGTGAGCGTAAGTGGGGACTCATTATATATGATGAGGTACATTTGCTGCCTGCGCCAGTATTTCGAGCGACGGCTGATATTCAGGCTACCCGTCGTTTGGGATTAACAGCTACGTTAGTTCGAGAGGACGGGTGTGAGCGGGATGTGTTCTCTTTAATTGGACCCAAACGGTACGATATGCCGTGGAAGGAACTGGAACGACAGGGCTGGATTGCTCAGGTCGATTGTGTAGAGCTGCGTTTGCCTATGACCGCTGACCTTTTGGAGCGAAGTATGCGCGCTGAAGGCAGACAGCAATACCGAATTGCAGCCGAAAATCCGGCTAAGCTGGAGGCAGTACGCAGTCTAATGGAGAAACACAAGGGTCTACCCACGCTTATTATTGGTCAATATTTAGACCAGTTACGTAAATTGGCTCAGGAGCTGGACGTTCCACTGATTACGGGATCCATGACTCAGAGTGAGCGGGTGCGTTGGTTCGATGCGTTTCGCAAGGGTAGTATTCAGACCCTATTGGTATCCAAGGTGGCGAACTTTGCGGTGGATTTGCCAGATGCAGCGGTGGCCATAGAGGTATCGGGTAGCTTTGGCTCCCGTCAGGAAGAGGCACAACGACTTGGCCGCATTTTACGACCAAAGCCAGGCGAGAATAAAGCTTATTTTTATGCATTAGTGACGGAGAATAGTAGGGAGACGGACTTTGCAGCACGTCGTCAGCTGTTTCTGATTGAGCAGGGCTATGAATATGCGGTTCGCAGGTTTGATAGGACAATGGCTAGCAGAAGCCAGGAGGATGGGACAGAAGATGGTGGAAAGAAAAAGGAGGCCTAATCAAGGATGGGCGTAACGAATACGCAAGGCAGCTGGAATGAGCTTTCAGCGGATGAACTGCTGGTGCTTAAACGATGCTTTATCCGACATGCTGCACAGCCTATGAGGGAAGAGGAGCCTGTGCAGCTTACCCAAGGTGCCTTAAGCGGAGTCGAAACAAAACTGGCACTGCATGGGCTTCGCACCCGGGGGTGGCTGGAGGCAGTTACCAAATCGTGGGGTGAGCGGATTTTATATATTCCGGTTGATCGACTACCCGCTCTGTACGATATGTTGTTAGAGCAAACTCCAATGAACGAGATACATACGGATCATCCGATAACGGTACATGAAGCAATGACTGGACTGGAGTCAGAGTTACTGCATGTGTTGTCACGTATTGCGATGCAGGGAATTCCTTTGACGGCCAAAGGAACCATACATAAGCGGTCATTGCAAAAGTTAAATGAACTGACCCCCTTTCGTCCGGAGGACCTGGAGGGACTAGGGTTACATTATGCGCATGCCGAGCTGTATCCAGTACAAACGGTGGTCATGATCGATTTACTACTCAGTTTGGGGCTTTTAGTGAAAGAAACTGTGTCTTTCCGTATTCAGGAAGCGGAACTGGCGATATGGATTCGTTTGTCTGCTGGGCAAATGCGCAAGCATATTTTTGCCACCCTCATGGAAAGGTACGGCAAGGCTGAAGCGCCCATACAGCATTTTCGCTATATGCTGTGTGCCGTCTCGCAGTATGTAGGTACGGATGGATGGGTATCTATTCAATGTCTGCTGCAATGGATGCTTCAGGTAGGCTTAATGCCGCAGAATCGTTTAAAGGGAAATGATTCTACGAACGGTACCCTTATAGACATTGTTCCTACAAACGCAACTCTCAATGGGCTTGCGGAGGAAACAGTATCTGATTTTAATTTCAATGGACCTTTTATGGAAGATATAAAGGGTTGGTTGAAGGCCCTGACGGCTTTTGGAATGGGGGATTGGGGTCAGACCACATCAGGTGAATTGTGTTTTCGCTGGAATGTCTCTGTGACAGATCTGCTTCGTCCCTATCATGGTGAGGATACACATCAAGAGCAAGGTGCCTTTTATGTGCAGCCTGATTTTGAAATATTAGTGCCGCCAGATGTCGCATATGATGTGCGCTGGCGATTGGAATGCTGCTGTGAACGTGTGACAGGAGACCGGATGGTAGTATATCGGATTACCAGAGAGAGTATTACAGAGGCAATCGAGCTGGGCATGGAGTCCAAGGCGATTCCTGCTCTTTTGGACAAGTACAGTCGGACAGGGGTGCCAGAACATGTACGGCTGGCAGTAGAGCAGTGGGCAGGCGATGTCGGACGAACGGCTTTTGCGACGGTAACACTTTTGCGATGCGGTACTCAGGATGATGCGGACATAGTTGCGCGTCATCCTGCACTGGAAGGATCACTGGAGCGACTCGGTGACAAAGATTTTATTATCCCGGTGCGCTCTGCTGACAAAATAAGAAAAGCGCTCGCTGCAATTGGATTAAGTCCGCGTCTTGAGCCAAAAGGTGCGGATGAGCCAGCTCATCATTATCCACTTTTGACGGAGATAGAGAACCTAGAAGCAGGCCGTTCCCTATTTTCACAAGAGGGAAGAGCTGGTCTGGTTTACACAGGGCGTACGTTGCATTTCTATGAACAAGAGCACACCCTGCCTGATCCGTCTGACTATTTTCCAGAAAGATCTACAGTACCCTCTTCATGGACAAAAGAATGGAGGAGTTACCATACGTCCACTTCCAGGCAGTTGATGGAGCAAGCGATCCGTTGGCAGGCGGCGGTGGGATTGCGTATCAGCGGGAAAGAGGTTAAATGGATACCGGAATCAGTGGTTTCTGGCGATCCCTGGAGTGTCACAGGCTGGTACGCCTCAGGAATGGATGAGGAAACACCTTCTCGTGCGACCTTGCAGCCAAGGGATTGGTCCGAGATGAGGCTGTTGGTTCCTTTTACATAGTCGTGTCAGGAAGTGCATGAAACTCCTTCTTCTCAAAAGAAGGATGTGGTATGATAAATGAGTCTACTTTTATTGGGTAGAACTTTATATAAAGTGAGATGACATTCATGAGCGTAGCCGAATTGAACACGGTCAATATGGCAGAAGTGCTTATTAACGCCTATGAATTGGGCGATATGGTCAACCGGTCCTTTGAGGTATCGGATTATTTATATTGGAAGCAGCGTGTGGAATTGAATCCGTCTATTCAGGCGTGTGTACGCAAGCTGGATGCCAAAAAGGAGCTTTTCGCTGAAACGGAGCGTTTTGGGCATTTTCATCCCAACTATCATGAAGCGAAGGACGCGGTGCAGGTCGTTGAACTGGAGCTAGAACAATTTGAGGCTGTTAAGGAGTTCAAACGGGCCGAAAAGGCGCTGGATGATATGCTTCATGCCATGTCTGAAACGATTGCATATTCCGTGTCCGAGACCATTAAGGTGCCGAGCAACGATCCGAATGTGAAAAAGGGCGGATGCGGCAGCGGAGGAAAATGCTCCTGCGGATAGGCCATAGGAATGATACGGAGGGGAGATGAAGCGAATGTTTGCCGAGCGGACAGGGTACATCATTTGGGTAAGCGATATCAAGGCTGCCCGCAATCTGGAGAAATACGGAAATGTCCACTATATTTCAAAGCGTATGCATTATGTAGTTATTTATATGAATGCGGATCGGGCAGAGGACACCGTTAAAAATATTCGCAGACTTTCCTATGTACGTAAGGTTGAGCGCTCTTTCCGAAATGAGATTAGGACGGAGTACAACGACGATAAGGAAAAGATGAAAGAATATGAAATATAAGCTTTGATTGTCTATACATTCAGAATTCTTAAAAAAGGTCAGCCTACGGGCTGGCTTTTTTTTGTGAAGCCAGGACTTTTGCATACTAATCTTAATGCTGTTAGACCTAAAAAATCTTTAAAAAACACCCATAAACTTCAATTTTGTAACTTGTAGTCCCGGGTCTGTTGAGGTAACATATGAATATATTGGTAGATATAAAGACCTATCTGGTGGGGAGAGTGATCCCGTGCGTGACAAGGCAATGCAGCGATGGAGTACATACGAACCGTTCTACGTGGAGATGGGCGATAAGAAAGTCGCCGATATCGTGATTACAAATCATGCGAAAACACGTTATTTAGATCGGGTAGAGCAGAAACAGTCCGAGACGAATCATATCGCCGCCTGGCTTTGGGAGTGCCTGAAGCAAAACAGGATGGAGTCCTACTATCATAATGAAGAGGATGTATATTTAATTGATGGTGATCTGGTCGTTGTCGCCGAATTTGGTGAGTTGCCAGGTGAGATGGACATTGCGGGAAATCCGCTTCATAAGATGATTATCATTACCTTTTTGGGTCGGATGTCAGAGACTATCGAATTGAGGGACTTAAAATCTTACTATTCATGGCTGCGCCATTCGCGGCGCATGACACTGATGAAAAGCACTCGTAAGCAAAAATAGACGGTGATTTGGCGAACGGTTCCATTAGAAACCGCGCTCATTGACACCGTCGAGTTTGAGTAGAAGTATGCAGTTATCAGCTGCATGCTTTTTTATTTTGCAAGCATATACTCCTCATTTCGGTAAGTTTACTCGGAAATTGTTCGCAGACGTTTTTCTTATGCTAAAATAAGGAGATCAGAGGGGAGAGGGCTGTCAATATGAACTTTCATCAGCTGCACATTTTTTATACCGTAGCGGAGCGCGGAAGCTTCTCGGCGGCGGCGCAAGCGCTGCATATGACGCAACCTGCGGTGACGATGCAAATTCAATCTTTGGAAGATTATTTTGGCACGAAGCTACTGCACCGATCGACTAAAAAAATTGAGCTTTCGGAGGCAGGAGCGACATTACTTCCTTTTGCAAAAAGAAGTATGCAACTGATCAGGGAAGCTGACGAGGCAATGTCTGCTTTTACTCACATGCTGGAGGGAAGATTGCATATTGGCGCCAGCCTAACGATTGGTGAATATATTGTGCCAAGAATGTTGGGCCCGTTTGGTCAGGAGTACCCTCACATACGCATGGCAATGAATGTAATGAATACGACTCAAATTATGGATGATATACTAAAGCATCAGTTGAATTTAGGGCTGATTGAGGCCCCGGTACAACACCCGGATATTGTGGTGGAATCTGTGATGCAGGACGAACTGAAGCTGATTGTTCCTTCGGGGCATGTGTTAGCCAAGGCCAAAAAAGTAGTTTTAGAAGATGTATTCAAGCATCCTTTTGTAGCTAGAGAAAAAGGTTCTGGTACACGACAAGTCATAGAAGATGGGCTCAAAAATCGTGGTGCGGATGCCTCTCGACTTGATATTGTAATGGAGATGGGCAGCACTGGAGCGGTCAAATCAGCGGTAGAGGCAGGACTGGGGATTACCATGCTGTCACCTTCTTCAGTCAAACACGAGGTTGCGCTCGGGTTGTTGAAAATTGTAAATATTTCAGATATTACCTTCAAACGAGAGTTTTATGCGATTCATCTGAAATCAGCTTTGTTGCCAATCCCGGTAGTAACTTTTTTATCTTACTTGCGTCGTCATGATCAGGGATTGGACGTATTCGAGGACTCGCAGGACAAACTTGTAGTGATGAAAGAGGAGGAGCAATTGCGTAATGAAGGAACAGATTAATTCACAACGATATGATCTACATACACACACCCAAGCATCTGACGGTATGCAATCACCTGCTGATAATGTGCGCTGGGCGAAGGAAAAAGGGTTGGCCGGTGTGGCTATTACAGATCATGATACGGTGGCCGGTTTGGAGGAAGCCTTGGAGGAGGGAAGACGCATTGGAATGACCGTGGTGCCGGGTGTGGAAATCAGTACACGTGCTGGTGGCAAAGATATTCATATATTAGGTTATTTTATGGATTACCGTAATAAAATATTTTTGGAACGGTTGGAAAAGCTGAGACAGGCGCGGGATACCCGTAATGATTTGATTTTGAGTCGATTGCGTAGCTTGGGCCTGGAAATCACACTAGATGAGGTGGTGGTTACAATGGGCAGACCACTAGCGCCAGATGAAAGCATTGGACGTCCGCATATGGCAGATACCCTGGTTCAAAAAGGTTACGCGAAGGACATGCGTGATGCGTTTGACCGTTACTTGGCAGAAGGTGCGCCCGGATACGTATCTGTACCCCGTGTAGAGCCTGCGGAGGCTATAAGCTGGATTCGTGAAGCAGGAGGAGTGCCTGTAGTGGCCCACCCTGGCTTGTATGGAAATGATGAACTGGTGCGCTCCATAATAGAGGCAGCGAAGCCTGTAGGGTTGGAGGTGAGCCATTCAGACCATGATGCTGAGGCTGAGAGCCGATATACTGCAATGGCGCTGCACTATGGGCTTATCGCAACGGGCGGCTCGGATTTTCACGGTGCACGCCAAGGTGTGATTTTCCACGGTGATCTGGGTAGCCGTAGTGTGGATGGTCAGATTGTCGAGGAATTGAGAAAGGCTGCTGTTGGACAAAAGTAAATGAGAAAAAGCCCCTTGCCTACCGCATGGAACACTAGAAGTGTACGTGCAACGGGCAAAGGGTTTTTTTGTAGATTCCATATGCTGGTGGAACTTAGCCGTTTTTGATGCGGTTCGGCAGCTTTTTGACCAGTTCCTCATCAGGTGTGATAAAGAGCGTACGCTGATGATCGTAGATGACAAAGCCGGGCTTCGCACCGCTTGGCTTGCGTACATACCGAATCAAGGTGGCGTCTACAGGTACGCTGCTAGACTGCTTGGCTTGGCTGAAATAGGCAGCCAGTTGAGCAGCTTCCTCCAACGTTGCGTCTCCGAATTTCTCGGCACGAATAACGACGTGTGACCCTGGAATATCCTTTGTATGCAGCCACGTGTCATTGGGTCCGGCCAGTCGGTTGGTCACATATTCATTCTGCAAGTTATTTTTGCCGACCAGCAGCTCGATGCCTTCGGATGATGTATATACGTGCAAGGTCGGGCGGTCATTTTTCTTCTTTTTCTTTCCTTTTTTAACCCGATCTCTGAGATAGCCCTGCTGAACCAGCTCTTCACGTATTTCCTCAATGTCGTTAATAGAGGCATGGGCTAGCTGCTGAAGAAGATTGTCCATATAACGAATTTCTTCGTGTGTTTTTGCTAGTTGTTCGTCAATGACAGCCAGGCTGTTTTTATATTTGTTATACTTTTTAAAATAACGTTGTGCATTATCTGAAGGATTGAGTAGCGGGTCCAATGGAATGCTGATCGCACCCTGTTCCTCGTCATAAAAGTTAGTGAGTGTTACTTCCTTGTCTCCCTTTTTTACCTCATGCAGTGAAGCAAATAGCAGCTCTCCGTAAATCCGAAATTGATCGGCATCTTCCGCTTCGGCCAAATCCTGATGGAGATGATCGAGTTTTTTTACGTTTTTGCTCCGCTCGTTTTGGAGAAACCGTAGTAGGTCGCTAACCTTTTGCTTAACCGTGTCCCTTTCTGCTTTTTCACCGAAAAAGTCCTCCATACACTCACTGATAGTAGCGTATTCCTTACGTTCTCCTTCGATCAGCGTCAGTGGAATGGCTGAAAATATTACTTTATCTTGTGCGTTCAGTCCAGATACTGGCTGAAAACGATGATTCCGCACGTCATCCATAATGTCACTGAATGTCCTCCACAGTCGGCGATCCTTGTCACCAGATGCTTCTTCGTTAGATGCTCGGATTAGTATCTCTTCAGCAATAAGGGGACTAAGTCCGGTAAAAGTGTTCACGAGCCAGCGTTTGGGAGCTTCTTCGGCCTCAAGGGCTGCTTGATACGAGGAGATGAAGGCTGCTTCTTCGACTTCTAGTGGATTCAGCTTATTTTGTTCAGGAGGCTCTGTGTATTGAAAGCCTGGCATAACGACCCGATAGCTGCTGATAGAGGGTGTGACATGATGAATGCCATCCAGCATCATACCTGTTTCCGGGTCAAGCAAAATAATATTGCTATGTCTACCCATCACTTCAATAATAATGCGCTTCAATGAAATATCCCCCAGCTCATCACGCTGACGTATATCCATATGAATAATGCGCTCCATGCCCACCTGCGTGATGTTCTCAATAATGCCTCCTTCGCAATGTTTGCGAAGAAGCATACAAAACATGGGAGCTTCTGTCGGATTGAGAAAGCTTTGCTCTGTAAAATGTACGCGCGGAAATGTCGGATTAGCCGACAGCAACAGCTTTATACTCCCGCCTTGTGCCCGCAGGTTCAGCACGATATCGCGTTCGTTTGGCTGATGTATTTTATTAATGCGCCCGCCCCGGATGGCTTGCAGTTCGTGTACGATAGCGCGGGTTACGATTCCGTCCAATGCCATAATGTATGTTCTCCTTTGAAGCAAATGTATTTTCGCCTTCCTCCTATGATACATAACTTTGGGACAAAACTTAAGCGGCTTTGTGATATTTCGAGTCCTGTCCGAATAGATTGAATCAAGAAAGTCTGTCCAGCATATCAGCAATCGTGGCACAAAAATAGAATAACGGGCAGCCATCCTACGCACAACCGACGGAAACGGACTATCTGACCGGGAGGGAATTGGGGAGAATGGAACAAGCACACTGGCACCAATTAAGCAATGAGCAGCTTTCAACTAGTCTGGAAGTCGACCCGAAGCAGGGTCTTTCGGAGGAACAGATTGCGGAACGAAGAGAAAGGACGGGTTGGAATGAGCTGAGCGAGGGCAAGCGTGTTTCGGCAATTTTGCTGCTGCTCAACCAGTTCAAGGATTTTATGATGCTTGTATTGATGGGAGCGACCCTGATCTCTGGCCTACTCGGCGAGTATCTGGATGCGATTACCATTATTGCTATCGTTGTGCTAAATGGAATTCTCGGCTTTGTGCAGGAATTCAGAGCTGAACGTTCATTGCGAGCTTTAAGACAGCTTTCGGCTCCAACCGCCAAGGTGCTGCGAGGCGGCAAACGAATACATGTTCAGGCCAGAGAACTGGTGCCGGGCGATATCGTGCTGCTGGAAAGTGGTGATCGTATCCCTGCAGATGTAAGGTGGTTGAGTACAAATGGCTGTGATGTTGAGGAGTCTGCCCTGACAGGTGAATCGGTTCCGGTGAGTAAGCATTCCCGTCCTATTCATGCCGCCGAAGTACCTCTTGGGGACCAAAAGAACATCGGTTTTATGGGCACCATGATGACCAGAGGCACCGCACAAGGCGTGGTCATTCGCACAGGCATGAGTACCGAAATGGGAAAGATCGCAGACTTGATCGAAAATACGGAGTCGCAGGAGACACCGTTACAGCACAGACTGGAACAGTTGGGCAAAATTTTGATTATTGTGGCGTTAGCGCTAACCGTGCTCGTGGTCGTAGCGGGTATTTTGCATGGTCAGCCAGCCATGAGCATGTTTTTGGCCGGCGTGAGCTTGGCTGTGGCAGCTATACCAGAAGGATTGCCCGCGATTGTAACCATTGCACTCGCTTTGGGTGTACAGCGTATGATCAAACGCAAGGCCATTGTGCGCAAGCTGCCTTCCGTTGAGACGCTCGGCTGTGCGTCTGTCATTTGCTCTGACAAAACGGGCACACTGACCCAAAATAAAATGACAGTCACCAAGCTGTGGCTGGATGGTCGTTTCTGGGGAGTTACCGGGGAAGGTTATGATCCACACGGTCATATTATGGACAGGGATCTTCCGGCCGACCTAAAAAACGGACAATCCTTGCGTAGATTGCTGCAAGCTAGTGTACTTTGTAATAATGCGGAGATTGTTCAAGCTGACATAGATGAGCTGCGTTCAAAAAAGAAAACCAAAGAGCCGACGCCTTCCGCTGTTTGGGAGCTGAAAGGTGATCCGACAGAAGGAGCGCTGGTCACGTTAGCTGCCAAAGGCGGAGTCACGCGACAAGGGCTATACGAACTGTACACACGGGAGCGAGAATTTCCTTTTGACTCAGATCGGAAGCGGATGTCGGTACTCGTACGCCACCAGGGAGGACATATTGTATTTGCCAAAGGAGCGCCAGACGTGCTACTGGGTCAGTGCTCTTACATTTTATGGGAAGGGAATGTCGTTCCGTTAACGGGTACGCTGCGCCAAAAGGTATTGGCAGCCAATGAAGGTATGGCATCGGAGGCGCTGCGTGTACTTGGCGTCGCTTACCGTGATATCCGCTCGCATGAGCGTGTCTCTACAGTTGAGGAGGCTGAAACACAGCTGATTTTTATCGGCCTGACCGGCATGATTGATCCGCCACGCCGCGAGGTTCGCGAGGCCATTGGCAAGTGCCGTCGTGCCGGCATTCGCACGGTGATGATTACGGGCGATCATGGTACAACTGCGGAGGCCATTGCACAGCAGCTGGGCATTCTCCAACGCGGCTCAAATGTATTGACAGGACAGCAACTGTCTCTCATGGATGATGCGGCGTTGGATAACGTTGTTGATACCGTCTCTGTGTATGCGCGGGTGTCGCCGGAACACAAGCTGAGAATCGTCAAGTCGCTGCAAAGACGCGGACATGTCGTAGCTATGACCGGAGATGGCGTCAATGACGCACCTGCGATCAAGGCATCGGATATCGGTATTGCCATGGGCATTACAGGAACAGACGTGACCAAAGAAGCAGCTGCACTTGTACTGAGTGACGATAATTTCTCAACAATTGTAGCGGCAATTGAGGAAGGACGAAATATTTACGAGAACATCCGTAAATTCATTCGTTATCTACTCGCCTCCAATGTTGGCGAAATTTTGACGATGTTCTTTGCCATGATGGCTGGGCTGCCGCTACCTTTGTTACCCATTCAGATTTTGTGGGTGAACCTGGTAACTGACGGTTTGCCAGCGATGGCTCTGGGTGTGGATCAGCCGGAAAAGGATCTTATGGAGCATAAGCCTCGTGGCGCAAAGGAAAATATTTTTGCACGTCGACTGGGCTGGAAAATTATTAGTCGCGGTCTGTTGATTGGCTTATGTACACTTGCGGCCTTTTGGTTGACATTACGGATTGCTCCGAATGATGCAGGGCAATTGATCAAAGCGCAGTCGGTTGCATTTGCTACGTTAGTGCTGGCGCAGTTAATTCATGTATTTGATTGCCGCAGCTCCCGCTCCGTTTTCCATCGTAATCCGTTTCAAAATAGTTATCTCGTGCTTGCCGTACTGTCCTCCATTGTACTGATGCTGGTTGTAATGTATGTGCCTGTGCTGCAGCCTATTTTCAAAACGGTACCCCTTGGTTTACGTGAATGGGCACTATCTATTGTCGCAGCTGGAATTCCTACGTTCCTAATGGGAGCGGGAAGTGTATGGGGCGGTCGACGTAACCGTCGTCACGGCGGAAATACACGATTTTCAGCGGGACGTACAAAGTTCTCAGCCTAGAATTCGGGTCTTGCATATCGCATCGCTTTCCCGCTTTTGCCCTGTATGATATTATGGGATCAAAGCTTCAAGAGGAGCATGAGATCAGCAGCAACGGCGGGGGGAAGCTATGGAATTCACTAAAATGAATGGTCTGGGTAATGATTTTATCGTTTGGTACGGGCATCAGGAATTGCCGTCTGACGCCTCGGAATTAGCTGTTCGGCTATGTGATCGACATTTTGGTATTGGCGCCGATGGATTGGTATATATATTGCCGTCTGAAAAAGCAGATTTTCGCATGCGCATCATTAACTCGGACGGCTCGGAGGCCGAGCAATGCGGTAACGCTATTCGTTGTGCTGCCAAATATGTGTATGACCGTAAGCATATCAACCGTGAACAGATCACAATTGAGACGCTGGGTGCAGGTGTGCAGCAGGTTGAACTGACTGTGGAAAACGGAACTGTACGAATGGTAAAGGTAGATATGGGAGAGCCGATTCTGGAAGGATTGAAAATTCCAACTACACTCGATTTGACTAACGTAATAGATGAGCCCATTGAAGCTGGAGGAAGTGGTTTTCGCTTTACGGCTGTTTCTATGGGAAATCCGCACTGTGTCATTTATGTTGAGGATGCGCCTAGCTTTGATCTGGAGGCCTGGGGGCCAAAGCTGGAGTGTCATCCATTGTTCCCTAAAAAAACAAATGTTGAGTTCGCCACGGTACGTAGTCGGAAGCATATAGATATGAGGGTATGGGAGAGGGGAGCAGGACCTACGCTAGCCTGTGGAACTGGAGCCTGTGCTACGCTTGTTGCTTCTGTACTAAATGGATACAGCGACCGCCGCGCCATGGTAAGCCTAAAGGGCGGCGATCTGGATATTGAATGGAGCGAGGATGATAATCACATTTATATGACAGGTCCGGCTGAGATTGTATTCGAAGGTCGTCTATTCTGAATTGATGTGAATGATAAGAATAGCCCGTAAATGACCTGAGAATATATAGAAGTGAAGGGGAAGAAGACCTGAGTAGGTCTTCTTTTTTTGTCCTTTTATGCCGCTGTTTACTGGGGAAATGGTGAACCAAGCGATATTCTGTCTTTTTTTGACGTCTGAACAATGTATAATATAGAAAATGAGAAAACGATAAGGAGGCCGTTCATAGTGCGGAAATTTCGTTGGATTTCAGCAGTTGCAGTCCTCATACTTGTAGCCACCGCGCTTCCGGTTCAAGCGGCGACTATTCCTGCTGCCACGGGAACGACGGACAAGCAGGTGGGCTCGCTAACTCCGACAGTCGTAAGCCGTTTAGAAAAAGCAGTACAAGAACTTATCGGTTCAAAAGCTGCATTTCAATTTGACGATGTAACGGATATGGGGAAAACCTGGATTGTCGAGGGTGAATTGGAAGACGGAACAGCTACGTTGCAGACAGAATATAATAAAGAGAAAAACAGAGTAGATTCTACAACTATACGATATAAAATAAGTAGTTTGGGAAAGGCGATGAACGCGCCACTCAAGGCAAAAGTATTAAACAGCGCCAAAGCGTTTGACAGCAAGCGTCCCTTACAATTTGAAGCATTCTGGCGGGTCAAATCCCCCTATCAGTCCAACAAGCCTTCGAATTACTGGGTATTCTGGGGGGCAGGAGAAAAAGCTTCCTCATTGTATGTTGATGTGGATCAAGGTAATGCTATTACCGTCAATGCGGACTATGCGCTGAGACAGGTGGACCCAGTATTATTGAACCGTGCAATGAACACATTTAAGCGAGTGAGTGGACAGCGAATCACAGTGCAGCATGCCTCACGCTACAAGGATGAGAAGAATGGGCTTTCTTATTGGTCGTTCGAGGATGCAAGTGAGGCGAATGAGGTCAAAATTGGAGCGGTAACTGGCAAAGTGCTGGCTGTATCCACCTCTGGGATGGACTGGAATGATGACGCAGATTTCAAAAAATCTTTTGCAAGTCCAAAATATACCGCCGCCGAAGCATTGAAGCTGGTCAAGCCTAAGGTTCAACTATTGTTCAATATCAATGTGTCCGGTTATAAAGTGAATGTTCAAGGAAATCAATATACGTTCTCCCAAAAGGGGACGGATTCTATTGTGGCTAAAGTAAATAAAAAAGGGACTTTTTACGAGTTTTCTCTCCATTCTTCTGATGGGAAAATGCTATGAAAATGTAGTGGTAAATAGAAAATGATAACTCAAGTTGCCTTACTCCTGGTATCATTTTGTCGGGGCGTGAGGCGGCTTTTTTTGTTTTTGGCTTATGTTTGTAGTCTCTTTATGTTACATTAGTATGAAAATAAAGAGCGGGGTGGAGCAGAGGACATGAAACCGGATTTGCGTACTGTGCTGAATCGTGAAATTATTGTCGGAGACGGCGCTATGGGGACTTTTTTGTACCAGCTAGGATTTCCAGTAAATACGTCTTACGAAGAACTGAACATTACTTCGCCTGATGTTATATCAGACGTACATGGTCAGTATTTAAATGCAGGAGCACGATTGCTGGAGACGAATACATTCTCTGCAAATGATTATAAGTTAGCTCGCTTTGGACTGGAATCTAAGGTGGAAGAGATTAATCGTGCTGGTGTGCGAATTGCCAAGGCTGCTGCCGGACCTGAACATTATGTAGTAGGTGCGGTCGGTTCCATATGCGGAGGCAAACGTCTTAACATATCCAAGCTGGAGCTGTCAAGAAACTACGAGCAGCAGATCGATGCCCTTCTTTCCGAAGGGGTTGACGGCATTTTATGCGAAACGTTTTATTCACTGGACGAAATGCGCATTGCGCTTCACAGTGTACGTAAATACAGTGACATTCCGGTAATTTGTCAATTTGCGGTCGATCAGGTTGGTCGTACCCAAGATGGTTTTCTAGTGTCAGAAGCTTTTTCAACACTGCGTAGTGAAGGAGCTGACATCCTCGGGTTTAACTGTCACTCCGGTCCGCAGGGAATTATGAGTGTAATGGAGCAGCTGGATGGTCCTTTGTCTGTACCGCTGTCTGTATATCCAAATGCGGGACTGGCAGATTATGTGGACGGTCACTATGTATACGGTGCATCACCTGAATATTTCGGAGAATGTGCCGCGTCCTTTGTAGATCTCGGGACCAGGCTGATTGGTGGTTGTTGCGGAACTACGCCAGACCATATTGCTGCTATTTCCAAAGCTTTAAAAAATTTGCAACCGCCCCCGTTGGCTCCAAAAGAAGCTTTGTCGACAGAGTCCATTCATGTGGTGGAGCAGACAGCAAATGAAGGGGGACGAGGCAATGGCAGACATGCCAGCGAACCCAACATTGTGGATCTGGTTAAGGAACGGCATACGGTCATTGTAGAGCTGGATCCTCCGCGAGATCTGGACATTACCCGGTTTATGCAAGGTGCGCATGCCTTGAAGAAAGCCGGAGCCGATGCACTTACACTTGCTGACAATTCGCTCGCAGTCACTCGTATGAGCAACATGGCGCTTGGGCATCTGGTTAGTATTGAAACAGGCTTGCGTCCATTAATTCATATCGCATGTCGTGACCGTAATCTGATTGGTACTCAATCCCACATGATGGGTTTTGACGCACTGGGTATTGACCATGTACTGGCGGTTACTGGTGATCCGGCGCGGTTTGGTGATTTACCAGGCGCCAGTTCGGTGTATGATATGACATCTTTTGAAATCATACGCATGATCAAGCAGCTAAATGATGGCGTCGCATTTTCCGGTAAACCACTCAAGCAGAAAGCTAATTTTGTGGTGGGAGCTGCTTTTAATCCGAATGTTAAGCATTTGGGTAAAGCCGTACAGCGGTTGGAAAAGAAAATTGCCTCCGGGGCCGATTATATTATGACCCAGCCTGTTTACGATCCTGAGCTGATTATAGCCATTGCAGAAGAGACACGGCATTTGGAAATACCGATTTTTATCGGTATTATGCCGCTGGCTAGTGGCCGCAATGCAGAATACTTGCACAATGAAGTGCCAGGCATTCAGTTATCCGATGAGGTGCGTGCACGTATGTCGGGACTGGAGGGCTCGGAAGGACGAGCAATGGGCGTGTCTATTGCCAAGGAGCTGCTTGATACGGCCATGGAACATTTTAATGGGATCTATTTCATGACTCCTTTTATGTTCTATGAAATGACAGCTGAGCTGACTTCATATGTATGGGAAAAATCAGGCCGAGTACAGGCCCCCTTGTTTCGACTATAATAATCAATTACAATAGTATAATGGATGTGATGCCGATGTCATTGAGTATGACCGGATACGGTCAAGCCATCCTTCATCATGAGGGGTATAAAGTGCGCTTGGAATTGAAATCGGTCAATCACCGCTATTGCGAAGTGATGATGAGAATTCCACGTGAATGGACTCGTTATGAAGATGGCTTGAGAAGAACGGTTCAACAGCAGATTAAACGCGGTCGTATCGATGTTTTCATCCACAGGGAACGTGATGAAGAACAGATACCCGCCGCACGGTTGAATGACACTGTGGTGCAGGCTTACCTGCGTGCAGCGGAGCAGCTGGCAGATCGTTATGGCGTTAAAGGAACGTTAGGTATAAGTGATATCCTTGCTTTGCCTGATGTTCTGGGTGAGCCTGGAGAGGCTTGCAATGGAGACGAAGATGACTGGGAAGAGCAACTACAGCGAGCTTTGAATGAAGCTTTGCAAGGTTTGCTGGAGATGAGAAGGCGAGAAGGCGGGCATTTGGTACAAGATGTGGAATCCCGCATTTTACGTTTGGAATCCTTTCATCATGAAATGGCGGTGTTGGCTCCTCATGTTGTGAGCGACTACCGTAACAGGCTGAAGAACAGGCTTAAAGAGCTTCAGGACGGTTCATTTACGCTTGATGAACATAAGTTCGGAATGGAGATTGCGTTATTCGCGGATCGCAGCAATATTGATGAGGAGCTTACCCGGCTTCAAAGTCATTTTGGACAGTGCAAAAGATTGCTGCTGTCGGACGAGCCGGCCGGTCGCAAATTAGATTTTTTAATCCAGGAAATGAACAGGGAAGTCAACACGATCGGCTCTAAGGCTAATCATCTCACATTAGTTAACTTGGTCGTTGAGATGAAAGCAGAGCTCGAAAAAATTCGTGAGCAGGCTGCAAATATTGAGTAGCTACCTGGTAGCGGCACGGCTGCAATAGTCACATGTATAGGGGGAAAGACCTGAATATGGCAATCAAATTGATCAATATTGGCTTTGGCAATATCGTGTCGGCCAACCGAATAATCTCCATCGTCAGTCCGGAGTCTGCTCCGATCAAGCGGATTATACAGGAAGCCAGGGACCGTCATATGCTAATTGATGCTACCTATGGCCGCCGGACACGGGCTGTTATTATTACAGACAGTGATCATGTAATCCTGTCTGCGGTGCAGCCGGAGACGGTCGCTCATCGCCTATCCACTAAAGATGATGACAATGACGAATAAAAATGGAGTGTACTATGGCTAAGGGATTATTATTTGTAATATCCGGACCTTCGGGGGTCGGTAAAGGAACGGTAGGCAATGCATTGCGCGAAAAGCTACCTGAGATAACGTATTCTGTTTCTGCTACAACTCGAACACCTCGTTCGGGCGAGCAAGATGGAGTGACCTATTTTTTCAAAACGCGTGAAGATTTTTTAGGGATGATTGAACGGGATGAATTGTTGGAGTACGCAGAGTATGTAGGTAACTACTATGGCACTCCACGTGATTTTGTAGACCAGACGCTTGCGCAGGGTAAAGATATCTTTCTGGAAATTGAAGTTCAGGGCGCGCTAAAGGTTAAAGAAAAATTTCCAGAAGGCATATTTATATTCTTGCTTCCACCTTCGCTGGATGAGTTGAAGGATAGAATTCGGGGACGTGGCACAGAAACTCAAGCAACCATTGATCACCGTATGTCGGTAGCTGTGGACGAGATGAACCTGTTGCGTCACTATGATTATGCGGTTGTCAATGATGAGATTGATTTCGCTTGTAAACGAATAGAATCCATTATTATCGCCGAACATTGTAAGGTTCGACCTTAAGCGAGGGCTTTACATATGCCAAGCGTACCAAAAGAGAAATAATACTGTATAAGCTGAGCTTGAAGGTGTACACTGGAGTTCAGCTTATACAGCTTAAAACTACATGAAGAGGTGTCTATTCGTGCTGTATCCTTCCATTGATGAAATGATGAAAAAGGTAGATAGTAAATATTCGCTGGTTGTAGCGGCATCACGCCGTGCTAGACAGTTGCGTGAGGGCGAGAAGACGAGCTTGAAGAGTCCTAAATCTCACAAACAGGTTGGAGTAGCTCTGGAAGAGATCTATGCAGATCATCTTTTGCTTGAAAGCGGCGAAGAAGAATAAGAATTATAGACAATCATTATAACCAGGCGCAATGCCAATTCCTTTGACAACCGCAAGGTTGTTATTTTTTTCGGTCAGGGGGAGTTAACGATGTTGAAGGGGAAAGTTATTATTCTTGGTATAACCGGCGGAATTGCTGCCTATAAAGGGGCTGCGCTCTGCAGTAAGTTGACGCAAAAGGGAGCCGATGTACATGTGATTATGACGGCTTCTGCCAAGGAGTTTATTACCGAACTTACGCTGCAGTCACTCTCTCGCAATCCGGTGTACAGTGATACATTTGATGAAAGAGAGCCGTCTATCGTATCCCATATTCATCTGGCGGATGCGGCTGATCTGGTGCTAGTTGCTCCTGCAACGGCGAATATCATCGGGAAAATGGCGCATGGTCTTGCTGATGATATGTTATCGACAACGTTGCTGGCTACGACAGCGCCTATTATGGTGGCCCCTGCGATGAATGTACATATGTACACTCATCCTGCAGTCATGCAAAATATGGAGACACTGGTATCCCGTGGTGTGAAGATGATTGAGCCTGGTGAAGGATTACTGGCTTGTGGTTATGTTGGCAAAGGACGTTTGGAAGAGCCAGAAACTATTGTGCAAACGATTGAGCGCTTTTTTGATCAGCAAGCTCAGGAGCCTGAAGCTACAATCAAGTCTGAAGCACGGTGGTTTGGAGAAGAATCTACGGAGAAACAAGTAACCGAGCGACTTGTAGATAAGAATGAATTAGCGCTTTCGGGAAAAAAAGTCATTGTCACGGCTGGAGGCACGATTGAGCGAATTGATCCTGTCCGTTATATTACGAATGATTCATCTGGTAAAATGGGCTTTGCCATTGCGAAAGTGGCTCAGGAGATGGGGGCAGAGGTGCATTTGATTGCTGCCAATACCAGTGCGGAACCGCCTTCAGGTATTTCGCTTGAAAGAGTCCAGTCAGCTGAAAACATGTACCAGGCTGTGCTAAAACAATGGGAAACGAGTGATATGGTCGTTATGGCTGCTGCCGTTGCAGATTATCGACCACGTGAGGTGGCACAGACCAAGATCAAGAAAAAAGATAGTGTATTTACACTGGAGTTAGTGAAGAACGTCGATATTCTGGAATCACTCGGACGCAGCAAGAAACATCAATTTTTAATTGGTTTTGCAGCAGAAACGGGAAATTTGGAGACGTATGCAATAGATAAATTAGAACGTAAAAATTGTGATTTGCTTGCGGCAAACGATGTAACTGTGGATGGTGCAGGTTTTGGCGTCGATACAAATGCTGTTCAAATATATGACCGAAGCGGGATGGTAGAGCAGATTCCTGTACAGTCAAAGGAAGAGGTTGCGCGTAAACTGCTTACTCTAGCCGCGGGACGCATGGGTGGGGTGCTGCATTAATGGAGACAGGCAATTTAGTTGCCAAGGTCATTGTCGATGTACCTGCCAAGGATACAGATCGTACCTTCGATTATCTGATCCCAGATTCCATGAGACCTTGGATTGAGCCAGGTAGTCGGGTAGCTGTGCCATTTGGCAAACGGACGGTGCAGGCTTTTGTTATCTCGGTAGTTCCAGCTGAAGAGCCGCCGAAATATAGGATGAGGGCGATTCAGGAGTTGCTGGATCTGGTACCGCCCTTATCTCCCGATTTGGTTGAACTGGGCAAATGGATGAGCGAGCGTTATGCTTGTAATCAAATTATGGCACTGCAAGTGATGATTCCTACCGCGCTTAAGGGCAAGGCGGAACGTTATATCTCCATTGCCGAACAGCAAGAGTCTATGAATCCACAGCGGTCTATGCTGTCTAATCAGGGGGATGAGATCGAATGGGCCCTTCTGACTGACGACGGTATGAGCGACCCGGCGGAGCGTCAGATTGTCAGCTTCATTCAGAATAAGGAGCAAGTCCCGTTGCAGCAACTTAGTAGACGTTTCCCCGAGGAGGCGGAGGTTATTAAATCGCTGTTACGCCGCGGAGTGCTTCAGGAAAGCCAGGTTATTAAAGACAAGCTTGGCAAAAAGACGATGAAAGCTGTTGATCTGGCTATCAGCATAGATGAAGCATCCATGGCACTGGAGCAATTTTCTGCCAAGGCGCAGCGTCAGCGGGAGGTACTTGCTTTTTTGCTGGAACGTAGCGAGTTTCTGCCTCTGCCGCTGAAGGAAGTTATGACCTCGTTAGGTGTATCAGCTGCGACGGTTAAGGCACTGGAAGATAAGGGCTATGTATTACAGGAAGATGTTGAAGTGTTCCGCGATCCCTACCGGGGCAGACACTTCAAACCTACAGACCCACTCCCTCTTACGGTAGAGCAGCAGTCGGTGTATGAACGGATTATTCGTCAGCTGGACATGCGTGAGCAAGGAGCTTATTTGCTGCATGGAGTCACAGGAAGCGGTAAGACGGAAATCTATCTGCAGACCATTCAGCGATGTATCGAGCAGAATCGCCAGGCGATTGTGCTCGTACCCGAAATATCATTAACTCCACAAATGGTCGAACGTTTCAAAGGACGTTTTGGCGACCAGGTCGCAGTGATGCACAGTAGATTGTCCGGGGGAGAACGGTACGATGAGTGGCGCAAAATACGCGAAGGCCGTGTAAAAGTAGCGATTGGCGCTCGTTCAGCGGTATTTGCCCCTTTTCGTGAGCTAGGGCTCATTATTATGGATGAGGAGCACGAAACGTCCTATAAGCAGGAAGAGACGCCCAAATACCATGCGCGTGATGTAGCCATTCGCAGAGCGCACCAGCACGGGGCTGTCGTTATTCTCGGTTCAGCTACACCGTCACTGGAAAGCTATTATGCTGCCCGCTCCCAAAGCAATGACGAGTTTGCGCCGCTGCTGCTTGAAATGCCGACCCGCGCATTGGGGAACACGTTACCCGAAGTCCATATCATGGACATGCGTGAGGAGCTACGGGCCGGCAACCGCTCCATGTTCAGCCGTGCGTTGCATAATGGAATCGCAGAGCGATTAGAGCGTAACGAGCAGACGGTATTACTGTTGAACCGGCGTGGTCACTCCACGTTCGTCATGTGCCGGAGCTGCGGCTATGTGGCGGGATGTCCGGATTGTGATATTTCGCTTACCTATCATCAGCGGTCGAACAATTTACGTTGTCATTATTGCGGATATTCCGAGCCTGTACCTCAGACTTGCCCGGAATGCGGTAGTGAGCATATTCGTTACTTTGGTACAGGTACTCAGCGAGTGGAAGAAGAGTTGGCTAAGCTATTCCCTGGTATACGTGTTGTCCGAATGGATGTTGATACAACGACTGAAAAAAACGCTCATGAAAAGCTGCTTAAGCAATTTCGTGATAAAAAAGCAGACGTACTACTGGGTACTCAAATGGTAGCCAAAGGGCTGGACTTTCCCGATGTAACGCTGGTAGGTGTCATTACTGCGGATTCTGCTCTTAATTTACCGGATTTTCGGGCTGCGGAAAAGACCTTTCAGCTGTTAACACAAGTAGCCGGGCGTGCTGGAAGGCATCAATTGCCGGGGGAAGTATTCGTACAATCCTACACTCCAGAGCATTATTCGGTGGTTCATGCAAGCCGTCATGATTATTCATCTTTTGTGAGGGAAGAGTTGAAACACCGCCGTAATTTGCACTACCCGCCATATTGCCGACTTATTTTGGTGACCTTTTCTCATGAACAGCTTCCAGTGCTAGTCCGATTGGCTGAAAATTATTCAGCGACACTACAGGGACGAGCCAGACAACGGGGCTGGTTCGGGAATATGGACCGGCTTACATCGGATGTATTGGACATTTTGGGGCCAGTAGCTTCACCCATTTCGAGAATCAAGAATAGATACCGATTTCAATGTATGATAAAATGGCGTGGAAATATTGACGCGATTGGTTTGGCTCAGCAAGTGGCTGATGAAATGGCCGAATCTGCGCAGGCACAAAAGTTGCTGATTAGTCTGGATGTTGATCCGCAGATGCTGATGTAGAGTGTTAACACTAAAGTTATTCGCACAATTGATGCGGACAAGCCGTCCGTACATAGGATAATGTAGCAGTCGCTTTTGTGATGAATACAGTAAAGCCTAAATGAAGGAAAAAGAGGAAGGTGTTCTGTTGTCATGTCAATTAGAATTATAGTGTTGGAGCCGGATGACGTATTGCACAAAGTAGCAAAGGAAGTTACTAAAGTTACGCCTAATGTGCAAAAGCTGCTGGACGATATGGCAGATACGATGTATGAAGCGGAAGGAGTAGGTCTAGCTGCTCCACAAGTAGGTATTTTGAAGAGGCTCATCGTCGTAGATGCTGGAGATGAGCATGGCTTGATAAAAATGATCAATCCAGAAATTGTGGCCGAAGAAGGAGAGCAATTGGGACCTGAAGGCTGCCTAAGTATTCCAGGGTTGAACGGGGATGTACGTCGTGCCGAGAAGGTTACAGTCAAGGGACTGGATCGCGAGGGCAAGGCTATTACCGTTACAGCGACAGGGTTGCTTTCTCGTGCTTTTCAGCATGAAATTGATCATCTAAATGGAGTATTGTTCACGGATATTGCAGAAAAAGTATATGAGGTTGCTCTGGAACAGCCAGGACCGAACCGTCAGACAGGGGAGTGAGGTTCGATGAGCCAAGACATTCGTATTATCTTTATGGGTACACCTGAATTTGCAGTCCCATCGCTGAACATGTTGCTGGACAACGGATATAACGTGGTCGGTGTAATTACTCAGCCAGATAAGCCACAGGGACGGAAAAAAATATTGACGCCTACACCAGTCAAGGAAGCGGCTGAGAAGCGTGGATTGCCTGTGCTGCAACCGACACGCCTGCGTCAACCGGAAGCGGTAGCTCAGGTGGCGGAATTGCGTCCCGATCTAATCGTAACCGCAGCTTATGGACAAATTTTGCCTAAATCCGTATTAGACCTGCCTCGTTTCGGCTGTCTGAATGTGCATGGTTCGTTACTTCCCCGATATCGGGGAGGTGCACCGATCCAGCGTGCGATTATTAACGGTGAAACTGTGACAGGTGTGACGCTAATGTATATGGCGGAAGGGCTGGACACCGGCGATATGATATCGCGGGTTGAGGTGGCTATAGAGCCGGAGGATACATCGGGCACAATTTTTGAAAAGCTAAGTGTAGCCGGAGCTAGACTTTTGCAGGACGAGCTGCCCAAGTTGCTGGCAGGGCAATCAGACCGTACGCCGCAAAATGAGGACGAGGCGACCTATGCCCCGAACCTGAACCGTGATGATGAGCGCATTACATGGAGTGATAATGCAGAGCAAATATACAACCGGGTTCGCGGTCTGGTTCCTTTTTCTGGCGCGTTTACACTTTGGGAGAACAATGTTTTTAAAATATGGGCTGCGGAGCAGCCTTCCATAAATAATGAAGCGAGTGGCTCAAATGCTCCAGCACCCGGCACGGTTCTTCAATTAACCGCCCGTGGCATTGAGGTGCAGACAGGCGAAGGCACTCTCTGGCTGACCCAGGTTCAACCGGCAGGTAAGAAGGTTATGGAAGCCGGAACCTTTGCACGCGGCGGACAGATGAAGCCCGGCACGGTGCTCGGATGAGCGGGGGACACTCCCGTCAGGGAGACCAACGCAAGGGAGTGGGGACCAGATCCGACAAAACTCGCAAACAGACGGCGCGGGAAGTTGCACTTGACGTGCTGACCGGTGTGGAGCAAGAGGGCGCGTATAGCAATCTTGAGCTCAATCGCCGGCTTCAGCAGGCAGGTTTATCTGCAAGTGATGTTGGTTTGACGACGGAACTTGTATACGGTACAGTGGCACGCCGAAATACACTGGATTATTTTTTGAATAAATTTGTTCAAAAAGGAACGGCCAAGCTTCAGCCTTGGGTACGTTCGTTGCTGCGGATGAGCGTATATCAGCTGGTGTATCTGGATCGAGTTCCGGATCATGCAGTTGTTAGTGAAGCAGTGACCATTGCCAAGCGGCGCGGGCATCAGGGGATTTCCGGTATGGTCAATGGTGTGCTTCGCAGCATGCTGCGTGAGTCGGACAAGCTGCGTATTCCTGACGGTTTGTCAGCAGAGGAACGGATTTCGTTAGAACATTCCCATCCACAGTGGCTAGTTAAGCGCTGGATCAAGCAATACGGTACCGATACAGCTGAGGCTATCTGCAAGGCTAATAACGAGCCCCCTGCAGTCAGCGTGCGAGTGAATACGACGATGACCAGTCGTGATCAGCTGCTGGACGAGATGATTGCAAAAGGCATTGATGCCGTTCCTTCGGCCGTTAGCCCCTATGGGATTGTTGTTCGTAGCGGCGGAAATATGGCGCTTACCTCGTGGTATACGGACGGATTGTTGTCTGTACAGGATGAAAGCTCCATGCTTGTTGCTGAAGCGGTCGCTCCTGAGCCTGGCATGGCGGTGCTGGATTGCTGCGCAGCTCCAGGTGGCAAAACAGCTCATATGGCTGAGTTGATGAAGGATCGCGGCCGGATCGTTGCAAACGATCTGCATGCCCATAAGCATCAACTAATCCGTGAGCAAGCGAATCGGCTTGGCCTGGATGCTGTTGAGACGGTTACTGGTGATGCGTTGGATCTAAAGGAACGATATGCTCCGGCTTCTTTTGACCGTATTTTGCTGGATGCGCCATGCTCGGGCTTTGGGGTGATTCGCCGTAAACCTGATCTGCGTTGGAGCAAAACTGCGCAGGATGTTCGCGACATTACTCAACTGCAGCACGAGTTGCTGGATAGTGTGGCCGGACTGTTAAAGCCGGGTGGTATTCTGGTATACAGTACTTGCACGATTGAGCCTGACGAAAATGAAGGACAATTGGCTCGGTTTTTAAGCGAACATCCAGAGTATGAGTTGGCAAAGGATCATTCTTTTCCAGCCGTGAGTCATGAAATGGATGGTATACAGAAAGGCTCGGTACAGCTGTTACCGCAGCATTTTCACAGTGACGGATTTTATATTGCGCGTCTGCGCCGGGTAAAGTAGCTCGGAAGAGAATTCCAGGTAGCTGCCCACCAGTATTTCCACAATCCGCCGGACACTTCCGGCGGTTTTTTGCATGAAAATGAAAAATTTTTACCCCCTCAGGGATTTGTGCTAAAATAGGAAGAATGAAAAACACTGTCTGCGATTAAACAGAACTTAATGAAGAAGGAACGGGTGCAAATATTGATGAAACCTTTTATATATGATTTAACACTGGAAGAGCTTCAGGACTGGGCCAAAAACAACGGTGAGCCTGCCTTTCGGGGAGGACAAATTTTTGACTGGCTGTATGTAAAGCGGGTCAATAATTTCAGTGAGATGACGAATTTGTCCAAGGGGCTGAGAGAAAAGCTGGAGGAGCAATTCAGTTTTGTGACGCTTCACGAAATAACAAAGTTGGAATCGAAAGATGGGACTGTTAAATTTCTGTTTGGCTTACACGATGACCATGCTATTGAGACGGTTATCATGAGACATAATTACGGAAACAGTATTTGTGTAACGACTCAAGTGGGTTGCCGGATTGGCTGTACTTTTTGTGCCTCGACGCTTGGGGGTCTCAAAAGAAACCTGACGGCTGGCGAAATTACGGCACAGGTGGTGCAGGCTCAGAAAATTCTGGATAAAACGAATGAACGAGTGAGCAGTATTGTGATTATGGGCTCGGGTGAGCCTTTTGAGAACTATGAAGCGACAATGACGTTTTTGCGTACAATGATTCATGAAAAGGGCCTGAATATTGGTCAACGTCATATTACGGTGTCAACCAGCGGCATTGTGCCCAATATTTATAAATTTGCTGACGAGGATACACAGATTAATCTGGCAATATCCATTCATGCGCCCAATGATGCGTTGCGTTCGAAGCTGATGCCTGTAAATCGCCGTTATCCTTTTAAGGATGTTATGGATTCTCTTCGTTATTATCTTGCTAAGACGGGGCGGAGAATTTCGTTCGAATATGCCTTGATCGGTGGAGTAAACGACCAGGCAGAACATGCTGAAGAGCTTGCGGATGTGTTGAAGGACATGCTGTGTCACGTCAATTTGATTCCAGTCAACCATGTGCCTGAGCGCAAGTATGTGCGCACATCGCGCAGCGATATTTTTAATTTTCAACGTATTCTTGCCGAAAAAGGCGTCAATGTGACGATCCGGCGTGAACAGGGTCACGATATTGCCGCTGCCTGCGGTCAGTTGCGTGCAAAGCATATGGAGTTGGGGTGAAACCATTTGATCAAAACAGTTCATGTCAGCCATGTCGGACGTGTGCGTTCGGTAAATGAGGATTCTGCCTGGATCAGGCACTTGGAGCAAGGCTATATTCTTGGAATTGTTGCCGATGGTATGGGAGGGCATCTGGCCGGTGATACGGCCAGCCGCCTTGCGGTAGAGACACTTGCCGCTGATTTGGCGACGCTGGAGAGCGGATTATCCGCACATTCTTTGACGGCGGCGCTCAGCGACGCTATTTTGCATGCCAATGAAGTCATCTTCCAAACGGCTGCGCGCGATGACCAGTATCATAATATGGGAACGACGGTTGTTGCCGTGTTGCTCAATGATGCATCTGGAATTATCGGACATATTGGTGACAGTCGCGCCTATGTCATATCCAAAGGAACGGTACGTCAGCTTACAGAAGACCATACTTTGGTTAATGAGTTGTTCAAAAACGGTCAGATCAGTAAGGAAGAGCGGGAGAACCATCCCCGTCGCAATGTGCTGACACGGGCATTGGGCACTGATTCCGAGGTAAAGGTGGACATTGACACCATTACGCTGGAAAAAGGCGATGTACTATTACTATGCAGTGACGGATTAAGCAATTTGGTAACAGAAGAACAGATCAGTAAGGTAGTAGGTGCCGCAGAAAATCCTTTGGAGGAACGTGCGGATCGTTTGCTACATCTGGCGCTGCTTGCCGGTGGAGACGATAACATTACTGTAGCTTTGTTTGAATTGCCCGACAACACGGTTTCATTGAGTGAAAAGGGGTGTGAAGCATGATCGGGCACCTGCTTGGGGGAAGGTACGAAATTATTGAGCGCATCGGTGGCGGCGGTATGGCGCTGGTGTATAAGGCTCAAGACATTTTGCTGAATCGCAATGTCGCGGTAAAAGTGTTGCGTCAGCAATTTGTTCATGATGAGGAATTTATTCGCCGGTTTCGGCGTGAGGCACAGTCAGCGGCCTCGCTTTCTCATTCGAACGTGGTCAGTATTTATGATGTCGGCCAAGAGGATGAAATCCATTATATTGTAATGGAGTGCGTTGAAGGCAAAAATTTGAATGAGATTATTAAAGAACGTGCGCCATTACAAGTGGATGAAGCAGTGCGGATTGCTTCCCAGATTTGTGATGCGCTGGAACATGCCCACCAAAATCAGATTATTCACCGGGACATTAAGCCTCATAATATCTTAATTGGACGTAATGGACGGGTTAAGGTAACCGATTTTGGGATTGCTCGAGCTGTTACGTCAACGACAATTACTCAGACAGGTTCTGTTGTGGGTTCTGTTCATTATTTTTCACCTGAGCATGCAAAGGGTGTCATTACCGGCGAAAAATCGGACTTATATTCTTTAGGTATTGTCTTATATCAAATGCTAACGGCACAGCTTCCTTTTCTGGGAGAAAGCCCAATTAGTGTGGCACTCAAACATTTGCAAGAGGAATTTGAGGAACCGCGTAAAATTAATCCGTTGATTCCGCAAAGTGTAGAAAATGTCATTCTGAAATCGATGCGTAAAAATCCGGAGGAACGTTACCAATCAGCAGACGAAATGCTAAGGGATTTGGAGACTTGTCTGCTACCTGGGCGGCGCAATGAATCCAAGCTGGAGTTTACACATTTGGATGATGAGGACCAAACGCGGGTTATCCCAGCTATTAAGCCTCAACAATTAGGTGTGTCTTCCAGTGGTGACGATGTGCCTGTCCAACCTCGGGAGTCTGAACAGCTTCCGAACAAGCAAACGTCCAAGAAAAATAGAAAAAAAACGATCTTCTGGGTAACACTAGTGTTGGTACTACTTTTGTGCATGGGCGGCGTGGTGTACTATGTGCAAAGTGTGCTTGTCGTACCTGAGGTGAAAGTACCAAGTGTACTGACACAAACAGAAGACCAAGCGAAGGTCACTCTAAGTAAAGCAGGACTAGTCATTGATGATCCAATCCAGCATGAATATAAAGAGGGGATTGCACCGGGAGTTGTTTTTTATCAAAGCTACCCTGAAGGTTCTTTAGTCAAGGAAGGAACGGAGATTAGTCTGAAAGTCGGGATTGCCAAGCCGCTCACCCCGATGCCAGATGTCAAAGGGCAAAGCTACGAGAATGCTGTCAAGCTACTGACCGCCCAGCAGATTAAGGAAACGCAGATTCAGCAAAATGAGCAGTTCAGTGATCAGGCTGAAGGAACCGTCATTAGTCAGACACCTGCTGCAAATGAGCCATTTGATAAGGATTCGGTTCAGGTAGTGCTCACCGTCAGCAAAGGCGCTGCGACTGTTAAAATGCCGAATCTGGTAGGGATGACGCAGAGCCAGGCGGAAAATGAGGTCAAAAAGGCGGGGCTGAAGGTTGGCTCAATTAAAGAGGAATTTAGCTATGAGCAGGATAAAGGAAAAGTAACCAAACAATGGCCGTCAGAGGCGGGCAGTGATCTGCCCCCAAATACGGAAATTACGTTTTATGTAAGTACGGGTTACCCGCCAGAAGCGATTACGTTACCGTTTAATGTACCTGTGGCGCCGAAGGAAGAGGGCAAAAACAGTAAAATTCGCATCACTTATACAGATGCACGTGGAGAAAATCAGGAGTGGGGCAGCCGTACGATTAATACGACACAGGTGTTTACGATCAACCTGCTGATGGCCCCTAACAAAGACAGTGTCGTCTCCGTATTTAGAGATGGTGCTTTTGTTGACACGTATCCTGTTTCTTATATTGATGCAAAAAATGGAACGGTGACGATGCCTCAAATTGCTCCACCTGCAGGAACATCACCGACTGATACATCTGGTGGTACTTCCTCGCCGAATGGAAGTGGAAACGGTGAGGAAGGAAACAGCGGGGAATCTTCTAACGATAGTGGTAATGGTGGAGGCGACTCTAACAACCAGGAGGGGACAGAAGGCGATGGTGATCCTTCTGCTTTTGCCCCAGGAACCGATTCCTCAGGAGTTACGCGCAGTGAGTTGGCGGTTAGCAAAAAAAACAACCCCGGTCACGGTTCCCGCAAAAAGAAGGACAAAGTGATCGAGGCTGTGCAGCATCAGTAAACTTACTAGAGAAAGAAGCTTAACCTGTTCCACACAATGAAACTTGAACATTATGAAGGAGGACATCTTACACATGCCTGAAGGTCTGATCGTCAAGGCGCTTAGCGGATATTATTATGTCTCCAGCCTGGATCAGGATGGGCGTCCGGTATCCGGCGAAGCTACGGTACAATGCAGAGCACGTGGCCTTTTCAAGAAAAAAGAGATTACGCCCCTTGTCGGTGATCGAGTCGTTTACGAACTGACTGAAAACGGGGAAGGTATGGTCAAGGAGATTAGAAAGCGTACGACGGAGCTAATTCGCCCTCCAGTAGCTAATACCACGCTGGCCGTGCTGCTGTTTTCCCTGCGTGAGCCGGATTTAAACCTGCCTTTACTGGACAAATTTTTAGTCCATATTGAGCACGCCGGGCTGGATACGATTATCTGTCTGACCAAGCGCGATTTGTATGAAGGCAGCCCTTCAGAGGATGATAAGGTGCTGATGGTTCAGGAAATGTATCGGAAGATTGGTTACGAGGTGCTGGTAACCAGCGCCCGTACTGGAGAGGGTACGGCTGAGCTCAAGAAGCTGTTGGCCGGCCAAATCAGCGTGTTTTCCGGTCAGTCAGGTGTAGGGAAGTCCTCCATGCTTAATGCTTTGGAGCCTGGCTTAACGCTGGAGACGAGCGCCATAAGCAATAAGCTGGGACGAGGAAGACATACGACTCGCCATGTGGAGCTAATTCCTTTAGACAACGGCGGGTTTGTAGCAGATACACCGGGGTTTAGCCAACTGGATTTTTTAGAGCTGGGTGTGGATGAGTTATCGCCTTGTTTTCGAGAATTCCAACAATATGCGGAAGGATGCAAATTTCGGGGTTGTACGCATATTCACGAACCTGGCTGTAAAGTAAGAGAGGCCTTGGAAGAGGGACATATTTCACAGGGACGCTATGATAGCTATCTGCAGTTTTATCAGGAATTAAAAGAAAAAAAACGGAGGTATTGAGCATATGTTAAAAATAGCACCGTCGATTTTATCCGCTGATTTTGCTCGTTTGGGCAGTGAAGTCACGGAAGTCCAAGCAGCGGGGGCAGACTGGATTCATGTGGATGTTATGGATGGTCATTTTGTATCCAATATTACACTGGGCCCCCCTATCGTTCAGGCTATTCGGCCGCATACAACTCTCCCACTGGACGTTCATCTGATGATTGAGCAGCCTGAACGTTATATTAGTGATTTTGTAAAGGCAGGAGCTAATATCATCACGGTCCATGCGGAGGCCTGTGTTCATTTGCATGGTGTCCTTCACATGATCAAGCAGCAAGGCGCTCTGGCGGGAGTGGCTCTCAATCCGGGGACTTCACCATACGCGATCAAGGAAGTGCTGCCCAATGTAGATATGATTCTTGTGATGACGGTTAACCCTGGTTTTGGGGGCCAGTCCTTCATTCCAGAGACGTTGAATAAAATCAGACAAATCCGTGCTTGGTTGAACGAACTGGGTCGTCCAGACGTACATATCGAGGTGGACGGAGGTATTGCGGAGGAGACGGCACCAGCCGTATTTGAAGCGGGTGCTAACGTGTTAGTGGCAGGCAGTGCAGTGTACGGCAGAGCAGACCGTGCAGCGGCTATTGCTGCTATTCGGGATAGTGTCGCTCATTTGTCCAAGTGAAGCTAACTGAAGCACTGTGGATGACCTTAGCGAGCATGCTGACCGGTTTGACACTCAGTTGTTTCTCGCTAGTGAAGACGCCTTGGAATGCTATACTTTCACTTTTGGCTGTTCTTATTGTCCTGTTTTATTTTCGTAAAAATGAACGGCGTGGTTTGCGTATCGGTTTTGTGGTCTGCAGTGTGCTTTATTATATTCTGTTTATTTTTATACTCTCAGCATATCTCTATGTTCGCGGACTTGTCTGATGGTATAGCCTGGGATGGTTGTGCATAAATATGGTTACATGAGCGGGATTCTCATGTAGCCTTTTTTTGTGGGGCAACAACCCTTGACAGGTTGCATAAACTACAGAGAACGGATGCAGGAGGATGATGGGGAGGGTGAGGCATGAAGTTTTACACAATCAAGCTGCCAAAATTTCTGGGTGGATTCGTCAAAGCCATTTTGAATACATTCCAGAAGAACTGAAATCAAAGTAACGTTGACACAGGATGTAGGATGAAGGCGAAAGGTACACAGGAGGCACGCTTCCCGGGCACAGCAGATTGATAGCTCGGCAATAAAAGACAAGAATGCGCGGGAAGTTGCCTGACATTTTGTCCTCCTGAATCAGTGGGATATTATTCGAATAATCAAAAAAGCACCCGTTTAAAACGAGGTGCCTTTTGTTTATAACGATATTTTTTTACGACTACACGCGAGTCACTTTACCGGCTTTCAATGCACGAGTGCTGACATAAACGCGTTTCGGTTTACCGTTAACGAGAATGCGAACTTTTTGTACGTTGACGCCCCAAGTACGGCGATTACGGTTGTTAGCGTGAGATACGTGGTTACCGCTGCCAGGCTTTTTGCCTGTTACAGAACATTTACGAGACATGATTCCACCTCCTATTCTGAAAATAACCAAACTCCATATGGAATGGGTCGCTCTTCAGGCCGACTGGGTCAGCCGGACTTTATAAGTCACTAACCTGAACAAAACAATACTTAAATATAATATCATAGTCAAAAAAGCTCCGTCAACTGATTCAAAAACTTTATTTATTTCTCTTTCGCATTATAGTACAATATGGGATAGCTATTGCTGCGACTATTTTGTTTTTTAATGGAATGTGAATTCTTATTCCAGTCATGCCGGGCAGTTCAGAGGCGGGACCATAATCATCATTCCGGCCAATGATTTTTTGTTGGGCAGTTGACTGGTTTTTCATATTATATGAGCTGTGGAAAGAAACCAGAGGATGGTTACGGAAGCTTACGAAAGGGTGACATTCGTATTCGTCGTCTGGCTTTAGTATAATTCAATTGAACCTTGAACATGTGTTGTGAAGATGGATTGTAAAACAATTGTATTAAGCTAGGAAGGGGAATTCTCTTGAGTAATCGTTCTTTGAATGGAACAGACTTTACCGCGATGGTTTTAGCCGGGGCGGAACAATTACAGCAGCATGCGGAGCATGTCAATTCACTAAATGTATTCCCGGTGCCAGATGGTGATACGGGAACCAATATGAATCTGACGATGAGCGCGGGCGTAACGGAATTAAAGAGGGGAGATTCTTCCTCCATCGGTGTCATGTCCGGCATCTTATCCAAAGGCTTGCTGATGGGGGCCCGCGGCAATTCAGGGGTTATCCTGTCTCAGTTGTTCCGTGGCTTCAGCCGTTACGCTGCCCCATACGAGGAATTGAATACCCTTCAGTTCGCATCGGCATTGCAGAGCGGGGTGGATGCGGCCTACAAGGCGGTGGTCAAGCCGGTGGAGGGTACAATTCTTACCGTGGCGAAGGAAGCGGCCAGACATGCTGTGTTTTTCTCGCGCCGGACGAACGACATCACAGAACTGATGGAAGAAGTGCTTGCCAAAGCAAAGGAAACGCTCGCCATGACGCAGGACATGCTCCCTGTACTGAAGCAAGTAGGGGTTGTAGACTCGGGTGGACAAGGACTTGTGTATATTTATGAAGGATTTATGCAGCATCTTGGAAGCGGATTGGTGACATCTCCAACTTCAAAAGGCGATAGTGTACGCCCGGTTTTTGCTCCTTATGTATTGGAGAGACCTACAGCTGCGCCTGTTGCTCCTTCTCCAGATGCGCCGATTTCTGCGCAGGCGAAGCTCGAAACGGAGAATATTGAATTTTTGTATGATATGGAGTTTTTTATTAATCGACAATTGGGCGAAGCGCAAGGTACAAATTTTGATGAGGAAGCTTTCCGGAAAGCGTTGTCAGTAGATGGTGATTCGATTATCGTTATTTCGGATGATGATGTCATCAAGGTTCATGTGCATTCGAAGGCTCCAGGTGAAGTCTTGAATCTTGCGCTGCGTTACGGGGAAATTACACAGATTCGAATTTTGAATATGCGCGAGCAGCATCGTGATTTGCTGTCTGCAGGTATGGATGGTGCTCCTGAGCCTGAATGGTTTGCAGAAATACCAACAGAGCCTGCACGTGAGGAGGAGCCATCTGAGCCTCCAGCTCATGAGCTAGCACCTTTTGGCTTTATAGCTGTGGCTTCTGGTGAAGGGATTGCTGATATTTTCAAAAGCTTGGGTGTTGATGTTGTCCTTTCGGGTGGTCAGACGATGAATCCGAGCACAGAAGACTTCGTGAATGCGGCTCGCTCGATTGCGGCTCAACATATTTTTATTCTGCCGAATAATTCCAATATAATCTTGGCTGCTGAACAAGCGCGTGAATTGCTAGAGGTGGAACGTTTGGTGTCGGTGATTCCAAGCAAAACAATTCCTCAGGGCATTGCAGCAGCATTTGCTTACCAAGAGGAAGAAGCCTTTGAGGTAAACCAAGATAATATGCGGGACGCAGTTACCCGTGTGAAGTCTGGACAAGTGACCTATGCGGTTCGGGATACGACACTTGATGATCTGCATATTACAGCGGGCCACTACATTGGTATTCAGGATTCTAAGATCGTGGCGACTGAGGAGCAATTAATGGCAACATCCCGCCTTTTGCTGGCGAAAATGCTGGTGAATGGCGATGAAATTGTTACGATTCTTACAGGTTCGGACGCAAAACAAGAAGAGACAAATCAGCTTGTTGCGTGGCTTGAAGAAAATTATTCGGATGTTGAAGTGGAAGTTCATGAAGGTGGTCAGCCGATTTATCCTTATCTGTTCTCAGTGGAAACCTGATGTGCTTTGGCACACCCATGGTAGTCCACTACAAAGGAGGTCTGACTGATGAGAACTATCATTTTGACAGATAGCACGGCTGATATTCCACAGGAAATAGCAGATCGTCTCGGCATAGTCATTGTACCATTGACGGTGATGTTCGGAAGCACAGCTTACCTGGACGGTATTGAGATGTCAGCTGCACAGTTTTACAGCGAACTGGTACGGGCTGATGAACTACCTACAACGTCACAGCCATCACCAGCCCGTTTTTTGGAGACGTACACGGAGCTGCTGGAGCAATACCCCGAGAGCCAGGTTATCTCTATCCATTTATCCTCCGGTGTGAGCGGAACGTACCAGTCCGCTCTGCTGGGTAAATCCATGTTGGAGAAGCATGAAGATAGAGTGACCGTTATGGATTCCAAGTCGGCCTCGTACGGATACGGTATGCTCGTGGTTTACGCCGCAGAGCTGGCAGCTGCCGGGCAATCCCCGGCTGAAATTATTCAGGGTGTGGAACGTCTTGGAGAACGTCGTTGTTTGTATTTCCTGGTGGATACACTGGAATACTTGCAAAAAGGCGGACGAATTGGCAAGGCAGCGGCTATGGTTGGTACGTTGCTTAACATTAAGCCAATTCTTTCGATTGACAAAGAAGGTATTATTTATTCGGCTGATAAGGCGAGAGGGCATAAAAAAGCGACAGCACGAATTATTGAACTGCTGGAGCGGGATTTAAAAGGCCAAAAAATTAATATTGCTGTGGGTCATACGGCAGATCGCTCGGCGGCAGAAGCGTTTGTGGCTCAGCTGGCAGAGCATTTTGAACTGGGCGATCAAATATATACTGAACTTGGCGCTGTGATCGGAACTCATGTGGGACCAGGAACGATTGGTATTTTTGCATGGCCGGCCGGAGATGAGAGGTAATATGCTGCAATTGGATCAAATACCATTAAAACAAATACACGGCGTGAGTGCTCTCAAAGAAGGAGAGCTTCACGCTTTTGGCATTTCTAACGTGCAAGATATGCTGGAATATTATCCGTTTCGGTATGAAGATTACCGACTGCGATCGCTAAGCGAAGTGAAGGACGGAGATAAGATTACAGTACAGGCGAAAATTATGGGCATTCCGGTGCTTCAGCGTTACGGACGCAAATCAAGGTTAACTTGTAAATTGATGGCTGAGGATTGGATGTTTACTGCAACATGGTTTAATCGGCATTTTTTGAAGGATCAGCTAACATCAGGTCGTGAAATTGTGGTGACTGGGAAATGGGATCTTAAGCGAATGCAGATGACTGTTGCAGACTCTGAGTTCCCTGATAAAGGAGTGGCTCGTTCGGGGACACTTCAACCGGTGTACTCTATAGGTGGCAAGATTACGCAGAGCTGGATGCGAAAAATAATGAATCAGACGCTCCAGCAGTTTGGTGAAATGATTCCCGAGATATTGCCAGATCTGCTGGTACGCAAGTATAGTATGATGCCGCGCAAGCAGGCCATTGCAGGTATACACCAACCTCAGGACAATCGAGAGGGACAAGAGGCTCGGCGACGGATGGTGTATGAGGAACTCTTTTTATTCCAGCTGAAAATGCAGGCATTCCGAGCGTTAAATCGTGGTCGAGCGGACGGGGTGGTGCATACGGTGGATAACGCCACGATCCGTGAATTTGTGAGGGCTTTGCCTTTTGAATTAACGGATGCACAGAAGAAGGTTGAGCTTGAAATACTGTATGATCTACGCTCACCTTATTGTATGAACCGTCTGCTCCAAGGGGATGTTGGGTCGGGGAAAACTGTGGTTGCCGCCATCGGTTTATTCGCAACAGTACGTTCCGGTTTTCAGGGGGCACTGATGGTGCCAACCGAAATATTGGCCGAGCAGCATATGCGGTCGCTTCACAAGCTGTTTGAACCCTTTGGAATCAGCGTGGGGTTACTGACAGGAAGTACAACTGGGAAGAAGCGTAAGGAGTTGCTTGCCGCTCTTCAAATGGGTCTGCTGGATATTGTGGTGGGCACGCATGCCCTTATTCAGGAGGATGTGTATTTCCGCCAGCTTGGACTAGTTGTAACGGATGAGCAGCACAGGTTCGGAGTCAACCAGCGTAGTGTACTGCGCCGCAAGGGCTACAACCCCGATGTGCTGACCATGACCGCCACACCGATCCCGCGTACGCTGGCGATTACTGCTTTTGGTGATATGGATGTTTCTACAATATCAGAGCGGCCAAAGGGACGGATTCCAATTTCTACGTATTGGGTGAAGCACGAACTGATGGATCGAGTGCTCGGTTTTATTTCTCGTGAGGTAGATCAGGGACGGCAGGCTTATCTAATCTGCCCGTTGATTGAAGAGTCAGAGAAGCTGGATGTACAGAATGCCATCGATCTGCATATCCAAATGCAGCAGGCTTTTCCACATTATCGCGTTGGGCTGTTGCACGGACGAATGACTCCTGCAGAAAAGGAAGAAGTTATGCGTTCCTTCTATGCAAATGAGGTTCAGCTACTCGTTTCAACCACGGTTGTAGAGGTGGGGGTAGATGTGCCCAATGCGACGCTAATGATTATTATGGATGCAGATCGCTTTGGATTGTCCCAGCTACATCAGTTACGTGGACGTGTCGGAAGGGGCGCACATGCCTCATACTGTGTACTGATCGCTGATCCTAAGTCGGAGGTTGGTCAAGAGCGGATGAAGGTAATGACCGATACGGACGATGGTTTTGAGGTTGCTAGACGCGATCTGGATTTGAGAGGGCCGGGGGATTTCTTTGGCACCAAGCAGAGCGGGTTGCCCGAGTTTCGGTTAGCAGATATGGTAGCGGACTTTGAGGTGCTGGAAAAGGCACGTGAGGATGCAACTGATCTAATCAAGGACTCCTCTTTTTGGACATCTCCGCAGTATGAAGCACTTCGCGGTTATTTGCAAAAAGAGCAGATTTTCCAAGGGGATCTTATCGACTGACCCACCATGAATGGTGAGGATGTTCTAAACGTTTCTAACAGATAGGTACAATGGACAGGCTGACCGTCATATATTTGGGAATGACCGAATGATATGGGAGGTGTGGCAACATTGAGCTATCAGCAATATGGAATTAGTCCGCAATTGGTGGAGCGGATTAAGTTAAAAATGAAAAATCGTGCGCTCAAGGAGCGGGTTAAGCAGCAGATCGAGGGCGTGACCAAAGCAGATCTGCAAAACAAAGCTAAGGTGCGTCATCTTGTGAAGACCACTTCTGCTATTTTAAACGAGCGATTGACGGCTACACAGGAGGAGCAACTGACTGCCTTCGTATTGGCACAAAAAATTGATCCGTCTAATACGTTCCATCTGATCAAGCTATGGGGAATGTTCCGTTGATGCTGTTCGAACGGGTGCTTCAAAGCACTTTCCATGTTTTATGTGAAGCATAGATAAAAAAAGGATTGCCTGATGTTAGGCGATCCTTTTTGGCTTTATTAAGGCTTTTGTTTTTCATTCCCCGGGCAATAGGCAGTAGTCTTTTAGTGTGAAATTCTATTCGTAATAACCACCAATCTTGATAAACCGTTCCATGGCCTGTACACCTGGACGTACCGTTGTTCGGTGCAGAGAACGCTCCCTAGCCCAGAAAATTGTAAAGGTTAGCACGGTGACTGCTCCAGTAAGCGCATCACGCGAAGGACCAGAATCCGGTTACTGTACGGATGGTTCACCTTGTTCCCGTCTTGCCCGAACCTCCTGGACAATTTTACTGTTCATTGTTTCCGTCAGCTCATAATTCTTCATTGGAAATACGGAGAGAAATGTCAGAACCCCCGGAATAATTGTAAATAGTAGTGTGAGCCAAATAAGGGTTGTATTTGTTTGGACGATATTAGGCTGATAACCCGCTAACGCCAGCGCATAACCACCCACGGCGCTGCCGATTGCGGCCGCCAATTTGGCCCGGAAAACGTTAGCTGAGAAAACCATCCCCTCTGATCTGTTTCCAGTTTTCCACTCTCCATAATCGACGCAATCTGCTAGCATTGTGGACATGACAACATAGTTCAGCCCCACACCGAAAGAAATGATACAGCTGAGAATAAAGACAAGTACAATAGAGTTGCCGCAGAAGAAAAGAGCTATCATGGATATGGAGGTGATTAGCACCCCTGCTATGCTAGTGCCTTTTTTGCCGATCCACTTGGCAATGAACGGAACTGCGACATTACCTGCGATTTGAAATCCCACGGTTAGTCCCATAAACAGTGGAATGAATGCTTCGGCACCTAGGTTGTATTTGAAATAATACAAAGTAAAGGCATTACGAATGTTGGCAGTCATTTCGATAATAAAAAACGAGATGATCAACAGCCGCAAAGGTCGGTTTTCAATGAAGAATAGGCGGAGTACTCCTTTTAACGTTTGTTTTTCATGGCGAGGCACTACGTGTTTTTCTTTTACGCCAAACACCGTAAACATCATGCAGACGAAGAACAGGCCACAAAGTACAGCAACCGCTCCAGCCCAGCCGTTGAAGAAATGGACGAGGGGAAGCGCTACGACATTGACCGTCCACAAGCCGGCACTTGCAACCGTACGAGGAACAGTCACGACCTTGGTTCGTTCTGCAGCATCTTTGGTTATAGCGGCGGACAGTGACCAATACGGAATATCCAATATGGAATAGCTAATGCTCCAAGCGATATAGGTAACATAGGCATAAACCAGCTTCCCGGCGGAAGAAAGGTCCGGACTGAGGAAGAGTGCGAAGGTGGTGAGTGTTACCAAGAAAGCCCCGATGAACATGTAAGGCCTAAACTTCCCCCAACGCGTATTCGTGTTGTCGACTGCAATGCCGATAAAGATATCAACTACCGCGTCAATCACCCGTGCCACCATCAGTAATGTCCCGACTGCAAGCGCATTCAATCCAAAGCTGTCAGTATAGAAGAACATAAGATAAACGGCGGTTAAATTGTAAATAACATTCATCCCATAACTACTCAGTGAGTAAGAGATCAGCGTTTTTAAACTGACTTTGTCATTATTTTTTGCAGATGCAGAAGTAAGCATGTTTTAACCCCTTTCAAAAATTGACGATCATAACAGCTGTAATGATACGTTTAACGCAAACTTGTAAGCGTTATCTTGAGATACAGAATAACAAAAGCTGCAGGAGGAGTACATGATTTTTCTAAAGCAGATGATAGCAAAAACAAAGATTGTCGCAAATATTCACAGGTTGAAGTTTCTTTTTAGCTCTTATAACATAATTCTTAATTTATGCTATATTTGTTACGGGAACACCGCCCTTGGTTAACTTTTAAATTCTGAAACGTGGAGGTTAGGAATGAGTGAGAATATGATTCAATTTGTAGATACACGTACCAGTTCAAAACATAAAAATATTACAGATTTAATCCTATATAATTGTGGTTCCGAGCCTTGTTCTCCCAACCAGGACTTTGGGCCTATCGCCAGGGATTTCAATCTTATCCACTTTGTATTAAAGGGGAGAGGCAAACTGGTATTAGATAAGGAAACATATAACATAGAGAAAGGACAGGCTTTTTTAATCCCTGCCAATAAGGCCGCTTATTATCAAGCTGATGAGTACGAGCCATGGGAGTACAGCTGGGTGGGGTTTATGGGGATCAAATCCGAAATGTACTTGCAGAACATCTCTCTTGTTCAGGATAATCCGTATGTGGTAAGTATCGGAGACATCACTTTTTTTCATTCGACCATTCTTGAAATGCTTCGTATAGGGAATAATACGCTTTCTTCATCCTTGGCTATTCAGGGGTATTTGTGCCATATTCTCGCCAAGCTGGTGCATGAATCGGGTGAAACGACGCCTGTGAAACAAGAGCTTCCCTACTCAGTTCAAGCTATCAACTATATGGAGAAAAACTACAACGGTGGCATTCAAATCAATGAGGTGGCAGAGTATCTCGGCCTTCACCCAAATTACTTAACCTCTGTTTTTAAGCAGGAAATAGGCGAAACACCAAAGCAATATTTAATGAACATTCGGATTAAAAAGGCATGCGAGCTGTTACAGGATACCAGTTACTCTATTCAAGTAATCTCCAATTCGGTCGGTTACTCGGATCAACTGACCTTTTCACGGGCGTTTAAAAAAATGATGGGCATTTCTCCCAGCGCTTATCGTGAAAATATTCTTTGATTTTGCTATATATATCTTCTAAAAATACTGGTGATTGAGGTGGGTGTATTTTGATATCGTAAAGCTGTTGGTTTTTCTTGCATGGTATTTTAAAGGATTGCACGGAAGGACTCACTTTACGAGAGGGGAACTGCATGTGGATACACTCATTGCCTTTATTCCAGCCATAGGCTGGGGATTCATGCCCATACTGGCGCAAATGACAAAAGCCAGTCCTCGCGAGCAACTGACGGGGACGGTCATCGGTGCCGTATTGTTCGCACTGTGCCTGTATTCGTACTCACCTGTTAACTTTCAAATCACACCATTTATTGTGAGCTTTGTCTCAGGTGTGTTTTGGTCCGTAGGACAGTTGCTTCAATTTCAAGCTTTCCAGAAAGTAAGCGTTTCAACGGCCATTCCTATTATTTGTGGGCTACAACTTATGGGAACGACGCTTTTTGCAGCACTAATCTTGGGCGAATGGACGACTGGGTACCAATTTGGTATTGGATTAGCAGCGCTTATATTTATTTTGTCTGGCATCTTGCTGACGAGCTATCAGGGCAAATCAAGTGGTTTGTCCAAGCCTTTGCCCCTTCAAATTCTTGTCATGTTGGTTTGTTCGGGTATAGCCTTAACCTTGTATGTTATTATTAATCAAATCTTTCATGTTTCCGGTCTGTCGGTCATCTTACCGCAATCACTTGGCATGCTGTGTTCTGCGCTTTTAATGAACTGTAAGGGAGGGCAGAAGCTTCATCTGGTTCAGGTGCTGCGCAATTTGTCTACGGGTTTGTCGTGGAGCGTGGCAAATTTGGCGCTATTCATTTCGAATGGGCTTATTGGAGTCGCTGCCAGTTTTCCGATCTCTCAGGCGAGTATCGCCATCTCCTGCGTTGGCAGTATTCTGATTTTCAGGGAAAAGAAGAGTCCCGGGGAATGGCTTCGTCTACTGGCCGGCATTACGGTAATCATGGTCGGAGTGGGATTGATTAGTCTGGTCAAGCTCTGAGATTTAGCAATTGAATTTAGCGGAATGCGCTGATTACACCCCCGTACCTTTTGAGATAGCTTGTAGCGTACCCGTTCTCGTCCAGCGCTGCAAGCTACAGATTGCGGCTGACCGAGGCGGAAATATTGAGAAATATTAAAAATATTAGCTTTCGGAAGTAAACGGATAATGAGAAAACTCTATGTGAATGGTTTAACCATTTGCATAGAGTTTTTTTGGAATTTTGTGTTTAACAGCGGTCATAGGACGCGTAACCACTTTCAAAGGAAGTAGTTTTCAGGTGAGTAGCTTTTGAGATTGAAATAGCATCTCCATATCTTCGGGGGTTCTTTCTTTCCACGAATTACCCATTCATTCGCAAGGCCCCAAATTCCTCTCGCTGTAAAAGCATTTTTATAAATAATAGAAAGATTATCCGTTTGCTGTACTTTACTACAGTCAAAAATGTGGTGCATTAATATATGTGACAGAACAGCTTTGTACATGGCAGAAATTTCGTTGCGCAACTTCCTGATTACAGGTGGTTAAGATAGGTGTGTTATTCGGACAAGCTTATTTAGTTGTATTTTATAATAATTAATAAATGCAATGATGTTTTACAGTTTTGAGAGGCCCAAAAGGTGTCAACATAATGTTTTTATTCTATTTCAATGGATAGGATGAACATTAGGAAAAAGGCTTGTCTCAAAATAAACATAAAGACAAACCCTTTTTTAATTTTATTCATACCAAATGCTGTCTTCTGAAATCCATTGGACTCAAACCTAAGTGCGTTTTTATAAATTTTGTGAAGCTAGAAGGCTGTTCAAATCCAAGCTTCTCAGCAATTTGATGAATAGGCTCTTTAGTCGTTAAAAGCAAGTTTTCTGCAAGTTCCAGCACCCTGGATTTGATAAAATCCTGAGCTGTTCTACCGGTTTCTTTTTTTAGCATGTCCGAAAGATAATTAGGTGAATACCCCATTGCTTGAGCAAGACCTTTTACACTTGGTGTACCTGATCTTTCAATAATATCCACAGTACACAGTTCATTTAAAAGCTCTTCGAACTTGGTGACGGCGTCTTTATAAACCACTGCTCTAGTGATAAATTGCCTGCCATAAAAGCGTTTAGCGTAGTTTAAGAGTAATTCCAAATTGGACACAACGAGTTCTTTCGTGTAAAGGTCTATATTTTTACTGTATTCATTCTCAATGTTCTTCACTATACGTTCAATCGTCTCTCTTTCTTGTTCAGAGAGCTGCAAGGCTTCATTTGCTTCGTATTCAAAAAAGCTGTACTCGGATATTTTTGACCATAGTGTGGTTCCTCTGATCATGTCAGGATGAACACAAAGCATCCAGCCATCCGAATATTCAGGTGTATAATTGCCCTCAGAAATCATGATTTGACCAGGAGCTGTGAAAACAAGGCTGCCTTCACGAAAATCATAGTTTTTTCTGCCGTATTTAAAATCACATTGAGTACCACTTTTTAGAGATATCACATAAAAATTCAACATGACGTCACTGTTAAACATGGTTTCCGATGGATTAGCATTTTCAAAATTCATCGCAGTAATTAATGGATGTTTAGGTTTATTGTATCCGAGTAATTCATGTAAGTCAGATATTGATTCAACCGTTAACATGATTTGCCCTCCTTATGAACAAAACAATTCCTCGCAAATAGAAAGCTCTTCTTATCATATCCTTTGAATTTCAAGTAAGACATAGTCTAATCCACGATAAACTTGTTTGAATTACAGAACTATTTATCAGTAATCTGGACAATATCATCAGTAACCTGGATATGTACCTAATCGAATGGGTTGCAGTATAAATATATTACTTAAATGAAAAGGAGAATTACGATGATTACAAAAATCATCCTTATTACTGGAGCTACTGATGGAATCGGAAAAGTTGCGGCGAAAACCATGGCAAAGCAGGGACACACCGTGATCATTCATGGACGGAATCAAAACAAAGCACAGAAAGTATGTGAAGAGATAATTGCTAAAACAGGCAACAATAAGGTGGACATTATAACAGGTGATTTGTTTTCTCTTGCTGAGGTCAAACGCATGGCTGCAGCTTATAACAGAAATACGATCGGTTGGATGTCCTGATTAACAATGCTGGTGCTATATTCAGTAAAGATAGGGAGCTAACCAAGGAGGGACTTGAAAAGACACTGACCCTTAATGTATTTTCACCATTGCTCTTAACAGAGTTATTATTAGATGTTCTTTCAAAAAGCCCCTCAGCAAGGATCATTAATACCTCTTCCGCAACACATAGGATTGCCAAAAAACCAGATTTCAGCGATTTACAGTTGGAAAAGGACTACACCTCGTCCGGTGCGTATGCATCCTCCAAATTGTATACGATTTGGATCACAAGACACTGGTCAGCTGAACTAATGAGAAGGGGACTGAAAAATATAACTGCGAACGTGTTACATCCTGGTGCTGTTGCGACTAGATTTGGACAAGACAACGATAAAGGTTTTATTAATAATATAGTGTTTAAGTTGGCACTTCCATTCATGAATACGCCAGAAAAAGGAGCTGCTACAACCGTATATTTGGCCACATCACAAGAAGTAGAAAAGGTCAATGGGAAATTCTTTGGTAACATGAGGGAGGAAAAACCACGGGATCGATATTATTCTGTAGAAAACGAAATAAAAGTTTGGGATTACTGCCAAAAGGTTATTAGCCCTTATATGAATAAATAAGTACGGAGCAATAATAAGGTTTACGATGGCCCCTCTGCTTTCCTGAAGTTGAGGGGCTTTTTGTATTCATTTTCTTTCCTAATAATCAGTAATAGGGACAACTTTGTCTGTAATCAGGCTATGTTAACCATAGATCTGGAGTTTTAAACTATAAGTATCCATTAAGACAACCTTAGATGCGTTATCACGCTGTACCTAAGTGTAGGCTGGAAATAGTGTATGAAGGGGGATGAGATAGGGATACGAATACAATTCAAATACAACAATTTAGCTGATATCTGAAATATATAATATGAAAAATGAAAGGGGTATAACAAGTATGTGTAAAGTTCATGCATTGAGTGTTCCCAGTGCGAATGCGCCATTTGAACGGACGATGATTGAACGGAGGGAATTGCGCCCAGATGATGTTCTAATCGATATTAAGTATAGTGGTGTATGCCACACCGATGTTCATATGGTCCATAATGATGGAGGTTACTCTCAATTCCCAATGGTTCCCGGTCATGAAATGACAGGAATTGTAGAAGCGGTTGGAACGGAAGTAACTAAGTTTGTAGTGGGTAACCAGGTTGGAGTAGGGCCTCTCGTGAACTCTTGTGGAGAGTGCGAGAATTGCCTACGTGGTGAGAATATGTTCTGTAAAAAGGGCATGGTCATGATGTATAATTCCGTAGACTACGATGGAAATATTACTTACGGTAGTTACAGTCAAAAAATTGTAGTGAAGCAAAATTACGTACTTCAGATCCCAGATAGTTTGGGCTTAGATGTTGCCAGTCCACTACTCTGTGCAGGAGCTACGGCTTACTATCCTTTGAAACATTGGGGAGTAGGTCCAGGCAAAAAAGTCGCTATCGTCGGTATTGGAGGTATCGGCCACCTAGCTATCAAATATGCCCATGCATTAGGAGCTGAAGTTACGGCCTTGAGTCAGACAATGGATAAGAAAAGCGATGCGCTAAGTTTTGGCGCCGATCATTACTATGCAACGAACGATCCTGACACATTCTCGACGCTAGCTAGTCAATTTGATGTGATTTTCAACACGACCTCTGCAAGTCTTAATTTAGATGCTTACGTATCCATGCTTAATATAAATGGTACGTTTGTTATCATTGGCGATTCCGGTAAGCCGAACCAATTTAATACGCTCAGTTTGCTTATGGGTCGTCGCAGAATTGCAGCAACGCCTGGAGGCGATCTTCTTGAAACCCAAGAAATGCTTGATTTCTCCGCAGAGCATGGTATTGTCCCTGAAATTGAGGTAATTCACACCAATCAAATCAACGAAGCTTTTGAGCGACTTATCCGAAATGATGTACGATATCGATTTGTTATTGATACATCTACCTTTTAAGTCGTATTTTCGAGGATAACTCAATAGACACAAACATCATCAAAAGCACTTATCTGAAAGACAGGACTTACAATAGAGCGGACGAAGTGCTGCTCGTCCGCTTTTCTAATTTATAAATACGCTAGTAAATTAGCTCATAAGAATTTAAAAAGAGAAGAAGTGAATTTGCATTGATATCATTGGTCATAGTTGGAGCAGATCCCGGATTGGACTTTTCACTGGCTAAGACGTTTGGTAAACACGGATTTCGCTATGATTTCAAGAACATAAGAGAAACTAGACCAGTATACTGAGCAATTAACTAAATTGAGGCTCAAGGTTTTGCTGCGGATATTACTAACAAAGCACAGCTTACTAGAGCTTTTCAAGAAATTAAAAGTACATTGGGAACTATAAATGTCATGGAATTCAGTCCATACAGCGGAAATGTACCTACGACATCGTTGAAGAAAGCCTTTTTATAATTGAATTCAAATGTGTATACCAAGTTTCCGCTTTTTCAAGACAAGATAAAATGTTATACATTGGTTCTTTATTTTTGTTGACATTTAAAAGATGAAGCCCAGCCAACCAGAATTCCGTTCCGATCCTCATCCCCCACGAGCACATTAAGCTTTCTTGGCCTTTATGATCACAGAAATAATGTGATGATCCACGCTCGTACCAGATACCCAATCTTTGATGATTAATTTACATAATCCTATAAATTACCTGAATACAGAACTAATGTTTGGCATTATAATAAATAAGAATACATGTTCGTACGTATATGATCGTTTTTTTGGAGGGTGCAGCATGACTAAAACAACTGAGCGGACAATTCTTTTGGCGGATTGCCAGAGTTTTTATGCGAGTGTAGAAAAAGCTTCCTACCCAGAGTATAAAAATAAACCGCTTGCGGTAGCAGGCGATCCTGCACGCAGGTCTGGAATTATTTTAGCAGCATGTCCTATGGCCAAAAGTTTCGGGGTGTCTACAGCAGAACGGCTCGGTGAAGCCCTCAAGAAGTGTCCTGAGCTTGTGATCGTCCGTCCCCGTATGAAACACTATATCGATGTCTCTTTAGCAATTACGGATATATACAAGGAATACACCGACCTGGTAGAGGTGTTTAGTATCGATGAGCAGTTTCTGGACATTTCGGGTAGTTTTAAAATTTTTGGAGATTCTTTAACCGTTGCAAGAGAAATCCAAAAGAAGGTTCTTTTACAAACCGGGGTTTGGGTACGAATAGGAATCAGTTCCAATAAGGTTCTTGCCAAAAGCGCAACCGATATTTGGGCTAAAAAAATTAAAAGCGGTATATTCACGTTGCCCAGGACAGAATTAAAGCAGCTGCTCTGGCCACAGCCAGTTAATAAAATGTTTGGGGTAGGTTCGCGGATGTCGTCCCATTTTGAGCGGCTTGGTATGACAACCATTGGTGATATTGCTAGAACGTCTCTACCAGACCTTAAGTCTAAATTTCGCGCTCGTTTTGGAAAACAGTCGGATATACAGGCGGAGGTCATGTGGAAAACAGCCAATGGTCTAGATGAGAGTCCTGTAGCTCCGTATACCTTCAGTTCTCCACAAAAGTCGATAAGTCATATGATGACCCTACCCCAAGATTATTTGGAACCAAATGAAGTAGAGACCATCCTGCTTGAACTCTCGGAAGAAGTTTGTCGAGACAGTCGTCGTAAGGGGTGCATGGGCTCTGTCGTGACCGTTAGTTGTACATGTAGCCCATATGAGGCTCCCACCGGATTTTCCAGGCAAATGAAGCTTACAGATCCGACTAACAATACGAATAAAGTGTACAACGCAGCAAAAAAAATATTTTATAATTTTTGGAACGGTATGCCGATACGACGCTTAGGTGTCACTTTAAGTGGGTTGGTTGACGACCAAACTTATCAACTTTCCTTCTTTGAGGATCATGAGCGTATCCGCTCCTTGGAAGAAGCAACAGATAAAATTAAAGAACGCTATGGTAGCGCAGCTATCGTAAGAGCGTCCTCTTTGACCCAAGCTGGTCAGGCACTGGAGAGATCCCTAAAAATCGGGGGGCATTATAAATAAATTGAAGGGATATACTGATGTAATTTAGAATTACTAGAGCAAGGTCAGATCCCACTACATATTGGTCTGAAGGGTTCTTGGGAACAGGTAAAACTAAAAAACTGTTAATCTTTGAATTAAAGTCTAGAAAATTATTGCTGGACTTTGTTAATACTACAATGCTATTTGGTATTTTAGCTGTGTTTTATACTTTTCCTTCGGTTCGAATCCATACTCCTGTTTGTGCCAGCACTTTCCGCTGAATTTCACTTGCAATACTCAACGGATCTCCGAACAGGGAGAGACTTCCGCTCATATCCAGAAATTGTCATCAATGCTGAAAACCTCAACCAAATCCGTATACTCATTATAGATTTCTGTTATTTTTAATGAGACATCGATATAATGCTGCATGCGCAGGCGTACAATGATAAGGTCAGGACATTTTTTACAGCTTCCCCCAGACGTTCTGCAGTGGATATACCATGTTTTTTGGCCAGTGGACACGTGGCTAAAATAATGTCTGAACGAAGTGCAGGGCCACCGGCCACAACGAGCGACTTATGTTGGTATGCGGGATTATCCGCTTTTTCGACGCTGGTGTAAAAGCTTTGGCAGTCCGCTAGAAATATGGTTCTACTTCCACGCTCCTTCACAATGTTGACCTCCTTTCCTGGCATGTGATTAATCATATTCCAGAATATTCTTGAACATATACCCTTATAGTAGTATTATATATAGAACAAGTGTTCTTAATACAAATGTATTTTTTGGAACATTACAGTTTACGGGAAACCTAGCATGGCGTATCATATTATCTTGAACAAAAACAAGTGGAAATGAATGAATATTGAGGGGAGAAAACCATTTTTATGAACCCAAAACGTCGACCATCATCTCAAAAACGCAGTAGGTGGCGCATTTTTGGCAGAGTTTTGCTGATTAATATCAAGTGGTTCTCGCTTGCGGGTGTACTTGGAGTGCTGTTTGCCGGAGGTCTTATTTCCGGTTATGTGGCGGCACTGGTTCATGATGAACCTGTACGATCACGTCAATTGATATATGAAAAGGTAAATGAGAATGCTCTGACCAGTTTTGTATTTTTTAATGATCAGGTAACTCCGGTTGGAAGAATGCGCATGGAAGAGGACCGACAGCTCGTTGACCTGAAGGATGTCCCTCAGTCCATTGTGGATGCCCTCATTTCAACAGAAGATAGCCAATTTTATGAGCACCATGGTGTAGATTTAAAGGGGACGGCTCGTGCTGTCAAACAGAAACTTTTGAATGAAAACCGCCAAACTGGCGGCAGTACACTGACGCAGCAGGTAGCTCGAAGAGTTTTCCTCAGTCTGGATAAAACGGACAGCCGAAAGGTGAAGGAAATGCTGCTGGCACTACGTATGGAGCGTTTTATGGGCAAAGACAAAATATTAACGGCTTACTTAAATAAAATGCCTTTTGGTAATGGTTCCGCTGGTTACAATTTGTATGGAATCAAGTCTGCTTCGTTAGGAATTTTTAATGTAAGTGATCTACATAAGCTTCATATTGCTCAAGCGGCTTATTTGGCAGGTCTTCCACAGCTGCCATCTGTTTATTCCGCTTTTGATGGTAAAGGGAATTTTGATGAAGAAGGTTTCAACAAAGCGATGGAGCGCCAACGTGTTGTGTTGGGAAGAATGCTGGAAACAGGCAAGCTCACACTGTCCGAATATAATGATGCGCTTCAATTTGATGTGAGAGCGACTCTTGCACCCCATCGCGAAAAAAGCTATAACACATTCCCTTATTTGATGCTGGAAACAGAGCGGGAGGCCGCACAGCTGTTAGCACTCCAGCAAAATCCGAATCTCACAGCAGCCGAGATTTCTAAGCCTGAGCATGCTGAACTTCTTCAAAATACGCGAGAAGAGTTGCAACGGTCCGGCTATCGAATTTATACAACGATAAATAAAAAAATTTATAGCAATATGCGACAGATTGCAGCTAATCCACAAAATTTTTCTCCATACAGTAAGAAGAAGGGACTAGAACAGATTGCGGCAATCATGATTGATCATAAAACAGGGGCTATCCTCGGTATGATCGAGGGCCGGGATTTTAATACCGAGCAAATGAACTATGCAACTCAAATGACACGTCAGCCCGGTTCTGCCATGAAGCCTATTGCTGCTTACTTACCTGCTTTGGAGAAGGGCTACACTCAGCCCGCCGGTCTTATTGATGATTCACAAATCATATTGAAAGACGGACGAAAGGGTTATCATATTCCTAAAAATTATAACAGAAGGTATGAGGGGCTTATGACAGCCCGTGAAGCACTCAATCGGTCAATTAACATCCCTGCACTGAGGCTGTTTTTATATGAAGTTAAAATTCCAAACGCTTGGAATTTTGTGCGTTCTCTTGGAATTACGACGATTCAGCCGCAGGATGAACATGCTCAAACAGGAGTTCTAGGTGGACTTAGTAAGGGGGTATCTGTCGAGGAACTGACCGCAGCATACGGAACAATTCCCAATATGGGCGTGTATAATGCCCCTCACTTGATCAGTAAAATTACAGATGCCAACGGTAAGATTGTATATGAATTTAAACCACAGACGAAACGTGTATATTCGCAGCAAACCGCATTTTTGATGACGGATATGCTCAGAACCGTTATATCAGACCCAAGAGGAACTGGCAAACGTCTGCAAAAAGCTTTTAAGAGCTACGGTACCATTGATATTGCGGGTAAAACGGGTACGACACAGAACTTTGGTGATGTGTGGTTTATGGGATACACACCTGACGTTACGCTAGGCGTATGGGCTGGTTATCGTCAACAGGTTAATACATTATCTCAAGAAGGTCACACCAGAGCACAGTCGGTGTGGGCGTTGATCATGAATGAGGCGGTCAAGGACCAGCCTGAGCTTTTTAAGAATAAGCATTTTATACAGCCGGAAGGCGTTGTGAAAGTTACGGTATCTAGTCTTACAGGTAAGCTGCCAGGGCGCTATTCCCGCCAATCAGGTCACCTCGTGACTGACTGGTTTAACCAAAAGTACGTGCCGACCGAAGTCGGAAGAGAACAGCTTCCACGTTCTGCTAGACCAGTAGTTCCGTCCAAACCAGATATCAAGAAAGAAGATGTCCCTGAGATCAAGGTACCAGCAACAGATCAAGAGGAGGTTCCACCAGAGGAAACAGTTCCTTCTGTTCCTGACACAGACGCAGAGATCGAACCGCCTGATGAGAATAACGATGTGCCATCAACAGATACTTCGCAACCTTCTATTGAAAACGTGCCGGAGACACCTTCTGAATCAGAGAACCAGAGTGGTGCTCCAAAAACTCAGCCTGATGAGGTTATCGATCCTGAACCAACGACTGATCAATCCAACAACTAAGCAACATGGACGATCTAGTTTAGAACACCGTTTCCAACAATATTGACAGTGACCTGCGGATGAAAACGGACACGGGGATACTCCTTATTCCAACGCTATTCCATTACAATGGCTACCTTGAATGGGAAGTTGGATAGTCAGGCTCCGGTACATCTGTCGGACAGAATTCTCGGTGCCTGAATAAACTTCATTGGTACTTTACCTTCATTGGTTTGAGATTCATCTACAACTTCTAGTGTTTGCTGGAGTAGGCCCTTAGGAGTAAGATCATAAATCGATGCATTTGCCAATCTGGCATCCTTTAAGCTGTCCTGATCCCAGCAGCCTGTTGTAATTATGAGTAGAGCCAGCATTTTATGCGGCTCTGCTCTTTTTTCATATTTTAGATTCCTCCTTTTTGAAAATACGAGCCAAATTATTTGCATGTAACCAATGGGCTTTAAAATTTTCTCTTTGTTCAGGCAAGTAGGCAAGGCGAAATTATAAGGGGTCATAGTCTTGGGTCAGATCAATTCCCAGGTAGTATCCGAGTTTACGCCGAACCTCACTGCGGGCAAAGGATGAAAGCATGAAAAATCGTCTTTGGTAACCGCGGCATACATACAAAACCTCTACGCCTTCATGATTTCGGATTTCGCTGTATATTTTCACTCCCTGTCTTTTCATTCGTGCTTTTGTGTCTGCTAATTGAACAGTTACGCGCTGTTGTACTCCAGTCAGGCTACGAATATACAAATCGGGCATTTTTAGAGGAGAGATATTCATAATACGAATGTCTCGCTCCAGCACATCCAGTACAAGTGTTAGAAGTACACACATTTTGATCAGTCCTGCGTCTTCTTCAGAAGGCAGAGGAGCTTTATGCTTGTTAGCAAGTACCTTTTTGTTTGTCATAAATATCTCCTTTACGCGGAGTGAAAGTACAATATATAATAAGTATATAGAACATACGTTCTGGATATACCTCATCATAGGGATTTTTCTGTTGCCAAAGCAATCATCAATTATTGGAAAAGTGTCAGGAAGTCCTAATTCCATGTGCCATTGTGGTAAAGATTCTTTCGTATATGACCGATGACAGTCAAACAAAATTTGTGTTAAGCTAATGGATAAAAAACTTACATAGAAGGGATAGCGTTCTGATAGCGGTCGTTTTCTACTTTTAACTTAAGAAAGTCGAGAAAGAAGGTTTACATATTGTCACGTTCGTTATATGTAGCTTTATTATTGTTGAGCCTTATTTGGGGCGGTTCTTTTATGTTTATTAAGGTGTTATTGCTACATCAAGTAGGACCGTGGACCATTGTATTTCTGCGATCCAGTTTTGGTCTTATTTTTATCATCTTATTAATGCTTCTTATACGCAAGCCGTTTAAAATCAAAAGCATTCCGTGGAAATCGGTTATTCTGGTAGCATGTGTCAACATGGTTTTACCATGGACATTGATTGGTTTTAGTGAGACCAGAATAGCTAGCAGCATGGCTTCTGTATTGAATGCCACCACGCCAATATGGACTATGTTGGTGGGTCTTGTCTTCTTCGGAGCTATATTTCATCGCCTGCAGTGGTTAGGAATGGGGCTCGCTTTTATAGGAATTATTATTTTATTGGGTATTAATCCTGCCTCTATTATTTCTGTTGATCCGGTAGGTTTTGGATGTATGCTGCTTGCGACTCTCTGCTACGGATTTGGAACACAGCTCTCCAAACGTTTTCTTTCCAATCTTTCCATGTATCAGGCGACCTTTGCGACACTGTTTGGTGCGGCAGCAGGGGGTGGTATTATGATGGTAATTGTAGAGAGACCAGATTTGTCGATCGTTTCTGTTCCAGGAGTATTAGGTTCCCTAATAGGACTAGGAGTTTTGGGTTCAGGGGTAGCATATATCTTGTTCAACTATATGATTTTGCGGGGGAGTGCGGAATTCGCTTCTTCGGTAACGTATTTTGTACCCGTGAGTGCCATCGTATGGGGCTTTTTACTTCTGAATGAGCATATCGGCTGGAACGTGCTGACCGGTCTGGTTCTTATACTCGGGGGCGTATTTATGGCCAATCAGCGCAGAACAGCCAAACTAAGGGTAATAACTCCAAGTGAAAATAAAACACACTCAGGTCATTGAATGTGTACTCGCCAAACCTTTGGTATAATGCGTCAACTCGCACATACAATAAAGCATGCTCACACATAAAATAAAATATGGTGCAGCAAAAAAGCAAGCTGTTTAGCAGGTGACAAGGTGTGGTATAATAAATTATAGAATTATATGCACCACAGAAATGTCGGAGTTTTATTCCACAAAAGAAAGGATCAGGATACCATGTGTCCCCGAAGGATACTTCCCCAAAGGACGATTTGGAAACGATTTGATCTGTCTTATACTTAGCTTTTCCGCGGAGTAACGTCAAGTTGCGAAAGCCAACTCTGCGGAAGAGGGGATTGTACATGCGAAGGACCAAGTCCTCCAGGCACATCTTACCAGGTTGCTTCCGTAAGAGTGGGTTCATCCACATCAAACTTACGAGAAACCGAGGGAGCCTGTATGAGGAAAACTTACGAATCTATCGTGAACAATGGAGCACTGAGACAGATTGCTGTCATGTTGCTCGGAACATGCATTTTAGCTTTTACGTACTATCACATTAACGCCCAGAATCATTTGTCAGAGGGCGGATTTGCAGGCTTAGCTCTGCTGGGGCATTATGCGTTTGGCATATCTCCAGCATGGAGTATGCTGATGCTTGATGTTCCTGTCATATTGCTGGCATGGGTACTGAAGGGCAAAAGATTTATGATGCTATCATTAATCGGAGCCGTCGCCTTTTCACTGTTTTATGCAGGATTTGAGAAATACTCGACTCTGGTTATAGACCTGCATGGAAATCTGCTAATAGCAGCTCTACTTTGTGGGGTGCTCACAGGTTTAGGAGCCGGAATCGTACTGCGATTCGGTGGAGCAACCGGGGGCGATGATATTTTGTCTCTGCTGGTGAGCGAGTGGCGCGGATGGAAAATCGGCAACGTGTTTATTGTCAGTGACATCATCGTGCTAGGATTATCGCTGTTGTATCTGCCTGTAAAGGAAACAATGTTTACAATACTGGCTGTGTGGCTTGCCGGAAAAATAATTACATGGACGACCACGTTCCAATTGCACCGACCTGTGAAAAAGGTACTGCCAGCGGCTATTCCCGCTAAAAAGGTAGTTACCAAAACAGTGCCGGTCGTCCACAGCCTTCGTCAATAAGGAAAGGGTGTTACGTCAGGAGAGAAATCTTCTTACGTAACACCCTTTCGCTGTATTCAGCTTCATCTCCCTCTTCTTTGATCGCTCGGCAATTCACGTTCAGCAACACATGAAGGACTCTTTAGAATTAGAAAAAGCAAAATTTTGGTCATACCCATTGTAACTTGAATGCTGTTTTTGTATTTTTTCTACTGCTTCTTATTTTCTTCTACAGGATGATTATCGTTCCATTCCTCAGCTTGAGCAGTGGCAATCGCAATAGCACGCCCTTCTTCATAGCCCTCGCGGAGTAGAGCGTTAGCGATATCAACGGCTTTTTCTCGCACCCGGGGTTCCAGATTTTTCATGGATGGCGGGTAATCATGTTTGTTCCAAGGCATTGTTGCACACTCCTTTTTAGCAGGTGTTGTACTATGTATTACCCGTTGTTGGCTTAGACAAACAAAAATTAAAGTAATGAATGTATTGTAAAATATATCTTGAGAAAAGGCGTATAATGGTGTGCAGAATACCAGAAAAAGGAGTGGAACATTTGCTTGCCTGGGGTTTCGTTTTTTTACTAACCATCATCATTCATACTACCGATAGTTTGTCTTATGCTCTTCGGCTTGGTGGTTTGCGAGCACGTCGGATTGGATTGGCCTTAACCGTGGCCGGAATGCTGCTGTTGGTTTCACGCACCTCCAATATGGCGCAGGGGCCTTTACTTGGAGGGATGGTCGATCAGGCTAAAGAGTCAGCACAATTGGGCGGAACGGATACGAGACTGGAACTGTATATGCACGGGGTACTGCTGGCCGCCACCGTTGGAACTATGTTTGCTATATTACTGTATCCAACAGTGGTGCGCATGTCAGCCAGATGGATTGTGCATTTGGAGCATACTGGATCTATTCCAGCTTTAATACGTCATTTAATGAGTCGAAATCGCTGGAAGCATGCAGGCTACTACATAAAGCGCCCTAGCTGGTCCATGCTTACCTCCCTGATCAGTGGAGTGATCCCCAAGCGTCTAATTATTTTAAATATTGCCGTTACCGCAATTTATACAACTGGAGTGGTATCTGCCTTGTATGCGTCATTTCTATGGCCCGCCCAAGGTACGGCAATGTCAATGTCGTCAGGCTTAATCAATGGCGTCGCAACGGTATTGTTGACCTTGTTAATTGATCCAAGATTGGCGGTGTTGTCAGAAAAAACGCTACGAGGGGAGCTACCCCTAATTCGGATGAATAGTGTGTACGGTTGGATGATCATCTCGCGTTTGGCAGGAACTTTATTAGCTCAGCTATTGCTGGTACCGCTAGCCATTTGGCTTGGGTGGGTGATGAGCTAGATCGTAAAGATGTGCTGCCATATCCAAAAAAGGCTGACCCGTGACCATCTAATAAAGATGATTCCGGGTCAGCCTTAATGATTTTACGGCTGCTTACTTTTCAAATAATGACTTATATGCTCCATATCCTTCACGCTCCAAGTCTTCCTGAGGCACAAAGCGGAGCGCGGCAGAATTGATACAATAACGCAAACCCTCTGGACCTGGACCATCATCGAATACGTGCCCTAAATGGGAGTCTGCTTCGCGACTTCGCACCTCGGTACGAATCATGAAATGGCTGAGATCGGTCTTTTCTTTGACATTGTAACTGCGCAACGGACGGGTAAAGCTAGGCCAGCCGCAACCCGCATCATATTTGTCCAGTGAACTAAACAAAGGCTCTCCTGATACGATATCCACGTAAATGCCTTCAGCTTCATGATCCCAAAACTCATTTTGAAATGGGCGCTCGGTCGCGTTTTTTTGTGTTACTTCGTATTGAATAGGCGTCAGCCGATCTTTGAGCCCGGACTTATCAATCTTGGCAGCCCAATTTTGCTCAATAAAATCTTCACGTCCCGACCCTTTGCGGTAGCGTTTGTAGTGAGCGGGGTTTTTCTTATGATAGTCCTGATGATATTCTTCTGCTTCATAAAAAGTTGCGGCAGGCAGAATAGATGTTGCAATGGGCTTGTCAAAACGGCCACTTTGAGCGAGAGCTTCTTTGGAAGCCTCTGCCTTGATGCGTTGTTCATCATTATGATAGAAAATAGCCGTTTGGTAGGATGAACCTCTATCGTGAAATTGTCCACCTTCATCCGTTGGATCAATCTGTTGCCAAAATAACTCCAACAGTTTTTCATACGGGAACACTTGGGGGTCGAATGTAATCTGCACGGCTTCCACATGTCCCGTTGTTTCAGAGCATACCTCTTCATAGGTAGGATTTTCGGTATGTCCCCCTGTATATCCAGATCTAACCTTCAAAATACCGGGCATTTCCTCAAAAGGGGAGACCATGCACCAGAAGCAGCCGCCCGCAAAAGTTGCCTTTTCTACCGTGTTTGGATTGTTGGTGCTCATATTTTATCACTCCAATCTGAGAATGTTTAATTAGTTGTTATTTAAATAGCTTACAATTAAATTATATACGGGATTTTTGCAAAATCCAACGAAACATCAGAAAGTACTCAGCTGCGTAGCTGTAGTGTGTCCCAAAAAAAGCAATCAAACATTCTACAGAACCGGTACAAACTCATTGCTATCATGTTTTGTTGGCGCGCCTAACTCTTTTTCGGTAAAGTACAAATCCGCCACCTACCAGTGCAGTATATAGCAGTAAAATAAACAAACCCGTGATTGGATGTTCCGCAAAGGTACCGCCTGCATAAGCATACACTGCAATTGCTGGAAGCTTGCCGATCGCTGTGCCTAGCATAAAGCTCCAGAAAGGAAACCCTGCTACTCCGGCATATACATTTACAGCTGCCTGAGGAATGACTGGAATCAGGCGAGCCAGTAGCACAGCAGTAAAAGGCTCTTTCTCCATGACCTGATTGAAGCGCTCCAGTGCAGGAACACGCTCCAAATAAGCACGTCCTTTGTCACGAAACAGGGTACGTACGGCACTGTATACGACCAACGCAGCGAAAGTAGTGCCAAGCCAGCAAATCAGAGCACCTTGCCAGGCGCCTGCTGCATAAGCAATGGAAGCGATAATCAGCTTGTAAGGGATAAACGGAATTAACGCGAATAAAAATGCGAGCAGCAGCAGAACCGGAAAGGAGGTTTGCTTGTCTGCCCATGCGAGCCAATCATATCTGTAGATAAACGCGATGCAGAGCAGCGAAACATAAGCCGCGGGGAGTAACCATTTTTTCATTTACATACCTCTTTCAATATCCCTGTTCGGCTTATTGCTTATACAGAAAAAAATAGGGTTCACATTCCCAAAAATGTATGCTATACTGCCACTAACAGAATAGTTCCCAAAGGGGAGTAGCTCAGCGAGTAAAGTCGTCATTACGGGATTCTTAATCCCCGGCTTTATTGGCAACGTAATGTTGTAAGCGAGACCTTTGCCAGGATTTTAGGAATCCGGGTAAATGGTCTTTTTTTGATGCCAAAATGGGGTCAAGCGCCGTTTCCGGATTCTGCGAAATGGCGCTTTTTTAGTATAAAGCGCTGAACTATGTACAGTATAACAAATAAATAAAGAAGGTGGGAGAAACGTATGGATTTTTTGTCAATTGAGTTTTTAACCGCATTATTGTCCATCATTATCATTGATCTGGTACTAGCTGGTGATAATGCGATCGTAATCGGCTTGGCGGCGCGGAATGTTGATAAGGCCAATCAAAAGAAGGTCATTATCTGGGGAACGGTCGGAGCAGTCATCATTCGTGTGATTGCTACCGTGCTGGTCACATACTTACTGCAAATATATGGATTGCGTTTGGTTGGGGGTCTCGCCCTTATCTATATCGCCTATAAGTTGTTGGTCGAAGAGAAAAAACATGAAATTTCAGCTACAAATCAGATGTGGGCAGCGATTCGCACCATTATTATTGCGGATACAATGATGGGACTCGATAATGTGCTTGCTGTTGCGGGAGCCGCTCATGGGGATATGCTACTTGTTATTCTCGGTCTGGCAATCTCCGTTCCGATCATGGTATGGGGAAGCACGATTATTCTGAAACTGACAGAACGTTACCCGGTAGTGATTACAATTGGAGCCGCAGTATTAGCGTATACCGCTGCTAAAATGGTGGTGGCTGAGCCATTAATTGCACATTGGTTCGCAAATGGAGTCGTTAAATATGGTTTCGAAGCCTTGGTTGTAGTTTTGGTTGTAGCCATTGGGATGCGTGTTAAAAAAATAAAAAGTGAGAAAACAAAAAAGGAAGCATTGCACGCATAAGCTAACTTATATTGAAGTAATCTGGCTGAAGCTGGATACTCAAGTCTTAGAGGCTGTTCCGTCAGGTCCATCTGGATCGGGAGTAGCCTCTTTTCTTTGCTTGTCAGCGGACTTCCATGTAAACTAGACAACAGATGAAATGAGTGATTAGAGGTGGAACGATATGGACAAGCAAATCAAGACAAGAGTAGCGATTGCAGGATTGGGTGGTATCGCTCGTAAAGTGTACCTGCCGTTACTGTCTGCACACCAAGGCGTAGACATCGTAGGTGTCATGAACCGTTCACAGGAGCCGGTTAGTTCTACTATGGAGCAGTATAGACTACCTAGAGGAACGACGGATGTGAAGGAAATGCTGGCATGGGAGCCGGAAGCTGTATTTATACATGCGGCCACCGAAGCACATTTTGACCTAGTCATGGCGTGTATTGAAAAAGGGATAGCGGTGTACGTGGATAAACCATTGTCCTATGATGTTCGTCAGAATCTGGAAATGACTGCTTTCGCGGAGGCACAGGCTGTACTGCTGGCGGTAGGTTTTAATCGGCGTTTTGCTCCGCACTATGTGGCTGCAAAAGCTTGGCTAGAGGAAGTGGGTGGTTTCAGTCAATGTGCGGCGATTAAACACCGAACTGGATATGATCGTAGACCGGCGGCACAGACGGTTTATGATGATTTAATTCACATGCTTGACTTGCTATTATGGCTGGGTGGCGATGATTATGAGCAACTGCATAGTAGTCTGAATACAACGAGTGAAGGTTACATGGACGCTGCATTTGGGACTTTGCGTTTGGGGGATGCTGCCGGTACATACAGTATGAGCAGACAGGCAGGGGCTGACATAGAGAAGCTGGAGCTTCACGGGGCAGGACGGTCTGTTGAGGTAACGAATATGGAACAGGCTGTTTTCATGCAAAAAAATAATTTATCACAAACTCAAACTTTTGGAAGTTGGGATACAATATTAGAAAGACGGGGATTTACCGGGGTGGTGAATCATTTTCTGGAGCATATTCATCGTCCGGAGAAGTGTGCGATACAAGCTGGAAAAGTCCTGGAAAGCCATATGCTGGCAGAAGAACTGATTAGTCGTTTGCGTAATTAATAAGGAACCATGACGATCGAGACATCAAGAGTTATAGGTTGAAGGAGAAATGTATCAATGGAAGACAACCGCGGAAAACAGTTAGAAGAAGCCATCATTGAAAATTATAAGCAAGAAGAAGATATGATGATCCTTGTGTTTGCTCAATGGTGCATTAATAACGGCTTGGAGCCAGAGGAATTATATCGTGTAGCGTATCCACAGCAGGATAGCAACGAGCGTCTGCTACGAATACGCAAACTGACTGTATCGCGCGAAGAAGCAGGTGATATTCCGCTGGATACGGTATTAGGTGTGCTGTCCATGTTCGGAAATGAGGACTTGGCGATGGTCGTATCCGAGGCGGCTGCCCAGCTCCCGTCGGAACGAAAATAAGTCCAGCTAAAATAAAACATCTGGCAAAATCATCATAACATCGTGTAAATAAACTATTTACTGAGGATATTGTTGATCGGGAGGGTAAGCTGACGATGGAAGATATACCTGTGCCAAGCACTTGTAAAGGCTGTGAAAGAGATATCGCTTTATCGGAAGAGCAAATTACCAGAATACTAAACAATATGAGACCCAAAATGGAATGTGTAAACGATGAAGTGTACGAAGCCAGACTGTTGGCCTGCGCACAATGCAATGAGTTAATGTCGGGGCATACATGTGGCAGTAGCGGAAGTATTGTTCGTATACGTGCCCTGGCAGCAGCTCAAAATTGTCCCAGCTACCATGGTTCACGTTGGCAAGGATCAGCTTGAAAAATGTAAAGCCCAGACTCAGTTAAACCTGAGATTACAGGCTAAAGTAGTCATCCCCTGGTCTGCCTTAATGGCGGACCTTTTTAGTTTGCTTGGACTTTGTTGTTAGCAATTGACAAATTGTAGACAATAAAATATATTAAACACGTAAAATGTTTTTATTTAATTATTAATATTTATATTAATTAACAGGTTTTTAGGCATGACAACGTGTAACATTAGAGTCCAAAAAGTAACGGTAGTGAGAGTGTAATTTATACCGTTATGAAAGCGTAATCATTATGTGGTATTCCAACAATCTTAATGTTTTGGGAGGGTTTGTTGTGAAGGGTTCTGTTATTGTAAATACCGATTGGGAACAGGGCATAATTAATAAAAATATTTATGGGCAATTTGCTGAGCATCTTGGACGATGCATTTATGAAGGCTTATGGGTGGGACAGGACTCTCCAATCCCTCACACTGACGGAATTCGAAATGATGTGGTAGAAGCGCTGAAACAGCTGAACATTCCTGTGCTGCGCTGGCCTGGGGGCTGTTTTGCGGATGAATATCATTGGAAAGATGGGATTGGACCGAAAGAAAACCGCAAAAGAATGGTAAATACGCACTGGGGCGGTGTGGTTGAAAATAACCATTTTGGTACACATGAGTTTTTCCAGCTGTGTGAGCTATTGAATGCAGAGCCGTATATTTGTGGGAATGTAGGCAGTGGTACAGTGCAGGAAATGTCGGAGTGGGTAGAGTACATGACCTTTGACGGGGAGTCCCCTATGGCTGCATGGCGTCAGGAAAACGGTCGTGAAAAACCTTGGAAGCTCAAATATTTTGGAGTAGGTAACGAAAACTGGGGCTGTGGCGGTAACATGCGCCCTGAATATTATGCCGACTTGTATCGCCGCTATCAGACATATGTCCGTAACTATGGAGAGAATCGCATTTATCGAATAGCTGGTGGGGCGAATGTGGATGATTACCGTTGGACCGAAGTGCTGATGCGCGAAGCCGGGCATCTGATGGACGGTTTGAGTCTACACAACTACACAATTCCGGGGAGTTGGGAAGGGAAACGACACGCAGTTGGTTTTGATGAAGCAGAATGGTTTGAGACGATGAAAAAATCATTGCATATGGATGAACTGATTACTCGTCACTCTGCCATTATGGACCAATATGATCCTGACAAACGGGTCGGGCTGATCGTCGATGAATGGGGAACTTGGTTCCTGACCGAGCCGGGTACCAATCCTGGCTTCCTTTATCAGCAAAATACGATGCGGGATGCGCTGGTAGCCGGACTACACCTGCACATATTCCATAATCATCATGATCGTGTGCAAATGACCAACATTGCTCAAATGGTCAACGTTTTGCAAGCGATGGTTTTGACAGAAGGCCCTGCTATGCTGTTGACCCCGACATACCATGTATTTGAAATGTTCAAAGTGCATCAGGATGCACAAGCACTGGCTATTCATGCGAAGGTAGGCAACTATGAGTATGATGGAGATTCCATCCCACAAGTAAGTGTGTCCGCCTCTAAGGCACAAGATGGCTTTATTCATATAAGCTTATGCAACGTCCATCCAGGTGAATCGACAAATTTGAGCCTTGAGCTAAGAGGACTCGAAGAGGTTAAGGAGATCATTGGTGTTGTCTTAGCCAGTGACGATATGCAGGCACATAATACATTTGATCAGCCAGAGCGTGTGAAAAAGGAAGCTTTTACATCTTATCAACTGCAAGATCAGCATTTGGATGTTACGCTGCCGCCGATGTCGGTAGTGATGCTGACAATTGCTCCGTAAAAACAGATTGTGGTATGTGAGTAGTATCGGTATATTGTTATAAAAAAAGAGAGCGTTCCCCTGAACGCTCTCTTTTTCCTACAATTGCTCGCGGTGAATCAACCTGAATTCCTTGGGCGACATACCAAAGCGGGAACGAAATACACGATGAAAGTATGTGTAGTTAGCAAATCCTGACGATTCGGCGGCTTGTTCCAGTGACATGGGACTGAAAATGATACGCTCCCTTGCCATGTTGAGCCTGATGTCCAGTGTGTACTGCATAATGCTCGTATCGAACGTTTCTTTAAAAAGGTGTACCGCTCGTGATACGCTGATTCCAACATGTGAAGAGACATCATCCAGCTTAAAATTAGATGATGCATTTTCTTCAATATAATTTTTTATCTGATAAGCAAGATAGTTATGATGAGTAGCAATGGGTTGCTCGGATAGTATACGGTCAAACTCCAAACATAAAATGCGTATGTAATAGCTTGATATTTCCGGGTAAGGATTAGAAATACGTCGCTGCTCCAACACGAGCTGACGAAATAGACCAAGCAGGGCTTCTGTGAGTTGAACCTTAATTCGGTTGGGACGTTTGTGATGATTCCACCACTCATCTACCCACGGACCACCGAAAAAAATGTGATAATCCCCACTTTCAACAACCTGTTCTCCCATGGGATTCAACTCACTGTGAATATCCAGTTCATAAGGCTCGGTTGGATTGAACAGCAGCAGATCACCTGCCTCAATCCGTGTCATTTTCCCGTCAATGCGTGCTTGACAGCGTCCATCTGTTTGCAGACGGAATAAATAATTTTTGATTCCATCAGGCTGGTTCGAATAAAAGGGCTTACGGTGGAAGGAATAGCCTGCGGTAAGAACCTGGCAAGGCTCAATGATAGACATGATGATGACTCCTTTGGGCATATGGATGTTTCAAATATTGACCAGATTGTTCATGTTTTAATCATATTATTCATTTTAAACGAAAGCAAAATAGAATACCATGTGAACTGTAAAGCTTACATGTTAGATGAGAAAGTACATGTTAGAGGCCAAGGAGTGTGAAGACGTAAAACGAATCAAGGCCGGGATTATCAGCTGTGGTAACACTAGCTTGGTATATCTTAAAATTCTCCAAACCAACCCGCCCTTTGAAGTAGTGACCTTTGGTGATCTATTGAATGGAAGGGCCAAGGAGAGGGTCGATAAATTGAGTGTTGAAAACGTATACAAAGTGGATGGATCGATGCTTCGGCCTGAGATGGAGCTTGCATTTTATCTGCCGGTACCTGGCTGCCAGGCACTGCAGATGTGCGATACCAGAGGCGGGCAAGCAGGTGTAATGGAACAGATATAACGGAAATTCATCCTGACAAAGAGGTGAAGGAGAATGACTAAAGTAGGATTGCAATTATACACAGTTAGGGAAGAGCTTGAACAGGATTTTGAAGGTACATTGCGCAAGGTAGCTGAGCTGGGCTACAAAGGGGTTGAGTTTCATAACTTTTTCGGACGTAGTGCCAAGGATGTCAGAGCGCTTTTGGATGAGCTGAATCTGGAGGTTGTCGGAACCCATATACAATACAGCCGCTTGCTGCATCATTTGGATGAGGAAATTGCATATCACAAAGAATTGGGCAATAAATACCTCATTGTTCCTTATTTAACCGAAGAAGAGCGGGAGTGGGATGACCTTTTTGTTAATCTGAATCATATTGGTGAAAAAGTAAAGGAGCATGGGTTGATACTCGCCTATCACAATCATGATTTTGAACTAACAGAGAAAATCAATGATCGCCCGGTATTCGATGCTCTATATGATGCGGTTCCCGATGATTTGTTACAGGTCGAAATGGATACTTGTTGGGTATACTATGGAGGCTATGATCCAGTGGAATACATCGGACGATATCGTGGACGCCTACCTATCATTCACTTAAAGGATATGGCACGTGACGAGCAGCAGAAAGCAATTACTGTAGAGTTAGGCAAAGGAGAAGTGCAGCTTCAGGCTATTACAGACGCCGCTATTGAAGCAGGTGTGGATTGGGTTGTCGTGGAACAGGATTTCAGCTCAAATCCTCCAATCGAAAGCATTGAAACCAGTATGAAGTGGCTCCAACAATACGCAGCTCAAGGAGGAAATATTCATGTCTAAAACACTAAAGATCGGGATTATCGGTTGTGGGGGCATTGCCAACGGCAAACACTTGCCGAGTCTTGCCAAGCAAAAGAGAGCAGAAATCATTGCTTTCTGTGACATTATACCAGAACGTGCTGAAGAGGCTGCTGAAAAGTATGGTGCAGAAGGATCGCAAGTTTATAGCGATTACCGTCAGTTGCTAGAAAATAAAGACATTGAAGTTGTACATGTATGTACCCCTAACGACTCGCACTCAGAAATTACAGTAGCGGCGCTGGAGGCAGGTAAGCATGTGCTATGTGAAAAGCCGATGGCTAAAACTGCTGAGCAGGCACGGGAAATGCTTGATGCGGCCAACCGTACAGGCAAAAAGCTGTCCATTGCTTATCAAAATCGTTATCGTGATGACAGTCTGTATCTGAAGCAATTGGTCGAGCAAGGAGAGCTTGGTGAGATTTATCTGGGTAAAGCCATTGCTCTACGCCGCCGTGCGGTTCCAACCTGGGGAGTGTTCTTGGATGAAGAGAAACAGGGGGGTGGCCCGCTTATTGATATCGGCACACACGCACTCGACCTGACACTTTGGCTGATGGATAATTACAAGCCTAAAAGCGTACTAGGTTCAACCTTCCATAAGCTGGGAGACCGAAAAAATGCAGCAAACGCTTTTGGACCGTGGAATCCTGATGAATTTAAAGTAGAGGACTCAGCTTTTGGATTCATCACCATGCAAAATGGAGCTACAATTGTATTGGAATCCAGCTGGGCATTAAATGTTGTAGAGTTTGGTGAAGCCAAGACGTTGTTATGCGGTACCGAAGGCGGAGCAGATATGCAGGATGGATTGCGCATTAACGGAGAAAAAAATAGCCGTTTGTTTGATACAAAAATAGATCTGAATGCAGGAGGAGTTGCCTTTTACTCCGGTGAAACGGAAAATGAAGCAGACCGTGAAGCCCGTCTGTGGATCGAATCTATTCTGGACGACAAAGAACTTCTTGTGAAGCCGGAGCAGGCACTGGTTGTTACTGAAATTTTGGAAGCCATCTATGAATCGGCCCGCACGGGAAAAGCAGTTTACTTTGACTAAGCCTGTAATTATCCCGAATAGACAATCACTATAATGAAAGCAGCTTTTTTCACATATGATACAGGGAGGGATTTCTTTTGAAACTTGGAGTATTTATGGTGCTGTTTGGTGGACGTTCGCTGGAGGAGGCGCTGGATTATGTGGCTTCTCAGGGATTGGATGCTGTAGAAATTGGAACAGGTGGCAACCCGGGAGATAAGCATTGCAAGCCTGATGAGCTGCTGGAGAACGATACGGCGCTCAAAAATTTTAAAAAGGCAGTAGAATCTCGCGGACTAACGATTAGCGCGCTTAGCTGTCATGGCAATCCTCTTCACCCGCAAAAGCATTTGGCACAGGCAGATCATGATGCATTTTTGAAAACAGTCCGATTGGCGGAAAAGCTGGAAGTTCCTGTTGTGAACACTTTCTCAGGCTGTCCGGGGGATCACGAGGACGCGAAGTATCCAAACTGGCCCGTAGCTCCGTGGCCTAATGATTTTCAAGAAGTATTGAAGTGGCAATGGGAAAATAAAATTATTCCTTACTGGACCGAGACAGGTAAATTTGCAGCAGATCACCATGTTAAAATAGGGCTGGAGTTACACGGGGGCTTCTCCGTGCATACACCAGCAACCTTACTTCGTTTGCGTGAAGCGGCAGGAGAGGTCATTGGTGCTAATTTGGACCCGAGCCATATGTGGTGGCAGGGAATTGATCCCGTACAGGCGGTTCAAATTTTGGGCCGAGAGGGAGCCATCCACCATTTCCATGCCAAGGATACGACGATTGATCCGATCAATGTTAATAAATACGGACTTACTGATATGCAGGAGTATACGAATATGTTAGATCGTGCATGGCAGTTCCGTACTGTGGGCTATGGTCATGATGTAAAAACCTGGGCAGATATTATCAGTGCTCTGCGTCTGGTGGGATACGATTATGTAGTGAGTATTGAGCATGAAGACGGTCTGATGTCTGTAGAAGAAGGCTTTACTAAGGCTGTCCATAATCTTCGCCAGGTCCTGATTGAAGAACCGCTTAGCGAGATGTGGTGGGTCTAACCTAATAGGGGGAACTGTGATGATTAACGTCACCATTTGGAATGAATTTCTGAACGAGAAGTTAAATGAAGAAGCCAAACGGATTTATCCTAACGGCATACACCAAGCATTGGCTGACGGCTTGGCAGATGAAGGTTTTGCCATTCGAACAGCTACTCTGCGTGATAATGCCGAGCATGGTTTGGGAGAAGAAATCCTCAATTCCACAGATGTGCTGCTGTGGTGGGGACATAAAGCCCACGATCAGGTGAGCGATGAAGTTACAGCGCGTGTCGTCAAGCGTGTGCAGGAAGGGATGGGCCTCATCGTACTGCACTCAGGCCATTTTTCTAAGCCATTTAAAGCTCTGATGGGCACCAGTTGTGATTTAAAATGGAGAGTTGCAGGAGAGCAGGAGATTATTTGGTCAGTAAATCCGTCACATCCCATTGCAGAAGGGATAGACGCCAAAATTCTCTTAGAGCAGGAAGAGATGTATGGAGAGTTCTTTGATATTCCTGCGCCGGATGAACTGGTCTTTATCAGTAACTTTGAAGGCGGCGAAGTATTTAGAACTGGATGCACCTTCCATCGAGGCAGTGGTAAAATATTTTATTTCAGACCAGGGCATGAAACCTATCCAACTTATTACCAACCTGATATTTTGAAGGTCATTGCTAACAGCATCCGTTGGGCTTCTCCGACAAGTAATAAAAAACCAATATATGGTAGGAGTGAACCAGTAAGGCCTCTTGGTGGAGTGTTGGTATAGTTACAATTATCATATTATGATAAATTCTATAAAGAACAGATTTACAGGCGGAACCTCTGGGATTCCGCCTTTTTGTATTTAACGAATTAGACATATACCTGCCGCATTGGTTTGTTGTATAATCAGTTTTGGTCATGGCAACTTTATCATCACAGGTAATTAAATTTAAGAAAGTGTTTTCTTTCGGGATAAAGTATGCTAAAATGATATATACTAACAAAAGGAAAGCTTTATCAAACCGAAATGCAAAAGAAGGTGAAAAATTTGGAGAGTCAACCGCAATTTACAAAAATGTGTCCGCGCTTTGAAACCGCCTTTTCATGTCTAGGTAAGCGCTGGAATGGATTGATTATTCAATCCATGATGAGCGGTCCCAAGCGGTTTAAGGATATTTCCAATCTGATTCCCACAATGAGTGACAAAATGTTATCAGAGCGGATGAAGGATCTGGAAAATGAAGGGATTCTTACACGCCATGTATATCCGGAAACTCCTGTCCGCATTGAATATGAGCTAACCACCAAAGGTCGTGCACTTCAGCCGGTTATGGAGCAGATTCAATTTTGGGCTGAGGAATGGATTAGATGATCACCAAACTCATTAAGTGTTTTTCATAGCAAAACAGCCTTTTCCTAGGAAAAAGGCTGTTTTTTTATTTTGTGATAGGCAGTACGGCTTAATAGCTTTTAGCACGGCCTGCTACTGAGAATACTCCGGCTGTTGTACGGCGGGGGACACGGGATTGAATATCCAGTGCGGCTGTACGAAATGTGCCTAAGCACGAGTGGCAAAGTCTTCCTGCATAAATGGGAGAACGGCAAGACTCGCAAGGATAATCAAGCTGACTGTATGTGGAGGGAAATTTGCCTGCTCTTACCCAATCTGTGAGCAAATCCATAGGTGTGCCAGTCACATCACTGAGTTGGCGGGTATGAGTAGAAGGATGCCTCCATAGATAGTTAGAACAGCGGTCAAAGAATATATTTTCTTCTTGAATACAAGTGCTACACAGGTTTCTAAGATTTTGACGGAAAATGGAACCGCATTTTGGGTAATTCGAAGTATGTATCTCCATAGAAACCAGTCCTTTGTATCGGAATATAGTAGTATTTTAAAATTTATTAGTTACATATTACTATGACTTTATACCTATATCAATCTTTATTTAAAGAAATTGCTGATCTTTGAGTATATGCTGGCATCGAGATTGACATTACTCTATTACTTATGTATTATAACTTACATAAAGTTACTATATGAATAAAATAAACTGTATACGATAAGGAGATTTTAATGATACCATCTTTATTTTTAGCCCACGGATCACCTATGCTTGCTATTGAACAGACGGACTATACTGCATTTTTAGAGCAGTTGTCCTAAGGCGATTGTTATCTTTACAGCTCACTGGGAGACACAAATGTTAACGATTAGTTCAATGGATGACATATACGATACAATTTATGATTTTGGAGGCTTTCCACCGGAACTGTACGAAGTGAAATATCCAGCACATGGTTCTGTTGAACTAGCTAATAAGTTGAAAAAGTTATATGAACAAAACGGCATCGATGTACAAACTGATCGGGTGAGGGGACTGGATCATGGTTCCTGGACATTGTTGCATCGTATGTATCCTGAGGCAGACATTCCGGTAGTTCAGATTTCCGTAAATCCGTACCTCTCGCCCAAAGCACAATTTGCCATTGGTGAAGTGCTGCGTGAGTTGGGAGAACAAGATATTCTGGTCATTGGCAGTGGCGTGACTGTCCATAATCTGCGTATTGTCAAATGGGGAGAAACGAAAACGGAACGTTGGGCAATTGATTTTGATGACTGGATTATCGAAAAAGTGCAAAGCGGAGATATAGAAGCTTTAGATCACTATGAAAGCGAAGCGCCGTATGCTCGTCAGGCTGTACCTAGAGCAGAACACTTTGTACCGTTGTTTATTGCAATGGGTAGTGGCGACCCTGCAAACAAAGCTAAGGTCATCCATAGAAGCTATGAGATGGGAAATTTAAGTTATCTATGTTTGCAGTTTTAAAGTGGGTAGGCAGAAGAAGGTCGAGTTATGTGCTTTGTTACTGTCCCGTCCGTTCTCTAAAAAATGGGGAGTGGAATAAAATTAGGGAGTGTTATAAGCTAATAATGGCTTACAGCACTCCCTTTTACATTAAAAAAATTTATTATATCCGGCAAATCTCACGTGGGCACAATTCACAATGACATACACCTTGCAGCATTTCCAAATCCTTGACAACAATCATACCATTATCGTATTCGACTGCATTTTTCTTACGCAGATCACTGAGCATCCGATTTACACTTTCCCGGGTAGCACCGATCATATTTGATAAGTCAGTATGAGTAATCTTTTTATGAATCAGAATATAGTCGCCGTGAGGCTCACCATAGGTGTTGCATAGTCGGATGAGTGTGGAACATAGAGCGCCAGGCTTGCCGTACATCATCAAATCGCGGAACTTGGTCTGGGTAATGCGGTGATGCGATCCCATCCATTTCATAAAGTCAATCGCAAAATCACAATGCTGACAAATAAGCAACTCCAAATCTGTATGATCGATTACGCCAATATCACTGTCCTCCAGAACCTCAGCAGAAAAGGAATGCTTAGTGCCGAAGAAAGGATCAGCTTGACCAACAAGATCGCCGCTTTGATACATATATAGAATAAGTTCCTTACCCTCATCCGTAGTTTTGGTCACTTTTACGCGTCCGCGCTTAATATAAAACAGCTTATCCGCTGTATCTCCTTCCCAGAACAGATGCGAACTTTCTGGCATAACTCGATCTTTCATCATCACTTGCAGCCGGTTGAAGCTGGCCTCCGAGAAGCAACAGGTGTTGCCGCGGGCTTCCATTACATTTGTAGGGTTTCTCATCGTCCATTTCCCCTTTGTATCCTATGTTATTTTATCTGCAACTTGATCAATTCAAATTCATTATATACCTGTGCAATGCGTTTTTGGGGCAAGATGAGGGGGTAAAAGTGGCAGAATTCCAAACTTTGTGATTTAATTCACTTCATAAAATAAAATTTTAAATAGATTGTGAAAAAAATCACAAAATATCTTAGAAAGCTGTGTTACGATCAGTGCGTGAACAAGAGATAGTACACGAGATAACAGGAGGATGAGGGAAATGGCTGTTAAAAACGAGGTTATCCAAAAAGAGCAAAGCGCAGAGCAGTATATTCAAACGCTGATTGACCGGGCGAACCGGGCACAGCAAGCTTTCATGAGTATGAATCAGGAGCAGATTGACGAAATCGTACAAGCTATGGCACTCGCAGGGATGGATAAGCACATGCACCTCGCGAAGTTGGCTGTTGAAGAAACAGGACGCGGTGTGTACGAGGACAAAATCACCAAAAACATGTTTGCAACAGAATATGTCTACCATAGCATCAAAAATGAGAAAACCGTCGGTGTCATTGAAGACAATGACTTTGATAGTTTTCAAAAGATAGCTGAACCAGTCGGTATTATCATGGGGATTACTCCAGTAACAAACCCAACTTCGACTACGATGTTCAAAGCGTTAATTGCCATTAAAACACGTAACCCAATCATTTTCGGCTTCCATCCATCTGCTCAATCGTGTAGTGCGGAAGCAGCCCGCGTCTTGCTTGAAGCAGCTGTTAAACATGGTGCTCCAGCGGATTGTATTCAATGGATTGAAGCACCTTCGATGGATAAAACAAATGTACTGATGAACCACTCTGATGTAGCGTTGATTTTGGCAACTGGTGGATCAGGCATGGTTAAGGCAGCTTATAGCTGTGGTAAACCTGCACTTGGCGTAGGTCCTGGTAACGTACCTTGCTTTATTGAGAAAACAGCCGATATCAAACAGGCCGTGAACGACCTTATCCTTTCTAAATCTTTTGATAACGGTATGATTTGTGCTTCGGAACAAGCTGTAATTATTGAAGAGCCTATCTTCGAGCAAGTGAAGAAATTGATGATTGCTAATGGTTGCTACTTTGTAAATAAAGAAGAGGCAGCTAAGCTCACTCAAGGAGCTATGAATGTAGAAAAATGTGCAGTGAACCCGGCCATTGTCGGCCAGTCTGCTGTAAAAATCGCTGAAATGAGCGGTATTACAGTACCGGCAGGAACCAAAATTTTGGTCGCTGAAATTGAAGGAGTAGGAACCAAATTCCCATTATCTGCGGAAAAATTGAGTCCGGTATTGGCTTGCTACAAAGTAAAAAATGCAGAGCAAGGTATCCAACGTGCTGCTGAAGTCGTAGAGTTCGGCGGTATGGGTCACTCGTCAGCTATCCATTCGCAAGATGAGGATGTTATTGCTCGCTTCGCAGACCGTTTGCAAACAGGACGTATCATTGTAAATGCACCTTCCACACATGGCGCAATCGGTGATATTTACAACACCAACCTTCCTTCGTTGACACTTGGTTGCGGTTCGTACGGTCGTAACTCGACTTCGTCGAACGTATCTGCAGTTAACTTGATTAATGTGAAAAGGGTGGCGAAACGGACGGTGAATATGCAATGGTTCAAAGTACCTTCCAAAATCTATTTTGAAAAAAATTCGACACAGTATCTTGCTAAAATGCCTGATATCACACGTGTAGCCATTATCACTGACCCTATGATGGTGAAACTCGGATATGTGGACCGTGTCATCCATTATTTGCACCAGCGTCAAACACCGGTTGCTATTGAAGTGTTCTCCGAAGTAGAGCCAGATCCATCGACAGTTACGGTAGAGCGCGGTACTGAAATGATGAGACGTTTCCAACCGGATTGCATCATCGCACTCGGCGGCGGTTCGCCAATGGATGCTGCTAAAGGCATGTGGATGTTCTATGAATATCCGGATACTGATTTCAATAACTTGAAACAAAAATTCATGGATATCCGTAAACGGATTTACAAGTACCCACGTCTGGGTCAAAAAGCACAATTTGTGGCTATCCCTACAACTTCGGGTACAGGTTCGGAAGTTACATCGTTTGCAGTTATTACGGACAAAAACCTGGGCAACACGAAGTACCCGCTGGCTGACTATGAGTTGACTCCTGATGTGGCAATTATTGACCCTGTGTTTGTATATTCGCTGCCTAAAACTGCTGTAGCCGATACAGGTATGGACGTTCTGACCCATGCTATCGAGGCTTATGTGTCTGTAATGGCCAATGATTATACAGATGGTCTGGCAATTAAAGCTATTCAACTGGTATTCCAATACCTGGAGCAATCGGCTCTGACTGCTGATAAGCTGGCTCGCGAAAAAATGCATAATGCTTCTACACTTGCAGGTATGGCGTTTGCTAATGCATTCTTGGGGATTAACCATAGTCTCGCACATAAATGGGGCGGACAATACCATACAGCGCATGGCCGCACGAATGCTATCTTGCTGCCGCACGTTATTCGCTACAATGCGAAAAAACCGACAAAATTTGCATCGTTCCCTAAATATTCGCACTTTGTTGCAGATGAGCGCTATGCAGAAATCGCACGCATACTGGGACTGCCTGCACGTACCACTGAAGAAGGGGTTAACAGCTTAATTGACGCGATCCGTAAGTTGAACAAAACACTCGGTATCGAGGAATCGTTCCAACAACTTGGTTTCGATCCAAAAGACTTTGAATCACGTGTAGATTATTTGGCTGACCGCGCTTTTGAGGATCAATGTACAACTGCAAATCCAAAGCTGCCGCTGGTTACTGAATTGGCTGATGTATACCGTAATGCCTTCTACGGACGCTTTGATCAATAATATAATAGTATGAAGAGGCTTGTAACTAAGCATTTTCCTATACAATACCAATGCAGGCTCTCTATATAGAGAGCCTCTTGGTTTGGGAAGGGAGGTGAACGGCAAGGCTAGAGGTATATGCGTGAAGCTAGGGAAAATAAAGTGACAAAAATCACTCATATTGTGATTTTTGTCACATACTACACTCTATCATTATTCTACAATAAGAGTGTAAGAAAGGTCCCGACACTGAGCGTAAGGCATCGGTGAAAAGGCCGGGCTCAAGAAATAGTTTAAACGTGAAAAAAATCACAAGTCCGGAAGACCAAACAATTTGGAGGGATTTACATGTCGGTGATTGAGAGAGAATTACAAGAGCAACAATCTGGCTGGAGAGGTTTTAAAAAAGGAAAATGGACTAAAGAAGTTAACGTCAACGATTTTATTGAAACAAATATCTCACCTTATGTGGGCAATGAAGAATTTTTGGTTGGTCCTACCGCCAATACAACTGCATTGTGGGAAATTGTATCTGATCTTACTAAAAAAGAGTTGGCAAACGGCGGCGTTCTTGATGTAGACGTAAATACGCCATCCACCATTATTTCACATAAACCAGGCTATTTGGACAAGGACAAAGAACAAGTTGTCGGCGTACAAACAGATGCTCCATTCAAACGTTCTTTGCAGCCGTTTGGTGGAATTCGGATGATGATCGATGCTTGTAAAGCCTATGGTTTTGAAGTGCCACAAAGCATTGTTGACATTTTCACTCATATTCGTAAAACACACAACCAAGGTGTATTTGACGCTTATACAGATGAAATGAGAGCAGCTCGTAAAGCTGGCATCATTACTGGTCTGCCAGATGCATACGGTCGTGGTCGTATAATCGGTGACTATCGTCGCGTAGCTCTGTATGGTGCAGACTTCTTGATCCAAGATAAAAAACTTCAATTGAAAAGCCTTGAAGTTGATTCCATGGAAGAAGACGTAATCCGTCTGCGTGAAGAAATTTCTGAACAAATTCGTGCTTTGAATGAATTGAAACAAATGGCTGCTGAGCACGGTTTTGATATTTCTAAACCAGCTAACAATGCAAAAGAAGCTTTCCAATGGGTATATTTTGGATATCTTGCAGCGATTAAAGAACAAAATGGTGCAGCAATGTCCTTGGGACGTGTATCTTCATTCCTTGATATTTATACTCAACGTGATCTTGAGGAAGGTGCGATGAACGAAGAACAAGCTCAGGAACTGGTCGATCATTTTGTTATGAAACTGCGTATTGTTAAGTTCCTGCGTACACCTGACTACAACGAACTGTTCAGTGGTGACCCAACTTGGGTAACAGAATCCATTGGTGGTATGTCTGTCACTGGAGAAACTCGTGTTACCAAAAACAGCTTCCGCTTCTTACACACACTGTACAACTTAGGACCTGCTCCAGAACCTAACTTGACTGTACTGTGGTCAGAAAAACTGCCTGAGGGCTTTAAAAAATATTGTGCAAAAGTTTCTATTGAAACTAGCTCCATTCAATATGAAAATGACGATTTGATGCGTCCAATCTACGGCGATGATTATGGTATTGCTTGTTGTGTATCCGCTATGAGAATCGGTAAACAAATGCAATTCTTTGGCGCTCGTGCCAACTTGGCAAAAGCTCTACTGTATGCCATTAACGGCGGTAAGGATGAAAAATCCGGCGTTCAAGTAGGACCTGAGTTCCCAGCCATTACAAGTGAAGTGCTGGATTACGAAGAAGTGTTGAGCCGTTTCAAACCTATGATGGAATGGCTGGCAAAACTGTACATGAACACTTTGAATGTTATTCACTATATGCATGATAAATATAGCTACGAACGCATTGAAATGGCGTTGCATGACCGTGATATTCTTCGTACCATGGCTTGTGGTATTGCGGGTCTGTCAGTTGCTACCGACTCCTTGAGCGCCATTAAATATGCAAAAGTTAAACCAATTCGCAACGAAAAAGGAATTGCTGTTGACTTTGAAATCGAAGGCGAATATCCTTGCTACGGTAACAATGATGACCGCGTAGATACTATCGCTGTAGAACTGGTAGAAAGCTTCATGAGCATGATCCGCAAACATAAAGCTTATCGTAATGCGGTTCCTACTCAATCTGTACTGACCATTACTTCCAACGTGGTATACGGTAAGAAAACAGGTACAACACCTGATGGACGTAAAGCAGGCGAACCGTTCGCACCAGGTGCGAACCCAATGCATGGTCGTGATAAAAAAGGTGCTCTGGCATCTCTGAGTTCCGTAGCCAAATTGCCTTATGAACACAGCTTAGATGGTATCTCGAATACCTTCTCCATCGTGCCTAAAGCACTGGGTAAAGAAGAAGAAACACGCAAAACAAACCTTGTTTCGATGATGGATGGCTACTTTGGAAGCCACGCACATCATCTGAATGTCAATGTGTTTGCTCGTGAACAACTGTTGGATGCAATGGAACACCCAGAAAACTATCCACAACTTACGATTCGTGTTTCCGGTTATGCCGTTAACTTTATCAAGCTGACTCGTGAGCAACAATTGGATGTTATTAACCGTACTTTCCACGGTACAATGTAAATAAGTTTTACGTATCAAATAATACACTGACGCACGCATAGCGGATGCGGGAAGGATGATGCAACATGTTGAAAGGTCACATACACTCATTGGAAACCTTCGGGACCGTAGATGGTCCCGGCATCCGCTTCGTGCTCTTTATGCAAGGATGCTTGTTGAAATGTCAATATTGCCATAATCCGGACACTTGGGCCTTAAATGAAGGTAATCCGATGACGTTAGAAGAAGTATTGGCTGAGATTGAACCATATTTAGCCTATTACCGTTCTTCGGGAGGCGGATTAACAGTTTCCGGTGGAGAACCGACATTACAAGCTCATTTTGTAGCAGAGCTGTTTAAAGAAGTGAAACGTCGCTGGAATTTGCACACGACATTGGACAGTAACGGCTTTAATGATGCAGGTCGTATCCATGATCTACTGGACGTAACGGATTTGGTACTACTAGATATTAAGCACATTGATAACGACAAGCATATTAAGCTTACAGGCAAATCCAACGATCGTATGCTAAGTACGGCCCGCTGGTTGTCTGAGCAAGGGCGCAAAATGTGGATTAGACACGTATTTGTACCGGGTATCCATGACGACGAGCAAGATCTACTCAATTTGGGACGGTTCATTGGAACGTTGAACGGAGTCGAGAAATTCGAAATTTTACCTTACCATCAAATGGGTGTTTACAAATGGGAAATGCTCGGCAAGGCGTATCCGCTGGAGGGAGTTCCATCTCCTACAGATGAAGAAGTTCAACGTGCTTACCGGCTCATTGAAGAGGGTCGTCTGGAGACTGCAGGAACGAATACTGCTTGCCGTCCATCATAATGTTGTAGTAAGTTTTGCAAAGCAAAAAATGAGTATACAGCGTGCACCAGTATTAAACGGTGCACGCTGTTTTAATTTGTCTTGAAATATTTAAGATAAAAAAACTTTTTTAGGCTGCGACTTGAATCGGCTTGTTCTTGCTCTGCTCACTTCTTAGTTTTCAGAAAAACGTTTCATTGTTATCTAAGTTCTTGTATTTAAAGGTAATTTTCAGTACCTGATTAACATTGATAGATACAATGAAAATTTACTAAAATATGTACTTAGATTTCACAGCACGAACTTTCGGTCGAAGTATATACAGTAAATAAATATAAAATTTATGCTACTGAAACTGAAGAGAATCATAATAGTCTTGTTTTATTGAAATTTTCAATATTTTATGAATTTTTTATTATAAAACAACAATATATATAATAATAAGGAAAAAAATGTTTACTTTTTCACCTAATTATTGTACTATGAATTTGTAAATTATAATAAAAGAAAAGGAGACAAGAAACATGGTAAAATCTAAGCTGCTAGGTTTAACTGCTCTCTCAGCTCTCACTTTATCTTTAAGTTTTGTACCTACTCAACTAACCTATGCTAAAGAAAATATGAACTCAAACACGAGTTCACAATCGGTTATTGAACAAACATTAACAAATGAAAGTGTAGTTACACCTCAAGGATCAAGGTCATATCAACTGGGTCAAACTTCTGCATCTATTTATTTAAATGGGTCTTTGGATGTACAGATTTATACGGCCTCAAGTAGTTCAGATTTGTATAGTATTGATATTTATGATAGTAACGGTAGACATGTCTACCAGCGTGATAGAAATCCTAGTGAAGGATCTAGTTTTCATGTAAGTGGTTTATATGGTTATCATACAGTTCGTGTTCAAACTTATAATAATAACGGAACTTATTCTCTAACTTGGCCTTGATTAATGACCATTTTTATTGGGTGCCCAAAGTCGATTTGATGACTTGGGGCACCTTTTCTTTTCACAAAGAGAGGACTACTACCTAACGATAAAGTAATTGTTTCACTTTGTTTATGGTTAATTTTCATATTCCAGTCATTCATAAATGCCATACTCTATAGTTACAAGTTGATAAGATGAGAGTTTTAAATAAAGCACCTATGAACAAAAATTAGCTTAATAAAAAGAGATTATTCCAATAGAGGACTTTTTATGACGAAATAAATTAGCAAGATCGGAAGCCAAATCTTTAAATCTAATAGCCTATTTATTTAGTAGATTTTTAATGTATTAAGGGATAATTCTTTTCGTTTATTGCAGTCACAGGAGAAAGTTACCTTTTTTTCATGATCGTCAAAATTTCCAGAAACTTTTTGACAACTGTCGCGTCTAATAGTATGACTTTTCACGGGAATGATAATAATTTGGGGATAGAAGGAGACAGACAATGAATTTCAAGAAATGGACCATGCTCACCGCCTTGGCGGTAGCTCAGGTGGCTGTAGTAGCCCCTGTAGGAGCAGAAGCAGCATCAACAAGCGTTCAATCCACCGATTCGGTTAGCGCCCAGCAGACGACCAATGTTGCTGATTCCGGCGTTCAGAATAGTATCGGAGATCAAAATGGAACAAGCACACCAGCTAATACGGTAACACCTGATAACACGGGTGTATCCAATGATCCATTGACTGGGCTGCCTACAGATACCACTAACGGATCGAACGTAACCAATGATGTATACGGTGGAGACGGAACGATCACCAATCCTGGTGGAGCTCCAACATCCATGAATGCGAATCAACTGATTTTGTATTTGAACAGTGCTAAAATGGAACAAAACGGACAGGTATATACGGCAACTCAGCCGATGACAGTCAAAGACGGAGTTTCCTATGTAGCTATCCGTTCTCTTGTCAGCCGTGTCGGATTGCAGTTTAGTTATGACACTGCCACCAAAGAAACCGTAATCACCCAAGGAACAAATGTCCTACGCTTCAAAACAGACAGCAAAGTTTATACGGTTAACGGTGAAGCTAGACAAATGAAGGGACCGGCTTTCCAACAAAAGAACGTATTTATGGTACCGTTGACCTCGATTACGCAGGCCTTAAATATTCCTTATACTGTGAATAATACAACTAAACAAGTTATCATGGATTTGAATCAGAAGCCAAAAGCTTCTTTCACGGTTCAACAAAAAGATATCTATGCGGGTGAAACTCAAGTTACGTATTTGACCAAGGAATCTTCTCCTACAGGTCTTCCGATTGTGAACCAACGTTGGGAAGGTAAGCAGGACGTATTTCAGGAGCCGGGTACATATGTAGTTACCTATTCCGTTCTTGACTCTGCTGGGAACTGGAGTGATCCTTACTCAGTAACAATTACAGTAAGACCGCCAAACCAGCCGCCGGTAGCTCTGTTTACAACGGATAAAAAAGAGTACAAGATGGGTGAAAAAATTACCATTACCGACCTGAGTACTGACGATGAGAATGCGATCACTAAGCGTGATTGGGAGAACAAGAAACTTGCCTTCTTCCAGCCAGGTGATGTAACCATTACACTGACCGTGACTGATAAGCATGGCGCAACAGGTACCAAAAGTGAAACAATTAAAATTACGAATGAACTGCTGTACAACGAAGATGATTTCAATAAAATTTTCACGCCATATGGCGATAAATACAGTGTAGATGGCAGTCAGGTGCCTACAATGCCTACCATTCCTTTGACTAGTACATCTTCGCCACGTCTTCTGATTCGTGCCAACAGCCCGGAACGTGTGTTCCAGGATGGTATCGTATATCAGGAAACCGGATCAGGCAGTACCCGTATTCTTGTCCATCATGTGAATGAAACGGGTAGAGATGTAAAGATGTATGTGATTGCGACCAACAACAATATCACGCCTACCAATATTAATGTCGAAAATTCAGGTTTTGCTGGACCATCTGAATTTGCTACAGCTGCGGGAAAAGTTTCAATTCAAAAATATTTTCAGTCTATGATAGATGGAAGCAAACGTTCTAGTACGGTTCTGAATCCAGGCGAAAGCCGTATTATTTTGCAGGATTTGAATGAGAAAAAAATGAAACAAAAACAAGTCATTTCTCTCTTGTCCGATCTATACACGGATCAGCCAATCCAATATACGGTCATTATGGTGGATGCAAATGCAGATCCAATGACTGTACTGCCTACACTGGCAAAACTGCCTAAGGACGGTATTCATAACCGTGGAACATACGCGAATTCGGATATCTCGCTCAATTTTACCGAAGAAGTTGGTAAAACAGCTCAACGTATCGTTCTTGGTGATAATAAGGTAGACCCGAACCTGATTGGTACCGACGGTCTGGACGGCTCCTCTGCTTCCAATGCTGGTAACTTTGGTGTTGTATATAAGGTTAAGTTGGACCATGTAGCGCCGTATTCACTGATTGCGTTCAACCCGCGTGGAGGCGAATATTCCGGCTATGCGATGGTGAACAATCAGGTTGTGGGCATACCGACAAATGGTGCTGTATGGGCTCCGAATGAAATGAGTGTACTGTATCGTACAGGTCATATTGAGGAAAGTGTAGAGATGTATTTCACTGCAGCTGCTGGTAGTAATCTGCCGGTTTCCGTAGTAGTTATGCCTTTACCAGCTATTAAAAACTAATTTTAAATAATCGGTGCTGTTTACCGGTATAGACCACTTGAGTCTCATCATTCACCGTTTTAAAAGTCGATGTCACTTGCAGGATATAGGCGTTCTCCCGTTGCGAACTTGGTTGCAGCACTGGAGAACGTCTTTTTCTTATGAGTAGCGTGAATATCTCTTATAATATTGACTTTAATCGTGGTATAATGAATAGATGCAAGCCTAAGCCTGCATCAGAAAACCTGAAACTATAGACAGGGGAGGGTGAAACGCATGCTGACAAAGGATGAGATTATCGCAACGATGTCCGCTCAGGGGCTGCGTATTACAGATCAACGCAAGACGTTGGCCACGTTATTTTCCGAGAATGAAGGGTATCTGTCCCCTAAAGACGTTTATGAATATATGGGTAAGAAGTACAGCGGACTTAGCTTTGATACAGTATATCGCAATCTGCGTGTAATGCAGGAATTGGGTGTACTGGAGCAGGTATCTTTTGAGGATGGGATGAAGTTCAAGGTGAGCTGTAATGAACATCATCACCACCACCATATGATTTGCTTGAGCTGTCAGAAAACATTGCCGATTTCTTTTTGTCCAATGCAAATGACAGATACAACAGATCAATTCCAAATCGTCGAGCATAAGTTTGAAATTTTTGGTTATTGCAAAGACTGTCAGCAGAAGAATGGGCATACTGAGAGTAATTCGGATGGGGGTTTCAAACAGACGAGCAGTCACATTCACAGCCACGGGGGCTACTGAAATGAAAATCACCACACGCAGAGTGGTACAGGCTCCGATTCAGTTTTATCGTGCTTACATTTCACCATTAAAGCCGGCTACCTGCAGGTTCTATCCGACGTGTTCGGCGTATGCGCTGGAAGCGGTAGAAGTGCATGGTGCGCTCAGAGGCTCATGGCTAGCTGCAAAGCGTATAGCTAAATGCCATCCATTTCATCCCGGCGGTGTAGATTTGGTCCCTCCTGCAAAAAAGGGGTTAGATCAGTCTGACAAAGATCGTTTGGCTACCCATACTGAGAAGGGTCTGACTTGACAGCGCCATGCCGATTTGGTTATATTTTGGTTAATATTGTTTTCCTGTGAAGGGATGAGTAAGGTAAGTCGTCCAGTACAGAGAGCCGGAGTTAGCTGAAAACCGGTCTGGAGTGAAGCCTGAATATGGTCCTGGAGGAACCTTTTTCGAGCGTATTTGCCACAGTGAAGCTATGTTCAGGAGGCAATCGTAAGGAGGAGGCGTGATCCAGCGTTAATGGGCGGTCAGATGTGACCGGTGAAGCCTGTATTCTGCGAGGGTACAGGGAATTTGGGTGGTAACGCGTGAGGTGACTCTCGTCCCATAGGGACGAGGGTCTTTTTTGTGCCCAATTTGTGTCGAATTCATGAATTGGAGTACCTATCATGATAGCAAATCTTTTGCTGTCGTGAACAAAACAGGAGGAATATACATGTCTAGTGAGAACACATTTTACATTACAACACCGATCTATTATCCCAGTGACAAGCTCCATATAGGCCATGCCTACACGACGGTAGCGGGTGATGCGATGGCTCGCTACAAGAGGCTACGGGGCTATGAGGTTCGTTATTTGACAGGAACGGATGAGCATGGCCAGAAGATTGAGCAAAAGGCAAGTGCAGCTGGCAAAACGCCGCAACGTTTCGTAGATGACATTGTGGCAGGTATTCAAGACCTGTGGCGGAAGCTCGACATTTCCAATGACGATTTTATCCGTACTACGGAGGAACGTCATAAGACTGTCGTACAGGAAATCTTTGATCGTTTATTAAAACAAGGCGATATTTATAAGGGAGAATACGAAGGTTGGTACAGCATTCCTGACGAGACTTACTACACAGAAACTCAGCTCGTTGATGTTGTGAAGGACGCTGAAGGTAATGTAACTGGAGGTAAGAGCCCGGATAGTGGACACCCTGTAGAACTGGTCAAGGAAGAGAGTTACTTTTTCCGCATGAGCAAGTATGCTGATCGGTTGCTGCAATTTTATGAAGAGAACCCGCAGTTTATCCAACCGGAATCCCGGAAAAAAGAAATGATTAACAACTTCATCAAGCCGGGGTTAGAGGATCTGGCTGTTTCCCGTACAACTTTTGACTGGGGTGTTAAGGTCAAGGGGGACCCGAAGCATGTCGTATACGTGTGGATTGACGCACTTTCCAACTACATCACTGCCTTGGGGTATGGCTCTTCTAATACTGAGCTGTACGATAAGTTTTGGCCAGCAAATGTGCATATCGTAGGTAAAGAGATTGTACGATTCCACACGATATATTGGCCAATCATGCTGATGGCACTGGACCTTCCGTTGCCTAAAAAAGTATTTGCACATGGTTGGTTACTCATGAAAGATGGCAAAATGTCGAAATCTAAAGGCAATGTGGTAGACCCGGTAACGTTGATTGACCGTTATGGTCTGGATCAACTTCGGTACTACTTGCTGCGCGAGGTGCCATTTGGAGCGGATGGAACATTCACACCTGAAAGTTTTGTAGATCGTGTAAATTCGGATTTAGCCAATGATCTGGGCAACTTGTTGAATCGTACGGTAGCAATGGTAGACAAATATTTTGACGGCAAAGTTCCCGCTTATGAAGCCAATGTAACCTCATTCGACGCAGCTTTGGTAGATATGGCAACATCGACTTATAGTAAAGTTGAAGAAGCTATGGAAAACATGGAATTTTCCGTGGCTTTAACGGCAATTAGCCAATTTATTAGCCGTAGCAACAAGTATATTGACGAGACGCAACCTTGGAATCTGGCTAAGGATGAGGCAAAACGTCGCGAATTGGCATCTGTTATGGTGCATTTGGTAGAAAGCTTGCGTATTGCTTCCATTTTACTTCAGCCTTTCTTGACGCGTGCACCTCATCAAATTTGGGAACAACTCGGTATTCGTCAAGGGGAGCTGACTACATGGGATAGCGGCAAGCAATTTGGACGTATTCCAGAAGGAACGCAGTTGGTCAAAGGTAATCCGATCTTCCCTCGTCTGGACTCTGAGCAAGAGGTTGCTTTTATCGTAGAAGCAATGACTGGGGGTAAGAAACCGGAGAAAGCTGCGACACAAGCTCAACCGCAGAATGCATCTGAGGCGAGCCAGGAAGCACCAGAGTCGAAAGAAGAGATTGGCATTGAGGATTTTGCCAAGGTAGAACTGCGCGTTGCTCAGGTTGTCGCCTGTGAGCCTGTGAAGAAGGCCGATAAACTGTTAAAGCTCCAGCTCGATCTCGGTTATGAGCAGCGGCAGGTGGTATCAGGAATTGCGAAGTTTTATACACCTGAGGATATTATTGGGCGTAAGGTGATCTGTGTGACCAATCTTAAGCCAGTAAAACTTCGGGGTGAGCTGTCGCAGGGTATGATTTTGGCAGCATCACATGGGGATCAGCTTACATTGGCCACTGTACCGGATGGTATGCCAAATGGTGCGATTGTAAAATAAGAGGCTATATAAAATAAAAGAACGTAAAAAGCGTATGCTTGGATATTATTCTCCCAGGCATACGCTTTTTGGCTTGCATCATATTTTTCTCTGTCTATACGTATGTTTTAGTAGGTAGGGCTTGTATTTGCTCTGCGTGTTCACTAAGACAGGTGGGAGGAAATGATGATGTCAGATGTCAACGCCGGGTTGGCCATCGTTGCTGGACTGGTTTCTTTTTTTTCACCGTGCTGCTTGCCACTATATCCATCCTATTTATCGTATATAACAGGAATGTCGGCACGTGAACTGGCTGAAGGACGGCACAGGGCAGAGGTTCGCTATCGTACGATGGGACACACGCTTGCTTTTGTATTAGGCTTTTCGGTTGTTTTTTATTCACTGGGGGCAAGTGTCGGGTTGCTTGGAGAATGGTTTGCCAATTATGGGGATACGCTAAGAGTCGTAGCGGGACTACTTATTATACTCATGGGCCTGGTATCTCTTGGTTTCGTGCGTCCATTATTTCTAATGAGAGAGCATAAGCTGCGCTGGACATGGAAGCCTGCCGGTTACGCCGGTTCCTTTGTAATCGGAATTGGGTTTGCGGCAGGCTGGTCACCCTGTATCGGTCCTATGCTAACAGCTATTATCGCTTTGGCGGCAGTAGAGCATCACATTTGGTTCAAGCTGATTACTGGCTACGCACTTGGTTTTGCGATTCCGTTTTTTGTATTGGCTTTGCTGGCAGGCTCTGTTAAGTTATCGTCCCGTTATACTTCCATCCTTATCCAAATAGGTGGCATGCTGCTTGTGATCACTGGCGGTCTGCTGGTAACGGATCATATGACAGATGTTACGCTTTTTTTACAACGGATTACCCCGGATTGGATGCTGGTTATGTGAAATATTCGATACGACTTAAAGGAAAATGTTCAAAAATGCGTTCTGTGATAAACTCCCGTAGTGCATTTTGTTGTTCATCGGGATAAACATATTTATTCTGGCCCCAGCGGCCCCATTTTTTCTTACGTTTTTCTATGTCCATTTCCAGTTTGGTTTTCGGGTAACGCTTCTCGATAACAGCTTTGGATGTTTTGGTAAAGCGATGCTGAATTAATTCGAATGTCAGATCCTTCGTAGCATGCTGGGGTAAGGTTTCTCCCAATCTACGCAGCAGCTCTCCGTATCCTTCTTCCCAGCCGTCATACCAAATGATGGGTGCGATGATGAACCCCAGCGGATAACCGGCCCGTGCGATTTTGCTTGCTGCTTCAATACGTTCCTCAAAGCGCGAAGTTGCAGGTTCAAACTGTTTAATAACATAATCGGAATTAATGCTAAAGCGGATGCGAGTATGGCCATTATGTTTAATATCCAGCAATGGATCAACATGATGATATTTTGTAACAAAACGAAGTCGGCCAAATTCCTCATCTGCCATGAAACGAATCAAGTCTCCAAGTGATCCAGTAATATGCTCCAAACCAACCGGATCAGAGGTACAAGCTGCTTCAAAACGAGTAATTTCAGGCGCCCGCTCCTCGATATAGGCTTTAGCTGCTGATATGATATCGTCAGTGTTGACATAGATGCGAATATACGGCTTTGCTCCCAAGGTTGTTTGTAAATAACAGTAGTGACAGTGCCCCATGCAACCGGTCGAAATAGGGATGGCATATTCGGCAGAGGGCTTGGATTGGTCAAAAGTTAATGTTTTACGGATGCCGACAACCAGTGTCTTTTTTGCCATTCGGTATTTTTCAACTTCAGTTTCACCTGGTAAATTGGTAATTCGGTTGTGAGAGGTCGTCATACGATACGGAATATCCTTGGCTTTGACCCAATCCATAATACGCTGGCCTTTGGGATAATTTAGTGCGTCTGGTTCAAAAAACACCAGATCAGGCATGAATGGCTTGGTTCCTCTGATTTGGACAGGAGTACGCTCAAGCGTAGACATGGCTAACGCTCCTTTCGAAATAAATCCTCTGTGCTCTGGTGTCCAACTCTAAAGCATCTCCGCAGAAAGTAACGATACAGGGGCGACAACATTAGTGTACCCTGCTTAAATTGAACAAATCGTGGCAATAGATGTGAGTGGAGGGACGAGACTTGCCAATGAGCGATGATAACATGTATCATTACATAGTAGGTTTAATGCAGGAAATGAAGGCGGTAAGCGCCCGTTCAATAACAGAAAAGAGGGAAACAAGTGCCAACGCCAAGCATGGAAGATTATTTGGAGCGCATTTACCAACTGATCGATGAGAAGGGATATGCTCGTGTCTCGGATATCGCAGAGGGTTTGGAGGTGCATCCTTCGTCCGTCACCAAGATGATTCAGAAGTTGGATAAGGACGATTATCTTGTATATGAGAAGTATCGGGGACTGATTTTGACACCGAAAGGGAAAAAGGTCGGCAAACGGTTGGTTGACCGCCACCAGTTACTAGAGCAATTTCTGGATATGATTGGGGTTGACAAGGACCTAATATATAAAGATGTGGAAGGTATTGAACACCATTTGAGCTGGGATTCCATCACACGTATCGAGACATTGGTTGAATATTTCCGCCGAGATGAAGATCGCTTGCGCCAGCTTCATGACATACACAAGGAATTGAGTGGGGATTCCTAAAAGCATCTGTCCTTACGGACAATGCTTTTTTTTATTTTCCTGACCGCAACAAATATCTGGTTATTAGCGTCTATCCATTATATAGCAGGACAAGATAGGGGTTAAAATTAACAGGGGTAGCGGAGGATTATAAAGATATGAATCGGAAGAAAATAGGGCTCATGGCTGCGGGTCTACTCTTAGCAGTACAGACTGCCATTGTGCCTGGAGTTCAAGCGGCATCAACTGGTGAGATTGAGATTATATTGGACGGACAGTCCCTGCAAAGTGATGCGTCACCGTACATTGTACAGGGCGCGAATGTCACGATGGTTCCTTTGCGAGTGATTAGTGAGGGATTAGGCGCACAGGTCAACTGGTCGGCATCGTCTGGTACGGTAACGATTACAGCACAGAACAAAAATATATCTATGGATAATGGTGCACAAAGCGCTACTGTGAATGGCAAGTCGGTTCGATTGGACGCATCTGCGCGTATGTCAAGTGGGAGAGTCATGGTACCACTGCGTTTTGTTGGGGAAGAGTTGGGGTTAAAAGTAGACTGGCAAGCCTCAGAGCGGGTCATTACGTTAAGCAGTGGTAAAGAAGGTACCTCTACTGCTGGGAGTACTTCTGTGGGAGACAGCAGCTCAACATCAAATAACTCAGCATCTGGCAATCAGGAGAGTGTTAGTACCGATCAGGGAGCCAAGGAGGATGGACAGGACGCTGTTACCTCACCGTCAACCTCTACTAATGAGGAAGGTTCAGGTTCCTCACAGGGAAATGTGGCTCAGGTGAAGGCTACAACCTCTATGCGTGGAGCATGGATTTCCACCATTAATGGAGACTGGCCTTCTTCATCTGCACGAAGCAGTTCCGAGAAGCAAAAGCAGGAGTTTACAAAAATGCTCGATGATTTGCAGGGTATGGGCATTAACGCGGTATTTGTTCAGGTTCGTGCCAGCGGGGATGCGCTTTATCCGTCTGATCTTGTGCCATGGAGCAAGTATTTAACGAATACCCAGGGTAAAAATCCAGGCTATGATCCGTTGAAATTTATGATTAGTGAATCACATAAGCGGGGGATGGAATTCCATGCCTGGTTTAATCCGTTCCGTGCTAATTCTACAGGAACAACTAGCGGTTTGGCAGCAAACCATGTGGCTAATCAACATCCGGATTGGATTGTTAAGAATGGTAGCCAGTTGTACATCAATCCAGGAATTCCAGCTGCACGTCAGCATGTCATTGCTGCGATTATGGAGGTCGTAAACGGATACGATATTGACGGTGTCCATTTGGATGATTATTTTTATCCTTACAGCGGGACTTTTGATGATGACGCGACATTCAAAGCATATAACGCCAACAAAATCTCTAACAAAGGTGACTGGCGGAGAGATAATGTAAATAGTTTTGTTCGCGATTTGGGCAAAAGCATTCATGCCAGCAAGTCGAAAGTTCAATTCGGGATTAGTCCTTTTGGCGTGTGGCGCAACAAGTCTCAGGACTTAACGGGTTCAGACACCAAGGCAGGCGTTACTGCGTATGACACGACATTTGCAGATGTAAGAACCTGGATTAACAAAGAATGGATTGATTATGTAGCTCCACAAATTTACTGGAGTATCGGTTTCCCAGCGGCTGGATATGACAAGCTTGTCGCATGGTGGTCCAATGAGGTCAAAAATTCAGATGTTAAGCTGTATATTGGCCATTCACCTTATAAAATCGGCACCCCTGAAAAAGGATGGCAATCCGCTCAAGAGTTAATTAAGCAGCTTGAACTGAACGAGAATTATAAGCAGGTCAAAGGGGATATTTATTTTAGTGCACAGCATTTGCGGAAAAATCCATACGGACTCATTCAACTTCTTCAAAATTATTATCAATTATGATATAAATTGGATCATTTAGGTTCTATATGAACCTCCGTTCTCATACATAAGCAGTAGAACTGCTTACTCCCAAGAGAACGGAGGTTTTTTGATCTATGCTGATCAATGCTGTGTTCCAGGGTGGAGGGGTTAAGGGAATATCGCTGGCGGGTGCAGTTAAGGCTGCGGAGGAGCATGATATTGTATTCAATCGTTTGGCTGGTACATCATCAGGTGCTATTGTAGCTGCTTTATTGGCTGCGGGATATACGGCGGATGAAATGAAAGCCGTAATTGAGAAAACTCCCTTGGTCAAGTTGTTAAGACGTTCTCCAGTGTTCAATATTAAGTGGGTTGGGCCAGCAGCACGTATCTTTCTTAAAAAAGGGCTCTACTCAGGGGAGGCACTGGAGCATTGGGTACGCGAGCTGTTACTAGCTAAAGGAGTGCGTACATTCGCGGATCTACCTCCTGGCAAGCTGCGCATTATTGCATCAGATATTACGAATGGACGCATTTTGGTGCTTCCTGAGGATATCAAACGTTTTGGTATAAACCCCTCTTCACTAGAGGTAGCCAAGGCCATTCGGATGAGCACGAGTATCCCTTATTTTTTTGATCCTGTTATGTTAAGACTTGATTCTGCACTTGCCAAGGGAAAAACCTTTTCCCAGCAATTTGTATTTGTTGTTGATGGGGCCTTACTCAGCAATCTGCCTCTATGGCTTTTCGACGAGCCTGTCAATGAACGTGAGGCCAAAACGATTCCAACGGTAGGATTTCAAATGGTGGGCAAAACTGGGACGGAGACCAAGGTTTCTTATATACGAGGCCCATTGACCATGCTGCAGGCTATTTTTGATACCATGCTATCGGCACATGATGAACGGTACATTGAGCAGGAGAATCGGTATCGGACCATTAAAATTCCAACATTGGGTATCCGCACTGCCCAATTCAGCATTTCACCAGAGCAAAGTGATTTGTTGTATGCTTCCGGTGTGCAGGCAGGAGAAGCTTTTTTCCACAAATGGAGCATCACTTCTTACCAGCAGCAGTATAGTAAGTATCAATTGATGAAAGATACCATGTACGCCATGAAATAAGCACCACTTACTGGCAGCTGAAGTAATTTTAAATAAAGTAAAAAAGGAGCCTCTTCCCGGTCATATTGCAAAACACGGGTGATGGCTCCTTTGTGTTACATTTTAAAGGTTGATAATGATTAATGATATTTAGGTTGTTCCTCTTCATTTTTGCCCTTGGAACCCTCAATGACATGAAAAGGATACGCTTTGCGTTTGCTTGTAGTCTGCTGTTTACGTGCACTGGCTGTTTTGGCCATGGTGCGCACAGAGGGCTTAACTTTGGGAGTTCGCTTGCGTTGTCCTGGCTGGTATTTGTACAGCAGAAATATAACTGCAAAAATAAAGACGGGGATTAGTAAACTAATGAGAAAGCCCCAGCTACCTTTCCATAGCATATCTACAATTCCATATGCGCCCAAAGCAAGGGTAAGCCAGAAAATAACGGCATGTCTGTACATCATTCACTCATCCTTTCACAGGATCAAGGACCGGACTGTTGAGAGTCTCCTTTACAGGTACATTTTCTAACTCAGCATCCAATTCAAGCATACGCTTAAATGAGGCAATCGATACCTCCACTTGATCATCGGTCGGTTCTTTGGTGGTAAGCAACTGCAGCCATAAGCCGGGGTAACCTAGATAACGAAGCACTGGAATTTCCCGAAGTGCATTGGTCAGCTTGAGAAATTCAAAAGAAAGACCCAATACGATCGGAAGTAGTAAAAGACGTTGCCCCATGCGCTCCCACAGATTATCGTAGGTAAACAGGGAGTAGACGAGTACCCCGATAATCACGGTGAGCATAATAAAGCTGCTACCGCAGCGATAATGCAGTCGGCTATATTTTTGTACGTTGGCTGGAGTCAGTTCTTCCCCTGCTTCAAATGCAGTAATCACTTTATGCTCCGCGCCGTGATATTGAAACAGTCGCTTAATTAACGGAGTTTGGGAAATACCCCATAAATAAGCGAGCAGCAAAATCAGCTTAATAGCTCCTTCAGCGAGATTATGCAAAATCTGGTTGTGAAACAAGCCGCCAAACAGGAAACTCTCCACAACAACCGGAACCAGGGTTAATACAATTTTGCCAAAGAGGAAGGACAATATACCGACCGCAGCCACGCCGATCATCATGCTCAGGCTCCAACGGGATTCCTCTTTTTTCTTTTGTTCAGCGCGTTCTTCCGGATCTACTTCATCATCAGCATACGCATCGGCTGAATAGTTCAAATGCTTGGTACCCTTGGCACTGGAGTCGATGATGCTGACAATCCCCCGCAATAACGGAATTCTGCGGAATTTGGACACCCAGGATTGCTCCTTACGTGGTACTTCCAAATATGTGATTTCGCCAGATTTGCGGCGAACTGCCGTGACATTGACACGCTTGCCGCCGAACATGACACCTTCAATGACTGCCTGACCGCCGTAGCTCACAGGCTTGGATGCTTGTGACAACCGTCTCACCTCTCTTAATACATGCTTTTTTGTATATTGTATCGAATTTGGAAGGGAATATCTAGTTAGACGAAAATGGGATGTAGTGACCTGCTAATTTTATCATTCGAAAAGGAAATTTAATCATAACGGAGAAGATGGAAATCCTTGTAGTGTGGGGAGATATCATGCCATAGGTTTAAAAAAGCATTTATGAGAGCGGTCAGACTGCCCCCATAAATGCTTATTATCGCCAGTTATAAAATCAGACGGAATCGCCAGATCAAATTCATTGCGTAATTGCCCCGACAGTCTCATCCACCAGTCCTTTTGACGAGACCGGGCCGCCAAACGTCCATGTTGTACTGGCCAACGGATAAGTACGTTTTTCTTTGACGAATTTCAAACCGTTCCAAACAGAATTGTTTTTCATAGATGAGCCGAAAACATTATCGTCTGGCTGTACAATATAGATAAAGTTGCTGTCCTGAACGGCTGACAGAGCTTCAATGCCAACCGTTGAAAAGCCATACGATTCAACCTTGCTCGGTTTCCAATCGTTAACCAAACCGATCTTCGCCAGTGTTCCCACAACGACTGAATTATCTGAAAACATACGCAGACTGGCTGCATTTTGCGAAGTAAAAGCTTGTGTCAGTATAAAATGGAAATCCGATTTGTTTGCAGCGGCGAGCTTTTGTTTGGCTTCGGCATAATGCTGGTCCAGATCGGCAAGCACCTGCTTAGCTTTATCCTCTTTTCCAAGAGCGACTGCGATACTATTAAAAATCTTCACCATCTTATCATAGTCGTAGCCGTTACCATCGTTCAGATTATATTCAATCGTCGGTGCGATGGCCTTGAGCTGCTCATAGATTGCTTCATTCCCATCAAAATTGGATATGATGAGATCCGGCTTTAATGAAGCAATCGCCTCCAAATTAGGCTCGTTGCGTGTACCGACATCGACCACGTTACTGTCCAGAGCCGCCTCTGGAGTCACATACACCTTATAGTTGGCATTGTCCGCATTACCAACTGGCTGAACGCCCAATGCAATCAAATCCTCCGTAAATGTCCATTCAAGCACCACGACACGCTGCGCGGGCTTGTCAAGCGTGAGTTCACCACGATTATGCTTTACTGTCACAGGACCGGTCGCTGCTTCAGTGGGTTTGCTGCCCGACGTAGTTGTCTGACCTTTATCTGCTGCATTGTCAGTTGCTCCACAACCTGCCAGTGTGAGCATAAAAGTCAGTAACAATAAGAATCCGATAAATCCCTTTTTCATAGATTGCGTTCTCCTGTATAAACGTATTATAAAATGATAATGATTATCATTTTCATCAATATATTATGAAACAGGATTGAAATTTTGTCAATGCAAAGATTATTAAATCCACTCTTCGACTTCATTGTTAAACTGCTCCCCATTGGAGCATACTACCTCTCAAAATGGATAGGCACGAATTTGGTGGAAGTACACATGCTTTTCCTTATAACAATGAGTCCTCACCATGAGAAAATTTATTCATTTTGAAAGGAGATCCAAGCACATGAGTGAAACTTACTCTATACCGAAAATAGGTCGTGATCAGGAACAGTCCCGTGAATCTCAAAATCAACGTAATCATAATGACAACAGTAACAGAGGCAGACAACAGTCAGGCAAATTACATACACCGCTCATTCCCTTTGCACTTGAGCTGGGTTTTTTTGCGGGTTTGCTCTGGGGGTTGCTGCGCTGGCTGTTTTATACGCTGCACTTTACAGTAGTGGCGCCTGGCTTTCTGGCAGAGCCGTTTTTCAAGCATTCGTTCATGAACACCATGGCGGGGCATTTGGTGGGGTTGCTGTTTTTTATTGGATTGTCCGTGGTAGCGTCATTGGTGTACACCCTGATTTTGCGCAGGTTTAATGGCCCAATCCCCGGTATTATATACGGTCTGATTTGGTGGGTTATTTTATTTGTGTTAACAGGCCCTAAGTTAGGGATGATGAACCCTCCTTATCGATTAACATGGAATTCCATATATACGGAAGTTTGCGTATTTATACTGTGGGGACTATTTATCGGATATACCGTTGCTGTCGAGTATACGGATGAAAGAATGCGCGAGCCTGAGAAGGCTGGGGACAGAACGTAACAAAAACTTCTCAAGCGCCTATCCCCTGTGTTAAAATAGCATTTGGTTATTTGACAGAGGGGAGCGGAATGAAGATGAAGAATGACCGGGTGCTAAAGTTGCGGCAGGCGCTGGGCGAGCATAACCTGCGGGCTATGCTGATTACCAGCCCTGTCAATCGTCGATATTTGACAGGCTTCACAGGTTCAGCGGGCTATGTGCTGATTACAGAATCCCATAGCTATTTGCTGACTGACTTTCGTTATATGACACAAGCGACCGAACAAGCCCAAGGCTTTACGGTAGTGCAGCACGCTGCGCAGGTCATGGAAACAGTAAGAGAATTGCTGTCTTCCCATCAGATTAGCGAAACAGGCTTTGAGCAGGATGATGTAACTGTTGCGACACATAAAGCTTATAGCGAAGATCTGTCACCTATTAAGCTGGTTCCGGTATCGGGCATTGTGGAAAAGCTGCGGGTGTACAAGGATGCGGAAGAGCTCGAAGTGATGCAACGGGCAGCGGATTTGGCAGATGCTACATTTGCACACATTTTACCTTACATCAAACCAGGAGTCAGCGAGCGTGAGCTGGATCTGGAAATGGAATTCTTCATGCGCAAGCAGGGAGCTACTTCTTCTTCATTTGACACGATTGTGGCATCCGGAGTTCGTTCGGCATTGCCTCATGGAGTAGCTAGTGCAAAGTTAGTACAAGCAGGTGAGCTGATTACGTTTGATTTTGGTGCGTTGCTGGATGGCTACTGCTCCGATTTGACCCGTACAGTGGCTACACAAGGGGATTTGGCGCCTCAGTTGCGCGAGATCTACGATATTGTACTTAAGGCGCAGCTTCACGCACTCGAACATATTAAGCCGGGCATGACAGGCCGTGAAGCGGATGCGCTGACCCGGGATATTATTGCTAGCCATGGGTATGGAGACAATTTCGGACACAGTACAGGTCATGGTCTGGGTCTTGAAGTGCATGAATCTACACGTCTGTCGAAGGCAAGTGATGATATTCTGGAGCCGGGTATGGTTGTAACGGTCGAACCAGGTATCTATGTGCCTGGATTGGGCGGTGTACGGATCGAGGATGATATCGTTATTACAGATAGCGGCATCAAAGTATTAACGCATTCGAGCAAAGAATTTACAGTCGTTTAATAACGATAACAGTCCTGTAGGAGGGGTATTTTAGTGATTAACGTTAATGATTTTAAAACAGGTTTGACCGTCGAGGTAGACGGAGATATTTTTACAGTTCTGGATTTTCAACACGTAAAACCAGGTAAAGGCGCAGCATTCGTACGCTCCAAGTTGAAAAACCTGCGTAATGGTAATACGGTTGAACGTACATTCCGTGCGGGTGAAACAATCGGCCGGGCGCAAATCGAAAATCGTGGTGTATCTTATCTGTATGCTAGTGCAGACGATCATACATTCATGGACAACGAAACATATGATCAATTTACATTGTCCAGCGATCAGCTGAAATGGGAGCTTAACTTCCTGAAAGAAAACATGAATGTAAATATCATAAGCTACAACGGAGAAATCCTGGGTATCAACCTGCCTACTAGCGTGGAACTCAAAGTAATTGAAACAGAACCAGGTATTAAAGGGAATACAGCTACAGGTGCAACCAAAAATGCCAAACTGGAAACAGGCTTGAATGTTCAAGTTCCTCTGTTTATTAACCAAGATGACGTATTGTTAATTGATACTCGTGACGGCAAATACATGTCTCGCGCATAGAATTTACATTTTCAGGTATCCTCTGTCCTTATTAAGGGCAGAGGATATTTTTATATGTACGAATATTAAAAAACATTGGCTCCACACAGCACTTTCGTATTATACTGTACTAAAGTTATGCCGCAGGATGTCACGTTCAAATCGTTTGGTGCCATCTCAAGGTTACATACTGTTGAGTCTGAGGGAGTGAATATCGTTGTCTTTGTATGTCATGAAATTCGGAGGCAGTTCCGTCGGTGACACGGAGCGCATGAAACGCGTGGCAAAACGCGTCGTTGAGAAACAGAGTGAAGGGCATCAATGTGTAGTGGTCGTTTCCGCAATGGGAGACACAACAGACGAATTGATTGACCAGGCCAAATTATTAAATGAGCAGTTGCCTGCACGTGAGTTGGATATGTTGATGACGACAGGCGAGCAAATTTCAATCGCATTGTTGTCGATGGCTATTCAGCAACTGGGTCATGAAGCGGTATCGTTTACGGGATGGCAGGCAGGCTTCCGTACTGAATCTGACTTTGGTCGGGCACGGATTACGGATATTCAACCTCAGCGTGTGCTGGATGCACTGAGCAACAACAAGATTGTTGTTGTAGCTGGTTTCCAGGGGATGTCTGCAGATGGAGATATTACGACGCTGGGACGTGGTGGTTCTGATACGACGGCCGTTGCGCTGGCGGCGGCAATTCAAGCGGATGCCTGTGAAATTTACACAGATGTGGACGGCATATATTCAACAGATCCACGGATTGTGAAGGTGGCACGTAAGCTAAAAGAAATTTCTTATGATGAGATGCTGGAATTAGCCAATTTAGGTGCGGCTGTTTTACATCCCCGTGCGGTAGAGTATGCCAAACATAACCGGGTACCGTTGATTGTACGGTCTAGTTTTAACCATAATGAAGGAACAGTCGTAAAGGAGGATGCAGTAATGGAGCAAGGCGTTGTAGTCAGTGGAATTGCATATGATAAAAATGTAGCAAGAATCAGTATTTTGGGCGTTGCAGATATCCCTGGTGTACTGGCGAAAGTTTTCGGAACACTGGCAGCAGCCAAAATTGATGTAGACATTATTGTACAGAGCGGGGTTGAGGCAGGAAAAGCAGATTTCTCCTTTACGGTAGCTCTAACGGATCGTGAAGCTGCACTTAAGACGCTGGAAGGTATTCGCGGAGAGCTTCCATACCGTGAAGTAACGTCTGAGGAAAATTTGGTGAAGGTCTCCATTGTAGGTGCAGGAATGGTTAGCCACCCGGGTGTTGCAGCACAAATGTTTGCCGTGCTGGCCGAGCAAGGCGTTAGCATTAAAATGGTAAGCACATCCGAAATCAAGGTATCGTGTGTAATTGAAGCTGGAAAGCTTCATGAGGTTATCCAAGCGTTGCATACAGCTTATAATCTGGATACCGAGGAGCAAGCGTTTGTAGGCGGCCCTAAAGACCGTCGTTAATAACATCAATTGATATAGAGAAATGCTATGACGGGGAAAGGTCGATAAATTATACGTTCCCTATTTATAGATTGATAAATCATAGAATACAGCAGTAGGTTAAGAGGTTGTTCCATCAGTGAGAGATAGACTGTGGAACAGCCTCTTTTTGCTGTAAATCTAGCTTTTTTATTTAAGAGTATCCCTTAGCCACCAAGGCATCGAGGGAGCCTTTTTTTATTATACAAAGCAGGGAAAGGTGCTTGAATGAGCGGGGAAAGGTCCGCTGAGCATGGATAGGAGTGATCAAAGGTTCGACTGGATTTTCAATATATTTTCGGCATAAAAAGCGAGAGTCAGCCATAGACTTGTCTTAAAGAAAAAGGACAACTGTGAGGAGGCGGCACTGGTATGGAATGGCTGGAGTTATTTCCGGAACCGTTGCACGGTATACTCGGAAGGCTTCCAGAAACGGTATTTAAGCAACTGGAAGAAATTCGGGTCCGGGAAGGAAGGCCGCTGGAAGTTAATGCGAATGGTGATCATCATTTTGTAACGACTGCTGGTCGGCTGACTTTGAATCCTGTTGAAGCCTATAAGCCTAACCGCGAGGATGCCCACCGATTGCTGGATTTTATCAGTAATCATTCCCTGTACACCATGGAAGAGGAGCTTCGCAAAGGGTTTATTACCATCCCTGGCGGTCATCGTGTTGGCTTGGCAGGGAGAACTGTGCTTAATCGAGGGCGAGTAGAGCATTTGAGGGATATAAGCAGCTTTAATGTACGAATTGCCCGGGCCATTCCTGGCATAGCTGATCGGATATTACCTTATGTAACGGATCAAAAATCCGGGACGATACGGCATACGCTCATCTTGTCACCGCCTCAGCATGGCAAGACGACGTTGCTTAGGGACTTGGCTCGACAACTGAGTTACGGAGGGATGCAAAGCAACGGAGGGCGACGAAATGGACTTAAGGTGGGCATTATAGATGAACGTTCTGAGATCGCCGGTAGTCATAAGGGCATCCCCGGCTTTGATGTCGGACCTCGCACCGATGTATTGGACGGATGTCCGAAAGCGGAGGGTATGATGATGATGATTCGCTCGATGTCACCGGATGTCCTGATTGTGGATGAAATCGGGCGGCCAGAAGATGCGGAAGCGGTACGTGAAGCGCTTCATGCAGGCATCGCAGTCATTGCTTCCGCACATGGTCGTGATGTGGCTGAAATGGCGAGCCGATCTGCCTTTGCCGGATTAGCTACAGGACAGGAGCTGTTCCAGCTCTATGTCATGCTGGAGCGGACGAGCCGGGGCGTCTCTTTTCGGCTGGCAGATGCCAAGCAGCGCAGGCTGACACTGCCTGGAGAAGGGCAGAACGGGGGCATCTCCTATGCTTAAGCTGCTGGGAGCTGTCTTGGTTATACTAGCCACCACACTGGCAGGCTGGCAGCGGGCAAAACAATTTGCCATGAGGCCGCGGCAAATCAGAGAGTTAATTCTCGCACTGCAAAGACTGACCACCGAGGTTTCTTACGGGGTGTCTCCGTTACCAGATGCATTCGCCAAGACTGGAGAGCCCTTGCGAGAGCCGCTGCGCTCTCTGTTTCAGCAAGCCTCACGCTGGATGCACCCCTCTTTTGGCCTGACCGCCAGAGAAAGCTTGCATAAAGCGATTGAAGTCTCGTGGAGCCGTTCCTCTATGAAGCAGGCCGAGAAGGAAGCGATGCGTCAGCTTGCTTACAGCCTTGGAACCAGCGACCGTGAAGACCAGATCAAGCACATTGCGCTGACCATCCAGCAGTTATCCCATGAAGAAGCGCAGGCGCAGGCAGATCAGGTGAGATACGAGCGTATGAGCAGAAGCCTGGGACTGCTGATCGGAGCATTGATCGTCATTTTGATCTATTAGCGGGGTGCTCGAATGAATTTAGAAGTGAACGCAATTTTCCAGATTGCCGGAATTGGCATTATTATCGCTATGATTCATACCGTACTAAAGCAAATGGGCAAGGAAGACATGGCCCACTGGGTGACGGTCATCGGTTTCGTTGTCGTGCTGTTCATGGTGGTGCGAATGTTGGATAACCTTCTGCAAGAGATCAAATCTATTTTTCTTTTTCAGTAGGTGAACACATGGAAATCATTCAAGTGGTGGGCTTCGCCCTCGTTGCCACAGTCCTCATCTTAGTTATCAAGGAACAGAAGCCGATGTTTGCCTTTTTGATTGCAACAGCTGCGGGAATCGTCATTTTTTTGCTGCTGATTGGCAAGATCGGATCTGTGGTTGCCGTGCTGGAGCGACTGGCCAGGTCTTCAGGGATGGACATGATTTATTTTAAAACCGTATTAAAAATAATCGGTATCGCTTATATTGCCGAATTCGGAGCACAGATCGTACGGGATGCGGGACAAGATGGCATAGCTTCCAAAATAGAGCTTACTGGAAAGGTACTCATCATGGTACTCGCAATCCCGATTATCAGCATTATTATTGATACCATTCTGAAGCTAATGCCCGCCTGAGGGGGTGATGCCATGAAAAGGCTGGGGGGCATGCCGAATCTCAAAGTTATTGTGATTTTGCTGCTATGTCTCTGGTGTGCCTCGGCTGCGGTCCTCTTCGCAGATACACCTACAAACGAATGGATCAGACAACAGGCGGAGCAAATGCCCAAAGATGATGTTGAACATTATTGGGACGGACTCATGAAGCAATACGGCGGATTTTTCCCTGACCAGAAAACGCCTTCTTTCATGGACATGCTGCTTCCGGGTGGTGAAGGATTCAGTATAAAAGGTGTGTTGATGGCCATAGCTGATTTTTTCATCCATGAAATCCGGGTGAATGCCAAGCTGCTCGTCACCATCGTCATGCTCAGCATTATGAGTATGGTGCTGGAAACGCTGCAAAGCGCTTTTGAAAGCAAGCAGGTCAGCAAAGTTGCCTACGCTATCGTGTACATGGTCATTATCATTTTGGCGATTAATAGCTTTAGTGTAGCGATTGGTTATGCCAAAGAAGCAATTGACAGCATGATTCATTTCATGATGGCGATGTTGCCCTTGCTGTTTACCATGTTGGCCTCGATGGGTAACGTTGTCACCGTTTCGGTGACCCACCCGCTGATTGTATTTATGATCAACACGGTCGGAACAGTTATTCATACGCTTGTTTTCCCGCTGCTGTTCTTCTCGGCTGTGCTGTACTTGGTCAACTCGCTCACGGGCAAATACAAGCTGACCCAGTTAGCTGATCTACTGCGGAACGCGGGTGTTGCCGTGCTGGGAGTGCTTCTGACTATTTTTCTAGGAGTCATTTCGGTACAGGGATTAACCTCTTCGGTTACTGACGGATTAACAATCCGTACAGCTAAATATATTACAGGTAGCTTTGTTCCGGTGGTAGGCAAGGCGCTGGCAGATGCGACGGATACGGTCATTTCGGCATCACTGCTCGTTAAAAATGCCATCGGCCTTGTGGGAGTCATCATTATTTTGTTCCTGTGTGCTTTTCCTGCTCTCAAAATTCTGACACTAGCCCTCATTTATAAAGTGACCGCAGCAATCATGCAGCCTTTGGGAGATACGCCTATTGTGGAATGTTTGGATGCCATCGGCAAGAGTATGATTTATGTTTTTGCGGCACTGGCGGCAGTGGGATTAATGTCCTTCCTTGCGATTACCGTCATGCTCGCAGCAGGCAACATGACAGTCATGATGAGGTGAATACATGCACATAATCCAACGAGAGGGAGGCGAGTGACGTGACCTGGCTGGGAGGCTGGCTCAAGGAACTAGTGCTAATCGTGCTGCTGGCTTCTTTTGTCGATATGATCTTACCGAGCCGATCTATGGAAAGGTATGTCAAACTCGTACTCAGCCTGCTTGTTTTGCTGACATTGCTGTCTCCGATTGTGCGCTTGCTGAGCAGTAGTCCCTCAGAGGTTCTGGGGCGAGCATTGGATCTGCAACGCCAGGCAGAGACAGGTAATAGGGAACCGACATTGGAAGAGATCTTAGCCAAAGGCAACAAGCTAAAGCAACAGCAGGAACAAAGCTCCATGCAATGGGCAGGCAAAGAGGTAGCTAAGGAAATGAAAGGGCAATTGGAGCAGTACACTGGGTTAGCAATTCAGTCGGTCCAGGTGACCCTTGCGCAGATTCAGCAGAAAGAATCGGGGCTAGAGGCAGGAACGGGTGTTCAGTCAGTAGTGGTCAAATTGGCGGAGCAGAAGGCAGAAAAAGAAAAAAACACAAAGGGTACAGATATCAAGCCGGTTGTGGTGGAGCCTGTAGCTGAAAAGACAGTGAATATTCGTGTGGAGCCGACACAGTCAAAACCCTCTAATCATAATGAAGGAACGCGAGAAGATGATCGTAGTCCTGACGAAACCACAGAGAATGGCAAATATGCGGATCAGAAAGCTTTTGGTTTAATCACAGGAATTCTACGTGAAAAATGGGGGATCGACAGCACACATGTTCAGGTGATTAATTCGCAGGATGGAACACATGAATGGTAACAGGAGGTGAACCGAAATGGGCAAATGGAGGAAAAAGCTGGAGCAATGGATGGGTGGAGGGGGGGACGGAGCGAAAAGGTTCAATTCATTTCGTTGGCTACTTATTCTTGGCCTTATCGGTGTAGCGATCATGCTCTTTAATTCATTCGTTAATGTGAAAAAAGTCGACCCGGAAAACGTAGGGAGAGAACCGCCTGGCGTAATGAAAAATGAGCCTGCGTTAGAAACAACGGTAGGTGAGGACAGTTCCTTCGCCGGAATCGAGAAGGCTTTTGAGGATAATATGAAACAGATGCTGGAGCAGATTGTTGGCGTAGGAACCGTCGATGTCATGGTTACGGTAGATTCTACCGAAGAAGTGATCGTTCAACGGAATGTGAAGGACATGCAGGAAGAAAATAACGAGTCGGACGCCAATGGTGGACAAAGGCACACTACTCAATATACACGCGATGGTGAGATTGTCACCTATGAATCATCGGGCGGTCAGCACACCCCGATTGTTACCAAAAAAGTAAAACCACAGGTAAGGGGAGTGCTTGTTGTGGCTATGGGGGCAGAAAACCCTACGGTGAAGCAGCTCATTGTGGATGCTGTGCAGAAGGGACTAAACGTACCTTCATACAAAATATCAGTCGTTCCGCGTAAGCAGGGATAATATGGAATTGGGGAACAAAGAAGTTAATATTGCAAACCACTTATGAATATGGAGGACAGAACATGAATAATAAAAGACAAACCGTTTGGCTGGTGTCCATGCTGAGTTTAATGGTGGTACTGTCTGCATATTATTTGTTTACGGAGGACTCAAGTCCGGCGAATCCGCCAGTAGCGGACAGCGAGCAGGTGAGCAAGGTTAAACAGGATGCTGCACAGGAAGCAACGACAAAGGCAGAAGAACAAATGAACGAACTGAAAGTAAATGAAGTAGTAACTAATGGAGAAGTAACTGACGGAACGGCAGAGACTTCCACAAAGGACACAGCTTCTACAACTGATCCAGCAACAGAACCATCAAAAGGTGATAAAGACACAGCCGCCGCCCCCCCTGCTACTGAATCGACTGCATCCGATCAAAACACAACTACAGCTAAGACAGACACAACAGCTAAAAGTGATGACAAAGCAGCTTCTAGCGCTAAAACCGACAAGCAGGTACTTGATCAAGTGGCAAGCGAACAAGCAGCCCAACCAACAGCGGCAGCTGTGATTGACAACTATTTGCTGGAGCGGGATGTGGAAAATCAAAAGAAAAATGATGAGCTGACTACGGCAATGAATGATAGTACACCTCAGAAAGCCGCAGAGGCGCAAAAGGAATTGCATGTACTTGAAGATAAACAAGCCAAAATTACCGGTATCGAAGAAGAACTACAGCAGCAATTCGCCAATGCAGTTGTCCGCGAGGAAGATGCTGATAAATACAAAGTAGTGGTTCTGAGTGAAAAATTGGATGCTAAGCAAGCGGTAACGATTGTCGATAAAGTCATGAAGGAATTAAACGTAACGCAGGACAAGATCAGTGTCCAGTATGTTACACAATAAGACAAAAAACGCGAAAAAGCCCGGATTTCTGCACAATCCCGGGCTCTTTCTATTTTTAATGATTGTGATATAATACATAAAGCTGTTTCAAAAATGTTATCAGCAACCGGCAAAATGCTGAAGGAGTGATTAATAGAGATGTTTAAATTAAGCGAGATTAAGGAATTGATCAAGCTGGTGGATGAAACGTCTGTGCATGAGCTTGAAATTGAAAATGAAGGAACTCGCCTCATGATCCGTAAACCGGGTAAAAGCGAGATCGTTACCGTACAGGCTCCTGTAACAGCACCTGCTTATACAGTGGCGCCACAAGCTGCAATTCCGAATCCACAAGTACAGTCCGATGTTGGACATGCAACTGCTGGGGAACCAAAGGAATATGCAAGCAATCTACATAAAATCGTATCTCCGATGGTAGGCACTTTCTATAGTTCTTCATCCCCGGATACGGCTCCGTATGTGAGTATCGGCAGTAAAGTAGGCGATAAAACAACGGTATGTATCATTGAAGCGATGAAGTTGATGAACGAGTTGGAAGCTGAAGTGAAGGGCGAAATTGTGGAAATTTTGGCCGAAAACGGACAGTTGGTTGAGTATGGCCAGCCATTGTTCCTTGTGAAACCGGAGTAAAAAGCTTGTTTGACCCCTTTTTGAGGGTTCGGCAAGACTGCTCCCAGGGAGGATAAAGTCATGACATTTCAAAAAGTATTAATCGCGAACCGTGGAGAAATTGCAGTTCGTATCATTCGCGCTTGCCGCGAAATGAATATTTCGACAGTTGCCGTCTATTCGGAAGCTGACAAGGATTCGTTACATGTGCGTCTCGCAGATGAGGCTTACTGTATCGGACCGACGTTGTCTAAGGACAGCTATCTTAATTTTACGAACCTGATGAGTGTTGCTACATTGACTGAATGTGATGCCATTCATCCAGGTTACGGATTTTTGGCGGAAAATGCAGACTTCGCTGAAATTTGCGAATCATGCAATATTACGTTTATTGGACCTTCTCCTGAAGCAATTAACAAAATGGGAGATAAGGCTGTAGCCAAGCAGACCATGAAGGATGCCGGGGTTCCAGTTATTCCAGGTTCAGACGGACTGGTTGAGGATGTACAGGATGCAATCAGTATCGCACGTGATATCGGATATCCGGTCATTATCAAGGCCACAGCAGGTGGTGGTGGTAAAGGTATTCGTATCGCTGAAGATGAGGATAATCTTATCCAGCAAATCACGACTGCTCAGCAGGAAGCGCAGAAGGCCTTTGGTAATGCGGGCGTGTATCTGGAAAAATATCTGACCGGTATGAAACACGTGGAAATACAGATCATAGCGGACAAGCATGGTAATGTTGCCTACTTGGGTGAACGGGACTGCTCTGTTCAGCGTCGTCGTCAGAAGTTGTTGGAGGAAGCACCATGTCCAGTACTTTCGCAGGATGTTCGTGAAGAAATGGGACAGGCAGCTGTTCGTGCAGCTTTGGCCGTTCAATACTCTGGCGCAGGTACGCTTGAATTTTTGCTTGGTCCGGACAATAAATTCTATTTCATGGAAATGAACACACGTATTCAGGTGGAGCACCCAGTAACAGAAATGATTACCGGTGTAGACCTGATTAAAGAAATGATTTCGGTTGCTGAAGGGCATCCGCTTTCCTTTACGCAGGAAGAAGTCACGATTAATGGGTGGGCAATCGAATGCCGTATTAACGCTGAGGACCCGGATCGTAATTTTATGCCTGCACCGGGTAAAATTGGATTTTATCTGCCTCCGGGCGGTCCTGGAGTGCGGGTAGACAGCGCTGCTTATCCAGGTTATAGCATTCCTCCTTATTATGACTCTATGATTGCCAAGCTGATTGTATGGGCGCCTACACGGCAGGAGGCGATTGCCAAAATGAAGCGGGCTTTAGCTGAGTTTGCTATTGAGGGCATACCCACAACGATTTCTTTTCACCAGCGCTTACTAGAGCATCCGACCTTTATTGAAGGCGATTTTGATATTAAATTTTTGGAGGAAAACGAAGTTTAATCGGTATATTTCCTCAGTTTGTCATAATGAACGCCAAATGATATAGTATGGATAATAAGTGAGCATGTCTGCTTTGATATCCAAAGCTGGAATGAAACTTATTTTGACCGAAAGGTGTTGAAGGTATGAGCACAGTGCCAACCGAATTCGAACGTACAGAAATTGGGGAGATTCAAATTGCCCCGGAAGTTATTGAAGTCATTGCCGGACTGGCTACCGTTGAGGTGCCGGGCGTTGCGGGAATGAGTGGCGGATTTGCTGGCGGATTTGCCGAACTGCTAGGCCGCAAAAATTTATCTAAAGGTGTAAAAGTGGAAGTCGGACAGCGTGAAGCTGCTGTAGACGTCTCCGTCATTATTGAGTATGGTAACCGTCTGCCCGAGGTGGCTGCTGCTATTCAGCATAATGTTAAGCGTTCCATTGAAAACATGACAGGTCTTAACGTGGTAGAAGTGAACGTGCAAATTCACGATGTTCAATTCAAAAATGCTGAAAAAGTAGAAGAGCCGGAAGTGCTGGGCGCCGGACGGGTTAAATAGAGCGATACTTTGTACAAACCCCCGACCCTTATGGGTCGAGGGTTTACTCTAATTTAAGGAGGCTGTGCGTTTCGTGGCTAAAGTTATGGACAGACTTCTGCTGTTTTTGTACAGCTTAAGTATCGGAATTATCTCCATTCTCGCCATCCTCCTCCTGAGCGGGGCCATTCCGTATGTTTTAAGTATTGAGGATGAGCGAGTGGTGTGGTTTACCAGCTTGATTATTGCAGGAGTTCTGTTGTTATTGAGTCTTCGGGTTTTTTATATCTCTATTCGACGGAACCAAACCGTACAGCATTCTATTGATCAGCGAACCGAATACGGTGATATTCAGATTTCGGTGGATACCATCGAAAATCTGTGCCTCAAAGCGGCTTCCCGATTTCGCGGGATGCAGGATCTGAAAGCACGCGTTCGTGTGTTGGAATCGGGACTTGATATTACGATTCGGGCGATTGTTGACGGGGAAAGCTCCATTCCGGTGTTAACCTCCGAGGTACAAAAGGGGGTACACGACCATGTGGAAGAGATTACAGGAATTCCAGTATCCAATGTGTCGGTGTACATCGCTAATGTTTCTCAGTCACCAAGCTTTAAGAGTCGTGTGGAATAGAGGTGATTTTCCCTGATGCCCTGGAAAGAAATATGGGGAAGTTACAAGGGCCGGATCATGGGGATCACGGCTGGTATTTTTTTCGGTTTTATTTACTTGTGGGCAGGCTTTTGGAATATGTTGTTCTTTGCATTGATGGTGTTCATCGGATATACGCTAGGAAGACGTAGCGATTCAGCGCTTGGTCCATTCTTCCCTTGGAAAGAATGGAGCGAATGGTTGTCGCAGCGTTGGCGTCCTTTTAAATGAACCCTGTGATACGTGTTCTCCAAAATACAGCTGTAGCTTATTTGCGCCCAACGGTTTTGGAGGATGCGTTCACAGGTTTTTTTATGGAAATTGGTTAGAATGAAAAATAGATATAGGCAAGCGTAGGAGGCAGGGCATGAAAAGACGTCTGGCGAGGGAATTAGCGGTACAGAGTATGTACCATATGGAAATGAATGAAGTGGAAGCGGCGGCAGCTGTGGACATGCTGCTTCAGGAAGCGGCCGAGGAAAACGAAGCCGAAGTCGTAATTAAAAACGCGGCAGTGTTAAGAGCGTATGTTTTGGAGCATGTGCGTGGCACATGGGAGCACAAGGAAGCGATTGACGGGCTGTTGGCGGATTACCTGAAAGGCTGGCAGATCAGCCGACTTTCGCGTGTAGATCGTCAAATTTTGAGGCTTGCGGTATATGAAATGATTTTCCGCGAGGATGTTCCAGCCAAGGTAGCAGTCAATGAAGCAATTGAGTTGTCGAAGCACTTTGGTACCGAGGAATCGGGTAAATTTGTTAATGGTGTGCTGGGACGAGTGATACAAGAGCTGGAGCAATTGAAAGCACGTTTTTAATTAGAGACTACTGAATCAGGTTGGGGAGTGGTTAAACATGTCAGCACCGATCATTGATGGTAAACAAATCTCTCAGGATATTCGGGCAAGCATTCAGCAAGAGGTCATTCGTTTGAAAGAACACAGCTTTCAACCCGGACTGGCTGTTGTACTGGTAGGCGAAGATCCTGCTTCTCAGGTGTATGTTAAAAATAAGGAAAAGGCGTGTCATGATCTCGGCTATTACTCTGAGGTTCATCGATTGGCGGCAGATACTTCGCAAGAAGCATTACTGAAACTGGTGGATAAGCTGAATCATCAAAGTAATATCCATGGGATTTTGGTGCAACTGCCATTGCCAAAGCATATTCAGGAAAAAGCTGTCATTGACGCGATTGCAGTGGAGAAAGATGTTGACGGATTTCATCCGGTAAACGTAGGGAATCTGGTCATCGGCGATGATAGCCTATTGCCTTGCACTCCCGCTGGAGTCATTGAGTTAATCAAACGCGCTGGAGTAGAAATAGCTGGTAAACATGCAGTTGTTATTGGTCGCAGTAATATCGTGGGCAAGCCGGTATCATTATTGCTGCAGCGTGAAAATGCTACGGTTACGATGTGTCACTCTCGTACAGCGAATATTGCCGAGCTCAGTAAACAAGCGGATATTTTGGTCGTTGCCATCGGCAAAGCCAATTTCATCGATGCTTCGTATGTAAAGCCGGGTGCAGTAGTTATCGATGTGGGAATGAATCGTCTGGAGAACGGAAAGCTGGCGGGTGACGTTGATTTTGAGAGCGTAAAGCAAGTGTCCGGTCCGATTACGCCTGTTCCCGGCGGAGTAGGCCCAATGACGATTACAATGCTGATGCAAAATACGCTCGTAGCGGCCAAGCGGTCGCACGGTTTGGCATAAAGGCAGCTGCCTGTGGCTGAACAACAACGTATTTATTCTATACAGGACCTGAATCGCTATATCCGGATGAAACTGGAATCCGATCAGGTGCTGTCTGATGTATGGATACGCGGGGAAATTTCTAACTTTACGCATCATTCGAGTGGTCACATGTATTTTACGCTCAAGGATGAGGGGAGCCGCATACGTTCGATTATGTTTGCAACTCATAATAGACGGCTCCCTTTCGTACCGAAAGAAGGTACGCGTGTTATCGCCCGGGGAAACGTATCCGTGTATGAACGGGATGGTCAATATCAATTTTATGCGACTCAAATGCAGCCTGACGGTATTGGCAGCCTTTATTTGGCTTATGAACAACTCAAACAAAAGCTTGATGCAGAAGGGCTGTTTGATACCACTCGCAAACGGAATCTCCCTGCTCACCCTGCGACCATTGGCGTAATTACGTCACCGACCGGAGCGGCTGTGCGTGATATTATCACTACACTTCAACGGCGATACCCGCAGGCTGGAATCGTGTTGTATCCAGTTCTTGTGCAAGGAAAAGGTGCTGCCCCCTCGATCGTTAAGGCAATTGAAGCCATGAATCGTATGCAGGAGGTTCAGGTGATGATCGTCGGACGGGGTGGTGGCTCCTTAGAAGAACTGTGGGCGTTTAATGAGGAAGCGGTTGCGCGTGCCATTTACGCATCGGTCATTCCTGTGATTTCGGCCGTTGGACACGAAACGGATTTTACCATTGCCGATTTTGTGGCTGACTTACGCGCAGCGACGCCGACCGCAGCAGCTGAGCTGGCTGTGCCTCATCAGGGAGAGCTTCGGGATCAGCTGCTTCAGCGGGAGCAGCGGTTGCGTAATGCCCTTAGGCAGCGGTTGGAAGCCAGCCGTGAACGCTTGATGAGGCTTCGGCGTTCGCCAGTGCTGCTGCATCCGCGCCGCTACATGCTCCAGCATGCAGAGCGGATGGACATGCTGCATCAGCGTCTGATCCGCGCAGCGGCTAACCGTTCACGCTTAAACGCAGAGAAAAACGCGCGTATGCGTCAGGTACTAGAGCGGTTTAATCCGCGTGAACAAATTCGTTCGGCGCGCAAGCAGACGGATATGGCACAACGTCAGCTGGAGTCTGCGATGCGTGCGATCACAAAAACGGGGCGGCAGCAGCTGCATACCGGAATTCGTCAGCTGGACGCGCTGAGTCCGCTCAAAGTCATGGCCCGAGGCTACAGCTTGGTATACGATGAGCAGGAGAAACGGCTAATCAAGTCGCTCAAAGATGTACAACCGGGAGATTCTATCAAGATAAAAGTGAGTGACGGACAGTTAGACTGTCAAGTATGGGGAATGAAGGAGGACGCGAAGCACGGTGGCGAATGAAGCGGAATTGAATTTTGAAGCGGCCATGGCCGCTCTTGAAGAAATTGTCGGACAACTGGAGCATGGAGACGTTCCTCTGGAGCAAGCCATTGATTTGTTCCAGCGGGGGATGAAGCTGTCTCAGCTTTGCAGTCAGAAGCTGGAACAGGTCGAACGTAAAATTGAAATGATCGTGGAAGAGGATGGAGATTTGCGCAAGAAGCCTTTCGGCGGCGGATTGGATGAAAACGGCGGTGAAGGGCTTGAATAGACTGTCGTTCAAGGAATATTTGACTGTGACGGCGGATGCAGTTTCGTCTGCATTGACCGAGCAGTTTCCGGCGCATTGGGACATTCCAGATGTTCTTCGAGAATCTATGAACTATTCACTGACCGCAGGCGGTAAACGGCTGCGGCCTCTGCTTGTGATCGCCGCTGCGGAAGCATTTGGTGGAAGCAGGGAAGCGGCGTTGCCAGTAGCATGTGCGGTAGAAATGGTACATACGTATTCCCTCATTCACGACGACTTGCCGGCGATGGATGATGATGATTATCGGCGAGGAAAGCTGACGAATCATAAGGTATACGGCGAGGCGGTTGCTGTTCTTGCGGGCGATGCTTTGCTGACCCATGCATTTTATAGCATCGTGCAGGCGGGTCGTCGTCACGGGGTTTCTTCCGATGCGCTATTGTCCATAGTTGAGGATTTATCCGAAATGAGCGGTGCCAGAGGCATGGTAGGTGGACAGGTCGCAGATATGTCGGGCGAGCAGGGAATGACGGGGATCGAGGAATTGGAATATATCCACCTTCATAAAACGGCTGATTTGATCATTTTCTCACTCTTAGCAGGTGGACGGATTGGTGGGGCAGACAAGAGTCAACTAGAGGCGCTTCGCCGCTTTGGACGAGATCTGGGCTTGGCCTTTCAAATTCAGGACGATATATTGGATCTCGTAGGCGATGAAAGCAAAATGGGGAAAAAAACGCAGAGTGATGTTGAACAGGAGAAGGTTACCTATCCGTATTTCATCGGTATGGACGAATCTCTGCGGCAAGTGGAGGAACTCACAGCGTCCGCCAAAAAAGTGATTGCAGAAGGTGGTATTCCCGATTCTTCGCGCTTGCTGGAGATAGCGGACTACCTGATGAAGCGTGATCATTAGTAGTGTTAAAACTGGTTTGACTTGTCTGCGTTTAAGCACAGTCCAAAAGTGTGATATAATACTTGTTAACTTTACACACAAACTTGAAGGAAAGCGGGGAGATATGCGTGCTGCTTCCACACATAAAGCAACCAGGCGATCTGAAATCACTGTCGGTTGAGGAGTTGGCTTCTCTAGCCGAGGAAATCAGGAGCTTTTTGATTGAGAAGCTGTCCGTGACTGGGGGGCATCTGGCATCGAATCTGGGAGTGGTTGAGCTCACGATCGCCCTGCATTATTGCTATAACAGTCCAAAGGACAAGATGATTTATGACGTTGGGCACCAAGCCTACGTGCACAAAATATTGACAGGGCGAATGGATCGTTTTGATACACTTCGTCAGCGTGATGGACTTTGTGGTTTTGTAAAAAGAAGTGAGAGCGAGCATGATGTTTGGGAAGCTGGACATAGCAGCACTTCCCTTTCGGCTGCAATGGGGATGGCCTTGGCACGTGATTTGAAGGGCGAGGACAATAAAGTTATTGCAATGATCGGGGACGGCGCGTTGACTGGGGGCATGGCCTTCGAAGCATTAAACCATATTGGTCATGAACGTAAAAATTTAATGGTCATTCTGAATGATAATGAAATGTCCATCGCCCCGAATGTAGGGGCCATGCATAATTATTTGAGCAAAATTCGCTCGGACCGTCACTATTTGCGGGCAAAGGATGAGCTGGAAGTTTTGCTGAAAAAAATACCCGCTATAGGCGGTAAACTTGCCAAATCGGCTGGCCGCGTCAAGGACAGTCTTAAATATATGATGGTTCCAGGTGTGCTGTTTGAAGAGCTGGGATTTACGTATCTTGGTCCGGTGGACGGACATGATTTGTCCAAGCTAATTGAGACTTTTCAGCAGGCTGATAACGTGACTGGCCCTGTATTAGTGCATGTCGTAACCACCAAGGGTAAAGGCTATAAGCCTGCGGAGGCCGATTCACACAAGTGGCACGGCATCAGTCCATACAAAATTGAATCAGGTCAGGTACTCAAAGCTGTAGGCAATCCGATGTATACGGAAATTTTCGGTAGAACGCTGATTGAGCTGGCTGAACAGGATGAGCGCATCATTGCGGTCACCCCTGCAATGCCTGGTGGATCAGGACTAGTACCTTTTAGTAAAGAGTTTCCTACACGTATGATCGACGTCGGCATTGCTGAGCAGCATGCTGCAACCATGTGTGCAGCGTTAGCAATGGAAGGGATGAAGCCGGTATTTGCGGTGTATTCCACTTTTATGCAGCGTGCATATGACCAAATTGTGCACGATATTTGTCGTCATAATGCCAATGTGATGTTCGCGATTGATCGTGCTGGTTTTGTTGGTGCAGACGGTGAAACTCATCATGGCGTGTTTGATGTAGCATTCTTGCGTCATATCCCGAATCTTGTGCTTATGATGCCAAAGGATGAAAATGAGCTCCGCCATATGATGAAAACAGCACTTGACTACGAAGACGGTCCAATTGCTTATCGTTACCCACGTGTTAATGTGGTTGGCGTGCCGTTGGATAAAGAATTGCGGGTTATTCCTATCGGCAGTTGGGAGCTTCTGCGTAAAGGTGAGGGCTTCGCTGTAATCGCTTCAGGACCGATGCTCCAAGTGGCGACAGAGGCTGCGGAGGCGATGAAACGTGAGGGTATGCAAGTGGGCGTTGTGAATGCTCGCTTCCTCAAGCCTTTGGATGAGGAGATGTTGCGTGAGCTGGCCCGCCAGCATACGAAGCTGATTGTATTGGAAGAAGCTTCTGAAGCAGGAAGTTTGGGTAGTGCCGTACTGGAATTTTACGCCAAAGAAGAAATACAAGATGCACAGGTGCGGTTAATGGGGATTCCCGATCTGTTTGTGGAGCACGGCTCCATCAAAGAGCAACGCGCTGAAGTGGGACTTACCGTTGAAGCTGTGTGCTTAAAGCTGCGTAAGTGGTCCGCTGAGCCAGCATATGGCATGGGGCAATCTGTATAGGATAACTTAAAGTAAACAACATGATTTTATAAAAAGTATGACAAGAGCAGCCTGGCTGCCTAAAGGGAGATTAACATGTCTGTTCCGAAGGAACGCATTGATGTATTGCTTGTAGAACAAGGTTTTTTTGAAAGCCGCGAAAAAGCTAAAGCCGCGATCATGGCAGGTTTAGTGTTGGCGGACAGTGAACGGATCGAGAAAGCGGGAATGAAGGTACCCCGTTCCAGTGAGCTTAAAGTTAAAGGTTCGGTGCATCCGTATGTAAGCCGTGGAGGGTTGAAGCTCGAAAAGGCCATCCGTCAATTCGAGCTGGACATGAAGGGCAGGACGATGCTAGATATCGGTTCATCAACCGGAGGCTTTACGGATTGTGCGCTTCAACATGGAGCTCAGTACGTGTATGCCATTGACGTGGGGTATAATCAGCTGGATTGGTCACTTCGTAATGATGAGCGTGTATGCGTTATGGAGAAAACGAATTTCAGATATATGACACCTGCGGATTTGAGCGGTCCTGTGCCTAATTTCGCAAGTATTGATGTTTCTTTTATTTCGTTACGAATTATTTTGCCGCCATTGCTTGCATTGCTGCATCAACCTGCTGATATTGTAGCTCTAATCAAGCCTCAATTCGAAGCTGGTCGCGAAAAGGTTGGGAAATCTGGCGTGGTTCGAGAACCTGCTACGCATAAAGAAGTATTGCAGACCATCTTAATGTTTGCACATGAGCTTGGACTTACGTTGCAAGGCTTGGCCTTTTCCCCGATTACAGGCGGCGAAGGAAATATTGAATTTTTAGCGCATTGGCGTTTGGATGGGCTCCCGGCCGCAGAATCGCAGCTGGAAAAGATGGATTACAGTCCACTGATTGAACGAACTGTTCAGGAAGCAGGTCAGACTTTTAATAATGGCCCATCGCGTAAGTGACATTCAGGGGTTCTCCATGAGTTCTGTGAACTTAAGAGAACCTCTTTTTGGTGTGAGGGATTGCTTGTAGAACTCACGTTCGCCTATAATGGATGTACAGATGAAAAGGAATTTTGCGTCATGTCCTAGAATATGTCCATGAGGTGATCGGTTCATGGACACGCAATACGATACGGTTATCATCACTGTGATCGGGGTGATATTAGGGATATGGGCTTTTTATAGCCTGCGTGCCTGGTTAAAGGAGCCGGGACCGCTTGTGCTAAAAACGATACCGATTAATGAGGATTTAAACGAAGGACCTGCTGTGGACCAACTGGAGGAAGCAGGATATGAGGTGGTGGGCGGGAAAATGAAAATACCGCTTGCTTTTAAAGTGAATGGACATACCGTGTATAGCCGTTTGTTTATTGACTACGTAGCTGTACGTAACGGTTCGACATATATGGTCAAAACGTCACGCCGCAAGAAACCTATGGAGTGGAACGGTCCTGATTTACGGGACAGGCTTATGCCTTATTTGCTGCTCTATCCAGGCTGTGCGGGGGTATTGTACGTTGATACGGACGAGAAAAGTATTCGTCTTATTACAATAGTGGAAGACCTCGAAGAAGAGGAATATGAAGGTTAATCCATAGGAGGATTATATGAAGGGTCAACGACATATTAAAATCAGGGAAATTATTTCACAACATGAGATTGAAACGCAGGATGATCTAGTTGAAGCATTGCGTGAGGCTGGTTTTCAGGTCACCCAGGCCACTGTATCCCGGGATATCAAAGAACTGCTGCTCATAAAGGTTCCAATGGACGACGGCAGATATAAATATTCGATGCCTTCAGACCAGCGTTACAATCCGACGCAGAAACTGAAACGTACATTGGTTGACAACTTTTTGCATATTGACTACACAACCAATCTGATTGTGATGAAGTGCCTGCCAGGAACAGCTAACTCGATTGCTGCTTTATTAGACAATATCGAATGGTCTGAGGTCATGGGTACGATTAGCGGGGATGACACCATTTTGATTATTTGCCGATCGGAAGAAAACAGTGAAACTATCGTGAATCGTCTTATGGGCTACATTTCCTAATTATAAAGGCTACGCATATTAGGCGTTTTAATTTGTACATCATAGAGGTGAAAGAACGATGCTGGTCACTTTGTCTATACGGAATTTGGCAGTCGTAGAGGCTGTCGATGTTCATTTTTATAAAGGATTTCATGTATTGAGCGGGGAAACTGGTGCTGGTAAATCCATTATTATTGACGCACTTGGGCTGATTGCGGGCGGCAGGGGCTCTGCTGATCTTGTGCGTTACGGTTGTGATAAAGCAGAAATGGAGGCCTTGTTTGAACTGCCGGTCAAACATCCCGTTTGGAGTACGTTGGAGGAACAAGGGATTAAGGCTAACCCAGAAGAGCATTTACTGATTCGTCGAGAACTTACAGTTCAAGGGAAAAGTTCATCTCGAATTAACGGTCAGATGGTTAATTTAACGATGTTGCGTGAGGTAGGTGAGCAACTCGTTAATATTCATGGGCAGCATGAGCATCAAAGCTTGCTGCGTGCAGATCGCCATCTGGCGCTGCTGGATACGTTCGGTGATTCAGTCATCGGTCCAGTCAAAGCGCTTTACAGGGAGCGCTACAATGCTTTTGTCAAAGCGGAAAAAGAAGTAAGGGAATTGCAAAGCTCCAGTCAAAAGGCTTATCAGCTGTTGGACATGTATCGTTTCCAATTGGAAGAGATCGCTGCGGCAGAATTAAAATTGGGTGAAGATGAATTATTGGCAGAGGAACGGGTCAAGCTATCCCATAGTGAGAAAATGATGGATGGAATATCAGGAGCATATGAGCTGTTAAGTGGCAGAGGCGGGCTGGATACGGTCAATAACGTGTTGTCCAGATTAAATGATGTTCAGAGCTATGATAGTAAAAGTCTTCAGCCCATTGCGGAGCAGATTCAGTCTGCTTTCTATCAGTTGGAGGATGCAGCGTTTCAATTACGTTCTTATCGTGAGGATATTGAATTTAATCCGGGCAAGCTGCATGAGGTGGAGCAACGTTTGAATCAAATTACCGGACTACAGCGAAAATATGGTGATAGTATAGAACAGATTTTGGAATACTATAGCCGTATTGAGCAGGAAACCGATCTGTTGGAAAATAAAGATGAGCGGCTGGAGCAGCTCATTGCAAAGCGGGATGAGTTGCTTTCGGATTTGCTGGAGATTGCTGAAGAGCTTACAGAAGCGCGTGAAATTTGTGCCGAAGAGCTTGCAGAGCAAGTAGAGCAGGAATTAAAAGATCTTCAAATGGGAAGAACGTCACTCAAGGTACGCATTGATCCAATTGAAGATCCACGGGGATATGAATATAAGGGTCTAAAGGTACGGCCTACCAAGCAAGGGATAGATAATACGGAATTTCTGATTTCGCCCAATCCAGGTGAGCCACTTCGCCCACTCGGTAAAATCGCTTCTGGTGGTGAGTTATCACGTATCATGTTGGCAATGAAAAGTATTTTTGCGCGTCATGATCAAATACCGGTGCTCATTTTTGACGAGGTGGATACTGGGGTAAGTGGTCGTGCAGCTCAGTCTATAGCCGAGAAGCTGTATCGTTTGTCTTCCGTTTGTCAGGTGTTTTCCATTACTCATTTGCCGCAGGTGGCGTGTATGGCAGATCATCAGTACCTGATTGAAAAAAATGTGCATGACGGACGAACCATGACTCAAATTGAGGGACTAACGGAGGAAGGTCGGGTTAAGGAATTGGCACGGATGCTGGGCGGCGTAGAAATTACCGAAAAAACATTGCATCACGCACAGGAAATGCTGAATTTGGCGGAAGGAAAGAAAGCCTGAAAAGAGCGGCTGGCGTAATGATTAACAGTTATAAAAGCCTGGGGGCAAGGTTACCTTATAGGTACGCAATTGGCGACCACCTTTACTCGTCAAGCGAAAGAAGCAAAGGGAGCGTGACAGCCATTGAATTTTTTCTCCAGGATCAAATTGCTCGGTCTTTTGCTTGTTTTTCTTATGTGTTCTCTCGGTAACGCTCAGCATGTGCAAGCAGCGCTGCCTCTACAAGCTTCTTTGGATTTATTCGGCTCTAAAAGCATGAAAACAACCCAGGAAAGCGTGGTTCCCGATTTGAAAGTATACCCAGGGGGCCAGACGATCGGGGTCAAAGTAAAATCTTCAGGAGTGCTTGTCGTTGGTCACCATATCATTCAGGAAAGCAATGATCGTAAGGTGTCACCTGGTGAGACAGCTGGTATTCGCCTAGGGGACCGTATTACACACATGAACGGCAAACCCCTCAATAGTCTCGCCAGGGTAGCGGAAGCCGTGGACGAGGCAGGTAAAAACAAAAAGCCGCTTGACATCACGCTTTGTCGAGGCGAACAGACGATCTCCACCAAGTTAACCCCAGCATATGATCAAGAGGATAAAGCGTGGCGGCTCGGGTTATATATTAGAGACTCGGCTGCAGGCGTAGGTACATTAACGTTTTATGCACCGGATCAGGGGGTTTACGGGGCCTTGGGTCATGTAATTACTGATATGAATACTCAAACTCCCATTGTCGTGGGCAGCGGAGAGATTGTGCAATCCAATGTGACGTCAATTGCGAAAAGCCAGAGTGGGGAACCCGGAGAGAAACGTGCTCATTTTCTCAAGGATCATCGGATCTTAGGAAATATTGAACGAAATACGAACTTTGGAATATTTGGGAAAATGTCAGATGAGCCGCAAAATGGATTGTATTCGACGCCCATTCCGGTGGGACTTGCGAATGAAGTAAAAGAAGGACCAGCAGAAATTTTGACTGTACTGGAAGGTCAACAAATTCAGCGTTTTCAGGCAGAAATTGTACACATTTCTCAGCAGGATAAACCAGCAACCAAAGGGCTTGTGATTCGGGTTGTAGATCCAAAGCTATTAGATAAGACCGGCGGAATCGTGCAAGGGATGAGTGGGAGTCCGATTATCCAAAATGGTAAGCTGATCGGAGCTGTAACGCATGTATTTGTTAATGATCCTAAATCAGGTTACGGATGTTTTATCGAATGGATGTTGCGTGACGCAGGAATCATGCATAATAAACTGAGCTTGAAGTCATCCTCTAATCTTAAGGCGAGCTAGTGGCCTTAAGATTTTTTTGTCGAAAAGGAGAGGAATAACTCAGATTTGCAAGATAAAAATTCAATTATAATTGAATTTATAAAAAAAATAAATAAAAATAATTTTCGACAGAAGGAATTCATAATTCGATGTCGAAATCATATACTCCGACAAGAAATATTTATTTAATGCAAACAGATGTCCCAATGGAATAACACTCACTAAGGAGGAAGTACATTGCAAAAAATTGAGGTATTGTTGGCTGATGACAACCGGGAATTTACGAATTTGCTTGCTGAATATATTTCCGATCAGGAGGATATGGAAGTTACAGGAATCGCCTTCAATGGTGAAGAAGTACTCCAACGCATCGCAGAATCCCGCAACATACCTGATGTACTTATTTTAGATATTATTATGCCTCATCTGGATGGTCTCGGTGTATTGGAGCGTTTGAGAGAAATGAACCTGACTCCACAACCGAAAATCATTATGCTGACTGCATTCGGTCAAGAAAATATTACACAAAGGGCCGTTCAACTCGGGGCATCTTATTATATTTTGAAGCCGTTTGATATGGAAGTGCTTGCGAACCGTATACGCCAATTGGTAGGACCGCAATTAGTCAGCAACAGTCCGGTAACCGTTTCATCTATGCGGTCCAACGTTGTGCCTATGGGTAAGACGAAAAACCTGGATGCCAGCATCACGGCTATCATTCATGAGATTGGCGTACCAGCTCACATCAAGGGCTATCAATATCTACGTGAAGCCATTACGATGGTGTACAATAATATCGAAATTTTGGGAGCCATCACCAAAACCCTATATCCGGCAATTGCCGAAAAGTTCAAAACGACGGCATCCCGCGTAGAACGCGCCATTCGTCATGCCATCGAGGTAGCATGGACCCGTGGAAATATCGACAGCATCTCTCACCTGTTCGGCTACACTATTAATATCAGCAAGTCCAAACCAACCAATTCAGAATTTATCGCGATGGTCGCAGACAAATTGCGGATTGAGAATAAGGTGTCCTGAAAGGATCAGGATGATTAATGGATTCCGACTTTGACATTTGTCAATGTTAAAATGAAGGGATGGTTAGTCATCTCCAAAACAACTGTCCTTAACGAATAAACTTTTGAATTGTAAAACCAGCAAATACCGCTTATTTATTGGTTCATCCATGACCGATAAATAAGCGGTATTTTTTTACGGACAATTTTGAATTTTAACCTAACAATCTTTTGCCTCTACATGTGCTGCTGTCTGCTACCCTTAAACTAAATCTCTAACACTAAGGAGGGCTTTAATTCAAGTGGATATACGCTTTCCCTATAGGGAGAAGGGGGCAAAGAAGTTTAGCGACTAACCATTCTTGATTGGTATGCCTGATTAGAAATATAATAAAAGCAAACTTTCAAATGAGGTGAATCGGATGTCTTTCCGTATTGTTCGAAGTATTTAGTTTCCGGGCTGGAAAAAAACGCGTACCAGCTGTTAAGGGGGAAGTCTACCCTATTGACTACAAAACTAAAATTTTGAATAAATTCGGTTTGCCATTCTGTAGTTTATTATCTTATTTGAAGGTGGATAAAAATGAAATCAATTGAATATAAAGAGTTTTATGATAAGGTTGGAAAAACCAACGGATGGGATTTCAGTAATGTGAAATGTATCTCTGAAGGAGTAAAATGGGACTTCTACAATGAAGTATCAAAGACGTGTGAGAAGTCGGACATATTGCTTGATATCGGCACTGGTGGTGGGGAAGCTATTTTAGCAATGGCGAATTCTGCATTACTTTTAGTCGGGATTGACCAATCTACTGGAATGATTGAAACGGCAACAAAGAATTCTATCAAATCTGATATAGCGAATGTTCGTTTTCTACAGATGGATGCTGAAAATCTGAATTTTCCCAGGGAATTCTTTAATGTAGTCTCTTCTCGACATTCGTGCTTCTGTGCAAAAGAAATAGTTAAGGTGTTAGTTAAGGGTGGTATATTTTTAACACAGCAAGTAAGCGAAAATGACAAATTAAACATTAAAGAAGCGTTTGGAAGAGGGCAGGCATTGGGTAATAAGAAAGATTCGTTGAAAACTCAATGTATTACAGAACTAAATGAAGCGGGTTTTAACGACATTCAGTCATTCGAATTTAATGCAACCGAATATTATCAGACTCCTACAGACTTAGTTTTCCTTTTAAAACACACTCCCATTATTCCTGACTTTGGACAAAAACAAAATGATTTTGAAATACTCCAACAATTCATTCTGGACAACCAAACTCCAAAAGGAATTAGGACAAATGCAGAGCGATTTATGATTGTGGCTAGGAAGTAAAACGTAAAGGGATACCCGCTTTTTTGGGGTGTCTCTTTTTTGCTTGCAATGCTTCAACAGATGAATTAGATGGTTGAAAAATAATACTCTCACGCGGCTTATTATATGCCTCAATCAGTTATATAACAATCACGAAGAAAAGTTTTCCTTTTGTAAACAGTTCTGAAATTCTCTTTAATTTTGATATAAACAATGTGTCGATTCTTGTCGATATAATATCTATTATATAGAGAACTAAGGAGCGAATATATGAAATTTAACATTCGAACAAAATTGTTATTGGGTTTCCTTGCGGTAATAATCCTGTTGGTTGTGATTAGTACAGTATCGATCTCGAGAATGAAAAAATTAGGCGATACTTCAATGGAAATTGATAGCCATTGGATGCCAAGTGTGACCATCCTCGGAACACTAAATGGTGATGTATCTGATGTAGAGCGGCTTTCATTAAATATTATTGTAGAACGTGACCCGGAGGAAATGGAGAAGGTTCAGGCCGAATATGATAAGGTTTTAAAAAAAGTTGAAGAAGGCCGAAAAACTTACGAAAAATTAATTGCTACCCCTAAGGAACGTGAAATGTATGAAAAATTCTCCAAAGCGTATACAGAGTATTTGGATAAGTTGCCAGAAGTGATTGCAGCCGGGAGAGCTAATGATTACACTCAGTCAAGCATCCTTCACCAGGAATCCTATAAGTTATGGTATAGTTCAAACGATATGATCGCTCAGCTTATTAAGTTGAATGCAGATGGATCAAAACTGACTACAAAAGAAGCTGTTGATAACTTTATTTTAGGTAGACAATTAGTAATTGTTTTGAGCATTGCAGCCGTTATCCTAGCATTGATCATGGCGATCATTATAGCCCAAATTATTTCTAAGCCTATTTTGCGCATCAGTCGTGCTGCTGAAAGCATTGCGTCCGGTGACCTTACTGGGGAAGCTATTGTCGTGAAGGGCAAGGATGAGATTAGCACGCTGACGCATTCCTTTAATACTATGGTTGAAAACCTTCGTCAACTGATTCAGTCTGTAAGTAATACGACTGAGTTGGTTACCACTTCCTCGGAAGAATTGACGGCCAGCGCAGAGCAAAATAGCCAAGCAACTGCACAAATCACCGAAACAGTGCAAGAAGTAGCTACAGGGACGGGCGATCAAGTAGATATGGTGACCAAGTCATCCCAGGCTATTGAGGAAATGTCCATTGGTGTGGAACAAATTGCAATCCGTGCGCAAAATGTTTTTGCATCAGCTCAGGATGCAGCTCACAAATCAGCTGAAGGCAATCAGTTGATCCAGCAGGCTGTTGTCCAGATGAATAGTGTGAATGACTCTATGAATAGCTTGGCTGATCTTATGGCTGGATTGGGAGAGCGTTCAGATGAAATTGGGAAGATTATTGATGTCATCACCAATATTTCAAGTCAGACCAATCTTCTTGCCCTGAACGCTGCCATTGAAGCAGCCCGCGCAGGAGACCACGGTAGCGGCTTTGCTGTAGTTGCAGGTGAAGTGCGTAAGCTGGCTGAACAATCGGCTCATTCTGCTCAACAAATTACGGAGCTGGTGGGATTGATACAGAAGGACACCTCGCATGCTATTGAGGCGGTAGCATCCAATGGGCGAGATGTCATGACAGGTCGGGAAGTCGTGCAAAATGCAGGTGCATCCTTTGAGCTTATTCAGGAAACTGTTAATAAAGTGGCCAGTGAAATTGAAGAGGTCTCTGCTGGATCGGAGCAAATGTCTGCAAGTACCGATGAGATTGTTGGCTTTGTTAAACAAATTTCAGCGATTGCTGAAGAAGCTGCAGCCGGGACACAGCACGTATCTGCCGCGACTCAAGAACAACTGGCATCGATGGAGGAAATTGCTTCCTCTGCAAGAAATCTGTCCAAAATGGCAGAAGATCTACAAGGACAAATTGGTAAATTCAAGGTATAAATCGTATACCGTTTCTATATTTCAGGGGAAAAAGCCGCTCTATTGTGAGGGGCTTTTTTCCTATTCATTTTTAATTAATATATTGCGATTTTACCGTGGAGATATGCGGGGTCTGTAATTGGAAAGATATGATATAATGGTGGGAAATTCTTTGAGTTGGAGTGATATCATGGACAATAAGACTGAACTTAAAGCAAGTGACCTGCGTCAGTTAGCGATAGACAAAATCATAGCTGTACCATTTTTGAATGATTTTAAATATCTGAAAAGCAGAAAAGTTTTGAAAAAAGAAAACAAGGAATTTTTATTTGAAATTTGTTTTGGCGCGACCAAATATAGTGCATTAAAAGTTTACATTAACGTGGAATCTAAAAGTATAAAAAAGAAGTATAGTACAGGGGCTTGTTTTCACAGTGAGTTGATCGCTTTAACCAAGAAATATACGGGCAACAGGGATTACCTTGTGTCCACAGAAGCAGAAAGAGAACGAGTGATCCAAGAGATTACTGAAGATATCTACACTTTTGCGCTGCCCTTTTTCAAGCGATTTGAACATGTAGAAACACTAGCAGAACAAGTACATAAGTCAGGCTTTTTACCACATCGCAAACGTTTTGATAAATTTAATCCGTTGACGAAAAGATTCATTGATTTTTATTATCAAGGGGAGTAATGTAGCCATCTGAGACATTTTTGTGCTCATCATCGGGAAGTAGATAAGCATTATGATAAGGAGCACGATGTCCATAGAGTGGATATTATCGTTTTTCAAAAGGATGATGTACAATTTGTAAAAAGGCTCAAACTACTCCTCGGCATAACATGTTTTACCTAACATGATCAATGTCTCGTTAAGAGGCGAGTCGGATGTTTCACTGGAGGGTAGATTTTTACATGGGTAGCAATCGAATGACCAACATAGAGGCTGTATACACGGATATATACAATCATATGTTATAGGCTAAGTCATCGTATTGAACGGGCTAGTGGTATGGATGCAAAAGATTCTAAAGCAAAGGCGGGGATGAGAGCATGTGGAATAGTCTGACTTGGGTGATCGTCGGCGTGTTGTTAGTGGCGTTGGGTTGGATTGTTATGGCATGGCGTGGACGTAGCAGCAATAAACAAGCGAATGAACATCGGGGCAATAATGTCATTGAACTTCGTCCTCGTAAGCCTGCCCGACAATCCCGCACCGCAAATGAAATGAAGTCTAAAATGTCTTCTGAAACACGCACAAATACAAAAGTGGCAGATATTAAGACTCAAGCTGGGTTTGGACTGTCTGACTCAATCCAGAGCACAGGCAAGCAAAAATGCTCCTTTTGTAAAAAAGAAGAAAAATTAACCTTTTATGCTGATGATAATGGTTCGCTATATGGAGTATGTAAAGAGTGTAAGCATAAGGCGGAAAGACAGGATATGCTGCCACTTTAGTCTATGCAAACTATTGAGGACCATCATTAAAGAATTCTTATAATTCATAAAAACTCCCAACCATATGTAAATAAATTGGTTAGGAGTTTTTTGTTAGTATTTTGCTATATTTACTACATTGTTAGCGAAGTTGCCTGTCAATCAATTCCTCTAGCGCATCAGCTATATGATCTGGTCCATAGGATAGTTCTTCCCTGCTTAAGCTCAACCAGGCATGACGCTCATCCATATCGAAGGCAGTCTCAAGCCAACCGGACAAGCCTCTGCCTCTACGATCTACTTCTACAAGCACATGTACTCCCTCGGGTTCCAACTGCATAATCAGCTCTAGCTCCTCGATATCCCGTGCATACTCCGAGCCAGGCGTAAACTCAAACTCCTGCACAAATGGAACACCGCGTCCAAGCTTGGGGTGACGTTCGCAGGTGGAGGAACGGAATCGGAAGCCTAACAGGTGAACCGCCTCAAACACCGTACTCATATAAGGATGCGGCTCGATTTTAAGTGAATCACGATCGGTCGGGTCCAAAGCCATGCCAATATCCAATGCTGTTTCCAGCCAGACAGGCTGTTTGGCATGAGTAACAGGGGTTTCCAAAGGCAATCTGAAGGAAAAGGGGATTTCAAGCTCCTGTCCTTGCTTTAGATGAAAGCCATCAGATACCTTGATCCGCGCAATGCAGCAGGTGGTGACGGTTTTTTTATCATCGTGCTCTACGATATATTCAGTCTTGAGCTCAATATCAATTTTGCCGATTTCCTGATCAATTTTACCGCCCTTGATACGTATGATGCCACTAAGTTCTTCTCCAGGCACATATACAGTTTGGTCCACTAACGTATCGACTTTGGCTGAACCGATTCCTGCACTTGCTAAGATCTTGTTAAAGAAACTCATCATTCCGTCCCCCCGATAATCTTATGGTTATGGTAAACACACGAAAACTAAAAACCTGTACAGCTTAACCGGATATACGGGGAAATAGCTTAAACCGTTCCAAAAAAATGCAAGAAAAAAGTAATGGAAAACAAGTAGGCTCATAGAGTTTGCTGACCCATGTAGCTTACTAATCGCAGTTCACTTTATGGGGAGGTATAAAACATTTACGACAACGAGGCTCATAAGCCTCAGAGTCACCGATCATCACGATAGGTCCTACAGTGGAAGGTTTTCCATTGACCATACGCTGTGTAAATACTGCTTCCGAACTGCCGCATACAGCGCAGAAGGAAGTCAGCTTTTCGATGTCATCCGCCATAGCGAGCAGACCACCGACATAGCCAAACTCCTTGCCTCGGTAATCCAGATTCAGCCCATCGGCAATGACATGCTTTCCGCAATAAGCTAACTCTTGTATGAGCGACATAATATGTCGACTGAAAAACTGGACTTCGTCAAAGGCAACCACATCGGCATCTTTCGTTTCTTGCAAAATATGCTGAACGAGCTCATCCGTAAGTTTTCTTGGAATAGAGATAGCGGGTAGCCGATATCCGATCCGACTTACAATTTCGTCCTCGGCATAACGGTTATCTTCAGCTGGTTTGTAAGCGACCACCTTGCGATGCCCGTATTGGATTAGTTTCTGACAACGGCGAATTAATTCGCCGGATTTTTCACTGAACATGGGGCCTGTAATTATCGTAATTCGTCCTGTAGGCAAAGCGAATTCCCCTCTCTTAACATGTACATTATGCTGTAAATCTTCATCTCCGAAAGAAAACGCCATTATAGATTACCATAACGAGCCACATACAGACTAGAGAAAATATATTGTTTTTCGACATGTTTTTGTATGTCTATTCTTAAAACGTAAATGTGGTCGTCATTGCTCTGCCGCCGCGGGCATGATATGGTGAAGCGTAGTGGAATGAAGGGAAGAGTGGAAGGCATGGACGAAAAAAACACGGATTATAGTGCCAAAAGAAGAGCATTACTGGAACAAGGACTGATTAGCCCGCAAGCTCTGGAGCTAATCATTGAGCTGGAGACAGAGCTAGATCTTCTGAACAAGCAAAATGAATCGTTCCGCAAGGCGTTACGAGCCAAATCAGCACAAAGTCCAAGAATGTCTACCAAATTACGAGATGCGCTGTATGAATGATATGGAGAGATATCTAGATTAGGTAGATGATTTGCAGCCTATGCCTAAACGCTATATTTTGTACAGTGAAATAAAGAGAGTACAATAAGCTATATATAATCAATGTTAATGGAGGAGAAACATGACTATACATTGTGATGTCGCTATTTTGGGTGGAGGAACCGGAGGGTATGTAGCAGCAATTCGCGCAGCTCAGCTCGGCAAGGAAGTGGTTATCATCGAAAAGGACAAGCTTGGCGGAACCTGTCTGCACCGAGGTTGTATACCAAGCAAGGCTTTGCTGCGCAGTGCGGAAGTATATGCAACGATTAAAGAAAGTGCGCAATATGGTATCGAGACATCGGGAGCACAGCTTGTATTTCCCAAGGTTCAGGAACGTAAGGAAGCCGTTGTGGAGCAGTTACACCAGGGCGTTCAATTTTTGATGCGTAAAAATAAAATTACGGTGCTGAGCGGTAAGGGACGCGTGATTGGACCGTCTATATTTTCTCCTAAAAGCGGAGCAGTGGCTGTGGAATTAGAAGATGGCGAGATGGAGACGATTGTTCCTGCACATCTCATTATTGCAACAGGATCACGTCCGCGTGTGCTGCCTGGATTGGAGCCAGATGGCGAATTTATTCTGAGCAGTGACGAAGCATTGACTATGGAGAAGCTGCCAGCATCTCTGATTATCGTAGGTGGTGGTGTCATTGGCGTGGAATGGGCTTCCATGCTGAATGATTTTGGCGTGGAGGTTACAGTGGTTGAGGCCGCAAATCGACTTATTCCTACGGAGGACGAGGACGTTTCGCGTGAAATGCAGCGCTTGTTAACCAAGCGTGGTGTCAAGGTGCTGACGGGGGCACAAGTGTTGGTCGAAACCTATGGCAAGGATGAGGAAGGCGTACAGATTGACGTGCAAAAAGGAGAAGAAACCGAAACTCTCAGTGCTTCCAAACTGCTCATTTCTGTAGGTCGTCAGGCGAATGTGGAGAATATCGGGCTGGAAAATACAGATATCCGCGTGGAGCGTGGCTTTATCTCGGTTAATGAGCATTTGCAGACAAATGAGCCACATATCTACGCCATCGGGGATTGCATCGGCGGCTTACAACTGGCCCATGCAGCAAGTCATGAAGGTTTGCAGGCAGTTCATCATTTGGCGGGCGAAGAGTTTCACAGCGTACCCAACTATATGATTCCGCGGTGTATTTACACACGTCCTGAAGCCGCAAGCGTCGGCTTGACGGAGCAAGAAGCCCGTGAACGTGGACACCAGGTGAAAACAGGGAAGTTCCCTTTCCAAGCGATCGGGAAATCGCTAGTATACGGTAGTCGGGACGGCTTCGTTAAAGTGGTGGCGGACCAGACAACTAATGATATTCTCGGTGTACATATGATCGGTACGCATGTAACGGATCTGATCAGCGAGGCCGCTCTTGCGCAATTGCTGGATGCTACGCCGTGGGAAGTCGGACAGCTTATTCATCCGCATCCAACGTTGTCGGAGATTTTGGGAGAAGCGATGCTGGCCGTTGATGGACAAGCGATAGGCATATAAACGTTTCAAATAAATCGGTACTTTTCTTTTTGGGGCGAAAAGGATTATAATGGGGTTAGTCAGAGTTTAGTACCAGGTTTTAAGACAAGATGGTACTAGGTGCTGAAAGTAGGATGTTTGACATTTAAGGAGGTGCCTCAATGAGTTCTAAAGGCGCTGTAGACGCTGGCTTCAGACATGAACAGCTGGGACTTACTCACGGACAAGTAATTGATATGTACAGATATATGTTGCTCGCAAGAAGATTTGACGAGCGCAACATGCTCCTGCAACGGGCAGGAAAAATTAACTTCCACGTTTCCGGCATTGGCCAGGAGGCGGCACAAGTTGGTGCAGCTTTCGCTTTAGATCGGGAAAAGGACTATTTCCTTCCCTATTACCGGGATTACGGATTCGTGCTTGCAGTTGGTATGACACCGCGCGAATTGATGTTGTCGGCATTTGCCAAGGCAGATGACCCTAATAGCGGCGGTCGCCAGATGCCGGGGCATTTTGGTAGTAAACGACTGCGTATTGTGACAGGCTCCAGCCCAGTGACCACACAGGTTCCACATGCAGTCGGTGTAGCGCTGGCCGCCAAGATGCAGAAAAAGGATTTTGTATCGTTTGTTACGTTTGGGGAAGGCTCCAGCAATCAGGGGGATTTTCACGAAGGCTGTAACTTTGCGGGTGTACAGAAGCTGCCAGTCATCATTATGTGCGAGAACAATCAATATGCGATATCGGTTCCGATTCATAAGCAGTTGGCAGGCAAGGTAAGCGACCGAGCATTGGGTTACGGATTCCCTGGTATTCGTGTCGATGGTAATGATGCGCTAGCCGTATATGCCGCGGTGAAGGAAGCACGTGAACGTGCTGTCCGCGGTGAAGGTCCTACGCTAATTGAAGCGATGATGTACCGTCTGTCCCCTCACTCCACTTCGGATAATGATCTGGCTTACCGGACCAAGGAGGAAGTGGATGAGAACTGGGCCAAGGACGGCGTAGCCCGCATGAAGAGTTACTTGATCGAATGCGGCATTTGGGATGAGGCCAAAGATGCAGATCTGTCGGCCGAACTGCTGCTCGAAGTCAAGGAAGCCATTGAATATGCAGATAATGCGCCTTTTCCTAAGCCCGAAGATACGCTACTGCATGTGTATGCTGATAGCGATGGGGAGGGTCGGTAATTATGGCGATGATGGAATATATTGATGCGATACGTCTTGCTATGAAGGAAGAAATGGAGCAGGATGAAACGGTTTTTATATTAGGTGAGGACGTCGGCGTAAAAGGCGGTGTTTTTACAACGACTAAGGGGCTCATGGACCAATTTGGTGAGCAACGTGTCATGGATACACCATTGGCAGAGTCGGCGATTGCAGGGGTTGCAATTGGTGCGGCAATGTACGGAATGAAGCCGATTGCCGAAATGCAATATTCGGACTTCATGCTGCCAGCGACGAATCAGATTATTAGTGAAGCTGCTAAAATCCGCTACCGCTCTAACAACGATTGGAATTGTCCGGTGGTGATCCGCGCACCTATCGGTGGCGGTATTTTTGGTGGTTTGTATCACTCTCAGTGTCCGGAATCTATCTTTTTTGGTACACCGGGTCTAAAAATTGTTGCTCCATTTACACCTTATGACGCCAAAGGATTGCTGAAAGCAGCCATTCGTGACCCTGACCCAGTGCTGTTTTTTGAAAATAAAAAATCCTACAAGCTGATTAAGGGTGAAGTGCCTGAGGATGATTATATCGTTCCAATCGGCAAGGCTAATCTACTGCGTGAGGGTGACGATATTACGGTCATCGGTTATAGCCAGCCATTGCATTTTGTTATGCAGGCAGCTGAGGAATTGGAGAAGGAAGAGGGCATTACCGCACATGTTGTGGATTTGCGCACACTCCAGCCATTGGATCGCGAAGCCATTATCGAGGCTGCACGACATACAGGTAAGGTCTTAATCGTTCATGAGGACAACAAAACGGGCGGTATCGGTGCCGAGGTATCAGCTATTATTAATGAAGAGTGTCTGTTCGAACTGGATGCACCGATTGAGCGTCTGTGCGCTCCTGATGTGCCAGCCATGCCGATCAGTCCACCAATGGAGAAGTTTTATATGTTAAACAAGGATAAAGTGAAGGAAGCCATGCGCCGTCTCGCCATGTATTAATATAGAGCAGATTCGGGCGAAAGTATTCCAAAAGAGTAGTGGGGCAGCGATAAAACGCGCCCTTCTATGATGTTAAGGAGTTGAAAAAAATGTCAGACCAAACACAATGGAACGACGTGACCATGCCGCAATTGGCTGAATCACTCGTATCGGCAACAATTGCCAAATGGCTGAAACAACCTGGTGACCCAGTAGAGCAATTTGAGCCAATTTGCGAGGTCATTACAGATAAAGTGAACGCTGAAATCCCATCCACATTGGATGGCATTATGGGTGACCTGTTGGCGGAGGAAGGTCAGACGGTAGCGGTAGGCGAGTTGATTTGCCGTATTCAGACGAAGTCGGCTGCACCTACAGCATCAACAGGAGGAGCGGCACCAGCGGCATCAGCATCTCAAGGCAACGTACAAGCACAATCCCAGCAGAGTGCTGGATCGGATCAGTCCATGCGCGGACGTTTTTCTCCAGCAGTTCAAACTCTGGCTGCTGAGCACAATGTGGACCTAAGCAGGGTGCCAGGCACAGGCATGGGGGGAAGAATTACTCGCAAAGACGTGCTGAATTTTGTTCAGCAGGGCGGCTCAGCTCCAACTGGAGTGACTGACCAAACGACTGGGACGACCCAAGGTCAAGGATCTCCTTTTGCAGGAATACAGCAGTCCGCCGCTCAGCATAGTCCACCAGTTCAAAATATGGACCCTGCGATTCCGGTGCGCAACAGTGGTATTCATTTAACAGAGGCACCAAAAGTTCCTATGATCGAAGTTGAGGGTGGCAACAATAACAGATCCGAGTATTTTATTGATGTTACACCTATTCGTAGTGCAATTGCCCGTAATATGCGGCAAAGTGTTTCGGAAATTCCTCATGCCTGGACGACGATTGAAGTGGATGTGACCAATCTGGTGATGCTCCGCAACAAGATCAAAAACGAGTTCAAGCAAAAAGAAGGCATCAATATTACGTATCTGGCTTTTCTCATGAAAGCAGTCGTGAATGCAATCAAAGAATATCCGATCATGAATTCGGTGTGGGCAGTCGATAAAATTATCATCAAAAGAGACATCAATATTTCGTTGGCCGTAGGCACGGAGGACTCTGTTCTTACTCCTGTTATTAAAAAAGCCGACCAAAAAAATATTGCTGGTTTAGCTCGTGAAATTGACGATTTGGCACGTAAAACTCGCGAAGGTACACTCAAACTGGACGACATGCAGGGTGGAACGTTCACCGTCAACAACACCGGTTCCTTTGGTTCCATTTTATCTTATCCGGTGATTAACTATCCGCAGGCTGCAATTCTTACCTTTGAATCCATTGTCAAAAGACCAGTGGTCATTGATGATATGATTGCGGTGCGCTCGATGGCTAATCTGTGTCTGTCGCTGGATCATCGTATTTTAGACGGAGTGATTTGCGGACGATTCCTGCAACGGGTTAAAGAAAATCTAGAAGGCTACACCTTGGATACGAAGCTGTACTAATCATCCGAACAGTTAGGTAAATGGACGGAGAGGAAGTGACAGGCCGTGAACAGACGACCGCTTGATGTAACCTATACGAATAGGATGGAATATGCCCATGCTTGGGATGTTCAGAAGGAGATTGTGGGAAAGCTGGATGCGGGGGAGGCGAGAGAAACGCTTATGCTTCTCCAGCATCCGCCAACCTACACCATTGGTTCCCAGAGGCATCCTGAGCATCTGCTCCTCACACCAGAGCAACTGAAAGAGCAGGGCATCAGCGTCTTTCAAATTGATCGTGGGGGAGACATTACATATCATGGACCAGGGCAACTTGTCGGATATCCCTTACTTGTGCTTGGCAACCGAGAGGCGTTAAATCTGCACGGATACCTTCGAAGTTTGGAAGAAGTGATCATTCAGTTGCTGGCATCTTATGGGATTGAAGGGAGTCGTAAGCCTGAATATACGGGGGTATGGATCGGGAATCTTAAAATTGCGGCCATTGGTGTCAAATTTAACAAGTGTAAGCACCGTCGGGGCTTCGTAACCAGCCATGGCTTTGCCTTTAACATCAAGTCAGGAATACAGCATGAAGGTTTTGAAGGCATTGTTCCATGCGGAATTCAGGAATACGGTGTGACATCATTAGAGGACTGTACACAGCAGTCTTTTTCGGTAGAGCAGATTGCGAGGGAAATTGTGCCGTACTTTGAACAGCAATTTTCATTTGCTGCGCAATGGCAGACGCATTCCTTCCAATAAAAGGTCAGGCGGGCAATTGTGTGATTGACACGGGAGCCCGCCTGTTTGTTTGCTTGTGCAGCAGCTCGTCCACACATAGCTTGTAACGGATCTTGGGTAGCCCAAACTTGAGCGGTGTAGTTGTTATAGTGGCATAATAAACGGCTCAATCACCATGAACAGCGTAGAACCAATCATAGCTGCGAGCATAACGTAGACGAAAAAACGAACCCATTTTTTGTTAGACATGTGTAACTCCTTTAGGATAGGTTTAAGTCATAGATAAGAACATCTATCCGTATTGTAACGTAATCGGGAAAGAGAGGAAAGTTTAATGACAGTAGAGATAGTAAAAGATCGAATCGTACAGGAATTTATGGAACTCGTACAGGTGGACAGTGAAACAAAGCATGAACAGGAAATATCACGTGTTCTGAAAGAAAAGTTTAATGCACTTGGACTGGAAGTCGTAGAAGACGATTCCCGTGAAAGAACGGGACATGGTTCGGGTAATTTGATTGTTACCTGGAAAGCGGAAGGTGTGGAGCAAGCACCCAAAATATTTTTTACCTGTCACATGGATACCGTAACTCCAGGTAAGGGTATCAAGCCGAAGTTGGGTGAGGATGGCTGGATTCGCAGTGATGGTTCAACAATTTTGGGTTCGGACGACAAGGCTGGGATTGCTGCTTTGTTCGAGGCGATTCGTGTCGTGCGCGAGCAGAACATTCCCCATGGTCAAATTCAGTTCGTGATTACGGCTGGAGAGGAATCTGGTTTAATGGGTGCACGGGCGATGAAGCCGGAAGTGCTGGATTCTGACTTCGGATACGCTTTGGATTCGAACGGTGAGGTGGGTTCTATTTGTATAGCTGCTCCCACACAGGCACGTATTGAGATGAGAATTACTGGGAAGTCTGCACATGCGGGAGTCAATCCTGAAGACGGCATCAGTGCCATTCAAGTCGCTTCTAAAGCCATTTCTAAAATGAAATTGGGACGCATTGACAAGGAGACGACCGCTAACATCGGCAGTTTCGAAGGCGGCGGCGCGACGAATGTGGTCTGCGATTTTGTATTGATCCGTGCGGAGGCTCGCAGTATTGTACAGGAAAAGGTTAATCATCAAATTCAGCATATGCGTGAAGCGCTCGAAACCACTACGCGTGAATTTGGTGCCCAGGGAGAGTTCCGTAGTGAAGTCATCTATCCAGCATTCAGCTTTACGGAGCATGATGAAGTTGTACAGGTTGCTCAGCGTGCTATTCAAGGGCTGGGACTGGCAACATCAACCTTCCATTCCGGTGGGGGCTCAGATGCCAATGTATTCAACGGGCTTGGAATTCCAACTGTGAATTTGGCGGTGGGCTACCAGAACATCCACACAACAGAGGAAAAGATCAAGGCCGATGATCTAGTGAAGGTTGCTGAAGTAGTTGTAGCTCTGATTCAAGAAACTACAAAGTAAGACTTACCTTTTACATTTACAATATACCGAAAAGGGTTCAGGCTAAAGAAAGGAACGGTGTTCCTCCTTTAGATCTGAACCTTTTTTGGAACAATTAGCGAAGCAATAGTAGCTGTAGGTCCATATTCCTTTTGCCATTGACGCAGGAGGGCTTGAATCTGCCAGGCTTTGCCGACGATATGGAGAGTGGTTTCAGTCCGGTAGCTTTTCATGTTCTGAAATCTCCTTATAACAGAAGTTTTGATATACTACCCCCAGCATATGTTCCAAGTGGACAAGTTAGACTAAAGTTGGAGATAATTAATAATGAAAGAAAGATAGAAGACGAAGGAGGAAACATGCCTGATGAACGACCAAACGAACGAACAAGTGAACAATCCAACAAGCCATGCACTTCGCAAGCCTTATTCCAATCCTGCGCTGGAGGAAAAGACCGTATCCACACAGCCTATCTTTGAAGGAAAGGTCATTACGGTACAGGTAGACACGGTAGAGCTTCCCGACGGCTCAACTGGAAAGCGTGAAATCGTCAAGCATCCAGGTGCAGTGGCAATTTTGGCTCTGCACGAGGGGAAAATGCTGGTGGTGGACCAGTACAGACAAGCTATGGGGCGCTGTGAGGTTGAAATCCCCGCAGGCAAGCTGGAGCGAGGCGAAGACCCGATGGAAGCAGCGGGACGTGAATTGAGAGAAGAAACAGGCTATACAGCCAAATCGTTGAAGCTGCTTCACTCTTTTTATACTTCTCCTGGCTTTGCGGATGAAATCATACATTTGTATGTGGCCGAAGAACTGGAGCGAGGTGAGATGGAACCAGATGAGGATGAATTTCTGGAGCTATTTGAGGTGACGCTGGAAGAAGCACACACACTTATTCGTGAAGGGCGCATTAGTGATGCCAAAACGATTCTGGCCGTCTATGCGTGGCAACTTCGCCAACAAACAGGGAGCTTCTAAGCGGATGGACACCAATATAATAGAACTTAACAACTACTTTGCAGACCTGCATATTCATATTGGCAGAACGGAGAAAGGAGCTCCAGTCAAAATTAGTGGTAGCCGTGACCTAACGTTTGCCAATATAGCCAAGGAAGCCTCCGGTCGCAAAGGGATTGGGCTCATTGGGATTATTGACTGCCACGCGCCTAATGTACAGGAGGATATTCGTCGATATTTGCATACAGGTGAAATGGAAGAAATCAGCGGTGGTGGTATCGCATACAGGGATACAGTGATTCTACTTGGCACGGAGCTGGAAATACGGGCTGAAGGTCGTCCCGAAGCACACGTACTGGCCTATTTTCCTGATCTGGCGGCGATGGAGGATTTTACCCAATGGCTGACGAAGCATATGAAAAATGTCAATCTCAGCTCACAACGGATCTACGCACCGCCACGTGAGTTGCAGCAGCAAATTTACGGACGTGGAGGCATTATGGTGCCTGCGCACGTGTTCACTCCGCATAAGGGCATTTATGGCAGTTCTGCAGCCCGTATGGAGGAACTGCTGGATATGGAGTTCATTAGTGGGGTGGAACTGGGGCTGAGCGCAGATTCATCTATGGCAGGCTTGATTTCGGAACTGGATCGCTTCAGCTTCCTCACGAATTCAGATGCCCATTCACTTGGGAAAATTGGACGAGAATACAACAAATTATCACTGGCGAAGCCAAGTTTTGATGAATTCAGGATGGCTTTGGAGCGACGTGAAGGACGACGGGTGTGTGCCAACTACGGTTTGAATCCCAAACTTGGAAAATACCATCGCTCTTACTGTCAGAGCTGCGGTACGATTATTGATGAGCAACAGATGGCGGACGAACGCTGCCCTAACTGTGGCCATACCAAGCTGGTGCGGGGTGTGCTTGATCGAATCTGGAGCATCGCCGACCGTGAACAGCCCGTAATTCCCTCCCACCGTCCTCCGTACATTTACCAGATCCCGCTGGAATTTATTCCAGGCTTGGGTAAAGCCAAGCTGAACCAGCTGTTAGCAGCCTTCGGAACAGAAATGAATATTTTACATGAGGTTACGCAGGAGGAACTGTCAGGGGTCGTCGGTAAAGTGTTGGCAGAGCAGATTGTGCTTTCACGCGAAGGACGCCTGGCGCTTGTATCCGGTGGTGGTGGAACATACGGAAAAATAGCAAAATCCTAGTAAAGTTTCCTAGTCAAGTCTTGTCTCCGTAAAAGGCATATCAGCGTCTGCTTGTTCATAACCATAAAATATCTCTGCCGTTGGCTTGGCGCATCATTCGTGATGTTAGATTTGCAGCGGAAGCTGCCCCATTCTAGCCATCAGCCGTCGGATTACGGTTGTTTTTTTGGACAAACAAGCAGATGAAAGGGGCAGGACTCGATGCAATGGTTTCGTCATACGTTAAAGGACCAGACGTCATATTACGTTTTCTTGGCTGTGCTGTTTCTTGTAGGAGTTGTCTTTGGCGCACTCATGGTAAATGCACTCTCCCTAGAACAGTTACAGGATTTGTCCCGTTACCTGAAGGATTTTTTTGTGACGGTCAACCAAAACAAGCAGGGCTTTGCTGATTCGCAGGCGGCCTCAACCTTTTGGGACAGCGTATCTCTACATCTTAAATGGGTGGGCCTCATTTGGGTATGCGGGCTTTCGGTCATTGGACTCCCAGGTATTCTTGTGCTGAATTTTCTCAAGGGTGTGCTGATCGGATTTTCTGTAGGTTATATGGTAGGGCAATATTCGTGGAAAGGACTATTATTTTCATTGGTTTCCGTTGCCCCACATAACCTGCTCGTGATTCCGATACTGCTCGTCTGTAGTGTGGCTGCGATGACTTTTTCCATCCATATGATCAAAACCAAAATACTTGCTACTCGGCCATCAGACGGGATGTTGCGTCCGTTGCTTTCTTACGCAGGATTGACTGCTGTGATGATGGTGCTGCTTATCGGCAGCGCGTCCTTTGAAACTTGGGTCACCCCGGTTATGATGCAATGGGTCACTCCTATGCTGACGGCTTCCGTGACATCTTGATCTCATTTCAAAATGTTTGACTTTATTTGTATAGACCCCCTATAATAATAGGAGTGAAAAAAAGTGCAGTAGGCAGTAGCTTTGCAGGGGGAGGGAGACACATGGAAGCACGGATCGAAAAAATTAAGCAGCAGCTGCAATCCCAGGGCTACAAACTAACGCCTCAGCGGGAAGCCACCGTCAGAGTTTTACTTGAGAACGAAGATGATCATCTGAGTGCGGAAGATGTATTTATGCTCGTCAAAGAGAAAGCTCCCGAAATCGGTCTGGCAACCGTATACCGTACCCTAGAACTGCTAAGTGAACTGCATGTCGTGGAGAAAATTAATTTTGGTGATGGCGTTGCGCGGTATGATTTGCGCGGCGATACAACCAAACATCACCACCACCATTTGATATGTGTGCAGTGCGGCAGTGTAGATGAAATACTGGAAGATTGGCTTGGACCGTTAGAGGAGCGTTTGGAACGGGAATATAATTTTACTGTAGTGGACCATCGTTTGGACTTCCACGGTATTTGTTATCGTTGTAAGGCGAAGAACGATACGACCGCCCAAAAATCCTTGGGTAAAACCAAGAAAAACAAATCACAGGATTAATAAGCTGACTACCCAAGCTCTCACCGACGAAGATGCGTTCGGGAGAGCTTTTTTGGTTCGGAATTTGCTGTATGGGATCATGTGGTATAAAACAGAATAGCTTGTCATACCCTTCCATAGAGAGCCCTAAATAGGGACTACATTTTGGGAAAAGGCGGCTGATCCACATGGTACTATCATTGCGGAGAGGACTACAATGGCTGCGCTTGCTGATCTTGTTTGGGGTGTTGGCATGTATGTTCTTTTATAGCCTCAGGCTGTTTACAGATTGGATATCACCTGTAGATCATTACCGAATACCGGAAGGACATGCAGTTAAGGTATTTGGCGGACAAACAGTGAATGATGGGTCCGAGCAACGAGTAGCGGTGTTGGAACGTTTACGTTTCTTTTATTGGTATGGTGAGTAGTTTATGTAATCATCTTAATGAGATGATGATATGAAGGTCGCACATGAAGAAGCAGGCGCAACAACGGAATCGCTGTATGCAGGACAAGGAGAGTTTTGGAACTCATGAAAATGTATATTCAACCTTTCGTTCAATATATGGAAGAGGAAAAGGGTTTGTCGCGCAGCACATTGGAAGCGTATCAACGGGACGTACAGCAGTTTACTGAGTTTGCAGAAAGCTGTGGTCTTGAGCAGCCGGATAATGTACAGCGGTCACATCTAGTGCTGTATTTGGGGCGTCTGAAGGAACAGGGAAAAGCCGCGGCGACAATTTCACGTAGCGTCGCCTCTATACGCTCCTTTTTTCATTTTCTCATTCGGGAGGGAATCGCGATCCATGATCCTTCCGTTCTGGTGGAACTGCCCAAAGCCGCTAAAAAGAAGCCCTCGGTGTTATCGCAGGATGAAATAGATCGTTTGCTGGCAGCGCCGGATGTGAGTGCCCCGCAAGGGGGACGAGATAAGGCGATGCTAGAGTTGCTGTACGCGACGGGCATCCGCGTATCAGAACTGATTGCCCTGAACGTCTGTGATGTGCGCATCGATTTGCGCTTTGTGCACTGTGGCGGCGAGGCGGGCAAGGAGCGTGTTGTACCGATCAGTCGTGAGGCATCACAGTGGGCACAAGCCTACTTGGACGAGCAGCGTCCAGCGTTGCTGCGACCCGGGCAGGGTGAAGAGGCTCAAGCAGAGCAGGAAGCCTTGTTCTTGAATGTATCGGGTCAGCGGCTCAGTAGACAGGGCTTTTGGAAAATAATTAAGAAGTACGCTCAGGAAGCAGGCATAAGCAAGGATATCACGCCCCATACGCTGCGACACTCCTTTGCGGTACATATGCTGGAGGGCGGAGCGGACTTACGCTCTGTACAGGAAATGCTGGGTCATGCTGATCTGTCAACGACGCAGGTATATGCGCAGACAGCTAGACGGAACATGAAGGAAGTATATGAATTGCATCACCCGCACGGCGGTAACCGCACTTCTCATGAAAGCAATGATTAAACGTAACGTCGCTTTGCTGTCATAGAAAATGTGATAATGACTATAACTTTACGATTGTACAAGTCAGGAGAGATATGAATGTCAACAGCCAACCAAGCTACAATTCAGGAAGCAGCAGACTATATCCGTGCTAAGAGCGGAATAAGCCCAGAGATTGGTCTTATTCTGGGATCGGGCCTCGGTATTTTGGCCGATTTGATTCAAGATGGAGTTAGTATTCCTTATCAGGATATTCCCCATTTTCCCGTATCAACGGTAGAAGGCCACGAGGGGGAGTTACTGTTAGGCACAATTGGAGGTCGCGCCGTTGTCATGATGAAGGGGCGCTTTCATATGTATGAGGGCTATGGTCCACAGCTGACAGCTTTCCCTGTTCGGGTAATGAAGCAGTTGGGGATTCAAAGCCTGCTGGTGACGAATGCCGCAGGTGGTGTAAATACTTCCTACAAAGCAGGCGATCTGATGGTCATCTCGGATCATCTGAATTTAACCGGACAAAATCCGTTGATTGGCCCGAACGATGCTGCTCTGGGTGTTCGTTTCCCAGATATGTCGGAGGCGTACAGCCGCCGCTTACGTGAAATTGCCAAACAAACGGCTACCCGACAAGGCTTCAGCCTGCAGGAAGGTGTATATGCCGGATTGCTGGGACCCAACTATGAGACGCCTGCTGAAATCGTTATGCTGCGTACACTGGGAGCAGACGCAGTAGGGATGTCGACCGTGTCTGAGGTTATTGTAGCTCGTCATGCGGGGATTGAGGTACTAGGCTTCTCCTGTATCACCAATATGGCTGCAGGCATTCTCGACCAGCCTTTGTCTCATGGTGAAGTGATGGAGACAGCAGAGAAGGTACGTGAACAATTTTTGAAATTGGTACTGGCGATTATTCCACAAATGTAGATGGAGTATAATTTTCCATTCGAAACGGTGGGCATCTCCAAAGAACCCCATATCCGAGCGCCTTTTAATGGCGTGGGATACGGGGTTCTTTTTACATACCATGGTTGAGCTGAGTATGATCGCCTAGTGAAGAGGGCGCGTGCTCCAAGTAGCTGTATTCGCTTTTTCTGCTACAGTTAGTCTATGTCGCTCTTGCACCTTGATCACAATGACCATGAAAATAATCCAGTAAATGGCTAATGAGTTTAGAAAACGGCTATCCGTTATATTGTTCAATACGATGAACAGGAAAAAAACAGCTGCCGTCAGCCATGTATACATATCTGTTTTGCCGATTCTGATTTTAAATAAGGTAGTTACGACGAGTATAACCGTTGCGAGTAGTCCTATAAGACCCACATCGATCCACAGATCTCGAAAGCCGCTATGGCTGCTTGTCAGATCAAAGCGGATGCCGTTCGCATAAATGCTGGGCCGGGCTGCCCAGAAGGAGCCATAACCATGTCCGAACCAGTAGTGGCTCTGAATAGCACCATCAATTCCCTGCCAAATTTCCGTTCTTCCGGTTAAGGTTGTTGTTTTTCCGAATTCCGAGGCAATCGCATCTCCATAGGTAAAGGTAAGTGCCAAACCCAACAGAACAAGTAAGCAGGAACAGCTAACAAAGAACCCCCGCAACGCGATGCTTCGAATTCTTTTAAATAACAATATAAATAAAATAAATACGAAGAGTGAAGATGTCAGCACCAATGAGGTGGTAGACTGGCATTCGATGAGCAATAAGGCATTGAGTAAGATGAAGCCAGTATGTAAGGCTTTGCGTGTGCCCCTGAAAAAATATATGACATGTGAAACAAAACTTAACAGCGAGAGGGTTCCAAGTGTATTTTTATGACCAGAGATTCCCTTCCACAGTCCAGTATGCTCTACGCCGCCATGAATGGCAAAGGAAGGAACGAGTACGACGGCAAGTAGATTGAGTACGCTCAGGATACTTAATGTAACGACTAAGAGGCGTATGCAGCCCTGTGCTGTATAATGGGTGACCAGATAGAATCCAAAGGTAGAGAAGGCAAGAAATTTAACAACCATTAGTACAGAAGAAGTTTGCTCTTGTTCAGCCCATAAACAGGAAGCGGCGATGTACATCATAAGTAAGGTCAGCAACGGATTATCAGCTAGGATTGCGATTAATGACTTGAGTGAAGGCAGAAGCATGGTGTAGCTGAACAACAAGATAAGCAGGGAAATCGTGATCACTCTGGGAGACAAACCCTGACAGGCAAAGGGAATCGAGAAAGCCAGTAAACCGGCTACTGTGAGTATGTGTTTCACGGTTTCACCGCCTAGATACGTTATGTATCTATAATATACAAAATGTATCTTCTTGTACAATCATAATAAAATATTTATTTTCATTTTTCGCGACCTAGAGCAAGCCTTATTGTGCATATACTCAGTCCATGCTAAGAAAATGAAGAATTCTTCGGTATAGTCTGAAAGTATTTTCACGTTTTTAACAATGGGGGTGTTTGGGTGACGGATTTTACAGACCGTTTGAAGTTGAATTTGAGTGGTACGGGCAAAGAGTTAACGCCTCAGCAATTAAATGACAATTTTAAAGCCATTGAAAAAGAATTCATGGAACGCAGTGTAAACGTAAGCTGGTTTGGAGCTGCTGGTGATGGTATTCAGGACGACACGGCAGCTTTGCAAGAATTGATTAACAAGACTCCCGATTACTCCATTCTTCACATCCCCAGTGGTCGATACAAAATAACATCTACCCTTCAGATTCGCAAGCAGGGTGTGCGCATTTTTGGGATTCATAAGGGCAGATACCGACAGGGTAAGGGAGTTACTTCGATTGAATATTATGGTACGGGTCCTTGTTTCCAAATTGGAGACGAAAGTCTGCCATCGTTTAGTGGCTTTCAAAATGTGCAGTTCCATGACTTATCGATCCGGTACGAAGGGACCGACAGAGCCACCTTAAATAATCCGTTTTCGCAGTCAGTGAAGCGCGGGTATTATGGCAAAGGGACTATGGGCATTCAGGACTGGAAGGGCGGCGGCGTTGTCCTGGATAACGTGTTGATTGAGCATTTTGAAACGGCTTTTTGGGGCTATGAAAGTGATGTGAACTTATTTAAATGCACGGAGATAAATTACAATAAAATAGGGATTCACTTGCAGAACAGAAGTTCACAGTTTACAAGCATTGCGCTTTTTACGCTCGGGAACGATACGGCGCTGGACCTGAATAGTTCTAACGGGGCGAGATTTATGGCTAGTCAGCACATTAAGGATGGGAGCTCCAGTGATATTCCCATTTTAATAAATGATTTTATGAATGCAGAATTTTTAGGCTGCTGGTTCGAAGGACTAAGCAGAGAACACAAGATGACAGTACCTTCTTTTATTCAAATTGGTGCTACAAAAGAAACCAAAAATGTTGCCCTGCGCGACTCTATTTTGGCGATAGCAGACAAATACGATGACACCCAATCGGTGTGCAATTATTTTGTGGATGTGGTCATTGGCAAAAAAGTTTTGGTGGACGAGGTGGGCGGATATCCCCGTAATCTCAAACAGCTTATTTGTTTCTCTGGCAGCTCCTCCACACAACAGGTGACACTTCGCTCACATTTGGATTTTAGCTATAGCAATCATCGTTATGACGAGAATCATGGGACAGGGCAAGCTTTGTTGCTCGTAGAAAAATATTCGAATAACGGTATAGAACATTTGAATGAAACCTTTGTCAAAGCCTATCTTGGTTCAAGGCAAAATATCCCTGCAGGTAACTGGCAGAAAGTAAGGTTTAATCAAATCAATCATGATGAGTTGACCGAATTCGATGGTTCGAATAGCCGATGGCGAGCCAAGCGAGCTGGGAAATACAGAATACAAGTCTACATTTCGACCGATCCCCAAATAGATGGTAACCGGACACGGCTGGCACTTCACTTGAATGATGAGCAGCTAACCGGAAGTTCTGCCTATGCTTATCTCGATGACAGGGTGATTGGCGGACTGAACTATGGTGCATTGAGTGGAGCAATGGAACTTAGACTCGAAGCGAATTCTTTTATTGATATACGGGTGTTTAGTCAAAATGCAGTGGATATTTTACCGGGTGGGGGTATTACCTATCTTACCGTTAGCCGGATTTAGACGATTTTTATAGGTCATTTTTACAGACGATAGATGTTATGTCGTATATATATCGGGAAATACGCACCATGCTGGCTCAGCTTGGTGCTATTTGATGTTTTTATTCATATGGAATATTTTTCTTTCATTCTGACGACAATGGTTAGCAGCACGCGAATAGACCGGAGAGATCAGTAAATGGGCTCCGGCTCTTTACGCCAATATGTTGAGGAGGGGACCGATTGTGAAGAAAAAAGTGGTGGCGTTCATCCTGGCTTGTCTGGTAGCCTTGACTGCCGTCCCTGTCGGCGGTTGGGCCGAAGAAAGCAGACCTGAAAGCAAAACCAAAGTAGGTTCAGCAGCTGAGCTGGCTCCCGAGGCCCTTTCGGCGATCTTGATGGATGCAGATACAGGCACAGTCATCTATGAAAAAAACAGTCGTGAAAAGCTTCCTCCAGCAAGCATCACTAAGATCATGACGATGCTGCTAACAATGGAGGCCATTCATGATGGCAAGCTCAAGCTGACCGATAAAGTACGGGCCAGTGAGTATGCGTCTTCAATGGGAGGCTCGCAAATTTTCTTAGAGCCGGGAGAAGAAATGACGGTCGATGAGATGCTGAAGGGAATTGCGATGGCTTCGGGCAACGACGCCTCTGTAGCGATGGCTGAGAAAATTGCAGGTTCTGAACAGGATTTTGTCGAGATGATGAACGCCAAGGTGCAGCAGCTTGGACTCAAAGATACGCATTTTGCCAATTGCAACGGTTTACCCGTAGAAAATCACTATTCCTCTGCGCATGATATTGCGGTTATGAGCCGGGAACTGTTGAAATATCCGCACATTACGAAATATACGGGAGCTTATCAGGACTATTTGCGCAAATCCTCGGTCAAGCCCTTTTGGCTGGTGAATACGAATAAGCTTGTTCGCTTCTATACCGGAGCAGATGGTCTGAAAACGGGCTATACGTCAGAAGCAAAGTTCTGTCTTTCCGCTACGGCGAAGCGTGATGGCTTACGTGTCGTAGCTGTCGTACTTGGTGAGCCGAACACGAAGATACGCAATAATGAGGTTTCTTCCATGTTCGATTACGCATTTTCTCAATATACAATGAAATCCATATATAAGCCAGGTGAAAAGCTGGGCAGTGTAAAAGTTGAAAAAGGTGTATTGCCAGAGCTGGAAATTCAGGCTGACCGTTCTTACAGTGTGCTGGTGAAAAAAGGCGGCAACAAACAAACGCTGCGTCACGAGCTACAGTTGACCCCAAGCCTTAAAGCTCCTGTCCGGGTGGGTGACCCCGTTGGTAAGCTGGTCGTCTATCAGAATGGACAACGTCTTAAGGAGTTTAATATCACTTCGCCTGTGGCTATCGAGAAGGCCGGCTGGTGGAAATTGTTTAAACGTACCATGTCGAACCTATTTTCTTTGTAGATTTAACGGGGTTTTCTTCTAGTTTTGTCGGAGGGCAGGAATCGTCTGCGACTACGTAGAAATCCTTGTCCAAGACCGGGAGGAGAGTGAGTAAGCATGAACCTGCAAATTGAAATGGAGCATCACCGGGGAGTACTTATTGTAAGGCTGTCTGGTGAACTTGATCACCATACGTCGGATATGGTCCGTATGCAAATGGATGAGGCGATTCAGCGCCGGCAATGCGAGCATATCGTGCTCAGTCTGAAGAATCTTCAGTTTATGGATAGTTCCGGCCTTGGCGTTATCTTGGGACGATACAAACTGATCAAGCAAAAGGGCGGGAAAATGGCAGTCTGTGATGTCAATCCGCCGGTACATCGACTGCTGGATATGTCAGGCTTGTTTAAAATCATGCCCATTTATGACAACGAGGTAAATGCGCTCACGGAACTGGAGGTTGTGTCATGAGAGAAGGCACGGGGAACAATTTCATGAGCTTGCAGTTTGCCGCAAAATCGGAAAATGAAGCATTTGCCCGCGTGGCTGTGGCAGCCTTCATTTCCAGGCTTGATCCCACAATGGATGAGCTTAGCGATTTGAAGACCGTTGTGTCTGAAGCGGTGACAAACAGTATTATTCACGGCTATGACAGTGATCCGTCAGGTGTCGTAACGATTAAAGTCGGAATTGAAGCGGACGTGATCACGTTGGTCGTTGAGGACGCAGGACGGGGAATTGAGGATCTGGAGCTGGCCAAGCAGCCTCTCTATACGTCCAAGCCTGAATTGGAACGTTCCGGCATGGGCTTTACGATTATGGAAAATTTCATGGATGAGTTCGAAGCAGTCAGTGAGCCGGGCGGAGGCACGTCGGTCCGGATGAAGAAAAGGATTGAATCCAAGAAAGCTTTATATAATTAGGAGTTGATCCTATGGAAGCAGGAGGAAAAAAAACTTCGCACAGCTATTTGGAGGATACAGAAGTCAAGCGGCTTATCGCACTGAGTCAATCTGGTGATAATGAGGCTCGTGAGACACTGGTCAATAGTAATATCCGGCTCGTCTGGTCTGTCGTGCAGCGCTTTATGAACCGGGGGTATGAACCTGACGATCTTTTTCAAATTGGTTGCATCGGATTGTTAAAATCGGTGGATAAATTCGATCTCAGCTACGAAGTCAAATTTTCAACATATGCAGTACCAATGATTATTGGTGAGATTCAACGCTTCCTTCGAGACGATGGTACACTCAAGGTTAGCCGTTCCTTGAAGGAAACAGCCAATAAGGTCCGCAAAATGAAGGACGAACTGTCCAAACGGCTCAATCGCCTGCCTACAGTCAAGGAGGTTGCTGATGAGCTGGGAGTGACACCGGAGGATGTTGTTTTTGCGCAGGAGGCCAATAAGCCACCTACCTCCATTCACGAAACAGTGTTTGAAAATGACGGAGACCCGATTACACTTATGGATCAGATTGCCGACGAATCGCAGGAAAGATGGTTCGACAAGCTGGCGCTGAATGAGGCCATTGACGGATTATCTGAACGGGAGCGATTGATTGTGTACCTGCGTTATTACCGGGATCAGACTCAGTCAGAGGTTGCAAGTCGTCTTGGCATTTCTCAGGTGCAGGTATCACGATTGGAAAAAAAGATTTTACAACTGATCCGCGATCAGATTGCCCAATAATGAAGACAGGATTTTAGTGAGTGAAATCCTTATACTAACGCATTCTAAAGAGTATTCCAAAGCCATTTTAATGGCCAGGAGTACTCTTTTTTGCGTGTGACAAAAGACAATACACAGAATAGGTTTGCTTGCTTCGCCCCATACTAATCGGTAATTACGAGGATAAGGAGGGAATCGGATGAATCATAGTCCGGCTCCTATTGTCTACTTGCGGCTCCGCAGCCGTGTGCGTATGATCCAAGGGCAGGATTTACATTTGGGCGATGTAGCCCACCTGCTGACGGAGCCCGAATGGGAAAAGGATCTGCTTGAGCTTGTTCTCAAGCGGCCGCAGAAGCAGGACGGTAACCTGATACTGGTGGACATGCTACAAATCATATCAAAAATTAGAGATCATATTCCGGGAGTCGTAGTTGAATCTCTCGGGAAACCGCATGTACTTGTGGAACTCGTGGAAAGACCCCGTAAGCCATCCAAAATACTGTTCGTGTTAGTATGGTTGCTGCTGTTTTTTGGCTCTGCGCTGACGATTATGAACTTTCATGCTGACGTTAGCATGATGGAGGTACAGGTTCGGATTGTGGAGATGATTACGGGACAAAAGGATGAGCATCCGTACTTGTTCCAAATTGCTTACTCGATCGGCATCGGCTTTGGCATGATCGTATTTTTTAATCACTTGTTCAAGAAAAAATGGAATGAGGAGCCGACCCCCCTGGAGGTGGAAATGTATCTGTATCAGGAAAATGTGGATCAGTATGTTGTTGCAGAGGAGTATGAAAAGATGGCTCGTTTGCAGACAAAGGATAAGAAACCATGATATTTGTACAGGGTGCACTTCAGATTATTTTGGGTATCGCTGGGGGGCTGGCGGTAGGTAGCGGTGTGATTGCTTTTTTTATTGTGCTGGATATCATGCCGCGATTAGCACAACTCACCCGGACGTATAAAAAATCACGTGCATACGAAAAGGCGATGATTTTAGGTTCAGTGGTGGGAACCGTGGCCGATTTTTGGAACATTTGCTTGCCATTACCGGGCATGTTTACATGGATACCCGGGCTATTTTGCGGAGTGTTTATTGGCTTGCTCGCCGCGGCTCTGACAGAGGTGCTGAATCTCCTGCCCATACTGGCCAAGCGACTCCATATGACTGTATACATGTTCGGTCTGTTAATGGCAATGGTGCTTGGCAAGGTAACGGGTTCCTTATTTGATTGGTTTGTATACAACCGTTAATAGCGAAGAAGAAGGGGGCAAGAGATATGGATCACAGAACGGATCAGGATCAGCAGGAGCATTATCATGGAGACGGAGCAATAGGAAGGGAAAATAAGACTGATGGGGAAAGTTCGGGCTCCTGGAAGCAAAAGCAGGAGCAGGAAGCCGCTCGTCTTAAGCACAAAAAAGAAAGCGAGCGTTCTGATAATGTAGAGGAATCCATTCGTTATTGGCAGGTTGAGGATGATATTTCGCCAAAGATGAAGGAAAATCGTGAAACTCTTAAAATGGTATTGGGTTTGGGAGAAACCTTTGATGTTGTGTTCAGAGAAATGACAACAGGTGGCCGCCATATTGGGTATCTGTTCCTGAATACCTTTGCCAAGGATCAGATCATGCTTGAGGTGCTAAAGCGGCTTACCTATCTGACGCCGGATGACATGACTTCAGCTGGACTCCAAGCGTATTTTGAAAATTTTATTCCACATATACAGGTGGAGAAGACGGATAAGATGTCCGTCGTCATAAACAAGGTGTTGACGGGAATGAGTGCTCTCTTCATGGAAGGCGAGCGTTTTTCTGTTATTCTGGATACTCGTAATTACCCGGTACGGAGTCCAGAAGAACCTTCCTTGGAGAGAGTCGTGCGCGGTGCACGCGATGGTTTTACGGAAACGATGCTTACGAATGTAGGTTTAGTGCGTCGGCGTTTGCGAGACCCCGGACTTAAATTTGAGGCTATGCAGGTCGGACGCCGAACCCGAACAGATGTATGCTTGGGCTACATTGATGATATTGTGGATAAGGTCATGGTGGATACGGTACGAGACAAAATTAAAAATGTTAATCTGGATGGTATTCCTCTGGCCGATAAGCAATTAGAGGAGACAATTATCAATAAAGGTTGGAATCCATATCCATTAGTACGATATTCAGAGCGACCAGATGTTGTGGCTTCGCATATTATGGAAGGAAGGCTCGTTATTTTCGTTGATACCTCACCCAGCGTAATGATTTTGCCTACCACTTTTTTTGACCTGTGCCAGCATGCAGAAGAGAATCGGCAAACCGCTTTTATGGGTAGCTATTTACGCTGGGTGCGTTTTTTAGGCATATTCGCCTCAATGTTTCTGCTTCCGATGTGGCTGCTAATGGTCATCAATCCCGAGTTAAAACCGGCGTTTCTCGATTTTATTGGTCCTCAGAAGGAAGCTCATCTTCCGCTGATTGCCCAATTTATCATTGTGGAACTAGGGGTCGATCTTATGCGAATGGCAGCTGTGCATACCCCGACACCACTGGCTTCCGCTATGGGATTGATTGCAGCCATTCTGGTTGGTGATATAGCGGTTAAGACAGGACTGTTCGTAAATGAGGTCGTCTTGTACATGGCTGTTGCTGCCATAGGGATGTTCGCAACACCGAGCTATGAGTTGGGACTGGCGAATAGACTGATTCGACTATTCCTGCTGGTTGCTGTTGCTATTTTTCACGTACCAGGCTTTGTCGTCGGCACGACACTGATCATTTTGATGCTGACGCTGCATCGGTCATATAATTCTTCATATTTGTGGCCGTTCATTCCTTTTAATGCTAAAGCGTTAGCTTCCATCTTGTTCCGTATGCCTGTACTTGATGCGCCTAACCGCCCGTCATTTAATAAAACGAGGGACAATACGCGTATGCCCCATACGGATGCCAACACAGATTCGAACTCAGGCAATGGACAGGAGCATTAATATAAATGATCTGCATAAAAATCCATTGTTCTTGATGTTTTTTTTGCTATACTGGTGTAAACATTCGATGGAATATGACTAGCTTGTTCCAGAAAGAGAGGCGCCAGAACATGTATTTGCATGGAAGCAGTAAAATTAACAGCAATGGACATTTGGAGATTGGTGGATGTGATACCACGCTTTTGAAAGAGCGTTTTGGCACGCCGCTATATATTGTAGACGAACAGTTAGTCCGCCGGCGTTGCCGGGAATTTATAGAAGCATTTCGTGAGACCGGTTTAAAGTTTCAAGTGGCTTATGCAAGCAAAGCATTTTGTGTTATGGCCATGTGCGCTTTAGCTGCTGAAGAAGGAATGTCGCTTGACGTTGTTTCCAGCGGAGAGCTGTTCACAGCGCTGCAAGCAGGATTCCCGGCAGAACGAATCCATTTTCATGGCAATAACAAGACGCCGGAAGAAATTGAAATGGCGTTAGAGGCGCACATTGGCTGCTTCGTCGTTGATAGCAAGATGGAATTGCATTTGTTACAGGCTCTCGCCTCTGAAAAAGGACAACAGGTCAATATTTTACTGCGGGTTACGCCGGGGGTTGAAGCGCATACGCATGAATATATGGCCACAGGTCAAGAAGATTCAAAATTTGGCTTTGACATTGCGAATGGTACAGCCCGTCAAGCGGTGGAACAGGCTATCAAGCTGGATCATCTTAATCTGCTGGGAGTACATTCTCATATCGGTTCGCAAATCTTCGAAGTCAATGGCTTCCAAATGGCTGCCGAGCGGGTCGCAGCTTTTTGCAGAGAGATTAAGGAGCAGCTTCAGTTTTCCTTCAAGGTGATTAATCTTGGTGGTGGATTTGGCATCCGTTATACAGAGGAGGACACACCGCTGAAACTATCCACCTATGTACAGGCTATCGGCGAAGCGGTGAAAACTCATTTTTCAGGACTTTACGATGAGCTTCCAGAAATTTGGATAGAGCCGGGACGAAGTATTGTAGGTGATTCAGGTACAACCTTGTATACGGTAGGAAGCATCAAGGATATTCCGCAGGTTCGTAAATATGTTTCCGTAGACGGCGGAATGACAGATAATCCACGTCCTGCACTGTATCAGGCCAAGTATGAAGCGATGCTGGCTAATCGAGCACAAGATGCGAACGAAGAAACAGTGTCTATTGCAGGCAAATGCTGTGAGAGCGGCGATATGCTTATTTGGGATGTAGAACTGCCTCGCCCGAATAGCGGAGACTTGCTCGCTGTAGCCTCAACCGGAGCTTATAATTACTCCATGGCGAGCAATTATAACCGGATACGCCGACCAGCAGTTGTATTTGTCAACAACGGTGAGGCTGAGCTGGTAGTGCGTCGGGAAACCTACGAGGATATTGTTCGCAACGATGTTTTGCCACAGCGCTTGGTTCGTGATCAAGCCAGCTCAGTGGTTCAGCCCAATGCCAAGATTACGGTTTCGTCCTGATTGTGGAATTCTAAAATCAAGCAGGCCATTGCGTCGGTAATCATAGACCGGGGACAATGGCCCCTTTTTTTGGACAAGGCTTTGCTAAGCGCGCCAATTCATAGTAAACTGGAACTTGATGTTATTTAGTTCTCAAAACAGGTTGAAAAGGAGATACAAACAATGAAAAAAGGTAGAATAGATCTTGAAAACGGCGGTATCGTCGAAATTGACTTTTTCCCAGAAGAAGCTCCAAACACCGTTGCTAACTTTGAAAAGCTGGCAAACAGCGGTTACTACAACGGATTGAGCTTCCACCGCGTCATCCCGGGCTTTGTTGCTCAAGGTGGTTGTCCGATCGGTAATGGTACAGGCGGTCCTGGCTACACCATTGACTGTGAAACAGCTACGAATACAACCAAGCATGCCAAAGGCGTTCTGTCCATGGCTCATGCAGGTCGCAACACAGGTGGCAGCCAATTCTTTATTTGCTACGCTCCACAGCCACATTTAGATGGAGTACATACTGTATTTGGTAAAGTAACCAAAGGTATGGAATTCATTGATGCTGTAAAACAAGGCGACAAAATGAAAGAGGTTAAAGTATTTGACGTGTAATTTACCATTACATGTATGATATGAATTCCTTTAAATAGCGTTGCATCTAAGCCGTTCTGTCTTTGGACAGAGCGGCTTTTGTTGTCTTTTGTTTGACGGTTTGCTGATTTTTACAATCACGTAGGTATTACAGTGCGTAAGATCACATTCGAAAAGTAAGTGTTGTGATAGCCTTTTCATAAGAATGCATTTTCCATTTATTTTATATGAGTATTCAAGCTCAGTAAGAGTTGGAAAAGAAGGGGGCTTATCACATTGTCTATTTTAATGCGCACAAATCGACTCGGATTTTTTGAAATCCGGCTGGAATCCATTGGTGGACTCGGCGCTAATCTGGCTGGCAAAATGTTAGCTGAAACCGGGGTGCTTGGTCTGGGGCTGAATGCTTCAAATTTCTCATCCTATGGTTCGGAAAAGAAGGGAAGTCCGGTTAAAAGCTTTGTTCGCTTTTGTGAGCCGGAGGTGGATATTCGGGATCACAGTCCGATTGAGCAACCGCATGTGGTAGGCATTTTCCATGAAACATTATACAAAACGGTAAATGTGATCAGCGGACTGCCAGCGGATGGGATTGTAGTGGTCAATTCCACACGTCCGGCAGAAGAAATACGGGCTGATTTGGGACTGGTATCTGGTACATTAGCAGTGGTCGATGCAATGGGGATCGCACTGGAAGAGCGAACCAAATTGAATACGTCCATGCTGGGTGCCTTGTTCCGTGTCTGTGATTTCTTGGACCCGGAAGCAATGAGATCGGTTATACGCAGTACCTTTGAAAAGAAAAATCCACAGTTGGTAGAACCTAATCTGCGTACGTTTAACCGTGGATTTGAGGAAATGGAACTACACGTATATCCGGTTACGGATGACGCGCAGGATCGGGTTTTTGAACGTCCGCAGCCTATGCTGGGGTACGAAACGCAATTACTGGGGGGCGTTATTGCGACTCAGGGAAACAGTATGACGAGAGATGTTAGTGGTTCACGTCAGGGTTATGTGCCTGAATATGAAGCTGATAAATGTACCCATTGTGCCAAGTGTGATTCGATCTGCCCGGATTACTGTTTTGTATGGGAAGAGCAAGCAGACAAACGCGGAAGAATGATGCCGTTTTTGCAAGGGATTGATTACCAGTATTGCAAAGGATGTCTGAAATGTGTAGATATTTGCCCATCGGGGGCGTTAAGCTCGCGTCGCGAGCAATGGGGCTGGGCGGAGCAGCATCGTATTGCCCACCAATTTCCGGTATATGAAGGAGGGCGTGCGTAATGGCAAAACTGGAGGAGGAACTCAAACAGACGGGCGCCGCACAAGTGACAACGTTCGAATCCGGTAATGAAATGGCAGCTACGGCGGCTGCGCAGATCAATTATCATATGATGGGATATTTCCCGATCACTCCATCGACCGAGGTAGCGCAGTATCTGGATCAAATGAAAACGCGTGGTCAGCATAATATTAAACTGGTTGCAGCCGATGGAGAACACGGATCGGCAGGGATTTGTTATGGAGCTGCGGCAGCTGGAGCGCGGGTTGTGAACGCCACCAGTTCGCAAGGTTTCCTGTACATGCTGGAGCAGTTGCCTGTTCAGTCAGGTACCCGTTTCCCTATGGTTATGAACCTGGTTACAAGAGCTGTCAGTGGTCCCTTGGATATTCGGGGGGATCATTCGGACCTGTATTATGGTTTGAATACAGGCTGGGTCATTTTGGCGGCAAGTACGCCACAGGCTGTGTATGATATGAACATCATAGCCCTGAAAATCGCAGAGCATAGCGATGTACGGTTGCCTGTAATGGTCGCATACGACGGTTTTTATACATCTCATCAAAAACGTAAAGTGCAATATTTTGCCGATGCAGAGACCGTGCGCGATTTTGTAGGCCCCAATCCGAACCTGAATTATCCGAATATTACGGATTTTGATCATCCTGTCACTGTGGGTGCGCATATGAACGGTGATGACCTGACGAATAATCACGTTCAACTGTCCGAAGCGTTGAAGCTTTCAGAAGGAGTATATGAGCAGGTAGCAGCAGAATATGCTGCTTTATCCGGTCGGGAATATCCGATTTTGGACCTGTATCATATGGAGGATGCTGAGGTTGCGGTATTTCTGCTGAATTCGGCGGCTGAATCGGCCAAGGATGTGGCGGATCAACTCCGTGCGCGTGGCATTAAAGCTGGTGTGATTCGTCCGAATATTATCCGGCCGTTCCCAGCCGCACAACTGCGGGAGGCGTTGCGTTATGTCAAGGCGTTGTTGGTGGGTGAACGTGCAGATTCGTACGGATCAGATGGCGGTAATTTGACGCACGAAATTAAGGCGGCGTTGCAGGAGGACCCACTGAATCAAACCCTCGTATTGAGCCGTATCTTTGGCTTGGGAGGAAAGGATTTTTATGCGGAAGATGCAGAGGCGTTCTTCCAGCTTGCGATTGAGGCGGCAGAGGCTGGACGAGCGGAGAAGCCCTTTGATTATTACGGGATTAATCCGGGTTCAGCGGACAAGGTGATGCCGCAAGTCATGCAGCCACCACGTGGCAATGCATACCGTACGGGTCTGATTCAGGTTACGCCGGACGAGGCGACCGGGAAGCTCAAAGTCAAGGTACCACCTCTGCGTTCGTTAACAACCAAACCACGCCGTCTTACTCCGGGTCATGGGGCTTGTCCTGGTTGTGGAGCCTTGTCTGCACTAGAACTGTTTTTTAAAGGGATTGAAGGCGACATTGTTGTACTGTTCCAGACTGGCTGCGTATATGTGGTGACGACAGGGTACCCATACACATCACACAAGCAACCGATGATCCATAATCTTTTTCAAAACGGGGCCGCTACCCTTTCAGGAGCGCTGGAAGCTTACATGGAGATGAAGCGACGTAATGAAATTGAGATGTCGGATGATCCGACCTTTATCATGATCAGTGGTGACGGCGGTATGGATATTGGTATGGGTTCTGCGATTGGTGCGGCTCTGCGTAACCATAAACTGATCATGCTGGAATATGATAACGAGGGATACATGAATACAGGCTCTCAGCAATCGTACTCCACTCCAATGGGGCATATGACGAGTACGTCGGGTGTAGGGAAAATGCAAAAAGGGAAACAAGGGCATCATAAGGATACTGTGCAAATTATGGCCGCCTGTAACATCCCGTATGCCTTTACAGCAGCCGAAAGTCATCCGCAGGATATGCTGCGCAAAGCCGCCAAGGCTCAATGGTACGCCAACAACGTGGGTACGGCATATGGTAAAATTTTGTGCGCCTGCCCACTCAACTGGAAATCCGAAGATAGATTGGGTACTAGCATTGTGGGCGCCGCAGTTGAGTCTTGCTTCTTTCCTTTGTACGAAATAGAGCACGGGAGCACGACGATTACGTACAATCCGGAAGACAAGGGAAAACGGATTCCAGCCGCAGAATGGCTAAAATTAATGGGTAAAACGAAGCATCTTCTCAAAGAGGAAGCAACGCTGGCTACCTTTGAGCAGGAGATTGAGCGTCGCTGGACTATCCTGAAAAAGAAACATGAAATTTCGGAGTTGTAATTCTGTTTTTTGCATAATAATTGTGTAACATTGTTAGCCGCTGTTTCGGCACCGGTTCGATTGAGATTCCTAGCGCTTGCTGCGCCAGGAATCTTTTTTTGCGTTTATGGGTTGAAGCATAAAAAAACAGGTAATGATTTCCGATATAGGAGTGGAGGCCTATAGAAGGTATGTTATAAAGTCTTCTTCTGAATTTTAAGATGCAATGAGGTGCAGGTAATGATTAAGCTGAACACAGTTGAAATAATTGAAATTATAAAGAAGCAAATCCCCAAGGTTATGAACATCACGCCAGTGGAACTCAAGTTTACGGATGATTTTGGACGGGCATCGCTGGCGGCAACAGAACACAAATTCACGCTGACGAACCAGCATTATTCTGCCAAGGTGATGGATTGCGTGTTAGAAACACAAGTGCGCCCTATTTTAATGTGTGAAATTATTTATTTTCTAAAATGCGAGTTTATTGATGGGCATGTGGATGTAAGACTGGATTATGAAGCATGTTCTGAGGGAGAGCGAGGACCTGTTGCTTCAGCTGTCATTACCTTTGATCATGATACGCAGCTTGGAGTCGACGAACTGGCCGATCTGATTGACCTGGCGCTTCATATGAATGATAAAACCTGGTTTGAGGAACTCTCCACTCAATATGTCAAAAGCAAAGCAGGAGCTTCGATTAGATAACTTGCTTTTTTTAGAAGTCGGTGCTAATATACGTAACAAGTTTAATGTTAATTCAATTAAATAAGAGCAAGATCCTTCGGGGCGGGGCGAAATTCCCCACCGGCGGTGATGACATGTTTGTGAATCGCTTCTGAGAACACAGCATGGCTTAGTCCGTGACCCGGATGCTGAACAATCAGCAGAAGGTGGACCTGGTGCAATTCCGGGACCGACAGTATAGTCTGGATGGGAGAAGGATACGAAGCGCATGTGCATGACGTGACATGTGCCAATTTTTAGCATACGTAAAAGTACGTACGGCTTATTTTGTTGTAGGACAGCATCGGACGACAGCTTTTATTAAGCTTTCTTTTCGATAGTGTTCTGAGCGTAATTGGCTGTATTGTCATCATGCTTTCTTTTGGCAGACCTATGATTTCATGTCATTTTAATACATGTATGAACTGCGCTTGTATACTACATATGTGACTCTCATCACCCCCATGACGGATTGAATCCTGACTGGGGGTTATTTGCGCTTACAGCTGATGAATTAGGGATAAACTGAAATGTAGTGGAAAGGAGTGAAAGCATGTTTACCGGATTGGTCGAGGAAGTGGGTCGCATTCAAAGTATTTCCAAAAGTGGTGAAGCGATGGTGCTGGGTATTTCGGGTTCTGTGGTATTGGACGATTTGAAAATAGGCGACAGTGTCTCGGTGAATGGTGTTTGCCTGACGGCAATACAGATTGGTACTAAAGATTTTAAGGTTGATGTGATGCCTGAGACTTTTCGCAGCAGTAATCTAAGGGAACTCAGATCCGGCAGTCGAGTCAATTTGGAGCGGGCGATGGCGGCGAGTGGAAGATTCGGAGGACATATCGTACAGGGACATGTGGACGGGACGGGTACGATTCGCGGAGTGACATCAGAGCAGAATGCGGTAGTGTTCGAAGTTGAGCCTTCTGATCAAGCATTATTTAAATATGTTCTTCTCAAAGGGTCAATTACAATTGATGGTATCAGCCTCACAGTCGCGCAGCGGACGAGAAATAGCTTTGCTGTATCTATTATCCCCCACACCTTAGCCGAAACGGCCTTACGAGCCAAACGTGAGGGAGATACCGTGAATATTGAATGCGATATATTGGGCAAATATGTGGAGCAACTTTTACATTACAGAGGTTCAGCGTCGATGGAGAGAGCCGATCAAGCCCCACTTAGTTTGGACTATTTGGCGAAACACGGCTTTGCCTGATACAGCCTGTTACAGAATAATAGAAAAATTGGTTCAGGAGCATTCGTGACACAAGACATAAGGAGGAGAGGGTTATGGATAGAGGCATCCAAACAAGTGCAACGACAAACATCATGGAGCAGGATGAGTTGCACCACGACGAAGAGATTCGATTGGATTCCATCGAAGAAGCATTGGAGGATTTAAAGAACGGCAAAGTCGTTATTGTAGTGGATGATGAACAGCGGGAAAATGAAGGCGACTTTATCGCTTTGGCTGAAAAAGCATCGCCCGAGGTGATCAATTTCATGATTACAGAAGGTCGCGGATTGGTCTGTGTGCCGATCACACAGCACCGAGCCAAGGCATTGGAATTGCATCCTATGGTAGAGCAAAACACAGATTTTCACGGTACCGCCTTTACGGTATCGGTAGATCATATGAAGACAACAACGGGGATTTCAGCGGCTGAGCGCTCTTTGACTGTTCGTGCCTTAGCCGACGAAGTAATCACGGGAAGCGATTTTCGCAAACCTGGTCACATGTTCCCACTAATTGCTCGCGATGGTGGGGTCTTGCAGCGTGCCGGTCATACTGAAGCGGCTGTCGATCTGGCCCGACTCAGCGGCTTTAAGCCTGCCGGGGTCATTTGCGAAATTATAAAGGAAGATGGTTCGATGGCCCGCTTACCTGATTTGGTCGTGATCGCCAAGCGACATCAATTGAAGCTGATTAGCATTCAGCATTTAATCGACTACCGTCGTCGTTTGTCATTGTAAATAATTCAAAAAAAAGAGAGGTTGATAAGCATGGCACGTTTTCTGGAAGGTAATCTCGTATCGAATGGTTTAAAGTATGGTATTGTGGTGGGCAGATTTAATGAATTTATTACAAGCAAACTGTTGAGCGGTGCACTTGATGCACTTCAACGACATGGTGCACAGGAAGGTGAAATTGATGTAGCGTGGGTGCCGGGTGCATTTGAAATCTCGCTTATTGCACAAAAAATGGCCGCAAGTGGAAAGTATGATGCTGTCATTACGCTTGGCACGGTTATCCGTGGTTCTACTTCACACTATGATATCGTCTGCAATGAAGTGGCCAAGGGTGTGGCGGCAAGCAGTCTGAAAACGGGTGTCCCTATTATTTTTGGTGTAGTGACTACGGAAAATATTGAGCAGGCCATAGAACGGGCAGGTACAAAGGCTGGTAATAAAGGTTGGGATTCTGCGCTGGCTGCGATTGAAATGGCCAATCTCGGTAAGCAGTTCTAATGATATAAATGGCTGAAAGAACGGCATAAACTGCAAAGTGGAAAAGGGATTAGATTGTTAAGCAAGGCGATGACGTATATACTACAGAAAGAGGGATTGATAACGTAGAGCATAAGTGCTAATGGGGAAAGGTATTGTTGAATGATGATTGGAGTAAGGCAGGGGGAAGCACATTGACAGTCGTAAATTACAAGCTGGAAACATTCGAGGGTCCGCTGGATCTACTGTTGCATCTGATTGATAAAGCCGAGATCGACATTCAGGATATCCCGATTAGCGATATTACTGATCAGTACATGGCTTTTTTGCACAGTATGCAGGAGCTGGAACTGGACATTACAAGCGAGTTTCTAGTGATGGCGGCGACGCTCTTATCCATTAAGAGTAAATTGTTGCTTCCCAAGCCACCTGTGATGGAATATGACGATTTGGATTTTTATGAAGAAGAAGACTATGATCCACGCGAGGAACTGGTTCGCAAGCTGGTGGAGTATCGTAAATACAAAGGGATTGCTCGCCATCTCAGCGAACGGGAGTGGGAACGTAGTCTGATTTATGGCAAGGAGCCGGAAGATTTGAGCGCATTCCTGCCAACCGAACCCGCAAATCCGGTGCATGGGCTGCATGCGAGCGATTTGGTCGCGGCCTTTCAGCGTGCATTGCGCAAAGCTGAACGACGTACGACGGTAACCCGTGTTCATCGGGACGAAATTTCAGTCAAGGACCGTATCCGGCAAGTTATCGGGGCGTTAGAGAAGGTGGGGAATGGAGGACGGCTGCTGTTCTCCAAGCTGATGCATGAGGATATGTATCGGCATGAGGTGGTTGTAACCTTTTTGGCTATCCTTGAATTGATGAAAATGAAGCAAATCTTCTGTTATCAGGAGAAGCTTTTCGATGATATTGTAATGGAGTGGAGAGGGGATTTACGGGTTAATGGATTATCTGAAGCTGAAATCAATTATTGAGGGGCTGCTGTTTCTCGCGGGAGAGGAAGGGTTGTCCACCAAGCAGATCGCCGACATTGTAGAACAGCAGCAAGAGCTGGTTGAAAAGTGTCTGGAGGATATGAAACAGGATATGGAGCAAGGAGGAAGAGGCCTGCAGCTTGTCCGTATTGCTGGTCATTATCAGCTTGCAACTTTATCCGAACATGCACCTTATTTTGAAAAGCTCGCCTACTCTCCGGCACGTGCCTCATTGTCTCAAGCTGCTTTGGAGACACTGGCCATTGTGGCCTACCGCCAGCCCATTACAAGAGTTGAAATCGAAGAGATTCGAGGTGTCAAATCCGAGCGGGCCATACATACACTGGTCAACAAGGAGCTCATTGAAGAGAAAGGTCGAGCTGAGGCCATCGGACGACCAATATTGTACGGAACGACGAAATCATTTTTGGATTATTTCGGTCTAGGCTCTCTTGAAGATCTACCGCAACCGGAGCAGTTCGAGGATTCAGACAATTTAGAAGAAGAGACACAGCTATTGTTCGAGCGTCTGGAGAGTAGCAAGCCTACGGAGAACGATTCGGATCCGGAATCTTAAATTCAAAAAATTCAAAAGACAGCCAGTCCTTACGTCGTTGAGGGCTGGCTGTTTGGCATTTTAAGATGCATGATTTCCCGCTGAAAGGTCATACTATTTTTGCCATGATATTCTATAGCAAAAAGGTAGGGAGGACTCGCCAGTGTGGAAATGGATCAGTATCGCCATCATCATCGTTATATTCATTGTACTGGCTATTCTGCTCTCTCGTATTCGATTGAAGCTGGAAATTGCCAAGCATGACAATGATGATCGGGCGCATTTAGAGATCAGATTTCTATACGGGTTGATCAAAATGGATTACGATATTCCAGCCATTCTCATTACAGGTTTGAAAAAAGGGCTTCTCTATCGGCTTGACCGCAATAAAAATATACATAAAACGGATGCTTCTGTGGATAGCGGAAATATTGACACCGAAAAAATCAAGCAATTTATACATGATATACGGGTTTTGCTCAAGGGTACACAATCCTTACAGCGATGGCTGAGACATACATTGGCCCATGTAACAGTGTCGAAAATGGAGTGGTCTACCAATATTAGTCTGGCTGACGCAGCTTATACAGCGACCTCAACTGGTATGTTGTGGGGATTAAAAACGAGCTTGATCGGTTTTGCCTCCAGCATTGTGCGCATGGAATGTACCCCAAAGGTGTTTGTGGTGCCTTATTGGGTGGACCGGCTACGTTTTACTACCATTTTGAATTGTGAAGCAAAAATATCGTTCGGTTATTTAATCTTTTCCATGCTCAGATTAGCTTTCCGCATATGGCGCGTTCCGGGAGGCCTAGAGGCATGGAAGCGGGTTATTTCTAAAGCTCCTGAGAATCATCAAGCCAACAGTAAAGAATAAACAGTGTAGAGGATTTGACATACATATTTCCTGAACCTTTGCGCACAATAGCGAAAGAAAAGCAGTCTACGCTTGAGATAAGCAGAGGAGGAATAAAGCATGTCAGATCATCCGATTCAAGGGCTCATGCAAACCGCGATGGAGAACATCAAGGCCATGGTGGACGTCAATACGATTGTGGGAGACGCAGTGGAAACACCAGATGGTTCCGTTATTTTGCCAATCAGTAAGGTAGGATTTGGCTTCGCAGCCGGCGGAAGTGATTTTAACGTAGATGAAGAGTCGCTTCATACTTCCTCATCGGGTAATCATAGTGGGAAGGAAGTACATCCTTTTGGTGGCGGTAGCGGTGGTGGTGTATCTATTCATCCCATTGCCTTTCTAGTTGTCGGCAAACAGGGAGCACAAATCGTTCCGTTGGACAATCAAACGCATCTGTTTGAGAAAATCATCGACTCCACACCATACCTGATCGATAAGGTTCAGTCTATCTTCCAGAATTCAGGCAGCAACATGCAGACTCCACCTCCACAGGTACCTGCAAATGCTAATACGGATCAAAGTCAATCTGGACCGGCTTACTTGTAAAAGTTATTGAAATTAAAAGTGTCCTCTTAAGAAGGTATCCCCAAGCCAAAGAATGGCCTAGGAATACCTTCTTTTTAGTATGCACTCAGCCCTATTCCTGAATATACTGCCTTCCGCCAATGACAGCATGTATACAGTGACTGAATTCTTGGTAATAAAATGTATTCACTGATAGTTCATTTTCTCGGTTTTCTTCGGGTGCGAACTGTGATAGGTAAACGAAGTCTGGGTAGATCACTTCATTTGTCAAATAAGCAGATACCGTGGCATCGGGGCGACGATGTCGATTAAGAGAATCAATAATACCTTGAGCTGGCAAGATGCCAATCCCATGGCCATAGAATGAATCTTCCTTCAATTTGACGACATTTTCTCCCTTCCATTCCAATGAATCGGACGACACATCTGGATTGTTGAAATACAGGATGTCCCCAGGTACTGCTTTATGGCTGCCTTGCTGTTGTATAAGCCTGAGATCACTGTCATATTGCCAATCATACAACAGCATATCTGCAAAAATCTGATTAAACTCACTTTCCAGAATGGAATCCAGTACTCCTTTGTACAACACAATAACCATTGCTGTTGCACATTCAAAAGCGTATTGTTGACCATTTATAAAGATATCTCTGATCCCCTGCGCCGGAGTGACGCCTGCTTTGATCCGAAAACCGCCTTTTTCCGTTAACTCCCAAAATTGCGGGTTGCAACGCGCGGTAGCAAAAGTGGCAAAGGATACACCACTTTGATGTAATGCTTGTGCGGACTCTACAATCCGCGATCTTAAAATCATTTCAAACTGTAATCGCTGCATGTTGTACCCCCCCTCGATTTCATATTTAACGTTAGTAACTAATATTATATGTGTTCAGGATTGCAAGTTGCTTGGTTAACGTAGAAAGAAAGCAAAACAGGAGCGGCTAATGACTGTCCTGTATAAGGAATTTTCTGTTATAAAGGTGGACATACTTTGAACAGCTTGGACATAGAATGGTACAAGACTTGCTCAAAACCGGAGGAATCCAAATGTTTAAAAAAAAACAACATATCCATGCGGACCACATCCATTATAGGAATAAGGCACGCGCATTTGTTTTGCCGCTAGCGCTTATGCTTATTTTGTCATTGTCGCTTACATTGCTGAGTCCACAGCCTGTTCTGGGAGCAATGAGAACAGAAGCAACACCGCCCACGTTAGGAACTCATGCCCAGGCTGCTTCTTTAATTGATGTCACTTCAGGACGGATCATATATTCAGCCGAAGGTGACCGGGAGCTCCGTATAGCTAGCCTAACCAAAATTATGACTGCAATTGTAGCCATTGAACATGGACGCTTGCAGGACCGAGTAAAGGTGAGTTCAACGGCGTATGCCAAAGAAGGATCATCGCTTTTTTTGCAGATGGGTGAACAAATGACGCTGGAAAATATGCTGTATGGCTTAATGCTCCGTTCTGGTAATGATGCAGCTTCTGCCATTGCCGAGCATGTGGGTGGAACAGAAGAGGGATTTGTCCATTTAATGAATGACAAAGCGGTTCAGCTTGGGCTAAGCCATACACATTTTGCTAATCCTCATGGGCTGGATGCCGACGGACATTATTCCTCAGCCAACGATATGGCCCGGCTCACCGCTTATGCGCTGCATAATCCAACTTTTGCCCGTATCGTAAAAACAGAACTGAAAAAAGCACCGAACCCCAACGATTCCTGGGACTACTCATGGCATAATAAAAACAAAATGCTGCGGCTGTATGAGGGAGCTGACGGTGTAAAAACAGGCTATACTAAAAAAGCGTTTCGCTGTCTAGTCAGCTCGGCCACACGTGAGGGGCGTCAGCTGGCTGCTGTTACCTTGAATGACGGGGACGATTGGAATGATCATGCCCGTATGCTTGATTACGGCTTCCGCTATTATCCCCTCATTCCGATTACGGACAAACAGCAGCCTATTGAGGGTTACCCCCTCTTGACAGGTGCGAGTTTTTCTTATCCTTTACATGAGGGTGAGAAGACTCAATTGCACAAAAGACTGGTATTGTTTAAAAATTCCGCTTCGGCAGATAGAGCTGACGTGTCTTTTGGTTTACGAGGACGGATCGAATTTTTACTGGAAGGTAAATTGATCGGTTCCGTTCCTGTATATGAAAAAGGTAGTAAGCTGCCTGCTCAAACTATTGTGCAGCCACAGCAGGAGGCTCCGACTGCACAAGTTCCTGCAAACCATACTCAACAACGAGGTTGGACGAGCAAATGGAATGAAATTCTTGAAAATCTGTTCGGAGCATAAGGCAAGTAGGCTTGATGTTATAAAGCTGCGGTGTCACATCATTGGGAAAAGGGGGAATCAGTCATGATTCATCTCATATGGGTGGCTTTGATTTGTATAGGATTTGTATTTGCAGCCGCACAGGGAAATATAGAGGTGGTGACGAAGGCAGCTTTTGACGGGGCAACTACGGGTGTTACAGTATGCTTTGGACTGATAAGTGTGCTGGTATTCTGGATGGGTATGATGAGGCTGGCTGAAGACGGTGGGCTCTTACAGAAAATATCTAAGCTGCTTTCTCCTTTGGTCGCCTTTCTCTTTCCTGATGTTCCTCGTAATCATCCCGCTATGGGCTACATTTTGTCCAATATGAGCGCCAATCTACTCGGACTGGGGAATGCAGCAACACCAATGGGGATCAAGGCGATGCAAGAGTTACAAACACTCAATCCTGATAAGCAAACCGCTACACCCGCCATGTGTACGCTGCTCGCGCTGAATACAGCCAGCATTACGCTTATTCCTACAACGTTGATCGCCATTCGGCTAAATTTTCACTCCGCACACCCGGCTGAAATCGTCGGAACGACACTGGTGGCGACTGCAATAGCTACCTTTGCCGCCATTGCGGCGGATCGTTGGTATCGTAGTCGAGAATTGCGTCGCCGTCCTCCAGCGAATCCGCCGTCTCAGACTTCCTTGGCGCCACGTACCTCGCCTGCACCAACATCTGTGGTTTCTTCACATGTACCGCCCGTATCTTCACCTGCCGTACCGCGAACGGGAATCACAGCTACCAAGGGCAGGGACACCACTTGGAAAGGATGAGGGAGGCATGCTGAATTTTATTAACCTCGTATCGACTTGGGCCATCCCGGTTATTCTCGCTTTTATTCCTTTATATGCATATGCCAAAAAGGTGCCTGTCTACGATTCTTTTGTAGATGGAGCCAAAGACGGCTTTTCTACCGCCATCAGCATTATTCCTCATCTTGTAGGCATGATGGTGGCGATTAGTATTTTTCGAGCATCCGGCGCTTTGGACTATGTAATATCCTGGGTAACCCCGTGGATTAAAAACTGGGGCGTACCTGGCGAGGTGCTGCCTTTAGGTTTGCTCCGTCCATTGACGGGTACGGGTTCACTTGCGTTCACGACGGATTTAATTCGTACTTATGGTCCTGATTCCATGATCGGTCGGATTGCTTCAACGATTCAGGGCAGCACAGATACGACGCTGTATGTATTAACTGTATACTTTGGTGCGGTAGGTATCCGCAATGGACGATATGCGTTGAAAGTGGGACTATTTTCAGATGTGGTTGGTTTTGTGGCGGCTATTGCCATTTGTTTGCTTGTATTTTGAATTTTGCATCGTTTTTTGAACGGGGGTTGTGATTTTGCTCATGGATGGGTATCATTAGCATGAGGTGAATTAGCGAACATGGAAAGATTGCAGAAAATATTGGCCCAAGCCGGTGTAGCTTCCAGACGTAAATGTGAGGAGCTTATTCAGGCGGGCAGTGTGGAAGTTAACGGGGTTACCGTAACTGAGCTGGGAACGAAAGCAGACCCTGATCAAGATATGATTACAGTAAAGGGACGCCCGATCAAAACTGAGAAAAAAATCTATTTGATGATGAACAAACCCAAAGGGGTCATTACAAGCGCTTCCGATCCGGAAGGTCGCAAAATTGTGTCTGACTATCTGAAAGGCGTCAAGGAACGCGTATATCCGGTCGGACGTCTCGATTACGACACTGAAGGGTTGCTGTTGCTTACCAATGACGGAGAGTTCGCCAATCTGCTCACCCATCCCAAGCATCATGTGCCGAAGACGTATGTGGCTACAGTCAAAGGCGTTCCGCACGGTACTGAGCTGGATAAGCTGAAAAAAGGAATCGTGCTGGAGGATGGCATTACTGCACCGGCCGAGGTAGAATATAAGGATGTAGATCCGGACGGTAAGGAATCTGTGATCCAGATTACCATTTATGAAGGCAGAAATCGCCAGGTAAGACGGATGTTTGAGGCCATTTCGCACCCAGTCATCAGACTCAAGCGGATTGCCTTTGGGGATCTATTGCTGCAAAACTTGAAGCGTGGTCTCACCAGACCCCTAACCAAGGACGAAATCAACCGTCTCATTCAACTTGCCAAATCAGACAACACGAAAAAGAAACGGACAGGACGGGGGTCATAACCCCGGCCTTTTTGGTGTAAAGAGGCTGTTGGATGAGAGTAAAGTTTGACCAAGCACGGGAAAATAGTAAAATAGAGAGAATGCTTTTTTTAGCGAAGGGGCTGGGAATATGTCAGAACAAAGCAACCGCATATTAATTGTAGATGATGAAGAACGCATTCGCCGCCTTCTGCGGATGTATCTGGAAAAAGAAGGATACGAAATTGAAGAAGCTGAGGATGGTGAGATTGCTCTCCAAAAAGCGACTGCAAGCGATTACAGTATTATTTTGCTCGATGTGATGCTTCCGGGTATGGACGGGATTGAAGTGTGTACACGTCTACGTCAAACCAAATCTACGCCTGTGATTATGCTGACAGCCAAAGGCGAGGAAGTGAACCGCGTGCAAGGCTTCGAAGTTGGAGCTGATGATTATGTGGTCAAGCCCTTCAGCCCGCGAGAGGTCATTTACCGGGTAAAGGCAATTTTAAGACGATCGTCGGAGACGGCTTTTTTAACGAAAGAGGCTGTGCCAAGCAATAGTATTGTTTTTCCAAATCTTATTATTGAGCATGATGCCCACCGGGTAACTGCAGGCGGAATTGAAATCAGTCTAACGCCTAAAGAGTACGAGCTATTGCATTATTTGGCGGTGTCGCCAGATAAAGTCTTCTCACGCGAAGAACTGCTGAAAGATGTTTGGAATTACGAATTCTTTGGTGATCTCCGCACTGTGGATACGCATGTGAAACGGCTTCGTGAAAAGCTGAATAAGGTATCGCCAGAGGCAGCGGCTATGATTACGACCGTATGGGGCGTAGGTTATAAGCTGGAGGTTCCAAAATAACGTGAACTTCTGGAGATCGCTGGTAGGCAAGCTGTGGATCACCATCATTTGTCTTGTAGGTTCTGTGCTTATTTTTCTGGGGCTTTTTTTATTGCCATATATCAATAGAAATTTTGCGGCGCATGAATCGACGGAAATCAAGCATTTATTCACCTATACATGTATCGTCGGATTTTTATTGACGACCTTTTTTGCTCTATTTCTTTTTACTAAAATCACACAGCCTATGCAGCTGTTGATTCAGGCGGCGAATGCCATCCGTGAGGGAAGGTATGATACTCGGCTTTCGCTGGTGACCAGCGATGAGATTGGAGAGCTGGCGAAAACTTTTAACCATATGTCTACGGAACTGGAAGCGACGATCCGCAGTCTGAATGAGGAGAAAAACCATTTATCCAGTGTACTGCGAAGTATGTCTGATGCCGTAATTACCTTCGACAGAAGTGGACAAATCATCTTGACGAATCCGCCTGCACAAAGTTTGCTGGATATTTGGAAAAAGCTGGAGTGGCAGGAACGTGATCTGGAGGAATTTGGAGCTTCTGTTCCTGAGCCTTTGCTGCCTTTGTTCCATACGGTTATGGACAGAGGCGAGGATGTCGGAGACTACATCCATGTCAAGAAAGGCTCGTGGTCAGTGCAAATGGCGCCGCTGTATACAGATAACGCTATTCGTGGTGCAGTAGCTGTACTTAGAGATATTACGGAAGAAGTAAAACTTGAGAAGATGCGCAGTGATTTTGTAGCCAACGTATCCCATGAAATCCGTACACCCTTATCTATGATGCAGGGATACAGTGAGGCTTTGCTGGACGGCATGGCAGGTTCACCGGAAGAGTCCGAGGAGCTAGTACAGGTCATCCATGACGAATCATTACGTATGGGAAGGTTAGTCAAGGATCTGCTCGACTTGGCCCGAATGGAGGCAGGTCATACAGATATGTACCGTCAGGAAGTGGATGTGAATGAACTGATCGAGCGTGTTCACCGGAAATTTACGGTTCGTTCCAAGGAACGAGGACTGACACTCGATTATTATGAGCCAGGTCAACGCTTAGTGTTGCCTGAGGCAGATGAAGACAGACTGGAGCAGGTGTTGACCAATTTACTGGATAATGCGTTCAGACATACGCCCTCTGGGAAAAAAGTTACCATTGCGGCGGATCAAATTCTGGGAGAACGGAATGAGTTAATCCGCATTCGGATTAAGGATGAAGGTGTGGGCATTGCCAGTGAGGATCTACCTTATATTTTTGACCGCTTCTACAAGGCAGACAAAGCCAGAGTACGTGGTGAAGACAAAGGGACTGGGCTGGGGCTTGCTATTGTTAGAAACATCGTAGAGGCTCACGGAGGCTCTGTCTCAGCTTCTAGCGTACTAGGAGAAGGGACGGAATTTACTATTTTGTTGCCGATCTCCAATAAAACAAGGCTGGGCTCTGTAACAAGCTTATAACGACGGCTCATATACCCCAGTTTGCAGGCATCCTCGGAAGAGGGTGCTTTTTGTTGAAAAATCAACATTTATCTTGTTCAACGTGGAACATTCTGTTTCAAGATGGATGCTTCTATGTTAGATAAGGGTATAAGAAAAGGCGCCTCGGTAGCCGGCGCCTCTCTTATAAATAAAACCAAGGAGTTTTTCAACACTGACTGGAATTAATCCAGTACTACTTCTTGGGCAGTATTCAGTTCTGGTAAGCCTACGAGTTGAATCAGCACGTCTTTAGGCACAGCTTTGTCAACGGTCAGGATCATGATGGCTTCACCGCCAACAATTTTACGACCTACTTGCATAGAAGCAATGTTGACGCTGTTCTCCCCAAGCAAGGTGCCGACACGGCCGATAATGCCGGGTTTATCATTGTGTGAGATAAGCAGGAAATGAGCCTCCGGTGCGACATCTACCGGGAACTGGTTTAATCGAACAATACGTTCACCATAGCCTGCTAGCAGGGTACCGGAAACACGTTGCTCTTCGCCGCTTTGTGTTTTGAGCGTAACGGTAATCAGGTTGGTGAAACCCTTGGTGGCAGGCGCCTGAGAGACGATGAGATGAACGTCACGTGTTTTGGCAAGATGCACAGAGTTCACGATGTTCACATCGCTGCCCAGATGACGGCTAAGTACACCTTTCAAAATATAACGTGTGAGCGGCTGTGTATCCACAGAAGACAAATCGCCAGCATAATCTACCTGAATTTCACGTACAGCCTGATTGGTGATTTGAGCGGCAAAGCTGCCCAGCTTCTCTCCAAGCGAGAAATATGGCTGCAATTGCGTCATGACATTGGATGGTACTGGAGGCATGTTGACCGCATTTTTAAACGGCTCATCACGTAAAATATGCAGCACCTGCTCAGATACGTCGATCGCCACGTTCTCCTGAGCTTCGACGGTCGATGCACCCAGATGTGGTGTAACGATAATTTTTGGATGGCTCAGGAACGGATGATCCTGTGCTGGTGGTTCCGACTCGAATACGTCAAAGGCTGCACCGGCAACGATACCTTCATCGATGGCTTCAACAAGAGCCATTTCATCGATAACTCCGCCTCGGGCACAGTTGATGATGCGCATTCCTTTTTTCATCACTTCAAACTGCGGACGAGCAATCATATGCTTGGTTTCTGGTGTTAATGGCGTGTGTACGGTCATGAAATCTGCGTTGCGGATAATTTCGTCCACGCTGGCCAGCTTGATGCCCAGCTTCTCAGCACGTTCTTCAGTCAGAAACGGATCATAACCAAGGATGCTCATGCCAAATGCTTTGGCGCGTTTAGCCACCTCACTGCCGATACGTCCCATGCCGAGAACTCCAAGTGTTTTGTTACGTAGTTCGACACCGAGAAATGTTTTACGATCCCATGTACCACCGATAGTTTTAGCGTAAGCCTGTGGAATATGGCGAGCCAGTGCCATCATCATGGCAAAAGTGTGTTCACATGTCGTAATTGTATTGCCGTCAGGAGCATTAATAACGATAATCCCGCGTTGTGTTGCTGCTTCAAGGTCGATGTTGTCCACGCCGACCCCGGCACGTCCGACAACCTTGAGGTTTTTACCTGCCGCCATGATGCGTTCGGTTACCCGGGTTTGACTTCGGACGAGTAATGCGTCATAGTCACCAATAATTTGAACCAATTCATCCTCGCTGAGACCTGTGTTCTTGTCCACCGTGACATCGTCTGCATCCATCAGTTGCTGAATGCCCAGGTCACTGATTGGATCGGATACTAACACTTTAAACATTTGGTTTCCTCCTCAAAGTTAACTTCTTTTATGGACAGGATGTACTTCGAACTGAAATACATTCCATAAAGAACATGAAAAAAACTTGAAATGCTTCTAAAAAAGTATAGGAGAGCGGTCTAAATACTAGTGTGATAACGCATTGACGCAGAAAAGGAATAAAATAGTATTTTGCACCAAACTGACAACCAAAGGCCTTATGTGGAGTTGCTTTACGGTTTTCGGGCATCAAAAAAACTCCCGAATCACATACTATCTCCATAGTAAGGGACGAGAGTTATCGTGGTACCACCCTAATTCGCAGCCATTTCGCAATGGACTGCCTTCAGCGGTCATATAATGACCGAAAGGATAACGGTTTTCTGCCGATTGCATCTAATGTCGGAAAATGATTACCTAGACCTCGATGCAATAACTCAGGAGCGCTGAAAGTAGTTACTTCGCCACCGGCTTCCACCCAAACACCGGTTCTCTGAGGACGAAATCAATACCTTTTCTCCATCATTGTTGTTGTCGCTAATAATTTTTTCATAATGTATCATGGCTTACATGGGCATGTCAATAGGACATGCGGCATGTGTGGATAGACGACTAGAAACATAGCTACAGAATGCGGAAAAATTAAGATTTAAGTCTTCTTGAATCCGCCCGACTTTTTGGCTATGATGCTAAAGAAGACTAAGCAGAGGACTAACTAACTATGAAAAAGCTTAAAGTGAAATGGAAAAGAGCGCAAATTCATCAATTGAATGACCGCTTGCTGCTTTACAATTTGTATCTAACTCAGGGGCTGACCCTGCTGATTGGCGTAATCTGGATTATATTTCAGAAAAGAAATGTGTTTGAACTGTTTGCATTGCCCAACACGCTACATGTCTTATGGTGGGGATTGGGTTTGGCAGCCGCTATGCTATTAGTGGATTTGCTGCTGTCTCGGATCATGCCTGAGGATGCCATGGATGACGGTGGTATTAACCAAATGCTGTTTCAAAATCGACCGGTTTGGCATATTATTTGTATAGCTGCTATCGTTTCCATCTGTGAGGAACTTTTGTTTAGAGGTGCGATTCAGTACAGCTTTGGTCCTTATTGGACAAGCATTTTGTTTGCGGTTATTCATATCCGATATTTACGGCACTGGATTCCCACGGGCTGGGTTTTCCTTAGCAGTTATGGATTGGGATATATATACGTGCAGACAGGCAGCCTGTGGGCACCGATCATTTGTCATTTTGTGATTGACCTTATATCTGGCTTAGCGTTACGTTTTCGGAGGTATGAAGAATGAATCAGGAACTTAGCAGAGTGCAGACCTATGGTAGCCGCCGAAATGGCCGCAAAGGCAAGGAGGAGGACAGGCCAAAGCCAAAACCGGTTCGCTCCCGTGCTTCACGGCCCATGCCAGAATTGGCAGACGTTGCCGCTGCACCAGAAGTTGCTGTGACAATGGAGGAGGACACTCCTGCCAGTGAGTACCGAACACGGACAGAGATGTTTCCGTCCCGCCGTATTCGGGTGAGTAAGTGGTTTTTGAATTTTTTAAGCACTCTTTTTGTGCTCATTACAGCAGCACTACTATGGTGGGGAATTAAGGGTGCACCACCCATTAGTGAAATGCTTTGGTGATATAAAAGCATTGTGATAGCTTGCGTCTAGTACGTGCGTGCAATATTATGCTAAAAAAGCCTCCAACTCCCATAAAATATGCGGAGAGGGGGCTTTTTACATCATTTAATTTTACATCATCTACATTTGACCTATGAGCAAGTGATAATTAACTGGCAGGAATCTCAATGCTTTGTGGATCGACAAATTGATAGCCCTTCTGCTCAAGGCGCGTCAATAGACTGTCCAGTGCCTCCGCTGTCCATGGCAGTTCATGCATCAAAATATTGCTGCCTGGATGAAGTTGTTCTGTTACATTTTTGAGGAGAGTTTCCGTTTTATGAGGTTGGTTTTTTTTCATGGTCCAGTCCAGAGAGCCTACGGACCATGTCATATACAAGAGCCCATTTTCCTTAGCAACCTTGCGACCTACGTCTCCACCAGCACCATGAGGCGGACGGAAGAATACGGGGGCTTGGCCTGTAGTGTCTTTAACGATTTTTTGCACTGTTTCAATCTGTTTTTTGACCTCAGCCTCAGACTTGTTCTTGAGAACGATGTGGTCCCAGCTATGGTTGCCAATGGGCTGTCCACGGTCATGGATAAGCTTGAGTAACTCAGGATGTTCTTTTACACGATAACCGTTTACGAAGAAAATCGCTTTTGCCTTGTGCTTATCCAATATATCTATGATTTTGTTAATCATGACCGCTTCCTTCGGGCCATCATCAAAGGTCAGCAATACCACTTTTTTTTCGACACCTTGTTGATTAGGAATAACATTGTAAGCTTTGTCCAAGTGATACATCTTGTTAGTGGTAACCGCAGTTGTTGGAACTGTAGTCTCGTTGCTCTTAACGGCGGTTTTGTCATTTTGTGTATTTGTTGTACTCACTGATTTTTGCTCATCACTGTCTGCTTGCTTGCTGCTTCCTTTGGGGGAAGATTTACTGCTCTGATCTTTGGCACTGTTACTTAAATCAGAAGTTACTGAATCCTGATGGTTACTGGAATCCGCAGATTCCGGCTTCGTCGCAGTGCAAGCACTAAGCAGCAGACATGCTGTTAGCAAAATGGCTGCTGTTTTTGTACCCATTAATTCATCTCACCTTCCTGTATTTATACCGTATGAGTTTGTCTCTGCTGACGAACACTATGCTTGATTCTACCACAAAGGGAGGTTCTAATTGTGAAAACATCTTCATTTTTCCTGGGAATCGTCTTGGGGGCTGTCGCAAGCTCTCTGATCTCTCGTAACCGCAATGCGTTGGGCTTATCCATGGACATGGGCGGAAAAAAAGGCGGAAATTTGGTACAGAAAGCTCGTACAAAAATGATGGACGCCGCATTTCCAGGCATGGGTGATATTGCGCTGAATACACAAGACACCCACAAGGATCATGATCATCGTTCACAAGCAGATAAAACCGTTCATAACGCCCAAACTGCCAAGAGCAAAGAAGAGAATATGAAGTTGATTAAAGAGTTTATTAGCACAAGTCCCGATGTTAAACGTGAGGTCGAGCAAATACTGAAAGAAACTCATACAGCCGTACCGGGATTGTAACCCGAAACCTCTATTCCGAATCATTTTGCGGCTTTTTTGTTAAAGCCGTTCAAATGATTCTTTTTTTTATCATTTTTATTCGTGCATTTACGATTATAAAATGATAACATGATTACATAGAACCATTTTCATCACAGGCATCATATTTGAATCATAATCTGCTAATAACACTCGGCTGCCAGGAGGAGGGTCCAGTATGAAAATAGAAAGATTAAGTCAGGACAAGATACGGATTTTCCTTACCTTTGACGATTTGAGCGAACGGGGTATCCAAAAAGATGATATGTGGCAAGAAATTCCAAGAGTTCATGAGCTGTTTACTGAAATGATGGATCAGGCATACAGCGAACTGGGCTTCGACGCCACGGGACCGTTAGCTGTTGAAGTCTTTGCGCTTCCTGCTCAGGGAATGGTTGTTATCGTCACTCGGGGAAAATACGATCACCAGCAGTACGGTTCGGGTCCCGATGAGGAGCTTCCAGAGGAAGTCTACGAAATGGAAGTCACAATGGAGCACAGTGATTCCATCGTTTACGCGTTTAGCGATTTCGAAGTACTCATAGAAGCGGCTCATATGCTCCGCAGCAACACTACGGAAGCAGGTAAGCTGTATCATTATAGAGGAAAATGGATTTTGCATTTGGAGCCAGAAGAAGTAGAAGAGTCCAAGCTTGCGGCCTTAATCGCGATTCTGGCTGAATTTGGAGAAGGTTCATCCGTAACACCAGCTATGCTGGAAGAGTATGGAAAGCTGATCATTCCTGAACAGGCAGTTGCTGTCATCTGCACCCATTTTGACAGCCGTTCTTGATTTGGTTTAGAAAGTGATAATGAAGTTAATTTGTCGGCTCTGCGCTGAAAGCAGAGCCGACTCATTTTTATGGAGGGATGATCGGTGCTTCTGTTTTCTGTTTTAGCGGCAGCTACAGCGCCGGGTCTCGCCTTATTGATGTATTTTTACTTAAAGGATCGATATGATTCGGAGCCTCTGCACATGGTTATTAAAGTATTTTTGCTCGGTTTTTTGGTGGTGCTTCCGGTCATGATTTTTCAACGTGGGTTGCTGCTTTGGCTAGGAGATGACACTTTAATTCAGGTGTTTGGTATTTCCGCTGGAGTGGAAGAGTTTTTTAAATGGTTCCTGCTGTATCACATCATCTATAACCATACGGAGTTCGACGAGCCTTATGATGGTATATTGTATGCGGCCGCAGTCTCACTCGGGTTTGCCACAGTTGAAAATCTGTTATATGCCTGGGCGGGGCATGCTTCGATCAGCATGATGTTAATGAGATCGTTGCTACCGGTATCCGGTCATGCGATGTTTGGCGTTATGATGGGCTACTATATGGGGAAAGCCAAGTTTTCGAAAGACCTGAAGAGTAAATATATGCTGCTTCTGTCATTAGTGCTTCCATGGTTTTGGCATGGAGTGTATGATTTAATTTTGACGAAATTTTCACACGACTGGATCTGGTTTATCATTCCGCTGATGGCATTTCTATGGTATGGAGGGATGGCAAAAATCAGTCGAGCGAATAACCGTTCTCCTTTTCGAATGTTAAAACGGGAAGAAAAGGTTAATATGTAACGAAATGGGACACACTGATCTGACAAACCTGTTAGAGAAAGAGGTGTCTTTTTTGCGTATAAAAGTAAGAATTCATTGTAAAAGATGCGGAGAACGCTTTGTACTGAGAGGGCGAATGGAGCAAGGACAGATTCAGACCGGCTTTAAACGCTGTATTTGCGATAACTGTGAGTTTATTGTTGAAGTCATGGAAAACCATGCATAAGAGAGCTTTCTTCTTGTCACACTATCGGTAGTGTATTTGAAGAAAGGAGACTCCCAATATGTATAAACGACTTAGTGCCGTATTGTTCCCGGTGGTTACCCTGATTATGATAGGAGCATTTGTGTGGGGTTATCAGCAAAACCAGATGAGAAAAGAGGTGTCTTCTCAGGCAAATAGCATGTCGATTAAAGCGGAAAATCAATACCAGCGTGCATTTCATGATTTGTCGTTTCATATGGATCAGCTGCATTCCCAACTCGGTAACGCGGTTGCTGTCCATACTACTTCACACGCGATGCACCGCAAATGCTTGATGAACGTGTGGAGGATTGCAAGTGAAGCCCAAAACGAGGTTAATCAGTTGCCTCTCAATGTAATGCCTTTTAATCATGCTAAAGATTTGCTGTCACATCTATCTGCATTCTCGTATCAGACCGCTGTTCGTGATCTGGATCACGAGCCTTTAAACGAGAAAGAAATTTCGAATCTAAAAACGTTATATAACAATTCCAAGGAAATTTCGAAAAACATGCATGAGGTGCAGCAAAAGGTCATTAGCAAAAACTTGCGCTGGATGGATGTTGATATGGCGGCAGGTTCTCAAACTGGACCGAAGGACAACACCATTATTGATGGCTTCAAAACCGTGGACAAAAAAGTAGAGAACTACAAAGAATTGGATTGGGGACCGTCTGTTGCGAGCATTTATGATAAGCGCTCAGTGAAAAAGTTGAGTCTCCCGGCGGTGGATGCTGGACAAATTAAGCGTAATGCCGCTGAATTTACAGGAAAACCAGAAAGTCAGATTCGTGTGAACGAAAATGGCAAAGGAACAGAATGGGCGTCTTATACGGCTACGCTGTTAAATAAGCAACAGCCTGTAGCCACGATGGATTTTACGAAAAAGGGCGGCAAGCTCATTTCTTATCATGACATGAGAACAGTAGGTCCTAAAAAAGCAACTCGTAATGAAGCGGTTCGCTATGCAAGGGAGTATCTTGAACAAAAGGGCTACAAAGGAATGAAGCCCGTAGCATATGATGAAAGCGGGAATTTAGCCAACATTACATTTGCAAGCCAACAAGGGGATGTGATTATCTATCCAGAAAAAATCACAGTCAGATCAGGCTTGGATAACGGACAAGTGATTGGTTTCCAATGCAGCGATTATGTCTATGAGCACAGTCACCTCCGTCGCATTCCTCAGGCAAAATTGAATTTGAATGAAGCACGAGCGAAGTTGAATCCTGAGTTTCGCGAAACTTACCACCGCAAAGCACTAATTGAAAATGAACTGTCAAATGAAGTTCTGTGCTATGAATTTGGCGGTAAAATCAACGGTTCCATTTATCGAATTTACATTAACGCGAACACGGGAATGGAAGAAACGATTGAACAGGTAAAAGATTCAGATGAACCACAAGTTACGGCAAGTAATGCCTAGTTGATTACACTAAAATGAATCTATAGTCACTCTAAACCTCCTTTATTAAGGAGGTTTTTTGTGCTTTAGTCATGGTTCTAGCAAATATAATGCTTAATATAGGCACAAAGTCGTGGTATTATATACCTTAATTATAGTTTTGAATGGACAAGGATGGTGAATCGTTTGTTTCCGAAAATTAACGATGTGTTATACATACAAGTTGCTGGTACCGATCAGAAGGAGGAATCTTTTGAATATAAGTCACGTATTGCGGAAGAGGACCCACAGAACTTTCTAATCGAAATTCCCATGTCACAAACAAGCGGGCATTTGAAAAAGCTGTTTCTTGGGGAAGAACTGTCTATATTTTTTATGAGCGAGGGTGGGATTAAAAACTATTTTAATACCCACGTTACAGGCTTTAAAGAAGACGTCCTTCGGATGATTCGCATTCACAAGCCTGCTCCCGACAGCATCAGCAAAATTCAGCGTCGAAACTTTCTCAGGGTAAAGGCCAACTTGGAAATTGCGGTTAAACATGGTGCAAACGAATCTAGATTTGTAGCAGAGACGCATGATGTAGGAGGTGGAGGCGTATCTTTTCAGACTCAGGGTTCACATCATCTTGAAGAAGGAGAATCATTGTCTTGCTGGATTTTGGTTCCATATAAAAACGGCACTCAAGAACATGTTCCGTTCCAATCCGAAATTGTACGCATTCAGCAGATGGAAAATGGCCGCAAACTCATTATGTTGAAATATGAGAAAATCGCTGACCAGGAGCGCCAAAAACTGATTAAATATTGTTTTGAAAGACAGTTGGAGTTCCGGGGGAAATCGTAAACATCCGAAGCTTTTCTTTTTTAGTAAACCTGTCGCTTATTTTGCATCGCCTATAAATGTGTGGTATAATTTTCACGTCGCAGGCAATGCCTGCTTTTTTCTTGAGGTTAGGTTAGGAGGAATTCCCTGTTGGCAAGGCAACATGCATCTTCAATTAACAAAATAAATGTAGCCATTGATGGACCTGCTGGCGCAGGGAAAAGTACAGTGGCCCGCTTGGTGGCGAAAGCACTTTCCTATGTATATGTAGATACCGGAGCCATGTATCGAGCAGCAACATGGTACATGATGTGCAAAGAAATTCCTGCAGAAAATGTACAAAAAGTGCTTGAGCATGTACCTGAGCTGGTGATTGAATTAGTACCGGACCCCACAGGCCAAAAGGTTTATTGTAACGGGGAAGATGTAACCACTGTGATTCGTTCGATGGAAGTGACTAGCAATGTGTCACAGTATTCGAGTATTGCTGGTTTACGTACACGCTTGACCGAATACCAGCGTGAAATGGCTGCGCGTAAAGGTGTCGTCATGGACGGACGCGATATTGGAACAACTGTGCTTCCCGATGCGGAAGTCAAAGTGTTCATGACCGCAAGTGTTCAGGAACGTGCCTCACGTCGTTTTAAAGAACTGAGCGAAACTGATGATATCACTCTGGAACAGCTTGAACGTGACATTGCGGCACGTGATAAGTTTGATGAGGAGAGGGAGGTATCCCCGCTTCGTTGCAGTGAGGACGCCATCGTGCTTGATACGACTCATATGGGCATCCAGGATGTCGTAGATACGATCGTATCTTATTGCTTAACGGAGAAGGATGGAGAGATCAGCCAATGATATATACTGTATGCGCCAGTATTTTGCGTCTCATTTACCGCGTTCTGTTTAGGCTTGAGGCGGTAGGCAGGGAAAATGTTCCTGCTGAGGGTGGAGTGCTGTTGTGTTCTAATCATATTAGTAATCTTGACCCTCCTACAGTTGGCATTTTGCTGAAGCGCAAGGTTCACTTTATGGCCAAAGCAGAGCTGTTTAATGTTCCTGTACTGGGACCACTGATCGACAAACTGGGAGCTTTTCCAGTCAAACGTGGTGGTGTGAGTAAGGAATCCATTAAGCTGGCATTGAACATTTTGCGTGAAGGTAAGGTTATGGGGATTTTTCCCGAAGGCTCCAGAGGAGCTGGGGGAATTGGTAAAAAGGGTGCTGCCAGTTTTGCACTGCGTAGTGGAGCGGCTGCCGTTCCGGTCGCCATTATTGGTGATTACAAGCTTTTCCGTAAAACGAAAGTGATATACGGTAAACCTGTTAATTTGGACGCTTACCAAAAGGGTACCGATGTCGAAGGAGATCCTCTTGAACTGGCAACAGAAGCAATTATGTCACGTATTCGCACAATGAAGGAAACGGGTAAGCCTACGAATGATTGAACGGCTTGCATGAATTGTGTCTAAGCTTGGAAAACTAGAACAAAAATGTATTTTGTTTTGAACTCTGCTATGCGCAGGTTTAAATAAATGGTTTTTTTGAATTGAGGAGGGTATTGACATGTCGGAAGAAATTAAAAATCAAGAAGCTGCTGAAGCGGCAAATCAAGACGAGCTCGATCAAATCGTTTCCCTGAAAAAAGGTGACACCGTTAAGGGTACAATTGTGAAATTGGAAGATAACCAAGCGGTAGTAAGCATTGGATATAAATACGATGGAGTTATTCCAATTCGCGAATTGTCTTCTGGTCTGGACAATGCAGAAGAAGCAGTACAAGTAGGCCAAGAAGTTGAAGCTAGAATTATCAGCATCGACGACGGCAAGGAAAAACTTGTTCTGTCCAAACGTGCAATCGACAGTGAAAATGCTTGGGAAAAGTTGGAGCAACTGTTCGAAAGCAAAGAAGTATTTGAAGTTGTTGTGAATGATGTTGTTAAAGGCGGCATCGTAGTAGACGTGGGTCTGCGCGGATTCATCCCTGCATCCATGGTAGAACGCCATTTTGTTGAAGATTTCAGTGATTACAAAGGTCGCACATTGCGTGTTGTTGTAAAAGAACTGGATCGTGAAAACAACAAAGTGATCCTTTCCCAAAAAGACGTTCTGGAAGCAGAATTTGAAGCTAACAAGCTTAAAGTAATGGCTGAGCTGAAAGAAGGACAAGAAATCGTTGGTACGGTTCAACGTCTTACTCAGTTTGGTGCTTTCGTAGATGTTGGCGGAGTAGATGGTCTGGTTCACGTATCTGAAATTGCTTGGACTCATGTTGATAAGCCTTCTGATGCTGTTTCCGAAGGAGATCAAGTGAAAGTGAAAGTCTTGAAAGTAGATCCTGAAAAAGGAAAAATCAGCCTGAGCATGAAAGCTGCACAGCCTGGTCCTTGGGAATCGGCTGCTGGACAATTCAATAACAATGACATCGTAACTGGTGTTGTTAAACGTCTGGTTAACTTCGGTGCATTCGTTGAAATCGCTCCTGGTGTGGAAGGTTTGGTTCATATTTCTCAAATTTCCCACAAACACATTGGAACTCCACAAGAAGTTCTGGAAGAAGGACAAGAAGTTAAAGTTAAAATTCTTGAAATGAATCCTTCCGAAAAACGTGTTAGTCTGAGCATTAAAGAAACTGAGGAAGCTCCGGAAGCTGCTCCAAAAGCAGAAAGAGCACCACGTGCATCTCGCGCACCTCGTGAGGAACTGAATAATCCTAACGTTTCCCTCAACAACTCCGGACTGAGCATTACGCTTGGCGAGCGTTTTGGTGATAAGCTGAACAAATTTAAATGAGTTTAAATCAATACATTTTATAATAAGCATAACGTACACCATCGGCGGACCCAGAGGGTTCGCCGATTGTTGTTACGTCACTATATCGCCAATAGGTATGTTTTTTGCTATGATGATAGCGGAAGAATTGACAGGAGGAGTGAATTTATGGCAAGACCCGTTGTGGCTATCGTTGGTCGTCCGAATGTGGGTAAGTCCACGATTTTTAATCGGATTATCGGGGATCGTCTGTCCATCGTGGAAGATAAACCGGGAATCACTCGTGACCGTATTTACGGTATATCGGAGTGGAATGGTAAATCCTTCAGTATTATTGACACCGGCGGCATTGAGATTGATGGTGAGGATGTTATTTTGAAGTCCATCCGTATGCAGGCCGAACTTGCAATAGAAGAAGCAGATGTTATTGTATTCATGAGCGATGCAAAAGCAGGAATAACGCAAGCGGATGAAGAGGTAGCTCAAATGCTGTATCGTTCGGGTAAACCGATCATCGTAGCAGTAAACAAGGTGGACAACCTCAGTCGCGCTGATCTGATCTATGAGTTTTATTCTTATGGATTTGGTGATCCAATTGCTGTTTCTGGTAGTCATGGTACAGGGATCGGTGATCTGTTGGATGCAATTACGTCCAATTTACCTGAACTAGAAGAAGATCATTATGATGAAGACGTTATACGTGTCGCTTTGATCGGACGTCCGAATGTAGGTAAATCTTCACTCGTTAATGCCATTCTAGGAGAAGAACGGGTTATCGTTAGTGACATTGCTGGTACAACGCGTGATGCAATTGACACGCCTTTTGAAAAAGACGGTCAAAAGTATGTACTGATTGATACGGCAGGTATGCGTAAACGTGGTAAAGTATACGAAACGACAGAAAAATATAGTGTAATGCGTGCGATGCGTGCGATTGAGCGTGCAGATGTTGTACTGGTCGTTATTAACGGCGAGGAAGGCATTATTGAGCAGGATAAACACATTGCTGGCTATGCTTATGAAGCGGGTAAAGCCTCGTTGTTTGTTGTTAATAAATGGGATGTCGTAGATAAAGACGATAAGACGATGCATCAGTTTGAGACTAAAATCCGTGACCACTTTCTGTTCATGACCTATGCTCCGATTGTGTTCTTGTCTGCAAAGACAAAGCAACGTCTGCAAAAGTTGCTTCCAGTTGTACAGCATGTGGCACAGCAGCATGTCATGCGTATTCAGACACATCTGCTGAACGATGTCATTTCCGATGCGGTTGCCATCAATCCACCGCCAACAGACAAGGGCCGTCGTCTGCGTATTAACTATGTGACTCAGGTTGCTGTTAAACCGCCTACGATGGTTGTATTCGTAAATGATCCAGAGATAATGCACTTCTCTTATGAGCGTTATCTGGAGAACAAAATTCGCGCCGCCTTTAATTTTGAAGGAACTCCAATTCGAATATTTACACGGCGCAAGTCTGACGAAAGTTAGGAGCGAATAGGTTGATTTTACAGATCGTTGCCATCGTACTCAGTTACTTGCTTGGCTCTGTCAGCTTTAGTTTGCTGTATGGAAAATTAAAAGGAATCGACATTCGCCAGCATGGAAGCGGCAATGCCGGTGCGACGAATACGCTGCGCGTGCTTGGAAAAGGCCCAGCTATTCTGGTACTGCTGCTGGACGTACTTAAAGGGGTTATTGCGGTGCTGATAGGGCACTGGTTGGGTGGAGAATCATCCTGGTTACCGGGTTTGTGTGGCATTGCGGCGATTGCGGGCCATAACTGGCCGGTATATTTTCACTTTCGCGGAGGCAAAGGGATTGCGACTGCCATTGGTGTATTGGCATCTCTTGCCTTGCTGCCGGCATTATATGCCGGAATCATTGCGATACTTGCGATCGTAATAACGCGTTATGTATCCCTGGGATCACTAATTTTTGTCATTTTGACCCCTTGGATATTACTCGTACTTGGTTATGCTTGGCCGTTATTTTGGACGGCTCTAATCATTTGCCTGTTCGCTGTGTGGAGACACCGTACTAACATAGTCAAGTTGGCACGGGGAAATGAGAATAAGCTTGGCTCCAAAGGAGGAGATCGTCTTGTCTGAGAAAATAGCTGTGCTGGTGGCAGGGAGTTGGGGAACAGCCTTAGCTTCCGTACTTGCGACCAATAACAACGATGTCTCTGTCTGGACGAGAAGCGAACAACAAGCTGCTGAGATCAATGAGAAACATACGAATGAGCATTATTTACCAGGCTCTATTTTGTCTGATCGCATTTCAGCTACAACGGATATGCAGACTGCGGTATCTGGAGCTAAAGCGGTGATCATCGTATCTCCTTCGTCTGCCGCTCGGCAGGTTGCACGTAGTCTGAAGGCTCATTTCACCAAGGATATGCTGGTAGTACATGCCATTAAGGGTTTTGAAACAGAGACACTCAAGCGTATGTCCACGGTGATCTCGGAAGAGCTGGAAATCGCGGAGAATGATATTGCCGTGCTGTCAGGCCCGAGTCATGCGGAGGAAGTGGTGAAGAAATGTCCTACAACGGTTGTTGTAGCTTCTTCCAATGAGAAGGCTGCTCAGGCTGCTCAGGGGCTGTTCATGAACTCCTATTTCCGCGTCTATACAAACCGTGATTTACTCGGTGTAGAACTGTCCGGTGCTTTAAAAAATATTATTGCACTGGGCGCGGGAATGTCGGATGGACTTGGCTTCGGTGATAATGCCAAAGCGGCTTTGTTGACCCGTGGCTTGGCTGAGATTACCCGTGCCGGAGTTGAGATGGGGGCTAATCCATTAACCTTTGCCGGACTCGCTGGTATAGGCGATTTAGTGGTGACTGCAACGAGTCGTCACAGCCGCAACTGGCGTGCAGGTTCATTATTGGGACAGGGCCAACAGCTTGATGCCGTACTGGAATCTATGGGAATGGTCGTAGAGGGGATTCGTACGACAAAAGCAGCATACGCTATCTCACAAAAATTGGGTGTGCAAATGCCTATTACAGAGGTGTTGTATGGAGTGCTGTTTGAAGGACGTGACGTCCGCAAAGCCGTTGAGGCATTAATGGGTCGCGATCCGAAAACCGAGATGGAAGTCATGCCGCTTCAAACTTGGGAGCAATGGCATTCATAAGAGTACAGAGGGGCTTCTAAAGTATAAAGGTTGTCTCATGAGTAGATCTTTCTACGATGAGATAGCCTTTTTTAGTTAGGCGTTTGGCATGTCTTTTGTATGCTTAATCACCTTTTGTCTCCGTCACTCATAGACTGAGTTGAGCAATGGCGGAGGAGGGGAGATTGTGAGTAAAAACTTTCCGAAAGATGCATTGAAGGCCATTAACAAAAAAGGCGGCAAAAACATATCCGAAAATGCAGTGAAAAAGCTGGCAGGCACGGTAAAGCCGGACACGCTTCAAAGTGAAGCGCAGTTGCGTCAGCTTATAAAACAGGTGTCTGCGATGGCTAACATTCCGGTATCGGAAGATACAGTCAGGGATATTGTCGGAGCCGTCAAAAAGAGTGGAATGAATCCTTCCAATATGGAAGCGTTAATGAAAATGATGATGAAAAAATAAAACACTGGCCGTATGATGGTTCGTTTTATTCACCGTGAACCGGGAAGGTTCGCGGTTTTTTTTATATTTTGAGGCAGTAAAGTGCTTTTTCAGTACACAAAATGTCGAACTGCCATGTCGAACATGTTATAATGATGCCCATCAGGAAACGGGTGGAAAGATAGCAAAGGAGGAAACGATGTTGAAGGAGGCAATATCATCAGTGTTAGTGGACAGGCTTCCTCACGATCTGGCAGTTGCGCTGGGTAGCTTGACTGAGAGCTGGTCAGCGGTGTCGGTTCCGTGGATGCTGGGGGGAAGCTGTGCACTACTTGTGCAAGAAGTTGAACTGGATCGTCTTCCTCGGGACATTGATATTTATGCGGATATTCATGCCGCAAAGCTATTACACGCGCACTCGCCAGGTGTGAGTATAGATCAACAGCAGGTTGACCGTAGCGGATCTTACGTTTCTTTGCTAAGCCACTATGAACTGGAGGGATTTCCAGTCGAATTGGTGGGAGGATTTGAGGTTTTATGTGATGGAGCTTTATATCGCTTAGAGGTCGAGCGGCTACTCTGGTCGGCTGGGATTCAGCTTGATCTGGAAAATACCTCATTGCGTTTGATGCCTCTCAGTCACGAGTTGCTATTCAATCTGTTGCGAAATCGTCCTGACCGCTATCAAGCGATTGCAGATGTCATGAAGCGAGACCCGCAACAACACATAGGGGTACTAACACAGCTATTGGTCCGTAACATTTGGAATAAGGAGCAGTTGGGCAAGCTTATAGAGCTTCTCCCTTGGCCAGAACTTCACTCCATAATCGGGATGAGTAATGAAATATAGGTTGCGTGCGTATTAAGAGGAAAGGTGAATGGAGGACCGTTCATGAATGTGCAGATTACGTTCAAGCCGTCAGGCAAGCGCGTACAAGTCGGTCAGGGCACGTCATTGCTCCAGGCTGCCCGTAAAGCAGGTGTGTATATTCCCACTCGTTGTGATGGAAAAGCAGCCTGTCTGATGTGTAAAGTGCAGATAGCACCGGAACGGGCTGAGCTCGCAGGTCACCCTAATGATGCAGAACAGCGTAAGCTGGGACCTTTACTGAATGAAGGAATACGTTTATCCTGTCAGGCCCGCGCTCAAGGTGATGTAGAGGTAACCATACCGGAGGATAGACTTAAGGCAGCTATTAGGCGGCAACTGGAGCGTCAGGCACTGGATGACGAACTGTGGTAATATCAATTTTAATAATTAGAACAAAAAACAAAGGATATTTCTCAACGGCTAGAACCGGTCAGAGACATATCCTTTTTTTATTTAAGTCTAGCAACAAAGTCATGGGGAAATCTTGCTGTGCATATATTAGGTGAGTGGACCCAAACGTAAAATATCGTTCCTGCAATGATCACGGTGACGTAATCTATTTTTAAAAAACTAAACATATTTTACGGAGGGGATACATATGATGGTATCAGTCCAAATGCATGTACGAGTTTACGCCGTTTCGCCGATTCCATCAGTCTCCTGAATCTCGGCGGCGGACGACTTCCGGGCATTTTAAAGGCTGTTCTGCCGCATCTGGGATCAAGCAGTTGGTTGAACACGAAGCGGATGCTCTTTAAGCATTTTTCCTTCGGAGACTTTTGAGGAGGGGATTTCATTGGAGAAAGTGGACATTTTTAAAGACATTGCCGAACGCACCGGAGGAGACATCTATCTTGGGGTCGTCGGCGCAGTCCGAACAGGAAAATCAACATTTATCAAGCGGTTTATGGAAACGATTGTACTGCCCAACATTACGAGTGAGGCGGACCGTGCCCGCGCCGTAGACGAGTTGCCGCAAAGTGCGGCAGGGAAGACGATCATGACGACGGAACCTAAATTCGTACCGAATAATGCCGTCCAGATCAAAGTAACGGAAGGACTGGACGTGAATGTACGTCTGGTTGACTGTGTGGGATATGCAGTAGAAGGTGCAAAAGGCTACGAGGATGAAAATGGCCCAAGGATGATCTCTACACCATGGTTTGAAGAACCCATTCCTTTTCAGGAAGCGGCAGAAATCGGTACACGTAAGGTTATTCAAGAACATTCGACACTCGGTGTGGTAGTCACCACAGACGGCACCATTGCTGAAATCCCGCGTAGCTCTTATGTAGAGTCGGAGGAACGCGTCATTGAAGAGTTGAAGGAAGTTGGCAAGCCATTTGTTCTGGTTATCAACTCCACGCATCCACGCAGTGATGAAACACTCCAACTTCGCAGTGAACTGGCTGCCAAGTATGATATTCCAGTCATGACACTCAGCGCGGCGACCATGACGGAAGATGATGTTACGGGTGTACTTCGTGAAGTATTGTATGAATTCCCGGTGCATGAGGTGAATGTGAACCTGCCGAGCTGGGTTATGGTATTGAACGAAAATCACTGGCTGCGTAGCAACTATGAAAATTCCGTTCGTGATACGGTTAAAGATATTCGACGCCTGCGTGATGTAGATCGGGTGGTCAGCCAGTTTATGGAGTATGAGTTCATCGATAGAGCCGGATTAAGCGGTATGAATATGGGGCAGGGCGTAGCGGAAATTGATTTGTATGCGCCTGATGAGCTGTATGACCAGATTTTGGTTGAAGTCGTTGGGGTAGAGATTCGTGGCAAGGATCATTTGCTACAAATGATGCAGGATTTTGCCCACGCTAAACGTGAATATGACCGCTTTGCCGAGGCTCTGGAAATGGTCAAGACAACAGGTTATGGTATTGCAGCTCCGTCACTGGCCGAGATGGCACTGGACGAACCGCAGTTGATTCGACAAGGTACAAGATTTGGCGTGAGGCTTAAAGCGACAGCCCCTTCCATTCACATGATTCGTGTCGATGTGGAATCGGAATTTGCTCCGATTATCGGAACAGAGAAGCAAAGTGAGGAGCTCGTACGCTACCTGATGCAAGATTTTGAGAATGATCCAATCAAAATCTGGGAATCTGACATTTTCGGACGTTCGCTGCATTCTATTGTGCGTGAAGGTATTCAAGGCAAGATTGCCATGATGCCGGACAATGCACGCTACAAGCTTCAAGAAACGCTGGGTCGCATTATTAACGAAGGTTCTGGTGGTCTTATTGCTATCATTCTTTAAGGCTAAGCCATAACCAAAATATGTAAGGGGAAAACCGTAGAGAGCTGACTGCTCTTTGCGGTATTTTTTTTATATTTAATAAAACCTATTTACATACTTGGTTTAACGCGATATATTAAGTATCAAATTTGAAACATATTAGTGGATCGAACGAGGGGGAAACAAATCATGTATATCCAAAAAGGGCTCCAAAAAAACAAGAAGCTAGGGCTCGGAGCCATCATGCTACTGGTGCTGATTATACTGGTCACAGCATGTGGCGCGCCGAAAACAGAGAACGGCGCTCAAGGGACAAGCACTGCAGGAACGAGTACAGGAGACGGAAAAACAGATAGTTCGAATCTAAAGGGTAAACGGGTTGCTTTGATCATGGAGTTTAATACAGGTACGTTTTCGCAGCAGTATGTTCAAGGTGTGGAAGATGAGGTTAAGAAATTTGGCGGTACGCTGACCAAGTTTGTTGCAAATAACGATAAGGCTAAAATGGCTTCTTTGCTAGATAGTGCGATTAACCAGCAGTTTGATGTTATTTTGACTGACCACGGTGACGCATTGCTGGAGCCAGGACTTAAAAAAGCAATTTCCCGCAATATTCCGGTTATCGTGTTCGATGCCGCGGTCAATGTTCCGGGTGCGGTAGTGCTTTCACAGGATGATCAAAGCATGGCAGAGCTGACGCTTGAGCAAATGAAAAAGGACATCGGTGGCAAAGGAAACATTGTGAAGGTATGGGTTGCTGGGTTTGCGCCAATGGAGCGCCGTCAGGTTGCTTATGACGCATTTTTGAAAGCCAATCCAGATATTAAAGAGATTGCAACTTTTGGTTCGGCTCAGAATCCTGCTTTGGATACGCAAGCCAAAATGGAAGCTGTGCTAAAGCAATATCCTAAGGGTGAAATTACAGCAGTGTGGGCGGCTTGGGATGAATTTGCCAAAGGTGCAGCTCGTGCGATACAACAAGCTGGGCGTACGGAAATTAAAGTTTATGGGATTGATATGAGTGATGAAGATTTGCAAATGATTCAGGACCCGAAAAACCCGTGGGTGGCTTCAGCAGCCGTAGATCCAACAGATATCGGGCGCGTACAAGTGCGCTATGCATACCAGAAGTTGCATGGGGATAACCCTGAGGAGAAAGTTGTGCTGAAGGCAGTATATGTACAGCGCGAAGAGTTGCCAGATAAGCAAATTTCCACATCCGAGTTGTCTCAATTTGTGAAAGGATGGGGCAAGAGTGTGCAGGGCTACAAGGATTGGATGAAGGAATATGAAACGTCCAAATAAAATGGATGCAAACGCAAATGCAAAGGCGCGCTTCGGCGCGCTTTTATCATAAGCGGGAGTGAGGGGACATTCATGAGTACACAAGTATATACATTGGAGATGAAGAAGATCAGCAAACGGTTTGCTGGTGTAGATGCGCTGAGAGCCGTGGATTTTACGGTGCAGGGTGGCGAAATTCACGCTCTGCTAGGTGCCAACGGAGCAGGGAAAAGCACATTAATGAAAATTTTGTCAGGTGCTTATCGTTTCGATCAGGGAGCGATCGTTGTGGATGGCAAGGAGCTGATTATTCGTTCACCGTGGGAAGCCAAAAGAGCCGGAATTCACTGCGTGTATCAAGAAGTCGATTCGGCACTTGTGCCTCAGTTAACCGTCGCTGAAAATATTGTAATGGACGATTTGTCTGCACCTGATGGTCGATGGTGGGCTGCACCAGCGTCCATGCGCAGGCGAGCACGTGAGGCATTAGTGCGTCTGGAGGTTGATATAGATGTACGACGATACGTGTCAGAATTGACGTTGGCAGAAAAGCAACTTGTACTCATCGCACGGATTTTGACACAGCGGGCGAATACTATCATTTTTGACGAGCCAACGGCACCGCTGAGCGAGGAAGAAACGAGGCGTTTGTTCCGCACCATTCATACCCTCAAGGATGAGGGAGTAGCATGTATTCTCATCACGCACCGATTGCCGGAGGTCATCGCGCACAGTGACCGTATTACGGTGATGCGTGATGGTGAGCGCGTGTTCTCGGGACCTGCTTCTGATTTAAATGTAGGCGACATTATCACGTATATGCTTGGGAAAACATTTGATGAGGAATTTCCGAAAACAGAGGTACCTATTGGTGAAACGGTATTGGAAGCAAGAGGACTCCGTAAAGGATTGCGAGTTCACGGCGTTGATTTGCACGTCAGACGCGGTGAAATTCTCTCTATTGTGGGTTTGGTCGGTGCGGGCAAGACGGAGTTGTCACGACTACTTACAGGGGCAGACAAGCCCGATGTGGGGGAGCTGACCTTCAAGGGGCGCTTCATTCGTATGCGTGAGCCAGCGGACGCGGTAGCTCAAGGAATTGTGTCCATACCCGAGGAGCGGCGTAAGCAGGGGGTCTTGATTGAGGAGAGCGTGGAACGAAACCTTAGTCTTCCGCTCTTGGGCAAGCTGAGTGTCCTGGGTTTCATCAGTCGGCATAAAGAACGTAATAACGGTAATGGGGTTGTCGCCTCTCTTGGTATTAAGACGCCTTCACTGCGCCAGAACGTTAAGTATTTGAGCGGTGGGAATCAGCAAAAGGTTGCGATAGGAAAATGGCTTCATTCGGGTGCGGATGTATTCGTTTTTGACGAGCCAACCAAGGGTGTGGATATAGGGGCAAAAAGCGATATTTTCCGTATCATCGGAGAATTGGCTGCACAAGGAAAAGCAATCATTTATCTTACCTGTGAATTTGCGGAAGGTATAGGCATTGGTGATCGGATAGCAGTCATGTATGACGGTAAAATAATAAGGGAATTTGCGCGAGGCGAAGTCGAACAGGAACAGCTTCTGTTGTACGCCAGCGGTGGTGAAGAGGTGCATTCATGAAGGAAAAATGGTTAAATGTCTCGTTTCGATACGGTGCTGTAGTTGTCATTATAGGTGTGTTGGCGTTTTTCTCAGCCACATTACCTTATTTCTGGACGTATGATAATTTGATGGATATTCTTGGCTCCATTGCGATTGTGACTTTCGTGGCCATTGGTGTGACTTTATCACTTATTGTAGACGGTTTTGACCTGTCGGTTGGTGCAACGGTATCCTTGACGACGGTCGTCTCAGCTTCGTTGATGGTCTGGTATGAACAGCCTGTTGCAGTGGTTATTATTGTATCTCTGATTGTTGGAGCTTTGGTTGGGCTGTTGAATTCACTTTTGATTATTAAACTGCGTATCCCCGATTTGCTCGCAACTCTAGCCATTATGTATATCGTTAGCGGGATTCACCAAACGTACGCACAAGGCTATACCATCTACAATCATATGCAGTTTCCTGATGGCAGCAAGGCGCCAGGCGAGATATCTCCAGCATTTCTTTTACTGGGGCAGGGTAAATGGTTGGGTATCCCGATTTCGGTTATTTTACTGTTGCTAGCTGTGGCAGCGGTGCATGTTTTCTTGACCTACACAAAGCACGGGCGTCAAATGTATGTAACTGGCGGGAATGAGGAGGCTGCTCGTCTGTCAGGAATACGGGTAAAAAAGGTCCGTACACTGGCCTATATTGCTTCAGGCGTATTTGCGGCAATTGCCGGTATTTTATATGCCTCGCGTGTAGGCTCGGGTCAAATTGACGCTGGCTCTCCCTTACTTATGGAGGCAGTAGCTGCAGTATTCGTCGGTTTTTCAGTGTTTGGTGCGGGTAAACCCAATGTTATTGGTACATTTATTGGTGCGGTGTTAATCGGCGTATTAGTTAATGGACTGACCATGATGAATGTGCAATATTTTGCCCATGACATTGTCAAAGGAGTAGTGCTGGTGCTTGCGCTGGCTGTTACTTTTTACGTACTGAACCGTCGTCGTACTTGAAATTGTCTGTCGACTGTATTACTATAAACCTTGTTCCACGCAAGAAGGGTGCCATAAAACGCCAGTTTCGGCCTATATGGCGGTGGTTAGGTATATTCTATGTATATTTAACGACGAAACGGAAACAGATGATAACATTATGGAAGGCAGTATGCCGCCCGGGTTATTTTATACAGGCGACTTCATTATCGGTGGAGCACACCGATAACCTTAATGCTGGACTACACTTGAATTGGGAGGTGAATATGTTGAATAAAACGGATTTGATCAATCAGGTTTCTGAGAGCACTGAATTGTCCAAAAAGGACGTAACCAAAGCAATCGATGCAGTATTTGAAGCGATCGCTGGAGCACTGCAAAACGGAGACAAGGTACAACTGGTAGGTTTCGGGAACTTTGAGGTTCGTGAACGTTCCGCACGTAAAGGACGTAACCCGCAAACAGGAGAAGAAATCGAAATCCCTGCGAGCAAAATTCCGGCATTCAAACCGGGTAAAGCGCTCAAAGACGGAATTAAATAAGATTTCTTACATATTCCCAATGCGCTGAAAGGACCGTGAATTTGATTCACGGCCTTTTCTTTTTGTCCTATTTACTTTGTGGTAGAGGTGCTATGGACTGAAGAAGAGGAAGGTGTCTTGCCGTTTCGCGAGGCATAAGCAATCAGCACCAGGGGTTCACCTGTCAGCTCGGCAAATTCATGTTCCAGCCGTTGAAGCTGCTCTATCTGAGCAGGACTGAGATTGGCGGGACGATAGTTTTCCATCCGATCCGTTCCTTTCGTAAATAGATGGGACTGCACAGATAGTATGGCACAGGAAGCACTAATTGTTGCAGGCGCGAGGAAAGCATGTAGTTGACAAAACAATCTTAAATCTCCATCATAAAAATATAGCTTCGGCTCTCAGGGAGGAAAAGGACATGGAAGATAACGTGACGGGCAGCAGTGAGTACGTCGTAATTAAAGCAAAAAGCAACGGATGTCAGGTTTTTGGTCTGACCAGAGGTCAGGATACACGCCTGCATCATTCAGAAAAATTGGACAAGGGTGAGATACTGATCGTCCAATTTACGGATCATACTTCTGCCATCAAAATTCGCGGCAAGGCCGTGGTGATGACCAAGCACGGTGTTGTAGATACGGAGGAGTAAAATGCAGGCATAGCCTGCTTTTTTTTGTTGTACAATGAGAGTGAGGACCTTTACCGTAGCAAACCCACATTATGGGGTAGGGGTCAGGGGAGGCTCTGATGAAACCTTGGATTGTACTCGGTGGTTCCATTCTCATAACCACCGCAGCAGCAATATTGCTGCCGTCCTTACAGATGCTGGACTCGGGTACCGCAGCAGTTCGTGAAACACAGGCAACAATCTCGCCCCAGCAACGAGTGTTGCTGACGGATGACAATCTGGTAGATACACTGAACGAGCTTCCATTGACCACACCGATTGCAAGTGCAAGCTGGGAACATTCTGTCCTGACCCTGGATGTTAAGCTGTCCAAGGAAGAAACCACACCTCTGGAGATTTATCAGAACATGGCGGAGCTTGCCGCCTTTAGCTTTTACGGAACGACGAATGTACGGCAATTGCTGTTGCGGGTGGTGACGCAGGACGAATGGTCAGGAGAACGCCATTTGCTGCTGGCATCCGATATACGCCGGAACGAGTGGACGAACGAGGCATTGGAACAACTTAGAAATCGGGAAGGCGCTGAACTGCCAGAAGATTTGAAATCTCGTTTCCGCATTACAGTAACGCCCATGTGGCAAAACAGGTTTAGCGGTGTATATACAAACTAGATGTTTCTACCGCTGGACCTACAGTACTTTAGTCGCGAATCATTTTAAATTGTGATATAATATAAGGCATTGCAATTATTTGAGTATACCAGAAAGTCATGGCTCGGAGGCTTAGGATGAAACCGTATCGCGTACCTCAATTAGCAAGGAAATATGTGGAATACGACATGATTCAACAACATACGGAAATGCCGGCTTTTCCTGACAGCCGTACCCGTTTGCTGTTTGAGTTTTTGAACCGGAATGCGCAAGGGCTGCATGCCAGTGAGGATGAACTGTACGCTTTGGTTACATCACTTGTGCAGATGGGACTGGATACGCATGATATGATTGATACTTTATCCGGTATACGAAGTCCGGAAGAGATGCGATCCAGACAGCTGAAAGTGTTAGCCGGTGACTACTTCAGCAGCCGTTTTTATCAGCTACTTGCACTGGCAGGTCGAATCGAGGCCATTTCGAAGCTGAGTGATGCTGTATGTGAAGTGAACGCAGGGAAAATGAGCTTATACTGGGAGATGAAGCATTTTCGATTGAATGCCGCTCAGTATTTAACTCAGATGGTTTGCTTCAAGCAGGAGCTTTTTTTATCATTGACTTCCCTTATTGCAGAACAGGATCAGGAAGTCTGGAAGCAGCTTCTTAATGAATTCGCTGTCTGTGAAACGCTGGTGGAGGAATGGGAGAAACGGGCAGAACCAGACAAGTCCCGTTTCGGATATATGTTCTGGCATATTTACGGTAACGGAGACCAGCATGAGCAGGCACTGCTTTCAGAGGGTGGTACTGAAACAGCAGTTTGGCGTAAGCTTGTGCTGAAATACAAAGCCGAGGATGCGATACTGGACAAGCTTCGCACGGCTGTTACACACATCCGGCAGACCCTGTCAGATGAACAAAACACGGGGATTGAGGAATTTGAATGCATGCTTGAGCCTTTCCTGAAGCTGCTAAACAGTTCGCACCCGGTTGTGAGGGAAGGTTAGGTGAACGTCATGGGATCAAGCGACACCAAGCCGAAAGAGCAATTCGTTCATGGCGTGTTTGAAAGTATAGCCGGTAAATACGATTTGATGAACGATATACTGAGCTTTCGCAGACATAAGGCTTGGCGGAAATTTACAATGAAAAAAATGAACATGCATCACGGCGATACGGCAATCGACCTTTGTTGTGGGACATGTGACTGGACGCTTGCGATGGCGCGTGCAAGTGAAAGTGGTCACATCGTAGGATTGGATTTTAGCCAGAACATGCTAAATGTTGGCGAGCGCAAGATTACATCAGAATCCCGTGAAAAGCAAATCAAGCTTGTACGAGGCAACGCGATGGATCTACCTTTTGAAGACAATTCATTTGATTATGCGACGATTGGTTTCGGTCTACGCAATGTACCTGATCTGCGCCGCGTGTTGCAGGAAATGCAACGAGTCGTCAAACCTGGTGGGCAGGTTGTATGTCTAGAGTTGTCCAAACCTACTTGGCAGCCGTTCAAGGGAATTTACTACGCATATTTTCAGCACATCTTGCCCATGCTCGGCAAATTGTTCGCCAAACGTTATGAGCAGTACAAATGGCTCCCTGATTCGTTGGCGCTTTTTCCAGGAAGGGATGAACTGGCTGACATCTTTCGTGAAGTCGGATTGAAGGATGTTCAGGCTCATTCTCTCACCGGAGGCATTGCGGCATTGCATATTGGAATCAAGGAGAGTCAGCATGTTTAAGAAAATTGCTATTTTTTTGGAAATGATTAAAATTGAACATACTTTATTTGCGCTCCCATTTGCATTTATGGGGGCTGTATTGGGGTCAGTTGTCGTGACGGACAACCTTCCCTCATGGCCGCAGATCGGTTGGATCTTGCTGGCTATGGTTGGCGCACGTAGCGCAGCCTTCGGCTTCAATCGTATGATTGACCGTGTGATTGACGGGAAAAATCCGCGTACAGCAGGACGCGCTATTCCGGCAGGGCTGCTCAAATCGAGCGAAGTGGTGATTTTCATCATCGTTAGCTTGTTGTTGTTATTTTGGGCCTCATTCAAGTTAAGTCCGCTGGCGTTCAAGCTGTTCCCGCTGGCCTTTTTTATGCTTGTTTTTTACTCTTACACCAAGCGTTTTACTTGGCTGTGCCACTTTGTACTTGGTTTGACCATTGGTTTGGCGCCGCTAGGCGCGTGGGTTGCAGTGACGGGACAAATGGATTTAACTGCTATCGTACTTTATCTCACGATTGCATTTTGGACCGCTGGATTTGATGTTATTTATGCTTGTCAGGATATTGATTTTGACCAGAGCGAAGGGGTTTATTCTATTCCTGCCCGTTTTGGTGTAGCAGGTGCTCTGAACATCGCCCGTGTGTTCCATGTCATTACGGCGATCGGATTTATTGTGCTGTTCTTTATCGCAGATTTAAGCTGGTGGTATCTGGCGGGCATGATTATTTCATACATTATTTTATTTTATGAGCACTATATCGTATCTCCAAAAGATTTGAGTCGTTTGCAGACGGCATTCTTTACTATGAACGGTGTACTTAGCATTGTCGTATTTGCTTTTACACTGATTGATTTGGTGGTGCGTCAATACTAATGAATAATCAGGTGAGCAACCATCAAGGCAAACGAATCGTTATTGGCATTACAGGTGCGAGCGGAAGCATTTATGGTGTACGACTAGTAGAGACACTGCTGGACTTGCAGTATACAGTTCACCTGATTGTTTCTAATGCTGGCTGGCGGGTATTGAAAGAGGAGCTGGGCTGGAATGTGACCGACCGGGAAGGAGCTTTGAATGAACAATTCGGAGGCCGTCCCGGTTCTCTTGTATACCATCCGTTCACAGATATTGGAGCTTCAATAGCGAGTGGCTCTTATTTAGTAGATGCCATGATTATCATGCCCTGCTCGATGGGGACGTTGTCAGCGGTAGCGCACGGTTCGTCTGATAATCTCATGGCACGTGCAGCAGATGTGATGATGAAGGAAGGTCGTCCGCTAATCCTTGTGCCTCGTGAGACACCGCTACATGCTATTCATTTGGAAAATATGCTTAAGCTTGCGAGACTCGGCGTCAAAATGATTCCGGCCATGCCAGCTTTTTATTTTCATCCAAAGACGCTGGATGATATTGTACTGTTCCTCGTAGGCAAAGTATTAGACAGCTTGCGTATAGAACATCAACTGTTTACGAGATGGGGGGATTCCGATGCCGATACCGGACACCAAGACAATCACAATCGGAAAAATTAAATATACAAACGCCTGGCCTATTTTTCATTACTTTAATCCTTCAGAGCTTCTCTATTCGGCGGAGATGGTTTCCAAAGTTCCGGCTGAATTGAATCGAGGCATGCTGAACGGGAGTTTGGATATGAGTGCGATGTCCTCCTTTGCGTATGCATCAGGTGCTGAGGAAATGCTGCTGTTGCCCGATTTATCCGTTAGTGCAGACGGTCCAGTCCAATCCATTTTACTATTTTCACGCAAGCCGCTAAATGAAATCATTAACGGCACCATTGCACTGACGAATACTTCAGCCACATCGGTGAACTTGTTGAAAATTTTGATGCAAAAGGCATGGGAAGGTCAGCCTACTTACTTTGATTGTGAACCGGATCTTGATTTGATGCTGGAACAGGCAGATGCAGGGCTGCTGATTGGAGATCACGCGATCAAGGCTTCCTGGCGAAGTGAGGGCCTGTACGTAACCGACCTCGGGGAAGAGTGGAAACGCTGGACGGGCTATAGTATGACCTTTGCTGTATGGGCAGTTCGACGTGCTGTTGCTGCTCAGAATCCCGCTGCAGTGGCTGAAATTGCGAGTGCGTTCCGCGTAAGCAAGCAGCGTAGTCTGTCTGATCTGACACCTGTTATTTCTGAAGCTTGCAAGGAAATTGGAGGTTCAGAAGATTATTGGGAGCGCTACTTTACGAATCTGTGTTATGATTTTGGAGAGAAGCAACAACAAGGTTTAGAGCTTTATTTTAAGTATGCATATGAACTGGGGCTGCTTGACCGACGAGTGAAGCCGCTTCTCTGGAGTGACAATACGCTGACACGGGTGAAAGAATGAAACGATTGGATTTGTTCGGTTTATTAAAAAAGGATATGAACTTCATAGAAGAAGAGCTGTACCGCAGCATTGACAGTAGGGAGCCGTTGATTAATGATACGTCGCTTCATCTGCTTAAAGCAGGGGGCAAGCGTTTGCGTCCCGTGTTTGTATTGCTGGGAGGCAAGTTTGGAGAATATGATCTGGACAAGCTCAAGCGCATAGCGGTACCTCTGGAACTGATTCATTCTGCCTCTCTCGTTCACGATGATGTGATTGACGATGCAGAAATGAGACGTGGCCAACTCACCGTGAAGTCCAAATGGGACAATCGGGTGGCTATGTACACCGGAGACTACATATATGCACGCGCACTATCTATTGCTGCTGGACTGCCGAATCCCGATATTCACCGAGTGCTGTCTAAGGCGTTGGTGCAGATGTCGATTGGTGAAATGGAACAAATACGTGATTTTTTTAATGTGGATCAGAGTGTGCGCAATTACTTGCTTCGCATTCGGCGCAAAACGGCATTGTTGATTGCGGTCAGTTGCCAGTTGGGAGCTATGGCTGCAGGAGCACGGGAAAGAGTCAACTCACTGTTGTACAGCTATGGCTATAACGTAGGTATGGCTTTTCAAATTCAGGATGATTTGCTTGATCTGTGTGGAACAGAAAAAAAGATCGGCAAGCCGCCAGGCAGCGATATGAGACAGGGCAATATTACGCTTCCGGTCATTTATGCGCTTGAACAACCCGAACTGCGAGATGATCTGCTGGCTGAAATCCGGCGAATTCAGGATGGGGACGGGCAAGGAGACGCACGTAAAGCGGTGGATATGATCAAAAAAAGTGAAGGAATCGCTAAAGCTGAAATTCTCGCTGACCGATATATTAATAAAGCGCTGAACGCGCTGGACTTACTACCAGATGTCAAAACAAAAAAGACGCTGCGCGATATTGCTCATTTTGTGACACGCCGCTCCTACTAAAGTTGTATTTTAGGTTTGCTGTGACAAAATACTTTAACCGTTTCCAATCTTTCTGTTACAATACAGATTAGTACTGTATAAATACATTAGATTGGATTGGGAGTGAGCCGATGGATCGTACGTTTTTGATGGTTAAACCGGATGGTGTACAACGCGGACTGATTGGACGTATTGTCAGTCGTTTAGAAGACAAGGGCTTCAAAATGGCGGCTGGCAAGCTTGTGCAGGTATCTAGAGAACAAGCAGAGCGGCATTATGCGGAGCATGTGGGCAAGCCTTTTTTTGAAGAGCTTGTAGGCTTTATCACATCAGGACCTGTATTTGCCATGGTTTGGGAAGGGGATAACATTGTTACGCTTTCCCGCTTGCTGATTGGTAAAACACAAGTAACAGAGGCTCTTCCGGGCACCATTCGTGGAGACTTTGCTGCACATACACCGTTTAACCTCATTCATGGTTCAGATTCACCGGAGAGCGCAGAGCGCGAGATTGCAAATTTTTTCACACCGGAAGAATTGGTTCGGTATGAAAAAACTGTAGCGACCTGGGTGTAAGTTTATTACGTATGAAGAAGGATGGTAGCATGACGGATCTGGAACTGGGTCAGACGGACCCCGATTACACAGCGTTTATCCGCAAAATCAAGGACAGCACAGGTATTGATCTTGCACAATACAAAGAAGCACAGATGAAAAGGCGGTTAACGACGCTTCGCAACAAAAACGGGTTTCCCAGTTTTGTTTCTTTTTATGATGCCATGATGAAGGAAAAACCTCTATTCTATGAATTCTTGGATCGTATGACGATCAATGTTTCCGAGTTTTGGCGAAATCCCAATCGGTGGGAAGTGCTGCGGGATATCATTTTGCCACAGCTGCTTGTGGGAAAGCAGAAGCTTAAGCTGTGGAGTGCGGCCTGCTCGACAGGTGAAGAGCCCTATAGCCTGGCTATGGTTCTCGACGGTAAAGGGATTTTAGGGAATTGCTCTATTACAGCTTCCGACATTGATGATGGTGCATTGGCTAAAGCCAAGGAAGGTAAATATTTGGAGCGTTCGCTCAAGGATGTGCCTGAGCAGGTAGCTAGCAAATATTTTAAACCAGATGGTGCCATGTATCGGATTGATGACCGTCTAAAACAGGCTGTGAAATTTCAAAAGCAAAACTTGCTGCTGGATCGGTTTGAGGATGGGTATGATCTCATTATCTGTCGAAATGTTATGATTTATTTTACAGAAGAGGCCAAACATGCGTTGTATCAAAAGTTTGCTGCCAGCCTTCGTCCCGGCGGTGTTTTATTTGTCGGCAGTACCGAGCAAATCTTTTCTCCTAACCAATATGGGCTGGAATCGACTGAAACCTTTTTTTATCGCAAAAAAGCATAAGCCTGTACATATCATCCATCGTTTCGTAGGAACTTATTTCTATTCTTAGGTAATGGATGGCTGGCTTATCAACAGCGCACGTCCTTTAGCTCTTCTGGCTGAGGGACGTGTTTTTTTGTTTATCTGCCTCAGACGTGGCTTTTCTTGTCAAAGAAAGGTGCGTATACTATAATGAAGCACAGTTAAAGATTTTAGCGATGCACAGTTTAACAGTTTAAAGGGGGAACGCGTCATGAGTTTACGTTATTTAACCGCGGGGGAAACGCATGGTCCCCAGCTAACTGCCATTGTAGAGGGTATGCCGAGTAATTTGAAATTGGATTTTGAAGAATTGAATTTTCAATTGCACCGTCGTCAGAAAGGATATGGACGGGGGCGGCGTATGCAGATTGAAAAAGATACGGCGAAGATTGCTGGTGGCGTACGTCACGGATATACCACAGGTGCACCAATTGCACTAGTTGTGGAAAATAACGATTGGAAGCACTGGCAGAATATTATGAATATTGAGCCTATTGAAGGCAGTGATGAAGAAAAGCGTCGGGTTCATCGGCCGCGTCCGGGTCATGCGGATTTGAATGGCGGAATGAAATACAACCTGAAGGATCTTCGTAACGTGTTGGAACGCTCCAGTGCACGGGAAACAGCAATTCGTGTGGCATGTGGCGGGTTGGCTCGTCAATTGCTGGCTGAGTTCGGGATCAAGGTGGCAGGTCAGGTCATCCGCATTGGTGAAATCGAAGCTCCTTATCGCGATTTGCCGATTGATGAACTGATTGCCGTAACAGAAGCTTCTTCGGTAAGAGTAACCGATCCAGAAACGGAGAAGAAAATGGAAGCCTACATTGACCTGATCAAGCAAGAAGGTGACTCCGTCGGTGGTGTAGTGGAATGTATCGTGGAAGGTGTTCCGATTGGTCTGGGCAGTCATGTACAGTATGATCGGAAGTTGGATGCACGTATCGCACAAGGCGTCATGTCGATCAATGCATTTAAAGGTGTGGAAATCGGCATTGGGTTTGAAGCAGGAGAATTGCGCGGTTCACAGGTGCATGACGAGATTTTATATGATGAGGAACGTGGATATCACCGTCGTACGAATCGTTTGGGTGGTTTTGAGGGTGGCATGACCAACGGAATGCCAGTGGTGGTTCGTGGCGTTATGAAGCCAATTCCCACACTTTATAAGCCACTGCAAAGCGTTGACATTGATACGAAAGAAGCGTTCACTGCACAGGTTGAGCGTTCGGATGCATGTGCGGTACCAGCGGCAAGCGTAGTCATGGAGCATGTGGTAGCTTGGGAGATAGCCAAAGCTTTACTAGAGAAATTCGGCGGGGATTCAATTGAAGAAATCCGTGCGAATATTGCATCCTATGAACAACAACTGGAGCAATACTAAGATGAGTACGCTGACGGTACAGCTTAGCGAACGTTCTTATCCTATTCTTATCGGACGTGGGTTGTTGCATCAAGCCGGAGAGTCGTTGAAGGAACGAGGAATTGCACAAAAAAGCCCATTATTGATTGTTTCAGACGAAAATGTAGCGGGATTCTACTTGGCAACATTGGAAAGCAATCTTCAAGAGGCGGGGTACAAAACGGTATCATTTGTCGTTAAGCCAGGTGAAACATCCAAGTCGCTTGCTGTATTTGAGCGGGGTATAACAGCAGCTATTGAGGGCGGTTTGGATCGCAATTCAGCTGTTATCGCTCTTGGTGGTGGTGTGGTGGGTGATTTGGCTGGATTTGTGGCGGCATCTTTTATGAGAGGCATCAAGTTCGTACAGGTTCCAACTACTATCCTTGCCCATGACAGCAGCGTGGGTGGTAAGGTCGGCATCAATCATCCTTTGGCGAAAAATATGATAGGAGCCTTTCATCAACCGGAACTCGTACTGTATGACGTAGATACGTTGTCAACATTACCTCCTCGCGAGGTATCTGCGGGGCTTGCTGAAATGATCAAGCATGGCTTGATCTGGGATGCTGATTTTGCTCAGTGGTGCCGTGAACATTCGACGGATTTGCTCGGACTGGATGCGACGGCACTGGAGTACGGGCTGGAGAAGGGATGCTCCATTAAAGCCGAAGTTGTATCACGCGATGAACGAGAAAATGATTTGCGCGCTATTTTAAACTTAGGCCATACGATTGGGCATGCGATTGAAGCGATTGCGGGGTATGGTGAGTTTTTACACGGGGAAGCCATTTCTATTGGTATGGTTGGCTCGGCACTACTGGGTGTGAAGCTAGGGGCAGATCCTTCTTTGGTAAACGAAACGAAGGATATGCTGTCATCGCTGCGCTTACCGACTTCTCTTCCGTCACATCTCGATACAGATCAACTGCTCGAAGCGATGATGCATGACAAAAAATTCAAAGAAGGCAGTATTACTTTCGTTGTCCCACGCAGTATTGGGCGTGTGGAGGTTGTTAAGGATATTTCCGTCTCTTACATCCGGGAAGTCATTGAACAGTTAAAAGAGGAGGCGTAACGATGTACAATCGTGGAATTCGTGGCGCGACGACCGTGACGAATAATGAAGCAAACGAAATTTTGGAAGCAACAAGCCAACTACTGGAGGAAATCGTATCCTACAATGAAATTCAGCCGGAGGATATTAGTAATGTATGGATAACGGTGACCCATGACCTGGATGCTGCCTTTCCAGCCATGGCCATCCGTCAGCTTGACGGCTGGGACATGGTTCCGCTCATGTGTGCATTAGAAATTCCTGTAGCTGGTAGCTTGCCCAAGTGCATCCGTTTGATGGTACAGGTGAATACCGATAAAACTCAGCGTGAAATGAAACATGTATATTTGAACGGAGCACAGATGTTAAGACCAGATCTGGCTTCCCAAGGGAAATAATCGTCCATTTTTTAAGTTGATGGTTGCCAAAGTAACATTCCATGAGATATAGTGTGTGTAGCAGAGTTGAGTAGAGTAGAGTTAGCCAGAGCAGAGTTGAGATGAGAAGAGTGTAGTCTAGCCAATTCCATATGAGATTACAGAGACCAGCGGTAGCGGGTAAGCTTTTGTCCGTGAAGAGACCTTCTTCATAAAGAGAAGCTTATTTGAGGTAACCTGCGCGGTTATGCAAAAGGGATAAGTGTATGCTTTTCTATTTGCTGTGATCATTGTACATATGGAGCATTCTTATAATTTCAATAACTGACAGCCTCTACCTTACGGGTAGAGGCTTTTTTATTCTCTCCATTGGGTTCTGCGCCAATTTGGAAAGGAAGTGATCTCATGTTAACGCCGCATGTGGAGCAAGTGATAGCGATGGCGAATGAATTTAACCTGATTCCTGTGTACAAAAAAGTGCTGGCTGATATGGAGACGCCGATTCGGATTTTCCGTCGGTATGCTGAGCGGGACCGTGCCTTTCTGCTGGAGAGTGTAGAGGGAGGCGAGCAGTGGGCGCGACATTCCTTCATCGGAACAGACCCATTTCTGATGGTCTCAGGTAAAAAAGGTCGATTGATTTTGGAACAACACGGTAAACGGCAAATATTAAGCGACAAGCCGATTGAAGCGCTCAAAGCATTACTTCGTAAATACCGTAGTCCGAAACTGAAAGACATGCCTCCATTTACAGGCGGGGCTATCGGATTTTTTGGATATGACCTGCTTCAATACTACGAAAAGCTGCCAGAGCACTCGGTAGATGATTTGAATATGGATGATATTCGTTTTATGTTTTGCGATCAAGTCATTGTCTTTGATCATGTGAAACAGCAAATTTTGCTGGTTGGCAATGTTCATATAGGTGAAGGGTTCCGCGAGGAGGACATTCGTGCTGCTTATGCAGATGTGGAACGCAAGTTGGAGAACACGGCGCAGTATCTGCGCAAGCAGTCCCCACCGGAGCGATTAGGCTCTGCCTCCATTCCTGATGATGTGGAACTGGGTGAGATCCAATCCAATGTGACAAAGGAACAATTTATATCAAACGTGGAGCAGGCAAAGGAGTATATCCGCTCCGGTGATATTTTTCAGGTTGTACTGTCCCAGCGTTTTCACATCGATACAGAGGCCTCTCCACTACAGGTATACCGCGTGCTGCGCACGATGAACCCGTCGCCATATATGTATTATCTGAAAATGGATGACGAGATCATCGTAGGCACTTCGCCGGAGGCACTCGTCAAGGTGGAAAACGGCCGTGTAGAGACCCGACCGATTGCAGGAACGAGACCGCGTGGCGTAACGGAAACCGAAGATGCGGCGCTTGCTGAAGAATTGTTGAAGGATGAAAAAGAACGTGCAGAGCATCTGATGTTGGTAGATCTGGGAAGAAATGATCTGGGACGTGTATCCCAGTTTGGCAGCGTAAAATGCGATACATTCATGGAGATTGAACGCTATTCCCACGTGATGCACATTGTATCGAATGTGTCGGGCGAACTGCGTGAGGACAAAGATTTCTTCGATGCTTTCCTGTCTTGCCTGCCTGCCGGCACCGTATCCGGAGCTCCAAAGCTACGGGCGATGGAGATTATTGCTGAGCTGGAGCGGGAAGCACGCGGAACCTATGCAGGAGCAATTGGATATTTGGGCTTCTCAGGCAATATGGATGCTTGCATTACGATTCGCACAATTGTGTTTAAAAAGAACCGGGCCTATGTCCAGGCAGGGGCTGGAATTGTGTGGGACTCGGTACCGGAAAGCGAGTATCAGGAGACGGTGAACAAAGCAAAGGCACTGCTGAAAGCAATCCGCACGGCGGAAGCGATGTTTCCAGCAACTACACAGCCTTACAACAGCGTCATCAACCAAGATTATTTGTACACTCCGTAACACACAAAAATCTGATTCTGAGGAGGAGACGACAATGGAACGACATGACATGATACAAGTAGGGTTAAGCCGGATCATTGAGGGACAGCATCTTTCGCGTACGGAGGCCCGTAGCGTGATGGAACAGATTATGAGTGGGAGTGCTACACAGGCGCAAATCGGCGGGCTCCTGACGGCTCTTCGCCTCAAGGGAGAGACGGTAGATGAAATCACCGGTTTTGCCGAAGCAATGCGCAATTACGCTAGTCCAGTGCAAGCTGGAGAGGGGAACAGTCGTCTATTGGATACATGCGGCACCGGGGGTTCGGGTATTCACAAGTTTAATATTTCCACCATTTCCGCTATTATCGCGGCTTCGGTTTCTGTACGGGTAGCCAAGCACGGCAACCGCTCTGCAAGTGGCCGTGCCGGGAGCGCTGATGTCCTGGAGGCACTCGGAGTCAACATTCATTTGACAAGTGATCAGGCTCGCTCGTGTCTGGACCGCATCGGTATCTGCTTTTTATTCGCACAGCTGTATCATCCGTCTATGAAGCATGCCGCAGCACCGCGCCGCGAGCTAGGTGTGCGGACGGTATTCAATATGCTCGGTCCATTGACGAATCCGGCTGGTGCGGATCGGCAGTTGCTGGGTATTTATGACGCTGGCAAAACGGAAGTGATTGCCGAGGTATTGAACCAGCTTGGCTCCAAACGAGCCATGGTCGTCAGCAGTTTGGATGGGCTAGATGAAATTAGTATTTCGGCCGCCACACGAGTATCCGAGCTCAAGGACGGCAAGGTTCACACGTTCGAGCTTCATCCGTCCGATCTGGGCTTGCAGACACATTCTCTCGATCAGGTGTTGGGCGGCGATGCTCAGGTTAACGCAGAGATCATACGGCGAATTTTGAACGGAGAGCATGGAGCTTATCGTGATGTTGTGCTAGCGAATGCAGGAGCGTGTATTTATGTCTCAGGCGCAGCAGCTACCTTGACAGACGGAGTAGCGAGAGCGGCAGAAGCCATCGACTCTGGATTGGCTCTTTCCAAGCTGGATCAATTAATACAGGCAACGGGGGAATATCAATATGTATCTTGATAAAATTGTGGTGACGAAGCGACAAGAAGTGGAGCAGCTTAAGCAGCATTTTGAGATTAATAAAGCCGAACGCTTAATTGCAGATTTACCTGTGACGAGAGGATTTGAAAATGCGATCGCCAGCGAACGCAACCGTCCGCTCGGGCTGATTGCTGAAGTAAAGAAGGCTTCTCCGTCCAAAGGGTTGATTCGACCAAATTTCCATCCGGTGGATATTGCGCGTGCATATGAGGGAGCAGGAGCCGATTGCATTTCTGTACTGACAGATGTTACGTATTTTCAGGGGAGTCCTGAATATTTACAGCAAATTCGCGATCAAGTGAAAATTCCGCTGCTGCGAAAAGATTTTATCATTGATGAACGGCAAATCTATGAAGCTCGTCTATTGGGAGCGGATGCGGTACTGTTGATTGCCGCGATATTGGAACAGAATGTATTAGGTTCATTCTTACAAATCGCCAAGGATCTTGGGCTGGATGCGTTGGTAGAGGTGCATGACAGTGAGGAACTTAAAGCAGTGCTGGATCTGGGTACAGCGACCTTAGTTGGTGTGAACAATCGCAATCTTCGGACATTTGAGACCCGTCTCCAGACGACAGAGGAGCTGATCTCACTGATCCCAAAAGGGGTTACATTCATCAGCGAAAGCGGCATTGCAGGACCGGAAGATGTTAAATATCTGCATTCGGTAGGTGCGCACGGCATTCTTGTAGGGGAGCATCTGATGCGTAAGGAAGATGTAGGACAGGCTGTAGTCGAATTGATGGACGGGGTTAAAGCATGAACAAAACGGGCGTAAAAATTTGTGGACTTCAAAGCGTTGAAGTGCTAAAATCTATGGTAAACTTACCGGTCGATTATATAGGTTTTGTGTTTGTTGACAGCAAGCGCCGGATTGACGGCGCACATGCTGGAGAGTTGCTTCGCGTATTGGATGAATGGGCCTCGGGCAGCAGACCGCGCAGCGTGGGCGTATTTGTGAACCCTGACGATGCACTGTTAAACGATGTGATGGAGAAAGCACCATTGGATGTCATTCAGTTGCATGGACAGGAGAGTCCGCAGCGTTGCCGGGAGCTTAAGGAACATTTCGGCATACAGGTATTCAAGGCTTGGTCTGTGCACAATCAAGAGCAGACGGTGAAGGGCCAGGCAGAACGCCGGGCCGACGAACTGGAGGCCTACGTTGGGACGATTGATGCTTTACTGCTGGATACCTATGATCCCCTGTATGGTGGCGGTTCTGGAAAAACGTTTGCGTGGGATCGAATTCCCGCCTATCAGGCTTGGACTCATCAACACGGAATCCCTCTGTTTGTAGCTGGGGGGCTGACTGCCGATAACGCAGAAAAACTGATTAGCGAGTATCATCCCGACGGGCTGGATGTTTCCAGCGGTGTAGAGACGAACGGAGTCAAGGACATTGCAAAAATCACAGCATTCGTAGAAAGGGTGAAGCAGGCATGACACAATTACCTGATAACAACGGACGTTTTGGAACATTTGGCGGACGTTTTGTACCGGAAACGTTGATGAACGCACTGATTGAATTGGAGGAATCCTACCGAAAATACGCGGATGATCCTGAATTTAAAGCAGAGTTGAACGGACTTCTAAAAGACTATTCGGGTCGGGAAACTCCGCTTTATCATGCGGAGCGTCTGAGCCAACATCTGGGCGGGGCAAAAATTTACTTGAAGCGCGAAGATTTAAACCATACTGGCGCCCACAAAATTAATAATGCATTGGCCCAGGGATTGCTGGCAAAGCGTATGGGTAAACAGAAGGTCATTGCCGAAACAGGTGCAGGACAGCATGGTGTCGCAACGGCTACCGTAGCTGCATTGCTCGGATTGGAATGCAAAGTGTTTATGGGCGAAGAGGATACGGTTCGCCAGCAGTTGAACGTATTTCGGATGCAGCTTTTGGGTGCAGAAGTGATTCCGGTGACATCCGGTACGCGTACACTTAAGGATGCCGGGAATGAAGCTTTACGTTATTGGGTGAGCCATGTTCATGACACGTTCTATATTTTGGGTTCGGCTGTCGGTCCGCATCCGTATCCGATGATGGTGCGGGATTTCCAGCGTGTGATAGGCGATGAAACACGCCGTCAGATCTTGGAGAAGGAAGGCAGACTTCCGGATGTTGTTGTGGCAGCGATCGGTGGCGGAAGCAATGCTATCGGTATGTTTTATCCTTTCATAGAGGATCAAGGTGTTGCTTTGATTGGCGTGGAGGCTGCTGGTAAAGGCGTCGAGACGGAATTCCATGCAGCTACCATGAGCAAGGGGACGCAAGGAGTCTTCCAAGGCTCTATGAGTTATCTGCTTCAGGATGAGTACGGACAAGTGCAACCTGCGCATTCCATCTCGGCTGGACTGGATTATCCAGGTGTTGGACCGGAGCATTCATACCTAAAAGATATTGAGCGGGCCCAATATGTCCCGATTACTGATCAGGAAGCGCTGGATGCACTTCAGCTCCTTTGCCGTACCGAAGGAATACTGCCTGCATTAGAGTCGGCACATGCCGTTGCACAGATCGCCAAGCTGGCACCTACGTTGACTTCAGATGATATTATCGTTATTTGTTTGTCTGGGCGCGGGGATAAAGATGTGGACTCCATTATCAAGTATTTAGGGGGAAATCCGTCATGAATTTAATTGATCAGGCGTTTGAACGCCTTAAACATGAAGGCAAAACGGCATTAATTCCTTTTCTGACGGTAGGCGACCCGGATGTGGATACCACGATAGAGATCATTCGGCAGTTAGAGTCAGCCGGAGCCGATATATTGGAACTAGGCGTACCTTATTCGGACCCGTTGGCTGACGGCCCTGTGATTCAGCGTGCGTCTGAACGTGCACTGAAACGGCAAATTTCAATCCGCACCTGTATGGAGACAGCGTCTCTGGCTAGGGCGGCAGGTTCAAGCCTGCCTTTTATTCTGTTCACGTATTATAATCCTGTATTGCAGATGGGGATGGATGCTTTCTTTGCAGGCTTGCAGGAGCACGGTATCAGTGGTCTGATTATTCCGGATCTTCCGCTTGAAGAAGCAGAGGAGCTGGGAGGACGGGCAGCAGAGGTAGGTGTGCATCTGGTTCCGCTGGTAGCCCCAACGTCTGAACAACGGATCGAACGAATTGCCCGTCAGGCCCGAGGATTTGTGTACTGTGTATCTTCGCTGGGTGTAACCGGAGAAAGAGCTTCTTTTTTTGAAGGTATAGAGGGCTTTATCGCGCAGGTCAAACGGCATACGGATGTTCCGGTGGCGATAGGCTTTGGTATTTCAAATCGTGAGCAGGTTGTCCGGTTTTCAGACATTTGCGATGGAGTTGTGGTTGGCAGTGCCATTGTGCGACAGGTGGAGGAAGCCATTCCATTGCTGGAGGATTCTGCACGCAGAGAAGAAGGACTTTTGCAAATTCGCGATTTTGTGGCACAATTAAAGCAGTAATGGGTGTCAAATATAAAATATTTAATTTAGTTCTGATTGGATAGAGGAGGAAGGGGCATGCAACCTAAACCGCATATTGTACATTTGCCAGTATATCAGCCCGGTAAACCGATTGAGGATGTGAAACGTGAGCTGGGACTCGATGAAGTAATCAAGCTCGCCTCAAACGAGAATCCGTATGGCAGCTCTCCCAAAGTGTTGCAGGCCATTCAGCAGGAGTTTGCTAACATCAGTGTATATCCTGACGGAAGTGCAGTTGCTCTGACACAGGCACTAGCTAAACGGACGGGTTTAAAAGAAGATCAGTTTATCTATGGCTGTGGCTCTGACGAAATTATTGCGTTGATTACACGTGCATTCCTCCTTCCAGGGGAAGAAAGCATCATGGCTGATCAGACATTTTCCGTCTATAAAAGTAACGTGGAAATTGAGGGAGCAGTTGCAGTTGAGGTGCCTTTGCGTGACGGTGTACATGATTTGGATGCCATGCTGTCTCATATCAATGACCGTACAAAAATTATTTGGATCTGTAATCCAAATAATCCGACGGGAACGATTGTACCCGAAGCTGAGCTGATTGCGTTTCTGAACCAAGTGCCAAAGCATATCATGGTGGTGCTGGATGAAGCCTACGCTGAGTTTGTAATAGATCGTTCGTATCCAGACGGTATTCGCTTGTTGTCAGCTTATGAAAATTTGGTTGTACTGCGTACCTTCTCCAAAATCTATGGTCTGGCTTCGCTACGTATCGGATATGGTATGGGAGCCGAGGCAACTATTCGCTTGATCAATCAGGTTCGTGAGCCGTTTAATACTTCACGGGTAGCACAGGCTGCGGCCATTGCTGCCTTGGAAGATCAGGAATTTGTTCAGGAATGTCGGGATCGTAATGCAGAGGGTAGAGCTTATTTGCAAAATGAGCTGAAGCGTTTGGGGCTGGAGTCTTTCCCGGCACATGGTAATTTTATTATGCTGGACGTACGTCGTCCATCCGGTGAGGTATTTCAGGAGTTGCTTCGTAAAGGTGTGATTATTCGCGCAGGTCATCACAAATATCCGACATATATTAGGGTGTCGGTTGGATCACAGCCGCAAAATGAGTTGTTTATTCGTGCGCTGGAACAGGTCCTGGGGGCGGAAGCGGCGAAAGTACGCCTATAATTTCCGCAGATGGGATTTGATAATAGATGAAGATTGCCATTTTCGGCGTGGGACTGATTGGCGGGTCCCTCGCACTTTGTTTTAGAGGGAAGCCGGATATTACTGTGGTCGGTCATGCTCATCTTCCTGAACTGATAGAACCGATGCTAAGCCGTGGTGTCGTGGACACCGCGACTCTTTCGGTTGAAGAGGCGGTCAAGGATGCCGATTTTATTTTTTTATGCGTTCCGGTTGGTTTACTGGAGCATTATCTCGAATTGTTAAGCAAGTTACCGCTTAAAGCGGGGTGTATTATTACCGACGTAGGTAGCACGAAATCGGCGATTGCCAAAAAGGCATCAGAAATATCTTTGCACAATGCTTACTTTATCGGGGGTCATCCGATGGCTGGCTCGGAGCGTTCCGGTGTCAAGGCCGCTTCTGCGTTGTTGTTTGAAAATGCATATTATGTGCTTTCCCCTGCAGAGGGTGTGCCTGAGGAAGCTTACAGCTCGCTGGAGCGCTTGTTGAAATATACCGGTGCTCATGTTGTGCGTGTCCAACCTGATATGCATGACGATATTGTCGGTGCGATTAGCCATCTTCCACATATTATTGCAGCAGCGCTGGTGAATCAGGTACGAAAGCACAATGATGAAAATCCGTTGTACCGTACATTGGCTGCTGGTGGGTTTCGTGATATTACACGGATAGCCTCTAGTGATCCGGTTGTGTGGCGGGACATTTTGCTTAGTAATCGTGATGTTTTACTGGGCCTGTTGGAAGAATGGAATGGGCAGATTGAGCGTTTTACTCACTTGCTGAGAACACAAGACGGAGAGGGAATTGCTGACGAATTTTTGACAGCAGGGCATTTCCGCAGTGAACTGCCAGAGCGTCGTAAAGGAGTTATTGTCTCTACGTTTGATCTGTATATTGATGTACCGGATACCCCAGGGATTATCGGAAGAATTGCAATGGAACTAGGAAATCACAGCATTAATCTGAGCAATATGCGAATCATTGAAAGTCGGGAGGATGTTCCTGGCATCATGAGGCTTTCCTTCCGTCAAGAGCAGGACTGGGAGCGTGCCAAAACCTTACTGGATTCGATGGGCTATAAAGTGGTTGTATAGAAGGAAAGTATGAGTGTTCAATAAGGAGGTAGACCGCTCCGCGATTCATTTGATCTTACGATCGCTGTTGCCTGCAGATTTTCTGAATATATGTACAAAGGGGAAAATCCGCAGGCAAAGGCGAACGCTGCGCTTCTCCAGATTCAAATGAATCGCTCCGCTACGGACCGTCTTAAAAGCATCATACTTTCTGGAGTGAAGTAGTAAGAAAAAATTTAAAGCGGGCGATGAGTTTCTTCGCTCGTTTTTTGTTATTTGAAGAGCCGATGGAATAGTCCTTTCTACTTATTAATAAAGAAAAAAAGACCACCCGGGTAAAGCCCCGGGTGGTAGCTACTTTCAGTAAAGTAGCTGAGTAGGATAGGAGTGGAGAGAAACCATACTGTACTTTTATTATATGTATACGTTTTCATTTTGTCAATATTTTTTTAAAGCGTTTTCTTTTTGTTTAATTATCCTTATTGGTGCTCTAAATGAAACACTTTGATTGGATTTGTCATTTATCTTGAATAAACTTAAAATCCATTGAAAAGCGGTTTAAATGAATTAGCTGCCAGCGTTAGGGAGCCTTTGATGGAAATCGTGGGGATTTTGGACTTTTTTACTGGCGGCCATTTTGTGGTACAATGGGTAAGTCCATTTTGGATATTGAATATTGTTGGGGATAGCACCGTTAATGTTGGCACTACATAGGGTAAGAAAATAACAAATGTTCCATGATGCTGTTTCATCCATTTGCGCAGAGGGCGCAACTTTTTTTGGCCTGTTCGGTATATATAGACAGAATCGGACGGGAAAACAGCACATGTATGGGCGAGGAGGGTCTCACTCGGATGATGACAGATTCCCAGATGATTCAGGAAATCAAACAAGGTAATGTTGAGGTTTATTCAGAATTAATGAGGCGGCACCAACGTAAAATTTTAGCTTTTGTTTATCATATGCTGAAAAGTTCGAACCTGGAAATGATTGCTGAGGACTTATGCTCGGAGACGTTTTATAAAGCGTATCGGAGCCTGCATTCTTTTCGCGAGGTAGATGCATCGTTCTCCACTTGGCTATATACAATTGCACGCAATACGGTGCTCAGTGAGCTTCGTAAGCACCGTAGTGGTCAGGTTCCATTGGAAGAGAGCGGTTATGTACCGGTAGCTCCATCGGATGTAATCCCGGAGCAGGCTGTTCTTCGCGGTGAGAAGGTAGAGATGGTTCGTGAAGCAATCAACAGATTGCCTGAGAAGCAGCGATCTGCGCTGATTTTGCGTGAATATGAGCAATTAGATTATCAGGAGATTGCGACTATTTTAGGACAGACGGTCAGTGCGGTGAAGTCATTGCTTTTCCGGGCAAGAACCAGTGTGAAGACGCAGTTGGAGCCTTATTTTTTTGAGCCTCTCTATGAGGAAAACGAAGGGATGAGCAGCCAATGAAATCCAGGGACGCTGAGGATTTGTTCGCTACAGGCAAAAATGTATCGAAACAAGACTCGGAGCGCAGACGGGCCAAAAGCTCGTCTGCCGGGTGGGAGCATGGTTCGGAAGAGAATGATTGGAATTTGTCAAAAGAAAGTCGATCGGCTATTCGTGATATTTCCTTTGAAATAACAGAAGATAAGCTAGAGGCAATGAATCGTAGAGTCATGGATCGAATTTATGAAGAATCACCGTGGCTTGTTCCGGGCGAGCATCGACGTGCGCGTGTGAACCCAGCAGCCCGTAAGTATATGTCTGTATGGATCGCCGGCTTCTTGGCCGTATTTTTGTGCAGCTTTTTGTTTTTGAACTGGAATGGAAGCTCCTCTCAGGAAAATCCCCCCCAAGCGGCTCCTGTCATGGACACGGGTATTTTACCGACAGGCCTGCTGGAAACTACAAGTACATCTCCACAGTATCAATACCACATTAAAGATGTGAATAGTGGCATTATGGATCCGCTGGTTGCAAGCATTGTTCCTACTTACCCGCAATACTGGATGTTGTTGTCTGTATTGGCACTTGCGCTTGCTTTATTTTCTCTGGGCTGGATCCATCGGACGAGAAGAGTTAGAAATTAGCTGGCAGATGGGCTCCATATAAAATTCATTATATGCCTGAATAACACAACAGCGGAGGACTGACACAATGCTTATTGGCTTGATCAGACATGGATTGACGGATTGGAATGCGGTAGGTAAAATCCAGGGGCACAGTGATATTCCGTTGAATGAGGAAGGGCGTCGGCAGGCACGCTTGCTGGCAGAACGATTGAAGGAAGAGCCTTATCAATGGGACGGGCTTATTACCAGTAGTCTCTCCAGAGCGAAAGAGACGGGGGATATTATTGCCTCTGCCCTGCATTTGCCATTGCTGGAACCTGATGATCGACTAAGAGAACGTGCTTATGGTCAGGTCGAGGGGATGACACAGGCCGAACGTGAAGAGAAGTGGGGAGTTGACTGGCATCTGCTGGATTTAGGGCAGGAAAGCGATGCAGATCTTCAGCTTCGTGCGCTAGCTTTTATGGAGGCTCTTTGGACGGAAAATCGGGACAAGAATCTGTTGATCGTTTCCCACGGGGGTTTCTTGGCTAATTTGTATAAGGCTCTGTATCAGGAAAAATTTACAGAACGAATTGGCAATTTGTCACTAAGTGTACTCCAGCGTGAGGATGCGGACTGGGAACCGCTTTTATATAATTGCACGAAGCATTTGCAAGAGAAAAAGTGACTGCAACTCCAATACTTTGTGAAAGACCACGGCTTCTACTCATCGTAGAGTCGTGGTCTTTTTGTTTTTTAATTATACCTTTGCAAAAAAAGAGGTTTAGAGTCTGAAGATTCCGTCAAAGCTGTGGGTACAACAGGTAAGAATCATTTCCGGATGACAGTCCAGTGACGAGGCGATGGAACAATGAATCTGGCGGATATGCTGACATTTGCGGATATTGTGCATTTGAACAGAATCGCAGTGTATTACGATTGTGACTGCAAACCTAATTCCAAGCATGAGTTGATCCAAGGGATTTTGACAAAGCTCGGCAGTAGTAGTTTTTTTGAGACGCAGGTCAAGGAGCTGAGGTTGTCAGAGGTAAGGTTTTTGAATGCGCTATTGTTCGATGACCGACCTTATTTCAGTATGGAGGAATTGATTGCGATTGCCAAACAGTCTGTCGAGCAGGACGGAGATGTTGGTGAGCGACCACGAGATATTGTGACCCGTCTACGTTCTAGCGGCTGGTTGTTCAATGGTTCAACGCACAATACGAGATATTTGTACCAAATTCCTTCGGATATGAAGGAGCGCTTTCGGCGTGTTATGGTACATGACTTTCAAAACGGAATGATCCGGGTAAGCGAACCGTCGTCGTACCGGGATGAAGGGCATCTACTGGCGGAGGATTTACGGCTTTTCCTTCAATATATGAGGCAGCATGAGGTTCTCCTTAATCCTGAGGGAGCTTGGTACCGTCGCAATCAGCAGCAACTAATGGAGCATTTGCACATTGCGGAGCCGTTATTGGGTAAAGGAGGATGGCGTTTTGGCTATGGTTCCTCTTTTAAGTTTTATCCGGATCGAATGGCATTACTGTATGATTACGCCCGGCACTCCAAGTATATTGAGGAGAAGGGAGACCGGGTTGAGCTGACCGCAAAAGGGGAGGCACAACAGGAACTCGCAATTGAAGATGAAATGATACAGCTATTCAGGTTTTGGTTAAGATTGTATAAAGGAGCCGTACCCAATCTGCTTTCACTAGTCTACTGGATTGGAGAATGTGCCAGGCCATGGACTTCCTCAGAGTCGCTTTTTGTGCATATCGGCCCACTGATCCGACCGTTTTACTATGATACCTCCCGTTCGGTCTTTGATCAGAGGATTATACGAATGATGCTTCACTTGGGTATGCTTCGACAAGGTGAGCATCCGACAGGACCCTCTGTACAAATGACGGCCTGGGGGCAGAAGTTGGCGGGAGAGTGCCGTCTTGGGCGAAACGACTCGGGTATACAGCTCCATTGACAAGCAGTACACATATTGATAGAATTTCACCCAAAATATGAGAGGGTGAAGTTGATGCTAATTCACTACAACGGAAACTTGCCACAACTCCATTCATCTGTCTATGTGGCAGAAGGAGCAAAAATTGTCGGAAAAGTAACGATCGGCCAAGATTCCTCCGTATGGTTTAATGCCGTACTGCGCGGGGATATGGCGCCTATCATTATCGGTGAACGCTGCAATATTCAGGACGGTGTCGTGGGACATGTGAACACGAATCAGCCCCTGTTGCTGGCGGATGATATTACGGTAGGACATGCTGCCATTATCCACGGTTGTACGATAGGCAAAGGCACTTTAATTGGTATGGGGGCCATTGTACTCAACGGAGCGGAGCTTGGTGAATATGCTTTAATAGGAGCAGGGTCGGTCGTTACGGAAAATACCAAAATACCACCCTATACTCTTTCTATCGGTACACCTGCCAAAGTGGTGCGCGAATTGACAGATGCAGATTTACAGCGGATGTCACGAACGACACTCAGCTATGTGGCGAAAGGAAAAGAATATAGGATCTCTTAAACTCATGTTGGAGGTGCATCCTATGGATAAAATGAAGGTTACTTATGAGGTAATGTTGGGCCTGTCTGCTGAGATGGTTTTGGACGAGGCATTACGTAAACACCGGAGTGAAAAACTCTACAAGGATATTGATGAGGCGTTAGCCTCCGGAGATGAAGTAGCTTTTCGTCATCTTACGGATGAGCTGAAAGCAATGAGTTAGAACGCTTTTGGTAAGCTTAAGGTGGTCATTTTGACCAAGCGCCAGTTCGAGATTATATCATCAAACCTGACTGTAACGGCGGTCAGGTTTTTTTGATACGCTTGGATATGATATAGTCATTGTAGGATAGTGCCTGTACAAGGCAACTGTCGTATGAACGGAGGATGAAGGACGTGTCGTTATCTTATTTGTGGAGCCGGTCGTTCTTGACGAGCCGGCCCTTTTTGTGGCTGCTGTTCTGGTGTAATTTAGTTGGAACGGTGTATGGGTACATATGGTATGGGGGACAGCTGGAATATACACTGAATTATCACCCGGCGTGGCAGATTGTATTTGTGCCTGATAGTCCGACGGCTAGCCTATTTTTTACAATTTCTATAGCATTTTTGCTCTATCCTCCGCATTTCAAAAGCTTGAAGGTCATTCGCCAGATCATGGAAGCGTTGGCTGTCGTTACGAGTGTAAAGTACGGCATTTGGGCTTCGGCTATTATTTTGTGGGGAGTTGCGCAGGGGGGGCCTATGGTGTGGCAGGATTGGATGCTGATAGCATCTCACACAGCAATGGCGGTCGAAGCGTTACTGTTTGTACGGTTTTTTAGCTGCAAATGGATTGCTTTATGCTTAGCCGCACTTTGGACATTGTTAAATGATACGATGGATTATGCCTATGGCATATACCCTTATCTTCCCAGGACGCTAACGGATGATGTGACGCAAGTGCGTACTTTTACCTACATGCTGACCCTTGTTAGTATTGTAGCGGCATGGCTTGCCATGCTAGCACGCAATCGAAAGGTATCGTCTTATCGTGAACTAGCTTGAGTCTTTTGAATGGAGAGATAGAGATGCATATCGTTATAAATCAGAAGGAATATGTATTCCAAAAAGGCATCCGTGATGATCACAAAATAAAAGCAAGTTTTAATTATTTAGCAAAACAGAGTTTTGGTTTTGATTTTGAAACCTGGTTTCAATTGGGGGATTGCAAACTACAGGAATCAAGGTTTGAGTCGGTTTTTAGTAGAGCAAGCGCTGAAAGATTGGCATGGCAATTGTGATGGTATCTATCTGTTTGGAAATGATAGTGTGAAGGATTTTTATCCTAGATTCGGCTTCGTTTCGGCACCTGAGTATCAATGTAGTCGGAAGGCACCTACCAGCAACCTAAACATAAAGATTGATCAATTAAATATGGAAGAAATGCCGAATTTGCAGTTGTTGAAAATGAAGAGTGCTGACTTCAATCCGTATTCACTTTTTTCTGCGGAAAACAATGAGTGGTTGGTTTTATTTTATAGTACGTTATTTTATAAAGACAAGTTTTGGCACATACCTCAATACGAGACGATTGTTGTTGCAGATTTCGAAGGAGATACGATGAACTGTTACGATATTTTTGGAGCGGGCGACATTCCTTATACTACACTGTTTTATATGACTAAGCACCCAAACAGATGTAATGAAAATCCACTTATGTTTCCTATTTTGTCCAGAGCATCGCCGGTTTCGAATGATTCACCTAAAGCCAGTTCTAGTCCCGTTAACCTTGCCATACAGTAAGGTGAGGAGGGATGTCCCATGATTAGGGGTCGGGGGGTTCGTATTACGTTACGTGTGGTTTTGAGTATTGTGTTATCCATGGTCCTGCTGCTGTCCGTCTGCGTCCCTCCAGGTATGGCAGAAGCGCGCGATCAGTCAAAACCCGAAGGTAATAGCAAGGAAATTGAAGAACTGGATCATGCAGCTGCGACACTGTACCGTGACGTAATGGACGGGAATATTGAAAAAGCGCGTGCGGATGTAGCCGAGGTGAGCAGATGGTTCAGCACTGGACAGGTACAGGCCACGCTATCTGTAGAGGCCATTCATGCTCTATCCGGCAGCATCCTGGAGGTGCAGCAAGCTACACAGTCGGTTCAAGCATCCCCGGATGAGTGGGTGAAGGCAGCGGCCAATTTACGGCTTGCGACAGATGCGATTGCACACCCACGCCAGCCCTTATGGCAGCAGTATTATAAGATTTTAAGAGAAGATGTTAGCGGTTTGAATAACCAGTTTGCTAAAGGGAACATGAAGGGATTCAAAGCTGGTACCGAAGTCCTGGAAGACCACTATGAAACGATTCGTACAGCAGCATTGATCCATGGCAGAACAACTGAGGTCGTGCGGACTGATTCCTGGATTTCCTACGTCAAAGGATTGGGGGATCAGCAAAATGCAGATGCCTCAGCGATTAGAGGAGCATTGGACCAGGGCAACCCGACGTTGAATGCCTTGTTTGGACGTGAAAAAGATGCTACCGCACTGGCGCCATTTATTCCGCGTGAGAGTGAGCGCCGGGCTGAATTGGCTATCGGCATGATTGTGCTGTTGGCGCTGGCCTATGCAGGTTATCGTAAATATCGGGCTGGCTTCACTGGGTAATGATGAAAGTTTGAACATTCGCGTCGTTGGCTGTGGAGCCATTCATAGATGTCAGCCCATTGCCCGGATTACCGGGCTATTCCTCTTTGAACCCCTCGCCATGTACATCATGCACATCCTGAATGATGATAAACGCCCGTGGATCAACTGATTTAACAATTTGGTGCAGTCGTCTTATTTCCTGACGGGACACGACACAATAGGCAACATGCTTGGCCTGTTTGGAAAATGCACCTACAGCCGGAATAATGGTAACTCCACGATCCATGTCCCTGGTAATAATATCTGCAATGTCCATCGTGTGGTCGCTGATAATCATAAAGGCTCTGGCAGAGTAGGCCCCTTCTTGTATAAAATCAATAATCTTGGACGCGATGAACACAGCCACTAATGTATATAGAATTTTTTCTTTGGGTATGTAAAGTAATGAAGCGCCGATAATGACAATATCAATGACCAGTAGAATCCTTCCCATACTCCAGCCAAACTTCCGGTTTAAAATACGAGCGATAATATCCGAGCCTCCAGTAGTGCCGCCAAAGCGAAACACAATACCTAACCCGGCCCCAAGCGTAACCCCTGCATATAATGAAGAAAGTATAAAATCGTGTTCAGTCTGAAAGGTCCCCATCCATCCGAGATGAATCATTTTTTCAAACAACCACAAAAAGAATGTGAGCGACCCGATACCAACCCCCGTGTATATAATCTGCTTGCCCCCAAGCATTTTCCATCCAATTAAAAATAATGGAATGTTCAGTAACAAAGTGGAGAGAGAAGGTGAAATCGAAAAAGCATAATTTAGCAGCAGGGTGATCCCTGTAATACCGCCTTCCATCAGTTTACTGGGTATAATAAAATAAAGCAGACCGAATGCATAGATGGCGGTGCCAAATACGATGGGCAAAATCAATTTAAGCTGTTCCATAGACTTGGATATTTTCATATGATCCCTCACAGTAGCAGTTTAAGGATGGCGACTACATGCAATTTTTGCTAAATCGCAGCCCCTTATGTTTAGTATACCTTTTTGCGACAGCTTTAAAAGACAGATGACTGCAAATTGGGTTCGTTAGTTCACAATTAAAAAAAATTTGTTTTAAAATGTGCTTTACGATAACATATGAATAAACCTGCACATGGGGGGATTGCGTGTTTCATGGAAAAATCGTTAGATGAAATTCAACGTGAGGTAGACCAGTATATCTCTCAATTTAAGGAAGGGTATTTCAGTCCTTTGGCCATGTTGGCCCGGATGTCCGAGGAAGTCGGCGAACTGGCAAGGGAGGTCAATCACTCCTTTGGTGAGAAGCCGAAAAAAACGGATGAGGCGGACAATTCCATTGAGCTGGAACTGGGAGATATTTTGTTCATCACTGTTTGCTTTGCGAACTCACTGGGTATCAATTTGACTGAGGCACATGATAAGGTTATGCATAAATTTAACACGCGTGACGCGAATCGATGGACTAAAAAGGACACCGATTAGGCGTTTTGTACATATGCTGTATCAAACCGGTTACCCGGAGGTGCAGTGTCATGAAGGCGGAGGAATACGTTCAGAAAGCTTATCAGTGCATTTTGCAGAACGATTTTGAGCAGGCGGTGGAATGGTTTGAAAAAGCGATTTCAGCCCAGCCTGATCATGCGGAGCATTATTTCCGTTGCTCGGTTACCTATGCTCGCAGTGGACGATTGGAGCAGGCCCTGGCATATGCAGAGCATGCGGTCCGTCTCGCTCCACAGCAGGATGAATATGTTCTCCATCTGCATGCGCAGGAAGCCAGGCAGTATACAGAAAAAGCCAGAAAAATGCTGGAGGTCGACAGAGCTACGCCACAGATGCGCCAGGATGCGATTTTGCTGCTCGAACGGGCAATTTCCCTTGATCCGTTATGTGGTGACGCATTTTTACTGCTCGCTTTGATTTATGACGAATTGAATGAATATAAGCTGGCTGTGCAGGCTGCTCGTGAGGCTGCAGCGCTGTTTCCTCATAATGTGCAGCTTGCCAACCTCATGAAGAAATTATGCCAGCAGATGAATGAACAAATCTAGCACAAATAGATGCATAAGGAGTTGTAGGGATATGTCAGAACCAATAAAAGTGGCTGTCGTTGGAGCAGCAGGACGTATGGGCCGTGAGGTGGTCAAATTGGTTCTTCAGGATGAGGAACTACAGCTTGTAGCCGCAGTGAACAGAACACACGCCGGCAGTGATGCCGGCCTTCTCGTCGGACTACCGGAAGCTGGTATCGCTATTATGGAGGATGTAGAGCAGGCTTTACTGGAGAGTCGAGCCGATGTCATGGTTGACTTTACGGGGCCGCGTTTTGCGTACGCACATACAGCGCTTGCTATTAAGCATGGAGTTCGTCCAGTTATCGGTACGACAGGGTTTACTCCTGAACAAATTGATGAACTGGACAAGCAGTGTCGTGAGCAACAAATTGGTGGTCTGATTGCGCCCAACTTTTCGATCGGCGTCATTTTGATGATGCGGTTTGCGGCTCAGGCAGCGAAGTATTTCCCACATCTGGAAATCATCGAATATCATGGTGACCAAAAATTGGACGCGCCCTCAGGTACAGCCATTAAGACTGCTGAACTGATCGCCGAGCAGCGTGAGGAGCTACGACAAGGCAACCCGGAAGAGGAAGAAACGCTAGAAGGATCGCGTGGCGGTTATTATCAAGGCTTCCGCATTCACAGTGTCCGTCTTCCCGGTGTGTTCGCACAGCAAGAAGTCATATTTGGAGGATTTGGACAATCTCTGAAAATTCGTCAGGATTCATATGAACGGGCTGGATACATGCCTGGTGTTAAAATCGGTATCCAGAAGGTAATGGAGCAGCCGGGGCTTGTATATGGTTTTGAGCATTACATTGATTAAGAATATACGAATGAATTGATGAATGGAATTATAGAATGAGGCAGGAGGAATTTCGAATGTTAAAGATTGCATTTATAGCGCATGATCGCAAAAAGGATGAAATGGTTAATTTTATTACGGCATATGAGCATGTTTTTACAGATCACCAATTATATTCAACAGGTACAACAGGTCAGCGCATTATGGAGCAAACCAAGCTTCAAATTCACCGCTTCATGTCTGGGCCGCTTGGTGGAGATCAGCAAATCGGGGCTATGGTTGCGCAAAATGACATGGACTTGATTATATTTTTGCGTGATCCACTCATGGCACAGCCGCATGAGCCGGACATTAGCGCATTATTACGTCTGTGTGATGTACAGGGGATTCCTTTGGCAACCAACGTTGCAACTGCTGAAATACTGGTTAAAGCGTTGGATCGTGGCGATTTTGCTTGGCGTGAGCTGGTACATAAATATAAACCGGGCATTGACCAGCAGGGTGATGTAAAATGACGCTGGACATCCTGATTTTCGGAGCCCATGCCGACGATGCAGAAATAGGAATGGGAGGCACGATTGCCAAGCATACAGCCGCTGGGTTAAAGGTGGGGGTGTGCGATTTGACACGGGCTGAAATGTCATCTAATGGTGATGTGGATACTCGTATGGCAGAAGCTGAACACGCTTCAAAAGTGCTCGGGCTGGCTGTGCGGACGAATTTGGGTCTGCCTGATCGTGGGTTATATGTAACTCCTGAACATGTAGCTGCAGTTACAGCAGAAATCAGACGCCATGCACCAAAAATTGTATTTGCTCCTTATTGGGAGGATCGGCATCCGGATCATGTCATGTGCAGCAAGCTAGTAGAGGAAGCTGTGTTTAACGCCAAGTTGAGACGCTTTATGCCAGAAAGTCCTGCGGTACAGGTAGAGCAATTATATTTTTATTTTATTAATGATATCGGTAGAACGGACTTGATCGTGGACATTACCGAGCATTATGAAGCCAAGGAACAGTCGTTGTTGAGTTATGCTTCGCAATTTCAGGCAGCGCCTGGGAAGGATACGGTATCCACACCACTGAATCAGGGGTATGTGGAACGTGTAAAAGCTCGGGACTCGTTGTTGGGTCAACGTAAACTGATTTCATATGCAGAAGGATTTGCGTCCAAAACGCCATATCTGGTTAAGCTATTCAAATAAGGACTATATACTTACGCATGTTGTAGAATGCTGAAATACATGGGCATACGAGTGATTATGGATGGACGGAAGGAGGCAGCTTAGCTTGAATGACAAACTGAAAATTGGGATTACCTGTTATCCGTCGCTGGGTGGCTCTGGCGTTGTGGCTACGGAGCTGGGCAAGTTGCTGGCAGAAAAAGGGCATGAGGTTCATTTTATTGCCAATAGCATTCCGTTCAGATTAGGCGGGGCGTTCCAGAAGAATATTTTTTATCATGAAGTTGAGGTTAACGATTATTACGTGTTTAGATATCCGCCATATGATTTGTCGCTAGCGACAAAAATGGCCCAGGTGGCTCAAATGAAGAATTTGGATGTACTCCATGTCCATTATGCTGTTCCGCATGCAGTATGCGCATATTTGGCGAAGGAAATGGTGGGCGATCATTTGAAAGTGGTTACCACCCTGCACGGTACAGATATTACAGTGTTGGCACAGGATGAATCATTAAAGGATCTGATTCGACTGGCTATTAACAAAAGTGACGCTGTGACAGCCGTCTCCAAAGATTTGATTCGGGAGACGATTGATGCGTTGGAAATAACACGACCTATTGATTTGACTTACAACTTTGTAGATAAACGAGTATATTATCCACGAGATGCTGCTGCGCTTAGGAGAGATTTTGCCCAACCGCACGAAAAAATTATGATGCATATTTCCAATTTCCGTCCTGTCAAAAGGGTGGGAGATGTGCTGGATATTTTCGACAGAGTGCAACAAAAGGTACCTGCGAAGCTACTGTTGGTGGGAGAAGGACCGGATCTTCCGAAAATTCGTTGTAAAATCGAAAGTTTAGGCTTGCAGGACAAAGTCTTCTTTTTAGGTAAGCAGGATCAAATCGCAGAAGTGATTTCTATGGCAGATGTGCTGTTGCTTCCGTCGGAGAAAGAAAGTTTTGGTCTAGTTGCGCTGGAAGCCATGGCTTGTGGAGTGCCAACAATCGGTTCTCAGGCAGGAGGAGTACCTGAACTCGTTGTACATGGAAGTACGGGGTATCTGGCTGAAATCGGTAATACAGAGGCGATGGCAGAATATGCAGTAGAACTGTTGTCCGATGAAGCAATGGCGGAACGTTTCCGTGAAGCGTGCCTGACACGCGCACGTACCGTATTCTGTGATAAGCTGATTACTCGTCAATATGAAGAGATTTATTACCGTGTGTTGGGACGCGAGGTGCCGGATCTTAAACCGATCAGCGTTTAAGGGGGCGGACTCGCGTCCGTTTTTTTATTGAATACTTGCAAAGGGGGAAACCCTGTGAATACAAATACTTGGCAACATGCTGACCCAGAGATGGCTCTTCACGGCAGAGAGGTCATACATACACTAACCACAGCAGGCCACGAAGCTTATTGGGTCGGTGGCTGTGTGCGGGATGAGCTATTAGGACGTGCTATTCATGATATGGATCTGACCACCTCGGCTGAGCCTGAAGAGGTCTTAGCACTATTCCCTCATGTTATTCCGACAGGAATCCAGCATGGGACGGTAACGGTCATGCAGGACGGTCATGCGTTCGAGGTGACCACTTTTCGTACGGAAAGCGGTTATACCGATCACCGCCGTCCGACGGAAGTATCCTTTGTGAAGGACATCCGTGAGGATCTGATGCGGCGCGATTTTACGATGAACGCGATCGCGATGGCTGAACAGGGGGAGCGAGTGGACCCGTTTGGAGGGGAAGCAGATTTGCGAGCCTCTCTCGTTCGTTGTGTGGGACGAGCTGAGGAACGTTTTGAGGAGGACGGGCTGCGAATGCTGCGCTGCATCCGTTTTGCCTCTGTATTTCGGTTCCGAGTGGCCTACAATACTTGGAAAGGTATGATTCGTCGCAGAGAGGGACTTCAATACATAGCCATGGAACGGGTGCGAGTCGAGTTAGAAAAGGTGCTAGCGGGACCTGACCCATTACGTGGACTGGAGATGCTGGGCCGTAGCGGATTGCTGGGCTGTACGAAGGTTCCGGTTCCCTGGGAACAATGTGACGCACAGGCGCTCCAGGAGATCGTGCAGCTGCCAGCAGAGCTGCGGTGGGGTTTGCTCCTTATGTCTTGTAGACTTAGCTCAGAGGCAGCGGACGAGCTATTAAGAGCTTGGACCTTCTCCAATGCTGTACGTCTGCGTTTGGTTCATTTATTGGAATGGGAAAACGAGCTCATCGGTCATGCTGTTGCCATAGCTGGCAACTCAGTTTCGAGGGATCCTGACCGTATCAACGATGAGGAATTACGTCGTAGCTGGATTCGATTGTTAATTAAGCTGGGAAAGGACACAGCTTCAGACTGGCTGGAGCTTTACAAGACACTGCCTTCTTCGTTTCGCGGATTACCGCCATGGGTAGAAAAGCATGTGAAGAAAATTGCCGAACTGGCAAACTCGTGGACACAGCAGGCGGTCGTCGTTCGTATCAAGGATTTAAATATTACTGGAAATGAACTGGTTCAGGCAATGAATCGACCAGGTGGACCTTGGCTGGGACAGATGATGGAACGGCTTTTACAAGCGGTCGCTTGCGGAGATATCCCGAATGAAACAGAAACATTGCTTCAGGAAGTGAAACGGGTGATGAGTAGTGAATAATCATGAAAGATTGTTAGGCATACTGGAGGAAGGTTCATCCGATTACGTATCCGGGGAGGAGATTAGCCGACGACTGTCGGTTAGTCGTACAGCGGTATGGAAGCAGATCAACAAACTGCGTGAGCTGGGTTATAATATCGATGCCTCCTCACGGCGGGGCTATCGGCTGATATCTCAGCCAGACCGGCTGGAAGTCTCCAAATTGGCAGCTATGTTAACCACTCAATCGTTTGGTCAGCGTATCGTTGTTCTGGACTCAACGGTATCCACTCAGCAGGATGCAATGCGTTTGGCAGAAGAGGGTGCGCCGGAGGGAACGTTAGTGCTTGCGGAGGAACAAACGGCAGGTCGGGGACGTCTGGGGCGCAAATGGTATTCTCCTCGCGGCAAAGGTATCTGGATGAGCATTGTATTGCGCCCCACCCAGCCCTTGGCCTTTACCCCCCAGCTAACGCTGTTAACAGGCGTGGCGGTGTGTAGGGCTATTCGCCGACTGACGGGTGTAGAGGCAGGCATCAAATGGCCCAACGATCTGCTGATTCATGGTCGCAAGGTATCCGGTATTCTGCTGGAATCTGCAACAGAGGATCAACGGGTTCGGTACTGCATTGCAGGGATTGGCATTGACGTTAATTTGAATGTAGAAGATTACCCGGAAGAGTTATCCCAGGTAGGGACATCTTTGAAAATAGAGGCAGGGCTTGAAATTGACCGTACTGCGCTGATTGCTGCTCTTTTGGAAGAAATGGAGCAGCTAAGCAAGCTGTATGCCGAGCAAGGGTTCCAGCCCATAGCCATGCTGTGGGAGGCATTATCCGTGACGATGAACCGCAGCGTACGGGCACATACGGGACAAGGGATGGCGGTAGAAGGTACAGCGGTTGGCTTGGACCCTTCAGGAGCACTTGTAATTGAAACGGACCACGGTGAGCGAATCCAGGTCATTTCAGGGGATATACATTTGTAGAAGCGACCCTAGCTGAGCATACGACCACAATCTTTCTGTTTCCTGTGTAAAACTTCACGTGAAAAAGCTGATATTTTTTGTTATACTGTGCAGGAGGCGGCATCGGACGGTCCGAGCTGCACTCCAAGGGCACATGCTCTACTTTAGTAAGTTTGTAAGACCATCATAACTTCATTTGAAGGTTACGTTGGATTCTGCTCTGAGCCGAACAGGACCGAGACAGAAGGGACGATCTCAAAATGAGTGTCTTTTTTGGCTGTTCGGACCTTTTGATGACGCATATGTACAGGCGTTCATAAAAGGTTATTTTTTGTGCCAAAAAAAGATGGAAGGGAGCCATTCACAATGGCAGGAAAACAAGCACTGAATATCGTAAAAATGAAAAAAATGAAGCAAGAGGGCATTCCGCTCAGTATGCTGACCGCCTATGATTATCCATCGGCTAAAATAGCCGAGGAGGCGGGAATTGATATCATTCTCGTGGGTGACTCGCTGGGTAACGTAGTTCTTGGTTACGATTCGACCATCCCAGTGACCCTGGATGATATGGTGTACCATTCCCGGACAGTGGCAAGAGGCGCCGAGCATACGTTCATCGTAGCGGACATGCCTTTTATGACATATCACAGCAGCATATCTGAAAGTCTTCAAGGCATCCGTCGTTTGATGCAGGAAGGGCATGCGCATGCTGTTAAACTGGAAGGCGGAGCTGAAATTGCCGATGTCGTAAAAGCGACTGTTCAGGCAGGTGTACCTGTGCTAGGACATATCGGACTTACTCCGCAATCGGTTAATCAGATTGGCGGTTATCGCATTCAAGGTAAGGACGAAGCAGACGCACGCCGGTTAATGGCTGATGCCAAGGCGTTAGAGCAGGCGGGTGCCTTTGGTATTGTACTGGAATTGGTGACTGAGGAAGTGGCAACGGCGATCTCTAAAGAACTTTCCATTCCAACCATTGGAATTGGTGCAGGACGTGGATGTGACGGTCAGGTACTTGTTTATCACGATCTAATTCAATATGCATCGCCATATTTCAGCAAACGTTTTGTTAAAACCTATGCCGATGTTGGCGGCTTGATCCGCAGCAGCATTGAGCAGTATGTGAGCGATGTGAAAGGGCGGGCATTCCCGGCCGCAGAGCATGTGTTCAGCGCGGATGATCGCGTTGTGGAGTCCCTGGAGTCCTTGTACGGTCAGGCAAAAGGACAAGCGCAGGAACAAGCTAAGGAAAAGGTGGAATCACAGTCATGATCATCGTAAGAGAAGTGGCTCAACTGCGTAAGATTATTGCCGAGCGTCGGCAGCTTGGGGCCAATGGAGCAAAAATGGTACACGATTCTGCCTCTGTACAACAACATAAAGTCGGCTTTGTACCAACAATGGGATACCTGCACGAAGGACACGCGAGCTTGATGCAAAAGGCGCGTGAAATGGCAGATACGGTCGTGCTTAGTATTTTCGTTAATCCGATTCAATTTGGACCTACCGAGGATTTGGACAGCTATCCTCGCGATGAAGCTCGTGATCTGGAAGTAGCACGGCGCGAAGGCGTGGATATTGTCTTTTTGCCGACTGTAGCAGAAATGTATCCACAGCCAACTCAAACCAAAATTCGCGTATCCGCTTTGACAGACCGCTTGTGCGGCGCTTCCCGTCCTGGCCATTTTGATGGTGTGACTACAGTGGTAGCCAAGCTGTTTAACATGGTAGGTCCTGATTTGGCTTTCTTTGGCATGAAGGATGCGCAACAGGTTGCTGTGCTTCAACAAATGGTGACTGATCTTAATATGAATGTGACCCTCATACCTTGTCCTATCGTTAGAGAGGCCGATGGTTTGGCCCTTAGCTCCCGTAATGTCTATTTAAGTGCGGAACAGCGAGAACAGGCGTTAGTGCTGTCCCAGTCACTGCGCAAGGTGCAAGAAGTGAGCGAAGATATTGTACAGAACACCATTACGATTGAGCAGTTGCATCAAATGGTGGAGTCGACCATCGCCTCATCTCCTTTGGCAGATATTGACTATATTGAAGTATTAACATTTCCTGGCCTGGAGCCCCTTCGCCCTGAGCAGCGCCTATGTGATGTGCAAGAAGATGTCATTGTTGCGCTAGCCGTAAAATTTGGGAATACCCGACTGATTGATAATATAAGAATACAGAAAGTGGAGGTACTTTCCCATGTTTAGAACTATGATGAAATCAAAAATTCACCGCGCGACGGTTACCGAAGCTAACCTGAACTACGTGGGAAGTATCACCATAGATGAGGATTTAATGGAGACATCGGATCTACTGGAGAATGAAAAGGTTCAAATTGTAAACAATAATAATGGAGCTCGACTGGAAACCTATGTGATCCCCGGACCGCGTGGGAGCGGCGTGATTTGTCTCAACGGTGCGGCAGCCCGTCTGGTCCAGCCCGGTGATACAGTCATTATTATTTCCTATGCTTCCATGTCGAATGAAGAGGCCAAAACATACAAACCAACTGTGGTATTTGTGGATGAACATAATAAACCAGCCCAAACGATGAACAAGGAAGTACATGCAACGATCATGTAATGAATGGGAATGCGGATGAAACCCGTCTTTTAAGCGAAAAATGTGAGTGTATTAATCCATCTTTCGTAAGGGCGGGATGCACATGTTCCAGCATGTATTCGCAGAAATGAACAGCATGTTAGATGATATCGTGAAGCATTACCCATCAGCCCAGGGCCCCCGCAGACAGGAGCTGCTACAGCACTGGAGTCTGCTGCGGAGAATGAGTGACGGAATTATGGATGAGTGGCTGGCCTTTGAGGAAAAAATGGTTTACCTGCGTGCAGCAGGATTTTCTGCAGAGGCCGACATGTCTGACGCTGAGCTGCCTGAAAAGGAGCTACCGGCATTTAACCGGGGGCAGGGGTATTATCGCTTACTTATGTACCCGGAGGCAATCCAGCAATTTGAGCAGGTGCTACAGCATTTTCCGAACAGCTGGCAGAGTCACATGTATATGGGAATGGCTCATTTTCAACTGGATGATCCAGCAGAGGCTATAAGCCAGTTTCAAAAGGTGCTGCACCTGACTGAACAGCCAGGGCTAAAAGCGGTCATCTATAATGCGCTGGGTTGTTTGATGGCAAAGCAGGCTGACGTAAAAGAGGCGCAAAAATATTTTGCTCTCGCGCATCAGTTCGATCCAACGTTGCCCGAGCCACTGCACAATATGCAAGCCTGTTTGTCCGGTGTCGAAAAGCTTCGCTACGACAGCTCCATGTTGACCTGGATGTAGTTGTCAGACACCGAGTAAGACGATGCATGCCCACCTCCTTAGGCGGCGTGTGCATCGTCTTTTTTGGCTGTCTTAATTTCCAAACAGGCAATCTTCTGCTATGCTATTATACAGAGTTATTATTATTGTATGTGTCATAAGAAAGGATTAAGCTCGAATGAAATTTGCGGTATTGGATTTTGAAACGACAGGCACCCAGTCCGCGGATGACATCATTCAAGTCGGACTTGCAATTATAGATCATGATAACAGCATTTCCCGTGTTTACGGCTCTTATGTAAACCCTGGCAGATCTATTCCACCTTTTATCACCGGATTGACCGGAATTACAGACGATGACGTCAAGGATGCACCTGCACTCGAAGAAATGATGATGGAGCTCGTGCCTATGCTGGACGATGTCGTACTCGTCGGTCATAACGTGGCGTTTGATTTTAATTTTTTGCAAAGCGCTTTGGACCGGTGTGGATATTTACCCTTTAGCGGTAGAATTTTGGATACGATGGATTTTCTGAAAATTATGTTTCCATCGTTATCTTCTTATCAGCTAGGTTTTGTTTCCTCAGAGTTTGGTCTGGCGCATGACCGCCCTCATCAAGCAGACAGCGACGCGTTGGCTACGGCTGAGGTGTTTTTAAAGTGTCTGGGTGAGCTTCAAGCACTGCCTCTGATAACGATACAGCGGCTTAGCGATTTGTTCGCAGAGGAAGACAGCGACCTGGGTTGGTTTCTTGATGGCATACGAGAAGAGAAAGAGCTAGATCCTATTCAGGATTTGGAGAAACATCAGTTTTTTCGTCAGCTTGCGCTTAAAGTGGAAGATTGGACTGAACTGACTGCTCCACGCAGAGAAGATGATCCGAATCCACTGTCAGGCGTTTCCTTTGAGGAGTATATGGATGATGTACGGGACAATTTGCGTTCATCCTTGAGCCAATATGAGGAGCGCGAGGCGCAGATACAAATGATTGAGGGTGTAAATCAAGCCCTGAGTCAAGATAAGCATTTGTTGATTGAGGCGGGTACAGGAACAGGGAAGTCCCTGGGCTATTTGCTTCCGTCACTGTATCACAGTGTAAAATATGGGCAGAGGGTCACCGTAAGCACGCATACCATTAATCTGCAGGAGCAATTGCGAGAGCGTGATATTCCGATGCTGACAAAAGTGATTCCCTTCCCGTTCCGGGCTGCCATCTTTAAGGGACGGGGGCATTATTTGTGTCTGCGTAAGTTTGAACATAAAATAAACAGAAGAGACTTCGCGACACCAAAGGAAGACTTGATTACAGCGGCTCAAATGATTGTCTGGCTGACTCTGACAGAAACCGGTGATGACGAGGAACTAAACCTGAGCAATCGTGGAGGGGATTTTTGGGAAACGGTTGCTAGTGATTCCGAGTCCTGTCTTGGTCGTTCTTGTCCATGGTTCCGCAAATGCTACTATCATCGTGCACGTCATGAAGCAGGAACAGCGGATGTGGTTATAACGAATCACTCCAAGCTGTTCACCGACGTCAAAGCAAGTCATCAGCTGCTGCCTAGCTATGAACACTTGGTGATTGATGAGGCACATCATCTAGAGGAAGTAGCTGGTAAGCACCTGGGCATGCATATGAAATATTTCACACTCGTGCATACGCTGACTCGATTGTTCAAGGACAGCAAGAATGGGCAATTGCCTTCGTTACGTCAGCAGTTGGCAAAGTCGGGGCATGAGAAGTCGACGGAATGGGCCTCGGTCATTGATCAGTTGTACCCACTTGTGTTAGAGGTTAAGGAAACTTGGGACTTACTAAGCGATAAGCTGTTTGGCATGTTGCCGGAGCGAACTGATGCCACACCAGGTGAAACGGGGCAATTTTCTTCGCGTCTCAAACCGTCAGCCAAGCCTGCAAAGTGGGATCAGGCGGCGGCATTGGAAAATCAGCTTTATGTAACATTGAGCGAAATTTTGCGCAAGGGCGACAAGCTGATGCTGGATGTCAAGGAAGAACATGACGATTATGCGGCGGATAGTCTCATTACAGATATCACGGGTCTGCTTAAGGATTTGGCGGGGATTAGGGAAAATTTGCGCTTCTTTATACGACTCGATGATGAAACAACCGTATATTGGCTTGAAGCGAGTGGACAATTCCGTAGTAAATCATTGCAATTTTATGCGGTGCCCGTCGATGTGAGCCGCCAGTTGAAAGAAATGTTTTTTGACAAAAAAAGAAGTATTATTCTGACATCTGCTACTTTATCGGTAGATAAATCGTTTCAGTACATGACCGATCAACTCGGTTTGCAGGAGGCCGCAGATCAAGGACGATTAATGACGTCACAGCTCCCATCACCCTTTAATTATAGGGATCAGGTGTTGCTGGTCATTCCGCGAGATTTTCCGAGTGTGAAGGGCAGTGTAGGAGATGCACATTTTGTAGAGATGCTCGTTAGCTCTCTAGGAGCGACTGCCCAGGCGACGCGGGGGAGAATGCTCGTTCTGTTTACTTCCTATCGGATGCTCCGGCAAGTGTATGAGCCGCTCAAAGAGGCGTTAGCGTCCAGCGATATTACCGTGTTAGGACAAGGTGTGGACAGTGGGAGTCGCAGCAAGCTAACCCGCCGTTTTCAGGAAGCGAAAGCTTCTGTATTGCTGGGAACCAGTAGCTTCTGGGAAGGCGTCGATATTCCAGGGAAAGCTTTGACTTGTCTGGCTATCGTTCGCTTGCCGTTTCAACCGCCCAACCACCCGTTACTGGAGGCTAAAAGCGAGTTGCTCCAGCAGCAGAAGAAGAATCCATTTATGAAGCTGTCTGTACCACAAGCAGTTATTCGCTTCAAACAGGGATTTGGGCGATTGGTACGTACAGCGAGCGACCACGGAGTCGTCATCGTTTACGATACGCGTGTGATCGAATCCTATTATGGAAAGCACTTTTTGTACTCGTTACCGGGACCAAAAATGGAGCATATGCCATCGGAGCAAATGGTGCCCCGCATCGCTGAATGGCTCCAATCCGCCCCGGAGACAGAGGCACAACGGACGGACACTTAAAGTCCGTTACAATTAGGGGGAGCAAGTATGAAATCAGATAAAATTTCAGAGGCTGTCGTACGGAGATTACCCGTATATTTACGTTATCTGAATGCACTGCACAAACGGGAGGTGGCTACGGTCTCTTCTCAAGAGCTGGGACAGAGGTTAGATTTGAATCCGGCCCAAATTCGTAAAGATCTTGCCTATTTTGGCGATTTTGGTCGGAAGGGCATCGGTTACGATGTTTCTTATCTAATCGAGAAAATACGCCATATCCTGAAAATCGACCAGCAAATTAATGTAGTATTGGTCGGAGCAGGTAATCTGGGTCAAGCCCTATCGAACTATAATGCTTATTTAAAAGACAATATGAAGATTGTGGCGGTTTTTGATGCGTTCCCGGATAAGGTTGGGACCAGAATCAATACTTTGGTCGTACAGCCGATGGATGAACTGGAAGCGACTGTGAAAGAAAAAAATATACGAATCGGGATTATTACTGTACCTGATTTTGAGGCACAGCACGTAGCTGATAGGCTGATTGAGAGTGGAATTGGAGCGATTTTGAACTTTGCACCTATCATTCTCAAGGCACCGGCTAACATTCGGATACATGCCACAGACTTTACAACTGATTTGCTTAGCCTCGCTTATTATCTGGAGGACGGAAAGGAAGAAGCACAATATGACAGTGAATAAATGGATGATTAAAAACGGCTCGTTTGCCGTGAATGGACCCGAGGCTGGGGTAATCCATGGTTTTATGATTGTGGAGGATAGCCGTATTACTTACATTGGCGAGACTTTGCCTGCGGGTGAGGAAGAGACAGAAGCAATCGACGGCAAGGGGTTATTGTTTTTACCTGGTCTGATCAATACTCATGGTCATGCGGCGATGTCTCTGCTGCGAGGGTATGGAGATGATTTGGCACTTCAAGTGTGGCTTCAGGAAAAAATGTGGCCTATGGAAGCCAAGTTTACATCTACGGATGTGTACTGGGGAACTTCTTTGTCAGTGCTGGAAATGCTGAAAGGTGGAACCACGACTTTCCTGGATATGTACGATCATATGGATGAGGTGGCTCGTGTAGCTGAAGAGTCGGGCATTCGTGCAAGCTTGATGCGTGGAGCCATTGGACTCTGTTCAGAAGAAGAACAGCGGATCAAGCTAGCTGAGGCCGTGACTTTTGCGCGTAACTGGCATGGAAAAGCAGACGGACGTATCACAACAATGATGTCTCCTCATGCCCCATACACATGCCCGCCTGCGTTTATTGAGAAATTTGTTCAAGCAGCACATGATCTCGATTTACCATTGCATACGCACATGTCCGAGACGATCGCCGAAGTTGAACAAAACGTACGCGACTACGGCTTGCGTCCAGTTGCACACTTAGATAAGCTTGGCTTTTTCTCCCGTCCTTCACTTGTTGCCCACGGCGTTCACTTGAACGACGAAGAAATAGCTTTGTTAGCGGAACGAGGTGTGGCGGTATCGCATAATCCAGGCAGCAACTTGAAGCTGGCAAGTGGTGTAGCTAGAGTGCCTGAATTGCTGCGTGCAGGAGTTACTGTTTCACTCGGAACAGATGGTCCTGCCAGCAATAATAACTTGGATATGTTCGAGGAAATGCGTCTGGCAGCACTCATTCACAAGGGAGTATCTGGCGACCCAACGGCAGTTCCTGCAAATGAAGCACTACGTCTGGCAACAGAGTATGGTGCAAAGTCGATTGGTTTAAAAGAGGTAGGAGCGCTGGCAGCAGGCAATAAGGCTGACTTTATCGCGCTAGATCTGGATCAGGCCCATTTCTTGCCGCGTACAGATCTTATTTCTCATGCCGTATACTCTGCAAGTGCCAAAGACGTGGCTCATGTGTGGGTAGACGGCCGTCAGGTTGTGAAAAATGGCGAATGCTTGACGATGGACGAGGAACGTATCAAACATGAGGCACAAGCCGCCTTTGAAGGGCTGCTGTCGCGCTAATTTAGGTGTCACATCCCCTTAGAGAGGAAGCACAGGTTTGAAAAATAAGAAGAAATGGATAGCGGTCGCCATTTTGGCCGTAATACTGATCCTGGTCAGCATTTTCTGGTATTATTCGTATGTTACTCAAGACCAGGTGGCTGAGAAAAATGCCGCTATCATGAAGGCCAAGCAATCAGGTGGTCTGGTTAGCACGACTCAGACATGGAAGTCTGTGTGGGATCAGATATATTGGGTAGTTCAAGGAAAAAACGCACAGAATGAAAATATAATGGTGTGGGTTCCTTTTCAAAAAATGGAGGGGAAACCTAACATACCTGCCGCAGATCCAAGCGGTGTTCATACCGAGCTGATGAAAAACGGAGTCGACGAGCAAAAAATGACAGCGATAATTCAGCAGCAACTTCCAAATGCAAAAATTGTAAGGCTCCAACCGAGTGTGTTCAATGGCGAATATGTATGGCAACTGTTTTACGATGATGAAAGCCATCACAACTATACCTTTTACCGTTTCTCAGATGGAGCATCGACGGGGATAAAGTATACTTTGCCTAATTACTAGCACCATGTTAAGAGTGTGGATTGGTGGCTTGGGAGTACCCAAGAGCGTTAGGAGCGCTGCGTAGTCTATTTGATCTTACGATCGCTTCGCTTCTGCAGATTCAAGTGTTCCACTCCGCTGGCTGACAACCATGGGCCACTCCAAATAACTTTAATACTCAGTCTATATAGCTTGGAATGATTGAAAGTAATAAAAAAAGACGCAAATACGATCTAATTCGTATTTGCGTCTTTTTACTTATTGCTCCGCAAAGCTGGACTAAAAGCCAGGAAGCATTTTTTTGCCTTATCACAACTCCTCCACACATTGCCTTCGATATTAGATTTACGTTATGATATACTATATTTTATAAGTGATAGACAAAAATGATAGAAAAATGAGTTGCTGATCATTATAAGATCATGCAATTTGGTTGTTTGTTGACATTCGTCCCGTTTCTTCTGGGTTTTACATTTTGAGAGGAGGATGTTGTTTGAAATTGCGTGCAGTTCCTATTGTTGTGGCGGCCGTTTTGGCAGCCTTGTTAATGTTTGGAGGATGGTTCATTTACCGTCAGGTTACAATGCAAAGTCCTCTGGAAAAACTGGTATCTCAATATCCAGGCGTGACAAGCGCTCAAATAGATATTAAACAGGATCAGGTGGTATTGAAACTAGATCTCAAACCGCAGGCGGATGTGGCCGGATTAGTCGATGTGGTTAAGCAAAAAGGGCAATCCATCATTGGCAGCCGCACCATTAAGCTGGATATCGCAGATCGTTCCAATTCAGCACTGAATCAATGGTGGTCTGAGGCTATGTTTCCTGTAGCCGAAGCGATGGAAAATAAAAAGTATACTCAAATTTCATCTACAGTTGAGCAGATGAAAAAGAAAAAGACAGGTATCAAGGCTGATACCGATATGGATTCGAACAATGTCTATATCCGACTCAGCGAAGGCAATGCGACGAAGTTTATCGTTTTGCCACGTCAATCTCAGCAAATGGGGGTATGGCCTAATGCCTAGATGGATCAAGGAAATATTAATCGGTATTGTGCCGGTGGCCATTATATTTCTCGTTTTTATTGGGGTGAACATTATCCCTCTTCTTGTTGCGGGCGTGATGCTCAGTGGCTTGTTAATGCTCATGCATGCTCGTGGCGGCTTGGCCGTAGGTGCCGGGCAAGAGCGCAAACGTAAAAAAAATGGTCCGGACAAGCTGACTTTTGAGGAAATTGGTGGACAAGAAAGCGCTAAACAGGAATTGCGTGAAGCCTTGGATTTTTTGAATCGTCATGATGAAATTTCCAAGTTTGGCATTCGTCCATTGAAAGGCGTTTTGCTTACAGGCCCTCCGGGAACAGGGAAAACGCTGATGGCGAAAGCAGCTGCACACTATACCAATTCAGTGTTTGTTGCAGCTTCAGGCAGTGAATTTGTTGAAATGTACGTAGGTGTTGGTGCAGGTCGTGTCCGTGAGTTGTTTAGGGAGGCTCGCACTCGTGCAGCCAAGGAAAAGAAAGAAAATGCAATCATTTTTATTGACGAGATTGATGTTATTGGCGGTAAGCGTGAGGGTGGACAGCAACGAGAATATGATCAGACTTTGAATCAGTTGCTGACAGAAATGGATGGCATTTATTCGGCAGATACGCCGCGGATATTGCTCATTGCGGCAACAAACCGTAAAGAAATGCTGGACAGCGCCTTAACGCGTCCAGGACGTTTTGACCGTCATATTCAAGTAGACTTGCCTGATAAGAAGGGCCGTCTTCATATCCTTAAAATTCATGCCAAAAACAAACCGATCCAGGAAGATGCTAATTTGGACAAAATTGCAGAGGAGTCTTACGGTTTTTCCGGTGCACAGTTGGAGAGCGTCATGAATGAAGCAGCCATCTATGCAATGAGACAGGATCAGCAAATGATTGCGCAAAGTCATCTGTCCATGGCGATTGACAAGGTGATGATGGGTGAGAAAACAGACCGAGAATCGACATTCGAAGAGAAAAAACGTGTAGCGATTCACGAGCTGGGACATGCTATTATGGCTGAAATCGTCCGTCCCGGTAGTGTAAGTCAAGTAGCGCTCAGCCCGCGTGGGAAAGCGCTCGGTTACGTGCGTCACAACCCACAGCAAGAGCATTATTTATATACCAAGCAGTACCTGGAGGAGCAAATTATGATCTCGCTCGCAGGGGCTACAGCAGAAGAAATGTACTACGGCGGTCGAAGTACTGGTTCAAGTAATGATTTTGAGCAGGCACTGAACATCGTTCATACGATGATGACTTCCGGTTTGACTTCTCTTGGGATTATTAACATGGAAATGGTTACAAAAGAGGAACTCATGCGGGAAAATGGCGAGATTATGAATGACCTGCATAACCGCACTTTGGAGTTGTTGGAAAAGCATCGTCCTGTGTTCGACAATTCTCTTGACATCTTGATGAAGGAAGAAACGCTGTCCGGAGATCAATTTAGATGTCAATTTAGTGAAAATGCTTTATTACCAGCATAATTTTTTATGCTGGTTATTTTTTTTTACTTTTAGTCCGTGCTAAGATATTATTATCTATTGGGACATAAACATGTATTTTTCGACAAAGAAGGATACAATATATGAGAGTGACCAGGAAAGGGTGGAGTTAAGAACCATGCAATTTAAAAAAATCGGCGTCATTGGCGGCGGCACCATGGGACAAGGTATTTCTGAAATGCTTGCGTCCAAAGGAATCGATGTGCTGCTAGTAGAGCAGACACCAGAAAAACTAGACTACGCTTATAATATGATTGAAACAAGTCTAGATAAGCAACTGGAAAAGTGGGCAATTACCCAAGCAGAGAAAAAACTGATTTTATCTCGCATTGAAAAAGTATCCCATCTGGCGGAGCTCGCTAGCTGTGATATGGTCATTGAAACCATTACAGAGAATCTGGATGAGAAGAAAGTTGTTTTCCAAGAGTTGGATCATGTATGTCCAAGCAACATCATCCTTGCAAGTAATACATCCACGCTGAGCCTGACCGAGCTTGCCAGCTCGACCAAGTATCCAGAGCGTGTTATTGGTATGCACTTTATTTATCCAGTATCCCGTATTGATCTTGTAGAAATTATTCGTGGTTTGAAAACTTCAGATGATACCTTTGAAAACACGAAAATGTTCGTGGAAGAAATCGTGGAGAAAAAAGGAGTCATGATTTATGAATCTCCTGGCTTTGTAACTAGCCGGATTATCTGTCTGCTGATTAACGAAGCAGCTCATGTACTTCAAGAGGGCGTAGCTTCTGCCGAAGATATCGACGATGCTATGCGTATCGGCTACAACTTCCAAAACGGTCCTTTGGAAATGGCTGACCGCTTTGGTCTGGATTCCGTTTTGGCGGCTCTGGAGCGGATGTTCCGTGAATTTGGCGAACTGAAATACCGTCCGTCCATCGTCCTGAAGAAAATGGTACGTGCAGGTAATCTGGGCGTGAAATCGGGCGAAGGCTTCTTTAAGTATGACAAGGATGGTGACCGGATATGAAAATTCTCGTAATCAACGCAGGGAGTTCTTCCCTGAAATACCAATTGTATGATATGACGGATGAGTCCGTTTTGGCAAAAGGATTGGTAGAGCGCATCGGTATGGACTCTTCGATTCTGACGCATAAACCAACCAATAAGGAAGAATACACTGAAGTTAGCGAAATTTTGGAGCATACTACTGCCATCCGTAAAGTACTGAATGCACTCACAGATGCAGAGCATGGTGTTATCTCCAGCATTAGCGAAATTCAGGCTGTGGGCCATCGTGTGGTTCATGGAGGCGAAATTTTCAAGCAGTCAGCGCTCGTAACTCCTGAAGCGAAGAGTGAAATCCGTCGCTTGTTCGACCTGGCTCCACTGCATAACCCAGCATCCATGATGGGGATTAAAGCGGCTGAATTGAATATGCCAGAAGTACCGCAAGTTGTGGTATTTGATACTTCATTCCATCAAACCATGCCAGAAAAAGCTTATATGTACGCCATACCGAGAGTGTTGTACAATAAGTATAAGGTTCGTCGTTACGGTGCACACGGCACTTCCCATGACTTTGTAAGTAAGGAAGCTGCCAAATTTGTCGGCCGTCCTTTGGAAGACTTGAAGATCATCACTTGCCATATCGGTAATGGTGGTAGTGTAACAGCAGTTCAAGGCGGTTTGTCTGTAGATACTTCCATGGGTATGACTCCACTGGAAGGACTTATGATGGGTACTCGTAGTGGTGATTTGGACCCAGCAATCGTGCCTTATGTCATGAACAAAGAAGAATTGACTGTCAATGAAGTCAATTCCATGCTGAACAAGCATAGTGGACTTCTAGCTATTTCTGGTATCAGCAGTGATATGCGTGAAATCACTGAAGGTATGGAAAAAGGCGAAGCTAATTCTACATTGGCATTTGAAATGTATGAATACCGTCTGCGCAAGTATATTGGTTCGTATGCTGCCGCAATGAACGGAGTAGACGTAATTGTATTTACAGCAGGCGTAGGCGAGAACTCCATCGTTCTGCGTAAGAGAGTGTTGGAACAACTGACATTCCTCGGTATCGAGCTGGATGAATCATTGAACGCTATTCGTTCTGGCGAGATTCGCCGGATTACAACTGCAAATTCAAAGGTAGAAGTACTGATCATTCCAACAAACGAAGAACTGGTAATTGCCCGTGACACGTTCCGTCTGGTTCAGTAGTTCGGTCCGTAAGTGTAAACTTTATACATGTGGAACTATGGTTTAAGTACCACATGCACCAAACAGCGAGAGCAAACAGCCTGACCCAAGGGGAAGGGCTGTTTGATTTTCGGTTCAAGGAGAGAGACGGTCATGACAAATAAAAGTACGATTGCCCAAGTGGGTCGCCATGTAGGGGAAACGGTTACAATTGGTGCTTGGGTAAACAATAAGCGGTCTAGTGGTAAAATTCAGTTCCTGCAACTACGTGATGGTAGCGGGTATATTCAAGGGGTTATCGTAAAAAGCGAAGTGTCTGAGGATATTTGGAATGACGCCAAATCCCTGACACAAGAAAGCTCCCTTTATGTAACTGGAATCGTGCGAGAGGAGCCGCGCAGTCAATCGGGCTATGAATTAACGGTTACAGGTATTGAAATCATTCATTTGACCGAAAACTACCCGATTACCCCAAAAGAGCACGGTGTAGATTTCCTGATGGATCATCGCCATTTGTGGCTGCGTTCCGCCAAGCAACGTGCAGTACTGATTATCCGGGCGGAAATTATCCGTGCTGTACAGGAGTTTTTCAACGGCAACGGTTTTACGAAGGTAGACCCGCCTATTTTGACTCCTTCTTCTGCGGAAGGTACAACTGAGTTGTTCCACATCAAATATTTTGACGAGGATGCTTATTTGACACAAAGCGGACAGCTGTACATGGAAGCTGCGGCAATGGCGTTGGGTAAAGTATATTCCTTTGGTCCAACCTTCCGTGCGGAAAAGTCCAAAACACGTCGTCACCTGATTGAGTTCTGGATGATCGAGCCTGAAATGGCTTTTGTGGATCACGAAGAATCCTTGCGCGTTCAGGAGCAGTTTGTAAGCCATATCGTGCAGTCTGTTCTGAAAAATTGCGCGAAGGAGCTTGAAGCTATCGGACGCGATGTTTCGAAGCTGGAGCAAATTCAAGGCGAGTTCCCACGGATTACGTACGATGAGGCGATTGCCTTCCTTCAAGGTGAAGGATTCGACATCCCGTGGGGGGAAGACTTTGGTGCTCCTCATGAAACGGCTATTGCCGAAAGATATAACAAGCCTGTGTTCATTACGCATTGGCCGACTCACATTAAAGCATTCTATATGAAACCTGACCCATCCCGCCCAGAGGTTGTTCTGTGTGCCGATATGATCGCTCCTGAAGGTTATGGCGAAATTATCGGGGGTTCCCAACGAATTGACGATCCAGCATTGATGGAAGAACGTTTTAACGAGCATAACCTGGCACGCGAAGCCTACCAATGGTATATGGATCTGCGCACCTATGGTACCGTTCCGCATTCTGGCTTTGGATTGGGACTGGAGCGTACAGTAGCATGGATTTGTGGACTCGATCATGTACGTGAAACGATTCCGTTCCCACGTATGCTGTATCGTTTGTATCCATAATCAATGACAGGATCATTTGATAAGACATCAGCGGCAGATTGGGCGGAGGGAGTAGCCTATGCTATGGAAACCGGAATGGTTCAAATTCCCTACGCTCTGCTCAAGCATTATCGGACGCTTCGGCTGACGGATGGTGAAATGCTGCTACTGATGCAGTTACTTGCATTTAAACAAGCGGAACGTAATGAATTTCCTACATGGGAGCAATTGCAGGCTCGAATTGGGTGCACTGCAAACGAAATCGCGCTTTATTTCAGTAAGCTCATGAAAGAAGGGTTTTTGCGAATAGATTCCGTGGAAGACCGCAGTTCATCCGTCCAATTTGAACGTTATAACTTGGCGGGCCTGTATCGCAAGCTGGCTGAATGTATGATCGCCGAGCGTTCGGAGCAGCACGATGAAGATGACATTTTGTTTGCCGGGAAGCCGGATTTACTGAATGGAGTATCGGAATCTCCACTTACAGAAGAACGAAATTTATTCACGATTTTTGAGAAAGAATTCGGCCGACCATTATCACCGATGGAATATGAGACGATCAGCAGTTGGGTGGATCAGGATCGGTATCCGGAGGAGCTTATTTTGCTGGCCCTGAAGGAAGCGGTATTTGCTGGGAAGGTACATTTCCGGTATATAGATCGCATTCTGCTAGAGTGGAGCCGAAACCGGGTTCGTAATGCACAGGATGCGAAAGAATATGCTCAGCGATTCCGTGGTGGCGGTCGCAATTAAAGTAGCAAATTGAGCCTTGTGGATAGTAATTTGATGCACTATGACTTTCACAGTGAGATGGCGATACATGGACAACCGTGGAGTAACGCCTGTGCACATGAAGGGCAGAAATTAAAGTGAGTAAGCAGACTTTAAGGATAGAGGACACACCCTTCCGATTAGGAGGGTGTGTCCTTTTTAAATTTTTTTTAGAAATATGCAGGGGAAGAAAAATTCCTGGCGTCTATAGTATTGGGAAGGGGGAGAGCGTCATTGATATAGAGAGAATCATTGAACGAATCCGGTCCGGTGATCGGCAGGCGTTCCGTGAGATCGTAGAGCTGTACAGCAAGCATGTATTTCATGTGGCCTATTCGGTACTGCATGACAGCAAGGAAGCGGAGGATGCCGCGCAGGAGGCGTTCGTTCAAGTGTACAAGTCTCTCCCCCAGTACCGGAACGAAGGGTTTAAAACGTGGCTGAGCCGAATTGCGCTCCATAAAGCGCTGGATATCAAGCGCAAACAAGACAGGCGACCCGCAGAGCTTATAGACGTGGCACAATCCCTTGTGCAGCTCCCTTCCCCGGATGAAGATGTATTGGCCCGACTCATCCGTGAAGAGCAAACGGTAGAACTATTACAAAAAATCGCCCAGTTGCCCCAGCAGCATCGAGATATTATTCAAGCCTACTATATGCAGGGCAAAACCTACGATCAAATAGCAGAAGAGACGCAGGTAGCTTTAAAAACGGTAGAGTCCAGACTCTATCGGGCACGACTATGGATTCGGAATCACTGGAAGGAGGAGGAATGGCAATGACTGACCAACAGGATAGACCGTGGATGGAAGGGCAAACGAATGACTGGCATGCATACATTACAGGAACTTGTTCGATAGAGGAATCTACCCGACTGGAAAAGCTCTTGTTGGAAGATGAACAAGCGCTGATGCTATATCTTGTCGCACTGGAGCAATTAGAGCCGACATTGGAAGAACACTCTGCCTGGATGGATACGGAGCGCTTCATAGATCAGGTAATGGCCGTTCTTCCCGATATAGAAGCTGAACCGAGTCAAATTATGTTTAAAAAACGTCGCTGGTTTGAGAAACCTGTGTTCCACTATGTTATTGCCGCAAGTCTGACGTTGATCTTGCTATCCAGTGGAGCCTTTGACAAAATGATGCCGCAAACAGGCAATAAGCCGGTTCCTTCAAAAGAACGCGTCTCTTACAGTGAAGAAGTCATGCAAGCTACGACAACCTGGCTCGATAAATTAAAGCCCTAAATAAGTTAAGGGTAAGACGAACAAGTTTAAAATCAACCTTCAGTTGGGAATTTTACCAAGATTCCATAAATAGAAAGGAAGTGTAGCGATGCCTTATACGGAACGAAGCAAGCTATTGGCATTTCTATTGAACATCATTCCGGGTGTAGGACACTATTACTGGACCAGAAAAACCAATGCGTTTGTCTATACCATTTTGTTTTTCGGATGTCTGGCAGGGGGAATATTTTTGTCAGTGGTAGCAAGTGACGGAGCGTTTTTTTTGGTGGGTATGTTTATTGCTGCCCTTTTATGGGGACTCTGCATGCTACATATCGTGATTAGCTTATTACGTTATGATCCTCGTGCAGTCGCTGCTCCATACCCCCCTCATGCAGGACCCAATCCATATGGCTTTTACTCGCAAAGTGAACCTTATGGAGAGGCTGGTTTAACAGGAGAGGTGCCGGAGGGAGCAACAGACACAGGCACGAATACCACGGGGGGAGGTATGGGATCTGGTCCCGGGTATTATCAACAAGGATACTATGGTATGGCAGGATCACGTGCTTTTCAAAAAGGATCGGATAATGAACGATTTTTTACGATTTTGCTGTCATTCATTCCGGGTTTGGGGCACCTTCATTTGGGGCTGATGCAGCGTGGCTTGTCTTTTCTGTTATCCTTCTTTGGCTTTGGCGCGATCCTCATCTTTATTACTAGCATAACGAACGAATCCGGATTTTTGGCGTTTGCAGGCGTGTTGCCGATTATTTGGCTGTATTGCATGTTTGATGCGGTGCAGCATGTACATCGTAAACAAGCTGGAGACATTCTTCAGGACCGGACTTTGTTTGAGGAACTGGAGCATGGAAGAGTTGAGGGACGTCGTAGTAAAATGCTGGCTACCATTTTATCGGTATTTCCCGGTGCCGGACATATGTATATTGGGTTGCAAAAACGTGGACTACAGCTCATGCTACTGTTTTTAGGATTTATCTATATACTGGACGTGCTGCATCTTTCACTCTTTTTGTTTCTAATCCCGGTGGTCTGGTTTTACAGCTTTTTTGATGCATTGCAGCAGGTAAGCCGTTATGGGCAGGAGCAGCTGATCGACAAGCCTGTGATCGGTATGTTTGCTCAATATCATCGCTGGGTAGGCTTGGGACTGCTTCTGCTAGGTGCATACTACATCCTGATTAACGTACTTGTTCCGACACTGGACCGTCTGTTCCCGGATGGACAAATTTACAATTTAGTTGATATGTATTTAAGAACCATTATTGTCTCCCTTCTATTAATAGGCGGCGGTGTTTGGATGATGATCGGTAATTCCAAATTGAAGCGAGCAAAGGAGAAACGATAGAATGGATACTGAATTTTCAAAGAGTGAGGCTTCCTTTAAGGGAGCCCATCACTCTCAGAGCGACGTGACTGGGGCAATAGGTTTATTGGGCACTTCATCCCATAAGAATGGCACCTCCAAGAGCTCAAACGCTCCAACAGGTGTGTGGAAAGTTGGAAGGCTGTCCATGGGGCTTTTTCTGGTACTGCTGGGCGGCGTAACGTTTGCGTCTAAGTTTTGGGGAGCGGGCATACTGGATCAAGCGTTGACGTGGTGGCCTGTCGTGTTTGTTTTGCTGGGACTGGAGATTTTAATGTATACCGCTTGGAAAGGGACACGTGAGCGCATTCGCTATGATCTGTTCAGTATGTTTATTACGGCGATATTGGTTTTTTGTTGTATCGGATTTGCCTTAGTCAGCTCATTGGGCATCACTCCGCAAGTCAGAGAAATGATGAGTTCGGTTCAGGAAACAAGGACTCTCCCAGACTGGCATGAAAAACTCCCTGCCGGAGTGACCAAGGTGATTGTACAGGGAGAAGATCCCTATGCGGTCAAAATTGACGCAACCACCTCACCGGAGGTGCATGTGTTCGGGAATTATATATATACAGGCAATGAGGATGATTTCAAAGGAACGGAGCTGTATCAGACAAAGCAAATTGGAGACACACTATATGTACTTCTCAGCCAGGTTCCCACACGTTTTATGCAGACACATCATCAGCTTGACGTTACCATTGCTGTCCCTGAGGGAATAGCGGTTACTGTGCGTGACAGTCAGGGGAATGTGATTGAAAAATAGAGAGGGCTTCTAGCTTCAGCTTTACATTTTGTATCATTCACGCGATACTTGTTAGGGAAGCCTGAGTTGCACCATGTGACTGGTTATAAGATGTAGTTGCTTACCAGGCGTAACTTGATGATATACATTCGAAGCGAATGTAGTCGGAAAAGAGGGAAAAAATGATTTCTTTAAATCCTGACACACTTACAGAGCGTGAAAATTATAAGCTGTTGACCGGGAGTATTATCCCAAGGCCGGTAGCGTTTGTAACGACTTTGAGCAGCGAAGGGGTGCTGAATGGTGCTCCGTTCAGTTATTTTTCCATCGTCGCTGCCGAGCCGCCACTGCTGTCTGTATCCGTACAGCGTGTCGATGGAGTTTCTAAAGATACAGCGCGTAATGCGATGGAGCACAATGCTTTTGTCGTACATATTACAGACGAAGACAATGTGGGGGCAGTGAATGTGACAGCTTCTCGTCTGTCGCCGGAGGAGAGTGAGGTTACACTGGCAGGTCTCACCCCAATAAAGAGTACAAAAATTGCAGTTCCCGGTGTGACTGAAGCGAAAATACGTATGGAATGTATTTTGGAGAAGGTGATACCGCTGGGAGGCAAGGAGGACACACCTGCCTGTGACCTATTAATTGGGCGCGTAGTGCAGTATCATTTATCAGAGGAAGCGTACCAAAATACATATGTGATTGCCAAGGAGTTGCGTCCGGTGAGTCGGTTGGCTGGAAACAACTATGCAAAGCTAGGTGAGCAATTCACGCTGGAGCGTCCCCAATAGGGGACGTTGTTTTTTTACTATATTGAAAATTGCCATTGCCCTTCATTTAATTTCCAAATTGAACTTCTTAATGATTTAATTCCGGTATCATTTGACTCAGTACAGTATGTTGCATGTATAATTTCTGAAGATAACAACCTTATGTTAAAGTCAGTAATTATAAATGGTATATGGTTCAATGGAGACCTACTCTTTAAAAAGGTTAATTGCATTGACTTGTCGTACTTTCTACCCGACGAACCATACTCAATATAGTCATGAGCTAATAGTTTTTCAAAATCCTCTCTTCGAGCATGCATTAACTGCTTTTCTAAACTTAATATTATATCTTTTAATTCTTTACTCAACTTATCACCCCAGTTGCCTTTTAATTTGCAGTGATACCTTCATTGGATTAAAAAAGTCCATTTGAGAAAAACAGGTTAGTTTTTAGGTAGCCAGTAGAATAGGTTGCTTTTTTTAAATAAAAAAGAGAACGTTCCGTGCTTTCGCTAGGTACCGTTCTCAATATTCATTCAATGACCACTTTTACCATTCAATGATACGCATCTTTAATATTTATAATTTATTCATTTTGAAGTTTTCAGTAGCAAGGAGCGATAGGTCGTTTCAAACAGAAATTCAAACGCCTCCAGATGCTTTTTAGCTTCAAACACATCACGACCCCATGCATAAATGCCATGATTACGCAATAAAATGCCTGGAACCTGATCATTCAGCACGTCTGGTACCAGCTTGGCAATTGAGGCGATGTCAGCATAATTTGGCAGTACGGGAATCTGAATGGCGGCATTTTCCTCCCAAATGTTAAAAGCCTTAATGAGCTCGATGCCTTGCACAGGTACAAAGCCCTGCTCACCGTAATATTCGGAAATCAGGTTGTTAAACACGGTATGCACATGAAAAACTGCTCCACAGCCTGTCAGGCGGTAAATTTCGCAATGGATGAGCGTCTCTGCACTTGGCTTGAGGTTTGTGGCTTCTGCCGCTTTTCCGTATTGGTCTACGAACAGAAAATCCTCAGGAGTACGTTTGGTCTTATCCTTGCCGCTAGCGGTGACTGCAAAATAAAATTGTTCTGGGTGAAAATTACCAATTCGGATCGACAGATTACCGCTTGTACCTGGGAACCAGTTGCGAGAGGCGAATAGCTCCTTGACATCAGCGAGTTCTTCCAGTGAACGGCGTTTTTCCTCAAACGAAATGTCTGCCAAGTTAAAACTCATTACAGTACCCCCTGCTCCTGTTTTTGCTTTAAATCCTCGATAATATCGTCAAATGTCTCAAAGGGTACATGCGGTACGCCAAGCTCTTGACACTTTAATGTCAGATGTGAGCGGGAGTACACAAGGTCGGCAATTTTGGCTCCTTCAAAATCTGTCAGGCTGTCGCCAATCAAAATCCGTTCGTATTGCTCGGGAGGGTATTGACGAATGACGGTCGTTTTGCACATGCCACAGTCATTCTTACATGGCTCCTCACACCGATGCGGCCACGTGATCTGGATGTGAGCCCCGGAAAAATCCGCTCCGTTGCAAAAAATGTGATCCTGCGGGATGCCGAACGGTTCTAGCAATGGATCAATAAAAAAATCAATGCCGCCGCTAGTAACGAAAAATTCAATCTGCTGCTCTCGTACAAAGTCCAAAAAGCGTGCAAAGCCCTGACGTATACCCGCTTGTCCAAGTACATATGAGATAACGTCTTCCTTAAGCTTCGAAGGCATCAAGGCGAACATCGCACCTACGCCTTCACGAATGGACATATGCCCGTTCACGATTTGATGCATGATGGGCTCATAGCCCACAGGCTTAAAATGCTTCATAATAGCGACAATATTATCACTGTTCGTAATGGTCCCGTCAAAATCACAAAAAATGACAGGCTTCTTGGCTGTGCTCATCGTTCGCCTCCCCAGGTGTCGAGCGCAGATTGCAACTCAGGATGAGTGCGGGCGTATTGGGCCAGCGGGACATTCTGCTGCACCGCCTCAATCGCCTGCACAAAAGCGCGCCCACCAGCTTCCGTACCCAGTGGATGTCCGTGAATACCGCCCCCGGCGTTAACCACCACATCAGTACCAAAGTCGCGTACAATGAGTGGCACCAGACCGGGGTGTATCCCTGCGGAAGGGACAGGCATGCTGGTCTTCAGCGGTAGAGCAGGGGTGATAAGCTCGTCGCGAATCGCCATGTTTTCCTTACGCGGCATTGTCACTGAGCCATAGGGGGAAGGGAAGAGAACGAGATCAGCACCAGCCAGCCGCATAAGCTGACCAAGCAGGACGGACGCCGATATACCATAATGAGGTGATGGGTATGCAGCACCTGCTAATGAAGGATGGGCTGCAATCGGTACCGAAACGGCGGGATCGCTGCTAAGCTCATGCAGCACATCATAACCATAGGCCAGCACGTTAAATAGTAATGCGTTCGCGCCTGCGTCAATAGCCTTGAGGGCTTGCGCTTTGAGCTGCGAGGTTGGACCGGTTAAATTAGCGGCATACAGCAGCTTTTTACCAGTTTCACGTTCAGCCGCTTCGGCAGCTCGGATACAGGCTTCGACACGTTTTTCAATCGGCGTCAGCCCATTTTCAAACAAGATCTCGTCATCTTTGATCAGATCAACGCCGCCGAGAGCCTGACGGGTAAACTGTTCACGCAGTTCGTCCAAATTGAGCCCAATTACGGATTTGAAAATGCTCATGAGCAGAGGCCGGTCATACACGTCAAGCTGCTCACGCAAGCCGCTGATACCGAATTTCGGACCTGAAAAAGCAGAGAGGTATGCTTCCGAGAAACCCAGCTTCATCAGCTTAATTCGGCCGTCCATCGAAATTTTGCCGAAGACCGTAACCAACAATGCGGGAATATCACGGCTGAAATTGACATCCGGGTAAGCGATCGTTAAGTCGGCGTACCGCTCACCGGGACCTCCATCGTGAATATCCACAGATTGAACAGAGCCGAGATGCTTCTGCATCGCATCCCGCTTGGCCTGCGGGAGCTCAGTCCAGCTGCCCACCGTCATGCCGATGGCAATAGATTGGGCCTTTTGCTTAAAATCAGCTTTGTCATCGTATATTCGGTAGGTCGCCAGGCAATAGCTCACTCAATTCCCTCCTTAAGTACAGCTCCCATCTCGCGGGATCGTTCAGCGCAGCGCTGCACCGCCGAAATCACCGTTTCGTAGAAGTCACCTTTGTCCAGTGTTTCCAATGCAGCTACCGTGGAGCCATTAGGAGACATGATTTTATGACGAAGGGCAGAAGGCTCCTCTCCGGTTTGCTGGACCATGCGTGCTGCGCCAAGCGCAGTTTGCACTGTTAGTTCATGCGCTTGTTCAGGAGTCAAGCCACCGCGGATTCCCCCGGCAATCATGGCCTCCATTAAGTAGTAGACATAGGCAGGGCCGCTTCCGGAAATGCCGGTCAGTACATCCATTTTCTCTTCCTCTATAACCGTTACTGTACCTACGGATTCGAACATCGTAAGCACGTTTTTACGTTGAGTTTCGCTGATCTCCTTGGAAAAACTGATGCCTGTGGCTCCCAGTCCAATCGAACTGGATGTGTTGGGCATCGTCCGTGCGATTGGCTGTTTGCGACCAAGCAACGTTTGCATGGTACGAATAGACAACCCGGCGATGACCGAAATGATCAGCTGTTCATCTGACAGAAGGGGACCGAGCTGTCCAAGTGCCCCGGCAGCATCTTTAGGCTTCATGGCAAGCACGATCACTGGAGAATGACGCAGCAGTTCCGTTTTGGCTGCATCCTCAGTTTGGAACAATACTCCGTATTGCTGTTGGAGTTCTTCAAGACGAGCCTGATTACTGCGGTTGATGACGGTAATACCGCCACGTTTAACGACAGAACGATTCGTCATCCCACGAATAATAGCCTCAGCCATTGAACCTGCACCGAAAAACGTAATTTGCTCGTTAATTAACACCTTTGTTTGTGATTCACACATGGATTCATACCTCCAAAGATACGGATTGATTTATGATATTATTCCCTGATTTGTCCAGTACCGTACACGCGGTATTTGGTTGAAGTCAAGGCAGGCAATCCCATAGGGCCGCGGGCATGTAATTTTTGTGTGCTGATTCCGATCTCGGCACCAAATCCAAACTCGAAGCCATCCGTGAAGCGGGTGGATGCATTGTGGTACACGGCTGCCGCGTCCACTTCTTGCAGAAAACGCTCAGCATGAGCTTTATTCTCAGTAACAATACACTCTGAATGCATCGTGCCGTACCGTGCAATATGCTCCAGCACTTCGTCCAAATTGTTTACGACTTTTACATTCAAAATGTAATCATTGTACTCGGTGCCATAATCCTCTTCCGTGGCAGAGACAGCCCAAGGAGCTAGTTCTCGTGTCCGTGCACATCCGCGCAGCTCAACCCCAGCATCACGAAAACGTTCAGCCAATCCTGTTAAATGTGCTTGAGCATAATCCGAGTGTACGAGCAGTGTTTCCATCGAGTTGCACACGGACGGTCTTTGTACCTTCGCATTGAGTGTAATCGCTTCGGCCATTTCTACATTCGCTGTAGCGTCCAAGAACGTATGGCATACGCCAGCCCCGGTTTCGATGACAGGCACGGTAGCATTCTGAACAACATTTTGAATGAGTGAACGCCCGCCGCGTGGAATAATCACATCCAGCAAGCCGTTCAAGGTGAGCATTTCGTTGACGGAGGCACGGTCTGAATCTTCAATGAGTTGAAGCGCCTCGCGTGGCACGGCTGTTACGTCTAGCGCCTGCTGGAGCACTTCAATAATCTTGCGGTTGGAGGAAAGGGCAGCCGAACCACCACGCAACACAACCGGATTGCCTGTTTTCAAGCACAAACCCGCAGCATCCACGGTCACATTTGGACGCGCTTCATATATGATGCCGATGACACCCAGCGGTACACGTATTTTCTCAATCCGCAGACCGTTCGGACGTTCAATTTGCTCAAGTGTGTCGCCGACCGGATCAGGTAGTGCCGCAATTTGCCGCAATCCTTCAGCAATAGCTCCAATTCGTTCCTCGGTCAGCTTGAGGCGGTCGAGCAGCGATTCCGACGTTCCCAACTCCCGACCACGTTTTAAGTCCATATGATTCGCTGCAATCAGCTCTTCTGCATGGTTTACTAGAGCTTCAGCCATAGCAAGCAATGCTTCGTTTTTTTGTGCTGTAGTCAGTCGGTTCATAACCCCGGCACTTTTTTTCGCGAGACTTGCTTTGGTTCGTACTTCGCTGAACTGGTTATCCTCTGTTATCGCTGTCTTTGTCGTTAAATCACTCATATTATGGCCTCCCTACATACATAATGTAATCCATTCATCCCTGTGGATCACCTCAAGCCGATGGATGGGACCAATTTTGCCCACAACCTCACCGCTAGGTAAACCTTGTACCATTTTAAGCTGTTCATCATCATAATTGACGATGCCACGTCCTAATACCTTATTTTCCGGTCCCAGTACCTCAACGACATCTCCAGCATGAAAGCTGCCCTCGACACGTCGTACGCCAACCGGAAGCAGACTATGTCCTCCGTGTACTAACGCTTCTTCGGCCCCTTGGTCTACATGCACCGAGCCCAAAGGGGTGGACATAAATCCAAGCCATTGTTTTTTCATCGGCAGTGAGGAGAGGTGAGTATCAAAATAAGTGCCTGGTCCGTGTCCTTCGACGGCTGCGTCTAGATCACCATTTTCGCTTACCCGTCCCACATATACAGGCACACCGCCGCGTGTAGCCACTTTGGCAGCCTCGATTTTGGATCGCATGCCGCCAGTTCCTACTGCTGATCCAGAACCTCCGGCTAATGCATAAATCTCCTCTGTAATTTCCTCGATACGTTCAAAACGTACAGCGTTTGGATGCTTGCGCGGGTCAGCCGTATATACGCCATCGGTATCCGTAATGATAATCAAATGCTGGGCTTTGACCAGATTGGCAACTAGTGCAGACAGCATATCATTATCGCCGAATTTCAATTCGTCAATCGATACGGTGTCATTTTCGTTAAAAATCGGGATAACCTGCTGGCGCAGCAATTCTTCTACAGTCATTCCGGCATTGTTCATCCGTTTGCGGCTCAGAAAGTCACTACGGGTCAGCAGAACCTGCGCGATTACGAGGTCAAAATTTTTAAAAGCCTGCTCATAGGCTTGCATGAGAAGAGCTTGGCCGACGGCAGCTGCTGCTTGCTTTTCATGCAGCAGTTTGGGCCGAAAGGGATACCCAATCTCCCGAAATCCGGCAGCTACAGCACCTGATGTAACCAGCAGCACTTCATGGCCTTTTGCACGAAGCAAGCTGATTTCCCTAGCAAAATAAGCGATGGCTTCCCGATTCAGGCCACCTTCCACTCCAGTCAGGGAGCTACTACCGATTTTAATGACGATACGTGTTGACAAGACGTCCACTTCCTTAATTTTACTCTTTTTAATGCAAAAAAACTTCCATCCTTTGTATGCAAAGGACGAAAGTTTGTGCTTCCGCGGTACCACCTTCATTGATGATTCATGATCATCCCACTTAAAACCTGTTAACGGCAGGGACCGCCTGATTGCGCAGGGCGCTCGGGGATAGGAGTTGGGAGAGAGTCCAGGTAAATTCTTGCAGCCTATCGGAATTTACTCTCTGAACAGGACCGAGTCTCTCTTAATAGTCCCTTCAACGCGCTAAATGATATTGGATACAGAATACCACGAAAAGACTAGGTTTGGCAAAGAAGTTGTAGCTGGAAAATACGGCTTAACCAAACAGGTTTAGCTTGCCAATTCGATCAGCCGCCTCGGCCAGTCGAGCTTCTGAGCTCAGAAGCCCTGCTCGCACATATCCTTCGCCGCCGCTACCGAACCCAATCCCTGGAGCGACAGCTACCTTGACTTCACGCAGTAGCAGATCGGCAAAAGAAGCCGAAGTATAGCCCTGCGGCACAGGCAACCAGCTGAAGAAGGAGCCGCTTGGACGCGTCGCCTTCCAGCCTATTTGACCAAGGGCATCATAAAAAGTGTTGCGGCGTGATTCATAGCGAGCAACCAGCTCGGTTACGCATTCCTGTGAGGACGTCAGAGCTGTAGCCGCTGCTGCCTGAATACCTCCAAACAGGCTTACATAAATATGGTCCTGTAGCAAATTAATCAGCGAGATGATCTTGGCATTACCGAGCGCGAAACCAACACGCCAGCCGGCCATGTTGTATGTTTTGGACAAGGTATGGAACTCAATCCCCACATCCTTAGCCCCCTCGGCCTGTAGGAAGCTTACAGGCCGCTTGCCATCGAATCCAATAGCGCCATAGGCAAAATCGCTGGCAACCACAATACCGTTACGTAGCGAAAATTCAACCGTATCCTCGTAAAAGGAGAGTGGGGCAGTTGCCGCAGTGGGATTATTCGGATAATTAAGGAACATTAATTTGGCGCGGCGGCGATCTTCTTCGGAAATGGCTTCATAATCAGGCAGAAAACGGTTCTCTTCCTTTAAGGGGAGAAATGACATTTCCGCTTTAGCCAAGGCTACGCCAGACCAGTAATCCGGGTAGCCGGGATCAGGGACGAGACACACATCGCCGGGATTGAGCAAAACTTGCGGTAGCTGAACCAAGCCTGTTTTTCCGCCAAACAGGATGGCGACCTCGCTTTCCGGGTCAAGCGTTACACCGTAATCCTCCTGATAGCGCTGGACGATGGCTTCTTTGAGAAAGCTGTAGCCGCGGAAAGGAGAATATTTATGATACAGCGGGTTATCCGCTGATTCCTGCAAAGCTTTTACAATATGAGATGGAGTAGGAGTGTCCGGGTTTCCCTGTCCGAGATTAATGACATCATGCCCTGCTGCAATTTCACGGTTTACATTTTGTACAAGTGTGGCAAAAAATTGAGTGGGTAACTGTTTCATGACGTCAGCCGAGGGAATAGAAAAATGAGTCATCAATGTACACGACCTTTTGGAATAGTTTAAGAAACAATCTATCACGATTTTACCGAGTTGTATAGGGGGAATTGAGCTTGTATGGTTGCGTAACCCAGACTAATCGGGCTATGATGGGAGAAAATACCGGACAATGGGACACGGGAAAAGTTCCGGCTCATAGAGAGGATGAAGAACTTTGACGTATCAGGAAGCTCAGCCATTCGGTGTGGCACTTATACAAGCTCATATAGAGATAGGAAATCCTCCCGAAAACCACAATCATATCCGTTCTTTAATGGAACAAGCGGTAAAGGCCGAACAAAAGCCAGATCTGATTGTTCTACCGGAAATGTGGAATACAGGTTATGCCTTGGATCGCATTCATGAGCTGGCGGACGAAGAAGGCACGGAGACTCGGGCATGGATAGCGGCATTTGCCGCCACTTATCAAGTGAATGTAGTAGCAGGGTCGATCGCAGAGAAAAAAAGCGACGGTCATGTATACAATACGATGCTCGTTTTTGACCGTACAGGCAAAGAAGTGGCGTCGTATTCTAAAATTCATCTGTTCCGACTTATGGATGAAGAGAAATATTTACAGCCTGGCGAGGAGAAAGTTGTATTCGCACTGGATGGTGGAATACAGGCTGGGGCGTCAATTTGTTACGATATCCGTTTTCCTGAGCTGGCTCGCAGTCTGGCCCTGTCTGGCGCAAATTTGCTGATCGTACCTGCAGAATGGCCTCATCCCCGGCTTCACCACTGGCGTACCCTGCTGACCGCACGGGCTATTGAAAATCAGATGTATGTCATTGCTTGTAACCGGGTAGGTCGTAGTGGAGATACCGATTTCTTCGGGCATTCGCTCATCATTGATCCATGGGGAGAAATGATTGCCGAGGGCGGAGAGCAGGAGGAGATTCTCACAGGCTCAATTGAGTCTGCCTTGGTTCAGGACGTGCGTGGGCGTATTCCAGTGTTTGAAGATCGGCGTCCCCTGCTGTATGACCGATAGTCAGTATAGAAAGGATAATCCATGCTTAAGGAACGCATTGAATTTTTGTGTAAAAAGAAAAACCTATCCCGTAAAGAGTTAGTAGACGGATTAGTTACACCTGCACATTTTGCGAATATATTGGCTGACCGTTACCCGCTGGCTGAGGATTTAGCTGAGCAAATTGCTGAACGTCTAGGTGTACAATCTTCCTACCTATTACGTGCATCGGCAGAGGATGAGGAGACGCTGGCTACAGCGGATACGATTTTCACAGAGCTGTCCAAGCTGGCTAATCCCGCTACGGAAAGCTATGTGGATCAGTTGGAGGATCGCAACGATTCGCTCGTGGTGGAAATGACGACTTATTTGATGAAGGCTGTTTATTTCCAGCAGCTAAATGACCTAACAGCCTATGAATATTTGCATCAAACCTATTTGAATTTTTATTTGGAGAGGTTTGGTCGCTCGGATGAGGTGGAGTTGCCCGCACCACTAAAAAAAGCAATTTTATTTTATAAAATTCAATATTTCCGCTCTAAAAATCATTATTATGATGTACTAAATAACGTTACGCAGCTCATCCGCCTGGTGGATGAGGGAACCGAAAACTGGCTGAATGCGCAAAACATTATGATGGAGGCCTGTATTCAGGTCAAGCAATTTGATCAGGCCAAACAGGTGTTTGAGCAAACAATGCGCAGGGTATATGATGATCGGCTCTTTCACCGTCTGACGGGCCTGTACGTGACTTATAGCGGATATTGCTTTGCTATGGGTTCTGTACAGGAAGCACTGTTAACGTTGTCTATGGCGGAGGCGAATTTGGTCTATTTGGAAAATGCGGCAGATATGCTTACGACGATCCTGAACAATCGGATTATTATGCTGACATCGATTGGCGAGCTGGATAAGGCCTTGGAAGAAGTAGTGCGTTTTGAAGCATTGGTGAGTCGGGAGAGAGAGGAAATGCAACAAATGATGCTGCCCGTTACGCTGATATACCGTTGTGAGATTGCATTTACCCGAAAAAACTGGGGACTGCTCTCACAGCATCTGGATCAGCTACGTAAAACTAATCTGACAACGGATCAGCAAATGGGGCTTGATTTTTATGAAAGCCAGCTTGCGCTTGCCCAGGGAAAACAGGATGCTTTTTGGATGCATGCTCTGCAATGTTTGCCTTATTTTGAAACTCTCCAGCATCCAGCGCGGCTTGAGCAACTATATGAAACGCTGGCTGTAGTATCCGAGGACAGTCGTCGCTATAAAGAATCATCAGCGTATTATCGTAAGCTGGTCTATCTTTTGCGTAAAAAATAGGCTGAATGCACTCGTTTTTCACAAAACATTCAGATGATCGTGCAAAAGAATGCTCTGAAGTGCGCAAAATTTTGTGCAAACCGCCCCAAAGCTCAAAACTAAACCGACAAAAAACAGTTTAAAGCTGCTGTTTTTTCGGTTTTTTTGTATGCGTCAAAACGTATTGTGGTGTTGGATACCGTCTTCTATACTGAATTCATAAGGTACAACAATACAAAATATGAGGTGCAACCACATGATGAACTTTTTCGGTAAGAAGAAAAAACAGCAGGATGCGATAGAACATGCAGATCAACTGATGAATAAGGGCTTGTCCGGATTATTTATGAAAGGTCTGGTCCCCAAAGAGCATCGGGAACAGATCAACCAGAGCTTAAACTCGGCAAGACAAGCTCAAACGGCGGCTAACGGAGGCTTGGCGATGGCAGCAACTGCGGTTGTGATTTCGGTAACAGATACCGGGAAGCTCGTGAATTTTGATCCGATTGTGGTGCTTGTACTAGATGTGACGGAAGTTAGCGGCAATCGATACCAAAAAACGCTGGAAACGCTCGTATCTAAGCTGCAAATTCCGCGACCTGGAGATGTGGTGGGTCTGGGTAGCAATCCGGCAAATCCATCAGAGCTGATTTATATGGGGCTGGTGACAGCGTAAATGATTGGCGGGCGTTTCACCATTCTTGCGAGCACATTTTTTTAAATAAATGATTGAAAAAGGGGTTTTGGAGAATGAAAGGATTTTTGAGTTTGATCGGGGTACTTCTGGTGTTTGGGGTAGGATTTTCGCCTTTTCTGGCTGAATATTTATGGGATGATCCATTTTTAATTATGGAAGCCCCGTGGTATCGGCCGTTAATTTATACAGGCTTTGCGCTTATATTTCTACCGGGTATTTTAGGTTTGTTTTTTGGTGGCGGTAAAGTCAAGAAGGGTGTTCCGGGGGTTGGAATCATTACAAGTGTTCAACAAACAGGGACATATGTAAACAATCAGCCGCAGGTAAAGCTCGGGTTGACCGTAACCAAACAGGGTGAAGACAAATATGATACTGCTTTGACGACGATTATTCCTTTGACCTCCATGGCTCAATTTCAGCCAGGCTCGATTATTCCGTTGATCGTATCTGAGAAAGACAAAATGAAGGTAGGTCTTGACCTGAAAGGTCAGGTGTCGCAAATGGATTTGCAAGCGTTAATGAATGAGCAAATGGTCAAGCAGGGCGTATCGCCTGAGCTGATGGAAATCGCCAAAACCGGTGAGCAGGCTTACGCGAAGATACTGGATGTTACACCCATGGGGGAAGCGGGACCCGATAAAATTAAGCTTCAATTTACACTAGCGGTGACGAAAAGCAATGGCGAAACATTTAATGTAACCACGCAAAAGGAAGTTTTTTCTTCCCAACTATCCAAACTGCAACAGGGAAGTATTATAGAGGTGATATATTCGCCTCAAGATCCTTCGAAACTGGTTATTAAGACACAAGTGAGTGAATCCGACGTGCAGCAAGCATTTGGTTCATCCCGATAAAAAATTGTTGAATCTGTTTCAGATACAGCCCATAGGTGTATTATAATAGTATCCCGACACCAGGAGGTTGATAACGATGGATAACCAAAGTAGATCCGAACTGGCGAATAGGGATGGCCTGTCACGGCCGAGAGGCTTAAATAGACAGGTTGTCGGAAACAACTTTGAAATGGGCTATGATCAGGATAAAAGTCCCCCCCATGTAGGGAGACCCTGATCACAACAAGGCGAGGACAGGCACTTTGGGATCACACAGCACATTGGAACTGAGGTAGGACATTCTTGGATACCAAGACTAGAGACCTTAAGGAAAGAAGTGATGCGGGATGGATAAAGTGGAGTTTCCGAGCAAGTGTAGAGTAATCAGGCGAGGCTGACATGGATTTCAAATGAACATGAAATGTGGTTCGTTGAAGACAGAGGGAAGCAATCGCAACAGTGTAATCGAACCCGTGATCTAAATGCCGTATTGAAAGTATAGGGGCGAAGCCCCAGGACCGTCTTCCTCTCTGGCTTGGGCTGGGGAGGAAGACGGTCCTTTTCACGTTCGATGCTACTTTTGAGAAAGTTGCTTGACCGTTTCTCGGAAGGTATCAATAAAAGCTTCGGCAGCTTTAGACAAATAACGTCCGTTCCGGTAAGCAATCGCCAGGGTACGGCTGGGGGTAGGTTCGGCTAGTGGCAGCAATGCTGGAACAAACTCGCTGCTGGCGGCGCGGGCGATAAAACGGGGAACGAGCGTCACTCCCATACCTGTCGCTACGAGCGATTGGAGTGTCTCCATATTGGTGCTTTCAAACACCACATTAGGTTCAAAGCCTGCCTGATGACACAGATCCATCGTCAGCTTGCGAAAGCCTTGCCCTTTTTTCAGGACGACAAAAGGCTCGTCTTTAAGTTCTTCCATGTGCACTGGTTGCGGCTGATTACCGTTTTTACGCAGGGCTAGGGGATGACCTGGAGGAACAGCGAGATCAATCCACTCTTCACCGATGGGTACATAAGAAAGTGTAGGTTCTACTAGGGGAAGAGAGAGCAGGCTGAGATCGGTATCGCCACTTGCCGTTTTTTTCTCCAGATTCATGGATGAATCTTCGACTAACACGATTTCAATGTCTGGATGAGCCCTCTTGAATACAGGCAGCACATGTGGCAGCAAATGGGAGCCCGTGATAGGCATACTGCCAACGACGACCTTCCCTTTTCTCAACTGAGAGATATCGTCCATTTCCTGTCGGAGCTGTTCCACCGCGTCGACTATTTTTTTTGCCTTTTCCACAAAGCTTGCTCCGGCATGTGTTAGTTCCACCGTGCTGGTGTTGCGCTGAAATAACAGTACACCAAGCTCTTTTTCCAGTTTGGACAATTGCTGGCTCAACGAAGGCTGAGCGATATGCAGTTTTTCTGCTGCGCGTGAGAAGTTTTTTTCCGCTGCAATTTGCAGGGTGTACTGAAGCTGTCTGAATTCCATCGAATTTCATACTCCTTATCTTATAAGCTTTTCCTATTACATCATAGACTGATTATACAATAATAAAATTAAATGCCCAATCCTAACGAATCTCATGTGTCACAAGTTTTATATAAGATGAAGCGTTTTTTCACAAATAGAGTCTTTTAATATAGATAATTAATTCCCTTAACATTCTCCTGATAAAACATAATTAATCTTAGTTCTGGTTGTACAAAAAAAAGGTCTGGGAGGAAAATGAATGCTAAAATGTTGGGGGATACATACGAAAAAATCGGTAGCTGCACTCCTAGCGACGATGATGCTAACCGTAAGCGGCGGGACAGCGATGGCAGTCGAGAAGGACACGACAATTAAAAATGTAATTATTCTGATTCCAGACGGCATGGCTAATGACGCTACTGCATTGGCTAGATGGTACAAAGGATCATCCTTAACGTTAGACAGCATGGCAAGCGGGATGGTGCGTACACATTCTGCGGATGCACCGATTGCCGATTCTGCTCCGGCGGGTACAGCTTTTGCCACAGGACATAAATCACATACTGGGTATGTAGGCGTTCTTCCAGATGAAGCAACGATGCCCGGACAGCAACCGATTGCAGCAGGTGACGCCAAAAAGCCTGTAGCTTCCATTCTGGAGGCTTCCAAGCTAGCAGGGAAATCAACCGGAATTATTGCTACTTCGGAGATTATGCATGCGACACCAGCTGATTTTACCGCACATTATCCTGACCGCAAAAATTATGATGCACTCAGCATGCAACAAGCCTACAACGGAGTTGACGTTGTGTTAGGTGGAGGCGGCAAGTTTTTGGAGCCAGCAGGGCGTAAGGACGGCCAAGATTTAATTGCTCAAATTAAAGACCAGGGCTATGATTTTGTCACAACACCTGAAGGGCTGAAAAATTCGATCTCCAGCAAGCTCTGGGGCAGCTTTTCTCCCGAAGCCCTTGCATATGACCTGGATCGCGATGCATCGAAGGAACCTAGTCTGGCAGAAATGACAACGAAAGCCATTGATGTGTTATCCAAAAATGATAAAGGCTTTTTCTTAATGGTAGAAGGCAGTAAAGTGGATTGGGCTGCACATGCTAATGATCCAACGGGAATTATTAGTGATGTGCTTTCATTTGACGAAGCAGTGAAAGTAGCTCTCGATTACGCCAAGCAAAACCAAAATACTGTCGTCGTAGCAGTGACAGACCATGGAAACGGTGGATTGACGATTGGTAGCAGTGATACAACTAGCAATTATGACAAAACGCCTTTAGCTTCTTTTATAGACCCATTGAAAAAAGCAAAGCTGACGGGTGAAGGCTTGGAAGCCAAGCTGAATGCAGATCGCAGCAATATTAAAGAGGTGCTTTCCACGTATTTTGGCATCACCGATCTGACAGACGAAGAAGTAAAAACAATTAAAGATGCCAAAGAAGGCAGCATGAACTATGCCGTCGGACCGATTATTAGCAAACGCGCCAATATTGGCTGGACTACAGGTGGACACACAGGAGGCGATGTCGTGTTGTACACGTATGCGCCGAACGGAGACCGTCCATCCGGTGTCATCGACAATACAGATGTAAATAAGTATATGACACGTGTACTTGGACTGGATTTAGATACAGTCAGCAAGCAACTGTTTGTTCCTGCAAAAGCCGCTTTTGAAGCTAAAGGAGCCAAGTTTACTGCGGACACGAAAGTCATTACGGTGACCAAAGGCAGTAACAAGCTGGAGCTTCCAGTATACAAAAATATTGCTACACTGAATGGTAAAAATTCTACGCTCAACGGTGTAGTCGTATTTAACGGCGTTGATTATTTTGTACCCCAGCAGGCGATTGATTTGATTCAGTGATAAATAGACCTATCGAGAGAAGCTGCTTCTTCCATAACGGAGGAACAGCTTTTTTTGTGTGTTGAGATGAATATGTAGTTTTTAAGGTGAGAATGAAATTGGTTTTCAGAAAATGGGATTTTTTGTGAAACTAGTCACGTTATATTCTCTCTGATGTTGCTAGAATAATACATGTACGATATAAGCCACTGATGATGTAAAGTCCGGATGGACGAGGGAAGAAGGGATGAGTCACGGACGAATTATTACTGCGTCTGGCTGATGGCAAGGAATGGACGCATACGGAAATGACGGAGCTGCTGACACGTCTGGATAGTGAGCCGACGCTACGAGCACAACTGCGCCAACTGGCAGCTCGCACCAAATTGGAGCGTTATGGCAAAGGTGTTTTTTTACGAGGATTAATTGAATTCTCAAGTATATGTCGTCAGAATTGCATGTACTGTGGGCTGCGTGCTTCGAATAAACAGGCAGACCGTTACCGTTTGCAGCCGGAAGAAATTCTGGCCTGCTGCGCGGAGGGGTATGAACTGGGTTATCGGACCTTTGTTTTGCAAAGTGGGGAAGATTACTGGTTTACGGCTGCCCGGCTGACGAAACTAATTCGGGAAATTAAAAGCCGTTTTGCAGATGTGGCGGTTACATTGTCCATCGGTGAACGGGATGACGAAACTTATGAGCAACTATACGAGGCGGGCGCGGACCGTTTTTTGCTCCGGCATGAGACAGCTTCACCCAGTTTGTACGCCAAGCTGCATCCGACGATGACGATCGAAAGCAGGCGTAGCCGGCTACTGGCTTTGCAACGGATCGGCTTTCAGATCGGGGCTGGATGTATGGTGGGATTGCCGGGACAAACGAACAGTGAATTAGCAGATGATTTGGTCTATTTGCATAGCCTGTCGCCAGATATGATCGGGATTGGCCCCTTTTTACCACATAGCAATACGCCGCTTCGTGAGGCCAGCCAGGGGAGCATGGAAAAGGCACTTGATATCATTTCATTATCCCGGTTGGTCGTTCCAGATGCGCTTATTCCGGCATCCACGGCCATGGGGACGATTCATCCCCAGGGAAGGGAGAAGGCGCTTCAGGCGGGAGCGAATGTGGTGATGCCTAATTTGTCGCCACTGGCGGTGAGGCCTAAGTATGCGATTTATGAGAATAAAATATGTTTGGGCGATGAGTCTGCCCAATGTAGACATTGCTTGGAGCTGCGAATCCGTGGAGCGGGATTTGAAGTCGATATGGGGCGCGGCGATAGTTTGAGAGTGCAACGACAGCTTATGAGACAGGGGACCGTGTGAGAACGTGACGGAAACATTGCAGTAACCATAAATAAGGAGATGGGTATACGTGAGTGGAGTACGGGAGAAAGTGTCGGCAGATTTTATTAATGAAGCAGAGATAATGGCCGCAGTGGAGCAGGGGAAACAAGAGGCAACAAATCGACAACGCATTTTGGAAATTTTAGAAAAGGGTAGAGCCTGCCGCGGGCTGAATGCAAGTGAAGCGGCGGCTCTTTTGCATGTAGATGATCCTGAATTATTGGAAGAGATGTTCAAATCTTCGCGGGCCGTCAAAGAGCAGATTTATGGCAACCGGATTGTGCTGTTCGCTCCTTTATATGTAAGCAACCACTGCGTTAATAACTGCGAATATTGTGGGTATAAGCATACCAATGATAGCTTTACGCGTAGCCGCCTGACCCCGGAGGAATTGGTGGAGGAGGTTAGAGTGCTTCAAGAACTGGGACACAAGCGACTTGTATTAGAAGCGGGGGAAGACCCAGTCCATTGTCCCATAGACTATATTGTCGATTGTCTGCGCCAGATCTATGAGGTCAAGGTAGATAACGGCAGCATTCGGCGGATTAATGTGAATATTGCATCCACAACCGAGGAGGACTATCGGAAGCTGGCAGAGGTAGGTATTGGTACGTATATTTTATTTCAGGAAACGTATCATCGGGAGAGCTATCGCAAATTTCATCTGCAGGGACCCAAACGGGATTATGATTGGCACACCACCGCAATGGATCGGGCCATGCGTGCGGGAATAGATGATGTGGGGATCGGTGTGTTGTATGGCTTGTATGATTTCCGCTATGAAACTGTAGCCATGCTGAAACATGCCGAACACTTGGAAGAAACCTTTGGCTGCGGGCCTCACACGGTCTCGGTTCCACGATTGCGTCCGGCTGAAAATGTAGACCTGGAGCGGTATCCGTACCTGGTCAACGATGATGATTTTATGAAAATTGTATCCGTTCTTCGACTGGCTGTCCCTTATGCTGGGATGATCCTGTCTACGCGCGAGGAGCCGGAATATAGAGACCGTGTCATTGGTTTAGGCGTGTCACAGATTAGTGCTGGATCAGCTACAGGCGTAGGCGCCTATGCAAAACAGGAGACGGAAGATAAGCCTCAATTTGAGGTGGGAGACCATCGCTCTCCATCGGAAATTATTAAAAGTTTGTGCCGTGGCGGATATATGCCAAGCTACTGTACAGCTTGCTACCGTGAGGGACGAACCGGAGATCGCTTCATGGAACTTGCCAAATCCGGACAAATTCACAATGTGTGCCAGCCAAATTCGCTGCTGACCTTCCAAGAATATCTACTGGATTATGGGGATGAGGAAGCACGTGAATTGGGAGCTGCTGCTCTGCGTGAAAATCTGGAGCGTATACCACGTGAATCAACGCGCCGTTTGACGCTTGACAGACTTGAACGATTGGAAGCAGGCGAGCGCGATTTGTATTTTTAGCAATTGATAATAATAGCATTTGAAAATAAAAAGCAGTCGCGTTGGAATCAGCGCGGCTGCTTTTGTATGTCTAGAGAAAAGAATATTAATGACGAGATTTTAAGAATAACTTCCTGCTTTAGCGGCTTGCTCCCAGGCTAGCATAGCAGATGGAAAGCATTCAATAGCCCGGGGGAAGACTCCCTGGACATAAGCGATAAACACACCATAGTTCACAATCGGCACCCTGGCGGCTTTCGTTTCAGACATTCGGTGAAGCATTGTACGCCGATTGAGCATACAGGCACCGCAATGAATAACCAACGCATATTCACTCAAATCGTCAGGGAAACTGGAGCCAGATGCATGCTCGATAATGAGGCGTTTGCCTATCGTTTGACGCAGCCAACGAGGGATTTTTACTCGACCAATATCGTCAGATTGACATTGGTGAGTGCAGGCTTCCGCAATGAGCACATGGTCTCCGTCCTTGAGGCGTTCAATGGCTCTTGCTCCTCGCACCAGTTCGTCCAGATCGCCTTTGTGACGGGCGAACAGAATGGAGAAAGAGGTAAGTGGTATATCCTTGGGCGTGTCGGCCGCAACTTTCATAAAGACCTGTGAATCGGTAATGACCAGGCTGGGCTTGCGTCCCAGTCGCTCCAGCGTCAAACGTAGCTCATGCTCTTTGGTCACGACAGCGATGGCATCGCTCTCTAGCGTATCACGGATCGTTTGCTGCTGCGGCAGAATCAATCGGCCCTTTGGCGCAGCTTTATCGATGGGAACCACCAGCACGACCAGATCGCCGGGTGACAACAGGTCACCTACGATACGAAAGCGATCTTCGTTTTGGGGGAGTGTATTTGTGATGGCCTTTTTCAGTTTTGCGTCCCCTCGGAGCACAGATGCACTGAAAGGAATCAGTGCGAGATTCAATTCGGTCTCCAGCGTTGCAGCCATTGGATCTGATTCAGCAAGGGTATCTATTTTATTTAGTACACCAATGACAGGAATCTTTTTGGTGCGTAGCTTCTCGAGCAGCTCGTACTCGAATGGTCCGACTCCAACAGTGGCGTCGATGACCAGCAGAGCCAAGTCTGTACTATTAAGTATTTCTAGCGTTTTGTTGCGGCGCAACTCCCCGATCTCACCCTCATCGTCCAGTCCGGCGGTATCCACCAGAACAATGGGACCCGCAGGAAGTAGCTCCATCGGCTTGAAAACGGGGTCCGTAGTCGTTCCTCCTATAGGTGATACCACAGCGGCGGGCTGGCCGGTCAAGGCGTTCAGAATGCTGGATTTGCCTGCATTTCGGCGACCAAGCAGAACGATATGTGGTCGGTTACTTCTTGGGGTATCATTCATTCCCATGATGAGTTCCTTCTTCCTGCCCCGGAATTCCGGGCTTGGTTACGGTATAGGGATGGCACAATTGGTCAATCCGCGCACGGGTCAGCTGACCGCGATCCTCTGCAATATCCTCTGGTGTGCGACCCTGTGCAATGGCTGCTGATGCAATGGAAGCAGCTTCATCATAGCCAAGCTCAGCGACCAGCGCGGAGGCCATCACAGCTGAGCTGTGCAGATTAGCAGAGCAGCGTTCCTCCTGTACGATCAGACCGCGCACACACCGTTCCTCGAACAGTTGAACGGCATTGGTGAGAATATGCAGCGATTCCAGCAGCGATTCGGCAATCAACGGCAGAAACGCGTTCAGCTCCAGCTGTCCAGAGGCAGCAGCCATCGTGATAGCCGCATCTTCGGCCATCACACGCATCGCTGTCAATCCGGCCATTTCTGCCATCACCGGATTGACCTTGCCAGGCATAATAGAGGAACCAGCTTGGACTGGGGGCAGCAGGTATTCACCGATACCACCGAAAGGACCAGAGGCTAGCAGACGAAAATCGCTAGATATTTTGAGCAGATTTACCGCGGCGGATTTAAGTAGACCTGACACCTCGACGAAGACATCCATATTTTGAATCGGGTCCATGGGGTGGTCGCTAAGGCATAGCCCTAATCCAGTCTCATCCGCCAGCTTTTCGACCATCCGGTAGCTGTAAGCCCGAGGCGCATTCATACCTGTGCCAATCGCCGTGCCTCCAATAGGGATTTCTCGTAGCCGCTCTTCGGCTTTATAGAGGCGCCAACGGTCACGCCCTATAGCTTTTGCGTAGGCGCCAAAGCCTTGCCCGGCCATCATAGGCAGGGCATCCATTAGCTGTGTGCGACCTAGCTTGAGCAGGTCGGCATATTCTATTTCTTTTTGCTGTAAAGCATTTTGTAACGAAGACATCGTGTCACACAAAGGGCGCAGCAGGCGTATCGCAGCAATTCGTAGCGCCGTCGGATATACATCATTCGTAGATTGACAGCAGTTCACATCATCCAGCGGATGTACAAGCTCATATTGTCCTGGCTGCCCCCCTAGCTGTACAATGGCCAAATTAGCAATGACCTCATTTACGTTCATATGGGTACTGGTGCCTGCGCCGCCTTGCATGGCATCCACGGTAAACATATCTTGATGCCGTCCTGCGAGTAATTCATCGCAGGCATTTACAATGGCAGAGACCCGGTGGGCAGACAACCGGGTCTGCTCACCATTCACTTGAGCGGCGGTTTTTTTTACCAACACAAGAGCGTGAATCAGATTTCTGTTCACGGGCCTGCCGCTGACTGCAAAATTGTTCATCGCACGTGCGGTATGAATACCGTACAAGGCATCCATAGGAATTTCCATGTCTCCTAGTGCATCCCGTTCGGTCCGCATAACTTTGACCAGAGGAGAAGACGGAGTCATGTTATAGACCCGTCGCCGGAATGCGTGTCATATGCAGCAGCTGACGTGCACTTGCAGCTCGTTTTTCCTCAACCCGGGCATGAACCAGATCTGGCTCGACCAGCTTGAGGGCTTGAGTTGGACATTTTCCAATACAGGCCGGTCCGCCGTCCACACCTTCGCACAAATCACATTTGCTGGCAATCATGCGTTCTTTAGGTTGCAAACGACCCGACACATTGGTGTACAGTCCGTCTTGCACGACCGGCTGCCCGTCTCTGTATTGAGGCACCATGGTAATCGCACCGTAAGGGCAGGCGATCATACAGGTTTTACAGCCAATGCAGCTTTCGCTATTAATAAGAATGCAGCCGTCTGCGTTCGTAATGGAGCCGTTCGGACAGGCATTAGCACATGGAGCATCCTCACAGTGACGACACTGAACAGGTGCAGTGACTCCGAATGATTTGATCACCTGTAGGCGAGGGTGAAAATGAAACTCGTCATCTGGCGAGATAAAGGGGTTCTCCGGCGAATGTGCGATAACACAGGCGATTTCACAGGTGCGACAGCCGATACACTGATCGGGATCAGCTAAAACAAAGCGATTCATACAACTCGACTCCTCTCTAACTAACAGCAAAATATAATTTCTAATGATCATACTTATGTGTTGAGCGTACTAATGAATGGAATAATCGTTATGCCCTTTGACGGGCATATCATTGCTACGGCTCTGCTTGCCGAGTCCACGCTTTTGGAAGGTCGTGTGCAGCAGATGGTGCGATACATGACCTAGCGGCTCACCCAGAAATTCATCGTACAGCTTGATGATAAAAGGATTCTCATGCGATTTGCGCACCTGAGATGCAGCATCATGTCCGTAGATGGACGATTTACGCGCACGATAAGCCTCGATTTTTTGTTTTTCCAACATGAGCTTGGGTTGCCCTCCTCCGCTGATACAGCCGGCTGGACAGCCCATGACCTCAATAAAATGATAATCACATTCACCCGCCTGCACACGATCCAGGAGTTGGTAGGCATGCTGGAGTCCAGCGACGACCGCCACCTTGAGCTGCAGCTCGCCCACCTGTACCTCTGCTACTCGAATGCCTTCCTCGCCACGGACAAAATCCAGCTGGAGCTTGGGCAGCTTCTCATTCGTCAGCAGCTCATAGCCTGTGCGGATGGCAGCTTCCATAACTCCTCCAGTTACCCCAAAAATAGTGCCTGCGCCTGAATATTGTCCTAGCGGTGCATCAAATTCTTCATCAGGCAGGTTCATAAAATCAATGCCGCGCTGCTTGATCCAGTATGCCAGCTCACGCGTGGTCAGCACCTCATCCACATCACGATAACCGTCGGATTCCATTTCGGGACGATCGCATTCAAATTGTTTGCAGGTACATGGCATGATCGCGACGCTGTAAATATTCGCAGGTTCCACCTCATCCAGCTGTGCACCATAGGTCTTGATCAGCGCTCCCACCATTTGCATTGGCGATTTGCAACTGGATAGATGGTCTAGCAGATCGGGGTATTCAATCTCGGCAAAACGGACCCAAGCTGGACAGCAGGATGTGAACATCGGTAACGGTCCACCCTCGGTTACGCGGCGAATCAGCTCAGTGCCTTCTTCCATGATGGTTACGTCAGCTCCGAAATTCGTATCATATACTCGATCGAAGCCGAGACGACGAAGGGCAGCGGCCATTTTGCCGGGCGTCAGGGTACCAAACGGCATACCAAATTCCTCCGCGAGTGACACGCGAATGGCTGGGGCGCACTGCACGATTCGAAGCTGTCCTGGCTTCTTCATCATGTCAGCTACCTTATTCAGGTTATAGCTATAATAGGCAGCAAATAGCGGTTCGCCGATGTCGGCAGGCATATCGCGTTCACGTATACGTTCCTGTCGTCTGATGGCGGCTGCCTGTGGAGATGAATCTGCCCAATCTGAGGCGTACACGCTGCATATTTGCACACATTGACCGCAAATAACACAGCGGTCTGCGTTCACGGTTTGAGGTTCTCCAGGCAGTCCCTCTATGGCATCTACCGGACAAACACCCGCACAGCGTCTGCATCCAGTGCAGAGCGTTGGGTCAATATGAATGACGGGGTCTGTAGAATCAGACGTCCTCATACAAGGAGGCGAAGAGATCTTGTCTGTTGTTGACATGTTTTTCTACCTTTCTGCGGCTGATTTTGACCTTACAGGCGTGGGAAAAAGACTTCCCGCCGAGGCTCTGGAGGCGAGTCGGATATACCATTGGCCAGCCGTAGCACATGATTTGGACAGGCTTCTACACAAGCAGGCTGTCCGTTCTCTGTTTCCGCGCACAAATCGCATTTGCTTGCCGCAGTGCGGGGAAGCGCGGTTCGATTTGCACGGTGAGTCAGGCCGGGCTGCGTGATAACGTGCCCGGCTCGATAGACCGGAGACACCTCGATTGCCCCGAAGGGGCAGGCCAAAACACAGGAGGTGCAGCCGATGCATCGTTCCTCATCAATCATGACTACGCCGTCCTCCTGACGAATGGCCTGCACCGGGCAGGCATGTGCACAGGGGGCATTCTCACAATGCCGGCATTGCACTGGCACGTACGTATCCCCAGCTCGCACCACATACACCTTGGGCACCACAGGCACGCTGACGGTTCCGATCGAAGCGCCTATGCCACTCGCCTGACCGTGAACGGCAAAGCACGCCAGTTCGCAGGCTTTGCAGCCAATACATTGCCCGCCATCCGCAACGACGAAAGAGGAGGCAACAGCACTTGTTCTATTGGCTGAACCCATTCTGCTCGTCGAATGGTTTAACGTGTTTCGTACGCCGCTCATCTTGTCACCTTGTCAGCTAGAACGGCTTCCTGGACGTTCATCTGTCTGCGAATCTTTTGGTACGATTCATGCACATCCCGTTCAGCCTGCGCTTGGTCGGCAATCCGTTCCAACCGGATGGCGCAGTATTTCAATTCTGGAGTTTTGGATACCGGATCGAGAAAATCGGCGGTTAACTCGTTACATGCTCCGACCCACCAGTGATAGGTCATGTAGGTCGCACCTTGTTGCACACGGTCGCTAATTTGTGCCCGCGCCATGATGCGTCCCCGACGGGAGGAGATGGCAACAATTTCGCCATCCAGAATATTCAGATCTGCTCCGTCTTCTGGGCTAATCTGAATAAATCCAGGCTCATCAGACAACTGGCGTAATGCACGGCAATTCCCAGTCATCGTACGCACCGAATAATGGCCTACCTCACGGACTGTAGATAAGACAAGCGGGAATTTTGCATCCGGCTGTTCTTGCGGCGGACGCCATTCGCAGGCGAATAATCGTCCTTTACCACTAGGTGTGGAAAATTGATTGCCTTTGTACAAATACGGTGTACCTGGATGATCCTCTGTAGGGCAGGGCCATTGCACGCCGCCTTGTTCCTCCATTTTCTGGTAGCTGGCACCAGCGAATAAAGGACTGAGGCTTCGCATTTCATCCCAAATTTCCTCTGTGTTCGCATAGGACATAGGGTAGCCCATGGCGGTAGCAACCTCACTAATGATGGCCCAGTCAGGCTTTACATCACCTTGCGGCTCGACGGCCTTACGGATACGCTGAAAGCCCCGATCTGCCGAAGAATACACCCCGTCATGCTCGCCCCAAGAGGTAGAAGGGAGGATGACATCCGCATGCAGCGCCGTTTTGTTCATGAAAATATCCTGCACCACGACAAATTCCAATTGTTCTAGCGCTTCACGCAGCTCGGCAGCGTTCGGATCACTCTGTACAGGGTCTTCGCCGAAAATATAATAAGCCTTCAGCTTGTTCTCTTTCAGAATGAGATGCGGTACTTCTGTAAGTGAATATCCTTTTTTACGCGGTAGCTCAACACCCCATGCTTTTTCAAACTTTTTGCGAACTGCGGTGTCAATGACATCCTGGTAACCAGGATACACATTAGGTAATGCACCCATGTCGCAGGAGCCCTGAACATTGTTTTGTCCACGTACAGGTCCAATACCTACATTTGGCTTGCCCAGATTTCCGGTCAGTAGGGCAAGGGAAGCGAGCCCTTTTACCACATCAACAGCCTGTGAAAATTGACATACGCCCATTCCGTACAGAATTGTAGCGGTAGGAGCCTTGGCATATTCCCTCATAGCCGCCCGAATGTCAGCCGCCTTGACACCTGTGATGCCTTCTGCATATTCGGGCGTATATTTTTTAATGCTATCTACGTATTCGGCAAAGCCTTCTGTGTTTGCTTCCACATATCTTTTGTCGTACAGCCCTTCATGCACTAGCACATGACCAAAAGCGTTCACCAAAGCCATGTTCGAGCCGCCTTTTAGAGGTAGCCACATATCTGAAATGCGTCCAGTTTCAGTCATGCGTGGATCACATACAATAATTTTGGCACCTCGTTGCTTGGCTGCTACGATGCGTCTTGCGACGATTGGATGCGTTTCGGGCGCGTTGTATCCAAATACGAATATGAGATCAGAGTGTTCAATTTCAGGAATAGAGTTGGACATAGCCCCGTCCCCGAGCGAGTAAGTCAAACCTGCTACAGAAGGGCCGTGGCATACACGAGCGCAATGATCAATATTGTTGGTGCCAATGACTGCCCGCATGAATTTTTGCATAACATAATTGGCTTCATTTCCCGGACCGCGTGCGGAGCCCGTCCCCATGATAGAGTCAGGACCATACTTTTCCTTAATTGCTGACAGTCGTTCGGCAGTATACTGAATGGCTTCATTCCACTCCACTTCCTCCATGACTCCATTTTTGCGAATCATGGGCTTGCGCAAGCGTGCAGTCAGAATCTGTGGATCATTCAGAAAATCCCACCCATAATGTCCTTTCAAACACAATGTTCCTTCATTTGTACGACCATTAGCCGGCTCTGCGCCAATTACCTGTCCTTTGTCCACTAGCAAATGAAGCTGACAACCGCTTCCGCAGTAGGGACATACTGTTAATACCTTGTCTGCCATGAGTGCAGCACCTCTTTTTATATGAAATAGATGAAACTCGTAACATGAAAAAAAGCCAATACAAAAATGCCGCTTCACGCTGCATCCTGTACTGGCTTATCCGCGAGCGAGGAGATGATCTCCTTCCCGCTAATCCAACCGGGGTATGTGTTGTAGTTCAAGAGTAATGATAATATGTCCGTCTCCATGGACGGAGGGGCAGACCTCCCAAGTGTAAGTGAAGGGACTGCCAAGTGTTTTTTCGGCTTCCCTCATAAACTCCTTTTCCAGATAAGGACGAAGGACGTTCCAGTAATCACTGACCTTTTCCACAGCGCCTTCATGAACGAGAATTTCGGACAGATTAGACAAAGTACCCTGGATCTCTACTGTAACTCGGAGTGGTGAGTTGAGAGAAACCTTAACGTTGTCCGGTCCTTTTCCTCGGTAATGCTTGACAATACATACGGCCAGCTTCCTGATGCGCTCACGGTATTCCAATTCGGTATTCAACATCTGGACACTCCGCTTCGAATCAAAATAAAGGCGTACTTGCCGCACATGCCAGACAGCCTCTGTAGCTAATTTAGAAAAGGAAGTAGACGTCCCAACCAAAATGGTCTGCCCAGCACGGCGTATCACTCTTCTATGGTAGAACAGGTTGACCCGGAAAGATGTGAAATTCATTACACCTAACCAAAATTTTACATAGTTTAGATTGGAGATAGGTGTGCTGGGAATTTAGCGAGCGAGGAAATCTACACACTAGCAAATACATTGACCGAGGAAAAGTATGGATGATATAATCAAAAAAGGAAAAATCATTGGGTATTATTGAGCCGTATTTAAATGGGCTTTTCTAAGTGCTAGTTTTGTAAGCGCGTACAATGATTATTTTCCCTACATAACACGGAGGAGGCGATCAATAGATTCATTTTATCCAAATAAGTGTCTTTCTTTTTTTTTTGTTTTTATGCAACCGGTTGCACGATTTACCCACTAAATTTTATCAGGAGGGTGTTAACTTGCTAAGAAAAAAAACAGGGAGTTTTATTTCTTGGTTGATTATATTGTCGCTTTGCTTGAACTTCTTCGGTTTACCTAGTGGTGCTTCGGCCAGTTATACCGATTATACAGCAACCTATATGAATTCTACAGTGAATGCTCTTCCATCATCGGCTGCTACTTCTACCGTTAGTGCAACATATGCACCTTTAGCAACACCTACAGCAACTCAAAACGGATTAACGGTTCACTTTAAGAAGCCTTCAAACTGGAATTCAACAATTCGAATCCATTACTGGAATTTGAATCCGTCAACTGTTCCGATTAGTGGGGCGTGGCCAGGAATTCTGATGAAGTCGGACGGAAACGACTGGTATAGCTATACCATTGCCGAGGCGACAGGCTCAAGTCTCATTTTTAATGACAGTAGTGGCAAACAGACGGCCGACTTGTCTCGCAGTGTGAAAGAGGGTTGGTATTACACGGATAATGTATGGTATGATGCCAACCCGGAAACTCCAAAAATTCCGGCGGTTTCCATCTCTCCCGTGCCGAAAACATACGATTCGGCTCAAACGGTAACGCTTTCCAGCACCAACAGTAGCGACAAGATTTATTATACGGTAGACGGTTCGACACCTACGACCTCCTCGACCTTGTATACCACTCCAATTCAGGTTGCTTCCTCTTTGACTATCAAGGCCATCGCCGTCAATTCAATCGGTCAAACCGGAAATGCATCCTCTTTCGATTATGTAATTGACCTGAATGCCGATTTGCAAGCTCCGACAATCACAGCGAATTTGCCTGCCGGGCATTCCGGTTCCTCTGTGACTGTATCCTTCAACCTGAAAGATAACAAGGCGGCAACGACCAAGGCATACTACACGGAGGATGGTACGGAACCGACCACAAGCTCAAAAGTCTACATCCTCGGTAACGCATTGGCCGGATTGACCGGACCATCCATCCTTATCTCCAAGACCACGACATTAAAATTTCTTGTTATAGACGGTGCTGGAAATCAAACCAAACAGAGCTTTGTTTATAATATTGGAGACAAAGGTGATTTTCGGGAAGACACTATTTACTTCGTGATTACTTCCCGGTTCTATGACGGTGATCCAAGCAACAATGTGCACGCATGGGATGATGCCAAGGCGCGTAATCCAGATTCAGACCCTGCTTGGAGAGGAGATTTTAAGGGGCTGATTCAGAAACTCGATTATATCAAAGCCCTCGGATTTAGTGCCATCTGGATTACACCTGTTGTGCAGAATGCCAGCGGTTATGATTATCATGGTTACCATGCTATAAATTTTGCCAAAGTAGACCCAAGGTATGAATCGGCGGGAGCTTCTTATCAGGATTTGATCAATGCGGCCCATGCCAAAGGGCTGAAGGTCATTCAGGACATCGTCGTCAATCATACCGGCAATTTTGGTGAAGAGAATCTGTACCCCATGTTTAAGAAAGATCCGGCTAAACCGGATACCGGTAACAACTTGGTGAAAACTACGGATAAGCTGCCGCCAAACTATGATTCCATGACACCCGATCAGCAGTATCAGGCAAGGCTCGCTCTAATGAAGAATACGGAAACGAACAATAACATTTACCATACAGAGAAAAGTCTTTCCTGGGAATCCTATACTGTTCAGACTGGTCAGATAGCGGGAGATTGCGTGGATTTGAATACAGAAAACCCTGCAGTTAACAAATATTTAATTGATACTTACAATCACTATATAGACATGGGTGTGGACGCTTTCCGTGTCGATACAGTGAAGCATGTGAGCCGGTATATTTTCAATAAATACTATATTCCTGCCTGGAAGACAAGAGGCGGCTCGGATTTCTATGTTTTTGGAGAAGTAGCCACCCGGTACAGAGATGTTTGGAACAGCGGAATTCCAGCGATCTCAACACCATTCTATACTTGGAAGGCTTCAAAATCGTATCCGGGCGATGGGAAAAATGACTATGCCTCTAATAAAATGTCGGTTGAACAAGAGTGGGCGGATAACTCTACTACAGCAGGACAGCCAACCTCGAACAATGCTTTCTTAATCGGCAATACCTATCATACACCTGACTATTCGAGGAAATCGGGCATGGATGTGATTGATTTCCCGATGCATTGGGCATTCAAGACCGCGCATGAAGCCTTTAATATGAGAAGTGGCGACCAATACTATAATGATGCTACGTGGAATGTGACCTATGTCGACTCCCATGACTATGCGCCTGACCAGGCTCCGGAAAATCAAAGATTTGCGGGCACACAAGATACTTGGGCCGAGAATCTCGATCTGATGTTCACCTTCCGCGGAATACCCGCCATCTTCTATGGCTCCGAAATTGAATTTCAAAAGGGGGCAGCCATTGATCCGGGTCCAAACGCACCGCTAAGCAAAACGGGACGGGCTTATTACGGGGATCACATAGAAGGCAGTGTTATGGTACAAGATTATGGCAAATACACAAACGCTACTGGCACGCTTGCGGAATCACTCAACCATCCTCTGGCGAAACATATCAGACAGCTAAATTTAATTAGAAGAGCTGTTCCTGCCTTGCAAAAAGGCCAGTATTCTACAGAGAATGTAACGGGCAATCTTGCGTTTAAGAGAAGATATACTGACAGCGCCAAAGGCATTGACAGTTTTGCGTTGGTCACCATTTCAGGAAATGCAACATTTTCCGGGATTCCGAACGGAATCTATGTGGATGCAGTGACCGGTGATTCCAAAACCGTTACGGATGGCAAAATCACCTTGACTTGCTCCGGTAAAGGAAATGCAAGGGTATATGTATTGAATGGCAGGGGTGGAATTGGAGAAACGGGAACCTATTTGAAGTAAACTGTCAGCGGAGGTTGACGCTGTACGATATGGAGAAACACTGAATCTCAAGGTTTAACAGAAAACTATAATGATATAAAAATAGAGTCATACCAAAGGTCGAAAGGAAAAATAACCTTCGGCCTTTGGTGTGTTAATCTTCCAAGATACATAGCTCTCGGGGCAAATGTTGGTTAGAAAACTAGAGGGATATATTTTTCTATCCTACCAACTTCACTCCCTGCCTCAATATTTTCTCTAGCACGCTTATAGGTCAAGACTATCACTTCTATAGATATCATATCTTAGACCAATCAGACACGTCGTGGTATATTGTTGACATCCAAGAGAGAGCCGTACAGCTTCTCTCCACTAGGTTCGAAAAACACAGGGGTGAATATTGATGAGTAAAAAGACCATGTTCGAGAAAATTTGGGATAACCATGTCATCTATCAGGAAGCGGGCAAGCCGAGTATTTTGTACATTGATCTTCACCTCGTACATGAGGTAACTTCGCCGCAGGCGTTTGAAGGACTACGTCTTAGCGGGCGCAAGGTGCGTCGTCCAGAGCTCACGTTTGCCACAATGGATCATAATGTACCGACAAAAGATCGTTACAACATTACGGACCCGATTTCCAAGCAGCAGATTGATACATTAACTCAAAATTGCCGCGATTTCGGTGTCACACTATATGATCTGGATACGGTGGATCAAGGTGTCGTTCACGTTATGGGGCCTGAACTGGGTCTGACTCATCCGGGAAAAACGATTGTTTGTGGTGATAGCCATACCTCCACACACGGGGCGTTCGGAGCGCTCGCTTTTGGTATCGGAACCAGTGAGGTAGAGCACGTATTGGCAACGCAATGTCTCCAGCAAGCAAAAGCAAAAACGATGGAAGTTCGTTTCGTAGGGCGTCGCAAACCTGGTGTGACGGCAAAGGACATGATTTTGGGTGTCATCGCCAAATACGGTACAGATTTCGCTACAGGCTATGTTATTGAGTACACAGGTGAGTCCATCCGCGAGTTGAGCATGGAAGAGCGCATGACAGTGTGTAACATGTCCATTGAAGGCGGAGCCAGAGCAGGTATGATTGCACCGGACGAAACAACCTTCAACTACTTGCGTGGACGCGAGCATGTGCCGCAAGGAGCTGCTTTTGAGCAAGCAGTTGCTGAGTGGAAAGCACTTGTCACCGATGAAGGCGCCGAGTTTGATGTCGTACTGGAGTTTGACGTCGATGCTTTGATACCACAAGTAACCTGGGGCACCAGTCCGGGTATGGGAACAGATATTTCCTCAACCGTACCGACTCCGGCAGAATTGCCGACAGAAAACGAACGTAAAGCAGCTGAAAAAGCGCTTGAATATATGGATTTGAAGCCAGGTACACCGATCACGGATATTGCGATTGACTACGTGTTTATCGGCTCCTGTACCAACGGCCGGATTGAAGATTTGCGCGCTGCGGCCGAGGTAGCTAAAGGCTACAAGGTTTCTGACAAAGTCACGGCAATCGTCGTACCAGGTTCGGGTCGTGTGAAGATTCAGGCTGAAGAAGAAGGACTGGACGTCATTTTTCAAGAAGCAGGATTTGAATGGCGCGAAGCGGGTTGCAGCATGTGTCTTGCGATGAATCCAGATGTGCTTCAACCGGGACAGCGTTGTGCGTCAACTTCTAATCGCAACTTTGAAGGTCGTCAGGGACGCGGAGGACGTACTCACCTTGTATCTCCAGCAATGGCAGCCGCTGCGGCGATTCATGGACATTTTGTCGATGTACGGGATTGGAAATTCAAGCAGGAAGAAGTTGTCCGCTAGGATACGGAGGAGGAATTAACGATGGAAGCTTTCACAACTTTAAAAGGAATTGTAGCGCCTGTGGATCGGGTGAACGTGGATACGGATGCTATTATTCCTAAGCAATTTTTGAAACGAATCGAGCGCACAGGCTTTGGGCAGTTTTTGTTCTACGAGTGGCGGTTTGATGAAGCGGGCAATATTAATCCTGAATTTGAACCGAACAAGCCTCGTTATGCAGGGGCATCTGTTCTGATCTCTCGCGCCAACTTTGGTTGCGGCTCCTCCCGTGAGCATGCGCCGTGGGCAATCATGGACTATGGGTTTCGTTGTGTAATCGCACCGTCTTTTGCAGATATCTTCTATAATAACTGTTTTAAAAACGGTATTTTGCCGATCAAACTGTCTGAAGAGCAAGTAGAGGAATTGTTCCAGCGCACGGCGAAGCATGATAACTACCAACTAAACGTAGACCTGAATGAAAAAACGATCACTGACGATTACGGCCTGAGTATTGAATTTGATCTGGATGAACATCGCCGTCAATTCCTGCTGCAAGGCTTGGATGATATTGGCTTGACCCTCCAGCATGAGTCTGAAATTCTGGCTTATGAGCAAAAACGTGCTGCGAAACAAGGCGCATAAATGTTCATTTCCAGCCTAGCTCCAATATGAAGAAATATAGTTGATTTATTTGATAGACAGACAGCCCGTACTGGCAACTCTTTTGCCTGCGGGCTTTTATCATGTTTAGAAAATAAATTGGTAAATAAGGGGTTGACGGTTCAACTCATCATGGTATTGTAAATGTAAAATGGTTGAAGGACTATGTCTGTAAGTAGCACAAAAAATACATATATAAGTTAGGGGAATGAGGATGAAGAAATATGGTTGGGTGATACTAGCGGCTATTTTGATTTGGTTGTGGCCGTCCTCCCCTCATGTGAATGCGGCTGGAGCAGAATTGTTTTTGGATGGCAAAAGGGTGGAAGCGCCTGCAGATGCCAAGCCTGAAATGGTCAATGGTAAAGTCATGGTACCGCTCAGGGTGGTTGGGGAGCAGCTTGGATATCAGTTTAAGTGGGAACCTCAAGCCTATAAAATTTCAATACAAAAAAACAGTACCGATATGTCTATGTATGTAGGCCGTACATCGGCTGATGTGAACGGAAAAACAGTTAGTTTGGATGCACCACCTGTGCTGCGAGGCAGCTCGACCATGGTTCCATTGCGTTTTGTTGGGGAGCAAATGGGGTTAAAGGTGGATTGGAATAATGAAAATAAATCCGTAAATCTCAGTCAGAAGACTGCAACTCAACAAGCGAATAAACAGTCTCAATCCCAACAACCGTCGCAAACGTCAACACAGAGTCCAAAAAGCACAAATAAAACGTCTACAGCCACAGCGACGACAATAACTCCAATTGAAGCAGACAAGCATACGGAAGTCGTACCATCAACATCCAAGGAGCAAAATGTAGAACAGACCACTGCAAATGCGGTGCTTGTACAAAACATTTCTTTTGAGAGTGAAACGCTAAAGATTTCTCTGAACAAAGATCTAACTCCTAAAGTATCCAAAATGACGGGACCTGACCGTATAGTTGTAGATTTAGCAGAGGCTTCACTGTCGGCAGATCTTCTCCATTCGTTCCCGGTTCGCAAGGATGGCACGCGGGCGTTGACAATTAGTGACAGTGAGGATGTACAGGAAATCAGATTTGCTCCTGCAGATGGAACAAAAGGAGGAGCACGTATTGTCATTGCTTTGAATCAGACACGTGATTACGATCTTTCGACTAATGGCGTAGGCGATATCATCCTTCAGTTGCGTGAACGTAGTACGAATGCAGAGATGGTAGCACCAACGAATGTCGAAGGACGGCGAATCGTCGTAATAGATCCAGGACATGGTGGTAAGGACCCTGGAGCAGGCAGCGTGACTGGACGACATGAGAAGGAATTTACATTGGCTGTAGCGTTAAAGGTCCAGCAGCTTGCCCAAAATGATCCTGACATTCAAATTGTATTGACTCGCAATGGAGATACGTATCCTACACTGGATGAGCGCCCACAGCTCGCTAATAATCAACAGGCCAGCGTGTTTGTTTCCATTCATGGTAACAGTATGCCGACCTCCAATAACGGAAAAGCCAATGGGTCTGAAACCTATTATGCACGTCAGGAAAGTTTAAGCCTGGCCACGATCATGCATAAGCATCTTGTAGCAGCAACTGAGTTTAAGGATAACGGCATTAAGGTGGCAAACCATGTGGTGACAAGAAAATCACAAATGCCTGCTGTACTGTTGGAATGTGGCTACCTTAGTAATCCGTCTAATGAAGCGGCCATGTTCACAGAAGAAACACAGCAGAAGATTGCCGAAGGGATTGTCGATGGCCTGAAGGAGTACCTTGGAACAGGCACAGGAATAACTGAAACACTCAACTAAAGAAGGCTTGTGATATAAGCTATTTTTACCTTTTGATGGAAATTCATAAGGGTGAAAAGTAGCTTTTTTCATTTTTCGGACTGTGACTTTTGACGGGAAGCGAATGGTCCATATTTTTAGTCAAAATTCGACAAAAATAGTTCTTTGGCACGTATATTTCTGTTATGATGGAATATATTCGCAACTTTTGGTGTGAGATAACGTCTATAAGGTTGTCTGATATTACATAAGCGCGTATATCAGGTCGCCGCACCGGAGCATGTGGCAAAAAAATTATGAATGGAAGGGTGACGAATGAAGAAATTTGGTTTTTTGTTGTTATTATTTGTCTTCATGTGGGCGGTTCCGGGTTATGGACATGCGGCTTCGAGTGGAACACAAATCTATCTCGACGATCAACAGTTAAGTGTCCCTAGTGGTGCTAAGGCACAAGTAATTGGCGGAAGTACGATGGTTCCGCTACGCGTAATTTCTGAAAATTTGGGATATGACGTGACATGGAAGCAGCAGGCGCGAACCATAACGATTGAGAAGGACAGTACCTCGATCCGAATGATAATCGGAAGTAAGACGGCGACTGTCAATGGAAGCGACATTAGTCTGGATGCTTCGCCTCTGCTGCGTTCCAATTATGCCCTTGTACCGCTTCGTTTTATCGGCGAGCAAATGGGACTGGACGTAAAATGGGACAGCAGCTCCAAGTCCGTAAAATTATATACCCGCAGTAGTGGGTCTGGAAACGGGGAATTTACACCTCCCAAGTCCGGAAATAACAGTACAGGTACAGGAAGTGTAACTGCGCCAACCAATAATGCCAGTTCAGGTGTGACACAGGTGCAGGGAGTCAGTTTCAGCCAAAACCGTTTAACGATCACAACAGCAAGTGCCGTCAAGCCGAAAGCGTTTACGATGACAGGCCCCGATCGGGTAGTGGTAGATTTGCCAGCGACTGCGTTTGCAGACAATTTCGGAGATCAGCAGAAGCTGGATAGCAACTTAAATGGTTCGTTGGACATTGAGAATGAAGCGGATGTGTCCGGTATCCGATATGCTTTATTCCAAAAGGAACCATCAACGGTGCGCGTTGTTATTGATTTGAAACATGCCATGAATTATACCGCATATAATGATGGATCGAATCGTGTTATCGTCGATCTGGCTTCCAAGGATTCAGTGAATACAACGCCAGATGCAACGTTACCGGATGGGTCACAGCCTGATGACACACAGACATCCCCGGTTAACAGCAATGGTAAAAAGGTCGTTGTTATTGATGCTGGACATGGAGCAAAAGATTCCGGGGCAGTTGGTATTTCGAGAAAAAATTATGAAAAGACCTTCAACCTGGCGATGGCCCTGAAAGTAGAAAGCATATTAAAACAAAACCCCAAACTTGAGGTTGTGTTAACACGTAGCGATGATACATTTTTGGAGCTTAAACAGCGCGTAAAAGTGGCTGAAAATCTTAAAGCCAACGTGTTTGTGTCCATTCATGCTAACAGTAGCGGTAGCTCAGCTTCCAACGGCACAGAGACGTATTACCAGCGTAGTGCAAGCAAAGCGTTCGCCAACGTTATGCATAAGTACTTTGCTCCTGCGACGGGTCTGACAGACCGAGGCATTCGTTATGGGAATTTCCATGTAATTCGGGAAACGACGATGCCAGCTGTTTTGCTTGAAGTAGGATATCTGAGTAATGCAAAAGAGGAAGCAACACTGTTTGATGAAGATTTTCAAAACCGGGTAGCTCAAGGGATTGCAGATGGAATCACAGAGTATCTCGACGTAAAATAAATCTTCAACAAATCGCTTGCCAACGTCAAGTAAGGAGGGGGACAGACATATGAACAAAAAAATCGTAATTGCAGGTCTGCTGGCACTGTTTGCCATTGCAGGTGCAGGGTGTGCCTCTAAGCAAACATCGGCTCCTGCGACTCCATCTCAGGAAACACAAACTTCAGCTGCACAAAATAGTACACCCGAACAGACGACCCCTGATCCATCAGCTCAGTCTGCTGAAAATAATGGAGCGAGTCAAACACCTGCATCTCCGTCGACGGAGCCTACAAAGACCAAGACAGACACGGAAAAGTCAGGAGATCGTCAAACACAGCGGATCACGGTGTACTACACGGATACACAAGAGAACGGCTTAAAAGAACAGAAAAAGGAAATTACCTATCCAAGCGAGCTGGAAAAATTCCAAAAATCGTTTGAAGCTCTACAAAAGAGCGGTGATTCTGCTCTGGTTCCGTTGTGGTCCGAGAAAATTACCGTGCATAAGATCAAATTGGATAACGGTGCATTGACCTTTGATATTTCCCTTCCGGATGAGGCTCGATTGGGAGCTGGCGGTGAGGAATTGGCTATCGATGCCTTGAAGCAAACGATGTTCCAATTCAAGGAAGTCAAAACGCTGGATTTGCTTGTAGATGGTCAATCTCTAGAGTCCTTAATGGGACATGTAGATTTGGAGCATCCTATGAGTCGCTAATCGATCAGACTGTATGAAAATTTCTTGGGAATTTACACACTTTTCACGTGCAATCTGTGACAGATAATGATAATATAGGAGTGTATTTCTCGCCTATGCAGGCAGTCATGCACAAATAGTATTCGTTTCTTTCCGGATGATTATTTAGAGTGACCGTCTTGATGCGGGCTATCCCGTATCAAGACGTTTTTTTTGCTAGGAGGTAGGATTTCCGTGAATGCAGCAACCGCACGTCATATATTGGACACCATCGGTACGATGTTTCCGGATGCCCATTGTGAGCTGAACCATGACAATGCTTTTGAATTAACGATTGCCGTGTTATTGTCTGCTCAATGCTCCGATCAGATGGTCAATAAAGTAACGGCAGACCTGTTTCAAAAATACAAGTCACCTGAGGATTATTTGGCAGTTCCTCTTGAGGAACTGGAGCAGGATATTCGTAGAATCGGCTTGTACCGAAACAAGGCTAAGCATATTCATAACCTCTGCCGGATTTTGATAGACCAGTACGGGGGAGAGATACCTTCGGAGCATGATCAACTGGTCAAGCTACCTGGTGTTGGCCGCAAGACGGCTAATGTCGTAGTATCTACTGCCTTTGATGTACCAGCTATTGCGGTAGATACGCATGTAGAGCGCGTTTCCAAACGGCTCGGCTTTGCAGGTTGGGATGATTCAGTGCTTGAGGTGGAAAAAAAGCTGATGAAAAGGGTACCTAGGGATGAATGGTCTGTGACCCATCACCGACTCATTTTTTTCGGACGCTACCATTGCAAAGCTCAAAACCCTCAATGTCAGGTATGTCCATTGCTTGATGTGTGCAGGGAAGGCAAGAAACGTATGAAAACGTCTCTTATCAGAAAAGATAAGAAACGTAGAGCTTAAAGACCCGAATGACCTATAAAGGTAATAGAGGGTTTAACCATTTATGTGTAGAAAAGGATGAAGAGTAATGAAGTGCATTTCGGTATATACAGACAATTTTGAGGCGTTCTCCGATATTTTTGAGCAAATTGTAACAACAGAGTTTGCTGAAAACGAAGAGCGCGAGCTAGAGGGAATCACAGTTAGTCATTCTGGTGATGTACCCGAGCATTACTTGGAGCGTATGTCACAAAAGCCAGAAGTGGTTGTAATGAAGGATAAATCCCGTGGGATTACGATTTTACAGCATGGTCAAGTATTTGAAATTTTGCTGCCAGTGCTTGAGACTGCAGCTAATTAAGTGCAATTTGCGGACGACATGCGTTGCATGTTCCGGTGTAGGCGGCTCGGCTGGTCTAACCAGCCTGTAGGCGCATATTAACACAAACCTTGAAGAACGTCATAAAACGCTGGATATGGACAATTTCACATGTTTAAATATGAAATCTTCAATTACATTTTCAGAGGAGTTTCTTAAATGAGCATTTATGATTATTCAGCCATTGCGATGAACGGCAAGGAGATTGTCCTTAGTGATTATAAAGATAAAGTAGTGTTGATTGTAAATACGGCCAGCCAGTGCGGATTTACATTTCAATATCAGGATTTGCAGCGTCTATATGATCAATTTAAGGATAGAGGCTTGGTGATTCTCGGTTTTCCATGCAATCAATTTGCCGATCAAGAGCCGGATTCCAATGAAAGTGTGCAAACATTTTGTACTCTGAATTATGGTGTCGCGTTCCCTATGTTTCAAAAGGTGAATGTACGTGATGAGCAGGCTCACCCGTTGTTTACATATCTTGCTTCGTCGTTGCCCTTTGAGGGCTTTGATGAAACGCATTCGGTTGCCAAAATACTTATTCCTTTAATTCATGAGCGTCATCCTGAGTACTTACCAGGAGATTCGATCAAATGGAATTTCACGAAATTCCTGATTGATCGGAACGGGAAAGTGATCAAACGATTTGAAGCAACGACTGACCCTCTGGATATGGAAGAATATATTGAAGCATTACTGTAATGATCTGTTTTGGATATTATTAATAAACTTATGGTTTCCATTTACAAGAACAGCGTTCCCGAAAGCCAGGTACAGGCAGGGAGCGCTTTTTTAGTTTTTTTAATGTGATGATTCTCACAGTGGCTTAGGAATGCTACAATATAGCTATTTGGTGCAGATAAGACAAGGAGTGAAACCGTAGCTTATGATGCAAACGATTACAGGAGACGCAGAAAAGTGGTTGAATACGATAGAACAGATACAGGATACCTTGCGTAAAGCGGGGGATGAAACGGGAGCGAAGGCAGTAGGGGATTTGCTGGAAAAAGCGCATGCACAAGAGCTGACCATTGCCTTTTGCGGACACTTTTCAGCAGGTAAATCGAGCTTGATTAACAGCCTGTGCGGTAAAACCGTGCTGCCATCTGGACCGGTACCTACGAGTGCTAATGTAGTGTCCATCCGTCATGGACGTTCGAGAGCGCTTATTCATCCAGCCCGATCGGCAGAAAACCCGGAGCCGGAAATCGTGGAAGCTTCCCTATCTGAGCTTGCTGAGTATTGTAAAAATGGTGGGGCCTATGAATCCGTTGAAGTATGGGAGGATATCCCGATATTATCTGGCGGAGGAGTGTTGCTGGATACCCCCGGCGTAGATTCCACAGACCACGGACACGCGATGGCGACGCATTCAGCTTTACATTGGGCTGATATTGTTTTTTATGTGATGGACTACAATCATGTCCAATCTGAAAATAATTTGTCCTTTGCCAAAAGTTTGTCGGATTGGGGCAAGCCGTTATATTTGATCATCAATCAAATCGATAAGCACCGAGAGCGGGAGCTATCATTTTCACGTTATCGTAATGAGGTGGAAAGCAGCTTTCATGCCTGGCAGGTACATTACACGGACATCCTGTTTACTTCCTTGAAGGAGCAAAATCACCCCTGGAACCAGTGGGAACAGTTGACGTGCTTAATTCCGAAACTGCTGGAGCGCAAAGCTGAGCTTTTGGCTTATAGTTTAGTGTCCTCTATGCACCATTTGGTAGATCAGCATGTGGAGACAGTGCAGGCTGCTGAAGAAGAGGAACTGAACGTACTGCTCAAAGAAGCAGGTGGAGAAGAAGCCATTTTGCGCCTGGACATAGAGCAGAAAACCTTGCAGCAAGAAGATGAACACTGGATGATGCTTCCAGAACAGGAGCATAAACGGCTGCGTCAAGAGCTGGATCATCTATTAGAACACGCTCACCTCACGCCTGCGGTGCTACGTGAAGCGGCTGGCGAATATTTAGAGAGCCGTAAGCCGGGCTTTAAAACAGGGTTATGGTTTGCCGGAGGCAAGACAGAGCGAGAAAAGGAGCGCCGTTTGGATCGGCTGGCAGAGATGCTGGCTGATCAGGTGGAGGGACAGCTGTTGCCTCATGTGCGTGAGTTACTGAGGTCATGGGGAGAAGGCCAAGGTTTGTGGACCGCTGCGATGGAGCAGGAGCTGGATGACATCCGCCCTGTAATGGATCGGCAACTGGTAGAGCAGACAGTAAAGGAAAATGCTTTGTCTCCTGAGTACACGTTGAACTATTGCAAGGACCTACGCGCTGCGGTGACCGCTGATTGCCGCCGTAAGGCGTTGGCGCTGGTAGACCGCCTGCTGGCCCAGCTTGCGGCTCGGGTCAACTCCCACCGCGAGGCTCTCGCGGATGCGCGCACAGCGTTGCTGGCGCAGGCGGACGCGGCGAGCCGCTACAGCACTCGCGTGCAAGCCTCAGCTTCGCACGCCAACCTGCTGCGTAGCTTGCTGCCGCAGGCTTCCGCGCCTGGCGGGTTGCCCCGGGTGGGCACGCCTGCTCCTGCGGCTGAGACCACCGCTGCTGCCCCGACAGATACGGCATCAACAGGTGCCGTGCGTCCAGACATTGCTGGCTCGCGCAACGGATCGGTGCAGTCACAAGCAAGTACGACGACAGCGCGGTCTGCCGCCGGGGGCCGCCTTACGCGACTGGATGCAGCAGCGACACGATTGAAGGCCGCCGCTGCATTAATAAGCCCGTACCCTGCCATGCAAGCGGCTGTTCGGGATTTACATGCGCGTGCCGCTGCACTGGAGGGCGGGCGCTTTACATTGGCGCTATTCGGAGCGTTCAGCGCCGGGAAGTCCAGCTTTGCCAACGCTTTGTTGGGCGAAGCGGTGTTGCCCGTATCGCCGCATCCGACGACAGCAGCGATTAACCGCATTATGGCGCCTACAAGTCATGAACGCCATGCCACGGCTGACGTCTACATGAAATCAGTGGACGCATTACGGGAAGATCTTAAATACTCTTTTCGGTTATTAGGATTGGGAGAGCCAGCGTCCGTGGGCTGGCAAGAAGCCGTAAATGCGTTATCACCGGAAGGCATTCATCCTGCGGGAAGGCCTCATTACAGTTTTTTGAAGGCTGCAGCAGCTGGATGGGAAGAAGCTGAAAGCTTGCTGGGAAAAGAGCTTGAGGTGAATCTAGAGCAATATCGAGATTTTGTTGCATCCGAGCGCAAGTCATGCTTCGTCGAGCATATCGACCTTTATTATGATTGCGCTTTGACTCGTCAGGGCATCGTGCTAGTAGATACGCCAGGTGCCGATTCTGTGAATGCACGGCACACAGGCGTGACCTTCAATTATATGAAGCATGCAGACGCCCTTGTATTTGTGACATATTATAATCATGCGTTTACACAAGGGGACCGACAGTTCTTGAATCAATTGGGCCGAGTCAAAGAGACACTGGCGCTGGATCAGACATTTTTTATTGTCAACGCATCTGATTTGGCTTCTTCTGAAGAAGAATTACATTCTGTGACTCAGCATGTACAGGGACAACTTCAAGCGAACGGAATCCGCAAGCCGCGTATTTATCCGCTTTCCAGCATGCTGGCGTTGGAAGCAGCCGAGCGGGGAGAGGTTTCGCTGCGTTCAGTTTCACGGTTTGATGCGTTTGAAGATGATTTTTCGGCATTTGCAGCCGAAGAGCTGGCAGGTTTGTCCATTGCAGCTGCTATGCAGGAGCTGGGACGGCTGCGGAACCGAATAGAACAACATGCTGCTGATGCTCGGTACAGCGCTGAAGAGCGAGAGATCCGAATAGAGCAATTAACTCGAATCCGTAGGGATCTGGAGGAGGTGCTCCTTGGTTCGACTGGTAGCAATGGTGGATCTGTGTTGTCGGACGAAACCGATGAACTGCTGTATCATGTACGTCAAAGGTTAGCCTACCGAACGGGTGAATTTATGGCAGAAGCGTTTCATCCTTCTGTTCTGCGTGAAGGAGTAGGTGATCTTCGTTCGGCTTTTGCATCTTGTGGTCGTGAACTGATGCGATTGATCGAACTGGAGCTGTCTCAGGAATTGCTAGCAACCACACTCAGACTGGAAAAAACCGGGCAAGCTTTAGTGCGTAAGGCTATACAACAGTGCGTACATCATATGAACCATCAGCTGAATGGATTAGATTGTACAGTTCCTGAATTCAGAGAATGGGCTGTTCCCGAACTGATGGGTATTTCCTTGCAGGAGTCCATTCAGTGGAAGGATTATTGGAATAGCTTTAAAAATCCAAAGCTATTTTTCGAAGGGACGGGTCGTGCGAATTTACAAACTAGACTGGAGCCCATATTACGCCAGCTAATCGGGGAAGCTGTGGATCAGCAGCGAGAACGATTGTCTTCTTTTTACATTGCTATGATGCAAGAGGAACAAACGTGGCAGAAAGCACAGCTACGAGAGCAAATGCTGGAGACTACTCGTGGCATGGAGCATGCACTTAAGGGCGGTGAGGAGCCACAAGTTTGGGAAGAGCTTGCTGGTCAGCTCGCGAATTTAGAGTCCATATAAATATGTTCACGATTGCTTTAAGGTCAGGACACCGGGTTGCGGGACAATCCGGTGTTTTAAGCATACTTCAAAAAGAAAGGAAAACTGAGGAAATAGCCATATTCAATGATAAGAAAGCGATTTAATTTGTCTAATCACCTACCAATTGGGAACCTGCCTGAAAACGGCCCATTATCCTCTTTGCCGCCTTGGAACACGGATGGTAAACTTCACTAAGCCATATAACAACGTCGTGCAACTAATGGAGGGACTTGACATGGAAGTGCTCAGGCAACTGCAAGTTTTTTTTCGAGAGAGGAGACATTATCTATTTCTTTCCATTCTATGCCTTGCGATAGCGACGGCCTTGGGACTGGTGTATCCGAACCTGCTCCAACGGCTCATTGATAACGCTATCATTCCCGGTGAGTTTGAGAAAGTTCCAGTTCTGGCTCTGACTGTACTGGGAGTCGTGATCATCAAAGGGTTTATGCAATTTTTACATGGTTTTTTTGGTGGACGGCTAGGTAACTACTTGGCGTATCGACTTCGCAATGCCTGTTACGAAAAGCTGCAATTTCTATCCTTCAGATATTATGACACTGCCAAAACGGGGGATCTTATGTCCCGTCTGACGGGGGATTTGGAGGCGATCCGCAACTTTATCGGGTTTGGTTTTGCCCAGCTCCTCAATGTGCTACTGATGGTCGTATTCGGCTCTATCATGATGCTGTATATTAATTGGCAGCTCACCCTCTTTACGATGATCAGCATGCCATTGCTACTCTTCGTCACATTCAAATTTGAATCACGGATTCATCCCACCTTTCAGGAAATGCGAATTGCTCTCAGCGCCCTGACAACAGCGGTACAAGAAAATATTACAGGTGTGCGAACCGTTAAATCTTTTGCTCGCGAATCCTATGAAGTTGAAAAATTCTCCGTACGTAATGAGCAGTACAAGAGCAACCAGATTCAGGCTGCTTCCTTATGGAGTCGATTTTTCCCCGCGATGGAACTGATTGCCTCGGTCAGTGTGGTTCTTCTCCTGGGGATGGGTGGATATCTAGTTATACAGAAGTCAATGACCTTGGGGCAACTCGTCGCCTTCTTTAGCTTAATTTGGTATATTATCGGTCCCATCTGGAGCATTGGCTTTCATATCAATAACTATACGCAGTCCAAAGCTTCCGGTGAAAGGGTTTTGGAGTTGCTAAACCAGTCTGTAGATGTAACTGATGAAGCTAATGCACTTACACTCAACGCCGATCAGGTGAAGGGACATGTGACGTTTGAACATGTTACCTTTGCTTACGGAAATAAGCTACCTGCTGTTGTTGACATCAATCTGGATGCGCCACCGGGATCGGTCATTGGGATTTTAGGAGGAACAGGGTCCGGGAAGTCGACCATAATTCAACTACTCATGCGAGCCTATAATGTGAATGCAGGCAGCATCAAACTGGATGGTATGGATATACGTCATTTGAAAATTCGTGATTTACGTGCTCAAATTTCTTCCGTGTTTCAGGAGACGTTTCTGTTCTCGTCCTCCATACGCAACAATATTGCATATGGATTAAGTCATGTCAGTATGGATGACATCATACGCGTTTCCAAGCTGGCTCAGGCGCATGAATTCATCACTGAATTACCGCTGGGCTACGACACTGTCGTCGGTGAACGTGGATTGGGACTGTCCGGAGGGCAGAAACAACGGATTGCCATCGCACGCGCACTACTCAAAAATCCAAAAATTCTGGTTCTGGATGATGCTACCAGTGCGGTCGACATGGAGACGGAGCATGAAATTCAGTCCGGTTTTCAAGAGGTTATGCGTGGACGCACAACGTTTATTATAGCTCACCGAATCTCCTCGCTTCGTCATGCCAATGAAATTGTGGTGCTTGAGGAAGGACGAATCGTCCAACGTGGAACACATGAACAGCTCATTGCTACTCCAGGTCCATACCAAGATGTGTATCATATTCAATACGCCGATTACATAGCGGAGGCTCCAGACGGTGTATCCGAAGGGCAGGTGAGACCATGAATATTCCAGTAGAAAAAGCCAAACCGTTAAAGAAGCCGACCAATGAGCGCTTTGTCTATCAAGATGATGAGGTTATTGATAAACCGTTTAACTGGGCGGAATTCAAACGTTTGCTAGCATACATGAAACCTTATGCCCGTCAGATTCTACCGATTCTTCTGGTCATGATGATTCTAGGCACGATTACTAAGCTGACGGTTCCATATTTGATCAGTCTGGCTATTGACAAGGCCATTGCTCCTGCATCGCCTGCACTACCTAGCGTAAAGTTATTGTTGCTCATCACGGGTGCCGTGCTCTTGTTATATTTAATCCAATGGGCAGCCAGCACGTACCGTATTAAATTCACCAATATTATTGGTCAGCGGGTTATTTACGATTTGCGTGAAGATTTGTTCAAGCATATTCAGAAGCTTTCCTTCAACTTTTTTGATAAAAGACCAGCAGGTTCTGTATTAGTACGTGTAACGAATGACATTAACTCGCTACAGGATTTATTTACGAATGGTGCAGTGAACGTCCTGATTGACTGCGTACAGCTTTTCGGAATTATTGTCATTTTGCTGCTTATTAACTGGAAGCTCGGTTTGGCAGTGATTGTGACTGTTCCGATCATGTTTTTGATTTCGACCAAGCTGCGAGTACGCATCCGTCGCGCCTGGCAAGAAGTACGCATGAAGAACTCGCGTATCAATTCTCATTTGAATGAATCTATTCAGGGAATTCGTGTGACACAAGCGTATACGCAGGAGCAGGAAAACATGGCTTATTTCGACGATATGAACAGCTCCAGTAAAAAATCGTGGGATAAGGCTTCTGCCATGAATCAGGTCTTTGGCCCACTTATTGATATTACCGGAGGATTAGGTACGCTTGTGCTGTTCTGGTTTGGAGCGCATTTAATTCAGACAGATCAGCTGACGGTGGGTTTGCTGGTTGCATTTGCCAACTATGTAGGGAACTTTTGGGAGCCGATTAATCGGCTAGGTCAAATGTATAATCAGCTACTGGTTGCGATGGCTTCGTCAGAAAGAATTTTTGAATTCATGGATGAACAGCCGAATATTGCAAACAAACCAGGAGCAAAAGCCTTGCCGCCTATTCGGGGTGATATTCAATTTGATAAAGTCATTTTTGAATATGAAAAGGGACGTCAGGCGCTTAAAGGTATTAATCTTTCTGTCAAGGCAGGTCAATCTATAGCGCTTGTAGGTCATACTGGATCAGGTAAAAGTACAATTATTAATTTGCTCAGCCGTTTTTATGACATTACGTCAGGGCGACTTACTATTGACGGTTATGATGTGCGAGATGTCACAGTGGAGAGCTTACGCAGCCAGATTAGCATCGTGCTTCAGGATACATTTATTTTTTCGGGAACGATACGTGATAATATCCGATTTGGCCGTTTGGATGCAACGGATGAGGAGATTGAAGCGGCTGCGAAGGCGGTCAATGCTCATGAATTTATTGTTCATTTGCCAGATGGCTATGAAACAGAGGTAGAGGAGCGTGGGGGGATGCTGTCCATGGGTCAGCGCCAGCTCTTATCCTTTGCCCGTGCCTTACTGGCTAATCCGCGAATTCTTATTCTGGATGAGGCCACAGCCAGCATTGATACAGAAACGGAGTTGAAAATTCAGGAGGCCCTTCAGGTTCTATTGGAAGGCAGAACTTCTTTTATGGTCGCTCACCGTTTGTCCACCATCCGGAATGCTGATCATATCGTTGTACTGGACCATGGGGAGATCCAAGAAAGTGGTAATCATGAACAATTGATGAAAAAACATGGAATATATCGGGGGCTGGTGGAAGCACAGTTCAGATTTTTGTAAAAAAAAGATCAAAAAATCGCGTTTTTTGTAAATTAAAATGCCGAGCACTATTGCATTCTTGGAGCTAAACCCTGAAAATAAAGATGAAAAGAGATCAGAGCAATATCGTCAGAGGGGGAAGAGTTCAAGATGTGGGGTGCTCCTTTTTCTGCCAAGGCTAAGAAGATGCTACTGCTGGGTAGCGGCGAATTGGGAAAAGAAGTCATTATTGAAGCTCAGCGGCTTGGCGTGGAATGTATTGCTGTAGATCGCTATGAGCTGGCTCCAGCAATGCAGGTGGCCCATCGCTCTCACTGTCTGGATATGCAGGATGCTGAGGCGTTGAAGGCACTAATTCGCAAGGAACAGCCCGACATAATTGTACCTGAAATCGAAGCTATTGCTACGGGTGCTTTGGAAGAATTAGAGCAAGAGGGATTTCACGTAGTACCAACGGCACGGGCCGCTCGTCTTACGATGGACCGTGAGGGTATCCGCAGGTTGGCTGCCGAGAAATTACAGCTTCCGACTGCTGCCTACCGTTTTGCAGATCATTTTGAGCAGTTACGGTCGGCGGTTCAAGAGCTGGGCACGCCATGCGTGGTCAAACCCTTAATGAGTTCATCGGGTAAAGGGCAGTCTGTATGCCGGACACTCGAAGACGCAGAATCCTGCTGGAATACGGCGCTGGAAGGCGCACGTGCCAAAACGACACGTGTCATTGTTGAAGCTTTTGTCCCGTTTGAGAGTGAAATCACCTTATTGACCGTCAGATCGGAATCAGGCACGACTTTTTGCCCACCGATTGGCCACATTCAAAAAGATGGGGATTATGTCGAATCCTGGCAGCCTCATGGCATGACGGACAAGCAGCTTTCGGAGGCGCAGGACATTGCCCGTACGATTACGGATGAACTGGGTGGTTACGGATTGTTTGGCGTAGAGCTGTTTTTAACGGCTGATAGCGTCATATTCAGTGAAGTATCCCCGCGTCCGCATGATACAGGTATGGTGACCATGATTACGCAGGATTTGTCTGAATTTGCGCTTCATGTACGGGCAATTCTCGGATTCCCGGTGCCATCCGTCACGCTGCTTACACCAGGAGCTTCAGCTACCTTAAAGGCAGAAGTGGCTACGCGCGATTTCGCAATAAGCGGTCTGCATGATGCACTATTGCTACCCCGGACACAGGTGCGAGTGTTCGGGAAGCCTGAAACCAAGCCGGGACGCCGGATGGCTGTAGCGCTTAGCGCTGCAGAAGATGTGGAAACAGCACGGAAGACAGCCAAAGAAGCTGCCAATATGCTGAAAGTGGAGGTAAATCATGTCTAACAGTGTGATGATTCCAGTACTGACAATTCGTTCCGTAGAGCTTGGCGATTGTGAAGCCGTAACTGGACTACTCAGAGAAGTCGGATACCCGATGACTTGTGGTGTTATGAAAGAAGTTATGGGAACAGCGCAGGAGGACAGTCAAGCGAATATGATGGTTGCAGAAATGGATGGTCGTGTAGTCGGAGTAATCGGCATGCATACGGCTCAAAGCCTGGCCTATCCTGATCCTGCTGTACAAATCACCATGCTGGTCGTGAGCGGGGAGTATCGCGGCGAAGGCATTGGCAAGCGGTTGGTTGCTTGTGGTGAGGAGTGGGGGCGTGCGCAAGGATGCTATCATTTATTCATTACTGGAGCGAATAACCGCATCAAACAAGTAGAGGCCCGTGCTTTCTACAACCGAATCGGCTTTGAGAAGCAAGGCTACCGTTTCAGCAAAAAGCTTAGATAATCAGCTTGCAACAAACAATCTAATACTTAAAGCCTCACTATTTTTAACTTCGTCCTGTTCGCCATTGCCGAGCAGGACTATTTTTTTTCCAACTTTTATACCATTGATGATGCTATAAAACATGATATACTGCTAGAGTAAAGATTACAAAGTTGTAACCTGAGACGTTCACACCAAGGCACTTATACAACAAGGAGATGACGAAATGAAGAATATGTTGAAAAAAACACTGGTGATGGGAAGCCTAAGCGCCATTTTATCCGCAGGATTCATCGTTCCGGCATCAGCTTCACCAGCTGACGATTTATCTGCTCAATTACAACAGTGGTTTCAAAATAACGGATACACAGTCAATATGTCCAACGGGACGACGACAATAACAAAGACGGTCATTAAGGATTATTCTGAAAAGGACAAGGCTAAAACAAAAACAGCAAATCCTTCTTCTGGCAAGCAAACGACGAATCAGGGTAACCAAAAGGCTTCAAAGTCTGTTAACAAGCAACAGACCCAAACACAAAACACCAACTCAGGTGCAGGTCAGTCTACAGATTCTAATGCACAACTCAGCAAGCCTCAATTTGCAGCTGAGGTTGTAAAGCTTGTAAACAACGAGCGCAGTCAAAAAGGTCTGAAGCCCCTCACATCTAATGCGAAGCTTACAGAAGTAGCCTTAGCGAAGGCGAAGGACATGAGCACGAACAATTACTTTTCCCATACATCTCCGACTTACGGTTCACCCTTTGATATGATGAAAAAATTCGGTGTAACTTATACGTATGCGGGTGAGAATATTGCAATGGGACAAAAAACACCACAAGAAGTGATGAAGGCCTGGATGAATAGCCAGGGACATCGTGAAAATATCTTGAAGGCAGAATATACACAAATCGGTGTGGCTTACTACAATGGATATTGGGTACAAGAGTTCACACGTAACTAAGTTGATAGAGAAAACGTTCTAAACGTCATTTCTGTTTATAAAAAGATAGTGACGTACGTAATGTAAAGACCCGCTGACTACGTTCAGCGGGTCTTTTTATGTCGCTCATGTCACTTCAGGCATAAACCATTGCTCTATACCAGAAAAGACATAAGGGACGTGCTTATAGTATGATGACAGTAAGCTGAATGGATAACAGACTACTTTTGGAAAGCTAGGTGAACAAATGAGCTACGAAATCGTGCATGAAGGTGCTTTTGCTATGCTTAAGGTGCAGTTGAACCCCGGAGAAACCATTAAAGCAGAAATGGGAGCGATGGTTTCCATGTCTTCCAGTGTAGATATAAAGGGGACGGTAGACGGTGGGCTGTTACGTGGTTTAGGCAGAATGCTGAGCGGAGAAAAATTCTTTTTTCAAGAGCTGAGAGCAGCCCGGGGACCCGCTGAAGTACTGCTAGCCCCCGCAAGCATAGGTGATGTACAAGCAGTGGAACTGGATGGCACGTACAGGTTGTTGGTGCAAAAGGACGGTTTTTTGGCCTGTACGGAAGGGATTGAGGTTAGTACCAAAATGCAAAACCTGATGAAAGGTTTATTCTCCGGTGAAGGTTTTTTTATTGTAGAAATCAGTGGCCGCGGCACAGTATTCCTATCCTCGTATGGAGCCATTCACCCCATTTATATCGCGCCAGGAGAGGAGCGTATTATTGATAATGCTCATCTAGTGGCATGGCCGGATTATATGGATTATAGAATTGAAAAGGCATCTAAAGGCTGGTTGTCCAGCGTAACGAGTGGGGAAGCTCTTGTATGTCGTTTTCGCGGTGAAGGAACGGTACTGATTCAAAGCCGAAATCCGGGTAGTTTTGGACAATGGATTAGAAGTTTCATCCCTGATAGCAAATAGTTTCTTTCGTCTGACTGCTGATGATAAGAAGGGATATTCGCACAAAAAGTATGATAAAAGGATGGGAGTTTTCCATCCTTTTTTAGTATGTTTATGGAAATTTATAAGGGATACTAAACCTCGATTTTCACCTGAACCAGAACGGTTTATTTGCAAAATGACAGGAGAAGCTTTATGTTTATTTCACTAAGCTATCAGGAGGGAACACGAGTGAATTCATCAAAATGGATTTGGCGGTCTGTCGGTTCCGTTTCCATTGCCGCCACACTGCTATTATTGTACGGATTTATTGCAGCAGTACGAAGTATCACGGCTCCAGAGCCATTGGTAAGTACTCAACCTGTACAATCCGGTTCATCGCAGACACAAACTGCACCATCGGCTACTGCTCAGACGGGAGAGTTGCGCGTAGCTGCCATTGGCGATTCGCTAGCCAAAGGAACGGGGGATGACTCCGGAAGTGGTTTTGTGCGCCGGTCGGTGACTTTGTTAAATAATCAGGAAGGACATAAAGCTCAGCTCATAAATAATCTGGGGATTAATGGACTGACGACTCAAGGACTATTAACCAAGCTGGATGAGCCTGGTGTGTCTTATGTACTGAAGAAGGCTAATGTGATTATAGTTTCGATTGGCGGTAATGATTTATTTCAGGGCGCGCAGGCGGCTCAAACCGGCAAAGAGCCACCTACACTCAGTGGTTTGCGCAAAGCTCTGCCTGATGCAGCCAAACGTTTGCAAAAGGTGCTGACAAAGGTAGGAAAAATCAATCCGAATGCTAAAATTGTCTATGTTGGATTGTATAATCCATTCAGTGATCTGCAGGAAATGAAAATTCCCGGTAATCTTGTGGTAACCGAATGGAATATGGCGGCCATGGCAATTACCAACCAAAACAGTAACATGACGCTGGTTCCAACTTTCGATTTATTCGAGCAAAATTTGCCCGTCTATTTATCATCCGATCATTTTCATCCCAACGGACAGGGCTATCAGGCCATCGCTGAACGTATCGCACAAGGGTTTGCTGTTACCGCGACGAAGGATACCGATCATGTAAATCCTAAACAACAGTCTACAAATAGCCAACCTGCAGAAGCGAAAAAGGGAGGGAACAAGTAATGAGCATCCAATCTGCTGACAAGACCGAGGCTGGCGTGACCCAAGATTCGACATCCACAGATGCAGTGTCCAGTCTTCACTCCTCCAATCAGGTTGGTAGCGCAGACAGAGACAGCAGCAATAATGAAATCGTGCTCTCTGTTCAGCATGTTAAGAAACGTATTAAACGCAAAATGATCATTCATGATGTAACATTCGACGTTCGCGCAGGTGAAATTTTCGGATTTCTCGGCCCCAATGGAGCTGGAAAAACGACGACTATTCGTATGCTGGTCGATTTAATTAAGCCTACTGAAGGGACAATAACCGTATGCGGTCATAATGTAAATCGTGACCCTGAGCAGGCTTTACGGCATGTTGGTTCTATTGTGGAAAATCCAGAGGTGTACAGCTACCTGACAGGATGGGAAAATTTAGAGCATTTTGCCCGGATGCAGCCTGGTGTAGATGAACAGCGCATTCGCGAGGTGGTTGAGTTGGTTCGGCTCGATCGTCGCATCCATGATAAGGTAAGTACATATTCACTGGGGATGCGTCAGCGTCTTGGTATAGCTCAAGCCTTGCTCGGCAGACCGAAGCTACTCATTTTGGATGAGCCGACGAACGGACTAGACCCCAAGGGAATCAAAGAGATGAGAGCTTTTATCCGTTTGTTAGCGGCCGAAGGCATGGCTGTATTTGTTTCCAGCCATTTGCTTAGCGAGATCCAGCTGCTATGTGATCGTGTGGCAATTATAAGTCGGGGCAAGGTGCTAGCTGTTGGTGGGGTACGGGAACTGGTTGAGACTCACTCGCGCATGGCTGTCTGGCAGCTGGAGCCCCGCGATCAGGGCCTTGCCCTATTGCAAAATTCTCCGTATGTGCAAATCATTACGAACGCCGATGAATTAATTGATGACAGCATTGTTGCAGGTAGCGGAGTCGAAGCTATTTTTACAGAAATGGACGAAGAGCATATTGCGGAGCTGGTCGCACACATGACAGCTTCCGGTATTTCCGTTAAAGGTGTAACCAAAATCAATCCTACACTGGAGCAACTATTCCTGAAAATGACGGAAGGTGAGATACTTGAATAATATTTTACCGCTCGTACAAAATGAAACCCTGAAAATTATCAAGAAGAAACGATTTTATGTCATTTTACTTGTTTTGCTTGTGCTTGTGCCGATTTTTACGTACGCTCAGATGAAAGTGGCAGAAAACAATCGCGAAAAATTCGGTAACGATTGGCGTCTGGAACTGCGTCAGGCCATTACTGATAACCAAAACTCGCTCGGCAGCGATAGGGTTCCCGAGGAATGGAAGACCTACCGCCGCGTCTTTGTGCAACAGATGCAATATTATCTGGAAAATGACGTGAATCCTAATGAGCCGAGTGGCGTCACTTTTACCAGAGAGTTTATGGATAATTCCATAAATCTGTTCGTTCCGTTGTTGATCATGGCTATTGCTTCGGACCTGGTTTCAGGAGAACGGACAACAGGCACGATAAAAATGTTGCTAACTCGGCCGGTCAGGCGGTGGAAAATACTGCTGAGCAAGCTGCTGACACTGTATATGTTCGTTTCGCTCATCATTTTGGCCGTATTTGTCATAAGTTATCTCATATCAGGCTTGTTTTTTGGTTTTCGTGGTTTTAATGTCCCGGTATTTACCGGCTTTCAAATTGTTGGATCGACGGTGGATTTGTCTGCTGTACATGCCATTCCACAATGGCATTACCTGATGCTGCAAGCCGGATTGATTTGGTTTGTCAGTCTTGTGGTTGCTTCATTAGCCTTTATGGTATCTGTTCTGGTACGTAGTACAGCAGCAAGTATTGTGGTCATGATGGCTGCGCTTATTTCGGGCACTATACTGACCAACATGGCTTCATCATGGCAAAGCGCCAAATATTTATTTATGGTTAACCTCGGATTAACCGATTATTTATCTGGAAGCCCTGCCCCGATTGAGGGAATGACCCTGCCATTTTCTTTAGTTGTACTGGGCATTTGGGGGGCTGTGGCGTTGATTGTTTCATTCGCCGTCTTTACGAAACGGGATATATTGAATTAAAATGGACAAGGTAAAAGAAAACATCTGTTTGCATTTTTGGTGAAAACCATCAAGAATAAGGCAAAACACGGTTATGATTAGACAAAGGGGGAGCATGAATGGTCGACAAAATCGACTTGTCTGCGGGAGCTTCCGGTACACAGAACGGAGCTTCAGAATATGGCGCGGACGACATTCAAGTGCTCGAAGGGCTTGTGGCAGTTCGCAAACGGCCGGGCATGTACATCGGGAGCACCAGTTCTTCGGGACTGCATCATTTGGTATGGGAAATTGTAGACAACGCGGTGGATGAACATCTTGCCAAGTTTTGCTCTCGCATTGATATCACAATGCATAAGGACGGTTCTGTAACAGTATCAGACAACGGGCGCGGTATTCCTACGGGAATGCACAAAATGGGAATCCCTACGCCTCAAGTTGTATTCACCATTTTGCACGCCGGAGGTAAGTTTGGCGGTTCGGGATATAAAAAGTCCGGGGGTCTGCATGGGGTAGGTGCGTCTGTAACGAACGCTCTTTCGGAATGGCTTGAAGTGGAAATCTACCGGGACGGCAAGATTCACCGTCAGCGGTTTGAATATTGGCAGGACAAGAAGGGCGTGGAGCATGTCGGTGAACCGACCACAGGCCTTGAAGTGCTGGGCAATACTAACAAGACGGGTTCGAAAATTACATTTAAACCGGATATTCGCGTTTTTCAGTCAGGAATTCATTTTAACTATGATACGCTGGCTGAGCGTCTTCAGGAAATTGCTTTTCTGAATTCCGGCCTTCGTATTCAGCTTAAAGACGAACGCAGCGGAAAGTCAGATGAATATTTTTATGAGGGTGGAGCAAGTCAGTTTGTTTCTTTTTTGAATGAGGGCAAGGATGTACTGCATGATGTCATTCATTTTAATGCCGAGAAAGAAGACATTGAAGTGGAGATTGCCATCCAATACAATGCCGGCTACACAGAGACGATTGCTTCGTTCGTTAACTCCATTCCGACACGTGGCGGGGGTACGCATGAAACAGGCTTCAAAACCGCTTACACTCGTATCATGAACGACTATGCACGCAAAACAGCGATGTTGAAGGAAAAGGATAAAAACCTGGAGGGCAACGATCTACGTGAAGGTATGATGGCTGTAATCAGTGTCAAGATGGCCGAGGTTGAATTTGTCGGTCAGACAAAAGATCAGCTGGGTAGTGCTTCGGCGCGGAGTACAGTGGATGCCATCGTGTCTGAACAAATGCAGCGCTTTTTGGAGGAAAATCCACAGATAGCGCAAACCTTGATCAGAAAGGCAGTTCAAGCATCCAAAGCGCGTGAAGCTGCACGTAAGGCTCGGGACGAAATGCGTTCTGGCAAGAAACGTAGTGAAAGTTCTAATTTGAATGGCAAACTGTCGCCTGCGCAGTCTAAAGATTTTACACGTAATGAGTTATTTATCGTGGAAGGCGATTCGGCTGGAGGATCGGCCAAACAGGGACGGGATTCCAAAATTCAGGCGATTTTGCCACTAAAGGGCAAGCCGATGAATCCGGAAAAATCAAAGTTGGCGGATATTATGAAAAATGATGAGTACCGTGCTATTACGGCAGCGATTGGCGCGGGGGTAGGAACAGAGTTCACGCTGGAAGACAGCAATTATTCCAAAATCATCATTATGACCGATGCAGATACGGATGGCGCGCACATTCAAGTACTGTTGTTGACGTTCTTTTATCGGTATATGAAAGAACTCATTGATGCAGGACGCATATTTATTGCTCAGCCGCCATTGTATAAAATAACCCGCAAGTCGGGTAAGCTCGAAACGGTTCGTTATGCCTGGACTGACGAGCAGCTTGATAATTACTTAAAAGAGTTTGGACGGAATTTCGAGCTTCAACGTTATAAAGGACTCGGGGAGATGAACCCTGATCAGTTATGGGAAACGACAATGAATCCCGAGTCACGCACCCTGTTGCGCGTTCAGATTGAGGATGCTGCCAAAGCTGAACGCCGTGTGTCCACATTGATGGGTGATAAGGTGGATCCGCGTAAGCGCTGGATCGTGGAAAACGTGGATTTCACGGAATACGTAGAGTAGTGCTATTAAATGAGGTGTAGACATGAGCTTATCGGAGCAATTTTTGCCAGCTTATCTGGAGGAAATGGTCGGTGACCGCTTTGGCCGATATTCCAAATATATAATTCAGGATCGGGCGATACCTGATGTACGGGATGGATTAAAGCCCGTACAACGCCGGATTCTGTACGCGATGTACGATTCGGGTAATACCCCGGAAAAAGCGTATCGCAAATCCGCCAAAACCGTTGGGGACGTTATGGGTAATTACCATCCTCACGGTGATTCATCTATTTACGATGGGATGGTACGGATGGCGCAGCCTTGGAAAATGAGCCACGTACTGGTGGATGGCCACGGCAACTGGGGTTCTCAGGACGACGATCCTGCGGCAGCTATGCGTTACACGGAGGCACGTTTGTCTCCGATTGCAATGGAAATGCTACGTGATATCGAAAAACGTACGGTTTTGTTCAAGGATAACTTTGATAACTCGGCAAAGGAACCCGTCGTGCTGCCCTCCCGTTATCCTAATCTGTTGGTAAACGGATCTAGCGGGATTTCAGCGGGGTTTGCAACGGAAATTCCAACTCATAGCTTGCGTGAGGTGATTGACGCCACCATCGCAGTGATGGAAAAGCCGCAGATCGAACTGGAAGAGATTATGACCTTTATAAAAGGCCCAGATTTTCCGACTGGCGGACTCATTATGGGTGGCGAAGGCATCAAGGATGCATACAGAACAGGCAAAGGACGCATTTATATCCGTTCCAAAACGGAAATTCAGTCTTTGCGTGGAGGCAAGCAGCAACTGGTTATTACAGAGATTCCATACCAGGTTGTTAAATCCAGGCTCGTAACCGCTATGGAGAACATCCGTCTGGAGAAAAAGGTAGAAGGGATTGCCGAAGTTCGTGACGAGAGTGGACGAAATGGCCTGCGTATTGTTGTCGAGCTGAAGAAGGAAGCAGATGCGGAAGGTATTTTGGCATATCTGCTGAAAAAAACCGATCTCCAGGTGGCTTATAACTTCAATATGGTAGCCATCGTAAACAAAGCGCCTCATCAGCTTGGACTAAAATCCATTTTAGAAGCGTATATTGCTCACCAGCGTGAAGTTGTCACAAATCGCATTAAGTTTGAGCTGGAAAAGGCGGAGGACCGAGCACATGTACTGGAAGGTTTGGTCAAGGCGCTGAACATTCTGGATGAAGTCATTGCGGCTATTAAAGCTTCCAAAAATCGTCAGGATGCACAAAATAATTTGCAATGGATGTTTGGCTTTAGTGAACGGCAGGCGGATTCCATTTTGACTCTGCAATTGTACCGTCTTACGAATCTTGAAATTACCACCCTCGAAAAAGAACTTGCTGACATTCAGAAGAAAATTACTCAATACCGTTCTATTCTGGAAAGTGACCGCAAGCTGATCAGTCTGATCCGCAAAGAGTTGCTGGAAATTCGTGAAAAGTACGGCATTGACCGTCGTTCGGAAATACAGGGTGAAGTAGAAGAGATTAAGGTAAATCTGGAGGTCATGGTTGCGGCAGAGGATGTATTGCTAACTCTCTCGAAAGATGGCTATGTGAAACGTACGAGTATGCTGTCGTTCACTCGTTCTGGCGGGGATCGTTCAAATTCCGGAGTTAAAGAAGGGGACTACATTACTCAGTTCCTTGACGTGAATACACTCGATGTGCTGCTCGTCTTCACCCAGCGTGGACAATACTTTTTGCTGCCTGTGCATCAGATACCGGAGTATAAGTGGAAAGAGCCGGGCACTCCAATCGTCAATGTCATTTCGCTATCGAAGGAAGATCGAATCGTAAGTGTTATTCCGATCAAAAATATAGAGGAAATCGGCAAAAGCCTGGTGTTTGTAACAAAGAAAGGGCAAGTCAAACGAACGGAACTTACAGAATATGCCACAAAGCGTTCCAGTGCTGTAGCAGCCTGCAAGGTGGCTGGCGACGATGAGATATTATCAGTAACATTAAGCGACAATAGCAAAGATATTATGTTGATTACCCGTGCGGGGATGAGCATACGCTTCAAGGAGCAAGAGGTTAATGCCATGGGCCGCGTTTCAGCGGGGGTCAAAGGTATACAACTGGCGGAAGGCGATGAAATTGTCGCAGCACTATGGGTAGAAGAAGACGAAGGAGAGGTGCTGGTACTAACCGAATCCGGTTATGGTAAGCGTACGCTTCTGCTGGATTATCCTTCTCAGGGAAGAGGCGGTAAAGGAATCAGCACCTTCGAATTCAAGGAAGGCAAGCGGGTGCGTTCGAACGGAACTCGAATTGTGGCTGCCTTCTACTGTCGTGAAGCTGTTCAATTATTTGTCATCACATCAGAGGGACAGACGATGTCCTTCCTTTCGGAAAAAGCTCCTTTAACCGATCGCAAGGATACAGGCAAACTGCTGGCTCCGGTGGAGAAGAAGGACGAAATTGTAAATGTGCTGCCGCGTAGTGAGCCTCAGAGTTCGCAGACAGTAGAATAATTGTAAAGTCAAGCGTTTTTTAGCTCGAAAAAGAGGGGTCCTCACGTGCCATTCCAGCACGAATGAGGACCTTTTTGCCGTCATGCTGTCGAACCTTGACCTGTCTCCAAATCCGAAGTGAGACTTCCTTCCCCTTTTCATTTGATGCTCCAAAAACGGCAGGAAACTGAGGGGAAATGGCGAAAATTTAATGTGATGAAATACAATCCGGACGGTGGCCCATATGGTAACTTTGATGCTTTTACTGACCCTGTTATTCAAAGGAGTGAGGCAAAATGCAAACGACCGAATTTGCAAAAATCTGGTCCAGAATGGCTAAGGATTACAAGGTTCATATGGAGCAGCAACTAGCTCCATCACTAACGGAGGCTCAACTCACGGTGCTGGAGGTTCTGAACGAATACGGACGTATGAAGCCGTCTCAACTAATCCCATATCTCTCCACCACACCTGCGGCAGTTACGATGCTATTGGACCGGATGGAGCGGAATCGACTGGTCACCCGGTTCAGAGACGTAAAGGACCGTAGAATTGTATGGATTGTTATTTCAGATCAAGGCAGAGAAGAAGTGGAGCGCGGTTTGCAAATTCGCGACGATTTTCTGGGTTCTGCGCTTAACCGAATATCTCAGCACAATCAGAATTTGCTGGTTTATTTGTTGGGTAAAATTACAACGAAGACGAAAGCGGCTGTATCAGCCAGTGAAGATGAGGGAATAAAGGAACAAATAGAGCGAGCAGAATAGCTAATTAGTGGATACATGGAATGTAGCTGTACACAGCAGATTAGCTTTCTAAGGGAATAGAAATGCGCGGATAGATGCCGATCCTGGTATCATTTCCGCGCTTTTTTGTGTCCCAAGTATAGGTAGTGTTTGGGGGAATGTTGACATTTACATAAGAGATGATAAAATAATAGTTATAAATAAATAACAATTCGTATACAAATAGTTACTAGTTTATGTATATGGGTAATGAATATGTATGGGGAAGAAGGATGGTTCTAGTGAGCGACAGAGAGGAAGACAGACTAGAGGTGTATCGGATTATTCAATCGGTAAGGGAGGTTAACAAGACGATATTTTATGCTTTCTGGAACGAGGAGCAGCATTTGGATCTAACGGCCATTCAGCACATGGCTTTGGCCATTCTGAATAAACGCCCCAATATTGGGTTATCCGAGCTGGCAGAGATAGCTCATGTGGGAAGCAGCTCTATGAGCGGGGTGGTTGACCGCTTGACCAAGGCGGGATATATCGCTCGCGGACGGCATGAGCATGATCGCAGATCTTTAGTACTGACGCTTACGCCAGAAGGAAAAGATATAATGCAAAAGGTAGACTCCATGTGGATGGAGCGCGTCTTGCCAATTCTGGATATCCCGAAGGAGCAGCTAGAGTTGCTCTTGGATGTTCATAAACAAATGATCATGAAATTAACACCGAAGGGAATGAATCAACTTGAGCAGTCCTCAAATGACACCACCAGGTAATGTCCGCAGAGCACCCATTGTGGCCGCTCTGTTGATTGGCGCAATTGTTGCAATTTTAAACCAGACATTGATAAGTGTGGCTTTACCGAAAATGATGAGTGATCTGAATGTAGATGCCAATATAGCTCAGTGGCTTAGCACAGGCTTTATGCTCGTGAACGGGGTATTGATCCCGGTGACAGCATTCCTGATTGCCCGTTTCTCTACTCGTAAATTGTTTATTAGTGCAATGACTATTTTTTCAATCGGCACGCTGTTATGTGCAATAGCGCCGAGTTTTAGTATATTGCTGATCGGTCGGCTTATTCAGGCTGCGGGTGCAGGGATTATGATGCCATTAATGATGGTCGTTATCTTGAACATCTACCCAATAGAGCGTCGTGGCCGTGCAATGGGAACACTGGGGCTTGCGATGGGGTTTGCTCCAGCCATTGGACCAACCTTATCTGGTTATATAGTCCAGCATTATGACTGGCGAGTATTGTTCTGGATCATCCTGCCGATTTCCGTGATTTCGATTGTGATCGGATTTATTTTTCTGAAAAATGTAACCGAGCAGTCCAAGCCTAAGCTGGACATTCTCAGTGTTATTTTGTCTACACTCGGTTTCGGCGGGCTGTTATACGGCTTTAGTGATGCTGGAACATCGGGTTGGGGGAGTATTCCAGTCCTGTCTACACTCATCGTCGGGACGATTGCGCTTATTTTATTTATTGTCCGACAACTGAAGGTAGATGAGCCTATGCTGGAGTTTCGTATCTTTAAATACGATGTGTACAGCTTGACGACAATCATTAATGTTATTGTGACGATGGCTCTGTACGCCGGTATGATATTGCTTCCAATTTATTTGCAAAATATTCGCGGATTTACACCGCTCCAGTCTGGTATGCTAATGTTACCAGGAGCGATTCTGATGGGGGTCATGTCTCCTGTGACGGGGGCTATTTTTGACCGAATTGGAGCGCGCTGGCTGTCTGTAATTGGGTTGTTGATCATGACTGTAACGACTTGGGAATTTACACGTTTAACCGAATCAACCACCTATATGACACTGTTAATCAATTATACGGCACGAATGTTTGGGATGTCATTGCTGATGATGCCGATCCAAACGGCCGGACTGAATCAGCTTCCGCAACGATTAAATGCTCATGGTACGGCGATGGGCAATACGCTGCGTATGATTTCGGGCTCGATTGGGACAGCAATTCTAGTGACGGTGATGTCTACTCAAACCAGCAATCGTTTGACCACGATGGTTGCATCCGAAGGACTAAGCGTTACGGACAAAGCGGGAATGCTGGCTGCTAGCAATCAAGCTACGATCTACGGTATTAACTCGGCATTTATCATTGCAACACTATTGAGCGTGACAGCTTTGGTATTGGCGTTTTTTATCAAAAATACGAATGCACAAAACGCTCGTGCCCGTCAACAGCTGGTGAACAGCGAGAAGGGGAAGACCATGGCTTCCTCATCATAAGCATGGATACATTTTCATTTGATTTCTGTGCAAAAAGAGAACCCGCATTGCATGTTTGTTTACATGCAGTGCGGGTTCTTTGTGGTAAGTCTACTCAATTATCCGAAGTAATCATTTTATCATAAAGCGACAAGGGCCACTCACTCCAAGGAAATTGGACAGGAGGCAGTGAATGGAAGCTCATTGCTTCCTTGCTGACCGGATGCGGTGCTCCAGCGAGCAAGGACCAGAGGGCCAGTTGTTGACCGGGGCGGCTCAGATTACCGCCATATTTTTGGTCCCCATAGAGGGGACAGCCGATTGCCTGCATCTGTACACGAATTTGATGCGAGCGTCCGGTGTGCAGCTTAATTTTCACAAGACTGAGTCCAGCAGCTTGTCCGACAACCTGGTATTCCAAAATGGCTTCCTTGGCACCAGCCGTGCCGGGTCGAACCGTTTTGACCGTGTTGGTACGGCTGTCCTTAAGCAGGTAATGGGTTAGACGGCCTTGGAGGGCCTCAGGAACGCCATTCAGAACGGCTGTATACAGCTTGTGAAAATGACGGCTTCGAACCGATTCTGACAAACGAGAAGCTGCTTTGGACGTTTTAGCAAAAATCATGGCTCCACCTACAGGTCGATCCAGCCTGTGCACTAAACCCAAAAAGACGTTACCAGGCTTATTGTGTCTGATTTTCAGATCTTCCTTGAGTAAAGACAGCAGATCAGGATCGCCGCTGGCATCCTCCTGTGTCGGAACATTGACAGGCTTTACAACTGCCAGGACATGATTGTCCTCATATAGGACGGGAATATTCGGCTGTGCATGCTCTTGCCGAGTAAGTTCATCTTGATTCATAAGAGGAATTAAGCCTCCCAGCGTCCGAGAATACCACAAGGCAAATTCAATCCAGAGCGTGTGATCGGCAATCCGATTTCACCGGCGCTAATTTGTCCGCCATACTTTTGTTGCATCGTCATGCTCAGCATGTTACGCAATACAGTAGGTGAAATACCTGTCGTGTAGGAGTTGATCAGCATAAACAAGGGTTGGTCCGAAATGATGCTCATGCAGGATTCGAGAAACGGATACAAGCTTTCTTCCAGCTTCCAGGTTTCTCCGTTAGGTCCACGTCCATAAGAAGGAGGGTCCATAATAATGGCATCATAACGGTTGCCCCGACGTTGTTCCCGTTGCACGAACTTGAACACGTCGTCTGTAATGAAGCGTACCGGTCGGTCAGCCAGACCGGACAATTGAACGTTTTCCTTTGCCCACTGCACCATACCTTTGGCTGCATCCACGTGAACTACACTGGCTCCGGCATACGCTGCGGCAGTAGTGGCTCCTCCCGTGTATGCAAACAGGTTCAATACGGAAATAGGTCTACCTGCGCCTTTAATTTTATCCATCATCCAGCTCCAGTTGGCGGCTTGCTCTGGGAAAAGACCAGTATGCTTAAAGCTGGTCGGTTTAATGTGGAATTTAAGCGGTCCATAGCTAATCGTCCAACGCTCGGGGATAGGCTTTTTCATATCCCATTGGCCCCCCCCGGAAGAGCTGCGGTGATAATGCCCATGAACATTACGCCATTCGGCTGTTTCCTGGGGCAAAGGCCATATGATTTGCGGATCGGGACGACGCAGGACAATATTACCCCAACGTTCCAGCTTTTCACCACCGCCTGTATCCATTACTTCATAGTCTTTCCACTCTTGTGCTACATACATGTACAATCCATCCTTCAGCAGTCAATTCGGGATTTAGGCAGCAAGCTGCGCAAAATCCCCACATGGAGTCTATTGTACAACAAACCTTAGCAACAATCGAATGATTCCATGAATAAGTAAGTAGTTAGAAGGAGCAAAAATATTTTTTCGAATACACTTGTAATTAGAGCGCTTCCATATTAAAATGAAATCAATCCCACTTGTACGTACAACTATCCCGATTTTCATTCTATTTATGAAAAGAAGAATTGGTTGTACGTACATAATATTTTACAACAATCCATAGTTTTTTAATAGTGAACAGTCGCATATAATGCGACTTTTTTACGTATATGTTTACCAAAATACACTTCATGCTTAAAATTTTTATTTGACAATGAGAATCATTATCAAATATTATTTGATTAATAGGGAGTGAAAGCATCCCATATTTCAAATAAAGGTGAGGGATGAACTTGGGTAAAATCATGATTGCTTATGCTAGCATGACCGGTAATACAGAGGAAATCGCGGAATTGATCGCCGAGGGTGTTCGTCAGGCAGGGCATGAGGCAGAGTTGAAGGCTTCGTATGATTGCAGCGCGCAAGAATTGCTCGCATATGACGGATTCCTGTTGGGTGTATATACATGGGGAGATGGTGAGCTTCCTGATGAATTTTTAGATTTTTACGAGGAACTAGACGAGCTTGATCTGTCTGGTAAAAAGACTGCTGTATTTGGCAGTGGAGATACATCTTATACACAATTCTGTGGCGCAGTGGACTTGGTAGAGGAAAAAGTCAAAGAACGCGGCGCATCAGTCATTCAGGAGAGTTTGAAGATTGAATTCAATCCACTCGATGATGAGAAAGAGAATTGCCGAGCTTACGGAAGACAATTTGCGCAGGCTGGCATTGGAGTGTCCTGAGAAGAGAGTGAGGGATAGGTATGCGCAATAGCGATAGCTTAAGCGGCTTTCCTCTTCTGCACGACTATCAGCTTGAAGAGATGTGGAGAACTCCGCAGTCAATCCATCAATCACAGAGAAAACGAGGGCGTGAGGGTTGGAATTGGCGGCAAAGGGTTCAATATGCGATAGGGCATGCGCTGAACGAATACTTTGGAATGGAAGTAGAGGTACGGCGAGAAGTCCCTGTTCAGTATGTGCTGGAGAAGTGGTGGCCTAAGCAGTCGAACAGTTTTGAATCTTTGTTCCATTACTGGGATGTCAAAAATAAAGTGTCAGGCGAGTTGTCAAAAATATGTGCCTTAAATAATGACTTATTGGTGCCTGTGATGTTGTATGAACAATTTTGTACAGCGGTACCTGAGTTGGAGGTCGATATTTCGCTGATTATTCAGGCAGCCTGGCAACAATCAGAACAAGCGGATTCATTGCTGATTCAAAAGTATATGGTGGACTACAACCCTAACGTTATTAGTACATTTCATCATTTAACAAATGTATTTTGTTATTATGCATTTGGAGCTCTTCCTCAGCTTATCGAAGTATACTGTCTGCTAGAAGGGAAGAAGGTTCGTTTTCTTCCTGGTTCGGCTTCTTTACAGCAATCTTTGGATTACGTACGACTACTAAAAGACTCCAGAGAGGATATGCATGGTATGGCAGAACGCTGTCGTTGCAGGGGATGTATGGGGCAGCAAGCTTCTCAGCAGAACAGAGCGAATAAGGATAAAAAGGAAGAGCGGGAGGCGAAAAACTGTAGGGATCGGTCAGTTGGATCTACGCTTTTCTCTTAGGATTATTGTGTGAACCTTTAAATGTAAACTATCCCTTTTCATGAAAGAGCCTTGGAAACAAGGTTCTTTTTTGTGAAAAAAAATTCTGAAAAAACTGAAAATTTATATTGCCTGAATAGATAAATATATCTATAATATTTCAATGTACAATAGTTATATGAAAATATTTAAATATAATGAAGACGGTTTGTGGACTATGGATCAGCTTTGTCTTACGTACATAAACAAGTCCTGTCTTGTGCATGGCTCGCTGCCATGTGTTTATTTATGCTCTACATTTGGTTTAATGGCCTAATATTTCAATTTTAAAATATTAGCGTTGAATAATAAAAATTTTTTGGACAACAGGGGTGGAACAAGTGAGTAAGAAAACTGTATTGCCGATTCTCATCGTGCTGCTCATTCTGAGTGGTGGAGCTATTGGCTACTATTATTGGTATCAGGCAACACACTTTGTTAAAAGTGACGATGCGCGCATTCAAGCCGATCAGTATAAGGTAATGCCGCAAATCTCCGGTGAGATTAGCCACATTGATGTTGAAGAAGGCGATGTGCTGCAACGCAATGAACCGATTGCCGAGCAAGATGTATCAGGACTGGATGCAAGCATGATCAGCAAGTCTGTACTGCGTGCGCCGATTAACGGAACTGTTATTAAGATTTATTCGAAAGAGCATGAAATTGGAACACCGGGTAGTGCTGTAGCGACTATGGTTGATATGAACAACCTGTATGTATCCACGAATATTGAAGAAACCGATATTAACCGTATTAAACCAGGACAGCTTGTTGACATTACGCTTGATGCAGCAGGCGATCAGGTCATTCAGGGTAAGGTTCGTAAAGTGGGCGAAGCTTCCAATGCAGTGTTTTCGCTCGTTCCTGCTGTGAACACAAGTGGTAACTTTAATAAGGTGACTCAACGTGTACCTGTAGAAATTGCTGTGAACAAGCCGAAGGACATGAAGCTTATCCCTGGGACGAACGTGGAAGTGAAAATTCATACATCTTAAAAAGGAGGGGTCCATGTGGCTGCCAATGAAACTGCTGCTGCTCCTTCGACAGATTCTTCCAAAGAACGCTGGCTTGCCTTTTTTGCTATCGTTTTAGGCGCCTTTGTCGCCATTCTGAACAACAGTCTGATCAACGTCGCCATTCCACGATTGACGACGGATTTAGGGTCAACGACGACACGTATTCAGTGGGTTATTACAGGTTACACGCTTGCATCCGGCGTAATCGTCCCGATTACCGGATATATGGAGCAGCGTATCGGGTACAAAAAGTTTTTGATTCTTGCGCTCAGCGTGTTCTCGCTGGGAACAGGAATATGTATTTTTGCATGGAGTGATTCTTCCCTGATTGCAGCGCGTGTACTGGCTGGTCTGGGCGGCGGTGTCATTATGCCGCTGAGTATGACGATTATTTACAAAATCATGCCGCGTGAACAAATCGGGATGTCCCTTGGTATATGGGGGATCGCCGCAATGGCCGCACCAGCTGTAGGGCCTACGCTGAGTGGCTACTTAATTGAATGGTTTAACTGGCGCTTCTTGTTTATTGTCAGTCTGCCGGTTGCTTTATTTGCCATTTTAATGGTCATCCTTCTCATCAAGGAGCCGCCTAAGGTAACGCCGAAACCGTTTGATCTGCCAGGATTTTTACTAGCGGCAACCTGTGCAGGAACACTCTTGTACGCACTGACAAACGGCCAGCGTGATGGCTGGACTTCTTTTGGGATTGTATCTCTGCTGTTTATTTCTTTCTGGGCACTTGTCTTTCTCATCTATGTAGAAAGCGGCAAGGATAATGCTGTAATTGAAATTTCATTATTCAAAAATTCAAAATATACGATTAGTGTTATCGCCTCCAGTCTGGTCATGATGGGGATGTACGGAGGAACGTTCCTTACACCGTTGTTTTTGCAAAATATTCAGCGCGTGTCACCGATTGATACTGGTATTATCCTCATTCCACAGGCCATTGCCATGGCGGCCATGATGCCTATCGCCGGGAAGCTGTTTGATAAGTTCGGCATTGTGCCTTTGGGACTTGTAGGCCTTACACTAACCAGCTTTATGACCTATCATCTTCATCAGCTTACGCCAGATACTTCGCATGCCTGGTTGGAAACCGTAATGGCATTACGAGGTCTGGGAATTGGTATTTGCATGATGCCATTGTCCACGGTCGGCATGAATGCTGTTCATCCGAGCAAGGTAGCCAATGCGTCTACAGCGTCCAATCTTGTACGTACTGTGGCTGCATCTATGGCGATTGCGGTACTGACCGCCATTATGCAAAGCCGTTCAGCTGCTCATGCCCAGCAAATTTCGGAGTCCATTACGCAGGACTCGGCTCATACGCTACAAGCAACATTGGGTAGCTCATGGATGTCATCCATAAGTAGTTTAATCACACTGGATGCTACATCGAGAGGAATTGGGGATACGTTCCTCATTTCATCTATACCGCTGTTTTGCACGATTCCACTCATCTTTTTGTTTATTCAGAGGAAGAAAGCAAAGACACAGCCGGAAGCTTAATAAAGAGAAACACAAAAATATCGACTGGATGGCTTACATTATTTCCACGGACAGAAAGAAAGGGAATTATCATGAAAATATTGAGAGTAGAAAGTACATTAGCGGCTTTAGTCCTCGGCGGCGCAGTGCTGGCAGGCTGCTCCAGTAATAGCGGAGCGGCTCAGGATATGGTCGTTCCAGTTAAAATTAGTCAAGCACAGCAGGGGATTATCGGACAGGGAAATATTTATACAGGTACGGTAACACCTTCGGAAACCGTCAATATTGTGCCTAAAGTAGGTGGTAAAGTGGTTGAGCTGCCTGTGGATATTGGTTCTGAGGTTAAAAAGGGCCAAGTCCTCTTCAAGCTTGACGATAAGGATATGCGTAACAATGTTGCAAAAGCTCGCGCCGCAGCAGCAGCCGCAGCAGCTGGCGTAAGTACCGCTCAAGCATCCCATGAATCAACGATGGTTCAAGCAACTTCGGGCTTAGTGCAGTCCAAGAGCGGTGTGATCCAATCCCAAAGCGCAATCAATCAGGCTCAGGGGGCTATTAATCAAGCAACTACAGCCGTAGAACAAGCGACACATGGTGTTTCCTCGGCAGCCAATACGGTGAAACAAACACAGCAAGCTTTGGCAGATGCACAAAAGAATGTAACGCGTACACAAAGTCTGTTTGATGCTGGTGCGAGCACCCAAGCACAATTAGAACAAGCAAAAACCGCAGTTGTGAATGCGGAAGCGGCTTATAATAATGCACAAAATGCGCAGGCTAATGCAAAAGACCAATTGATAGCTGCTCAAAAGGCTCTAACTACAGCCCGTAACAGCTATGATACAGCAAAAAATAGCTACAGTAATGCTAACAGCGGCTACAGCAATGCGCAGAATCAGCTTAAAGTATCTCAAAATACGGCTGGCATCCAGTCTAGCCAACAATCTCTTAAGCAGGCACAACTGAATGTAAACATTGCTCAGGATGCATTGGATGACACCGTTGTTACATCACCGATCAACGGTATTGTGGGTACGAAAAATGCAGAAGTGGGTGAAATGGTATCCGCTCAGTCTCCTGCGCTAGTCATTGCTAACCTGAGTACGGTCAATACATTGATTTATGTCCCTGCGGAACAGATCAACAATGTAAAAGCAGGTGACAAGGTACAGGTTCGTGTTGCAGCTTCCAACATTGTAACAACAGGTACAGTAAAAAATGTAAGCCCGTTGGATGCAAGCGGAAAAGGTTATCCTGTAAAAATCTCAGTAGCCAATCCAGACATGAAACTGAAATCCGGCATGTTGGCTGATATCAGCTTTGTCGCTGCCAATGCGCAAGAAGGCATTGTTGTTCCTACTGCGGCAGTTCAAAAGGATCAAGGTAAAGAATATGTATATGTAGTAAGCGGCGACCATGCGAAACGCAAGGAAGTGAAAACTGTTCAAACGACAGGCTCACAAACACTCATTACCAGTGGCTTGAGCAAGGAAGAGAATGTGATCGTGAATAATCTGGCATTACTGTCCGATAACTCACCGATTACAATTACCCAATAACCTGGTTCTAAACTTGCGTTCTTTATAATAGTAGAAATTTATTATGGATACATTCCAAGGCAGCCCGCAATTGGGCTGTCTTGTTTTTATTTCATTTGCACATTTTACATAGGGTTAATGTCGATCTGGGACTTTTTTTGACGAACATTGGTAGAATAGGATAGACTAAATTGGAAATAGATAGTTTACGAGATCTCAGACAAGCGATCGGAGGAATTGTGAGATGGAAGTGAAATTGGTTGTAGATTATGAAGCTTATGAGAATGGCCAAACGATGGCTAAATCTATTGAGGAACTGGCAGCCAAGCCGGAGAGTGCCCAAGTTACGGATCTGATCATTGGAGATTGGGGCGGCGCCTATGAAAACTCACCAGATGATTTTATACCCGTGTTAGTGAGGCTAAAAGATCAATTTCCTAAGGTGCGCAAGCTGTTTATTGGTGATATGGAATATGATGAGTGTGAGGTATCATGGATTAACCAAACGAATTTGTCCCCGCTGTTAGAAGCGTTTCCAAAGCTTGAATCCTTACATATTAAAGGAAGCCAGGATCTGAGCTTGGAACCCCTTCGCCATAATCATCTTCAAGAATTGGTTATTATTTGTGGCGGTCTACCTGTGAGCGTCCTTCAGCAAATCCGTAATGCCGAACTGCCTGAACTGCGCAAGCTGGAGCTGTATTTGGGTGTCGAGGATTATGGTTTTGACGGTAAACTGGAAGATATTTTACCGTTTTTGGACAGCAATCCTTTTCCAAAACTTACATACTTGGGACTCAAAGACAGTGAAATACAGGATGAAATTGCCATTGCTGCTGCTAATGCCCCTGTGATTGGACAACTGGAAGTGCTGGATCTCTCACAAGGTACTTTGTCTGATCAAGGTGCAGAAGCGTTGCTGGCTAGTGAAAGTATAAAAGGACTGAAACATCTGGATTTGAGCTATCATTATATGTCTAGTGAAATGATGGGGCGCTGGAAAAACTCAGGTTTATCTGTGAACGTAGAAGATCAACAAGAAGCAGATGAAGAAGATGATTGGCGCTATCCATCACTGACAGAGTAATTTGCTCCAATGGATTTCTAAAACGGATTGACTTTAAAATTAAAAAGAATAAAAGTGAGGCGGCTCTATGATGAAGATGTGGGATATTAATGTCAACGAGCCGTTTATCTTGTTCGGTAATTCGGGGAATCGTCGAACTACGGGGCTGCAGGAAGCACGAAGCAGATTAATGCTTCCGTCAGCTCTGGAGGTCTCCTATACAGATGTGTTGGGGGCCATTCGAGAGAAGCAAAGTCTGAGCGAACTGATGGTCAGGATAGCTGCACAAGCTGCGCAAGATAGCGTGAATGGCAGTGTCCAATTGCAAGAGAGCATTGATCAATTATTGAAAGGTCGGGTGGACAGAGGCCCGCTGCTACGTCTGGATGCACCGGGCGAAAACTTTGAGGTAGAGCGGGAGTTGATTGCTCTGGGCGCCCCGGATGCCGAGGGAGATGATTCTCTGTTGCCATGGCCGGAATGGGCACATGGCACAGGTATACTAGCGGCAGAAGCGCGCCGTTTGCAGGAACAGCGTGGTCGCATTTGGCACCCGGCACAATGGTTCCGGGGCTATTGCCGACTGCTGGCTTGGCTGCGGCATGAAGTAGATCGGCTCTGGCCTTCGTCGCGCTGGATGAACGATCCTGCGGAAGTAGCCGTGATGTTTGACAAACGGCGTTGTAGCGCCGTATTAGACCAGGCAGACATCAGGGTCCCGCCTGTGCTTACAGCTTCAGGCGGTGCTTTTCGTGATGCTGTTGATCTGCATGCAGCTATGAAAGAGAGTGGGTTTCACCGCGTATTTGTGAAAATATTTTGCGGGTCAGGCGCTTCTGGTGTCATGGCTTATCAGGTACATCCCAAAACGCATGCAGAGCTGGCGGTAACTACGATTGGAACAGAGATCATACACGGACAGCGAGTGTACTATAATGCCGGACGATTGCGTCGTTATACAGACAAGCAGGATATTCATGCCATCCTTAACTGGCTATGTTCGGAAGGGGTACATGTGGAACGCTGGATTCCCAAAGCGACCTTGAACGGACGTGTCTATGATGTGCGTCAACTCGTGTGTGAATCAGAGGCTTGTCATGCGGTTTTACGTTTGAGCTACAGCCCTATTACAAATCTACATTTGCGTAATGAGCGACTCTTGCTGGAGGAAGCCGGACTACCACAAAGTACGGTGGAATCGGTTCAGCATACTGCAAAAGCCGCCATGAGGGTCTTTCCGGCGTCGATGGTTGCTGGACTGGATGTGCTTGTTCCGGCTCACGGTGGTCGTCCCTACGTATTGGATGTTAATCCGTTCGGTGATTTACTGTACCGGGTTGAACATCAGGGTTGGAATCCATATGAATGGGAAATGTTGCACCTTGCTAATAGGAGCGTAGTTTTGGAAAGGAAAGACAGATAATGACTGATATGAATCAAATTGTTGGCTCTCATGATATTGTCATGATTACGCTGGATACCCTGCGTTATGATGTAGCCAAGCTGGAGGAAGAAAACTGTCCGAATTTATGCGGCTCCGGGTCATGGGAAAAGCGCCATACACCAGGGAGCTTTACATATGCTGCACACCATGCTTTTTTTGGCGGATTTTTACCGACTCCGGCCAATACGGATAAGGCTTCACATGTCAGGCTGTTTCACACAAAAGATACGGGACTGCGTACGCATCCACATACCTGGCTGTTCGATGCTTCGGACATTGTGTCCGGACTGGAGAACGAGGGCTATCGGACCATCTGTATCGGCGGCGTTATATTTTTTACGAAGAAGAACAAGCTGGCCAAGGTGCTGCCCGGATATTTTCAAGAGAGCTACTGGCGCATGAACTTTGGCGTTACCAACCCTCGTTCAACAGAGCATCAGGTGAATCATGCCTTGAAGCTGTTGGAAAAGGCAGACCCTGCACAGCGTTTGTTTTTGTTTATGAATGTATCAGCCATCCATGGGCCTAATCATTATTTTGTAAAGGGCTCTTCAAAAGATTCAGTAGAGTCTCAACGAGCAGCTTTGCGGTATGTGGATGGTGAACTTGGACGCTTGTTTGATGCTTTGCGGAAGCGTGGCAAGACGTTTTGCATGGCTTTTTCCGATCATGGTACAGCTTATGGGGAAGACGGCTACGAAGGGCATCGCCTGGCGCATGAGGTAGTGTGGAATGTGCCTTACCGCGAATTTATACTGTAGGACAAAAAGAAACGTAGTTGCACTGGTAAATGATCAACAATCCAATCCAGCGCGAGGAAGGAGCAGAAATGAAAGCCATGAATCTGAATCACCTGCATCCAATGGGCCCAGCAACCCAGACTTCTCCGGGAATGGACACTAATTTAGTAACGTCTAGATTTCAGTGGCCGGATACTCCTGTAGAATGGGCACGTACGATCCGAGAAGCTCCCTATCGCTCCTATCTGTATTCTTACCCGCATAAAACGGCCTATCGTTCGTTCGATACACCGCTCCCATTGCAGGAATTGTGGGAGAAAGAAGAGTTGGAAAGCTATTTTTTGTATATGCATATACCGTTTTGCGCAGCTCGCTGTGGATTTTGTAACCTGTTCACTTTGCCGGACAAGCGTCAGGATGTGCATAAGGAGTATGTGGATGCGCTAGAAAGACAAGCTCGGCAATGGGCTCCAATTATGGGGGGTCGGCCTTTTTCGCGTTTTGCGATTGGCGGTGGTACACCGACCTTATTGGAGGCTCCTTTGGTGGAGCGTTTATTTGACATTGCGGAAAATATTATGGGATTGGACCCCAAGCGAGCTTCTATTTCAGTTGAAACCTCTCCAGACACTGTAACTGAGGATAGGCTGGAAGTGCTCAAGCGCCGCGGTACAGATCGTGTCAGCATGGGAATCCAGAGCTTTGTGGAATCAGAAAGTGCCGCCATATACCGACCTCAGAAGCCCAAGCTTGTTAGAGAGGCGCTTGAACGGCTGGTAGAATACAATTTTCCTTTGCTCAACGTGGATCTGATCTATGGCCTGCCTGGTCAAACGGTGGAAACCTGGCTGTATTCTCTCGAGGAAGCTCTGTCTTATTCGCCAGGAGAGATTTTTCTTTACCCGTTATACATTCGTGAAAATACGATTTTAAAGCCTGGCTATACCGGGCTGGATCATGATATTCGCCTTAGCTTGTATGAAGTAGCGCGTGAACGGCTCAAACAGGCAGGATATGTACAATATTCCATGCGCCGTTTTGCTAAAAATGAGGGTACATCCAGCAAAGAGCTTTTGCCCTACAGTTGCCAGGAGGAGGGCATGGCTGGATTGGGGTGCGGAGCACGCTCTTATACACGCGATGTACACTATGCCAGCCGGTATGGTGTCAGTACAGCAGCCACACGTAGTATTATCGCGGATTATGTGGCGGCGGAGCGTCATGATCTGGCTGACTACGGCTTTATTTTAAATGCGGATGAGCGTAAGCGGCGCTTTATCCTGAAGGCACTTCTTCATCGGGAAGGTTTGGAGCTATGTGCCTATGCAGAGCGCTTTGGTGTATCCCTGGAAGACGATTTTACAGGAATGTCGCTGCTGCTGGAATCGGGTATGGCTGTGGTCGAGGAGGGCACGCTTCGACTTACGGAGGAAGGAATGGCCTATTCCGATGCGATTGGAGACTGGATGATCTCCACATCAGTACGCGAGCGTATGGAAGGATATGTAGGCGCATGAGAGCGACCTTATATTATCGTGGTTCTTTGACCTCGTGCAACTATGCTTGCCCTTACTGCCCATTCAGTAAAAACGTCGATAGTCGGGAAACGTTGAACAAGGATCGGGCGCAGTTGGAGCGTTTTGCTGATTGGGTACGGGAGCAGGGGGCTTTAGGGCACCAGCTCTCCATTTTTTTTAATCCGTACGGAGAAGCCTTGATTCATTCCTGGTATCGTAAGGCTATGATTGAGTTTTCTCACATGGCGCATGTGGAAAAAGTGGCCGTACAGACGAACCTTTCGGCTAAGCTGGATTGGACAAAAGAACTAAATCCAGAGACGGCTGCGCTGTGGGCTACATATCATCCTGGAGAAACCAAAGAGCAAGCTTTTATATCGCAGGCTATGAAGCTATATGAACTTGGCATTTCCTATAGTATCGGTACAGTTGGATTGAGACAGGCGTTCCCGGCTATTCGTTCTTTGCGGGCGCAACTTCCAAAAGAAGTGTATATGTGGGTCAACGCCTACAAGGACCGACCCCATTATTATACGGATGCCGAGGTTGCCGAATTAACTGCGATAGATCCCTATTTCCAATGGAATTTAAAGGATTATAGTAGCCAGGGGCGAGCATGTCGCGCGGGAGCAGATGTATTCTACGTCCAAGGTGACGGGCGAGTAAAACACTGCTATCAGGATCGACGTGTGATTGGGCACCTGTACAGAGACGATCTGGAGGGGCTGAGCGCCCAGCGTCCGTGCCGGATGAAAGAATGTGGCTGTTATATCGGTTATATCCATATGGAAGAGCATCCATTTCGAGAAATGTATGGTAGTGGTTTGCTTGAAAGGGTGCCGCGTACAACCATGATGATCCATTAGACAAAAAAGAGAAAAAAAGAGCCGCCCTTGCCATCAGGCAAAGAGCGGTTCTTCTGTTTGGAAATAAGTTTGTACGATTGTCCTATGCAATTTAATTAAGTTTGGACAATAGCAGTAATTTCTTCATCCAGATCCAATCTGACCTGCTCGCGATAGGCACGAATATTGTATTCGGAATGAAGATATCTCAGAATAGCTTCTATCATATTAGCTTCCACCAGATATTGACTGCGTCCCTGGACATGAACTTCGGCTGTATAGCCTGTATCTTCATCCCAGCTTAGCTCCACAACCACATCGGTTGGTTGTACGCCCTTGCGTTCAGCCATATGCAGGCAAATGGCATTGACAATCTCATCCATGCTTAAAATCATAACTTAGTAACGTCCTCCACGAGAATCATCTGGTCTACGGCGATTTTTGATAGCTCGGTAGATACCTACACCAACCATAATCAGAACATAAATAGCTAGAACGTTAACGACCAGACCAAGCAAGCTACCCAATGCACCCATGTTGCCGAACAATCCGCCAAAGAGCATACCAGCCAAGCCGCCCAGCATCATACCTTTGAGGAACCCGCCACCGCCACCAAGGAACCCACCGGTTCTGCTTGTGTTGCCCGTAGTAGCACTAGATTTAGTTCCACTATCAGACTTATTGATGCCGCTGCTGTCATTCGCTTTGCTTGGTGTAGATTGGTATGATTTTGGTCCGGATTTAAATCCGCCACCACGCCTTGCATCAGCTGTAGATGGTGCGATCATAGCAATGAGTAGGGTGAAAGCCATCATCAGCATCATCATATTTTTCAAAGTGAATGTCTTTTTCATGTAAATATAATCCCCCTTAGTAATTTGTGTTATAGGTCAAACAACCGCTTACCCGTAATACGATATAGCATGGAAAAGGGTTTTAAAGAATTTTAAATTTTAAAAAATTAAACGATAACGTACATAAATCCCATACACGGATTGATAAAAACGTTCAGCTTTAGGGTTTAAGTAAAAACGGATTCGTGTCTGCTCTGACATCACCGGCAAGCAGCATGCGCAGCACCATTTGGCACCATTCCAGGCCTGCTCTAGCATTTAAAAGCCCTTTTTGCACTAAAATATAGTCACCGAAATTCTTACTGCCAAAGTGTAAATTTTCTGCGGGAATGTCGTTCAGTATATCCTCTAGATGCTGGATTTTCTGAATAAAATAACGTTTACGTTCTTCCAGCATACGATTGGCGCTCGTTTTGTCCGTCAACCAGAGACAGAATAATCGAAGGCTTAATTCGTCCCGTGTAACCGGAGCAGCTAACGTTTCCTGAGACCATTGCTGAAGCATATGGATTCCCTTGTCGGTAATGGTATACATTTTTTTATCAGGCTTGTCGGATTGCTGAATCCATCGGGAGGCTAGCAGTTCCTTGCTCTCCATACGGGCCAGTAGCGGATAGATCTGACTGTGCTTGGCCTGCCAAAAAGGCTGTATACGCAGCATCAGATCATAGCCGGAGGATTCCTCTCTGGCGAGTAGCCCCAACAGACCATACGATAGTAAATTCATATATCTTATCTCCTTCATCCATCTTAGTGACGGTTGTAACAGCTCTGCGGCAGATCATCTGCGGCTTCATAAAAAGTGTACACTGAAACTGTATGGTTTGACAACTTTCACACTGGTCGTTCACAGGTTAGCCAAAATTAGCTGGGGGCATTCTGTATGTATATGTGCTTTTTTTCATAGAAACAGGGTAGTTTAAGCACGTATGTACGCGCCTGAACTACCCCGGTAACTAGATATAGTGTTTACTGGTTATTCCCATCAACAACAAGTGTTAACGCTCCTGTATCTGGATGTATTACCATGCCATGAACGGGCGTATTCGGAGGGAGAAGGGGATGGTTTTTAATAAGCTTCACTGTAGTTTGTACCCCTTCTTCAATGTTGTCAAAACCTTTTAACCATTTATTCAGCTTAATACCTGAATTCTCCAATGTACTCAGCACTTCCTGCGAAATTCCGCGATCAAGCATTTCATTAACCATGTGATCAGCGTTTAATGCAGCCATACCGCACTCATAATGACCTACAACGAGCACTTCGTCTGCTCCAAGCTCGTATAGAGCGACTAGCACACTGCGCATTACGCTTCCAAAAGGCTGTGAAATAATTGCACCCGCATTTTTGATGATTTTGACATCACCGTTACGCAGGTTCATGGCTTTGGGGAGCAACTCCGTTAGCCGCGTATCCATACAGGTTATGATAACCATTTTTTTATTAGGGAACTTGCCTGTTCTATAGGCCTCGTATTCTTTGTTTTCTACGAAAACACGATTGTACTCTAAAATTTCTTGGATGTGATCCACGATTGTTCCCTCCAGATTCTAATAAAGTTTAATATGTACCGCCCAACGTTTGATCCAGGTATTAGGAGCTGGTCGTACATGTTGTGTGTTGATTATACTTTTTAATATAATTATCATCAAGTATAGATATCTAAAAATTTTAACCATTTTAAGTTAAAGAGGTGTCCCTAATTATGGAGCAACAAACGTTGGATCAATGGACGGCTTTAAAGGAAATTGCACACAAAATCAGTGGTTACGGCGAAGCAGTCGGCTTGCTGCACTGGGATTTACGGACAGGCGCTCCACGCAAGGGCGTTGACATCCGGTCGGAGACGTTGGGCATGCTGTCCACGGAAATGTTCAAGCTGATGATCTCGGATGAAATGGGGCAGTTGCTGCAATTTTTTGCCGCAAAAGACAAGCTGGAGCAACTGGAAGACAATGATCGCAGACTGGTAGAGGAATGTCGCAAAAATTATGACCTGAATCGTTCGGTTCCGGCAGACCGCTACCGGGAGTATAGCATTTTAGCGGCTCAGGCGGAAAGCAAGTGGGAGGAAGCAAAGGAACATAGCGACTTTGCCGGATTCGAACCGTACTTGTCTAAAATCGTAGACATGAAGCGCGAGTTTATCGGTTACTGGGGGGTTAAGGATACAGAGTACGACACACTTTTGGATCAATATGAGCCAGGGATGACGGTTGAAAAGCTGGATGCGGTTTTTGATCGTCTCAAAAAGCGCCTTGTACCCCTATTGTCTAAAATTCAGGCTTCACCCAATCAGCCGGATAAAAGCTTTTTAGACGGTGTATTTGATGTAAAGCAGCAGGAAAAGTTCAGTCTGTTCATTTTAGGTCAGATGGGTTATGACTTTGACGCAGGTCGTTTGGATGAGAGTGTGCATCCCTTTGCGACAGGGTTAAATCCAGGTGATGTGCGTATAACAACACATTATTTGCAAGATGATGTAACCAGTGCTATTTTCAGCTCCCTGCATGAAGGAGGGCATGCACTGTACGAACAAAATATTGCTCCTGAGCTAGCAGGATCACTACTGTCCGGAGGAACCTCTATGGGGATACATGAATCCCAGTCCCGCTTGTGGGAAAATAAAATCGGACGCAGTCGTGCTTTCTGGGATCGGTATTACGATGATCTGCAAAAGCATTTTCCTGATCGTTTGGCGAAGGTCACGGCTGAGCAATTTTACCGGGCAGTCAACCGCGTGGAAAATTCATTGATTCGTATTGAAGCGGATGAGCTGACATATAATTTACATATTATTGTCCGCTATGAAATTGAGAAAATGCTATTTAATGAAAAGCTGGATGTAAAGCGTCTCCCTGAGGTATGGAATGCAAAATATAAAGAATACCTGGGACTTCTTCCCCCGAGCGATGGACTGGGCGTACTTCAAGACGTTCACTGGTCCGGTGGTGACTTTGGCTATTTTGCTTCTTACTCGCTTGGCAATATGTATGCAGCGCAAATTTTGGCGACTCTGCGCAAAGAGCTGCCGAACCTAGATGAGCTGATTGCTGCTGGTGAGCTGGAGCCGATTAAGCAATGGCTGACAGAACGGATTTACCGTTACGGCAAGAGTCGGACGCCGTCTGAGTTGATTGTAGCCATTACAGGTGAGGATCTGAATCCCGATTATCTCGCCGACTATCTGGAAGAGAAATATACATCCATATACAAGCTGTGATTTAGAAGTTGTTATATAATCACACACAAAAACCCCGCGTTCTTAGGCAAATGCGGGGTTTTTGTGTGCGATTAACCATTATATCGACAGCCGCATAACAATATATGAAGTCAACGATGCAAAAAGGTGGGGAGGGAACAAGGATGAAAAACGGCACTCGTTTCAAAGCAGTGGTGGCTGCGGCACTACTCGGATTACTGTTGCTCAGTGGGTGTGCCCCCAAAGGGGAACAAACGATTGAGATCAGACTTGGCGAGGTAGCCCGTACGGTCTTTTATGCGCCGCAGTATGTAGCCTTGAGCCAGGGGATGTTTGCTCAGGAGGGACTGGATGTTCAGCTGGCTACGATCCCTGGGGGAGACAAGGCGATGACGGCGTTGTTGTCCAATCAGGCGGATATCGCGCTGATCGGCGCAGAAACATCTATTTATGTGTATCAGCAAGGAGCAGAGGACCCTATCATTAATTTCGCCCAGCTGACACAGAAGGACGGAACCTTTTTGTTTGCTCGGCAAACGCAGGATAGCTTTGACTGGGAAAAGCTGAAACAACAAAATTTTCTGGGACAACGCAAGGGCGGAATGCCACAAATGTCACTTGAATTTACGCTTCGCAAACACGGCATTGATCCTCATAAGGATCTGAAGCTGATTCAAAATATTGATTTTGCCAATGTCGCCTCTGCTTTTGGCTCAGGTACAGGGGATTACGTACAGCTGTTTGAGCCACAGGCATCTATTTTTGAAAAGGAAGGTCGGGGGCGGGTAGTTGCCTCCATCGGCGTAGAGAGTGGCGAGTTGCCGTATACGGTATATATGGCGAAGCAAAGCTATCTAAACACCAATGGCGAGGCAGCTCAGAAATTTACAAATGCCGTATATCGGGCACAACAGTGGATTGCTGCGCATTCACCTGAACAGATCGCCGAAGCAATTACACCCTATTTTAAAGATACAGAATTAGCCGTCTTGACGAGTAGTATCAAGCGCTACAAGGAACAGAGTACCTATGCTATGAACCCGATGATTGAGGAAAAGGAATGGAAGAATTTACAGGATGTCATGGCCTCGGCAGGTGAGCTGAAAAGCCCTGTTGCACTAGATAAGCTGGTCAACTCAAGCTTTGCAAAACAGGCGATCTCCTCCAACTCTATCGGGAATACTGAGACAGATGTGAAAAAGAGCGCAACTGAAGCTACGGATACAGCTGTCGATGCTGGAGGTTCACCATGATGGAGGAACAGAGTGGTCTCACTGCGGATGTGACGATCCCGATGGTGAGAATGGAGCAAGTGACCCATGTGTATGTAACAGATCGGGAAGCTTCACTTGCGGTTGAGAATATCGATTTTTCCGTAAATACAGGGGAGTTTGTCAGTTTAGTCGGTCCAAGCGGCTGTGGCAAAACGACGATCCTGTCTATGATCGCCGGGCTGCTGCGTCCAGCGGCAGGTCAAGTTATGCTGCAAGGTCAGCCGGTAAGTGGCCCGAGCCCTGAGGTCGGTTACATGTTGCAGCAGGATTATCTCTTCCCGTGGCGGACGATAATGGATAACGCATTGTTAGGTCTGGAACTAAGCAACAGAGTAGATGAAGCTGCGCGTGAGCGGACACGGTTATTGCTGGAAGGCATGGGTCTGGGAGGAAAGGAGCATTTGCATCCATCCCAGTTGTCTGGAGGAATGCGCCAGCGTGTGGCGCTGGTACGGACGCTGGCGACTAATCCGGGACTGCTGCTGCTGGATGAGCCGTTCTCCGCGCTGGATTATCAAACCAAGCTACAGCTGGAGGATCTCGTTGTGCAAACCTTGCGGGAGCGAGAGAAAACGGCGATTTTAGTCACGCACGATTTGGCCGAGGCGATTGCAGTCAGCGACCGGGTTATAGTGATGGGGCGAAATCCTGGTCATATTCGGCGTACCTTTGAAATTCCGGATTCCATCCGGGAAGCCCAGCCTTTTTATGCACGCGAGCAGCCGGGCTTTAATGAGCTTTTTCATGAAATATGGGGGGAACTGGAGGCTTCGGGAGCAAAGGAGTGAGTTAACGTATGAAGAACGAAGCTGAACAGCTTGAGCAACGATGGATTCAAGGACTGCATCAGACGTATTTGCGTAACAGGCGTTTGCAAAAGTGGTTAGTAACAGGTGTGCAGACAGCTATTTTGCTGCTTTTATTTGTATTGTGGGAAATTGCAGGTCGTTTGAAGTGGATTGATGTACTGTTGTTTAGCTATCCTAGCAAAATTTTCACTCAGATTGGCAAGGATGCGGTCAGCGGTGAATTATGGGGGCATGTAGGTGTCACTGTTGGAGAAACAATGGCTGGTTTTTTGCTAGGCACACTGCTCGGTACACTGCTGGCGGTACTTATTTGGTGGTCGCCGTTTTTGTCGAGGGTGCTTGACCCGTATATGGTCGTGTTTAACAGTATGCCCAAGGTAGCGCTGGGTCCGATTTTTATCGTCATGTTTGGGGCAGGTTTTACCGCGATTCTGATGACGACCCTCTCCATTACGGTTATCATTACGACACTTGTGGTGTACAACAGCTTTCAGGAAGTCGATTCGAATTTGATCAAAGTGGTTCGCACGTTTGGGGGATCACGCCGTGATACGTTTCAAAAGGTAATTTTGCCCGCATCCTTTCCCGCAATTGTCTCTACGCTAAAAGTGAATGTCGGCATGGCGTGGGTTGGCGTGATTGTTGGTGAATTTTTGGTGGCTAAAAACGGCTTAGGCTATTTGATTATTTATGGTTTTCAGGTATTCAATTTCACGCTGGTCATGTCCAGTTTGTTGATCATTGCTGTCGTAGCTACACTGATGTATCAGGCAGTCGTGTATGTGGAGCACCGCCTGCTTTCGGGCCGCCCTCATCGGTAATTATTAAATTTCTGAATATTTGTGTAAAACGTGAAAATAAAGTACCATGAAAATGAAATACTTAATATTTATGAAAATGAGAAAACAGATTTCATCTAGAGGGGACAGAATTTTTTCATGGGCTTTCGTACGATTAAAACGGCTATTGCCGCATTAATGGCCGTACTTATTGCGGAGGGAGTAGGCATTCACGGAGCCACCTCGGCAGGGCTTTTAGCAATTTTGGGGGTGGATGTCACACGCAAGAGAAGTCTCCGTACCATTTCGGCTAGATTTTTTGCATCCGTCGTGGGACTTCTTTTTGCTTGTGTTTTGTTTGTGGTATTCGGATTCCATGATTGGGTACTTGCATTATATATTTTAACGGCGTTTCCGGTCATTGTACGGGTAGGCTTTAAGGAAGGCATTGTCACGGGTTCAGTCGTAGTTTTCCGAGTATTCAGCGGCGGTGTGATTGATATGGAGGTGCTGCTGACCCAGCTGGCTCTGCTGGTGATTGGACTGGGTTCTGCGATGGTTGTCAATTTAGCTTATATGCCGCGTTCTGATAATACAATGCAACAAATCCGGCAGGAGGTAGATCGGACATTTTCTGTTATTTTCAGAAATATGGCCAACACGCTGCGTAGTCCGGCATACATATGGGATGGCAAGGAAGTTATTGAAGCGGACAGCGTGATCACCAAAGGGGTCACTGAGGCAGGTCGTTCATTGGAAAATCAAATGCTTCGTCCCCAAGAGGGCTGGAATGTGTATTTTTATATGCGCAAAGAACAGCTGGATTCGATTCAAAACATGATGCAGTTGATCGCACAAATGTATCAGCACATGCCGCAGGCCAAGCTTCTGGCCGAGCTGTTCGACCAGCTTAGCAACGACGTTTTGGCTGGACATTATACGGGGCAGACCGAGAAGCTGTTGGAGCAGGTTCGTGAAGAATTTAAAGCCATGGAGCTTCCCGCAACTCGGGAGGAATTTGAGATTCGTTCGGCATTATTGCAGCTTACACATGAGCTTCATCAGTATTTGAAAATCGCTAAAAAGGACAAGGCCCCTACTCCAGTGAAAAATTAGAGTAAGGACCTGAGCGGCTACTATCCATGACGGACAGTAGCCTTTTCTTGATCGGTAATGGCAGAACCTGGGTGAGTGAAAGTTCGTTTATGCCGAATTCGATCTGTGATCCATAAGACAGCGGTGATCAGGCAAGGGTAAAGCATAGCCCACCCAACAAAGGGGAAAACAACTGCCGTGGAGATGAAGGAAATCCAACTAATGGAAACTCCCCAACGACTTCCGCGTAGAAGCTTTATTCCTGCTGCACAACCCCCTAGATAGGTCAGAATGAAGGTAGCGTTCGGAAATTGGATCAGGTTGGTGAGTGAAACAGCACCACTACCGTACAACACCATAATGATCACAAAGCAGGCACTAAGAAAAGCAATGCCTCCGATGGGGGTATGAAAACGTTGGGATAACATGCCCATCCAGCGAAAGGCCTGTCCTTGCCGGGATAAAGCATAAGCGACTCGTGAAGCGGCACCCACGTAAGCAATAATAGTAGCGGTACAAATAAAGATACCCGTCAAGCCCGCAATGATCGCGCCCCATGGACCAATAGCCCGACTAATTACCCAAACGAGCGAAGCATCCGAATCCCCTGCAAGGTAACTTTGTGTACCCACTGTAGCAAGCGCAGTAAGGAAATAAAGCAAACCGACAATGACGGCTGCAATGGTCACACCTCTAACGGCAGACCGCTCGGGATTGGTAAATTCCTCTGACATATGAGACACGGCCTCCCAGCCGATAAAGCACCAGAACAGAATCGCAGCTGCTTGGCCGACAGAAAGCCAGCCATGTGGAACAAACGGCGTAAAGTGAACAGTTTTCATCTGAGGGAGTGCTGCGGCAATAGCGAATATCAGGACGGCAACGATGGCTATAACGACGGCAATCTGAATGCGTCCGGCAACCTTCATACCGATCCAGTTGATGATCAGGCCCACCGCCAGCATAGCAGCGGCCAACAGTATGCGACTTTCCTCTCCCCAGCCCATAGCTGTGGTCATATAGCCGGCTCCGGTAAGTGCGGCAACAGGCGCCCCAATTGGAACCGACATGAGAAAAAACCACCCGATATAAGCACCGGCACGTGGGGAAAAGGCCAACGTCACAAAATGCGATACCCCTCCCGCATTTGGAAATTTCGCAGATAGAAGCCCCATCGAAAGCGCCATTGGCAGAATGAGCAGGGTCATGAATCCCCATGCCAGCAACGATGCTGGACCCGCCATTTGGGCGGCAAGGCCAGGCACAATCAATACCCCCGAACCCAGCACAGCTCCGATATAGAGCGCAATGGCCTGTGGAAGACCAATAGTGGATTGAAGTTTATTTTCATTCGTCATGCAGAAAGGCCTTCTTTCTCTTGTTATTTTCTCCAGCTTATCAGATAATCAATCTATCGGAAAAACGGAATATTACGATTGCTTGCATCGGAAAAATCGATTGAAGGAGCGGATTATGGAATCGCGGCATTTGTTTACCTTTTTAAATGTGGTGGAGGCAGGCAGTTTTACGCGAGCTGCGCGTATACTGGATTATGCGCAGTCAAGTATTACTGCTCAAATTCAAACACTGGAGACGGAATTGGGTACGCCGCTGTTTGATCGCATTGGCAAGAAAATCATGCTGACCGATGCCGGGCGACGCCTGCTGCCCTATGCGCAGGAAATTTCCAAGATGCATGCTATGGCTAAGGATGCGCTTCGTTCAGAAACAGAATTAACAGGGACGCTAAAAATAGGAGCACCAGAGTCTCTGGCTGCTTTTCGTTTGCCGAGTCTGATCCGTGAGTACAGAGAGCGGTACCCAAAGGTTAAAATTGTACTTAAGCCCGGCGAATGCTGGGAATTACGTGATTTGATCCGTTCCGGTGAACTGGATTTGGCTTTTTTGCTTCAACCTGAGACTGAGGATAGAGAACTGAATATCACCACGCTTATTCATGAGCCGATGGCGCTGGTTGCGCCACTGAAGCATTCACTGGTTGCCTGTACACAGGTAGAGCCTGCCGACTTGAAGGACGAAACCATTTTGCATACGGAGGCTGGATGTACGTACCGAATCCTTTTTGAGCAGTATTTGAACAAACACGGTATTTTTGCAGACCCTAGTCTGGAATTTTGGAGCATTGAAGCCATCAAGCAATGCGTCATGGCTGGACTGGGTATTGCGCTGCTTCCGCTAGTTACGGTACAAAATGAGTTGCGAGAAGGGAAAATGGCGCGTCTAGCCTGGGATGACAGTGAACAGCAGGTGGCTACTCAGGTCGCTTATCATACGAAAAAGTGGAAATCGCCAGCTCTCAGCGAATTTTTACAGATCGTTGAGCAGCATGTAACACATTGGCGTGCATGAGTTCAAGCCATGGCGGCATATGCTTATACAAATAATATTTTTTCCTTTTCGCCTATTCACTCAACATTCGCCCACAACCTGCATACATATGTATGGAATGATTGATTGTATGGAGGAGGTTCAAGAATGGCATTAAGTCATAAAAATCGTAGAGAGATTATTACCAAAGCGATCTGTGGTAAAGGTCGCAGATTCTCTACCGTAACCCATACCGTAACTCCGCCGAATAATCCGACCAGTATTTTGGGAGCATGGATTATCAACCACCAGTATGAAGCTGTGGCGGCTGGAGACGGCATTGAGGTCATCGGGACGTATGATATCAATATTTGGTACTCATACGATAAAAACTCGCAGACCGATGTGGCTAAGGAAACGGTGTCGTACGTAGAAAATGTGCCGCTCTCGTATCTTGATCCGAAGCACCGGGCGTCTACAGTGGAAGTATCCGCCGAAGCTACACAGGAGCCAAGTTGCGTTGAGGCCAGTGTGTCTTCTGGAGGTGGCAGCGTAATGATCCGGGTCGAGCGGGAATTTGCGGTGGAGCTGGTGGCGGAAACGAAGATTGTTGTAGAAGTATTCCCGTATGGCAGCAGTGACGATTTTGACAAGGACTTTGATTTTGGAGCGGAAGAGGGGGACTATGAGGAGCTCGACCCCGACCTCATTGACGACGAGCTCTGACAGGAGTGACCAAAAAGAGGGCCACTTTACTCTTTGCGCCGGCTGATATTGCGCAGGGGGCAAAGGCCCTCCTTTTTTGTCGTTTTGGATCGTTAAAGTCCGTACGTAGAACGGTAAGGGGGAGTATGATGCGGCAACCGGGACAGGCGCTCAAACGCTTCAGAGAGATGACGGATGATGAAAAAATGCGCAGACTGGAGCGTTCAGGTATATCGGTTCGTTGGCTGGATGAGAGTACAGCCGATTTTGCGATCGGCTACGCGGTGCAAATCCATCAACTGCGGGGACTGGAAATCCGTAGACGAGCCCTCGAAGGTTCTACCAAAGTTAGCACATATGATTTGTCTGAACTAGATTCTCAATCCCCGCTCTATGTCCGGATGGAGCGGCTGGCTGTACGTGCGTTGTATACACTCGGTTTGGACAGTGGTGAGGTAGTGCTGACGCCGCTGGGAGAGCGCAATTGTCAGATTCGCCAAGTCTTGGCACAGCCCTGGCTGAACGATAGACGTTTGGCCACGCTATACGAAGTTGCTGCTCGTGAAGAGGATGCTCCGGGAGAGGAACTTTCAGCGAAACGGGGGAGCGCGCGACTATTAATCGGAATGGACCCCGAATTTGTGCTGGTTCGTATGCCAGAGGGGAGGGTTGTTCCGGCTTCTAGATTTTTGGGTCGACTAGGCATAGCTGGCTGCGATGCCGTTACCCGCCGAGGGCGAACGCTGTATCCGGTCGCTGAGCTTCGTCCTGCCCCGAGCGAAGATCCCGCTCGTCTGCTGAGGCATCTGCGCCAAGCTTTTGCAACAGCAGCTCGGCGTATTGACGACCGCACGCTTATCTGGCAGGCGGGCGGAATGCCGCAGCCAGGTTTTCCCTTGGGCGGACACCTGCATTTCAGCGGTGTTCCGCTAAATGGTGCCCTACTTAGGGCACTAGATAACTATTTGGCGTTGCCTCTGGCGCTGCTAGAAGATAAGCGCTCGGCTCGGCGTAGACCGCATTATGGCATTTTGGGCGATTTTCGCCGTCAGTCTTACGGAGGCTTTGAATATCGTACACTGCCTAGTTTTCTAATCTCGCCACAGCTGGCGAAAGGTGTGATTGGGATGGCGTTTCTGATCGCTTCCCAATATTCACGTTTGCAGCGTAGGCCTTTGGGAGAAGAAGAGGCTCACAGAGCTTTTTATGAAGGAAACCAGGTTGTACTTAGAGAGTATATGGAGCCAGTTATTTTAGATATGGTTTCACTAGAGATCTATTCTCAATATGAAGCTTATATAGCGCCGCTGCTGGATAGCCTTCGCCAAGGAAAACAATGGGATGAAACACGGGATTTGCGCCCGTACTGGAAGCTTTCGTAAAATCAGGTGTCAACACCCGAGAGGGTTTCATGTTATCGACTGTCATTTTTGATATAATGAAAGATAATTATAAGATTAACGGAACAAAGTGTGGGGGTTAGGTAACGGTATGTCTAAATATACACCGATGATCGAGCAATATTTATCTATAAAAGAGCAGGCTAAAGATGCATTTTTGTTTTTCCGCCTAGGGGATTTTTACGAGATGTTTTTTGATGATGCGATTCTTGCATCCAAGGAGCTGGAAATTACACTGACTGGTCGTGAGGGTGGCGTCGCGGAGAAAATTCCAATGTGCGGCGTGCCTTATCATTCAGCAGAAAATTACATACAACGCCTTATTGAGAAGGGTTATAAGGTGGCTATCTGTGAGCAAATGGAGGAAGCCTCAGCTACGAAGGGAATGGTGCGGCGGGATATCGTCCGTGTTGTGACCCCGGGTACGGTCATGGAGGGCAAAGTGCTGGGTGATAAATCCAACAACTACATGGTATGTGTCACAGAGACGGACGGGATGCTGGCGCTGGCGGCATGCGACTTGTCGACAGGTGAACTCTATGTGACTTCCGTACCTGATTCGAAAGAATGGCTATTAGATGAAATTAACATTTATGAGCCGTCCGAAATGTTGGGGGATGGTCATTTGCTCGATTTCGTGACCTCTCGTATGTCGCCTGTTGGACGGCGTGTTGTGTATACGGCCTGGGACAAATCCAAAGATGATCTGGTACGGGATCAATTCGGTGAAGCCACATGGGCAAGGCTTACGGAGGAACGCAGACGTTGCGTATCGCGCCTGATTGCCTACTTAAATGAAACGCAAAAAAGATCGTTAGGTCAACTGACCCAAATCTCGGTCTATGAGCCCAATCATTTTATGATTCTGGATCCATTTACCCGCCGGAATCTGGAACTGGTGGAGACGGTGCGTGAACGCTCCAAGAAAGGCTCGCTGCTGTGGCTGTTGGATCGGACAGAGACATCCATGGGCGCACGTTTGTTGCGTCGTTGGATCGACAAACCGCTGTTGAGCAGCAATTTAATTGAGGAACGATTAGAAGCGGTAGACAAGCTGTACCACCAGTTTATTTTCCGCGAGGATGTACGTGCTCAGCTTAAAGAGATTTACGACCTGGAGCGTTTGGTAGGACGGATCGCTTTTGGTAGTGCTAATGCACGAGATTTGATCGCTCTCAAGCTGTCTCTGGCTCAAATTCCGTCTTTACGCGAGCTGTGCGCTGAATCTCCATCGAATACGCTGAGACGGATTGCACAAACATTGGACAGCTGTACAGACCTGTGTACGCTGATTGAGGAAGCAGTGGCCGATGAACCCCCGATTTCCGTAAGAGATGGAGGGCTTATAAAGGAAGGTTACCATCAGCGTCTGGACGAACTGCGTGAAGCGAGTGTGAACGGTAAGCGTTGGATTGCTGAGCTGGAGGCCAAGGAACGTGTAGCAACCGGCATTCGGTCGCTCAAAATCGGATACAACAAAGTGTTTGGTTATTACATCGAGGTGACCAAATCCAATTTGGCTTCATTACCGGAAGGTCGATATGAACGCAAACAGACGTTGGCGAATGCAGAACGGTATATCACACCGGAATTGAAGGAAAAGGAATCGCTGATTCTGGAAGCTGAGGATAAAATGGTGGATCTGGAATACACGCTTTTCTCCGAGCTTCGCGGTAAACTGAACGCTGAAATTCCCCGTTTGCAAAAGCTGGCAGAGCAAGTTGCTGAAATCGACGTGTATCAGTCGCTGGCAACGGTTAGCGCGGAACGTGGATTCGTGAAACCTGAGCTGACAACAGGATATGATTTTGTAGTGGAACAGGGACGGCACCCCGTAGTGGAGGCCGTAATGAAAGATGGTGGCTTTATCGCCAACAACACAGTGTTGGAAGAAGCCGATGCCCATATTCTACTAATCACCGGTCCGAATATGGCTGGGAAAAGTACGTATATGCGTCAGGTTGCACTCATTGCGATTATGGCTCAAATTGGCTGCTTTGTCCCTGCTGCACGTGCTAAAGTGCCGATGCTGGATCGCATTTTCACACGGATCGGCGCTGCGGATGATCTCATCGGCGGGCAGAGTACGTTTATGGTCGAAATGGCGGATATTCAAGTCATGACGGACAAGGCAACTCCGCGAAGCTTGATTATTATTGATGAACTGGGACGAGGGACGTCCACCAGCGAAGGGATGGCAATTGCACAAGCGGTCATCGAATTTGTACATGATACGATTGGTTGTAAGGCGCTGGTATCTACGCATTTCCATGAGCTGGCCCATTTGGAGCAAGGTTTGTCTTCGCTGCGAAATTACTCCATGGCTGTGCAGGAAAGCGGCGATAAGGTGAATTTCCTGCGCAAGCTCATACCAGGCGCGGCTAGCAGTAGCTATGGTATTTATTGTGCCCGGCTTGCAGGTTTGCCTAATAACATTATTGAGCGAGCGAATGGTCTGCTGTATGGTTTTGAACAGGCGGCAGCTCAAGTAACGGCAGGCACCGAGGCAGTAGGAGGAGCGAAGGAAGGGACTGATCTTCGTACAGCGTCAGGGACAGAAGAGATTTCTCCAATGTCCGCAAAATATGTAGGCCAGACATTGTCAGCGAACGGAGATACAGCACCACAAGTCCAGTCTGGTTCACAGCAAGCCACCCTGGTAAAAGAAGATGCTTTACAGATTGTGGAAGATTCAGGTGAGTTGGAGCGATCAGCTTCTGACGTGGTACAGCTGTCCATTTTCGGAGAGCAGGATCTTGCTCCCTCCAAGCCACAGCCAGAGACGGTAGAAGCTAATCCGATCGTGCGCCAAATTTTGCGGAAGGTGAAAAATGCTGATGTCATGAACATGACACCCTTACAGGCAATGCAATTGTTAAATGAATTAAAAAATAAGGCCCATGGTCTGTAATTAAAAATATTAGGCATTATTATTTTGCTTATTTTTCATCACACTTTGAAGTCAGGAGGAGGTTAAAAGGATGTCTAAAATTCGAGTGCTAGATGAGCATATTGCGAACCAGATTGCTGCCGGTGAGGTCGTGGAACGTCCAGCCTCCGTCGTGAAGGAACTGGTGGAAAATGCGATTGATGCGGGCGGTACACGAGTGGACGTATGGGTAGAAGAGGGCGGCCTGCAAAGTATTCGGGTGACGGATAATGGCAGTGGGATAGAGCCTGAAGACGTGGAAACGGCATTTTATCGGCACGCGACAAGCAAAATCGGACATGGCCGCGACCTATTCCAAATCACAAGTCTCGGCTTCCGGGGAGAGGCATTGCCCAGTATAGCGGCTGTATCGAAAGTAGAGCTGCTCACAGCAGCAGGAGATGACGGCCGTGCCCGTAAACTGGTGATTGAGGGCGGTAAACTGGTACTTCACGAGGATGCTGCTGGTAGGCAGGGGACGGATTTTACCGTACGCGATTTGTTTTATAATACACCTGCACGGCTAAAATATATGAAAACAATCCAGACGGAGTTGGGGCACATTTCGGATGTATTGTACCGAATGGCGCTTTCGCACCCGGAAGTGGCCTTCACATTGCGGCATAATGGCAATACATTGCTGCAAACGCTGGGAAATGGCGATTTGCTCCAAGTGATAGCTGCTATTTACGGAACTTCTGCGGCAAAATCAATGTTGATGGTGGAAGGAGAAAGCCTTGATTACCGAATAAGCGGCTATGTCAGTCGCCCAGAGTGGACCCGATCGAATCGCAATGCAATTTCGACAGTAGTGAATGGACGATTTGTGCGAAGCTATGGGCTCAATCAGGCACTGCTCAAGGCGTATCATACTTTGTTGCCGATCAATCGTTATCCGCTGGCTGTGATCCAACTGGACATGCATCCTTCGTTGGTGGATGTTAACGTCCATCCAGCCAAGCTGGAGGTGAGGTTCAGTAAAGAAGCTGAACTGTTTCAGTTGGTTGAAGATTCGGTAAAAGCTGTTTTAGGGCAGCAAGTGCTGATTCCGAAGGCAGTTAAACGCGAAATTGGCGGTAAGGATAGTGGCTCGTTTGTGCAGGAGCAGTTTCATTTCTCGAAAGGAAATGGTGCAGAAGTAGATGCTTCTTCGGATAATGGTCATAATCGAACGTTACCTCTTTCTATGGCTTCGCCGCAGGTCCAGGAATCGACACAATCCAATCACATGACCAGTAATGAAGAGAAGAAGAAGATTAGCCAGGAGCGTGAGCAACATCCGAGTAGGGAGAGGAGCCATTTAGTCAATGGACAGGCAAACACTCTCGCTCGTCAAAGTATCAGTGATGACGAACTGGATGCAGATTTTGTGGAAGAAAACAACGGGAGTGATGATAGAGGGAGCGTGTCACTTTCTGATGGGACGACTACACGGATATCCACAGGAGATCATGCCGAAACAGATGTCTCTTCCTCGTACAGCGAAGGGATACAGGAAACGGCTGCTTCTGCTGCTTACCGTTCTTCTGTTTCACCCATTGCAGACAACACTACTAAATCCACGGATCAGAAGCCGCACCAGGAACGTCTGAATACAGATCAATTAGCAGCGTTGTCGGGGGCAGTCCCTGAGGTGCCTACTTTTCCTGAGCTGAATTTAATCGGTCAGCACCATGGAACCTATCTGATTGCACAGAACGACCAGGGCTTGTATTTAATTGATCAGCATGCCGCCCATGAACGGGTCAATTACGAATTTTATTACGAAAAATTTGGCAATCCTGAATCAGTATCACAGGAGTTGTTACTGCCAATTACATTGGAATTTACACCTTCCGAAACGGAAAAATTGAAAACAAGGTTGCATTGGTTTGAACAGGCGGGGGTGTATTTGGAACATTTTGGCGGGCAAACCTTCCGTGTCAGCTCATATCCGTACTGGCTCCCCAAAGGAGAAGAAGCGGATGTCATTGAGGAAATGGCTGGATGGGTGCTGGAGGAAAAAGCCATTGATCTAGCTAAACTGCGGGAGGCAGCCTCAATCATGTGCTCCTGCCGGGCTTCGATTAAAGCAAATCAGAAGCTGACTGACCGACAGGCTGTCGTGCTGTTAGAGCGTTTGGCAGCCTGCAAACAACCCTATACCTGCCCCCATGGGCGCCCCATCGTTGTTTCCTTTTCCACATATGATTTGGAGAAGCTGTTTAAAAGAGTAATGTAAGGGAGTACAAATATGTTGCAAGATTGGGAAAACCGTGAAGAAGAAAAGCAGATAATGTTTCGTGAGAAGCAAACTGAATTACTGGTTACGACAGGTGATTCTCCCTCGGACGAGGTTGTGGAGCGCGCGAAGCTGCTTGCAGCCGAGCTTGGGGTGCTGTACGCCCCACGTCGTGGCATATCCGTAGCTAAGCTAATCGCTGCTCACAGAGTCCGTCAGGCTCTGGTGCTGGTGCAGGGAGGGGTGAGGCTGATTAGTCCGGAACAACCACCGATGGTTTTTCATCCAAGCATGGGATTCATTCGAGCCAAAAGGGTATTAAAGGGCGAGGCTGATCCGATGTTGACGGCTGCCCGACTTACCCCGGGTGATACCGTGCTGGATTGCACGGCCGGGCTAGGTACGGATTCACTTTTATTTTCCATTGGAACGGGAAGTTCTGGACAAGTCACAGCTGTGGAGAGTTCCTTCCCTGTCTATGCATTAATCAAGGATGGGATGAGACATTACCGTTCCGGTAATGCTGCAGTAGATAGAGCCTTTTCCGACATTGACGTTCGTTTTGGTCATCATCTGGACTATTTGCGTAGCTTGCCGAACCGCAGTGTAGATATTATTTATTTTGACCCGATGTTCCGTGATCCGTTGCTTGATTCCAGTGCAATCGGTCCATTGAGAGGATTGGCCAATCCAGATGCATTGAATGAAGAAAGTATTGCTCATGCGAAAAGGGTTGCAAGAAAAACAATTGTATTGAAAGAAAAAAGGGGTAGCGGAGAGTTTGCCCGCCTCGGCTTCCGTGTGGAGCAACGGGGCACAACGAAAACAGTGTACGGAGTGATTGATATTGACAGTGGCATCTAAGCCTAAACTACTTGTTCTTGTTGGCCCGACTGCGGTTGGCAAGACGAAACTAAGCATCGAAATGGCTCGACAATTTGACGCGGAAATTATTTCCGGGGATTCCATGCAGGTATACCGTCATATGGACATTGGAACTGCCAAAATTTCCGAACAGGAAATGAAAGGAATCAAGCACCATTTAATCGATATTCATGAGCCTGAATACCCATATTCAGTAGCCCGATTTCAGGAAGACTGTCGTCGTCTCATACCTGATATTCAATCTAGAGGAAAGCTACCTTTCATCGTAGGCGGAACGGGTTTGTATGTAGAATCGGTTTGCTATGAATACCAGTTTTCTGAGGTAGGGGCAGATGAAGCTTTTCGTCAGGAACAGCTTGACTATGCCGATCAGTATGGAGCCGACGCGCTTCATGCGCGACTACAGGCAGTTGATCCCGAAAGCGCACTTCGTCTGCACCCAAATGATCGTCGTCGAGTCGTGAGAGCGCTGGAAATTTACCATGTTAGCGGAACAACACTTAGCTCTCAACTTGCCAGTCAAAAAAAGGAATCTCCCTATCAACTCTGCATCGTAGGTTTGACAATGGATAGGCAAATGCTATATAAACGTATTGAAGACCGAATTGACGGGATGCTCGATCAAGGGCTTGTTGCTGAGGTAACCTCCTTAATGGAACGGGGAGTGCGAAGCGATGCCATCTCCATGCAAGGTCTAGGCTATAAAGAGATATCCTCCTACCTGCGGGGAGAGGTGTCTTTGGAGGAGGCGGTGACTTGGCTAAAACGGGATACGCGTCATTTTGCGAAGCGACAGCTCTCGTGGTTTCGCCATATGAAGGATATCCAGTGGGTAGATGTCACTGATTTCGAAAATTTTTCTGCTCATGCAGCCCGAATACACGAAATTATAGCAGGAAAGTTCCGGACAGACCTTGAATATACTTCAAAACAATCCAAATGATTATTGGGGGTACGGCTAAAATGAACAAGTCTATTAATATCCAAGATACGTTTCTGAACCAATTGCGCAAGGATTCTATACCTGTAACGGTATACCTCATCAATGGATTCCAGGTGCGAGGAACGATTAAAGCATTTGACAATTTTACAATTGTTATCGATTCGGATGGGAAGCAACAGCTGATCTACAAGCATGCCATCTCCACCTTCACACCGCAACGCAACGTATCGCTTGTACAACAAGATAACGCTAGCGATAACTGATTACGGCTGGACGGCCGCCCGGGTAATGAAACTTTTCAGGCGTCCGTCTCGTCTAACTGTATAGGAATGTGACCGGGAGCAACCTGATCAGGGTTGTTCTTTTCATTCCGTTTACTTTCATGCTGCCGACAGCTAGCTTTAAGCTTACGCTCGGCGACATTATGATTATTCGCGAAAGGGAGTCAGGGGAATGCCAAACGATTCATTGTCCAGATCCGGCAATCGCAATAGAAACACATCTAAAGAGAAGCCGAAGGGCAAGAAAAAGAAAATAACAGGTAAGCGAGTTGGGTGGACGCTGTTTATTACAGCAGCATTAGCCATATTTTGCGCACTTGGTGGTTATTTATTTGTCATGGTTAATGGCGAAAAAATCTACAAAGCCAACAAGGACAAAATTACTGTGAATGAGACATCAAAGGTTTATGACCGCAACGGTGTGCTCATGGGTGAGCTGTCTGTGCAAAAAAGTGATCCTGTGAAAAGTGAAGAAATTCCACCGTTGCTCAAAAAAGCTTTTATCGCAACCGAGGATAAGCGTTTTATGGAGCATCAAGGAGTTGATATTTGGTCTATCGGTCGGGCGGCAGTGAAGGATATCGTTGCTCGTTCTGCAGTGGAGGGCGGCAGTACGCTGACTCAGCAGTTGGCCAAAAACTTGTTTTTGACACGTGACAAAACCTTTTTCCGTAAAGCAACAGAGGTATCCATCGCAATGGCGCTGGAGCGGAATTTGACTAAAGATGAAATTATTACGCTATATCTGAATCGGATATGGTTTGGACGCTCATATTCTGGAATTAAGGCAGCGTCGGAAGGCTATTTTGGAGAGTCAGACTTAAATAAATTAAAGTTGTGGCAAGTCGCTACACTGGCGGCTATTCCGAAAGGACCCTCCAAGTATAACCCGATCAGTAACCCGGAAAACTCAAAGGCCCGGCGTGCTGTGGTTCTCCAGCTGATGTTTGAGCAGGGAATGATTGGAAAGCAGGAAATGGAAGAAGCCAAAGCTATAAATTACGATTACAAACAACCGGAAAAAGTACAAAAGTATCAAAATTTTATGGAATATGTCATGGATGAGGCAGAGGATGCCTTGCCAGGAGTCAGCGGCAATGATCTGATTATTGGCGGTTATAAAATTCATACGACAATGGATGCTCAGGCTCAAAATGCGTTGGATCAAGCGATGGCAGATGATGATATGTTCGAAAAAAGTCCCGACGATCAGCCTGTCCAAGCCTCTATGGTTATTATTAACAACCAAACAGGTGGTATTGCCGCGATGGCACCCGGACGGGATTACAAAAAGGGAACCTTTAATCGTGCGACGCAGAGCCGCAGACAGCCAGGATCGGCCTTTAAGCCGATTGTAGCCTATGCGCCAGCTCTTGAATCCGGTAAATTTACGATAGATACTCCTTTGAGTAACGAACGGCAGAGTTTTAACGGATACAGTCCGAAAAACTTGCATGGTTACTCTTCGACCATCAGCATGATGGATGCCATTACGAAGTCTGAAAATATACCACCTGTATGGTTGTTGAACCAAATCGGTGTGGAAAAAGGGGTTCAATTCGCCGAGAGCGTAGGCATACCGATGGACAAAAATGATCACTCGCTTGCTATTGCATTGGGGGGATTAAGCAAAGGAACAAATACTCTTGAAATGGCGCAGGCTTACAGCGCTTTTGCCAATAAAGGACAATTCCAAAAAGCTTACTCCATTAAGCAAATTAACAATAGCGATGATCAAGTGGTTTATACTCATAATGAGGAATCCAAATCTGTTATGAGTGAGAAAACGGCTTATGAAATGACAAAAATGATGCAAAATGTGGTCAATAGCGGTACAGGTCGTAAAGCACGTATCGACTGGCCTGTAGCTGGTAAAACGGGTACGACCCAAAGTGGAATCAGCGGCAACAGTGGTAACCGGGACATCTGGTTTGTCGGTTATACGCCGGAATATACCGGAGCGGTATGGATGGGGTATGACAAGCCAGATAGCAAGCATATGTTGAGAAACTCTAGCGGACAGTCGGCAGCCTTCTTCGGAAGGGTTATGGGTGAAGCACTCAAGGGACACCCAGTGACGCAATTTAGCGAGCCGAAGGGATATGAACCACCGGTTGAGGAGAAGCCAGAAGAGCCGGTTCAGGCCACCGCTCCAAGCGGACTGAGCGGGTCGTATAGTCAGGATACCCAAATTGTATCGTTGTCTTGGAATGCGGCAGAGGGAGACAATGTACAATACCGTGTTTATCGTAAAGAGTCTTCCGAAGGAAGCTTCCGGACGATTATGGAGGCGATGAGAGGCACGAGTGGTGAAGATACGTCTCCTGTAGCTGGAAAGACGTATCAATACTATGTCGTAGCTTATGGAGCGGATGGTAAAGAATCCGCAGCTTCCAACACGATTAGCGTAGAAATTCCAGCAGAAACTACTCCGATAGATCCGCAGCCAGGAAACGATCCTAATCAGGATGGAACCGTACCGGATAATGGCGAGAATATAGACGGTCAGAATGGCACGGACCAGGGGAATACACTTCCTGGAGGCACCGATAACGGTACTGGTTCTGAACAAGCTCCAACGTCTCCTGGAGTTAACAATGGAAATGGTACTGGAGGTACAGGAAACAGTAACGACAATTTTGGTAACGGAAACGATACAAATCAGGGGAATGGTCAGACGACTACACCGGATTCAGGTATAACTGATGAAAATACTATGACCAATCCAGAAAATACAGATGCATCTACCACAGGTGCTATAATGGATGGAAATCAGGAAGGCAAATCCAACGGTCATTCCAACTCCAATCGTGGACGTCATAACCGGGATTAGCAAATATGTTTTATGTAAGATGATATTGGCTTTAAATCAAAGGTATTTTCGGACTGTTTTGACAGTCTGAAAATACCTTTTTTTGCTGTAATATAGGGGTTATTTTTGAGTGTATAGTTTAAATATGGTAAGCTGGTTTTACCAATGTTGGAGAGGAACATCATTTATGAAGCGCAAATTCGGAGACCGGGCCAACTGGCGAAGAATCACCAATCGCAAGTTTGCTTGCCGGTATGTAGAAAGTGATGCGTTTACAGGATATGTGACCCTGTATACTATTTTGAGTCTCAAGGAGCCATTATGGAAAAGTTATGGTGGTCATACGTTTTGCATAGCCGATAAAGGTTATTCCTGGTTGCAATATTATCCAAAAGGTAAGCATTATGTGGTGACTGCTATGTTTGACAATCGAGAGCAAATCGTCGAATGGTACATTGATACCTGCCGAAATCAAGGAGTAACTGATCAAGGAGTTCCTTGGTTTGATGATTTGTATTTGGATGTGGTCGTGCTTAAAAACGGTGAAATCTTTCTGGTGGATGAGGATGAACTGGAGGAGGCGCTACAACGGGGGCATATTTCTACGCAAGAAGCAGAATTGGCTAACCGAACAGCGGCTGACCTGCTACATCAGATCGATGCTCACATGTTCCCCTATTTTAAAATGTCGCTGAAACACCGGGCAGAATGGTTTCATAACGGTGATTTCAAGAGAGAACGGTGAAATTTTTGCAGTGGATTAAAAGTACTGGGACCCAACGCCATGAGCCAAAAAACAGGCAAAGTCGCAATGGGAAAATATTTATGGTATCGAAGCGTCTCATACTTGGTTTGATGATTTTCATTTTGGTCGGATTGGTATGGGCAGGTATCCGAGTATGGAATATGAATACAGCTGCCTCTACCACTCCGCTTCAGCATGCACAAATTGGTATCGTACTAGGTGCCTCTATGTGGGGAGCTGAGCCCAGTCCTGGTTTAAAAGAAAGATTAGAAGAAGCCTTGCGGTTATATCGTAACGGGATGGTGCAGCGACTAATTCTAAGTGGAGGACTGGATCAACCTGATTTTCCGTATACGGAGGCCGAGGGGATGCAACGCTACTTGGTAGATAGAGGAGTCCCTGTACAGCATATTGTGTTAGAAAACCAGGCAACCAGTACTTACGAAAATTTGCTCTACAGCCAGCGTATCATGAAGGAATATGGCTGGAACTCCACCGTAATCATCACACATAGCTATCACGGTCCTCGCGCGTTGGAGATTGCTCAATTTTTGAATTTCGATCATCCCCAGCTGGCTCTGACCGAATCCAAAGTGCTGAATATGCCAATTCATCAATCAAGAGAAGTATTGGCTTACGCAAAATGGACGCTACAACGGTGGTGGATCAGTGCTCAAATTTGGATTGCCTGAATTGAGGGAAGGCTTTGTACGCGTTCTCGTTGCTTTTATGCTAATAAGGACATGCTGGACCGAATACATTAATAGGGTAAGCTGTGCCTGAAGAAATGTTGAGGTGATGGATGCATGAACGGACGGGGAATCGCCGCGGGCAAGCGGTCGGAGGAGAGACCTTCCAGACAAATCAATGTCGTGCTGCGTAGCCCGGAGCCGATCGCTTCGGTGACTGTGGACGAGACGGAAGCAGTGGCTTCGACCAAGTCGCAGGCGCTACCGCAGTATCTCAGTCTTTATCAGGAAATTCAGAAAGAACTCGATCATCTCGTCGGCTTGGATAACATCAAAGAACTGGTATTTGAGGTATATGCCTTTTTGCAAATCGCCCACATGCGCACTGATGCGGGTCTGTTGAGCAACGCACACGTATATCACATGATTTTTAAAGGAAATCCAGGTACGGGGAAAACGACAGTAGCCCGCATTATCGCTAAAATGTTGCAAAAAATGGGGGTACTGAGCAAGGGCCATCTGATTGAGGTGGAGAGAGCTGATCTGGTAGGTGAGTATATCGGCCACACCGCACAAAAAACGCGGGACCTGGTAAAGAAATCTCTTGGCGGCGTGTTGTTCATTGATGAGGCTTACAGTTTAGCACGTGGAGGGGAAAAGGATTTCGGAAAAGAAGCGATTGATACCCTGGTAAAGGCCATGGAAGACCAAAAAAATCAATTTATTTTGATCCTCGCAGGGTATTCGGGAGAAATGGACTTTTTTTTACGGACAAATCCTGGTCTTCCTTCTCGTTTTCCGATTCAACTGGATTTTCCTGACTACACTGTGGATCAACTCATTCAAATTTCGGAGATGATGGCTAAGGAACGGGATTATATTCTCATGCCTCAGTCTATACTCAAAATGAAGGAGCATTTGCTAAATGAGCGGAATGACAGTCTCCATGCATTTAGTAATGCACGTTATGTTCGTAATGTGATCGAAAAAGCGATTCGGCACCAAGCCGTCAGGCTGCTTAATCAGTACAGGAGTGGGCAACCCGGCAAGCAGGAATTGATGACGTTGCGACCAGAGGATTTGAAAATGGACAAAAGATAGGCGATAATAGGAATCTGAATCACATCGAATTGTATGACATCGAACGAGGGCCGGCCTGACATCAGGTCGGTTTCTGTTCGAGAGTTGACATGAAAATAAAGGAGCAAACAATATGGCGAACTCCACTCATGATACACAAACCGAAATGCAGGATAAGGCGGTACTGGTCAGTCTAATTACGGATGAAGTCAAACGATCCGGCATCAATACGGAATATTCGTTGGAAGAACTGGTGAAGCTGGCTGAAACAGCGGGAGTTGAAGTGCTGAGCGTTCTCACACAGAATAGGGAATCCAAGGACTCAAAATGGTTTATTGGCAAAGGAAAAGTAGATGAATTGCGTGCAGTTGCTGAAGAATTGGGAGCGAATACAGCTATTTTTGATCAGGAGCTATCGGGAGCTCAAGTGCGAAATCTTGAAGAGAGCCTGGATCTCAAAATAATTGACCGGACACAGTTAATTCTGGACATTTTTGCTCAGCGTGCAAAGACACGGGAAGGTATTATCCAGGTTGAACTGGCGCAGTTGTCATACTTACTCCCTCGACTGTCTGGACACGGTAAAAATCTTTCGCGGCTCGGTGGCGGAATCGGAACACGTGGTCCTGGTGAAAGCAAGCTAGAGACGGACCGTCGTCACATTCGTGACCGAATCAGTGATCTGAAACGCCAACTTGAGGAAGTGACGCGTCATCGGTATTTACACAGGGAGCGTAGACAAAAGGCCGGCATCGTCCAGGTGGCACTCGTTGGCTATACAAATGCCGGCAAATCAACACTGTTGAAGCAACTGACAGCTGCCGATGTATATATTGAGAACCAACTATTTGCGACGCTTGATCCTACCTCTAGAACAATGGAACTGCCGAGTGGAAAAGAAGTTATTCTCACAGATACAGTAGGATTTATTCAAAATTTGCCTCATGATTTGGTAGCCTCTTTCCGGGCCACTTTGGAGGAGGCCAATGAGGCTCATCTCATTTTACATGTCGTGGACGCCTCCTCAGACATGCGTGACGAACAAATGAAAGTTGTAGAGTCAATCCTGCAACAGCTTGGGGCTGCGGACAAGCCTCAGATCGTATTGTTTAACAAAAAAGATGCTTGCACCCCTGAGCAATTGGAAATGCTCCCTTCTGGGGAAGGCTATTTGAAAATCAGTGCTTTTGATGAAGCAGATTTGCTACGCATTCGCGAACTGGTTCAGGAGCATCTGAGCGGTGACACACTGAGATTTCGTATTCCTGCGGAACGTGGGGATTTAACATCGGTGCTTTATCGAATTGGAGATGTACTGCTGACAGAGTATGATGGCAATGATGTCATTTATGAGGTAGAAATTCAAAGAGGAGAATACGAAAAGTATGGTCATGCGCTTAGTGAGTTCACAGAAAGTTAACATCTAATGATGTTTTTGGGTCCATAAGATGATAATGCTCATCGTTCGAATTGAATAACAATATAACATGATTAGCCTAAGGCTGCGGAAGAGAGAGGGTCAAGAAGGTAAATGGTAGTTTTTAGTCCGGAAATTCAGCAAATTCAGGAATTAGTAGAACTTAAAATACAAGAACGTATCCAGCATATAGATCATATTGTGGATGCAAATCAGTGGAAGGTCATTCAGGCCTTCCAGCGCAAGCAAGTGAGCGATTTTCATTTTGCAGGTTCAACGGGATATGCTTACAATGACCGGGGGCGTGAAGTGCTGGAAGAGGTCTATGCAGATGTGTTCGGTGCGGAGGCAGCGTTGGTGCGTCCGCATTTTGCCTCGGGAACGCATACCATCGCTACGGCTTTATTTGGTGTGCTGCGTCCAGGGGATGAGTTGTTATACATTACAGGGCGACCTTATGATACCTTACACAAAGTGATTGGTAAGCCTGGCGATGGAACAGGATCATTGCAGGACTTTGGTGTTACTTATGGAGAGACAGCGCTGACAGCAGAAGGTAAGGTGGACTGGAAAGCGGTGGAGTCCGCAATCCATGCGAACACCAAAGTGATCGGTATCCAGCGCTCACGCGGCTATGATTGGAGAGCTTCCTTTAGTGTGGCAGATATTGAAGAAATGACGGCACGAGTGAAGAAGATAAAGCCTGATGTTATTGTCTTTGTGGACAATTGCTACGGGGAATTTACTGAGAAGCTGGAACCTACCCAGGTCGGTGTCGATTTGATGGCAGGTTCGTTGATTAAAAATCCTGGTGGAGGTATTGCAGAAACGGGTGGATATATCTGCGGTAAACATCAATATGTAGAGCTGGCATCCTACCGATTAACAGCCCCTGGTATTGGTGGAGAAGTAGGAGCCATGCTAGGCACTACACGGGGCATATACCAGGGGTTATTCCTTGCTCCTACATTGGTGGGGCAAGCGGTTAAAGGAAGCATATTCGCTGCTGCAGTCTTTGAAGGAATGGGGTTTGAGACCAAACCTGCTTGGCATGAAGAGCGTACGGATTTGATTCAGGCCATTTCTTTTAGCGGACCAGAACATCTAATTGCTTTTGTACAGGGCATTCAGCGCGCAGCCGCCGTGGATAGCCATGTGGTGCCAGAGCCGTGGGATATGCCGGGTTATGAGCATCCGGTTATTATGGCAGCAGGTACGTTCATACAAGGCGGAAGTTTGGAATTATCCGCAGATGCTCCGATTCGGGAGCCTTATATTGGTTACATGCAAGGGGGCTTAACCTACTCTCATGTCAAATATGGAGTACTTATGGCTCTGCAAACGATGAAAGAACGTAAATTATTGTGAGTTTTTCTAACATATCATTGACACTTTGCATCAGCTAAATGTACAATAAGGTGAATAATAGATCACTGGAAGGTTGATGACAAATGGGCGACGAAATTCGCAGAAATATGGCCTTATTTCCAATAGGTATTGTCATGAAGCTAACGGACTTGTCAGCACGTCAGATTCGTTATTATGAGCAGCATAATTTGATAGTTCCTGCCCGTACATCAGGTAACCAACGTCTTTTTTCATTTAATGACGTAGAGCGTCTGCTTGAAATTAAGGCGTTGATCGAGAAGGGTGTTAACATTGCAGGAATTAAACAAGTCATGAATCCGGTTACCAAGGAATCGGAGGAAGCTACAGTTATTACTGCAGATACGGAAGTCAAACGCCGTGAAATGTCCGATACTCAGCTTCATCGTTTGTTGAAACAACAACTTGTTGCAGGCAAAAGACCAGGACAGGTATCTTTGATCCAAGGCGAATTATCACGATTTTTCAACAAAAGATAATGCTGTGACTTACCTTTTGGCATAAGGTTGTTTTACTTAAAAAACGGTCTCATCATTTAAGTCATTTATGATACAGCCGATTTGCATATAGTCGTTACAGAAAGGGAGAGGTTAGTGTGAGTTATACCAGAGAAGATATCATTAGGATTGCGGAAGAAGAAAATGTTCGTTTTATTCGTTTGCAGTTCACAGATTTGCTGGGCACCATTAAGAACGTTGAAATTCCGGTTAGCCAGTTGGAAAAAGCATTGGATAACAAAATGATGTTTGACGGTTCTTCGATAGAAGGCTACGTACGTATCGAAGAATCTGACATGTACTTATATCCAGATTTGGACACTTGGGTTGTATTTCCTTGGGTAACCTCAGATCGTGTAGCTCGTTTGATCTGCGATATTTACAAGCCAGACGGCTCTCCATTTGCAGGTGACCCGCGGGGGATCTTGAAACGTGTACTTAAGGAAGCCGAAGAACTGGGATACACTTCGATGAATGTTGGACCAGAGCCTGAATTCTTCTTGTTCAAAACCGATGAAAAAGGCGATCCAACCACAGAACTGAATGACCAAGGCGGATATTTTGACTTGGCTCCAATGGATCTGGGTGAGAACTGTCGTCGTGAAATTGTTCTTAAGCTTGAAGAGATGGGCTTCGAAATTGAAGCATCCCACCATGAAGTTGCACCTGGTCAGCATGAGATTGACTTTAAATATGCAGATGCAGTTAAGGCTGCCGATCAGATTCAAACATTCAAGCTTGTTGTTAAGACAATTGCTCGTCAGCATGGTTTGCATGCAACCTTTATGCCAAAACCTTTGTTCGGCGTGAATGGTTCCGGTATGCACTGCAACCAATCGTTGTTTAAGGACAATGAAAACGTATTTTATGATGAGACGGATGAACTCGGATTAAGCCAGACAGCTCGCCACTATATGGCAGGCATTCTTAAACATGCACGTGCAATGGCAGCGATCACGAATCCAACAGTAAATTCCTACAAACGTCTCGTACCAGGTTATGAAGCGCCTTGTTATGTCGCTTGGTCTGCAAGCAATCGGAGTCCGATGATTCGGATCCCCGCATCTCGTGGCCTGAGCACTCGCGTTGAAGTTCGGAACCCTGACCCGGCAGCGAATCCTTATCTAGCCCTGGCCGTAATGCTGAGAGCAGGTTTGGATGGTATCAAACGTCAGATGGCTCTGCCAGCCCCAATTGATCGCAACATCTACGTGATGTCCGAGGAAGAGCGAATTGAAGAAGGCATTCCAAGTCTGCCTGCAGACCTGAAAGAAGCTTTGTCTGAGCTTATTCGGAGCGAGGTTATCTCTGATGCACTGGGTGATCATGCTCTGGCTTACTTCTATGAGCTCAAGGAAATTGAATGGGATATGTATCGCACCCAAGTACATCAATGGGAACGTGATCAATATCTGACGCTTTACTAAAATGTGGAATCCCTTGGCGCTCTAAGCGTTGAGGGATTTTTTGTTTTGTGGGTAATGCATCATTTTCTTGGACTACGTAGTAGTCTCCCACAATACGAAGTAGACTGGGAAGAATACAAACGCCAGCAGGGCGCAAAGAAGTGTTTAGAAACAAAAAAAGAAAAGTGTGAAATCTATGAAGCCAGTTATGGAACTGCTACTAAATTCGCTGGTCGAGCTCTGAAGTTTAAGGAAGTGCGCTTACAGTAAGATAACCAAAAGTCCACATGCTAAGAAGAAGAACCCAAAGAGAATAGATACAGAGCCCCTAAATTTCATGTCATCAATGTAAGCATCGCTTGGTTCTGAGTCACCTTTGATCTTCCAGGCTTCGTTTGCACGCCATCCCCAAGTGGGATTCTGTTTACTTAAAATACCAAGCGAGAAAAAAATAATAGCAATAAGAATAAGCATGATCCCCATTTGATCACCCCCTTTAAGTAAATTATACCAAAAATGAACGACAGATAGAAAGCATTGTCCCCAAGAGCAGATGAAACAAAAATAAGAGGGCTTTGCCCTCCATGTTACGGTAGTATTTTAATCTGAATAAGCAACAGCATTAAAGCTTTCCATTCCTATTCGGGTAGCATCTGCTGTGCAAAATATATATAAGGTATATACCAATTCATTGGATGGTGGTAGAGGGATATTGTAATCGGATGCATTGATGGTGACAACTTGTACAGCGTTTGGGTTTACTTCGGAGACACTCACGGAGTAAAGGGCGTAAGCAACGAGCGAATCGACATCGCCTCTAACAATGGAAAAAGAAATAACGGAGTCAAATGGTGGAGTGGTAGGAAATGCAAGCTCGGCTATCCCTGATAATTGTACACGCATGTTATCCCCTGCGCCCTACTTACAGTAGTGCGGAAAGGAATTTTTAATTGTATACGCCCGTAAAATGTTCTTTTATGCTGCAAAGAGTGGATGGAGCCAAGATGGCGGATTAGTGTGGAAAAACATGTAAATTAAGATGGGGAGCAACGACCATTCAATATGCTACAGGATTGGACGGAATTACAATGCTACTGAAAATCTGGAGCAAGCCTATTACAAGCATTTGGAAAATGAGATTGATTACGAAACTGTACCGTGCTGTTAAGATGGATGCGATGAGTGCGAGTAGCTGGATGACCATGTCTATAAAACATACCGTGAGTTAATTAACGATGGCAGAGAATTTCCTAAACTTCTGGTTTTTGATCTCTAAGGAGGAACATCAATGACAGAACAGAGTTTCCGTTTTTATGAAAGTTAAGCATATTGAGATTCATCGTGTTGGTAGAGTTGCCGTGCTTGCTTATAGTGACGAGACTTATAAAGTGTACGTAAATCAACTCCAAAAGATAGCGGAGGGCACCCCATGATAAGAGCCTATACCTCTATACTATGCGCTGTATTGTTATATGTTGGTGTAGTCAGTATAGATAGGTGAGGATTAAATATGGCAGATAACAACGATAAAAAAGTAAGCACCTATGAAAAAAAGTGCTTACTTTAGGGTTAATTTTATTATTAAGGGAACATTTTGTAAATGTAGCCTTGATATAATGGGCATACTTTATTGTTGCCTTTTTGTTGCCATTTATATAAAGAAATATTCCCTCCAAAGCCTCCTGTCATGTAAAATTTTTGAGTTGGAACTGTTGATTTCATATCCTCTTTAACCGTTGCACCTCTGATGCCACTTACCCATTTTTTGTTCCCTTGAGGCGGAGTATATGGTGACTCAGAAGAAATATTTGCTGAAGTTGGGACTGGTTCTGCAAAACTTAAAGACGGTACAGACAATGCCCCAAGAAGAACGGTGCCAGCAGCCAAAGCGATAATAGATTTTTTCAAAAGTAAAGCCTCCTTAGTTTGTTTATCTTCGTATGCAAACTATGGTGTAAGGTAATTATAGTGCTTAGTTTTACATTCATCTACCAAAAATAACGATTTCACCAAATAATCACATCATATAAAGAAATGATAAATGATGAATGGCAGTATACTGACTTAATTGGTGTAATGAAAAATTACGAGTACTCACTTCAACAGTTGGAAAACCGAATGGCTGCGTATGATTTACTTTTGGCGGAAGGATCGGTTGTCAAACGAGTTTCTGGTCAAGAACTGACAGCAGATGTGACAGCCAACACCGCTCTAGTTAAAGACCAGCGCTAAAGACATACCGGGTATTTCAGCTACTACATTCGCGGATAAGCGGCGCAGAGCAATTGCGAACATAGTAAACAGTTTGAAGATCAATTGTACCTTAGATTTTGTCACGACCGACTATGGACGGGGACGAAACGAGGAAAATGAAATTGGACTAAGAATGCAGAAGTAAATAAGACCGTAAGGGCTTAAAGCCTTTGCGGTCATATTTTTATTGTCTAAAGTTCTAGACTGTAAAACAAAGTAATAGTCTGACGATGCTTCATTAAGTTAACGGGCAGGATAGTTTAATAACATATCGAATTTTTTAAAAGTGGATGGTTATACGAAGTGAGTCGTTGTTAACTGAAGCGTGAAGTAGAGATAATCAAAAAGGAGATACCCAGATGGAAACAAATCAAAATATTCGTTTAGCAATCGAAGAATCTATACAGTTCCTTGAATCTACTTCGCATTTGGGGATGACTCAGGGCGAGTGCAGCCGTCGAAAATGGGATGGAGCTTGGTGGCATATGGCTGCTCTTTATGAAATGGGAGAGGTGAAACTAATTCCCGAGTCTGCTATTGTCGGAGCAAAATATTTACTCGAAACTCAGGTCTGGCCGACCTTCATCATATCCGCCGATGACCATCCAACAAGTGAAAGTGATAAGATGAAGTTGGATTGCTGCCATTGTGAACTTGCCGTATACTATATGATTCTAATGGCGTATGGCTGTGATTTGGACAAGGAACTGCCTTGGATTCGCGAATGGCTCTTAAAGCATCAGTTACCTGATGGCGGGCTGAACTGCGACCCTGAAGCTTATACTCATTCTAAAAAGAGCTCTATTGTTTCAACACTTCCTCCGCTTGAAGCTATCTTATGGCATACAGATCGTGAATTTACTGAACAGGAAGCCGTTTTCTTAGATGAAGGAGCACGTTATTTAATTGAGCATCGTCTTGTATGTTCTAAACAAAATAGAAGCGTCATCGATATGGAATGGCTGAAGCCTTGCTTTCCGAGGTTTTTTGAATATGATATATTACGCGGTATGTCCTTCTTGGCAGAATGGTCCCAACGTAGGAACAAAACGCTGCCGGTCGGGCTGCTTATTGAAGGATTGGAACGATTGAACATCTTCAAGGAAACAGGAGGCTTGCAAATGGGTAGACAAGTCTTTGATCCACAAGGCCCGTGGGGTGGACAACCCTTTCCCTTGTTAGAAGCAGTAGCTGGCATTGGTGACGTTTCGCCTTATTTAACCAGACAGTTGGAACGAGTTATCGAACGATTGGGACCGGAGTATACCTATGCATAAAGACTTCCTTTAGAAAGGATCTCATGTTGGAAGAGGAACGGACCATGATGAGGAAGGCTTAGAGGGGAAAGTTACCGTAAAACGGGAAGCAAAAGAAGAGGCTTTGTTGAGGTAGCTCAATAAACTAAACCATGAGGATTTGTTAAAATATATCTCATTCGTATCTGTTTAGTTATAAATGAAATACAAGAACAGATGTTTTGTGTGGGACGATCATTGACATTTTTCCAAATAAACCGTTGCGTTTTTTTCATTGATTCCCCTTTTCACACAACCTATAATAATGCCTTAAATGATAATCATTTTCAATTATTAGAGAGAAGGAAAGGGGCAACAAGTGTGAAGAAACAACGTGGAAAGCAAATTATACTCTGGGTAGGGAGTTTCCTCCTGTTGTTGATAATATCGGCATGCAGTACTTCTAATGCTAATAGCAGCGTGTCTGATGAACAGAAAGAGGAAAGTGAGAAAACTGTTCAATATACAACGATAACAGGTAAACAGGTTCAAATACCTGCAGATCCCAAACGAGTGGTTTATATTGGCCAGACAATTGGTGATTTCTTAGCAATGGGCATTCCGGTTGTTGGTAATAACCTTCCCCAAGATATTCCTAGTTACTATGAAGGTAGACTTGAAGGAATCGTTGATGTTGGAAATCCGGGTGACTTAGAGACGATTCTGAGTTTAAAACCCGATCTGATTATTAATGGTTATTACAAAGCAGAAGCAGATCATAATGAGGCATTGTCGAAAATTGCTACTACTATCCCCTTTAACCCTGCTCTTCCTTATACAGAACGTGTAAAGGAGATGGGAAATATCTTTGGCAAACAGGAAGAGGCAGCTCAATTGATTGCTAAGTACAAAGAACAGTCGAAAGAAATGTTTGATAAGTTTCAATTAGCAGAAGGGGAGACAGCGACAATTTTCTATCAGTTGGGTAAAACACTTTATGTTATGGGCGATCGTAGCCTGGGTGCTATTATTTATGGGGAGAACGGTTTTGCCGTCCCATCAGCTGTACAGAAGAATATTCTTGATAAAGAAGGCGTGTCTTTCGTTAATATTTCAGAAGAAGTGCTTTCAGAATTTGCTGGTGATCATTTGTTTGTAGTTGTACAAGATGATGGTGAAAGTAAAACAGAAGCTGACCGACTGCTCCAAAGACCGATATGGGCAACTTTGCCTGCAGTTCAAAAGGGAAATGTTCATGTTATTCCTAGTGAATGGAATACAGATAATTTGTTAGCTTTGGAGCAATTGTTTAAACAGATGCCACAATGGATGGACCAACAGTAAGAAATTATTTTGGCACATTCAGTTCTTTATATCGCTAGTTTTCTAAAATAGTACATACTCCAACTATTAAAAGCTGAACTATAGTTTATAGTTGAAAGCAGGTCTTTATATGTTACAATAACGATAATGATTCTCATTTTCAATTGTTGGAGAGTTGCTTATGAATCTAGCACCCCTGTATATTAGGCTGCAACACTATGATAGGTTTCGATTTGACCAGATAATTCCAGTGAACGGCCACAATGAGGGAATGAATGACAATGAAACCGATTTATGCACATTATTGATAGCACTCAGTCACGGCATACGGCTGTATGTAGACAACATTGCAATCGATCTGCGACAAGGAAGCTGCATTCTGATTTTGCCTGTACAGCGCTATACTATGGAATCAAGCAACAAAGAGGCACAGCTTGTACGCTTTACCTTTGAAACCTTTAAAGTAGAAGGAATGACTTTGAAGCCGGTTGCTCATCCACCTTTGCTTTGTGGTTCCCCCTATAATTTGTTGATTTCTCAAGTCAATCGAGTATTAGGAAAAGAAGCACGGATAAGTAACCAATGCTGTTCCTCTCCATCCACATCAGAAATGGCTATGATGCAAGGTAGACTTCAGCTCATTCTGGGGTTGATGGTTCAGTTCGATGAGCAAGTTTCCCAGTTGCAGAACAATGATAAGATAAACTTGGTTCAACAAACCGTACAGTATATGGAACAGCATTATGATGAGGACTTAACCGTTGAAAAACTTGCTAACATGGCTGGAATGGTCAGATGGCAATATAGTCAAAAGTTTAAAATAATGACTGGCAAAAAGCCAAATGATTATTTGGTCCAATTACGTATAAACCGTGCAAAAGAACTTCTGTGTAATTCCACCGAGACATTGGGCAAAATATCTCAACAAATTGGGTTTAAGGATGAATATTATTTCAGCCGGCGCTTTCATAAATTAACTGGACACACTCCGCGTGAGTATTCGAATATTCATTTTCGAACTGGGCAGAGAACCATTATCGATTCATTTGGCAGAAAAATTCAAGTTCCTAAAGATACAACACGTATCGTGACTGATGGCAAATTTACGCTTGGAGAATTACTCGTTTTAGCTATCCCCCCTGTAGGAGCGGCCCTCTCGATCATGAAAGATAACGTGATTTATCACAATAAGTTGCGAAATATTCATAATATTGGGCATTGGGCAGATCCAGATAAAATTGCACAACTACAGCCGGAGTTATTATTGCTTAGCTATGTTCATCCTGAACAAGATTTGCAGAAACTAGATGCGATCGCTCCTACTGTTATACTTAACAGTAAGTTTAGACTATTTGAGCGGTTACGGTATATTGCTAAACTGGTTGAACGTAGTAACGCTGCGGAGAAATGGATTACCAGATATGAGGACAAAGTAAGATGGTTACGTAGGCAATTAGCAGATGCTTATGTTGCTGGAGAGACGGCTGCTGTTTATCTCAAGTTTGGTACAAAACTTTATATTATGGGCCAGAGCGGATTGGCTGCCACCTTGTACGAATCTCTTGCCTTTCGTCCTTCTGCCAATGTGATGCACCTAATCGAGCAAGGGCAAGCATGGATAGAAATTCAGCAGCATCAAATAAATCACTATGCTGGCGATCGCAATTTCGTCTTGGCTCCTCGCCAGGAATTGCAAACGGTTGCTCACTGTTCACATATCGCGGCTTTAGCCGATTTAAGTAACGGTAACACTCATTTTGTGGATACTACATGGAATTATGATGATCCCATTACGCGCGGACGGTTGCTAGAGGTGCTACCGTATATATTTAATAAGAAAATTAAGTGATTAGAGGAGGCTTAAACCCTAATCACTATTAATTCAACTTTCGTCACAGGCTACGCACACCATTCAAAGGCGTTTTCGCCTGATCGCGGACAGCGCTTAACCAGCATAACTCGATTAACGAGGAATGTACTCAATTTTAGCGCAGGGAGCTCGCATAAAACAACAGTGGATGAAGAGCACAGTTTAAAAACCACTTTTGACGAATTGATGAAAATTGCTACGAAAATTCGAGAGTAATCTGATATGGGCTGCATCAAAAAAACACAAGCGCAATGCTTGTGTTTTTTTATTGCTTCTTATCTGGTGGGAGAGAGGATGAAAAAAATCAAGCAAGTGGGTATAAGCCAGCATTAAAGAGAGTTCTGCCCACCTAATACGAATAACGAAATTTTCTTAGCAATTTCTTCTTTGTCCAATTTTACTTTTCCGGAAGCCCATAAAAAACCAGCTTCATGAATTACATTCGCATAAATAGATACGAATAGATCTTTTTCCATATCTGTATATAAGTTTTCTATGCTCTTAAGCAAATACAATTTCAACTCACTCAATATTTTTTCTTTTAATTGGGGTATTACTAAACTTATATTACTTTGGCGACATTGTAATCTCGGTTGTTGGTAAAAATCACAAACAGCTAAAACAAGTTGACTTATACTTTCTTGATCCAATTTTATTGATCCTGTTGTCCGTTTTGCAATAGCATTTGAAGCGGAATTTCCCATAATGTAATTCAATAAATCGTACTTATCGTTAAAATGTGCGTAGAAAGTAGCTCGATTTACTTGCGCTCCCTCTGTTAAATCTGCCACTGTTATTTTTTCAAAATCCTTCTTAGTTGCTAAATTAAAAAAAGCGTTAACTAAAGATTCCTTAGTATAAGTTGTTCGTAAATTTCTTACTTTTGTCCCCAATTGATTCACTCCTAACCCAATAATTCTTTAATATTGTTGCTATAGCAACATTGGTAACTATATTGTTGGTTGTTCGTTTTGTGTATTGAATTTAAGATGTTAAAACAACACGTGTTGTTATATGTATACCACAAAAAAAGGAGTTTGTATAAAATGAAGACTATAGCAATTATCGGTGCAGGACCTGGATTGGGGTTGTCCCTTGCAAAAAAATTTGGGGAGAAAGGATTTAGGGTTGCTGTCATTTCGCGTAACCCTAAGAAATTGGCCATAATCGTGAACGAACTAAAGAAGCTAAATATTGAAGCGAAATCTTATGAAGCGGATGTCAGGGATTTGCCAGCACTAAAACAAGCATTAGATGCTGTTAAACAAGACTTTGGTCATATTGATGTTTTGGAATTTAGTCCCTATGCAGGACCTACGCATTTCAAGCATGTGTTAGAAACAACAGCAGAAGATGTGTTAGAACAGGTAAAAGGTTACTTACTCCCTGCCGTTCTTTCTGTGAATGAAGTAATACCAGATATGATAAATAATGCTTCGGGTGCAATTCTATTGACCACCGGAATATCTGCAATGGTTTCCTACCCGTCTGTTGGAAATGTTGGTATGGTAATGAGTGGTGTTCGTAATTATGCTACAAATTTGCATTTTGAGTTGAAAGAAAAAGGCATATATGTCGGTCATCTTTCAATTGGCACTGTCATACAAGCAGGTACGGCTGGAGATCCAGATCTTATTGCTGAGGCTTGGTACAATTTATATGAGAAAAAGGATTGTTTTGAAGATACTTTCCCACAAGAGATTAACCCAACCAAATTGTCAAACTAATATAATAAAAGAGATAAGTGGATGTCTTAAAAATCTTATAGGATTGACAGGGAGATAGAGCAGAAGAAGCGAGCCCGCTGTAGAATAATATAAGCCTATTAAACTGTCTTCAATAAAAACATCGGCAGCCGTGGACGAAAAAATAAAATCCTAGACTGCCGATGTTTGATTTAACTATTGCGTGCCTTTAGTTCAATCTTTTCTCTTTTTATAAAAGTTATGGTGCTAAGCTTTCTGCCATTAAAATCATGTCTTACTCCAAGTCACTTTGTAAAATTCTAATCCTCACCGAGTTCAATCGTTTTCGTGGCGACACGGTCATGAAATTCCCGATCATGCTCCACGAATACAATGGTTGGCGTGTACTCAAGCAGCAGCTCCTCAATTTGCATCCGGGAAATCACGTCGACAAAGTTGAGCGGTTCGTCCCAAATATGCAGATGAGCCTCCTCACATAGGCTTCTCGCGATCAGAACCTTCTTTTTCTGCCCGCCGCTGAACGCCGATATATCCTTCTCCAATTGGATGCGGGCGAAATCTAGCTTACGCAACACGGCTTTAAATAAGCTTTCGTCAATTCTGTGCTCTGCTGCATAATCGGAAAGCGTACCTCGCAAATGAGAAGTATTCTGGGATACATAGGAAACACGAAGCTGCGGATCCCGTTGAAACGTACCTGTATAGTGCAGCTCCTCAGCGTTGAGCAGGTGAAGCAAGCTAGACTTACCTGAACCATTTGGGCCTGAAATTGCAATCCGATCTCCTGGTTCAATCGTCAGACTAACGTTCTTGCAAACTGCTCTTTCCCCGTAGTAAATCGTGACGTGATCCAGCATCGCCAGTTCCGATTTGGGATACACGAGCTGAGAGATCGCAAGGCTTTCTGACTGTTCGATATTTCGGAGCAGTTTTGATTTTTCCTCTAAAGCAGTGTGTTGCCGCTGTTCAATGGATTTTGAGCGTTTCATCATTTTGGCTGCCTTATGCCCGACGTACCCCTTGTCAAGTTTGGAACCGGAATTTCGTGTGCCGTTTTTCGATTTTTCGGTCTCGAAAGACCAGCTACTAGTACGTTTAGCGGAAGCTGATAAACGCTGTATGTCTTTGTACAACTTTTCGTTTTGTGCCATTTCGAATGTATCTTGGCGAGTTTTGTTCGTCCACCAGCTGGAGAAGTTGCCTTTTTGGATTTCGATATTCGTTTTGTTGATCGCTAGAATATGATCCACACAGCGGTCGAGAAAAGCCCGGTCGTGTGAAACAAGAATGAAACCGCGCTTCGTATTCAGATAATCGGCAACAAGCTTGCGTGCGTGCAAGTCGAGATGATTGGTCGGCTCGTCGATGAGCAGAAATCGATTGTCTTGGATGAAGAGCACGGCTAGTAATACCTTCGTCTGTTCTCCTTGGGACAGCGATTCGAATGGTCGGTACAACACGTCTTCTGAAACCTTAAGCAGGTTCAGTTCACGCATCAGCTTCCAGTTCTCATAGCTTGGTACGATCTCTTCCACGACATCTAAGGTCAAATACTCCGGGTGTTCGACGGGAAATGGAAAATAATCAAAGGCAACTGGCGCGGAGATCGTACCGTTGTATTCGTACTTCCCCTGCAGCAGGTTTAAGAACGTCGTTTTACCCCGACCGTTTCGCCCCGTAAAGCCCAGCTTCCAGTCTGTATCAATTTGAAAATGAACATTTTCGAATATAGGGTCATAGCTGCCTGGATAGGCAAAAGTAAGATTGGTTACCTGAATGGCGGGCATGGCAATCATCCTTTCGTTTGGAAATAAAAAGAGCCGCAAGAAAGGTGCTTTCTTGCGGCTCTAATCCATACGAGGAAATAAGACCCCATTCTAAAGGGCCGTATGACTGTCCGGAGAGGGAGCGCAAACGAAATGCAGACCTTTCTTGCAGAGATGAAATAAAACGACCACAGCCAATCGCTGCGTCCGTTCTCTTCGTGATCTCGAGGCAAGAAAGTTCTACATGTATCCGTTCAACTCCCATCATCAAATTACATCCAGTTTATCACAATAGTAATTTAACTACAACCTGTGTTAGTTCCGTTTAGGCTGAAGCCTTGCGTAGATCGACATGCTATTTAAATTGATTACTGTTATTCAACAATCTTCTGCTGTCATTGCTTTGCAACCAGCATGCCAGAAAGAAATACCTATAGGTTTGGATATTACGGTAGGAAATGCATTAGCAGAGATAAATGCACAGTAATTGAAGGGAAAGAAACCAAACGAAGAGGGGGCAGGATAATTTTCCTGAGCTGAGATGGTGGAAGAAGGTTGGATAAGTGGAAGATTTTTAAATTCAGTGCCACTTTAGTTAGCGTTGTGACGTATTTTTACGGTGGGTGGTCGGGAGTATTGGGGCGGTGTTTACTCTGGTTATTATTGATTATGTGATTGGATTATTTGCTGCTGGCGCAGAAGGTAAGAAGGGAACCGGACCTGGTTTAAAAAGCAAGATTGGTCTTATCGGTATCGCTCGAAAGGTATTTATTTTTACAATGGTAGCAGTATCCCATCTGATTGATGGAGTCTTAGGCGATTCGCACCTATTCCGGGATGCGGTCGCCTATTTTTATATGGCAAATGAGCTGCTGTCCATTTTGGAGAATGGCGCCAGACTCGGCGCACCTATCCCTCTCGTGGCCCGATAGACCGTAGAAGTTTTGAAAAGTAAAAGTGGTAAGGAAGGAGAGAAAGAGGATGCAACGACGAAACAGTCGTAATGTAAGAGGGATCGACGTATCCCGTTATCAAGGAAAGATTGATTGGAAGGCGGTCAAGGCAGATGGTATTTCATTCGACTTCATTAAGGCCAGCCAGGGGCATCGTTACATTGATCCAACATTCACCGCGAATGCAAAAGGAGCCAGAGCAGCCGGGGTATTGTTGGGAGCATACCACTTTGTAGACGCAACCAACGTTGAGGCAGCCAAAGCAGAAGCGCGGCATTTTGCCGAGGTATTGGAACAGGTAGGCGGAGGGAAAACGCTTGACTTGCCGCCTGTAATGGACTATGAAAACAATCCCGGCAAATTGTCTAAAACGCTTATTAGTGCTGTAGCTTTGGCCTTTCTACTGGAGCTGGAGCGAATTACAGGACGCAAGCCCATTATCTATACAGGCAATGCATTCGCAACCAATTTTAACGCCTCATTGGGCGGTTACCCATTATGGATAGCCCGACAGTGAAACGCGTGTACCGAGCGATACAGTGACGTGGAAACGCTGGGATATTTGGCAGTACAGCGATAGCGGTAAGATAGCTGGGATAATAGGGAACGTGGATATGAATGAGTATGATGGCACGGCGGACGAACTACGAGAACGATTCACAAAGCGCCCTGAGCAGCCGGAGACAGTCACGTCCGGTACGTTCGTCGTAAATGGTAAACAGGCAGGGAAGACGCTGCTCTTTGATGGCAGGACATATGTACCGCTGAAGGTGCTTGCTAATGCTATGGGGTTGTCATATCACTGGGATAATGCACACAAGGAAGCTTATCTAAACGGAGCCAAGCTGCAAATGGTCCAACTTGTACAGGGTACCGCATACGTACAACTCAAACCTATTGCAGAGGCTTACGGCGCAATAGTGTCCTGGGATTCAAAAAATAAAATCGCGTCGTTGAAAACGAAAGGGGAAAAGTAATCATGCAAACAATTATCGAAACTGTACAACCTTATGTAAATACCATCGTCACAGCCGCTGCGGGTGTGCTTACAGCATTTGTTTTAGGAGGTCTGAACAAACTCAAGACTAAGGTTAACGTGTGGCTAGAAGCGCGTACCACGGCGGCACAGAGGGAAGTAATCCATAAAATTGTTGGGGAGGGCTTTGCTTTTGCTCAAACAGCATTTAAAGAAGCTGGGGGAGAACGTAAGCTTCAGGAGGCTTTGCAGTATGCTTCACTTACACTTTCCAGTCAAGGTATCGTTGTATCCCAAGTAGAGCTAAAATCCGCGATTGAGAAAGCATATCTGGAGTATAAGACCAAAACAAAAGCAGTATTGGCTACTGAAGCACAGACAAACGAGGAGGCAGCACAAGCCGCAGCTAAGGAAGCAGTATCTGGTTTGGCTGCAAAGCTTAATGATTTCTTGGCTCAGGCTATAGTAGAGGTAACGCCAAACGCTCTAGTTCACCCTGAACCAGAGCCTGTTCCGGTACCAGCAGAGTCAGTACAAGCGCCTGCTACTGCTGAATAAACTATAAGTAAGTGCCCTGCTAGCTTCGGCTGCGGGGTTATTTTTTTACTTGAAATACGAACATTTGTTCTGTATAATTATAAATATAAGTAAAAGTATGGTAAAAAAAGATTCCAATATGAGTTCACTAATGGTATATTTTAGGTGTGAAAAATCAAAATATACAGATAATAGGTGAAATGAATGACAGAAAAAATAATGAATCCAACAGCAGAAGGTGTTCAAGTTATTCCGAATTATTCGGAAATTCTCTCCTCAACCGTTAGTGAAAGCTATCCGAAATATGCGAGAAAAAAATTATTGAAAGAAATGGAAAAAAAATGAAGTAGTGAGGCTTGAAAAGAGCAAAAAAACTGCTGAAGGGAAAAATGTTTTGGACTTATCAGACATTGAAGATGAAGGGAATCAACTTTCAGAAGGAATTGCAAGAGCTCAAACGGTGGTGAGACACGTCGAAAAGGACGAGTTTTTGAAATCGTATAAGTTTGCAGCTGTCTTTTCCGTTACTGAGATTGATGAAACTCTTATCGAAGTAGGGCTAGCATCAGGGGGGGATTGTTGATTATTTTTCGGATAATCGTCCCAATGATTACGTTTTTGATGAAAAATTATATAAATCAGTCATTCCCACTAAATATGCAAGTGGGAATATTATCATGTTTAAATTTAGCCGACTTCTTTCAGGGTTTCCTCCCAATACTGAAATCAAGAAGCAATACAAATATCCTATTATTGCTGTCTATCACAAACATCTTAAAGCGCTTGAAATTAGATTGGATAGAGTTAAACCTTATTTTCAAGATGATGAATTTTTTTACACTCAACAAATTGAACTTGTGTTAAATTGGTTTAAAAGGAACCTAAATTGTCAGTTCGAAAACATCAATTTCCCCGCTGTGATCGACTACATCATTAAGACTCTTGAGCAAGACGAAGTAAGCGTACACTCTCAATCCATGAGTTTACCCAATGGAGGGAAGGCAGTTCTTGATACAGGGGCTGATGAAAACTATATACTTCCCTTGCTTGGGGAGCTCAAAGAACTAATCAGGTCGCATGAAGAACTTTTTGATAAAAGCCCAGAAATTAAGCAAATTCTTGATGGTTTCATCGCAGAAATTGAGACAAATGCCAACTTGCCATGGATAGCATTAATATGGAAAGGTACTGACAAAGGCAAAAGCACAACAGTTAAGTTTAAACACGATTATTTAAATCAGGAATATAGCTTTTTGCAGTATTATGGACAACAATCCAATATGGAGAAGATGAATAATGTCACCGACTATATTATCAAGAATAAAATCGAGTTTGACCGACTCGAAGATATTGCCAGATCGGAAGATGATGGATCTACTGAAGATCCTATCAACGTATAAAAAGGGGCAGCTTATTTATCCAGGTGTCTTGATAAGGCGATTGAATGTAACTATGTCAGTCGCATATCAAGTGTTGGAAATAATCAAGCGTTTAAAGATTATTATTGTTGTCTTTGAAGTATATTGTCATCGTTGTGGGCGATTTACTGGTGAGATATACAATACAATTGGCGAAATTCCTGAGTCTGATTATTGCGAAAACTGCGATTCAGAATTAACATCTATTCAAAATAGTGTAGCAGTATACAAGGTGATCTTTGATGAGTAACGTCGGTCTTTCCCCACATGAATATCTTAAGTTTGCAGATATTGACGAGATGGAAGAACATTTCAATACTCTTTCTAGACTAAATGATGAAGATCTTTCAGAGTATAAAAAATTATTAGTTAATTTAGAAAAAGTAAATAAAAAAGAAGTGACAAAAACTAAAAAAGAACAGGGAGAGAATAACACTCTTCAAAAAGGAAAAGCCTTAGAGAAATTGGTTTCTTTTCTCTGGGAAAAATCAGGGTTCTTTGAAGTTCATGAAAATATTCGTAACAGTACAAATGAAATTGATCAACTTGTCGATTTCAATTTCAAAGGAAAACTTTTTGAAAGCTTTTTACCCGTAAATCGAAAAAACAGTAGGTTTCTAATATCGGAATGCAAAAACTATAATAAGACGATAGGTGTTACTTGGGTTGGTAAATTATACTCTTTGACTTGCACCAATTCTTCAAGATTTGGTTTTCTTTTCTCTTATCATGGGATGGCTGCAAGAGGAGGATGGGATTCTGCTATAGGACTTACGAAGAAACTCTTCCTTCAAAAAGAGAGATTAGATGAACGAGTATCAATTATTGATTTTCAATATTGAAGATTTCAGAATGATTGCTGAAGGACACAATTCCCTGTATTTGGTAAAATCCAAAATTGATGCTCTTTTGTTACAAACCAGTGTTGATAGTTTTATCTCAAAGCACCCCGCCGAGAACTGATCTATTTTGTAAGAATATCATAAAAATCCGAAAGCATCGGTGATACCCTGCTGGCATATGCTGGTGGGGTGTTTTTGTTTACCTAGAAGTCCATTCCCTAAACAATGTCTCACATAACCTGTGGAGTAAACAAGGGAGGCGTTATGTGTGAGTGGAGCTGAAAGAGGTGGAGGGAATACTGACAGGAAAGTTTGGATGTCGATAACTGTTATCCTGGCACTGTTTATTTTGTTGGTAGTTATCTTAACATTAACCATTTTATAAAAGTTGTTTTTAGGCTCTGCCGGTTTATCTGGTGTGAGCCTTTGTTTTGTTTACCTATATACCCTGTCACTATACGAATTGATACATATATTAAGGTGTACAACAAGTAAAGGAGGTTAAAGCTATGAGTGGATGTGACAACAACACAACTCCAGCTCCAGTTGGTGGTATGTGGACTTCTACAGGAGCAATATTAGTGCTCTTTATCTTGTTGGTTATTATCACTAAATCACTTTGGATTTAATTTTGTTAAGAAAAGGCTGTTGGACCACACACACTTTTTTTTCAATTCACTCAGTACAACTCCTAAAAAACGTGTAATGACCCTGCTAGCAGTGCTAGTGGGGTATCTTTTTGTTTGCAGGAATTTATCACCATGTGCCGAATGAATTATTGAGGTGATCAGCATGAACCTTACATTTAAAGTGTTAAAGTCAGATATAGAACTATTTGCAGCTGCATTAAGTCAGGTAAGAGTATACGTGGTGCAGTCATTGGATGAGGATTTGATAGATATTGTGGATTACGGTGGATCAGTTGATAAAATTACACCGGAGTCAATTAAGATAAACGGAACTTATTTCATCCATAATCAATTTGAATTTAGAGTAGATGTGAAAAAGGACTCCGCTGGTATGTAACCAGTATGGAGTCCTTTGTTGTTTATTTAGTTGAATACTCACTTACTTCAAACGTAAGAATCTTATTGAATATTACATAGTCCTTTCGGTTACTGAATGGACCTTTGTTATTATTGTGCTTATCAATGGCAAAGAATGAAGGACCTCTTCCGGCATCTTTAGCGTCATACCAGGCGATGAAGGCACTTAATTCTTTTTTACTTAGATCGAATTCTTTATCAAATCCATTATCCATTGTTATAGTCAGAATAGCACGGTCTCCAGTAGGTTGCGATGATCCATCAGTATCCGATGATCCAGGCGTTGTAGATGGATCAGGCTTTGTTGATGGGTCAGGTGTTGTAGACGGATCGGGCTTTGTTGATGGATCAGGTGTTGTAGATGGATCAGGTGTTGTAGGTGGAGCAACTGGGTTAGTATTATACATCTCAAAAGCTCCAAGAGTCAGAATACTTTGCCCATTATTCATTGATACATTTAGCCGATATTTTATATATTCTTTTGTGTTACTAAATGTAAATTCTTTTTTTACGGGTTGATCCCAATTACTTTGATTTTTTTGTGTATCGAGAACCACCCATGATGCTCCATCCCAGCCTTCAAAAGTCCAATCTTTTGGAGATTCAGCTTTGTAATTATTACCTCCACGAGCCTGTAATACATATTTGTTCACAACAACTGGTTTTTCAAATTGGTAACCAATCCATCCAGGGATGCCATTTACAGCTGTAGACCACCCGTTATCATTAAGGGATTGATCAAATACGGTCCATGGTTGGTGACTATCACTCCAACTGCTACTAGCACTAGCAATTCCAGAAGGAATGTTATTCCATGTCATTTTTGGAATTAAGTTAACATTACTTGAGCTAGCAAAAGAAGAACTTGCAAACATTGAAGCTAAAAAAAAGATAGAGAGTAAAGAGAAAAATATTTTTTTCATGTTAGAGCCCCTTTTTGTTTTATTTGCTAAGTAAGAATACAATTATCATAAAGGAATGTCTAAACATTTATGTCTATATATTCAAAATAAAGTTTAATGGTGAATTTTAATTTTTATTTTTATTATGTGACAACATATGCGATACTTCGACATGACTCTCCAATTAGTATAAAGAAGGCTAAATACTATGGAGGTGTCATATGATAAAAGGAATCGTAAGAGGGTTAATCGTATTTTACTAGCTGCTATTTTTTCCGTACAAGGCGTTTACGCTGAACCAGCAGCAATCAGCCAACAAGCAGCAACTGGGTATACGTTGGAGTTCCCAAGTTCACGTTACCCTGAAACTGGGGCGCATATTAGAGATGCAATAGCAGCCGGACATTCTGCTGTATGTACGATTGACCGTGATGGAGCGGAAGAAAACAGGAAGGAATCGCTCAAAGGCTATCCGACTAAAAAAGGATATGACAGAGATGAATGGCCAATGGCAATGTGTACAGAAGGTGGTGCAGGTGCTGATATTCGATACATAACTCCTAGTGATAACCGGGGAGCAGGATCATGGGTAAGTCATCAGTTAGATAAGTATGAGGATGGAACAAAAGTTGAATTTATCGTTAAATAATGAAAAGCCCAGCTAATCCACTAAGGTTAGCTGGGCTTTTGCTAGACACTAAGTATGGCAACATTGAATACATAAAGCGCCTTGGATTTATCTCCAAGGCGTTGTAGTAACGGTTAGTTAATGTCTCCTGTGAACTGACCAGTAGTAGCCCAAGCTTCGCCTTCAACGTTGTTACCGCCCGCTCTGAATTGAATTACATATTTCCCTGAAGGCATTCCATTAGGGAATGAATTAACGCTAGTCCACGTTAATGAGTCTCGTTTGCCAACAGTTTTATAGACATATTCTTTCCCGTTACCCTGCAAGCTCCAAGTGAGATTTGATGTTCCTGTATTCTGAACTCTAATCCTTACATGTCCATAACCCTTCTCAACAGTTAATTCCATCGTTGGACTTGTCCCACCAAGAACCTCATGTACCTCTTGGCCAGTTTTTTGGATAACTATACCTCCGTGATCCTTCGAGAATGTAACCCCCGTAACTGGTGCGGCAGAAGCAGCTACTGGAGCTACTGCCATTAGAGCCAAAGCACTTGTAAGGATAATTGCTGTGTTTTTAAAGTTCATCAAAAACCGTCCTCTCGAATGGTATAATTTGTACTAATAACCAATCATACCACATAAAAAGGAATAAAATGTACATTATTATTAACAAAATGGTAACAAACCATTAATATTAGAAAATACATATTTCATTTGAATATTGCATGACAAATATTTCAAAACTTATTGACAACTGTTAAATTATGAACAACAATAGAATGCAATAATATATAAAGTTTGGAATTTCTGTATGAAGGGTGGATATGATATGAAGCATACACCTACGATCCGAGCAGAATTAGATAGATACATACAACAAAAAGGGTTGAGCTTAGCGCAATTCGGACAACTTGCAGGCATGAATAGGGGAATAATAAGTGCTATTGTGTCAGGGAATAAGTCAATGTCTGTTAACCAGCTTGACCGAATCACTGAGGCTATGGGTTTACCAGAAGGGGAGTTTTACGATCTGTTTATAGAAAACTTCATCATCGACCATCCTCCGAATATGAGGCGTATCGAGCCATTTTTGTTTCGGTGTGCGGAGTTGGACAAGTTGGATGCGATCCGTCGAGTGGTGGGAGCTATCATGGACAATCTACTCTACTCACCCAAGCTATTTGAAATAGCGGAAGAATTATTGTCGCAGGGACGACATGAGGCTGCATTGCTGCTCTATGAGGGGGTGGCTGAAACAGAGAGATATCAACATTCTGAACGTTTGGCAATCTGCCAATATCGTATATTCAAAATTCAAGTTGGAGAGGCTCAAAGCCGTAATCTCGAGGCAGCAACGCTACTTGAACCCTTTGTGGAACGTCTTGATGAAATGGAACAGCTTGACGCGCTGAAGGATTTAGCTAACGTTTACAGGTCATTGCGTAAATGGGACAAGGTTGATGAAATAGCTCGAAAAATGAGAGCTAAGGCGGAAATCCAATATTCGATGAAACATCAACAGCAGAGTCGAATGTGTGATGAGTCTTCCAAGAAACTAAGTCGTCCACTGTTTGTGTACATTGCTTATGCTGATTTGTTGTGTTCAGGTTCTTGCGAAGCTAAAGGCGATTACCACCAAGCTCTCCAGTATACATACGCCTACGCTAGTTTAGATTGGGTTTTGGAGAAGGACGAGGACACCCAACACTGGATGGGTTTGTTCCAAAACTGGGCAGAAGGTAACACGTACGTATATAAGCTTTTATCTGGAGATATAAACGTGCTAAACGATTATGTTCATTATATTATTGCATCAAGTGATAAAGTCGATAAGGAAATGATTGTAAAGCTTTTGAACGTAATGTTTGCAGCTAACCAATATAAGTTAGACGTTAATGATATAATTAAACGGTTTGAACCGATTATTGCTTCTTTTGTGCAACAGCCATCAACGGATATGTATACGAAACAAGTTATACCAGAGCAGTATGCGCGTTTGGGTTATGAGCTGGCTTAATATTATTTACATCAAGGTTCGTACGAAGATGGTTTTAAATATTTGATGTATTCTTTGGAAAGTTATCATACATTGAATAATGAGACTTATTATTTAAACTGTGTAGGAATGTTTGAGCATTTCCGCACTCATGCAATTCCCGAAACAAAGGAAAAATACTCAAAATTCATTGAAAAGGTGTGGTTAGACAATGTTAAAAAAAATGGTACTGCTAATCATTGCAGCTAGTTTTTTGTTTATTGTTACTGTACCTGTTCAGTCGAATAGCCACCAGGTTACTCCATACTATGATCCAATTGGTGGGGCCTGAACCCTGTTTGAGGAGTGGATGACCAATGCTGAGAAAAATTGTACTACTGACCATCGCGGCTAGCTTTTTGTTTATTGTTGCTGGGCCGGATCAAGCCTTTAACCACCACCATAGTATTCAGCCTAACGTTACCATTGGAGGATTTTAAAGCTAAAGCTAAAGCTAAAGCTAAAGCTAAAGCTCAAGCTAAAGCTAAAGCTAAAGCTAAAGCTAAAGCTAAAGCTCTGCCAACCTTATAGTTGGTAGGGCTTTCTTTAGTGCAGGAATTACCACACATACAGCATAATAACTATCTGAGGTGAACAGCTTGAACCATACATATAAAGTTTTGAAGTCCGATATCGAACTATTTGCAGCTGCATTAAGCCAGGTAAAGGTGTACGTTGTTCAGTCGTTAGGCGATGAGTTGATATCGGTTATAGACTATGGTGGCACTATAGAAAAGTTTTCGCCTGATTCGGTCAAAATTGCCAGAGCTTATTATATACGGAACCAGTTTGAATTTAGAGTAGATGTGAAAAAGGACTCGCTGGTATGTAACCAGTATGGAGTCCTTTGTTGTTTATTTAGTTGAATATTCACTTACTTCAAACGTGAGTATTTTGTTGAATATAACATAGTCATTTCGGTTACTGAATGGACCTTTGTTATTATTGTGCTTATCAATGGCATATGATGCTGTACCTGTTCCAGCTTGTTTTCCTTCATACCATTCGATAAAGGAATATACTTCATCCATTGAGAGATCAAATTCTTTTTCAAGACCAGTAATCATGGTCACTATAAGTATCGCACGATTCCCCATTTCGGGTATATCCGGAGTTACTGGTTCTTTATAACCGAATAACTGCAGTTCACCAATACAAGTATATCCAGCAGTTCTACCATTATCCGCTGTTATATATAAACGATATTTTGAATATCTTTTGGCATTTATGATAGTAAAATATGGGGATGTAGGTTCGTTATTTAGTGAGAAAAATCTCCATGTGTTTTTTTAACAACAACCTTCAGAAATAGTCATTATTGTTTAGACACTCCAGTAATTATTTGTTATTCTGACTTTTCAAATAATTACTGGGGGAGAATATACATATGAAAAAAACATTATTGTCTATTATTTCATGCCTTGTTATCATTTTTGGCTTTGGGATAAGGGTCTATGCAGAAAATGAAGTTGAGTCACAATGGATTATGAAAAATGATCTTCCTACTCAACTCGCAGGTTCAGCAGTGGCTGAGGCAAATGGGAAGATTTATGTATTTGGAGGAATATCGAGTTCACTGACAGATAATAAAAAAACTGTATACGAATACGATCCTATTAATGATTCATGGGTCAAAAAAAATGATATGCCATTTGCTACAACCGCATCCACCGCTTCTACGGTAGATGGAAAAGTTTACTTATTTGGCGGATATACAGGAAATGCTTATACAATGACTGGTGGATCTTTATTAAATAGCGTTTATGTATATGATCCTCAGACAGATACATGGGGTAAAATACAAAATATGTCAACAGGGAAAGCATGGGCAAGTTCAGTTACATATGAAGATACAATATACATTGTTGGGGGCATAACAAACGCTGCAACTGTTGCTACTGTTGAAGTTTATAACTCTAAAACAGATACATGGACCACTAGAGCTAGCATGCCTTCTGCTCTACATGCGGTCGGACTAACCGTCCTTAAAGACAAAATATATGCTGTCGGAGGTGGCAATGGAACAACATCTTATAAAAATGTTCGTGAATATGACCCTAAAACTGATAAATGGACAGATAAAGCTAACTTGTTAAATGCAAAGGACGGATCAGGAACAGTTGTTTTAAATGGGTTGATATATAGTATTGGTGGTGGTGCAACTAGTGGGCAATCCCTTCGAGATGTAGAAGTATACAATCCTATTACAAATATATGGGAGCCAGCACCTAATTTAAATGTTGCCCGTACTGCCTTTGGGGCTGCGGTGATGAACGGAAAAATATATGTTGTTGGAGGTCTTATATTTGACCCTACTACTATAACTAAGACCGTTGAAGAATTCACACCTACAAGCCTACCGACAGAACCCAACCCCACACCGGAACCAGGACCAACAGGAGACCGTGCAATCTTGACCATTACTCTTACAACTGGCTTAGAGAAGGAATTTGATTTGAGCATGAAAGAGGTCAATGACTTTATTGCATGGTACGAAGGCAAACAAGCTGGTTCTGGATCAGCATCCTATGCAATCAATAAACATGATAACAATAAAGGTCCATTCAGTAGCCGTAAGGACTACATGTTGTATGATCGTATCCTAATGTTTGAAGTAAGTGAATACTCTAAATAAATTAAAAGCTCTGCCGACCCATTAAGGTTAGCAGAGCTTTTTAATGTCATCACTTCATTGCACTGGTTCGGCGGTAATCTCTATATATCTCCGTTAGTCCCAAGACTTCTTCCATTGTCAGGTTATTACGAAGGTGATTCAGCGCTTCGGCGATATACAACGCTACCACTATTTGCTTTTGTTCATCAGTTCGTGGCCGTTCCTCTTGTAATTTGTCTTGTATGTTCCTGCGATGTATTTCTAGGAATCTTTCTAAATCCATAATCATCGCTCCTTTTTTGTTAAGCTGGATGGTTTTCGTTTTAGCCTATTCAAATAGTAAACCATGATCACGGAATTCAAATGTCCGGACTTTGTGACCAGGTAGTAATTCTGTTTCCTTGTAGAAAACTTCAAACTCAATTAGCAGGCAATCAGTGAATTTATCAAAAGTATATATGACCAGGAGAATATCTTCTATTAATATTCACAAAATAGTCCAATCGGATTATACTTGACGCGACGGATGCAGAGCAACCCCGACAGCATCGATGACACCCTATGGCTCAAGCCGGTGGGTGTTTTTTGCGTTTGGGGAAGTATACATAATGTCTAGCAGGGGGGAATATGAACAGGCGAAAGGAATGAAGTAAACTGAAATTATATTCGAGACAGACATGCTATAATTGAATCCAATCAAGTATTAAAGTCCAGCAATAAGGAGAGATATTTTGGAGCAAATTAGAGGAATTGAAATTGTTGAAATGACATTTGATAACAAGGATGATTACGAATGCAAAGATCAACCTTTTATGGTCATAGGGAGACTTATCCCCAAACTAGAAAATGGCATATGGAGTTATCATGAAGAACTTTATGAACAACCTTATGAGTCAAAATATCCGGAACACGAAGATCTTGATGAATATATTAATAGCAATGACAGTATTGCTTTCTTATACTATTCCGGAAGGAAATGCTTGGGACATATAAGACTGGGGACAGTAGAGGAAACTAAATTTGCTTCTATTGACAGACTTATTGTATTAGAAAGTAGCAGAGGAAAAGGAATAGGAACTGCCTTGTTAAACAAGGCAAGGGAGTGGGCATTACAAAAAGGAATGCAGGGATTTACGCTTGAGACGCAGGATGTTAATTTACTCGCTTGCCGATTTTATTTGAAAAATGGGTTTGATATTGGAGCAGTGGACACTATGCTTTATTCAAACTCAAAATACAAAGATGAAAATGCGGTATTTTTCTATTCAAAATTCTAATGCATCATGATAATTTAATGTATTGTATTTACAGAATCCCGTTATGCAATCCGAAAGTATCGGTGAAACCCTACTAGCCAAAGCCAGTGGGGTACTTTTACGTTTAGTGAGATATTATTGTGGCTTTTGATTTAATTCCATCTGTTAATATGCTAATTATTCTCATCTATAGTTGGTGGAATGCTAGTATTTGAGACATGCGATGAGTTTTTTATTTCAATTCATGCGAAAAATTGAATGTTTATATTAGTCGAATAATATATTGACATATGGTTAATTATGGTGAAAAATGAAGTATGTTTTTAAAAAATATGGAATATTCAAGCGAAGGGTGGCTATGGCATGAAGCATACACCTACGATTCGGGCGGAATTAGACAGATACCTGCAACAAGAAGGTTTGAGCATAGCGCAATTTGGGCATATCGCAGGCATTAATAGGGGAATAGTAAGTGCCATTGTGACAGGTAATAAGTCTATGTCTGTTAATCAGCTTGACCTAATGACTGAGGCTATGGGTTTAACAGCGGGCTGCTTTTACGACTTATTTATAGAAAACTACATCATCGACACGTCCCCGAATATGAGACGAATCGAGCCATTTTTGTATCGTTGTGCAGAGTTGGACAAGTTGGGTGCGATCCGTCGAGTAGTGGGAACCATCATGGACAATCTACTCTACTCGCCCAAACTTTTTGACATTGCGGAGGAATTATTGGCACAGGGACGACATGCGGCTGCACTGCTGCTCTATGAGAGTGTAGCTGAAGCGGAGAAATACCAACATTCTGAGCGTTTGGCAGTTTGCCAATATCGTATTTTCACGATTCAAATTGGTGAGGACCAAAACCGTAATCTAAGAGCAGCCATACTATTTGAACCTTATATTGAGCGTCTGGACGAAATAGAGCAGCTTGACGCATTGAAGGATTTGGCAAACGTGTACAGGTCTTTACGTAAATGGGACAAGGTTGAGGAAATGGCACGGCAAATGAGAGGGAAAGCGGAAGTTCAATATTCCATAAAACATCAGGCAAAACGAAATTCTCAAGAGCATGAAAAGGAGACAAAGGGCCCACTATTTGGATATATTGCTTACGCCGATTTGTTGTGTGCAAGTGTTTGTGAAGCCCAAGGCGATTATCAACAAGCTCTACAATATACATACGCCTATGCGGAATTAGACTGGGTCAAAGAGACTGACGAAGATACTCAATACTGGGTAAACTTGTTCAGTCAGTGGGCAGAAGGTAATACGTATGTAAATATGCTTCTGTCTGGAGATGTTAGTGTGCTACCGGCCTATGTTGAATATATAGCAGCCACATCAACCAATAATGAAAATGAGAAGCTCTCAAAGCTGTTGAACGTTATGATAGCGGCTAACCGATATGGAATAGATGTGAATGATGTCATTTCTCGTTTTGAAGCGGAGATTCATTCGTTTTCTGAACAGCCCACATTTGATGATATGTATACTCAACAAGTAATGCCAGACTATTTCGCGTGGTTTGGTTACGAAATTGCTCATTATTATTTACAGCGAGGAAACTACAATGATGGCTTCAAACACTTGATGTATGCAATGCTAAAGTCACATATAATAAATAATGAAACTTACTTTATAAATTGTATGGGCCTGTTTGTGCGTTTTCAAGTCCATGCGACTCCTGAAGTCAAAACGGAGTTTCACAATCTTATTGAAAAGGTGTGGTTAAGTAATGTTGAAAAGAATGGCATTGTTAATCGTTGCGAGTAGCTTTTTGTTTTTTATAACCGTACCCGCTCACAATCATGATCAGCTTATTCAGACCTTTGTACAAATAGGTGGATTCTAAAGTAAAAGAAAGCTCTGCTAACCTTAATGGGTCGGTAGAGCTTTAACTGTTCACGCCTCTTATAGTGTATCAAGGTAGTCTTTCTGGAATTTGATAAAATCTTGCACACTATCGTGATAGGTAAATCTACCGCCATTTTTATTAATAATCCAGTTGATCTTCTCGTCATTTAACAAGACTCCATACATGCAATGATGAAGCAGTTCAATTTGCTTTTCATCCCTAATTCGGATCAAGTGTTTTTCTTGTTCGTCAATGAGGTACCATTTCGTTTCTGTTTCATCTACATCTGCATCCACATACAGTATTGATACCGATAAGGGGAACGGCCAGTCAAACCAATGTTCTCGCTTGTCTTCTCCATAACCTTCAAATGCCATGGTTATTTCCTCCTACTTGGATAATTTCCTGATTAGTTTAAATGGATCTAACGTGTTGCGATTGTACGCTTTATTGATAACTGTTTTTTTGGGAACTCGCAGCTACTCTCAGCCTTTGGCATCTGGGCACCAATGCGATTAATGACCTGCCGTTTGAGGTTGGAGCGAACTGCGATGCGTCTGTTTAGGCTGGGTTAATGGGGGGATCGAACTGGCAATCCTGGTTCAAGAGAGAATTTTCGGTAATTTCTTTTGGCAATGACGACGTAGGCTTTTAGGAATACACACATTAAATTTACTGCTGTTCTTGTCTTATTCTACTGGCTCAGGAATATCGCCCCCATATTCTTTCCATGGCTTATCGTGCGCCATCGTAAACTTCTGCAAAAGTTTAGTGTAACTTTGGCAACTCTCTATTCCGCTATTGCTACATAATAGTTGTGTCCGCTTTCGTCGTTCATTGTTCTGATCTGTATAGTATACAGAAACGCGGGTAACAGAAGAGGTTGAATGTTTTGTTACCTGATATCGAACGCTACAACCAACGAAGACGGATATGCTCTATATTGTAATCATGGGAGGCTGGGATGGTGACCAAAAGATCATTACATTTCCTCGTCTGAAAATAGGCATTATACGGAATTAAACCTCCAATGATCCAGAGTTTATTTTTTGTACTCAAAATATAACTTGCGCATAACACATCAGGAGGCTACATACATGTCATGTCAATAAGACTCGAAGGTAATGGATTATGGGACCCACTGGAAAATATTGTTGATAACGTTTGGTCTTATAAAATAGAAAAAATATTGTATATGTGGTTGGTGAAAATAGCTTCATTAAATTGGATTCAAGTACCAACACGTATGAGCAAAAGCAATGGATTTCCGAATTTACTTCCAAAGATAGAGAGATATTCAATAAATTAATGGAAAAGTAGAGGGGAGCATAAGCAAATATGGTAGAATTTTATTTCAACGGCAGCCATGGATAAGGAAATAAAGTCCCAGACTGCCGCAGCTTTTTTAAAGTTAACATTCATCGTTAGTTTGCTCAGGAAACGACCTTTAGAGCTACACCAATATATATTTTTAACTGGCTAGTTTCAGCCCTACAGCAGAGCTAAGGACCAACCCTATACACAAAATACGCATTAATCCGCGAGGCTCGTTATAAAAGATCATGCCGAGGATAGCACCTCCAGAAGCGCCAATTCCAGTCCATACAGCGTAAGCTGTTCCCATCGGGAGTGTTTGCATTGCCAACGACAAAAATATAAAACTTAGGCCAAAACCAGTAATCAAAAGAGTCAGCGATTTCCAATTGCGGGTCTGATTGAGCTTGTTTATAAGCAAAACCCCGATCATTTCAAAAATCCCCGCTAAGATCAAATACACCCAATTCATAGTCCATTTACCTCCTCTTTCTTCTTACTAAGCATTTTCAGACCAATCACTCCAATAAGTAGCAGCCCGATCAAAGCTACTTTCGAAACACTTATGTCTGCGCCAAACAATAGGATTTCAGCTACTACAGTTCCTGCCGTCCCTAGTCCGACAAATACAGCGTATACAGTTCCAACCGCTAATGAACGAGCCGCCTTGATCATCAAATAAAAGCTGATGTAAATAGCGACTACTGTACCACTCCATTCCCAAAAACTATCCGCATGCTTTAACCCACTAACCCAAGCAACCTCGAATATAGCCGCCACAATGACTGAAATCCATGTTTTGTTCATAACACACTCCTCCTTAAACTTTTTATTAAAAATTGGGCCATAAAAGAAAAAAGATAAAAGCCTGGGAAATAAACCGCACAATGCGTTTATCTCCCAGGCTTTTATCCCTCCGTGTCACAGCCATATGGCTGTGCGTCCTCTCTCGGACCAGACCAATCTTGCGATTGCGGAACCCTAGAGAACGTTTTTATTCAGTTATTGGCTAAAATCATACTAACACGCGATGTAACGTGAGTCAATTTACAATTCACCCACTAACCTGCCAGTTACTTTAACGCTGATGCTTAGTCTACAACTTCATTTTCACTGGATTCGCCTGGTTGGGTGTATTCTCTGTTTAACTGAATGCCCGGACACAGAGTTGTACCTATACATATATTAAGGTGAAAACAATTAAAGGAGGGCTAAAGCTATGAGTGGATGTGCAGGTGGTGTGTGGACTTCTACAGCGGCAATTTTGGTGCTCTATATCCTTTTGGTTATCATCCTTAAATCGTGCTGGGTTTAATGTTCTGAAGAAAATTGTATAGATCCCATCAATCGAGTTCAATGCCCTAATTTCTTTAGTAATCTACCCGAAATCAGATCAGATAACAAGCTCTGCCGACCGATTAAGGTCAGTAGAGCTTGTTTTATTTGAATATCTTCTCGACTAGCTCTAACAACTCAGATGCGCTATGATCCACTTTATATTCTAGTTACAATTACCGAAAGTATAGTGCAATCTAATATTTTAAAATGAGGGGTTAAATGATGTTGGGTATGTGGGAATTTAGTCACAGAATGCTAAGTCTTAAAATAAAGTGGTCCACAAGATTTTAATTGGTACGATCGTTATGGGGATTGGAACTATAGTAGGCAGCGACGGAGCCGGATAAAGCACCTATTTTCAATGGTGCCTGCTCTAACGGAGAGGTGCGTCCAATATCAATGAAAACGGGAATAAGAGTGGATATATTTAAAATAGAAGAAAAAATGTTTCTGTGAACTAGCAATGCTTTTCTTCCCTAGCTCCTAACTGGTCCTGCTAGTGTGGTGTTTTTTTATTTACCAGCATGCCCTATCACAGAATGTATTTTTACATATATTAAAGTGACGACAGATAAAGGAGGTTAAAAGGCATGGGTGCATATGAAGGTAATGGCGGCGGCGGTGTATGGACTTCTACAGCGGCAATTCTAGTGCTCTTTATTCTCTTAGTTATCATCACTAAATCACTTTGGGTTTAATTTGTGAAAAGAACTGCTGGGTGATTTCACTTCACTCATGGATTGTAAAAGATTGATCCCAATAAGCGCATAAACTATTTGGCAATGGGCACAGTATTCGCCTTTCTTTTGATGGGTGTTTGCTGGATGCCTACCATAATAGTTTTGCGCTTATTGGCTTTGCAGAAGGGAAAGTGTCTCATTGCTAGGTTTATTAACTTTTAACGAATACCTTTAATTCAAGGTCTTCTATAATTTCTAATGCAACAAAATATCCAAAAAATAGCGTTAAAATATCCTCATATCGTTTTCCTGATCCTCTTGCTTTACTTAATATGATGTTCTGACTTTCTTTTATTTTTCTTTTATGGAGTGCTAAAGAAGCTATAGATGAATTGGGAGCGAGCAGATCTACCATTAGAGTGGACAACTCTTTCTGAAACTCTTCAATTGGAAAGTCATTATTTTCTTTTGAGTACAGCTGCATAGTTTCAGGTGGATCTTTAAATGTAATCGGATATTGAGTATTGAAGACACCTTCATTAGCTATTTTGTCAGCAATTAATTTACCGAAAACGATACCCGCTGCAAATGCTTGCCCAGGGATTCTTCCCATACCAAGAACACCATTAAATTGAGCTTCTCCAGTAGCAAAAACACGATTCAAGTTTATAACTTCAGCATTAGCATTGATTTCGATTCCTCCTGAAGAATAGTGCATTGTTGGTGTAATTTTGATTCTTTTATTTTTAACCACATTAGTGCTAAATCCATATTTTTTAAATCTTTCATTCAATATATTTTCATCAGCATGGCTCATATCCAAGTACATATCCTTTTTTTGCTTGATGCAATCGAGTTCAAAATGTAAAATCTCGTCAATCATTTCATGGTAATCATCTCGAGCAATGGCATCACAAATATACTCATCTTTTAATAGTTGAATTCCTTCCTCATCTACTATTTTCCCTTGACTTAAAGATACAACTCCGCCCAATAAAATTTGTCTTCCATTGTATATTGACCAAGGATGAGACATTACTGTAGACATTCCCTTTAATCTTGCACCTATTTTTTTAGCTAAGATAAGCGTTTCTCCAGTCGAACCCGGTGAATTATCATTGTAGTTAAATTGCCCCGCATATCCTCCCGTAGCTAATACCAAATAATTAGTATATATCCTGATAAATTGATCTAATTGGATGTCGTAAAATAATGCGATAATTCCATCATTATACTTTTCCAAATGAATCAAAATTTTATTACACAGCGGTTGTTCAATATGTTGTAACAAACAATTAATTAATTTCTTTCCTCCCTGTGATTTAATCAAACATTCAGGCATGACACCAAAGGATGTTTTCTCATAAGAGATTCCTAATTCCTCGAAAAAATTTATAACTATGTTGGAGTTTCTATATAGCGTTTCAATAACCGATCGATCTGCTCCACATTTATCAATCGTAAGATTAATAATATTATTAATATCATTCTCTGATGGAACACGTGTATTTGCGGCTGCAAGAAAGGAGTTGCTCTGTTTGGGCGCATTCTTTTTTGTTGTAATCGTGTACTTGATATTGTTTTTTGACAAATAATAAGCAACAGCAAGCCCCGAGATACCCGTACCAACAATCAAAATTGGAGTGTAGTGTTCTACGGATGTTACATTTCGTTCCATCATTCTATCTCCCTTTTTAAGATGCAGATATTATCTTAGGCTGAATCTCACAGTCCGTTTTCCACTTAGATATATATGTTTGTTACCGATGAAGAATGGAATCTAAGTGAAATATTTTTCCTAATTGTACAAATTTATTACTTATATTGTCAACTTCGTCTAAGAAGTAATTAGCCCGACTTTGAAGCAGGGATATTCAAACCAATCAATCTTGATGGCACTAGCTTCTAGGACTGGAAGCTTCTAAATTTTTAAAAGGGCATATTATATTACCGGGAAGCCGCTTCGAAATATATTTCAGAACATATCTTAGAACATGAGAATATAGAAGGAACCATTATCAAAAAAATAGGGAAGCTGCTTTGTGATTTTAATACTGATTCCATTTGAAAAATATGAAATGGAGGGAATATTGTGCCACGAGCTTCGGTCATACTGCCAGTTTACAATAATGCAGCTTTTGTCTTGGAGGCAATACACAGTATTTTAGCTCAAACTTATACGGATTTTGAATTAATTGTTATTGATGATGGTTCGACAGATGGATCTACCTTTCTTATTTCACAAATATTAGACCCTAGAGTGATAAAAATCTTCCATAATACCAATCGAGGGTTGATCGCTTCTTTAAACGAAGGATTAAAAAAGGCCAATGGTGAATATATCGTTCGTATGGATAGCGATGATATTTCTACGCCAGATCGACTAGCTGTACAAATCGCATTTATGGATCAAAATCCATTGATTGATGTATGCGGCGCTGCCTTTACTTCATCTAATGGAGGATCAATAAAGGTAAATCCGGCCAGTCATGACGAAATAAAAACATGGTTGCTATTTCATTGTTGTATCTGCCATCCGGCTATAATCATGCGCAATAGCATGATCCGTCGGCTTGGCATTCAATATGATAGTAATTATCCCCATGCCGAAGACTACGAATTGTGGAACCGACTAGCTTTCCAAGTACAAATGGCGAACCTCCCCATAAACGTATTGTATTATCGTCAACATAATGGACAAGTGTCCAATCAGCACAAAGCTATACAAGATGCTACTGCTCGGAGAATTCGTCAAAGACAGTTTAGTAAGTTGGGCTTGGAATTATCAGATGAAGAGAACCAGATTATGCTGGATATTCTTGAGTTTAAAATTAATCCCTACGATTATGATAGTTACACCAGAGCTTTAGGTTTTGCCAACTGGGTGCTGGACCAAAACAGTAAGTATTTAGTTTATAACCAGGAACTATTAAACATGGCGTTTTCACGGTGCATATCCCATATTCCTTATTGACAGAGAGATAAGCAAGTGATCCGGTTGGATCGGAGATACTTTAATGGCACAAGCTTGTGAAGTTTGGAAAAAAGGTGATTAGGCTCTGCCGGTTTAGCTGGTTGAGCCTTCGTTTTGTTTGTCTGTATGCCCTGTCACAAAACGCAGCTATACATATATTAGAAGTTTTTATCCTCTTGGTTATAATTACTAAAGCATTTTGGATTTAATTTTATGAAAAAACTGTTAGGCAACACACTTCACTTTTTTTAGATGGTAAAAGTTGAACCCAATGGTGCATAGGTTATTTGGCAGTAGCCATAGTAATCTCTTTCTTTTGGTTAACTAAGTTTTTACAGCGTACTTAGGGGACCATGCCATAATAGGTTGTTGCGCTTATTGGGTTCTGCTGTCAATGATCAGCATGGATTATACATTGAAATCTTACATTATTCGCATAATATATTGACATATGGTCAATTTTAGAGAAAAATAGACTACAACAATATAAAAATTTTGGAATTTTTATGTGAAGGGTGGATATGGCATGAAGCATACACCTACGATTCGTGCGGAACTAGATAGATACCTAAAACAAGAGGGTCTGAACCTGACGCAATTCGGGCATATTGCAGGCATTAATAGGGGAATAGTTAGTGGCATTGTAACAGGCAATAGTTCTATGTCTGTTAACCAAATTGATAGAATTACAGAGGCTATGGGTTTACCAGAAGGCTATTTTTACGACTTATATGTAGAAAACTATATCATCGACATTCCCCCCAATATGAGGAGAATCGAACCATTTTTGTATCGCTGTGCAGAGTTGGACAAGCTGGATGCGATCCGTCGAGTGGTGGGAGCTATCATGGACAATCTACTCTACTCACCCAAACTATTTGACATTGCAGAAGAATTATTAGCGCAGGAACGACATGATGCTGCACTATTGCTCTATGAGAGTGTAGCAGAAGTGGAGAAATATCAACATTCTGAACGTTTGGCCATCTGTCAATATCGGATTTTCACGATTCAGATTGATGACGATCAAAGCCGCAATCTTAGGGCAGCCATACTTTTTGAGCCTTATGTCGAGCGCCTAGACGAAATAGAACAACTTGATGCATTGAAGGACTTAGCTAATGTGTATAGGTCTTTGCGTAAATGGGATAAGGTTGATGAAATAGCGAGAAAAATGAGAGCTAAAGCGGAAATCCAATACACTTTGAAACATCAACAGAGCAGCCGAGAACGCACTGAGTCTACTAAGAAGCTAACTCGCCCCATGTTTGTGTACATTACCTATGCCGATTTATTGTGTGCAAGTGTCTGTGAAGCCCGAGGCGACTATCAACAAGCTTTACAATATACATACGCCTACACAGATTTGGATTGGGTCAAAGAGACTGACGAAGATACCCAATACTGGATTAGCTTGTTTCAGCATTGGGCAGAAGGTAATACTTATGTTAATAAACTTATGTCCGGAAACACTAGTGTGCTTCTAGACTTTGTTGAATATATAGGAACAACCGCCAATGAAAGTGAGAAGCTCTCAAAGTTGTTGAACATTATTATAGTAGCTAACCGATACAATTTGGATATAGATGGTGTACTTACAAAATTTAAAATAGACATTGATGCCTCTACTCAACTCCCGACATCTACTGATATGTACACCCAACAAGTGGTACCTGACTATATTGCATTGTTTTGTTATGAAATGGCCTATTATAATTTAAATAGGAAGAAGTACAGTGATGGTTTTAAACAATTATTATGTGCAATGGTAAAAGCACATATACTAAACAATGAAACATATTTCATAAACTGTACAGGTCTCTTTGCACATTTCCAAGCATATGCGTCTCCAGAGACCAGAGAAGAGTATTTTAAACTATTAGAAAAGGTGTGGTTAGACAATGTTGAAAAAAATGGCACTGTTAATCGTTGCGAGTAGCTTTTTATTTTTTATAACTGGTCCCGTCCTGACGCAACATATTCAGATCCTTGTACAAATTGGAGGTGCTTAAGCACAAAACTCTGCTAGCCTTATGGTTAGCAGAGTTTTTTAGTTAAAGGAATTGTTACACTACGCGCCGAATGAGTCACTGAAGTGATCAGTTTTGAAGCATACATATAAATATTTTGATGGCACAAAGTTACTTCGACACACTTAGAATAGTAGATTTATTATGTAATCATTCCAATATTCTGAGAGGGGATATTATTACTGGTGATGAAACTGCAGAAGCAAATGGGAGAATAGACTACAATAAATAGATTACTATAGAGAAATTAATATATTGTATGAAGCGACAAGAGTGACACAAGGCATACCGTAATCATAGTGAAGCTGGGGCCGTGACCCAAAAGATCGTGTTACGCCGCCTGGAGTGTAAATAGGTACTGTATGGAACACTGAGCCTCAGATTAAGCTGAGGCTTATTTTTATGTGGACCAATTTACGAACTTATCAGTGTGACTGATAACGCGTGGGCTATCAACGTTATAAAGAACGAAATCACAAAGCTGAATGGGTTCGCTGCTGCTTTTTGGTGACTCATTCCGTTCATTGATTTAGCAAAAGATATGCTTGTATGTAGTGCGGGGTTTGCGTTATTGATGATTAATGCTTCATTCATTGCCGTCTTATCCCTTCATCAATCATTTCTTATGGAAGGAATCCCTTCTGTTCCAGCAAATCCTCTGTGACCTTCCACAGTTTTTGCTGCATCTTGGGATCTCCTCCAGGTGAGACTGGTTGAATAGATTTCCCAGTTCCGACGTTAAAGTATCCACCTGTTTTTTTATGATATTCCGAATCTACAATTAATCGGGTGATGATATCTGCTCCTCTTCGCGGATCTCCAAGATGAAGGATTTTCAACAATCGTTCTAATAGAGGGGCAAACCAAAGTTCTCGTCCCAATCTGGTAACATTGAATCCTGGATTTAGTGCATTTACGCTGATTCCCGTATCCGACCATCGTCTTGCCAGTTCAGCAGTGAACATAATATTCAATAATTTGGTCTTTCCATAGATGGGCGATGAGCCACGAGCGGTAAAGGCAGTTGTATCCGTTAAATCCTCGGGGAGCTTCAAAACTCCATGATGGCGTGAAGCTTCGGAGGCAACATTGACAACTCTGGCCTTGCCTACGTTCTGCAGGCACGGTTTTAGTGTATATGTTAACAGCCACGGCGATAAATAATTTATAGCAACCATTTCAGGAAACCCCTCGGGAGTGACGCGTTGCTCAAAAGCATGGATACCCGCATTGTTTAACAGCACATCAATATTAGAGTATGCGGCGGCTATCTCATCCCCGATTCGTTTAACATCCTTCAGTACCGATAAATCTCCATAAAAAAAGTCAACCTTCGCTGATGGGCTAACCAGCTCAATCTGTTTTCTTGTAGCTTCAGCACGTTCCCTACTCCTGGCAGTCAAAACAAGGTCAAAGCAGCCGCGTTTTCCCAATTCAACTGCGACTAGTTGTCCAAGACCACTGGTGGCACCTGTTATGACAACAGTAGTATTTTTAGACATCGTCATTTCTCCTTCATGTGTTACAATTTTATTGGAGTAGCCAATTCGGTGAGTTAGCATATTTGATTTACATATGTCCACTATAATAATTTGGTTGATATATGTCAATCAAATTTGACTTGTGGTTTTTTGAACGAGAGAAAGGTGATTGAAGATGAAATATAATGAAGTTAAAAATGAACCAAGGGAGAAATTGGAGATTGAGTTGGGCGAGCAGCTTAACGCACTTATCAGCGCTTCACACGCCCTGAATGTCAGAGCTGCTGCGAAATTTGACTCTTCCTTACAACCTGCCGCCTTCCATATTGTTCGTTGGCTGTATTCTTATGGCCCAACAAATGCCGCCACTTTAGCGGAATCAACTGCGATGGATCGAAGTTCAGTGAGTCGTCTTGTCAAACAGCTTGAGTCTTTGGGGTATTTGAACAGAGAGGCCTCCCGAAGTGATGGACGAGGAATTGTATTATCTCTTACTGAGCATGGACAGCAAAAATTAATTGATGTGCTTAAGGAGAAAGAGTCCGTTTTCTATGAACGAATTTCGGACTGGGAAGATGCTGAGCTTCATAATTTTAACCAAATGCTTAGGCAATTTAATGGACTCCATCGCCACGGAACACAACCTTAAGAAGTGACCCGCATGTAAGGAGTTTGGATATAGAGTAGAAGTGGATAATGAAATCTACCCGAATGTGTATTTTTTATGTCAGACAAAGCTCCCCTTACTTTGACAATCAATAAGCCGTATGTTTATGGATGAAGATAAATAGGAAGGAAAGGATGAAAATAATGAGTATGAAATTAGGAAGGAAAACTACTTTATGTTTCTCCACAATTGCTCTCTTATTTTCAGTTTTGTCCCCGCTATCAGCCTCGGCAGATGTAGCAAGCGTCACCCATGACACCTATACAAACTCTTTAAATCAGGAATTAGTTTCATCTCAATTAGTAATTTTTAAAGATGACACAGCATATACAGATGTATCTATTGTCGGGAAAAGAGTGAAATTTTCGATTAGTGGTTTAGAAAACCCGTTTAACACTAATTATTACAATCGATTAGTCTGGACTAGTACTGATGAAGAACCAAATATAAAAAATATTCTGACAGTAAAAGTTGCGCCAAAGACAGGGTCGCTTTACAGTTCCAGCAACTATGAAAACCTTTCACTGATAAAACAAAAAATCGATTCTGACTCACCTGTATATGGATGGATTCAACTAGAATCCAAAGAGTGGGTTAAAGCAGGATCAGCTATAATCAAATATTAGAAAATTCCTAATGTGCAGTATAAGTAAATACTGTAAATAAGCGAAATCCCCGCCGACCAGCTAAGGTAGTGGGGATTTTTCAATATAAAATAAGACTTCATCAACTATTGACAGAGTCTTTTAGAGAATTGTTGAAAGTAGTGTTGTTCTTAAGAAGGGAAAAGTGTTTCGAAATCTGGAAAACCGCCATCACTAAGCCAACGGGTAGGGCCTTCAAAACTTCCATCGAGTGTAGCGGTAGCATAATCTCCATTGGAGCCATACAAAGTAATAGAGATATTTTTTATTATTTGTATTTAATGTTATACATGTGTAATGGGTTTGTACATAGTTCACTAGTTCTGAAGAATATTCCTTACTTGTCTTTGTCTGTTACGATATGTTCATAAAAAGTTCACTTACATGAAAATTTGGTTGCAGCTAAAATAATCACATCCAAAAATGAAAGGTTGAATTAAATGCCAACAACTAAAAAGGAAAGCTTTTACTTTGGGGTTATTATGTGTTTTGGAATGGTCGTTATTATGACCTTCTATAATCTTTTGATTAACGGATTGATTGGAAAAATTAGCTTGATTACCATTGCTGTTGAATTTCTAATTGGATTTATTATAGCGCTCATATTAGATTTATATATCGTGGGTCCTGTAGCAAAAAAAGTTGCTTTAAGCCTACCTTTTGATAAATCCAAAAAAATATTTTTAATTATCACGATTTCAACATGTATGGTGTTCGGAATGGCCTGTTCTATGTCTTTCTACGGTTTATTAACTTCAATTCTAAGTCAGGGTATTGGCGATCATTCATTATTTGAAGCATATTTAGAAATTTTTATAAAGAACTTTGTTTTGGCCTATCCATTACAATTATTGGTTATGGGTCCTGTTGTTCGAGCCTTGTTTATAAAATTTATAAAGAAAAGCGGGCAAGTGGGACCTTATAAAAAAGTATTAAATTAAATAATAGAGCAAATCCATTGCAGCAATGTTAAGCTAATGAATGGTTTTACAGCTAGAAATGCTTAAGTTATGAAAATCGGATACAAGTCTGAGGAAGCTATAACTGGCGGGATTGGTAGTTTGGTGTATTATTTAACACAAAAAAAGCAGGAAGAATTCTTCCTGCTTTTTGCTTGAAAATAATTATTAACGTCTGCGTTGTCCATCATTCACGCTAAACAGATTAACAGCCAGTGCGTTACCTCTTGCACGCGCATTGGCTCTTTGGTTGGAACGGATGTTTAATCTTCTTCTTCTCAATTCACGGTTGCTGTGTCTTCTGCTCATAATATCACCTCCCTTCAAAGAAATGAAGGTACGGTTAAATCTTAATGATGTTTATGCTTACGCTTGGAAATTTTGATATTTAATGCGTTAGTTGCGAGTGCATTTCCGCTTCCTGTTTTAGCAGCTGCGGCTTGAAAGACTTTAACGACCAGATATCTGTTTTTCCCGATGCGATGCTTATACGTTTTAACTCTATTTCTGATCATCTGCATAACTCCTTTGCTTTAGGTCTGCTATATACATATGTCAATTGTGCTAGTAATGTATCAGCATAAATCTACTAAAGACAAAAAGAAGCTAGTACCTATGTTCCTAAATGTTTAACAAAAAAAGCTCATGCTAGCCTGCGTTCGCCTTCCCAACTTTACGTTATAGAGGAAGGTCACCGTAGGTTCATATGTGTCAAATTTCCATTTGTTTAGCTAATAAAAGTAAACAGTTCGAGATCAGAGTGGAACTATCTCGGATAATGGGGCGGATATAATAGTAGAGACAATATAGGTTGCTGAAAAGGAAAGAATAGTTGGAGACACATACATAGTAAACATAATAACAATATAAAACCGGCTCGCCTAGGCGGCCGGTTTTATATTCGTGGTAGTATAACGGGGAAGAAAGCACGATAAATCAGTGGAAGTCCCGGAAGAGTCCAACAACCTTGCCCAATATGCTGACGTGTGTCAGTCGAAGTGGCTCAAAGGCTGGATTTTCAGGTTGAAGCCGGATATGATCTTTTTCTTTGTAAAAGGTTTTAACTGTAGCCTCGTCTTCATCTGTCATAGCTACTACAATGTCTCCGTTATCAGCGGTCTGCTGCTGACGCACGATTACATAGTCTCCGTTAGCAATACCAGCTTCAATCATGCTTTCGCCTACAACAGATAACATGAATATTTTATCCTCACCAACAAAGTGTTGGGGAAGAGGAAAGTAATCTTCAATATTTTCTGTCGCCGTAATAGGAAGACCAGCGGTTACTTTGCCGACAACGGGAACACGACTAATGGAGTAATTAATCAAGTTGCTGTTATCCGATTCGTCTTGACCGAGTAATTCAATAGCCCGTGGTTTCGTAGGATCGCGGCGAATGAGTCCTTTTTTCTCCAAACGATCCAAATGACCGTGAACCGTAGAACTGGAGGCCAATCCGACTGCCTCGCCTATTTCGCGCACAGAAGGGGGGTATCCCTTTAGACGCACTTCATTGCGGATAAATTCAAGAATGGCCTGCTGGCGGCTCGAAATCTTAGACATACCGTATCAACCCCATTTAGTAACGTTTGGGAAAATTATAGCATAGAACCTCCGTTCGTACAAACATAAGTTCTAAATAATCCCTAAAAATATTCACGAACTTTTGTTCTCTTTTCTATTGAACAAAACAAACGTTCGTGTTATATTGTGAAAAACATAAGAACAAACGTTTGGAGGACGCGGCCAATTATGAAATATAGCACTTATCAAAGTATTTTTCCGATGAATTTAGAGAATTTACAGGAGACCCGAAAAGAGGGTAAGGTACGTTTGTTACAGGCTCTTACCAATACTCTTTTACTTAAGCTTCTTATTCTAGTAATTATCGTTTGGGTTGCAGGGGCAGGTGTACTTACGGTTTTCGCAGCACCTCCAGTTTCCAATGAAGAAGTGATTAAGCTGACTGTACAACCTGGAGATACGTTATGGAAGATTGCCGTGAATCATAAACCGGAACGAATGGATACACGGGTATATATTGAAGGAATTGTACGTATTAACGATTTGGAGGATCGGGGGGTGCAGGCAGGTCAGGTACTTAAGCTCCCACCCTTCTGATCTATAAGACTATAGAGCTTGTCAAGGAGCGCAATGAGGGAGCCTTGACAAGCTCTTTTCTACATGTCAAAGTGTATTATATCTTTGCTTTTATGGAGGGGACACAATTTGGATATAGACAGTTTGGTACAGCGCATTAATGAATTAGCGCGCAAAGCAAAAGCCGAAGGATTGACGGAAGAGGAAACCACGGAGCGCGCCAACCTTCGGGAAATTTATTTAGGCAACATTCGCCGTAATTTTCGGCAGCAGCTTGAAACCATTGAATTTGTGGACGATGATACGTCGAAGGGAAATGGCGGGCTGAAGCAATAATGTTGCTAAAGCCTGCGTCATTTGCCTTTTGTTATTAGGTATCTTTCTTGGTATCTATATAGATCAGCTTTAAGGCAATTGTTTTAATGTAATATTTATTGGGAAGGGAATTGAGAGATGGCCCGATCATTTGAAAGAAAAGTACGTAAAAACACAGCGCATTTAAATAAAACGCGTAAGAAACAAGGCATTCAAACCATTAACGGCGCAGGTTCAGCAATGGACATTTTCCGTGGCCGTAATATTACTGTGCCAATCATGCTGGCTGGTCTTGCTGTATTGTACATGCTTATGAGTTACTTTTTGACTAAGACCGGCATGCGGGGAATGGATTGGCTGGTATTTGGCTTGTACTTGATGCTGGCTGTTATCTTCTTCATTCGCCGTCCTTATTTAAAAGTGGGAAAAGATACCCTTTATATGTTAAAAGGTGGCAGAGAACGGCCGATGACGGCAGGGGACATGAAAGCCATCAAAATTGAAAAGGGTTACGTTACAGTTGAAAGAAAAGGGAAGGGCGGTAATTTTATTTTCACAAAATCACTGGGACGCTATGATACAGATGCCATCGCAGAGCGCCTTGAAAAATTTGCACTATCCAATCAGATACAGGTAGATAAGAAATAACCGATTTAGCCTGTAGCTCTGTAAGTAAGGCCGTATGATGTTATTTTTCATATAACATGGTGCGGCCACTTGCTTAATATGGGCACACATAATGATCTGATTCGTGACCAAACAGACAAGCTTACATATACAGTGGAAAGAGAGTGGATAATTCGTATGACGATTCAGGCGATAATGTTTGATCTTGATGATACCCTTCTGTGGGATGAACGTAGTGTAGAAGAGGCATTTGATGCAGCATGTCAAACAGGCTCCCGAGAAACAGGCGCTGATCCGAAAACGCTGGAAGAAGCCGTACGCAAGGAAGCGCGCGCTTTGTATGAATCCTATGAAACCTTTAGTTTTACTCAAATGATTGGCATTAATCCGTTTGAAGGACTGTGGGCGAATTTTACAGCAGGTGAGCAACCTGAATTCCGTCAATTGGAACAGTTGGCTCCTGTTTATCGTAAGGAATCATGGCGCAGAGGGCTTCAGCAACTGGGGATAGATAATGAGGAGTTGGCGGAAAAGTTGGCTGCCCAATTTGCTTCGGAAAGACGTGCACGTCCACATGTATATGAAGAAACGTTTGAAATTCTGGATCAATTGAAGGGACAATACAAGCTGCTATTGCTGACAAATGGTTCCCCTGATCTACAACAGGAGAAGCTGGATGGAGTTCCTCAATTGGCTCCTTTTTTTGATCATGTTGTCATTTCAGGTTCTTTTGGTCGGGGCAAGCCTGATCCTTCTATATTCCAGCATGCTTTGGGACTTCTAGGAATTGAACCTGGACAAGCTTTAATGGTAGGAGATAAGCTGACGACTGATATTCAAGGGGCTTTGTCAGCTGGTGTACATTCGGTGTGGTTGAATCGGAACGATAAAACCAATACTACAGAGATCAAGCCGAAGTTCCAAATCAAGCATTTGTCTGAGTTGTATGGAATTATTCAATCTTTAAAGTAAATAATCTACAGTCTTCTAAACAAGTATAAAGAAAACTCCCTTCGCTCGATATGCTACAGAGCAGAGGGAGTTTTCTTATTGACACAATACATCGTAACTATGCTGTAGTGAATGTTGGATCTTCGAACGGTTCAGCAATCCATCCATTTTCTTCGATGAACAAGCGGACTGCGACGATCTTTTGATTTTCCATTAAAGTGAAGAAGTGCGGTGTATTTTCAGGAACAGAAATAACGTCGCCTGGTGAAAGCTCTACATTAAAATAGCCGATCTCTTCAGAGCCTTTAATGATAAAAATCCCTTTACCAGCAACAATGGCGCGGATTTCATCCTCGGTATGGGTGTGAATTTGCTCGAACTTGGCCAGCAGCTCCTCCAAATTCGGCGTTGCTTCAGATAAAGTGATGACGTCCCAGATTTTATATCCGCGACGTGCGGCTAAATCTTTGATTTCAGGTTCAAATGTTTTAAGAACAGCGGCTTTTTGATCATCTGTCAAAGTAAAGTTTTCTTGCAGCTCCCCTGGCAGCTTGGAAGCATCCCAGTGTTCATACAATACCTGGTAGCTCTCCAAAAATTCACGTACTCGCTCTTCACCGCTAATTCGCTCATTCGTATTGCGTATAAAAATTTCTGCCATGCACAAATCCCTCTTTTCCACTTGGATTAATGTTGTATAAAGAATACCATGTCTTAACCAGTTGTACAATACAGGCTGAAGCATTTATATGGGAACGACTATAGTAATACGATACAGTTTAAAGACGTTCGTCTATAACGATGCATACTACAAAAATAGATCAGCTAAGTCGTTTGTAAAGAAGAATAGCCTGCATAAAACGTATGTTTTTACTTCAATCTATCTAAATGATACGGTTTCTGCTAAACTAGGATTTAACGTTTTGCGGGGGTGAAGAAATTTTGGATAAAGTTAGCTTGCAGGATGCGTTACAACGAAGAATACTCCTTCTTGATGGGGCTATGGGCACTATGATTCAGCAGGAAGACCTTTCTGCCGCTGATTTTGGTGGGGAAGAGTTAGAAGGCTGCAACGAGATGTTGGTCTTAACAAGACCGGATGTCATTCAAGGGATTCATGAAGCATACTTGGAGGCCGGAGCAGACCTGATTGAAACGAATACATTTGGAGCGACATCCGTCGTTTTGGCGGATTACGATATACCAGAACGTGCCCGTGAAATTAATCTGGTGGCGGCCAAACTGGCGCGTAACGCGGTGGATAAGTACAGCACTGCGGACAAGCCTCGTTTTGTTGTAGGAGCTATGGGTCCAACTACAAAAACCTTGTCTGTCACAGGCGGTGTTACATTTGTAGAGCTGATTGAAAGCTATCAGGAGCAGGCTTTGGCGCTTATTGAAGGTGGGGTAGATGTTCTTCTGTTGGAGACCTCACAGGATACGCTTAACGTTAAGGCAGGTAGCATTGGAATTCGTCAGGCTTTTGAGCAGACAGGGATTGAGCTTCCATTAATGATTTCTGGCACGATTGAGCCAATGGGAACAACGTTGGCCGGACAAAACATCGAATCCTTCTGCATATCACTCGAACATTTACATCCAATCTCGATTGGACTGAATTGTGCTACAGGTCCAGAGTTTATGCGTGATCATATTCGTTCTTTGTCTGAAATGTCCTCTGCAGCTATTAGCTGTTATCCAAATGCGGGCTTGCCCGATGAAAATGGTCAATACCATGAATCGCCGGATTCATTAGCTCGTAAAATGGCTGCTTTCGCTGAAAAAGGCTGGTTGAATATTGCGGGAGGCTGTTGCGGTACTACTCCAGAGCATATAAGAGTAATGAGTGAAAGTATGGCGCAGTTTGAGCCTCGTCAGCTCGTAGGTCATCATCCTCCTGCCGTATCAGGCATTGAGCCTGTGTATATTGAACAGGATAATCGTCCGTATATGGTTGGTGAGCGAACAAATGTTCTGGGTTCCCGGAAATTCAAGCGTTTGATCGTGGAAGGCAAATATGAAGAGGCGTCTGAAATTGCCCGCGCTCAGGTAAAAAGCGGAGCACATGTCATTGATATTTGTGTGCAAGATCCGGACCGTGATGAAATGATAGATATGGAAGCGTTCTTGAAACTGGTTGTAAACAAGGTGAAAGTACCATTGGTGATTGATACCACGGATATTAAAGTTATCGATAAAGCACTTCAATATTCGCAAGGTAAGGCAATTATTAACTCCATTAATTTGGAGGATGGTGAAGAGAAATTTGAGAAAATGGCTCCTATTATTCATAAATACGGGGCTGCTGTTGTTGTCGGAACGATTGATGAACGTGGACAGGCAATTGGGCGTGAGGATAAGCTCGAGGTAGCTAAGCGTTCTTATGATCTGTTGGTGAACCGTTACGGTCTGGCAGCGGAGGATATAATTTTTGATACGCTCGTATTCCCAGTAGGAACAGGGGATGAGCAATATATCGGTTCGGCTAAGGAAACGATTGAGGGCATACGTATCATTAAAGAAGCGCTTCCCGGGGTTCATACCATATTGGGCATCAGTAACGTATCCTTTGGTTTACCGGAAGCGGGTCGTGAAGTGCTCAATTCTGTCTATTTGTACGAATGCACCAAAGCGGGACTGGATTATGCAATTGTAAATACGGAGAAGCTTGAACGCTATGCATCGATCCCCGAGCATGAACGGAAATTGGCGGAAGACCTGATCTATAAAACAAATGACGATACGTTATCTGCATTTGTAGCAGCTTTCCGTAACAAGAAAGTGGAGAAAAAAGAGAAGATATCAAACCTTTCGCTCGAAGAACGGCTGGCTTCCTATGTAGTGGAGGGAAGTAAGGAGGGACTGATCCCGGATCTGGAGCAAGCGCTCGCTAAATATTCTTCTCTGGAGATTATTAACGGACCGCTAATGAAAGGGATGGAAGAAGTAGGACGTTTGTTTAACAACAACGAACTGATTGTTGCGGAGGTTCTGCAAAGCGCTGAAGTAATGAAAGCATCCGTGGCTTATTTAGAACCGTTCATGGAGAAAAATGAATCCTCAGTAAAAGGTAAGATTTTGTTGGCTACGGTTAAAGGTGATGTGCATGATATAGGTAAGAATTTGGTGGAGATTATTCTATCCAACAATGGTTACCATATTGTAAATCTGGGTATAAAAGTACCACCAGAACGCATCATTGAAGCTTATCGTGAAGAAAAGGCTGACATGATCGGCCTGTCCGGTCTGCTTGTTAAATCGGCACAACAAATGGTGCTAACCGCGCAGGATTTGAAAAATGCGAACATTGATATTCCAATAATGGTTGGTGGAGCTGCCTTAACGCGTAAGTTTACTAAAAATCGTATTCGTCCTGAGTATGATGGGCTGGTAGCCTATGCGAAAGATGCTATGGATGGACTGGATATTGCCAATAAGCTTATGGACCCTGAGTCCCGTAAAAAAATGGCCGAGGACATGAAGGCTGAGCAGGAGGCGGAAGCGGCAACGGTCGTGGAGGTCAAGCCGCTCCCTAAGCTAACTCGGGCTGTACGTTCTAACATTGCTCAGGATTTGCCCGTCTATATCCCGCCGGATACGGATCGCCATGTACTGCGTAACTACCCACTGAATTATATTCTGCCTTATGTGAATATGCAGATGCTAATGGGGCATCATCTTGGCTTAAAAGGCAATGTTGAGCAACTGCTAGCTTCGGGGGATCCGAAAGCGATTCAGTTGAAGGAAACCGTAGACAGCATCATGTTTGAAGCTGTTACAGACGGAATTATTCAGGCGAGTGCTATGTATCGGTTCTTCCCAGCTCAGTCCCAAGGAAACCAAATTCTAATCTATGATCCATCGGATGTAAGCAAGGTACTGCACACATTTACGTTTCCACGTCAGCAGGTAGAGCCTTATCTATGTCTGGCTGATTTTTTGAAATCAGTGGAATCAGGGGTTATGGACTATGTAGGTTTTATGGTTGTTACCGCTGGTCATGGCATTCAGAAGCTATCTACCCAATGGAAAGACAACGGAGATTATCTGCGCTCACATGCACTTCAAGCAGTAGCGCTCGAAGTGGCAGAAGGGTTAGCAGAACGGCTTCACCATATTATCAGGGATAGCTGGGGTTTCCCGGACCCTGCCGATATGACGATGAAACAGCGGCACGGCGCTAGATATCAAGGTATACGGGTATCCTTTGGCTATCCGGCATGTCCGGATCTGGAGGATCAGGGACCGTTGTTCCAATTGTTAAAACCTGAGGACATTGGCGTTGAGCTAACGGAAGGGTTTATGATGGAACCGGAGGCATCAGTATCAGCCATGGTGTTCAGCCACCCTCAGGCGCAGTATTTTAACGTCGAAAAGGTTTAACACCTTTATCAGATGGGATAGCAAAAACCCTCCGAGCTTCGGAGGTTTTTTGCTGGTCAGCAGGAAGAAGGTAAATGTCATGGAATTATATTTTCTCGGTACAAATGCAGGGGTACCTACAATTCAGCGAAATGTAACATCCATTGCTCTTCGTTTACTGGAGGAACGAAGAAGCATGTGGTTGTTTGACTGCGGTGAAGGCACTCAACAGGAAGTGTTGCGTTCGCCGCTCAAGCTGAGCAGACTTGAAAAAATATTTATCACTCATTTGCATGGGGATCATCTTTTTGGTCTGCCGGGTCTTTTGTCGAGCAGGGCATATCAGGGAGGTACGGCACCTCTGACGGTATATGGACCGCCTGGTCTTCAGCAATATATTGAGCTATCTTTAGGGATCAGCCAATCTCGTATCAATTACCCACTACATATTGTGGAGCATACGGGCGGGGTTCTGTTCGATGACGGTCAATTTCGGGTGGAGTCAGCTTTGTTGGATCATCGGATCGACAGTTATGGCTACCGAATTGTAGAGATGGATAAGCCCGGTAAGCTTAACCAAGAACTGTTGGAGCGATACGGGATCAAGCCTGGCCCAGTGTACGGTAAATTAAAGCGTGGAGAAAGTGTGGAAGTAGAGAGTGGAGTTATTCTGCATCCTCAGGATGTATTGGGTTCACCTAAAAAAGGGCGGATCGTCACTATTTTAGGTGACACGAGACCTTGTCCGAATACAGTAGTGCTGGCACGAGATGCAACTGTCGTCGTTCATGAAGCCACATTTCTGCATGATCTGGCGGATACGGCGTATGAGTATCATCATAGTACGGCGCTTCAGGCAGCGGAAGCTGCCAAAGCCGCAGGCGCAGGGCAGTTAATTATGACGCATTTTAGTTCTAGGTATAAAGATCAAGAGCAGCTTCAGCCTTTGCTGGAGGAAGCGCGAAGCCTATTCCCCAATTCATTGCTTGCGGAGCAGCATGTGTTGTTACCGGTACCTGATATCGGCCAATAAATGATTGGAGAGAAGATATGTGCATAGGTGCCGGGGCTTGCTCCGGTGCTTTTCTTTTTCCCTAGAAATTATTTTCCGGGAAAGCGCAGGATGCGACAAGAGGTGAGACGGGCATTAGTATGGGATGAACGAAATTGTTCTACCACATATGGAGGCATGTCATATTGGAGCTTCTATATATCGAATTTAAAGGATTTAGTTGCTTGAGTACGCCCAGGAAATACAGGGAATTTCCCTTGAAGACGTAGCATCTTCGATGAGATTCGACGAAGAAATGATCTTATGCTATGTGGAAGCGACGGCTTTTAGCGAGGGATGACGCTATTTTGGATGGTTTACCAGCAATACATGGACTTCATAAGCATTTTTGACTTAAGATAGATGAGAGGAATGGAAATGACCGATTATTTAATGCCCTAAGTCATTCAGGTGGTTAAATAAAAAGGAGAATACCATTCATGGGGTGAATTATTATTTTCAATGTTATGATGTATGAAATGAAGCGGGGGAGGGGATTGCGATAAAATCGTTACTAATTGATCTGGATGGAACACTTTATCATGGAAATCGGATGATCAAGGGTGCGGATCTGTTCATTTCGCGATTGCGTTCAGAGCATATACCTTATGCATATGTCACCAACAATGCTTCACGCACACCCGAATCGGTGGCCGAGCATTTGATTGGTATGGGAATTGAAGCAGCTAGTCATGAAGTATATACTTCAGCGTTAGCAGCTGCACAATATGTTGCACAGCAAAGCCCTGGAGCTCATGTATATTGTATTGGTGAAACGGGATTACGCGAGGCACTCACAGGGGCTGGCTTGCAGCTTGTTCAGAATCATCCTGATTATGTGGTACAGGGGATAGATCGTCAATTTACATATGAAACGCTGGCAGCTGCCATGCGTTGGATTCGTGAGGGAGCTACATTTATTTTGACAAATCCGGATCTACAATTGCCTTCGCATGACGGGCTTACACCAGGTGCAGGTACCATTGGAGCTGCCATTGAAGCTGCTTCACAGGTCAAACCGGTCGTCATCGGCAAGCCTTCAAGCGTGCTAATGAATTATGCACTAAATCGCTTGAGCATTAGAGCGGATGAAGCTCTGGTTGTGGGCGATAATATGCTTACAGATATTGCGGCAGGTGCAGCAGCAGGTTGTAAAACAGCTCTGATTCTGACGGGTGTGACGACTCGCGCTAATATGGATGAACATATTCGTGCCGTTGGAGTAAAACCTGACCTGATGTTTGAAAGTTTGGACGAACTGCAGGAATGGATGCAAAAAGAGCTGAAATCATAAAAGGATATGACTTAGAAATATATGAGAATTCAAAGCTATGAGCTACGAAAGGAAAGATGTTGATATGCCGGAACTTCCTGAAATGGAAAACTACAGAATCTTATTATCAAAACAAATTTTGGACATTCCAATTACTGGAGTGGCGGTTAGCCGTGAAAAGTCCATTAATACTGAAGTGGAAACCTTTAAGAAGCAATTGCTAGGTGCGACCGTTGTATATTTAGAGCGTCGGGGCAAGCATTTGATTTTTCATTTAAATACGGGTAAACGGCTTGTGCTTCATCTCATGTTGGGAGGATTGTTGTATCTGGGAACGGAGGAGCAACGTCCAGACCGTACGGTTCAGATCGAATTGGATTTTAGCGGAGCGAAGCTTTATTTTATCGGACTGCGCTTAGGTTATCTGCACTTGCTGACGGCTAAAGAAACAGATGAAGCTTTGTCAGACCTGGGACCTGATCCGTTAGACCGTCGTATGACATTGGAAAATTTTACAGCACGTCTAAAAGGGCGACGGGGAATTTTGAAAACAACACTGGTAAACCAGCAGGTTTTTTCGGGGATTGGCAATTGCTATTCGGACGAAATTGCATATATCGCCGGATTTACACCGGGTTCCAAGGTGCAAAATATTGTGCAATCCCCAGAAAAAGTGGAGAAGCTATATCATGCTACTCAATCCGTACTTCGTGAAGCTACTGCGGAGGGCGGTTATATGGAAATGCCTCTAATGGAGGGAGACACGCTCACAGGTGGCTTTGATCATCAGTGTCGAGTATATGACCGTGAAGGAGAAGAATCTCCAAGCGGTGGGAAAATTGTAAGAGTCGAGCTGGCGGGGAAAAAAGCATTTTATTGCCCGGTGCAGCAGCATGATGCCTAAATTGCTTATCGGCTCTCACGTGAGTACGCGGGGTGGCTTTTCCAAAGCTGCTATACGTGCACGAGAGCAGGGAGGACGTTCATTTCAATATTTTCCGAAAAATCCTCGTAGTCTCAAGCTGAAGGAATGGAACTCCATAGATGCTGCTGCTTGTAAAGATTACTGCTCAGAGCACCAGCTTCAATCTATTGCTCATTCGCCATATCCCGTTAATCCAGCTCATGGTCGCGAACGCGGTCAGGAACTTTATGAGTTGATGGTTGCTTCATTACGCAACGATTTGGATATTGCTGAAGCCTGTGGATCGAAGGGGATAGTTGTTCATTTTGGGCATATGCATTCGTCTGACCCGCTGGAGGGCTATCATAATATTATTAACTGTCTGAATGATGTGCTCGAAGGCTGGCAGGGAAATGCTAAAATATTAATTGAAAATCAAGCTGGGGATCACGGTCCCATGGGAACCACGCTCGAGGAAATGGTCCAAATTCGCCAATTGTGTCGAGATCCTGGCAGCATCGGATTTTGCCTGGATACTTGTCATGCGTATGCAGCAGGATTGTGGAACGGTGGAGTGGACGAGGCTTTGTTTGAAAAAGGGGACCGTCTCGGTTATTGGTCAGCGCTGTACGGAGTTCATTTGAATGATTCCAAACACCCGTACGGCTCTAAAAAAGACAGACATGCGCGCGTAGGGCAAGGTTACATTGGTATTGAAGGCATGCGCTGGATAACAGAACAAGAAGCTGTAAGAGGTATTCCCGTCGTTTTGGAGAGTGCGGCGGGACCTGATGGGACACATCAGGAGGACATTCGAATGATTCAAAGCTGGGAGTAAATTATTTTAAATAAATAATAGTTATCTTAGAGGCTTATGTAAGCTTACTTTTTTGGGAAGAAGGAGGAGAAGTTGGTGTATTTGTTTATGGACGATTATCGACCTTGTCCTCCAGGTTTTAAGCTGGCAAGGGACGCGGATGAGTGTCTGCTTCTGCTTCATGAATACCCAATTTCGATACTATCGTTAGATTATGATTTGGGTCCGGGTCAACCGACGGGAAAGGATGTAGCTGCTGCTATTGCAAGTAAACAGTTATATCCGCGTGAAATTTACTTGCATTCCTCCAGTCCGCAGGGGCGCCGAGCCATGTATGAACTGCTTTATGCGAATAAGCCGGAGGGAGTCACTGTGCATAACGGGCCGATTCCTGAGGTGCGTATGCAAGAGATCATAAACGAGTCTAAGCGATGAAAGAGATCGGACAAAAAGAAGCACGCCGTGCCATATGGGAGGGATGCAAGCTGGCTTTGTTTGTATACACTCCCATGTGCGGAACATGCGCGGCTGCCCGTAGAATGTTAGAGGTAGCAGAGCATTTGCTCCCCGAAGGAGCAGTGGTGCAGAGCAACATTAACTATATTCCTGAACTGGTTCAGGAGTATCGGATTTCCAGTGTCCCCGCGCTTCTTATATATAATGGTGAAAACAAAAATCCTGAAATCATCTACAAAATGGAATCTGTAGAACACTTGCTGAGCAGGATAAGGAGCGTGATGGAATGATATCCATGAAGAACATTACATTACAGCGGGAAGAAAGACGTATCTTGGACGATGTAAGCCTAGAAATACGAGAAGGTGAACATTGGGCTATTCTGGGTCGAAATGGTTCCGGCAAAACAACATTGCTGGAAATGATGACAGGGTATATGTTTCCAAGTCGTGGTACGATTGAGGTGCTTGGGCAAACGTATGGTCAATGTGATGTGCGGGAAGTTCGCAAGCAGATCGGATATATTAGCCAGACATTACTGGAAAAGCTGGCGCTAAAAGATCCCGTTTGGGAAGTAGTAGCTACAGGTGCGTATGCTTTTTTGCGTTTTTATCAGGAGATTCCGACGGAGGCAAAAGAAAAAGCCGTATCTCTTTTGGAGGGTATGAATTTAGGCGATCTGATTCATCACCCGTTAGGTACCTTATCTCAAGGAGAACGTAAAAAGGTAATGCTGGCCCGCTCGCTGATGGCTGAACCTCGCCTACTGATAATGGACGAGCCTTGTGCCGGATTGGATTTATTTGAACGGGAAAAGATGTTGGTCGAGATTGATCGGCTTCGCAAGCGAGACTTATCAGTGATCTATGTAACTCATCACATTGAGGAGATTGTCCCTCTCTTTACGCATGTTGCGTTGATTCGGGATGGCAAGGTCGCAGCTGCTGGATTGAAAAAAGAAGTTTTAACGAAAGAATTGATTATGCACACTTATGAAGTTCCAGTTGAGCTGGAATGGGATGGAGAACGTCCCTGGATCCGGGTGTGCGCTGGAGGGTAACGTTATTTTGGAGGAACTATACGTGAATACAGATGAACAGAGTGAGTCCACTTTGTCGACATCGAGATTTGTTTGTACGGCCAACCATGGTTTTGCACCCTATGCTCAGGAGGAGCTTAGAAGATTATTTGGCTCTGTGAAAAGCACGATGCTTCTACCTGGTGAAATTTTTCTAGCAACATTACCTGCGCAAGAAAATGAGGCAGTGAAGACGATTACAGGTCAGCCACCGATGTTTCTGCGTCACTTGTTTCCTGTTCATTTTCAGGAGGAAGGTACGGATCTGGTTCAAGTGCAAGAGCGTCTGGTTGCATTTATCCGTAACCGCAGGGAATTGATAGATCAACGTGTTTCTTTGCAAGTACGCAAAGGATCTAATAGCAGTTGGGCTGAAAGCGCAGGTGCGCTCAAGCTGGCTTTGAGTGAACAATTAAGTGATCTACCTATGGAATTAGTAGTACATGGCGCCGATGTTATTGTGTCCGTTTTTGCAGATACAGATACGTGGTACGCAGGCGTATCACATCCTCAGGACAACCTATCAGATTGGAGCGGAGGTGCAGTTCGTTTTCAGAAGGAAGACGGACAGATCTCGCGTGCCAAATTCAAGCTACTGGAAGCAGAAGCAACGTTCGGCATTGATTTTAGCGCTTTCCATCAGGGACTGGATATTGGGGCAGCACCGGGTGGATGGACTTCCTTCTTGCTGGAGCGTGGATTGAAAGTTACAGCGGTTGATCCGGCCAAGATGGAGCCATCGCTGATGAAGTACGCCAATCTGACATTTTTGCGTAAAAATGCAAGTGAAGTCAAATTTAAAGAGAATTCGTTCGATCTGCTGGTTTGTGATATGAGTTGGAGTCCAAAACAGATGGCAAGGCTCGTTACTGATTTACTGTATAGTTTGCGGAGTGGTGGTACGGCTATCGTAACAGTCAAGCTAATGCATAAAAAGCCCTTAGCGCTTATTCATGATGTGATTGCTTCCTTTGAAGAGTCCGGCATGCAGATTCAGCGAGCCAAACAGCTTTTCCATAACCGAGATGAGATTACCCTGTATATGATCAAGTATGGAAAATAATTCTTTACAATAGATGCAGTGTGCTATATAATAAATCCAAATTGTTCCTTTAAAAAATATTTGTATTAAATCATGGGAAAGCATCCCGCGAAAATTGTTTTCATGTCATTATGAAGACTTCATTTTGCGGTGGCTTTCCCTTTTTTGCGTTGTCTGCTTGTAGAAGGGAGGTAAGAGAATGATGAATCAACCATCACAATTAGAGTTCGGGTCAATTGTCGGTGAACGTTACCGAATTATTCGTACGTTAGGTTCGGGAGGCATGAGCCGCGTGTTCATGGCCGAAGATTTAAAGCTGCCGGGCAAGCATTGGGCAGTGAAGGAGTCGATTGCCGATCCAAAAATAATGAAGATTGTACGGACGGAAGCCGAAATGTTGATTTCGCTAAGCCATCCACGTTTACCGAGGATTGTTGATTTTTTTGAATATCCTCCATCTGGTGCGGTATATCTGGTTATGGACTACATCGAAGGAATTACACTGGAAGCATACATGAGGGGATACCAAGGCTGTATTCCACAGGAGCAAATCATTCCATTCGCTCTGCAGGTACTGGATGTACTTGATTATTTGCATACCCGCCAATTGCCAGTCATTTATCGGGACCTCAAGCCGGCGAATATTATGCTGACACCGGAAATGGAATTTAAACTGATCGATTTTGGGATAGCGAGGAGCTATAAGTCCGAGCTGGATCAGGATACGATAAAGCTGGGCACAGTGGGCTTTGCTGCCCCAGAGCAATATGGAACAGGACAGACGGATGCTCGCTCGGACCTGTACAGTCTAGGGGCGTTACTATTGTATCTATGTACAGGTGGTAAATATAGCGAGTGGACAGCAGGAGTTGAAGGGTATATTCGCGGGGAATTGCCTCGACATTTGATTCCGATAATTCGAAAGCTGCTGCGGCATCATCCTGAGGAACGATTTCAGTCTGCTGAGGAGGTCATTGGAGAACTGAGGCGCAGTGCTAATTTTCAGTCTGCTCAACCAGGGAAATCTGTTAGTAATGCTTCGTCGGATTATGCTGGAACAAGGGTAGTGGCAGTGTTGGGTGTGTCTTCCGGCTCCGGTGCTACACACACAGCAATTGCAGTGAGCCACTACTTGGCTCGAAAGACCCACTCCGTAGCCTTGGTTGAGCTGCATAGTACAGCTAAGGCATTTGCCCGACTGCAAGAAGTCGTGGAAGGCATACCTGTTGGACAAGCAAGTTCAAGTCGGCGTTTTGAAGTCGATGGAGTTCATTATTGGCGGCAAACATCTCGTGCAGATGTCATTTCCTTGCTGGGCGGATCCTACAGATTTATCGTACTGGACTTGGGGAATGGGCAGGACAATGAACGACTGGAAGAATTTTTGAGAGCCGATTATCCGCTAGTTGTCGGCTCAGGGGCCGAATGGAGAGTTCAGGATATAACGGGTCTAGCCCGATCTCTTCAGCGTCATCCGCAACACAAATGGAATTACTGCTTGCCATTGGCACCCTCGGGGGCTGTCCGCAGGTTACGAAAGGAGCTAGATCACAATAAAGTATTTGCGCTGCCGTTCCATTCAGATCCTTTCGAACGGGATGATCAAATGGATCAGGTATTGGACGAGCTTTTTCGTGGAGTCATTACAGACACTCGGAAAAGACGTTTCAGATTCCTTAAACAACAGCACTAAATAGGCAGGTATATATCTAAAGAGGTAGGGGAGAAGCTGTGTGTCCAAGCTAAGAAAAAGCAGCAAACAAAAACTATATGCAGGTTGTGTTGGCGCGGGTATTGTAGGCATGATCTTTGTGGGCTACCTTATGGTGAATATCCATCAAATGAGTGAGATCAGGAAGCAGGCAAAGGTGGAGGCAGAGCAGAAATGGAAACTGTATGAACAAGAGCAACGGACTGCGAAAACAGGCTGGGCGGTTGTTCGTGACATTTCACCAGGCGAGCAGATTACATCTAATGATTTGAAGGGAATTAAGGTTCCTGGTTCTCAAGCCCCGTCTAATTTGTTGACAAATAAAAGTGAAGTTTCTCGCACTACAGCTAAGATAGAACTAAAAAAAGGAGCTGTGCTTACATCAGCTATGATTACTGCTGATGAACCCACACCTAAGGATCTACGCAACCGTGAGTTAAAAGTGGTGGTACTGCCCAGCAGCCTGAAGCCAGGGGACGAGGTAGATATTCGCATTCAATTTCCAACAGGTCAGGATTATATTCTATTATCCAAAAAGAAGATTTCTCGGCTAGAAGGCCCAACCGTATGGGTTACTATGAATGAGCAGGAAATACTATCCCTTTCGAGTGCTATTGTAGATGCCTATCTGCATAAAGCATCCATCTATGCTCTGACATATGTAGATCCCCAATTTCAGCCCAAGGCCATACAGACCTATCCGCCTAATGCACAGGTGTTAGCGTTAATGAATAGTGATCCGAATTTAGTCCGTGTTGCTGAACAAAAACTGTCCAAGCAGCTACGAAATTCTCTAGAAAATGCAATTAATTCATCAAACAATGTGATTTCAACACCTGTGGAAAAAGGTCTAAGTGAGGAGGTTGCAGCTCAGCATGCAGGCACAACTATTGAAGATGCAGTAAGTGGAATTGATGATACAGGGAGTGAGGAACAGGACCACGAAGAACAAACGAAGATTCTAACGCAGGGTGGTAGCTCTGATCCGTATGCCAAATAAATGAGAGAAAAGGAACGGAAGTATGAAAACATGGATATTTGCCGGTCTTTGTGACAAAAGCGATACTTTATTATACATCAGCAGCGTATTGGCAGCTTCAGGCCAACAGGTACTGCTTGTGGACGCTACACTGCGGGGACAATATCGGTACAGCATAGGAATGCTCGATAAACCACTACCCATTACACAGTTTTGTGGATTCGATGTGGCGATTGGATTTACAGCATGGGAAGATCTGCATATCGGTATGCTGGCTGATCAAAAGGCAGAACAGACTTATGACATTGTTATTTTGGATGTAGAGCTACCTGATTTTTGTCCAATTTCTGTTTGGAAAATTTCGGAACTCCGGGTTTGGGTCAGTGATTATAGCCACATGCTAATGCACAGCGGACAGAATTGGCTTGAGCATTTGTTTGGCCAACCTGGATTTCCCAAAGATCTTGTATTTCACAAGCTATTTATACAGGCAGTGGATTGCGGTGTGGAGGAGGCGTATTTGTGGGAATACATGAATCGCTTTCCTGCCTTATGGCAACCAGAGCCGTATGTACTGCCATGGGATGAAGGACAGCTTGCTCTAAAGCTAGAAAATGAGCATAAAAAACAGCTTCTGTTAAAACCTCTATCCAGAATATATAAGAGAGAATTGTGCCGTTGTATTGGAGAATGGATGAGTTGGGAGATAAAAGAAAGTCGTCGTGCGCTAAAGCGTGCGGAAAGGAGGAGAGCATGAGCACCATTTTGTTTTGGAGCCCCACTAAGGGAGCGAGTGGAAGTAGCTCATTAGCGGCAGCAATAGCAATTACCATAGGTAATTTATATAGAGGAAGACTTTTGTTGACTCATTTGGGCTGTAGGCATACCGGTATTGAATCAGGATTTCCTATACAGGAGTATGGCATGGACGATCCAAGTCTACAGATTCAGGAAGGGGGCTGGGATGCTGTTTCACGTTTAGTTCTGAGAGGGACGCTGTCTAGAGAAAATATTCGTAACTATACGACACCTGTACTAGAACACACTCTGGATGTACTTGAGGGAACCTCTGGTTTTGGAGCTGCACCGCCGCTACTTTCCCCTGATCTTGTAAAAGTGGTAATTGATACAGCGAATCAATATTATGATTTAACGCTGATTGATGCAGGGAGTGGAGTAGGCTGGGGGGCTGTACAGCATGAAGCATGTACACGTGCCAAACTGGCCGTTCTTTCGCTCACTCAGAATATGCGTGAGTTGGACGCTTATTTTGAATCTGTGTCTCCATTATCCACATATTCGTCATTACCCATATTAGTTGTCCTTGGAAAATATGATGTACATTCACAAGCGAATGAAGCGAATATCCGCAGGAGATATGGCTACAAGGGCACTTTGCTTACAGTCCCTTACAGCACCGACTTTATGGATGCATGGAACCGCAGGGATGTGATTGGCCATGTGCAACGCGAGGTGCGAAGTGGAAAAGAGCAGCAACGTAAGCCTTTTATGTCTGTAGGATGGGCGCAGAGCATACGGCAGATTAGCAAAGCTATTCTGGAGGCGGCAGAGTCCGATCTTCGGCTCAAGGCTTTGGAGAGGGGCGCTTAATGCTGTCCGCTCATATGATCAACGGATTAATTATTACCTGCATTGTGCTACTGTGCATCGTACTGATTATTTTTAAATATCGAGGAAATCTTCACTCGCAACATTCAGCTCTTCGGGTAGAACCAAAGAGCGAAGATGCCACATTCGAAACATTGATAGAGTATATCAAAAATGCGCTTCATGAACTAAGTCATAGCCAGATGGCGGATGCCGGATTACATGAAGAGGAATATAGGCGGCGTATCCATCAAAGGGCAGAACTACGAAGGGCGTTAAAGGACTGTGCCAATGGCAGCAGTGGAGATAAACGTTTTGTTAAAAATCTGATGAGTGAGCTTCTGATTAACGGTTACGGATTGAACGAGAAAATCGCCGATACTGTTATGCCATTCTCCAGACCTGAGTTGTTTAGCACACAAGATCAATTCGAAATTATTTTTTACCAATATCAGCAGAAATTTGGCGCGGATGCACTATCACGTTTGCTGGATACTTATGACTTAGCCGAAATGAGGTATTCACAGCAAGGTGAAGAGGATGGAAGCTATTTCGTAACACAGAGGATATCCGCTATATCTATGACTGTGAATACCGTCCCCTTTCCTTTATGGAGAAAGTGGATATTATTGTGCAGCGGATTTATCAACATTACAAAGGTTTTTCTGTCATTGATGATATTCGTGACCAGAGGATCGATGGTGTAAGTGGGGGTGTAAGTGGTGTGCCGGAAGGGAGTATTTCTTCATCACCACAGTGGCCTTCAGATAGGTATGCATTTGAACAAACCTCTGCGCCCATAACGAATGGATATGAGAGTGTATGGATTTTCTACAAAGGTAAAACTATCCACCTTTCATTCCTCTCCTTTGGATCGGAACGTGAGCTTAAAAGGGTATGTCAAAATATTTACAAATACAATTACCCAGGACAGCTTTCTGAAGCGAATGGTTATAAGGTCAATGAGATGAAGGATGGATCACGGGTAGTAGTAGTGCGCCCGCCTTTCTCTGAATCATGGGCTTTCTTTGTTCGTAAATTTGATATTCAAAGCGCTTCGCTCGAACAGTTAATTAGGGGACAAAACGCTGATGTTCCAATCCAGCTACTATCATATCTAATGAAAGGCAGTCGGATTACTGCAATTACAGGTGCGCAGGGTTCAGGTAAGACAACATTGTTAATGGCGATGGTCAAGCATATTTACGCTTCGTATACGCTTCGCGTTCAGGAAATGGCCTTTGAACTGCATCTACGCAGCATTTACAGTCGCCGTAATATTCTTACTTTTCGAGAAACAGATCATATTTCAGGGCAACAAGGTCTTGACTTGCAGAAAAAAACAGATGGAACCGTTAATATTCTAGGCGAAGTAGCGAGTGATGAAGTAGCTGCTTGGATGATTCAAATGTCGCAGGTTGCTAGTTTGTTTACTATTTTTACTCACCATGCTAAAACATTTCGTGATCTTGTATTTTCACTTCGTAATTCACTGCTCAAAACAGGAGTATTTCAGCATGAAGGTATTGCTGAAGAACAGGTAGTGCATGTCATTAACTTTGATGTTCATCTCAAGCGTGATGCGCAAGGGCGGCGTTATATCGAACGGATCACAGAATGTGTACCGCGTAACCTAGAGCATACGAATGTAGGTCCCAATGCTTCATCGAGCTATAGCTACCGCCATGTTATGGAATATCGAAATGGAAGCTATATACCAATGGAGCCCTTAACAGCTAAAAGTGTAGAAGAAATGTGTGAGCAGATGAATGCAAACGATGCGGCAGATTTCCGCAGTTTTTTGACCCGCTATTGGGAGGAAGACTATGAGTCTTAAAGAAATTTTATTATGGGTTTTGCTTATATCAGGTGGGGGATTTGCAGTTCTATATACAGCTTTGTATGGGTTGCATAAGCATAAGAGCTATGCAGTTCGCAGAGGTAGAATTTATTCTGTACAGGAAGCACGAAAGGGAAAAGCGGTACTTCAACGGGAACTTCAAACTTTAATGCATAAATTGTATACGCTGTGTATGAGGGTCCCTATCACAGCTGGATACATCACAAGTGTACGTAAGCGACTAGCTGGTCAGCATGCATACGATGAGTATAAGCTTCGTCTGCAAACCATGAAGATGATACTGTTCATTTGGGGGGCTTTTGCTTGCAGCGGCGTTGTGCTGTTGATGATGAAACCAGGAATAGAGTTTGCTGTATTGGCCGTTTTATGCGGAGTGGTAATCAACAGCCTTATTATAGACGTGACCACTAGCCAAATGGAAAAAAGGCTACTTGGGCAAATGATCGAATTGTTCGCCAATGTACGTCATCACTATCATCAGCACGGTATGGTGGAAGAAGCCATATCCGAAGCAGCCGATTTAGCAGAGGCAGAGGCTGGAAGACATGCACGGCTCATCCATGAGGCGCTGACAGATGCGGATCCCCACGAGGCCCTCGAAAGATATTATGAATCAGCTCCAAATCGGTTTTTAAAAGCCTTTGCTGGTATCTCGTATATGGTCATGGAGTTTGGTGATCGGGTTGAGGATGGTGGTTCCATTTATTTAAAGGGGCTAAGCAGTCTTGCACGCGAAATCCACTTGGAGTTGCTGAGGAGAAATAAACTGGACTACCTGCTAAAAAGTTTAAACGTGATCGCTCTGGCCCCTGTTTTCTTTACTACCCCAATCGAGGGATGGGCGAGATCCAGCTTTCCATCCATGGATGAGTTTTATCAGGGGAAATTGGGTTATATCACAAAATTGACCGTTTACATTGTTATCATCCTATCCTACTTTCTGTTACAGAAACTGCAACAGTCCGACGAGACAGGATATCGTGCGGGTAAAGGGCGGAGGGTGTGGGAGCAGAGGTTATATCGTATGCCCATCATTCGTAATATGGTGGATTCTCTAATTCCTCGGCAGCATATGTCATCTTATTTCCAGATAACCCGACTCCTAAAGGAAAGTGGTGCGGAGGTAAAGCTCGAGTGGCTCTACATACGCAGAATTGCTCTTTTTATCTTAGGATTAGTGCTTAGTATTAGTACTATATTTGTTTTACATGGAGCTGAAAAAAGGCATATCCTTCACGCGCCAGTACAATCGGGGCAAATGTTTGGACGTTTAAGTCCGACAGAGGAAAAGGAAGCTTTGAAGCAGAGTGAGATTGACCGCAAAATCATGCAAATGTTGAACATGAAAGCGGACAGCACATACGAGCGAACGTACGCTGCTTTAGAACATTATGCTAATGGCACAGCTACTCCAGAGCAGCTATCCAGGAATACTCATCGAATCCTCCAAAAGCTGAAAGATTGGAATGAAGAATATATAAAGTGGTGGGAAGTACTGATTAGTATGATTGCTGGGTATGTAGCCTACCAAATGCCCATGCTTTTATTATATTTGCAACGGAAAATGCGTCATTTGGACATGAAGCATGAGGTCTATCAGTTTCAAACGGTTATTTCCATTTTACGGGTTATGGAACGAATGTCTGTCGAGGAAATATTGGAGTGGCTGAATAGATTTTCAGTTATCTTCAAAAGACCTCTGCAAAAATGTCTGCTTCATTACGAACATGGACCAGAGGCGGCTCTCGATTTGTTGAAAGAAGAAGCACCTTTGCCGGAATTTCAACGTCTGGTGGACAAGCTCCATTTATCTTTAGGTAAAATCACCATTAGAGAAGCATTTGATGATTTGGAATCCCATATGTCCTACTATTTTGAACAAAGAAAACAGGAGTATGAAAAAATAATAGACAGCAAGGCGATCTGGGGGAGGATGATTGGTTTTGCCCCGATGTATGGTCTTATCTTTTTATATTTGGTGATTCCGCTGATCGGTATGAGCTTTGTTCAAATGGATAGCTATTATGAGCAAATACAAAAAATTCAGTAAGCAAGTTCAATGATGATTAACCAATATTACAAGTTGAGGAGAAAAAAAAATGAATAATGCATCAACGGCATTAAAGGTAGCCGCTGGGATATTTTTGACCATCGCACTAATTACGATTGTAGTTATACTGTTTATCTCAGCTCAGGAAGCCACTAAAACGGCACAAAACAATTTCGCCGATATCCAGACTGAATTGTCTCAAGCCTCTTTTACGGTATACGACGGCACAACGATTAGCGGCTCCCAGGTAACCAATGCGCTGCGGAAGTTTCAGGGAAAGGACCAGTTTGGTATTCAGATTAAAACTGGCAAAAATATGTCAGGACAGTGGTACGGAAATGCTCTGAACGTTAGTCCAGACAGTGAGCAGTATGGCGCTGTGAATGGCGGCAACGATAAGACGGGAAAGATCGCGAATACACTGAATGAAAAGGAGAATGAATATGTAAATCCAAGTGGTAAATTCAAGGCTGAAATCGTTAAAGACAAATCTAACGTGGTACGTGGGTTGTTGTTTACCCAGTCTTAAGTAGTACAGCAAGAATAATAGTCATAAGGGAGATGTGAGCATGTCTGATCACGCTTCAAGTATGCTGCGGCTTGGTGTGTCAGTTATTCTATTTGTAGCCGCATGTGCAGCAGCAGCAAACTTGTCCAGTCAACTGGATAGCGCACTGGAATTAAGGTCGCAGCAGGAGGAGCAATCTGAGGGACGGATCTCCCGTACTATAGGGGTGGAGACGCCGCAACGGATTAAAGGGACTCAAGTCATTCAGACCATTCGCTTGAACTTGCAGGAGGGGATTTCGGTTCAAGTTGACGGTTCAGAGTACGATGTATATTCTGAACCGTTTGAGCCTGATGTATCTACCTTGGATGCTTCCTCTATATATGCCATGTACTCACAGCGTAATGGGAATGGAGACATAACATCTGTACGTTTTGAGAAATTGGGGGAGGACTGAAGTGGTTCAAACAATATCTAAGCTGTTGGGAGCACTGCTAGCTGTATTACTTTTGTACATCGTACCCGCAGCTCAAGCTGCTGAACGGCAGGATGATATATCCGGGTTAAATACATATCATTCGACTGTACATTTTGTTGATATGGTAAGAACCAAAGGTTACATTACACCGACGATGTATAACGATTTTATACGTGATCTGGAGCTGACAGGCAATACGTACGAAGTTCATTTGGAGCATATGCACAAAAAATATGTACCGAATTATGCAGATGCGGCGAAGCCAGACAGTTTTCTGGGTAATTATGAAGTTGTATACGATAGTTACTATAACCCGCAAATCTTACCTGTACTGTTTCCTGATCATTCGCAGCCCAAGTCGGAACAGATACGTCGGTATACCTTGATGGCCGGTGATTATTTTACAGTACGATTATATAATACGAATCGGACTCCTGCGGATTTATACAAATCATGGCTTCTGGGTGGAATAGATAACGATAAGCCGGCAGTTTCAGCTTCTTACGGGGGCATGGTTTTGAATGAAGATTACTGATTTTGCAGTTATATTTATCCTACTCTTTTTGCCCTTTGGTGTGGTTAGTGATTTACGAGTGCAGAATCAGCGTGAAGTACAGCAGCTAGAAATGAAATATACGTCTGCTCTCCGTACCGCAGTTCAAGATGCAGGTGTTGTGCTCTCACAGAATGAACGTCAGGAACGCGAGGCCGGATATGGATCAGATAAGTTTTTTCGTGTAGATAAAGAAGAAGCGCTGGTCACGTTCTTGCACACTTTTTTCCTTAATATGGACATTGATGGGGATACAGCAGCACAACGTGCGTTATTGAATTACATACCAGCTATTGTGATACTGGATTATGATGGTTATTATACGTTCGCTTCATCATCCTATAAAGATGCGTATGGACAAGCGGTTATAGGCCCCAAGTGGAGCGAAAAAAAGCCTTATGCCTATGTTGATTCCGCAGGCAATAGTGTGGGATTCACCCTGGATAATTATCTACATGCCTATGATGCGCAGAATCACAGATGGGTGGAGGGGGTTCAAAAAGAGCTTGAGGGTCAGACCCCCATTTCGTTACTGAACAATTCATTAACCTTTGAGCAAATACGCCGTTCCACCATTGTTCGCACCATTCAGGAAGATCTGGCTCGACTGATTAATGTCCATAACGAAAAAGCAGCACGGAATGGCATTTCCTATACGTTCACCCTACCACTCATTTCACAAGAGGAGTGGTATAACACAATAGATGATGTGGGTATGATCGCGTTTATCCAAGGCATTCCAGTTGGAGACAGATATTACAATAATTATGGGTTTGGTGGTGGAAGAGTCGTCCGAAAGCAATCTATTATTGGTGGCATAGAACCGGGTACTGGAATGAAATATTTTTATAGAGATTCATATCCAGCCCCTTTTCAAACGACTGAGCGTTTTACGGATGAAAAATCTGCGGCAGCTGCTGGTTATTTTGAGTACCAATATCATAACAGCTTAAAATAATCACCCTCCGGGGTGGGTTTCGTATTATTAGGTCAACCAAAAGGTTGGCCTGTTTTAATAGGAGTTTAATCTGACGTTAGCCGGGAAGAACTTTGTTTTGAAATGGGCAGAGAAATAGACGAATCTCCAAGCCAAGCCGATAGCACAATAGAAGCAGTGCCAGCCTAGTCTTTTGCCTTTATAGTCACTGCTTTTTTAAAGAGTGAGTCAAATAAATGGAATTTAATACTCGACTTACCGGGGGAGTTCCAAAGAAGATGATACCAATTAGAAGTATGTGGTATCAAATGTAATTTTAAGTAATAACGTCTTTTGAAGTGAAGGACGAAAACGCTTGTGAATATTTTTGTCTTGGCATCAATTAGGCTTTTGCCTATTGTTGAAGGTTTTTTAGTCCTTTATATAGGCAGCCGCATATGATAAGTAAACACTGAATTAAATAAAGGAGAATGAGTATGTACCATAAATCATGCCATCACTTTCCATGGCATATTCCTATGTATAACAGCTGTAATTACAATTATAGGAGTTATGATCCTCAATACTACAATTGGTATAATAACGACAGTAATCTCTATGAAAAGACAATATTAAGAGATTATGGACAAAGTCCATTTGTAGTGAATATTGACCAGGCTGCAAAACAAAACAAAAATTATCGTACCGCTATATGGACAGGAAAACATTTACAAGTGACTCTGATGAGTATTAATGTTGGCGATGATATCGGTTTAGAAGCTCATCCAACAACTGATCAATTCATACGTATTGAAGAAGGTCAGGGACTTGTTCAAATGGGGGATAGGAAAGACCAATTAGATTTTCAAGTGATGGCCTATGATGGCTATGCAATTATGATACCTGCTGGAAAATGGCACAATGTAATTAATACAGGAAATATGCCCCTTAAGATATACGTTATCTATGCACCGCCTGAGCATCCATTTGGAACAGTTCATGAATCAAAAGAAATTGCCATGTCTGCTGAAAGATAAATAAATCCAATTATATTTTATTTTATTTCTTCCCGGTCCGGAACCCAGGCCGGGATAATTACATTTTCTCCATTTTATTATTCCTTCGATACCCATGAGGACTGTCTACATAGAGTTCTGTTTTTTAATTGTTATTAGAACTTATCAATTATTAAGGTATTCATTATTTGGAATTGTAAGCTTCTGTATACTAACTTCAACGCTGTTCCAACATTTTAGAACTAAGCTTGAAGCTTAAATTGCCAAAAGAAGCAAAGAAACTCCTTATGTACCTACCGAAGAGGAGATTAAGCGCTAATTCGATATGATTTAGCAAGCGAAAAACCTTCAAGACATATTGATTGTTAATACGTTGCTATTTACCGACTTTTGGGAAGCGAGTTGACCAATATCAAGTTGGCCGATGTCGATTTCTACTACTTTCAAATCCGGATTAATAAGGGCAATGAGGGCAAAAAAATAAGCCATGTCCTTAGCGTATATTTTCGTTAAAATGTTGGTGGACCCCTTGACTAACATTAGCTGTTTTTCTTTTTTTAGGCCACTCCATCTGAAAACCTTAAAATTCGCTGTTTTCAATGTTCCGATAAGGGTGCCGAATGTGCTACAATAAAGCTTTGAAAGAAACGAAAGATTGATGAAATAAGAACACTCGGCAGTGCCGATGACAATAAGGAGCCAAAAACAGCTTATGAGTTTATTGACTGTAGAAAATGTATCCCACAACTTTGGGGACCGTACATTATTTAAAAATGTTTCCTTTCGATTACTTGCGGGGGAACGTGTAGGATTGGTAGGAGCTAATGGTGTTGGTAAATCGACACTCATGAACATTCTGACTGGAAAGTTGCTTAAAGATGAAGGCAAAGTGGAATGGACTCCACGTGTACGTTATGGCTATCTGGATCAGCACACCAAGCTGACGCCGGGCAAAACAGTACGTGATGTATTAAAAGACGCTTTTCTTCCTTTGTTGGAACTAGAAAAGGAAATGATGCAAATTACAGACAAAATGGGAGAGGCTTCTCCCGAAGAGTTGGAAGTCTTGCTGGAACAGATGGGAGAAATTCAAGAGCAATTGGATATGGGGGATTTTTACCTCATTGATGTGAAGGTTGAAGAAATGGCGAATGGATTAGGTCTCTCTGCCATCGGACTGGATCGGGATGTAGCAGCACTTAGTGGTGGGCAACGGACAAAGGTGCTTCTTGCTAAGTTGCTGTTGGAAAAGCCAAATGTATTGCTGCTGGATGAGCCTACCAACTATTTGGATGTGGAGCATATTGAATGGCTTACGCGATATTTGAAGGATTATCCCTATGCTTTTATCCTCATCTCACATGATACTGAATTTATGAACCAAGTTGTTAATGTAATCTACCATCTTGAATTTGCTAAGATGACCCGCTATTCAGCTAACTATGAAAAGTTTCTTGAAATGGCGGATCTGAACAAAGCACAGCATATTGATGCATATGAGAAGCAGCAGGAGTATATTAAGAAACAGGAAGATTTTATTCAGCGCAATAAAGCGCGCGCATCTACATCAGGCCGTGCAAAAAGCCGTGAAAAGCAGCTTGATCGGATCGAACGTATTGATAAGCCTGAAGAAGCTGCAAAGCCAACCTTTCAGTTCAAAGAAGCCCGTGCGAGCGGGAAAACGGTTTTTGAGGGTATTGATTTTGAAATTGGCTACACTCATGCCCTTTTGCCTAAAATGTCCATGACGATCGAACGTGGCGAAAAGATCGCAATTGTTGGCTGCAATGGTGTTGGTAAGTCTACGTTGCTCAAAACCATTCTTGGGAAAATACCTCCAATCAGCGGAAAAACCTATCAAGGGGATTTCTTGCAGCCTGCTTATTTTGAACAGGAAGTAAAGGCGGAGAAAATTACACCGATTGACGATGTATGGAATGAATTTCCGCATTTGAATCAGCATGAAGTACGAGCGCATTTGGCGCGCTGTGGTTTGAAGAATGAGCATATCACCCGGCCTTTGTCTGCGCTTAGTGGTGGAGAACAGGCTAAAGTCCGCCTTTGTAAACTGTTAATGCGTGAGAGCAACTGGGTACTGTTTGATGAGCCTACCAACCACTTGGATGTCAAAGCAAAGGATGAACTCAAACGTGCTTTGAAGGAATACAAAGGGACCGTATTGCTTGTATCCCACGAACCGGACTTTTACGAGGATTGGGTAACCAAAACGTGGAATGTAGAAGAGTGGTCTAGTAAAGTTAACTAAAATCCAGTTCTGACAGATTTCACACAAGGTGGGGTTTGCAGAATTAGGAAAATATGCTAAGCTATCTTTAGCTGATACAATAAAATAGCCACACTAGGGGAGCCGCCCATGCGGCTGAGACGAAATAAATGGATTTCGGACTCTTTGTACCTGATCTGGGTTATGCCAGCGTAGGGAAGTGAGTACTGTACAAACAAGGTAGTAGATCTTTACTTTTGTTTGTGCAGGGAACGATATACGTTTACGGATATAATAGTCCGTTCGATTTTGAACGTTTGTCAAGCCACTTCCTTTGGGAAGTGGCTTTTTGCGTTTCGTTCATCCTCATTTGTTCGAGCTTCCGTAGACGGATTTACATATGATCTCCTTTCATTATTGCTGGTACATGTGGCTGGCTCCGTATGATATTACCCAATAGGGAGCTGCAACAATATAGTTCAGCTTATACGATTATTTTATATTTTTTAGTCCAAGTGAGGTGAAAATGAGATCGAATTACACGTAATTACGATGGAAAGTGTCTCCTGTGTGGATGTACCCAAAGTGGCTGCCGCTATTTGTCCTTATATTCATTATGTACACGCACGTTCGAAACAGAAGGGTGCCTCTGCTTTGCTTTCTTTGACTCGTAGCATGATCGAGCAGGAAGTTCCTTTGCAGCAAATTGTAGTAAATGACCGTATGGACGTAGCTTTACTTACCTTGGCAAGAGCTGTCCAGCTACCTGCTAATGGGTTATCTGTGATGGATGCGAAAAGTCTGCTTCCAGTGGATACACGCTGTGGAGTGTCTGTACATTCCTTGGAGGAGGTGCAGACCGCTGAGCAGGGGGGAGCAGACTATGTACTATTTGGTCATGTATATGAGACCTATTGTAAGGCCGGTCTTGTACCGCGGGGTGTAGCACAGCTTGAACGCATTTGCAGATTGTCGGCCATTCCGGTGATAGCGTTGGGAGGCATACAACCTCATCATGTTCCAGAGCTCTATCATGCCGGAGCAAGCGGAATTGCGGTGATGTCTGGTATATGGGAAGCAGAGTCACCCGTTGCAGCAGCGATGGAATATAGGCGAATGGTAGATCTTGTAGTTCACGACCTGTAGCAAGAAAACGAGACGAAGGGAAAGCAGAATGCTCACCGGAGAGGAGACACGGAACATATGTCAAAGACACATACAGAGAAAAAAGCAATAGGACACGCAGAATGCTTGGTCATAGGCGGGGGTGTGATCGGCAGTGCCATTGCTTATCATGTGGCTAAGGAGGGACGAAGTACAATTATGCTGGAACGATGTATCCCCGGTGAGGGAGCATCAGGAGCAGCGGCGGGAATGCTGGCAGCGGAAAGTGAAGAGTTCTCAGACCTTGAGCTGGCACGATTTGCTCGCGCAAGTCGAGATGCATTCCCTGACCTTGTCTGTGATTTGGAGCGTTTATCGGGTATTTCAGTTGATTTTCGTACAGAAGGTTTTGTGACCCCTTTTCGTTCAGAAGCAGAGGGCCAAAGACGCTGGAATGCTGCGAATATCCGAGAGGATGATAGCCCTATTTGGTGGGATGCCAGGGAATTGGCTCGACGGATTCCGGGCTTGGCAGATCAAGTAATTGGGGCTATATACCGATCAAAGGAGACACAAGTGGCCCCTGTTCAGCTTTGCCGTGCTTATGCAGGGGCAGCTGCGGTGCTGGGAGCAACAATATGGTCTGGAACTCATGCTGAGGAACTGATCATACAGGACGGCCGAGTTTGCGGTGTGCGAACGGATAGTGGATTTTTTTCCTGCGATCAGGTCGTGATTGCCGCAGGCTTGGACAGCTTGAAATTGCTAGAACAAATTGGATTTGATTATCCTCTTTATCCAGTCAAGGGTGAAGTGGTAGCAGTCTCCTTGAAGGACCATCCGTTGGATTATACCATTTATGCCGATGATGTTTACCTCGTGCCTAAACAGAATAACGAGCTTTGGATTGGGGCTACGAGTCTTCCACATCAATATGACAAAGAGGTGACCGTAGGAGGCTTAAAAGGACTGTTAGCACGTGCATCTGCCTGGTTGCCGCGTGTACAAGAAGCTTCTTTTATACGTGCTTGGGCGGGCTTACGTCCACAGGCAGCTGCGGAGCGTCCTTTCATTGGCCCTGTTCCTGGAGTAGAGGGCGTCTATGCTGCAGTCGGGCATTATCGTAACGGTGTCTTGCTTAGTGATGCGACTGGGCGAGCGATGGCAGCTATGCTTAAAGGGGCTGATGCGGCTGGACTTGGAATAAGCAAATTTTCTTCTGAACTCCTCAAGGAGGAAAGCTTATGAAGCTGATCATTAACGGACAGAGCATGACCATTTCTAATCGAATCACTCATGTGGATCAATTGCTGCATGAACTTGATTTAAAGGTGAAAACCGTAGTGGTAGAGCTGAATCGGCATATATTGACCCGTGAAGATCATCATGAGACGGTACTTAAGGATGGAGATTGCCTAGAAATCGTACATTTTGTAGGAGGCGGTTGATCATGTTAACCATTGGAAAAGCATCTTTTACCTCAAGGCTGTTGCTGGGAACAGGGAAATTTTCGGATCTGGATATCCAATCCCAGGCTGTAGAGGCTGCTGAGACGGAAATATTAACGTTCGCTGTGCGCAGACTGAATTTGGAGGAACGGGATAAGCAACATTTTCTTGATACGCTAGATTTGAGCCGGTATACACTTCTTCCCAACACAGCAGGAGCAACAACAGCAGAAGAGGCAATCCGTATTGCCAAGTTGGCAAAAGCCTCTGGCTTGTGCGACATGATTAAGGTGGAAGTCATTGGGGATAGCAAAACGCTGTTGCCTGACCCTTTTGAAACGTTGAAGGCTAGTGAAAAACTGCTAGAGGAAGGCTTTGTCGTACTGCCCTACATATCGGATGATGTGATACTAGCAAAGAGGCTGCAAGAGCTTGGAGTACATGCCATTATGCCTGGTGCCTCACCGATTGGTACAGGACATGGTTTGCTCAATCCGTTTTCATTAGAGTTAATTATTGAGCAAGCAGAAGTTCCGGTTATCGTCGATGCAGGTATTCGCTCACCTGGTGACGCAGCAATGGCGATGCAGTTGGGAGCAGATGGTGTTCTGCTAAATACAGCTGTGGCGGGAGCGAAGAACCCTGTGAAAATGGCTGAGGCCATGAAGCTGGCTGTGCGTGCAGGCAGATATGGTTTTGAGGCAGGGATGATACCTGTAAAACGATATGCTTCAGCGAGCAGCCCAACAGAAGGCATGGTTCAAGGATGAGGATATCTGAAAAATCCGGTGCTGGAACACCACAAATTGATCGTTATTCCAGACAGGAAAGGTTTGCACCCTTTGGGCCTGCAGGCCAACGCCGGCTTGCTTCTTCTCACGTACTAATCATAGGTGTTGGAGCGCTGGGTACAGGCATTGCAGAAACGCTAGTTCGTGGAGGCGTAGGTACGGTAAGTCTCGTAGACCGGGATTATGTGGAATGGAGCAATTTGCAGCGCCAGCAGCTTTTTCAGGAAAGTGATGCAGCGCAAAGGTGTCCCAAAGCAATAGCGGCCCAGCGAAGATTAAAGGATATTAATTCGCAAACAGTCATCCATGCACATGTTTTGGATGTTGGGGTAGAAGAGCTGGAAGAGTTGATCCAGGGGGTGGATCTCATGATGGATGCAACCGATAACTTCGATACTCGGCTTCTTATGAACGACATGGCTCTCAAGCATCATATTCCTTGGATTTATGGAGGATGTGTGGGTAGCTACGGTGTAACTTACACTTTTTTACCGGGTCAAACACCTTGTCTACACTGTCTGATGGGAACTGTACCGTTTGGAGGAGAAACATGTGATACAGCCGGCATTATTCCGCAGGCAGTACAAATGGTCACCGCTAATCAGACTACAGAAGCTTTCAAACTTCTTGGTGGATATCCCGAGGACTTGAGAGGAAAATTGCTTTCGTTTGATTTGTGGAAAAATGAATATGTAGCAATAGCAGTGGATCGTCTCAAAAAGTCGAATTGTCCTTCTTGCGGTAGCCAACCGACGTATCCCTATTTATCGACCTCTCATCGGCAGAAAGCAGATGTTTTGTGCGGTAGGGATACCGTTCAAATAAGACCTGCCAACCGGATATATCTGAATCTCGCAGAGATAGCAGATAGATTTGCAGCATTAGGCGAGGGAAACGTAGAGTGGAATTCGTATCTGGTTTCCTTTAGTGTGGGAGAGCATCGCTTGGTGGTTTTTGCAGATGGCAGAGCGCTGATCCATGGGACAAAGGACGTGGCCAAAGCAAGAAGTCTATATCATCGTTATTTGGGCTAAAAACCATAAACCTTAAAGCAGAAAGCCATTCTTCAGAGAATGATTTTCTGCTTTTTTGTTACACTAATACAAATATGTTTAATGGCTTATAACAAACTTGTTCGTATCCAATATGTAATGCGATGTCCAAACCAGGTGGGTGAAAAAGATGAGCCCGTTAATTGTACTTGTGGATGAAAATGAAGCGCCCGCTGTATTCGTTCGTCCATTGGAGCAGGCAGGTTATCAGGTGGTTCATGTTCGTAATACGTCGGATGTACGCTCTTATATAGCTCAGCATCCTGTGAGTTTGCTACTCCTAAACATTAAAGATGAACAGGCGGGCACTCAAGGCTTGATTCGCATTTTGCAGCAGAACCATCCTCATGTCCCGATACTTGCAATGATTTCATCAGATGAAGAGGCACATATGGTTTCCTGCTTTGAACAAGGAGCTCATGATGTAATGGTAGTGCCCTTTTATCCTAGAGTTCTTCAGGCTAGAGTGGCTAATTTATTACGAATTTTTAGTGTTGAACGTGATGTGAAAAGGGCAATCGAAGCGGGGGATATACATATAGACACTGCAAGCAGAATGGTGAGCAGAGGGGAGCGAAAACTGGAATTAACTCCGAAAGAATTCGATCTTTTGCTACATCTGGCAATACATCTTAACCAAGTTTGCAGCAGGCAGCAAATTTTAAAAGATGTTTGGAAACATGATTATATCGCTGATACGAACGTAGTAGATGTGTACATCAGGCATTTAAGGGTTAAAGTAGATAGAGGACAAAAGTTTAAAATGATTCGAACGGAACGAGGTATTGGCTATTCACTCAGAACGCCAACCGAAGCAAAATAGCATAAGTTATATAAAAAAAGCCGGAACTTTTCGTCCCGGCTTACCTATTTCAAATGAGTGTTACATTACAGCACGCGACGTGCTTTAATGTATGTTCTTTTCCAGTTGCCAGAGTTTAAATCAGAGATGGTCACCCCAGGTCCGCCGTAAGTGTGTAAAATTTTACCTCCGCCCATATATACTGCTACGTGAGTAATGTTACGTCCTGTGGCACGGCTACCGCTTGAAAAGAACACTAAGTCCCCTTTTTTCAAATTGGCCTTGGATACGGCATGTCCGACTTTAGATTGTTGAACAGAAGTACGCGGCAAATCGACTCCGTATTTCTTGAATATGTGCTTCATGAAAGAAGAACAGTCAAAATTGCGTGTGGTGCTTGTGGAAGCTCCAAACTTATAAGGAGTACCCATATATTTTTTGCCGTAGTTAATTACTTTTTGACCTACGGTAGTAGTAGCAGTAGCAGCTTGTGCTGTATTTGTTCCCTCAATGGCAAAAGTACCAAAGCCGATCGTGGCAGCGACTCCTGCGATAATTACCTTTTTTATGATTTTATGCATATTCATGTTGTAAATACCTCCAAAAATTGATTTGTGCAATAATTTGCTGAGTTGCTAACTAACTGACAGCGTTGAGTATAACAGTTTTGAAGCCACCTAATAGTTGGAAAACTACTCTCAAATGCTTGAGGGACAAGGCTTACGTCGTAATTATTAAAAAACGATTAAAAATTACAATTTGTAAAAAATAAAATGATTCTAGAACCTGTGAAAACGGAAAAACCCTTGTTAATCAAGGGTTTTGAGTGGGTGAACAACTTTTGAAATAGTTACAACAATGTCATAATTAATCCTTGCTTTGAATAACGAGTAGTAGACCGCTTTTAATAGAAATTGTACCTTTTGCAGCCGTTAGCTTATTGCTAACACCACGTGATTGTCCCATTTTAAGGGTTGCATTATGAAGTGGATACATAAATCCTTCCAGTTGTATACCTGTTACTTCGGCGGTCATTGGAATCAGCGATGCATATGTATAGCCCATAGGATGGATCTCGAGCGTTGATCCGGTCAGCTCGATATAATTATGTGCGTCCATGATAGCGCAACTAATATGATGCTGCATAGCCCGTATTAATATTTGAACATTGGCTAATGTGTGGTCCATCCGAGTACCAGTCACACCGAGCATGAGTACATGATCTGCTTGTTCGTCCATAGCGATTTCTAAAGCGAGTTCTGTATCTGTTAGGTCCTTAAGTACTGGATCACACGCAAGCATACGTTGGCTTGCTGATTTTACCCTTTCTTGTTCCTCCGAAGTAATCGAATCAAAATCTCCTACAGAGACATGAGGCGTAATACCGTGTTCTATCAGGAAAAGGGCACCTTTATCTGCACCTATAATAAAATCATCGGGTTGTATTTGTTGTAAATCTTCTTCATTAAGACGACCGCCTGAAAATACAATGGCTCGTTTTTTCGTCATATCCAACATCCTTTCTTTCTGTATACGGTCCCATATATACGATCATTTTAAGTATACCGCGATAAATATGGCTTGCACAATTTTGGAGGACCTGGCTACAATGGAACAGAAAAAAGAAGTGTGACGTGAATAGGAAGGGGAACGAAATGACTAACGTTTTGTTTGTGTGTTTGGGCAATATTTGCCGCTCTCCCATGGGGGAGGCAATACTGAGACATAAGGCAAAGGAACGGGGATTAGACGCAGAAATCCGGGTGGACTCGGCTGGAACAGGCGATTGGCACATTGGAAATCCTCCGCATGAGGGAACGCTAAAGCAGCTTAAACTGCACGGAATCAGCGAACAAGGCATACAGGCACGGCAAATAACGGATCATGATTTTGACGCGTTTGATTATATTGTGTGCATGGATGACTCTAATGAACGAAATATGCGTAAACTTGCAGGTGGAGCTGATGCTGATATTCTAAAATTCATGGATTTGCTTCCCCAAGAAAAGTTAAGAGAAGTACCCGACCCATATTTTACCGGAAATTTTGAAGAGACCTATCGATTATTGGACGCGGGATGCGAAGCCTTGCTGGACAAGATCATAGAAGAAAAGCTATAATGTGAACGACAGATGACGGCAATCGTTGCCGTTTTTCGTTATACATTTTTGAAAGCGCAACCAAATCATAAAAAAGAGGAAGGAGCATTATGACCTCCTAGGTCAATGCTCAATTCCTCATCATGCTGGGATGTTTTTACTCAGGCACGATCCAAAAAATACATTAGCGCGTCAGGCAACTCGTTTTGCCAAAAGCCCCATAAATGTTTGCCATCCTTTTCACGGTAAGAAACTTCTGCGTTCCGCTCGCGCAGTAAATCTGCGCATTGACGGTTCAGCTCTACAAAGTTGTAAATGCCAGTATCACTCTCAAAAGCATCTTCCTGAAGGCCAACTGTCATCCAAACATTTAGATGCGACAGTTCTTTCTCACGGGCAATAATTTCTTGCGAAGCTTCATAGTAGGCACCTGAGAGGCTGATAATACGATTAAACAGCTCAGGATACAATAGCGCCAAATGCAAAGACACACTGCCTCCCAGTGAATCTCCAGCAAGAATGCGGGAAGCTGCATCTTTTCTTATAGGATACTTTTGTTCCACATAGGGAATAATCTCTTCTGCAAAACAGGCAGTGTATGCCTCAAAACGATTGCCGAAGGGAGCGTACTCCTGAGTTCTGATTTTGGTGTTCACTTCTACACCTACAATAATGAAGGGTTCCACGCCTTCATCCAGTATGAGACGGTTGGCGTGTGTTGCAATGCGTCCAAAGTTAAAGAATTCCTCTCCATCCTGACAGTAGACGACAGGGTAGCTCAATATTTCATTATAGCCGGGCGGCAAATAAATTCGAAGAATTCGGGTTTCGCCAAGTAAGCGGCTGTCTACTTCGTCTTTAAGGATAGTTCGTTTTAAATACCGAGAATCCGTCATTTTTCGTCACCTTTCTTGGGTATTATTTTGCATTAAGGATCACAATAAGTTAAGATTACCCTGATTGCAATAGATGTTTAAAATTTCAATCATGTACTAAGCTGTTATAGTAAAAAACACACCCTGTTACATACACAAAAATGTGGCAAACTCAAAAAAAATAACTAAATCTTTGACGCGAGCGATATAACAGGTGTATAATAATCCTATAACAGCGGAACTTGATATTCAAATTTTTTTGTTGAGGTGAAGAAAATGAGCAAGGTTCCTTATGAAGTTTACACAGAGGAAGTTGAGGCTCTGTCCGTGCTTTCTCCGGATGGTGAAATTATCAATAAAGATAAATTGCCTAAACTTACAGATGATCAATTGAAAGAAATTATGTATCGTATGGTATTTACACGTACTTGGGATGACCGTGCTGTTAACTTGGGCCGTCAAGGACGTCTCGGCTTCTACGCTCCGGTATCCGGACAAGAAGCAACAATGGTTGGTAGTGAATTTGCACTCCAAAAAGAAGACTTTATTGCACCAGGCTACCGAGATATTCCGCAACTCGTTTGGCATGGCCTGCCATTATATCAAGCTTTCTTGTATTCCCGTGGTCATCAACACGGTGGTCAAATTCCGGACGGCGTTAACGTATTGATGCCGCAAATTATCATTGGTGCGCAAATTCTGCACGCTATGGGTATTGCAATGGGCTACAAACTGAAAAAACAAAAACAAGTCGTCATTACATATACAGGCGACGGCGGTTCTTCCGAAGGTGATTTCTACGAAGGTCTGAACTATGCTGGTGTGTACAAGTTGCCAGTTATTTTCTTTGTGCAAAATAATGGTTACGCGATCACAACGCCATTCTCAAAACAAACAGCTGCTCTTTCGATCGCTCATAAAGCAGTAGCTGCTGGTATTAAAGGTGTTAAAATTGACGGTATGGACGTGCTTGCAGTTATTAAAGCCGTTCAAGAAGCTGCAGAGCGTGGACGTAATGGCGAAGGTGCAACATTGATTGAAGCCGTTACTTACCGTTTCCGTCCGCATTCCCTTTCTGATGATGCGACGAAATATCGTTCTAAAGAAGAAGAAGGCGAATGGAATGCAAAAGATCCAATTGCCCGCTTTGCGAAATATCTTGAGAAAAAAGGTCTTTGGACTGAAGAAGATACAGCTCGCGTAAAAGAAGAAGCTAAGGCAAAAGTGAACGAAGAGATCAAAAAAGCCGAGAAAACAGAAAAAATGACAATTCCTGGCCTGATCGATAGCATGTTCGAAACTACGCCTAAGCATTTGGAAGAACAAAAAGCTGATTTTAAATAATTGAACTTGAAAGAGACCGGGCGGCAACCCGATCCGGTCTGCTTTTCGATTGACCTGAACTGAAATTGATCTGTCAATGTTTAAGGAGGAAATGAAGCAAATGGCACAAATGAACATGAAAGAAGCGATTCGTGACGCACTGCGCGTAGAGTTGAAACGCGACCCTAACGTCCTGCTTTTCGGTGAAGACGTAGGTCATGTAGGTGGCGTATTCCGCGCTACAGAAGGTTTGCAAAAAGAATTTGGCGAAGAACGTGTATTCGATACTCCGCTGGCGGAATCCGCAATCGGGGGTCTTGCTGTCGGTCTGGGTATCCAAGGGTTCCGCCCTGTAGCTGAAATCCAGTTCGTAGGCTTTATCTTTGAAGCGCTCGATCAAATGGCGATTCAAGCATCCCGTATGCGTTACCGTTCCGGTGGACGTTACAATTCTCCAATCGTATTCCGTACACCTTTTGGTGGCGGTGTTAAGGCAGCCGAGCTGCATACTGATTCCTTAGAAGGTCTTTTGACTCAAACACCAGGTATTAAGGTTGTTGTTCCTTCCAACCCTTACGATGCAAAAGGTCTTATGATCGCGTCTATTCGCGATAACGATCCAGTATTTTTCATGGAGCATTTGAACCTGTACCATGCATTCCGTGCTGAAGTTCCTGAGAATGATTACACAGTTGAACTGGGCAAGGCTAATGTAGTTCGTGAAGGTTCTGATGTAACGATCATTACTTACGGTATGATGGTACACACTTCAGTTAAGGCTGCTGAAGAGCTGGAAAAAACAAAAGGTATTAAAGTGGAAATCATTGATTTGCGTACAATCAGCCCGATTGACATTGATACCATTGTTGCTTCCGTTCAAAAAACAAATCGTGCCATCGTTGTTCAAGAAGCGCAAAAGAGTGCCGGTGTTGCTGCTGAAGTTATTGCACAAATTAACGAAAAAGCAATCCTGCATCTGGAAGCACCAGTTCTGCGTGTAGCAGGTCCGGATACCGTTTATCCATTTGCTCAAATTGAAGATACTTGGTTGCCAACGCCAACACGTATCATTGATGCGGTTAATAAAGTATTGGAATTTTAATTAAAGCACACCGTAAATTTGGGAGGTTTTAAACGTGGCAAAATTTGAATATAAATTCCCGGAGCTGGGTGAAGGTCTTCACGAAGGCGAAATCATCAAGATGCACATCAAGCCCGGCGACAAAGTAACTGATGATGATATCATCATGGAAGTACAAAACGACAAGGCTGTAGTTGAAGTTCCATGTCCGGTTAATGGTACGGTTCAAGAAGTGTTTGCCAAAGACGGAGACATCTTCAACGTAGGTCAAGTTGTAGCTGTCATCGACGCAGAAGGTGAACTTCCTGAACAAGAAGATGCACCGGAAGCACCAGCAGCTAGCCCTGAGCCAGTTGCTGCTGCACAAGGCGGAGCTGCAGGTGCAGCTAGATTTGAATATAAATTCCCAGAGCTGGGTGAAGGTCTGCACGAAGGTGAAATCATCAAGATGCACATCAAACCCGGCGACAAAGTAACTGATGATGATATCATCATGGAAGTACAAAACGACAAGGCTGTAGTTGAAGTTCCATGTCCGGTTAATGGTACGGTTCAAGAAGTGTTTGCCAAAGACGGAGACATCTTTAACGTAGGTCAAGTTGTGGCTGTGATCGCTGCTGAGGGTGAGCTTCCTGAGCAAGAAGAAGCACCAGCTGCTGTTAAACAAGAAGAGGATGCTGCAAAAGGCGGAGCGAACACGCAACCAGGGGCAACACCTGCTGCTTCGAATAAAGATGTACTGGCTACACCTAGCGTCCGCAAATTTGCACGTGAGCAAGGTGTTAACATCGCTCAAGTGAGTGGCTCCGGCAAAAACGGTAAAATCACTAAAGAAGATGTAGAAGCTTTCAAAAATGGCGGAGGCCAAGCGGCTGCACCAGTAGCGAAAGAAGCTGCAAAAGCGCAAGAGCCAGCTAAAAAAGAAGCGAAAGCTGCAGCACCATCCGCACCAGCTGCAGATCCGCGTGCTGAGGAAGAACGCGTACCATTCAAAGGTATCCGTAAAGCAATTTCCAATGCTATGGTTAAGTCAGCTTACACAGCTCCACACGTTACAATTATGGATGAAGTGGATGTAACCGAGCTGGTTGCTTTCCGTACTCGTATCAAACCAATTGCAGAGAAGAAAGGCACAAAAGTAACTTACCTGCCGTTCATCGTAAAAGCTTTGGTTGCTGCTTCCCGTCAATTCCCGGCTCTGAATGCCTCGATCGATGAAGAAGCTAACGAAATTGTCTACAAAAAATACTACAACATCGGTATCGCTACTGACACAGACAACGGCTTGATCGTTCCTGTTATCAAAGATGCTGATCGTAAGAGTATCTGGATGATTGCTGATTCCATTCGTGATCTGGCTGTACGCGGTCGTGATGGTAAATTGGCTGCCAATGAGATGAGAGGAAGCACGATTTCCATCACGAACATTGGTTCCGCAGGCGGTATGTTCTTTACTCCAATCATCAACTTCCCTGAAGTTGCAATTTTGGGTACTGGCCGCATCAGTGAAAAAGCAGTCGTGAAAAACGGTGAAATTGTTGCCGCTCCAGTAATGGCTCTTTCCCTGAGCTTTGACCACCGTATTATTGACGGTGCAACTGCTCAAAACTTCATGAACTATATCAAACAGCTGCTCGCTAACCCTGAGCTGCTTGTAATGGAGGTGTAATCAATGGTAGTAGGAGACGCTTCTCTGGATATTGACACATTGGTTATCGGTGCGGGTCCTGGCGGCTATGTAGCTGCCATCCGTGCCGCACAATTGGGACAAAGTGTATTGATCGTTGACAAATCTGAGCTGGGCGGTGTCTGTCTGAACCGTGGATGTATTCCATCCAAAGCTTTAATCTCTGCAGCTCATCAATACGAAGCAGCTAAACATGGCGAAACTTTCGGTATTACGGCTGAAAATGTAAAAGTAGATTTTGCTAAAACGCAAGAATTCAAAAACGGTGTTGTTAAGAAAATGACTGGCGGCGTAAGCGGCTTGCTCAAAGGCAACAAAGTCGAAGTTTTCAACGGTGAGTGCATGTTCATCAACGAAAACGAAGCGCGTGTATTCAACGAACATGAATCACCACGTTACCGTTTTAAAAATGCGATTATCGCAACAGGCTCCCGTCCTATCGAATTGAAGCCATTCCCATTTGGCGGACGCATTCTGTCTTCTACTGAAGCATTGAACCTGCCTGAAATTCCGAAAAGCCTGATCGTTATCGGTGGTGGATACATTGGTGCAGAGCTTGGACAAATGTATTCCAAATTCGGTTCCAAAGTAACGATCATTGAAGGTATGGATACTGTTCTTCCTGGCTTCGATAAAGATATGACTTCCATCGTTTCGAAAAGCATGAAGAAAACAGGTATCGAAATCTTCACTGGCGCTAAAGCGGAAAGTGCGGAACAAACTGATAAAGATGTAACAGTGAAATTCTCTGTTAACGGTGAAAGCAAAGAAGTAACTGCTGAGTACCTGCTTGTAACTGTTGGACGTCGTCCAAATACAGACGGTGAACTGGGTCTGGATTTGATCGGTGTAGAACTGGATGACCGCGGAATGGTGAAAGTTGACCACCAAGGACGCACAAGCATTCCTCACATCTTCGCAATCGGTGATATTGTTCCTGGTCTTGCTCTGGCTCACAAAGCTTCTTACGAAGGTAAAGTAGCTGCTGAAGTAATTGCCGGCCAACCATCTGTTGTAGACTACAAATGTATTCCGGCTGTTGTGTTCACAGATCCAGAATGCTCTAGCGTAGGCTACACAGAGACACAAGCTAAAGAAAAAGGTTACAATGTCAAAGTTGGTAAGTTCTCTTACGGAGCAAACGGTCGTGCTGTTTCCCTGAACGCTGCTGAAGGCTTTGTGAAAATCGTAGCTGACGCAGATACAGGTCTGGTACTGGGTACGCAAATCGTAGGTCTGGAAGCTTCCAACCTGATTGCTGAGCTGGGTCTGGCGATTGAAATGGGTGCTACACTTGAAGATATCTCCCTGACTATCCATGCTCACCCTACACTGGGCGAACTTGTGATGGAAGCAGCAGAAGTCGTAATGGGTCATCCGATCCACGCATTGGCGCCACGTCGCTAATTCCATTTCATTATCTTGTTTTTGGATTCATACATGAAAAAAGAGGCAAGGAGCGCTATATGTGCGCTCTTTGTCTCTTTTTTTCAAACTTTAAGATTATTGGACTATCATGAAAATTCACACAGTACATGGTCAAAAAAGTACCCTACATGATAAACTAAATATAGATTAATGGTGTAGATCGAGAGTTTTCAAAATTAAAAATGGACGATGCTGTTTTTTTATTCATGCTCAAAGGAGAGAAACAACGTGCGCAACTACTTGGAATTGCTGGAGGATATTTTAGAGAACGGGGTAAAAAAAGAGGATCGGACAGGAACGGGAACATTATCTGTTTTCGGAAGGCAACTTCGTTTTGATCTGGCCAAGGGCTTCCCGTTAGTGACCACTAAAAGAGTACATTTGAAATCCGTTATACATGAGCTGTTATGGTTTTTGCGAGGTGATACCAATATTGCTTATCTCAAGGAGAACGGAGTTAGCATTTGGGATGAATGGGCAGATGAACAGGGGAATCTGGGACCTGTATATGGATCGCAATGGCGCGCATGGGAAACAACGGACGGACAACATATTGATCAAATTGCGAATGTCATTGAAGCTATCAAAAACAATCCGGATTCACGTCGACATATCGTCAGTGCTTGGAATGTGGCTGAAATTGAATCGATGAAGTTGCCGCCATGTCATTTTGTATTTCAATTCTACGTAGCTGGAGGAAAGCTATCCTGTATGCTGACGATGCGTTCAGTGGATACCTTCCTTGGACTGCCGTTCAACATCGCTAGTTATGCATTGCTGACGCATATGGTTGCACAGCAGTGTGGTTTGGAGCCTGGAGAGTTTATTTGGTCAGGTGGCGATGTGCATATTTATTCAAACCATATACAACAAGTGCATACGCAGTTGGAGCGTGATCCTTATCCCTTGCCACAGTTGAAAATTCTGCGCAAGCCTAAATCCATTTTTGATTACACTTACGAGGATTTTGTTTTTGAGAATTACGAGCATCATCCAGGGATTAAGGCGCCTGTCGCCATCTGATTAGAGGAGGTGGAAAGATGAGCATTTCGATGATATGGGCTATGGCACAAAATGGTGTGATTGGTCGGGATAACAGTCTTCCTTGGCGCCTTCCCAGAGATATGGCCTTCTTCAAAGAGCAGACGATTAATAAAACAGTACTCATGGGACGCAAGACGTGGGAATCCTTTGGCGGGAGAAGCCTACCAAACCGCCGCAACGTCGTTTTGACTCGAGATGAGAGCTATCAGGCGGAAGGTGCAGAAGTGATCTATACACTGGAGGAGGGGCTCCAACTTGCACAGCAAGAAGAGCTAATGGTCATTGGCGGAGCGGAGATTTATTCACTGTTTTGGCCACATGCGGATCGACTGATTGTGACTCGAATTGAGGAGACTTTTGAAGGCGATACGACGTTTCCTGAGCTGGATTGGAGCGGCTGGACTATAGTCAGTGAGACGCCGGGTATCAAGGACGACAAAAACTTGTATGACTACCGTTTTGTTGTTTACGAGAGAACAGAATAACATACAGGAATTCAACCTAGCTCATTTGAAAAATTAATAAACCATATAAAAAATCCTTTTGGCTGTAGATGCAGAAAGTTGCATAAGTTTTCATTACTTTTACGCTGTATTGTGATACAATAAATCAAATTCAATGAGAACAGACCCTTTCATAACACAAACAGACAAGTTCGAATTTGATTAGAATTCTGAATGGATGATCGGGGTTCATAAGCGAAGAGATGGGGGAACGTAACATGTCTACACCAACTGGATTTATGGAATACACACGACAGCTTCCTACAGACCGGGACCCGGCAGAGCGTATAAAGGATTGGGAAGAATTCCATAAGCATATGTCTGAAGAAGAGCTGCGTACCCAAGGGGCGCGTTGTATGGACTGCGGAACTCCTTATTGTCATACGGGGATGGATCTCATGGGAGCAACTTTAGGCTGCCCAGTTCATAATCTTATTCCGGAATGGAACAATCTCGTATATCGTGGTTTGTGGAAGGAAGCGCTAGATCGGCTGCACAAAACGAATAACTTTCCAGAATTTACGGGTCGTGTCTGTCCTGCGCCATGTGAAGGTTCATGTACAGTTGGCCTTATTGGGGAGTCTGTTACCATTAAGACAATTGAGGAAGCGATTATTGAAAAAGGCTTTGAGGAAGGTTGGGTCGTTCCTAACCCGCCGGAAAAACGTACAGGCAAACGAGTGGCTATTGTTGGCTCGGGTCCTGCGGGATTGGCTGCGGCAGCACAGCTTAACAAAGCAGGTCACAGCGTGACAGTGTATGAGCGTGCAGATCGTGTAGGTGGGTTACTGATGTATGGAATCCCATCCATGAAGCTGGATAAGAAGGTTGTACAGCGCCGTGTAGATTTGCTGGAGGCTGAAGGTATCCAATTCATCACGAATACGGAAATCGGCAAGGATATCCCTACTGAGCAGCTGATTGCTGACTATGATGCAGTTGTGCTATGCGGTGGATCTACAAAGCCGAGAGAATTCAATATTGAAGGCAGCGATTTGAATGGTGTCCATTATGCTATGGATTATTTGAATGGCACCATCAAGAGTTATCTGGATTCCAACCTCGAAGATGGCAACTATTTGTCCTCCAAAGGTAAGGACGTTATTGTTATCGGTGGCGGTGATACAGGTTCGGACTGTGTAGCTACTTCTTTGCGGCACGGTTGCCGGAGTGTCACTCAATTTGGCACACACACCAAAGCTCCGCTGGAACGTGATCCGATTGCGAATCCTTGGCCGCAGTTTCCGAATGTGTACTCTCTCGATTATGCACAGGAAGAAGCGAAAGCGTTGTTCGGAGAAGACCCGCGTGAGTTCTCCATCATGACAACCAAATTTGTGGGTGATGAGAATGGCAATCTGAAAGAACTACACACCATTCAAATTCAACGTATTGTTGATGAAACTGGACGTAAAATTTATCAACCGATTCCAGGTACGGAACGCGTATTTCCGGCACAAATTGCGCTGATTGCAATTGGATTTGATGGGCCTGAGCAAACGATTGTGAAGGAAATAGGTTTGGAAACAGACCGCCGTTCCAATGTTAAGGCACGTCATGGGAAATATGTGACGAATGTGGATAAGGTGTTTGCTGCAGGTGACATGCGCCGTGGGCAGAGTCTTGTCGTGTGGGCTATTAATGAAGGCCGAGAAGCAGCACGTGAAGTTGATAAATACCTCATGGGTGCTACTGTTTTGGTATAATTATAAATTATTGTGTTACGTTACGAATCAAGTAAAGGCTCCATCTTAGGATGGGGCTTTATTTGTGTTTAAAGCTTTATCACTAGTCGTTGTTGAAACCAATTTTCTAGTGAGGTATACAAAACGTTGTAAATTCAATGTTATATAAATTAACTTAAAATTAACTTTTTAATCATGTAGTTGTTGTCTAAAATAATCATAACATAAATGAGGACGGCGTGTGTAGCCTTTTCAAAGAAAAATACATTTATTTCACAAAATAATTAGATGAAAACTTAAATTGTGTAATATAAATTAACATTAATATTACACAAGTTTGCTAATAGTGCAGTTTTATTTTGGGTTTTCTATATTTATATTGCTTTAAAAGGAAGATGACATGATCTTTTCCAAGGTTACATAAAATCATGACCTGAGAGAATCATGATATCTATGGTATAATAGACGTACATTGTTGAAGCGCTAGACTAAATGAATTTACAAAGGAGCTTTCGCCGGGAGAAGGCTCCTTTTGCATGAGGCCAGGAACCTGTGTTTTCATTTGCGTTCCATGTATATCTATGATTCATGGAGGAGAAACAGAAGGCCGTCAGGAAGGAATGGAATGAATGAAGACGTTGATTATTGCTGAGAAACCAGATATGGGGCGGACAATTGCCGCTGTTATGGAGCCGCGTGCTAAAAATAACCGTACCTATTTGGAAGGGGAGAAATACATTGTAACCTGGGCGATCGGTCATTTGTTGGGGCTTGCTGAACCGGATGCTTACGATGCTAAGTACAAACGATGGAATATTCAAGATCTTCCGATTATCCCTGAACAATTCAAAATCGTACCTAATCCGAAAACAAAAGATCAGCTAAAAATGATTGGTGAGCTGGCCAAACGCTGCAATGCTATCGTGAATGCTTGTGATGCTGGACGGGAGGGGCAATATATTTTTGCGTTAATTCAGCAGCAGTTGAAGCTACGACAGCCGGTTAAGCGATTGTGGATCTCGGACTTGACGGCGGAAAGTATTGCGACTGGCTTTGAACGATTGCGAGATGCCTCGGAGTTTGAATTCCTGACTCAAGCTGCGCGGGCACGAAGTGAAGCGGACTGGCTGATTGGCATGAACGCCTCCAGAGCGTTCACAACACGACATAACACCTTGCTGTCGGTAGGACGGGTGCAGACTCCCGTGTTGGCACTAATTCATGATCGAGAAAAGGAAATAGAAGCATTTCAGTCCCAAACCTTCTATGACGTATGGGCTGAGTTCAAACAAGATCAGATTAAGTACAAAGGGGCATGGCAGGGTGATCGGCTGACGAATCCGGAAGAAGCTGAGGGGATCGCTGCGGCGGTACGCGGGAAAGAGGGTAAAATTACCAAATATGATACGAAGCAGACAAAGGAGTATCCTTTTAAATTATACGATTTGACGCTGCTTCAACGCGAGGCGAATGCCAAGTACGGTTATTCGGCTAAAAAAACGCTGGATGTGGCACAAGCGCTTTATGAGCGTCACAAGGTCATTTCCTATCCGCGGACCAACTCTAATTATGTGACAGAGCAGAATATAGACGGCATGCATAAGGCATTACGGATGCTGGGGACAGGCCCTTATGCTGATCTGGTACAACAAGCAAACCCTAATTTGGTCCATAAACAGAATAAATCGGTCTGCAATCCGTCTCGTGTTGAGGATCATCATGCTATTTTGCCGACGTTAAAAAGGCCGGGAACGCTAAGCAAGGAGGAACAAAATATATATGACCTGGTTATTCGTAGGTTTCTGTCGCATTTTTTTCCGCCGGCTGAATATAAAATGCATACCGTAATGACGCAGGTGGACAAGCATCTGTTTAAAACTAATATTAAGGAGCTTCTGTCCTTGGGATGGAAAGTGGTTTTGAGCAAGGCTGATCAGGATAAAGGTAAAAAGAGCAAAACATCCAAAAAAGAGGATGAAGAGGAAACGGACGAGTGGACGGACAAGAAGTTTGAAATTGATGCAGGGCGTCCGGTAGATTGTGTTCGCGCTGAGATGAAAGAAAAGGCGACTCAGCCTCCTAAAAGCTACACGGAGGGCACATTGCTTAAAGCGATGGAAAGCGCGGGAAAGCAGATGGAGAATGAGGAATTACGCGAGGTTATGAAGGATGCTGGATTAGGTACACCTGCGACACGGGCCGCCACAATTGAACGATTAAAGAAAGTCGGCTACATTGAGATGAAGGGCAAAAAGATTCTGATTACGGATAAAGGAAAGATGGCTATTGACCTGATCCGTCATGCCGGGGTAGATCTATTAGCTTCACCGGAGATGACAGGTCAATGGGAACGCCGTCTTCATCAAATTTCCAAGGGTGAGGCAGCTCAGGAGAAGTTTATGGATAACGTTAAAAGATTTACGTTGTCCATCATTGATAAGGTAAGGCAGCAGCCACCTGCTCCCGCAAATGCCTTTGGCGAGGAGGCAAGGAGTAATCGCTCGGGAGGAAAGACGAACGCCCGCGGCGTAGGTACGAGTGGACGTGCCACCACCGCCAAAGGAAGAGACCGCACAGCATCGGGAGGCGGTAGCAGTGCAGGAAGTGCTGCGCTAAAGCAAGCATCAGCGCCAATAAGTCGCAGTTCGACTACAAAAGCAGTGCGGAGCTCATCTGATAGACAGTCAGATAATTCAGCAAGCCAAAGGCAGGCGTTAGGCAGCTGCCCGTGCTCCAATTGCGGTGGAAGCATTATTGAAGGCCGCAAAGGGTATGGGTGTAGCCACTTTAAGCAGGGCTGTGGTTTTGTCATTTGGAAGGAATATGCGGGCAAGCAGATTACCGAAACGATGCTCAAGTCCCTGCTCGCCAAGGGGCAGACGCAATTGTTGTCTTTTAAACGTAAAGATGGATCGACCGTCAAAGCGCGGATTGTTCTGGATGTGCCAGGAACAGGACAACTTAGCGTTCGTGAGGATGCCTGAGGTAGGAGTATCAACAAAAAAGGACCCTATCCGAGGGTCCTTTTTTGTTGATGCAATTGTATGCTTTCGTGGATCACCCGTGGCACTTCTGTTAGCTTCTGTATAGTATACATCACAGAGTTCACGTTTTTTTGCAATTCAACCATATTGTAAATCCATTCTTTGGGCTGCTTAAGATACACAGCGTGAATACCTGCCGCAAGGGCTGGAGATACGTCGGTGCGTAAAGAATTCCCAATCATCCAGGTAATGTTTCGGTCCAAGCGATTCATTTGGATGATTTCTTCCAGTGCATCTACATTTTTATGCTGGCGAATGTAGATACGGTCATCAAAGTAAGTAGCCAGCTTCATTTGTTCAATCTTTCTTTCTTGAATGACCTGCTCACCCCCAGTGTAAAGATGAAGGGAATGCCCTGCTTTTTGGAGTGAATTTAACGTTTCGGCCATACCTGGATACGGTTCGATTTCCTGCTCGTACACACTTCGGCCAAGCGAGCGAAGCTCCTGCTCTTCCCGAGAATCCGTACGGCGTCCAAATTGTTCCGAGAAAAACTGGTACGTATCTATTAGGGATTGTGGAAAATGCTCGCTGGCAAAACCCACCTGATGGACTCCAGCCACATCAATTTCGATTTGTTTTTCACGGATCGAATTTCTCGTTAGGTTATGAGCTGCAAACCATTCCTGAAGCAAATCGAAAAAGTGGTTGAGAATAAGATCGAAATACTTGTTGCAGTGGACCAAAGTGTCATCAAGATCAAATAAAATGTGCTGCTTCGGATACGACATGATGCATACTCCTTCCAAGCCAAAGCTTTAACGGTGTTCGGTTTATAACTAAGTTGCGATTCAAATTACAATCCAATATAGGATTCCAAAAATACCTGCAAATCAGCCGCACCGTCGGGACGGATGCTGAATTTTTCCTTGTGATAGCGTCCAATGTGGATGCGGAGCAAGCCAGCCACACGCAAAATCATCATATCAGACATAAGTGTATCTTCCAATCGGCTCAAATCATGACGCATGTCTTCAAGAGACTTAGGACCTTGAGCTACATAACGCAAAATGCGCAGTCGTTGCGGATCATTGACAGCACGAGTAAGCCGTAGTAGAAGCGTAGGCGGTTCTTCCTCACTCTCCTCGGGAATATCTACCGGATACTGGATCAGCAGTGTACGGGTATAAAAGCAATATGAATTAATTGGACGATTATGGACGACCGGAAACAGCACCACTGTATCGAGATCTTCCATATGTGGGACGACTAGCCCGGCTGTTGCATATTCAACAAGTGCTTCCGGTTCCATTTTACTTAACAGCATACGCTTTTCCGCAGCGTCTTCTTCTGCCAACACACGCAGTTCGCCTTCCAAGGTCCGAAAATAATCACGATCCCACAATCTGAGGAGTGGTGCATATACCTTACGAATGCGTAAAGATTCTTCAAAGGTTAAAAAAGGAATATGCGGAACAAGCAGTTCAAACATATCCTTATCCGGTCCGTGATCCAAGTAAGAAATATAGTCGGATATTTCATCTGATTCCGGTCGAAGCAACGCCCAGGCATAGAGTGCGTCATAATCGCTAAAAGGGCAATCCTGAGCTGTAGCAAGCTCAGTACGAACTTCTTGTTGTAGTCGTGCATCCACCTTGTCGATCCATTCATGGCCCAAGTCCATATCTTGGACCCACTTTTTAGTTACATAGGCCATAAAGCTGCCGAGCAATTCATAAATTGGAGAAGTGTCTATTTTAATTTGATAACTCATGGAACCAAATGCCTCCTATTCTGTCTTCTAGCCCAGAGCGGTGAACGTAAATAAAGCCCGTCCATAAGCAAAACATGAGCATTTTGAAATTGCCCACTTATTTATTATGGCTTGTTCTGCCGGGCATTGTCCACTATAATATGAAATAGTGCGTTGTGACGTGAACTTGGTCGGATTGAACATACGAGGCTCTTCACCAAATGGAGTCGGATACATACCAGACTAGCTCTATCCGTAAAATCGTCATCTCAGATGGCGATTTTTTTCTTTCTCTCTTTAATACACTAAATTAACGCTAAAAACATCTTAATATGTAATATACCGATTTTTCAGATGGTCATGGTATACATCGTGATAAGAATTATTATTGATTATGGTATCAAATGCAAATCATTTCTAAGCATTCATTTTATGATGTTAATAATTTAATTGTTCGGGCAGGAGGAGCTAGGATGTCGTCGTCGTTACGTGTTCATTATTTTATTTTAATTGCAGTTATTATTGTTGCTGGATTATGTCAGGGTTTACTATTACCTATTTTGTCGATTTCTTTGGAACAAATGGGGGTTTCGTCTTCACTAAACGGAATGAACGCGGCTGCACTGTATATTGGTTCATTTGCAATGACACTGGTGGCTGAACGCACTTTGGGATGGCTGGGGTTCAAAAAGCTGATGGCCGGTGGTCTTGTGCTTGTGCTCATTACGCTGCTGCTGTTCCCGCTAATCCCTGATATTCGGATTTGGTTCGTACTGCGTCTGCTCGTAGGTATTGGAGACAGTGCGTTGCACTATTCTGCGCAGTTGTGGATATTGCTAGTAACTCCACCAGAGAATCGAGGCCGCAACATTTCCTTTTATGGTATGTCTTACGGTCTAGGTTTTGCATTAGGCCCATTGGGATTATGGCTACTCGATTATGGAATGCTGGTTCCATTTGCTGCGTTGGCTTTTTTGTGCTTGCTTGTGTTGCTGTTAGTGTTAATCAAGCTACCTGAATCCAGACCGGAGAAGCAGGAAACTGAGGCGCGTCCCGCACAAAGATTCCGACGCAGCTATAGCTGGGCATGGTACGCTCTGTTGCCTGCATTTCTATACGGTTATATGGAAGCGAGCCTGAACAGTAATTTTCCAGTCTATGGCCTGCGTATTGGCTTCCATACCGATGAAATTGCTGCTTTGCTGCCTTTCGTTAGTTTGGGAGGCTTAGTGTTGCAACTGCCTTTGGGTATATTAAGTGACCGTTGGGGACGTAAAAAAGTGCTAATGAGCGTTGGTATAGCGGGAGGATTGACCTTTATGTTGCTACCCTGGAGTGGTAATCATTTTATGTTCACTTTGGTATTGCTGACCATCGCAGGTGGATTGGTAGGCTCCTTTTTCTCACTTGGTTTGGCCTATGCAGCTGACCTGTTGCCCAAATCATTTTTGGCGGCTGCAAATGTGCTGGCATCCTTTCATTTTAATCTGGGAAGTGTGGTCGGACCTAATATTAGCGGAGGGTTGCTGGACATTGGAACTCAAGGCAGCATGTTTCTAGTTCTTGGAGGTAGTTACATTGTTTTCGGATTGTTGGGTCTGTTTTCCCGAAAAAGAGTACCGGCGGTTTAAAACTGCGGTTTGCATGGTATTTGTTTCACAATTACTATAAAATATAAACATGTATTGATGGCGGACAAAGGGGAATCATAGATGATTAAAATTCGGAAGCTGACCAAGCACGTGGGGCCTGAACGTACCCCGTTGCTTCGAGGGATTGATGCTGAAATTCATCAGGGTGAATTCATTGCTATAGTGGGGCCAAGCGGAAGCGGTAAAACGACACTTCTTCGCTGTCTTGCTTTACATGAATCTTGGGAAGAAGGCAGTTTAATTGTAGGAGGCAATGATGTACTGAAATCCGGGTGGACAGGCAAGATGAAATTAAAGCGGGAATGGGCATATCTGGAGCAAAATCCGCATCTTAATATGAATCGGACCGCTCTTAAAAATGTGCTCATTGGCAGATCGGGTCAGACCCCCTGGTGGAGAATGGTTACTGGTATGGTGCGTTCCGACGATTATATGGGAGCGATGGACGTTCTGGAGGATCTGGGTCTGCTGGATAAGGCGCATGATAAATGCGACAAGCTCAGCGGCGGCGAACGGCAGCGGGTAGCCACAGCGCGTGCTCTCGTTCACGGAGCTAAGGTTATTTTAGCTGATGAGCCTGTAAATGGACTTGATCCTGCCTCAGCAGCGCATGTACTGGAAACCTTTCGCAAGCTGTGTTCTGACGAACGAGTAACAATCATTACTGTACTGCCGCTGGAAATGGCTGAACGTTTTGCTTCCCGAATCTGGGGGCTGAATGAGGGCGAGCTGGTGTTTGATATCCAGGGAAGACGATTGACACAGGCAGAAAAGAACAAATTGTGAAGGGGACGGCAAGAGAAGTGAAAAAAATGCTGTTGAAAATGGTGGCGTGCTGCTGTTCCTTGCTGCTCCTTGCTGGATTTTTAAGCGGCTGTAATGTGATTAGCGATCCGATTTCGCTGATGCAGACACCAACGATGTCTGATGAGAAACAACAGCTGAATGGAGCAGTGAATACGCAATTAGGGGCGGTACAGCCTTTAAGGCCGAATGATCCGGATGATCCTACGCCAATTCGGACGGGAGATTTGAATAATGATGGTATAGATGAAGCGGTGCTCTTTTATGAAACACCAGATGAGAGCGTAAAGATACATGGTGCCTTGTTTGAAGATCAGGGCGGCACGTGGGTAAAGAAGCTTACATTTGATGGGGAAGGCACGGTGTTGGAATCATTTAAGCTTGTGGATTTAACTAATGACGGTACGCTTGATATTGTAGCAGGTTTTTCGAGCGGAGACAGTAGTGAGAACGGAGACCAGAAGGGCCTCATCGTATACTCTTATACTGGAGGAACGTTGGAAAAAATATATGCAACGGGCTATACGGACTTCGTTGTAGACGATTTTAACCATAAGAAGATGGATTTGAACGGGGACAATCTGAATGACTTGACGATTATCTTGCTCCGTCGTAATGAATTTTTTACCGTGAAAACATTCCAGTTCAGCGGAGGGACCTTTAAGGAGATCGGGTCGTTGGAATTGGACAGTCAGGCTTTAGGCGTCTACAATGTCGTCGCTGGTAAGGTAGCCCAAGGTAGGCAAGGGATCATTATTGATACAAAGATTGCCGAGACAACTACGGTTTCCAATGTTATCGTGATGGATCACGGCAAGCTCAGAAAGCTCAATCTTATGGATGTTACCTTTAAGGATGCTACCATCGCCAGTGGTGATGTGGATGGTGACGGTATTCTCGAATTTGGGAATTTAGAGAAGCCTAAAGGTTGGAGCAACAGGCCGCTGGATGAAGTTCCTTATTTTGTATCGTTCTATCAGTGGGATGGGGCCAAAGGGACGATTTTCAAGCAGCAACAGTATCGTGATTCTAATGAACAGGTCTACTTCAGACTGCCGAAAGAGCTGCATGGCAAGGTGACTATTGATCCGAAGGTTTCCAGGAAAGACAGCTATTTGCGGTTCATTCTGGATGATACAGACAAAACAATAGCGGAAATTAAATTTTTCTCATTGTCACAATGGGAGCGAAACAATGAAGGCTATAGCCAATTGTGGCGAACGAACGCACAGGTAATTGGCATTAAGCGATCCAGCGAGCTGGAACCACGTAAAACCATTAAAAACAAGATGGGGGAAAGGCAGGTAGAATAGAGTGAGTAAAGTTTTAATCATGGAAGACGAGGAATCGATCCGTAGCTTTATCGTTATTAACTTGAAACGTAACGGTTTTGAGGTGCTGGAGGCGGCAGATGGGCATGAGGCTCTGAATATTTTGAACACGGTACGGGATATTGATATCGCGCTGCTTGACGTGATGGTGCCTGGGATGGATGGTTTTGAGGTTTGTCGGAGAATTCGGGAAACGAATGAGCGTATTGGCATTATCTTTCTGACAGCCAAGGTACAGGAACAGGATAAGGTGTATGCCTTGTCTGTAGGGGCTGATGATCATGTGAGCAAGCCTTTCAGCCCAACAGAGCTGATTGCACGTATCCAATCGTTATTGCGTCGGGTAAATGTACATCGTGAAACAGCAGCCAAGGTGTCTTTCCAATCCGGTCCGTTCACGCTGGATTTGATAGCTAAGCAATTTAAGAAAAACGGACAGCTGATCGAACTGACACCGACAGAGTTTTCGCTGATTCAGTTTTTTCTGGAGAAAGAAAATACGCCGCTTAGCCGAGATGTGCTACTTGACCACGTATGGGGCAAGGAATATATGGGCGATCCGAAAATTGTAGATGTGAATATCCGACGTCTGCGGCAGAAAATTGAAAACAATCCATCCGAGCCGGCTTTCTTACAAACCGTGTGGGGACATGGATATAAATGGAAAGGTCAGTCTCAATGATCAAAAAGGGGATTCGCCGACAGATTGTGCTTCACTATTTTTTCGTAGTGTTCTTGGCGCTTCTGTTAGTAGAAGTCATTTTTATGTTTGCACTCCGGTCGTATTATTACGACTCCATTTACAAACACATCGAAAGCCGTATCGAATCGGTAAGTGAATTTGCATCCAAATTCAAAGAGCCAGAACAGTCTTTACAATCGTATTTGTTGAATACATTTTCTCTGCCCTTCACTGAATTACAATTGCTTGATGAACAGGGAAATGTAATTGATAACTCGACAAATTTTGCTGCGGATCTAAGTGTGCAAACCAGTGATGTGACACAAGCCTTAGCTGGAGATACGGGCAAATGGATTGGAAAGCAACCCGGCACGGGACAGCAGGTGATGGCGGTATCTCAGAAACTGGACAATATCGTCGGAGATCAGGTGTATATTATCCGGTATACGACTTCGTTGGAATTAGTAAATGATAAATTATTCATCATTACATTATTTTCGGTGGGAATCATGGCAGCTGTACTGATTATTGTATTTATAGTAAGCACAGGGCTTGCCAATTCCATTGTCAGACCGATTAACAATATTCGCGATGTATCTGCTCAGATGGCGCAGGGACGATTTGATGCACGTATCAAAGGCGATTATCGCTATGAACTGGGTGAATTGGCATCGACGTTGAACTACATGGCACAGGAGATTGTCCGAACCAATCAAATCAAGGATGATTTTATTTCTTCTATTTCTCATGAGCTGCGTACTCCGCTTACATCGATTAAGGGCTGGAGTGAAACGCTAAATTCTGGCGGGTATGACCCGGAAGAGACTAAGATCGGGATGCAGATTATTTCCAAGGAAACGGATCGGCTGATTGGCTTAGTGGAGGAAATTCTCGATTTTTCCAAACTGGAGCAAAATGCCATGAAGCTCGTGATGGGAACAGTTGATCTTCGAGAGCTTTTGCAGGAAATTATGCTGAACGTATGGGCAAAGGCAGAAATGAAGCAGATCAAGCTTCAACTGGATTCCGAGGAAACGGCTTATCTCGTTCATGGAGACGGTAACCGTCTGAAGCAGGTATTTTTGAACATTGTAGATAATGCTATCAAGTTTTCGCATGAAAGCTCGATTATTTATTTGTCTCTTCAACGCATTAAGGGTAATATCGAGATATCGGTACAGGATACGGGGATTGGGATTAGTGAAGAAAACCTTGCCAGAGTAAGGGATCGCTTTTTCCAGGTAGACCATCAAAATGGGGGGACGGGTCTCGGATTGGCAATCTCGCAACAGTTTGTTGAGCGTCATCACGGTCAGATGCTCATCAGAAGTGAATTGGGAGCTGGAACCACTATTACGGTTTCATTGCCTGCTCTGCAAGCAGAGTCATCCGTGGAACCACCACAACTCTCGGAAGGGCAAATTTAAAACCAGTTGTAAGAGGTAATAAAAAACAGCCAGTCCTCACTATATTGGAGGGCTGGCTGTTTGAAATTTTAGGGAGAGTTATGAAGTAAAGCCTTCTGCACGCAAGCGTGTGTTACGCTCATAGGCTTCTTTTAGCATACGTGTAGTTTGCGGCCGTACTGCCATTTTACCAAATACTGTTTCATTGGGTCCGATAACCATAATTTCGCTCGGATTACCTTTAATCACAGCACCATCACGAATCACAGCACCTTCACCGATAATGGCATGCTCAATATGCACGTTGCGCCCAATACGTGTGTCGGGCATAACGATACTTTCCTTGATGGATGAGCCTTTTCCCACCTCGACGCCACTAAACACTACGGAGCGCTCAATTTGGCCTTCTACTTGGCAGGAATCATGCAGGAGGCTGTCCAATGACTGCATTTTACGACCAGGCACCTTTTGCGCGCTCAGCCTTGTGCGGCGTTCACGTGTATACATCGGCCAGTCTTGACGCTGAAGGTCAATTGCGCAATTTTCATGGAGCAGGTCCATGTGTGAGTCCCATAGGCTTTTAACTGTACCTACGTCTTTCCAGTAGCCCTGGAATTCATAAACGTATAGAGATTCTTGGTCCGCCAGCATTTTAGGTATGATATCTTTGCCAAAATCATGACTGGATTGAGGATCCTGTGCGTCTTCCAACAGGTAATTTCTTAAGTAATCCCATTTGAAAAGATAAATCCCCATAGAGGCCAAATTACTTTCGGGTTTCTCCGGCTTCTCTGCAAATTCAGTGACACGCAGATTTTCATCGGCGCTCATAACACCAAAACGGTGTGCTTCATCCCAAGGAACCTCCATGACAGAAATGGTTGCCGCAGCTCCTTTTTCCTTATGGTAGTTCAGCATCTCGCGATAATTCATATAGTAAATATGATCACCGGATAAAATAAGCACATGCTCTGGATTTTGGCTGTCAATATATTCGATATTCTTATGAATAGCATCTGCCGTTCCTAAGTATTCAGCGTTACCTGTATTATAAGATGGAAGCAGGGTAATTCCTTTGTCATCCGTTTTTGTAAGGCTCCATGGAGTCCCATCCCCAATATGTTCGTGCAAGGATTCCGCCTCATATTGCGTCAGTACACCTACAGTATCAATGTTTGAATTTACGCAATTACTGAGAGGAAAATCGATGATCCGGTAATGACCGCCAAAAGGTACGGCGGGTTTTGCAATCGTCGAAGTAAGGGGAGCAAGACGGCGTCCCTCTCCGCCTGCCAGCAGCATGGCAATGCATTCTTTATTAAACATTTCGTTTCCCTCCCGGTTTAGTTGTCTGTTGTAGTACATACATAAACGGTATGGGGTACTCTTGAAACCATCAGGTATATAAGATTCCCCAAAAACTAAGGTTTATTTTTTTCCTAGTCATTTTTCTGTTCATTGTGGCTAGAATGGGGTAATAACTCAAGTCAGCTTTGACCCAAAAGCGAATGCATTACCGACTCATACATTTTTACTCACAAAACATAAAAGGGTGGTGACGTGATGACAGACCAAACTCTTCCGCAACAGACGATATCATCGGAAGATATTTATTTGTTTCATGAAGGAACGCTTTATCACAGCTACCGATCTTTGGGTTCCCACCTTACTGTGGAGAACGGAGAACAGGGCGTTCGTTTTACGGTCTGGGCTCCTCATGCTCTCCATGTCGGGCTTGCTACAGATCGCAACAACTGGAATGGGGAACAGGATTCCTTATATAGGGTTCCCAAATCCGGTTTTTGGAGTCGTTTTTTTCCGGGGATATCCCAAGGAACATTTTACAAATACGACATTACAGGTCCAAATGGTGAACGATTTCTGAAAGCAGATCCTTACGCCGTACGTGCTGAAGTAAGACCGGCTACGGCGTCAGTGGTAGCTTCATTGGATGGTTATGTTTGGAATGATGCAGCTTGGCGCCGTAAACGTAGAGCACCATATGGTAAACCTCTACATATATATGAGCTTCATCTAGGCACTTGGAAGCAAAAAGCAGATGGTACGTTTTATACATACAGGGAGATGGCTGAGCTTCTTGTGCCTTATGTAACAGATATGGGGTATACACATATTGAGCTGATGCCGCTGAGTGAGCATCCGTATGACCTTTCCTGGGGCTACCAACTCACCGGGTATTTTGCACTCACAAGCCGTTATGGTGAACCACATGATTTTATGTATTTGGTGGATCGTTGCCATCAGGCGGGAATTGGAGTGATTATGGATTGGGTTCCAGCTCATTTTGCCAAGGATGCTCATGGGTTGAGACGGTTTGACGGATCGCCGCTGTTCGAATACGCAGACCCGCTAATTGCGGAAAAGCCCGGCTGGGGAACCCTGACATTCGATTATAGCAAGCCAGAAGTACGTTCTTTTCTGATCTCCAATGCATTGTTCTGGATGGATGTGTACCATATTGATGGTCTGCGTGTAGATGCAGTGACGAGCATGTTACGGCTTGATTTTGAAAAGCAGGATGGACAATATTGTCTCAATTCCAAGGGAGGGATTGAAAATGAGGAGGCTATCGCCTTCCTTCAACAGCTGAATGAGACGGTATTCCGCTATTATCCATACGCACTCATGATGGCAGAGGAGTCCAGCGCTTGGCCGATGGTGACCTCCCCAGTAAGCGATGGAGGACTCGGTTTTAATTACAAATGGAATATGGGTTGGATGAACGATACACTTGATTATATGGAATCAGAGTTTGATCAACGACCCGATCGCCATAATTTGCTGACATTCCCCATAGCCTATGCGTACAGCGAAAATTTTACACTGCCATTGTCACATGATGAGGTTGTGCATGGTAAAAAGTCGCTGCTTGATAAAATGCCGGGCACCTATGAACAAAAATTTGCCGGACTACGGGCACTTCTTGGCTACCAAATGACCTCACCAGGTAAAAAGCTTTTATTCATGGGAGGGGAATTTGGTCAATTTATTGAGTGGAAGGATGAGGATCAGCTTGACTGGTTTTTGCTGGACTATGACAGTCATCGGTCTCTGCACGCATATTCGAAAGCACTGAATCATTTATATCTTCAGGAGAAGGCACTATGGGAATTGGACCATTCGTGGGACGGCTATCAATGGATTGAAGCTGAAGACCGCGGACAGAGTGTGATTACGTATTTACGTAAAGGCAAAAAAGCAGGAGACACGCTGGTTGTCCTCATTAATTTCCAACCTGTGCCAAGAGAAAATTATCGAATTGGGTTGCAAAAGGCAGGAAGCTATATGGAATTACTGAACAGCGATCATAAGGACTTTGGGGGGAGTGGTCAGCTTAACTCTGGGGTGATACGTACTTCCAAAATCCCTTACCACGGCCAGCTTCACAGCTTGGAGGTGACGATTCCACCCCTAGGCATCGTTATACTCAAGAAAACACCACCACGTAGGTCTAAAAAAGTAGATTAACCACATAAGGAGGAAGCACATATGAACATTTTGTTTGCGGCAGCAGAAGCACATCCATTTATTAAAACAGGCGGGTTGGCTGATGTTATTGGCGCACTGCCAAAGGCACTTCATCAGGCAGGATGCGACGTCCGAATCATCTTACCTAAATATGCGGGCATTCCCGATACCTATAAGAAGTCTCTGCGTCCGGTAACGGTCAAGCATGTAGCTGTAGGCTGGCGTGATCAGTATTGTGGAGTAGAGGAGCTGACGTTGGACGGGATCAGGGTTTATTTTATAGATAATGAATATTACTTCGGTCGTGACGGTATTTACGGTTACATGGATGATGGCGAACGCTTCTCCTTCTTTAACCGGGCGATTTTGGAAGTGCTGCCTGAACTGAATTTTCAGCCGGATATTGTGCATTGTCATGACTGGCATACGGCAATGGTTCCGCTGCTTCTGAATGCCGATTATCGACATTTGCCCTTTTACAACGATATTCGCACGGTGTTTACGATACATAATCTGTTGTATCAGGGTGATTTTCCATATGAGGTCTTAACGGAGCTGCTTAACTTGGATGGAAGCTATTTTACTTCCGAAGGTGTGGAATATTATGGAAGACTGAATTTTATGAAAGGTGGGCTTACTTACTCCGATCATGTCACGACCGTGAGTCCAACCTATGCAGAGGAGATTCAAACTGAATTTTACGGATACGGACTGGAGGGTTTACTTCGTAAATTAGGAGAGCAGGGACGCTTAACGGGGATAGTGAATGGAATTGATACCCAAAGCTACAATCCTGCCACAGACAACCGTATTTATACAAAGTACCGCACAAGTCTGGCAAAGAAAAAGGAAAATAAAATTGCCTTGCAAAAGGAGCTAGGTCTGCCGGTGCGTCCGGACGTACCTATGATAGCAATGGTAACTAGACTTGTGGATATGAAGGGGCTAGATCTGGTTACGAGAGTGCTTGACGAAATCTTGTATTATGACGATATTCAGTTTGTCGTGCTGGGAACAGGGGACCCGGCTTTTGAGCACTGGTTCCGGGAAGCAGCGGGACGGTATCCTCTGAAAATGTCGGCGCAGCTTACTTTTAGCGAGCCACTGTCACGAAAAATATATGCGGCAAGTGACATGTATCTTATGCCATCGAGGTTTGAGCCTTGTGGGATTAGTCAACTGCTGGCGCTTCGTTATGGAAGTATCCCTATAGTGCGAGAAACTGGAGGGCTGAACGATACTGTACAGGCTTACAATGAATCCACAGGTGAAGGTAACGGTTTTAGTTTCACGAACTATAATGCACATGACATGCTGCACACCATTCGTCGTGCTGTTGATTACTATCGCCAACCTGAGCATTGGAACAAGCTTACACAGACGGCCTTTGCAGGAGAGTACAGTTGGGATGTATCGGCCGAGGCTTATATGGATATTTACCGTTCACTAGCAAAGATTGATGGAACAGAGTAGGATACCATATTTGTGCTAATAAAAAAGGGAATCCCTTTAGCCAGTGTCTGGTTGAGGAATTCCCTTTTTTGCTGCGGTCAGTCGCCCCCGCCACCACAACTGCTTCCACACGAAGATCCGCTGCTACAAGAGGAATGACTCCCAGAATCGCCTGAATCGTGGTGAGAAGAGCCTCCACCATGAGAACTGTCATGGGAGGAATGATGGTGCGAGTGGTGTGTATCCCAGTTTGAGCAGCCGCTTGCAGAGCTACAGCCGGATGAGCTGGCTAGGGCGGCACTGCTTGTAGAGTCTGGGTGCATGTGTATGGCAAATTCATCAGGCCGATACCATGAATACCACACAACAGCCAGTAGCAAATAGTCAACCTGCAAATAGTTGATCTTGGGGAGCTGCTTGCCCTCAGGATCATTTACAGCTTTATTTACCCGCTCACGGAGGTGTTGGACTATCTTATGAACCGCTTGTTGTGTCTGCTTTGAAATGCCTATATTTTCACTTATATTCCATCGGTCACCTACTGGCTGCGCTGAAGCTGTCAGGTTGTAATAGTGTGAAAGCTCATCATTCGGTAATGGATGATTAAAAAAAGTTCCCCACAAACTGGCGCTATAGCAATTCCAGCCAAAGCATTCCACATACAACCAGTCAAACCACGCCCGCTCCTCTGGCATCGGCTGAGAGCCGCCCGAATGGGGAGCATGGTGAAGCATACGACCAAAAAAAGCTTCCGAGAACTGCTGGTATTCGCGCGTAAACATTAACATTTCGTGCCATAGTTCATCCACATCACTACTGAACATAGGCACTCGATTCATAATCGCGCATAGCATGAAGTATCGTTTTAGCTCATGCCAGCGCCAGTCATATTCTTGTTCCGTCAGATTAGGGTGGGCTTCCATGACACGTTGCTTTACGTTGTGAGCATAGGAGGCTGGAATGGATCGCTCCAGCAGCTCCTTCAGCTCCGTAATCTCTGGATGACGCTCTTGCGTGAGTGACGAAGGAGACGGGGAACTAAGGAAAAATGCATTCCGGCGGCGCGTGCTTCTGTTTCCACGATTCCTGCGTATTGCTCGGAATATAAACCAAAAAATGATGAGGTCAACCACAATAAACAACGTCCAAAAGCTACTCATACTATTCATAAAGGCACTCCTTTCTCCAAGAAGACGGCATTTCCGATTTTAGCTTTTGCTATTCAGTAGAGCGAATTCTTCTTTAATCTGTGCCAGCAGCTCAGAACTTGTGATTACATCGCAAGCTGTCCATGCCAAGGTCCTCGCGGCCAAGAGCATTCCTTCCATTGCGCGGTCCTGCATCGCCAAATCGCGGAATTCTGGTGTATGCAAGGCATGCTTCTCGTCAATAACTTGAATGTACGGATGGATCGCAGGGCAATGAAGTGATACATTTCCGATATCCATAGAGCCATGATCTTCGCCTTCCGTAATATCTTCTTGCGCAATACCAGCCTGCACCAAATTTGCAGTAAAGGTGTCGGAGAGTACACCGTTAGTCACCATTTCATCATAAGAAGTCTCATAATTGGAGGTTTCCAAGCGACACCCGGCTTGTAAAGCAGCTCCTTCAGCAATTTGAATAACACGACGGGTAAGCGGGTTCAGTTCTTGGCGTGTCGCGGCTCTCACGTAAAATTGAGCTGAGGCGTAATCAGGAATAATATTGGCAGCCTGCCCACCCTGATTAATGATGCCATGGATACGTACTGTACTTTTCACCTGTTGCCGAAATGCGTTGATCCCATTAAACGTTTGAATCACAGCGTCCAAGGCATTAATCCCTTCGTGCGGACTGGCCGCAGCATGAGCGGATTGACCAAAAAATTCGAACTGTACAGCATCAATCGCCAGCGATTTTCCTGATTCTTCGTAGCGATCGAAGGGATGTGTCATCATGGCTATGTCGCAATCATCAAACAATCCAGCCGCCGCCATCGGAACTTTTGCACCGCGTGTTTCTTCGGCAGGTGTGCCGTATACACGTACTTCTCCACCAGTCTCGTCGATGATCGATTTGAGACCGACGGCAGCGCCTGTACTCATCATGCATATCAAATGGTGTCCACAGGCGTGCCCTAAACCTTTCAGGGCGTCATATTCTGCCAGAAAAGCAACAACTGGTCCAGGCTTGACTGCTTTGTAAGTAGCAATAAAGGCCGTTTCTATACCCAATATGGGTGCCTGAACTTCAAAACCGTGAAAGGCAAGTTCTTCTTTTAGACGGGCAGAGGCCAGGAATTCCTCGTTTCCAAGTTCAGGGTTTGCGCCTATATGCAACGAAATGTCCTTAAACCGCTCGGCATGCTGTTCAATGGTGTGTTGAATGGTCTGTTTAAAATTCATGCTGAAAACTCCTTTATATATGCTGTAATGTAGGTACTGCGATAGATATACTAAAATTGTACTATAACATTCATTGCATAATCATGCATATTCATTTATAATGACACAATCTTATTTATTATAAAGAATTTAAGGAGAGAAAAAAAGATTGAAAAAGGCATATCGTTTTACCGCCCTGGTTTTGACGGCGGTTATCTTGCTGTTGGCGGGTCTTCCTATGCTCACTGCATACGGATCGGAAGGAAAGCCACAGAAAAAACTTGTAGTGGGTATGAGTGCTGACTTCCCGCCGTATGAGTTTCACAAAGTTATTAACGGTCAGGATACCATTGTCGGGTTTGATGTTGAAATCGCCAAGGAAATCGCCAAGGATCTGGATGCAGAGATGGTCCCAGAGGACATGAGTTTTGACTCTTTGCTGCCTGCTCTGCAAAGTGGTCGCGTAGACTTGGTGCTGTCTGGTATGACACCGACGGATGAACGCAGAAAGAGCATTGATTTTTCGGATGTATACTATCGTTCCAAGCAAGTCATTATGGTACGTCCAGAGGACAAAGACAAATATTCAACGATGGCTGCTCTAAAAGGAGAGAAGCTCGGTGCGCAGAAGGGGAGTATCCAGGAAGAAATTGCGCAAAAAGTGCCTAATGCTTCTGTAACCTCATTGGATAAAATATCCGATCTGGTACTCCAGCTTCGGACCAAGCGTATCAACGCGGTTGTAATCGAAGATACCGTTGCTAAAGGATACACGCTAGACGGTACCGTAACACTTGCCAAAGCAGTACCTGAAGATGAAGGAGCAGAAACTGCTGTAGGCATCCGTAAAGGAAATGCGGAATTGCTTGCTTCAGTAAATAAAACGTTGGCTCGCCTGAAAGCGGACGGATCGATTGAGAAATTTTCTACAGAAGCGAGTGCACTGTCTGCTGACAGACAGGTTTCTTCGAATAGCATTGTAGATATATTTTTGAAATATCGCAGTTTCTACGCTACGGGTATCGGCTACACTCTATTGCTGTCTGCGCTCGGAGTACTGTTCGGATTCATTATTGGGCTGATCATATCCTTGCTGCGGATGAGTGGTATTCGTATTATCGAGTGGCTAGGTACCGCATATGTAGAGATACTGCGCGGCACACCTATGCTGGTGCAGCTTATGATTATTCATTATGGAGTTGCTTTGACGTTAGGTGTTAATTTTACGCCACTCCAGTCCGGTATAATTACGTTGTCTCTGAATAGTTCGGCATATTTGGCTGAAATTTTCCGTGCTGGTATTCAGGCCGTAGACCGTGGACAGATGGAAGCTGCCCGCTCGCTCGGGATGGGACGAGGCAAAGCGATGCGTCACGTTATTTTACCGCAAGCATTTAAATCTATATTGCCTGCTATTGGTAATGAGTTCATTACGATCATTAAAGAATCTTCTATTATTTCGACCATTGGGATGGTGGACATTATGTATCAAGCCCAGGTCATTAAGAATATTACCTACGAAGGCTTAAGTCCGTTCGTAATCGCAGCCGCTATTTATTTTGTAATGACATTCAGCTTATCTAAGCTGTTGGGTTTATGGGAAAGGAAGTTGAGAGCCAGTGATCACCGTTAAACAACTGCGTAAATCATTCGGTAAGAATGAAATTTTAAAAGGCATTGATATAGATATCGCCAAAGGTGAAGTAGTCGTCATTATCGGCCCGAGTGGTTCGGGGAAAAGTACGTTTTTGCGTTGTATGAATCTGTTGGAACAGCCAACAGAAGGGGAAATCTTGTTTGAGGGTGAGCCGATTACGGCCCGTGGTCATAATATTAATGCGACTCGAGAGAAGATGGGGATGGTTTTCCAACATTTCAATCTGTTTCCGCATAAAACAATACTGCAGAATCTGACGCTTGCACCAACGCAGGTGAAGAAGCAATCGGGGAAAGAAGCGGAGAAAATTGCGTTGGAGCTCCTGCGGACCGTGGGTCTTGAGGATAAGAAGAATACCTACCCGAACCAGTTATCTGGCGGTCAAAAGCAACGTATAGCGATAGCACGTGCTCTGGCTATGCAGCCGCACGTAATGCTGTTTGATGAGCCTACTTCAGCTCTGGACCCTGAAATGGTTGGAGAGGTTCTAGATGTAATGAAGAAGCTCGCTGAAGGCGGCATGACGATGGTGATCGTGACGCACGAAATGGGCTTTGCCCGTGAAGTAGGGGATCGGATCATCTTTATGGACAACGGCCAAATTATAGAGCAAGGCACGCCTGAGCAAGTTTTTGGTACTCCAAGCCATGATCGTACTCGTGACTTTCTTGCTAAAGTACTGTAAGAAAATGCTTTTATAAAATATTGACATAGCCCTTCTCGTGACGATGGTTCACGGAGGGCTTTTCTTTTTTTGTCACCATATCTCCATATTTTCGTAACAAAAAACGGATTCTTAATGACAAAATTGTAATGAGTGTAGTATGATGTTCAAGGTTCCCAACATTTTCATGCAGATAAGGTTACAAAATTGTGATATTATGCAGTAAGCCAAAACTTACCGAGGCAGCACTTATGATAATAAATACTCAGGTGCTGGACTCAAACTATGGGAAGTGCGGGGGACGTAACAACGGCCATTGTTCCAATACATCATAAAAAGTATGGAATATGACCTAGGGGTGAATTGCGCAAGCATAGGGCTTCTCCTGAGCCCGAATCCGACAGCTAACCTCGCAGGCACAACAGAGGAGGTACATATCTTTGAAACACTTAAAACATATTGGAAAAACCATGAAATTTGCGGTGCTTGCCGCAGCGATTGCAGGATTGGCACAGACAGCTGGAGTAGCAAATGCTGCTTCGCTTCATACTGCCAAAGAAGGCGATACTTTCTTTTTGCTTGCTCAACGTTATGGGGTATCGGTAGATGACTTGACGAAGGCTAACCCGGATATTGCGTCCAACAACATATATGCAGGTCTACAAATTAAAGTGCCAGACGAAAAAAGTGTGAAGGCGGCTTCGGATTCGAAACCACAGCTACTTACGGAGAAAGCACCAGCGAATGAGAGGCCAACAATTGAAGCATGGGGCAAAACATTCAATTACAGTAAAGTTGTTGATGTTAAAGCAACAGCATATTCAGCCGCAGCTGATGAAAATGGCAAATGGGGTGCAGTCGATTACTACGGTAATCCGCTTAAACTGGGTACAATTGCAGTAGACCCGAAAGTCATTCCTATGGGAACAAAGGTGCTAGTTACAGGCTATTCCCATCCCGGCTTGCCAGACCATTCTTTTGTAGCCGTTGCCCGTGATCAGGGCAGCGCTATTACCGGAAAGCGGATTGATATCTTTATCCCTGGCAACAAATCATTCGTGAACGACTTCGGCTTCCAAAATGTGAAACTGTACGTTATTGATAAATAGCATTGTGCATATATTTGATTTCATTAAACATAATATATATTATGTAAACTTAATATTATAGCACACAACATATAACTGGGACGACTTCTTATCAGTACGGTCGTTTATCGCTAAAAAAGGCTGTCTTACAAGCAGAAGCATTCTGCTCGTCAAGGCAGCCTTTTTACGTTGTTGGTATATACGAGGCTTAGACATACTGTTATTTTCGTTCCGATGTGTGAAGTAGCCGGGGGACTGTGACAAACTTGTAGCCCTTAGCTTTTAAAGAGTGGATTAGACCCGGCAAAGCTTGGACAGTACCTTGCAAGTTGGAACTTTGACCTCCACCTGCATGCATTAAAATAATGGAGCCAGGTCTGGTAGCCGGGATCACGTTACGCTGAATCTGTGTTTTGCTCAATCCCTTCCAGTCTAGAGAGTCCACATTCCAATTGACGATCATGTACCCATGACGACGCGCCCACTGAATTTGAGGCTCCGTGATTTCACCATAGGGTGGTCGTATCAATCTGGGCCGAAAACCTGCGCTGGCTTCTAAAATGCGTTCTGTTTTTGTAATCTGGTGGCGAAAGCGTTCTGGTGTGGCCTTCCTGAAATCCGGATGAGTATAGGAATGGTTTCCTATAGCATGACCCTCGCGGATGATGCGGCGTATGATCCCCGGATGCTTTTCCGCACGATGGCCGACGATAAAAAACGTAGCTTTGATACCGTTTGCGTGTAATACGTCCAAAACCTGCGGCGTATACCTTGAATCGGGCACATCATCAAAGGTTAAGGCAATTTGGCGGGTGTGCGGGCCGCACATTTTAAAAATGTCCGCATGCTTTTTTCGTAGCATCGCTAATGTTGGAGTAGCTCGATCTTTACTTTGATATACCGAAGTAGCGACAGTAGCTTCCTTGGGATGGGGCGTTCCGATGTTGGGAGGCGTGTCAGCGTGAACGGGAAAACTTGAAAATGCTAGTAACAGTGCTAAACATGGCAACACTCCCCTGTACCGCATTTGTATTCCCCCTTTCCGTGCAGTGGTACCTAGTGGTGCTCTCAGCTATTATGTACCTGTCCTATTAAAATTATGCTGGTGATTGAGTGAAGTCCTACACGACTGAAGAGAAGCACATCATGAAGCGGATATCCGTGAAGATGACGAAGTAAACGCGCATATTCTCCTAAACATGAATGAAAACTGGAGCATTTTCGTAAGTTTTAGCCTTACAAAGGATTCGGTATACCGTGACAGCTGGTGTATAATGGGGATGCTATTCATAATGCTACAGACTTGGAATTGAGGGAAGGATGGATAAAAGTGACCGACTTGTTTACTCCTTATCAATTAAAGGGGCTTTCTTTAAGAAATCGGATTGTCATGCCCCCAATGTGCCAATACAGCGTGGAGGCCAAGGACGGCAAACCGACGGATTGGCATTATGTCCATTATGTGAGTCGCGCGGTAGGAGGGACTGGACTCATAATTGTGGAAATGACAGCGGTTCATCCGAATGGGCGCATTACGGATCGTGATTTGGGCATTTGGAGTGATGAACATATTCCTGCATATCGTAAAATGGTAGAGGAAGTCCACAAGTATGGTGCCAAAATTGCCATTCAATTAGGCCATGCCGGACGCAAGGCTGAAGATGCTGAGCCACCTGTAGGCCCGTCTTCGATCCCCTTTAGTGAACGATTTAAAGAGCCGCACGCTTTGACGCGAGCAGAAGTCAAGGAACTGGTTCAAGCCTACAAAGAGGGGGCGCGCCGGGCGGTAGAAGCTGGTTTTGACACGGTAGAGATTCATGGCGCTCACGGCTATCTAATCCATCAATTTCATTCTCCTTTAACCAATACTCGAGAAGATGAGTATGGGCAGGATTTATCACTGTTTGGTGTTGAGGTGATACGTGCTGTTAAAGAGGTACTTCCTGCTGATATGCCTGTGCTAATGCGGATATCTGCCAAAGAATATGTCCAAGACGGATATGATGTTGAATACATAGCAGCCATAGGGGAACGATATCGTGATGCGGGTGTAGACATTTTCCATATTTCTTCTGGTGGTGAGGGTCCGATTGGTTCCAGCGGAGGTCCGTCTGCGCGTGCTGGTTATCAGGTGGATTTGGCTCATACCATCCGTGAGAAACTGAATGTGCCTGTCATTGCTGTCGGCTTATTGGATGATTATGAGGATGCCCGCCGAGTCGTTCAGCACAATGAAGCTGATCTGGTAGCCATAGGGCGTGCCATGCTGCGTGATCCCTATTGGGCGCTGCATGCATCACGGGCGCTAAAAGTACAGGCAAATATTCCAGAGCCTTATCTACGCGGTTTTTAGATATTTTTGAAACCTCTATGCAAAGCTTGCGTAAACATGTGTACAGAGCTTAAAATTTAAGCATTCAATTCTAGGAGGAACTTCACATGTCTATTTTCAAACGATTAAGAGATCTTACGATGTCTAACATTAACGCCATTATCGACAAGGCAGAAGATCCAGTTAAAATGACGGATCAATACATTCGTGATATGCAAGAGGATCTGGAAGACGCAGAGAAAGCGGTAGCCGCTCAAATTGCTATTGAAAAGAGATTTAAACAGCAATACGAAGAACAGGCAGCTTTGGTGAAAAAACGCGAAGAACAGGCTCATACGGCTGCAAAAGCACAAAATGTGGATCTTGCTCGTCGTGCGCTGGAAGAAAAGAAATCTGCCGAACAAAAAATGAACGAGTTCCAAGCTGGTTATGAACAAAACAAAGCTGCAGCTGACAACCTGCGTGGTAAGCTGGATGAAATGCGCAGACAGCTGACTGAAATGAAAAACAAGCGCGAGACACTGGTTGCCCGTTATAATGCAGCTAAAGCGCAAACTGAAATTAACAAAGCGATGAATGGTTTTAGCTCGGATACGGCAACTGCTGGATTAAAGCGTATGGAGGAAAAAATGCTGCAAGCAGAAGCACGTGCTGAAGCGAGCAACGAAATGGCTTCCAAGGAAAAATCGCTGGATGAAGAGTTCAAAGAGCTGGATAAGAAAAGTGCTGTGGACGACGAACTTGCTGCTTTGCTGAAACAATACGAAAACAAATAAGAACTTTTAAGCATTGCCGCTAGTGTGGTGGCTCAGTAAGCGAAGGAGAAACGTTATCTCCTTCGCTTTTCCCTGCCTGGGGGCGTAAATGAATATATGTAGTCAAGAAGATGTGGAGGATGGTAGCAAATGCATTTTTTAGAAACGATGAAAGCGATGCTGGTATGGACGGGCGCAGGTGCTATTTTGCTGTTCGTATTAATGTATGTCGATTCTTTATTTACAAAGTATAAGGATTTTGCCGAAGTAAAAGCTGGAAATATGGCTGTAACAGTCCGGATGATTATGAAGCTGATTGCACAAGGATACATTTTATCGGGTTCAATTGCTACAGCTAATAATTTGCTCGAAGCGCTTGTGTATTCTGTGATTGCCTTTATCATCTTGCTTGTTTTGGAAGTGATTGTGCGTCTGCTGTTGCGGTACTGGGCACAGTTTGATCTGGACAAAGGTACCCAAGAAGGTAAAATTGGTTTCGGTCTGTTTTCAGGAGCGCTGCACTTGGTGGGTGCCTTGATCATTACAGCATGCTTCTAGGCAAAGTAAGGAGGAAATATGACCATGAGTGTATGGAAACGAATTTCAAATCTATTTGCCAAGCCTGAACCGCCGAAAGCGGAAAAAAGCATGCTTCACTTAAATCCTGGTGATATTTGTGAAGTGTCGCTTGTCACCTATGAAGTGGTAGGTCGTGTACATAATCGTGCCCGGAATGCCGTTGTTTTGACGCTTCAGGATGGTAATCAAGTGAGTTATCTTCATATTGAGGAACGGGAAACACTGCAATTCGGACTATATCAGGCTATCGATGGCAGACTAGACAACCCGGAGGAAGTACCGACCATTTTAGAACTGGATGATACAACGTATCATTTGGAAGAACAGTATTTTGGGCATGTTACCGTTATGGGCCGTGCTCCTTTCCGGCAGGGTGGAGAGCAACATGTTTGGCAGTACCAGTCTGATGATTACCATCTATTGCGGGTAGAATGGCAGGACGGTCGCTTTATGCTTTATGAAGGAGAAGAAGTGATTACCGGAGACGTCAAGGTTATTCGGGCTAGCTAGGAGAGGGTTACACATGGGCAAACGCACCTGGCAATATGCATTAACGGTCATTGTGGCGCTTAGCTTGTTCGTATCCGTGCTAAGCGGGTGCGGGGCGCCAAATGTGAAAGATACGTATCCGCTGGAATCCGTTAGTGGTAGCGGAAACTCGACCTCGTACGTATATCGGGCGGCAGGCAAAACGGTTCCCGAAGTAGCAGAGGAATTGAAAGAACAGCGTACACCGGAACAAATATCGCCTCAGAGCAATGAGCGGATGTTTCTGGTATATAGCGATGAATGGTACCATTTGCAGCAAGATCCAGCTAAGAAGGAAGATACACTCATTGAAATCGACAGTAAAAAGTATGTCGAGCAAAATTACAGTTCCAGCTTTCTAAAAGGATACTTAACTGCAACTGTGCTGGATGCTCTGTTCGATTCGTTGCGGGGGTCTGGCTCCTATCGAGGTTATTCGAGCAGAGATGTATACCGACCTTCACAAGGGCAATATCGTGCTCCAACAGCACAGGAGAAAAAAGCGATTCCGCCGATAACGGTGGAACGAAAAGGTTCAGTTACCCGTAGAGGGAAAAATTCGGATTCCAGCGTTGGATCAAGCGGAAGTCTATTCGATCGAGGCTCCAGCAGTTCACCGAGCAGAGGCTCGATTTCACGTGACCGAGGCAGCAGCGGTGGTTCCAGCATATTTGATTCACCGCGCAAATCTTATAGTAAGCCTAAAACACGCAGCGGCTCAGGTAAAATTAGCCGGCGAAGTCGACGATGATGGGTAATATTTTATTTTCTTCTAAAGTTGTTTGCGGAACTGTGGAACTGTCTTGCACAGTTCCTTTTTTTGTTGTTTAACATTTACTAAGGTAAATTGAATGGATGCTCCCTCACTTCGATTTTATCGCCGTCTACTTTGACCTGCGATCAGGGCTTATGTGCTCAATGCCATCTTCTTCAATGATATTGCTTTTTTTGATATGGAAATGACGAGCTATCTTTTCTATAGCACCCATCCGTGGTTCAGAAAGTCCGCTCTCCCAAGCTGAAATTGCTTTATTGGTAACCCCAGCGATCTCAGCAAGCTCTTGTTGAGTCAAATGATATTTTATACGTAATTTTTTGAAATTGTCACTTAAAGCCACAATAATCCCTCCACCCCAAATTAAGTAGATTATAACCTTGATATCGAAAAAAAACCAACATAATACATTGGCAAAAGCAACGTCGCTCACTTGGGGTGACTTTTTTTATTACCACGAATGGATGTCGAGTTTGAAAAAGAAAACCAGGGGGAGAAAGTTTTATCTCATATTCATACAAAAAATTCCAGTTTACTAGATTATTTCATTGCCACATCTATTAGTAAAATATACAATTACATCAGGCGAAATAGGAGGATGATGTAACTGTGTTATCTGCTTTCTTATATATTATACTTGGTTTTTTCGATGCTTTAGCGGCAGTTACTTTGGTCTTGAAGCTTTATATGCTTCCCGTGTGGGAAAATCGAAGAAAAATAATTTTCTATGCAATGGGCATAGCCTTGTTTTCCTTTCTCATGAGAGAAGTTATAGGCATGCCTAAATTTGATTTTCCGCTTCAGTATTTGTTAATGGTTCTCTTTTTAAGATTTGGTTTAGGGATCAAAACATATCTTGCGGCTTTTTCTGCTGGTTCCGGTCTTACAGCTTACATTAATCTACAGCTATTTGTATATATCTTTGCAAACTTTTTCGGAGTAGCACAACCAGGTGTTATAAGTGATACAGCTGGCTCTTCCATTTACGTTATACAGCTAGCTTCTATTTTTACTGCGTACTTTATTTCTTTTGTCATGGGGAAATACAACTTTGGTTTCTCATTTATCATTCAGCCCCCACATGATTTTTTGAAAGGTGAAAATTACCTATCACCCCTTAATAAAATGTTCATTATAGGCTCCTTAATATCATTTGTCACGATTCTTGTTACTTTGTATATGCTCTATGACTCCAATACGATAGGACTACTTTCCATCTCATTGCTGACTTTTGGAATTTCGTACTTCTTATCAGAGAAAGGAGATTACGAGGATGCTAGAAACGCTATCGAGGCACATCGCATCAGAAATAAAGAAAGCTGATCCTGATGGACCTACAAGTGTAGAAGTGATGGAGTATGCGATTGGTGTGAAAATTACCGAAATTTCGGCAGTACTAATGGTCGCAGTTATGGCCTGGATAACAGGACATTTTTGGGGGGCATTACTAGCCCTAGCTACGATCATGTTTGTAAGGAGATTTTCAGGAGGGGTGCACTTCAGCAACCTTACCCTTTGTGTCTGTTTTACAACGGCCATATGTGTAACTATACCTTTCGTCTCTTTAAGTTTATCAACGATTTTGATAATTAACGCTTGTTCATTATTAATGTTTGTAGTATATGCTCCCAATCATTTTATCTATATTAACAAGACCAAACATCACAAATATTATAAAACGATATGTATTTTGGTTTGCATATTAAATTTTTTTATACAATCTCACATAATATGTTTATCTTTAATTATACAAGCATTCAGTATTCTTCCTTTATGGAAAGGAGGTGAGCGAAAATGGATAAGAAATTGGCGAGAGCTTTAAGTATAAGCCTTGGTAATTACGCTAACGAGTCTACCAAAAAAGAAAAAACAATTTTTGGCGCTAAACCTGTACCAGCTGAGCTGAAGAAAACAGAAAAGAACTGAATTTAATGGAAGAGGGAAAGCGAATCCTAGCTACTCCATTGCTTGATGACAATTCACTTGGAGATTGCTCTTTTTTTTGTGAGAATCACCTAGTTGCGATTGAATTGTGGAAGCCTAAAAGCAATTATCACATCCCGCTTTTTCATACTTCTCATGGAAGATTTACAGTTCCCACCACCCTCCATGAATGTTCCGTAGGCTTACCCACTTTCTGCAATTTGGACGGATCTAATTTGGTTAACATCACACAAGTGGACAAGATCGTTACGGGAGATTATGGAGGGGGGCAGGTTGTTTTTAAAAATCAAGACATTAAAGAAAGTATAAATTCAGCAAATTTATCTCGATGGAAACAAATATATGAGAATGCAATGAATGCCGATAGAGAAATTCGTTATATTTTCGGATCGGAAATTAAGGTAGTGGGTAAAGCGGCAGTGAGCGGTTTTTTTAAAGTAGGGAATATGCTTAGTGTGGATATGTGGGAACCTAAAAAAAATTATTATGTCCCGCGTTTTCACTCTGGAGATCGCTCTTATTCAATCGGGCTAACCGCTCAAGCTTGCAGGGAAGCTTTTCCGTATCTATATCCTGCTTATAAAGACACCCTGATAAACCTAGAATTGGTTTGTGAGATTGAGTCTAACGCATTTGGAGGTTTGGTACGATTCGAAGGATCAGACTTCACTTGCTCGATGTCTCATAATAAACTTAAAGCACTTAAAAAATTGTGGAAATGACCCATGAAAATTCAGGGGTCATTTTTGTTACCAGATTTAAATGAATAAGTCAATAATCAGTTAGACTAGGATAAGCCGGACGGGTTCGATTTAATTCGACATATTTCCCGTTTTTAATCATTTTCTATGTGATAAAATTTGATTATGAAAAAAATAACAATCTTTTAAATTAAGGTAAAAACAATCTACATATAAGAAAAGGAGGGTGAAAGCGGGATATATAATGTAAATGCCGGCATGTACAAACGGCCCGAAGGAAATGCCTGTTTGTCAGGCAAGTTCCCACTCATATAAGTCCTCAGCTTTACACTCCAATATCCTAGAAATGAGGACTGCCGCCTCGAATGACATTTTGTCACGTCCCGCGATCCAGTTGGATATTTGTTGCCGCGAATATCCAGTTCGTCGGGCGAGCCATGATTGAGTGCGTCCATGAGATTTGAGCTCCTCTTTCAAAAGGCATTTCCCCCGAGTAAGTTTTTGCACCTTACTTGCTCCTAACAGGGGAAAAGTGTTTCGTTCAGAGTATACAGGTAAATTACTTTTTTATCAATTATATTGTGGAGTTGATTGGATGGTTGCAGATAAAAATGAAAATGTAACTTGCACTAGCTTTTATACAATAAAGATGGCACGACTCGCTTCAGGTTATAGTGAGTTAATAGCTTGCAATATACTTGGTATGTCAATGAATGAATTAAAACATATAGAGGAAGATTCATCCGATTTAACAATAGCTCGAGCGCAGCAAATGTCCTCGTTGTATGAGGTTTCAATAGATTCAATCTATTTCGGTAAAAATAATATAACCTAATATACGTAGAAAACTGACGTAATGACATGCAAAACCAAAAACCGAAATCTACCAATAACAGCCGCGATATGATATTCAGGCTGTTTTTTGGCGGATAGAGACTTGCAGTATCCAATAAACACCGTTCGGATTTGCCAGATAACGGTTTTAGCGTTATAACAGAAAGAGGGCATTTTAGAAGAACGGAGTGAGAACATGAATCAGACGCCATTAAACACAGAAAAATTCCAACGTAAAGCAGTTAAGGTGGAAGAAGCACAAAGCAGGATAGCTAGCTATGCTCAACAGGGTGAAAGGGAGGACGTAGGGCTCGAGCAAGCACATGGTCGCTATCTGGCGATGGATTTGACTGCGCCACATCCGTATCCCCGCTTTCGTCGTTCTGGTATGGACGGCTATGCGATCCTTGCCTCGGACACTGAAGTCTGTTCGACCGGTCAGGAAATCTGGCTACACGTGATTGATGAAATTCCTTGTGGCACCGTATCGGACAAGCGGGTGGAGACGGGAATGGCAGTCCGCATCATGACAGGAGCACAACTACCTGAAGGAGCGGACACGGTGGTGATGCTGGAGGCGACACAGCTGCGTGAGGAAAATGGACAGACATATGTTGGCTTGAAGAAGCGTATGGAAGTTGGCAAAAATGTGACACAAATTGGTCATGAGATTAAGGAAGGTCAGCTTTTGCTCAGTAAGGGAACTTGCGTGGGAGCGGGGCATGTCTCGGTACTAGCTACTTTTGGTGTACATCGGGTGCCAGTTTACAGGAAGCCACGGGTGGCTGTCTTTTCCACTGGATCAGAATTGCTCGCAGTGGATGAGCCGTTACAACCGGGGAAAATTCGAAACAGTAATACATATATGCTGGCTTCTCAAATTAGAGAGGCAGGAGGAGAGCCGTTCATTCTGCAAGCCATTCATGATGATTTGAACCTTGCTCGTGCTTCTGTCCGAGAAGCGATAGCTGCCTATGATATTGTGGTTACGAGTGGTGGAGTGTCGGTGGGTGATTTTGATATTATGGGTGATCTCGTACGACAGGAAGATGTGAATATGCTGTTCAACAAGGTTACGATGCGTCCAGGTAGTGTAACCACAGCCGCAGTGATAGACGGTAAGCTGTTATTTGCGCTCTCTGGCAATCCCGGTGCATGCTTTGTAGGCTGTGAGCTGTTTGTACGACCAACTATTCAAATGATGTTATCTTCGGCACATCCGTATTTGCAAACCTGGACGGCGAAGCTAGGAGCAGATTATACGAAGGTAAACAACTATACCCGCTTTGTACGCAGTTCTCTGGAGATACGTAGTGGGCAAGTATATGCGATTCCTGCGCGAGTAGATGAATCCAGTGCTATGGTTACGATTAAGGACAGCGATTGTCTGATCGTAGTTCCTCCCACAACAGAAGGCTTGCACGAAGGTGAAGAGGTGCACGTACTGGTGCTTCAAGGCGGACAGGTGACGTGAAAACGAAATATCCATTTGTATGTCAAATCGTCGGATTCAAAAATACAGGAAAAACAACCTTCCTCGGAGGTTTGATTCGTTATGCGCAGCAGTCAGGACTGCGTGTAGCTGTGATCAAGCATGATGGTCATGAATTTGAGATGGATCATGAGGGGACAGATACGTATAAGCACCGACAGGCGGGTGCCGAAGGCGTAGCGATTGTTTCGGCAGGAAGAACTGCCATTTTAGAGGAACATAGTCGGCCTGTGATCGGACTCATCCGGCATTTTCAGGCCTATGACTGTGTGTTGCTGGAAGGTTTCAAGCAGGAAAAATATCCGAAGCTGATCATGGTGCGGGAACAATCGGATGCGCAGCTTGTTCAGGAACTGACAAATGTACAGGGAGTAGTAGTTTGGGAGTACCACATGGATTGGGCTCAGGACTACTACTCAGATGAACAAACGGTGCAAATATTTCCTGCCGATGCCAGTGAACCGGCAGGCTGCTGGCTACTCGAACAGATTCAGAGGCACAAAATGGGATTCCAGACAGAGCAGGGATGAGAGGGCTACTAATTAGCGGAGTCAGTCTGAGTCTCTATCCGTCGTTCGATCGCCTGAGACATCGTTTTGTCAGTCAGGTGGGCATAGACTTCCGTTGTTTCTGTCGAAGCGTGACCCAGCTGTTCCTTGGTTTTGTAAATATCATTTTGTAAATAATAGTCTGTAGCAAAGGAATGACGGAGCTTGTGAACGGTCAAATAGGGCTTGCCGAACCGCTTGGCGTATTTGATGATCATTGCTTGAATCGCTCTTTTAGTCATCCGTTTGCCCTCAGCACTGCCGTTGGGTCGCGCGACAAAAAGAGCTTTTTCTTTTTTTGGAGCGCGATAACGGGTATGTCTTAAGGATAAATAAAGTGCGAGATCATCTTTGGATTGCTCGCGGAAATATACTGGCGTTTTAAAAGTTTCATCGTTATTTCCTTTACGGTACACATACAGCAATTTATTGTTTATATCGAGATCGTCCATGTTCAAGTTGACGATTTCGGATACACGCAGTCCCGAGTTCAGAATAAGACTTGCGATACAGGCATCTCGCTCCTTGTTCAATTCATAGGAGTATAGGGCTTGCTTGTTATCAGCCAAATCTTGTCCATAGCCTTCATAAATATAGCCGATAAATTCAAGCAGTTCTTCCTCTTCCAGTATTTTTCCTTTGAGCTTGGCGGCCGTATCCTTGGGTTTATGTACGCGCTTAATTTCGACTTTGGCCATAATATTGCGCTTGAGCAACGGATAAAAGTTTTCATCCTCAGCGATTTGGCTCAAATAATGAAAGAGTGAACGCAAGGACGATAGCTTACGTGAAATGGTGATACGGGAATTGGAGCCTTCGCGTTTGGTAGACAGGAACAAACGAAAACCTGTAATGCTATCCATATGAAGTGTCTCTAATTCTTCCAGTGTCACTTGGGCATTCGTTTCTCCGGCAGACAAGCCTTCCGAGCGAAGCCATGAAAAAAAAGCTTCGTAATCCCGCACATATTCCAGCAAAGTAGAGGGGGATAGGTCGGGAAGCTTGTAATCCATAAATTGCTGTACGTACCATGGCAAATCCGGCAACTTTTCATCCAGTTTGCGCCGGTCGATGATCTTTTGTATGTTCATAGGGTTCACCTCGTCCGGTCATAATACATGTATTTTAGCATATTTTGAACAGCACTGGATGGGAGTAATCAAAGTAAAGAACAAGCTGACCGCCAAGAGAGGTGAAAGTATGGGATATAATATCAAATCAGAATTGAAGCTGTCCATAAAGAGTGTACCAGAGTCGCAGAAGGACATTATTGTCCAGCTCATGCAATTTTACTTATACGATTTTACAGCCTATCTGCGAATTGATGTCACTGAGAAGGGGACATTCCCGGCTTATCCAGACTTGTATCAATACTGGACGAGCGGCGAACAAAAGCTGCCTTTTTTGATCTGGAGACAGGATATTCCTGTGGGCTTTGCACTCGTTGACCGAATGTCTAGCAATCGAGAAGCTGACTATTACATGGCTGAGTTCTTTGTACTTCGTCCTTATCGACACAATGGTGTGGGCACTTGGGCGGCTCATGAGCTGTTTGGACGTTTTAATGGGCGATGGAAGGTGACTCAGATGAGCACGAATAGACCAGCCCAATCCTTTTGGCGCAAGGTCATTGGAAGCTATACGAATGGTGAGTATAGGGAGCAAACACATCCAGTACGAGGGAATATAAGTCAGTTTTTCAATACATGAAAAATTCATAATAGAAAACCACCAGAAAAAAGCCGAGGAGAATATTTTGTCGGCTTTTTTGTTGTCATTTCAAGCCTTCTGTTCATGGATCGTTCCAATTAGAACTTGCATTGACATTGGTAAAAACGCAGGTATACAGTTATTTGGTAATTCATATATAACTTATTGGAATCATTTATGGTAAGATAAGGATAGAAGTATATAAATTCAATAGGAAAAGAGGGTAATATGCTGGAGAAATGGGTTCAGGAACTAAAAGATGGTGAACAAGAACTGATTGCGTGGAGAAGATATTTGCATCAGCATCCAGAGCTTTCTTTTGAGGAAACGAATACATCTGCATTTATCGCAGACCAATTACGCTCTTTTGGTATTGAAGTAAGAACGAATGTCGGTGGAAACGGTGTGCTCGGTTTTTTAGAAGGCGGGCAGCCAGGTAGAACGATTGCATTTCGTGCTGATTTTGATGCACTTCCTATTCAGGATGAAAAGGATGCGCCTTATAAATCGACCGTTCCCGGTGTTATGCATGCTTGTGGACATGATGGTCATACAGCTGCGTTGCTAGGAGTGGCACGAGTGTTAAGCCATCACCGTGAGACACTGAAGGGAAAGCTTGTGTTTATTTTTCAACATGCCGAAGAAAAACCGCCTGGCGGAGCCAAATTCATGATTGAGGATGGTTGTCTGGATGGGGTGGAAGCAGTATATGGTATTCACCTTTCCTCGGAAATTCCACTGGGCAAAATCGGCTTAAAGAGTGGGCCGGCAATGGCTGCTGCCGATGCCTTTTCAATTGAAATCAACGGCAAGGGCGGACATGGCGCCAGACCGCATCAGACAGTGGATTCCATTGTTATTGGAAGTCAAATTGTGAACGGACTACAACAGGTCGTGAGTCGCAGAGTGGACCCTACGGAATCAGCAGTGTTAACGATTGGGGTATTTCAAGCAGGAACTGCCTTTAATGTAATTGCAGATAAAGCCAAAATTGAAGGGACCGTACGTACGTTTAATAAGGATATACGCAAGGAAGTCGAAAACGAAATTCGTAGTATCGTAAAAGGTCTAACGGATGCTTATCATGCGAGATACGAAATTGATTATTTGAATGGTTATCCTGCTCTGGTGAATGCCGAGGCCGAAACAGAACGGGTACGTGAGCTAGTCAGTAGGCTGTATGGAGCAGATGCTTTTATGGACTTAAAACCGGCCATGGGAGCAGAGGATTTTGCCTATTATCTAGAACAACGACCTGGAGCTTTTATTATTGTGGGCGCTCGTAATGAGGATGAACGAACCCATTTTGCTCACCACCATCCTCGCTTTGATTTTGATGAGCGTGCGTTACTCATCTCAGGACATATTTTTTTAGCGCTGGCGCTTGAATATTTGCAGTAATTTCAACCTATTAATGAATAGCCATAGCATTACGGAAGCCCGAACCGCGCATAGCGCGGTTTTTTGCTGTAAATCAAAGTATTTTGGTACCTCGTTCGAATGAAATTTAAAGAAAATAATTCATTATATGAAAAATTCATATTAGTAATTTATAAGAGGTATCAACTGTAAGTGGAAGCCAACTCTTTTATTACAAGTTATCAAGCAGAAGATCCTATTACATTATCTTGATTTTTCACACAAGGAAATGAGAAAAAGATGACGAATCTTTTGAGCAGACACCGATGTAAGCGCTAACAAAAAAGAGGTTGCAAATCTATTGGATTACTGGAGGTGAGCTTGAGAGAACGCTTGTTTGATTGATGAATGGAATAATAACGATAGGAACGAATCCGCAATTGACTGCTTACTTTTAGCTCGAAATGACTTGCATTTTTAAATGATTACGGAGAAGGAGGTTGAATTCATTGACTAAGGCAAAAAGCAGGTTGAGAATTGTATGTTTGGCGCTTATAGTAGCGGGTGCTTCCTGGACAGGCATGATAGCACCCACCCATGCTGCTCCAAGTGACGATTATACTTGGAAAAGTGTCGTTACAGGCGGTGGAGGTGGTTTTGTACCTGGTATTATTTTTAATGAAACGGAAAAAGATCTGATCTATGCCCGTACAGATATTGGAGGAGCTTACCGCTGGAATCCTGCGAGTGAAAGCTGGATTCCGCTGACGGATTCTGTGGGCTGGGAGGATTGGAACAAAAATGGTGTCGATGCACTAGCCACCGACCCTGTGGATCCGAATCGTGTATATATAGCTACAGGCACGTATACTAATTCCTGGGATAAACAAAACGGGCAAATTATGCGCTCTACCGACAAGGGGAATACGTGGCAAACTACAAAGCTTCCCTTTAAGGTAGGAGGCAATATGCCGGGACGCTCAATGGGTGAACGTCTGGCAATTGATCCGAATAAAAACAATATATTATTCTTCGGAGCTCGAAGTGGTAATGGATTGTGGAAAAGCTCCGATTACGGGGCGACCTGGAGCAAGGTGAGTAGTTTTCCGAATCCGGGGACGTATGTACAGGACCCTTCCAATGAATACACCAGTGATATTGTCGGTTTAGCCTGGATCACTTTTGACAAAAAAACGGGCTCTTCCAGTAAAGCAACACAGACCATCTATGTGGGTGTCGCAGATAAAAAGCAAAGTGTCTATCGCAGTACTGATGGCGGGACAACCTGGTCTGCTATAGCGGGCCAGCCTACAGGCTATTTGCCACATCACGGCGTTTTATCGCCAGATGGCGACCTGTATATTTCTTACAGCGATGGAGCTGGACCGTATGATGGAACAAAGGGTGAGCTGTGGAAACTGAATACAGCCAGTGGACAGTGGACTAACATTAGCCCCGTTGCCAGCAGCAGCGCAGACAATCATTTTGGATATGGTGGACTGACAGTGGACGCCCAGAAGCCAGGTACACTTATGGTTGCAACGTTGAATGCCTGGTGGCCGGATGAAACGATTTACCGCAGTACTGATCGTGGGGCAACTTGGAGCCCTATTTGGGAATTTGATGGTTATCCAGCTCGTAAGCTGAAGTACAATTTGGATATATCCGGTGCGCCTTGGCTGACTTTCAATGCCAATCCTGCACCGCCGGAAGTATCGCCCAAGCTGGGCTGGATGATTGGAGATCTGGAAATAGATCCATTTAATTCAGATCATATGCTGTACGGCACAGGAGCTACGATATACGGCTCTAAAAATCTGACCAATTGGGACAAGGGAGGTAAGCTGGACATCTCGGTAGCCGCTAAAGGGGTAGAGGAAACGGCGATTTTGGATTTGGTGAGCCCTCCAACTGGAGCTCCTCTGGTGAGTGCAGTGGGTGATGTCTCCGGATTCAGACATGATGACCTGTTCAAGGCTCCTGCTAAAATGCTGGATAATCCAACCTTTACAAGCAGCGAAAGCATTGATTATGCCGAGTTAAGCCCTTCTTTTATGGCTCGGGTAGGTAAAGCGGACTATAAAAAAGATCCAAACGCCAAATCTATCGGATTATCCAATGATGGCGGAGCGAACTGGTACAAAGCTAATAGCGAGCCTTCCGGTACAGCAGGAGGAGGCAGCATCGCTGTAGCGGCAAATGGTAATGGATTGCTGTGGAGTACATCGGACAAAGGTGTATTTTATTCCAAAACCGGAGGAAACTCATGGACAGCAAGCACGGGAGTTCCAGCTAATGCAAAGATCGCCTCTGACCGAGTAAATCCTAACAAATACTACGCGTTTGCTGCTGGGAAAATATATGTAAGTGTTGATGGAGGCGCATCCTTCACACCATCCACAGTTACTGGTTTGCCAAGTGTAGGGAATGCAGATATTGGTGCTGTACGAGGAGCGGAAGGAGATGTGTGGTTTGCTGGAGGCTCCGAGGACGGAGGGCCATACGGCTTATGGCATTCCAAGGATTCAGGTATTACATTCACCAAGCTTGATCATGTGCAGGAGGCGGATTTTGTAGGCTTTGGCAAAGCAGCACCCAATCGTACGAATGCAGCAGTGTTTATCGTTGGTAAGATTGACGGAACTCGTGGATTTTATCGTTCGGACGATGCTGGCGCAAACTGGGTGCGCATTAATGATGACAAGCATCAATATGCTCGAGTGACCACCATTATTGGGGACCCTCGGGTTTACGGACGTGCTTATCTGGGAACGAATGGCCGAGGCATTCTGGTGGCAGATCGTGTGGGTGGTGACCAGCCATCTACCGGGCAAGCAAGTATTACGCCGACGGCTGCAACCTATGAAGTGGCTAACAGTAATACCGATATTACTGTCAAGCTTACTCTTAACGGTAATACACTAGAAGCGATCAAGCAGGGGAGTGTGGCACTGAACAAAGGTGAAGATTATATGGTTAGTGAAGAAACAGTTATTCTTACCAACAAGTATTTATCTAAACTTCCTAAAGGAGAGACAACGCTCAACTTCCATTTTAGTACAGGCAATGATGCGTTGTTCACGATTACGGTGAAAGGGGATACGCCAAGTGAGCCGGGAACAGGCGAGGGTGCTCTGAAGGTGCAATCCTTCAATGGGAATGTATCTGCAACAAGTAATACGATCAGTTCCAAGTTTAAAATAACCAATACAGGAAGCTCACCCGTTTCCCTAGCAGATGTGACATTGCGTTATTATTACACCGTTAACGGCGAGAAATCACAAAACTTCTTTACGGATTGGTCAAGCATCGGTACAGAGAATGTCATTGCTAACTTCAAAAAATTAACTAATACGAAGCCAGGTGCAGATTCTTATGCAGAAATTGGTTTTAAGTCGGCAGCAGGTTCTTTAGAGCCTGGTCAGAGTGTTGAGCTACAAACCCGGATATCCAAAGCGGATTGGAGCAATTATACACAAACTGATGATTATTCCTTTAATCCCACAGCAAACAGCTTACAAGATTCCACTAAAATAACCGCTTACCTGTCTGGGATCAAGCAATGGGGAATTGAGCCTTAAATCTTCATAAAAATAATCTTAAGTCAGCCACTCTAATGAGCGAGCTGGCTTTATTTTTGGAGGAATCAGAGGTTTAAATTCAAACACATAACTATTTCACTATATGAAAAATTCATAATAGAAAAAATTCCTTCTCGCATACCATCATCGTCAAACAAACATACCACTTGAAACGAAAAAGAGAGATCGACAAGAATGTATGTTCTTATTTTGATTAAAAAGAAACGCTCCTGTCCTCAGACAAAAAGCGTTACAAATAAAGTTTTATATTTATCATACACCTCAAGTAAGATGACGGGATATTGAAATTAATAAGGTCATCGTAATGACATTCACAATCGTAGAAAGTAATACTGTCTGTGCCGCAAAGTCAGGTTCATTTTTATATTCTTCCGCCAAAATACTCGTGTTAACACCAGTAGGCATACCTGATGCAATGAGCAATGCTTGAGCGGGAATCCCCTTAAGACCTAGGAAAAACACGAGCATAAAGCCAACTATTGGACCTGCAATCAGGCGTAATACCATACTGATATACACGGCTGTCCGGCGCAAATGAAAAGGATACTGCACAATTTGTGCTCCCAAAGTAAGCAGAGCCACTGCGACCATCGAATGGCTAATATAATTTAGAGGCTCAGCCAGCAAATTAGGCAATGGACTGTGCAGTAGATTCAGGAGCAGGCCCAGCACAAGCGCGTAGGGGACAGGCATTTTTAAAAAATTAATTAAAATTTTTCGTGTATTGGCCTTACCGTTCTGTACAACAAAAGTACCATATGTAAATGTAACAAAGCTTTGAAAAGTCATAATCAGAGCTTGGACAGAAATAGCCAGCGGATCACCTTTAAACACCAACTGATTAATTGGTAGACCATAATTCCCTGAATTATCTAGCATGACACTGTTTGTAAAAGCTCCACGCATTCCGGGGCTGTATTTCAGAGATCTGGCAACGGTAGTACTGATTACGTACAGAATAGCTATGTACAGGGCATAAAAAAGTGAAACCTCACCCATGAGAATTAAAGAAATTTCAGAGTTATAAAGACCGGTGAACACAACTGCAGGGGTGATATAATAAAAATTAATTTTAGCTAGGGTATACAAATCCAATCGAAAATAATATTGCATGATACAGCCAAAACCGATAAGGACAAAAATAGGTAAAACAACGTCTAAAAGAATGGTGCCGAACATGTCTGTCTCCTCTTCTTTTTATTATACGAATGTAAACGTTAACCCTTAAAATACACGTGCATTTCCCATTATACTGTGGAAATAGGTTCACGCATAATAAAATTTATTATATTGGATTAGCCATCAGTCCCTGCAAATGCAACACTAGTAAAAAAGGGCTTCATATTTAGCTTATAGTAGCCGTTAATATATGTAGGTTATTAAACCTGGTCTTTTACTATAAGGAGGAATTGCATCATGAGAAACACATGGACAGCATTATTAGCGTGTATACTGGTCTTGGGACTGGCAGCGGGAACTGCCGAAGCTAAGCAGGGGCACCGAAATGATCAGGAGAAGAAACAGGAAGCAAATACGTCTGATAAAGACCGGAATGAAAAGAGCAGCAAAAAAGATAAACACAATGAAATCAAAAAGAATACCCCTGTTGCAGTAACGGATGATACATACGGGGAGTCCAAAGACCAAAAAGGTCGCAAGGGACACAACGGATATAACGGTCTGCTACAAGCAGTAGAAAATACAAAAGATAAGCCGGCAGGAGCGGTTATTGCGAATCTGCTGCTTACAAAATACCCGGATCGTTTGACCTCGGAGCAGGTAGCTGAACTTGAATTGATCCGAAATTCTGACAAAGCACTAACTAAGGCTGCTGAGCTACTGGATAAAAACGGAAATGTAACAGATGCCGTTTACATGCAGGAGGAGGCAGTTTTGGCTGATGTGTCCAATCTGGATAGCTACAAAAAGCTGGATGTACTCTTGAGCAAGGCTGGACGGTCATCAGGTATGAAGCTGTTCGTGAATGGTGAAAAATACGATGCCAAGCCGATTAACCGCAATGGCACCACACTTGTCCCGTTTAGAACAGCTTCCGAAGCTCTGAATGCCAAGGTTTCCTGGGATCCGAAAGAAAAGGCTGTTACTGTCAGTCGCAATGGTGTGTCCGTCAAATTATTCGTGAATAGCGCCAAAGCATATATTAACGGCCAGCCGTATTCTATCGAGCAACCAGCATCCATAGTGGATGGAACTACAATGGTACCTGTAAGGGTAATCGGAGAGGCTTTGGGAGCAAATGTTAAATGGGAGCCTGAGAGCCAGTCCGTTGTTGTATATGAGCAGTCAACAATATCTGAAGCATTATAGTGCTATAAACTAAGAAAATAGTGTATAACAGAAAGGGCGCCTGACTAAATGTCAGGTCCTTTTTTGTGTTGCCTTGCTACTTTGTACCTAGCTATTCGCATTATGTGCTGGTCATGTGTACAATTAAATAGAGAAATCTCAGAAAAGGGAGTGTCATAGATGGATTTAGGATTAACGGGAAAAGCAGCCTTTGTTGCAGGCTCCAGTAAAGGACTTGGCAAAGCAAGTGCACGCGAATTGGCACGTGAGGGTGCGAATGTTGTTATTTCTGGACGAAATGAAGCAGAGCTTCAGCGGACTCAGGCCGAATTACAGGAAACAGCGAGTGGTCGCGTTGAATATGTAGTTTGTGATGTAACCAAACCTGAACATATCTCCCAGGCCATCCGCCGTACAGTTGATTGGTTTGGCACCGTCGATATTTTGGTTAACAATGCGGGCGGCCCTCCTGCGGGCACCTTTGATGATTTTACAGATGAAGTATGGATGCAGGCCTTTGAGCAAAATTTACTTAGTCATATCCGGTTGATCCGTGAGGCGTTACCCTATATGAAAAAACAACAAAGTGGTAGAATTTTGAATATCGCCTCATCATCAGTGAAGCAGCCGATTCCGGGCCTAATTATTTCCAATACACTACGTACTGGAGTTGCCGGATTGGCGAAAACATTGTCCATGGAATTAGCCCCATATAATATTCTGGTACATACTGTAGCACCAGGGAGAATTGCAACCGATCGCGTACGTAGCTTGGACGAGCATCGAGCCGAAAAATCCCACCAAACGACGGATCAAGTTCGCAAACAAGCAGAAGAGGGCATTCCGTTGGGACGGTACGGTGAGCCTGAAGAGTTCGGTAAAGTCGTTGCTTTTCTGGCGTCATCGGCTTCATCCTATTTGACCGGCAGCACCATTCTTGTGGACGGCGGAATGATTAAATCACTATAAAAAAATAAAGAAGCGTGCCGCATCAGGTTTAATTGGTGCAGGCACGCTTTTTCATAAGTTATCTAAAAAGAGGTTTAGTTCATTGGCTGATCAGCTCTCGCGGCTTGGAAGCTCACAACCATCATCAGTACATACACCAGCTGCATCCTGTTTGGACGAGCTGCCGCTAATCATAGTGAAAGGAGAACGTTCATCCCATGCTTTTTGAAGCGCATCGTGAAATACCTCCTCAGGCTGAGCACCAGAAACAGCAAATTTTCGATCAAATACAAAGAATGGAACACCCTGAACGCCTAACTTAGCACCTTCAGTTTCATCAGCTCTAACTTCGTCGGTAAAGCGGTCACCGGCTAATATGGCAGCGGCTTCGTTATGATCCAAACCAACTTCGGCTGCCAACGCTGCCAGTACTTCATGATCCCCAGTATGCTTGCCTTCCATGAAGACAGCCTGAAATAAACGCTCGCTCAATTCCAGCATTTTGCCTTGTGTGTGAGCCCAATGCGTTAGACGGTGAGCATCGAAAGAGTTTGTCGGAACCATGGCATGAATATTGTACTCCAGACCTGTAGAACGTGCGTTTTCGGTCATGCGATCATTCATGGCATGAGCCTCTTGCAGACTAACGCCATATTTTGCTGATAGTTCCTCATTAATCGTCTTACCACTTTCTTTCACAGCATTCGGATTTAATTCAAAACTCTTGAATGTCAATTGAACCTCATCGCGATGTGGGAACTGCTGCAAGACTTGCTCCAAACGGCGTTTGCCAATATAACAGAACGGACACATATAATCAGACCAAACTTCGATATTCATCAGGAAATGCCTCCATATATATATTTTATTAAGCAACTGAGAGTGAATCAGCATACTTTAGTATAAGCAAAAGGTGAAACTTCATCAGTTACAAAAAGATTATACGGCTATTGCTTTCGATGTGCAAATAATTAATGCTTGTCAAAAAATAAATGCTATGATATTTTATATGTGTAACCGGTTACACAATTGGAGTTGAACCTACATTATGACAACAATTAAGCAAGTAGCAAGTTTTGCAGGTGTTTCCGTGGCGACCGTATCCCGAGTTATTAATGAAACCGGCTATGTCCACGAGGATACACGGCGAAAAGTTGAAGCTGCGGTGAAGCAGCTAAATTACAAGCCTAATGAAGTTGCACGTTCTCTGTATAAAAAGAAATCCAGATTAATCGGCCTGCTGCTGCCGGATATTACAAACCCTTACTTTCCCTTGTTGGCTCGTGGGGTGGAGGATCGAATGCAGGAAAATGATTTTCGTATTATTTTCGGTAATAGTGATGAGGATCGCCAGAAAGAATTAGATTACATGGATACTTTTGTTCAGAATAATGTTGTTGGGGTTATTTCATCTACCAATGACCCTGCTGCCGACTGTTACGCCAAACTGAAAATACCAGTCGTTTTTCTCGATCGGACTTCCAGTGACAGTCTCTCCGTTTATGCGGATGGAGCTCATGGCGGTCGCTTGGCTGCTCAGGCTATGGTTGCTCGTGGCAGCAGACAAATTACAGTCATGCAGGGTCCTGCTCATATTCGTCCAGCACAAGATCGTTTTCGCGGGGCGGTGGAAGAGCTTCAGCAATCCGGTATTGCTTACCATGTCGTTGAGACAACGTCCTTTTCGTTCAAGGAAGCTGAGTTGTGGGCCAAAGAGCTGTTCAGCAAGTATCCTGATACGGACGGAGTTATTGCCAGTAACGATATTGTAGCTACCGCGGTGATGCATGAGGCACATAGATTAGGAAAAAAAATCCCGGAAGATGTTCAAATTATCGGGTTTGATGATATACCATTAAGCAGCTTGTTATTTCCGCCATTATCAACAATCCGGCAGCCTGCTTATGAAATGGGCTGGGAAGCGGCAGGTCTGCTCATTCAATTGATTGAGCAGTCGCAAGCAACGAAGTCAAGTGTACCTATCCTTCATTCGAAAGTACTTACCTATTCAAGCATACAATTGCCCGTCAAATTTATCGAACGGGAAACAACGAGAAAGGTGGATCATCATGGCTAAAATTTCGGTTATCGGAAGCAGTTCGATGGACCTCGTAGTTACTTCTTCCAAGCGTCCCGGTGCTGGTGAAACGGTATTGGGAGAAAGCTTTACAACCGTACCTGGCGGTAAAGGAGCCAATCAGGCAGTAGCTGCAGCACGACTCGGGGCGGACGTTACGATGATTGGACGTGTAGGAGACGACCATTTGGGACAACAGATTTTACGCAATTTTGAAGAAAATCATGTTCATATTAACTATGTGAAACCGGTTACACATATGGAAAGCGGTACAGCACACATTGTACTAGCCGAGGGTGATAACAGTATTGTCGTGGTAAAAGCAGCGAATAATGAAGTTACACCCGCTTACGTGGAAGAAGCGCTTGATGTTATTCGAAGTTCGGATATTGTATTAATTCAACAGGAAATACCGGCGGAGACGATTGTCTATGTAAGCGAAATTTGTGCGAAGTATCAGGTACCCTTGCTGCTGAATCCAGCCCCGGCTCGTGAGGTGGAAGAAAGCGTAATTGCCAATGCAGCCTACATTACGCCAAATGAGCATGAAGCCGCCATCATGTTTAAGGATATGAGTCTTCAAGAAGCGCTGCGCAAATATCCGAACAAGTTGTTTGTAACGGAAGGCAGCAACGGTGTACGGTTTTTCGACGGAGAACAGGAAGTTGTAGTTCCTACTTACAAGGTCGAAGCCGTGGATACAACAGGTGCAGGAGATACGTTCAACGCTGCTTTTGCGGTGGCACTGGCTGAAGGAAAATCGCTGGCAGACAGTGTGAAATTTGCTAATCGTGCTGCGTCATTGTCCGTTACCAAATTTGGAGCGCAAGGTGGAATGCCAACCCGTCGTGAAGTAGAGGAGCAATTATAATGAAGAAACATGGAATTCTAAACAGTCATATATCCAAAATATTAACGGATCTCGGCCACACGGACTTTATTGTCGTGGCTGATGCCGGCTTACCAGTTCCTGAAGGCGTTACCAAAATTGATTTGGCATTGAAACTGGGTATTCCGTCCTTTCAGGACGTTGTTGATGTCATTGCCGCAGATATGGTGATTGAAAAAGTAACACTGGCTGAAGAAATCAAACAAGAAAATGAACAAGCGTTACAGTATATTATGCGCACCTTTGCAGGAGAGCAACTAGAGCATTCGCAGATTATTCAGCCGACTGCCGTCATTGAGTTTTGCTCACATGAACAATTTAAGACATTAACTCGGCAAGCCAAAGCTGTCATCCGTACAGGTGAGGCTACGCCGTTTGCCAATTGTATTTTACAGGCAGGAGTTCTTTTTGGATAAATTAGTGTTGAATAAAAAAGGGGGGAATAGCATGCAGATTCAAATGAAAGGAATTCACAAAGCCTTTGGAACCAATCAGGTACTAAGTGGTGTTGACTTTGATCTCCGTGAAGGAGAAGTACATGCCCTCATGGGTGAAAATGGTGCAGGCAAATCAACGCTGATGAATATTTTAATCGGACTGCATCGACGCGATGAGGGAACGATCATCATTGACGGTCAGGAAACCTATTTTGCCAACCCCAAGGAAGCGGAGCAAAAAGGAATTGCTTTTATTCACCAGGAACTGAATGTATGGCCAGAGATGACGGTACTGGAAAATCTATTTATCGGCAAGGAAATGACTTCCAAGTGGGGATTACTAGATAGCTCTAAAATGAAAGCGCTAGCAAATGAGCAATTTAGCAAGCTTTCAGTAAACCTTCCTTTGAACGGTGAAGCAGGCGAGTGTTCAGTTGGTCAACAACAAATGATTGAAATAGCCAAAGCACTCATGACGGATGCCAAAGTGATCGTAATGGATGAGCCGACAGCAGCCTTAACCGAACGGGAAATACAAAAGCTGTTTGAGGTTATTACTTCCTTGAAAAAAGATGGTGTTTCAATTGTGTATATTTCTCACCGGATGGAGGAGATATTCGCGATCTGTGATCGGATTACCATTATGCGTGACGGGAAAACCGTAGATACTCAAGCGATCCCCGATACGAATTTTGACGAGGTTGTACGGAAAATGGTTGGCAGAGAGCTGACTGAACGCTACCCGGTAAGAACGCCTGCTTTGGGAGAAGTGGTGCTAGAGGTCAAAAACGCATCACATAAAGGTCTATTTGAAAATGTGAATTTTACAGTGCGCTCTGGGGAAATTGTAGGTTTTTCGGGCTTGATGGGCTCGGGACGGACCGAGATCATGCGGTCGTTATTTGGACTGGATACTTTGGATCGTGGTGAGATACACGTACGTGGGAAAAAGGTATCTATTCGCAAGCCGGATGATGCAGTGAAACTAGGGATTGGCTTCATTACAGAAGATCGAAAAGATGAGGGCTTAGTGCTGGATTTTTCCATTCGGGAAAACATGGTGCTGACGAATCTGTTCAGTTTTACATCAAAAGGATTTATATCAGGCAAAAAAGAGATGGATTTTGTTAATACATTAATTAAGCGCTTACAAATCAAAACCCAATCAGCCGAAGCGACGGTTGGCAGTTTGTCAGGTGGCAATCAGCAAAAGGTGGTTATTGCCAAATGGGTAGGTATCGGTCCCAATGTGCTCATTCTTGACGAACCGACGAGAGGCGTGGATGTAGGAGCCAAACGGGAAATCTACCAGTTGATGAACGAACTGACCGAACGTGGAGTCGCAATTATCATGGTATCCTCAGAGCTTCCCGAGGTACTTGGCATGAGTGATCGTATTGTCGTGGTGCACGAGGGAAAGATCAGCGGAGAGCTAAGCAGGGAAGAAGCCACACAAGAAAATATTATGACGCTAGCTACAGGAGGACAGTAATATGACAACTATGAATGAAGCAAAAGGTAGCAAAGGCATCCAAATATCACAAATCACACAGAAGCTTGGCCCATTGTTGGGGCTCATTATTTTGGTGATCATTGTATCGGCCTTAAATCCCAGCTTTTTGGAACCGCTTAATATTTTGAATTTGTTGCGCCAGGTATCTATTAATGCGTTGATTGCGTTTGGTATGACCTTCGTTATTCTTACAGGCGGAATCGATTTGTCCGTTGGCTCTATATTAGCACTATCCAGTGCGTTTGTCGCAAATATGATGTTGGCCGGCTTCGATCCGATTTTGGCGATTATCATTGGCTGTGCATTGGGTGGCGTGATGGGAATGGTCAACGGCTTGATGATTACGAAAGGTAAAATGGCTCCGTTTATCGCCACACTCGCAACCATGACTATTTTTAGAGGATTAACATTAGTTTATACCAACGGTAACCCTATTACGGGGCTCGGAGATAGTCTGGTATTTCAATTATTCGGTCGTGGTTATCAGTTTGGTATTCCGGTCCCGGCGATTACGATGCTCATTACCTTTGCTGCTCTGTGGATCATTTTGCATAAAACACCTTTCGGACGCAAAACGTATGCCATCGGCGGCAACGAGAAAGCTTCGATTGTTTCAGGTATTAAAGTACCACGTGTAAAAATCTGGATTTACTCTTTGGCGGGAATGCTTTCCGCATTGGCGGGTGCTATCTTGACCTCACGCTTGAATTCAGCGCAGCCGACAGCAGGTGCTTCTTATGAACTGGATGCCATTGCGGCTGTCGTACTAGGTGGAACAAGCCTTTCGGGAGGACGCGGACGGATTGTAGGTACATTAATTGGTGTGCTAATCATCGGGACACTAAACAACGGCTTGAATTTGCTGGGGGTTAACTCTTTTTACCAAATGGTCGTAAAAGGGATCGTCATTGCTATTGCTGTATTGATTGATCGTAAAAAATCCGCATAATACACCTAATCTTGCATAGAAGGAGACACACAAATATGAAAAAGCTTACATTAATCATGACGGCCTTGCTGCTCCTGCTCATGACAGGGTGTTCCCTGGAACCGCCTGAATGGGCGAAGCCTAAAGCGGCCGCAGACCTGAAGGACATAAAAATCGGCTTGTCGATCTCAACATTGAATAATCCATTCTTCGTTTCCCTCAAAGACGGAGTTGTTGCAGAGGCCAAAAAACAAGGATTGCAGGTTATTGTGGTCGATGCACAAAATGATTCTGCGAAGCAAAGTAATGATGTGGATGATCTGATCCAACAGGGAGTAAATGCGTTACTCATTAATCCAACAGATTCGTCGGCTATCTCCACTGTGGTACAGTCAGCGAATGCTTTGAACATTCCTGTAATTACGCTGGACCGTTCCGCTGACAAAGGTGATGTGAAAGCGCTAGTCGCTTCAGACAACGTCGAGGGAGGACGGATGGCTGCCAGATACGTGATTGATCAAGTCGGAAAAGGCGCCAAGGTTATTGAGTTGGAAGGCGTTCCAGGCGCATCGGCTACCCGTGAACGTGGGAAAGGCTTCCATGAAGTGGCAGATAAGGACCTGAAGGTCATCGCCAAGCAGTCGGCTGATTTTGATCGGACCAAAGGTTTGAATGTGATGGAAAACCTGCTGCAAGGCAACCCGGATGTTCAGGCGGTATTTGCCCACAATGATGAAATGGCGTTGGGAGCGATTGAAGCCATTCAAAGCTCTGGTAAGAAAATTCCAGTTATCGGTTTTGATGGTAACGAGGATGCGCTTAAATCAATTAAGCAAGGGAAACTAACAGCCACCGTGGCTCAGCAACCTGAGTTGATTGGACAATTGGCAGTGCAAGCAGCCAAGGATGTACTTCAAGGTAAAACCGTGAAAACATCGATTCCCGCCAAACTGGAGTTAGTGGATCAATCCAAATAGGAATGGGCATGGGAACCAACCTATGAAGCATTCGAACTGATGCAAAGAATACGCATCAGTTCTTTTTTTTTTTTGGATATTTTGCCAAGACGATATATACACATAAATGGAAGTTTTTAATTTTTGTATTGTAAGAAGAGACGGTAAAAGATAGAATAACACTTGTATGATAATGAGAATCACTATCATTTTATGAAGGCATATATCTAAGGAGGACGTATATTGTGCAACAAAAGAACAGATTAAAAAGAGGAATTATGCTTGGTTTTGCCGTTTTTTTGATGGTTGTATTGGCTGCATGCGGAAATGCACCAAGTAGTAACCAGACCAATGACAAGAGTGGAACGGATGCCCTTAACGGGCAATCCAAATCAGTTGCCACGCGCGAATATGTTGATGCCACTGGCAAAAAGATCAGTATCCCTGCAAATCCACAGCGGGTTGTCACGACACAATATTTGGATGCGATGCTGGCTTTAGGTGTTAAACCAGTAGGGGCTGCTTCTCATGTGTTAGAAGGCGACTATTTGAAAGGTAAGATTGACGGGATTGCTGATATTGGGAATCCGACAAATGTGGAAAAGGTATTAGAGCTACAACCTGATCTGATTATAGCAACAGAAGATACCTCGCCAGAAGTGAGGGAGCAACTGGAGAAGATTGCTCCAACCGTAGCTGTTTCTTTTGGAGATGGAGATGTATTTAAGCAACTGCGGGATGTCGCAGCCGTACTAGGTAAGGACAAGGAAGCCGATCAGTGGATTGCTAGTTTTGACAAAAAGGCTGAAGTAGGTCGAAAAAAGGTGGCTGGAAAATTCAAGAAAGATGAAACGATTACCATTTATATGACCTACGGTAAGGACGTGCTGAGAGTGTACGGGGCGCGAAATGTAGGACATGTCATCTACCGTTCACTGGAATTGAATCCTCCAGAGTACATACGTCAGAAGCTCGCAAAGGACCCGAAGTATAACTTTGTATACGATAGCATTTCGATGGAAAAACTGCCTGAACTGTCAGGAGATCGTATTATTATGCTGGTTTACGATGAAGCGACTAAGGACGGAATGTTGAAGGAAATTGAACAAAGTGCGCTGTGGAGAAATCTCCCGGCTGTCAAAAACCACAAAGTGTATTTCATCAAGGCCGATCCTTGGTTTACCTACTCACCACTGGCTATCGATCAATCACTGGATGAGGCCGTTAACATGTTTTCCGTCGAACCTAAATAATCAGCTCATTTAAATAGGAAGGGAGAAGTCTTATGCTAAGACGATTTTTTGAATATTACCGTCCCTACCGGACTTTGTTTATCATTGATTTTACTTGCGCCATACTAGCTGCACTGCTGGAACTGGCTTTTCCACTTGCAGTCAATCGGGTAGTTGATGATTTGCTACCCAGTGGAAATTGGAAATGGATTTTATTTGCCTGTTTATCTTTGCTTGGGATTTATGTCGTAAGTGCCGGATTGAATTATGTCGTTACCTATTGGGGACACAAGCTGGGGATTAACATTGAGTCAGATATGCGTAAAAAGCTGTTTGATCGAGTACAAAAGCAATCCTTTCGCTTTTTTGACAATAACAAAACAGGCCATCTAGTCTCCCGTATGACCAACGATCTGATGGATATTGGAGAGATTGCCCACCACGGACCTGAAGATTTGTTCATCGCACTGATGACCCTGGGCGGGGCTTTCGGTATCATGCTCAGCATTAACTGGAAACTAGCAGTTCTGACGTTTATTATCGTTCCACTGATGATCTACCTGTCCTTGTATTTTAGTCGCAAAATGAATGCTGCATTCCATCGTATGTTTTCTGATATTGCGGATTACAACGCCCGGATTGAAAATAACGTTAGCGGTATCCGTGTTGTTCAAGCGTTTTCTAACGAAGCACATGAAATGGATCGTTTTGCTGAGAATAATGGACGGTTTCGTAAAACAAAGCTGATCGCATATCGCATTATGGCATGGAATTCTTCAATTAGCTTTATTCTGATGAAGCTGGTCTCGTTGTTTGTGCTTGTATGTGGAACATGGTTTGTTATTAAGGGGCAGATGTCCTATGGGGAATTTATCGCATTTGTAATGCTGTCCAATGTATTCCTCGCACCCATCAAACAAATTAACTCTGTCATTGAAACGTATCCCAAAGGAATTGCCGGCTTCCGACGTTACTTGGATTTGCTGGAAAGTGAATCTGACGTAGAGGATCTTCCAGGTGCGAAGACCGTTAAGCATCTCAACGGAGATATTCAATTTGAAGGTGTAACGTTTGGCTATGAAAACAAAGACAAGGTACTGCGCAAAGTGGACCTTGCTATTCATGCAGGAGAAACTGTAGCTCTTGTGGGTCCATCAGGAGCAGGCAAAACGACACTTTGCAGCTTGCTGCCACGCTTCTATGATGTCGAGGAAGGCAGCATTAAGATTGATGGCATGGATATCCGTGAAATGAAACTGGATTCGCTGCGGTCCATGATTGGAATCGTACAGCAGGATGTATTCCTTTTTGATGGAACGATTCGTGAAAATATCGCTTACGGCAAACTTGATGCTTCAGAAGATGAGATCTGGGATGCTGCCCGTCGAGCCCAGATTGAAGAACTTGTTCGATCCTATCCAGAAGGGCTGGATACGATGATCGGTGAGCGAGGCGTAAAGCTGTCCGGTGGTCAAAAGCAACGTTTATCCATTGCCCGGATGTTTCTGAAAAATCCTCCAATTCTTATTTTGGATGAAGCGACATCAGCATTGGATACAGAGACAGAAGCTGCAATTCAGCAAGCTCTGACAGAGCTATCTCAAGGTCGCACGACACTCGTGATTGCCCATCGTCTGGCAACGATTAAAAATGCTGACCGCATTATTGTAGTTGCAGATCAAGGGATTGCCGAGCAAGGAAAACATGAAGAATTAATGGCTGTAAAAGGTGCATATAGCCGCCTGCACCAAGCTCAGTATGGAACGTAAGAGTCAATTGCGACTCCGTAAATAGAGAGAGGAATGAATGAGTTTGACAAAGAAAATGTGGATTGTGACGATGCTTTTGTCAGTCATTGTCATTCTTAGCGCCTGTGGTGGAAAGGTAAATCAGCCAGAAGAAAAGCAGAATCAAGCTTCTGATGAACCAAAGTCGGCTGTAACCAAAACAGTCAACACGATTCATGGAGATATTCAGATACCTGCCCATCCTCAACGGATTGTAGTGGATTTATACCAAAATGATTTATTAGCACTAGGTATCAAACCTGTCGGAAGTGTGAAGTATTTTCTAGACAATCCATACTCGAAGGATCTTGTACAGGGCATTGAAAGCATAGGAGACCGCAGTAGCGTATCCGTGGAAAAAGTATTGACTCTACAGCCGGATTTGATTCTGATTGCTTCCAAGGATGCTTCTGAATATGAGAAATACAGTAAGATTGCTCCGACTCTCGTTATTCCTTATGGAACATACAAGAATGTGCATGAGGAACTGACAGCTTTTGGTGAGCTGCTGGGAAAAGAACAGGAAGCCAAAACATGGCTTGCCCAATACGACCAGCGATTGCAAGCTGCACGTGACAAATTAAAGGGAATTGTTCAACCCGGGGATACTTTCACAGTAATGGAAGCCACAGATAAAGAATACTATGTATACGGTGATAATTTTGGCAGAGGAGGACAGGCGGTTTATAGAGGATTGAATTTGACACCTCCACCACTTGTCCAAAAAGAACTATTAGGCGAGACTCAATGGAAGTCAATTTCCAAGGAAGTTATTAATCAATATGCTGGCTCTTACATTTTTCTGACGGTTAACAAGGATTTGAGTGGTTATGAAGGAGACAGCATATGGAAATCACTGAGTGCGGTCCGTAATGGGAAGGTTTTTGAGCTTCAGGAGGATCGATACTGGTACTTCGATCCTATCGCTATTATGGGGCAAGCTGAAGAATTGGCAGATATGATCGTCCAGCGGAATAATGAAAACGTCTCACAGAAGTAATGGTTTCGGTAATGTTGGCAGCCCTTTGGTATTTTTGCCGGAGGGCTTTGTTTTTTCACAAAATAGCAGGGCATTAGAGAATCGTTGAAATTTTGCTATTGAAGCCGTTGCCACATTAATTTACAATAGTAAAGATTGCATGATAATAATTCTCATTATCAAACATTATCTCCACTACAGGTTTTCGTGATACCTACATACTATTCAACAGTAAGGGTGAACCATAGTTATGAAATTATCAGAATCTTCGGATAGTCCTGCTCAAAGTAATCACAATCAGCCGCCGACTCAATTTCACTCGCGGCCATGGGCGGCTTCGCTTATCCTGACAGCCGGATTAGCACTGTTAGCGTTCGGTATCGCTCTTTCTTTATCATTTGGTGCAGCCTCAATCAGATTGGAGGAGGTCTGGAACGCCGTCTTTCATTTTAATCCTGAGCTGCAAAACCATCAAATTATAAGGGAAATCCGTCTACCTCGAATTCTGGGTGGTGTGTTAATCGGAGTTTGTTTTGCCGTAGCAGGGGCCATTATGCAGGGAATGACCCGCAATCCGCTTGCGGACTCTGGCTTGCTTGGGCTGAATTCGGGCGCCAGCTTGACGATGGCGATTTGCTTTGCTCTTTTTCCGGGTACTTCCTTTTTGCAGTTAATGTTGTATTCTTTTGTAGGTGCAGCCTTGGCGGTTGTGATGGTCTATGGTACAAGCGCTATTTCCAAATCAGGTATTACGCCAGTTCGTCTTGTATTGGCGGGTGCTGCTGTCACGGCGTTGCTGTCTGCCTTAGGTGATACGATCAGTTTATACTTTAATGTTGGACAGGATTTGGCCTTTTGGTACGCTGGGGGACTTAGTGGAACTAAGTGGGTTCAGCTAGGCATTGTCGTTCCGTGGGTTGTGGCAGCTTTTATCGGTGCTCTCATGTTATCACGCTCTATTACGTTACTTAGTCTAGGCGATGAAATTGCGTTGAGTCTTGGTCAGCGAACTGGGATGGTAAAGATCGCCGGGATGATTCTCGTATTGATCCTGGCAGGTGCCGCGGTATCGCTGGTTGGTTCTATAGGCTTCGTGGGTTTGATTATTCCCCATATTACGCGCAAACTGGTTGGGGTTGATTATCGCTGGATTATTCCTTGTTCGGCTATAATGGGAGCTTTACTTATCGTTTTTGCCGATCTGGCGGCCCGTATGATTAACGCACCTGAGGAAACACCAGTGGGCGTACTTATTGCCTTAATTGGTGTTCCATTCTTCCTTTATCTGGCACGTAAAGAAAGGAGGGCACTGTAAGATGAGTAACGTTACGAATGGTGCTATTGCCAAAGCAAGTCACCGTAAAAAAATCCATGATTGGATCGTTGTTATCATTTTGCTTGTATTGCTCGTTGCTGCATTCACCATAAGCGCGAATACGGGAACGATCCGGCTTTCGCCAATGGAGCTTTTTAGAACCTTGTTCGGACAAGGGACTCCACAGCAGGAATTAATTCTCTTTGAATTCCGGTTGCCGCGAATGGTTATTTCCATTCTGATCGGCGCAGGTTTGGCTGTTTCCGGTTGCATCATGCAGGGGGTATCGCGTAACAGCCTAGCGGACCCTGGTATTCTGGGGATTAATGCAGGTGCCGGGCTGATGGTTATGCTGTTTGTACTGCTTTTCCCATCGATGCAAACGATGAATTCATTATTTTTACTTCCCGCTCTTGCGCTCATTGGATCGGGAGCGGCTGCTATTCTGATTTATGCTCTTTCTTACAAAAAAGGCGAAGGTATTTCTCCGACAAGGCTATTGCTGAGCGGAATTGGGGTAGCGGCGGGTATCAGTGCTACCATGATCATTATGACTCTTAAGTTAACACCTGAAAGCTACACGTTTGTAGCTAATTGGTTAGCAGGAAGCATATGGGGTTCAAATTGGAAATTCGTAATGGCTCTGCTGCCTTGGCTAATTGTATTGCTTCCTTTCGCATACTATAAAGCAAATGTTATGAATGTGCTTAATTTGGGGGATCAGACGGCATCCGGGTTAGGTACACCTATCGAAAAGGAACGTATTCTTCTCCTCGCGGCTGCGGTCGGACTGGCTAGTTCAAGTGTGTCGGTTAGTGGCGGAATCGGTTTTGTCGGTTTGGTAGCTCCACATTTGGCAAGAAAGCTGGTGGGTCCGAAGCATAAAATGCTGCTTGTAACGTGTGCTTTAGTCGGAGCACTTCTGGTACTCGTAGCGGATACGATCACACGAGCCTTACCTTTACAGAAAGAAATTCCGACAGGATTAATTGTTGCCATCATAGGTGCGCCATACTTCTTATATCTGCTGAGTCGCTCAAAAGGATAAAAAATAAAAAATAACCTTCAACACCACTAAGGAAGTGGAACTGAAGGTTATTTTTTTATTTCTTGTAGCAGCCTTTCATCTCAACGGGAAGTATTCAAGGCATGAGAGGTTTGATGTAACTCTCTGATCATTTTATGCAACGTGTAATTTTCCTGCCGTGTCACACCGTGTTGATTTTCCTGAACCAGCAGCTGATGAATGTTTCGTTTTAAAATCTCACTTCGACGTTCCAGCATTTCGGTACTCATAAATAAATGAACACTCCCTTTGTCATGAATAAATCTACATTTTAGAAATAAGCATAGACTGAATATAAGGTTGCCTTTCGACTTCTTTAAGTATATCGTGCTGGATGATCAAGGGAAAACGGAACGAGACAGCAAAATACTTATCCTCATCATCCATACCGTGTCGTCAGCTACTCACCCCATGAGTTCTTAGATATACTTCCTTATGCTGGCGATAACAGGAGATTAGGGACAATTAGCTTCACATATATGGAATCACTTATCAATTTGCTGGAAGCTGTGGTGAGGAGCCAACCAAAACTGCAAAGGTTACAACTACCTAATGAGAAGAAAAGAATAAGAGGCTACAACATTTATCATTATTTATATTGTGGATATACCGGCTGAACAGCTACTTGCTCAGGATCATGACCGAAGAACAACAGACTCGGCTTGACCTCCTGCACAATCTGCTGAATGCGGGCAATTGACTGGCGTGTCTGTTCACGGTCAAAGCCGTCAAATGGCACGTCGTTTGCGTAATTCTCCTGAGTGTAGGCAACATCAATCGTCAGCATGATCGGACCCGATTCCTTTGTTGTGATCAGCGCGGACTGATGACCCGGCGAATGACCCGGAGTATAGAGCAGTTGCAAGCCCGGAACCAGCTCATGGTCCCCTTGGAGCAGTCGGTAATTCAAGTTCGTCTGCACGCATTCCGGCGGCGCATACTCTAGATTACCGATCGCAGCGTCTGCTTCGGTCTGCTGCACATAAATCGGTGTATTCGGAAAATGCGGATTGCCTCCGGCATGATCCATATGCATATGGGAGATAACGATGGCATGAATATCGTCTGGTTGATAGCCGATCCGATCCAGTACTGCCACGATACTATCATCGGCTGTCATACGGGGGATGAAGCGTCCTTCAAATGGTGTACTTTTAAAATAATCTGGGTTGTCGATAAACGAATCTGGCATACCGGTATCTATGAGGATCGGACCGTGATCTGTCTCCAGCAGATACGACCAGATTTGCAGACGCACCAGTTCACCAGGCTGTGCATGATGGTTGAGTGAGGAGCGATCAATATCAAGCTGACCGACCGGCAACCAGTGCAATTTGTTAATCATACAATCATCCTCCAGTATTAGTTTACATAATAATTATTATGTAGTATATAAACGAAATTATAGCTGGCAGAAAATGATGCTTGTACTTCATTGTAAGATAGGGCGATGGAGTCTCATGCTTTCGCCGTAATCCCACTCTTTCAAAAATTAATTTCTAATAGTTTAAATGATAAGGCATGTAGGCGTCCAGCAGGAATCTGCCGTCAGACAGGCAGTATGTGTTGACGTATAATCGGATGAACAAAAAAGGGTAAGTACATAGACTGGACAAGAGAGACACGCTTTATTTATACTTAAAAAGGGCTCAAAAAACTGCGTATAATATAAATTATACGCAGTTTAGGTTTAAAACGACTTTTAGATGCTCTCCTGCATAAGATGTCGATTGGATTGTCGATAAAAATCAGACGAAAATGATCGTTTTACAGCATTTTTCGGATTTTGAACTGAATGGAGGCAAGCACGATGATAAAAGAATTGCATCATATGGATCTGGATACTATAGACGAAATTGATGAAGTGTATAATGAGGAGCTGGAAGCATTTTTGATCTGGATGAAGGATGCCGGATATACGATACATACGCAAAAGAATTACACAGGGGATGTAAAACAGTTTTTACGTACATTGCGTGATAAACCACTCGACCAGGTGAAAAAGATTCATGTGATGTCATATTTATCTAAAGCGCGGGAGGGAGGAGCTGGAGATAGTACGCGGAACCGCAAGCATGCTGCGGTGAATAGTTTTTTTAGAGCGCTACAGGAATTTGAATTATGCAGCACCAATCCGGCAGCGGGAATCAAAAAAGCAAAGACTGAAAAGAATCGTATGCCCGTTTATCTGGATGAGAAGGACATTCAGCCATTTTTGCTTGCGGTGGAAGGGAAATATGCAAATCGTAATATGGCTATTTTTCTGCTCATGGTCTACATGGGATTGCGGGTGGGGGAGGTCCATTCTTTGAATGTCTCGGATTACAGCCGAGAAAGACGCACATTAGATGTGTTCGGTAAAGGACGTAAGTGGCGTACCCTGCCAGTACCAACGGCTGTATGTGATTTTATAGAGCAAGCGTTGGAGGAAAGATTGACGCCGTGGAGAGGTAAAGAAGACGCGATGTTCGTATCCCAAAAAGGCCGACGTCTGGCAGTGCGTTCTATTCAACAGATTGCTACAGAAACGTTTGAACGATTCCAGCAAGAAAAGGGTATAGAACGTCGAGAGGCTTATTCCAGTCATAAGCTGCGGCATACATTTGCGACGATGCTATTACGTAAGGGAGCAGATCTACGTACCGTACAGGAGCTACTAGGGCACTCATCCATCCAAACGACCACGGTATATACTCATGTTACAGATCGAGAAAAAGAAAAAGCGATGGATAAGCTGGATATTCAGATCCCAATAACGGGATTGTAAGTATGTTCCACGAGTGTATTGTATATTGAAATAAATCGAGGTTTACATAAATATTATTATGTAAACCAATTAAAAGGATTAAAACTTGAATTGTAAATTGTAACCATGATTTTACGTTCTTATTTAATAGCCAGTATCCTATGGTCTTGACAAAGGTAATATTTTGCTACAAGATTAGTGAGATCACTTTATAAACATGGTTTATGAAGTAATCTCACTAATTTTGTAAACAAAGGAGCACTGTATGGAAAAAGCCAATACAAATTTAATTAAAGAAATAAACTTGAATCTGGTTCGCAAAGTATTGAAGCAGGTTAGCAAGGCCACAAAGCCCCAACTGGCCGCATTGACTGATTTAAGCGTGGTGACTATCAACACTCTTATGCAGGAATTGCTTAATAATGGAGAAATTTTTGAAGATGAAATCGTTCCTTCAAATGGTGGTAGACATGCGTTAACCTATCGTTTTAATTATGAGTATAGTCTGGCACTGATTATACACATTAATGAAAAACAAGGAATGGATGTAGTATCGACCACGGTAGTTAATTTAAACGAGGACGTCCTCATGAAAGAAGAACATCCCTTCCGAATTTTTGATGCTACACAATTTTATTCCATAATTCAAGATATCATTTCTCTTTATCCCTCCATTAAAGTTATTGGTATTGGAATCCCAGGACAATCTGTAGATGGAGAGATTACAGTCAGCAGTCATGAAAGGTTGAATGGAATTCGGCTGGCAGAGGATGTGCAGAGCCAATTTGGTTTACCAGTTATTGTGGAGAATGATGTAAATGCGGCTGTATGTGGATACGTTTACAGAGAACAGATCGATGAAGATCAATGTGTGCTGGCTGTCTATTTTCCTGAAAATTCACCACCGGGGATGGGAATTTATTTGCGTAATGGGGTTTTAAAGGGCAAGCATGGATTGGCTGGTGAAATCAAATTCCTTCCGTCTATAGTTTGGGATGAAAGCAAGGGAAGAGAAGTTTTTTTCAAAAGTGTATGTGAAATTATTCAAATATTACAGTCTGTATTCGATCCTAATCAAATTGTGGTCTATAGAGAGAATATAGAAGAAGAGGCTTTCTATCATTTTTTGGAAGCCTACAAAGCTAAGCATGAGATGCCTTTGTATCCTGACATTGTTCTCTCAGATTTATTTTATGAAGATTTTAAAACAGGGTTGAGAGGGTTAACTCTAAAAGAATTAGAACGTCCTATTATTGTCTTTAAATAATGACATCATCGTATTGAGCAGAGGAGGAAAGGAATGTTGGCAACCTGGTTTCTGATTATTATTTATCTAGCGTTTATTAGCTTGGGAATCCCGGATTCCCTGTTTGGGGCAGCATGGCCTGTGATGTGGCCGGAACTTGGGGCAGCTTTTGGGTCAGCTGGAATAGTATCCATGGTCGTTGCAGGCGGAACCATTGTATCAAGTCTAGCTAGCGGAAGTATCATTGAAAAAATAGGCACAGGTAAGATTACTCTAATGAGCTGCTTTTTGACTGCAGGAGCGTTACTTGGATTTTCTTTTGCGCCTTCATTATTTTGGCTTGTACTATTAGCAATTCCTCTTGGTCTTGGCGGGGGAGCTGTTGATGCAGCACTCAATCAGTATGTGGCTACTCATTATAAGGCACATCATATGAGTTGGCTGCATTGCTTTTGGGGAGTTGGAGCTACGATGGGGCCGATAATTATGTCTTTCTACATTTCGAACTACAATTCATGGAGAAGTGGTTACACAGCCGTATCCATGATTCAGTGGGGCCTTGTTATTATTTTGCTCATTACACTGCCATTATGGAAACGTGTTACCGCGATACAAAATCCCATTATTTCTGAATCCCCATCAGACTACTCACAGATGGATGACAATATCGTACATGTTGAGAACATACCCAAACAAAATCCAATTCGAATGAAGGGAGTTAAGAACACGCTCATTGCTTTTTTGTTTTATTGTGGTGTGGAAGCCACGGTAGGCTTATGGGGAGCCAGCTATTTGGTAGGCGCAAGGAACATCACAGCCGACACTGCTGCTGGTTGGATATCTTTATACTATGGTGGAATCACGGTTGGCAGGCTTATTACGGGGTTTGTAACTATAAAAATAAATAATGGTATGTTAATCCGAATTGGCCAACTTACTGCTGTTGCAGGAGGACTCATTTTGTTGCTTCCTTTGCCTGTTGCCTTTTTATTACCCGGTTTTATTCTTATTGGTTTAGGGCTTGCGCCGATTTACCCTGGACTTCTTCATGAAACACCAACACGGTTTGGTAAGGAAAATTCCGCTAAACTCATGGGGTATCAAATGGCAGTTGCTTATACAGGAACGACTTTGCTCCCGCCCATTTTTGGGATTATAGCTTCACAGGTAAGTATTCATTTTTTTCCAGTTGCAGTCGTTGTGTTCCTTCTTTTTATGCTGCTCAGTTCAGAACAAGTGAATCGGATACTGAAGAAGAAAATTTTGAAGAGTTAAGACAAATTACAACTTGACCTGAAACGCGTTTCATCGGCTAAAGTAAATATATAACCTAAAAGAGAAAGGAGAGTACCCTATGATCTCACTCATTTTATTGTGTTCAGTTATATGGGGGGGAACGTATTGTTGTTTAGTGTTATCAAGAGATCCTATAGAAGTAAAGCCTTACCGCTCCATCGATGATTTTTTCGAGTAGCTTTGTATCCACTTAATAAAGATGCTTTTTTTACTCACTTTATTAATGTGTTTAATTAAGTGATTTATGAAGTGAATCGAATCTGTTTCGAGCCCATTACATTGGATAGGTTTTGCTAAAGGTCGAGATACGAATACAAGGGAGTGGGACAATGTGGGGATTGAAAATGTCTTAGGTTAATAGAGACTTTGATATTGATCCCTGGAAAGAACATAAAAAACCGTAAGTATGAACTGACAGGTAGGAAACTCTAACAATTAAGGGAGGCTTATTTATGTTTAAACTGGTAGTAAGTGATTTGGATGGTACTTTTCTGAACAATAGTGGTACTTTTGATGTTGAATTATTTAATCAGGTGTACGGAGAGATGAAAGAAAATAATATCGCCTTTGTTGCTTGTACAGGTAAGCAATGTGAAAGAGTAGAAGAGTTGTTTGATGAGCACGGAAAAGGAATCTGGATTTTGGGAGACAGTGCTACTCGTATTAAAAGGGATGGAGTTGTTGTAAAAGAGTTTACAATTGAACGTAATTTGGCATTACAAGCGATCAGTCAAATTGAAGCTTTCGCTAAGGATTTTATTATCATCGCATGTACAACTGAAGCAGCCTATGTCCACTCTCAAATTCAAGAGGAATATTACAAGATTGTGAAGGGCTCCTACAAGGAAGTGCTGAAGATTGATTCGTTTGATCAAATAAATAGCAACTTTCTTAAAATAACTGTTTACGATCCATCAGGGAGAAGTTCCATTTTAAGAAAATATGTTGAAAAGACGCTGCTAGACCAAATTTATATTGTAGATTCTGAAGCAAATTGGCTGGATATTACAGCCCTTCATACCCATAAAGGGGAGACGGTAAGAAAACTCCAAGAGATATTGGGTGTTACTATGGACGAAACCATGTCTTTTGGAGATGGTGAAAATGACGTGGAGCTTATGAGTATTGCCAAATACAGTTTTGCTGTAAAAAATGCTTGTGAGAATACTAAAAATGCAGCAAGTTTTATCACCAAATCCAATGAAGAGAACGGTGTGTTATTAACGATAAAGAAAATGATGGATTTACAAAAGCATTAATATTAATTATCGTTATTAAGAGATACACTCCAGATTTCACACTACCCGATGAGAGGACTATAAGCAGCATGAAAAATAAAATACTGGTTTTTGATATTGGTGGCTCTTTTATTAAATTCAGTTTATATTTTCAAGATAAATTTATGACGAAAGGTAAAGTTGCTACACCATTAGATTCACTAGAGAATCTGCTTATAGTCTTGAAGCAAATTCATAATCAGTTTATAGATGAATGTGAAGGAGTAGCCGTCAGCATGCCAGGTATTGTGGACTCGGTCACTGGTCATATGGTGCATGGTGGTTCGTTAAGGTATATAAACGATATCAATATGATCGAAGTTTTCAAGAAAGCGTTTCATTTGCCTGTAGCTATTGAAAATGATGGGAAGTGTGCAGCTCTTGGAGAAGTATGGCGCGGCTCACTACAGGGGATCGCTGATGGTGTTGTTTTGGTAGTTGGAACAGGAATGGGCGGCGGAATCATCTCTCAAGGAAAATTGCTGAAAGGTCATCATTTATCGGCTGGGGAATTCTCCTTCATCAGAACTAACAATGAGCATGCAGACAATGTTGATTATCTGCTTGGTATGCAAGGGAGTAGTTCTGTTTTAGCTAAAACTGTTGCCAAGGCTAAAGGACTTCCTGAAGATGCTATAACAGGTGAAAAAGTATTCAAGCTTATTGAAGAAGGTGATCACACGGTACAAAAGATTTTTCAAGAATACTGTAGGAACATCGCAACACAAATTATTAATTTACAAACAATTCTTGACCCTCAAAAGTTTGTGATCGGGGGAGGCATATCTGCCAATCCTTTGCTGGTTGCTACCATTAAAGAAGAATTAGAGAAACTTTACCTGCATTCGATCTTAAATTTTGTGCGTGCAGATATTGAACAAAGTAAATTAGGCAATGAAGCGAATTTGCTAGGTGCTATATACAACTACATGCAGTCACACCATCTTGAGGTATAAGATAAAATAAAAGTAAAAGAGCGTGCCTTGAACTTAAGACACGCCTTTTTGCTTTTTTAAGTTTACATAATATATATTATGTTTATTTGTTTGATACGTATAACATTTCAAAGCAACTTATTTTTCATTTTCCGGGGGAGATTCAATTATCAGCCCCTGAACATGCTTGCGCGTTAGAAGCTTCCGTTTTTTGCGGTTTTCCTTTGTTTCTAACACAATATCCAAATCATAGTCGTCAGGATACAATTCTGTTGCAGCGATGTGAAGAGTGAGCCTCTTTTTATTTATGATCAACTTTTGTCCTTGAATCAAAATTCCAACATTGCCTCGTTCATCCTCGGTTTTGTAAACAATACCGGTTCGATCTAGGTAGCTGGCATAAACACTATCTCCAAGAGCAAATGGCTTGGTTATGAGCGGATGCTCTTGTTTTCCCTGTTTTGCGACTGTGCGGTCTGTAGATGCTTTTTTAGAGGCAGGTTTATATACATCGTCAGACTTTTTATCATCAAAAGAAGGGGGAATAACCAAAAACTCCTGTGCATCCTGAGACGTTCTTCCAGCAGAAATGGCCTCAGAACGCTCGATAATGCGAGTCCACATGCCTAGCTTCAAAGCAATTGCGTATGCGTAGCTTTCCCCGGCCTCGCCAATGCGAAGTCGGTACAAGGGTTGCAATGTTTCGGTATCAAACTCCATGCGAGCATTTTGGAACCCCGGTGTGTTTTCAGCAAAATGCTTGATTTCGCTAAAGTGCGTGGTAGCCACTACTGTCGCACGGCGACGATGAAATTCTTCCAGCAACGCGATAGATAGGCCTACGCCTTCTCCCGGATCAGTACCAGAGGCCATTTCGTCGATCAGGATCAGAGTAGAACTGCCTGCCGTTTCCAAAATGCCAATCATATTGCGAATATGAGCAGAAAAGGTGCTCAAAGCATGTTCAATGCTTTGACCATCCCCGATGTCTACCACAATGTCCTCGAATACAGCCATTCGGCTACCTTGCAAAACAGGTACCAGCAGGCCGGATTGCACCATGAGTGTTAACAAACCTACGCTTTTGAGAGCCATCGTTTTTCCGCCTGTATTTGGCCCGGTAATAATAAGTGAAGAATAACCTTCACCAATTGAGAAATCAAGCGGCACCATAGTATGGGCCATCAATGGGTGACGTGCACCATAGATATCTATTATCCCATCATCGTTAAGCTCGACAGAGACAGCATCCAGAGTCATAGCGTATTTGGCTTTAGCTAATAAAAAATCCAGTATGCCTACCGTCTCTGTATTAATGCTTAGTTCACGGTTGTATGACTCAGCCATTGCGGTCAGGTCTCCTAGCACTTTCATTTCCTCTTTTGATTCTTCTGCCATATTTGCGCTCTGTTCGAATTGCAGATTTATGATCTCGGCAGGTTCCACATAGACGGTCTGACCGCTACCTGACTCATCCAGTACATTGCCTTTCACCTGTTTGCGGAATTCTTTTTTGATCGGAAGGACGTAACGGCCATTGCGCTGACTGATCATATTTTCCTGCATGATGGATCGGTGACGGCTGATAAGAGAATCTAGTTTCCTCTTGATACGTTCTTCAGTAACTGCAATTTTTTTGCGAATTTTAGCTAGTTCTTTACTGGCATTATCCGTTACTCGACCCGAGTAAATGCATCTCTCGATTTCGGATAGGAGTGACTCCATGTCATACATGGAAGAGGCATAAGCACTGACGGTTGGAGCTGAATCCGCCTTGGCATGCATATATTTCATCAGCTGCATGCAGCTTCTGATGAATTGGGCCAAATGAGAAAAATCACGCTCGCTGAACATATAGCCAGTTCCCAAGAGGTGCAGAATGTGCTCCATTCCTTCCAATGAAGGAACAGGTACGCTAGCTCCGTGGCGAATGAGCTGTAAAGCTTCGCTCGTTTCGTTAAGACGAATTTTGATTGTACGGATATCTGTAATTGGCTGCATGGAAGCGGCATGCTGCTTACCTAGGTATGAAAAAGCACATTCAGACACTCTTGTTTTAATCTGGTCATATTCCAAACGCAACATTGTAGTTTCATTCATGGATAAATCTCTCCTTTAGTTGTGTATTGACAGGATTTTTTAAAACCTTTCTGAAAAACAAAAAAAGGGCGGAGAATGAACAAAACGTTCATTCTCCGCCCTTTAAGGGAGAGGGAGTGTATCATCAAATAAGCCTATAATCCAGCATGTGCTCTCATCAATTCTGCGTTTTAATCCACAGGCCAACCAACATATCAGTTCATTGGCTTATGAATAGAAAAACGTGTAAAAGGAGTTCACAAAAGTTGGAAACAAAAAAACCGTGCTGAACACAGCACGGAATAAGGCCTAGATGAAAATAATCCCTAAGGCGATTTATGATATCCGCATGTTCTTAACTAATACCAGGGTAAAAACTCAGCAAGAAACAAACCTGTCCCTAAAGGGTACAAGCGCCTGATGGTCTTCCCTGAATATGCAATTGCTTAGTTAAGAACGTTCACCGACATTAAAATCTCTCCCTTAATTGAAGATCTATCCATAATATACGATCAGACAGGTAATGAAGTCAAGGGCGACTTCTTCAATTCGATGTAAAAGTGACCATGAGGATAAGGGGTTTATGTAATATATATTATGTAAACCGATTACTCAATGAATGATTACCATCTTTTAATTGAGAATGATAATCATTATAATTGTAATGGTGAATGAAACTCGTATGTACTGCGAATCCAGCTATAAGAAGGAAGTGATGACAAGATGAAGACACAAACTTCACCGTCTACTTTTAATGAATATTTTAATCAGATAATCGATTCCAACTTAATGATTCATGAAAATAGCTCCACTCCAGCAGGAATACAGCACGAACATTTTTATCAGATACCCGAAAAGTGGGGAGACGGAATACATCGAACACATTTTTTACGCAATGGCCTTGAGCTATCACAAAGCAAAATGTTATTTCATGAGCCAGTCCAGATATCAAGAAGAATTGATAAGCCTTATCTGGAGTTGGCACTAAACATCGATTATTCCGCCACTTGGTCTGTGGATGATTTTCGTTCAGATCGTGAGCACGGGGGACATGTACAGCTCGTCTACATGAATGATGTGAAGATTCACGCAGAGATAGCAGCTAGTAATGTGATGAATCATCTAGAGCTGCGTTTTAATCCATTGCTATGGCAAGAGTTACTACAGGAACTGGGTATTCGTTTGGAGCAATCTTTTGCTTGCATAGAAGCGTTGATTACTCCTGATATGCGGGCTATTGCTCAGGAATTGTCATCTCATTCTTATGAGGGCATAACCCGTCAGCTTTTCTTGGAGAGCAAAACGCTGGAATTGATGGCTCTGTTTTTGCAAGAAACACGCACTTCTCCACCTAAAGTTTCTATGACGATTAAACCCAATGATGTGCAATGTATTCACGAGGCGCGAGACATTTTACTCCGTACACTGGTTCAGCCTCCCAGTCTGATTCGGTTGGCACAGATGGTACATATTAATGAGCAAAAACTGAAAAATGGCTTTAAAGAGCTATTCGGCACAACAGTATTTGGCTTTGTGCGCCAGCAGAGACTGGAAAAAGCCAAGCAACTGCTGGAACAGGAGCAGATTTCAGTCAGTGAAGCGTCAGCGATGGTCGGCTATAGTAACTTTAGTCATTTTGCCGCACTATTCCGTAAAACATATGGCTACAATCCAAGTGCCTACCGAAAAAATAAGAATTTATGCTCCTTATAAAACCTTCATCTTTATAAAACTCTCCTTCCAGTGGTGATGTTTCTCCCGGAATTGGCGGTAGGAAGCAGAATGTGAGCCTACAATAGACACAGGCTCAAGCATTCTGCAACTGCCGTATTTGGAAAGGAGAAATGATTCATGCAACCAAAAATGGGCATTGCCCGATTACTTCAAATCGCTGGGGAAAAACGCGGATTACTTGCTGTTTCCGCTTTATTTTCCGGTTTAAGTGCCATTTTCATGTTGGTGCCTTATGCTTCAGTTTATTTTGTACTCAAGGAGCTACTTGAGCACGCTGCACAACCTACAACAGCAGACGGGCCATTGATGATTCAATGGGGACTGATTGCTTTAGCAGGTTTATTAGCCAGCCTTATTACAATGTACATCGGCGGGCTTATCTCACATATTGCGGCTTTCCGTATTTTATACGGCTTACGCGTCAAGCTGTCTGCGCACATCGGTAAACTCCCCTTAGGATGGCTTAATGGCACTTCCACGGGGGCTGTCAAAAAGACCTTGGAGCAAAATGTGGAAAAAGTAGAGACGTTTGTCGCTCATCAATTACCGGATCTGGTGCAGGTTATCGTGACAGCAGTAGTGATGATTGTTGCCATGTTTAGCTTGAATATATGGTTGGCGTTCGCTTGTATCGTGCCGATTCTGCTTGCTTTCACCGTTCAAATGAGGCTGATCGGTGGCTCCAAAACACAGGATAACATCAAGGAATATTACAACTCACTGGAACGTCTAAACGGATCGGCTGTGCAGTATGTCCGTGGTATACCCGCAATCAAGGTGTTTGGACAGACGGTGCATTCGTTTCGTAAGTTTTATTCCGATATGGTGCATTATCGTGAATATTGCATGAGATTCACTGACCAATTTGAAACTGGCTTTCTCGTCTTTAAGGTAATTATTGGCTCATTCGCTGCTTTTGTACTTCCTGTCGGTGTATACCTGTTGAGTGGTAACCCGCAGAATGTTGCATTTGCCTCGGTGTTACTATTTTTTCTGGTAATGGCCCCCGGGGTGTCAGCACCCATGTTTAAAATTATGCATCTCATGTCTTCAATGCGTGATATTAATGAAGGCGTTGATCGGATTGACCGTATTTTTAAAGAACCTGCAATACAAGAGCCAGCACATCCGCAAAAGCCGACTACTTATGATGTGCAGTTCGAGCAAGTTTTCTTTTCCTATGGAAACACAGAAGAGGTTAACAAGCATGAGGACGGAGATGACAATCCATCGACCTATGTGCTGTCTAATATCACTTTTACGGCAAGACAAGGGAAAATGACCGCTTTAGTCGGCCCGTCTGGTTCCGGTAAATCGACGATTGCCAATTTGGTGCCGCGTTTTTGGGATGTACAGAAAGGTGCAATCCGCATTGGTGGGGCCGATATCCGCCAGATGAGCACATCTAACCTGATGGATACGGTTGCTTTTGTATTTCAGGAAACTTTTTTGTTTTATGACTCCGTATTTAACAATATTGCCGTAGGTGATGCGAAGGCTTCTATGGAGCAGGTTATAGCGGCTGCAAAGGCAGCACAGTGTCATGAGTTCATTTGTAAGCTGCCGAACGGCTATGATACGCTCATCGGAGCTGGAGGGGTATACCTATCGGGCGGAGAAGAGCAGCGACTTGCGGTAGCACGTGCCATTCTCAAAAATGCACCTATTCTCGTATTGGATGAAGCTACGGCATTTGCTGATCCTGAAAATGAATATGAAATGCAGCTGGCATTAAAAGAACTAATGAAAAACAAGACGGTTATTGTTATTGCACACCGTTTGTCTACTATTCAGCATGCGGATCAGATTCTGGTGCTTCAGGAAGGACGTATTGCTGAACGGGGTCAGCACAGTGAGTTGCTGGAAGTAAACGGCCTGTATGCCCACTTATGGCAGGCCTATACGGATGTCGGACAATGGCAGATTGGGGCACGGGAAGAGGAGGCGGCTCAATGATGAGAATGTTGCAAAGTATCACGGCTGGAAATCCAAGGGTACTGTTAAAACCGGTATTATACACAACCTTAGCCAATATCGCAGGGTTGGTTCCTTTTGCCTTGCTGGTAGGGGCGGCCCGTCTGATTTTCGAGCCTTTCATCCATCCGGGAGCTTCGCTCCAATCTGCTGACTTATGGTGGATTAGTGGAGGTCTGCTCCTGTCGCTACTTCTGCTGTTTCTGTGTGAGATTCCAGCTTATCGTTCCCAATACCGTGGAGCCTATGATGCCTCGGTAACCGGGAGGTCGCGTCTAGCTGAGCATTTGCGTAGACTATCTCTGGGATTTCTAAACAAACGCGATCCCGGTGACCTAGCCAATATGATGATGGGTGATTTTACAATGGTGGAACATGGGATTTCCCATTTGGTGCCGCAGATGATCGGGGCGGTGACGATGCCACTGCTGGCATTAATTGGATTATCCTTTTTAGATTGGCGGATGGCGCTGGCATTGTTTGCTGCTTTTCCGGTGGCCATTTTGTTGGTATTGCTTACTTCCCGTATCCAGCGGCGGCTGGGGGCCAATCATATGCGTGCCAAAATCAATGCTGCGAATCGTCTACAGGAGTATTTAAATGGTATTCGGGTGATTAAAGCCTACCAGCTAACTGGTGAGCGTTTTGTTCGGCTGGAGCTTGCGTTTAGAGAACTGATGCGGCACAGCATCCGTATTGAAGGGTTGTTAGGACCGATTGTATTGGCTGCTATTGCTTTCATGCGGTCTGGCTTGACGTGGATGGTTATGATCGGTGTATATCTACTGCTGGCGGGTCAGATGGATGTTATTGTGTTTGTTTCTTTTCTGATTGTAGGAACACGTATTTATGATCCCCTAACCACTGCACTTGTAAACTTCGCTGAATTTAGATACCACGAGCAGGCAGGTGAACGTATCGTCCAATTGCTGAACGAGCCAGTGATGCCGGGTGACCAATTGCCTTCGGAGAGACACGATATTGAACTAAGAAACGTAAGTTTTGGATATGGTGATCAGCCAGTATTGCGGAATGTGAGTATGTCTATGCCGTTTCGTTCTTTCACAGCATTAGTAGGACCCTCCGGCAGCGGAAAAAGTACGGTATTGCGGATGATTGCCCGCTTTTACGACCCGGATCAGGGCAACGTGCTATTAGGTGGAAACAACATACAACAGATGAATACGGAAGCGCTATTGCGCAAGATATCTATGGTGTTCCAGGATGTATATCTGTTTCAAGATACCATTGCGAACAATATTCGATTTGGCAAAAGCGATGCTACACAGGAAGAAATCGAAGCTGCTGCTCGCCAAGCTTGTTGCCATGATTTTATATCCAGGCTACCCAAGGGATATGATACCCGGGTAGGTGAGGGAGGCAGTACGTTATCGGGCGGCGAGAAACAGAGGATATCCATTGCCCGCGCTATACTTAAAAATTCGCCGATTGTTTTGCTAGATGAAGCTACGTCTTCGCTGGACCCTGAGAATGAAAGGGATATTCAGCAGGCTATTAATCGTCTTGTACAAGGTCGAACAGTTATTGCGATTGCTCATCGGCTCAAAACGATTCGAAACGCAGACCGTATTGTAGTTTTGGACAAAGGAAGGGTCGTGGAGCAGGGAAGACATGATGAACTGTTGGATAACAACGGCCTATATGCACGATTGTGGAACAGACAGCATGAGGTAAGAGAGTAATAGTCTGTATGAACTCAGGATACAAACATTAAGAAACCGCCCCGGGAGATGTCATATCTACCAAGGGCGGTTTCTTGTGGTGTTATTCAGAATCATCGGCTATGACAGCTTGTACAGGCTGCCTGTCACGTAGCAATGGTAACAACAGCATCGCTCCCAGTAAAAATAAACCGGCACTCACGGTATATACGGTGTTCAGGGAGGATTCGCGTTTGAGTGTACCGCCGATGCTCATACCCACGACCATCATCCCCGAGAACAGGGGAGAGAGGGCACCACCGACGCGGCCGATAAAAGCAGCTTCGGCATTTTTCATCATCATCGTGTTGATACCAATATGAATGCAAGGATAAAATAGACCGCTGAGTACTTGCAATGCCATTGTCAGCACAATATTGTGCGACCATCCGACTCCAAAGGTTGTCAGTGTGCTGACCAGAAGTCCAGTCGCCAGGAGCAATTGCGGCTGGACTTTTTTGGCAACCCCCATAATCAGACCGCCGCCCAACAGCATAGCCGCTCCGTTCGCCATTAACGGCCATTGTAAAAATTCCTTATCTTGTCCAAGGTTCTCGATAGATACAAAAACCATTAATGGTTGAATAAGTCCGACCGCCAGCCCAATTATGGTAAATGTTCCTCCAAGCGTGCGAAGTGTACGGTTATTCCATACATAACGTATTCCTTCTTTAAGCTCTTCAATGAAATGTGTTGGTCGATCTATCTCAATTACTTGCTCATCTTGTGGGATACGAGTTAGAACAAGCGCAGAGATAAGAAACAACATTCCGGTTATAGACAATGAAGAGAAAATTCCAAAGTGTTGATAAATAAATGTACCGACGACAGGACCGATAACCATAAATAATGCCATGAGAGACTGAAAAAGAGCCATCACTCCCTGAAGCTGTTCTGGTGCTACATGCTGCTTTAATATTTTCATCGCAGATGGCTGAGAAAATTGAGATAGAATGGCCGAAAAGAAAGTGGATAGCAAGAGCACCTGCCATGACCCGTACCACAATGCGAGCAACACGATAAAAATAGACGCGGCCGACAGCAGATCGCAACTAACCATTGTCCGTTTAGGCCGCCAACGATCTGCAAATGTACCTCCAATGATGGCAAACAGAAAGATAGGCGCAAATTCAGCGACCGAAATGAGCGATACGTATACAGGATCATTATGGGTCAGATCTGTTACATACAACAGTATGGCAAAGTTCCGCACCCAGATGCCCAAATTTAGCAACGCATTGGAGGCAATAATGGTCCTTATATATGGATTTTTAAACAACAACAAACTCTCCTTTCTTATTTTCAGAGTATTTCTTTGAATATTTTTATAAACAAAATTATAATTTGTCTATATAATAATAGATAATATAATAAATATACTGCTATTTAGTCAAATGTTTTTTGTAATCCCTGAATAAAATAGAGAATAGAAAAGGAAATAGTCAATCATGCAAAAAAAGCGGATTAGAATAGAAAAGGGGTGGAGCACTACATATTTACAAATTGGATGGGATATCCAAATAAAAAAACAAAATTACATAATAAATATTATGTTAACTATTACGTGTCTATTATCTACCAGAATCTGAATCCGATGTACCTTTTAAAATCATAGTGATATAATTACGCGTACATGCCTGAAAAGGAGCGTATAGAACGTAAATGAACTTTCAAGTGGACTTTTTATCTTTTTTTGTGATTCAGGTAGACGGGAAAGAAGGACAAGGCGGTAAGTCCTACAAGCATTATGCTACAATGGATGACTATGATTACGATGAGAGTGATGTCAAAAAATTTCTGGACGGGGAATTTGCTCGCATTAGCAAGCGAAAGGTTGAAAAAAATCCAAGCACAGAGCAGGCACCGACTAAAATCGGCCGCTTTATCGTTGAACCGGAACATGAGCTGAGCAGTAATCCGAATTTCAATATGTTCGCTCGACTACGAGCAGCAGAGGATAAGGAAGATTTTAAAAATGCATGTGATGACCTGGTGCGGATGTACCTGGATACAAGCGCGGTACGAGGTGGAGCACTGATCATTGTACAGGCTACATTAAATACCCACTCTGACGACCCGTTTATTTTTGTACTCAAATGTGATTTTGAACCCAAAATTGCACGAATTACTGAAAGCAGCCTGGTCAGTGAGGTCGAAATGGCCATTTCAGCCCGTAATATGAAATCCATCATGTATCCCTACATGCTGGAGGAGGGTATGAACGATGAGTGGGAGCTTAAAATACATCAGTCTTCGCATGCGCGGTATTTTGAAGACTTTTTGAAATTCGTCACTTATGAGCAATCCATGCCGGAAATCGTTAATGAGCATGTCATGGGCTTTGTTCAGAACTATGTAGAAACCAAATGGCCGGATGCATCTAATGAGGAAAGACAGCAGGAAGAGCGCGATCTGGAGCTGTGGGCGGCCAGCGAAAAACGGGATCTGCAAGGAAAATGGGAACCTCTTCAGGTCGTAGAAGCTGCGCAGCATATTGTCGAGCTAAAACCGGAAATTGAAGTTCGTTTCAAACTGGATGATACGGCTGTGCGTGGGTTACTATCCGACTTTGGTGCCAAGCTGCATATCACGAAACTTCATGATAGATATGCACTTATTATTGAAGGTGATGCATTTACGTTTGAAAAGGGATTTTCTCCGATTGAGCTGCTACAACCTGAATCCTTTGAAACGGTGGCTGAGCGGCTCAAAGAGAAACGGCAACATGAAAATGAGGGTATGGATGGCGATACACCACCTTGGTAATTTGGAACGCATAGCAGGGCGACAAACGAACGGAATTATATTATAAAAAAACGGACCTCACAACGGATGTATCCGCTGTGGAGGCCCGTTTTTGTTTAGCTTTTATATTCTTGACTTACTGAATTACATATGCACTTTACTAATTTGATCTTTCAGCTTGTCCGCAGATTGAACCAACCTTGCACGTTCCTCGTCATTGAGCGGAAGATCCAAAATTTCACGTACTCCATTGTGATCCACGATACTTGGAACACCTAAATAAACGTCAGATACACCGTTATAATCTTCCAGCAGGGTGGACACATTAAGTACCGACCCCTCGTCTCCGAGAATAGCGGCTACGATACGGTCAAGAGCCAGCCCGATGGCGTAGGATGTAGCGCCTTTGGCATCTATAATTTCATAGGCAGCATTCTTCGTATTCTCAAAAATTTCATTTTTCGTTCCTTCGTCCAACTCCAGTGGAGTTCCAGCCACGTTGGCTGTGCTCCATACAGGTAACTCAGAGTCACCATGTTCTCCAATAATATGGGCGTGGATGCTTCGTGGATCGATGCCCTTTTGCTTCCCGATCAGATAGCGGAAGCGTGCGCTGTCCAGCAACGTTCCTGATCCAATGACTCTGCTTGAAGGCCAACCACTGCGTTTCCAAGAGATGTAGGAGAGAATGTCCACTGGATTGGTTGCGATCAGCAAAATGCCATGTGTATTGACCTTGATGATATTATCAATAATACTTTCAAAAATTTCGGCATTACGTTTAAGCAGATCAATACGTGTTTCTCCCGGCTTTTGTGAAGCTCCCGCTGCAACAATGATGATATCTGCATTACGGCAGTCTTCATAATCACCCGCCCATACTTTGACACCGCCGAGAAAAGGAAGCCCATGATTCATATCGAGCATTTCCCCCTTCGCCTTTTTGACGTTGACATCAATAAAGACAAGTTCTTGCATGCGTTGGCGCAGCAGCAGGGTGTAGCCGGTTGTTGTGCCAACCGCTCCCATGCCGACAATAGCCACTCTACTTCGTTTGTAAGGTTTTAAGCTCATAAAATCCTCATCTCCTTCTCGGGTTGTATACCTTTTCATTTTGGGATATTACTTAAAAATTTATCTTTCCAACTTAGTGTACCCTATATACTAACCCACCGCAAAGAAATATGACATTTTTCCTTGACTTCAAAGGCGAGCTCGCTAATAATTAATCGAATGATAAGAACATGCACTAAAGCGTTGCAGCACCGATATTGACGCATGAAATTATGGAAAGAGGATTAGGAATATGGACTTATTTCGAAAAAAAACAGGACTGCTCTCGCACGAGGAAAGCGGATCTACAGGTCACTTAAAGAGAACAATGGGGCCTTTTGATCTCACCATGCTAGGAGTAGGATGCATCATCGGGACAGGGATTTTTGTTATTACTGGCAAGGCAGCAGCAGAAAATGCAGGTCCCGGCTTGATGCTTTCTTTTGTTATTGCAGGGATTGCCTGCGTATTGGCAGCCTTGTGCTATGCAGAGCTTTCATCTACAGTTCCCGCGGCTGGGAGCGCTTATGCATATAGTTATATTGTTTTTGGAGAAGTTCTGGCCTGGGTACTAGGTTGGGACTTGATTCTGGAATATGGAGTGGCGGCCGCCTCTGTGAGTAGTGGCTGGTCTGCTTACTTTCAAGGCTTGCTGGCCGGATTTGATATACATCTACCGTTAGCTTTAACCGCAGCCTTCGATTCGACCAAGGGGACCATTATTGATCTGCCAGCGGTGTGCATCATCATGCTCATCACACTGTTGCTTAGTCTCGGAGCCAAGGAAACGGTCCGATTCAATTTCATTATGGTTTGTGTCAAAGTCGGGGTCGTACTGCTATTTATTGGAATTGGAATCTTTTATGTTAAGCCTGCCAACTGGACACCGTTCTTGCCTTATGGATTTTCTGGTGTATTGAGTGCTGCGGCAATCGTATTTTTTGCTTATCTAGGCTTTGATGCTATCTCAACTGCTGCTGAAGAGGTACGCAATCCGCAACGGAACATGCCCATCGGCATTATTTCCTCTTTAGCGATCTGCACGATATTGTATATTGCCGTTTCAGTTGTGTTAACGGGAATGGTACCTTATACGCAGTTGGGCGTTAGTGATCCGGTTGCGTTTGCTCTCCGCTTTATTCATCAGGATTTTGTAGCTGGATTAATTTCAGTTGGTGCGATTGCTGGGATGACGACCGTTTTGCTGGTGCTGTTGTACGGCCAGACACGATTAATTTTTTCTATGTCACGAGATGGTCTTTTACCCGTTTTTCTTTCTAAGATAAATGCCAAAACTCAAACACCGATTCGAAGCACATGGCTGGTGGGTAGCATTATCGCATTGGCAAGTGGTTTGTTCCCGTTACATGCACTGACCAACTTGACGAGTATTGGAACCCTGTTCGCTTTTGCTGTAGTTTCGGTTGGGGTCATCGTTTTGCGGAAGACACGACCAGATTTAAAAAGAGGGTTTACCGTACCATGGGTTCCGTTACTTCCGCTACTGAGTGCTTTGGTTTGCATCGGTCTGATGCTTCAGCTTCATATCAGCACCTGGATCGGATTTATCGTGTGGCTACTGCTTGGATTACTGATTTATTTCTTCTATGGATATCACAAAAGTTTGTTGAATCATAAATCCTAACAATATTAGTATGAAAAAAGCCGGCATTCTTCACTTTTGTGAAGGAGCCGGTTTTTTTTGTCATTACGCGAAAAGTGTCACATAGGGGTGTTTATGGTATAATTCTGTTTCAGATAAGCTTTTGGCACGTGATTACCGCATGCCATCGAGGGAGGATTTTGATATGAAACTGCGCTGGCGTGCGCTCTTGGGAGGAGTAATGCTATTGACGGGCATCCTGCTAACTGCCTGTTCTGCTGAACCCCCAAAAACTGTAACTAAACCTCCGATTGAGGAACCAGATGACCAGGGACAAACGATAACTATTAATCCGCCGGTAACCCCAAAGGCTGGCGATCCAAACGCCAAATATGTAGTACAGACACGAATCGCGGATTTTCATTTAATCGATAACAATAAAGGGTTGGTTTGGGGAGTTACCCATAATGAGCTTCGACTTTATGATACCCATGATGGTGGGAAAACATGGAATAATATTTCTCCTTCTGAAAACGTCCAATTTCAAGACAAGCTTGAATATGGCAAGGATATCAGTTTCACAGATTCACGTCACGGTTGGGTCGTCCGCCAAAATCTGGACCAAACAGCAACAGTCATTCTAAGAACGGCAGATGGAGGGCAGAGCTGGGATGTTTCAGCGCTACCTAGCGGAGACCATGTAAGCTCGATTCAATATGTAAATCCAACCACAGGCTGGATCATGGCTTATACAAAACTGAATGAGCAGGATCAACAAAAAATGTTGTATCACACCACGGACGGAGGAGCCACGTGGAATAAAGTTGCGCAAAGTTCTGGTATGACTTCCAACAAATCAGGCTCAGGTTTACCCGATCAAGGCAGTATGGCGGGAATGAGCTTTTCTTCCAACAATCAGGGTTTTGTGGCGATTAACGTGGACAATAGCGTGAAGTTGTATAAAACTTCGAATCAAGGGAAAACGTGGACTCCAGTCGCTAACAGCATGCAAGGGTGCCCTCAGGCTAAGGCAGAAGCTCAGCAGTCTCTTAAAGGTAACAGTTCCTCATACTGGATTCCGGTTTTCTGCTATGGGGATAACGGTACCAAATATAACGGGCTGTTTACGAATAATACAGGAATACAATGGAATGATGTGCCATTGGGTCTGAGTAGCAATAATAATTCTATAACTCCTGGGCGTACCTTTCTAAGCGATAAAGAAGGATGGGTTATAACCGTAAACGGAATGAGCCATACAATAGATGGAGGCAAGACGTGGACAAGTCTCAAAGGCAACAAGGTGCTGCCTTCGAAGCTAAAAGACTACCCACGATCAGTCAAGCTGCGTTTTGCTTCTTCATCGGTAGGTTGGCTGCTTTTGGAACGACTCGACGACAAGAAATCACTGCTGTTAAAAACAACAGATGGTGGTGCGAACTGGAGAATTTTGTAATCGTGATAAAGGTGATTGCCCTGGGATGTCTTCCCAGGGCGTTTTATTTTTAAAAAATTTAAATTTTATACGACAACATGTGAAAAAAATCACAAACTAACAAATGAGCCACTGTTATACTAAACCTGTAAACAACGATAGGAGTGATAATCATGAGAGCGAATCAGGATCATATGTTAACCCAATACTACCTTCAATTTTGCTACACTTGTCAGGATGCCTACGGTTGCACGACGGAAGAGGACTGCAAGCAATGCGCAGAGCGTTACGCCGAAGAAGAAGATCATGAAGTTCTGGATGAAACACAACGTTATCTCCAGCTTGTACATGTGTAAATCGATGAGCCATTCTGATATCGCCATATCTTGAGCCTCCCGGATTAATCCGTGGAGGCTCTTGGCGTTCTTGAGGGTTGCTATCAAATTTGGGCAGCAACATACATATACTGTTATAGAAGGCTTGAGGCAGGTCAGGATGCCCAGTGGTTTCCCTGTGGAATGCCTGGCGGAGAGGAGTGCGGTGCATGGGATTTGAGTCATTATGGATGTTCGATTGGCTGGGTACGGTATTGCCCGTATTTTTCGTAGTTGTGTTGGGTATTGTCGTGTTGTCTGCGGGCAGGGAAGTCATGGAATGGAGCCGGAACAAGCGGCAGCCTGTGTTGACGGTGGGTTCCCGCATTACGGCCAGAAGGACACATCTCCAACAGAGGCGCCAAGAGGAACAAGGGAGTCGTACCTATACTTTCTATTATGTAACCTTTGAAGTGGAGAGTGGCGACCGGATGGAGTTCAAGGTATCAGGGGAAGAATATGGTCAATGTGCTGAAGGGGATGAGGGACGGCTTACTTTTCAAGGTACAAGGTATATCGGGTTTCAGCGTCTTAATCGTTATAGCTTGGAGCAGGTTAAAATGTAGGATTCAGTCAAAAACATTCATGCTCATTTACAGCCTTCTGCGAGGAGCCAGGGTAGGGGGCTGTGAATGTTTCTTGTACGGCACATTTTGGTACATATATACTAAAACAGAGTAGTTCAGAGGAGGAATAAGTCGTGTCATTTGAAGGACAAGTTGTTATTGTAACAGGAGCGGCGCATGGCATCGGGAAAGAGGTCGCTTTTGCCTATGCTGCTCAGGGTGCCAAAGTTGTATTTGCTGACTACAATGAGGAAGAGGGCGCCGCAGCCGCTGCAGCAGCCCGGAACGAGGGTCATCAGGCTATTTTTATTCCTTGTGATGTGCGTAAGGAAGCAGATATTGTAGCGCTGATCCGTGCCACGGAAGAAGAATACGGTACAATTCATACGTTGATTAACAATGCAGGCGTATCCAGGTGGAAATCTCCATATGAGTTAACCGTAGCAGAATGGGATGACATTCTGAATACAAACGTACGCAGTTGTTTTATTGCAACCAGAGAAGCGGCTAAGGTAATGAAGCGAAACGCAGAAGGGGGCTCAGTGGTTAATATGACCTCTACACGAGCTTTCATGTCAGAGCCGGACACAGAAGCCTACGCAGCATCCAAAGGAGCCATAGCTGCCCTTACACACGCGATGGCCATATCGCTAGGAAAGGATAGGATTCAGGTCAATTGTATTAGTCCAGGATGGATTGAAACCGGGGATTACGAGCAATTGCGTGCGGAAGACCATCAACAGCATCCGGCTGGGCGAGTAGGGACCCCTAAAGACATCGCACGAGCCTGTCTGTATTTAACACAACCCGGCAATGATTTTGTAACAGGCACGAATCTAGTGGTCGATGGTGGCATGACGCGTAAGATGATCTACGAGCCATGATAAAAGCCTAAATGAGTAGTCCCATTCTTGGGGCTATTTTTTTATTTTCTGGACTGTCACCTATTGGGCATTTGTACCATAGGATAGGGTATGTGAAGGAGAAGCAAGGAGGGGAAGCGGTGGCTGTAATCAAGACCAACTCAGAGGATGTGAGGACCCTCGCCCGGCTGATGCGGGCTGAGGCTGAAGGTGAAGGCGAGTCAGGAATGCTCATGGTTGGCAATGTCGGTGTGAACCGAATTTTAGCCAATTGCCTAGATTTCCAAGGGATACGCCTCATGAATGACATGGTGTTTCAAAGCCCCGGAGGTTTTGAGGCTACTCAGAAGGGGTATTTTTATCAGAGGGCCCGTGATCGGGACATTCGACTTGCCCAGCGTGTAATCAATGGTGAAAAAATACGTCCAGCATCCAATGCATTATGGTTTTTCAGACCGGCTGGAGACTGCCCGGGTACCTGGTATAACCAGACCAATACCGGACGCTTTAAAGCCCATTGCTTTTTTAGCCCGACTGCACAGGACTGTCCTAATGTATATTAGACACCTTTCAGGATGGCTTGAAGAATTTAAAAATTAAAACCATTTTAGGAGGAATTTAAATGATTTCACAGCAAGCTTACCGTCCCGTATCTTATGCTTCCGGCAATGGATATCCCGAATGGCCAAGAGGAATGGCTCCAGCCGGAACCATGCAACCTATGACTGGCTTTCCACCTCAAGTAAGTAGTGGCAGCCCTATGACACCAACGGGTACGGTAGTGCAGGTTCAGACTCCTCAATACGAGCAATCATACATCGAGAATATTTTACGCTTGAACTTGGGCAAAACGGGAACTTTTTATATGACCTATGAAAATAACCGAGAATGGAATGCTAAAATATTCAAAGGCATTCTGGAAGCAGCAGGTCGGGACCATATTATTATTAGTGATCCGGCGACAGGCAAACGGACCATTCTGCTGATGTTAAACCTAGATTATGCAACTTTTGATGAGCCATTGTTGTACCAATATCCCGGCGTCATCGGGAACCCGGGCGGATCTCCGGTTCGCTGATGCCTTCATATATATGAGTTTACATCCTCTGCCAAACGGCAGGGGATGTATTTTGTTTATATTCTTTCTCAAATATAGTTGCTTTCTTGGTGGTAAGAGGCGAAAATGAGAGCTTTTCGACCTAAATGATAGAGGGATTGATTTTTCTGACATTGCTTGTAGTTTGACTGTATAGAGTATAGTTATATAATTAAATATAAGCTGATGAATGATTTAAACATTTATGCGGAATATGGCTTATGGAAGCCGGAAGGGGTGAATGTGTTGGGAAGTTGACGCTGCTTATGATGTGTTATCGTTCTGTCTATGATGAAAATATCCGAAGGAGGTGCGCCTGTCTGCCGTAATGACGGCTGATGGGGAGCATATTGAGTGACCCTTTACCGAGTATGTTTAACTTAATTATTGTTTTTGCATTAGTATTATTGAATGGATTTTTTGTATCTGCGGAATTTGCCATGGTGAAGGTCAGGGGCAGCCGTATCGAAACCTTGGTGGAGGCGGGCAATAAAAAGGCCGTATACGCCGCCAATATGATACACAATTTGGACGCTTATTTGTCTGCCTGCCAATTGGGTATTACCTTAGCATCGTTGGGACTGGGATGGATCGGAGAGCCGGCCATCGCACATTTGATTGAGCCTATATTTACTGCCGTTGGCTTGGGAGCGGTATACGTACACGGTACTGCCGTGGTGATTGCATTTATTGTCATTACGATTCTGCATATTGTGTTGGGTGAATTGGCACCCAAAACGATAGCTATTCGTAAATCTGAGACTATTACACTGTATTCGGCCATGCTGATGACTTGGTTTTACAAGTTGATGTATCCATTCATATGGGCGTTGAATGGAATGGCGAACAGCCTGTTGCGTTTGTTCCGTCTGGAGCCGGTATCCGAATATGATGATTCCGCGCATACGGGGGATGAAATACGCATTCTGATGAAAGAAAGCAATAAGAGCGGACTAATTGATAATACGGAATTGGCGCTTGTTGATAATATATTTGATTTTGCCGACACGACCGCCAGGGAAATCATGATTCCGCGCACGGAGATGATCTGTTTATACAGTAATGAGTCCACAGAAGAAAATCTCGCGATTGCAACGGAAAGCATGAGAACCCGTTATCCAATCTGCGCCGAAGATAAGGACCATATTATCGGCTTTATCCATATTAAAGATCTTCTACGTGCGAACACGCTGGATACCCGTACGATGATTCGCCCGATTCTTGCTGTTCCTGAATCAACGCAAATTAGTGATCTGCTCAAACGCATGCAGCGTAGCAAGACGCAAATTGCAATTTTGATTGATGAATACGGTGGCACATCGGGTATGGTAACATTGGAAGATATTATGGAAGAAATCGTCGGTGAAATTCAGGATGAGTTCGACCAAGAACGTCCGAGTTGTGAGCAGATTAATGACGAGGAATTTTCCATTGACGGTATGTTATTAATTGATGAAGTGAACGATCGTTTCGGGCTAGATCTTGATCATGAGGATTATGATACAGTAGGGGGCTGGCTCTACTCACATGTAGAGGTTATCCCTCCACAGCCAGGTCAGTCTGTAGTGTTTGAAGGATGTATGTTCATTGTAGAAGAAGTTGAAAACAAGCGGATTTCACGTATTCGGCTAATCAAACAGCCTATCATCGTGGAGGAAGCAGGAGTCTCATAATGGAATAAATATGGAAAGCGACCTTTAATGATGTGGGGTCGCTTTTTAATTTGTCTTCTTTACATAAAGGATGTGAATTGATATGATATCTGTGTTATTGTCAACCTAATACATAATTATTAAGTTGACAATAGAGTGGATTTCCTTACGGTAAAAATCTCATCTGCTTACATAACCATCTAAATGAGGGAGGATGAAGTATGAATTTATTCAATAAGGCTGTAAATTGGGACTCATTAGCTGAAAAAGCAATACATTTCAGCAATCTGACGCTGGAAGAAGGCACGGCGGTACTGGAAGCGGACGATGTGGAAATATTACCGATTATGCAAGCTGCATTTCAGGTAAGGCATCATTTTTACGGAAAAAAAGTAAAGCTCAATATGATCATGAACGCCAAAAGTGGTCTGTGCCCGGAGGATTGTGGTTATTGCTCACAATCCATCGTTTCTACGGCACCTGTCAGCAAGTATAGTATGCTGGATAAGGAATCATTGTTGGCTGGGGCAAGGGAAGCCCTGGCACGAAAAGCGGGGACATATTGCATTGTAGCTTCCGGCAAAGGTCCGACAGATCGGGAACTGGATCAGGTGATTGATGCTGTACAAGAAATTAGTCGTACCATGCCGCTCAAAATTTGCGCTTGCTTGGGGATTCTCAAGGGAGATCAAGCACAGCGATTGGCAGATGCTGGGGTACACCGTTACAATCATAATTTAAATACAAGCAAAGCCAACTATCCCTCGATTACGACCACACATACATATGACCAACGCATCGAAACTGTGAAAATGGCTCAATCACACGGACTGTCTCCATGCTCTGGCGTTATTATCGGTATGGGGGAGACGAATGAGGAAATCGTTCAAATGGCTTATGCCTTACGAGAGTTGGATGCCGACTCTATTCCGATTAATTTCCTGAATCCAATCCCCGGAACCCCTTTGGGAGAAGCACAGCGGATCTCGCCGATCCAAGCTTTAAAGGTGTTGGCACTGTTTCGGTTCATCTGTCCATCCAAAGAAATACGCGTCGCAGGCGGAAGGGAATTGAATTTACGCTCATTACAACCGCTAGCCCTTTATGCAGCAAATTCGATTTTTGTAGGAGATTATTTAACGACAGCAGGCCAAGAAGTTACCGCTGATCATCAAATGATAGAAGATTTTGGCTTTGAAATTGAGATGTGTGCCCTTTCAGCCGTATAATAGAGATTGTACAAACATGGAAGGGAGAGTTGAATGATGAGCGAAAAAGTATTTATTAGTCCAGGTAAATATGTGCAAGGGAAAAATGTGATTGATAAAACAGGTGAATATGTTAAGCCTTTAGGCCATACGGCTTTGGTTATTGCGGACAAGCTGGTTTGGGAGATTGCAGCCGATCGAGTGGTCAAAAGTCTGGAGCAGGCTGATATCACTGCTATAAAGGTTGAGTTTCAAGGAGAAGCATCCAAAAATGAAGTAAACCGTATTGCTGATGAGGGACGAAGCGGCCAGGTCGATATTGTCATTGGTGTAGGTGGCGGTAAAACACTGGATACCGCCAAAGCCGTTAATGAGCTACTCGGTTCCTCGGTGGTGATTGTTCCAACAACCGCCTCTACAGATGCCCCTACCAGTGCTCTATCTGTTTTGTACACGGATGAGGGTGCATTTGATACGTATACCTTTTTCAGTAAAAATCCGAGCTTAATTCTGGTTGACACGAAGGTCATATCTCAGGCACCGCCTTTGTTCCTCTCCTCAGGTATTGCGGATGCCATGGCAACGTGGATTGAAGCCCGTGCAGTCATTGAAGCTCGTGCTACAACTATGGCTGGCGGCTTGCCAACCTTGGCGGCAGAAGCCATTGCGTCCAAGTGCGAGGAGGTTCTTTTCGATTACGGACTGCAAGCTTATGAATCTGTGAAGCGCAAAGTCGTTACACCAGCGCTTGAAGCGGTGGTGGAAGCCAATACATTGCTAAGCGGTTTGGGCTTTGAAAGCGGCGGCTTGGCAGGTGCACATGCCATTCACAATGGTTTTACCGTACTCGAAGGAGACATTCATCACCTGACGCATGGCCAAAAAGTAGCTTTTGGCACCTTAGTACAGCTTGCCTTGGAAAAAAGACCTTTAACTGAGGTGGAGCGGTATATTGATTTTTACCTAAAACTCGATCTGCCGGTTACGCTGGAAGACATTAAGCTGCAAGAAGCTTCCCGAGAGGATTTGTACCGAGTAGCTCAGGCTGCTACCAAAGAAGGTGAAACCGCTCACAATTTACCATTTGCTGTTACAGCGGATGATGTGCTTGATGCAATTTTAGCGGCTGATCAGTATTCAGTTGCCTACAAGACTAAAATTGGACATAGAAACTAATCACATATGAAATAAGTAGATTCAAAGGTCGCTGATAAGCGGCCTTTTTCCATTATTTAACTTGCGGCTTATGGTATGATTTTCAGGGTACATAATTAGAAAATTACCTAAAATTTGAGAGGGGTTTAGCGATGGCCAAATGGAATGTAGAAGACCAAGGTATTCAATATAGTATTGAGTACAAGCGTGGCTTTACCGGAGGAAAAATTATTGTGAATGGTAGCGAGCAGAAGGTGAAAAGCCAGAACGCATTTTTGAACTTGATTGATTTTCCAATTCGATTGAAGGAGAAAGCTGTGAATGTTGTGGTCATTGGCAACAAAGCAGATTTAGCTGTGGACGGTATTTATCTTGGGTCCAATCAACCTTATGTTCCAGTAAGTAAGGCTCCGGGCTGGAGCTGGGCTTTTGTCGTGGTCAGCTTAGTTATAGGGTGGCTATTTGCAGGTATCTTTGGTCTGTGTTTGGGGATATTAGGCAGCATGTTTTATGTGAAATCATCTTTATCCTTACATCAAACCATTAATAGAAGAGTTGTAAGCTGCTTTATTGTCTTTTTCATCATCAGCATAATACAAATCGTATTTGGACTTGCAGCGAATTATTGGATTAATACACTGTAAATGTATGTAACATAACTTAAAGATGAAGCAAGAAGGCTCTCTCGCATCAAGCGGTGAGAGCCTTTTTTACCGTGTTAAATCGCCCAATTTCCTTTACGGAAGATCGGTTCCTCAGTACCGTCTTCGGTAACGCCATTGATGTCCATTTCACCTGAACCAATCATAAAATCGACGTGAGTCAGACTGGAGTTCAGACCGTTGGCAGCCAACTCCTCTTGAGTCATATCCTTACCGCCTTTAAGATTGAATGCATAAGCATTACCGATAGCCAGATGGTTAGAGGCATTTTCATCAAACAATGTATTGTAGAATAAAATGTTTTTATCAGAGATCGGTGACTTATGAGGCACGAGCGCAACCTCGCCCAGGTAGTGTGAACCTTCGTCCATTTCTACGAGATGCTGGAGAGTCTCCAAACCGGTTTCGGCCTGTACATCGACAATACGTCCATTTTCAAAGGTCAGTGAGAAGTTGTCGATGATATTGCCACTGTAGCTGAGTGGCTTGGTGCTGCTGACTTTACCGTTTACTCCCGTTTTAAGTGGAGCAGTAAATACCTCTTCAGTAGGCATGTTGGCTACAAAAGTATGTCCCTGTTGGTTGACGCTTTCGGCTGCTACCCATAGATGGTCTTTTGCCAGTTCGATAGTGAGGTCTGTACCTGGCGCCAGATAATGCAGCTTTTTATAGCGTTTGGAATTTAAAATATCAGCTTTGCTGGATAGGGTTTTCAAATGCTCATTCCACGCCTCCACAGAGTTGTCCAGATCCACACGTACAGTGCTGAAAATGGCTTCCCACAGTTTATCCATTTGCTCGGAAGCTGGCAGATCAGGGAATACTTTGGCTGCCCATTCTGCTGAAGGATAAGCAATCAGAGACCAGCTAAACTTGTCAGCCATTTGGTATTCACGGTATTGACGTAACTCATGGGATCGCACACGCTGGGCAGCGGTAATTCTGCTGGACGGAATCCCTTGAAGCAAATCAGGATTCTCGGCAATGACATGGAGCACTGCAGCGCCATTTTCGACTTCTTCTGTCATTTCGGCTGCGTACCATTTGGGGGCAATATTAAAAGTTTCATCAGGAGCTAGTTCATACTGTAATCGGGTAACCGTCTCATCACTCCATTTTACTTTTACCAGCTTAGCTCCCACAGTATACGCTGATTTAACGATAAGTCGTACGAGTTCGGCGGACAAGATTGGCGCATGAACGATAAGTGTCTGCCCAGGTTGGACATTGGCGCCCACTCGAACGGCTAATTCCGCATATTTCTGCAATTTTTGTTGAAAATCTGACATGTAACTTTCCTCCATTTCACGAACAAGCCTCAAATAAGAATAGGGTAATTCGCACAGTTTTTTTGCAAATTCCACACATAGCTTATATATTGTACAATGTAACGAAAAGGTTCACAAATCAGTTTTGGTACTTTTTAGTGAAAATGAAAGGGCGGATAAATAAATGACGGAGCAAAATTCTTCTCAGGAATTGAAAGAAGTACATATTCAGCAGGCGCAAATGACTAGAGATGAGAACGGTGCATATTTAGGCCAAGTGGTATTTGGAGTAGACGGACAGAGTTCTATATATGAAATCACCTTCCACAGTAAAAAGGGAAAGGAGTGGGATTATAGTCTCCATTTTGCAGGAGAGCCACGCTTGGAGGAAGAGATGCTACAGATGGATAGCTGGATTGAAGAGAACGATGATCTTTTCGACTATTTGCTGGATGCGGCATGGAGTAAATTACCCGAGTAATGTAAACATGGTCTATTTTCGTGACAAGCGGATTATATTTAGCAGTGTCCGCATAATCTGCTGACATGGGGGAAGCCTAAAGGTCGAGTATAACAGGAAATTCCATGTGAATAGGAGGGTGAAGCTTTGGCAAATCATCTGTTCACCGAAGGAATGACGGCAAATGAAGAGGCTGCTCCCGATCTCCTGAGCTTACGGACGCTGTTTGTAAATGTGTGTTTTATCGGAGAGCCGGGAAGCCGATCCTGGGTGCTGGTGGATACGGGGATGGCAGGATTCACAGACTCGATTATACGCCTAGCTGAAGAACGGTTTACGGGTCCTCCGGTTGCTATTGTGCTTACTCACGGTCATTTTGACCATGTAGGTTCGGTTATTGAGTTGGTTCAGCATTGGGGTACACCTGTTTATGCACACCCTTTGGAATTACCTTATTTAACGGGAATGAAAGATTATCAAAAACCTGACCCTAGTGTGGGGGGAGGCTTGATGTCGGGAATTTCCTTCTTGTACCCCAATGATGCTATAGATCTCGATGATCGCATCACCTCCTTGCCCCAAGATGGCAGTGTCCCCGGCGCCCCTGGTTGGAAGTGGCTGCATACACCAGGACATACGCCTGGTCATGTATCGCTTTTTCATGAGCGGAGACGCTTAATGGTAGCTGGTGACGCTTTTATCACGGTAAAGCAGGAATCGGCCTTGGCTGTGCTTTTACAGGAAAAAGAAATCCACGGACCGCCTGCGTATTTTACAACAGATTGGCAAGCTGCACAGCGGTCAGTGAAGATGTTAGCCGGCTTAAAGCCTGCAATTGCAGTTACAGGGCATGGACATTTCATGCAAGGTACCGAGCTGACTAATCAGTTGGAACAGCTGGCTGGAAATTTTGAACACATGGCAGTACCCAAACAGGGACGTTATGTGTAATATGTGTGAAGGACGATGTCTTGCGGGGCATCGTTTTTTTGCGTGGACGTGGAATTTTTTTGCTGGACATGGTATAGTCAAGCCAAAAGCTAAACGCTTTCATTAAACATCGTCATTTCATCAAGGAGGATTTTTGATGACACAACAGCATACTGCAATTGGTGATCTTTATTATGGAATACCGGCGATTCGTCTTAAATTTGGACGATATGAAGCGGTTGCCCTGCCAGGAAACGGCGCAAATCTGATTTCTTTTCGTGACAATGAGACGGGATATTCTTTTTTACGTGAGCCGGATGCTGAGAGCATAGAGGTTTTTAAGCAAAGCCCATCCGTTTACGGAATTCCTTTCTTATTCCCTCCGAATCGATATGAGGATGGAAAATTCCTGTGGAATGGTGTTACATATGAGCTGCCAATTAATGAAGAGGCTACCCATAACCATTTGCACGGCTTTTTACACACCGTTCGGTGGGAGGTTGAGGATTACGGTTCCGGGGAGCAAGGTAGTTATGTGGTAATGAATCAGCATGTAAGGGAAGGGCATCCTATGTTCCGTTATCTACCCTTCACCTTTACGATGAAGCTGACGTACAGCCTTGACGAATTTGGCCTGCATCAGCGTTATGTGATCCATAACGAGGGGGATCAGCCGATTCCCAACTTGTTTGCCTTTCACACAGCCATTCGGGTACCGTTTGTACCTGATAGCTCGCCTGAGGATTACAAGATTAAGGTTACGATCGGTGAGCGGCGTGAGCTGACAGATCGGTTGTTGGCCACTGGACAGTTCCAACCTTTATCCCCGGAAGAGGAACTGATGAAGACAACAGGAGTTAGCCCTTATTTTGCCTCTATGGATAATCATTATACGGCGGCTCCGCAAAATGGACGTAACTATATGGAACTCACACACAGTAAGACAGGTGCTACCCTTGTATACGATGTAGGCACTGCTTATAAGCACTGGATGATCTGGAACAACAAAGCGAACCAGGAATTCATCTGTCCTGAACCGCAAATGAACATGATCAATGCACCGAATCGACCAGACTTGCCTGCGGAAGACATCGGGTTAATTGCACTGGCTCCGGGACATATTTTTGAAACAACCAGCCGTCTGTATTGTGTTACTCCGAATAAAACGAAATCTTAATATGTTCTTTATCCAAATAAGCTTGCATCGTGGTGAACGGTGCAGGCTTTTTCGATTGCTAAGGCTGCAGTTACAAGACCACTAAGAAAGATTATGAAAAAGGTTGCAGAAAAGCAATGTGTCATAGTATGATACGAAACAGGAGATGATCAGATGAATCATGGAATGATGCCTTTTCAAGCTGTTAAACGCAAGCAAATTGCAGATGAAGTGGCTGAGCAGTTGCAACGAAAAATTGCTGCTGGTGAATGGAATGTAGGCACTAAGATTCCAACCGAGCCCGAGCTTATGAAGCTATTTGGAGTCGGGCGATCTACAGTTCGGGAGGCGGTTAGCGTACTGGTGCATGCCGGTCTATTAGAGAAAAAGCAAGGACACGGGACCTTTGTCTGCCAACCGACGACTTCTCAAGAACCATTGGATTACCGACTAAGCCGTGCTGAAATTATTGAAGTTTATGAAGTGCGGAGCGTGCTGGAACTGGAGATTGCCAGATTAGCTGCGTTACGTCGTAATGACGAAGATTTACGCTTGATGCGAGAGGCACTGGACCGTCGAGCTGCGACATTGGCCGCTGGAGATATGAATGGGTACTTGGATGCGGATATCACTTTTCACTTGGCTGTTGCAGCAGCTACAGGCAATAAGGTGCTTACGGACGTATACCGCAGCTTTGTAGAGGCTATTCGCAAGGCGCTGAGCAATCTGATTACCGATCCGGCAATGCCAAATCATTTTACACTTCAGCATGAAAAAATTTATGAAGCGATCTTGGATCAGGATGGTAAGGCTGCAGAGTTATATAGTATTCAGCATTTGGACGGCACCAAGCTGGAGCTGCAAAAGCATATGGGAAGTTCCTAATTTTTTTAATCCTAAACATCAGATGATCGGATGAATAAAATGATGTATAAACCTTCTACTTTGAGCATCTCCTAAAATCAAACCAAAGGTGGTATCTGTATGCGCAAAATATGGGTGTTGGACACAACGTTAAGAGATGGAGAACAATCACCAGGAGTTAGCTTAACCAGCACAGAAAAGGTGGAAATCGCTCTTCAGCTTCAAAAATTAGGCGTAGATCGGATTGAGACCGGCTTTCCGGCAACCTCACCTGGTGAGATCATCAGCATGCAGGAGATTGCCAAACAGGTCACCCAAGCAACACTGGTTGGTTTTGCACGCTCGAAAGAGCAGGATATAGATGCGGTCAGAGAAGCTCTACGGGGAGCGGAGGACGCTTGTCTTCACTTGTTCCTGGCTACCTCACCTATTCATCGCCAGCATAAGCTACGAATGGATAAAGCGAAGGTATTAGAGACCGCTGCTGCTGCCATTCGTTATGGACGTAAGTATTTCAGCAAGGTAGAATTTTCGGCAGAGGATGCCAGTCGTACCGAGTTGGACTTTATTTGTGAAGTTGTAGATATGGCAATTCGCGCTGGAGCGACCGTCGTCAATTTACCGGATACCGTGGGTTATGCCTCGCCAGATCAGTTTGGAGAAATGTTTAGATTCGTAAAACAACAAGTACCAGGTATTGAAAAAATACAGCTTAGCACACACTGTCATGATGATCTTGGGATGGCAACAGCTAATACGCTGGCAGCTATCCGTAACGGTGTAGATCAATTTGAAGGTACCATTAATGGCATTGGCGAGCGAGCCGGAAATACACCTATCGAGGAGGTCGCACTGGCCCTTGACACGAGAACCGATCTCTATGGTGCACAAACGAGTCTGGTTTTGGAGGAACTGTATGCTACCAGTCGACTGGTAAGCAAACGTACTGGAATGTCGGTACCGGGGAACAAGGCCATTGTTGGGGCCAACGCATTTGCACATGAGTCCGGTATACACCAGGACGGAATGCTAAAGGAGCGTACAACATATGAGATCGTGTCTCCTGAGCGCATTGGTTTGAAGACCAGTAAACTTGTATTAGGCAAGCATTCGGGAAGTCATGCGTTTAAGGAAAAACTGGCGGACATGGGGTTTGATGTTTTGACAGAGGAACAACTTCAGGCTGCATTTCGCAAATTCAAAGCCTTGGCAGATAAGAAAAAACAGGTGTTGGATGAGGATTTACTTGTCCTGATGGATGAAAGCCGTAATGCCTCACCTCAAATTTACACACTAAATTCTATTCAGGTGTCCTATGGTAATCAGTCGGTTCCAGTCGCCTCTATACGGTTGAATAAGCAAGATGGCACATCAATTGATGAAGTTGCGATGGGTAATGGTTCTGTAGATGCGATTTTTCATGCGATTGACAAGGCTAGTGGTGAAGTGGTGGAGTTGGAGGATTACTCCATCCAGTCTGTAACGTATGGCAAAGATGCGTTGGGGGAAGTTCACGCTATTTTGAGGCAAGGTGAGTACACAGCACTGGGAAGAGGTACTAGTACAGATATTTTGGAAGCTAGCGCTAAAGCTTATATCGACGCACTAAATAAGCTACTGGGCAGAAAAGTAGTGCATGCCAAAAGCAACATCACGATTAACTGAGGCTGGTAATCAAGCTCATAGCTGAATTTTTTCTTCTATCTCCTCTAACCTTATCGTAAAAAAGCGCTTGCAAAATATATGATAACATTTGAAATTTAATGTATAATAGGCAAAGAAGATCACCATATTTTGTCTGAATTACATAGGCCAAGAGGAGGAAATGAGTTGAACTACCGCATTGAAAAGGATACGTTGGGCGAAATCAAAGTACCGGCAGATCGTTTGTGGGGAGCGCAAACACAGCGCAGTAAGGAAAATTTCCCGATTGGCTCGGAGAAAATGCCATTAGAGGTCATTCAGGCGTTCGCGGTACTCAAAAAAAGTGCGGCGATCAGCAATTATAAGTTGGGTAAGCTATCTCAGGAAAAACAGGATGCCATTATTTATGCAGCGGATGAAATTCTAGCTGGACGAGTGGATGACCATTTCCCATTGGTTGTATGGCAGACAGGGAGCGGTACGCAGTCCAATATGAATGTCAATGAAGTGATTGCTCATCTGGGCAGTGAATGGTTACAAAAACAGGGAAAAGATGCGAAGCTGCATCCGAATGACGATGTGAATATGTCGCAAAGCTCAAATGATACATTTCCTACAGCGCTTCATGTAGCGGGTGTCATTGCCGTCGAGGACCGTTTGTTGCCTGCCATTGATAAGCTGAAAGAGACTTTTCAACAGAAGTCAGAACAGTTCAAGGATATTATCAAAATTGGTCGAACCCATTTGCAGGATGCTACACCACTTACACTGGGTCAGGAAATTAGCGGCTGGTATGCCATGCTGGATAAAAGCAAGCGGATGATCGTCGACATGGTTCAATATATGAAGGAGCTGGCGATTGGCGGAACAGCAGTGGGCACAGGAATTAATGCTCATCCAGAGTTTGGCTCCCGAACCTCTGCGGAAATTTCCGGCTTCACTGGCAAAACGTTCACTTCTGCACCTAATAAATTTCATGCGCTGACCAGTCACGATGAAGTGGTGGCTGTACATGGAGCAATCAAAGCGCTAGCTGCGGATTTGATGAAAATCGCCAATGATGTTCGCTGGCTGGCTAGTGGTCCGCGAAGCGGCTTGGGGGAAATCACGATTCCTGCTAACGAGCCGGGTAGCTCCATTATGCCAGGTAAGGTAAATCCGACCCAGAGTGAAGCACTGACGATGGTCGTTACGCAAGTCATGGGTAATGATGCAGCTATCGGCTTTGCAGCAAGTCAAGGTAATTTTGAACTGAATGTGTTTAAGCCAGTAATCATATACAACTTTTTGCAATCAGTTCATCTACTGGCCGATTCCATCATTGCTTTTAATGACAACTGTGCCGTTGGCATCGAGCCCGATCTCGCCAAGATTGAGCACAATTTGAATAATTCACTAATGTTGGTGACAGCATTGAATCCACATATTGGATATGAAAATGCTGCTAAAATCGCTAAACTTGCACATGCAGAAGGGCTGTCTCTAAAGGAAGCGGCACTCCGCAGTGGACTGCTGACGGAAGAGCAGTTCGACCAATATGTTGTACCAGCACATATGATTCAGCCCAAAGCCTAAGCACGACGAACGGGTACAGCTTGAGAAATTTAAAAAAATGTACAAACCAGCTTGTGGAGTGCGGAATTTAGCACAGACCATGAGCTGGATTTTTTGATTTTCTCATATATTTTTTTACTTATGATTAGTATTCTGTGTGATTTGAGGGTATATAGTTAGAAGGCGAAAAAATGAACATTTATTTTCAAGATAGGAGAAGCCGTATGGAACAGACAACCGTGATTAATTTGATTGTGCTTTTGCTGTCCGGCTTGCTGCTGGTCGGTGTGCTGACTACCAAATTTTCCAGCCGTTTCGGTATGCCTGCGCTCGTTTTGTTTATTGCTGTAGGCATGGTGCTCAGTCAGTTTATTTATTTTGATAATGCCTTTATCACACAGCTGGTGGGCATTCTCGCGCTCATTGTAATCTTGTTTGAAGGCGGGATGCAGACAAAGTTTACAGATGTTAAGCCAGTAATTCGACCTGCGTTGTCATTATCAACGTTGGGGGTCATCATTACGACTGTAGTCATTGGCGTCTGCGCCAAGTTTATTTTAGGCGTGAGCTGGATGGAATCCATGCTGTTTGGCGCTATTGTTGGTTCGACGGATGCGGCAGCTGTGTTTTCCGTTTTAGGAGGTAAAAACATCAAAAAGCGAATTACCTCGACGCTTGAAGCGGAATCCGGCAGCAATGACCCGATGGCTGTATTTCTCACAGTAACATTGATTGAGCTGATACATCACCCTGAGCAATCCATTTGGATACATATCTTGTTGTTTTTATGGGAAATGGGTTTTGGTCTAGCCGTTGGTTTTGTACTCGGACGCTTAGGTGTATATGCGATTAATAAAATGAATTTTGATTCATCCGGTTTGTATCCTGTAATGGCATTGGCATTTGCAGTCTTGACGTATGCGGCGGCATCGTTACTGGAGGCGAGCGGATTGCTGGCGGTATATGTCATGGCCATTGTATTGGGTAATTCCGACTTGACCTACAAGCGATCCATTATTCACTTTAACAATGGCTTCGCCTGGATGGTGCAGATTATGATGTTTGTCCTGCTCGGCCTATTGGTCTTTCCCGATCAATTGCTTGGCATTGCGTGGCAAAGTTTGGCGCTCTCCTTCATCCTCATGCTGGTGGCTCGTCCAATAGGTGTGTTCCTAAGCTTGCTTTTTTCCAGGTACTCTGTTCGCGAGAAGACACTGTTATCCTGGGCAGGACTTCGGGGAGCGGTACCCATTGTACTAGCAACTTATCCATTACTGGACGAAATGGATGTAGGACCTTTGTTTTTTAATGTCGTATTTTTCGTCGTGCTCACCTCTGCGATTATTCAAGGTACCACGATCTCGTGGCTAGCGGTGAAGCTTGGCTTGATGGACCCTAACGAGACATCGTCGCCTTCACTGCTGGAATTAGTTTCTTTGGGAAAAACCACTTCGGAAATCAACCACATTCAGGTACAAAAGGGGATGTCGATCGCCGGCAAGGCGATTCAGGATATACAGCTGCCTGAAGACATCTTATTCACAGCCATTATTCGGAACGAGCAAATTATTGCCCCGAGAGGTACAACTGTGATTGAACCGGGCGATACTTTGTATGTGCTTAGTCCCAAACTTAAGCGACAGCAGATGAAAGAGCTGTTCATGCTACTCGAACCGGAGGCTGCTCCGTAAATAGGATATCCCCCCTATTTACAGTCCTTCACATAAATGTGAAGGGCTTTTTGCTGTATTCTTTTTCAGAGTGGATGAATCTGTTAAAAAATTGACACTATCATTCTACAAAATTAGTTTATGATATTGTCGTTAGATGTCGCAGCCTATCGCTACTGATCATTTGATGGGCAATAGTGAAGAAATACGATAGAAGTCACCAAACAGGAGAGATGATGAATGAAACCGGAAGTCTTGCCACAGCGTGCAGCAGCTCGCAGGCAGAAAAATAAGAAAAAGAAACGAAAAGGAAAATTTGGTCGCTTTATGTTGCGACTTTTTATTGTATTCCTGTTAGCAGGAATTGGGGGCGGTGCATGGTTGTTTTTAACCCCTTCTGGCAAGGAGATGCGCTATTTGGCTGCGGATACGCTGATTACGACTCAGCATCGTCACTGGGCGAAATATTTTATCGGCGAAGCAGAGGCGAAGAAGCGCGTGGCTGAATATTCGGCCCGGTTCGAAGAGATGGGAGAGGAAAAGGATAGACATACAATCAATCTGCCTGATCTGATACCTACTAAAGTACAACAGACGCCGTTGGTTGAAGTGGAAGAGGTATCGGGTCGTAACTATCATGGCTATGTTATGACGGTGCATGACCCCACTAAAATTAGGCTCGGGGTTCCTGCTAAAGTCGGCCGGGGAGAACATGTATCTAGTATGGTCGAGCGTTTGGGGGCCGTTGCTGGTGTAAACGGCGGTGGATTCGCTGATCCCAACTGGAACGGGAATGGCTTTAAACCGATTGGTGTTGTCATTTCTCAGGGCCAGATATACTACAACGATATGGGTAAAAATGCCTCTGTTCAAATCGTAGGTATTGATAAACAGGGAAAAATGATAGCCGGTCACTATTCGTTGTCCGAGTTGTCCAAAATGAATGTGCAAGAAGCGGTTACTTTCCAACCACGCCTAATTGTGAATGGAAAAGGCCTGATTCGTAATGCAAGCGAGGGATGGGGCATTGCTCCCCGTACCGCGATGGGACAGAGAGCAGACGGGGCAATCCTTTTCGTAACCGTCGACGGTCGCCAGCCTGGGTACAGCATAGGTGCCAACTTGTATGATATGCAAAATATTTTACTTAAGCATGGAGCGGTTATCGGTGCTAATCTGGATGGAGGTTCATCAACGGTGCTCGTCAAGGATAACACCATTGTCAACAAGCCTTCCTCTGAATACGGAGAACGATATTTGCCGACTGCGTTTCTCGTATTTGAGCATCCAGAGGCCGTCAGTATCCCGAACATCTGGGCAGGGATGAGACCTGGAGACATTGACGCAGCCAAAAAGAAATAGAGCCGGAATGAACAAGTCTATTAAGTGAACGGAGACTCATAATGAAGCTAGATCGAACAGGATTTCAGCGATTGTTTGTCGCCTTGCTGATGCTTCCATTACTCTTGACAACAATGCATCAAGGAGAAGCCAAAGCGGTTGAACAGGGAACCACAGCACCTCAATCAACACAACTAACAGATATTGTTATAGCCGGTCAACCCTTAAACAACAAGACCAAATCTCTATTGATTGACGGTAAGCTCATGGTACCGCTTAACCCTTTGGCTGAAGCTGTAGGTGCAAGCTACCATTGGGATGCTAAAAAAAAGCAGGTCACGCTGCAAAAGTGGGCTGAACCCTTAGTTCTTAAGGAGAAATCACGTAAAAACAAGCAGCAGCTTACATTTGAGGTTGTAGGTAAAGACGTATATGTGCCTCTTAGAGATGTATCGCTTGATTTAGGTTATACGTTGGAGAAGACAAATACACAGATTCAGATCCAGCCACCGATTCACGGTAAACTAAAAGAACAAATATATGAGGGAGATCTCGTGGCAGCACGTGAAGCATTAATCCACATAGAAAGACGTTCTGTCCATCCTTATATAGAAGAACATCGTCCTAACACTGAGCTGCTGTCCAGTGTCTATATGTTCCCCCAAGGCGAAGCATTGCGGTATTTTACAGTGAACGGGGATGTGCTGAGTCTGGTTGAAGTGAAGGACGGTTTTCCGATTGTTACATATCAAGGGTATGTGGGAGCTCCCTTTGATAAAACCTTTACGATGGAATACGATCCACTGGAGCTGTTTTTGGCTAATAAAGCCAAAGATCAGTGGGGAACCTATCCGAAATTAAATAAGCCGCTGATCTACGAGTATACTACAGGATGGGGAGACAGCAGCACTACTTTTTATGGGCGTGTTACTATAGATAAAAAAGAAGAGCTGCTGGGTACGACGGGCGATCCGGTAAGCGGACTCCGAGCCGATGCCAAGCAGATCATGAAAACCTTCAAGCTGCCGTGGGAATCGCGTACAGATGCCCAGCAGGCGATGGGATAAGTTTAGTAGAGCAGATACTACAAAAAAGCGTGTATCGTTGAAGTTAATTTAACTTCCCGGTACACGCTTTTTACAATGAAATGGGTAATGAATATTGTGATATGCTCAAATCTTGTTTAGGCGTCATTTTCTGCTTCGAGAAACACGGAGATCAGAATACGCGCGTTGTTTTCTCCAACATTTTTGGCATAGTGGGGGATGGCTGCTCTCCAGCTAAAGGAATCTCCTGCTTCCAGAGTAGCTGAATCCTCACCCTGCTCCACGTATACCGTACCCTCCAAAATAAAATGAATCTCATCCCCTGCATGAGCATGTTCTTCTTCTGTAGATGAGCCTGGCGGCATGTCCACCAGCATCATTTTGACATTACCCTGACCACCCAAATGATCGACCTGGAGTTTGTTTTTACCATACAATGTTTTACGACGCTCGTCCTTACGAATCACTTGCATCCGTTCCTCTTCTTTAAGAAGCAGAAAAGCGAGAGGTACGTTCAGCGCATTAGCGATGCTGTCCAATGTGGCGATGGAAGGGGAGGTTTTATTATTTTCGACTTGACTCATAAATCCTTGAGATAGACCGGTTCGTTCGCAGATTTGCTGGATGGATAAATTTTTACGTTTACGAGCTGCACGAATGTTGCATCCTATACCCATAGAGCGTTCCTCCTTTTAGGGAAATATAATATATACTAATTTATTATTCATCATACCAAATAATTTGTTGACAGACTATAGTTTCTTATGCTAAATTCACATTACAAAATAATTATTACTATTACTAATAATTTAAGTGTAATTCATACTTATGTGTTGCAGTATAGATTCGGACGTCATTATTTTTTTGGCTAAATTATTAGTAATATAAATTAATTATTCATATACGCTTGTATGAGTGTATTAAAACAAACAGAATGGAGAGATAAAGATGAGTTCAGCAAGCAGAAATGTTTCTACAATTATGCGGGTGGCGCTCGGAATTTTGTTTTTGGCGCACGGAATTGCTAAATTCCAAATGGGATTGGGTAATGTTGCAGGCTGGTTTTCCAGCATTGGTGTCCCAGGATTTTTAGGTTATGTCGTTGCGGTGATTGAGTTGGTCGGCGGGATTGCATTAATTCTTGGATTGCTTACTCGCTATGTATCCGGACTTTTAGTTATTGTATTGATCGGCGCTATTTTCACGGCCAAATTGTCCGGCGGGTTGATGGGGAATGGTCAAGGCGCTGGCTATGAGCTGGATATTGCTTTTATTCTGGTAGCTCTTCATCTCGTATTTGCGCCGACAACTCGTTGGTCTCTGGATTCTATGTTCAGCCGTCGTGGGTCAACAGAACAATAAATTTGATTAAGCCTTAGTCCTCCAATCCATGTAGAAAGAGGGAAATCTCATGACAGCACATATTCATGACAACACTAAAATCGGGCAGGTTTCATTAAAAGTTAGTAACTTGGAGCGCTCTATTCAATTTTACACTGAGGTCATTGGTTTACAGCTTCTACGTCAAACAGCGGATACCGCTGAATTGACTGTTGACGGAAAGCATGCGCTACTGATTCTTAACTATATTGAAAATGCAGTTATTCTGCCGCGCCAGTCTGCAACCGGATTGTATCACTTTGCTATTCTTCTACCAGATCGTATAGCTCTGGGTTTGTCTTTGCGTAATCTGCTGGCTCATGAGATTGAAATCGGACAGGGAGACCATGATGTAAGTGAAGCATTATACATCCATGATCCCGATAATAACGGAATTGAAATCTATGCGGATCGTCCTCGTAATCAATGGAAAAAAGATGCAAATGGATTTTACATGATGGGAACTGGACCTGTGGATGCAGAAGACCTGATTGCCATTTCTGAAAATTTACCTTGGCAGGGACTGCCGCAGGGAACGGTAATTGGGCATGTTCACTTCCATGTGTCTAATTTGCTCACAGCACAGCAATTTTATTGCGATGTGCTTGGCTTTGACATTACATGCCGATATGGATCTTCAGCCTTGTTCGTTTCCGCAGGTGGTTACCACCACCATATGGGCTTAAATATATGGGCAGGTGAAGGAGCGCCACCAGCTCCCGAGCAGGCTGCTGGATTGGATTATTTTGAACTGAATGTTCCAGACCAACAAGAATTGGATGCCATTACTGCTCGTTTGACTGCGGCAGGTTATCGATTACAAGAACGTGATGGGGCCCTGTATGTGGCTGACCCGTTCCGTATTCAAATCAAATTGGTTCAGGGTCAAACCATTTAACATAGCAAGAACGTAACAGAAAAGGGTATTCCTATGAGCCGTACTGGCTGGGAATACCCTTTTTTTATATCCTAAAACAAACTCCAATCCAAATCGCGGGACATTGTCTCCAGCAAGTGTACCCCCGCTGTACTGTTGCCCATACGATTCAATGAAGGTCCCACTAACCCGATGCCGTATCGTCCAGGTACCATCGTCATTATACTGCCAGATACGCCGCTTTTGGCAGGGAGTCCGACTTGAATGGCAAATTCACCAGAGGCGTCATACATACCGCATGTTGTCATAAATGTTTTGGCGATCTGTACATAGCGACGGGGGATCAAAGGTATACCTGTGACCGGATCACGGCCGTTGTAGGCTAGTATGAGTCCCATACGTGCTAAATCTGTACAGTTTAATTTGACAGCACAATGTCTGAAATAGACGTCAAGCACATCCTCCACATGACCTCTTAAAATCCCCTTTTCCATTAGAAAATAAGCAAGGGAACGGTTCAAATGGCCTGTGGCTGATTCTGAATCGTAGACATCCTGATCATATTCCAATGTGTCATTATGAGTAAGCAGACGGAAAAATTGAAGAACACGGGCAAATCTCTCTTCTGGACTGTTTCCGCGAATCAGAGAGGAGACCGCGATTGCTCCGGCATTAATCAGTGGGTTAAATGGAATCCCCGGCTCGACTAGTTCTAGCTTTAGCATGGAATTAAAACGGTCTCCGGTAGGCTCCATACCTACCTTAGAGAAGACAACGTCCTCTCCATTATCCATCAAGGCCAGAATGAGCGTAAATACCTTTGAGATGCTTTGCATCGTAAACTGGATTTCCGTATCTCCGGCTACCACGGTCTCACCCGCACCGTTCATGACCACAATACCCAGCGCGTCGGCCGGGGCCTTGGACAGTTCGGGAATATACGCTGCTACCTTGCCATGAATATACTCATGACGGCTTTGTTCTACCCATTCCGGCAGTTTGGTCTGTAGTCTCTGCCACTCCGATGTCATTTCTTTTCCTCCAGTCGAGTAACCAATCTGTGGTATTTATTGTAGAGCAAGAAGTAGCTACATACTTATTTTAAAGAAATGATCAGTCGAAAAACAAGCTCTGATGTCATTTCTTTTTCTCCAGTTAAATCCCCAACTTATTGTAATATCTGGATTATGGCTGACAGGAGAAGGAGATGAAGTTGAGCATGTTACATGGTATGTTAGCGGATTACCCACGGGAGAAAACGATTCATCAGTTGTTTGAGGAGCAGGTTGAGCGCACACCGGACCATGTGGCGGTTGTACTTGGGGACAAGCACTTGACGTATGCTGATCTGAACAAACAGGCCAATCAGCTTGCACATGCTTTGCGGGTCAAAGGTGTAGATAAGGACGAGCCCGTCGGGATCATGGTCGAATGCTCATTGACTATATCGATACCGAACTTTATGTCGATAACTCAAAATCGTTTTTGCACAGTCTACAGGAGCTTGAAACCGATGACCTTTGGTACAAGTAAAGTGAAGTGAAGTAAGGTGAAGTAAAAAAACTGCCGACAGGGTCGACAGTTTTAGTTTAAAGACCTTCTGATGATTCAATTGGATTCATCAGAAGGTTATTTTGCTATGTACTAGAAATCAATAATAGCTGCTGGAATTTAATGAGCTTATGATCGCAGGCAATAGAGCAACAGCCATAATGATATAGATAACAATTACAATAGCGGCCCATAGCAGGCCTGCTTTAGCGTAGTTCGCTTTGCTCGGATTTGTCGAGCCGCTAAAAGCCCACACAAACAGCATAACAATTCCAACTACTGGTATTGCCATCAGGAGTAAGCTGATCATCCACTCCTTGAATGAAACAGGTGGCGGGTAAACAGGGGCTGGTCTGGACGGTGCTCCTTGTTGATTGTATTGCGGATTAAACGGGTTAGACGGGTTAGACAATTGGATCTTCTCCTTACGTGTTTAGTATGTTGTGTTTCCTATATTGTCCAAAACATCATACATGATATGACAATAAGCAACAAGTAAAATTCAGTAAACAGTCTAATAGTACTATCACATGACCAAAAATAGGTCTATACACCCTATTGACGAAGCGCTAATTATATATTATTGTATTGATATTAACATTTTGTTTTTATCAAATGATTTAAATTAAAATTTACATAGAGCATTCGTTGCTTTTGAAGGAAAAGCGATGATGTCCCAAATATGAGCAGGTAGGTGACACAAGTGACAGATAGATCGAAATACAACGACAGTGGCTTGACGGAGGAGCAATTTTTGGCCCTTTATGATGCGAATCAATATGAGCGTCCATCCGTAACGGTAGATATGCTGCTATTTACTGTAATGGATCAGCTCCAGCAGAATTACCGTAAGCTACCGGAGAAAACACTTCAGCTCCTCTTGATCCAAAGAGGAGAGCATCCTTTTATAGGGCAATGGGCGTTGCCCGGCGGTTTTGTAGGCATGGATGAAAGCCTGGAAGAGGCTGCACGCCGTGAGCTTAAAACTGAAACCAATGTGGATCAGATTTATATGGAGCAGCTGTACACTTGGGGAGATGTAGCACGTGATCCGCGTATGCGGGTAATCAGCTGTGCTTACATGGCGTTAGTCGATCATGAATCTTTGGAGGTACAGGCAGGAGATGATGCCGCAGATGCTCAATGGTTTGAGCTGGATTACAGTGTGGCTCAGGAGACGCGGACGAATCAACCGGAAGGTTATACGTGGGAGCAAAACATTGACATTACATTGAAGCATGCGGACATCCTTCTGTCAGCCAAAGTGAAAGTAACTGAAATTCTTAAGGGGAAAACCATAGAAATCAAGCGAGAAGTGCTGGAGTCACAGGGAATTGCTTTTGATCATGCCAAAATTATTGCGTACGGTATTGAGCGTCTACGCAGCAAAATTGAATACACAGATATTGCGTTTCACCTGATGCCAGCTCTGTTTACACTGAGTGAACTCCAACAGGTGTATGAAATTATTTTAGGTAAAGAGCTGTTAGCCGCGGCTTTTCGTCGTAAAATAGCAGATCTCGTGGAAGAAACCAATGAATACAGGAAGGCGGCCGGACATCGTCCGTCCAAGCTATACCGATTTAAGCCACGGTCACGTTTTATATAGCATAAAAGGAAGAAGAAATGAGGATTAGTCATGGAGAAGTTTACATTTTTTTATCGCAGTCATTCACCATTTTCGCAATGGTACCCTTGTGAATTTGTCGTGGATGGATTGGAGTTTAACTGTGCTGAGCAATATATGATGCTAAAAAAAGCGCAGCTTTTCGGAGATGAAGAGGCAGCTCTGAAAATTATGCAATCCCCTACCCCAAGGGAGCAAAAAGCCCGTGGTCGCAGTGTGCGCGGATTTGACCAATCCTTATGGGAAGCAAATTGCCAGCAATTCGTGTATGACGGAAATTATGCCAAGTTCACCCAAAATACGAATTTGCTCAAGCACCTGCTTAAAACGAAGGGAACTACTCTGGTTGAGGCTAGTCCCACGGATACCATTTGGGGTGTAGGTTTAGCTGAAAATGATGCTCGTATACGGCACCGGAAGCTATGGCGGGGTACGAACTGGCTGGGGGAAATATTGACGAATTTACGTGAAGATCTATTGCAAAAGGAGGATTAGTCACCATGAAAAACACAATGAATTCCCGAAGTAAGCGGGATGCCAGGGCACATATGGCGCATGAAACATTATCCATTTTAGAGAATGGGCATTATACAAATACCAAACAGGTACAAGTAAATATAGAAAAAGAGGTAGGGAATGCTGTCACAGGCTCGAAGCTATATAGACCTTCTCAATTGGTAGCGATAAAGCAAGAGGCAGAGCAAAGAATAAAAAGTATATTAGGAGCTTCTTCCGATGTAGTCGAACAGGCGATCATTAAAAAGATGGAAGTAACGGGAGAAAGTACGTTGCAGGCCGCACATAGACTCCAGGTCGAGGAGAAGCAGGAACACGTAGCATGTTTGAATTTTGCATCAGCCAAAAACCCAGGGGGCGGATTCCTCGGAGGCAGCCAGGCTCAAGAGGAAAGCTTGGCTCGTTCGTCAGCGCTGTATCCTTGCATTTCACAAATGGAGGAAATGTACCAACATAATCGGAAGCTGCGGAGCTGTTTTTATTCAGATTATATGATTTATTCTCCTCAAGTCCCTGTATTTCGGGATGATCAGGGAACATTGCTAGAAGAGCCGTATCTAGTCGATTTCCTGACCGCACCTGCTGTGAATGCTGGAGTCGTGCGTGAACGGGAGCCAGAGCAAGTGTATCGGATTGGAGAGGTCATGTTGGAGCGCATCCGTTACATTTTGGGAATGGCCATGCAAAACGGGGTAGAACATCTTGTGCTTGGTGCTTATGGTTGCGGGGTATTCCGTAACAAGCCGGAAGAGGTTGCCGACTGGTTTAAGCAAGTGCTTGTAGCTGAAGGATATGGACTGCTGTTTGAGCGGATTGTCTTTGCAGTATTGGACCACAAAGCAGAGCAGCGTACTTTAAACAGTTTTAAAAATGCTCTATCCTGATGTTAGAGACAGATTAAACATTAATACTGATGAAATAGGAGAGTGCTGAATGAACCCATCTTCCAACATTACCTGGCATGTATCAGAAGTGGATAAGCAAGCTCGACAGCTTCTGAACGGACATAAGAGTCCGGTGCTTTGGTTTACGGGGCTGTCTGGCTCGGGAAAGTCAACGGTATCCTCCACACTCGAAAAAGCGTTATATGCAAGAGGTATACGTACATTTATTTTGGATGGGGATAATGTTCGGCATGGTTTGAATCGCAATTTGGGTTTCCTGCCCGCTGACCGCAAAGAAAATATTCGTCGTATAGCCGAAGTATCCAAGCTAATGGCACATGCAGGTGTTCTAACGATTTGCGCCACCATATCGCCTTATCGTGAGGATCGTGAAATGGTAAAGGACATTTTACAGCAGGAGGGCTGTTACGAGATTTATATCCGATGCAGTCTAGAGGAATGCGAGCGTCGTGATCCAAAAGGCATGTACAAGAAAGCAAGAGCTGGAGAAATCCAACATTTTACAGGGATTGATGCTCCATATGAAGTACCGCTGGAACCTGATTTAATCGTATCTACGGAAGGCCGGGAGGTAAAGCAGTCGGTACAGGATATTTTGGATTTTCTCGATAGAAAGCAGCTCTTATTATGATTTTATGATGAATTCTATATGAATATTGTCTGAAAGTCTCTATAGCAAAACCTAAAGAAGTGATCAATGCGATCATTTCAGAATATAGAAATTGAAGTCACTTTATTGTAAATAAATACAGCACTATATTACGGCAAGCCTTAAGGGGCTTGCTTTTTTATTTGTGATTTTAAACTAATTCTAAATCCTATATTATAATTATTATAAAAAAGTATTGATTTTTGTTTGTGCACAATTTATAGTGAAAGGCACAAGGTCAACCAATTCAATCAAGAGGTGATTTCAATTATGAGTAACCAACCAACGAACCTGACTACAAGCTGGGGCGCTCCTGTTGGAGATAATCAGAATTCGATTACAGCAGGCTCACGGGGGCCTGTACTAATTCAGGATGTGCATCTGCTGGAAAAATTGGCGCATTTTAACCGGGAGCGTGTGCCGGAACGGGTTGTTCATGCCAAAGGTGCGGGGGCACACGGATATTTTGAAGTCACTAATGATTTGTCTTCATATACAAAAGCGAGCTTTTTGTCCGAAGTGGGTAAGCGTACACCGATGTTTATCCGTTTTTCTACTGTGGCAGGTGAGCTAGGCTCGTCCGATACTGTACGCGATCCACGTGGATTTGCGGTAAAGTTTTATACAGAAGAAGGAAACTATGATCTCGTGGGCAATAATACACCTGTCTTTTTTATTCGGGATGCCATTAAATTTCCTGACTTTATTCATACGCAAAAACGTCACCCCCAAACGCATTTGAAAAACCCGAATGCGGTCTGGGATTTCTGGTCCTTGTCTCCTGAATCGCTGCATCAGGTAAGTATTCTCATGTCTGATCGCGGTATTCCCGCTACACTTAGACATATGCATGGTTTTGGCAGCCACACGTTCAAGTGGGTGAACGCCGAGGGACAGGCCGTATGGGTGAAATATCATTTTAAAACAGAACAAGGTATACAAAATCTCGATGTGGATTTAGCTGCGAAAATTGCCGGTGAAAACCCGGATTATCATATACAAGATTTGTTTAATGCGATTAAAAAGGGCGATTTCCCAGCATGGAAACTTTATGTGCAGATTATGCCCATAGAAGATGCGGATACGTACCGTTTTGATCCATTTGATGTGACCAAAGTATGGTCTCAAAAGGATTACCCGCTGATCGAGGTAGGGCGCATGGTGCTGAATCGCAATCCTGAGAACTACTTTGCTGAGGTAGAGCAGGCGACATTCTCGCCAGGTTCATTTGTTCCTGGTATTGAGGCTTCCCCGGATAAGATGCTGCAAGGACGCCTGTTTGCCTATGGTGACGCACATCGCTACCGTGTAGGTGCAAACCATAATGCGTTGCCAATCAACCGGCCGCATGCGGAAGTACACAACTATCAACGCGATGGTGCATTGCGCAGTGACGGTAATGGCGGGGGATCTGTCTATTACGAGCCGAATAGTCTCGGCGGACCGAAAGAATCATCAGCTCACAAAATTGCTCCTTTTGAAGTGTCTGGCGAGGCACAAAGTGTAGCCTACGATCATCACGATCACTACACACAACCAGGGGACCTGTACCGCTTGCTGAGTGAAGAGGAGCGCTCACGTCTGGTCCGAAACATTGTAAATGCCATGAAGCCTGTAGAAAGTGATGAAATCAAACTGCGTCAGATCGGTCATTTCTATAAAGCTGATCCTGAATACGGGCGTCGTGTAGCGGATGGTCTGGGCTTGACCGTACCACAAGGCGAGTAGAAGGATTGGCAAACGCCTAACCTGAAAGCCGTATGAATAAATAATAAAAGGATGTCCCCACACCACATATATGGTGGAGGGGACATCCTTTGTTTTTGAGAGTCATGTAAAGCAGGGGCTACTAAATTCTCTTCAACCGAGGTAAGTAAACCACCAGAAACAGTGACCGTCCCAGGGCAAAGATGATAAAGGATAACCAAAGTCCATGATTCCCATAATGAGGAACGCACCAGAAGAGAGCAATCAAAAAGCAGACCAGTGAAATCAGCATCGAATTACGGATCGGATACGTTACCGTCATCCCTGTAAACACACCGTAGAATACGAGTCCCAGCCCGGCTGCTAGGGGAAAGACCACCAGCCACCCATTGTAAGGAGCTGTCAGGCTAATCACTGTAGTATTCCCTGTAAATAGCGAGATCAGCGGCTCTTTCAGTGCAAGATACAATCCTCCTGTCACTACACTGGTAACCAGTGTCCAGAACCAGGATAAATGAATAACTCTCTGCAGCATTTTACGATCTCCAGCACCACGAGCCTGTCCCGTCATGATGCTACTGGCGTTGGCGAACCCGTCAAAAAAGTAAGCCATAATGTAATGGATCTGCAACAAAATAGCATTTGCCGCCAACTGATCGGTTCCAAAGCTCGCACTGCGCGCCGTAAACAGATTAAACATCGTCAACAGGCAGGCAGTACGAATCATGAGATCAAGGTTCGTCGCCATGACACTTTTTAACTCTGAGGCACCGAACCATTCTCGCCAATTCCTCTGTCCGCTGCGCTTCCATTCTCTCCAAATCGGTGAACGGAACACCAGTACAAGACCCAATACACATGCAAGAGCTTCTGCAATCAGGGTAGCGCTTGCGACCCCAGCGACATTCCAATGCATGACCTGTGTAAATACAATAGCTAATAGCATATTAATCACATTCATGGATATTTGTAAAAATAGTGTAGCTTTCACGCGGGACAATCCCATCAGCCATCCGAGCAGCACATAGTTCACTAATGTAAGGGGTGCTCCCCAAATACGGATGTTAAAATAAATTGCTGCTTGCTCTGCCACATCCTGAGCTGGATGGATGAGCTGGAGAGAAGCTAGCAAAATGGGCTTTTGCAATACAATAAATACTGCACTAATAAGTAGAGCTATGGCAAGTGGGCGCATGAGAGCAGCTATGCCTTGATCGTTATTTTGTGCCCCTGCGGCTTGTGCTGTGAAAGCTGACGTACTGACTCGCAGAAAGCCAAACAGCCAATATAAAGTATTGAAAATAAGAGTACCGACTGCCACGCCGCCTAAATAGGCAGACTGGCTCAAATGACCGATTACTGCTGTATCCACCGCACCGAGTAGCGGGGTTGTAATCGTCGAAATAATTAAAGGGATTGCTAAAGCAAGATAGGCTCGGTGGGAAGGCAGCATGTTGAAAAAACCTCCAGTAACGATTGTGTATAGGGATGCCGATCCGAATGAAATAATGATTCCTTGGAAAAATGCTCAAGCACACGGCCATCTTTCATAACCATGATTCGATCACTCATAAAGTGCACAGCCGCCAGATCATGCGAGATAAACAGATAAGCCAGTCCAAACTCATCCTGCAAATCCTTAAGCAGATTCAAAACCGTGGCTTGTGTGGTCACATCCAAACTTGCAGTCGGCTCGTCCAATACGATAAAATCCGGTTCTGTGCTAATGGCACGTGCAATGGTTACACGCTGCTTTTCCCCACCACTGAGCTGATGTGGGAACTTATCCAGATAGCTGGCCGGAAGCTTTACCATACCTAACAGCTGTTCTGCTATATTCCGACGTCCGGAGGGCAAACCCGCCATAAAGGAAGGAACATAGCACTTGAGCTGATCCAATGGCTCCAGCAGTGATTGCAGAATGGTTAGTCTGGGGTTCAAAGCTGCGGATGGATGTTGAAATACCGCCCCCAGTCTGCTGCGAATCCGTTTTAATTCACTTCGCTTTAATCCTCGAATGGACTGTCCATCCAGTCTAAGCTCACCTTGATCAAACGGGTCTAATGTTAAAATACAGCGAGCGAGTGTGCTTTTCCCACTGCCGCTTTCTCCGACAACACCCAGACATTCTCCGGGCAAGATCGATAGAGCAACATCGTGCAGCACAGTTTTGCCCCCAGTGTAAGCCTTCGTCAACCCGGAGACGGTAACAACAGGGTAGGGGCTGTCTTGCCACTGAGCGCAGGCGCCTTGATTATTCATGTATTGTGCTCCTTTCCGGTGCAAGCTGTTCATCAGTGCTATTGCATGGCAAACGCGAAGGAGCGCCTGGAGACAGCGGTGGAATAGCCGCCAGCAAGCGACGCGTATAGGGATGGACTGGATGGTCTAGCACCGCTTGCGTTTGGCCAGCTTCAACCAAAACACCTGTACGCATTACTGCAATTCGATCCGCATACTTCCGTACATGCCGTAGATCGTGAGTAATCCACAAGACGGAAATTCCCGTTTCCATCCGGATTTGGTCAATGAGCTGGAGTACTCGGTGTGCAGTGAGCGTATCCAGCGCAGTTGTGGGCTCGTCGGCAATAAGCAGCTTTGGCTTTAGAAGCAGTGCAGCTGCAATAGCCGCTCGCTGCAATTGACCGCCGCTGAGCTCGAATGGATAGCTGCGGTACACACGTTCGGCGGGAAGCTGTACGTGCTGAAGCACCTCGATACAACGCTGTTTACGCGCTTTACGGTCTTGCTTGCCGTGAGCACACATCAGCTCGTCGAGTTGGCTGCCTACACGTAAAAAAGGTGTAAAAGCCCCGTGATAATCTTGAAAAATGTAAGATATTTCACTGCCAAGCAAGGAACGTCTTTGTTTAACAGGTAGGGCAAGCAAATTCTCGTCATTCCACATGATGATTCCTTCAGCGCTAACAGAAGCGGGGAGCAGACCGCCAATAGCGAACGCAGTCATGCTTTTACCGCTGCCGCTTTCGCCTGCCAGAGCACACCATTCTCCCGGATGAATGGCAAGTTCCAGTTGTTCTACAATCGTTTTTGCTTTTGTCCGAATCGTTAAGCCTTCAATAGTCAGCATGTATAGTTCACTCCTCTGACCGGGTTCTAACATCATATCGGTCGCGGAGCTTGTCTCCAAACACGTTCGCCAGTAGCACGGTGAGTACGACAGCTATGCCGGGACCAAGCATTAAATGGGGTGCCATTTGAAAATATGCACGCCCTTCATTCAACATCGTTCCCCATTCGGGAATGGGCGGTTGAGGACCTAAGCCCAAAAAAGATAGAGAGGCGATCATTAAGATGATTTTGCCGATATCCAGCGTAGCCAGTACCAGTACATTCCCAATGGCATGGGGCAGAATATGCCGCATGACAATTCGCAGGGAGGAGGTACCCGCAAGTATCGATAGCGAAATGTAATCCTTTTGCTTTTCAGCCAGAACGGTACTGCGCACCAGGCGGGCATAACCAACCCATTTTACTGCAGACACCGCAAATATAAGATTCCCTAAGCCTGGTCCAAGCAGGCCGCTTAGCACAATGGCAAAAATATAATCAGGCAAAGTCATGAAGGCATCGACTACACGTTGAAATACACGATCCACCCAGCCTCCAATAAATCCTGACAGCAGACCGAGGGGAACCCCGACAACCAGTGAAACGATCAAAATCAACAAACTGGTTCCGACTGTCGTCCGTAGTCCTGCTATGACTCTCGACAGCACATCTCTACCCAAATGATCGGTTCCCAGCCAGTGCATTGCGCTGATCGGTTGAAGTCGACTTCCCATTTGGATATGATACGGATCTTGCGGAGCTAAGAAGGGTATGACTGTAATGGCTGTAAGAATAAACAGGATGGAAAGTGATCCGATCCATGCTTTGGACAATCGTGCCCTGGTGAACTGCCTGTTTTCCACATGTACGGATTTTATCATGATAAACCTTTCTCCTTCAAAGCAATTTCAGGATTGACCCAACGGTAGGACAGCTCTACCAAGATATTGAGACATATAATGAATACGGCCATAAAGATTGTATAGCCCTGTATAATGGGGTAGTCTCTTGCGGCAATTGCATCCACAATCCATTTGCCAAGCCCCGGATAGGCGAATAGCACTTCGATCACCACCGTACCTCCCAATAGGCTGCCAATGCTCTCGCTGAACACCGTAATAAGTGGAACTAAGCTGTGACGGAACATGTGTCTGAAAAAAATGCGAACCGGACTGATTCCACGCGCTTGCGCTGCTTTGATAAAATCCTGCCCCGAGCTTTCAATCAGACTTGCGCGAATCATTCGTACATAAACAGCCGCCATTGCCAATCCGAGGGTAAGAGAAGGGAGGACCAAATGGAAAACAGTTCCATCTCCCATGGACGGCAAAATACGCAATTTAACCGCAAACCATTCGATAAACAAAAGACCTAACCAAAAGCTAGGAATCGAGGAGCCAATTAAGGCAAACACACGACTGGCACTGTCAATCCAGCGGTTACGGTACAGCGCGGACAATGTGCCTAACGGGAGAGCTATCAGCAGCATAATGAACAGGGAGCCTCCAGTCAGGAGGAGTGTATAAGGCAGCTTTTCTATAAACTCTGTCAAGACTGGACGATGGGTTAAATAAGATTGTCCAAAATCCAACTGGAGCAACTGAACCAGCCACTTACCATATTGCACAGGCAATGGCTGATCCAGCCCCAATTGGCTACGCATATCTGCAATTTGCTGATTGGATACAGCTACATCATCTACTCGAAGAATGCTCCGAACGGGATCGCCCGGAACAAGCTTAAGCAGACAGAAGCTCACAAAGGAAAGAATAAGAAAAAACAACATAAACGTCAGAAATTTTTTGGCAATGGATTGAAACATGCTAGTTCACATCCAAGTCCTGGGTCAGCAGATAGTATTCACTTTGGCTGGTTACCCAGTTATGTACGTAATTACGATAGGCCACTACGTTGTTTGGATGAACTAGAAAGGATTGCAGATTTTCTTGGTCAATCAGCGTGACAGCCTTCAGCGCCAGCTTGTTGCGCTGCTCCTCATTCACAGTTGTGTTCAGTTGTGTAATCATACGCTCGAGTTCTGGTATATGCACACGACCGTAATTCAATGCTCCCTCCGGCATATAGGCCGCATTCAGGAAGTAGCTTGCATCGCCGCGCGGGGCTGTAATGTTACTGTAAGTCGCCAAATCCCAATCCTGATGAGCGGCCAGATATTCATCAATATTATCAACCTGACGGATATCAATCGTAATGCCAAGCTCCTTAGCGTTAGCCTGAATCAGCTGCGAAATGAGTGGAAGCTCTGCTCTCGACTGGTAGGTTAACAATGTAAGATGAAGGGAGGACCCGTCAGGATTCGTAACTTTTCCGTTCTGCACTGTATATCCAGCCTTTTTGAAGCCTTCTCGTGCCGCATTCAGATCAAACTTTTTCGTGATATATTTCGGTGAAAAAGGAAAGTCCGGCAAAAACGGACCTTGCGCAGGGGTTCCCTGACCAGACATGATACCGCTCGCAATCTCATCCCGGTTGATCAGATGATCGAATGCTTTGCGCACAGCTGTTTTTTTCAGATCATGATTGTTCATATTGTAAATAAGTTGGTGCGTCCGCAGGCTGGGGAGAGAGTCAACTTTAACGGTAGAATCAGCTTTCAAGAGTTCCAGACTTTCAATGGGCGGACGGTACACAATATCGGCTGTTTTAGCTTGAAATGCAAGCTGACGTGCATTGGCGTCTTCGTTAAACATGAACTTGGCATGTTTCAGCTTTACTTCACCGTTCCAATAGTGCTCGTTGCGCTCCAGATTCAGTTCACTTCCGGCACGGAAACTGGCAACCTGGAACGGCCCCGTTCCCGATGGGAAGTCACCTGTGGCTGTGGTGTCCATAATTGCGGTATTCGGATGAACCAGCTCAGATACAAATTCCGGGAAGGGCTTGTCCGTCGTAATGCTCAAGGTCTGCCCTTCTGCATGAATATCACGGATATGTAGTGCATTTTTGACCGATGGATTGAGCTTTAGCGCTCTTTCCAGAGAGGCTTTGACAGCTGCCGCATCTACGGCTTTACCGCTATGGAATTTCACGCCTGGTCGGATGCTAAAGGTCCAGTGTCGCCCGTCCTTACTATCCCATTTCTCTGCAAGCCAAGCTTCCAGCTTGAGATCCTTATTCACTTTGATTAGTGTTTCATTTACTCCAGCACGAACGGCTGTGTAATTAATATCTGTATGAGGATCAATAGAAGGGCTTTGCACGTTGAACAATAAGGTGACACTCTTATCTTGTGGTGCCGTAGAGGATGTGGATGTAGTGGATGGAGATGAAGCACAGGCTGTCATCATCACCGCCATTACCGCAGGGATACATAGTTTGAAATATGAACGTTTAAACAACAGGGAGTCCTCCTTAATAGTAATCGTAATTTTTACGCTTTACTCCGTGAGTCATATCGTAACCAAATGAGGAGGATTTGTAAATATGTAATTATATGAATACCTATCTAGATTCGTAAAAAAAGGCTGCTTAACCATAAATGAGATGGTTAGCAGCCTTTAAATTTATTCAGGTATTATATTTGGAATAAAAATAATGGTTAATTAGTGCATGGGTGCTTTAGCAGTGCCATGTTCAACATGAACTCTGCGAATGAAAAACGCAAGGATCAGACCGATCACGCTGATGACCATTGCAAAGAAAAATGAATTCTGAGATCCGATTACCATGGCATTAGCCATTTCATTTACGGATTGAGGCATGCTGGATTGGCTCAAATAGCTGTCCATGCCTTTGGAGAGAATACTTACCGCTACGGCAGTACCGATTGCACCAGCGACTTGCTGGAGCGTACTCATAATAGCCGTTCCGTCTGGGTATAGATCCATAGGGAGCTGGTTTAGACCGTTAGTTTGGGCTGGCATCATAATCATAGAAATGCCGATCATCAAGCAGCTATGCAGCACAATAATGAGTACGAGCGTGGATGTCGTTGTAATGCCTGACAGGAAAAACAACACAGCAGCCACGATTACAAGTCCTGGAATCACAAGCCATTTGGGACCAAATTTATCGAATAAGGAGCCCATAATAGGCGACAAGAGACCGTTGATAATCCCACCGGGCAGAAGCACCAAACCTGCTGTTAAAGCGGACAAGGCCAGCCCTTTTTGCAAGAACAGTGGAAGAATCAGCATCGTAGAAAGGATCGTCATCATACATAAGAACACCATGATAACGCCGATCACAAACATTGGATATTTAAATACACGCAAATTCAGCATAGGTGCCTTCATTTTCAACTGTCGTACAGAGAACAAAATCAACGATACCACACCGACAATCACAGGAAGCAAAACAACCAAGCTGGTCCAGCCTTCGCCACCTTCTCCGGATTTACTGAAACCAAACACGACACCGCCGAAACCAATGGAAGATAGGATAATAGATAAAAGATCAATCTTGGGCTTGGTCGGTTCTGAGACGTTCTGCATAAACAAAATACCGCAGATCAGCGAGAGTACCAGGAACGGAAGAGAGATCCAGAAGATCCAGTGCCAAGATAAATTTTGTAGCACCAGCCCTGCAATAGTAGGCCCTACCGCAGGTGCAAACATAATAACCAATCCGATAATTCCCATAGCCGCGCCTCTTTTTTCAGCAGGGAAGATAATTAAGATGGTGTTAAACATTAACGGCAATAACAGTGCTGTACCCATAGCCTGCAAAATGCGTGCGATCAATAACACTGAAAAGGTAGGGGCAAGCGCCGCAACGAGACAACCAGCTATTGAGAACAGCAACGATGCCACAAACAGCTGTCTTGTAGTAAAGGTTTGAAGCAGCAATCCCGATACAGGCACCAAAATACCAAGTGTCAGCAGATAAGCGGTAGTCAGCCATTGAGCTGTTGCTGTTGTAATATGCAAAATCTGCATCAAATCATTCAACGCAATGTTAAGTGCCGTTTCACTGAACATTCCAATAAAGCCACTAAGGAGCAGGGCAATCATAATAGGTAGCACCTTGAACGTCTTGGGTTCAGAGGGTGAACTTGTTTGACTCATTGTACTCATGTTGTTTTTGTTCCTCCAATAAATTAATGGGTATTGAATTATAACGATCGGTCTATATATAATAAACATGCTATTATTTTTTTGTCAAAGTAAAAGTTTCAAATATTATATAATGAAGGATGCTGTATATGGCTGCTAAACCCGAATCATATGAGAATATCGTACAAACGGCGTCGAGACTCTTTTTTCACCAGGGGTATCATGCGACCGGACTGAATCAGATTCTTGCCGAGAGTGGATCGCCGAAGGGATCACTTTATTATTATTTTCCACATGGTAAAGAAGAGTTGGCTTTGGAGTGCATAAGAAGAGGGAATGAGTTTATTAAGCAAAAATTAAAACAGGCACTGAGCGGAAACGAAAATCCTGTAGTAGCCATTCAGGATTTTATTCGTCATACAGCTGAGGATGTAGACCGTCTCGGCTTTGACAGCTTCATGCCGATTGGCTTCTGGGCTGCTGCGGAAACTTCCTGTATCAGCGAATCGCTACGTCATGCCTGTGTGAATACGTTTACAGATTGGCAGCGCATTTATATGGAGCGTCTTCAGGAATCGGGCTTGGATGAGAAAAAGGCACACAGTCTGGCGGTACTGATCATTTCAATGCTCGAAGGTGCATTAATTTTGGCCGTTACGCAACAGAGCAGTGCTCCTATTTATAACATACTGGATTACATTCCACAATTGATCAAATGACTTAGCTGGTCGGTTTTCAAGCGCCCCTAATGAGCTCCAACAAGCGACTTTAGAGAGTCGATGTTTTCATTTTTGAGAACTCGGCTTTTTGGTGCATCCTGGGATGTAATTTTACTCACATTACCAGCACCAAATGATGAAAAGTATGGTAAAATGGAATGAATTTGATTTTGCGCGAAAGGAAGAGTGATGCAAGTGGCAAAAGCGAAGGTACCCAAACGGCCTACTCGGGATGAATTTGTACTGGAGGAAATCGGGAATCAGCTTGTAGAAGCACAACAAGAGCAATCCGAAGTTGTATTGACAGTATGGGGACGCGAAGAAGCAACCCGCGGACAAATCGTTAAAATGGACCCGAGAACAGGCAAGGTTCATGTAGAGAGTAATGGAGAAACGGATAAAGTTCCTTTTATGGATATCATGAGTGTAAATTACCCGAGAGATTAGTTGTGATTACATAAATATAACAGAAAGGGATGAAAGAATGTCAAAGTTAGGCGTCTCCCTTACAATCGGTATTTTTATGATCATCTTTTCAATGATTTTCGGTTTTAAAGTATATATAGTTGTTTCTGCTGCTATGTTCGGATTTTTTGCATATCTAGCTGTAGCAGGATATCTCAAACGTAATAACCAGGATGATCCGTCAAATGATGGCTATTATGAATTTTTGGAAAATGTTAGGAACTAATAATTATTATTCATGAATAAAAAAACAACCGAGTGGTTTACAGCCATCGGTTGTTTTTTTATATTCTGCTGTATAAGTGGTAAAGAGAACACCGCATGGCTACGTTGACCTAGGCCTGGTATAGGTTTATGTAGCTTTGATTGAGCTGGCATGACTGGTGCGGGCTTCGGCTTTCTTAAGCACCTTACGATCGAAAATAAAGGGGCCGAACGGCAACAGCGAGGCAATCAAGGCTGCAAGCCCTTGCAGCAGCGTAATTTTACGCAGTATCAGCATGACTATAGTGGCAACCACATAAGCCACAAACAGTACCCCATGAATCATTCCCACCCAGCTTACCATTTGCGGCATTCCAGCTGCGTATTTAAGTGGCATGGCGATACACACAAGCAGCAGATAAGAAATCGCTTCAATATTACCAATGGCACCAAACGTTTTAAAAGCATTTTTGAACATAATAGACCTCCTTTTTCTGTTACTTAAAATTTAATATATCCTATAATGCAATGTTATTAAACGGTAGAAAGTTACGATATATCGAAAATTTACAGCTAGCTCTTAATATTTACTTAGATACTCGGGTCACAACGTCCGGGTTGTTTAGATTAACGTAAGAAAAAAATGAGGTCTAAACATTTGGTATGGAAATTCCGATAACAGTTAAATGAACGTCTGTACGTTATGGTATATATTTTAAAAGCTGGATTGCAGCAGAAGGGTTTGTGCGTTTACTTATTCGTTTTAACAAATAAAATTTCCATACTGGTATCAAGGAGAGCATAGCATATGAATAAAAAACGTCTGCGTCAATGGATGGCTCCGTTCGCAACGGCCACACTGATTTTGAATACGGGATATGGCATTTTGGGACCCGATGCAGTGGCTAGCGCGTTGCCGACTGAAAGGCATAACTCAAATCTGACAGGTTTGAATAGTGCACAATCACATACCAAATTAGCAACCGTTCAAGGGCGCCAAATGCCGTTCACTTCTGGCGCGAAATTGACTTCGTTAACTGGTCAGAAGACCACTCTTAACCAAATGATAAAAGTAATGTCGAGCCAGCTGGTTACTTCGAATATTGCGCCAGCAGATGTAAGCAGTCTTACTGCGGTTCCTACAGAAACAACAAAAGTAAATTTGTCTTGGATCAATCCGTCGGACATCAATTTTGACCATGTAAAAGTGGTTAATGTCACTAACGATGTATATGTAGATAACATTCGAAGTAACTCTTATATGATGAGCGGTTTACAGCCGAACACGACATATACCTTTCGCGTGAAAACGGTGAATAAGAGTGGAAATGAATCTCTCGGTACAACAATACAGGCTAAAACAGCTTCCGTTGATGGTCCTGTAGATAAGACACCCCCAGGAGAAGTAAGCGGGCTGACAGCGACGAATGTAGGTTATAATGGATTTACTATCAATTACATACTGCCTAAGGATACTGACTTAAGCCAAGCGATTATCTATTTAAATGGTACAGAAATTCAGAGAACCACAGGCACGTCTTACACGTTTAATGTCTTGAATGCTGCTACAGCCTACAATGTAACGGTCAAAACGATAGACAAATCCGGAAACTTATCTCAGGGAGTTAGTATTCCCGTTACAACGTCATCAGTCTCTACCGATATTGTGCCCGAAGTGACAGGTGCTTCAGTGACATCAGTTAATAACTATAGCGTTACTGTTTCCTGGACAAGACCTAGCGGAATTAGTACAGTCAGCCTGTATAAGGATGGCCAGCTGGTAACGGATTCAACAGGATCATCCTATACATTTAACAATCTATCGGCAAGCCAGACATACACATTCACGATAAAATCCAAGCGAAGCACAGGTGCGTTGTCTTCCGGTGTGAAACTGACTGCCACAACGGACAGTACATCCTCCAATTCGTCAGAAGTGTCCAATCTTGAAGTCGATAGTAAAAGCGACACCTGGATCAAAATCACCTATGATATGCCGAGTCGAGCAGAGAAGGTGAAAATTTATGTTGATGGTGATTATAAGGGAACTACATCCTCAGAGTCCTATAAAATTACGGATTTACGAGAAGGACGCTGGTATGAGATTAAGGTCATAACTGTAAATAGTAGTGGAAGGGAATCTAGTGGTGTAAAGATATCGGAACGCACGAATTCGGATGGTTACTACTCTTCGTCTTCTAGTTCATCGAACTATGAGAAAGCAAGAGATTTGATGCGGATTGCAGAGAACAGTCTAAATGCGTCCGACTGGCGTTCTGCCAGAGATGCGATTAGTGATCTGCCAACCGGTACACGTAAAAGTGATCTGCTGGATCGATTGGAGGCTATTCGCAATAGAGCATTAGGTACCGGCAGTTCATCGTCCGGGACGAGTTCAACTACAACGACTTCCGGCACTACGACGAATTACACGAACAGTGCGGTTGCTTCCTATTCAACGTCGTTCACCCTAACACCAGGAGCTAAAACAGCTTATGTGGATGGTCGGGCTACAACGATAGCTCAGGCGCCGAAAATCATAAATGGCGTAACGATGGTCCCGTTACGATTTATCAGTGAACGGGTGGGTTACGATGTAAATTATGAAAAAGGCACCAAAAAGATCATTCTGAATCGTCCTACAGACGGCAAACAAATAGTACTTCAAGTCAAGAATTCCACACTTGCTGTATATGAGTTAAACAACTCCCGGAATTATTCGACGAGCATCACTGCTCCAGTTATTGTTAACGGCTACACGCTGGTTCCATTACGAGTCATCAGTGAGCTTTCGGGTTATCAGGTAAACTATAATGCAGCATCCAAACAAATTACGATTACCAAATAAATACTTCTGAAAAAAGAGTTCTAAAGTAAAAACTTTAGAACTCTTTTTGTTAGGAAATGTATATGAACATGCGAAAAAGGGCGCTTTTAGACGTCCGTAAGATCTACGCATTACTGTATATTGGAACAGGCATTAAAACGAAATTCATGAGGGGTTAATCCACATCGTTCCTTGAAGATTCGATAGAAATATTTCATATCATGAATACCGACTTCAAGTGCGATCGTTTGAACGCTCCAATGAGTATCTAATAGTAAGCTACAACTCTCGTGAATACGAATATCCTGCAGCATTTTGGTGTAGGTCATTCCGCTGGCTTGTTTAAATTTGCGTTGAAATTGCCGTGAGCTAATTAAAAATTGCTTGCAAATTTGGTCAACAGACAACGGATTTTTATAATTTCTGGTTATATCATCAATCGCATATTGAATGGGATCGGTTATGATTGGCTTGGAAACATGAGCTATTTGTTGCATAGCATGGCTGATATGTTCTAATAAATCGATTAAGTATAGATAAAGTTTATATCTAAATCCGGTGGATTTACATTTTTGCTCCATTTCAATAGTGTACATAATTTTAGCAAATTCTTTTGCATTTTCACGAACTTGAATATAGTCAGTACATTCCCGAAAAAGAAGAGCCAAACGATAGAAATCCTCTTGAATTTGGCTATCAGCAGGCTCTCCGGGCAATGTTAGTATTTGCTTGTCAAAAAGACAGTTCATAACCTCAAGCGGTGTATGATCTGTTGTATTACTCTGAACAAAGAGATGTTCTTTTCCATAAGGGATAAAAATAATATCTCCCTTGGAGACGGGCAACGTTTGTGTAGAAAATTTTAGTGTGCCTTTACCTTCCTTGATATAAGATATTTCGTAAAAATCATGAGCGTGTTTTTGAATATTTCCTTCTATTTGAATAGGACAAAGAGAAATTGGAGTCCCATTTGTGAAATTATGGTCTAGATAATATGCCTCTTCGCTAACCAATGCGATTCCCTCCTTTGTTGGTAGAAAGCACACCATTTTTTAGTCATAAATTTTATTATATCAATTTTTAAGATGTATTCAATTGGTACAGGTCGTAATTGCCCATAAGCTGTCGCTCATGACCATTTAAGTGAAAAATCGAAACTATTAAAATTTTAAATATAAATACAAAGGAGGATAACATGATGAGTGTTAGTTTAACTACAGAGCTTCCAGAAGAAAAAAAGCCATATTTGCTGCGTAGCGGGGATGGAAGAAGGTATGTATTTGGTCAACAGGTAGCTACTGTTATTGCCGATTTTAAAAGCACTGGGGATGTACTCGAATTAACGACGATTTCAGGTGGGAAAGGAGAGACCTTTCCGCTACACAGACATAAAGATGCTTTTGAATCTATCTATGTAATGGAAGGTAAAATTGAATTTATGCTCGATGGAGTGAACTATTTGTTGACTGCCGGAGACTATGTTCATATCCCTCCTGGAATCGCACATGCGTATCGAATGGCTGGGCATCGAAATCGCTTTGCTTCCTATTCGATTAAAGGTAATCTCACGGCAATATATGAGCTTTTAGGAGAGCCGTATCCTTACTTTGAACATCCAACCACAGCGATGAATTCGTATTCTGAGAATCAATTGACGGAAGCTTCCAATAGAGCAGACATTGTATTCCTTCAAGATGCTGTTCAATGGGGGGAGTATAACTCGCCTGAAGAAAGCCATAATCCAAGAAGCGTAGCTCCTTATGTTCTGGAAAATGGAGAGGGAGACCGGTTGCTCACTGGAGACCAGCTTCACAGGATTCTAGCTACTCAAGAAAATACGAACGGGGAATACATTTTTGTAGCTTCTGATGGCCCGAAAGGAGACCCCATTGTTGAACATTTTCATAACCACCATACAGAAACTTTCTTCTGTGTGCAGGGACAAATGACGATGTGGGCAAACGGAGAAGAAGTAAAACTATTCCCTGGAGATTTTCTTCATGTACCTGCAGGAACACTTCATTCGTATAGACTGGACTCTCATTATACGAAAGTCGTAGGTATGTTGGTATCTGGATTGTTCGAACCTTTCTTCCGGGCATTGGGTGAACCGCACGAAACATACACCTTTCCAACAGAACCAGGCCCGCTCCGTATGGATCGTGTAATGGCTATTATCGACGAACTTGATCTGAACGTGGTGGCTAAATCTCCGCTCGATCGTAAGTAGGGAGGACGCAGTGTCAGTTAACAATCGCACCAAACAATCTGAGTCCTATGCTATTATCTGGATACTCGCATTTGCAATGGTGATTTCAGTGATGAATTCTACCATGTTTAATGTCGCACTACCTTCACTACGCGAAGAATTTCAATTATCCTCTTCCCAAGTAAGCTGGGTTGTAACAGCATATATCATTATTTATGCTATTGGATCAGTGGCTTACGGAAAATTGGCGGACATGTTTAGGTTGAAGAACCTAATTACCTTTGGATTATGTTGCTTTGCGCTAGGATCTATAGTCGGCTTCTTTTCTTCTAATTATTGGATGGTTATTGTAAGCAGAATTTTCCAATCCATTGGAGCATCTGTTGTTCCGGCCTCATCCATGTTGATCCCGATTCGCTATATATCTATCGCAAATCGTGGCAAGGCTTTGGGGATTACTTCTGCCGGAATGGCTTTAGGGACGGCAATAGGTCCAATTATTGCTGGTTTTGTTATTGGATTTGCAAGCTGGCGTTACCTATTTTTAATCTCATTTTTAATAATTGTTACCATTCCTCTTTTTAGAAGGTATTTAATCAATGAAGCACCTTCAAAAGGAAAAGCTGATCTCATAGGAGGTATTTTGCTTGCCGCTTCCATTACGCTGCTGCTGCTCTCCATTACTGGTCACAGCTGGAGCTATTTCGCGGCTACAATCCTCATATTCGTATTGTTCATTATTCGTATTAACAAAACAGGTGAACCCTTTATTGAACCGACACTCTTTAAAAATACAAGATATACGATAGGGTTGTTTATCGCTTGTATGGTTCTTACCCTTAATTTATGTGTTCCGTATTTGATCCCGCAGGTGCTAAGCTCAATACATCACTTATCTTCTGTAAATACAGGACTCGTAATGTTTCCCGGTGCTTTGATTGCTGCATTGCTTGGGCTGGTAGGTGGGAAAATCGCGGATGCAAAGGGCAACCGCTTTGTATTTTCGTTGGCTTTCCTGTTTCAAGTGATAGCATATCTTATATTAGGTATTTTTATAAAGGCGGTTCCAGCAGTTATTGCGATCATTTTAATTCTAGCGAATACTGGGTTAACGTTCGCTCAGATTACAATGGCAAACACCATTTCTCGAACATTAAGCGGTAAGCAAACCGGAGTTGGTATGGGTATCTATATGATGGGAAGCTTTATGGCGGGGGCTATCGGAACGTCTATTTTAGGATCCGTACTTGATCAAGGAGCACAAAGTCAAAGTGTGTTCAGCTCTATTTTTTGGATTATGGGCATATGGATCATAGGATTTGCCATTCTTTATTTTTCAGTTTTTCGTAAAAAAGCAACATTCATTTAGCAACACATACAGTAATCCAATAACCACGTTCCTTATAATAATCGCCATAGCCTGTGCCAGGAGTGTTTTCATTCCGATGGCAAAATGATAAAACGCTACTGACCTTCGAAGGTCAGTAGCGTTTTATATCGTTTCAATAACAAACGAGGAAGAGGGGGGAACTTAGGAAATCGATCCAACCTAATAGCTACTACTTATTTTGGTGGTTTTAACTTTAGGTCATCAATGCACCGATGGTATCTCAATGCTTACTTGTCCGCCGCCTGTCTGGGTGGAGTTGGCGATGATCAGCTGTCCGCCATGTAGGTTCACAATGGATTTTGTTATATATAGGCCCATACCGTAATGTCCACTTAATCTTCTGGACGAATCACCCATATAAAATTGCTCCGCTGCTTGTTTGAGGCCTTCGTGAGAGAAGCCCGGGCCTTCGTCTACGATGCTGAACCGAATACATTCTTCCACAGACTCTACAGTCAGCCGGATTTCGCTATTTTCTGGTGCTTGATCTACCGCATTAGAAGCAACATTCATGATGGCTCGCTCAAGCAGAACGGGGTCTGCATACAACGTCTTAGGGAGGTTGTATGCAGCAAATGCGACGGATGTTTTTTTGACAGCAGCCAAGGCCTTTACCTGATCTTTCACCTTCGTTACATAGTAGTCCGTATCTATCGTTTCCGCCTGCAGGGTGGCTACTGTTTCTGCTTTTGAAATTTCAATAAGAGTTTTGATATACTGTTCCATTTGCCTGGTGCTCTCCGCTATATAATCGGTATAGTTCTTTTGCTCTTCCGATTGATCGGTTTCGGACAGCAGCTCTACGTTTCCGCGAACGATAGTGAGCGGTGTTTTAACATCGTGTGCAAGCGCGGATATTTGCTCGCGGCGTGATTTTTCGAGATTCCATTGCTTCTGAAGCGAAGTCTTTAACGTTTCTTTCATTTTATCCATGGAATGGAGCACCTGATCGATCTCCATCACACCACTGAGCTGAATTGAGAAGTCCAGATCCTGTGCCTGAATTTGCTTTGTAGCCTGCTGCAATCCACTCATTTTGCGCGTCAGCTTTCGTCCGAAGGAGGAAGCGAGTAGGGCTCCTCCCCCCAGGAAGGCGATACAAAACACGGCAAAAAAGGACAATTCCGCGTTCGGCAGATATTGACGTAGAATAGGATGTTCAAACTGTGCCGAGACAGAGTAGCGCATCACAGTAACTTTATTATTATGTGAAACTTTTACATAGTTATAGGGAAATTGATAGGCAGTATTGCTCTGCTGCGTAACACTCCAAGCGGCTTGAGCCTGCTTTTCAGGAAGATTTCCCTCAATGTGGCGGCCTTCCGAAGTGAATAACGCATATCTATATAGTTTCTGCCGAGAATCCGGCTGTAGGGTCTTGCCAGCTTCAATGATTGCCTTATCCTCCCGTACTTGATTTTCAGCATAGTTCGCGGGAAGAATGGTTCCACAAGACATCAGGACATAGAAGATGAGGACCAGGAACAGCGCGAGCGCAATTGTCCCGATACAGAACATAACTAAATAGCCCAGGAAAATGGTTCGCAGTTTGGTTGTCTTGCGTGCTTGCTGTACTTTGGCTACTTCCATCGGTACCCGATCCCCCAAACTGTCTCCACTGGCGAAACCTCTTCTTTGCCAAGTTTGACCCGGATATTTTTGATATGCTCCACGATGGTAGCGGAATCGCTGTCCCCATCAAACCCGAAGACGGCTTCATAAATCTGCTCTTTAGAGAACACCTGGCCCCAATTTAGAGCTAGAAACTTGCATATTTCATATTCACTTTTGGTAAACGGAATTACAACATTCTGAACGGTGATTTCCTTACCAGACAGATTAAAATGAACTTCCCCGATGCAGAATACATTTCGTCGTTCACGATGCTCCCGTCTGAGATGGGCGTTGATTCGAGCGCGCAACTCTCCAGCCCCAAACGGCTTGACAATATAATCGTCAGCCCCTTCCCCAAGGCCCAACATCACATCGTTCTCCATGGATTTTGCTGTGAGGAACAGTATCGGACAGTCCACCTTGCTGCGAATTTCTCGACAGAGTGTGAATCCGTCTATGCTTGGCATCATTACGTCAAGCAGGATGAGGTCAAAGGCTCCAAGCTGCATGGTGAGAACCTGTGGGGAGGAGGAGACCACCGTGACAACATGGCCATCTTTCTGCAAAATATTTTGAAGGAGTGCCAAAACGGCGGGTTCATCATCAACGGCCAACAAGTTTGCCATGCTTAATTCACTTCCCTTGCTTTCTTTACTCTAATCTTTACTCTGATGAATTTTGTCCTTCCCAACGACAAATCCATAACCCTAATAATACCATGATGACTAAGGTCCCTACTACGCAATATCTGATTCCCAAATCAAGCTGTATAGTTTCAGGGATAGAATCTGCTGAGCTTACGCCGTATTGTACCCAGGTCGTGATGAACCGGGCAGCCCAAGCAGAGGGGATGAACATCCATTTATGATCACCCAGCCCTGTAAGAAGCAAAGCGGACAATAGGCTCTCCATGATGCCCAGACCGATAGAAGCTCCTTTGCCGAATCGCAAGCTAATGAAAAAATGAAGAATATAAAGGAATACACTAGACATAAACAGAATACAGGCAGCCAACACATAGAACATCAAACCATACGGGGACTCTTTCATCAGATATATATAGCAAGCTCCAAAGCCGCCTGAGGCAAGCAGCACACTACCAAATCCCAAGCACAGAAGCAGGCTAAGTTTGCTCAAAAAAGGTAGCAGCTTCACCGGCGAGGTCAAGAGGTGTTGGAAATTTCCAGCGACTGACTCCTGTTCAACAGCAATGGAGCATACAATACCAATCATGGTAGGAAGAGCCACAGCCAGGACCTGCAAATAGCCGTCTACCTTCGAAATTGGTGAGTAGGGAGTGAAGGAATAATAGGCTAGAAAGATTGCTATGCCTAGGAGTGGCACAAGCAGCTGCACCAGCAATAAGGGCTGCCTTCTAAGTTTAAGCACATCAGATTTCAGATTGCGGAAGAAAGACATCATCTTACTTAGCCTCCCGCTTGCAGAAAGATATGGCCGTCAGTACGGACAGAATCATGAATAGACCAACTGTGATCACTAGGCCGGGCACAATTACGCCTCTATCCAAAAGTGGATCTCCTGAAGGAACAGCAAGTCCATTAGGCAGCACTTGAATGACGGCGCACATCAATCGCGCTGGAATAGCATAGGGTACCGCCAACCATACAGAAGACGTAGCGAACAAGACGGTGCAGGCTACGTTGCCCAGCATGTTGATGATTAGGGTGGCAAACATGCCTATTCGGTCCGTTAAGAACAGGCAAAGTGGAATTTGCCACAAAAAGCTAACAAAAAGTATCAGAGTTGCAGCGACGCTTCCTGCTAGTGTCACAGAAGATGAGAACACGAATCCGCCAAGAGTTATCCCTATAAATAGGATAATAGATGAAACCATTAAGAGCCTTACGCAAACCCCGATTTTACCATACCATACCCGAGCCAAATCTACAGATATGCCAAAGACAGCACGGTATTTCAGCTTCTTGCCATCCTTTTGGGTCACTCCTGAACACATTAAGGTGAGGGCACCTGGCAGCAGCATGAAATACCACCAATTGTAACTGGCGCTTTGGAGCATACGTCCCCCCATGAGCACGGTACACAGAAGAAGAGTAACGATGGGAGCCAGCCAGACTAGCTTTTTCGTAAAGGTGCGTTTTAATTTTAAATGTTCGGCTGCTATGTATTGCCGCATGTTACTCACCTCCCTTTCGGTATTCCTGTGCAATCTGCATGAACAACGATTCAAGGTTTTGCCCTGGAGTGACCGCCTCTTGATAAGCTAATACGCCGCCAGCAATGATCCCAACATGGTCAACGATTTGTTCGACTTCGGATAGGATATGACTGGAAAGAATTACGGTAATTCCTTGCTTTGGGAAGGATCGAATCAGCTCGCGTTGCTCCTGAATACCAATGGGGTCTAGTCCGTTGGTTGGCTCATCTAAGATCAATAGCTTGGGATGATTGAGGAGAGCAATCGCAATGCCCAGCCGCTGTTTCATACCCATCGAGAACTGGCCCGAGCGCTTTTTCCCGGTATGGGTCAAATCAACAATGTTCAGCACTTCATCAATCCGCGAGTCAGGTAGTCCAAGCAACGTTGTGCGAACCTTCAGGTTCTCTCTAGCTGTCAAATTCTCATAAAGGGGAGGAGCTTCGATCAGTGCACCGATCTGAGCGAGATCTTTTCGGGACCAGGGTTTTCCTTGAAATAAAATCTCACCGGCCGTGGGGCGCAGCATACCGGTTAACATTTTTAAAGTAGTTGATTTTCCTGCCCCATTCGGGCCGAGCAGACCATACACGGAATTCTCCTGAATAGACAATGTGACGTTGTTCACCGCCTGTTGTCGTCTGAAGGTTTTGCAGAGATTTTTAGTCTGTAAAATAATGTTATCCATATCAGTTCATCCTTTTCATTCGTTCTGACAATTACTTTACAGATCAATTCTAAGAACTTTATAAGGATTGAAATATTAATGTTTCAAACTTTATGCATTCATGCAGTATTCGCTATAATGGATAGAGTGATTTAGGAAAGGGATGTAATCATGAAGAAAGTTATCGTAATCGGAGCAGGAATTCTGGGGGCATCGACAGCATACCAGTTAGCAAAAATGGGCGCTAATGTCATTCTTGTAGATCGCAAAGATAAAGGACAGGCTACGGATGCAGCTGCTGGCATTATCTGTCCCTGGCTATCACAGCGACGCAATCAGGCTTGGTACCAGCTAGCCAAAGCGGGCGCACGTTTTTACCCCGGGTTGGTTGAGGAACTTAAGAACGAGGGAGAAACAGAAACTGGCTATGCTCAAGTTGGGGCTCTCAGTATTCATGATGATTTGGAGAAAATTAAAAAAATGCAGGAACGGGCGCACTTACGACATACAGATGCACCAGAAATCGGCGAAATTACGCAACTAAATCAAAAGGAAACTCATGAACGTTTTCCTTTGTTAGTAGATCGCTATCATTCTGTTCATATTAGCGGTGCCGCTCGTATAGATGGTCGTGCGCTGCGTGATGCGTTGATCCGATCAGCACAAAGAAATGGGGCAACCCTTATCCATGGGGATGCTGTGCTTCAATACGATTCCGACCATGTAACCGGAGTAGCGGTCGGTGCAAATAGTTTCTCATCTGACGAAGTTATTGTTTGTGCAGGTGCATGGGCCAATCAACTGATGCTGCCGTTGGGCATTCGCTTTAAGGTTAGTTTTCAAAAGGCACAGATTATGCACTTGCAGGTTCCTGTCAAACAAGATACCGGCACCTGGCCTGTAATCATGCCGCCTACTGATCAATACTTGTTGGCGTTTGATCAACAGAAGATCGTAATTGGGGCAACTCACGAGAATGAAATCGAAGGCTACGATACAAGAGTAACAGCAGGCGGGATGCAGGAAATCCTAAATAAAGGTTTAGAGTTAGCACCTGATTTAGCAAATAGCACTTTTCAGGAGGTAAGAGTCGGTTTTCGTCCTTTTACCCCTGGTTTTCTACCGGTACTTGGAGCTGTCCCTGGCTGGAACGGTCTTATCGCTGCCAATGGGCTTGGAGCATCCGGGCTGACCATGGGTCCCTTCATTGGAGATCAACTGGCAAGATTAGCACTTGGGATGGCTTTGGATATTAACATCGATGATTACGATATTCGAAACGCTATTGATGAAAATTGACCTTTAATGTGGGCTATAGTTGAAAAGCATAAGAAGCCGCCAGTATGGCAGATTCTTAGCAAGCAATAAAAAAATAAAGGTCTAGTTAGCATAATACTAACTAGACCTTATTTGCCGAAAAACAACCATATATACTTATAAGTTGCCACTTATTTTGCAGTTAGAGAGAAGCTAATCCCTCTACACGTCATTCATCATGTCATTGAGATGCGAATTCTCCAACGATTGTGTTAGGGTTTGCATATTTTTCAAGTAGTCAATTTTATAGATACAGGAGTAAATCACGTTTAATACATAGTCAAAGGCAATTTGCGACGAAAATGTACCAATCTTAGCATGCTTTACTTCGTCATTAGGCACCTGGATACATATACTACTTCGTTTGGCCAACTCACTTTGATTGGTAGCTGTAATGGTGATAAAAGGGATATTCTCACGCGTAAAATGTCGTGCCGCTTTTAAAAAAATCGGTGACTTACCGTGGTAAGTTAAGAAAATAGCGCAATCCTCTGTAGTTAGATTAGCCGTATGATAAGCCCATTCAGACAGCTCTGTGGCTATAACCACGTATTTGTTGATTTTTACTAATTTATTCTGAAAACTTTTCGCTCGGATTTGTGAATCGCCTAACGCATATATAAAGATCCTGTTCGCTTGATCCAGCAACTGAGCCGTTTGTGACAGCAAGTTATCATCCATGAATGTAAAGTTTTTTTCAATCGTTTCCTTCATTAATTCTGCAATTTCTTTCGCCACTTGAAGTGGGGTTTCATCAATCCCGAATGGATAGTTAGGGTCAACATTGGATATATTCTGGGTATCTTGCTGAAATTCCCGAGCGAGTTTTATGATAAACTCCTTGAAGCCGGATAGCCCAAGTTTGTGAATTAATCGATTAATGGCGGAATGCGAAGTATACGTAGCTTTGGCAAGCTCCTGAATATTTAAGTGCAGAATCGCTTCCTTGTGGACCAAAATATAGGAAGCAATGCTTTTTTCGTTTGGTGTAAAGTTTTGCATTTCAGATAATTGCATCAGTATTTTCAACAGGTTCCCCCCGGTTCAATTGAACTAACGTTTTACAAAAGATACCAAATAAACATTTTGTTTAAAAACAAGCCGCCATGCTTACAAATATTCGGTTAAATGTACCATTTTGATGGCAAATTCTTTACGATCGACGTTCTTCTACTATAATAAATGAAAAAGAGCCTAGGGGGAATTAATATGCTTACTATCGGTTATATTGGGAATGGCAAAAGTACTAATCGGTATCATCTTCCTTTTTCATTGACCAGAGATCATTTGAACGTAAAGACGATCTACGCGCGTAATCCAGATAAAGGGGAGTGGGAGAAAACCCCAGGCGTTCAGTATACGGATCATCTTGATTCTCTAATGAACGATAAGGAAATTCAGTTGATTGTTGTCTGTACACCTGTAGAATCTCACTACACTTATGCGAAAATGGCACTCGACCACGGAAAAAATGTACTTGTCGAGAAACCCTTTATGTTAACGAAAGAAGAAGCTGTGTCCATCTTCCAATATGCCAAGGAGAAAAATCTGATTATACAGTGCTATCAGAATAGACGTTACGATTCGGATTTCCTCACTACAAAGAAGGTTATTGAATCAGGAAAACTCGGTGATTTGCTGGAGGTGGAAATGCATTTCGATTATTATCGCCCTGAAACCCCCAACTCCACCTCTCATTTTTCCAAGTATAACAGTTACCTTTATGGACATGGCGCTCATACCATTGACCAGGTTCTTTCCTATTTTGGGAAGCCTGACACGATCCATTACGATGTGCGCCAATTGCTCGGTTCTGGAAGAATGAATGATTATTTTGATCTGGATTTTTATTATTCTTCACTCAAGGTATCCATCAAATCCAGCTTTTTTCGTTTAAAAGAGCGGCCGAGTTTTGTAGTATACGGCAAAAAAGGCGTTTTTATAAAGCAGACAAAGGATCGTCAGGAGGAGCATCTTAAATTATACTATCTGCCTAAGGGACACGCCGATTTCGGCATCGACCAGCCTGAGCATTATGGCATTTTAACGTACCTGGTTGACGATGGAGAGTACCATGAAGAAAAAGTTGTTTCTGAAAAAGGAGATTATGCCCGAGTATATGACGATCTCTATCATTCGATCATACACGGCAAAGAAAAAGCGATTACAGATGAAGAAACAATAACTTCAATGGAAATACTTGAGAAGGGTATAGAGGAGTGTAACTAGAATGAAATTGGGAATTGTCGGAGCAGGAATGATTGTAGGGGATCTATTGAGCTTTATTCAGGAAATCCCGACTATCTTATTAAAGGCCATTTGTTCTAGACCTAGCCATGAGGAGAAATTACTAGATTGGCAACGTAGATATGGAATCTCTCAGATTTATTCGGATTACAGCAAAATGCTGATGAATAATGACGTTGATACTGTCTATATTGGGTTGCCTAATCATCTTCATTATTCATATGCAAAAGAAGCATTACTGAGTGGTAAACATGTCATTTGTGAGAAGCCGTTCACATCCAATTTGTATGAATTTCTAGAGCTAAAAGAAATTGCTCAGCAAAGAAAACTGGTATTGGTGGAAGCCATTACGAATCAATATTTGAAAAATTATTTTTCCATGAAGGAGTATCTGCCTAAGCTTGGTGAGATTAAAATAGTTGAATGCAACTATTCTCAATATTCATCTCGGTATGAGGCTTTTAAATCGGGAGTAATCCAGCCTGCGTTTAATCCAGAAATGTCTGGCGGAGCCTTGATGGATATCAATTTATACAATATTCATTTTGTTGTTGGCCTTTTCGGGAGCCCTAAGAAGGTAGAATATTTGGCGAACATGGAACGTGGAATTGATACTTCAGGCATACTGCTACTTGATTACGGCGATTTTAAGTGTGTTTGCATAGGTTCAAAAGACAGTACGGCACCCAATGCAGTGAACATTCAAGGCAATAAAGGCTATATACACATGGCGAGTTCAGCTAATATATGCGATTATTTTGAATACACTCCTAATAAGGAAACGCCCATCCGTGTGGATCTGAAGGATCATTCGCATCGTATGTATGACGAATTCGTTGAATTCGACCGTATCATCCGTGACAACGATTTGGAAAAGGTCTCGGATATGCTTGAACATAGCGAAAAGGTTATGAATGTCATTGAGGAGGCCAAACAGTCGGCGAATCTTGTGTTTGGTCCTGATAAACATAATCTTTAAAATACTTGTACCTAAAATTGAAGAAGCAACTCGCTTGAGCTGCTTCTGACTCATGGATGTGAGAGTAGCAGATAGATACGTCTGCTACTCTTTTTTCGCCCAGATTCACAATTTCCGGTCTAAAAGCATGCCAATTTGCTCGGCCATCTCGACCGGTGGGAGAGGTTTTTCGTTCATAAACCACCACTCCATGATCCCCACTACAGCGGACGCTGCATAACGGACAACTACTTCTTTGTTTAATCCTCGATTTCTCTCTTCATTCATGTCGACCTCTTCCCGAAGTTCATCCATCATAAATTCAAGGAATTGAGTGCGGAAGTAAGGAGCGCCCTTACTCACCAGCATTGTGGAGAAAAATAAATAATTAGCCTCAAAATATTCAAACCAGATCATTTCGGCTTCTGTAAAGCTCAAATGGGCCGATTCATTGCACAATCTTCGGAGTTCATCAATATGTGTGGCGATCAGCTTATCCAGCAAATCATATGACCTAGTCGTATTTTTCCCTCAATCGCTTGATGTCCGCTCTTGGGGGAGCACCGAACATGCGAGAGTATTCACGGCTAAATTGGGAAGAACTCTCGTAACCAATCCTGTAAGCGACATCCGCGGCATCCGCCGATTCAGCCATTAAGATACGACGGGCTTCCTGAAGTCTCAGCTGTTTCTGAAACTGGATCGGGCTCATGGAGGTTACTTCTTTAAAATGCCGATGGAATGAGGAAATGCTCATACTGGCGGCCTCTGCAAGATCTTCGATCCGAAAAGACTGATCCCAATGTTGAACAATATAGTCGATAGCTTCCCGGATTCGATAGGTGCTGCTTCCTTCGACCGCAATCTGAGCCAATTCGGCTCCATAGGGGCCCTGAAGGAGTCTGTACAGAATCTCTTTTGTGTAGAGTGGGGCGAGAAACGGGATTTCTTCTGGAGTATCCAGCAGGCGGGCAAGTCTAAGCACAGCATCCTGAATAGACGGTTCCATTCGGCCGACGAATAAGGCACGTTTGGCGTTTTCTTTTAATTTGACCTGGATTTTAGAATCGTTCAGTACCTCAAGGATCTGATTATGGGTAAATTCGAGCTTGAGACTTAGGTAAGGAGATCCTGGAGAAGCTTTTATAATTTGACCGATCACTGGCAGATTCATAGACGCGATCAGATAATCGGAAGGTCCATATTTGAAATTTTCCTGTGCCAGCAAAATTTCTTTCAAACCTTGAACAACAAAACAAAAGGAAGGTTTGTAAACCCGGTAAACAGGCTCGGTTTTGCTGGAATGCTGATAGAAAAAAAGGGAAGGAATTGCTGTTTCCCTCGGCCTATTTTGAAGTGAATGACGCTCGATCAAACTGGTTAGCTCTTTTTGTTGTTCAAGAATGTTCTCCGACATTCAAATCCTCCTTGCGAGTTTGTCTGGCTCCATTAAAAACGCAACTGCCTGTAACAAAAGTAGTGGTGATAGGATCAGGCAATCAATTAAGACAAATGAGATACCGCTTTGCTTCTTCTGTTTGGCATAATAAAACTAAACTCACAGAATCAAGCAAGGAGGTGGATAACGGAATAGGAAGTGGATTCAAGATAACGGCATTTAACAAGAACAATTTTCAACAGAGGGAGAAGATGAATCATTTGAATCGTTGGTTTAGGAACTTATTGGTTCAAAGGCTTATCACATTAATAGAGTTTGAAGAGCATGAAGGTTTCAAACAATTATATAATAGTTCTCTTGACAGAATCGTAAGCCAATTAACTAAACAAAGATAATTAACGTCTTAAGGAAGGATGAATTACGATGCAAAAGCGTAAATTGGGAAATAGCGGTCTGGAAGTTTCTGCGATGGGGCTTGGATGCATGGGAATGAGCTACGGTTATGGCCCAGCTTCTGATCCAAAGAAAATGATCTCAGTCATTCGGGAAGCAGTCGAGCGCGGCGTAACTTTCTTTGATACCGCCGAAGTATACGGACCTTATACGAATGAGGAACTTTTAGGCGAAGCGCTTCTTCCTGTTCGCGACCAAGTCGTGATTGCCACGAAATTCGGCTTCCATATTCAGGATGGCAAGCAGTTCGGTATGAACAGTCGCCCTGAGCATATCAAGAAAGTTGCCGAAGCATCGCTTAAACGTCTCAAGATTGAAGCCATCGATCTGTATTATCAGCACCGGGTCGATCCAGATGTGCCAATTGAAGAGGTAGCGGGAGCCGTGCAAGATCTGATCCGAGAAGGAAAGGTGAAGCACTGGGGATTATCTGAAGCAGGAGTCCAGACGATCCGTCGAGCACACGCCGTTCAGTCGCTCACTGCAATTCAGAGTGAATATTCTCTGTGGTGGAGACGTCCAGAAGAGGAACTCCTTCCTGCGCTTGAAGAGCTCGGCATTGGCTTCGTTCCGTTCAGTCCTTTGGGCAAGGGTTACCTAACGGGGAGTTTTAACGCAGACACGACATTCAGTCATGGTGATTTGCGCAATATTCTTCCGCGTTTTACTTCAGAAGCGCTAGAGACCAATCAGGTGCTGGTGGACCTGCTTAAAGAGATGGCTGAGCAGTTAAAGGCAACACCAGCCCAAGTTGCACTCGCCTGGCTGCTTGCCCAAAAGCCGTGGATCGTTCCGATTCCGGGCACGCGGAAATTGAGTCGTTTGGAAGAAAATCTAGGTGCCGTGACCCTTCAGCTTACGTCTGAAGATGTGCGGAACATTAGCAACGCAGCCTCACAAATCACATTGATGGGCGCGAGATATACAGAGGAGTTGGAGAGAAGAACGGGTCTGTGATTTAATTCTTCAAGTCTTTCGTAGCTATGCAGAATGGATTGAAGGAAACCCTTATTTTCAGAGAGTTGTACCGGGTAAAATCATCGGATTTACACAAAAATGATTTCACCCGGTACGATATGTTTAAGAGGAAGTCTCTTTAGTTAAAGTGAATAATTGAGATGAAAAATCACATTTCTCCGCAATATTAAAATCCTGGTCAGCCTGATAAGGTGGGGTGAGTATAAGTCCGATGTTCATTAACTCGCTGCCAGTAAAACGTCGGTCCAGTTCTTCCACGAAATATACTGCCTTTTCGTCCAGTCCGATGAGCTTTAGCCGTGAATAAGCTGCATTGGGGCGCGAGAGCACCTGGTACCAGCCGACGAGAGCATGCTCACGTTCTGCATCAATAGTCATCCAAGCTGTCTCATTTTTTTCAAAAGGACTTAGCAGACGATAAAACGTTCCCTGGGTAACTAATCGTTGGTGACGTTTATACAATTGTATTTGCTTTTTGATTATATTGCACTCTTCCTCGGTCAAAGCTAATGGATCAAGTTCATAACCGAATACACCGAAGTAGGCGACATTTGATCTGGTTTGTAGTGGTGCAGTTCTGCCTACCTGGTGGTTCGGAATGGTTGACACATGAGCACCCATGCTGCTAAGCGGATAAGCCATGGAAGTGCCATACTGAATCTTAAGACGTTCAATAGCTTCGCTATCGTCGCTCGTCCATGTTTGCGGAGCATAATAAAGCATCCCTGGATCAAACCGTCCTCCACCGGAAGCACAGGACTCAAACAAAATCTCAGGGTATTTGGTAATCAGCTTCTCATATAAAGCATACACGCCTAGGACGTAACGATGGAAAAACTCGCCCTGTCTTTCCTTGCCAAGTGATAATGAATAGGCTTCTGAAATACAGCGATTCATATCCCATTTTACATATTCGATATGAGCAGAAGAGAGCACGTCATCCATTAACTTAAACAGGTAATTCACAACAGGCGGTTGGGAATAATCAAGAACATACTGATGCCGTCCATGCTTGCGTTTACGCCCGGGTGTTCCCACAACCCAGTCTGGATGTTCCCTCATAATATGAGAGTCGGAGTTAACCATTTCCGGCTCGAACCAAAGACCGAATTTCATACCGAGCTCATTGATCTTCTTTGCCAAATTCGAGATTCCGTTCGGTAGCTTTTCACGATTTTCAAACCAGTCACCGAGTGAGGAAGTATCATTGTTTCTTTGACCGAACCAACCGTCATCCAAGACAAAGAGCTCAATCCCTAGTTCACTTGCTTTTTTAGCCATATCCACTATTTTCTTCTCGGTAAAATCAAAGTAGGTTCCCTCCCAGTTATTGATCAATACAGGTCGTTCCCGTTCGGCCCAGCTACTACGAATTAAGTGTTTATTGTATAGGCGATGGAACGCCTGGCTCATTCCGTTCAAACCGTTCTGTGAGTAGACCATAACTGCTTCGGGCGAATAAAAACATTCTCCAGGCTTCAGAGTCCAGCAGAATTTGTCAGGATGAATACCGAGGCTCAGTCGGGTAGTTGAGTAGCTGTCCACTTCCGCCTGGGCAAGAAAGTTTCCACTGTAGACGAGATTAACTGCATATACTTCTCCTTGGTGTTCCTGAGACCCCGGTTTGGCAAGCGCCATGAATGGATTGTGAATATGACTACTAATTCCTCGTGTGCTCCCAATGGACTGAACACCTGGTCTGAGTGGTGTACGCTCCACATGTCGTTCCCTACCCCATGCCCCCGACAAATGAATAAATTCATATTCGGAGTCAGGAAGATCAAGGCTCATGCTCATTAGACGGTTGACTCTCAGAGTACTATTTCCGGAGTTCGTTATGGATACGGATCTCGTGATTACAGGCAGTTCACTGAAGATGGTGTAAGCAAGTACGGCAACCGCCCCTGTAAGGGAATCGGTCAGCGTGATCAGGAGTGTCTCTGCTTCATCTGCTTCCTTACAAAACGTAGCAGGGAGATGGGGGATTTTAGGTTTCCCCGTGATGACCTCGTAACGGTCAAAAATGAACTCCATGACATGAGAACCATCCTCCTGTATGATCTCAACTGCTGGTTCTCTAAAGTCTCCACTTCCCGAAGAAGGAAATTCCTGCTTAATGCTTTCCAATGATGTTACCAAGTCGCCATCAAACTCACCAACAGACACAGAGCGGTAGCTTCGTTCAATAAAACGGTCATATTGACCTAGGTACTCCATTTTTTTGCCATAATATAAATGCTCCAATTGCCCGTTCTCCATGACACGGAAAAGATAACTGCAGTATTTGTTCGTTAAGTGAAATGTACGTTCCTTTGGGTTAACTTGTATACTAGCCATGTACATAGCTCCTTTCAAAATATAACAGACCTGTTGAAAGCGTTATTATTGAACTCAGCATAACAAAGCCAGGGATAGAAAATACATTACTTTTTTTAAGCGTATTATGGGAAAAACAAAGAATCTTCCAAAGGGGATTTATAGTTAGGTTCAACCTTATTTCTTGTTATTTGTCATCCTTAACTTATGCTATAGTGATAAATTAACAAACATAGATTCTATGTTGGGAAAAGTACGAGGAAGGTGCGAATGGACCAGAATATGATTTTCAGGATTTGGATACACATCCCAGTTCAGAGCTTAAAAATATATTGGATCTGATTCTATATAATTGTGGGAGAAGCACATATAGGGAACAACTTCTTTGGTTTTACTATATAAATCTATAAAAATATTAGTATTTGAAAGCGGTTTTTTTTGCTATCGTAAAATTGTTGGTTTTTTCCTGCATGGTATTTTTAGCGATTGTAGGAAGAGTACTTTTGCGGGAGGAGAACCGTGCGTGGATTTCTTAACTGCTTTTATTCCAGCTGTCGGCTGGGGAGTCATGCCGATATTGGCGTATATGACTAAAGCCAGTCCCCGAGAACAGCTGACAGGTACTGTTATTGGTGCTGTGTTGTTTGCCCTGTGCTTGTATATCATTCAGCCAGCTTCATTAGCACCGATTCCTTTTGTGATAAGTTTTATATCCGGTATTTTCTGGGCCGCTGGACAATTGCTCCAGTTTCGAACTTTCCAAAAAGTAAGCGTATCCATTGCCATTCCTGTAATTTGCGGTCTACAGTTGATAGGGACGACGCTATTTGCCGCACTTATCTTGGGTGAATGGATAACAGGTTACCAATATGGGATGGGTGTTGGTTCTCTTCTGTGTATTTTGGCGGGAGTTCTATTCACCAGCTATCAGGGCAAGTCTGCTGGGCTGTCTAAGCCTTTGCCGTTACGAATTATTATGATGCTGGTTTGCTCCGGGTTAGCGTTAAGCAGTTATGTAGTTATCAATCAGTACTTTAATATATCTAGGCTGTCCATCATTCTGCCGCAATCGCTCGGGATGTTATGCTCGGCCATAGTCATAAATCTGAAAGGCAAACATCGTCTGCGATTCTCTCCAGTACTTCGCAATTTGTCTACAGGATTGGTTTGGAGCATTGCTAATCTAGCACTATTTATTTCCAACGGTTTGATCGGCATGGCGGCTAGTTTTCCGATCTCTCAAGCGAGCATTGCGATTGCTTGTGTCGGTAGCATTTTAATATTTAAGGAAAAGAAAAGCTCTCAGGAATGGATAGCTATACTTGTGGGAATTACGGTGCTGATGATAGGAGTGGGAATGATCAGCTTACTTAAGCCCTAGAGAGAATTTGTGGAGGAAAAAGCTTATATATCCATAGGGCACGCTTTTCGGGATTGACAGAGGTAAAGCAGCATGAGAAAATGTACGCGCGTACATAAAATGATTGGAGGTGGGAAATATCGTTTCGCGCAAGGAAGTAGCAGAACTCGCTGGCGTGTCTGAAGCGACGGTGTCTCGAGTATTGAACGCGACCGGTCCTATTAAGGAAGATACGCGGAAAAGGGTCCTGGACGTTGCCAACCAACTTGGATATGTTCCCAGTGCATTGGCCCGCAACTTTGCCCGAAGCAAGAGTGGCCATCTTGGTGTGGTTATGCCTTATGTCCCGAAGGCGCATCTGTTCTCTGCTTATTTTTTCTCTGAGATGCTGAGCGGCATCGGCAATAAAGCCAGAGACAGCGGGCTCGATCTACTACTATTATTCCGAAAACCGGGGGAACGGATGGACTACAGCAGTCTTTTCCGTCAGCAGAAGGTCGACAGTTGTATCATCCTTGGAGCAAGAGATGACCACGATGAGGTGGAGGCTCTGAAGAGACTTCAGCAAGAGGGGCGACCGTTCTGTGTCATGAATCACCATTTCGAAGGGCAGTCGTTCTGTGAAGTGGATGCAGACCATGTAGAAGGAAGCCGAGTGGCTGTTAGTCATCTCATTGAGCAGGGGTGCAAGCGGATAGCCTTTCTCAACGGTCCGGATATCTATTCCAACAGTACGGAGCGCTTGAAGGGTTATCTCATCGCGCTTCAGGAGGCTGGTATTGAATATGACTATGAGCTGATTCTGCAAGGCAATTACAGTCGTCGAAGCGGGCTCGAAGCGTCGGCTACCATCGCAGACAAATTAGATGATATCGATGCCGTCTTTGCGGCGAACGACCGGATGGCCCTCGGCGTAATGCAGGGTCTCCGTGAGCGCGGACTGGCAATTGACCAGTTCCCAGCATTTGTGGGCTATGACGATTCGGATGCGGCTGAGATGGCTGTTCCCCCACTAAGCAGTGTTCGTGTTCCTTTTTATGAGATGGGGGAGCTTGCAGCCTCGAAGCTTATACCCGATCCTCAGGACCACATTCCGGCTCTGGAACTGACTGGGACTGGGTGCGACTCAATAAGAGAACTTCTGCCCACAGAGCTGATTATCAGGGCGTCATCCATTCGTCAATAACACCATTCATCAATAATTCGTTGAAACTCATACCTATAAGGAGGATCACGACATGTCTAATCGTCTTCGTATTGGAATGGTTGGCTACAAATTTATGGGCAAGGCTCACAGCAACGCTTACCGTAGTCTACCTATGTTCTTCCCAGATGCCCCGCTGCAGCCAGAGATGTCCGTCATCTGTGGACGTAACGAGCAGGGGGTTCAGGCGGCTGCCCGCCAGTTCGGCTGGACCGAGAGTGTTACGGATTGGCGTGATCTAGTGAAGCGTAACGATATTGATCTCATTGACATTAACGCCCCGAGTAATGCCCATAAGGAAATTGTTATCGAGGCTGCCCTCCATGGCAAGCATCTGTTTTGTGAGAAGCCGCTTGCGCTTTCACTGGCAGATTCCCGTGACATGTTGCAGGCAGCAGAGAAAGCAGGAGTCAACCATATGATTGGCTTCAACTACCGCTTTTCTCCGGCTGTCCAGCTGGCGAAGCAGCTCGTCGAAAGCGGTCGCCTAGGCAAAATCTATCATTTCCGTGCGTTTTTCCTTCAAGACTGGATCATGGACCCGTCCTTTCCGCTGGTATGGCGGTTGCAAAAAGAAGTGGCCGGTTCTGGCTCTCATGGAGACCTTGGCGCCCATCTGATTGATCTCGCTCGGTTTCTGGTCGGCGAGTTCGACGAAGTTATCGGCATGAGCGAGACGTTCATCAAACAGCGTCCGCTGGCTATGGAGATGAGCGGATTGAGCTCCAAAAGGAGTACCGAGGCCAATGCACCAATGGGAGAAGTGACGGTCGATGATGCCACGCTGTTCCTAGCACGCTTTGCTGGAGGTGCGCTGGGCAGCTTCGAGGCCACACGCTTTGCTGCCGGACATCGGAGCACAAATTCATTCGAAATCAACGGTAGTCTAGGCAGTGTACGGTTTGACTTTGAGCGGATGAATGAACTGGAAGTGTATTTCACACAGGATGAGGAAGACGTTCAGGGCTTCCGCCGCGTGCTCGCCACCGATCCAGCACACAAGTATTCCGAAGCCTGGTGGCCTGCAGGACATACAATCGGATTTGAGCATACCTTCACCCACGAGATGCTTGAGATGTTGAGTGCCATCTCCGAAGGACGGCAACCTTCGCCGAATTTCCACGACGGGGTCGCTTGTCAGGCTGTGCTTGAAGCAGTAGAACGATCTATAAAGGAACGTCGCTGGGTATCCATTGAAGAAATGTAGTATAACAACACATTCCGAAAGGTGAGTGGATTATAGATGCGCAAGGCACTGATTGTATGGGGTGGATGGAACGGACATGAGCCCGAGCAGGTGGCGGCTATTTTTGAACGCATTTTAAAGGAAGAACAGTTCGAGGTGGAGGTGTCTAATACCCTTGATGCCTACCAGGATGCGGAGAAACTGCTTGGCCTGGACCTGATCATTCCAATGTGGACTATGGGCCAGATCGAGCAGGAACTAGTCAATAATGTCTCAGCAGCGGTTCAAAGCGGTGTAGGTCTGGCAGGCTGTCACGGTGGCATGTGTGATGCCTTTCGGAACAACGTGGACTGGCAGTTCATGACAGGCGGGCAATGGGTTGCTCATCCCGGTAATGATGGGGTGGAGTATATGGTGAACATAAAGCGTGGCTCCAGCCCGCTGCTGGACCATATTGAGGATTTTCAGGTCAAAAGCGAGCAGTACTACCTCCATGTAGACCCTGCAGTTGAGGTGCTGGCAACCACACGCTTCCCGGTCGTACCAGGACCTCATTCGGCTAATGGGCCGGTGGATATGCCTGTTGTATGGACAAAGCGGTGGGGAAGCGGACGCGTATTCTACAATTCGCTAGGTCATCACGCAGATATCATAGATATACCTCAAGTGACCGAGATGATGCGCAGCGGGTTCCTGTGGACCGCGGCAGGCAAACAGGCAGCGACCAGCTACGGTAGCTCGCTGGCAGAGGCATACACGGGTATGGCAGACAACCAGCAGCAGTAGCGCGAACAGGATGGTATCCGATGTAATAAAAGAACGCCATTATCCATTTTTTCTAAAGGAGAAGGGAGTCCAGCATGAACAAAATGAAAGTAGGCATTATCGGATGTGGTAAAATTAGCGGAATTTACATGGAAAATTGCCATCGTTTCGACATTCTGGAGCTGTTCGCAGTAGCGGATCTGGACCAAGGTCGAGCAGAGGAGCAGGCGATAGCATTCAACGTTCCGAACGTATATACAGTAGATGAGATTTTAGCTGACCCGCAGATCGAACTTATCATTAATTTGACCATTCCGGCCGTTCACGCCGAGGTGTGTCTCAGAGCTCTTGCGGCTGGCAAGCATGTCTATGTGGAGAAGCCACTTGCCGTCACCCGTGAGCAGGGCCAGGCTGTCTTGGATCTTGCTCGTCAAAAAGGACTACTTGTTGGCTGCGCACCGGAAACTTTCTTCGGTTCCGGTATACAGACATCATTGAAGCTGATTGAGGACGGTGTCATTGGGAATCCGGTAGCTGCTACAGCTTTCATGATGAGCCGTGGGCATGAACATTGGCATCCCGATCCTGAATTTTATTATGCAGTCGGCGGCGGGCCGATGTTTGATATGGGCCCTTATTACTTGACGGCTCTGGTACAACTGCTGGGACCGATTACTGCTATTTCGGGCATGACCAGCAAGGCGATGGATCAGCGAACGATTACGAGCGAGAAAAAGAAAGGCCAGACCATCCCGGTCGATATTCCGACCCATGTAGCCGGATTGTTGCGCTTCAAGCAAGGAGCTGTCGGTACGCTGATTACCAGCTTTGACATCTTTGGTGGAAGCACTCTGCCACCGATCGAGGTGTATGGTACGCATGGCACGCTACAGGTGCCTGACCCGAACACGTTCGGAGGACCAGTTCGCTATAGACTGTTAGGCGAACAAGAATGGACAGAGGCACCGCTGCTGCCGGGATACAAGGAGAATACACGGGGTATCGGTGTTGCCGATATGGCCTATGCTCTCCGTAGCGGACGGCCTCACCGCGCTAGCGGGGAACTGGCCTACCATGTGCTGGAAGCGATGTGGGCGTTCCATGACTCTTCCGATCAAGAGACCTTTTATACGATGCAGAGCACCTGTCAGCGCCCGTCGGCTTTACCGGAAAACCTGCCCTTATATACATTAGATGTGTAAACGAGTATCAGTCTGAAGCTGACCTGCAGCATACAAGAATTATAAGACTGGAGGGCTGTCCCAAAAGTCGGTCTGGGATTTGCACATTCTGCTTTGACTATTTATTACTTAAAAAAGAAGGCTCCAGCCCCGATTTGACTGCGGCTTAGGAGTCTTCTTAGTTAACTTTCAAGACATCATGCTACAATCATTTCGAGCCTTGAACAAGATTTTTATGCTATAAAAAATAACATCAATACTGCGAGGAATGCGCTAGAACGGACCTTTTAGCTTGATTAGTTCTGTAATTTCGCTCTAATATAAAAGAAACATCAGCTGGACATCAATGTATTCTTAATACGGTGGCGCTGTAAATGTATTCTTGATAATTCAAGAAAAATATCAGATCAATTTCAATTTTTGAAGAGGGTGAAAATATGTGTAGATATGCAATGTACGGTCCATACAAAGATATCTTTGCCTGCTTTACTTGTAGGAAGGTGTATAAGCAAACATCCCGCTTTGAGATGCCAAAGGATGAATATGAGCGGCTTGTTCATGTCTGTCCGCAATGCCAGACGCCCATGCATGACATGGGTCATGATTTTCAGGCCCCGAAGCAAACGGATATCAAGCAGTGGAAAAAGGTAGAGCTTCTGTATCGAAACGGATACTCTTACCATTCCTGTGGGTGTGGCGGTCCTGGGTACAGACCTTCCCGGTTGCAAGATGTTCCTGAATTTCTGAAGGAACACCGAAGGTTTGAGAATGAGGGAGAGGCATTACTGCATCGAATTTTGCAGAGTTAGTTGAATCGTGCCCATAACAAACATCGGCTATTCGTAGTATTTTCATAAGGAGGTCATCATGAGAAATTGTGCGCTTTACAGCTCAACCTTCGATCTGGATCAGGTTGAGAGACTATTAAAGTCGATTTATCCCAACAACAAGATACACGTGAATGAAAGCAAAACTAAGTTTGAGGTCAAAAGCCGGGGCTGGTTTAGTAGAAAGATCAAAGGATTTAACATAATGACCAGCAAAACGAATCCGGAGGAGTTTGCCTCCATGCTTAACGGAATGATAAACTTTTTTAGTCAAATTCCTGCTGAAAACGAACAGTTGCAGCAAAAGCTGTTGATCAAAATGAGTACGCTGAATATGGTGATTGGTGTGGAGACTGAGGAGGATATATCTGAAGCCTTTTTTGCCGAATTACTTGATATCATAAATTCGCTGGATGGACTGATGTTCCGGGGTGGCGGTGATTTGCTTGCACCTGACGGAAGTCTGCTACTAGATGTGAATGGACGTTCGGAAGTGGAAGATTATACAGTGACTGCTCATGTTAGTTATTTGTACGGAGAGGATCAAATTAGCGAATCCGGGATGGAGCGAAAGCTGCAGTCAGAAAAGATATTGCTCGATCAAGGCTTTACGCAAATGCCGCCGATCCCAGGAAGGCTAGGAGATGAAGCCGCAGACAGCATCCGTTCCCTTAAGGAAGTGGCTGGCCGTGCCGTTGCTTTGTGTATTGTAGCCCTGAAAGGCGAGTGTATCGGTGCGGGCGAAAGCATGGATGATACGAATCGAATGATAAATCAAGTGACTGATCAGTATGGCGCGGACTGTTTCTTTTCACCAGAAGAGAAGAGGTTCCTATCCAATGAGTATGACGATGAGTCAGAGGGTGTCCAGTTCTCCTGGCGTTATGAAGGCTTTTGGACTCTGTTATGGGCTTTGGGCCATCTTGAGAAGCTAGGTGACCCAACTGGTATTTGCGACGTGCCATTGTCTGTTTCAAAGTTACAGCAATTTGACTCATTTGAGGCTTTTCTGTCAAGCTCAAGGCTGCGCAGTAGCAAGGAAATTTTAGATGAAGCCGATTTAATCTGTCGTTACGACTGGATGTGTGTGGATAGCCGCATTCATAAACAGCCAGCCCCTGGAAATCTGGATGATGGTGTAGTGTATGAACGTCATCGTGTGCTAAAATGGCTCACTGGTTACATGGGACAGGATTGGGATGATGTGCGCACAGATACATAATAGGAAGCGTAAGAAAGCATCAATCCTCTACCAAATAGGTAGAGGATTGTTTGTTTGGTGTGGGGCACTTTACTTAAAATTCATGACGTTGACCGTAAATTCGCAATTCACTGATCTCAAACATCGTACTTTGCGGCTCGATTATCGCCAGCTTGAAAAAGCGGAAAGGGGTGTTTTTATACTCATCCCTCACGTAAAGCCGTTGCTTTTCTTCGGTTCGTACAGTGAGCTGATCCGTCAAACGGGTCCAATTCTTCTCATCATTCGAGCCAAACACGGCAAGACCGGAGATCCGCTCGGGAAAGCTTCTTCTACCTTGGACCTCGAAAACATGCGCATTGATTTTAAACTTACTTCCAAAGTCAAGGGTATGGTACTGATTCGAAGCCAATCCGTAAGCGACATAACTGTTGTCATTATGATCCGTGAGACTTGATAAATAATTGCCGAAGGAAGACGTAGATAGCATCTTCACAAAGTTGAGGCTTCCATCCGGCAAAGTGATATTTAGAAGCTCTAATCCTTCTACTGCCTCACGAACGGTTTGCAATTTGGCATAAAACGCTGCATCTGTATCCGTTGCAATATGATTGATAACGTCTGTATATGCATTTGTGTAAGTCGCAAGGGAGGCTGACACATAATTCTCAGCCGAATTATATCCGGTGGTAGCTGCAGTAACAGCAGATGGTCGGTCAGCTGTCACCTCAATTTTTACATGTTTCGTAGCTAATGAGGTCCCGACGCTGGCCACGATGGTAAAAGAACTTGTTCCGATTTGCGTAGGAGTCCAAGTGAAGGCGCCGGTGTGGGCATCCAAGATGGCACCCTTAGGCCCATCTGCCATTTCATAGGTAATGATACCTGAAGCGCTCGAATCCGTAGCCGAAAAATCTGCGTTGATCGTTCCGCCTGTATACGTAAATAGGTTCAGTGTGGATGAACCGGAGTCAAACGCTGGAACGGACAACTGGCTACCCGCCAGGACATGGAAGTGATCCAGGTCTACCTGGGCACCGTTTCCCTTTACCTTCATATACATAAGACTATAGTTTTCATCCATCTGAGCATATGAAACTCTGTCGATGGACATATCAAAGGTGACATATCTCCATTGTCCTTTTGTATCCGGCAGCGAAATCGTATGGAAAGGAACAGAGTTTTTTTTTTTACTTAGTTCAAGAGTTGCGATTCCTTGGGTCCTGATTTTCAAGCCGATGAGTTTGGTGGAGGTTCGCTGACCGAAGGAAAGATTCAAAGGTACAATAGTGCTGCCCTCGTCCGTTGCTGTAATTTCCACATAGGAAATTGTACCTTCCTGCTTGGTTGTCGAACGGCTGTCAAGAGCCGTGTATCGGTCTTCAATTTCTACTACAGCATCACTTGTCATTTCCTTCGGGACATTATTTGACCCCTCCAAAACGGCTGCCGGAGGAATATACAACCAGAAATCACCGCCTCCGTCTGGACTCTCCCATGCTTTGGATAGTGTACCTTTGTAATAATAATTTGGTGGGATACGTTTTCTAAACGCTTCATAAAAGTATGGCGCCTTCTCTGAGAGATTGACTCCTTTGCTGTAAGTATAATAGTAGTATATGTCCCAAAACTGGGCGGTGTTCATTCTACCTCTATAAAAATCGGATATCGTCCTATAGATGCCCATTGGGTTACCATTCGCATCCATGGTATAAACCACTGGGGTCCAAGGGGTATCATATCCCAACATGTATTGCCAAAAATAATTGGCTGCCGTCAGAATTCGGTGATCCAGAAAACCAAAAATATCCACCGCATTCGGAGCATTTGAGACCGTGCCTTTTACCGGATCTATTTTTGTGCCTTGGGCAAGAAGCATTCGGGAAATAATCGCTGCATTTGTAATGTCTCCCGCGCCATGAGCCTGGTCCCTGCCCATTTCCACGTGCTGGATGACCGGTTTATCCAGTTTCTCTCCCGTTACAGAATTGGTGTCAACTAGACGAAATAGTTGTTTAATTGAGCCGTTAATTCCTTGATCTGTTGCCGTTTTGTTCACAGTAAACCATTCTACAGCCTCTTCATATCTATCGGTGTTGTCTGTAAAAATATATCCTGCCATAGCTCCCAGCAGGGGATAAGTGTGTTGGTTCATGAAATGATTGTTATCGTGAAGAAACGTTTCCGTAACCGGAATAATGAGATTGTTGCTGAAATTGGCCGTATCCTGGTCCGTCCACCTCAAGGATTCAGTCTTGCAACTGGAGTACCGCAATATCTCTGCGGCTGTTACCATCCGGTTCAGCGGAATCCCAGTATGAATGTGAGCATCGGTGAAATAGGTGTATTTCGCAGGGTCCATTTGGGACCAAATGCGAATAATGCGCATAGCATTAGCCCGGTAGATTTCATCGCCTGAAATGTAATATAGCAGTGCTTGTGTATACGCTTTCAAACCATCGGATATAAATCGCGAGTTAAAACTCTGGCTGTTAAAAGCATCACTGGCCGGTTTCGTTGGTTCCATAGGATTTTGGTTGCTTGATGTAATCGACTTTGAGGTGGTTGACGATACCAACATGGCCTTATAATACGAATACCAGGGTTCCTGCTTCGCCATAATTTGTGCCCGCATGTTTTCAAGAATGTCCTTGGTTACTCCGATCCCGGGATGCAGAAATCCGTTGTTGGTTGTTTCCATAATTTCTACAGCATCGGTTGCCTTCGGCAGTTCCATTGTAGACAACGAAGCAGATGCTGGCGACCAAGGTATACATATGGCGGCAAAAATTAGGGCAGAAAAAAGGGCTGTCATTCGTCTCCACATACTCATTTGGTATAGTTTATACATTCTGTTCAGAAAATCTCCTCCTTTGCTGTTTATTCAAGAAACACAATAGCAGAATGGAGAAGGAGAGGTATGCTGTTTTTTTTAGAGAAATATGCAGAAAAACTAGTGAATTCCAACAACACATGCAACTATTGGCTGAAGTCCACAACTGGAGTAGAGGCCAGCATATTCAAACAATTGGTTAAAAAAACCACACATAAAGATGCAATAAGTTCATTTATATGTTTCCATTCGCATGATATTTTATGAAACAAAAATAGGGCTTAAGAACATACAAACAAGTAATAAGCTCAAGCAAGGAGGACTTATTCATGAAAACTATTAAATTATTGCTTGCAGACGATGAACCTGTCATATTACGCGGCTTAAAAAAACTGATTTCCTGGAAAGAGCTTGGGATTACCATTGTTGGTGAAGCTAATGATGGGAAAGAACTCCGCGATCTAATACGTATACATGAACCTCACCTCATTATCAGCGATATTAGCATGCCAGGTGGAAGCGGCATTGATATTATTTCAGAATTGAATGAACAAGGATTCCATGCCAAAGTTATTTTTATCAGCGCTTTTCAAGAATTTGTCTATGCCCGTCAAGCTATTCAATTAGGAGCGCTGGATTATCTGGTTAAACCTATAAATAAAAATCAGCTCGAAAAGGTAATAGCAAAGGCAGCCTCAATTCTCCGGGAAGAATCCAACGGCGAGCGCAATAAAGAGATGTTGACTTATTACGAAAAAAAGAATCGCTCGACAACAATAGAACAGCTGCTTGACGGGTTGTTGGATGGGGAACAAAAGACACTCAGCGCACTCACGCAAATGGGAGCCATAGCGATAAGCCGATTGACTACCGTGTGTGTGCTGGAGATTGATGAGAATACCAACAGCTCACAGTGGGAGGAGCGGGAACGCAATCTAGTAAACTTTGCCTTATCCAATATCATTAGAGAGACATTAGATCAGGAACTGAACGCGGGCAACGGATTGCTGGTTCAGAAAGAAGGGGGCTTTGCAATTCTAATCCAACATGAACAGAGAGAATACCCCCTACAACTGGCCACTGACCTTCACCATAAAATTAACAGCTATTTAAAACTGAGCGTTTCGTGCGGCATAGGGCTCAGTATAACGAGCATTGAAGAAACAGCGAAATCCTATCGCTCTGCTTTGAAAGCGCTTAAAATAAATTATTTTATAGGAATGAATCAAGTCATTCGGTATGGAGACGAGCTCACAAGGGTCCAGCCAGAGAATAGAACCATTACAGAGCTTCAATCTGATTTGGTCAAAGCGCTGATTAACCAGCAGAAGGAACAGCTTCAACTACTGATAGAGCAGTTACTTGAGCAGATCAGGATTCAAACCGGGGAGAATAAGAACTTGGCCATTTCGGGGGTTTACAACTCTATCTTGACCATCAATCAGGAACTTACAGAGATCGGGGGAGGAATGGAATACATTAGTAGCAAGCAAGGAGCCCTACTGGAAAGATTGACGCCTTGTCCTTCCTACGCCGATGTTGCTCATGTTGTTGAGGAGATTTTATCGGAAATGCTGCAGCAGCTTGCAAGCAAGCTGACAGGAAAAGAAAGTGCATTACTTATCAAGATTAAGACCTATATCGAAGAGCATTATGCAAGCAATATAACGCTGGAGTCTATGGCTGCTCTTTTTTATATGAACTCTTACTATTTCAGCAGCTTTTTCAAGAAGCATACCGGCCAAAATTTTAAAAACCACGTCACTGAGGTGCGAATGAAACATGCCCTCAAGCTGCTTATAGAGAGTGATCTGATGGTGTACGAAATTGCCGAGCAAGTAGGATATAACAATGTGAGGCATTTCAGCGATATGTTCAAAAAAAAGTTCGGCAAGGTGCCGCAAGAGTATCGGCAATCCTTCCGCCAACCACAATCATAATGAAGTAGGTGCTCCTTCATGCGTTCATGGATACCGATACCTAAAAGTATATTCGTTAAATTCTCTGCTTCTTTTATTTTGGTTGGGCTTATTCCTTTATTCGCACTTAGTTTCTTTTCCGTTCAGATTTTCTCAGGCTATGTGGAGCGATATACAACCAGCAACTTACAGCAAATGGTGATGTACATGAGCTACAATATTAATTCTGCCTTCCAGCAGTACAATGATATTTCGAAGCTTATGTATAACGTTCGTTATGAGGGGTTATCAGAAAATATACGTCGGAACCAAACCTATAATGTCAATGAACTAGAGCAGATTAATTCAACTCCTATCGACTCATTTTTGAAAACCGTACTATATAGCGACCCTTATATTACAGGCGCTTATTTTGTGCGGGAAGCCGACGAGAAAATCTATTACCAAGAAAGGGAGAATAGGGGGCTTAGAAGCGAATTCCTCCCTTTCCGTCAGTGGAGAGAGAAAATGAGCAGCCAGCCTTCGAAGGTGGCTATCTTCCCAACTCATCAGGACCAATATTTTCCCGGTGCAAGGCGTGACGTTTTCACTATAGCGCGAAATTTGATCGATACTTCAGGCTCTCTCAAGCATGAACATAAAGTGGTGGGTACGCTGTTTCTGGATATCGATAAGTCTATGTTTAATCGGTTTTTAAGTGAGCTTTACCTTGGAGACCAAGATGAACTGGTACTGATCGATGGCAAGGATGATATTTACTTCGGTCATTTAGATGCCAGGTTGAATGAAAAATTATTATTGAATTCTAATAAAAATGAAATGCTTGTGTTGCAGGAGGAAATCCCCTTTCTAAACGGTAGGCTGATTGCTGGCATTCATCGCGAGGGGTTGTTTGATCAGCTTTTTTCCGCGAGGGCTACCGTGTATATTGCGATTCTGATCTGCTCGTTAGTGCTGATTATTATGGGTACCTGGTTCTCCCGCCGTCTCGCTTCGCCCATCCAAAATCTGATACAGCAAATGGCTGTCGTGGAATCTGGAAAATTGGACATGAACCTCCCAGTGAACAGCAACGATGAAATGGGCAGATTGACCCAAGGCTTTAACCGGATGGTCGAACGTCTTCAAGCACACATTGATGAGGCCTATGTGGCTCAAATCAAGCAGAAACAGACTGAGCTGAATGCACTAAAAAGCCAAATCAGACCTCATTATCTCTACAATACTTTAGAAGTTATACGGATGAATGCAGTGGATAAGGAGGCTGATGAGGTCGCTGATATGATTCACTCCTTGGCCAATCAATTGAAATACGTCATTGATTACGGTGAAGACCGTGTAATTCTATCCAGAGAGCTTGAACACCTGCATGATTATTTCTATATTATTTCGGTCCGTTATGAGAACAGATATACACTCCGCTGTGATATTTCTCAGGATGTTCAAATGGATTGGCCGATCTTAAAATTATCCTTGCAGCCAATCGTAGAAAACGCAATCCAGCACGGGCTACGAATGAAGAAAAGAGGTACTGTCGCGATCACTGTGGAAAAGAGGGAAACAAATCTGGCGATAACGATTTACGATGATGGTGTAGGCATGGATAAAGCGACTTTGGCGCGTATAACTGAAATCCTGAATAAGCCTGATGCTCTCAGCAGATCCGTTGGTTTAAAAAATGTTCACGAGCGAGTACGTTCCATGTACGGAGAACAATATGGGCTATCCGTAAGCAGTCATGAAAATATTGGAACGTCTGTGCTGCTCTGTTTTCCTATCCCTGAAAAGTAAAGCCTGCATCAAGAGCGGATGACTCGTCCGTTCTTTTTTCATTCTTAAATTCCCCCCATATGAGGCTTAAAAAAGTTCATACAAGTAAAAACCAGCCAATGTTATTCTAAATAACGAAAGCGCTTACTTATGACGCAGCCGCTTTCAACAGCTTTTATTACATTAAAGAGGGGGTTTCAGTAGCTATGCTGAAAAAGGCAAAATTTACGTTAAGTGCACTAGTGCTTACAACGACCATGTTCTTGGGGGCTTGTGGTGGAAGCAACAGCGATACGAATGGAACGAGGTCTGATCATGAGGGAGAGAAAGTGAGCTTTACCATTGGATATGCCTCAGGAGATCCGGCTGCCAAAAAAGCGATAGCCGATACCATCCAAAGATTCATGAAGGCCAATCCTGATATTAAAGTAAAGGATTACAGTGAAAACTCCAGCAGCTCCTACCTCGATTGGCTGAAAACGAAGGATGCGGTTGGCGAGTTTCCTGATCTGGTAGAGATGCGGGATACAGAAGTTTTTGCTGATGCGGGCAAAATCGTTGAGCTGCCTTCAGACTTAGTGCAGTTGCTAGATTCACCTCCGGCAGTAGAAGGTAAAGTGTGGAATGCACCTTTATCAATGAATGCACCCCAAGGCATTATTTACAGCAAAAAAGCATATGCGGATGCAGGGATCACTGAGCTTCCTAAAACGTATGACGAGTTCATTGCCATCCAAGAAAAATTGAAGGCTTCCGGAATGACTCCGCTTGTGGTTGGTGGAAAAGACATTTTTCATATGGGATTTTGGGTAAACAAGTTTCTTATTGATGATGTGTATTCAAAAGATCCAAACTGGAATTCCAAGAAAACAGCCAAGAAAGTCAGCTTTACGGATGAAAATGTCGTACAGGCGATGACGGATTATAAAGAACTGTTCAAAAATTATGTGGATAAAGGTTGGCTTAGTACTCCTGACAATCAAACGGCTTCCTTTCTGATTACAGGCAAAGCCGCTCAACTATACTCTGGGACCTGGATGTTTTCACAAATCGAAGAAGCTGACCCGAACTTTGAATACGGCTTCTATGCGGTGCCTGACCGCAACGGCAAAGTGAATATTATAGGGCTTCCATCGCCTGCCGGATGGTCCTTGTCCGCTGAAGTAGCCAAGGACCCTGAGAAAACAGAAGCGATCAAAAAATTTATTCGTTTTTTCTTCGAGCCAGAGCAATATTCGCAGTATCTTGCGAGCATTAACGGAATTCCGTCTACGAAAGAGAAAGTCAAGTATAAGACCGGGGAAGCCATGCAGGTGGCTCTTGATCTGATGAACGACCCGAATGTTACAAAGTCTTTGGCTATTAATAACTGGTGGGGAGAAAACTTGATACAGCCTCAGTTCCGCAACTGGTTCTACAAAAAGCTGCAGGAGATGGTCGTGAACGACGGAGATGTCAAGACTTATATGCAGCAGGTGGACACAGAATATGACAATCAGGTGAAGGCGAATTCGATGTGAAATAAAACCTTTGGAGGAATCAGCTCCTAAGTGGTTCCTCTTTATAGGAAGGAATGGATTGTATGAGAGCACCCACAGCATCAACAGGAGGGCGCATTGCTACAGCGACAGCTCACCTAAAAAAGAAAAAGCAGCACCCCTTTGCCATAATATTTATACTTCCATCATTGATACTGTACACCTTGTTTGTTATCGTTCCTACCCTTGGCAGTGTTTATCTCAGCTTTACCTCTTGGAATGGAATAAGCAAGGATATCCGATTTATTGGCTTCGCAAATTTTGTTGAGATATGGAATAGTCCCCGGGTTCATAATGCGCTTAAGAACACACTCATCATGACCATAAGTCTAGTCATTCTGGAAAACATAGCGGCGATTGCCATGGCCCTGATGGTTGATAGGATAAGGTGGTTCAAAAATTTATTTCGCAGTATTTTTTACTTTCCCACTTTGCTTAGCGGGATCGTTATGGGCTTCGTATGGGCGATGATCCTTAATTATAATTTTGGCGTTGTAAATAAAATCCTAGATGCAGTCGGACTTGGAGGCTGGACTGTCGATTGGTTGGGAGACCCCAAATACGCAATGCTGTCCATCATTCTGTCCACGGTCTGGAAAGGTGCTGGTTATTACATGATCATCTATCTGGCAGGGCTACAGGGAATCCCAGCAGACCTGTCCGAAGCCGCAAGCATTGATGGAGCGAATGGCTGGCAGCAGTTCCGTTATATTACCTTTCCGCTGCTTGCTGGCTCTATGACCGTATGTATGGTGCTTTCCATGATCAGTGCACTAAAAATATTTGATCAAATTGCTGTTATGACGGATGGGGGACCCGGCTTTGCGACTGAAACGTTGACCTACATTATTTATAAGGTAGGCTTTGGCGAATTGAGACAGGGCTTCGGCACTGCGCTTGCTATGGTATTGTTTGTCATTATATTGATCATTACCGTTATTCAAGTGAAAATTCTCCGAAAAAGGGAGGTGCAGTATTGATATGAGCATGCAAGCACGCCAAAAAATAGGCGAAGTGATCCTGTTCGTGGTTACTCTGCTAGTAGCGGTCGTATTCTTTTTTCCGATTCTATTTAACCTAATGTCTGCCTTCAAAAGCAATGGTGAAATTATGCGCGATGCTCTGTCATTTCCGACCTCACTGTATCTAGGCAATTTCAAATATTTGTTGACTGAGACTGAGTTCCCAAAAGCAATTGTCAATAGTTTGATCTTGACCGTTGTTTCAATCGTTATGCAAATCTTGATTATTCCGATGGCAGGGTATGCGATTGAAAGGAGAAACGCCAAATGGACCCATTTCGTGTTCCTTTATTTTCTTGCCGGGATGATGATTCCTTTTCAGGCTTACATGATTCCGTTATTCAAAGAGCTTAAAATCCTTGGCCTTTACGGAAGTCTAGCAGGACCGATTTTTATTTATATCGCAGGCGCTGTGGGCTTCGGATGTTTGCTCTACACAAGCTTTGTAAAAGGGATTCCTAAGGAAATTGAAGAAGCAGCAGAGATTGACGGCTGTAGCAGGTACACTATTTTCTGGAGAATTGTATTTCCGTTGTTAGGTCCGGTTACGGCTAGTATGGTCGTATTGAACGGGCTTGGCATCTGGAACGATTTTCTCTTGCCAATGCTAGTACTTCCATCCGGTGAACCCAAAACGATGGTTGTAGAAATTTATCGATATATCGGGGAGTTTTCGTCAAGATGGGATATGATTTTCGCCGGAACCGCCTTGTCCGTTGTTCCTGTGCTTATTGCATTCGTTTTTATGCAAAAGTTCTTCATTAAAGGAATTTCGTCAGGGGCCACAAAAGGATGAAAAATCCTTCTTCCTTCCATTTAACAAATTACTCTACAGGAGGTTCTCCTTAGACATGAACAAAATTGTTAACCCTGTTCTGGTTGGCTTTCATCCTGACCCCTCTCTGATCCGAGTCGGGGATGACTACTATATGGCTACTTCTACTTTTGAGTGGTTTCCTGGTGTGGAAATCCACCATTCTCGGGACTTGATTCATTGGAGGCTGACAGCCAGAGCTCTTACAGAATCCTCTCAAGTTAATTTAAGAGGCAATGTCGCATCCGGATCAATCTGGGCGCCTGCAATTTCCTATGATGATGGTTTATTTTATTTGTTATTTACGGATGTAAAATCGCGCAGCAGAGTGTATAAGGACCTGCATAACTATATCATTTGTTCGAAAAGCATTGAGGGTCCTTGGAGCCAACCGGTAAGACTGAATGGCAGCGGTTTTGATCCATTTCTGTTCCATGACGATGACGGACGCAAGTGGCTGCTCAATATGCGTTGGGACTTCAGAAAAAATCACAACAACTTTTCAGGTATTATCATGCAGGAATATGATGCAAAGTCTCAATCCCTGATTGGACCAATACACGAAATTTATAAGGGCACGCCAGTAGGCGTTACAGAAGGACCCCAGCTGTATAAACGGGGAGAGTTCTATTATTTATTAACCGCAGAGGGCGGAACGGGGGTCCAGCACATGGTAACTCTTGCGCGCAGCCGCAATCTGACCGGACCTTATGAAACTGACCCCCATTTTCCGCTCATGACCACGGCGCACGATCCAACATACCCATTGCAGCAGGCGGGTCATGGGACACTGGTCGAAACGCAGCTCGGGGAATGGTATATGGCCCATCTGTGTACCAGGCCTTTTTCTGGCACTTCTATAATGAATCCGCTCGGCAGGGAAACAGCGATTCAGAAGTGTATATGGACCGAAGATGGCTGGCTACGTCTGAGCCATGGCGGCAAATTACCGGCTCTGGAGACAGAAGCTCCGAACCTACCAAGCCATCCTTTTCCAGCAGAAGAACCTAGAGACCACTTTGACAGGGAGGACATTGGCCTTGTGTATCAAAGTCTGCGTGTCCCATTCGATCCCTCATGGGTTAGCCTGACCGACAGACCCGGATTCTTGCGCTTACGCGGAAGAGAATCGCTTGCGTCTTTACATGATCAAAGCATGGTTGCCCGCCCAATCCAGCATTTCCATTGCTCGGTGGAGACCTGCATGGAATTTAAGCCGGAAAGCTTTTATGAAATGGCCGGTTTGGTTTGCTACTACGATGATGGAGATTACTACTATTTACGAGTGACTGGCGACGAAATCCGGGGAGTTACGCTAGGTGTAATCCTATCTAAGGCAGGCAAATATGATGAGATTTCGACAATGCAGCTTTCAGTAGTAGATTGGAAGCAATACTATTTGAAAGCCGTAATTCATGGACGGGATTTGATATTCTATGCATCTCCTGACGGGCAGGAGTGGACTGCCGTATGTAATCCACAGGACTTTGGCACACTGTCAGACGAATATGGAGGCAAACTCGGATTTACAGGAGCTTTTGTCGGAATCTGTGTCCAAGATCTGGATAGGCAGAGCAAGGAGGCCTGGTTTGACTATTTTGAATATCTTCCTCTGGAAAGTCTTGTAGACCATACTTCTCCGCAGAAAGAGAAATAGAGGGTTACGCCCATTTGCATTAATGGTTAAGCCCATGTTTGGTTATTTTCGTGACAGGCTGGGGTTGTCTTCACATTAGAGAATAAAGAAGGGATGAAATTTATGCTTACTTTAGATAGCACAACCGTTTGGGTTAACGAGATCATAGACCAAATCATCGCTAAGATGGAGTGGCTCAGCGAAAAATCAAGAAACAAAATCCCGTATACAACAATCGATGGTGAACATGATGACCGATCGGTCTGCAATCCTACCCATACGGAAGCGGATGGAATAAATTGGTGGACCAACGGATTCTGGGGGGGAATGCTGTGGCAGATGTATCATGCAACAGGCAATCCGAAATACAAGGACGTTGCTGAAATCTCTGAGCAGAAACTGGATGCCTGCTTTCATAATTATTATGGTCTGCATCATGATGTAGGCTTCATGTGGCTCCCCACGAGTGTGGCTAACTTTAAACTCACCCAAAATCCAGTTTCCCGCAAACGGGCAATGCACGCGGCAAACCTACTTGCAGGTCGCTATAATCCGGCAGGGGAATTCATCCGGGCCTGGAACGACCTAGAAGGCGAAGATACCAGAGGCTGGGCCATCATTGACTGCATGTTGAACATTCCGCTCTTGTACTGGGCTTCCGAAGAAACCGGCGATCCTCGTTTTCGGCAGATTGCTGTGAAGCATGCGGACATGACCATGAATGCTTTTGTGAGAGCAGATGGGTCCGTCAACCATATCGTTGAATTGGATCCATTTGTAGGCGGAGTGGTAAAAAGCTATGGCGGACAGGGGTACGAGGAAGGATCTTCATGGACGCGGGGGCAAAGCTGGGCATTGTACGGGTTCATGATGAGCTATAACCATACGCAAAAGGAAGAGTATCTGAATACGGCCAAGAGGGTTGCCCATTATTTTATCGCCAATATACCTGAAAATGGGGTTATTCCAGTCGATTTCAGACAGCCCAAAGAACCGGCGCTTGAGGATTCGACGGCTGCAGCCATTGCCGCCTGTGGTCTGATCGAGATTGCCAAAGTGGTCGGGTTGCATGAGAAAGATATATATTTGCGAGCAGCGATAAAACTGCTGCAGGCGCTACATGTCGACTGGACGACTAGCTGTGACTGTATCCTTAAGAACGGCTCTGCCTCATATCATGCAGCCACTCATCATCATTCCATCATTTACGGTGACTATTTCTTCATAGAGGCTATGTTCAAGCTCAAGGGGAGCGATTTATATTTCTGGTAAACAAGATTACCACCCTGAGAATATCGAGTTTAATCGACAACTATATAAATATAACAAAACTAGACAAGACAACTGTTGAGAGAAAGTTGTCTTGTTTTGCACTTTTAGGACCCATACCATGGAGTTAGGAAAACAGATTTTAAAACTTTTTAATCATCAAGGCATAGTACTGGAAAACAAAAATATATATGCTTTAGGTCGCTTTGATAAAATTTCATCGCTGGGAATGATACAGAAAATCTATTAAAGCGAATAATTTTTTAGTTGTAAAAGAAAGCGTTTACTTAAGGGTTGTTCCACGTTTGTTTGTTTTTGTCCCAATTATGAACGGAAAGGAGAAGACTTTGCCATGCCTCAGGGATAGAGATTGGAATTGAAATCTATGAGACGCAGGGGTAACCAATTAGCTGTTTATTATGCTCAATAGGAGGTTTGGGAATGAAAAAAACCATAACATGCTTGATTTTGTTTGGACTGCTTATGAGTATGTTGCCGATCAAAAATGTGAGCGCTTCCGATAATACTAGGCTTACCCAATCGGCAACCGCAAGCTCCATCGAAGATGCGAGTAAAGCGGCTGATTTTGCGATTGACGGTGACCCGCTAACTAGATGGTCCTCACAATATTCAGATCCGCAGTGGATAAGTGTAGATCTCGGTAGCACCACCAAAATCAATGGCGTTACGCTTAACTGGGAAGCCGCTTACACGAAGTCTTACCAAGTTCAGACATCGACGGATGATGATCATTGGACTACCGTCTATTCCACCACGACTGGAGATGGAGGAATCGATAAGATATCTTTCGAAGCAACAGACGCTAGATATGTAAAAATGAGTGGCATTGAAAGGGCTACCAGCTACGGATATTCCCTTTGGGAATTTGAAGTGCATTCAGCTGACCAGCCGGAGGATAACTCACCTCCAACAGCGCCCTCCAATCTGGTCAGTTCCTCTGTATCGGATACGACAGTAAGCTTGCAGTGGACGGAATCTACAGACAATGTAGGTGTTTCAGGCTACGACATCTACAAAGGATCGGACCTCGTAGGTTCCAGTGCGTCGACATCCTTCATCGTTACCGGCTTAACAGCCAACATGGCGTACAGCTTTTACGTGAAAGCTAGAGATGCCGCAGGTAACGTGTCAGATACAAGCAATGTGATTGATGTTACCACCACCACAGCTAACACAAATATTGTTTCAGGTGAAACATATAAACTAACGGCACAGCATAGCGGCAAAAATCTGGAAGCAGGAGACTCAACTACCGATGGAGCGAAGGTGCAGCAGTGGACGGACAGCGGCAGCGCTCGGCAGAGATGGAAAGTCATTGACGTTGGCAACGGATATTATAAATTGCTTGTACAATCCAGCGGTAAAGCATTAACAGTAGCCGGAGGCTCCTCAGAAGATGGTGCTAGTGTACAGCAATGGACAGACAGCGATTTAACTAATCAAAAATGGAAAATGATTGACGTCGGCGATGGATATTATAAGCTGCTTGTACAATCTAGCGGTAAAGCGCTGGATGTAATCGGGGGTTATACTAATGACGGGGCAAATGTGCAGCAATGGACGGATAACGGAAATGATCAGCAGAAGTGGAAGTTTACGCTTGTTGACTCAACCCCTGATACGACGGCACCAACAGCACCAACAAATCTGAAAAGCTACTCCAAAACAAATACTTCGGTAAGTCTTGTATGGACCGCATCAACAGACGATGTAGATGTTACCAGCTACGATGTGTATAATGGAACAACTTTAGTCGATTCAACAACCACGACAAGTTATACGGTGACGGGACTTACCGCTAATACAGCATACAGCTTCACTGTAAAAGCCAGGGATGCAGCAGGAAATATTTCAGCAGCAAGTAATATCATAAAAGTTACGACGAATTCTACAACTGAGAATACAGGTTTTTATATTAACGGAACAACGCTCTACGATGCCAAGGGAAATCCGTTTGTTATGAGGGGAATCAATCACGCTTATACCTGGTATAAGGGACAAGAGTCTGTAGCGATCCCTGCCATTGCCAAAACGGGAGCGAATACTATTAGAATCGTACTGTCAGATGGTCAGCAATGGACGAAAGATGATCTGTCAGCGATACAAAATTTAATCACATTATCAGAGCAAAACAAATTGGTCGTTGTTCTTGAAGTCCATGATGGCACTGGGTCTGACAGCGCTGCTGTATTGGATAATATCGCTAATTACTGGATTGAAATGAAAAGCGCACTCATTGGGAAAGAAAGCACCGTCATCCTCAATATCGCGAACGAATGGTATGGAACCTGGGATGGAGGAGGCTGGGCGCAAGGTTATAAGTCTGTTATTCCTAAGCTCAGAAATGCTGGCATCAAAAATACAATTATTGTTGACGGTGCAGGATGGGGGCAGTACCCGCAATCTATTTTTGACTACGGAACAGAAGTCTTTAATGCAGATCCACTTAAAAATACGATGTTCTCCATTCATATGTACGAATATGCCGGCGGAAATGCCGCCACAGTAAAGAGCAATATGGATAATGTACTGAATAAAAACCTGGCTCTGCTGATTGGAGAATTTGGTATTAAGCATACAAGCGGTGATGTGGATGAGGCTACCATTATGAGTTACGCTGAGCAAAAGGGCGTAGGTTATCTTGCATGGTCTTGGAAAGGAAACAGCCCGGGTCTTGATTATCTGGATATGGCCACTGACTGGCAAGGATCCAGCCTTACGGAACAAGGTCGTATTATCATTGAAGGCCCTAATGGTATTAGGGCGACATCAAGATTAAGCACGGTTTATAGCGATTCAGCCAACAAATAGTCATCCAGTAAACCATGAGTATTTAACGTTATCCAACAGTGTCCAGCATGAAAACAAGTCTTTGCTGTATGCAAAGCCGCCAACTTGGCGGCTTTTTTTGTTGCAGAGTAAGAATATACATCGAATCAATTCAAATGTCGTCTTACAACCTACTAACTTAAAAGAATAATAAACAAGTTATGGAGACGGAGACGATTGAAAGTATATTAACTTGAGAAAGCAGCTACAATGTTCATTAGAGAAGCAGCACCCTGAAATTCAGAGAACATGTTAGAATCAGAAACGGATAATTTTACTGAAGAAAATGAACTAAGGAGCGGTTGAAATGGCGCGTGTTTTATTTATTAATGGTGGATCAGAGGGACATATCAATCCAACCATTGGAGTTGTACAGGAGCTTATTTCGCGCGGAGAAGAGGTAGTGTACTTTTCTATAGAAGCCTTTCGGGAGCGTATCGAGAGGACGGGAGCTTCAGTACGAACATTTGACGATCAAAAATTTATAAAAGCTTTTATCTCAGGTGGAAGAGATTATTTGCTGGAAAGAATTAACGGCCTTTTACTTACGGCAGATATCATCATTCCAAGCGTTCTCGAACAGATCAAAGGAGAGCATTTTGATTATATCATCCATGATTCCATGTTTGGGTGTGGACGTATACTTGCTCAAATTCTTAAGCTTCCTGCAATCAATTCTTGTACTTCTTTCGCCCAGACAAAAGAATCATTCAATCATATTATGGAACAATTCTCCATTAATGTCCCTAAAGATATAGTTAAACCTATAAATGATAAATTTCAAAACCTGACGGCAATGGTAAAGGAGAAATATGGAGTGGAGATCCATTTACCTTACGAAGTGTTTTGTAATCCTGCACCACTTACAATCGTATATACAACAAGAGAGTTTCAACCTTATGGAGAAGCATTCGACCAAACTTATAAATTTGTAGGTCCATCCATCTCTTCACGATTAACGCAAGAAAGCTTCGATTTTACTGCAATCAAGGAAAAAAAACCAATTTACATCTCATTGGGTACAGTCTTTAACCGAGCAATTGACTTCTATAAGCTTTGTAATGAGGCATTTGGGAACACGGATCATACGGTTGTCATGTCGATTGGGAATAGAACCCAAGTTTCCGATTTAGGGGAAGTTCCTGAAAACTTCATCGTAAAAAATGATGTACCACAAACGGATATCTTGCAACACACTAAATTATTTATTACACATGGTGGAATGAACAGTACCCACGAAGGTCTATATTACGGGGTTCCGCTGATTATAATCCCGCAAAGCGCGGATCAACCGATCATCGCAGGACAAGTCGCCAATATGGGAGCAGGTATTAAGTTACAAATGGAAAGCTTGACTGCAAATCAATTGCGTGAAGCCGCAGATCATGTGTTAAGCCTCCCATTCAAAAAAGCTGTTGCACATATGAGAGAATCTTTTCAAAAAACTGGTGGATATCACCAAGCTGTTAATGAGATTTTCGCATTTAAAGGTCAATATCATATTTAAATATATATTGGATGTAAGCTCGTCTATTGCAGCATATTAGGGAATTCGGTAGAATTTACTCATACTACTTATGAGTAAGCTGGAAGGAGAGAGTAAAGGTTGAAGCAGGAGTATTGTACGCCGACTCAGCACCCAAAGTGGTTTGGACTGGCTGTTCAAGCACTTGTTATATTGTCGCAGGAAGACAAAAGCATAGCTTGTCCAAGTATTGAACTCGCCAAATATCTTCAGTCGGAGCCTTCTTTGCTGCGCCGCATACTTTCCGTTCTCGCAAAGGAAGGGTTTATCGGGACCCGGGAAGGCCGTGACGGCGGGTACCACCTTAGGAAACCGGCAGAATCTATACAACTGGTTGATGTATACGATGTATTTCGTTCAGGCAGCAGGCTTTCCTTCGGTATTACCGAGACAGCTGGCACGCATCCGCTCGGTAAATGTATGAAATCTACGCTTGAGGATATTACTCAAGAAATGGACGACAGCATACGCGGAGTATTAAGCAAGTACACAATTGCAGATCTCGCCAACCAACTGGAAGCCAAGCTTTAGATGGACCTGGAAAAAGACGGTTGACAGCGGCTTGCTTAGATTTTATACTGTGCAATATAAACCACAGTTAAATGCAAGCCGCGCGCAGCGTTAATTTTTAAGGTTATCTGTGTGATAATGAACACAGTTATGTCTGTGCGCAGAAGCGTAAATATTTTGGATTTTTCAAGGTACTTCGTTTTAGTAGGAATTCAAGCTCTGACTAGCCGCAAAGTCTGAATTTAACTGTGCTGAATAAAAAACAGTATTTATTTAAAAGGAGGATTCATAATGTCAACTTCAACTCATACTGGCCAGAGCTCCGCCTTGTTCGCCGATGTCATCCGCGAGCGCCGCTCTGTGCGTCATTACGACAAATCGGTTCGTCTATCTCACGAGGAAATTAAGGATATTCTGAAAGAAGCGTCGCTTGCACCTTCTTCGAGTAATGTTCAGCCCTGGCGCTTCTTGGTTATTGAAACAGAGGAATTGAAAGCAAAACTGCAGCCAATCGCCTATAATCAATCCCAGGTTACTGAGGCTGCAGCGGTGATCGTTGTGCTTGGTGATACGGAAGGATATAAGAAGCTCGATGAAGTTTTCGGCGAAGCAGTAAAACATGGCTATATAGCGGAAGATACCGCTAAATCGTTCGTAGAAAGATCGATTCATACGTATGCTTCGTTACCAGAGGAAAGCCTTCACAAAGTCATTCATATCGATGGTGGTATTGTATCCCAGCAGCTCATGCTGGTTGCACGTGCTCACGGCTACGATACGGTCGCGATGGGTGGCTATAATGCGGCCGAGCTTAAGCAAGCGTTCGGTATTAGAGACCGCTACATTCCAATCATGCTGATTGCACTCGGTAAAGCGGCACAACCGGGTCATCAGACAACTCGGCTGCCGATAGACGACATCACATTCTTTAACGAGATGCCCGCTAACTAAAAACAAAACCCAACGAATTTAATTTTATGAATGAATAGAGACGAGAAATGACAACTTAAGGAAGTAGTATACATTCACAATTTCCAAAGGAGGATATCTGTTATGGCTCACCAGAAGAGAAGGAAAGAAGCTGCATGGAAGTCACGAAAGCAAGAACAGCATCCCCATGGTAAAATCAAATCGCTCAAGGAATTGTCCAGCGAACAGGATTGAGGAGTATACTACTTGGAAAAGAAGGGCTGTCGATGAAATTTATCGGCAGTCTTCCCATGGTGTGTGATCATAAAGGCCCTTCATACAGGCGGCATCCAATATGTTTTATTTCAGTGGTCAGTGTTATTGGAGGCATTAAGTTAGCTATTCACCCCTGAAAATATACATATATTTTCAGGGGTGTTTTTATTAGGTTTTCTTTGTCAAAGCGAAAAATTACTGCAATTCACCAATGCGTGTGGGGTACTGTCGGCCCTTTTACGGAAAGCTTACCGACGGACGGTAGAGGACGTTCTTCGCTTGCAAGAAGCCGTAAACTGATGATAACGTTAATTTGACGAAAGCTAAATTAGGATGGGAGTTGAAAATTCTTGAAGAAACTCGGTAAATTTTTGCTTGTAGGTTTAAGCTTGGGGTTGGGCCTTGCAATCGGTAATCTACAGACTCCTGCCGCCTCTGCCGCTAGTACCGAATATTATGTGTCGACAATTGGTAGCGATTCCAACGCGGGAACAAGCGACGCGCCGTGGAAAACGCTCCAGCATGCGGCTGACACAGTCTCTCCAAGCAGCAAGGTCTATGTCCGAGGCGGTGTTTACAAGGAGAAACTGAAAATCACCCGCTCTGGCTCCGCCTCGCAAGGCCCCATCGTGTTCGCAAGCTATGGCAACGAAACCGCCATTGTTGACGGAACAGGCCTATCGGTCAGCGGGAACGAGGGGTTAATCGAATTGGCCGATGTCGATTACGTTACCATCCAGGGGTTTGAAATCCGCAATTTTACCACAGCTTCCAAGAACGCAGTGCCTACAGGCATTTACGTTCACGGTGCAGGGAGCTTCATCAATCTGTCCGATAACAAAATCCACGACATCAAAAACACGGCCACCCCAACCGGAAAGGACCGGCTGGGACGGGACGCTCACGGCATCGCTGTTTATGGCACGAAAGCTCCTGCATCGATTCACAACCTTACAATCAGCGGCAATGAACTATACAATCTCGTGCTCGGCTCCAGCGAATCGCTTGTTTTAAACGGTAATGTGAACGGCTTTGCAGTGACCAGCAACCTCATTCACGATAACGACAACATAGGAATCGATCTGATCGGCTTTGAAGGAACCGCACCGAATACTGCTTACGATCAAGTGCGAAACGGGTTGGTAAAGGGCAACCGAGTGTACAATAATTCGGTTCGAAATAACCCATCCTACAAGAGCGATGACAACTCGGCCGGCGGCATTTATGTAGATGGGGGCAAGGACAACATTATTGAGCAGAACTACAGCTATAACAATGACATCGGTGTCGAAATAGCCTCCGAGCATGCCGGCAAAGCCACCAGCAATATTACGGTCCGCAGTAACGTGATATATAACAACCGATTGACCGGCATTGCTATGGGCGGCTATGATGACGAACGTGGCTCAACGGTAAACAGCAAGATCGTGAACAATACGCTGTACAAGAACGATACATTGGACGATGGAAGCGGCCAGTTTTTAGTTCAGTATGATACACGAAACAACGTGATTAAGAACAATATTTTCGTAGCGAGTTCGACTGATGTGTTGATCTACAATGGATATACCCAAAATTCCGGCAATGTTGTTGATTATAATCTATATTTTGCACCTGGTGGCAGTTCGGGAGCCAACTGGACCTGGAAAGATAAAGAATATACGGGATTCGCCACGTACAAATCGGGAACGGGTAACGATGCGCATTCTCTGTTTGTCGATCCTAAATTCGTGAATGCCACGAATGGCGACTTCCATTTGCAGCCCTCGTCACCAGCGATCGATTCAGGATCAACGGATAACACCATCATCGGAACCGAGGATATCGACGGGGAGCCCCGCGTGAAAGGGAAGGCCGTGAATATCGGTGCAGATGAGTGAAACAAAACTAGACTCAAATGAATAGCTGATTTATCCCAAAAGCCCTCTAGGTTCGAGGGCTTTAGTCTTTATACATATAACATTCATAATTTGTGTATTTGTAATTTTTGTAGTTCTTGATACACTATAATTGATAATGAGAATCATTATTGATTAATTGAAATGTCACTTTATGATCACCGAGCCCTTGTTGCTATGGAGAGGCATTCGTCCTGGATGTTAACTCGGTTGGCTTTGCCTACTTGAGCATACACTGATCGGAACATTTCCTAGGTGCAACATTATTTTTCTATAGAGAAAGGTTGATAGTATTGGCTGCAAATAGACAATTATGTATTGGGTTATCCTTATCTGCAACATGGATGAAAGGAGACGGTTGGCGGCGCCAAGACAGCGGTGTGGAAAAGATGGGGGCCATTGACTATTACATTGATTTGGCGAAAATGGCGGAGAAGGCAAAGCTCGATTTTCTTTTCAGGGCGGATTATCTGTATGTTAGCCCGCAGATGCTGGGCGGTTCCGCTAATTTTGGTAGTCCTGACTCTACAATGATGTTTGCGGCGATTGCTCGTGAAACCGAGCGAATTGGATTAGTGACAACAATTTCCACTACCTTTTTACTTTGTCATTTTCATAATATATTAATAATTACACATATATTATTGCAAGGAAAAGGCGCTATTTAGCGTCTTTTTTGTTTCAACGGAAAAAGTTATTAAACCATATTGAGGACAGGATCTTGTTCCTTATATTATACCAGCTTTGCCCAAAAAATAAGTGGAATGCAACCAAAATAATTTTATTATTCAATTAAACAATTGAGTAATATCAAACTATATCATATACTAAGAAAGTTCTATAACAGAATCTAAGGAGGTCAATCTTATGACTATGATGAGAGCGATACAAGTTCCTGCTAAAGGCGAATCCATGAAATTAGTTGAAATTCCTATTCCTGTACCTGAAGAAGGGCAAGTACTTCTCCGTATAGAAGCGTGCGGCGTATGTAACGGTGATTCCATGGCCATTGGTGGTGCTTCCCCAGAATATCCGCGGATACCAGGTCATGAAGTGATCGGAATCGTGACGGAGTTAGGATCTGGATCTACCAGATGGGAAATCGGACAACGAGTAGGTATTGGATGGCATGGAGGACATGATCATGTTACCGGCCTGACTATGGATGGAGGCTATGCTGAATACATGGTAGCATTTGAAGATAGTCTGACCCACATACCTAATGAAGTGTCTTCTGAAGAAGCAGCTCCTTTGATGTGCGCAGGAGAAACTACATTTAGTGCACTGCGAAATAGCTCAGCCCGACCAGGGGACCTCGTTGCGATTTCCGGAATTGGTGGACTTGGTCACTTGGCTGTACAATACGCAAAAAAAGCTGGGTATCAGACCATAGCAGTATCTCGTGGTAGTGATAAAGAGAAGCTTGCTCGGGAACTTGGGGCACATTATTATATTGATTCCGAAAAAGAAGATCCTGCTAAAGCTTTACAAGCGCTAGGGGGAGCAAAAGTTATTCTTGCTACAGCACCAAATGCAAAAGTCATTTCCACATTAATTGATGGGTTAGGAAAAGATGGAGAGCTCATTATTGTAGCCGGTTCTGGTGAACGTTTAGAACTGTCTGCCATGGACTTTCTGAAGGGACCCCATACTGTTCGGGGTTCGTTTACAGGACAATCGAAGGAAATTGATGCGGCAGTTCGATTTAGTGTACTGACCGATGTACGACCTATGATCGAAGTTTTCCCGTTGGAACAAGCTAGTGAAGCATATGAAAAAATGATGTCGGCTAAGACACGATTCCGTGCCGTGTTGAGCATGACCAAATGATAAATCCTTCGCAAATCTCTTCACTCTTGACAGATAAAGAGTACAGTTTTATAATTCAATTAATCAATTGAATATTATATGATTGATGAATATTATATTTATTGGAGGTATTTCTAATGGGAGCAACTGCATTGACAAAAAATACGTTTTCAAATCAAATCCAGTCTGGTGTGACCTTGGTAGACTTTTGGGCTCCATGGTGTGGACCTTGTAAAATTCAGCTTCCTATTGTGGAAGAATTAGCTGATGAACTGAAAGGACAGGCGACATTGGCAAAAGTTAATGTCGACGAAGAAACCGAATTAGCTTCACAATTTGGCATTCGAAGTATTCCAACTTTGTTGCTGTTTAAAGATGGTAAGCTCGTTGATACCATGGTTGGTGTGAATCAAAAAAATGTTCTTAAGGACAAAATTCTTAAATTGGCTAATTGATATGAAAATCGACAACATTATAATGAAATAATGTTGTCGATTTTTTGCTCTTAGAGCGCCCCTTTCAACGTAGCGGATACAATTTGAGAGTGACTCAATATCATCATATAAAGAAGATAATCTTTTAACATATGTGGCTCCCTGCTGAAACATGGAGAAGGAGAGAAACAATGAGAAACCAAGTTAAAAAAAATGCTCCGGTAATCATCGTTGGTGCAGGTTTGAGTGGACTTCGCGCAGCATCGTTACTCACCGCTCACGGTATAGAATGCATTGTTTTAGAATCTAGAGATCGTATCGGTGGTAGAGTTTTGACTTTAGAGGTTTTAGACAATCCTGAACTCGGAAAATTCGATCTTGGACCCACATGGTTCTGGCCACGCTCTGAGAAAATTATTAATCAGCTCACGAAAGAACTGGATTTGGAGACTTTTAATCAATTTAACGAAGGACGAATGCTCCTAGAACGCTCCCAACATGAAACACCACAACAGCATCTTTTGCCAGAGGGGGCAATGGAGCCCTCGCTAAGATTTGTTGGTGGAGTACAGTCTCTGATTGAGGCGCTTAGTGCTACTTTGCCATCAGGAGCAATCCAGCTCAATACACGTGTAACTTCGATTCATCAAGAAGAAGACGGTACAATCTGCTTAGAAGCCAATGGAAAACAATTTTACACAACTGCAGTTATTATCGCTATTCCACCACGGCTGGTTGAAAAAAATATTAAATTCGAGCCAGAACTTCCTTATGAACTGAAGTCTTTTTTAATTGATAAACCAACATGGATGGCCGGTCAAGCTAAAGTGATTGCCATTTACGACCGACCATTTTGGCGTGAAGCTGGGCTCTCCGGTTTTGCATCAAGTTGGGTGGGCCCTTTACAAGAAATTCATGATGCTTCACCAGGTACAGGAACAGGTGCGCTATTTGGCTTTTTTGGTTTACAGGCAAAAAAGCGGAAGATTTTGGGCGAAGGTAAACTCATGCAGCTTGTGTTGGAACAATTGGCTAGACTTTATGGGCCTGCTGCCGAGAATGTAAATACATTACTATTTAAAGATTGGTCAAGCGACACCGATACAGCTGTTGAGGAAGACGCCGAACCACTTCGTGACTATCCAAATTATGGCCCTGTTTACGGAGATCCTTGGGGAGAGGGCATATTTTTTACGGGCACTGAGACGGCTGATCAACAGGGAGGACATTTGGAAGGGGCGATTCAATCAGCTGATCGAATCGTAGCAAGATTTTTAGAACGATATGATGAAGCATAGTACAGATAGTTGTAAAAAAACGGTCATGCTTCGCTAACTTAACATGCTATTGAATATGAAGTGTTTCAGATAAAGTTTGGGGGCTTCAAAATGAAAGAAACAGATATCAAAGATCGATTATATCAACAATTTTCTCGAATCGGGAAATGTTTATCGAGTGACAAGCGCTTAGAGATCATGGACATTTTGTCCAATGGTCCAAAATCAGTTGAAGGTTTAGCAACACAAACGGGTATGAACGTTGCAAATGTCTCTCGTCATCTACAAATCTTACTGGATGCTAAATTGGTCAAGTGTTGCAAAAAGGGGACATACGTCATATACAGTATAGGTGACCCTTTAGTAATTGAATTTCTATCTTCTTTGTGGAAAATATGTGAAGATCGACTATCTGATATAAAGCAGATTAAAACTGAGTTGGAATTACAATATCCAGAGGTTCAAACCATCACCAAACATGATTTGTTAGAAAAAATGAAAAAAAAGACTGTTATTCTTCTAGATATTCGTCCCACAGATGAATATGATGCTTCTCATATTCCAGATGCCATTTCAATACCATTAGACCAACTTGAGAATTACCTGAAGACAGTTGATAAAAGTACTATAGAACTTGCCGCATACTGTAGAGGCCCATACTGTTCACTTGCATCTCAAGCGGTTGATTATATGCTGAAGCAAGGGTATATGGCTTATCGAATTGAAGAAGGAGTTCATGATTGGAATGTGTGTGAGGAGTCATAAGTATCTTTAAGAGAGGAGCAGTTTTATTATGAGTGTAGTGGAACTGACATCAATAGAAGAAATAGATTCCTTTATCGAAATTAATCCTTTGAGTATGTTATACGTATCCCAAGAAGATTGTAACGTATGCCATGCCATTTACCCCAAGCTCAAAACAATGCTTAAACTATATCCTAAATTGGCTCTTGCTCGTGTTAATGCTAGTCAAGTGGAGGAAATCACAGGAAGATTTTTGATTTTTACTGTACCGACAATCTTGATTTTTCTTGATGGGAGAGAATATCTACGCGAAGGGCGTTTTGTTCAATTTGAACAATTAAAAAAACAATTACAGTTATTGTCCGATGAAGTTTAATTTTTCGATGAAAAACAAACGATGCACCTTCAGTATTATGTCCTTTTTTAGGCGTTTTATTGAAGGTGCATTTCAAGTAATGGCCAGTTTTTGTTGTGATTCCACTGAAAAACATGCGTTATGTGTTCTTTTATGTTGATTTTCGTTCCACCAAAGTAAACTCTAATGAATTTAGTGCGTTCTCCGTCTGGTTAAGCTTATTACGAATAATAATAAAGGCATTCTCAGCCTGTAAGTCAACAGGATAGTTGATCGTTGTTAGATCCAACAACTGAGCGGGTACGGAATTATTGAACCCCATAATACCTAGATCTCCAGGGATCGAAAAACCTGAGGTACGTAATGCTTTTGCCAGACCTGCAGCTACTTCATCATTCGCACAAAATATAGCATCTGGTCGATCTTTTTGTGAAATCCACCAATCTGCAAGTTCTTCTCCATCCGGAACAGATAATTTGTCTTCAATGTGAGGGAACTGATTCGCGTTAAGCTGATGCTTTTGCACAAAATCTCTATGAGCACGGATACGTTCTCTTGTATTCAAACCTTCCGTCATTGGATAAACACTAAGTATCTTACGATACCCTTTGGAGTAAAGATACTCCAGTCCATTGAAATAAATTTGATATTGTTCCATAAACACGGAGGGAAGCTTCTCATTAAGAACACGCTGCCAGGTCACAATAGGACCATACTGTGCATACGATTCGATGATATCCCAACTATTACTCCTGATTAGACATAAAATAGCATCCAATTGTTTCCGTTTAAGCATTTCTAGAGCAACAAGTTCTTTCTCTGGATCTTCATTCGTTATAAACAGCGAGATATTAAATCCATGCCTTTCAGCAAAAACTATAAACGCTTGAACAAAGGTTACGATAATAGAACTAAATGAAGTAGCAATGATCCCAATCAAACGGGTCTCGCCCTTTTTTAGAGAGATCGCATTGGCATTTGGGACATAATCAAGTTCCTCCATAATTCTCAACACTTTTTGCCTAGTGGATTCCCGTACGTAGGGATGTTTGTTAATGACGCGTGATACCGTTGCTGTGGAAACCCCCGCTAAATCAGCAATTTTCTGAATATTGGCCAACTCTACCCACCTCTTTGTGTCAGCATAGCATGTTTTAATTCTAGAAACAAAAATTAATAAGACAAAATATAAATTTATATTACAAATATGTGAATGTGTTATTTGTAGCCTTGACGTTAGAAAAATTGTCTATTATAATTCAATTGATCGATTGATTAGTTGATCCTTTAATCGAGCGATACATAAATTAAATTGGAGGTTTGATTTCAATGGCAAAAGCATATCTTCAAATTACATTAAAAATTAATGCACCAGAACGTGAGGCAGCTGCAAAGGTTTATACAACTTATAAAGAGCCTTTCCTGTCTGTTATTCCTGGTGCGGTTTCTAAAGAATTGCTTGTGCGTGATGAGGATGTTCAAGTTTTGCATGGCTTTAACAGTGAAACCGACGCTAAGGCTTATCTCGAAAGTGATCTATTTAATAATGATGTCGTTGTTGGACTCAAAGACCTGCTTCAAGCTGAGCCAGAAATCCGGATTTATAGCACATTCTAGAAATTGATTTAGCACACTCTGACTATTTCAATTAGGTTTAAAATCAGGAAAGAAACCGACAGAGCACAGCTGTAATGTCGGTTTCTTTCGTTAAATAGAGCAAACTATAAGTTTTGGACTTACAATACCTAAAAGGGGATGTTAACATGGCAGAAAGGATAATTAACTTGAATACGGTTTGGTACAAAGATGCAAAGGGCGATGGACGCATTAAAAGTGACAATCTCCAAACTCAAATTGCAATTCCAGTCCCCAAAGGGGGAAGTGGTAAAGGGGCTGAACCACAACAACTTCTTATCTCTTCTGCGGTGGCTTGTTACACGATGACCTTAGCATATATGTTAGATAAAAATAAACTTCCTGTGACTGGATTCTTTATGGATACAGAAGGTAACATAACTCAAGGTGATCAGTTAAGTATTACCCACCGCCCGCATGTTGTTCTGAATCCAGGAGCAACCCATGAAGACGTAAGCATGACGGAAGATTTTATACAAAAAGCAGAAGAAAATTGCCATATTGGTCAATTACTAATAAAGGCCGGCGTCTCCGTAGGAACTCAAGGAAAAGTAACCATTGATTCTGGAGAGGATCTTACTAGTAGCTATATTGCAGAACACGGATTGGAATGGTAAGTTTAAGCAACAATTTTTAGAAGTATTTTTCAATCTCGTGAAGTGGCCTAATGTGCATCACAAAAAGACTTCAAAGTCACAAATATGTGGGCTTCGAAGTCTTTTTTATTTGATGCTTAGATTGGTTACTGTTAGTGAAAATGTTCCTGCCACTCATTCAATCCGTCTTCCATGCGATACGCCTTGAATCCCTCAACTTGCAATTTTTGCGCAGCAAGTGCCGAATAAACGCAAAATGGCCCTCTACAATAAGCGACCACTTCAGCTTCCTCTGGTAACTCTCCCATTAATACGTCTAGGTCTTCCATAGGCATTGAAATGGCTCCTTGAATATGTCCTGTTTCAAACTCTTCTTTGGGACGCAAGTCAACTAAGATAATGGAGTTTTCATCTAGTTTTTTCTTTACTTCATCCATGGATAGGGTATGAATGTCATTCAAGTTGTTTAAGAAGTCATCTTTCATTTTCCCGATATCAGGAATTTGTTTCTCACTAATCTTCCACAGTGAAGAGAGAAAGTCAATGATCTCCGGGTCTGCTAGCGAGTATATGGCGTAAGTTCCTTTCTTTGTAAACTTAACAAGCTTAGCGTCCAGTAACACCTGCAGATGACGAGAAACATTAGCTATATTCATATCCGTACATGTCGCTAATTTCTCCACTGTTCTGGGACTTTGTGATAGTACATTCAAGATTTCAAGACGTTTGTCACTTGATAGACACTTACCAATTCTAGCCAGTTGCTTATATAGATCTTCTTTGAAAAGCTTTGCGCACTTTAGCATATCTTCCATTCATTTATAACCTCATTTCAACTTGGTGACATATGTTAAAGATTCTACACTTTATATTTTGACCAATATGGCAAATCAAAAATACTTTTTATACACTGAAAAACCCTTTGAATCCAGCATTCTCCTCATAATAGGGCACTATATCAATTGATGAATAGAATTTTAACATGTGGAGAGACGAAGTCAAGGGCCCCTGAACTAATGGATAATATGAGGATGGGACACAAATGTACAGTGACGCAGCGTTTCACCCATTCAAAGAGTTTGTGACGCAAAACGTGAACAGGTAGAGTGGTGAGGTTTGTGGATGTGCTGTTAAAAGTGGTTGGCATTGGGACTGGCTGAAGACTTTGCTTGGTAGCGGAAACAGAAGAAAACACGTAAAGACAAGAAAAAACCTTGGTTAGAATTTTGAACGATGTCGCTTTTTTGGGGTACGTGATGAACGGAATGACTGCAATTAGCAATTAAAAAACGGCAAGTCGATGTATGTAAAGAGGAAGGGAAAATAAATTCCATGTAAGCGTTTGACATATTGGAATATCAATCTATAATTATGAACAGACTTGACCTCACCGAGAGGGAAGAATCCTGACTTTTCTCAGTCTGAATCGGATGAAGTTGTTGCCTATCAGGAATACGATAATCGATAGAGCTGTTGTTCAATAAACAGCAAGCTCCATAATCAGGGGCTTGCTCTTTTAGTTACCTAAGGAGAATGGGGCGGAATGACACTTAAAAAAAGGATCTTTTTATTGTTTTTTCTCAGCGCGTTTATTCCCTTTATCAGTATATTTACAATTTCTTCTTATACCATTGATTCCATCTTTGTGAATAAAATCAATGATGGAATTAGGAGCAATCTTCAGCAGGTAACTTCATCACTGGAAAATTCAATTACTAACCTGAATCATGTGACTCAGCAATTATCATATCGCGGTACATTAGGCAAAAAACTGGATGAAGTCTTGAAGCCTTCCTCCAATATAATTGAATTGATTGAGGCTAGAGATGAATTAAAGAATGAGTTAAATGTTGTAACGTTTACTAATCCGAATATAGGTTTGACCTTATATTATTTCCAGAAAGAAGGTGCTACACAGTTCGCTAACTTTCCTATCAAAGATCGTTTTTCTCCCGAGTCTTTGCCTGTACTTTTCAAATCATATGGCATTACGTGCTATGGTCCCCATATCAGTATGAACCGATTTAATGACCAGCTCGTTTTATCTGCTATGCGGAAGGTACAACTGCCTCAAAGGGACGATGTGTATATTTACGTCGAATCCGGCTTTCGTCTCACACAGGATATACTGGGTTACAATCAATACCAAGGAGCTTTATCGCATTTGATCCTGAATGGTGAGGGCAAAATTGTGTATAGTGAAATTCCAGAAGTGATGAAAGTTGGGGAGAATTTCTCCAGCTTATCGAAAGGTGCTGCAAAAGATGGAATAGCCCGTGATTACCATTGGTTTAAGGAGGACTCCACTCAGAATTGGAGCGTCATATCGGTAATTTCGCAGGCGAAGTATCAACAGGAGAAAAACCAGTGGTTGCTTCAAATATTACTGGTCGCTTTATTTTTTCTCGGTTTTACCGTATTCCTTGCTTGGCTTCTGTGGAAGATGGTCTATAAACCACTCAGTCTGTTCCATTCGGAAATTAATGGAATGTCTCAGAATCCACAAAAGACAGGCAGCCAGACCCGCACTCAAATTCCTGAGTTCGACTTTCTGTTGGGGGAATTCTCTAATATGCAGCATCAAATCGGCGACCTGTTCAAGGAAGTGCAGCAGAAAGAGAAGATCCGTGCAGATTTGGAAGTGGAAAAACTGTTATATCAGATCAATCCTCACTTTTTGATGAATACGCTAGATACTGTGCACTGGCTGGCCGTCATGAATGGACAAGGGGAAATTGACAAGTTGGTGCAATCCTTGAACAAGCTGTTGTATTACAACTTGGGTAAATTAGGGCAAGTATCCACGATGGAAGAGGAAATTGATGCGCTAAGACAGTATCTAATCCTGCAGCAAATTCGATATGACTTTGAATTTGACGTACGTATTTCAGCGGATGATCAAGTGCTTCAAATACCTGTGCCTCGTTTTATTTTGCAACCGTTGGTTGAAAATTCACTTTATCATGGACTGAGTGACGAAGGTTTTATTCAAATAGAGGTTACACTTGCCAAAACGCTGAATATTTTAATACAGGATAATGGAGCAGGCATGACCGAGGAAGCGATTCAAAGACTTCTGAACAATCGTATAACTGAACATAAAAAAGTAGGGATGGGCATCGGACTCAATTATGTCCACCGCATGTTGAGGGCACAGTACGGAGATCAAGCACAACTGGTGATCGAAAGTGAATTGGGTACAGGGACAAGTATACTGCTCATACTTCCGATCAAAGGAGAAGATGTCTGAGGATGATTAAGGTATTGATAGTGGATGACGATAAATTAGTACGAAAAGGAATAAGCTCCGCGATGCCGTGGAACGAGTTCAATATGGAGGTTGTAGGAGAAGCAAGTAACGGGTTGAAAGCACTGGATTTTCTGAAAGCCCAACCGGTCGATCTGATGTTGACGGATCTCGCGATGCCGGTGATGTCAGGTATTGAACTGATGCGAGCTGCAAGGCAGCTCTATCCAGAACTACATATTGTCGTATTAACACTGCATCAAGATTTCGATTATATCCAGGAAGCGCTCAGGCTTGGGGTCATCGACTATATAGCCAAAGTTCAGCTCGAGAAGGAGCAATTCGAACATGTGCTGCATCGAATACATACCCGGATTGACGAACTGGCGAATACAAGACCAAAGCTGCCACTGCTAAGTGAGACCAATGTCCATTATCGCCATGTGTATGCACTTGTATCACTGGATCGCAAGTCAGGACAGAGCGGGCCGATTGAACTGACATTCAATGTAGACGAGATCCGATGGGAGGTTGAACGGAACTGCTGGATGTGGGCGGCACCCATGGACGTAGAGGATCAGCTGTTCCATAAACTGAAGGAATCCCTGGATCAAGTTCTCCAAGGCGCCTTGCTGGTTATGTCCGATGTACAAGGCCGAACATGGTCGCAAATCCAAAACTGGATTATGAATTATACAGAAACGTCCTTATTCTATGCATACAACCCTTATAATCCTGTTATTACTGTTTCGATGAATGTGGAGGACTCATTTCCAATAGAACCGCAGGATGAAGACATGGATCGAATTAAGCAAAGTTGGTTTCTAACACCATGGACCCATAACGACAGTTACTACAACCAACTGATTGAACAGTTTAAATCACTAAGACTGCATAAAAGCCAGCTGATGGGATTGCTATACTCGATAGTTATGGAATGGAATCACCTTTTTGCCCAGACTAAGCTGGGTAGAATCTCAATGATCCATTCTTTTCTATCCTGGTACGAGGTAGAAGCTTGGATCAAGCAGACGTCTGTGGGTATTCGTAAGGCAGATGAACAGACTTCATATTCACAGGAAATTGTAGACGCCGTCAAAAAATCGATCATGATCATGCAAAATGATTTGGATCAGCCTTTTACTGCTTCAAGTTTGTCCCAGCAACTGAACATCAGCCGAAGCTATTTCAGTCAATGCTTCAAAGATCTGATGGGGAAGACCTTTAATGAATACTCCCGTTTTATACGAGTAGAGAAGTCTAAAGAGTATTTATTGAATACAAACAACACGATTTTCTGGATTGCGGAGCGAGTGGGTTATACGGATGAAAAATATTTCAGCCGAATTTTTCGCGAATTGACAGGTCTGCTGCCAAGTGAATATCGACAGCTGGGCAGGGGGGATAAAAAGCGTACTCTTTTATAATTCCATTAATCAAGCCGACAGTTTTCTGTTTTAGGAGCTGCCGGTTTTTTGTTCTTCACTTTGATTAGTAAGTATGGATAGACAGATGTATGTCGTGAGGTAGGATAAATGATTACATGCTAAATATGGCTTTCTGGCTCATAATGAAACCGCATACATTTTTCTATCCAAACAGACGTTAAATCCCTATCTCGATTTGTCTTCATCGAGTTTTATAATGAAAGCGTAAACAACAATGATAGAGAAATATTCAGAACGAAGGGGAATCGAAATGTGATGAGAACTAAATGGTCCATAAAAAGCAAACTGTTAACGAGACGTCTGGCCGTACTGTCGATATCTGCCCTGATGATTTCAACTCTTGCGGCCTGTGGGGGTTCATCCAACCCTCCCACTGCGAAGGAAGCGGGGAAATATGAGGTAACACCGGGAGACCCATTCAGTGCCTATAAAGACGAAATAACCGTCACGATGGGGCGTGTGACTACAGCCAACCCAAAACTGCCGGCTGGAGATTCGTATGAGAACAATGCGTATACTCGACTGGTCAAAAAAGCGTTTAACGCTCAGATTAAAGACCAATTTGAAGCCAACGGAGAAGATTACAGCCGTCAGGTTTCTCTCGCCATCGCCTCTGGAGAACTGCCTGACATGATGCGTGTCGATTCCAAGGATGAACTCAAAGAACTGGTTGATAATGATCTGATTGAAGATATGACGGAAATTTACAAACAGTATGCCACAGATAATATCAAGAATATTTACGACTCTTATGAAGGCCGTGCATTAGACAATGCGACGATAGATGGACGTTTAATGGGGCTTCCGGCTACTTCCCTAGATTCCGCACCAACCATGGTCTGGGTTCGTCAGGATTGGCTGGATCTACTGGGAATCCAACTTGACGCAGACGGAGATGGTGCCATCAAGCTGGACGATGTGGAGAAAACGGCCGAGGAATTCTTGAAAAGAGATCCGGGTCAAACCGGGAAACCGGTAGGTATTCCCTTTGTGAACACCCTGAATACAACTGACTATAATGGTTCTGCCTATACCATGCTCGGAGTTGCCTCAACAAAGGGTTCATTCCCTCAGTACTGGATGAAGGGTCAAGACGGCAGCATTGTTTATGGCTCGACAACAAAGGAAACCAAGCAGATGCTAGGCGTCATGGCAGATTGGTTCAAGAGAGGCATCATCGATCCGCAATTTGGAACACGCACATTTGATGACATCACGGCACTGTACACCAACGGCCAATGCGGCATTGCTTTTGGACCATGGCATATTCCCGACTGGGGTCTGGGCAACGTGAAGCAGAAGGATAAGAATGCGAAATTCACGGCTTACACTTTGGAGGATGCAGATGGAAAGGTAAACGTGGCACACGCCAATCCAGCTAATCAGTTTATCGTTGTAAGAAAAGGATACGAACACCCGGAACTCGCTGTTAAAATAGTAAACCTTTTCTACGATAAACTAGCAAATGATAAAAATGTGGGAACATCTATGCCAGAAGCTGCCAAGTATCAAGAGAACGGCGTAGACGGTTCTACCAGACCGTTTAATATTGAAGTCAACTCGGCGACCTCGTTACTGGATGACTACTCTGACATCGTTCGCGGGATTAAAGGAGAGATTAGTCTGGATCAGGTCCGGACAACAGAATCAAAAAACAATATTAAGAGTATCCAAACTTACTTGAGTGATATGGATACGGATAACGTAACAGCCTGGTCGAAATATCACTCGCGTATCAACGGAGTGGGGCTTATTGACAAACTGACAAGGGAAAACAAATTCGTTTGGATGACACCTGCTTACTCTGGAACTACACCAAGCATGAAACAGACCTGGGCTAATCTGACCAAGATGGAGCAGGAATCTTTCATCAAAATTGTGACTGGTGCTGAACCTCTGAATTACTTCGATACATTCGTTAGCAATTGGAAGAAGCAAGGCGGTGATCAGGTAATTCAGGAAATTAAAGACGAGGTTGCATCCAAAAAATAAACAATCTTGAACTGTTTATAGGGCTGCGATACGCAGCCCTGCTTTTAGGAAAGGGGTCCATCCATGAAACAGGGAAATGATAAAGCAAAGAGCCCGTTCGGTACGGGTGCCATATATCATCTGATGATGCTTCCGGGTATTTTATTTTTGCTGGTATTCAGCTATGTTCCGATGGTCGGTGTCATTACGGCGTTTCAGGATTATATACCAGCCAAAGGAATGTTAGGCTCCAAATTTGTAGGGCTGAAGCACTTTATTTATATGTTTAAGTTGCCGGACATCGCACAGGTTTTTAGTAATACGTTGGTGATTGCCATTGCCAAGATTCTATTGGGAACAATCATGGCTATCATTTTTTCCATTTTGTTAAATGAGATCCGCATCAAATTCGTTAAAAAATCCGTACAGACCATTGTTTATCTGCCACACTTTCTATCCTGGGTAGTTCTAGCATCCGTGGTTGTTAACATGTTCAGTTTGGATGGAATTGTGAATCAAATTTTGGCTTTTTTCGGTCTGCAGAATATTAATTTTCTCGGCAGCAACACCTGGTTCCAGCCGCTGATTATTGGGACAGACGTGTGGAAGGAGTTCGGCTACAGTTCCATCGTCTATTTGGCTGCAATTACTTCGATTGATCCGGGCCTGTATGAAGCGGCAGGAATGGATGGAGCCAGCTGGTGGAGAAAAGTATGGCATATTACGTTGCCAGGCATGCTGCCTATTATCCTGCTCATGGGAGTGATGAGTCTGACCAATATTTTGAGTGCCGGCTTCGATCAAATTTATAATCTGTATAACCCCGTTGTCTATGAGTCGGGAGATATTCTGGATACTTATGTATATCGGATTGGACTTGTCGGGCGACAGTATAGCTTTGGTACGGCTGTTGGTCTGTTCAAGTCAGTGATCGGTATTGTTTTGCTATTGTCCGCCAACCAATTGGCCAAAAAATACACTGACCGAAAAATATTTTAAGGAGGTCAAGCCTGTGTCCTATTTTGTAAACCAAAAAGGTCGAATTGGCGGGTTAATCATCTATGCCATCGTCATTTTGCTGGCATTGATTTGCCTTCTTCCATTATGGAATATCGTTGCGATTTCATTTAGCAGCAGTGAGGCCGTGTCAGCTAATGCTGTAGGTCTCGTACCGGTCAATTTTACAACCGCAGCGTATACGAAAATTATCGATGATGCTCAGTTCTGGCGTTCCTTTGGCATATCCGTTCTACGTGTTGTGCTCACACTTCTTCTCAACATGATTCTTATTGTTCTAATGGCATACCCGCTCTCCAAGTCGAAAAGAGAATTCAGGGGCAGAAACATTTATATGAACGTCATGATTTTTGCCATGCTGTTCAGCGGTGGGATGATTCCAAGTTATCTATTGATCAAAAACCTCAATATGCTCAATACAATTTGGTCGCTTGTTCTACCAGGAGCTGTCCCTATATTCAGTGTCATCCTTGTCATGAACTTCTTCTCTGCTGTACCTAAGGCCCTAGAAGAAGCAGCATTCATCGATGGGGCGAGTCCGCTGCAGGTCCTGTTCAAAGTGTATGTTCCCGTGTCCATCCCTGCGCTGGCGACGGTAGCACTATTCAGTATCGTGGGAACGTGGAATGATTTCTTCAGCGGTTTGATCTATATGACTCAAGTCAGCAATTATCCACTAATGACTTATATTCAGTCCCTTAACGTGAATATTGCGGAACTTCTTCAATCCGGGACCAACTCAGCACAACTCAGCAACTTGACTGAAATTTCAAACAAAAATCTAAATGCGGCCAAAATCGTAGTCGCTGTCATCCCGCTGCTGCTGATTTATCCGCTGCTTCAAAAATATTTTGTGACTGGAATTGTTGTAGGATCGGTAAAAGAGTAATTGTATGATGTGACTTGATTAAGATAAAAACACTATTCGTCTATTGGAAAGGTTGTAATGAACAATGGAAAATAAAAATTGGTGGAAAGAAATTGTTGTATACCAGATATATCCACTGAGCTTTCAAGATAGTAATGGTGATGGAATCGGCGATTTGAAAGGAATTGTTTCCCGTCTGGACTATTTGCAGCAACTCGGTGTCGGTGCAATTTGGCTATCACCAGTTTGTAAATCCCCTCAGGATGATTATGGTTATGATATTTCGGACTATCGGGATATTGATCCGATGTTCGGGTCTTTGGATGATATGGAGATGTTAATTCATGAAGCTGGGAAACGTGACATTCGGATCATAATGGATTTGGTATTGAACCATACTTCCGATGAGCATCCCTGGTTTCAAGAAGCAAAAAAAAGTAAAGAAAATCCGTACCATGACTATTATGTCTGGAGAGATGGCGTTGAAGGAATGCCACCAAACGACTTGGGTTCCACCTTTGGTGGTTCAGCTTGGGAATGGGTACCCGAAATAGGACAATATTATTTACATCTTTTTTCTGTAAAACAGCCGGATCTCAACTGGGAAAACCCAAAAGTCCGACAAGAGATTTACGAAATGATCAATTGGTGGATAAGCAAGGGTGTAGGCGGTTTTCGGCTTGACGTAATTGACTTAATCGGAAAAGAACCAGATTTGAAAATTACCAGCAACGGGCCAAATCTGCATAAGTATATCAGGGAACTCAGCAAGGAGACGTTTCAAAAAGCTGGAGACCTGCTGACGGTTGGAGAAACATGGGGCGCTACGCCAGAGATCGCCAAATTGTATAGCAACCCGGACGGCAGTGAGTTTTCAATGGTATTTCAATTTGAACATATTAGTTTGGATGAACAAGAGGGAAAAGGGAAGTGGGATCTTAAGCCTCTAGATTTTCTAGAATTAAAAAAAGTGTTGTCCAAATGGCAGACAGAGCTGAAGGGGGATGCCTGGAACAGTTTGTTTTGGAATAATCACGACTTACCCCGAATCGTTTCTCGTTGGGGAAATGACGGAGAATACAGGATGGAATCGGCTAAAATGTTGGCAACCCTTCTTCATGGCATGCGAGGCACACCATACATTTATCAGGGGGAAGAATTAGGAATGACGAATGTTCAATATCCAATTGAAGACTATCGGGATATTGAGTTACTAAATTTCTATAAAGATAGAATTGAGAAAGGATACCCCGAAGACAAAGTTATGGAGTCAATCTTTGCAAAGGGTCGTGATAACGCTCGAACACCAATGCAGTGGGACGCTTCAGACAACGCTGGTTTTACATTAGGGAATCCTTGGATTAAAGTAAACCCGAATTATAAGGATATCCATGCACAAGAAAGTTTAAATAACCCTGAGTCCATATTCCATTATTATCAGAAACTAATCCGATTAAGGAAAGATCATGAAGTGATCATATATGGGGATTATGAGCTGATGTATCCCGAGAATAAAGATTTGTTCGCGTACACTCGAACGCTGAAAGGGGCTAAACTACTTGTAGTATGTAATTTTCAAAAATACACAACCGATCTCCCACTTCAGAAAGAGCTGGCAGAGACTAAACAGCTGCTAATATCCAATTATCCGAATAACATGTCTGATGTAGAAATGCGCCCTTATGAAGCGAGAATGTACCTTATCGATACACTCAATAAATGAAAATGAATATCCCACAAATGTATATTGTCGGACATTCCATCGGTGGGCAAGTGGTGACTGAGTTTGCGTTATCATATCCATTTATGTTTAAGTGGCTAGTGGTGATTGCCCTTTCATTAACGGGATTTGCATATTCGCAAGAATTCACCCATTATAACTAGCTAATAGCATCTGACGTTTTTGTCACAGGTAAGAACCATACGTGAATAGATTGGGTATCCCTTGAATCAAAAAAGAGCAACCCGGAAGAAACATCTTGGTGCTTGGAAGCGGCGGGTGAGTGGAAATCAGTTGTTTACAGATATGGAACAGCGACAGTCTAGGACTTTATTTTCTCGTCCTTGATTGTCGCTGTTTCAATTTCTAGGCTCAGTCTAATAAGGAATTTATTTAACAGATATAGAGAATGAGATGGTGCAACAGACAAGCGGATTGACACAAGAGATTGAGAACGAACTTATAACTTCCATGTCAATAAAGGAAATGAAACAGTTCCCAAGAAGGAAGCATCATCACTAACAAGCCAATAATAGATCTAAGAGGCAGCGGGACGATAAATCATCAAGAATGACTAACTAAACTAACATGATGGTTCAACTGAACACAAAGAGAGATAACCCTAATAAATTCAAGGATCATCTCTTTTTATATAAAACAATTGAACACGAATAAACGCTATGATATAATCGATAACGCTACTGACAAATCATATAAATTCCAATAATTTTATTATCCCTATTTTCATAATACATCTAGAACTTTGATTTGTCAATGCTTTTTTTGCCCCCAAAAAATAGAAAAGGATGGTGGAATGTGCGATCAGGCTGCGTACATCCTCAAGCGGTTTTGAGAAGAAGTACGCGGCGACTTACTTCAGTGGTGACTAGACATAATCATGATTGTTCGCTTTTTTCTCTATATTAATGGTTAGGAGAGATGTTGAATGAATTCACTGGTTCTCGATTTTCAAGAAATGGATAACACTCAGCTTTTGCTTGTTGGTGGAAAAGGGCTGCACTTAGGGGCATTAGCCAAAATGGAAGGAATACAAGTGCCAGAAGGGTTTTGTGTTACAACAGTGGGATATCAAAAAGCCATCGAACAAAACGAAATGGTTCATGCTTTGTTGGATCAGCTAACTACGCTTAAAGTAGAAGATCGAGAACAAATTGACGAAGTCAGCAAAAAGATTCGACAGGCCATTATGGAAGTAGCCATTCCTTCCGATGTTGTGAAAGCAGTTGCCCACTATCTCTCCCAGTTTGGTAATGAATATGCTTATGCCGTGCGTTCTAGTGCGACTGCTGAGGATTTGCCGCATGCTTCTTTTGCTGGTCAACAAGACACCTATTTAAATATTATCGGCAAAGAATCCATCTTGGAGCATATCCGCAAATGTTGGGCTTCTTTATTTACAGAACGCGCGGTAATTTACCGAATGCAGAATGGATTTGATCACAGCCAAGTTTATTTATCTGTTATCGTTCAAAGGATGGTGTTTCCACAGGCTTCAGGGATTTTATTTACCGCTGATCCCATCAATGGCAACCGAAAGCTGCTCTCTATCGATGCTAGTTTCGGACTTGGAGAAGCGCTGGTCTCCGGCTTGGTATCTGCCGATTATTATCAAGTACAGGATGGGGTAATCGTCAACAAGAGGGTGGAAACCAAGAAAATGGCTATTTATGGACGAAAAGAAGGCGGAACAGAGACCAAGCAGCTCAGTCCTGATCAGCAAAAGACGCAAACCCTTACGGATCAACAAATTTTACAACTGGCACGCATTGGAAGACAGATCGAAGAACATTTCGGCTGCCCACAAGACATTGAATGGTGTTTGGCTGATGATACATTTTATATTGTTCAGAGTCGGCCGATCACCACTTTATATCCCATTCCTGAAGCAAATGACCAGGAGAATCACGTGTATGTATCTGTCGGCCATCAGCAAATGATGACTGATCCTATTAAACCACTGGGGATATCTGTTTGGATGTTAACAGGTGCTACACCCATGTTTAAAACTGGTGGTGGAAGGCTGTTTGTGGATATCACGATGGGCCTATCTTCACTGGATGGGAGGCAGAATTTATTGGATGTTTTAGGACACTCCGATCCGCTCATAAAAGACGCGCTTATTACCATCATAGAGCGGGGAGGTTTTATAAAATTGGACCCATCTGACAAAAGCGAACCGGGGCCTGTTAAAAGCCATAAGGGTATGTCGTCTGCGGATATTCTGGAAGAGGCAGGAAATGACCCGGCAATTGTTGCTGATTTGATTAAGAGTAGTAAGACATCGTTATCAGCGTTAAAACGTAACATCCAAACGAAATCAGGATTGGATGTATTTGATTGTATCCTGGAAGATATGCAGCAACGGAGGCAGCGTGCATCAGATCTGAAAAATTTGAGTGTAATTATGTCCGCCATCCATGCTTCAGCATGGATCAATGAAAAAATGAATGAATGGTTAGGAGAAAAAAATGTAGCAGACACACTTTCCCTATCTGTACCTAATAACGTCACTTCTGAAATGGGCATGGAGCTACTGGATGTTGCAGATGTGATTCGTCCCTATCCGAAAATAGTTGAGTATTTACAACAGGTAAAGGATGATAATTTTTTAGATGAACTGGTTCAATTTGAAGGTGGGCAGCAGGTGCGTGATGCTATCGCTACTTATCTCGACAAATATGGCATGCGATGTGCCGGGGAGATCGATATTACAAGAACACGCTGGAGTGAAAAACCAAGTATACTGGTGCCTATGATCCTCAGTAACATCAAAAACCTTGAGCCTGGCGCCAGTAAACGAAAATTTGAGCAAGGGCGACAGGAGGCTTTGAAAAAAGAACAGGACTTATTAGCCCGATTGAAACAATTACCAGGTGGTGAACAAAAAGCCGAAGAGACAAAACAAATTATCGACCAGATCCGGAATTTCATCGGTTATCGTGAATATCCGAAATACGACATTGTTAGTCGCTACTTCATTTATAAACAGGCTTTACTAAAGGAAGCGGAACGACTCGTACAAGCCAACATTCTTCATGAAAAAGAAGATATTTACTATCTCTCTTTTGAAGAATTGCAGGAAACTATACGCACCAATAAACTGGATTACCAGGTCATCGACAAACGAAAAAATGAGTACAGATTATATGAAAAATTAACTCCCCCACGTGTTATCACATCTGATGGCGAAATCATTACAGGTCAATACAAACGAGAAAATATCCCCGCTGAAGCTATTGTAGGCCTGGCTGTTTCTTCGGGCGTTGTAGAGGGACGAGCTCGTGTGATCCTGAATATAGAAGGGGCTGATCTGGAAGATGGCGACATACTAGTCACCTCCTTTACTGACCCCAGCTGGACTCCATTGTTTTTATCCATAAAAGGCTTAGTTACGGAGGTGGGCGGACTGATGACGCATGGAGCCGTTATCGCACGTGAATATGGCTTGCCAGCCGTTGTCGGAGTGGAGAATGCAACCAAACTGATAAAAGATGGCCAACGAATTCGCGTGCATGGAACAGAAGGGTATATCGAATTTTTGTAATGAATAATTAAGGGGGGGTAATTATGGGCAGTGGCGGTCATTTAAGCTTGCCGCTGCATTTAATTCAAACACATACAGGCCTAGCATTCGTTTCACCTAACCCACAGGGCAATACCATGATTCCGCTAACTAGCGGTAGTATCATCCAAAAGTGATTTCCTGCATGAATTAGTGTTCAATTCTCCTGTATGATAAACTTGCAAGAAGTTATTAATAACTGCAAAGTGACCGACACTCAAGTCATGTGGAGTGCGTAGCTCGGATGGACTTTATCGGAAAAGGCTGAAAACCAAAACTTGTGATAGTTTTCTTGCTCCTTTTCACACTGTCTTTTGATTAGACACACTCCCGGACATTACGTCAAAAGCTATGTGCAGGCCTTCAAGCTGGAATATGTACATAGCTCGAACGCTATTGAAGAGCATACCAGTTTGTTAAAGCCAGCATTGCCCAGGTCGTTGCTCAAGCTCTTTTTCCAGCTTATCCGGGACTGGAGAGACGCTTTGAGCGCGACTTTTTTCAAAGCGAGAAGTCCATGCGGCTTTTGTTTTATAAATTCAGTCCATTTAAAGCGGCTGGGAGGTATAAATATGCTAAAAACGATATTAGTTGTAGACGACGATGAAGAAATCGTAAAACTCATCACAAAGAGTTTAAGGTACGAGCAATTTGCAACACTTTCGGCATATTCTGGGAAAGAAGCCTTATCCACATTAGAAGAAAATCATATTGATTTCATCGTTCTTGATATAGTGATGCCTGATATGGATGGACTTGATGTCTGCAGAAGTATCCGAAATTCTTATAATGTTCCAATTCTGTTTTTAAGTGCGCGTGATAAGGACATTGATAAAATCGTCGGGCTCGAAATAGGAGCAGACGATTACATGACCAAACCTTTTAGTATTCAGGAGCTTGTCTCCAGGATAAAGGCTCATTTCAGAAAAGTGGACAGACTTTTTAAAGAGTGGGATGAACTTAGTCCCAGTAACGAAAAGGCGCATTCTCCGCTCGTTCTGAACGATAAGACGTTTGAAGCATTCCTGAATAGCAGGAAGCTCGACTTGTCAACGAAGGAATTTCAGATTCTGTCTATCCTCATGCGCCACCCCAATAATGTATTGACTCGTGAGCAGATATATGAAAACGTCTGGGGAGACGAATACGGAGAAATAAATACCGTAACGGTTCATATAAAAAATATCCGTAAGAAACTTGGTCCTGAATATGACTTTATTAAAACAATATGGGGCATAGGATATAAATACACGGAAAGAGAGCAATAGTATGAAACTGAAAATAAAGCTTCCTCTTTTATTCCTGCTGATGTTTATAATATTCATGTTTTCGATTGGAATGTACCTGAAGCTTGTCTTTGCAGTATATTCTCCTATACGCAGTTCATTACTGGACTCGCGATATATAGCATTGCTCCTGCCCATATTTGCAATTGCCTGCATCATATTTATTATTCTAATTATCTATATTCATTTTTGCATAGAGAAACCCATTCAGCTTCTGAATACCAGGCTTGAAGAAGTAAATATTGTACATCCACTGCCTCCGCTAGCTCTAAGAAGTAATGACGAGATCGGAGAACTTTATAAACACTTCAATAAGATGGAGCATCGGCTTCAACTCGCGCACAAAGAGCAGACCGATATGATCGCGGCAATTGCCCACGACTTGAAAACTCCCTTGACATCTATTAATGGCTTTACTGAACTGCTGGCTATGCACAAGGATTTACCAGAAACTGAAAAGCAGGAATATTATGATTTGATTCAAAAGAAGTCAGGATATATGGTCGAACTCATCAATGATTTCTCCAGCTTCACCAAAGAAAAACTGGAGTTGGAATCTATGGTAGCTAAACCTGTAAAAGCATCAAAATTATTTGAAAACATTGCCCTTGAATATGAATATGAGTTGGCGGGACTTGACAATGAGCTTACTTGCCGCCATTCATTCACGGAAAATATATGGCTGATGATCAATGAACCGATGATACGTCGGGTTTTCGGCAACCTCTTTAGCAATGCTGTAAGATATGGAGGGAAAAATAAGCTGAAAGTGTATATGACCGGTTACCCGCTAGGACAGTATGCCTTTTTTCAAATCGAGGATAATGGAATTGGAGTGCCGGATAAGGATATATCTTCTCTGTTCCTCAAATTTTTCACTGTGAATAAATCGCGACAAATCCAAAAGGGCGGGCTGGGGCTGGGTCTTGCAAGCTGTAAATCCATTATTGAACATCATAGGGGCGAAATTGACGCCTACCCTTCCGAATATGGCGGTTTGGGGATAAGATTCAGCCTTCCCTTGGCCGCACAACACTGATTTTATTTTTTGCACATTTTCTTTTACTACAGGAGTTAAAGGCTGCTGCCAGCTATGAACACCCAGGCAGCAGCCATTTTTTATTTTTTTAGTGTTTTATAATTTTTTATATTCTCTTTACAAACATTTATTTTTCTTTTAAAGAAGCTTTATCTTTGTGTTGTAAAAATTACTTGTAGTAAAAAAACTACAAGAACTAGAACTGGAAAAGGGGGATGTTACAATGTCAATTGAGTTCAGCCGTTGGCCCAATCACTACATGATGTCATACCAAGTCACCAAAGCTTTAGGTATGGCAAGCCTCGGTGCTACGGACGTCACCGAGATCTACGAGGCCTGCAAAAAAATCGACCCCGAAGACAAGGACACGTGGCACAGGGAATGGCTCATAACGGCTCAGGCATTGGAAAGACACGGCAAGGAGGCCGAAACAGCTGGAAACTGGTATACAGCACGAAACTGCTACATTCGTGCCTGCAATTACTACAGAATTGCAGAATATACGGTGATGGATGATGACACCGAGAAAATCCGTGTATTTAAAAAAGTAAATGAACTCTTCGAAGCTGCCGGGAAGTACTTCGATGTCCAACCGGAGAAGATCCAAGTCGATTACGAAGATGTCAAGCTGGATGGTTACTTCTTCTCCCCTTCCTGGATAAAAGGTCCGAAGCCGACCCTTTTTGCTCTCAACGGTGGCGACGAGTGGTCAATTGAAAACTATTTCTGGCTAGGTCCCGCTTTTATTTCGTGTGGATATAACTTTCTGGTTTATGACCAGCCTGGCACCGGCCTCTCGCTGTACGAAAAGGGAAAAGGAAGACGAGCGGACAGTGAGGCTTTCCATTCCCGAGCAATCGACTTTCTTCTAACGCGGCCAGAAGTCGATCCCGATAAGATTATCGTGCACGGTGAGAGTTTTGCGGCTTACGACTCTTTGCGATTCGCTTCGTTCGATCACAGAATTGCTGCCGTCATCTCCGACGGCGGTACGCATGCCTTTGATTGGGATGCAATGCTTAAATGGATGCCACCGAGTCTGGCCGCACATGGCATGAGAATTCTGGGGGCAAAAAGCATGGAGGACTTTGCGGGTAATCCGCGTTTTGCCTATGATCTTGAGGGGGTGCTTCACCAGATAGAATGTCCGCTTCTTGTAATGCACGGAGCGGAAGAGATATTGGTTCAGCCAAATCCGCTGACACAAGCCTTGAAAAATTATGAGCAAGCGGGTTCGAAAAACAAGACATTCTTCCCGATAGAGGATAGAAGACTTGGGGGATTAGAACACTGTCAGGTAGACAACATCAACGTGCTACATGAGGTAGCGCTGAATTGGCTCTGCTCAATTGGGCTTGGACCAGCTGCACCTCGTCCTAAGTGATTGCCAGGACGTCATAAAGTAAACTGGGGAATACGTCTATCGGATTCCCCAGTTATCCTTTCCAGGGGAGGAGTATTCGCTGGAGATGCTTTCGCAAGAAGAAATCAAGGAATTTGAAGCCGTGCAACTGTTTATGGAACGTGCGTTTTTGGTTGCTCCTAAGCTTCAGCCCACGCTGGAAAACTTGCAGCTTGTAGGTGCCATATGCAAAAAAATAGAAGGGATTCCGTTAGCCATTGAGCTTGCGGCTTCCAGAATGAGCATATTGACATTGGAACAGATGGAAGAACGTCTGGCGAGTCTGCTGACATTATTGACTGCTGGATGAAAAGCTCGTTGAGAAATATGCGAAGGCATTTGGCAAACCCGCATTGACAGTGCATTTTTTGAGACATTCATTCGCAACTCGTTATCACCTGGAGAACAATAACGTACCTAGGTTGAAGAATCAGTTAGGGCATTCGTCTATACAAACAACCATGATCTATACACATTTGTCTGATGAAGAAATGAGAACTGCAGTTAATAATATGGATAAGTGAGCAATTTCCAACGTAAGGAAACATGAAAAATCAGTGACACAAAATCCCACTATAATAAGTGAGAACTATGCAATTTTACATCCAACATAAAATTACATAATGATTTTTCAATGATAGCACAAGGAATAAAGTTAAAGAGGGTGCTTTGGTATCGAAAACAAGGGGAGTTTTGTGTCAATCAACAGTTTATGTTAAGGCATTTTTATCTCCGAAGATCATGCTATACATATGTACAAAATACTGGTTTTGTGAATATGTCTGAAGAGAACCTTATAGATGTAGTTTTCTGCTGCAACTGTTGTTGTACATTGACACAAAATCCCCTACTAAAATGACACAAAGTTCCCTACTTTAGTAGAATACAAAGAGATTGTCTGTAGTTACTCCAACTGATGAGAGCAGCGAATCATCGCAAAGTGATTTTAGGTGAGTGTAGTTATGAAATAGCTCGACTATATCTAAGGTTATTGAAAATGCGAAACCATTATTAATACGACCCAACTGCGGTCCGCTTAAGCGAATTCCCTCTTTGCAGAAGCGCAAGTTGTCGCGGGTTCGATAGATCTGGTCGGCCAGCACCGCTTTGGGATAATAACCAAATCTGGCGCGGTAACGCTCTACGGCGTCCTGCAATGTCTGCCCTTCGTTGTAGATATCCCACGACAGATGCTCGCGGAAAGCGTAGCCGTTCACCACGCTAATCGCCAGCTTCTCTCCGAACTCGACGTTTGCCCTGGCTTTGCCGCGCACGATCGGTCTGACATGTGGCTGTGCGATACTGACAATCCGATCCGATATGCTGTGTGTCCGCTTGTCATACATCGTTTGCTGCTGACGATAAAGCTCTTGAATGACCAGCAGTTCCTTGTACAAACGCCGCGGCAGGCCGCTCGTCATATCGGCGAGTTCGGCGATCATGCGCAGATCACGGGAAACGAACCTGAGCTGCTTGCCGATCGCTTTTCGTATCGCGCGCGGCTTCACGCGCCGCTGCTTGGCAACCGCCAGATAGGCTTTGCGGGCACGCTCTCGGTATGTTCTGGGCTTGCGGGTCTTTCCACGTTCCGGTTCGTGCAGGATGTCGATGATCTTCTCCAGCTTTTCTCTGGCCTGATTCAGTAACGACAAATCCATCGGGTAGGCGATATCCGCCGGCGCGCAGGTAGCGTCCAGCAGCAGTTCGCCCTCGTTCGTCAGTTCCATCTGCTGTGGCTGCGTTTCTGAATGCTTACCGGACGCTGCGTCAGTTCCGCTGCCAGGTTCATCGTCGTCCGATGAATCATCCGACACTTGCGCGCTTCTTCCAGAGCGATCCATTCATTCACTTCATCCAGAATTTCGCCACCCAATCGCTTGCGGAAATGCGTCATGAGAGAATGATGAAACGGACGGCGGTACCGATATTCCGGCAGACCGAGGAAGTACTGCAGATACGGGTTCTCCAGAATCTGACGAAGTGTCTCCCGATCATCGGTGCCAAGCCGCTCCTGGATGATGAGTGCGCCGAGCGCGATACGGATCGAAACGGCTTTTTGGCCCTTGAGGCTTTTCTTGAAGTTTTTCGCATACTTCTCTTCGAGCATCCACCACGGAATCATCTGGGCCAGCAGCACCCAGCGGTTATCTTCTGCGAGCTTTCCGCCGAACGGCAGAAAAAAGTCGACGGGCAGGTTCATCTGGTTCTCGGTTCGCTGATACAATCCTGACGCCTCCAAGTGCACGGTTTTTCACGGGGCTGCCCCGTTTTCCTTCGACATAAGAGGCCCTAAACCCTTGTGCCTGTTGGAGTTTTGATTCGTTCAGCAAGCCCTAGGTAAACCGTGTCCTATGGGCATCGGCGCACGTGTTTAGACTCCGATGCCGCGAGGCTCATTGTCAAGGCGAATAAGTTGTTTACATGTCTTCGATGTACACGCCCTTGATAATCAAGGATTTTCTAAAAGCGAGTTGAGATAATTAACGAAAATATACGCTAAGTATTAAACGGATTAATGACCCTTTGGCGGCTCAAACATCATATTGTTTAACTGGTTCACAAAAATACCTTCGTTCGGGCCCGGGTTGTTTCGAAATACTTTCGCTTCTTCCACTAGAACCTCGTCCGCATCCGTACCAAGTACCTTCATCGTTTCATCAATGAATGATGCTAGTAGCATAGAGCTCGGATCGTTATTGAAATACGTTTGAACCCCTGGCGGCGCAATTTCCAGGATTTTCACCGATGTGTCTTTAAGCATGTACCGTTGGGATAGCGTATAGGAATGGAGCGCTGCTTTCGTCGTAATACAGAAACATGAAAATAATTCCAATAGGACGTAGGTTCTACTTTCTTGAAATTCTTGATTAGACTGGAAAGAGGCTAAGTCTACAGGTCATTAAAGTCAACCTAAAAACTTAGCCTCTTGATTTCATATTGAATTTTAAATAAACTTCAGTCTTCACATAACATTGTCTGCAAAGTCGATGAGACTACTATTTATTATTGCTGCTACATCCCTTTTGTAATCGTGTATAAAAAAATGATCCCCGTCAAACATATGAATTTTACAACTTTTGGACGTATAATCATGCCATTTTGCAACGTCAAAAATAGTGGCTCCCTTTTCTCTTTTTCCCCACAATACACTTATATCGCAGTCAAGCTTAGCGTTTTTTTCAATGTGCCTGTATGTGTCAGTAATTCTAAAATCCGCTCTGAGTATCGGTAAAAACAACTCCATTAATTCATTGCTTTTCAGAACCTCTTTGGGCGTGCCTCCCAGCTTAAATACCTCATCCACAAACTCCTTATCCGGCAAATCATAGAGTACCTTCTTCTTACTTACAAAACCCGGAGGATATCTGCCGGAAATAAACATATGGACAGGATATGGATGTCCGAGCTCCTTTATTCTATAGGCAAGTTCATATACAAGTACACTGCCCATACTGTGGCCAAACAACGCATAAGGTTGTTCTTCAAGGTTGCTTATGATAATACGGTGTATATCTTCAAGCGCTTCCTCAACACTTCCGTAAAACGGTTCACCAATCCTGCTGCCTCTTCCCGCAAGCTCAATCGGGAAAAGCTCAATCCTATCATGCAAGTATTGTTCCCAATATTTATATACTGCTGCAGAACCTCCTGCATACGGCAGACAAAACAATTTAATCTTATCCATTATATCTACCCCTTATATCTGAACTATTGGTTGATCTCTTCCAATATTTCTTTAATAATAGCCGCATTTTTATCTATATATCCTGTACTTAACATATCAAAATGACTGCCAAATCCGTTATATACTTTGAACTCTCCCGTTGTTGCCTCTCTCCATCCTTCACATAAATCAGCTTCACCTTCATTGTCTTGCTGCTGTGATATAATAAGATGGATATTGGAGTTTATCTGTCCCGAGTTTATAACACTTCTAGTGTATTTATGATAATTTCTCATTCTTTCAATGGCCTTTTCAATAACTGCCTGGTTATCTCCAAACATGCCTTTTATAAGTTTCTCATTTTCTTCTATAAATTCTTTATCCTGTTGCTCAGCAAGTTTCTTAGCATCTTCGCTTTCTTCCTCAATAAGGACAAATGATTTAGCCGAATCCAGAAAGATTATATCGGATACATGATGTCCAGTTTCAATTAATACTTTAGCAACTTCAAATGCCAGATTACCTCCTGCCGAGTAACCAAATAGAATATATGGGCCCTCGGGTTTGACAGAAGTAATTGCCTTCACATACTCCTCCATCCTGCTCTCATTTTCTATAAAGTCAAAGGAATATATGGAATAAGCATTCATTTGTTTTGATAAACTACCATAAGCTATTCCATTTCCTCCTCCTGGAGGGAATGCAAACATAAGACTCTCCATTGCTGAATTAAAATGAATTGCCGGACTTGGTGTAATATAATCATTGGCGTACGTATTGTGTATAAAACGGGCAATTTCCTTTATGGTTGGGGCCATATAAAAGTCTTTTAGTGGTACCTCAACATTTAACTGTTCATAAATTCTGCTTATAAGGGATATTGCCTTCAGTGAGTATCCTCCCAGTTCAAAGAAGTTATCATTCACACCAATTTTTTGTACTCCAAGGGCATCATGCCACAGCAGTGCAAGCTTCTCCTCAACTTCACCGCAAGGCTCTACATACTCTACTGATGTAGCTAAAGTACCGTCATTTTGGGGTAAATTATTCCGATCTATTTTGCCATTGGCTGTCAAAGGCAGCTTTTCCAGCTGAACAAAGTATTGTGGTATCATGTAATCGGGAAGTTCTTTTAAGAGAAGCGCCCTTAAATCTGATATTGTAAATTCACTTTCCCCTGCTATATAAGCACACAAATACTTGTTGCCCTCCTGGTCTGTCTTTGCAATTACCGCAGCTTCTTTTATTGAAGGATGCTTTAATAGCTGCACTTCTATTTCCCCAAGCTCTATCCTAAAGCCCCTAATCTTTACCTGATGGTCTACTCTGCCTATAAATTCGATGTTTCCGTCAGGAAGCCACCTTCCAAGATCACCGGTACGATACATTCTTTCTCCAGAGCTGAAAGGATTAGCTACAAATTTTTCCGTAGTCAATTCAAGTTTGTTCAAATAGCCTTTTGCCAGCCCATCTCCAGATATATATATTTCACCAGTTGTATTAACCGGTAAGATATTCATGTCTTCATTAAGTATATATATCTTATAATTCTGCAATGGCATACCTATAGGTATACTTGTTAGATTTCTCACCTTCTCACGGCTTAAATGGTAATAAGTTGAATCTACGCAGCATTCTGTTGGACCATAAACGTTTGTTATAGTAGGGTTATTATCTTTAAACCGATCATAGAAACCTTGTATACCTTTACATGAAAGTTCTTCCCCTCCGATAATAAACTGCATAACTGAAAGACTTTCGCCAGGCCTGTCAGTATCTGTTAAAAGCTTTATATGTGCTGGTGTTCCGTCTGAAACAGCAATTGAATTCCTGTTATAGTACTTTAGAAGGCCCTCACCATCTAGCCTTGTATCCTCAGGAACTATAAACAGCGTATGGCCAAGGAGAGAAGCCGCAAATATTTGTTTTACAGATGCGTCAAAAAAGTAAGGGGACACAAGGGCAACATTTAAATAATTATCATAATTTTCATAGACAAACTTTCTTAGTCCATAAACCAAGTTAACTACACTTCGATGCTCTATCATTGAACCCTTCGGAACTCCAGTAGATCCCGATGTATAAATGATATAAGCTAAGTCCTCTGGTTTATTTATTTTATCAAGGTTTTCAGCACTTCCAATGTATATTTCAGGGGAATCAAGCAGTAATATATTACCGTAAAACTCTGCTTTATCCGCTAAATGTGATTGCGTCAACAGCATAGTTGCATTACTATCTTCCAGTAATTTTTTTATTCTTAGTTCAGGAAGTTTGGTTGAAATTGGTAAATATACACCTCCTGCTTTTAAAATTCCCAGTATTCCAACCTGCATATCTACGGATCTTTCTACCATTATTCCAACTATGCTGTTTTGCTTTACACCATTACTTCTTAGTGCTCTGGCAAGCTGATTTGCCTTTTCATTGAGCTGCCTGTAGGTTAATTGCTTGTCCTCAAACACTACAGCTACATTATCAGGTGTCCTTTCCACTTGGTCTTGGAACAGCTCATGTAGAGTCTTATCCCTAGGGTATTCTGCCTTTGTATCATTAAAACTATTTAGTATTTGCTGTTTTTCATCCTGAGATAGTATATTTATTTCGGACAGCATCTTTTCGGGGTAAGCTGTGATCTCTTCCAGTACATTGATGAAATGGACCCCAAGTTTTTCTATTGTCTCTTTCTTAAACAGACGAGTAGCATACTTTAACCCAAATACAATATTATTCTGGGTCTCTTGGGCGTTTAGGGTCAAATCAAATTTGGACGCCCTGAACTCATTATCATAGGGCATGAACCTTAGCCCATTCATCTTAAATTCTGATGCTTCTTTATTTTGCAAGACAAACATAGTATCAAACAGCGGATTTCTGCTCAAATCCCGCTTAATGCTAAGCTTCTCCACAAGTTCCTCAAATGGGTAATCCTGGTTTTCATAAGCCCTTAGAGCGTTTTCTTTTACTACCCTCAAAAACTCGCTGAAATTCTTTTTACCTTGAGGGTAATTCCTCATAGCTAGGGTATTGACAAACATGCCTATGATGTCCTGCAAATCTGTATGTGGCCTTCCTGCTATAGGGCTTCCAATTACGACATCTTCCTGTCCGGTGTATTTGAAAAGAAGCACATTGTATGAAGCTAGAAGCACCATATACAGTGTTGCTCCATGATCCACGGCAAGCTTGTTCAGTTTATGTGCAAGTTCCCGGCCTGTTTCAAAACTGACCATATCGCCTTCAAAACTCTGTATAGCCGGCCTTGGGTAGTCTACCGGCATATCAAGTACTGGTATTTCTCCCCTAAATGCCTGGAGCCAGTATTCTTCTTGTTTACTGATTGTGCCGTCAGCAAACAATTTATTCTGCCATACGGAATAGTCCTTGTACTGAATCTGAAGTGCTGGAAGATTCATTCCTTCATACAAGCTTATGAATTCTCTTACCAGTATTTCATCCGACACCCCGTCAGATATGATATGGTGTTTATCAAGCATCATGACATGCCTGTCTTCTCTAATTTTTACGAGCCCTGCTCTTAGTAAAGGAGCCTTGCCAAGGTCAAATGGCCTTATGAATTCATTTGCTGCTTCTGAGGCTTTTTCTTCGCCGGTTTCCATGTACATGATACTAAATTCCACCTCATCATGGACCTTCTGCACCGGTTCACCATCTACCATATGGAAGGAGGTCCGGAAAGCCTCATGCCTTTTTACCAGCTGATCTAAGGCTTTCTCAAAACGTTCTATATCAATACTGCCTTCTAACAACATAAACTCTGGCATATTGTATGCCACCCTTGCTCCTTCAAGCTGATTTAATATATACAGCCTTCTTTGGGAAGACGACATAGGATAGTATTCCATTTCTCCAGTGGGCTGGATAGATTGATAAATACTCTCTTGGGCTTCCTGGATGTACTTGGCAATTTCTGCAATTGTCGGCAGCTTGAATATCTCCTTAAGAGATATATTTACATTGAACTCTTTGTGAATTTTGGCTGCAAAGTTTATTGCTTTTAATGAGTGCCCCCCAAGCACAAAGAAATTATCATTTCTCCCTATTTTCTCAACCCCCAGGATATCCTGCCACAATTGTACAAGCTTCTCTTCCACTTCACCTGAAGGTGCTTCATACTCTACTCCAGTATTTAAATGAGCAGCAGGGTGGGGCAAGTTCTTCCGGTCTATCTTACCATTGGCTGTCAAAGGCATTTCATCCAGCTGCATGAAGTATGCCGGAATCATATACTCGGGCAATTCTTTTGAAAGGCATTCCCTTAGTTCAGTTATTGTCAGTTCATTTTCCCCAACGAAATATGCACACAGATCATTGTTCTTCTGTTGGTCTTCCTTTACAATAACCACAGCTTCTTTTATTGAAGCATGTCTTAATAGCTGAGCCTCTATTTCTCCAAGTTCTATTCTAAATCCCCTTATCTTTACCTGGTGGTCCATCCTGCCTAAAAATTCTATATTCCCGTCAGGCAGCCATCTTGCCAAGTCCCCAGTACGATACATTCTTTCTCCCTTTATAAACGGGTTAGATACAAATCTTTCTGCAGTAAGCCCCGTCTTGTTTAAATAGCCTTTGGCAAGACCATCCCCAGATATATATAATTCCCCAGCGATACCTATAGGATTTACTTCTAATTTCTTACCAAGTATATATGCTCTGGTGTTTGGCAAAGGACGGCCTATGGGGATATTATCCAATCTACTAAGCCCCGCCGCAGTAATCAAATATTCCGTAGAATCCACACAGCATTCGGTAGGACCATAAACATTTGTGATGCAAGGTTGCACATCCTCAAATCTGCTTAGGAAGTCTTTTACTGCATCAAATGGAAGAACATCTCCGCCTATAATAAAATGTCTCACTTTTAGGTTATTATCTATAGGAGGAGAATTTAACATCATATTTACGTGTATGGGCGTTCCATCCGAAATATCAATCCTATTTTCACTATAGAAGTCCAGCAGCTTTTTACCGTCTTTCCTTGCTTCCTCCGGTACAATGTACAATGCATGCCCCATTAGCAGTGCTGCGAAAATCTGCTGCACCGAAGCATCAAAAACATAAGGGGCAATGAGGCAAACATTCAACGGTGATTCATATTTGCTATATATTCTCTGGAACAGACCCTCTACCAGGTTTAATACACTCTTATTATCAATGCAAACACCTTTAGGGTTTCCCGTTGAGCCAGAGGTATAGATGATGTACGCTGTATCACCAGGCTTATTTATACATTTTATATTCACATCGTTTATAAAATTATAATCATAATCAGATAAATCAATAATCTCACCATCGAAATCATCACGATCCATAAGATGATTTTGGGTGAGTAAAATTTTGGCCTTGCTGTCCTCCATCATATACCTTTTTCTTTCCAATGGATAATTAAGATCTACAGGAAGGTACGCCCCCCCAGCCTTGATTACTGACATTATACCTATAACCATTTCAGGCGAGCGGTCCACCATTATGCCTACAATATCATCAGGCTTTACTCCCTTTTCTCTTAATGCCCTGGCCAATTGGTTTGCCTTTTGATTCAGTTCTCGGTAGGTTAATTGTTTACCTTCAAAAACCACTGCAATATGATCAGGAGTCTTTTTCACTTGCTCCTCAAACATTTGGTGTATGGTTTTATCCAGGGGATATTCGAGAGCAGTATCGTTAAAGCTGTATAATACTTGCTGTTTTTCTTCCTGTGATAACATTTCGATTTCATAAAGCCTTTTTTCGGGGTATGCTGCAATTTCTTCCAGCAAATTGATGTAATGAGCCCCAAGTCTTTCAACTGTTTCTTTCTTAAACAGTCTTGTACAGTATTCGAGTTCAAAGGCTATACCATCCTCAGTCTCAAATGCATTTAAGGTGATGTTAAATTTTGATATTCTGCCTTCTATCCCTTTGTTGTACGGCTTGAAGCTTAGATCAGACGTTATGAGCTCTGCTTTTCCAACATTGTATATGGCAAACATGGTATCAAAGAGGGGATTCCTGCTCATATCCCTCCTTATGTCCAGCTTATCCACTAATTCTTCAAACTGATAGTCCTGATTGTCGTATGCTTTCAAAGCATTTTCTTTAACTTCTTTCAAGAATTCAATAAAAGTCTTTTCTCCTTGCGGGTGGTTTCTCATGGCCAGAGTGTTTACAAACATACCTATGATGTCTTGAAGGTCAGCATGAGGCCTTCCAGCTATAGGACTTCCCACAATAATATCTTCCTGTCCAGTGTATCTAGATAACAGCACATTGTATGCAGCAAGAAGCGTCATATATAATGTAGCTCCATTGTCTGATCCAAGCTTGTTAAGTCTAACCGCAAGCTCGCTATCAGCTTCAAAGCTGATGTAGTCTCCTTCAAAGCTTTGTACTGCGGGTCTTGGGTAGTCGGTGGATAAATCCAGCACAGGGATCTCTCCCTGAAAGGTCTGGAGCCAGAATTCCTCCTGCTTACTTATGGCAGCTCCTGCAAACAATTCCCTCTGCCAAACTGAGTAGTCCTTGTACTGTATACGCAGTGGAGGAAGTATTTTCCCTTCATATAAGCTTATAAACTCTCTTACCAGTATGTCGTTGGACACTCCATCCGATATGATATGATGCATGTCAAACACCATAATATGTCTGGCTTCTCCAATCTTTACAAGTCCAACTCTTAATAGTGGAGCCTTTCCAAGGTCAAAGGGCCTTATGAATTTCTCCACTATTTCGGGAACCTTCGCTTCACTGGTTTCCAGGTACATGATACTTAGGTCCGCCTTGTCATGGACTTTCTGAGACAGCTCTTCCTCGATCATATGGAAGGAGGTTCGAAAGCTCTCATGCCTTTCTATCAGACTATGAAAAGCCTGCTCAAAACGTGCTTTATCAACAGTACCTTCCAGCAATATTATGCCAGGTATATTGTAGGCGATTCCAGCTCCTTCAAGCTGGTTTAATATATATAGTCTTTTCTGGGCGGATGACATGGGATAATATTCCATATCCCCAGCACGTTGAATGGACTGATATAGGCTCTCCTTTGAGTCTTCAATGTAGCTGGCAATTTCTAAGATGGTTGGTGTCTTGAATATTTCCTTAAGAGGTATGTCTACATTGAACTCTTTGTGAATTCTTGCTACAAGGCTTGTTGCCTTTAACGAGTGTCCTCCGAGCATAAAGAAGTTATCATTTCTTCCTACCTTCTCTATTCCAAGGATGTCCTGCCACAGCAGCGCAAGCCTTTCCTCCACTTCACCTGAAGGCGCTGCATACTCTGTTCCTGTATTTATTCTTCCATCAGGCAGCGGCAGCGCCTTTCTGTCCAATTTTCCATTTATGGTTAACGGTACTTTTGCTATCCTCATAAAATAGGATGGAATCATATAATCGGGCAGCTCTTTAGATATAAGCTCCCTTATTTCGGTCACTGTCACTTCTCGGTCAGACACTATATAAGCGCAAAGATACCTGCCTACACTTGAATCCTCCCGGTCAATGACCACCGCCTCATTTATATCAGCATGCTTCAAAAGGGCTGCTTCTATTTCCTCAAGCTCGATTCTATACCCTCTTATTTTAACCTGGTGGTCTTTTCTGCCGGCAAATGCAATATTCCCGTCAGGAAGCCACTTTGCAAGATCTCCTGTTTTATACATCAGTTCTCCAGGCATAAATGGGTTCGGTACAAACTTTTCCCTGGTAAGTTCCGGTTTTTTCAAGTATCCTCTCGCCAATCCTGCCCCGGAAACACAGAGTTCACCCTCAACACCTATGGGCTTAAGATTATTGTTTTCATCAACTATAAACACCCGGGTATTGGTAATAGGTTTACCAATAGGTACCGACTTATCGGCCGTCTCACAATCATCTGCTTTCCATACCGTTGCACATACGGTTGTCTCAGTAGGTCCATAAGCATTTATATATGAAATCCTGTTGCTCCATTTCTTTAAAAGTTCGAGAGTGGAAGCCGAACCTGCTGCAATTACCTTCTTTAAGGAAGTTACTTTTTCCGGGTCCAGATTTGCCAGATACGGAGGTGGTAAAGTAGCAATAGTTATCTCATTTTCATTTAGGTATTCTTCAAATCTTCGGTAGTCATTGATAATATCGCCTGAAGATATATATAGTGTTGCTCCTGCCAATAGTCCCATAAATATTTCCCAAACTGCAGCGTCGAATGAAATTGATGCAAATTGAATAATCCTATCGCTTTCACTTACATTTAAGCGGGTCTTGAAAAACGCCTCCAGATTTGCTACCCCTTTATGTTCTACCATAACCCCTTTAGGTTTTCCTGTAGACCCAGATGTATAAATGATATATGCCAAATTTTGCGGTGAACATACCACTTCCAGGTTCATAGGGTTTCCGGCATAAAGGCTTTCATCTTCTATGTCTATATACTTCCCGTAAAACTCCACTTTCTCCAGGAATTGCTTTTGGGAAATCAGCACCCCTATCTCGCTGTCCTCGAGTAAATATTCGATTCTTGCCTTAGGGTAGTCAGGATCTATAGGCATATATGCCCCTCCGGCTTTAAGTATGCCAAATATACCTATGACCATCTCCAGTGAGCGTTCTACCATAATACCCACTATGCTGTCTGGTTTAACTCCCTTATCCCTCAACACTCTTGCAAGCTGATTTGACTTCTCATTGAGTTCCCTATAGGTTAGCTGCTTACCCTCAAACACCACTGCCGCATTGTCAGGTGTCTTCACCGCTTGTTCCTCAAATAGTTGGTGAATGGTCTTTTCCCTGTGGTATTCCTCCGTTGTATTATTGAAGCAGTGTACTATTTCTTTCTTTTCCACTTCGGTGAGTATATCAATATTCCTAATATGCATATCGGGATTATCGGTTACAATTTCTATTACCGACTGAAAATGTCCCTTGATTTTTTCTATGAAATTACCATCATATACCAGTGAGTTGTAACTGAATTTAATAGATAATTCCTTACCGCCATCAACGAGTATCCCAAAATCATAATTCGTCTGCTCGAATATTTCCATTCCAACTACATTTAAAATGCCATTACTGGATGAAGCATTAACCGCTTCATCCATAGGGTAATTTTCAAAAGCCATGACATGATGTATCAAGGCATCTTTCAAGCATGTTTTTGACTGCACATCCGCCAGAGGATAGAAACTGTACCGGTCAGATTCAAGCACCGATTGCTGCATCTCTTTGATCAGTTCGGTAAAAGTTTTATCCTCATCACAACTCACCCTTACTGCAACGGTATTTATAAATAAACCCACCATGCTCTCAATTCCCTGTATTTCATGAGGCCTTCCCGATACCACCTCACCAAACACCACATCATCGGTATTGTTATACCGCTGTAATAATATCCCCCATATGGTCTTTATAATGGTACTCATGGTTGTATTGTTTTTGGCTGCAAACTTCTCAAGATCGCTAGTTATTTGTTCAGATATTTTAAACTCCGTTTCTTCAATCCTGAAATCATCACTTGCAGACCTGCCGTTTTGGGGAAGGACTGTCTGATGCTCGTAACCTTTAAGATAGGTTTCCCAGTAATCTGCGGCCTCGTTCTGATTTCTGCCTTCCAACCATTTGATATAGCGGCTGTAAGGATATACCTTTCCTGACTCCGGCTCCCGGCTATTCATCAGGGCTTCATAGTTTTCCATAAATTCTCTAAATATATTTGCGAGACTCCACCCATCAATAATGATGTGATGAAAGCTCCATACCATGTTATAAGATTGGTAGCCTGTTTTAATTACACTTAATCTTGTTAAAATATCCCTTGATAAGTCAAAGCCCTTTTTTCTGTCTTTAACCCTGTATTCTTCTATATACCTATCCCTTAGTTCTTCGGCAAGGGAGGTAATATCCTCATAGCTGACAGACAGCTTTCTTTCCTTCATGACTACTTGTAAGGGCTTGGCTACATTTTCATACAAAAAAATTGTTCTCAAAGCGTCATACTTTTCAATAATGATATTAACGCTCTTTTCAACACAATCAATGTCCAGGATACCTTTTATAGAAAGTGATATCTGCTCAAAGTAGGCGTCTGAATTTTTATCCATCATATAGTGGTACAATATCCCTTGCTGCATAGGAGTGAGCCGGTACATATCTTTTATATTTTGTTTCTTCAAATCACTCATAAGTACTCCTCCTTAAATACAAACTCTTTTTATTCGAAGTTATTCAATACGTCTTCAAACTCATCCATATTCAGATCGTCTACTGTAAAATCACTGAGTGTAGCTTCTGAATAGTCCATTTCTGCACAATGGGTTATTATGTTTACTAAATGCTTTTTAAAACTCACCGCTACCCCTTCAATAGTACTCTTCTCATACTCTCCCTGGTTGTAGCTAAAGTTTAATTCCAGCTTCCCGCCTTCTACAGTTCCGCCGTTAATATCAATACAATACTCACTTTTATAGTTTGGTCCTGTAGACTCTCCGGCAGGAATATCAGACACTCCAAATAAATTGTCTACATTATCCTGGTTGAATTGACCGAGGTAATTGAAGCTTATTTCAGGGTTTAGATTAAAGTTTAAATCGGCTTTGTTTTCCGGCAAGGTAAGATATTTTAGTATGCCGTAACCTATCCCTTTGTTAGGTATCTGCCTGATGTTTTCTTTTACCGATTTGATCATGCGGGAAATATCGAGTTGTCCGCTGACATCTAACACCACGGGATACTGGGTGGTGAACCATCCCACGGTCCTGCTTATGTCAATGTCTTTAATGATTTCCTCCCTGCCGTGCCCCTCCAGACTGATCAGAACCTTATCATTTCCGGTCCATTCCCTCACTGCTAATCCCAAGGCGGTAAGCAATATGTCGTTTACTTCTGTGTTATAAGCATGGTTTACCCGCTTTAGCATCTTCTCAGTCTCTTCAATACTCAGCTCGATCTTGACGCTATTGTTATTCATATACCTTCTTTCTTCAATCTCTCGGTCTTTTGGAAGCGGTATTGTTTCAGTTTTTTCCAAATTGGTCCAGTAATTTATTTCTTTTAATAGTTCAGGGCTATTGGCATACTCATCAAGCCTCTGTGCCCAATCTTTGAAAGAGTCGGTCTTGTTGCTGAATTTTATTTCATCATTGTTTAGCGCCTGTCTGTATCCTATGTCCAAATCTTCCAGTATGATTCTCCACGATACCCCATCAACTACAAGGTGGTGAATAGCTATTAGCAGGTGGTCCCCTTCTTTAGTCTTAAACAGACCAACCTTAACTAAAGGACCGTTATACAAGTCCATGCTCCTCTGAATCCTCGACGCTTCCAGCTCTATTTTTTCCCGGTAATTATAGCTGTCCCTAAGGTCTACAATTTCCAATGAAAAATGTTCACCTTCAAGGTTTTTGTTGTATTGGAGTATATTTTGATCCTCTATTTTTACCACTGTTCTAAAAATATCGTGGTGCTCTACAAGCTTTGACAATACTTTTCGAATAATAGCTTCTTCAAATCCGTTACGCCCATATATCATTATTTCCTGATTAAAATGATGAATATCCTTGCTGTCTTGTTTATACAACCATCTTTGTATAGGTGTTATCGGTACTATGCCTTCTACCGGGCCTTGATGAATTCTTCGGCTTGTAGATTGTATATATTCGACGAGTTCCTCAATTACAGGATGTTTGAATAAGTCCCGCATTTCAAGCTTTAGCCCATGGACGTTAAGACGCGACATTACCTGTATGGCTTTTATTGAGTCTCCTCCAAGGCTGAAGAAATTATCTTTTACCCCGATGTTTTCAGTTTTTAGTACGTCTTCCCATACTTTGGCCAGTATTTCTTCTCTTTCGTTTCTAGGAACTACATGCTCTACTCCGGTATTAATATTCCCCTGTGGTTCAGGCAATGCTTTCCGATCAATTTTACCGTTGGCATTAAATGGCATCTGTTCCAGCTTCATGAAATACGCTGGTACCATGTAGTCAGGTAGTTCGTTTAAGAGATGCTCCCTTAGCTCGGAAATGGTCAATTCATTTTCCCCTACAATATATGCACACAGGTACTTCTTCCCTTGCTGCTCTTCCTTTGCAATAACCACTGCTTCCTTAATAGCAGTGTGCTTCACCAGATGTGCTTCAATTTCTCCAAGCTCTATTCTAAAGCCTCTTATCTTTACCTGGTGGTCGATCCTGCCCATGAATTCGATGTTCCCATCAGGAAGCCGCCTTACTAAGTCCCCTGTGCGGTACACTTTTTCGCCGGGAATAAACGGGTTAGGTACAAATTTTTCTGCTGTCAGTTCAGGTCTATTCAAATAGCCCCTTGCAAGACCGCTTCCACCTATCACAAGTTCACCGGCCACTCCTACAGGAGTTAATTGGTTGTGCTTGTCCAGTATATAAAGGTATACATTCTGTAAAGCTTTCCCTATAGGTACTGTTATAAGTTCTTCTGCTATTTTCTTTGTTATACTGTAACCCGCTGCATATATCGTGGACTCTGTAGGCCCATAGATATTTTCCAGAGATGTGTTCTCTGAGACATCGAAAAGCTCATGGACAAGCTTTTTGGGCAGCGCTTCTCCAGCAGCAAAAATATACCTGAGAGTTGATGGCAGTTTTATACCATTATCTTTTAAAGTCTGTACCATTATATTCAGCATTGATGGTACAAAGTTTACATGGGTTATCTTATGCTTGTTTATTACCTCTACTAACTCCATAGCTTCCTTTTCCACACCTTGGCGTGATATTACAAGCTTTCCTCCGTTGAGGAACCAGCCAAATATCTCAGCTACGGATACGTCAAAGGTATAAGTTGTTTTAAATAGAAAAGAGTCTTCCGCTTTAAGCGGATACATGGCCTGGAGGGCTGTAATTATGTTTACAACGCTAGTATGCTCAATCATTCCACCTTTGGGCTTCCCTGTCGAACCTGATGTATAAATGACGTACGCAAGGTCCGAGGGTTTGTTTACATTTTCAAGCTTTGAGTTCTCTTCATTTAAATATTCTTCCTCCAGATATATAATATCCGCATCAATCTGCTTATTTTCCATAAAGGTCCTGGAGGTCAAAAGGATCTGGGAACCACTATCGTCCAACAAATACTTTATCCTTGTATCAGGATAATTAGGATCTATCGGCAGATACGCCCCTCCAGCTTTCAATATGGCAAATATCCCCACAATCATCTCAAATGAACGTTCGGCCATAATTCCTACAATACGGTCAGGCTTTACCCCTTTGTTCCTCAATACTCTGGCCAAATGATTTGCCTTTCCGTTCAATTCCCTGTAAGTCAAGTGCTTGTCTTCATATACCACAGCTATGTTGTCAGGTGTCCTTTCCACCTGCTCAGCAAACAGCTCATGTATGGTTTTGTCCTGCGGATAGTCTTTCTTAGTATCATTAAAGTCTATCAGCAACTGCTTTCTTTCTTCATGACTTAATATAATAAGCTTGTCAACTGACCCTTTGGGGTTATGGATAAACATATTTAAAATATTAATAAAATAGTCTATACACTCTTCTGCCTGTTTTCTTTCCAATACTTTGTCCGAGTAGATCAAGCTTATATTAAGATCATCGAATGTATTACTTACTGTAAAGTCAAGACTTGTATTGGTTGCTTCATATTCATCAACTGAAATTCTATCTTTAACATCAGCGATTTCTTTGTTTATTATCTCGTTATATACATGAAAATCCACATAATTGAATATGGTATCAAATAAAGGATTTTCCTCTTTGTTTTCTTTTCCGCCCAGGATATTTATGATCTCAAATAAAGGCAGTCTTCCATAAAGCTTTAAGTTTATTAATTTCTTTTCTGCAACTTTTATCAATTCCTCCCATATATCGATTTTATCAAAACACATTTTTACGGGAACCGTATTTAAGAAGCACCCCAGCATCTTATCTCCATCTTCGCATACAGGTCTGTTATTTTCTACCAAACCTACGACAAAGTCATCCTCGTATGAAAGCATATTGAGCATATAAGTGTATGCAGCAAAGCAAAGTGTCTTTAAGCTTACATCATATCTTCTGGCAGTACTTCTTAAATCACCTAAAAATTCCTGACTTAAATGGCGTGTTACATGGTCTACTTTATAAGATTTTTTTGTTTTTCCATGAATATTTGCAGGCATATTCAACCTTTTATATTCACTTAATTCCTCTCTCCAATAATTAATTACTTCCTGGTTGTCCTTAATTGTCATTTGGTCTGCTATATAATCTTTATAGCTGCATTTAAGCCGTGTTGGTATATAATCTTTTTCTTGCTTAAGCTTAGAGTATAGGTTTGAAACTTCCGTAATCAATGAAGCAACACTCCAGCCATCCAGGATAGCATGGTGGAATATCAGAACCAGACAAATATGGTTTGCGTCAAGTTTGAATATTCTTATCCTCCAAAGGGGCTTTGATATATCAAACGGCTTCGCTCTGTCATTTTCCAAATATTTGTTTATATACTCAACCTGCCCTGTCCTGCTAAAATTCATGATATCTATCTGCTCAATATCAAGACTACTGCCCTTGTAAACAATTTGCACAGGAGTTTCAAAATCCTCTAAATTAAAAACCGTCCTTAAAATATCATGTTTTGACGTCATTAGAAGCATCGCTTCTTTAAATGCTGGGAAATCAAAGTCTTTGTCATTCAGATGAAATGCAAATTGGTCATGATAAACTGCATTTTCATAGTCTTTTTTGGAATGATAAATCATACCCAGCTCTATGTGACTCATCGGATATATATCTTCCATGTCCGAAGGTAACTTTTCTGAGAGAGTTTCATTCATCAATATTCGCTGTTTAAATAACTCCAGTTCTTCCCTTGCTTTACCCATCTTACTGTTAAAAGCTTCCGTATCTTTTACTTTTAAGAATGCAGACAATCTCTCAATATCAGGATTCATGTATATATCCCTGATTTGGATGTTTATATCCAACTTTTTGCATATTGTGCTGACTAATGATATTGCACGTATAGAATCTCCGCCTATTTTAAAGAAGTTGTCCCTTATTCCTACCTGTTTTGCTCCAAGCACTTCCTGCCATATTTCAACCAGTTTCTCTTCCACTTCATTCCGCGGCGCTACATATTCTGTTCCCGTACTCATACTTCCGTCAGGCTCGGGCAATGCTTTCCTGTCTATTTTTCCATTAGGGGTCAATGGCAGCTTTTCCATCTGCATAAAGTAAGAAGGGATCATGTAGTCCGGGAGCTCTTTTGACAAGTGTTCCCTCATCCCCTGTACGGTTATTTCTTGATCCGGTACGACGTACGCACAAAGATACTTATTTCCGTCAGCTCCTTCTTTGTCCAATACCACTGCTTCTTTTATTGTTTCATGCTTTAATAACCGGTTCTCTATTTCACCCAGTTCTATCCTGTAGCCTCTTATCTTTACCTGATGGTCGATCCTGCCCAGATATTCTAGGTTGCCGTCAGGCAGCCACCTTGCCAGGTCACCTGTCCTGTACATCCTTTCACCCGGTGCGAATGGGTTTGCTGCGAATTTTTCTTCTGTAAGTTCCGGTCTGTTCAAGTACCCTCTTGCCAGTCCATCCCCTGCTATACATAGTTCTCCCGCTACTCCTATCGGCTGCAGGCCCTTTTCCTTACTCACAACATATAACTTAATGTTATCTATGGGCTTTCCTATTGGTACAAGCTCCAATTCTTCTTCCGTGGAGCAGCCAAAGTAGGATACATCTACTGTTGCTTCTGTTGGTCCGTACAGGTTATGCAGGCTTGTTCCTTTTTCTTTGTACAGCAGCTTGTTGAACTTTTCTACTTGCTTCAGGTTCAGTGCTTCTCCACTGGCAAATACCTGCTTTAAGCTTGCTATTTCCTCTATTATCCCCTTTTCCTCTACATACTCTAAAAATACACTCAACATGGATGGTACAAAGTGCATTGTGGTAACTTTATTTTTTTCGATTGCCTTCACGATTTCTTCCGGATTTTTTTCTCCTCCCGGTATCAGCAGGCAGACTTTGGCCCCCGTAAAGCTCCACCACAATAATTCCCATACCGATACGTCAAAGGTATAGGGAGTTTTCTGCAGGATCACATCACCTTCAGCTATCGGGTATTGCTTCTGCATCCAGTTGATCCGGTTGATTACGGAGTAGTTCTCTATCATTACCCCTTTGGGTTTGCCGGTAGAACCGGATGTATATATTACATAAGCCAAGTTTTCAGGTTTACTAATTAACTTTGGATTTGATACATCCCCAGTAAATAGTTCCTGATTTTCTATGCTAATAAATTCAGCATTTCTGTAACTACCTTTAGCATTTATAAATTTATCCTGTATCAGAATAATTTGGCTGCCACTGTCATCAAGCATAAACTGGATCCTGTCTTCAGGGTATTCAGGAGCTATGGGTAAATAAGCCCCCCCAGCTTTTAGGACAGCCATGATCCCTATGATCATTTCCGGGGAACGTTCTACCATAATTCCCACTACACTATCAGGTTTTATTCCCTTTTCTCTTAATTTTCTGGCCAGTTGGTTTGCCTTTTCGTTTAGCTCCCTATAAGTCAGCTGTTTATCTTCAAACACTACAGCAATATTATTGGGTGTCCGTTCCACCTGTTCCTCAAAAATCTGATGGATGGTCTTTTCCCGAGGGTATCCTGCTTTTGTATTATTAAATTCATATAATATTTGATCTTTTTCGTCTTGTGACAGCATATCAATTTCTAATAGCCTTTTTTCAGGAAAGGCTGCTGCCTCTTCCAATACATTAAGGTAATGGGCAATAAGCCTTATAACTGACTCTTTCTTAAACAACCTGGTAGCATACTCCAATTCAAATGCAATACCGTCCTCTGTTTCCTCAGCGTTTAAAGTCAAGTCAAACTTGGATATTCTTACTTCACTGTCATAGGGCATAAACCTTAGCCCATCCATCTTCACTTCTGATGCCTCGATATTTTGCAGTACAAACATAGTATCGAAAAGTGGATTTCTGCCCAGATCCCTTTCCAGGTTAAGCTTATCTACCAGTTCTTCAAATTGGTAATCTTGGTTTTCGTAAGCCCTTAAGGAGTTTTCTCTTACTTCATTAAGGAAGTCCACAAAAGTCTTTCCACCTTGAGGGTGATTCCTCATGGCTAGCGTGTTTACAAACATACCAATAACGTCCTGAAGATCAGTATGCGGCCTTCCTGCAACGGGACTTCCAACTATAATATCTTCCTGTCCGGTGTACTTGGATAAAAGGACATTGTATGAAGCTAAAAGTACCATGTAGAGCGTGGCACCATTATTCACTGCAAGTTTGTTCAGTTTAACAGCAAGCTCCTTGCCTGCTTTGAAACTGATCACATCTCCCTCAAAGCTCTGTATAGCTGGCCTAGGGTAGTCTAGCGGCATATTAAGCAAAGGAATTTCTCCTTTGAATACTTGGAGCCAGTATTCTTCCTGCTTACTAATTGTCCCATCAGCAAACAGCCTGTTCTGCCATACGGAAAAATCCTTGTACTGAATCTTAAGTTCCGGAAGTTCCTTACCTTCATACAGGCTCATAAATTCTCTTACCAGTATGTCGTCAGACACCCCGTCAGATATAATATGGTGCTTATCAAACATCATAATATATCTGTCTTCTCCAACTTTTATAAGCCCAACCCTAAGTAAAGGAGCCTCATCAAGGTCAAAGGTCCTAATAAATTCACTGGCTATTTTCGCAGCTCTCTCCTCATCGGTTTCCATATACATAACACTAAAATCCACATTGCTATGGACCTTTTGTACCGGTTTACCATCTATCATATGGAATGAGGTACGGAAAGACTCATGTCTGTCAACAAGCTCCCTAAAAGCCTGTTCAAAGCGCAGTTTATCGAGTTTGCCTTCAATTAGCATAATACCAGGCATGTTGTATGCCATCCCAACTGCGTCAAGCTGGTTTAGAATATACAGCCTTTTCTGGGCGGATGAAATTGGATAGTACTCCATCTCCCCAGCCGGCCCAATAGAATGAAATACACTCTCCTTTGCAATCTTGATGCACTCGGCAACTTCAGACATATTTGGGCTCTTAAATATTTCTTTAAGCGGTATGTTTACATTGAACTCTTTGTGAATCCTGGCAATAAGATTTGCTGCCCTTAAGGAATGTCCCCCCAGCTCAAAGAAATTGTCGTTTCTTCCCACTTTCTCTATACTAAGGATATCCTGCCACAACCCCGCAAGTTTCTCCTCCACTTCACCCAAGGGTGCGACATACTCTATTCCAGCATCGATATTGCCGTCAGGTTTGGGCAATGCCTTCCTATCTATTTTGCCATTGGGAGTCAGCGGCAGCTTTTTTAACTGTATAAAATAGGATGGTATCATATAGTCTGGAAGGTCCTTTAAGAGATGTCCCCTTAGTTCTGCTATTGTTAATTCATTTTCCCCTGCCACATAGGCACACAGATACTTGTTTCCCTTCTGATCTTCCCTTGCAATAACCACTGCTTCCTTTATTGAAACGTGCTTTAGCAGTTGTGCTTCTATTTCCCCCAGCTCTATTCTAAATCCCCTTATCTTTACCTGATGATCTACTCTTCCTAAAAATTCCATATTCCCATCAGACAGCCATCTGGCCAGATCCCCTGTACGATACATCCTTTCCCCTGGTATAAACGGGTTAGGTACAAATTTTTCAGCTGTCAGTTCGGGCCGGTTTAGATATCCCCTTGCAAGCCCTTCTCCCCCTATGCACAACTCACCCAAAACCCCTGTAGGCTGAGGTCTCAAGTGTTTGTCAACAACGTAGTATTTTATATTTTGCATTGGCTTTCCGATAGGTACACTCCCGGATTCCAAATAGCTTCCCAGTCTCTTTTCGTAATAACTGGAATCTATGGTGGACTCAGTAACCCCATAGCTATTAACAACCCGCAGTTTCTCTCCATACCAGGATTGTAATCTTTCATAATCTTCCACAGAGAGAGTATCTGATCCAAGTATAAGCAACTTGAGGCTATCAATAATCAAAGCATTATCATGGATATAATCCATAAGAGGAATAATCAGTGCCGGTGTGGATTCAAAGATGGTTATTTTATGGGTTTTAATAAGTGAATATAATCGTGCAGGATCGTATCTCTCCTCGGATGAACAAATAACCATTTGGCCTCCGTTGAGCAGCGTTCTCGAAACATCTCCCACAAATACATCAAAAGAAAAACTTGCGATTTGCAACAGCTTTACATCCATATCCGCAAGCCTATATTCCTTTTTCCATGCGTAAGATATGTTGACAAGACTTCTATGCTCTATCATGATCCCCTTTGGCTTTCCTGTGGTTCCTGATGTATAAATGACATATGCTAAATTACAAGATTTATTAATGACAGGAAGATTTTCTGTTCTCCCGTTGTAATTCACACAGTCATCAAAGCTTATAATATCAAGATCAAATTTAATTTTTTCTTTATGATGTTCTTGCGTAAGAATAATTCCAGCCAAGCTGTCATCGATCATATATCTGATTCGTTCTTCAGGATGTTCGGTGTCTATGGGTAAATACGCGCCTCCTGCTTTAAATACAGCAATTACACCTATTATCATTTCTATGGACCGGTCTACCATTATAGCTACTACACTGTCAGGTTTTAATCCCTTGTCCCTTAAGATCCAAGCCAGTTGATTGGCCTTTTCATTAAGTTCTCCGTAAGTCAAGTATTTATCTTCAAGTACTACTGCTATGTTATCAGGCGTCTTTTCCACTTGTTCTTCAAATAGCTCTTGTATGGTCTTATCCTTAGGGTATTCTACTTTTGTATCATTGAAGCCATAGATTATTTGCTGTTTTTCCTCCTGGGGCAACATATTTATTTCCGACAACCTTTTAAACGGATTTGCGGTTATCTCTTCCAACACGTTAAGGTAATGAGCCGCCAACCTTTTTATAGTCTCTTTTTTGAAAAGCCGAGTACAATATTCAAAGCTAAAAGCCATACCATCTTCACGCTCTATTGCATCAATGGATAGGTCAAATTTTGATATTCTATACTCTAGCCCGTTATTAAAAGGTCTGAAGCTTATACCAGGTACTGCAAATTCTACCTTAGAGGCATTTTGCATGGTAAACATAGTATCAAACAGTGGGTTTCTGCTCATGTCCCTCTTCAAGTTAAGCTTCTCAACCAGTTCTTCAAATTGGTAATCCTGATTGTCATAAGCCCTTAGAGCGTTTTCTCTTACTTCATTCAAGAATTCTACAAAGGTACTATCTCCCTTGGGGTAATTTCTCATAGCCAAGGTATTTACAAACATACCAAGGATATCCTGCAGGTCTGAATGTGGCCTTCCGGCTATAGGGCTTCCAACGATTATGTCTTCCTGTCCGGTGTGCTTAGACAGCAATATGTTGTATGCCGCGAGCAGTGTCATGTAAAGCGTAGCCCCATTATCCCTTGCAAGCTTGTTTAATTTATTCGTAAGCTCACTGCCTGCTTCAAAGCTAAAAAAATCCCCTTCAAAGCTTTGTATTACAGGCCTTGGATAGTCTAGCGGCATATTCAGTACAGGTATTTCTCCCTGGAATGCTTGGAGCCAGTATTCCTCCTGGCTGCTAATTCCGCCCTCATCAAACAGTTTATTCTGCCATACAGCGTAGTCCTTGTACTGTATCCGAAGTGCTGGAGGGTTGTTTCCTTCATAAAGATCCATAAACTCACGAATCAGTATGTCCATGGAGACACCATCGGATATAATGTGATGCATATCAAACATCATAAGATGCCTGTCTTCTCCCGTTTTTACAAGCTCTACCCTTAGCAGAGGAGCCTTGCCAAGATCAAAAGGTCTGGCAAATTCCCCAGCATACTCTGCGGCTTTTTCTTCGTTAGTTTCAAAGTACATCACGCTGAATTCCACATGGTCATGAACCTTCTGGACCGGGTTACCATCGATCATGTGGAACGATGTTCTAAGAGTCTCATGCCTTTTTACCAACTGCCTGAAGACTTCCTGGAAACGCGCTGTATCAATGCTTCCTTCCAGCAGCATAATACCAGGCATGTTGTATGCTGTCCCTGCCCCTTCAAGCTGGTTTAGTATATACAGCCTTCTTTGTGCAGATGACATAGGGTAGTATTCCATTTCTCCTGCCGGTTGGATTGACTGATATAGGCTCTCCTTTGAGTCTTTAATATATCTGGCAATTTCTAAGATGGTTGGTGTCTTGAATATTTCCTTAAGAGGTATGTCTATATTGAACTCTTTGTGAATTCTTGCTACAAGGCTTGTTGCCTTTAACGAGTGTCCCCCAAGCATAAAAAAGTTATCATTTCTTCCTACCTTCTCTATTCCAAGGATATCCCGCCACAACAGCGCAAGTTTCTCCTCTATTTCTCCCGAAGGTACTACGTATTCTACGCCGGTATTAACATTGCTATCGAGCACAGGCAATGCTTTCCTGTCTATTTTTCCATTAGGGGTCAATGGCAGCTTTTCCATCCGCACAAAGTAGGAAGGGATCATGTAGTCCGGGAGCTCTTTTGACAAGTGTTCCCTCATCCCCTGTACGGTTATTTCTTGATCCGGTACGACGTATCCACAAAGATACTTATTTCCGTCAGCTCCTTCTTTGTCCAATACCACCGCTTCTTTTATTGCTTCATGCTTTAATAACCGGTTCTCTATTTCACCCAGTTCTATCCTGTAGCCTCTTATCTTTACCTGATGGTCGATCCTGCCCAGATATTCTAGGTTGCCGTCAGGCAGCCACCTTGCCAGGTCACCTGTCCTGTACATCCTTTCACCCGGTGCGAATGGGTTTGCTGCGAATTTTTCTTCTGTAAGTTCCGGTCTGTTCAAGTACCCTCTTGCCAGTCCATCCCCTGCTATACATAGTTCTCCCGCTACTCCTATCGGCTGCAGGCCCTTTTCCTTACTCACAACATATAACTTAATGTTATCTATGGGCTTTCCTATTGGTACAAGCTCCAATTCTTCTTCCGTAGAGCAGCCAAAGTAGGATACATCTACTGTTGCTTCTGTTGGTCCGTACAGGTTATGCAGGCTTGTTCCTTTTTCTTTGTACAGCAGCTTGTTGAACTTTTCTACTTGCTTCAGGTTCAGTGCTTCTCCACTGGCAAATACCTGCTTTAAGCTTGCTATTTCCTCTATTATCCCCTTTTCCTCTACATACTCTAAAAATACACTCAACATGGATGGTACAAAGTGCATTGTGGTAACTTTATTTTTTTCGATTGCCTTCACGATTTCTTCCGGATTTTTTTCTCCTCCCGGTATCAGCAGGCAGACTTTGGCCCCCGTAAAGCTCCACCACAATAATTCCCATACCGATACGTCAAAGGTATAGGGAGTTTTCTGCAGGATCACATCACCTTCAGCTATCGGGTATTGCTTCTGCATCCAGTTGATCCGGTTGATTACGGAGTAGTTCTCTATCATTACCCCTTTGGGTTTGCCGGTAGAACCGGATGTATATATTACATAAGCCAAGTTTTCAGGTTTACTAATTAACTTTGGATTTGATACATCCCCAGTAAATAGTTCCTGATTTTCTATGCTAATAAATTCAGCATTTCTGTAACTACCTTTAGCATTTATAAATTTATCCTGTATCAGAATAATTTGGCTGCCACTGTCATCAAGCATAAACTGGATCCTGTCTTCAGGGTATTCAGGAGCTATGGGTAAATAAGCCCCCCCAGCTTTTAGGACAGCCATGATCCCTATGATCATTTCCGGGGAACGTTCTACCATAATTCCCACTACACTATCAGGTTTTATTCCCTTTTCTCTTAATTTTCTGGCCAGTTGGTTTGCCTTTTCGTTTACTTCCTTATAAGTCAGCTGTTTATCTTCAAACACTACAGCAATATTATTGGGTGTCTTTTCTACCTGCTCTTCAAACAGTTGATGTATAGTCTTATCCTTAGGATACCGGACCTTTGTATCGTTAAAGTCATATAGTATTTTCTGCTTTTCTTCCTGTGAAAGCATATCAATTTCTGACAACCTTTTTCCAGGATAAACCGTTATCTCTTCCAGAACATTAAGGTAATGGGCTGCAAACCTTTCTACAGTCTCTTTCTTGAACAGCCTTGTGGCATATTCCAAATCAAATGCAATACCTTCCTGGGTTTCCCGAGCATTTAATGTCAAGTCAAATTTGGATATTCTAAATTCATTTGTATAGGGTATAAACTTAAGCCTATCTATCTTCAATTCTGATGAGCCGGTATTTTGCAATACAAACATAGTATCAAAAAGAGGATTCCTGCTCATATCCCTCTTTACATTAAGCTTTTCCACCAGTTCTTCAAACTGGTAGTCCTGATTTTCATAAGCCCTTATAGAGTTTTCCCTTACTTCCTTTAGAAACTCAGCAAAGGTCTTTTCTCCCTGGGGATAGTTCCTCATGGCTAAAGTATTTACAAACATACCTATTATGTCTTGTAAATCTGTATGAGGTCTTCCAGCTATAGGGCTTCCCACTATAATATCTTCCTGCCCCGTATACTTAGACAGCAGTATGTTGTATGAAGCAAGCAATGTCATGTAAAGAGTAGCCCCATTATCCCTTGCAAGCTTAATAAGTTTTCCCGTAAGCTCACTGCCTGCTTCAAAACGGATAAAACCTCCGTCAAAGCTTTGAACCGCAGGCCTTTGGTAATCTACTGGCATATTCAGCACAGGAATTTCTCCATTAAATTCCTGGAGCCAGTATTCCTCCTGCTTCTTTATTTTGTCCCCAGCAAATAGTTCCTTCTGCCAAACAGAATAGTCCTTGTACTGTATACGGAGGGAAGAAGGGTTATTTCCTCCATACATATCCATGAACTCATGTACCAGTATATCCATGGACGTACCGTCAGATATGATATGGTGCATGTCAAACATCATGACATGCTTGTCTTTTCCCGTTTTCACAAGGCCTACTCTTAGCAGCGGAGCAATTCCAAGATCAAACGGCTTTATAAATTCTTTTACGATTTCCCTCACTTTTTCTTCGTCAGATTCTAGATACACTACACTAAAACCCACAGGATCATTGATCTTCTGGACGGGTTCACCCTCTATGAAATGGAAAGATGTTCGAAGGGTCTCATGCCTATTTATAAGCTGTTGGAAGGTCTTCTGAAAAAGCTCCAGATCAATACTGCCTTCAACCAGCAAGCTGCCTGGCATATTGTATGCTGTCCCTGCTCCTTCAAACTGATTTAATATATACAGCCTTCTTTGGGCTGATGACATAGGATAGTATTCCATCTCTTTAGCAGTTTGGATGGATTGATATATACTCTCCTTTGCTTCCTTCATATACCTTGCTATTTCCGCTATAATTGGAGCCTTAAATATTTCCTTAAGAGGCATGTCTATATTGAACTCTTTGTGAATTCTCGCTACAAGGCTTGTAGCCTTTAAAGAGTGTCCACCTAACATAAAGAAGTTGTCATTTCTTCCTATCTTCTTAATTCCAAGGATGTCTTGCCAAATCAGTGCAAGCTTCTCTTCAAATTCGCCTATAGGCGCTTCATACTCTATTCCCGTATTTATATTACCTTCGGGTTCAGGCAATGCCTTCCTGTCTATCTTGCCATTAGCTGTCAATGGCATTTTTTCAAGCTGCACAAAGTATGATGGTACCATGTATTCGGGCAGTTCTTTTAAGAGATGCTCCCTTAGTTCTGATATTGTCAGCTCATTTTCTCCCGCTATATATGCACACAGGTATTTACTGCCCTGATGGTCTTCCTTTGCAATCACCAAAGATTCCTCAATTGAAGGATGCTTTAGCAGTTGTGCTTCTATTTCACCAAGCTCTATCCTAAAGCCTCTTATCTTTACCTGGTGGTCTATTCTACCCAGGTATTCCATTTCTCCATCAGATAATAACCGGACCAGGTCTCCAGATCTATATAACCTCTCTTCCGGCTTGTACGGATTTTGAACGAACTTTTCCTTTGTAAGCTCCGGTCTTCCAAGATATCCTCTGCAAACTCCGTCTCCTCCTACACAAAGCTCTCCGGCTACTCCAATGGGAACAACTTTCATGTTCTTATCCATTACATATGTTGTAAGGGTTGGTATAGGCCTTCCTATGCTGCTCACATTAGATCTAATTTCTTCCTCTTCTATCTCTTTATATGTGACATGCACTGTTGTCTCGGTTATTCCATACATATTGATGAGTCTAGTCTGCGGGTACTTCTTTCTCCATTCCTTCAACAATGCAGGCTTTAATGCTTCCCCTCCGAATATGACATATCTTATCTTAAGTTCTTTTTCTTCATATGATACTTCTTCATTGGCTATATTATAGAAGGCTGAAGGTGTCTGATTTAATACGGTCACCTTCTCATTCCTTAGAAGTCTCAGATACTCTACATTGCTGCGTGCTGTCATTTTAGGAACTACCACCAATCTGCCCCCATATAACAAGGCCCCGTACATCTCCCATACGGAAAAATCGAAACTCATAGAATGAAACATAGTCCATACATCATTTTCGTTAAAATCAAACTGCATTTTACTGTTAAATAACAGCCTTACTATGTTTCTATGCTCTATCATTGCCCCTTTGGGTTTACCTGTAGAGCCTGAGGTATATATTAAGTAAGCTAGATCGGAAGGTTTATTTACCTCCGATAAGTTATATTGTTCATCTGAATATTCCTGCTCATCTTCTAAATTTATTACTGTACCTATTGATGTATATTTGTCTATAAAATGTGATTGGGTCAACAGGATCACTGCCCGGCTGTCTTCCAGCATATGACTTATTCTTTCCTCAGGATAATCTGGATCTATGGGAAGATATGCCCCTCCTGCTTTTAATACCCCTAGGATTGCTACTATCATCTCAAGTGAGCGTTCTGCCAGAATACCTACGATACTGTCCGGTTTGACTCCTTTAGCCCTTAATACATGGGCCAACCCATTTGATTTTTTATTGAGTTCACTAAATGTAAGCTTTTTACCCTCAAATACCACAGCTACATGATCAGGGTTCTTCTCTGCCTGCTCTTCAAAAAGCTGATGGATAGTCTTGTTTTTAGGATACTGTGCCTCTGTAGCGTTAAAGGTATATAGGATTTGCTGTTTTTCTTCCTGTAACAGTACATCAATTTCCCACAACCTTTTTTCAGGGCATGCCGTTATCTCTTCAAGAACGGTAATGTAATGGGTTCCAAACCTTTTTATTGTCTCCTTCTTAAACAGCCTGGTACAATATTCAAGGTTAAATGTTATACCTTCTTGACCCTCTACCACTTCAAGCATAAGGTCAAATTTTGCCTTTCTGCCTTCCAGCCAGTTGTTGTATTGTTTGAAGTTTATACCCGATGCTGCAAATTCTGTCTTGTTTGAAGTGCGCAGTGCAAACATAGTGTCAAAAAGAGGATTCCTGCTCATGTCCCTCATGAGATTAAGTTTTTCTACAAGTTCTTCAAACTGGTAGTTCTGATTTTCAAAAGCCAAAAACGCATTTTCCCTTACTTCCTGCAAGAATTGGACGAAGGTCTTTTCTCCCTCAGGATAGTTCCTTATGGCCAAGGTATTTATAAACATACCAATGATACCCTGCAGGTCAGCATGGGGCCTTCCGGCTACAGGACTTCCAACTATGATGTCTTCCTGTCCAGTGTATCTGGACAGGAGTACGTTATATGCAGCCATCAGTACCATGTATAAGGTAGCTCCATTATCTGTTGCAAGCTTATTTAGTTTGACTGAAAGTTCAGGGTTTATTTCAAAGCTTACAGCATCTCCTTCAAAACTTTGTACCGCCGGTCTTGGATAGTCAGTAGGCATATCCAGTACCGGTATATCACCCTTAAATGTCTGGAGCCAGTATTCTTCCTGCTTCTTTATTGAGTCTCCGGCAAACATCTCCTTCTGCCATACAGAAAAATCCTTGTACTGTATCCGTAGTGGCAAAAGGGTCTTCCCTTGGTACAAATCCAAAAACTCACTCATAAGTATATTGACTGATATACCATCTGATACTATGTGGTGCATGTCAAACATCATAACACGCCTGTCTTCGTTCGTTTTTACAAGTCCTACTCTCAGTAATGGAACTTGGCTAAGATCAAAGGGCGTTATGAATTCTTTGACTATTTCTGCTGCTTTTTCTTCATCCAGTTCCAGGTACGTAATACTGAAATCCACGTAATCATGAACCTTTTGTACTGGTTCACCCTCAACCATATGAAATGATGTGCGCAGAGCCTCATGTCTTTTTACTAGCTCCTTGAATGCCTGTTCGAAGCGTACTGCATCAATGTTTCCTTCCAGCAGTACGACGCCTGGCATGTTATATGCAGTACCTGCTCCTTCAAGCTCGTTTAGTATATACAGCCTTTTCTGGGCAGATGACATAGGGTAAAATTCCTGCTCTCTGGCAGAAGGTATTCCAGAAAAGGCATTTGGCGTATATTTTGAAACATCTTTTCCTTTTTCTTTTAGCATCGTCTCAAATAGCTTTCTTTTTTCTGGAGAAAGAGATTCTATTCTTTTCATCAAATTATCCATAACTTCGTCCCTCTTCTCTATTTCATCTCTTTTAATTCCTATTTATAGATTTTCAATCATGCTTAAAATTTCTTCGATTTCCACTGTATCGTTAAGTCTATTTTTAATACTTTTTGCTATTGCCGAAATTGTAGGACCCATAAACACTTCTTTTAATGCAAATTCTATGTCAAATTCTTTATGAACCCTTGATACAAGATTGGTTGCCTTTAATGAGTCTCCTCCTAATTCAAAGAAGTTATCATTTACTCCAATCTTCTGGACTCCAAGGATTTGGCTCCATATCAGTACAAGCTTCTCCTCAATTTCACCGAATGGTGCAGCATAGTCTACCCCTGTATTAATATTTCCATCAGGGGCAGGCAGGGCATTTCTATCTACCTTGCCATTCGCTGATAAAGGCAGTTTTTCCAACTGTACAAAATATGAAGGGATCATGTAGTCTGGCAGATCTTTGGAGAGATACTCCCTTAATTCCGGTATTGTCAATTCACTTTCTCCAACTATATATGCACAGATGTACTTGTTCCCTTGGGGGTCTTCCCTTGTTGCTGCCACAACTTCTTTTATTGAAGAATGTTTTAGAAGCTGAGCTTCTATTTCTCCAAGCTCTATTCGGTATCCGCGGATCTTAACCTGATGGTCTATTCTGCCCAGGAATTCGATATTCCCGTCAGGCAGCCATCTTCCCAGGTCTCCTGTTTTGTACAGCCTTATCCCCTTTTCTTCTCTGAAAGGATCTTCAAGGAATACATGGGCTGTTTTTTCAGGGTCATTTAAATAACCCCTTCCTACACCTGTTCCAGAGACGCAGATCTCTCCTTTTACTCCGATAGGGCACAGGTTCATGTTTTTATCTGTTATATATAGATTCATATTTTGTATAGGCTTGCCTACAGGAATGTTCTCTCCTTCATGAGCAGCTTCCATAGTATATAGAGTAATATCGTCCGCTGCCTCTGCAGGTCCGTAGGCATTAACTACTTTAGTATTTGGACATAGGTCAAACCATTTCCTTACTATGCCGGATTTTACGGTTTCTCCCGTTATCAGCAAGTAATGAAGTTTTTCTGGTTTATTCCCTGTATTTTCCACATACTCAAGCATTAAAGCAAGGTATGAAGGTACCACCTCAAGGACCGTTATGCCATCTTCTATGATCCGATTCGTAAACCTTGCAACATCCTTTACTATTTCATCTGGATAGATGATAATTTGAGCTCCTATGGTTAGGGCTGCAAAGAACTGCCATACAGATACATCAAAGTATTGAGGCGAGTTCTGGGATATTATGCTGTTGTTAGTTATACAAAGTTCCTTTATTTCCGCATGGATGTGGTTTATCATGCCAAGATGCTCTATCATAGCTCCCTTTGGTACACCAGTTGAACCAGATGTATATATAACATAGGCCAAACTATTTATGTCTATATCTAGATCTAGGTTTTCGCCACTTTCAGCCTCAATCTCTTTTTCACACTGGTCAAGGTATATAATTCGGCCTTTATAGTTCTCACTAAGCTGCTGGGTCACATAATCTGATAAGGTCAACACATAGGCAGCTTTAGATTCCTTAAATATATCAAGCACCCTTTGTGTAGGGTATTTTGGATTTACAGGTATGTAAGCCCCCCCTGCTTTCCATATACCAAGTACCGATTCTACAAATAAGGGTCCCCTCTCCAGCATGACAACTACGGCTTCTTCTCTACCAGTGCCAGCCTTTAGCATGTACCTTGCTATCCTGTTTGCCCTTTGGTTGATCTGGCCATATGTAAATCTACGGCCTTCATACGCTACTGCTATATTGTCTGGACGTACTTTCGTCTGCTGCTCAAACAGGTGGTGTACCGTCAGGTGATGTTCAAATTCAACCTTCGTATCGTTAAAGCCGTATATTATTCGCTCCTTTTCTTCTTGGGATAACATATTGATTTCTGATAGTTTTTTTTCAGGGTTTGAGGTTATCTCTTCAAGGATATTAAAGTAATGCTGAACAAGCCTTTCTACCGTCTCCTTCTTAAACAGACGTGTAGCATATTCCATCCATAATATTATATTATGACCATCTGGTATCAACTGGAATGTTAAGTCAAATTTTGATGTTTTACTTTCAACCGGATATTTGGAATACTTTAATTCACCACGATGTTCCATAATATGCTCATCAGAAGGAACAATATTAAACATAACAGTAAATAAAGGATTTCTGCTTGAATCTCTCTTTACGTTAAGTTTTGTCACAAACTGATCAAACCTGTATTCCTGATTTTCATATGCTTCTAAGGAGCTTTCTTTTACTTCTTCCAAGAACTCAGTAAAGGCCTTATTTCCCTCTGGGAAATTCCTTAATGCCAGGGTATTTATAAACATCCCCAGTATTCTTTCAGTATCAAAATGAGTTCTTGCCGCTATAGGAGTACCAATAATTATGTCTTCCTGTCCTGAGTATTTATACATTAGTGTATTTAATGCCGCAAGAAGTATCATATACACGGTGGCTCCTGTTTGGGAGGAAAGTACATTTAATTTATCCATCAAATGACTGTCTAAATCAAATAGCAACCTATTTCCTTCAAAGCTTTGAAGGACAGGCCTAGGATAATCTGTAGGCATATCAAGGATAGGAATTTCACCCTTGAACCTATTAAGCCAGTATTCTTCCTGCTTTTTGTAAACCTCAGTGCTAAACAAGCCATTCTGCCACTGGGCAAAATCCTTATATTGCACCTCCATTGCCGGAAGGCTTTCACCACTTAATATAGAAACTATTTCATCAAAAGTCCTGATTATTGAAGTTCCATCCGAGACTATATGATGTACATCAAGCAAAAGTATTTGCCTGCTAGCATGGATTTCTATAAGACCTACTCTTATTAAGGGTGCTTTGCTTAAATCGAACGGTCTTACAAATTCATCGATTATTTTCTCTACTCCGTCTTCCTCAGACTCAAAATATTCTATAGTAAAATCAACTTCATCTTGTATCCTTTGCACAAGCTCCCCATCAATCATCTCAAAGGATGTCCTAAATGCTTCATGCCTTTGTATCAATGTTTTTAATGCTTCCCCAAGGGCAACCCTTTCAATCCCACCTTCAAATAAAATTCCCACAGGTATGTTATACCCAATGTTGTTACCCTCAAGATTATTAATGATATACATCATCTTTTGTGCAGATGAGGTTTCATAGTACTCTTTTTCAGAAACTTTAGGTATTCTTTCAAGCTCAGCCTTACCCATATTTAGGGAATCCTGTTCTGAAATCTTTCCCGATCCGTATAGCTTTGATATCATTTGCTCGGAAAGATCGTATATGCTGGAACCCTTAAGAAGTTCTACTATGGAAACAGGTGTTTTAAAGGCAACCTCCATCCTGTTTTTTATTTCGGTGGCCATTAATGAATCCATCCCAAAAACAGTTAGTGGTTGTTTGGTACTTAGATCCTCAGGATTATAACGCAAAACCTTCGCTACTATTGTTTTAATATGCATTTCAACGATATTCTGCCTGCTCTGTATTGGAGATGAAATAATATCCTCCAGGATATCAACATCCACCTTTGATTTATTTATATTCTCTTGTTGTCCTGACTCATCTTGCAAAAGAGTTTTAAGCACATGTGGAGAACTCATGGGTGAGAACCATTTTTCCCCAAACGTTTGCCACGAGAGTATAGGTAGAACCACAGACTGTGCAACAGCTTCTCCAACAAGGTGCTCCATAGCCCTAATTCCCTTTTCTACCGTTACAGATTCTATGGATTTTTGTATATAATACTCCGGATCACGTTCCATAAACCTTGCAGCCATTCCAACCTCTGACCATGGTCCCCAATTGATACTCAGTGCAGGAAGTCCTCTCGATAAACGGTAATGTGCAAGTGAGTCCAAAAAGGCATTCCCAGTTGCATATGCTCCCTGGCCTGGTGAACCAAATACAGAAGCAACTGAAGAAAATAAAATAAAGAAGTCAATAGGCCGCCCCTCTGTCATACGGTGAAGGTTCCATGCACCATTTACCTTAGGCGAAAGGACCCTATAAAAAGTCTCATCTTTACTAACCTCAAGAAATTGATCATCCGTAATACCAGCAGAATGTACAACACCTCGAATAGGAGGCCTTTCTTCCTTATCAAAATCTTTAAAAAATCCAGCAAGCTTTTCCTCATCAGTTACATCCACTGATCCAATATATACTGTTGCCCCCTGGGACTCCAGCTTACGAACAAACTCAATCCTCTCTGCAAGGCTGCTGCCTGGCTCTACATTGTTCCATTCAGAACGTTTTGGAAATTCTCCGCGTCCAAGCAGTACCAGATGTCTTGCTCCCTTGGCAACCATCCACTGGGCTGTAATCATACCTATGCCACCAAAAGCACCTGTAATAACATAACTTCCATCGGGGCGAAGATGTACGGGTACTTGATGCTGCATATCAATCCGCAGTTTATCGATTCTTGCTGCAAGTCTATTCCCATTACGGAAAGCAATTTGGTTCTCTCCATTACCTAAGACTTCTTTTAACAGCATTTCCATTTCATCCGCATTGGCCTCTATGTCAAGGTCTACAAGGCCTCCCCAATTTGAAGGCAACTCATGGTAACCTATGACGGTGCCAAGGCCCCATACCAACGACTGTAAGAATGCAGAATTTGGAGTAGCCCTGTTGATCATTTGGGCTCCTCTTGTAATAACCCACAGCTTAAAATTTAATCCCAGATTTGTGGTTGCTTGTACCAGGTGTTTTAATACAAACAGGTTTTCAAAACAAGCTTTTTCTATAGCTGTATTGCTAACTTCCTGGATCTCAAGGATATTGAGGCTCCACATATATACAATACCTGTTAGCTTCGTTTTAATTTTTGAGAATTCATCAAACAACGCTCTAAGATCCTCAATGCTTCGAGGGTTTATATATATCTCACGCTCTTCATACTGCCAACCAAAATTCTCACCAGGATATACCATAAAGCATTCTTCTCCCCTTTTTTCAAGGAGATTTGCCAGTTCTTTTCCTGCTGCTTTATGATCCACAAAAATAAGCCATGCTCCAGAGTTAGCAGCAGCTGTGCGGGTATCAACTTCTTCACTTTTTAGAAGCTCCCAGTTTATCTCATAAAGATAATCCTTAACTCTTCCAGCATCAGACCCTCCACTATTTCCAAGTTCCTTAGTTCTTATGCCCAGTATTTCGGCGATTAGATTTCCGTCCTCACTATATAGACGGATGTTGGCGTTCAAATTATTATCTTTCCTATCTACCATCTGCGTATGACAAAGCATGACAGGCTCCGGCCTTCCATAAAGCTGCACCCTGTCTATTCCTACAGGTAGGAATGATTGGCCTTCGTTATTTTCATCTTCATTAAGTGGTGCAACTGCCGCAATGGTAACCTGGAAACAGGCGTCCAATACCGCCGGGTGAAGACCGTAGATAGAGCTATCAATCTCCAGTATTTTAGGGATCTCGATCCTGCCAAGAGCTTCGTTATCACCTTTCCATATCTTGTCTATACCTTGGAAATAAGGACCATAATGGAAACCCATTTGATAGAAGGTTTTATAACATACTTCTTTTCCGTATTCTTTGGTACAATTGCCAAGTATTTGAATCAACTCATCTTTAGCAGTGATCTTTATGTTTTGCCGTTTTCTTATTGTGCCGGATGCATTGCATGTCCAAGTCTTATCTTGTCCCGGTATCCTGCTTGAAATCTCGAATTTTGCGGTTTTTGGATCCAAAACCACCTGCACCACAGGTGATACTCCTTGATTTAAAAATAAAGCATTTTCAAACTTTATATCTTCAACTGTATAAAAACCCTCTCCAAAATAGCTTCTGGCACAAGCCATTCCCAGCTCTACATACCCTGCTCCGGGGAAAACTTCTATACCTTGTATTTTATGATCAGAAAGATACGTCATATAGGTAGTATTAAGTTCAATCTCCCATATAGGGCTGGAAGTTTTCAAACGGCGTCCTAAAAACTTGTGCTTATTTTTTCCCTGCCTAAATTCACTTGATTCCTGCGTTTCCATCCAGTATTTATCCCATTGCCATGGATAAAGAGGGAGACTTACAAACTCACCTTGGTACCGGTAAATCTTGTTCCAATCTATAGGGTATCCCAGTGCATATAGATTCCCTAAGTTCTCCAGTATTGAAACCTGTTCGTTTTCATTTCTTTTTATAGAGAACAACTTCTTACCTTCAACGTTTTTAGCTGACAGACAATCAGAAATAGAAGCTGCTAAAACAGGGTGAGGGCCCACCTCAATAAATAAGTTATAATTCAACGAAATCATTTCATACATTGCTGCTTCAAAACGTACCGGCTCTCTTACATTTTTATACCAGTAATGTCCATCACACTCTGTACCCGTCAGCATTTTCCCTGTAACCGTGGAATATATCGGTATCCCGGCAGGCTGGGACTTTATTCCTTTTAATGCCTCCAATAGCTCCTGCTCATATGGTTCCATTTGGTAACTGTGATACGCTACATTGACCTTTAAAAGCCGCGCAAAAACCCCCTTATCCTGCAACTGTTTTTGGATCTGCTCAAGGGCATCAGGATCACCTGACAAAGTTACCGAATTTGGGCTATTGACTGCTGCCATTGAAACACCTTTTATGTTCTCATCCAGCAGGGCCACAACTTCTTTTTCTGGTAAACCTACCGCCAGCATTGTGCCCTTGTTTACTGCTTTTTGCTGTGCACGGCTTCTGTGAATACTTACCAACATGGCATCTTCAAGGCTGTAAATTCCTGCAACATATGTAGAAGCCACTTCTCCAACACTGTGTCCTACCACCGCATGGGGTATAATACCCAAGGATTTCCATACTTCAGTCAAACCCACCTGAACAGCAAAATTGGCAGGTTGAGCAAACTGGGGCTGGTCCAGACGTGAATTCTCCTCATCGGCGAGAAGTTCCTCCAGTAGAGACCATCCAGCATACTGACGTGTAAGTTTATCGCATTTTTCTATCATATTTCTAAACACAGGGTCTTTTTCAAGGAGCTGTCTGCCCATAGCCCACCATATGGGCCCCATACCTGTATATACAAAAACAGCTTTATTGTACTTTCCTGCCTCAACATTTCCCGCAGACATCCCCTGGCGTGCTTGTCCTTTAATATACGCTTCCAGGTTTCCTGCAAGTTCTTCCTTTGAAGATGCCGAAACCGCTAGTCTATAGTCATGATGGGTGCGCTTTTTGCTCATCATGCTTCCAATATCATATAAAGAAATACTTTCTCCACTTCCATTAATAAAATCAACATACTTTTGCGCATAGTTTTTTAGCGCCTTTTCTGAGCGCGCAGATATGGGAATCATATATGGCCATCCGGTATTTACATTAACTTCATGAGTACCCTCTTTTTGGAGATCTGTAGCTTCCTCCAAGAGGATATGGGCATTTGTTCCTCCAAAACCGAATGAATTTATGCCAACCAATGCGGGTTGCGGCAAAGGCTCCAGGGTCTGAGGAATTCGTATACATAAATCGTCAAAGGGAATTTTAGGGTTTGGATTCTTAAAGTGCAGATGTGGAGGTATTTGCTTATGCTTTATGATTAGTGAAGCTTTTATCAGTGCGGCAACTCCTGCAGCGGCCTCAAGGTGGGCAATGTTTGTCTTAACAGATCCGACAATACACTTTTTATCTTTTGGCCTGTCTGTTGAAACCACTCGTGCTATTGCATTAGCCTCAATAGGGTCTCCAACCGGAGTGCCGGTGCCGTGAGCTTCAATATATGTTATATCTGAAGGTGATATTCCTGCCTTTTTGTATACCTCCTTCATTAAGTTTTCCTGAGCCTGCCCGTTTGGAACAGTAATCCCGTCTGTGTGGCCGTCCTGGTTTACACCCGATCCACTTATTACGGCATAAATCCTATCTCCGTCTTCGATAGCATCTGACAGGCGTTTTAAAACCACAACGCCGGCTCCTTCCCCTCTTGCATAACCGTTTGCACTGGAATCGAAAGTTTTGCACCGTCCATCGGGAGATAAAAAACCACCCTTACTTTCCGCTATGGTATACTCAGGTGTAGCTATAACACTTACTCCGCCTGCTATTGCGAGATTACATTCATTATTCAATAAACTCCCGCATGCAAGGTGTGTTGCAACCAAAGAGCCCGAACACGCTGTATCTACAGACAAACTTGGACCTCTGAAATCATATATATATGAAATCCTGTTGGACAACATTGTCATCATCATACCCGTTGCCGAATGTGTATCTAAACTTTCAACCGATTCGTTTTTAAATTGTATTGCTTGATAGTCAAGGGTGAAGCCCGCTACAAAGACACCGGTATTGGTTCCTGCTAGCTTGGCCGGATCCAAGCCTCCATCTTCCATTGCTTCCCATGATGTCTCCAGCATCAGTCTTTGCTGTGGATCAAGAAAGGCCGCTTCCCTTGGAGAAATACCAAAAAACAAAGGGTCAAACTCATCTATTTTATCTAAAAATCCACCATGACAGGTGTAATGCTTGCCTGGCTTTGATTTGTCAGGATCATAAAACTTTTCTAAATCCCAGCGGCCTTCGGGTAAATCGGAAGTCATATCTTTTCCCGCAGTCAATGCTTCCCAGAACTCCTCAGGCCCCCTTATTCCTCCTGGCAAACGGCATCCTATTCCTATAATGGCGATTTTATCCATAACTTTCGACCTCCAATACTTTATTTATATTCTCTTGAATAGCTTGTCTGATAATCAACTTTACCAGCCACAGAAACTGTGATTTTATGTGGCCTCTCACAGTAATCCAAGACAGAAAGGTCAGTTTCAGTTAATACCCAATGATCATATTGAAGGGAATTATAAAGTCTGACCTCCCTACCAAGCCTCTTACTAAAAACATAAAATCTATTTCTCCCCATCTCATTCTCTATCTTTCGGACTGGTGAGTACATAATATGCATTTCCTCCAATATTTTGTAGAGTTTGACATAGTTCTATATATTCGATCTTTGATTAAACACTCCTTTGTTGAAAAAACACCTTTTCTGTCGAATTCTAAAAAAGTATCGAACGGATTTTTTCATGTAAACGTTTGTTGGAAAAGCGTTATTCATCTTCTAAAGTTTGTTTCTGAACAGATAAGCATAGCTGTATCAGTAATGCTATTGCATAAAACTTTTACTTCTCCAGTCAAGTAGGTAACTTAGTGTCATTTCCCAGTCAAGTAGGCAACTTTGTGTCACGAAATAATGACACAAAGTTGCCTACTAAAAACAGAAAAATCCTTATAAAATAAGGGTTTCTTTGGTAGGTAACTTTGTGTCGATGTACAGTTGTCCGTTGAAGTTAACTTTATTGCATTAGTGAACTTAAGATTATTGCATAAGTAAAAATGAAGATAAAGTTGTGGCATAAATCATATCATCCATCCTTTATGCAATAACTTTATCTTCAATAATCATCTACTGAATTACAATTGAACTTAGAGTTAATGCATAAAAAAATCTAAATCCATTTTATTAACCGCTGTCTTCAGATCGTCATCTGATAAATGTGTATATATCATCGTTGTCTGTACTGATAAATGACCTAGTTGATCCTTCAGTTTTGGAACATCATTGTTAGCCTTATGATATCTAGTTGCAAGTCTCAAAGCATGCACATTTAAAGACGGTTTACCATAAAGATTAGCATATTTTTGAATTAACTTTTCTATGGATCTTTGAGTAAGTCTTCGTGTGCCTCCTTTTCTTCCAGCCGGGCATGAAGATCATGTGCTCGCTCTCCCACTCGACGTCACTAATCCGGAACAGATCCGAAATGCGGTTGACCATACGATTGAGAAGTTTAAACGTATTGATGTGCTCGTGAACAATGCAGGTATCGGATATTTTAGCTCTGTTGAGGAAAGCGTAGAAGAAGAAACGCGTAAGATGTTCGAAATTAACTTCTGGGGACTCATGCATATTACGAATACTGTACTTCCCTACATGCGCTCACAAAAAAGTGGTCACATTATAAACTTCTCGTCCATTGGCGGTCTAACTTCCTTCCCAACTCTCGGGTATTATCACGCAACAAAATACGCCGTTGAAGGTATTTCCGAAAGTCTTGCGCAAGAACTGGCTCCTTTTAATATTTATGTGACTTTAATGGAGCCAAGCAGTTTTCGTACAGATTGGGGTGGCCGTTCTTCTGCCAAGACTGAGACAAGCATACCTGAGCTTAAAGAATCTATTGTCGGCCATATGCTGCAAGGTATTCAACTTGGTGCTGGTCAAGAAGCTGGAGATCCTGTAAAGGCTGCTGAAGCGGTTATTAAAGTCGTGGAAACAACGGAACCTCCACTTCGTTTGTTGCTTGGTCAACAAGCCTATGATGCGGCAACCTATAAATTTAACAACATGCTTGCCAGCATAGAACAATGGAAAGAAACAACGATAAACGCAGATTACAAATAATAAAATCACATATTGGCAGGATAGCTAATGTATTGTTTCTGCTGCCCTTTTCTGTGTATCCACATCTCATCCTTCATTTAGAGCCAGCTAAATAAATCAAGTTTGCAGCATCCTGTTAAATTTTTAACAAGATGCTGCAGTAACTAATTTACATTCGTGATAATTTTTCCTTTATCTCTTTCCATGTGGCTGTGTACTGGTTCTTTAATATGGTATCATCGATATCTGTGATTGATCCCTGAATAAAATGATTCAATTCATTCATAGAATGGTTTTCTGCCCACTGATTTAATTCCTCTACGACTTCCTGCTGATAAATGACAAGGGAGCCATAAACAGTATCATCAATTCCTTGATGAGCAGGTAATTGTATACTCTCTCCCTGATAACGATCCAAAAGCAGAAGAAGCTTTCCAGGTAGCAGCATTTCTGTTTCTGCCAAGCTACGGGAGAGCATATCTCTGAGATACGGAATATCATCGGTTACACCTGTTCCGGATGTCGCTCGGTGGCTCCCGTAAGATTCTACAGTTCCATCGTCGTAAATGTTCAGGTTGAACGGTTTCTTACTGTCATAAGGAAGTATGCTGTCTTTATCCGGGTCAGTAATAATAATGTGCACTGTTCTTGTGAGGTCTGAAGGCAGTTCTTCTTCCAAAGTATGTCCGAGAACTCCCGGATAGCTGCTATTCAGTCTTGTCGAAAACCCCTCCGGCATTGAACTTCCGTCTTCTTCATAGGTGAATCGTCTTGAAATCTGATCGACTGGAACCAAAACATCAGACGTAACATGATTGATGACCAGAGGACTACTAAAATGATTTGCCAGTGCAACCGGGGAGAATGCTTCCCATCTTGCGATGTCTTCTTTATCCGGAAAATTATCTAAGATCGGCTCAAACATGCCGGATACCATACCTAGAAACGGAATCGGTAAGTCCATCATCGTTTTCAGCATTTCTTTCGCCGTTATCTCCGCAGTGATCATTTTAAACAATCCTTTAAGCATAACCCAGCCCATCTTGTTGTTGTTCCATTGGTTTCCTTCGGGAAAATACTGATAAAAATTAAAGTACACATTAGCAATCGGTGAATTCGCGATCGAAGCATTAATCCCCATTTGCAAAGCGTTAAGCATCAGTGTCGTGTATCCACCTGCGCTGCCCCCAACGAGGGCGATTCTTTGATGATCGACTTCTTCCATATGACGAAGCGTATATAAGGCGGCATTATTGAAAACCAGATCATCATCGGTCAGCTGACCGTTGTATTTATTATCAAATTTCGTCGGTGAAGCAACCATCCACCCTTCAGCTAGATACTTGCGCAATTCCACAGCAGCCTCGGTCATTTCATAGTGAGGAATATAGATGACGGGGATCGGCTGCTCCGCATCCTTCGGAATATAGAGCCTCATTTGTCGGGTGTCCACTATATTGTCCTTGCTGATGTATTTTATATCAATGGTTCTCTGCTCAATATTTTCAAGAGGATGAAGTCCTTCTTGGGATTGCGCCTGTTGTGCAAATATCTTCTCAATATCTAGTTCACTGCTATCAACTTTTGGAGGGAATAACATATTTTTAATTCTTAGTCCCACGATCAAAAGAATGAATATCAATATACACATGCCTATTATTTTAATCATTTTTCTCATTGAATTCTCCTTGATATTTGTTGAGGATGTCTACTGTCTTGTGTCTTATTTTCCTTGAAGTAATATACCTGATCTGAATAAACTGATATGATGATGCCTATAACCAAATAAAACACAAACGGACATTTTTAACTTAATATTTCTGTTCTGTAGCAATCTTACGAAGTAATTCCAACTCAACTAAAAAAGGACTGGAATCCAGTCCTTTATCAGGTATATAACATTGTTGTAATTGTATATAAAAATAATTCATTGACTTCTAATAACATCCTGCCAGTTCGCATTTTCAAATAACTCTGCATCGTCACCAAAGAATGCGTTACCCGCTTGTACATCACCTTTCAGCCAATACATAAACCAGGCTGTCATATATCCGTCTGCATGGTTCACCATATCGCTGTGGTCAGTGTTTACGCGCCTAGCCATAACTTTGGTTACCGTATCGGGAATATTGGAATAATTCGTATTAAGTGACCAAAGCGGAGTAATTCCTTGCCCTTCTGTAGCCGTTATGTCTTCTGCAGTTCCCGCATCAAAATCTCCCGTACCAGCAACCATGAAGTAAGGGATTTTGATCTTGGATACGTCGTAACTCCAATCGGTTCCCAATTGGCTTTGCTGTCCCCAGAAGCTTGAAGTGGCGCTTGCCGTAAACATAGCTTTGTAGAAATCACCGTTCTCCTGATTGGTTACGGCATTTATTGTTCCCACGCCTCCCTGCGAATGTCCGCCGATCCCAATGTTATCAACATCAATTTTCCCATAAAAATCGCTCTCACTATCCTCATTCAGCTTTAGCATAAAGTCAAGGCTTGCAGACGATGAAGCTCCCGTTCGAGAATTCAAGTCCTCATTGCCAACAACAATAAACCCCCATGATGCAAGATGTTTAAAAACAGATTTATATTTTGATGCCGGGGTTCCCGTCCCGTTTGCCAATACAACGAGAGGATATGCAGATGAACGATCTTTCATTTCGGACGGATACCAAATTTCATATTTTTTATAGGTATCATTTTCTGCATCGAATTCTACAGAAGAAACCTCATTTGGTCCAAGAGCTGTATATTGTGCCTCTATTGGCTTATCAGTCTTTACAAACTTATAATAATTATCAAAGCGGTATGACTGAAATGCAAACAACGCTATAACTGCCAGAATAATTACAATAACTATGATAAACACAACTAACAATATCCTTTTTAATATTTTCACTATTTCCTCCTGAGTATGATGATAGTTTTTTCGTGTAACAAATGTATCATCAGATAATAGTTGAATCAATAAACCAAGACAAAACGATACATAAAGCATTAAATGTAACATGCTGATAAAAAAAACAGCAAACACCATTAATTAATGTCTGCTGTTTTACACCTTTACTAACATTAAGCTAATATGAAATAAACTATACAACATCGGGTGCATAATTATATACCGGCAAATTATCTGGCAATCGTTTTGCCTTCAAATACGGCATTATCTTCAGTATTCATCCCCTTAATGTCTTAGAAGAAACAATATAAAATATGTCATTATAACAAACATAGAGGGTTCTGCGCCTCTCTCGAAGACACTTCTCCAGATTTGCGCGGGTCAGCGGATAGGCTGCCGTCCCATTGTTCAAAGCGTTCATCAAATCTTCATGGTTTTCCTGCCGCCAGGCATCATGATGTCATTGCCCGTTCGCTGACCACGCTATTAGAATTGAAGCGGTTGGTCTCCTGGTTGTTGCAGACAAAATGCTTGACCGTGGCACCGCAGCCCGGATGTTTCTGGGCTCCCAAGATGATGCCAACCGCCAATTTGCCGCTGATAAGAGGATCCTCCGAGAAATACTCAAAGTTCCTGCCACAGAGTGGATTGCGATGGATGTTCATCGCCGGTGCCAGCCACAGGTGCACGCCTAACCGTTTCATCTCCTCCCCCACAATGTCGCCGCACTCCTGGCAACCCGCCGGGTTCCAGCTCTGGGCAAGGGCCGTGCCTACGGGAATGGCCGTACAGTTCTGCTCGCGGATCTCACCATTGCGATTCTGGCCTGCCGCAGCGGGGGAGATGCCCAGCAGAATATTCAGCAGCGCCTCCGGCAAACACCTAATTTTACAATCAAATGAAAATATTAGATATTCAGAACATCCGGGAGTTTGATGAATTGTACTTCGCTGGACATATATTACCATGAGTATATAAACTGAAAATAAACAAAAGCGTCGTGCTCGTTGTTCACTTCAAGCAGTACATTGTGATAGAATGCCAGTTCAGTTATTAAAGAGTAACGGAAAGGATTGAGGGGAATGTTTCAAATTCTCGTTGTAGAAGACGATAAAAATACGGCCAAATTAATGAAAACTATCATTGGGTCTGCAGGATACGAGGTGTTTTTGACGGAGAATGGCATCGTGGCATTAGAATTATTAGACAAGCAGCATATTGATTTAATTGTTCTTGATATCATGATGCCTCAAATGGATGGATTCGAGTTGACTCAAACGATCCGCGAGAGCAAAAATGATATTCCTATTCTGATGGTTAGTGCCAAACATTTACCGGCAGACAAACGTAAAGGCTTTATGGCAGGAACAGACGATTACATGGTCAAACCTGTGGACGAAGACGAAATGCTACTTCGGATTAAGGCTTTGCTTCGGCGAGCCAAGATCCAGAATGAACGGAAGCTTCAAATAGGAAAAATCACGCTGCAATACGATGAATTATCGGTGTCAAGAGAGAATGAAGTGCAGACACTGCCGCAGAAGGAATTTTATTTATTGTACAAATTGCTGTCGTACCCAGATAAAATTTTTACCCGTATTCAGTTAATGGATGAAATTTGGGGCATGGACTCTGAAACAAGTGATATCACGTTAAATGTTCACATCAACCGTTTAAGAAAGCGATTTGGCGATTATCCGGAATTTGAAATCATATCCATCCGAGGAATTGGCTATAAGGCGGTAAAACATAGTGAGTAGAAGGATAATAAACTTTATCAGAGAGAGATCTTTACGTGGGTTTGGACTAACTTTTATGTTTACGTTCATTGTGTTGTTTATTTTGCTCATATCCATTTTTCTTTCGTTGGTCATTGTCGTGTTTTTCGTGTATATCGGACTCTACAGTTCCCCTCCTGCCGAAGATCCAAATTCAGGAGGTGGCTTAGTGCTTGTTACATATTTTGGAACAGTGAGTATTCTGGTCAGTATTCTTGCATCGTTGATATTTAGCCGAATCCCGCTCTCTCCCATTCGAAAAGTTATACATGCTTCTGAAGAGCTGGCCAAAGGGAATTTTTCCGTCCGTATTCACCTTAAGGGGCCAAAAGAGTTAAGAAAGTTGAACAGAAGTTTTAATCACATGGCTGAAGAACTCGGTAGTCTTGAAATGCTGCGGTCCGATTTTATTAATAATTTTTCGCATGAATTTAAAACACCGATCGTTTCCTTACGAGGGTACGCGAAAGTTTTGAAAAGAAAAAACTTATCAGATGAGGAACGCAATGAGTATTTGGATATCATCATCAATGAATCGGAACGTTTGGCAGAACTTGCCACAAATGTGCTTCAGTTATCCAAGATCGAAAGCCAAGCCATCATCACTGAGAAAACGACTTTTAACTTAACCGAACACATCCGAACGGTTATTGTATTGTTGGAGCCGAAATGGTCGGCGAAAAATATAAGCTTTCAGTTTGATTCGTCTGAACTGATGGTTACTGCAAATGAAGATATGCTTAGTCAAGTTTGGATCAATCTTCTGGACAATGCCATTAAGTATTCGACTTCGAATTCCGAGATCACAATCGATATGAATTCGAAGATTCAACATGTTAGTATATCTATTCACAACAACGGTCCAGAGATTGATGCCTATCAGCAAAAACACATATTTGATAAATTCTATCAAGGAGATCCTTCTCACGCCTCCCCGGGCAATGGATTGGGTTTAAGTATTGCGCAAAAGATTGTTATTCTGCATGGTGGGACGATCCGGGTTGCAAGCTCAGATGACACAGGTACAACTTTTGAAGTGATTCTTCCTTCAACCTAGAAATAATCCCATTTTCTCAGCATCTAAATTGAGAAAATGGGATTATTCACTTCTGGAAAATGTCCAAATCCCAACAACCTCAGGAGATTAATTTTTATTTAAATCACGATTTTTCAGAAGTAAAGTCATCTCTTCTGAAGTTTCCTGCATACCTCTAGCAAACCATTCTTCAATCCATCCGAACAATCCATATGAAAAATAAGCTGCTACATAAGCACCGAAGTTTGGATATTCTGGTTTTGGTCCGAATAGTTCTTTGAGTATTTCCTTCAGCAGATAGAACAATTTCCTTTGGCTAAGAAGCAGATAAAAATCTCTATTTTTACTAAAGTGTCCAAACAAACTCCCCAAAAGTTCATCTTCCGATGTACCACCACTATCTTGATATTCCTTATACCAACTGTCTATTAATTTATAAAGATATTCTTTCAGCACATCTTCTTTTTCATCATAATTCCTGTAAAACGAAACGCGACTTACTTGTGCTGTTGAGGTAAGAGCACTGATTGAAATCGCCTTAAGTTCTTTCATTTTCAACAAATCAAGAAGTGATTTTGTAATTTGAAGCTTCACATGTGTGTTTTTCAATCTTTTATCTTCCACGTTACATTTTTTCCTTTCTGTATCATTTTCTATTGATTCATTGATTCTGATTTTAACCAATGATACATTTGTTACACAAAAAATGATACGTCTATTTTATGGAGTTCATACAACGGATGTATTCTAAATAAAGGAGAAAATATGATAACAAAAGACCTCTGATCACTCTTGTTAAAATTGTAGTTGAGCCAATTAAGTGACCAATCGATATCAGCTCGATATCAGCTCCCTAGCGTATAGTTCGGTATGTTGTAAAAAGGCCCAAATTCCGGCACGGAAAAAAGTCTGAACATTAGGATAAAACAACTCAAGGGGTAACATCACGAAGAAATTGATAAGGAGATTAAGAGATGACACTTTCACAAAAACGCATGGTTATTCTGATTTTAGTTATCATCGTAGCTGCCGTTTTGGGCCGTCTTGCGGTGCGGGCATTTATGAATTTTTTGCTCGGCGGTACACTGTTTGGAGGTAACTTCTTATGAAAAATGAGAGAAAAGGCAGAAAAAAAATGTTGTGGGGATCTATTTATGTTGGTGTTTTTATTCTTGTGTTCGCAGCTTCAGCAATCATCAAAATGACATACAATCCACTGTCTGGAGAGATGCAAGTTCATTGGAATGACACCGTTGGGCATGTATATTCAGATATCGCCTATGACGATAAGGAGCAAAATAAATTTGATCTCTATGTTCCAGCAGATAATACAAAGAAAAGCTATGGTCTTGTCGTATATCTCCATGCAGGAGGTTTTTCAACTGGTGACAAAAGTGATGACGCCAATATGCTGAAATGGCTTACTTCAAAAGGTTATGTCACCGTTGGTATTAATTATACGCTGCGTAATGAAAACAATCCCGAAGCCAGTGTATATACTATGTCACAGGAAATCAAAAAAAGTATTCCAGTTGTAAAAGCGGAAGCGGAAAAGTTAGGCTACAATCTCGATAGAATGGCGATATCCGGTGGCTCGGCAGGTGGAACTTTGGCGCTATTGTATGCTTACCGTGATGCGAACACCTCTCCTATTCCTGTAAAAATGGTATTTGAGATGGTAGGACCACCGAGCTTTTATCCAGAGGACTGGGCTGCCTACGGTTTGGATCAGAATCCAGAGGCAGCAGCAAATTTATTCAGCGTTATGTCTGGTAACACGATTACAACAGATATGATAGGAAAAGCAAGCTATGATGAAGCAGTCAAAGATATTTCACCATTTATGTGGATTGATAAAAATTCTGTACCAACGCTAGCTGCCTATGGAAAATACGATAAGGTTGCTCCGTTCGGAACAGTAAAATATCTGATCAACGCACTGGAAGAAAACAATGTTCCCCATGATTATTTCGAGTTTCCTCATTCGGGGCACGGTCTGCAAAATGACAATAAGCTATATTTTAAATATATAGAAAAGTTGAATGAGTACCTGGAACGATATATGGGGAGTGAATAAGACAGATTAGATCCGCTGTTCTGTTTGAGGCAACAAAATGTGCAGATTTAGAGAAGGTACTATTTTTAAAAACTACCTTCTCTACTATCCAAAGTGAAAACGAAAAACTTAAGAATAACCGTCAATCAGCTCTTTCAGACTATACGGCTTCAACATATGTCTGAGCAGGCTTTTCCGCCCGTGTTTATCTCTTCTTGAGTCTTTTTGTCATATGAAATGAGAAATCGTACTTCATTATGCTACCTATTCAAGTTAACTACATATGCTTTTTATTTAGATATATAACTAAACTAATCGGTAATCGGTCTATGCTTACATCAGTTTATTTTCAGTTTATTCAGATCAGGTATACTACTTCAAGGAAACAAGGCAGACAATCCACAAGACCTACGCTAAATTTATAATTTATTGAGAGTTAAGGAGATTTACGTGCATGAAAAAGATGTTGAAAATTACTGGTTGTATTATTTTTATCATTGCAGTATTGATTGCCGCTTTGTTGATTTACTTAGCAAATAATCCTGCCGTTCCGAATAATTATACGGAAACAGTCAAAACAGGCGGCGAGTTGGAAGCAAAGTATATAGCTATGGGTGAGTACGAGGTAAGTTATTTTGAAAGTGCCGCTATGATGTCATTTAAGAAATATGAGATTTTTTTTCCGGCGGATATATCCGAAATGAATAGATCGCTCCCCGTTGTTGTATTTGTCAACGGAACAGGGATCACAGGCTCTAAATATCAGGCACTGCAAAAACATCTTGCCTCTTGGGGATTTATCACAATTGCCACAGAAGAAGAGTATGCATGGAATGGGTTTTCCGCTGAAATGTCTGTTCGGTATCTTGAGCTTTTGAATGAATACAAAGATAAAATCAATGGTGGGGATAATGTTTTTTATAAGAAGATAGACCTCGACCATATTGGTATTACCGGACATTCACAGGGCGGCATAGGTGTAATAAACGCCATTACAGATCAGAAGCATTCTGACATCTATAAAGCTGCTGTAATGTTGAGTTCCGCGAAGACCGTGATGAGCGAAGCTCTGCAATGGACATCTGATCCTACGCTCATCAAAGCACCAACTATGATTATTGGTTCCACTGGCAACACAGATGAGCAGATTGCACCTCTGGAAATCCTGCAAAAACTTTATAATGACATCCCCAATAATGTCACAAAAGTGATGGCAAGAAGAAATGATGCCGATCATGGGCAAATGCTTTACTATGCAGACGGATATGTAACCGCATGGTTTATGTACTATCTTAATGGCGATACCGAAGCAGGAAACGCATTCTTCGGAGTGAATGCTGAAATTCTATCTAATGCAAACTTGCAGGATATTAAAAAAAACCATTAAGGGATTTGTGAAAGATTCGTGAGCGGTTTTCCACCCCATACATTTTCGGGCAATGGTTGATTAAATCAAGCGAACGCTCCAAAGCCACATCGGATACTTGGGCAAAGTCTGTGCCTTTAGGAAAGAACGGTACAGTCTAACTCTCAATTTTCGGCATTGTATATGACCGACCAGATGCTGGAGATTACGAAATTTACTCATTCGCATTAACGATTCCAGCCTACTGATTATCCGCATATGCCATAAATCAACAAAGCAAAGCAGCGATACTTCACTCATGGGAAACATCGCTGCTCTAGTGGTTATTTGTAGATGGGTTTAAAGCGTTTTATTCGGAATATGATAGGGTAGTTTGTTTATTGACCCTTTAAAGGCTTTGTTTTTAACCTCTGAATAATCTGTCGTTTTCTAAACTTTATATTAGATGCTTCCTCTGCCGAATGGTTATAGGATTTACTAACTCATATTCTCCATTACATACAGGGATAACTCTTTATTATGATCCAAGGGTTATGCCACAGCACACATTTGATAGTTTCGACTGAATTTCTATTCAAAGATCTTTTATAAATATTAATCATCTTACGAATATTCTTATTTTCTTGCCCGATCGGGGATTAGCCGTTTTAATTTGTCTCCCACTGAATAATCCTGCCCATTACTTCAATCAAAAAAGCAGCCCCTCTTGAACTGCCCTACTGCTAGTCACTTCAACAATAGGGTGAGTTCATTCATGGGCTACCTTATTTACCCAGTAGCTATTCAGCGTTTTTTAAGAATTCAAGCTCTTTGACAATACCCGGAAATAATTTATCTAGATTGTAAAATGCCAGCAATAAAATTTGCAGGAGAGCCAAGATAATTGGAACGTAGATAAACATGAAATGAATAGACGCTAACGCAGTAGCACTGATTGTAGCTTGTCCACCAGCATATCCTCCCAATGCCAGTCCCCAACCGATAAGTGCCGCTCCCAAACCGCCTCCCGCTTTTGTGCCGAAACTACCCGCACTGTACACCAGTCCTTCGGTGCGCATCCCTGTCTTCCATTCGCCATACTCAATGGTATCTGCCAACATGGCAAAGAAGGTTCCGAGAATAGCGGCATGTCCAAGCGCTTTAATAACGAGTCCCAGACAGACCGCCATCAGACTTGTGGGACTGACGGCAATGACAAGCGACCCGACAATAAGGAGGATACTTCCGATAATGGAGGAATTTCGTTTACCGATCCGCTTGACGATGGGGGGCAATAGCATATAACCAAGCAGGGAAGGAAGCAGTAAGGATATGCCGAGCACTCCAATCAGATTGGCGTCTTTTAACACATAACGTGCGTAGTAAATATTCATACCTGTGCCCAGTGCATTATTTATAAAATAGACCACAGCAAACCCAAGGATCAATTTCCAATACTTATTACGCATCAGCGCTCCAAAAGCGCGTCCAAACGGAATTGGCTTTTGTACAACAGATGGAGTAACCCTTTCTTTGGTACTGAAGAAGGTAACAAGAAATAAGAAGGTTCCGAGCAAGCCAAATATAATAAAGGTGAAAATCCACCCTTTTTGACCGCCGCCGAATGACTTCACTAACGGGAGGGTGAAATAATTAATTAGCAAGGCACCAATATTCGCCAGACTCATACGAAAAATATTAAGCAGAGAACGCTGGTAAGAATCCTGCGTTATCATGGAATTAAGCACACCATAAGGGACATTAATGCTGGAATAAATAAAGTTCATCAGCAGATAGGTAACGTAAATGTATAGAATAGTGATCGTCATATTTCCACTTGGAACCGTGAACAAGAGAATTCCAGACAATGCAAATGGCCCGGACATCCACAGTAACCAAGGACGTGCCTTCCCGTGTCTGCTCTTTGTTTTATCGATCAAAGCCCCAATCGCGACATCAATAAACGCATCCAGTACGCGTGCAACTAGCATTAAAGTACCAATGACCCCAGCGCTGATCCCGATTACATCTGTGTAAAAGTAGGACAGAAAAGTCATTGCGGCGGCAAACAGCAACTGGCTGGCAAAATCACCGAATCCATAACCAATTTTTTCTTTCAGCGTAATAATTGAACCGGTTTGCACTGAAGCCTCATTTCCCCTTACAACAATATCGCTTGAACTTCTCATGCTCATGCTCCTTTTCCCTTGTTATTCTCTACAATTCAAGGTTATCAAGAAAACGTTTTCTTAATTATCAAAAAAATAAGCTGAAATACCCTGAATCCAGCCGATTATTGGTAAAAACAACTATGTTCGTCCAAAAAATACTAGAAAACGTTTTCCGGAGTTGATTATACTCTCCTTATAAACCAAGGTCAAGCGCTTTCTTTGCTCTAGAATCTTTGTTAAACTCAATAAACAATTCAATAAACTGATATAATAAATTCAATCCACTTTGAGAACCTATTTTCTAAATAAATACTTGCTTGAAAGTCGGTGTGTACAATGAAAATGACTATAAAAGATGTGGCTCGAATGGCCAACGTCTCCATTTCTACAGTTTCCAGAGTGATCAATAATAGCCAGACGGTCAACAGTGAAATACGCAAACGAGTTCTGGATGTTCTTGAAGCCACTCAATTCCGTCCAAATGCCATAGCACGGACATTGGTAAAGAATAATACATCTTTGATTGGGGTACTTCTGCCCGCGATTAAAAACAACGTTTTTGATGACATGGTTGAAGGCATCAATCAAGTAGCGCATCTATACGGCTTCGATGTCATAATCGCCTTGTCAGGGGGAGACGCGGACTCTGAATTACACTATTACAATATGTTCCGTGAAATGCAGGCGAGCGGAATTATTATATCGGTAAGCGGAATCCGGGATGCGCTATTCGCGCTCATTGAAGCGGCGGGAATTCCCTGCATCCTTGTCGGAAGGGATTTCCGAGACCAAACCATTCCTTCCGTGCATGTTGACAACATAACGGCTGCTTTTGAAGCGGTAACTTATCTAATACAGCAGGGTCATCAGGATATCGCGATGCTGCAGGGACCAGCGGGGGATATTTCAGTGAGCAATCAGCGTTTTTTGGGCTATGAACAGGCATTGAAGACCGCTCACCTGCCAGTACGCCCCGAACGTGTGTTGGAAAGCGGCTTTTCAGTTGAAGATGGCATAACCTCTATGAGAAAACTTTATCATTCAGGCCCACTGCCTAGTGCGGTGTTCTGCGCAACGGACCGAGTTGCCATAGGCGCTATGAACTTTCTGGCCGAAAATGGGGTGAAAATACCTGAACAGGTCTCTTTCTTCGGATTTGACGACATTGACATGGCTACAATAATCCGGCCTAAATTGTCAACTGTCCGATATTCAGCATCCGAACTTGGCATGGTCGCCGCCCGCAATCTCATTAAGCTTATTAGAGGAGAAGAATTGGCGGCTGTCCACTGGTCCATATCTCATCAGTTAGAAATTCGGGACAGCAGTACAAAACTTGGAGTATCCTAACCTTTGATGCTCCTACGGGTTGCGGGAAATGCTTAACCGGCAGGGGTGGTCTTTTCAGCGAATCCAACGCCGAATAATGGAAACGTTCTCTTGCAGACTTTTTCGCAAAAGGGCATAATTGGGGATACGCAGAAACCAGGCTCGGTTTAAAATTGGCTATCATGTAGATGGGCATTTCCGGGGAAAGTCGCTATTGCCGGACTCGCTCGTATTCAATTTTCTTTTCGATAGCAGTCAGATTAACTATCAATAAGAAAAGGTTGCTTTCTAAGTCAATACAAGGACTCAGAAAGCAACCTTTTCTTCGAGTTATTAAGCTTGCCAAATATCTTTCAATTTCCAGTATGTCAACTCATTTACTAGAGCCTCTCCGCCCTCCGTTACGAGTTCTATGCCTAGCAGTTTTTCACTCGAATAGATGCGACTTGTCATCGTAGCTTGCCCTTCATTAGCAAATATTTCAATGGATGAGCGATCCAGATATACATGTAACGTCATCTGCCCCTCTGCACTTAAGGCTGTTTGACGTACTCCATCCGTCTTTTTGCCTGATTTAGAACAATCAAGCATAAGTTTCTGACCCGGGATAGAATAAGTGATAACCGTTTCCTCCTCACCTGTTCCGCGAAGCTTCAAGCCTACCAGATCTGCACTTGACTTCGTCAGGTCGAACACGACCTTCACTTCAAGCAGATCCGCTTCAACTTCCGTCAAGTAACTTCCAGAAATAGCGCAATATTGGTACAAAACATGTTCGCTTTGACGAAGCAACTTCATTTCCTCTACTGGGTTCATCAGCAATTTATTATTGGCACCCAGCGTAATTACACGTGGGATCGTCAATGCTCCGGACCAGCCGTCTGCTTTCGTCGGCATATCCGATTCCCACATATCCATCCAACCAATCGCAATGCGGCGACCTTGATCATCTAGAAAAGTTTGAACCGCATAGAAGTCATGACCATTATCCAACTCGATGAACTCTCCATGTTTATATTCATTACTATCATAATTATATTCGCCAACATAATATCCCGTCTGGAACAAATTATTGTACTTATCTCCTTGCGCATCAATACCTTGCGGGGAGAACATAAATATATGCTTACCGTTCAGTTCAAAAAAATCAGGGCACTCCCACATGAAGCCCATATTCTTATCTCCCTGCAGAAGCACACCATGATAGGTCCAAGTTCTAAGATCAGGAGATGTATATAGAATAACACGCGGCAGATCTTCTTTCGTGCTGTTACCTAGGATCATGTACCATGTATCCTTATGCTTCCATACCTTCGGATCACGGAAATGCTGTGAGCTATCTGTTGGAGGTTCAGCGATTACGGGATTCTGCCCTAGTTTTGTAAAATGAATGCCATCTGTACTTACTGCCACATTTTGATTTTGGAAAAAGATATTGTTTGGTTGATCAATATAGTGATGGCCAGTATAGATTAATGTCAATTCGCCGTTATTATCTACTGCGCTTCCTGAGAAGCAGCCATCAAGGTCACATGCATCTCCAGGCGCTAATGCAATCGGACAATGCTCCCAGTGTACAAGGTCTTTACTCTTCACGTGACCCCAATGCATTGGACCCCAGTTCTTATCATAAGGATGATGCTGATAGAAGGCGTGATATTCACCTTTAAATTGGATTAATCCATTGGGGTCGTTAATCCAGTTTGCTGGTGCCATAATATGATAACCTAACCGGTACCGCTTGTTCATTTTTGCTTCTGCCTGTTTCAATGCTTCCTCAGCTTGCTTCGTATTGTTATGATATGTGTTCATTTGTCTTCCTCCTATGCTGTTTCAATATGCTTGTTAGGCTTGGGATCCAGATTTTTCGGTTCTTTCTTTAAGGTAAAGATTGAGATTGTTGTAAAGACAAATACGAATACACCCATAATCACGTACGTATTTGCAAAACCTCTAATGTCATAAGACATACCGGCGATTGGCGAGAAGATCGAAGCTCCTACCTGACTCATAAACTGGAATCCCACCAGATACAAGATCGAAGACAGACGCGTATCGAAATTAGCAGCCAAGTACTTAAATACGGCGATCAGCATGATTGGCAGTTCCAATGCGTGAATCAATTTCATAGCTGAGATACCATAAGGTCCAATAACTAAGCCTGAACCCATGATCCGGAACGCCATCAAGAACCCTGCCAATATCAGACCCTTTTTTGCTCCAATTTTGTTGACAATGAAAGGCGCTAAGAACATCATGCCTGCTTCCAAGAACACTTGTAGGGAATTTAAGTAACCATAAACTTGATTGCCTAATGCAACCGTTGAGAACGTTGATGAAAAGTAATTCGGGAACTGCTGGTCATACACATTGTAAACACAGGTAACACCAAGAACATATAAAATGAAGAACCATAAATTCTTATTTGCAAACAAATATCCGATTTGCTTAAAGTTAACAGATTCTGCTCGCTCCACCTCGGAATCTGTCATCTCAACTTTAATTGTCATCATAATGATAAACAGAATGACAGCAGATACTGATGCAATCCAGAAGTTAATGTTAGGGTTGATATTGAAGAGCTGACCAGCGAAAAATGTTGCTGCTGCCCAACCTAGCGAGCCCCACATACGAGATTTCCCGTATTCAAATTCATATTTTCGGCTGATTTTCTCGACATAAGATTCGATGGCTCCGATCCCTGCCAAAAAAGAAATACCCAGGTATAATCCACCTACAATGGCGCCGAGAAATACATTGTATTGAAGTAACGGCCCATAGATAAAGATATAGAAAGGACCAACAAATAAGAGCAAAGAACTGATGAGAAATAAAATATGCTTCTTCAATCCGATTTTATCAGATATATAGCCATAAAGCGGTTGCATACATAGCGCAAAGATAGCGTTTACAGTAAAGATAACACCTGTTTCAGCACCATTCAGACTGATTTCTTGCCCTAGCCAGATGGAGAACAATGAATAACTTGCTGACCAAGTAAAGAAAAAAAAGAAGAAATAGGCACTTAGTTTCCAGTACATGCTCTTTGACTTTCTCATATCGAACGCTCCTCTAGTTGAACATTTAATGTAAATGAAAGCACTTTCGTATTTACAGATCGATTATATGTCAACCGCTTTCATATGTCAACCGCTTGACATATCTTCAAAAGAAAAAGAGCTCTCCTCTTTGATTTCAATTACTCTAATAAGGATAGCCCATCTTATATCACAATGCTGAAAACTATGAAAATTGTGTTAAGCTGTACTAGCTTTAATCAGTTTCACTGGTAGATAGGTTTCTCGCGGGACATCACTGAATCCACCTTCAATTTCTTTAATAAGTAACTCTATGGAAGATCTCGCGATCTCCTGTATTGGTTGCTGAATTGTCGTTAATTCAGGGAGAAGATTGCGGGTTGTTTCTGTTCCGTCATATCCAACTACGCGGATATCTTCAGGAACCCGTTTTCCTCTTCTTTTTGCTTCAGCAATAAAAGACGCTGCCACCATGTCATTACTCGCGAACAATCCATCTACTTCAGGATGTTCATCGAGCAAGCGTTTAATCGGTTCATCGTGATTCTGTTGGTGAAAGGGATCATGTACTTCATAGGTAATTGCCTCTCGACTATACTGCTCCATCACATCTTCATATGCTTTTCTTCTTAAACTTGCTGGTGTTTCCAATTCAACAGGGCCATTTATGTGTAAGATATGCTTGCACCCCTTTTCAATAAGCAGCTCTGATGCCAGTTTTCCACCCATATAATTATCCGATCCTACAACTGGGATTGAATCGGATAGGAAACGGTCGATCGCAATGACTGCAATATTCTTCTGTTCATAATTTACGATACCTCGGTTGTGTGTACCGACGATAATACCGTCAACTTGATTTCGCATAAGCATATCTACATAAGACTCTTCTTTATCCAGCTGATTTAAGCTGTTACATAGCAACAGCTTATAGCCTAATGACGCACAAATATTCTCTATATGGAAAGTCAGCTCACCGAAAAATGGGTTGCTCGTAGTTGGAATGATTAATCCAATCAGATTTGTCCGTTTAGTAAATAATGACCGAGCTACATCATTAGGAAAATAATTTAGCTCCTGCATCGCTTTATGAACTTGATCCTTCGTTTCTTGACTGATATAGCCACGATTATTAAGTACGCGAGAAACCGTAGTCGGTGAAACTCCAGCTAATTGTGCAACATCGTTAAGTTTTGGTTTCATTGATTCAACCTGCCTTCTCTTCATGCCAAGTCTCCAATTATTCTATTATTTTAACATTGTTAAACGTGAAAAAACATGTCTTCATCATTCCTCGCTTTATATGCAATGACATCATTTTAACCATTATTGTTCATCATATTTCAATAATATATGTTCCTGTCTCTCCTCGAGAATATTGTATACACTATGTAGTATGTATGAGGTGGTGAATAAACTTGGTTGAAATATCATCTAGAGAGTTATGGATAAATGTATCTATTAAAGTGTATACACCCCGATATTTTTCTCATTTTATATGGACTAATATGTGAATTTACCGTAGTGAAAAGAATCTCACATGTGATTTCGTAAAAGTCGTTGTCGCAGGACATTAGTAAACAAAAAAAACACCCCTCAGAAATCCTGGAATGAAGTATATCACATAATATAGTAACTTCCTCGTGGGGGTAAGTGTTACTGCAAAAGGGACAAAAAAACACAAAATCCAAAATAAAGAACTCATCCTATCATAATAGCCGCTCCTAAATTTTTCAGGAGCGGCTACACGCTTAATTCAAATTGATTTTAAATCTATCCCCTGCATTGCCACCTAAAACGATCAAGCCACCTTTGGGCAGCACAACCGTTTTGTTATGGCTGGCAGTTGAAAAATCTACAACCGTTCCGTTTTCATCATAGACAGCGAACCCTCCACTTGTTGGAACATCAACGGTCATTGTTTTATGGGCTACGTTTTTATCTATTTTAAACCATGTGGCTTGACCATTCGATGGTATGGTGTACACTGATTTCCCGCCCAGGACAGGTTTAATAGCATCCTCACTGATGTAGGACTGTCCATCTATGGTTAAATACTCTGAACCATCCTTGGTAGTAAAATTCAAATCAAATGCATCTCTTCCACTCATAACAGGAATCTCAACAGCATTAACGGCTTTATTCTCATCCACAATTTTAGTACCACTTGCGTATCCATCATGATCAACGGATATTTTTTTCGTTATAAATGATGGGGCCAAATAAAAAATAGAAGATATCTTTTCATCCAGGGCATAATAATTTTTCCCGTTTCTATGTTCCCATGCCTTTTTAACAGTAGTATTTAGAGGATTGGCATCCAGCTTTTGATATTCATAAGTCACCATAACCATTTGACCTAATCCCGGAAAGTTTACGTAGAAGTTAGCCTTAATATACGTTTTCCCATTTTTTTGTTTGTCAAAGCCTATCGCTACACTGCCATCACTGCTTTTGAATTCTCCATTGCCTGTATACACATATTTTTGCGCCGGGACTATTCCATCCAGAAAAGCTGGTAATTCAAGCTCTCCGTTTTTAATTTCTACATTGATGGTTGTACCCACAGTGCCATATAATCCAGAATAAGTAAGTAAATCAGATGGCATTTCCACTTTTACAGGAGGTTCAAAGGTTTTACCCGGTAGAATGCCTTTAATGATGCCCTTGTCTTTTAGAAGCTCCAATAAAACATTAGAAGCAAAAATACTATCCAGGATGGAAGAACCTCCAGATGAAAGCACAGCCATAGAAATATGATGCTCTGGTATGGTGATCAAAGTAGAATGATACAAAACAGTATCCCCACCCTTGGATAACGCAGTTATTCCGTAATCACTAAACGGTGCCAACTGAACCGCATCCCAACCAAGTCCATAATTAAAGCTGTTTGTCTCTTCAGGTACCCATACTCCATTTCGATATTCATGACTTTGCATGGACTTGGCTGATTGCTTAGATAAAATATCGGGTTTGTTCCCCGTTAATACTTCTGAAAACATAACCACCTCTTCCGCGGTGGAGTATAAGCCCCCTGTCCCGATGACATTGGCATTTTCAACCGGTAAAGCCCCCTCAATCGCAGGAAAATAAGTTTTGGACAGCTGTTGTCTATCAAATTGATCGAGAGGTGTTTTGGTAGATTTCAAACCCAAAGGTCCACTAATATGCTTTGCCAGGAAATCGGTGTAACTTAGACCGCTCACCCGCTCAACCAATATTTCGAGCAATTGAAATCCATCATTGGTATATACGGAATATTCGCCAGGGTTTGATTTTAAAGTTTCTGATTGCAACCTTAGCAAGAGCTCATCATGATTTTTTGTATCATTGTCATTAAATAACATACTATTTTTTAAGTGGGCACCGTAAAGGCCTGACGAATGATTTAACAGCATACGCGGTGTAATTTTTTTGTACCTTTCATCGGCCATTGTAAAGTCCTTAATGTATGTTGTGAGCGGCTGATCAATATCTACCTTATGGGCATCCACCAGCATCATCGTTGCAGCAGCTACATACATTTTGCTTGTAGAGCCTATACCAAACATCGTATCTTTGGTGATCGGCTCGTTGGTTGCTTTATTCTTTACACCCACGCTATCCGATAATACGATGTTTCCATGGTCCATAATGGCATACTGCACACCGCTAGCACCGTATTTGGATACCAGCTCTGAGGCCAGACTGCGAGCCTTTTCCTTGATGGGTTCAGGAGTGCCTTGAGCAAAAGTATTCGCCATTGGCAGCACAAAAAGCATAGCAGAAACGAACACAGCTATTATTTTCTTCATTCCATATTTCCTCCTCTTATAGCTTCATCAGACTTTATTACTGACCTGATCATACAACGAACGAGGATTCTATATAAAAAAACACCCTTAAACGTAAAAAACAATCCCTAAACAACAAGATGTCTAAGGAATGTCCTTATAAAATGGTAATAAAACCATATTATCGAATACTTTATTTTTCGTTTCAATGGTCATATTCCCACCGTATTTATCACATATTCTAGATATATTGGTTAAGCCAATGCCATGAACATCCGGGTTTGATTTTTGACTATGCAAATGAGACACTTCATTCTCCACATGATTCAGAATGTGAATGAAAAGCGCGGACTCATTGGATTGTATTTTAATAAGAATGAACCTGTCCTCAGCAATCTTGACCTTTTTAGATGCTTCTATGGCATTATCCAGCATATTCCCTAGAGCAACACATAAATCATAACGTTCAATATTTACTTTCTGTGAATATAAGTTAAGTTGGGTATCTACCTTTATGCCATTAGCTTGTCCAATATTAAGACTATTCGTGACAAGGGCATCTATAACCAGATTACCGGTATTAACCCTTTGATATGCTCCTTCGATTTTATTTAATGTGATCTTAATATGTTCACTCGCCTCAGCTAATTCATTTCTCTTGATACATTCGTCAATATACAAAAACTGTTGATGTGTATCATGAATGATTCTTTTTATATTTTTGAAGCTGTGAACCGTTTTTTCGTAGTTAGCATCTTGGTAGTCCATCTGATGTTGTAGTTGAGCATTTTCATGCATTAACTGGAATTTTTCAATAACATTATCGAAGATGTATATAATAAAAACATTTAAAGAAATAAAGCCAATAATAGAGCCAAAATAATACATATTCTTTTCACTATAAACAGATAAAACATTAACCTGGTATATACTTATGATGGGAACGATTAAAAATAAAAAATAGTAACGATGCTGCAAAGGGAAGGTTCTGCGTTTGGCGAATAGCCGTATAATCTGAATGACAGCAAACATGATAATACAGCTGAGTAGCATAACCTTAGAAAATATCAAGTGATCCTGTCCGCTCAAATGACTAAAGTTGCTAATCTTAACGGAGTCTACAGCATATAAAATATACAGGGATAAAAGATTAACGATGGTGATCAACACAGCATAAAGAATGGAAAAAATGATCTTTGTCTTTATTTCCACGGTATAAGACTGAGCCAAGCTAAATATGACAAATAACGCCAAAATGGAGGAAAACGTAGGAGTCAGATAAACAGTTAAATATAAAAAATTCAGCAACCCGAAAATAATGAAATACATCATTCTGTTCGGCTTTCGACTGGACTTATCAAAAACCGAGTTGAAATAAAAATTGACCTGAAAGCACATCACCAGTACGACACATAGGTTAAGAAACAGGTAGTTATATGCCATCATATTAATGCATCTTCATAATCATAAATTTGGTATACAAATCTTTAACTTCTTTTATTTTAGAACGTCCAATAGGCAACTTCACATCATTTGACATCAGAACATCACCGCCAGCAAATTTTTTGACATGAATTAAATTTATAATAATCGAACGATGAATTTGTAAAAAATTATGTTCCTTTAATGCTGATGCATAATCAGAAAGAATCCCTTTGCTATCATAGGTTTGTGTAGAGGTTACAAAATGCAGCTTGTTTTTTATGGTCAAGCTTTTGGCCACTTCAATACTAATGATATCATCATATTTTAAAAGCACTTCCTCATAAGCTGACTTGATGATAACGAATTTTTTATCGAGAGCTTGAAAATATTGACACAGCTTTATTATTTTTTCCTCAAAGATATAGGGAGCAATCGGTTTTATTAAATATTGAAATGTAACTACGTCAAAACTTTCCACCATATATTCAGGGTAGCTCGTTAAAAAAATAATCTGTTCATCTAGGTGATTTAAACTCCTTATTTTTTGGGCGGTTTGAATTCCGTTCATGCCATTCATTTCAACATCCAATATTAAGATATGGAATGGAGACTCATGGTTTTGATAATGAGATACTAGTTGTTCTCCTGAGTCGAATAATTCAACTTTAAATTCTATATTTGTTTTGATTGATAAAGCGATCAGCATATTTTTAACAAGCTCTCTTTGCTTGTACTCATCATCGCAAATAGCCACTCTATACATAAATGCCCCCTCTTTCCCACTACATGTTGCAAGGAAGTATAGTCTGAACAGTATACAATATTTTAATATTCTATACATAGCTTTTGGATAAAACGCAAATTCAAATCCCTTAAATGCGATTTATTGTGTGCTATTCGTTCTCTATGCTTAGGCGTTCCCTTTTTGCCATCAGGGCTTGCGTAGGTTGGTCGGTTTGCGGACGATGTCGCTGGAATGAGGTTTGCTGCTGTTTTGACTATTTTGACCCGTTGAATAAGAACACAACTTGTGATTTATTAGGAAGATAGGAATTGATGTATCAGGAGAACGACTTTCATACATAAGACTTATTGGAGGAATTTATGGATAATAAAAGGTATTTTTCAATTGGAGAAGTTTCTAGATTAAAAAATGTTACGATAAAAGCCCTACGTTATTATCATAATATTGGTTTGTTAATACCTGCATACACTAATCCCGAAAACGGTTATCGCTATTATACAATTAATCAATTCATCTATCTGGATATTATAAAAATTTGCAAGCAAAGTAATGTAAGTGTCAAAGAAATTAAAGCTTTATTTGCTAAAGCCGATACTAATTACCTTAAATTTTACTTGGAACAGAAAAATGAAGAAATTCATAAAGAAATAAAGAAATTAGAGCAACTTAATAAACAAATAGAAATATTAAAGACAGCTATCCATTCATCTGAAGATGGACTCATGAACAATGGATTTAATATTCAAACATTTAAAGACAGATACTTTTTAAGTTTACCTACTCAAGTTGGAGAACTTAATGAGATAAAGTCATTCGATAAGTTAGATGAAAAATTAGGCGAATTGGCAGTCCAAACGTTTCAGTATGGATTAATTTATTCATGTCACCATGATAATTGGAAAATCAGTGATGTATTTCGTCTAATAACATCAGATGATTATAGATTGCTTAAAGATACCTTTAATGTATCTAAATTATCAAAAGGAGAATATTTAACTATTAATTGCACGGGAGATACTGAAATTGAAACATTTCAATTAGTAAAAGAATATTTGGAGAAAAACAGTTTGACGTGTAATAAGGTTTATATGTTTTATCTAGTGACAGATGTTTTTAATCAATATAATCATTTCTCTCAATTTCAAATTAGTCTAAAGCCCACCCTATAAATAAGGTGGGCTGACTTTTAGCTTATAGCTTGTATTCATAAATAAAATTTGTATTTTCGAGTTTGCCGTTAGGTAGATTAAATACAGTTACTTCTTCATCAAGACGGACAAATCCATTATGATCATAGAATCCATAGTTACTCATTGTATCTGTATACACATAAATTTTATTTGTTTTTGTATTTTTTAAGTAAGAGATGAGCTCATTAAATAATTGTTTCCCTACCTTTTTTCCTCTAGCTCCTTCAGAAACAGCAAAGAATTCTAAGCACCCCTGAAACTCATCTTCTTTTCCTCTAATTAACTTGCTGTATGCCTCATTAGTCATAGAGGTGAGTTCAACAAATACTTTTCGTTCGATGTCATTTAGATTTAAGAGTTGTAGCAATTCACTTGTATAATCTTCTTGTAACAATCTATAAGATGTTATTTCACCAACTCTTGAACCAAAAATTACACCAATGACTTCTCCATCTAATGTAGCTACTCTTCCAAAAGTACTTTTATTTAATATTGGACTTATGAACATCATTGTAACTGTTGCATTTATTATGCCTTCATCCTCGATAAAATCCTTTGCGTTCCAGGTATCTGCGATAATCGCTTTAATAGGTTCTATATCCTCTTTTCTAATGTCTCTAATATCTAAGTTCATTTTGACTTCCTCCTTTTAATCGATTAACTTACAAATTGAGTTTAATGTCTCCCCTAATGGGGAGAGTCAAGTATTTAATGCAGTGTCTTTTTCAACAGGGCTCACTTACAAGAATAGACGGCTAATAATTATGTTAGACTGGGAGAACCAAAAAATGCCGAACTCTATCACAAAGAGTTCGGCATTTTCAGATGAAACTCATTGAACTATCGCCATTTAGTTTAGCGATTCCGTACAGTCTAAAACTTTATTATTTACAGACAATAAGGATGCCCCGATTGATCCAGAACTAAAGCTTTCATCTATGATATCACCTGTATAAAAGGGACTATTATGTTACCAACTGATCACGGAGCGATCTCTAAAAAACTTGCCGGTCGTTCCTACATCGCCCGTCGCCAGCCAAACAGCCGTATCAGCCCCTTGCTCAACCGATCTCGGAGCATCGGCAGTACCCATATCGGTACGAACCCATCCCGGACACATTGAATTTACCGTGATTTTGCTGCTACTTAAGTCTGCTGACAGTTTTAACGTAAGCGCGTTCAGGGCAGTTTTGGACATACTGTATGCAAAATACCCGCCGCCCATACCATCATTTAAAGCTCCCATGCTGCTGGATACATTGACGATTCTGCCGTCTGCACTTTCTTGCATTAAAGGGATGAGCACTTGCGATAAGAGAAGTGGACCGTAGACATTCGTTTCCATTGTAGTTCGAACCGTTTCCAAATCGATATTTGTTGTATCCTTATTACCATCGATAGAGATGCCTGCATTATTAACCAGAATGTCAACGACTCCAAATTGCTCCCGCATGTCGTAAGCCAACTTACGAATACTGGACTCGTTAGTCATATCAAGCTGGTGAAAATGAACGTCAAGCCCTTCCTGCTTCAATTTGTCGCAGGCCGCCATCCCTTGATCTTCTTTGCGAGCCGTCATAATGACGGTGACGCCAAGCTTGCCTAGCTGTTTAGCAATTTCAAACCCGATCCCCCGATTCGCCCCTGTAATGATTGCAATTTTTCTTCCCATATGGATATCCTCCTCATTTTCACTTCTTTAGACATGCAAACCATTCGTTTATGCTTAATGACCAGGAACGTTTCATTTGTCGCTTTAAGTCAAGTCGAAAATGACCAAGTCGTAATAAGTTTTTTCCCGCTAATCTGAAAGCTTTATCCGTTCTATTTAGTAACATGGTATAATGCCTTTTTCTAAAACGCTGAGCATTTTCTGGCCGACAGGCGATTCCGCAAAACTAAACGGGTAAATCCACGTACAAGCCATTCACTTGGACCTGCTATCCTGAAACCTGGCATCTGTAACTATAACTATTTTATTTTGACGTTATCACCCCCTCCAATAATTAATGGACGCATGGCGCTTGGACATCTATCTCCTCACCTGCAAGGTGGGCAAAATCGACATGAAATGCAACATGAAGTGCGCCCCGCTCGCCAAATCGTTGAACCCAAAGGCCGAACAGGCTTGATGGATAAAAGGCGAGCTGGGAGTTCCGACCGCTCCCTTCGTTTATCACCTCAGGATTTTAGCAGCCAAGCGTCTTCAGCTGCGTAGTCAAAGAGGTGTGGCTGCGCTTGGGCTAACAACGGGAATACTTCTCTCCAGTCCCGTCCCGCCAGTTGTCCCGCCAGCCACTCGACCGTCTCTGTCAGGATCTGGACGTCGGCTGCTATCGGCCGATAACCCAACTCCCGTTCGGCGGCGGTCATGTCGCAAATTATGGGGTGATCAACCATCCACGGTGTTTTTCCCACGGACAGCGATGGAGCCGGACCGTCCAGCAGTAACGTCTCGGGAGTCTCTACACCCATCACGGCATCAATTGCCGCTCCGATCTCGGCCACTGTTGGCACCTTAGGGTCACAGGCGTTGAGCACCCGAGAGCCTGGGTTCGCTGCCGCCAGCCGGATCAACTCCGCGAGATTGTGAACGCTCACCCGATGGAAAAGACCTGTCCCACGGTACTCAAGAACTCGTTGACGCCGCCCGTCAAGGTTACGCTTGATGAAGTACAACTCATAAGGGAATGAGCTATACGGGCCGTAAACAGCGCCCGCGCGCAGTATCGTTGTTGGCAACCGGTCGCCCGCCGCAAGTAGTTCTTGCTCCATAGCCACCTTGCCAGTACTATAGGTAGTCTCACCAGGCTGGATCGTCCGCTGGCTTTCTAGGATCGGTACCGCAAAGTGGGGAAAGCCGTCCGGTTCCGCTACCGTATTAAAGTTACGTCCCTTATCGTCCTCGTATACTAACGTTGTGGAAAGGACCACCGCCGAGCCGATACGATCAGCCAAAGCAGTCAACTGCCGTGCGTGTGCGGCACCGTATGAGACGACATCCACCACCACGTCGCAGCCGTCGCCGATTGCGGCGGCCAGGGCTGCATCATCGGCCCGGTCGGCCTGCGCGACGCGTACCTCATCAGGCCATCCTTCGTCCCGCCCCCCGCTTCGGGAGACCGCCGTTACCTCCCAGCCATCCCGTGCCAGCGCGTTCACCGCTGCTCGCCCAATCTGCCCCGTTGCTCCAATCACCACAGCACGTTTCTTTTCCATAATAATTCCTCCCACTATAATGAATGTTTCCTTCCATTCACTCGCGTTTTCATAGATTTGCAACCGTCAATGTCCAAACTCATGCTAAGCAAGATGCCTTTCTTTTTCTGTGCTTTTATTAAGCACAATTTATTCTAATAAAAAGTTGCATATGATTCTGCAACTTAATGTTAGCTATCCAGCTTTATTATTCTTTAAAAAATTGGACTCGATCCATTAATTGAGCAATCGTATAACTTCGCAAATACTCAATTGTCTTTAATTCAGCTTCCTGGAGAATCTTTTCAAGTTCAACATCTAACTGCTCAACATCTAACTTTTCTCCGTCTTCTCCGCAATCCACATTAATTTCAGTATCATTGGAAATACTATTTATTGCTTCGTATATATCGCCTATTGTAATCTCTGCTGCAGATTTTTTTAAAAAATATCCACCCTCTCGTCCGCCTTTTGATTCAACAATGCCAGCATTGTTCAATGACTGCATAACTCTGCGAATAAAGGTGGCATGCGAATCGACTTGTCTCGCTATCAACGCACTGCTGATCATGCTGCCACTTTTAGCTAGCCAAACAATGGCATGAATCGCTATTTTTAGACGAGGGGGACCAATGTGAACACCCCGAGACGCTGTACTCAATTTTCTCCCACCTTCTCATTTTAAAATGCAACTTCCATAAGCACATTATACTCAATGAAACATCTATATACAAGTGGGCTTAAATTTTAGCATTGGTTCTTGTTGCGTTGAGTAAAATTCCCGTATTTCTCGTACCAGGTTTTCAGATGTATAAGACGACTAACCCTCATGGATCTTCATTATCTTGTATCTAGCAACGCACGTTTATAAGAAGTAAGGCTTACCTACCATCGTATGATAGTGGGTAAGCCTCTGTAAAACAAACGTTATAATGAGAAGAGAATATTATTAATTACAACTGCAGCTTGCGCACGGGTTGATTTAGACTTTGGTGCAAATTCTCCTTTATCCATTCCGCTTATTATTCCAGCGTTGTGCATTGCAGTAATGCCTTCTAACGCATATGAAGAAATGCCGTTTGCATCGACAAAGCTTAGCGGGGCTTCACTATCTGAGGTCAGCCCGGCATAGGTCGTTGCTTGATAGGCCATTACAACCATATCTTGTCTCGTGATTTCATCTTGTGCACCAAAACTACCGTTCGGTCTGCCTTTAACAATACCTAACCGTTGTGCTGTAGCAACCTCATCATAGTACCATGCGCCTGTTTTGATATCTGAAAAGGTCGTTGTCGCATTGCTATCGGTGAGTTCAAAAACATTCATCAGCATCGCAATGAATTCGGCTCTCGTCACTTTATCGTCCGGATTGAACTTTCCATCCCCTGTTCCGATGATAACGCCCCTTGCAGCTAAAGCCTCAATCGGCTCCTTTGCCCACTCTTTTGTTACATCCTGGAAGTTAACTTCCGTAAAAGCTACTGCAAACTTACCCAATCGCTTAGGCTTAAATTCTATCCCATCTGTCTTTTTGTTTAGTCTTCCATTAACTACAATTTTACAATCTCCATTATCCCTAATTTGGTAGATGACCATCTTATTGGGTTGCTCATCTGATTTCAATTTGTATGGTATTGTCACTTGAACGTCGTTTCTTCCATCAAGCTCACTTACCTTTTTATCATCAATTTCCAAACTAAAACTGTAAACTGGTCTATCGCCCAATGGAATTTTTATCTTCTGTGATAGGCTGGATGAGTTTACTTTAGTCACAGAAACCTTCACATTCTTCGCCTCTGCTGAACTTCTAGAAATCAACTTTGAAGATACATTTAATTTAGCTAATCCTGTCTCGATTTCGAAATTATTAATTAAATATTTTCCATTGCTTAACAATACATCAACAGGAAATTCAATTTCAATTTCATTCATATTTTCAATTGCTTCTACTTTAATTCCAAGTTTGTCTCCATCTGTTTGTTTGAGTGCCCGCTTTACAGTTTCAGCGTTCAGTTGAACAGTTGCTTTTCCATTAGCATTGATCGTTGGTTTCACTCTTATTGTACCATTATCCACCTCAACATTGTCTTGTAGGCTTCCTATAGAGCTCTCTTCTCCAGCCTTGTCTTGTATACTTCCTAAGGAGCTCTCTTCTTCGCTTGATTTTCCTTTCCCTGAATTTTTCTGTTCTTCTTCTACAACTACACGAACACGTTCTAGATTCTCAATTCGTGTAAAGGGTGATTCTTCGTCACCATCACGCTGTGCGGTCACTCTTAGAGCTGGGTAGTAGATTCCTGGCTTGGTATAGATAAAGTATACCGACTCCGTTACCGAGGCCTTAGGGGTACCGAAGGATACCTTCTTGTAGTTCCCCGTACCTTCGAAGTCCCATTCAGTTTTCACAACCTTACTGTTACCAGGAGGGACCGCAGCTTTGCCCTGGAAGGTGACACGTTGGCCGGTCTTAACATGAATTTTAGTCGTGCCGTTAACAAGTAAATCGACGACCGGCTGTATCCCCTTACGATCCGCAGCACTCTCCGGCAACTTGATCTGACCATCGACTACCTTGTATTGGGTTGACTCTGCAGGAGCCACCCCTTGTTCTACCCAAGCGCTTAGGTCACGAAGTGCCTGTTCGAGAATGCCATCATATTGTACAACAGTATAAGTGCTTGCCCCATTATCGTAATGATCCGCATTGTCGTTGAACCAGACACGGAAATGATCATCAAAGCTTTCACCAAGATACTGCTTCACCCTTGCACTATACCAGTCCGAATGCCAAGGAAAAGATCCCATATCGAGCAAGTTGGAGATAAGGATGACTTTTCCTTGAATATGCCCGTTGTGTGAGCCACCTCCTGCAACACCACTCATGATCATGGGGCCAATCTCCATAGGACGCTGAGGATAAATGGGAGTTCCGTCAGCTGTTTTAAATTGATCCCAGGAATAAAAGTTGGGTCCGCTCGGAACCTGGTGACGATGGTACGATAGCAACGCAAGATGCCATCGGTTGTCGATATGCAGTTTGGCACCGCTTTCTAGGGCGCTTAATACGCTATTGGAGTTTTCGCTCCCAATCGTGAAGTTTTTCTTAGTCGGATCAAACGAACCTTTTAGTGTCCCGATCTTTGTCGTTCCGTCAGCTGTATAAAGTGTGTAATCTGCACCGGTTCGAGGCAGTGTTGATGGCGCATTGTCAAGAGAAACGCTTGTCGGTGCATTCTGCTTGTCCCGGCTAACCTGAGTAATGGTGGCCCATTGATCGATCTTGGCGCTGCGGAACAAATCTCCGAGATCCGATTGTTCCGTACCTAGGTAGCCTGGCTTGTTCCAGAAATCTTCGACATAGGTGCTATCCATCGATTTAATCGTGTCTCCGAAACCAAAGAGGAGACTCTGAAGATCGTTCTGGCTGAGTGCCCCCTCCAACCCTCTTAAAGGAACTCCCAACTTCGTCACCTCTTGCAGTACTGCCTTCTCCATGTCATTCAAACTGGAATAAGGGTCACCGCTACCTCCCGGGCTCAATGCGTCCTTTAGCTGTAAAGCCTTGTCTTTGAGCACAAAGTTCGCATAGGCCAATATGAATCCATTGTTTGGAATGGACGTTGGTACAACCGGGACAAATGGCACTGCTCCGTCCCACACTCCCTTAGTATTTTCAATTGCACCAATCGTCTGAAGAGAGCCTCCGCTTCCACCGTATATATATCCATAGATATAATCGTCAGTGTCGTAGTAATCCGCCGCGTACACCTTGGAGAACTTTGCCGCGGCTGCATCAATTCGGTATCCGCTACTTGCATTCGTCTGAACCGTATAAGCCCCGCTGGCTGCGCCGAAAGCAATATGACTATCAAAGGCATTCTCATCATAAAGCGGATATACTTTCTGGAAGAAGCGGCCCTTCCACTGTTCTTTCGGCGGCAAGTAAAAGTTGAACTTCGCTTCAGTACCCTCAAAGTGGCCTGACACTTTATGATGCGGAACTGGAGATGTTAGGTCAACCTCCCTATCAATAACTGGATTATTATACTGTGAGTCGATACACGCTGCTGTGACCCAAAGAGGCCCTCCCGTTTCTTGCGGTGTGCAATCCGATGATGAAGGTGAACCTGATACTCGCGTCACGGTCACCTTATATAGTTTCGTCACCATTCCTTCTTGTCCGGTTACTTCGATGGTGAGGATGTTATTATTAGCGCTCAAGCTCATTGGGTCGCTTGCCTGACTGCTTGCAACAGGTTTCCCGTTTACTTTCATTGTGGCGTTGCTGTCATAGACGCTGGCTGTTACCGAAATACTGGTTACATCGTAAGGAACATTCACACTGTATTCGGTTGTTCCAGCTGCAAAAGCAGGAGTCAGCGTCCCGCTCGATAACACCAGTTCGCTCAGATCCGCGTTTTCCATTCTTTTATAATCGCTAATTGAGGTATTAGCCACATGATCATGTATAGCTAATGAAAAATTTGAATTTGCACTGATTTGCGTCGTATTTGCTACCAAAAATAATAGAGCCGCTAAAATTGCACTGATGATTTTGCTTTTCTTCATTAACTATTCCCCTTCCTTTAGCTACACACCAGGTATAAACAAAACCTCTTAACGTAAGCGTTTCCATACTGTTGTAATCGTTTTCATTTATATCTATATTTAAAGGAACACTGTAACGAACATAGGACTCCATTTGGACTCTGTACATCCATTTGTTAGTTCCGTTGTTGAACAAATTGCACAGCTGTACAAATCACGTCGGAAAATTGAGGCATTTTCCTATTGGATTAAGTAACACCTCAATATTCCTACGTTGTTTGGTCCCACTGAAAATGCTCATATTGGTGGCTGCCTTATTTTACTCTTCCACCTTTTCACACTACTATCATGATATAACTTCCATCAGCCTATCTTTTGCTAATACCTTATTGCTATCCGTTTTCTTGATATCTCTATAGTTATCTGTATTAGTAATAACGATAGAAGTTATAACTTCATATCCCTCCTTTTTAATAGCTTCCACATCAAATTCTACTAATAGGTCTCCGATATTAACTCGATCCCCCTCATTTACATGAGGTACAAAATATTTGCCCTTTAAAGCAACTGTATTAATGCCTATATGAATTAAAATCTCAACTCCATCGTCGGTCTTCAATGCAATAGCATGCTTAGTAACAAAGAACGCTGCAATTTCCCCATTAACCGGCGAAACCACTTTACCTATAGACGGCTCAATTGCTATTCCTTTCCCCATTAATTCTTGGGAGAATGTGATGTCATTTACTTCACTAAGATTTTTAACCTCACCACTTAATGGGCTGTATATTATTTCTGATTTTTGTTTATTATTAAGTGCTGGATCTTTTTTAATTGTTTCTTTTTTATCTTGTATATTAAACATGTTCTTAATAAAATTTGAAAAACTCATAAGAACCCATCCTCTGTAATTTTAATAATTAAATTTAGGATAATATCTCATTTAAACCGCTTTAGACCGAAGCTACAATAATACGGTTAGTAAAGCACTAAATTAACAGAACCCGTAATGCCAGTTGGTTCATGTATAAGGTACTGTGAAAAAAAGTCCTTTTGCTCTTTTTCTAAAGTATTCGTCACTTCAATTACTAAATTATTACTCCCCATTCTTAAGCAATTGCTCACTTCAAAATTATAGGGTGGGCATATTTTACTTCCAACATGGCAGCCATTCATGGAAATATTCACAATTTCATAGGCATCTTTTATGAATATAAATGCATTTTCAAAGTTTTTACTTACGTTGAAGTCTATTTCGTATCTAACCGTACCCGAAAAATCAGGGTATAAATTCGGTGCTGCTAAGTTAACCAGCTTATCTAATACTGTAGTGGTTTCAAATTCAGGATATTTTTCAGAGGTAGATAACGAAATTTTCCACTCACCACTGATCTCCTGAATATCGATCTGCTGCTTATCCGTTATTATGGATTCGATACTCGCCGTTATGTTTTTACTAAAAATAATTATTTTAGATTCATATTTTTCAAGGTTTAATTTAAACTTGCTGCCTTTTTGAGTTCTCTCTAAATTTATATTAAGAACTTTATTTTCAAAGGCATCATATACATATGCATCTAAGTGAAGAGGAACCTCAACCACTGTATTAATGGAATGATACGGATGTTCATTGAAGAACATAAATACATCTCCATCTTGATGGGTATAGTGATAATATCTTAAGTATGGTTGCTGATCATCAACCTGGATATCATAAATATCTGAATTTTTTAAATCAGTTACTAAATTATCAAGCCCTATTACTTTACAATTTTCAACTTCTTGTAATTTTCGAAATTCCTTATCAATATTAATACCTTCACTAGAACCCTTTGGAAGATCATCTATAAAATAAACTTTAAACCCGGCCTCTAAATAAACTAATAGTTTTTCTATTAGTTTTTTAGGTAAAGATTCAGAATATGGGATGACTAGCCCTGAAAACGATTCGTTATTTACAATAAGCTTCTGATCTTTAATTTCAGACGTAATTAATATATCAGTGGGCAATATATCAAAATCAATTTGATTTTGCATTAACTCTTTAGCCGGTTTTTGTAATAGCATATATTCACCGGACCACTCTGCTTCACCATGATATAAAACAGCTACGGGTGCTACATGTATCCCATCGGTCAGCAAATGGCTAATCTTATTCGTATACTCATTTAAAATCTTCATGTATCTAAACTGTGGATTTTTACCATGGGCATAAAAGTGAGGTGGACAATCTAAATCTGGAAATTCTTTTGGCGAAAACGCATGTGGTACAAAGTAATTAACTCCTCTAACGAGCATATGATCCGTTATCCACTTCATTAGCTTTAATCCTTCGCCCCATCCATACGCTCCAAAAACTTCACACAATGTGCGTCCGTTTTTCTTTTCATCCATATGGCCCAAAGATGCTCCCATTTTAGCTAATGCATAGTGAAAAAACTCACCATCCCAACCTGATGATGTAGATGATTTAAAATATCCTTTATCCATTCCGGGCAATATTTGATGTAATACTACATCTAGCCCTGACATATCTTGTTCCCACAAGCTTCTATAAAAATGACCTGCTCCATAGCCTAATCTGGCATGTGCATTATTATCCTCTATTACATGCCCAATATATTCAACATTATGGGCTCTGCACCATTCCCCCAACTTTTGGGTAAAATTTTCAGAATACAGCTTAGTTATCAAATCCATATATAAATATCTAATTTTATTTTCTCTTGACTTTCCATTCGCCCATAACAAGGGTAAATATTTAACAACCTCTTCTGAAGTGTTTTTTTGCAATAGGTCTATCAGATCTTCTCTCCATGGCAATACCATGTCAAATCTTCCAATTGAAGCGTTGGGTCCTTTCACATTTCCAAAACGTGGTTCATCTGAAAAAAATCCAGCAATAGTTGTTCCGAAATCTTTTTTATATCTACTTAAGTGTGCTTCATAAACCGTATCAATTAATACTTGTGTTCCTCTTGGATCAATTGGATTCAAATAACCTTCTGTAGACTTTTCTCCACCATTGAAGGTTTGTACAATAGTAAAAATTCTCCAATGCCCTTCTGGAATATCAAAGTAAACAACGCCATTCATTAGGTTGTCTGATATATCGCATAAAGTATCAGGATCTATTTCATCACTGTTAATTATCTTCGCTGCAATTACTCCTATGATCTTATCTTCCAAGTTAAATTTGCTTGTTTCCTTTTTAGACTTTTCTACTCCCACGCTCATGACAGCATCTCTTGAACCATTGGCTGCCCACTTTACAATAATTCCTGCATCTTTATAGGGACCTACAAAATCTTGCTGATGGATTTTTAAAAATAATTTTTGTAGATTTGGATACTCTTTTTTAATTCTTCCATTGGCATAACCTGTTGGAAAATGAGAATCATCTACAATCCACACTTTCATATTACGTTTTCTTGCTTCATCCATAATTACATCCATGTCTTCCCACCATTTAGGCCCCAAAAAATCAGGATGAGGACGTGATTCCACACATACAGCTTTTATTCCGGATTCATTAATTTTTTTCATATATTCGCGCAATATACCTTCTTCTTCACCATGCTGCCAGAAGAACGGCATTATATAATTACTTTCCTTATTTTCTAAAACTTCATCTAATTTCTTCATATATTATTCGTTCCTTTCTTGATACTATCTACCAATCACCTTTTTATGTAAGTAGAATAGCAGTTCATTTTATATCAATTAAAAATAAATTATTTCATATAGTATCCATACTTTAGGCATTTAAATATCAAAATAAAAGAAAATAACTAACCAAATCTAACATACAATAAACTTATTCGTTTTTAACATTGAAAATTGAGCCTTTATATATTTGAGAATTAATTCAAATACGCATACTATCCTCCTTTTACCACCAAATGCGTATGATCTCTATAAATAAAGGATATCATCTTCTCAAATACTCTAAAATATCAAATCATCACGTATTCACTGACCTATCTTAATATTTTCCTCGCATTAAACTTGAAACAAAAATAACCCTATAAAATATATCTATGAGTAGTGTGCTTTTATAAGCATAATATTGCTTTTTGATTAGCCATGAGCTCTTTCTTTAAATTGATAATTTAAATTCCCTGCAGATTAGCACAATAAAACCTAAGCACTGATACCATAATTCGTAGTATCAATAGCTTAGGTTTTGAGTTTGTCCAGTATATCTTTTAAGGCTTTTATAAATAGGTTCTGAATTAAAGACATGTTAGCTTTTTAATATTTAAATAACGTTAGAAAGTTATGGTAGACCTGCACCTGGAACCTCGACATCAACAACCTCAATTCGAGAGCCACGTTTAATCTGAGCAGCTTCAGGATTACTTAAGGTATCTACATCTAAATCATTATGCGCATCTACTGTGACAATGAATAATGTCCTGCGCTCAGGTCCTCCTAACATGCATGCTAAAGGTGTAGTTGATACTTTTATGCGGTGAGTTACTTCGCCACCTTCACGTAAACGAATCACCTCACCCCTATTCGGAGTAGCAGCCCAGATAGCGCCTTCAGCGTCAAGACAAATCCCGTCAGGACCAGCTTCCATATATGCCCAGACACGGCGTCCTGTTAGTGATCCATCCTCCTCAATGTTAAATGCAACGAGTTGTTTCGCAAACGTGTCAGCCGCTATAAGCATATTTCCGTCAGAAGTAATGACCATTCCATTGGGACAAATCATTTCATCAGCTACAACACGCACATCCCCTTCTGGGGTAACCAGTATTATCCATGCTTCTACTTCTTGGCCAGGCTTATAAGACCGTACGTCATAACCATAACTTCCAACGTAAGCACGTCCCTTATGATCTACTACCATGTCATTAATACCCACTGCTAACTTGCTAAGGTCTGCTACTGCCGACAGCCCACTCGAGTCCTGCCGCAATATTCGGCCATCTCCTGAAACTATAAGCAACCGACCATCAGGAAGCCATCCTAGTCCAGATGGCAAGGTCGGCACATCCACAACGATCTCAGCCTTGCCGTTGATATCAACTTTCATCACTTTTTTACCAAATATATCTGAAAACCAGAGTTTATGCGCATGCCAACGCGGGCCTTCGCCCCACACCAGTTCATCCAAAAGAATTTTAGTTTCATAATTCATAATATACATCTCCTTATCAATATACATTACTTCCAGAAACAAAAGATTAACTTGGATTTATTTACAATATGAACTTAGGATAATATTGCGCAGCTTTCTAGTAAGTGTAGTCGTTCCCGCATCTTTTTTTTGCATCATGAATAGGAATGTTAAATCGTCCTCTGGACAATTACAAAAGTATGCCCCAAGCCAACCATCCCATCCATATTCCCCAAGGCATCCCAAATCTCCAGCTTTACTGCAATCTGTCATTACACGCATTAAGTTTCCATAACTGTGTCCGCTTAACGTTAGCCATTCATCAAAGCTTTTCTGCTGTATCTCATTTAAAGTTCCTGATGTCAGATATTTCACTGTTTTAGGTCGCAAAATCTGAACGTCGTCAAGATTTCCTCCATTCATAAGCATTGTAGTAAATTTTGAGTAATCATCTATTGTAGACGCAAGTCCTGCTCCTCCAGATTCAAATGCCGGATCCATATCCATCTGATTAATAATACCCAAATTATTTCCGGTATAAGGCTGTAATTTACCTAGCCCATTGTCTTCATATGCTCTTACAAGACGGTGCCTTTTCTCTGATGGTATCCAAAAACCAGTATCCCACATTCCCAGTGGTTCAAATAATTCCTTCTTTAAAAATTCTCCATAGCTTATACCACTAGCTATTTCTATAACAGCCCCGAGTACATCAGCAGAGGTCCCGTAATTCCAAGAAGTTCCTGGTTGAAAGGCAAGGGCGCACTCTCCTAGTCTGCTCATAGCTTCCACAGTACTCAATGGAGAATCCCCTAATAGCCTATTCTTTATCTCTATGAATAATGCTTCAGTATCCCGACCAGCTCTGTTATCCCCGCCGTAAACCAAGCCTGAGGTCATTGAAAGCAAATCTTTTAAATTCACTTCACGTACCGCCGGAACCAGCTTGCCTCCCTCATCAACCATCTGATTTTTAAAACTAGGAATATACTTACTTACTGGATCATATAAATCTATATCGCCTCGCTCTAGTAGTATCATTACACCAGCAGCTGTAACAGGTTTAGTCATAGAATACAGTCTAAAAATGGAATCTCTTTTTATTGGAATTCCAGCTTCCTTATCTGCCCAACCATCTTCATGGTAGAAAATTTCTTTTCCATCTTTGATAATCATTAAATTTGCGCCGGCTATGTAGTCATTGTCTATGCTATTTCTTAAAGTTTTTTTTATCTGACTGATTTCTGTATCATTAATCATTTTGGACCCCTCCATATTCCTACTATTTACTGTTACTTTGCTTTTATAAAACAATTGGAAAATAAGATATAGCAGATTATATACTAACCTGCTATATCTTACTAATTGCATATTTAATTAATTGGTGGGAACCTATTCACTGATTTTATAAGAGGCGTAATATTCCCTATTCTTACTTTGCGTATAGCCATCTTCTAAAATATAGACATTCGTTTTTAACCGGATATCCTCCGAAGAAGAGCCTATCATCACATCAAATTCCCCTGCTTCTATCTTCCATTTCATATCTTCATCTAGGAATGCAAGTTGACTAGGATCAATATAGAAATCTACTTTTTTCTTTTGTTTAGCTTCTAAAGGTATTCTACAAAATCCAACCAATTCCTGTGCTGGTCTAACTAAAGATGCCACTTTATCACATACATAGATTTGGGCAATTTCAACACCAGCTGTATCCCCTGAGTTTTCTACTTCAAAACTAGTATGAATCTTCTCAAATGGTTTTATCTTTGATTTTTCTGTTTGTAGATTATGATAATCAAATGTAGTATACGATAAACCATAACCAAAATAATATCTTGGAGTATGGGGAAGATCGATATATCTAGTAAATGGGGAACCGGTTTGAACATGATAACTTGATCCCTGACTGTGGTTATAATAAAGTGGCGCTTGAGCCGAACTATATGCAACAGAAACTGGAAGTTTACCACTTGGATTATTTGTACCAAGAATTGTTTCTACAATAGCTTGACTACCAAACTCCCCAGGGTTCCAAGCTTCAATAATTGCAGAAGCATATTTATCAGCAGCATCACTAGATATAGGCCTTCCATCTAAATGAACAACTATAAAAGGAATTCCACTCTCGCCTAATTTCACTAAAAACTCTTCTTGGCATTGAGGAAGATTAATACTACTTGAGTCAATCCCTTCTCCTGTTGAGCATGATGTTCCCCATCCATATTTTCCGCCAACCGTAACAATTGTAACATCAGATTCTTTCGCAAGTTTTAACGCATCTTCATGATGACGAGCATCATTCCCTACATAAGGATAACCATACTGATATTGAATATCAGAGTTTGGACAAGATTGCTTAAACTGTTCTAAAATATTCCTACAATGCTTATACGCTTTACTTGCAACTTGTTCAAGCTTTGGAATTTCTACATCAATAATACTCCCAGGATATGTGTTTTTCTTTTTATTTCTCCAAAGCACGTCATCTGTTTGTACTTCAATACCTGCCATCGTATTTCTAGCACCCATAGCAAGTTCTAATACGCTACCATATGAATACCCACCGAATAAGCTTCTTGTAGATCTTGCATTATGTCCAATTATAGCTATTTTTTTATCGGCTGCATCTAATGGTAAAATCCCATTATTCTTAAGAAGAATTAATGATTCTCTGGCATATTTCAAACTAACCTTTTTTGATTCTTCCTTGTTGAATACTTCATTTATTTTTTCATATGAAGAAGGAAATGGATTTTCAAAAATTCCGAGTCTAAACTTCTCAGTTAAAACTCTTAATACAGTTTCATCTAGAAGCTGAATATTTATTGTACCTTCTTCCAATAGTTGAATTAAATTGTCCCCATAAGCACTTGGTGTTGGTAATTCTAAATCAAATCCAGCATTCAATGCCTTTACTGCAGCTTCATTCTTTCCTTCACAGACTTTCATTCGTGTAAAAAGCTCTTCAATAGAAGCATAGTCTGCGACAAGTAGCCCATCAAAGCCCATTTCTTTTCTCAATAGGTCTTGCAATAAATATTTAGATGCAGCTACTGGCTCACCATTTACACTTCCGTATTGATTCATGACTGAGCGAAGATTTCCTTTGCTAATTGCAGATTGAAACGGCTTTCCAAAAATCTCCTTCAGCTCCCTATCAGGAACATTAGTCGCAGCAGCATGAATTCCGCCTTGCCCAGCATGATAACCAATAAAATGCTTGCTAGTAGCCATAATATTATATTCATCATTTTCTCCAGAATTTTGGATACCTACAACATATGAAGTTCCTAGTGCAGAAACAAGAGTAGGGTCCTCTCCATAACTTTCTCCTTGACGACCTAAACGTGCATCTCGAGTAACATCAAGAACTGGAGCTAAAGCATGTTTAATTCCAACTGCACTCATTTCTTTTCCTATTATTTTCCCTGCCTCATACTCAAGTTCTGGATCCCAGGCAGAGCCTCTACCAATTCCTGTAGGAAAACTTGTTGCTTCTGGCATCAATGCTCCAGTTAATCCTTCAATATGAAAAAGAGCAGGTATATCAAATCGACTACATTCCATTACTTTTTTTTGATAGTCTCTAAGCTTATCGGCTACCATTTCCTTAGAATCATCCCAGGCAGCAGCCAAAAAAGCTATTGCACCAACCCCATTGTGAAAAGAATTTTCTAAATTCGGACCATTTTTATCCTTAGGGTTATAGCATTGCAACTGAGCAACTTTTTCTTCTATGCTCATTCTATGAATTAAATCCTTAGCACGCTCTTCTGCCGACAATGTTGTATCTTTATATCTAAATTTATTCATGATAAATCCTCCCTTTTTACTTCAGTGCTTCGTCCGCTTTCGTTGTAAAGTATGTTAAAACTGCACTGAGAGTAAAGCTCACGAAAAAGCAGATGAAAAATCCTATAAGTGGGCCTGGATCACCACTCGGATCCATTTGGGCACCAAATGTTAAAATTCCTCCAACAGCAGCTGGCGAAAATTGATTTGTTCCTAAGATTGTATTCAATGGTCCAGCAATTCCTCCAGCAATCATTGCGCAAATAAACGGTTTCCTGTATGGCAAAGCAATCCCGAATATGGCTGGTTCAGTAATACCAAACAGTGCAGAAGTCATGGCCGAATAACCAGTAGCTTTATTTTCTTTTCGTTTAGTCTTAAGTGCAAAACCAAGTGCAGCTCCAGCTAATGCCCAAACTCCCATACCTAAAATCGGGCTCAACGCATTAGAACCATTTCTTAGGGTGATATCGGTCAAAATAGGAATAAACGCATAATGTAATCCAAAAAGCACACAAAGCTGCCAAAAGGCACCGAATATTACACCAGTAGCTAAAGGGAATAAATTATAAACTCCCATAGTACCATTCGCTAACAACTCACTTACTTTTACAAATATCGGACCAACCACCATGAATGTGAAAGGCACCATTACCAAAAGTAATATCATAATTTTAAGGAATTCTAAAAATGGTGGTATGAACCTCTCTAGATACTTCTCTAACTTTGCAGCAATAAAAGTACTAAACATAACAGGAAAAATCGAATTACCGTATGAAGTTAAAATAACCGGGATTTTCAGAAATGTTAAAGCTGTACCCTCATCATGTAATTTTACAATACCTGGGAATACCAGTGATGCTCCTATCGCAGCAGCAACATAAGGGTTGGAGTCAAATGTCTTCGCAACTGAAAATGCTACAATTATGGGTAAGAAGTATAAGAAAGCATCATTTATATTTTGCAAAATAATAAAAGTACCATCTGTTGTCTGCAATACGCCTGCCATAAGGAATATAGCCAAACAACCTTTAATAATGCCCACCGCGGCCATTGTGGGCACTAATGGAAAAATCATTTTCATAAGTGATCTAGATAGCCTGTTAATCAAACTTGCTTTATTTTTTGTTTTAACTTTATCAATTTTTTCCTTAATATGATCTTCATTAGCATTGCCTTTTAATATAGAATCAACTTCAGCATAAACATCTTTAACAACGTTACCGACAATTACTTGATATTGCCCACCAGCCTTCATAACACCCAGTACTTTATCAATACCTTTGATTTCATTATCATTGGGAATTGATTCATCAGCTAAAATAAATCTCAATCTGGTTACACAGTGCGTAACACTTACAATATTCTCTGCTCCTCCAACTTTTTCAACGATTGCTTTTGCTGAATCTTTTAAATTCATACAAACTTCCCCTTATTAAAAATTGTTTGGATTCCATTCCGACTTCCATTGAATGACTGGGATGTTATCTCTAAATTCTACAGGTAGCCAAACATAATCAGACTCACTTGTATTAATGTTCCACGAGCTCTTCTCTTTTTTTCTTGTTAAGTCAACAACCCAACGGTCCCCAATCGCAATGAATAAATCTTGATTAGGTACTTTAAATACACTACTTATTTGGGAATTGAAAGTGTTCTTTTCTGTATCCTCTATACACGGATCTCCAATAATATACCAAGGTCCATGCATATTATCTGCTTTGGCACTGAGCGTTTGATTAGGATAATAACCAGTTGTCCCAGACGTAAACATAAAGTATTCATTTTCTCTTTTAAAGATAGCAGGCGCTTCACGTGCCAATGGAGGTGAACTAAAATGCAAATGCGTTGAATATTTTCCTGTTAAATTTTTATAATCGTCAGTTAAATCTGCAATTACAATTTCTGTATGAACTTTTCCAAAGATAATGTATGCCTGATCATTATCATCAACAAACAAATCAAAATCACCACTGCTCATATCTAAAGGAACTATTGTGTCAATAAGCTTAAACTCTTCATTAATACTTTTCGATGTTGCGATTCCCATATATTGATAATTCCAATCTCGTGGATTCTCATCTGTCCCTGCTAATTTCATCCACATTACAAATTCTTCATTTTTTTTGTTATAAATGATATGGGGACGATCCATAATTCTAGAAGGATGTAACGGGTTATTAACATCTGAAGGCGCCTTCAGAATAGTTTTTTCAAATTTCCAATTTATTAAATCCTCAGATGAATAACAATTAACACCATTATGCCAAACGCCACTACCCGGAATTGTATTTTCCTTATTTTCCCCATACCAGTAATAGACACCATCTACATACATTACAGAACTACCATGAGCTTGTACACGCTTACCTTTTGTATCAAGCCAAACCTGACCTGGTCGAATAGAATTAGACATTTAAAACTTCTCCTTATAAAAGATAATAGTTAAATCCCTAATCTTACATTATTAGATCTAAATACGGAAAATTTAAATATATCCTACATTGAAACTTAATGTTGGTCTCTTTTTTAATTACAGGAATTACCCCTTTCAACACTCATATAGCTCCTTGTTCACACTTAATAATAAGTCAACTGACAATAAATACGTTTTCTGTAAAATGAGTGTTTTCGTTGGATATACTAACTGATAAAAACTATAGTTTTAGATGAAGTTATATAGACGTCTCTATATTTGTGACCTCAAGGAAGCTATTAAATAATTCCCTTGAAGAAAGGATAGCATTTTCTTAATTGCTCTTTAATATCAAATAAACACATATTGACTGACCGATTTTAATATCATAACCTACTATTTAATGACTAACCTTGAGAGGGGTTTCAACTATGAATCACGATGAATTAGATAGAATGCTTAGAGTTTTAACAGAAAAAGAGCTAAAATATAAATCAAATCCTGTTATATCGGAAAGATATAAAAAAATGGAGATAATTAACTGTGAAGGGCATGATGCTTATTTATTTGATGATAATGATATGAATATGGGCGAAAATATCACCCCACGTAAACATACACGATTTGTTGAAGTACCCATGCATGTTCATACTTATATCGAACTTAGTTATGTATATTCAGGAGAATTTACAGAGGTCATAAAAGATAAGACTGTAAAACTGAAAGAAGGACAGATATCTATTATAGATACAGGAATTCCTCATTCTATTTTACCAACTACTGAAAATGACATTATTATAAATATATTAATGAGTAAAGAATACTTTTCAACTGCCTTTCTTAGCAGGCTATCAAGTAAAGGCATTATCTCAGAGTTTTTAACTAATGCTATTTCTGATAAGAGGGATCATGATAATTATATAATATTTAATTCCGAAAATAACAAAAAAATCCCTATATATATAAGAGAGCTTCTTTGTGAATATTTTGATAAATCTTTATGTTCAAATGAAATCATTGATTGCTTTATGGTGCTTATATTTTCTGAATTATTGAGGGTATTTCAGTACGACTCTAGCCACTCTAACTCTAAATCATTAAATAATGCACCTGTTATAGAAATACTTAACTATTTAGAGAAAAATTATATGACATGTACTTTGATTTCCACAGCTAAGCATTTCAATTTTCATCCAAACTATCTAAGTAATTTAATTAAAAAAACTACTAATAGATCTTTTTCTGAAATTATATTACTTCAAAAGTTAACTAGAGCCTCTATCTTACTTGAAAATACTGACGTTCCTATTTATGGGATCGCAAACGAAATAGGTTATAACAATTTAAATTTCTTTTACAAAAAGTTCAAGGAATATTTTGGTGTAACACCAAAAGAATTTCGAGACAATTCTATTTCTAAATCTATTCAAAAATTTAAGTGAAAATATTTGCTTTTTTGAAGTTTTTCATACCATCACTATGCTAACTAAAAAATCCCCTAGCGGGGTCTATTCAGCTATCTCTCCCTGTATAGGCAAAAGCAGCCCTATAGGGCTGCCTCTTCTGCTGTAATCATACTAATTGCTCGTATATTTTACCCAGTCATATTCGGCGTACAGCGGATTTGCTCCATTATATGACCCTAACCAGCTATCTACTCCGGTACCATTCCATAAATTCATCATAATTTTGCCTGGCGTACTCGGAATATTCGTGGTTGCTGTATGTTTCAGAACACCGTCAACGTACCATTTAATATACCCTGGCTGCCAATCGAAAGCATAGGTATGGAAGCTCGTTGAAGCATCAAAGCCAAGATTGATAATTTTCTCGTGCCCACCGACTCCATTGGTATAATAGTTAAACTGTACTTTTGTCGTGTCCTTTCCTAAAAATTCGATATCTATTTCATCCCATTGCGTGCCATGGGAAGGTCCTGTATACGTGAAAAAGGATGAGACAATTCCCGTGTTTTTAGCAGGCTTCATGCTGACCTCGTACAGGCCATATCCGTAATTGTTCGTTGATCGGTACTCCCCACAATCAAATTTGTTGTTCGCCGGACTCGTTAAACTCAGCTTGAGCTTTCCATCATTCGTAAAGTTAACATTGTTGGCACGCCAAGTGCAATTGAACATCTGCCCATTGGAGTACCCATCTGCCTTTTGCCAAGTACTTGAATTAAAATAACTTAATGGTTCCCAGAACACATTCCCCGCAAATGCGCTTACCGAAAAAAACAGAGAAATCACACCTGTGATCATCAGCGTAAACCAAGACTTCTTCTTCATCATACACCTCCAAGGACAATTTCAAATATGAATGAAAGTTGTGGAACGTGGTTTCCAGCAAACGTAATATGATCTGCCGAAAACCAAATAATAGAGCTTGCCTGGACATTTACCCGCTAATAGCGTTCTCTTGGAATAACAGGGCGGGTCCCTCGATTTTGCAAAAGCTCCAAAACAACTACTGTTTATATGAGCGATCATAATGAAAATTCAATAAAATCCACGTAGGCATCCCAAGTGCCGTCATCACTCGTCAAGGCGAGTTTGATCTCCTGATCTCCAGTAGCGTGAGTAATATTGGACAAGGTTTGGACAGTCGGCGTTTTGCCCGTGAAATTGAAGGAACCTACAGTTACTCCGCCAATAACCAAGTCCACCTTGGCCGTACCAGCATTGCTTGAAGCCCCCCGCACTGAGATATTATGCGTAGAGTTGGCAAAATACTGTGAATATGATACATAGTCAGCATTGGCATACAAAGCGACCCCGTCAAACGGTGCACTGATCTTGCCTGCATAAGTGCCGCCAATCTTCATATTCTCGGCTTCAACCTTGGTTATCGTATTCCCTCCCGTGTTGGGAGTGAACTGCCAGGCATCCAAATTCAACAGATTGCCGCTGCCTGACCCAGTAAACACCAGATAGATGTTGTGAACCCCCGTTGCATTATTGATCGTGGTTTCTACTTCTCTCCAGGTCTGCATACCTCCAGTTGAAGGTACTTTCAAGGAGCCGACTAGAGGGCCTGTTTCACTGTCAAGCCGTACTTCAATGTTGCCACCGACATTAGTAGCCACATTAGCTTTGAATGTCTTCGCTCCGGCAGAGCCAAAATCAGCCTTCCCGACAGCGATCCAGTCCCCATTATGGATGTTGGTCACATTCAGATTGCTAATCGGGCCGCCACTGGCTTGTGTGGGTTCGGTCGTAACGCCTGCTTGCCAGGCAATGGTCTCCGCTTCAACTCTGGTATATGGGTTCATATTGGATAGCTGAGCGATTCCTGTCATATTCCCTTGCACCTCAGAGATGCTTCCGTCCTCCTTGTACACCAGCTTATTAATATGCGGAGAGCGATAGCCTTTTCCAGCTCCAATTTGAGCCTTGCTGACCGTTTGGGCATGGTATACGACATACCATTCATTCTTAAAATTAAATACAGCATGGTGGTTGTTGCCTCCAACGCCGAAGAACGTATACGGATTTTTTAGGAAATGACCTTTATAAGTGAAGGGACCCATCGGGTTGTCGCTAACCATATAACCGATTTCACCTGCAGGGTACTGTTGAGGGTGTGTTCCGGCAAAGTTGATACAGTACGAATAGTAGTATTTGCCGTTGTATTTATGAATACCGGAATCTTCAAACAGGTAAGGAGCGTCTATAGTGGTGGCGCTTCCAATAACGCTGGTCATATCTGCGCCTAATTTGATGACTCTGGCGGTTTTAGGATTTGCAATGGAAGCCGGATCCGACTCATTAGGAATTCCGCCACCGCTATACAGGTATCCCGTGCCATCATCATCTACCAGTACAGCCGGGTCAAAAAGCCAAGTCACGCCAGCCATCCCAGGTGTACTATGTGTCACAAGCGCTTTGCCAAGGGGATCTGTCCAAGGTCCGATAGGCGTGTCTGCTGTTAGGACACCAATACCTGCTCCCCCATTGGCAAAATATAAAAAGAACTTGTCTCTGCCATTTATTTTTTTATGCGCAACTGCTGGAGCCCAAGAGTTAGAGGCCCATTTGGCAATGCCTCTTCCACTGTTTTTGTTGTTGGCACCTGCGACTGGTATCGTTCCGTGATCCGTCCAGTTCACCATGTCTGTAGAGGATATGACCTGGATACGATCCAGCGCACTGAAGTCGTTCTCTTTAATCGATCCATCCTTGTTATACACGTACGTATCACTTGACATGTAAATATACACTCTTCCATCATACACCAATGAATAGGGATCAGCTCCCAATTTATGATCCATTAGAGGATTGGAATTTCCAGGTAGCTTTGCCAGTGGTCGATTGGCAGCATCTACATTTAGCATGGGAAAGACGCTGAGCAATAAAGCGAAGGAAAGAAATAAAACTAGACATTTTCTAATCATAACATAACCTCCGTTTTTTATATGGTCTAAAGCTGAGCTATCCGTAAATTTATCAAACTTAAGAATATGCTCAGACCTCTACCCGCAAGGAGAACTGACGTAAAGAGTGGTAAGGGATAGAAATAATCTGAAACCGCTTACAAATTATTGTTTGGAAACGCTCTACAAGAGAAGTCAATACTTACTTATCTCTGTCCTTATGCTGTGAACTTCAGTATTAATTGAATAAAGTATAGAATATAAAATATTAAGCACTAATATGTAATTCAATTCATAATAATGGATTTATTTGGAACGATCATACCATACTCTATCAAATATAACAATATCATTCTAATTTATAAGAGCACACCAAAAGGGATGTAACCTACCGATTTGCTCTGTGAAATACTGACGTTTTTCCGTAACCGTTTAAGTATAATATTTGCCCTGAGTGGGTTGAGTTTGATTGTAGGCGAGCAAATTAAGGGCAGACTGTCTGTTAGGGTTATTGAGCAAAATCCACCCGCTAAATACATCACAATTTAGGCTTGGTCCACCGAAAGTTGAGTTAGGTTATTTCTAAAATCGGGCGCTCTCCTCTGTTGGACAGCGCCGATTTACAACCTTGATTAAGGCAAGATAACTACCGTCGGTATCGTTCCGATGAGGAAGATCCAGAAGCATTGTCTCTTCAACCTGGTTATCGTCTAACCCATAGCTGTTTGTCAGGCATAAACGAATATGATTATTGCATATAGCGTTCGCCATCCATGACAATGGTTTGTCCAGTGAAATAACCAATTTTCGGATTGGCAAGCTGGAGCACAAGCTCTGGATCACTTCTTTTTAGCTCGCACCATATATCAACAAAAGCAAGCTCATAAAAAATTGAGCGGATTGTATATCCTTATAGCTGAAGCTTATTATCACCAAAAAGATTTTGAGACCGCTTCGTATTACTACAGGCAAGGCCTTCCTGCTCAATGACAAAAAACCTCAGGGCTCCTTCTAGATGGATAAGGTCCCTGAGGTTTAATCATTTATATCCATTTATGGCTCATAACGCTTAATAACGATGACCGATTGTGGCCACCAATGCCGAAGGGATTGGATAGCCCGATATTTTAATGAGGCTTTACGTGCTTCGTGAGGCACATAGTCCAGATGAACCGTTGACCGAATGAGTGCTGGAATTGGCCTTTTTTTCAAATGGTGAAAAGCAGACTGAGCATGTTTCGAAACTTGAGAGAGCAACGAAATGAGAATGGATCGTTGTTATATCAGAAAAAAATATTTTGCAGGCCAGGGCCGTCGGTTTGAGCCGCTACCCTTGCCTGCAAACTGAAATCATTTCTTTTAAAAAAATGAAAACTGATTTAGAAAATAAAGTCGATGGAATCCGGCGAGAAGCCTTCCGGCTGCTCGTCCGAGTTCACCTGAATTTCGCTTAATAGCAAATCTGGATTAGCTCCAACCTGGGACAGGATCGCTATCAAATCTCCGGTTAATCGTTCAATAGCATCTGCGCCAAACAGCTTCGTGCAATATTCAAAGGAACCCTTGATCTGCCCGTCTTCATCACTCATGGACAAGGTCAAATCGAATTTGGAGGTCCTGTGTTCCTTAACATAAGGACTAAAGGACAGCGTTTCAAGTTGCGCTTCCTGTGACTCTGTATTTTCCAGTACAAACATGGTGTCAAACAACGGATTACGGCTTGCATCCCGCGCTACATCCAGCTTTTCCACCAGTTCTTCAAGCGGATAATCCTGATGCTCGAAGGCTTGCAGCGTACGTTCTCGGGCTTCCAGCAGGTAGCTGTGGAACGTTTGGTTGCCCTGCGGCTGGTGCCGGATGGCTAGTGTATTAACGAACATGCCGATCAGTGGCTCCAGTTCAGGCAACAAGCGGCCTGCTACCGGCGTACCAATGATCAAATCGTCCTGACCACTGTATTTGGACAGCAGGACGGTATAGGCACTCAGTAGCACCATGTACAGCGTACTTCCGGTCTGTGCCGCGATTCGGCGCAGTTGCTCGGATACATTCGAGTCAACAGTAAATTCATACATTGCTCCCTCGAAGCTGCGAACAGCAGGTCTAGGGTAAGCAATCGGCAGCTCCAGTACAGGCAACTCTCCGGCTAAATGCTCCAGCCAGAACTGTTCCCGGCGTTGGTATGATTCACGCTGCATTTCATGCTGCTGCCACACGGCATAGTCCTTGTACTGAATGGGCAGCGGTGCCAAGGCCTGTCCCTCGTACAGTTGTCCCAGCTCCTGCACGATATTGTTAGACGACACACCGTCTGAAATAATATGGTGCATGTCGTACATCAGGAGGTGACGTTCGGGTCCGGTTTGAATGAGACGGACACGCAGCAGAGGTGCCTGCTGAAGATCGAAGCTGCGTACAAAAGACTCGATATAGGCTTCGGCTTCAGACTCATGGGCCTGCAGGCGCTCTACTGCAAACGCTACCTGATCGTAAACTCGCTGCACAACCTCACCATCCACCATTTCAAAGGAAGTTCGCAGCGTTTCATGGCGGGCTATTAACTGACGGAACGCATCCTCCAGTCGATCTACCTGAAGCGGCCCCTCCACGACTAATACACCCGGCATATTGTAGCTGACCTCCCCACCGTCCAGATGGCTCAAAATATACAGTCGTTTTTGAGCCGAGGAAACCGGATAGTAAGACTGTTTGGCAGCTGTAGGGATCACCGTATAGGTGTCTGTGCCCTGCGCGGTGATCAGCTGGGCTTGCTGCTCAATCGTAAAGTGCTGGAACACCTCACGCAGTGTAATTCGGCTGCCCAGTTCCTGATGGATTTTGGCCACCAGCGTCGTGGCCCGCAGGGAGTGTCCACCCATATCGAAGAATGAGTCGGTGACTCCTACGCTGGACAGCTTCAAGACATCCTGCCAGATTTGGGCTAGCTTGGCCTCCAGTGGCGTCCGCGGTGCCACATACTCCAGGCCTCCTTCAAGGCGTGCTTCTGGTGCTGGCAATGCCTTCCGGTCGATTTTCCCGTTGGGCGTCAGCGGGAAACGATCCAGCTGTACCACATACGTCGGGATCATGTAATCCGGCAGCTTCGGCTGCAGCGCATTTCGCAGTTCCGGTAGACTCAGCGACTCCGAAGCTACGATATAGGCACACAGATCCTTGTGTCCGTCTTCGTTTTCCCATGCCGTGACTACGGCTTTCTGAATGCCGTCCACGGTCAGCAGCTGTGCTTCCACCTCGCCCAGCTCGATCCGATACCCGCGAATTTTGACCTGATGGTCGATCCGGCCTAAATACTCGATACTGCCATCCAGCAGCCACCGTGCCAGGTCGCCTGTCCGGTACATACGGTTTGCGTAAGTGCTGTCCGCTGGATCAGCGGCCGTCGCATCAGCAAACGGATTCGGAACAAACTTCTCAGCCGTCAGTTCCGGCAGGTTGAGGTATCCTCGTGCGATACCTGCCCCTCCGATATAAAGTTCACCCGCGATACCGATCGGTACCAGCTGTTGTCGAGTGTTCAAGATGTACGCAGCCTGGTTGGCTATCGGCGTTCCGATGGATACCGTGTGCTCCCCTTTTTCCAGCAGTACATTCAGCGACTCTACATCTTCAATCGTATAGGCGGTTGCATCTACGGTCGCTTCGGTCGGACCATACACGTTCGTAATGACCGGATGATACCCGGACCATTTGTGCAGGAACCCCTGTACCAGCTGCACGGATAAGGCTTCGCCCCCGATCAGGTAATGCTTCACATCCGGCGCTTCTGTCACATTGACGCTTTCGTTCAAAATATGCAGATGCGCTGGTGTGCCGTCCGACAGATCAATTCGGTGCGTGCGGTAGTAGGCGATCAAATGCTCTCCGCTCAGGCTGACGTCACGGGATACCACATGCAGGGTATGACCTAGCAGCAAGCTGGCAAAGATCTGCTTCACCGAAGCGTCAAATACAAATGCGGACAGCCATGCGATGTGAAGCGGCTGATCATACCGACTGTACACTCGCTCATATAAAGCGTCTACCAGATTGCCGACACTGCCTTGCTCAATCATAACCCCTTTCGGCTGACCGGTTGTACCTGACGTGTAGATCATATAGGCCAGGTTATGCAGGCCGGCGACAGGGATCAGGTTGCTCGCATCCTGTGCTCCCCATTGAGCTTGAACGTCCTCATCGTCAAGAACGATAGCTTGTACTGTGGATGGCAAGCTCAGCGAAAGGCTGGCGGCTCTGCTGGTGATCACGACCTTTGCCCCACTGTCTTGGAGCATATAGTCGATCCGTTCCTGTGGATACATCGTATCCATTGGCACATACGCGCCTCCGGCCTTCAGTACCCCCAGAATGCTCACCAGAAGATCCGCAGAACGTTCCAGCAGTACGCCTACCGGTTGATCTGCTTCAACACCTTTCGCCCGTAACACACGGGCCAACCGGTTCGCCTGCTCATTCAGCTCAGCGTAGGTTAGACCTATGTCCCCAGATACAACGGCTATCCGCTCAGGGCTGTTTTTCGCTTGCTCTTCAAAACGCTCGCTGAGCGACAGACCTTGGAGTGTTCCACGCATGCTGTGCGCGTTCGGATCATTGAACACCTCCAGAATCTGTTCGGTTTCTTCGGTCGTAATCAGCTCCAGCTCACCCAGCTTCGCATCCGGGTTTACCGCCACGGCTTCGGCTAAGCGAATAAAGTGACGTGTCATCCGTTCAACGGTTTCCCGTTGATACAACGCAGTTGCATATTGCAATCCGAACTGGATGCCTGCCTCTTCCTCTCTGGCTTCCAGCGTGAAGTCAAACTTCGCTGGTGTTTGCTCCAAGCCGTATGGACGGAAGCTCAGATCTGCCAGTTGCAGTTCGCCTTCCTCGGTCGTTTGCAGGGTAAACATCGTATCGAACAATGGATGGCGGCTCATATCCCGCTTCACATTCAGCTTTTCCACCAGTTCCTCAAATGGATAGTCCTGATGCTCGTAGGCTTGCAGGGCCCGAACCTTCACTTCTTCCACGTAGCTGCGGAAGGTATGTTCCGCTGTCGGATAGTTTCGCAATGCCAACGTACCGACGAACATCCCGAGGATTGGCTCCAAATCGGCATGCGGTCGTCCGGCAATCGGCGTGCCGACAACGATGTCCTCTTGGCCACTATATTGATGCAAGAGTGCGGTGTATGCCGCCAGCAGCACCATATACAGGGTAGAGCCTGTGTGCGCCGCCAGTTCCTTCAGGCGTTCGCTCACTTCGCGTTCCAGCCCAAACACCACGGTATCGCCTGCCGTACTTCGTATCGACGGACGGGCAAAGTCCGTCGGTAGATCCAGTACAGGCAGTTCCCCCCGGAAGGTGTCCAGCCAGTAGGCTTCCTGACGCTGCATCCATTCCTGATGGGTCTCACTTTGTTGCCATACAGCATAATCTTTGTACTGAATCCGCAATGGCGCTAGCTGTTCACCGTCATACAAGCGGACAAATTCATTAGTTAGTACCCCCATAGACACCCCATCCGAAACGATGTGGTGCATGTCGAGCATGAGTACATGCTGCGGTTCCTGCTCAGTTCCGGATACGCCCAGATCTACTAGGCCCACCCGCAACAGCGGCGCAGCTTTGAGATCAAACGGACGGACAAAGCAACTCACCAGCTCATCCACTTCCTTGCCGACCCTCGTGTCTGTATCCGTAGTCGCACCTTCTTCTTGTACCTTCGTATATTCCACCTCGAACGGCACAGTGTCCTCAACCCATTGCATCGGCTCACTGTCGATCAGATCAAAGCGGGTGCGCAAGGACGCATGACGGGCGATCAGTTGACGGAATGCATGTTCCACTCGCTTCACGTCCAGCGGACCGCTCACTTGCAGCACCGATGGCATGTTGTAGTTCACATCCTGCGGATCGAACTGATGTAGCACGTACAGTCGTTTTTGCGCCGAGGACAGGGGATAGAAGCTACGTTCTTCCGTTACCGGAATGGACGCATACGTTACTTGATCCAGCTGTTCCAATACAACGGCCAGTTGCTCAATCGTTGGTGCTTCAAAAATACTGCGCAGGGGAAGCGGCTTGTTCAGCTCCTTGTGAATCTTCGAGGCCAGTGTCGTCGCCCGCAGTGAATGTCCACCAATCTCAAAGAAGTTTTCCTTTACGCCGACCTGCGTCAGGCCTAGCACATCCTGCCAAATCTGCGCCAGCTTCACTTCGACCCACGTTCGCGGTGCAACATAGTCGGCTCCGGTTTGCAGGCTGTCTTCTGGTGCTGGCAGGGCCTTGCGGTCGATTTTGCCGTTTGGTGTCAGCGGCATCTGCTCCAGCTGTACCAGATAGGAAGGGATCATGTAACCTGGCAGCTTCTGGCTCAAAGTGCTGCGTAGCACACTTGCGACAACTTCCTCATTGGCGACCACATAAGCACAGAGCTGCTTTTGCCCTTGCTCATCTTCTCGTGCGATGACCACAGCTTCTTGCACTGCCTCCAGCTTCAACAGCTGCGTTTCTACCTCGCCCAGTTCGATTCGGTAGCCCCGAATTTTCACCTGCGCGTCGATCCGCCCCTTATATTCCAGCGTACCGTCTGCATTCAAGCGTACCATGTCGCCTGTGCGATAGCAGCGTTCTCCACTGCGGAACGGGCTGTCGATGAACTTTTCGGACGTCAGGTCCGGACGGTTGCGGTATCCACGTGCCACCCCGTCACCGCCTACCAACAGTTCACCCCATACCCCGACGGGCTGAAGCCGCATCGAATGGTCCACGACATACGCTGTCGAATTATGGATCGGTCTGCCAATTGGCACTGATTCCGATTGCACACCGATGATCGCATGCACTGTTGAAAAGGTCGTATTTTCAGTCGGGCCATAGATGTTACTAATTCGCAGGGATGGATGGGCCTCCAGCACCCGGTTCATATGTGGTACGGACATTACATCACCACCGACCAGCAGCTCCCGTATCCCCTCGAACAGCGTCAAATCCTGTTGAGACAGCTGGTTAAAGAGCGGTGTGGTCAAAAACATCGTGGTAATGCCGTAGCTGTGGACAGCATCCTTAAGCTTGAGCACATCCAAAATGACATCCTGACTCACTAGCACAAGCTGTCCACCGTTTAATACAGATCCCCAAATTTCGAAGGTGGATGCGTCGAAAACAATAGCGCCTGTCTGCAATATGCGCGTGTCAGCATCCAACTGTGCGTAGTTTGTATTTTTCACCAAACGTACGACATTGCGATGCTCCACCATAACACCCTTCGGCTGCCCCGTCGTACCCGACGTATAGATCACATACGCTAGATCGTTCGGACCGGACAACGGCTCCAGGTTAGAACCATCCTCGTGATACACACTTTGTGCCCCATTCAGCACCAGCATGTGACCGTCAAAAGCTACCTTGTCCACCAGATGGCTTTGCGTCAACAACAGCTCTGTTCCCGAGTCGTCCAGCATGTAGCGGATACGCTCTTCCGGATACGCCGGATCGATAGGTACATATGCGCCTCCGGCTTTCAAAATCCCTAACATGCCCACGATCATGTCTATCGAGCGTTCGGTCATCAGACCCACCAGCCGATCTTTTGTCACGCCTTGACTGCGCAAAGTACGAGCCAGACGATTCGCACGTTCATTCAGCTCGCGATAACTCAACTGCTCTCCTTCGAAGTACAACGCTGGCTGCTCTGGTGTGTGCGCCGTTTGTGTCTCAAACAGACCATGGATCGTTTGCTGGCTTGGATACTCGGCGGCTGTATCTCCCCATACGCTGAGAATTTGCTCGCGTTCCTGCTCGCTTAACACATCCAGCTCTTGCACCCGAATGGCCGGATTCGCTACCACTTGTTCCAGTAGCTGTATTAAATGTCCCTGAGTCCGTTCCACGGCTTCCCGATCAAATATTTTTGTATTATATTCGAATCGGATTTTCATCGCTTCCTGCGGCATGACGACCAGATTGAAATCATAGTTCGTTTGTTCAATCATGCCTGCATTGCTGATTACAAAATCCGACGCTGCACCTTCGCCAAGCTGCTCGACCTGCTCCTCCACCGGATAGTTTTCAAACACGATAATGTGGTTGATCAGCTCTTGCTTTTGCTCGGTCAAGGCTTGAATTTCATACAGCGGGTACGTCTCATAATCTTGAGAAGCCAGCGCCTGCTGCTGATTCACTCTGATCAGGTCGGCAAAGGTGTCCTCAGCTCCACTGCGGATACGTACGGGAATGGTGTTAATGAACAAGCCCACCATATTTTCGATCCCCGGAATATCAGCTGGACGACCCGACACAACACCGCCAAAGACGGCATCATCACTACTGTTGTACTTTTGAAGCAGTAAGCCCCAGGCTGTTTGCAGTAATGTATTCGGGGTCACGTGGTACTGCTTGGCTACCATTTCCAGGCGCCCTGTCAAATCCTTACCTAGATCGCACAACACATGCTCAAATTGTGCACCGTCCGCTTTTGCGCCGACTTTTCCGGTTGGAATCGACGTTTGTTGATCATAGCCCAGCAAATAATCTTTCCAGTATGAGGTTGCTGCTTCTACATCCTGGGCTTCAAGCCACTCAATATACTGACTGTATGGAGTCACCGGGGCGAGCTTTGGTTCTCTATGTTCTACGGCTGCAAAATAAGCCTCAAACACCTCATCCGTTACCAACGCCACACACCAGCCATCCATTAGGATGTGATGAGAGCTCCACACAAAGTAATAATCCTCATCACCTGTCCGTAAAATCGCCACGCGCATCAACGCATCCCGGGACAAATCGAATCCGGCTGCCTTGTCCTGGCGAATAAATTCCTTCACATATGCGTCACGTTCCTGATCATCCAAATGACGCAAATCTTCATAGCTGAAACCAACATCCTTGCGCCGGAAAATCACCTGCACGGGCTCATCCTGCCAGCCGCTAATGAAATTAGCTCTAAAGATCTCATGCCGCTGCGCCAAATGATTCAAGCTATCTTGGAAAATATCTGCTTGGAAGCGACCACGCAAGTCAAAGGTCGTTTGTTCAAAATAAGCCCCTGACGCTGCATCCATCAGGCTATGGAACAACATGCCTTTTTGCATCGGTGTCAAGGCATATACATTTTCCAGTTCCCCGATGTCACGAGTCCGCTCTACTAACTGATCCAGCTCGGCCAAGGTTACATGTTTAAGCTTGACATCGCTTGGCGTCAGCTCCTGCTGTTTGCGGTCCGCGCAATGTGCGATGATGTCCTGCAGGCTGGTTCTGAGCGCTTCGGCTAGCTGCTCCATCGTTTCCTTGCGATATTCCTGATGGCTGTAGCTGATCGTCAATTGCAATTGACCTTCTGAAATCAGTCCGTTCAGATCCAGCGTGTGCGATCTGGCTGCATGTGCGCTCAGCTCGGCACCGCTAGCGTAAGGAGACACGCCAATGGATTGATTTTGCATATCCTGATCAAATTGTCCCAAATAGTTAAAGCTGATTTCAGGTTCGGTTCCAAAACGCTCTTGCTCACATGCCGCGGACAGGTATCTCAGCATACCGTAGCCAATACCCTTTTGCGGAATCCGGCGTAACCCTTCTTTCACCTGTTTGATGCGCTGTGAAAGATCTTGCCCCGCGCCTATATCCAGCACAACCGGGAATTGGGTCGTAAACCAGCCAACAGTACGCGTAATATCCAGCTCCGGCAGAATGGATTCCCGTCCATGGCCTTCCAGGTTGACGAGCACTCGTTCAATCCCCGCCCAGCGATGAATAGCCAGGCCGAGTGCGGTCAGCAGCAAATCATTCATATCCGTGTTGTAGGCACGATGTGCTTGTTTTAACAGCTGCTCCGTTTCTTGAGCTGTCCACGTGACTGTCATGAGCTCGCTGTCTTTATTCAAGGAATGAGAAGGGGATTCGTCTTTTGGAAGCGGCTCATACACCCCTTGTTCCATTTCTCTCCAGAAGGCAAGCTCTGCTGCCATTTCTGGACCGTTCGCATAGTGAGACTGTCCCTCAGCCCAGGTACGGAACGAATCCGTTTTGTGTGGAAGACGAGCCGGTTGTCCGTTCAATGCTTGTTCGTAGGCTGTCGTAAGATCCTCGAACAAAATGCGCCAAGAAACGGTATCTACTACTAAGTGATGAATAGCTATCAGCAAATGATCTCCATCGGGGCAATGGAACAGCCCCAGCTTCACCAGCGGTCCTTCGCTTAAATGAATCCCCGCCTGAATTTCATTCGCTTTGGCCTCAATCGCCGCAGACACTTCCGACTCCTTCCTGAAGTCTGCCTGATCCAGCGTATACAGCTCACCCTCACCCACCGCGCGATTCCAAGCTTCATACCCGTGTTCGGTAGGACGGAAAACGATCCGCAGTGCATCGTGATGACTAACCATTTGATCCATCGCTGTGCGCAGTGCCGCTTCATCAAAACCATCCTTGCTATGCAGCATGATGGACTGGTTGTGATGATGAGCATCCGCCAGGTTTTGCTCCAAGAACCAGTGTTGAACGGGTGTCAGCTTCACCGCGCCTACCACTTCGCTTTGATCCGCCAATCGGGTAACGGATTGGACTTTCGGCGCCAATGCAGACACCGTTGGATGGCTGAACAGGTCTTTCATCTCCAGTCGATAGCCTGCTTGTAGCAAGCGGGACGATACTTGCAGCGCTTTGATCGAATCGCCGCCCAGCTCGAAGAAGTTATCCTGCGTGCCTACGGCCTCCACGCCGAGCACTCCGGCCCATACCGCAGCCAATACTTGCTCCACCTTGGTACGCGGGGCTACATAGGCTGCTCCCGTATGGATGCTGCCTTCCGGTTCCGGCAAGGCCTTACGGTCAATTTTGCCGTTGCTGGTCAGCGGGATCGTCTCCAGTCGCATCAGCCGTGCTGGCACCATGTGCGCTGGCAGTCCGGCTTCCAGCGCGGCCTGTACTTCCTCGATCCGCAGCTCGGTTTCTCCCGTGATGTATCCGCACAAATACTTGTGTCCACGCTCGTCCGTCCGGTCGATGACTACGGCTTGACGCACACCCGGCACCCGCTGAATCGCCGTTTCAATCTCGCCCAACTCGATCCGATAGCCCCGGATTTTGACTTGATAGTCCATCCGGCCGATAAAGTCTACATTGCCGTCTGGCATCCACCGTGCCAAATCGCCAGTGCGATACAAACGTTCACCCGGTACGTACGGGTTCACTACGAATTTCTCGGCTGTCAGGTCCGCACGGTTCAGGTACCCCCGTGCGACCCCGATGCCGCCGATGCACAACTCGCCCAGTACGCCGATCGGCACTGGATTCAACTGGCTGTCTACGATGTAGAAGCGTGCGTTCAGCCATGCCTGACCAATCGGCACATTCCCGCTGCTTGGCAGCTTCGACAGCTCTTCGTCGTAGAAGCTGGAGTCGATCGCCGCTTCCGTGACGCCATAGCTGTTGATGATACGGATATCTGCGCCAAACCGTTCTTGCAGCACTCGGTAGTCCGTCACGCTGCAGCTGTCTGAGCTCGTAATCAGCAGCTCCAGACTGCTCATGTCCAGCCCGTGTTCATGCACATGCTGCATAAACGGTACGATCAAGGCTGGCGTCGATTCGAACACGGTAATCTGATAATCGCGAATCCAGCCATATAGACGGCTTGGATCAATGCGGTCGTCTTTCGGACAGATGACCATCGTGCCACCATTATAGAGCGTCCGTGCAATATCGCCGACGAACACGTCGAAGGAGAAGCTGGCCAGTTGCAGCAGACGTACCGGGAACTGGTTCAGACGGTAATCCCGGCGATAGGCCGCAGCCGTGTTCACCAAGCTGCGATGCTCGATCATGACGCCCTTCGGACGCCCGGTTGTACCGGACGTATAGATCACATACGCCAGATCGTGCGGCTCGTTGATGTGATCGACGTCTGTGACATCTCCGGTATACAGCGACTCATCGTCTAATGCTAGTACAGTGTGCAGACGCAGCCCTGTTGCCAGCTCGGATGCTGCTTCGCGGCCAGACTTCGAATCTGATTTCAAGCTTACACCCTCATTGAGGCTGTCTCTTTCCATCGTTTCAGCGCTAACCGCTGTTTCCAACTCACCCTCGGTCTTTCCTTCGCCCAGAGCCCCTTGGCTTTCATTCAGCCATGCTTGCGTGCGCTCCTGCAAACTGGTTTGAGTCAACAGCACCGTCGCACCGCTGTCCTCCAGCATGAAACGAATCCGTTCGGACGGATAGTCTGCATCCAGCGGCACATAGGCGCCTCCAGCCTTCCATACCGCTAGTACGCCGACCAGCATGTCTACCGAGCGTTCACTCAGAATGCCGACAATGGATTCGCGTCCAATGCCTTCTTTTCGCAGTCTGCGCGTCAATTGGTTCGCACGCTCGTTCAGCTGGCGGTACGTAAGCTGCTGCTCCTCGTACACCACCGCCACATGATCTGGCACAAGCTGTGCCTGTTCTTCCACATAGGCATGGAATAAGACTTCTGCTTCAGCCGCAACCTCCGATACGCCTACATCTCCAAAACCATAGAGGATTTGTGCCTTCTCCTCGACAGTTACCATATCCAGAGCTGCCAGTGGCTGCTGTGGATGAAGTGTAATCGCACGTACGAGTTCAGTAAAATGCTGTGCCAAGCGTGCGATGGTCTCCGGCTTGTACAGCGCCGTGCTGTATTCCAAACTACACAGAATACCTTCTGGCTGCTCTACGGCATCCAAGGTCAGATCAAATTTGGATGTATGATTGTCCGTCGGATACGGCTTGAAGGCCAGACCTTCCAGCTCGAACTCCTGCTGCTCAAATGTTTTCAGCTCAAACATCGTGTCAAACAGCGCATTCCGGCTCGTATCCCGCGTTAAATTCAGCTTTTCAACCAACTCTTCAAACGGATATTCCTGATGCTCATACGCACGGAGCGCATGCTCTTTGACCTCTTGCAGATAATCTAGGAACGTTTTGTCGCCACACGGATAATTGCGAATCGCCAGCGTGTTGAGGAATACGCCTACCAGGCTCCCCAGTTCCGCATGTGGTCTTCCGGCAATCGGCGTGCCGACGATGATATCCTCTTGACCCGTGTATTTATGCAAAAGCGTGCTATACGCTGCCAGCAACACCATGTACAAGGTAGAGCCAGTTTGCGCGGCCAGCTGCTTCAGCTGCTCGCTGTCCTCCATACGGATCGCAAACTCAAATCGAGTTCCTTCCAGACGCTGTACAGCAGGTCTTGTAAAATCCGTTGGCATATCCAGCGCCGGGATTTCACCAGACATGGTTTTCAGCCAATAGCTTTCTTGCGCACGAAGGCGTTCACTTTGCATATCTGCATGCTGCCAAACCGCATAGTCCTTGTACTGAATCCGCAATGGCGGCAGTTCCTGGCCTTCATACAATTGAGAGAACTCCTGCACGATAATGCCTTCCGTGACGCCATCCGAAATAATATGGTGCATGTCATAGAGCATGACGTGACGCCCCGGTCCGTTTTCGATCAACTGAACCCGCAGCAATGGGGCTTGTGCGAGATCAAATGCACGTACAAAGTCTTGTACGTACTGCGGTGTCTCTTCTTCGCTTGCCTGTACATACTCCACGCTGAATGGGGCGCTGGATTCAATCCACTGAATCACCTCACCATCCACCATATCGAATCGGGTTCGGAGGGCCTCATGACGGGCAATCAGCTGGCGGAAGGCTTGTTCCAGTCGTTTTTTATCCAAGGAACCTTCGATAATCAAAGCTCCTGGCATGTTGTAGCTAACCTCTCCACCTTCCAGGTGACTCAGAACGTACATCCGTTTTTGTGCCGAGGAAACGGGGTAATATTCGCGCTCCTCTGCAACAGGTATGGATACATACGTTTGCTGGGTCTGATCTTCACCCATCACCTGTACCAATTGCTCAATCGTCGGATATTGGAAAATATCTCGCAAGGCCAGCTTGTGATTCAGCTCCTGATGGATTTTCGCCATCAGTGTAGTAGCGCGCAGCGAATGTCCTCCCGCTTCAAAGAAGTTATCCTGGATGCCTATTTGGTGATGATTCAGAACGCTTTGCCAAATACGTACCAGCTGCTCTTCCAGTTCTGTGCGCGGCGCCACGTACTCCGTGCCTCCTTCGAGGCGCGCTTCCGGTGCGGGCAACGCTTTGCGGTCGATTTTCCCATTCGGTGTCAGCGGGAAACGATCCAGGGGTACGACGTAGGTCGGGATCATATAGCCCGGCAGTTTGGGCTGGAGTATGCTGCGCAGCTCCGGCAAATTCAGCGCCTCCGAGGCTACGACATACGCACACAGATCCTTGTCTCCGTCTTCGTTTTCCCAGGCGGTGACGATGGCTTTCTCAATGCCATCCACAGTCAGCAGCTGCGCTTCCACCTCGCCCAACTCGATCCGGAAGCCCCGGATTTTGACCTGATCATCCATCCGGCCGATAAAGTCCACATGGCCGTCTGGCATCCACCGCGCCAAGTCGCCGGTACGATACAGTCGTTCACCCGGCACGTACGGGTTCGCTACGAATTTCTCCGCCGTCAGGTCCGCACGGTTCAGGTACCCCCGTGCCACACCAGCACCGCCAATGCACAGCTCGCCCAGTACGCCAATCGGGACCGGATTCAGCTGGCTGTCCACGATATAGAAGCGTGCGTTCAGCCACGCCTGACCAATCGGCACATGGCCGCTGCTTGGCAGCTTCAACAGTTCTTCGTCGTAGAAGCTGGAGTCAATCGCCGCTTCCGTAACACCGTAGCTGTTGATGATGCGGATCTCCGCACCAAACCGCTCCTGCAGCACTCGGTAGTCTGTCACACTGCAGCTATCCGAGCTCGTGATGAGCAGCTCTAGACTACTCATATCTAGTACGTGTTCATGTACATGCTGCATAAACGGTACAATCAAAGCTGGAGTCGATTCGAACACCGTGATTTGGTAGTCACGAATCCATCCGTGGAGACGGCTAAAATCAATCCGGTCGTCTTTCGGACAGATAACCATCGTTCCACCATTATAAAGTGTCCGCGCAATATCACCGACGAACACGTCGAAGGAGAAGCTAGCCAGTTGTAGCAGTCGTACCGGGAATTCGCTCAGGCGGTAATCCCGACGATAGGCCGCAGCGGTATTCACCAAGCTGCGATGTTCGATCATGACACCTTTTGGACGTCCGGTTGTCCCAGACGTGTAGATCACATACGCCAGATCGTGCGGTTCATTGATCGGCTCGATATTCGTGGCATCCCCGGTGTAGAGTAACTCATCGTCCAATGCCAGTATGGTTTGCAGGCGCAGCTTTGTTGCCGATTCAGATGCTGCTTCGCTGTCAGACTTCGAATCTGATTTCAAGCTCAAACCTTCATTCAGATTGTCCCTTTCCATCGTTTCAGCGCTAACTGCCGTCTCCAGCTCACCCTTAGCATTTTCATCGCCCAAAGCCCATTGGCTTTCCTCCAGCCATGCTTGTGCGCGCTCATGCAATCCCGTCTGAGTTAACAGTACCGTCGCACCACTGTCCTCCAGCATGAAACGAATCCGTTCGGATGGATAGTCTGCATCCAGCGGCACATAGGCGCCTCCGGCTTTCCACACCGCCAATACACCGACCAACATATCCACCGAGCGTTCACTCAAAATGCCGACAATCGACTCGCGTCCAATGCCTTCCTTTCGCAATTTACGCGCCAATTGGTTTGCACGTTCATTCAGTTTGCGGTACGTCAGCTGTTGCTCCTCATACACCACCGCCACGTGATCCGGCACAAGCTGGGCTTGTTCTTCCACATAGGTATGGAACAGGGCTCCCGCTTCAACAGCATCAGCACCTAATACCCCCACATTTCCAAATCCATCGATGAGTTGCTCTTTTTCCTCGGCGGTTACCATATTCAAAGCTGCCAGGGGCTGCTGTGGATGATAGGCAATAGCTCGAACGATTTCCGCAAAATGCTGTGCCAATCGCGTCATGGTCTCCGGCTTGTACAGCGCCGTGCTGTATTCCAGACTGCACAGAATACCTTCTGGCTGCTCTATGGCCTCCAAGCTCAGATCAAACTTGGCCGTATGATTGTCCAGTGGATAGGAGCTCAAGGTCAGACCTTTCAGCTCGAACTCCTGCTGCTCCATTGTTTTCAGCTCAAACATCGTGTCAAACAGCGCATTCCGGCTCGTATCCCGCGTTACATTCAGTTTTTCAACCAGTTCTTCAAACGGGTAGTCCTGATGCTCATACGCACGGAGCGCATGCTCTTTGACCTCTTGCAGATAGTCCAGGAACGACTTGTCGCTGGACGGATAATTGCGCATCGCCAGCGTGTTGATGAATACACCAACCAGACTCTCCAGTTCGGCATGCGGTCGTCCGGCAATCGGTGTGCCAACGACGATGTCCTCTTGGCCTGTGTATTTGTGTAAGAGCGTGGTGTACGCCGCCAACAACACCATATACAGAGTAGCGCCGGTGTGTGCCGCCAGTTCTTTCAGGCGTTCACTAACCTCACGCTCTAGTACAAATTCGATCGTATCCCCTGCCGTACTCTGCACCGCTGGGCGGGCAAAGTCAGTAGAGAGATCCAGTACAGGTAGTTCACCTTGGAAGGTGTCAAGCCAGTACGCTTCCTGACGCTGCATCCATTCCTGATGGGCCTCGCTTTGCTGCCATACGGCATAATCTTTGTACTGAATCCGCAAAGGCGCTAGCTCTTCACCGCCATACAGGCGGACAAACTCATCGGTCAGGACCTCCATGGACACCCCATCCGAGACGATATGGTGCATGTCGAGCATGAGCAAATGCTGGGATTCCTGCTTCGCTCCTTGAACGCCCAGATCCACCAAGCCTACCCGCAGCAGCGGCGCAGCTTTGAGATCAAACGGACGGACAAAGTGCCGCACCAGCTCTTGTGCTTCTATGTTGACTCTTGTGTACGTATCTGTAGTTGTGTCCTGATCTGTGTCCACAGTCGCACCCGCTGCTTGTACCTTCGTATATTCCACCTCGAACGGCACAGCGTCCTCAATCCATTGCATCGGCTCGCTGTCGATTAGCTCAAAGCGGGTACGCAAGGTTGCATGGCGGGCAATCAGTTGACGGAATACATGTTCCACTCGTTTCACATCCAGCGGACCGCTCACTTGCAGCACCGACGGCATGTTGTAATTCACATCCTGCGGGTCGAACTGATGCAGCACATACAGTCGTTTTTGCGCCGAGGATAACGGGTAGAATGTGCGAGTTTCCGTTACCGGAATCGATGCATATGCCACTTGATCCAGCCCCTCCAGCACAGCTGCCAGCTGCTCAATGGTTGGGGCTTCAAAAATACTGCGCAGAGGAAGCGGCTTGTTCAGCTCTTGGTGAATCTTCGAGGCCAGTGTCGTCGCCCGCAGCGAGTGTCCGCCAATCTCGAAGAAGTTTTCCTTCACGCCGACCTGCGCCAGACCCAGTACATCCTGCCAAATTTGTGTCAGCTTCACTTCCACCCACGTCCGCGGTGCGACATAGTCGGCTCCGCTTTGCAGGCTGCCTTCCGGTGCCGGCAATGCCTTGCGGTCAATTTTTCCATTGGGACTCAGCGGCATTTGCTCCAGCTGTACAAAGTACGATGGCACCATGTAGCTTGGCAGCTCTCGGCCCAGCTCACTTCTCAGCTCGCTGGCACGGATTTCTTGCCCCGCGACATAGTACGCCACCATTTGTTTTTGGCCCGTTTCATCCGCACGAGCCATGACCACCGCTTCTCGTACCGATTCCACTTGGAGTAGCTGCGTTTCGACCTCGCCCAGCTCAATCCGGTACCCACGGATTTTCACCTGATGGTCAATCCGGCCTAAGTATTCAATGTTGCCGTCTGGCATCCATCTCGCCAAGTCACCAGTGCGGTATATCCGTTCATACCCAGCTTCCCCGCCGGCAAACGGATCGGCAACAAATTTCTCGGCCGTTAGCTCCGGACGGTTCAGGTAACCGCGGGCTACGCCGACACCGCCGATGCACAGCTCCCCTGCAACCCCAATCGGCTGCAATTGCTCCGTGCCTTCCTTCACGATGTACAGACGGATATTTTGAATCGGTTTTCCGATCGGAATCACCGCATATGCCTCATCCGGCTCGCAATCAAAGTACGATACGTCCACCGTTGCTTCGGTTGGTCCATACAGGTTGACTAGTTTCGCTCCGGCCAGGCTCGACACGAGCCGCTGGAACCGGGCCACATGCTGTGGCGGCAACGCTTCACCACTGGCAAAGACATGGCGCAGCGTGCCCAGCTTCGCTTGCATTACTTCCCGTGGCTGCTGCTCCACATACTCCAGGAACGCATGCAGCATGGCCGGTACAAAGTGTATCGTGCTCACACCGTCGCTGGCAATCGTGTCGACGATGTCTTCCGGGTTCTTTTCTCCGCCGACGGACAACAGGCTTACCTTCGAGCCGACCATCGACCACCAGAACAGCTCCCACACCGACACGTCGAAGGTGAAGGCGGTCTTTTGCAGAATCGTATCTTCCGCACTCAAGCCATAACGTTCATGCATCCACAAAATCCGGTTCAGCACGGAATGGTGCTCCACCATCACGCCCTTTGGTTTTCCCGTAGAGCCAGAGGTATAGATGACATAGGCAACATGATGCGGTCCAGCTAGGGGCTCCAAATTTGATCCGTCTTCGTGATAAATATCCTTGCCATCTTGCTCCTGACGATCCAGCACCAGCACCTGGCCGTCAAAACTCAGCGACGCTTGCTCCGCCAGATGCGCTTGCGTTAGCACTAGCTTCGCTTCCGAGTCCTCCAGCATAAAGCGGATACGATCGGCCGGATATTCCGGATCAATCGGCACATAGGCTCCGCCGGCCTTCAGGATCGCGTAGATGCCTACGATCATGTCCAGCGAACGGTGAATCAGAATGCCCACCGGCTGATCCGGCTGAGCCCCTTGCGCACGCAAGGTCCGGGCCAAACGGTTAGCCCGCTCGTTCAGCTCCGCGTAGGTCAACGACTCTGCACCACACAGTACTGCCACTTGCTCCGGTGTATTCGCTACCTGCTGCTCAAACAGACTGCTTAGCGTCTGATCCTGCGGATAGGCTGCTGCCGTATCTCCCCACACCTGAACGATCTGTGCCTGCTCTTCCGCTGTCACCAATGCCAGCTCATTCACTCGGATATGCGGATTGTCAATAATTTGCTCGATGACATGCAGTACATGTCCCTGCATCCGCTCGATCGTAGACCGATCGTACACATTCGCGTTGTATCTAAACATGATCCGGAAGGTTTCATCTGGCATCACAATCAAGTCCAGATCATAGTTCGTTTGCTCGACAACCTCTACATTCGTAATGTCAAACGCGGATGGACGAACTTCACCCAGCTGCTCGACTTGTTCCTCGACCGGATAGTTCTCAAATACCATAATGTGGTTAATCAGATTTTGCTTCTGCTCGGTCAGCGCCTGAATCTCATACAGCGGGAAGCTGTCATAGACGCCTGAAGCCAGCGCTTGCTCCTGCGTTTTGCGCATGATGTCCACAAACGTGGCATTTCGCTCACTTTGAATCCGCACTGGGATGGTATTAATGAACAGGCCGATCATATGCTCTACACCCGGAATATCCGTCGGACGTCCAGATACGACACTACCGAATACAACATCCTCGTTGTTGTTATATTGCTGCAAAATAAGGCCCCACACGCTCTGCATCAGCGTATTAATCGTGACCTGCTGCTGCTTCGCAATCCGGTACATGGCTTCGCTCCACGTTGGATCCAGCTCTACCGTTATTTTTTCAGAAACATATTTGCTGGTATCGCTTGTTGTCGTAGACAGAACACTTTCGCTGCTATCCGCCACGTGGTCTTTCGATGAAGTATCTGCTCCAGGTAACAACGTCTGCTGTTCAAAGCCCGCCAAATAGCTACTCCAATACTCTTTTGCCGCACGTTCATCTTGGCGCTCTAGCCATTCGATATATTGGCCATACGGTGTGATCGGAGCAAGCTCCGGCTGTTTCTGCTCCAGCAGCGCAAAGTACGTACCAAACACCTCGCCCGTAACGAGCGACAAGCACCAGCCGTCCATGACAATGTGATGGAAGCTCCAGACCAAGTGATACGTTTCTTCATCGGTCTGCAATACCTGTACGCGCATCAGCGCATCCGTACCGAGATTAAAACCTCTCGCTTGGTCCTCCTGCTTAAACGCCTGGATATATGCCTGTTGCTCCGCTTTCGGCATTTCGCGTATATCCTTGAAGGAAAGATCGCTATTTTTATGACGGAACACGATTTGCAATGGCTCCAGACCATGTCCTGTTTCAAATTGATGGAAATTCGTCCGCAGCGCTTCATGACGCTGTGTCAGCAGATCCAGACTCTTACGGAAAATAGCAACATCAAAGCTGCCCTTTTGATCAAACGACGCTTGCTGGAAGTATGCGCCTGAGTCCGGCTCCATCAGACTATGGAACAGCATCCCCTTCTGCATGGGAGAAAGAGCATACACATTTTCAAGCTCGCCCACAGAAGCTGTTTGCTCCGTCAATTGCTCCAGCTGCTCCAGTGTCAAGCCTTTGAACAAGACATCGCTTGGCGTTAGCTCACTCCGCTCTTGGGAGGCACAATGCTTGATGACTTCCTGCAAGCTTTCCTGCAATAGCCGGGCAAACTTCTCTACGTTTTGCTGTTGGTATACATGGCTGTCATAACGAATTTCCAGGGTCAGCACGCCTGCTGTAATCATGCCGTTCACATTCAGCGGCTGCTCCAGTACGGTGTGGTCACTCAACGGCTCTCCACCTGGATGTGAAGACAGCGTGATCTCACCATTCTCCAAGTCCTGATCAAATTGTCCCAAATAGTTAAAGCTGATCTCAGGCTCCAGGCTCCAGGAGGAGGTAGCATCATCCTGTGACATATACTTCAACATACCGTAGCCAATGCCCTTATGCGGTACATGCCGCAGGTCCTCTTTTACCCGTTTGATGCGCTGCCCTACTTCTGCCTTTCCATCGACATCCAACAGTACTGGATACTGACTCGTAAACCAACCCACGGTACGTGTGATATCGATATCGGGAACAATAGCTTCCCGGCCATGGCCCTCCAGATTGACCAGCACACGCTCCTGACCGCTCCAGTTGTACAATGCGGTACCGAGTGCGGTTAACAGCAGATCATTGACCTCGGTGTGGTACGCACGATGTGCTTCCTGCAGCAGCAGTCGGGTGTCCTGTTCGCTCCACGCCACGCTCACCGTCTCACTGTCTCTGACCACAAAATGCTGTCCTGCCGCTCTTTCTTGATCCTTAGGTAGCGATGCGACTTCCGCGTGGGCAAGACGCTCCCAATATTCGCGTTCATTGTCGATGGCCGGACTGTTGGCATATTGAGACAAACGCTCTGCCCAAGTGGAGAACGAATCCGTTTTATATGGCAAGCGAATCGCTTCTCCCCGAACGGCCTGCTCATATCCAGTCGCAAAATCCTCAAACACAATCCGCCATGAAATGCCGTCTACAACCAAATGGTGAATGGCAATCAGTAAATGATCTCCATCTATGCAGCGGAAAAGTCCCAGCTTCACCAGCGGTCCTTCGTCTAGACGAATCGAGCTTTGGATGGCATTGGCTTTCGTTTCCATCGCCATCGCCACATCTGCCGCATCTTCGACGCCTGTCAAATCCACAACGTCCAGACTGTACAGCTGACCTTCATTCACACCGCGATTCCACGCTTCATAGCCCTGTTCGGTCTGACGGAAGACCATACGTAGCGCATCATGATGCTCCGTCACCTTGGTCATCGTTTGACGCAACGCGGCTTCATCAAAGCCTTCTGCTCGATACAGCATCACCGACTGGTTAAAATAATGCGGCTCTGCTGATGATTGTCCAAAGAACCATTGTTGAATCGGGGTCAGCTTAACACTTCCCGAAACCACGCCCTGATCGGCCGTACGACTCACTTTTTGTACATGACCGCTCAGCAGCGAAATGGACGGATATTGGAACAAATCCTTCATGTCCAGCTTGTAGCCCGCTTGCAGCAAGCGGGACGATACCTGGATCGCTTTGATCGAATCGCCGCCGAGGTCAAAGAAATTATCCAAAATCCCGATTCTCTTCGCTCCTAAGACAGACTGCCAAATCGAAACCAACGTCTGCTCCAGTGCTGTGCGCGGCTCTACATAATCCGCTCCGCTTTGCAGGCTGCCCTCCGGTGTCGGCAGGGCCTTGCGGTCGATTTTTCCGTTCGGTGTCAGCGGCATCTGCTCCAGCTGGATGAAGTACGAAGGCACCATGTAGTTGGGCAGTTCCTCACCCAGCAAGCTGCGTAGCTCACCCGCGCTGACTTCTCTTTCAGCGACATAGTACGCCACCAGTTGGTTTTGTCCCTGCTCGTCCGCTTGGGCCAGGACGATGACCTCTTGCACGTCCTCCACTTTCAATATTTGTGCTTCGACCTCGCCCAGTTCGATCCGGTAGCCCCGGATTTTCACTTGATGATCGATCCGGCCCAAGTACTCGATGTTGCCGTCGGGCATCCATCTCGCCAAGTCCCCCGTACGGTACATTCGTTCATAGCCTGCTTCGCCAGCCGCAAACGGGTTCGGTACAAATTTCTCCGCCGTCAGTTCTGGACGATCCAAATATCCACGCGCCAGACCCGGACCAGATACGCACAGTTCACCTGCTACGCCGACCGGAGCCAAATGTCCATGCACATCCAGCATGTACACCCGGTGATTCGGCATAGGACGACCGATGGAAATGAGTTGGCCTGCCCTTTCATCCTCGGATACCGGCCAGATGGACGTCGCCACCGAGTTTTCGGTTGGACCGTAGCCATTGTAGTACGCCACTTGATCCTTCCACTTGTATACCAATTCGGTGGAAGAGGCTGAGCCCGCAGTGAACAAAATACGCAGATTTGGCATCCGCTCCGGCTCCAGGTACACCGCATAGGTCGGCGGCAAAGCGGCCACCGTAATCCGGTGATCGGCCATATACTGCTCAAACCGTTCGTAGTTCAAAATCGTCTCTGTCGTTGGTACGTATAACGTGGCGCCGCAGAACAGCGCCTGGAAGATTTCCCAGCAAGCTGCATCAAACGAGTAGCTGGCGAACAGTAGCGCATGATCCGACGTACGGATCTTGAGCGTCTGATCAAAATACGTTTTCAGATTGCACAGCCCATGGTGCTCCAGCATCACGCCCTTCGGCTGCCCCGTCGTCCCTGACGTATAAATCACATACGCCAAATCATTCGGGCCGGACCACGGCTCCAGGTTGGAGCCATCCTCGTGATACACACTTTGTGCTCCATCCAGCACCAGCACTTGACCATCGATAACTGCTTTGTCCACCAGATGGCTTTGTGTTAACAGTAGCTTCGCTCCCGAGTCGTCCAGCATATAGCGGATACGTTCCTCCGGATAGGTTGGATCGATAGGAACATAGGCGCCCCCAGCCTTCAAAATCCCAAAGATGCCCACGATCATGTCCACCGAGCGCTCAGTCATCAGACCCACCAGACGATCCTTCGTCACGCCTTGACTGCGCAAGGTACGAGCCAATTGATTGGCGCGTTCATTCAGCTCACGATAAGTCAATTGCTCTCCTTCAAAGAATAAGGCTGTCTGCTCCGGTGTCTGCGCCGTTTGCGCCTCGAGCAAGCCGTGAATCGTTTGCTCGCTTGGATAGGTTGCCGCTGTATTGCCCCAGACCTCAACGATTTGCTCGCGCTCCTGCACCGTAACCATATCCAGCTCATGTACACGGATGTCCGGATTGGCTGTCACTTGCTCCAGTAGCTGCACCAGATGACCTCGAATTTGCTCTACACTTTCCCGTTCAAAGGTCAGGGCATTATAGCCAAAGCTCATGTGAATGGTATTCCCCGGCAGCACTACCACGTTAAAGTCATAGTTGGTCTGCTCGACAGACTCGGCTCCTGTGATGGTGAAGCTGGACGCCTCACCGCTACCTAATTGCTCGATTTGTTCCTCGACCGGATAATTCTCAAAAATAAGAATATGATTAATCAAATCCTGCTTAAGCTCTGACAGCCCCTGAATTTCATACAGCGGATACGTATCATACACATGGGAAGCAATCGATTGCTCCTGGGTTTGCTTCATCACGTCGGAGAATAGATTGTCCACTTGACTGCGGATACGCACCGGAATCGTATTGATAAACAGACCAATGATATGCTCCACGTTCGGAATGTCTGCCGGACGTCCAGATACCACGCTGCCAAACACGACATCATCGGTGCCATTATATTTTTGCAGCAAAAGGCCCCAAACGGTCTGCATCAACGTATTGATGGTCACCTGATAACGCTTGGCTATACGCTGAATACCAGTTGTTAGCTCTACGCCCAAATCAAAATCCAGACGCTCCGCCTGATACCCTGTTTTGCCCTGGATTTTTGCCTGTGGCAAACGGGACTGCTCCTCATATCCATCCAGAACCTTGCTCCAATAACTTGATGAGGCCTGACGATCCTGCTGCTCCAGCCATTCGATATATTGACTGTACGGGGTTACAGGGGCCAGTTTCGGTTGTTTATGAGCCAGGATCGCAAAATAGCTTGCAAACACTTCGTTTGTCACCAGTGACAAGCACCAGCCGTCCATCACGATATGATGGAAGCTCCATACAAAACGGTACGTATCCTCACCTGTGCGCAACACAGCGACACGCATCAAGGCGTCTTTTGCTAGATCAAAACCTCTTTGCTTGTCTTTACGTGTAAATTCGAGCATGTACTCGTTTTGCTGCTCTTCCTCCATATCCCGCAAATCCTCAACATACAGTTCACTGCGCTTATTCCGGTACACAACCTGAAGCGGTTCATCCTTCCAGCCGCTGTAGAAGTTCGTGCGCAGTACCGTATGCCGCTGCACCAAGACATCCAGACTGGCCGCAAATGCAGCGATATTAAAATGCCCTCGCAGATCAAAGGAGGCCTGTTCAAAATACGCTCCCGATTGCGAATCCATCAGATTGTAAAAGAGCATTCCCTTTTGCATTGGCGTCAGTGCGTATACATTTTCCAGCTCACCAATATGTGCCGCCTGTTCCGCAATCTGTTCCAGCTCTCCAGTCGTTAAGCCTTTGAAGGATACATCACTTGGCGTCAGTTCCGGTTGTTCCTGAGCGGTGCAATGCGCAATGATCTCTTGCAAAGCGGATTGCAGCAGTCCCGCCACACGCTCCAGCGTTTCTTTACGATACTGCTTACGGCTGTAAGCAATTGTCAAACGCAGCGTGCCTTCCGAGATCATCGCGTTTAAATCCAGCGTGTACGGCAAGCGGGAATGGGCATCCTCTGTCTCCCCTGCATGGTAGGACGACAACGTGATTCCACTGTTTTGCAGATCCTGATCGACTTGCCCCAAATAGTTAAAGCTAATTTCCGGCTCGGCTGCAATTGCATGTGCTTCACCTGATCCGGACGCAGGGGACAGGTAGCGCCAGGTGCCATAGGTCAGCCCTTTATGCGGAATCCGGCGCAAGCCTTCCTTCGTTTCTTTAATTCGCTGAGCCAGTGTCATTTCCTTGCTGGTCTCCAACAACACCGGATACAAGCTCGTAAACCAGCCGATCGTACGCGTAATATCCACCTCTGGCAGGATCGTTTCCCGGCCGTGTCCCTCCAGATTCACCAGCACATGGCCTGCGCCTGTCCAGCGGTGCATCGCGAGTCCCAGCGCAGTCAGCAGCAAATCATTGACCTCGGTGTTGTAGGCGCGATGAGCCTGCTTCAGCAGTTGCTCGGTTTCAGCTTCGGTCCACGCTACGGTCAGCACTTCGCTGTCTGCGTTCAAGGAGCCCTCATAGGCAAAATCCTTAGGCAGCGGCGTAGCTTCCGCTTTGGCCTGTTCCAGCTGCTTCCAGTACATGTCCTCCGCTGCCGCCTCTGGACGGTTGGCGTAAGAAGATAACTCCTGTGCCCAAGTTTGGAAGGAATCTGTTTTATAAGGCAATCGTACAGGTTCACCCTTGCTCGCCTGCTCGTAGCCTGTCGAGAAATCTTCGAACAGAATCCGCCACGACACTCCGTCCACCACCAAGTGGTGAATGGCGATCAGCAGATGGTCGCCTTCGGCTGTACGGAACCATCCCAGCTTCACCAACGGTCCTGCGGACAGGTCCATGCTGCTTTGAATTTCCGTTGCCTTCGCTTCCAGCGCTTCCGCATAGTTTTCCTGTTTACGGTAGTCCACTGTTTCCAGCGTATACAGCGTGCCTTCCTCTACAGCCCGTGTCCAAGCCGTATAACCAGCGGAAGTCTGACGGAAGACCGCACGCAGCGCATCATGATGCTTCACGAGGTGATCCATAGCCTTCCGAACCGCCGTCTCCTCAAAGCCCTCAGCGCGATAGAGCAGGACCGCTTGATTAAAGTGCTGTGGACGCTCGCGCTCCTGCGCAAAGAACCAATGCTGGATCGGAAGTAGCGCCGTTTCCCCGCTCACTTCTTCTTGATCTGCTATACGACGGACCTCATGCATATGCGGTGCCAGGGCTGCAACTGTCGGATATTGGAACAAATCCTTCATGTCCAGCTTATAGCCAGCCTGGAACGTACGAGATGCGATTTGGATGGCTTTGATAGAATCGCCGCCCAGATCAAAGAAATTGTCCAAAATGCCGACCGTCTGTAGGCCCAGTACGGACTGCCAGACCGCGACCAGCGCGCGTTCTTGCGCCGTACGCGGCTCTGCATAATCGGCTCCGGTTTGCAGGCTGCCTTCCGGTGCCGGCAATGCCTTGCGATCGATTTTGCCATTGGGACTCAGTGGCATTTGCTCCAGCTGTACAAAGTACGACGGCACCATGTAGCTTGGCAGCTCCCGGCCCAGCTCACTTCTCAGCTCGCTGGCACGGATTTCTTGTCCCGCGACATAGTACGCCACCATTTGTTTTTGGCCCGTTTCATCCGTACGAGCCATGACCACCGCTTCTCGTACCGATTTCACTTGAAGCAGCTGTGTTTCGACCTCGCCCAGTTCAATTCGGTAGCCCCGGATTTTCACCTGATGGTCGATCCGGCCCAGATACTCAATGTTCCCGTCCCGCATCCATCTCGCCAAATCGCCGGTCCGGTACATCCGTTCATAGCCTGCTTCCCCACCCGAAAACGGATCGGCAACGAATTTCTCTGCCGTTAGCTCCGGACGGTTCAGGTAACCGCGGGCTACGCCGACACCACCGATGCACAGTTCCCCTGCAACCCCAATCGGCTGCAATTGCTCCGTGCCTTCCTTGACGATGTACAGACGAATATTTTGAATCGGTTTCCCGATCGGGATAACCGTATATTCCTCATCCAGCTCGCAATCAAAATACGATACGTCCACCGTCGCTTCGGTTGGTCCATACAGGTTGACCAGCTTCGCTCCGGCCAGGCTCGACACGAGCCGCTGGAACCGGGCCGCATGCTGTGGCGGCAACGCTTCACCACTGGCAAAGACATGGCGCAGCGTGCCCAGCTTCGCCTGCATCACTTCCCGCGGCTGCTGCTCCACATACTCCAGGAACGCATGCAGCATGGCGGGCACAAAGTGCATCGTGCTCACACCATCACGGGCAATCGTGTCCACGATGTCTTCCGGGTTCTTTTCCCCGCCCACGGGCAGCAAGCTCACCTTCGAGCCGACCATCGACCACCAGAACAGCTCCCACACCGACACGTCGAAGGTGAAGGCGGTCTTTTGCAGGATCGTATCTTCTGCACTCAAGCCATAGCGATCATGCATCCACAAAATCCGGTTCAGCACGGAATGATGCTCCACCATCACGCCCTTCGGTTTTCCGGTCGAACCGGAGGTATAAATGACATAGGCAACATGATGCGGTCCAGCTAGGGGCTCCAGATTTGAGCCGTCTTCGTGGTAAATGTGCTTGCCATCTTGCTCCTGACGATCCAGCACCAGCACCTGACCATCGAAACTCAGCGACGCTTGCTCCGCCAGATGCGCTTGCGTCAGCACCAGCTTCGCGCCCGAGTCCTCCAGCATAAAGCGGATGCGGTCAGCCGGATATTCCGGATCAATTGGCACATAGGCTCCGCCGGCCTTCAGGATCGCATAGATGCCTACGATCATGTCCAGTGAACGGTGGACCAGAATACCCACGGGCTGATCCGGCTGAACCCCTTGCGCACGCAACGTCCGCGCTAAACGGTTGGCTCGTTCGTTCAGCTCCGCGTAGGTCAACGACTCCGCTCCGCACAACACCGCCACTTGCTCTGGTGTGTTCACTGCCTGCTGCTCGAATAGCGCACTTAGCGTTTGGTCCTGCGGATAAGCTGCCGCTGTATCTCCCCACACCTGAACGATCTGTGCCTGCTCTTCCGGTGTCACCAATGCCAGCTCATTCACACGGATATGCGGATTGTTCACGATTTGCCCGATGACGTGGTTGATATGACCATAGATACGCTCCATTGCAGACCGGTTATACACCAGCGCATTGTACTCAAGCAGAATAGAGATATCTTCATCAGGCACCACAATCAGGTTAAAATCGTAGTTGGTTTGCTCTGCAAGTGCTACGTTGGCAATAGAGAAGCCTGTTTGTGCGTCCGCTTCGCCGGAACCGCCCATCTGCTTCATCTGCTGCCCGATGGGATAGTTTTCAAAGACCATGATGTGATTGATCAGGTCTTGTTTTTGTTCAGTCCGTGCCTGAATGTCGTAGAGCGGGAACGTGTCATAGACACTGGAGGCCAAAGCCTGTTCCTGTGTACGCTGCAATACGTCAGCAAATGTAGCATCCGGTGCACTGCATATGCGTACCGGAATCGTGTTGATAAACAAACCAATCATGCTCTCCACACCTGGAATTTCTGCCGGACGACCAGATACCACACTACCAAACACGACATCCTGATGATTATTGTATTTCTGTAAAATAACGCCCCAAACGCTTTGCAGCAATGTGTTAATCGTTACATGTTGTTGCTTGGCCATTTGGTTTAAGGCGGCACTTCGTTCTTTACCCAACATAAATGGCAGCTTTTCCAAAACATAGCCGGAATTTGAACTTTGACCGCTTCTGTTTGTGTCGTCATCCCGTTCTGCTACAGAAACTTGCGCATTCTCACCAGGCAACAAGGTTTGCTGCTCAAAACCTGCCAAATAGTCACTCCAATAACGAGATGCTTCCTGTGCATCTTGGTGTTCCAACCATTCGATATAGTCACTATACGGCTTGACAGGTGCGAGTTCTGGCTGCTTGTTCTCCAGCAAGGCAAAATATGCACCAAACACTTCGTCCGTCATCAGGGACAGGCACCAGCCGTCCATTACGATATGATGGAAGCTCCATACAAACCGGTATGAGCGATCATCCGTGCGGAAGACAGCTACGCGCATGAGCGCATCCTTGCTTAAATCAAAGCCACGAGCTTTGTCCTGAGTCACAAATTCAGCTACAGCGTGTTTACGCCCTCTGACATCTTCATAACGGAAGCTCGGATTTTTATGGCGATAGACGATTTGCAAGGGTTGTCCATGCCAGCCGCTGTAGAAATTCGTCCGTAATATCGCATGGCGACTAACCAGCAGCTTTAGGCTTTCCTCGAATATGGACGGTGCAAAGAGGCCCTCAAGATCAAAGGTTGCCTGCTCAAAATACACGCCGGTTTCTGCATTCATCAAACTATGGAACAGCATTCCCTTTTGCATGGGGGTCAGTGGGTACACATTTTCCAATTCCCCAACCGCCTTTGTCTGCTCCTTAATCGTATCGAATTGCTCCAGGGTCAGACCTTTGAACAGCACATCACTTGGAGTCAATTCGGTCCGCTCCCGTGTCACACAATGCTCGATCACTTCAAGCAGATTGGCTTTCAGCAGATTGACTAACATTTGGACCGTATCCTTACGGAAGGCTTTGCCGTTATACCGAATGTCGAATTCCAGGATGCCGTTCGTGACAATCCCGCACACATCGAGCGCATATTTCATCTTCGTCCGGTCACTCACGACCGATCCCATCGAGTAAGGAGACATCCGGATATCGCTGTTTGGCAAGTCTTGATCCAACTGTCCGAGATAGTTAAAGCTTACTTGTGGCTCGGCAAAAGCTTGATGTTGACCAAGGTTCAGTACATCTGCTTGCTGAATCGCTTGACCAGATTCACTCCAATATCTCCAGATTCCGTAGCCCATTCCCTTATTCGGAATCTGACGCAGGCTCTCTTTGACCTGTTTGATTCGATCCGACAAAGCATGACCACGACCGATATCCAGCAGCACCGGATATGGACTCGTAAACCAGCCTACCGTACGAGAAATGTCTGTATCCGGCAAAATGTTCTCCCGTCCGTGTCCCTCTAAATGAATCAGACTGCGTTCATGGCCCGTCCACGTGTACAGCGTCATGCCTAGTGCAGTCAGCAGCAAATCGTTCACTTCCGTGTTGTACGCGCGGTGTGCTTGCTTCAATAGTTTTTCTGTCTCTTCTTCCGTAAGCTGGAAGACCACGGTATCCGTGTCAGCCAAGGTAAACGGTTCGACCTCCGCTTGATCCTCAGGCAAACGTACTTGGTCAGCCAAAGCAGCAGCGTTCCATGGCTTCCAGTAGGCGTATTCGCTGTCCATGGCTGCACTATTCGCATAGACGGAAAGTTTTTGTGACCAGGAACGGAATGAATCTGTTTTGTCCGGTAACTGGAGCGTCTCTTCACGGATGGCCTGTTCATAGGCTACAGCTAAATCTTCGAACAAAATGCGCCATGATCCCCCGTCCACGACCAAATGGTGAATTACCATCAACAGATGGTCCCCATCTGCACAGTGGAACAAACCAGCCTTCAACAGCGGTCCTTCATGCAGCTGGATACTGCTTTGAATTTCACTAGCTTTCGCCTCCATGGCTGCGCTGAGCATGGCTTCATCCGTCAAGTTCGTAAAGTCCACCACGTCCAGGTGATACAGCTCACCTTCCTGTACTCCGCGGTTCCAGGCTTCATAGCCTTGCTCGGTCTTGCTGAACACCATCCGCAGTGCATCATGGTGCGCTGTGAGTTTGCCAAGTGCCTGACGCAAAGCGGACTCATCAAACCCTTGCTTCCGGTGCAGCATCACCGCCTGATTAAAGTGATGTGCGTCTACTTGCTTTTGGGCAAAGAACCCATGCTGGATGGGAGACAAAGTTGTTTCCCCGCTCACTTCTCCCTGATCTACCCTACGACTTACCTCGTGCATATGCGGTGCCAGTGTTGCGACGGTTGGGTAGCGGAACAAATCTTTCATGTCCAGCTTGTAGCCTGCCTGGAACGCACGCGATACGATTTGAATCGCCTTGATCGAATCGCCGCCCAGATCAAAGAAATTGTCCAAAATCCCGACAGTTGACACGCCCAGGATGGACTGCCAGATCGCTACGAGTGCTCGTTCTGCTACCGTACGTGGCGCTGCATACTCTGCACCGCTGTGCAGACTGCCTTCCGGTGCTGGCAGGGACTTGCGGTCAATTTTGCCGTTCGGTGTCAGTGGCATCTGCTCCAACCAGATGAAATACGACGGCACCATATAGCTTGGCAGCGCTTGTCCCAGCTTCTGTCTCAACTCATTAGCTCCAAGCTCTTGACTTGCCACGTAGTACGCCACGAGCTGGGTTTGACCTGTTTCGTCCGTGCGGGCCATGATGACTGCTTCTTGTACGGACTCCACCTGCAGCAGCTGCGATTCGATCTCGCCCAGTTCGATCCGGTAGCCCCGGATTTTAATCTGGTGATCCATCCGCCCCAAATATTCAATGTTACCGTCCGGCATCCATCTCGCCAAATCGCCTGTACGATACATTCGCTCATGGCCTGCCTTGTCACCAGCGAACGGATGATTTACAAATTTCTCGGCCGTCAGTTCTTCACGTTTCCAGTACCCGCGAGCCAAGCCTTCCCCGGCAATACATAACTCACCCGGCACACCGACGGGCTGCAATTCCCCATTCGCATTCAGGATATATATTTGGGTATTCGCGATAGGACGTCCGATGTTAATTTGTTGAGCATGGGTCAGTTCCTGCACGGTCGACCACACCGTCGTTTCTGTAGGTCCGTACATGTTATAAATCCGGGGACCGTTTATTTCTTGCAGTGCTGCAAGCAGCTTGGACGGCAGGGCTTCGCCCCCCACCATAATGGCCTTCACGCCTTGCAGCGCCCGGGAACCTGCTTCATGACCCAGCAGCATTTGCAACCGGGACGGCGTCATTTGCAACATCTCAATATGATGATGAGCAATCAATTCACCCAGCGCTTGAGGATTCACCTGATGCTGGTGGTCGCCAAGCACCACCGTCATTCCACCTAGCAGTGGCAGGATCGTCTCCAAGACGAAAATATCAAAAGAAATGGTCGTGAGTGACAACATCGTTTTGCTCGTTTCAAAGTCAATGACTTCGCGCATCCCTGTGATAAAGTTGAGGACGGAGCGATGCTGGAGCATAACTCCTTTCGGATTTCCGGTTGAACCAGAGGTATAGATGACGTAAGCCAAATGCTCTGGGCTGGAGATCGATTCCAGGTTACTGCTTTCTCCCTGATACAATGCTGCATCCTCAAGAAATAGGGCATTGGCGTGGCAATGGTGCTCTTCTGCTAAATCACGACGGGTCAGAAGCACTGCGGCCTCGCTGTCTTCCAGCATGTATGCAATGCGTGAGGACGGAAATTCGGGATCAATCGGCACATAAGCACCACCTGCTTTTAGCACGGCCAGCAGACCTACGATCATTTCCACGGAGCGCTGTACCATCAGACCGACCAGTTTGTCAGGTCCTACTCCCTGTGCTTGAAGCACTCGTGCCAGCGAATTCGCCCGTTCATTTAGCTCCTGATACGTCAGACGCTGATGTCCAAATACCAATGCCACCTGATCTGGTGTACACTCCACCTGAGCCTCGAACAGCTGATGGATCGTCTGATGAGACGGAAATGTACAAGCGGTATCATTAAAAGCCGCTGTAATCTGTTGTTTTTCCGCTGCTGTGAGTAGTTCCAGCTCTTCCACCCGAACATGCGGGTTGAGCGAAATTTGCTCCAGCAGGCGTGCAAAATGTCCATACAGACGCTCAATACCTGCTTGATCAAAGCTGAGCGTGTTATACATAAAACGAATCTTGATGCCTTCACCTGGCATCACGACAACGTTCAGATCGTAGTTGGTTTCCTCTGTAGACACCACGTTTGAAATTGTGAAGGGATCCTGTCCATCACTGCCCAGTTGCTCTACCTGCTGCTCCACCGGGTAATTTTCAAATATCATAATATGGTTGATTAAATCCTGCTTCTGCTCGGTCAGCGCTTGAATTTCATACAGCGGGAACGCATCGTAGGCATTGGAAGCCAGCGCCTGCCGCTGTGTTCGTTTCATCAGCTCAACAAAGCTTTCGCCTGGTTCAGACTGCACACGCACTGGAATTGTATTGATAAATAGCCCGATCATGTGCTCCACACCTGGAATATCCCCTGGACGGCCGGATACAACACTGCCGAACACGACATCCGTACTGTTGTTATACTTCTGCAACAGAACGCCCCATACGGTCTGAATCAGCGTGTTGATCGTCACCTGATTTTGCTTCGCCACCCGTTCGATCTGGTCAACCAGCTCTGGCTGGAATTCGCAATCCAGATCTTCAGCGATATATTCCCCGGCTTGCATCGATTTCGGCTGTGCTTTTTGCTGCGGAAGCGTAATTTGCTGCTCGTAGTCCGCCAGATACCCACGCCAGTATTGCAGGGCTGCCTCACGGTCCTGACGTTCCAGCCATTCGATAAAACGACTGAACGGCGTGACAGGCTCCAGCACGGGCTCATGACCCGCACGCAGGGCCAGATAGCTACCGAATACTTCCTGGGTCATAAAGGACAAGCACCAGCCATCCATCAAAATGTGATGGAAGCTCCAAATAAAGTGATACGTTTCATCCCCGGTTTGTAGGATTGAGATACGAAGGAGTGCGTCCTCCGCGAGACGGAATCCTTTCGCTTTATCGGCAAGGGTAAATGCCTCCACACGTGCTTTACGTTCTTCTCTTTCCAGTCCGCGCAGGTCTTCATAGTATAATTGTCCGCTGCGATTGCGGAAGACGACCTGTACAGGCTCATCCTTCCATGAGTTGATAAAGTTCGTCCGCAGGGCCTCATGACGCTGTACGAGCAGATCCAAGCTCTTACCGAAAGTAACCACATCGAAGCGCCCATTCAGCTCAAAGGATGCCTGCTCAAAATAAGCCGCCGAATTCTCATCCATCAGGCTGAAAAAGAGCATACCCTTTTGCATCGGTGTCAAAGCATACACATTTTCCAGCTCGCCCAGATCTCGCGTATCTTCCACCAATTGCTCCAGTTCGTCCAGCGTTACATGGTTTAACAGCACATCACTTGGAGTCAGCACTGTTCTTTCTTGGGTGACGCAATGATGAATCAGCTCACGCAAGCCAGATGCCAGCAGCTCTCCCAGCCGTGCAATCGTTTCATGACGGAACTGCGTTGTACCGTAGCGGATCGTGAACACCAACTCGCCATCCTCGATTAATCCGTTGATATCCAGCGCAAAATCCATAGTCGCGTTCGTGCTGACAGGCACACCGATGGAATAGGATGAAGGCTGTAAATCGTTGCCTTTATAATCCTGATCGAATTGGCCCAAATAGTTAAAACTGATCTCAGGCTGAGTCTCTAACTGCACGCCTGCTTTCTCTAGCACATTTAGACCCGACAGGTAGCGTAAAATGCCATATCCGATGCCTTTTTGCGGAATATGACGCAGCCCTTCCTTGGTCCGCTTGATCAGGCGAGCAGTATGTCCCCCTTGTCCCAGACTTCCATCCAGGACAACCGGGAACTGGCTCGTAAACCAGCCGACCGTACGCGTAATATCCACATCCGGTACAATGGCTTCCCGTCCATGGCCCTCAAGATTGACCAGCACCCGTTCGGAACCAGACCAGTCATACACCGCTTTTCCGAGCGCGGCTAGCAACAGGTCATTCATTTCCGTGTTGTACGCGCGATGAGCTTGTTTGAGCAGCTGCTCCGTCTCCTGCTTCGTCCAGCGGACCGTCACCATCTCACTGTCTCCGAGCCGTGCATTATCATTCGCAAAATCCTTCGGCAAAGGCTTCGCAAGGCTTGCTTCGGCTTGTTCGATATGCTGCCAGTAAGCCAGCTCCTGCTCCATCGTTGCACTGTTGGCGTAGGCTGACAGTTGTTTGGCCCATACCTGGAACGAATCTGTTTTATGCGGCAGCCGAATAGCTGTGCCGGTTTGACCTGCAACAGCCTGCTCATAACCGGATGCCAAATCCTCCAGCAAAATACGCCATGATACACCGTCCACCACCAAATGATGAATGACGATTAATACATGGTCGCCCTCCGCGCAATGGAACAGACCGAGCTTCACCAGCGGACCCTCGCTCAAATGAATGCTGGCTTGAATTTCACTCGCCTTGGCTTCGATAGCGCTGGATTCATCTTCCACTCTGCTGAAATCTACAATGTCCAGCGTGTATAGCTCGCCTTCCTCTACACTGCGGTTCCAAGCAACATAGCCTTGCTCCGTCTCACGGAATACCGTGCGCAATGCGTCATGATGCTGGACCATACGGTCCATCGTACGGCGCAGCGCTTCGACGTCAAAGCCCCCAGCTCGGTACAGCATCATCGCCTGGTTGCTGTGGTGCAGATCAGCCGGCTGCTGCTCGAAGAACCAGCGCTGAATAGGTGTCAGTTCCACCTGGCCTACGACCTCTTCCTGACTGGCCACCTTGCCATCGGTACGAAGTAATGGACTGAGTGCCGCTACCGTCGGATGGCTGAAGAGGTCTTTCATGTTCAGTCGATAACCTGCTTGCAGCAAGCGGGAGGATACTTGCAAGGCCTTGATCGAATCGCCGCCAAGCTCAAAGAAGTTATCCTGCGTGCCTACGGCATCCACGCCAAGCACTGCGGCCCATACCGCAGCCAGTACTTGCTCCACCGTAGTACGCGGTTCCACATAGGCTGCTCCGGTATGAATGCTGCCTTCCGGTTCCGGCAAAGCCTTGCGGTCGATTTTGCCGTTGCTGGTCAGCGGGATCGTCTCCAGTCGCATGAGCCGTGCAGGCACCATGTGCGCTGGCAGTCCGGCTTCCAGCGCGGCCTGTACTTCCTCGATCCGCAGCTCGGTTTCTCCCGTGATGTATCCACACAAATACTTGTGTCCACGCTCGTCCGTCCGGTCGATGACTACGGCTTGACGCACACCCGGTATCCGCTGGATCGCCGTTTCAATCTCGCCCAGCTCGATCCGATATCCCCGGATTTTGACTTGATAGTCCATCCGGCCGATAAAGTCTACATTGCCGTCTGGCATCCACCGTGCCAAATCGCCGGTGCGATACAAATGTTCACCCGGTACGTACGGGTTCGCTACGAATTTCTCCGCCGTCAGGTCCGCACGGTTCAGGTATCCCCGTGCCACGCCAGCACCGCCGATGCACAGCTCACCCAGTACGCCAATCGGCACCGGATTCAGCTGGCTGTCCACGATGTAGAAGCGTGCGTTCAGCCATGCCTGACCAATCGGCACATTCCCACTGCTTGGCAGCTTCGACAGCTCTTCGTCGTAGAAGCTGGAGTCAATCGCCGCTTCCGTGACACCATAGCTGTTGATGATGCGGATGTCCGCACCAAACCGTTCTTGCAGCACCCGATAATCCGTCACGCTGCAGCTGTCTGAGCTGGTGATCAGCAGCTCCAGACTGCTCATGTCCAGCCCGTGTTCATGCACATGCTGCATAAACGGTACGATCAAGGCTGGTGTCGATTCGAACACGGTGATTTGATAATCACGAATCCAGCCGTACAGACGGCTTGGATCAATGCGATCCTCTTTCGGACAGATGACCATCGTGCCGCCGTTATAAAGGGTCCGTGCAATATCGCCGACGAACACGTCGAAGGAGAAGCTGGCCAGTTGCAGCAATCGGACTGGGAACTGGTTCAGACGGTAATCCCGGCGATACGCGGCAGCCGTGTTCACCAAGCTGCGATGCTCGATCATGACGCCTTTTGGACGCCCCGTTGTCCCCGACGTATAGATCACATACGCCAAGTCTTGCGGCTCGTTGATACGTTCAATATCCGTGGTATCCCCGGTGTACAGCGACTCATCGTCAAGTGCCAATACAGTACGCAGACGCAGCCCAGTTACCGGTTCAGATGCTGCTTCGCTGTCAGACTTCGAATCTGCTTTCAAGCTTACGCCTTCAGTCAGGCGGTCTCTTTCCATCGTTTCAGCGCCAGCCGCTGTTTCCAGTTCAACCTCAGTCTGCCCTCCGACCAAGGCCCGCCGGCTTTCCGCGAGCCATGCTTGTGCACGCTCCTGCAAGCCGATTTGCGTGAGCAGCACCGTCGCACCGCTGTCCTCGAGCATGAAACGAATGCGCTCGGACGGATAGTCTGCATCCAGCGGTACATAGGCGCCTCCAGCCTTCCATACCGCTAGTACGCCGACCAGCATGTCTACCGAACGCTCGCTCAAGATGCCTACAATCGATTCGCGTCCAATGCCCTCATTCCGCAATCTACGGGCCAGTTGGTTCGCACGCTCGTTCAACTCGCGGTACGTAAGCTGCCGCTCCTCGTATACAACGGCCACATGATCCGGCACAAGCTGCGCTTGTTCTTCCACATAGGCGTGGAACAACAATTCCGATTCCTTTTCATCACTCCATGCAGCTACGCCTACTGATCCAAAACCATCGATGATTTTCGCTTTTTCCGCAGCAGTCACCAGCTCAAGCTCATCCACCAGTGCATCTGGTCGGTGAATCGCTTCTTCAATCATATGCAGCAAATGCTCACGGATTTGCTCTACAGCTGTACGTTCCAACACCTGCGCGTTGTACTCCAAATGGACATGGATTTCATCGCCTGGCACCACGGTGATGTTGAAATCATAGTTTGTTTGCTCTGACATGGAAGCATTGGCAATCGTAAAGCCATTGTTCCCGCGGCTACCCATCTGCTCCATGCGCTGTTCCACGGGGTAGTTTTCAAACACGATAATATGGTTCACCAGGTCCTGCTTCTGCTCGGTCAGGGCCTGAATTTCATATAACGGATAGGTTTCATAGGCACGGGAAGCCAGTGCCTGCTCCTGAATCTGCTTCATCAGCCCAGCAAATGTCATCTCTTTCTCACTGTGAATCCGTACAGGAACGGTGTTAATGAACAACCCAATCATTTTGTCGATGCCCGGAATATCTGCTGATCTGCCGGATACGACACTGCCAAATACCACATCCCGACTGTTGTTATACCGCTGTAGCACAACGCCCCACGCTGCTTGCAGGAATGTGTTGACCGTCACTTGCTTTTGCTTAACCAGCTTGTTCATCCGCTCCGTCACTTCACGGCCCAGTGTAAATGAAAGCTTGTCCGCTTCATATGCTTTAGCGTGACCGTCCAGCTGTTTGACCTGCGGCAATACGGTCTGCTGCTCAAAGCCCGCAAAATAATCGCTCCAGAACCGTTCTGCCTCCGCGTTGTCCTGTCGATCCAGCCATTCAATATATTCACTGTATGGCGTTACCGGGGCAAGCTCCGGCTTGCGGTCTTCAAGGATGGCAAAGTACGTATGAAACGCTTCCCCGACAACCAGGAACAAGCACCAGCCGTCCATCAAAATATGATGGAAGCTCCACACAAAACGGTACGACTCCTCACCTGTACGTAAAATAGACACCCGCATCAGCTCGCCGGAGCTGAAATGAAAGCCTGCCGCTTTGTCACGTTCCGCAAAATCAGCAAGGTATGCGGCCTGCTCTTCTTGTCCCATTGAACGTATATCTTCAAACCGGAATCCAGCCGCTTTATGGCGGTACACTACCTGTAAAGGCTGCTCATTCCAGCCACTATAAAAATTTGTTCTGAATATTTGATGGCGTTCCACCAACTGATTGAGGCTTTCAGCAAAAGCCTCCACTTGGAAGCTGCCTTGCAGATCAAATGTCGCCTGCTCAAAGTATGCCCCGGATTGCGGCTCCATGAAGCCGTGGAACAGGATGCCTTTTTGCATAGGGGTTAACGAATAAATGTTTTCCAGTTCTCCAGCAGCAGCCGTCTGCTCTACAATATGATCCAGCTCTACAGCCGTCAGTCCTTGGAAGGACAAGTCGCTTGGGGTCAGCTCCGGCAACTCTTTGGCCACACAGTGAGCCAACACCTCACGCAAGCTCTCCTGCAGCAGATCAGCCAGTTTTTTAATCGATTTTTTCATAAACATTTTGTTGCTGTAGCTGATCGTCAGTTCCAGGGCACCGTCCGTGATCATGCCGTTGATATCCAGAGCATACCGCTTGGTCAACGTGTCACTCATGGAAGCTCCGACGGAATAAGGAGACATACGGAATGCATTCTGCTTCAAATCCTGATCGAATTGGCCGAGATAGTTAAAGCTGATTTCCGGCTCGGCCACAAAAGTGGCTTCTTCTGCCCTGTCAGCAAGATATCTCAAAATTCCGTATCCAATCCCTTTATGCGGCAAACGGCGTAGCCCTTCCTTGACGTTCTTGACACGCTGTCCCACATTCCGGTCCTCGCCCATATCCAGGACCACTGGAAATTGGCTGGTAAACCAACCGACGGTGCGCGTAATATCCATATCCGGCAAAATGGCTTCCCGTCCATGACCCTCCAGATTCACAAGCACCTGACCGATGCCTGCCCACTCCTGAACGGCCGTACCCAAAGCTGTCAGCAGCAGGTCGTTTGCTTCTGTATTGTAGGCCCGATGGGCTTGTTTCAAAAATTGTTCCGTTTCTTCGACCGTCCACGCTACGGTCAGTGTCCGATCATCGCGAAGCTGTGGCTTGGCCTGAGACTTACGAGTGTAATCCTTAGGTAATGCCTCTTGTGCAGCACCAGCTCGCTCCACCTGCTCCCAATATGCCCGTTCCTTCTCCAACGCAGTGCTGTTCGCATAAGCTGACAGCTGATCTGCCCACAGGCGGAAGGAATCCGTCTTATTCGGCAAACGGACAGACTCGCCCTGTAAAGCCTGCTCATAGCCGGATGCCAAATCCTCCAGCAAAATACGCCAAGACACGCCGTCGACCACCAAATGGTGGATCGCTACCAACAAATGGTCTCCATTGGTGCAACGGAACAGACCCAGCTTTACCAGCGGTCCTTCGGACAGGTTCATGCTACTTTGGATTTCAGTTGCTTTCGCCTCAATCGTCGTGCTCAACATGGCTTCATCTGTCAGAGCCATAAAGTCCAGCACGTCCAGATGATACAGCTCGCCTTCCTGTATTCCGCGATTCCACGCTTGGTAGCCTTGCTCGGTCTTCCTGAACACCATCCGCAATGCATCGTGGTGCTCCGTCAACTGGATTAGCGCTTGATGCAAAGCAGCTTCGTCAAAGCCCTGCTCCCGGTGCAGCATAACCGCCTGATTAAAATGATGCGCGTCCACTTGCTCCTGTTCAAAGAACCAATGATGGATCGGAAGCAATGCCGTTTCCCCGCTCACTTCTCCCTGATCTGCCATACGACTTGTCATAAGTGGTGCCAATACTGCGATGGTTGGACACCGAAGCAGATCCTTCATATCCAGCTTGTAGCCTGCCTGGAACGCACGGGATACGATTTGAATCGCCTTGATCGAATCGCCGCCCAGGTCAAAGAAATTGTCCAAAATACCGACGGTTGGCACGCCCAAGATGGACTGCCAGATTGCGACGAGTGCCCGTTCTGGCGCGGTATGCGGCGCTTCATAATCCGCTCCGCTTTGCTGGCTGCCTTCCGGTGCTGGTAGGGACTTGCGGTCGATCTTACCGTTCGGTGTCAGCGGCATCTGCTCCAACTGAATGAAATACGACGGCACCATATAGCTTGGTAGCTCCTGCCCCAGCTCACTTCTCAGTTCACTAGCTTCCATGGCTTGATTGGCCACATAGTACGCTACCATTTGTTTTTGGCCCGTTGTTTCGTCCGTACGAGCCACGACGGTCGCTTCTCGTACCGACTCCACCTGCAAAAGCTGTGATTCGATCTCGCCCAGTTCGATCCGGTAGCCCCGGATTTTAACCTGGTGATCCATTCGTCCCAAATATTCAATATTGCCGTCCAGTGTCCATCTGGCCAAATCACCTGTACGATACATCCGTTCATAGCCCGCTTTGCCTCCAGCAAACGGATTTTCCACAAATTTCTCGGCCGTCAGATCTTCGCGATTCCAATACCCACGGGCCAACCCTTCCCCTGCTATACATAATTCTCCCGGTATACCGACTGGCTGCAATTCCCCGCTCGTATTTAGGATATATATTTGGGTGTTCGCGATGGGACGTCCTATATTAATTTCTTGAGCATGAGTTAGTTCCTGTACAGTCGACCAAACTGTCGTTTCTGTAGGTCCGTACATGTTATAAATACGGAGACCATTTATTACTTGTAGCGCTCCCAAAAGCTTGGAAGGAAGGGCTTCACCTCCCACCATGATTTCCTTCACACCCTGTAGCGCGTGGGAACCTGCTTCATGATCCAGCAGCATCTGCAGCCGGGATGGTGTCATTTGCAACATCTCAATATGATGATGGGTAATCAACTCACCCAGTGCCTGAGGGTCCACTTGATGCTGGTGGTCGCCAAGCACAACCGTCATTCCAGTCAGCAGCGGCAAGATGGTTTCCAAGACAAAAATATCGAATGAAATGGTTGTCAGTGACAAAATGGTTTTGCCAGCTTCAAAGTCAATGATTTCACGCATCCCGGTAATAAAGTTGAGGACCGAGCGATGCTGGAGCATAACTCCTTTTGGATTTCCGGTTGATCCAGAGGTATAGATGACGTAGGCCAAATGCTCTGGGCGAGCAATCGCCTGCAGGTTGCTGCTTTCTCCCTGATACAATGCTGCATCCTCAAGAAATATAGCATTGGCATGGCAAGGGTGCTCTTCTGCCAGATCACGACTGGTCAGAAGCACTGCCGCTTTGCTGTCTTCCATCATGTATTCAATACGAGATGACGGAAATTCGGGATCAATCGGCACATAAGCTCCGCCTGCTTTTAGAACGGCCAGCAGACCTACAATCATTTCCACTGAGCGTTGTACCATCAGGCCAACCAGCTTGTCAGGTCCTACTCCCTGTACTTGAAGGATTCGTGCCAATGAATTCGATCGTTCATTCAGTTCCCGATAAGTTAGACTCTGATTTCCAAATACAACCGCTGTCTGATCCGGCGAACGTTCTGCCTGTTCCTCGAATAGCTCATGAATACCCGCATCTTGTGGAAAGGGGACAGCTGTCGCATTAAATACATCCATAATTTGAGTCCGCTCTTCGTCACTCATCAGTGACAACTCCTGAATCCGCTTCTGTGGCCCTTTCACCATATGCTCTACCACACTCACGAATTGGCGAATAATTCGGGCGATCTCCTGCTCGCTGAACAGCTCAGTCCGATAATCCAGTTGCAATACAAGTTTATCGTCATCCAGCATGTCTATCATGGCAATATCGAAGTCGCTCACCGTATCTCCGCAGAAATCAGTATGTACCTGCTGAATGGCTTCATCAAAACGAGAGAAGCTCAGCGTACGGTACTGAATGGTAACGCCAAACAAGCGGCCAATATCCGTGCCGCTTTGCTGTTCACGCAAATCCTGCATGATTTTGTTATACGGATAACGCTGATGCCGCAAAATGGACGCCTGCTCCTTGCCAACACCGTGTAGAAAAGTGAGCAACTCGGATTCCGGCTCAACTTGCAGACGTGTAGCCACAGTGCTGACGAACATGCCCATTGTATTTTTTTCCTTCTTTAACGTGCGGTTAGCATACAATGTACCAACGGTTAAATCTTGTTCACCTGTCGTTTTATGTAAAAAAATATACAATGCGGCCAGGAAAAATGTAAAAATACTGATGTTATGCGCCTCGCAAAAAGCCGTGACACCACGATATAATTCGTGCTCCAGTGTATAAACCTCTCGGTGTGCAGCCGTGCTTATCGTGAGCGGATTGTAAGACTTTAAACCTGTAACCTCCGGCAAGTCGGCAAATTTCTCCGTCCAGTACACCTTGTCCTTTTGGTAGCGTTCTGATTGCTCATAGCTTTGCTCCGTCTGAATAAAATCGAGATATGAGTTCGCTGGGACCGGCGTATCTGAACCTGTACCATGTACAATATTCATATAGTTCCCCGTAATTTCATTAATGGCCTGCTCCATGGTAACGCCGTCAGAAATAATATGATGCATCTTGAAACTAAACCAGGTGTCTTCTGCCCCCAGCTGCAAAATAACAAATCGATACAACTGCGAATCCAGTAAGGGGAACGGCTGGGCATTATGATGACTCACCCATAGCTCAGCTTCCTCTGGAGTAACCTGAAGGGTTTCTATGCTTTGAGCAGCAAACGGCTCAACATATTGATAGGGAATGCCGTCCCGAACCGTGATTTTGATACGAAAAGAATCGTTTTGTGCAACCACCCGGTTCATTGCCTCCTGCAATGCATCTATGCGAACCGTTCCCTTGATTTTAACAGTGGTAATAATCGTAGATGTGTTGCGATTGGGATACACAAGCTCCGTGTACCAAATACGTTGCTGTGGCTGGCTTAATGTAAACAATTGAACATTGTGCTGAGTCATACGTATCTCTCCTCGCAAAATAGATATGGGTAAAAGTAACTCTGCTTAAATGACCTCCCTTGGCAAGGAACGGTCATGCGAGCCTTTTCTCCGGCATTAAATTGCCAATAGAAGTCAGTAAAAAGCGACCACTCCTGATACACCATTAAGATCTGAGTGCGCATGTTTGTTGTAGCAGTTTGATAATTATGCTTTTGCCGCCACGGCACGCGACGACAATCGTTACCGTTTCTCCTTCTCCTATCAGGAAGCTGGTACCCTTCAGCCCCCGGAGCTTCGAGAAGCTGGTTTTGATCAAAACAAGTACATCTTCTTTTCTTCGCTCACACTTTCGCAGTGCAAGCTTTTTTAGTTGGGCAGACATGGTGAAAAAACTCTGACTCTGGATGTATGAATATGTGCATGGAATGGGGACATTTTTGAATTATGCTGTGAGTGCATCTTGGTGGTGGGTTGTAGAACGGTTGCCGCAATGTTAACAACGTAGTGTGTCGTGATGTGTGCTGTCTGAATCTTAGCTTGAGGGTATTGATGCTATGAGACGCATGAGCTACTGCACCGTGGTTAGGAGCGTAATTCTAGGTTGAAGGGGGCAAAAACTCACGATTGCGCTTATGACTTCCTGATTTTGTACATGGATAAAAAAGCGACGGTCATCGAAAGAGCTAGCGAAGTTTCCACGCTGCTAGGAAACGTTTCGCACTCCTCAAAATCTGTGCACAAACGGGCATAATCATTTGAACTAACCGTGCATTTTACAGTACTTCTTCAGGTGTTTTCTGCATCAAATGAAGCTCTTCGGTGAAAGGTTAATCTGAATAAATAGGATTTGTCTTTGGAATACAGAAGATATGGGACAGATTTACCGGAATGATGCTATGGACAGATAATCTTGCAGTCTTGTTTATACAACTGCCATGATTTTTGGATACAGTCAGTGCTCCCTACAGTGTCTACAAAAGAAAACAGCTTATGTACTTATGAAGCCATTTTAGGCAATGCTCTCATGTCCGGTGAAACAAAATAGCTGGGTCTTCTCAGTCAGATTGGAACACGATTTTCAAAAGCCAAGACACGACCGAGTCGCCATAAAAATTTCTAACATCCTCTTGCTGTCCATAATATAGAAATAAATCCTTATATATCTTCTTTACTCCCAATACTTTCTAGCTATTTTAAATATACAAACTTTAAAACCAATTAACATGGGACATAAGTTCCAAATTGATAGATTTCATAAAATTATTAAACAGCCCATATTATTCTATTATATTTATATCTTTAAATGCAAGAATTGCACTTTTTTATTAAATTGAATACTAAGCATGACAAGTTAATGTGATTTAGAACAAAATTTTTGATTTTATAACCGATAAAATAAAAATGATGTATGCTTGCATGAAACTCCAAACCCCTTGCACCAAAACAAATTTTACATTACATATCATTAACACAAATGTAACAAACCGTTCCCGACACCATCCGACAATTTTCAACTTTTTCAGCGATTATCTTTAACTACCTAAATCATGGTATTTATTTACTCAAGCTGAATTAATTCAAAATTAATAACTCTTCACTTTTTAAATAGATAGTGATTTTTTTAGCTCTTTTGAACTATTTTCCAAGCGGAATTTTCTTTAAATTTTCTCTTGAAATTTCTATTTAAATTAAATATTCTCTCATTTCAGCTATAAATTTTATTTTTTTATTAATAGAAACGTTTTGATTTTTCATTAAAAGTTTAGATTTTTAGAGAATTTATAACTTTTGGACCATTACTTTTGTAAAATGTATTGACCCGAAAACACAAAATAGCAAGTCTCCATGTGGCAGGAAGACTTGCTATTTTTTTAAGTTTTGGCGACTTGACCTTAAATAATGGAGTGAATATTGACACAGTGGAAGTACCGAACATATTTGTCGTGTGATGGATACTTTGTACAAATCGAATCGTTTTTGTGCCAAGCTTGTAATGAAACTACCCCCAAGGCAATTTGTATTCGTGCAGCTCCCGATCCCATTCCCATGTTGATTTATCGCTTCCTAAGCGGCTAACGCAATTTGGTCCAGAATTCCCCACAATAACATTTTTGATTGCTCACAATGATCTATACCTTCTCTGATCAAGGAAGTGGTTTGAATAAACGGTGCATCCCAAAGCTCATGCGACCAATTTGCAAGCATTTGCTGGATACAATCAGTGGTAGATTCCAAATGAAACTGCAAACCTAGAACATGTTCTCCATACGCAAAGGCTTGATTCTCACAAGCTTCGGAGTAAATGAGATGCTGGGCCCCATCAGGCAACGTGAACGTATCTCCATGCCAAGCGAATGAAGTGAATTTTTCGGGAATTTTAGCTAACCATGCATGGTATTCTTGCGTCCTATGGAAGCCATGCCAGCCAATTTCCTTTTCGCGGTTTGGAAATACGGATCCTCCTAAAACCTCCGATATCATCTGAGCCCCTAAACAAATTCCTAGTACTTTTTTCTTCATTTCGATTGCAATTTTTACAAACGCCTTCTCCTCAATAAGCCATGGATGTTCTTTTTCTTGGTAAACACTCATGGGTCCGCCCAAAATCACAAGGAGATCTAATGTTTTAAGCCACTTCTTATCAATACCTTGGGCAGGATCCTGCACGATTAGTTCGTGACCTGCATGTTTGGACCACGAAGCGATTACGGATGGATCGTCAAATGAAAAGTGACGAAATACAACAATCTTCATATACACTCACCCCTCTTGTTGAATAATCATATATTATCTCACTTTTCAGTATTAACAATATGATTATCCCGAATAATGGGATGATAACAAAAAATATAACTATTCCCCATCACTTCCCTGAATAACGAAACAGGAATTGATAAGGCAGATGATGTGCAATGAATAGGTGTTTCTAAGCAAGCCAAACTACCTAACACGTCCTCGATAGCCAAGCTCGTTGGATATGAGGTTAGCATACTTTTTCACCATGTTTGAATACTTTTCGATGTTAACTTCCCCAAATCTTATCGAAGGTCCAGCAACATTCAAGGAACCGATTACGGTGTTCTCGTATGAGAAGATAGGAGCGCCGATTCCTGTGGTTCCCTCCGTTGCCTCGCTTATTGAAATAGCATATCCATTCTGTTTAATCGTCAAAAGTTCTTGTTCGACATCTTTTCGTAAAAATGCTTTTAAAGAAGTAGCCTCACTCCATTCGAAGGAATCCATGATTGTTTTTTGCAGCATTGGGTTCAGGAAAGCCAGAATAACTCGATTAGAGGCTCCTATAAACAATGGCAAACGCAGCCCAATGGGTTCTGATATTTTCAAGACTTGTGGTGAGTCGACAGAATCAATGTAAATTCCTTCTGCATTTTCTCGAACCGATAAATATACAGTCTCCTTTGTTTGTTTCGATATCTCCTCCATAAAAGGTCTTGCGATGGTACGCAACATTAAACTGTCCCACATTAAAAAACCGTACTTCATAATGGACAGACCAAGCTTGTAACGTTTCGTCTTTGTATTTTGGGCCACAAAGCCATGTTCCGCTAATGAGGTAAGCAAGCGATGCACGCTCTGCACCGGCATATTTAACGCTTTGCTTATTTCCGTCACACTCATATCTTTCTCAGTGCCTTGCGGAAGCAGCAAATCCAAAATTTGAACAGCCTTAGAAATTACACCAGACAATCTGTTTTCACTCCTCAACTCCAATTTGGACTCATTATACCAAAAAGGTTAGAGAGGATAACATTACAATTGCGATATCTTACAACTGAGTAGTTTATAAAAAAACGTGTCTGGGTCGCCCTTTGAAGGGGTCATCCAAACACGTTTCATTTTTACCCTGATATGATATTGATGATTCCTATCGTGTTTCCCTAAAATTGTACTTTTCAGGATACATGTTCAAACTGGCTGTTGTATAAATCGGCATAGAATCCGTTTTTACCTAGCAATTCCTCATGATTACCCGTTTCAATAATGTTACCGTCCTTCATAACCAGAATCAGATCGGCGTTCTTAATCGTTGAGAGACGGTGGGCAATCACAAAGGAGGTTTTCCCAACAGTAAGTCGGTCCATCGCTTGTTGAATCAGTAACTCCGTACGCGTATCGACCGAACTTGTGGCCTCGTCCAGAATGAGCATGGGCGCATCTTCAATCATGGCTCTTGCAATGGTAATCAATTGCTTTTGACCGGCAGAGAGATTAGCTTTGTCGTCTAGCACTGTATCATAACCCTGCGGTAAAGTTTTAAGGAAGCTATGCAGACCCACTGCTCTACATGCGGCTTCTACCTGTTCATCGGTAACATGCTCTTTGGAAAAGACGATATTCTCACGAATCGTTCCTTCAAACAGCCATGTATCCTGCAGTACCATGCAGAATAATTTATGAACATTCTCACGTGTTAATTGGCTGATCGGAGTTCCATCAATATAAATTTCCCCTCCGTTCAGCTCATAGAACCGCATGAGCAAATTCACGAGCGTCGTCTTACCGGCACCTGTAGGGCCAACAATGGCAATTTTCTGACCAGCTTCAGCTTTCATAGAGAAATCTTTGATAATCATATGGTCTTCATTATAACCGAAACGGACATGCTTAAATTCGACATCCCCTTTGGCGTTATCCAGCTTCATGGTCTTGTCGCTCTCATCCACCAATTCTTCTTCACCCAGAAATTCGAATACACGTTCACTAGCAGCTGCCGCCGATTGCAAATTGGTTGCAGCCTGCGCCAACTGTGACAAAGGCTGTGTAAACAGACGAATATACACCATAAAGGCCACGATAGTTCCGATCGTTATAACATGTTGGTTCACCAGCAAAGCGCCCACGATACAGACCGCAACATAACCGAAATTCCCGATGAACATCATAACCGGCATCATCAGGCCAGACATGAACTGGGATTTCCATGCATTTGTATACAAGCGGCCATTAATGCCATGAAACACTTCTTTGGCTGCTTTTTCTCCGTTATATACCTTGACTACGTTATGCCCAGCATAGGTTTCTTCGATATGACCGTTGATCTGGCCAAGCTCTGCTTGCTGTGCTACAAAATATTTCTGTGAATGCTTCATAATTACGGTCATCAGTGAAAAACCGATCAGCGTAGCTACAATCCCAGTAATGGTCATGATCCAGTTCGTATATAGCATCATAATCAATGCACCCACAAAGGTTGCCAGTGCGCTGACAAGCGTGCCGAGACTGTTGTTTAACGTTTGTCCAATCGTATCGACATCATTGGTCACACGGCTAAGCACATTACCATAGCTCGTAGCATCAAAATACTTCAAAGGCATATGATTGATTTTTCGGGACAGCTCTGTCCGCATCTTCTTTGTAAGACGCTGTGACACGGTTACCGTAATGAATCCTTGGAAATAATTAAAGATAAGGCCGAGACCATACAAAACTACCAATACAAGAACAATCTTCTGAACAGCATTCACATCAATCCCTGTTACGATTCCTTCCTGGATCAGGTTGGCAATATCGCTGAGCTTATCTGGACCAATCACGTTGAAGACGGAACCGGCCAGCGCCAGCACCATTGAGAGTATGATCATAGGCATATAGGCCTTGATGTAGGATAAGAGCTGGCGAATGTTCTTTTTAAAATCATTCGCTTTTTTACCAGTTCCCATCCCTTCCGTAGGACCTCTACCTATGGGACCTCGCTGTTTCATTTCGATGTGCTTACTGCCGACGGTGTGTTCATTCTTGTCCATGTACGAGTTCCTCCTTCGAAAGCTGCGAATAAGCGATCTCCTGATAGGTGCTGCAATTCGCCATCAGCTCTTTGTGTGTGCCGTTCCCTACAATCTCGCCCTGGTCCAGAACGATAATCCGGTCAGCGTCCTTAATGGTGCCTATGCGCTGAGCAACAATGAGTGTCGTAGCATGGCCGGTTTCTTGTTTAAGCGCCGAGCGCAGAATCCGGTCTGTTCTGTAGTCCAATGCCGAGAAGGAATCATCGAAGATATAAATCTCCGGCTGACGGTAGATGGCACGCGCAATGGACAGACGCTGCTTTTGACCACCGGACACGTTCGCTCCACCTTGTGAAATCCGTCCTTGATACTGACCGTCCATTTTTTCAACAAATTCCGTGCCTTGGGCAATCCCCACGGCTGTTTTGACGAGTTTCTCCGAAGCTTCTGCTCTTCCGTTATCGCCATACGAAACATTGGATGCCACTGTACCGCTGAAAAGTACGGCTCTCTGTGGGACATACCCGATTTTGTTATGGAGTGTCTGCTGCTTATAGTTTCTGACATTCACACCATCCACGAGTACCTCTCCCTCAGTCACATCGTAGAAACGAGAAATCAGATTGATTACGCTGGTTTTACCGCTGCCTGTTGCGCCAATAAAGGCAACCGTCTCGCCTTGTTTTGCCGTAAAGCTAATGTTGCGAAGCACAGGCTCCTCCGCATCCGGATATTTAAAGCTGACATTACGGAATTCCACCTGACCCATAACGCCCTCTTCTCCAGCTGTCTCATGCCCGTCAATGATGCGGGATTCGGTATTCAATACCTCCATAATCCGTTTGGCAGAAATCGAAGCTCGAGGCATCAGGAAGAATATCATACTTACCATCATAAAGGCCATGACCACCTGCACCGCATAAGATGAGAATACGACCATATTAGAGAATAGCGAAATGCGGTCCGGCACGGCCGTTCCGTTAATCAGGTAAGCGCCAATCCAATAGATCGAGACACTCAGACCCGACATAATAAAGGTCATGCCCGGACCAACCATTGTCATTAACCGGTTCGCAAACAGGTTTGTATTCATCAATTCGGTATTGGCCTGCCCAAACTTCTCCTCCTGATACTGATCTGCATTATAAGCACGCACTACGCGAAGCCCCGTCAGATGCTCACGTGTTACCCTGTTCAGAATTATCAGTGAGACGTTGGATTTTTTGGAAACTGGGGAGAGCAAAAATAACAATGACACTCAGCATCAGGATCAGGACAGCCACAGCCACTCCTGTAGAGGCGGTCCACTGCCAGTTTTTATCTGCGATCTTTGCAATGGCCCACACGGCCAGAATCGGCGCCTTGATGATCACCTGCAACCCCAGCGCAACCACCGTTTGAATTTGGGTAACATCGTTCGTGGAACGGGTGATAAGGCTGGCTGTTGAAAAGCTGTTCATCTCTTCCATCGAAAAAGATAAGGCCTTGTCAAAGACCATCGCACGCAGGCGCATGGCCAGCCCTGCCGCGACCTTTGCCGCAAAATAGCCGACAATAATAGATGCAATCATACTCCCGACAGCACATAACAGCATATAAATACCAGGAATCAGCAGTTCCGACATCGGCGTTCCTGCAGTTTGCAGCTTGGTTGTAATTTCGGCCATATAATCAGGCAACTTCAAATCCAGCCACACCTGCACAACGATGAAGGCCAAGCTGCAAAGCACGAACATCCATTCATTTTTCTTGAGATATTTGAATATCTTCAGCATTCTGTTGTTCTCCTTTATCTGAAAATCTTAGGTGTTTGGTGCAATTAACGTATCCTGCATACGTCCTCTACATAGGAATTTAGCTTTTAGAGACAATAAGCTTGATGAGTCGGATAAACTCTTTGGCATCCTGTTCGTCCAGCTTTCGAAGGATTTTCTCGCTCCATGCGACTCCTTCGTTATACCTGTCAATCATAAATTGCTTGCCTGAATCCGTAATGAATACAATCACCTTACGTTTGTCGTTGGCATCCGTACGGCGTACAACCAACCCTTTCTTCTCCAAACTTTTCAGCGCCGTTGCTATCCGTCCCGTACTGACGGACAAGTATTCGCTCAAATGGCCCGAAGTAACCCCGTCCTGATGACTCAAAGCAATGAGAATTCCCATTTCACCACGAGAGAAATGCACTCGTTCCTCTAATGCCGGTTTGCGCGATTTGACGATACACTCGAATAGTTCGGTTGCCGATGCTTTATAGTCCATTGCCGTACCACCTTCTGTATTTATCTTATACTGTAAGATAATAATGACATCTGGATATAAAGTCAATTCGGGAAAATATGGAATGGTTGGAGAAGGATAAATTATTCACAATTGCTACAAATAAAAAAAGCTGCGATTTTCGCAGCAATAATTTCTCCTATTTATTATCGACTACTCCAGTGATAGAAAATCTTTGGACAAGAATACCGGCTTGATCAATGGTTTGTTTTACAATTGAAGCAGCAGGTTGGTCGTTGGCTAACCGAAGACCCTGTCCCGCCCAAAGTGACATATACTCGGGGCTGTTCGCTTTTGCAGCCGCCTGACGAATGTCCCGGGTCATCGCGTTTTGAATAGGGTAAGCAGGAATTGTTCTCTTTCAATTATAGAAAAACTGGCGCCGAACGGAATATCGACACCAGTTTTTGACCGTACATCTTTTCCCAATATTGTGGCTTGACTAAGAAAATGCTGAATGAGATTCAACCGATTGATTAAACGATGTTAGAATGATGCTTTTAGGCAAATTATTGATCAGTGCTATTCAACAGATTCAAGCCTCCATTGTTGATTATAATTCGATGTATACCGCCATTGCTGGATAGGAACTCCCTCTGCAGTGGATAGGCCTGTGACATCAGCTGGCTTATTGGAAATGACAGGAGTGATGCGATAGTAACCATCTCCTGTAGAGATAAAAGCAAATTTTTGTTGATCTTGGTCAGTACTAGCAGCCAGTTGGAATTTAGCGCCATGATCAAGAGAGCCATTTGTTACCTCGAGTGAACGTCCACTTTCCACATTCTTGATACTGTATTGACCGCCACCTAGATGCGTAACACTCCATTGCTGATTTGCTTCACCTGTATAGGTTGATTTAATTACACTTGCACCTTCTATCGTATTATCGGTTTCCATGGCCTTGCCATCCAAACGCACAATGAAACGATAAGTACCATCAGAAACATTTCCATCAGGAATGCTTGCCGGATCTCCGCTGCCGGCCGGCCGAGTATAGAGAAGAGTTCCGAAACCAAGTTGGTCAAACGTTGATGGATACTTCAAATTCGGACCACCTTCGGTACCTTCCAAAACCATTCGGGCAGCAATATTGGGTGCAGACAGACCTTTCCGATTGACATAATGGTTGTAGATCATCGCCCAGATGGGACGCATTTCGCTACGTTTGTCAGGCGATATTCCAGATTGAATATTTACCGCACCGTTTCTTCCTGATCCCCATTCATAAGTTGCAAAGGGTACATCCTCGCCATTGTTGTATTTGGCAACATATTCAGCAGCACGCAGGAAACGATTGTCCGCCCATCCATAAAGATCATCTCCCTGATTCCATGCCATTTCAGCAATTGTTGCCATTAAACCAACGCCTAATTGAGTATGCGCTTGGTCCCTTCCAGACTCTTGCCATTGGGCAAGACCATCAGGATGAAGGAATGGGATGGCATTATAAATGGACCCATTTCCTGCACCATTTTTAAAATATTCAACACCGATATCATAAATATCCTGGCGGTCACAGAATATTCCGATTGCAATGGTGGCAGCCATATTACTTAGATCCCAGTTCGCCCAGTAATTCTGTATATATGAATCATTATGACTATTGCCGTATTCATTGCCAATAAGGAATCTCTCGTTCAATGGTTTGTAAAATACAGTAAGAAGCATGTTCTGCATTTGTTCCACATTAAACCCCGGATAATCTCTCATAAGTTCTGCTGCATTAGCCAATTCATACCCATAAATTCCCGCTGCTAAGTAGCGATCAGCATTGCCGGAGATCGTTTTAAGATTAGAAGACCAGGCATTCAAAATATCACGAGCTGTATCTCCATTTGCGGTGTCCCCTGTAATTTTCCAACGAAGTGCATTCTGGTAAGCACGAGCTATATCATTATACAACAGAGCTACATTTTGCTCATTTCCTCCCCGGATAATGATAGAAGTAGCGCGTGGTTTCCATCCAGCCTGTGAAAGTGGGCTGGACAGCAATTGATTCCAACCATCCAAATAGGGTTGTCTGCCTTCATGAATCATCTGCTTCATTCGGTCAAAATCTGCTTTCGTATGTAATAGACCAGGATGATCAAATCCAGTGGACGCTGCAGCTTTCGGCAATGTTTTCTCAGTGAATCCAAATGCACTTATTACTAGGCAAAAAATAATTGATACTAATAGTGTTTTTTTCAACAATTTACATTCTCCTTATATTAGTGTATTTAAAATAAATCCTCTGCTATTTTTTCTCGATCCCTCCTTTATGTAATTCTCCTTTGAGTTGGTATATATACCTGTTTTTTCTGCGCTATTATGTTTATCGGTACTTCGATGTTTGATAATAGTAATATCTTAAAAAATAGTTCTTTTGAACTGTTAGCTGAAGGATTTGAAAGACAAAAGGTTGTTAACACAAAAAAGCCGCCAATTAGGCGACTTCTTAAATGGTACATGCTCATCAATTTTCTTCATTTTTATTTCCAGTTCATTGTGGTTATTTCGAAGACTAGGGTAGAGGGCAACTTTGTGAAGACAGTAACCAATTGTACTGGTTGTTCATAACCCTCACAAGGATAGAGACTATCAGATGCTTAATGAATGAAAAAAACGATTTAGATGCTCGGCAAACAATTTAGGATAAGGTATTAGTTCTAACATCTCTACGAATGATCCTGGCCACCCATGAGTCAGCAACAGTGGTCGCTCGGATGTCCCTTCACCTCAAACGTGCACAAAGTGTATGTCGAAGCCGTCCACCTGTTCAATAAACTGTGGGGAACGGTTTAGCCATGCTTCCTGTTCACGCCAAGAGATTGGCGGGGAGCTTTTCACTTACGAGAGAAGGCATCTGAAGCTCAGCCCATTAGGGAGAGAATTAATACCTCTAGCAGAAGATCTACTGGCTACTCATGACCAGATTAGAAATATACGAAGCAACCAGGAGGTTAAAGGCGTTATAAGGGTGGCTGCACCAGAGTCTTTAACGATTTCTAGATTAAGTCCGATTATTAGGGAGTTCTCTTTAAAATATCCTCATGTCAAATTCATCCTTACCAACGGTACATGTGAACAAAACCAGGTTGACTTAATTATTGGACGTGTAGATGTGGCTTTGATGGTCTACCCGGAAATACATCCGGAAAAATGCATTCATTATTCTTTGGTCAAGGAGAACATTGTCCTGGTGTGCAACAATGACGGTCCATACCATTTTGATGAATACAAGCGAGAGAACATCAACCATTGTTTTATTACGAATGAAGAAGGCATTTTAGATAAAGACCAAGAACGCTCAATACCTGACTACGGGTATGTATTGGTGGAGATAATAGCATTAGCTTCCCTATTTCAGAACTGTAGTAATTTCAGTTCCACACCAAGGAGACTTAATAACCATGAAAATTGTAATTTTATATTTCATCTTGGCTTTGTTAGCATTGTCGATGACCATCTTAATCGATTTACTGTCAGGAATGAGCCTATTTGAAGCATTTCACTCTATCCGGGCGGCCTTCGCCAACACAGCCATACCAGAGGTAATTGTCATGGTGTTTTTTCTATTTCTTCCTTTTGTTAATGTCATTACAGCAGCTGTACGGAAAAGGAGTCTGCGGAAATAACTAAGCTCAACGCTTATCGCTTATCGCAATAGCCCTAATCTTTTGCGTACCCGGTGGACAACGAACAACATAATGGGAATGGCCGTGAATAGAACAGACAGGATATAGCGCAAAAAGAATGCTCCCTCTTCCAAATGCCTTGGATAATTCTCCGCACTGATAAGCGATCCAAACAGAACAACAACACCAACAGGAATGGCCAGTCTTCGGGTATCTTGTACTTTGAATAAGTCCGCAGTCACAGCTATGACGGCGTAACAATAGAGGGTCATTTTAAAGAATACTCCTATAATTAAAGTTAAAATAACAAGAGCATCCAACCGCTGGATAAAATTTGCCAGGTTAACCAGTGTTATCGTTGTGTACATGGGAAAGGTACTTCTCTCATATATATTTTTTCCAAGTACTGAAATTTCGATAGCATGTGTAGAACAAAGTAGGATGCCGCTTAATACGATAGCCGCAATCCCTGTTTTTCGGGACTGACAAGATTTTTGCAGATGAGGGAAAATTGTAGTCATGCAGATCAGCTCGCCAAAAGGGAAAGTTAAAATATTGGGAAAAGCCGACCTAAGAGCCTGCTTCCAATCCACAGCATGCAGCGGAAACAGATTTTTAAAATCAACCAGCCCCGCAGCAATCACGACAAAAAAACATATGAAACCCATGAAAAAAATAACTATCAGATAAATTTCCGACGTTCTAAAAAACACTTCAATCCCCTTATTCAGAATATATATGACAGCAATGACCATAATGGCATTGATTATGAATACCGGCGTTTGGTCATAGGAAGCAGCGATCAGCAGGTCACCGGATTCGCGCAAGATTCTGGACCCATTAAACACTAAAACAGGAATGTACAGAAAACTCAATGGCCACCCAATAGTTTTACCCAGGATTTTTTGGGTATATCCGCTGATGATCAGATTAGGATATTGACAGTACAAATCATGAAATATCAGATACAAAAGCACTCCCCCAGGCAAAGCTAGAAGGATCGATAACCATATAGTATGTCCAGTTTCAAGCCCGATGGGAATCACAATGGCCGTTCCTAATTCAAATAAAATAATCATGGCAAACAATTGATTTGTACCAATAACTTCTTTTTTCATCACTTCTGCTCCGCTTCCTTTTAGTTAAATTGGTCCTTATTCATGTACGGCTTTAACCTCATTCCTGTCCCTCGGATATAAGCCTCTACACGAATGTCCAGCTTGCCTTGGGCAAACAAGGAGTCCCACTGCTCTTTTACTGCTTCCCACTCCTTCGGACGGAGACGTTTCAGTTCATTGCCAAAACCAAAAATGTCACTTTTTAACCGCTGAGCTGCTTGTATGGACTGGATTACTTCTTCTTTCGTATGCTTGGCCAATTGCTCTTCCAACTTCATGATCTCATCCGCACTACTGAAGTCTACAAATCCCCGTGTTTCGTTCACTTTTCCTTCCTCTTGAATGTGAACATGAAAAACGGGTATCCCCTCCTGAAGCTCCACGTTTATATCCGTTTTGGAATAATTTATATGGACTGCGACCGATGCTTCCATATTTTCTGTATCAATGTTGACTATGGTTTGATCTATCTTGTTCTGAACCCATAATGTACCCTTGGCCTCGGAGCCTTCCAGCCACGCTGTTAGTTTCCCTTTTTTGAACACTCCAAGCCCATTTATTGAGAGAATAGCCTTCACTTCCGTCTGTTCCAAACTTGCTTTCTTCTTGCCTTCTTCCCTGTCTCCGATAATTCGGATGCCACTAATAGCCACTTCTCCTTCCCCAGTGATTTCATTAATTAATTCAAAAATATTGATATTCTTGTTTTCTCCCCATATTTTCGCCGTGTTTTTAGCTTTCTTGACCATGCCTATCGCAGGCAGACTCTCTATAGGTAGCAGGATTTTCAGAACAGCATTAGCATCAACACCTCTTGAAACCAGAACAGTAGAGTTCAACCTAAGCTCGTGAGACCTTTCAAACACATCAAAAATCTCATTTATTCCACTTCTGGCGAACGCTTCCCCGATAACAACAAGCTGCGTGTGGGCAAAAAACAACTGTCTTGCTGTCTTTTTTGATGTTTTGCGAAATGCGCCAAATAAAGTCCTGTCCGTCGTAGAATAGACCGTAGTGGTAGATTGTCCTGTATTTGCGCCCGTACTTGTGGCCGTCGACGAAGGATTCACAATTTGAAAAGTGACCTCATATTCCTCTTTATCTGGGGCTTTATCGATTCCAATGCCGGTTACGATCGCCAGTTCATTTAGTTCCCGTCTGTTCCAGCAACTTGTCAGCAGCATAATTATAAGGATACAAAGTATGATTCGCAGCAGCCCTTTATCCTTCATTCGGCTTGCCCCCCTCTTTACCTAATACGTTTATTGTGCTTTTTCTGACTGATTAAGCGCGGTCGGGTCTTCATGAATTGGAAGGGTAATCGGAAGAAGGCATCATGCTGATTCTGGGCTATAAACGGACCCATAGGAGACATATATGGAACCCCCAAGGAGCTTAGACTACACATATGCGCAATCATTATAAAGCTAAATACACACACGCCGTAGAGCCCCATAAATGCCGCTATGAACATAATGACGAATCGAAGAATTCGCACCGAAAGAGCCATATTGAACGCCGGGGTGGCAAGACTGGAAATACCCGTGAGAGAGACAGCGATGACTATGGCTGGAGTAACAATGCCTGCCTGCACCGCTGCCTGCCCAATTACCAACCCTCCGATAATCGATACTGTCTGTCCAATTGGGCTTGGCATTCGAACGCCAGCTTCACGGATAATCTCAAACGTCACTTCAAGCAGGAGTATCTCAATAAAAGTAGGGAAGGGTACATTTTCTCTCTGGGAGGCCAGATTAATCAACAGCGGGGTCGGGATCATTTCCTGATGAAAGTTCAGAGCTGCCACAAACAGACCGGGGCCTAACAAAGAAATCGCCAGACACATAAATCTCAATAACCGGATCAAGGATGAGATATCATATCGCTGGTAGTAATCTTCAACTGCATGAAAAAACATAAAAAAGGTAGTAGGCGCAATCAGCACGAAGGGCGTTCCATCAACAAAAATGGCAATTCGCCCCTCCAGCAGATTACCTGCTACACTGTCCGGACGCTCGGTATTATAGAGTGTTGGAAAAGGTGAATATTTGTTTTCTTCAATTAGCTGCTCTATGTACCCTGATTCCAGAATGGAATCGATATGGATACCCTGTAACTTTTGCTTTAGGTTCTGTATCGTCGATTCTTTTGCGATGCCGTTTATGTACATGATAGCCACATCGGTTTGTGTAACAGCACCGATTTTCATCGTTTCAATCCATAGATTGACGTTTTTTATTCTCCGGCGGACCAGGGAGAGATTTGTCCCAATGGATTCCGTAAAACTTTCTTTGGAACCGCGGATGGCTACCTGGGTAGAAGCCTCTGTGACCGCTCTGACCTCGCCCCCGCTGGTGTTCCCGCTAATAGCTTTGGCCATTCCATCCACTAGAATTATCGTATTTCCAGATAAAATGGCTTCAAAAAGCTCCTTCCAGTCATTAAGTACTTTTTCTTCACCGATACTCAAGGCTTTGTCTTTCATAAATTGATAAATTCCGCTTACCGATTTGACTTCCGGACCTCCCCAGTTGGGAGTGTCAAAGGCCATAATGTGCGTAATAAACTCATCGACGATGTTTTTATCATTTAAACCGTTGAGATATACAGCAGCCACCTCTATATGTGAAGTTACCAGCTCAAATTTACGAATAATAATATCAGGGCTGTTTCCAAGCCGGGACCTGATTTCCTTCAAGTTGTTTGCTAAATTCATGGAGATCAAGGGGTCTTCATTACTGGGCATCATCTACACCTCCTGCCCATACTATTTGCTGTCCAAACCTGTTTTATGCAGTATATGGGAATTTTATTATCGGTAATCAGGCCGCTGCTAGATTTTTACTCCTGTATGCCAAAAAGATTATAGTATGTTCACCTTCAATACTCTGAAAGATGCTGAAAGAAAAAGAGAGTAGCTGAGAACAAAAATCAAAACTTGTATCGTTACCGTTCTTCCTCACCCTCAACATTACAAAAATTGACATTTCGGATGAAAATAAGTAGTATAATTAGAAAGATTTATATAAAAAAAGGAACCCTTTCCTCATTCCCCTCTATTCAAATCCCTATTTCTATCTATCCTATTTTAAGGAGTGAAAATGCTATGCGCGCACGAATGGTAAAAGCGAATACAAGGAATGTAATCGGTAGCTATTGCAAATGGATCGCGGCTGGGATGATTGTAACTCTCACGGGATGCTCGCTTGCATCCGCCGCTCCTTCACCCTCACTCTCATCCCCAAGTAAAACTAGTGAATCTACCTCCTCCCTGGTTACATTTCAATTGCAAGAGGCTACGATTGCTCAGATGCAGGACGCGATGAAGTCAGGAGCACTGTCGAGTGTCGAGCTCACAGCCATGTACCTCAACCGGGTATACGCCTATGATTCTAGTGGCATTCGGCTGAATTCAATCCCTGTTCTAAATCCCAATGTGCTAAAAGAAGCTGCTCAGGCTGATCAGCTAAGGGCACAGGGTATTAATACCGGGCCTCTGCAAGGCATCCCCTACACAGTTAAAGACAGTTACAAGGTTAAAGGACTCACTGTTGCTTCTGGATCTCCGGCTTTTAAAAACCTGATGGCAAAAGATGATGCCTTTACTGTAGAGAAGATACGCAAATCCGGTGGAGTGCTAATTGGTAAAACCAACATGCCGCCAATGGCAGCAGGAGGAATGCAGAGAGGCGTTTATGGCCGTGCTGAAAGTCCGTACAATCCAAATTATTTGGCTGCAGCCTGGTACTCTGGCTCCTCTAACGGATCTGGCGTGTCAACAGCCGCCAACCTTGCTGCCTTTGGTATGGGGGAAGAAACAGTATCTTCTGGAAGATCACCAGCATCTAACAATGGTTTAATTGCCTACACGCCATCGCGGGGCTTAATCTCCATTCGGGGGAATTGGCCGCTTTTTCCTATACGGGATGTCGTGGTCCCACATACGAGGACTGTCGAGGACATGCTCCGCTTGCTTGACGTGATTGTTGTAGAGGATAAAATCACAAAAGGTGATTTCTGGCGAGAACAGAAAGCCGTTCGCCTCCCTTCTGTCAACAGTGTTCGTCCCAATTCCTATCTAGAGCTGCGAGATACTCAAGCTTTGAAAGGCAAACGAATCGGTGTTCCGAAAATCTATATCGGTAAGGACCATGAAACCACAACTCCGATTAAATTCAGACCTTCAATACAAGCATTATGGGAAAAAGCTGTAAAGGATTTAACAGCTCTTGGAGCTGAAGTTGTGGAAGTTGACTTCCCTTTGCAAGTGAACAGCGAGAAGGACCGACCAACAGCGAAAACACCTGAAGAACGTGGTTTGATGCCGGCAAAATGGAGTGAAAAGGAATTCGGGCTGCTTAATCCTTATGCAGCTGAGGAATTCCTTAAAAGTGTGGGCGATCCGAATTTCCCGTCATGGGCTAATATCGACCCTGCAACTGTCTTCCCGAATCCGCCCGGTTCGGTAGATGCCAAACGTGGCAGAGACCTTGGTCACTATGACGTATTCATTGAAACCATAAAGAAAGGCGTCACCCCTTTCGAACAAATTCCTCAGTTTCATGAAGGGCTGCGGGGGCTGGAAAATGTACGAAAGATAGATTTTGAAAATTGGATGAAGCAAAACAACCTTGATTTTATTGCTTTCCCGGCCAATTCGAATATTGGCAAGGCTGATTCCGATGTGAATGAAACGTCTTATGAGGAGGCTTGGGAGAATGGCAACTATTTCTCCAATACGAATTTCCTTCTACGCGAGTACGGGATCCCAAGTGTGTCTGTGAGTATGGGCGCAATGAAGGATACGGGTATGCCCGTCAATCTGACGATGGCAGGTGCTGCATATAGCGATAATGACCTGCTTCGATACGCTTATTCCTATGAGCAGGCAACCAAAAACCGTCCTATTGCAACACGCACGCCAGCGCTTGAGGATGAAACCTTTTCCTATAACCCGCAAACTGCTCTTCCACCCTCTAAACGCAAGGAAACAGGAGCCCCTGCACTTAAGTTGAATGCTTCGGTCAAAGACGATGTTCTCGCTTTGGAAGGTTCAGTCACAGATCAAAGCGAAATCGCGCAGCTCAAAGTTTATGTCAATGGCATGCGTGTCGCTATTACAGAAGATAAAGCTAATTGGTCAGCAGCGCTCCCAACTACTAAATTCAAGCAGGGTGGCGCCTCCCAAGCCGATACACTGCATATTCTCGTGCTGGCGAAGGATATTTACGGAAATACCGCAGCTCAAATCAAGTCTGTCACTTTACCCCAATGACGAAGGACATCATGGTCTTAGCAACGGGATCATTGAGCTGGGCAGGCTGGAGGTTGGTCAGATGAAGCTGTAACTTCCAGCTCTTTGAATTAAATATTTAAATTAGCAAGCTCCCTCGCTGCTTTCGCAGTATAGGGAGTTTTTCTTCAAATCCCATCATTATTCAGCTTACCTGCTTCAGTCCAACCGCTGAACTGAGTACTATCGCAATGAATAAAATTCTCGTGGTATTACGTGATTCACCATAAAGGATCATATCCAGTATGGCCCCGACCAAAGCTCCAATACCAGTTTTTGATAACGCTGTAAATGTAGTGCGGAACTAAAGCAGCAATGAAAAAAAGCCTGAGATCATACTGCATACAGCAGTTTTTCTCCCAGGCTCTTATCCCTCCGTGACACAGTACAACGACTGTGAGTTTTCTCTTGGACCAGCCGATATGACATCGCGGAACCCTAGAAAATCTTTTTAAATTCAATTATAGTATTAATGTTTTGGTCATTATGAAATCAATCTGTTCTTCATCCCCCATATAAAAAGAGTGTGCACCCGTTTGAACAAACCCCATTTTCTCATAAAAAGCAATGGCATTTTCATTTTTTTCCCATACACCGAGCCAAACCTTCTTTTTATGATGTCCCAGTGCAATTTCGATAGCTTTATTTAACAGATGCTTACCCAGCCCATGTTTTTGAAATTTGTTTTTAATATAAATCCTCTCCACTTCGAGTGACTCATCACCCATTTTTTCGGATTGGGCATCATTTATATTGATCTTCAAATATCCGGCAAGCTCTTCATTGAAATAGATGAAAAAGATTTCTGAAGAGACATTAGCCAATTCCTTATCCAGCTGTTTCAAGTTAAATGCTCTTTCCAGATAGGCTTGCATATTTTCAGGTGAATTTTGATCTTTAAAAGTATCGTTGAATGTTTCAATGCTTATTTCTTGGAGTATTTGTATATCTTCACGGCTGCATTTGATCATTTTCACATTCATTATAACTATATCGCTCCTTCATATAAATCAATTAATAATTTCTTTTGTTCCCTTTTTTCACGAATTCCCATTCATCACTTATATTTTTTCTTACTCTTTGAAGAAGAGTAAAAATAGTGTTTACTTCACTTTCCGAAAATCCCGCTAATGCAACTTGGTCCGAATAATCATGTTCTCTTTTTATGAAAGGATAAACACTGTTTCCTTTTTCTGTTGGAAAGAGTTTATTAATTTTTTTGTTATGCTGATCCTCTTTCTTTTCAATAAAACCATTAATTACAAGTTTTTGGATAGCGCGAGATGCTGTTGTTCGATCTACTTTTATCATCTCAGCTAACTTTTCTTGAATAATTCCTGGGTTTTCACATATTCGTACAAGGTATAAATACTGTCCTTTTGTAAGGTCATATTCTTTGAATTCAATATTACTGATAGAATCTAATGCCCTTGCTATCATTCCAATTTCACGAAGTACTTCCTTCATAATGAACTCCTTTGCCCCTATTTTGTTGCAAATGCAATAAACATAGTATATATTTAATCTACCCTAATTTTGTTGCATTTGCAACTTGAAATTATAATAAAGAGGTCGAGTAAAGTGAAATATGTTTTTTTTGTAATAGGAATTTTTATATTATCCCTTGGTATTTCTTTCACTATACAATCAGACCTTGGGACATCACCTTTTGATGCACTATTGGTAGGACTATCCACAAATGTGGGGCTTACTGTAGGAAGTTGGGAAATCATAATGGCTTTAATCTTGATCTGTTGTAATTCACTTTTAAAAAGACAAAGACCAGAAGTTTTGGGGTTGTTAACAGCATTTACAACGGGGATTGGTATTGATATGTGGCTTTTTTTATTGCAGGATTTAATAACACCTGAACTATGGTACAGCAAAGCTGTTTGTTTTGGAATTGGTTTAGTTGTTGTGGGATTAGGAACTGCAACCTATTTACAGACAAACTTTGCACCCATTCCAGTTGACCGATTAACCATAATCATACAAGAATTAACTGGAAAAAATCTATTTTTTTCGAGAACATTCATTTACCTCATCTTCTTGATCATAGCATTCATTTTAAATGGACCCATTGGCATTGGAACTTTGTTAACTGTTTGTTTAGGGGGGGTAATACTCAATTATTTCATGCCCCTCACTGGAAAAGTATTAGACCGCATATTAACACACTCTGGTACATCACCAAATCATGATAAAGATAAAAAGCATTCAATGTAGAATGCTTTTTATCTTTCTTATTCAACTGACCTGATCTGAAGGCATAATATCATTATATTAATTTCAATACAGAATCTTTGTTTTCAGTTTTAAGTTTCTCTAGAAGAATTGGTACAGTTATTTGTCTCTTAATTGGTACTTTAATTGTGTCTAATTCATTTTTATAATGTGTTTGTATTTTGAAGGTCAATTCATAAAGGAGTGTAACTTTATGTTCCACGGATTATCTGCTTTTCCACTCACCCCGGTGAATGAGACAGGCATTGACGAAAAAGCATTTGTAGCACTGATTCAACGATTAGTTGCAGCTGGTGTAGACTCAATTGGGGCATTGGGTTCAACTGGAAATTATGCATATCTTAATCGAGAAGAACGTTTCCGGGTTCTTCAACTTGCTGTCCACTCAGCAGACGGGATTCCCGTGATGACAAGTATAAGTGCGATTCGTACCTTAGAAGTACTTCGATTAGCGGAAGATGCACAAAGAGCAGGAGCAAGTGCAGTGCTGCTAGCCCCTATCTCCTATCAAGCACTAACGAATGAAGAAGTATTTTCACTCTATGAACAGGTAACCCGTTCACTCTCCATTCCACTTTGTGTCTATGATAATCCAGGTACCTCCCATTTTCATTTCAGTGACGAATTGCACGGCCGAATTGCTGAGTTACCTCATGTTGGTTCTATTAAGATTCCCGGAGTACCTACTGATCCCGAAGCAGCCAAGACACGCATCAAAAAACTACGAGAGTCGATTCCTCCCCATGTAACTATAGGAGTAAGTGGAGATTCATTTGCAGTCACCGGCTTGAATGCAGGTTGTGAAGCATGGTACTCCGTTCTCGCTGGTTTGTTTCCAAAGGCATGTCTAAAAATAACCCGATTGGCCCAGGACGGTTTTGCTGACGAAGCAGAACGACTCTCGACACTACTTGAACCTATTTGGACGTTATTTCATCAGTATGGTAGCCTTCGTGTTGTTTCAGCAGCAGCAGAAATAAGTGGCTTAATCTCAAGCCCCAGTCTTCCTTTGCCCTTACAACCATTGAATCAATCAGCTAGAGAACACTTGAAACTTATACTAAAGAATCTTCAGGAATGAATTGTTTCTTTTACTATTTATCAAAAAAAGAGCGGAATCTCAACATGTATCTAGATTCCGCTCTTTCAGCATGGAGACGCTGCTTTAGCTTAGGACTGTTTTCTTATCGAATCCGTCCAGAGAGCATCCACAGGCGGTAATTCGCTCCCTTGTGTCATATATATCCGGTCGACTCTGAGTTGTGACTTTCGAGCTAAGATCGAAAACAGGTGAACACCACTGGGCAATTCCAAATCCGACAGTAAACACCAATAGTACACTTTAGCGGTGTTATACGTATGCAGTGTGCCCTTGCCCAGTTGTTCGGATAACGGTCTTACTACGCCGTCCAGCGATAAGTAGCATGAATCGGATTGGTCGTTATGATGTCGAACCAAAATCCAAATATGGTAAAGACCTGAATTCGTGATGTTTATTTTGTAATGCATCGCTGGAGCAATATCCGGGTTATCCCACTGCCTTCCAGGCTCAGAGACATGCATGGCGAAACCTGTCCTTCCATTGGTTTCTGCCTGTAAGTGGCTCCAATGAATAGCAGTACCGTCTTTACTGGACGTGAGATATGCATTTTCAGAGTTTTCCAACGCATATTCGGCTTCGATCGCAACGATGCCGTTCGATTCGATAAACATACCCGCACCAAATTCTTTTATAACATCCTTTGTACCATCAGCATCACAAATGTTTGCATAGCGTTTATCCCCTAACGTGGTCTGCGGAACATCAAAACATTTCAAGAAGATTTCATCGATGGTGGCGTAAAAATCTCTTGTGGCATAAAGGACGACGGGAAGAGGTACTTCATGCTCTCCCGTTTCGTAAAATTGATTACATAATTGTTCGACTTCATTCCAATTCACAGTAGAACTTTCCAGTCCATGATCGGTAACCAGCCTATGATGATGCTCACTGGAAATCGGTCCTAAATTGCTCGTTTTTTGCTCTTTCGTATATATCACGAACTTGTTGATAGTGACATAAGGATCTACCATATAAATTTTTAAGACATGTATACCGGAAGCCAGGTAGGGCAGCTCCACTCTCATTTTCTCACCGTTATTAAAGACGGCTTCCTGCCAAGCCCCCAACCACTCGTCACGAGTCTCTGATTCTACCAGAATGGGTGCTGTATCATCGACTCCAATACCGAAACGAATATTGCCTGTCGAATTTAAAGTAAGAAAACGATGAATCTCTAAGGTAAACTGTCCAGCCTCTTTCAAAAAAATATCGTATCCTAAATATGGATGATTCTTAAGCTCTCTTGCAAGCGGTCGTAGTTCACCGCTCCAGGCCATCATCGCGGCTCCCTCATACCTTGCCATCCCCGGTATGGCCACCCAACCGGACTTATCGGTCGAATCTACACCGGGAACATTATGATCGTAGGAGGCTGCTGGGATAGACACATACCCGTCTGCCTCTATATGTCCGTAAAACGTTTCAGGAACATTTACACCTTTCTCAACTTGCACCTTTATTGGAACAGATGTCATATCTTTATGGTTTCGGACGGTCAGTTGCGCAGTCTTTCCCGCATGCTTATACGGATCGATGACCGAGACAAGAATTCTTTTCTCCGTTTGGATCGATCCTTCACTTTCGGAAAGAATGATCCAATCTGCGTCTTCCATTACCTCAATCGTGAATGGAATGGTTCCGTTCCCCTGGTTTCCAATCTCGAACCATTTTTGTTTCTGACCATGGATGGAAAAGCGCAGCGTTGGTTCTTCATTCCAAAGGTTGATTCTCATGCCACCTTGAGCAATTTTCAATGCGGGCTTTCGCGCAGGATACAAGGCGGTAGGCGGTGGTGGAAAACTTTCCGGTGTCAGGATTCCGTTCCACTTGCCTTCACTCATTTTTGCGTTATAGAAATGAAGCATTCTTCGCTTGTAGTCCGCCATTTTTACCGAAAGCTCCACATATAGGTCAGCAGCCTGCATGTTTCCGCGCTCATAAGAAAGCGTGCTTCTGTCGGCTAAATAAAACTCATGGTTGGTATAATACGATGCGTGAATTTTCATGAGAAACATCTGGAAAAATGCAACCCGCTCCTGCACCGGAAGGCTGTACATTATGGCATTGCCTCGACGAAAAACATCCTCCAACCGCATTAATCTACGCCCTGCTTCATCACCTAATACAGTTTGTGAAAATACATTGGATTGCATATGTTCGATCTTTCGTACGTTAGTGACCTGTGCAAATGTTTCGTATATTTCCGCAGCTTCAGATCCGTGGTTGCCGGAAAAATTGGCGTTTATCCAAGATTCGACGAATTGAGATGCATTCTTGGTCATTCCTTCTTCTTTGCCGGCTTCCCAGCCAGATCGCAAAAAGAATTCCATATCCTGTTCAAGGGGCTTCAACCCGCCAACATTCAGAATCCACAATTTCCGGATTCCCGATTCATACGATTTTTTCAATTCATTCCCTGTATGGGCCAATGGAATTGAATTGATAAAAAGATAACTCATCGCCGTTCCTGGAGCTGCCCAGTAAGAATTGTGATAATACAAACCGTTGCCTCCACTGCGTTGACGCTCCTTCTCATTCGGATATCGGCGCATATGCCCAAAATTGTCGTTTGCCCAAATGAGGGTCACACCTTCAGGTAGATCAAGACCTCGGTCATATAGCTCTAATACTTCTTTGTACGGGATAAATGTCTGTAATGAAGCATTTTCTTTTGACTCGCCGATCACGTCCTTGAGAATTCGCTTTTGATCCTGTATAACCTTTCCTAAGAGAGAACTCTTGGCTTTTGCCCGTTCTTCCTTAGACATGGAATTATCCTCATCAATGGACTGCGTATGAAATCCGGAATCATGGATTCCACGCATACCAACTGTATAACACACCTCGTAATTTTTATTCTTCTCGACACTTTCCCGCCAATATTCCTGTAGAATTTCGCGATTTCGACCTTCGATGGAATAATCGTATGAGACGTCGTCATAACCCTTGGCTGCGAGCCATGGCCCCCATTCATTCTGGTTGCTGCGAAGCAACATATCGCAATGCGACGTGCCTACTACAATCCCCATTCTTTCCGCGAGTGCTCCATTTTTGGGATTCTCATTAAAATAATTCACATGCATGGCAGGCCAAATGAAATTGGCTTTCAGACGAAGTAAAAGTTCAAAAATAGATTGATACGCGTCAGGTCCGATTGTGCCATCTTGAGTATGAATCTTGGTCCAGTCATCAAGCTCTTCCTCATCATTCAGGAAAATTCCCCGGTACTGAACCGCTGGCCAATCTGCTTTGGAGAGGTCCAAAGGCAAACAAAATACATCGCAGGTTTTCACCGGTACGTCCGCCCAGTAATACCACGGAGACACACCCATCGCCTCGCACAGGTCATAGATTCCGAAGATGGTACCGCGCCTGTCGGTTCCTATGATATATAACACACCGTCAATGACTTCCTGAAGAAACGCTTCCCACCGATACGAGCCATCCTCCAGCATCAGTTTTTTCAGCGATACCCCTTTATCTTGCAGATAAGCGAGTAACGGCTCATTGTCTGTGATCGTGCCGATCACGATGCTGCTTTGGTCCATTTCTTTTGCTCGCACTAGCTTACAACCGCAAACCCAATCAATATCTCGCATAAGATTGCAAAAAGCAAGATGCACCGCGCTGTTTTCCGTTTCGGAAACAAAAACAGGCACCTCGTGATTTCTTTTCAACAGTTCAAATTCATTCTGGGTTCCTTGGTGTGATTTCAAGTGTCTAACCTCCTCATGTGCTCCATTCGGAAGAAAATCTGGTAGCTAAACTATACCTGAATACCAAGCAATAATCTTTTAATATGTTGCCGAATTATCGATTTATTATATTATATTGCTATAGGATGGAGGTTGAGCAATGGTTGCTGATGTAAGTCATACGCACCCCCTATTTTCAATCGAGTATGTCGTCCATGATGCAGACCACAACATGACCAATTTTCATTATCACGATGCATATGAACTTTATTTTCTAGAAAAAGGGTATCATCAGATTTTGATCCAGGACTCCATCTATGACATTAAGCTGCATGATGTTGCACTGTTTAAACCAAATCTGTTCCATAAAAGCTACCAAAATCAAGGTTGTGCCAGAACATGTGTCTATTTTACGGAGCGTTTCTTGCGATTATATTTTACGGAACGGGCAATAAAATCTTTATTAGGCTGCTTTGATACAGAAATTATCTCTTTGAAAGAAGAAGTATTTGCGAAAGTGAAAAGACTATTAAAGTCCCTGGAGAAAGAAAACGTCTCGGGTGAGAGTGACCGTATTTTTATACTTTTAGCTGAACTGTTATCTCTATTAAATAATAATAAGGATTCCCAAACAGTGGAGCAGCAGTCTTCCAAGTACGCTAACTTTGGACCTATTCTGTCGTACATCAACCAAAACTATAACAAAATCACCAAAATCGAAGATATTGCAAAGTCGTTTTACATGTCCAAATATTATTTGTGTCATCGTTTTAAAGAAGCCACGGGACTTACGGTTATTCAATATTTAAATAACATTAAGATTCAACATGCTTGCAACTTGCTGATCAATACAAACTTAACGATACTCGAGATTGGTAACGAATGTGGCTTCAACTCGTCCATGTATTTTTGTAAGATCTTTAAACAAACGGTATTTATGACACCTAGGGAATTTAGAAAGAAAGCTAGATAAGATCATCTGTTATAGTTTTAGGCTAAAATTCATGACAGCTTGTGGAACGCGTATAAGCGTAATGCGGGCTTATCTTCCAACGAAAAGAGGAATGTAAATTGACTAGTCTTCCCCTGCATCCGGCTTTGTCTGGAAAAACAGTTGTGGTAACCGGCGGCTCCGGCGTGTTGTGCAGCTCCATGGCCAAGGAACTTGCCCGCCAGGGTACCAAGGTCGCTATTTTGAACCGTACTGCTGATAAGGGCGAATTGATAGCCAAGGAAATTTGTGAGAGTGGTGGAGAATCCATCGCTGTTGCCTGCGATGTGACCGATGTTGAAAGCGTGAAGCAGGCTGAGGAGACGGTCCGTCGTCTGCTCGGTCCGTGCGATATTCTGATCAATGGAGCAGGCGGCAACCACCCCAGTGCGAATACGAGTTTGGAGACATTTCATCCTGAAGATCTGAACCAGTCTGGAATCACTACCTTTTTTGATCTCAGTGTACCTGGCTTCCGCAATGTGCTTGATTTAAATTTTATCGGGACTTTAATCCCAACACAGGTTTTTTCCAAAGGCATGATCGGACGACCTGGCGCTGTGGTCCTTAACATATCCTCCATGAGCGCTCCCAGCCCAATGACCAAGGTTCCCGCTTACAGCGCTGCCAAAGCCGCCATCAACAACTTCACCCAGTGGCTGGCCGTACATCTAGCCGAATCTGGCATTCGGGTGAATGCCATTGCCCCCGGATTTTTCCTGACAGAGCAGAACCGACAATTGCTCACCAACGAGGACGGCTCGCTTACCGAGCGTTCGGCCAAGATTATTGCCCACACCCCTATGCGCCGTTTCGGTGAGCCTGAAGACCTCCTCGGAACGCTGCTTTGGCTGGCAGATGAAACCGCTTCCGGTTTTGTGACCGGTGCAGTCATTCCTATAGATGGTGGTTTTATGGCCTATTCGGGGGTATAGAATCTTCACTTTCCATCCCTTGCCCTTCTATTTACAATTACGAAGTGGCAAGGGGCTTAGTGTGTCAACAACGCTCTACTATAGTTTCAACTGAATCCGTTTACATAAATAATAAGTCGAAGGAAGCATTGCTCAATTGGTCATGCTTTAATTTATCACATTCTCCTATGCGTATATTCAAGCAGGATTACACTTGTCTTGTATACAAGATATCGAACCTCTATGAAAATCCTTCAATTCCATCCACCGCTTGACGGCAAACAACTAGACTCACGAGCAAAAAAATGAATAACACAGACCAGCATTATTTCTTGATATAGTCAGCGAACTGCCGGAGGAATTCGAGAGAATGTATATCCTTTCGGAGATGATGGTGAACCAGATCATCCATTTTGCTTGTATCCTGATTCAACATATATTCAAGCATAGTTTGGTGTTCATGCCAGATTTCCATCAGCTTCCCTGCTTCCAGCATATGGAGCTTGCGATATCTGATATAGTGAACATTTGATTGCTGAATCAGCTGCCAAAGAAATTCTCGGCCCACCAATTGGAACATAGTATGGTGGAACTGATCGTCCAAAATGAGAAATTGATCCGTAGCATGATCGTCATCAATGACAGCCCTCTGCCTGTCCAAAATTTCGCTCAGCTTCTGTATATCGCTTAATGCAAATTGCGTAGAAAGCTCCTTCATAATCTCTTTTTCCACTGCGCTTCTCAAGTAGCTCATTTGTTCTACGGACTCCAGATCAATATAAGAGACAATGTTCCCCTTCTTGGGATAAATATCAATATAAGACTCCAGCGCAAGCTGTTTCAACACATCGCGCAGCGGAGTTCTGGACAACTGGAAGCGTTCTGACAAGGTCGTCTCGCTGAGCAGAGTCCCAGGCTTTAAGGTCAACGACAAAATATCATTTTTCAAAAGCTGCTTGATTTCTTCCTTTGTAAACATAACATTCCTGCCTTCACTTTATAAATCTAGTCTTATTATAAAGCATTTTGATGTGATAGACTCCTCAAAAATTGTCATTGACAAGGATAAACTTTGCATTTTATGATCAAGTCAATCTTGTATACAAGATCAAAAAATCAATCAGGGAGGGTATCGTTATGAACATGACCTGGAGATGGTATGGGGAAGGCAATGACAATATTACACTGGATCATATCCGGCAAATTCCAGGAGTTATGGGCATTGTTTGGTCTTTACATGATAAGATAGCCGGTGAAATATGGGAAATGGAGCGAATTCAGGAGGTAGCTGATCAGATTACAAGCAAGGGCTTTAGTACGGCAGTCGTAGAGAGTGTAAATGTCCACGATGATATCAAAATCGGCCTGCCATCCCGCGATCAATATATTGACATTTATATTGATACCATTCGCAAATTGGCCAAATTAGGAGTCAAGGTGATTTGCTATAACTTTATGCCTGTCTTTGACTGGACCAGAACGGAGCTTTATAAAGAGCTGCCTGACGGATCCAACGCCCTCTTTTATGAAAAGGCTGCCATTACCGATAATCCCCGCCAAATGGTGAATCGGATTCTCGAGGGAGCCGGGAAGTTCACGATGCCAGGCTGGGAACCGGAGCGGTTGGCGAGACTGGATGAACTGTTTGCTGCTTACGCGGATGTCACCGAAGACAAGCTGTTTGACAACCTGAAGTATTTTCTTGAGCGCATCATCCCGGTTTGCGAGGAGGTTGACATCAAGATGGCCATTCATCCTGATGATCCGGCATGGCCCATCTTCGGGCTGCCGAGAATTGTCCGAAGTCGTGAGACCATCCGGCGCATCCTGGATGCAGTGAACAGTCCATATAATGGTCTAACCTTCTGCACAGGCTCACTGGGGACTAACCCTGAGAATAATTTGCCAGCTATGATTCGGGAGTTCCATGATCGTATTCATTTTGCGCATATTCGTAATGTCAAGGTGTTTGAGAATGGCGACTTTATTGAAGTGTCACATCGTGGGAAAGACGGAAGCGTCGAAATACCGGAAGTGGTTAGAGCTTATCACGAAAAAGGCTATCAGGGATATGTGCGCCCAGATCACGGTAGACATCTATGGGGAGAAGAAAAAAATTGTCGGCCAGGCTACGGTTTGTATGACCGTGCGCTGGGAGTTATGTACTTGCTAGGTGTCTGGGATAGTCTTGCTCAAAGCAAGGGAGTGAAATAGATGCTCCAGCTTGACCGGAAAAGCCTTTCAGACAAGGCGGCCTGGGAAGCAGCAGGCATTGAACTACCGAAGTATGATCTGGAGCTTGTAGCCCATAACACCCGAGTTAGACCGCAATGGGTGCATTTCGGAGCAGGCAATATTTTTCGGGGGTTCGTAGCCAATGTACAGCAACAACTGCTGAATAGTTTGAAAGCGGATACAGGTATAATTGCGGCCGAAACCTTTGATTTTGAAATGATTGACAAAGCCTACAAGCCTTACGACAATCTAACCTTACTGGTGTTAATGAGTGCAGACGGTAAATTTCACAAAAGTGTGGTCGCAAGCATCGTTGAGAGCCTTGCAACGGAGCAGAATCGTCCGGACGACTATCTCCGTCTGCTTGAAGTATTTGAAAATCCGACTCTGCAAATGGCCAGCTTCACTGTCACGGAAAAAGGATACGGCCTCACCGGGCCCGACGGTAAGTATCTGACTGTTGTGGAGAGGGATTTAGTGAATGGTCCTGAACAGCCGGTGCATGTGATGAGCATAGCTACTTCGCTTGCCTATCGGCGTTATTTAAAGGGACAGCATCCAATGACCTTGGTAAGCATGGATAATTGCTCCCATAACGGCGATCTGTTAAAGGATAGTATGATTGCTATCGCCAAGGAGTGGACGTGCAGAGGCCTGGTAGAGAAAGGATTTGCAGACTATCTGCAGAATGAGGAAAAAATAACCTTCCCGCTGACTATGATTGATAAAATCACCCCCCGCCCTTCCTTACAGGTACAATCTGCTCTTCGAGAGCTGGGGTTAGCCGACATGGAGATTGTCGTTACCTCCAGGCATACGTATACGGCTCCCTTTGTCAATGCTGAGGTTAGCGAGTATTTGGTCATTGAAGACAAGTTTACAAACGGGAGACCTGCACTGGAGGAAGCTGGCATCATCTTCACAAATCGGGATACGGTAGACAAAGTGGAGAAGATGAAAGTCACGACCTGTCTCAATCCGCTACATACAGCGCTGGCCCTCTCCGGGTGTCTGCTTGGGTATCAGCTCATTGCAGATGAAATGAAGGACCGCACCTTGCGTCGTCTAGTGGAAACCATCAGCTACAAGGAAGGCTTGCCTGTTGTGGTTGATCCCGGAATTATCCAACCCCAAGCGTTCATTAACGAGGTATTGCAGGAACGCTTCGCCAATCCCTATATTCCAGATACGCCACAGCGGATTGCAACAGATACTTCTCAAAAGATGAGCATCCGTTTTGGCGAAACCATAAAGTCGTATGTTAGCACAGCAGGGCTTGATCCCACCGACCTGACTGCTATTCCCTTGACCATTGCGATCTGGTGTCGCTATTTGCTGGAGGTGGATGATCAAGGAGCACCCTTCACACTCAGTCCGGACCCGTTACTGGATACATTGCAGGGGTATTTGCAGAATACGAAGCTAGGCGATCAGACCTCTGGGGTTCGCAACCTCCTTGAGGATGAAAAACTGTTCGGCGTCCGATTATATGAGATTGGTCTGGGCGACAAGATTGAAGCCATGTTTCATGAAATGCTATCAGGTCCCGGAGCAGTCCGAAGCACCATAGAGAAGTATGTGAACTAGAACTTACATTAAACAATCCCCCTGCCACGAAACTTTGGTCAGGGGGATTTGTAATTCTCATGTTTGTTAGCTTGTTGTCAACAGTAGAACCGGGCCACAACTCTGATTAGAATCCTGCCGTCCAACCCGCATCAGCAGCAATAACTGCTCCATTCACAAAGCTCGACTCGTCTGAAGCCAAGAAAAGGGCTATTTTCGCGATTTCTTCAGCCTGCCCTACACGAGGAATTACGCCTTGCGTGACCTTCGTTCGAGATGCGCCAAACTCATTCAAGTTATGAATCGTTGAAGTAATGTTGGTAGCTGTTGCACCTGGCGCAATGGCATTGCATCGGATGCCTTTTTGAGCATACATAAATCCCGTGTTTTTCGTAATACCGACTACCGCATGCTTTGAGGCGGTATAGGCAGCGCCTGCATGCGCACCACTGAAGCCACCCGTAGATGCCGTATTTATAATTACTCCATTTCCTTTATCCAGGAAGATCGGGATGACTTTGCGAATCGCACACATAACGCTTTTTGTATTAATATCGAATATCAAATCCCATGTCTCGTCGTCCACATCCCCTACTGGCGCCATGTTATCCATAACGCCCGCATTGTTAACCAAAATGTCGAGAGTTCCGAATTCATTAACAGCTGTATCGATCAAAGCATGTATATCATTCAAATCAGCAACATTGGTTTTTATTGCGATGGCGTTTCCTCCAGCTGATTTAATTCCTGCTGCAACCGCTTCTGCTCCTTCAATGTTCAGGTCTGAAAGAACAACACTTGCCCCTTCTTTTGCAAATAATTCTGCAATCGCTTTCCCCATTCCTGATGCTGAGCCTGTAACGACCGCAACTTTTCCTCCCAAACGCATGAAAGATCCCTCCAATGTTTTTTAATCAACCGTTCATTTGAAGTATGGATCAACTTCTAAATCAAAGTCAATTGTACGAAAGTACAGGCGAATAATCTATCTTTCATACCATAACCCTGATAGTCCCCTTGTAAGATAAAACTGTGTGTATCACGTTGATAAGGAGCAGGATGCATATTATTAAGAGTTTATCGATTTATTTTTACAATTTCTGTGGAATTATATATATACTTTTCCAGAGTAATGGTATATTCTAGTAAAAACAATGCTCATATAAAAAAATATGACCTTATGGAGGGACAGGCCTTGAAGAGACTTTTCGCTTTAAGTTGTGCTTTCTATCTATTAATCGGCGTCACCAGCGTGGTGCTTGGGGCATTACTGCCGACTTTTCTGCCTCACTATGGACGGGGGTACAGCGATGGTGGATTACTGCTGTTCTTGCAGTTTTTCGGCTTTCTTGTCGGTGTTCTGCTCACTCCCTTCATGGCTCTACATATGGGCCGCAAGTCCATGCTTGCTATTGCCTTGGGGAGTATTGTCGTCTCATGTACTATCTTGGGCCTACTTCCCTCTTGGAATTGGGTCATTGTAATGGCCATATGGATTGGCTTCGGCTCAGGCATTATTGAATCATCCATCGGAGCGTTCACCATTGAGTTTACGGAGGAGCAAAAAGCCGTAGCGATGTCCAAGCTGGATGTCTATTTTGCACTTGGTGCACTGCTTATGCCTGCGATCGTTAGCCTGTATATCTGGTTTGGAATTTGGAATCTAACCTTTTACACCATCTCCTTTCTCACTTTTATCCTATTGCTATTTTGGCTTACCATGCCTGTTTCCGCCTCCACTCACCTCACTCAAGCAGACATCCGCACTACTGAGCGTTCAGTTGAACAAGCCCGTTACTCAGGACAGCACCGTGTATTGCTAGGAATCTTCATTATTTTCTTCTTTGTTTATATGGGTCTTGAACTTGGACTCATGAACTTCCTACCTTCTATTCTGACCGAAACGCTACAACTTCAGGGATCTGTTGCCTCGCTAGGTGTCAGCGTGCTTTGGATTGCAATGATCATTGGTCGTATGTTCTCAGGAAGGATTGCAGAATCAGCAGGATATATTCCTTATCTGCTATGGAGTGCAATTGGAACTTTCTGTTTCTTAGTCGCTATGGTGTTTATATCCAGCCAATGGGCTACATACCTTCTAATTTTTGGTGCAGGGATATTCATGTCTGGACTCTTCTGTATCGCACTTGTCTACGCCAACGTACTGATTCCGGGAATGACGGAGCGGACGACCAGTATTCTGATTGCGTCAGGCGGAATTGGCGGCTCAGTGCTTCAATACGTAATAGGCTGGAGCATGAGCGAATGGCCAGTGACAGCTAGCCTCTGGATCTTAGGAGGATTTACTTTGATTTTGCTGCTGGCACTTATTCTCACACATCTGTGGAATAATCGGGGCAGCCGAGTAATTGACTCCCTTGTCCATCAGGGCAAGGAAGGATGATATTGTTTTAGTCCTTAGGGGAGGTGAGGCCTATCGCGTTTTTGCTTTTCGGGCAGATTCTGTTGCTGCGGTTATCTCTCATATCTGTGAAATCGCAGGAACAGTCAAATTGTGGCTTCTTTGTCCATTAGGACAAGGAAGGTGATTTTCTTATTTTGGGGAGGTGAGTTCAGCCTCGTTATGCTGATTGGGCGTTACTCTTTTTAAGGATGACTTAATGAAATGTATATTCTGATATGGAGGGGAAATATCGTGCATACCTTGACCAAAGAACGTTTCAGATACGGAAAAGGCATTACTTTGATTGACGATTCAGGTAAGGAGTATTTGGATGGCGTATCTGGCACCTTCAATCTGTCGCTCGGTTATAATCACCCTCATGTCGTCTCCAAAGTACAGGAGCAAGTCGCCAATCTTGCCCACATGTCTTCATCCTTTACCGAGCCTTACGTTGAAGAAGTCCTAGACCATCTAATCCAATATGCCCCGAACGGCATCGATGCCGGGTGGATGAGAGATATTACCGGCTCCACGGCGAATGAATGTGCTGTGAAACTGGCCCAGAAATATACCGGAGCAACTGATATCATCAGCCTGCATCTGTCACATCATGGACAGACCCAGTTCGCAACAGGCATTTCCGGTAATGCCTTTCGCCGCAAGAATTTTCCCAATTCAACTGCGGCATATTCTCTGCATGTGCCTGCCCCCTACTGCTATCGTTGTCCCTTTAATTCTTCACCAGACAAGTGTGGTCATCACTGTATTGAAGCCATATCGGACGCCATTGAATATGCAAGCTCAGGCTCTGTGGCCTGCATGATTATTGAACCCATTCTGGGCAACGGAGGTAACATCATCCCGCCTGCAGGATATTTCAAGCGCCTCCGTCAGTTATGCGACGAGCATGGGATGATTCTGATTGCTGACGAAGTGCAGACTGGGATTGGGCGGACAGGCTACATGTTCGCAAGTGAGCTGTTTGACATCCAACCGGATATTATTACTCTTGCCAAGGGTCTGGGCGGCATTGGTGTCCCGGTTGCGGCGGTCTTGATGCAGTCTCGTCTCGATGTCCTGGAGAAGCACGAGCATTCCTTTACCTCGGGCAGCAATCTGATCTCGGTCACGGCAGCCAAATCCACGCTGGAGGTTGTAAGCGAGCCCGGTTTTCTGGAAGCCGTCCGGTCCAAAGGAAACCTGCTCGGATCCCTGCTGACCGAGATAGCTGACAAGCATGATTGCATTGGTGAGGCTCGTGGCGTCGGACTGATGTGGGGACTGGAAATTGTAGACGAGGACGATGGCCCGGATGCAGTGAAAAGCAATGGAATTATCGATCGTGCATTTGAGGAACAGCAATTAATCCTCAGAGGTTCCCGTTACGGTTATGGCAACGTGGTCAAAGTGAGACCTTCCCTCACGGCTACAGAAGATGAGATTGTCGAAATTGTTAAACGGCTTGACACCGTTCTTGCTACCCTTCACTAACGATCTGCCCAATAGGCCAAAGGAGGAATTATTCATGCTTGCACTGGTATACAAATCAGCTTGGGATGTCGCACTTGAGGAAAGACCTATCCCGGAGATTAAAAAAGATAACGATGTACTCGTCCGGATTCGGGCGACAGGCGTATGCGGTACGGATCTAGGCATCATTAGTGGCAAATATCATGCCGTGCCGTCCACGATCTTGGGCCACGAATCAGCGGGGGATGTGATCGCTGTAGGATCAGCCGTCAGTTCACTACAGCCTGGAGACCGGGTGGTAATTGATCCAACATACTACTGCGGGCAATGCGAAATGTGCCGGACAGGAAGACAGAATCATTGCACACACAAATCCGTAACAGAGACCGGAGTCAGCGCCGACGGTACGTTCACCGATTATTATGTGACTGAGGACCGTTTTTTGTACAAGCTGAAGGACCATATCAGCTACGAAGAAGCGACGCTGACCGAACCGCTGAGCTGTATGCTGACCGGAATCAACCAGATTAACCTGCTGCCTAACTTCACAACCGTTATTATAGGTGCGGGTCCGATCGGGATTCTGTACAGCTATGCTCTTGCTTCGAAAGGCGTAACTGGTTGCCTTGTTGACATCTCGGAGGAACGGCTCGCCATAGCGGATTCTATTGCCCCCGAACGGTGGTCCGCGCACGCCACACTGGAATCGGCCATTCATAAGCTGGCTCCGTTAAAAAATCAGGTGGACATGATTGTGGACACCACAGGAGTGGTCGGCACTGAGGTACTAAGCCAGCTTGCGAGCGGCGGGTATTTGATGCTGGTGGGGCTAAGAGATGGGATAAGCTCGTTTAATCCGAAAGAGGTAGTTGACCGTAGCCTTAAAATCATCGGCTCCATTGATTCTCTGGGCACGTTCTCCACGGCACATTACCTGATTGAGCAGCAAATCATTCCCGCCAAAAAAATCATTACCCACTCGTATCCGCTGGACGACTACCATGAAGCCTTCAAGACGCTTGGATGCAATATCAGCGAGCGGACACTTCAGCCTTCGTCGCAGGCGATCAAGATTGTGCTGCAATCGAATGGCTCCGGCAACTAAATTTAGCTACTAACAAGGGGGAGAATGGACATGACGAGCATCCATCATGTTACACCGACGAATAATGAATACACAGGAGACCTATCAGCGTCCGTTCCGGTCAAAGCGGTCATCTTCGACATGGACGGGGTGTTGGTAGACAGCGAACCGATTTATTTTGAAGTTGAACGCAGCTCCTTTGCCCATTTCGGTGCACCCATGACGGAAGAAGAGCACCATACCTATGTCGGAGTGACACTCGAATCCATGTGGCGTCAAGTGCTGGACAGGCATCAACTCACTCATACATTGGAAGAGGCGCTTGCCTATCACCGAAAAAATGTGATGCAGACCATAACAGCACACGAGGGCCTGGTGGCGATCAACGGACTGGAACGGTGGCTGGACTGGCTACAGGAAAAAGGAATTCCGGTTGCAGTAGCCTCTTCCTCTCCACGGTCGTTGATTGATCTCATTATGGAAAAAACGGGACTGGGCCGTTACTTTGATATTCGAATCACCGGAGAAGAAGTATCCCAGGGTAAACCGGCACCGGACATCTTCCTATATGCCGCCGAACTGCTCGGCATAGCCCCCGCACATTGCATTGTTATTGAAGATTCGCGGAACGGTGTTCATGCAGCCAAGAGTGCGGGCATGCGCTGCATCGGTTTGCACAACCCAGGCTCGGGCCAGCAGGATTTGTCCAAGGCAGATCACAATATTTTCAGCTATGATGACCTGTGGGCGCTTAAAGAGAACTTGCCCTTCGGAGAATAGTTTCCTGCCAAGAGAAGGACCGTAAGGTGCTGGAAAGCATATCTCCCCTATAAATATATTAAACCGCATAACCTTTAAAATGGATGAGGACATATATAAATATGCCCCATAGAGTACACAGTTGAGTATGTTAACCTACCCTGTGTGTACTCTATGGGGTATGCTTTACATCAAATATTTTTTGACCCCATTTTGTTACGGAAAAAACTGAACTTAGGAATGCCATAATCGGAATTTTTATAGTATGTATTTTATGTGTCAAATAGCAGTTTTCCGCTTTGGCCATCCTCATCAGTCCCGACTTTCACACCCAAATACACCTCTTCCCTTTTGGGTCCATTAAAAACCATTTTATTATAAGACGCTTGCTCTTAATCATTACTTTATGTGCATATAAGCTAGTTTATAGTATCTCATATTGCTGTGCTCAGTTGTGCAGTCGTTTTTCAATGATGTTCTACTGGAGGATCACTGTGAAGGTCTTGATCCCGCTCTGTAAAGTTCCAGCGAGTAAAGGTAACCTCAAAACCCTCTCGGGTTGGCGAACAGGTATAAGGACCGGCCTGATTTCCGGTGGTGTAGGGAAAACGCGCCACACGGATCGTTCGCCATCCGTGCTGCTCCGTCCTTGCGCGAATAATTACAGCATCCTTGATGATGGAAGCGCGCAGGGTGACTTCTTCACCGACCCACTCTGGCACAGCCGCAAGCGACCAGTCAGAATATCCAGCGGTTACGACTGTGGAAAGCTGAGGAATGCCGTCATTGATTTCTATCCCCGCTTTAATCCATTGCTCCGGGCCATGGTATAACAAAATACCTGCCTGATCGTAAAGCTCCGTAAATGATGCGAGTTGAAACGACACTTCCACCGCCGTGTTATGATTCCAATCCGATAATAGAGCGGACCCATCCTCAAATTCAAAACCATATAAAGTCTTTTTCCAGAAGTCTCTTCCCTTTTCAGGCGCAACCTTAAGAAAATCTCCTTCTTTCCGGGCATATAGAGGTGAATTGATCCAATTCCCTTCCTCCCATTCCATTCTCTTTTTAGTCATCTTTTTGTCCTCCCTTGTTCAATAAAGGTGTGTCGTTCTAAGCAAACATTAGATACCAATAGATCGCGATCTCGTCACTTTCTCTATTTAGACCTTTGTAGATGTAGGAGTCGAATCCACCGATCACAAAACCGCAGCTTTCATAGAATTTACATGCGCGAACATTATTGCTTTGTGTCTCCAGCATGATCCCTGGCATTCCGCCATCTTTCGCCCAGCGTTTAGCCTGTTCGATTAGTTTCTTACCGATACCGAGGCTTCTATATTGCTTGTCGACTTTGATATCTTCCACATATGCAAATTTGTTCCAATTTCTTTTCAGAACAATTTGACCTACAGCTTGATTATTTACGAGCGCTAAATATATGATTTGATCGGGATTGCTGATATAGTTCGAATAATCCTCAACTGTATCTTCCTCAAACTGATCATCATCGTAGCTTTTTTTGCTAATAGGCCTCTCCTTCACCGTATATTCGATTTGCTGTCCCGTTAATTGCAAGACAAGGGTAGAATCCACGATAAAGCTACCATCAATGTTAGTACCACGCTCACCGTCCTCAGCCTTCAGTTCTCTGATTAAAATATCCATTTTCACCTCCCCCATCTTGAAGCAAAATCAAATTGCATTAATGCTGCACATTCTTCAAATCTACATCAGTTTAACGCTGTTCCGTTCTAACCATTATAACAAAGTTTCGCCATTTTCTGTATAATCCATCAAACATATTAAACCTTCCCCCATTCCCGATTCCGCTCATAAAGTGAGCTAGTAATAATACGGTCCAGCAGCTGCGTAAAGGTTATGCCTGCTGCAGCTGCACTCTTCGGAAGCAGGCTGTTAGCAGTCATTCCGGGTAAGGTGTTTACCTCCAGTACATAAGGTACATTCTGACACAAAATCATATCGACCCTTGCATACACCTTGCACTGCAGCAGCCGATAGCTGACAAGTGCCGTCTCGCGCACACGCTGCTCAATAACGGGAGGAAGCTGGATTACCTTCTCCTCAGCGCCGCCGATCTCATATTTCGCTTTATAGTCAAACCATTCAGAATGAGCGGAGCGAATTCTGATGATTGGTAATACCTCGCCATCCACAATTGAGCAGGTAAGCTCCGTCCCTTGAATAAAAGGCTCAACTAAAAGCGTCTGATCCAAACCGCAAGCCTCCTGAATAGCCGAGTGAAGCTCCATCTCATTATGCACAAGCTGGATGCCGATGCTGGATCCTCCCATATTTGGCTTCACAATAACGGGGTAACCCAACTGCTCTACCGCTTGCTGATCATAATCGTCCCTTCCCTGCCAGCAGAGGCCTGCAGGCGTATGCACCCCTGCCGACTTCAGCAGCATCTTGGACAGCTGCTTATTCATGCACAGGCTGCTTGCCAGAACACCGCTCCCTGTATAGGGAATGCCTAGCGTCTCTAGCGCTCCCTGCACCGTGCCGTCTTCTCCATATTGGCCATGCAGCGCCAACAGTGCAAAATCGATGCCTGCGTGCTGAACCTGTGCGATTAAATCCGCTGGCTGATCAATCGCAATTGGAACCACTTCATAGCGGCTGCGGTCCAAATGATTCAGCATCTCTTGACCTGTCTGCAGCGAAACCTCACGCTCAGTGGAAGTCCCTCCCATAATAACGCCTATCTTCATCATGACCCCCCATTTTCTTGAAAAATCATAGTGCAATTACAGGTTGTTCTTATGACCACATGCCTTATGAAAGTTACGCACCTGTTGGCCTATGATCTGAATCCCCCGCTCGATCTGTTCATCGGTTACTCGGGAAAAACCAAGCCGCAAAGTATTCGTCCCTTCACCTTCTTGTATAAAAAACTTGTCTCCAGGTGTATATATAACCCCTTGATTTATGCATACTTCAAGCAACTGGCGCGTATTTACGCCTGACGGAAAGGTAAGAAACACATGTAAGCCCCCATCGCCAGATAGTTGCGCCTCAGAGAGATGGGTTTCACAGCATGCCTTTGTAAGCTCGTATTTGCGCTTATACTCCATACGTGCTCTTTTTACATATTTCTCAAAATTTCCATTGAGCAGATATTGATATAATATCGATTGGTCGATCGTTGAGGTATGAATGGTGCGCGCCCGCTTAATGCTTTCCAGAGTGTCAATCAGCGCTCGATCTCCAAGCACCCAGCCTACTCGCAAGCCAGGGAACAGCACCTTGGAGAAGCTGCCTATATAGATTACTCCGTTCCCTCGCCCTGCTGTTGCTATTAATGGCGCAATATGAGCTCCTGAATAGCGCAGCTCCTCATTAAAACCATCCTCAATCACCGGAATCTGATAGCGCATCATTAAATTCATTACAGCGCTTCGCTTTGCTGGCGACATGACAATGCCTGTAGGATTGTGATAGGAAGGAGTCAAATAAGCGAGATCGAAGCTATTTGTCTGCTTCTGCAATACCGCTTCAAGCTGATCTACATTAATACCATCCCGCTCCATTGGAATACCGGTAATCTCAAAACCTTGTAGTTCTAAATTTTTGATCGCTGTGTGATGGGTTGGATTTTCACAAATTACCGTACCGCGGCGCGCTGAAGGGCGGAGTGCCGACAACACAATGTCAAAGCCTTCTGTAAACCCGCTTGTAATCAGTATATCCTTGCCGCTTATATCGACGCCCTTATTCTCCATATATCCCATCAGGTAATCGATCAGTGGTTTGTAACCCTTGGCATAGCCGTAGTTGAGCAGCACCTGCCCTTCGATTGCCATCCGATCCATAAAGGCTCGCCTTACATCTCCCAGATCAAACAGCTGCTCATCCGGTGCGATGCTTGTAAACGAGATGGTTCCTTTTGGGGTGCGAATGCCCTGCTTCATCATATCAAGCTCTGCAGCCGATACAGCGTACTTGCTCATTCTTGTCTTCCAATCAATCTGCCAGGCGAAGGAGGCGTCAGACCCTCCGTTATCCACAGCCAAACGGCCCACCATAGCGGCCACATAGCTGCCTCTACTCGGTATCGTATACGTAAATCCATCGTCCTCCAGACCTTCATAGGCTGCAATAACTGTATTGCGACTCACCTTGAGCACACTGCTCATTTCTCGTGTGGAGGGTAGCTTCTGATCCTTATGAAACGTCCCTTTTATAATTAAACGTTTAATATATTCTTTTACTTGTATCGCGACCGGACGGTCACCAACAAGCTTAAAATCTTGGAACATGGTTCATCGCCCTCCATCTACAATGATGGCACAGGTAACAAAAGAAAAAAAGAACCACCGCCCCGGACTTTTCATCCTTCGATGGTTCCTTCGATTTTATTCCAGCACCTCCGCACCATAACCGTGCCCCCAGATGGTTGTTTACCCAAAGATTATCTTATTGACTAATCTCGAAATCCTTAATGGTTGCATCCGGTTTTAAAACTTTATTTTGATCCAGCTCAGATAACGGATCACCATTTCTAACCTTCTTTATCCAATCATGATTTGCAAATGCCCCTTTCCCGCTTGCCTTAATTGCATGAAAATAACTTCGGCCTCATCCTCTTTTCCTGACCATTTATGCTGATAATCATTAACCTTAGCCTGGGAAATTCGAATGCCTACTGTAAAATCGGGACCAACGGCTTGGCGAATTGCAGTAGCCACTTCAACCAAGAGTCGTATCCGGTTTTCAATGGATCCACCGTATTCATCTGTTCGACGATTCGTATAGTCCGTAAGGAACTAATCAAGCAAATAACCATTTGCTCCATGGATCTCCACGCCATCAAATCCTACGCTCTTCGCACGAACGGCTGAAGCAACAAATCCACGGATGACTTCCTCAATATCTTCTTTCGTTGCAGCAATCGGAGTAGAAAACGATTCAGCACCACCATAAAAAGCTAGAGGTTCACCCTTTGGAAGCACTTCTGACGGAGCTAGATTTTGGGACTTGAATCGATTTCCTTGTGATAAGGCTCCTGCATGCTCAAGCTGCACAACAATAGAAGAGCCTGCTGTATGAACAGCATCCACCACTTTTTTCCAAGATGTGGTTTTCTCCTCATTCACTAAACTAGGCTGATTAAAATAACACTGGCTATACAATTCGTCTGTATATGTTCCTTCTGTTATGATTAGACCAAAGCCCCCTCTTAAACAATTTATTTAGTTGTCCCAATTCACATCCACCTCTAACATTAGATTCATTCGTAACACATTCAATACTTGATTTATGATCATCGAACAAGTACATTATAAACCGGTAAAATTGATGTTATCGAACGATTAATTCAACAAAATTGAACTGTTATTAACGAAAGACGTGGACGTATGGAACTTCGTTATTTGATCACATTAAAAACCATTGTCGAAACAGGAGGCTTTAAAAAAGCAGCTGAACACTTGGGTTACGCTCAGTCTTCTGTCACGACACATATTAAGGAATTGGAATCTGAGGTCGGCAAGCCCATCTTTGATCGCTTAGGTAAGAAGGTGGTTCTAACCCATCACGGTCATCAGTTTCTCCCTTATGCACTTAAGATCATTGAGCTCTACACTCAGGCACTAACGACCAATGATGAACCTACCGGCAACTTGACATTAGGAATCTCAGAGTCGTTAATGATCTGCCGTATTCCATCATTGCTTGTTGAATATAGACAAATGTATCCCAAAGTCAATCTTTCTCTGAAATCTTTGGATTATCAAGATGTCTCTTATGCTGTTCAGACCGGTGAGATTGATTTCCTTGTCGCCTTGGAGAAAGAAGGCTGGGGAGCTAATGTGCTAAGAGCGGTTTAGGCATCTCCATGGTTCCTTTTTTCTCCGTTAAAGAGGAACTAGAACATAACAAGCTTCAGGGTGAAGAGGTTGGACCAGACTGTCCTGCAATATCAACATATTTGGCATATCACAAAGATAAATGGCTCTCACCTGCTATGAAGGAAATGATCAAGCTCATTAAAAGACATGCGGAGAAATGGGTCTAGTTTCCTGTGAGGGTGATATCATATGTATTTTGTAGTTATAAATTGTTCTTCTCTGTATATTGACATATCGCAAGTGACTTTCAGGGTCTTATATATCATGATGTACTATTTTAGGAGGAACGCAACCAGATGGATATTTGTTACTGTTATCACGGCAAACAAGTTTGTGAACCCAGCTATTCATGGGGACCCGGCATCAAAGGACAATACAAAATCATGTTTATCCATGCGGGTAGAGGCGTTTACCAGATTGACGGTAAGACCTTTCATCTTCAGCAAGGCGAAGGATTTATCGTATACGATAACATTCTTTGTTACATGGAGGCAGACCAAACTGATCCTTGGATTTATTCTTGGATAGCCTTTTCGGGTAACGGGGTTATACCTCTATTCGAGCAGGCGCACATTTCTCCCCTTCATCCCGTATTCAGGTACTCCCCGTTGTTTTGGTTTGATTCTTATTTGGAGGAATTTTCCGCCTGCGACGTGAACCACAGCACCAGTGAACTGCGAAGACAGAGCATTTTGTTCAGGTTACTTGCCGATTGGATCGAAATGTTGGTTGCTACGAGTCAACTACTGCCCGAGGTACGGCCCAAAGACGCCTACATCCGTAAAGCGGTCGAGTTTATTCGAATGAACTATAACCAAAGAGTTTCCATTTCCGAGGTCGCACACATAGTTGGCATTGATCGTGTCTATCTGTCCGTTCTTTTCAAGGAAATTCTTAATGTTTCCCCTCAGCAATACTTGTTGAACCTCCGGATGGACAAAGCAAGCGATCTGCTGGACAATTCGCAGCTGTCCATCACGGAAGTCTCCTATTCTGTTGGCTATAGCGACCCGCTGCTGTTCTCCAAAATGTTTAAAAAGGTGAAGGGACTTTCTCCATCACACTTTCGCGCAAGGCTTAAAAGAGACAGCTTAATGGGTCTTTCAAGCCTTGACTGATTTGTTCGTTTAATGAATCGTATTGTTGCTCTGACATTACCAGGGGACATCCCCGATATTATGCATAACCTGGTCGATCTCTTGAAGATCCGCTGCTGATAGCGGATCCGCATGTACTGCTAGCACGTTTTCCTCAATTTGACCTACACGGCTTGCACCGATTAGCACCGAATCGACGCCGCCTTCGCGTAGCGCCCATGTCAACGCCATTTGCGGTAGCGTCTGACCGCGGCGCTTCGCGATCGTCTCTAGCGCACGGAATTTGTTGATCCGCTCCTGAGATACGGCCTCCGGTTTCAGTGTGCGCTGGCCTGTTTTAAACTCAGTTTCCAGCTTATCGATGTATTTTCCCGTCAACTGTCCGCGACCAAGCGGGCAGAAAGCCACTGTGCCGGCTCCCACTTCAGTCAGCACGTCCTGCAATCCGTTCTCAATCCACCGGTTCAGCATTGAATACATAGGCTGGTGGACGAGCAGCGGTGTACCAAGGTTCTTAAGGATCATAGCTGCTTGCTTCGTTTCCTCCGGTCCGTAATTGGATAAACCGACATACAGTGCTTTGCCTGATTTTACAGCATGAGCAAGCGCTCCCATCGATTCCTCTAATGGGGTATCACCATCGGGACGATGATGGTAAAAGACATCGACATAGTCGAGTCCCATTCGTTGAAGGCTGCGGTCCAGGCTTGCAAGCAGGTTTTTTCTCGAACCCCACTCACCGTACGGACCAGGCCACATATAGTAGCCAGCTTTAGTTGAAATAAACAGCTCATCCCGATAAGGTGCAAGGTCTTTTTTTAAAACGTGTCCAAAGGTCTCTTCGGCCGATCCGGGAGGCGGTCCGTAATTGTTTGCCAAATCAAAGTGCGAGACACCAAGATCGAAGGCGCGTAATATCATTGCACGACTATTCTCAAACGGTTTGTCCCCTCCAAAATTTTGCCACAAGCCGAGCGAAATGGCCGGCAGCCTGACGCCGCTCCGTCCAATCCGCCGATATTTCATTTGTTCGTATCGATTTTCTTGTGCGATATAAGTCACCTGATTTCATCCTTTCTCATTCCTAGCGAAATGCTGACCTCCCACGTACCCGCTTCTTATTTTTCATTTCATGCCTCCCTCAAGACATGTCATAAGGTTGAGGACTTAACCTTAGGCAGCTCAAGTATATCTAACAATTCTTATGTATTGGAATGTCACTGTGATAGTAGTACATGTCATAATGTTATTAGATAACAGGACAGCTCCTAAAAAAGAAGCCAAGAGCGAGTAATGTGCTCTTGGCTTGCTTGAAAAGGCGCTGCATTCGACTTTGGATTTATTCTGCCAGCATAAATACCCTTGAATAGTTTCACTAGAGGAATTTGCTCGCTTTCCCGATGGTGCTCTGATATCCGACCGAAGCCAGTCTTCACATGTCGTTTACCAATAAGTTCGTGTCAATGTAAGGGCTAATTCTTGGTTTGCTTTTCACCTATTTTTCGAATTTGTATCCAATACCAAACACGGTAGTAATCAGATCGCTTGCATCCAATTTCTTGCGAAGCCTTTGTATGTGTGTATCAACAGTCCGAGTATCGCCGACAAAATCATATCCCCATACAATATCCAGCAGTTCCGAGCGTGTGAACGTTTTGCCTCGGTGATTTATCAGAGTCATAAGTAAATCAAACTCTTTCGGAGTCAAGTCAATTGGAATACCATTTTGTTTGACAAGATGTTCCTCGACAATAATTTCGATTTGTTTAAACCGAATTACTTTACTCTCCGTATTTTTTCCATTGTTTGCTTGATCTACCCTCCGGAGGATTGTCCGAATCCGAGCAATAACCTCCCTTAAATCAAAAGGCTTTGTAATATAGTCATCCGCGCCGAATTCAAGACCAAGGATTTTATCGGTGATATCCGATTTCGCGGTAATCATCAAGATCGGTATGTTATAACTTGCAGTTACTTGTTTGCAAATATCTAATCCGCTTTGATCCGGCAGCATCCAGTCAAGTAGCAAAAGATTAGGTTGAAATTGTTGAAGTTCAACCATCCCCGCTGCTCCATTTGCCGTAGTTCGCGTTTCAAACCCCTCCATTGAAAGTCCGTATGATAATAAATCTGCTATTGGTGTATCATCTTCAATAATGAGAATTTTTGCTTTATTCATCATAACCCCCGTCTTCTCTCGTTAATCCGCGATATCATAATGTTAATGATTAGTTAGGGAATAATCAACTCGGAACATAATACAGTAATCTTTGCACCTTGGACTGCAGTTCATGAAAACATCAGCCGTTTCTGGCGTTTTGTGTCACACAACGAAGGATGCCTATTTTATAACAAAGAAAAACAACCTTGCTCCAGTCCGAGGACTAAGATAAGGTTGCATTTAAAAGGAGGTTTATTGATTCTATTTATAAGCCACACGTTAATGGCATTTTTGCACAACGGACAACATACCGCCAAAACATCCAGTGAATTAAATATTCACAAAAATACGCTGCTTTACCGCGTAAATAAGATCAAAAAATTACTCAATTCCTCGCTTGATGAGGGTGACGAACTCTTCTCTTACCAGTTGCCTTTCAAAATTTTAGATTATATGTCCTCGCAGCTGTAGCCTTATTTTTCCCAACTACAAAACACGGTACTTCATGAAGATCTGTTAGGAATGTGTTATTGCAGCGTCACGTTGTCAACGTAAACGGCTGACTTACCGTTGCTGTTCTCCGAGGCAAGAAATTGTACGCCGATTTCCCTAACATCGTCAAGATTAGGTATAGATGTAAGGTTGAACGACAGCGTCGTATCTCCAGAAGAATTAATCTTGACGGCTTTGCCAGCATACCAAGCCCAACCTGATCCTGTCTTGGCATAAATCTTGGCATGGAGTCCGTCACCTGCGGAATCCCAAGATGCATGTTTGACGGTCGCGCTTAGCGTGGTCTTACCACTTAGGTTGCGGCTTTGTGAGAGATGCAGGTAGTGCTGAGAATTGGCAGACATGATGATATCCGCTTTAAGAGAATTACTGCCCTTGGATGACCACTCGTTTACGCTCCATGGACCATCGGATATATTCGAACCGGTCCAACCCTGCGTACTACCCTCGAAGTCATATAATGTGTTTGCGCTACTGCCACCACAAGCCGCATTCTGCCTCCACTCGGCATATGGAGCGTGCCCAGCTAAAATGCTTTTCAGATAGTTACCTCCTGCTGTGAGACTCCCGTTCGTATTGAAAATACTGGCGCCTTCTGTCTTGTCATTAATCGCCCAGTTGGCCCATGACAGGTTATTCTGGTTCATCCAGTCAAGCCATTGGTTCGTGGAATCGTAATTAATGCCGCCGTCGCCATCCGCGTTAACAAAGCCCATCTCGGTAACAAACAGCGGGATACCCTTGCTCATTGCGTAGTTGGCTTTTTCCCGGAGCGACTGAAAATGAGATCCAGCGTAAAAGTGCAATGTATAGGCGATATTACCAGAGGATGTAATGGGGTCGTTCGCTGCCTGATCTACACTCTGAGACCAGAACGGCGTTCCAACGACAATCAGATTGTCGGAATGTTGACGAATGGCCGGGATGACTTGCTCAGCGTAACTTTTGATTGTCCCCCACGAGACTTGGGTAGGTTCGTTATAGATCTCAAAAATGACGTTATCATAGCTTCCGTATTCCTGCGCCATCCGGCTGAAGAAACTTTTGGCAGCGTTGACGTTGTTGTGCGCGTCATGTGAGTGCCAATCGATAATGACATAGATCCCTTTTGCGATTGCCGCATTGACCACGTCACGAACTTTGGACTCATCGGCCGTGTTATACGGATTTCCGCTGGGGTCCACACCATATGCCGCTCTTACGATCTCTACTTGAAATTCATCCACCATCCGATTCACCGTGGTGGTATTCCAAAATGGACCGGACCAGTTGCTCCAGAAGAAACTCGCCCCTTTGACCATCATCGGTCGATTCGTTTTGGAGCCGTTAATCTTGTTTCCACTTGCTTTCATTTCACCGAAATAGCTTACAGGGTTTGCGCAGGCAGCTGCAGAAGCGGGCGTTGCAGGTATGACCGCTTGAAAAAGCAGCGTAAACAAGCTGAACAGTAGGATCATGGTTAACGACTTAGTGAATGAATTGAACGACATTTTCATAATTCTCTTCTCCCTTTAATATGGCATGGTTACGCGAAAAATTTCGGCAAGTAGCCCCGATATTCATCAGCATATCGGCTGGGTTCAAGAACAGTGACAGTATACATACTTGTTAGCGAAAACGTTTTAGAATTCAATACCAATTTTCTAGTTTTATATCTTTCACAAAAAGTATAAATTTATTGATTTCAAAGAAGAATATGAAATTTGATCAGTCGGCATCAAGTTCTTAGCATTTAATTATCGAAAACGTTTTCGGTAATTAAGCTAAAAATGTTAGTAAAACCTCCTGCTCCCATAGATTCAACCATTAACATCTCCAAGCTTGCATTGGGTTTACAACATATCGCCCTACGTCTTCCGGGTCATCACCTTCTTTCAAAATCATATCTCTTCTAGTTTCCTCCCCTCTGACGCAATATGAGGCTTTCCCTTTTGTCCATAACTCGGGAATGAAACAAGAACGAGCAGAAGAATGTTTAATTCAAGGAAACTTATGTTAAGCGCTTACATCATAATTAAAATACAATTTGTTTTTGTGTTTGTCAATTCTTAAAAAACTATTCCTTATACTGTCCTGTCGAGTCTCGTACAACCAGATCTGCCGGGATAATCTCCGTCGGCGGTGAATAATCGGGATTCTCAATCATTCGGATGATATGCTCTCCTGCTTTCATTCCCATTAGAGTAATGTTCTGATTGATCGTCGTAAGCTTAGGCATGGTCAGCTCCGCATAGAACGTGTTGTCAAACCCAACGACGGAAATGTGCTCAGGTACTCGCTTTCCGATTTCGCGAATTGCTTCGATCGCACCGGTCGCCATATAGTCTGAAGAGCAGATCACGCCGGACGGTGCTTCCGGAAGCTGTAGCAGGCGCTTCATCGCCTTATATCCACCTTCAATGCTGTATTCCTCTACCTCAACATATTTGGCATAGTAAGGAAGATCGTTCGAGCGCAGCCCTTCCTGATACCCGGAAAATCTCGTTTGACCAACCAGACATCCCAAATCCCCGGAAATAAAGGCGATGCGTTTATGTCCAAGTTCCACCAAATGCTGAACACCTAAGTAAGCACCTCTGCGATTGTCGGCTGTTACATAGCCGGTTCTAGGTCCCAGCAGATCGGTATCAATCATCATCGTCGGCATCTCAGCCTGAAGCAGATCCAAAAAATTTTGATTAGTTCGATCGACACCAAACATGACAACTCCATCTACATTGCGGCTGATGCAATGCTTAGTGAAGGTATAATCGGGATTGCTAAGATTCGGTGATAGAAAGAGCAGGTCATAACCGCTATCTTCAAGAGACTTTCTTAACCCATCAAGAAGCTCCGAAATAAAAGGATTCGTGAAGAAATCCAGCAGGAACATCCCGACCGTCCAGGAACGCTTTTTCACGAGGCTTCGGGCAACCACATTCGGCTGGTAGTTTAGCAATTCAATCGCCTTGTTTACCTTATTCCTCGTTTTGCTGCTGACATCTGAATAATTATTAATCACTTTGGATACCGTTGCCACTGATACCCCTGCTTGTTTGGCCACCTCATGGATAGATGCCACTACACTCACCCCAAACCAAAATAAACGAATTTCACACACAGTTCATAACCATTTACTATATATTATACGCGATGCTCAGCCTCATAGGAAACGTTCAGTAATATCGAATAAACAAAAAAAGTCGCCAATATGGCGACTTCCAAGCGTATATGTTTTTGTCCATTGATAACAGTGACAACAAGTTTACCCTTTTCTTCTTTGTGCATTTTTAACTTCCTTTGCTTCTAGTTGATCTTCAAATAGTCAATGTATGCATCCCATGTTCCGTTTTCAGCTGTTAGAACGAGCTCAATCTCTTGATTTCCGGCTCCATGGCTGACATTGGTTAGAGTATAGACCGCGGGAATGCTCCCGCCGAAGTAGAAGGTCCCCTTTGCCTGTCCACCGATTTTTAGGTCGACTCTGGCCATGTTGGAATTACTTGAAGCACCACGGAGTGAAAAATGATGGGTGCCGCTCGCAAAATATTGCGTGTACTTCACCAAATCATTGTTAGAATATAAAGCAACTCCGTTGAACGGCAAACTGATATTCCCGGTGTACTGACCGCCTTTGGTCATACTCTCGACTTCCACTTTTGTTCCTGCGCTTGGAGGAAATGTAGAGCTGTCAGGTGCCACCGCGCGACCGGTGGTCGGCGAGATCATGCCAGAGCATAGGCTACGGCTCTTGAGATTTTGTGCAATCTGCGGGATCGCTTGGAGCGTCGTCTGGTACTGGTCATGCATAAGGAGCACGTCGCCGTTTTGCAACCTGTTCGCAGACGCTACGATTTGGGCCGTAGTGGCACCGTTCCAATCCTGGGAATCAACGCTCCACAGCACTTCAGTAAGAGCATTTTGGCTCTCGATGGATTTCAAGGTCGAGTTGGTCGCACCGTACGGCGGACGGAACAGCTTTGGTGCAGTTCCAGTAATCGACTGGATCGCCTGCTGCGTCCGTGTGATTTCTGACGACATTTGCGAGCTACTCAACGTAGTCATATCCGGATGCGTATAGGAGTGGTTACCGACCCACATGCCTGCGTCCGCTTGGTCCCGTACCAGAGACGGACTATTCTGCGCGTTCTGCCCGATGTTGAACATCGTTGCGCGCAAACCGGCCTGCTTCAGAGCCGCAAGCAGTTTTGTCGTGTTACTGGTATTTGGGCCATCGTCGAACGTCAAACCTACGTAACCGTTCGCGCAACTCGCATCGGCAGCACTGGCGACAGACATCATCGGTACGGAGAACAATGTACCGATAAGCATCAGAGCCATTGTGCCTTTTACTAGCTTTGCTTTAAGCATAAAAGTATCACCTATTCATATAGTATTTGTTTTCACCAAGATTTGGACTGAAAGATTTTCCATTTGCATTCCTCTGCTCTGCTACGGGTTTAATTGCCAAAAACAGCCTCGTATCTATTAATTGTAAACGTTTACATATGGTATTTTATCATCGAATTCTTCATATTTAACCTGCAAAGATTTAACCTTATGCTGTAAAATGTTTAGTTTTTTGTATGAAAAAGCTGACATCATGATGTATCAATGTCAGCTCTATAAAAATTATTATTTCCTATTAATGATCCAAGGAAGCCTTTTCTCCCTTGAACACGATCATAAAAATGGCACCGCCTGTAATTACTACAGCTAGAAGAAGTAACGTTAAATTGCTGTATAAGTATGCTGCAACGTCAGTAACGATTGGGAAAATAGAAAAGTTGAACCTCAGCTGTGTAAGCAGTCCGCCTACAACTGCGATACCGATCCCTTCCGCCAAAAAGCAGGAAAAATTCAAAAAAACCATACCTGAGCCAGATTCGTCAACACTTAGCGAGCCTGCCACAATGGTTGAGATGACCGTTTTGACAAAGGATAGTCCACCAAAAATCAAAACCAATGCTCCTGAGATGATCCAGGGGCTACGATCGGCAAAAAGTGAAACGATTAAAAGACCCGACCCCAGAAGCAATAACCCTGCAACCATGACAAAACGAGCTCCCTGTCTATCGACCAAAGAACCGCCAACGATCCCGAAAAGAATCACGCTAATCGTTCCTGGAAACAGAACACCGCCTCCAATAAGGCTTGTCGACATCTGGTGCACTTCTCTCATCATATAAGGGACCATAGACATAAATCCTGCAACGGTTCCTAGAAGTATTCCACCTACAAATACGCCGACAGTAAATCTTCTCCTCTTGAATAAAGCTGGTTCTATGAAAGGTTCCTTAGCTCTTCGAATTCTCAGCACAAATCCTATGAAAAGAATGACACTGATGTTCAAATACCACCACTCGTAATGTGTCGTAAATAAAGTGAACGAAACCGTTCCAAGAACAAAGAGCAGGCCTCCCGGAACATCAAGCCCACCTTTTTTCACAGGTTCGTCAGAGAGCGTCCGTAAGAAAAACGGTAGTGTGACTAACGTCATCATGGGCAGGAAAAACAGATAGGACCAATGTACATAGTCCGCGATCCAGCCTCCAAGTATAGGACCAAAACCTTCTCCCAAGGCAACGGTCGATCCAATCATACCAAAAGCTTTTCCTTGATGCTGCATTTCGATACTTTTGGTGACGATGACCATAATCAGCCCAGGGACGGCAGAAGCACCCGCTCCTTGGATAAATCGTGCAACAAGCAAAATCGGAAACCAGGCATGAAAAAGCAAGCCAATTAGCGATCCCCCGCCGTATATCATCATACTGATGAAAATCAGTTTTTTTACGCCGTAAATATCCGATATTTTTCCGTAAACGGCCGTTCCTACGGCAAAAGAAAGAATGAAGCTGGTATTAACATAATTTGCAGCGGATGGCTTAATTCCAAATTGAGCGGCAATGTCGGGCAACGATACGTTGAACACCGTCTCATTCAATACGCTGAAAAATGCAAGCACGCACAGCCAAATCAAAGAATTAGGAATACGTTTCTCAATCGATTTTTCCATTATGCAAACCCTTAAAAATGCCAGGGATTACGCAGTTTATAGGGCCAGTGATGCGTTATCCCCTTTAATTTGTGCCCTTCTTTTCACTATGTACTTCATTCTAACGCCTCCACAAAATAAAAGTAAAAATCTGTTTAATTGCAATTACCTAACCATATTATCACTAAAATAATAAAAATATCACCTGTTATTTTTGACGATAATCATTTCATGACGAAGTAAAGCAAAAACGGTTAGTTCCTACTCGTTGGATAACAATGTTTAGCCTCTGCGCTATCTTATTAACGCAATCTCCTACTTATTTATTTTCAATGGTAGATCATCAAAAACATATATGGAACTAAGTTGTTTGTTTGGAAATCGTCGCAAAATATTTTACAACTATCTCGCGGAATTCCTGAGCAGCCTGCGAAATATACCGATTCCTGTTCCATAATAAAGCAATTTCCCGTATCAATTCGTGATTCTCTACCTGGAGGTATTTGAGATGTTCCTGCGAATTTCGTGCCGTGCTCGGTATGAAAGCTATGCCAATTTCGGCTTCCACAAGAGTACTAAGCCTTGCAGGTTCATCCCCCTCATACACATATTTAGGCACAAATCCTTCCGACATGCATACAGAGTCCACTAAATCACGAGTACCATAGCCTCTCTTTACGCCGACAAACCATTCTTCCCTTAGCTCTGTCAAGGATACGCTATTTCGATCCGCAAGCCGATGCCCCTTTGGAACAGCTACAAGAATGGGGTCGATACATACGATTTTACATTCGATGTCATTCCCTTCTACAGGAGGTGAGGATAAGCAAAAATCAACCTCCCCTCTATGAAGAAGTGTAACCATTTCCTGTGTGGTCAGCATTTGTACATGAAATTGAATATAGGGTCGTTTTCTCCGAAACTCTCGAAGGATATTTGGTAATGTGCTTGCGGTGGTCACTGCCAATTCGAGAGTTCCGTGTTCTGGGCTGGATAAGTCGCTAAGCTCCTGCTTCCCTTGTTCTAATTCAAACAAAGCCCTTTCTGCACGGTGAACAAATTTGCTCCCGAACTCATTCAATCGCAGTTTCCTCCCTGTTCGATCGAATAAAGGGACCCCCAGATCTTCCTCCAAGCGTTGAATCGTTTTGCTGAGCGACGATTGAGTAACATGCAGACTTCGTGCAGCTTCTGTTACATGTTCCAAACGAGCTACAGCGAGAAAATATTGCAGTTGAAGAAGTTCCAATTCGCATCCTCCATTCATTCCCTCAAGTCAATGAGATTATAACATCAAATGCATTGGAATAAATAATCGATTTCGAGTACGATGACATTAATTTGCTATAGGGGGACCGGAAATGAGTGTTCGCAGCTGGTGGTTAATGATTTCAGTTGGTCTAGGGATACTATTGAATCCATTAAATTCTTCGATGGTTTCTGTTGCGATTCCAAGTCTGCAAAAGGTATTTCGCCTTGACTTTACAGGTGTTTCCTGGATTATTTTTTCTTTCTACATTGCAAGCAGCATCGCTCAACCTGTCATGGGCAAAGCCAGCGATTTATTCGGTCGTAGAAAGATATTTCTTACAGGTCTTGTTGTATCATTCATTGCATCATTACTAGCCCCATTGTCACCAAACTTTGGATCGCTCATCGTGTTCCGCATTGTGCAATCCATCGGAACAAGCATGATGGTTGGGGTTGGAATGGCCATTGTTCGAATGCATATTACAGAGAAACAAGCGACTGCGCTGTCTGTTTTGTCCATTTTCCTATCAGGAGCGGCAGCAATTGGACCCTTTATTGGCGGGGTTTTGATTCATTGGTGGAATTGGCCTGCCATCTTTTTCATCAATATTCCGTTTGTGGTAGCCAGCTTTCTATTGGCTTGGAGGACTATTCCTAAGGACGAATCACCAACATCCGTTGCACGCAACATGTCCTTTAGTAAATGGTTTGATTTAATTGATGCAAGAGGAATCCTGCTCTTCACATTAGGGCTGGTTGCCTTGCTCGTTGGATTACTCTCGGCAAAATCATCTGGGCATATCTCGTTAGAAAACGTCATTGTCGGGTTAATAGGCCTCGCTGCGCTGGGGGCATTCGTACGATATGAGTTAAAAGCGACGTCACCCTTTATTCCTTTACGCACGTTCGCCAAATATCCTGCGTTGACTTGGGTTAATGTCGAATTCATGTTCGTTAACGTACTCTATTACTCGCTTTTTTTCGGGCTTCCGTCCTACTTGCAAGTGGTAAGGCATGTAAGCGAGTTCCAAACAGGGATTCTCATGCTAAGCTTAGGCTTGTGCTCGCTAGCTGCTTCTCCAATAGCAGGACGATGGATTGATAAATCAGGACACAGACCGGCATTACTGGTATCCGCAATCCTGATGACATTGGGATCTGTGTGGCTTGTAACATTAAATCCAACTTCTCCGGTAATCAGCGTGTGTTTGGCTTTGGCTGCATTCGGTATTAGCAACGGACTGAACAATGTAGGTATGCAAGCAGCCTTGTTCCAAAGTTCTCCAAAAGAAATAATCGGTGTAGCATCCGGATTGTTTAATACATCAAGATATCTGGGAACCATTTTCTCTTCATTGTTGATAGGTATCGTAATGGGAGGTAAGTTCAGCTTTGAGGGATTTCAAGTGCTTGGGATTGTCCTTACGGTAATTGCATTGACTTTGGTATTCATGAGTCGGCGACGCCGGGAGTCAGGACAATTGCGAGAGTCATAGGTTCACCGTTTCTTCAAATAAACCCCTCTACTCTTTATTTAATGTTAATTTTTCAACGAAAGAGAAAGGAGTTTAGTTAGAAAATAGTTGGCACCATTCCCCCATCTATACGGATTGGAGAGCCCTTAAATGCGGCTGCATAAGGACTACATACAAATGTAGCTAGTCTACCTATTTCTATAGGTCTAATAAATCGTTGTATTTCGGATTGAGGCAGGTTTGCGGCCATAAATTGTTTCTCTTTTTCTAAAAAAGTCATATCTTCATTGGCATAAATACCCTCAATAATTTGGTGTACATTTTCAGAAAGCGTTGGTCCTGGCATAATCGTATTGACTGTAACTTCTGCTCCTATTGTTAATTTAGATAAGCTTTTTGACAGTGATAACAGCATCGATTTGGTCATACAATACTGTGGCATTTGCCCTGAAGGCATGATTGCTTCTTCACTCGCAATAAAAATAATACGGCCATAATTGTTTTTCAACATTTTAGGTAAATAAAATTTAGATAATCCGTTTGCAGCAAGAACATTAGTACGGAAATATTTTTCCCATACTTCATCGTCAACGTCTTCATATTGCATAATTTCATAAATCCCCATATTATTCACTAAGATATCGATATTGGGGTATTTTTCAAACAAAACCTCCCTCTGCTCCAGATCCACAATATCGGCTGTAGCATTTTGAGGAAAGGTCGTTGGAAAATTTGATTTTATTTCATTTACAGTTTGTTCTACCTCTTTATTATTCCGTCCATTAATAAGTACATTCACACCTTCTTTAGCAAGCTCAATGGCTATTGGTTTACCTATACCTTTCGTAGACCCTGTAACTAAAGCTGTTTTATTGTTTAATCCCATATCCATAATACTTTTCTCCCTCTCATTCGTTTATCTTTGCTGGTAAGCGAATTCTTAGCTTATTTTAAAACAACCTTAAGCTCTGGTATCTGATTATATTACCTTGGGCAGCAATGCTCAGTAACTAGCATATTGCGCCAAAGTTCTTGTTTAACACGCCAGATGAATAAGGTCAGTAATTACAAGCTCTCTGTAGAATGAATGGAGTTGGGAAACTATTAATAGATAGTCGATCTTCCTAGCGATTCTTTTGATATCGAGTTGGTATCTAAATGTGTAGTGCGCCAATTTGAAGGAGTATCCCCTTCCCAAAGACGAAAAGCGCGGTAAAATGAGTTCTGGTCTTCATATCCAATCAAAAAGGCCACTTCTTTTATATCAAGCGAGGGATCTGCCAAGTATTCTAGTGCCTGCTCATGTCTAGCTTGTGTTAACAGTTGTTTAAAGCTCGTATTGTCGTCAGTAAGCCGGCGCTGCAAGGTACGATCGCTCATTCTGAGCTCCTTCGCCACAGCCTGAATGTCGGGGCGTCCTCCGGTGAGGCTACGTTTTATAATCCATTTGACCGTCTCAGTAATTGAGCGGCTGCACTGTTCATCCAGCGACCGGTCCAGAGCGGGTGTGAGAATCTCTAACAACTCTTGGTTGTATGAGACAAAAGTTCGGTCCAGATCTCTTCGATATAACGTCAATCGATTACATTTTGCACCAACCTGGACACTACACCCAAAATAAGCTTCAAGAGCCTGCACATCTCCCATGGATTGCGAAAATTCTACGAGCTGCGCCGTCAAAGGTTGACCAGTGCCTCGGCGCCCAAGCTCCAGAAGACATGCAAGTGTAATACCCGTCAGCATCGGTGGACCGGGCTGTTTGGTATATAGCCATTCCAGTTCTATGGTACAGTGCTCCCCCTCCTCAGTGACACGTAAGGTTTCGGGAGGACATAGTTGTTTGTACCGAGCCATTCGGTTTAGAGCGTCGCGGTAGTCACGAGCGTGGTATGTCGCTAAGACGGTCGGTGGGTACTTCGCTGTCTCAAAGACAGTTGCAAGCTTAACGATTCCTTTTGCAGTGTCACCAATGAGATCGGAATATGCCTGCCAGATCGCGAGATATTGTACGCTTGTGACTACGGGCTCATGAATAATGGTGAGCGGCAGTCTTGCTTTACAAGCTACGTCGTGAGCGGAAATTCCTAATTGATACAAACCTGTCCAAAATCCTGGTGGAATTTTAATATGGTCAGAAGTATGAGACTTCTTCATACATAGAGACCTCCTTTATTACTTCCATTTTACTTACTAATTGCAATCTCTGATCATTCCAGTATAGTGAATTTTGTTAATATATGCTTACTGAATGTTTGACCACCATAAATAAAAAAGCAACCGGCATACCGGTTGCTTTTGAGTCATTTCTACTTCCAAGTTTATTTTTAAGAACACCAGGGTGTATCAACGTGTATGTTAAATTACTATGTTAAAGTATCCTATATTCATAACATATGGCATAATAGGAAGGTTTTGTATCTAAAAACCTGTAGTATACTGTTTCGGGATCGTTGTCTCTTTTTTCAAGTTTGTTGCGGCCTCAAGAGCCCAGTAAGGATTTCTTAACATTCCTCTCCCGACAGCCACAAGATCTGCGTCCTCATTTCCTACTACAGCATTAGCCAGGATCGGATCATCGAGTCTTCCGACTGCAATGACCGGCACTTCAAGTGCTTGTCTGATTTCTCGAGCAAGCGGCACCTGGTATGCTGCGTGACTACCTGGTCTACCCCACGCAGCGATAGGTCCTTCACCGCCTGAAGAAATATCAAAAATATCTACTCCTGCTTGTTGATATTCTTTGGCAAAAGAAATGCTATCTTGAATATCGTATCCGCCTTCTACGTATTCTTTAGCGGAAATGCGCATGATAAGCGGCATGTCTTCCGGCATCTCTGCCTTGGCTGCCTGAATAACTTCTCGACCAAATTTCAGGAGATCTTTCCCGTATTCATCATCTCTTTGGTTGGTAAGAGGCGAATGAAATTGATGGATTAAATATCCGTGAGCTCCATGTATTTCAATGGCATCAAATCCGGCCTTCACAGCACGTGCTACAGCGCCGCGGAACTTCTCCACCATTTCTTTAACTTCTTGTGTTGAAAGTGCTCTAGGTAATGTAGATTTCTCATCAAATGGAATAGCGGACGGAGCAACAGGCACTTCAGCATCTTCTGCTTTACGTCCAGCATGAGCAATTTGAATACCTACTTTTGCTCCATAACTATGGCAGGCATCTACAATTCTTTTCAATGCAGGAATTTGCTCATCAGACCACAATCCCAGGTCAAAGTCAGAAATACGTCCATCTGGTTCTACATCAGTCATTTCAACTATAATGAATCCAGTTCCACCAATGGCACGACTTACATAGTGCATAAAATGCCAATCAGTAGCTATACCATCTTTCTTGTCAACAGAATATTGACACATTGGAGGCATGACGACCCGGTTCTTTAATTCCAAGTCTTTAAATTTATAAGGACTAAATAAATCTTTCATTAAGAAAGACCCCTTTCTAGGTTTTATAGTAAACATATTATATGCATGCACATGCATATAATACAGCATGCATTTTTTATTTGTCAACTACCGTTTAAACTATGCATTTACGTAAATAAAGGCCCAGAGATTGTATTCTCTAGACCTAGGGTTAAATTTTACTCTATTCAGACATTAAATTTCGTATTAAGTTTTAATTTTAAATGAAAGAATTATATTTTTTCAATGAGTGATTGTAATTTTTGCTTCAACTCATCTTTTGAAAGAGCCGACTCCAAAATTTGGTTGAAGGTTTCGAGCGCTCTGTCAAACTTCTTTTCCCCAAAATCGGTCATGCTTGTATAGATTCCCCGACGATCATCTTCACATATATGTCTTTGCATAGCTCCGCAGCTTTTTGCTTCCATTCTGACTACCAGTCTAGATAATGCACTTTGGCTTAACCCAACCATCTCTTGTAAATGCTGTAATCTTAATTTCTTTTCCTCGGTTTGAGATAAGAAATACAGAACCAAAAATTCATTTAAGGATAAACTATAGTTTTCTTGAAGTGCATGTTCCAATTCATCGTTTATGTTCGATTGGAGTTTAGTAAGGGACAGCCAAATATTTAAAAGTTCGATAGTATTGTTGTTATGCATTTCGACTCACCCGTTCTATTCTAAAGTATAATTAACACATATTATAGAAGTCATTATAGGGAATAATTAATTCTATCAGGGTTACTGGAAATGGTCAAAACCCTTAAGAACAGATAGAGGTTATAAAAAATCCTTTCTGATGCAGTGACTTAAGTGGTCAACACAAAAACACCTTTCAAAATCGGCCTCCATATTTAGAAATGGAAGCATTCTCCTGAAGGTGTTTTTGTTTTGAAACCCATTGTAGTTTACTAATTATTTATGGTCAGATACTCTTTTGCGCATTCCAGCCAGTCCCAGTAACCCAAGTAAGCCAATCCATCCCCAATCCATATCGTTGTCATTATCTACGGCGTTTGCTCGTACACTGTTAGCGTTGTAGGTTGAATTGTTGTTGTGATAAGCATTATTAGCTGTGTCATTGGCCACATCTACATTTGCACTTTGTGCTGATGAAGGAACGACTAAAGCTGCAAAGAAGAACATGGAAGCTACAGCAGTGACTATTTGTTTTTTCATAAAAAGGAATCCTCCCTGAAAGTGTGATGCATATAATTTCTCCAAAAAACTGCTCCTTATTCCATTGTGTATTTACAAATTTATTTGGATACTTTTAATCATTAATTGGAACTATAAGATCGGTGTAAAAAATATTAAAGGAGCGGTTATGATGGGAATATTAAGTGGAAATCCAAAAGATGAACCAATGCACTATGGTGAAATTTCCGGTGTTTGGCAATTTTCATTGGCCGCAAAAGGAGCTCTGTCTTTCTACCAAGCATTCCTGAATCATGCAGGAGATAAGGATTTGAAAAAAATATTGGATGCACTCATTGATCAAGCGAAACTTGAAATTAAAGAGTGTGATACACTCCTTACTGATAATGGGATTGCTCCAGCGCCAGTCTTACCAGAAAGACCTCCAGTGAAACTTGAAGATATTCCTGTTGGTGCGCGCTTTACTGACCCGGAGATTGCTGCTAAAATTGCGTCTGATACCTCATTGGGACTGGTGGCTTGTAGTCAAGTGATGGGGCAATCCATTAGAGAGGATATAGGGGCCTTGTTTGCAAAATATCATGCTACCAAAACAGCTTTAGGAGTTAAGATTCTTCAAATGACTAAAGAAAAAGGATGGCTGGTGCCTCCTCCCCTTCAAGTAAAAAGACCTGAAGCTGTTGAAGTTTAAAAATAGATTAAATCGCTTCTAGCCATATTCAGAACAGATTGAAAGTTAAAACAATAACCCCCATTATCCTGAATATGAGGACAATGGGGGTTAGATTTGTTTACAATTCGTTAAATATCTCTTCGAATCACGCTTTTGTTCGCTGCCGCCTCAAAAATCGTCTCAATCAGCACCAGTACACGGTGCACTTCTTCGCTTTTGATCGCAAGCTCGGCTTTTCCTTCAATGGTGGAGACAAAATTTTCGTAAAAGCTTTCTGCAGCAGCAGGTATTTTCTCAATCGGGAACTTAAGGGTGGATTCCTCAGACGGAGGTGCCATCGTTTTCGTCAACCCTTGACCTGCTTGAATCGGTTTGGGTTCCACGTGAGCGACATCTGGATTCCGAGTGACAATCTCTCCGCTCAGATCCCAATCCTTGATCACTGCGGTTCCTTCGGTTCCTTTAACATACCAACGCGGCAACTTTACGTAATTCGTTGTACCTACTTCAATGACCGCTGTAAGACCGTCCTTAAACTCAATGAAGCTACTAAAGCCGTCATCCACTTCTGTCCCCAAAATATAACTTAAGGTAGCGGTCACGCTTTCGATTTGACTGTCCGTAATCTGAAGTAGCTGATCCAACAGATGCACTCCCCAATCCAGCAGCATTCCTCCACCATACGCTTTCAACTGCCGCCAATCGCCTGGAATGCCGTTAGCTCCCTGAACCCGCGATTCCAGATGGAAAAGATCGCCAACAGTCTTCTTACTGATTATATCTTTGACAATACGGAAGTCTTCATCCCATCTGCGATTCTGATGTACTGTAAACAGACGATTTTCTTGCTTGGCCACCTCGACAATATCTAAGAAATCTGCGCTCGTGATGGTAACGGGCTTTTCACAAATAACATGTTTGCCAGCTTGCAATGCTTGAATCGCAATTTCTTTATGAACGTCATTAGGCGTTGCTATTAATACAATATCTACGTCCTGATCGCCGAGAACGGCATCTAGACTGGCATAAGTTTTATAGCCGGCTGCTGCAGCCAATTCCATCCGATAATCGACAATATCATATACACCGCCAATGGCAAGCTGCTCAATAGGTTCAATTAATTGAACATGGTAGCTTCCCATACCTCCATAACCAATAATAACTACATTGTATTTCCGATTGTCCATTTTCATTTTCCTTCCACTCCTAAATTGAGCCACCACCTATCAAACGGTTGCTCACGGATCGAATTCAATTGTAAATCGGTTACTGCCATGCAGGTCATCTGTAAGATGTTATTGCATACGCTTTCATTATAAAGGAAATCTTTCCCCAAAAAAAGGGGGATATTAAGATCTAGGGGATTCAGTATTGGATAAATACTCACTCAAGATTTCCTGCATTGACTTCTTTGAATTTTGAAACTGTTTTATTCGATGACCATTAGCACCAGACGGGTGAGGGAACCCCCACAGAATTTTCTTTTCTTGAATTTTCTGTTCATCAAGCAAGCGACGAAGAACAGTCTCGACTGACTTTCCTAGTGGAATAATAAGTGGATACTCTAAACATTCTAATTCAGGAAGAAAAGATTCAAGCAATGCTCCATACAAAAAAGCATGGTTAATCATGGAAGGTTGATGTCCATTGTAATTCTCTTTATTTACGAAGACTGGAAAACGAATTAAGGAAGTTGTATGTAACAACGAGCAATCTGAATCAAATAGTTTACGTACATGCGACACTTTCAAAAAATCATGCAATCCTATTTCTTGAAGCATATTTATTAAGTTGTCTCGCATGGAACCGGCCATCCTTGCTGCAAATTTGGCTTTTTTACAAGCTTCCTCATATGACTGTTGATCCTTCAAAGTTACTATGGCAGTTCGAAAGGCAATTTCCATCTGCTGCCAACCGGGTGTAATACCAACTAGCATTACTTTCGCGGAAGAATTGATATATTCATTATGCGGGGAATAGAACATTTCAACGTCTCCCGAAGACTTTAATTTGAAATCATTAATCAGTAATTCGTTTTTAGAATACTTTTGCTTTACCGGTAACGAATTCATCACAGCAACTATACGCTTTTGATGAGTGGAAGAGATCAGGTTGCATCCTCCTTACGAGCTTATATTTGAGTATATATTACAGTTTTACAAGAGGGGTGTTCTTCACACCCCCCACATGTATTTACCAATAAATATCCATCCTTATTGTGGCTGTAAGTTTGCGTAGCTCAGCTCTTTCTATCTTCTTGGGTAATTAAAGAACTGTAAGCGGGAATCGTCACCGTTTCTTTCCTTACTTTAGCATCCTTTGAGGTAGAGAAAACCACTTTCCGCTTTTCCTTATCTCGATCTTTCATCTGGATGGTAACCGGCTCTCCTGACAGATTATGATATACATACAATGTTTCTTTGCCTGAAGAACGTTTGTATGCCGTCACGCTGGCAGAACCTGCTTGGATCGGCTCTAGACTGTCGCTGCGAAGAGCCTCATGTTCTTCCCTCAGACGGATAAGCGTGCGGTAGCTTTCCAGCAGAGAATCATTGTCCCGCAACTGCGCTTCCACCGATACTTCGCCTTTGTTGTATTTGGGTTCCTCCCACTTTGTTTGACCGAGGCCTTCTCCCTTATACCAGCGCATAGGCTCTCGAAGATACTCATCGGGCTTCTCTCCCTTCATGCCGATCTCTTCCCCATAATAGAGAAACGGCTGACCCGGCAACGTCAAAAGAATGGATGCAGCCAGCTTGGCTTTTCGTACATCCCCGCCCAGCTCGCTCATAACTCGGGTTTGGTCATGATTGCTTAAAAATGGAGCATCGAGTGCCGCCTTATTGTATGATTTGTACAGCTTCAGCGTTTTCTCGGAGAATGTAGCAATACCTTGATCTCGACCGTTTTTCACAGAGTTCAATATCGTTCCGCCCAGGTCAAAATTAAACAGAGAGTGGAGCGATTCGTAATAAGGAGCTATTGTCTCCGGTTTATCCCATACCTCTCCTGCCAGATATACGTTTGGATTTATCTTTTCCATCTCGGAACGGAATTCATTCCACCACGCAATGTTTTTATCGGCACCGTCCTTCGTTTGCCCTTTAAAAATATGCATCGCCGCATCAAGCCGGAAGCCGTCTGCACCTTGCTGTAGCCAATACTTACCGACTTTGATCATTTCCTTGCGGACTTCGGGATTATCAAAATTCAGATCCGGCATCCCGGACCAGAAGGTACCGTAAAAATACCCTTCGCCATTCGGATTCTTATGCCATACCTGCTGGCCCCATGATCCCTTTTCATCCAGGTTTGTATTCTCATCAGCCCATACGTAATAGTCATGGTATTTGCTTTGCGGGTTGGCACTAGCCTCCTTGAACCAAAGGTGCTCGCTACTTGAATGATTGATAACAAGGTCAATGATCACCTTGACACCTTTTCTTTTTGCTTCTTTCGTCAAGGTGCGGAAATCATTCAGATTCCCGTACTGCGGGTCCACTTGATAGTAGTCAGTTACATCATATTTATGGTAGCTTGGAGACGGATTCAGTGGCATGAGCCAGAGACCGCTGACCTGCAAATCCTTACCCGAACGGGGATTGCCGTCGTTTAAGTAATCAAGCTTTTGCGTAATACCTTTTAAATCACCATGTCCGTCCCCGTTCGAATCATAAAAAGAATTGATATAAATTTCGTAAAACACGCCGCTTCCAGCAGAATTCGGAGGCTTATGCCCGTTCATATCCTGCTCGGCCATTGCACTTGAGGCGAACATCGTGAGCATAGGCACCGTTAACAGGATCGTGGACCATTTTCTTAAGCGTTTGTTACGAGTCAAAACATATCAGCTCCTTTAATTGTTATGGGTGCGCCTTCATTATAAAGAAAAACCACCCAAAAAAAGGGGATATTATTATCTATTATAGTGGAAAATATCGATTTTATTGTTTGATGTCTGTATCGAACAAACTGCCTGGGTTAGAGGATCTTTTTCTGATCCTTAACCCAGGCAGTTTGCTTGCAAGTCTATTTTTATCCTTTTACAGCGGAACCTACCGTCATCGCCCGCTCCACTTGTTCACTCAAGAACAGATACACGAGTACCATCGGTAAGGAGGCAATAGTCATAACAGCCCCCATGGCTCCCCAATCTGTACTATAAGAACCTTGGAAGAAAAGCAAGCCTAGCGGCAATGTCTTCATATTTTCATCAGAAATGAGAATATAGGCCAAAGTGAACTCATTCCAGTTGTTCAAAAATTGAAAAATGGCTACAGTTGCAATTGCAGGTAATGCAAGGGGTACAATGATTTTCAGGAACAGTCTATAAATATTAGCTCCATCCATGCATGCTGCCTCTTCTATCTCCTTAGGGATTCCTGTAAGGAACCCATAGAAAATCATGGACGAGAAAGGAAGGCCAATTGCGATATAAGGAAGAATAAGAGCTCCATACGTATTCGTTAGATTAAAATCGCGAACCAGAATCGCCAGCGGTATCATGATAACCTGAAGCGGCATAAACATTCCTATGGTCATATAAGTCCGGACGGTAGAACGAAATCTCCACCTCATACGAGCCACTGCGAAGGCAAACATCAGAGCTAGTAAAAGGATAAACAGAGTCGAAATCGTTGATACGACCAGACTGTTCAGAAAGTAACGGGGAATATTAAATTGTGTCCAGGCATTAATATAATTTTCGTATCGAAAATGCGTTGGCAGTCCAAATGGGTTAGAGACGAAGATCTCATCGTTGTTCTTTAACGAGTAGGATACCATCCAAAACAACGGGTAGACCGAAACAATTAGATACAACCACAGTGGTATCTGCAGGGCAGCATGTCTGAACTTGCTCAAAGCGGTTTTACTCATTTCGTTCTCCTTTTCAATACACGCCTCATCAGGCGGTTTGTCCGCGGTCGAACAGCTTATTGATAACAACAGTTGCCAATAACGAGATTAATACAAGCAGCACGGATACAGCACACGCATAACCATAGTTGCTCTCCATAAAAGCATAGCGATAAATCATGAATGTCATTGTATAGTTTGTAGTGCCGGGCCCACCATTTGTCATAATCAGCATCTGCACAAACGCCCCTATTCCAGAGGTTATCGCGATAATGAAGCAAAATTTGTATGTTTCCCTCATTAAAGGAAGCGTAACATGCAGATGCGCTTTCCATTTGCTGCAACCGTCAATCGTGGCCGCCTCAAAGTAGTCTTCGGGTATTGACTTAACTCCCGCATATAACAACGAGAATTGGTATCCCATAAACTGCCAGGCATTAACAAAGGCGATGGCAATAATGGATGTTGTTGGGGAACTCAACCAATTTTGCTGATATGGGATGTTCAAGAGTTCAAACAGTCGGTTGATTAATCCGTTGGTTGGATCGTAGATTGCAATCCATAGCTGGCACACCACGGTTACCGATAGGACAACTGGGATAAAATAAGCCGTTTTCAGTATTTTCCGCCCGCGTGTACGTGGGTCCGCACAGATTAGTGCCAATATCGTTCCCAGTCCGATCTGAAAGACTGCCAGTACAATTGCAAAGATCAATCCGTTCTTAAGCGAAGTCCCAAGTAGAGGATCGGAGAATAATTCTCGGTAATTATTCAATCCCGAAAAGGTCAGCGTACTAAGACCATCCCAATCATAAAAGCTGCGAAGAACGGTTTGCAAAACAGGATAGATTAGAATCACGCTATACAGTATCAAAGCAGGGAGGAGAAACAGTGCGAGCGCCGGTTTGTTCCCCAAATATTTATTCATGTCTTGCTTCCACCCCTTATCTTTGGAACAGCACCCCCCAGCGCTCTATGTCGCCAAGGGTTGCCGATTCCCTGAATTCTCAGTTTTCTTTATTCAATGTGCTATTCAGATTGCTCACAAAATCGTTTTCAGAAAAGTTGTCTACCATCATATTTTGAGTATTGTCATTAATGGTGTTCTGAATTTTTGTATTGCTCAGAAGTTGAGCATATTCCTGCGCATTAGGCAGCAACTCTTTGACAACTCGCTGCATCATTGCTGGAACATTGGAGGCCATTGGCTTATCTACTTTCACTGGAACTATCGGACTTCCAAGTTGAGTGTATCTGTACTCTGCTGACTTCGAGGCAAGGAATGCCGCTACCTTTACGGCTGTTTCCTTATTTTTGCTATTCGCTGATACTGCATAACCTTGCGGAGAACCTGAGCCGTCAATAAAATATTTGGACTTCTCGTAGGTTGCTTCATCCTTTGCAGGCCAGTACATCCAGTCGACTTGATCGCCCAGCTTTTCCTGGGAACTGTAAATTTCCCATTGTCCATTCACGAACATGGCAGCTTTGCCCTGATAAAATAGAGAGGATGCCTGATCATAATTGGTGTTCGTAGCGTTGGCATCGAACAATCCGGCTCTTTGCAGTTGCTTCATTTGCTGTGCTGCTGTTACGAATGCTTCTGGCAATGCTTTTACACCCTTCTCCTCAAGTGCTCCAAATCCACGCGGCTGCTCTCTTGTAACCAGTCCGTTATAAAAAGCGGTCGTAATCCATTTTTCCTTTGCAAAGATCGACATTGGTACATAACCAGCAGCTTTTAACTTTTTCGCTGCATCGGCCATCTGGTCAATCGTCTTAAGCGGTGTTTTGATTCCTACCTTCTCAAAAATGGACTTGTTGTAATAAATCATTTGGAATTCAATACCAGTTTCAGGGTAAGCATACACATGATTGTCAGGAGCTACCAAACGCGATTCAACTCCCGGGTTAAGACTCTTCTTGAATTCGGCTGTTGTGTCATAGTTGTCAAGAACCTCGACATTTTTCGATTTTGCAAAAGTTTGCAGGACAGACCAATCCGCTAAATAAACATCTGGCATGTTGCCCGTTGCCGCATATGTTTTAAGCTTCTGGCCTCCGTCCTGCACGGCAGGATCCAATTCAATTTCTACGTTTGGCATCTTCTTTTTGAGCTCTGCCACCGCATAATCGAACGGCTTAATGGTATCGTCATCGAAATGCTGCGCATACACCTTCAATTTGATTGTTCCGTCCCCTGATCCGTTATTGGAAGAGGCTGAGTTGTCTTCGCCACAAGCAACCAATCCGACGGACATGGTGAGTACTAGCAAGGCTGCACTCCAAATTTTAAGATTTTTTTTCATTTGTTTTATCCCCCTCATGAAGAGTCTTTGATGATTGCGCTTTCATTTGCTTGACTACAGTATACCGCTGCCTCTATTCTTCTTTAAGGAATAAAACGGGTATTATCAGTAAAAAACGGGACAAATAGAGCAGCGGTCCTCCATATAGGAAAACCGTCAGGCTTAAATTGATGTGTTCTGCCTCACAAGGCAGATACTATCTCTTTTTGAGTTGCTCATATTCAGTGGGTGTCATACCAAAACGTTTCTTGAAACATTTGCTGAAATAATTGGGGTCACTGTAACCGACACTTTCAGCGATTTCTGACAGCTTCCGATTGCCTTTCAGCAGAAGCTCCTTAGCCTTCTTCATTCGGATGTGTGTAATGTGATCCACTATGGAAAAGCCAGACTCCTTGCGAAATACGCGGCGCAGGTAGCTGGGATCGACGAATACTCCGCACGACACCTGCTCAGCAGACAACTCTGCGTCTGCATAATGTTCCTCAATATAGTTGATCGCCGCCGCGAATAAATTGGAAGCCTTCGTAGGACGCATATTCTCCATCAGCAGGATCAGCTTGCGGTATAGGGCGAGCATCCAACCTTCAGCAGCCTCCCAGGAATCTAACTCTCGCAGCCGTTCGTAAGGAGACTTGTCTCCTCCGTTTTCCCATAGCTGGTCATAAGGAATGCCACGTTCACTTGCAAAAGAAAGGGCTAAAGATACGATTCCCATAAGCATCGCATCTGCGTATTCATCTCCCCATTTATATTTACTAAGCTGGCGGATTGCCTTGCGGACCTCCTCTAGTGTTTCACTGTCTTTCATTCGGAGGTCAAGCACAACCGCATCGCGTAGATGACCCAAATCAGGCATACCTGCTCTGCTATGCAGCACTTCGCCGTCCTGTCCCCTTAACTCTGCACTTTCACTCTCCTGTGGAAGCACTGGTAATTTCGCTTTAATACGCTCCAACATTGAGAGCATTTCTTCTGCATTGAACGGTTTCAGCAAATAATCCTGCACTCCAGTTCGAACGGCCTTCTGTAGATATTCAAACTCGTTATGCCCGGATATGAATACAATTACGATTCGTTCGAACTTGACTTTCAACCTCTCGGCTAATTCAATTCCGTCAATAAAGGGCATATTGATATCAACGAGGGCAAGGTGCGGCTGATGCCGCTCGGCTTCCTGAAGTGCTTCCTGCCCGTTCCTTGCTTCACAGCAAACCCGAAAGCCGTAACTTTCCCAGTCTATCTTAATTCGCAGAAAGTCTCGGAACAGCGGCTCATCATCAACAATCATCACTTTATACATCTTGGTGTACACTCCCCTTTGGCTGCGTTGGTAGCGACAGGTCAACAATGGTTCCCTCTCCGAGAACACTCTGCACGGATATCCCATACTCCTCGCCAAAATACAGGCTCAGCCGTTGCTGAACGCTATAGGTACCGATTGATCGTATTCCTTCTTTCGGTAAATGTCTGGACATAATGTTCTGAACTTGAATTTCGTCCATTCCCACACCGTTGTCCTCCACCCGGACGATCACCCTATCGTTCTGTGTAAAAGCGAAAATACGGATAAAACCTTTGGTTCCTTTCTTCTTAAGACCATGGTAAATCGAATTCTCGACAAGTGGCTGGAGCGAGAGTTTCGGGATCGGTGTACCCGCAAGTTCTGGAGGGATATCCACTTCATAGCGGAACACATCGGGATAACGGATTTGCAGAATAGTCAGGTAATCATCAGTAATCTGAGCTTCCTTTTCTAAAATAATGAGTTCCCGTCCTTTATTTAGCACCATTCGATAAAAATCTGCCAGCGCCTTCGTAGTATCTCTAGCCTCATCATTACGATCCAACTCATTCAGTGCATAAATGGTATCTAAAGTGTTGTACAGAAAATGCGGTTTTATTTGAGCCGTCATCAATGCGAGTTCATATTCACGCTTGCGGTTTTGCTCCTGCCTCACTTCATCCAGCAATTCCCGAATCCGTCTTATCATAAAGTTAAAAGCTTCAGCAATGGTACCGATTTCATCTTCTGTTCGGACTATCGCAACCGATTGTAAATCGCCGGCAACTACTTTTCGCATGGCTCTAGTCAGCTGTTCGAGAGGACTAACGACCATTTTGGACAGGAAGCTAGCACCGAGCCAGGAAAAAGCAAGACAAAATACGCCGATTAAGAGTGAAAGCCTTACATTTTGCCGGACATCAGCTGTAAGCAGGCTAAGAGAAACAATATTGACCAGCTTCCAACCCATCCGGTTATAATCATTGACCGTTACGAGATTGCCGCCATCCTCAAATGAACATGTTTTTGGGGACACATCAGATCCACAGCCTTGGATGGCCTCCGCTAACTGTGAACTCACTGGCTTCATCAGCATCCCATTGTCTTCTGCCACAGCCACACGCATCTCGTTATCTAAAAAATAATAAGATTTGGGCGCATCGGGATCGCTGGAACGAAAATAATCAGACAAACCTTCTTCCTTCACTAACAGAAAAAGCGTTCCATAGGGTTCGCCGGTGTCTATATTAATGACCATCTTTCCCAGCGTCAAAACCGGAGAGTTGGGATCCGGTGTTAGGAAATCTCTCTTCTCCATATCAAACCAGAGTGCTTGTCCATAACTTTCGGATTCCCTTACCCGCTTGAGCATGCTATAGACTTTACTATCATCCCCACTTTCGGTATAAGAAGCAAAAATTGTCCCTTCATTATCAATAAATACCGCCGCATCCACTTCGCGAAAGATTGATAAATCAATAGATAGACGGCTTTGCATCAGGTTACCAAATTGAACACGATCTATGGCAGTATCAGGTCTTGCACCGTATGAATCATACATCCGGTTAATATTCGTGACCATAATGTTGGCCGCCGTTTCCACACTACTGAATATGTAGTCGGTCCGGGACAGGATAAGCTGAGATTCGTCAACTACGTTGCTGGTCGTTTGCTCTATCAATGAACGACTGAAAAGTTGGTTGGACACAAGTCCAAGAATGAGCAGAGAAATAATGATCAGCGGGAGAAATACCGCTATAACCTTGCTTTTAAAGCGAAGGCGACCAAACCACTTACGAGCTAGGGACAGAATATTCAAATAAGACCCCTCCGTCATCAGAGAATATTCATCATGTTAACACAACTAATCTGAACAGTAGTAGAACTAAAATAATGTTAAAAAAATTCAACAATCCATCTTGAAAGTGCAAAAAGTATGTGTTAGGATAAAGTCGATTTTTAGTAAAATTATTAACTAAAAAGGTGTGAGCTCTTTGGCAACCATTAAAGACATTGCCCGCGAAGCGGGAGTGTCTGCCGCAACCGTTTCAAGGGTTTTAAATAACGATCTGTCACTATCCGTGAGTCCAGACACCAAAAACAGAATTTTTTTAATTGCTGAGCAGCTCGGGTATAAGCCTTCCCGCCTGAGGCAGTTAAAGAGGAACACGGAACGTGCCGGGAAAACGGTCTCCCTCCTGCTGTGGTGTTCCATTGAGGAGGAAAGAGACGATCCGTATTACGCCTCGATCCGCCGTGGAATCGAACTGCGCTGTGAGGAGCTTGGCCTGACATTGGGACAGACGCTGCGAGGCCGTTCATCTCTCGACACCTTGCAGAAGGCGGATGGTCTGATTGTCGTGGGCGGCGTTGATCCTGAAGAGGTGTCCAAGCTGTATCCGGACAAGAACACCATTGTCCTTGTCGACCAGTACCATGAGCAGCTGGAATACGATTCCGTACGACTCCATTTTCGGCAGGCGGTTGACCAGGCACTTGGACATCTGCTCGAGCTTGGCCACCGACAAATCGGATTTATTGGCGGGAAGAGCGATGGAGAGCGAAGGGCGCATTATTTTGAACGATTCATGCGGGAACGAGGTTTGTATAATCCGAAGTTCGTCCGCATAGGCGCCTGGAGTACTGCGGATGGATATCTAATGATGAACGAGCTTCTAGCCGAGCAGGAACGACCGACAGCCTGCTTCGCTGCCAGCGATCCGCTCGCCATTGGAGCCCTCCGCGCCCTTCATGGACATGGAGTCAAGGTACCCGAAGATATGGCTGTTGTCGGCTTCGACGACATTGAGATGGCGGCCTTCGTGCAGCCTCCGCTAACTACTGTACGTGCCTATCCCGAACAAATGGGAAAAGCTGCCGTGCAGTTGCTCTCTGAACGGTTTGAGGGACGTGAACCACCTGCGTACAGCGTGATCGGGACTAAGCTTGTCATACGGGAAAGCTCATGCATCAACAGTAAAATCAATATTTGAGAGTCAATCGAGATGATAACCCCCTAAGGAGTGAATATCATGAACATTCATGTTAACGAAGCGCTTGGTTTGTTTCACCTGCAGTCCAAGGATTGCAGCTATATTATCCAGTTGGTAGAAGGATATCCTGCACATGTCTATTGGGGAGCCCAACTTCATCATGACCAAAGTCTCGCAAGTATATTGGAGCTTAGAGAGCGCTGCTCCTTCTCCCCCACTCCCGTTTCTTCTAATCGTGCGCTTTCTTTGGATGCGCTTCCACAGGAATATCCACAGTATGGGACAAGCGACTTCCGTCAACCGGCTTATCAGGTTGCGCTTGCGGATGGAACTCGAACTACGGAGCTAAAATATAGTGGCCACCGTGTTGAATCGGGCAAACCAAAGCTTGAAGGCCTCCCTTCCGTCTATACCGAATCGGATGATGAAGCAACAACTCTCCTGTTGTTCCTTGAGGACCAGCACTCAGGTCTTAAGGCTACATTACTCTATACTGTATTTGCGAACCACAGCGCTATTGCTAGGTCTACTCTTTTTGAACATAAGGGAAGCGCTGTCATGAATATTGAGCAGGCGATGAGCGCCTCTGTCGACTTCGCCGATTCCAATTATCAAGCTCTCTATCTATCTGGCGCCTGGGTTCGGGAAAGACATATCCAACGCCGCGATCTTGGACCCGGCGCCATTCGGTTGGAAAGCCGGCGAGGCTCCAGCAGTCACCAAATGAATCCCTTTCTGGCCCTGCTTCGTCCAGATGCAACAGAAGATCGTGGGGATGTGTACGGCTTCAGTCTAATCTACAGCAGCAATTTCGTTGCGCAGGCGGAAGTAGAACAGTTTAATCAGACCCGTGTAAGTATCGGAATTAATCCTTTTGACTTCTCCTGGCGGCTTGAACCGGGTCAGTCATTCCAGACCCCTGAAGCCGTGCTGGTCTTTTCCGAAGAAGGTCTTGGGGGCATGTCGCGCACCTATCACCGACTCTACCGCACACGTCTGTGCCGAGGAACTTATCGCGACAAGGAACGCCCGATTCTCGTGAACAATTGGGAAGCCACATATTTTGACTTCGACGCCGATAAAATCGAGGCGATTGCCAAAGAAGCGGGACCTCTTGGAATTGAGCTATTTGTTCTTGATGACGGTTGGTTTGGCAAGCGCGACAACGACAACAGTTCGCTTGGGGACTGGTTCGAAGACCGCCGCAAGCTACCTGGAGGTCTCACCGACCTAGCCAAACGGGTTAATGAACAAGGATTACAATTTGGCTTGTGGGTTGAGCCGGAAATGGTATCACCTGATAGTGAGCTGTACCGCACCCATCCCGACTGGTGCTTACATGCGGAAGGTCGGCGGCGGACGGAAGGCCGATCCCAATTGGTGCTTGATCTCTCCCGCAAGGAAGTATGCGATTACTTGTACGAGACGCTGAGCTCCGTATTCTCGATCGCCCCAATTACTTATGTCAAGTGGGACATGAATCGTAATATGACAGAGATTGCTTCGGCTACCGCTACTAGCGAACGTCAAAAAGAAACTGCGCACCGTTATATGCTCGGACTTTATGATCTGCTGGAACGCCTGACCTCACGCTTCCCGGACATCTTGTTTGAAAGCTGTTCTGGTGGAGGTGGACGATTCGATCCCGGGATGCTCTACTATATGCCGCAGACATGGACCAGTGATGACACTGATGCTATTGAAAGATTGGCTATCCAGTACGGCACCAGCATCGTGTATCCGGCCAGTACCATGGGGGCCCACGTATCGAACGTGCCGAACCACCAGGTGGGACGAAACACCTCCCTCGCCATACGTGGCGACGTGGCAATGAGCGGGAATTTTGGCTACGAGCTTGACCTTACTGCATTTACTAATGTAGAAAAAGAGCTTGCTGCCAGACAAATTGCCCAGTATAAAGAAATCCGTTCCCTTGTACAGCAGGGAGATATGTATCGACTTCTTAGTCCGTTTGAGGGCCGAGGCAATACTGCCTGGATGTTTGTTAGCGAGGACCAGTCCGAAGCTTTTGTCGCTTACTTCCGTGTGTTGGCTGAGCCAAATGGTCCTATCCGGCGACTAACTCTAAAAGGACTTGACCCAGCTAAAAAGTATATAATCGAAACCGGGGCAACCAGCAATACTTCAGAACCAGTCGGTGGTACCTTGGCTGAAGATGGCGTCTCCCCCTTCCGTGTGGCGTTCGACGGTGAAATTTTTGGAGGTGACCGTCTAATGAAGATTGGACTTGTTGTCTCGGATCTCACTGGGGATTTTGCCAGCTCTACCTTCCGCCTTAAAGCTATCTCCTGTTAATTATAGTTCAGCCGGTGACGATAAAAAATTAAAACAAGGCAGGTCGATTTTCCGACCTGCCTTGTTTAATAACTTTGTGACCATTTAATAGCATCCTTGATTTTGATTCTCCATATCATATGATCAAAGCCTTTTCCCCAATAATCTTTTAATAAATAATCAGGAGTTCCAAACTTCTTTTCCCATATTTTTTGTGCAATACGATACCCACTATCTAAACAAAATTCTTCTACTCCTCTATCTTTCAACGCCAGATACATTGATTTCAATAATAAATTTCCTACTCCAATCTTCTGGTAGTCAGGGTGAACAAATACAGTTCCTACCTCGCACAAATTTTTTAATGCATCATTGGTAGATTTACTTATAAGTTCACTTGCCGGGCCATATTCAATTGAACCCATTATTCGATCCCCGTCTACAGCGATTAAAAAATATCGTTGCTCACCGTGGCTTTCTAAGTCACTTTCCAAATACGCTCTTTTAGTCTCAATTTCATCCTCTATATCCTCCAGCTTGCTTCCAATACCTTCTTTAGCAAATGTGTCTGTAATCACTATTCTAAACAATTCATTTAACTTTTCGGCATCTTTAACTTTCGGTCTTCTGATTTCTACATCATTCATCTAGATTTCCGCCGACGTACGATTCAGTACAGACCCTATTGAAAGTACACTACTCAGTAATTCCATCAAACTTGTTATTTCATAAGTGGGTTGAATACCAGACGTATTTGTTTTTCTGGCAGGGTTGAACCAGCAGGTATCAATTCCGTACTTATTCCCTCCTTGAATATCAGAGGTTAAAGAATCGCCGACCATAAGGACCTTACTTTTATCTGAAATGGCTAGCTTGGCAAATGCGTAATCGAAAATACCAGCTTGTGGCTTTTGGCAACCCACTTCTTCTGAAATAATTACCTGCTCAAACACATCACGCAGCGGAGAGAGCTGAATTCTGGAGGTTTGTACCTCTTTGATTCCATTCGTAATAATCGCCAAACGATACTCAGATAGTACGTCACATAGTTCAACCGCTCCGTCCATCAAAAAAGCACCTTCACCCAAATAACGTAAATAAGCAGCACTAAAGGCGTCTGGATTGAAGTCTAGCTTATGGACAGTAAACAATCGTTTAAATCTTTCCACCCGCAACTGTGCCGAGGTAATAAGTCCTTCCTCTGCCTCTCGCCACAACACACTGTTAATCTCATCATAGCTGGATTTATACTCTGTGGCCCCTTGCGGCAATCCAAATTGGGTGAACGTATTATGTAGCGCATGGCTCTCTGCCATTTTAAAATCAAACAGCGTATCATCAACATCAAATAAAATAATTTCGTATTTCAAAACGACCTCCAACCTCCATATCAAATGGAAATAAACTATCATTACAGTATGATCTCTCGGTTATTATACAGAACCTCATTGATCCGTCAAGTCATGACAAAAAGAATGGAGTAATATTTTCTATGAGTTTGAGCCAGTGCGAAGTAACATGCTTCGTGCCAAACTACTACCATAGCGATTTATAAATGAAAGGAGAATGCTAACTCAAGCTGTCCCCGATGCTTCAGTGACAAGCCAAAAGGTAAACATTCTCCTTTTAAAATTCAAACTATTTGTTCTCCATTCGTAGATCTTTAGGGTCAACCTGCCATCATCTTCAGGTCTGTTTCCAGTACCGGAATCGACTGTTTTAAAAACCTAGTGATTTTCATTAATCCATTCGGTTAATGTTTGATCAAAATAATGAGGTTCTTCAAACATCGGATTATGGCCACTATGCTCAAAAACCACCTTTTTTACGTTCGTATAGCTATCATCGACCCGATCCCACAATGAAACAGGCGCGACTAAGTAATCAGTTCTTCCAAGACCAATAAACATGGGCTTATCGACATCTCCCAAGGACTGTATCAAATCTATCTTTCCGAAGGCTTCTCCCCATAAATAATCAATGATAGGCATGTTCGTGTGCACATCATTCCACATATGAGCTGCATCATAGGTATAATCATAAAAACTTTGGGCTCCCATACGTATACACATGTGAACAAATCTTCTGTCGGGATCTCTTTTGATATCATCCTCTAATAAAACAATATCTTTTTCAAAACGTTCTTTTCTGGCTGGACTGGCCGTTTCATAAAAGTATGACAAGCTTTGCCGTTGTCTTTCTTGGCTGTTCGTAGGCGCTGAATTTAATAGCACCACTTTTTCAACATAGTCTGGGTATTGTTTAGCATATTCCAAAGCCATAAAAGCATGCCCGGAATGTCCTAATATGATAAATGGATCTAAATGAAGGCATTGTCTTGCTGTTTCTATGTCTTTGATGACTTTATCCAAAGTATAGTCTTCTGGTTTTAAAGCACGAGTCGGTTTTGCAAACCCTCTATGATCTAAGAAAATAAACTGAAACTTTTTATATAAATGGTCTGAAAATATGCGAGGATAATATACACTACTGCCGATCACCAATATCGACTTTCCGTTACCTCTTATAGTATATTTCAGCTCAAATCCATCACTAATAACCGTTTGATAAGTGCTCATCCTCATCGTCTCCTTTTCTTCTTTAAATCACTCCCTTTCCGTTGTTTAAATCCCTTGTATTCTCCATAGAGCGTTCCAGCACTACAACTCACCTCTGAAAGTCCGTTTATTTTATGAGAAAAGTTTAACATGATTTTTTCAAAAATAAAACCGAATTTGGATCTTCTCAATCTTGCCGTACAAGTCGGAGATACAAAGTGGCAAAAGGAAATTACCCATAAACTTCAATCCTTAAGTGCCCTCCAGGCAGTACTGTATAAGGAAGAACCAGAGTATTGTAGTACTTTTAACCGAAGGCATGGCATGAGCCGTTCAGGTGACCGATAAATAAATCGGTTATACAAAAAGAGCACAACCCTAATGGCTGTGCTCTTTTTTCGTGCTTGGCAACGTCCTACTCTCCCAGGACCCTGCGGTCCGAGTACCATCGGCGCTGGAGGACTTAACGGTCGTGTTCGGGATGGGTACGTGTGGAACCCCTCCGCTATCGCCACCAAACGTGAATTTGCCTCGCAAATTCCTTCGTGAGGTTATTCAGTTCATCACGGATCGTGTGAATGAATCGCCATACGCTTGTCGTATGTACTTCTACATACCTTCAAGGTTACACCTTGAAAACTGGATCCGAAACTCATTGCGTCTTATCTTAGGATAAGCCCTCGACCGATTAGTATTGGTCAGCTCCATGCATTACTGCACTTCCACCCCCAACCTATCTACCTCGTCGTCTTCAAGGGGTCTTACATACTGGGAAATCTCATCTTGAGGGGGGCTTCACGCTTAGATGCTTTCAGCGCTTATCCCTTCCGTACATAGCTACCCAGCGGTGCTCCTGGCGGAACAACTGGTACACCAGCGGTACGTCCATCCCGGTCCTCTCGTACTAAGGACAGCTCCTCTCAAATTTCCTACGCCCACGACAGATAGGGACCGAACTGTCTCACGACGTTCTGAACCCAGCTCGCGTACCGCTTTAATGGGCGAACAGCCCAACCCTTGGGACCTACTTCAGCCCCAGGATGCGATGAGCCGACATCGAGGTGCCAAACCTCCCCGTCGATGTGGACTCTTGGGGGAGATAAGCCTGTTATCCCCAGGGTAGCTTTTATCCGTTGAGCGATGGCCCTTCCATGCGGTACCACCGGATCACTAAGCCCGACTTTCGTCCCTGCTCGACTTGTAGGTCTCGCAGTCAAGCTCCCTTCTGCCTTTGCACTCTTCGAATGATTTCCAACCATTCTGAGGGAACCTTGGGGCGCCTCCGTTACTCTTTAGGAGGCGACCGCCCCAGTCAAACTGCCCACCTGACACTGTCCTCGTACCGGATCACGGTACCAAGTTAGAACCTAGATACGATCAGGGTGGTATCCCAAGGATGCCTCCCCTCAAGCTGGCGCTCAAGATTCTACGGCTCCCACCTATCCTGTACAGATCGTACCCAAATTCAATATCAAGCTGCAGTAAAGCTCCATGGGGTCTTTCCGTCTTGTCGCGGGTAACCTGCATCTTCACAGGTATTAAAATTTCACCGGATCTCTCGTTGAGACAGCGCCCAAGTCGTTACGCCATTCGTGCGGGTCAGAATTTACCTGACAAGGAATTTCGCTACCTTAGGACCGTTATAGTTACGGCCGCCGTTTACTGGGGCTTCGGTTCATAGCTTCGCTCTTACGAGCTTACCACTCCCCTTAACCTTCCAGCACCGGGCAGGCGTCAGCCCGTATACTTCGCCTTGCGGCTTCGCACAGACCTGTGTTTTTGCTAAACAGTCGCTTGGGCCTTTTCACTGCGGCCCCCTCGGGCTATTCACCCTACCGAGGCACCCCTTCTCCCGAAGTTACGGGGTCATTTTGCCGAGTTCCTTAACGAGAGTTCTTCCGCGCGCCTTAGAATTCTCTTCTCGCCTACCTGTGTCGGTTTGCGGTACGGGCACCTTCTCCTGGCTAGAGGCTTTTCTTGGCAGTCTGAGATCATGACCTTCGCTACTATAATTTTCGCTCCCCATCACAGCCCAGCCTTACGATGTGCGGATTTGCCTACACATCAGCCTCACTGCTTAGACGGACATCCATCAGTCCGCGTCACTACCCTACTGCGTCACCCCATCGCTCATAACGGATTACGGTGGTACAGGAATTTCGACCTGTTGTCCTTCGACTACGCCTATCGGCCTCGCCTTAGGTCCCGACTTACCCTGAGCGGACGAACCTTCCTCAGGAACCCTTAGGCTTTCGGCGGATCTGATTCTCACAGATCTTTTCGTTACTCATACCGGCATTCTCACTTGAATGCAGTCCAGCGCTCCTTCCGGTACACCTTCAACCCGCATTCAACGCTCCCCTACCCCTGATGCAAGCATCAAGCCATAGCTTCGGTGGTGTGTTTAGCCCCGTTACATTTTCGGCGCAGAGTCACTCGACCAGTGAGCTATTACGCACTCTTTCAATGGTGGCTGCTTCTAAGCCAACATCCTGGTTGTCTGTGCAACTCCACATCCTTTCCCACTTAACACACACTTGGGGACCTTAGCTGATGG
>NZ_CM134213.1:4655000-4892500 GCF_054113385.1 Paenibacillus sp. ALE2
CTGACTTTATTATTCGTGATTTTCCCGAAAATCCTGCTCATGCTGGCCATCTCGCCGTTTGTTATATTGAAGGACTGATTGACCAAAACTTGCTTTCCGATTTAATGGAGAGCTTGATTACAGAGATGGGCTCCGCAGATAATTTTATGTTTAAGGAAAATACTGCAGCTTCTTTGTTAAAAAACACAATTCCGTCTGGAAATATTCAAATGATACATTCGCAAAATGAAGTATATCAAGCCATCCTCTCCGGGAATGCCGTCATTGTCATCGACGGAAACAACTATGCTTTGGTAGTTTCCATCGCAGGCGGAGTAAGACGAGCTATTCAGGAACCCAGTACTCAAACCGTAGTGCGGGGTCCTAAAGAAGGATTTACGGAGGATATCTCAACCAACATCACACTGATCAGAAGAAAATTGCGGACACCTGACCTTAAATTTGATAGTCATATTATTGGGCGATATACACAAACCAAAGTCATGTTAGCTTACATTGAAAATGTCGCTAATCCAGAAGTAATACAGGAAATTACAAAACGGCTTCAATTTATTGATACAGACAGCATACTTGAAAGTGGCTATATCGAAGAATTTATACAGGATGAACCACTTAGTCTCTTTCCCACCATGCTAAACTCAGAGCGTCCGGATGCAGTCGCAGGTAGCCTTTTAGACGGACAAGTAGCTGTTCTGGTTGATGGGACACCATTCGCTCTGATTGCACCTGTAACCTTCTTTAATTTCTTTCAAACGGCCGAAGACTACTACCAGAGATATGACATTTCAACTTTTTTAAGGGCTCTTCGTGTGGTATCTTTTCTAGTCTCATTGTTGCTTCCCTCTCTATTTATAGCCTTGACGACTTTCCAACAGGAAATGATCCCCACCACGCTGTTAATTACGCTGATGGCTCAACGGGAAGGAACTCCTTTTCCTGCATTATTGGAAGCTTTAATGATGGAATTGATGTTTGAAGTGATTCGTGAAGCAGGTGTGCGAATGCCACGGGTCATCGGACCAGCCGTTTCCATTGTAGGAGCTTTGGTTATCGGGCAGGCAGCGGTGCAAGCCGGACTGGTCTCAGGTGCAATGGTTATCGTTGTTGCCTTCACTGCTATATCGAACTTTGTCATCCCGTATTTTGGTATGGCTTCAGCAGTCAGGTTGTTGCGTTTTGCACTTATGCTACTGGCAGGGGCTCTGGGCTTATTCGGTATTCTGATAGGAATTATCCCCCTTCTTGTTCATCTTGTATCTCTCAAATCATTCGGAGTTGATTATTTTGTGCCCTACAGCCCCACCTTTAAATCTAATATGAAGGACCTTATCATCAGAGCTCCGTGGTGGGCTATGAAAACCAGACCTAGCGAAAAAACAGGACATAACCAGACAAGACAGGCAGCTCACCAATACCCTGCTAGTTCGGATGAAATCAAAAATAATGACAAGTCTGATACCCAAAAATAGGAGAGATCAATGGTGCGGCAATTAAGAGTTAGTTATGTTCTGTTTATTGCAGGATTATTACTTACAGGGTGCGTAGATCGTACAGAATTGAACGAATTAGCCATCACAACAGCAACTGGAATTGATGGACATAAAGGCGACTGGATCAATACCTATCAAATTATAATTCCATCAGCCATGACGACTGGATCAGGTGGTTCTTCCACCGGGGCATCGCAAAGCGCTGTACATACCTTTTCTACACATGGAAAAACATTGAGAGAGACCGTTATGAAGAGTAGCCTGGAATACCCACGTAAACTATATTTCGCCCAAAATAATATACTCGTTATTGGAAAAAAAGCAGCAGAACAAGGCATTGAAGAGATTATTGATATTTACCTCCGCAACCTTGATTCACGAGAAACTGTAAAAGTATTCATTGCCAACGGAGAGGCTCGTGATTTTTTGAGAAAGCTTGTACCACCAGAGAAAATTCCTGGTCAAGCTTTAGAAAAGATTATAGAAAGAGATAGCAAATTAGGCTCAATTTACCCCGCAATATCCATGTATGAATTTATTTCGAAAATTAGCTCCGATAGTGCAGCCGGAGTTCCAGAAATATCTCTTGTGGGTTCCGAGCCGGAGAAACTAGATTCTGTTGATGTTTTCAAGGAAACCTCCGCCAAAAATAAACTCAAGTTATCGGGCTTAAGTATTTTTCAGAAAGACAAGAGAGTCGGCTTCCTAAATGAAAAGGAAAGTATGGGGGTTTCATGGTTAAACAACCAGATTAAAAACACTACTGTAAACTATGTGGATGGAAATGTTATGTCCGCTTTCCTCATCCGGAAAGCCAAGGTTAAGGTTACGCCAATCAAGAATTTAAATCATTATTACCTCAACGTTGACGTTAAAGCTACTGGTGATCTTCTGTCAGCCTCTTCGCAAAGAGAAATGAAAGATATGCAAAGTATACATCAATTGCAGATGCAAGCAGCGGAAATAATCAAATTACAAATTCAGGAAGGCTGGAAAGCCTTACAGCAAAAGAATATCGACCTTATTGGTGTTGGAAATAAAATTCATCACAAGTATCCAAAAGACTGGAAAAAAATAAAAGAGACATGGCCTGAAGAGTTCGCAAACATGGATATAAAAATAGGTGTGAAAATGAAGCTTGCACGTCCGGGATTATTCGAAAAATCTTTTAACGAACTGTTGAAAAATGAATAAGCAGGGAGAGGTGAATTGAAGCAATGCGTAAAAATACAATCCGAGTATCCGAGCTGATCATTTGTATGTCTTTGTTTGAGGTTGGAAGTACAACTTTGTTTTTAATGGGAGCTGAAGCAAAGCAAGATGCTTGGTTAGTTATGTTGGTAGGAGCTTTAGCAGGACTTCTTCTGCTAAAGCTCCATCTTGCTATTCACCATCAAGATCCTGATTTGGATTTGTTCATGTTGTTTCGCCGTTACACAGGGAAATATGTGGGTACAATCATTAACTTACTTTTTGTGATGTATTTTACATATGAAGCATCTCGAAACATACGCGATTTAGGCGAGGTAACAGTAATGACTTTGCTCCGCCAAACCCCTTTGTGGATCATCATCTTGATCACAATCGTGGTCGTATCCAACACGGTTCGTTACGGCTACAAAGCATTGTTCTTATTTTGCTTGTTCCTTTTCCCTTTTTTTGTACTTGGATACGCCATAATTAGTATATTAATCCCGGCAACTGGTCTCTTTCACTTGGAAAATTCTCTTCCGGTTTTAGAGGAAGGATGGAAACCCATATTTAAAGCCGCTATTCCTGAGCTTATCTCCTTTCCATTCGGACAAACTGTGTTATTTCTTGTATTTTACCCGCTTGTACATAAAGGCCGGAATATCACAAAACCCGTTTTCTTTGCCTATATAATGACCGCACTTGCTCTAACATTTGTTAATCAATTGGATATTTTTGTTCTCGGACCCAAGATCGCCGCAAATAGCACACTTCCTCTTTTGGAAACAGTTCAGTTGATTGAATTAGCAGATCTGTTCGAACGAATGGATGCCCTTTTCACCTTGCTTCTTTTTCTTGGCTTGATCATCAAAATGTCTTTATTTTTTAATGGTGCCGTAATAGGACTTGAAAAAATAACCGGAGTCGGATTTAAAAAATGGATTCTTCCCCTTGCAGCACTTATTTATGGTCTTTCTTTTTTGTCGCCTAACTATATTCATCACATGGTAATCGGTCGAAAATTTGTTCTTAATTCCTGGTTTCCTATTTTTCAAATTTTCCTCCCTTTGTTACTATTTACCGTTATTGTTATTAAAAAAAGAAAAAAGACAAATAAACAGTCCTCTTCATAAGGATACGGTAGTTCAATACTCCGAAGTTATGCCTCTATCTCAGCAGCTACACCATACACGGTAAGAAGAGCAGAACTATAGTATGCCTATCATTCAAGTATTCAGCCTCTTTTATTGTGCTTTTTCTATTTCATCGGCACGATGTGAAGTGTCCCATCCTCGCTAAACTCTGCATAGGCAATCTCGTCGATACTATCATATCCCTGCTCTCGCACCTTTACTTTAATCTGTTCAATATCGATTGACTTCCCACGCATAGATTCGTTTAGCAACCTTCCCTTATCAATGACAGTAACAGAAAAAAGGTCAGGCTGTGCATCGATTCCCATATCCTGAGCAGCAGGTGGCTCGTATTCGGGTTTGCGCATGACTGACAATGAGCCGTTCGTCTCTAGAGTGGCGTACCAGACCTCACGCAGAGAAAAAATATTTTGCTGGCGTAGCATGGAGAGTAGCTGTGTAAATTCTATATCATATTTCTCCAGCATTTTTTGATTAACCTGTCCTTTATCTACGAGCAGCACTGTTCGACCTTCTGCCATATATCCAAATTTCACAAAATGGGTCGTCGCTTTCTCGAAAAAGTAGGCCAGCGCGCACCATAGTGCTAGAGCAAACAAAAAATGCCAGATCGTCACTTTATCGTCATATAACGTATTTCCTACAATTTCGCTTAATACCAATGATGTCAGAAAATCGAGCGGTGTTAACTGACTGAGTGTTTTCCGGCCTGTAATAAAAGTAATGATCCACAAGCCAAAAAAGCTGATGATCAATTTGACACCAATCGTAACAAATACCTCCATAAATAGACCTCCCGGAAGAAGTTGTTTTCCTTATGTGTTATTTACACCTGTCTATCTCAGCATAAACAGAGGGGTTATTCCCAAAAATTGTCCGATTAAAAAAGCCCGCTACCAACTAGAGGCAGCGAACTTTTTAATTACGGCTATTATATATTCTTTGTTTTCGTGTATTCACATAATTATCTACTTTTCACCAGTAGCTGAATTGCTTCTTTAACCAGCTTATCTGTATCTCCTCCAGCTTCTCGCTCTTCCAATATACAACGTTGCAGATTTTCTGCTACAATTTGGGCTATTGCTTTATCTGATGCGTTGCGTACAGCTGATAGCTGGCTGACTACATCCTTGCACGACTTTCCCTCATCCATTAAACGAAGCACCCCACGCACCTGGCCCTCAATCCTTCTCAAGCGCGTTTTCAGTTCATCACTGTAATTGTAATCCATAAGCAATGCACTCCTTTTCTGACTTACCATATACACGTATAGGTATATTATAAACCAAAAAAGTAAATAGAATACCCTAAATAAATAGATTCACCTTCCCCTGTGAAGCATCCCCCAAGTAGGCGGCCACTCCAGCATACTCCAGACCATCTATTAGCTCTGCTTGCTGCAGTCCTAATAGATCCATTGTCATGGTACAAGCAACGAGCTTGATGCCCTGCTCTCGTGCCAACTCTATAAGCTGCGGCAAGGAAAGCGCATTGTGCTTTTTCATGACATGCCTGATCATCTGTGGTCCCAGTCCGACGAAATTCATTTTGGAAAGTGCTAGCTTTTTCGGTCCACGAGGCATGATCCAGCCAAAGGCTTTTTCGAGCATTCCTTTATTGGAGCGTATGAGTTCATCCTTACGCAATATATTTAGTCCCCAAAATGTAAAGAAAATAGTTACTTCATGATCATATGCCGCCGCTCCATTCGCAATAATGAATGCAGCAAGTGCCTTATCCAGCTCGCCGCTGAATAATATAATCGTTGTTTTGGGCTGAGCTTGCTCTTGATTCTCTGCATAAGTTCCTGCTGCTGTACTCATATAGAATCGCTCCCCATTGTTTCTCCTGCCCAGTCGGATATGCCTGAAAGCACAGATTTGACGTTTTTAGCTCCTTTGTCTGCCAACAAGCGGCAGGCCCTTTCACTGCGTGCTCCAGCTTGGCAGATCACTGCGATCTCTTCTTCCAAGTTAAGTTCAGAAAGTCTGTTCTCCAGTTCGCCAAGAGGGATATGTTTAGATCCAGGGATATGTTTAAGCGCGAATTCGGCGGGTTCACGAACATCGAGCAAAATGAAGTTCTCTTTTAAAGAACATTTTGCTTGTAGCTCTTCATGGCTTATCGTAGAAGAAAATATTTGCTCCTTCATCACTTCAGCCGGATTTGCTTTGCGTAAATAATGTCGCATTACATCTCCTTCTTGGAGAGTGCCCAAATATTGATGTCCAGTGTTTTTAGCCCAGCTCTGAAAATCGGCTAATGAACCTTTGTCAGTCGCTTGAACCTCCATAATCTTTCCGGGAACGAGGTCATTCATAGCCTTTTTTGTTTTTACAATAGGCATAGGACAAGCTAGCCCTTTGCAATCAAGAATATGATCTGCTTGGATATTGTTAATTGATGACATTCTATAACCTCCGCCTTTTTTTGTGGGTTAGTCTAGCACTATTTTCTTTATACATATACCCCTATGGGTATAAGAATAACGAGACTCGCTTCCCTTGTCAACCTAGTTAGCTCCTTTCGCTCAGAAACTAACGAATTTATGCCTTGTACTAACTAAAAGCAAACAAAAAAAGCCGCACAAAAGCGCGACTCTACTGCATACATAAAATTAATCGTCTATTTTCATCAGTTCTGGTAGATCCAGCGACATCGAGATATTACATAGCATGCCTCTGGCGAGAAAAAGCATCGTTTTTTCCATGGCTTGTTCAATATCTGCCTGCCGGAAAGCATTATAGACCGTCGTATGGATCTCACGTAGCCCCTGTTGCATCACGGTTACAACCACATCCTCACGGATCGTCTGCGCCTGCATTTGTAAGAGGATTTCATTGCGATAGTCCATCATAATTTGCGAATAGGCTGCAATCAGTTCTTGCTCTAACTGCTCAGACGAAGCCGAATGAATGACCTGGTGAAAAGAGTTTATGATGCGTGCAAATGAAACCTTCAACGCTTCAATAAGCAAAGCTTCCTTGGTAGCAAAAAAGCGGAAAACATAGGGCTGAGAAATATTGGCCCGTTCCGCAACTTTGGCCGTTGTAGCTCGATAGTAGCCCATCTCTGCAAAGACTTCGATAGCAGCAGATATGATTTCCTTTTGGCGATTTATTGATGTTGATGTAGCTTTAGCCATATTTTCTCATCCTTTGTTTGTTACATTTTCCTAGTAGTGATTAATCAATTACTAATTAGTATAAATGTCACACTCTAAAAATGCAATCGACCAAAAAAGTCGCCTCCCTAATCATGATGGAAACGACTCCTTTGGCACACTCCATTATGGCGTCATCGTGTTAAAGTATAACCGAACATAATTGACCTTTTGCGTTTTGATTTGATAAGAAAATACTAAATAATAACTAAGATCTGACGTGTTGTTGATCGTATAATTAGCTTCTGCTGTGCCGGATGTGTCTTTAGAGGTGTCAATTGTTTCTGTGGGCTGGCCTAGTTCGCTAATAACTTGATTAATAAGCAACTTTTTATATTGTGGGTCGAAAGAAGTAATTTCTGTAACTTTGTCACTTCCATCCAGTATGAGATCTGTATGATATTTGGCGTAACTTCTCATAGGGCCTGTAGAACCAGAATCGGATTTCCCCCATAGCTCGAACAACAGATCGCTGCTCGTTCCTAGACCAATACCTTTAGGCAGATTGGGCAACGTCCCCTGCTTGGCTGCGCTCATTATAGCAGCTGCGGAGCTGTGTTTACTGTCAGGTGTGGCTGTACTACTAGCAGGTTTCTGCTGTGTCGAGGTTAAACCTTGATCAGACTTTTTTCCAGGTTTCTTGGAATTTTCTGCATCCGCACTAGGCTTACTGATATCTGTATTCGTCTTGTTATTGGGAGTATCTTGCTCATTTGTATTGATGTCTGTGTTCTGATCTGTTGAATTACTGGTAGATGGTGTGGCTGATTTTGTTGTAGATGGAGCAATTGAGCTTGCTTCTCCACTATTGCCGCATCCTGTCATTACAGCAAAACCGATTGCTAATAAAGCGCTGGTAGTAACTAGCTTGCAAGCTAACTTTTTACGATTGCGAGACTGATGTATAGGTTTCATTATGAGATCACTCTTTCCTTGTTCTTGAGTACAAACCAAGTGTAACCGCACCTCGTTTCGAGAATACCTCTACTTGTATCCAACTTGTAAACAATAGCGTTATAAATTTCTAATACATCCTACCTGCGATCGTAAGCGCCTAGCTGTTGTTTAGAAAAGGCGTAAGGGGAGTCACTCTTCTTCAACCATATATTCCCTTTCACAATAAAAATGTATATAGCAAAAACAAAGTAGATTGTGCCTGCAATCCAGTCTATTGCCGTAGGAATGTCTCGCTTTACAATTTCATGGATATACCAGATTCCGACAGGGACATGCAGGAGAACTGCCGTACACAAACCGGGATTATATACAGTTTTTGCTTTGAGATTGACAACAATTCCGTGCCAGATGACCTGAAAAAATCCCATCAAAACAGGTGCGAGTCCAAGCCAGATTACGTGGGGAAACCAGACGGGGAGTAGATAAAATACATAGGCAATTGCCACATTAATGATCATCGCTGATTGAGTGTTCAAGGGGTAATGATCCGGGGCTTCACTTTTAAACAAAACATTGTTAAATAAACCCGCAAAATATCCGGGCCAGCGGTATTCTTCAAATTGGTGAAACAAAATTGCCACAAAGCTTAACCACAGTTTGCCTGATAGATCCGATAAGATGGCTGAATTCATAAGCAAAACAATACATACAGCCACTCCAATGATGCCTCCTGCATCTTGCCAATATTTTCTCAAAAATTCCATGGTATTCACCCCTGAGATTTATTTTTGATCAAAATATCTTTCAAACAGCAGGTTTAATTGTTCCTCTATTGTAGGCATTTCCACAACTGCTCCAGATTCAAGAATCGGACTCATCAGTGCAGGCAGAAAAATGGCTCCGAATACTTGCAGCATCATAGCTAACAACCGCTCTGGCTGTTGCTCACCTGTTAGCTCCTTGATTGTGTTCTGGACCTTTGGAAACCCCATCATGTTTAAAAATCTTCCGTATTCCTGTTGAGATGTAAAGGGCGTGCTGCCCATCACAATAATTCGTGACAGTAGCTCTGGATATTGGCGAATGACCTGTAAATAGTTAAGTAAAAATTGTTTCAGTCTATCTTGCGGGGGCATCGCTGTATTGTCCAAAACAGAAAATGTGTGCTGAAAGCTGTTTAGGATCACTTCGATAGCTTCGCTGAGCAAATTTTCTTTGGAGCCAAAATAATAATTAACTAGAGAAATATTAGTACCAGACAGGTCAGCAATTTTTCGGATTGTAACCGCCTCGAAACCTTTCTTTTGGATAAACTCCAGCGTAGACTGTAGAATTTTTTCTTTGGTCTGTTGTTTTTTGTCTGGGTGACTCATCTTTTTCCTCCTCCTGTTTAGTTTAATCCTAAAGGACAAATGAAACGGACTACTTTAAGCAAAACAACAATTTAAGCAAAAATTAAAACGATATTTAAAACACTGTTTAAATTATTGTTTGAACTTAGCTTAGCACTTTACATTTCACAAAACAAGTAAAGATATGAGAATTAGGCTATGAAAAAACCCGCAAAACGAATCAGATCGTTTGCGGGTTGAGTGAAGTGAGATTAAGAAAAGACTAAACTAAATTGCCCAATTTCCTTTGCGGAACACAGCCTCTGTGCTTCCGTCTTGCAGTTCACCATCAATATCCAGCTCGGCTGAGCCGATCATAAAGTCAACATGAGTCAGGCTGACATTGGCACCGTTCTGGAGTAACTCCTCCCGGTTCATTTGTGTCCCATTTTCGATATTAAATGGATACGCACTGCCTAGGGCCAAGTGACAGGAGGCATTTTCGTCGATACCTGTATTATAAAAGATGCGATTGAGATTGGAAATCGGTGAATCGTGCGGCACCAGGGCAACTTCTCCCAGATAGCAGGCCCCTTCATCTGTAGCGAGCAAATGAGTGAGATGCTGCTCGCCGGATTCTGCTGTATATTCGGTGACCTTACCGTCCTTAAAGGTAAACGTAATGCGATCTACCAGTTGCCCATTTAAATTAAGTGGCATGGTACTTGTGATGTGGCCATTGACACCTGTACGCTTAGGCATTGTGAACACTTCTTCTGTCGGCATATTTGCCACAGTATAAATTCCTTGGGCGTTTTCGCCGCCACCACCACGCCAAATATGTCTTTCGGCCAATTCAATTTTCAAATCTGTTCCTGGTGCACGATAATGGAGGCTTTTATAGTTTTTATGATTCAGCTTGTTTTGTAGCTGTTCGAGATTGTTTAAATGTCCCTGCCAATTTTGAATTGGATCGGAGCCGTCTACACGATTCATTTGGAAAATCGTATCCCACATGACACGAATTCGGTCCTCTTCTGCTATATCGGCAAATACTTTATCTGCCCAAGCCTTCGTCGGCGCTTTAATCAGGCACCAACTAATCTTAGCATTCCGCGTATAGTGAGCATAGCCTTCTCTCGCCGTAGCCGCCGCCTTTGTTGCGCGTGAAACGTGTTCCGGGTCAATACCTTGATATAAATCCGGGTTCGGCACTTTAATCGTTAGCGTAGCTCCACCCTCTTCGGCGAATTTCTCCATCATGTCTGCTTTCCAAGCAGGATAGTAATCAAAGCTGGCTTCGTCACCATGTTCAAAACGACTGCGTGTAATGGAATCGTCCTCAAACTCTACCTGTACATATTTAGCGCCTGCTTCATAGGCTTTGCTGACAATCAGACGTGTAAACTCAACAGTTTCCAGTGGTGCAGTTACCAACAACGCCTGTCCTGGCTGAATGTTGACCCCTACTCTTACGACCAGTTCTGCGTATTGCTCCAACAATGATTCAAATGTACTCATTTTTCCACGCTCCTGTTTCGTTTTAATAATATTGAATGGCTTCATCACTACAGTGCAGATTGCTTCTCCAAATCACGCAGCTCCACTCTCCGTATTTTTCCTGAGCTGGTTTTAGGGAGTTCCTGAATAAATTCTATTTTTCGTGGATATTTGTAAGGTGCCGTCCATGTTTTCACATGATGTTGCAGTTCCTTTACTAACTCCGGTGATCCTTCTACCCCGGCTTTGAGCACGATGAAAGCTTTCACAACATGTCCACGGATTTCATCCGGGCTGGCTACCGCTGCACATTCCTGCACAGAATCATGCTTCATCAGCGCTTCTTCTACTTCAAAAGGACCAATGGTATAGCCAGAACTGATAATGATATCATCACCGCGTCCTTCAAACCAAAAATATCCATCCTCATCCTTTCGAGCCCGGTCTCCTGTAACAAAATAATCTCCATGCACACTAGCTAATTTGCGTTCTGGATCATGATAATACGTATGAAACAATGCCGGCAGATCAGCACGCACTGCAATATCGCCCACTTGCCCTGGAGCCAGCGGAATACCATCCTCGTCTACGACCTCAACAAGTCCCGGTGCAATGGATTTGCCCATCGAGCCTGTGCGCAGAGGTGTGTCTCTTAGATTTCCAATAATTAACGTACTCTCGGTTTGGCCGTAGCCATCACGAATCGTAATGTTGAACTGCTCCTGAAACTTGTTGATAACCTCCTGATTGAGCGGCTCCCCCGCAGAAACTGCGCTGCGCAATAGGGATAGATCGTATTGATCCAAACCATCCATTTTTGCCATAATTCGATATTCAGTTGGCGTACAACATAACACTTGGACTCCGTATTGCTGCAGCAACTGCAAATAACGACCCGGACGGAACGAACCATTATATACGAATCCAGTCGCCCCATTTCCCAGTACCGATAAAAACGGACTCCAAATCCATTTTTGCCAGCCAGGTGCGGCTGTGGCCCATACTATGTCTGAAGCTTGAATGTCCAACCATGGTGATGTTATCCGCAGATGGGCATATCCCCAGCCATGGCTATGTACAACAGCTTTAGGATTTCCTGTGGTACCCGAAGTATAGGCCAGAATGGCCATGTCGTCACGGTGTGTCTTCACAGCTTCAAAAATATCTTCTTGTCCTTCCATCAGCTCATCCAGCACAAGCCAACCAGGTGCATTTGCTGTGTGGTCCCCGGGGACTACAATGCGGTGAGCCAAAGCAGGCAAATCATCACTTATTTTATCTACTTCACCTGTTACTCCGGTCCAGGCAATGACTGCACGCGCTTCCGAATGGCGAAGGCGATATGCAATATCCTTGGCCCGCAGCATTTCTGAAGATGGGATGACAGCAAGCCCCAGCTTCAAGCATGCCAGATAAATGACATATGCAATAATACGCCGTGGTACTACGACCAGAACTCTATCTCCTTTGTTAAATCCCAGACTTGCAAGTCCACCAGCCAGCCGATTTGCCTTTTTCAACAGCTCTCCGTAGGTGATTTCTTCGTATTCCCCTGTCTCACTTAACCACTTGAGTGCGGTCTTACCAGCCTCATGGTGTTCCATTTCCGAAGTCATATTGTAATATTCAGGCGCAAGCCATTGTTGCTGATCAGTCAAGTTATACCTTCCCCTTTATACATAAGATAAGAGCAACTTCCTTTATGTAGTATAACACGTCTTAGTACCAGGTTCTAATACCAGAATTAATTTATTTGGAAAAAAATAAAATTTGTAAAACAAACGACAAAAAGAAAGAGCCTGAATACAGACTCTTTTCTTTACTATTATTGTAATCTACAACTCAATGTCTACCACTGTAGAAGCCGCTTCCTGCCCATTTACGAGCAGCACAATTCGGTGCGCTCCCGCATAATGACGACGAGTTGTCAGGTCTGCGAACCGGTGTGTTCGTGTACCCGTTAGACGGGTTCCTCCAGGGACCGTTTTGTCAGAAAGCAAAAACAGTTTGCGTGAAACTTGTCCTCTCGCCTTTACAAAGTCGATGCCATATTCGATGCGAACTCGTAAAGGTTCACCTTCTCGAAGCTGAAGCACATAGCTCAGTTCACTGTGATCCCCGATCTTTAATACGGCAGGGTCTGTGGTGAAAGAGGCTGCTGTGACCAGCGGCACCCCATCCGTATCATCCGCATAGCCGAACATGGCCATCACTTCAGGGATGGATTTGCGAATCAGGGATCGACAGCCATGACGCACAATCCAGTCGGTATCAGGATGTGCGCCCTTCCACCGTTGAGCCGTTGCGATGACAATATCGGGATGATCCTTGGCAATATCGTTCAGGTTGTTGGCTACACTTTTACGTACATACAATGATGGATCGGCCTTCAGCAGTTCCAATACGGCCAATACCGGAGCAGGATCACGTTTGAAGACAGGCAGCGCCTGTCCCCAAGGCAGCCGTGGACGACAACCTTCGCTGGCAAGACGGCGGACGTGTTCACTGGGGTGTCCCGCCCAGGTCATCATCTGCCGCATCATCCGTTCTGGTTCACGCAGGAGGAAGGGTCTCACAGCGAACTCCGCAGAGGATTTTAATGTAAATCGCTCCAGTGCATTCATGGACAGGTCCCAATGCTCTTCTCCCTGCCCATATACCTCTACGAAATCAGGGAAAAACAAGTACGGAAATCCGCTACAGTACTCATCAATGGCAAATAATATAGAAAGAGCTTCTTCATAACTACTGGGCAAAAACGCCCCTAATGTTAACGAAATACGCCGTATTCGTTCTTTTAGCTCCAGCTCTCCCCATTTTTTATCCATAACTTGATGGATAAATCCGTCAATGTCGAACGGACTGTATGCAGCCTGTACTCTTTCACCGAATAGACGAAGGAATTCCTCCGTGTACATATTTTTTAAGGGTTCAGCCATTGTATATCTCCTTTTAAATATGAATGTAAGCAAGAAGCGATGAACGAACAATATCTTCGTATATGATAACCGTAAATCGTGACCCAGCACCAGCACTAAATGGGGTTAAGAGAATGGATATAAGACACATTAAAAAATGCCAAGTCCTAAGATTAGGACCTGACATTTTTCCATAATCACTACAAATCGAATGAGACTTATATTTTGTGTTGGACAAACCAGTCGGTAATACGTTGCAGTCGTTCCACGCGAAGCTGTGGGTGCCCTTTACGTGAAAGCTCGTGACTCGAAGCTGGGAAACGGACAAATTGGGTGGGCTTTCCCAAACGACGCAATGCTGTAAACAGCTGCTCTCCCTGCTCAATAGGGCAACGTAGATCCTGCTCTCCATGTAATAAGAGCAGCGGTGTATTGATTTGCTGTACATAAGCCAACGGGGACTGCCTCCACAAAAGCTCAAAATCATCCCATGGATTCCCGCCAACTTCATCTTCCGTAAACGAGTACCCTATGTCACTCACCCCATACATTGACAGCCAGTTAGATATGGAACGCTGGGTCACAGCTGCGCGGAAACGATCCGTATGCCCGACAATCCAGTTTGTCATAAAGCCACCATAGCTGCCTCCCGTGACACCCAGTCTTTCTGGATCGATGAATGGGAATTTGCGTATAGCCTCGTCCACGGCGCTCAGTAGATCGGTGTAATCACGTCCGCCGTAATCTCCAAGGACAACATTGGTAAAAGACTGTCCATACCCTCGACTTCCTCCCGGGTTCGTATAGATGACTACATACCCCCGAGCCGCCAGCAACTGAAACTCATGAAAAAAGGAATTGGAATACATGGCATGGGGACCGCCGTGAATTTCCAAAATGGCAGGATAAGCCTCCCCCTCCTTAAAACCAGCAGGCTTCATCACCCATCCCTGCACGCGTCGACCATCCTCGACCTCCGTCCAGAAGCTCTCAGGTGCACTAATCTCAATCTCATCAAGCAGAGCATCATTCACTCGTGTTAGCCGTTCCTCGGTCCCTGAATGGATCGCAATCCGAAACAAATCGCCTGGTAAAGCGACATTGGTGGAAGCAGCAATGATATGCTGCTCATCCGAAGTAAGCTCGAATTGGTAAATTTCCCGTTCTCCTTGGGTTAAAATTTTAAAAGTTCCATCAAGCGCAAACTGATATACGTGCACATTTCCTTCAATGGTTACCAGCGTATACAGGGATTGACTGTCCGCACTGAAGCGTGGTGGTCCTACATGAAGATGTGAACGCATGTCGCTCATACCCGCATTACCGAGGTGAGCATCAAGTGTCTCACTAACGCATACTGCCGTCCCGCCACTGGAGGGAACCGTATACAGTCGAGTCTGAGTAGCGCCTTTGGCATGACGATCATGACCGTAAAAGGCAATCAATGTACCATCGGGAGAGAATGCAGCGCTCTCGATTTGAAGCTCGGAATGAGTCAGCTTAAACGGTACTGTCGCATTGCTATTAGAAGTCGCAGGAGCTACCGTAAACAAATCACTTTGCTTGCGTAAATCCGTATCCTCTTTGGAATGCTCCGCTATTCTAGCGACAAATAAAATCTGTTGGCCATTCGGTGACCAGACAGGCTCCGCGACATCATAAGCGCCGGATGTCAATTGAACCGTGTGCCCTGAAGTCACATCAGTTACATACAAGTGATCACGAGTATCATCCCACAGCCCATAGCCGTCGGATTTAGCTTTTGTTCGATTAACTACTCGTCCCTCAAGCTGTGTCTCCTGCTTTCCTGCGTCGCATGTAGGAGTTGGCTGGTTCTCAGCAGTTTTAGCTACAAACGATATGTAGGCTCCATCCGGCGACCAGGCTAATGAACGAACATTGTTCCCTACGTGCGTAAGTTGTCGAGCTTCCCCCCCGCGTGCTGGAATAATCCATACCTGACGCTTGCCGTCTGTCGAACGGAGAAAAGCAAGTTGTGACCCGTCCGGTGACCAGACAGGTGTTTCATCTTTCGGTCCATATGTAAAGGGTATTGGAGTTTTACCTTCGAACGGCAACAGCCAAATAGCCGAGTTGTAGTCTGTCCGTTCTTTATTAATATACTGCTCTACGTAAGCAATTTCGCCACTCGTGGGATGAACAGCTGGATCGCTAACCCAGTGAAATCGATATAAATCCTCAGCTGTTATACGGCGTTTGGTTGTGCCAGATTGCGAGTTGCTCAAATAAATCCCTCCTTAATATTGTCAGATTTGTACAACTTCACATTCAATTAATCCGATTAATTTTATATGAATTTAAATATACAATTACGTTACTCTTTTTATGTATCTCTGTCAATTTGTCCAAAACTCAAAGAACCCTCTCTCCGTCACAATGACTCGAAAACACCGCTGCTTCGGTTGCTTTCTTGAGAGAAGGTCATATTTGTTATCGTTCTTCTGTACCGTACGCATTAAAGCCTAGCTCCTCTGCAAGCACAGCCTGCCTGACGACATTTTGGAATTTTTGCTGTGAATAACTCAGGCTTCCCCAGTGATCGTGTCTAATTTCGGTTAGCAGTCTCGGCTTCATTCTTTTCATCGATGTAGGTGGAGAATAATTCAGGATTCACTACTTTACGCAGTAAATGCATCGTCCCGTCTCCTGTTCCATGGTCAAAAGCATGGATACGTTCATATCCCCAACGCTCGTACATAGATAATAAATAGGGATGTTTTTCCGCAGTGGCTAATGTCACTGCAGGAGCTCCAACCTGATCACGAATAATCGTTTGTTCTACCCAGTTCAGCAGTTTTTTTCCATATCCTTTGCCCTGAGCAGCCGGATCTACGGCAAACCACATCACAAACGGAAGATCGGTTATAAAATTAAGGGCTCTATTTTTTAGATGACTAACGGTAGCCTGGATGACACCATCGACTTCCAGCACATAGCAATCATTATTTTTAATGTTTTCTTGAATGAGAGCGACGTCTGCCTGAGCGGCAGGCCATTTAAGCTCCAACTGCCGAATTGTTTCATATGCCTCATACGTTATATACTGCAATCTTTCTGCATCCTCTTGACGTGCCAGACGATAGATCTCGCTCATAGTTCCCCGCCTCCCTATAGTATTGTAATAATGCGCATAATTTTTTTCAACTAATCCTATCTTTTTAATAAGAAATAAAAGTTAACATAACTGTAGCATGCTCACCATTCAGCGACAAATTAATTTTTTCTATACCTTCATTTAAAATAACAATGTCCCTTGAGGGTTGGAAAGTCCGCAATTCAAATAAAAGCAAAAAAGCCCGAAAGCCGGGCTCCTTTACTTTCTAGACCAATAGAATGCTGTCCCTGTCTCTGGGGCATTCAAACCAACCTGTACGCTGTGTTATTCCGCAGGGGCAACAAAGCTGCGTTTGGCAAACTCGCTGTCCAGCATATAAAAGGCATTGCTGTCTCTTTCAATACGCTTAAGCTTCTGGATAACACTATCGAACAGAGCTTCCTCTTCGACTTGCTCATCAATAAACCATTTCAAGAAATGGATCGTTGCATGCTCTCGTGCATCGAGGGCCAAGTCAGCCAAATGATAAAATTTTTGTGTGTTTTGCTGCTCATGCTTGTAGCCATGCTCAAATACGTCCAGCATGGAATCGTAGCTATTTTTGGGCTCCGGTAATGCTGCCAATGTAGCGCGTCCTCGACGGTCGTTAATGTATCTATACAGTTTCATGGCATGAAACCGTTCCTCCTCTGCTTGTACCAGGAAGAAGTTTGCAAACCCATCCAGACTTTCACTGGAGCAATAAGCAGCCATTGCCAGATATACGTGAGCGGAGTAAAATTCGAAGTTCATTTGCTCATTCAGAGCCTGTGCCAAATTGTCATTCATGTCTTAGGTCACCTCGGTCAGATATGTAATGATGTAACGTTCTTAGTGTACCATGAATTTGATCACAAAAAAACGGACGGAAGTGAATTCAGACACACTCACGTTCCGCCCGCCTTGCTCAACATTTAGTTCACAATCAAGGCTCCAGACCCCAGACACGTTTGTCGTTTATATACAAAGGTGTTTTGTCCCAATCTGTATAAGAGGTCTTGGTTGCATCATAGGAAAAATCGTTACTTTCGTTATAGTTGCTCCAATCCGTCTTGTTCATGCGAATCTGAATATCCCCCGTGTTTTCCCCTGCTGCCAGACTTCCCGCACCGGCTCCAAAGGAGATCTCCAAATAATAATCTGCCCCAGTTACGGCCTTATCCAGTTTCACAAACCGTCCCTGAACATTGCCGCTGCCCAATTGTGCATAATCACAGTGAAACTCCTGCCCCTTATCGCCATCTACAGTATAGTAGTATCTCAGCTTTACGTTTTTCAGATCAAGAGCCTCTTTACCCTTGTTTACGACACGGAAGAGTGGTCGAATCTGGTTATCTCCCGGGTTGGTGTCGCCCACACGGTATTGGGCAATTACATCTCCCTTCGCCGGAATCGGGGCTGCTGTTGGCTTGGCGCTGACCTCAGCAGAATCCGGGCTGGTTCCTAAGGAATTTGTTGCACTTGTTACATAATAATAAGTGGTTTCATTCACCACCCCTGTATCCTTGTAAGTGGCGTCAGTTACCGTTGCTACCGTGGTATACGGGCCACCACTGGTTGTGGAGCGCTTAACCGTGTAGCTATCAGCACCTGTCGCTTTGCTCCAGGTTAGTGTAACTTGTGCATCTCCTGCACTCGCCTTTACATTTGCCGGAGCTTTGGGAGCTGTAGGTTCGGCTGGTCCACTACCATTAATCAGACGGTCATACTCTGCATAAGCAGTTGCCATATCTACTTGGGACCAGAAACGGTGATACGTAAATTCTGGCGCACCTTTATCCCATTTTTTGGTCTGTTTGTTCCATGAAGTCGTGTATTTGTCTTTAAGATAGGACCATTGCGGATCTTTAGTGATATTAGGGCGGATGTCGCTATAGCTGGAATACGTACCATTCCCTCCCTTGGACGGATCAGACGGTGTAGCGTCTGTGCCTGGGATCGTGTTGCCTTGCCCAGTCTTACCACTCCATCCGCTCGGGATATATACTTCTTTAGTAAAATAACGATAATAATCCTCACGTGCTTCCTTCGTTGTAATTCCTATGCCGTCGTTATAGCCCCATGCTGCATCAAGCAAGGCTTTGGACAGATCTTTGGCTTCCTTGCCTAACTCGGTGTAGTCTCCTTTTTCAGCTTTTGTTCCGGCAGCAAAGAAGGTAAGCGCCTTCACATAACTGCCCAGCACTCCTGCATCCTGTCCTGGATTTTTGGTTACGACATGAAGATTGGCATTTCCTTTATGATTGGCAAATCCGCTCCAGGTTTCAGGCTTTCCACTCCATTCCAGATTGCTCGGCAGCCAGAACTCACCTTTAGCCGCTGTAGTGGCTACCTTCGGATTTTTGCCACCCAGAATACGCTTGCCTTGTACATCCAAATAGTAACCCTGCGCATCAGTTACAGGCCGTTCGTTGGCAAATACATAGCTCTTGGACCAAGCGATCCAGTTTTCCGTCACTTGTTTGGCCATTTTAAACTGCTCAGATGAAGTGTCACCTTTCTTGGCCAAAATATAGTACAGCTCCGCAATCCGCTCGACAGGCCAAGCCTGCATGCCAAACCAGTTGTTGGACGGTGGATCTTGATATACAGGAGCCCCTGTATAAGCCATGCCATAAAAAGTGCTCGTACCAGATGGATACGCCTTGTAGGCACCATCCCAGCTATTCGTTGCTCCACCTGCAATGGCCCCCTCATCAGATTGCAGCCAAGTGTAAAATTCCAATTGGCGCTTGAGCGAGGTCGCCCAATCCTGTCCTGCCGTAGGTGAATTTGGGATCAATCCGCTATCCTTATCGGATAATGCATATGCAGCAACGACATTCTGGTAGCCCTGATGCGCATGGCTGGCACCAATCCGCCAAGCCCAGTTGCCGCTTTGGCCCAGTCCGCCGCCCCAAGCCGTATACCATGCCATTAGATAAAGACTGGCATCCTTGCCCGTGCCAGCAATCGGACTTCCATTGGAAGCGCTTCCTACTTTCTGGAAGTATTTATCGTACATGCCGTAACGCAAGAAGTCTCCCATCTTTTTCGCTTTGTCCAAATATACCTGGTTGTCATAACCGAGTTCTTTTGCCCAGTACATGGCTTGAACCGCCCGTGCGTCCGCATCCGTGGCATTCGTGTAGCGCCATTGCTGTGCAGGAGCATTATTTTCCTTGGTGAACAGGCTCATGAAGCCTTCATTAGGCTTGCCAAACTTGTGATTATCCTGCGATGGATGCGGTACGGCCTCCCAGACCGATTCCTGTTCCCCGCGCTGGAAGGTGTTCACATAGGTCGTCGTATGTGACGGATTCAGCAGATTGCCAAAACCGTACCAATTGTCTACATCCAGCAACCAATGCATCAGGTAGGTCTGATTGTTGCCATAGGTTGCCTTCAGCTCAGAGTCCAGCGGGTCCTTGCCAGCACCGTACTGACCACTCAGACGGCTTGGGTACTGATCCGGCTGTGGATATTCTGCGGCATAAGTGGCAGGGCTGTTCGGATTATAGTTACTCATTGTAGGCTGCTCTTCCTTACCGTCACCCTCATTAACAGGAATGATATATTTCTCCATGTTGTCCCATGCCGATTCCAAATGACCCCAATCCCCGGTATAATGACCATAGAGAACTTCCAGCCACATCCAATAGCTGTATGCTTCCGAGGTCGTTAAGTGTCCATAGTCAGGCGCCTCACTCATAAGTGTTTCAACGGAATGATAAGGGATACCTTCTTTAGAAAAGTAACCGCTAGCTGGGTCCTTCAGTTGTTTATACATTTGCAAAAAGCGTGTTGATTCAGGGGTTGCGGCTGATGCACGGTCGGGTTCGGCCTGAAATAAACCCAAGCTTAACGGAAGTACCAAAATGGCTGACATGACCATAGAGACAGATTTTCTGAACACAGATTTTCTACTGATCACTTTTGCATTCATCCTCTCCATTATCAATATTGGCTTTACTTAAAATTTGGTTCCGAAAAACGACAGCACAAAAAGACAGCGCCATCACCTCACTTTCCCGTTATAAAGGTGGAGGACACGCTGTCCATAGCTCCAAATGCTTCACATTGGCCCTGGCAAGAATATACCACACTAGTCGCCAAATGAGAGTCGAAAAATTCTATATGTTTAGAGTTGCACAAGGAAAATTGACGAAATCGATAGGAATCGGTACTATTTCACAAGGAGGCGTTAAAACATGAAAGTGTTGCTGTTGCTTGGCTGTATTGTGATGTTTTTAGCTGTAGCTCTGGGAGCATTCGGGGCGCATGCGTTGAAAAAAAGACTTTCCGCAGACATGATGAGCATATTCCAGACAGGAATTCAATATCAAATTGCTCACGGTTTGGGTTTGTTGCTGCTGGGAGTTCTTGCAGGCAACCTTGCCCATTCTTCTCTTATTGTAACCGCAGGTTGGGTTATGCTGGTGGGCATTCTTCTGTTTTCCGGCAGTCTGTATGTTCTTAGTGTGTCTGGTGTGAAAAAGCTTGGAGCCGTCACCCCGATTGGCGGGCTGGCTTTTTTGGCAAGCTGGGTCATTGTGATTGTGGCGGTAATACAAGGCTAAACAAATAAACAGAGACTTGGAAAAGTAGGCGCTTCCAAGTCTCCTGTATCATGGCCGATTTATTGATGAAGATGAACGCGTCTATGATTTCGTTTACACTTGCTGTGCTTTCTGAGCCGCGATCCGATGACCTTCGATATAGCGTTTGGATTGAGCCATTTCATGCTCCTGAGCAGCTTCCATAATAATATGGACCCCTGGCTTGTACTGCTCCAGCAGTTCCATATATAGAGCATAGTTCATGTCACCAAAACCCGGCGGTACGGTCTCGATCTCACCTGATGATGACAAACGTCGGTCTTTGGCATGTGCTGCGATAATCCGAGGTCCTAGCAGCTGAAAAGCTTCGCGGATGATCTCATCCTGTCGCGCCAGGTTTTCCGTTTTTAGCAAATTACCCGGATCAATCACAACACCAATGTGTGAAGACGGTACTTCCTCCAGAAAGGTAGCTAGCTCTGCTGCTGTTCCGACCAAATGATCGTTAGCAGCCTCTAATCCTACAAATACGCCCCACTTCTCCGCCTCATCTGCTAATTCTCGCACAACTTCTTTTACAACTCTCCAGTCTCGCTCCGAATAAGGGGTCCCATCCTCATTGCGTCCGACTTCAGCTGCAACCATTGGTGCTCCTAACAGACTTGCGTATCGGATCAGCTCTTTGAACCGCTCTACATTTTCACGTAACAATTCCTCATCCTGTACAAAAAAATGCAAATAGCACCCGAGCACTGATATGGATACTCCGTGCTTACGAAATTCCTCAGCGATAGACAATGCCAATCCAGGATTGAACTTGCCTGGTTTATTAAAATCGACATCACTGATCGCTCTCCACGGAGCGAGCTGAACATGAGTAAAGCCCGCTTCACCTACCTTTGCAGCCAACTCGCGATAAGGCAACTTGCCAAACAAATGTGCCAATACACCTACTGTCACTAAAAATCACCTCTTTTTATTTTTGTATTCTACTAATCGCCGTACTCAGCTCCAAGGACTCATTGATGATTTCTGTAATTCGTTCTACTTCATCATGAATAAAGAAGTGTCCTCCCTCAAAGGTAAACACACGAAATTGCTGATCCGTATGCTGTGCCCACGCCTCTGCATCTTGTAGGGCCACCGTGTTATCAGTCAGTCCTGTCAAGGCGGTGATAGGGCAATGTAAAGGCGTGGCTTTGCTCATATACTTATACATCTCGACTGCTTTGAAATCTGCTCTTAATACTGGCATAAAATAGTCATACAATTCCTGATTGTCAAAAATGGCTTCCGAAAGTTGACCATACCTCTGCAAATGCGTTCTGAATTGATCTGCAGGCAGATCATGTAACCACGGGAGATTTCTTGGGATATGCGGTGCCCGTCCACCCGAAACAAATAGATGAGCCGGCTGGCCATATCCTCCAGCCACCAGCTTATAATACAGCTCGAATGCAATCATCGTACCCATGCTGTGACCGTATATGGCATAAGGATCACCAGGGGCTAACTCATGGCTGATTTGATGCAGCAGATCCTCGCTCATCTCCTCAATACTATCCTTAAGCGGTTCCCCAGAACGAATACCTCTGCCCGCCAATTCCAAAGGGACAAGTTTAATCTGTGGAAGCAGCAGCTTTTTCCATTTGAAGCTGACTGATGCCGATCCGCCTGCATATGGGATGAAAAATAATGTGATAGGTACCATTCTTGCAACCTCCTGTGTTGCGGAATTCTAACTTTTTTATTTTAGCACAAAAAGGTATATTTACCCATTTCAAATATTTTGCAAATTCGAAAAAGAGGGTTGACGAATTCAAGCACATTTTGCATAAAGCAGGAAATGTATTTCTTAAGGAAGAACTGCTGTATGTTTGAATATAATCATGTGTTGGGTCTTTTATTTTTCCAATTCGAGAGGAGTCCTGCACTATGAAGTATGGTTTCTTCGATGATGCCAACCAAGAATATGTCATCACCACCCCTCAAACTCCGTATCCCTGGATTAATTATTTAGGTAATGAACGATTTTTTGGACTCATCTCCAATACAGGCGGCGGCTATGCATTTTATCGAGATGCTCGCTTACGTCGCTTAACACGTTACCGGTACAACAATATTCCTGTCGATAATGGTGGTCGCTATTTTTATATTTATGATGATGGAGATTATTGGACTCCGGGCTGGATGCCGGTTAAAAGGGACCTGGAGCAGTATGAATGCCGTCATGGACTTGGATATACCTCAATTATGGGGGAACGCAGAGGGATTCGGGCTACGCAACTAGCTTTTGTGCCCCTATCTTTTGACGGCGAGGTCCACCAGGTCAAGCTTCAGAACACATCGTTACAAACTAAAAAGATCAAACTCTTTTCATTCGTCGAATTCTGCCTGTGGAACGCCTATGACGATATGACCAATTTTCAGCGTAACTTGAACACAGGCGAAGTTGAAATACAGGACTCTGTCATTTATCACAAGACAGAATACCGTGAGCGCCGCAATCATTATGCTTTTTTCTCTGCGAATCGTCCGCTGGCGGGCTATGACACAGACCGTGAAGCTTTTTTGGGTCTCTACAACGGACTGGATCAGCCCTACACCATCACCGCAGGGCAAGCGTCTAACTCGATAGCCAGCGGCTGGTCCCCTATCGGATCGCATTGCATTGAGATTACACTGGAGCCGGGCGAAGAAACAAGCTGTAACTTTGTACTCGGATATGTGGAAAACCCAGAGGAAGAAAAATGGGAGTCCCCCGGTATTATTAACAAAAAACAGGCTCATGCCATGATCGCGCAATTTGCGGATGAAACCGATGTGGACCGTGCGTTAAGTGAGCTGCGAAGTTATTGGAACAATCTGCTGTCCAAGTACACCCTTCAAAGTCACGATGACAAGCTGAACCGAATGGTGAACATATGGAACCCGTATCAATGTATGGTTACATTCAATATGTCACGTTCGGCTTCGTATTTTGAATCCGGTATTGGACGTGGTATGGGTTTTCGGGATTCAAATCAAGACTTGCTCGGCTTCGTCCACCAAATACCGGAGCGGGCAAGGGAACGGATTATCGACATCGCTTCTACTCAATTTGAAAATGGCGGGGCATATCATCAGTACCAACCGTTAACCAAAAAAGGAAATCACGAGGTTGGCGGTGGCTTTAACGACGATCCGCTGTGGCTTATTGTCGGTACCTCAGCATATATCAAAGAAACCGGAGACTTTGGCATACTGGATGAACAAGTTCCCTTTGACGGGAATATAGATCGTGCCGCTTCGCTGTTTGAACATTTGAAGCGTTCTTTTTATCATGTTGTAGACAATCTCGGTCCGCATGGTCTTCCGCTCATTGGCCGGGCTGACTGGAACGACTGTCTGAATCTCAACTGTTTTTCCGCTACACCAGATGAGTCCTATCAGACGACACAGAATTTGGAGGGCCGCATAGCCGAATCTGTGTTTATCGCAGGACTATTCGTATACACTGGGCCGGATTTTATTGAACTTTGCAAGCGCAGAGGTTTGAATGAAGAAGCAGTCGCCGCTCAAGCACATGTGGATTGTATGCGAACAGCCACATTGGAGCATGGGTTTGACGGGGAATGGTTCTTGCGGGCGTACGACCATTATGGTAACAAAATAGGGAGCAAGGATTGTGAGGAAGGGCAAATTTTCATAGAGCCTCAAGGCTTCTGTGTAATGGCAGGAATTGGCGTTGAAGAAGGCTTGGCTCATAAAGCTCTCGACTCTACACGTGATCGGCTGGAAACTCCCTACGGCATTGTACTACAACATCCGCCTTATTCCCGCTACTATATTAATCTGGGTGAAATCTCTTCCTACCCTCCTGGGTATAAGGAAAATGCAGGTATTTTCTGTCACAATAACCCCTGGATTATGATGGCAGAAGCTGTCATAGGACGCGGTGATCGCGCTTTTGAGCTGTATAGCAAAATTGCTCCCGCTTTTCTAGAGGACATCAGCGACATTCATCGTACCGAGCCGTATGTGTATGCTCAAATGATTGCGGGCAAGGATGCGGTTCGTGAAGGTGAAGCCAAAAATTCCTGGCTAACAGGTACTGCGGCTTGGAATTTTATAGCTATTACTCAATCCATCCTCGGTATTCAGCCGGAATGGGACGGTCTGCGTATTGATCCGTGCATCCCCAAATCCTGGGGAGAATTCACAGTCACCCGTGTCTTCCGAGGCGACACCTATGTGATTCATATCACGAATCCACAGCACGTCTCCAAAGGTGTAGCTACAGTTACCGTAGATGGCACTATTCTAACGAATAATATTCTGCCAGTTGCAGGAGATGGAACTATTCATCAGGTAAAAGTGTTGCTGGGCTAACGAGTTCATGTCCTTCAAAAAAATTAGCTTCAACTTCACCACATAGTATCTTATAATACGAGAATGGCTATAGATACATTAAGTGTGGTGACATCATGAACAAGACAAAACGGCTTACTCAAACCATGGATTACAGAACAAAGCAAGCCCGCTGGGTGCGCAAAATGTTATTACTTTACTGGATGATTATAACCGTACATTTTATCGTCCAGCTGGGCAGCTACTTATTCCTTGATTATTCCGCTTCGCCTTATGAATTTTACGTTGGGGTCCTTATTGTTCCCACACTAATCATGAGTGGATCCAACTTACTTGCAGAACTGGCACATTTTAAATTTAACAGGTATTCTTTTGCAATTCTGTTTATGGCAAGCACCGTTATTTGTTGGATGATTATTCGCCTTAACTATGACATCCGGATTATTCCAGCGTTGTGCTTGTTGCCTATTTTCTCTTCAATCTTGTTCTTCAATCGTCGCTTAATATGGCTTTCTTTTGTATTGCAAGTGATCGTCTTCTTTCTATTGCTAGCAATAGATGGATCATTCCGCAGCTATTTGTCAGACTTTGATATCGTGGCGATTCCGACATTTTTGATTATGTCCACCTTTATTGCCCTCATTATTCAGGCCAGCGGCCGCGATTTGTTAGTGGATTTATACAAAACAAAGCGTGCTCAGCAGGAATTAATGATCAGTAACGCGATTATTAGTAAAATGTCCATGACTGATGGTTTAACGAAGCTATACAATCATTTGTCTTTCCAAAACTTTTATGAAAAAGCACTGGAATATGCCGAACAAGGCGCGATCATCCATCTGGCGTTAGTGGATATTGATAATTTCAAGAAGATCAATGACACTTACGGGCATCAGTTTGGAGATAAAATTTTGGAAGGCATCTCGCAAATTATTACAGAGCAGATTACAGCAAATGACATTCCGGCCCGCTATGGCGGTGAGGAGTTTGCTATTTTGATGTTCGAGCATACTTTTGAGGAAGCTTATCAGATTGTAGAGAACATTCGGCGTGAAGTGGAGAAAATGACCTTTCAGGAGAAAATGCAAATCGTTTCTGTAACCGTAAGCATTGGATTAAAAAGCTATACCGAGGATATGAACAAAGACAAAGATGTATTTTTCCAGGAGACAGACGACTATTTGTATCAAGCCAAGCGCTCCGGTAAAAATAAAATTGTTGCTCTTAACCATATCGCTTAATGTAAAAATGCATTTAATGCAACTCCGGCATATAGTTGTCGGAGTTTTTTTGTATGTAGAAACTTAAAATTGAGAAGAGTTGACAATTTTATGGATTGCAAACTAAAATGGTTACACGCGGAATGGTTATTTACTTACGAAAAATAAGCTTTAAGGAGATGGTTTTACATGTCAACACTCGTTATTGTTGTTCACCCTGATCTTGCGGAGTCTCGCATTAATAAAAGATGGATGCAAGAACTCAAAAAGCAATCCAGTGTGACCGTTCACAACCTGTATGAAGTATATCCGGATGAGCAAATCAACGTTGCCCATGAGCAAAAACTGCTAGAGCAGCATGATCGTATCGTTCTGCAATTCCCTTTTTACTGGTATAGCAGTCCTTCCCTGCTGAAAAAATGGCTGGATAAGGTTTTAACCTACGGCTGGGCTTATGGAAGCGAAGGTGACAAGCTACAGGGCAAAGAGTTGTTGATCGCCTTGTCTGCTGCCAGCGTGGAGGAAAACTATCAACATGACGGAAGAAACAGATATACGATCGAAGAGCTGTTGAGACCTTTTGAAGCTACAGGCCTTCTGATTGGTGTCAAATTGCTCCCTTATTTCGTGCAGTATGGTGCCGGAGTTTTGACAGATGAGCAGTTGGAGCAATCTGCACAAAAATACGTGCAGGCGGTTATTTCTTAATTTACACAAAATACCCCTTGGAAGGTGCCCACACCTGCTTGCCCTACAGCAGACGTTGGCTCCAACCAAGGGGCTTTGCTGATAGAATTACATTTACAGCGTAACCAAGTTGCTGGTTACCTGAGCCATGCTTTCTTTAATAATATTGCAGCCCTTGCTCAAGTTCTCCATACTTATCGTTAACGCTGGCATAATTTTAAGTACCGTATCGTTACGCCCAGCTCGCTCAATAATAAGCCCCTTACTAAAGCAGAGAGTTGCAACCTCCTTGGCGAAAGCTTCTCCCAGATGGGTCACATCAATTCCCCAGATCAGTCCCAAGCCGCGGATTTCAATAAGTGGATCCATTGTTTGGATATGTTCACGCAAGAACTGCTGAACAAAAGCTTCTTTTTCCTTCACTTGGGTTTCCAACCCAACCGTGTCTCTGAACTCCAGCGCCGCCTTTGCTCCGACAAACGCTAGCTGATTTCCACGGAAGGTGCCGTTATGCTCACCAGGACTCCAAATATCCAGTTCTGGCTTAAGCAGCAACAAGGACATTGGCAGACCGTATCCACTGATCGACTTGGACAAGACAACCATATCAGGCACAATGCCTGCTCGCTCAAACGAGAAGAACGAACCAACTCGGCCGCAACCGACCTGAATATCGTCAGCAATGAGCAAGATATCATGATCATCGCAAAGCTGTCGCAAATCACGCAGCCATTCGTTATCTGCAATATTAATACCGCCTTCAGCCTGTATCGTTTCCAAAATAATCGCAGCAGGCTTCTCCACACCGGAATGAGTGTCTGTTAAAAGCTGTTCCATGTACAAAATGGTATCCATTCCGTTAAATGTGCTGTTATAAGGTATAAAGGTAACATTATTCAGTGGGACTCCTGCGCTCTCTCGCATGGAGTTATTGCTGGTAATCGATAAGCTACCGAGCGACATACCGTGGAACGCGCCCATAAAAGCAAAAACACCATTTCTTTTTTTTACCTTACGCGCAAGTTTCAGTGCTGCTTCCACCGCATTGGTTCCCGTCGGTCCGCAAAATTGAAGCTTATAATTCAAGCCCTTAGGCCGGAGAATACGCTCGGAAAAAGACTCTATAAACTCTTGCTTGGCCGTGGTGTACATATCCAGACCATGCATGATCCGATCGGAGGTTAAATAATCTAGTAACCGGTTTTTCATAAAGTCATTATTGTGCCCATAATTTAAAGCCCCTGCACCGGCGAAAAAGTCAATATATCCCTCTCCTGCCTCCGTGTACATAACATCGTTTTTTGCTTTGTTGAAAACAACTGGAAAACTCCTGCAATAAGACCTTACATTGGACTCCAGTGTTTCGAATGTGTTCATAAATATTCGTCCTCCCGCTGACCTGATTTTTGAAAAATACAAGCATGGAAAGCAAAAAAAGTGTAAATATGTAATCTAAAATGAGTAGACAGTCTGAATTCACAATGGGATATCCACACCATAAAATCTTGAGTACGATCACAAGAACATATAGAGTACAAAAGAATACAACAGAGATGCACATTGAGAGTAAGATGAATAGAAGATTAAATAGTGGGGTTTTCTAAGAGGTCTGTCAGAGGATGTCAACTCCTATGTAATAAAATACCATAATTTTCATTAAAGTCAATGCATGTTTCTGAGATCTTTTGTTAATTTATTGTAATTTTAGGACATTTCCTTGCAGTATATTGTTAAATAAATATGAAATATGACGTAATATAGTAATAAATCTCAAAAATAGTACATTTTCATATCAAATAGATATATATCTAGATCGTCCGGAGACTGGATTTCCATAATAAAGCTGAGCTTTTGACAGACTGACCAAAGGAGTTTACTCTATCAAAAGAACTTGCTAAATTTAAAAATAGATAAGGAAACACATCATGTCTAATGTTTTGATTATTGAAGATGATAATATGCTGGGTGACACTCTCTCCTTATATTTAACAGGGGAAGGCTACCACGTTACACGAGTGGAACAAGCGACTGAGGGTATTGCCCGACTCGATAGGGTACAGCCCGATATTATTTTACTAGATCTGTTGCTTCCAGATTTGGATGGCGTGAATCCCTGCCCACTGATACGCAAGCATACGGACGTACCAATCATCGTGATTTCTACAGAAAACGACATTTCAGAGCGCATTCGTACACTTACGTTGGGAGCAGATGATTATATTTGCAAGCCTTTTAGTATGCAAGAGCTCAAAGCACGGATCGAAGCTCTTTTCCGTCGGATCAAAATCACACGCTTGCAAGGAAGAGGCATTTCACCTGTAGCTGAACCTGAAACAGGCATTACTTTGGATCTGGCGAGAAGAATGGTTACCGTTAATGGTCAGATGGTAGAGATGACCTATTCGGAATTTGAGCTAATGAAACTTTTTTATACGAACCGAGGAATTGTATTTAGTAGATATGCCTTGATTCAGGCTCTCCGTGGCACAGACTCTTTTATTAATGAGAGGGCAGTGGACGTACATATTAACCATTTACGTAGAAAGATCGAAAAAGACCCCAAGAAACCGCAATTGATTAAGACCATTTGGGGAGTCGGTTACAAATTTATGCATTAACGCAGCTAGATCCAGGGAATGGATGATTTAATTTGATTAATCTCCTTTTGAACCCTACTCAGTTGCTCTCTCCAGTCTGGATACAGCTCTCCCCCTGAGGTTTCATTGCTGCGCTTCAATGCTTTCTCCAGCATTATCACCTTTGCCAGCAGATCAGTCGCACACAGATTCCCCGTTCCTCCCTTCAGCGAGTGAATTAATCGAAGAGCAGAAGACAACTGACCATTGTCCATTTTTCTCACAACTCTTCTATCAAGATACTGGTATTCCTGTATCCATTTATGTAGGGCAAATTGAAAAATATACACCTTGCCATCCATACCGGCTATCGCTTTCTCCGCGTGAATACCATGTAATTCTTGCAGCCAAGCTAAATGAATCCAGCTATTTAACATTCTTGTTGCGGTTAATTCATGTACAGGCTTGAGCAGCACATCATTAATGCCTGCACGTAGACAAACCTCCTGCTCAGGCTGCACAGCATCCGCGGTAAAAGCGATAATGGGGAGTCTGTTAAAAGCTCTGTTTCTTCGAATATATCTGGCCGTCTCAAAACCATCCATTTCCGGCATATGCAGATCAAGCAGCACCATATCCCATGAGCACCGCTCCAGTAATTCTATAACTTCTCTTCCATTTGTGACTATCGTTACCTCAAAACCACGCTCTGCCAAAAACTCAGTGATCACTAATTGGCTAATCTCGTTATCCTCTGCTATGAGGATTTGATATTTTTGTGTTGAGACCCCAACTTCATATTGGAGGTCCATTGTTGCAACAGCTTCCAGACTATGATTATCTACAGACACTGGCTTTTCCTGCTCGGGTCTCAAGCGGAGCACCTCCAGAAGAGCGTTCCGGGTTACTGGCTTAGACAAAAAGGCATTCACCCCCTGCTCTGTAGCTTCAACGGCTACTTCTTCCAACTGGAACACGGTTGTAAGCCCAATGACCTGAGTCATTTGCTTATCCAGTATATGAAGCCAATGCCTGCGTGATTTAAGCTCTCTAAAGTCTTCCATCCCCATATCAATCATAACCAAATCAAAATGTTCACCCTTTTGAAAAGCGTCTGAATATTCCTGTAAGGATGAAACGGTGAGTGTTTGTAGCCCCAAATCTTGCAGTAGTTCGTTCAGGCTGTGGCTCACCAGTTCATGCTGTGCAATGATTAAGGCTTTGCCGTTGACTGGTTTTTCCAGCTGTGTGCTTCTCGCATTTAAATCCCCTATTTCAAGTTCCACATTAAAGTAAAATTGACTGTACTCTCCTAAACGGCTTTTCACTTCTACGCTACCACCCATAGCTTCAGCCAATTGCTTGCTAATAGCCAAACCCAGCCCGGAACCCCCATATCTGTGGGTAGATGTACTCACTTGCATAAAAGGGATGAATAGCTTGTCCATTCCGGTCTTGGAAATGCCTATGCCCGTATCTTCTACCATAAAAGAGACACTCACTCGTCCGTCTTGCTGGCCTACCATTTTTACCTGTAACAATACATGTCCCTGGTCCGTGAACTTAATGGCGTTGGTCAGAAGATTTAAAAGCACCTGTTCCATTCGAAGCGGATCTCCCTTGAACCTTTTAGGTAATTTCGGGTCCACTATGAAAACGATCTCTACTTTTTTATGTTCCAGCAAAATCCCAACGGTATCTGCGAGATGCCGAAGCATGTTTTCCAGCTCAAATTCCGCCTTTTCCAGTTCTACCCTACGGGCCTCCATTTTAGAAAAATCCAAGACATTATTGAGCATGGACAAAAGAGTACGCGAGGAGGCGAGCAGCTTATGGAGGTAATCATTCTGAACGTCAGTCAGTTGAGTCTTACTCAACAGCTTTGAGAGGCCAATGATGCCATTCAGCGGCGTTCGAATTTCGTGGCTCATATGAGCTAGAAAAATACTTTTTGCATGGTTAGATTCACTCATCTCCTTTCTTTTCTGCTCGGAAGCTTTATACTCCGTAATATCCAATACATGACCGATGACATATCTGGTGAGCCCCTCGTCCCTGACAGGATGCAAGGTAATTAAAGCTGAATATTCCCAAAACTCCAATTCAAATACGGTCCGATCACCGAACCAAGCCTGTTTGTAGTATTCGGTAAGCTGCTCCAGTGTTTCAAAGGAAAGCTCCAAAATATCCCCGATACGCTTCACATGCTCCCATTTATTGAAATTGACTTGCAGATTCAGACCCATGCGCTCCAGCAATTCACCATCAAGCAGCATATAATAAAATTCATCCCCCCTTTTCTCCAACCTGAAGGTAAAGCCAGGTTGAACTCGAAGTAAAGTTAGCAGATCATGATTTTTGTCAATCGAACGCTGTCCATTTGTATACCTGGCGGGGATTAGTGCCTGCCCAAACAGAGTAATGAACAATAGACCAACCCCTATTTCCAACCCGCAGGTCAGCAGTGTTCCATCACTTATGCCAAAATATAAGAACAGAACTCCTGCCAGCCCGTATAAGACGCCCGTGAACGCCTGACGAATGAGCTGACGCTGAAAAATCAAAACTAATAATAATATCACGATCGTATATAGCAACAAATCTCGAACCAAGTGTTCGTCCTCCTTGTAATCTCCCATACGTTGCGAGAAGCTGTATCGGAAATATAAAAAAACTCAGGACAGATTCCTTATGCCATTAGGCTTAAAGAACTGTCCCGAGCATTCATTGTACTATAGATTCCATAAGGTTCAAGCTCGTTTTAATATTTGAAACGACTGATCATCACCTTCAAATCAGCAGCCATATTGGAAAGCAATTGAGCAGAGGCTGAAATTTCCTCCATGGAAGCCAATTGCTCTTCTGAGGAGGCGGCCACTTCTTCAGATGTAGCGGCATTACCGGTTGCAATCGTCGCCAGCTCATTGGCTGTCGCTGCAATCTCTTGTACACTGGCTGAGATTTGCTGGGCTATCGAAGCAACCTCCTCTACCTGAGGAGTGGTCTCTCGAATGCCTTCCATCGCATGATTCAGCTTCACAATGGTCGCTTTGGAAATCTGTAGCCCGTCCTTCACCTCAGTCGTAACCCTATCCATCGTCTCCACCGTAGTTTCGGTTTCATGTTGAATTTCGCCAATCAAGTTGGCAATCTGGGTGGCAGAACTCTGAGACTGTTCTGCCAGCTTACGCACCTCATCCGCGACGATGGCAAAGCCTTTACCATGATCACCTGCTCTGGCTGCCTCAATAGCTGCATTCAACGCCAACAGGTTCGTCTGATTGGAGATATCGCCAATGACCTTCGTAATTTCTCCAATTTCATGAGAGCGGGCTTGCAAGGTTTGAATCATCCGGTTGGAACGCTCTACTGACTCGTGAATGGAATTCATCTGCTCGCCTGTCTGCTCTACAGATTTTCGTCCTTCCTCAGCTTGCAAGGCAGATTGTCTGGCCAGATCTGCTACTGAAGTCGAGCGTTCAGCGATTCGAGTGATTCCATGTGCTATTTCATCCAGTGCCACCGAGTTATTTTCCAGCCCCATAGTCTGCTTCTCCGCACCGCTAGCAATTTCTTGCACGGCTTGGGACACCTGCTCGCTTGCCGCGCTGGTTTGTTCCGCGCTTACCGTCAGCTCATTCGAAGAAAGAGCGACGTGATCTGCACTGTTTCCTACATTCTGAATAACAGATCGCAAGTTGTTCTGCATATTCTGAAAAGCTACTCCTAATAGTCCAATTTCGTCTTTGCTCATGACTTGAATGTCCTGTGTCAGATCCCCGGCGCTCACATTTTCCGCCTGTTCTTTAAGTTTTATAATCGGTTTAATGATGGAACGGATCAGGAAATAAACGATGATAGCACCAATCACAAGACAACCAACAATGGTAAGCAAAGTGCTGATCAAAATCGGCTGAGCTGCTTCATCGACTTCAGATAAATAAAGCGTTCCGCCTATCTTCCAGCCTGTCAGCTTATTGGTCGCATAGTTCATATACTTGAGCTGACCTTCATATTCATATTCGTATTCACCAGTATCGCTTTGAAACATACGTGATTCAATATCTGTAATTTTGGTGCCTGCTGTCTTCGTTGGATGAACAATGTAAGTATGGTTGCTATCCAGCAATATGGCATAACCCTCGTGGCCTACTTTAATATTGTTCAATGTATCTTTAATACCACTAATTTTCAGGTCAATGCCAATAACACCCGATCCATCTGTCGTTGCTCTCGACACCGTAACCGTCATCTGCTTTGAATCTGCCGAAAGATAAGGTGAACTAATCGCTGTCTTTGTTGGTCCCTTTATCGCTTCATCATACCAAGGTCTGATACGTGGATCATAATTATCGGGTAATTGCTTTTGTGGATAGGTTGTAGTTTTAGCATCTTTCGTACCATAATAGATGGATTCTGCTTCTGGGTGAAGTGCAGCATATTGCTTAAACAACTCTTCCAGTTTAGCTGCTTGTTCTTCCGTCTCGATCCGATTGCCTTTTAGTCTTTCTGCAAAATATTCTGCATCATGTATCTTGGGCTCAATGGCACTATCAATGATAAAATTTGTACGAATTATAGCCTGCTCGGCGCTCTCTTCAATCTGGTTTCGAATCTGCTGACTAGCGCTCACAAACGACAGAGCACCCACGATCATGGATGGTATGATCAAAAATGCAATAAAGGCCACCATTAGCTTTGTTTTGAAATTTTTACTGAGCATCCTCGACACCTTCCGTTTTTTTTCTGAAAACTTCTTCATTACTAAGCATCTCCATTTCATCGCCAGAATTTTGTAACCTATGGTGAACCGCTTCGTCTTATCGATGATGACAGGTCACCTGACAGATTCTCTCTCACGTTTTTTCACATCTCTTGCTGAAATGCTTCGATATAAAAAGATATAAACACGCTAGTTGAATAGGTATATGTACTTATTTTTGAGCGCCACAAGGCTGAACGGAACCGGTTCTTTGATATAATATACCTAAAAATTATTAAATAAAATGCAATGTAGATGTTAAGAAAATGTTAGTTTCCCCACACTATACCTACCTCTTTACATAAAATAATCCCCTTGAAGGTGGCACACATAGGCTCATTGATCGAAATCACCATATGCTACACCCGCAAGGGGATTAAATATGATTTATTCCATTCTATCCAGCAAAACCTTAAAATCGTCGAGATGGGTGACCGGTGCCTGACAAGCAAAATGCTCACACACATATACGGCTGGTTTGCCATTCACAAGATCGTAATCATGGATATAAGGAGCTATTTCTGCAATCTCTGGCTGTCCTTTATCCTTCAAAACAACAACCATATCCGGCCTAAAACCAGCTTGAACCACCTGAACGAACTGAGCAGTCTGCGGATCATCCCTTTGACCCACAATCACAATCTCTTTCGTCTTTCCCGTCGCATACAACAACGCGCTGAGCAGCGCTGAGTAGCCTGAGGGGTAATGAGCAACCATCCCGCCAAAAGCCTTAAACTGCTTGGCTGCATAGTCTTCCAATCGAGTTTCCCCCGTTAGCCGCGCAAGCCGCACAAAATTATGGGCCGCAATGCTGTTACCCGACGGAATCGCACCATCATAAATTTCTTTGGGTCTGGATATCAATTGTTCACTATCTGAACCGGTAAAGAATAATCCGTCCCGTTCTTCATCCCAAAACAGATCAATCATATCCTGATTAAGCGTCAGTGCCCGCCGCAGATACTGTACATCGAAGGTCGCCTGGTACAACTCAATCAAGCCCCACACATAAAATGCATAATCATCTACATAGCCGGGGTAAGCTGTCTGACCGTCCCGATACCGTGCCAATAGGCGTCCATCCCCCCGTCTCAAATGGTTCCACAAGAACGTCTCTGCCTTTCGAGCTTGCTCAGTATATCTGGTATCTCCAAAAGCTTGCCCCGCCTTGGCCAAAGCAGCAATCATCAACCCGTTCCACGAGGTCAAAATCTTGTCATCCTTTTGAGGATGAACCCGCTGCTCCCTAGCAGTAAACAGCTTGGCCCGTAGCTCACTGACCCGCTGCTCCAGCTCTAGCTCGGTCAAATCATGCTTGTTCGCATAGGCTTCCAGATTGATATCAATCAGGTTTGGAATATTGTGGCCTTCAAAATTACCGTAAGGTGTGATTCCGTACAAATCGTTGAAAAAAGCGGCATCCTCATCGCCCAGTACAGACTTTATCTCGGAGTCGCTCCAGACGTAAAATCTACCCTCTTCTCCTTCAGAATCCGCGTCCTCTGCCGAATAAAAGGCGCCACCTACATCCGTCATGTCTCTTGCGATATATGTAAAAATTTGTTCAGTGATTTGTCGATACAGTCTCTTGCCTGTCACCTGCCAAGCCTCTGTATACGTGATGGCCAACAAAGCGTTGTCATACAGCATTTTTTCAAAATGCGGCACCAACCATTTCTCGTCCACTGAGTACCTTGAGAATCCCATGCCTACATGGTCGTAGATTCCGCCCCGTGACATCGCATCCAGCGTCTTCTCTACCATTTCCAATGCCTGTTGATTCCCCGTATGTTGTGCATATCGCAGCAGAAAAGACAAATTATGTGAAGAAGGAAACTTCGGTGCTTCTCCGAAGCCACCATATTCATGATCGAAGGTGTGGCTGTATTCATGGAAAGCTTTATTCAAGCACTGCTCATCCAGTTCACCGCGATAACCTGCAAGCAAGTCCTGTCGTTCATGCTCGGTAAGTACCTGCTCACTCAGCTCCATCAGCTCATCCGGCTGTTCTTTCCAGCGGATTCCCACCTTACCCAGCAACTCCAAAAGTCCGACACGCCCAAACTTCTGCTCCTTGGGCAAATACGTGCCCGCAAAAAAAGGCCTCTGATCCGGCGTCATCAAAATCGTCAGCGGCCAACCCCCATGCCCGGTCATCGTCTCGCAGATGGACATATAAATATGATCCACATCCGGACGTTCCTCTCGATCCACTTTAATGGATACGTAATCCCGGTTTAATACCTCAGCTACCTCTTCATCCTCGAAAGATTCTCTCTCCATCGCATGACACCAATGACAAGTCGAATAGCCAATCGACAAGAAAATAGGCTTGTTATCACGCTTAGCAATTTCAAAAGCTTCATCTGACCAAGGGAACCAGTTTACCGGATTGTAAGCATGTTGCAATAGATACGGTGACTTTTCCTTGGCTAATCTATTCGGTTTGCTGCTCGTTGACATGGGGCATCACCACTTCCGTAGTTGGATTTTATGCTCGGTATTATTTTACCCTAAATGGTTGGTAAAAGTCGGAAGAATAGAAAAAAGATAATGACCTTTTATCGAATCTATCAATTAATTGTTTATTCAGGTCATAAGTAGGTATGAAAAAGCACTGATGGGTATTCTCCAACAGTGCTTTGTTTACTGCAATCGTACCTTATTAGCCTTTAGCATTATACTCATTAGCGTTTATATCAAATATGTTCAGAGCTTTCAGTAAGGCGTATTCACTTGTTCTGGTCCCTTCTTTTGAAAAATGCGCATCTGGAAAAGCGGGGGACATATGATGGTACCCGGGATAAACATGTAATTCCACTAAGACACCATCAAAGACCAGTTGTTTAGCAAAAAATAAGGCTTCATCAATGAATAAATCAATGGTACCTATATTTATATAAGTCGGTGGTAACCCGGCCAATGACTTTGCACGGGCTGGCACATAATACTCACTTACCTCCTCAGAACCGGGTTCAATCCCCAATACAGATTTCCAGCCAAAATAATTACTTTGTTTCGTCCAAATAAACTCTCCTGCGTATGGATGCTCCGGTGCGATACTTGTGCGGTCATCTAGCATTGGCCTCATTAATCTTAGATGATGGATTTCGAATTCCTTCTGATCGCGAATGTACAAAGCTAAGCCAGCCGCCAAACCACCACCAGCGCTACTGCCCCCGACGGCAACTTTCTGAGTATCTATCTCTAACTCTTCCGCATGTTCAATACACCATTTTAGGCCCGAATAACAATCCTGTAACTGACTTGGCTGTACATGCTCTGGCGCTAGGCGATAGTACACAGATACACAACAGAAACCATGTTCTGCAGCAAGAGCTGCATTAGCAGGACGATCCACGACTGGACTTCCTAAGACCATTCCGCCTCCGTGTATAGGATAATATAGAGGCAACTTATTATGCTTTGATTGTTTAGGCTTAATGATTTCTATTTGAATATCTGGACCACTAAAATAACTTGGCACAATCTTTTTTTCTAATGTAACAGGGAACATCTGCGTTACATCTAATGGTTGCATCATTTGAGATTGGTTTTTACGTGCTTCCATTAGTGTAGATTTGGTAAGATCGGTTGTTGGTATTAAATCAACTACACTGATAATTTCTGGATCAATCAGATGTCTACTTCTACTTTTTTGTTCCCCCATGGTAGTCGTTTCCCCACTTTCTTGTTTCAATGACAATAAATCAATACATGTTTCCTTTCATTTATTCAGAATCGGCACCGTTCCAAATCCGCTGTTGCTGTCGTTTATATTCATATTTTAAAGATTAAAATAAGCTTTATAAATGAAAACAACGAGTTAGAATCATTTTTGACATAAAAACAATAATGAAAAAATGAGGTGCAATCCAATCTTTTGCCAAACAAAAAAACGTGACCGGATTGGTTTTTCACCGCGATCATCCAGTCACGCCCTAAGCTCACCATGTTATGAGCCAAAACTAAATTTATTGACGCGAGTATAGCACCACGCCACTTTGCAAATTAGGTGTTTTTTTTGTCCACTTCATAGGGTATCGATCGATATTCACGGGTGTAGCCTTCTACTTTTTATGTGAATACACAATTTTCTTAATGGTTTCGGTAGAGAGAAAAAACTCCTTAGCTAATTGCTCGATACTGCTGCGATTTTGAAAAGCATTTCTGATCGCGGCATTTCGCTGTTCAAGCAACCTTCTCCCGCCACTCAAACTGCCCCAATCCATATATTCCGTTTTTGGCTTAGGAATATACAGAGTCTCTCCTTGAACATATTTTTGAATTTCCATAATTAGTTTTTGAGGTAAAACTTTTGTAGCATTCGTATATCTCAATTTTGCTCGCTCCTTATTTTGATTTTTTAAAATAAGGTGCAAAGCCAAAAATATTAAAAAAGCTTGTTCAGCGTTAAAAAATTGTTTCGCCCCATACAAAGTAACGCTTTCTCAATAATTGGCTTTGCATGAGTGTAAGAAGTCACAGACAATCCCAATAGATTCTCCATCAGTAGGCACCCCCTTTTACTTCGCAAGTATAGCATAACTCTGCTCACCTGATCTTCATCTATTTACGAGGTGCTGTCGGGACGCTTTTTTTGCTCGACTCTTGTTATTCGTAAGCCGATGTTTTATATTGACATAAGAGTAGGTCAAAAACAAAAGAGGTGAACGGACGAGATGTCTCCACGAACGAAGGAACAAAACGAAGAGATCCGGCTGCGGCGACTGGCACAAATCCGGAAAGCCGCTGCCGATGTGTTTTTGAATAAAGGGCCTTTACTGGAAATCCGCGATGTGGCCGTGCAGGCGGGACTCGGCTATGGAACGGTATACCATTATTACGGCAATAAGGGTGATCTGCTCCACGATCTGCTATGGGACGCGTTGGAACGGTCCGGGGGATGGTTGGAGGCCCCGCGTGCTTCGGCTTCGGGGCAGGCGCCGGCGCGCGGGCATTTCGGCTTGGCTGTGGCGGCAGATATCGGGAACACGTCTGCCGCGGATTCCCAAAGCAAAAGCCGCGAAACGGCCGCTACCGCAGAGCTTGGCCCCGTCGCCGCCGCTGGCGTCCGGCTACTGCAGCTTTGGGCGGAGGACCACGCCCTGTACCTGCTGCATAAGCTGGCCGGTGAGGGCTTTGCCTCGCTGCCTGAAGCGCGCTCGGCCCCACTCTCGGCCGCTTTTCGCCGGGAGGTGCTCGCGCCGCTTGCCGCTTTGCTGGAGACTGGGCGTGCGGTGGACGAGGTTGCCGCTTCCGGCGAAAATACGGCAGAGTCGCCGTATCGGCTACACCACGCGGAAATGCTGCTGGCCGCCTTGGTCGGCTGCGCCTCGCTTTCGCTTCGTCGCGGAAAGCTACACGAGGAGGCCAGGGATATCGCCCGGTTTTTAAAATTATAGAATGGATAAGGAGCGAATCATCAAAGATGATCATCTTAAAATCACCTAGAGAAATCGAAGAAATGAAACCGGCAAGCCAGATCGTTGCGGACTGCTACCGAGAGGTGGTCAAACTGATCGAGCCTGGGATTACCACTCGGGAAATCAATGACTTTGTTGCCAGACACATCACCAAGCTAGGCGGCAAGCAGTTTACGAAAGGGTACAACGGTTTCCCCGCCGAAACCTGCATTTCGGTCAACGATGTGGTCGCCCACGGCATTCCTTCGAACCAGGTGCTTATGGACGGCGACTTGCTGAAGCTCGACATCGTCGTGGAATACGGCGGATGGTTCGGCGATTCGTGCTGGTGCTATGCGGTGGGCAATATCCGGCCGGAGGCGCAAAAATTAATGAAGGTGACAAAGGAATGCTTGGATTTAGGGATTGCCCGTGCACTCCCCGGGGGCCGGCTCGGCGACATAACGTCGGCGATTCAACAGCATGCGGAAGCAAACGGGTTTTCGGTCGTACGCGATTTGCTCGCGCACGGGATCGGACGGAGCCTGCACGAGGAGCCGAGCTACGAGCATATCGGCATCGCTGGTAAAGGCATTCGGTTAAAGGAAGGCATGGTGTTTACCATTGAACCGATGATCAACGAAGGTACATTTCGTATTACGATCGACGACGATCAATGGACGGCGAGAACGGCCGACGGCAAGTTGTCGGCACAATATGAGCATACGATCGCAGTTACACAGGACGGCCCACTGATTTTAACGGCCCAGTAAGAATAAAGACAAACAGTCGGGAATGCGTCATTTTAGGAATAAGTCGCCAACCCGGCCTGCTTGGTCCGGCGAAAGTTCGTAATCCGAAACGTGAAAAAGCGCTGGTCCCAGGCTGGAACCAGCGCCTTTTTACATGGTTTGTATCTTTACCGATTTACGAAAAACCATATTGTTATGCGGTTTTTTATTATGACTTTGGTATCATGTTACGGATTTACACTCTCTCTTGGCTAGCCTATCTTGCATGTATGTTTTTCATTGCATATCTTGCTATTGGCTGAGCAATCAATAGCTCAATCCAAAATGCTACACCAAAATTTCTAAACCAGCTGTGAAAGAAGTTCTGGAAAGGTTCTAGGCTTATTTGTTTCGTACCAACCAAGTTCCTATAATTGTGGTAGGCTACACGAGTCATGCTAATAATATTAAAGTATAATCAAGCATAAAACTCATAAAGGAGTATATGAACAGTTGAGCAATTTTCTGAGTGAATTTGAGGAAAGATTTAGAGCAGGATTTTTGGAAGATCTCAAAAGCATACTGGAAGAAGTGAAGGATGAAAAAGTTTACGCTTGCGCGTTTGGCACAGACAGCGATTTTGTCACCTTATTTCTAGCTGTTAATACGGAGGAATCACTTGTTAGACATATCACAAACATGAAAGCCCAAGACCTGTGCAACAGCAAGGAAGATGAAATTTATTACAGATGGGGATTAAGCGAATATCAATATGGCGATACAACACACCTCAATCATATTAGCAAATTTCTGTATGCAACCGACAATGTGTTGGACTATAAAGATGAAATGATAAAAATTATGGCCAAGGTAGTTAAAGAAACCGACGATGTACTTTTTACTCAATTCGGCCAATCCAAAGAAGATATTATTTTTTTCGTGTCCATGACAGATGATGATATGGCCGAGGAACTGGAAGATCAGTCTGTAATTCAGATGACAAATGCCAAATTAGTTGATGGCTTCTTGCATCGTTATCAATAATACTAAATCATTCTCTTTCACATGGTTTAACTTTTTTCCAATCTCAAACACTCACTTACCAGCTACTTATTTGTAACCTTTTGAAGATAAATACGGCGCTGGAAGGTACGTTAAATGGGAAGCAGCGAGATAAACTCCTTGCTTCCCATATGCTTATTTTGCGGTTAAATGTTCTTTCAACCACTGTCTATAAAACTGTAGTTGCTCTTTGGTGTGAAAATAATGCTTTCCACGTTCCATCACTTTTAGCTGGCAATGAAATCGGCTTGCAAACGTAGATATGACGTCATATTCACACAAGTCATCTTCAGAGCCATAAAGTATGGCAGTTGGCTTATTCCATGTATCAATTGGATGCGATTTAACATAGCAGTAATAATCCCAATAAAGTGTTCGCCCAATGGGTGTAGATATTTCTTTTTCAACTTTTAATCTATCCTCACTTACACTGAACCATGTCATCATATTTTTGATTATTCTCTCCATATCTAGCACCGGAGAAAGAAACAGACATTGTGTAAGTGGGATATGATTATAAGCAAGCAAACCAAAATACGCACCCATGCTACAAGCGAAAGTACTAATGTCATCCCATTGTCACCACCCCACAAAATTGCCGGGATGCCCTCGATTTTCAATTTTTGCTTTATCATTACTTTATCCTCGCTTAAAACAGCTTGTTGTTGTCTTCCTTATCAAAATATTCTTTGTGATTCTATCCTATGATACTACGATGATAAGAAAACTACGCCGCCATCATACTTATGGTATCGAAATTCGCTTGTTTTGCTGAGATGTGACTCCAGAGCAACTTATTATTGACGATACTGATCATAACTTCTGGTTCTATTACATCCTGGTAGGAAAGCATAACCAAAGTTGCAATATTTCCCATCTGATATGCAGCCGTTAATGCCCTTAGAAAAGTTTTCGATTTTTCACTTTCTGGTAAGGATAATTCGCCTTTTAAGAGTTCCTCCTGAACTGCTCCTAGCGATTTTCGTGCCCGATGAAGTGCAACTTTTACCGCTCCCTCCGTTGTTTCAAGCATGTCGGATGTCTCACGAATCGAATATCCAAACACATCTCGCAGCAAAAAAACAGTTCTCTGAAGCGCAGATAGATGATTCATTAAGGACTGCAACGCTATCTCAATTTCAAAAGATCCATGATCCGGTACAGTTACTTTCGCTTGTTCCCTATTCAATATTCGAGTGTAGACTGCTTTTCTCCGTATATCATCAATCCAGGTGTTTTTAGCAATCCGCATCAACAGTGCCTTGGGATTTGTATGCTCGAATTTATTTAACTTTCCTAATGCTTTTACCCAAGTGTCCTGCACCAATTCTTCCGCATCCCAATTTGATTTCGTAAGCGACAGACAGTAACTTTTCAGGACCGCCTGTAATTCATCAAAGTTCTGGATGTTCACTGAATTGTCTGTCATCTGTATAGAATCATCTATGTTCATAGGCCTTCTCCTCCACAGTCATATTCTGCCCTCTGCTAAAGCAAAACCATTTGCTACCTTCATTGTAAACGAATTAGGGGTTGTAGAAGTTACACCATATACGCAAATCGTTTTTCTAATAAAAACTCCGTATCTTTTTACGGTCTCGGTTCGTTTACAAGAAGAAATCAACTGAACCAAGAAAATGGGGGTATGAAAAATGAGTGTTTATGTTCCTTATGTTGTGGAGCAAACTGCTCAAGGTGAAAGATCGTACGATATCTATTCCAGATTGTTAAAGGATCGTATTGTGTTTGTAGGGGCAGCCATCGACGATCAATTGGCTAACAGTATTATTGCTCAATTGTTGTTCCTGGCGGCAGAAGATCCGGAAAAAGATATTTACATGTATATCAACAGCCCAGGTGGCTCTACTTCCGCAGGATTTGCCATTTATGATACGATGCAGTACATCAAGCCCGAGGTGCATACGATATGTACGGGATTTGCTGCTTCGTTTGGCGCCATCCTCTTGCTGGCTGGTGCCAAAGGAAAACGTTCTGCACTGCCGAACAGTGAAATTATGATCCATCAGCCGCACGGCGGCGCACAAGGCCAGGCCAGCGATATTGCGATCAGCGCAAAACGAATTTTATGGACTCGTGAAAAGGCAACCCGAATCACAGCTGAACGGACCGGGCAATCTTTTGAAAAAGTCGAAAAAGATATGGACCGGGATTTTTTCATGTCTGCTCAGGAAGCACTGGAGTATGGCATCATCGATCAAGTGATAACTTCTTTGTAGAGTATGCACAAGACTTAATGATCCCCTGCTCTGGCCAAGAAACTACAAGAAAAATACGAGGTGATTTCATGTTAGCAAGTTTGCAAGGCAAGGAAGTAACTATTCATTTCATTGACGGAACATGTGCAAGCGACGGGGTATTGGACCAGATTGACGACAAGTATGTTAAATACCTTACGCAATATCAGACGCTTGTTATTCCAATTACGTCCATTCGCACCGTATCCATAGACATTAAAGAAAAACAATCCAACAGAGTTGGATTCGCCCCATAAATCTAACATAGTATCACAGGTAATCGCCGATCCCACAAGTTTAAGCCATCCTTCCATGATTTCTGGAATCGGCAACCCGCATGGGTGAAAATTTCATTTTACGGAGGCATGGTATTATGGAAATCTCAAAGGGAGTGGAAATGCTTCAACTAGATTTTCATGGGAACAGGATTCATCCCATTCTGTTGTGGGATCGAGAAATGGCAGTGTTAGTAGATACAGGATTTCCAGGACAAATCGAAGATTTACGCATGGCTATGGAAAAGGTAGGCGTGTCGTTTGGCAAACTAAAAGCTGTGATTTTGACACATCAGGATGTGGATCATATAGGTTGTCTTCCTGAGATTTTGCAGGAGTGTGGCAACAATATTACAGTATATGCGCATGAGCTGGATAAGCCGTATATTCAAGGGGAACTCCCTCTTTTAAAAGATGGTCACCTTGAGAATCCCCCGAAGGGCAGAGTGGACAATACCTTAATAGATGGTCAGGAACTGCCGTTTTGCGGAACAATTCGAGTCATCCATACGCCTGGGCATACCCCTGGTCATATCAGCCTTTATTTGAAGCAAAGTAAGATTCTCATTGCTGGTGATTCGATGTACAGCGAAAACGGGATTCTCAGAGGAATTCATGCTCCGACTACACCTAATATAAGTGAAGCTCGTCTCTCATTGAAAAAGTACTTGGATCTCGACATTGCATCGGTGGTTTGTTATCACGGGGGATTAAGTAATGTAGAAGTTAATGACCAGATATTAGGACTTAGCAAAGGATTATAAAATTTACTCTTAGTTACGATATCAAAACTGGATTCCCTTGTAGATCGAAAGGGTCCGGTTTTTTCAGTTATGTGAGATGCCTCCATGTAGCGACTAGCGCAAAAATTCAATAAGAATTAATGATTGCTGCTTCCGTTGGCGGTGAACAATACTATTAAGAAAATTTATATGGTTTAATTCTTTCTAGATCTTTCATAATACAACAAATTGATTAACCCTCGAAACTGTAAATACAAGACCCCACTTTAACGAGATCGGAAGATACTGAATTTCCAATGCATATGCCAATATTTTTCTTCTCAGCTATTGAAGTTGAAATTTGAACCGAGCTAACGCTTAACTCAATCAGGCGAGGTTCTGGAACTCGGGTGTGGTACAGGATTGACAACCATTCACTTATCAAAATAGGGATACATATAACAGGTACTGATATTTCTTCATCAATGCTTGAATATGCGCGGGTTAAAGCTCAAGGTTTGCCTGTGGATTTTATTGAAGCTGGTGCTCGTACATTCGATCCGAAAAGCGTTTTTTCATGATATATTCGACAGAAAATGCATTCCAGGCATTTTTGAGCGATGAGGGTCAACGAGCCTCACTCGAAACCGCCTACAAGCACCTAGAGCCAAATGGGTTGTTTGTTTTTGAAACCCGAACCCCCTTGAAAGTATATTTATCCAATCAAGAGGAAAGCATCTGGGGAAATTTTATCGATAAGGATGGAATTAAAGTCAAGGTTTCTGGGACACAGTTGTATGATTCAAGTAACCAGATCATGCACTGGGCGACGTTTCGTGATTGGGGATCGAAGAAAACAACTTCTCGAATTGCATGTCGCTTTACTGATAATGACACGCTTCAGCGTTTATTAACGAGCCCCGGCTTTTGTATCGAAAATCAATATTCGGACTGGGATAAAACACCGTTCACGCCTTTATCTCCTTCTATCATTAGTGTTTGTCGAAAAAAACATTGAGCCCAGAATGAATAATCCCGGGACGTTCATCCCAAGTGTTCGCCGACTGCGCGTATGCACCAATATTTCCTAATATCAAAAACTTATTTCTCCTCAGCGTTCGAGGTGAAATAAGTTTTGAACTGAGTACATTTATCTAGATGAACAGGAGACTTACCACTCGACTTCTTCAAACAGACGGAAAAGCATCTTTTTTTCGAATTCAACTAAAATTTCAAAACCAGTTATCTCATCTTCTTTTTCTCCAAGTTTTATCATAGTAGCGATTGCTAAGTCTCCCACCTTATAGGTACCTAAAAGCTTATCTTGAGGTTCCCTTTTTAAAGACAATTCATTTAATTTTTTTAATATTTCCTCTGCACGAATGCCTTCTTTTCCGATATGTGTCATTGCATGATATAAAACTATGGGGTTTTTTTCTTCTAGCAAATTTTCTAACTCATCTATTGAACATTTTCCTTCTTCTAATTTTTTTACTATATTCATTTTATTCCTCCTGAATTATTTTAAATGACTTGTTAGTAATTTTCTTTCTTGAATATAATTTTCAAATAACATATTTGCAATATCATTACGTCCCAAATCTTCGGCAACTTTTATTTCTCTCATATATGCATTTAATTCCATTTTCACACGATTTATTGTTTGAAAATGGTAACTCATTCCGGGGAATCCATGCTTTGAATCATCCAGGTAATGAGTATACTCATGAATTAATGCTCCTATAGAAGCGTCTTCATCTATTATTAGTTGGCCGGCCCACCTTTGCTAGGGGAATAAGCCATTGTGTTGCCTTTATATATAACTTCTACTCCCTCTGAATGTAATTCGTCAATAATTTTATTCCATTCTTGTGGATGTGACTCTCTTCCGGGTCCAATAACTTCTTTTAAAGGATCATCGGGATTTTTTCTAAATTCTTCACTAATATCTCTATAAAACTCTCTTCCAAGAGCAGGGTGCTGTTCACTATCTTTTAAGATATTGCTCGTACTTTTAGCGCCTTCATACTTAACGGATCCCTCCAAAAGATTTTTGGGCTTAATCAGTGCTTTGGTCGACGTAGAACCTATCATCAATCCTGCTGTACCAATCATATTAGCCCAGTGTTCCTTTGACCACGCATTGGTAGGATTGAATGCACCCTGAATCATGCCTGTTACTCCAAATGTACCGAAATTGAGCATGTCATTCCATGAATCGTTTTGTTTGGCTGCTCGTTCCATGTACCCTTGATACATTCCTTTTGGAATACCGTACGTCATATAATCCATGAAGCTCCAGAATGAATCAAATTTTTTCTCATATCGTTCTGAATTAGCTACTACAAAATCCTGACCAAGCTCTGCTAAGCTATCCGCCGATTTTTGGAAAGCATTTCGAGTATCTGGAGCAGGAACAGAACATGAATTAGGTGGAGGTGGTAAACAACTGGCGTCAATATTACCTGTTTCCAATAAATCAGTTAATCTAAACTTATCTGCATGATGGCGCAATTCTTTTACAATAAAATCTGTAAGTGTAACAAATTCATTCATATTCTTCTGAGATGTTTGAAATCTGTAATAGAATTGCTCCTTCGTTATGCCCTCCCAGAATCGTTCCATAAACGAGATATGCTGCGATAACTTACTATTCATCTGCATCACCGTTTGCAGCGCAAGCTCAAACTTCTTAGAGACAGCTATAAGATGTTCGGGTGTCACTTTAATGGTTGTCATAATGTACCTCATTTTGAGTTCGTTAGGACATAATACCATTATTCTAATTTATGGAAAACCCGCTTCATTCCTAATTGTTATAAGAATCAGAAGACTTATTCCCTATGACCTCTGACTTATATTTATTCAAATACTTCTCTTTTGCTGTCCATTCCTAAAATACATCTTACTTAAGTTATATGATTCACCTTATAAAAATAAGCCGATACATTGAAAGCTCGATCTCTTAGTTTCGGTAGTTTATCCCATCAATTATTTCAATTATCGTCAAAGCCTCTGCTTTGTACCCTGAAATATAATCTGAGGCTGATAATATAGAAATCAGTACATCATTTAAATCGGATAGTTCTTCGATTAATTCGTAATCTTGTTCCGACAATTTTGCTTTTAATGCTTTCATAGAAGCGGATATTTTCTGATGGACTAGCTCAAGCTCAGGGTTTTTAGGTTTGGTTCGTTCGCTTGGGTACCATTTTCCATAGTATAAATCCTCCAAGATACTCATATATTCATCTTCTTCTCCCTTTTAATAAGATTTTGTGTAAATTCCAGAATCGTAGATGCATTTTGTTCCCTGAAAATAGAATATCCCATTGTAATGTCAATAATGATGATTTAGCGAATATATCACTAGAAACCATTAAAAAGCCCTACCCCGTAGGATAGAGCTCTACTTTTCTATTGACAACTTTGACAAAGTTGCATTTTCTACTCTAATTTATCTGATCTAATTGTTCGGGTGATTAAACTAATTTGGCATCGAAGTGTGTTTTGAAATTGAATCGATAATAAAATCCCAGTCGTCATAGTGAATCTCATGTCCGGCACCTTCCAATGCCAGTAAAAACGCACCCGGAATTTCGTTAGCAAGATGTATTCCGTGTTCATAAGGGATAATCGGATCTTCAGTACCGTGTATAACCAGTGTAGGAACGTTTATTTCCCCTGTCCTAGCCAAATAGGATTCTCCACCTGACAGCATTGCGTGATTATTCATACTAGCCATATTATTGCTTCTTTTCCATTCTTCTTTTGCCAATTGATATACCTTATTCTCATCGAAGGAATGCTTTGAACCTACTAGAATTCTTGATCTACCCACCACAAAATCAACCACCGATTGTTCGTTCGTCCAATCTATTGCTTCCATATTCGAGAAATAGTCCATAACCTTTTCCTCCATCGGTGGAAGATCGGGAGCAAAATTGGACGTGGCTAAAAGAGTCACCGTTAATACTCTGTCTGGATGTCGTAGAGCTATCATCTGAGTCAGCATTCCGCCCATAGACATCCCTACGATATGCGCTTGTTCAATCTTATAAGCATCCAAAACTCGAATCGCATCATCTGCCATGTCTTCAAAAGTATAGTCTGGTTGACCCGGTTCATAAGTTGTAGAACGTCCGACATCTCGGTTATCGTAACGAACGACAAAACGACCTGTATCAGCTAAACGCTGGCAGAATTCTTCCTCCCACCAGATCAGTGAGGATTGAGCGCCCATAATCAGTAATATTGCTGGGTGAACTCGCTCGCCGAAACTCTCACTACAGATTTCTATTCCATCGCTTTTTATAAGTAGTTCATTCATGTAGAATTCCTCCCCTCAATGATATATAACAAAAAAACACCGAATATTACCTTCATCACTTATCCTCATTAAGTACTTCCAGTGCCTCTCCCTTAGACAGACAGGAATTACCGATCTACTCGGTCGCTAGTTTAAGATATTTTGTTGCAAGAAATTTAGAAAATCTCTTTGCATAGAGCCAAGCGTAAGAATTTTTTTGATTATCCTGAACCTACTGTGCTGGCCTTTGATTTTAAATGACCATATTGCAGAAGACAGGTGTCCAGAATGATATTTTTGTTCCTGTAAATCAGCTATTTCATATTCAACTTTTTGCACTACTTTTGTGGAAAATAGATTGAGGAAAAGGATAATAATCCTATCATTATTTAAGAGTAATATGGCTCGACTTGTATAAGCCGAAAAGCTCTGTGGAGTTGAATAGCAGATAAGCATGTCAGATTCTCTATAAGGTTCTGCTAGCTTGTCGATCAATTTTTTTGTAATGAATAGCATGATCAAATCCCTCTCTATCTGGATGTTTAAATGAATTGACAGTAAAGAATATCCGTCAAAAATATTATACTACACAAGTAAACTATTCCAAAAAAAGATAGTCATCTGTAGCCTGTTTGAATAATTGGATGAATTGAAATTTGGATAAATTAAGCTCTTTACATAGTATTATTGCAGGTATTGTATCCTCCACCGTTAAAGATGTTATTAATCTTAACGACAACGAATAAAATCATGGATTATTGTGGTATTATTTCGGATTATTGTTAATACTACGTATCTGAGGAGGGTGAAAATGAAGTTACATACCAAATTTTCAAGACAATTATGCCGGAATATCGAGCTCATTTGTGACTTCATGGGTAATAGTTCGGATTTTGTTGTTCGTGAAATCACAGCTGACCATAAACACGCCGCTCTTTTTTATTTGGACGGCATGACTGACATGCAAAAGGTACAGGACAATGTGATCCGTCCGTTGCATGATCGTGTTTCCTCTGATGAGATTACTTTACCGTTATTGAAAAACGCAATTTTGGACATTGGTGAAGCAAGCTTCACTCAAAATTTTGAAGATGCTTTGGAACAGATCCTCTCAGGTGGTCTTCTCCTACTACTGGACGATATGGATGAAGGATTGATCATTTCTTTGCCTGGATGGGAAGAACGCAGCATTTCGGACTCGAAGACACAGCCTGTGGTCAGAGGTCCGCAAGAAGCATTTACAGAAACTTTACGTACGAATACAACTATGGTTCGTCGAAGGGTGAAGGATACAAGAGTACGTCTTACTTCGGTAACAGTTGGCGAAAAAACCAAGACCGATATATCTGTCATGTATTTACATGGGGTCGCTGACCCAAAAAAGGTGCAGGACATGATATCCAAGTTAAAGAACATGCATGTAGAAGGTGTGCTTGAAAGCGAATATTTGGAAGAATGTCTCCATGAAGATAAACAACTCACGATATTTCCTCTCTTTTATAATTCTGATCGCCCAGACTCAATTGCAGCAGGAATTATGGAGGGGAAAATTGCAATATTTGTGGATGGATCTCCCTTCGCCATCCTCGCACCTGCGGTATTTGCAGATTTCCTTCAATCCGCAGAAGATTATTATCAATCCTTTGTTTACAGCAGTATCATTCGAATATTAAGGTACATCTGCCTGGCAATCTGTATGTTAGCTCCGGCCATTTATGTCGCATTAACAACGTTCCATCAGGATATGATTCCAACAGTTTTGTTATTAAGCTTATCCGCGCAGCGTGAAGGAGTACCGTTTCCAGCATTTATTGAGGCGATGATCATGGAAGTGGTTTTTGAAATTCTAAGGGAAGCAGGTCTCCGTATGCCACGGACGGTCGGTCAAGCCGTTTCTATTGTCGGGTCCATCGTGATCGGCCAGGCAGCTGTAGAAGCAAACATCGTTTCGGCTGTTATGGTCATTGTTGTTGCAATAACTGCCATTTCGAGCTTTGTCATTCCCTCGTACACCTTTGCTATTCCAATTCGGATATTACGTTTCGCTTTCATAGGCATAGCCGCTATGTTTGGTGTGTACGGATTGACTGTTGGTATTCTCATGCTCTTTGTGCATCTGAATGGGCTTCATTCATTCGGTGTACCGTATTTGAGCCCCTTTGTCAACTACAAATCGTCGGCGCAGAGGGACGCCATATTGCGTTTTCCATATAGAACTAAAAAACATCGCAAAAACTAAAGGAGTAGACCATCATGAACTCGTATCGATCCACCATTTTATTACTGTTTATGTGCATCTGGCTAATGGTGTTTCTTACGGGTTGCTGGAACAGTAAGGAATTGAGCGCAATTTCCGTCGTGATGGCTCTGGGCATTGATGCAGTTGATGACCAATATGAAGTCAGTTTACAAGTGGTTGACCCATCGAAAATGTCTCAGAATTCCCCCACGGAACGGACGCCAACGATCGTATTTTCCAAACGCGCCGATACCATATTTGAAGCTATTCGAAAATTAACAACGGAATCGTCCCGAAAAATGTATATGTCTCACTTAAAGTTTGTCATTTTTGATGAGAAAACGGCAAAAAAAGGAATCAAGGAGCCGCTGGACTTTCTATTCCGTGACCATGAAGTTCGGCCTGATTTCTTTTTGGCCGTTGTCAGAGAAAATTCGGCAAAAGAGGCCGTTACATTTGTAGCTCCAACCGAGGTCTTGCCTGCAATGGATATGTATAAGGCATTAAAGAACTCTGAAAAAGCATGGGCTCCAACTTCTGCAGTCAATGTAAAAGATCTTTTGCAGAAATTTACGGAGGATGGCATTGAACCGGTTCTCACCGGTATTCGACTGACAAACCTAGAAAAAGGTCTAACTATTGATAATGTGACAAAGTCGCCCCAACATGTTAAATATTTTTTCACTGGAATTGGTGTTTTCAAGGGCGATCGACTTATTGATTGGATGAATGATTCGCAAAGTAAAGCCTTTACCTATATATCCAACCGTGTTTCTAGTACCGTAGCTTCCATCGATTGTCCGAATTCAGAAGGAAAATTTGTTGTTGAAGTAATTCGTTCCAAAGCAAAGATGCGCCCACAAATAATAGACCATGAGCCGCACATTACTCTTATTGTGGATGCAGAATCCAATATCGGAACAGTCTCGTGCAAGGCCGACCTTAGAAATGAAGAGACATTTAGAGATTTCCAAAAATCAGCTAAAGAGCATCTGGAACGGTCTTTGAAGGAAGGCATTCAAAATGCACAACAGATGGGGTCCGATATATTCGGGTTTGGAGAAGCTTTTCACCGTAAATTCCCGCGTGAATGGCATAGATGGAAAAAGGATTGGTCACAAAAATTTCAAACGCTCGAAGTGGACATCCAGCTCAATTACCATTTAGTCCGGTTCGGAGATATCACCAGTCCAATCGATATAGGAACACACAATCAGGAGTGATGCATATGCTTTATGTAATTCTCGTAACTTCCATTTTAGCATCGTTGTATGAATTTAAAAAATTTAAGGAGAAACACTATGTGCGTGAAATTGTATTCAGCTCGGTATTGTTGACTATAGGCGTTATATTGATTATCCTACGGATCGCCAACGTTAAACTACCGACTCCACTGACGGGCATTCAAATCCTATTCCAACCGATAAGCCGGTTACTTGCAAAAATGTTATCTTAAGGGGGCATTAGCATGAATTCCAATTTGACACTTCGACAAGCTATTATGTGGTTTGCACTATATCAGATAGGAAGCGCATATCTGGTGCTCCCAGCGGTAATTACCGCTGTCGCTAAACAAGATGCCTGGCTTTCCATTCCAGTCTCTTTAGGTTTCCATCTATTATTGATACCTTTATATGCCTCCATCGCTAGGCAAATGCAGGGGAAATCTTTCGTAGAGCATCTCCGTTGCCTCTTCGGTCCTTTGGGCGGGACGATCAGCATCGTTTTCATTTTTTTCTTTCCCTTTCTTGTGTTCATCATGACGCTTCGAAATCTAGGCGACTTTATCACGATATCTATCATGCCTGAAACTCCCCCCGACGCCATATATTTCATCATGCTTATAGTCATTTATTTCGCCGTTCGATCAGGCCCTGCCGTAATTGGCCGTTGTGCTGAAATCCTGTTTTTTTTCCTGCTCGCTCTGTACATTTTGGTCAGAATTACTCTTCTTCCTGAAAGCAACATAGATAATGTGCTCCCTATTTTTGAGTATGGTTTGAACCCTATCGTTCTCGCTTCGTTCAATTTGTTTGCCTTTCCCTACCTTGAAGCAATTCTGTATCTTTTTTTTGCACCGTACATCCCCGATCCAAAAAAGTGGAGAAAGACAGTGATAACATGTGCTTTGATTAGCGGCGGCATGTATTTTTTCATGGTTCTACAAATAATCGCCGTGATGAGTGAAGGTGTTGTATCTAATTTGACGTTTCCTACTTTTTTTATTAACCGAACAATCAGTAGCGGAGAGTTTCTTCAACGGTTTGAAATTTTTGTTGCCGTGTTTTGGTTTGTCACCATTTTTTTCCGACTCGCACTGCTTTTATATGTGTCAGCGCAAGGGCTTGCAGATGCTTTTCGTCTGCGGAGCGCTAACTCTCTCTTAATTCCTCTGATCCTAATTGCAATGGCAATGGTTCATTCTATCTGGCCAAACATGCAGTTTATAACCATGTTTTTTTCAGTATGGCCTTTTTACGCCATGATTTTCGGTATTGTGTTCCCTATTGTGTTATGGCTGATGGGCAAGGTAGGCGGCTCGTTGAAATTACGTAAAAAGTATCACTAAAGTTGCGTTGGCTGTATGAACATACGGTCCTCAAATAAACTTTTGTTGTACTCATTATTGCAATTTAGCAAGAAGTAGCTCCAGTTCCTCCTTCTCAAGATGTCTCCATTGCCCACGTTCCAGATGATCCAAGGTAATATTCATAATTCGAACACGTTCCAGCTTTAGCACCCTGTAGCCCAAAGCCTTGCACATTCTGCGAATTTGCAGGTTTAGACCCTGTGTCAAAATAATGCGAAACTCGTATTCGCTTATACGATCAACCTTGCATGGTTTGGTAATGACGTTCAATATTTCAACGCCGCGAGACATGGTCTGTGTAAATTCATCTGTAACAGGCTTGTCTACCCTCACCACGTATTCCTTCTCATGACCATGCTCGGAACGCATTATTTGGTTGACAATGCTTCCATCGTTGGTTAATAAAATGAGTCCCTCTGACGCCTTATCCAGTCTGCCAATGGCAAAAATACGTGAAGGATAATTGATATAACGAATAATATTGCCCTCCACTTGCTCCGCTGCCGTACATACAATGCCGATAGGCTTATTTAATGCCAAATATACGGGTTCACTACGGTCAACCGGGATAGCTTCCCCATCAATTAACACGATATCCTGTGGCTCTACTTCCGCGCCTGCTTCACATACGCTGCCATTAATTGTAATCCGCCCTGCCGCAATCAGCCTGTTCGTTTCCCGACGTGAGCAGAATCCTGTCTCACTAATGTACTTGTTAATTCGCATGATTCACTTCCTTTACATCATAGCATCAGATTTATAGATAACTATAGAGAGTAAATCTGTAGTGTTTTATTAAAAAAACATCTGATTACATAAGCATAATCAGATGTTCGCCTTTGAAGACAATCCTATACATGCTCGGCTTACTTACTTCTGCCGCCTCGATTCCCACTTGGCTTGGCAGCGCCGCTTTTTACAGCTCCGGCCGCTGTATTTCCCGGCGCACTTGCAGCAGCGCTTTTCCGCCTTACTGGCTTCGCTGTTTTGTTCCAGCGTGTCCAGCCTTTACTTCCCGTACCTCTGCCGGTTCCGCCACCCTTACTTTTTCCACCCATATTATAATCACTCCATGACTAGTCGTTCAGATTTAACTAAGCTATCATACCATTACTTTGAACATAATGCCTGTTTGTTTTGAAAACAGAAGCAATGAATTGAAAATATTTATGTATACCAGTCCTGATCTACTATAAATCTGCGATAAGTAGCTTTACCGTTTGTTATAGTTGTATTTTTTTGGATTTTTAGATTTTAACTTCGCAAAAATTAGGTGTCAAAAAAAGGACAGCATAATCATGTGAAAGCTCGCACATGTTAGTCTCTGGGCGAAAAAAATGTTTACTTAAATTCCTTTAAAGGATAATTTTATCCGAAGAATGAGGGTGTTAAATGAGTACTGATGTAAAGTTATATGTGGCTCGCCACGGTATTGGAACTGGTAATGAGCCAGATGCTCCACTCAGTTCAGATGGCTTTAATCAGGCGGAACAGTTAGCTGATTTTCTGTCCCAAATGGAAGATTTACATGTAGACCGTTTCATTTCAAGTCCATATATGCGAGCCTGGCAGACTGCGGAAATCATCGAAGAAAGATTAAAAATCAAACTTGGTCCACCTGGAAACCGCCTTAGAGAGCAAGGAGTAAGAGGCGTTACCGAAGAGGAATCGGATGAAATGGTTATCGCCCGAGTCACTTCCCTAACGGAAGAATTGCTGAAAAGCGATCAACACACCTTTCTGTTAGTCACTCATCGCTTGATCCTAACACTTCTGTTGCATCACTATGCTCCAGATTTTGTTCTGGAGGAGATAACAAATCCGGATCTCTATCTTTTAACGTTTCGTGATGGAAAGTGCCAGGTAAAGCGTTTGTGGAATACGATGCAGCCTGTTGTAGTTTAATTCAAAAAAACTGGGAGGTAAACTAATTATGCAAGGAATGCTGGAAAGAAATCGCATCACTACTGTTACCAAACCGGATGTATCCAACATGTCTCTTTGTATCGAAAATGTGAAGAAGGCTGTGCTCTCCAATCTTCAGGGACCGTCAGATCCTACAGACTATCATCAACTGATGGGAAGACTCCACGCGGCCAAAGCCAAGCTGCCTAAAATATATCAAGAAACGGTTGCAAGTCCGTTTATTAAAGAACTGGACGAGCTCGGGCAACAAGGCTTCACTGAAATTTTAATTCAGGACCCAAGCAGAACTAGAGCTGCCGGACTCATGCTGGATATTGCTCAGAGCATTTTGCAAAATGGAGAAGGCTACAGTGCCCTCGCGACCGATGCTTTTCAGGAAATTGTGAGCGACCTGTATGACGGTTTTCTTAGCGCAGAAGATCGCCAAGGAATAAAAGAACCAGATCTCAGTATCATTCCAGCTCTTGTAAAATGGGGAGCGCCGGAAAATGGCCCATACACATGGCCCGCTGACGCCACAGCCGCATTTAAAGTGCAAGCAGCTATAGTTAGCCTTCCTCCTGCACATGCGACAAACGGTCTAATGGCTTGGTCCAGCATCCCACATGAAGTATGTGGTCATGATATTTTGCATGCTGATCTGGGTCTACTTCAAGAGTTGGCCAATGTCGTCAGAAACAGATTAAACAGCGAAAATATTGGACAAGGGCTACCGGACTACTGGGCTTCTCGCATTGATGAAACCGCGTCTGATGTATTGGGTATCCTAAATTTGGGACCAGCAGCTGCCATTGGTTTAGTCGGTTATTTTCGGGGTATGAATGCCGCGTTTTCCGGCAGGGCTCAACTTCGAAATGAGGGACCTGCCCGTGATCCACACGCCGCAGATATTTTACGGGGATACTTGGGTGCCTACGCCACTGCACTGTTGGAATTTGACCAAGCTGGAGCATGGGCGGAAATCATTGAATCGGAAACCGACAAGGATTTGTCCAATATTAAACTTAACGGCAGAGCTATCGACGCTAACACAGCAAAACGTTCTGCACGTATTGTGGCAGAATCCATTATGAAGACTAAACTTATAAGCCTCGAAAACCACAGTCTGGATGAAATCCAGAACTGGAGAAACGAGGATGAGAGCGTCGCCGCACATTTACGAACCTTGCTGCAAACTACAGGTTCGCTTACTGACGAGCACCGTTCCGGCTTCTACGCTGCGCATGTGGTAGCTGCTGCTATCACCGAGGGTCTTTCTCGCGAAGCGGATCTGCAAGTTATATTTAATCGGATGATATCGCTGTTAAAGCTGATGCACGACACCAATCCTGCTTGGGGACCACTTTTCGTACAGCATCCCGGCGACATTTCACGTCATCTGCTCTATCATCCAGCCTCTCCAAACTTGATTTCCATCTAGCCAATCCATAATCATAACCCGCAAAAAGTTTGTTTAAGGGCAAGCATCCTTTTTGCGGGTTACTTTCCTTTAAAAGACGCTCCCCCTTAACGGCTACGTGTTAGCATGTCAGCAAGAGTGTATTTTTGCTTGTGCACAGGTTAATAATGAAAATAAGAAATTAGCCTGTAAAAAATCAGCCAAAAGGGAATGACGCAGATGTCAGTTGATGTTTATCTTAACTTTAATGGAAACTGTCGCGAGGCAGCAGAATTTTACGCACATGCTTTTGGGACTGAGAAACCAAAGATCATGACGTTCGGGGAAGCACCGCCCAACCCCGATTATCCTCTACCAGAAGAAGCCAAAAATCTGGTCATGCATACGCGGCTTCAAATTGATGGAAGTAATGTGATGTTTTCAGACGTTTTTCCTGGTATGCCTTTTGTTGCGGGAAACAACATTAGCCTCGCCATCGTCAATAAGGACGAGGAGAGAATTCGTTCGTACTTTCATAAGTTAAAAGAAGGCGCGACCGTAAACATGGAGCTTCAAGAAACATTCTGGAGCAAATGCTACGGTAGCCTTAAAGATAAGTTTGGAATTGAATGGCAATTAAGCTATGATAACGAAATGACCGGCAGATAGGCCTTTTATATTGTCATACGACAGTGGAGCCTTCGCAAGCTTTTCTGATTGAATGCTTTGTGAGGGCTTCATATCAATCGCAGCCTTGAAATTCTTCCAAAACCTTGGATTTGTCTCCATGGATCTTATCCAGGTGATTCTCTCCCCAATAGCATAAATGGTCTAGTGCGGGTTTTAATCCCCAGCCGTACTGCGTTAACTCATACTCCACTTTAGGTGGGATTTCATTATAAACCTCTCGTGTAACAATCTCATCCTTTTCCAGGCTTCTGAGCTGAGTGGTCAGCATTTTTTGAGTAATGCCGGGCATTAACCGACGAAACTCAGACGATCGTTTCCGTCCTGTCATCAGATGGTAGATAATTAAAGGCTTCCATTTTCCTCCCATTACCTCTAAAGCTGCTTCCACTCCAACTTGATACTTCTTTTGAACCCTATTTTTGGTCGGTTCATTCATTCCTTAATCCTCCTTTAGAAGGCTACGTTTGCTAAAAACAACCCATCACTTCAATTCGTGACTCAGGTCAATTTAGGTAATCTACCTAGGGCACTTCCATGTTCCTATGGCACCTGTATTATCCTATAGAACGTAAAAGTGCGTACTTCCAGATTATTTTCCTAATGTTTATAATAGCAGCAAGCATGGAGCATGCCTAGAAGTTAGCCTATTGAGAAAGGTAGTGAAAACATGAAAGTACTAGTCGTTGTTTCACACCCAAGAAAAGATTCCCTGACCTTTAAGGTTGCCGGTCGTTTCGTACAAGGTCTTGTCGATGCGGGCCACGATTATGAGATATTAGATTTGCATGGGATTGGTTTTGATCCTGTTTTAAAAGGAGTAGATGAACCGGATTGGTCCGTTGCGGAGCAGTCTTTTTCCCCTGAAGTAGAAATGGAAATAAGGCGGTTGAAGGAGCATGATGCGTTGGCATTTATTTTTCCACTTTGGTGGTGGCATTTGCCAGCTATGCTGAAGGGTTATATTGACCGTGTATGGAACAATGGGTTTGCGTACGGTTCGAATTACCTTCATCATCAGCATATCTTGTGGATTGGCTTGGCTGGCGTTTCGAAAGAACAGCTGAAAAAGCGTAACTATGATGAAATGATTACTCATTTGCTGAATGTGGGTATTGCAGATTATTGCGGTGTTTCCAACTCCAAGGTTGAATTCTTAGATGAGACTCTGGGTTCAAATTCTGCTCATTATGAAATATTGCTGGACCAAGCTTATCGCTTGGGTCTGAATTATGCCAAGGATTAGGCTTTATTTACAAGCCGCTAACCCATCCATAATTTCTGTGGAAGTGGGTTAGCGTTTTTTTCATTCATTAAACATTAACTGGCCTTCGACAACAAATAGAGAAAATAAGGGGTAACCAAGATAGTGATTATGATTCCGGTTGGAATATCAGCACCAAAACTGATCGTGCGTGTAAGGGTATCAGCAATCAATATAACGAGCGAGCCAACCAATGCAGTAGTAGGTAACAGCAGCTTATGATTGGGACCTACCAGTCTGCGAGCCAGATGAGGACTAACCATCCCCACAAAAAAGAAATTTCCGCCAAGTGCCACGCTACCAGAAGCCAGAGCCACTGCTGCGATCGTCAAGCCGATAAATTCCCTTTTAATGGCTACGCCAAGCCCCGATGCTGTCTGATTGCCCAAGTTCAGCGTATTGAGTGTGTTAGACCTGTAAAAAACATAAAAGCAGATGGCCAGCACCCAGGGAAGCAGCACCATAATATAGTTCCAGTCGTCCCCCCACAGGTCTCCAGCCTGCCAACGCAGAGCAAAATCATACTGTTGCTTGTCTAGTCGGAGCGTCAATAGCAGCGATAATGCGCTGTAGCCACTCCCCATAGCAACACCCGTTAAAATTAGGCCTGTAGGTGAAATGTCTCTTCCCCGCCTGAAAGCAAACATAAAAATCAAGAAGGCTGCCATAAGGCCGCCTGCAAAAGCCAGCCCTGGAAGAATAATAGGCGATAGTAATCCCTCACTAGCGAACAGCGTAATATATAAAAGCACGAATAACCCCGAGCCCGAGCTGATGCCTAATGTGCCCGGACTGGCCATGTCGTTTTTGAGCAAGCTTTGCATAATACACCCCGAGATCCCCATGCCAATACCCACTAATACGGAAAGCACAATACGTGGCAGTCGAAATTCAAATACGATCAAGTTCTGCTTGCTCGTTCCTTCGCCGGTGATGACCTTCAATACTTCAAGTGGAGACAGGTTCATTTTTCCAACATTCATACTGAGTATGGCAACCAGCAGTGTCAACACGCTTAACAGTAAAATAATGCTTATACCCCTGCTATTACGGGACAGCTTCAACTAAACTCCCTCCTTTGCTTGCGCACAAGGTAGAGAAAATAGGGTACGCCCACCAAAGCAAAAATAATGCCTAGCGGCGTTTCATGAGGGCGATTAATCATTCGACCCAGCAAATCTGCTGCCAGTAGAAACACTGCTCCATACAACGCTGAGGCGGGAATAATATATCGATAATCTGTACCGACCAGATAGCGTATAATATGTGGCACGATCAAACCTACAAACCCAACAGGACCGACTACAATAACCGATAACCCCGTTAAAATTAATACGATTAAGGTTGAAAATAGCTTGATTCTATTCGCTCGAATTCCTAGGCCTGATGCCACCTCCTCTCCAAAGCTCAAGATCGTAATGGAGGGAGACAGGGCGATAGCACAGACCAAGCCCACTACAAATAGTGGTGAAATGAAAGCCAGTTCACTCCACTTGGCACTGGCTGTACCACCAGCAGACCAATAATCAAGTGCTTGACCAATCTCATACTTAATTGCGAGAAAAGTGCTGAACGCACCAAAGAGCATAGAGATGGACATTCCCGCTAGCACTAAGCGCTGAGGCGTCATCCCCCGTTTGCCTATAGACGCGATGTAGTACGTAATTCCTGTGGTGATTGCTGCGCCCAAGCAAGAATACAGCATGGTTTCACCATAGGTGCGCCCTGGCAAAAAGGCCATACATAGCGCAATAGCAAATGTCGAGCCTGAGCTTATACCAATGAGTCCCGAGTCGGCCAATGGATTGCGAGTCGTTCCCTGCATGATCGCCCCGCACACAGCTAGGCTACACCCAACAATGATGTCCGCCACAGTGCGTGGAAAACGCAATGTATGAATAATTTGGTGTTCCGTAATATTGGGATCAAATTGAAATACAGCCCCCCATGCCAGCTTCAAGCTCATTTCCGCAGCACCAAAGGTGATGGATGCTGCGGAAACTATCATGAGCAGAAACACGCCCACAATCATGTAGCTTACAAAATGAAATATTCCTTTTTTATTTCGTTCTTTGTGAGTAGACATTGATTACACCCTTAGTTGGTCAATTATGCATCATTACTTCGTTTGTTCCAGTAATTTGCCAATAATATAATCTAGCTGTCCTGTCATACTAGCAACGTCCGAATAGTAGAACAGTCCTGCATATTTCGCTGGAATTTCGATGATGTGCCCATTTTTGACGGCTGGAATACTGCTCCAGATTTTGGTTTTCGCATATTCGGATTCTTTGCCTTCCTGCTTAAACCACAGGACATAATCGCCAAAGTATTCAGCAGCTACCTCATAGGATAAAGAACCTCTCCCCTCTCCAGAATTTTTAACCAATGTGTTGAGCTTTTCCGGTTTGTGAAGTCCTAGATAATCGTAAAGCAACGTTCCTCCACGTGAGCCTGTTTCATAATATATTCCGTAGGAGCCACTGCCCCAGTCCTCAAAAATGCTAAACGTTTTGTCTTTGAATATGTCGGAATTTAGTTTTTCTTTGGCCTCACTCAACTTGCTTTCAAACTGTGAAATCACTTTATCCGCTTCTGCTTCATGTCCTGTGGCCTGACCAAGGAATTTCATCCGTTCCACAGATGTCATTTTACCCTCAGGTATTACAAGAACAGGTGCAATTTTGGACAGCTTATCATAATCCTTTGTATCATATGTAATAATGAGATCCGGATCGTACTTCATAATTTCCTCGGTCTCCCACTTTTCAATAACAGGAATCCCGCTAAACTTATCGTAATAAGGCATGGTTTCTTGTTTCCAACCAAATACCGCAGCTGGCTTGATTCCCAGCGTGAATACATCGCCAATATACCAGTTCACCACTACCCGTTGGGGGTTAGCGGGCACCTTTACATCTCCTTTTATCGTAGATACTGTACGTGTACCAGACTCACTGCTTGCCTCTTCCTTCGCCGAAGATGCAGGTTGAGCAGATGAATCTGAGGAACTGCCAGCATTGCCACATCCTGGAATAACGAAGATCATTACGAATAGTGCACATAAAATCATGTGAAATTTCTTGCTCATCATATAATGCATGTTGTAAATTCTCCTTTAACATATTGTAATTGTAGAGCATACTTCAAATTAATGATATTGATAATCATTATCACTAATATAAAATTGTAAATTTCACCTCCAAGATTGTCAACTGTTTCTTTACGTTTTAGTTACTTTAATGGATTTTCCAACGTTGCCCTTCTATTCGCTTCATGCCATTCCTGATAGATTCCTCCAATTTCATAAAATGCTTTATTTATTGCAGTTGTCAGCTCCTTCATGATCTCCTTGGTATATTTTAGATGAGTATTTCGGTTATCTACTTTATATTTACGAAGCAGATTTAGGTGAGCAATGATATGAATCGTATCTTCGATGATCCAATACATCACATCCTCTACATCTTTCGTAAGCTTATTTAGCATCTGTACGCCTCTTTCATACATTTGGAGCGTGTACCCCTGTTTGCCAACTTTCACATGCGGACTCAGATCATCATAAAAACCTGTACGGAAAGGTCGGCTTACATATTGCTCATACTGTTCTTCGTACATCGAAGTTTGTTCGAGCAGCTTAACGGTCATTTCTATGATTTCTTGTTCATTGTATATTTTTCTCATCCTATTTCATCTTCCTTTTCTATACTAAAATTTAAGTCATCATCATATTAGGTTATAAGTAATGCAATAAAATACCAAACTTTTTTTACCAACCATTAACAATTCTTTTTACTGCAAACGATAATTAGAATAGAGGGATTTTCCTCGATATTTCAAATTGAAGGGGGAGAGGCAAATGAATAAAGTATGGGCGAAAGCATCGGCTATTTTATTGGTAGTGGTATCCCTGATCTTCAATGGAACGTACGCGCTCGCAGCTTCAGCAACATCCACGTATATCGTTACGTTTCAGCAAGCAACCTTGGTCTCGAATGACCATGTAGGCAACGATTGGGCCATCGCTGCCCAGGTGGCTGGTCAGTCCATTAGTGAAGGTAACAGTGTAAAAGTAAAAGCCAAGTCGGGTAGTAGCATTAAGCTGTATGCGTACGCTGAGGAACAAGACAAAATTCCTGATGTAGGCGAAACCACGAAAAATGTAAAGGTCTCTTCGGTTTCTTCCAAAGGTTCTACTGTTAAGTTAAGAGTCACTGTTACTGAAAATCGTGGACGATACTCAGGTCATCAAGCCGTTTGGGAATTCACCTATAAGATTAAGAAACAATCATAAAGCACTATAAATAGACCGTCACTCTCAGGAGCGGCGGTCTTCATATTTTACAAGTCAGGACAACTAGGTAGATACCATTTCGGGATATAGTTTTGAAAGTAATCATATGCCTCCAAAACCTCTTCAGCTCGTTGTACCATATCGTCTACCTCTTCTTTGCCAAATGGAATGGCCCAGGGAATCGATGAAAGCTGATTGCTTGCAATATACAGTGCCATTAATCTAAAAAATAAATCCGGTACATCATTATGGAAATAACCGTGAATACGACCTGAAGCAAATAATGGGCTTAATCCTGCACACCAGGTAATACGGTTGAATTCTTCCCAGGGATCACCATAATCCAGCCTATTAAAATCAATGATCCCCAATTCACCAGATGGGGTAACCACCATATTACCGACATGATAATCCCCATGCTGAAATGTTTGGGGGCGATTTTCTAATAGATGACGGTTTTGTTCAATAAAGCTTATCGTTTGATCTGCTCCTTTTAAAACAATACCGCATGACTTAAAGTTTCTAATATATCTGTTGATTTTGGTATTATAATGTTCAGCCCATGGGACCAGGTCCTGCTCTGCATGAATCTCATGCAATTTAGCCAATACCTCTCCCGCCTGAACCCCGAGTTGATACTGTTGTTCGGCGTTTAACGATGGGATAACACCTTCAGCATCTTCCCCGTTGACCCAGGTAAATAAAGAGTATACCGACTGTCCGCTGTTGCATATCCCAAAATCAAGCGGACGGGACATTAGAATATTATCTATATGATGCAGCTTTTTTACGGATTCAAATTCTCGCTGTTTCTTGTCATATTGGGTGAAATCGGAAATTCTCAATAGTAACTCCCTACCGTCAGCGGTTTGAATATGATACTTGTTGTCACTGGACCAGCCCTTATGTATTTCTTGCACGTTGCTCCATGCGCTGGCACCCGGTATTTCACTAAAGAGTTGACTCACGCTCGCATCCCCCCACGCTAATAATAGCCTTGCTTGCTATGCCTTCCATAGTTTACCTTCAAAATGAGGGAGGAATCAATCTTCTTGCCAGCATAAACCCAAATAAAAAAGGCTGAAAAGACAAATTGTCTCTTCAACCTGACTATAAAATGAGTTGTTATCATAAATACCCATTATAATTACCTATCATAAGTACCTATCACTTATACCCTCAATTTAGTAAGCATAGGAAAACTCATTTTTAAATTCGTCTACTCGTTGAATGGTTTTCAGAATATTCCGACCTTCACGTGTACCATCAATAATACGACGCGCTTGTTTGCTGTCTCCGATGTTTACAACTTCCACTTGATGCTCTTTTCCATATTGAAGCAAGCTATCCATCAGCGGAGTGTATGAACGCATACCCAAACATACGAATCCGAGATCAAAAGGAATCTCAAACTCCTGTTCTCCACGCTTTACTTTGAAACGGTCGCTGCACACTTCCGTCAAAGCTGTCTCTGTATGGACGTTCACTTCTCGTTCCTCCACCATTTTCATCATTGAAATGCGGGTAATCATATCCAGGTCCTTACCCAATAAAGGCATCATTTCAATAATGGAAACTTCTTGAGCCCCGCGCTCTGCATAATATTCTACAACATCCAGTCCCACGGCTCCGCCACCCACTACAGCAATACGTTTGCCTTCAAACTCTTGAAAGTTCTCCATATTGTTCAACAGATCAAAGATAGAAAATACTTTTGTACCCGGTTTTCCTAGTTGATCGTGCAGACCTGCAATCGGTGGAAGCAGCGGTTTGGCCCCCGTTGCATTAACAATAATATCAGGGTTCAGAGCACTAATCATCGTCAGATCTGCTCGTGTGCCTGTGACAATATTCAGATTGGTTAATTGCTTGGTGCGCTGAATCAGATAATCTGGGAAGTCATTGATACGCGTTTTGTCTGGTAAGCGTGCAATATCACGCGCAAGGCCACCCAGTTCTGCCTTTTCTTCAAAGAGGGTTACTTGGCAGCCTACCTCAGCCGCTGTACAGGCCGCTTCCATTCCCGCGGTACCCCCACCGATCACAACGACTTGGACATTGTTTCTAACTCGTTGTTTCCGGTATTCAGCTTCCTTGAACAAATCTGGATTTACCGTACAGCAAATTGGTTTACTTTTGGAGATACGGTGATCGGCACAACCAATGTTGCAGGAGATGCATTTTCTAAGCAAATGCTCGTAGCCGTTTTGCACTTTGAGTACCCAGTTCGGTTCTGCGATCAAGCCTCTGCCCATTGCCAGAAGATCAGCGTCACCTCTTTCCAATATGTCCTGCGCAGCCTGTGGGCTCCGTATATTACCTGAGGTCATCGTGACCTTTCCGAATTTATCTTTTACTGCTTTAGCCATATAAGAGCGCCAACCATCTGGCAGGTTCATCCCGTCAATCTGGTACTGAATGGAATCATTTAGAGCTGCAGAAACGTTCAAAATATCTACCTCATCATTGAGATACTCCAGTAACTCCAGTGTATCTTCCAAGGTATTCCCACCTTCTGTAAACTCCTCCGCACTAAAACGTAAGCAAATGGGAAAGAATGGACCCACCACTGAACGAATTTCATCAATGACTAATCTGGCAAAACGAGTACGGTTTTCTGCGCTGCCGCCAAATTCATCCGTACGTTTATTGTACACCGGCGAAAGAAACTGACTCAGCAAGTAGGAATGTCCCGCGTGAATTTCAACACAGTCAAATCCTGCTCGCTGTGCTCTTCCCGCTGCTTCTCCGTATTTACGCACAATGGCATAAATTTCTTCTTTTTGCAAAGGTCTTGGAATCGCTCCACCCTTTTTAGAAGGAATATTCGAAGAAGAAACGGGTTGGACTCCGTTCAGTCGTCCAGCATAAGCCGAAGCACCCGCATGGTTAATTTGTACAGAAACACATGCTCCGTAAGAGTGCAGAGCTTCTGTTAATCTAAACAGTCCAGGAATAAACTGATCATTATCCATCCGCAGCTGGGTTGTTCCGTTCGTACCCATTGGGAAATCCAAACAAACATTTTCTACTGTGATCAGGCCGGTCCCCCCTTTGGCCCGTTGTACGTAATAGTCAATATGATCCTGAACAAAGCTTCCATCCATGGCAGCAAAGTTGGTTCCCATCGGGGGCATTACAATCCGATTCTTCAAGGTCATACGCCGTATGGTCAGAGGTTCAAATATCGCAGGATAGTGGTTCATAGTTCTTCCTCCTTGCAGTTTTGCAAATTTCATTCATTTTCAAGTTTCATTACATAACTCTTACATGTGATTTTTTTCACTTTAAAGAATATCGAAGTTTTATTGAGTACGATTATTCCTTATGACTTGATTTTATATTATTCGATCTATAAATTCTAATGCTATTTTATGTACTGAATCATAGTTTCAGTCTATAGATAAAATGTAGTCCTACATAAAAAAAGGAACCATCCTTTAAGAAATGTTCCTTTCAGCTCAAACCCAAATCATACTTTATTCGTTATTCACCTATGTATCCGTTCTTTTGAAACCGTAGGGCCTACGCTCCAATATACCTTCCCTAACATATCTGTCCAACAGTTCACACATTGTAGCATATCCATTTTTGCTAAATGAAGGTGTGTAGGCTTTGGCTTTAGGAGAGGTGTTCAGATATTGAAGGAAGAATCCCTCATCTATCACCTGCGTATCGTAAATATAAGCTTCAATCGATGTATGCCGTTCTGGGTGATGCTCCCCAATATTCACAAACAGACAATGATCACCATGTAAATCAGCTGACCATATTCCATCTATAATCAAGTCTGTTTCTCCTTGTTCCAGCCATTCAAACTGAGTTGGGAACGGAACGTACTCAGAAGGTCTCATTTGATGGGTTTCGGTAGCCATTCGTTCACATAAACGCTGCGCAGATAGCGTGTACTCGTCCCAAAAGCCCAAAATAGCCATATCTCTTGCGCGCGAGTATCCCCATTCTTGATTTTCTTCTGTCGAAGTTTTGAACTGTGCTAACGATTGGTCTATCCTCTTATGCCTCATTGCTGTTCTCCTTCCTCCGATCTATCACAAGATGTACTCCCATTTAGAAACCAAAAATCCCCCGCTCGAAAAGCCGTGTGAGTTCAAAAAAAGAAACATCACGGCTTAACGGCAAGGGAAATATATCTATCTGTATACAGATTATACTTTTAGATCACCATCATAGGTGGCAATCATTTTGTATAGTTCGGGACGACGATCACGGAAAATGCCCCATTCGATCCGTCCTACTTCCAGCTCGTCCAGATCAAATTCAGCGGTAAGCACTTCCTCATCGGTACGACCAGCCTCTGCCAACTTATTCCCTTGAGGGCCAGCGATAAAGGATGAGCCGTAGAAATTGATGCTGGATTCTTCATCGGTTTCCTTTCCGATACGGTTGGAAGCAATGACTGGAATCAGATTGGAAGCTGCATGACCTAGCATGCAAGTCTGCCAGTGATCCTTAGAGTCAATGGAGGAATCTTGTGGTTCTGAACCAATCGCTGTCGGGTAAAATAAAATTTCTGCGCCCATAAGCGCCATACAGCGGGCCGCCTCAGGATACCATTGATCCCAGCACACGCCTACTCCGATTTTGGCATAACGTGTATTCCACACTTTAAAACCGGTGTCGCCCGGATTAAAATAAAACTTTTCCTCATACCCAGGGCCGTCCGGGATGTGGCTTTTGCGGTATTTACCTAACACTTCACCATCTGCATCAATAACAGCAAGACTGTTGTAACGAGCATAGTTCTTCTTCTCGTAGAAGCTGATTGGCAGCACAACCTGCAATTCCTTGGCAATCTTCTTGAAATGGTTAACCGCTTTGTTGTGCTCCAACTCAGTTGCATATACATAATAATCAGACTTTTCCTTCTGGCAGAAGTATGGAGTTTCGAACAATTCCTGCAGCAAAATTATTTGCGCGCCTTGGGCCGCCGCTTCACGTACCAACTTCTCTGCTTTGCTGATATTTTCTTCGATATTGGTAGAACAGCTCATTTGAGTTGCTGCCACTTTTACTTTTCTCACCTTAGTCCTCCTTATAAATGTTGTATCGTTCAACGCTTTACAGCAGGCATCTGCTGGGTTGTACAGTGTACGTTACCGCCTTCACGGATAACTGCCATACCATCTACAGTGCGGATCTTGCGATTCGGGAATAATTTTGACAGCACTTGCTGGGCTGCAAGATCACTCTCAGCAGCAGTTCCGCCAAACACAGGCAAAATAATGCCGCCATTCACAAAGTAGAAGTTAATATAGCTCAGTGTCAGTCGGCTGTCTTCATAATCCACACGCGGCGGTTGGCCGATCTGAATCACTTCCAGCTTACGACCTTTGGCATCCGTTGCTTGCTCTAGAATACGCAGATTTTCCTGCGTGATTTCATAATTTTCATCCTCAGGATCATCACATACTTGCATAATGACCTTGCCAGGAGCAGCAAAGCAAGCAATATTGTCCACATGACCATCCGTTTCGTCGCCACTGAGTCCACGTTTTAGCCAGATAATTTTCTCGGCACCTGTATATTCGCATACGTACCGTTCTATTTCTTCTCGGCTTAATTCCGGATTGCGGTTGGGATTGAGCAAGCACTCTTCGGTTGTAATTAGAGTACCTTCGCCATCTACATGCAGTGAGCCGCCTTCCATTACTAGCGGTGCATCTAACCGCGGAACTCCAAGTTTGTCCAGTATTTGCGGCGCAACCTGGTCATCCAGATCCCATGGAGCATATTTGCCGCCCCAAGCATTAAACTTCCAGTTAATACCTGCCAACTGACCCTGCTCATCCGTCAGAAAAGTTGGACCGTTATCACGTAGCCACGCATCGCTGTGCTCTATCGGTAACAGTTCTACCTGTTCCCCGAGCTCAAGCGCTTTAACGCTCTCCAGATCATCTGGATTTACGACTACGGTAACTGGTTCAAATTCCGCCATAGCACTTACGATTTCGGCATAACCCTTACATACCTCGGCATGCATATCGGGGTAAACCATTGAAGATTTTACAGGCCAGGAAATATACGTACGTTCATGTGGCGCCCATTCAGGCGGCATCTTATAATGTGAATCCTTAATTTGCATGTATTGAAACTCTCTTTCTTTTCAGAATGTAGACTCCGCTCCTATCATACAATAATATGATCTTTGTCTCAATCGAAGCGGAAAAGTTTTAATAATTTACATTGAAATTTGAGAAATTACTTTGAAAAGGTGATTGCTTTCACCGTACTGCCATCAAAATCCTTCACGGTAAATTGTGCTCCCTCCAGCACACCATAAGAGGATGGATAGTTTTCTTTTGGCAATGCGATTGAACCAGGGTTCAGTACAAAGACCCCATTTTCCACATCTGCTACCGGAATATGAGTGTGTCCTTGAATGAATACATCACCCGCTTCTAGTGGCGGTAAATTTCCGATACTAAAACCATGTCCATGCGTGATATATATTCGCCGTCCTTCATGGTACAGTAAAGCATAATCACCCATCATCGGGAAATCCAGCAACATCTGATCCACTTCTGCATCGCAATTCCCGCGTACCGACACCGCAATGTGGGATTTATATTGGTTCAGCATAGCAGCCACTTCCGCCGGGTTATATCCTTCCGGTAACGGATTACGCGGTCCATGGTACATATAATCTCCAAGCAAGACAAGGCGGTCAGCTTTCTCCTGCCTAAACTTTTCCAGTGCCAATTGCAACCAATACAGTGAACCGTGAATATCTGATATAAACATTAATTTCATAGTTTTTCCTTCCTTTCTGAATAGGCCATAGTAATTTGGAAATATTCCTCTTACGTTCATTATTACATTATTCCCTGAACAAATCTGTGCAAAAATGTTTCTTTACGTTTGGTAGTTCTCTGTAAAGACGCAAAACTACAGTTCCAAATGAACTGTAGTTTTATGGTTAATTTCTTTTATACTTGTGCTTGTCATCTTCGGTAATTTTACGGATGACCTTGCAAGGGTTCCCTGCGGCAATCACACCAGAGGGAATATCTTTGGTAACAACGCTTCCTGCACCAATAATTGAATCATCCCCTATCGTGACGCCCGCCAGAACGCAAACATTACCACCGATCCAAACATTATTACCCACAGTAATTGGAAATACAATTTCCAACCCTTCATTACGTTGTTCCACATCAAGAGGATGACCCGCAGTATAAAATCCGCAGTTAGGAGCAACAAATACATTATCACCGAACACTATTTTTGCCCCATCAAGCATGATCGTATTGTGGTTACTATAAAAGTTTTCACCGATTTCGATATTATACCCATAGTCACACACAAAAGGCTGCTCAATCAAGAATCTATCCGTTGTCTTTCCTAGTAAAGTTTTGATGAGTGTTTCTCGTTCTTCCATATTTCTAGGATGGAGCTGATTATATTCGTAGCAGAGACCTTTGGCGTATAGACGTTCCTCAATCAATTCTTCATCATAATTAGCATTGTATAGGAGTCCTAATTGTGATTTTTCTTTTTCTGTCATCGCTTGTCCACACTCCGTTTATGTAGTTAGATTCTCGTGGTAAATGACGCTCATAAAAAAATTGGCGACCGCTTCCCCCATAATAAAGCAGAGGCGGTCGCCACGTAAAAAACATCATTATGTTTTTTATAATTTAGTTACTGGTTTATTAATAAATTAGCGTTTCAAGCTTCCACCGTTTGTGGAAATAACCTCTTTGTACCAGTGGAACGATTTTTTCCGGTATCTTTCAAGTGTACCGCTGCCATCATCATGACGGTCAACATAAATGTAACCATAACGTTTTTTAAGCTGAGCAGTCGACGCGCTGACAAGGTCGATACAGCCCCAAGATGTATAGCCCAGAACCTCTACTCCATCTTCAATCGCTTCCCCAACTTGAACCAAATGATCATTCAGATAGTTGATCCGGTAGTCATCTTCAACCGTTTTTTCACCTTTTTCATTGGTGATAAGCTCGTCCACAGCGCCCAGACCATTTTCAACGATGAACAGTGGTTTTTGGAAACGATCATAGAATGTATTCAGCACATAGCGCAGACCTTGCGGATCAATTTGCCAGCCCCACTCACTTGCCTCGAGATGCGGATTGCTCACCCCACCGAGGATGTTACCTTCACCTTTGACTTTTTTAGCTTCGTCTGCAGTCTCACAAGTACTCATGTAATAGCTGAACGAGATAAAATCAACCGTATGCTTCAGATCTTCAGCATCACCTGGCTCAAAATGAATAGAGATTCCGTTTTCTTTGAAGAAACGTTTCATGTAACCTGGATATTGACCTCTTGCATGAATATCGGCAAATGCCATGTTTCTGTGATCAAATTCCATTGCTGCAATTACATCGTCTGGATTAGGTGTCAGCGGATAAGTAGGCATACTCAGTACCATACAACCAATTTTGAAATCAGGATTAATCTGATGACCGATTTTTACCGCTCTTGCACTCGCTACCAGCTCATGGTGAATAGCTTGATAAAGATCTTGTTCACTAAGTTGATCTTTTGGTGTGCTAATCCCGCCACTCATGAAGGGTGCTTCAAGAATGGAGTTGATTTCATTGAATGTCAACCAGTATTTTACTTTATCTTTGTAGCGATTAAATACAGTTGTTGCATAGCGCTCATAGAAATCAACAAGCTTACGGTTTACCCAACCATCGTATTCTCTGGACAAATGTAAAGGTGTTTCATAGTGAGATAATGTAACGAGTGGCTCAATGCCATATTTATGAAGTTCATCAAACAAATCATCATAAAATTGCAAGCCTTGTTCATTAGGTTCCAACTCGTCCCCTTTAGGGAAGATACGTGACCAAGCTATGGAAGTACGGAACACTTTAAAGCCCATTTCCGCAAAAAGTTTGATATCTTCTTTATAATGATGGTAAAAATCAATACCAATCAACTTCATATTATCTTCTGTTGGTACATCCGTAACCGGCCCCCAACCACCACGAGGAGTTACATCCTGAATGGACCAGCCTTTTCCGTCTTCTTGATAAGCACCTTCGAGTTGATTAGCAGCAACTGCTCCACCCCACAGGAAATCTTTTGGAAACTGTGTACTCATATTTTCTCCGCCTTTGCTGATGTTTTTTCATTAACTAGGACATAAACACGTTACCTCTACGCTAATGTTTATAAAGTACTTCTAATTGAATCTTAAGGTTTGTAACGCGTTTCATGTCAAGTATTATTTTAAAAACTTGCAGAGTCTATAATCGTATTATCTCCAATACTTACTTCCATATTTATAACAACGTCCCGACCCATCTATCCGTTAATTACCAATTGTAACTGGGTGAGCTATTCTTCAAAGCGGAAGGCTTCTATTTTCTTTTTTCCACCAATTGTAAATTGTAGGTCAGGCTTTCAAGGGTAACTGAAATCAACCCATACATGTATTCATCGTGCGTATCGTTTTTTACAAAAATCTCAGGCATATGTTCTTTGGGTACATCTTTAAGACAGCCGTTATAAATATCATCCAACAGTGCTGGCTTAGATAACTCTCCAGTCAAAGCGATCGATACAGGGTCTATAATCGCAATAATGGATGTTATCGTTTTGATCGCCAAAGGAACAAATTCCTGTGTGCTATTTAACTGTTTAAGCTGTTCCTCTCTCGTTATGCCAAAGGGTAAAAAGGAAACTTCCCCAGCAAATTTGGTATTTCCTTTTAACAAATGTCCATCGACAATAAAACCCGCTCCCGGAAAATTATCCTTGGGAAACGTAACAATAGCAAAGGTTTTGTCCTCATCATAATTTTGCATGTTATAAAATCCATAGACGGTCAGATGCATATCATTTTCAATGGTGACTTCTAACCCGTATTTATCTTGAAGGCGTGGTCCTACAGGGACTCCTATCAGCAGATCAAGGTCACAGACATCAATAACCCCTTGATGAACAACCCCCGGAATGCCAATACCAACGGCTTTGACGTTTCCATAGGTATGAATTAGCTCTCCGACTTGGTCATCTATGACTTCATAATCAATATGCGGCACAACGGATGTATTCTCTGCGATAATATCGCCAAGCATATTGGCCACAGCATAAGTAAGAGAATGTACTCCTCCTTCTGTTTTCACAGTTAAACAAATAATATAGGAATAATCAGCGTTATATTTGTACCGTCTAGCCGGGCGACCGCCACTCGACTCTTCCAATTCCATCTCTAATACTTCTCCGGTTTGAAGAAGCTCATTCAGAATATTCCCACAGGTTGCCACACTAAGTCCTGTAATACTGGCTATAGACGACTTGGTTGCAAATTCCTTGGATTTCAGTGTGTTTTTAACTAGCTCTACATTAATTCGTTTGACCCGAATGGTATTATTGGAGACTGGTTGTATTTGAATACACCCCTTTTGAAGTGATTATTAAAAGGTTAATAATAAGCTGTAATATAACGCCCGGTCTGCAATAAGTCAATTTGCACAACCCGTACGCAAGAATATGATTCTCCATTCGATTAGTCGATCATCATGATATACTATGGATAAGAGACAAAAATTTAGTGATAAAACTAACAAGAAAAGGGAGATTCTATTGGCAACTAGCGAATATGTAGCAATCATTGCGTTGATCCTCTCCGTCATACTTTTGTTCAAGGTCTACCGTCTTCAATCTCGACTTAATGATTTGAAATCCGATGTGGAGCGTCTTGAGAACCGTTCAGGACCAACGGAAACATCGATGTCAAGTACAATTACTCCCCCTCCTCCACATTTCCTAGACGCAGAAGCTTCAAAAGAAATCAATCAAAGGCTGCTTCTACTGATCAGGGAAGGAAATAAGATTCAAGCCATAAAAGAATTAAGAATCGCTAAGGATCTGTCTCTTAAGGATGCAAAAGATTATGTAGATCATTTGGAAAAGCTTTAAGAAAGGAAGAATTAAAATGAGTGTCAGCAAAACAAACGCCATGCGCATATTAGACGGGCAACACATCCACTACAATATTTTGAGTTATGACCATCAAGATGGAAAAATAGACGGTATGAACGTAGCCGAAAAGATCCAAAGAGCACCGGAATCCGTTTTCAAAACCTTGGTTGCACATAGCAAACAAAATCTGTTTGTTTTTGTGATTCCTGTACATAAAGAGCTTGATCTCAAAAAGGCTGCCAAATCTGCGGGAGAGAAAAAAATTGAAATGCTTCCTGTTAAGGAGTTGCAAAAGCATACAGGATATATTCGCGGTGGCTGCTCTCCCATAGGAATGAAAAAGCTCTACCCCACTTATATCGACCAGCCCGCAGTTGAACTGGAAACGATCGTTGTAAGCGGCGGGAAAATTGGAACTCAGCTGGAACTGAGTCCGCACGATTTGGCTCAAATCATTCAAGCACAGTTTACAGATCTATCGCACACGGTATAAAACTCATCATGTCATCATAAAATCTTTATGCGTATTTTCTCTTAATCCTATGCTTCATCATGCTTCAACCTAGAGAGGAAGATCAAATGATGCATAATGATTGCTCAAAGAAAGTCGGAATCCCCCAACCCATCAGAAGTGATGGTGCAGGGGGCATCGACAAGGGTCCACGTGATGTGATGAGGGATTTACAAAATCCGGATATGCTGGTTCCTCCCGTAACGGACAATGGTCTCATACCGAATATGCGGTTTTCTTTTTCAGATGCTCATATGCAGCTTAATCATGGTGGGTGGTCAAGAGAAGTTACAGTAAGGGAGTTACCCATTGCCACAACTCTTGCCGGAGTGAACATGAGTTTGACACCGGGCGGTGTCCGTGAGCTTCACTGGCATCAGCAGGCAGAATGGTCTTATATGCTGTTAGGAAGTGCACGTATTACGGCAGTTGACCAAGATGGACGTAATTTTATTGCTGATGTGGGCCCAGGCGATCTCTGGTACTTTCCACCAGGCATCCCGCATTCTATACAGGGCCTTGAAGAAGGCTGTGAGTTTTTGCTGGTTTTCGATGATGGCAGTTTTTCCGATCTGAACACCTTATCCATCTCAGATTGGTTCGCCCATACTCCCAAAGAGGTGATTTCTGCAAATTTCGGGATTCCAGAAACCGATTTTGCAGCCATTCCTCAAGACCAAGTCTACATCTATCAGGATTCCGTTCCCGGTTCAATCCAAAGTCAAGCGGTTCCCTCTCCCTATGGGACGTTGCCCCTATCCTTTAAGCATGAATTACTAGCTCAGCCCCCGATCAAAACACCGGGCGGAAGCGTACGGATTGTCGACTCCTCCAATTTTCCGATTTCCAAAACTATCGCAGCTGCCCTGGTTGAGATTGAACCCGGAGCCATGCGAGAGATGCACTGGCACCCCAATAATGATGAATGGCAATACTACCTTGCAGGGCAAGGACGGATGACTGTCTTTGGCGGTAATGGTGCAGCACGTACATTTGATTTTAGGGCCGGGGATGTTGGATATGTGCCTTTTGCTTATGGTCATTACATTCAAAATACTGGCTCCAGCACACTATGGTTTCTTGAAATGTTTAAAAGTGACCGTTTTGCAGATGTGTCCTTAAATCAATGGATGGCTCTTACGCCTACAGAACTGATTCAAAGTAATTTACATGTTGGTTCTGATGTAATCTCTAATTTACGAAAGGTCAAATGGCCCGTCGTCAAGTATCCTGGTTACTCTTATGACCCTAAAAATAAATAAAGGAATCACTTCGTCATGATGTCTTCCAGCTGTTTCCGTGGCTCAGGACAAACTGCTCAAATGAGACCGGACAGCGCCCAGTGACAAGCTTAACGGTATCAGTCACTTGGTCTTCACTTCCGTTTTCACGTATCCTTCTATCCAATCCTGCCAGCATATCTGCATATTCTTCAGGCATTCCAGCGCGAACCATGCCCGCTTTCAACTCTTCATCAGACAAAGAGATATGCTGGATCGGTTGGACTGTTGATTTCCCAATAATTTCAGCCACTTCGTTATATGTTAGTGTTTGAGGTCCAGTGATGACATGAGCTGTGTTGTGTGGTTTATCGTCAATAAGAGCCCTCACTCCCACTTCTGCAATGTCATCTGCACTTACGAAGCCTATTCTCCCGTTTTGGGTTGCACTATAAATGGCCTTGTTGTTTTTGATCGTTTCCACATGCTGGCCTTCTGTGAAATTCTCCATAAAGTAGGATGGCTGTAATACAGCCCACTCTGGAGCTAATCTACGAAGTGCTTGATGCACAGGTCCAAATACTGGCCCGTCCTCAGGCACAGATGCGCTGCCTAAAAGCACGAATCTTTGCACTCCTTCTCTCAAGGCCCTCTCAATAAAAGGAATCATCACTTTGGCGGGATTGACGTCCAACACAGGTACTACCAAATAAATTTTATCTACATTCATCAGCGCCTGTGTATGTGTTGATTCATCATACCAATCAAAATATACATAATCTTCTTCTTCCCAATTGCCAGGTTTAGTACGCCCAGCCAAACGTACTGGATACTGAAGTTGCGTAAGTTTGGCAGCTACACGGCTGCCTGTTTTGCCGTTTGCCCCTGTAATCAACGTTATATTTCTGTCTTTCATAAAATTCAACTCCTATTTAAATTTTTTATCTTAGTCTAGATTTTCATATCTCCATGAGGCTTGAACTCTTTCATTCATGATTCCAAGGCTTCAAGAGCGACCAAAGGGTTCCAGTAATCTTTGTAGTGAGTAATTTTTCCGTTCTTCAACTTAATAACAGAAATGTAGGTTTGATTATACGGTTTACCTGTGCTCACAGCCTGCGCCTCACAGGCAAATTCGGCCACGAATAAATCCGGGTCCGTTGTCGTATGGATAATTGGTGAAGAGAAATCCTGAATCCGAAGCATATTAGGAAATTCCTTAATATACTCGTAAATCGCTGCTTTGCCTTGAAGCATTTGTGCAAAATGCTTAGGCGCATAAGGGAACTCGAAAACAGCGTGATCATCAAATAATGAAATCCATTGCTCCATATTTTCTTCTAACATGTTGCTCATAAATTTATGCATGACTGTTTGCGCTTGCTGTTTTGCTTTGTCGGTATTCGGATTGATTGTCATAGTAGACACCTCGCATAATTATTTTTAGTTCCTGCTTAAAACTAATTCAAGACAGAAATTAAACATAAGAATTCTAGATTGATCAGTCTAGAATATTCAAAAAAAATTTGACTAATCGGTCTAGAATATTCAAAAAATAAACGCTATTAAGCGTTTATAAAGATCACTCCAAAATCGACAGCGTCGTACGCACAATATCTCTAAGCACCTCAGGGCTTGCGCCTGTCTTGGCGGTAAATGTCAGCGATAATCGGGCATGATTTAGAAATCTGGCGATTGACAACAGTTCAGATTCCGTAGCATGAATCTCCCCCTCACTTTGGGCGCGGACTAGGGCGTTGTAAAAAGCAAGTTCAAGCTTTTCAGTGTTTTCAGTAATAAAAGCTTTGATCTCATGATGATGCGGAGCCTGTTCAATAGCACTGTTCATAATAAAGCATTCCTTCGACAGCCTCTTATCCATCAAGACTCTAACAGATTCATTAAAAATCATCGCTATTGCATCCTTAATGCTCCCAGGTTGACTGAGCAGATGTACTACGGCTTCGGTTTTGTCACGTATGTAAAGCTGAATAGCCGAAAAAAACAAATCATATTTCGTGCCGTAGGTATCATAAAGACTCTGCCGCGCTATACCCAGCTGATCCAGTAAAATGGTCAGAGAAGTTCCCTCATACCCATGCTCTCCAAATACAGCCATAGCTTTTCGCAGAACACTTTCAGTATCAAATTCTTTAGCTCTTCCCAAACCTCATGTCACCTCCTTGCTTATGATTATAATTTTTACAGACTGATCAGTCAAGAAAATAAAATTGATTTTATATAATTTTATTTACAAAAAAACCATCGTACCGAAATACGATGGTTTAGGAATGTTTATTTTATCCAAACGCTCAGGTGTAAATGATGCAATCCGACTATTCCTCAGAGTCTACGTTATGGTAAACCTGCTGAACATCCTCCAAATCTTCTAATGCATCAATCAATTTATCAAATTGAGCCTGTGCATCTTCTGGAAGAGTAATATCATTTTGGGCAAGCATGGTGAGCTCGGCAACGGTAAACTCCGTTACTCCTGCCCGCTTGAAAGCTTCCTGAACAGCATGGAATTGATCAGGCTCTGCATATACGATGACGGCTTCATCTTCTTCAATGATGTCACGAACTTCGACATCTGCCTCCATCAGCAGCTCCAGCACTTCATCTGGAGTTTTACCTACCAGACCAATAACTGCTGTTGAATCAAACATATAGGCTACAGATCCGCTCACGCCCAGGCTACCGCCATTTTTAGTAAAAGCAGAACGCACATCCGATGCTGTACGGTTCACGTTATTCGTCAGTGCATCTACAATGACCATGGAACCGTTCGGTCCGAAACCTTCATAACGAAGCTCTACGTAGTTTTCATCTCCAGCACCTTTTGCTTTTTCAATAGCACGGTCAATGATCGCTTTCGGTACATTGTACGTTTTTGCACGTTCTAACACGACTCTTAGGACCCGATTGGATTCAGGATCAGGCTCGCCCTGTTTGGCTGCCACATAAATTTCCACGCCAAATTTAGCATATATACGACTCGTATTAGCATCCTTGGATGCCTTCTTTTCTTTAATGTTATTCCACTTACGTCCCATAATATCCCGCTCTCTTCCTGTATGAATATACACAACGAACTTCATTATATCCTTGTATATTATATCTCCTAAAGGACATACGAACAAGTTCAAACACTCCGTTATGGAAAAATAAACAATTCTGCCTACAATCCTCCTCATCTATGGACAACAATCCTATGAATGTCTAAGATGAGGAGGAAGTCTGACTTGAAGGAGATTATTCACTTGGATGTCTTATATAAAAAGTTGAGCAATAACCATGAAATCACGGTATATGAAACCACGGAGCTGTATGGTGAAAAGGGGTTATTTCGTGTGATGGAATTTTCAAATGCGGCTGTCCAAGGTGCGCTAGATTTGAATCATCCGCAACGCATTCTGTTCGAATATCCCAGAGCAATCATCCATCTTATGGAGCTGAACGATCCGTCATTTGAAGACGTGTTTGTTATCGGGCATGGTATAGGCACGATTGCGGGTCACTTTACAGATAAACGCTTTAAGATTGCCGAGCTGGATTCGCAAGTGGTAGAATTCAGCCGAACATTCTTTGGGTACGACCAGAACAATGTGACTATTGGCGATGGACGTCGCATCCTGGAGAAGGAGGCCCCGGATGCTTATGACTATATTATATTGGACGCCTTCACGGAGCAGGGTACACCCTTGCATTTAGTATCCTGGGAATTTTTCAAGATGGCTAAAGAAAAGCTGGATTCCGAAGGATCGCTAATTATGAATGTAATGGGCAAAAGTGAACACGATCATCTAGTCCATGCCATTCACACAACGTTGCGTGAAGAATTCGCCTATGTCACAACGTTCTCTCTACCATCGGAAGGCGTTGCCGACATTCAAAATATCATTATGATAGGTCGAGACAAGCCCATTCGTTTTCAGGCACGTCAGATGGCGGACTTTCATGAGATTACACTTGGAGAAGGTCATATTCTGCGGGATACAGATGCTTAGTGTTGTATGAGACTCAATATTCTTCTCTCTACATCATGGATATGAATCGACTCTTTGTTGCTGTTTCTTCGCTCTACGAATTCTACTTTTCCGTGTTCAGCATCTTTACCAACGACGATGCGCACGGGAATACCTACTAAATCTGAATCTTTAAATTTAACTCCTGGACGTTCGTCACGATCATCTAGCAGAACCTCTATACCGCGATCCTGTAGTTGGCTGTATAGCTCCTCGGCTATTTGCATCTGAAGCCTGTCTTTCACTGAAATCGGAATGATATGAACCTGAAACGGAGCCAGTGCGTGGGGCCATATCATTCCGTTCTGGTCATGATTCTGCTCTACAATGGCGGACAGGATTCGGGAAATGCCAATACCATAGCAGCCCATAATCATCGCTTGATCGGTTCCGGACGCATCTAGAAAGGTCGCCCCTAGCTTCTCACTGTACTTGGTGCCCAGTTTGAATACGTGTCCAATCTCAATTCCACGGTGGAGTTCCAATTTCCCTTCGTCACATCGAGGACATCTATCCCCTTCTATAACATTGCGCAAGTCTGCCACATGCCGAAGATCCATATCACGCCTTGGATTCACATGCCGATAATGGTAGTCCTGCTCGTTCGCGCCTGCAAGACCGCTGGACATTTGGACAACGGCGTAATCCACCCACACAGGGATTGTCAAGCCGCATGGGCCTATGGACGCAGGTGGGGTTCCAGTCACCTTTGTGACGGCATTTGCACTTGCTATTTCGAATTTTTCACTACCTAAAATTTGTTTAACTTTTACTTCGTTGACCTCATGATCTCCTCTGACAACTACCGCAATCGGCTGATCGTCAGCCATATAAATCAATGTTTTGATGATTTCTTGGGGCTCTATGTGAAGGGTATCAACCAGTTGATCTATGGTGCGCAGACCTGGAGTATACAGTTTTTCCATTTCATCTGTATCGATAGAAGGATGGCTGTCATGTTCATTTTCATCGAAGACAGAAGATATTCCTATGCTCCCCGTAGAACGTGGCTCTGCCTTTTCAAGATTGGCAGCATAATCACAGCAGGTACACGCCACTATGGTATCCTCTCCTATATCAGCCAGCGCCATAAATTCGTGGGTTTCACCTTCACCACCAATAGCACCAGCATCTGCTTCGACGGCGCGAAAATTCAGACTGCAGCGGGTGAAAATACGTTGATATGCCTGGAACATGGCCCAATAAGTGTGATCTAGTCCCTCCCAATTGGCATCAAACGAATAGGCATCCTTCATCAAAAATTCTCTGCTGCGAAGCAACCCAAACCGAGGACGTCGTTCATCCCGAAACTTGGTTTGAATTTGATACAGTGTTACAGGCAATTTCCGATAGGAATTCACTTCATTTCGTATTAAAGACGTAATGACCTCTTCATGTGTAGGCCCTAATGCAAACTCCCGATCATGTCGATCTTGCAGACGCATCAGCTCTGAACCGTACACATCGTATCTCCCCGATTCTTGCCACAGTTCCGTTGGCTTTAATACAGGCATCAGCAATTCTCCAGCTCCTGCACGATCCATCTCATCTCGTACAATTTGTTCCACTTTTCTGAGTACCCGTCTGCCCAGTGGCATATAGGTATACATTCCAGCCGCCAATTGGCGGATAAATCCTGCCCGCAGCATAAGCTGATGACTAATCACTTCGGCCTCTGCAGGTGCTTCACGCAAGGTTGTCAGTAATAATTGGCTTTGGCGCATGTGTGGCTTCCTCCTTGTAAGAACGATAAAATGTACGCAAAAAAGACACATCCGTCAGGGACGAATGTGTCGTGGTACCACCCTTCATTTGACCGTAACCATATTCGGTACGGTCCTTCTTCAGATAACGGTATCTGGCCGGTAACGGTTTATCTTACGCACCGTTACAGCTCGCAAGGCAGGAAAACGTTCATTCGCGGCGAGAAACCTTTCAGCCCATGGGTTTCTTCTCTGTACAGCGGGTAATTGAACCTTTGATCCTTGGTCTACACTATTCCTATATATTACAATTTTCACCACTTTACACGAAACGCAGATTCAAGTCAAGGAGATAATTGTCTATCTGGGCTCAGCCAAGGACATGAACGATATTTAGATTTTAAGATAATCAAATTCCTTTCATTACCATATTGCAAAATGAGCGGCCATATTTTAGGACGGATACGCCTGCGAAAACCCAGAACAAATCGGACAAACCGAGGTGAAATATCCCAAATACGAACGGCTTCTTGCTCTACTCCTTTGGGTAGCTCCTTGGAAAATAAAAAACGGTTAAGCGAACGCGTGATAACACCTGATATCGCCTCAATCGTGCTGACATCCATTACGATGATTGTGTCGGAACGCTGGAGTCGCTCGGTAAAATAACGTTCATGATAATTGCCTTCGATAATCCACTCTTCCCCTTGCAGGACTTCACCCAGCTGTTTATGAAATTGTTTGTCTGTACTCCGCTTCCACTCCGGTCCCCAATACAAATCATCCAACGAAATATACGGCAAATGAGTCCACATCGACAGTCGTTTGGCCAAAAAAGTCTTGCCGCTCCCCGGTGAGCCGATTACGATAATACGTTTAGCATGCTGCACAGCTAGAAGCTCGTCACTCACTTCCCCACGTAAGGTTAGCGTTGAATAGATCAGTCGATATAGAAATCCTACTGCCAAAGCCCCTCCCTTTAAAAGCAAATAAAGAAGAAACAGCGGCAGAAAAACAATAGCGTATTTCACACTGTCCATCAGACAACCTGCCCCTTTTATACATTCAATATTTGAGATCATTACATCTGTGAAGCTCTAAATACACGCTGTTGTAGGTTAAGTGTTCTCTTCTTTACTTATGTATTTTTCTTTTTAAAATACACACCCTTAAAAAATACAAAATTTTGCGAATGTGTGCCATACAGCTCCTGGAACCTAGAATGGAGTTTATTCACAGAAATGGTGTCTGAGACTGTCCGATCCGTTTGTATGGTTAAGTCGACACAACTGATTCCAAACTGGCACACTTGCTCCATAGGATAACCTTGGGTAATTCCATAAATCATCCCGGCAATAAACGCGTCATCTGCGCCTGTGACATCAATGACCTGTTGAACTGGAGGGATAGGGATTTGTCCATGAGTTCCATCCTGAGAAGCAAACAACACATGCTCAGCACCGCAGATAATAATGACATTTTGAACCCCTAGTTTGTGAAAAACTCGAGCTGCGTCCAATATCTGCTGGTCATCTTTAAGTTCCAGTCCCAAATAAGCTTCAGCCTCTTCCGGTTGGCATACCAGCCATTCCACCCCATGCAAATTTCGGGGAAGCTTTCTCATCTTGGAAGCTGACACCGATGAAACGACAAGCGGAACCTGATGTTCCTGACAGACATGTATGGTGGCCGCTATTACGTTCATAGAGAAATTAGTGTCCAGCAGAACAAGTCGGGACGAGGCGATTAAAGGAATATTTTCAAAAATTACTGAAGGACGAATCTGATCATAAATCTCCATTTCTGCTGTCGCTACAATCATCTCACCATGCTCGTTTAGCAAGGCAGTATAAACGCCAGTTGACGACTCACCTTTGACTTGAAGAGGAATCACATGCATGTAACGGCTAGACTGTTCGATGATAAATTCGCCTTCCGCATCATCTCCAACTGCGGTTAGCAGGCTGACCCGTCGGCTCAACCTCCCTAAATTTTCAGCTACATTCCGTGCTACCCCACCGCAAGATTGCAGCCTAGTGCTGCTCGGATTGGAGGTGTGAAGCTGAAATGTACCCTTAACCATGATTTTACGATCCAGATTTGCCCCTCCTATACACAGTATTTGTTCGCTAGAGGGCCAAGGCTCGTCCTGTTCATTTTTGTGAATTTTTTTTAATTTCATCATTTGACTCCTTTCTCGACTCTATTCGGCTAGAATGATTTAAATTTGTGCAGAAATAGGCACTCTATAAACCTAACATGTTCTAAATGTCAAATTCCCAAGAATCATGTCGAGTCCGTTAAAATATCAAAAAGTTACACATGCTAAAAAAGTCACCTCATCGTAAAGATACCCTCCACATTACGATAAGATGACTAGAACTGAACTTGCAGCTTAGATCCTTCTTCCTAGCATCCTGTTATTTTATAGAGAATAGAGCAGCTCCATGAGGGGGTAAATCTGCGGACAGTTCCTGCACTATAACACCTAAATCCACATGGTTCCACAAGTCTCTGGCACTTGCCTGCCCTTCAATTCCAAGCTCCTGTAGGGATACACGGACTGTTGAAGCTTCATCTCCAACATTAAATAAAGCCGCATATACGTGACCTTCCTCATTGTGAGAAGTCCAAACGATATGTTCATCCTTTCTGTAGACCTGTCGCGCATTCACACCGTTGTGATGAACATCGAGCACTTCTTTGTTCGTCAGCAATGAAAGTGTCCATGCGTCATTATCACGCAGTTCTCCTCCGAACATCAGTGGAGACCGGAAAATGCTCCATAAGGTCATCATCGTCAGCTGCTCATCCTTCGTAAAGCGTGTCCAACGATCATGACTGCCAGAATCTACTGAATCTACCGAACGAATACCTAAATGTCCGAGCGGCAACATGTCGCAATCCGGCCAGTGACCTGGACCTACATGTTCCGCCCATTTCTCGCAGCGTTCGAACATACCATACAGTAAAGGCCATACATCCCAGAAATCATCAGTCATACGCCACATATTCGCATTTGCGATTAAATCAGATGCATGTTCCAGCGGTGCGGGACCAGGCGATAGACTTAACACCATCGGACGTCCGCATTGGGCGATAGCCCGCTTAATCATTTCGATTTCCGCCAAATGAATACCATAGAGACGTGATGCAGCAATGTCATCTACTTTGACAAAATCGACACCCCATTCCGCATACAGGTCAAACAAAGAATTATAATACTCCTGTGCGCCTTCCTTGGATGCATCTACCCCATACATATCTGTGTTCCAAGGACAAATAGAGTTAGGATGTGCAATTTGTCTGGCCGTAGCTGTAGTTCCCAAAATCGGGGTATCCTGATGAACCGCCTGTCTAGAGATGCCCCTCATAATATGTATCCCGAATTTCAATCCCAAACTATGCACATATTCTGCAAGAGCATGGAACCCACGACCGTCTGCTGCCGAAGGGAACCGATTCACCGCTGGAATCAGACGTGAAAATGAATCCATTTCCAATGAAACAAATGGTCGGTACTGTGAAGATACTGCTCCCGACTCATACCATTGAATATCCACCACTACATATTCCCATCCATACTCCTTCAGGTGCTCCGCTATATATTGAGCATTTCCCCGTACTTCCTCTTCCCTTACTGCTGCGCCATAGCAATCCCAGCTATTCCATCCCATAGGTGGTGTATGCGCTGTCAAAAGATGTTCCATTGAATTCATCCTTTCATCTGTTAGACCTTAACCTGTTACCGCAAATCTCATCAACCCCACAATACCATTATAATGTAACCCCTTACTTTTGTCGCTCGTCATCTTTTCCATTTCCACTTTTTATACATTTATGTTGACTAACTTAAAGAATGTGGTACATTTAAACTTGCTTGTTAAAAAACTTTGACTTGAATCAGAGGGTGATTTTACATGTGTGAACATGCTTATCGAATTTTGTTGTTTTACAAATATGTCAATATTGAAGATCCTGCCACCTTTACGGCAGAGCATCTGGCTTACTGCAAAGAGCTGGGCGTCAAGGGAAGAATCTTGATTGCTGAGGAAGGAATCAACGGAACACTGTCCGGTACAGTAGAGCAAACGGAGCAGTATATCCGTGATTTGCGCGCCAATCCGAAATTCCACGATATCGTTATTAAAATAGATGAGTCTGACGGTCATGCGTTCAAGAAAATATTTGTACGTCATCGCCAGGAACTGGTTACGCTACGTCATGAGGACGAGCTGGACCCTAATGTAATTAGCGGCAAGCGTCTGTCACCAAAGGAGTTTTATGAACAGCTTCAAGATGAAGATGTCGTGGTTCTGGACGGTCGTAACGACTACGAATATGACATCGGTCATTTCCGCGGAGCCATTCGCCCCGAAGTTGAATCGTTCCGTGAATTTCCACAATGGATTCGCGATAATATGACTCAGTTCAAGGACAAGAAAATCCTGACATACTGTACTGGAGGTATTCGTTGCGAAAAGCTGTCCGGTCTGCTGATTAAAGAAGGCTTTGACGATGTAGGCCAGTTGGATGGCGGCATTGTGACTTACAGCAAGGACCCTGAAGTACAAGGGCGTTTGTTTGACGGTAAATGCTATGTGTTTGACGAACGGATTTCGGTTCGGATCAACCATACGGATGAAGACGTTATTGTCGGTCAATGCTACCACTGTGAAACGCCAAACGATCATTATATTAACTGCCCGGTCTGCAATCTCCAACATATCGTGTGCCCAGACTGCGAAGAACAGCATCAACACTATTGCTCTGACGAATGCCGAACCAAAGCAAAAACTATGGCTTCTGCTTAAACCATTAGAATACTCGGTTTCACATAAAAGGGATGTTCCTACTAGCCGTTCAACATGGCTGTGGACATCCCTTTTGTTGTTCTCAGAATAAGTGCGCTAAGCTTCATAGTATATACCTATAACCTTAATTGTTTATCCATCTTGGACGGGCCCAAAAGTAGCGCCTTATAATGGAAAATGTCATTACAGAAAGGATGGGTGGAATTCATGATTCAAATCGTACTTTCAACTCTTTTATCCGTTATCGTTCCGCTGTCCATTCCGGTGATTGCCGGATTTTTACTCGGCAAATTCATGAAGCTGGAAACAAAACCGCTCTCGACTTTGTACTTATATTTTTTAAGTCCTGCCATGATTCTGGACACACTGCTCAAAGCGCAGCTTTCCTGGCATGATGTGACACAGACAGCCGCTTTTTCATTACTCAACCTGCTGCTATTGTGGGGAATTGCACAATTAGCAGGGAAAATCTTTAGGCTGAGCGCCCCGGAAACGGCTGGGCTCACCTTAATTTCCACACTGACCAATAGTGCAAATTATGGGTTGCCACTCATTTTACTTGCCTTTGGGCAGCTTGGTCTGGATAAAGCCTCTGTATATGTCGTCATCCAAATGATTATGGTCAATACTATTGGCGTTTATTTTGCAGCCCGCTCTGAATTTTCTGTTCAAAGTGCCGTGAAGTCGGTATTTTCTCTCCCTGCAATTTATGCGGCTCTTCTCGCACTGGGACTTCGAGCACTGGATTGGCATCTGCCCTCCGGCATTCAATCGAGTGTCTCAATGATTGCAGCTGCTTATTCTCCGGTTGTGCTGGCGATTCTGGGTACCCAAATGGCTTATGTGAAAATACTCAAGCTGGAGCCATCTATTAAAAAAGCCAGCTACGCAGGACTAACAATCCGACTTCTGCTTTCCCCGCTCGCGGCTTGTCTTGCCATGCTGATACTGGGAATTTCAGGTCTTTTGTTCTCCGTTCTCTTCATTCTGGCCTCGATGCCAGTGGCAGTGAATGCAGTCATTTTAGCCGAAAAATTTAATGCATCGCCAAAACTGGTCTCCACCTGCATCTTGTGGAGCACGCTTGCCTCATTCCTGGTTCTGCCCATTCTGATTATGCTGGTAGCAGGTTAGACGGACAAAAGGCTCTCTACACCATAGAGAGCCATGCACGATCCTGTCTCCAGTCTACTTGCACAGGTGTTTCAAAAAAAGTACTAAGCGTTTCACTGCTCAGGATATCAGTCGTTTTACCTTTGGCAAACACCGTACCCCGGCGAATCAGAATCGTATGTGTGTACATCGGTAAAATTTCTTCAATATGGTGTGTAACATACAATAAATTGGGAGAACCCGGCGTCTCGGACAGTTGACGAACGCTATCCAATAATGCTTCTCTAGAGAAAAAATCCAACCCGTTGCACGCCTCGTCCAAAATCAACAGCTTGGGCGAGGCCATTAACGCGCGAGCAATAAGCACTTTTTGCTTTTCTCCCTGTGAGCATCCCTGATACAACCGATCGACGAGATGAGCACAGCCCAGTCGGCTCATAAGCTGAACGGCCTGTTCATAATCTGTATCCGTCGTCTGGTCATACAGTCCAATGGAGGCAAATTTACCACTGATGACGACATCCTGTGTACGCTGGCTTCCATTAATCCTTTCTTGTAAAGAGGAACTGACCCAACCAATAGATTTGCGCAATTCCCTCAGATCTACATCCCCAAAAGTATGACCCAATACACCGACACTACCTGTGGTTGGCCATATGTAGCCATTAATCATATTGAGCATCGTTGTTTTGCCTGATCCATTCAAGCCGAGCACAGCCCAATGCTCTCCCTCAGATACCTGCCAATTGATTTGATCCAGTATGGTACGGTTATCTCTCTTCCAGCTTACATTGTTAAGCTCAATGACAGAATTCATGGCTGTACATCCCTTCTATACATCGTATCATCAGATGTTTTTAGGCGTAATAATATATCACGTTTGCTACGTTAATCTTCACTTTCGTATAAGAATAGCACAGGGTTGCAGGTTGTTCAATTTTAAATTCACTATATTGCTTTCTACAAAACAATAGAAATAGAATCAAGTTCAATAGCCCGCTTAGGCTAACTTGGAATAAGGTAGTCTAAGCGGGCATTTTAGTTGTTTTAAGATTTAAGATTTAAGATTTCGGAGCGATGAAGACCGATTTATGAGGTAGTTTATGCGCTATTTCTTGAGGAAGGCTCAGATTCGTTGCCAATACATCAACAGGGTTGCCAGCCATCCACTCACTCAAATCAATGGCCTCGTAATGACCACTGTTAAAACCAATCAAAATACGGCATACGTCCGATCCGGTATTTTTAATATAATGCCCGGCTCCCATAGGTACATACCCTACATCTCCGGCCTCAAACTGCTCTGTCACTGCATTCCCTTCTGCCAGAAATACAGTCATTTCTGCTTTGCCGTCCAAATAGTACTGCCATTCATCCGCATTGGGATGCCAGTGCATTTCTCGCAATCCGCCCGGCTCCAGTTCAATTACAGATCCGGCCATCGTCGAAGAAATAGGAAAATCTTCTACTGTAACGGTCCGCTGAGTCCCTCCACCCGGTGCCAATCTGGGCTGTTTGGCCATTAAAGGATAGCGGTGTTTAGTAATCAGATCAGAAGAAATGCGCGGATATGCATCATGAGATGCGGTAGATGGGACAGGCCCTTTTGCAAAATAAGCTTCCTTCTTTGGCAAAAGAGCGAGCTCGTCGGCTGCAAATCCGAGATTCTGCATGACAACATCTGCGGGAGTCTGAGCGATAAAATCAGTAATGCTGAACGTATGGTCCTCCGAAAAATCACCATTATCGAAAATCAGGATAAAATGACACTCTCCAGGACCAAGACCTTGAATGGAGTGACCATAACCACGCGGGAAATACCATACATCACCGGGGTTAAAAATATCGACATAGGAAGTACCGTCTGGATGGATAACAGTTGTCCGACAGGAACCGCTAATCACATAGGCCCATTCAGCTGCATTGGCATGCCAGTGAAGCTCGCGCATTCCACCCGGCTCCAGACGCATCGAAACCCCTGCTATTCCTTCTGATACAGGGAAATCATGGACTGAAGCCCCACGTGTGATACCCCCTGGCCCGATTCTGGGTTCCTTTTTCTCCAAAGCATACTTAAATGATTTCATCGCGATTCCTCCTTAAAATCATTCTTCCCATATGTCTTTATTCACTTATTGATGCTGTGCAGGTCTATTATATACTTTTAATGTTAAAGAGATCAAATTTGTCCATTTTTTTCATCAAATTATGTCCGAATCGCCCCCTCGCGGTTAGGATTAGGGTAAATAGGCAAGAGAAAAAGGATGAATCATAAACAATTCATCCTTTTTTTGATTTAGTTTCTTTATTTGTATGATCAACTTTATTTGCATTTTTATCTTTATTCTTGTCGTTATTCTTCTTATCCTTGCTTGGGACTATAACTTTCTTTTTTTCATTAGCCAGTCGCCAATAGCTTAATACTTTTCGGTACATAGACTTATCTGACAATTGGTTAAAAATGTATGGGTCTGGCTTCGTGTTCACCTCAATGATCCACGGGATAAAGCGATGATCCAATCCAATGTCCACACCAATTTGCCGGAAATTCGGATATGTTTTTTGTAGTTGTGTGGCAATGGTAATCCCCAGTTCATTGAGCTTCTTAACCAGCTCAGCCTGCTTACTTTGCGATAAATGGGATTTCAGTAGCTGTTCCAAGGCCATCGGCTTACCACCACTATGATAATTGGTCACGATTTTACGGGGATGGCCCAAGCGTCCAATAATTCCGGTAGATTCCCATGTCCCTTTTGCATTACGCTGCACCATGACCCGGATATCAAAATAACGATTTTGATGGCGCAGTAAATGAATTCCCTTTTGAATGAGATAACTTTTTTTACCCATGTGTTTCGATAGGCTGGTAATCAGTGCATCTAACTGTTTGAATTCCAGACGTTTTTCCTCATATTGGTAGGCGAAGCGCTGACCTGCCTCCTGTTCGATTTTCATCACACCTTTGCCAAAGGTACCTCGATCAGGCTTTACATAGACCATCCCATACTTCTCCAACATGGATTTCACAGTTATTTTGCTGTATTTACGGGTTTCAGGTACAAAAGGCTTGATACTGCCATGCTGGAGCAACAATTGGGTTTTATGCCATTTGCTACGCAACGCCTGCGCTTGTGAAGAATTCACTTGCCCCTCTCCTCTCTACTCTCAGGGTAGAACGCTCCTGTTAAAAAAGATCAATCTATCGTATGCGCCAAAACCCCATTCGAAGCTCCATTCGCCCTCTTCTACACAGAATTAGACAGTTGGCCTTGCCCGGTCGAAAGCGCCTGTCCAGGCATACAATAATATGAGATACCGGTAGCGTATATTTACACATATAGGGAGTGAATAACATGTCTGCGCAATCCGATGGGCTACAGAAGGGTTCCCTCTCAATCGATGTTCTAATCCCCGCAATTGAAAAAGATCTGGCTACACTACCACTAGTAATTGACAGTCTGCGCCGTCACGTGCAGCACCGAATTGCAACCATCTATATCGTTTCACCGCAAAGCACCAAACTTCGCCGTCTATGTGCAAACAAAAAGTGTACATTTATAGACGAAAAAACGGTGTTGCCCATCACTAAAAAGCATATTCATTACGGAACAACGCGCTGGGATCGCTCAGGCTGGCTGTATCAGCAATTGCTCAAAATGAATGGCGACAAAATCAGTAAATCGTCTTTTTTTCTCGTCATAGATGCGGACACCATTTTGATTCGTCCACACACGTTCCGTAAAGACGGAAAAACAATTTTTTACTATCGCAGCTGGAGTCAACCTGAGTATTTTCGAACTTACCGTAAGCTGATGGGTGCTAAAGCTCCCTCACCAAAGTCCTTTGTCACTCACTATATGCTTTTTGAAAAAACACGGCTCGCCCAGCTCAAGCAAGTTATTGAGGCCAAGCATGGGAAACCTTGGTACAACGCCATTATTCAAAGTATAGACCGGACAAAACAGTTTGGATTTTCCGAATATGAAACGTATGCCAACTATCTATACAGCAATCAGCCCTCTCGGATGATTTTGCGCAAGTCATTAAATAAAGCGCTTCATAGTCGTGCTTCTTCGCTGTCACAAAAACAATTGGATATCTATGCCCAAAGCTACCGCTCCTTATCTTTTCATCAACGCAAAGTGTACCAGCTAGCTCCAAAAACAAGGATTCAATCTTCATTGAAATAGTTCCTAAAATAGAAAATCCCGCAATTGTTGATGCAATCTAATGGATTTGCATTAAAGGAGGAAACGTCTGTGCGCATCGTATTGTTATGCGGTGGTGCCGGAAAACGGCTGTGGCCATTATCCAATGATATTCGGTCAAAGCTGTTTCTCCGGTTGTTGCCCGCTCCTGACGGGCAGCAGGAATCTATGCTCGGCCGGGTGTATCGTCAGCTTACCTTAGCCGGACTAGATTCCTCTGCCCTGCTTCTGGCTCATCAGAGTCAGGTAAATCTAGCCTTTCGACATACAGAAGGTCGTCTGCCTGTTCTTGGCGAGCCGGCTAAACGGGGAACCTTCACAGCTGCTGCACTCGCTGCTGCTTATTTTCACACAAGAGGCATGGGGCTGGATGAAGTTCTCTGTATTGCTCCAGCAGATATGTTTGCAGGCGACGACTTCTTCCACAGCATAGCAGCGCTCTCCGGTCTATTGCTCGAGAGCGGAGCCGATCTAGCTATGCTTGGGACAAGGCCTACCCATGCCTCAGACCAATATGGCTATGTCGTTCCGGGTCTGCAAATGAGGCAGGAAGGGAAATCGGCTTATGCACAAGTTGCTCGCTTCACTGAAAAGCCGGATCTCTCTGGGGCGCAGCAGCTTATTAACCAAGGCGCACTATGGAACTGCGGTATTTATGCTTTTACGTTACGATATATGCTGTCCTGTATGGAGCAAAGTCAATTGCCGCTGAACGATAAAGAACTGTGCGCAATGTATGATAGCCTCCCGGTTCGCAGTTTCGATGAGGAGATTGCGGAGCGTTCTGAACGGGCCGTTGTCCTGCCTTACGAGGGCGAATGGCACGACATCGGCAACTGGCAGACCTTAACAGAGCAGCTAGGAAGCCGAGTGATCGGGCGTGGACAAATCAGTGGTCAAACTCACGGCACACACATCGTCAATGAGCTGCCCTATCCACTTCATGTCATTGGTGTGGAGGATATTATTGCTGCTGCAAGCCTTGACGGTATTCTCATTGCATCCAAAAGCCATGCCCACGCGATCAAGGAACAGCTAGGCAAACTCCAACTTCACCCCATGCATGGTGAAACCTCTTGGGGCAGTTACCGGGTGCTGGACGAATTTGAGCACCGAAGCCCAAATGACATATTAGCTATACGACTGACGGTGTTGCCGGATCATCGCTTGAATGGACGTATTCACGGCAGCGGACTTAAAGTATGGACGATCGTATCCGGTCGGGGAGAGGTTATGCTGAACGGAGAACGCTTTGCTGCGGCAAGCGGCTCTGTATTTAGCATTCCGGTCGATACGTATCACACGATCCGCGCCGATCTGGATTCAAAACTGGAACTAATCGAGGTTCGCCTAGGTAACAGTTTGGTGAGCGCCTTCTATAAATCCGATTCCTGCAACACGGAGTTATAACATCTAAACAGATCGATTTCTGCACGAAGATCACACATCAAAAAAATCGCTCTTGAGCAAGGTGAGTAACATCCTTTGCTCATGAAGCGATTTTTTTTGTAATATTACATCTCATAAGGAAACCGTTCTAACCTTGCCAGATAAATAAACCTTGTTGGCCTTAATCATCCCGGCCTCTCTTAAAAAGTGCTGCACGATCTTCATCTGATAGTGTATGCGTTCTTTCTGGGGCAGGCTCCACCCTGTTTCTACGGTTACCGCACGTGCCCCTAAAATACGGGCTGCAGCGGTACGAGAGGAACCTGGGAGCTCATGCAACCGCATGTTGAAATGGCGGTCTTTCACCTTGATCGAGCGATTCATTCGCTTAATAATCCGGCGCGTCGTGGGAATTATCGGGTTGCCCTTATTGGAGATCAGCGTTTGGCCAAGCACCTTGGCATCCTTTTGTGATAATCCATTCGCCTCATGCAAGTCAAGATACCATTCAGGGTGATGCTTTTGTAATAATTTGAATAGAGCAGTGGAAAGCGGTTGTGTTGCCGCCTGCTTTTTCCGGCGCGGAAAGGTTCGATTCAGATCCGGTTTTCCTCTAATCTGCTTGCGGTAAGCCTTTTGATTCACAATTGGCACAATAATAAGCTTGCCATGGCTGAATCTCAGCTTTTGCTCATTCAAAAGCTTTACCAGTTTCTCAGCCGCACGTATACTTGCTATTTCATTACCATGTATGCCTGCAACCACCACCGCACACGGGCCTTGTTGTCCCTCTATGGCTACATAATAAGGAGTCGCCCAAGAAGAGCCCTTTCCAAGCATATATCGTTTGACCTGCATCCCCTTCACCTCCGTATAGGCTTTCGGTGTCCTCTCTTCTGTTCTCGCCGACGAATGATTTCACGGTATAGTCTCAAGTAGTTGCTGGTCATCTGTTTGTTGGTAAATCTTTGGCTAACATACAATCGAAGCTGCGCGGGTGACGGGTAATTCTTTTGCTGTGCCTTTCGTGCCATTTGTCCAACTGATTTGCAAATCAACTGCGGAAAGCCTGATAGCACCTCGGGAACAGAGCCATTTTTTAGTGCCAGCACCGGTGTTCCACAAGCCATAGCCTCTACCATTACAAGTCCGAACGGTTCTTCCCACAGTGATGGAAACAACAGACACTCTGCATGTTTCAGAAGCTTCTGTTTCCGATCACCCCCAACTGGTCCCACATAGCGTATATTCGGATTGCGCTGAATTCGTGTCTGAATCTCTCGGCGAAAAAATACAGGGGCTTTGATGGGACCCGCAATAAGCAGTCTTTTTCCTGTTCGCTCTGCAACCTGAATGGCCTGCAATACACCTTTATCCGGTATAATTCTGCCCATGAACAGCAAGTAGCTGCGCTTCTCACTGCTGAACTCGTATTCATGCGTGTTGATGCCGTTATAGATATAAAATCCTTTGCCCCCGCCCATCAGCTGACGTGCTCGTTTACTGACATATACCGGGTTTTTACCGTGTCTTCTCACTGGAAGATGAACGGTACACAATGATGAGCAGGGCAGCTTCCTACGCGCTACAGCAGAACGAAAGGTATGGTCATGAATGATATGTGTGCCGGAAGGCATATGCCGAAGTACATATTGGGGGATCTGACTATGTTTCAAACCCTTGGGATAAGTAATCAACCGCGCGCTGCTCCTGCTCCCACGGGCGGCAAAAAGAGATACATGATGCCCTCGTCTCACTAATTCCTCTGTTAATTCATGCACGACCTTTTCTGTTCCGCCCTTGATGGAGGGAACAGGCTGTGCATCGGGATAGTTGGATATGACCTGCACAATGGTTAAAGGTCGGTTTTTGAATGCTTTGCTCTGCTTTGAAGCCATACGAATTCCCCTTCCTGACCGGAAATACGGTGTGATCTTTACGATGTCAACGGGAATCTGAGTATACTCCCGTGCAGGTTATAAATTGTAGTATATAGGTATGTATGTTTTGCATGATTGCTTGTGCCAATCGTCTGCAAGTCGCTTTTTGTCATACGAGCCTAGTCATAAGGGGGAGTTATTTAATTTGTCAAGCTAAAGTTAAGGAGAAAATTCTCATCGTTTTCTAATAAAGCAGTGCAAAACGTTGGGGTAACAGGATTGTAACCATGAGTGGTAAATTCCGGATATTTTATTTGTGTTATTGTCATTTCAGGACATCAACACAATACGAATAACGGAGGAAATTATATATGAAACGTACTTCTAAAAAATTGTGGATGGGTATTTGCTTTACGATGACTTTGGCACTGAGCGCTGGAAGCTTCGTTGTTGGACCAGACACCACTCATGCCGCTTCGACAAGTAAAGCTGAGCGGATTATCTCAAAAGGCTCCCAGTATATGGGCGTCCGTTATGAACATGGAGCTCCAGCTGGCAGTACAAGCTCTTTTGATTGCTCTTCGTTCACTCAGTATGTTTTTGCACAAAATGGAATCAAGCTTCCACGTTCGTCCAAACAGCAGTCAACTGTGGGCACTTATGTACCGCGTAGTCAGCTTAAAAAAGGTGATTTAGTCTTTTTCTATGCGCCAATTCATCATGTAGCCATTTACATGGGAGACGGGAAAATTCTGCATACGTTTGGTAAAGGCGGCGTAACGGTTACCAATCTAAATTCGGGATGGTGGAGCTCCCATTACACAACAGCACGTCGTGTCCTTTAGGATCATTTTGGATGATCTCCCATCCACCGAATGCATAACTTACAAATAACATTAAAAAGGCTGTTCCTTTGAGTAGAGATGTCTACTGGAGGGACAGCCTTTCCTGTTGTTTTTGAGGCAGCGTAACGATGACATCCGTCCCTTCGCCTTCTGCGCTTTCCATGCGTATCGTACCCTGGTGAGCATCTGTTATTGCCTTGGCAATCGGTAACCCAAGCCCGGTTCCTCCGGTTTTACGATGTCTGGAGCTGTCTACCCGATAAAATCGTTCAAAGACACGCTTGATCTCACTCTCAGGAATGCCAATTCCGTAATCCTTAACGCGGAGGTGGACATCTTTTTCATCAGTAGATAACCATATTTCGATTTCTTCCGAGCTATACTTTAACGCATTATCCAGCAAGATGACTAGTAACTGCTTGATTTTTGCAAGATTAGCATCCAGCCAAATTTCCTTCTCTTCTGTAGAAATAAAAATTTGGCGGTCATGTACAGGCCTGAGATGTGCTACCACCTGTTGACAACAACCGACCAGCTCTACCCGCTCATACGGTTCGGAATCTTGCTGCTGTGAGGAGGCCAATGTCAGCAATTGCTGCGTCATCGTACGCATTCGCTGAGTTTCTTCATAGATCGATTCAATCGATTCCTTACGTATGTCCTCGTCACGCGTACCCCACCGCCGCAGCATGTTGGCATAGCCCTCAATAATCATCAATGTCGTATTCAGTTCATGTGAGGCGTCGGAAACAAATTGCTGCTGGCTCTGAAAGCTTTCTTCCAATCTCTCCATCATTCGATTAAAGGTAGCGGTCATTTGGGATAATTCATCTTGATTAGGACTGCCAGCAGGAATTTTTTTGAATTTCAAGCTTCTTTCGATCTCCTGCATCGTTTGAATACTACTGGCAATGGGCAGCAATATCGCATTTGCCAAAATCGTGCTGCCCACCAGACTGAGCAACATAGCTCCAACAGTCGATGTGATAAGAATTGTATTTAAGATATCGAGATTGTTTTCGAGCGCATCCCATTTTTCTACGATCTCCAGTGTCCCCTTTTGATTACCTTCTGGTGAAAGCACCGGAAGATGGATAATCAGGATTTTATGATCCTGTAGATCCGTTAGTTGAGAGCTTTGAGAAAGGTTAAAATGTATATCGTTCAGCTTAAAGCGGGACTGACGGCTTACTTCATACAAAAGACGAGATTGCTGATCAAATACCCTCAGAATGGTATCCGCAGAAAGTTCATCTTTCAGCTTGGACCCCCAAGCATTTTTCAGAATCATCGTGGCTCCTGTTTCGGCAATGATTTCGGTCCATTTATTTTGTAGCACTTCTCTTTCATTACGAGTAGCAATTTTGACAAATAATAGATGAACCGTGACGTCCACAAACAGGAGAATCGTCATCACTAAAATAGAACTAAGCAGGGTAATTTTGGTCCGCAGCTTCAATGGTCTTCCTCCCGGATACAGTACCCAACACCGCGAACGGTTTTAATCAGTTTCTTTTTGTATCCATGATCAATTTTTTTGCGAACATACCGGATATATACATCTACCACATTCGTATCACCGACAAAATCAAACCCCCACACATCCTGAATCATTTGATCCCGATGCAATACCTGATTTTTGTGCTCCATCAGATAGAGAAGCAGATCAAATTCTTTGGGCGTAAGTTCGATACGTTTTCCTTCCCTCACCACGGACCGCGTCTTGGGTTCCAACACCAGGCTATCGACTTGAAGTTTGGACTGCTGCTTTTCCTCTTTTTGCGAAGTAGTAGCTGCCGGCTCCAACTGATTCCTCATACTGGCCCGCATCCGCGCTAATAATTCCTCAATTTCAAAGGGCTTTGTAATGTAATCATTAGCTCCTTCATCCAGACCTGAAACTTTTTCAGGAGTCGTGTTACGTGCAGTGACCATAATTACCGGGGTATGATTGTCCACTTTTCGAATCTGCTTCAGCACCTCGACACCGTTCATCTCGGGCAGCATCACATCCAGTATGATAATATCCCATGTAAGGGATAGTGCTTTTTCCAATCCTTCTTTTCCCGTCTGTGCAATTTCAACCGCATATCCTTCGTGGGATAACTCCAGTTGAAGCAATCTGGATATCTTCGCTTCATCATCAATGACCAGCACCGACTTTTCCATTGCAAAACCACCTATTTTTTATAGAGAAAACTAATAAGCAATGCACATACCATTCATTTTTTATTTGATTTTAAGCTTTTATCCGTATAGTCGCTCTATAATATAACTTTGTAATTTAATTTTTTGAGGTTAAGGAGTAATTTATTCATGTTAATTAATGTAGACTTTGCTTTGTTTCACTGGATCAATGAATTGGCTAATCACCTCGCCTTTTTGAATGGAACTATGCGTTTCTTGGCGCAATATGCACCGTATTTATTTGGAGTGGCTTTACTGCTATACTGGTTCACCTTTAAAATGCCGCATCGGATGATGGTTTTAGAAGCCGTTATAACGGTTTGTATCGGTTTTACAATTAGCTGGTGTCTTGGACATTTGTTTTACAGAGATCGGCCTTTTGTCGGACACTCTGTCATTCAGCTGATTCATCATGATCCCAATGCTTCATTTCCGAGTAACCATGCACTTGGAGCTTTTGCTTTGGCAGCAATTCTATGGCTTCATCATCAAAAATATCGTGTCCTCTGGATTGTCTTGGCTGTGCTTATTGCGATATCCCGCGTATGGACCGGTGTGCATTATCCTTCAGATATTTTGGCAGGGGTGCTCATTGGGGCAGGTTGCGCAGTTGGTGTTCACAAATTCATTCGCAGTCGGAAGCTTCCAGGCATCTTCATCCAAGCAGCTATTATTTTTTATGAAAAATGGGAGCAGAAGCTAGGAATAAAGCATGTAGAACAGACGAGAACAAAGATGACCCAATCTACTTCCTCTGTGCAAATAAAAAGCAGACGTTAATGCGTCTGCTTTTTTTAGCCTCATGATTTATGCACTCATTATGCAGTCGATTTGGTACGAAGTGGTAGCATTCGTTCTTCATACCGCTGGTAGAACCAAATGCAAGCCGCCATCCAGCAACCACTCATGAAATAGCCACCCACAACGTCACTCGGATAATGAACACCCAAATAAATGCGGCTTGTCCCGATCGTTACAATTAGTAGGCTACTGAGCACAACAAGAAGGATACGACCTATCCTGGAAGGAACGTGCTTCCACAATAAAAACGTCAGCGCCGCATACATACTGAAAGCGGTCATGGAATGTCCGCTTGGAAAGCTATATCCATTCGCTTCGATAATACGGTTGATTTCAGGCCTCGCACGCCGAAATAGCATTTTTAGTACCGTATTCAACAGCACTGATCCCAGCACAGCAACCGCTAAAAAAAGCAATTCTCGTCGGTGTCCCAATACACTATAGAGCACGAACATGGCAATTAAAATGATGATTACCACTGGAAGCCCGCTGCCGATAATAGTGAAACATTTCATAAGACGTGTCATGAAAGGCGATTCCAGTTGTCCAATAGCCGTAATGATCTTGTGGTCAAAATGCCGTACTTGCTGGTCGCTAACCCATAATGCGATTAAGCCAAAACCAAGGGCACATACTATACATGTAAGTAGAGCCACGGAAATCGGTAGCTTTGTATATATTTGCTTCATTTTTTAGAGGTCCTCCATGAAATTCATCCCGTGATCAAACAAAATGTAGCTTTCGCATCCTCCATGTATTTACTTTACCCACTTTTCTTGTATCATTTCATAAAAAGATTAGCTTTTAGAATAAAGCATGGTTAGCTTTTTGGCAAAAGAACGAGGAGTCATCCTGTGATATGAAATCAATTCCCCATTACAGATCACGTGAAATACGCCATACGGTGTCGGAGACAGTTCCATGAGTTGTGAACGATCTCGTATATCAATAATCTCGGGTTGTATCCCCACAGTCTCAGCTACTTCAATCGCATTGTGCGTGGCTATTTCCAGATAAGGGCATTGATGAGTTCGTAAAATGGTTAAGCCTTCACTAAAACGATCCAGACGTTGAACCCAATTATTAGGAAAATAAGGATCTGAATGCTCTTGATTAAACTTATAAACATACAACTGAAAAGAATATGGAGCATCCTCCACATGCCGAAATCCGTTTTTCAGAAAAATTTCGGGACCTGGCGCCCAGGAGGTATCTATATTTGTAACGACTGCCACTCCCTTCTTCCCCAACGTAATAGCATCTTGAATGCAGCGTTGAATAAGCTGTGAGCCTAATCCCAAGCCGGTTACAGCAATCCAGATACAATGAATTACTAGATATCCATCCGCATGAACAGCTCTCCATGCTTGTTCACCCGATGCATACTCTATAAATCCCGCTGGTTTATTGTCTTTTCTCAATTGTATGTAAGTCAAACTTTGAGTGAATTCTTTTTCTGTCCAATTTAGTTTTTGTACATATCCCGGTGCTTTTTGCATGCTTCTCATGCAAAAACAGCCGTCTTCCCTTATTTGATTTTCATACCATTCAATGGTTGTTGTTGAATTTTCCATTTAGTCTCTCCTAACTTTATGAATATTGATATAAGGATTTCATAATGATTACAAAACCGCAAGCGAAATATAGTGAAAAAAACAGCACAAAAAAAGACACCACTCAAGCCTTATTGGCTCGAATGGCATCTGTCATTGCATGTGAGACACTGCTAACACAATTCTATGTCAAACAAATAGCATCTTCTTATTAGGTTGGCGTGACTTCACCAAGTTTAATCTTATTCTCTGCTTCTTCAATTGGATAGCGTTTGCGGAACCACAGCGATTGAAGCAGCAAAAAGGTGCCGCTTACGGTCCAATATAAAGGCATGGCCGCAGGAGCGTTGAAGGAAAAGACCGCCATCATAATCGGTGAAAGATAACCCATAATAGCAAATTGCTTGCGCTGGTCAGCCGTCATCTGTTGCTGAGAAAGCTTAGCCTGTGCCAAGTATACAACTGCGACGACAATTGCCAGAATCCAATCCGGCTGTCCGAGCCGGAACCATAAGAAGGAATGTGACGCCAACTCCGGCGTGAGTCGGATGGCAGTATACATACCGCTTAAAATCGGGAGCTGAATGAGAATAGGCAGACAACCGATATTGAGCGGATTGAATTGATGCTCTTTGTACAGCGCCATCATTTCCTGCTGCATACTCTGCTGGCTGGTGGTATCTTTTTTATTCTCATACTTCTTTTTAATTCGGTCCAAGTCGGGCTGCATAGCGCTCATCTTGCGCTTCATACCCTGCTGGGCACGCGTTTGACGCATCATTAGCGGCAATAAGGCCAGACGGACAATGAATGTCAAAGTCATGATCGCCAGCCCAAAACTTCCACCGAACCATTCCGCCAAATGCTGAATGAGCCAAGAAAGTGGGAATACCACGTAATGATTAAAAAAACCAGGTGTCTGTGCATTAATCTCCGCAGCATTCGCACCACAACCAGACAGCAGCATGACCACCGCCAACGCTACGATTAAACCCAATATCCGTTCTTGTTTACCCCAAAAAGTGAATCCCTTGAATCGTTTCATATGTTCCTCCTCGTTGATTGGCTGTGCCATTTTTCAACAAGGGGGAACAATCGGAAGCATCTTCATCTGGCGCTTCCTTCCGCCGAATGTGACGTGCTAGCCGGACAGGCATGTCCTGTCCGCGGGCAGACATCGGCATCAGCGGAGAAGCATGCGAGCGAACGGGGCCGCCTTCGACCCAGCATTCAGCTACGCTGCCATGCAAATGAGCAAGATACGTATATGTCACTGTGCACAGCAAGCCGATCGTAAGCAAATAGGGGAGTAGGTCCTGAAGCTCAAACAAGGGATTCACCTCCTTCGGTATGTTGCTACAATTATAGCACGAAACCGGACAATCGACTAATCTTTAAATAGAGATAGAGATCGGATTACACAAGAAAGTACGCTCTACGTAACGGTAAAACTTAACGTATAGCAAGCATACGATTCAGTGCCTGTACAGCGTCCTGTCTGATCTGAGCATCCACCCGAATTACACCTACAGGCTCTCCCCGATCAATCTGTTCCATTGCCCACAGCAAATGCGGAAGATCGATCCGGTTCATGGTCAGACAAGGACACATATCGGGATTGAGCGATTCAATCTGCTGTTCAGGGTGCTGTTGTCTAATTCGTTGCACGAGATTCATCTCTGTGCCAACGGCCCAACGGGTTCCCGGCTCTGCCGCACGGATCGTATCGATGATGAATTTGGTGGAGCCAGCACAATCTGCGAGTTGTACAACCTCATAAGAGCATTCGGGATGAACGATGACTCGGATATTCTTATCGCGTTCACGGACGTTGCGAATATGATCTACCGTAAATTTTTCATGAACTGAACAATGCCCTTTCCATAAAATGATTTTTATGGTTGCCGGGTTTCGTTCAGTCTCCAACTGATCGGTCATAGGATTCCATACGGCCATTTCATCTAGCGGAATTCCAAGATCATGGGCGGTATTGCGTCCCAAATGTTGATCCGGCAAAAATAAAATACGTTCCTTTTGTTTCAGTGCCCAGTCTAGCACCTGCTTGGCATTCGAAGAAGTCACGGTAGCCCCGCCATGCCGTCCTACAAAGGCTTTAATCTCTGCTGTGGAATTTACATATGTTAACGGAATGATCGTATCACCAACCAACTCCTGCAAATGCTTCCACGCTCGTTCCGTCTGCTCCATATTCGCCATATCTGCCATTGAGCAGCCTGCGCGCATATCCGGCAGAACAACGGTTTGCCGGTCGGTAGTCAGCATATCCGCTGTCTCCGCCATAAAATGAACCCCGCAAAACACAATAAACTCCGCTTCCTGATTTTGTGCCGCCATTTGAGCAAGCTGTAGAGAATCTCCTGTTATATCAGCAAATTGGATAACCTCGTCTTTCTGATAGTGATGGCCCGGAATGAGCAGCTTTGAGCCCCATTTTTGTTTCAGCTCGGCTACGCGTTGCTCCATGTCAGCAACCGTCAGTGTTTTATAATGCTCTGGCATAAGTCCACGATTTCCTTGTAAAACGTCTAGCATAGACATTAGATTCCCTCCATATCGTTGCGGCTGACTGTCCCTCGCTCACGAATAGATAACCGCTATGTGTACAAAACATATTTACATGTGTCTTGACACCTATATTTACACATGCCTACAATAATCTCAAGAGTTTTTGGAATGGAATTATTTTTAAGCGGGGAGGATTTGCTGTGATTTACCTGGACTATGCCGCTTCCACACCCATGTGTGACGAAGCTTTGCATATATATAGCGTAATGAATAAGGAAATGTTCGGAAATGCCAGCAGCCTCCATGATGCGGGCGGTCAAGCAGCCTACACACTAGATTACAGCAGGCAACGAATGGCAAAAATGATTGGCGGGCAAAAGGAAGGCATCTATTTTACATCAGGGGGCACAGAATCCAATATGGTGGTCGTGCAATCAATCCTGAACGGGCTGCCGCCAGACAAAAAGCATTGGATTATGAGCGCTTTGGAACATCACTCGATGTACAATCTTGCTACTTTGCTAGAACATCAGGGCTATGAGCTAACTATTATACAACCGGATCAGGAAGGACGAATAACCCGTGAAGTTCTTGTACCCCATCTTAGAGACAACACCGGGCTTGTATCAATACAACACGCCAATTCAGAGACAGGGCTGATTCAGGATCTTGCTGCCTTGTCTCCCCTGCTCCACGAACGTGGTATTATGTTGCACAGTGATGCGGTACAAACATTTGGGAATGTTCACATAGATGTAGAAGCCATGGGAGTGGATGCACTCTCTATATCAAGCCATAAAGTATATGGCCCCAAAGGTGTCGGTGCTGCATATCTTAAACCCGGAACCCCATGGCGTCCGGTGTATCCTGATACACTGCATGAAAACGGATTTCGTCCTGGTACAGTTAATGTTCCTGGGATTGCAGCCTTTGTCGCAGCGGCAGAAATGATGACGGAACAGATGGAGATGCATCAGGAGCGATATGCTACCCTGCGAAGATACTTTATTACGAAAATTCAGGAAAGATCCATTCCATTACGTTGGGTGGTAGAGGAAAGCGAAAAAAAAGCAGTGCTTCATCATATTGTAGGATGTTTTTTTCACGGTTACGAGGGACAATATGTTATGCTGGAATGTAATCGCAGCGGTGTCTGTATATCTACCGGAAGCGCATGTGCCGCCGGACATCACGATCCTTCACCTGCCTTACAGGCACTTGGAGCATCTGAACGTGAAGCCTTACAATTTATCCGTATTTCTTTCGGCAGGACAACCACCATCGAGGAATTGAATGTACTGGTAGATATTTTGACAGACCTGACGCATCGACAAGAAAGGAGCTTATCCCGTTGACTGAATCTTTAAAACGGTCAGGTACGGATCGCCGCGAACAGCTGCTATTGTGGCTCAAAAGCGAGTCACCGCTGACCGGGAGCGAGCTGGCACGCAGGTCCTCCGTTTCCAGACAAGTAATTGTACAAGATATTTCCCTGTTAAAAGCAAGCCAAGAGCCTATACTTGCAACGAGTCAAGGATACATTTATATGGAACCTGCGGCTCAAGCCGCTCCCTTAGCCTCTCGTATTATTGTGTGTAATCACCGACCTGAACAAACAGAAGAAGAATTAAAGCTAATTGTAGACTACGGTGTCAGTGTGCAGGATGTTATAGTTGAACATCCAGTATATGGAGATCTGACTGCTCCAATACGGGTCGGAACTCGCAAAGAAGTGGACGATTTTATACGTAAGATCAGCTCCACCCAAGCCACTTATTTGTCCCAGCTGACCGGAGGCATCCACCTGCATACCTTGCATGCGTCGGATGAAGATAAAATTAATGATGCCTGTGCTGCATTGGAGCAAGCCGGCTTCCTAATGACAGATTAATCTTAATACGATAGCAAAGCAATAAAAATCCTTTCCAGTTTGTGGAGTGCAAATGCACTCCGCAGGGATGGTATGTAAATAGCAAGAAATGAAAAATCCCGGCCCCCTTATAAAGGGAATCGGGAATGGACTAAGCGAGCTTAATTTCTAGTAACTCATATTTGATTACAGCCATAGGTGCATCGACATGAATGATACTGCCCACTTCTTTCCCCAAAAGTGCCTTACCTAAAGGACTCTCATAGGAAATTTTGTTGTCCAGAACATCTGCCTCCGCAGGACTTACAACTTTGTATTCCACCTTCTCCGAGAATTCGATGTCATTCAGAATAACAGTAGAACCGATACTGACCGTTTTAAGATCCAGATTACTTTCATCCACTATCCGAGCTTTGGTCAACATTTTTTCCAAGACCATGATTCGTGTTTCCATAAACGCCTGATCGTCCTTGGCTGAGTGATATTCACTATTTTCCTTCAGATCTCCATAGCTGATGGCCAACTTGAGGCGTTCGGCTAGCTCCTTGCGTTTTACTGTCTTCAGTTCCTTGAGCTCTTCCTCCAGCTTGGCTAATCCCTCTTTAGTTAACAATACTTCTTCATTCGACATGGTCTTATTTCAACTCCTATTTCAGCACTTTGCATAATTCAAGTTCAATACTCGAAGGTACAATATATACGAGCTAAACCGTTAGGGTCCATCTATTGCTAATTGGATAAAGCTCCTGGAATTGATGCAAAATGCTCATTTAGCTTGCTTTATTGTAGTTTACTCTAAATTGGACCAACATGCGAAAAGAAATTCAGGAAATAGCAATCAGCTACCTTCGACCACTGTGATCCATATGGTAACCAAAGCTTTCTTGTTCGCATATCGTATGATCATAACGTATTTTAATGAGCACGTGCAGTGCCACTGCCCTTGTCCCAAATTTCATGCAAATCAGGCAGGAGCAGTGTATGGCGGGAGGAAGGATTCAATGGCTTCCTTAGGAAAGAATGGCAATGGGAACGGGAATCGCAAATCCAAATCCCCCCCTAACGGTCAAAAGAAAAATGGATTAAACAGTAATTCGGCTATCTTTTCAGCACTTCAAGGAAAAAATGTAGAGGTCCTAGTCGCAGCCCTCCTACTAACAGGAAAACTAAACGTCGATTCCGTGACTTTATACAGACAAGCAACATTATTTTTAGGTCTCACAGGAAAATACAAAACATTAGCATCTGCCCCTACTAATGTCGATAATATGGTGAAATTTTTAAATGATAACGGCAATATGACGTTGGATCAGGTGATACAAGCCTTTTCGCAGAAAATAAATAATTAACAGGTGGCGAAAGGAGATAGTTGTGGTGAGTGAGTTTGATGGAGAATCTTTTGCAGAGTTTATCATTATTGTGATTCTAGTTGCCATGATCTTCTATGGCTCCTCAGATATAGAGGGACTTTCCGCTTCGCCAACCCAATCCTAAAATGCTAATTCCCGCAAAAAAGAGCATCTATAGACTCTCGCGAGGTCAATAGATGCTCTTCCTTTTTAACGGCTCATTATTTCGAATTAACGTTCCTTCACTTCTACACTTATGGTTTGACTGGAAACCTCTCCTGCAGCATTGACTAACTCGGCCCGATACTCATATGTACCCGGCTTTTGATTTTGGATGTTGGTCACAGCACTTTGGGCCTGCGGACTTTGGCTCGACAGATCCTGCGTGTCGATCAGCTCTCCATTTTCATACAGGTTGTATTGGGTTGCATTCGTACCCCACCACATGTTCATTGTCAGGGTATAGTTACCGTCACCATCCCAATTGTTATGAGACAACACCGGTATGCCAGGAGTAGCATCGATCACTTCGACAGTTAACGGGTCGCTGACCGTTTTACCGGAAGCGTTGATCAGCTCAGCAGTATACGTGTAGGTTCCATTGCTCTTGCCTGTAACAGAAATGACTGCATGCTGTGCTTCAGGGGAAGCCGCTTGCAACGATTGGGTTGCAATCAGCTTGTCATTTTCATACAACTTGAGTTCATCACCATTCGTGCCCCACCACAGATTCATGGTGATGTTGTAGTCTCCATCCTTCAGTCCGGTGTCCTGACCGTTATCATGAGACAGCACCGGTTTACCCGGCACTTCACCTACAGTGTTTTTCTCGACTCTAACGGTTACTGGATTGGATACGACCGTTTTACCGTCCAAGGTGACGCTCGCTGTAATCTCGGCGCTCCCCTCTTTTAGGGCCCGAAGCTCTCCATACGTATCCAGTGCAACGGATTCATGGCTGCTGATATACTGAACAGAGGCATTACTTAAATCAGCTTGGCTGCCATCTGTGAGCGTACCCTTGAGATGTGTGGCTGCTGTATCCCCAACGTTAAATGTTGTTTGATCCAGTGAAAGCTCTACTTCCTGCAAAGCTGCGCCTGTCTGAGCTGAAAAATCATCTAGCCCGCGCGGCTTTAACTGATAATTTCCTTTGAAAACCGCCGAAATTCCCTTCAGCTTCACTTGCTGTCCTTCTTGATACGGAAAAGATGTCCGTGTTAAGCCTGTACGTGCATCAACTCGCACATGATGGCTAACCTCACCCGCTACTGCATCAAATTCAAACGAACCTACAGGAGTTGCATCTATTATATTACGAATAATGGCAGTAGGAAGCTCAACCAGCTGTCCTTGATTCGCATCGCTGAGCTCGGTGACTTGCACAGCTTGCGGAAGTTGTCCTTCTCCCGTTTTTTCAATAGCCACTGCATCAGTCAACTCGACTTCACCATTGTACAGTGCCAAACTTGCTGTAATCTTTACTCGATCACCTTGGTGAAAGCCGCTTTGGTTTTGATATACATAAATGCCGCCACTTTCATCCTGCATGTAAAAGGCTTGACCGCCAAAAGCCCCAGGTTCTGTCGTCACAACACCCTCTAAGGTCACAACTTTGCCAGCCGAAAGATTCCGTGCTTCTGCGACACTGATTCGAGCCGGAATTGTATTGCCATCCTCAGGCAACGGCTGGGCTGGGACATCTGCCAGCACGACGGATTGGGTCAGCAGGTTGCTGCCGTTTTGTCTCAGCCTAAGATTAGCTGCACCACTGGTACCCGGCTTGATCCGCACCGTCAGGTCCCTATAGGCATGCCCCTTGCTGTCGGATTCCAGACTAAATGTTCCGCTATAACCGTAAGAGGTCGGCCAGCTTCCATCTGGATTTTGAATCTGGGCTACTTGGTTGCCGCCCGCTACATAAATACCTGCGCTGAATCCGCTAATCGTACTATTGGGAGCCAGTTGGTCGGCAACTATGCGAATTTGAAAAGGCTGTGCATTCGGCAGTTGCTCCTGCCGAACGATGCTGTACACAGGCTGCGCACTGGCTGTAGGTCCGCCATAGGAGCCGGCCTTGAACGTTCGCTGATCCCACCATTTGTAGCCGGCTGCAGGAGCAGACCAAGGCTCGGCTTGCGGTTCCGTAGAAGCCTGAGGAGCTTCAAAAGACAGCAATGCCGTCGGCTGATCTAGCTGTAAGTTTTTTACATCCGACAGGCTGGTATACTCCTCCTTCTTGGACAACCAATCGACGATATTGACCAGTAACACAGCGTCATCCTGCTCCTTAAAACCATCATACGTTGTCTTCTTGGTTCCTGTCTCTTCACGCAGATATTTCGGCGTTGCATCTTCAACAGGAGATGAATCCCCAATGAAAGCAGCTTTGCCTAGACCTACTTTTGCTACAGCTGCATAAGGTCCTTCCGCTATACCACCTCCGTTATAAACGCCCTGATCTACTGCATTCCCCCAAGCCTGATTGGTTTTAGGCAGATATACGATCCCCTTGGCTTTGGTCGGGTCAATAATCGCCAATGTTGATCCTGCGTGCATTGCCACATTACTCACTCCTGCTGTAATGCCGAACGCCTGGGCAGGTTCAACAATCTGATTAGCCGTGATATCGCCTAATGCATTGTAGCGAAAGCGTATACCAAACTGCTTACCCAGCCAATCTGAGCTAACCACGCCCTGCATCGCTGCCGAGCTTTTTTCTTCCTCACTCATTCCCTTTGCAGGGTCTTCCCATGCACCACGACGGTACCCATTGATACTTTCCGATCCGTCCCAGCGATTCTTGTTGCGGTCGGCGTTATAATGATCACCAATGAAAAAAATGCTATTGCCTGCTTTAACATACTGTTCCATTGCGGCCTGTTCGCTTTGTTTAAAAGGAATATTCGGCTCCGCTGTCACAAATACATCATAATTCTTTAAATCATTATAAGTAATAGGTGTAGATTGGCGAAGCTCATGAACGTCGTAGCCATTGTTTGCAAGGGCTTGGCCAAAATCTGAAAATCCACCATCAATCACCCAATCTGCTGCGCCGGCTGTCTGTCCATGTGTATTATCGAACAACACTTTTTTACCAACGTTTTCGTTGACCACTTTGGCTGCAATGAAAGGGGCCGGGTCTGCCGGACCTTCTGCGCGTGCCGGTTGCATGCCGCCCACAACACCGGCGTACAACGATAAAGTGAAAACCATAGCTGTTGCGTATTTGAAGCTGCGGGATGTAAAACGACGAAAGATTCCCATTCTATTCCTCCTGTTAATTGGTTTAAGGCCCCTCTCAGAGGGGCACTAAATATAAATGTTAGCATTCATTTATGTGCGGACATGCGTTGTTTTGTAAATCTTTAGGAATAATGAAAAGGGAGGAAATTCCAATAAAAAAGGTAGGCTGTATGCAGCAAAGTGAGTATCGCAAATACAATTTTCCCGGCAGCCCGGGTTCTTTTTTCCCCTGTAATCAGCTTGGTGCCATTCACGATCAATACCCACACGGCAATGAGTGCTGAAATGAGCGGCAGCGTACAAATTCCCCAGATATACCAGGCGGAATAGCCATACACCATCTGGTTGTTACCATAGACGACCTGTACCCCGAGAAAAATCGTATTTAGTAACGCGATGTATGCCAGGTTGGACGAAATGTGATTATTCGTTTTGCGGATAACTCTGATCACATATCTTATGATCCATATCAGTAGGGTTGTGACGAAAAATAAGGATGCGGCTGCATAGCTGACGAGTAGCGTCCAGGTACGGTGCCAAAGTGTCGTCTGCTTCATGGTCTTACTATCCGGGGCAATCATCATCCACGTACCCTTTTCCTGATACAGCAAAATTTTAAGCTGGCCCCCCTTTTCCACAAACAGCCCATCACCTGCTGCTTGAAAAACTTTGTCTGTTGCTTCATTCTGATCCGGGTATTTTCCTTTAACAATTAGCGTATGATCATCTTGAATATGAACGGTGTATTTAATGCTTCCCAGTATCCGAATCCATTTTCCCCACCCATGAACAGGAGTAGTATCCACCTGATATACGCCCTCGATCTCTGGCGAAAGCTTCACTTGCGTGACAGAACGAGCCAGTGACTGAGAAGCGGCCTGTGGCTTTGCGGGCAGCATTTGAGCTATCGTATTGATGACTTTTCCATGAAGCAGGGTGTCTGTGTCAGCTGAATTGATGGTCACAAAAATACCGATCTTTTGGGATGGAATCAGTACCATTTCGGAAATAAAATCATCAATTTCTCCAGTAGCCCACAACATGGGTACTCCCGTCTTCAGTTGACCACGGAAAAATCCGTAGCCCAAGCCATCCAGACGGGCATCCGCTGCAAATTGCTGTGCATGCATCACTTTTACCGTTTGTGGCTGGAGTACCGCTTTGCCCTCATACTCTCCTTGGTTTAAATGAGTGATCAGATAGTGGGAAAATTCGTTGGGTGTGACGTTCAACGCTCCTGCTCCCGGCAGATTGATATACGATAAGGGTTGTTTCACATAAGCTCCATGCTTCCACTGATACGATTGCGCCAGTTCTGGATGATTTAATGGCAACTCCAGTGTCGCGCTGGGCATATTCATCGGCTGGAAAAGATGTGTACGAAAGTAATCATTCAGTCCCTGAGCGGTTACTTGCTCCACGATATTACCGATCAGACCGAAGGCGACATTACTGTATTCATACTGAATTCCAGGTTTGCGGATAGGTGGCTGATTTTGAAAATACGTGCTGAGATACTGCTCTGTAGGTAAAACGCCTGCGCGAGTTGAGCTGTTAATGTCGTATATCGCTTCATCTAATCCCGCAGTATGTGTCAGAAGCTGATGCAGATTGAAAGGGATATTTTGGTATTGCGAAGCTTTATAGCTGTGGAGATAGCTGTTCACGTCTTCATTCAAATCAAGCTTGTTTTGCTCGACCAGTTGCATTGTGGCACTTGCACTAAATGATTTGGTTAGCGAGCCAACACGAACAATGGTCTTTGCCGGGTCGAATACCATTTTCCGCTCCAGGTCTGCATATCCATATCCTTTACTAAAAAGAATTTGGTCTTCCTGGGTCACAACGACGGCCGCTCCCGGAATATGCAATTTTTCCAATTCTGTACTCATGATATCGTCCACTGCTTTTTCCACTGAATTAGGTGTTATACTATCTGCTGCCCATGCTGAATTAATGAGCAGATTCCAAAGAAACAACGTTGTTAAGAATGCGGATAGGTAGCCAATACCTCTATTCTTCATATTGAAGTACCCTCCTTACCTATGAAGTTGATTTCATGATTTAAACCGTGCGGTGATTGCATAGCGGAGCAGATATTTACACTCCGTATGGGAGCCATCAGCATGGCGCTATGGAATCATCGCACTTCCCTCGCGGGAGTGCGCATGATAAAGCGAATCCTGATCGAATCGCGTAAGCAGAAGGCTTCTTACCTGTTCGATCAGGATTCATACATTACAGATAAAATTAGTAATTCCAGTTAGTTAAATCATCGACTGTAAGTTTTCAAGAATTATGATGGGCCAATCCTTGTGTCACGTCTTTCCCCATGTTCCGGGTTATCTTGTGTATTGTGGCACGGATACATTTTACATTTTCTTCGATAAATCCGGGTTCCAGCAGTTCATAATGATTACCAATCAAGCTATGCTCTTCATAGCTTCCTTGTGTAGCATCTTTCCATAAAAGTTTATTATCTCCTGTGCCCTTCACCGTTTCCGATCCAGCGGCAACAAAGCCATGAATATTCGCCTGAACATTTTCTGTGTTCACAAGCTGGTTGCCATACACCGCATAAGCGATCATTTTACGCTGGTACGTTTCATTCAACAGCTCACGATAGGATTCGGGAACCTGTTCCAGCATGGCATGAATTTCCTGCTCTGTTTCTTCATCTGTGAAAGGCAGAGCTTCTGCCCTTTTGACCGAATCGAGCATTAAAATATCGGATACAGTATGACCTTGGTGCTCCAGTGTGCCGGCAACCTTATGCGCCAGATTCCCACCTATAGAATAACCAAGCAGCACATACGGACCTTGCGCCTGCGTGCTGATGATTAAATCAACATATCGTGCCAACATTGCCTGCTCATCCGTAACATCATCTACGAACTCTAATCCATACACAACTGCATCTTGGTCCAGTTGTTTTGCAAGCTCTGCGAACGACAGTCCGTATCCAAGCATAGGAGGAAAGCAGAAGATGGAAACCGGACCGTGTTCATTCAACCGAATGATTGGACTATCGACCTTGTAGTTCAGATCGGCTTTCAATAATGTGAGCGCCTGCTCTTCTATGGTTGGGAACTCCAGAACACTACGGATGGGCAGCTCAATATCTGTAGCAAGACGAACTTTGCGTATAAGCTCTAGTACTTTCAAGGAATGTCCACCCAACGTGAAAAAGTCATCGTGGATTCCCACTTGCGGGATTTCAAGCACCTCCTGCCAAATAGCTGCCAGCAACTGCTCCACATCGGTTCGTGGTGCGACATATTCTATCCCCGTGTGCAATGCTTTGTCCGGCACAGGTAAAGCTTTACGGTCAATTTTGCCGTTAGTCGTTAGCGGAAACCGATCCAGCTGTACAAAAGCGGACGGAATCATATAGCTCGGCAGACTGGCCGACATCACAGTTCGAAGCTCACGGATGGTCAGCTGTTCATCGGCAGTGAAGTAAGCACATAATTGCTGCTGACCTGCTCCATCCCGCAAAGCGATAACAACGCTATCCCGTACAGAAGGTACACTTGCCAGTCTCGTCTCCACCTCGCCCAGCTCAATCCGGTAACCGCGAATTTTAACCTGTTGATCAATCCGTCCAGCGTATTCCAGTATGCCGTCTTCACGCCAGCGAACAAGGTCCCCAGTACAGTACAGGCGATCTCCGTCCACCCACGGATTAGCAAGAAATCTCTCAGCCGTCAGTTCAGGACGATTCAAATAACCACGCGCAACTCCGTCTCCACCAACAACCAGCTCACCCCAGGCTCCGACCGGTTGCAAGTTAAATGATGAGTCCACAACATACGCCGTCGAATTGCAAATGGGACGTCCGATTGGCACAGAATCCAGCTGTTCTTCCGTAATGTGATATGTCGTCGAAAAGGTTGTATTTTCCGTTGGTCCATAGCCATTAATGATGTTCATATGCGGATTATCGCGCAGGACCCGGTTAATATGGGGTGCAGACAAAACATCACCACCAACCAACAAATACTTCACATCACCAAAAAGTTTACTATCCTGCTGCGAAAGCTGATTAAATAATGGTGTGGTCAGCCACATCATGTTGACGTGATGATCCTGTATCGTCTCTTTCATCTTGGCTGCGTCCAAAAGATCATCCTTATGCAAGAGAACAAGCTGACCGCCGTTCAGCAGTGCACCCCAAATTTCAAATGTAGATACATCAAATACAAACGCACATGTCTGCAGCATTCGAGTTGATTCATCAAATGGGACATAATCCGTATTGCGGACGAGACGCACAACACTTCGGTGCTCAACTACGACACCCTTAGGCTTACCTGTTGAGCCTGAGGTATAAATGACATAAGCGGCATGATTACTCGCTCCATCTATACCCGGATTGGAAGCATCTGCACTGTACGACTTATCATCATTCAGATTGACAATCTGTCCGTCAAAATAGCACCGATCCAATAAATCCTGCTGAGCCAACAGTAGCTTGGCTCCCGAGTCCTCTAGCATATAACGGATACGATCCTCTGGATATTGAGAATCTATCGGCACATACGCGCCTCCAGCCTTCAAAATGGCAAGTGTTCCCGTAATCATATCCAACGAGCGCTCCGTCAAAATGCCAACAGGTTCATCAGGTTTGACCCCTGCATCCCGCAGTGTACGCGCTAATCGATTGGCTGTCTCATTGAGCTCCCGATAGGTCAATGTTTGATGACCCAAAGCTACGGCAATATGATCCGGTGTGCGCTCTGCCTGCTCCTCAAACAATTTATGAATCGTCTCATTGTCTGGATAGGCAGAGGCAGTGTCATTAAACTCTCTAGTAATTTGCTGTTTTTCCGCCGCTGTAACCAGTTCTAGCTCTTCTACGCGTACATTTGGGTTAAGCAAAGTTTGCTCCAACAGATTCACAAAATGTCCATGCAGACGCTCAATGTCTGTTTGATCATAATTTAACGCATTATACATAAAACGAATCTTCACGCATTCTCCCGGCATTACAACTACATTCAGATCATAGTTGGTCTGCTCAAGAGCTACCACGTTGGAAATCGGGGAAAGTTCCTGCCCATCAATTTCCATCTCCTCGACCTGCTCATCCACCGGATAATTTTCAAACACCATAATATGGTTAATTAAATCCTGTTTCTGGTCAGTCAATGCCTGAATTTCAAACAGTGGGTACGTATCATACGCATGAGAAGCCAGCGCCTGTTCCTGCGTTTTCTTCATAACTTCTGCAAAAGATTCCCCTGCCTCACTAAGGATGCGAACGGGAATGGTATTAATGAACAAGCCGATAATACCCTCGACTCCGATAATATCCGATGGGCGGCCTGAGACGACACTACCAAATACGACATCACGGTGGTTGTTATATTTTTGCAGCACAATTCCCCATACGGTTTGTAATAACGTATTCATGGTTACCTGATATCGCTTAGCCGTCCCCTCCACCCGGAGGGTAAGCTCACGCTCCAAAACCGTCACCCAATCACTAGCTGTATAGCCTCCACTCTTGCGGCCGGATTTTACAGCTGGTAGTGCTGTTTGCTGCTCATACCCGGATAAATAGCTGCTCCAGTAATCAGTTGCCGCCTTGCGATCCTGTGCTTCCAGCCATTCAATAAAGCGGCTGTACGGCACTGCCGGTGCCAGCTCTGGCACTCTGCCCTCCTGAAGTGCTGCATAGCTCTCAAACACTTCTTTATTTATTAGGGACAGACACCAGCCGTCCATGACGATATGATGGAAGCTCCACACAATATGGTAACTGTCTTCCCCGGTGCGCAAAATCGCTATACGCATCAGGACATCCCGACGCAGATCAAATCCCCTTGCTTTATCTTCCAACTTGAAGTTCTTCAGCCAAATGCCCCTTGTATCGCTATCCAACTCGCGTAAATCTTCGTAATAGAAGCCACAATCCCGATTTCGGTAGACCACCTGTAACGGCTCCGTATCCCGGCCGAAATAAAAATGTGTACGTAGCGCCTCATGTCGCCGAACCAGCATATTCAGACTTTCTGCAAAATTCCCGATGTCCATCCGACCCCGCATATCATAAGAAACCTGCTCAAAATACGCGTCATTCGCGGCTGCTTGACTATCAAGCTGGCTGTGAAACAACATCCCTTTCTGCATCGGGGTTAGTGCATATACATTGTCGATCTCACCCGCAGCGCCCATTTCAGATAACAGGCTGTCCAAGCCCTCCACACTCATTCCTTTATAGGAAATATCACTTGGGGTCAGCTCTGGGTGTTCTTTATGGGTGCAATGTGTCAAAATTTCGCGCAAGCTCGATTCCAGTAATCTCGCCAATCGCTCAATCGTCTCTGGTCGGTAGCTGGTACGGCTATAGCTAATTGTCAGCCCCAGCTGACCTCCCGAAATGATGCCGCCAAAATCCAGTGTATATGTCCGAGCCATAGTCGGGCTAAGTGGCATCCCCCCCTCATATGGGGATGACTGCAAGTCGTTTCCTTTCATATCCTGATCGAACTGTCCCAAATAGTTAAAACTAATTTCAGGAGCTGTCGTAAATATGGCTGAAGGTCCCTCCGATGCCTGTGTCTGACTGTCGAATAAATATTTCAGTGCGCCGTAGCCGATTCCTTTTTGCGGGATACTGCGCAGTCCTTCCTTCACATGTTTGATTCGCTGCGAAAGAACAGTTTCTTCTGGCATATCGAGTAAAACAGGATATTGGCTTGTAAACCACCCTATCGTCCGGGTAATATCCACCTCTGGTAAAATGGGTTCACGCCCATGTCCCTCTAAATTAATCAGGAAACGATCATTTCCGCTCCATGCTTGTAAGGCCATTCCTACCGCAGTCAGCAACAGGTCATTAATTTCTGTACGGTAGGCACGATTGGCCTGCTTGAGCAGTTGCTCTGTCTCTACATTTGTCCATAAAGCAGTAACCGACTCACTATCGCCAATCAATGGTTTATCATGCTCGTTATGTCCGTAATCCTGCGGCAAAGGAGCCAGTTCCGCTTGTGCAAGCTCCTCCCAATACGCCCGCTCACGTTCCATGGCCGGACTGTTGGCATAGGCGTGCAGCTTTTCGGCCCACGTTTGGAACGAATCCGTCTTGTGAGGTAACTGAATCACCTGCTCACCCTTGGAGGCTTGCTCATAAGCTGTCGCCAAATCCTCAAATAAGATGCGCCAGGACACTCCATCTACCACCAAATGATGAATCGCGACCAGCAGATGATCTCCATCCGGGCAACGGAACAGCCCCAGTCTCATCAATGGCCCTTCGCTCAGAGAAATACCTGATTGAATTTCATTGCATTTGGCTTCAATTTTCTTCGCCAAATTCCCTTCAATAGCATCACTGTTCCTATAGTCAAAGCACTCCAGATGATACGATTCGCCTTCATCTACACCTCGGTTCCATGCTGTATGTCCGTTCTCCGACGACCGAAAAATCATACGCAATGCATCATGATGCGTTGTAATCTGATGGAGCGCCTGCCGAAGTGCCTGTTCGTCATAGCCTTCCTGCCGATAGAGCATGACCGATTGGTTGAAATAGTGTGGTTCACCTGTTGGCTGTTCAAAGAACCAGCGCTGAATCGGTGTAAGCACAACATTTCCGGTAACCTCGCCCTGCTCGGCTACTCGGTTAACTGGCTGAATATAAGTACTTAGATCCGCAATTGTCGGGTATTTAAACAAGTCCTTCATTTCCAGCTTGTATCCAGCCTGAAACAAGCGAGACGATACTTGAATGGCCTTGATGGAGTCACCACCCAAATGGAAAAAGTTATCCTGTATCCCAACCTTCTGAATGCCCAAGATGGCTCCCCATGCCGCAGCCAAAGCCTGTTGAACATCCGTATCAGGTGCCACATAATCCATGCCTGTATCGACATTAGGCTCAGGTGCAGGCAGTGCCCTGCGGTCTACTTTGCCATTCAGTGTCAAAGGCAGTCTGGAGAGCTGTACAAAGTAGGACGGCACCATATAGCTCGGCAGATCCTGTGATAGAGCGTTACGTAAGTCGCTAGCGCTTAGTTCGCTGTCTGTTACAAAATAGGCACACAGCTGTTTTTGCCCGTGATCGTCCTGCCGTACTATCACAACCGATTCCTTCACACCTGCAATCGTGGACAAACGGGTTTCAACTTCACCCAGTTCGATGCGGTAGCCGCGAATTTTGACCTGCTCATCCATTCTTCCCTTGTACTCCAGTACGCCATCAGCACGCCAACGCACCAAATCCCCTGTACGATAGCAATATTCTCCAGGCCGGAATGGACTTTCAATAAACTTTTCTGCCGTAAGCTCAGGCCGATTCAGATACCCGAGTGCCACGCCATCGCCACCGAGAAGTAGTTCGCCCCATGCCCCCACAGGCTGCAATTTTAACGAACGATTGACCACATAAACGGTGGAATGATCAATCGGACGCCCAATGGGAACACCTTGAGTTTGCGGTTCCATAATTTCATAGGTGGTGGAAAAGGTTGTGTTCTCCGTCGGCCCATAAACATTACTCAATCGAAGGTGCGGGTACTCCTTCAGCACGCGGTTAGCGTGTGGTACGGACATCACATCACCACCCACGAGCAATTCCTTCAGGGATGCAAACACTTCAATGTCTTGCTGTGAATGCTGATTAAATAAAGCCGTGGTCATGAACATGGTGTTAATCCGATACTTATTCATCGCCTGTTTGAACTTGGCAGCATCCAAAATAGTGTCATGATTTACTACATATAATTGGCCACCGTTCAGCAGCGTTCCCCAGATTTCAAATGTGGAGGCATCGAATACAACTGCACCCATTTGCAGCATACGCGTATTTTCGTCAAGCGTGGCGTAGCTAGTGCTCTTCACCAATCGTACGACATTACGGTGATTGACCATAACGCCTTTCGGCTTGCCTGTCGTACCAGAGGTGTATATGACATGCGAAAGATCTAAGGCAGATCCCCCATTTGAAATAGCATCTGATCCATGGGTATGAGTGTAGCCTTCAAATTCACTGCTCCATAGTTGCGCATCGCTCAAATCCATGACTGGAATACCTGGTTCAAAAAAAACCTGCTCACGTCGCTGTGACAGTAACAGCTCGGCACCGGAATCCTCTAGTAAATAACGGATGCGTTCTTCCGGATACTCGGGATCAATAGGAACGTAAGCCCCCCCTGCCTTCAAAATAGCCAGCATGCTCACGACCATTTCAATGGAACGCTCAGCCACTATCCCTACTCGCTGTATCTGAGTCCCGGACCCGTGCCGTATCCCATGGGAAGTAAGGATGCATGCCAAACGATCGGAACGCTCATTCAGCTCGTGATAAGTGAGTTGTGTGTCCGCAAAGGTGATCGCTAGTCGATCTGGCGACTGTGCAACCTGTTCCTCGAACAGCACATGCATTAATTGATCCCGTGGATACGGAGAGTCTGCTGCTGTAGTGCTGAATTGCTTCACCAGCTGCTCTTTTTCTTGGGTCGAAACCATTTCTATAGCCGCAAGAGCGATCTCCGGCTGTTCTATAACCACATTGATTAGCTGCTGTAAATGTACAGCCAGTCGTTCGATGGTTTCGCGTTTGTACAAACGGGTTCCGTATTGAAAACCGCAGGCAATTTGTTCCCCATCCTCCTGCGCGAACAGACTTAGATCAAATTTAGCCGTCGTTTGTTCACTTGGATAAGGTGCTAATTGCAGCTCTGCCAGCTGCTGCTCTGTTTGTTCCAGGTTTTGTAGAGCAAACATGGTATCAAATAACGGATTGCGGCTTAAATCTCGATCCACACCCAGCTTTTCTACTAGCTCTTCGAACGGATAATCCTGATGTTCAAAAGCCTTTAACGCGTTATCCTTGACCTCCAGCACATAATCGCGGAATGTTTTCCCGCCTTCCGGATAATTACGGATTGCCAGTGTATTGACGAACATACCGATCAGATTGCCAAGATCAGCATGAGGCCGTCCCGCGATTGGTGAACCGACAATGATATCCTCCTGCCCGCTGTATTGGCTAAGCAAAGTCGTATAGGCAGCCAACAGCACCATATATAAAGTCGATTCGGTCTGCATCGCAATGCTTTTTAATCCTTCGCTTTGCCGTTGATCGAGCGTAAATTCCAGTACATCCCCTTCAAAGCTTCTCACCGCCGGACGTGGATAATCAGTCGGAATATCCAGCACAGGCAGCTCTCCTGCGAAGGTATTGAGCCAGTAGTCTTCCTGTTCTTGATAGCGTTCACTTTGTTGCTGCTCCCGCTGCCAAGCAGCGTAGTCCTTATACTGAATACGCAGCGACGGAAGCGTATCCCCTGCATATAAGTGGATGAAGTCCTGAATCAATACATTTATAGAGGTGCCGTCAGAAATGATGTGATGCATATCCAACAGCAAAATATGATGCTCTGGACTAATTTCAATCAGACCAGCCCGGAACAGCGGAGCCTGCTCAAGATTGAATGGCTGGACAAAGCCATGCACCAGCTCATCTGTCTCCCTCTGGTCAGCTCCGGGGGCATGAATCAACTCCACGCGAATAGGAACCTCGTTATGTACTCGCTGGACAGGTTCACCATTCATGGTCTCAAAGCTCGTTCGCAATGTTTCATGGCGGTCAATAAGCTGACGGAACGCATTATCCAGTGCCTTATGATCAAGTGAACCGATCAGTGTCAGGGCTCCGGGTATGTTATAGCTAATTCCCGCTCCATCAAGCTGATTGAGAATATACATCCGTTTTTGGGCCGAAGATACCGCATAAAATGGCTTATTCTCCGAAACAGGGATGGATTCATAGGTGGTTTGCTCCAGTGCTTCAATAACCTGCGCAAACTGTTCGATGGTTGGGTGCTGGAATAGATCCTTTAGCTGCACATTTTTATGCAATTGCTTATGGATGAGTGATATGACATGTGTCGCCCGCAGGGAATGTCCTCCTGCTTCAAAAAAGTTATCCTTAATGCCAATACGTTCAATTTCAAGCACTTCTTTCCAGATGCTGACCAGTTGTGCTTGTAATTGATTTTGAGGAGGTACATATTCTGCGCCTGAGCTTATGCCTCCCTCGGGTCGCGGCAACGCCCGGCGATCCACCTTGCCATTAGGTGTCAAGGGTAATTGTTCCAGCTGTACAAAATACGACGGCACCATATAACTTGGTAGCTCTCGGTTCAAAGCACTGCGAAGCTCACTTAACTGTACATCCGCATGGGTTACCACATAAGCGCAGAGCTGCTTTTGCCCCTGCTCATCCTCCCGTGCAATCACAACTGCTTCTCGGACTGCCTCCAGCTTCAACAGCTGCGCTTCCACCTCGCCCAATTCAATCCGATAGCCCCGGATTTTCACTTGTGCGTCGATCCGCCCTTTGTATTCCAGCGTCCCGTCCGCATTCCACCGCACCAGGTCCCCTGTTCGATAGCAGCGTTCGCCGTTACGAAACGGACTGTTGATGAACTTTTCGCTTGTCAGGTCCGGGCGGTTGCAGTATCCACGAGCCACCCCGTCACCGCCAACGAGCAGTTCTCCCCACGCTCCAATCGGCTGAAGCTGCATCGAACGGTCCACGACATATGCCGTTGAGTTATGGATCGGGCTGCCAATGGGCACGGCTTCTGATTGGACGCCGGTAATGGCATGCGTAGTAGAAAAGGTCGTATTTTCTGTAGGACCATAGCCGTTAATGATGCGCAGGTTCGGATGAGCCTTCAGTACCCGGTTAATATGCGGTACGGACAGCACATCGCCACCGACCAGCAACTCCTGTATTCCCTCGAACAGTTCCAAATCCTGCTGGGAAAGCTGATTAAAGAGCGGCGCGGTCAGCCACATCGTGGTAATGCCATGATTACGGACAGCTGCCTTAAGTCTAGGTGCGTCCAAAATGACATCCTGGCTCACCAGTACCAGCTGTCCACCGTTCAATAGCGCCCCCCAAATTTCGAAGGTAGACGCGTCAAAGACAACAGACCCGGTCTGCAAAATGCGCGTGTCCGCATCCAAGTGTGCATAGTTTGTATTTTTCACCAAACGCACGACATTGCGATGCTCCACCATAACGCCTTTGGGCTGGCCTGTTGTACCAGAAGTGTACATAATGTAAGCTAAACGATCAGCTGCGTAAACCGGATGTATTAGTTTAGCATGTTCTGATTGCGTAGCTTCTGTTGGGATGGTTGTAATAGAAGCAAGTTCGGAACTGGCGGAAATAGAGTAAAACGGATTTAGGCAGTCCACGTATGCCATATCAGCCATATCCGTATTTGTTCCATGATCATTCGGCAAGATTGGATCGTAACGATCTGCATCATCCGTTCCATAAATCGCGGCATCACTCAGGTCAAGCACCATTCCCTTAAAATCAGTGGGCCGATGTTCTATTTTCTGCACAAGTAGTATTTCGGCACCGGAATCCTCCAGCAAATAGCGCACGCGCTCGTCCGGGTATTCGGAGTCAATCGGAACATACACCCCGCCCGCTTTAAGAATCGCGAGCATACCTACGATCATCTCTATCGATCGTTCAGCTATAATGCCGACTGTCTGCTCGGTGTGAATTCCCTGCTTACGTAAAGAATGAGCCAGTCGGTTAGCCTTTTCATTTAATTCTCCATAGGTCAGGCTATCTTGTCCGGATACTACTGCCACCTGGTGTGGTACCTGCTTCGCCTGCATCTCGAACAATTCATGAATGGACGCATGACTTGGATAATCCACAACTCTATCGTTGAAGGTATGAACCAGTTGCTCCACTTCTTGCTCTGACAGCACTTGTGCTGTGTAAATCTCCAGCTCAGGCTGATGCAAAACAACGGTGTACAGCCGTATTAGTTGCTCAACAAAGCGTTCAATCGTCATCTGGTCATAACGGTCGCTACTGTATGTCACATTCAGGGAAACCACTGCATTTTCCCATTGAAATTGAAAATCCAGTTCAGATTGCACATGATTCATAAAATAAGAAGTGTGGATATTTTGCAGGGATGCAGTGGTGTGAATAAGAGGCTTATCGTTCTCGTTACGTGGAATTTCAAGCCCCTCGGTATAGTTCCAAAAGGGAATATTTTGGTGTTCAATTGCTTCGCTGACAGAAGTTTTGATTTGAGACAGCAAGGTTTTGAAGGTTGTCGAGGAATCCAGCGTGTTTTTCAGTAAAATCAGATGGTTAATCGGCTTTGCAGTACTGTTGCCAGACTTGGCTACTGGAATGCCCAGCAGCACACTTTCCTCACCTGTGTATTTATGCAATAAGCTCTCAACTCCAGCCAGCAAAACCATAAACACGGCCCATGGAGCTCCACCTGTTATAGATGATATTCTTTGGGAAATTTCAGATGGAAATGTGAGCGTGTACGTAAGAAAATTAGAACTCGTTGCAGCTGTATCCTTGGACACATGATTGGTGTATGGCAAGCAGGTGATATGATCCTCAGATTCCAGCTTATGACTCCAGTAGTTTTTTTCCTTCTCAAATAAGGCTTTCAATGACATCCCTCCTGCTTCATGGGGTCCGTACCCCTGTTGGAATGGTGCGTTGTTACGTAATTGAGCAATGTGTCGGAAAAATAATACTTTGCAGGCAAGGGCAGTCGGACAAGCCGCCGCCCTCTGCGCATGCAAAGTGAAATCATTTCTTTTTAGAAAACTGATTTAGAAAATAAAGTCGATGGAATCTGGCGAGAAGTCTTCCGGCTGCTCGCTCGAGTTCACCTGAATATCGCTTAATAGCAAATCTGGATTAGCTCCAACCTGGGACAGGATCGCTATCAAATCTCCGGTTAATCGTTCAATAGCATCTGCGCCAAACAGCTTTGTGCAATATTCGAAGGAACCCTTGATCTGCCCGTCTTCATCACTCATGGACAAGGTCAAATCGAATTTGGAAATACGATGCTCCTGAACATACGGACTAAAGGACAGTGTTTCAAGCTTCGCTTCCTGTGACTCCGTATTTTGCAGTACAAACATGGTGTCAAATAACGGATTACGGCTTGCATCCCGCGCTACATCCAGCTTTTCCACCAACTCCTCAAGCGGATAATCCTGATGCTCGAAGGCTTGTAGCGTACGTTCTCGGGCTTCCAGCAGGTAGCTGTGGAACGTTTGGTCGCCCTGCGGCTGGTGCCGGATGGCTAGTGTATTGACGAACATGCCGATCAGTGGCTCCAGTTCTGGCAACAAGCGGCCTGCTACCGGCGTACCGATGATCAAATCGTCCTGACCGCTGTATTTGGACAGCAGGACGGTATAGGCACTCAGTAGCACCATGTACAGCGTACTTCCGGTCTGTGCCGCGATTCGGCGCAGTTGCTCGGATACATTCGAGTCAACAGTAAAATCATACATTGCTCCCTCGAAGCTGCGAACAGCAGGTCTAGGGTAAGCAATCGGCAGCTCCAGTACAGGCAACTCTCCGGCTAAATGCTCCAGCCAGAACTGTTCCCGGCGTTGGTATGATTCACGCTGCATTTCCTGCTGCTGCCACACCGCATAGTCCTTGTACTGAATGGGCAGCGGCGCCAAAGCCTGTCCCTCGTACAATTGTCCCAGCTCCTGCACGATATTGTTAGACGACACACCGTCTGAAATAATATGGTGCATGTCGTACATCAGGAGGTGACGTTCGGGTCCGGTTTGAATGAGACGGACACGCAGCAGAGGTGCCTGCTGAAGATCGAAGCTGCGTACAAAAGACTCGATATAGGCTTCGGCTTCGGACTCATGGGCCTGCAGGCGCTCTACTGCAAACGCTACCTGATCGTAAACCCGCTGAACAACCTCGCCGTCCACCATTTCGAAGGAAGTTCGCAGCGTTTCATGGCGGGCTATTAACTGACGGAACGCATCCTCCAGTCGATCTGCCTGAAGCGGCCCCTCCACGACTAATACACCCGGCATATTGTAGCTGACCTCCCCACCGTCCAGATGGCTCAAAATATACAGTCGTTTTTGAGCCGAGGAAGCAGGATAGTAAGACTGTTTGGCAGCTGCAGGGATCACCGTATAGGTGTCTGTGCCCTGCGCGGTGATCAGCTGGGCTTGCTGCTCAATCGTAAAGTGCTGGAACACCTCACGCAGTGTAATTCGGCTGCCCAGTTCCTGATGGATTTTGGCCACCAGCGTCGTGGCCCGCAGGGAGTGTCCACCCACATCGAAGAATGAGTCGGTGACTCCTACGCTGGACAGCTTCAAGACATCCTGCCAGATTTGGGCTAGCTTGGCCTCCAGTGGCGTCCGCGGTGCCACATACTCTAGGCCTCCTTCAAGGCGTGCTTCCGGTGCTGGCAATGCCTTCCGGTCGATTTTCCCGTTTGGCGTCAGCGGGAAACGATCCAGCTGTACCACATACGTCGGGATCATGTAATCCGGCAGCTTCGGCTGCAGCGCATTCCGCAGTTCCGGTAGACTCAGCGACTCCGAAGCTACGATATAGGCACACAGATCCTTGTGTCCGTCCTCCTTTTCCCATGCTGTGACTACAGCTTTCTGAATGCCGTCCACAGTCAGCAGCTGTGCTTCCACCTCGCCCAGCTCGATCCGATACCCGCGAATTTTGACCTGATGGTCGATCCGGCCTAAATACTCGATACTGCCATCCGGCAGCCACCGTGCCAGGTCGCCTGTCCGGTACATCCGGTTTGCGTAAGTGCTGTCCGCTGGATCAGCGGCCGTCGCATCAGCAAACGGATTCGGGACAAACTTCTCAGCCGTCAGTTCCGGCAGGTTGAGGTATCCTCGTGCGATACCTGCCCCTCCGATATAAAGTTCACCCGCGATACCGATCGGTACCAGCTGTTGTCGAGTGTTCAAGATGTACACAGCCTGGTTGGCTATCGGCGTTCCGATGGATACCGTGTGCTCCCCTTTTTCCAGCAGTACATTCAGCGACTCTACATCTTCAATCGTATAGGCGGTTGCATCTACGGTCGCTTCGGTCGGACCATACACGTTCGTAATGACCGGACGATACCCGGACCATTTGTGTAGGAACCCCTGTACCAGCTGCACGGATAAGGCTTCGCCCCCGATCAGGTAATGCTTCACATCCGGCGCTTCTGTCACGCTGACGCTTTCGTTCAAAATATGCAGATGCGCTGGTGTGCCGTCCGACAGATCAATCCGGTGCGTGCGGTAGTAGGCGATCAAATGCTCTCCGCTCAGGCTGACGTCACGGGACACCACATGCAGGGTATGACCTAGCAGCAAGCTGGCAAAGATTTGCTTCACCGAAGCGTCAAATACAAATGCGGACAGCCATGCGATGTGAAGCGGCTGATCATACCGACTGTACACTCGCTCATATAAAGCGTCTACCAGATTGCCGACACTGCCTTGCTCAATCATGACCCCTTTCGGCTGACCGGTTGTACCTGAGGTGTAAATCATATAGGCCAGGTTGTGCGGGCCAGCGACAGAGATCAGGTTGCTCGCATCCTGTGCTCCCCATTGAGCTTGAACGCCCTCATCGTCAAGAACGATAGCTTGTACTGTCGATGGCAGTTCGAGTGACAGGTTGGCAACTCTGCTGGTGATCACGACCTTGGCCCCACTGTCTTGAAGCATATAGTCAATACGCTCCTGTGGATACATCGTATCCATTGGCACATACGCACCTCCGGCCTTCAGTACCCCCAGAATGCTCACCAGAATATCCGCAGAACGTTCCAGCAGTACGCCTACCGGTTGATCTGCTTCAACACCTTTCGCCCGTAGCACACGGGCCAACCGGTTCGCCTGCTCATTCAGCTCAGCGTAGGTTAGCGCTATATCGCCAGACACAACGGCTATCCGCTCAGGGTAGTCCTTCGCTTGTTCTTCAAAACGCTCGCTGAGTGACAGACCTTGCAGTGTTCCACGCACGCTGTGCGCGTTCGGATCATTGAACACCTTCAGAATCTGTTCGGTTTCTTCCGCCGTAATCAGTTCCAGCTCACCCAGCTTCGCATCCGGGTTTGCCGCCACGGCTTCGGCTAAGCGAATAAAGTGACGTGTCATCCGTTCAACGGTTTCCCGTTGATACAACGCAGTTGCATATTGCAATCCGAACTGGATGCCTGCCTCTTCCTCTCTGGCTTCCAGCGTGAAGTCAAACTTCGCTGGTGTTTGCTCCAAGCCGTATGGACGGAAGCTCAGGTCTGCCAGTTGCAGCTCGCCTTCCTCCGTCGTTTGCAGGGTAAACATCGTATCGAACAGCGGATGGCGACTCATATCCCGCTTCACATTCAGCTTTTCCACCAATTCCTCAAATGGATAGTCCTGATGTTCGTAGGCTTGCAGGGCCCGAACCTTCACTTCTTCCACGTAGCTGCGGAAGGTATGTTCCGCTGTCGGATAGTTTCGCAATGCCAACGTACCGACGAACATCCCGAGGATTGGCTCCAAATCGGCATGCGGTCGTCCGGCAATCGGCGTGCCGACAACGATGTCCTCTTGGCCACTATATTGATGCAAGAGTGCGGTGTATGCCGCCAGCAGCACCATATACAGCGTAGAGCCTGTGTGCGCCGCCAGTTCCTTCAGGCGTTCGCTCACTTCGCGTTCCAGCCCAAACACCACGGTATCGCCTGCCGTACTTCGTATCGACGGACGGGCAAAGTCTGTCGGTAAATCCAGCACAGGCAGTTCCCCCCGGAAGGTGTCGAGCCAGTAGGCTTCCTGGCGCTGCATCCACTTCTGATGGACCTCGCTTTGTTGCCATACGGCATAGTCTTTGTACTGTATCCGCAGTGGCGCTAGCTGTTCACCGTCATACAAGCGGACAAATTCTTCAGTCAGTACCCCCATGGACACGCCATCCGAAACGATGTGGTGCATGTCGAGCATGAGTACATGCTGCGGTTCCTGCCCTGCTCCTGATACGCCTAGATCTACCAAGCCTACCCGCAGCAGCGGTGCAGCTTTGAGATCAAACGGACGGACAAAGCAACTCACCAGCTCTTGTACTTCCTTGTTGACCCTCGTGTCTGTGTCCGTAGTCGCACCCTCTGCTTGTACCTTCGTAAATTCGACCTCGAACGGTACGGTGTCCTCAATAGACTGCACTGGCTCGCTGTCCACCAGATCAAAGCGGGTACGCAACGTCGCATGACGGGCAATCAGTTGACGGAATACGTCCTCCACTCGCTTCACGTCCAGCGGACCGTTCACTTGCAGCACCGATGGCATGTTGTAGTTCACATCATGTGGATCGAACTGATGTAGCACGTACAGTCGTTTTTGCGCTGAGGACAAGGGATAGAAGCTGCGCTCTTCCGTTACTGGAATGGACGCATATGTTACTTGATCCAACTGTTCCAGTACTACTGCCAGTTGCTCAATCGTTGGTGCTTCAAAAATACTGCGCAGTGGAAGCGGCTTGTTCAGTTCCTTGTGAATCTTCGAGGCCAGTGTCGTCGCCCTCAGTGAATGTCCACCAATCTCGAAGAAGTTTTCCTTCACGCCGACCTGCGTCAGGCCTAGCACATCCTGCCAAATTTGCGCCAGTTTCACTTCCACCCACGTTCGCGGTGCGACATAATCGGCTACGGTTTGCAGGCTACCTTCAGGTGCTGGTAGAGCCTTGCGGTCGATTTTACCATTCGGTGTCAGCGGCATCTGCTCCAGCTGTACCAAGAAAGAAGGCACCATGTAGTTGGGCAGCTCCTCACCCAGTAAACTGCGCAGTTCACCAGCGCTTACTTCTCTTTCAGCGACATAGTACGCCACCAGTTGATTTTGTCCCTGCTCGTCCGCTTGGGCCAGGACGATGACCTCTTGTACGTCCTCCACTTTCAATATTTGTGCCTCGACTTCGCCCAGTTCAATCCGGTAACCCCGGATCTTTACTTGATGGTCAATCCGGCCCAAGTATTCGATGTTTCCGTCTGGCATCCATCTTGCCAAGTCGCCTGTGCGGTACATCCGCTCATACCCGGCTTCGCCAGCCGCAAACGGATTCGGTACAAATTTCTCCGCCGTCAGCTCTGGACGATCCAGGTAACCACGTGCCAGACCCGGACCAGACACGCACAGCTCACCCGCTACGCCTATCGGAGCCAAATGCCCGTGTACATCTACCATGTATACCCGATGATTCGGCACAGGACGTCCAATGGAAATCAGCTGTCCTGCTCTCTCATCCTTGGATACCGGCCAGATGGATGTCGCTACCGAGTTTTCAGTTGGACCATAGCCATTGTAGTACGCCACCTGATCCTTCCACTTGTATACCAGCTCTGTTGAAGCGGCTGAACCCGCAGTGACCAGAATACGCAGATTTGGCATCCGCTGCGGCTCCAGATACACCGCATAGGTAGGCGGCAATGCTGCCACCGTGATGTGGTGATCCGCCATATATTGTTCAAACCGTTCGTAGTCCAAAATCGTCTCTGACGTTGGCACGTACAACGTGGCTCCGCAGAATAGAGCTTGGAAGATTTCCCAGCAAGCCGCATCAAACGAGTAGCTGGCGAACAGCAACATATGATCTGAGGTACTGATCTCGAATTCCTGATCAAAATACGTTTTCAGATTGCATAGCCCGTGATGCTCCAGCATAACACCCTTCGGCTGCCCCGTTGTCCCCGATGTATAGATCACATACGCCAGATCGTTCGGACCGGACAACGGCTCCAGATTAGAACCATCCTCGTGATACACACTTTCTGCCCCATTCAGCACCAGCATGTGACCGTCGAAAGCTACTTTGTCCACCAGATGACCTTGAGTTAACAACAGCTTCGCTCCCGAGTCATCCAGCATATAGCGGATACGCTCTTCCGGATAGGTTGGATCGATAGGTACATATGCTCCTCCGGCTTTCAAAATGCCTAACATACCCACGATCATGTCTATCGAGCGTTCGGTCATCAGACCCACCAAACGATCTTTCGTCACACCTTGACTGCGCAAGGTACGAGCCAAACGATTCGCACGTTCATTCAGTTCGCGATAACTCAGTTGTTCTCCTTCGAAGTACAACGCTGGCTGCTCTGGTGTGTGCGCCGTTTTTGTCTCAAACAGACCATGGATCGTTTGCTCGCTTGGATACTCGGCGGCTGTATCTCCCCATACGCTGAGAATTTGCTCGCGTTCCTGCTCGCTTAACACATCCAGCTCTTGCACCCGAATGGCCGGATTCGCTACCACTTGTTCCAGTAGCTGTATTAAATGTCCCTGAGTCCGTTCCACGGCTTCCCGATCAAATAATTTTGTATTGTATTCGAATCGGATTTTCATCGATTCCTGCGGCATAACGACCAGATTGAAATCATAGTTCGTTTGTTCAATCATGCCTGCATTGCTGATTACAAAATCCGACGCTGCACCTTCGCCAAGCTGCTCGACCTGCTCCTCCACCGGATAGTTTTCAAACACGATAATGTGGTTGATCAGCTCTTGCTTTTGCTCGGTCAAGGCTTGAATTTCATACAGCGGATACGTCTCATAATCTTGAGAAGCCAGCGCCTGCTGCTGATTCGTTCTAATCAGATCGGCAAAGGTGTCCTCAGCTCCACTGCGGATACGTACGGGAATGGTGTTAATGAACAAGCCCACCATATTTTCGATCCCCGGAATATCAGCCGGACGACCCGACACGACACCGCCAAAGACGGCATCATCACTACCGTTGTACTTTTGAAGCAGTAAGCCCCAGGCTGTTTGCAGTAATGTATTCGGGGTCACGTGGTACTGCTTGGCTACCATTTCCAGGCGCCCTGTCAAATCCTTACCTAGATCGCACAACACATGCTCAAATTGTGCACCGTCCGCTTTCGTGCCGACTTTTCCGGTTGGAATCGACGTTTGTTGATCATAGCCCAGCAAATAATCTTTCCAGTATGAGGCTGCTGCTTCTACATCCTGGGCTTCAAGCCACTCAATATACTGACTGTATGGAGTCACCGGGGCGAGCTTTGGTTCTCTATGTTCTACGGCTGCAAAATAAGCCTCAAACACCTCATCCGTTACCAACGCCACACACCAGCCATCCATTAGGATGTGATGAGAGCTCCACACAAAGTAATAATCCTCATCACCTGTCCGTAAAATCGCCACGCGCATCAACGCATCCCGGGACAAATCGAATCCGGCTGCCTTGTCCTGGCGAATAAATTCCTGCACATACGCGTCACGTTCCTGATCATCCAAATGACGCAAATCTTCATAGCTGAAACCAACATCCTTGCGCCGGAAAATCACCTGCACGGGCTCATCCTGCCAGCCGCTAATGAAATTAGCTCTAAAGATCTCATGCCGCTGCGCCAAATGATTCAAGCTATCTTGGAAAATATCTGCTTGGAAGCGACCACGCAAGTCAAAGGTCGTTTGTTCAAAATAAGCCCCTGACGCTGCATCCATCAGGCTATGGAACAACATGCCTTTTTGCATCGGTGTCAAGGCATATACATTTTCCAGTTCCCCGATGTCACGAGTCCGCTCTACTAACTGATCCAGCTCGGCCAAGGTTACAGGTTTAAGCATCACATCGCTTGGCGTCAGCTCCTGCTGTTTGCGGTCCGCGCAATGTGCGATGATGTCCTGCAGGCTGGTTCTGAGCGCTTCGGCTAGCTGTTCCATCGTTTCCTTGCGATATTCCTGATGGCTGTAGCTGATCGTCAATTGCAATTGACCTTCTGAAATCAGTCCGTTCAAATCCAGCGTGTGCGATCTGGCTGCATGTGCGCTCAGCTCGGCACCGCTAGCGTAAGGAGACACGCCAATGGATTGATTTTGCATATCCTGATCAAATTGTCCCAAATAGTTAAAGCTGATTTCAGGTTCGGTTACAAAACGCTCTTGCTCACATGCCGCGGACAGGTATCTCAGCATACCGTAGCCAATACCCTTTTGCGGAATCCGGCGTAGCCCTTCTTTCACCTGTTTGATGCGCTGTGAAAGGTCTTGGCTCACACTCATATCCAGCACAACCGGGAATTGGGTCGTAAACCAGCCTACCGTGCGCGTAATATCCAGCTCGGGCAGAATGGATTCCCGTCCATGGCCTTCCAGGTTGACGAGCACTCGTTCAATCCCCGCCCAGCGATGAATAGCCAGGCCGAGTGCGGTCAGCAGCAAATCATTCATATCCGTGTTGTAGGCACGATGTGCTTGTTTTAACAGCTGCTCCGTTTCTTGAGCTGTCCACGTGACTGTCATGAGCTCGCTGTCTTTATTCAAGGAATGAGAAGGGGATTCGTCTTTTGGAAGCGGCTCATACACCCCTTGTTCCATTTCTCTCCAGAAGGCAAGCTCTGCTGCCATTTCTGGACCGTTCGCATAGTGAGACTGTCCCTCAGCCCAGGTACGGAACGAATCCGTTTTGTGTGGAAGACGAGCCGGTTGTCCGTTCAATGCTTGTTCGTAGGCTGTCGTAAGATCCTCGAACAAAATGCGCCAAGAAACGGTATCTACTACTAAGTGATGAATAGCTATCAGCAAATGATCTCCATCGGGGCAATGGAACAGCCCCAGCTTCACCAGCGGTCCTTCGCTTAAATGAATCCCCGCCTGAATTTCATTCGCTTTGGCCTCAATCGCCGCAGACACTTCCGACTCCTTCCTGAAGTCTGCCTGATCCAGCGTATACAGCTCACCCTCACCCACCGCGCGATTCCAAGCTTCATACCCGTGTTCGGTAGGACGGAAAACGATCCGCAGTGCATCGTGATGACTAACCATTTGATCCATCGCTGTGCGCAGTGCCGCTTCATCAAAACCATCCTTGCTATGCAGCATGATGGACTGGTTGTGATGATGAGCATCCGCCAGGTTTTGCTCCAAGAACCAGTGTTGAACGGGTGTCAGCTTCACCGCGCCCACCACTTCGCTTTGATCCGCCAATCGGGTAACGGATTGGACTTTCGGCGCCAATGCAGACACCGTTGGATGGCTGAACAGGTCTTTCATCTCCAGTCGATAACCTGCTTGTAGCAAGCGGGACGATACTTGCAGCGCTTTGATCGAATCGCCGCCCAGCTCAAAGAAGTTATCCTGCGTGCCTACGGCCTCCACGCCGAGCACTCCGGCCCATACCGTAGCCAATACTTGCTCCACCTTCGTACGTGGGGCCACATAGGCGACTCCGGTATGGATGCTGCCTTCCGGTTCCGGCAAGGCCTTACGGTCAATTTTGCCGTTGCTGGTCAGCGGGATCGTCTCCAGTCGCATCAGCCGTGCTGGCACCATGTGCGCTGGCAGTCCGGCTTCCAGCGCGGCCTGTACTTCCTCGATCCGCAGCTCGGTTTCTCCCGTGATGTATCCGCACAAATACTTGTGTCCACGCTCGTCCGTCCGGTCGATGACTACGGCTTGACGCACACCCGGCACCCGCTGAATCGCCGTTTCAATCTCGCCCAGCTCGATCCGATAGCCCCGGATTTTGACCTGATAGTCCATCCGGCCGATAAAGTCCACATTGCCGTCCGGCATCCACCGCGCCAAGTCGCCGGTGCGATACAAACGTTCACCCGGTACGTACGGGTTCGCTACGAATTTCTCGGCTGTCAGGTCCGCACGGTTCAGGTACCCCCGTGCGACCCCGATGCCGCCGATGCACAACTCGCCCAGTACACCGATCGGTACCGGATTCAGCTGGCTGTCCACGATGTAGAAGCGTGCGTTCAGCCACGCCTGTCCAATCGGCACATTCCCGCTGCTTGGCAGTTTCGACAGCTCTTCATCGTAGAAGCTGGAGTCAATCGCCGCTTCCGTGACGCCATAGCTGTTGATGATACGGATATCTGCGCCAAACCGTTCTTGCAGCACTCGGTAGTCCGTCACGCTGCAGCTGTCTGAGCTCGTAATCAGCAGCTCCAGACTGCTCATGTCCAGCCCGTGTTCATGCACATGCTGCATAAACGGTACGATCAAGGCTGGAGTCGATTCGAACACGGTAATCTGATAATCACGAATCCAGCCATATAGACGGCTTGGATCAATGCGATCCTCTTTCGGACAGATGACCATCGTGCCGCCGTTATAGAGCGTCCGTGCAATATCGCCGACGAACACGTCGAAGGAGAAACTCGCCAGTTGCAGCAGACGTACCGGGAACTGGTTCAGACGGTAATCCCGGCGATAGGCCGTAGCCGTATTGACCAAGCTGCGATGCTCGATCATGACGCCTTTTGGACGTCCCGTTGTGCCGGACGTATAGATCACATACGCCAAGTCTTGCGGCTCGTTGATACGTTCAATATCCGTGGTATCCCCGGTGTACAGCGACTCATCGTCAAGTGCCAATACAGTACGCAGGCGCAGCTCTGTTGCCGGTTCAGATGCTGCTTCGCTGTCAGACTTCGAATCTGATTTCAAGCTTACGCCTTCATTCAGGCGGTCTCTTTCCATCAATTCAGCATCAGCCGCTGTTTCCAATTCACCCTCAGTCTGCCCTCCGCCCAAGGCCTGTTGGCTTTCCTCCAGCCACACCTGGGCACGGTCCCGCAAACTGGTTTGGGTCAACAGTACCGTCGCACCGCTGTCCTCCAGCATAAAGCGGATCCGTTCGGACGGATAGTCTGCATCCAGCGGCACATAGGCGCCTCCAGCCTTCCATACCGCTAGTACGCCGACCAGCATGTCTACCGAGCGTTCACTCAGAATGCCGACAATGGATTCGCGTCCAATGCCTTCTTTTCGCAGTCTGCGCGCCAATTGGTTCGCACGCTCGTTCAGCTGGCGGTACGTAAGCTGCTGCTCCTCGTACACCACCGCCACATGATCTGGCACAAGCTGTGCCTGTTCTTCCACATAGGCATGGAATAAGACTTCTGCTTCAGCCGCAACCTCCGATACGCCTACATCTCCAAAACCATAGAGGATTTGTGCCTTCTCCTCGACAGTTACCATATCCAGAGCTGCCAGTGGCTGCTGTGGATGAAGTGTAATCGCACGTACGAGTTCAGTAAAATGCTGTGCCAAGCGTGCGATGGTCTCCGGCTTGTACAGCGCCGTGCTGTATTCCAAACTACACAGAATACCTTCTGGCTGCTCTACGGCATCCAAGGTCAGATCAAATTTGGATGTATGATTGTCCGTCGGATACGGCTTGAAGGCCAGACCTTCCAGCTCGAACTCCTGCTGCTCAAATGTTTTCAGCTCAAACATCGTGTCAAACAGCGCATTCCGGCTCGTATCCCGCGTTAAATTCAGCTTTTCAACCAACTCTTCAAACGGATATTCCTGATGCTCATACGCACGGAGCGCATGCTCTTTGACCTCTTGCAGATAATCTAGGAACGTTTTGTCGCCACACGGATAATTGCGAATCGCCAGCGTGTTGAGGAATACGCCTACCAGGCTCCCCAGTTCCGCATGTGGTCTTCCGGCAATCGGCGTGCCGACGATGATATCCTCTTGACCCGTGTATTTATGCAAAAGCGTGCTATACGCTGCCAGCAACACCATGTACAAGGTAGAGCCAGTTTGCGCGGCCAGCTGCTTCAGCTGCTCGCTGTCCTCCATACGGATCGCAAACTCAAATCGAGTTCCTTCCAGACGCTGTACAGCAGGTCTTGTAAAATCCGTTGGCATATCCAGCGCCGGGATTTCACCAGACATGGTTTTCAGCCAATAGCTTTCTTGCGCACGAAGGCGTTCACTTTGCATATCTGCATGCTGCCAAACCGCATAGTCCTTGTACTGAATCCGCAATGGCGGCAGTTCCTGGCCTTCATACAATTGAGAGAACTCCTGCACGATAATGCCTTCCGTGACGCCATCCGAAATAATATGGTGCATGTCATAGAGCATGACGTGACGCCCCGGTCCGTTTTCGATCAACTGAACCCGCAGCAATGGGGCTTGTGCGAGATCAAATGCACGTACAAAGTCTTGTACGTACTGCGGTGTCTCTTCTTCGCTTGCCTGTACATACTCCACGCTGAATGGGGCGCTGGATTCAATCCACTGAATCACCTCACCATCCACCATATCGAATCGGGTTCGGAGGGCCTCATGACGGGCAATCAGCTGGCGGAAGGCTTGTTCCAGTCGTTTTTTATCCAAGGAACCTTCGATAATCAAAGCTCCTGGCATGTTGTAGCTAACCTCTCCACCTTCCAGGTGACTCAGAACGTACATCCGTTTTTGTGCCGAGGAAACGGGGTAATATTCGCGCTCCTCTGCAACAGGTATGGATACATACGTTTGCTGGGTCTGATCTTCACCCATCACCTGTACCAATTGCTCAATCGTCGGATATTGGAAAATATCTCGCAAGGCCAGCTTGTGATTCAGCTCCTGATGGATTTTCGCCATCAGTGTAGTAGCGCGCAGCGAATGTCCTCCCGCTTCAAAGAAGTTATCCTGGATGCCTATTTGGTGATGATTCAGAACGCTTTGCCAAATACGTACCAGCTGCTCTTCCAGTTCTGTGCGCGGCGCCACGTACTCCGTGCCTCCTTCGAGGCGCGCTTCCGGTGCGGGCAACGCTTTGCGGTCGATTTTCCCATTCGGTGTCAGCGGGAAACGATCCAGGGGTACGACGTAGGTCGGGATCATATAGCCCGGCAGTTTGGGCTGGAGTATGCTGCGCAGCTCCGGCAAATTCAGCGCCTCCGAGGCTACGACATACGCACACAGATCCTTGTCTCCGTCTTCGTTTTCCCAGGCGGTGACGATGGCTTTCTCAATGCCATCCACAGTCAGCAGCTGCGCTTCCACCTCGCCCAACTCGATCCGGAAGCCCCGGATTTTGACCTGATCATCCATCCGGCCGATAAAGTCCACATGGCCGTCTGGCATCCACCGCGCCAAGTCGCCGGTACGATACAGTCGTTCACCCGGCACGTACGGGTTCGCTACGAATTTCTCCGCCGTCAGGTCCGCACGGTTCAGGTACCCCCGTGCCACACCAGCACCGCCAATGCACAGCTCGCCCAGTACGCCAATCGGGACCGGATTCAGCTGGCTGTCCACAATGTAGAAGCGTGCGTTCAGCCACGCCTGACCAATCGGCACATGGCCGCTGCTTGGCAGCTTCAACAGTTCTTCGTCGTAGAAGCTGGAGTCAATCGCCGCTTCCGTAACACCGTAGCTGTTGATGATGCGGATCTCCGCACCAAACCGCTCCTGCAGCACTCGGTAGTCTGTCACACTGCAGCTATCCGAGCTCGTGATGAGCAGCTCTAGACTACTCATATCTAGTACGTGTTCATGTACATGCTGCATAAACGGTACAATCAAAGCTGGAGTCGATTCGAACACCGTGATTTGGTAGTCACGAATCCATCCGTGGAGACGGCTAAAATCAATCCGGTCGTCTTTCGGACAGATAACCATCGTTCCACCATTATAAAGTGTCCGCGCAATATCACCGACGAACACGTCGAAGGAGAAGCTAGCCAGTTGTAGCAGTCGTACCGGGAATTCGCTCAGGCGGTAATCCCGACGATAGGCCGCAGCGGTATTCACCAAGCTGCGATGTTCGATCATGACACCTTTTGGACGTCCGGTTGTCCCAGACGTGTAGATCACATACGCCAGATCGTGCGGTTCATTGATCGGCTCGATATTCGTGGCATCCCCGGTGTAGAGTAACTCATCGTCCAATGCCAGTATGGTTTGCAGGCGCAGCTTTGTTGCCGATTCAGATGCTGCTTCGCTGTCAGACTTCGAATCTGATTTCAAGCTCAAACCTTCATTCAGATTGTCCCTTTCCATCGTTTCAGCGCTAACTGCCGTCTCCAGCTCACCCTTAGCATTTTCATCGCCCAAAGCCCATTGGCTTTCCTCCAGCCATGCTTGTGCGCGCTCATGCAATCCCGTCTGAGTTAACAGTACCGTCGCACCACTGTCCTCCAGCATGAAACGAATCCGTTCGGATGGATAGTCTGCATCCAGCGGCACATAGGCGCCTCCGGCTTTCCACACCGCCAATACACCGACCAACATATCCACCGAGCGTTCACTCAAAATGCCGACAATCGACTCACGTCCAATGCCTTCCTTTCGCAATTTACGCGCCAATTGGTTTGCACGTTCATTCAGTTTGCGGTACGTCAGCTGTTGCTCCTCATACACCACCGCCACGTGATCCGGCACAAGCTGGGCTTGTTCTTCCACATAGGTATGGAACAGGGCTCCCGCTTCAACAGCATCAGCACCTAATACCCCCACATTTCCAAATCCATCGATGAGTTGCTCTTTTTCCTCGGCGGTTACCATATTCAAAGCTGCCAGGGGCTGCTGTGGATGATAGGCAATAGCTCGAACGATTTCCGCAAAATGCTGTGCCAATCGCGTCATGGTCTCCGGCTTGTACAGCGCCGTGCTGTATTCCAGACTGCACAGAATACCTTCTGGCTGCTCTATGGCCTCCAAGCTCAGATCAAACTTGGCCGTATGATTGTCCAGTGGATAGGAGCTCAAGGTCAGACCTTTCAGCTCGAACTCCTGCTGCTCCATTGTTTTCAGCTCAAACATCGTGTCAAACAGCGCATTCCGGCTCGTATCCCGCGTTACATTCAGTTTTTCAACCAGTTCTTCAAACGGGTAGTCCTGATGCTCATACGCACGGAGCGCATGCTCTTTGACCTCTTGCAGATAGTCCAGGAACGACTTGTCGCTGGACGGATAATTGCGCATCGCCAGCGTGTTGATGAATACACCAACCAGACTCTCCAGTTCGGCATGCGGTCGTCCGGCAATCGGTGTGCCAACGACGATGTCCTCTTGGCCTGTGTATTTGTGTAAGAGCGTGGTGTACGCCGCCAACAACACCATATACAGAGTAGCGCCGGTGTGTGCCGCCAGTTCTTTCAGGCGTTCACTAACCTCACGCTCTAGTACAAATTCGATCGTATCCCCTGCCGTACTCTGCACCGCTGGGCGGGCAAAGTCAGTAGAGAGATCCAGTACAGGTAGTTCACCTTGGAAGGTGTCAAGCCAGTACGCTTCCTGACGCTGCATCCATTCCTGGTGGGCTTCGCTTTGCTGCCATACGGCATAATCCTTGTACTGAATCCGCAATGGCGCTAGCTCTTCACCGCCATACAAGCGGACAAACTCGTCGGTCAGGACCTCCATGGATACCCCATCTGAGACGATATGGTGCATGTCAAGCATAAGCAGATGTTGGGATTCCTGCTTCGCTCCTTGAACGCCCAGATCCACCAAGCCTACCCGCAGCAGCGGCGCAGCTTTGAGATCAAACGGACGGACAAAGCTCCGTACCCGCTGTTGCGCTTCTATGTTGACTCTTGTGTACGTATCTGTAGTTGTGTCCTGATCTGTGTCCACAGTCGCACCCGCTGCTTGTACCTTCGTATATTCCACCTCGAACGGCACAGCGTCCTCAATCCATTGCATCGGCTCGCTGTCGATTAGCTCAAAGCGGGTACGCAAGGTTGCATGGCGGGCAATCAGTTGACGGAATACATGTTCCACTCGTTTCACATCCAGCGGACCGCTCACTTGCAGCACCGACGGCATGTTGTAATTCACATCCTGCGGGTCGAACTGATGCAGCACATACAGTCGTTTTTGCGCCGAGGATAACGGGTAGAATGTGCGAGTTTCCGTTACCGGAATCGATGCATATGCCACTTGATCCAGCCCCTCCAGCACAGCTGCCAGTTGTTCAATCGTTGGGGCTTCAAAAATACTGCGCAGAGGAAGCGGCTTGTTCAGCTCTTGGTGAATCTTCGAGGCCAGTGTCGTCGCCCGCAGCGAATGTCCGCCAATCTCGAAGAAGTTTTCCTTCACGCCGACCTGCGCCAGACCCAGTACATCCTGCCAGATTTGCGCCAGCTTCACTTCCACCCACGTCCGCGGTGCGACATAGTCGGCTCCGCTTTGCAGGCTGCCTTCCGGTGCCGGCAATGCCTTGCGGTCAATTTTTCCATTGGGACTCAGCGGCATTTGCTCCAGCTGTACAAAGTACGATGGCACCATGTAGCTAGGCAGCTCTCGGCCCAGCTCACTTCTCAGCTCGCTGGCACGGATTTCTTGCCCCGCGACATAGTACGCCACCATTTGTTTTTGGCCCGTTTCATCCGCACGAGCCATGACCACCGCTTCTCGTACCGATTCCACTTGGAGTAGCTGCGTTTCGACCTCGCCCAGCTCAATCCGGTACCCACGGATTTTCACCTGATGGTCAATCCGGCCTAAGTATTCAATGTTGCCGTCTGGCATCCATCTCGCCAAGTCACCAGTGCGGTATATCCGTTCATACCCAGCTTCCCCGCCGGCAAACGGATCGGCAACAAATTTCTCGGCCGTTAGCTCCGGACGGTTCAGGTAACCGCGGGCTACGCCGACACCGCCGATGCACAGCTCCCCTGCAACCCCAATCGGCTGCAATTGCTCCGTGCCTTCCTTCACGATGTACAGACGGATATTTTGAATCGGTTTTCCGATCGGAATCACCGCATATGCCTCATCCGGCTCGCAATCAAAGTACGATACGTCCACCGTCGCTTCGGTTGGTCCATACAGGTTGACCAACTTCGCCCCGGCCAGGCTCGACACGAGCCGCTGGAACCGGGCCACATGCTGTGGCGGCAACGCTTCACCACTGGCAAAGACATGGCGCAGCGTGCCCAGCTTCGCTTGCATCACTTCTCGTGGCTGCTGCTCCACATACTCCAGAAATGCATGCAGCATCGCCGGTACAAAGTGCATCGTGCTCACACCGTCGCGGGCAATTGTGTCGACGATGTCTTCCGGGTTCTTTTCCCCGCCCACGGGCAGCAAGCTCACCTTCGAGCCGACCATCGACCACCAGAACAGCTCCCACACCGACACATCGAAGGTGAAGGCCGTCTTTTGCAAGATCGTATCTGCCGCACTCAAGCCATAACGTTCATGCATCCACAAAATCCGGTTCAGCACGGAATGGTGCTCCACCATCACGCCCTTCGGTTTTCCGGTCGAACCGGAGGTGTAGATGACGTACGCGACATGGTGCGGCCCGGCCAGTAGCTCCAAATTTGATCCGTCTTCGTGATAAATATTCTTGCCATCCTGCTCCTGACGATCCAGCACCAGCACCTGGCCGTCGAAACTCAGCGAGGCTTGCTCCGCCAGATGCGCTTGTGTCAGCACCAGCTTCGCGCCCGAGTCCTCCAGCATAAAGCGGATACGATCGGCCGGATATTCCGGATCAATCGGCACATAGGCTCCGCCGGCCTTGAGGATCGCGTAGATGCCTACGATCATGTCCAGCGAACGGTGAATCAGAATGCCCACCGGCTGATCCGGCTGAGCCCCTTGCGCACGCAAGGTCCGGGCCAAACGGTTAGCCCGTTCGTTCAGCTCCGCGTAGGTCAACGACTCTGCACCACACAGTACTGCCACTTGCTCCGGTGTATTCGCTGCCTGCTGCTCAAACAGACTGCTTAGCGTCTGATTCTGCGGATAGGCTGCCGCCGTATCTCCCCACACCTGAACGATCTGTGCCTGCTCTTCCGCTGTCACCAATGCCAGCTCATTCACTCGGATATGCGGATTGTCAATAATTTGCTCGATGACATGCAGTACATGTCCCTGCATCCGCTCGATCGTAGACCGATCGTACACATTCGCGTTGTATCTAAACATGATCCGGAAGGTTTCATCTGGCATCACAATCAAGTCCAGATCATAGTTCGTTTGTTCGACAACCTCTACATTCGTAATGTCAAACGCGGATGGACGAACTTCACCCAGCTGCTCGACTTGCTCCTCGACCGGATAGTTCTCAAACACCATAATGTGGTTAATTAGATGCTGCTTTTGCTCGGTCAGCGCCTGTATTTCATACAGCGGGAAGCTGTCATAGACGCCTGAAGCCAGCGCTTGCTCCTGCGTTTTGCGCATGATGTCCACAAACGTGGCATTTCGCTCACTTTGAATCCGCACTGGGATGGTATTAATGAACAGGCCGATCATATGCTCTACACCCGGAATATCCGTCGGACGTCCAGATACGACACTGCCGAATACAACATCCTCGTTGTTGTTATATTGCTGCAAAATAAGGCCCCACACGCTCTGCATCAGCGTATTGATCGTGACTTGCTGCTGCTTCGCAATCCGGTACATGGCCTGGCTCCACGTTGGATCCAGCTCTACCGTTATTTTTTCAGAAACATATTTGCTGGTATCGCTTGTTATCGTGGACAGAACACTTTCGCTGCTATCCGCCACTTGGTCTTTCGATGAAGTATCCGCTCCAGGTAATAACGTCTGCTGTTCAAAGCCCGCCAAATAGCTGCTCCAATACTCTTTTGCCGCACGTTCATCTTGGCGCTCTAGCCATTCGATATATTGGCCATACGGTGTAATCGGAGCAAGCTCTGGCTGTTTCTGCTCCAGCAGCGCAAAGTACGTACCAAACACTTCACCCGTAACAAGCGATAAGCACCAGCCATCCATGACAATGTGATGGAAGCTCCAGACCAAGTGATACGTTTCTTCATCGGTCTGCAATACCTGTACGCGCATCAGCGCATCCGTACCGAGATTAAAACCTCTCGCTTGGTCCTCCTGCTTAAACGCCTGGATATATGCCTGTTGCTCCGCTTTCGGCATTTCGCGTATATCCTTGAAGGAAAGATCGCTATTTTTATGACGGAACACGATTTGCAATGGCTCCAGACCATGTCCTGTTTCAAATTGATGGAAATTCGTCCGCAGCGCTTCATGACGCTGTGTCAGCAGATCCAGACTCTTACGGAAAATAGCAACATCAAAGCTGCCCTTTTGATCAAACGACGCTTGCTGGAAGTATGCGCCTGAGTCCGGCTCCATCAGACTATGGAACAGCATCCCCTTCTGCATGGGAGAAAGAGCATACACATTTTCAAGCTCGCCCACAGAAGCTGTTTGCTCCGTCAATTGCTCCAACTGCTCCAGTGTCAAGCCTTTGAACAAGACATCGCTTGGCGTTAGCTCACTCCGCTCTTGGGAGGCACAATGCTTGATGACTTCCTGCAAGCTTTCCTGCAATAGCCGGGCAAACTTCTCTACGTTTTGCTGTTGGTATACATGGCTGTCATAACGAATTTCCAGGGTCAGCACGCCTGCTGTAATCATGCCGTTCACATTCAGCGGTTGCTCCAGTACGGTGCGGTCACTCAACGGCTCTCCACCTGGATGTGAAGACAGCGTGATCTCACCATTCTCCAAGTCCTGATCAAATTGTCCCAAATAGTTAAAGCTGATCTCAGGCTGCAGGCTCCAAGAAGAGGTAGCATCATCCTGAGGCAAATATTTCAACATACCGTAGCCAATGCCCTTATGCGGCACATGTCGCAGGTCCTCTTTTACCCGCTTGATGCGCTGCCCTACTTCTGCCTTTCCATCGACATCCAGCAGTACTGGATACTGACTCGTAAACCAACCCACGGTACGTGTGATATCAATATCGGGAACAATAGCTTCCCGGCCATGGCCCTCCAGATTGACCAGCACTTGCTCCTGCCCGCTCCAGTTGTACAATGCGGTACCGAGTGCGGTTAACAGCAGATCATTGACCTCGGTGTGGTATGCACGATGTGCTTCCTGCAGTAGCAGTCGGGTGTCCTGTTCGCTCCACGCCACGCTCACCGTCTCACTGTCTCTGACCCAAAAATGCTGTCCTGCCGCTCTTTCTTGATCTTTAGGTAGCGATGCGACTTCCGCGTGGGCAAGACGCTGCCAATATTCGCGTTCATTGTCGATGGCCGGACTGTTGGCATATTGAGACAAACGCTCTGCCCAAGTGGAGAACGAATCCGTTTTATATGGCAAGCGAATCGCTTCTCCCCGAACGGCCTGCTCATATCCAGTCGCAAAATCCTCAAACACAATCCGCCATGAAATGCCGTCTACAACCAAATGGTGAATGGCAATCAGTAAATGATCTCCATCCATGCAGCGGAAAAGTCCCAGCTTCACCAGCGGTCCTTCGTCTAGACGAATCGAGCTTTGGATGGCATTGGCTTTCGTTTCCATCGCCATCGCAACATCTGCCGCATCTTCGACGCCTGTCAAATCCACAACGTCCAGATGATACAGCTCGCCTTCATTCATACCGCGATTCCACGCTTCATAGCCCTGTTCGGTCTGACGGAAGACCATACGCAGCGCATCATGATGCTCCGTCAACTTGGTCACCGTGTGATGCAATGCGGCTTCGTCAAAGCCTTCTGCTCGATGCAGCATCACCGACTGGTTAAAATAATGCGGCTCTGCCGAGGCTTGTCCAAAGAACCACTGCTGGATCGGGGTCAGCTTGACGCTGCCTGATATCTCGCCCTGATCGGTCGTACGGCTCACTTTTTGTACACGACCGCTCAGCAGCGAAATGGACGGATATTGGAACAAATCCTTCATGTCCAGCTTGTAGCCCGCTTGCAGCAAGCGGGACGATACCTGGATCGCTTTGATCGAATCGCCGCCGAGGTCAAAGAAATTATCCAAAATCCCGATTGTCTTCGCTCCTAAGACAGACTGCCAAATCGAAACCAACGTCTGCTCCAGTGCTGTGCGCGGCTCTACATAATCCGCTCCGCTTTGCAGGCTACCCTCCGGTGCTGGCAGGGCCTTGCGGTCGATTTTGCCGTTCGGTGTCAGCGGCATCTGCTTCAGCTGGATGAAGTATGAAGGCACCATGTAGTTGGGCAGCTCCTCACCCAGCAAGCTGCGCAGCTCACCCGCGCTGACGTCTCTTTCAGCGACATAGTACGCCACCAGTTGGTTTTGTCCCTGCTCATCCGCTTGGGCCAGGACGATGACCTCTTGCACGTCCTCCACTTTCAATATTTGTGCTTCGACCTCGCCCAGTTCGATCCGGTAGCCCCGGATTTTCACCTGATGGTCGATCCGGCCCAAATATTCAATGTTGCCGTCTGGCATCCATCTTGCCAAGTCCCCCGTACGGTACATTCGTTCATAGCCGGCTTCACCGGCTGCAAACGGGTTCGCTACAAATTTCTCCGCCGTCAGTTCTGAACGATCCAGGTAACCACGCGCCAGACCCGGACCAGACACGCACAGTTCACCTGCTACGCCGACCGGAGCCAAATGTCCATGCACATCCAGCATGTACACCCGGTGATTCGGCATAGGACGACCAATGGAAATGAGTTGGCCTGCCCTTTCATCCTCGGATACCGGCCAGATGGACGTTGCCACCGAGTTTTCGGTTGGACCGTAGCCATTGTAGTACGCCACTTGATCCTTCCACTTGTATACCAATTCTGTGGAAGAGGCTGAGCCCGCGGTGAACAAAATACGCAGGTTTGGCATCCGCTCCGGCTCCAGGTACACCGCATAGGTCGGCGGCAAAGCGGCCACCGTAATCCGGTGATCGGCCATATATTGCTCAAACCGCTCGTAGTTCAAAATCGTCTCTGTTGTTGGTACGTATAACGTGGCGCCGCAGAACAGCGCCTGGAAGATTTCCCAGCAAGCTGCATCAAACGAGTAGCTGGCGAACAGCAGCGCATGATCCGACGTACGGATCTTGAGCGTCTGATCAAAATACGTTTTCAGATTGCACAGCCCATGGTGCTCCAACATCACGCCCTTCGGCTGCCCCGTCGTCCCTGACGTATAAATCACATACGCCAAATCATTCGGGCCGGACTCCGGCTCCAGGTTGGAGCCATCCTCGTGATACACCGTTTGCTCACCATCTAGCACCAGCATGTGGCCGTCAAACGCGACTTTGTCTACCAGATGGCTTTGTGTTAACAGTAGCTTCGCTCCCGAGTCGTCCAGCATGTAGCGGATACGTTCCTCCGGATAGGTTGGATCGATAGAAACATAGGCGCCCCCAGCCTTCAAAATCCCAAAGATGCCCACGATCATGTCCACCGAGCGCTCAGTCATCAGACCCACCAGACGATCCTTCGTCACGCCTTGACTGCGCAAGGTACGAGCCAATTGATTGGCGCGTTCATTCAGCTCACGATAAGTCAGCGTCTCTCCTTCAAAGAATAAGGCTGTCTGCTCCGGTGTCTGCGCCGTTTGCGCCTCGAACAAGCCGTGAATCGTTTGCTCGCTTGGATAGGTTGCCGCTGTATTGCCCCAGACCTCAACGATTTGCTCGCGCTCCTGCACCGTAACCATATCCAGCTCACACACGCGAATGTCTGGATTCGCTGTCACTTGCTCCAGCAGCTGCACCAGATGACCTCGAATTTGCTCTACGCTTTCCCGTTCAAAGGCCAGGGCATTATACCCGAAGCTCATGTGAATGGTATTCCCCGGCAGCACTACCACGTTAAAGTCATAGTTGGTCTGCTCGACAGACTCGGCTCCTGTGATGGTGAAGCTGGACGCCTCACCGCTACCTAATTGCTCGATTTGTTCCTCGACCGGATAATTCTCAAAAATAAGAATATGATTAATCAAATCCTGCTTAAGCTCTGACAGCCCCTGAATTTCATACAGCGGATACGTATCATACACATGGGAAGCAATCGATTGCTCCTGGGTTTGCTTCATCACGTCGGAGAATAGATTGTCCACTTGACTGCGGATACGCACCGGAATCGTATTGATAAACAGACCAATGATATGCTCCACGTTCGGAATGTCTGCCGGACGTCCAGATACCACGCTGCCAAACACGACATCATCGGTGCCATTATATTTTTGCAGCAAAAGGCCCCAAACGGTCTGCATCAACGTATTGATGGTCACCTGATAACGCTTGGCTATACGCTGAATACCAGTTGTTAGCTCTACGCCCAAATCAAAATCCAGACGCTCCGCCTGATACCCTGTTTTGCCCTGGATTTTTGCCTGTGGCAAACGGGACTGCTCCTCATATCCATCCAGAACCTTGCTCCAATAACTTGATGAGGCCTGACGATCCTGCTGCTCCAGCCATTCGATATATTGACTGTACGGGGTTACAGGGGCCAGTTTCGGTTGTTTATGAGCCAGGATCGCAAAATAGCTTGCAAACACTTCGTTTGTCACCAGTGACAAGCACCAGCCGTCCATCACGATATGATGGAAGCTCCATACAAAACGGTACGTATCCTCACCTGTGCGCAACACAGCGACACGCATCAAGGCGTCTTTTGCTAGATCAAAACCTCTTTGCTTGTCTTTACGTGTAAATTCGAGCATGTACTCGTTTTGCTGCTCTTCCTCCATATCCCGCAAATCCTCAACATACAGTTCACTGCGCTTATTCCGGTACACAACCTGAAGCGGTTCATCCTTCCAGCCGCTGTAGAAGTTCGTGCGCAGTACCGTATGCCGCTGCACCAAGACATCCAGACTGGCCGCAAATGCAGCGATATTAAAATGCCCTCGCAGATCAAAGGAGGCCTGTTCAAAATACGCTCCCGATTGCGAATCCATCAGATTGTAAAAGAGCATCCCCTTTTGCATCGGCGTCAGTGCGTATACATTTTCCAGCTCACCAATATGTGCCGCCTGTTCCGCAATCTGTTCCAGCTCTCCAGTCGTTAAGCCTTTGAAGGATACATCACTTGGCGTCAGTTCCGGTTGTTCCTGAGCGGTGCAATGCGCAATGATCTCTTGCAAAGCGGATTGCAGCAGTCCCGCCACACGCTCCAGCGTTTCTTTACGATACTGCTTACGGCTGTAAGCAATTGTCAAACGCAGCGTGCCTTCCGAGATCATCGCGTTTAAATCCAGCGTGTACGGCAAGCGGGAATGGGCATCCTCTGTCTCCCCTGCATGGTAGGACGACAACGTGATTCCACTGTTTTGCAGATCCTGATCCACCTGCCCCAAATAGTTAAAGCTGATTTCCGGTTCTGCAATCGCACACGATTCACCTGATCCGAACGTAGGGGACAAGTAGCGCCAAGTTCCATAGGTCAGCCCTTTATGCGGAATCCGGCGCAAGCCTTCCTTCGTTTCTTTAATCCGCTGAGCCAGTGTCATTTCCTTGCCGGTCTCCAGCAGCACTGGATACAAGCTCGTAAACCAGCCTACGGTACGTGTAATATTCACCTCTGGCAGGATCGCTTCCCGGCCATGGCCCTCCAGGTTCACCAGCACCTGGCCTGCACCTGTCCAGTGGTGCACCGCCAGTCCCAGCGCGGTCAGCAGCAAATCATTGACCTCGGTGTTATAGGCGCGATGGGCCTGCTTTAACAGCTGCTGCGTTTCAGCTTCGGTCCACTCTACCGTCAGCACTTCGCTGTCTGCGTTTAAGGAGCCCTCGTAGGCAAAATCCTTAGGCAGCGGAGCAATCGCAGCTTTGGCTTGCTCTACCTGCTTCCAATACGACGCATCCGAGGCAGCCTCAGGACGATTGGCGTAAGAAGATAACTCCTGTGCCCAAGTTTGGAAGGAATCTGTTTTATAAGGCAATCGTACAGGTTCACCCTTGCTCGCCTGCTCGTAGCCTGTCGAGAAATCTTCGAACAGAATCCGCCACGACACTCCGTCCACCACCAAGTGGTGAATGGCGATCAGCAGATGGTCGCCTTCGGCTGTACGGAACCATCCCAGCTTCACCAACGGTCCTGCGGACAGGTCCATGCTGCTTTGAATTTCCGTTGCCTTCGCTTCCAGCGCTTCCGCATAGTTTTCCTGTTTACGGTAGTCCACTGTTTCCAGCGTATACAGCGTGCCTTCCTCTACAGCCCGTGTCCAAGCCGTATAACCAGCGGAAGTCTGACGGAAGACCGCACGCAGCGCATCATGATGCTTCACGAGGTGATCCATAGCCTTCCGAACCGCCGTCTCCTCAAAGCCCTCAGCGCGATAGAGCAGGACCGCTTGATTAAAGTGCTGTGGACGCTCGCGCTCCTGCGCAAAGAACCAATGCTGGATCGGAAGTAGCGCCGTTTCCCCGCTCACTTCTTCTTGATCTGCTATACGACGGACCTCATGCATATGCGGTGCCAGGGCTGCAACTGTCGGATATTGGAACAAATCCTTCATGTCCAGCTTATAGCCGGCCTGGAACGCACGGGATGCGATTTGGATGGCTTTGATCGAATCGCCGCCCAGATCAAAGAAATTGTCCAAAATACCGACCGTCTGTAGTCCCAGTACCGACTGCCAGACTGCGACCAAAGCGCGTTCTTGCACCGTACGCGGCTCTGCATAATCGGCTCCGGTTTGCAGGCTGCCTTCCGGTGCCGGCAAGGCCTTGCGGTCGATTTTGCCGTTGGGACTTAGCGGCATTTGCTCCAGCTGTACAAAGTACGATGGCACCATGTAGCTTGGCAGCTCTTGGCCCAGCTCACTTCTCAGCTCGCTCGCTCCTAGCTCTTGCCCCGCAACATAGTAGGCGACCATTTGTTTTTGGCCCGTTTCATCCGTACGAGCCATCACCACCGCTTCTCGTACCGATTCCACTTGGAGCAGCTGCGTTTCGACCTCGCCCAGTTCAATCCGGTACCCCCGGATTTTCACCTGATGGTCGATCCGGCCCAGATACTCAATGTTGCCGTCCGGCATCCATCTCGCCAAATCGCCGGTGCGATACATCCGTTCGTATCCTGGTTCACCACCCGAAAACGGATCGGCTACGAATTTCTCGGCCGTCAGCTCCGGACGGTTCAGGTAACCGCGGGCTACGCCGACACCGCCGATGCATAGCTCCCCTGCAACTCCAATCGGCTGCAATTGCTCCGTACCTTCCTTCACAATGTACAGACGGATATTTTGAATCGGTTTCCCGATCGGAATCACTGCATATTCCTCATCCGGCTCGCAATCAAAGTACGATACGTCCACCGTTGCTTCCGTTGGGCCATACAGGTTGACTAGCTTCGCTCCGGCCAGGCTCGACACGAGCCGCTGGAACCGGGCCACATGCTGTGGCGGCAACGCTTCACCACTAGCAAAGACATGGCGCAGCGTGCCCAGCTTCGCCTGCATCACTTCCCGCGGCTGCTGCTCCACATACTCCAGGAATGCATGCAGCATGGCGGGCACAAAGTGCATCGTGCTCACACCATCACGGGCAATCGTGTCCACGATGTCTTCTGGGTTCTTTTCCCCGCCCACGGACAACAGGCTTACCTTCGAGCCGACCATTGACCACCAGAACAGCTCCCACACCGACACGTCGAAGGTGAAGGCGGTCTTTTGCAGAATCGTATCTTCCGCACTCAAGCCGTACCGATTATGCATCCACAAAATTCGGTTCAGCACGGAATGGTGCTCCACCATCACGCCCTTCGGTTTTCCCGTGGAGCCAGAGGTATAGATGACGTACGCAACATGATGCGGCCCGGCCAGGGGCTCCAGATTCGAGCCATCTTCGTAATAAATGTGCTTGCCATCTTGCTCCTGACGATCCAGCACCAGCACCTGGCCGTCGAAACTCAGCGACGCTTGCTCCGCCAGATGTGATTGTGTCAGCACCAGCTTCGCTCCCGAATCCTCCAGCATAAAGCGGATGCGGTCAGCCGGATATTCCGGATCAATTGGCACATAAGCCCCGCCCGCCTTGAGGATCGCATAGATGCCCACGATCATGTCCAGTGAACGGTGAACCAGAATACCCACAGGCTGATCTGGTTTAACCCCTTCCGAACGCAAGGTGCGTGCGAGACGGTTCGCTCGCTCGTTTAGCTCACGGTAGGTCAACGACTCCGCTCCGCACAACACCGCCACTTGCTCTGGTGTATTCGCTGCCTGCTGCTCAAACAGACTGCTTAGCGTCTGATCCTGCGGATAGGCTGCCGCCGTATCTCCCCATACCTGTACGATTTGCGCCTGTTCTTCCGGCGTTACCAATGCCAGCTCATCCACACGGATATGCGGATTCTCCACGATTTGTCCGATGACGTGGTCGATATGACCTTGGATACGCTCCATTGCAGACCGGTTATACACCAGCGCATTGTACTCAAGCAGAATAGAGATATCTTCATCAGGCACGACAATCAGGTTAAAATCGTAGTTGGTTTGCTCTGCAAGTGCCACGTTGGCAATAGAGAAGCCTGTGTGTGCGTCCGCTTCGCCGGAACCGCCCATCTGCTTCATCTGCTGCCCGATGGGATAGTTTTCAAAGACCATGATGTGATTGATCAGGTCTTGTTTTTGTTCAGTCCGTGCCTGAATGTCGTAGAGCGGGAACGTGTCATAGACACTGGAGGCCAAAGCCTGTTCCTGCGTACGCTGCAATACGTCAGCAAATGTAGCATCCGGTGCACTGCATATGCGTACTGGAATCGTGTTGATAAACAAACCGATCATGCTCTCCACACCTGCAATTTCTGCAGGACGACCGGATACCACACTACCAAACACAACATCCTGATGATTATTGTATTTCTGTAAAATAACGCCCCAAACGCTTTGCAGCAATGTGTTAATCGTGACATGTTGTTGCTTGGCCATTTGGTTTAATGCGGCACTTCGTTCTTTACCCAACATAAATGGCAGCTTTTCCAAAACATAGCCGGAATTTGAACTGTTACCACTTCCGTTAGTATCCTCATCCCGTTCTACTACAGAAGCTTGCGCGCTCTCACCAGGCAACAAGGTTTGCTGTTCAAAACCTGCCAAATAGTCACTCCAATAACGGGTTGCTTCCTGTGCATCTTGATGTTCCAACCATTCGATATAGTCACTATACGGCTTGACAGGTGCGAGTTCTGGCTGCTTGTTCTCCAGCAAGGCAAAATATGCACCAAACACTTCATCCGTCATCAGGGACAGGCACCAGCCGTCCATTACGATATGATGGAAGCTCCATACAAAACGGTACGAGCGATCACCCGTGCGGAAGACAGCTACTCGCATGAGCGCATCCTTGGTTAAATCAAAGCCTCTGACTTTGTCCTGAGACACAAATTCAGCTACAGCCTGTTCACGCCCTCTGACATCCTCATAACGGAAGCTCGAATCTTTATGACGATAGACGATTTGCAAGGGTTGACCATGCCAGCCGCTGTAGAAATTCGTCCGTAATATCGCATGGCGACTAACCAGCAGCTTCAAGCTTTCCTCGAATATGGACGGTGCAAAGTGGCCCTCAAGATCAAAGGTTGCCTGCTCAAAATACACGCCTGTTTCTGCATTCATCAAACTGTGGAACAGCATCCCCTTTTGCATGGGGGTCAATGGGTACACATTTTCCAATTCCCCAACCGTCTTGGTCTGTTCCTTAATCGTATCGAATTGCTCCAGGGTCAGACCTTTGAACAGCACATCACTTGGAGTCAATTCGGCCTGCTCCCGTGTCACACAATGCTCGATCACTTCAAGCAGATTGGCTTTCAGCAGATTGACTAACATTTGGACCGTATCCTTACGGAAGACTTTGCCGTTATACCGAATGTCGAATTCCAGGATGCCGTTCGTGACAATCCCGCTCACATCGAGCGCATATTTCATCTTCGTCCGGTCACTAATGACCGATCCCATCGAGTAAGGAGACATCCGGATATCGCTGTTTGGCAAGTCTTGATCCAACTGTCCGAGATAGTTAAAGCTTACTTGTGGCTCGGCAAAAGCTTGATGTTGACCAAGGTTCAGTACATCTGCTTGCTGAATCGCTTGACCAGATTCACTCCAATATCTCCAGATTCCGTAGCCCATTCCCTTATTCAGAATCTGACGCAGGCTCTCTTTGACCTGTTTGATTCGATCCGACAAAGCATGACCACGACCGATATCCAGCAGCACCGGATATGGACTCGTAAACCAGCCTACCGTACGAGAAATGTCTGTATCCGGCAAAATGTTCTCCCGTCCGTGTCCCTCTAAATGAATCAGACTGCGTTCATGGCCCGTCCACGTGTACAGCGTCATGCCTAGTGCAGTCAGCAGCAAATCGTTCACTTCCGTGTTGTACGCGCGGTGTGCTTGCTTCAATAGTTTTTCTGTCTCTTCTTCCGTAAGCTGGAAGACCACGGTATCCGTGTCAGCCAAGGTAAACGGTTCGGCCTCCGCTTGATCCTCAGGCAAACGTACTTGGTCAGCCAAAGCAGCAGCGTTCCATTGCTTCCAGTAGGCGTATTCGCTGTCCATGGCTGCACTATTCGCATAGACGGAAAGTTTTTGTGACCAGGAACGGAATGAATCTGTTTTGTCCGGTAACTGGAGCGTCTCTTCACGGATGGCCTGTTCATAGGCTACAGCTAAATCTTCGAACAAAATGCGCCATGATCCCCCGTCCACGACCAAATGGTGAATTACCATCAACAGATGGTCCCCATCTGCACAGTGGAACAAACCAGCCTTCAACAGCGGTCCTTCATGCAGCTGGATACTGCTTTGAATTTCACTAGCTTTCGCCTCCATGGCTGCGCTGAGCATGGCTTCATCCGTCAAGTTCGTAAAGTCCACCACGTCCAGGTGATACAGCTCACCTTCCTGTACTCCGCGGTTCCAGGCTTCATAGCCTTGCTCGGTCTTGCTGAACACCATCCGCAGTGCATCATGGTGCGCTGTGAGTTTGCCAAGTGCCTGACGCAAAGCGGACTCATCAAACCCTTGCTTCCGGTGCAGCATCACCGCCTGATTAAAGTGATGTGCGTCTACTTGCTTTTGGGCAAAGAACCCATGCTGGATGGGAGACAAAGTTGTTTCCCCGCTCACTTCTCCCTGATCTACCCTACGACTTACCTCGTGCATATGCGGTGCCAGTGTTGCGACGGTTGGGTAGCGGAACAAATCTTTCATGTCCAGCTTGTAGCCTGCCTGGAACGCACGCGATACGATTTGAATCGCCTTGATCGAATCGCCGCCCAGATCAAAGAAATTGTCCAAAATCCCGACAGTTGACACGCCCAGGATGGACTGCCAGATCGCTACGAGTGCTCGTTCTGCTACCGTACGTGGCGCTGCATACTCTGCACCGCTGTGCAGACTGCCTTCCGGTGCTGGCAGGGACTTGCGGTCAATTTTGCCGTTCGGTGTCAGCGGCATCTGCTCCAACCAGATGAAATACGACGGCACCATATAGCTTGGCAGCTTTTGTCCCAGCTTTTGTCTCAACTCATTAGCTCCAAGCTCTTGACTTGCCACGTAGTACGCCACGAGCTGGGTTTGACCTGTTTCGTCCGTGCGGGCCATGATGACTGCTTCTTGTACGGACTCCACCTGCAGCAGCTGCGATTCGATCTCGCCCAGTTCGATCCGGTAGCCCCGGATTTTAATCTGGTGATCCATCCGGCCCAAATATTCAATGTTACCGTCCAGCATCCATCTCGCCAAATCGCCTGTACGATACATTCGCTCATGGCCTGCCTTGTCACCAGCGAACGGATGATTTACAAATTTCTCGGCCGTCAGTTCTTCACGTTTCCAGTACCCGCGAGCCAAGCCTTCCCCGGCAATACATAACTCACCCGGCACACCGACGGGCTGCAATTCCCCATTCGCATTCAGGATATATATTTGGGTATTCGCGATAGGACGTCCGATGTTAATTTGTTGAGCATGGGTCAGTTCCTGCACGGTCGACCACACCGTCGTTTCTGTAGGTCCGTACATGTTATAAATACGGGGACCGTTTATTTCTTGCAGTGCTGCAAGCAGCTTGGACGGCAGGGCTTCGCCCCCCACCATAATGGCCTTCACGCCTTGCAGCGCCCGGGAACCTGCTTCATGACCCAGCAGCATTTGCAACCGGGACGGCGTCATTTGCAACATCTCAATATGATGATGAGCAATCAATTCACCCAGCGCTTGAGGATTCACCTGATGCTGGTGGTCGCCAAGCACCACCGTCATTCCACCTAGCAGTGGCAGGATCGTCTCCAAGATGAAAATATCAAAAGAAATGGTCGTGAGTGACAACATCGTTTGGCTCGTTTCAAAGTCAATGACTTCGCGCATCCCTGTGATAAAGTTGAGGACGGAGCGATGCTGGAGCATAACTCCTTTCGGATTTCCGGTTGAACCAGAGGTATAGATGACGTAAGCCAAATGCTCTGGGCTGGAGATCGATTCCAGGTTACTGCTTTCTCCCTGATACAATGCTGCATCCTCAAGAAATAGGGCATTGGCGTGGCAATGGTGCTCTTCTGCTAAATCACGACGGGTCAGAAGCACTGCGGCCTCGCTGTCTTCCAGCATGTATGCAATGCGTGAGGACGGAAATTCGGGATCAATCGGCACATAAGCACCACCTGCTTTTAGCACGGCCAGCAGACCTACGATCATTTCCACGGAGCGCTGTACCATCAGACCGACCAGTTTGTCAGGTCCTACTCCCTGTGCTTGAAGCACTCGTGCCAGCGAATTCGCCCGTTCATTTAGCTCCTGATACGTCAGACGCTGATGTCCAAATACCAATGCCACCTGATCTGGTGTACACTCCACCTGAGCCTCGAACAGCTGATGGATCGTCTGATGAGACGGAAATGTACAAGCGGTATCATTAAAAGCCGCTGTAATCTGTTGTTTTTCCGCTGCTGTGAGTAGTTCCAGCTCTTCCACCCGAACATGCGGGTTGAGCGAAATTTGCTCCAGCAGGCGTACAAAATGTCCATACAGACGCTCAATACCTGCTTGATCAAAGCTGAGCGTGTTATACATAAAACGAATCTTGATGCCTTCACCTGGCATCACGACAACGTTCAGATCGTAGTTGGTTTCCTCTGTAGACACCACGTTTGAAATTGTGAAGGGATCCTGTCCATCACTGCCCAGTTGCTCTACCTGCTGCTCCACCGGGTAATTTTCAAATATCATAATATGGTTGATTAAATCCTGCTTCTGCTCGGTCAGCGCTTGAATTTCATACAGCGGGAACGCATCGTAGGCATTGGAAGCCAGCGCCTGCCGCTGTGTTCGTTTCATCAGCTCAACAAAGCTTTCGCCTGGTTCAGACTGCACACGCACTGGAATTGTATTGATAAATAGCCCGATCATGTGCTCCACACCTGGAATATCCCCTGGACGGCCGGATACAACACTGCCGAACACGACATCCGTACTGTTGTTATACTTCTGCAACAGAACGCCCCATACGGTCTGAATCAGCGTGTTGATCGTCACCTGATTTTGCTTCGCCACCCGTTCGATCTGGTCAACCAGCTCTGGCTGGAATTCGCAATCCAGATCTTCAGCGATATATTCCCCGGCTTGCATCGATTTCGGCTGTGCTTTTTGCTGCGGAAGCGTAATTTGCTGCTCGTAGTCCGCCAGATACCCACGCCAGTATTGCAGGGCTGCCTCACGGTCCTGACGTTCCAGCCATTCGATAAAACGACTGAACGGCGTGACAGGCTCCAGCACGGGCTCATGACCCGCACGCAGGGCCAGATAGCTACCGAATACTTCCTGGGTCATAAAGGACAAGCACCAGCCATCCATCAAAATGTGATGGAAGCTCCAAATAAAGTGATACGTTTCATCCCCGGTTTGTAGGATGGAGATACGAAGGAGTGCATCCTCTGCGAGATGGAAACCTTTTGCTTTATCCTCGATAACAAAAGCTTCCACCCGAGCTTCTCGTTCCTCTTTTTCTAATCCGCGCAGGTCTTCATAATATAATTGTCCGCTGCGATGGCGGAAGACGACCTGTACAGGCTCATCCTTCCATGAGTTGATAAAGTTCGTCCGCAGGGCCTCATGACGCTGTACGAGCAGATCCAAGCTCTTGCCGAAAGTAACCACATCAAAACGCCCATTCAGCTCAAAGGATGCTTGCTCAAAATAAGCCGCCGAGCTCTCATCCATTAGACTGAAGAAGAGCATGCCCTTTTGCATCGGCGTCAAAGCATACACATTTTCCAGCTCGCCCAGATCTCGCGTATCTTCCACCAATTGCTCCAACTCGTCCAGCGTTACATGGTTTAACAGCACATCACTTGGGGTCAGCACTGTTCTTTCTTGGGCAACACAATGGCTAATCACCTCACGCAAGCCAGATGCCAGCAGTTCTCCCAGCCGTGCAATCGTTTCATGACGGAACTGCGTTGTACCGTAGCGGATCGTGAACACCAACTCGCCATCCTCGATTAATCCGTTGATATCCAGCGCAAAATCCATAGTCGCGTTCGTGCTGACAGGCACACCGATGGAATAGGATGAAGGCTGTAAATCGTTGCCTTTATAATCCTGATCGAATTGGCCCAAATAGTTAAAACTGATTTCAGGTTGAGCCTGTAACTGCACGCCTGCTTTCTCTAGCACATTTAGACCCGACAGGTAGCGTAAAATGCCATATCCGATGCCTTTTTGCGGAATATGACGCAGCCCTTCCTTGGTCCGCTTGATCAGACGAGCAGTATGTCCCCCTTGTCCCAGACTTCCATCCAGGACAACCGGGAACTGGCTTGTAAACCAGCCGACCGTACGCGTAATATCCACATCCGGTACAATGGCTTCCCGTCCATGGCCCTCCAGATTGACCAGTACCCGTTCGGAACCCGACCAGTCATACACCGCTTTTCCAAGCGCCGCCAGCAACAGGTCATTCATTTCCGTGTTGTACGCACGATGAGCTTGTTTGAGCAGCTGCTCAGTCTCCTGCTTCGTCCAGCGGACCGTCACCATCTCACTGTCTCCGAGCCGTGCATTATCATTTGCAAAATCCTTCGGCAAAGGCTTCGCGAGGCTTGCTTCTGCTTGTTCGATATGCTGCCAGTAGGCCAGCTCCTGCTCCATCGTCGCACTGTTGGCATAGGCTGACAGCTGTTTGGCCCATACCTGGAACGAATCTGTTTTATGCGGCAGCCGAATAGCTGTGCCGGTTTGACCTGCAACTGCCTGCTCATAACCAGATGCCAAATCCTCCAGTAAAATACGCCACGATACACCGTCCACCACCAAATGATGAATGACGATTAATACATGGTCGCCCTCAGCACAATGAAACAGACCGAGCTTCACCAGTGGACCCGCGCTCAAATGAATGCTGGCTTGAATTTCACTCGCCTTAGCTTCAACAGCGGCAGATTCGTCTTCCACTCCGCTGAAATCTACAATATCAAGCGTGTATAGCTCGCCTTCCTCTACACTGCGGTTCCAAGCGACATAGCCCTGCTCCGTCTTACGGAATACCGTGCGCAGTGCGTCATGATGCTGGACCATACGGTCCATCGTACGGCGCAATGCATCGACGTCAAAGCCCCCAGCTCGGTACAGCATCATCGCCTGGTTGCTGTGGTGCAGATCAGCCGGCTGCTGCTCGAAGAACCAGCGCTGAATAGGTGTTAGTTCCACCTGGCCTACTGCCTCTTCCTGACTGGCCACCTTGCCATCGGTACGAAGCAACGGACTGAGTGCCGCTACCGTCGGGTAGCTGAAGAGATCCTTCATGTTCAGTCGATAACCTGCTTGTAGCAAGCGGGAGGATACTTGCAAGGCTTTGATCGAATCGCCGCCCAGCTCGAAGAAGTTATCCTGCGTGCCTACGGCCTCCACGCCAAGCACTGCGGCCCATACCGCAGCCAGTACTTGCTCCACCGTAGTACGCGGTTCCACATAGGCTGCTCCGGTATGAATGCTGCCTTCCGGTTCCGGCAAAGCCTTGCGGTCGATTTTGCCGTTGCTGGTCAGCGGGATCGTCTCCAGTCGCATGAGCCGTGCTGGCACCATGTGCGCTGGCAGTCCGGCTTCCAGTGCTGCCTGTACTTCCTCGATCCGCAGCTCGGCTTCTCCCGTGATGTATCCACACAAATACTTGTGTCCACGCTCGTCCGTCCGGTCGATGACTACGGCTTGACGCACACCCGGTACCCGCTGGATCGCCGTTTCAATCTCGCCTAGTTCAATCCGGTAGCCCCGGATTTTGACCTGATAGTCCATCCGGCCGATAAAGTCCACATTGCCGTCTGGCATCCACCGTGCCAAATCGCCGGTGCGATACAAATGTTCACCCGGTACGTACGGGTTCGCTACGAATTTCTCCGCCGTCAGGTCCGCACGGTTCAGGTATCCCCGTGCGACCCCGATGCCGCCGATGCATAGCTCGCCCAGTACGCCGATCGGCACCGGATTCAGCTGGCTGTCCACGATGTAGAAGCGTGCGTTCAGCCATGCCTGACCAATCGGCACATTCCCGCTGCTTGGTAGCTTCGACAGCTCTTCGTCGTAGAAGCTGGAGTCGATCGCCGCTTCCGTGACGCCATAGCTGTTGATGATGCGGATGTCCGCACCAAACCGTTCTTGCAGCACTCGGTAGTCCGTCACGCTACAGCTATCTGAGCTCGTGATCAGCAGTTCCAGACTGCTCATGTCCAGCCCGTGTTCATGCACATGCTGCATAAACGGTACGATCAGAGCTGGAGTCGATTCGAACACGGTGATTTGATAATCGCGAATCCAGCCATATAGACGGCTTGGATCAATCCGGTCGTCTTTCGGACAGATGACCATCGTGCCTCCGTTATAGAGCGTCCGTGCAATATCGCCGACGAACACGTCGAAGGAGAAGCTGGCCAGTTGCAGCAGACGTACCGGGAACTGGTTCAGACGGTAATCCCGGCGATAGGCCGCAGCCGTGTTCACCAAGCTGCGATGCTCAATCATGACGCCTTTTGGACGTCCCGTTGTACCGGACGTATAGATCACATACGCCAAGTCTTGCGGCTCGTTGATGTGATCGACGTCTGTGACATCTCCGGTATACAGCGACTCATCGTCAAGTGCCAATACAGTATGCAAACGCAGCCCTGTTACCGGTTCGGATGCTGCTTCGCTGTCAGACTTCGAATCTGCTTTCAAGCTCAAACTTTCGTTCCGGTTGTCTCTTTCCATCATTTCAACGCCAGCCGCTGTTTCCAGTTCGCCCTCCGTCGGTCCTCCGACCAAGGCCCGCCGGCTTTCCTCGAGCCATACTTGTGCACGCTCCTGCAAACCGGTTTGCGTGAGCAGCACCGTCGCACCGCTGTCCTCCAGCATAAAGCGGATCCGTTCGGATGGATAGTCTGCATCCAGCGGTACATAGGCGCCTCCAGCCTTCCATACCGCTAGTACGCCGACCAGCATATCCACCGAGCGTTCGCTCAAAATGCCCACAATGGACTCGCGTCCAATGCCTTCATTTCGCAATCTACGGGCCAGTTGGTTCGCGCGCTCGTTCAACTCGCGGTACGTAAGCTGCCGCCCCTCGTATACAACGGCCACATGATCCGGCACAAGCTGCGCTTGTTCTTCCACATAGGCGTGGAACAACAATTCCGATTCCTTTTCATCACTCCATGCAGCTACGCCTACTGATCCAAAACCATCGATGATTTTCGCTTTTTCCGCAGCAGTCACCAGCTCAAGCTCATCCACCAGTGCATCTGGTCGGTGAATCGCTTCTTCAATCATATGCAGCAAATGCTCACGGATTTGCTCTACAGCTGTACGTTCCAACACCTGCGCGTTGTACTCCAAATGGACATGGATTTCATCGCCTGGCACCACGGTGATGTTGAAATCATAGTTTGTTTGCTCTGACATGGAAGCATTGGCAATCGTAAAGCCATTGTTCCCGCGGCTACCCATCTGCTCCATGCGCTGTTCCACGGGGTAGTTTTCAAACACGATAATATGGTTCACCAGGTCCTGCTTCTGCTCGGTCAGGGCCTGAATTTCATATAACGGATAGGTTTCATAGGCACGGGAAGCCAGTGCCTGCTCCTGAAGCTGCTTCATCAGCCCAGCAAATGTCATCTCTTTCTCACTGTGAACTCGTACAGGAACCGTATTAATGAACAACCCAATCATTTTGTCGATGCCCGGAATATCTGCTGATCTGCCGGATACGACACTGCCAAATACCACATCCCGACTATTGTTATACCGCTGTAACACAACGCCCCACGCTGCTTGCAGGAATGTATTGACTGTCACTTGCTTCTGCTTAACCAGCTTGTTCATCCGCTCCGTCACTTCACGGCCCAGTGTAAATGAAAGCTTGTCCGCTTCATATGCTTTAGCGTGACCGTCCAGCTGTTTGACCTGCGGCAATACGGTCTGCTGCTCAAAGCCCGCAAAATAATCGCTCCAGAACCGTTCTGCCTCCGCGTTGTCCTGTCGATCCAGCCATTCAATATATTCACTGTATGGCGTTACCGGGGCAAGCTCCGGCTTGCGGTCTTCAAGGATGGCAAAGTACGTATGAAACGCTTCCCCGACAACCAGGAACAAGCACCAGCCGTCCATCAAAATATGATGGAAGCTCCACACAAAACGGTACGACTCCTCACCTGTACGTAAAATGGACACCCGCATCAGCTCGCCGGAGCTGAAATGAAAGCCTTCGGCTTTGTCGCGCTCGGCAAAATCAGCAAGGTATGCGTCCTGCTCTTCTTGTCCCATTGAACGTATATCTTCAAACCGGAATCCAGCCGCTTTATGACGGTACACTACCTGTAAAGGCTGCTCATTCCAGCCACTATAAAAATTCGTTCTGAATATTTGATGGCGACCCACCAGCTGATTGAGGCTTTCGGCAAAAGCCTCCACTTGGAAGCTGCCTTGCAGATCAAATGTCGCCTGCTCAAAGTACGCCCCGGATTGCGGCTCCATGAAGCCATGGAACAGGATGCCTTTTTGCATAGGTGTTAACGAATAAATGTTTTCCAGTTCTCCCGCAGCAGCCGTCTGCTCTACAATATGATCCAGTTCTACAGCCGTCAGTCCTTGGAAGGACAAGTCGCTTGGGGTCAGCTCCGGCAGCTCTTTGGCCACACAGTGAGCCAACACCTCACGCAAGCTCTCCTGCAGCAGATCAGCCAGTTTTTTAATCGATTTTTTCATGAACATTTTGTTGCTGTAGCTGATCGTCAGTTCCAGGGCACCGTCCGTGATCATGCCATTGATATCCAGAGCGTACCGCTTGGTCAACGTGTCACTCATGGAAGCTCCGACGGAATAAGGAGACATGCGGAATGCATTCTGCTTCAAATCCTGATCGAATTGGCCGAGATAGTTAAAGCTGATTTCCGGCTCGGCCACAAAAGTGGCTTCTTCTGCCCTGTCAGCAAGATATCTCAAAATTCCGTATCCAATCCCTTTATGCGGCAAACGGCGTAGCCCTTCCTTGACGTTCTTGACACGCTGTCCCACATTCCGGTCCTCGCCCATATCCAGGACCACTGGAAATTGGCTGGTAAACCAACCGACGGTGCGCGTAATATCCATATCCGGCAAAATGGCTTCCCGTCCATGCCCCTCCAGATTCACAAGCACCTGACCGATGCCTGCCCACTCCTGAACGGCTGTACCCAGAGCTGTGAGCAGCAGGTCGTTTGCTTCTGTACTGTAGGCCCGATGAGCTTGTTTCAAGAATTGTTCCGTTTCTTCGACCGTCCACGCTACGGTCAGTGTCCGATCATCGCGAAGCTGTGGTTTGGCCTGAGATTTTCGAGTGTAATCCTTAGGCAATGCCTGTTGAACAGCACCAGCTCGCTCCACCTGCTCCCAATACGCACGTTCCTTCTCCAAAGCGGTGCTGTTCGCATAAGCTGACAGCTGATCCGCCCAAAGGCGGAAGGAATCCGTCTTATTCGGTAAACGGACAGACTCGCCCCGTAAAGCCTGTTCATAGCCGGATGCCAGATCCTCCAGCAAAATACGCCAAGACACGCCGTCGACCACCAAATGGTGGATCGCTACCAACAAATGGTCTCCATCGGTGCAACGGAACAGACCCAGCTTCACCAGCGGTCCTTCATGTAGATGGATGCTACTTTGAATTTCGCTAGCTTTGCTCTCCAGCAAATGGGCAAAGTCAGACTCCTGGGTATAATCCACCACTTCGAGGTTATACAGCTCTCCTTCTTGCACGCCACGGTTCCATGCTTCATAACCACCCTCTGCATTTTGGCGGAATACGATGCGCAAAGCATCATGATGCTCGACAATGCGTTGCAATGTTTGATGAAGCGCCGTTTCGTCCAAACGATCCTCACGGTGCAGCATCAGAGCCTGGTTATAGTGCTCAGGATTAGATGGCTGCTGTTCAATAAACCAGTGCTGAATCGGTGTCAAGGCCACGTTTCCTCTGACTTCTCCTTGATCGGACACGCGGGTCACCCGCTGCACCCGTCCGTTCAGCTCAGCAATCGTTGGATACTGGAACAGTTCTCTCATTTCCAGCTTGTAACCATTTTGCAGCAATCTCGAAGACACCTGGATGGCCTTAATCGAGTCGCCTCCCAAATGGAAGAAGTTATCCAGTACACCAATCTGTTCGATACCCAGTACAGATTGCCATACCGATACCAATGTCCGCTCTACCTCATTACGGGCGGCTACATAATCCTCGCCGGAATCCACGCTTCCCTCCGGCTGTGGCAACGCCCGCCGATCCACCTTGCCATTCGGTGTCAACGGCAATTGCTCCATCTGTACAAAATACGACGGCACCATGTAACCTGGCAATTCCTGGCTCAAGGCGCTTCGTAGCTCACTTGCCGTAATATCCGCAAGGGTGACCACATATGCGCAAAGCTGTTTTTGTCCCTGCTCATCCTCACGTGCAATGACGACGGCTTCTTGCACCGCCTCCAGCTTCAACAGCTGCGCTTCCACCTCGCCCAATTCAATCCGGTAGCCCCGGATTTTCACTTGCGCGTCGATCCGTCCTTTGTATTCCAGCGTCCCGTCCTCATTCCAGCGAACCAAATCGCCTGTACGGTAGCAACGCTCTCCACTGCGGAACGGACTATCTATGAACTTTTCAGCTGTTAAATCAGGACGATTCCGGTAGCCACGTGTCACCCCGTCGCCGCCGACGATCAGTTCACCCCATGCCCCCACAGGCTGAAGTTGCATGGAACGGTCTACGACATACGCCGTGGAGTTGTGGATCGGACGCCCGATCGGCACTGCTTCCGATTGCACGCCAGCAATCGCATGAGTTGTAGAAAAAGTTGTATTTTCCGTCGGGCCATAGCCATTGATAATCCGTAGGGACGGATGAGCCTCCAGCACCCGGTTAATGTGCGGTACGGATAACACATCACCGCCGACCAACAGTTCTTGTACCCCCTCGAACAACTCCAGATCCTGCTGGGATAGCTGGTTAAAGAGTGGCGCAGTCAGCCACATTGTTGTAATACCATGGCTGCGGACAGCTTCCTTGAGCTTCGGCACATCCAAAATGACATCCTGGCTTACCAGTACAAGCTGTCCTCCATTCAGCAACGCACCCCAAATTTCGAAGGTGGACGCGTCAAAGACAACGGCGCCGGTTTGCAAAATGCGCGTGTCAGCACCCAGTTGCGCATAGTTTGTATTTTTCACCAAGCGCACAACATTGCGGTGTTCTACCATAACCCCTTTAGGCTGTCCGGTCGTACCCGAAGTGTACATAAGATAGGCAAGTCGATTACCAAATGGATGTGCTCCAGTAGTACTGTCTACGACAGACGAAGAAGATTCCTTTAAAAGGTCATTTTTCAGATTTGAATAATAGGTAAAATCTGCATGACTAGCTTCGTTTTGTTCCCCATGTATGTTATTTGCATCTTGATTATTCTCTGCCCCGTACACAGCGGCATCGCTCAGATCCAGCACAATTCCGGTGTAATCCTCCGGTTGCTGTTTCGCATGCTGCACCAGCAGCAACTCCGCTCCCGAATCTTCCAATAGGTAGCGCACACGTTCAGCCGGATAATCAGGGTCAATCGGCACATATGCGCCGCCCGCTTTGAGAATCGCCAGCATGCCGACGATCATATCTACGGAACGCTCAGCAACGATACCTACAGTTCGCTCAGCGGTAACACCGTGTCCGCGCAGCGTGTGAGCCAGCCGATTGGCTTTTACATTCAATTCGCCATAAGTTAAATGGGCGTTGTCAGACACAACTGCTGTCTGATTCGGTGTACGTGCCGCCTGTTCCTCAAACAGCTCATGAATGCCTGCTTCGTGTGGGTATTCCACTGCTGTGGCATTGAATACGTCAACGATTTGCGCCCGTTCTTCCTCACTGATCAGCGACAATTCCTCTATCCGCTTGTGTGGGCCCTGTACCATATGCTCCGCCACACTCAAAAATTGTTGAATAATTCGAGCAATTTCCTGCTCACTAAACAGCTCGGTACGATAATCCAGGTATAATACGAGTCTATCGTCATCCAGCATTTCAACCATATGAATATCGAAGTCATTCACTGTATCTCCGCAGAAATCGTTATCCACCTGCTGAATCGCTTCATCAAAACGGGAGAAACTCAAGGTACGGTACTGAATAGATGCCCCAAATAGACGCTGGATGTCCAGACTACTTTGCTGTTCGCGTAAATCTTGAATAATTTTGTTGTACGGGTAACGCTGATGCCGCAAAATGGACGCCTGCTCCTTCCCTACACCCTGCAAGAAGGCCAGCAGTTCGGATTCCGGTTCGACCAACAGACGAGTAGCCACGGTGCTGACGAACATGCCGATGGTATCCTTTTCTTTCTTAGACGTACGGTTGGCATAGAGAGTCCCTACGGTTAAGTCCTGCTCACCCGTCACTTTATGCAAATAAATATACAGAGCCGCCAGGAAGAACGTGAAAATACTGATTTTATGTTCCTCGCAAAAAGCCGTAACACCACGATACAATTCATGCTTCAGTATAAAACTCTCCCGGCGTGCAGCTGTGCTCAATGTCAGCGGGTTATATGATTTTAAGCCTGTGGTCTCTGGCAAATCAGCAAACTTTTCCGTCCAATACGTCTTGTCCTTTTGATAGCGATCAGATTGCTCATAGCTTTGCTCTACCTGAATAAACTCTAGATAAGGATTGCCTTTGGTCGGTGCATCCTGACCTGTACCATGCACAATATCCATATAATGTCCAGTGATTTCATTAATGGCCTGATTCATGGACACGCCGTCCGAAATAATATGATGCATTTTAAAATTGAACCAGGTTTCTTCTACCCCTAGCTGTAAAATAACAAATCGGTACAGCTGCGAATCCAACAATGAGAACGGTTGTGGATTATGGCGCCTTAACCATTCATTCGCTTCTTCCGGGGTTACTTGAAGCGTTTCAATATTTTCCGCTGTAAACGGCTCTACATATTGATATGGGATTCCATCCTGAGCAGTGATTTTGATACGGAAAGAATCGTTTTGGGCAATCACTCGGTTCATTGCTTGCTGCAATGCATCTATACGAACAGTTCCTCTGATTTTTACAGTACCGATAATGGTTGAAGTGTTCCGATGAGGATACAAAAGCTCCGTATACCAAATACGTTGCTGTGGCTGGCTTAAGGAAAACAATTGAACATCTTGCTGTGTCATCCGTCTCTCTCCTCGCAAAATAGATATTTGGTAAAAAGAAAATTCGCATATTTATGCGGTTTGTTCCTCTGGATGTTTTCGAAACTGAAGCTCATACAGCTCCGCATAATGACCACCCTCAGCAAGGAGCTGGTCATGAGTTCCCTGTTCTTTGAGCTCGCCATCGGCAAGAACACAGATCGTATCCGCCCTCTCAATCGTAGACAATCGATGGGCAATAACTAATGTCGTACGATCCTTCATCAGCTCATCTAAGCCCTGCTGAACTTCATATTCCGACTCTGCATCCAGGGCCGAGGTGGCTTCATCCAGCAGCAAAATCGGCGCATTTTTGAGCAGAGCACGGGCAATCGCGATTCGCTGTCTTTGACCCCCGGACAAATTGGCTCCGCGTTCACCGACAATCGTGTCATAACCCTCCGGAAGCTCAGCTATGAAGCCGCTGGCATAGGCTGTTTTGGCCGCAGCCTCTACTTCCTCATCCGTGGCATCCGGTGAGCCGAAGCGGATATTGTCTGCTACTGTACCGTGGAACAGTGTAGCCTCCTGTGGTACATAGGCCATTAAATCCCTAACCTCATCCAACCGAAATTCTTCTGCCAAGCGGCCGCGAACCCGCAGCACACCTTCATCCGGTGGGTAAAATCCCAGCAACAACTTCATCACGGTGCTTTTCCCACCACCACTCGGACCGACAATCGCGGTTACCTGCCCTTCTGGCACGACCAAGTTCAATCTTCGCAGCGTTGGACGGTCTGGCTGATAGCCAAAGCTGATATTGTGCAGCTCCAGCGCAGCAGCAGTCTGTTCAATAGAGAGGTCTGAATCCACAGTCTCGACACCGTCATAGGATTCCTTAGATTCACGGGCTGATGAAGCTGACACCTCCGGATCGATAAGCCCGGTTACTGATTCCTTCTGTTTCGCCGCGGGAAACTGTTCCTCTTCCTTCGACTCATTCAAGATTTCGCGGATACGTGCCAAGCCTGCCAAAGAGTTTTGTAACAGGGATACAGCTGCCCCCAGCTCCAAAAATACCGTTGAAATACCCGTTTGCAGCTGCACAATCTGTCCCAAAACTCCGAGCTCCATTTGCTTCTGCGAAACCAAGATCAATCCAGCAACAAGCACACCGCCCAGCGTAATAAATTCAATAACAAAATTACACATATCCTGCAGTCCCATATGACGTCCCTGTCGGATACTGATGCGATTTATGTCCTCGCTTGCATCGTTGCAAAGTCCACCCACTTTTGTCCTTAACCCAAATAACTTCACCGTCTGTAAACCGGAAAGCAAATCACTCAATCGTTCCGTGAACCTGCTCATCCGTCCCTGTAATTCTTCACTCGTCTGTCGCATTTTCTTCGCAAAATGAGCATTTATCCAGGCTGAAGCTAGTCCTAGTAGAACCGCCATAATCCCAAATCGCCAATCCAGCACCATCAGAATGACTAGTGAGCCTAAGAAAAGCGAAGTTTCCAGTATAATCGAGCGAATATGAACGGTGTAAGCCTGCTCCAGCGTTTGGACATCGTTTGTCATGCGGGAAACAAGATTACCCGAATGGTGTTTTTCGGCTTTTTCATACGATAGCTTGACAACATGACCGAATAGTTTCATTCGTACATCGGCAATTGCGAGCTTGACACATCGTTTATACATATAGCTGCACACTGGGGAAATAAGACTTAACGCCAAAAATGTGCCGCTGACCAAATAGACCGCTCGGTACAGCTCCTGTACATCGCCATTAACCGCAAAATTCAGCAAATAATGCACCACAAAAGAAAGCAAAATTGTGATGCTGGCATTGGTCAGACTGTTGCCAACCAACCCCGTAAAATACCATTTTCGATGCGGCTTCATCAGGGACATCAATTGCTTAAATTCATAAAACCCCTGCTTGAAGGTCACGACGCTCACTCCTTTCCTCAGGCAGTGAATACCCGTTTTCCTCCGTTTGCTGTCCTTCAAAATTTTGCAAATACAGCTTTCGGTACACACCTTCACGGCCTAGTAATTCCTCATGTGTACCCGATTCCACAATGCTCCCCTGATCAAGTACGATAATGCGGTTCGCCTGACGTACAGTTGACAGTCGATGAGCTATGACCAGTACCGTCCGGTTTTGCATTGCTGCATTCATTGCAATCTGTACCTGAGCCTCCGACTGGCTATCGAGTGCTGAAGTCGGCTCGTCCAGTAGAAGCAGCGGAGCATTTTTCAGCAATGCTCTTGCTATAGAAATACGCTGCTTTTGTCCTCCAGACAATCCGCCTCCCCGTTCGCTCAACAGAGTTTCATAGCCCTCGGGTAGCTGAACAATAAAGTCATGCGCATGTGCCGCTTTCGCCGCCTCGACAATTTCTTTCCGGGTCGCCTCCAGACGTCCATATCCGATATTTTCTGCAATAGTGGCCGGAAAAAGCGACGGTTCCTGAGATACCATCGAAATATGGCTACGCAGGCTTGTTAGGTTCCAATCTGTCAAATTCTTACCAAACAATTGAACGGTTCCGGTATGCTCTCCAGGTTCATTAAATCCGCAAAGCAGCTTGAAGATTGTGCTTTTACCGCCACCGCTGGCCCCAACAATCGCTACCGTTTCTCCTTGTCCTACCTGGAAGCTAATCTCCTTCAGCACCGTGTTCCCTTCGTTGTAGCCAAAGGTTAAATGCTCAAAGCTGACTACAGGAATGTCGTCCTTGCTTTCTGCATCGTCTTCCTCGAGATCTTGGCTTATTGAAGTGATTTTCCCGTCTTGCCGCTCATCTGGCCAATCCAGCACCTCAAACAAATGCTTCGCTGCTCCCCCCGCTTCCTTCATTTGCGAAATAATCGTCGGCAGCATGGCAACAGGCTGCAATATGAACGAAATAAGATATAAAAAAAGGACAATGCCACCAGCATTCAACTCACCTTGTTGAATCAAATATCCACCGTACACAATGACCAAAATAATCGGTGTTGCCAGCATCATCACACCTACTGGAGTTATGAACGCATAGCGTTTTTCTAGCCGCAATCCGCGCTTGATGACCTCCTCCGTAATCACCATATACTTCTTCAACAGCACAGCCTGCATATTAAATGCCTTGACGATAGGAATGCCTCCGATCGCATCCTGTCCCACCGCGTTCAAATGAGCAATTTTCTCCTGAAGCTCCTTGGAGTATTTCTCAATTGGCTTGCTCATCAGTGAGGTTATGATCATTCCTACAGGCATAAGCGCAAGACTTGCCAAAACCAGTTTCCAGCTTGTCAGTAAAAGCAACGTTAAGGATGCCGTAAACACAAGTGGCAAATAAAACAGATTAGCAAACTGCTGGATAAAAAAGTTCTGCAACAGCGCCGTATTGTTTGTTAGACGGGATACCAAATCTCCGGTGAACTTGCTCTCCACGCTGGAAACAGGTAAATCATAAAACTTATGTACGAGATCGCCTCTCAAGTCGCGCAGGGCACTAACACTAAATCGTGCCGAAGCGTACCTCATCACAAACTTACAAGGCATTCCAATTACCGTCATACCAACAACTAGATAGATCATGTTCTGGGTGGAGGAGAATGTTCCCTGTGCCATTTGCTCTATGGCCTTACCCAAAATAATGTCAATAGCTGCCAAACACAAGGAGGAAATCACGGCTATAAAAACCCAAAGATTATAAGGCTTTATATAGCGTGTGAGTCTCCGAAAAGCAGAATTTGATCGAAACAAAGGCATCCCTCTTTTTCATTGCCACACTTTAGCAGTGCGAACTTTTTAGATTGGCGATGGACGTCATTGAAGTAAACTCTGTGTCTGAAATGATGAGGGCCTGTACAGAAAAATTGAATTTAATCTACGCTGGAAAATGCATCATGGTGGGTGGTTTTATCGGTTATTGCTGAGATGGTGATAACGAAGTGTATCGTGATGTGTGGGACATTCAACTCTGCCTGAATCGTGGTTGTGGAGTGCTTGTGTTGTAAGTTGTATGAGCTGCCGCAGCGTGGGCCATCGGCGAGGATGCGGAGAGAATGTCCTCGACTGCGCTCATAACCTCTTGCTCTTGTTCATGGATGAAAAAGTGATTGCCTTCGAACATCCGGACATCCATAGGTGACATCGTATGCTGCTGCCAGGCACGAAGTGAATCTGTGCTAACCTCAAAATCCCTCGTTCCCCCTAAAACCGTCATTGGGCATGCCAGTGGATCTCCCGGCTGATAAACATAAGTTTCACATACCTTAAAATCTGCACGCAGACGAGGCATAATAATTTGCATCAATTCTGCATTTTGCAGCACCTCTTCGGGGGTGCCCTGCATCAAACGAAGCTCTTCGGTGAAAGAATCGTCTGCTAAATTATGGAGCCGTTTCTTGGAGTATGGAAGTTGAGGAGCGGATTTACCAGATACGATGATATGCACAGGTAGTTTTCCAGCTTTGCTGTACAACTGCCGCGCTGTTTCAAATGCGATCAGTGCCCCCATACTGTGCCCAAAAAAGGCAAATGGCTTATGTATGTATGGAGCCATAGCGGGAACCAACGATTGGACGATGTCTTGAAGGGTTTCCATTGGAGCTTCAGTGGAGCGGCTCTCACGTCCTGGGAGTTGTATTGGCAACACAGTAATATCAGGCGCGAGCCTGGACTTCCAAGAGTTAAATATGTAAGCACCACCACCGGCGTAGGGAAAGCAGAATAGTTGGAGCTTCGCAGTCGGTTGGGCCTCTGTTTTAGCGAACCAAGATTGTGATCGAGTCGTCATATGAATTCCTCCATCCTCTATGCAGTTCATAATTTTACAGTAAATCCTTATATCTCTTTTTTTCTTCCAACACTTTCTAGCTTTTTTAAATATACAAACTTTAAAACGGCTTGACACGGGACAAAAGGGCTAAATTACTAGACTTCATAAAAATAAAACAAAATCCATATTATGCTATTTGTTTCCAAACTACAAAAACAACAATTTGACTTTTTCGCTCATTATCTGCCCATCATGATCTGTAAATCTAGCCTAAAACATAATTTCACATTTTCACGAACATTGTAAAACTAAAATCATTATGATTTACAATTACGCCCAAACCCCTTATCCTATAACAATTTTATCTTTACATGCCATTAACATAAATGTAACAAATTCAACCTGATATCATCCGACAAATTCCGCCTTTTTCCGCGCCCACCTTCAACCTCCTATATAATGGAACTAATTTAAAAAAAGCACACACAAACCAAAATTAATAACTCTTTAAATTTTTAATAAACCGGGTTTTTAAGTAGTTCTAAAGAACTATATTATGCATAATTTTTTTTGACTCTTCGTCTAAAAAAATTAGTTCGAATTGATTTTTTCGCTTCCAAAGCTATGTTTTTTTCTTTTCAAGCCTAATAGAAACTTTTCAATTTTACTTCATAAGTACCTGTTTTTTAGAAATTTATATCCTTGATTTTACTCTTTCATCCCCCAAAAACAGTAACAGCAAACAGCAAGTCTCCCTTTAGTCAGAGACTTGCTGTTTTATAAGTTTATTATGATTGAATTCACCAGCGAGGGAAGTCTTGACTTCAAATTTCAAGAGGATGCCGCTGCCGCGAGCGTACCGGAAGAATCAGCAGTATGATGAATACTTCGCACGAAACGAATCGTTTTTGTATCTGAATGCATTACAACTGAATGGGTTTCAGCTCTGTGACCAGGCAGAGAACGAACCCCCTGCAACCACTCACCAGGCGTCACGCCTGTAGCGACAAACATCACGCCTTGGCGTCCGACCATGTCCTCCATCGACAGCAACGCCCCTGGATCAGTAATACCCATGCGTTTGCAACGTGCAATCTCTTCTTCTCCATGAGGCAGCAAGCGGCCCTGTATTTCTCCGCCCATGCATTTCAGCGCGGCCGCGGCCAATACACCCTCAGGAGCGCCGCCAGAGCCGATATGCAAATCTACACCGCTGTCCAGGCAGGTTTCAATTGCACCCATCACATCCCCATGACCAAGCAGCTTGATCCGAACGCCGCTTTCCCGCAGAAGCTGAATGATCCCGGCATGCCGTGCACGATCCAGAATGGACACCGTAAGATCGGACAAGGATTTCCCCAGTATGCGCGCTGCTTTTGACAATGTAGTCGGGATCGTGTCCTCTAGTGACAGCTTTCCAGCCAATGCCGGACCAACAGCTAATTTTTGCATGTACATATCCGGAGCGTGTAGTAGACTACCACGAGGTGCAGCAGCAATGACCGACAGTGCGTTATTCAAACCGTTCGCCACCGTTTCCGTCCCTTCGAGAGGATCAACAGCAATGTCCATGGCTGGCCCTCTGCGATTGCCTACTCTCTCCCCGATATACAGCATGGGAGCCTCATCCATTTCGCCTTCGCCAATCACGACCGTGCCGTCCATGGATACCGCATTAAAATGAGTACGAATGGCTACTGTTGCCGCCTCGTCCGCGCTATTCTTATCTCCACGCCCTGTCCATTGTGCCGATTGCAGTGCCGCTGCCTCTGTTACCCGAACGAATTCCAATGCCATTTGACTCTCCATACCTATCCCTCCACCTCTCCTAAAAATGATATTACCTACAGGCAAATAAATATTTTCAGGGCAGCTTTGCTGCCATTTTATTTATATCTTTATATAATCTCCTATATCCTACGGCCGATCCTTATCTTTAGAGCAGCTTTGCTGCCTTTTATATTTACACTCCTGTATCCCGTAATTATATTTTCTTTATAAGCGCTGCTTCTAAGTTGTTTCGCTTTCTATAACATTCTGATAATCAAGCCTGCTGTCTCTTCAATGGCTTTATCTGTAACATCAATGACCGGACAATTCAGCTCTTTAAACAAAGACTGCGCATACGCGATTTCCTCTTCCACCCTTGTCGCTGTGGCGTATTGCACATTATTAGGAAGCCCCATAACCTTTAGTCGTTCACTGCGTATTTTCAACAGCAACTCCGGCTGGATCGTCAATCCGAATACTCGGCCATGCTGAACATCCTTCAACTGAACAGGCGGTGTAAGCTCCGGTACAACCGGAATGTTGACTGTTTTATAACCTTTATGTGCGAGAAACATGGATAAAGGAGTTTTGGAAATACGTGACACTCCAAGCAATACTATATCTGCTTTGAGAATGGCGCTCACATCTTTGCCATCATCGTATTGAACTGCAAAATCCAGTGCCTCTACACGCCGAAAATAGTTGTCGTCCAGTCGGTGCAGTAGACCAGGCTTCTCTTTGGGATCGTTATGAAACGTATCGGCAAACGCCTGCATCATCGGTCCCATAATATCGACAGCCCGCACATTCAGCCGGACAGCCTCTTCTTTCATCGCCTCTCTCAATTCCGGCTGTACCAACGTATAAGCTACAAAGCCTTTACGCTCGGCAACTTCCTCCATTACCCGACTCAGCTCGTCTTCATCCCTCACGTTCATAAATCTTTTGATCTCTGTGTCTGGTAACTCAAATTGGCGCATGGTCGCCTGTACGACAGCTTCTGCCGTCTCACCAATCGAGTCTGAACAGATCGCTATAAAATGACTGCTCGCCTGAACCATTCGATTCCTCCCATTAATCCTCTGCTACCATATCGAGCAACATTTTAATAATATTTGTTTTTGTAATACGTCCCACGACTTTCCAGTGCTCTCCTGGTTTGTCAGAATCCGAAGGGACGACGACAGGCAGGCTGTCGATTTGACGAGCAATAATTTTGCGTGCTGCCTCTAGTACGGTATCCTCTGGGGAAACAGTGACCACATTCGCCTGCCGGGTCATCACAAGACTGACAGGAATGGTTGCTGCATTGGGATTGCCTAACGTTACCTTGAGTAAATCCTTGCGGGAAGCCACCCCTGCCAAATCTCCGTCTTCATCGGTGACGATCAAATTGCTCACATTTTCCAAAAATAGAGCTACGACAGCTTCCTGAATTGTGGTTGTTTCACGTACGATGACTGGAACCCCGTGAAGATCACCGACTTTCATTTGCAAAAGCCGGAATTTTTCCTCCCGGTTCGGCGTGCCCCGCTTTCCAACAAAATAACCGACCTTGGGCTTAGCATCTATGTAATTCAGAATGCCCAATTTGGATAGGTCGGTCCGAATGGTCGCCTTACTGAGATTAAGCATTTCCGCAATCTGGTCACCCGTTATCGGGGCATGCTTTTGTACGATGTTTAAAATTTCTACTTGTCTTGCCGTAAGGTCGATGATGAACGCCCCTCCTTTTTTTGCTTGCGATCTGATATTGAATATAATACGTCATATATAATAATAAATCAACCTAAAAAAACATATAAAACATCACATATATAAAATTAAAGTGGTTATTCATGTTTTTTTATCATTTAAAACACTTATTCCATTCAAAAAGCGGGTGCTTTATCCCCCCTCTTTCGAGTAAGGCAAAGCACCCGCTTTCCTATTCGTATCTTAAAGCATCAATCGGACGCAGCTTCGAAGCCTTGCGTGCCGGATATACTCCAAACAGTACGCCGACTCCCATGCAGCACAGAAAAGAGTACATCACTGGCTCTATCGAATACACAATCGGCATTTGGACGAATTTCTCGAGCAGCTTTGCACCCCCAAGACCCACCATTACACCGACTAGTCCACCCATTAGACTAAGAAAAACAGCCTCAGCCACAAACTGCAGCATAATATCACTGCGCTGCGCACCAATCGCTTTGCGAATTCCGATCTCCCTCGTACGCTCCGTGACGGACACCAGCATAATATTCATAATACCAACACCGCCAACACCGAGCGCAATTGCAGCTACACCGATCAGCAGCATATTCATAACCCGGTCAACCCCAGACACTGTTTTTAAGATTTCCGTCTGGGTCATGATTTGAAAATCATCGCCCTCTGATGGCTTTAGCTCATGTCTGGCACGCAGCACCTGCCGGATTTCAGCACTTGCCTGATCAATCCTGTCCTCCGTTGTTGCAGAGGCATTCACCTGCTGAATGCTCATATTGCCCAGCCGTTCCATTCCAGTTGTAATCGGTACATATACCTGCTGCCCGCTGTTGCTCATATTGGAATTGGAATTGGTCAGCACACCAACCACCTTAAAAGGCAACTGCTTGATCATGATGGTCTCACCGACTGCCCTGGAGGCATCCGGGCCAAAAATATTACGGGCTGCATCACTCCCCAGCACAGCCACATTCATCCGTTTATCCACTTCATAGTGAGTAAACGACCTGCCCTGAGCTAGCGACAGCTTTCTCACATGGACAAATGCCAGCGAAGTCCCCTCAATTTGCCCGCTGACCTTATTGCGACTCCACGTAATATCTGCACTGGTCATTGCACTTGGTGCTACCTCTGCGACTGCTTTTTGCTGCTCTAGCGCCTCGATATCCTCCAGAGATATCCCTTTCGTCTGATTGAACGACATGGAGCTGGACCCATCATATGGAGCATAAGGATAGATCATCAGCAGATTATTTCCCATACTATTGATCTGCGATGTAATTGTAGCGGTTGATCCTTTACCGATGGCTACAATCGCAATCACGGCGGCCACTCCGATAATAATGCCCACCATGGTCAGCAAGGATCGCAGCATATTGGTTCGCAAACTATTGAGCGATACACGAATAATTTCCTGAAATTTCATACCTTCACTTCCTCTGCCGCCATTCTTCGTTTCTCAACAGGCTGATCCTTTTCAATCCGCCCATCTCGAAAATGAATCAGACGCTTGGCGTATTCCGCAACCTCCTGATCATGAGTAACCAGTACAACCGTTTTCCCCTGATCGTTCAGACGCTGAAAAATCCCCATGATTTCCACACTTGTTTTGGAGTCCAAAGCTCCTGTCGGTTCATCCGCCAAGAGAATAACCGGATTGTTCACAAGTGCACGCGCAATGGATACCCGTTGCTGTTGACCGCCTGACAATTCGTTTGGCCTGTTGTTCATCCGGTCGCCTAGACCTACGCTAGTGAGGGCATCCATGGCTCGCAAACGACGCTCCTTGGCAGAAACCCCCGCATAGATCATAGGCAGTTCCACATTCTCCAGAGCCGTTGACCGCGGGAGCAAATGGAATTTTTGAAATACAAATCCGATTTTCTGATTACGTATAATAGCCAGTTCATCCTCGCGGGCATCTAAGATCGAATATCCATCCAAATAAAATTGTCCTGACGTAGGTAAATCCAGACAGCCGATAACATTCATCATCGTGGACTTGCCTGATCCAGACGGTCCCATAATCGCAACAAAATCACCGTCAGCAATATCAAGCTGGACCTCACGCAGAGCATGAATTTCCTGATCTCCGACATGGTACACTTTTTTCAAACCCTCAATCTGAATAACATATCTCATGCCCGTTTAAAAGCCCCCCTGCATGCCGCCCATTGCGGAAGGATCTGGCGGAGGTTCAGGAGCAGGCACAACAATCGTGTCCCCCTCCTTTACACCGGATTTAAGCTCTACTCGGTCTGGCGTGTAAAATCCGAGCTCTACGGGCTTAAATGTGCGTGCCCCGGGATTCGCAGCGTTAGCAGAAACATACACGCCATCCTGGCCTCCTTCGGATCTCAGTGCAGTCGCAGGAACGAACAGTACATTTTTGTGTACTCCCAAAATAACGGCCACATTCATAATCATGCCTGTTTTTAGCTTACCTTTCGGGTCATGTACAGACATCTCCATTAAATACGTCGTCATCCCTTCATCCGTAGAGGCTTCCGGTGAGACGAATTGCACTTTCCCTGGGAAAGATTCACCCGGATATGCATTGGTCGTCAACACAGCCGAAAGCCCCTTTTTGACCTTGACAATGTCGGTCTGACTTACCTTCACAACTACCTTAAGATCGTTGGAATCCGAGTTATTCATGGTAATAAATGGAGCCGTCGGACTGGTCCCCACATCTCCGTTCACCTTCAGGATCACTCCGTCCCACGGCGCCGTGACCTGAAGCTTGTTCAACTCATTTTTTTTCTGCTCCAGCTCAGTTGCCAGTCTTCGAACCTCTATCCGTGAGGATTGAATACTCGATGCATCAGCCGGAACCTGAGTCTTGTGAAGCTCAGCCATCGCTGCACGGTAGCCAATTTCAGCCTCTGAAATGGTGCGACGTTTTTGCGACATAAGTTTGCGGAACTGTAAATCTAGATTATCATAGTCCGTTTGTGCTTTATCCAATGCTTGCTCAGCCTGCTCCAATTCACTGTTGGATACTGCCCCGGCATCATGTAAAAACTTTTGGTCTTCATATGCCTTCCGGGCCTGCTCTAACTGTTTTTTGGAAGCTTTCTTCTGACTCTCGGCTTCTTCCAGCTCAAATGATTCTTGCGCTGTATCGACAGCCATTTTGGCCCGAAGTACATTTGTTTTCTGAATTTCAATATCCTCCGCCTTTGGACCCTTCTCCAATTCAGCCAGCTTGGATTTGGATATCTCCAAAGAATCAGACGCACTTTGGATTTGCATTTTAATTTCTGAACTGTCCAGAAGCGCCAGCACTTGCCCTTTTTTGACCTTGTCCCCGGCTTTTACGTTCACCGCAGCCAGCTTGTTTTCGCCTGCACTCGTAAAGTTCAGCTTCACTTCCTTGGATGCTTGCACGGTGCCGGACGTGTCCAGCTTCTCGCTCACATCGCCGCGCTCTACTTTAAACGTCTCGTCCTGTACTATAGGTGCTACCTGCTCTTTGGGCATATTCAGATATACTGCTGCTCCGCCTCCACCTACAACCAGCAAAACAATCGCAGTCCATATCCACTTTTTTCTCCGTTTTCTCCGTAGCTTGATTAAAGCATCATTTAAAACCGTTTCTGCCAACGCCTTTTCCTCCCTATGTGCTCCATGGCTTGTTCAACGTATACTCATTTTGATCCAACTCGATCGCCAGCTCTTCCATTTGCCGTTCAATCTGGTTCACTTTCAACTGGTTATTTTTCAATTCCATCTCGATAATTAGACCTCTGGCCCACTTTTTGTGTGATAACTCCAAGGCCTCTTTTGCTGTACGCAAGCTTTCTTCCAGTTGTACGTATTTCTTTTGGTTTTCCTTAACCGTGGCATACAAATTGCGGAGTGATTCAGCAAAATCCTTTTGACCTTTGGCGAGCTCCTCCTTAGCTGTATCAACATCCATTTTAGCTAGATCGTAAGCACCTGCACCGTTATTAAAATCAAAATATCTCACATTGAGTTCCGAAGTTTTGATACTATCCTCCAGCTTCCATAAATTCGGGTTCATGTCTGTCAGCTGTTGTATATGTAATTCAATATCCAGCTTCTTCGGTTCCTTGTACACGGGTCGATCCACCATTTCATAGGCTGTTCCGTTAGGCTGTCCCATAAGGAAGTTCAGAGCATCCCTGGATTTTTGCAACGCAATTTTTCCCTGCTCGACCGCTTGTTCCGCCTGGACTCTGGCCTGTGTACTCTCGTTTTTCGCATATTCAGACAGCTTGCCTCGCGCAAATTTGGCAAGTGCAATCTTTTCCTCCGCTTGGGCGATTTCAAGCGCCTCCAGATCATTTTTCACCTGATTCTCTGCTACAAACACACTTTGGTAGCTTTTCATTACATTAAAATATATCTGGTCTTTGGCATATTGCGCCTGCTTTTTGCTGGCTAGATAGGATAGTGTCGAAGAGTTATAATTTCTCCAAGAAGTGTTATCACCGACATATTCACCGTCTATAAAATCAACAAATGCATTTCCCAAATCCTTTTCTGCATTTTTTAGTTCAAGTCTACGACGCTCTACATCCCGCTCGGCGGTACGCGTATTGTAGCTGTTCGTCTGTGCCCATTCCACTGCCTGCTTGAGCGTTAATGGAGGTAGAGCCTGTCCCGTTACGGATGATGTCTTCGACGTAGCCGCAGCAGATGAATTAACTGACATATTTGCTGACATGCTTCCTGATGAACTGTCAGCCTGCGCAGTTGTAACCAAGCCTGTAGAAAAGGACAATACAAGCAGCACGGCAGCCGCTTTTTGCTTCATAAATGAATTTCTCCCCTTTCGGTGCATCTTCGAATCTTTTCCATTCTTTTCGACATAAATTTCCACGAATTCTCCGCATTCTAATTGTACTTTCAGGTTTATGTTGGTACAAGGTGTCAAAACAATACATTTTTGTAACCTTTACTGCCAGATTACTCATTGTATCTACTTTACATCCCATCAAACATAGATTTAATCTGTTTTTACCTGAACTTTACCTAAATTTCAGCTAATTTTAAGGAAACTAACAGCATCTATTAAGGTTTGGAACATATACTAGAGAAAGAATAACAGCCGCTCACTAGGAGGGTTAATAGATGATAAAAGAATCTCGCATGACAACTACTAACGAACCGTCTGATTTATGGATGACTCGCTTTCTACGCGAATCAGAACAAAAAAAGAAACAACTCATTCGGGAAGCCCGAAAAAATAATGATATACCGCTAATGAACAGTATTTCTTTTCACCTTGCCCAGCGTGACCAGCAGCATCTGATTGGATAAGCTTAACTGGGAAATTTAGTGCTATATATGAATACCACCCTTCGTTAATCTACATGATACGCCAGTTTAAAAAGAGACGGGACAAATCAAAACTATGATTTGTCCCGTCTCTTTTTGGCGAGGATTCAGACTAGTGTTATATTGTGTCTCAAAAACAATGCCACCTTTGCTCGTTCCTCGCCTATTCTTCCATCTCCGCCTGCGGATGATATAGATATTGATCCAGCGGGATACGTCCGTTTGCATTAAACTGTATGCCCTCCTCTTCCAAGTACAGGCGCTGCAGGGATGCGGACTCATCCTCCTGCAAAGCAATCTCTCCCAAGCGGTTGACTACTCTATGCCATGGAAGTCGATGTTTTTGGCTCAGTGTATGCAAAATTCGCACCACCTGTCTAGCACCTCTTGGGCTTCCGGCCTCTGCCGCAATTTGACCATAAGTCATTACTTTTCCCTCAGGGATCAGCAATATAATCTGAAGCACTCGGGCAGTGAAAGGCTGCATGTTCTAATTCCTCCGCGTTACTATTGCTTTTTTCCATTATTATAGCACCCTGAACAGAGGCCAAAAACCCCTGCTCCTACAAATGTAAGAAACAGGGGGGGAACCTATCATTGCAATTTAGAATCCACTCAGGCCCTGTCTTTGTAAATCCTGTGCTACCAATCGCGCCAGTTCCCTTGCACCCGCAAAGTTTGGATGTAGTGTATCACCGTTCATATACAAAGCCAGCGTAGCATCTTTGCCAATAGAGGTGAAATAAGCTGAACTAAGAACATTCAGATCGACTAAAGGCGTTTGTTCCTCTTGAGCCAGTGCCAAAATAGCGCTTCTATACCATCTGTTTTCAGCGTTGTGTACATTGTTAGCATTAAAGTCAGTGGCTCGGCCTTGCGGTGTTGACAGAATTACCGTCGCCCCCTTAGCCTTCACCTGCCGAATCATATCCCGCATCCAATCCTTAAACTCCGCTTCGCTTTCGTTATGCTTTGGATTGGTGTCATTAATGCCTAATTGGAGAATAAAATAATCCCCTGGCTTGATATATTGAACGATCGCCTCTAACTGACCATCGTGATGGAAGCCTCTAGCAATCTGGCCCCCTGACGCCATATTGCGAATTTGAAAAGTATTCGTGTTTACAAACTCTGGAAGTATTTGACCCCATCCTGCCTGCACACTGCTATCTAGCGGATAATAGTTACATACCGTAGAATCCCCGCCGATATAAATCGTGCGATTCGTAACTGGATTGCTAGACAATTGCCTGATTTCCAGTGCACTGAGTGTGAAGACTGCGCCCTCTTTGCCTTCAGTAACTAGCAGATTTAATTGTCCGTCTGTCACTGGAATTTGAAAACGATCCTTGGCCCCATTTCCCGTCATATTTATGACCTGATACACCCCTTCGGCCACAACACTCGAACGAGAAGTATTTCCTAAAGTAACCGACACCTCATACAAACCTGGAGGAAGATCGACGTCGAAAGTATTCTCGCTTTTCGTACCTGTAGCCAAGAATCGTACCGCATCACTTGCCACCCCAGTCCCCGATGCACTGACATTACGCATATTCTCAGGGGTACGAAAGCCATAGCCACGTGCAGAGTCATAGGACAGCGAAGCGCTCACTCCGGTATACCCCGTTTCGACCGTACCCCCGCCAAAATCAAACTTGTACTCGCCAGTTGATGCATGTGCCGGGGTAGCTATACCCAGCCCCGGCGCACCACATAAAAAGGCTGCTAAAAGCATACCAGTCAATCCTTTTTTCCACTTCATTCTTCATTCCTCCTCCAGATTTTTAATTGCATGAAGCAAAGATTTTTTGTAAGCGCATACATAAAATTCTACCCATGGTTGCAGGGTTGTACCTATGTCATTCTTATGCAATTGAAAAATAGCTTATTCGTTAAGCTGAACTTGTACTTGTCAGCCTGCATAGTGAGTATGATCCAGTATATTATATGCCTGTACACAAAAAAGCTTCGCAGATCCAACTGCGAAGCTCCCTGAAGCAAAATTCCGTTAGTTAAAACTACTGCATTAATCCGAAACCAAAATCCCGTCGAAGCTCTCTGGACCTACTCGTATTGTACCCAGCAGGTTAGCTGATACAAAGGCTGTATACACCAATTGTGGCGTAATCGGTGGGTTAAAATCATCTGCTGAGAACGCAATAACCTGTGGAGCTAATAAACTTAAATTAAAAGTTGACGTAGCCGAATAAACAACAGGGTCTGTTATCTGCGTACCTCTCACAATAGTAATTGTAATCCCTACTAAAGCAAGTGGAATTTGGAGAGATATAGTTCCTTTAAGCAGAACCCGTGGTGTACCTGTAGCTCCTTGGGTGTTTAATCCGATCTGTCCGAACAATTGCGGCGTATTTAAAAGAGTGATTGGGATGGCAATAGAGTTGGCTGTCGAAGCATTTTGGGATGTTCTTCCATCAATAAATGTTCCCATAGTTTCTCCTCCTCTCTCTATCAGATACTCATAGTCTATGAAAAAATCAGTTTTGTGCTTGGACTGAATAACTTGTAAAACACACAACTTCTGATGAATAGGCGAATGTACAGCCCCTTCTCTGATCCTGTGAATACACTAAACCAACACTGGGAAAGGAGGGACGTAATGTCCAATAAGTTTAGAGCCACGTTGAGGGGGGCTAATGAAGTGCCTCCTGTCAGAACGAATGCGACAGGAACTGCGGAATTTCGTTACCGTCCAGCGAGCCAGCAATTAAGCTTTGAGCTGACGGTTCGCAATATTTCACGGGTAACTGAAGCGCACATTCATCTGGGACGAAGAGGAGAAAATGGTCCTGTTGTTGCTACACTGTTTGGCCCTTCGAAGTTTGGGATTACCGTAAGAAGAGGTGTCGTTACCGGCGTGCTGCGTGCAATTGATCTTACCGGTCCACTCAGAGGCAGAACCATTAATGATTTGGTATGCCAAATTAGAGAGGGCAATGCCTACGTCAACGTCCACACGATCCGTCATCCGAACGGTGCCATTCGTGGGCAAATCAGACGCGCACCTATCAAACGTTGCAAATAACGAATGAACATGAGTACTAAAAAGAACTTCCATGCTGCTCATTTTGAGCCTATGGAAGTTCTTTTTTTTAATTCTTAACAAAAGTTAAGAAGTTCATAAGCGATTCTTAAGCCGCTCCCTTTCAGGTTGTTAAGAACTTTATCTTTTAATAGAAAGAGTTCAACAAGATACAGTTCACTACTGAAAGGAAATGAAGCTTATGAAGCCTACGACCAAAGAAAAAATTCCTGAATTACAGTTGGTCAGAGCCATGGCGATTTTAGCCGTCTTAATGGTACATGCCACTTCCTATGCAACGGTCCAACTTACAAATTCCAGCCTTTATGTTGTATATAATGCGCTCAATGTGTTGATGAAGTACGGTACCCCTGTATTTATCGCGCTTAGCAGTATGGTGCTGTTCTATAACTATAAGGATCGTCCGCTGGGACGACAGCTCTTGAGGCGCTTTTATAAGCAGAGATTGCTGTACATCCTCTTACCTTATGTCATGTTTTCTCTGTTTTATTTCATCCTGTCCCTTATGGCTGGCAGTACCGAACCATGGAGTATAACTACACTTGCGGAAAACTTTGCTCTGAAACTGGTTACAGGCAAAGCGTACACCCATTTATATTATATTTTTATCATGATGCAATTTTATCTTGCATTTCCATGCATACTGTGGCTGTTCCAGCGTTATCGGCAATTTCCGCAATGGTCTATTGTCATTGGGCTGCTGCTACAGTGGTCATTTATAATTAGCAACAAATTTCTCTTTCAGGTTCAAAATAAAGGCAGCTGGGCGCTGTCCTATGTGGCCTGCTACATGCTGGGCGCAGCTCTCGGCTATTACTATCCCCAGCTTCGAACTTGGTTTCTGGTACGTAAGGAGGAACGAAGTTTTACAAGCGTGCTGACATGGATCGCAATTTGGGCTTTATGGCTGATTTCAGCCACCATTCATGTCTATATGTGGTACGAAAATAGATTGTACGGAACCTCGTACAATTCGCTAGTTTTTGAACTTATGTATAACATGTACAGCCTGTCTAGTACGCTGGTATTACTACAGATTTCCTTTTTAATGTATAGAAGACAACATTCCTTTGTCATTCGCAAGCTGGAACGTCTGGGCACACTGTCCTTTGGTGTGTATCTCATACATCCATTTTTCCTACTCTTGTATCGGCAGTTTTCACCACACATTGGCTCACCGCAGCTTATTCATGTGTGGTACGCTGGAGGTTTTTTCTGTGCACTTCTTTGTTCTTGGCTCGTCGTGTCGGTCATCGCCCGCTTCCTGCCATGTGCGTGGATTTTGTTCGGTCAACTACCGGGTACAGGAAAAAGGAACTTCAAGCAAGAAGAGCGCATGTCTTCGCCCGAAACGCTACTATTCAAAGGACGATGATATCCAACAAACGACCTGAGAAGAGTGTCCATAGCCTCCATCGCCAAAAAGGTATATAATACGCCCATATTGTATACTGCTGGAAAGAACAGAAAGGGTGCACAACCATGCATAACGGAACCATTTTATTAGTAGACGATGAACCTGAAATTATTAAGCTCATGCAAATATATTTAGAAAATGAAGGATATCGCTTGCTCATGGCACGGGACGGACTGGAAGCGCTGGAGCAGGTTAATCGGGAACAGATAGATGTAATGGTGCTGGATGTGATGATGCCCAACATGGACGGGATTGAAGCCTGCATGAAAATCAGGGAAACCGAGCATTTTCCGATCATTATGTTGTCTGCGAAGGGACAAGATATGGACAAAATTACAGGGCTTAGCGTTGGGGCCGATGATTATGTCACCAAGCCGTTCAGCCCGCTGGAGCTAGTGGCACGCATCAAATCCCAGCTACGTAGAGTACGGAAATATACCCACTCCTCTCCTATATTGGAGCATGAAATGGTTCTGGATGAACTCTCCATTAACACTGTTACACATGAGATCACTCTCGCTGGAGAATCCGTTAAGCTGACTCCGCGTGAATTCGCTATTGTTGAGCTTTTGGCTCGACACCGGGGTCAAGTGCTGAGCATGGAGCAGATTTATGAGAAGGTCTGGAAGGAACAATATCTGGAATCCAACAACACGCTAATGGTACATGTGCGTAAAATTCGCGAGAAAATTGAGACTGATCCAAGAAAGCCCAAATACCTGAAAACAGTGTGGGGCATCGGCTATAAAATGGAAAAATTCGATTAATGGAGGACTTGCGTCTTGAAGGCAAAACGATACGATACGCTGGGATGGAAGCTGGCAGCCCTTAGCCTTGCCGCCTTCACTTTAACTGGACTAATTTTAATGGTGTTTTATTATGGAGCGTCTTTGCTGTTATGGCTGAATCCCTCGCGTTCTTTTTTTGGCACTCGGCTGATCCGCTGGACCGTCAATCACATTGGTTCCTCACTGATCTTGCTGGTGTGTGGGCTGCCTTTATATATTTATTTCTTTTTCCTTTTTACCAAAAATACGATTGGCTATCTACGAGAGATTACGACAGGGATGCAGAATTTCGCGGACGGAAATTTATCCTATTCGATTCCGGTATCTTCCGCAGATGAACTGGCAACCTTGGCAAAAAATATGAACACCATGGCAGACAAGCTCCGTCTTTCAATAGAAGAAGAACGGGCTTCCGCCAAAGCGAAAAACGACCTGATCACTGGTGTATCCCACGATCTTCGCACCCCGCTAACATCGGTGATTGGCTTTTTGGAGTATATTGAAACCGACCGTTACCGGGATGAAATTGAGCTACGCTATTATGTAAACATTGCTTATGAAAAATCGCTGACGCTTAAAAAGCTGATCGACGAGTTATTTGAATACACGCGTGTGAGTGGAGGTAGCCTGCCACTGGAGCTGGAGCCTGTAGACCTCGGCAAATTGCTCACTCAACTTGCTGAGGAATTTGTACCCTCACTGGAACAGGCGGACATGTCCTATCGTGTCCGAATCGTTGAGCCTGTTCGGATTTTGGCCGACACGGACGAGCTGGTGCGCCTGTATGAAAATTTATTTTCCAATGCGATTCGATACGGAAAGGATGGCAAGCGTCTCGATATCACGATAGGACGTGAAGGCGATGAAGCGATAGTGATCTGCACCAACTACGGCACCCCGATTCCACCGGAAGATGTCCCACATCTCTTTGAACGGTTTTACAGAGTGGACAAATCACGCTCCAAGGAAACCGGAGGTACCGGGCTGGGCCTTGCTATTACCAAAAGCATTACCGAACTGCACAATGGCCGCATTTCGGTTAGGAGCAATCGTAGACAAACGGATTTTGAAACCCGTTTTCCGATCTATCGCGCCCGTTAGACGGGCAGTATAACGCTAACCAATCAACAACGTATAAACGATACCTGGTCCGTGTACACCGATCGTCAAATCATTTTCGATATCCGACGAGCGGCTCGGTCCAGTAATAAAATGAATGCCTGCGGGTAATTGCTCACGCCCTGCTACGTCAAAACGGTTTAAAATCTCGCCCAGTCGTGTTCGCAGACATTCCACGGGCAGGAGAATGATCAGCACAGTCGGCAGCAGACTGACCGAGCGCCCCTTCTGCGGCGAGGATAGCACTGCTACCGAGCCGGTGTAGGCGGCGGCCTCATCGGCCATGACGATGCCGATATCGGCCTCCGCGGCGCGTGCCTTCCAGTCTTCGGCTGGATCGGTGTTCCACACCGACAATCGGACTTCCGGTAGCGCTGCTTCCAACTGAAGCGCATCCAGGTCCGGCTCATTCTGCCGGACGATATAGGCTGCTCCCAGCTCGCGCGCCTTGTGCGTGATCCAGTCTGCCGCCTTCTTCAGATCCGGCAGACGCACCACGTGTCCGCCAACACTTGTAAAGTTGGCGGTGAACTCCTCGATGCGCTGCTCCGCACTCCATTCGAATTTGTGCCAAAACGCAGGTGCGCCGCGAAACGGCTGCATCGGTGGCTCCGTCTGTCGTGGACGCTTGAGCCGCGTCGCAATGCCTTCCATAAAGCGTGCCTGCTTGACACGGGATTCTGCTTGCATTTGATGAAGCCATGCTTCATGCTCCGCTTTTGCTTGCATAGAAGGATTACGCTGTTCACTCATGCTGCATCCCTCCTTTTCTTCTATCCGCCAAGATCGTCTCCATTCGGCTGAGAATGTCCGGATGCATGACCTTGCGTTCCTGCTCCAGCTCACGCGCTAGTGTGTTCCAGTGCTGACGGAAGGACTTATTCGCCAGACTTGGAGCCACACGATACGTATTCCAGCCTTTTAAGGGGCCAAGCTTAAGGGTAATCTCTCCCTTACGGACTACCGCTTTCTGTGCGATCTGTCCGAGTCTGATCGCCGCAGCGAATCGCTTCGAGCTGGAAACTACCGCCGCAAAACCTTTCATCCCGATCGTCTCCAGTTTATCCCCTTGTCCTGCCTCCACCTTGCGTCTACGCAAATAAACCAGCATATCATGCAGTGGTATTTTGACCGGACAGGCTTCATAACACGCCCCGCACAGACTGGACGCACTCGCAATATCGTTCCACTCTTCGATGTTGCCATGAAGGGCAGGCGTAAGCACTGCACCGATAGGGCCGCTATATGTCCCGCCATACGCATGTCCCCCAATGTGTCGGTACACCGGACAAGCGTTCAAACAAGCACCGCAGCGAATGCAATTTAACAGCTCCTGAAACTCAGGATTGCCTAGCTGAAGCGAACGTCCATTATCTACGATGATAATGTGCATTTCCTCCGGTCCATCGGCATCCTGGCTGCGTCGGGGTCCTGAAATCCCCGACATATACATCGTCAGCTTCTGTCCGGTAGCGGAGCGTGGCAGCAATGTAGCCATCACCTCCAAATCTGTCCAGGATGGAATAATTCGCTCCATACCCATCAGTGTGATTTGCGTTTTGGGCAGAGTAGAAACCATGCGAGCGTTGCCTTCATTTTCAAACAAAACCATGGAACCCGTCTCGGCAATGGCAAAATTGCAGCCTGTCATGCCAATATCCGCTTCTAGAAACTTTTCACGCAGCTTTTTGCGGACAAAGCCCGCCAAAATCGTCGTATCTGCGGACAGCTCCTCCCCTGCTTCTTTAGACAGCAGCTCGGCAATCTGATAGCGGTTTTTGTGAATCGCAGGGATCACGATATGAGATGGTGCCTCTCCCGCCAGTTGAATAATATACTCACCGAGGTCACTTTCAATCGTCTCGATATCCGCACCTTCCAGCGCCTGATTCAAATGCAGCTCCTCCGACACCATCGACTTGGATTTGACGACAGAACGGGCTTGATTATGCGCGGCAATGTCCAGTGTAATGCGCACGGCATCCACTGCGGTGTCGGCAAAATGGATATGCACCCCGTTGGCACGGGCATTTTCTACAAATAGATTTAAGTAATAGTCCAGATGGGCAATCGTATGAAGCCGAATTTGACGCCCCCGCTCACGCCATTCCTCCCAATTTCCATGCTGCTCTGAAGCTACACGCTTACCGTTGCGCAGCCGCTCGGTAGTGAAACGAACTGCATTCCGCAGAAAATCATCATTCAGAGCCAGCTCTGCACGTTTTTTGACCTTTTGGTTCATAGAGTGCGTATGTACAGCGGTCATGCGTGCTTCACCCCTTCGTATAACAGCTCTGCCAGATGCATCACCCGAACTGGCTCTCTCCGATATCTGAGATTACCGGCGATATTCATCAAACAGGCCATGTCCAGTCCGACCAGTACCTCGGCTTCCGTCTCCCTGATATGGTCCACTTTTTCAGTCACCATCGCTCCCGAAATATCGGGCATTTTCACCGCAAAAGTACCACCAAACCCACAGCAGTCCTCTGCAAAAGGAAGCGGCACTAATTGCAAACCCTTTACGCTGCCAAGCAGCTTCATCGGTTCCTCCTTTACGCCGAGCAAACGTGTTCCATGACAAGACGGATGATAGGTTACCGTATGCGGAAAAGACGCACCCACATCGGTCACGCCAAGCACCTGCACCATAAATTGTGTAAACTCATACGTCTTTTGCTTCAGCCTCCGTGCCGACTCCAGCCACTCAGGCTCATCCTTGAACAACTCCAGGTAATGATGAATCATATATGTGCAGGAACCGGAAGGAGCTACGACAAAATCACTGTTATTAAACGCTTTCAAAATCGTTTTTGCCGCTGCCCTTGTTTCATCCCAATAGCCGCTGTTATAGGACGGCTGCCCGCAGCATGTCTGCACCTTGGGAAATTCCAGCTCGACACCATATCTGGCAAGCAAGCGGGCCATCGCTTCCCCTACCTTGGGATACATCGCATCACTTAGACAGGTAATAAATAAAGATACCTTCAAACGGCACACCCCTTCCGTCCATTTTCCAAAGGAAAACTTTCATCATAAGCATAAGCTTGCAGTGGGATTCTCACCTATGTTGATCTTACTCATCAGAGAATCCCGCTGCAACAGCGATCGTAAATCAAATGAACCGCAGAGCGACCTCACGCCGGAAACTACCTGCTTACACAATCGTAACCGGAATGGACAACTCTGCGAGCTGACTGCAAATCAGGTCCGACAGCCGCGAATCTGTAATAATTTCGGACACTTGCGTCAAGTTCACGACATGGGTAAACGCCTGCTGCCCGAATTTGCTCGCATCTGCCAGTAAAATTACCCGATCCGCAATGCTGACCATTTTCTGCTTCAAACGAGCTTGCAGCTCATTTGATTCACTAATGCCGCGATCCAGATGAACTCCCTGACTGGAAAAAAACAGCTTATCCACATAATAGGTTTCTAATGAACGCTCTGCGAGCGGGCCCACGAATGACAGTGAACGTTGAAGCAGCTGTCCTCCCGTCGAAATGACCTCGATTTTTTCCTTACCTGCCAGTTCTGTAGCTACCCGAATCGAATTCGTCAGTATCGTTAAAGGAATATCCGGCAGACTGGACGCCATATACCAGGCAGTCGTACTGGCATCCAGCAAAATGCGATCGTGCGGCTGAATCTGCTTGACCGCTTCCTCAGCAATCCGACGCTTTTCCTCCGCGTTCATAATTTCCCGTACCGCATAGGGCGTTTCAGGCTGCTCGTTTTTGACACTAACCGCTCCCCCATGGGAACGGCGCAGTCGTCCCGCCTGCTCCAGACGATCGAGATCGCGGCGAATCGTTTCTTCCGTCACTTTACACAGCTCACTCAATTCAGACACCCGTATGCTTCCTCTTTCATTTACGAGCTGCACTATCATCTCATATCTTTCTGCGACCAGCATGGCAATCTCACTCCACATCTTTAATGTACAAAAAGTCCTGTCACCCGCCGGAACCGCCCGTAGGCATCCTCCCACGCTTCTGACTCGGCAGGTTCATATTCCTCTACGGTAATAGAATCCGCAATGACCCGGCGTGCTTCCCATATATCGGCGAACTTTCCCTGTGTCATCCATTGTACCGCAAGATTGCCGATTGCGCTCGCTTCTGCGGGTCCTGCCCATACGGGTTTTTGAATCGAATTGGCCGTCCATTGGCACAGCAAGCGATTTTGAATCCCTCCGCCGACCATATGCAAACCATTAAAACGCTGTCCTGACACCCGTTCTGTAAGCTCCAAAATGTAGCGATACTTTAACGCCAGACTTTCCAGAATGCAGCGCGTAATCTCTCCCGGCGTCTCCGGCATTAGCTGCCCGGTATTGCGGCAGTATTGGCGTATGCGTGTTTTCATATCCCCGGCATGCAGAAACAGTTCATCATCCGGGTCAATCAAACAAGTGAACGCTGGAGCCTGTTCCGCCATATGAACCAATTCAGGAAAGGAATAGGAGTTTCCCTGCCGTTCCCACTCTCTGCGCGCCTCCTGTAGAATCCACAGTCCCATGATATTTTTTAGCAGCCTGTAGGTTCGGCCTACGCCGCCTTCATTTGTAAAATTAAATCGAAGCGTATCATCATTAATTACTGGCTGTGCGGTCTCCGTTCCCATCAGTGACCATGTTCCGCAGCTCAAGTACGCAAAGGACCGCTCCAGCGCTGGTACGGCAGCCACTGCTGATCCTGTGTCATGCTCTGCTACTGCAATCACAGGAATCGCTCCAATACCCAGATCCGTCATGACCGATGAACGGATTGTACCTGCAACACTTCCCGGCTCCAGTACCTCTCCAAACCAAGAGCGGGGAATGTTGATTCCAGACAAAAGCTCATCATCCCATTTTTGCTGTAACGGATGATATAACTGCGTGCTGGTTGCATTAGAAAACTCATGATACATTTCACCTGTCAGAAAATACCGCAGCAAATCAGGGATCATCAGGAAATGTTCTGCCTGCTCCAGCAAGGGTGATCTTGCATTTCGCATAGCAGCCAGCTGATAAATCGTATTAAACGCCAAAAACTGAATGCCTGTGCGCTGAAAAATAAAATCTTTTCCCAGCCGTTCCTGTACTTCTTCCATTACTCCATGGGTGTGCCAATCCCGATAATGATAAGGGTTGCCCAGCAATTCGCCGGTTTCTCCAATCAGTCCAAAATCGACCGCCCAGGAGTCAATCGCCAGGCTGGATGGGTTCACTCTCATATGCTTGGCTTTGAGCAATCCTTGCTGAACCTCGTGATAGAGACGCAATATATCCCAGTGCAGGCGCTCCCCAACCTTGACCGGATCATTGGAAAAGCGATGGATTTCCTCCACCACGATACGTGAATCGGTTAATTTTCCGAGTAGAACCCTGCCGCTGCTTGCCCCCAAATCATAAGCGAGGATGCTCACCAGCTCGCACCACCCTTGCCTCTTTGCAAAATCTGCGTACCATACTCAGACGCCAAATAGGCTTTCATTGGATCTGCAGGTAATCCTTGCTCTTCACGGATTGCTTTGAGCAACGGGGCCACATCAAACTCAAATGCTTGGCGTACGGCATCCTCCGCACCCAGCACATCCTGACGGCTCACCGCTTCCTCCACCTCTGCATGATTGATCAAAAGTGCCTTCGCATATTGAGTCTGCACATTTAGGACCGAGCGAATCATGGCCGGAATTTTGGGTTCGATATTGTGCGACTGATCGATTAAATAAGCAATTTTATCGACAGTATGACGGATACCTGCATCGACATCCTGAGCTGCGTTCAAAATCTGATAAAAGATTAAAAACAGCTCATACGGATTGGAGGAACCCACGATCAGATCATCATCCGCATATTTATAACTGTTAAAATGAAAGCCACCCAGTCGCTTCTCATCCATTAAAAACGCAACAATATGCTCCACGTTGGCTCCCGGTAGATGATGCCCTGTATCCACCAGCACCTGTGCCTGCGGCCCCAACTTGGTCGCGTAATGGTACGCCATGCCCCAATCAGCAATATCCGTATGGTAAAAAGCCGGCTCAAACGCCTTGTATTCAATCAGCATGCGCATATCCGGCGTAAGCGCCTTATACATTTCATGGAGCGCCTCCAGCATCCAATTTTTGCGTTTGCGAATGTCCCCCTGACCGGGATAATTCGTTCCGTCCGCAAACCATAGGCTAAAGTCGTTGGAGCCTGTTTCCTTTGCAATATCCACGCATTCCAGCAAATGGTTGATAGCCTTGCGACGGATTGCCGGGTCTACATTAGTAACGCTACCGAGCATGTAGTCCTCGTCTTGAAAGAGATTGGGATTTACCGCCCCAATTTGCAGGCCAAGACTTTCGGCATGACTGCGAAGCTTGCCGTAATTGTCTACTTTATCCCACGGGATGTGAATAGCAACGGACGGACATAAGCCTGTCAAAGCATGAACCTGTGCGGCATCCTCCAGCTTTTCAAACGGATCACGCGGCACACCCGTTTTCTGAAAGACTTTAAAACGTGTACCTGAGTCGCCATATCCCCAGGAAGGTGTTTCTATGCTAAGCGCTCTCAGTTTGGTCTTTACTTGCTCTAGGTCAATGCCTCGTTGTTGCTGCTGCTCCTCGAATAAGGCGTACGCTTTGTCACTCATCGTGGTTCCTCCTTGGAAAATGAAGTGAGTTATGGGAGGCCGCTTCGCTGCTTACCACCCATAAAGTCACTTCTATTTTAAAGTGTTGGTGTATATATAAAAGGATGAAAACACGCAAATAAGTGTTGTTGCTTATTTACGTGTTTCCCAGAGTATTTTACATCCCTTCGGAACTATGGGCTTGTGCCCTCGATTAATGAAATGGATTAGTGAAATAGAAATGAGTCTATCGCTTACAGAGATTCATTTGAATTTGGCTAGCGTGTAAAGGCTGCTGGGACGCCGCCATCGATGGTCAGCATACAGCCTGTCGTTTTCTCCGCCTTGGATGAGGCGAAAAAGGCAATGCCCTCTGCGATATCCTGCGGGTAAATGTTGACCAGCAGCGTCGTTCGCTTGCGGTAATGCTCCTCCAGCTGGTCTGGCTCGATGCCGTAGGCAGCGGCGCGTTCATTGCGCCAATTGGAGTTCCAGATTGCCGAGCCTTGCAAAATCGCATCCGGCAAAATAGTGTTTACGCGGATACCGTATTCGCCGCCTTCTGCGGCAATACAGCGGGCTAGGTGCGCTTCCAGCGCCTTGGCCGAGCTGTAGGCCGTTACATTTTTACCCGCATAGACTGAGTTTTTGGAGCCGACGAACACCATACTGCCACCAAGCGTCTGTTCCTTCATCAGCTTGAACGCTTCACGCGCGACCAAAAAATAACCCGTTCCCAACACGTTTACATTTAAATTCCATTCCTTTAATGATGTTTCATCGAACGGGCTGGATGTAGCAAGCCCTGCGTTGTTAACGATGACATCTACACCACCATAGATCAGCGCCGTCTCGGCATAGGCCGCCTGGATTTGCTCCTCCTGCGTCACATCCATTTTCACGGCAATTGCACGGTTTTCACCGTAACTGCTATTGATGTCTGCAGCTACCTTTTGCGCACCTTCCAGATTGAGATCTGCCAATACAACATGCGCACCTTCTTCTACCAAACGCCGCGCGGTTGCACTACCGATTCCGCCTGCACCACCCGTAATGAATGCAATTTTGCGTGAAAATTCTGCTTCTGCCGGCGCAAGTAACAGCTTATAAAGCTCCAGCGGCCAGTATTCCACGTTGTAAGATTCATTTTCACTAAGCGAAACAAATTCTCCTAACGCCGTTGCTCCTCGCATGACAGCAATGGCACGATGATATAAGGCGCCGCTCACCTGCGCATTGCTCCAGCTTTTGCCTGTGTTAATCATACCGATACCCGGAATTAAGATGACACGCGGTGCTGCTTCAAATCTCACGTCTCCTTCATGTCGATTGCGCTCAAAATAAGCTTGGTACTGCTCCTTATAGGTTGCTATACCCTCGGCAAGCTTAACTTTCAACCCCTCTACATCCTCCATATCCGGTGTCCAATCTACATAGAGCGGCTTCATTTTGGTATGAACCAGATGATCCGGGCACGCTGCCCCAATCTGAGATAAAGCAGCAGAATCCTGGCCGTTCACAAACTCCAGCACATCCTCCGCGTCATCAAAAGTGAGGATCATCCTTTTCTCATCACTGACTGCACCTCGAACGGATGGCATGATCTGGGACACCATGCTGCGCCGCTTCTCTAAAGTAAGCGCTCTATATTTTACGCCTCCAAATCCCTGCTTTTCTTCTTGGCGGGCTTTAATATAGCTTTCTGCTTCTTGGATGATTTCAATCGTTTTGGCATAAGCTGCTTCGGAAGTGTCTCCCCACGTAACCAAGCCATGCTTTTCCATCAGTACCAACTCAGCTTGTGGGTGATCGAGCACCCCTTGGGCAATCATTTTCGACAGCTTAAAGCCAGGACGGATATAAGGTACCCATACAAAACGTTCACCGAAAATTTCCTTAGCGATTTCCTTGCCGTTATGCGCACAGCACAAGCTGATGATCGCATCCGGATGTGTATGATCGACATGCTTAAAAGGCAAAAATGCGTGTAGCAGTGTCTCAATGGAAGCCCGCGGATGCTTGGCATCTATCATACAGTTCGCCAAATATGCGACCATATCCTCGTCAGACATCTCTTCCCGTTCAAACAGTGGACGAATATCCTCCATACGAAGCCCGGTGAAGTTATGCGCTTTCATGGTTGCAAGATCGGAACCGCTCCCCTTAACGTACATCACTTCAACTTCACGCCCGCGAAAATCTTGTATCGTCGTTTTAGCCGAAGTGTTGCCACCTCCCCAGTTGCACACGCTCCTATCTGTGCCAATCAGGTTAGAACGGTATACGAGCTGTTCCAGCGTGCTGTTCTGCTTAGATGCTTGCGAAGAATTCCATAGACTTTGTACCATAGCAAAAAGACCTCCAAGTTCTGTTTTTTGTTTTGAATAACTTTATTAAGGTGGATATTTTTATTTACGGAGACTATAACACTTTTGTTTAAATTTGAAAATACAAAATACAAAAATAATCAAAAATAATTTTAATTTTATCCATCTTTAAAATGAATCTATTCCTCTAGCTTAAAATATAATAAGGCCGAGCCGGATCAGGTATAAGAACCTTTTCCGCTACGGCCTTTTGACAGACAAATCACTTCATTACCAAGCATATTGCTACGAATTTGATTGCGCTCTGTTTCAAAGAAAGGAGGCTCAGGGCATATCAAGGCGTTTTTTAACGACTGCTGGTACACCTGCAGCCATGGTAAAGCTGGGTATATCATCTTTAATAAAGGCACCTCCACCTATCATAGACCAACAACCGATGTGACATTTTTCCCGTACCGAGACACCGACCCCGATATAGGCTCCTTCATCTATGGTTACGTTACCTGCCAGGTTCACACCAGGAGCTATGGTTATATAATCGCCAAAAACCGCATCATGACTCACGTTAACACTCCGATTGATAATTACATGCTGTCCGATTTTAATATTGTCCGACAGGACAGCTCCTTCAAAGATCATACTTCCCTCTCCAATGGTATTTCTTTGAGAAAAACGAACACGTGGATGTATTAGCGGGGCTGCGATACGAAATCCCGATTGAATTGTATGATAAGCGAATCGCTTCTTTAATGCCGGATCACCCACCCCCGCACATATCAGCTCTACCTCATATTTTAACGCTTTAATGTCGGTCAACGTCCCCAGTACAGGAACACCATCTACACTCTGCCCTTTTGTCTCAGGCCGTTCGTCTAAGAAACCTATCACTCGAACTCCTAGTTCTTCACATAACCAGTTGATTTCCCTGGCATGTCCGCCCGATCCCCAAATAACGAGTTTCCTCATCTGGCTGTCTCTTTTCCCAGGTTTCCTAGAACATTCACAATTTTTCGAATATTAATCTCGTCCAGTTCCTCCCACAAGGGCAGGCTGACAATATGTTTGGCAATATGTTCGGTAACATGAAGAGTAGACCTCGTATAGCTTTGGAACTGCTTCTGCTGATGGCACGCCGGAGAAAAATAGGTTCTAGCTTCTATTGAATTAGAAGCTAATAACTTAACAACCTCTTGATTCGTGTGTGAATCCGGACTAAGAACAGGGACAAATTGATGAACAACCGATCCTTTCGTTTTTTGTACAGACCATCCTCGTTCTAATAAGTCTGCTTGGATCAGTTCTTGAAGATAATATTCGTAAATCGTCCTTCTATTCTCCCGTACATTCTTGAAATGATCGAGAGTGGCTAAAGCGATAGCAGCAGTATACTCGGATATCTTACTGTTAAGGCCTTGGGTGACAGACTCCCTGCTGCTGGAAAAACCGAAATTCCCCGCTTGACGAATTCGCCTAATAACATCCCGGTCCAAACTGTATACCAATCCACCCTCTCCAATACCAAATGATTTGGTGGCATGAAAGCTGAATACTACGGCTCCTCCAAAGCCTTTACCAAAATGGGTGGCTTCCTCGGAAGTTATAGTTCCAAAACTGGCAGCAGCATCAATGACTACCGGAATTCCTTGCTCCTGCAGCTTATTGTACACAGATAAATCAAGGGCTGTACCGAAAGTGGCATAAGGAACGATTACCGCAATCTCATCTCCCAGCAGCTTGACTGTCTGCTCTAACTGATCCCTATTCATTTGCCAATTCTCCGGTTCAATGTCAAGGAAGTAGGGTTCTAGCCCGCACCACTCAGCGGCAAGTGGAGTGGCAGCAAAAGTAAAACTTGGCATAACAGCATATTTGCCTTGTGGTCGCTTGCTTTGAGCGATCGCCAAAATCAAGCCGATGGTAGCGTTATGAACGGTAACAGCTGAACCGATTCCATCAAACATTTGTGCAATAACCCGCTCTTCAAACAGGTTATTTAAGGGACCATAATTGGAGTAAATCCGCGTCTCTTCTATTTTCTCAAAATTAGCAATAAACCGTTCCTTTTTTACTAAATTAGGTCGTAAGAAGGGAATGTCGAACATCAGCCAGCCTCCTTCGCATATGGGATGAGCAAGCTAGGTTTCCAATGTTTTTAATATCATTTCAATTCGCTTGATATCTGCAACAAATGGTGGACGACCTCTTATACGTTCCTGATAAGAATGAAGTGCAGCTTTAAATAAATCGTTAGTATCAAGAAATCCATCATCTCTTGAGGCAATCATAATATCTAACCATTCCGTGAACGCACTTTGACCAAGCGTCTGATTATTTTGATTGGGATGTATTCGGAAATAGCTTAGCGCTTCAGTAATATACACTGCTTTTCCCTTTGATAGTAAGTTCAACCAAGAAGCCAAATCATTAAGAAGAGAATACTGTTTTCCTTTATATACTCCAAACCGTTCGATAAGATCTGTTTTTTTGAAAAACACTGTCGTAGGTTCACCAATCACATTTAAACAACGAGTTAATGCAACGTTTGCCAACATTCTTCCGTCCATTATCCTTGTTTCCTCGTACAGTCTTTCCGTTGCATAGAGCGGTGGGAGAATAGCCCCTGATTCATCTATGGTTTGCCGATACGAAGTAACCAGTGTGATGTTTTCAAAATTTTCATAAAAATAGATCATTTTCGCTATTTTTTCTTTATGAAACATGTCGTCATCCATCAAGTAATTGATATATTCACCTGACGCCAAATCAAAACATTTATGCCAATTGCCGAGAAAAAGATTTTTATCATTTTTATAATATTTAATTTGGGGAAAAGAATCTAAATAAGAATCAAGCATTTCTTGTACTTCATTCGTTGTACTGTCATCACAAATAATGATTTCGATGTTCGGATAAGTTTGTTCCAATACACTGTCGATGGCGACTTTTAGTGTATACGGCCGATTATATGCAGGTATAACTACACTTACTAATGGGCATTGCACGCTTACTCCACCTTTCTTTTATGCTTAGGTGTCTACCGGAGGCTTCAAACGATTTAATTCGCTATGTTTATATGGGCTGGCATTTTTCTCACATCCCCGAACACATACACATACACATACATATATATTGCTGGGAAATAGAATGATGCCGGGAAAATGGGTATTTCAATAAAAATAATAACTTACGTCTGAATCGGCACCTCCCTCTCGTTGGTGTTCGAAACGGGTAAAGGGGAATGATCATGTCATTAAATTTCACTCCGCTACTGACAGCTCATTTATTTGTATCGAAGAAGGTTTTAAAGGATCATGTAAAAGAATTGATAGATAAATTGGAAGAAAATCACATTACAATAAACTTGTATGAGGCTGACCAACTACTTATAGACAATAGCCTTCAAAAGCCTCGGGTTTACGTCTCGCTTGGAGAAGAGTGGGGAGAATTTTCAGCACTAAAAGCGTTACCTGGTCACGAAAAAAAACGCTGGTTGCACTTCCAATCACCAGACGAAATTCAACCTATGCATTTATTTTTCTGCTGGCTTAAGGCAACCGATCCTCTTCTGGAGAATAGAACGATTCCTCCAACACATTTCACTTCAAACACACCTTTAATATCCGTGTTTACTGCAAGTTACAGATCAAAAGAAAAAATTCAACGACCTTATCAATCTTTATTGAAGCAGACCTACAAGAACTGGGAATGGGTAATCGTGGATGATTCCGGGGATGAAGATGAGACATACCAGGAGTATTTACTCCCTTTAGAGGATCACCGTGTGCGGAGATATCGTCAGGATTCCCGCAATGGTTATATAGGGGCTATCAAAAGGTTTGCAGCAGGTCTCTGTACAGGGGAAATTTTAGTAGAAGTCGATCATGATGATGAGCTAACTCCTGACTGCCTAGAGAAAATCGTCAAAGCATTTCAACAAAATCCTGACTGTGGCTTTGTTTATGGGGATTGTGCTGAGGTGTATGCAGGGAGCAATCATGCGCATTGGTACGGCTGGGATTGTGGCTTTGGTTACAGTGTTCATTATCGAGTCTGGCTGCATGAAATGAACAGATGGCAAAATGTACAAAAACATACGACCATTAATGGCAAAACCATTCGTCATTTAGTCGGTTTACCCAATCATCCACGTGCGTGGACGAGGGACTGTTATCATCTGATCGGAGGCCATCGCAATGAACTACTGGTAGCAGATGATTACGATCTGCTGGTTCGGACATTTCTTTGTACTAAAATAGTGAACGTCCCTGATTTAATATATATCCAGTATCGTAACGAACATGGAAATAACACTACATTCCTCAGAAATAAGCAGATTCAGGTTCTTGTTGGGGAACTATACAGATGCTATTTTCAAAGGATTCAAATGAGATTGAAAGAACTCGATTTACCCCAGCTACTACCTTATCGTCGTATATGGGAGACTTCTATGGATGATCCTGCCCGGAAATCTGCTCACGTTATTCAAGAAGATACCTCAAGATTCTCGATATTGTTCCCTATCCCCCATTCCTGCCCTGAAATAGAGCATACGCAATTAAATAAGACACTTCAAAAGGGCATTGAAAACAACTTTAGGGAGATTGAAATTGTGGTTGTAGGTCGAATTCCATCAGAAATCGAAAGCTATGCCTCCAAAGCTCCCAGGGGATTCATACGATGGTGGCCTATGGAACCAAATGATTCATTAGAAACTTGTATTCAATATGCAAAATTTGTTGCGTCCTGTAAAGAGAAAGTGGTTGTGTTGCCCTAAAACATGTTGATCAAATTCTTCAAGACCCTAAAGATAACTTATACAAAATGGCATCTAGCTTTATGGAAGAAGCACAATATGCAGAAGCTAACAACATCCTGGTTGCTATGCAAGACCACTACAGCATGATTGGCGGCGACATTGAAATTATTATGGTATTCGGCGGTGGAGTATCACCTTTGAGCCTGATCTATATAAAGAAGCAAAGGAGTTTGCCGATGCAGTCCATTGCTTATTAGTTTGGATTCCAGGCGAATACGCTGTAAACTTGAATGTGCATGGATTGGATATTTTGCACAAAAAAGTTTCTTTCAAGAGGCGGGTGTTGAAGGTTAACAGAACCTACGCGGAAATACGTCTCTTGGCGAGTAGGCGAGTTAAAAGAGCATGTAAAAGTAAATCGTTGGATTGATGCACGTCTAACATACAATTATCCCTAGCAAGTATCGTCTTGCACATGATTGATCGGTTTGGATATCGAGACATCACAGAACATGACATACAAAAAATTCTCTATCATGAACCTTTGCTCAATGGATTACAAACACCTTTAACGCCGTTTACTGCTATGAAAGCTATCCCTGAACCACAACCTGCCGTAACTATAGACGAACAAATAACGGCTAAGAAAACTCCCCTTCAAGAAACCCGCCAGGGAGATGAAGAACCTGAGGAATATGATCCGTTATTAAAGCAGATCAATCCTAAATCATTTTAAACAAATAAAGCCCCGGTTATTAGACGGGGCTTTATTTGTTACTGTCCGATTCCGGCCACTTTATGAATGTTCGGGTTTTCTCCGCGCTATCTGTAACGGCAAGTTTTGGTGAAACACAAGGTCCTCAACAACTAGATGAGGGCCCGACTTTTATTCTCTTGCTTCTCGTTCAATTTCTATAAGAAGGTCTGGTCTACCCACCATGATTCACGCTTCCGCTATTTTGCGCGTACCGCGCTGCCATATTTCGCGAATCGATAGCGTATCTGAGATATTCAACGTCGGATTCCCGTCGACCAAGACCAAGTCCGCTCTCGCCCCCTCCACAATTCGTCCGCGATCGTTCAGGCCGAAGCGGCGAGCTGTTTTCGAGGTAGCGGACTGAAGGGCTTCTAAGGGTGTGAATCCTGCCTTAACCAATAGCTGCATCTCGTGATGTACACTGGCCCCATGGGCAAGTCCCCCCAACGATGGAACCGGTACGGAGACATCCGTTCCCACCAGGATGTCTACTCCTGCACGATGAAGGTCCATTACATTACGATAGCTATCTGCCATGCTGCCCTGCGGGAAAGTATGGAAACTGGCATTCAGCGTATTGATCCATTCGGGACTGAGCTTGGCACTCACACGGGGATCCCTTACCAATTCAGATGCAGGGTTCCCGATAATTGAGGAGTTCAGGACGAGACATGGCGTAACGAAAACACCTGCCTCTGCTATCATCCTCACCAAATCCGTCGTGGTTTCAGGACGGTCAATGAATAGATGAGCAAGTCCATCGACTCCAATTTCTACAGCTTGCCGGGAGGATTCAGCAGTTAAAACATGAGCAATCACCATCTTGTGGTGACGATGAGCTTCCCCTACAGCCGAACTCAAAATATCTTGGCTTAAGACGGGCAGGCCGGGCGCTGCTAATACCGTTCCTTCCTCAATCATAATCTTGATATAATCGGCTCCCTCTCTAACTTGTTGGTCCACGAATGCCAGCGCTTCGTCCCGGGTTGATACGGTGGGCGCCTCACCATGATCATGCTTATGTGCGGCCAGTCTGGCGTTACGTTCTTCCTCACTCATCTTCTCCATTTCCTTCATTACAAAGTCTGGAATCTCGCCATCCCCCGGCATGAGTTCATCAGGATGTCCCCCAGGTGGTGTAACCCCCATCCCAGCTGATCGTACGTCGGCAATATTCTCGATTCCTTTCAATTGCGCCTCTCGGCCGTTTTTCGTGAACCCGCCCATCATTTCCAGTTCAGTCGTAACTCCGAATTTCAGTGCATCGCGCAAGCCTTCCACGGAAGTGTGAACGTGAGCATCTATCAAGCCCGGCAACAAAGTCCCTCCTTGCGCATCGATAATGACCGCATGTTCCGGTATTTCCCCACCCACCGATACAATCTGTTCGCCTTCAATTAGGACCGTTGTCGCTTTGATCACTTTTTCTCCGTCAAATATACGGGCATTGGTGATTGCAGTAATCATGGCAGTTTCCTCCAATCAATTTTAATTGAAATATAACTGTTAGATTTCTAATTGTCAATATTAAAACTGAATGATATCTAGCATTTATGTTTTGACAATTAGGAGTTTGAACATTAAGATGAACTTATAATTAGATTTCTAACTATAAGAAGGGAGTCGGGTTCGGTTGACAAAGCAAGGTTTGTTGCATACCCCCTACTCAGATTTGATCCGAGACATCGGAATGAAGATCAGAGGCATGGCAAATGCCAAATTATCGGAACTTGGGCTGAATGCTCAACAAGGGCAGATGATGGGCTACATTTTTGAGAATCAGGACAAAGGTGTTATCCAGAAAGATCTGGCCCTCCACTTTAATCGGACAGGTGCTAGCATTACCAGTATGCTTCAAGGGCTGGAGAAAAAGGGGTACATCAAACGTATCATCCCGGAGGATAACGAGCGGCAGAAAAAAATATTTCTTTTAAAGAAAGGGACCGATCTCGTTGAAGAATTCAATGGAATATTCATGGAGGTAGAAAAAAGTATCACCCAGGGCCTTACTGAAGAAGAAGGCGAGACCTTCATGAATTTATTAATCAAAGTTAAAATGACCATGTAGCGGTTACTGCCCAAACGTTACTTATGGTAAGGTTCCCCGCGCTTTATCTTAAACTAATCTCCAGAATAGCTGGCCGCCAGTCTAACACTTTATTTCTCAGTCTAGGACTTTATTTTTCCGGTAGTAATCGGCTTCATCAAATGTACTTAGTAAATTAATGGCTTCTTGAGTAGCATTAGCATCTTCGAGCGTGAGCGCCTTGCTTATTCTCCGTTTCCCACAGGTTTAATCGTTCGACCAGTTTGCCGGATCGCTCAGCATCAACTGCCCATGCTTCCTTTTCCCAAGCATGAGCGTAAATAGATTCTTTCGGTTCACCCAAGCGGCTTAGCAGCTCTATACGTAGCAGCTCACCTTCGCTGCATAGTTTTTTCAAATAAATCTTTTGTACTAAATACTTAATATATCCAAGTTTGTTAGACTGAAAAGTAGAAAAAAAAACTCCAAAATCAACTAAAGCCGAAAATAGTACAATTGATAGAATTTTTATCACAAATAAGTTAATAAATTACATCATTTTAAGTGGCGATCTTTCTTTTTTATTAGTAGAAGTAATTAGAAAATAATAATGTATAAGGAATTGAAGGAGGAATTTACATGGGTTTTTGATGTTTGTACCTCAGTTTCTAATCCAGGTGTTTACCATAGTCGTCTCTTTAGTGATATATGTAGATTTTTCAAAAGAAGATAGTCAATCAGTAACATAGTAGAATACATAAACACGTCAAAAAGAGCGATTTTTATCGCTCTTTAACATTCATTTATATGTATTCAGTTGATTTTCCTGTCCGTAGCTTCCTGAACAAAGGGGGTCCAAACGGACTCTTTGAGTCTGGACAAATCCCCCCATCTTGAATAAGCTTCAGACATTTAGTGAGCTGATATCTATGCCCAAATATTCGCAAGCCGTATTTCTGTATCTACTTTGACTTTGCTCCAGAGTAGTCTTAGTTCGTGTGTACCCCCGGCAAAGATACTTGGCCGTAATACTACGATCCTCCAATTGATGGTGCTCCAGTATCGTCAACAAAAAGGGCAGCTCCACGTACTCAATGACAAGCCGTAAATCCTCCGCACTATCTTTCTGCATTTTCCACTTCATTGCACCCCATATTCCAAACTCTTATTCCTTAAGATCGCCATAATTTGCAAGCTGCTGCTTAAGTTTTGAATCTTAAATACTAGAATCCTCACAATTTTAGCCCTGTATTGTGTAAATAGCATCATCTATGCCTCTACCCTGTTTTCAGTGTTGTTCAAATATCTTCTACCCTATTATTGGTTTTAAATCAACAAATATGAGATCAGTTCCATTGTTAGCATCCGATCAAAGCGGAATCGGCACGGATTTTCAAGGTGAAATGGGATGAAGCCAAGGTGGATGTGGATTATGTACGCATGAAAAAAGAGCATCAGCAGGGCTACGACGGCGGATGCTCTTTCTTTTCAAAGTAGTATGCTGTTCAATTTAACATAATATACTATATCAACTACCATACAGTGATTCGCCGAGGTAATGATCTCCAGTGGACTCCTTTTACATATATACTGTTCCCGTCGTAATCCTATATAATTTCTATTGTTTAGGTTTACGCATTGTTACATTCCAGACTACTGAAAAATCGCTCAACAAAAACATCACCATATATTTTCTTCATATGCGCCGTGTTAAAAATATATTGTTCCATATGCTCAAGCTTGCGCAGACTGCGTACCAGTACTTTCCGATCATCGTCAGATAGATTAGGGTCATCGCCTATCTTCGTTAAAGCATTTTTCAAACGTGCGGATACCTGTTCAACATACAGATGGTTTTTGGATTTTGGCGGAATACATTGCGTCAGGTCACAGCTCACAAAACGAACACCGTCAAGGATGCAGTTTTCAAAATTGGCGATTAGCTTTTGTTTGCCATTTCCCTCAAACGTAATATCCACTAGCTTGCCGGTAAAGGAACAATTGACGATATTCGCCGCTTGTAAAATCCGGTCCTTGAATCTACATTTATAAAAAGTACAGTCGATAAACGTAGCATTCTCCAATGTCATCCCTCTCATATCGCAGGAGGAAAATTCGCAATTGGTGAAAACAGCTTCGTCTCTGGCAATGCCGACAGAGCGCAAGTCGGAACGAATAAATGTACAATTATCAATTGTACTACCGGCAAAAAATCTCGCATTCGTAAGATCGCAGGTATCAAATACAAGATGATGCAGGTTACAGCTCCAAAATATAGGTGAACTAACATTCGAGTTTATTATGGTCGTTCCGCTTATAGTTTCGTGCTCATACCTGACAATATCAGAAAAAAATTCGTTGTTTACTGACATACCAGATTCAAGTCTTCTCATCCCTATCATTTCTTCAGAATCTTTTACGATTATGAATACCTTATTTTGGTTTCTTGTGAGATCCGTCAACTTTAAAGAATGATCACTGAGCACGCACCCAGATACAACATTGCACCTTCCTAGACCATTGCTGTAATAAATAATAATGATGGGCGTAGAGTGCTTGATGGTTATTGATGGGGACTTGTGGATCCAACCTCATTAAGCGAAGTAACAAAAGAACCATTTGTTCTGAGAAAAGTGAATTGGCAATATGGCATGGCAATCAAGAATACACAAGTATAACAGATGACTCCTGGAATGCCTATCCCTTTGAACAAGATAATAGATTAACAGTTACAAATGATTGGTCTGGCAGCAGCTATAATAATACACCAAAAGTTAATGTGTCCAATAAAGTTCGTCTCTCCTTCAGATGGGCTTTCTGCTTTTTAAAGTCCCTACAATACACTTTCCTTATTCAATATGTTGTAGCATGAGAGGAGAATATCTAACCCCTCATTTCCAATTCTTCTAAAGAACCAATTTATTCAAATAGTGTTCGTAATTATAACTTTTCTCTAATCTTACATGCCTACAAAAAGACTTGAAAGTGAGTGTCGTTCCAGTTATCAAGACCGTTATTAAATCTAAAAATTTCACCGTTATACATGTGCATCCCCGCAAACACCAAATATTTGTATGGATCATCCATGTAAAAATAGCATCAGATAAGCGTTTAGTGCTTTCATCATTCTCATCTTCCCAATGATGCACCCAATCAAAAGCAAATTTAAAGCTGTGTTCTTCAGGTATCCTCTTTAAAACTTCGGGCAAAGCCAAGATATAACAAGCTACTTCATATTCAATGCTTGGTAGGCTGCTTGCATAGAATTCTAATAGAGATTCATAGTTCTTTCTATGGGCCTCATTAACAAAGAACATCAATAAACATTTCCTCAAGGTAAAATTTAATTAGCTAACGACTCTTCATATTCCTTCACACGGCGATAAAAGGTAGGCTTCGTTAGTCCAGATTGCTGTAAGCCGCCGTTGCTGTTATTCGGCCAGCCTTCCATTCTTCATAGAGTCTAATAAACGCCGCTTCATCAAAGGGCTGCCGGGGTCTCCCAAACATAACACCCCTTGCCCGCGCTATCTCAATCCCTTCTGCCTGCCGCTATGATGTATTACCTGTTGTAGCCTCCCATCCGACGATTCCTGTTAACCAAACTCGACTCCCTGTTGGAACCCCTATAATTGTTATTGTTTTTAATGTAGTTGCAACTGACGTTTCGGAATTGCTGAACTTCCTGTCGTATTTGGCGTATTCTCCGATACCTGAAACTGTTGGAAAGATCCGATGGCTCCAGTTGCCCTAGTCACTCCTGTTGCTCCAGCAGCTCCAGTCGGGTCCTTTATTTTTGAGTTTTCAAGTCTATCGATATATCTTAATGATTTACCAAGTGGAAGTAAGGATCTTGCAACTCCTTTCTTGACAAATATTATCTTTCTCTGTTCAGCATAGCGTTTAGCTCTTTCAGTTCCCTTAAAACCAAATTCACTTTTCTTACGCACCTTTTTTGCAATCTTCCTCGTTTACTATTTTTTCTCCCCCGATATTTTCCGAGGGTGTTTAGTCTTCTTACATTTATTTAAGTAATTCAACGTACCATTGAGAATAACTATAGTGGTTAAAATGCATATTCAGCTTTTTCGAACCTTTTCAGTTTTAAAAGGCGTATTGCTCTTCGTAGTCGCCAATTTGCAGCATTCAACATGCGTATATTCCAGTGAAGATTCATCAATCAGTCCCCCTTTGGAGAATTTGTGAACTATCGTGCAAAAAATTTTTGAAAACCCTTAGGATGATCATACTTGGTCACATCTTTCCGGTATCACAACAGTTTATGGGAGGGCCCACAATATTCAACTCAATATTAGCCTATTTTTAATATTTGTTTCTATGATATTTCAAAAAGCAGCTCCTGCAGATGCAGGAGCTGCTTAGAGTGTCGAGAAAGTCCAGAGGACTTTTCGATCACTTCTATTTTTATATGGGTAGACGCATCTTTTAAAACAAAAATCGATTTAAAACGATCTGAGGACTCTAGTTTTTAGACCACTAAGACAGTTTTAAACCCCCTGCAAAAAAACAGGGGGTTTCTCGACAGCCTGAGAACCCAAAAGTTATGAAATAACTTTTGGGTTCTTTTTCTAATTATACCTTAAGCTTATAGAGGCCTTTGGTCACCTTGCGGTCCTTAGACTCCCTGAGGGCCTTGATCGCCTTGGACTCCCTGAGGGCCTTGAACTCCTTGAGGTCCTTGGTCGCCTTGGACTCCTTGTGGTCCCTGATCACCTTGAACGCCCTGTGGTCCTTGGTCACCCTGTACGCCTTGAGGTCCTTGGTCGCCCTGGACTCCTTGTGGGCCTTGAACTCCCTGAGGGCCTTGGTCACCTTGAACACCTTGAACTCCTTGAGGGCCTTGGTCACCTTGGACTCCTTGTGGTCCCTGGTCACCTTGAACTCCTTGAGGGCCTTGATCTCCTTGGACACCCTGAGGGCCTTGGTCACCCTGTACGCCTTGAGGTCCTTGATCACCTTGGACTCCTTGTGGTCCTTGGTCACCTTGGACACCTTGAGGGCCCTCATCACCTTGAACTCCTTGAGGTCCTTGGTCACCTTGGATTCCCTGTGGTCCTTGGTCGCCTTGAACACCCTGTGGTCCTTGGTCACCTTGGATTCCCTGTGGTCCTTGGTCGCCTTGAACACCCTGTGGTCCTTGGTCACCTTGAACTCCTTGAGGGCCTTGGTCACCTTGGGCTCCTTGAACGCCTTGAGGTCCCTGATCACCTTGGATTCCCTGTGGTCCTTGGTCGCCTTGAACACCCTGTGGTCCTTGGTCACCCTGTACGCCTTGAGGTCCTTGGTCGCCCTGGACTCCTTGTGGGCCTTGAACTCCCTGAGGGCCTTGATCACCTTGAACACCTTGAGGGCCTTGGTCACCTTGGACTCCTTGTGGTCCCTGGTCACCTTGAACACCTTGAGGGCCTTGATCTCCTTGGACACCCTGTGGTCCTTGATCTCCTTGAACACCCTGTGGTCCCTGATCACCTTGAACTCCTTGAGGGCCTTGGTCACCTTGGACTCCTTGAGGGCCTTGGTCACCTTGGACTCCTTGAGGGCCTTGGTCTCCTTGGACACCCTGTGGTCCTTGGTCACCTTGGATTCCCTGTGGTCCTTGGTCGCCTTGAACACCCTGTGGTCCTTGGTCACCTTGAACTCCTTGAGGGCCTTGGTCACCTTGGGCTCCTTGAACGCCTTGAGGTCCCTGATCACCTTGGATTCCCTGTGGTCCTTGGTCGCCTTGAACACCCTGTGGTCCTTGGTCACCCTGTACGCCTTGAGGTCCTTGGTCGCCCTGGACTCCTTGTGGGCCTTGAACTCCCTGAGGGCCTTGATCACCTTGAACACCTTGAGGGCCTTGGTCACCTTGGACTCCTTGTGGTCCCTGGTCACCTTGAACACCTTGAGGGCCTTGATCTCCTTGGACACCCTGTGGTCCTTGATCTCCTTGAACACCCTGTGGTCCCTGATCACCTTGAACTCCTTGAGGGCCTTGGTCACCTTGGACTCCTTGAGGGCCTTGGTCACCTTGGACTCCTTGAGGGCCTTGGTCTCCTTGGACACCCTGAGGACCTTGATCGCCTTGGACTCCTTGTGGTCCCTGGTCGCCTTGGACTCCTTGTGGGCCTTGATCTCCTTGAACGCCTTGAGGGCCTTGGTCGCCTTGGACTCCTTGAGGTCCTTGATCACCTTGGACTCCTTGAGGGCCTTGTTCACCTTGAACGCCCTGTGGTCCCTGATCGCCTTGGACTCCTTGAGGGCCTTGGTCACCTTGGACTCCTTGAGGGCCTTGGTCACCTTGAACTCCTTGAGGTCCTTGATCGCCTTGGACTCCCTGTGGTCCTTGAACTCCTTGGACACCCTGAGGACCTTGATCGCCTTGGACTCCTTGTGGTCCCTGGTCGCCTTGGACACCTTGAGGGCCTTGATCACCTTGGACACCTTGAGGGCCTTGATCACCTTGAACGCCCTGTGGTCCCTGATCGCCTTGGACTCCTTGAGGGCCTTGGTCGCCTTGGACTCCTTGTGGTCCCTGATCACCTTGGACACCTTGTGGGCCTTGGTCGCCTTGGACTCCTTGTGGTCCTTGATCACCTTGGACTCCTTGAGGGCCTTGGTCGCCTTGGACTCCTTGTGGTCCCTGATCACCTTGGACACCTTGAGGGCCTTGATCACCTTGAACGCCCTGTGGTCCTTGGTCTCCTTGGACACCCTGAGGACCTTGGTCACCCTGTACGCCTTGAGGGCCTTGGGCTCCCTGTGGTCCTTGATCTCCTTGGACTCCTTGTGGTCCTTGATCTCCTTGAGGTCCCTGATCACCTTGGACTCCTTGTGGTCCTTGATCTCCTTGAGGTCCCTGATCACCTTGGATTCCCTGTGGTCCCTGATCGCCTTGGACTCCTTGAGGGCCTTGGTCACCTTGGACTCCTTGAGGGCCTTGGTCACCTTGAACTCCTTGAGGTCCTTGATCACCTTGTACGCCTTGTGGTCCTTGGTCGCCTTGAACACCCTGTGGTCCTTGGTCACCTTGAACTCCTTGAGGGCCTTGGTCACCTTGGGCTCCTTGAACGCCTTGAGGTCCCTGATCACCTTGGATTCCCTGTGGTCCTTGGTCGCCTTGAACACCCTGTGGTCCTTGGTCACCCTGTACGCCTTGAGGTCCTTGGTCGCCCTGGACTCCTTGTGGGCCTTGAACTCCCTGAGGGCCTTGATCACCTTGAACACCTTGAGGGCCTTGGTCACCTTGGACTCCTTGTGGTCCCTGGTCACCTTGAACACCTTGAGGGCCTTGATCTCCTTGGACACCCTGTGGTCCTTGATCTCCTTGAACACCCTGTGGTCCCTGATCACCTTGAACTCCTTGAGGGCCTTGATCACCTTGGACTCCTTGAGGGCCTTGGTCACCTTGGACTCCTTGAGGTCCTTGATCACCTTGAACGCCCTGTGGTCCCTGATCGCCTTGGACTCCTTGTGGGCCTTGATCACCTTGGGCACCTTGAGGTCCTTGATCACCTTGGACTCCTTGAGGGCCTTGATCTCCTTGGACTCCTTGTGGTCCTTGATCTCCTTGAGGTCCCTGATCACCTTGGACTCCCTGTGGTCCTTGAACTCCTTGGACACCCTGAGGACCTTGATCGCCTTGGACTCCTTGTGGTCCTTGATCTCCTTGAGGTCCCTGATCACCTTGGACTCCCTGTGGTCCTTGAACTCCTTGGACACCCTGAGGACCTTGATCGCCTTGGACTCCTTGTGGTCCCTGGTCGCCTTGGACTCCTTGTGGGCCTTGATCTCCTTGAACGCCTTGTGGTCCTTGATCACCTTGGACTCCTTGAGGGCCTTGGTCACCTTGAACTCCTTGAGGTCCTTGATCACCTTGAACTCCTTGAGGGCCCTGATCACCTTGGATTCCCTGTGGTCCTTGGTCGCCTTGAACACCCTGTGGTCCTTGGTCACCTTGAACGCCTTGAGGGCCTTGGTCACCTTGAACTCCTTGAGGTCCTTGATCACCTTGATCACCTTGAACTCCTTGAGGTCCTTGATCACCTTGGACACCTTGAGGGCCTTGATCACCTTGAACGCCCTGTGGTCCCTGATCGCCTTGGACTCCTTGTGGTCCTTGATCACCTTGAACGCCCTGTGGTCCCTGATCGCCTTGGACTCCTTGTGGTCCTTGATCACCTTGGGCACCTTGAGGTCCTTGATCACCTTGGACTCCTTGAGGGCCTTGATCTCCTTGGACTCCTTGTGGTCCTTGAACTCCTTGGACACCCTGAGGACCTTGATCGCCTTGGACTCCTTGTGGTCCCTGGTCGCCTTGGACTCCTTGTGGGCCTTGATCTCCTTGAACGCCTTGTGGTCCTTGATCACCTTGGACTCCTTGAGAGCCTTGGTCACCTTGGGCTCCTTGAGGGCCTTGATCACCTTGAACTCCTTGTGGTCCCTGGTCGCCTTGGACTCCCTGTGGGCCTTGGTCACCTTGTACGCCTTGAACTCCCTGAGGCCCTTGGTCGCCTTGCGGGCCAGCTAACCCTGTTCCTAAAAGCTCATCAGAAACTAATCGGTGGGCGGGCACTAATTGCCCAAATGTATCTTTACCCCAAACAGAAATTTGAGTTTCATTTTCTGCTGCTCCGCTTGTGGTAAAAACGAATTCAAATGCATTTAAATCTGCAAAATAGTTCCTTGTAAAAACCGCATTTGGTCCCACTATTACTTGTTCTTGTACATATAATGTTCTGCTGCCATTTAAAGCGAAACCCTCGATCAAAACAATTGAAGAATCAACAGAATCCCGGTTATCGATTTTTACCGTCACCAGTTGGGTGGGTCTGACTCCAAGAACAGGATCGTTTGCAATGGGGCCAGTTGATAATACTGACATTTAGATACTCCCTCCTTTCTAGTAAAAGCAAACTTTCTTGTGAACAATGAGATCTTTCTCAAGATCATGCTCCCTCTATTTTATTTCTAAAACATGTGATATGATTGTGGCTTTCTCTCTGTACATTTGTTGAGTTTTAAGACTCTAACTGCTCATCCGCAACAATACGCTGAGCACCAATAATTGCACCACTCTCGTTTTTTCCCCATACAGAAATATCAGTACTTTCTTCTGCCAAACCGCTTGTGGTAAAAACAAACTCATATGCATTGAAATTTACTGTATAATTTCTCGTAGCAACTGCATTGGGGGCTAGCGCTATTACTTCTAGTACAAACAATGTTCGTAAACCGTCTAAAACGTATCCCTGGATTAATATTGTTGAAGAATTGACTAAATCACGGTTAACCATTTTAACGGTGACCTGTTGAATCGTCCTAACCCCACTAACAGGACTGTTCTCAATAGGTCCAGTTGTTAATAATGTCATTAGTTGACCCTCCTTTACTGATTAGTAATAATCCATTAAATCAACTAGACGTACTAGAATGGAAATAGCAAAAGACATTAGGATTTCCATTATTATATTAATAATTAGTTAAATATGATTGTTTGTTTACCTATTAAAATAAGATACTTATTCTGTCATTCGATCCGACCAAGCCTCTATCTATCGTCGGTTCTCAAGTTTGGAATTGAAAGGCTTGCCCCGTCCCCTTTCCGAAATATAAAGAACCCTCTAAGAGAGAGGGGCGCACTCATCCTGTTACCCATACCATTTCCATCATGCTATAACACTTCTACAGACTGTTTATCAACAAGTTATTTAAATATGTTAGCAAGCTTTGATTTCACTATTTGACTAGCCTGAAATTTACTTTTCACCTTATTCGAACCATTTTTCCCAACAATCAGTGCTTCTTCAAAGTGATTCTGAATCCAAAATAATCTTTCAGAAATTGCGTACCCGTTAGGTTCAACTTCAAAATAGTCCTTACCTTCCTCAAGAATAAATCTATCATTTCGGGGGTTTGTCGTAACAAGTATACATCCTGTCGATAGTGCATCAACGGCAGCCGTGGTTGGAAAACCATCTAATGCAAATCCATCCGGAACACTGCAATTTAGAAATATATGAGTTCGTTCATACACTGGCTTTAATTCTTCAGGGGAAAGTAGACCATAGAATGTATAATTCTTATTTTCCAATAAATGTAATCGGTCTTCCCAATCACCAATTAGATTAAGATGAAAATCATCCGTAAGTCGATTAAATGCATCTGCCATAATGGGGAAACCTTTTCTAATAGCATTAAAAGCACAAAATGTCAACTGTATCGGCTTTTCAACTTTCTTATGTTTAAATATATATAAGTCGGTATTAATCACAACGGGATAATAAATACTTCCAACAATCGCTTCCATGACTTCATTAATGTTTGTGAATACAGTCGAGCAATGTTGTCCTGCAATAGAAAGAAACTCTTTTTTGGTCCATGGATCCAATCCGCCACCTGGGTATAAGGTAGCATGAAGATGGATATTTCGCTCATCTAAGAATGGCTTGATATTAAGATTAGGATTTGCTCCTGGCAAATAACTTCCATCCGGAAGAAAGCAATGTCCAAGCAAACTAAGTGTTAAATTTAAAAAAACACAATATACATCTGTAACCCCCTCAGACACCGCAACTTTCATAAAATCAGAAAAAGGAAAAACTTTACACGGAAAATAATCATCATTAGGTTCGGTTGCAAAGAATAATGTATCAGGCCTTTGCTGGAATATATTCAAGTTCTCCCAATATCGAAAACCACTCAGTTTCCATGGAAACTTTGTATCAATCACAGCAAGACGCCGGTTAGTATAAGATTGAATCTGAGAATCAAAGAGATCCATATCTTCCCCCTTTCTTGAAGTCACTGCTCCCTAAAGCTGCACTTCACAGGCGCTTCCCATATATCTGTGGCTTCAATGGTCGAGTTTCCAATACAGCATAGCGAATAATCCCTACAATTATGAAGATTTTATTAAATATGTAATTCGCCGCCGATTCACAAGCAGGTAATCCTCTGGCATGAACAGTGAGTTTGTAGACTGGGAGCGATTGAACTTCCGGTATCAGACCCTCCTAATAGGGAATTCTTACTTAATATGAGGGGTGGCTATCCGTAAAAGAATCAAGAATTATTTCATTTCCATTAGGGATAATATTACCATTTACTTCAAATCTGTCTTATTAACTTCAATATTACCCTTTAATATGGATAAAGAGTCATCAGTTGGATGATTATTGAAAATATAGTATTGATCCGCCATTATTATCATAGTTCTTAAAAAAACGGGAGTTCTGTTCTTCATTCTCAGCATAACGCATTACATGAATTATCGCGTGTTCTTCCCCTTCAAACTCAAAGCTTATGGATCAACTTGCTTGATATTATATGCAATTTATACCTGTAGGGTTCTAGTCGAAGAGATCCTGCTCAATGGATTGCAAAATGTAAATTATACCGAAGAATAATGGTCTTTTATCGACTGGCATGTGCAGTTGGATGAACAAGCTCTCTCTCTTCTCAAGCCATACTTATTTACAGGTTATAGCGGGTCACTCGATGCGTAATCAGGTTGATCCTGACAAGCCTCCGTTCCTTAACCTGCTGGTTGGTGAACGATACGACCGCAATGCTTGCTGTCCGAGCAACCGGAAACCGACCTGACAACAACCATATATAGTCAAAGCTTTGTGGACACGTTCTGGAAATTATACGATTATCATAATAAAGCCTTGTCACTTACGATAGTTATTTGATCAACAGCTACTGTACACGTGCAAATGCACCAAACCTAGTTTATTCTTAAGTATAAGCTTTTAAAAATATAATAAGGCCGTGTCAGAATCGGTTATAAGAACCTCTCTGGCACAGCCTCGTTTGTTTAACTCAATTATTTACCCATCCATGCGCATCACTTGAGCTAGCAACTCGTACGAACGCAAACGTGCCTGATGATCATATACCTGAGCGGTGGTAATCAACTCATTGGCTCTCGTCTGGTTGATTATAAAATCCAGCCTTTGCTTGACTGTGTCAGGACTACCGATTGCTGAATACCCCAGCATATTACCACGAACCATCTCCTTCTCCTGCTCACTCCAAAGCTTATCCATGTCATCGACTGGTGGTTTTAGTCCTCCGCTATGTCCGCGCAGCACATTTAAAAATTGTTGTTCTTGTGAAGTAAAAAGCCGTTGTGCTTCTTCATCAGAATCTGCAGCAACCACATTCACACCAACCATCACATACGGTTGATCCAGTGCCTTGGACGGCCGGAAATTACGGTGATACAATTCCAGCGCCTGTAGCAAATGAGCCGGGGCAAAGTGGCTAGCGAACGCAAACGGCAGCCCAAGCTGACCTGCCAGCTGAGCACTGAATCCGCTTGAGCCCAACAACCAGATAGGTATATCCATCCCTTCTCCTGGAATCGCTCTCACCCCCGGCACGGCTCCGTTTAACGCTGGATTCAGGTAAGAGCGGAGTTCATTCAGTTGCTCGGGGAAATCTTCCCCCGTGGTGTGCAGCCCTCGCCGCAATGCTCTCATTGCAGGTTGATCCGTGCCGGGAGCCCGACCAAGTCCCAGATCAATTCGCCCCGGATAAAGCGACTCTAAGGTTCCAAACTGCTCCGCAATCATGAGTGGAGCATGGTTAGCCAGCATAATACCACCTGAACCGACCCGAATCTTGTGGGTATGTGCAGCCACATGTCCGATGATCACAGAAGTAGCAGCGCTGGCAACCGCCTGCATATTATGATGCTCCGTTAGCCAATAGCGTCGGTATCCCCATTGCTCAGCATGCTGGGCAAGATCCACCGTATCACGAAAAGAATCGGCAGGAGTACCGCCTTCAATGACAGGTGCAAGATCTAATATAGACAGTGCAACATTCCGCGTGGTCATTTTATATAAACCTCCTGTCAAACTATTATTTTACGTATTTCTTTCAACGCCTTAATTCTTTGACCTATCAATTGATGCATCAACTATAATAATGCGTCGTCTTATGAATTGCAAATAATTTTAATTTTTAGTATTTATCAAAAAATAGTTTACTTTTACGATTAGCTCGTCTATCATGCTCTTATGTGGATAATGATTATCCATGTTAGCCTGGTTATAACATATTGAGGTGATTGCTAGTGCATATGAAAACAGGTGTCGAACAATCTGTCTACGCTCTCCTTCTGCTCACGATGCTACCGGACAAAGCCGTTTTACCTGGAGAGGCCATTAGCCAGCAGTTAGGCGCTTCACCTACTTATTTTCATAAGCTGTTACGAAAATTGGTTAGCTCTGATTTGATTACTTCTGTACCTGGTGTCAAGGGCGGATTCAAATTAAAGAAAAAACCTGAGGATATACGAGTATTTGATATTTATCTGGCGATTGAGGGACAGCAAACCCTCTATTCTTCCAGCGGTATATACAACGATATGCTTGAATTAAAGAAAGACGATCAGTGCTGTTTACTGGCAAATTTGATGGAAGAAGCGGAAGCCTCCTGGAAAGCCGTTCTGAAAAGAGAAACCATCGCGTCACTCTCTGCTGACTTTTTTAAAGAAGGATATGATGCGAAAATTACTTCTTTGAAGAACTGGATTCAAGAAAAAATGGTCTTGTAAAGAACTTCAAAAACAGAAAGGGATATGAACATGAATGATTATTTAGTAAAAGCTCTTGCCTATAATAACCAGGTGCGGGCTTATGCTGTGAGAACAACGGAAACGGTAAGTGAAGCCCAGCAGCGTCATTATACCTGGCCAACAGCATCGGCTGCATTGGGACGTTCCATGACGGTGGGTGTGATGCTGGGAGCTATGCTTAAACATGAGGATAAACTGACGATTCGGATTAACGGTGGAGGGCCCATCGGCACTATTCTTGTCGATACCAACGCCAAAGGAGAAGTTAGAGGTTATGTAAAAAATCCGCAAACCCATTTTGAGCTTAATCAGATCGGGAAATTAGATGTCGCCAGAGCCGTAGGAACAGATGGAGCGCTGATTGTATCCAAAGATATCGGCCTAAAACAACCATTTGTTGGACAAGTCCCTCTCATATCGGGTGAACTGGGCGAGGATTTCACCTCTTATCTCGTTCAATCCGAACAAATTCCTTCTTCTGTGGGAGCAGGGGTTATTGTTAACCCGGATAACTCCATTCAGGCGGCTGGAGGTTTTATTATTCAGCTGATGCCGGGTACACCGGAAGAGGTTATCAGTTTTATTGAGAGACGGATTGAGAGCATTCCGAGCATCTCCGCAATGGTCATGGAAGGTCTTACGCCAGAGCAGATTCTGGTCAAGATTTTGGGAGAAGGCAACATGAACATACTGGAAACCATGCCTGTACAATTTCATTGTCCCTGCTCAGAAGAACGAGTTACCAATGCCATTATCAGCTTAGGGAATCAGGAAATAGAAGACATGATTCGTACCGATGGACAAGCTGAAGCCCATTGCCATTTTTGTAACACACATTACCACCTTACCAAAGAAGATCTCGAAAACATGCTGGAAACAAACATCATTTAAATACGGGCTGTTCCCAAAAGTAGTTTTAGCTACTGGGGAACAGCTCTTTTCTTTCTCAATGCTTTCGATGGATGGTTTCCTTGGCCAAAAACGGTAGACTTGTTTATGACGCAAGTGTTAATGTTATATTATTCCAATTACATGAGGTGAGATCCACTATGTTCGAAAAAGATACGCATGAAATTCTGGCTTATTATGATGGCGGTGCAGAAATAGGCAGATTAGAGCGAGGCATCGGAAAAATAGAGCTGGAAAGATCAAAAGAAATCATTTCCCGTTATCTCAGCAAGTCCACTCATGTTATTTATGATATCGGCGGCGGTGTAGGGGTCTACTCTTCGTGGCTGGCAGAACTGGGATATGAAGTTCATCTATTCGATCTCTCTTCGCAAGCCATTGAATTCGCTCGTCAGCAGCAACTGAATAAACCCATCATCAGCAAGCTGGAAATCGCAGATGCCAGAAATCTTGATCGTAAAGATGAAAGCGCGGACATCGTGCTATTGATGGGACCTTTATATCATTTAACAGAACAGAAGGAAAGAGTAAAAGCACTGCAAGAAGCAGCGCGTGTCTTAAAGAAGGGGGGAACGCTGATTACTTCGGCTATTTCCAGGTTTGGCTCGCTACTGTGGGGGCTATCGGTGTACGGCGAGTGCAATACCATTGTGGAGGAAGATGCGTTCATGGATATGGTCAGACAGGAGTTAACAGATGGTCAGCATGTACGACCGGCGGCTTATCCCTCTTTTATCACACGCTCCTACTTTCATACACCGGATGCCTTGCGTGCAGACTGGCAGGCCGCTGGATTGCAGGAGCCTCGTGTACTGGGTGTCGAAGGCCCCGTCTGGATTGCACCCGGATTTGAAGAGAAATGGGCCATTCCTTCTCATCGCAGACGTTTGCTGGATATAGCACAGCAGGTTGAAGAGCAGGATTCTGTCATCGGCATGAGCCCGCATATGCTTGCGGTAGGTATCAAGCAAAAAGACGAGCCAAACAGGCTCGCCTCTGTATCATTCTAGATTACTGCTCCAAACTTTCCAATACGGTTTTAATTTCGCTGTTCAAACTAAGTGCATTATAAATCGCAGTCAAGGCTTCAGCACGTGACGCATGATACTTAGGTCCAAACTGACTCGTACTTATACCCGAAAGCACACCGGCTTGTGCTAATTGTTTAATCGTATCAGCCGCAAAAGAAGCGGACAAGTCGGTGAAGCTTTTTTCATTCGAGGTGTCCTTTTTCAATCCGTCTAAATCCAAGATCCGCGCCAAAATGACAGCCATTTCTTGACGGACAATTGTTTGATCCGGTTTAAAAGTACCATCCTCATAACCGTTTAATACTCCAGCTGCGGTCAATTTTGTTATGGCATCCTGCGCCCAGTGATCCCCAATATCGTTCAAAGCCACAGGCTGATTTCCACCACTAATATCGAAGATTCTAGAAATGATAGCAGAAAACTCCGCACGGGTAATTTCACCATCAGGTCTGAAACTGCCATCCTTATATCCATTTACGATACCCAGCTTAGAAAACGTGTCGACCGTCTTTTCTGCCCAATGTCCTTGTAGGTCTGACGGTTTAACACTAGTAGAAAAATTTAAAGCAGATTCTGCTTTGGACTTTATATTCTGCAGTACTTTGTTGTCTGCAACCACTACGTTACTGTTGAATATGTCTTGCACAGGAGCAGTTGGCTCAGTCACCAATTCTTCAGATACAGATACAGGTACAGTTACTGGTTCTTTAGATACAGTCACCGATGGAGATGATACAGCTGATGTTGCCGTATTGCTGCTGGAATCATCGCTAGAACGGTCCCTGTTTCGATGCCCAGACCCGCCGCCACTGGAACTACTGGAATCACTGCCAGCATTATTGGGTGCGGGAGCAGCAACAGCTGTTACGATAACTGGAACATTAAAGCTATATCCGCTGTATGTGGCGGAAATTACCGTGTTCCCTTCTGAAAGTGCTCTAATCTCTCCCTGAGTAACCGTAGCGACATTCGCATTGCTGGAAGTCCAAGTTGCTTCTTCACTGACATCAATCTCTGAAGAGTCCGATTTTACAACTTTTGCTATAGCCCGTTCTGTACCCCCTACCAGCATTTGACCATTATTGATAGAAACACGCAATTCCGTGTGACTATCATCTGTTGGTACTGGATCTGGTGTTGGTACTGGATCTGGCGTTGGTACCGGATCTGGTGTTGGTATCGGATCTGGCGTTGGCGTCGGATCTGGTGTTGGTACCGGATCTGGTGTCGGTGCTGGGTTGATAGTGAATGCAACGGTAGCTGTTGAACTCTTCGCATCTAATGCTCCGTTCGTTGTACCGTCATCAATCACATTATAATCAAAACTTGCCGGGCCCTGGTAGCCTGAATTCGGAGTGAATAGTACAACCGCTCCATCTAGAACTACCGTCCCACCTTGTGCATTTTCTACCGATGCGATGCTCAGATGTTGTAAGCTCTCGTTGACAGGGCCTGCCGTGTCGTTTGCTAAGAGTTCATCAATAGCGATAGATTGTGCCCCTGCATTTGCCGATAACGATGGTAGTGTATCATTCACAGCTATCGGACTGTTGTTTACCTCACTCACAGTGATTTTGGCTTGGTTCGGCTCGCTGATCCCTGTTCCGCTCATATCTAGTGATGATTGTACGTCGAAACTGAAATGATCACCTGACGGAGAGTTAGCATAAAGATTTGGCGTAAATTTAAGCCCTGCTTCGCCATCCGCTACAGAAATAAATTGACCATCTCGGATTTCCATTACCCCATCATTTTTATAGAGGGTTCCACCAATAATGTTGGAGATTCTAAAGTACGACACATCAGATCCATCCACTTGATTACGAGTAATGATCAAACCGTCAAAGCTTTGCTTGTCTTCCTCTGTCAAAGCATCAGTCACGTTAGGGACATCAGCGACGGAATTTACTGTAAAAGAGGCTTGCTTGGCCACCGACTGCGGGACTGAGACGCCGTTCGATGTTCCATCATCGGTGACGGTAAAAGAGAAGCTAGCGGTTCCATTAAAATTCGGCTGAGGTGTAAAAATTACATTTGTTCCATCTAAACGTACAGCCCCTCCTGCGATGCTGCTGACTGAGGATACCGTTAGGTGTTGACCATTCTCATTCGGACCGGCAGACGCATGCGCAAGCAGTTCTGCAAAAGGAATTGTCCGCTCTCCTGAGTCTTCTGTAATGGAGGATAGCGTTTCGTCTTGCGCTGCCGGGGGATCGTTTACTTCCGTAACATGGACAACAGCCTTAGTGGCATCGCTCAGTCCATTACCCGTTGCACTCTGAGCCGCCTGCACATCAAAAGAGAAGGTATCTCCCGCTGCGTTGTTGGCGTTTGCCATAGGCACAAACCTCACGCCATCCCTAGCTTCTGCTGCTGTGATAAACGTTCCGTTGGAAATCTCGGTGATACCATCGCTATGATACAGCCTGCCTCCGACAATGTTCGTAATTTGATAATGTGTCACTACCGTTGAATCTTGCGGGTTTGGTGTAATGGTTATATTAGATGTTGGGATATCTTCCTCAGTAGTCACAGCGGCTACCTCAGGCATTTTAGACGAAACAGCCGAGGCTGATGTTTCCAATATCAACTGGGGAATATCTACGCCGTTGTCATCGGCTGAATATGTAATTTCCGAATAGTCTCCAGGGTTCCCTGCTTCGTTGGCAAGCAATGCAAATGAGACCATACCATCCGTCTGTTGTTGTACAAAATGGGTAACATCAAAATCAACCCATCCTACTTGAAGGTCTGAGCCTGTTTTCGTATCCGAAGGCTGATCCAGCGGGTTTAGCGGAAAAGCTCCGCTGCTCCAAACATCAGCAGTCGATCCATACACGATCAAAAAAGGATTCTGGTTAGAGCTGTAGCTGATAGAAGAGATATGAATACGCAAGGTTGCCTTCGTTACAACCTTCCCAGTCAGCTCGGGCATTTTAAACTGAATCGCTGATCTGTAATATCCTAACACTGCATCCGAAGATCTGCCAACATAGTTTTCTGGTGCATCCATCCAAACGTCGGCAGACTTGCTCCATGTTCCATCTTGGATTAATTTGGGCTGTTCGGTTGGTGCCGCACCAGCATCCGCCACTAAAATTGCCGATGAAAAGATTAGTGATACTGCTGTTAATGCACATGTGAATCGTTTAGTAGACTTGCAAAAATGCATACCTTTCCTCCTGTTGAAATAAATCTATGATTGCTGCTTGATATTATACAATTTCGTCACTGAACAAATTCTGAACAATTGCATTTTATTCTTCTATTCAACCAGCTCAGCAAGAATACGAGCAATTTGCCCGCTGTTTATTCAGTTGAATGGCTTCCGTGGATAAGCTATTGTAAGGATAGGATACTTTTCCCAGATAGAAGAACTTACAGGAGGTCGTTTTTCTTGATGATCCTTGAACTGGTGGGCTTTATTTCTACTGCTGTCTTATCTACGTTTTTTTCCTTTCGATACCGCTTGTGGAGACAACTATAGTGAGAAGTGAACAAGAGATGCTGCATACCATTCTCCAATTTGCTCAAGAAGATGAACGGGTACGTGCCGTGATTATGAATGGTTCACGCGCCAATCCACATGCTCCACGAGATATTTTTCAGGATTATGACATCGTCTTTCTCGTATCTTCCATGGACAGCTTTATTCAGGAACGTCACTGGATTCGCCGCTTTGGAGAATTGATCATTATGCAGACACCCGATGAGCATGTGGAGCCTACTGTGACGTTCCGTGATCGCTTTGCTTTTCTCATGTTATTTACGGATGGCAATCGCATTGATCTTACCCTCTGCCCTGTGACTAACATCGCCAATTGGCCCCGAGACAGCTTAAGTGTTCTGCTGCTGGATAAAGACGACCTGGTGGAGCCTTTCCCACCGCCAAGTCTTCAGGCTTATAAGACGGTCCCTCCAACCGCCCAAACCTATGCGGATTCCTGCAACGAATTCTGGTGGGTCAGTACTTATGTGGCTAAAGGATTATGGCGACATGAGCTTCCCTATGCCAAATTCATGTTGGATCGACCTGTAAGAGATGCGCTTCACTTCATGCTGGAATGGCATATGGGTATACAAACTAACTTCACGGCAGATCCAGGTAAGCAGGGAAAATATTTCGAGAAGCACCTTGAGCCTGAACATTGGACGGCCTACATCCAAACGTTTGCGGATGCAGATTATGAACATATGTGGCAGTCTCTTTTTATCATGGGTAATTTATTTAGAGAAGTTGCCCAGAAGGTGGCGAACCATTATGGTTATAGATACCCGATTGAGGACGATCAACGTGTAACAAACTATCTCTATCACGTAAAAGCTCTCCCTGCAGATGCAACGGGCATCTATTAAAGAAAAAAACCAGTCGGGCACTTGATTTACATGTGCTAGCCTGGTTTTTTATACTCTAACATTATTTGACCTATATACGTTTGGAATCTGCTGTCTCCTAATATTAGTTTTCGGTCAGCACCCGGTCGCCTCTGCTCGCAGGCTGAGAGATAACCAAAAATTCAACATCCTCACTCGTTTCATTAAACATTTGATGAGGCACCATAGGAAGAACCTCACACCCTTCCTGAGATCCTAATTGGATGCGTTCACCATCCACTTCAAGTACCGCTGCACCTGATAAAATAAAGAAAAATTGGCGCGCATGATGATGATAATGTCTGACTTCATGTGTATTTCCCGGCATGCGCTCATGAATAATACTCAAATCATCATTTTTCACCAAGCGCCAACCATCACATTGTTCTCCCCATATATAATGTTCAGCATTATGTTTACTTATTTTCAAATTGACTCCCCCTTTGTAGTTACAGTTTTATTGTAAATCTGGATTCACTGAGCTACAATCTTAATTATAAAAAACGATAGAACCCATGTAAAAAAACTCTGAGTCCGACCATTTTTAGATATCCGCCTCGATAATTTCCTCCAACTTAATCCAGCTAAAATCCTCTTCCCCACGAGATAGCTTCACTTCTCGCCGACTTGTGTTAATCACTGTAACCAGTCCGCGCAGCTCCTCATCATCAAACGGATTAAACACTCTTAGTGTAATAGGCTTCCGTTCGTTATAGGATACGATAATGGCCTGTTCAATCTGCTGTATCTCCTGATCGTCCAGTGTCGGCTTGCCGCGTCTTCCCTGCTCCTTCATCAGTCTTACATATGCCTCCCGATGCTCAGGCAAAATCATACGCGAGCTTTCCCATATGCCATTTCCTTCAAGCTTTTTTCCCATCGTAAGCCCCTCCTATGCTGTTCTGGTTACCGGATGCCATGCCAATACATGATCTAATCGAAAAACACGTGGCTGACCAGTTTGCAAACAGGTGGCCCGGATTAAACCATTCTGCACACGATGCACCTCTATCTGCCGATGAGACAGTTTGCCCTTTCGGTCCATATACACGATTTCCACGATCTGTCCCACATATTTCTCCAGCATCATCCTTCACTCCTCATCAGAACGTTTGTTTGTATTATATGCGAACATGCGTTTGATTATCAATGTAAAAAAATCCCCTGAGGGAGTTGCCTCTCTCAAGGGATTTAAAACTCATAGGTGGACAGCTTAATATCCTCTTTATTCAAATCTTTCAGCGGATACACAGGGCCATTCCAATAAGTCAAAATATTAAGTGGCTCATTAGTACCATGCTCCTTTAAAGTGTGAGATAATTCGAGCAATACATGTGGAAGTTGATAAGAGCTTGTTAAAAATTGATATTCTTCTGGACTTTCGCAGTCTTCTGCTCGATAAAATACAAAGTAACCCTCGGTATAATCCCCAATGAGTACAATATAACGAGCAAGAAACATAATTTCACCATTGGCAAACGGAATGGAAAATGTCGAAGCAGAGATTAAATCTGTCTCTAATGCCTCTATACGAACGGTGAGTTCATTGTTTAGAGCATCCATTTTTCCCCTTTGTTCACTGATGAGGTGTTCATAATTTACAGGAACAAGCCCCCCACTCTTGATCGTAGCGATCAGTTCATCTATAAATACTTTTTGAGACAATACTCGATTGCTCATCCTATTCATCTCCATATTCGTGAAAAATAAGCATGAAACTCCCGCTTCAATATGTTCAATATTATGTATTAAAAGCTTGATTCATTAATTATCCAGCATTTTTGTGACGGCATTCACGACCCTTTCCATCTCAAATGGCTTCACAATAAAATCTTTTGCCCCTGCCTTAAATGCTTGTATAATTGCTTCTTGCTGACCCAAAGCGGAACACATTAAGATGTTGGCTTTAGGATCAAGCTCTACAATCTTTTTAACAGCCTCAAGCCCATCCATTTTAGGCATATTAATATCCATGGTAATTAAATCTGGCCGAAAGTGTGCATATTTCAAAACTGCATCATATCCATTTTCCGCTTCTGCAATAACAGAGTGACCTAAATCCAACAGAATATCCTTAAGCACAGAACGCATAAATAAAGAATCATCCACTATTATAACTGTTGCCAAGTTAACCTCTCCAATCCGTTGTCATATGATATGCACGCCCAAACTTCAATATCGGTGAAAAAACTAGTTATATTAATAGAAAGAATCTGTAAAAAGAAAAACGCTACCATTGAATTATAAAAGGAATTTGAAACTAGCTACTACAGCATTAATTTCAATAAAAACGTTTCGCAATGACGTAAATCATTCCTGTAGTATAAAGATTACAAAGTACTAGGTATTCAGTGAACCCTTAGCACTATGCAGGCGAATTCAAAAGTGAGAAGAATCATTGGGCCAACTCCTTAAACAGATATAAAAAAAGACATCGGTATCATGCCGACATCTTTTTTTAAACTATTCGTTTAAAGTTTGCTTATTCATTCAGAGCTTTTTTCAAAGCCTCCAGATTGTTTTTCATCACACCAAGGTAATCCAGATTCTTTTGTTTGTCTTCATCCGTCAGTCCTTCAAGCGGATTCAGTACATCCGTTTTCGAACCAATTTCTGTAGCTACGGTCTCAGCAACCTTCGGATCAACCAACGTTTCAAAGAAAATTGTCTTCACATTATTATCTTTAGCAAACTTGATAATACCTGCCAACTTGTCCGGCGTAGGCTCCTGCTCTGGAGATAATCCGGCAATTGGCACTTGGGTCAGACCATATTGCTTAGCCAAATAGCTAAAAGCAGCATGCTGCGTAATAAAGTCTTTACGTTTTACATTTTTCAGACCCGTTTTGAATTCAGTATCCAGCTCTTTCAGCTTAGCAATATAAGCATCAGCGTTTTTCTCATAGTCCGCTTTGTTTGTAGGATCGGCTTTTACAAGCCCTGCTTCTATAGCTTCTACTTCTTTCTGAGCTAAGACTGGATCAAGCCATACATGAGGGTCCAGCACATGATCGTGATCATGGCCTTCCTCTGCGTGTGCTTCTTCTCCTTCTTCCTCCTCGGCAGATCCTTCCATCAGGTTCAACCCTTTGCTTGCTTCAACTACTACACGCTTATCATTCGATGCGCTGCTCAAAGCCTGTTCTGCCCAACCTTCGACGATCCCGTTATATACAAATACGTCAGCATCCTTAACCTGTGCCATATCCTTGGCGCTTGGCTCCCAATCATGCGGCTCAGCACCGGCAGGAATCAACGCGGTTACGTTAGCATGGTCTCCGGCAACTTGCTTGGTGAATTCATACATCGGATAAAAAGTGGTGACTACATTCAGCTTTTTACCACTGTCCGCTGTTTGTGCTGGATTAGATTCGGTTTGGGATGTATTCGTGGCTGCATGATCAGTTTTAGCTCCACAACCGGCCAAAATAAGTGCTAGCCCCGCAGACAATACAAATGATTTTTTGAACCATGTATTCATATTCATAACTCCTTATGTGTTAGTTTTTTATAAACTCACTGACCTGCCGCATTCTTACGTCGAGAAGCCTGTTGCTTGCCAAGTTTACGGACCAGCTTTTGAATACTAGCTCCTACGATCAGGAATAATAACAGCACCATAGCAATCGTCCCCCCTGGGGGTGTACTAAGTTCATATGATGCTGTTAATCCCATAAATACGCCGATTAATGCGGTGATCATGGATATCCAGATAGCTGCCGCGAAGCTCGGTGCAATTCGAATCGCCAGCGCAGCAGGCAACACGATTAGTGAGGAGACAAGCAGTACACCGACAATCGGCATGGCTGCGGCTACAATCATCCCAGTCAAAATACTAAACGCAAACGAGATAGACTTGACAGGAAGACCATTGGTCTTTGCCGTTTCTTCATCAAAGGTAATCTGGTACAAAGGCCGTCGGAACACGAAAAAGAAAATACCTCCGATGACAGCCACAACGATCATCAACATCAGCTCGGTCTGATTGACGGCTACTACCGAACCAAACAAATAAGCGGAAAAGCCTTTGTTAATGCTCTGATTCAGATTCATTAAAATAACAGCCGTTGAGAGGCCACCTACCATAATAATAGCCACAGAAATCTCACTATACGTTTTATAAGATCTGCGGACGTATTCAACAATAATCGCACCGATCACCGCAACAATAAATCCAGTTATCGTCGGGTTAATCCCTAAATAGGCACCTGCTGCCACCCCTGCCAGCGATACATGCGATAGCATGTCCGCCATGAGAGCCTGACGCCGTAGCATCAGGTATACTCCAAGCACCGAGGCCAGCAGTGCAATTACCCCACCGGCACAAAATGCCCGCTGCATGAAGTCGTAGTGCAGCATTTCCATCCGCCATCTTCCTTCCTTTCAAGCTCAATAATACGATCCAGATAATGTTGTACTTCCGATAGTCCATGGGTAACCATGACTACAGTTCTTCCATATTCCTTAACCTGCTGATTCATCAGATCGTAGAAGTGATGTCGGCTTTCCTGATCCATTCCGGTCGTGGGCTCATCCAAAATGAGCAAATCCGATTCCTGAGCAAGTGCCCTTGCCACACAAATACGCTGCTTCTGTCCACCAGACAATTCGCCGATTTTGCGGTGCCGTAAATCCCACATCCCTACTTGACGAAGCGCCTGCTCTGTCAGATCATGATCCTCAGCCCGCATCCGGCGCAGCCAAGAGCCATGAGTATATCTACCCGAACGGACAAATTCCAGGATGGTACTTGGAAATCCTCCATTGAAGGCAGCAATTTGTTGTGATACAAATCCGACAACGAGCTTTTTACCTTCACCTGTACGGTCGGACATAAACACTTTGCCCTTCCAAGGCTGAAGTAAACCGAGCAGCAACTTGAGCATCGTCGATTTGGAAGCACCGTTGGGTCCAGTGATCGCCACAAATTCTCCGGAAAAAATTTCAACATTGGCATCTACCAAGTTAGGAACATCTCCGTAGCCAAATGTGACCTGTTCCAATGAGGCCAATAACATGACGCAAATCTCCTTTTCCTTTAAAAAGCCTGGAGCCATCTGAGCGGTCATCATAGCGCAGATTCTCCAGGTCGTTTATGATCATTAAACCATCTACCGTAATTATTACGATTTGGTAATAAAAAAATAAGCGCTTGATAAACGTAACCTTTACGCATTAGCAAGTTTAACAGTTTAGGCAAGGTTCGTCAATGTTTTGGCAACTCTTTTGTTTGTTTATTTCACTTTGTCCGGGTACAAGCCTGCTGCCAAGGTTTTCAGTGCAATCGGTGCTCGCACACCTTCAGCCGCTGCGGATAGAGGCAGCACCACAAATCGTTTGTTTTTGATCGCTTCAACACCAGCCAGCGCGGGCTTGCTCAACAGAAGCTTTTCTTTATCAGCCAGTGAAGTATCTCCGTAGTCGAGAATAATAATAACATCAGGGTTGCGGTTCACGACCTCTTCCCAGCTTACTTCCGTAAAACTTTTATCGATATCATCAAAAATATTTTTCGCCTTCACACTTTTAATCAAAGACGTCAGATAATTGTTGGCAGCCGTAAATGGCTTGTCTTCGCCGCTGTCATAAACAAAAACCTTGGGTGCCCGTTCAACCGTGCCAATTTGAGTCTGAATGGACTGCACTTGTGCACGAATGTCATTTACCAGTTTTTCTGCACGCTCCTCAACCCGGAAAATACGTCCAATATTTAGTATATCCCGATATACATCTTCTAATATAGGACCCGGCTTATTGGAGGATTCCTGTATATAGGTTTGCACGCCCTGTTGGGCAAGCTCCTCACGGGAACCCAGATTTTTATCATTAAAGGCACTCTTCCAGCCCGCATAGGCAAAATCCGGTGCAGCTGCCATAAACACCTCTTTGGACGGATATTGTTTGGCTAGAACCGGGATTTTATCATATTGAGTCTTATATTTCGGTAAAATCTGATCATCCAAATAGGCGGTTCCTACCATGGAAGATTCCAGTCCAAGGGCCAGCATAACTTCTGTCGCATGCTGGTTCAATGTAACCGCACGTTTGGGCGCTTCGGGAAATACCATTTTTACACCCATGTTCTCAATCTCTACTGCCTTCTCTTGGGTTGTTGATTGCGATGCATCAGATTGCTGCCCGTTTGCAGATGAATTTGTGGTTTGAGCCGTGTTTCCTGCTGCGCAGGCCGATAATAACAGCATCGCCAAAGCTAGCATAACCAGCGGTAATGCGGGTTTGCTACATTTATTCATATGTAACGTCTCCTCTTTCATTCACAGTTTTATCTTACCTTATCGAATCACCATTCTGCCTGTTAATGTCATAGATGGTCTCCACCTCTAAGAGAATCCGGTAAAAAGGTAATACTCGGTTTCCCGGTTTTCGGATGAATGCGAATTTCTGTTTCCACCCCGAATACACTGCGTAGCAGGTCAGGCTGAAGCACATTCTCTGTTATGCCGGAGGCTACCACCTTGCCTTCTTTTAATACATACAATCGGTCACAATAACATGCCGCCAAATTTAAATCATGCAGTGCAGCTAAAGCAGTGATCTGAAGTGTTTTGACCAAATCGAGAATTTGCAGCTGATACCGGATATCGAGATGATTCGTCGGCTCGTCCAAAATGAGAAATTTCGCTTGTCCGGCCAAAGCCCTGGCGATCAATACCCGTTGCTTTTCACCGCCCGACAGGGTAGCAAACCCCTGATCCGCTTGAGCATTCATGCCTACCCGCTCCAGCGCCTGCTCAACCAGCTCATGATCGAAGACAGTATCTGCTTCCAGCAGTTTCTTATGAGGATGGCGGCCCATCAGGACGATGTCCCGTACTGAAAAATCAAACGTTTGGGGCGCATCCTGACTTACCACTGCCATTTGTCGTGCTGTCTCTTTGTACTTCATACGCAATAAATCCTGGCCATCCAGCGTCACCAAACCACTGTCAGGCCTTAACACCCGATACATATTCTTAAGCAACGTTGATTTGCCGCTGCCATTCGGACCGATCAGCCCGACCAGCTCTCCCGTTTTTACCTGGAGGCTGATACCGTCGATCAATCGTTTATCGTGAACACTGAAGGTCACGCCTTCGACTTCTATATTCATTTTTCGCCTCCAAACGAGTAGGAACTGCGCCGCAGCAGCCACACAAAAAAGGGTCCGCCACACACAGCCGTTACAATACCAATCGGCAGCTCCTGTGGAGCTAGCACGAGCCGGGCACATACGTCTGCCCACACGACGAAGATAGCTCCCGAAAGCAGGCTGACAGGCAGGACACGCCGATGATCCGATCCCACTATTAGCCTAACGATGTGTGGAATCATAAGCCCGACAAAACCAATCGAGCCACTCACGGATACGACTGCCCCGGTTAAAAGGGAAGCGACAACAACCAATAATACACGGAACGCCTGCACGTTCACACCGAGCGTTACGGCGGCTTCTTCTCCTGTCAGCAAAGCATTCAATGAACGGCATCGGGTCAAAAGGACAGCCGTTCCCACGGCTATAATAAGGCTTGGAATGAAAAGCGTATCCCATTGAGCGCCTGCCAGACTTCCCATCATCCAATACATCGCGTCACGGATGCCTTTTTCATTCGGGGCCATCGTAACGATAAAGCTAGTCACAGCCGACAGCATCATAGATACCGCCACTCCTGCCAGCAGCAAGCGGGTCGTCGATATCCGCCCAGCCACACGAGCCAACGCAAACACCATAAGCATCGCAGCTAGAGAGCCTATAAAAGCAGATATGGGCAGTGCAAGTCGTCCCAAAAATCCAAAAGCTCCAAACACAATAACTAACGTCGCTGTCACTGAAGCACCCGACGAGACTCCTAGAATATAGGGGTCCGCTAACGAATTGCGAATTAATGCCTGTATAGCCGCTCCGGTAACAGCAAGTCCTGCTCCCACGACAACACCTAGCAGCACACGCGGAAAGCGAATTTCCCAGACGATATATTGCTCCGGTTTGGTCCATGTCACGGGTATCCACTGATCCAACCAAGGCAGATGGGACAGCGCAATTCGCCATACTGTCCCTGGAGCGACAGCCACAGGACCCAGCATGACCGCAAGTGTAACTGACAGCACCAGTCCCGCAATTAATAACAGCAGAATTGTTGTAAATCTCCATGGAGGCTTCCCTGCTAGATCAGCTCGAGAATGAGGCTTGGATGAATAAACGCTATTTGTTCTCGAAATCATGAACTAGCCAGTGGCTTTGCAGCCGCTTCAAGCTTTTTCAATCGTTCCCCGATCTCAGAAGCAGAGAAATTCTCGCCCATGATCACCGCTACATCGTTCACTGGCTTTTGCGGTCGGATCGGGATGATTTCCAGCTCACGATAGGCAAATTGAAACATCATCTGGCCCTCCGATTCCAAAAATCGCGCGATTCCTTTGGCCCGGTAAATTTCAGCAGGCAAACTGCGGAACAACTGTTCAAACTCGGAGCGTGACACAGGTTGTCCAAAAAAATGCGTATGAACAACTACATGGTCGTAGGAATGATAATGCTCTCCGTGTTCATGTTCAAGGTCGTGATGCTCGGGCTCATGATAGTCATAAGGATGATGGCCTGTATGATCATCATGACCATACGTGTGAAAATGAGCTTCCGCATGCTGATGATCATTCGCGATATCGACTGTGGACTCCTTTTGCCGCGAAACATCCATCTGTTTCTCTCCTTGAATGGAGAAAAAGGCACCCAAATCTACGTCACTACGCTCCGTGCTTACAGTCAAAGCATAAGGATTTAATTCTTTTACAAGGGCCTGTACTTTTTGCAATTCTCCCGCAGCCAATAAATCAGTCTTGTTAATAATCAGTTTGGAAGCACACCGCAGCTGATCCTGCATCAAACGAAACGACTTGCTTCTCTCACTACCCAAGGAGAAATCCAGAAATTGACGCGCATCCACGACCGTGATAACAGATTGTAAAACCATAGAAGAATATATGGAGGCATCTGTCACTGCATCTACAATCTCCATTGGATTAGCCACTCCGGTACATTCTACAATAATCACATCTGGCTTATATTCCTCGGCAAGATTCATGAGCTCGACGCCCAAATCTCCGCGAATGGTACAGCATATACAGCCACTGAGCATTTCCTTCATGGGGGCCTGGTCGTTCACCAAACTGCCGTCCAGATTAACATCACCCAACTCATTCATCAGAATAGCTGGCTTGAGCCCCTGCTCCTTGTAGTAAGCCAGCGCATGCTGAAGAAGAGTTGTTTTCCCGCTGCCCAAAAATCCGGATAAAACAACAATCGGTATCATATAATCCTCCTTGTCTTTACAACACTAATATGGATCGTACCGTAAAAGTTTTCTTCTTGCAATCATTTATCGGATTTTAATCGTAATAATTACTATTAACAAACATAAATATATATGACCACGCTTTGAATTGTCAATATAGGAGGTGATTCAAGCATAATCCTGCGGCATGATTGTCCCAACACAGGCATAGGATGTAGATAAGAACCCTTATTCCCAAGGAGATGTGGAATGAAAAACAGTACGCTGTTGAAGATGCTGCCTTTTATGATTCCGTTTGCCTTTCTCATCCCTGTGCTTATTACGCTATCTCCTCAGTGGCTTCGTTTGTTAGATATAGGGCAGCTGCAGTCATTAAAGACGGTATTTATGGGTATTTTTCTGGAGGCTGTTCCGTTTCTCCTGATCGGTGTGCTTGTTTCATCCCTTTTACAGTGGCTTGTACCGGAGACATGGATTCGTAAAATAGCGCCTACCCATCCTGTGCCGGGTGTCCTGCTCGCCTCCTTGCTAGGTATGCTGTTTCCCATCTGTGAGTGTGGCATGATCCCTGTCGTTCGCCAATTAATGCTCAAGGGAATGCCTGCCTATATGGGTATCACTTTTATCTTAAGCGGACCTATTATCAATCCCGTAGTACTGGCTGCGACAATGATGGCTTTCCCTTCCCATCCTGAGGTCACTGTCGTTCGAATGGGTTTGGCCTTTGTCGTTTCCGCGACCATCGGATTGATCATATATGCCTTTGTGCGTGTGCATCCGCTCAAACGGTCTTTGCTCTCTTTTAACCAGCAAAAGCAGAACAATCAGACTCATCGGCATAACCGCACATGGCGGGGATTTTTTGTACATGCTGGCGACGAGTTTTTGGACATGAGTAAATATCTCGTTATCGGCGCATTATTGACAGCTTGCATCCAAACCTTTATCCCACGTGATGAAATGCTTTCGTTAAGTAATGGTACGGCTGGCTCGTACGCCTTTATGATGGGCTTTGCCTATGTGCTATCGCTATGTTCCACCTCTGATGCCTTTGTAGCTACTGCTTTTTCACATACCTTTACACTGGGTCCGCTGGCAGCCTTTCTTGTACTCGGCCCGATGCTTGATTTCAAAGGTACACTCATGCTGCTCAGCACCTTTCGCACCAAATTTGTCGTGATCTTGGGCTTACTCATTATTTTACTCGTCCTGATGGGATCTATAGCTGCTGAATGGTTATTGGGGAGGTAAATACAAACGTGAATTCAACCTTTAGCATCCGCTGTCAATATGGCATGCGCTCCTTGCTCATGATCGGATTAGCTGTATACATCATCACATTACATCGCACAAGTGCACTTCATTACTACTTGGCTCCGCACATGCAAAAACTGCTTTTGCTCTGTCCTGTGCCACTCATATTCATCGCTTTGGCGATGGCATGGCACGTAATCGTGGGAAGCCGGGGTGGTGAAGATGTATGCGATTGCGAACATCCTTTACCGCAAAGCTGGTTCAAAAAAACTCTCTTATATGGAATGCTGCTCATTCCGTTGCTGTTCGGGTCACTGCTGCCCAATCAGGCACTTGGCAGTGATATGGCAGCCAAAAAAGGTATGTCCTTCACCTATCCCAACCCGGATATCCGACGAAAAACAGACATCCAAACCACGAACACACCCGCAGCCTCCCTTTTATCCACTCCATCTTTCACACCAACTTCGCTCCCTCTAAAGGGAAAATGGAGTCAGGAAGCGCTGGATAAGCTGTTCGTTCCGCCCGATGAGTACAATGTAGAATTCGCCGAGCTGGCGAAACGTCTGTATCAGCAACCCATTATACAGATCCATCCGGAGATTTTTTCCGAAACTATAGGAGCGATCGAACTGTATAAACACGCTTTTCAAGGAAAAAAAGTACAGGTGACCGGCTTTGTCTATAAAGACGACAATCTACCGGGTAAAGGTCTATTTGCAGTAGGAAGGTTCCTCGTTATGTGCTGTACTGCCGATGCCATGCCATTCGGGATTATCGTCCAATCCCAGAACCCTCCGTCCTTTGACAAGGATACCTGGGTGACTATTGAAGGAACTCTGCATGCAACGCAAAAGGATAATGCACCCGTACTTGAAATTCGATCCGATAAAATAACGACTGTCAAGCAGCCAGAATCCCCTTATGTCTATACCCAAGCAGACTCGGTAGCAACCTATGATCGCTTGAATACGGCACACTAAACCCGCCAAGGAGGAAAAATGATGAACAAAGTTCCTGTTATATTAATCAGTGGTTTTCTTGGAAGCGGCAAAACGACACTACTTTTGCGGCTGTTAGCCTATACTCGTCAGATTCCTCTTCGTGCTGCTGTTTTAATGAACGAAATGGGCGAATATGATGTAGACAGCGCTATTATTTCAGAGGAAATGCCTGACGTAACAGTGGAAGGACTGCTAGAGGGGTGCATTTGTTGCAGCAAAAGAAATGAGCTGGCTGGCGCACTGCACACCCTGCTCAGCCAAGAGCCGGATGTGATCTTCATGGAGACCACCGGAGTAGCCAACCCCGAGCAGGTGCTGGAGGAACTTCGCTCCCCACTGCTGGCAGATCGGCTGTATCTGGTTCACGGCATCAGTGTGGTGGATGCTGAGCTGTTCCATGAATACAACAGCCGCTTCACTGCAGACAAGGAGCTGGTTCGGACTCTGCACGGACAGCTTCGCTCCGCCGACTTTATTGTTGTGAACAAAACGGATGTCGCAAATAGCCGTGAAGTGGCTAAGGTCGTCAAGAACATCCGCAAGCTCAACGATACGGCCAAGTTGCAAACTACTGAGTATAGCCGCATTGACCTTGAACCACTGCTGGAACCTGTCCTGAACTCCGTATGGGTTGACCCGAAACCTGTACAAGTATTTCAACATACATCGGCACAGATGCAGCCCAACGATGCAGAAGCATCACCTATACCAATTCCCGCTAAAGATAACGAAAGACCTAGCAGTGCCTCCAGAAGTACCGCATTCAAAGTAATTTCTGCACACCGTCAAAACCACAGTCACGATCACGACCTCCCCAATTCCTTTTCCCGTCTGGAGAGCTTAACACTGCATCAATATTCTCCTCAGCCATTGGAAAAGCAACGATTAGAAGACTTCCTGACTAGGCTAGGTTCCTCGCTGCTTCGTGCGAAAGGTTATTGTGTGCTTCCGCATGAGGGTACAATGCTTTTGCAATTCTCAGGAAGTCACTTGGAATGGCAGCCCACCGTACTTCCGGTGAGCCAGGGATATGTCACACTCATTGGAGAGCAGCTTGACAAAGCATCCATTACCGAGCAATGGGAACAGTGCTTCGTTTCGCTGTAGTCGACAGATTCGGCTCGAAATGAAATTCCCCTCCAAAATGTCTACGAAATTAAATTATAAAAGGCTGTTCCTTTGACCTTTAAAAGTCATGGAACAGCCTTTTTTTGTAACTATCATAAATTTGCATATACGCAGTATATACCTTATAGGATGTTATGTTGAATGATGGGAAAATAAAAAAAGCCGTCGAGGCATTCTCGACGACCTGAGTACGACTTGCAGAGTCATACTATTATTTGCTTGGCGGCGTCCTACTCTCCCAGGACCCTGCGGTCCAAGTACCATCGGCGCTGGAGGGCTTAACGGTCGTGTTCGGGATGGGTACGTGTGGAACCCCTCCGCTATCGCCACCAAACATGAATTTGCTCCGCAAATTCTTCCGTAAGGTTATTCGGTTCATCACAGATTGTGTGAATGAATCGCCATACGCTTGTCGTATGTACTTCTACATACCTTCAAGGTGTTACACCCTGAAAACTGGATCCGAAACTTCATTGCGTCTTATCTTAGGATAAGCCCTCGACCGATTAGTATTGGTCAGCTCCATGCATTACTGCACTTCCACCCCCAACCTATCTACCTCGTCGTCTTCAAGGGGTCTTACATACTGGGAAATCTCATCTTGAGGGGGGCTTCACGCTTAGATGCTTTCAGCGCTTATCCCTTCCGTACATAGCTACCCAGCGGTGCTCCTGGCGGAACAACTGGTACACCAGCGGTACGTCCATCCCGGTCCTCTCGTACTAAGGACAGCTCCTCTCAAATTTCCTACGCCCACGACAGATAGGGACCGAACTGTCTCACGACGTTCTGAACCCAGCTCGCGTACCGCTTTAATGGGCGAACAGCCCAACCCTTGGGACCTACTTCAGCCCCAGGATGCGATGAGCCGACATCGAGGTGCCAAACCTCCCCGTCGATGTGGACTCTTGGGGGAGATAAGCCTGTTATCCCCAGGGTAGCTTTTATCCGTTGAGCGATGGCCCTTCCATGCGGTACCACCGGATCACTAAGCCCGACTTTCGTCCCTGCTCGACTTGTAGGTCTCGCAGTCAAGCTCCCTTCTGCCTTTGCACTCTTCGAATGATTTCCAACCATTCTGAGGGAACCTTGGGGCGCCTCCGTTACTCTTTAGGAGGCGACCGCCCCAGTCAAACTGCCCACCTGACACTGTCCTCGTACCGGATCACGGTACCAAGTTAGAACCTAGATACGATCAGGGTGGTATCCCAAGGATGCCTCCCCTCAAGCTGGCGCTCAAGGTTCAACGGCTCCCACCTATCCTGTACAGATCGTACCCAAATTCAATATCAAGCTGCAGTAAAGCTCCATGGGGTCTTTCCGTCTTGTCGCGGGTAACCTGCATCTTCACAGGTATTAAAATTTCACCGGATCTCTCGTTGAGACAGCGCCCAAGTCGTTACGCCATTCGTGCGGGTCAGAATTTACCTGACAAGGAATTTCGCTACCTTAGGACCGTTATAGTTACGGCCGCCGTTTACTGGGGCTTCGGTTCATAGCTTCGCCCGAAGGCTTACCACTCCCCTTAACCTTCCAGCACCGGGCAGGCGTCAGCCCGTATACTTCGCCTTGCGGCTTCGCACAGACCTGTGTTTTTGCTAAACAGTCGCTTGGGCCTTTTCACTGCGGCCCCCTCGGGCTATTCACCCTACCGAGGCACCCCTTCTCCCGAAGTTACGGGGTCATTTTGCCGAGTTCCTTAACGAGAGTTCTTCCGCGCGCCTTAGAATTCTCTTCTCGCCTACCTGTGTCGGTTTGCGGTACGGGCACCTTCTCCTGGCTAGAGGCTTTTCTTGGCAGTCTGAGATCATGACCTTCGCTACTGTAATTTTCGCTCCCCATCACAGCCCAGCCTTCACGATGTGCGGATTTGCCTACACATCAGCCTCACTGCTTAGACGGACATCCATCAGTCCGCGTCACTACCCTACTGCGTCACCCCATCGCTCATCACGGATTACGGTGGTACAGGAATTTCGACCTGTTGTCCTTCGACTACGCCTATCGGCCTCGCCTTAGGTCCCGACTTACCCTGAGCGGACGAACCTTCCTCAGGAACCCTTAGGCTTTCGGCGGATCTGATTCTCACAGATCTTTTCGTTACTCATACCGGCATTCTCACTTGAATGCAGTCCAGCGCTCCTTCCGGTACACCTTCAACCCGCATTCAACGCTCCCCTACCCCTGATGCAAGCATCAAGCCATAGCTTCGGTGGTGTGTTTAGCCCCGTTACATTTTCGGCGCAGAGTCACTCGACCAGTGAGCTATTACGCACTCTTTCAATGGTGGCTGCTTCTAAGCCAACAT
>NZ_CM134213.1:4897500-5750723 GCF_054113385.1 Paenibacillus sp. ALE2
GATCACTTGCCCTCCCCGGTCACCTGTTGCTTTGATCGATACTAATGTGCTACCGATCGTTAACGGTGTAAGAGTGAGCATATCCCCATAAACGTCAGCCGTCACAACAGTCGAGTCAGAAACACTAACATCGTAAGTTAAAATATCGCTATCAGGACTGGAAAAGAAATCGTTTAAGGACAATTGAATATCGCCTGTATTTATTTCTTTTATCTGGTCCGGAATCCCTGACGAAACTGGGGATTCATTGACAGTAACATCAAAATCAGTAGTGACCTCGCCCCCGCGACCATCTTCTGCTTTAAGCTGAATCGTTGCTGTTCCTGAAGAAATTGCATGGACGGTGACTTGGTTTCCGTTAACGGATACAGCAGCAACTGATGAATTCGACGATTCTACCGAAACATCCACAGGATCGCCATCGGGATCGTGGAATACAGAAGATAAATCCAGGATATAATCTGCATTGCCTAAAATCAGTGTCTGATTATCAGGCTTCTGATCTATAACCGGTTTTTGGTTAGGAACAGCGGTTACTTCCATTTGGAATGACTGGCTTATGCTGCCTCCATGGCCATCAGATGCTTTAACGGATACTGCTGTGCTGCCAATCTTTAATGGTGTAATGGTAAGCGTGTCCCCATTCAACACTGCAGTCGCAACCGAAGAATCGGAAATATCAATGCTGTATGATAACGTATCCTGCTCATGGTCGGTAAAGAAGTTGTTTAAAGATAATTGAATGTCGCCTGAATTGATTTGTTTCGTTTGATCCGGAATTCCCAAGGATGCCGGAGGTTCATTAACGGTAATATCAAAATTGGCCTTAACCTCGCCTCCAAGGCCATTTGCCACTTTTAGCTGGATGTTTGCTGTTCCTGAGGAAACCGCATGAACCGTAGCCTGGTTTCCGTTAACAGAGACCGTCGCAATAGATGGATCCGAGGATTCTGCCGATATGGTTAGCGGATTGCTATCCGGATCAAGGAATACCGGGGATAAATCCAGGATGTAGTCCGCATCGCCAACAGTAAGCGTTTGGTTGCCTGGCTTCTGATTTACAACCGGATTTTGATTAGGTACTGCAGTTACCGCCAATTGAAACGACTGGCTTGCGCTGCCTCCACGACCATCGGATGCCTTGACGGTAACTTGGGCATGTCCTACAGTTGCCGGAGTTAATACCAATTGATCACCAGTCAGGGTAAAGGTGGCAATGGAAGGATCATCGATCGCAACCTCATAGGTCATGGGATCATTTTCAGAATCCGTAAAAAACGATCCCAAAGATAAGTTTACGTCGCCGCTCCCCAACTGCTTGCTTTGATCAGGGATACCCGATGAAACAGGAGATTCATTGACACGAACTTTGAAATTCGTTCCCGCTTTTTTCCCGGCCTGGTCATCGGCGGCAATCGTAATGGTTGCAGTCCCTTTGCCAACAGCCTTAATAAATAGATTTGTTCCCTCTACTCGAACTGTACTGATTTTTGTACTAGACGACACTGCCGTATATTTGAGCTCGGACTGCTCCTCGTCCGTAAAATGACCAAGCAAGTCAATTTGAAGTTCAGAATCGCCCACAGTTACGGCCTGATCGTCATATTTGGTCACTAACTTCGGCGCTGTATTGGTCACAACCGTAGAACGCGAGCTGCCAGAAGAAGTTGTAGTGACTCCTGATACCGTCGAAGAGGACACACCTGCTGCAAATGAAGTATTCGTGACTTGGCTGGAGGAGCTTACACTAATATTTGCTGCAGAGTTATTTACTTGTAAATTTGAAATAGTTCCAGCTACCTCCAGACTGACCGGGGTGGAACTGTTCACAGCCAATGTATTAATGGAGGCCTTGCCTGTCAGAGCTACGGACTGATCGCTGTTGACCGACATTTGCTGAATAGTCCCCTGCAACTCTACCTGCTGGGCACCAGCAAGAACATTCAAATGCTGTATCGTTGAGGATGAATCATTTTCAATCGTTGCATTGGAAGTCAATGTCATTTGATCCACCGTCGAATTTCCTTGAATGACAACGTGGACATCCTGTTTGGAGACCTCGACATCCTTCAGCTCAGATGCATCAAATAATACGGTGTTCTGGTCACCACCCTGAATATATGTTTTTCCTTGTACCGTAAATTTAGAGGCATAGAAATCATGTCCAAGGCTTGACGTAACTGTAAAGCTATTTTTGACATTCAAATTCATAACTGAAATGTAATCACCGTCAATAGTTAAGTCTCCGTCAATCGTAGAGTTATGACCATCTAATACAAGATTACCACTGAATTCGGAAGCTTGCCCTATCGGGGCTTGCCCGCTCGCATGGATGACTAGTTTGGTGATCGATTCAATGGTCCGCTGTGATGCTACAAATTGAATATCTGCTCCTTTGAGAATCTCCTGGTTAGAGGTTTGCAAGATTCCTTTAACTGAATCCGAAAGTTTATATTCAATCCCGTTAATCCAAGCCTTTCCATCCTCCACTTTTTGGAGTTGGACAACATGGTCCTTAGGGAAAAAGGTAGACATCATATACTGGGCTATATCTTGACGTTGAACAGACGATTTAGGTTTGAAAGCGGATTGATCCGTCTCCATGGAACCCGACTGTAAAGCCGTATTTACGTAAGGCCGTGCCCACGGGCTAACCCGATTCCAATCAGTAAGTTTAGCAGACTCCGTGGCGTCAGCTGCGATAGGAAGCCCGGCGGCCCGCATAAGCAGTACTGCCGCCTCCTCTCTGGTCACTACCGCTTTGGGTCTGAATTTGTTACCGTCGTCTCCATTCATGAGTCCTGCACGGTGTACAGCCTCAATATAGGGACTCGACCAACTTTTCGAGTCTACATCCGCAAAGCTGCTGGTTGCTGCTTTAGAAATAGAGAGTTGCAGAGCTTGAGTTAATAGAACCGCCATTTCTTGACGAGTCAACAAATCCGTTGGCCGATAAGATCCGGATGGGCCTCCACGCAGAAGCCCAGCTTCAATGGCTTGGAGGATGCTTGTCTTTTGCTTAGAAGCAACATTATTGATGTCTTTAAAAGGCAGGCTGGCCAGAGCTGCTCCGTTTGATGCATCACTGGCAGCAGATGCAATCGTCTGCAAGGCTGTTGGAGCAACAAGTGCAGCCAAAGCTAATGTAATCAGCCATTTATTAGGTTTAGAACTCATGATGTTCCCTCTATTCTTTTTATTCATTATGGCGCCTCGCTGCTAAAGATACCGATATTATCCGTATAATCGATTCCTTCATCAAACCATTCACTCGCCTCGTAGTGGCCTGCATTTCCATGGGTAACATCGGATTGTCTAGCTATAGTGGTATGAGGCTGAAACACCGCCGTATCAATCAACTGATTATCGTAATAGAGTGATAAAGTGACAGGTGCTAAATCATCGTTATAAAATTCCATACCCGTGGAGTAATCTACATACACATCACCAAAAAACATGGTTTCTCCTATCACAAAAGTAGCTTTACCTTGAATAAAAGCACCAGCGTCTTGACTTATTTCGATCGGATCTGCACCGCCACTACGTTCAATTCTAATTTTTGAAGCATCCAATCTCTCTGAACCCGCATTATAAAGCTCAATAATCTGCATCATAGGGTCGCCCTCCCCCCATGCCAACTCGGAGAAGAAAAGTCCTTTCTTTTCTCCAACAGTGACTTGGAAGATCGTTTGAACGGTTCCCCCCTTTCCATCATCTGCGGTGACTGTTACTGTAGCACTCCCGACTGCTAGCGGAGTAATAATCAGTTGATCGCCTGTAACGGAAACCGTTGCTACGCCAGGGTCCGATGAATCAGCGGAATACGTTAGCGAGTCCAAATCTTCATCCGCAAAAGTTGAAGCAAGTCCAATAGTTGTGTCCATAGCACCTGCTTCTGTAGAAATATCATTAATCGTGCTTTGAACAACAGGAGCGTGATTAACAGCGGGTGGAGGAGTCACCGTTAGAGTGAAATTCGTATCCACTGTGCCGCCGTTTCCGTCATTTGCCGTTACCGTAATCGTGGCTGTACCCGCGTTCACTGGCGTTATTTTCAGATCGCTTCCGTTTACCGCTACTGTCGCCACGCCCGCATTCGTCGAAGTTGCGGTGTATGTCAGCGCGTCGCTATCTTCATCTGCGAACACACTTGCAAGACTCACCGTCTTAACTCCGTCTGCGGCTCCTGTCGTTACATTGCTGATCGACGTTTCCACCGTCGGCGCATGGTTCACAGCTTCCGGAATCACCGGTGTGATCGTCACGTTGAACTGCGTATCCACTGTGCCGCCGTTTCCGTCATCTGCCGTTACCGTAATCGTGGCTGTACCGGCGTTCACTGGCGTTATTTTCAGATCGCTTCCGTTTACCGCTACTGTCACTACGCCCGTATCTGTTGTGGTTGCAGTGAATGTCAGCGCGTCGCTGTCTTCATCTGCGAACACACTTGCAAGACTCACCGTCTTGATGCCGTCTGCGACTCCTGTCGTTACATTGCTGATCGACGTTTCCACCGTCGGCGCATGGTTCACGACTTCGGGAATCACCGGTGTGATTGTCACGTTGAACTGCGTATCCACTGTGCCGCCGTTTCCGTCATCTGCCGTTACCGTAATCGTGGCTGTACCGGCGTTCACTGGCGTTATTTTCAGATCGCTTCCGTTTACCGCTACTGTCACCACGCCCGCATTCGTCGAAGTTGCAGTGAATGTCAGCGCGTCGCTGTCTTCATCTGCGAACACATCTGCAAAGCTCACGGCCTTGATGCCGTCTGCGACTCCTGTCGTTACATTGCTGATCGACGTTTCCACCTTCGGCGCATGGTTCACGACTTCGGGAATCACCGGTGTGATTGTCACGTTGAACTGGCTGTTTATGGTCCCGCCCTTGCCGTCGTTCGCCGTAATCGTGACCTTGGTTGTTCCTGCACTCACCGGTGTGAGAGTCAGCTGACTTCCATTCACTGCTACCGTCGCTACGTTCGTGGCAGAAGACTCTGCTGTGTAAGTCAGAGTGTCTCCATCAGCATCAGTAAAACTATTTGCCAGATTAACCTTTTTAGGCTCATCTGCTGTACTTAACGTAGTGTCAGTAAACCCAGTAGTAACGCCTGGCGCATGGTTAGTCACTGATTTTGTTGAACTTCCACCTCCAGAGGAAAATGTCACGCTGCTCGACGTAACTGTAGTCGGTTCTTGAACCGTTCCGTCAGTCAACTGAATTTGTCCAATCTGCTTTTGTACTTCGTTGTAATTTTGGATAACTTGTGAAACGGATGCATCTTTAGGCAGCTTAATCGTTTCAACTTTAAAATTCGGATTCAATGTCACTTTAGCGTTCGTATTGGCAACTTGAAGCTCCGCAATTGTTCCAGTTCCTTTAATAGAAATACCATTGCCAGAATTCACAGTAAGATGGTTTACGTTGCCATTCAGCTGGATATTAGAAACACCGTCATTAAGCTCGATTGCTCCTTGGATATCCCCTTTAATCTGAACACCATCACCTGAAATTCGAAGCAGGCTGCTCTCCGGCAGACCATCAGTGTTTAGCACAACATCTTTTTGTACGATCTCCAATTGTTGCAGCCCGTCCACATTACGATTGCGCGAATTAAACTTTAATATAGCTCCTTTTAACGCATCTTTATTGGAGTTTCCGATCAACTCTTTCAACTTTCCTTCTATTAAATAAGGAACATTATCGATCGTTACAATGTCTCCATCAATGCTATTGATCGTAGCTGTTTGCTCTTGAGTTTTGAAAATATCCAAGAGAAAAGGAGCAATATCCTCCCTTTTTACTTCACCTGTGGGATTGAGCTTGCTGTCATGAATGTCAATTAAGCCCAGACGAAGTGCCGTATCTACCGATCCAGCCGCCCATTGGCTTACCAAGGACTGATCTTTGGGCAAAATGCTTGATCCGCCCTCTGCATTACCCCCTCCAACTGCACGAACAAACACGGCTGCCAGCTCTTCACGTGTAACAGGATCGTTCGGACGGAAATTCCCTAATCCATCCCCGGATAGAAATCCAGCTTTTTGTGCGGCCTCTATATATGGCGTAGCAAATTGTTTACTTTGCACATCTTTAAAAGTAGAAGAACTCGAAACAGGGTCCAATTTTAAAGCTCTGACCAATAATACTGCCAGTTCCTGACGAGTTAATGTTGCTGCAGGGCGAAAGGTTCCTTGAGGATCTCCCGATAAAAGCCCCTGGCGTACAGCTTCTTGGATGACTGCCATTTTATCACTCGTCACATAGGATGTATCTGAAAACAAATTATCGGCAGGCGTTGCAGCGTAAGCAGAAGTACCAAACGTCGCCTGAAGAGCAACAAGAGCGGCTGCCCACTTAAGTGAATAAACCTTCAATGGTTGTACCTCCTAATTTTACTTTTGAGTAAAACGATCCTATTCGATCTTCGAAATGTTTTTACATAATTCAAAATTAATAAGCCTGTTCACTGAATTTATCGATAAATAATGCGTTTATATTAATTTTTATTCATATATTTGTCGAAAAAAAGTGATTTATGTCGTTTCAATTAATATATACGAAAGCTCTGAACCAATTCTGAACAAAAGTTATTATAATGATGCTAGTTGCATTAAGTCCCCAATACTATTCTTCAAATAACTCATTTCCGCGTGTGATTTATCGAAATCCTCTCTTAACCACGACTCTTTTTCTATACAAAATAATCGCAGGCTAGATACCTGCGATTATTTTTAAGTAAGACAATCTTATTCGAAGTATAGAATTACGTTATAAAATGATTAGTTTGCCAAGATTAGCATTGTCGACAATTGTGCGCGTTCATTTTACATTGGAAAGCAGCAGCTTCTCGTACCGTTCCGGGAAAACTGCTGCTTTCATGTTCTTATTACACTTTGGCACTTGCAAAATGAGCATGTTATCAAACAATCAGGATAAGCGGTACCGATTAACAGTGTTGGGATTGGAACAACGTGCAGTTTGAGCAAAACGTGCGTGATGCGATCTACGGCTTTTTCCAGAGGAGAAGTGATCCACATGGCAATGACAAATCGGGTTACTTGATTAAGCTTACTTAAAGCTAGTAAAAGAGTGTTACATTTGAGGCGCAAAATACATTTGTTATTCGCATTGTTTTCGGACGTAATTAGTCCGTAGATAACAAAAAAGCTAGGTTTACGAATTATCAACATAATCCGTAAACCTAGCTTTCGAAGAGTCTTACTTAAGGTTGTATTTTTTGTTAAAGCGATCCACACGTCCACCGATATCCACGTTTCTTTGTTTACCAGTGAAGAATGGGTGGGAAGCGGAGCTAGTATCTACACGGATAACTGGGTATGTGTTGCCATCTTCCCATTCCATCGTTTCTTGCGAATACTTAGTGGAAGCACTCAGGAAAGAGAATCCACAGCTAGGGTCTAAAAAGATAACTTTATTCAATGTTGGATGAATATCTTTTTTCATTTGTTTCACCTAATCTTTCATGTAGTTTTAGTTTCAAACTCAAACGCACTGCAGCAATGCTCTATCAGTTAGCAAAAAGAGCGGTTATGTCTCAGAAAAAAAGACGACAGATCGTAACAGTTGCGCTCAAGGTCGTAAACGACAAGCGAACGATGCCGTATATATCGCATCGCCCATTACACGAACGCTCCGTATCTTTCGTTAGCCTCCATCGTTATATAAGCATATTGTGAATGGTTCTCCGGCTCGTCCTGCATGCTGACATCAGCATAGGAGAACTCGGTGGCCACGTGCTTTCGATTCAAAAGGCAAAGCGTGCCATGTAGCTTAGCATCTATCAAACAACCATGAAAAGAAGCCATCCTCTTAGGTGCTAGCTTTAACTTTGGACACTCTGTCCACTGGACTAATTCAAGTTTTCGCCGGTTCCATAACGCAGGCTTTATGCAAACTTAACAGGCTCCGCTCACGAAGCAGAATCATTCAGGTTGCTATGCAGCAAACCTCAAATTATCTAGTTTCACGATGAATCGTGTACTTTTTCAAACGCGGAGAGTATTTTCTCATTTCAATACGCTCCGGATGATTTCTTTTGTTCTTGGTTGTTGTATAGTTGCGATCACCGGATTCGGTGCATGCCAAGGTAACAATAACGCGCATTTGTTCTTCCTCCTCAATTGGAATACATGGTATACAATTACAATAGTAATTTTTACGATTAGTTCTATTCTATAATTCATGCTCCTCTTTGTCAACCTTGGAGTCGCGGTTTGTTGCTTCTTTTACCGTGTTCCAGCGATTACGGTACTGTACTAGCTTAGGATGAAGTTCCAAGGGTTCACTCGAAAGCACCAACCTGACGTTTCTAATCCATTCTCCAAAGGATGCATAGGAAGCGCACAAATTAGCAGTTTCAGGACTCATATACAAAAAAAGCGGAGTTGCATACTTTTCCGCCAAAAAACGAATGGCTGCTTCAATCGGCGTATACTTTTTTCGCTTACCTTCCCAGTTCTCAATCACAACAGCACTCAAAGCCTGCTCTCGCTGCCACTCTCCCAGCTCGTCGACCCGCTTATAATACGAGCGTACTGGCTGCTTCCACATTCTTCTGACGGTTTCTTCATGTAGTGGATACAGCACTAGCTTTGTAAAAGATAGTGCAGCCCCCGTTTCGGCAAAAAGCTCCAGCTCACTGGCTGTAGTCTGCTCAAACGTATCATAGTAGACCATAGTCCCTTTGTGCGTTTCGATTGGTGGTTCATAACCATAGGGTACATATTGAAGGTTTCTTGTCATGCTGGGCACTCCATCCTTCCGTAGAAAATTTCTCCTTCTATATTATACCCTTGTTATGGCATGAGCTTACATAAAATGTTTATCCTTATTCGACAGCAGGCTTACTGCCACGTGCCCCTCGCCGGAACTGCAACGCATAAAGCCCCATCGTCACAAGTGCAATCAGCGCAAGCACCGTAAATATATTGCTAAAATTGAACACCTGGACATTAGATACAACAGGATTCAAATGAAAGGACGAGGAACTATCTAACGTTTTGCCCAAAACACTTGTTGTGATCGCCCCGGCAATGAAATTCAACAGAGATAGCAGCCCCATTCCAACACCAATCTGATCTTTCGACAAAGTACGAGAAATTGTGTTGGACATGGCAATCTGCATAAAGGTCTGACCTACATTCCCGAAAATAAGCAAAAACAAAATCAGATACGGAGACGCACCTACAAACGTGGACAAGCTGATAAAGCAAATAAATAATAGCGATACGGCTGTATACACCAGAACTGAATTCCCTTTGCTATCGGCCAAGCGCCCCCCTTTTTTTCCTAATAGAGCTGACGCAATAGCAGCGGGAAACATAATCAGTCCAATCGTTGCTGGTGTAAGCTGGTTGAGACTATTCAGAAACTGTGGTGCCAAGTAAGGCAATCCAAAGCTAATCCCCGTCCCTAAAAAAGCGATAAGAAGCCCATATGAATATTGCTTGTTACGGAACAGCTTCGGCTGGATGAACGGATCGTGGGCAGTATTAATGCGCCATATAAACAGTCCAAATAAAACCACACCGATCAGAAAAAATATCATATTGGCTTGTGAAATGGAAAGCAACAAGAAGGCCACTGTTCCACCCAGCAATAATCCACCCAGAAAATCAAACTTCTGATCCTCTCCTCGCTGATCGTCCAAGTATTTGCGAAAGAACGGCAAAGCGATCAGTGGCAGCATGGAAATGACGAACAGAAAACGCCAGCTCGCAAAGCCTGTAATCAAACCAGAAATAATAGGAGCCAGTGCAGTGCCTAATGCTAAGCCGATTGCTGTGACGCCCAAAGCTCGCCCTCTTTTTTCAGCCGAGAAATAACGAACAGGAACAATCATAGCAGTTGCCGGAATAACAGCAGCCCCTGTGGCCTGGAGCAAACGAGCTACAATTAACATCCAAAATTGATTGGCCAACAGCCCAATAAGCGAGCCTAGTGCAAAAAAGATAATCCCAAATGTCAGCAAATCCTTGAGACGATACTTATCTGCCAGCTTACCGTAGGTCACCGAGCCAACCGCATACACGATCATATAACCCGTCAGCAGCCAGCTTACATCGGAGGCACTAATATGAAATTCCTCCCGGATCACAGGCATTACTACATTAAACATAAAAGCGTTCATCACTGAAAAAACAAGTGTGAAGGCCAAAACACGCATAAGCTTATCCGCATTGGGATAAGTTTGTTCTTTTATCATTTGGTTTCTCCCTCTCCTGTTAACACCTTATCTAGGTGACTTTTTATAGCTTATGGATTCCCCATCCGGGCACATTTTTCTATTTATCCGTTCAAACGCAGGTATTCGCAGGACGGTAATCGTGAAGAATTTTTTTGAGCAAACCGCGCAGCGCCTCTGACTCTCCGACAGATAACGTTTTGCCTACGGAGCTTTTAATTTGCTCAATGGTACGTTCGGCTACCTTGTGAATCTCCAAGCCTTCCTCGGTCAAATAGATTTGCTTCATTCGCGCATCTTCCGGATGACTTTGGCGTACTGCCCAGTTTTTCTTAACGATCCCGTTAACCAGGCTGGTAACACTTGATTTATCAATAAGCAATAGCTTTTCCAAATCCGTATTGGTGACTCCAGGCGACATCGCCAGTATATAGAGCGTCTGCGATTGTGGGGAGGTAAGCCCCAAAGGGCGCAGTGCTGTTTCAATCTCACGCCGGACGGTGGTGAAAATCCATTTAATTAAATACATCGTGCTCTCTTCCTCCCATGGAAGACAAACGGGGTACACCTCACTTCCCATTTCACTGCTAACCTCCATATCTATCGAATTTTAATAGTTTGAATTCCAACTAATTTTAATCAGCCGCCTATTTGGTGTCAATACCTTCGTAAAATGATCGTCTACTAAATACAGTCAGTTTCAAAATAACGAATACATTCTATATATAAACTTATACATAGCAAAAAAACAGGCCCTGAAAGGAACCCGTCTTTTTACTGTCTATAGTTGCTTAGTCCGCAGTTTTCACTTGAACTAGCGGATAATCTTTCCCATCAACGGTAACCGTGCTAGCATCATTTAGCTCTAGCCGTTGCCAAATGGTCAACAACGTACGATAAGGATACTTGTCGAGGTCATATTCCGTTATTCCTGTACCATTATCGGACGTGCTGGTCGTGGTTTTATCAGTTGCTATACCGCTACCCTCAGTTGATATCTCTGAAGTCGCGCCTCCGTCTGTGTTGTCTGTCACTGCTCCAGTCTGATCAGCGGTTTTTCCGCTGGATGTACCGTTCAGATCTGTAGAACCACCACCTGTGGATTCTCTGTCTGCTGTCTTGCTTTTGGTGGTAGCTCCCTCAGTGTTAACGTCACCGGACGAACCATTGTTAGCTTTACTGGCTGCTTCCTTATCATTCTGTTCAGCAAGCGTAAAATTTTCGTATGAGTGCTCCTGTTGATCCGCGCCGACAATGACGAGTTTTTTAGGCTTAAATTCTGCCTGCTCTGCCGATGTTTGAAACGCAAACAACAGCTTGACCATTTTCGTAGTGGACTTGGTATTAGGTACATGTGTCACTATTGCAGTAGGCTCCTCTTTTATCGGCACTATAGGCTCTACTGGCTGTTGTACAGGCTTTGGAACAGCGGCAGGCGTTGGTGTGTCCACAGATCCAATTACCCCAGTTGCTTTCAGGCCGCCTAATGTACCTGCAATAATGATTAATACGATCCCGGAAATCACCCCGCCTTTGCGGAAACGACGAAGCGTTTTGACCAAAGGCGTATCTGTCTCACGTTTTGCTGCCAAATAGAAATTTTTAAACACAGGCTTAGCAGATTCAAAATATTGACGCCAAAGCGTCTTTTTATGCAGTCCCTCTCGTCCTTCCTTTTGGAAGAATAAAAGCAACGCACGCCGATAGGCTGGCTCAAAACCACCACGTGGAGTAGCAAACTCAGCGTGTTCCTCCGACCAGCGGATAAAGCGGTACATCGTATCGTTATCCTTCGCCCATTTGCGGATCGAACTGACCAGGCGAGCAAAATCCAGTATTCCCTCGCCAGTACCATCAGAACGATAGAAAGCTGGCAACAGACGGGCAAAATGGCCTTCTGCAAGCTGCTGGGGCAGCCAACCATAAGCCCAATCTTGCACCTTTTCTACTTCGCTTGGCTCCAGACCGTCTAGCACCGATGGTTCCGGGTGCTCCGTGTTAAACCAATCATAAGCCGCAATCAATCGCACGGCTTGTCCCTTGAGAGGAGCAGGCAACTTTCCAACCCACTGCACCAAATCGGGTCGTGTGAAAAACGGAATCTGTACGACCTGATCAGGTGAAATTTCTTTTAGCTCTACTTCAGTGAGCAAATACCGATCCGCTGCTTCCTGTAAGCGTTCTGTCAATCCGGATTGCTCCAGCGGGGACAGTGTGCCTACGGCAGAACTACTGTCCCATTGACGCAAGCGTTGGTGAATGGCAGCCACAGCCTCTACCGGCTTTCTCTCAGCACGTAGCTTGCCCATCAATGCAGATTCGGCCAAAAGCTGAAAATCGACATTCGCCGACACTTCGATATACCGACTGCCCCATTCATGCACCACGGCCAACAGGCCCTTTACATCAGGCGTTCTTTTCATCTGACTGTCCATGTAGGGAATGAACAGCATTTTGGTGAGTGCCGGATTACCCAGTACTTTCGTAAAATAGACCTTGCCTAATGACGGATTCTCTTCAATCGTATGATAAATATATGTGACTGCTTCCGTATTCCTGGCAGTATAAGCATTGTTTAGCGAACGGATTAAATATTCCACCAGCCGATTTTCGCTGCTGCGTGCATGAACTTTATAATAGTCCTTGAAGCAATCGACCAGCCCTACATCCGGAATATGTCCATCCTTCACCCGATCAAACTCATGATCAAAAAATGAAAGAAACAGATCATTCAGCCACATTTTACGTGGTAACGCATCAGATAGCGATAAATAATCAGTCAAGCTTCGTAATACAGCGATTCGCTGCTCGTTGTATAATGACCGCTCTCCCTGCTCAATTCTGTACAGCGTAATGAGCTCATGATAGCTGGAGGGCAATAGTTCACGTCCTGCCTCCATGCCTGTCAGCATTTGCTCGGCAAATTTGAGAAAATCGTCCGCAGCCCCGCCATTCAGTAGCGTACGGACAATCCAGTCAAAATAAGGCTGTTTCACCTGCTCTGCATCCACATTCAGTATTCGACTATTGTTTGAGAGGTCAAATACAAAGTCCTTTTCTACATTCCGATCACCGGGACGCAAGCTGAAAGGCTCAACGAACATTAAGTGAATGCCTTTTCTGCTGTTCGGTTCCTGCGCATATGTAAGAAATCCGAGTCTGTTGCGAAATGCATAAGGCAGTGCCGCGTACAACACACCCAGCAGTTGCTTGGCTGAGGATGCTACCACTTCTGCTGGCACATTCAGCGCTACATATACCTTTTTGCGACCCGCGGCTGACATCATGACTGCGTACAAGAGCTGCTTGAACACTTCTTCGCTCAGCTGCAATTGAGCCAGTACTGCAGACGGGTCAACAGCGGGAAATACACTTCCACCTGGTAGACGCTCTAATTCCGGTAATTCCGTTCCCTGCTCAATATCATAGGTATCGACAAACGAAGTGTTCAGCCACTGCTTATAATCAGATGGAGACTCACCATGTCCGGCCGGAATCACATAGTTATGCGTAAAAAAAGCGCTCCGCAGCCCAGTGAAATCCGCTGCTTTATAAATACTGCGTCCGAGCACTACATCCCCGGACTCTGTCCGTACCAGATGTAAAGCTTCCGGATAGCCACTCTCCTGCTTCTCACCACGCGCTGTCAATGCCGCAGGCGCATCATACACACATAAAGGATGCAACACCTTTTTAATAAATGAAGTATCCAGTCCTTTGGAATTAGCCACGGTATCAAAGCCTTCGGTAGAACGGAAAATACCACGCCGTTCCCGTGTGTACATCTGCTGCTGTATCATACGAGAGGTAGGATAACTCACTGTGATTCTCTCCCCTCGATGTACTTCAACTTGTATAGCAGCCAAATGAATGGCTCATCTACACGGATCGGACTAACCAACCCTTGCAGCTTTTGCTCCACCGGATTGCTACCTAGAGCAGAAACCGCGAAATAGGCTGTATCTGTAAAATATACATCCATTGTGCCCTTGAACGGCTTATCCACCTTCTCGATAAAGCGCCGAACTTCGCCATCTATGTTCGAGAACTCATCCAAATCCATGTATTTGCGATGTTCCATTGGATTAAAAATATTGCTGTTCGTCTTGATATACGTGCCTTCTTCATCTGCCAGCGCAGTAAGCATGTCGCTTTTGGTCAGGACCACAGCGGTTGGAATGTCCGTCTTGCCTTTTTCCTGGTATGCGATAAAGTCACCGAACATCGTAAGTACGACATCACGCGGCTCATCATATTGCGAGACCCATTCACCAGGCTTATCGCCAAGATTAATCTTAATACGTTCCCGGATAGAACGGATTTGCAGTGGATCGACCATAAAAAGAATACCCGCAGAATTTTTAATATGCTGTCCATGCAGTCCCAGATAGTCCTGATCGACCATCCCCTCACCAGCTACATCAAAAAATACCAAAGTCAGTGGTGGCTTTTCCTCATCCTTAAATACAAACTGGAAAATAAAAGGCTCCTGCATCTTTTCTTTTTGCGTCGATGTAAGCAGATCGCCACGTTCAAACAGTGGTTCCTCATACATCGTGCGGAACTTGCGGCTGATCTCTGCATTGAGCGGCATGCAAGCCGCGTCAAAATGGTCGGCCGTCACATGCTGCAGCGTGTGAATCAGGGAGGTCATATATACAGATTTCCCCGCCTGTGAAGCTCCAATAATCGAAATGATATTACTCGGCACCTTGCCTGCGGTTACAGGCAGCTCGTTATGGCAGTGTGGGCACAGTCGGTGACGCGTCAGCTCACCGTAACGGTCCGTCAGACCTGTCAGCACATGATCTGAATACAAGCGATGCTCCTCAGGTACATCATAGGGATGAAGAATGGCCTCCATATCATGCACACTATCCAAGCCAAAACGCTCCCGATATTTGTTCAACAGCTCATCTTCACCCAAAGCGTAATCCTCATCATCTTCGCGGTGATGAGAAGCACGGAATACCACTTCCTCTGGTGAAAATTTACTAAAGCAATAAGGGCACACAATATCATAGAATAACGGCCGTGGCTCGGCCTGTGGCTTTCTTCTGAATAAATTGCTAAGAAAACTCATCGGTTGTGGCCTCCTTTCATTCAGGGACTAATTCATATATCGTGCCATACTTCTGACCGTTCGTAAAAAACAGCCGCACATACTCATCTCCCCCCACTTCAATAGAGGGTAAAACATTCCGTCCTGCGGCAAAGGGTGCCGTGAACGCATACAAGGTTCCATCGTCCCGGTCTGCCGGATAGCCACCGCGCTTCTTCACGTAGCAAAGCGCCTCCTGCGGAACAGGAACTTCGGCTGTCACCTGAATCTGGACTGTTTTGCGGCTGCGAAACCAGCTTTTTTTATGGTGAACCGCATATTTGATTTTAGCCCTACCTGTGCTCAACTCCAGTTGGTTGGCTCCGTCTTGCTGGCGGATTACAAAGGTTTCTCCAGCCTCCCGAACAGCTGGATACACGGTATACCGCACACGTCCAATGCCTTCAATTCGGTCACGATAGCTGCCAGCGGCCTTATATTCCTCGCGTGTAAAAAGCTTCAGTTCAGAAGTCGGTGCTTCATTCTGTCCATTCGCACCTGTATCAGCTGATTGTTTGGCAATATAGACCACGGCTGCGCCTTCAGGCCACTGCCAGCGTAACACAACCCGGTTGTCGTCAATTTTGTGGCTCAGCTCCGAAATCACAGGATCATCGGGCTGTGCATCCCTATACTGCATAAGTTCCCGCCTCCCGTTCTAAAACCCACTGTTGCGTCGATTGCGCGTCGGGCCTTCTGGTGTCCCTCTCCGGTGGCCTGACGGTCCCCCCTGGCTCCCACCACCAGAAGATCGGCGAGTATTTTCCGCAATCGGCAGAACAAGCGAAAAGACAGCAATAAGGGCCGCAAGTATGAGCGCTGCCAGCAAACGTATCATCAAGTCACCTATAGGCGAGCCAGATAACCCTCTTTCCAAAATCAAGCCAGCGAGCAAGCCGGCTGGAACTCCACCAATTGCGAAATTCCTCGCGAGAAAACGGTTATCAAACATCAATCCAAGAGCCAACCCTAATAGAACCCCAATGATAACCAGAGCCGTTACGCGATAAATGGCAAAATACAGACTGTCGGCATACTCACCTGTCCGCTCCGTTACCAGCGTGCGATCACCAATTTGGTTATATATTTTACCGAACGCCTGAGTAAGTCCTTGGGCATTAGCTACATTAGAATAAGTTCCGCCCGTTAGGCTGGCAATATTTTGCAACAAAGCTATACCTTCCGATTCTGCCAGTTTCAGGCCGATCGTATTAATCGGAATCTGGCGGGCAATGTAAGGAGCCAATGCGGTCTGAGTATCCAGTTCACTAAAGCCGTCAGAGAGCATAATAACGAGTGAACCTTTTTCCGCATTGCCTTGGGTTTCAATCTCCTTGATCGTCTCGTCCAGAGCAAGCCCAATGTCTGTACCGGCTGACATTATAGTCTGCATACTATCGATTTTGGAATAAACCGCTTGCTTCTCTGCGTCTGTGCCAACGGGAGTAAATGGCTGCACCAACTGCGCAGTGGATTCAAATGAAACAATGGCTACGCGCTTATCACCATCCATTTGCCCAATTAGACTCTTGGCAGCCGTTAGGCGTTCATTATCGGGATCTGTTTGCTGCATACTCCCAGAATTATCAATCACAAGCACGAGGTCCTGTACACTCTTGCGCCCTTCAGGGTTAACCTGATAACCTAGTTCTAATAGCAGACCTGCCACGAACAACATGACGAGTGTAGCAGGTACTAGTAATTTCCAGGACAATCCGGAGTATCGTTGTCGCCATGAATGCCCATTTAACTGTGGCGAAATCAGTTCGCCGATAAGACAACCTAGACCAATGCACAGCGCCATGATGCCAAAATACAGCCCGATCACGATGATATGTGGCCAGTGGCCTATCAATTTGTGAAGAATAAGCTCTCCCAAGATGAAGCCTACTACAGCGCCCAGCAAGCCGAACACCAACAGGAGAACGTTAAATTTACGTTGCTTCATAAGATTCGTTGCTTCCTTCCATCATTAAAGTAGGATAATATGTGGCTACCGCAATTCCGGCAACCGGTCCACGTCGATTCCATGAAACACGAAACCATTCGCAGTATATGTCTCATAATACGTTTTGCCGTTGCGGTAAACCATCAGATCTTCCAGATGGAAGCCGCCCATCAAATGCAGTTTTTCCACCCCGCTGCTGCGACGCTCATGCACAAAACCCAGCTTGTAAATTCGCGAAGTAATGTCCACTTCCATCGCATAAGGAAGAAACTCGCCTTCGTAATCACCAAAGAAGTACTTTTCTTCATACCGATGCTCATGGGTGTAGTCGAGCAAACGTACATTAATTCCGCCATGCTCTTCTAACGTTTGATACAGTTTTTTAAACAGTTCATCCTTTGGAACGACCCGCCGATTTTCATATGCAGCAGCTACATTGGCACGACGTAATAATTCTTCTTCGAATGTCTGATTAAATGGCTGTGAGCTGAGAATCAAGGTACGGCAGGTCTGTGTAAGTCTATCCACCAGCGCGGATAAACCTCCATCCAGCAATCCAGATACAGGTCCCATATGCCGGGTGTCAAAGAATATAGATTTTCCCCGCTTGCTTTCTAGCTCACGCATGACATCCTCTGTCACACGCTCATAGTACTCGAACAGGTTTTGGCCTGTGTAACTGTCAGCCTGCCGAATACTGTCCGTTGCAGTTTGATGCAGGTCACGCTCTAGGTTGGCAAGCTGTACTGTAATATGCTTGGCCTGTGCATGCCATTTTTCCAATGCCAGCTCATAGCGGCGAAGTAGCTCCAAATCCACTTGAATCCGCAACATGTGCAATTTATGTCCGTAGACTGTCTCGGTCAGATAACGGATCAAGCTGCGCACATTATGTTTATCCATAAGTGGCAGTCGTTGAAAGGGCTGATCCTCCACTCGTCCGCTATACAGCGCATCCAGTTCGGCTGCACTAATCTGCAAATCATTGGACGTATCACGAATCAGTCCCCGAATAGCCGTAAGCACATTTCCTGTTTGATTTTCATCTGTCCAATCTGTCAGCTCGAAAAAGCCGATATGAGGATGTTCTTTAGCAGCTGCGTTCACAGCCGTCTGCAAACGCAAATCCGCCTGAAAATCTCCCAAGCGTTTATGTACGATCCGTTCGCAGTTGTCACGGAAAAAGGCTTCGCAGCCCTGACCAAACAAGGCTTCCTCTGCTTCACGTAATGTCATTCGTTTCAACGAGCCGTAACTGGCTCCGCTGGTCATTAGTGCGCTCATGTCCATGATCGCCTCATTGTCAGGAACTAGATCATTTCGCGTGCGGCCACGCTCGGCAGCATCTAAACCAAAATAATTTAGCTTATCACGTATGTCCCACTCTTGCTCGGTTCTCATACGCTCTAACAACTTCACATAAAAGTGATACAGCACTGTAAGCGCAATCGACTGATTAGGGCGGTTAACCCGGGAAAATCCGGCCGACACATAACCCTGCCGCCCGGATTCCGTCATGATGTTGTTCTTAAACGATGTATTATTGTAGCCCCCATCCTGTGACCGATAGGAATCTCCTGCCTGATAACGGTTTTTTAGAAGCTGAATGTGACAAATAATATCACAGCTCTCGCGCAGACTATTCGCCACCGTTACGCCGCGCTCATTTTTGTCGGACAGCACATAGACAAGATCAAACAACGGAGATGGAGCATGGGATACCGGGATGGTCAATTTGTCCTCGGTCATATGCAGCGGTGCTGTAAACGTATATGCTGGGCTCTGGATATAATCCAACTCCCGCATAAAAGCAACGGATGTTGCACTCCTGTAGCCGAATTGGGCAGCCTGATCGCTTTCGCTCACCAACACATACAAATCCATTTGTACCGATTTAAAAGATTGCGCAAAAATATACTCTGCCAACAGCGTAATTTCAGGAATTAATACGTTCATGGGATCATCCGCTGTTGTCAAGATCGACAAATGTACACGCTCGAACGAGGAATACAACCGTCCGTAATCAGCCAGATGTCCACTAGCACGGCGCAACGCGGTGTTAAGTTCAATTAACTTCGATTCATGGGTATAAAAAGCCTGGTGCAAGTCACGGCGTAGCGTTTGGTGGCTACTTTCTTCCGGTACTGCTATCGTATGAACGATGGCATCCACCGAGCGGTCTACAGCCGCATGTTCTTCCTGTGAGCGAATCTGAATATAGGTTACCCCTGTGCTGTTATCCCACTTGGTCCGGTTGATATCTGCAATTGTGTTCATCACCGGGCTCATGCGATCGCCGATAAAAAGAAACACGGACGGGAAATGGATGCTGCTGCGTCCATCCCCGCTTCCGATTAATTGGTCCTCTGCGGCTGCATAGTCAGCCGCATAACGTAACAGCTGCTCTCTCATACTTACTTCAACTTTCTGCGGATGTCGTTTAATTTTCCAGCCATTTGAGCATAGAATGCATAAAGTTCCGCTCCATTAGCCAGCTCTACCTTTTCATATTCCAATTGATTGCGAGCCTCTGTGTAAGTTGCAGCCAATTCATCCAACTTCGCCAGCAGTGGTGTAATATCCTCAGATGAAGTCAATACAGCATCACGGCGATCCGCCTTGCGCATTAGAGCTGCAAATTTCTTCTCTTCCAAACCACGGAAGTTTGTGAAGACTTCAAACTCCACATAATTGCGGCTTTTCATGACGTTGGCAAACGGCTCCCACGCTTCTTCCTCTTCATCACGATCATAGACGTACAAAGCGCCTTTTTTCGTAATTGTGTCCGTGTAGAGTGCCTGAATGAACTGATCCAACCATTTTTCTTCATCCTGATATTTGCCCAGCAAAGCTTCCAGTTCAGCGGCTTTTGCTTCGATTTGTATATATTTCGCCAGCTCATCACGAACCACCTGCGTTAGCTCTGGTGAACGGATCAGGTTTTCCTTCGCCATCTCTTCATTGATGCTGCCAAAAATATCCTTGCTTCCGGCCTGATCAAGCCCTTCAGCTAGTAGACGCTTCAGCTCAGACCATGCTCTTTTCACCTCACCCAAATTCGGCTTGGATTCCTGCAATCGCATATCGTAGGCTGCCAGTAGCGCATTCAGATCTAGCGCTTTTGAGCGAATTACAGTAAAGCGGCTGCTTGTATTTTGATCAACATCCTTCTCACGAATCACGCCGAGTGACTTGGCTCGGTCGAAGTCATTGCGAATGCGGGCGTTGTGGGCTTGCACACGGGAGTTGACGTAAGTTTCTCCCCATGACTTTTCAGGAATCGGCGACGGCAAATTCGTCCAGTTGTTCTGACCTGTCTGCACCAGATGTCGGCCAATACCTTCGCGGTCAAGAATGGTTTTCTCATAGCTCTCTTCATACACTTTGAGCGGCGTATATACAAACAGAGGAACACCATTACGCGTATTGAGCCAGAAAATCCGGTTACGGACTTCACTTTCTTTAATAGTAAAGTGCGATTTGCCAATTGCATTATTTTGATAATTGCGAACGCCCTTCAGGATATTAGGCGACTGTACAGGTACCGAAACGAATCCCCATGACGGGAAGTACAAATTGCCAGAACTATTGCTCAAATGGAAGACAGGTACAGCCTCCTCATCCAGCTTGCTTGCAATGTAACGCTCCACAAATTTTTCAATTGCTTCGTCCTGTCCGTATTTCATGACCAGGAAATCTTCCATGGAACGGGTAATGAGATCACCGAATTTGTCAGTCAAGAAATTAGAAATCGAGCTGATGATATCCATATCCTGATCTTTCACCCATTGATCTGAATTTTCCAGCAATTCTTGGGCAAAATCACGGATCAAATCGTCACCATTGCGATTATCCAGCAGCTTGGTCACAACTTCTGAGATATCCGGTACACTTACCAGATTCCAATAGTACGTCTTGTTTCCTTTGTGATCGGATTGTTCCTCGCCGTTAATCAGCAGATCGCCGTTCTTCTCGAAAATGGCACTCAGTGCATTCAAAATTTCAGTAAATACATTATAAATGCGATTATTTTCTTTATTTAGTAGGTCATACAGATCTTCATAAAATTCAATGAGCTGCTCTGTACGTTCCACATCAGCCCGCAGCCAATATTCATTAATTTTTGCTTCAATATATGCATTTTTCTTCTTATCCTTGGATACAAACGCGCTCTTGGCATCACCCAGCTTCTCATTCGCTTGCTCACGCGCCCATTCAATGTCCGTTGGAATACGGTGCAGCGATTCACGCAGCGTTTCAACATAGGAAAGCAGCATTTTCAGCAAGCTAAATCCTTTTTCAGTATAAATCATGCGAGATACATAAAACGGTCCTTGCTCGGGATGCAGGAACATTCGGCGGATTTGGTCTGTAAACTGTCCTGTAATTTCACCGGGAAGTTGTTTCTTCGCTTTGATATACTCTTCGCGGGCACGCGTCAGGAACGTTTGCTCCAGCTCAGTGTCCATATTGACTACTTGCATTTTAACAACATTGTTATAACTTAACCGTTCACTGTTCTCAAAACCCGGAAGCGGCTCAGGTACACGAGATTCAAAGTTTTTGATCATGCTATCCAGATCGACACCCAGCTTGCGGGCAAACTTCTCTACATCCTCCTGATTCGGCGCTTGCTCAAACATTTTGGACATTTTACCAAACATCCGGTAAGCCAGATATGTCGTCATTTCCTCCATGGGCAGCACTGCCGAAGAAGCTCCGATAATATTGTAATCATAGTTTGCTGGATACGCCTTATTCATTTGCGCGATATTGGTACGAATGTTGCTGATATAGTCATGAATGGCGAACTCTTCGCCTGACTGTTTTTCCTCACTCGCCATAAAGTTGGTGATGTTCTCAGCGGTGACATTCATGCAGTAATCATAAGCATTTTCCAGCAGCTTGCCTTCCGTATTCGTAGCCGAAATAAGGTGACACAGATTAAATGGCGGCAGCGGCGAGTTTACAGTCAAAATGTTACCGTACTGTTGCTTAAAGCGTTCGCCACGACTGTCCACATTCATCCAGTAGTCCAGTTCTTTCAATGCAGCATAGCCGTTCTTTTTAATATATTCACGCGTATGCTCGCTCAGGCTTTTATTCGCCAGATTAATATCCGGCGTGAACAGATAACCCAGTGTGTTAACACGGTCTACACCAGCGGAACCATAATCGCGCTCAATGATGCCTCGGACGATATATGAGATATCGAGGAAAGTACCACTCCCTGTACCGCCGGACAATCCAGACAGCAAAAACACCATAAGCTTCTTGTTAGTGCCTTCAGACAGGGTTTTAATTTTTTTGTCAATACTTTGTACGACCTGATTGATTTTGGTGAACAATAGTAATCGCCCAGCCTGACGTACCCCTGCCGCCCCGTTCATACCATCGGTAATGCTCAGTTCGGGAGACAGCCAGTCAGTGATGTACGGCTCCAAAATACTACGGTTTTGCAGCAATCCGCCGATTTCTGCATTGGACAGTAGTACAAACTCATTGATGGGATCCAAGCCAATCCCTTTGTATTTTTTGTTACGGTCTTGTTCATTCGTTTCAAAAGCGAGAAATTCTACATTATCCGGCTTCTCGCTCTTTTTCTTGGAAACCGGGTCTGCCGGCAGCTTGAATCTGCGGTTTATTTGATATTTCAAGCGGAGAAGGGCGTCAATCCCCGTTCCCCCAAGTCCGATAATTAAAATAGGGTTATCAATGGTATCTACTCTGATCTTATCGCTTACGATCCCTCCGCCGAGTGATACGTCTAATTGTTGGATATGCTCTCTAACTACTGGTTTCATAGATATGACCTCCTAAGGGTTCGTTTAGCTGTTTACTGAAATAAACTCCAGTAAAATGGTTTTGTCCACACTAGCCAGCGGGATCGTCAGACGATCACCGTTTTTCAGTTCAAGACCGTTGCCTGTGTCTACAGCACGCCCGGATTTTTCAATCGTAATCTCCGGAGTGCTACGCACCACGATCCGATCCTGATTCGCTGGCGTGAACACGACCTTATCGGTTCCGGCAAATTCCGGCGCCAGTTGCAGCAACTGGTGTAAATTGAATTTGCCCCGGAAGGTGTTCAGCTTCTTATACTGCGGGTATGTCTTTTCGCCGGTATTTTCATCCCGGATTTCCAGTACGATCTGGCCGACAAAGCCACGATTAGCTTTTTTGACAGCCTTCCAGATGAAATATGCCGCTACCAGCAGAACGAGCAGTCCCACCCCTAAAAGAATGAGTGGCAGCAGCTTAGACTTCTCAGCAGGTGTCGTAGGCTGGGTTGTGCCAGTATTCGTACCACTCGCCGCCCCAGCTTTGGCGCTGATGGTTACGGGCTGCGTTTCACGGTAAAAGCTCTTCTCCTCTGCTCTGACGGTTAGTTCATAGTCATGCTCATCTGGAATCGTATAAGAGCCGGTAAAAGCATCCCCTGCGTTAGTTAGGGGCACTTCATTTGTTGTACCCGTATCAAGGTCTTTGACCTTCAGGACAGCATTCATATTCGCATACAATTCCTGATCCTGATAGTGCTGGTTATTGCTCGTCAGATAGGAACGAATTTGAACCGTGTCACCTTTTTTGTATGATTTCGCAGGCGGTGCGTCCAGCTTCAACTCCAAATCATAGTTAAATACCAGATTAATATCAATCTTATCCTGCTGCACTCCCTTGACTTGAAGCTTCCAGTCGCCAGCTACAGGCTTGAGCAATTTAATCAGCGAGTAGCTTTTGGACTTGGACAGCAGTACATCGCTCGAAGGGATCGGCTTCGTATTGCCCGACGGGTCTATTAATCTCGCGTCCACTGGTTTCGAGGACATAATTGAAATATTGGCTTCCAGCACGCTATCGTTTGGTACGGTTACCGTAACGTCCTGATAGTCGCCGTTGGCCGTAATGGACTGCAAAGGCACCACTTTCAATTTCAGATTGCTGGCGAAAATTTCACTCAAAATATTCGGCAGATCGTCCGCCGAGCTTGTAATAAAGGACTTGCCTCCCGTTTGCTGCGCGATGTCGGCGAGTTTATTCTTATTTAGCTTTCCATCTGCATTCAAACCGATGGTATAGATCGGCACACCGCTTTTTTTAGCCTCGGCTACAGCCTGCGCCATATCCTGAGTGGATTGGCTTTCAGTTCGACCTGTCGTCTTATTAAAATCGTTGTTACCATCAGCTAACATAACGATCATAGGCGCATGTCCGGCTGTTTTGCCATCCTGCAAAATACGGATCGCTTCCTTGACACCTACGGAGGTGTCAGTATACGCTCCCCGGTTCAGCCCGTCAATAAATGTCTTCAGTTCCTGCTTATCCGCTTCGGATGAAATATTAAGCAAGGCTTTCTCGCGTTGTACGACATCCGTATACGCTACAATCCCAACCTTGTCATTTTGCGTTGACAACATATCAATAAACATTTTCATGGCTTCATTGCCAATCTTCCCAGGATCACTGGTGTTCATCGAATTACTTACATCGACTACCAACACCGCATCCACTTTAGAAGCTGAGGGTGAAGCGGCATTCGCCGTCTGTGGCTGCCAGGCCGAAATCGAAGTCATGATCATTGTACATATGATTCCGATGACCAAAAACCATTTTCTGTCTCTACTAAACATCGCTTGTACCCCTTTGCCGATTAATTCTCATTCTAAATTACAGTTGTACTCCACTACTATTAAATTATAATGAGTTTTACATGAGCGCTAGCTGAAAATCCTGCCCGAACGGCCTGAATGCGACCAAAAAGCCTATTATATCGCGGGATTTTACCAATATCCTGCAGTAATGATATAATTATACCCCAACAAGGGCAATCGGGCACCAGTCTTCTCCTTTATACGACAAAAATAACCCTAGCGAAACCCACTCATGTAAAACAGTAAAATAAAAATCTAAGCAGAAAGAGGAAGTACACTATGATCTCATACGGATGTTTGGCGATTATGTTTCTTTTTGTCGCCATTAAATCACTAATTTACTATATACATAAAAAACGCGCCCCGTCGATTGCACAAATCGACACCGAGCTTCTTGCCCTGCTGAATCGGAGAAGTGAGCACAATGAATAGTTCCAAGCAGGCTGTGCAATTTCGCCCCTTTACCCGCACAGAGCATGCCTTCCAAAAGCTGAGAGTCTGCAAGCGTTGCGGACAATTCACCGCCCTTTGGGAAGAGAAATGTACAGCATGTGGTCGGGATACGCTGATTCCTGTAGAGCAATATGCTAAACTCAGAGCCAAACGTTATTTTCATAAAGACCTTGCTGTCGGCATTGCGTTGCTGGCTGCTTCTATCTTTTTCGCTCACTCGTCACAGCAAATGCTACTGTGCGGTATCGTCGGTGCGTTTCTCCTCGTGCCCTTGGTCCTTCTACAGCACCGCATTGTTCTTTATGAACAGCGTAGGCAGCTTATACGCCTATTCAGAGGCCGTATAGGACAGATCCAGGAAGGATTGGGCGTGAATCATAAGAACGCAGTAGCCCTGCGGCAGCTTAGTGAGCGTGTCTGCTATGAAATGCTACGCGAGATTGCCGTACTCATTCACAATGATCGGATAAGGCTCCAGCAGGTCGCTTTGCTGCAATCTTTTGTTCTCCGCAAAGATATGGAATTAACGCTCGATCCTCTTCTGATCAAAAGCTTTGAACCCCTTATGGTCAGATACATTGGAGAGGTTGCCAGACTCAATCGTGAGCTGATTAAGGATCGGACATTCCGATATGTGGTTTTTTATGAGCGTCGTATTTTGGAAATGGCCGGGGGCGAAGATATTCTCGTTCGCGTAGCCAGCGCAGCAGTCCGTAAAAAACGCTACGTAGTCACCCATGCCGCTTTCATCTCCAGATATGTTCGGAAGCTACCAAAGGAACGAATCCAACGTTTATATCATATCATTCAGGAGAATCCGTTAGAACCCTTTGGAGATTTGGCCGATGAAGTGAAGATCATGTACCTGATGGAGCAGTATAAAAGCTGACTGCCATAATGCCCTTTTATATATGACGTATCCCAATCAATAAATCACTGCAATGAAGCAGTAAAAAAACCGTCAGAATCGGCCAATATGCCTCCAGACGGTTTTTTAATATGGATTATGATAACACACTTGAATCTTTCATTGGCCTTGTAGCTTATGCTGAGCATGCCTAATGGAAGTAAAGTTAAATGCTCGTACTCCCTTGCTATCATACACAATAATCTCTTTATTCAAATACGGGTGTAGACCATTAAAATATCCGGGCATAATCAGTCTGCGCATAAAAAGGTTTTTACCCAGCAGACGGAGTGAATTGGTCGCTACAACAAGCATCTGCTGGGTTGCTGACCATGGGCTAGGCTGAATATATGACAAACAGTATTCGCCTGTCGTAAAATCGTCACCCCATGTATACCCGTCCTCGGTACATGCAATTTGAAGATGCGCTTGATACTTCTGAAGCAACTCATGTCTGGACAAATCCGAAGTGATACAAATCACGTTGCTATCAGCTAGCTCTTTCTCTGAAATATCATTAGAAGACACCATCGGATAATGAACACCGATATACGGATTCCAAGTCGCTGTTCGTGGGCTAGCCAAGGCGTTCGCCGTCCGTCTCACCGCCTGCTCCTCCTCCGGTGTAGCATAGCTGGATGGAAGGACAATGTGAAGTCGATCCATATAAACGTCAAGTACACCCATACCATGACTAGCACCATTTCTTCCCACGCTTTGCAAACCCGCAATACTCTTAGCTGCATCCGCATTTTTGGTGGAGTCTTCACTGCTCCCTCCCTCCCGTTCAGCAATCAAACGGTATTCGGGTGAGGGGCGTTTGTGCGAGTGTGTTTTAACAAAGCGAAAGCGGCTGTATTCTCGTAAATCCAACATGAAAATGCGGGCTCCAATACGAACCTGAGCGAGTTCCAAGGACATGTCCTCTTGCGAGAGATGAATCACAAATTCTTCTGCGTGAACAGCCTCAATATCCAATTCACCAGTGGGGCTCATTTCGCCATACAACTCCGCATATTCCTCGTTTTCATCCATGCGCGTCAGTTCCAGCCAGTAAGCTCGATTATGTCTGCCACGTTCCGTCCGATAGGCAATACGCTGAGGCACGACATCTCTTTTCCATTGCATAAGCCAACCCAGTATGCCGTCCAAAAGTCTTAACTCATGCGTATCCCAATGATTAGACTGCCGCTCTATCACACCTTTAAAATGGTTCGATGAAAGCTCTGTTACAGGAGCTGTGTATGCTTGGGCAAATAAATAATCCTGGTCACCACATACATCTAATATTGGCATATTGATCAAATTTTTCAGATGCTTGGGATGTGGCGCCCCTGAGATTACTGCAATAGCTGCAAACCGAGAAGGATAAGCCTGTGCCATCGCCCAGGCAGCATATGCGCCATTCGAGTAACCCGTCAGATAGATACGTTCTTCGTCCACTCGGTACGCTTGCAGTATGACATCTAGTCCCTCCAAAAAAGCTGCTTCTCCAATATAACTGCCCAGCGTAACGCCACGACACGAAAAAGTAACAAATATAGCTTCGTCTTCCCAGCCCTGCCCAAAACCTCTATTCTGAAAATCTGGTAGCCCCAGCTCATATCGCTTGCCAGGCATTAGAACGATCAGAGGATACCGTCGCTCAGCCGTGTAGTTGCTGGGAAGCTGGATTGTATACCGTTGTAAACTATTGTCCAAACGGGAGACAAAAAAACCTTCGCCAATGCCGTCAGCCGTCAAAAAAATATGTTCTTTCTGGAGCAGCGATGGGTGCTGTGACTGTTCGGTATGTCCATGCATAAAAATTTGTTTTAATAGCTTGATATATTCACGCACCACCCGTGAATCCCAGATTTCAAAAGGATCTTCCGGCAAATCCGTTAATCTTTTTAATTCCTCAAGCAGACCCTCTATTTGTATTTTCTGCGCAGAATGAAGAACATCTTTAGCGCAGGCTTGAATGAAATGATCATACTCTTCCTGTAAGCACTCCACGACGACTGACAAAGGCCGCACAAGTACCGAATACACAAAATGATGTTCTACGGCCTCATGATCCCGATATGTAACGGTGAAGTGCAGCATTCCCGTCTTCCTGGCCTTCTCCTCATCCCAGGCGTAGCTTAGCTCCTGCTCCCAATGGGCTGTAAACCGATCCAACTTCATACCCTCATCATTCGTTACCTCGACCCATAACGTTTGATCTGAGGGAAGAAGTACCCGATCCTTACGCAACAAGTAAAATAGAATCGGGCTGTTTTCTCCCTCCCTGCCAGCACTTTGCTCAACTTCTAACCAAGCCATATGATTACGTATATTACGCTCTACGAATTCACGACGCAGTTCTATCACATCTGGTTCATCGCATACCTGATTTCCACTGACACGAATAGAACGAGCCTCATCAGGAATAAACGCAGCAATGATAACGACCGTGTGGTCACCTTCCTCCAGATATAAGCGAAAGGGTCCAGATTCTGCATATACCAATGTTCCATCTATCCAAATTTGTCCAGTTCCTTCAAACGGTCTGAAAATCACTTCCTGTGCTGTCATACAACGTAGATTTGAAACCAGCAAAAGTCTTTCTTGTTCAGCCAAAGGCGGAAAAACACCTAGATTCAGTTCAGAGGTCCGGGGATCAAGCTCGGTCAATAACCGGCATGCTGCCCTTCCCCCTGCTGAAAGCTCAATTCCATCTTCACTACAAGCCTTTTCCAAATTCCATTCCTCATGCGTAAAATGACTAGACCATTCCCTGCCCACACCACAATTTTCCGGAAGCTCGACTGGACCGACTGCATAAGCAGACGCCAGACGTACCGGATGATCCAACAGCACAGTAGTTGCCTTTTCCAGATGTGTGAACCTCATAACATTCCCCCTCCAGGTTTTTGTTTCCTCAGAGACGTAGCCGCGTTATATTCGGTTTAACCTTCAAATGAACTATATAAAACTATTCGTTGTCACCTCTATGTACTCCTTTGTGCTTTCCAAAAAAGAAGCTATTCTCACAACAAAAAAAGAGGCAGCTTCTGCCACCTCTCTGGATCATTATGCTTATTTTCTTACAATGCTGATTGCAAGTCTTCGATCAAATCCTCCAGATCTTCAATCCCAACCGAAATCCGTACCAAGCCCTCGGTAATACCTAGCTCTGCGCGACGTTCTGCGGGAATGGAGGCATGCGTCATACGTGCCGGAACGCTAATCAGACTTTCAACCGCTCCCAGGCTCTCAGCCAGTGTAAAATACTGCAATTTTTTCAGGAGGGCAACCGCGTTGGCATCGCTACCTACATCAAACGAAATGATGCCGCCAAAGCCTTCAGCTTGAGTTTTGGACAGCTCGTGCTGTGCATGGCTTTCCAACCCAGGGTAGTACACCTTACTAACCTTCGGATGCTTTTCCAAAAAGGCTGCAATTTCCTTTGCATTTTTCTCGATTGCTTCCATACGCAGACCCAAGGTTTTGATACCGCGGATCAATAACCAGGAATCCTGCGGGCCGAGAATACCGCCAATGGCGTTTTGTAGAAAATGAAGCTGCTCGCCCAGCTCTTCACTGTTGACTACAGCCAAACCGGCTACAACATCGCTGTGTCCACCCAAATATTTGGTTGCCGAGTGAACGACGATATCAGCCCCGAGTGTAATTGGCGTCTGCCAGTAAGGGGTAGCAAATGTATTGTCCACAATCAATAAAAGCTCATGCTTTTTCACCAGCTCTGAAACCGCGCGGATATCAGTAACTTTCAACAGCGGGTTGGTTGGTGTTTCGACATACAATGCCTTCGTATTAGGACGAATTGCTTGGGAAATAGCCTCCAGATCAGTTGTATCCACAAATGTGGACTCAATCCCGATCCGACTAAGCACCTTGCTTACAATACGATAAGTGCCCCCGTATACATCATCGGTTAACAAAATATGATCCCCTGCTTTAAACAAGGAAAATACTGCATGAATCGCTGCCATACCGGAACCGAAAGCAAAACCACGTTTGCCTTCCTCCAGTTCCTTAATCAGCTCTTCCAGTGCAAACCGAGTCGGGTTGCCTGTACGCGAATATTCGTATCCCTTATGAACGCCGATTTCCTCTTGCTCATAAGTACTTACCTGATAAATAGGAACGTTAACCGCACCAGTATGAGGATCGGTAGGGAGTCCACCGTGAATCAGTTTTGTTTTGCGTCTCATTTTAAATCCCGCCTTCATATATTTTTTTGCTCAGATAACGTTCACTGCTATCTGGGAAAATGGTGACAATATGTGCACCATCCGGTGCGCTCTCTGCTTCCAGTAAAGCAGCGTGCAGGGCTGAACCGGAGGAGCTGCCGACGAGAATACCCTCACGTTCCGCCAGTTCCTTGACGCGGTTGAATGCGTCCACATCGCTAATGGTATGAATGGCATTAAAAAAGCCTTTGTCCACAAACTCAGGGATTAATTCCATGCCGATCCCTTCTGTTTTATGAGGGCCTGACTCGCCACCATTCAGAATGGACCCTTCTGGCTCTACGATGACCGTTTTAATGGCTGCATTCTGCTCCTTAAGATAACGCGAGGTTCCCATAAATGTGCCCCCCGAGCCTGCTCCTGCCACAAATACGTCCACTTTACCGTCCAGATCGTTCCAAATTTCAGGTCCCATTGTCGTGTAATAAGCCTCTGGATTATCAGGATTGCTAAATTGCTGTGGCAAGTATGCGTCTTTGATTTCAGCAGCCAATTGCTTTGTTTTTTCAATGGCTCCCTTCATCCCCTCACTTGTCGGGGTATGAACGATCCGTGCTCCCAATGCCTTCATCAGGTCCTGCTTCTCCTGGCTGAACTTCTCAGGCACAGCAAAAATAACCGAGATATCATAATGAAGCGCGGCCATCGCAAGACCAATACCTGCATTGCCTGCTGTTGCTTCTATTAACGTCCCGCCCGGCTTCAACTGGCCTGTCTTTAACGCTTTTTCAATTAGAGCCTTTCCCACCCGGTCCTTCACGCTGCCGCCGGGATTCATAAACTCCAGCTTGGCGAACAGGCGAATTCCTCTGGGTAGAGAATAGCTATTCAGCTCCACTAATGGCGTGCGCCCGATGAGTTCAAGGGTATTGCGATATACATTCATAATTTCAAGCTCCTTTTAATGGCGAATCCAAAATAAACCAACGGTCAAAAATTAGCGCCCATTGTCGGAGAAATTCGCTGTCTTCTCCAAAAACATAGTAATGCGGTAAGTATTGATGCAATAAGATTTTATGTGTATTTGAAGCTTTTGTCAAATGGACCATTCACAACACCCACACCCTTGATATCCTGCCTCGATATGATGGAGAATAATCTCTCAAAATTCCCTTTTCTAACATAGGAGGATGCTATCTATGGGTAAGCAATGCTTAAAGATAGCTGCCGTATATTTTGCCCTCGGTGCGCTGCTCAGTGCAATCATTGGCGTGTCGGGTGATTATAGCCTGTCCCCTATTCAGTCTCATATCCATTTACTGGGTTGGACGACTCTTGGGATCATAGGTCTAATCTATGTGGCCTTTCCTGCACTTTCAGTTACGATTTTGGCACGTATCCATTTTTGGATACATAACATCAGTCTGCCAATGTTGATATTGGCGATTATAGGTAAAAATTACGCGATTGCAGAGGCTGGAGTGTGGGTCGTCATAGGATGGGTGTTACTCGCGGCGGGTATTATGCTGTTTATGGTGAATATGTGGGACAGACTGCGTTAGAGCACATAGGTTCACTTCACTGGTCATAGAAAAAAGGAGCCTGGTCATTGCCAAGGCTCCTTGATGTCCTCATTATAGGTTGCAAATATATAGCTGTGCTAGCTATGTGCCCTTACTGTTAATTTACTGCTCCATCCTGTACATGTTCTTTACAGAAGTTTTCAACTGCTTGCAGCTCATCCTCTTCAAGTTCAAGCTCGATGTAACGATCCGTTGCTTTTTCAAACAATTCATACTTCAGTAGTCCTGTCTTTCCTTCGTCTACTAAATAAAGAGCACGGATATATATTCCGTTTTCAGTGTATAGCTCGTCGTCTTCCTCTACCTCTATCTCAATGATAAATTCATAACGCTGTCCACTCAAAATACCAAAAGCATCTTTAATTTGATCTACTGTATATGCTGTAAAATTCAACATGTTTTTATTCCCTCCCGTTTTCCTTCAATTACGGTGCATTCTACGCCCGCAGGCAGTAGTTGTTCAACTTGTGTGCGTACTTCTGGACGATTCAAATCGTGACCCATGATCGAGATCCAGCCCTGATCATTACGCGAGCGGATTAAACGCCCTATGCCCTGTCGGAGCCTAAGTGCCATGTGAGGCATATCTATCTCATTGAACGGATCTGCTGCATCCTTGCGCAAAGCCGTAAAAACCGGATCGTTCGGAGGAAATGGCAGCGACCAGATGATAACATGTGACAGGGATGGTCCAGGGATGTCCAATCCTTCCCATAATGTAACAGCGCACAACACACTCTCCTCATCATTCTGAAAAGCGGAGATCAGATGGCTGATTTCAGCCGAACCTTCATACAGAAAACGATAGGCAGATGCCTCTGGGTAAGCAGCGAGCCCCCTTTGGAAGGCAGTCAGTTCCTCCTGAGAAGGAAACAGGATAAGCGCTCTTCCCTGCGATTTCTTCAGTAGCGTCAGCGCTCTCTGGATTGGATTATGTTCCGGTTGCAGCGGGTACAATGCCGCTTGCATCTGATCACTATAGTCATAAGGTGAAGCGACGGAAAACGTTAACGGGTTTTCAATACCGAGACTCTGCGCCATATAGTCAAATGAACCCTCCACGGAAAGTGTAGCCGAAGAGAATACGATTGGAATATGCTGCGCAAATACTCGTTCTTTGAGAATCTCTTTTACCATCTTCGGCATAACCACAAGCGTTAATCCATCCTGGTCCTCCGTCACCCACGAGATGAGAAGTTCAGGACGCTTAAACAAAGCCAAAGCAGTTTGAATCATTTCCAAATGTTCTTCTACAATTTTGACTTGATACTCATCCAGAGAGAATAACCCACTTTCAAACACAAGCTCTTCCTCGATCGTGCCGATCAGTTCACCAAAACGGTTCACCTCCCGAATCAACGATTCATTCAGGATAAACTCCTTGCGATTAGACCCCTGTACTGGCTGACTGTTCTTATTGAGCGCGGCGAACAATGCCTCGCTTTGGGAGATTGCATCTTCGATCGTCATGGCCAGTGATTCCCGCACTTCCCCCTCTAGCAGTCGGGTAATAATAGACTCAAATTGAGTGTGCTTAAGCTTGTAAGTAAGCGCATTTTGTGCTGCTGTCTCCAGCAAATGCCCTTCATCAAAAACAACAGAGCTGTGCTCTGGCAGCAACGGCAGCTGACCCTCGCGCTTTCTCGCTTCGTAGGTCCATACATGCTCCATGTAAAAGTCGTGAGAGCAGATGACCAGATCTGCCGCTTTGCGGTAATGATCACGAGACAACGTCTGTCCGCAACGATGGCGCTGATGACAAACGAGACAGTCTTGAAATACATCCCATCCCAGTCTGCTCCACTGTCCATCTGTTAGCTCGGGATACTCTTTCCGGTTCCCGTATGGAGTGAAGGATTGTAACGTATCTGGAAAATGAACAAAATCTGGCAGACCCTGATAAATATCGTGGAAAACATCTGCGTCCTCATCCAGTCCGCTTCGCCCCTCATCCAGCTTGTTCAGGCAAATATATTGATCCGGTGACTTCCCCAATCGAGCATCAATCGTCAAGCTTAAGTGCCGTGCCAGCTTGGCGATATCTCCTTCTGGCTTCACCAGTTGTTCAATCAATGATTCATCCGCACAGGCGATAATCGCCGGTTTTCTCATGTATCTGGCATATGCAATAGCGTACAGCAGGTATACCAGCGTTTTGCCAGTGCCTACACCTGCTTCTGCAAAAATGGTCTTTTTTTCCTTATAGGCACGTTCCAACTGGAATGCCATATAAATTTGTTCATCCCGAACCTCAAAGCCGACTTCAGGCAAAACTTCATAAAATACATCTGCAATCCAGTCACTTGCCTGCTCAATAAACGGCTTGGACGGATCAAAGGCAAAAGGGTAAGTAGTCAATCGGGCTGTGCCTCCAATTCGTTCATAATGTGCATCCTTTCATTATAACTCAAAACAAGCTAAAAAGAACATGTAAACTGTAAGAATAACTTACATTTTTTATTTTTCATGAAATTCTATAAAAGTAAGGACATCGAGGGGTTCGTTCGTGAGGACGTTACACTGCCATAATGAAAAAACAAAGAAACCAGCAAATGCTTTCAGGCACTGGCTGGTTCCTTGTTTACTTTTGCTTCATCAAATCTGGAATTTGTTCCAGCAATCGTTCTCTCGTAATGGCATCATCAAAATTCCACGAGCTGTCAAGCGTATAAACCCGTTTATTCTGAACGGCAGGAATCGTTTTCCACACTTCACTATTCATCAGGTTTCTGGTCGTTGCAATTGTTTCTTCACTCTGATCCGACAGAATAAAGAGTTCATCCCCGATAAATGAAGGAAGTACCTCGTTAGAAATGGTAGCAAAGCGCTCTTTTTTATCAATCAAGTCTGTCTGTACCTTGGAAGCTGGTATAAAACCGAGCATATCATACAACGACACGGATATACCCTGATGTCCCATAACATACAGGTTATCCCCCATAACTAACAGCACTGTTGCTGTCTCTCCCGGCTTAATGTCAACATCCAGCTTGGCCTTCATTTGTTTGGCCTTCTCGTCATATAAGGTTTTAAACCGATCTGCCTCTTTAGTTTTCCCAAGAAGTTTACCTAGCTCCTGCATACGTTCAAAAGTTGCCAATTCGGAATTAAGAACCACGGTAGGTGCAATTTTAGCTAACGTGTCAATCGTCTTTACATCCCAATTATCAAAAAGAATAAGGTCTGGTTTCAGCATCGTCAGCTTTTCCAGATTCACCGGGTAGCCTATATCGATAATATCCTTGGTAAGGTCTGCGTACACTATTTGTGACTGAATGACACTCAGACTCGCACCTGCTGGACGTACACCCAAGGCAAGCAAATCCCCTGGATCACTGCCTACATAAACAATTTTCTGCGGATTTACCGGAATCGTGACTTTACGTTTTTGAAAGTCTGTATATTCCCGGGTGGTCGGCGTTGTAGATGCCGTTTCCTTTTGCTCCGTGCTGTTTGTAGCCTGTCCTGCCGTAAGGGAAGTTTGGGCACCATTTTCTTGTGAGCTACAAGCTGAAAGTACAATGGCTATAATGAGCATTACACTCGTCAGCACGGGGAATCGAGGCGATATTTTTATATGTTGCATATGATGTATCCTCCAAGTTATGTAGTTTCATAGAAAATGATAATCATTATCATTTACTTTATATTACATAATAGTCCCATCATCTGCAACGGCGATTTCCTTAATTCATTCTATTAGAAGCTACTGGAGGTAGAGACGATTGCTGCTCATGTCGCTGCAACTCTTTTTTATTTACAACTAAGGTGCTGGCACAAAGATCGTGGACTCCCTGTTTTTTCGCAGTAAAAGCGACCACAATGTAAATAAGACGTAAAATCACAAAAGAAATGGCTTTAATCCAATAACGCCCTGAGGCATGTAAGAATCCAAGACGCTTTCCTTCCTTATCTACAACAACTAAAGAGAACACGAGCTTACCTGGTGTTGCTCTTACCTTCGACGACTCCCATAATACACAGTACAGCCATGGCACCATGAGCCAAAAGATTAGCGGCCACCACATAAGCAGTACTTGTATGAACACCGTCTCCTTTATACCCAAAATATCTGGGATGATGTAAATTGCTCCCCCTATTGAAAGGATTATGGCAGTAAGGATGATCAGATCAATCACAAACGCTGCCGTTCTCACCCAAAATCCTCCGTAAATCTTTCTTACACTATCACTTGTTACTGTCATAATGATGTATAACTCCTTTGCATTCGTTAAAATCCATTTTATTCCTTTACCCAAGGAGATATCATACGGCCACCTCCCTGAATTGTAAATTTACGAATAAACACTCATAAACAAGTGAAAAGACCTATTTCCATGCATTAAAATGGACATTTTTATAGGATTTAAGAGCTTATATACCGTGATTTTACTCTGATTAGGCACGAAATAAGCGCTGCTACAGTCTCTTATCTACCTACACGTAGTACTTTGGCATCGAATTAAAATCAGCCTTTTCACGCATAAAAAAACAGCGTATGTGTAAATGAGTTTACACATACGCTGCCTCACTATTTATTATATCGATTTGACAAGCAACAACTCAGCTCGAATGAGCTTGTTCCTGACCATCTTACTTACTATATTTTTTGCCCTCCACACTAAACAAACCTTCCTCACCACGCAGCTTTGCCAATGCTTCGACAAAGAAATAATCGCCGTAGATGATGGGCACATTAATGTGTTTTTGCTCAGGATAATGTACGGTTCCGTTCATCAGCAATCCCTCATGTTCTTCGCCCCATGCCGTACACGTGTGATGCAAACCCTGAAGGATGGATTCTGCAGCTTTTGTAAATTGCTCAGCACGTGCCGAATATTTTGCTAGTTCCAGCAAACCGCTAGCTGCAATGGCCGCAGCTGACGAATCCCATGCTTCGCGGTGTCCTTCTTCTGCTCTAAAGTCCCATACAGGCAGGCAAGCATCGCCCAACTGGGACAGGAAAAAGTCAGCCGTGTTCTCGGCCACCTTTAAATAACGCGGATCGCGTGTGTATCCATACGAAAGCGTAAAACCGTACAAAGCCCAAGACGTGCCACGTGCCCAGGCGGAACCGGGAGCAAATCCCTGTCCGCCATGCTCAGCGACCTTTTTTCCAATCTCCGGATCGAACTCAACCACATGCGCAATGGAGCCGTCCGAACGAACGAACTCACGTGCCACGGTATCTGCATGCTGGACAGCGAGAGCCGCAAAGCGTGGATCTCCACTTTCCTCCGAGGCCCAATAGAGCAAGGGTAAATTCATCATACTGTCTATAATCGCAACACCCCGTGTATCCATATCCTTCGAGTGGAAGTTCCACGCGCGAATAAAGCGGCCATTTACGTTAAAACGGGCAACCAGCAAATTAGCAGCCAATAACCCCCGTCTTCTGGACTCTGAATCTCCAGTCAACCGATGGGCGGCCACACCGCTGAGCAGCCAAATAAAACCGAGATCATGGTCTACAGCTTCGCTATTGTAGAGTATTTTTTCCAACCGGGCCTCACACCGTTGTGCAATTTTGGCAGACTCCCAATCAGGACGTGCTCGATGGGCCAGCCATAGCAGTCCCGGATAAAAGCCTGCTGTCCACCACGCTTCCTCACGATTATCATAACGCCCACCCTCTGCAACATGTGGAAAGGCGTCCCCCAGTCTTGCCGCCAAGGCAAGCGTTTTATCCAATGCCAGCTCCCACGATTGCTCCAGCCACGCTTCTGATTTTGTCATTCCTTTTTCCCTCTCCCTTTCCACATGATTGAAGATAACTATGGCTCCCGAACTATCTATTCAGGTAACCGAATGATAAAGGAAATGCGACTGCCGCCACACTCTAGACGCGCTCCCTTAAGTAAACCATTTCGGCAGGCTACGGCAGTCAATTCATCCGGCCATACGACGTTTGTTCCTTCCGTCGTAGGGATAACTTCAAGGCTTGCGCCCGCATATTCTACTCGAATGCTTTCAGTTTCCTCCCCGGCTGCCATCACATGATGAATCACACTTCGTTCCCGACCGTCATACGCCATCAATGGAATAAGTGCCCCCACATTCTGAATATTGCCCTGAAGCTCATACGACACTTCAATTTTGCCGGGCACCTGACGATAATGCGTTCGGATTTCCCTCACCCCCGGGAATGGACCTTCCCACAGCAGAGTGAAATCTGTCTCTCCATCAGACGCTGAGCTGCGCTCCATCTGTACGTTTCCTCCGCCATCCTGCGGATCAATCCCTCCATCACGATCGAACTCCAATGTACCGGGGATTCCTTCTGACAAGCTGTGCCATTTTCCGTCTTCGGTTTGCCAGGCTGGTGTATAGCTCAGCGGGAAAATATCTCCCTCCGCGAAACCCGTAAAGCCGCGATCTGCGTGTCCTGCTGAGGATGGGCCGATCAGAGACGGCAGCGCAGAACGTTGAATACGTACGATGCCCGGAATATTGTACGGATCGTTGATTGAGGTCTGAACAAGCATTTGCTGCCCGTCTACAGCTGCAATGACGGTCTGAAACCAGCCGTCCGTTGCCAACACCCGACTGCCTATCTCCGCCGGGATAGAGGTTGGAGGAATACGATCAATCTCCTTCCCATGTAGGAGGGTATGGGCCAGCACCGCTGCCGTCCACAGACTGTAACAGGTATGATTCGAGTACACCTCAAAGCCATGGCGTGCCTCAGACGAATAATGGTTGCGGACGATATGCAGCTTGCCATTATCGGTCTGCCATCGGCTAATGGATTGCCAGCATAGATCTGCTGCCCGCCGAAATGCACCTGCAAGCCCATGCTCGCCTGCTGTATACGCCTGCTGTGCATGTGTTGTAAAAACAAAGGCCGCAGCCGCTTCGTTCCATTGGTGCTGCGCGCTTCTTCCACGCGGAGGAATTTCCCCATGTGGGGATAAAGTCAGCAATGAGCTAAGTGCACCTCTGCGAAGGTAGTCACGCACTTCGAGAGCACAGCCGCCATTATATCCGCTCTCCAGCATCACGCCCAGATGAAACCGTGTGACAATATCGTAGGCGAATGGGCTATTGGGCCTATCCAGCGGACCATCTTGATACAGCCCCAAACTGGTAAAGCGAGGTAAATGGTAGTTGCGGATATACGTCTCCATCCACTCAGAATCGGCTGCAATCCCTTCAGTGGCACGCAAAAACTCGCCGGAAATCATGATCGCGTTCCAGTTGATCATCCGGTTTGGATTTTTCATTTTGCTCATCGTAAAAATGTAAGTCTGCTCAGGTTGAATCCTGCTCAACTGCTGCTTCCAAGCCGTGGCTTGCTCTGGCAGCAGATTTTTAAGGATACGATACGCCCCCATCATCATAATTGGAAAAAAGTCCGGGTGATGATCTGGCGCTTTTTCCTCCACTACACAGGCTATGCTATGCGTCAAGGCCGCAGCAGCAGATTCGAGTAAATCATGCCGGCCTTCTTTGACCAGCACAGCCGCAGCCAACGCATAGGATGGAGTGGAGTAATACCGTTCACTTTCAGAATGAGGGTCAATGATAGCTCCGTTTTCATCTTGATACAAGGCATATGCACGAACCAGCTTTTCCAGCACAGCCAGCTTACGTTCGTGTGTCCATCCATCATTTTCTCGATTTGGTGCGCTTACCACCTGTTCTATAAATCTCTCCAGTTCCGTCTGCCAAGGGTATACGCTGCCTGTTTGAAGCTTATTCATTCTGTATGCCTCCCATTCAACATGAAGATTGATGTATGGTAAAAAATAGATTGCAATCGACACTTGCTGAGCCGTTCCCGTTCCAGCGATTGGAATCCAGTTGCAGTGATGTCTTATAAAATACAAAGGGCACTCCGTCATGATCTATATGCTTCACGGCCTCCAGCCTCTGCCTCAGCGCGCCAGCATCATAATTTAGTCTAACCACTGCATTCGTTCCCTTCCATTCCACGAAGCCTGCTCCTGTATTAGGCTGAATACGGCTGATCAAAAGCTCCTCCACATCCCACGGCCTCACGTTCATATCAGACGTTTCAAACTCAAAATGATCTGTGACAGTAAGCCTTGCTCCCTCGTTTCCCTCCAGTACACTCCAGGTAAAGGAACGGGTGAAAACAGCCATTTCATCAACAGCATAAGCAGATGTCAAGTCGAGCTTAAAGCTTGTGACTGTCTGTGCTCCCTCCTGCTCATCCATAGCAACATCCAGCACAACCGCCCTTGCCTTTGCTCCGGATTTCTGTGTGGTCCCATTGATGATAGGCACGGAATGGCCGCTGGAGGAAATATTGATAATCGACTCCCGTCCGGGCGAAAAATAGGCTTTCGTGTACAAGCCTGCTCCCAGATCACAGAGTAGATTTTCGCCGCCATGAAGGATGAAATGTCCAAGATCATTATGATTGTGCGGCTCATTGTTATGCCCACCCTTGGCTGAAAAAGCAAGTACGGCATCTGAATGATCCTGCTGCCCCCCAGATCCATGATGACTAGATCTGAGGCTACGGCACATCAACCAGCCGAGTTGCGGCAAATAATCGATTACGGCTTCTCCGCATCCATACACCAAGGGGTTCGTCCAGACTAGGTTACGCAATACATGAGCCCAGCGGCGACACGGATCTTCCAACAAACCAGGTACGCGAAAAGGGAGTGTAGATGGACGTCCTTGCAAATAATTCACATGAGAGATGAGTCCGGAAGGTAACCGTTCAGTTTCACTACTATCTGAATAATTAGCGAAAATACCGTCCGACAAATGGACCCGTTCTGCGAAGGCTGCGATTTGTCTTACCTTTTCCGAGTTCAAAATATCCACAGCTCCCTCGGTAAACTCACGTAGCATATCGGCAAAATATATAAAGTACCCAAAGCCATACACCCAATAACCTACGCCTTCGGGACATCCCCCGTCCTCTCTGTAGCCTGCCAAAAAACAATCCAGTGCGCCCAGCATACGCTCGATGGCTACCGCTTTGGAAAAGTCGTCTTTTGCCAGCAGCAATGCAGCAATTCCGCAACCCGAAGCGCATACTGCCGACCAGTTATGCTCTGCCGTTTCCCAATCATAATGATGAGGCTGCCAAAAAACAGGTTCCAGTACACGGCGCTCAACCTCTTTGTGCACCTGAACGACTACGTGATCAGCCAGCTTTTCTCTAAGCAGCAATAAAATTTCAACCAGCATTTGCGCTGTTTCGGACGCGAATAAATCCACCTGCTGCCAAGGCGGTGTTACAGTGTCCTCTTCGTTGACATGTGCAGGAAGCGCCCAAGTGTACTCGCTGCATATGTCCAGCAGTCCGCTTTCCACCTCTTTCATCTTCCGAGGCTCCGGATCGGCAACAGCTGCCAGCACGATAGCAACTAGTCGTCCGCGCCGTTCGAAGTATACATCCTCATACGGCTTGCGCTCCCCTGTATTAGCAAATTGCCGGAACAGAGACAATGGTAGTTCAGGCCAAGGCGCTTCCCGAACATCATTGCAGATGCATTCGATGTCCTTCCAAAGCTCGGCGAATGCCGGTTTATCGACAGTTGACCGTAGCCTTTGGGTCCAATTGCTCCTTAAGCGTTGTCTTGCTGAACCCTGCACTCCGCCAGCCAGCGCGTTGACGAGCCGCGAAGCAGGCCAAGCCTCCTTCAGAAGACTCATTCGCATTTCCTCCCCATGAGAAGCATTCGTTTCACCCTCTTTTTGTTAACGCTTTCATTGTATCTAACAATCAGCCTAAATTCAAAGGGGTAGGAATACAATTGGAAAAATATAAAAGAACCTCCACGCCACGTTGTCGTGGTCATGAAGGTTCTTATTTACGTTCTTAAGCTCCGTCCAGATTCGCTTTGGTCCATTTTTCTAAGCTTTAGGCTTTTCTTGTTTCCAGTTTCTAATCCCGTCATCCTCTAGAATCCCCAATGCGGCATCTGAAATATTAGGATCACGCAGCAGAGCATCCTCGACTCTAAATTTGATATCATCAGCATCAGCCAGCGTCATGCCCGAAGTAAGCTCGATCACCCCTTCGACGTGATAGTAACGTCCCTCCTGCAAAATACGCATTTGAGAAATATCAGTCACATGTGTATCTGCCAGGATAATGGAAGCCACACGTTCTTCGATATCGGGAGGTGCTGATACACCAATCAAGCCCACCATGTTGTCATAACCGACCCGGAACGCTACACCGACCATCAGACAGCCGATGAGAATACTCGAAATTCCGTCCAGCAACTTAAAATCTGTCAGCGATGTGACCACTACAGCTAGCAGGGCGAGTACCCCACCTGTCGTTGCAACCAAATCCTCATAGAATACCAAACGGGTTGGTGGCGCAGCACGTCCCACATGACGAAAGGCAGAAGTAAAAATACTTAGCCCCTTCGCTTCCACTCTGGATTCATGCAGCACTTCTTTCATCGCTTTGCTCCATACAAATCCGTCAACCGCCAATGACAAAACCAGCACCACTACATTAATCCAAAATCCTTGTGCAGATTCAGCCGGATGCTGTAGCAAATGAATTCCTTCCAATGCAGTTTCGTAGGCCATAATCGTTACGACAATAACAGCAACCATACAAAAAAGATTAATTACCCGTCCAAAGCCAGTAGGAAACCGTTTCGTAGGTTTTTTCTCTGCCAATACACTGCCCGCAAATACAAACATTTGGTTCACTGCATCCGCAATGGAATGCATCATCGTAGCAAACATAGAGCCACTGCCTGTCAAGGCAAAAGCAATCCCCTTAATCAGGGCAATGCCGGTATTACCCAACGCTGCCGAGCCTGAAGATTTATTTCCTTTTTTGACCATACTCCAAAAGGAGTCCTCTCTCTGTTTCACTTCCATCTTGTAGCTCCTCCTGAGGTATACATAATCTGACATATCCACATTATGTAATCGCTTGTTATGTATTATTTTTAACCCGTCCATATTCTACCTAACCAACTGAGGAGAATCAATACAAATGATAATATATTCCTTCGAAAAAGAATGCTCCACGCCACCCTACTGGCATGAAGCATTCTCGTTACAACCTGCTATCAGATAAACATACAAACAATTAATCGGTTTCTAAATTACCAGCTAGATTTCGTAATACCTGGAATTTGGCCTTTATGGGCCAGCTCGCGGAACGCAATTCGGGACAGCTTGAATTTGCGCAGGTATCCTCTCGGTCTGCCTGTCAGCTCGCAACGGTTTTTCAAGCGGGTTGGGGATGAGTCCCGAGGAAGCTTTTGCAAAGCTTCATAGTCCCCTTTTGCTTTTAATTCACGTCTCAAATCCGCATATTTCGCTACAATTTCCTGACGTTTCTTCTCTTTTACGATTTTCGACTTCTTGGCCATCTAAAGCTCCTCCTTGTTATATATGCCAATCATAAAGGTTCCCCATCGCGATCGCGGGACGGAAGGGCACAAATATGGACATGCTTTTGCATTTTAATAGTAATAATTACGATTAACGTTTAATATACCTCTGCTTCAAGTAGATTGTCAACTCAAACATTTCAAAACACTATACAGCAAAAAGCCGTTGCTCTAGCAGAACCGTTTCATTGCGGTGAACGGTCTGCCGTGACAACGGCACAAAACTTGCTGAGTTAACTTCGTTCATTCAGCCAAATGGCAAGCCACCCAGTGATCTGGGCGAGCTTCACGATAGAATGGAATCTCTTGAGAACAGCGGTCGATTGCAAAGGGGCAGCGCGTATGAAACTTGCAGCCCGAAGGCGGATTCACCGGACTTGGAATATCCCCTTTGAGCAAAATACGTTCTCTTTTTAGCTTCGGCACTGGTATAGGCACAGCCGACAGCAACGCCTTCGTATACGGATGCAGCGGATTGCCGAATAACTCGTCACGCGAAGCTGTTTCGACCATAGAGCCTAGGTACATCACGCCAATACGAGAACATAAATGTTCAACTACGCTCAAATCGTGGGAGATGAACAAATATGTCAGACCCCGCTCGGCCTGCAATTTGGCAAAAAGGTTAATAATCTGCGCCTGTATGGACACATCCAGCGCTGACACCGGCTCATCAGCGATGATCAGATCCGGTTGAAGCGCCAGCGCGCGGGCAATGCCAATCCGTTGACGCTGACCTCCCGAAAATTCATGCGGGAAACGGTCGATATGATATTCCGACAATCCACACAGCTTAAGTACGTCCAGCACGATCTGCCGGACCTCCTCTTTGGTAGCTATACCGTGGTCGAGCAGCGCCTCACCAATGGCATCTCCGATCCGTATACGCGGATTCAGCGAGCTGTACGGGTCTTGAAAGATCAGCTGAATTTTAGGACGAAGTTCCTGCATCCCTTTGGCCGACAAGCTGTGGAGATCCACCCCTTTGTATTTTACGGTACCATCTGTTTTATCCGTCAATCTGACAATCGTGCGGCCCACCGTGCTTTTACCGCTCCCCGATTCCCCCACCAGACCGAAGGTTTCACCCTGACGGATCGTAAAGCTTATATCGTCTACTGCCCGCACGTGCCCTGTAGTACGATTCATAAAACCGGACTTCACCGGGAAGTATGTTTTTAAACGGTCTATTTCCAACAACGTCTCAGCCATAAACAACCGCCTCCTCATACAACCAGCAGGATGCTTTCTGCTGAGCTGAAACTTCTTTTAATGTAGGCTCCTTTACACGACAAATGTCCATGCAATGCCCGCAGCGGTCATGAAAATAACAGGAAGTCGTCAGCTCCAGTGGATTAGGTACCTGTCCGGGGATGGAATACAGCTCCTTTTGGCGCTGATTAAGCACCGGTTTGGACTTGAGCAACCCCTGTGTATAGGGATGCTTGGGGTGATTGAATAGCTGCACCACTTCGCCTTCCTCGACGATCTTGCCCGCATACATCACAATGACGTAATCGGCCATCTCCGCAACAACACCCAAATCATGGGTGATTAGCATGAGCGACATATTGGATTGGGCTTTAAATTCACGCAGCATGTCGAGAATCTGTGCCTGAATTGTTACATCCAGTGCCGTGGTCGGCTCATCCGCAATAAGCAGCTTGGGTCCGCAAGAAACAGCAATGGCAATCATAATTCGCTGCAGCATCCCTCCACTCAGTTCATGGGGATAGCTTTTTAAAATCTGCTCCGGTCGGGATATGCCGACCTGTTCAATCAGCTCTAGCGCCCGCTTGCGAGCTTGCTTTCGGCCCATCTTTAAGTGCTCAATCAGTGGCTCAGACAGTTGTTCACCAATGGTCATCACCGGATTTAATGAAGACATCGGCTCCTGAAAAATCATGGAGATTTCATGTCCGCGAATCGTGCGCATCTCATTTCTACTAAGCTCTAGCAGATCGGTTTCCTCAAAACGGATACTTCCACCTGCCACTTTACCACCGGGACTCTGAATCAGGCCCATGATCGACATGGCGGTAATACTTTTGCCGCAGCCCGATTCACCGACAATGCATACCGTCTCCCCCGGCTTCACGCGAAAGCTGATATCATCCACCGCTTTGACCGTTCCTTCTTCTGTATAAAAATGAGTGCTTAAATGTTCAATGGAAAGTAAATTGTCCATGGTGCATGATCACCTACCTCTTATGTTTCGGGTCGAGTACATCCCGCAGCCCGTCACCAAAAATATTAATAGCGATGACTGTTGCAAAAATAGACAGGCCTGGTGGTATCCACAACCAAGGTCGTTGCTGAAAATCCAGTACATTGTTGGCGGCATCAATCATATTGCCCCAAGTCGGTGTCGTGGGCAACACGCCAAGACCAAAGAAGCTGAGTACAGATTCACTCAGGATGGCTCCGCCAATGTTCAATGTAGCGATAACGATCAACAATGGCAAAATATTCGGCAGCAGATGCTTAAAAAGCTTTCGGCGATTCGATAGTCCTAGTACCGTCGCTGCCTGCATAAATTCACGTTCTCGCAAACTAAGCATCTGACCTCTCACCATCCGTGCAATCCCCGGCCAGTTGACCAGACTCAGCATCAACATGACGATATACATCCGTTGATCAGGCGGAACCTTCCAGTCAGATAACAGCGCACCCATAATAAATAGCAATGGCAAACTGGGTATAGTCAGCAGCAAATCGGCAATGCGCATAATGATTTGATCCGCAATTCCGCGAAAATAGGCGGATATAACCCCCAGCGTTGCTCCTAAAAAGACAGACAACACCATAGAAGCCAAACCCACAGTAAGAGAAATTTGACCTGCCTGCATCACACGTGTCAGCACATCCCGTCCCAGCTTGTCTGTTCCTAGCCAGTGATGGATATTCGGCGCCTTGTTCATTATTAATATGTTCGTTTTGTTATCGGAATAAGGAGAAAATAACGGACCGATAAAACAGAGCAAAAACATAAATACCACGACGAGCAGTCCAGCCATAGCAAGCTTGTTTCTGAACAGCTGCCGGAGCGCTTGCTGCCACATTGAAGATTTGGCATTTAATCGCAGTCTGCGGTTGCTCTTGCTCAAATTACTGCTCACGGATGACATTCCATAGCCTCCTTCTTACACTTTCACACGCGGGTCAGCAATGCGATACAAAATATCGGATAACAGCGTCCCGATCACGCTCAATATGGCAATCAGCATCGTAAAGCCCATCAGCAGCGGATAATCCCGAAGCGAAAAAGACTGCATGTACAGCTGACCGATCCCGGGCCAGTTAAAAATCTTTTCGATAATCAGAGATCCGCCAAACAGCGCAGGCAATTCAAAGCCAACGAGCGTAATGGCAGGCAATAGTGCATTTCTCAATGCGTGTGTAAAAAGCACCTTTCTTTCCTTTAAGCCCTTTGCACGAGCTGTACGGATATAATCCTGCTGGATCACGTCGATCATATTGCTGCGGAAGTAACGGGTCAGCGACCCCAAGCCCAGCAGTGTCATCACGATCACCGGCAAGGTCATATGCTGGAGAACCTCCTTCACATACTCCATGCCTGTAGCGTTACTGCCCGTATTGAGCATCCCGCCCGGTGGCAGCCATTTCAGATCGACCGCCGCAATTTTGATTAGATACAGTCCGATAAAAAAAGAGGGTACAGACATCGCGGCAAAAATCACCACCATGACTAGTGTATCGAACCAAGAATACTGCTTGTAAGCAGCAACCACACCAATAATGACTGCAATCAGCCAGGTCAGGAAGGTGGATACAATGGCCAACAAGAATGAATTCCAGATATATTCATTAAATAAGGTTAGCACCGGTTTCTGTTGAGCGAGCGAATAGCCGAAATTACCATGCAGCGCATTGCCTAGCCAGTTTCCGTAGCGCTCAAGAATAGGCTTATTCAACCCGTAAATTTCCCTCAGCTCCGCTTTTCTCTCCGGCGACAGCTTCAGATTACCGCTAATGAAATCTCCCGGTGTCATGGCATACAGAAAAAAAATCATCATCGAAGCGGCCAACAAAATAATAATCATATACGTCAGTCTTTTCGTTAAAAACGAGCTCATGACAGACTCCTTTCAATTCATGGTCGGGCTACTCATTACGCGTCCTCCATTTGGCAGACCCCTTGATCCGAACCGGAAGTTCTTCACAAGGGGCCCGCAAAGGTGGCTTATTTAAGGGACCACTCGAACAGATTACCAGACAAACCAATGAATGGGCTGACCTTTACATGTTCCATTCGACCATTGTAAGCATATACAGTCTTCTTGTAGTTGGTGAAAATAACGGGTAGTTCATCATTTAGCAGTACATATAATTCCTTATATATTTTCTTACGCTCTTCCATATTCGTCGTAGCCAAACCTTTTTCATAGAGCTCTTTGAGCTTCGGATTGTTATATCCCTTGATTTCACCATTGACGAACGGCTCGATTCCATCAGATGGGTCTGTCAGCATGGCTGTCGAGAAGGCGGCGAGATCATAATCTTTACCTTCCACTTTGGCGACCATTGCATTAAAGTCTGCAAAGATTTCCGGTTGCAAGTCAACGCCAATCGCTTTATAGTTTTCAGCCGCAAGCGCGATAAAGGTGTCTGTTTCTGGACGTTTGGAGGTCAGCAAGTGAATGGTCAGCTTCTGGCCGTTTTTCTCACGAATGCCATCACTGCCTTCTACCCAGCCCGCTTCATCCAGCAGCTTTTTCGCTTGCTCCGGGTCATAGTTGTATGGATTGATTCCATCGGTCGTGTATGACCAGAATATAGGAGAAGCAGGAATGTTGGCGACCGCCCCTGCTCCCTGTGCTGCGTCAACATAAATGCTTTTGCGATCCAATCCATAGGTCAACGCTTGACGAACCTTTTTATCCTTCAGCTTTTCATTTTCCAGATTGACTTGCAAATATCCATAGGTGCTCGGTGTATAAGGCAAAATATTCAAAAAGCCGAGTCCTTTCAGCTTGTCGATATTTTCTTGCGTTGCGGTAAAGGAAGCAAAATCGGTATCCCCTGTTTCGATGAATTGCCAAGCATCGCCTTCCGCTGTTTTATATATGAAGTGTTTCGTTTTCGGTTTGCCTTTAAAAAAGTGATCGTTTGCCTCTAGACGAACTTCTTGCCCTGGAATGAATTTTTCCAACTTATATGCCCCATTCCCCAGTGGGCTACCATGCAAATTTTTAAAATAATCCAGCTGTCCGAACTTATAATCCTTGCCGTAGTAAGCTTTGGACAATACATATTCACCGAGAATAGTCAGAGCCAGCGCGTTTGGCTTTTCCAATGTCACAGAAATAGTCTGTGGATCTATTACCTTAATTCCATCAATTTGTTGTGCCTTGCCTTCCGTATAGGCTTTGCCGCCTTTAATGTTCAGCTTTCGGATTTGGCTATCGCCCGGATAGGCTTTGTCATAGATTAACGTCCAGGTAAAAGCGACATCCTCTGCTGTCAAAGGTGAGCCATCGCTGAATTGGGTATTGGGAACCAGATGAAACGTATATGTTAAATTATCCTTGGAAATATCCCAGCTCTTCGCCAGATTGGGCAGTGGAAGTCCCTTCTCATCTACCGTAACCAGCGGAGTCCATAACTGCGAAATGACGTTGCCGTCATAGCCGCTTTGGTTAAAATACGGCGTGAATACTCCGGCCGGGTCAGTCAGGCCTACAATAATGGAGTCGTTTCTTTTTTTGGACACTTCCGGCAATTTGGACATATCAGAAGCCTTTACCAGACTTGTTAATGGCTGCGCTGTAGCAGTTGTCTGTGTGTCCCCATTATTTTGGGCAGTAGTATTGTTGTTGCTTTCCGATCCACCGTTAGAGCAAGCTGCCAGCAAGGTAGAGCTCGCCAGAAGTAGACTGCTAAGTAAAATAATACCCTTTTTCAACATAATCCCCCCGAGTTAAATGATTAAATTCCGATAGAACAAGTTGTGATTAAGAAGATAAACCTCATTATAGGAATTTATTAGGGTTCTGTAAAGGGAGAACTGCATTTTTTTATATAAAACTCTGCTCATCAATATCTATCCGAATTCTTGTACAAATATAAATAAAACCTCTCAATCCCTAATAGTAGATTGAGAGGCTGTCTCTTATTTATTGTTATATTATTTTTTTATAGCATGGATATAATGAATCGTTTCGAATGCGGACAAATAATCTGCCCTCTCACCAAAGAAAAGGCTATTTATTGTATCCGGGGATAGATGTTCATAAATTAGTAAATCTGAAGCTTCTAACATTCCCTCAATTTCATCATAAGCAAAGCATGATTTCATGGGTTCTCCACTTACTGAAGCCATTTTTACCATATTTTCAACTCGATTAGACATGCCTTTCTCTTTAAAAAGGTTTTCATCTGCATAGTCAAAAACGATCGAACTCCCCGATGGGACCTTGGTAAACAAATGATTTATTAATCTTGAAATTTCCTCCTTAGTTAAATAATAAGAAACACCCAGAAGGCTAAAGAATGTTTTTTTATTAGCAAACCCTTCATCCAATAGATTGGAATACGAAAATGGATGGGCAAAGTCCATAGAAACCAGATGAAGATTGCTCGGTATTTTTAAATTTGCATGAGCTAACCTTTTCTTTTTAGATTCCTGTGTTGCTGGATGATCCATTTCAAATATTTCTAAGCTATTTTTCAATTCTGGATGTCGGAAACAAAACGTATCTAACCCGGCCCCTAGTATGACATACTGCTGTAATCCTAACCTAACTTCATTAAGTAATACTTTTTCACAATATGCAGCACGTGCTAAGGTCGTTGGAGAAAGTTGAACTTGTGTAATCCATTTTAAAATTTCATCCGGATCATCTTGGAACCTTTGCGCAATATCTTTATTGAAAAACGCTATTCCTTTAATCATATTCTCTCTGATATCTGAAAACTCATTTTGGGAAATTAAATCTTTAGCCATAAAATCATCAAAAATTTTGGGTGTGTCATGTTGACTATGATATGCTCGGCCAAAAGCTGATATTAAGGAAGTTAAACTAGACTCATTTGGCTTCATACATTGATCCTCCCATAAAAACAAAAATAAGATTCCCCTGGCCAGGAGAACCTTATTATAATATCAATATAATTAATTGTAAATTATAGCACAAATAAATAATTTTGTCAATGATTAATATTGCGACCTACCTTCGCTCCATATAACCAAGGATACTCCCATGCATCTCATCCACAGCCGTAAGCCGTGCACTGTAGCCAAGCAATGTTTCGCCATCAAAATGTGCATGAATAAAGCCAGCGGCACGGAGCTTAAATATATGATCATGCGTGATTCCCTTGGATAGCTTGAGATGACGGACAATCTCAATGAAGGTTCGCGGGGACTGGCTTTGGTACAAATATTTTAAAATCTTGAGCCTGCTCTTCTCCCCTAAACTTCGAATCATTCGGTATTCCTGTGGTGATAAAAAATCATCCTCCTGAACATATACTCCTGCGGAATAATGACATAACAAAAGTGACCCAAATCGATAAATAATATTCATCGGCTGAAAATGATATTGCGGTACCAGCAACACCTGCGTCAGTCCAGCGGAAGGCTCGAATCGGAAGCCATTAGTTATACGATCCACCCGCTCCATAGAACTATATGCGTTCTCCTCCCGTTTTCTGCATTCAGCTTCGAGTTCCAGGCCGCTAAGGATACTTGTATCCACGTGACGAAAATACTCCTCGTTCCAGCCGGATAGCAGTTGCAAAGCAAGTTTACGGAGGTTCTCCATGTCGTCAGACAGCGGAATCCCATAGGCTGATGCCTGTTGCTTTAGTTCCTGTAAAGACTGGCTTTCCAAACGATCCACGACCTCTTCAACGCCCCCCTGATCAGAAAGCATACATACAAGTCCATAAATAATTTTCCAGTCTGCATTGATTTCCATGGACTCCAGTAACGCGGACAGCCTCGGAGACAGCGTTCCACGCACTTGGTCCGCCCATCTGGATGCTATTAAATCTGTCTTCTTATACGCTTTACGACAAATAAAAGTGTGTAAGCTGCTGAGCAGTTCAAACACTGGTCCATATGCTACATGTACATCATAAGGAGCATTCACGTCGTGACTCATCGCTTTCTGTCCTCTTTTCTTTCATATCTGATGTCCATTATACATACTATCGTACATCCGTTCATTCTTAGTGATTCATTCATACGAAAATGAAGGCACAATACTGATGCAAAGCCAAAGTCAGTCCCATCCGAGTCAAACTGTTTATCTATAAAATAAAAAAGGTTGTCTCCCACCAAAAATCGCAGGAGACAACCTTTGAATACATACATTTTCTTTTAACGGGTGGGAAAACGAGAGGTGTCCTTCTTGACCTGGCTCCAGGTATAACGCAACATCCAGGTATCCCACTCTGTAATTTTAGGAGAATTTCCGGCCCACATAATCGTAGGCACAGGGAACCCTCCAGGTGGACGCTCGTGCTCTTCATAGAAATCAGGCAAGCCGAATCCATGCCCCATCTCATGCTCTGTGATCTGAACTTCATCCGAATTCAAGGTGCTCAGGATATAATCATCAGGCATACGTTGTCCCCAGTCACCACCGGCTCCACCCTGAAAATTAGACGTTCCCCATAAGTACATATCAAATCGCTTGTCCAGTCCCCCCGGATACGTATAGTTAGGGTCCATAAAATGTTCAAATCTCGACAGTGCATTAGGAGCAACCGGAAGTTTTGCCGGAATATTGGGGTCTGTTTTACTTAAGTCATCGGTAATCGTATCCGTGTAAACGATTTCATTCGATTGTTTGTTAAGAATCTGCGACGGATTGGCAACGGCCCAGCCTACTATTTTTACAGTAATATAATTATACGGCCAGCCGTCATATCCTTTTAGCTGCTTATTCCAGTTATTTATTTGGCGACTTAGCATGGAAGCCATATCTTTACGCTGCTGAAGAGTGATATTTTTAGAGGATTGCCAGCGTACTACATAATTTATCGTTCCTTTTCCCGCATAAATTTGATCAAAAATCAAATTTTTACGGTTGGTCGAGCCTTCTTTGACTATCCTATTCTTCCAAACCCATTCTACCGAAGGCTTAAATTTAGCAGGTATTTCAGCGGCAGCCAAGCTATTACTCGTTATTTCTATATTCGAGGTGCTTTCATAATCTGAGGCTGCTGAACCGACATTAGCTCCGCCAACCAGTAAAGAAGCAGCCATTACCAATGAAAAAGAAGCCATGATCATTCCTTTTTTCTTCGGCATTTTTCAACCTCCGTACCTGTTATTTTTACGAGCACATTCAAAATAACAAACGTTTATCTCTCACCTACACCCACTCTCAATTTTGAATTAAATAACAATTTTATATTATCATTGGAATAATATACCGTCAAACAAAAAGATCCCCTCTTCATAGAGAGGGGATCAGCATCCATAGAGTAGCGTTGTATTCCTACTCTATGGATTTCAACGCCGATTCAGCCAGTGAAGCTAGCAACTTCGCTGTTCCCGGCAGCGCGCGTTCGTCCAGATCAAAGGCAGGATGATGCCATTCCTGGCTTCCCGCAGTGCCGATAAAGACAAACACACCTGGGACGTTCTTCTGATAAAATCCAAAGTCCTCGCTTGCCGAGGAAGGTATAGGGCGAACGACCTCCAGACCAACCGCTTCGGCCGCCTGCACCGCGATAACAGCCAACTTACCGTCGTTCAGTACAGGTGGAGGGCCCTCAATCCAGCGAATGGTCGCTTTCGTGCCAAAAGCATCGGCTACGCCCTTGACGACCTGCTCGAAGCGTTCAGCCACCTGAGCTCGGACGTTCTCGTCAAAGGTGCGAATGGTTCCGTCCAAATGAGCGCGGTCCGGAATGATGTTCCAGGCATTGCCACTGTGCAGCTTCGTGACACTGATGACCGCGCTATCGAGCGGGTTAACGCTCCTGCTCACAATCGATTGCAGTGCCGTAATGATATGCGACGATACCACAATGGGGTCAATCCCTGCATGCGGAACTGCCGCATGTGTGCTCAAGCCCTCCACCTCAATGTAAAATCCGTCTGCCGCTGCCATTAGCGGTCCTTCTTTGATACCGACCGTGCCTACGGGCAGGTCTGGTTTGTTATGCAGGCCGAAGATGGCCTGTACCCCTGCCAGCGCACCGCTTTCCAGCACTTGGGCAGCGCCTTTGGCTTTCTCCTCGGCTGGCTGGAACACCAGTCGAACCGTCCCTTTCAGCTTTTGCTCCCGCTGCTTCAGCAATGCGGCTGCACCTAACAGGGATGCCGTATGAAAATCATGCCCACAGGCATGCATCTTGCCAGGATGTAGCGAAGCATAGGGCAATCCCGTCTCCTCCTGGATGGGCAGTGCATCAATGTCTGCACGAAGCGCAACCGTTGGACCTTCCTGCTGTCCGCCGATTTCCGCTACCAATCCGGTACGCAGCGGCACATCCAGAATCATTATATTCTGTTCTTCGAGCAGGCGGCGAATATAGGCAGTAGTTTCAACCTCCTCGTTAGACAGCTCGGGATAACGGTGCAGATGACGGCGAATTTCCACCAGCTTCTGCTCCAAAACCTGCTCCTTTGTCCCGGTTGATCCACTCATCCCTATTCCTCCTTTGTGAATCCATTATTGGCTATAACTTTCTTATGTCAATAGTATCTAGAACTGCACAGGCAATCCGGCAAAAGCCTCATGCAACAACTCGAATGAGCGCACACGCTTTTCGATATCCCGTATGCCTGTCGTCACGATCAGTTCATCAGCCTGATACTTCGCTTGTATATCCGTCAGCGCAGCATAGATTTCGTCTTTATTTCCTTTGTTAATTTGTGCTTCTGTAACTTCAATTGTATATTCTTCACCCGATTGCTTACCAAATTCCTCTGCACTTTCCAGCGCGCCCACCGTAGCCGTTTTGCCACTGGCCAGGTGAATCTTGTATAGCTTCTGCTCACCGGCCAACTCCGCTGCTTCCTTGGAAGTATCCGCCACAATAACCGATAGTGCAAAAAGAGCCTTCGGCTCACGTCCATAACTGTAATCGAAAGACTCCCGATACGTACGGAATGAATCCAGTGCAACCTGTTCACTACTATTAATAAATTGCGAGAAAACATAGGGCAACCCCAAACGCGCGGCAATGCCAGCACTGTCTGTGCTAGTGCCCAAAACATAAATATCTGCTGGTGTTTCTGGAATCGGATTCGCCTGTAATCCGGCGAGCGGTCCTTCTTCAGGCGGGATATTATGAATATAGCGGCTTACTTCATCAATTTTCTCTTCAAGAGAAGGCGCATCATGCACGTTGCGTTGTAACGCCTGTGTAGATTTCGGCAACCCACCTGGCGCACGTCCGATACCCAAATCTACACGTCCCGGTGCAAGAGAGGCTAGCACATTAAAGTTCTCAGCCACTTTATATGGACTGTAATGCTGAAGCATTACCCCGCCAGACCCGATGGTAATACGCTCGGTACGTGCTAATAGATGGGAAATAAGCACCTCTGGTGATGAGCCTGCAACCTGCTCGGAATCATGATGCTCTGATACCCAAAAGCGTGTGAATCCCAGCTCTTCTACACGCTGCGCCAGCTTAATTGTGTTGCGAAGGGCCTGTGCCGCCGTTTCACCCTCGTGTATAGGGCTTTGATCCAATACTCCGATTTTTATGCTCATTTTCTGCCTCTCCCGTCTAAATGGAATAGTTATATTCTGGTGTAATTCGCTTCAGAAATTGCTGGGTACGTTCCTCTTTGGGGTGATTAAAAATAGCGTCCGGTGTGCCTTCCTCGATAATATGACCACCATCCATAAAAACCACATGATTAGAAACATCACGCGCAAAGCCCATCTCATGTGTCACAACAATCATTGTTATGCCTTCCTTTGCGATTTTGCGGATCACCGACAGCACCTCACCTACCAGTTCAGGATCTAACGCCGAAGTCGGCTCATCGAACAAAATTACCTCCGGGTTCAGCGCTAAAGCGCGTGCGATGCCGACACGCTGCTGCTGCCCGCCGGATAGCTGGCTCGGATAATGATTCAGTTTTTCGCCGAGGCCAACCTTTTCCAGCACTTCAATACTGATTTTTTTGGCTTCCTCCTGCTTAACCTTGCGGACAACAATGAGTCCCTCCATGACATTTTCCAGCGCAGTTTTATGCTTGAACAAATGATATTGCTGGAACACCATAGCCGTCTTTTTACGCAAGGCCAAGACATCCTTCTTCGCAGGTCGCTTGCAGTTCACGGTAAAATCGCCAATGCTGACTTCTCCGTCATTCGGCTTTTCCAGATAATTAATGCAGCGTAGCAAGGTCGTTTTTCCTGAACCACTTGGTCCTAAAATAACGACAACCTCGCCTTTGTTCACGGTCAAATCAATGCCCTTGAGCACTTCATGCTTGCCGAACGACTTTATAATATTTTGTAGACGGATCATGATGCTCGACCTCCATTAAACACATTGATTTTTTTCTCTACCAAACCGGATATTCGCTCAATCAATACCGTCAAGCCCCAAAATAGCAGTGCTGCCGCAATATACACCTCTAAATATTTCCAGTTGGTGGATGCCAGAATTTCAGCCTGTGCCTGGATTTCCGTGACCGAAACCGTGAAGGCCAAGGTAGAGCCATGCAGCATCCCAATAACCGAATTCGTCAGGTTCGGCAAACTCACCACAAACGCCTGTGGAAATACGATGCGTCTCAATACTTGCCATGTCGTCATACCAACCGCATAAGCCGCCTCAATTTGGCCCTTGTTGACCGACTGGATTCCGGAACGGACGACCTCAGACATATAGGCGCCACTGGTAATGGAGAACGAAATGAGTGCAAATACCATATAAGGAACGTCTTTGGATTGCAGTGACCAACCGAAATGCTTCGCTCCTGCATCAATCAACAAGGGCAAACTGAAATAAATAAGCAGCAGATGCATCAGCATCGGTGTACCTCGGATAAAAGTAACGTAAGCGTGAGAGATTTGCGACAACACAGGAACGTTATAAATACGTGCCAACGCCGTTATAATCCCGATGACCAACCCTGCCAGCACGGAAACCACTGTAATGATTAAAGTGTTGGGCAACGCCGAGAACAATCCCAAAAAGGCGGTGTATACAAATCCAAAGTCCAGACTCATATGCCTTTACCTCCTTTACTCAGACGAGGACTTCTCAGGTAACGCACCACAAAACCTTTTCGTTTTGCGGGCTCTTTCTGTACTGAATCTCTATGCTCATGCCGGAGAAGCGTATTTTCCAGCACCTTGAATAATTTTTGTACAATCAGACTGATCACCAGATAGATAAGAGACAACGCGATATACGTTTCAACAAAATGCTGGGTAGCCGAGCCTAATGTTTGCGATTTTCCTGTCATCTCCATCGCACCGATGGTAAACGCCAGCGAAGTATCCTTCAAATTACCAATGACCAGATTGGAAAATATGGGAACCACCACAGCCAGCGCTTGTGGCAAGATGATACGTGTAAAAGTCTGATAGCCTGACATGCCGACTGACTGTGCAGCCTCGATTTGTCCCCGATCTACAGCTCCTACACCAGACCTGATAATTTCAGAAATAAAGGCTCCACTGTTGAGCGCATAGGTCGCTACAGCAAACCACAGCACATCCCACCTGGAGGAATTGATATCCACCAGCTTTAGTAGCTCTGGCAGGCCGTAATACACCAGAAACAATTGAATTAGAATAGGGGTTCCACGGAAAAAAGAAACATACACCTGAGAAACACGTTTGAGAAATGGAATGTTATACATGCGAGGCAGCGCAACCAACAGACCAATGATCAGTCCCAACACAAGCGAGCTTGCCACAATAAACAAGGTGATGTGCAAATAGGACAGCATTTTCGGGATAAAGCTAAAAACATAATCAATATTGAACTCTCTGCTCATATGCCTGCCTCCTTTCTATACATCAGCGGTCAGAATACATAAAGTACCCTGACCGCTGAAATGTCCAAGTCTGTCCTTACTTCTTACTGCTGGAACCTTCTTTTTTCACATCCTCCAGGGACTTTGTGAAGTCCTCTCCAAGCCATTTGATGCTCAGCTTCGACAACGTGCCGTCGTCCTTCACTTCCTGAATGGCTTGGTCCAGGTCATCCGCCAATCCTTGCTCATTTTTGTTCAGTACATACAGCACATCTGATTGAGTCAAAGGATCACCGACGGTTTTCAGAGCTACTTCTCCTTTTTCATCGGTGTTAAAACGGTTCGCAAAGTCTGTCGTAATGGTCGCATCTATACGGCCGCTCGTAATTTGTTGCACCGTATCATTGGCTGCACCACTCGTATATACGATATTCAGAGCATCCCCGTGGGTTTTGTTATACTCTTTCAGCACATACGCCGCATTACTGGTTGGACTGGTGAGTACCTTTTTCCCTTTTAAATCATCAATGGAATGAATGCTATTATTATCCTTCGCTACAGCCACTCTGTTCAGAAAAATGCTATACGGATTTTTATTGAACAGATACTTGGCTTCGCGTTCCGGGTTTTTCTCCATTTGATGCGATACCAGATCAATCTTGCCGGCATCGAGACTGAGCAGCAGATTTCCAAAATCCATCGTTTTGAATTCAAACTCGTATTGAGGCAGGCGCTTGTCCAGCTCCTTAATCAGCTCCACATCAAAGCCTGTTAAATTTCCATTTTCGTCAATAAAGCATACATTTTTAAATTGAGTACCTGTGCCTACGATAATTTTCTTCACGTCTCCGCTTGAACCTGACGCACTAGACGTGTCATCTGAGGAACCGCAGCCTGCCAACACCAGAATGATTGCCATAACAGACAATATTGCAAACCACTTTTTCATATGAATCCCCCTCATCTCTTTGCATATCAGCAGTTTGCGACATACATGGTAGCTATAACATTTGATATTTTATAATTCCTATAAACTTAATTGGTTTTAGGATGTGATTAATTTAACACTTGGAAATCAATACGTCAATCCACCAACCTATAGAACTTTTCTATAACAAAACAGCCTCCCTGAAGCCTTCTGTCAGTGCATCTGCAAAATCCGAGGTCACTGCGCAGTCTTCTTTGGCCGCGATTATGCTAATCTGCATAGATACCCCAGCCACCTCTGGAACATGAATGCGGAACAGCTTTTGATCCTTCACTTCACGGTTCACACAGACATCCGGTAAAAAGGCAATGCCCGCCTCTTGCAATACCAGCTTTTTGGCCGTGACCACATTGTCTACCTGAAAAGCTATATCCGGTGGCTGCTCCAGTGATTCAAAAGATCGATGAATCCTCATCCAATCTAATGATCCGCATTCGAAAAACACCAGTGTTTCACGTTGGATATCCTGTATGCTAGCCTTACCTGTCTTCGTAAACGGGTGGCCTTCATATACATACAGGGAAATCGGGTCTTCATAAAAGGCAAGCGTACGAATAGCCGGATGCATCACTTTACGGACAAAACTAATGTCTACCTCACGGTTCAACAGCTTATGTACCAGTTGATCCGTCGTAGCCGTCACAATTTTGTAGTTGATTTCCGGATACCGAGCACGAAGCTGCTTTAATATTTCAGGAATAATGTAGTTCGACACCGATATCGTGCAGCCGATTCGAATTTGCTGAGGGGCTTTCTTGCGCTGTTGAAGCTTTTGCTTCCCTTTTTGCAGCACTTGGAGCATCTGCTCCGCATAAGGAAGGAACTTTCGTCCATCCTCGGTCAGAATCGTTTGTTTGCTTTGACGGTCAAATAACTTACACTCAAGCTCGCGTTCCAGCGTCTGAATCCGGGCTGTGACAGAGGGCTGTGACAAGAACAACGCTTCTGCCGCCTTATTAAAACTTCCATAATGATTCACGTATACAAAGGCTTCCATATTCTCGATATTCATACGCAAGTCCCCCAGTAAGTTTTATATACATTTATCCAATGAGTTAACTTGGTTTTTTGTATCATAAAACTCACTGAACGACCTGTCAATGGAAATATTGAAAATATCTATAACTTTAACAGTTCATTTAGTTCTTTAACCGAACGGTCCAATCGTACAACCAACTCTTCGGACAATCCATATGCTCCACCCGGCAGGCGCTCGACCCACTGATCCACCGCATACACCCCACCAAGAATATGTCTTCCCCCCAGCGCGTTGAGCACCGGCTTCAGGGCGTAGTCAATGACCAGCAGATGGGCCAGTGTACCGCCGATAAATAAAGGCAAGACAGGCTTCTCTCTCAGACCTTCCTGCGGAACCAGATCCAGAAATATTTTCAATAGCCCTGAATAGGCGGCTTTATATACTGGCGAAGCCACAATGACGGCATCTGCGTCTGCAAGCAACGCAAGCGATGCTGTGACGTCGGGACTATTAAAGTTAGCTTTGATCAAATCCTCAGCTGGCAAGTCGACCACATTCAGTAATGTAACCTCTGCTCCAGCCTCCCGTAACTGCTCAGTTGCATAGTGAATCAAGCCGTACAAACGGGATTGTGTAGATGGACTGCCTGATAGGATGACAACCTTGGACATCTCATTCTCTCCTTCTGTTATGCGTCAACTTTCACTTTGGATCTGGCTGCTGTATAACGATTCTCAGGAATCGGTACGCCCAGGTTTTCACGCAATGTGCTAAATTCATAATCCTGACGGTAAATACCGCGCTCCTGCAAAATAGGCACAACTAGATTTACGAAATCATGTAGGCCCGTTGGCACGTCGGAACCGATAATGAATCCGTCTGCGCCTTTTCCTTCAAACCACTCTTGCACTCGATCCGCCACCTGCTCAGCATTCCCAATAAAAGAGGTTCTCGGCGTAGCTGAACGCAATGCAACCTCACGCAGGGTCAAATTCTGCTCTTTGGCTGTTCGTTTGATTTTATCTGTACCACTGCGGAATGAATTACTGCCAATACCATCAAGCTCAGGGAATGGCTCATCCAGCGGATATTGTGAGAAATCATGATGATCGAAAAAACGGCCTAAATATTTTAACGCAGCCTCGATCGTTACTAGATTGGTAATCTCCTCATACTTGCGTTCCGCTTCCTCTGGCGTACTGCCGATAATCGGCGAAATGCCTGGCAAAATGACAATATCCTCTTCTGATCTGCCATAGCGCACCGCACGTTCCTTCACATCATGGTAAAACTGCTGCGCTTCCTCCAAGGTTTCATGTCCTGTAAATACAGCATCCGCTTCCTTGGCAGCCAGGTTTTTGCCATCTTCTGAGGAACCCGCCTGGAAAATGACCGGCTGTCCCTGCTTGGATCGTCCAATGTTAAGCGGACCCTGCACAGAGAAAAACTCACCTTTGTGGTTCAGTGTATGCAGCTTGTCGGGATCAAAGAATACGCCGGCTTCCTTATCACGAACGAACGCATCCTCTTCCCACGAGTCCCATAGTCCTTTGGTAACCCGCAAATATTCATCGGCAATTTTATAGCGCTGTGGATGCGATGGATGCTCCCCTTTGTTAAAGTTAAGAGCAGAACCTTCCAGCGGGGAAGTCACTACATTCCAGCCTGCACGACCCCCACTAATATGATCAATGGAAGAAAACTGGCGTGCTACCGTGAACGGTTCGCTATAGGAAGTCGACAATGTGCCGACCAGTCCGATATGCTTCGTCACCCCAGCCAAAGCAGACAAAATCGTAATTGGCTCAAAACGGTTCAGAAAGTGAGGAATGGATTTTTCGTTAATAAACAAACCGTCTGCGATAAATACGAGATCAAACTTCCCTTCCTCTGCCTTTTGCGCCTGCGTTTTATAAAATTCAAAATTAACACTGGCATCCGCCGGTACATCAGGGTGGCGCCAAGTCGTCATGCTTCCCCCAACACCGTGAATTATCGCACCCAATTTAATCTGTCTATTCTTAGCCATGGCTCTTCCACCTCTCCTGAATATAATTGTTATACCGCTTGGTTATAACTTTCCAGCACTTTACCCAGCTTTTCCAGATCCGGGTTAAGAAGTGCTTCATATTTGTTATCTCTGCCTACCTCTACGACAGGAACATAGCGAATACCATATTTGGTCTCCAACACATCACGCAGTGCATCATTACCGTCCACTTGGATATTTTCATACGGCTGATTTTGGGATTCTAGGTACGATTTTATCTCTCCACAAAAATGACAGCCGGTTTTGCTCCACACTACAACTTTAGGTTTGGACGACATATACATACCTCCGTGAGTTTAATGTTTATAATCCCGATTGATTAAATAAGAATTATACTTATAATGTATCCTTCCCCCTCTTCTCCGTCAATCGCTTGTGTAATAGACAATCCTAATTCAACGATAGAAAATTTTAATTTTGCATTGTATTTTACCGCTTTTGGCATCATGGATATTTAAATTTAGAGGAATTGAAGTTTAAATGAGCCTTGACGCGGATATCCTTGGAATATTAGCGCCCTTGCGGCGGAATGAAATGGGGTTGGACAAATGCAGGATTGGGCCGAGGTTGCTATACGCACATTAATGGCTGTCGCTATATTATTTTTGATCACCAAAATTCTTGGAAAACGTCAGGTATCTCAGCTTTCCTTGTTCGAATATATAACAGGAATAACGATAGGTAACCTGGCTGCTACCATTCCTATGGAACGTGAATCCACTTGGTATCTTGGCCTTATAGCCTTGTCAGTATGGGTACTGACAACACTTGGCATCGAATATTTGCAAATAAAAAGCAAAAAAATCAGAGATATATCAGATGGAAGGACAACAATCCTGATCAAAGACGGCAAAATTTTAGAGGATAATCTGAGAAAAGAGCGACTCACCCTGGATGAACTCATGGAACAGCTTCGAAGCAAGAATGTATTCAAAGTAGCTGATGTAGAATTTGCTCTTATGGAAACTAGTGGCGAAGTTAATGTGCTGTTAACCAAAGACAAGCAGCCTGTGACGCTTAAGGATCTGAATATGCTGCAGCTACCGGAGAAGGAACCTACAGCAGTCATTATGGATGGACAACTTATGGAGCAACAAATGGCATACATGGGGATTACTCAGCAATGGCTGGATGCCAAGCTAAAGGAAAAGAGTCTAACGGTCAAAGATGTGTTTTTTGCCCAGGTGGACACACAAGGAGAACTATATATTGACCAATATAGCGATAATGTACAACAATCCAAGGTACAGGACTCTAATCAAGCCGTGCTGACTCTATTAGAACAGTGCACTACTGAACTGCAAAAGCTCGCATCTGGCTCCAGTGAGCAGCAAAGAAAACAACTATACGAACAATGCTCACAAAGTTTGAAAGAAGCTATACAGGAGATGAAGCCAGTAAATACATCTAACTCCTGAGCATATACACACAAGCCCGTAAGAGTATAAACATGGAAGCAAAAAAAGGAGCGTCCTGCCAGCCGTTTATGGCCTGGAAGACGCTCCTTTTGTTTTACAGAGCCAGAGCGCATTTCATGTTTACACTGTAAAAAAATAATCTCGTTCTACCTTGCTCACTCTTAAACCGAATGCTGTATACCACTCGGATTTCCCTTTCTCCTGTGCTACCTTGTGCAGCTCGTTATCCTTCCAATGTTTTATAGCGTCCAAGGACTCCCAATAGGACACTGTGATGCCCACTCCGTTTTGGTCACGAACACTTTCCACACCTAGAAAGCCAGGCTGCTTGGCAGCCAGTTCCACCATTTTGTCCCCCATCTTTCCATATCCACCATCCCCTTCCGTACGTTCAGAAGTAAAAATAGCTGCATAATAAGGGGGCTGTGGTGTCTTTGCAATTGAACTCATAGGTACCTCCCAGAAATTAATGATTAATCGGCATTTTTCTCAAGTTCGATTATAACCACAAAGCTGAGATAAAAAAAATGAATATATATGATACTATGTATGAATATATTTCATTCTAAGTTGGAGGACACATGAATTTGTTTAAATATAAGGTCTTTCTTAGCGTAATAGAAGCAGGAAGCTTTACCAAAGCAGGAGAACTTCTCAATCTTACACAATCCGCTATTAGCCATGCCGTTTCCGCTTTGGAGCAGGAATTGGGCCTGACTCTTTTAATTAGAGGACGTTCAGGCATTCAATTGACCAGCAACGGAGAACGTCTGATGAAGCATTTCAGAGAAGTCATACAAATGAATGAAAAGCTGTATCAAGAGGTCGCCCTCATCAAAGGATTGGAAACCGGAACTGTAAAGATAGGCACATTCTCAAGTGTATCCATCCATTGGTTGCCTGGGATCATCCAAAAGTTTAACGAGCAGTTTCCATTTATTGAACTAAAGTTGCTCGACGGGAACTACCATGACATTGAAAATTGGATAGCCAGCGGAGAAGCTGATTTTGGCTTCGTTAATCTGCCTACTCTCGATGGACTGGAAGTATTACCGTTAAAAAAGGAAAGAATGCTGTGCATACTTCCATCTAATCATGTGCTTCGGGAGCAAACAAGCATACGTGTGGATCAGCTTCTCCATGAACCCTTCATTATGCCGGCTTCAGGCTGTGACACAGATGTACAGAAAATTTTTTCCCAGCATAAACTTGTCCCGAAAATCAAATATGAATTAGAAGATGATCATGCCATTATGGCTATGGTGCAAAATGGCCTGGGCGTAAGTATCCTGCCCGAAATGATTTTAGTTCAAAACCCTTATGAAATTTGTATTCGGCCCTTGGATGGACCATATTTCCGTTCCGTTGGTATCGCTACTGTCTCCTTAAAGAACCTGGCTCCAGCCGCCAAAAAGTGTATGGAGTTTATTACTGAATGGATCAACTAGTTTCTTCCTGTTGGCCAAGGCAACGGATTCTCAAAGCTGGACCAGTCCATTTCCATTTCGCTATCGTTCAGCAGACATTCATCTAGCTCTTCTTCCAAGTTCAGCCGATTCATTCCGATACCAATCATAACGATTTCGTTCAAGCGGTCTCCCCATTGCTCATCCCAATGGTCCAGAACCTCAGGGTTGGCTGCGACGATTTCCTGCTGTTCTTCTTCTGGCAACGCCGCAAGCCAGCTTCCCGCTGGACCAAATTGAATAGATGGCCCTGCCTGGCTGATACTCGCTGCCCAATCCTGGGGGGCTGCAATCCAGGCCAAACCCTTGGCGCGAACGATTTCCTCCGGCCAGTAGCTCATAAATTCTGCCAATCTTGCAGGATGGAACGGTCTTCTGCGGCGATAAACAAAGGAGTTGATTCCATATTCGTCCGTCTCCGGTGTGTGGCTTTCCAGTTCCAGCTCGCGAATCCATCCAGCGGATTGACTAGCTTTGTCAAAGTTGAACAGCCCCGTATTTAAAATGTCCGTAGGCGTGACCTTTCCCTTGAAGGTGCGAATGATTCGGGCTTCAGGCTGCAATCTCCGCAGCACACCCTCCAGCTTGTCCAGCTCTGCGGGCTGAACCAGATCGCACTTATTCAGAATCAATACATCACAAGTTTCAATCTGGTCAATTAGCAAGTCCGAGATATCACGTGTGTCATCTTCTCCAGTAGCCTGCTTGCGATCCAGCAGCGTTTCTCCTGATTCAAAGTCATGCCAGAAACGGTTCGCATCGACTACAGTCACCATACAATCCAGTTTTGCCAGCGAAGCTAAATCAATGCCTGTTCCTTCATCAGCGTATGTGAAGGTTTGAGCGATGGGTACGGGTTCACTGATGCCTGTAGATTCGATTAATATATAATCAAACTCACCTTGTTCCGCCAGCTTCTTGACCTCAAGTAATAAATCTTCACGCAATGTACAGCAAATACAGCCATTAGACAACTCGACCAGTTTTTCTTCTGTTCGGGACAAGCCGCCCTCTTTCTTAACCAGCTCGGCATCTATATTCACTTCACTCATGTCATTAACGATGACTGCTACTTTCATTCCGTCTCGATTGTTTAATACATGATTCAGAATCGTCGTTTTTCCTGCACCCAAATACCCGCTCAACACGGTTACCGGGATTGGTTTCTTATTCATTGCTGGTGCACTCCCTTTAATATTGGTTTATTATTGTTTTAATCGTAATTATTACTATTAAATCAGCATTCAGAAATATACATTATTCCTTTTGCTTTGTCAACTGTAAAGAAACTCTTGAAATGAATGATCTTGAGTCATTAGTATGAGAAATAACGACACTTAAAGAATTAGGAGAATGCTATGCGCTCAATCTGGTTAGGTGTGTTTGCAGCTTTCTTTTTTGCTTTTACATTTGTTCTCAATCGGTCTATGGAGCTGTCTGGGGGAAGCTGGATCTGGAGTGCTTCGTTACGTTATCTGTTTATGGTTCCTATGCTGTTTGTCATTGTCATGGCCCAGCATAAGCTTAAGCCTCTGTGGAAAGTTATGAAGGAACAACCGGGAAGGTGGCTGTGGTGGAGCTTCATCGGATTTGGTTTATTTTATGCTCCGTTATGCTTCGCATCGGCATATTCACCAGGTTGGTTGATCGCAGGAACTTGGCAAATAACCATTATTTCCGGTTCTTTGCTTGTTCCTTTATTTGCTGAGGTTGTCCATACGGAGAACGGACCTGTCAAAGTACGAGGAAAAATCCCTATCCAAGGACTATTGATGTCTCTGATTATTTTAATCGGAATTATTGTGATGCAGGTCGAACAGTCGCAATCTATTTCTACTCAAGATTTTTTATTCGGTATATTGCCTGTCATACTGGCTTCTTTCGCATACCCTTTAGGTAATCGTAAAATGATGGAAGTTTGTGCGAGGCGGTTAGATGCCTATCAACGTGTGCTCGGAATGACTATAGCCAGCCTGCCTTTTTGGTTATTGCTTTCGTTATACGGGGTTTTTAGCACAGGATTGCCAAGCAAGGATCAGACCATACAGTCTGCTCTGGTGGCCGTGTTCTCAGGGGTCATTGCTACGGTTTTATTTTTTAAAGCTACAGATCAGGTACGTGGAAATATGCAAAAGCTGGCCACAGTAGAAGCCACACAATCGCTGGAAGTGCTTTTTGCACTAATGGGGGAATTAATCTTTTTGTCTATCCCCATCCCATCTGCTTGGTCATGGCTGGGAATGTTCATCGTCATCCTTGGTATGAGTCTGCATAGCTATGTATCACATCAAAAAACGACTGTTCAGCAAATACGATCTAAAAAGGCAGATTCCGTTTAATGCAAAAGCAGCAGATCATAGAAGAGGCTTCTGATCTGCTGCTTTTTGCCGATTTATGATCAATCCATTACCAAGCGTAGGCTTCTGGTGCAGGTTTTCCCGGACCCGGGAAAATCTCATCCAGCTTGGCAAGCACATCTTCACTTAATTTAACCTCAGGTACCCGCAGCGCATCCTCTAACTGTTCTAATGTACGTGGTCCGATAATTGGAGCCGTCACGGCCGGATGAGATAGCACCCAAGCCAGGGCAATCACGTCTTCCTTTTCGCCCAGCTCGCGGGACAACGCTGCAAATTGCTCCAGCTTCGCACGATTCTGCTCTACCTTTTCCTTGGCACGTGCGCTGCGGGAACCAGTACCTGCTAATGCATTGCGTCCCAGCAGTCCGCCCGCCAACGGACTCCATGGAATCACACCCAGACCCAGCTCTTGAGCTGCCGGTAATACTTCAAGCTCAGCTGAACGTTCGTTCAGGTTGTACAAATGCTGCTCCGATACCAGTCCCAGAAAACGCCGTGCCTTCGCTTCGGCCTGCGCCACCGCAATGTGCCAACCCGCAAAATTACTGGAACCGATATAGCCAACTTGTCCCCGATCCACCACGGACTCAAATACGCCCCATAGCTCATCCCATGACACGTTGCGGTCAATGTGATGCATTTGATATAGCTCTATATGGTCTGTTTGCAGACGTTTCAGCGACGCATCCAAATGACGGCGAATTTTGTATGCAGATAAGCCCGATCCTGCATTGGGCCCGTCATTTTCATTTTTCATGTCTCCATATACCTTGGTCGCCAATACGACCTTCTCGCGTCTTCCACCACCCTGTTGGAACCATCGTCCGATAATTTCTTCTGTCCAGCCTTTACGGTCATGGCCATATACATTAGCCGTATCAAAGAAGTTAATGCCCGCATCCAGCGCGGCATCCATAATTTTAAAAGCATCCTTTTCTTCAGTTTCCGGTCCGAAATTCATTGTGCCTAGACATAACCGACTAACCTTCAAGCCTGACTTTCCTAAGTATGAATATTCCATACTATCTCCCGCCTTTGCTTAAGGATTTTTTTAAATTCCGAAAAATTGCATAAAAAAAGACCATACCCACTTCATTCACCAGAATAACCCCCTTTGAAACACCCCAAAATGGATTTGAAAAGGTGGATAGCGCATGCAAAAAAGCCTCCGTACCATGCCGAAGCATTACATGCGGAGGCCACCCCTACATACTACACGCCGAATGTTAAGAAAGTGACTTTACGGCGGAGCCGCTCACCTCAGCCACCGTAACTCACTCTCTTTTTAACAATCAAGGAATTAATTTTGTTTCTTTCGCTCGCTCTGCCATTTTCTTCGTATGCTTGCTGAGCGGCTTCTTAAGTACTAATCCAAACAGGAAGCAAATTCCGATAAACACAAACAGCATCACTACATCTCGTGTTACCGTTGAAGGCAACATTCCTCCTACCGTTTCCCGTAGTAGACTAACCGCATAGGTGAACGGTACGAACGGATTCAGGGTCTGAAAGAAAGCTGTACTCGTCGCAATAGGAAATGTGCCCCCTGAACTGGAGAATTGGAGCACCAGCAGGATGACTGCCAGACCCTTCCCGATATTGCCGAACACCGAAACCAAAGTATAGGTCATGGCCGTAAACACTAGACTGATCAGCATAGAGGAGAGTACAAATGCTACTTTGGCATCCACATATGTTCCCAACAGGAACAAATCACCGAGAGATACGCTCAGCGCCTGAAAAATACCAATTGTAGAAAACGTCATGAGCCGTCCAAAATACACCTGGTAGCTTTTATATTGACCTTCCGGGTCATCCACATCTACCCTGAACATGGAGACCAGCAGCATCGCACCTACCCAAATCGATAATGTAGTGTAAAAAGGTGACATCGCAGAACCATAGTTAGGAATCGGGTATATCCGCTCCTGCTTCAGTGATACCGGACTACCGAGGAAATCACTTTCCTTTTTTACATCTCCCTTAAGCAACGCAATAGCTCTTCCGAGGGCATTTTCGCCCTTAAGCTTACGGATCGTGTCTGCTGCCTGACGTATGGAATCCTCGGCAGCAGGAAGATCGGTTCTGACAAAATTGGCTACCTGGTGTACCGCTTTTTCAGCTTCAGGAAATTTGTTTTCAATCAAATCCGCCATTTTAACAAACTGTTGTTCCGCTTTCGGCAAATCATTACGTACAAAGTCTGCCGCCTGATGAATTTTACTTTTAACCGTTGGCAAATCGTGCTTCACGAAGTCTGCTGCTTTGTTCACAGCATTCGTAAACTCGTCCATACGTCCCTGAATCGTCGTAGCGGCTTCATGCAGCTTTTGGCGATATTGTGGCAAGTCCTGCTGGATACGTGTTAGCTCTTGCTGGCCGAATTCAGCTGCGGCCTGTGCATCATTTAATAGCTTATCAATATTCGGGAGCTGCTCTTGAGCTGTGGTCAACACATTGGCAGAATTGCGGGCAACAGATTTGATTTGATCCAGCGCCTTTTGAATGGCAGGAGCATATTCCGTATCATAATTGTCCAAAATGCTGTCAATTCCGCTACTGATTTCTCCTGCAAGGCGGTCAGCATCATCCAGCAGATTTTGGGCAGGCTTCTCACCACGCTGAATAGCATCCCCAATGCTAGTGACCGTGCTATTCAATCGGCGGAAGCGATCCTCTACCCCGTTTACCCGGGAAATAAGTGAATTCAGTGGCTGGCTAGGCAAATATCCGTTCACACGGTTCAGCAGTTGAGAAATATGGTCCAGCACACCTACGGCAGTCGTGAGCCTACCGCTAATCCGATTCGCCGCAGCTTGTGCTGCTTTAGGATCAAAATCCACACCACGAATGATGCCTGTAATCTGTGAAACTTCATTCGCAATTTGTTGCACCAGCTGTAAATCTTCTTTAACTATGGTTCCGATCGAATCAAGCGCACCTTCGTTTTTATCCAGAAAGTCAAGTATACCAGTTGTAAAATCCTTGCCTGTACCGGCTATTTTCTGTACTTTCGGCAGTGCTGTCCGGGCAGCATTAATGACCTTTAGGGCCGTTTGCGTGTCCTCCAAGGCGGTAGCGAGTACACTTTCTACCTTATTGAAATTCTGATCCAGCTCAACAATTCGATCACCGGCTTTTTGAATATCGGGCAGTTTTTTTTGTATATCCAAAATAACTGCGGCCACCTTGTCCAGCTCAGGCAGGTTTTTGTCAATTTTAAGCACTAGGTCGCCAGCACGGTTGATTTCAGGGATTTTTTTCTTCAATGCAATGATCTTTTGGCCCTGAGCCTTAATTTTCGGTAAATTCTGCTCCAGCTCTAATGCCTGCTTACCCAACCGATCGATATCAGGCAACCGATTATTCACCTCCAACACCCGATTTTCAATGTTGCGAATCGTCGGCAACTCCTCTTCCAGCTTTACTCCGGCTTCCTTTAATTTCGTCAAAACCGCCTGGCTGGCCGTTTCAATAAAGTTTTGGCTAATTTGGTTTGTCAGAGAGGTTGCCCCTGAAGAAGTAATTTTCGGAGCGACCGCGTTGATTTTTTCATTCACAGCATAATCAATCTCCGGCTTCTGCGGATTTTCTGTAAGCACACTCGTAATTTTCTCTGAAAAATCTTTTGGGATCAGCAGGCTGGCATAATAATCACCGTTCAGCACCCCTTTTCGCGCTTCCGCTTCATTGACAAAAGTCCAACCCAGCTTCTTGTTATTTTGAAGGCTATGTATAACCTCGTCGCCGATATTAATCTTTTTACCATTTACCTCAGCACCCTGATCTTGGCTGGTTACTGCAATTTTAATACCTGATGTATTCGCATATGGGTCCCACATTGCTTTCAAATTCACCCATGCGTAGACGGAAGGCAAAAGAATGATGCCAATGACTAATAAAGTCCCGGTCGATACTTTGAATACATTTTTCCAGTCTGTTAAGTAGATTTGCCATATCTTCCGCAACTTCACCACTCCTCATATGTACATTAACCTATCGTCCAGTGTTGTATGCACACGTATTGTAAACGATTTGAGCGGCTGAAGCGAATGTAATAAACGAACTCCATTTGCAGGCATAGCCTCCAGCGAATAAAAAGCACCCTATTTATTGATTTGGGGACTGCCCCCCATTTGTGAGACAGGGATCAAAACATTGGTTCTTCGCCTTTTCGATACCACCTCATTCATGTTTGTAGCTGTGCCTTATTCTTTATTCCCAATTGCTCCATAACCTCTCTTATCGAAACTCTTGCCAATCTCATTTCAATAGCTTTCATCTTTGTTTCTAAGGATAACTCACTCTCGTTGCCAACGTAAAAACACCTCCAAGGTTATCTTCATATCTTACGACATGGCTTGATTCTCTTGAAGGTGTTTTGATTTGTCTCACGTTATGAGGGCTGTTCCTCTTAAGCTGAAGGCAGTTCTTTCTTTAGTTTGCGTCTTAGTTTATATTTTGCCAGCAACATATAAAGAGACGGTACCACAAATAAAGTCAGAAGTGTAGAAAACAGCAAACTGCCAGTTACCGCGATTGGAATCATGCATCCGACCACGTTGATCGGTTGCCTTTTAAGTTTTATTGAGTTATCGTCTCCCGTTAGCTTAATAATGCATTGCTATCGATTTGATACAATATGCTGATCATTTTGATGCGCATCTTCATTAAAGTAATGTTCAAACTGTTTTTCCATTTTATCGGCTACCAAGTTTGTGTGGCGTGAATGCACAATTGCTGTAATGACAAAATAAAGGGAAACTATTGTTAGAAAAAAATAAAGTATATTCATCGAAAAACCCCTCTCCAGAAGGTAGATGACCGAAGATTGTATGGTTCCATTTGACTTTATGTGAGCTGCATTTTTATTTTATAAAACTATTGGTCACTTTTTCTTACCATTCAACCTGATCAAAACGCATGTCTTTATAGTAGAACTCTCTATCATGATCCGTAATCTCACGAAGAACTCTGCATGGATTTCCAACAGCTATTACATTCGCAGGGATATCCTTGGTTACCACACTACCAGCACCAATTACACTCCCTTTGCCAATCGTGACTCCTGGAACAATAATCGCTCCGCTCCCGATCCATGCCCCATCCTCAATGACCACTGGTAATGCAAACATCCCGCCTTCTTTGCGCTTTTCTGGATGTACAGGATGATTCGTTACAGCAATCGTTACATTCGGGCCAAACATGACATCATTACCAATCGTAACTTTATAGTCGTCAACCACGGTTAGATTGAAATTGATATATACATTATTTCCTACGGTCGTATTTGAACCATAAGACATGCGAATTGGCGGCTCCATCCATACATTTTCTCCAATGCTTGCAAAGAGTTGTTTCATTAACGTTTTGCGCATTTCAACATCATCCGGATGCAAATTATTAATTTCATAGCATATTGCCTTACCACGCTGGCGTGCTTTCGCCAACTCTGCAGCCTCTTTCGGATAATTAGCATCGTGATCTGTAAATAATTGTTTGCTAGCCATTCGTTCTTGGATATTCATGCAACATTCTCCCTTATAAATGCTTGTATTTATTAGAGTAAATTGCATAACCCTTAGTTATGATCAGGTTTATGCAAAGTTTCTAGTTATGTTGTTAAGCCACTTAAACTGTCGATATCGAATAAAAGCAATGGGTAATTTAATCATCTCGTCTAAGCTGATGACGATATACAAAAAGATAGGCGGCACTTGCCAAACAAAAGCACATAGGTAACTAAGCGGCAGAATAATAAGCCACATGACAACAGTGTCGCACCAAAATCCAAATTTGGAATCCCCACCAGCCGTAAATATACCCGCTATAGTTGTGGAGTTTAACGATTTAGCCATACAATAATACGCACTAATGTAAAGCATTCCATCTAGGTAACTTTGAGCAATTGAATTCAAATTGACGATGGAGTATACCAATGGTTTAATGAACAGAATCGTGCAGGCTGCAATAACTCCAAATATCAAAGCATAAAAACACATTTTGTTGCCCGCATGCTTTGCCTTCTCGATGTCACCCTGTCCCAAATACTTTCCAACAAGTACAGAGCCTCCAGTAGCTATGCCTCCACAGAGAACAACTGCTAGGTTTTTAACTACAGACGCTATCGAGTTAGCTGCTACCATATCGGAGTTCACATGGCCAATAATTGCAGCCGTAGCGGTAAGAGCTCCTCCCCATACAATATAATTCCCCTGTACAGGCAGAGTATATTTTAAGAAATCTTTTAATAAATTTCGTTGAATGCCATCACGTACAGGCAAACGAAAACGAATGCCCCCCTTGGTTACGGAGTGAATCATACAACATACTAGTTCAATAATCCGTGCTAAAACCGTGGCAAGAGCTACTGCGGAAATGGCCAGTTCGGGTCTTGATGGGAATAAAATAAAAATGCAAAAGGCATTGAACAAAATGTTTAAGATCAAACATAAGGAGCTAATCCATGCACTGAGTTTTGCATTTTCCATACTTCTAATCACACTGAGATACATCTGCGATATTCCCATCACGAGATAAGAAAAGGAATTCATTTGTAAAAACTTTGAGCCATATTGAATCAGTTCAGTATCATTAGTGAATAAATACATAAGTGCCTCTGGAAGAAAGAAGGAAGTCAAAAAAAAACAAAATGGAGATACAAAAGGAGAACATGCAAGCAATACTAAGAATGCGCTGTATGGTTGGTAAATCCTCCCTTCCCCAGTATTGCGCAGTCAGGATACTTGCCCCCGCTGACATCCCCATGTAAAACAATGTTAATGCAAAAGTAATTTGCCCTGCGAGTGATACGGCTGACATTGCAGATTGACTAATCATACCCAGCATAAATACATCAACGGATATCACGGTTGCTGATATTAAATTTTGTAATGCAATGGGAATGACGAGCATCATTAACTCTCGATTAAAATCACGATTGCCAGATCCTCTAAATTGTATACGGTTTCTCACCTATACCCTGTCCTCTCGTTGATTTCCGCATTATAAGAATAGGATATTATTATTGTTATTTCCATTAAAATTGGCTATAATTTTATAAAAATCGTATATATTCAAAGGATGATTTTGTTGATGACAAATTTAGAGGTGTTTTCCGATTTATCAGAACGTTTGAATTATAATATTCCTGATTTACCACTTTACGTAAGAAAGGGAAGCCTTCATCAATTTAACAATCATACAGCAGTAGCGCATTGGCATGTGGACGTGGAGTTTATCTACGTATTAAAAGGAGCGATGGATTTCTCTGTTAATGGAACTATCACTCGATTGCATCAGGGAGATGGACTTTTTGTGAATAGCCAACGCTTGCATTTCGGTTATTCTCTTGCAGACCACAACGATTGTTTATTCCTTGTCATCGTCATTCATCCCTCTATCCTTGGTGTGAAGCCTTCATTTGTTCAAACATACTGGGGGGATAAGTTTAGTTTAATGATGGATGATTTTGTCGTGCTTACAAATCAGATTGATTGGCAGCAAAGAATATTACTTTCCATTCAAGAAATCTATCAGGAAATGCACAAGGATCATACTCCTCCCAACCCGCTTCGTCTGGCATCACAAGCTTTATCTTTGTGTGCTACTATAGGGGATCATTTGCAACCCATTTCTGGGCAATCTGGAGTATTGACACATGTTCAGGAAATGACTCGTTTCATTCATCAAAACTATGATCAAAAAATAACTCTTGAGGAGATCGCATCTGCAGGAGCCGTTTGCAGAAGCCGTTGCTGTACATTATTTAACAAATATGTGGGCCAGACGCCCAACAACTATGTCACTCAATATCGCCTTCAAAAAAGTTGCGAAATGTTAAAAGAAACACGAAGATCCATTAGTGAAATCGCACTTGCCTGCGGTTTTCAAAGTGCTAGCTATTTTTCGTCCATTTTCCATAAACAGATGGGTGTAGTTCCGCAAAATTATCGAAAACAAGTTTCGAATAACGATTCAACTTGAATGGAAGTAATACAAGCCGATTTGAAATCATCTGGATTACAACAGTCTTTCAACTCAAATATTATTTTGTCAAAAGCGTAATATAGAAATTCAAACAATAAGGAGTACGGGCACTGCAACTCAAATAATAAAGAGCGGGGCAATCACACCATTGCCCCGCTCTTTTACAGAATGCAATACCATTTGACAGACAAGGGTCACTGCAAATCCAGTATTTTTTGAATCGTGAAAAGAACACCATTTTCTTCGTTTGACTTAGTAATGAAGTTTGCTGCCTTTTTAGTATTTTCACAAGCATTACTCACTGCAAAACTGTATTTCGCGATTGCCATGAGTTCCACATCATTCTCGCCGTCACCAAATGACATTGTTTCCTCGTATGTGACGCCCAACATTTCTTGCAGTTTCTTTACTGTCTCACCTTTGTGCGTATGCAATGCCGTGATATCCAACCATCTAGCTTCAGAATCAACAATATAAATTTGTCCACCTAACGTATTCTCAACATGTGCTCTTAATGCTGTACTTCGCCCCTCCGTGTCGAAGACCGTGATTTTGATAAAACGGCTATCTATGTTTGCAAAGGAGTCTGTTTTTAATACACGTTCATAGGAGCCTTTAACAACTTTATACATATCTTCTGAAATGGAAGAATGAACGTACGCAGCATCACTTGCACATACAATAAGCGTCATATTGTTGTCGAAGTCTTGAATTTGATCAATCGCCTGTAGAGCTAGATCCCGATCAATACTAAACTCTTTAACCACTTGGCCATCTTTTTTAATTCGAGCAGCACTGTCACCCAGTATCCAAACTCCCTTGCCATGTTCGTCAAACAATTTTTCAACACGTTCACATTGTTTACCTGTACATGCGACAAATGTAACTCCTTTTTGCTGCATCTCTGCATAAACTTTTTTGAAAAGTTCGACATCGTACTGACTTTTATTGTTCAGAAATGTTCCGTCTAGATCCGTGACTACAAGTTTAATTATACTTATGCCCTCCAGTTTTTTGCTTGTCTTTTTTGTCCTTTTGATTAAAATGATCTACGTGTTTCACTTGCATGTTTTCCACAAGAATTTGAATTTTTTGCGAATATACAATTGCGCTGATGATAAAATACGAACCTATCAAAATGCATGTGGTCAATATAATTCCCACTAATATTCCCATGAGTATTCGCTTCCTGTGAAGTTCATAAAGGTCTTTTTTTATATACTTTATAATGAATGTTTAAAAAGTATCTAAAAAAATTCAAAACGAGTTGGTAACATGCTTATCTATGATCTCTCGCTACAAAACAAGATTAAAATATGTAACTGGTTTCATGTCAATAAATTAATTTCAGTACATCAGACTTTAGCGTGGAATGAAACGATTCGATAGGGGCATAATCAGCGGGTGTTCCTTTACGGGACATGCTCATGCTCATGGTCATGCCTTTTCCCTTTACTGCAGCTTGATAAGCCTGTGACGTATATACGCTTCCCTGAACGCTGTGGAGCAGCATGCTTGTCTATTTTGGAAGTTGATTCAGCGTATCCACAACCAAGGACGTATCTTGCTTGTCCGCTATACTGTAAGCCATAATCTCCCCGTTGTACAGGTCTAGAATGCTAGAGAAGTACAATATCTTTCCGCCAAACGATAAATTTTTCCTACAACAGTAGTCGTGCCTTTTTTAAGAATGTATATTCGTTTTTCTATATTTTCACGGTATATCCATCCAGGTTAATCCCAAAAAGAAACATACACATAATCCTTAGACGTGACATAAAAGTAAAGATTTGCTTAACCCAAAAGAAGCCCCTCAAGGCCTAAACGATAGGCTCAAGGAGCTTCTGATGTACAACATTATCCATTCTTCAGCAATCTGGTCGGCGAAAATCCTGCGCCATGACGCAGTTTCCGCTTTTCCAACCGTTTGTGCAGCGAACGGTTATACAGAACCTGAATGACAAAATACGAAATTATGCCCAGCACCACACCGAAAATAGACATGCCGATCAGGATGTGGAGGCCTCCGTGCAGTAAGTCTCTGAATACAGACCAGTTGCCGTGAAAAAGCTCCATAAAAGAATGCTCGTGAAGTCGACCGCCCCTGACATGTACCGGATAATGTGATGGATAAATCCAAGCTCCCAGTTGCTTGGCGAATGGCATCAGTACAATAGGCAAAAAGGTCAGCTTGCCGACAACGTTACCCACAATGGCGGCAGGCAGCGAACCACCGGACAGCCGAACAATCGGGTAAAACACGAGGTATACGAGAGAGGCCGTGGAAATTACGATCATCTCCAGACCAAAGCCAATGGCGAAGCCCAAAGAGATTTTTTTAACTCCACCAGGGGCGCGCAACAGCTTAATAAAATTCAGACGAATCGCCCGCCATATATTTTGAAACACATTGTATTTCTTCCTTGATTTATGAGGTTTGAGCCTTTTCGGATTGAACTTTATCAATAGGAGGACTCCTTCAACAGTACAAATTCAAGTTTAGGAATGAGTTCAAATAACTCCCCATCCTTACTTAGTCTATACTGTCATTATAACCCTCACCGTTCGAAAAGCAATGCTATTCCGCCTGTTTCGCTATTTTAGAACACAATTCGCTTATTGACATCGCTGGATAGAGGTACAAGGTCCCAAATCTCAGCCGCGTATTGCTGGATTGTACAATCACTGGAGAATTTCCCGGAATGGGCCATATTTACAATAGCACGTCGTGTCCACTCCGAAGGATTGCGATACACCTGTTCAATATGAACCTGCGTATCTACATAAGCTGCAAAATCCTTAAGCACAAAGTATTCATCATTATGATCAATCAGAGATTGATAAATGGCCTCAAATTCCCGTTCATGCCGCGTAAAAGGTGCATCGTTTACCAGTTGATCCAGCACTTCACGCAATCTTTCATCACTGTTAGCTGTTATGCGTGCCGAATACTGTCCATTCCGATAGTAGTCCTCAATCTGATCTACCTTCAATCCAAAAATGAACATGTTGGCATCGCCTACCATTTCATGCATTTCAACATTAGCTCCGTCCAATGTACCCAGTGTGAGCGCGCCGTTCATCATAAATTTCATGTTCCCTGTGCCTGATGCTTCCTTGCCTGCCGTAGAAATCTGTTCACTGACATCCGCCGCAGGAATAATCAGCTCCGCCAGCGAGACCGAATAATTTTCAAGGAAAACGACTTTCAGCTTGTCCTTAACATCTACATCCCGATTGATCGTGTCCGCCACATTATTTATGAGCTTAATCGTCTGTTTAGCGAGAAAATAACCGGGGGCTGCTTTCGCGCCAAAAATAAATGTACGTGGCGTAACATCCAACGCAGGATTACTTTTGAGCTGGTTATATAGATGCATCACATGTAAAATATTGAGCAGTTGTCGCTTATATCCGTGCAACCGTTTGACCTGTACATCAAAAATGGAGGATGTATCCAGTCGTACGCCCTGTTTTGCAAACACATGCTCAGCAAGCCTGACCTTATTATTTCGCTTAATCACCTGAATCCGTTCTTGGAACGATTCGTCCCCACTGTAGCGAAGCAGGTCAATGAGTTCGCGTGGACGGGTTCTCCAGCGTGTACCGATAGTCTCATCATACAAGCTTGCCAGCTCCGGGTTGGCATGCATCAGCCAGCGTCTATGGGCAATTCCGTTTGTTTTATTATTAAACCGGTCAGGATACAATTCATGAAAGGACTTCATCTCTCGTTCCTTCAAGATTTGCGTATGCAGTGCAGCTACCCCATTCACACTGTAGCTGCCGACGATGGCCAAATGAGCCATACGAATTTGTTCACCATGAATAATCGCCATTTCACCAATTTTGATGTCCTGACCCGGATAACGTTCTAATAGCATAGCGCAATAACGTTTGTTCATTTCTTCAATGATCAAGTAAATCCGGGGAAGCAGTTCTCTCACCATGTTGACGGGCCATTGTTCCAGCGCCTCACTTAATATCGTATGATTCGTATATGAAACGGTCCGTGTCGTAATATCCCATGCTTCGTCCCACCCCAAGCCTTTCACGTCCATCAAAATACGCATCAGTTCCGGTATAACCAGCGTCGGATGGGTATCGTTAATGTGCAGTGCTATTTTATCAGGCAATTGACTGTAAGGTAAACGAAGCTTCTCAAACGTACGCAAAATGCTCTGTAATCCGGCCGAGCAGAGGAAATACTGCTGCTTCAAGCGAAGCAGCTTACCCTCATAATTGGAATCATCCGGATAGAGAAATGCCGAGATGGACTCTACCGATCGATTGTAATCGAGAAAGCGGTAATATCCGCCCTCGCCTCGAATCGGTCCTCGAACGGGATCAAGCGCGGATTCCGCACTCCAAATCCGTAGCGTATTCACCTGCGCATGACCATAGCCGACCAGCGGAATATCGTAAGGGACGGCCCAGACCGTCTCGGCATCCTGTGTCTCGAACACAAGACGCCCCTCCTGTTCACGAGTTTCCACACGTCCCCAAAAATGAACCTCGACCTTTTTGTCAGGACGACGTTCCTCCCATACATTCCCTTTCTGTAGCCAGTAATCCGGCAGTTCCACCTGATTTCCGTCTACAATACGCTGCTCAAACAGGCCATATTTATATCGAATCCCGCAGCCATGCCCTGCATAGCCAAGGGATGCTAATGAGTCCATGAAGCAAGCCGCCAGACGGCCGAGACCCCCATTGCCTAGCCCTGCGTCTGCTTCCTGTTCCTCGATTTCCTCCAGATTCCATCCCAATTCCCCCAATGCCTGCCGAACCATATCCAATACGCCCAAATTCAGCAAATTACTACCCAATAGACGACCTATTAAAAATTCCAATGAAAAATAATAAATCTGCTTCACTTGTCCTTCTTTGTAGGCTTGGTTCGTTTCTGCCCAATTCTTGCCGACTTGTTCACGAATCATGCCGCCCAAAACCTTATATACGTCTTCCGACTGAGCCTCCTGCATCGGTTTACCCAGTCTTCCGACTAGTTGCTCTCGAAAGGCCTGCTTAAATGCTTCTTTATTGCTGAACAAAGTGGTACCTCCTGTTAATTCCGTTTTAATGGCTAAGTATGATCTTTTAAATCACGCTATTCTTGGCAATCACATAGGGAACTTTAATGTCTCCAATCAGAGTTCGATCTGGTGAAAGCTGTACATCCTTATCTAAAACCACATTCTGCACAACTGCGCCTTTACGGATGATGCATTTTTGCATAATAATCGAGTTGCTTACCCGCGCGCCTTCCTCTACTTGCACGCCACGAAAAAGAATGCTGTTCTCGACCTTCCCCCCAATGGTGCAGCCATTGGCAACAAGGGAATGATCCACCTCGGCGCTGTACGTATAACGCGTCGGAGCTTCATACTTGATTTTGGTATGCACCGGCTGATTCTGGAACAGGGCTTGATATTGCTCCTGATCCAGCAGTTTCATGCTATTTTTATAATAGCTCTCGATAGAATTAATAACTGCATGATAACCATCATAGCGATACGCGTAGATGCGCAGGCCACTTGGATTTTTCTGAATCGCATCGCGAAAGAAATGATTATCCTGATGAGCAATGCAATGCTTTACCTGATCCAGATACAAGCTTTTGTCCATCACAAACATTTCTAGATAAATATTATGATGATCCTGCTCCTGATGAATACCGGTCACTCGTCCGCTGTCGTCAATCTCCAGCCGTACACACGGTGCATGCTCAGTTTCGAGCTGGTGAATGGGTTTATATACGAGGGTGACATCCGCATTCTTTTCCAGATGATATCGGTATACATCCTCTAAATCAACCTTATTGATATGCTGAGTTCCTGCATGTACAATGGTTTGCCCCGATGAGCGATGGAAAAAGTCCAGATTATTGTGCACATGCTGCAAGTCCCCACGTGATGTGTCCGTCGGATCGTTCCAGTCCGGTGGCAAAATAAACAACCCACCCCTTCTGCGGTCTAAATCCCATGGCCGACCTTCACCCAAATGATCCAGCAGCGAACGGTATTTGCGGCGGATAAACAGTGCAATATCCTGCATCCCTGCATGCATCATATTGGATAAGGTGAAATCAATGAGCCGATATCGACTAGCAAAGGGTACTGCTGCCCCGCACCGGAAATAAGTCAACTCCTTCAATTGATCCAATTCGTGATCCAGGTTGATCACTCCAATGAGCCGGCTCATAGCGGACACCGTCCTTATCCGAGTTATATTCGTGCGTGAAGCTGGCTTTCCTGATCGAACAAAATAATCTCATCCAGGCTATCTTCAGGTCCAATGACTGCGTTGTCTTCAATAACCATGTTCTCATTCACGATGGCCCGGTGAATACGTACATTGCGTCCGATTTTTACATTCGGCATGATGACAGAATCGGTAATAACGCTCCCCTCACCGACTTCAACCCCATAAAACAGTACGGAGTGTCTTACTTCTCCATCCACCATGCAGCCTTCATTTACGATGCTGTTTTTCAGGATCGCCCGCTGGGTGATATACTGGGCAGGTTGATTGGGGCTGCGGGTATAGATGCGCCAGAACGGGTCATTCAGATCTAGCGGCGGGTCCTGAACCAGAAGATCCATATTAGACTCCCACAAGCTCTGAATGGTGCCCACATCCTTCCAGTACCCAGCAAACGGGTATGCATACAGCGACCGGCCATGCTGAAGCAATAGCGGAATGATGTCTTTACCAAAATCATGTGAAGATTCAGAATCACTTGCGCTTTCCAGTAAGTAGTGACGCAACACATCCCATTTGAATAAATAAATACCCATAGAGGCCAATGTGCTTTTCGGCTGATCAGGCTTCTCCTCAAAGTCGTATATCTTCAGGTCCTCATCGGCGTTCAGTATCCCAAATCGTTGGGCCTCCTGAATCGTGACATTGATAACAGAAATGGTGCAATCGGCTCCCTTTTCCTTGTGATAGTGGAGCATTCGACTGTAATCCATTTTATAAATGTGATCCCCTGACAGAATGAGCACATGCTCCGGGTCATACTGATCCAGGAAATGCAGGTTCCGATAAATCGCATCCGCTGTCCCACGGTACCAATTGTTTCCATTCTCTTTCTCGTGCGGTGGTAAAACGAAAACTCCTCCATCCAGGCGATCCAAATCCCAGTCGCTGCCTACGCCGATATAGGAGTGAAGCACCAACGGCTCATATTGGGTCAATACGCCCACGGTGTCTATTCCCGAATGAGAGCAATTGCTGAGAGGGAAATCAATAATACGATAAGTTCCTCCAAAAAATACTGCCGGTTTGGCCAGTGTGCGGGTTAGTCCTTTGAGTCTTTTGCCTTGTCCGCCGGCGAGCAGCATGGCAACCACTTCCTTCTTTCTCATAACAAAGACCTCCCTGTCATGTGCGTCTGAAGCAATTGTGGCAGGATATTTGATAATATCCATTAAACGTGAAAAGACAGTCGTAATCGTTTCATTACCAATGGAACGGGTAAGATGTGATGGAAAGGGTAAATCATAGTTATGCGGAACGAGTGCAAGGAATCACTAAATCGTAAAATCCCGTTCATCATTTCACATTTTGGATGCTTTTTAGGCATTAGCGTATGACAACATGATCATAAGGAGGCGTTATTGATGAAGAATAAAAAATGGGTAGTAGCAGCATTGGGAATGGGTGTTACGTATCTGATGAAAAATAAAGGAGCGCGTGATAAGGTGTTGAATAAGGTACAGACGATGGTCAACCGTGCAAAAACATCTGCAAAATCTTAATCGTAAATTTTAAAGCCAGAAACAAACGAGCCTCTCTGAAAAATTGTTCAGGGAGGCTCTGCTCTGACGCTACTCAGCAACCACGAACAATGCACAACACATCGGTTCGAGGCTGAATCATTAGACGTTCAGGCATTCTCCTTTTGCTCTTCTACTTCCATGATATGTTCGATGGTAAAGGTTCGATGCGTGCATTCGGAGGAACGGTACGCTTCTAGAAGACCCGAGGTACGAATGTTCTCTTTACTCACCTTCTTGAAGGTATGAGTAATCTCTACTTTACCCTTGAAAGGGAAAAAGGACAGACCTACTGTCTGGTCCGATAACCACTCAGCCCGAACCCGTCCGCTTTCATGACGAACAGCCGGGAAGCTCAAACCTTCAGCAAACCATTCATAATCTGCTGTAGGAGTACCCGGCTCTCGGCTGCATAAAAACAGACTCAATTCGTCGCAAAACAACATTCTCCGGACATCTGTCCGCACTTGATGTTCGAAGGTTACACTGCATGTCAGCTCCTGTCTTAGCCTCTGGCGACGCTGTTCCTCTGCCTCTTGATAAGCATGCGTAATCTGCTTGTCCTGAGCTTTTTCATGCTCGGTCCGTCCGACGAGCTCCTTGTACATCAAGCTGCACAGCAACGCCGCATACGCATTCTCTTGCTCGACTTCATCAATCCCGAGACGATAAAAAACAAAACGTGGACTAAGCGGAAAATCGATAAACGTATAAGGTGCTGACACATAATCATTCCAGAAAGGAGCAGCGTCCAGCCTAATCCAACCCCGGTCATGCTCCCTCGCTGCATATATAAAATCCTGTTTATGACGTCTATTTTTAAAGGCACTGTCTTCCCATTGTGAAGCCAACTCACCTGAAATACGGGCATGGTCATGCTGCGTCGTCATGATATAAGCTTGATCCGTTTCATAAATAACCATATGCTATCCCCTTCCGTTAGGCGTCTATCTGATATGTGTACAAACTTTCTGATCGAAGGCCATGGTTATGTTTACCTTCATTCATTATATCAGGATAAGGGTAAAAAGGCAGTGAAGTTTTCTCCATCCTTACTTTCAATTACCCCTTAGATTCTTCAGCCGAAACTGCTGCGGACTCATCCCTTCCAGTTCACGGAACACCTTGTTAAAATACTTGGCATTGTCAAAGCCCACAGTAGCCGCAATTTCATAAATCTTGCCCTCTTGACGCCCTAGCAGCTTTTTGGCTTCTGCAATGCGCAGCCTTTTTAAATATTGAACAAAACTAAGACCTGTATAGGCTTTGAACGCCTGACTAAAATACGTATAATTCAAGGATACTACATTAGATACTACCGCCATGTTCAAATCCTCGCTGAAATGAGCATGGATGTACTGGATTGCTCTCGTCAAGCTGCCGCTTCTATCGGCAATCGCACTAGCAACGTTCGTTCTTCCAGTCAGTCTATCTATCTCCCCGCTATTCACACAATCGTTTATTAGAGAGTTCCTTTGCTGTAATTCTTCGTTCAAAACTGCTAACGCACTGAACAGTTCCTCTCTCACGATCGGCTTCAGCAAATACTCCCGCGCTCCACAACGAATCGCTTCCCGCGCATATTGGAACTCGTCATATCCACTGAGAATGATTACCAAAGGTCTGTCTCTTGGCTCCAGCTTGCGAATATGCTGCATCAGCATAATTCCATCCATAACAGGCATACGGATATCCGTTATCACCAACTCGGGTGAAAACTTCTTTACATGCTGCCAGGCTTCGCCTCCGTCCTTGACCAGCACGCATTCATAGAGATCGGAATACTCCCGTTCGATCATAGCTTGTAGCCCCATTCGAATGTTCTTCTCGTCATCTGCAATCAACAGCTTAGTCGTCATGGTTCGCCCCCCTCGTGATGTGACGTCTAGGCAAAATCAGGGTTACTGTCGTCGATTGTCCGGGAATGCTGGCCAGTTTTACGCCAAACCCTAGGCCATACTGCATACTCAAACGGCGGTGCACATTATACAAACCGATCCCCCTATTTACCCCGGGCTCGTGGGAACCCATATCCGTCTGTTCCAGACCAGCCATGATGGCGTTTTTTCTTTCTTCAGACATCCCCACTCCGTTATCCTGTATACGCAGTTCAACGATATCTTGCTTGGAGAAGGCTTCAATGGTGATGCGCAGCGGGCTTTGTAATGCACCCCAACCGTGCTTTATCGCATTTTCGACTACAGGCTGCAGCGACATTTTCAGTATTTCCAGTTCCATAAACGTCGACGACAGGCGAATGTCCAGTGCAATTTGGTTATCATGGCGGATGTTCATAATGGCTACATAATGCTGAATATGACGGATTTCATCCCGCAAAGAAACACACGGCCCAGACCATTGGAGATTATAGCGCATCATCGAACCAAGGGAGGTGAGCGCATCCGACAGCGGATACTGTCGCTCGATCTCCGCCATCATTTTTAGATTTTCCAATGTATTATAGAGAAAATGGGAATCAATCTGATGTTTGAGTCCCTGTAGCTCGGCCTCCTGAGCAGCGGCCTGCTTCTGTACAGCCTCAGCAATGAGCACGTTAATCCGACTTAGCAAACTGCGAAAATATAGTGCTAGCTCCGCGACTTCTCCCCGCCCATATACCGGGATTGTAAGCTGAAAGTCGCCCTCCTGCTGTACTTTTTTCATAGATTCACGCAGTGTATGCAGCTGCTTGAGAATAAGGGCGTGCAAGGTATAAGAAATGACGGACATTAGCAATATTAATATACAAATAATGAGCAGCATGGCATTGCGTTTTTGACGAAGGTCACCCAGCGGACCGTCCAGCGCCACTACATTTAGCAGATAGGCATCTAGTCCTTCTATATAACGGTACAAACCAAGATAGGGCTTATTTCCATAGGTAAAGTCAAAAGCACCACCCTGTCCCTGAACGCGGGACTGTAACAGATGGTGCACATGGGACAGAGGGATCGGAATGGGATCAGGTTGAAAGGAAGCTGTAGCTATATCGGTAGAAGACACTGATTTTCCACCGTTCAGGATGAACATTTGCCATGCATAATCACGTGGTACGGTTCCGAATACTCTAGGTGAAAAGAGCTCCAGCCTCATGTTGGTTTCCACTAAGCCTGCGTGTTTTCCCCCGCTAGCCTGAATTTCACGCAGCAATGCTATATACCGTACCGCTTCACTTTCCTGCCCTGCTTGCCCCAGCAATAAGCTCTTAGGTCCCTTGTATATATCCCACCATATTTTTCCTTGCTGATGTTGAGCTGTTGTCAGCCAGGAAGCTTTGGGCAGGCGTGATTCATTGAAAATCATGGGCCATATTTCATGTACCTGGGGATTACTCGTATACAGCCGGATATTCTCTACGTTGGGATTGCTGTATAGCAAGTGCTGTAAATTGGGAAACACATTTAAGTTGAATTGAACCAATTCATCGCTACTTATTTCACGTTCCTCGGTTAGATAACGAAGTACGTTGCGATCTGAAATCGCAAGCTGTGCGGTCCGCTCCATAATTTCCATATTGCTGTGAATCTGGGCCAGCTCTGTATCCAGTACATACTGATTTTGTACGGTAATGTCATGCATGGTGTTCTCGTACAATTGATGAAAGGTATATAGCGAGAACAATACCACCGGGATTAAAATGACGCCGATATAAGCGACAATGAGCTTGACTTGAAGGGAGCAGCCGCCTAGCCGATCGGCCGTATCCGTCAGCCACTGCCATATATGGCGGCGCAGCAGGCTCTTCAGCTGTGAACGTACACGGCCTGACATGAAATCACATCCTTAACATTCAATAGATAAATGATTGAGCGAGATCATTTTGTGAACTGTTCCATTTTTTTGAGGTTTTCCTCATAGGCTTTTTGTTGATAAGCCATTACTTTGTCATAGCCTGCTTTTCTGCGGTCTTCCAAAAAGCGGGCAAACAGCTGATCGAACTCCTCATCCGAGGAAGCTAGCAGCAGCTTCGGTAATGCCTTGCCCCAAATTTTGTCTATCTGGCCTGAAGCAATGCCTTCTGCCGAGGTTCCGGTCGGTTTGATATTTTCATATTGGGAGAAGCTGTGGGTCTTGCCTTTCGTCCAATCTTCCGGCTGCTTATACGGCTCGACGCTGGGCGGCGCCCACTGCAAATTCATATTCGTATCCATCAGCATCCAGAAAGTGAAGGAGGCGCCATACTTTTTGTCAAAAGCAGAGCGATCCTTGTTCAGCAGTTCCAGTACCTCCGGCTTGAAGGCTGGCTTACCGTTAACCGTGTCCCACAGCTTTCCCTGCTCCCCTAGATATAGATCACGGTTCCCTTCCTCGCTAATCAGATAAGTCAGAAATTCAATAGCCCGCTCCTTGTCTTTGACATCCTTCGAAATGAGCGTCACCGTCCAACCGGAAATGCCCGGCCCGGCCAGCGTCGGCGGGTCCAGCTTACTGTTGGAGGGTCCATCCACCGCAATATAGACGGAGTTCGGGTCCTTCGCATGTAACATCACCTGTTGTGTAGCAAAGTCGGAACGCTGATATAGCATGGCAAAATATCGGCCTTGTGCCACCTTTTCCTCCATTTGCGGACGTTTGTCGATAAATACGTCCTTGGCGATCAGGCCCTGCTCGTTCGCTTGACGGAATGTTTTGAGCCAGCGAATGTATTCTTCGTCTGAACGACGGTCGTACAGCTTCCCATCCTTTTCATGCGGAATGGCTAGAAAATTGAGTAAATAGTCTTCAAAAGAATAATTCCCGTTATCCGTAAATTCGTGGAACCCTATCGGGATCAACGGCTGACCGTTCACCTCTGGAAATTTCTCTTTCGCTTTTTGAAGCGCTTTCAAAAATCCTTCCGGTGTTCTCATATCCGGCTTGCCAATCGCCTCATACATATCCTTCCGAACCATAAACGTCTGATTGGAGACAAAATTTTGGCCGTATTTTTGGTAGTCCTGCGGTGAAGAGGACGCGTTGGGATACCCATATACATTCCCGTCTGTTTGACGATACCAGGACATTTTGGCCGGGTCAGCCACTTTAATCAGATACGGATCGTATTTCTCGGCCAGCTTGTTAAGCGGGAGAACCATCTTGCCCTCGATCATTTTTTTGACCGCATCCTCCCCCCAACCAAGCGTGACAAAATCAGGCAGCTTACCGGAGGCGAGCATGGTATTCAGCTTTTCATTTTCATTCCCAGCAGGTACGATAAAATTGACACTGACTCCAGTCTTTTGCGTCACATATTTCGAAGTCATATCCGTCCCCCACTTGTTCGGGAACCAGGAAAAATTTAAATACCAGTCAAACGTAATCGGCTCTGTATCGGCCTTCCAGCCTGGCGCATCTGCCGAAGCCTTAGTCTTCTCGTCCTTCAATTCCGTGACAGCGCCACTTCCACCGGATGTACATCCCACGAGCGTTCCTACCAGTAGAACAACAGCCAACAGCCCCTTCTGCCATTTGCGAATGTTCATCATAAATCTCCCCCTTGGATGATATGCTAGCCCTTAACCGAGCCGATCATTAGCCCTTTGACAAAATATTTTTGCAGAAATGGATATACAAGTACAATCGGCAACGTTGTTATGACCATCGTAGCCAGCTTGATGGACTGCGAAGTAACGGACTGGGCGACAATCCCGGGTGCGGCAGACATCATTTGATTAGAGCTGGATTGGGCAACAACCCGGTACAAATACGTCTGAATCGGCTGAAGATCCGTATTATTGATATAGATCATTCCTGTAAAATAATCGTTCCACTGGTACACCCCATGAAACAACGAAATGGTCGCTACTACAGGCATCGATACAGGAAGTACGATCCGGCAGAAGATGCTGAAGTCGTTAGCACCGTCTATTTTCGCCGCCTCCTCCAACGCAACCGGCAGCTCCCGGAAAAAAGCCATAAAAATAATAAGGTCAAAAAAGCTGAACATTGCAGGAATGATGTACACCCAAAAGCTGTCCAACAGCCCAAGATCACGAATCAGCAAATACGTAGGAATCAAACCTCCACCGAAAAATAGGGTAATGGTGCCGATCAGCATATACAGCTTACGCCCGATCAGCTCTCTACGGGAATATGCATATGCAATCATTGCGGTAAAAAACACATGTACAATCGTGCCAATTAGCGTCTTGGCAACCGTTACCCCCATCGCAGTCATAATGCCGCTGTTGGCAAATACAGCCTGATAGCTATCCAGACTAAAGAGTCTCGGCCACCAGTAAATGCCGCCTCGCATTGCGTCAGCTCCTTCGTTAAAGGAGTTCACCAGCACATACCACACGGGATATAAGGTCACAAAACAAATAACCAGCATGAAGATGTTGTTGAAGAAATCGAATATCGCTTCGCCTGCTGTTCTGCGTCGCAATAACTGCATACATCCGTCCTCCTTCAAAATAGAGAGGTATTATTCATCCGTTTGGTCACCGAATTGGCTATCAGCAGCAAAATGAGAGCAAGAACTGATTTTAGCAATCCCACCGCAGTAGAATACGAGAAGCGTCCCTGCTGAATGCCCACCTGATATACATAAATATCAACTACATTACTTGCACTTTCATTTAGCGAGTTACGCAGGACAAGAATTTGATCAAAGTTGGAGTTCAATATGCCGCTGACCGCTAAAATAAACAAAATGGATATTGTGCCCTTGATGGCGGGAAGTGTGACGTACCACATTTTCTGAAACCGTCCCGCTCCGTCAATGGTGGCTGCTTCGTACATGTCCGTAGATACGCCCGCCATGGCTGCCAAATAAATAATAGCTGACCATCCAAGCTCCTTCCAAATATCCGAGCTGACGACGATAGTCCAAAAATAGCCTGGCTCCGCTAAATAACTAATCGGCTGGTCGATCCAGCCCCAAGCCAGCAACAGTTGATTGATCATCCCAGTATCTGCCAGCCATGTGGTTAAAATTCCGCCAAGAATGACCCATGATAGAAAGTGAGGAAGGTACGAAATGGTCTGAATGGATTTTTTAAACCGCGTAGACCGGATTTCATTTAGAAACAGAGCAAATACAATAGGTAACGGGAACCCGATTGCCAGCTTGAGCAGGCTAATGCCCAGTGTATTTTTGACAATATACCAGAAGCTATCATCCTCTAAGAAGGCACGAAAATGTTCTAACCCCGCCCATGGTGCGCTTGATATAGTACCAATAATGTCAAAATGTTTGAAAGCAATCAAAATGCCGTACATCGGAATGTAATGGAAAATAATCATCCATACCACTCCAAGCAGTGCCATGGTCTGCAAATGTCTTTGTTGAGCCCATCTGCGCGCTAGTGATGTCCCCTTCCTCGATCGAACCGACGGCTGTGGCTGTGGATTTTTCCATCCTGTACTCATGCAGAAGACCTCCTTTCTTTTTTTATAAGCACTTACATCCATTATTTTAGGGGCTTCTGCTTCTAATGAGTAGTACTGGATTTTTTGATTTTGGTGTCTAAAGTTCACGTGAAGATAGGACAATACGCAAAAAAATTATTCCAGCCCTTGGATTTTCTATTTCTATTAATTTACGAAAAAGACTATCAGATGGTACGATAAGACTATATAGAATTCCAATCATTACCTATGTGCCTAGATCAGGAGGATTAAGAATGGAAGAATTAGTTCGTTCGATTCAGAAACAGGTTCGGATTAAAAGGTTTGCCTGCTGGGCAGGGTTCTTCATGTTTGGCCTGTGTACTTTAGTCGGCGTGGCAGCTCAGGAATGGTTTATGACCCTCCTGGGGCTCGGGATGACAGTCCTATCGATTTATGGATTGACCATGCTGCGCGGTATGACAAAGTTAAGTAAAGAGTATCAGCCAGGAAAGGGCTATGGTTATTATCGCCGTACGGCACAACAAAAGCTGCGTTATTTGACTTGGGGACAGTGGTTACTCGGCGGCTTTATCGTTTTGATGTTCTTTATATACCACGTCCGCCTTAGTGCTTTTCTTATAGCTATCTTGGGGATCTTGACCATTCAATTCAGTATCAAAAAACGAATTAAAAATCATCAGGAGCCCGACGTCACAGAGTTGGATGAGTTTGTACGGATGGGGATTGTCTCTCCGCATGAGCAAACTATTGGAGTGTATAAAGATTTCCTACACCTTAGCCATACGTTTCAGGGTAACCAAATTGTTATCGTTACTGACAAACGGCTGATATCTGTGTTTGTAGAGGAACAAGGACGTGCGTTGAAAACAGAAATACTACTTTCAGGTATAAACAAAGTACGCGCCATCGGTACGGGTTTTCAGGGTCAAGGTTTATTACTGTCTGTAAGCAACCGTGACCATAACGAGCTTCACATTCATATGGTCGGGAAAAGCATTTACTTTTCGCCAGAGCAATTCGTGGGCTGCTTGCTACGAGCACTGGACGCAGCATTAAAAATTGGATCATACAGTACAGAAGAAACATTCCCCGCTTACCAACAGACAAGGATTTCATTGCATCCATTAGAACAAGGTTTGTTGCACAAGCCTACAACCGCTTAAATATTCCTCATAAAAAACGCTAAATAGCAAGCAAGCTCTGATCTTCATGAGCTTACTTGCTATTTGGTTAATCAAAACATCCTACTTTTTACCATTCTCACTTATTAATGATTGGCTCCATGATAAAACACGGTGATGAGATCATGACTAGTTACAAACACCAGCAAACTAAACAGACTGAGCGACAACGGGCGTGAAATCAATTTTTTCATCCTTTAACACTCCTTTTAGAATAGTTATATATTGGTCTTGCTGTGTTGCCGTAGCTTGGGATCTGAAAATCTCAAATATAGCAGTACATTTCCTAAACTCATGCTCATGTTCCATACCCAGAGTATCGGACAGCTTGAGAGATTGCAGGATATAGCCCAACGCAACCCTAAACTGCCGCAGTTTTATATAATAAAGAGCCAACTGATAGCAGAAGCGAAAATAATATGAAACATTCACAGGCTCTTCAAAATATTTAAAATCCTCAATTTGTTCGGCAAATGATTCAAGCACGCGCTCCAAAGGATAGTCGTGTCTGGTCGCTCCCTCAACAATGGAAAGAAGTCCTGGTAACAGCTCTTCCGGATTGTCACGAAGAAATTGAACGTATTCCTGCAACATTTCGGAACGACCTGACAAAATATCAAGAGCATATAAATTAGCTCTCGCAGCATGGCGATAATAATCCACTTCTGCTTCTCCATATGGATCGAGACCATTAAACCAGCCTAACTCTGCATATTTTTCAATGCAGTCTCGGGCGGCCTCATACTTGCCCTGTTTTTGGAAGGCCATGCCTTTCATAAGATGACTGTAGCCGTAATAGTAGACTAACGGCCGTTTGGTATGTATCGGTTGTATAGGTTTCTTGAATGCTTTGTAGAGCTGCCACTCTTGATACTTCTGGTTGACGTGGTAATACAGCTGATCGCATAAAGCGATCATATGGGTACCATCCATAAACGAAAAGGACAGCTTAATCATGTTAACAAGTGTGTCTAGATCTGTGATGTCGGAGTGAACAAGATCATCCACCCTCCCCACCTCCTTGTCCGACTTTTGTACTCATCAAACAAACCATGATCTATATCCCAATCAAAAATAACTTAATTACGTATTTATAACGTAATTAAGTTATATCATGAAATCAAACATATGACAAGGAAAATTATAAAATATTCCAGTTTTCAAAATGTAGATCCTATAGAGCATTCATTTGTTCAGTTCCATATGAAGCAACGGAAATGCCCGGCCTGATCCATCCAGCGCAGATCGTCCTGTTTGTTTAAAGCCATAATGTCTATAGAAAGCATGCGCCTTCTCGTTTTGCTCATTCACATCTACTTTGAGGTGCGTCCCTTTTATTTTTTCAGCATGCTTGATAAGTCGGCTGCCTGTGCCCTGTCTATGCCGTTCTGGGTCGACAAACAGCATCTCTATTTTCTGCCCGTCCAGCCCGATAAAACCCGTGGGCTCCTGAAGTTCAGTACATTCTACCCAAACCTCAATTTCTCTAAAAGCGCCGTTACTTACGATGTGATGGTAAAATTGAATGTCCTCTTCAGACAAAAATGTGTGCGTTTGGCGTACTGCCCGAAGCCAAATATCTACGAGTTGATCATGATTTTCTTCTCGATAAGCAATAATGTCATGTGGCACTGTATTTCCCCCTTATGCGAATATCCGTATAGTATGGTTTGCAGTAAGTCTAACATGTGTATTTAGCAGCATTCAAACACAAAAAGGAGGCGGATTCTTCCGCCTCCTTTAGGTTACAACCCTTTACAATGTAACACCATTTTTGAAGATAGCAAGCTCCCTGAAATTGTTTTTCTCATTATTCACCCAGGTTCCACTGGCTACGTCAATAATGTAATCGACAAAGTTGCGTAGCGCATCTTCCATACTGACATCCTCCACCAGTGAACCAGCGTTATAGTCGATCCAGTGAGGTTTAGCCTTATATAGCGGCGAGTTGGTCGACACCTTCATCGTCGGAACGAACGAGCCAAAAGGCGTGCCTCGCCCGGTTGTGAATATGACGAGCTGACAGCCCGCTGCAGCAAGCGCCGAAGAAGCAACCAGATCGTTCCCCGGCGCGCTGAGCAGATTAAGTCCCTTGGTCTTGAGACGCTCCCCGTACTGAATAACATCGGTGACCGTGGAGGACCCGGATTTTTGCGTACAGCCCAGTGATTTATCCTCCAGTGTCGTGATGCCGCCTGCTTTATTGCCTGGTGACGGATTTTCGTATACTGGCTGCTTATAATCCAGAAAATATTGTTTGAAATCGTTAATCAAATGTACGATCTTATCGAATACTTGCTCATCGGCAGCGCGCTCCATTAAAATCGTCTCCGCGCCGAACATTTCGGGTACCTCCGTCAGTACGGTCGTTCCACCCTGTGCTGCCATATAATCCGACAATCGTCCAAGCAGTGGATTGGCAGTAATACCCGACAGACCGTCAGATCCACCGCATTTCAAGCCGATGTTCAGCTCAGACAAAGGTACAGGCTCCCTTCGATCTTCTTGCACAGCTGCAAAAATTTCATGGAGCAACCTTACCCCTTCCTCCACTTCATCCGACACCTCCTGGGAAAGCAAAAATTTCACCCGCTCCGTGTCATATTCCCCGATGGCTTCTTTAAATTCTTTCATTTCATTGTTCTCACAGCCCAAACCAAGTACTAGTACGCCACCCGCATTCGCGTGTTTCACTGCATCAATCAAAATCGTGCGCGTATGTGCATGGTCGTCGCCCAACTGAGAACATCCATAGTTATGCTTGAGCACAAGTGCATTTTCAAAAGGTGAGATATCTCCCACTTCCTGCTTGAAGCGGTTTAAAATGAGTTCGGCAATTCCGTTCACACAGCCTACCGTCGGCACAATCCACAACTCATTGCGAATCCCTACACGACCATCCTTGCGCCGAAATCCTTGAAACGTCCGACTCTCCTGTTCATAAATATGAGGAGCTGGCTTAGGCTTGTAAGTATATTCCTCCACACCTGTCAGATTCGTTTTCGTATTATGCGTATGCACATGTTGACCTGCCTGAATGGGCTGAATGGCATGACCGATGGGATATCCGTATTTCAGGACATGCGCACCTTCAGGGATGTCCTGCAACGCAATTTTGTGCCCACGCGCTACATCCTCCGCCAGCTCCACGCATTGTTCTTGTTGTGCTCCCCATGCCAGCGTCTCTCCCTGCTTGTAATCACGCAAAGCGACAGCCACGTTATCTTGATCATGAATTTGAATGAATTCCAGCATTCCAGTCTCCTCCTTGCTTATGCTCCAGGTACGCTGTTCCCGGTTAGAGAATCGAGCGTCTCCTTCATTCCTCTGCTTGTAATTTCATACACGTGCTGCGCCGTTTGTTCAGCCAGCCCTTCGATCTGATTCAGATCTTGACCCCACCATGTCTGTTTGCTGAGTACCTGCTCGGTCAATTGCTTCGCTCCAGCGAGAGATCCGTCATACGTACTCCACAGTTCGCCAAACGTGCTCAATACTTCCGCTTCGTCGGCCAATGCAATCGACTCGCCATTTCTGTCTCCCCGGTAAAATACGAGTAAGGATGCTAGCGAAAATACGATTTTGGCAGGCAACGCCTTACGCTGTGCCACATACTGTAGCAAGGATGGCAAGTTCCGTGTCTTGAACTTGGATACCGAATTCAATGCGATGCTCATGACATAATGACTTACATAGGGATTACGGAACCGTTCAATCACATCGTCGGCATATACATTCAATTCCGCTGCTGGCGAGTCCAGTGTCGGAATAATTTCTTCTCGAATCAACGACTGGATATATTCGCCCATAACCTTATGCTCGACCGCTTGCCCCACTGTATCCAGGCCATATAGATAGGCTACAGGGGTAAGCGCCGTATGTGCTCCATTCAAAATGCGCACCTTCCGTGTACGATATGGCGCCATATCGTCGACAATCAGTACATTCAATCCAGCCAAATGAGCAGGTAATTCTTCTTTAAGCCACTGTGGCCCTTCAATAACCCATAAATGATACTGTTCGCCCACAACAACCAAATCGTCCTTGTAACCCAATTCCGCTTGGATTTCATGAATCCGGTCTTTGGGATAACCAGGTACAATCCGATCCACCAAACTGTTGCAGAACGTATTCGCTTTCTCTAGCCATGCAATAAATTCGGACCCAAGCTCCCATTGGTTCGCATATTTCAGAACGATTTCCTTGAGAGCGTCTCCATTACGGTCGATGAGTTCGCACGGAATAATGACCAGTCCCTTGCTTTGATCGCCCTTGAAAAATTGAAAGCGCTTGTACAGAAAGGCGGTCAGCTTGCCTGGAAAGCTTTTTTGCGGGCGATCTTCCAATTGATCCTCAGGTGCATAAGCGATCCCTGCCTCCGTTGTGTTTGAAACAATAAAGCGCAGCTCTGGCTTTTGGGATAATGCTTCATACTCCATGAATTCCGGGCCGTATGGATTAATACCACGAGTGACGCACTCCACAACGGTATGCTCTTTCATGGCTTTCCCGTCCTTAATTCCTTCAAGGATAACCGTATAGAGACCATCCTGTACGTTAAGCTTCTCCACAAGGCCTCCTGGCTGCGGTTGTACAATCACAACCCCTGTATTCCATTCTGCCAGCTTATTCATTTTGTCAATTTGCCAGTCTACAAAAGCACGCAGGAAGTTCCCTTCCCCGAATTGCAGTACCCTCTCGGGATGTGGTTCTGTAATAATAAAGCTTTTTCTGTTTAATTGGTCTAATTCATCTACATGTTTCATCTGGAGTAGCCTCCCACTAGTACCATAATGATTTCACCGTTATTTTATCACAATGCACACGTTAACAAAATAGTTTTATCAACATTTTTAGTTTAAAAAAATAATAATGACAATAATATGAACACGTTAACATATACGTTTATATAAAAATATGCAAGTATATTGTCCTTCTTGCGTTGTTTCGCACCTGTTCCAAGACGGTTAAGGCTAACTATTACCCTATCCCGAGACCTTGTTCATATATACATTTCAGCAGAATAGACGCAAGAAAGCACGGGCAGGATAACACTACTTACTAGGCAGGAGGAGCATCTATGAAGACAATCGCAGATACTATTGTACAAGTTTTAGTTAATGCAGGAGTCAAGCGGATCTATGGTATCGTTGGAGATTCATTAAATAATATGGTGGATTCCATTCGCAGCAATGGTCAAATTGAATGGATTCATGTAAGGCACGAAGAAGTGGCTGCCTTTGCAGCTGGAGCAGATGCTGATCTTAGTGGCAGCATTGCCGTATGTGCCGGTAGTAGCGGACCCGGGAATCTGCATCTGATTAACGGTTTATATGATTGCCACCGCAATCGAGTGCCTGTACTTGCTATTGCGGCTCATATTCCAAGTGATGAAATCGGAAGTGAATATTTTCAGGCTACACACCCTGAGCATCTTTTTGGAGAATGCAGTCACTTTTGTGAGGTAATTACGACACCGCGTCAAATTCCAAGAACAGTGACCATGGCTATTCAGGAGGCAGTTTCACGTTCAGGTGTTTCCGTCATTGTTCTTCCCGGTGACGTAGCAGCTTTGGAAGCTGAAAAGGTGCCCACTCCTGAACATGTCTATCACCCCACAGCACCTGTCGTCCATCCATCCGCTTCTGAAATTTCCCGGCTGGCCGAATATTTAAATAACGGTAAACGAATTACGCTGCTATGTGGCGCTGGTTGTGCTCACTCTCACGACTTGCTTATGCAGCTGTGCGACAAGCTAAAGTCTCCCATGGTATCCGCTCTGCGAGGCAAGGAATATTTGGAATATAACAACCCTTATTATGCTGGATTGACGGGACTGATCGGGTATTCTTCCGGGTACCATGCCTTGATGGATTGTGACGTCCTGCTCATGCTCGGAACAGACTTTCCTTACAGACAATTTTATCCTGAAGATGCGATTGTCCTACAGGTAGATATAGATCCTTCCCATCTCGGCAGACGAACTCCGTTGACGTATGGTTTATGCGGGGATGTAAGGGCAACGTTGGAAATGCTGCTTCCTCATTTAACGTCGAAGCATGATGCCAAGCATCTGGAAAAAACCGTCTCCCATTATGCCAAGGTACGCCAGGAGCTGGACGATCTGGCGGTAGGTAAGCCAGGCCATATGCCGATCCATCCGCAATATCTCGCCAAGGTTATCAGTGATGCCGCCCAGGAAAATGCTATTTTCACTTGTGATGTCGGTACTCCCACAGTATGGGCAGCGCGTTATTTGCAAATGAACGGTCAGCGCCGACTTCTTGGTTCCTTCAATCATGGTACGATGGCAAATGCACTGCCGCAGGCGATCGGTGCGCAAGCCACTGAGCCTGACCGACAGGTGATTGCCCTCTCAGGCGATGGTGGACTCACGATGCTGATGGGCGACCTGCTCACCCTAAAACAGCATCAACTGCCTGTAAAAGTTATTGTTTTCAACAATGGCGCTCTCGGCTTTGTCGAGTTGGAAATGAAAGCAGCCGGATTCTTGGAAAACGGGACTGAACTGGTTAACCCTGATTTTGGTGCTGTAGCACAAGCCATGGGACTTAAGGGCATTCGGGTTGAAGATCCGACCATGCTGGAGGATGCCATTCAGCAAGCATTGGCTCATGACGGCCCTGTTGTGGTAGATGTGGTGGTGAACCGTCAGGAACTATCCATGCCACCTAAAATTAATCTTAAGCAAGCAGAGGGCTTTACGCTGTGGATGATGAAAGCCGTGCTGAACGGACGCGGAGACGAGATTGTTGAACTGGCAAAAACCAATCTCTTTCGTTAAATACATGACGAAAGTGCTCATTTCAACAAAAAAGGGGCAGGAACAGTGCTTGAGCATTGTTCCTGCCCCTTTGGGGCTTGCCTCTTTTACATAACAAAACTCAGCGTAGTCTGTCTGCCGTCGATTTCCGCTTCATGAGCGCGGTTTCCATAAATATAAGCTCGCCCTCATTGGACGGTGACTGAATTCGTTCCAGAATGCAAGCGGCTCCGCGCTCGCTAATCTGCTCAATCGGTCTTTTGACCGTCGTTAACGGTGGAGTCGTATACATTGAGAAGCCGATATCGTCAAACCCAATGATAGAGATATCCTCCGGTACTTTCAAGCCTTTTTCAAATACCGCATTCATCGCACCAATAGCCATATCATCGTTAGAGCAAAACACTGCTGTCGGTGGTTCTTCCAAGGCAAGCAGTTGCTTCATTGCCAGACTTCCGCTTTCCGTATCATAGTGACCCTGCACAATATATTCGTGTCGGATCGGCTTACCACGATCAATTAATGCATTCATGAAACCCTCGCGGCGTTGCTGGGTCGACTTGAAGCCTTCTACCCCCTCGATGATCGCAATGCGTTCATGCCCGCTTTCAATGAGAAAGGAAACAGCTTCATAGGAGCCTTCCTTATCATTAGAAATCACATTTACAATCCCAGCCCCAGACACCTGCCGGTTCAGTACAACTAGCGGAATGCCTTGACCTAGCACATGATAAATAAAAGGGTTGTCCGCTTCGCTTTGACTCATCAGAATGATGCCATCAAAACGCTTGCGATGAATAGCAGAAAAATCAGCGTAATCGTCAATTCCTCGCACAAACAGATTGTAATCCACCCCAATGACGTTGTTAACTCCACGGATGGTATCCGCAAAAAAACTGGAGCTGGTGCCTTCTGAAATACTGGTGAAAAACAGGCCTATCGTATGCGAGCGCTGGAGAACCAGGCTTTTAGCATTGTAATTTGGAATGTAATTGAGCTGCTCTGCCAACTCCATAATTTTGCGTTTCGTATCTTCTTTAATCAGCGGGCTGTTATTGAGCGCCCGGGAGACGGTTGTATGGGAAACATTAGCCAGTTTGGCAATGTCTTTAATAGTAGCTGCCATATACGTATCCTTTCCTTAGTAAGGCTCTAAAAAATTATATACTCACCATACCACAGGAGCCGCCCGGAAAAGAAGACCTTCACAAATTATACGCGGTTGTCCGCATGTCTACGCTGTAATTCTTGAACCATTTCTGCATGTCTGCTGTCCGTCAGTTTGTACATTTTACCGATTACTAGCATAGCCAATGCCAAGGCAACAGCCGGATAAAGACAAAGCAAGGCTTTGATTCCAAGCAGCGTTCCAGAGGATTGAATCACATTCGGTACATATCCTACAAGCGCCAGTCCAATACCCGATAGAAAACCGGACAAGGATTGAGCCAATTTACGTGAAAAGTTAAATAGTGAGTAGGTAATCCCTTCCTTGCGCTCCCCGGATGACCATTCGCCGTAATCAATGATATCGGACACGAATGCCCAGGTAACCCCGTTGGGAATACTAATACCAATGAACGAAATACTCGCCAGAATTGTGAAAATATATACGTTGGAAGGCATCAAAAAGTTAATCGAATCGGCAATAACGCTAACTAGCATCCCTAAGATTGCTGTTTTACGTTTACCAAAACGCCGTACCAGTTTGGGCAGGAACAATACACCCAGCAGTGACGAACCGATAATAATAAAATTCATATACGCCATTAATTCTACATGTCCCAAATTATATTCGGCAAAATAGATCAACAGTGCGGACTTGATATTGTAAGCGGAAATGGTGAAAATCGTCATTAAAACGAGTACCAGCAAGGGTTTATTATTCGTAAAGGTGTGCACAATCACGCCTAAAGATAGCTTCTCTTTGGGCCCGGACTGGCTAATAATACGTTCTTTCGTTCCTCGGTAACATATGATGAAAGCGATCACACCAATGAATGACATAATTCCCATGACCACCGGATAGCCAACATGATGGTTAGGAAACAATAAAATAAGCGGCATGACCACGACACTGGTTACGAATAATGCGCCTAGTGATCCCGCCTGACGGAAAGATGACAACGAAGCACGTTGCTGAGTATCCTGCGTAATGGCAGCACCCAACGAGCCGTATGGAATGTTTACAATAGAGTAACCAATCCCCCAGATCATATAGGACGCGTAGGCGTAAATGAGTTTGCCTGTGGGTGAAATATTCGGCGAAATAAAGGTAAGAACCGTAAGAATTGCTAGGATAACGCTTCCAACGACAAGAAAAGGTCTAAATTTTCCGCGTGTACCGATATGTTTGCGATAATCAACAAAGGACCCTACAATGGGATCACAGACGGCGGCGAACAGCTTGCTGACCAAGAAAATGCCTGCGGCGGCTCCTGCAGAAACCCCTGCTACATCCGTAAAAAATTTCAGCAAATACAACTGCCCCAAATCAAACATGAATCCGTTTCCAAAGTCACCCATACCATACGAAATCTTTTCTTTCAGGCTAATATGCTCACCTGTCTTGTTGTCAGTTTGGACGCTCTCCTGCACGATAGGCACTCCCATACCTACACACTCCTCTACACTTGTAATTATTTTCACATACTCATTGATATCTATTTTGGTTTTTAATTGCTCTTGCCGGGAGATGGGTACAAGCTCCTAGCAAGAGCTCCTTTTCTCTGAAGTTAGTGAGTCCTCACTTTAAATGTAGCGTCACTTACTATGAACAACCGTTGGGAAGTTAAAATATTGCTCGGCGTTATTGTAGCAAATATTTTGTACCATGGCTCCGAGCAGTTCCAGATCCTCAGGGGCCTTGCCCTCCTGAACCCACGTTCCGATTAAATCGCAAAGGATACGGCGGAAATATTCATGACGTGTGTAAGATAGAAAGCTGCGCGAATCCGTCAGCATGCCAATAAAGCGGGATAGCACTCCGTAATTAGCCAGCAGCTTCATCTGCTCCTGCATGCCTTCGATATGGTCATTAAACCACCAAGCGGTACCAAACTGGATTTTCCCTACTGTACCACCGGATTGGAAGCTGCCTGCGAGACTTGCCAATACTGGATAGTCAACCGAATTAAGCGAATACAAAATGGTTTTTGGCAATCCTCCTGCCAGCTCCTGTGCATCCAGCAATGCTGCCAGTGGACGAGCGAGGGAACCATCGTTTACAGCATCGTAGCCTGTATCCGGTCCCAAACGACGGAACATCGCAGTGTTGTTGTTACGCAGCGCGTGAATATGGTACTGCATCGCCCAGCCGTGTTCTGCATACTGTTTGCCAAGGAAGACCAGCACGTACGACTTATATTTCGCCTCTTCCAAAGGAGTCACACGGCCTTCCTCCAGCCCCTTGCTGAATATGGCTGCTGCTTCCTCCGGTGTTGTTTCTTCAAAAACTACAGTATCCAGCGCATGATCAGATACCCGACCTCCGGCAGCATGAAAATGGCGCACCCGGCTTGCCAGCGCATTCAAAAATCCTTCAAACCCGGAAACGTCCAATCCGCTGACTTCACCCAATCGAGCCACCCATGGCTGGAAGGTTTCACGATTAATTTCCAAAGCTTTGTCGGGGCGGAAGCTTGGCAACACAGCTACTGGGAAATCGGTCAGCTTGCTGATTTGTTTGTGGTATTCGAGATGGTCGGTCGGATCATCCGTGGTGCACACGACAGTTACCTTCGAGTTCACAATCAGATCACGTGCCCCATAGCCCGGCCCCTGCAGCTTTTGGTTTACCTTTTCCCAAATCACAGGTGCGTTCTGTTCATTCAGCAACTCGTAGACACCAAAAAAGCGTCGAAGCTCCAAATGTGTCCAATGGTACAACGGGTTGCCGATCAATGTAGGTACAGTTTTGGCCCAGGCCAGAAACTTGTCATAATCTTCACCATCACCCGTGATCAATCGCTCCTCGACCCCATTGGCCCGCATAAGTCTCCACTTGTAATGATCACCGTACAACCAAGCTTCCGTAATATTCTTGAATTTTTTATTTTCATAAATTTCTTGTGGACTTAAATGACAATGATAGTCAATAATCGGCATATCCTTGGCATATTGATGATACAAGGTTTCAGCCGTTGGATTGCTCAACAAAAAGTTTTCGTCTAAAAACGTTTTGGTCATTACTTTCTCATCCCTTCTATAATCGTGTTTCTTAATTAATTGTTAACGTTAACAAAAATATTCGAGCTCTACTTACCTTTTAACAATTACATTCTCCATAACATAGAAATCCACGTGGTTATACAGGATGAAAAAGCTATAATATGATTTCTGTACATCCTATCACGCTGGATTACTTCACCTTAAATTTAATGTTTACGTTAACAACAATTACATTGTAACCGCTATCCTTTGTAGAGGAAAGTGATTTTTATCATGTGAGCGGATAAAAATGATCTGCCCCCATTTGAGGAGAACTGTTCTAAACCTTCTCGATGACTGAGACCATAAGAAAATTCCACAAATTTTAATTTCCGCGATAAATCAAACTTTGAAAACGTTTTATACGATTTTCTCTTTTTTTCTGAAAATTTCTTTCTTGAAAATACCAGTTATTGTATTATAATTGCAATATACATCCATTGATTTACATTGAAAGTATTTCATTAGTTTATTTCACACACGAAGAAGAAGAGGTGGTAGCATTGAGTACAAAAGTGCAAGCTGTTCAAACTAAAACTAAAACCAAATCCGATACAAAAGGAGCCGACCTTGTTGTCGACTGTTTGATTAAGCAGGGGGTTACGCATATTTTTGGCATTCCAGGTGCCAAAATCGATTCTGTTTTTGATGTTCTTCAAGATCGGGGTCCAGAATTGATCGTATGCCGCCATGAACAAAATGCCGCCTTTATGGCAGCAGCGGTCGGTCGATTAACTGGTAAGCCGGGTGTATGCATTGTTACCTCGGGTCCAGGCGCGTCTAACTTGGCGACAGGACTTGTCACCGCGAATGCAGAAAGTGATCCTGTCGTCGCCATTGCAGGTGCAGTCCCAAGATCCGAACGCCTGAAACGCACACATCAATCTATGGATAATGCCGGGCTATTCGAACCTATCACCAAATACAGTGTAGAAGTAGAACACCCTGATAATGTACCGGAAGCCATTGCTAATGCATTTCGGATTGCGACCTCAGCCCAGCCTGGAGCCACATTCGTCAGCCTGCCGCAGGACGTGTTGACTTCGTCATCCGAAGTAACAGTCATTGAGAAGGTTTCCCTTCCCCAGCTTGGGACCGCACCCGCCGAGCTCATCAAACAAGTCGCAGACCAAATCAGAAAAGCCAAACTGCCCGTACTTCTTCTCGGTATGAAAGCCAGCACGCCTGAAGCCACCGCAGCTATCCGTGCTCTTATTCGAGATACAGATCTGCCTGTTGTCGAAACCTTCCAGGCCGCTGGAGCCATCTCCCGTGAACTGGAAGACCACTATTTTGGAAGAGTGGGGCTGTTCCAAAATCAACCGGGTGATATGCTGCTTGGAGCCGCAGATTTGGTACTGACGATTGGCTATGATCCTATCGAATACGACCCAAAAAACTGGAACATCCCGGCAAATCGAACACTCATTCATCTGGATGACCATCAAGCCGATATTGATCATGATTATCAACCGGACTACGAGTTAATCGGGAACATAGGTCTGATTGTGAGTGGCCTCGCAGAAGAGTTACCTACCTTAAAGCTACCTAAATCCTCCTGCGACCAATTGAATCGTCTACGCCATGATCTGAACGAGCAAGCAGCTGTTCCAGCCCACAAGCATGATTTTCTGATTCATCCATTACAATTTATTCGCACACTTCGCAGTCTGATTGATGATAACGTCACAGTCACCTGTGATGTCGGTTCACACTACATTTGGATGGCACGGTATTTCCGTTCGTATGAACCGCGACGCCTGCTATTCAGCAACGGAATGCAGACGTTGGGCGTAGCACTGCCTTGGGGGATTGCCGCTACACTCGTCAACCCCGGTCAAAAAGTCGTGTCTATTTCTGGAGACGGAGGATTTCTGTTTTCATCCATGGAGCTCGAAACCGCTGTACGTCTTAACTCACCGCTAGTGCATATTGTATGGAGAGATGGTACCTATGACATGGTCGCCTTTCAACAACAGATTAAATACGGCAGAACGTCTGGTGTAAAATTTGGAGATGTGGATGTTGTGAAATATGCGGAAAGTTTTGGGGCCACCGGATTACGCGTCCACTCTCCTGAAGAACTGGAAAACGTATTGCAGCAAGCTCTTCATACGGATGGCCCTGTGGTCGTTGATATTCCGATTGATTATCAAGATAATATCCAGTTGGGACGCAAACTGCTACCAAATCAATTAAACTAACTTTTACCGAGACTCTCTCGTGACGGTTTCGTGACAATTAAAGAGCAACACGTTATTTTTTATAATTTTTTTGAGCTATTTGTGTTATTTACTGAAACATTACGTTTATTATTGAAAAAGAAAGAAAATGAATGCATACAATTACAAAAGGAAGTGTATTACCATGACCGTTGCAGGACTGGAAACCAAGCAAGAAACTGATCATGATATTTACCAAACGTCCACTATGCTTGCTCTATTAGATGGTCTTTATGATGGAGTTGTTGCCTTTGAGGAGCTGCAAAAGCACGGGGATTTCGGAATTGGTACCTTTGATCAACTGAATGGCGAGATGATCGCGTTCGATGGTGAATTTTATCACTTGCTTCCAGACGGTACGGCCCATCGCGTAAAACCGGAAGAAACTACTCCGTTTTCCACCGTCACCTTTTTCCGCGAAGATTTCACATATACTATTGACCATCCCATGCATCGTGAAGAGCTGGAAGCTTTGCTGCTAAAGCTGTTTCCAAGCCGTAATCTGTTCTATGCGTTCCGTATGGATGGCACTTTTCGTGAAGTAAAGACACGTACTGTGCCTCATCAAGTGAAGCCTTACAAACCATTTATCGAAGCAACCAAGTCACAGCCTACCTTTACTTTTAATGACGCTTCCGGCGTAATCACAGGCTTTTGGACACCTGCTTATGCCCAAGGGATTGGAGTAGCCGGATTTCATCTCCATTTTATTAATGATGAACGTACTGGAGGCGGGCATGTTTTTGATTTTGTTGTCGACAAGTGCACAATCCGTATTTGTCAAAAATCCAATCTACATCTTGTGCTGCCCGATACACCAGATTACTTGAAGGCTAATTTGTCCAGAGTAGACTTGGAGAAAGAAATTGCTGTCACCGAGGGTGCGCAATAATCACAGCATATAGCTCGTCCAGGTAGGCCCCTACAGCTAGACAATAAAAAGCAAAAGATCACAGTTAGAAAAAGAGGCTTCCTGCTCTCTGACTGTGATCTTTTTATGTAGGAAACATATATACACAATGCCGCTTATGCTCTCACTCCGGCCTACTTATTCCTCGATCTGGTCTAACTTATCAGCATAATATTGAATGGCACGGGAGTACTCCTGTAATGTTATGTCTGCGGTCGTTTCAGCCAACTCCATGAGCAGCCCCTTCATGGCCTTCCCGTGTTCCCCCAGATTATATAACACCATAGCGTAGAATACCCGAAACGGTCTGTAATCCGGAAATTCGTTCATTCCTGTGTCCAACCACGCTTTCGCCTTGGCGTAATCCCCTAATACACGATATGTACTGCTTAATCCTAGGATGGCTCCTCTCCTGGAATCTGCGGCTAGTGCCATACCTAGGCTTTTTTCATAAAAGGGAACCGCCTCCCTTTCCATGCCCAATACGTCGTGCGTCCAGGCTGTCTGATACCATAACTCCGCTTCTTTCGGCTCCTGCTCAAGGGCCTCTAATAAAAGCTCACGTGCTTCCATTGCCTGTCCTGTACGTCTTAGATCGCTGACTTTTGCAATCATTTGTTCCATGCTAATTCCCCACTTTTTTCTTGACTATTTCCTTGAGATACATGTTACCCGACATTTGAATACGATGTAAATGGAGATTCTCAAATATAATGAAGCGCACAAAAAGACTCTCCGCTTAGGAGAGTCGTTATAGTCCGTTGTTACGACTTATTTAACCTTTAATGATGCTGTACTCAATATTCCCGCTACACGTTGCGTGTTGAAAATACGGGAAAGCTCCTCCACTGCTGTCAAGTACAGCAGGCCGTTGCCCTCCATCTTAGGAGAATTGCCGAGTGGAATTGTGCGTTTGATGAGTTGGGCGTATAATTCCGGTTCGGTGAGATCACGCTCAAAGCTCGCATTCGCCAGCTGCTTAATCAACGCCAATGCACCTGCTACGTGCGGAGTAGCCATCGATGTTCCGCTAAAGGTCGCATATTTCCCGCCCGGAACTGTGGACAAAATATCTTCTCCTGGTGCAACCAAATCCACCTCATTATTAGAATTACTGAACTCTGAGGCGTGTCTGTCAAAGTTGATAGCACCTACGCTGATCACTTCATTATAGCAGCCAGGGTAGCCGAGCTCGTCCGTTCTGTCGTCACCGTCTCCCTCATTTCCAGCTGCACAGATGACCAGGATTTGGCTGGCTACAGCCTTTTTTACTGCTTCATGAAGCTTAGGCACATCCTCAGGGCCACCAAGCGACATTGAGATGATGTCTGCCTTTTGCTCAATTGCATAATAGATACCTTGGATAATCCAGTCATATTGACCGGAGCCCTGCTTGTTTAGCACTTTGATGATGAGCAGATCTGCCTCTGGGGCGACACCTACGACACCATTCTCATTTTGCGCTGCCGCAATGGTTCCTGCCACATGTGTACCGTGACCGTTGTAATCCTTGAAATTTTCCGGATCACCTTCATCATCATCCGTGAAATTGCGGCCACCAATAATGCGTGCCTTCAGATCCGGATGGTCCGCATCACAGCCCGTGTCCAGCACCGCCACCTTTACTCCTCGGCCTCGAGTCTGGTTCCATACCGCAGGTGCCTGGATCATCTCCACCCCTCGCGGTATTTCATTCACTTGTTGCTCCTGCTTGATCACTTGGTAAGGAATGATATGCACTTTACGTTCCATCTTATTCCCTCCTTCATGGATTCAATTGGAAACCATCCGTCTTTGAAACTTTGAAAACCTCTACTGCATTCGAGGTTACTATATTCTAGCAATTTTTGAAAAGTTTGAACATCCCAATTTGCTTATTTTTGCAAAAAAAACAGACATCAACCAAATCAATTGGGAAATGTCTGCTCAAGTCCCTCTATGAGCCTTAGATTGATTCCGCTTGTAGCTCAGCTTTAGATAACAACGATTTGTGCTGCCATTTTCGGCCTTTCCAGCGTAAATAGTGAAAAATACCTCGTACCCATTCATCGCATGCATGTGCTATCCACACACCCAGCACACCATATCCCATATGAATGCCTAGCACATATGCTAGCGGGATTTTGATCCCCCACATTGAAATAATGGCCATCATTAAGGGGAACTGAACATCTCCTGCTGCTCGCAGGGAGTTAATGACCACGTGATTGAACACACGGCCCGGCTCCAGCAATATACAGAACAACAAAATCGCTGCCCCTAATTGAATGATCGCTGGCTCGTCCGTAAAGATTGCCATCACTTCATATCGGAAAAAGGATACAGCCACGATCACAGCAATCGTAATGACTAGTGACCATTTCAGGCTTCGTAAAAGTTGATGATATGCTTTTTCCTTGTCTCCTGCTCCAATCAGGCGAGCCACAATAATTTCGGTTCCCTCGCCGACGGCCATCCCAAATACCATAAAAAAATACACAATCGTATTCGTATAGAAATGAGTTGCAATCGCTGTTGTACCCATAAAGCTGACAAATCGGGTCACCATCATTTGACTAAGCTGATAAGAAAGCCATTCCAGCCCGGCAGGAATACCAATTTTCAGAATCGCCACCAGCTTGCTCCATTGAAGCTGTACATAATATTGGATACGAATCGGCGCACTTACACGTTTGTACAGCAGGATAAAAATCCACACACATGCGACGACGCGGCTAATAACCGTTGAAATCGCTGCTCCCGCCACTCCCATTTGCGGCAGACCAAACCAGCCGTATATGAGCAATGCATTTCCCACAACATGCAATATATTCATACCAATGCCTACGATCATCGTATCTTTGGTAAAACCATGCGAGCGAATGACCGGCCCTGCGGTTAGCATAAGGGCTTCCAAAAACAGCGAACCCCCTGCCAGCATCATATAGATTTCTGCATTTTCCTTAATGGTCGGAGTAATATGATAGAAGGATAGTAAAAAATCCCGGCTCACGATAAACATCAAACTCAGCGCCAGGCCAAATACCAGATTAAAGGTTAGTGCCGATGCGGTAACACGGCTTGCGTCCACATGCTTTTGCGCACCTAATAACTGAGCAATGATCACACCTACTCCAAGACCAAGCAGATTGAAGAGTATAATCGTAAATTCAATTAACTGTCTGGATACACCAACAGCCGATACAACCTCATCTGAAACATGGCTAAGCATGAACGTATCCACGCTACCCATTAAAATATGAAATAGCATTTCTATGAAGATCGGCCAAGTAATCGCGAAAACCGTCATCGTTTTAACGGCCTGCGCTTGCTTGGAGCCACTTTCCTGCGACAATGACATACTTCTGTATTCCTCCCGCTTCCGTATGTAAATCCAAATTTACTCATACATTTTTTGATAACGCTTACTTATTCGAAAAAGTCATATGTTTTTTATCATTTTTATAATATCCCAAGCGGTCCTGCAATTGTCCTGTGTGGAATTCGAACTTGTGTCCGTCTGGATCTGTAAAATAGACTGATCTTTTATCCTGTTCATTTCGCTCCCGTCCGGGCAGAATAGGGACATTAAGAGTTTTCAGCTTGTTAAGCATACTTTCAAAATCCGCTTCCGCTACTGAAAATGCAATATGCGTGTAGGAATGATGAATTTCATTTCTAGGAATATCCTCTTCCACATTGAGAGCCAACCACATTCCCAGGCAATCCAGATAAGCCAGCTTGCGTCCTTTAACGAGCAGTTTTCCATCTAGTACATTTTGATAGAATTGTATAGACTTCTCCAAATTAGACACCGAAAAGCAAATGTGATTCCATCCTTGTATGCTCATGCTTCCTATTCCTTTCAGCGAACCCTGTTCAGCCAGTAATTCCATGCTTCTGTATATTGGTCTAGATCTTCCGGATGATGGCGAATGCAGGTAGCTATACGAAAGTATAATCCCTGTAGCACTTCCCTGTTCAGCTCATATTCCCCTGTCATCTCTGGACTAAGCTTATCTACTGCCGGCAAAATGGTATCGATGGTCAGCCTATCCGGTGAAGAACAAAAGGCATATATCAAATCATACAGAGGTTCTCCCACCACTGGATCAGGGTCAATAATACCTGTCAATGTACCATTTTCGGCAAACACAAAATTATGTACTCCGAAATCGCCATGAAGCAAATATTTAATATTCCGTTGCGGTGATCCGGCCACAAGAGTGTGGATGAACCGATGATTTTCTAAGGGTAAGACGTCTTGTATAATCTTTTCGGATTCTTTCGTTCTGTGGAGCAAAAAATCTCTCCATTCCACAAACGGATGATCCGAATAACCATACTTGTGTTCCTCTCGAAGGGATTTGTAGTGTGCAATGACCTCTGTCGCCAGACTGAGCAGCAAATCATCCTTATTTCTTTCACTATATTGCCTAGTGAACCCTGGCTTGAACGCATATACCAAATAACGATGCAGGGAATCTACATAAATCACTCGAGATAGCTTCTCAATCTGTGCATAGGTAAGCAAAAATTCTGCCTCGGCTTTTACAATCGCGGGATCATTTTGCTTAATGACATATCGTGGTCTGGTACCGTCCATGACAACAACCACTTCACTCGAAGTTCCGCCAGTCAGCGGTTTGAGATTTTGCATATGGCTTTCAAGCACGCCTGCTTCATACAGCTCATTCAGGATAAATTGAATGTCCCTGTAAAACCTCCCTATGCATCTGATCCATAAATAATACGACAAATAATGCGGCTGGCGCTTCGGATTGCTAATCTAGCCCACCTGTTCGCCAGCCATTCTTTTCTTACAAATATATTTTTTCATGCTCCGCATAGATTTCAAGCGCCCGCTCCATCTTATGGACATAGGCCTTATCCTGACTGGTACATAGAAAAGTGACATGTCCCTCCTGCAATTGGCCCGTTGTCAACGGAGCTGCCAGTAAATTACGCTCGGACAGCACCTGTTTCAAGCGTTTGACCGTTCCCTGGCTCCCATCAATGAGCTGAATATGAGAAGGCAGCAGTTCTCTCAAAATTTCCTTATAAAATGGATAATGTGTACATCCCAATACGACCGTACCATAGACGTCTAAGTTAAACGAAGACAGCTTATGGTTAAAATAATTGAACAATTCCGTACGGTCAAAATTCAACTGTTCGCAATATTGTACGAGCTCCGGCAAAGGCAATGAGTCCACACTTCCGTGATCGTCAACTCTGGATACCAGTGCCGCATAACCGGATTGTTTTAATGTCAACGGTGTCGCCAGCACCAGAACTCTTTTACCATTGGCTCGGTTCATCTCGACCGCTGGCTTCACGGCTGGTTCCATTCCGATAATCGGAAATTTATATTCCTTCCTTAGCTCCGCCACCGCGATACTTGTAGCCGTATTGCAGGCAATCACCAATGCCTTAATATCCTCTTTTAGAATCGTTTGCACCGAAGCCTTGACATAACCAAGCACCTCTTGGGGTGTTTTCGTTCCATAAGGAACATGAAGCGTATCCGCCATGTAAACAAAATTTTCGTTTGGCAAACGTCTTAGCGCCTCAGACAATACTGTAATTCCACCCAATCCCGAATCAAAAAAACCTATCTTCAAGCTACTCACCTTTTTTCGTTCAACTATGGTGTTAAATCTTGATGGCACCATGTTCATTTCCTTCCTCGCCTATCCAAGCATACTCTTCATTAGACTTTACATTTAAATTTTACCGCAAAACTGATATTTTGCAAAAGAAACACGTAAATTTCACAGTGTAAAAAATAAAGCAGCTTTTCAAAGTAAATTTAATATAGAAGTGTTGACAGATATTATCTTTATATTGTAATATTACGTGGTAACTTACTAACTAAACTTACTTATTCAACTTACTTAGGGGGAAATAAATCATGTCTAAAGTATTATTTGTCAAAGCTAATGATCGTACAGCTGAAGAATCTGCAACAGTTAAATTGTATAACGCATTCGTGGAAAGCTACAAGTCTTCCCACCCATCTGATGAAATCACTGAGCTGGACCTGTTCTCCGTCGAGCTTCCTTATCTGAACGCTAACATGATCAACGGCACGTTCAAATCCGCGAGAGGCATGGAGCTGAACGCAGAAGAAGCTCGCCTGGCAAACATCGCTAATGGTTACCTGGATCAATTCTTGGCAGCAGACAAAGTCGTATTTGCTTTCCCGCTCTGGAATATGACGATTCCAGCTGTACTGCACACATACATTGACTACCTGAACCAAGCTGGTAAAACATTCAAATACACTGCTGAAGGTCCTGTAGGTCTTGTAACTAACACTAAAGTAGCCCTGTTGAATGCAAGAGGCGGCGTTTATTCCGAAGGGCCTGCTGCTGCTGCTGAAATGTCTTTGAACTTCATGAGCAACATCTTAACCTTCTTCGGTGTTAAAGACATTGTGAAGGTTGTACTGGAAGGGCATAACCAAGCTCCTGACCAAGCACAAGAGATCGTTGCTTCTGCCGTACAACGTGCAGTAGACGCAGCAAAATCGTTCTAATTATATATATGAAAAAAAGAGGATGTCCGCACCCTTTACGGGATGGAAATCCTCTTTTTTTTGCTACAAAATACAAAAACACGTGCTCCCCTGATCTGTGATCAAGTAAGAAGCACGTGTCTGTATGAGCTTACCTCTATTTAAGGAATGAACTGCTGCACGATTTTTACAACCCTACCGTCACGAAGCGTAACATGGTATGGAAATTGGCTGAGGTCCAGAACATCCTTTTTAGCAAAATCCTTCTCAAACTGTGCCAAAGGAATGGATTCGTTCCATTGCACGTCTGTGTCTTCTATATTCCCTGTGTGGTCATAAATCTGCACCTCTACCGTAGCATCTGGTGCAACCTGATACACGTCATTTTGTACGGAATTGTTTACGATGTAGTAGCCATCCGGCGCTCCATCCAATCCTGTATTTCCTTCATGCTCCACAAATGCTTTGTCTGCTGCTGCGCCTTCGTACCATTCAATCGGGTCTGCTGACAAATAAATTTGTCCATCGCGAATGTCCATTTGGTTTATATATACGGTCTCCTGATTTTCAGCAGCTGCTACAGGTGTGTAGCCTTGCGCTGTTGCCCCTGCCGTCGTAATCAGCATCATCATCAAAGTCAATACGGTCCATTTCGAAGCTAATTTCATCATGTCTGATCTCTCCTTGCCGTTTGGGTATGTACACGGTGTCTGTAAGCTTCATTACCCTTGTGTACCTATCATAAACTTTGAACGGTTAAAAAGTGTATCAGATACATAAAAAATAAGTTACGATTTTTTAAGACTTGGTCTTAAAACTTGATGACATGTCCTAATTTACCTTTGTTATTTTAGTAATCCCACCTGACGTGCCTGTTCCTCGGTGAGAATAAACTCTTCATTTTGCCATACCTCGTCCTCTTTGGTTACAGCAAACATCCCCATAATCTCTGTCCAGATTCCTTTGTCGGCGGCTTCCTTTTGTGTAATGATTATTTTCATATGAATCCCATCCTCCTCAAGAATGCGTGCAATGTGTAGCCCACTGCGCAAACAGATGGTTTCTCCGATCGCTACTCCAAATCCAACTGCCCGCTTCGTTACTCAGCTTATCCTTGCCATTATCATCTTTCATGAATTTATCCAAAACAACAACGATCTAACAAACTGATACCAATACTCAGACTAAAATATATCTTTTCGTTTCAAAGCTCCAACCCTTATATATGGGAGCCACAGTGCTTGTCCTAAATTGCAAAAGGGATAACTGTTCCGCTTATAACATATGTACCCTTTTCCCACCGAGATTATTCGTATTTTATTTATGATCTTAAAACTTTATATTACTTCCGTGGGTAATGATCTATTTGGAACGACTGGGTATAAAATAAAAACGGCTGCAGTTATCCTACAAGCCGTTTCTACTAATAAATTTTTATGTTTGGTCCGTTTCTCGTAGCGGTCACGAGCCGCATACCGTTACTTCAATAATTCTGATGTTTTTGCCCTATTTTTACACGGAAAAGTAAAAAGGCTGTACGCATACAGGCTTGGACACAGTTACTTGTTGTCCTGTGTAAGTCAAGCGACCGCTTGCCTTGTCCACTTTGAAGGTAACAATATTGTTGGTGTCGCGGTTAGCCACGAGCATATAATCACCATTAGGTGTCAAAGCAAAATGACGCGGATGCTCGCCTTCAGCAGATACATGCTCCACTAGACTCAGCTTGCCTGTTGCAGCGTCTACAGCGTACACTACGATGCTATCATGTCCACGGTTGGAACCGTAAAGATAAGCTCCATCCTGTGAGATCGCAATTTCTGCAGTTGTGTTTTCGTCAGTAAAGTCAGACGGCAATGTCGGTACACTCTCCAGTTCAGTAAGCTTACCAGCTTCTGCATCATATGCGAAAGAAGTAATGGAAGAATCAACTTCGTTAATAACAAAAGCAAATTTACTGTTCGGGTGGAACGTCAAGTGACGTGGACCTGCACCTGCATGGGTTTTTGTTTCACCGTGCAGCACCAGTTGCCCTTTGCTGTCATCAATGGTATAAATACGGATCAGATCCAGTCCAAGATCTTGTACGAACAGGAAGCGGCCGTCCGGGCTAAAGAAGCTGGAATGTGGATGTGGACGATCCTGACGCTCAGGATGCGCTCCTTTGCCCTCGTGCTGTTTAACATCCAGCAACTCACCGATACGTCCGTCCTCAGTCAGAGACACCAGCCCTACCATACCTCCGTGGTAGCTGACCACAATCAGGTAACGATCGGATGGATCACGCTGAATGTGACAAGTTGTGGAGCCTACGTTTTCCGCACGATTTAGCAATGTAAATGTGCCTTTAACCGGGTCAATTTCAAAAGCAGAGGCTTCGCCTACCTTCGCTCCTGCAGCGGAAGTTGTCTCGCCAATAGAATACAGCTTCCGATTTTTAACGTCCACATTTAGGAATGTAGGATTTTTCAAGCCGGAGAACTCATCCTGTAGTGTCAGGGCTCCTGTCTGTTCATTAAAAGTATACGAATAAACTCCGTTACCTTCCAATTCGGCGTAAGAGCCTGCGAATACGAGCAATTTTTGTTGTGCTGTCATGGTTGTGTCCTCCTTGGATTAAAAAAATGATGGGCAATTGGAATGATTGCTCCTGTTACAGATATTGCTTTAAGAGGCGCGCTCCACCACAGGCTCTGTAGACAATGCTACATTTCCTGCTACGGCACGCGAGATCATGCATGAGGTTTCAGCCTGCTCTGCAAGGCGCAATGCTTGTTCGATTTGTGATTCTGCTGCATCGACGGACAATAGAACTCGCGGACGATGCACGATTCGGCGATATGTAAAAATGTTGTTCGTTACATCGACGATCCCTTCCGATTCCAGTGCCAGTGATACCACCGGGAGACTGGCACGCTCCATCATCGCCGCCAAAGTAATCAGATAGCAGGTAGCAGCTGCACCGAGCAGCATTTCATCCGGATTGGTGCCCACACCAGGGCCTCCCATCTCAGCCGGAATCGAAATCGCTGTTCGCAACTGTCCGGCCTCAATACGCCCGTCGCTGTTGCGCCCCCCGTTCCAGTCTGCCTTGAGCAGAAAGGTATGCTCCATTTCAGGTCACTCCTCTCTCTTGTATTATGAATCTTTACACAGGTGAATGTAAAGGTTAGTCAATCTCCTGATTTTTAGTTTCGGTACCCAGCAACCATACAGCAACTGCTCCGATCAGGATCGCTACGAAGAAAATCGCAAAGATAGATGGTAACGCTATGCCTTGTCCTACGAGTATACCAACCACAAAAGGCCCGATTACGCCCCCAATACGGCCAAATGCAGCTGCCATACCCACACCGGTAGAACGGGCAGACGTTGGGTATAGCTCCGGGGTATAAGCATACATGGCGCCCCATGCACCGAGATTAAAGAAGGACAAGCAGATACCAGCAGCCAGCAGCATCCCTGCCGTTTCCGAAGTTCCAAACCAAATAGCGGACACTGCTGTGAGCAACAAGTAGATAATTAGTACAAATTTGCGACCCAGCTTTTCAATCAGATAGGCAGCGGTAAAATAACCTGGTAATTGTGCAAGTGTCATGATTAGGACATACTCAAAGCTTTTAACCAGCTCAAACCCTTTCATAAACATTATGCTTGGCAGCCACAGGAACATGCCATAGTATGAAAATACAACTGTAAACCATAAAATCCACAGCATTAGCGTAGACTTGCGATGGGGTCCTGACCAAATCGCAGCCAAGCGTGCACGTAACGGAAGTTTGACGCTTTGCTGTTTGTATCGCGGTGAATCCTCAATAGCTCTGCGCAAATAAAGAGCGTACAGGGCAGGTACTGCGCCGAGAATAAAGGCAAGCTGCCAACCATATTTCGGAATAACAAAATAGGCAATAAGAGCCGAAAGAATCCAACCTGCCGCCCAGAAGCTTTCCAGCAGCACAACCGCTCTCCCTCGTTCTTTCACAGGCACTGATTCTGACACCAGTGTCGAAGCAACAGGCAATTCTCCACCTAAGCCTGCGCCAGCAATAAAACGCAGCACCAGCAGCATACCGAGACCTGTAGCCAAAGCAGACAAGCCACTGGCAATGGAAAAGATCAACAGGGTCCACACTAATATAGCGCGTCTGCCGTAACGATCTGCCAAAATCCCTGCCAAAGCAGCCCCAAATACCATTCCTATCGAATTCATTGCAGTCAGCAGACCAATCTGCTCTGACCCGAGATGCCACTCCTTAGCCAATGCTGCGACTATAAATGAGAGCAGCCCCACATCCATAGCATCAAACAGCCAGCTAAGTCCTGCGCTAAACAGCAATTTCCTTTTTTTGGCTGGTGGTAATGAAGTTAATTCACTCATGATCCGCTCTCCCTTAAAAATGCATCGTATGTAGACGTATATTCAGGTGTCTTGTCACCTGTAGTCCAGCCTCTATTGTACCGCAAGCTTCCTCAATCCGCGAGCATTTTAACGCAGAAAAAAACGGAAGATTGCCTACGGCAATTCTCCCGCCTTCTGGAACCTGCCACTTACCGGTTTTGGACCAGACCGATGATCGTCACCATGAGCACCAGCAGCTGGATGAGTGTATCGTTACTCATTCCAATCGCCTCCATCCCATATGAGATACTCCTTCGGCCGTTTCCCCTCTCCCCGGATTATGACGCTTGTTCCCCACTACATACCTATGCAGGTGGCGGGAAGCTTATGATCAATATTAGACACAAATCTTCAAACATACATTTAAGGTTTAATCCAGGACCACTGCAAATCCATTTCCTGAATGCATTCACGACTATCATGTTCATCATTGGCCACCAGCGGGGTCACCGGATAGATGCTCATATCACCTTGCTCATACGTGCGCAATAAAGGCAGCAACTCATCAATGTTCTGGAGCGACGGATCTAGCCATGAATCTATTTGGTCTACTTCCAAAATAGCGGGCATACGGCTGTCAAATTCACGTATATCCGTATTAGCTTGAACCGTCATCATCGTACAGGTGCGTAACGGTTCCTTTCGGCTATCCTGCCATATCTCATATAGCCCCGCGACCGCAAACATTTTCTGTTCCGGCAATACCACTCGGACGGCACACATGCGTTTTCCTAATTTTCGCCAATAATAAAATCCATTGCACGGAATAATACAGCGACGGGTTTCCGCCATCTTGCGATAACTGGGATTTACCCGAACGGTATTCAGGTCTGCATTGACACAATCCTTACCCCAATAGGGAATAAATCCCCAGCGAAATTCATCAAGCACCCGTTCTCCATCCTGATGCAGCACGATTGGAACATGCTGGGTGGGACTCATGTTATAACGTGTTTTATAATAATACATGACACGTTGTATACCAAAATGATCCCTGACCTCATCCAAATCTGCCGATAACGAAAATCTTTTGCACATATGCAATTCATCCCTCCGCCTTTTTTTACCTATTGTGCGGATATACAAGGAAAAATATGCATAAGGAAGAATTTCACAAAAATCTGATACTCAAAAACATATAGCAATATCCCCGCAGTCATGAAGCTACGGGGATAGATACTAACTTATATCGTTATTACTTCTTTTCTACGGCGTGGCCGCCAAATTCATTACGCAGCGCAGCAACTACTTTACCATTGAATGTATCGGCATCCAGCGAGCGGTAGCGCATTAGCAAGGACAAGGCAATGACCGGAGTTGCCGCCTGAAGATCCAGTGCTTCCTCAACTGTCCATTTACCTTCGCCGGAAGAGTGCATAACCCCACGGATTTCGTCCAGGTTTGCATCTTTGGAAAATGCGCGTTCTGTCAAGCCCATCAGCCAAGAGCGGATAACGGAACCGTTGTTCCACACACGCGCTACTTGTTCGTAATCAAAGTCAAAGTTACTTTTCTCCAGCACTTCAAAGCCTTCACCGATGGATGCCATCATGCCGTATTCCACACCATTGTGAACCATTTTCAGAAAATGTCCGCTACCGGATTTACCTGCATACAGATATCCATTTTCCACCGCTGTATCGCGGAAAATGGGCTCAACAACTGCCCAAGCTTCTGGATCGCCACCGATCATATAACAAGCACCGTTGCGTGCGCCTTCCATACCGCCAGAAGTTCCTGCATCCATGAAGCTAATACCATATTCTTTCAGACGGGCATGGCGAGCAATGGACTCTTTGTAATGAGAGTTTCCGCCTTCGATAATGATATCTCCTTTGGACAGCATCGGTTGAAGCTGATCCAGTACAGAATCAACAATTTGGTGAGGAACCATAATCCACAGCACTCTAGGGGATTGAGTTGCTTGCACAAGCTCTTCCAAAGTAGAAGCACCTTTAGCTCCATATTCCTTCATTTCTTGGATTGCAGCTGCGTTGACGTCATAAGCCACAACTTCATGCTTGTGATCGATCAGGTTTTTTCCAAGATTCAAGCCCATTTTTCCCAAACCAATTAATCCTACTTGCATTATAAAGGCCTCCTGCCGTAGCAAATATATATTTTGTATACACTTTTTTATGTTGGGTTAAGCACGAACGACTGCTTTTTCAGAGCTTTCGGACTTTTCGTCCAACCACCATGTAAAGCCTTGCTCTTCCAACAATTGATCTGAAGCTTCTGGACCGTAAGAGCCTGCCGCATACGTGTGAAGCGGAACTTCACCACGGGCAAAGGCTTCAAGTACAGGTTGAACCCACACCCAAGACAGCTCCACTTCGTTCCAATGAGCAAAGAAGGTAGAATCGCCGCGCAGCGCATCATAGATGAGGCGTTCATAGGCTTCTGGAACATCCTTGGCCTCAGAATGATAATTCATCAGAACCGTCTCCAGCTGGCCATTGTTCAGCGGATCTCTACTGTTCAGACGTAGCGTTACCTTTTCATCCGGGTTAACATGGATGATCAGCAAGTTCGGGTCTGTAGGCTGCCCTTGAGCAGCATAAGGATCTGTGTTGTCCTTTTTAAATTCCACGACGATACGAGTGGATTTTTCTTTCATGCGTTTGCCAGTACGAATATAGAACGGCACACCCGACCATTGTTCATTATCAATCCAAAGACGAGCTGAAATGAACGTATCATTTTGCGAATCAGGTCCGATATCCGGCTCTTCTTTATAGGATGGAACTGCTTTTCCGTTGATTTCACCTTCGGTATATTGTCCTCTAACTACGTTGGATTTAATATCGGAAGGATCGAGGGCACGAAGCGCGTCCATCACCTTACTTTTCTCGTCCCGCACCTGGTCAGCTGTGATATGTCCCGGTTTGTCCATCGCCGTCATCATCAGCACCTGCAGCATGTGATTTTGTACCATATCACGAATAGCACCGGAGTGATCGTAGTATCCTGCTCGCTCCTCTACACCTACAGTCTCAGATGCGGTAATTTGCACATTGGCAATGTACTGGTTGTTCCATATCCCTTGAAGCAATGGATTAGCAAATTTCAAGGCTTCCAGGTTTTGAACCATGGGCTTACCTAAGTAATGGTCAATACGATAAATCTCATCCTCAGCAAAGGTTCTGCTCAGGCGATCATTCAGCTCACGTGCCGATTCCAAATCATGCCCAAATGGTTTTTCAATAATGAGTCGTTTCCAACCCTTTGTTTCAGCTAAACCACTTTCCCGAATATTGTGGGCAATCACATCAAAAAATTCCGGTGCCACCGATAAATAAAACATGCGGTTCCCCGGAATTCCCAAGTCATTTTCACGTTGCTCAGCAAGCTGTAGCAGCTTTTTATAATCTTCCGGGTGGTTAACGTTCAATGCGCTGTAACGGAAAGCACTTAAGAACTGATCCATCTGTGCACGGTCTTCATTCACATGTCTGGAAAAATCCTTAATGGATTGCTCTACATTACTTTGAAATTGCTCGTCTGCCACTTCACGACGCCCCATCCCAATTACAGAAAAGGAAGCCGGAATTTTACCTTCTACAAACAAATTATACAAGGCAGGGTAAATTTTGCGTTTGGCCAAATCCCCTGTCGCTCCAAATAAGACAAATGTCATTGAATCCATGAAATATTCCTTCTTCCCATTATAAAAGATGAGGTTATTAAAAGTTACCTGAGGAATTAACGTAACCCATAATACACCCAAAATAAGGGGCAAGTCAATCAAATTTTAGCGAAATCGTGAACATTCGATATATCCTGTAATGATAACGTTTTCTGTGGTATGATTGACGATAGGAAAGAGAAAAAACTGTTAAAATTGTCACAGTTGATACAATGCATTATAGTTACTATTGGTATACAGAGTTACTTTTAGTATACTGTTTAAAACAACAATGAAATTGAGGGGATTCAGATGAGCGACGACAGGCAGCCTAAGCTTTTGTGCGGTAAGGTGGAACAGTCCTTTCAGATCATCAGCAAAAAATGGACCGCTCTCATCATTCATACTTTGATGGAACATCCCAAACGATTTAGTGAAATTCAAGTCTCCATACCTGATCTTAGCAAACGCATGCTCAACGAGCGCATCAAGGAACTAGAGCTTTCCGGCCTAATCCTTCGCAATGTCATCACAGAGCGGCCTGTGCGTACCGAATATTCGCTGACACGTAAGGGTAAAGAGCTAGGTGATGCATTGAATGGTGTGGAGAGCTGGGCCGAAAGATGGCTCTAACCGCTAACAGGAGATCGCCAAACACGCTCTCCTGTTATTGTGTTACTCCATGTGGATCATAATACAAGCAATAGGACGAAAATAATGGGACAACCACGCAATAGCTCATGATTTCAGTAATGAGCCAGGAAAGGATGAGACCGATGGCATTTGGCATCACCCGACAGGAACTACTGACCTGGAAAAGAGAGGTCAGCCGTGGCGAGATTGCTTTTCTAACGCATTATTGGCTGGATGACCGCTTTCCAGGCATTACAACTGTCACCAAGGTGGGCTGTTCTGACTTGAATAAGCTACGCTCATGGTGCAAGCTCAACGGATTGGACCCCCAGTATATACATCAGCGTCAGCCCTATCCTCATTTTGATCTCATCGGTAACAAACAGACGGAAATTTTACGCAAGTATGGCATGAGCGATCAACTAAGACGCTTCGAGCCTCATCTTCAACCAAGTACACGCCCATCGTTCTAAACCGCAGCTCTCAGAGTTGCGGTATTTTTGTTTTCATACCGGATAATACCTTGTGTATCCAGATCGCTGACATAGCTCCTTCTCCCATTGCAACCGTCGCTTGCTCGGCATGAGCCCCTAAGTCTCCGGCCACCCATACATTTTCCACGTTTGTCATTTTGCTGCGAGGATGCGTCTCAATATGCTTGTTATGCAGCAGATGTACACCCAGTTGCTCCGCCAACTCTGAATGAACATGGTTGTTTCCAAAGGCTAAGAAGCCCCGCTCTGCTCGAACCACTTGTCCATCAGCCAGCCGCACTCCTTCAAAACAGCCCGGTTGTCCCGTGATAATCTCAGAAATGGTTGCTTCCTTATATTCAATCCCTTTTTCCCGCAGCTTCACAATCAGCTCCTCCGGTACCTCTGAACGCTCATGATTGACATAGACAAGATGATCGGTACGTGCTGACAAAATCAAGGCCATGGAAGCTCCCGCTTTGCCCGCCCCCATGACGACTGTACTGCGATCCTGGACCTCATACCCGTCACAGTCCGGGCACACATATACACTGTTCCCCAAGCAGGCTTGTAGCCCTTCCAGCTTTGGAAAACGGTCCGTCAGCCCTGTGGCCAATAACAGCGTTTTTGACGTATAAACTGACCCTGTCTCCATTTCAATGCCAAAAAGCTCATCTCTCTTGGTCGCTTTAATCGCCTTACCATCAACAAATTCAGTGCCTAGCTTCGTGGCTTCACTACGTCCAAGCCGTCGTAGCTCTTCACCAGAAATCCCGTCAGGAAAGCCCAAAATATTATGATACTGATGGCACAGCGTAGATCGACCATAGCCCGAATCGATCACCAGCACCCGATGACTGCTGTATCTACCCAATTGAATGGCTGCTTGCAATCCGGCAATTCCCCCACCGACAATAATGCAATCGTAGTTCATGTCCTAATTCCTCCTTCAAATACGCGCAAATGCTAAACATCTGCAAAAAAAGCAATCACACTTATGTAAACTTCTCATCCAATTTCAAACATAATATCACCCACTTACGGATGAATTAACCTCGTGCTCTATGTATTCCAAAGGTCACACTCCTTAAAAAATGGAATGGCAAACAGCACTGAGGATTATCTGCAGTGCTGTTCTCAGGTCGAATCTGAATCATTATACTATTGTGATCATTGTTTATAAAAATGGCCAATACCTTTTAATATCTCTGCTATAGCTCTTTCTCAAACTCTAGAGTTAAGAAGTTATAAACCATTAACAGGCCCCTTGGGCTTGATAATGGTCATACTTTCTATTATAGCTCATCCCAATATTACCAATTGTTTGTGAACAGTAAGATTAAGCATCAAGAGCGCTCATATCCAGATGAGCAGCTCCGAATGCAGCTCCCTTAGGAACTGCTTCATCGATTCGCTTCAAATCTTCTTGTGTAAGCATTATTTCTGTAGCACTGGCATTTTCCTCCAAGTACTTTCTACGTTTCGTTCCTGGAATTGGAACAATGTCGTTTCCTTGTGCCATTAGCCAAGCTAATGCCAATTGGGAGGGCTTAATGCCTTTCTCGGTGGCTATTTCTTCAATAAGCTTTACGAGATTCAGATTCTTGATGAAATTCTCCCCCTGAAAACGGGGCGAGAACCTTCTGGCATCGTCTTCCGCTAGATCTTCGAACTTTTGGATTTGACCTGTTAGAAATCCGTACCCGAGCGGACTGAAGGCGACAAAACCAATCCCGAGCTCGCGACATACTGCCAAAATGTCATCTTCTACATCGCGACTCCAGAGCGAATACTCCGACTGCAAAGCAGTAATGGGATGTACCGCATGTGCGCGCCGAATAGTTGCCACGGAGGCCTCAGACAACCCAATATGACGGACTTTGCCCTCACGTACCAGTTCGGACATGGCACCAACCGTTTCTTCAATAGGAGTATCAGGATCGATCCGATGTTGATAGTACAAATCGATGTAGTCTGTGCCAAGTCGGCGAAGACTGGCGTCGCAAGCCGCTTTAACATATTCGGGACGACCATTCACGCCAAGATTTGCCCCGTCATCGCTTCGCACAACTCCGAATTTTGTTCCCAGAATGACTTTGCTACGCAGCCCTTTCAAGGCTTTGCCGATGAGCTCTTCGTTATCACCTACGCCATACATATCCGCCGTGTCCAGAAAATTTATACCCAGTTCGATAGAACCGTGCAGTGTACGGATCGATTCTGTTTTGTCACGACCACTGTAAAAATCGGACATACCCATGCAGCCTAGTCCAAGTGCCGAAACCTCCAAGCCGCTTTTGCCTAGCATTCTTTTCTTCAAAAGATTCACGCCTTTCTATTAAATTAAATGATATGGTGTCAATATCTTCTTATAAATTAACTTGTTTCATTCCTTGCTCAGGCATACGTTCACCATATGCTGTTGGACTAACAGCATCAATACGGGCTAAATCTTCAGAAGTAAGCTGAATGTCAACAGCACATGCGTTTTGTTCTAGATATTTTCGGCGTTTCGTACCTGGAATTGGCAACGCGCCATTGGCCATTGTCCAGGCTAGCGCTAATTGTGGGACAGTACAGTTTTTCTCTTTAGCAATTTCACTAAGCTTGTCTACTATATCAACGTTTTTCTGAAAGTTATCACCTTGAAAACGAGGTAGATATCTACGAAAATCATTATCATCAAGATCCTCAAATTTTCGAAGTTCGCCGGTGATGAATCCCCTGCTTAGAGGACTGTAAGCTACAAAAGTAATTCCCAGTTCTTTAATGGTAGGAAGAATCTCCTCTTCAATGTCCCGACTCCAAAGAGAATATTCCGATTGTAATGCGGAGATTGGATGTACCGCATGTGCTCGGCGAATCGTAGATGCGCCGGCTTCAGAAAGACCAAGATAACGTACTTTTCCTGCTTTAACTAGACCAGCCATAGCACCAACCGTCTCTTCGATTGGGATATCAGGATCGACTCGATGCTGATAATAGAGGTCGATATAATCAATATCAAGACGCCGTAAGCTTTCATCGATTGCTTTTTTAATGTAATCAGGATGTCCCCCGATAAACTCCCAATCAGGTCCAAATGAAAACTTAGTAGCGACAATCGCCTGCTCTCTGCGCCCCTTCAGTGCTTTGCCTAAAAGTTCCTCATTATGTCCTTTGCCATACGTATCAGCGGTATCAAACAACGTTATTCCAAGATCTAAAGCTCGATGTATCGTTTTAATAGACTCTTCATCATTTATGGTTCCATAAATACCCGGAGACATTCCCATCATACCCAATCCAATAGAAGAAACAACAAGATCACTATGGCCAAGTTTCTGCGTTTTCATTTAAATCATCCTCACTTTAAGTAGTTAACTGCCCATTCATCTTACCACACAAAGTATATAAATTAAACACTTTACATAAAAAACGTCTATTTAATCAAAATAATATGTGATGTATCTGTTATTATGGATTTAGGGTATAATTATATATTCAGATTACAATGAACATGGGGGTTTATGATTTGAGTAGCAAAATTAACAATTGTGATAAAATGAATGAGACGCGAAATAAGCTTATTACAAAAATCCTTCCTTACTTTCGAAAAAATGACCTTCAATCTGCTCGAATGGATGAAATCGCAAAAGTGATGGAGATTAGCAGAGCGACTTTATATAAATACTTCTCAACTAAAGAAGAAATAATCTTATACATCGTGGATGGTTTTGTAGATTACATGAATGAACTGACTTCAAATTCTTTAGATTCAGATCAAAATTTTGGTATTCGATTCCAACAAATATTTGAACAATCTGTCTTGCTTGTCGAATACTTTACAGATGTTTTCTTAAATGAACTCGAAAATAGTTATCCAGATTCTTATGATCGATTGAATGAAGCCATGAAGCAGCGAGAACAGCAAGTATTAACTTTCTATGAAGAAGGCGTTCGAAAAGGCATTTTTTATAATATCAATGGCAAGCTGCTAATCATGCAGGATGAACTTCTTCGAAGTCTGTTTAATGTCAAATATTTAATGACAAACCAAATAACCATTCAACAAATTTTATATGATTATTATCAATTAAAGAAAATTCAGTTATTTAAACCCGAAAAAATTTCAGCTGTCGATGATGAAGTCATGATGCCGAGAATTGAGTATTTGGCTCAAAAGATTATAAAAAATCTTTTTTGATTCATAGTGAGCATCAATCACCCTCTGCATCAATTCTTCCAGTTCCTCCTTTTCGTTTATCGTCTCACTTACTTCTATGATTTGTTGTTCATAACCGTTTGGTGAAATTCCAGCCGCTTGGACTTGCAGTAGCCCATTTTGACTGCCGCATAAGAGTCGATCCCGAAAGGGCGAATTTTCGCCCCTTAACGGTACCGGTATGAATCTTAGTAGATATTCGGGTGAGTGCCGAAGGCGGTGAGGCTTGCCCGGATTTCCGCTTAAATGAATTGGCAGGCTGTACTATATGAAAGTAAAAAGGTGAGCATGAATATCCAATAAAAAAACCGCCGGCGGCGGTTTTTTTTATTGGATATTGGTTATAGGTTATACGAAAATTCGCAAAACCCTTACTTAAATGTTTTTACGCGTTCCTCAATCGGCTGAAATTCTTTGTCACCTGGTTGGAATGTCGGTTTACCAAATGGCATTTCAGCAATCAGTTTCCAGTGCTCAGGAATGTTCCATTCATTTTTCACTTTTTCGTCGATCAAAGGATTATAGTGCTGAAGAGATGCGCCCAATCCTTCTTGCTCCAGAGCCGTCCATACAACCAGTTGCAGCATACCGTTAGATTGATTGGCCCAGATTGGGAAATTGTCCGCATACGCTTCAAATTGTTGTTGCAGACCAGCTACCACGTTGTTGTCTTCAAAGAACAAGACCGTTCCGTAACCGCTGCGGAAACCGTTCATTTTCTCAGCAGTAGATTTGAATTGTTCTTCATTGCCTACCACTTCCCGCAAAATATCTTCTGTAATATTCCACAGTTTGTCATGATGCTCTCCGAGCAACACTACAGCGCGTGAAGTTTGGGAATTGAAAGAGGTAGGTGTGTACTTCACAGCTTCCTCTACGATCTCTTGAATCCGTTGGTCAGAAATTACTTGTTCTTTGCTAATGCCATAATAGGAGCGTCTGTCTTTCAGAGCTGTGAAGAAGTCTTTAGTCATTTTGTTACCTCCTGAGAAAAATTAATTACTTTTCGTAACTTAATATACATCGTATATATCTTAAAGTCAAGAGATTTCTTTTTAAATATTACCAGTTAGTCGAAAATTATACGCCGCCATTATATTTTTTCTCACTAGAAGAGGTGTGCTTGGTTACATCCTTGTCTCTCTCCTCTTGTCTTTCCATCTTTAAATCCTCAACGGGAATGGCATCTACCGTCTGCTCGATTTCAAAACGGTCGAACAAGCTTTCCTGATCTGTCGGATACTGCTCTGCATGATCACGATTAATCGGCTGTTCCTGATGTTTAGATTCCGTTGTCTCTTTCCCCGTCTGGCTTTTTTGCTCATTCTCACCGTGTAGCTTATCTTCAAATGGGTTCATCTTTCTTCCCTCCCTATCGGATTGGTATCCACAGTATACTTTTACCTTTCAGGTTGGGGATTAAACGCAAAAAAGAGAAAATCTCCGAAAGATTTTCTCTACTCATGCTCTTATAGATCGTTGACTGGGTTATTCCGAGCTGGATTTACGTGTACACTCATGAAAAAGATGAGGTTCCAGCTTCTCTCCCGCTACGAGCTTCTGCACCAGCTCTGTACCTGAGGCGGGGGTCATTTGACCATACCAGTCCCCTTGCGGATATACGATCACAACCGCAGCATCATGACAGCGCCCATTACAACGAGTTCTGGTCGTGTGAATATAGGCTTCTGCATGCTGTTTACGAATTTCATCCCGAATTGCTTGTGTAACTTCTTCGCCTTCATGTCGCATACATGTGCCTCCATTGCAGATCAACACATGATGCTTCATCGGTTCTAAATCAAAAATAGCCATAGCTTCCCCTTTAATCAACAGTTGTTGGTTTTATATCAATGTTTATCTGGATAAAGAACAAGCCGTGCTTCCATCTGCCCGTCTTCAATCGTCAGCACGATAAATGAGTATTCGTCTTCACCGCGCTTGTCCGTCGGAGACCCCGGATTAAGGACAAGCAGATCATCTATCTTTTTGACCACAGGAATATGCGAATGTCCATAAATCAGGCAATCCAATGTTTCTCCCTTAAATGTATTCAGTGCGATATTCTCTGTCGAGCCGCGCCAGCCGTGACCATGAACCATGCCGATCCGCTTGCCTTGGACTTCAACGATTCGTTGATAGCCTAGACGCTCCACGATGTCGGTTCCATCATTGTTTCCGGCAATGCCCTTCACAGGCGCAAATTCAGCTAGACGTTCATATACGAACCAATCCGTCCAGTCTCCGGCATGGAGAATGAAGTCACTGCCTTTTAACTCCCGCACAAGCCGACTAGGCAGTGTTTTGCTTCTGTGTGGCATATGAGTGTCTGAAAGTACGATGATTTTCATATCAATTTCTCCTTACCAGCGTCTTCACACGGATGAACTTTGTTGCCCAACCCGCTGCTGGAGCGCCTGCTCCAGATCTCGCAACGTAACAGTCTCGAAAAACGCCTGGATTTTCTGCTCTGCCACAGTGTATAAACCGTCCAACAAAGCGTCTATGTTCCTGCCAACCTCGCAATTATGATTGCTGTCGGTATGGATGGCAAACAGCGGGCCTTCATCCTTGGTCGCTTCATAGATCATTTTCAGATTGATGTTTGAACTCGACATGCTTAGACGAAAGCCACGCGCTCCCGGTGACGAATCCACCAGACCCGCTTGCTTGAGTCGGCTCATAATTCTTCTTACAACTACCGGGTTAGTATTGATACTGGAAGCAATAAGTGACGAAGTCATTCGCTCGGGTGCCCCTTCAGCCAGAAGAAGCAGACAATGGATACTAACGGAAAAATGGGTACTCATGTTAACCACCTTTATTTGTGTGCCTCATTAAATGTTTGGTAAAATGCATGTTTCCATCATACCACAATAGAGGCAACGACACAGTGCTAGCTATTCCTTACTCCGGAAAATAGTCATTTTCAGGGCGTACTCGCACTTTTAGTTGGCGCACACTATATTCCAACTGCTTAATGATATCCTCCAGTTGACGACGGTCAAGTGCATTAAAGTCGGTGGCAGGCTTGGGTGCACTTTTCAAATCACGTATGGTTGCCTGCTGCTCCTGCCACTTGTCCATCAGGTCGGCTATATTCGCATAAAAGCGTTCATAATCCTTGATTACTTCATCCAGAAAGGCATCCACCTCATCCGGATCATAGCCGCGCATTTTATTTTTGAACTGTTTCTCATGAATGGAGAGCGCGTCCAGCTGAATGCCCAGTTGTTTAAACAACTGCTTTTGCTTATCCAGACGACGCTTCATATGTTCATCCATCGGTTTTCCCTCCTTAACACACTATTCTTTTTATATCACATTCTAGGCTGGGAATAAAAGTCTCTGTGATTGCTAGGGTCTATGAACGGGTATAAAAGAGCATACACGCCACTCATACACACCATGAAGGGGAGAGATGATCATGAACCATTTGAACGATTCGCAGCTTGCAGAGCTGAAACATATGTTATTGGAGCAGAAAAAGGACTTAGAAAAACATTTTAAACAAAATGGTCAGGAAAATACGAAATTGGGAGAAACACTGACAGATTCCACAGGGGAACTCTCATCCTATGATAACCACCCTGCTGATATAGGGACGGAAACCTTTGAACGATCCCGTGACCTGGCGATTAACGAGTCGCTGGAAAACGAACTGGAGCAGGTTAATGCAGCCCTGCAACGGATGGAAGATGGGACGTATGGAATATGTGTGGAGAGCGGCGAAGAAATTCCTTTTGAACGGTTACAAGCCATTCCATATACAGCCTATACCGTCGAGCACACGCCAACACGGAAATTATCGAATGACCGTCCAATCGAGGAACAGGTTATGACTCCGCCGCCCAAAGGTGCAGGTGAGGTTCGCCAACGGAATGCAGGACGATTTGACGATGCGGGTGCATGGGACGCAGTAGAAAAATACGGCACATCGAATTCGCCTGCGACAGCCGCCAAGCGTGATGTTACAGATTATGATGAAAATATGTAATGCTCGAATGTGCAAAGACTCATTAAAAATACCTATGTATTGGTTCATCTAAAAAAGCAGCTTGTCCTTGGGACAGGCTGCCTTTTTATGCCTTCTGGGAATACGGTAATCCTGCTTATCCAATCTCTATCCGTTTACGACTGCGAGCTGATTCAATACAGGCGTCGATCACTTTCATATTACTAACCGCATCTTCTGGCTCATATGGCAAAGGAATACCGTCAAGCACGGCTTCGGCAAAAGCATCAGCTTGCAGTTCAAAAGAATTAAAACCCTTTAGACGTTCCTCACGCGTAACCGAACCAACGTGAACGAAAATTTGTGGTACGACAGAGGTTCTTTCCCAACCGAACATTTTGGGCATCGCAATCGTACCCTTGCTGCCGAGAATTTCCATGTTGGAACGGTTGGCTGCCCACATGCCACAATCGAAAGTAAGGTTGACTCCACCCGGAAATTCTAGCAGACCGGAGGCCATCATATCAACGTTGTCATGCTCCGGGGAAAATAAAGCATGTACCGTCACTGCCTCCGGCTCCCGATCCAAATACATACGAGCGGCTGATATCGGATATACGCCCACATCATACAACGAGCCACCGCCCATGCTTTTATTAAAGCGCACATTATCTGCCTGATCGGTATTGTTAAATGTAAACGTGCAATGAATGCCGCGAATGTCACCAATTTCCCCACTATTGATGATTTCCTTAATTCTTCGATGTTTGGGATGATAGCGATACATAAAAGCTTCTGCAAAAGTCACTCCTGCACGGCGACATGCTTCAATCATACGGCTTGTCCCGGCCGAGCTAAGAGAAGATGGTTTTTCACACAAAACATGCTTGCCGGCCTCCGCTGCTTTTATGGTCCATTCTTCATGCAGATGGTTCGGCAACGGTATATACACTGCTCCGATTTCGGGATCGGCCAACAGCTCGTCATAGCTTCCATAACTTCTCGGAATATCGAACTCCCGGGCGGCCTCAGTGGCTTTATCCGCATTACGACTAGCAATTCCAAGTACTTCTCCGCGTTCGGATTGCTGAATCGCCGGAATTACAGCGATTTTGGCGATCTCCGCCGTGCCTAAAATTCCCCATTTCAGCTTTCTACCCATCATTCTCATCCTTTCGTCGTCAGGAATAGTTGTCTTGTTCCGCTTTATGCAGCATACCTAAGCAACGGTCCAGGTCGGCTTTGACCTGCTTTTTGTACAGCCGAGCTTTCTCCTCTCCATCGTCTGTGAAATGATAGAGCACAATCTCCTGGAAATCTACACGCGGGTCTGTTCCTTTTAATCGTTTGGTACGGTAAAAAACGCCTTCCTGAACCAGTTCATGCAGTGCCCGGTAGACCTCGCTTTGAGGCGGAACATATCCGAAACCACTAAACTCATCTTTCATCGATTCGAGCATCTGATATCCATATCCGCGATGCCTCTCTACCATTGTGATCAGATAAATTTTGATAAAAGCCCGCTGGGATATCATAAACGCCATTTCACAACCTCCTCTACACCTTATTCAAGTCTCTTATCTTCCATTATAAACCACTCTGCGTCCATAGACTATTTCCTTTCATAAATATGAGAGCTTACGAGAATTCTCCCTCCCTTGTGACTGGTGTTAAGATGACGAGAACTATGGAATGAAGCATTCTAGAGTAGTGTGCGTAGCGCTGAGGGGTGATTTTATGATTTTCTATTGTGAATTTTTCATGTATTGAAATAGAATAATACCACTTAAAAAAGTATCCCTTGGCCTTCTTCTGAGGGCTTCGGGATACTTTTTGTGAAATAATGTAACTTGATCGCTAAATCAAGCTTGCTTTTGTATGGCTGGCGGACTTCCTGCCGGACGAGGACGAATCCGAAGCCCCACAATCCATTTACCCAAAGGCAAATGTGCCAGCACCCATGTTCCAGCAATGGAAAAGATCATACAAAGAACGAATGAAGCCAGTGTACGAAGAACGTGACTCCAATCGGCAAACAACGCACTATCAAAATAGTAGGTTGCGCGCAACATAAAGGCATGCATCAGATACGCTCCATAGGACAATGTTCCGATGGCCGTTAGCACCCTCGCCGCACGCCCTCCCTTGTGAGCAATCCACGTTGCTATCCGATAAGCTACAAAAATAGACGTGATGCAATATACAGCCATGACCGGACGTAGCAGAGACAAGTAGTTAAAGGAAAGAACCGTACCTCGTGTTGTCTGAAACTGACCAATCATCTCATACAGCAAGTACCCTGTAATCACGATAAACAACGGCCAGTATACCAACTGTGCCTTGATGACCCAAGCATTCCAACGCTTGATGTTCATTCCGGCTGCCGCTCCTAATATAAAATAAAAGAAAAAATAGATCACATTCCGGTCAGCATATATGGTAAACCAAGAAGAAATGACGGGAAGCTGGAGCTGATCCATCACTTGATATACGGGTCCAACCGCGAACATAAGCAAAATATAGAGTACGCCGAATCCAGTCAATGCGGTGGGTCGCCATGTTGAAGGCAGTAGCGCAGACAAACGACGTACAGCATAACGAAACACGGGAAATAGCACATAACATTGAATAATCATAACGATATACCACAGATGATAGCTGCTTTTCCCGTTCAACAGCTTCTGGACAAAATCTAACGGGTGAATTAACCCTCCACCTTGCGCAAGCTGATTCCCCAACTCGTATAAAAGAGACCATATAATATAAGGAACAATGATGTCCATGAATCGTTTACGTAAAAACGTCCCATACTTTAAGGCTCCATCATAATTGTAAAATAGCACCATTCCAGTAATAAACACAAACACAGGCACTGCAAATTTGGCACACAGTAGTAATAGTGTCATCACAACTCCGTCCTGGATGCGCGCCCCCTGCGCAACCGCATAGTGTGCGACGGAATGCTGAAGAACAACGGCTGCAAAAGCCAGTCCTCTCAGCAAAGCAACTTCGGAAATTCTCTCTTTTTGACTCATGTCACTCTCCTGTTGCATCTAGCAATTTATAATCCAGGATTTTTGTAAAATCCCCAAATCTATTATAACGACAATTCTATAAAAATATATAGGAGGATAAACGTGCCAATGCAAGCCAAGCATCATCTGACTTAAGTGGTTTCAATAAGTAGGTAACACATAAAAGCAGCAGTCTTCCCTCTCGGGGAGACTGCTGCTGTAGAAATAATCTGTATACAAAGGAGATAGAAAAGCCTGTTAAATCACGTCCTCAAGTAGCCGTTCGGTGTTTACAGGTTCCTTCTAGTATCTGTGTACGCACCTGTCCGCGAATCTGCCACCGTATCATCATATGTTCTGTAACGATCCGCATTCAGAGAACGATTGGTGCGGAAAATATCATAAACATCCCTGTGATGATCAGCGGAATCCACCAGCACTAAAATCTTGCCCTGATCGACGTATGTCTCGTATTGACGAGCATCATCTTCTGGAATGCCTAGTCCGACCAGCCCACCGACCAAGCCACCTGCTCCCGCTCCGACAGCTGCCCCGGTAAGGGTAGCCGCAATAGGTCCAGCTGCAAGAATAGGTCCGATACCTGGAATCGCCAAGGCACCAATGCCTGCCAGCAAGCCAGCGACACCGCCTACAACACCACCAGTAGCCGCTCCTGTAGCCACACCCTCCGGTGCTTTGGTGCCTGTCTCTTCACTAATCGTCCTTAAGTCGTCACGGTCACGTGTGATCACAGAAATTTCACTGCTTGGGATTCCTTTGCTCTGCAATTGTCCAATTGCACGAGATGCTTCCTGCTCGGTATCAAAAACACCAACAATTTTCTTTTCATTATAATCGTTTAAGTTATTAGCCATGATAGTTACCTCCCAATATGTTGTTGTTGAGTGGTTCGTTTTTTTATTACCCCACTATCCTGACGTTTAAACGATTTTACAAAATTCGCGATGATGTCTATTCCAGGTTCGGTTGCCGATTATCGCTTGGGCTTTGCTCTATTAGTCGCCACAGCTTCTAGTGGATCATCTGGCCAATAATGCTTGGGGTATCTTCCTTTTAGGTCCTTTTTGACTTCAAAATATGCCTCGCTCCAGAAGCTGGACAGGTCGGATGTCACTTGCACAGGTCGCTGGGCTGGTGACAGGAGGTGCAGCACAATCGGAACTCGTCCGCGTCCAATACGGGGCGTATCCTTCATGCCGAACAGTTCTTGTAGTCTCACGGCCAGCGAAGGTGCCTCAGGTTGAGAATAATCGACAGGAATACGAGAACCACTGGGAACGCGTATATGCGTCGGTGCTTCCTGTTCGAGCTGCTGTCGCTGTTCCCAATTCAATCTGCCAAGCAGCAATTCACTACCGTCCAGTCGTTGCAGATCAGCTAAATTTTTGGCACCAACTGCAAATGGCAGCAGCCACGATTCCAGTGAATCCAGCAGCGCGGATTCCGAGCTGTCAGGCCAATCCTCGGGCGCAGAGAAGTGCATAAAAATCAGACGCGCCTGCAACTGAAGGGTTTGCCGATTCCAGGACAGCAGTTTGAGACCACGTTCCCGGACACCCTGCATTAAGGCAGCCGCGATTTCCTCTGCCGGAGGTCGCTCATAGGACGCTTCCTTTAGGATAAGCGAGCCCAGCCGCAGTACCTTACGGGCTCTCACGGCTGAAGCGGAGCTATCCCAGTATACGTTGGCTTGTTCCAGCAGCAAATCACTGCAATGCTGGATCAGCTCTTGCAATTCAATCGGTGCCGCCAACTGAATGGCGCCATCTGCTCCCTCGTCGTCCACTTCGGCGGCGACGAGATAGGACGAACGCGACATCCACTCCACTTGTCGGAGTCGTGCCCCCCGGCCGCCGCTAAGCAAAAAGCGGCCATCCCCTCGGCCCTGCGCGATCCGATCCGGATACGCAAAGGCCAGCAGTAGCCCGCAGGCCGCTGAGCCGTCAGGCTCGTCCTGCAATGCGGCTGTGGTCGGCAGCGTGGCTAGCAGCTGCCGACTCTCCTGCACGATACGACGAATCACCGTATTGTCTGCCGCTCCCAGCAGGCTGTGCGTGCTGCGGGCATGAGCCGCCTCGCGCAAGGCATCCAGCCGCGGGCGCAAATCCGTTCCGCCATGAGCACGGAACGGGTCCCGCTCTTGCAGCAGCGCCGCCAGACGGCTGGCGGTTGGGGCCAGGCCGAGGGCTGCTGCGCGCAGCAGCATGTGTCCTAAGCGCGGGTGCGTACCCAAGGCGGATACCTCGCGCCCATGCGCGGTGATGCCACCTGCTGTGCCATCGGCTGCGACTTCCAGGCAGCCGAGCTGGTGCAGCAGACCTGTGGCCTGGCGGTACGCCGCCTCAGGTGGGGCATCCAGCCAGGCCAGCTCGGCGGGCTCGCGCACGCCCCAGGCCGCCAGCTCCAGCGCGAGCGGGGCCAGATCCGCTGCCGCGATCTCCGGGCGGCTGGCATCAGGGAGCGCGGCATGCTCCTGCGCGCTCCACAGCCGGTAGCATACGCCCGGCTGGAGACGGCCCGCCCGCCCGCGCCGCTGATCGGCGGAGGCCTTGGACACCTTAACGGTGGTCAAACGGCTCATGCCGGTTCGCGCGGAAAACACCGATTCGCGTGACAGTCCGCTATCGATCACCACCGTAATCCCCGCGATGGTCAAGCTGGACTCGGCAATCGAGGTGGCTAATACCACTTTACGGCTGTCCGGAGCCGACGGGCGTATTGCCTCATCTTGCTGCTCCAGCTTCATGCTGCCGTACAGCGGAATGATTTTGACGGAGGCCGGTAAATTTCTGGACGTCAGTTCTCGTTCTGTTCTATGAATTTCTCTAGCCCCTGGTAAAAACACCAGTAAATCGCCTTCATGGGCATAAAGCGCCTTTTCTACCGTCTCAGCCGTAAAAGACTCTAATGAGGTTGACGAAGGCTTGGACATATGCAAGGTTTCTACCGGAAATACGGTGCCTGGGCACTCCAGTAAGGGTGCATCCCCTAGCAGTCTGCATACAGGCTCTGCCTCTAGGGTGGCAGACATGATTAATATTTTCAAATCCGGTCGCAGCAGCGCCTGGCTTTGCAGGGCAAGTGCCAAGCCCAAGTCTGCATGCAAGCTGCGTTCGTGAAACTCATCAAAAATAATCAGCCCGACTCCCTCCAAAGCCTGATCATGTTGCAACATCCGGGTCAGTACGCCCTCCGTAACCACTTCAATCCGCGTGCTTGGTCCTACCTTTGTATCCATACGAACGCGGTAACCTACGGTCTTCCCAGTTGACTCGCCTAGCGCCCTTGCCATTTGCGCTGCTGCCGCACGTGCTGCCAAGCGTCGCGGCTCCAGCATAATTATCTTTTGCTCCGCCAGCCACGGCTCATGCAGCAGTTCTAATGGTGTTACTGTTGTTTTCCCCGCTCCCGGCTGTGCAATCAGGACCGCCGCTGAATGGGATAGCAAGGCATGCTTAAGCTCGGGGATGACTTGCGTAATAGGCAATTGTTTATCTGTCAATGAAATCTCTCCAATGATACGCTTGAGGCGTAGAATCTAAGTTTGAATTCTTTCTCTATTGTGAATTTTTCACTATCTGTAATTATTGAAAAGTGAATAAAAAATGTTAAGCTGGTCCACAGCAAAGGGATTTCATCTCACCTGTCGTGCATGATTCTTCTAAATCTATTATACAGATATTTAAATTTGCCGTCTGGTCATCGCAGGTATGCACACTTTCCCGTGCCATCTCCTATACTTGTCGGGATGCACTCGCGGCAAGATCGTTTTATAATATGGTTGATATGGATTGCTAAAGGACGGATTGTAGAAACACGGAATACAGAATCGAGGTAACTTCGTATGGAATTACAAACCCAACCCATTAGAGGTCGATTCGCCCCAACACCATCGGGATGGATACACTTAGGAAACGCTCGCACCGCCTTATTATCCTGGCTGCATGTTCGTTCCCTAGGCGGAACCTATATTTTGCGCATAGAAGATATTGATATGACACGAGCTCGCAGCGCATTGGCGCAAGGAATTATGGAGGATTTGCGCTGGATCGGGCTGGATTGGGACGAAGGACCCGACATTGGCGGTCCCTATGGTCCTTACACTCAGAGCCAGCGACTGGAACGCTTCCAATCTGCATTGGAGAAACTCCAGGGGCAAGATTTACTGTATCCTTGTTTTTGCAGTCGGGCAGACATTATGGCTGCCGCCCATGCTCCGCACGGACTGTCGGGTGAAGGGCCTGCATATTCAGGGACATGTCGTAACCTTAGCTCTTCAGAAGCTCTAGCTAAAGCACTGCATAAACTCCCTTCACTTCGTTTTAAAGTACCGCAGCATTCAGATGATATTATTTCTTTTCATGATCAGGTAGCTGGTCATGTATCCTTCCGTGCGTCGGAGGGGGGCGATTTTATCATCAAACGGGCAGACGGCATGTTTTCCTATCAGCTTGCCGTCGTCGTCGATGATGCGGATATGCATATGACCGATGTGCTGCGCGGATATGATCTTCTCGATTCGACTCCCCGTCAGCTATTGTTATACCAAGCACTGGGCTTAGTGCCGCCACGTTTCGCACACGTCCCCCTTGTCCTGGGTCCGGATGGACGTAGACTGGCCAAACGACATGGTGGCGTAGCACTCCGAGCCATGCGTCGGCAAGGAATTACACCGGAAGCCGTCATTGGCTGGCTCGCCTACTTTTCCGGACTGCTGGATTCTCCTGAGCCTGTGAAGGCTATGGATTTAATCGATGGCTTTCATTTGGACAAGCTGCCTCGGGAGCCAGTCCTCCTGACCAAGCAATGCCTCACGAAATTATCTGCACTGCAACGGTAATGAGATTAAACACGGAAAGCAAAGTGTGTGGACAAGGGCATTTTGCCCTTTGCTCCTTTCGCTGTTATTCCTCCAGTCGCTGACGCACAGCAGACTCATATTCATAAAATACAGACGACATATTTAGCCCTCTTTCCTCCAGCAGCATACGAAGACGAAGTGATTTTTCAGTCAGCCTGCGACTGATTCGCTGTTGCTCTCCTGCCTCATGACAAGCGTGAAGCAAATCACGTAGCTGGACACATTCCTTTTGCAGCTGTAGCTCTTCCGGTAAAATACCTGCATTTTTCAACAGCTTGTACGACATCCGCAGCTCTTCTGGAACATGTGACAAATCCTCAATCACCAGTGGCTTGCCCTCTCCCGGCAAATGATCAAACTCACCTTTGGCCATCGCCTCGGCAATCTTCTGCTCTGCCATTCTAGAGAACATTCTCATCACTCCTTGTAATAAGCGTCCTATGTACAATCTATATTAAATAAACCGGGAGTCCTTTGCCACTGTAGCTTACATATTATGAGGTTGTCCTGTATTTCTGTCGGAGAGTGATGGTTATTCTTCGATTCTAAGCACATATTGAGACATGACATGTTGGACGAGCGACATCCTAAAATGATTGGATTGATCCAAGTAAAGTATCCATAGTGTTGACAATGACTGAATTCATTTCTCTATGTGCATTCTCACCAGTAAAAGATATAGAAATTCCATTCAGAAACTCTATTCGATCTTTTAGTAACATGAAAAATCCCCTGATGTGGATGTAATCAAGGGATACATGGGTTTATTTCTCTCGCTTTGATAATACAAAGTTGATTATTAATCCAATCACAATTCCTGTGAAAATTGCAAAGAAGCCCATAGCGCTCATCTTATATCCCAAAGCGTAAAATAATCCTATAACTATTGCGTAGCTCAGCAAAATCGATGCATAACGCTTTAGAAACTTACTCATGAAACTTCTCATAAGCAACTCCTATCTTAAGTTATACTTCACCCATAGCAATGTTAGTTAATTATTGCACAAAAGTAAGGGGGAATTTGTTGAATAAGGAATCCGTTAAAAAGGAATTTGTACTATTTACTGCTGGGCGGGTCACAATACGAGACTTCTTTTTTCATGTCATCCATGTACGTACACGAAGTGAGGGGTATCACTAACATTCCCGACAAAACCCACTCTAAGACGATAAGAGATGAAGATTAGAACCATACAAGAACATACTCAGTGTTTTACATATGCAACGCCGATTGTTGCATGACCAATATTTTTAGGTAGAAACAGTACTTCAATTGCTGGGAATATCATCAATAGACCAAGAAACACAAAACCTAGTTCATATGCGATAGTAATTGGGAAGAAGATTTGTAATAAACCCACAACAACTGTCATAAGTGATATTCCCATCCCTTGAGCTAATGTTGAAACGACAGCATTCAAAGTATTGGCACTATTTCGATCTTTAGTGTCTACTTCAGAGAAACTCAGTCCACTGTAAGCAGTTAAGGCTAGTGATCGTCCTACACCTGAAACTAATGCAAGAAACATGATCACAATAGGAAAAGTATTAATTTGAATGAAAGCTAAAGCAATTGATGTAATAAATATCATCACAAATGATGACAATAATGCTCCACGATATCCTAATTTACGAATAATTGTATTGGCAAAAGGTTTGATTCCAATATTTCCAATAAAAATAAATAACACATAACTACCTGCTTTTACTGCTGACCAATGAAAGACCGTTTGTAAAAAAATCGTGAGGATATATGGCAATGCCCCAACACATAGCCACAAAACAGAACCACTTGTCTGGCAGATTCTAAAAGAAGTTATTTTTAATGCATCAAGTGAAAATAGTGGATTGTCTACTTTTTTCAAGTGCTTGAATACTATAAATCATAGTATCATGCCTAAGACAATTAATCCTATTGCACTAAGCCAATAATTTTTTCCGTGAGTGGCTAGCTCTGCTCCAACTAGAATTATACTGGATGAAAAGGTAATTTCTAAAAATCCCAAAAAGTCAAAAGTTGTTGTTTTATTTATCTTATCAGCATCGATTAATTTTATACCGATTAATATGATAATTAAACCTATTGGCACATTGATCAGAAAAATCCACTGCCAGCTCCAGTAAGTAACAATAAATCGCCAATCAATGGTGCTATTGCGGGTGCTACAAGAGCAGGCCAAATGAGATAACTAAACATTTTCAATAGCTGTGAGGGCGGTGTCTTTTCTAATACAATCAGTCTTGCTGTAGGTGTCAATAAAGCACCAGAAATTCCTTGTATAATTCTCATTATTAAAAGGAAAGTGAAGCTTGGTGCTACTGCACTACCTAATGAGCTAAGGGTAAAAATAATAACAGCAATAATCCAAATCTTCTTTTTCCCGAATCGATTAGCCATCCATCCACTCGAAGGGATAAAAACGGCAACTGTAATCAAATACACACTGATGAGTAAAGCAATTGTTGCCGAACCTGTATGAAAATATTGAGCCATTTTAGGTAGTGCGGTAGTTACAATTGTTCCATCTAAAATCTCCATAAAGAGACTCGCAGCCATTAACAGGGCTGTTTTTATTTCTTTTGTCATTCTGTTTACCACTCTCCTTTCTTTAATTCGTGTTTAAATTTTTCAATCCATTCAATTGCCACATTTGCTTGCTGTAGTCGTAACTCAAACCTCTTACTTGCATACCAGTGATCTTTTGAATCTTCTTTAGCTAATTCTTGTAGCGCGTCTTGCGTATCTTCTACGATATCTTTTTGTTCCTGATAGAATTGATCTAATAGTTGTATTTGTTCATCTAGAGCAAGATGCTGCATCACATCAAGCTTTATTAAATAGATATCAGCATTGTGAGCCCCACTTGGAACAGGCATTTTTATTAGTTCAAAAAAACGTTCCTTTCCTTTATCTGTAATAGTAGCAACTTTTTTATTTTTCCCGTCTGATCCTACATTAGTTATTTCTACAAAACCTTTGTTCTCTAATTTTTCAAGTAGGGGATAAATCACGCCATAGCTAATTTTTCTATGACGTCCTAAAGTGGCTTGTAATGCATTACGTAAACTATAACCACTTTGAGGTTCTTCCATTAATTCACCTAAAATAAAAAATTCGTTCATCATTTCAATCCCCCAATATATCTTTTAGATACATCAATTATATATCTTTTAGATATATAATGCGAATTATTTGTATAACAAATTTAAAAGCTATGTTGCAAAGCATCCTACCGACCGCGAATGGTAGCGATATGATGACTCCAATCCCACGCGTATAGAGTGCGACAACAAAAATGCAGGAATTAATACCCTAATGGTATCAATTCCTGCATTTTCGAAAAACACGATGCTTAAAAAGCTTGAATCCACTATTGACTTCTAACGATAAAAGTGAATATGAATTTATTTCTACAAATTCCGAGGTGCGAAGGATCTGTTTTTTATGTGAGCTTCACATTCGCACCGTAACCAATATAGTACACTTAAGATACCACAAAACATTTCTCTGTCCCAGAGAATACTCCATTTTCTAAAACAATAACGACTCTGCCCCATCAATCACAATTTGTGCGCCAGTGATGTGACGCGAATGATCAGAGGCCAAGAATGTTACCAAATCAGCAACCTGTTCGGGCTGTCCCGGTCCATCTGCTAACGGCTGATCTCCCTCGGGAAATTGCACAGGGATGGTAATCTGCTTCAACCCTTCCGATTTCTCCGTGGTTTCATCAATATTCGTCGAAATGGCCCCTGGATAAATGACATTGACACGAATACGGAACTTGGCCAGCTCTAGGGCTGCCATTTTTGCAAAACCGGTTTGACCTGCCTTTGATGTGCTATAGGCTGACATCCCAAAGCTGGTAAAGCGCTGATTTCCATTAATCGAGCTGGTAATGATAATGCTGCCGCCGCCATTCTTTTTCAAATGCGGTATTGTATATTTTACCGTCAGGAAGGTGCCATCCAGATTCGTAGACAAGGTTTGCCGCCAATCCTCAATGCTCAGCTCCTCGATCGGTCCGACGACCCCGTTAATCCCCGCATTGGCAAAGATGATATGCAGCCCGCCAAACAATTCAACCGCTTCCAACACTGCTTTTTCCACACGCACCGGATCGGCAATGTCCACGTCAAAAGCCCGGGCTGACCCTTCACGTATGGCATTAATTTCTCTTTCCGTCTCCAAAATGCGATCATTACTTACGTCAAAAAGAGCGACATTTGCTCCTTCTCTAGCCATTTGAATGGCCGTTGCCTTGCCAATACCAGAACCAGCACCCGTAATTAGAGCAGTTTTGCCTTCAAAACGCGCGCCTCCTGCATATGTATAGCTCATACGTATCGCTCCCTTTCAATAATCTGTATAATCACAAGATTACCCAAAAGGGTATACTTTATAATCACCATTTTTGCGCATTTTTTGCTGTTCCTTTGCGATATTCAGGAAAAGATCGAATATTTCGTGCATTAGTGCATCTTTTCTTCTTCCCTCTCGTTACATTCCGTAAATATCTTACCTATTCGCAGTTTTCTATGTATCTATCAAAAAAGGACGTTCTACAACCATCGATATGGATGCATACGTCCTTTGGCTTATTCATTTACCACTGCAGCTCAATAAATGCCGCATCATCATCAAGTCCCCCGGTATGAGACGCATCAAGTAATACCTGTATCTGCTCATCAGGGACAGGCTCGCGAATAGGATCTAAATCGGACAAACCGTCCGTGTATACCTGTAATCTCATTGGCATATCTGCGGGTATGCTTCTTTCGTACCAATGCGGCTTCCCTCCAATCGGTCCACGGCTTGTAGACCAGCGTTCCGCAGTAGAGAAGGTATGATCAAATAGTTCGCTGATTTCTTCCGTACCGTTCCACAATCGCAAACGTGAATCCCCTTGCCAGGCAAGTCGGAGACGACCACGGGTACCTCGTTTCGGCAGTTCGATTTTACCGCAAATATACATGGACTGGCTTCCCTGACGACGTTTATCTTCCAATACTGAACGCATTAAGCCTGATTCGTGATCCAAAGGCTGCCGATCCAGTTCCTTCGTAGCTGCACCTGCCAGATGTTCAAGATACTCCCTCAATTGATCAGCAGACAGATCCTGCCTCTGTTCCATCCAATCCAGTAAAGAAGAACCCAGATAGCGGGCTGCAAAATCTCCTCGGTAACTGAGCCCGACACCATCACACAAGACAAAACAACAGACAGATTTATGAATACGCACTGCGGCAAAATCCTGTCCGCTTTCCCCCATGCTGGCAGATTCGGCAGACCTTCCATAGCCATAACGACACATAAAACGACTGTGATGAGATGATAGAGGCTGATCGCCTGTCTGAGAGCTTATGTAAGCAAATTGCTGAGTCAGCCTTGCATTCAATCCCTTTTTTTTGCTCGTGGGGAGCAGGGACAGCAGTGGATTCATGCTTTTACCTCCTTACCGTACAGGCGTTGCGGCTGACATTTGAAAACCAATGGACACCAGTTCCGCACAGGTTCCAGGCAGCATCATGATGGCTCCTTCACCTAACTGATAATCTGCCTCAAACAGCATTTCCCGATAGCTTTCAGGAAGTACAGAAGACATATTACGTAATTTCACAGCATGCTCATCCTGCAACGGCGTATTATGCGTCAGACCTTTCCAGCGACGGGGGTCCTGAATAGGCGTTTCCAGCAACCTGTCGGATAAAAATATATTTTCCACCAGCACATTGCCATCTGGTACACTCATATTCATAATGCGCTTCGCAATCGGTTCCGGATCATCGCCTGTGGAAACACCATCTGTCATATGGCAGACCAAAGGTGCAGGACAATCCTGCATCCCTGGTAATTCCGCCTGCAAAATACGTTCAGCTTGCAAGAAGGCCTTTGCTGAATCTGAGAATCGTTTGGGTGTCAAATCAGGAAGCGAACCAATAGCCGCGATTTCATCAATTCCCTTGACACCATTCAGCAGGTCATATACGTCATCACTATAAGCCAAAATTGCAATCCGATAGCGCGCAGTCAACCGATTTCCCTTGGTCGATCGGAAAACCATCTGTCGGATCGCCAGCGATATAGCTTCATATACAACGTCAATACGTCGCCGCCCTTCCATCAGCATGTTCATCGACGCGCTGATGTCAATCAGGTAAATGATCAGGGCGGGAGTACGTTGTGAAGCCTGTATTGTATAATTCATGGTTTGTACATGCTCCCCTCAGTTACCTTCGATCTGTATTTGTTTCCTAATCTATCATTCCGCCATTATATAAACATATGAAACATCAAATTTTAGGCAGTCTAAAATTCGTATCTCCTAAAAAGTTATAAATAGAGGAAGCCCGATAGCCCACTTCACCTACTGAACGATAATAAGAAGGATTGCTATCATATAATGCTCTAAAACGTTTGGCAAAGCTCTTGGCCTTCGCGGTGCTTCCACCTTCCTGAGAAGCATACGCCTTGTTATAGAGGGAAATAAGCTGGAGAACATTCTCCTTGTTACGTGCCTGTACAGCATCTTTTCGCTTTTGTTCCGCCTCAGCTGCTGCTTTACGAGCTGCTTCTTCCTTGGCGGCACGAGCTTCCTGCTCCTTTTTCAAGGCCAGGTATTTTTCATACTTTTCCTGTTGATCATATGCTTTTTGCTTCGCCAACTTGGCAGCAGCCTGCTTGTTTTGTTCCTTTTGGGCGAGATAAGCTTCATATTTAACCTGTTGAGCGATCAGGGCTTGTTGTTTCTTCTGCTCTTCCTGTTGCTTTTGAGCAGCAAGAGCCTGTTGTTTAGCCTGCTGTTCAGCTTCCTGACGTTGTTTCTCCGTTAGCGATTTTTGAGCGGCCTCCTGCTCAGCTACCAACTTTTCCTCGGCTGCTTTTGCAGCCTTCACTGCTTCTTCTTGCTTTGCAGCCTCGATTTGTCGCTGATTAGACTGATCCGCAAGAATACTCACAGTTGGAATTCCAGCTGCCAACAGAACGACTGCGGCCGATGCTGTCACGATAAACATTTTGGAGCGATACCAGGCTTTCGATTTCTCAGGTTGCTCTGGCATCTTGGGGTTCAGCTGCTCCTCCAGTCCTGTGATCGCAGCCGACACTTCTACATGCAGAGGACTGCCATCTTCTACAAAGTGATACAACGAACGATATACTTCCAGCGCTGCAGCAGGTTTGTTCTGCTGCTCCAGTTCACGTGCCTGTCGAAACAGCTTGTCCGTTACTCCACGCTCTCCCTGCTCTAGGGCAGCCTGATTTAACATTTCAGCCTGTTCAGCCTTGAGCGGAGCAGGTGTTGCCAACGAGGGTACCGCTTCACTGGAAGTGCCGCTCATAGCAGCCAGATCTCCTGTATCTGTCCCAGCTGGCTCCGTTTCTGTATCCTCCACCAGAATTTCCTGCTCAGTAACCGCATTAAGTACAACCAGCCATTCGCCAAAGGTAGGACAACTGCTTAGATCCTGACTATCCCAAGCACGGCTGAATAGCTCTACCACCTTGCTACCCCAGCGGGCTTCAAGCGATTTCCGTAAAATAAAATAACGTTCGCAAGGCGTCTGCATTTCATGCTGATCAAAATAACTTTCGCCCCACGCTTTATCGACCACCACACGGTCAGACCAGCCTAGCATTTCTCCAATAATGATAGCTCCTGCAAAACGGTCTGCATACGCGCTCCATAACCCGCTGTGAACAGTACGATGTGCAGCATACCCCGGCGATCCTGCCAATAGTGCATCTGGACGATCCATTTTGGTGCTATACATTTGCTCCACGTCTACCAATTCCACAGCTGACGTGCCTTCAGGCAGTTCCACTTCAGAAAAAAACGGAAGCATAACATTGGGCGCTGATAAATCACAATGCGCCAATCCTTTTTGCTCCATCGCTGAACCGATCCCTGCCAGTGCTCTGGCTAAAGCCAGACTATCGGAAGCCTCAAGCTGACGCTGATCTGTGAGACAATCGAACCATGTCATACCATGAACCCATGGCATCAGCACCGCATACAGCAAATCAGGCTGCTCAGCGATCAGACTTCCGTTTCTTTCTGGAGTGAGCACATCACGCTTGCATACCTGCAAACCGGGAATATCCCCGTATGTTTCCATATGCTCAGATTGATAAACCATAGCCGGGATGCGGAACTTCGGAAAAAACACTTTGAGGGCTTTCGCCTCATGCGGTGCTCCGTTTTTGGCAATCAGCTGGTATACAATTCCCTGCCTCCCTGCTTGTGCATAGGCTAAACCGGGTGCAGCGGGATGTCGTCCAACCACATAAGCTGTGCCGTTTATGATCAATTCGTCTCCCGGATTCGGTTGAAAAGACATGAAACATCCCTCTCCTTATATCATTCAGTATGCTAGTTTTCCTCACCTTATTATATACGTCTATGGATGGCAAGAAAACCGGGTATCCGAAGATCGCCCGGTTTTTCCTATACAATCTGTGCCAAACCGTGAGGAATAGGTTCACATATTGCTTCATTATAGAGTGATATATGATAAGTTAATGCCGATCAGGCACGACAACTTATTTCGCTTGGTCAACCGTACGGAATTTGTTAGCGATAGCTGTCAATTCTTGGCTAATGCTATTCAAAGTCGTTACGAAAGCTTGCATTTGTTTGCTTGCTTCTTGGAACTCTTGGAAAAAGCGTTGTTTAGTCATACCTTCCCATTGACCTTCCATACCGGAGATGGACTGAGTCAAACTGGAAACGATCTGCTGGCTTTGCTCACCACTTTGTTTAAATTGGTTAGCTACCTGATCAACCTGTTCTGGGGTAATTAAAATGCGTCCTGCCATTTTTTGCGTCCTCCTTGATGATAAAAAATGTTTTTGTTTAGCTGGTTCAAATTGTACTATGGCTATTTAATCCCATACAAAAGGCAAAGGACCTAATTGCAATAATCCCACTTTTTAACTATAAAACAGCATCTAACAGAACAATCTTGATAAAACAACCACCTAATAAGTCCCATATTAGTCCCATAAAACCGGGAATGGTATAACAAATTCATATGGATTACAGGCCGATCCAGATCATCCCGGAACGATCCGAACTAAGCGACAGGCTGATCTCTTGCTATAGACGGATCAGTAAAATACCAATCCTGCGGACTGCTAGAAGACGCCTGCTTCAGAATATCCTGATGCAAGGTGCCCACATCCGAAGGCTGTACACCTGCAATAGCATGTACGACAGACTGCGGGTTGGAAATTAGACTGCTTCCTTCCGAAGCTTGCCCAGGCAGAATAGACGGTGATTGTTGATTCGACCAATCGAGCATCGTGACGGGTCGTCCCAATGGTTGGCTGGCAAATGGCAGAATCGTTTGATAGTTGTGGTCAACAGACTGAAACTGCTCTGCCTTTCGGTTCAGTTGTGTACCTGATGTATGGAGATAAGCATGAATCTGTTCTGACATTCGTTTGGCTTGCATCCACTGATTCAAGATCGCCTCACGTGCAGATACATCCCAATACAGCGATTGTAACGCCTGCTCCAAACCTGCTGTTAACTGTTGAATTTGCTCCGCCGCATGCTGTAGCTGCCCGCTAAGCCCCCGAAGCACATCCGGTTCAACTCGAATGCGCATATCCATCACCCTTCTTCTGTCACTTCTTCAGTCACTGCCGACTGTTTCAACCAATTCAATAATAAGTCCACAAACTGATCTCTCGAAGCCATAGCTGCAATTAACCAGTCTCCGTTACCCGCAGAGCTCATCCGAAATATCCAGTTCATTGCAGGACAAAGGACAAAAGCTGCCCGTTGTGACTCCCACTCTCTGCCGTTCCAGACCAGCAATTGCAATTCTCCCTCGGCTACACGGGAACTCAAAGACTGAGCCAGTCTCATTGCTCCCTCTTCATCTCCGCTAGCCTCAGTTAGCTTACTGCTGATTTGAGACAAACTTTCTCCTGCAGATTGCTCGTAAATTTTATTAAAGGCCTGCTTGGAAAACATAAGCGCGGGAGATTCAGGTACAAGCCGATCAACCCAGCCCATTTTATCAATCAATGTTTCGCAAGCCTTTTCCACATTACCCAGATCGTACAGACGATATTCATCGGGTTCGTCAACAGATTTCACAAGCTCCACCACACGCTCATTCGTGCAATGAAGATAGCCTTCAAACTGCTTACCTCCCCTTACATAGCGTATACGGCAAGCCCTGTTGGATAATCCCGCGATAGCAACTCTTGAAAAAACGGTAGGAGGCATAGCCAGCTCTTTACCCTTATCGGCCTGCTTCAGATAACCTTTTTCCAGAAGAGCAGCTTTGACCTGCTCCCACTCTTCCGCCAACTCCTCTGCTAGATAGCCCTTAAACGGATCTTCCACCCCAAGCAGTCTGTCAGAACCCAATACGCCTGCCAGAAAAAACAGTTCCTTTGCCTTGAGGGTTATTAACTTCTGCTTGGAAGCTTGAAACGTTAACATTATGAGCCACCTCCCTTCAAACTACAACATGCCATCGGTCACGAATTTTCGTTATCCAATCCTCACAGCTCATTTGCTCTGAGAAGGGAATCGCCGCTTTTATCCTGGTAAATTTGCGTCGTACGTAGTATCCCTGCCCAGGAGGCAGGACTTTTAGGCCACCAGCAGCGGCATTCGCTTCTGAATAAGGGATACGAAAGAACGATAAATCATTCGAATCCAGTGTTCCAAAAAGCATACCGCTTTGGCTTGCCTTGACATCATTAAACCAGTCCACACCAAAGGTAGGGAAATCAGATGGCACACCCGATAGCACGACATGTACATTGCGATCACGTCCCAACCGTACAATGGCGGAAAGCTGATCCTTTATCATAAAATCGTTCAGTTGCTTGCTTAACATATCCGCATCATCAATGACCAGGAGCAGTTCGGGATCATTTCCATCCTTGCTCCGTTGTTGAACGATATCATGCACCTGTTGTACCAGAGGTCCCATTTCTTCCTCGCTTTCGGCAGCAGCCTTGACATGAGGAAGATGCCGTAATCGGGATAGTCCCCCACCTCCATAGCGTGTATCGATCGTATAGACTTGCATTTGATCCGGCGAGGTGTAATAAGCGAGCGATATAATCCAACTCATCAGGAAGGAGGTTTTTCCACCCTCCATTGGACTACCTACGATAAAATTAGGCCCTTCTTTTAAATTTAGGAGAAAAGGCTCAAGATCGTCACTCTGTAGGCCTACAGGTACTTCGTAAGGAAGCGCACCTGATGGTCCACTCGTCCGATCCCACTGCTGAAGCAGTTCCAGCAACGGAATCCGCTCAGGCAATGGGAGAATGGCCGGTGCGTGCTTACCCTTCCATCCCTGCGCAATACCAGCGATATTGCGACGTAGTTGTGCTGATCGTTCCGCTTCATCTTCTCCTGGTGAAGGCAGTGCCGTCTGGAACTCCAGCGGAGGAACATGCCCTTTAACCAGAGCCCGGCCTGGAATTAAAGGTCCTGGTGTTTTGGCCGGTCGTCCTACCGCATAATAGTAGTCACTAGGATCAGCCAATTCGAAAGAAACAGCATTAGGTATGTTACTGCGGAACTTCTCAAACACATCGGTAATCCGGTTCGCTGTAATGATGAAGGTGATGCCTAGACTGCCTCCTTCACGCAAGAGTGATTCCAGCAGTTCATTTTCATCCGGATACGCATTACGAAAATTAAGATATCCATCAATAACTACGACAATTTGCGGCACATCTTCAACAGCAGAACGTCGAAAAGAACTTATTGTTTTGACGCCAGCCTCAGAAAGCATTTCCTTGCGTAGGGCCACCATCTTGAACAAATAGCGGAACAACCGTTTAATCCGGTCATCCTCCTCTGCCATCATAACAGCACCGATTTGTGGAAGCTCTCCAAAGTCGCGCATGGTTCGACCCATGTCAATGATATAACCGTTCCAATGATTCACAGCGTAACGCTGTGCCGTGGACATCAGCAACGTATGCAAAAAGGTCGTTTTCCCCATGCCCGGCATGCCATACACAGCCCAATGACCATGATCCAGCGACGCATACATCGACTCCTGCCGTTGATTCGGCAAATCATCGACCAGCCCAATAAGAGACTTCAGCTCCAACGATGATGATGTACTATCTATTTCGGTACATTGCGGTAGATTAGTTAAATCCAACATTTCTGGCAGCGGCGGAAGCCACGGTCCCTGAAGACGTTCGATTCCTGCCTTAGCTGCTTCTTTTGCAATATAATCAATAAATACTTGAAGCTGTTTAGGAGCTTCTTCTCCTTTTAAGCCTGAGCTTGCCCGTTCTCCGCCCGTCAATAGCGCTTCACGTTTGCCGTTCAGTCTCACTTCATGAACAGGTAAGGCAGAAGAAATGTCTCTGTTGCCTATATACGGCGCACCGCTCCAAGCAAATTGCATTTCTTCAAACACTTCGTCGCTACCCACTTGAAAATATCCTCGTCCCGGCTTCGTTATCCACGCGGCATTCGGTATTTTCAACATATCACGGCTATCACCTTCGCTTTGCACCCGCAAGCAGATGCGGAACCTGGAGTTACTCCAAATCTTATCATCGACAACACCTGCCGGCTTTTGAGTCGCCAAAATCAGATGGACACCTAATGTCCGCCCGATCGCGGCAATGCTGATTAGCTCGTCCATAAACTCTGGCTGATCCCGCTTTAACTGTGCAAATTCATCAATAATAATAACCAGATGAGGCAGCGGTTGTTCCTGCCGCTGCCGGAGTAGTCTGTAATATTCATCAATATGCTGTAAATTGCCTGCATCGTTCAATATCTTTTGTCGACGAACCAGTTCTGCTTTAAGAGATATTTTAGCACGTTCAATCAAATTATTGTCCAGGTTCGTGATTGTACCCACAACATGCGGCAAGTTAACGAACGTGTTGGACATGCCTCCACCCTTGTAATCGATCAGCATAAAAGCAAGATCATGTGGGTGAAACTCAGCAGCGAGCGAGGCTACGATAGACTGGATAACCTCACTTTTCCCTGAACCTGTCGTACCAGCGATCAAGCCATGGGGCCCATGCCCTTGACGCTCTATTTTATCATGCAAGTTAATCATAATCTTTTTGCCGCCTGCCCGCACGCCCATCGGCACAGGTAATGTATCAGGATGGCGGTTACGTCGCCACCGGTCTGCCACATCCAGTTCTTCCACACTTGCTACACTCATCATATCAAAAAGAGGCAGAACAGCGGGAATATCAGAAGCCGAAGAACGCTTCAAGCGAATAGGCGCCATGTACCGCGCCAGTGCATCGGCTTCCTCTTTGGACAAACGATCCGGTTTAAAACTTTGCTGTTCAACCTCCGCCGATTCTGATTTAAGGGCGTATACACCCTGTTCCTTGGAAGCTTCCACGATCAGCTGACACTGCATTGGCAAAGCTTCTTTACGAGAAGCCAGCACAATTGTACACGCATCTATGGCTCGACCGTCCTCCAGCAACAACGGCAACAAAGGTTCTTCCTCAATCAGTTGGGTGTCAGATAAAACAATCACATAACACGGGGATTCCATCCCTTTGCCCTGACGTTCATTGCGATTATTTTTTCGACGGTTCAATCTAGCAAACAGAAAGTCAGCTAATTGATGGGCGCTACTACTGCGGTCTGACATCATTCTCTGGATTCGGTCATCATCCCATACATGTGGGAGCCAGCGCATCCAAGTCCATTCACTTTCCTCTCGCTCATCATAGAAGGAGGCGATTTTCACTTCATCTGGCGAATGACGAACCGTTACTTGTGCCAAGATGACTCTTAACGCAGCCAGGGTATGCTCCCGCTCGCCGACCAATCCGATCACTTTGGATTGAAACAGTGGCAATGTAATGGAAGCAGCGTCCACCAAACGAAATTCTTCTTCCAGTTCATCTGCAGCTCCCAACAAAGGATCTCGGTCATAACCGTCAGGTCGTGGGATTTGCAGTTTAATATGAAAGGGAACTTGTCCAGTCCCTATACGTACCTGCAAGAAATCTTCATCCTCCGGTGATCGTTCCCAAAGAGAACTGTTGCGGTTTTTTACGATTTGAGTGCATATTTGCGGATCACCGTGAATTTCATATAGCGTGCGAACTTGTTCTTCGCGTTTCATTATGAGTTCTTCACGATGCTTTTGGAGCTGCTCCCGGTACATGCGGTCCCGTTCCTCCAACTTGCGCTTATATTCCTTCTTATTATTTAAATAGACGAAAAAAGGAATCGTATAAGATGTAAGCATCATGACCACCGTGACCATCTGGAACATCAAATAGTTACTGTTGCCCATCTTGCCTGTTCTGCTCATATATACATAAAAGCCTATAGTCACCAACGTCATCATTAACGGAATAAGTATAGATATAATAGAAAAAGACGGCTTGCTCGGCTCAGCCGGAGGCCGTAAAATCTCTAGCTTCTCCTCTCGGAGGGCCGGTCTTAATCTCGGGGATCGCTGGTATAATACATTCAAGACAAAAGTCCCCCTTTTCGCTTACTATTTCATTTTACCAAGGTTTCATATTATTTCATGTGTGTATTTACCCATTTTTTTCAGTTTGAAACAAAGAACGCCTTCCATATACAGGCGCCTCGTCCTGAGTTGTCGAAAAAGCTCGCTGAATGCGCACGGTGCAGCCTTCCCGTAAGCCTGCTCCTGTGAGTAGCTGGTTATCCTCCACTCTGAACCAAAGCCCTTCCGGGAACTTTGCTTCCATAATATATTGCATGCCTTCAGCCGGAGGCTCACCAAAAATACGCACACCCAGCATCAATTTTAAATGTTCTACCGAGTATTCATCTGCCACCTCAATATCAAACCACTCTGTTTCCTGTCGTCCTGAAAGCACGGTCAGGATCATCTGTCATCCCTCCCGATCCTTAATTTATACAGCAATACTCACGCAAAAAGCCTATTTCTACGGAAATATGGCTATCATAACTGTAGCATCCGCCTATTAGACTGTCAATTTGTTACAAAATGCCCACACTCAAAATAAAACAGTGACTATAGTCATACTTAAAATTAATAGTAGAGTCATATGAATCAAAAATAGGGATTTACAAATTTCATTTGCGTGCTTACGTCATTTTGTCGATTAGGTAGAACTAAATTCGATTGTTACCCAAATTGTTGTGAACACTTTGTAAATTTTTCAGACCTTTATGTTTTTATAAGGTGTTTTTAAGGTAATTTTAAGAAACGGGCACTACAATAAAGCCATGAAATAACTCAGGTGAGGTGATTTTTGTGAGAACATTAATTACATTTCAAAACAAACGTATTCCCGTATACTTCAATCAAGAAAATAAGCAACCGGTACAAAAAACCTTAAAACTTCTAAGTAATACTTTGGAGAACAAAATCTCCAGTGGCAAGCGTGCCCTTCAAAAATGTCTTAACTCTTTGATCAGTATAGAGATTGTCGGTTGTGAAGCCATCCTGCATAGCGTTAGTGAAAATGATTCATTGGCATTGTCCCTCTATTAAGAGGGACTTTTTTTTGTTTGCATTAGACACAAAAAAGAGAGGGGCATTTCAGCACCCTCTCCAAATCAGCGGTTATGAAACATGCTACATGTGACTTACCGCAGCCTATGCATTTGATCAGACTCTATTTATAGTATTCTGCGATAACCTTTTTTACCGCCTCGTTCCTTTTTCTGCGCCTTCTCAATTCGTATTCTAAACAGTTCTAGTAAATTAGCGCGTGTATGTTCTTCCCGGCAGTTGTCCAGCTTTTTTAAGATAAAACGGTCAATGGACATATGACTCAGGCTCCTTTACAGCAAGCTGCCCCTGCTTTTCAAGGGGATGATCCGGCTATCCATTTTTAACCATTCCACCTGTTGTTTAAACACGTACGCTTTGACTAGGATAAAGCAGGCGGGATTACATACCCTTTAAATAGGGTAAATACATAAAGTTTCGAAAGTTTTATCAGTTTAGCCTGGAAGCTACGGACAAGGAGCGAGCAAAAACCATGAGTAAGCACATAATGACCAAATTAAGCTGGAACCTTTTATGTATGTTCTTCATCCTAACTATGCTGGCTGCATGCAGCAGGGAGAAAGCCTCAACTCGAAGTATGGCCCAACACGAAGCTGAAGCACGTGCCTATACCGTGACAGGTAATCCGAACCAAGCTGCATCATCCCTTGATGAACGAGCTGCCAACGATGCACCTGTCCACCAGCAAGGCAGCAGCTATGTCGAAATATCAGGTGACGTAAGTATAGATAAAAATACAGTGAAGGTTACAGGGCATTCCAATCTGCCGGCTGGAGCACGGATCAAAGGGAATCTTGCAGTCAAAAACTCTCTGTTAACCGGATATACGGACGAGACAACTATTCAAAAGGACGGAAGTTTTGTACTTCAAGTACACCGACCTGGTATACAGGGAAGTATGGATCTGACTGTTCTGTTCCGTCCAGATGACCAAGACAAAGAAATACGAAATCTGTATGGTAGTGGTGGCAACAAATTAGAAGGCCCTTATGTATATCAATACGAAGAAAACGAACAACTTTTGCAAGAAATTCGGATAGGTGCTGAGTTTGATCCTGAACAAGACCGCCATGTCCCTCTAATTAAGCCTGTCTGGAACAAACCAAAGGACTACGGTAATCCTCAAGTGTGGATTAAGCCCGATGTGAGGCAAAAAGGAAATTATTATCACGTATATGCGCGCAGCAATTTGCTCGAGGGTTCGGACGTCAAGCTCACAATTGATTTTCCGGGACGATGGCAGTTTGGCTACGATGATCAAACCAAGGTCATGCCTGATGGTTCCTTCAGCATGAGGGTCAAAAAGCCGAGCCTTGCCAACCGCTACACCCTGGTCATAAGTTTCGAGCCGAACGAAGATATGTGGATCAACGCCAAACAGGCTTATGGTACAAAAGGAGAGCGTCTTGCGGGATCATTAGTTAAATCCGCAGACGACAAAAAGGGCTCCAAACGGATTGAAGCCCGTGTCCAAATTCAACCCAAATCGTACTAGGCAGCCAAAGGAATCCTATATCATCTAGCTGTTATGGCTGTATCGTGACCGGCGTCCCTATACTTACCTTCTCTTGAAGCTCCAGTACATCCTTATTATGCATTCGAATGCAGCCATGTGACACCAACTTGCCAATGGACCATGGCTCATTGGTGCCGTGAATGCCATAATGCGGCTTGGATAGCCCCATCCAGAACGCTCCGAAAGGACCGCCCGGATTGGGCTGTTTATTAATAATCGTAAATTGCCCATGCGGTGTTTGTGTAGCCACCTTCCCAATACCGACTGGATAACTAAGAACGATCTGACTTCTATCTTTTAAATATAGACGACGATCCGATAAATCCACCACAATGCTGTAGTTCGGCATATGTTCACCCCTCTACACCATATGCCGACTACCACATAGATTTTCTTAAATTTCTACAAATGATGTTTCATGACAGCTCGCCTTACCACTCCACATCACGTCGCCAACCACCTCGCTGATCCCTGCGGCCCGGAGTTGTACTTGAACGGCTATCTTTTCTACGTCGGTCTGCTTCCTTGCGTGCCTGATATTCCAGTTCCCGCTGCATCTTGCGATAATTGTTCACTCTGGATTCAGATAATTCCCCTCTTTGGATAGCTTCCTCCACCGCACATCCAGCTTCTCCCTTGTGCTTGCAATCGGCAAAACGGCATTGCTGAGCTGTTTCCATAATATCAGCAAAGGTATGAGCTACACCCGTGGAATCATCCCATAGATTAAGCTCGCGCATACCGGGTGTATCGAGCAGAACGGCTTGCTTTGCAATGGGAAAAAGCTGTCGGTGTGTGGTTGTATGCCTGCCTCGGCTGTCTTCCTCCCTCACATCCTGTGTCAATTGAACTTCAGCCCCGGATAGCCAGTTCACTATTGTGGATTTGCCACTACCGGAAGAGCCAGTTAAAGCAACCGTACACCCAGGCTCAAGGAACGCCTCCAGCTGCTCTCTGCCTTCGTTCTGCAAAGCAGAAATTACGATAACGGGTACTCCAGGAGCAACTCCTTCCGCTTCTGCAACCCGCTGTTCGACATCTTCACAAAGGTCACTCTTACTCAACACGACAACCGGGTTTACTCCGCTATTCCAGACCATGATTAAGTACCGTTCTAATCTGCGCATATTAAAATCATGATTCAGCGCATTAACAAGGAAAAGCGTATCTACATTGGTCGCGATCAGTTGCTCCTTCGTCTCAAAGCCTGCGGCCTGTCTAGATATTTGGCTTTTGCGTGGCAAGACAGCATGGATTACTGCATCCGATACTTCGTCCGACGTGGTGATGGCCACCCAATCCCCTACAGCCGGCATTTCCGCCGGGTCAACAATAGCATGTCTTAGCTTACCTGAAGCGGCTCCCCAGCGTTCCCCATCCATCGTAATAAGCTTCACCTTTTGTCCATAATCGGCAATCAAGCGGGCAGGGCGTATCTGCGTGTTTCCTGCTCGTTCCTCATAGTTTTGCTTCCATTGGTCCCACAAACCGTTCCAGTAATCAGACCAACCGTATTCATGTATACTCATTATTTTCCTCCTGAGATCATGTTTAATTTTTTTTGGTGTTACTCAATAGGTGTACATTTTTCTCTCCGCAAGCAAACAACGCAAAAAATCCGCAGGGAAACCCCTGCGGAAGGTATACAGCTCAAGCGATGTGATCCGTTCGTTCACTTATGCAAGCAGTCTTACACGGACTACTTTCGAAACCAACAACCGGATAACAAAACACTTGACCATAAAAAAATCCGCAGGGAATCACTCCCTGCGGATTTCGTTGGTTCTACTGTCCAACCAACTGCTGAGCTAAGACTATAGATCTAACAGTCTTTAGCCGTGCATCGTCCGTGCGGGAGACAAGTCATTCTGCTGCTGAACCCATTCACTCATGTTCGTACGCATATAACATCGCCTCCTCCTAAAATTTCCTTTATCATACAAGTCCATCAATTGTCTGTCAAGGCTGATTCTAAACATTTTAAACTATTTCAAGTTTTGTTTAACGTACCTGATCCCATCGTGTCCACATTTCACGCGGGTTCAATTCGTACATTTCCCGCTCCCTGTACATAAACTGATGCATGATCAGTTCACGCCGAATCGTCGCAAAATCCTCATGGTATTGCTTGATCCACTCGTTTAGTTCACGTTCAGGATAGATGCGCCCTGGCTCCAGTTTTTCGGCGAGCATCTGTAGTACGATCAATTTTTTCTTATACTGGGCAGGAATTTGACGCAACTTGCCGTCCTTGGCAAAAAAATTGCGTAAAACCGTTGCTTCCAGCGTTTCATTCAATTCGGACATATCTTCCTCTTCCTCTCCTTTTTCAAAAATAAAACGCACTGTCGCCTCGGCATGCTGCCGAATCAGCTCTGGGTTCAGTGTAAAATACACTGTGTTTTTATCACGGCGTTCCTTAATCAACCCGACCTCTCGGAGTTTGGAAGCATGATGCGTAACCGTAGGCTGTGACAGATTTAGCTTTTTCGCCAAAGCTTGACCATGCATCTCACCACGGGATAAAAGGAGTAATATTCGCATACGCGTTGGGTCCGCAAGTGCTTTATGATAATTGACCATTTTATCTAGTTGCACCGTAACTGCACCTCTTTTCACTACTACAGATTTGCTATGCAAGCAAATTCGCTTAACCTAAATAGATAATTATCTAATTATATGTTTGTCAAATGTTTCTGTCAATTCTCTCTTCCATCATCTCTTTCTGAAAACGGCTGGATATTGTGCACACATTACGGTAGGATTATTATTTGAAAACTTCTTACACACTGAGCTATTTGCATCAATTCTGAGATCCGTTTGACGAAATAAACTAATACAACTGGAGGTTCATCCAAATGCACGACGTAATCATTATCGGTGGCGGACCTTGCGGACTATCCGCTGCAATCGAATGCAGCCGCAGAGGTTTGCGTACGATCATTATTGAAAAAAGCAACATCGTTCACTCCATTTTTCTGTATCCAACAAATATGCAGTTTTTTAGCACCGCTGAACTATTGGAAATCGGTGATGTTCCGTTCAGCACTCCCAATGACAAGCCTTTTCGTCATGAAGCACTTGCGTACTATCGCAAAGTAGCCTCACATTATAACCTGGACATTCAGCATTATGAGGAGGCTCAATCCATTCAGCGGCAGGAAGACGGTACATTTACCGTACATACTCTAAGCAAACGGGAAATAACCAAGAGCTATTCTTCACGCTATGTCGTCGTGGCTACGGGATATTTTGATCATCCGAACTATCTGGGCATTCCCGGGGAACAATTGGATAAAGTCACTCACTATTTCAGCGAAGCCCACCCCTATACAGGAACCCGGGTCGCAGTCATCGGCGGTAGTAACTCTGCGGTAGATGCTGCAATGGAATTGGTGCGGGTCGGGGCTACGATTGATATGGTTTATCGTCGTAATGAGTTGTCTCCATATATCAAACCGTGGGCTCGTCCATTGTTCGACAGTATGGTACAAAAAGGGAAGATCACACTGCACTTAGGCGCACGCATTACTGAAATTCATCCAGACCATGTTATCGTCACTCCGATGAACACAGAAGCATTCCAGCTCGAAAATGATTTTGTACTGGCACTGACTGGATTTCACCCAGAACGAAAACTACTGGAGTCTGTCGGCGTCCACATGGCTGAAGATCTGGACAAACCCGAATTTAATCCTGCCACGATGGAAACTAACATCCCAGGTATATATGTCGCCGGAGTTATCGCTTCAGGCAGCAATGCCAATGAAGTGTTTATCGAAACAGGTCGCTGGCACGGGCGTCAAATCGCCGAACATATCCAAAGTTAAACGATCGAAGGAGAACAACTGAATGGATTACAGCTCACTTATCCTACTGGTACTGGCTGGCCTTGGAATTATCAGTGGCAACTCAACCGTGACGATTGCTATGGTAGTACTACTACTGCTGCGGGTAACCAGCTTTCATACTGCTTTCCCCTGGCTTGAAAAGTATGGCTTGACGATCGGAATTATTATTTTGACGATTGGGGTCATGACCCCGCTAGCCAGCGGTAAAATCAGCATCAATCAGGTGACAGAGTCCTTCCTGCACTGGAAGTCCCTGCTCGCGATTGGTATCGGAATTCTGGTAGCCTACCTTGGCGGCCGCGGAGTAACTTTGATGTCCGGACAGCCTATTATTGTGACAGGTCTACTGATCGGGACCGTCATTGGCGTTGCCTTCTTTAAAGGGGTTCCTGTTGGACCTCTGATTGCTGCCGGGCTGCTCTCCTTATTAATCGGTCGCTCCTAAATTTCTAGACACAGGATTGAAAAGAGCCGTTCAACAAATATACAAATGAATGATGGCAATCTGCATATCTGGCTGAATTCAGTCCCGCTTTGTGTTATACTCAAATCGCATAATTTGGTAAATGCAGGAGGCTTGACCGATGTCTCGACAATTTGTAACGGAAGCTGTAATGGTGGCTATATATGGCCAGCTGCTTACATCTCCCGCCCCTGTGGAATATATAGTGCCTTACACATCACTGCTAGAGCTGTACGAATTCCAGGACAGTACAGAGCCTCTCATGGATAACCCTATGGACGATCAACATGTGAAGCGAAAAGTAAGTGAGCTGATCAGTTATTTTGAAGAACCGTTGAATCAGAAAAAAATTCGGCGTGCCCTTCAGATGCCTTGGGCGAAAAGCTTGCCAATCCTATTCGATGCCAATACATCACTCATTGTCATTAATGCTGTTGATACGGCGCATTACGGAGAATATTTTGATCCGATTGAAACCGAACTGGTGTTGACAGCTCAGCGTGAAACATTACCCATCCTGACTGATCAACTGGACTGGATTCACCGCATTATCGAAGCTTCCGTACCTGTACATGTGTACGATATTGATGATTTTGATTTTGCAGTCGATGGTCCGATGTTTAACAACCCTTAACAATACGGCATCCTGCCCTAACCACAATAAAGCGGCGGAGTATCATGTGCAGGTTCATCCCCTGCCACACGATACTCCGCCGCTTTTCATGTCCATAAACCATTACTAGCATACTATTTTTAACGTGGAGGCATTAAGCTTGTTCATCCTTTTCATAGGTGTAAATAATGTCGTCATGTTCCTCCAAATACTTAACTTCCAGATGGTGGCCCTTCAGATACCAGTAATCCTGGTCCTCCATATAAAACGTAATGCCAGCCGCTTCATGCTGTAATGCAGGGTGCTGCGGAGGCTCTACGGCAATTCCCAGAGAAAAGCCTGGATGCAACCCACCGCCGGAACTATAGCGAACAAAAAAACGGATGGAATCTCCACGATTCAAACCGAGCTCCTTAATGTACCACTGTGCCGCAGGTTCAGTTACCTGTATGCTCATGCGTTATGCTCATCTCCTTGTACAATGACATCCTGTTAACTATATCATAGCATCTTTTGGAATAACGACCAACCGTCTCTCCCCATGCGGCTTCCTGGACAAGTCATATACATTTTTTTGAAAAAGGTTTGACAATTCGTAAAAAAGGGTGTTAAGATTCAACCATACGAGATCCATTTTGAAATTTATTACCAATTTGAACGATAACTCATGTAAGAATAACCCCATTTTGAGGAAGAAAGGAGTGTTTCCGGTGCTAAAATTTATGATTGTATTTCACCCACATCTACAAACAAAACAACTTCATACCGGAGCATCTCCCCTGTCGCATCCTTTAGAATTGGGCCATTTCTGTTGTATGGTTTAATACGAGTGGCTGCCTGCGTTTGAGCAGTTTTTCAGTGGTGAGTGTGCTGAAAATACCTGCACGCCATATGATATTGAGATTTAAGGCATATCGTCTGCGGACGGTATGCCTTTTTTGCGCCTGTTGCCGAATCGTACTTGTGGCAGCAAGCCGCTGTTGTTTCTTCAAAATGGTACACAACTCTCGAATGAACTTAACATGAAAGGATGGGATTCCTCTTGTTCTCAGTACTCAAAAATTTAGGCTGGTTTTTTAAAAGAGAACGAAGCCGATACGCCATTGGATTGTTTTTGCTGATTGCGGTTGGCGTTTTGGAGCTTGCTCCACCTCGGCTGCTAGGCAGCGCCATTGATGAGATTGTACGCGGTTCGATTTCCTGGTCCTCGCTTTGGCGTTATATTTTGTACATCATAGGCATTCTTGCCGTCATCTACTACATTACGTACATATGGATGCACAAGCTGTTTGGTGGTGCTAATCTGGTGGAGCGCCTATTGCGCACACGTTTTATGAATCATCTGCTGCGGATGACCCCTCCATTTTTTGAACGCAATCGTACAGGCGATCTGATGGCTCGTGCCACGAACGATCTTCGGTCTGTCGCAAGTACAGCAGGCTTCGGTATGTTGACATTAACGGACTCCACTGTCTACCTTACCGTTGTATTGGTTGCCATGGGCACCCTGATTAGCTGGAAGCTAACACTGGCGGCCATTCTGCCCCTTCCTTTTATTGCGCTGGCCATGAGTATTTACGGTAAAGCCGTACATGAGCGTTACACACTGGCACAAGATGCATTTGGCGATATGAACGATCAGGTGCTGGAGTCGGTGGCTGGTATCCGTGTCATTCGGGCTTATGTGCAAGAACGAATGGACGAAAAACGTTTTGCCGATATTACTGAGGATGTGTTTCGTAAAAACTTGGCAGTGGCCCGAATGGATGCTCTCTTTGAACCAACAATCCGTTTATGTGTAGGACTTAGTTACGTTATCGGACTCGGGTATGGTATTTATCTGGTATTTCATAACGATATCACGCTAGGCGAACTGGTATCCTTTAACATGTATCTAGGAATGATGATTTGGCCGATGTTTGCCATTGGCGAACTGATTAACATTATGCAGCGCGGTAGCGCTTCCCTGGACCGGGTCAATGAAACTCTCGATGTCCAGCCAGACGTTCAGGATGTAGCCCAACCTGTTCCAGTGGATCATCCCGAATCCATCACTATGAAAGACGTGACTTTTCGTTATCCTACCTCCACGGTTGACAATCTGTCACATGTGAATCTGGAGCTCAAACGTGGAGAAACACTAGGTGTCGTCGGTCGAACAGGCAGTGGAAAATCCACTTTGCTCAAACAGCTATTGCATGAATATCCGACTGGCAGTGGTGATATTTTAATCTCCGGCACTCGGCTGGAGGACATTGCAGCGGAACAATTACACAGCTGGATTGGCTACGTGCCGCAAGAACAAATTTTGTTCTCCAAATCGGTGCGCGAGAACATTCAGTTCGGAAAGCCTGGGGCCGATGATGATTACATCATGGAAGCGATCCGTACGGCCGCCTTTGATCAGGATTTGGGAACCCTGTCCGATGGGCTGGATACACTCGTCGGAGAAAAAGGCATCGCCCTGTCCGGCGGTCAGAAGCAGCGTGTTTCGCTTGCGCGCGCCTTTATCGGTGATCCGGATATTCTAGTACTCGACGATGCACTATCAGCAGTAGATGCCCGCACGGAAGCACGTATTATTGACAATATCCGTCATAAACGCTCGGGTAAAACAACCTTGATCTCCACCCACCGTCTATCGGCTGTAGAGCATGCAGATCGGATCGTCGTGCTGGAGCAAGGACGTATTATTGAGGAAGGAACCCACAATGAGCTGCTTCAAGCTGACGGATGGTACCGACAACAATATGAACGGCAACAAGTGGAATCTGATCTGACCTCAGGGGAGGTATCCTAATGAAACCCAATATCGGCAAAAGGCTGTTCCAGTATGCACTGACGAGCAAAGCGGGTTTTATTGCCGCTCTCATCGCCCTGGCTATTGGAGTAGCCGCTGAGCTGGCCGGTCCCTTCATCGCCAAAACGATGATTGACGACCACATGCTCGCTATTGAAAAACCATTTTATGAAACGACTAGTGTGGACGGCACTATAAGTTATGCTGGAACCCATTTTAAACGTGAAGATCGCTTTGAGGCCGGGGAGACCAAAGGGCGCGAAGCGAGGATTTTACAAGTCGGCAGATCTTTTGTATTTGTCGATGGTTCCGTCCAGGTAGCGGATGGTAACCGATCCTTTACGAACGGTACGCTGACCGTGACACGCGGCTCCGACACCTTTCGTTATAAAGCTAAGGCTCTAACGGCTGATGAGCTGTATAGCTTTTACAAACCGGAAATGCCCGGCATTTTTCAGCTGATTGGGTGGTATTGCTTCTTTTTAGTCGTTTCGATTTTTGCCGAGTTCGGCAAAACATACTGGCTGCAATCCTCGGCGAACAAAGTCATTCAGAAGCTTCGGCTTGATCTCTATGCACACATTCAGCGCTTGCCAGTTTACTTTTTTGATAACTTACCCGCAGGCAAGGTCGTATCCCGTGTTACGAATGACACGGAGGCAGTCAAAGATTTGTTTGTGGCTGTACTCTCAAACTTCACTTCAGGGATTGTAACGATGGCAGGGGTATATGTGGCACTCTTTCTACTGGATTTCAGACTGGGTCTTATCTCTCTATTTATTGTACCGTTGCTGATCTTATGGATTGTATTGTACCGCAAGGTTGCAACCCGCTATAACACGATCATCCGATCCAGGCTCAGCGAGATTAATGCGATTATTAATGAATCCATTCAGGGGATGTCCATTATTCGTGTATTCCGGCATCAGAAACAAACACAGCAAGAGTTTGAAGAGTTAAATGATGACTATATGAAGCATCAGAATAAAATGCTGAATTTGAACGCTTTTACTTCGCACAATTTGGTCAACGTGTTGAGAAACCTCGCCTTCGCTGTCGTGTTGTGGTATTTTGGATCTGCGGCGCTTGGCACTACAGGTAGTGCGATATCACTAGGGGTATTGTATGCCTTCGTCGATGTGCTGGGTCGATTGTTCCAACCTATAACGGGGATGGTCAACCAGCTCGCCGTACTGGATACTTCCATCGTATCCTCAGGACGCGTATTTGAATTGATGGACGAAACTGGAGAGCCGGTGACAGATGGTACGATGCCGCGTTACAAAGGCCAGGTAGAATTTAATGATGTTTCCTTTGCCTACAAAAAGGATGATGTGCTTAAGCATATTTCCTTTACAGCACAGCCCGGCCAAACGGTTGCTCTTGTCGGGCATACCGGATCAGGTAAGAGCTCGATTATCAACCTGCTATTCCGGTTCTATGATCCGCAAAAAGGAACGATCACCATTGACGGAACGCCTGTCAAAAGTATTCCTAAGCAATGGCTTCGCCATCATATGGGTATTGTGCTTCAAGACCCATATTTGTTCACAGGTACGGTAGCCTCTAATGTCAGTCTCGGAGATAGTAGAATTACGAGAGAGCAGGTGAATAAAGCGCTGCATGACGTTGGAGCCGACAAACTGCTAGCCCATTTGCCCCAAGGATTTGATGAGCCTGTTATTGAAAAAGGCAGCACCTTATCCGCCGGGCAACGTCAGCTTATTTCTTTCGCTCGCGCGTTAGCCTTTGATCCGGCCATTTTAATTCTGGATGAAGCTACCGCCAATATTGATACCGAAACGGAAGCGCTCATCCAATCTGCTCTTGAAGTGCTCAAAAAGGGACGTACGACCTTTATCATTGCCCACCGTTTGTCCACCATTCGTAGTGCAGACCAAATTTTGGTGCTGCATCGGGGTGAAATTGTTGAACGGGGTAGCCATGACGAGCTTATGGCCCAGGGTGGACGTTACTTCCAAATGTATCAGCTTCAGTCAGGAACGGTTGCAGCAGAATCTGCATCTTCCTCAGCTACACCTTCTGCGCAAAATGACTTGCTTACAGGTAAAGTCGCATTTAAAGCTTAAATAATACTAGAGCCTGGGGCTAACAATTAATATTTAGCATGAAAAAGCCAGCGGTCTCCATTCATATTGGGGACTCGCTGGCTTTATTTTATATATGACATATCTTGTCGTTTTATTTAGCTACAGACGTGCCTGTACCTGTGGGAGGAAGCACTGTTCCATCGACTGCTTTGAGCGTAACCTTATACTTACTGTCTACCAATGTACTGGTATGGGTATCCGTAATGACTTGAATGTTCATTTCACCCGGTTTTGGACTCGTCAGCTTGTAGTAAATGACTGCATTCGTTTCATCTACGTAGTCGATGTGATCCACTTCAATGCCATAACCCGGATTAGGTGCCTGCAGACGAGTGATGGTCACTTTGTTCTGCTGGTCATTCGCCTTCTCTATGCTCATACTAATATTGGTTTGTTGAGCCGGGTCTACAGGCTCAGCTGGATTTTCCGGAGTGGCTTGCACCGGTTTATGATTTTGTACAAACTCGGATGCATGATAGACCATTTCAGCTGCCTCCATCCGCGTTACTTTACGATCCGGGTTAAAGTTACTCTTTTCATCCAATGTTGCAATTTTGGTCAACAAAAGAAATTGAACTGCTTCGTTCGACTCTTGGTCTAATTTTTTGCCATCTGCTATGTTAATAAGCATACGGACCGTTGGATATTCCCCCGTTGCACTCACTGCTTTATACAGAATATTCGCGAATTGCTCCCTAGTCATGCGGGTACTTGGATCAATATCCGGTGACAGAGGGATTTGGTGCTGGACTGCAATCCGATAGGAATCGGCATACCATGCGGAAGTCGGAATGTTTGCAAAGGAGCCCGTTGTAAAATCAGGCATAACCTGAAGATCCATCGCCCGAACAACCAAGTGTACTCCTTGTGCATACGTGAGCGTTTGATCCGGTGCAAACTTATCCTTGGTTATCCCTTGAATAATTCCTTTGTTCTGAAGTGAACTTACGATCTTCTCCTGCTCAGCTCCCTTTATATCACGAAAGGCAGAAGCCGACGTAGCCACAGCCAATGAACAGACGACAAGCAGCGCAGCTGCCACGCTTTTATTTTTGATCATGAGATACACCTCCATGTTTACTTTGCTTCTATACTTACGGACGCAATAAAACCATCAAATGTTTCAAATATGCACAAATTGGTTGCAAAACATTGGAATACCCTGCGATTAGTGTAACCCGTCTTGCTCTTTTCTGCTCACCATCTCCATGCAAACCCAAAAGTGTCTATGATAGTTTTCCTTTTGCAGCGCCTTTTAGAGAAAAGAGCTAATTCGCAGTAATTTTAGCTAGCAAAAGCAGCAGTGCACCTAACAAAAATACCCACTTGTGGTAGCTTACATCCGGTTAGGGGCTTTCAGTCCAAGAAGTCGCAGTGTACTTGCCAGCATATCTGCAGTCTGTTCCGCCAACTGAATGCGCCACTGTCCACCATCGACAATCCTTTCCTTAGCATAAAAACGGTTGAACGCCTGTGCTGTATCCAATGCAAATCTAGCAATAACCGAAGGTTCCAGTTGCTGAGCAGCACGTATCAGCTGCCCGTGATAGCGATCCAACTGCTTAAGCAAGGCCCAGCCTGCGTCACCCAGCATTTCATCCGAAACGATATTCCATTCAGGAGAATGCCCTTCTTGACCAAGGACGTTGTCACTGGAATTAGAATCAACCTCAGCGCGAGCGCGAGCTTTCTCCAGAAGGCTGCGTATACGCGCATGGGTATACTGCACATAAGGGCCAGTCTCACCTTCGAAGGTCAATGCCTCCTCCAACGAAAAATCCACTTCATTCAGACGGTTATTTTTTAAATCGCCAAAAATAATCGCTCCGATGCCGACATCTTCTGCTATTGCCTCTTGTTCCAGCAAATTGGGATTCTTCTCCGTAATAATGGCTTGAGCACGCGCTACAGCTTCATCCAGCACTTCCTCCAGTCTCACCACCTTGCCGCGTCTTGTGGACATTTTTTTGCCTGCAAACCGCATTAAACCAAACGGTACATGCTCACATTGCTCTGCCCATGCCTCCCCTGCATGCTTGAGCACCGCAAATACCTGTTGGAAATGTAACTTCTGTTCCCCGCCAACGACATACAGCAGCCGATCAGCCTTCATCACTTCATGACGATAAATCGCTGTTGCCAGGTCACGGGTGGGATAAATGGTGGTCCCATCCTTTTTCAAAATAAGACATGGTGGCAGCTGCTCGTCTTCCAGACGAACCACAAGTGCCCCATCACTTTCCTCCAGCAGTCCTTTTGCTCTTAATTGGGCAACAACTGCCTGCATCTTATCATTGTAAAAGCTTTCCCCCAACACATGGTCAAACGAAATGTTAAGACGTTGGTACATACGATCAAATTCACCCAGACTGACTTCAACAAAAAACTCCCATAGTTGTTGAGCCTCAGTATCCCCGTGCTCCAAACGTCGGAACCACTCGCGGCCTTCATCCTCCAAAGACGGGTCATGCTCAGCCTCCTGATGAAAACGGACATATAACTTCAATGATTCCCCGATCGGATCCTGTTGTAGCTGCTCTTCATTGCCCCATCTTTTATAGGCCGCAATTTGCTTGCCAAATTGTGTCCCCCAATCCCCTAGATGATTCACACTAATCGGTACATATCCGGTTTCACTAAGTATGCGATACAAGGCGGCACCGATAACAGTAGAACGAAGATGACCGATACCAAATGGTTTGGCAATATTGGGCGAGGACATATCAATTACTACTCGCTGTCCATGCCCAATATTGGGCTTGAGAAACTCAGTCTTGCTCAATTCAGCTAGCATAGGTGGAATATGAACAGATCGATCCAATGTAATATTTACATAGGCACCCGATGCTGTAGCGGTTAGACCCGCTTCATGGCTTACTAGCTCTGCCAATTCCATTGCAATATGCTGTGGAGACTTTCGAAATTTCTTAGCCAGCACAAAACAGGGAAACGCCACATCTCCCCATTCAGGCTGCGGAGGCACCTCGAATAAAGATAAAACTTCTTTCTCCTCCAAGCCCGTATGAGCTAAAATAGCTTGGGTAGCAATCATCAACAACATGTTCCTCTCTCCTTCTTTTTATAGGATCTAACAAAAAAAGCCCTCGTCTCTTGATATAATCAAGAGACGAGAACTTCGATATCCCCGCGGTACCACTCTTCGTAAATCGGTTGTGTAGATAAAGCTAGCTTACACAAATCGCGATTTCACTCCATTGACAAATAACGGTGTCAGCCGGGTTGATCTACTAGAAGTTCTTATCGTTGGATCAACCGTCTCCCGGGTGCGCTTCACATCGGATTTCATACCGGCTTCCACCTCTTCCGGCTCGCTGTAATGATACGGTTCCGTTGCTACTCTCCCGTTCCTTGACGTTAATTCCCACCATTATACAAACCTATTTAGTAGAAAGCAACCTTTTATTCCCTCTTCAGGGACTAGTTCTGTATATGTAATTACACTGCCACCAATTGGCGACAAGCCTCAACACAATGACGGCAGGCCTCTGCACAATGTTTGCAATGATTATGGGAATGCTTGCTGCATTCAGCAGCACATACCTCACAGGCTTTGGCGCATAGCTCACAGATTTCCTCGGCAAAATCCGTTCCGCGCTGCAACATTTGAGCAGCAAACCCACATATCTCTGCGCATTCCCTACTCACTCGAATACATTCACGCAGCATAGCTAAATCATATTCCTTCAAACTTGCTACATAGCATACATTGCAAGCGTTCATACATTCCAGGCAAGCATCCACGCATTTTTGGTATGAATGATTCATAATACAATTACCTCCCAGTTGTTGATCCTGCTGTACTATTACCCGCTGAGCCTTGAAATTAATCAATTGATGTTCGCGCTTTCAACAAAATAAACCCAGAAAATCCCGACTTATGTAAGGAAGTGTACTATATTCCAAGGTGCAAGCGCAAGGATATTAATCACATAACTTTTTATCCCTCGTTTCTGACTTGCATCCAGTCGGTCATTCCTCTATTGTAAAAAAAGAATATGCTTAACCATGAATCAAGGAGTGAAGATTGTAATGAACATAACATCTGTAGAGGAGCACCGACGGGAGTCTCCGCAGCAGGTTAACTGCATGGTCGTGACCGTCTCTGATACACGAACCATGGAAACCGATACTGGGGGACGACTGCTCAAGGAACTACTAGAAACGAATGGGTATAAGGTTGTTCGATATGTTATCGTCAAAGACGACTATGAGGGTATCCGGCAGTTGGTAACCGAAGCTGCAGCACATAAGGACGTCGAGGCTGTACTTTTAACAGGTGGTACTGGCATTTCTCCGCGTGATACTACATATGAAGCCATCTCCTCTTTACTGGATAAGGAACTACCTGGCTTTGGTGAAATCTTCCGTTACTTAAGCTTTGCTGAGGACATTGGATCAGCAGCTATATTAAGCCGGGCTGTAGCGGGTACTGTGGGCCAGACAGCTGTGTTTTCTATGCCTGGCTCCCGCGGAGCCGTTCGTTTGGCAATGGAACGCATTATTGTCCCTGAACTGCGACATGTGATGAGAGAAATTTATAAATAAGCTCCTATTCCACACATGCGCCGACACAAAAAGGCACCCCATATGAATGAGGTGCCTTTTCACATTATTCTTTTTCTTCAACTTCGGGCTGCATGTAGCTATCAATCAGCCTTTGCTTCAGCTCCCATACCTTCTCGCTAAGATTTACGCGATAAATTTCAGGATTCAGCTTCCGCAAATATTCTGGCCAAAACAGTTTCAACTGTGAAGCATGATAGGCACGAATTTCATCCAGTTCGGGAAGCTCGTATACCTTCTGTCCATTTATAAAAATAGGTTCAAGCATCGGTACAGCTTCGTAATTTTCAACATACTTCTTCATATATGGATGCAAAGGGTTAAACAGCTTCAGGCGCTTACCATTGCGCGGACGTTCTTCATCCGGGAAAGAAATGTAATCAGCTACAGCTCTCCCTTTCTTCTTATCCACAATGCGGTATACATCCTTTTTGCCTGGTGTAGATACTTTTTCCGGGTTACCCGAGATCTTAATCGTCGGCAGCATTTCACCGTCTACTTCCCGCTCAACCAGCTTGTACACTCCGCCTAATGAAGGTTGATCTGAAGCCGTAATCAGCTGTGTTCCTACACCCCATACATCAATACGTGCACCTTGGGCTTTTAGATTGAAAATCGTATTTTCATCCAAATCGTTGGAAGCAACAATTTGTACGTAATCCAAACCTTCGGCATCCAGCATTTCCCGGGCCTGAATAGATAGATAAGCCAAATCACCGCTATCCAAACGGATGGCATTCATACGCTTGCCTTGACTCTCCAGCATCTTTGCTGTCCGAATCGCATGAGGAACACCGCTCTCCAGCGTGTCAAAGGTATCTACCAGCAATGTAACCTGATCTGGCAAAACCTTCGCGTACACGTCGAACGCCTCTTGCTCCGTCATAAAGGTTTGTACCCATGAATGGGCATGTGTTCCTTTTGTCGGAATCCCAAAATGTTCGCCTGCCAGCATATTAGAAGTCGCATCGAAACCTGCAACATAAGCTGCACGCGCTCCCCAAATCGCTGCATCTGCCTCCTGCGCACGCCGTGTACCAAATTCGAGCAGTGTATCGTCACTGGCCACCTGCTTGATACGCGATGCTTTTGTCGCAATGAGTGTCTGGTAATTCATAAAATTCAACAACGCCGTCTCGACAAGCTGCGTTTCCATAATTGTTCCTTCAACACGGACCAGAGGCTCATTTGGAAAAACAAGCGCCCCTTCTTTCATCGAATGGACCGTTCCGCCAAACTTAAACTGGCGCAATGCCTCCATGAACATGGGATCGTACTTTTCCTCCTGCTCTGACAGATAGCGAATGTCCTCTTCTGTAAACCGCAAATTTGAGATGTAATTCACAATGCGTTCCAGACCAGCGAACACGGCATATCCATTACCGAAAGGGAGCTTACGAAAATACGCCTCGAACACAGCTTTACGTTGGTGACTTCCGTTCACCCAATGGGCGTACATCATATTAATCTGATATTTATCTGTATGTAATGCGAGGCTCGTTGACTTCATCGTATCATCCTCTCTGACTGTCCCTGGTCCCTGGCTTGGTGACGGCATACCGTCTTGTCTGCCCAGATTCAGCAATATCCGACTCCATTTTGTTATCGGACATTGGTGCACAATCATTCAGTTATTTTACTTCTTCTGGCGCAAAAGCGTATCTTCAGCCGACCACACCGTGGCTCCAAGACTTCCCTCAAAATGGCCCAAAGCCCAGTCATGTCCCGCCTGATTAAAGCTCGCCACAGCGTCCTTATATACGGTAATAGCAAAACCTTTGTTATAAGCATCTACAGCCGTATGCAGCACACAAATATCTGTACACACACCAATCAGATGTACTTCCAGAATCCCGCGTTCGCGCAACCTGAGTTCCAGATCTGTACCAGCAAAAGCACTGTATCGTGTTTTATCCAACCAGTAGATACGATCACTTTGTTGCTTATAAAGGCTATGGAGCTTCCCATACAATTGTCGTCCATCGGTTCCACGTATATTATGTGGAGGAAACAGCTTACTCTCCGGGTGATAAGGGTCATTCTCCTCATGTAAATCAACAGCCATGACAACAAAGTCCCCTTGCTCTACATAGGCCTGCGTGATGGCTGTGATCCGTTCATCCAGCTCAATCGCAGGTAGCCCCACAGGCAGACTACCATCCACAAAATCCTTCGTGTAATCAATAACAATCAGTGCCTTCATCGTACAGTCAGCTCCTTATCATCAAAGTGAGATTGCACGCTCTATGCGTAACCTATCCCAATAAACGTTACGTATAGATAGATAAACGCGGTACCCTATCACTAAAGCGATATAACTGGGCCGGTCTTTGTGAATATTGATTGGAACTCAGCGGTTTACCATTCTCATCCCGAACCTCTTCCAGTATTCCTTGTCTGCTACGAGTCGATGTTATTTTGCGAATAAAATTCGGCTCTTCGAAATCCGGTACGACGCTCTGAATCACCTGATACAATTCACCCAGTGTAAAATGTGGCGGTAAAAACTGCTTGGCTATCGTTGTCTGAAGCATCTGCAACTGAATCTTGCGATAAGCATCGACTATGATATCCCGGTGATCGAACGCCAGCTCCAATTCCTCCAACGCTTCTCTGATCGTAAATAACCCGACCTCAGAAGCATCATCAGCCGCTTGCCGCTGCTCTAGCATCCATTCCTCTACCAACGCAAAAAAAGCATGCGATATGATCCACCCGCGCGGATCACGGCCTGGTCCACTATATACGCCCAAATACTCCAGATGCCCGCCGTCTACACCGGTTTCCTCTAACAGTTCCCGCTTGGCCGCTCCATATATGGATTCATCTTCTTGACAAAACCCTCCAGGCAACGCCCAGCGTCCCGCAAACGGCCAACTCCGGCGCTTGATGAGCATCACTTTCAGCTCACGAATCGGCAATGTCTTTGTTACCGTCTTGCGCTCACGCTTCGTTAAAGTAAACATTACGATATCCGCCGGAGCACCATCCGGGGTACGGTATTTCTTAATGTTATAAGACGCCTTCTGCGCCTCTTCGTTTATACGATTGCTATCCATTGGCATCACCATATTATATCGTTTTGATAAATTCATTATGACATAATAAAAATTTTTGTCAAGCGTTAGGCCTTACCTGAGTCACTTGCTTGTTGACGCAACACTCGGAACGTTGCTGTAGCTGTACAACCGAGTGTACCTTCGCTATCCCTTACTTCTGCCTCGGTGGTTATAGTGCGGCCTCCCTGATGAATAATCCGTGCTTTAACCTCCAGTCGTCCTTGTCCCATGGCTGACAAGAAATGAACATTCAGGTTCGTTGTTACACATGGATCCATATTTCGTGAAGCCATACTGACCATCCCCATCGCCTGATCCATCAATGAAGTGAGCACCCCCCCATGTACAATCCCCATCATATTGGTATGATGTTGTTTGGCCTCCAAAGCGATATGTGCCTCGTTAGCGTCAGCTGTGATCAGCTCACATCCTAAATACTCCCAAAAGGTATTATCTTCACCCTCTAGCATCTTACGCAACTTATCCATTCCCTCTCTTCCATCCCTTCTATGCTGTCGCAATTCTCTTGATGTCCCATGAACATATACGATGACTAATTGCTTCCGAAAAAAAGGCGTGGAAGCTAAGCCTCCACACCACAAATCTTATTCTAGTCACTGCAATTAGAGGAGGAAGTGACCTTCCCCTCTTCTACGTTCACCTTTTCAGCAACCGTATCACGGATGGCCGTGATCACCATTTGCAGTAGCTCATTAATTTCCACCTGGCTCTGCTGAAACTCTGTTACAATTGGAATACCGTCAAGCTCTTCCTGTAGCTCCTGAAGTTCAGCCTCTATTTTAGCAATCATTTTTTGATTCTTTAAAGATTCAAATGCTACAATTTCCTTTTGCTTCTTCTTCATCGTTGCAATCAGTTGCTGGATGCGCTCATGATCCTGAATCTTTTCTTCTGCTTTCCGGAACACCTGTACTTCCTCACTGCTGCCCAGAATACCCGCCAACTCTTTGGCCTTTGCCAATATCATATCGCGATTGACCAAATGATCATGCTGGCGCGCCGCCGATTGAAGTTCTGTTTGTTGCAACCGCTCCTCTGTCATTGTCCATCGCTCCTTTTCTCACTTAGATGGTCTTGCACGCAGCCTTTTATTCAAACCGCATGCAGCCCGCTAGACTGTTCTTTTTATCCGTTAACCGCTACTGGCGTTTGAACCAAGTCACCTTTAATGTAGAAGGTCATAGGTTCTGTAATTTTAACTTGGACAAAGGAACCAATCAGATCCTTCGATCCTTCAAAATGAACCAGCTTATTGGAACGAGTCCGACCAGCAAGCACGTTGCTGTCATTTTTGCTCTCGCCTTCCACCAGCACTTCCACCACTTCGCCACGCAATCGACTATTAAAGCGAAGGCTGTTTTGATTCACAGCAATGTTCAGACGCCGGAGACGCTCTTTTTTTACCGACATAGGCACATTATCTTCCATCGAAGCCGCTGGTGTGCCTTCACGTGGTGAATAAATAAATGTGTAGGCAAAGTCATAGCCCACTTCACGCACCAAAGATAGAGTATCTTCGAACTGTTCGTCTGTTTCACCCGGGAAACCGACGATAATATCCGTTGTCAGAGAAGCATGCGGAACAGCTGCTTTTATCTTCGCGGCCAGTTCCAGAACACGCTCACGAGTATATTTTCGGTTCATTTTCTTCAATATATCCGTATTACCGGATTGTACAGGCAAATGAATATGCTCCACCAGATTGCCACCCTTACCAAGGACTTCAACCAAATGGTCGTCAAAGTCACGCGGATGAGAGGTCGTAAAACGTACACGCGGAATATTGATTTTGCGCATATCATCCATCAGATCTCCGAATCTGTAATTCATATCCTTCAAATCCTTGCCATAGGCATTGACATTCTGACCCAACAAGGTAATCTCTTTAAATCCTTGACGGGCCAAATCCCGTACCTCAGCAATAACATCCTCTGGTCGGCGACTTCTTTCCTTACCACGTGTGAAGGGAACGATGCAATAGGTGCAAAACTTATCACAGCCGTACATGATGTTTACCCAAGCCCGCATACCCTCGCGCTTCTTCGGCAGGTTTTCGATAATGTCGCCCTCCTTGGACCACACTTCGACCACCATTTCTTTGCTAAAGAGTGCTTCCTTAACGAGCTGAGGCAAACGGTGAATATTATGGGTACCAAAGATCATATCGACAAAACCATGTTTTTGCATAATGCGGTTCACGACATTCTCTTCCTGCGACATGCAGCCACACACTCCGAGCAAAAGTCCTGGCTTTTCTGTTTTGAGATGCTTGAGGTGACCCAGCTCACCAAACACTTTATCTTCCGCATTTTCACGGATAGCGCAGGTGTTCAGTAAAATGATGTCTGCTTCCTTCCGATCCTCGGTTGCCTGGTAGCCCATTTGCTCCAGCAAACCTTTGATTGTTTCGGAATCATGCTCATTCATCTGGCAACCGAATGTATATACGATATAATGCTTGCCCTCACCGATATGCTTTAGCTCATCCGGGACTGCGTTATCATACAATACCTGTACGTCCTCTTTACCACGCTGCTTTTCTTTTCTATGGTTCGGCTCCGCCATAATGTTGATTTCACGTCCGCGAATACGAATCTTTTTGCTATGCTCATCTTCAGAAATAATCTTCGCATCCGAGAAATCAAAATATTTGGAGTAATCTTTTGTTTCCTTAGCCATTCGCTGGTCACTCCTTACACCATCTATTTCACGAGCTAATTTGTGATTTACTGTATCTTTAGGCAGTTGGTTATTTTATTTTATGCTCCAAAAAACCTTTGAAAAAGGCATTACACTAAATTATAGCATGATTTATAGGTCATAGCCATAGATCATCCCCGGATACGAATCAGATGCAGTGTGATGCACAAAGTTTTTTATGTATAAGGTGAGCATTGGTGTATTTATAGTATATAAAAAAAGCCCGACTCTTTTGCAAGAATCGGACTTTTACAACTTGTGTATTCAATACGTGTATTAGTCTACGATTTCAGCAGTGTCACCGTTTTTCACACCGGCTCCGTTCGCTTCATCCGTGTCAATATGCATATCCAAAGCAAAAGAATCGGACACACGTGCAAGAACATTTTCAAATACAAGGCCACGTTCGCCGCCAACACGTACTTTCAGCAACTGCTTGTCCTTAATGTCCCATTTAGCTGCATCGGATGTATGGAAATGGATATGGCGGGCTGCTACGATAACGCCTTCTTGCAGTTCCACTTCTCCGGCTGGTCCTTTCACTGTAATTCCTGGTGTACCATCAATGCTACCGGATTCGCGTACAGGTGCCTTTACACCAATAGCAAAGGAATCTGTGCGAGAGATTTCCAGTTGGGAAGCTGGACGAGCTGGTCCCAAAATGCGAACCTTATCAAATTGGCCTTTAGGACCAATTACAGCTACCGTTTCATTTGCGGCAAATTGTCCTGGTTGGGACAAAGGTTTAAATTCAGTCAATTGATAGCCTGCTCCGAACAAGATTTCAATATGCTCTTGAGTCAGGTGAATATGACGGGCGGAAACGCCGACAGGTACGATTTTAGTCATCGTGTGGTCACTCCTTTTTCTCTATACAATACTTTACACATCTATGTTATTATACTCCTATTTCGACAAGAAAGAAAAGGATAGCGCATAAAGTTCCCTTTTTCGCCCTAACCAGCCATACATATCGTCCATATAAAACTGGGATCAAACCGTCATTTTTGCAAACAGAAGAAAGAAAAGCATGATCTCAGCTACGATGAGATGAGGAACTACAATAAATATATTCAGAATAAACAGCGCACAGAGGATTCCAGTTAAGAAAAGAATGACTCTGAGACGAGGTTTAAGATGACTCAATCTGTACTGATGGAATACCAGCAAAACTGACAAAAAATAAATAAAAACAGAAGCAAAAGTAAAGCAAAGCACAAAAGTATAGGCTGCTTGCCCTAAAAACAAGAGCTGTATGGAAGCCGCAAGCATGCTAAGAGAAAGATAAATAAACAAATGACCATAGATAATAGTCTGTCCTGCTGTTTGTTTGGATTTGTCTACGCGCTTCTCTATATTCTCAAAATATTGCCACCAGATTGCGATGACCAATACAAATGTCAAAGCAGCAAAACCAATGGAAGAGATCGTGAAATGATCGGATTGTAAAACAGAAAGTATACTTATCACTGATTCTCCAAGCAGGATTAAGGTGAACTGTGCAAAACGCTCCAAAAGATGCTCTGTATGGATAGGTGTGATCACCAATTTTTTACGACCGATTAATGGAACGAGGATATCAACCGCAATGCCAGTATACAAAATCAAATATCGAACCCACGAGTCGAAGAAAAGGGAGAAGCTAGAGATAACGATCCCAACCCAAAGATAGGTTCCAAAAAAACGAGCTGTTTCCTGTTTATGAGCCGTTTCCTTGGGGGCCAAAAGCAAATATTGAACGACAGTCAAACCTCTTAAGCCAATATAGCCAACAAAAAAAGATACATAATACGCATCAAAATCTATATTCAGGCTAGCAGTCATGATTAACACAAAAAATAATTGCAAAATCATAAAAATCCGATGCGTTATACTGTCTTGACCAAAACGATTGTTATAGACTGTTTGCCCCACCCATGCCCACCAGATCGGAATAAAAATCAAAATAAACTTCTCTAAATTATGCCAACCAACACTACCATGCTCAACATGTAGTAAAACATGAGTTGCCTTGGACACAGCTGCTACAAACAATAAATCATAAAAGAGTTCAAGCCAGGTAACCTTTTTTATCAGCATGATGTAACGGAGCTCCCCTCTAGTATGGCGGTATAGCATGGTGCTTTCAGGCTCGCTTCTACGTATGCCCAATTTCGGAAAGCGTTATTTTAGCACCATGCAATCCTCGGATGCTCCAATTATTTCGTAATCGTTCTCGCTTTGTCAAGAAAATGCTCAGCCGAAAACAACTGCGATATTAAGCTATTTAGGACAACATTTTAGATGGCAGATTTGTTCTTAAATAGTCCAGTGCATGTTCTCCAAGCCATCCCTTGACCAGCTCCTCAGAGTAATGCTTCAGCAGTAGTTCTGCAAAAGCCGGATATTTCCCCGCGTGCTCCAGTCCTCGCACATGGGCCTCGATACCGTCAAAATCAGAGCCGAACATCAAATGTCTTTCGCCACCCAATGAACAAATGTGCTCAATGTGCGGTAACAGATCCTCAGCGTGTACTGTACCCTGCTCTTTCAGAAACATCGTGACAAAGGTCAACCCAATTCGTCCGTTGCGGGCGATCAGCGCCCCAATCTGTTCGTCCCGCAAGTTACGGGGATGAGCACATCTCGCAAAGGCGTTCGAATGCGAGGCGATGGGCGGTAAGGCCGCCTCCTCCATCACTTCCCAAAAGCCTTGTACAGACAAGTGTGATACATCTAGCAGCAGTCCCAGACTATTACAGCGATTGACCAAATCATGTCCCTTGCGGGTTAGACCCCCACCTCTAAGCTCCATAATGCCGTCAGCCGCCCAATTTGCATAATTCCACGTCAGCCCGATCAACCGTATTCCCAATGCATAGCACACATCCGCATAAAACGGATTTCCTTCCAGCGCATCTACCCCTTCGAGTGAGAGTAACGCCCAAGGTGACTCTGTATGATTCGTTCCATTACTATCCCAATTCGTTATCTTTCCAGCTTGCTTCTCTACGTCTGTCTGGTGTACTTGCTCCATTTGACGTGCAGCGGACATATTTTTAAGTGCTGCCAATTCCTCTCTCCATAGCAAAGGTTTTAACCCGCCTGAGGTAGAAGTCACATGCTGCCTGAACAGTTCAATTTGACGAACCACATGCTCAAATTTTGGCGTACCCAATACCTGTGAAATATATATAGCGAACGTTTGCAACTTTACGTTGCCTTCTAGCAAACGCTCTTTTGTGACATCAAGCGATGAATGACTGAAATCTACCTGCGAATCGAGTTGCATTTTACATAACACGTCGCAGTGAAGATCAACAACTGGCCAATTCGCTTCAAACTTATCATTCATGCACTATACCCCCATTGGATTAAAGCCCACAAATTTATTTTGAAAACCATAGGAGCTAACCACAAAGCAAAAAAGCCCGTTTACAAAACGTAAACAGGCTCAGGCAACTTCTATTTATTATCTTGGCTCTACAATCAATTTGATCGCAGTCCGATCTTCTCCATCAATAACAATGTCTGTAAAAGCAGGAATACAAATCAAATCCACTCCGCTTGGTGCGACAAATCCCCGGGCAATGGCTACCGCTTTAATGGCTTGGTTTAGTGCACCCGCTCCAATCGCCTGTAATTCTGCATTTCCGCGTTCACGCAGTACTCCTGCGAGTGCGCCTGCAACTGAATTGGGATTGGATTTTGCTGATACTTTTAATACATCCATAGTAAGTACCTCCCCTGGGAATGATGATGGTTTGATTCCACTATTAGATGTTATTCGAGGGTCAGCAAAAAATTCCTGCTTTTTGGTGACAGTTTTCCTTATTCTTTCCTTAAGTAGCTCACAACAAAGTTAATCCATCCGCCATTCGTCTTCTTTAAGCCTGATTTTCTGAATTTTCCGGGCTTTCCCATCGTCATCATTGAGCTCTACGCTGATGGCATGAAAGTGCCATTTGCCCATGTCCACTTGAAAGCGTACCGGAAGCTGGGTCTGAAATTTCTGTAATACAGCCTCTTTCTGCATACCAAGCACGCCCTCATAAGGACCTACCATTCCCGCATCTGTCTGATACGCAGTTCCTTGTGGCAAAATCGTATCATCATTACTTTGTACGTGTGTATGCGTTCCTACCACGATTGATGCGCGTCCATCCAGATGCCAGCCCATAGCAATTTTTTCGGAAGTGGCTTCAGCGTGAAAATCTACTAGAATATGTTTATGTTTTTTGCGTAGCTCGTCTACAATTTCATCTGCTGCCCGAAATGGACAGTCAATAGCTGGCAAAAAGGTTCTACCTTGCAGGTTAACAATGGCTAGTTCCTTACCTCCACCTTTTACAACAGTATAACCCCGACCTGGTGTCCCTGGTGGAAAGTTAGCCGGACGGATGATCCGCGGCTCATCATCTATAAAATCAAATATCTCCTTATTGTCCCATGTATGATTGCCCATCGTAATCCCATGAACGCCCCAATCAAAAAACTCTCTGGCGATGGCTTGAGTAATTCCTCTTCCCGAAGCTGCATTTTCTCCGTTCACAATAATAACATGCGGGTTGTATTTTGATTTTAGCGAAGGGAGATTCTCCCTCAGTGCCTTTCTGCCTACACTGCCGACGATGTCTCCAATAAATAATACGTTGATAGAAAACCCTCCCTAGTCTGCCTTACATAATGAAAAGTGGCCCTACAAGCAGCGGCCACTTTTCATTGAAATGCTTTTATTTTGCGTATTCTACCGCACGGGTCTCGCGAATAACGGTAACCTTAATATGCCCTGGATAATCCAGTTCATTCTCAATCGTTTTCGTAATATCGCGGGCCAATCGGAATGCTTCCGCATCATCAATTTTCTCTGGCTGTACCATGACACGAACTTCGCGTCCGGCTTGAATTGCGTATGATTTCTCAACGCCTTCAAAAGATTCGGAGATGCGTTCGAGCTTCTCTAGACGACGGATGTACGTCTCTAGCGTTTCACGCCGCGCTCCCGGTCTTGCTGCTGACAGAGCATCTGCCGCTCCAACCAGCATGGCGATCACTGAAGTCGCTTCGCAGTCGCCGTGATGTGAAGCAATGCTGTTGATAACGACCGGGTGTTCCTTGTACTTCTTCGCCAGTTCCACGCCAATTTCAACGTGTGATCCTTCCACTTCGTGATCCAGCGCCTTCCCGATGTCATGCAGCAATCCTGCCCGTCTTGCCAGTACAACGTCCTCGCCCAGTTCCCCGGCCATTAGACCTGTCAAGTATGCAACTTCCATCGAGTGCTTCAATACGTTCTGTCCGTAACTCGTACGGAACTTAAGACGTCCCAAGATCTTGATCAAATCCGGATGCAAGCTATGCACACCCACTTCAAAGGTAGCCTGTTCACCATACTCACGGATTCGTTCGTCCACCTCTTTACGGGATTTTTCCACCATCTCTTCAATACGAGCCGGATGTATCCGTCCGTCCGCTACGAGCTTCTCAAGAGCAGTACGCGCAATCTCTCTACGAATCGGATCAAATCCGGACAATATAACAGCTTCCGGCGTATCATCAATAATGAGGTCGATTCCAGTAAGGGTTTCAAGTGCACGAATGTTACGGCCTTCGCGTCCGATAATCCGGCCTTTCATTTCTTCGTTCGGCAATGTCACAACAGAAACCGTCGTTTCTGCTACATGATCTGCCGCACAGCGTTGGATGGCCAGTGTGATGATTTCGCGGGACTTTTTGTCCGCTTCTTCTTTGGCCTGCTGTTCAATTTCCTTAATCATCTGAGCTGTTTCATGACGAACTTCCTGCTCTACGTTGGTCAGAATAATACTTCTTGCATCCTCCATCGTAAGATTAGAAATACGCTCCAACTCAGTTACCTGGCTCTTGTAAATCAAATCAATTTGCTGCTGGGTTTCATCGATTCGTTTCTCTTTGTTGGCCACTTGTTCTTCTTTGCGTTCCAGCGATTCCAATTTTTTATCCAGCGATTCTTCTTTTTGCAGCAATCTTCGTTCCTGTCGTTGAATTTCATTACGACGTTCACGAGTTTCTTTTTCAGCTTCGGCACGGATGCGATGAATTTCATCTTTTGCTTCCAATACCGTTTCCTTCTTCAGCGCTTCTGCCTCTTTTTTCGCGTTCTCCACGATTTGCGCGGCAGCTTCTTCCGCACTGGAGATCTTAGCTTCTGCAATAGATTTGCGAATAAAATAACCAATCCCGAACCCAAAGAATAACGCGGCTACAGCAACGAGAACGAACCAGATCGCAGTCATCATACTGTTCACCTCCCCGTTGGTTCCTCCAAGGCATTCCTTGGGACTTTTTGAAATTGTCACATTTACTTTGATCGTCAAACTAAGATAACGACTCAAGGTCGCTTCATTTCATATGCACATGCTTTCACACGTACAATTCCGCCTGGCATAGCGGCATCACTTGTTATTTGGCGATGAGAACTTTACCGTGGATTCCGCTTTTTTGGAAGGAAAAAGGGCACTCCACAAATATCGTTTCATATATATTTTATTATTTGACAAATGGCATTGTCAAGGGAATGCAAACATTAGTAGACTACCGTGCAGCTGTCCATATCATAATTAGCTCATCTAGCCAGAAGTTCAGCTACCGTTTTGCAACTTATTCCTCCCAATGCAGTAATTCCTCGTCATCGAAAGCTCCGTCTTGCTCAGCCGCACTGAGATGATTGACCACGCGGCGTGTCATATCCCCCGAATATCCGCGTCTCATAAGAAACGGAAATGTTTTCCTTTTTTTATCCATTATATCACCACGTACCTGATTCCATTTTTTACGTCCAATCGACAATGCACTCTCCCACTCCTCATTGTCAGTGATCTCACCTAATGCTTCCCCGATAGAGGCTTTAGAGATGCCCTTCTGACGAAGTTCTTGTCTGATCCACATCTTACCCTTACGTCGGCTTGTTATACGCTGTCTTGCCCACTGACGGGCGTATAAATCATCATCTACAAGCTTCTCCCGTTGCAATCGCACCAATATCTCATCAATAACAGTCTGATCCACTTCCTTTTGCGCTAAACGCTGGGCAATTTCCTGACGTGTACGAGGCTTTTGCCCCAAATAGCGCAGCGCATGTACATAAGCCTGTTGTTTTTCATCTGCCAGAACGATATCTTCTAGTTCTTTTTTGACGAATGACGTTCCTTTGAACATGTTGTACTTGATCATTACATCTTCCAATACAGACAGTGAATATGGACCAAAATGAATGATGTATCTTCCACGGTTGCGTCTCTGCCCCTGCTCCACTCTAGTAATCATCAATTCCTCATGATCTGGAAAAAGAGAAATCCCTTGCTGTTTATCTTCTTCCGAAGTGTATTCATCTTTATCGTCCAACTGCACTATGTTTCCCTCACTTTGAAATTCACGAAAGCAGCCTATGATCACCTGCTACGCAAAAGTTAGATTCTGCTGACAAAGCAGACTGTATTTGATGCAAAAATGCCCTGCACAACTGTGCAGGGCATCAGAATTATGCTATTCAAACGGACTGTACCATAATCCCTAGGCTACAGTTCACATGACAGATCAAAAGCGAAGTCTCAGGCAAGCTTATTCAAGCTCCAGCAATTCCTGTTCTTCCTTGGCCTCCTGCGCTAACTCTTCTTCTGTCGGTGGAGCAATTGTTGTAATCAAATTACTGGCCACCCGGATTTTTTGCTCGATCGTACTAGCAATGTTCGGATTTTCCTTCAAAAATTGCTTTGCATTCTCACGTCCCTGACCAAGGCGCTCGCCTTCGTAGGAATACCAAGCTCCGCTCTTGTCGACAATGTCATGCTCCGTGCCGATGTCAATCAAGCTTCCTTCTTTGGAAATACCCTCACCGTACATAATATCCACTTCGGCCTGACGGAAAGGAGGCGCAACTTTGTTCTTCACGACTTTAATACGTGTGCGGTTACCCACGATGTCGTTACCCATTTTCAAGCTTTCGATACGACGAACATCCAAACGTACCGTAGAGTAAAACTTCAAAGCACGTCCACCTGGTGTAGTTTCAGGGTTACCGAACATAACACCTACTTTTTCACGGAGCTGGTTGATAAAGATAGCAATGGTTTTCGATTTATTAATGGCTCCAGACAGCTTACGTAATGCCTGTGACATCAAACGCGCTTGAAGACCGACATGGGAATCTCCCATTTCGCCTTCAATCTCTGCCTTCGGTACAAGTGCCGCTACAGAGTCTATGACGATAATATCCACTGCCCCACTACGCACAAGAGCTTCGGCAATCTCCAATGCCTGCTCACCTGTATCTGGTTGCGATAGTAACAACTCATCAATATTGACACCCAGCTTGCTCGCATACGACGGATCAAGCGCATGCTCGGCATCGATAAAGGCGGCTTGTCCGCCTGTTTTTTGCACCTCTGCGATAGCATGAAGAGCTACTGTCGTTTTACCGGATGATTCCGGTCCATATACTTCAATAATCCGGCCTCTTGGAAAGCCGCCCGTTCCTAACGCAATATCCAAAGCAATCGAACCACTGGGGATTGTTTCCACTTGCATGTGGGTAGACTCACCCAACTTCATAATGGAACCTTTACCAAATTGCTTTTCTATTTGACGGAGCGCCATATCCAGCGCAGCACGACGATCTGACAATAAACTCACATCCTTCATTGTTTGTACTTTAATAATACCTTGTTTTGACACGCTTGCCAAGCATTTTTTCGAACATACATTCGTTTTTTTATTTCCCACAACTCTCTTCTATAATTAAACCTTTCTCATAAAACGAAAAAAGAACCGCTGGCAAAAAGCTTTGCAACGGTTCTTCCGATAAGGAGATTATATCATGAATATCTATCTAAAACAACTCATCGATAATTAAGAGAGTTTCTCGTTCTCTACCAATCGACGCCACAATCTGTACAAGATAGCTTTGACGGATCGCAAGCGAATGGTCTCACGGTTACCGCTTAAATTTAGCTCATATACCTCCGTTTCCTTGTCACGCTGAGCAATACCAATATACACCAGACCGACTGGCTTCCGCTCGGAATATCCGGGCCCAGCTACACCAGTAACGGAAAGTCCGAAATCACTGTCCATAATCATTCTTGCCTGCTCTGCAAGCACAAGGGCTACTTCCTTACTCACTGCGCCTGGCGCATGATCGCCTTCCAAATAATCATAGGGCACATTGAGCAATTTCATCTTCATTTCATTGGAATAACACACGATGCCACCTTGAAACATAACAGCACTGCCAGGTATAGAAGTGATGTGTTCCATCAGCATACCGCCTGTACAGCTTTCCGCCGCACTCACAGTGAGTCCGCGTTTGGCCATTAAATCTACAATCACCTTCTCCAGCGTAACATCTTCACTTGCATACATATATTCGGAAAGACGTTGCTGAATTTGTACTTCCGTAGCCGTTAGCTTAATTAAAGCTTCACTCTCACTGGCCGCCTTGGTGGATATACGGATCGTAACTTCCCCTTCCTTGGCATAAGGAGCAATCGTGGGGTCCGTCTGGGATTGGATCAGATCTAGCAAGCGAGTTTCAAGAGCTGACTCACCGATCCCTGCAAATTTTAGCATTTTCGAATAAATTGGCATCTCCTCACCGCTCAATGCCTGCTGAAGCAACCATGGTTTAGCATGATTTGCAAACATAGGTTTAAGCTCCTTAGGCGGTCCGGGCAAAACCACATAAAATTTACCGTCCTGTGCAATCGCATCCCCTATAGCTAAACCTGTCTCATTTTCAAGCGGAGTGGCTCCTTCAATAGAAAGCGCCTGCCGGCGGTTATTCTCGGTCATTTCGACCCCGCGGTTCCGGAAAAACTGATCAAGCTTGTCCATGGCAAGACGATCTATCTGCAATTTCCGCCCCAATACAGCCGCTATCGCATCTTTTGTCAAATCGTCCTGAGTTGGTCCCAGCCCACCAGAAAACAAAATAATATCCGCACGCTTCTGAGCAAGTCGTACCGCTTCCTGAAGTCGATCCATGTTATCGCCAACTACAGTCTGAAAATATACATCAATGCCGATTGTAGCTAGCTCTTGTGATAAATATTGGGCATTTGTATTTACTATTTGTCCAAGTAATAACTCTGTTCCTACTGCAATAATTTCAGCTTTCATCAATTCGTCCTCCTATGATGCGTATATTGTGGGAATTATGTAAAGAAACAGCAATAAGTTAAGTCCCTATTGCTGTTTCCATAAGATTTATCCTGTTACACTTTAGAGGAGCTCAGCAAATGGATATTCTTTACAAAGTAATCAATACCCGAATAAATGGTGATTAACACAGCTGCCCATATCGCTATTAAATCAAACGGAATACCCAGAAAAACAAACGGGAAATTATTAATGAGCAGTGCTACAATAGCAACGATCTGGATGATCGTCTTTAATTTCCCCCAATTGCTTGCAGCAACCACAGAGCCATCCAATAAAGCGATCTGTCTTAGACCCGTAACCGCAAACTCACGACTGACAATCACAACAACAACCCATGAATCGATTTTTCCCATTTCTACCAAAGAAACCAAAATAGCAGTTACCAACAGCTTATCAGCAAGGGGGTCCAACAGCTTGCCCAAATTGGTGACCATATTATTTTTACGAGCCAAATATCCGTCAAGGCCGTCTGTGCTGGCTGCTACAAGGAAAATAATAGCCGCAATCAGCTGATTATACGGCAGCTTGAAAGCACCGATCTCAATCGGTGGCGGATAAAAATCAAAATCCACCAGCAAAGCCAGCATCATCACCGGGATAAGGCAAATCCGCGTTATTGTAATTCTGTTGGGTAAATTCACAACACACTCTCCCCTGATTATCGTACTTGATTACAAATGGCAGCTTTCGGATTGAAATCAATCCTATGTAAAATCGCTTTCGACGAGCGTTATACACCTTAATGTCTGCATTTTCGTTACAAGTATAATATGGCGCAAAACGCATGTCAAAATAACCTGCTGCACATCAAGCAACGTTTAGTCCTACAAAATCTATGAGAGAAAACGGCTTATTTCATGTTTGTAAATTGAAGCTCCAACGGCAGATCAGCTTTCCGCAGCAATTGAATAATGGCCTGTAGGTCATCCCTATTTTTTCCAGTTACTCGAATTTGATCACCTTGAATCTGACTTTTCACTTTTAGCTTGGAATCCCGAATAAGGATATTAATTTTTTTGGCGTTATCCTGATCAATTCCCTGCTTAAGAGAAAGACGCTGACGCACTGAACCTAAAGAGGCTGGTTCTAATTTTCCAAATTCCACATTTTTAAGGGATAAACCTCGTTTGACCATTTTAGATTGCAAAATATCAATCACCGCATTAAGCTTGTATTCATCTTCCGATGCAATCGTAAGAGCATCTTTCTCAAGCTTGAGGCTACTTTTGCTCCCCTTGAAATCAAATCTTGTTTCAATTTCACGCTCCGTCTGATGAACCGCATTTGTTAACTCCTGCATATCCATTTTGGAGACGATATCAAATGAATTTTCTGAAGCCATCGTTTCACTTTCCTTTCCACAACAAAGTTCAATATCTAATTATAGGCTAGTCATTTATAAAAATCCAATAATCCGTTCACTAAAAAGGCGTTCTTGCCAGTTCCCCGACAAAAACGCCTTTATTTACAATTACAGTTTAACATTTCTAATAGTGACTTCGTGTTGGATTTCTAAACATATCCAAAATTCCAAGCACAATGTGAGCAAGACCAAAGCCTAATATGCCATAGCCCCATGCATTCGGTGTTAGATAATAGCCCAGTAAACTGACAATAATCCCGAGCCCAGTCACAATCCAGCTGACGGTCATAACGTATACACCTCACTTTGCGGAAAATGAAATGACTGACTTTCCAAGAATTACAGTCATTAGTATTTCCCCGCAACAAGGCATTTATTCACCATCAGTAGTTGTACTAGAATCTGTCCCACTTTGTGTAGTATCCGTACTACCATTTGTCGTCGTATCCGTTGAACCCGTCACCCCAGTACTCGCTCCAGTGGAAGAAGCTTCCCCTTGCTGTATCAACACCCGAGTCGTCGATTTATTATCGGTTATCGGTTGGCCGGCGACGGAAATATCCGTGGCAGAAGACCGTCCTGATTTGATATATAAGCCTTCTGGACCGATATCGAAAGACATGGCATCTCCACTTTTAGTCATACCATAGCTCAGCTTTTCTCCACGGGAATTTTGTCCCTTGTACACCTCAAGCCAGCTTTCGCCCGTTGCTTTAATATCAACCTTGACCGTGGCCCCCGTTGCACTGGAGACTTTGAAGATCGTCGTCTTGCCTTGCTTACCATCCTGAGCCACAGTTACTCCCTGCGCTGGCGTAGTCGTATCCGGCTGCTGACCAGGATTTGGAGTAGTCGCATCTGTAGTTCCCGTACCACCTGGCTGGGTTTCCCCGTTTTTTCCCGTATCAGGGGTCTGCCCGCCAGCACCATTTGGTGCCGTTGTCTGACCATTATTCGGTGTCGTAGTTGTATTTGGAGTAGACGTGTTTGGTGTCGTACTTGGCGTTGTGTTAGGTGTTGTACTTGGTGTACTTGGTGTTGTAATCGGCGTTGTATTTTCTGCTGTTTTTGGAGTGGAATGGTTGTTACTCACCCAATAAGCATAAATAACCCCAACAATGAGAACTAGAAAAAGCCACATTAACGCTGTAGGCAACCATTTAAGATTCCCAATCGTCGCGGGACGGCTGGAGCGTTTTTGTGTAACAGGCTCCATGACTGCTTCCGGTTCAGGTTCAGGCACATTGCTTTGGTGCCCTTCCAGAAGCTCATCGGGATTCAACCCAACCGTTTCGGCGTATGTTTTAATAAAAGCTCTGACATAAAAGCTTCCCGGCAGCACTTTGTAATCGCCCGTCTCAATGGCTTCCAGATAACGTTTGCGTATCTTCGTCATTTCCTGAACATCGTCAAGGCTCAATCCTTTTTGCAGCCGGGCCTCCTTTAATTGCTGACCCAGTTCTGACATGTCATCATCTCCTTGTGTAATTACACTTATTTAAAGATCTTCTGTATAACTGGCTGTAAAGGTATCATAAATAATTTCCTCAGCCGGATTATTGCGAAGTTCAATAATGATATTGAAATCGTCAAAGCTGTATCCCGATTCACGCACAAATACATCAGGATGCTCAATCACTTTGGTACTTGGCATGCTCATAATTTCCTGAAGCAGGTGATAATGTCTTTCATTGGATCGAATGGTACTCACAATGCCGTCAATAATAAACACATTGTTGGGATTCATTTCTTCCTCAGAAAGCTGACTGCGTACCGTCTGTCGTAATAACGTCGACGACACAAAAGTCCAACGCTTCATTGCACATACACTACTGGCAATAATGGATTCCGTTTTACCAACACGCGGCATTCCGCGAAGACCGATTACCTGATTGCCATCCCTCTTTAATACTTCACCCAAAAAATCGACCAGCAACCCAAGCTCATCACGTGTAAAACGGAAAGTTTTACGATCATCCGAATCCCGATCGATGTAACGGCCGTGTCTTACTGCCAATATATCGACCAGTCTCGGAGCACGTAAGGCCGTGACTGTAATGTTGCTGGCTTTTTTCAACGTATCTCCGAGAATGCGTATTTTCTCGTCATCGTCTGTTTCGAGAAGCATCCCCCGTCTTTCGCCTTCAACACCGTTAATCGTCAGTATATTAACCCCCAGAATACCAAGCATGGAAGCAATGTCCCCCAGCAGTCCGGGTCGATTTTTATGTATCTTGTATTCCATGTACCACTGTTTTGTCTCTTCCGTCACGTTAGCACCTCATTCACATTCAAACCGTCAACAATGCCAAATCAAAGCCTTATTGTATCATAAGATAGCATCATTCGACAAAACCCAATTATTGAAATTCGATAGGCTACAGTGTGTTGTAAGCCTCAATCACGTTTATGATATATAAATTACAATGGAATTACAAGAACAGCTCTGTAACCATTACAGAAAAGCCCCCCAAAAGGGAGCTTTTCATGTTGGTTCCTACTTATGCGTTGCTCTTAGCTAATTTAACCATTAGCCGGGCGATGGTGTGACGTTCGTCCTCATCGGCAACTCCCCACAGTTCTTTCAGTGCGCGGTTGGAATGGTTAGCTGGATCGACCTTCTCATCCAGAAAATCACCGATTTCGTAAGCAAGCTCCGCAATGGTATCTTGACTGATTCCCAGCTTCTCTGCTTGCTCTACACGCTGACCAAGGAACTTTTTCCAAACATCAAAATTCTGAACAACTGTTGACATACTTAAATCCTCCTTAGATGATTCAGATTTAAAATCAACAGTTGTAATATGCTCTTCACAGACGCTTACTATACTGGTGGATTCCTCCAAGCGCTGTTTTCCTTACGTCACCCATCCTCCGTTAGGACTTATGACCTGGCCATTAATATAACCTGACTCAGGAAGCGCAAGAAAATAAACTAGGGACGATATTTCATCAGGCCGTGCCAATCGTCCAGCAGGGATTTCTTCTTCCAAACTGTTAATTTCGCCTGCATCCAAATGATCCAACATCGACGTATCTACCGCCCCTGGAGCCACAGCATTCACTGTTACGCCAGAAGGCGCAACCTCTTGAGCCAGTGCTTTAGTGAAAGCGTTAATGCCTCCCTTGGTAGTGGAGTACAATACCTCGCACGAAGCTCCACATATGCCCCACACAGACGAAACATTCACAATACGGCCATAGCGTTGGGAAATCATATGCGGCATAAAAACCTGCGTACACAAAAAAGTTCCCTTAACATTCACGGCCATCACTTCGTCCCATTCCTCTTCCGATACATCTGAAAGCAGCCCATAATGAGATAATCCAGCATTATTCACTAGAATATCTGGCTTCATTCCGTGATTATCCAGCTTTTCCCGCATACGTTCAATCTGCTCCTTACTCCGCAGATCGGCTGAAACAGTCATTACCTTGCCTGAATAAGTCATGCAACGACGAGCAACTTCATTTGCTTTTTCATGGGACTTCATGTAGTGAATGACCACATTCATCCCTACTGCTGCAAAACGTTCAGCAATAGCCGCACCAATTCCACCACTTGCTCCTGTAATCAGCACAGTCGTATCGCCAATAGCCTTTAACTCTCCGCCCTCGGTGGTCATCGGTTCCCTCTCCCTGGACATTACGGACTCACCACCAGCGATATTGCCATTTGATCCCACTTTATATGATCTTTCAGACGACGGTTTACATCCTCAAGCGTGATACTTTCATAAACCGGAAGCAATTGAAAAAAATCACTGTCGCGGAAGCGATGTCTTGTAAACTCATGCGCAATATTTTCGGGAGAATTGAGAGTGCGTAGATAACCGCCGATCTTCTTTTTGCGCGCTCGTTCAAAATGTTCTGCTGCAAACCCCTGCTTCTGAATAGACTCTACCTCTTCTCGTATCCTAGCCAACAGCCGATCAGGGTCTTTGGTATCCCCGCCGATCGCAGAAAATGCATACCGTTGCGTACTATTGTACTCATGGCCAAAACTGTCCGAAATCAGGTCCTCATCGTAGAGCTTCTGATATAGCTGTGTACTGGAACCAAACAAGAGATCAAGCATCAGCTTGGTTTCCAGATCATGACGTAGCAAAGCTTCTCCCGTTAGACCTACTTCAGCCTCCTTGAATCCAAACAGCAACTTTGGCAAAGAAACAGCCAGCTTTACCTCATGACGCGGCTCTGCAACCGTTGTGGGTTCATCATCGAAAATCCGCTCGATCTCCCCCTGCGGCTTATAGTCCTTTTTCGCCTGATTATTACGTACCAATTCGGTTATTTCGGCTGGATCCACTCCACCTACTACAAAAAGAATCATATTACTTGGATGGTAAAAAGCTTCATAGCAACTGTACAACGTTTCCTTCGTAATCGTACTGATGGATTGAATAGTACCTGCTATATCAATATGCACCGGATGGACCTTGTACAATGCCTCAATCAGACCAAAGTAACTCCGCCAGTCGGGGTTATCTTCATACATATTGATTTCCTGGCCTATAATGCCTTTTTCCTTCTCCACATTTTCATCTGTAAAGTAAGGATGCTGAACAAAATTGACTAGTGTGGTCAAATTCTCTTGAATGCGTTCGGTTGCCGAAAACAGATATACGGTCTGATCAAAGCTCGTAAATGCGTTCGCCGATGCTCCATTAGAGGAAAAGGTAGCAAAAATATCGCCTTCGGGCTCTTCAAACATTTTATGCTCCAAAAAATGAGCTATGCCATCCGGCACCTTGACGGACTGTTGACCTTCTACCCGGAAATGATTATCAACCGAGCCATATTTAGTTGCAAATGTGGCATACGTCTTCTGAAAGCCCGGTTTGGGCAACACATAAACGTGCAAGCCATTATCCATTACTTCATAGTACAGCGTCTCCTGCAAGTGCTCATACGATATATGCTCCAACGCTATTCCCCCTTCTGGTCTCTCAAGAAATAAATAGTGTCCAGTCGGAACGTCCGGGCGGCATCCTGAACATCCTGCACCTTGACTGCCTCCACCTGGCTCAGCAGCTCCTCGACCGTCCGCTCTTTGCCGGAAAGCTGTCTGTTAAAATCATAGGCAATCATCTCAAAAGCGGAGTCCTGCATTTCCTTTAGCAAGTTGCGTATCATTGCCTGCGTTTGGGTCATTTCCAGCTCGGTAATTGCTCCATTTTGTGTATCTTCCAGTTGCTTGCGGATAATAGTAACCGCTTTTTCATAATTAGGAATTTCGATACCGGATTGTATTGTGCCAATGCCTTTATGCCCGTCATAGCGTGACGAAGCATAATACGCCAAACTCTCCTTCTCCCTCACATTGACAAACAGCTTTGAATGCGGATACCCACCCAGAACGCCATTGTACATTAATGCAGAAGCATAACGTTCATCGCCATACGTAATAGAGGTTCGTAGCCCCATGTTGAGCTTGCCTTGGTTTACATCAAGACGCTCTACTATAGTTTGAACATCACGTTCTACCGATTTGGGCTGTTCAGGTACATATCCCGTTTCCGTCGAGCGGTTTAATTGAAAATAGCGATCCACAAACTTTTCAACTTCTTCCAGCGTGGTATCTCCCACGACGTATAAATCCATGCTGGCATTATTCAGCCAGTCTCCATAAGCCTCATACAAATTTTGTGCATTTATGCTGTCTAGATCTGATCGTTGACCAAGAGGATGCAGACGATAAGGCTCATCTTTGCACATCTCCTCCATACAACGCTCCCCAGCATAACGTATTTTATCGTTAACTATAGATTCCAGCTTCTTACGAACATTTTCTCGTTCCTGCTGTACATATCCCGTTTGAAATGCACCGTTTTCCAATGCAGGCTTCGTCAGAACCTCTCCAAGGAAAGAAAACGAACGATCCAGCAAACTATCCGGACTGCTTACAAAGTTGTCATTAATTGTATCCATGCGAAATTGCACGATCTGATAATCTCCACGTTTATATACATCGAATCCAAAACCCGCACCATACAATTGTTCTAACTGCTCTCTAAATTGTGTAGTCTGCGGATACGATTCTGTACCCCGTCGCAGAACGAAAGGTACCAGTCCCACACGAGTTACAGTTTCCTCACGTAGCGGAGTACCTACATACAACGATATGGCGAACGTCTTAAAGCGCTTGGTGGGCAGTACATGAATCCTTAGTTGTCTGCGTGTGCCACGCTCGAAACCTGTTTTGTTCAAGTCCAAAACTCCTTTGTGACGTCAATTTGCGTCTAGCCTTTGATTAGCAATAGCTACTGTACATCTTTTTCCTGTAAAGAGGTAAAGTGTACCAATCTATATTCTAACCATGCAAAAGCCAAGAAGCAACCGGAGACAAGCTCCCGGCTGCTTCGGCGTTTTACATGCAGAAAATATGTTCCCCGATGGTTTTCACCTGCGGACGGCTCCAAATCCATTTGGAGGTAGCTGTTTTAGGGTTAAAATAATATAGACATCCTCCGCTTGGGTCCCAGCCGTTCAGGGCTTGACGTACCGCCTTTTGTGCAGTCTCATTCGGCGTGAGCCAGATTTGGCCGTCTGCTACAGCAGTGAAAGCCCCCGGCTGAAAGATTACCCCAGACGGTGTATTCGGAAAACTTGGCGACTTGACCCTGTTCAAAATAACAGCCGCCACGGCAACTTGTCCTTCAAACGGCTCACCGCGGGATTCACCATAGACCGCATTGGCCATGATTTTAAGATCGTTTTCAGACAGTCCCATGGTGTTGGCTGATCCCATCGTTTCCTCATTTTGATCAGATTTATCGTTTTTGTTCGCTGCCTGTCCCTGATCAGAACCTTGATTATTACGATGCATAGGCGTTTCCGTCGGCTTCCAGTGTGGAGTAGCATTCACCAGCTTTAATTTGGTTTTCGCACCTACCACTCCATCGGGTCTGATACCAAACTCCTTTTGAAAACCCTTTACAGCCTTTAGTGTACTGCTGCCAAAATGGCTGTCCACTTTTCCGCCAAAAAAACCCAGCAGCTTCAATCGTGATTGCAGTTCATATACATCCTGGCCATAAGTGCCAAAATCAACCGCTTCTGAACTGAATGTCGGCTGAACAGGCTGCGCCGCTGTTACTTTCTGCTGCGTGCTTGGCGACTCTACTCGCTGCTGTACAGAGTCGTTTTTAAAAAGTCCTGTGTACGTAATAGCCGAGGCTGCGAGGATACCCGTGCAAATCCAGACCATTGTTTTTTTCATATGCTGCGCTCTACCTTTCTTTTGTGGGATTAACAGGATGGCTACGTTTATTATGACAAGCTCCGCTAGAAGCTATTCACCCTTTTAATCTTCTTTGAGCAGGCAGTTCCACACCTCAAAAAAACATCACAAAAAAACGCTATTTGCGTGCATGGAGTTGTCATATTTAACAACTCATCATGCGTACAAACAGCGTTTAAATGGAATGCTGATAAAAGATAATGCTCAGGAGCTAACTTTATTTTGCTGATATTGTTCCATTGAGATAAGTACCTCACGGGGCTTACTTCCCTCGTAAGGACCGATGACACCGCGGGCTTCCATGGAGTCAATCAGTCGGGCAGCACGTGTATAACCGATCCGCATACGGCGCTGAAGGAGCGAAACGGAAGCTTGTTTAGCCTCCAAAATGATGTTGACAGCCTGATCATACAGCTCATCCAGCATTTCATCCGCATCAGTGGATACCTCTTCCACCTCAGGCACAAGCGTTTCATCATACTGAGCTTCACCCTGTTCACGCACATAGTTAACAATGTTTTCCACTTCCTGATCACTCATAAACGCTCCCTGAACGCGGACTGGTTTGGAAGCCCCCATCGGCATGAACAGCATGTCACCACGTCCAAGCAGTTTCTCAGCACCGCCCATATCCAGTATGGTGCGGGAATCCACCTGCGAAGAAACGCCGAAAGCAATACGTGAAGGAATATTGGCTTTAATAACCCCTGTAATTACATCAACCGAAGGTCTTTGTGTTGCAATAATCAGATGGATGCCTGCTGCACGCGCCATTTGGGCAAGTCGCGCAATCGCATCCTCCACATCTCCTGCAGCAACCATCATTAAATCTGCCAGCTCGTCCACAATAACGACAATGTAAGGCAGAAATGCATCCGGGTTATCCTTCATCAAATTGTTGTAGCCCTCAATATTACGGGTGCCTGATTTGGAAAACAGCTCATATCTTTTTTCCATTTCAACTACGATTTTCTTCAATGCCAGTGAGGCACGCTTGGGATCAGTCACGACCGGAGCCAATAAATGGGGGATTCCGTTATACACGTTCAACTCCACCATCTTGGGATCAACCATCAGAAATTTCACCTCATCTGGCTTCGCTTTGTACAAAATACTCGTGATAATCCCATTGATACACACCGATTTACCCGAACCCGTAGCTCCAGCTACAAGCAGATGGGGCATCTTAGCTAAATTACCAACAATCGTTTGTCCTGCAATATCACGGCCAAATGCAATCGACAAATTGGAAACTGATTCCTGGAAAACTGTCGTTTCCATTACCTCACGCATGGTTACGATAGAAACTTCATTATTCGGAACTTCTATTCCTATGGCGGACTTGCCGGGAATAGGTGCCTCCATACGGATATCCTTTGCAGCAAGCGCAAGTGCAATGTCATCCGTCAGACTTACAATCCGGCTAACCTTCACGCCAATGTCCGGCTGGATTTCATAACGTGTGACGGCTGGACCACGTACAACCTCCAGCACTTTCGCCCGAACACCGAAGCTTTCCAGCGTGGCCTCCAGCTTGCGTGCTGTTTGCATGTAATCCTTTTGTCCCATACCTTTGCCTGCATTTTGCGGTTTGGCAAGCAAACGGAACGATGGAAGCTTGTACGGCTTAGGCGGTGGTGGAGCTGGAATAGCTACATTGTTTCCTTCAGCTTCTTCGCCTGTCAATCCATTAGCAATCGTCTGAGCCAGCTCCTGAGCTTCTTCTGATGTCCCATGGATCGTTGCCGAATCATTTATATTTATATTCGTATTCGCATCGGCATCCATAAAATTACTATCCAGAGGTTCATCAATGGAATCGTTCCGCACTCCACCTGTCAGGGAGTCTTCAAGTTCAGCCTCTGATCTTTTTTCCTCATTTTTCACTTGTTCGAAGAAGTCCCTAATGATTGGCGATCTTTTTACCGGAATTGAGGCTTCCTGCTCAACGTGTTCGATTACGTCAGACAGCTCTTCTCCCTGATTGCCATTTCTCCACTGAGGCTGCACGTCACCAGCCTCATATAGAAGATCATGTTCATCTTCATCCGCATGTGCAGTTTGCTCTTCCTTGTCCGCCTTATCTGTATTTTTAAGGCCAAACAACTGAAAGAAAATTGGCTGCTTGCGTGCTGGAGGCTGCATTTCATCAAAATCATCATCCATATCCTCTTCATAGGCAGGAATAGGCTCAGATTTGGGTTTTCTATTTCCACTGCCTTTGCTAGATGCAGAAAGCGGAGTGGCTTTACCAGTCCATTTTTTCCGCACGCTTCCCCCGGCTGTCAGTAGCTTGGTCTTTACAATCCGCACTAAATCCACATAAGACAGCTGGGTCATCAGCATAAAACAAATGACGAACATGACAATCATGATCAGCTTAGCTCCTGTGAGACCAAACAGCCACAACAGAACGGTAAGCTGTAATGCGCCAACGTAGCCCCCGCTAATATCCTTATTCAGCATCGAGGTATGGCCTTGCTGATCAGGCGACAGCAACTGCTCACGCATATCTATATGTATCTGGCTCATCACTCCGCCCGGCTGAAGCGCGTTAATCGGTCCCAAACGCTGCTCCATAGATGAAATAGAACTCATAAGTGTAAAGGCAAATACCAACAACAGCAAACCCGTCTTCCGTGAGTTCCACTGGTTCGGCCACTTGCGGTGAATCATCACCATCAGACCATAATAAATGCCAATCAGGGGAATCACAAAATAGAATTTCCCCAGTACAAGCCCAAACATCTTGGATAGCGACCGACCAACTGCCGCTTCACCCGATAACGCAATGACCGCCAATGTAATCAGCACAATGCCGTAAATTTCATATTTTAAAACTCCGCCAAATATGGCTTTCTTTTTTCTTTTTCTTCTTCTGGACATACAAGGTCACCCCCCAGAAGAATATTATACCACGTCACTCGCTATCCGCACATATGTTCTTTTTCAGCAGCAATTGACCTATTTCTGTACTATTCGACAGCTTCTATGACCACTCAATGATCTGACCTGGTCCATAACGAGGATTGAGGTAGGCATCCAATGGACAGTCCAAGAGCCTTACTATGATCCCCCTACGACTTTCAAGCGGCTGTACCTGCATAAGCAGACCATCTACCCGGACCTCTACAAGCTCCTCTGCCTCCTTCCACATACCTTCCCACACCAATTCCATTGGCATTACAGTATATAGTGTCATTGGGGCAGCTCCTTGCTGTGCTCACTTGAAAGGGTTCCTGTAGGGGTGCCTGTGGCATTGGGCGAAAAAGGTGCATAAGGGGGCTGCTGTGGAGTCCCTGTCATGCCGTTCTGCTGACGGCGCGTCTCAATGATGGTATTCAACTGTTTCAGCGCCTCTCCTATACCACCAACCGCATCCATCAAACCGTATTTTACTGCATCAATTCCTCCGACCGCTGTACCAATGTCGCGGTTTAATTCACCAGTTTTGAACATCAGTTCCTTAAACCGCTCTTCTGTAATGCGAGAATGAGAAACGACGAAGCGGACGACACGCTCCTGCATTTTTTCCATATATTCAAAAGTCTGTGGGACTCCGATGACCAGGCCGCTCATACGAATTGGATGAATGGTCATCGTCGCACTCTCGGCAATATAAGAATACGTAGAAGATACAGCAATCGGCACACCGATGCTATGTCCACCTCCTATAACAATGGTCACTGTTGGTTTACTCATCGATGCGATCATTTCTGCAATAGCCAGTCCTGCCTCTACATCACCACCAACTGTATTCAGCAAAATCATTAATCCTTCGATACGTGGGTTTTGCTCTGCCGCTACCAACTGCGGAATAATATGCTCATATTTTGTTGTTTTGTTTTGAGGCGGTAAGATGAGGTGTCCTTCAATCTGACCGATAATCGTCATACAAAAAATATTGGACTCGCTTCCGGGCATGGAGGTTTGACCCAGCTGCTGTAAAGCCTCCATAGCAGGTAAAACGGGTCTTTGTCCAACCTCTGGTTGTTCTGGCGCTTCCGTTTCCTCGTTGCCAGAAGATAAATTGCTGTAATGTTCCATATGGGTGATCTTCCTTTCGCTATACGCATCTATGTGCCCCGTCTTCACCCTATAGTATGGGATGGAAATGGAATATTTTATACCCACCTCCATGCCTTTCCTCGACCCTAAAATCAAAAAAAGCCTCTCTTTCCGCGGAAACCGTCCAATATTTCCTGCGGGAAGAGAGGCGACTGTGTGCCTGTGACTTAAGTTTTTAATTCAAGTTTTTGAACATATTTCAATCGAATCACACTTCCATTATAATTGGCAGAATCATCGGTCTGCGACGAGTTTGCTCATACAAGAAGCGACCCAGTGCATCCTTGACATTTGTCTTCAGGGAAGCCCATTCATTTACATTTTCACTCATGAGCTTATGCAGTGTACTTGAAACAATACGATTTGCTTCATCTAGCAAACCTTCTGATTCACGAACATACACGAAACCACGGGAAATGATATCTGGGCCTGACTTAATCGTCCCATCTTGCTTGCTCAGTGTGACAACCACTACCAAAATACCGTCCTGTGACAACAATTTGCGGTCGCGCAACACGATATTTCCTACATCTCCTACACCTAGTCCATCGATCAGTACGTTACCTGCTGTAACTTTACCAGCTCTGCGTGCTCCGCCATTCTGAATTTCAATGACTTCACCGATATCCGTGATAAAGATATTTTCAGGCTCGATACCTACTCCTTCAGCCAGAAGAGCGTGACGACGTTGCATTCTGAACTCGCCGTGAATTGGCAAGAAGAATTTTGGTTTCATCAGATTCAGCATCAGCTTGAGTTCTTCCTGGCTGCCGTGTCCAGAAACGTGGATACCAGGATTAGCTGCGCTGTAGTATACATTGGCACCCAGACGGAACAGCTCATCAATAGTGCGTCCAACATATTTTTCATTACCTGGTACCGGAGTAGCTGCGATGATCACTGAGTCCCCTGGAAGAATATCTACCTTACGATGCGTAGAACGAGCCATTCTTGTCAAAGCGGACATCGGTTCACCTTGACTACCTGTGCAGAGAATAACTACGCGATCCGCTGACATTTTACCAACTTCTTCAGGCTCAATCAGCATTCCATCTGGAATTTCCAAGTAGCCCAAATCAGAAGCAATACCTACGACATTAACCATACTGCGACCAATCACCGTTACTTTGCGTCCGGTTGCCTCAGCAGCATTAATGACCTGCTGAATGCGATGTACGTTCGAAGCAAAAGTGGCTACGACCACACGCTGTCTCGACTTGCGGAAAATATCTTCCAACACAATGCCAACGCTCTTTTCCGAAGGTGTAAAGCCCGGTTTTTCGGCATTGGTACTGTCTGACAATAGAGCCAATACGCCACGTGTGCCAATCTCAGCCATACGCTGCAAATCTGCATATTGTCCGTTCACCGGAGTATGATCAAATTTGAAGTCTCCTGTATGAACAACAGCGCCTTCAGGAGTATCAATGCAAACACCTACTGAATCAGGAATACTATGGTTGGTTTTGAAGAATGTTACTTTCAATGTGGAGCCCAGTTTGATTTCGGAATCAGCATTGATCAAAATACGTTTGGTTTCACCAAGCAGATTCGCTTCCTTCAGCTTGTTTTCCACCAGTCCCAGCGTCAATTTGGTACCATATACAGGTACATTCAAATGTTTCAGCACGTAAGGCAAACCGCCAATATGGTCCTCGTGACCATGAGTCAGCACAATGCCTCTTACTTTGTCGCGGTTCTCTGTAAGGTAGGAAATATCAGGAATAACGATATCGATGCCAAGCATGTCCTCTTCCGGAAATTTCAGACCGGAATCCACCACGACAATGTCATTGCCGTATTGAACGACATACATATTTTTCCCGATTTCACCGACGCCGCCCAAAGCGAAAATCATCAATTTATCGTTGTTTGTTTTTTTAGACAAATGAATCTAAACCTCCTATGGTAGTTGGACGTCGTACCTTGATTTGTTATTTAATTTTCAAAAAAATACCGCACCCAGTCACTTGACCCCATTATACATGATTAAAATACGAAAAAACAAGTCATCCTGTTCGTTACGCTAGGTTTCCCATTGCCTTCCCAAACCATAAGTAAGTGTCATTTTATCTACATACCTGATTAACAGCATAGCAAAAAGGACGTTCTATAAGAACGCCCTTCATGCCAGAGGACCTTGTCAGACAATAACCGAGTCGGTGTTGCACCTACCGACTGCCCTTAACAAGGGTACTCCTTATATTTATAAACATCTTACAGCTATTTCTTTTTAGCGGGTAAATAAATTCTTAATAAACTTCGCTTCATCTTCGGTAGGAGGAATAAGCGGCAACCGAACTGAACCTACCTTAATCCCTCGTAATTCTAATGCATACTTTACAGCCACCGGATTAGGTAGAGGATGAGGACAGCCGAACATGCCCTTAAAAATTGGGAACAACTGCTGATGCAGTTTGGCTGCCTCCTGCGCGCGTCCCCCTACAAATGAATCCAACATCCGCTTCATTTCTGCACCTACCACGTGGCTCGCTACGCTGATAATGCCATAAGCACCTACAGCCATGGCTGGCAGTCCGGATGCATCATCCCCGGAATAAACCAGAAAGCCTTCTGGTGCTGACGCTGCAATCTGTGTGACCTGTGCAAGTGATGCACATTCTTTGGTTCCTACAATGTTCGGAATTTGTGCAAGTCGCAGTGTCGTTTCAGCTGTTAGGCTGGCTCCGGTACGGCTTGGAACATTATACAGTATAGCTGGAAGGGATGTGGAGTTTGCAATACTTTTGAAATGCTGATACATCCCTTCCTGATTCGGTTTATTATAATATGGCACTACCAGCAGCACACCGTCTGCTCCCGCCTGCTCCGCAGCACGGGTGAGATGGATGGAATGACGTGTATTATTGCTTCCCGTCCCGGCAATAATTTTACATCGCCCAGCTGCTTTTTCTACAACAAATGCAAACAACTTAATTTTTTCATCATCGCTCAGGGTAGGAGACTCCCCTGTTGTTCCAGATACAACAAGTGACTCTGAATGCTGTTCTTCTATTAAGTAATCAATCAACGAGGACAATGCAGTCCAGTCAATCTCTCCTTGCTGATCAAAAGGTGTCACCATTGCGGTAATCAATCTGCCGAAGTTCACCATGCTGCCTCCTTTTTTTGCAAGTCCGAGCACGGACAATGCGCCTATTGATGGAGTTCAAATTTATTATGCAATGCGCGTACAGCCTGCACCATATCTTCCTTTTTAACAAGTACCCAGATCGTGGTGTTGGAATCTGCCGATTGAAGGATCTGTACGTCTGATTCTGTCAATGCCTCCACAATTGTCGCCATAATACCTGGTACCCCGTTGATACCACCGCCTATGACCGAAACTTTAGCACATCCGGCCAGTATCTTAGGCTCTAGTCCTAAACCGTTAAGTACTTCAACCGCTTTGCTTCCATCATTATCAAATACGGTATAAACCGCCCCTGATGGAGTTACGTTAATAAAATCAACGCTGATTCCATGTTCAGCCATAGATTTGAACACTTGTAATTGCAAGTGCTCCAAACCTGACTTTAATTCAACAGTAATTTGAGTAACATTGCCGACATACGCAATACCGGTCACGAAACGGTCTACGATATCTGCCTGCACGTCTTTAAAGCCTTCTGGGTGGGTAACCAACGTCCCCTCTCCTTCGGAGAAGGTTGAGCGAACCCGTACCGGAATATTCGCCTGCATGGCGATTTCAACAGCACGAGGATGGATCACCTTGGCTCCCTGATGAGCCATATTACAAATTTCTGTATAGCTAACATGTGCAAGCGGCTTCGCATTTTCCACAATACGCGGATCAGCGGTTAATATACCATTCACATCTGTATAAATATCCACCATATCTGCATGTAGAGCAGCCCCCAGCGCCGTAGCTGACGTATCGCTGCCTCCCCGACCAAGGGTAGTCATATCACCATCAGCAGTTTGTCCCTGAAAACCTGTCACAATGACAACTCTGCCTTGGTTCAGCTCTTCCACAATCCGGTCTGGCTTGATATCCAAAATGCGAGCATTGCCATATTGATCATCCGTAATAAAGCCTGCCTGTGCTCCAGTCAGCACCGTAGCAGGAATACCTTCCTTCTCCATCAGGCTGCATAACGTAGCGGCAGAAATGATTTCACCACAGCACAGCAGTAAATCCCGCTCGCGCTTAGGAAGACTGTCACCGTTAGAAGCCGCCCAATCCAGCAGCGTGTCCGTTGCATAGGGCTCTCCTTTTCTCCCCATGGCCGACACAACAACAACCAATCGAAGATTTTGCTCCAGCTCCCGCTTCACATGTGCCAGCACAAGTTGACGCGCTTCAGGTGTGGACAGCGAGGTTCCCCCAAATTTTTGCACCAAAATACCCATTATTTTTCCCCCATATTACTCCCTGCTTTAGGAACGTTACTCCGCCTTTGCAGCAATAATTTCCGCGATTTGCACCGCGTTCCATGCCGCTCCCTTGAGCAGATTGTCGGATACGACCCACAAATTCAATCCACGGCTATTGCCCAAATCACGACGTACACGCCCTACGAATACGTCAGGTTTTCCTGCAGCTTCGGATGCCAACGGATAAAGCTGGGCAGTAGGATCGTCTACCAGCGTTACTCCAGGTGCGGAAGCCAGCAGATTACGAACTTCTTCTAGATCATAATCATTTTTAAGCTCTACATAGACAGATTCCGAGTGACCATATACAACAGGAATACGAACGCACGTTGCCGTTACGTCTACAGAATCGTCACCTAGTATTTTTTTCGTTTCGCGTACCATTTTCATTTCTTCCAGTGTATAACCATTATCCTGGAATTTATCAATTTGCGGAATAGCATTGAAAGCAATCTGATGCTTTACTGGCAACGAACCTACCGGCAGCAAATCTGGCTGAACTTCATCACCGTTAAGAATGGCTGCGCTTTGACGATTCAATTCATCAATAGCACGGCTTCCAGCGCCGGAAACGGCCTGGTACGTGGATACTATGATACGAGAAATGCCATACTGATCATATAATGGTTTCAAAGCAGCTACCATCTGAATGGTGGAGCAGTTCGGGTTCGCGATAATTCCCTGATGCTCGGCAATTTTGTCGCTGTTCACCTCAGGTACTACAAGAGGAGCTGTCGGTTCCATTCGGAATGCGTTGGTGTTGTCAATGCAAACTGCCCCATGACGAACAGCATGCGGCGCCAGTTCCTTACTCACGTCTCCGCCTGCACTAAACAAAGCAATGTCGATTCCTTCAAAGCTGTCGGGGGTAGCAATCTCTACTGGAATCTGCTGGCCTTTAAAGCTAATTAACGTGCCGGCAGAACGAGGCGAAGAAAGAAATTTGATTTTGTCCACAGGAAAATCGCGTTTTTCCAGCAGATTTACGATCTGTTCCCCTACAGCGCCTGTCGCTCCAACGACAGCTACATTAAACTTTCTATTGCTCATCTGGTGTATCTCCCCTTCTCGACTAAAAAACCATTTTTTATTCTGAAAGCATCCACCGCCAACAAGAAATTAGACCCGATGGATTATCGAATCATCTTCTAGGCGAGGGATGCTCAGCAGTTAATTATAGTACTTCATGGGGTCTTGCGTTCCACAATCATCGGCTGAATCTGCCTGCCCTGCAATGCTTCATAGGCAGCCTCGGGAATCAATTCCATATTGGCTACAAGCGAGTTCGGCTTTTTAACTGGATTATCCTGTCCGAACGGCACAAAAAAGATGTTCTTGGCTACTAGTAACTTGGCGATATTGGCAGCATTTAGACCAAGTCCATCATTAGTAGATATGGCTAAAAGAAGTGGACGGCCGTTGCGTAATTGCGCCTTGGCAGCCATCAAAACCGGACTGTCCGTCATCGCATTCGCTAACTTGCTCATCGAATTCCCCGTCAAAGGTGCAATCACCAGCACATCGAGCATTTGGGAGGGTCCCAGTGGCTCAGCCTCCACAATTGTAGAAATGATATCATTCCCTGTTATATCTTTCAACTGTTTTTGCCAACTTTGCGAAGTACCGAAGCGAGTATCCGTTGTTAGTACGGTATTGGATATAATGGGAACGACCTTCGCACCCTCATCAACAAAGCGCTGTATAACAGGCATTACCTCTTCAAATGTGCAATGTGAGCCTGTAATAGCATAACCTACCGTTTTCCCTTGCCAACTCATTGTGCATCCCCCCGATCAGGATTATCTTCCATTAACAACTGCACCAGCGTATTCGCTATAATGGTACCAGCAGTTTTGGGAGCAACAATACCGGGAAGACCGGGGGCAAGCATAGCCGTAATTCCACGCTTTTCCGCATACCGGAAATCACAACCGCCTGGGGCGGAAGCAAGATCTATAATCACGGTACTCAGTGGCAATTTAGACAGAATTTGCGCTGTGATAATCATAGAGGGTATCGTATTAAAAATCAAGTCAACTCCCTTTGTCTCATTCGCTAAATCCCTTGTCATAAAAGGCTTCCAACCCATCTCCACGGCTCTCGCTGCATCCTCCGCCCGCCGTACTCCAACTTTCACTTTGGCTCCCAACCCCTGTAGTGCCTTTGCCATGGTAAATCCAGTCCGTCCCATGCCTAGAACCATACAATCTGCACCATGGATCGTAAAATCAGTATGCTGAATTGCCATCATCAGTGCGCCTTCAGCCGTAGGTATAGAATTGTATATGGCCACATCATCTCTCTCCAGCAGCTCAACCAGCTTCAATTCATGCCTGGTACAAATTTCTTTTAAGTACGCTCGCGCCATTCCTGTATATACAACGCAATGCGGTGGAAGAGCAGCAGCATGCTCATTCAGAAACTGGAGCTTTTGTGCTCCGAAAAGTGCATTCACGTTGCCTTCCTCATCGCATCCCACCACTGGCAGAATCAGTGCGTCTGACGATTCCAGCAGCTTGACAGACAATGGCTCTAATGTGACTCCTTTGAGTGGTACTTCGAGCTTGTCAAAGCCGACCACAGTGACAGTAGCATCCATGTCGACACATTTGCGGATTACCTCAAGCTGCCTCGCATCGCCACCCAAAACAACGATGCGCATTCCTGTTAGCATCCGGATCACTCCTTTCCGAGACACGATATGCTTTTATTCTATGCAGATGCCCGGGAAGGGGTGAAAAAACACAAAAAAAGCCGCCCCTCTACGGAACGACTTTTATGTGTATGCTTACTCTTAAGCGAGTAATATTGAAGCTTCCTACAAAATGGACAATTGTATTACACTGCATGCAAGTGAACCGTAGACTCAGCGTCCTGTATGACCAAAGCCTCCAGCACCGCGTACAGTTTCAGACAAATGGTCTACTTGTTTTAACTCCACCTCAGGCACAACCTGAAATACCATTTGTGCAATTCGCTCATTGCGCGTAATGGTGAACGGTTCCTCGCCTAAATTGATAAGAAGCACCTTAATCTCTCCACGATAATCTGCATCAATCGTTCCAGGCGTGTTAAGACAAGTAATACCATGCTTGAGAGCCAGTCCACTACGCGGACGGATTTGTGCCTCTAATCCTGCTGGCATAGCTATTGCAAATCCAGTTGGAATGAGACAACGTTTGCCAGGTTCCAGAACCAAATCCTCCTGTACTGCTGCATACAAGTCAAATCCCGATGCAAGCTCTGACATTTTGCGGGGGAGCTCAATATCTTCATTGCCCCCGAGTCTGTTAATTTCAACGTAAGTTAACAAAATAGTCCCTCCTCATATCCTTAACCGCTGAATCGCTCGCTCCGACCATTGACAGAGCAAACGGCTCCGAAAACATCCGATCCAGCACTTTGTTCACATCATCAGCCGTCACTTGTTCGATGTGTTCGATCATTTGATCCAGCGTATAATGCTGACCCAACATTAACTCATTTTTTCCAAGACGGTTCATTCGGCTACCCGTACTCTCAAGGCTTAAGATCAGACTTCCTTTTAGCTGCTCCTTGCCTTTACGAAGCTCATTAGCGTCCAAACCATTGATAGCCACATCTCGTAACAGCTCCAGCGTCAAATCGAGCACATCCTTTGTTTGCTTAGGAGCGGTACCTGCATAGATTGTGAACATTCCACTATCGGCATGGGAGCTATGATAGGAATAGACCGAATAAGCCAGTCCGCGTTTTTCACGAATTTCCTGAAATAAACGTGAGCTCATGCCCCCGCCGATCGCGTTATTCAGCAAAACCATAGCATACTGGAGATCGTCGCCTATTGCAAATCCAGGCAGAGATAGACAAATATGATTCTGCTCCGTTGCTTTCTCATGGTACAAGAGCTGACCGTTAAACGCAGGTACTGTCAGTGGCGTAACGGTTCCGTGATTATCGAAATGCCCAAAATGTTGCTCCAGCAATTCTACAAGACGATCGTCAACATTACCAGCTACACTGATAACTGTATTGTCGATTGTATAGTGCTCCTTCATATAATGGCTGAGATGTGAGCTATCCATAGCTAGCAGGTGATCTTCGGTTCCGAGAATCGGATAAGCCAGTGGGTGTTCGCCATAGGCCGCCCGAGATACAAGATCGTGCACCATATCATCCGGTGTGTCCTCGTACATGGAGATTTCCTCCAAAATCACATTTTTCTCTCTTGCGAGCTCTTCCTGATCCAATTTGGAATTAAAGAACATATCAGACAGTACATCGACTGCGATCGGTAGATGCTCATCTAGCACTTTCGCATAATAGCACGTATATTCCTTCGAAGTGAAAGCATTAACATTTCCTCCGATGGCATCGAATTGCTCAGCGATTTCCTTAGCACTAAAACGCTCTGTTCCTTTGAAAAGCATGTGTTCAATAAAATGAGAAATACCGCTATTGTCAGGTGTTTCGTTCCGCGAACCGGTTTTAACCCAGATGCCGAAAGAAACAGAACGCACGGTTGGAATTTTTTCGATGACCACTCTTAGGCCGTTTTTGAGTTGAATTCTTTCCACGCTTGGCCCTCCTAAACTGAATTGCATACTTTGCCATAATGTTCAATCCTAACAGAAAAAAGACGTTCACTCAACCGGAGCTGGTAGCTGCCGATCAGGGGAAAGCGTCTGACTGACAGTTCCAAGCACAAGTCCTTTACTACGAATGGCATGAATCATACCTTTGAGAGCAGCAGCCGAGGATTCTGTTGGGTGCATCAATATCAGGGAGCCTGACTCAACCTTGCTGTTGATTTTATGAACCACCGATTCCGGTGACGGATGTTTCCAATCTACGGTGTCCAATGTCCACAACACAGTTTTGAGTCCATGCTCTGCGGCTATATCCACTGTTTGTTGATTAAAATCCCCCGATGGAGGGGCAAACCAATTATTTTTGACACCCAAAGTTTCTTGAAGAAGCATTTCCGTCTTTTCGATTTCTTGTACGGCTCTGGCTCGGCTCAAACGACTCATATTGGGATGAGAATAAGCATGATTCGAAAGCTCATGCCCTCTTCTTTGAATTTCCTTGGCGAGTTCAGGATTTTTCTTCAACCAACTTCCATCAAGAAAAAATGTAGCCTTAACCTTCTCCTGATCCAATGTATTCAATATAGGCACGATAAACTCATTCCCCCATGCTACATTGATCATGAAGGATACCATCGGTTTTTCAGGATTGCCCCTGTAAATGGGGACATTCCCCAGTTGATTTAAATGTATTTTGGGTGCCAATTGGCGATATACATATTGAATAGGCCGATCTGGAGCTGCAATGGCTTTGCGATAGGTAGCATCCAAATCGACTTCCAGTCCGTTATAACCTGGAATAGCCTTCCATACCCTGTCGACCTTGGCATCAACTGGTTCTCTCCGCTGACGTGCTGCTTCTGTCCTTAGTCGCTGCATAAGCGCATTATCAGGTAAAGCTGCCACCGCCATCGTGGGTGTAGCTTCAAGCTCTTCGACTCCTGTAGCGTTTCCATTACGTAATTGACTAGCGTAGTCACGAACCCCGCTAAACTGCCCGATTACCAGTGTGATGGCTAAAGTGGCTACCACCCACACTGCTCGTTTCACCCTACTCATCATTCCTTCATCCTCCCGCTCGTTTGTCCACATTGTATGCGGGGAGGACAAGATCTATGACGTAGTAAGCTATAGAAGCCCACTTGGGTGCAGCTTGTGCATATGTATGAAAAAAGAGCCAGAAACGTAGCTCTGCCTCTTTCCAAAAGCTTAATTTATGCTATTCAAATCCCTTATTCTGTACAAACGTATAGACTCCCTATTACAGTAGTTCGCGGTCTCACAACCTAGGACTTAGCAGGAGCTTCAGCCGTCAGTACTGCCTTACGGGACAAATTGACGCGACCTTGCTGATCGATTTCAGTTACTTTCACCGTAATCGTATCACCAATAGCAATGACATCTTCAACTTTGGCTACACGCTCAGTAGACAGTTGAGAAATATGAACCAGACCATCTTTACCCGGTAAAATTTCAACAAATGCGCCGAATTTCTCAATTCGTTTGACTGTACCGATGTAAATCTCGCCGACCACGACTTCTTTTACGATACCTTCAATAATGGAACGCGCCTTCTCATTCATCTCTTGATTTGTAGAAGCGATGAACACACGACCATCTTGTTCAATATCGATTTTCACGCCGGTTTCTTCGATGATCTTGTTGATGATTTTACCACCAGCTCCAATAACATCACGGATTTTGTCCGGGTTAATGTGCATTGTCATAATTTTTGGAGCGTACGGAGACAATTGCTCACGTGGCTTCTGGATCGCTTCCATCATTTTGCCAAGAATGAACAAACGTCCTTCTCTGGCTTGCTTGAGCGCATCCTGTAAAATATTGCGGTCAATACCGTCAATTTTAATATCCATTTGAATGGCAGTTACGCCTTCCGCTGTACCAGCAACTTTAAAGTCCATATCGCCCAGATGATCTTCCATACCTTGGATATCTGTCAGTACGGAAACATGATCTCCATCCTTAATCAATCCCATGGCCACACCTGCAACTGGAGCTTTAATCGGTACACCTGCATCCATCATAGCCAGTGTGCTTGCACAAATACTAGCTTGTGAGGTCGATCCATTCGATTCCAGTACTTCGGAAACCAGACGGATCGTGTACGGAAATTCAGTTTCGGAAGGAATTACTTTGGAAAGCGCACGCTCACCAAGAGCACCATGTCCGATTTCACGACGACCTGGCGCGCGCAAAGGACGAGCCTCACCTACGCTGAATGGAGGGAAATTGTAATGATGCATGAAGCGTTTGGTTTCTTCCAGATCAATACCGTCTAGAATTTGTACATCCCCTAGAGCACCAAGAGTACAAACGCTAAGCGCCTGCGTTTGCCCGCGTGTAAATAAGCCTGAACCGTGCGTACGCGGCAAAATGCTAGTGTCACTTTCAATTGGACGAATTTCGTCAAGCTTACGACCATCAGGACGCACTTTATCATGCGTAATCAGACGACGGACTTCTTCCTTAACGATATCATAGAGAACTTCGCTCACATCACTCAAAAGCTCAGGTGTCTCTATGTATTGTGCTTCAAAATGGGCAACAGTCTCTTCATTAACGGCATCAATCGCCTCTTGACGGGCATGTTTTTCTGCAATTTTAACAGCTTCCACCAAACGATCAGCTGCATAAGCACGTACTTCACTGTTCACTTTTTCATCAACAGCGTGCAGCTTAACCTGCATTTTCTCTTTACCTGCTACTTGCACCAATTGTTCAATAACTGCCACAATGTTCTTAATCTCATCATGTCCGAACATAATAGCTTCGAGCATAACTTCCTCTGGAATCTCATCGCCTTCTGCTTCCACCATCATAATGGCATCTTTTGTTCCAGCTACAACGAGATACAGATCGCTTGCGTTCTGCTGTGCAATATCTGGATTAATCACAAATTGTCCGTTTACACGACCTACAGCAACCCCGCCAATTGGACCGTTAAAAGGAACATCCGAAATACTGAGTGCTGCCGAGGTTCCAATCATGGCTGCAATTTCAGGTTCACAATCCTGATCAACACTCATGACTAGGTTTAACACCTGCACATCATTACGGAAACCTTCAGGGAACAATGGGCGAATTGGACGGTCTGTCAAACGACTGGATAAAATCGCCTTTTGACTCGGGCGTCCTTCACGCTTAATAAATCCGCCAGGAATTTTCCCCACAGCATACAATCTTTCCTCATAGTTCACGGTCAGCGGAAAAAAGTCCAAATCTTTCGGTTCACGGGAAGCGGTCACAGTACACAGCACAACTGTTTCTCCGTAACTCACCTTAACTGCCGCATTGGCTTGTTTTGCAAGACGTCCTGTTTCAAGCACCAGCTTTCTTCCGCCGAGTTGCATTTCTACGCGTTGCTCCATGGTATCCCTCCATTTCATTTCATTGTAAAAGTTCTATACACATCCAGTATTTCCTGCGCAGGTCTTATTCATAAGAAGCTCACAGACAAAATAGGATATGTAATTCAAAAAAAGATTCCTCATTTCAAAAAAGAACCCGGCTGCTGTCCGCCGTCGCCTTAGCAGGGACAAGCGGTGAACAACCAGGCTTCTTTTCTCATTACATGTCTGAAAATTAACGACGCAGTCCGAGACGCTCGATCAACGCACTGTAACGTTTAACATCAGTCTTCTTCAGGTAAGCCAAAAGTTTACGACGCTGACCGACCATTTTCAACAACCCGCGGCGGGAGTGATGGTCTTTCTTGTGCGAACGAAAGTGACTTTGCAAGTTGACGATGTTTTCAGTAAGGATAGCGATTTGTACCTCAGGTGATCCTGTATCGGATTCATGAGTTTTGTACTCCTCGATCAATTGCTGTTTACGCTCTTGAGTCAATGCCATCCTGTTCACCTCCTTCATTATAATCGCCATTAGCCTCGTAACCGCCGGTGAATGCGGACAACCAAGCTAAGGTTCATCGTTGTTTACACAACATAAGTCAGTATAACACAGCGCCTGTCTTATGTAAATAAATTAGCCCAACAGCTTTTTAGCCGTTTGTGCGTCATTGCCAATTTGGCTGATCAACTCATCCACTGAAGAGAATTTGCGTTCAGGACGGATGTAATGGTGAAGCTCAACAAGCACAGGCTCCCCATAAATTTGTTGATTAAAATCAAAAAGATGTACCTCAAACGACGGATTCAGCACACCTTCATGAAACGTAGGCTTAACTCCTACATTCATTACACCATTTATCCAATGATCACCCACGAGCGCCCGTACAGCGTACACACCCTTAACTGGAATGACATATGAATCATTCAGCTTGAGATTAGCTGTCGGAAAACCAATTGTGCGTCCGCGCTTCTCTCCATCCATCACAGTACCCTGGATACGATAAGGGCGTCCCAACCAGCGCGACGCATGTGCTAAATCCCCCGTCTGTAAAGCACGGCGAATGCCGGAGCTGCTTACCTTATCCCCATCCAGTTCGAACGGTGGTACAGTGTAAACAGACATCAGCTCCCCTCCCAGCTTCCGAAGTGTATCCTCATGCCCGGCTCCCCGGTGGCCAAACCTAAAATCAAAACCTACTACCGCCGTTCGAATTTGTAATGGAAGCAGCACGTCTGTTATAAAAGCCTCCGGGCTAACCTTGGAAAACTCTTCGTTAAAACTTAAAATATAAAGTACATCCACACCCATATCGGACAGAATAGTCTGCTTATCCGCAAGCGGTGTTAAATAACCTTCATAATCGCCTTTTTTCATGACTTCCTTCGGATGAGGGTGAAATGTCATGACAGATACTGGCACATTCTGTTCATGAGCGAGCGCGACAGCCTTACGTATTACGCTTGCATGTCCCAGATGAAGGCCGTCGAACTGGCCGATCGCCGTGACTTGTGGACGTCCCCATTGCTGCAATAACTCATCACTCAAAGGATAAGATAACGATACGGTAATCATATTCATTCACCTGCATTTCACATCATTTGACTAACTTCGTCAAAAATTATAGCACAATTCAAGGTGAAAAACGTCTATCAGCATAATTTCACGGAAGCCAAGCCGTGCCTTGGGGAAGATTTCTGGCGTTTATAGTATGGTTCAGCACCGCTGTAATTTTATAAATTCTATAAACTTAAAAAAACTTTAATTGGGGCGATTGCACCTGATTCATCCCGTCCATATATGCCTAAAAACGTTTTATCCTCTTTATATAATCGGAAAGGTTGGTTGTCTGTCACTGGTGGTGTAATCATACTCAGCGACAGGCGTTGGCCTTGCAGAGCTGCAGCTGCCTTAGCTTCAGCCACTGTATGCTCAGACATATAGTCAATCGCTTTATCGGTGGCGATAAGCCGCTCACCCAGGCTACCATCGGCTACATAGCGCTCAATTTCTTCAAATGTTAAACAATGTTCCGCAGAAATTCCCGCAGACATCGTTCGCTCCAGCTTAACCATTGTTGAAGGATATCCCAATTCACGGCCAATATCAACACATAGTGTACGGATATAAGTACCTTTGGAGCACAAAGCACGAAAAGAAATATCCACATGCGGCCCCATCTTCGCAAATCCTGTCATTTCCAGCTCATAAATGCTCACTTCACGGCTTTTACGCTCCACAGTTTTGCCTTCTCGAGCCAGCTCGTATAGACGTTTTCCATCTATTTTGAGAGCAGAGTACATGGGTGGGACTTGGGAGATCGTACCAACGAAACGTTCCAGAACCGCTTTGGCTTCCATTTCGGTAACCTCAACCGGACGTTCGCTCTCTTCTGTAATTGTCCCAGTCAGGTCTTCAGTATCAGTGGCAATGCCTAAGCGCAGTGTAGCCCGGTATTCCTTGGGCCGCTCTTGCATGTACTCCACCACTCGGGTGGCGCGTCCCAGACACAAGGGCAGAACACCAGTTACCTGCGGATCTAGCGTCCCAGTATGTCCGATTCGCTTCATCCCCAATAAACGGCGAGCCTTGGCCACGACATCGTGAGAGGTAAATCCAGCAGGTTTATAGACAGGTAGCACACCTTCCCAAGTTGCCTGTCCCTTCTTTATTGGGTTCATAGCTCAGACTTCACCCGCCCTACAACGGTCTCAATGATATCTTCCAGCTTACCCTCTAGCCGACAGCCAGCCGCACGTACATGACCACCGCCCCCGAACGATTGAGCGAGCGCAGCTACATCAACATTCCCTGCCGATCTCAAACTTGCCTTGGTCGCTTGATCATTAATAACTTTAAAGAAAATGCCTACTTCAACCCCACGAATATTTCTTGGATAATTCACGATACCTTCCAAGTCCTCATTTACAGCACCGCATTCCGTCATATCATCAGGTGTTACAACGACCCAAGCAACTTTACCATCCTCTGACATCGTGAGCGTTTGCAATGCTTTGGTCAGCACTTTCATTTGGGGAAATGTCATTTCCTCGAGCAATTTCTCGGACAAAAATGGGCCATCAACACCATAAGCAAGTAGTTGCGATACCGTAGACATCACTTTCGGTGAAGTGTTGGAGTAGCGGAAGCCTCCCGTATCCGTTAACAACCCTGTATATACAGCTGTTGCTACTTCTACATCCCAAGTTACTGCAAACTTTTCCAATAAATCAAAAAGAATTTCCGCTGTTGCCGCAGCATCTGACTTAATCACATTAATTGCACCATAAGCGTCGTTCGTTGGATGATGATCAATATTCAGAATAATGGCATCTTCCGTAAAAAACTGCTCTGTCAAACCAACACGACGGTAATCCGCACAATCTACACAAATGATTCGGTTGTATTTCCGTTCTGGCGGTTGTTGACTCATATCCATAATCTCATCGGCATGCCATAAAAAATCCATGCGTTTAGGAATAGGTCCCTCATTCAGCATGGTAAATTTCTTCCCCAGACATGAGAGAAGCCAGCCCACCGTTACGGTGGAGCTGACTGCGTCTCCGTCCGGCTGTACATGCGATACGATCAGGTAATCATCATGCTCCAGAATAAATTCCTTCGCTTGTTGAAGCGCCTGTTCATAGGTATGCATTGCCGTCTCCTTTACATTCAGTTCATGGTTCTTCAGACTAACAAAAATCCCTATTTCTCATCCTTGTCGATATCACTCAACAGCTTTTCAATTCGGCTGCCATAAGCAATAGATTCGTCAATTTTGAAAATCAGCTCAGGAATATGGCGAAGCCGTATCCGTTTGCCAAGTTCAGAACGAAGATAACCGTTCGCTTTGTCCAGCGCCTTCAGAGAAGAAGTTTTTTGTTCTTCATCTCCAAGTACGCTCAAGTATACTTTCGCTTGGGACAAATCGTTTGTGACATCGACACCAGTCACCGTAATAAAACCGATACGTGGGTCTTTTAATTCGGTCTGTATGAGTAGGCTTAGTTCTTTCTTAATCTGTTCGCCAACTCGACCTGTACGTATTTTAGCCATGGGTGCTCACCTCTCTGCCGTTAGCGCTCCACTGTTTCCATGACGAACGCTTCAATAATGTCGGATTCCTTAACATCATTATAACCATCAAGGGTGATACCACATTCGTAACCTTGGGCAACTTCTTTTGCGTCGTCCTTAAAGCGTTTCAGTGAGTCGATTTTACCTTCAAAAATAACGATACCGTCACGGATCAGACGTGCTTCTGCTGAACGAGTAATTTTACCAGACGTTACCATACAACCAGCAATCGTACCGACTTTAGTAACTTTAAACACGTTACGAACTTCAGCGTGACCAATCACATTTTCTTTATATTCAGGGTCCAGCATGCCTTTCATAGCCTGCTCGATTTCTTCAATGACATTGTAAATGACGCGATGTAGACGAATGTCCACTTTTTCAGCTTCTGCTGTAGACTTCGCCTGATTATCAGGACGAACGTTAAAGCCAATAACAATGGCATTGGATGCCGCAGCCAAAATAATATCGGATTCGGTGATTGCACCTGCACCACTGTGAAGGATTTTGACGCGTACACCTTCAACTTCAATCTTGTTCAAGGAGCCTTTCAGCGCTTCGACAGAACCTTGTACGTCACCCTTAATAATGACATTCAGATCCTTCATCTCGCCATCCTTGATGTGTTGGAACAGGTCATCCAGCGTTACGCGGGTATTACTGCCCAGATCGGATTGACGTTGTGTAATCGCACGTTTATCAGCGATAGCACGAGCTTTACGCTCATCCTCGAACACCATGAACGGATCGCCTGCAAGTGGAACTTCTGTCAAACCAGTAATTTCAACTGGTGTAGAAGGACCTGCTTCCTTAAGACGACGGCCTTTATCGTTGACCATGGCACGTACACGTCCGAAGCAGTTACCTGCTACGAATGCGTCGCCGACTTTCAGTGTCCCGTTTTGAACGAGAATACGGGCTACAGAACCGCGACCTTTATCCAGCTCAGCCTCAATAATAGTACCACGTGCCCGTTTATCAGGGTTCGCTTTGTACTCATTCACTTCAGCTACGAGCAGGATCATTTCGAGCAAGTCTTCCAGACCCATTCTTTGTTTAGCGGAAACGTTGACGAAAATTGTATCGCCGCCCCACTCTTCGGGCACCAATTCATATTCTGTAAGTTCCTGCTTTACTTTGTCCGGGTTGGCATCCGGTTTGTCGATCTTGTTTACAGCTACGATTATTGGTAGACCTGCTGCTTTTGCATGGCTAATGGCTTCAACCGTTTGTGGCATAACACCGTCATCAGCTGCAACCACAATAATCGTCATATCTGTTACTTGAGCACCACGTGCACGCATAGCGGTAAAGGCTTCGTGACCCGGTGTATCTAAGAAAGTGATTTTTTTGCTGTTAATTTCAACTTGGTATGCACCAATGTGCTGTGTAATACCACCAGCTTCGCCACCTGTTACATTCGTGGAGCGAATGGCATCCAGCAAAGTTGTTTTACCATGATCGACGTGACCCATAATGGTTACAACCGGTGGACGTGTTCTCAAATCCGCTGGATCATCATTTTCTTCCACAGTTTCAAAACGATCTTCTTCCACTGGGATTTTCACTTCTACCTCGACGCCAAAGTCACCAGCAAGCAAGAGAATGGTATCCATATCCAGTTCTTGGTTGATGGTCGCCATTGTTCCGAGCATAATCAGCTTCTTGATGACTTCTGACGCATCCTTATGAAGAAGCTTGGCTGTTTCACCTACAGTCATCTCACCACGCACAATAATTTTCTTAGGCGTGTTGTCGATTTTCTCGCGACGCTCCTGTTGTTGACCTTTACCACGGTTGTTGAATTTGCCGCCACGATTGTTTCCACCGCGGTTGTTGCCTCCACGGCCACCGTTACCACCCCGTCCTCCGCCTTGACGGTTATCGTCAAAACGTCCTTGACCGAAACGGTTACCGCTGTTGTTGGAGTTACCACCTGTACGGTTGCCACCACTGCGGTTGGAATTGTTGCTTCCTGCGGAAGAAGAAGTTCTTACTGCCGCACCACCCTGGCTGCTTCCCTGAGGACGCGAACCTGTGTTATTGCTACCGGTACGCTGTTGTCCTCCCTGCTGTTGACCATTACTGCGGTTCTGAGTGCCTTGCTGGCCGCTTGGTCTACTAGAACCTTGTTGACTGCGGTTTTGACCGCCCTGCTGACTGCTTTGCGCTTTTGGAGCGCTACTTCGGTTACTGTTTTGGTTGTTGTTTGTCCTATTCATACTTACCTGCTTTTCCTGTTGATTTTTGGTTTGCTCCGTTGAATGATTACTATTCTGGCTTGAACCGGTCTGATTCGAGCTTACTTGCGCCGTGCCTGCTTCGCCTTGCTTGACCGCAGCATTGGATTTAATATTCTTAAAAAAGTTTTCCACTTTACCTACGGCATCATGTTCCATGACGCTCATATGGTTGTTTACGGGAATATCCAGCCGTTTAAGAATGGTGATAATTTCTTTGCTGCTCATGTTCAACGATTTGGCGTATTCGTATACCCGCACTTTGTCTTTGCTTTCTTGTTTACTCAATATACTCCACCTCCGACATTATCCCCGCATGTTTCATGATCAATTTCGCGAATCCTTGATCCGTCACAGCCAGCACGACCCGTTCAGGTTTGCCGATGCTGCTTCCCAAGCTTTCCCGGTCAAATCCTATCAATAAGGGGATTTTGTACGTCCCGCATTTGTCGCGGAATTTCTTTTGAGTATTCATTGAAGCATCTTTCGCAAGAATGACCAGCTTGGCTTCTGAAGACCTGATCGCTTTATAAACGATCTCATCACCTGTTAGCAGCTTGCCAGCTCTCATGGCAAGCCCCAATCCAGACAGCGCCTTATTCATCCTGCACGCTGCCTTGTGCCGCCAGGAATTCTTCCTCGACGGCAGCAAAATCACGACTTAGCTGCTCATAAATATCAGGATGGACCGAGTGCTTCAATGCTCGATCCAGTGCCTTGCTCTTTTGAGCCAGCTTGAAGCAGGCGGCTTTGCCGCACAAGTAAGCGCCGCGTCCCGACTTTTTGCCAGTCAAGTCAATCAACACTTCGTCTTCAGGGGTTTTGACGACACGGATTAACTGTTTCTTTGGCATCATTTCATGACAGGCGACACATTTGCGCAAAGGTATCTTTCTCTGTTTCATGCATTAACCCCCCTACACTCCGCTTAATCTACAGAAACGGAATCCTGATGCATTTCATCGGTGGATGTTCTCGGTCTGCCGAGCTCTTCCTCCGCCTGTGTTTCACTCTTAATATCAATTTTCCAGCCAGTAAGCTTAGCAGCAAGGCGAGCATTTTGCCCTTTGATACCAATAGCTAGAGAAAGTTGATAATCAGGTACTATAACGCGAGCCATTTTCTCTTCTTCAAATACCTGTACTTCAAGCACCTTGGACGGACTCAAAGCATTAGCCACGTATTCATCAACATTATCAGAATAGCGTACAATGTCGATTTTTTCACCACGCAGCTCGTTTACAATGGTCTGCACCCGCGTTCCTCTTGGTCCCACACAAGAACCTACCGGATCAACCTCGGCGTTACGAGAATGAACTGCGATCTTAGAACGGAAGCCTGCTTCACGCGCTACGGAACGAATCTCTACAACACCGTCAAAAATTTCAGGTACTTCGAGTTCGAACAAACGCTTAAGCAGACCCGGATGTGATCGGGACAGCATAATTTGCGGTCCTTTGGTTGTGTTCTCCACCTTGGTAATATAAGCCTTAATCCGATCCAAATGGTTGAATTTCTCATTAGGCATCAGCTCGCTCAACGGAAGAACTGCTTCCACCTTGCCAAGATCAATATAAATATTACGTGGGTCTTGGCGCTGTACAGTTCCTGTTACAATATCCTCTTCCTTGTCCACAAACTTGTTGTAGATCAATCCCCGTTCCGCTTCGCGAATGCGCTGAGTCACAACCTGCTTCGCTGTTTGTGCAGCAATCCGTCCAAAATCACGTGGTGTGACTTCAATTTCAGCGATATCCTCCAACTGAAAATGTGGGTTGATCTCACGGGCTGCTGGCAACGAAATCTCGGTGCGAGGGTCCAATACCTCCTCAACAATCAGCTTGCGGGCATATACCTTAATGACTCCCGAGTTGCGGTTCATATCAACACGCACGTTTTGTGCGGTATTGAAATTCCGTTTGTAGCTGGAAATCAGGGCTGCTTCAATGGCCTCAAACAGCACGTCCTTACTGATCCCCTTTTCTCTTTCCAACTCGTTCATTGCTTCAATAAAATCCATACTCATGGATTACTGCTCCCCCTTTCAAATGATGGCACCTGCGTACTGGTCGGCACACGAGGCAAAAAACATGTAGTACATGTCAAACAGCAACAATCAAATCTGAATTAAAATATGATCGCGAGCCTTGCACCAGCTACCTTGTCATAAGGTAAGGTATGCTTCTTTTGTCCGCTTTGGACGGTAAGTTCCCCATCTTCAAAAGAAAGCAAACGGCCTTCGAATTCCTTCAGACCGTTAATCGGCTCGTATGTAGTAACGAATACGTTTTTGCCTACCGCTTTAGTGACATCCTCCGCTTTTTTCAGCGGTCTTTCGGCGCCTGGTGAAGACACTTCCAGAAAATATGCTGTAGAAACAGGGTCATTTTCATCCAGCTTTTGACCCAAATATTCACTGATCATACTACAGTCGTCCAGATCAATTCCTCCGTCTTTATCTACAAAAACGCGAAGAAACCAATTGCTACCCTCTTTGACATACTCGACATCGACCAGTTCAAAACCATGCTCATCGAGGTAAGGTTGGGCCATTTCTTCTACTACTGATTTGATCTTTGGTGTGCTCAAAGATTATAACCTCCAAAAGTGAACTTTCCTGTGGTGAAAAAGAGATACCCTCTTACTGTGGGCAATGCTTCTCCATCACCGGCATTTTCATTTTCATTTGATGTAATGTTCATTTTGGGCTCACTGCAAATAAACCGGCGTACCGGTTGCCTGCCCAAAAATAACCTTTTTTCACGTTGTACCTGTATATCAAACAGTAAAGAGTGGGTTTCCCCACTCTTTTAGCAACGGTTTTATCTCCATGATTACCAAAAAAATTATAACATAACCGTAGTTATGTGACAAGTGCCAGAGCTTGACTACTGTGGTTCAGATTAAAACAGAGACAGCTGATTACTCTCTGGCAGACCTCGAAAGCAACCCATTTGGGACAGCATTTCGACAATGGTTTTACTAGCCTTCGATTTCTGTTGAAAATCCTCAACGGACAAAAATTCACCCTGTTCACGGGCCGCTGCGATGTTACGTGCTGCATTATCTCCAATACCCTGAAGAGCTCCGAACGGAGGAATGAGCGAGTCCCCGTCCACTTTGAAACGAGTAGCTTCGGAACGGTACAAATCAATAGATTTAAAACTAAACCCGCGAGCCGTCATTTCCAAAGCCATCTCCAGAATTGGAAGCATCCCTTTTTCTTTAGGTGGAGCCTGAAAACCAAGCTGCTCAATTTCGACAATCTTCCGTGCAATCGCATCATACCCTTGACAGCACAGATCAATATCAAAATCGGCTGCACGTACTGAGAAGTAAGTTGCATAATACTCGATCGGATGATACAGCTTGAAATACGCTGTACGCACTGCTGAAATAACATAGGCTGCAGCATGCGCCTTCGGAAACATGTACTGGATTTTAAGACAGGAATCAATGTACCACTGCGGCACCTTGCATTTTTTCATTTCTTCAATCCATTCGGCACTAAGCCCTTTACCTTTACGTACGCTCTCCGTAATTTTAAAGGCCAGACCTGCATCCATCCCCGCCTTGTAAATCAAAAACAGCATAATATCATCCCGACAACCAATTACGGTCTTGATGTTACATGTATTATTTTTAATCAACTCTTGTGCGTTCCCCAGCCATACACCCGTACCGTGAGACAAACCGGATATTTGCAGTAAATCGGCAAAAGAACTCGGCTGCGACTCTACCAGCATCTGGCGTACAAATTTGGTCCCCATCTCTGGTACACCATAGGTGGCGACAGGTGTGCGGATTTGCTGCGGTGTTACACCGAGTGCCTCCGTGGAGTTGAACATGCTCATCACCTTGGGATCATTCATTGGAATGGTCGTAGGGTCAACCCCGGTCAAATCCTGAAGCATTCTCATCATGGTCGGATCATCATGGCCCAGAATATCGAGCTTGAGTAAGTTCGCATCAAAAGCGTGATAATCAAAATGCGTCGTTTTCCATTCCGAGCTCGTATCATCAGCCGGATACTGTACTGGTGTAATGTCCTCGACCTCAATATAATCAGGAACAACAACGATCCCGCCCGGATGCTGTCCGGTACTACGTTTTACACCCGTACAACCAGAAGCCAGCCTGTTCAGCTCGGCTCCGCGCCATTTTTTATGATGTGCCTCTTCATATTTTTTGGCAAATCCAAACGCCGTTTTCTCAGCTACTGTACCAATAGTTCCTGCACGGAAAACGCTTTTTTCACCAAACAATACTTTCGTATAATTATGGGCAACAGGTTGATATTCACCAGAGAAGTTCAAGTCAATATCGGGAACTTTATCTCCTTTAAAACCGAGGAACGTTTCAAAAGGTATATCCTGCCCCTCACCCTTAAGCTTGCCACCGCAATTTGGACAGTTTTTATCTGGCAAGTCAAAACCGCTTGGAACACTTCCATCCAAAAACCATTCGCTGTGTTTACAGTCAGAATTACCGCAAATATAATGGGCGGGCAGCGGATTTACCTCAGAAATACCGAGAAAAGTAGCAACTACAGAAGAACCAACAGACCCCCGTGAACCTACTAAGTATCCATCCTGGTTAGATTTTTTAACCAGACGTTCAGAAATGAGATAGTTAGCGGAGAAACCGTATTTAATAATAGGTTCCAATTCTTTTTCAAGGCGAGCTACAACAACCTCAGGTAAGGATTCACCATAAATGGATCGAGCCGTCTCATAGCATGTATTGCGTATTTCCTCATCTGCTCCGTCCAGTAATGGCGTAAAAAGCTTGTCAGGGAACAGTTCCAGTTCTTCAAAACGCTCTGCCAGCTCGCTAGTATTTGTCACAACAACTTCATACGCTTTTTCCTCGCCCAAAAACTCGAACTCTGCCAGCATTTCATCCGTTGTACGTAAATGAGCATCTGGCTTTCGGATATCCTTTAGCGGGCTAAATCCAGTAATGCCGTGAATGGTAATATCACGGTACAGCTTATCGCGAGTTTCCAAATAGTGAACATTGCCTGTAGCAATCACGGGCTTATCAAGACGTTTTCCTATTTCGCATACTTTACGTATGGCCGTTTTTAGTGCATCAGGCCCGCTTACCAGTTGCTTTTCCACCAGATGCATATACATCGTCAAAGGTTGAATTTCCAACACATCATAAAACTGTGCAATCTCCTCGGCTTCTTCCTCGGACTTGTTCAACACGGCCTCGAAGAATTCTCCTTTTTCGCAGCCAGAAATAATAAGCAATCCGTCTCTCATCTCAGACAATTTCGATTTAGGAATACAAGGCACACGCTTGAAATATTCGGTATGAGACATAGAAACCAGCTTGTACAGATTTTTTTTACCAACCGGATTGAGAGCATAAATGCAGCAGTGGAAAGGACGAACAGTCGATAGGTCCTTTCCCACATAATCATTCAAGCGGTCGAGCATTTTAAAACCCTTAATTTGCTCTGCATCGTTTAGTAGTCCGTTTAACACTTCTGCCAACGCAACTGTATCATCAATAGCCCGGTGATGGCTTTCCAACGCGACTTTATATTTAGTAGTCAGTGTGTTCAGACGGTGATTTTTCAACGTAGGAAACAGCAAACGAGCCAGTTCCAGCGTATCCAGCACCGGATTGGTCATTTCGGGCAAACCCATCTTTCGAAGAGTGGCCTGGATAAAGCCGACATCAAACCGCGCATTATGGGCAACCAATACAGCATCACCAGCAAAAGCTACGAACTCCTTCATAACAGGTTCGACATCCGGCGCATCCTTGACCATTTCATCATTAATGTTGGTCAGTTGCTGAATGTTGTAGGGTATACGTTCATGCGGATTGACAAAGGTTGCATAACGATCAATTTCCTTACCCTCATGCATTTTAACAGCAGCAATCTCAATGATTTTATTTTGTGTAACTGACAAACCCGTGGTTTCAATATCAAAAACGACATAAGTCGCTGTTTTCAAATTTAAAGGCTGTGCCTGCATTACAACCTCGACAGCATCATTAACTACATTGGCCTCAATGCCGTAGATCATTTTAATGCCGTTCTTCTTTGCAGCCTTAGCAGCATCAGGGTAGCATTGCACACCGCCATGATCTGTGACCGCAATCGCTTTGTGCCCCCATTTGGCGGCTGTTTTGACATATTGATCAATCGAGGCGACAGCATCCATGGCGCTCATCTTTGTGTGTAGATGAAACTCAACCCGTTTTTCCGCTGCATTATCCTTACGTCCGGGTGGAGCCTGTACTTCAACTAGATCGGAAGGAATCATAACCAGCTCAGGAATTTGCATAAAACGGTCATATTCAACTCGTCCCCGCACTTTGACCCATTTACCGTTAGCCAACAGACTGAGAATTTTTAGATCTTCTTTAGTTTTAGCAAACATTTTCATTTGCAAGGAATCACTAAAGTCTGTCAAATAATACGTAAACAACGTACTGCCATTGCGCAATTCTTTACTGTCCAAACCGAAGATTGTTCCTTGTAGGGTGACTTTCTTCTCTTCGTCCTGAATCTCTTGCATCGGAATAGCCGGTTCTTTGATGTCATAACCAAATTGAAGCCGCACGTCTCCTTCTTCTTCTTCCAAAGGTGGCATTTCAGCTTCCATACTTTCCATCATCTGCTGAATGACTTCGCGTTCTTCCTGCATTTTCTTTTCCTGAAATTCCTGTAATGCCTCCTGGTTACTTTCACCCACCTGAACTTTAATACGCATAGAGAGCCCGAAATATTTATCGTAAAACTTAATAATAGCTTGATCTATCTGCTTTTTACGCGCTAGTTCCAATGACATACTATCGCTCATTGTTAGTAATAATAGACCGTCTTCCCACTCATGCACAGCCCGGTTCATCCAACCGTTAACAGATGGAATTTCACGGTGCACCCACTCTAAAAAAAGCTTCCAGTATTCACCGATAATATCACCAGGTTGAACCTGCTCACTGTACTGAAAGCGGAATGTGATTTTAGCGATATGACTCATTTTTTCCTGTACTTGAATACAGAACGTACGATACACCTGAGCGGGGACCAGTGTCTCCTTGGCAATAGTGATATTCCAATCCTTGTTGGTACGGCTAATCTCAACCTGATCGATCCAACCGTCCAAAAAATAAGGATCCACCACTCCCGCCGGCATTACAACCTGCTTCATTAGCAGCTCCAGCCGCTTTCTCTTTTCTTCAGCTCCGCCCATGGCTCTCCCCCCGATTTCCAATCTACCTTTCTGAAAACATGAAAAGCTTCTGCGTCTAAAACATCTCCGACCGCAAAAGCTTTTCGTAGCCTTCTTCAACCTCATCACAATAATATAGATGTCCGGAATATTAATCCGTAACAGCTATTCCTGTTGGCGAAGAGAATGAAGTGAGTATAGGGTATTGCTCTTCTTAATTAATACGCCCGTGCGAACACTACTGTATGCTTGGCTGGTTTGCCACAGCACAAACATGTTGTCTTTTGCTCGGTTGTTTTAAACGGTATGTTACGGCTTGTAGCGCCTGTCACTTCTTTAACTTTGTCTTCACATTCTTCAGATCCGCACCAACCAGCCAAAGTAAAGCCACGTTTCTCTTCCATGAGAGTCTTCATCTCATCCAATGTATCGACGGAATAGAAGTTTTCTTCCATGAAGTTCTTTGCACGGTCAAACATCTCTTGTTGTACCTGTGCGAGCATCGCGTGTACTTCTTCAAGCAGATTGTCCTGTTGGACAATCTTTTTCTCGCCGCTGATACGGGATACGAGCACACAGACACCGTTTTCCATATCACGAGGGCCGATTTCCAGACGAACCGGTACACCACGCATTTCATATTCATTAAACTTCCAGCCTGGACTTACATCACTGCGGTCGTCCATTTTAACACGGACACCCGCTTGTTTCAACTCGGCAAACAATTCATCTGCACGAGCGATAACTGCATCACGTTTCTTAGGTGGTCCAATAGGAACCATAATAACCTGCGTAGGTGCCACCTTAGGAGGCAGTGCAAGACCACGGTCATCTCCATGGACCATAATCAATGCACCGATCAAACGTGTACTTGTTCCCCATGAAGTCGTATGCGCGAATTCCAGGTTGTTTTCACGGCTCAAATATTTAATGTCAAACGCAACGGCAAAGTTAGTTCCCATGTAGTGGGACGTTCCAGCTTGTACCGCTCGTCCATCTTTCATCATCGCTTCCAGTGAAAATGTATCCTTCGCACCTGCAAACTTTTCAGAAGGTGTTTTCTGTCCAGTAATAACCGGAATAGCTAGAACTTCCTCAATGACCTCACGATAAACTTCCAGCATTTTCATCGTTTCTTCACGTGCTTCTTCTTCTGTTTCATGTGCTGTGTGACCTTCTTGCCACAAAAATTCACTTGTTCGCAAGAAAGGCAGCGTACGTTTTTCCCAACGCACCACGTTAGCCCATTGGTTAATTAGCACAGGCAGATCACGATAGGATTGAATCCATTTCGAGTACATATGACCGATCATCGTTTCTGAAGTTGGACGGATTGCAAGACGCTCTTCCAGCTTTTCTCCACCAGCCTCAGTCACCCATGGCAGTTCAGGATTAAATCCCTCCACATGCTCTTTTTCTTTTTGGAAAAAGCTTTCTGGGATAAACATTGGAAAATAAGCATTGCGATGTCCCGTTTCTCTGAAACGCACATCCATAGCTTCCTTAATGTGCTCCCAAATCTCAAAACCATCGGGACGGAATACAATACACCCGCGAACTGGCGAGTAATCCATCAGCTCTGCTTTTTTAATAACATCAATATACCATCGGGAAAAATCTTCGCTCTGCGGCGTGATTTCCTCGACAAACTGTTTATCGTTCGACATAGAAATGCATGTCCTCCCATACAGACCATTTTTATAATGACCGTCTCTAATTAACCATTAATTAAGCGTAAAATATCGTTATACGTGACCGCAATCATTAGCAGGAATAGCATAGCAAAACCAACGAAATGGACCATTCCTTCCCTGCTCGGATCAACAGGACGTCCTCTTACCGCCTCAACACCAAGGAAAACAAGTCTACTTCCATCCAACGCCGGAATAGGCAGTAGATTGAATATCCCCAAATAAAGACTCATGATCGCAGTCCAATATGTCAACTGCTCAATGCCTTGCTTAGCGATTTGTCCCGTCACTTCAAAAGTACGTACAGGGCCTCCCAGGTCATTGATAGAAAAACGTTGGATAAGCTGGCTAAATCCTTGAAAAATAATATCTGTCGTTCTGACCATGGATTGTCCGGCAAATTTGAATGTTTCCCCTACACCAGCTTGGCGTTTTGGAAGTTCAGGCACAATGCCCACCTTGCCACCCTTTTGTCCTTCCATTGCACGAGGTGTAATCGTAAGATCAAAGGTTTTATCATCACGGCGAACTGTCCACTTCATCGGCTTGTCTTGGGAATCCGCAATCAGTTTGATCATGTTTTCAACATTCGCACCAATTGCAACTCCGTTCACCGATTCGATGATATCTCCCTTATGCAAATCAGCTTCAGCAGCTGGCATACCTGCTGTAATTTCACTAATTTGGACATACGTCGGGTTGTCCACTTGTATGCCGACCATCTGGATGTGCAAACCAAACAGAATAAAGGCAAGAATAAAATTCATCAGGGGTCCAGCAAATATAGCCATCGCACGCTGTCCTACTGTTTTACTCCCATACTGTCGATCCTTCGGTGCAATTTGAATGGATTGTCCTTTGGTTACCATCATCGCTTGTGGGTGTACAGTGTATTGCTGATCTTCGCCATCCACATCCAATTTTACAGTTAACGCTTGTTCCAGATCAATCTCCAACACTTCACCGCGCACTACATTCTTGCGGTTATCCAGTTGGTCCAAATAGATGGTCTTAACGACGCCATCTGTCACGCGCACAGCAATCGTTTGTCCGGTTTCAATTTCATTGACCTCCGGATCTTCTCCCGCCATACGTGCAAAACCACCGAACGGCAGCAACCGTAGCGTAAATCGTGTCTCGTTTCTTTTATAAGAGAACAGTTTCGGACCGAAACCGATCGCAAACTCCCGTACCAGAATCCCGGCGCGTTTGGCAAAATAATAATGCCCCCATTCATGCACCGTCACTATGACGAAAAACATGAGCACCGTCATCAACACTATTTGAATCGTTTCCAATCGTTTCCGTTCCCCTTTCAATGAGATCGAGTTTGTCTTCCTAGATTATCATTATTCTCCGAACCCGCACAAGAGAATCACAATTCGTTTCTTGACCCCAACATTAACCTACAACTTCGAAGCTTTACTACGAGTCTCGCGGTCACAAGTTTCAATCGCAGACAAATCAGGATCAGCCATATTGACATGCTGTTCTAGCACCTGTTCAATAATCGCTTCAATATGCAGAAAAGAAATTTCTCCACGTAAGAAACGAGCAACAGCAATCTCATTAGCAGCATTAAAAGCGGTCGGTGCTGTACCCCCCATTTTACCACATTCGAAGGCAAGCCTTAAACAAGGAAAACGATTAAAATCCATTTCCTTAAAGTGGAGTTTGCCCACTTCAGCCAATGACAGAGGCTTTGCCGGAGACTTCATCCGCTCAGGATAAGTTAATGCATATTGAATGGGTACTCTCATGTCAGGGTTCCCAAGTTGAGCCACAATGCTTGTATCTTGAAACTCGACGTAGGAGTGAATAATGCTTTCCGGATGAAGCAGCACATGGATCTGCTCATAGCTAAGCCCAAACAACCAATGTGCCTCGATGACTTCCAGCCCTTTGTTTACCATCGTTGCTGAATCAATTGTAATTTTGGCCCCCATTGACCAATTAGGATGCTTAAGTGCATCTTTCACGGTAACTTCACGCAGCTGTTCTCTTGTCAAATCTCGAAAAGAACCGCCTGATGCTGTGAGGGTAATATGTGCCACATCTTTCATACGCTCACCATTCAAGCATTGGAAAATAGCTGAATGCTCACTGTCAATCGGCAGCAACGGCACTCCTTTCGCCCGAGCTCGCGCTGTGACCAGATGACCAGCCGTAACTAGTGTTTCCTTATTGGCTAAACCGATCTGTTTTCCAGCCTCAATCGCGGCCAGCGTGGAGTGCAATCCGACACTGCCCATTACAGCCGTCACAACCATATCCGCCTCTGTGTTCGCGGCCAGCTCAACGAGTCCTTCATTTCCCCAGTGTAGTTCGATTCCAGAAGGCAGTAAAGGACGAATTTCATCCGCTAACTGCTGAGTACCGACAGACACTTTTTTGGGATGATAGAGACGCGCTTGCTCAGCAAGCAACTTTATATTGGAGCCACCTGCTAAAGCCTCAACAGTGAACTGATCTGGGTGCATGGACACCACATCCAGCGTTTGAGTTCCAATAGATCCGGTTGAACCAAGTACCGTAATTCTTTTCATGATGCACCTTCCTATCCTGAAAATCACTTTTATCAGGAGCTCATTGTTTGTTATCCAGGCAACTATGCAGCTGATTCTATCCTTCTAATAGCGCAAGGCTAACAGTATAAAGGTTGATCCTCAGCATAAGTTGTAATCACCAGGCTCATGGAAGCAGCATCAGCATATGTACAAATGGAAAAACGACAATCCAGCTGTCGCAGCGGTCTAGTATACCACCGTGTCCTGGCAGCAGATTACCAGAATCTTTGATGCCGTACACTCGTTTGTATGCAGATTGTACCAAATCACCCAGTTGTCCCACAACAGCACATGACAAACCGATGCCGAAGGCTTTGCCCCAGGGTAACAGTCCACCTGACAAACCAGCGAATACCAGAGCTATAACCAGCGCTAAAACAACTCCGCCAATGGACCCTTCGACCGTTTTATTTGGACTAATCGCAGGCCATAGCTTCGTCTTCCCTGCCATTTTGCCTACAAAATATGCCCCTGCATCACTTGCCCAAATACAAGACAACAACAAAAAAGTCCATAACAGTCCATGTTCCATATGACGTGATTCCGCAATATACGAAAATCCAAATCCTATATATACAGTACCAAGAAATAGTATAGCTACCGTTTGAATCGGGATTTTATTTTTCGTTCCTACCGTGATCATCATAAACACTATCATTACCAACCAGAGCAAACTAGCAAAGGGTAGCGGTGAATGCAAACCCAAAGGTTGATATGGGAATACAAATGCTAATATGCTTACGTAGCCAAGTATTGCTGTACCTCCAAAAGGAGATACCTGCGTCATTCGAGCGAACTCATAAAATCCGATTAGGGCCATCACCAATATAAGCAAATGGTAGGCCAAGCCGCCCCACAGGACCATTGCGAAAAAGAATATGCCTGCCAGAATACCGGTAATTAATCTCTGTCTCAACGGCTTTCATCCTCCATTTACTTCAGTCCGCCATACCGTCGTGATCTTTTCTGATATTCGATCACTGCTTCGTATAAGTGCTCTTTCTTAAACTCGGGCCAATAAATATCAGTAAACCACAGTTCACTATAAGCAAGCTGCCAAAGCATAAAATTACTGAGTCTAAGCTCCCCGCTTGTTCGAATCAATAAATCAGGATCTGGCATACCCGTAGAAAGCAACGTGTTGCCAATTAGCTCAGATGTTATATCTTCCGGCTTCAGCTTTCCATCCTCAATTTGACGGCCCAATGTTTGCATGCATTCTGTGATCTCCAACCGACTGCCATAATTTAATGCAAAATTAAGTACAAGTCCGGTATTATTTTCGGTACGTCGAGTCGCTTCAGTCAGCGCTTCAACGGTATGAGAAGGTAAATGCTCCTTGTTTCCCATCATACGCACTTGCACATTTTTTTCAACTAGCTCATCCAGCTCAATTGCCAAAAATTCTTGAGGCAGTTTCATTAGAAAATCAACTTCGTCCTTTGGACGTGTCCAATTCTCAGTTGAAAAAGCAAATAAAGTTAAATACTTAATACCCAGTTCATCCGCTGCAATTGCTGTGCGTTTCACTGCCTTCATTCCATTTTGATGCCCTACAATCCGCGGCATTCCAATCCGTTTGGCCCATCTGCCGTTCCCATCCATGATGACAGCAACATGCTGCGGAATATTGTCTTTTGAAATGGCCGGTGTTTGCTGTTTTTGTTCCCCGTTCCACCAAGACCGAACCCGTTTGATCATTCCAGTTCCTCCAGCATTCTCTGAAAATGTGCCTCAGGCTTGAAAAGAGACAAACCCCACCGTAAGGGAGGGGCTGCCAATCTTTTTAAACTTCCATAATTTCTTTTTCTTTTGCAGCTAAAACTTTATCTACTTCAGCGATAAACTTGTCAGTCGTCTTCTGGATATCTTCCTGATGCTTACGAGATTCGTCCTCGGAAATATCACTTTTCTCCATTTTTTTGATATCATCATTTGCATCACGACGAATGTTACGAATAGCGATTTTTGCTTCTTCACCGCTCTTTTTCGTCAGCTTCACCAAATCAGTTCTGCGCTCCTCCGTTAAAGCAGGAATACTCAGACGAATGGTGTTACCATCATTCGAAGGCGTCAAACCTAAATCGGATTTTTGGATAGCACGCTCGATATCAGCCAAAGAAGATTTGTCCCAAGGCTGAATCATCAAGGTCCGACTGTCAGGTGTATTGATATTCGCCAGCTGATTGACTGGAGTCATTGCGCCGTAATATTCAACCTGCACACGGTCCAGTAATGCTGGTGTTGCCCGTCCTGCACGCAAAGATGCAAGATCACGTTGCAATGCCTGGATTGCTTTTTGCATGCGCTCTTCAGCGCTCTTTTTCACAGATTGTGGCATTAATTTACACTCCCTTTGACGATCGTACCAATTTTTTCACCCAGTACGACACGTTTAATGTTACCTTGCTCTGTAATAGCAAAGACAATCAACGGAATATTGTTATCCATGCACAGCGAGGAAGCTGTAGAATCCATGACACCGAGATTTTTGTTAAGCACATCTAAATACGTAAGCTGCTCATATTTTTCAGCTGTGCTATCTTTAAACGGATCGGCGGAGTACACACCATCTACTTTATTTTTAGCCATCAGAATCACTTCTGCTTCAATCTCAGCGGCACGTAGAGCAGCTGTAGTATCAGTCGAGAAGAACGGATTACCCGTACCTGCAGCAAAAATTACGACCCGACCTTTTTCCAAGTGACGGATAGCTCTACGGCGGATGTAAGGTTCTGCAATCTGTTGCATCGCGATGGATGTTTGTACACGCGTAGGCACTTCAATTTGTTCCAAAGCATCCTGTAAAGCCAGTGAGTTCATCACGGTTGCGAGCATACCCATGTAATCTGCCGTTGCCCGGTCAATGCCATTGGCACTTCCAGCAATACCGCGCCAAATATTACCGCCTCCGCACACAATAGCAACTTCTACTCCTAGTTCCACCACGTCCTTGACTTGCTCAGCAATCGACGCAATTGTATCCGCATCAATACCATAACCGTTAGGACCTGACAGCGACTCCCCACTAACTTTCAGAACAACACGTTTAAACACAGGTTTTTCCAAATGATCACCCTCCAATTTCATATATTCTTTATGTAACAGGATAGGTGTCCTGTTGCAAGAAAAGGAACACCGATGTGTTCCATTTCTGTTTATTCATATGCAATTACCGATCGTTGGTAATTATTGTTTCACTTGAGACATAACTTCTTCGTAGAAGTTGTCTTCTTTTTTCTCCAGACCTTCACCCAGTTCGAAACGAACAAAGCGACGTACGGAGATGTTTTCACCAATCGTACTGATTTTCTCGTTGATCAGTGTGGAAATCGTTTTGTCTGGATCTTTAATGAAAGATTGCTCCAGCAAGCAGAATTCTTCATAGAATTTACCGATGCGGCCTTCAACCATTTTTTCAACGATTTTTTCTGGTTTACCTTCGTTCAAAGCTTGGGCTTTCAGGATTTCTTTTTCTTTTTCAATCTCTTCCTGAGGCACTTCTTCGCGACGAACATAACGAGGGTTCGATGCAGCGATATGCATTGCAATGTCACGAACAAAATCTTTGAACTGGTCAGTTTTCGCCACGAAGTCTGTTTCGCAGTTTACTTCTACCAGTACGCCGATACGGCCGCCAGCATGGATGTAGGATTCAACAACGCCTTCAGTAGCAATACGGCCTGCTTTGTTGGCTGCAGCTGCAAGTCCTTTTTCACGTAGAACTTCAACCGCTTTTGTCAAATCACCATTTGCTTCTTCAAGCGCTTTTTTACAATCCAGCATTCCTGCGCCTGTTTTTTCACGAAGCTCTTTTACTGCGCTAGCATTAACTGCCATATTATTTCCCTCCAAATTTGATTTTCAGTGGTATATGCGACTTTATTCCTTAAAAAAAGGGTAGTGAGAGGTTTTCCACCTACCAACCACCCTTTTCATTTAATTCGTATAGGTATTTCCGATTGGAAATATTATGCTGTAGTTTCTTCGCCTTGGTTAGCTTCCATAACTGCATCAGCCATTTTACCTGTCAGCAATTTAACAGCGCGGATCGCGTCATCATTACCTGGGATAACATAGTCGATTTCGTCTGGATCGCAGTTTGTATCAACGATACCTACGATTGGGATACCCAATTTGCGAGCTTCAGCAACTGCGATACGCTCTTTGCGCGGATCAATGATAAACAGAGCACTTGGAAGGCCCTTCATGTTCTTGATACCGCCCAAGAATTTTTCAAGACGATCTTTTTCTTTGCGAAGAATGATAACTTCTTTTTTAGGAAGAACAGCAAATGTACCATCTTCTTCCCAAGCTTCCAATTGTTTCAAACGATCAATACGTTTTTGAATGGTTTGGAAGTTAGTCAGTGTACCACCCAACCAACGTTGGTTGATGTAGAATTGACCAGCGCGTGCTGCTTCTTCTTTAACGGAATCTTGCGCTTGTTTCTTCGTGCCTACGAACAGAATTGTACCATTCTCAGCTGCAATGCTTTTTACGAAGTTGTAAGCTTCCTCAACCTTTTTCACTGTCTTTTGCAAGTCAATGATGTAAATACCGTTTCTTTCAGTGAAGATATAACGATCCATTTTCGGGTTCCAGCGACGTGTTTGGTGACCAAAGTGAACCCCAGCTTCCAAAAGCTGTTTCATGGAGATTACTGCCATCTTCACGCACCTCCTAAGTTTGGTTTTTTTGTGTGTCCTCCGCCGACATCATTTTTTATAAAGACTTCCTATTGGAAGCACCCTTTATAAAATTAACCGACGTGCGTTTTTAACACCGTCAATTAATATACCATAACACTTGCAGCGTTGCAACCAGCTTTTCGACAATAATTGAAACTGTGTAAAAAGCGGCCTGTACAATTCCATCTGCCTGGCTTCTTAGCAAAATGTTTGTGACAATAAAGCATTAGACTCTCGCATTGCATTGAACGGACAGATAGTTCGAATATGTGCCCTGTTAGCCGCATCTGTTCAAGTCTTTCTTATATAGATGGCGCCATGCTGGGCGTACAGTAAAAAGCCATGACCGACTAACGGCCAAGGCTTTTTACACACGATCGAAATTGGTACCAATTCCCGATTAGTGCCCCATCATCGCTGGGTCCTAGCTGTCCCCGCCGACGGTACCTTCTTCTTCCTGCTGCTGCGGTTTACGCAGAAGGAGCGACAGAGCTACACCCGCAGTCGTTAGGCACGCGGACAGGAAGAACGTATCGCCGTAACCCGCGACGACAGCATTCAACGGATTCGCGTCCGCTCCCGCATTTGCGGTGTGGGAAGCGATTTGCGACGTCAGATAACCCGTCAGGCCTGCGACCGCGAACGAGAGGACAACTTGCTGAGCCGCTGTTGTCAATGGTGTGTCTCGGCTCACCAGGCGGCGAGGCGCAGAGTTCAGAACATGCGTGTTGAGCGGCATCATGGAGAAACCCATTCCGAGACCCATGGTGCAGATGCATAGGATAATAACCCAGAGCGGAGAATCCACAGATATACGGGACAAGATGAATAGAGAAAATTAGGAATAGAATTGTTTTATTGTTTTTTTATTCATCAATGCCGCTATCGATTATTTCATAGCGTTAATTTGTGTTCAATTTATTTTATATCCCTCTCCGATATATCTGAATATTGATCCAAATTGAGGATAGTTTTAACAATACACCGTGGTGTAATCCGCTAGGAGATGACCTTTGAATCCTTCAGGGGTCTTTTTATGTCCAACTAGCTCTGAATTGCAATAGGCTATGCTGTAAGCTATTGTGGGCGCTTCATACCCACTTTGAACTAAACAATAAAAAATCACTTTCGTTCGCATCGAAAAAAATAAAAAGCCGTCCTCTTCCCGATTAGGTCAGTTGGACGGCTTTTTCGTTATTTTAGTAATAATAGAACTGAAATCCTCACCTTTAGCAAACTGATAGGTGCCTGTACGAATTTTGGTATTGATTTTTTGAGCCTTAGCTGCTGCCTCAAATGCACTAGCATCCGATACGACTCCTGCCCGTTCCAATCCAGATGCCACACTTCTTAAATTGCTCCCTGATGCAATGCTATATTGCACTTGTGGAGTGGCAGGCTGCTTGGGAATATTGGGAGTAGTTGTAGTGCCAGCTCTTTGAGTTTCCGGCTTGTTCGGACTTTGTGGTACTGACGTGCTGGTCGAAGGCTTAGAAGCAGCCGAGGATGTGCTGTTTGCAGGTACCTTAGGTGTTGAAGGCGTTTGAGCTGGTTTAGCCTTTTGAGGTGCAACTGGAGTCTTGTTGCCTTCCTTGATCAGCTTATTACGCCATTCCTCTTCTGTCATTTTCGGATCAGAACTGTCACTGATCTGAAGATTTAACTCGGCTGCTGCCTTTTCTAGTTGTTCTCGCGTCATGTTTTTCGGGTCTGCCGAAGATTGCTGCGACTGCCCCTGACCAATTATTGCCAGCTGCAGCAGCAATGCCCCCATGATAAGACCAGTACCCATGCCTAACATAAATGAGCGGTTTTTGATCATATCACATCCTCCCGTTCCGCGAGTTGTAATATGAGCTGTACTTCGCCCCGCTGGATGCCTGATTGCTTGGCTATATAATCCACCGACTTGCCTTGCTCATGCATCGCGAACAACTCTTGATAACGATCTCGGATGGACTCTTGTTCCTGCTCAGTTTTAGGCTCTTGCAATGCCGTTTGCTCCTCTAAAGTTACAAAAGAAACTTCTGAATCTGAGATTGGCATAGAGACGGTAGCAAGCATTGCCTGACGCTCAAGCTCCACAATACGATTCCGAAGCTCAGCTACTTGCTCCTGTAATGCTGCCTGCTTAACCGCATGCTCCTGCTTCATACCAGATACGAGTTCAATCAGCTCGTCATTATCGTTTTCAATATCGGCCATATATTGCTCCAATGTAGCCTCAACCTTTTGAACGACGGCCTCTTCTGTTCCCCGGCTTGGCTGGCGCTTTGGCAGAAGCCAGGCGTAGACAACAGCTGCGGCTCCCAGCAGAACAATATAAATCCATGGTTGATCCACTGCCCATCGTCTCCTTTTATAACGCTTCTCCACCCATTGGATCAGAGCGAAAAATCAATATGATGTCCCTTATACGGATGCTCTGCCGGATGCTCCTTAGGTAGCTCAGTCTCATCTGAGCGAGAGCGGCTCTGCTGGGAAGAATCTCTGCTCTGCCCACCTGTTTGCCTCTCACCGACGAATGTTTCCGCAGACTGATCTATGGCACTGCTTCGCTGACGCATGTTCTCTGTCTCCAGCGCAGTCTTTTGTCCAAGTAATGCCTGGTCATTCATTGGCCGCTGCTGGGACTCACTATGGTATTTGCCTGCTTCACTGGTGCGAGGTACAGCAATTTGCAATTCAACAGCCTTCAAGCTCATGGGACCACACCCTTTCCGATTGGGCATCCGTATCAGACTACCGAGAAATATAATAAATTGAATTATTATCAGTGTAATGAATTACATGTAGGAGGACATGCTGATATCTCCCTCATGATAATAAAACGCCATTCTTTCCACAGAATCTTTAATAAATTTTGTATATCTGCCGATAACTATCTTAGAGCCACCGTAAATCACATTTTTCACTTCTACCCGGGCGCGGCTCGTATCTTCTAATGTTCGTTCTATTTCAAGCATTCTGGACTTAGTTTCCAAAAGTTCCTGTTCATTAGATTTTTTAGTAGATGTCAGCTTGATTCGCATAGCCATTCTGTCAGGTGCAAGCTGTCCAGCAGCCGCTAGCTGATCCAATATTGTGAGAGCCTTGTTCGTTTTATCCTGGCTGTCTGTCTGTTGCTTCAACCGTGCGCGAAGTTCTGTCAGTTCATCACGCAGTTCGGGAAGCACACCCACTTCAATATTAGTAGCTGTGGACATCGTATTACCGACGGTACGAGCCACTACCTTTTTACCAGCTTGTACACTGCCACCTACGATAAGCCCTTTTGTGCCTTCGCAGATTACATTATTACTCGCTTTGATCTGGGAATGCATGATGCTCTGGGATACAAGCACATCGGCTCCCGCAATCACGTTACCATCTTGTATAAACGAGCATTTCACATTTTGTGCAGCTTTCACAAATCCTTTATGGTATCCGATAATACCGCCGCTGATTTCCACTGAACCATCTGCCTCAATTTCAGCGCCTTCCACACCGCCAATGACACGAATGTCACCAGCCGCCCGAACGCGAAAACCGGTCAAGACATTCCCGCGAATGACGACGGTTCCAACAAAATCAATGTTACCGACGCTATAATCGACATCCCCATTCACTTCATACACAGGGAACACATTAAGCTTGCCCTTTTCAGTTGTAGTCACTAAACCATCAATAGCCGCATACATCGCAACGCCTTCCGGATGGATCACTACATTTTTTCCAACTTTAAAGCGTGCCTCTCTACCTGGAAGAAAAGGGATTTCCTCTCCGGTTACAGCAATCCCTGGTACACCTGGCAGAGGATCCACTCGTTCGGCAATCAGTTGTCCACGTTTTACATTTCTTAAACGAGTTAATTCTTTATAATCTACCCGTCCATCCACAGTTTCAAGTGGCTTATGTGCATCTTCACCAGTCACAATATCGGCCAGATTAATTTTTCCGTCTGTACCGTGGATCGGCTGCTTTCCCTGAGCAATCAGTAATTTCCCGAAGAAATGATCTTCCGGATTTGCAGCAAATGTGCGGATTGCATCGGTAATTACACCGTAGGATATTTTTTGGTTGCTTAGAAAACGTTCTAATTCTTGCACAGAACAGGCAAAGCCTTCTTCACGTTTGGCAAACTCCAAGTAGGCGGATTGTTTGTCAGGTGAGACAACCACTTTTAAAAACTGATCCAAAGCATACTGCTTCTCCACATGGGTGCTCCTTCCGTCTAACTGTTACTGTAACCTCCCGTACGTTAATCTTTACGCATTAGCAAATCCCGTTGTTTGTCCAGTGTCGCTCTCAGACGTAATATTGCTTTGGAATGCAACTGAGAAATTCGCGAAGGAGAAAGTGACATGACCTCAGCAATTTCGCTGAGTGACAAATCCTCGTAATACAATAAAGAAACAACGATACGCTCTTTTTCAGTTAATTTATCAATGCCTTGTGCCAAGGCATCACGCAGTGTGAATTCATTGACCTTATGATCTGGATTTTTCGCCTTTTCATCTACCAACAGGGAAAGCCGTGTTTCCGACTCTTCTTCGCGGATCGGGTCCTCTAGTGAGACAATCGACATTACAGCGACCTCTTGGATCATACTTTGAAACTCTTTCTCGGAGACGTCCAAATAATGACTCATCTCTTCGTCGCTTACTGTGCGTAAATACCTTTGTTCTAAATGCTGGTAGGCGTCTTCGATTTTTTTCGCTTTTTCCCTAACTGAACGAGGAACCCAATCTCCTTGACGAAGACCATCCAAAATTGCTCCGCGAACACGCCAAGAAGCATAAGTCTCAAACTGCAAACCACGCTCATAATCAAATTTCTCTAAAGCATCAATCAAACCCATAACACCGTTGCTCGCCAGATCATCCTTGGATACATTTTTAGGTAAGCCTACTGCAAGACGACCCGACACATATTCCACAATATGGAGATACTTTTCAATTAACTGCTTTTTTGCTTCCTTGTCACCGTGTTCTTTCCATTGCTCCCACAGCTCGGAATGGTTCAAATGAGCGGCTTTTCGCTCGTTCATCGGCTTCACCCTCCTTATTTGTCTGTCAGGTGACGAACGGCCTTGGCCAATTCTTCAGGGTCCTTGTTGGAAACCAGCTTGGGTGGGTTTAAAGGTGCAAAACCATTATTCCCCTCGTCCGTCTGCTCTGGTTTCGGTTTCAGCAATTCATTCAGGTTTTCATTTTCGTCTGGTGTCGTCAGGTCCAGATTTCCCCCTACGCCATCTACCTGAGAGCTTGCCCGGTCTTGGGCATTACCCAGATCTGGCCGCGCTACCACACCCAGTGTCCAGCGCAGCACAAATGCAAGTAGGAACCAAAAAACGAAGGCGATTAAGCCACGAATTAAGCTCGTGGTCAGCAGATTGCTGCCAACGGACAACACAAAAGTCAGAATAAATCCGACTACTCCAGACCAAAGATTAATGCGTAAGCTACCAAATAACATGTTTATAATTCCTTTACACCTTTTTGTACGCTTCGAATATTCAAAACGCCAGTTTCAGAGTCCAACTCAATCGTTCGTCCATAATTGCCACCCGTATCTTCCGCAATTAAAGGAATGCCCAGATCTACAAGCATTTCCTTGCACGATTCTACATTGCGCGGGCCAATCCGCATGGTGTCTCCACTACCTGCAAAGGCAAACATCTGCGCTCCTCCTGCCATTTTGGCAATCAGTCTGCGCCGTTCAGCACCCAGTTTCAACATTCGTTCAAATAACTCTGGCAGTGCTGTATCCGCATATTTGGCAATATTCAACTGCCCTTCACGCGCAATATCCGAGGACGGTAACATCACATGTGCCATGCCTGCCAGTTTCAAATGAGGATCATAGAGGGTCAATCCGACGCAGGAGCCAAGCCCTGTCGTGCGAATCGAGTTCGGGTTGCTGGTAACATTTAAATCTGCCATGCCGACTTTAATGATGCTTTTATCCTCAATCATCGTTCATCGGGACTCCTAACGACCTAAAGATTTTCCCGAACGATTCTGGATCAGGAATCAGGAAAAATTGACCCTCAATCTGATTCTGCCCTTCCAGAAACGATGTGTCAATCAATAAAGCAGCATCCCCCATCTGCCCAAACTGCAGCAGTCCGTAGCTGAGAATAGCTCCTGCCATATCCAGTGCCAGCGCAGGGACTGTTGGATACATGGATAAACGTGTGAAATCCGCCAACGAAGAAAGGTAGGAGCCTGCTAAAATGTTACCGATCTCCGACAGAGCTGAATGCTCCATTTCGTTAAAGCTATCCTCGTCATCCGAAGGAATATTCGCCAAACGGGAAAGTAAGCTTTTCGCCGCCTGAGGTTGCAATATGAAGAATAGATTACCAGGGGCTTCCCCTTCGACTCTAAAAAATATTGCAACAACAAGTTGTTCATTTCCGCCGACTTTGTCCGCAATTTCCTCAAAGGGCAGCATTTGCACTTTGGGCACACCCATATCGACTGGTTTATTGAGAAGCCGGGAGAGCGCTGTAGCAGCGTTCCCCGAGCCAATGTTGCCGACTTCTTTCAATACATCCAACTTGAAGTCTTCGAGATTTCCCAGATTCTCCATATATTAATCCTCTAAACCTTCCAGTTGGTTCATTTCGCTACGGTTCAAAACTTCGGACAAGTTCAGCATAATCAACAGACGTTCTTCACCAATTTTAGCAACTCCGCGAAGATATTTAGCCTTAACACCGCCAACCACTTCCGGTGGTGTCTCAATGTTGTCAGTATTCAGGTCAATAACATCATTCGCTGAATCCACGATAAAGCCGACTTGCATCTCGCCCACAGCAACGATAATAATACGTGTTTGATCGGTATATTCAGCTTCTGGTAATCCAAAACGGCCACGAAGATCAATAACCGGAATAACCACTCCTCTCATGTTGAATACACCTTTAACAAAATCGTAAGTTCTCGGAACCCGTGTAATCGGCACCATGCGTTCAATAGATTGGACTTTTTCTACTTCAACACCGTATTCCTCTTCACCAAGCTTAAATACGATAACTTTAATTTCTTCTCCCATGTTTAAAAACCCTCCTTATTGATGTCCGCAATCTCATATTTCTTTCATTTTTAATGAAGACATTATTTAATGAAAACATTCGGGTCAATGATCAAAGCAACCTGACCGTCACCCAGAATCGTGGCACCTGAAATTCCTTGGATGTTTGGAAGATACTTGCCCAGATTTTTAAGGACGATTTCACTTTGTCCCAAAAAGTCCTGTACGGAAAGAGCTGCCAGACGGTCTCCCTTACGGATGACCACGACCTCTGTCTCTTCTTCTTCATCTTCGTTGAAGTCCGGTACCTCAAACAGCTGACTCAAGGAGATAAGCGGGATATGAGAATCGCGGAAAGCAATCATCTTATTGCCATGCACAGAACGGATTTGCTTACGCTTGACGATCGCAGTTTCCACAATGGAAGACAAAGGAATCGCATATTTTTCAGAACCGATCTGTATCATCATGGCTGCAATAATGGATAGAGTCAACGGTAATTGTACAGAGAAATTAGTGCCCTGGCCCAATGTGGAGTGAACCGTAACATTACCACCCAAAGCGGTAATTTTAGATTTAACAACATCCAGACCGACACCGCGTCCTGATACGTCTGAAATGACTGCAGCTGTACTAAAGCCCGGAGCAAACAATACTTGATAAGCTTCCTCGTCGGTCATGGAAGCTGCTTGTTCTGCTGTCAAAATCCCTTTGGAAATAGCACTGTTTAGTACCTTTTCACGGTTAATCCCGTTCCCATCATCCTCAATCTCGATAAATACGTTATTACCGCTATGAAAAGCACGCAGTTGAACGGTTCCAGTTTCTGGTTTACCAGCTGCAATCCGGTCGGCTACCGACTCGATGCCATGATCCACGGAATTACGTAGCAAATGCACCAGAGGATCACCAATCTCGTCGATAACCGTCCGATCCATTTCAGTCTCAGCTCCAGTAATAACCAATTCCAGTTTTTTATCCAGCGACTTGGCCAGATCGCGAACCATACGCGGGAAACGGTTGAAAACAGTATCTACAGGTACCATCCGCAATTTGAGAACAACATTTTGCAAATCACTGCTCACACGACTCATATGCTCAACTGTTTCCGTCAGTGCTGGATTGGAAGCCTCACTGGCTAACTGTTCTAAGCGCACACGGTCAATGAGCAACTCGCTGAATAAATTCATAAGTACATCCAGACGTTCAATATCTACGCGAATCGTACGGTTGTGCGTAGGAGCAGCCGCCTTGGCTGCTGGCGCTTTACCTGCAGCTGGCTTGGCAACAGAGGCCGCAGCTGGAGACTGCGGCTGAGATGGAGCGGGTGGCTGCACGGCAACAGCTGCTTCCTGTACCGCCGCTGTCTCAGCGAGTCCAGCAGTAACTTCGCTCATTTGTTTAAGCGATTCCTGATCCAGTTGTACCACTGAGACCGTGTCAATTTCAGAGATACCCGTGATTTCCTTTTCCAGCTCCCCAACTTCTTTCTGCGTTATGTAATATAACGAGAAGCTTTGTTCGAATTTTTCCTGCTCGATATCCTGTACGGACGGATAGGCCTTGACGATTTCACCAGAGTTTTCCAGTGTGTTGAATACCATAAAGGCACGTGCCGCCTTCAGCTGGCTCTCTGAACTGATTGTTACCTGTATATAGTGAACACGATGCCCTTCAGAAATCGATTGCTCCAGTACAGAATACTGGAATTGGTCCAAAACCAATCCAGCACTATCGTTAGTGCCTGCTTTTGTAGAAGGAGACTCTTCAGTGGCAGCATTTGAGCCGGACTTTAGGAAATCCCCGCTCACGATAGATTGCAATGAAGATACAATAGAGGAGACATCCGCTTTTCCATCGCCTCCCTCTGTAATGTGCTGCACCATGGATTCCAGGGCATCCAAACCTTTAAATAAGGTATCGAATATAAATTCATGCATCGCCAGCTTGTTGTTACGTACCAGATCAAGAACGTTTTCCATTTGGTGAGTGAGCGATGCCAGGTCTTCAAACCCCATCGTAGCAGCCATTCCTTTGAGGGTATGGGCAGAACGGAAAATCACCTGAACGATGCCTAGATCGGTTGGGTTGCTTTCCAGTTGAAGCATATTTTCGTTAAGAGATTGCAGATGATCATTCGACTCATCAATAAACATGTTTAAATATTGGTTCATGTCCATTGTGAGACACCTCCTCCATGAGTTACACTCCGATTATTTCACAACTTGTACAAGCTTGGGGGCGATCTCCTGCATTGGCAGAAGGTGGCGCACACATTTTAATTCAACTGCTGAGCGGGGCATTCCGTACACTACACAAGTCTCCTCATTTTCAGCAAATGTGGATTGAACCCCAGCGTCATAAAGCTTTTTCATCATTTTAGCCCCGTCGCTACCCATTCCAGTAAGCAATACTAGATGTCTTTCCAGCGCGGTTAAAGAGAGCAGCGATTCGAACATCGTATCTACAGAAGGACGGTGACCATTGCGAGCCTCCTCCATCTTCAGTGACACCGTGTATTTACCACCGGCTCCAGGCACAATTCTTAGCTGATATCCCCCTGGTGCGATGTAGGCTGTTCCCGTCTCTAGCGTCATCCCCTGCTCAGCCTCCACAACGCGTAGTGGACTCAACGTGTTCAAACGTTGTGCTAGCGAACGAGTAAAGTTTGGTGGCATATGCTGAACGATAACGATTGGAGCTGGAAAATCCCCAGGAATGCGCTCCAACAGGGTCTTAAGAGCCCGTGGTCCGCCAGTAGAACATCCGACCGCCACCAGTTTTCGAAAGCTGGACGTATGCACACCTTTTTTAAGTGACAATCCCTGTGGTGCAGCTGGACTTGTAGGTGCTGTTACTGGAGGCGTTGCAGCCGCAGGAGCGGAAGAAGCTGATGAAGTTACCGTCTTCCGTGACTCTGGCTTGACTAGCCCTGCTTTATCCTTACTCTGTATTGATTTGCCAGCAGCCGGATCAGAGCTCTTCAGCTGTCCCGACGTTATTCCCGTACTCACGGACAAGTCTTCTTTTTTCTGCACATGAGGTGCTTGCACTGGTTTCCTTGGCTGAACAGCTGACTTGTCTATGCGGCCACCTGTAGCAGATGTTCCAGACTGCTGCTTTTTAGTTTCCTGCTTGGCAGCTGTTGGGACGGACTTCCCAGCATCTTTCTTGGGTTGAGCCGATGCAGCAGGTGGAGGAGCAAGCGGAACAACAGGAGGCTTGTCTGCCGAAGCTTGACTTCCAGCTCGTTTCTCAGCCGCAGCCTGTCCAAGTGGCTTTTCCATTGGCGTTTTTTTCGCTTGTTCCATTGCAGCTTTGCGCTCATTCGCTTCCTTGCGCTCCAAGCGGCTGCGTACTGCTTGCATAGCAGTATGCATCTGTTCGAGCAACGCCTTGCTCACCTGCTCAATATCTTGCGCATGAGCAATGGAAGGCTTTCTTATAAAATCGAAAGCTCCTGCCTCCAGAGCCATGATGGTCTCCTTCATGCCTTGTTCATTAATGCCTGACAACATAATGACAGGTAGCGGATGGGCTGCCATAATCAGTGGCAACGCTTCAAGACCATTCATTTCAGGCATTTCGACATCCATGGTGACCAAATCAGGCTGCAATTCTTTCACTTTCTCTACAGCCTCTCTGCCATTGGCGGCTGTACCTACGATGTTGAACGACTCATCCCTTACAATAAGATCTGTAATAATTTTGCGCATAAAGGCCGAATCATCTACAACCAGCACCCGGTAAGCACACATGTTAAACACCCCTGTTTCCTCTCATCAAAAATCAATGCATAGAACGCCGCAACCATTTTTGCATAAATCCTTTGATTCCACTCAATGCACCTGGTTGTGGAACCTGTGGCATTGCTGCAAAACGGTGTGCCAGATTCAGTACATCTTTTGAAGCCGCGCATCCCGGAAAAGCAACCATAAAAGGTACTTGTCTTTTGACTGCCTGCATGACATGAGTATCATCACTGATATGTCCAAGCAGCGGGATTTCGATCTCCAAAAAGCGTTTCGCAACAAGTGCGATCTTATCGGCAACTTGACGGGCCTCATTATCGTTATCGGCACGATTGACTATAATTTTGAATACCGTATCTTTCTGCAACCCGTTGACGACTTTAATTAGTGCATACGCATCTGTTAAAGACGTCGGTTCTGGGGTGGTTACTACCATACATTCGTCAGCTGAAGTGATGAATTTAAGATTTTCTTTGGATAAACCTGCACCTGTATCAAAAAGAATATAATCCATGTCTGCTGCCATTTTTTCTACTTCTTCGGCAAAATAATTCAGATTCTCATCTGATAACGCAAACAGTTCGCTTAAGCCTGAGCCTCCAGCAATATAAGGCAAACCACCTATACCCGTTTGAATAATCTCATCAATTGATCTTTCACGTTTTAACAAGTGAAGAAGATTGTATTGTGAATGGGCCCCCATCAACACATCAATATTAGCCATACCGATGTCAGCATCAAACACAAGTACCTTTCGACCAAGAGATTGCAGGGCCAATGCAAAGTTCAGCGTAAAATTGGATTTGCCCACCCCGCCTTTACCACTGGTGATCGTTATAATTTTTGCGTGACGATTACGTGGGGGTAATCGATACTTATCCAAGGATGAAGCCATTTGTCTAAGTGACTGGGCTTGATCACTCATATGGAATCTCCGTTAACTCCTGACGATACTTTGGCTCCAAGCAGCATATTTGTCACCATTTCTGCATCGGGATGAAGCAGGTCGTCAGGAACATTTTGTCCATTCGTAATATAGGCCAACTGCATCGGAAACTGGTGCAAAAGATTGAACATTCCGCCACAACTGCCCGTCTCATCCATCTTGGTAAATACAACCTTCCCAAGACCAAACTTACTGAAATGTCCAGTTATATTGAGCATATCCCTGCTTTTGGATGTCAGGCTGAGTACCAGATACGTCTCACTTTCATTAATAGGTGAGAGCAGACTTTGCAGTTCTGATACAAGCAGTTCATTACGATAATTTCGCCCTGCAGTATCCATGAGGATCAAGTCACAATGCTCCAGACGTTGAATAGCCCTTTGGACGTCACCGGGAGATTGCACAACTTCAAGCGGTACATTCAAAATCGTAGCATATGTACGCAGTTGCTCGACGGCTGAAATCCGGTACGTGTCAGAAGTAATAAATCCAACTTTGCGATGATGTTTGAACAACTGTTCCGCTGCCAACTTCGCAATGGTTGTCGTTTTTCCTACTCCGGTAGGTCCTGCAACATACACAATTTTGGTATCTTGGGAGATCCCTTTATCCAGTCTTGTCTGTATAAAACTGGTCACTTCCTCACGAAAGGCTTGTTCCCAATCAAAAGTTTCAGGCGCAAAAGGGTGCTCACTTCGACGCACATGTACCTGTTCGATCCAGTATTCCAGTAAATCACGTTCCACTTCCTGTTCCAACACATGCTCACAGATCTCATGTAGCGCCTCAGGCCAAGTACTTTCCATTGAAGAGTTTCTGGAGAATCGAGTCATCATCGCTTTCATTTCCCGCAATTCATTAAGCAATGCCTGATTTTCCTCAGCTCCACTCTTGTCTGGAACACTTGCTTCGATTGGCCGTTTATGCAGCTCACTGGATGATTTCAGGTTCGAAAGCAATACTTCTTGATCAAATGCCTGAGATAGAGTCTCTAGGTTATTAGCAGACCTTGGCGACAAATGCTCCGTTGCTGATGCAACTTGTTCTGTATTAACCGTTAAATCAGCTTGTTCTTCTTTGGAACTACCGGTTATCTGTTGTGTAACCCGCCGATAAGCTTCTGGAGCTGCTTGTCTGGGGACTACAGGTACTGATGGTTTTTCCAGCTTCTCAGGGGTGTTCATTAGAGGCGAAGCAGCCCGGGCAAGCTGGTGTGACGAGCGTTCAGTCCGCCGAGGCTTTTGAGGTTGCTGCTCCTCAACTGCAGCAACCACTTCAATTTTCTTTTTACTGAACATCCCCATAAAACCGCCGACCTTCACTTCCTTGGTACTTAAAATGACGGCATCTGTTCCTAAGTCACCCCTGATTTGCAGCATGGCTTCTGGCATGGTATCCACTAGATATCGTTTCACTCTCATAAGTTCACCACCCCGACACTTTGAATTTCAACGTTCGGCTCCAGCTCACTGTACGACAGCACCGGGACATCCTGCATCGTCCGCTCCATCACTTGCCGCAAATACATACGTATTGTCGGTGACGTTAACACAATAGGCTGCTGTCCCGATTGAATAAGACGGTTGATTTGCTCCATCATCCTTTGATACACCGTTTGCGTTGACACCGGATCAAGAGCCAAATAGCTACCTTGCTCCGACTGCTGCACGCTCTCAGCAATTTTCTTCTCCAATCCTGGTCCCACGGTAATAACACGCAACGTTTCTCCCTGCTGTGCAAATTGCTGCGTAATCTGACGTGATAACGCTTGACGAACATATTCAGTCAGCACGTCTGGATCTTTTGTATAAGTACCATAGTCAGCCAGCGTCTCGAATATAGTCACCATATCGCGAATAGAGATTTTTTCTTTCAACAGCTTGGCCAGCACTTTTTGTACGTCCCCAATCGCAAGCACAGAAGGAATAAGGTCGTCCACCAGCACTGGATAATTCTCCTTGAGATTGTCAACCAGCGAACGTGTTTCCTGTCTGCCAAGCAACTCATGGGCATGCTTCTTGATCGTCTCTGTTAGATGAGTAGCTACAACTGAAGGTGGATCAACCACTGTATAACCTGACAGTTCAGCAACATCCTTCGTGTTCTCGTCAATCCAGAGCGCAGGCAATCCGAAGGCCGGTTCTGTCGTTTCAATCCCTGTAATGGAGTCGTCGTCGTATCCCGGACTCATAGCCAGATAATGATTCAACAACAGTTCTCCACCGCCTACTGTATTGCCTTTAATTTTAATTACATATTCGTTAGGCTTGAGCTGAATGTTATCCCGAATACGAATAACCGGTACAACCAACCCCAGCTCCAAGGCGCATTGACGGCGAATCATAATAATCCGATCCAGTAGATCACCGCCTTGCTGTGTATCCGCCAACGGAATCAACCCGTACCCAAACTCAAATTCAATCGGATCTACTTGAAGCAAATTAATGACACTTTCCGGACTACGCACCTCTTCGATTTGTTGCTCCTCCTCCAGCTGTTCATCAGCAATTTGCTTGCGTTCCATATTGCCCTGCATTCTTCGGGCTGCAAAAAACAATAGAATCGCAAGTGGAAGAGTTGTAATAATATGAATAGGTGTGAAAAGGCCCAATAATGCAATGGTGGCAGCCACTATGTAGATCAATTTTGGATATGAAAAGAGCTGTCCGGTTAAATCTTCTGCCAAGTTGCCATCCGACGTAGCCCGCGTAACAATCAAGCCTGAAGCCGTGGATATGAGCAGCGCGGGAATCTGGCTGACCAATCCATCACCGATCGTGAGAACAGAATACGTTGACAGCGCTTCTTGAAATCCTTTTCCCTGAACGGCCATACCGATAATAAAGCCGCCCACCAGGTTAATGATCAAAATGATAATACTGGCGATCGCATCGCCTTTAACGAATTTACTCGCACCATCCATAGCTCCGTAAAAATCCGCTTCCCGTTCGATTTTACTGCGTCGTTCACGGGCTTGCTGCTCATTAATTAGACCTGCATTCAAATCAGCATCAATACTCATTTGTTTACCTGGCATCGCATCCAATGTAAACCGGGCGCCCACCTCTGCTACCCGCTCCGATCCTTTGGTAATAACAATGAACTGTACGACCACAAGAATGAGGAAGACAACAAAGCCGACGGCAATTTGGCCGCCTGCAATCCAGCTACCAAACGTAGCAACTACTTCGCCGGCATGACCCTCACCTAAAATAAGTTTGGTCGTAGAAATGTTGAGCGCCAAACGAAACAACGTTGTAATGAGCAGCAATGAAGGAAAGATAGAGAACTGTAAAGCTTCCTTCGTGTTCATTGAAACAAGTAGAATCATCAAAGCAATAGAAATATTAATGACGAGCAGAATATCCAGCAGCCATGAAGGGATCGGGAGAATCATCATAAGAACGATACCGATGACGCCTGCAAGGACGGTTATTTCTTTTATTTTCACGGGTCTCTTGGCCTCCGATCCCTTTATTTCACTTTACCTTTTAATTTATATACATACGCCAGCACTTCAGCAACGGCCTGAAAAAGATCAGCTGGTATCGCATCCCCGATTTCGGCTCTTTGAAACAGCGCCCGCGCCAGCGGCTTGTTTTCCATCGTTATAACGCCGTTTTGCTTGGCAATTTCCTTAATTCGGAGCGCGACATAATCTTGTCCTTTCGCAATAATCTGCGGCGCCTCCATCTCCGAACCGTCATATTTCAAAGCCACAGCAAAGTGCGTAGGGTTGGTGATGATGACATCTGCATTAGGAACCTCCTGCATCATGCGCTGCATAGCCATACGGCGCTGCCGCTCGCGAATTTTCCCTTTGATCAGCGGGTCACCCTCCATTTTCTTGTACTCATCTTTGATGTCCTGTTTGGACATTTTCAGATTTTTCTCATGCTCATAACGTTGATACATATAATCCAATATTGCTAAAATGAACAGCACCACACCAATTTTGAGTCCCAGTTCCATTGTTAATGAAGCCGTAAAACTCAACATCTGGTCGCCGGACATCTCAGCCAGTTTGGGTAGGTCAGCCTTTGTTTTCCAAAGTACGCTGTACACCAGATAACCAATTACGGTCATTTTTAAAACAGATTTCAGGAATTCAACTAATGACCTCATGGAAAAAATATTTTTGAATCCTTTAATCGGGTCAATCTTGCTAAACTTGGGTGTAATGCCCTCTCCGGTTAATAAAAAACCGATCTGCATGTAATTCGCTGCGATCCCGATGACAATGGCACCCACAAAAATAGGAGCCAGCATAATCAAGATTTGCACACCATACTCACCCATCATCAGTAGCGTTGTATTCGGTGTTACTTCCATAGACAGCCGATTCACAAAAATATCCCGAAACAAGCGGACCGCATGATCCTTAAAATACCCGCCGAAAATCATGAGGCAAAAAAACGTAACTAGCAGGACACCAGCAGCGGGCAACTCCATGCTCTTGGCAACCTGCCCTTTTTGTCTTGCATCCTGTTTCTTCTTGGGTGTAGCTTTTTCCGTTTTTTCCCCTGAGAACAACTGCAGGTTCATAGCATATTTAAATGACAAACTACGTTCCTCCAGACCAGACATTAAGGACGATTACCCATAACATCCAACAAGTTGCGCATGGATTCGAACATCACAGAAAACAATCTTTCGAATATAAAAGCAAAACCTGGCATAAGAAGCAGTAACATGAACAATCCCACAATTATTTTTAGCGGCACGCCAATGACAAAAATATTAAATTGCGGTGCTGTTTTAGCTAAAAAACCGAGTCCCACATCCGTTAAAAAGGTAGCTACTACAATGGGAGCAGCAATTTGAAAGGCCAGCATAAACGATTCCGCAAAAGAACGTACCAGGAATTCAGTTACACTGCCACCATACAGCTTTATAAAAAAATCATTTGTCAGCGGTACCCAATCATAACTGTATAAAATAGCGTTTAGCAGATGATGGTGCCCGTTTATGCTCAAAAAGAACAATACAGCTATGGCGAACTTGAAATTACCCGTAAGAGGCGTTGAAGCCCCTGTCATGGGATCAAATACACTGGCCATTCCGAATCCCACCTGTAGGTCTATAAATGAACCTGCAGTTTGGATCGCTGTCATGAACAAATATGCAGTAAATCCCAGCAACAACCCAATCAGCACCTCACGCCCTACTAACAGCACATATGCTACATCGGTCGGCACCTGTTGATGCGTACCATATGTAAGATACACGACCAAAGCTAGAAATCCTGAAATTCCGACCTTAAAGATATTAGGTACCCCTCGGGTTGAAAAAATAGGCGCTACTACAAAAAACGAGGTAATCCGACAAAAAATCAGCAAAAAAACAGGAAAACTCTGCAACAATATGTTCATCACTTTCAGCCTAACCTATATATTTGTACAGATTGTCCAGAATGTTATACGTAAAGTCCACTAATGTGGTCAATATCCAGGGCCCGAACAAAAGCAATGCCAGCAATACGGCGACAATCTTCGGAACAAAGGCCAGTGTCTGCTCCTGAATTTGAGTTGTCGCTTGAAAAATACTAATGATCAAACCCACGACTAGCCCCAAAATCAGCATCGGAGCACTCACCTTGAGTACAATGTACACCGCTTGCCCAGCCAGGGAAATAATAAACTCCGAAGTCATTGCCGTCCTCCTTGATTGCTGTCCTTGCAGAAAGTATTCATGTATTAAAACTCAGAAGTAATGATTTGACGACCAAATACCAACCATCTACAAGTACGAAGAGCAGTATTTTAAAAGGAAGCGAGATCATTACTGGTGGTAGCATCATCATCCCCATAGCCATGAGTGTACTGGACACTACAATGTCTATAACTAAAAAGGGTATGAAAATCATAAAGCCCATCTGAAATGCCGTTTTCAACTCACTGATTGCATAAGCCGGAACCATCACCGTTAGTGGAATATCTTGATAATTCTTTGGTTTTTCCATCTTGGTGTATTTCATAAAGAGCAGTAGATCCTTCTCACGTGTATGAGAGAACATAAAGGTCTTAATGGGTACCGATGCCTTATCCAGTGCCTGAGACTGTGTTATATCCCCCTTGAGATACGGCTGAAGCGCAGTTTCGTTCATAGCGGAGAAGGTCGGTGCCATAATAAATAAAGTGAGAAACAAGGCCAGTCCGACAAGCACCTGATTGGGCGGCATCTGCTGAGTTCCCAGTGAAGTTCGCACAAAGCCAAGTACAATCACGATACGCGTAAAACTTGTCATAAGTACAAGCAACGCGGGCGCTACACTAATGACAGTAATAAGTAAAATAATAGACAGCGAGGTGGCACCGGGCTGTCCTTTGTCCGAATTGCCGACTTGAATATCAATGTTCGGAATCGGTTCCGCAGAGGCCGCCGTCACCGAAATGAAGCTGAATAAGACAAGCAGCAAACATGCTAGTATAATCTTTTTTCTCATGAATCTCCCGACCGATCTGTAGTATTCTCCTCATTGCGCAGCTTTTCAAGTTTATCCTTGCGATTCGGCATCTGCCGGAGCTTGGATTCAAACATCTCATGAAAAGACGTCTCCTCTTCAGACTGCTGCTGCTGTGCCGCGTTGTTCCGGCGAAGCTTATCCGCAATTTTAGCGAATAGCGGGGCAATCGGGCCGCGCTGCAGAGAAGCTTCCTGCTCCAGTGCGGCCAAAATTTGCTCCACTTCTTCAGGATCGGATACTTTGTCAATAAGCCGGATATCTTCTCCCACACCAATGAGGTACACACTGCTACCAACTTCAACAAGCTGAAGGGATTTATTGGGGCCAAGCCCCACGCCTCCCAGTATGCGAACGGAGCGGTTGCTGAACCAGCTCTGATTTCTTTTACTCAAAAACCGTATCAAGTACACGATCAGTACGATGATAAAGATTAGCACGAAAAGGACCCAAGCAATGTTTCCTATATTGCTGGATGTACTCAAAGCGTCAGAGGCACCCTGTTGTGTATCCATACTGGATGCGCCTTACACACCCAGTGTTTTGTTGATGGCTTCGATAACCCGATCCGATTGGAATGGCTTAACGATAAAATCTTTTGCACCAGCTTGAATGGCATCAATTACCATAGCTTGCTGCCCCATCGCGGAACACATGATAACCTTTGCATTCGGGTCAATTTGTTTGATTTCCTTCAGAGCGGCAATGCCGTCCATCTCAGGCATCGTGATATCCATCGTAATCAGGTCCGGACGAAGCTCCTTGAATTTTTCAATGGCCTGTGATCCATCCTGGGCCTCTCCTACTACTTCAAATCCATTTTTGGACAGGATGTCCCGAATCATCATTCTCATAAATGCAGCATCGTCCACGATCAAAATACGGTTTGCCATCTGAAATAAATCCTCCCTAAATTATGCTTTTATTGTAATTTTTGAATTCGGTCCCATTGGCTTACAATATCCGTTACACGCACGCCAAAGTTCTCGTCGATTACGACAACCTCGCCCTTGGCAATCAGTTTGTTGTTAACCATAATGTCCACCGGCTCCCCGGCAAGCTTGTCCAGTTCAATAATTGAACCTTGTGAGAGCTCCAGAATATCTTTAATTTGCTTTTGGGTCCTTCCTAATTCTACGGTGACTCTAAGGGGAATGTCCATCAATAAATTTAAATTGTTTTCATCCACTTGCGGAAATCCACCGGACTGCAAGTTAGAAAATTGTACAGGCTGCACATTTACATTGCGCCCTGACGGTACGGCTCCGTAATGATGAGGCGTTCCATAAGGCACTTGCGGCGGTACACCTGCTGGCATTCCATAACCCGGCGTTCCATACCCTGGAGCGCCCTGCTGCCCATATCCCGGGTCTTGAGGATACATCGGCGGTTGTTGCCCATAGCCTGCATCTTGCGGCACCTGCGCGGCTGCAGGCGGCTGTTGGTAGGCTGGTGCAGACGGCGGTTGCGGAGTGCTAGCTTGTGTCGGCGCTTCGGGAGCAGCTGTTGCAGCTGCCTGCTGTGCGGACGCTTGCGGTTGCTCGTCATCCTCTCCGCCATTCATTAAGATGCTCACCATCTTTTTGGCGAAATTAACAGGTAACAGTTGCATCAGTGTAGAGTCAATCAGATCTCCAATCAATAACCGGAAGGATACTGTAATCAGCGTCTCTTCATCTGGCAGGCTGGATACTCCATCACCGTGCAGAGGATCCAAAATATCAATCCCTGGTGGAGAGATATTAACAAAACGATTAAACATGGTAGACATAGAGGTCGCAGACGATCCCATCATCTGGTTCATCGCTTCCTGCACAGCACTGATGTGAATTTCATTCAATTCTTCATCTGCCGGATTTCCTCCACCACCAAGCATTAAATCCGCTATAACCTGCGCATCACGCTTTTTAATTACGAGCGAGTTAATGCCTTCAAATCCATCGACATAATTTACATGTACGGCTACGTGCGGCTTTGGAAATGCAGTTTCAAATTCAGAACGTGTAATAATTGAAACTTTAGGTGTCGTAATATCCACCTTTTGACCGAGCAGTGTGGAAAGAGCCGTAGCTGCGCTGCCGAACGTTATATTACCGATTTCCCCGAGAGCATCTTGCTCCAGGGAAGTCAGAAAATCGTCAACGGTCTTGCCTGCGGGAGTAGAATCCGTCCCCGCTTCAGACTGTTTCAGCAAGGCATCAATTTCCTCCTGGGACAAATAGTCTTTACTCGTCAATTTCTTCAACTCCTTCGTTGACAATTTCATCAATTTGTACGGCAACACGATCTCTTACCATGCCGGGACTTCCCATAAACTTCAATCTCTCGCCTACCCGGATGGATAGTCCTTCTTTGACTGGCTTGTTCAATGAAATGACATCCCCTACCGAAAGGCCCAAAAACTCAGCTACATTTATCCGGGATTCACCCAACTCCGCAATAATAGGAAGCTCTGCTTTGGTGACCCGTAATCTCAAGGCGTCTATCTCTTCAGGCGCCCTTGATTTCTTTTCGGATGTAAACCACTGGTGCGTGGACAGTCTGGCCATAATAGGTTCCAATACCACGTGCGGGATACAGAGGTTAATCATCCCTGTGGTATCACCAATTTTGGTGCTAAGCGAAATCAGAGCAATCGTCTCATTCGGCGAAACAATCTGCATGAACTGCGGATTTGTTTCCATAGCCTCTAGACGTGGTTCAATGTCCAGTACCGTTTTCCAAGCCTCTTGCAGGCTATCAAAGGTACGGCTGAAAATTCGCTCCATGATCGTCGTCTCGATTTCGGTCAATGCGGTAACCTTAGTTGGTGCCGAACCTGTTCCTCCGAGAAGCCTGTCCAGCATGGCATAAGCTACGTTCGGGTGAACCTCAAGCACCATTCGGCCTTCCAGTGGTTCAGCTTCAAAAATGTTTAGAATGGTCATTTTCGGAATGGAGCGAATGAATTCATCATATGGAAGCTGCTCCACCTGAACGACATTAATTTGGACAAAAGTACGAAGCTGTGCTGAAAAATAAGTGGTCAGATACCGGGCAAAGTTCTCGTGTATCCGCGTCAGACTTCGTATATGGTCCTTGGAAAACCTAAGCGCTCTCTTGAAATCATAAGCGCGAACTTTCTTTTGGGTTTCTTCCTTTTTGAGTTCTTCCGCATCCATTTCACCGGACGAGAGAGCTGCTAAAAGGGCATCAATTTCCCCTTGTGACAGTACATCCACCAATGTTATTCACCCCCTTACGTGTTCCTGACAAGATCACCTGGAATCAAATGGCTGCCAGCAAAAAGTCTGTAATTTTGGCGTTCCCCAGGTGACCTTCAGGGAGCGACTTGTTGATGAGATCCGTCAGCTTGTCACTGAACTGATCCCGGCCTTTAGCCGTTCTGAGCTCATCAGGTTTGGTGTCTGCAAGTAATTGAATAACGATGGGCTTAATACTGATGTCCTTAATTTTTTCAAAAGCTTCTTTTGCTTTGGCATCATTCAATTGAAAAGCAAGATTCATCTGCACAATGTAATCTGCGTCTGCCAAATTCGTTTTGATACCGGTAATTTCAGAGCTTACTTCCACCAATTCATCTGCTGACAATCTTGGAAGTTGTTCTGCTTGAGCGGCTTGCGCATTCGGTATGACTTCCGACTTCTTCCCGCTAAGCGCTGGTATAAGTACAAAGGCCGCGCCTGCAATCAAAGTAATCGCGAGTAAAATTGTAATGAGCCATGGCAGCATCTTCTTCATTCGTCTTCCTCCATTTGTTGCACTTTTATCGTGGCGGCATGCATGCCGATTTCACGGCTGTAACTCTTGATCAAGGAGACGACATCTGCCGCTTTTTCCAATACAATCAACCGTTTCCCCGTCACCAAAGTGACGTATGTATCCGGTGTTTCCTCCACAGTCTCAATGAGCAGCGCATTAAGCCACATAGGCGAGCCGTTCAGCCGCGTTAACGGGATCATCGTAACACCAACCTCCTGATAGGTGCGGAGGAGCCTCTACTCCTCCGCGTTTAAATGAGATTATCGTTTCAAGTTTACAACTTCCTGAAGCACTTCATCCGAAGTCGTAATGATACGTGAGTTCGCTTGGAATCCACGCTGAGCTACGATCATTTCGGTAAATTCGCCTGTCAGGTCAACGTTGGACATTTCCAGCTGACCCGCGATGATAGCTCCACGCCCCTCTGAGTTGGCTGCTCCAGGCTCAAGTTCATCAATGTTGGAGTTGACCGTTGTACGATACAGGCTGCCTCCAATTTTCTCCAAACCTTCCGGGTTAGTAACTCTGGCTATACCAATTTGCGTGCCATTATTCACTGTACCATCATCTAATTGCTGTACAATCGTGCCATCCTGTGAGATAGAGACTGCCGTAACATTGTCTTCAAGTGTGATTGGATCTCCATCCAAATTTCCCACAAAAAATCCATCGGAAGTCACCAGATTCCGGTTTGCATCTATGTGGAAATCACCCGCACGAGTCAGATAGGGAACTTCCTGTGCATCATTCATTTTGACCAGGAAAAATCCGTCACCATTAATCCGCAAATCCGTTGGGTTATTCGTGGTCATCGCACTACCTGGAAGATGCAGTGTATCAATTGAGCTAACCGAGACCCCCAAACCTACCTGCTTGGCATTTTGACCTGCAGTTGTCGTAGCATCAGGTGCACTTGCGCCCGAGCTGGTTTGGCTCAAAATATCCTTGAACATCACTCGGCTGGACTTGAAGCCTGTAGTATTTACGTTTGCAATGTTGTTACCGATAACGTCCAGCTTTGTTTGAAAGCCCTTCATGCCCGATACACCTGAATACATTGATCTCAACATTGAGTATAAATCCTCCTCTGATTGGTTGCTTAGTTGGCCGCATCAGTCGATCCGCGGCTTTTTCATGGCTTTCCTATTCGGGCCAGCCACTTTTTATGAAATAATTACAGCACTATCTATCTGCGTAAATACGTTATCCTCCATGGACTGCTTGTCCATCGCAGTAACAACTGTTCGATTAGGCACACTAACAATCAAAGCCATATCTTGCATTAAAATCAAAGATTCTTTAGCGCCCTTGGCAGCAGCCTTATCCACAGCAGAGTTGATTTTCGCCATTTGGTCACTTCTCAACTCTATTCCTCGCTGCTCCAGTCGCTTGGCTGCATGGTTGCTGAGCTTGAGCACCTGTTCCTGCAACACCTGACCAAACGGCTTGGTGTCCTTAATTACCGAATTTACTCGGTTTTGAGAAATCGCTGCCGGAGGAACGTTGGTAGGAAAAAGGCGTCCGACCGTTATCCTGTCATTCATGAGTTCTCACCGCTTCCAGTAGAGGAAGAAGATGTAGTATCTGACGTATCAGTAACAGGAGCCGTTGTGTTAGCCTGGCTTACTGATGTTACATCTTTTAATGCCACCTCAGCCGCTCCCATTTTGGCATACTGCACACCGTCGCGAATAACGATGGAATCTACGATTCCACTTTTCACTGTACCTGCGCCTGCTTCACCTGTAATGGAATCCTTTTTACCCGGCTCAATCCAGCTAACTTCTTTTCCTATCAAACCAGAAGCTGTACCCAAAGACTGTCCCAATGCAGTCAACTGCGTAGATATGTTCATCAGTTGTTCCACCGAGGAAAACTGTGCCATTTGAGCGACAAATTCTTTATCCTCCAAAGGCTGCATTGGATCCTGATTTTGTAGCTGAGTGATCAATATCTTTAAAAATTGATCTTTACCCATCGTCTTAGTATCCTTGGCGCTTGCTGTTTTGACATTATTCACATTGTAATTCGGCCAGACGTTACTGGTGGATACATTGTTGTCTGTAGTCGTCATTGTGTTCTCACCTCCATCATTACGCTTGTGCTGTAAAGGAGCCTGTCCGATTCATGTCATCTGCGCGATGTTCTGCTGTCCAGTTACGAAGCTCTTCTGTCATTTCAGCTACTTTCAAAGCATCCTCGCTCTCTTCTCTACCTCGAGCTTTAGAACGTTGGTTAGATTGCTGCTGCTGATTAGCTCCAGAACCGCGTCCATCCTGATACATATGGGAGGATAGCGACTCATTGTGCGTTACTTCTACTTTATCCACTTGAATACCTTGACTCTGAAGACTCGTACGCAACTGAGACATTTGCTGTTCCAGCAGATCCTTCGCCCCGCTATGCTCAGTCATAAACTGGGCAACCAGATGGCCGTTTTGCATCGTCAGCTTAACCTCCAGCTGGCCCAGATGATCTGGACGAAGCATGATGGTCGCTTCTGTCAAACCAGTGTGCTTTACAATATCAAGTTTCTGCACTACAAACTCAGTCATCTCCTTGGCAAATTGTCGTACATGTACGACTGGTTGAGCCGGAGCCGAAGGTGTTGTTCCCTGCGTTTGTACCGAAAGCTGCCCCGCAGTCGTGATCACCGGAGTCTGATTATCAGTTGCCGACGGATCCGCTTGCTCAGCTGCATCTACGAATGTACCCGCTTCATCCGTTACAGTCGTTTTAACTGCGGACTGAACGAGAAGATTCGTTGATGAACGTTGTCCTTCTGAGCCTTGCTGGCTAGTTTCACCCTGACTTGCTTGCTGCTGAGGAGTAACCTGTTTGTTTGTAGATGCTGCAGTTAATGTCTGAGCACCGTTTGCCCGTTGTGCAGAAGGCTGAACCACTTGTGAATCTCCACTATCAGCAAGTTCCACAGCTTTCAATACTCCATTCCACTGTTCATCGGAAATAGCTCCAGTCCCAGCTGTTGCGCTTTGAAGCGATTGTAGTAACTGTGTCACCTTAGCCTTTTGGTCGCCCGAAGCCTGCTCTGCTACATTGGCAAGTTGTGACAAAGCGTCCTGTAATGCAAACCGAAGAGTTGCCGGATTAGCTGCCAAGGCTGTTAAGCCTGTAGCCTCTGCCGTTTCCCCGCCGTCTGCCTGTTGATTGGTTCCATTGCCTTGCAAAAACTGTTGTACTTGCTGAATCCATGATTGTAAAGCTGCAAGCAGCGCAGGATCGGCAACTACCTGATCATCCAACTTTTCGAGATTTTGCAGCAAAGGAGCCAATGTTTCAACAAGCGGCTCGGTTGGAGCTTCCGCAGATTCTCCGTTTGCAATAAGCGGTAGTACCATAACTAATGGAGAACCATTCGCATCTGTTCCAGCCGAGCCTGTTTGCCCGCCTGTCATCATTTGCGTTAGTGTTTGATTAAAGGCACCCGTGGTTGCTCCAGCAGCCGTGGTTGTACTTGTTGCTGACGCTGTCGTACTGCTAGCTGTTGGGCTAGAGCTAAGAGATACACTTTGAGAAATAAGGGTCATATATTTTTCACCTCCCTTCAATTTTAAATTACTTACTGCCCATCAGCTTATTCAAAATTTTCGCGGTCTGACCTGCATCCTTCGCAGACATATTTTGCAGTAAAGAAGCACGTGTCGAATCATCTACTGTATTTAATATGTTTAATGCCTTATCTGGACTGATTTTGTAAGTTTGTAAAATAAGTTCGGCACCACTTTTCTTGTCCATGGAAGCAAATGTGCTGCTGATTTGAGTACTTTGCAGACTTTTACTCGTCGTTCCAGCTGTACTACCCTGATCCTTTTTCAAACGGGACTGCAACGCCGCTACCGATAAATCCGTAGATGGCGTTACGTTTTTCAGAGCCATCGTAATATCCGCTGCTTTTTTAGCGTCCATCTTTTGCAAAATCTTCGCACTGTTGGCAGGGTCCATATAACTTAACAGCTGCACGGTCTCTTCCGTAGTCAGATTCTCCATAATCGGTGCAGCTTTACTTGCCGTCATTCCTTCATACATGCTGGCAAGTTCTCTGGTCTGTTTTACATAAGGATCTTCATTTGATGTTCCGTCTGTAGTTTGCGTACCTGCTTGTCCCTGCTGCCCAACCTGTCCCTGTTGACCCGTCTGCGACTGTTGTTCCTGTTGCGTTTGCAGTGTATTGACCTGATTTTGAAGTTCAGTAACCTTTTTATCTTGTGTCGTTTTAGCAGCCGTAGCCTTTTTGAGTTCTTCCGTCTGCTTGGCTAAATCCGCTTTTAACTGCTGAATGGTTGCTTCAGAGCTTTCAGACTGTGCCTTCTGATCTGCCTCTTTTGTCTGGGTTGCCTTATCCTTCGGTTCAGGAATCCAATTTTTAACAATTGGTATTTTGTTCCCTAATGAGATCATTTCGCTTCTGAAGTCCATATTGAACAGTGTGAGCAAGACCCCGACCAGAACAATTGTGAAGACAATCGGAATCAGGAAAAACATAAACCGTTCAAATCCCCCGCCTGATTCCTTCCCTAAATCCATATCCAGTTCATTTTCTGCTAACTTCTGTGCCATCGTCTTCCTCCTCAGGCAGCTGATATGCGTATCCTATGACGTTCCGCTTACCGGGCTTTCATGGCAAATCGCACGGAAGCCATTTCATCCAGCTCATTCTGCTCGCGCAGGAGCATTTCCTGTTGGAATTTCACGTTGGCCTTCTCTCTCGCTTTCAGCCAAACTTGTTCATCCAGCATTTTATCGGTCAAAACGGTTTGTTTGCTTTGCACATTTTGCTGCGCATATTGAACATCCCTATGCTTGCGTGTAATACATTGGTCCAGATGATTGACATAAGCTTGTAATTCCTGAATGCTAGAGAGTGGCGCGCAATCTTCGGCAGCCTTTTGAATGGCGGATATGACCCGATTCCTTTCGCCTATAAGCTGTGTTAATGTCTGCTCCTCAACCTGCAATTGTCCAACAGCACTGGAAAGCAGCCATTCGGCCTGTGACTTTTCGTTCGTTTTCAAGTCTACAACTTTTTGAAAGGAATACTGAAATCTCATCGTTCAACCTTCATCTCCTCGTAAATTCAGAAATCAAACGTTCTCGTACTTCGTCCAGTTCAGCCTTTTCATCCGTTCTTTGTCTTGTAAAATCCCATATATCCCGTATGCGCTCCATAGATTCGTCAATTTCTGCATTCGAACCCTGTTGATAAGCCCCAATGTTAATCAGGTCCTCTGAATCTTTGTAAATGGCCATCAAGCGCTTAATGTTTTCGGCAGCATCTATCTGATCTCGTGGTGCAATGTCCTTCATGACCCGGCTAATACTTGCTAACACATCAATTGCAGGAAAATGTCCTTTGTTCGCAATCCCGCGATTCAAGACAATGTGTCCATCCAATATCCCACGCACCGCATCCGCGATGGGCTCGTTCATGTCGTCACCATCAACCAACACCGTATAAAAGGCGGTTATAGAGCCAGTAGGTCCTGTCCCTGCGCGTTCCAGCAGCTTAGGCAGACTAGCGAACACAGATGGAGTGTATCCTCTCATTGCTGGTGGTTCCCCTACTGCTAGACCGACTTCACGCTGGGCCATCGCATACCGGGTAACTGAATCCATCATTAGCATGACATTCAACCCGCGATCCCGAAAATACTCCGCTATCGTCGTTGCAATAAGTGCACCCTTAATGCGGATCAACGCAGGTTGGTCGGAAGTTGCCACAATGACTACAGAGCGTTCTAGTCCCTCTGGGCCCAAATCCCGTTCAATAAAGTCCAGCACCTCGCGTCCACGTTCTCCGATCAGGGCAATTACGTTCACATCTGCTTCCGTATTACGGGCAATCATCCCCATCAAAGTACTCTTACCTACACCCGAACCCGCAAAAATACCAACCCGTTGTCCTTTACCAATCGTAAGCAACCCGTCAATTGCACGTACTCCGATACTAATGGGTTCCTGCACACGCGGACGATTCAGCGGATTGGACGGTATATTGAAGGTTGAATATCTCGCCATTCGCGAGGGAATCAGTGATCCGTCCAAAGGCTGACCCAAACCATCCAGCACCTTGCCTAACAGCTCCGATCCAACCTGCACGTTCAGCGGCTTCCCTGTTCCTACGACATCACAACCAGGACCAATGGATTGTAGTTCTCCAAGTGGCATCAGAAGCACTTTATTGTCTCTGAAGCCAACAACCTCTGCCTGCAATGGCTTTGCCGCTTTGCCCGGATAAATATAACAAACATCCCCGATACTAGCGTCTGGACCTTCCGATTCAACCATCAAGCCGATAACCTGTGTAACCTTGCCATTCACCCGAACTGGGTCCAGCTGTCGCAAATGATCCATGTAGCGCTGCGCATTAAGCCCCTTCATGTCTTCGCTCCTCATTTTCATGTGCCAGACGCAGTAGTTCCTTTTTAATCTCAGCTAATTGCGTATCGATCCGGGCGTCCACACTTCCAAAGGAAGAACGAATGACGCAACCGCGATCCCTTACGGTACCATCAGGAATAATTTGCAGTTCTGCCTGCGAATCGACAGTTAATGACAATTCTTCCCGCGCACCTTGCACAAATGCGAAATGCTGAGGCGACACACACAATGTAATGATTCCTTTTTCTCGCTTACGAGCCAAATTTTTGCGAATTAACTCAATCGTATATTCCGGTTCAAGACTAAGCTGTTTTTCAATCACCTTCTCGGCAATCGCATTACTCAGTTCAACCAGAAAAGGCTCGGCTTCCTGAATCAGTTGTTCCTTAATCTCATAGGCCTGACGCAGAATATCTTGTGCTTCTTCCATCATCTGCTCCGATTTCGTCTGAAGCTCAGCCTCGGCCAGCTTCTGGCCTTCTTCATATCCTTGCTGAAATCCATCTGCTTTTATCGACTGAATCAACTGATCGTCATGTTCGCGTCGTTCCTGCCACCAATCTTCAATCTGCTGCTGTGCTTCCTGAAGCATTCGTTCCGCTTCTTCAGCCGCCTCGCGCACCTGACGTTCGGCAAAGTCCTTAGCATCATTCAGCATTTCATCTCGGAGCCGTTCTGCCTCATAATCTCGCTGAGGCTCCGGCTCCGTATATTCGGTTGTGATTTCTTCATCCGTCGTTTCTGACACGTACGTATGTGCCACATCAATCGTTTTCAAAGCCTCTACAGGCACATATTGGAAAGATTTAATCAAGTTAGACAATGATGTCATCTCCTCCGCCGCGTGCGATTATAATCTCACCGGCCTCTTCCAATCTGCGGATCGTTGATACGATACGTGTTTGTGCTTCTTCCACATCACGCAGCCGCACCGGTCCCATGTACTCCATTTCCTCTTTGAAGGTTTCTGCCATACGTTTCGACATATTTCGGAAAATCACATCGCGTACTTCTTCACTGGACACTTTAAGCGCCAATTGCAAGTCTGCATTGTCGATATCGCGGATAATGCGTTGAATGGACCGGTTGTCCACATTGACGATATCCTCGAAAACAAACATTCTTTTCTTGATTTCCTCAGCCAGTTCAGGGTCTTGAATTTCAAGCGAGTCGAGAATTGTACGCTCGGTTCCGCGGTCTACGCCATTCAAAATCTGAACGATAGACTCGATACCGCCTGCATTCGTGTAATCCTGCGTCGCAGTTGCCGAGAGCTTTTGCTCCAATACTCTCTCCACTTGAGAGATGACTTCTGGAGATGTACTGTCCATGACAGCAACACGCCGGGCCACTTCTGCCTGCTTTTCCTGTGGCAGGGACGATAGAATTGCCGCCGCTTGCTCGAACTGCAAGTATGAAAGCACGAGAGCAATGGTTTGCGGATTCTCATTTTGTATAAAATTCAATATCTGGTTCGGATCCGCCTTACGAGCAAAATCGAAAGGTCTCACCTGTAATGTCGCTGTCAAACGGTTAATGACCTCAACAGCTTTTTGTGATCCGAGCGCTTTTTCCAATATTTCTTTGGCGTAATTAATACCGCCTTGGGAAATGTACTCCTGAGCCAGGCAAATTTGATGAAACTCGGCCATAATGGAGTCCTTTTCAATGGCATCGACCTTCCGTACATTGGCAATTTCCAATGTAAGTTGCTCGATCTCTTCATCACGCAAATGCTTGAATATTTGAGCAGATACTTCTGGCCCCATTGTGATCAAAAGAATAGCTGCTTTCTGTCTTCCCGTTAAACCTTGACTGCTTGCCTTTGCCAATGAACTCACCTCTATTCGTCAGCCAGCCATGTACGAAGCAGATTGACGAATTCGTCGGGTTTCTTTTTCGCCAGACTTTCAAGCTGTTTACGCACTTGACTTTCATTTGTCACACTTTCCATCGTAATGGACGGGAATTCCGTCGGCGTTGGCATGAGTTGCAATTCTTCATCCAACTCTTCTTCCTGATTACGACGACTGCGTACGATGAAGAAGATTACACCCGCCAACAGTGCCAGAACTGCAGCTCCGATGCCCCACATCCACGGGTTGGAAGCTGAGAAGAATGTATTGGTACTCGTAGGCGCCGGAGCAGCTTGCGAGAACACTGAAACCTTTTTAGCCAAATCAGCGTCTGTAAAAGTAGTACCGGAATTCGCAAGCGACGCTCTTACAATATTAACCAAAATGTTTTGAATTGCTGTCTGAGTTGCAGTATCCAACGTTTGCTGACCTGTTGGTGGTTCAACTGCTACATTAATGGTTAAATCTTTTACAGTGTACGGGCTTTGGATAATATCCCTTGCAATTCGGTTAACTTCGTAGTTAATCGTACTTGAGCTCTTATCCGAACTGGTATTGCCGGAATTGGCTCCTCCAGGGTAACCCGGGACATCCTGCGTTCCTGTCCCTGCAACTCCTCCAGTCTGTCCACTACTGCCCGTATAACTTTCCTGAATTTGTTGGGCACTGATTTCAATACCCTTCATTTTCGTTTGGTCAACAGGTGTGACCATTTGTTCCTTTGATGTTACTTTGTCGAAATTTAGCTGGGACATAACCAGCACGTTTACCTTGTCGTCTCCAACAATTTTCGACAAAAATTGTTGGACATTATTCCTTACATCGCTCTCAAACTTCTTCTGTAGAGCCATGTTTTCCTGAACACCACTCGTGAGTCCGCCTTGGCCGCCCTTGGCCGTTGGAATTAACTCATACTCCTTATTGGTGATCGTAATGTTTTCTACTGGCAAATTCGGTACAGCCGTTTTTACCAGGTTAAAATATCCGTCGATCGCTTGTTGATTGGGAGTAAAACCAGGTTCGAATTCCATTTGAACCGAAGCAGAGGCTTTGTCCTTTTCTTCAAGTCCGGCAAAGATGTTTTCCTTTGGCATATTAATGACAGCTTTGGAGCTTTGGACACCGTCCATCCGTTCCAACAGTTGCTGTACTTCGCCGTTCAATGCGTTATTGTACTTCACATTGAACTCGTTCTCCGTCATGCCAATGGCCGAGGAGGACTGGTCAAAGGCGCTCATGCCGATTGACCCCTTCTGTATCAGCCCTTGGGACCCAACATCTACCTTCGCCTTATCTGCACTAGCGGTTGGGACTGAAATTTGTGTCCCACCAGCATTAAGCTGATACGGTATACCCGCAGAATCGAGATATTTAATGACCCCAGCGGCATCATTTGCATTTAAATCCCGGAAGGCCACTTCATATTCGGTTTTGGTAAACTGCATCGTTAGCACTACAATGGCGATAATGATGAATGCTAATGTCGAAACAAGTAATATCTTCTGTTTTTTGCTGAAATTATTCCAATACCCGGAAATCCTATCCCGGTATTGGGCGATTCTCTCGTTCACTCCGTCACCCCATCCGAAACTTTGCTAAACCCTCACTTTACATCTGTGTACGCATGATCTCCTGATAGGCTTCGATCGCTTTGTTTCGGACCTGTGTAGTAAGCTGCAGGGAAAGCAGCGCTTGTTGTGAAGTGATCATGACTTGATCTACATCAACTTTGCCTGCCATGAATTGGTCGGACATCTGGTGTGTAGCGGCTTCCTGCTGCCCTACTTCATTGAGAGCATCCTTTAGGAAGGACCCAAAATCCTTCAAGGATTCGGAAGGCGTCGCTTTCGTCAACTCATTGTTAGGCGATTGAATCTGCTGTATTACCGGTGTCTGTACGTTAAACATGGCGTTCTGAATCATGTTTTACTCTCCCTATTAAGTAGTTAGTAGTCCTGGAACTTAGCGGCCGATTTCAAGCGCTTTGGAAACCATCGCCTTTGAAGCATTCAGAGCTGTTACATTGGCTTCGTATGAGCGTGTTGCGGAAATCATGTCGACCATTTCTTTCATTATGTCTACATTAGGCATATATACATAGCCATCTTTATCAGCGTCCGGATGACCCGGATTGTACACTGGCTTCAAAGGTGACTGATCTTCCTGAATTTGCGAAACCTTAACGCCAGCGGCGCTTGTACTACTTCCTTCCATTTGAGCCTTCAAAACATCGGCAAAGCCAGATTGGTTCGGCTCCAAAACAACCGTTTTTCTCCGATATGGAATTGCTTGTCCATTCTCTACCTTCGCCCGAGTTGTCTCTGCGTTGGCAATGTTGCTCGATATAACGTCCATCCGCAACCGCTGGGCCGTAAGAGCAGATGCACTAATATCAAAGCCGTTGTTAATCTTCACCTCGTCCTATCTCCCTTCTACCGCTGTTCTCATCATTTTGATGCGCTCATTAATTTCTTGGATGTAGGTATTATATCTTAGTTGATTTTCAGCCATAAGACTCATTTCTCTGTCTATATCTACGTTGTTCATGTTGTTATTCATGACTGAGTACCCATCTTTGGTGACCGTGGCATCAGGAATGGAGTTCACAGGTCCTATTTGAAAATGTCTTGAATTGGTTACTTTTCCACGCAATGGCGTGACATCACCGTCCATTTGCTGCTGAAGCAGTTCTTCAAATGAAACCTCCGAACGCTTAAAATACGGGGTATCCGCATTGGAAATATTATCGGCCATCACACGTTGTCTCGTATTGGCCGCCTGTACACCTGCCTGAAGCTTTTGAAAGCTTATATCACCCAGCAGATTCATTTAGCTCCTCCCTCCAGCGTCTACTCCAAAGTAAGATTCAATAAAACAAGATTTTTCACTTTTTTTCGACAATAAAATTTCATAATTATACATTTCTTTTAGGTCTTAAGTAGAAAATCTTAACTTTCTGTCATATATTCTAAGTTTCGTAGAGTTGGGACCTAATTACAATAAGAAAAAAGCCCTATCTTTTTTAAAAAAGAGGGCTTTAGATGCATAAAATGTTAAATTTTTCAGGTTTTTTTCAAGAAAATGAATGTTTTCTTAGCACTTTACACCTGTAAAAGATTATACGTCCTACTTTTGGAATAGACAGAAAAATCATCAACTTAACCTGTGTCTAGGACTAAACGACGGTGCAAGATAGTGTTATTCTGGACCACACACCCTATTTTTAGAGACTCAGTTCACAAAATATACTGACTAAGGTCCCTGTTTTGGGCAATATCTCCCAGCTTCTCACGCACATATTCCGGGGTGATAATCATACGATCCAATGTAAGCTCTGGTGCTTCAAATGACAGATCCTCCAGCAGCTTCTCTAGGATGGTATGCAAACGCCGTGCGCCGATATTTTCGGTGTTGCGATTAACGGACTCGGCAATACTAGCGATCTCACGGATCGCTTCCGCAGAAAATTCGACTTTTATATCCTCGGTGCGGAGCAGTTCAGTGTATTGCTTGGTCAGCGCATTTTTAGGCTCCGTCAATATCGACACAAACTCATCCAAGGTCAGGCTACTTAGCTCCACCCGGATGGGGAAACGACCTTGAAGCTCTGGGATCAGGTCTGATGGTTTAGCCACATGAAAAGCCCCTGCAGCAATAAACAGAATGTAATCTGTTCTTACCGGGCCGTATTTGGTCATAATGGTAGAGCCCTCGACAATAGGTAAAATATCGCGCTGGACTCCTTCTCTCGACACATCTGGGCCACTTCCCTTGCCTTGGCTGGCAATCTTATCTATTTCATCAATAAAAATAATACCCGATTGCTCAGCACGCTTCACAGATTCCTGAATCACATCATCCATATCGATCAACTTAGCTGCTTCATCTTGAATCAGTACCTTGCGGGCTTCTTTGATTGGTAGCTTGCGCTTCTTCGTCCGCTTAGGCAGGAAACTTCCAAACATCTCCTGCATATTCATTCCCATTTGTTCATTCCCTTGCCCAGCAAACATATCGAGCATATTGGGTGCGGTATCCTCCACATCAATCTCTATGACATCATTCTCAAGCTTACCGGACAACAGATCAAATTTAACCTTACGTCGCTTCTCTGCTAAGGTTCCGTCCTGTTGTGGCGGTTCTTCTTCTACCGAAGTCCCTGTGTTATTGCCAAACAGCATTTCAAAAGGGTTTCGTTGCGATTTATTTGACTTTTCTGCAGGTACAAGGATATTGACAATCCGTTCATTTGCCATGTCCTCTGCTTTGTCTTTCACATTCTCTGTTCGTTCCGACTTGACGATACGGATAGAGGTTTCCATCAGATCCCGCACCATGGATTCCACATCACGACCGACGTAACCCACTTCTGTAAATTTGGTTGCCTCTACCTTGACAAAAGGAGCCCCCACTAGCCGCGCAAGTCTACGTGCAATTTCAGTTTTACCCACACCTGTCGGTCCGATCATCAAAATATTTTTGGGCACAATTTCATCCCGAATATCATCCGGCAGTTTACTACGCCGATAACGGTTGCGCAAGGCAACAGCAACAGATTTTTTAGCTTCCTTTTGTCCGACAATATACTTATCCAGCTCGGATACCACTTGTCTGGGCGTCAACGATTGATTATTCATTTTGCATTCCTCCACCCTTGAATACTCAGAGCCGATTTACAATTCTTCCACGATAATCTGACTGTTCGTATACACGCATATTTCCGAAGCAACCTCTAACGCTTCCCGTGCCATGTCCTTTGCTTCCATACCAGAGCCATGACGTTTGAAAGCACGGGCAGCTGCCAATGCAAAATTACCACCTGAGCCAATGGCCAACACATCATCGTCAGGTTCAATAATTTCTCCGCCTCCAGAGATGAGCAGCATCCCGGACGAGTCCATCACAATCATTAACGCTTCCAACTTGCGTAGTACACGATCCTGCCGCCAGTCCTTAGCCAGTTCTACAGCAGCCCTTTGAAGATTGCCGTGATGTTCCTCCAGCTTATTTTCAAACTTTTCAAACAATGTGATAGCATCGGCCACCGAACCCGCAAATCCCGCAACGACCTGACCACGATACAATCTACGTACTTTTTTAGCCGTCTGCTTCATCACAACACTGTTGCCGAACGTTACCTGCCCATCACCCGCAATAGCTCCTTTGCCATTATGGCGTACAGCACAGATGGTGGTAGCATGAAAGGACATATCCATAACGCGCTCCTCCTTTTCCTTCATCCTTATGCCTGTACTTCTGTTGACATAACTCCCGTTTGGTTGATATAACCGCGCAAACTTTCCAACGCGCGATTTGCGAGAGCTTCATTCTTTTCCTTTTTGTTACGAATGCGTGTCTCCAGCTTTGGAAGAAGACCAAAGTTTGCATTCATCGGTTGGAAATGTTTGAAGTCAGCAGTTGTAATATATCGTGCCATACTGCCTAGTGTCGTTTCCGCAGGAAATACGAACATTTCCTGTCCACGTGCTGCTCGTGCTGCATTTATACCAGCCAGCAAACCTGAGGCCGCCGACTCCACATAACCCTCTACACCTGTCATTTGTCCGGCAAAGAACAGATTACTTCTTCCCTTGAACTGATAAGTTGGGTGAAGCTGTTGTGGAGAATTAATAAAGGTATTGCGATGCATCACACCGTAACGTACAAACTCTGCCTCTTCGAGTCCCGGAATCATTGAAAACACACGCTTTTGCTCCCCCCATTTGAGGTGAGTCTGGAAACCAACCAGATTATATAGCGTACCTGCAGCGTTGTCTTGTCGAAGCTGAACAACTGCATAGGGTAGTTCCCCTGTATGTGGATTTACAAGACCTACAGGTTTCATCGGTCCGAACAATGCCGTTTGTTTCCCGCGCTGCATCATCACTTCGATAGGCATACAGCCTTCGAAGTAGATTTCTTTTTCGAACTCCTTGACTTGTGCCACCTCAGCAGTAATTAAAGCCTCATAGAAAGCATCAAATTCCGCTTCGTTCATCGGACAATTTAAGTAAGCTGCTTCTCCTTTATCATAACGGGAAGCCAGATAGACCTTGCTCATATCGATGGAGTCCTTCTCTACAATCGGAGCCGCCGCATCGTAGAAATAAAAATACTCCTCTCCCATCAGCGTTTTGATCTGTTCTGACAAAGCTGGAGAAGTTAATGGTCCCGTTGCAACGACCACAATACCGTCCTCTGGGAGTTCCTGAAGTTCTTCATTAACGACCTCGATCAAAGGATGTTGATGAAGCGTATCTGTAATATGACCGGAAAATCCATCACGATCCACTGCCAATGCCCCACCAGCTGGAACAGCATGGAGATCTGCCGCACTCAGAACCAAAGAGTTTAGTATTCTCATTTCTTCCTTCAATACGCCTACTGCATTCGTCAGACCGTTCGCGCGCAAGGAATTACTACATACAAGTTCGGCAAATTTATCTGTATGATGTGCGGGTGTTTTTACAACCGGTCTCATTTCATATAATTTAACTGGCACTCCACGGCTTGCAATTTGCCAGGCAGCTTCGCTGCCCGCCAAACCTGCTCCGATGACCGTTACCTTTTGTAGTTCACTCACTTTTAAATCCCCCTGCTATCTTTGTTCTTAAGAAGTCTCTACACTCTCATCGCTCTCTTCCAGCATTTCGCTGTGATCGCAGACGGTGCAGTTGAGCTTCGTCCCCTGTTTAGTACGTTTTTCGACCATTAGGCCACTGCAACTTGGACAAGGCTTAATGGACGGTTTATCCCAGGATACAAAATCACATTCTGGGTAGCGGTCACATCCGTAAAAGACACGTCCTTTTTTACTTCGTCGTTCGACGACATGTCCCTCACCGCATGTAGGACAATTCATCCCGATATCCTTGACAATTGGCTTGGTGTTACGGCAATCCGGGAAGGCAGAGCAGGCCAGAAATTTACCAAAGCGGCCTAGCTTATATACCATTTGACTGCCACACTTGTCACAGATAACGTCGGATACTTCATCCTTGATCTCAATTTCTTTCATTTCTTCTTCAGCCACTTCCAGGCGCTTTTCGAATGACTCATAGAAGTCGCTCAACACCTTGACCCAATCACCTTCGCCCTCTTCGACGTGGTCAAGATCACCTTCCATATTCGCAGTAAATTCTACATTCAGAATCTCTGGAAAAAATTCTTCCATCTGCTCAATGACCAACTCTCCCAGCTCGGTTGGGAAGAACTTCTTTTCCTCAATAGCGACGTAACCGCGCTTCTGAATGGTTTCCAGGGTCGGTGCATACGTACTCGGGCGTCCTATACCCAATTCCTCCAGTGTCTTCACCAGTCGTGCTTCCGTATAACGAGGAGGCGGTTGTGTAAAATGCTGCTTCGGTTCAACCGATTCCTTTTTCAGCTTATCGCCCGGCTGAAGTGGCGGCAACAGCTTATCTTCTTCGGTTTTACCGTCGTCATTCCCCTCTACATACACTTTCATGAAGCCTGGAAAGCGAACCTTCGAACCGGCTGCCCGGAATATCGTCTCGCCTGCTTCAATATCAACGGACAAAGTATCCATAATAGCGGAAGCCATCTGACTCGCCATAAAACGTTCCCATATCAGTTTGTACAATCGGAACTGGTCTCTACTCATAAAAGGCTTAACGGTTTCCGGATCACGCAAGGCGGAGGTTGGACGAATCGCTTCATGCGCATCCTGAGCATTAGCCGATTTTTTTGAATACTGACGAGGACTTTCAGGCACAAAATCTTCGCCATATTTTTGAATAATGACCTCTTTCGCTTCCTCTTGAGCCGAAGTAGCGATCCGTGTGGAATCCGTACGCATATACGTAATCAGACCCACAGTCCCTTCTTTACCTAAATCCACACCTTCATACAGCTGCTGCGCTACAGACATGGTTTTAGATGCCCGGAAGTTGAGCTTTCGAGCCGCCTCTTGCTGCAAGGAACTTGTTGTGAATGGAGGAGACGGATTGCGTAAACGCTCCTTCTCTTTCACATCGCGCACCTTGTAAGACGATTTTCCGATAGCTTCTAACACTTCTTGTACATCCGCTTCGCTAGAGAGCTCTTTCTTTTCGCCGCGTAGCTTATGGAATTTCGCTTCAAAAGTGCTGTCCTTAATAGCTAGTTTAGCTGTTATCGTCCAGTATTCTTCCGGTACAAACTCATTGATCTCGTTTTCCCGGTCCAAAATAATTTTCACTGCAACCGACTGTACACGCCCAGCTGACAGACCCTTTTTTACCTTTTTCCAGAGCAATGGACTAATTTTGTAGCCGACAAGTCGATCCAATATCCGTCGTGCCTGCTGCGCATTGACCAAATCCATATTGATCTTGCGTGGGGTTTTAAAAGCATCTTTGACGGCCTGCTTCGTAATTTCATTAAACACCACACGACAATCCGCCGTATCGTCCAGTTCCAGCGCATGCGCCAGATGCCAAGCAATAGCCTCACCTTCGCGATCCGGGTCAGCCGCCAGATATACTTTTTTTACTTTTTTTCGGGCATCCTTTAACTCTTTTAGAATGGAGCCTTTGCCTCGAATGGTAATATATTTGGGATTAAAATCATTTTCGACCTCTACGCCGATCTGGCTCTTAGGTAAATCCCTGATATGACCCATGGAAGCCTTGACGATATATTTGCTGCCTAAGTATTTGCCGATCGTCTTCGCCTTGGAAGGCGATTCCACGATGACGAGTGAATCCGCCATAGGCTCTTCCTCCTCTCAATTACACACATGAATATGATAGACTTCCTGAAATGTGGTGAGTATAGTTCGTTAGTACGAGCTATAAATTCAACACATTTCAGGAAGTGGGGAAGGAGTAGGTATCCGCAATGCGGATAAACGCCATGTTTCCCTCCACCTATGTTTAAAATTGAATTTTGCGCATTTACTAACTAAGGATTTGACAAAAACAACTACTAAATAAGCTTGTATTTTGTGCCCGCTAGCTGAGCGATCCTTTTTTTTATGATTAACGATAACAGAACTGCGTGTAAAAGTCCAAAATCCCATGCCGTAGCATCAAGCAGTTCATCCAGTGTCATGGTTCCTTGTTCCAGCAGCACCACCACACGATTTTCCTCAGAAGTCTCACTTTCCGATGCTTTGGAGACCTTCTTAAGATTAAGACTCTGTTCTCTATTGTATGAAGAAACCTGCCTTGTACGCAAATCTGCTTCATACTCCTCAATAATATCCGAAGCCTCAGTGACCGTTTTGGCTCCTTGCTTAATCAAGTTCAGCGTGCCTCTACTCTTCGGTGACGTAATGGGCCCAGGAACAGCAAACACATCTCGATTTGCCTCCAGCGCAGCATCCGCTGTAATCAAGGAACCGCTCCTAGCGTATGCTTCGACAACGAGTGTCCCCTTCGTTAAACCGGCAATAATGCGATTACGTTGTGGAAACATCCCGGGATGCGACCTCGTACCTGGAGGATACTCCGATACGATCAGACCTTTACTAACCATCTCTGCAAACAAAGAGGCATTTTGGGGAGGATAAATTTGATCAATCGCTGTTCCAAGCACACCAATCGTGTTGCCTCCCCGGCGTAGGGCCGTTTCATGGCAAATACTGTCAATTCCCCTCGCTAATCCACTCACTACTGTAATCCCTGCATTACATAATTCCTCTGTTAGTATCTCCGCTGCTCTTCGACCATACGCAGTAGGAACGCGGGTTCCTACCATGGCTACAGAACATGTGTGCAAAAGTGATTTATCCCCTTTTGTATACATTACCCAAGGTGGGTCAACTGTTTCCTTCATTAATAGGGGGTAATCTTCGTCCACATAAGTTACCATACCAATATCACTCGATTGAATTCGCTGATATCGTTCATGTACCCATTCTTCATCGTAACACTGTGCCGCAATGCGTGCCTGGTTGGGACTTAAGCCTATCTCAATCCACTTTTGTTCGCTAAAATGCAGTAGCTCATGCAATCGATAATCACTCGACCAAATACGCTGAATTGTTCTTCTTCCGATTCCTTCTAACTCATGTAGACCTAATAAAAGCCATCTTTCTTCCAAACTGTGGTTCCCCCATTCATGGAAGAGTGAACCCTTCCTTATTTTGTGGCACAATGAATCATTTTGCAAGCGTTTCCCTGACAAGCCTGTCTTAACGCAAAAAAAAGCAACCTTTTCATCCCCTGTTTTAGAAGATAAAAAGGTTGCTTACCTTTCTCTCATTATACACTAGCCAGCAGCAAATTTCGATGCTGATTTACAGCCTGTATATTAATGAAGAAACACGATTTAATGTGTCGTACACAGATTCAAAATACCACGCGCTTCCAACACACTTACCAGTGTCGAGCCCATTTCGGAAGGAGTCGGCGCCACCTTGATCCCGCAGGCTTCAAGCGTAGCAATCTTCTCTTTTGCCGTTCCCTTTCCGCCAGAAATAATGGCGCCTGCATGCCCCATCCGTTTGCCTGGAGGCGCAGTCACCCCACCGATAAAGCCAACCACCGGCTTCGTCATATTGTCCCTGATCCACTCGGCAGCCTCTTCCTCGGCTGTACCACCGATTTCTCCGATCATAATGACAGCATGAGTGTTGGGGTCCTCATTAAAGCGATGTAAAATATCAATAAATTCTGAACCTTTAACTGGGTCACCACCAATACCAACCGCGGAAGATTGACCTATACCTCTAGTGGTTAACTGATGCACTGCCTCATAGGTCAAAGTACCACTACGTGACACAACGCCTACATGACCTGGCAGATGAATGTAACCTGGCATGATACCAATCTTACACTCTCCTGGCGTAATAACACCCGGACAGTTAGGGCCAATCAGAACGGTCTTTTTGCCTTCCATAAAACGTTTGACCTTGATCATATCAAGCACCGGAATCCCCTCTGTGATACAAATCACGAGGTCCAGTTCCGCATCCACAGCCTCCAAAATGGAATCCGCTGCGAAAGCCGGCGGCACGTAAATGACGCTAGCAGTTGCGCCTGTAGCTTCCTTGGCTTCGCTTACTGTATTAAACACTGGCAGTTTGACCTGTTGCCCGTTTTCCAGTGTAATTTCTACCTCGGTGCCTCCCTTACCTGGAGAGGTGCCACCTACCATCTGTGTACCGTAATCAAGTGCACCTTTGGCATGGAACAACGCCGTTTTTCCCGTAATCCCCTGTGTAATCACCTTTGTATGCTTATCGACCAAAATACTCACGATCTTCACATCCCCTATCGTTTATTCGGCATATCGGAATGCAAACAGGCTATTGAACAAGTTCAACGATTTTTTGGGCACCATCCGCCATGGAATCAGCTGCCACAATATTCAAACCGGATTCCGCTAAAATCTGTTTGCCGAGCTCAACATTCGTTCCTTCAAGACGGACAACAAGCGGTCGAGTCAGCCCCAACTGCTTGGCAGCCTCCACGACGCCGTTCGCAATGATGTCACACTGCATAATCCCGCCGAAAATGTTGACGAAAATACCTTCTACCTTCGGATCGGACAAAATGATTTTGAACGCTTCGGTTACCTTTTCCGTTGTTGCACCGCCTCCAACGTCCAGGAAATTGGCCGGATCGCCACCGTAATATTTGATAATATCCATCGTGGCCATCGCCAAACCTGCACCATTGACCATACAGCCAATATTGCCGTCCAGAGCGATATAGCTTAGATCATATTTAGATGCCTCAATTTCCTTCTCGTCCTCTTCATCCAAATCACGCAATTCCAGAATATCCTTATGACGGAACAACGCATTGGAATCAAAATTCAATTTGGCATCCAGCGCCATTACATTCCCATCACCCGTAACGACTAGGGGATTAATTTCTGCAATCGAACAGTCCTTGTCCACAAATGCTTCGTAAAGCGCCAGCATAAACTTAACCGCTTTATTTACCAGCTCATTGGGAATATTAATCTCATACGCCAGTTTACGAGCTTGATACACCTGAAGCCCAATTGCTGGATCAACAACTGCTTTAAAAATCTTCTCCGGAGTAGCCGCAGCCACCTCTTCGATTTCCGTACCGCCTTCTTCGGAGGCCATCAATACGATGCGTCCAGTCGCGCGATCCACGACAACGCCTACGTAATATTCTTTGCGAATATCACAGCCTTCCTCAATCAAAAGGCGTTTGACTTCTTTACCTTCAGGTCCGGTCTGATGTGTCACAAGCACCTTACCCAAAATTTCAGAAGCGAAAGTACGCACCTCATCCAAACCTTTGGCAACTTTTACGCCACCCGCTTTACCGCGTCCACCAGCATGAATTTGTGCTTTTACGACCGTAACAGCGCTTCCAAGCGTTTCTGCCGCAGCAACGGCTTCTTCCACCGTGTAGGCAACCTTGCCGTTCGGTACAGCCACTCCGTACTGCTTTAATACTTCTTTACCCTGATATTCATGGATATTCATTCTGGAATCCTCCTATCAACATGACTGCAACAAGGGCGGTTCACAAGGAAATCTATACTAAACCTACATCATTGTAACATGTTTTTAAAACGCTTTCCTTATAATTTAACCTCATGAATTACAGTATTTTGATATCATTATCATTCCCAAAATCGAATGTTTGGATATTATTGGATTTTATTTTTTAATACAAATTCACACAAAAAAAGCACCTCCGCAAAATGGGATTACCTAATCCGCAATGAGAGGTACTTTATTTCATTAGAATTTAAGGGCATTTTTCTTTCAGTTAACAACAACTCATGTCGTAAGAATTCGCAAGAGCAACTGAAAGTATCTATTATGATTTTTCAATCTGTACATTCGCTTGATGAACACGATCAAGCAGATCATTAAACTGAAGCAAAAGCGACCCAAATTGATCATGAGTCATACTTGTTTTTTCCTGTATACATCCTGGTACAGACAGGGCTTTATCCCGCAACGCTCTTCCCTCTGTCGTCAAAGAAATCAGCACCTTACGCTCATCTTGAGTGGAACGCTTTCGATCGATCAACCCGGCATTCTGTAACCTCTTTAATAGTGGAGTTAGTGTGCCAGAATCCAAATATAACGCCTCACCCAATTCCTTCACTGTACACTCTTCACGCTCCCAAAGCACGATGAGCACCAAATATTGCGAGTACGTTACACCAAGCTTTTCCAGATAAGGCTGGTACAGCTTTGTAATCTCTCTGGAGCATGCATATATGGCAAAGCATAACTGATTATCAAGTTTCAACGCTGCATCTTTATTAAAATTGTTTTCCATGCTGTCTAGTCACCTGCTTTCGTCATTATTTTAGCACATTATATAACAAAATACATTCTAATTGCCTAAAATACTTTACAAACGATAATTATTTTGATAAATTAAATTGTGTAAAATATAAATTGAGCGAGAGGCAGTGATTGGATTATGATGACCATTCAACAAAAAATGTATGAAACAACAGTAAAAGCAGTTGGTGGGCGTAACGGTTATATCGAGTCTTCTTCCCCTGAACTTCGTTTAGATATTGATACTCCAAAAGAAATGGGTGGCGCTGGTGGCGCAGGTACAAATCCAGAGCAGCTGTTCGCCGCAGGCTATTCTGCTTGCTTTGACAGTGCTTTAAATATGGTGGCTCGCATGCAGCGTGTAAAACATGAAGGTACCGAAGTCACAGCTACGGTCCATTTTGGCAAAGTCGAAGACGGCGGCTTCGGAATCGGAGTAAACCTCGACGTTCTGGTCAAAGGCGTAGATCATGAAACTGCGGTAAAACTGGTGAAAGGCGCACATGAACAATGCCCATACTCCCGCGCTACCCGCGGTAATATTGAAGTGAAACTGAACGTTTTGTAACTTAGAGTTAGAATGAAATTCACAACAAGCCCCTCAATCGTATTGGTCAAGGGGCTTGTTGTTTTTCCATCAAGTAACATGGGAGATGATGCATAATCGTATATACGAAATTGATATACTCATAGTATAATCACTATTGTCATAATCTTTTTTTCTTCTCCAGGTCTTTTTGCCTGGAGCTTTTTTTGTCCTTTTTTCCGTTTTCTCTCGTACACATATCCTTTGGAAAACTTTTCCGTAAAAATGATCGTACTGTATCTGCTAATTTTATCGCCTTTTTACATTTCGGATAAATTGGCGCTTGCTTTATCCATATGGCGGTATTGAATAGCTTCAGCCACATGTGAAGTCGTAATTTTCTCTGACTCATGTAAGTCTGCAATGGTGCGGGACAGCTTGAGAATTCGATCATACGCACGCATGCTTAAACCAAGTGCATCCATCGTCTGATCAAGCAGCTCCGCTGCATTTTGATCTAATACTGCATATTTACGCAGCATCTGACCGGACAGCTCACTATTCCATGAAAAAGGAAGCTTACTGTATCTGCGGATTTGTATTGCTCGAGCAACCAACACCTGCTTTCTCATGTCAGCAGACGACAGGGATTCTTTTTCCTCCCGCCAGTCCTTTGGTTGTGATACCTCAAGCTGAAGATCAATTCGATCCAGCAATGGACCGGAAATACGTGAACGGTATCGAGCTACTGCTGTAGGTGAACAGGTACAGCGCTGATGTTCCGTGTTATTGCCGAAAAAGCCACAGTGACACGGATTCAAAGAAGCTGCAAGTAAAAAATGCGCCGGATACTTAAATACAGCACGTGAACGACTGATTGTCACATGGTGGTCTTCCAGGGGCTGCCGCAGCACTTCTAGCACATGGCGGCTAAACTCTGGCAACTCATCTAGAAATAAAATCCCTCGGTGTGCAAGACTGATTTCTCCTGGTTTGGGTATGCCTCCTCCGCCCACCAATCCAGCAGCAGAGATTGTATGATGAGGTGCACGGAAGGGACGAACATGCATGAGATGAGGCGAGGACTCCTTCCATTTTCCTGCTGCGCTGTATACCTTGGTCACTTCTAGCGACTCCTTTTCAGTCAAAGGCGGTAGGATAGAGGGCAACCTGCGGATGAGCATCGTTTTTCCAGCACCCGGTGGTCCCATAAGAAGAATATTGTGCATTCCTGCTGCAGCGATAACTAATGCACGTTTGGCGTGTAGCTGACCCAGCACATCGCTGTAATCCTCCATATTACTGGCTAGTTCTTCTTGCTCGCACAACGGTATATGCTCTGCTTGAGGTAAATGGTCATAGGAATGGATTATAACTTGCTTACTGGCAGTACAATTTTGATCGATCACTTGGCCGTCTGGGATGCCTTGTGCATGATCATTAACTGGGATAAGATCCGCCAGATGGTGTATAGCGTAAATACGTATATCCGTAATTAGACGTGCCTCGCTTGCGTTTTCCTGAGGAAGCAGCACGGAATCGAATCCCTCTCGCTTGGCCAGATCAACCATGGACAACACCCCATTTACAGAACGAATGCTGCCATCCAGCGCCAGTTCGCCAATAAACAGCGTTCGTTCCCCCACTGGCAAAACAATCTGTTCACTGGTTGTCAGCAAGCCTAAAGCGATGGCAAGATCAAAAGATGAGCCTTCCTTACGCAAATCAGCAGGAGCTAAGTTAATCGTGATACGCTGGGATGGATATTTGAATCCGCAGTTTTTGATTGCTGCTCTCACACGCTCTACTGCCTCTCGAATCGCTGAATCCGGCAATCCGATTATCGCGGTTTGAGGCAAGCCATTGGACAAATCAGTCTCAACTTCGATCAGAACGCCATCTATCCCATATAGACACGCTCCATGTAATTTTCCATACATATCAAAAAGCACCTCTCCTCATATTGAAATGTTCCTCTGGGGAATCATTGCCTATATGAAAAAAGGTGCTTCCAAATTTTCATTCATTGCAAATATAATGTTTTACATTTAGCTCTCAATCCTAATTTCAAACCCTCAACTAAGCTTATCTGACGACAGATTATTTGTCAATCAAGGTTAGCTTATCGGCTGCTGGAGTACGTGATCTTGATTCCGGGTTTCGTCCAAACCAAGTTTGAACAGCACTTCAACCAGCGCAGAGTCCTCCTGAACAGGAACCACGTCCTTTGGCTTTTTCTAAAATGCTATCCGCAATGCGACCGCTCCCCTTGGCAACGACAATCGGCGCTTCGCTCTCACCGGGTGTATATTTAAGGGCGACCTGCGGATGAGCATCGTTTTTCTAGCACCCGGCCGTCCCATAAGAAGGATATTATGATACATTTTCACGCATTGAAAAACCAAGTAATATCAAGGGTTTGACGATACTAAGCGGTTTTCCTTTCGGTGGGAGATCGCTTTTTTCTTTTAGGCTCTATTAAACACATTTGTGATTTTCTTATAATTTCATAAATACTATTAATTTAAAATTTATCAGGGATGATGTATTGTCGAGTTTACTTTCCACGATGATGTAACTCTAAAAAGAAGACAAGTAAGCCGTCTACCTTTGGGTCGGCGCGAAGAGGAGAAGCCGAAGGCTTGACGAGCGTGTCCTATTGCCGTACGCGGGAGTGCGATTTCCATTCTTTATTGATTTTCTTTACCCTAACTAAAGGATGGATCATCATGGATAACTGCGTTCTCCGATAGATAAGTCTGATGAGAAATTGAAGGAACAAAAAAACCTGAGAGGTCAGGACTTTTTGCTCTGTGCGCTGCCGCGAATTCGACATTTTATTTCCACGTAGTGGCGGGAGTTTTCAGTTTTCACCCGTGAGAAGTGCGTTCAGCAGGTCTAACGATTAGAAAACCACGACTGAAAGTCGTATATTGAGGGGACTACCCCAGCCAGTATTCCCACGTACAATTACTATACCGTCGTCATGCGGAACGACGTTATGGATCGTCATGGTAGCAGCTCCTTGAAACGGCTTAACTTGACCGCCAAAAATACCAATTTCCGTGATCGAGACAAGTACCCTACTTGAGGAATTAACAAACCCAGCCAGGTTCAAGCGACTTTGGAACAAATTCGGACCTACATTGTTGATACTAAAAATGAATGCGGTACCTGCTTTAGTTCTTAGGCGACGCGTAGGTTTCAGAATTTTTCTAGAAGAATTTACTTTTCCCATTCGAATCAACTTCCCTTCTTTTGTAATAATATAGAATATGCTAGTTTTTATAGAATCGAAACAGACAAACAGATTGGAAAAAATGACCATCTTTATCAGTAGGCAATAAAAAAAGCCCCGCGATGTCAGGGCTATGCTCGTAAACTTGATTGAAGTGAGCGAACGAAAAACGACGGAGAGCTGCTCAAGCGGATTGCCACGCTACAAATGAAGATCAAGGAACTCCATCACTTGGCCGTCTGGGGTGCCTTGTGCATGATCATTAACTGGGATAAGATCCGCCAGATGGTGTATAGCGTAAATACGTATATCCGTAATTAGACGTGCCTCGCTTGCGTTTTCTTGAGGAAGCAGCACGGAATCGAATCCCTCTCGCTTGGCCAGATCAACCATGGACAACACCCTATCACACAGGGCGAATGCTGCCATCAAGCGCCAGCTCGCCAATAAACAGCGTTCGTTCCCCCACCGGTAAAACACCTGCTCACTGGTTGTCAACAAGCCTAAAGCGATGGCAAGATCAAAAGATGAGCCTTTCCTTACGCAAATCAGCAGGAGCTAAGTTAATCGTGATACGCTGGGATGGATATTTGAATCCGCAGTTTTTGATTGCTGCTCTCACACGCTCTACTGCCTCTCGAATCGCTGAATCCGGCAATCCGATAATCGCGGTTTGAGGCAAGCCATTGGACAAATCAGTCTCAACTTCGATCAGAACGCCATCTATCCCATATAGACACGCTCCATGTAATTTTCCAAACATATCAAAAAGCACCTCTCATCATATTGAAATGTTCCTCTGGGGAATCATTGCCTATATGAAAAAAGGTGCTTCCAAATTTTCATTCATTGAAAAAAATATAATGTTCTAAATTTAGCTCTCAACCCTAATTTCAAATCCTCAACTAAGCTTATCTGACGACAGATTATTTGTCAATTAAGGTTAACTTATCAGCTACTGGAGTACGGGATCTTGATTCCGGGATAACATCAGGATAGCCTGCATATATCATTCCAATTACCTTCTCACCTGGTTGAATTCCCAAGCAATCACGGAACTTAGGCGAATACAAAAATGGTTTTGTCACCCAAAACGTTCCGATTCCTTTGCTCCATGCAGCAAGCATAAAGTTCTGTACAAGCGCGCTGACCGCTGCAAAATCTTCATCCCAAACCGCTTGACGCGGGTCTTCTTCCATCACCACTAAAAGCTGTATCGGGTTGTGTAGAATCCCATTTTCAAACTTGTTATCCTTACCGATATCGGCGGCAATTGCCTCTGCAAGCTTTCTCCGTCCCTCACCAGCAAACAACAGAAAGCGCCACGGTTCACGCATTTTATGATTAGGAGCCCATACCGCGACGTCCAGTAGTTCTTTAATCGTATCTACCGGGATAGAGTCAGATTTGAATCGTTTAATCGTCCGGCGTTCCTGAATTACATCTATGACATGTTCACTAAAGGTATGCTTTGTCACGTAAATCCTCCTTCACAGGTACAACGACTAGATATTCATTATAGAATGAAAATGATAACTATTCTCAATAAAATATACCTGCAGCTTTCCTTTCTGTCAACCTGTACATATGAATTCAGTCCTGCGCTCCAACCTTCGTAAAAGTTCTTACTCTTTTAAAATGCATCTATAAAATGGTCCGTAACCACAGCCGTTTCATCAGATAATCGTACAGAAATCATATCAAAACGAATTGGAGCATCTCCAATTCCGTTCATATGCAAGTATACTGCGGCTGTTTGACGAACCTGGGTGATTTTACGCGGAGTAACTGATTCTGCTGGTGTTCCATATTTGGAGCTACTTCGGCTACGTACTTCAATAAACACGAGTATATGCTCCTGCCTGGCAATCAGATCTATTTCCCCGCTGCGGCATCGCCAATTGCGGTCTAGGATACGATAACCCAGGGTTTCTAAAAACAAAGCTGCAGCCTCTTCTCCCATTGCTCCTTTGGCTTTCCGTTGATCCTTACCTCTCGTCTTCATGTCATACCCCATCACCAGTCATCTCTTGGAGCAAGCCGATCCATTTGATAAATATAGGTTAGCACCTCTGCTACCAACTGATAGAGTTCAGCTGGGATTTGCTCGTCCAAATCAAGTTTGGACAGTACTTCAACCAGCGCAGCATCCTCCTGAACAGGAACGCCATGCTCTTTGGCTTTTTCTAAAATACTGTCCGCAATGCGGCCGCTCCCCTTGGCAACGACAATCGGCGCTTCGCTCTCACCGGGCGTATATTTAAGGGCGACCGCCTTCTTCATGGAAGGTGAAGGAGGTTCCAAGGGCTCTTTCATATTTTAAGATCGACTCCTTTGTACGGCTGAGGCACATAGCTTTGTACCTCGGAAGAGGCAGGGCTACTCTGTTCAGTCCTTACGGGCATAGGCTCGGTTCGCAACGTTAGAAGTTGGTAGCCTAGCGACTCCAGCGCGGTGCGAATGGACTCACGTCCACTGGTTAGCAGCGAAGCCGCCCAATCCTGATCATTATGAAGCTTGAGACTTACAATCCGATCTACAACCTGCACATCCACCAGCGTCGGACCAAGCCCTTTCATGTCCAAATCAAACCAAAGTCGACAGTTGGAGGCATCCAGTTCTCCGCGTTTGCCACGGCGGGACTGAATCTGGATTGTAGCTGTTTCACGACCGTCCGGTCCAATAAACGGTATAAACATATGCACTTGTGCAAAAGGCGCCGTTCGGTCTGTATTGAGCAGCAGCTGCTGGCCTGTCAGGTGCTGTACAACCTGCTGTGCCGCCTCTTTCAAAGCAGGCGGCAGGTCGTCACTGCTCATTAGCTGGAGTAGTGCCCCTTTTACGGTGTCTGCGGCCGCTGACACGGAGTCGTCTGCCGCTAATCCCGGCAGCGTCTGCGGCACTCCCTCGGGCGGCTCCGTACGTGCCGCCGCCCCTTGCGCGAGCTGTGCAGTCGAGCGGTGTACCTGCTGCTCGTGCTCAGCACCGAGTAGCTTCAGCACGCGGCCTACCCACGGATCCTCCATAGGGCTGATCTTCGTGCTCGTCGCCGTAGGCTGTGAAGCGGCAGCATCTGCCGTACGCGAAGCGCCAGCCGCTGGCTGCGCTACCTCTCCCTTGGACTGATCTGGCGCAGCCGTGCTCAGTTCGGGTGGCACTGCTGCACGCAGCTCTTGCAGAAGGAGACGCAGCCGCTGGATCGGAGCCTCTAGCGTAGCAGCGCTGCCCGCCGCGGAGGGCGGCGCAGAGCCAGCTGCTGACTGTGCAGAAGGACGGTCTGCCATGACTACGTTTAAGGCAGACTTCGCCCCCGCAGGCTCTGCCGTGGCCGGAGTTGGAGCACCATCGGCATCCTTAAGCTGCGTACCTGCCGCAGTAGCTTGCTGTGGTTGCTCCACTTTAGTACGGGAGCCGTTTAATGCGTCAGCAGCGTCCGATTCAGGCGCATTTGCACCAGCGTCCAATACCACTGTCGCTCCTCGTCCGTTAACTGCTTCCGGCTCTTTTGAGGCAGTCCCGTTGGCTGCAAATGCAGTAGATCCCGCCGGAGTACCCGAATCGGTAGCCAAAACACTCGCTTCGCTCACTGTAGCAGCAAGATTGGCTGCCTGAGTCCCTTTTAACAATTTCTTGCCGCCTGTGGCTTGTTGTCCCGTTTCTGCCTGTTTTGCAGCGGCAGTGCCAGAGGGCTCCTTGGACAATGTAAGAGTTTGGCCTTCCTGTCCATCTGCAATCATCACAGAAGAAGTGCCTGTTGGACTAGCTGACGTTCGGTCAGCGCTTTTTATTGTTGCTTCCCCAACTGAACGGTCAGTGAGCGTTCCCTGCCCTTGCTGCTTTAACACCGCTTCAAGTTCTTGCTCCAACGATGACAACAGATCATTTAAAGGAGGCCCAAACATCGTTTGGCGCAATCCATTTATGCTTTCGGCTGTTAATGGGAGTCCCCGCTGAAAGGCAACTGCCGCTGCCTGTACAAATGTGCCCAATTGCACATTTCCGCTTTGCTTCGACAAGGCTTCTTGTAAAGAAGCCGCATTTTCAGATGTCAACGGCACACCATTCTTTTGCATTGCCTGTATAAGCTCTCTGTTCTGAGCTGTATCCGGCAGTCCCACCGATTCCAATACATCTGTCAGCGCTACGGTTTGCTGTGGCATATTGGCAGCATCATTCAGAGGCTTAAGCACAGTCATTCCACTGGAAGAAGCCGGCTGTACCTGAAACGTTGCAGTCTGTCCAGGTTGAAGAGGGGTCTCCAGCTTTGCCCTAACCTGAGAACCCTGTATTTGCAACACTGCCTCGTCGCCGTCCTCAGACACCTTTAATACGACTCCTCTTACGACCTGGCCTGGCTGCATATCAAGTTTTTTCGCCTCTCCCGCCTTCACATCTCCAAGTAATCCACGGAATACAGATCCGATGTTCATATCGCCCCTCCCCTCGCTCTTCCCCTATCAAAGGGGCCTGTAATATTAGATATATTTTATATCGGTATTGTCCTGATTCATAATAAGTACCTACAGATCAAACAACGTCGGTTGCTCGGTTAACAAATTGCCTAGAAAGCTGCGTCTATGCATTTCTGTAGGCCCTAGCGCCAAAATTTGTTCTCTATGCAACTTGGTAGCATAACCTTTATGTATATCAATCCCATATTCCGGATATTTCGCATCCCATTCACCTTTGCATAGCCGATCACGGGTCACCTTGGCAATGATAGAAGCTGCTGCAATAGACTGACTGTTCGCATCCCCCTTAATGATGGATAGCTGGGGAATAGGCACATCTACCTTTTCTGCATCCACAAGTAAATAATCGGGAGACACATGCAAAGCCTCAATAGCCTTTTTCATAGCTAAACGAGCCGCTTGTTTAATATTGATATCATCAATCATCCGCGCGTCTACATGACCAATTCCTACAGCGATTGCCTTCTCCATAATCAGTTCGTAGTAGGCTTCTCTTTTCTTGTCCGTCAATTTTTTGGAATCGTCTACACCCTCCAATAGCTCACCTACTGGCAGAATGACTGCTGCCGCCACAACATCTCCAAACAGACATCCACGCCCCACCTCGTCAATACCTGCAATCCGCTCACAAGATTGCTCCCAGCATTTTTTTTCATAGTGTAGCATGTCCTTTACTGCATTCTCTTTAGCTTCCATATTCAATACCTGCCCATCTTTACGTAGTTTAAGCTTCACTCATGCCGTAGCTCTAGCGATTGAATTCAGCTTACCACATACCTCTACCGTTCAAAACCCTTTTCTATCTACCTTTACATACCAAAAAACCTTCCTCCTCTCCGGAGAGATGAGGAAGGTTCTTCCTTGCCACAAAATGCAATCTTCTGTATCGGGTGTACTAGGATTATCAGTATGGTGCTTCTAAACTGAATCGTCCCAGCTTGCCTGCACGCAGCTCACGCAAAATAATTTTTGACGCCTTTTCGAGATCTACACGCCCGCCACTCACAATACAGCCACGTTTACGTCCGATAGCCTCCATAACGCTCACAACATCATCTGGATTTTCTGTATCCTCAGGACGTTCGGTAAGCTCAAAACGCTCTGCCATGGTATCCCAATAATATTGGACAAAATATTTTGTCGCGAAAAAGGCAATGTCCTCTACATTTAGAATTTCTTCCTTGATCGCGCCTGTAACTGCCAGACGATAGCCGACGTTCTGATCCTCAAATTTAGGCCACAAAATACCTGGTGTATCCAACAACTCAATTTCACCGGTCTTGATCCACTGTTGTGCCTTCGTTACTCCTGGGCGATCGCCTGTAGCTGCAATATTACGTCCTGCCATTCGGTTGATCAATGTCGATTTGCCGACATTTGGAATTCCGACAATCAAAGCACGTATAGGACGCGGATTCATTCCCTTCGAAATCTGCCGGTCTATTTTTTCCTTAAGTAACAGCTTGGCCTGAACCGGAATTTCTTTAAGCCCCGTCCCTGTCGTGGCATCCACCGGAAAGGCTACATGCCCCTGCTTCTTAAAGTAGGCAATCCATTGCTGTGATACTACAGGGTCCGCCAAATCTGCCTTGTTCAAAATAATCATTCGCGGCTTGCCTTGCAAAATATCATCAATCATCGGATTTCGGCTGGAAAGCGGCAACCGAGCATCAATCAGCTCAATAACCAAATCAATCAGCTTTAATTTTGCTTCAATTTGGCGGCGCGCTCTGGTCATGTGACCAGGAAACCATTGAATCGTCACCGTCATCACCCCATTGAGCGTAACCCCTACATTTACCCTTAGGCTCCTAGTTATGGTTACGGCAGCTATGCTGCTTATTAGTTATTTCTAGTGGTTAATCCACTGCATATCTTTCACCGGCCAAAAAATGACATCAGCCCGGCCAACGACTTCCTTCAAATCAATGTATCCAATCATCCGGCTATCTGTACTATTGGAACGGTTATCGCCCATAACAAAAATATGCCCTTCTGGCACTTTTCCATCCTTAAATTTCTCATTTGGAAAATTGGTAAACTTGTTGTAAAGCTCGCCATTTTGATGTGCTTCTTCCAAAGAAGTCTTGAGATAAGGTTCTTGAATCGGCTTACCATTTACTGTAATCGTGTCACCTTCTACTTTGACCGTATCACCCGCAACGGCGATGACGCGCTTGATGAAGTCTCTTTTTTCTTCCGGGACATGGAACACAATTACTTCACCCGGTTTAGGAGCACGAAAATCATACAAAATCTCATTTACAATGACGCGTTCTCCGGTATGAAAGTTAGGCTGCATCGACGGGCCATCCACAATAAAAGGCTTAAAGAGAAGCCAGCGGATTAAAAAGACAAGCACTAACGCAATAATGATGGCCTTGAGCCACTCAAAAATCTCATTTTTTGGTTTACGCTTGGGCGTACCATCCTGATCAGTTGGCTGCTGTACAGCTCCTTGTCCTACTTCTTGTTCCATAGCTCACTGTCCTCTCTTTACGGTCAATAATCCACAGTTCCCTATGTACGTAGAAAAAACGAAAGGAGCTTGTAACCAAGCCCCTTTCGTTATTCGTTGTATTAACGACGAATTTCTTTAATTCTCGCTGCTTTACCGCGCAGTTCACGAAGATAATAAAGCTTCGCACGACGCACTTTACCACGGCGAGCCACTTCGATTTTATCGATTTTTGGGGAATGAAGCGGGAAAGTTCTTTCCACACCTACACCGTAAGAAATTTTACGAACTGTAAAAGTCTCACTGATTCCACCACCACGGCGTTTAATTACTACACCTTCAAACAACTGGATACGCTCACGAGTTCCCTCGATAACTTTCACGTGCACTTTCAAAGTGTCACCAGGACGAAAGTTAGGCAAATCTTTACGCAGTTGTTCTTCAGTAATCGCTTGGACGATATTCATCTATGACTCCCTCCTTCCGTACAGGTGTTCATGTTTCTTCTGGAAACTCTTCCGTTTCCTTCATCATCCACAGAGGACCACCGTATTACACACAACAGATGTATTGTATCATGGAGGTTACCGCATTGCAACAACAAAAAGGGATTTGACCAAACATTATTTAATTGACTTCATTATAAAACAGGTCACCGCCTGCTTTCAAATCCACTCATGTTAATAGTGCTTTATCACTTGTCCCCCGAACGGTCCGATTGGTGCTGCTCCTCAATCCACGCGCGCTCCTTGCTTGTCAGTTCAGCCTGTTCCAGCAAGTCCGGTCGACGTTCCATCGTCCGACGTAACGCCTCTTGTCGTCTCCAAGAGTCAATATTGACATGATGCCCTGATAAGAGTACATCTGGCACTTTCCAGCCCCGAAACTCAGCAGGCCGAGTATAATGGGGGTATTCCAACAGCCCTGTACTAAACGAATCTGTTACCGCACTCGTTTCATTACCTAGTACTCCTGGTAACAACCGTGTCACACTATCGATGACAACCATGGCTGGCAACTCGCCACCAGTCAATACATAATCTCCGATCGAAAGCTCATCCGTCACCAAATGCTCTCGAATACGCTCATCATAACCCTCATAATGTCCACATATAAAAATAAGATGGTCCTCTTTGGCCAGCTCTTCCGCTTTTTTTTGCGTAAAAGTCTCCCCTTGTGGACACATCAAAATAATACGCGGAGTTTTTATGTCTGCGTTATGTTCGGCATCTTCATGTCGAATACCTTCAACGGCAGTTTCAAATGTGGTTTGCTCTGATTTATCCAACAGCTCTTCCACGGCAGCAAAAATAGGGTCAGGCTTCAAAACCATGCCGCCCCCACCACCATAGGGGGTATCATCCACTTGCCCATGCTTGTTACCGGCATACTGGCGAAAATTAACCGCTTGCAGTGATACAATCCCCTTATCCCTTGCTTTTCCCAGAATGCTTGCATTAAAAACTCCATCAAACATCTCTGGAAACAGGGTCAATACATCCACCCGCATTACAGCAGACCTTCCATTAACCGTACTGTAACCCGTTTTTCACGCACATTTACATCCAAAATAACATCCTCTATATACGGCAATAGCAGTTCTTTACCTTTAGGCATTTGGACTACCCATACATCATTGGCTCCCGGTGTCAAAATTTCTTTTACCACACCGAGCTCAGCTCCGTCTTCCGTTACTACTTCCATACCAACTACTTCATGAAAATAGAACTCGTTTTCTTCCAATTCCCCTAGCCGCTCAGCAGAGACCTTTAACAAAGTACCTTTATATTTTTCAACATCATTGATGTTGTGATATTCCTTAAATTTCACGATAACCATATTTTTTTGAAAACGCGCTGTTTCGACAGTTACAGGAATCGGTGCTTTACCATCAGCAGGAACAATCAATAGCTCGCTGCCCTTGGCAAAACGATCCTCAAGAAAATCACTTGTCGTTAGTATTTTTAGCTCGCCGCGAATTCCATGTGTATTCACAATTTTCCCGACATTAAACATTTGCTGCATCGTGTTCCTCCTGCATGTGATCGGTTCCGCTCCATATCATCTTCATCATGTACGAAAAAGGGTTAGGACATACATCCTAACCCACTTTCGTATATCTTTAAGATATGATGTCTACGGTAACCCGTTTATCCATCTTAACGGCTGCTGATGCAACCACAGTGCGAAGCGCCTTGGCGATACGTCCCTGCTTGCCAATGATCTTGCCCACATCCTCAGGATGTACACTAAGCTCATACACTACAAGTCGATCCTTCTCCAAGGTCTTCACGGTCACATCATCCGGATGATCGACTAAAGCCTTAGCAATGATTATCACTAATTCTTCCATGGTTGACCCTCCGTATCAGCACCTTATTTCTGTGTTTTAAGCTCATGAAACTTTTTCAACACGCCCGCTTTGCTAAGCAAGTTGCGAACAGTGTCGGATGCTTGTGCACCATCTTGCAACCATTTCAGCGCTTTATCTTCATCAATTTTTACAACCGCTGGTACTGTAATAGGGTTGTAGTAACCGATTTCTTCGATAAAACGACCGTCACGCGGGGAACGAGAATCAGATACCACGACGCGATAGAAAGGAGCTTTATGTGCACCCATACGTTTCAGACGAATACGAACTGCCACGAAAATTCACCTCCTTCAAAAAGTAGACTGTATATTGCTATCCCATAACTCCAAAGGCCTATCGACCTTTTAACGGAAAGGAAACTTCATACCTTTGCCCATACTCTTCAGCTGCTTCAGAGCCTTGTTTTTGCCACCCTTAGGTCCCATCATATCTGAGAACTGCTTCATCATACGGCGCATTTCGTCAAATTGCTTAATGAGACGATTTACCTCAGCCAGCGATGTTCCACTGCCTACAGCAATCCGCTTGCGACGGCTATGATTAATCATGTCCGGGTTTTGCTTTTCCTGTGTAGTCATCGAATGAACGATAGCCTCAATCCGGCCCATCTGTTTGTCATCCACTTTGATGTCTTTCATTTGCTTCATGTTGCCCATACCAGGAATCATATCGAGAATCTGGTCGATCGGGCCAAGCTTCTTAACCTGATCCATTTGCTCCAGAAAATCCTCGAAAGTAAACTCGGCATTGCGCATTTTCCGTTCCATTTCCTTCGCCTTATCGGCGTCGATATTGGACTGCGCTTTTTCAATCAGGGACAACATGTCACCCATGCCTAAAATCCGTGAAGCCATTCGCTCAGGGTGAAACGGCTCCATCGCATCCAGCTTTTCACCCAATGTAGCAAACTTGATCGGGCATCCCGTCACAGCTTTAACCGACAAGGCCGCGCCACCACGAGTGTCGCCGTCCAGCTTTGTCAGTACAACTCCCGTTAACTCAAGGCTATTGTTAAAGTGCTCCGCAACGTTAACTGCGTCCTGTCCTGTCATGCTATCTACAACCAGCAGAACTTCATCTGGCTTGACATTAGTATGAATCTGACGCAACTCTTCCATGAGTTCTTCATCAACATGAAGACGACCAGCAGTATCTATAATAACGTAGTCATTACCATTATCCTTAGCATGCTGCAAACCCTGTTTTGCGATTTCCACCGGGCTTGTCTGGTCTCCCAATGTAAATACAGGTGCATTAATCTGCTCACCGAGAATCTGAAGCTGCTTGATCGCGGCAGGTCTATAAATATCACCAGCTACAAGCAATGGACGATGGTTTTGCTTCTGCAGCAACTTCGCCAGCTTACCTGACGTCGTCGTCTTACCTGCACCCTGGAGACCCACCATCATGATGACTGTAGGCGGTTTGTTTGCTTTGGCAAGCTTGGCCTGACTGCCACCCATCAACTCGGTCAATTCCTTGTTTACGATGTCGATAATGACCATACCTGGCGTAAAGCTATCCATCACTTCCTTACCAACGGACTTCTCCTTTACCTTGGCAATAAAGTCCTTTACAACCTTGAAGTTAACGTCCGCTTCAAGCAAAGCCAATCGCACTTCACGCATTGCCTGAGCCACATCATCCTCAGACACTTTTCCCTTGCCGCGCAATTTACTGAATACATTTTGCAAGCGAGTCGATAATCCTTCAAATGCCATACTTTCGCACCTCCTTGTCTACCAGGGTTGTTAGTTCTTCATTTATATATCCTACAATTCCTGCAGGCGATTTACAATTTGTTGGACATGTTGCAATGTCCCCTCATCAAGCTTACCAACTTTACCGAATGCATTATATAGCGTCACATTCAGCTCCTCTAAATCTTGGAGTCTACGTTCATGCTTACTTAGCAATCCAAGCTTTTCCTCATACATTTCTAATACCTGTTCAGCACGTTTAATATGTTCATAGACTGCCTGGCGGCTAATTTGAAATTCCGATGCAATTTCCCCTAAAGAAAAGTCATCATGGAAGTAATATTTTAAAAACATCTGTTGCTTCTCTGTAAGTAGAGGTTCATAGAAGTCAAACAGTCGGTTAATCCGGTTTGTCTTTTCCAGCCGATTCTCCTGACTCATCATGTATACCTCCATCGTCAAGGAAAAACACTTTACAGTTCTTTTCAACGTTCCTTATCATACATAAAAGAAAAGAAGATGTCAAGCGTTATCCCTTGTCATATAAAAAAAAGCCGATCCGCTACCCTTAAACGGGAAAACAGATCGACTTTTTTGTCCCCCTCATTCACACCCTTACCGGAGTAAGATACAGCAGAACAGCCAAAAAATGAAGTATGCTGCCTGCTAAAACAAACAGATGCCAGATTGCATGGTGATATGGAAATGCTCGCCACACATAAAAAATCGTGCCCAGCGTATACATAAGACCACCTACGAACAATAGCGTCATCCCTCCGGCGGGAACAATGGCCATCAGGGGATTCCAGGCAATGGTAATGAGCCAGCCCATTATAATGTAAAACACAGTAGACATAAACAGAAAGCGTTTGGTGAAGAACGCCTTGAACAGTACACCAAACAAAGCGATCCCCCAAATCACTCCAAACAGCGTCCATCCCAGAGTGCCTCGCAATGCAACGAGCATAAAAGGGGTGTAGCTACCTGCAATGAACAGGTAAATACAAGAATGATCGAATATTTCGAACAAATCCTTCAATTTTCCTTCACGCAGGCTATGAAGCAACGTGGAATTGGTATACAGCAACAACATTGTAATCCCGTAAATTGTAAAGCTTACGACATGCCAAGCAGTTCCTTTCATGCTAGCAAAAACAATGAGCAGCACAAGCGCCGCCACACTTAAAACGGCTCCAATACCATGTGTAATCGCGTTAGCTACTTCTTCCCGTCGGGAATAAGTATAGGTGTTTGCCATCGTTTTTCACCCGGCTTCCTGAGTAATATTTTTTTACAAGAAATTTATCCGGCATCATCAAACCTTTTGCTTTCATTATACAGTTGGGCGGGCTTAAGCAGCAACAGGAGCACTGCTTAGTCGCAGACTTATAAGCAAACCTACTCAGACGGATTAGTTCTGCTCTTCCTCGCCAGTAACAGTTGCTTCGACAGCCTCTTCTTGGATCAAACCGGCGAACAAGGCATGAACGAATTGTTCTGAATCAAACGGTTGAAGATCATTCACTTTTTCACCTAAGCCCACCAGCTTAACAGGCAAATTCAATTCCTGACGGATGGCCACGACAATCCCGCCCTTTGCTGTACCATCCAATTTTGTCAGTACCAGACCGGTTACGCCGCTCTTCTCACCAAATAGCTTGGCTTGGTTAAGTGCATTTTGTCCAGTCGTCGCATCAAGTACCAACAATACTTCATGAGGAGCGTCTGGAATTTCACGCTGGATAACGCGAAAAATTTTGTTTAATTCTTCCATTAGATTGCTCTTATTCTGAAGACGTCCTGCTGTATCGCATAACAAAACATCTACTTGACGCTGCTTGGCAGCCTGTACAGCATCAAACATAACCGCAGCTGGATCAGAGCCAGATTGCTGTTTAATGACCTCTACACCTGCCCGCTCACCCCAAACTTCCAACTGTTCAATCGCGCCCGCCCGGAACGTATCGCCAGCGGCTAACAATACTTTTTTGCCCTCTTGTTTAAAACGATGAGCCAACTTGCCAATGGTCGTTGTTTTGCCGACTCCATTGACGCCTACGAATAGAATGACTGTAATCCCGTCTGGATTCATTTTGAGCTGACTATTGTCATTGCCCCGTAGCAACTCAGACAGCTTTTCCGACAGTACAGGCTGTAACTCGGATGCATCCTCGATTTTGCGTTTTTTCACTTCTCCCCGCAAGTCTTCAATGAGGTTCATAACCGTATTGACGCCTACGTCCGCTCCGATCAGAATTTCTTCCAGTTCCTCATAAAATTCCTCATCAATTTTTTTACGGCGAATCATCAGGTCCGTTACTTTTTCAACAAAACCTTTACGTGTCTTTTCCAAGCCATCTTTGAACTGCTTTGTGACCGATTCCGTTTTGCTTGCGATGCTTTCCTTCAATTTTCTAAAGAAACTCATGGATTCCCTCCGTTGATCTGAAAGTATGTTATTTGATGTCAGGCAATCTCAGCTTCATCGTTGTCCAGCTTGACAGATACGAGTTTAGAAACCCCGCCTTCTTCCATTGTCACCCCGTACAGCACATCGGATTCTTCCATGGTGCCCTTACGGTGTGTAACTACGATAAACTGTGTCTGCTCTGAGAATTCCCGTAAATACTGAGCAAAACGCACCACATTTGCTTCGTCTAATGCTGCCTCTACTTCATCAAGTACACAGAATGGAACAGGTTTAACGTGTAAAATGGCAAATAATAAAGCCATTGCTGTTAGAGCCCGTTCACCGCCTGACAACAACTGCAGGTTTTGAAGTTTTTTGCCTGGAGGCTGAGCTACAATGTCAATACCCGTCTCCAGCAATCGTTCTGGATCAAGCAACACAAGGTCTGCACGTCCGCCTCCGAATAGCTTGGAAAAAACCGTTCCAAATTCACGACGAATCGCATCGAACGTGGTCTTGAAGCGCTTGGACATCTCATCATCCATTTCACGAATAACCTGGTAGAGCGTTGTCTTGGCCTCTACCAAATCAGACTTTTGCTCATCCAGAAACGTATAACGATCGTGTACACGCTGGTATTCCTCAATAGCACCCAGATTGACCTCACCCAGCGCAGAGATCCCGCGTTTGAGCCTTTCCACCTCACTCTGCGTACCTTCAATATCTTCCGGTATAGGGTAACGCTGCTTGGCCAGCTCATAGCTGAGTTCATAATCATCACTTAATTTTTTCAAAACATTTTCCAGTTCCACGTCAAGTCGGTTTACTCCAATTTCTGTTTGGCGAAGCAGTTCCTCCACCGACTTAAGCTGAATTCGCTGTTCTTTTGTATCATTCTCAGCAGCTTCCAGTTTTTTGGATAAGCTGCTACGTGCAGCCCGTTTGAACTCCAATTGCTCTGCAGCTTCTTCCTTTTTCAAACGGTATTGATTGAGATTTTCAATCTGTTTTACGGTCTCCTGCTCATTGGTGAGCAAATCCGCTTCAATGGAAGCAAGCAAGGTCTTGTTTTGTCTTGAATCCTTACCAAGGGTATCATAATCCCCACGCAATCTGCGAATCTGCTCTTCCAATGAAAAACGCTCTTGGTCCAGCTTGCCTTCTCTTACCTTGAGATTCGTAAGCTCTCCCTGCAGCTGCTCTTTGGCTGATTCATTCGCTTTACGCGCAAATTCGGCAGCGTGAATGGCCTGATGCGTTTTCTTCTCTTCTTCCTCCAGCGCAGCCAACTTTACCAGTGCTTCTGCACGGGAAGCTTCCAGCTCCTTGATTTCCTGGTCAAAGCCCTTTTTCTCCTGACCAGACGCAGCTACCTGCTCCAGTACATGACGAAGTTCATGCTCGAGTTGTTTGAGCTCCATTGCCATCTGCTGCTCTTCGGTCCGCTTCACATCGCCACCCTGGCGCAGTTCGTCCAGACGGGTCTGTGTCTCCTCCAACTGCCGTTTGGTATCTATTGCACTCTGACGCAATCTTGCAATTTGCTGTTCCGTATCTAGAATGTCTTGATCTAACTGATCCAGCTGACGTTTACGGCCTAGCAGATTAGCATTTTTCTTGAACTGGCTCCCCCCAGTCATGGAACCACCTGCATTGACAACATCGCCTTCCAGCGTGACAACACGATATCTATATTGGCAACGGGCCGCAATGCGATTGGCATCTTCCAACGTACGAGCAATGACCACATTCCCCAAGAGACTGCCTACGATTCCGGCATATCGATCATCGTACTGAATAAGATCTGCACCGATCCCGACAAAGCCTTCTGCGCTTTCCACAATCTGGCGTTCCCCCGCACCGATCTGACGCGGACGGATAACATCCATAGGCAAGAATGTCGCTCTGCCCAGTTGACGTTGCTTTAGAAAACTGATCGCCTGTCTGGATACCGATTCATTTTCCATCACAATATGCTGAACTGAAGCGCCCAAAGCGGTTTCCATCGCCTGCTCTAAATGCTCAGGTACTCGAATCAGCTCCGCTACCGCTCCATGCACACCGTGCAAAGTACCCTTGCGTGAAGCCTTTAACACCTCTTTAACTCCGAGCATGAAGCCGTCAAAGTCATCCTGCATTTCTTTCATTGTATCTCGTCGTGAAATTTGGGCCTCTCGTTTTTGTTCCCATTTACGAACCGTACCCTGGTTTTCTTCCAGTAGTTTTTGCAGGGCCTGGTATTGTTCACTTCCCTGAATATAGCCACTGCGCAAACTGCTAATTTCCTGTCCCAGCTTCTGAATCGCTGCTTCCAATCCTTTTTTTCGCTGTTCAAGCTCAGCTTTCTGGGCTTCCCATTTGCCGGATTCATCACTCACGCGATTCACTCGGCGTTCCAACGCTTCCCTCTGTTGGTCGGTATAACGAATTTCGTTACGCGCCTGCGCCATCTGATTCATCAGCTCCAGCAGACCACCCTTAAGGCTCTCCTCTTGCTCCTGGCTGATTCCACCTGTGACGCCAATCAGTTTGGCTTCTTCGTCAGACAGTCGCGCACGCAACTCGTCCAACTCTACATTCAGCGTTGACAGCTTTTCATTTAGTTGATCCAGTTCGCTTTTGCGTTCGGAATGCCGTGATTCGCTTGTGCTGAGGGATAAGATCAATTGTTCCCGATTGGCCTCCAAATTGCGTGTGCGCTCTTTGAGCAATTCACCGTAGCCTTCACTTTTTTCCGTAGCTTCACTGTATTGCAGCAGATCCTTTTGCAGACGTTCTACTTGCTCTTCCAGTTGCCGTAATTCATTGCGGTCGCTTTCCAGCATTGCATCGTGGCGGGACACCACTGTAGACAATTGAAGCTGCTCCTGCTGCAACAAAGCTAGTTTGGAAGTCGCTTCGCTCCATGAAGTGTGGATTTGTTCAATTTGATGGACGTACATCGAAATTTCTTTTGATTTTAATTCACTGCGCAGCTCTTTAAAATGAATCGCCTTTTCAGACTGCTCCTTAAGAGGTCCAATCTGCTCCTCCAGTTCACTGACCAAATCGTGAATACGCAGCAAATTTTGCTCTGTTTCATCCAGCTTGCGAACCGCATCTTTTTTACGTGATTTATATTTTACAATACCCGAGGCTTCCTCAAAAATCCCCCGTCGATCCTCAGATCGGGTACTTAGAATTTCTTCAATACGTCCTTGCCCAATAATCGAATAAGCTTCTTTACCAATCCCTGTATCCATAAACAGCTCTGTAATATCTCGAAGTCTGCATGATTGACGATTAATGAAATATTCACTATCCCCACTCCGATGCACACGTCGCGTTACCGTCACTTCACCAAAATCCAGAGGCAACGCCTGATCTTCATTATCCAGCGTAAGCGATACTTCACCGTAATTAACAGCCTTACGAGCATCACTACCTGCAAAAATAATGTCCTCCATCTTGCCGCCACGCAGTGATTTGGCACTCTGTTCGCCCAGTACCCAACGAATTCCGTCGGAAATATTACTTTTCCCGCTCCCATTGGGTCCGACGACTGCCGTAATGCCGCGGACAAATTCCATTTCCGTTTTATCTGCAAACGATTTGAAGCCCGCCAGCTCAATGCGCTTTAAAAACATCCTCAATCTCACCTCTAACATTCAAATATGCTTGTACAACACCATTGCCTGATTGATATGAATTATCCCTATTGTAGCATAAGACTAATGTGGAAAAAGCACAGTATCGACGCTCACGTTATAGCAGTAAAGCCACGAAAAAAGAGCAAAACGCAGTCCATTCGCCATTACGGGCCGGGACTCCCCGCGGACTGCCCTTTGCTCTTACTTTGTGTCCTCTGCTTGCGTCACCCGTTCGGGCCGCTCAGGTACCGATTACGATTCCGCCAGCTTCAAACGGTTTAAAGCAACTGCCGCCGCTTGCTGCTCAGCTTCTTTTTTGGAGCGTCCTGTACCTGCCCCCAGCCGTTCGCTGTCCATATATACCTCGGCTACAAACTCACGTTCATGGGCAGGTCCGCGTTCCTCGACAATCTTGTATTCAAGCATCCCCATGTTATGATGCTGTGTCAGTTCCTGAAGCTCTGTTTTGAAATCACTCATCTGAAGCTTACCGTTTAATACAATTTGAGGAAAAATATAACGTTCTAGAAACGACCGGACGGCTTCCAGACCCTGATCCAAATAAAGCGCGCCTACGAACGCCTCGAACACATCAGCCAACAGAGCAGGACGAGTACGTCCGCCTGTCAGCTCTTCACCTTTTCCAAGCAGTACATACTGCCCGAACTCAAGCCCGACAGCAAACTTCACCAAAGAAGGCTCACAGACAATAGCTGCACGCAACTTGGTTAGTTCGCCTTCGGGCCGGTTAGGGTACTGATTGTACAATTGCTCGGACACCGTCAGCTCCAGAACAGCGTCACCCAGAAATTCCAGACGCTCATTATCTGCATGCTGACTGAACCGATGTTCGTTTACGTAGGAAGCGTGCGTAAAGGCCTGCTTCAGAAGCTGCCGATTGTTGAATTGAATATGAAGTTTCTGCTGTAATTGCTTCAAGTCTCCACTCAACGAACTGACCCCTTACGCTTCATATTTTTTTAGAATAACCGTAGCATTGTGACCGCCAAAACCAAAGGAATTGGACATAACCACATTCAGTTCCGCTTTTCTTGGCTCATTAGGCACATAATCAAGATCACAAGCCGGGTCTTGATTATCCAAATTAATTGTTGGCGGAATCGTCTGATGTTGAAGCGCAAGACCACAGATTACAGCTTCAACACCTCCCGCTGCACCCAGTAGATGCCCTGTCATCGACTTGGTTGAGCTGATCGCTACCTTATAGGCATGCTCTCCAAGCGTTTTCTTGACTGCTTCTGTTTCCGACTTGTCACCAACCGGTGTAGATGTACCGTGTGCATTGATATAATCGATATCTTCAGGATTCAACCCAGCATCACGGATCGCCATTCTAATGCAGCGTGCTGCTCCCTCTGGATCCGGCTCTGTCATATGATGGGCATCACCAGAAAGACCGTAGCCAATCACTTCGCCGTAAATATGTGCACCACGCTTCAAGGCATGATCCAACGATTCCAGAATCAGAACACCAGAGCCTTCGCCCATAACAAACCCGTCTCTTTCGGTGTCAAATGGACGACTTGCCTTTTCCGGCTCATCGTTACGTGTGGACATCGCTCTCATGGAGCAAAATCCAGCAATACCAATCGGGCGAATCGTCGCTTCGGCACCGCCGCAAATCATAGCGTCAGCGTCACCACGCTGAATCATGCGGAAGGAATCACCAATGGCATGACTACCTGTGGCACAAGCCGTAACTGGCGATGTATTGGGGCCCTTAGCACCGAGTGAAATCGAAACTTGACCGGAACCCATATTAGCAATCATCATCGGGATGAAGAAAGGGCTTACGCGTTTAGGCCCCTTTTCGATCAATGCATTATGCTGATCTTCCCAAGTACCCAATCCGCCAATGCCAGAACCGACAGATACACCAACACGCTCGGCATCCACATTCTCTCCGATTACGAGCTTACTGTCCTCAAGTGCCAATTTACTAGCAGCAACCGCAAACTGCACAAAGCGGTCCATTTTGCGCGCATCCTTACGATCGATATAATCCTCTGGATTAAAATCTTTAATGGAAGCGGCTATTTTCGTAGTGTACTCACTTGTATCGAAAGCTTCGATTTTACTGATGCCAGATTTACCAGCCATCAGATTATCCCATAGTGTGTTCAAATCCTGTCCCAGCGAAGTGATTACACCCATTCCTGTTATGACAACACGTTGTTTCAAAGATAATCACCTCTATGTCTACTGCAAATTGTATTTTTAGATCGCACACGCTTGTGTACAAAAATAATATAGAATCAACTAAAGTTAGTAATGCCGCATTATACTCAGCCGTTGACGAAGTGAAGCTAAGCAAATTCAAAAACACACGACAATTCCGTCTTTAGTTCAATCTGTATAATTAGGAGAAAGTCCCGCCTGTAACAGAACGGGACTTTTGATGACATGAATTAGGTATGAGATTGTATGTACTTCACAACTTCACCTACAGTTGTAATTTTCTCTGCATCTTCATCAGAGATTTCCATATCAAACTCATCTTCCAATTCCATAACCAATTCAACTACATCGAGAGAATCAGCGCCTAAATCATCTTTAAAAGATGCTTCAAGTGTAACTTCGGCTTCGTCGGCTCCCAAACGGTCAACGACAATGCGTTTTACGCGCTCCAATACATCGGACATCCGGCTCACCTCCTCCTTATGGTATTATACGAAAATTACAATTAAAATGCCATAGAAGAGAGTTTTCATTAACTACTCTCCATCGGGGCATGCGGATTGGCAACATGAACTACATATACATGCCGCCATCCACATGCAAAGTCTGGCCCGTCATATATGAGGAAGCATCCGAGGCCAAGAATAGCACCACATCTGCAATTTCCTCAGGCCGTCCAAGACGGGCCAGCGGAATACCGCTAAGCATATTGTCACGCAAATCATCAGCCAGCACCTGCGTCATTTCAGTATCAATGAATCCAGGAGCCACGCAGTTGACTGTAATTCCTCTTGAGGCAAGCTCTCTAGCAGAGGATTTAGTAAGACCAATCACTCCCGCTTTAGCAGCAACATAGTTGGCTTGTCCTGCGTTACCAAGTACACCAACAACGGAAGAGATATTGATAATTCGGCCGGAACGCTGCTTCATCATTGGGCGTGTCGCCGCTTTGAGACAATTAAACACACCCTTGAGATTCGTTTCGATCACCTGATCGAATTCCTCTTCTTTCATCCGCATGATTAAATTATCTCTTGTTATGCCAGCATTATTCACCAGGATATCAATCTTGCCCCAAGCGCCGACCACATCCTTGATCAACTGATCAGCTTCTTCAGCACGTCCCACATTAGCCTGAACTGTAATAGCTTCCACACCTTTGGCACGAATCAGCTCTGCTACCTCAGTCGCAGCCGCTTCACTACCAGCATAGTTTACTGCAACATTAGCGCCTGCTTCAGCCAGCGCCAGTGCGATACTACGGCCAATTCCGCGCGATGCTCCCGTAACCAGCGCTGTTTTTCCACTTAATGGCTTAGACATCATTATCCTCCCTTGCAAGTATTTAACCCGTAAAGGTAATCATTAATACTTTTAACGGGCTTCTAGGGCTTCTGTTATAGAAGCAAACGACTCCAGGCTACTCATGTTATACAGCTTAACCGTTTTGTCAATCTTTTTAACCAGTCCGGTCAAAACACTTCCCGGTCCGAACTCAACAAAGGTGTCCACCCCTTGTTCCAGCAGCCATGCTACGCTGTCTTCCCATAGTACCGGGGAATAGACCTGTTCCACCAACAGTTGGCGAATTTCACTTCCCTCACGTACAGGTTTTGCTGTCACATTGGTCACAACCGGAATCTGGGCTTCGGCAAATTTCACAGTCTCCAATTTATCGGAGAGCTTATCTGCCGCTTCCTTCATCAATGACGAGTGAAAAGGTCCGCTGACCTCCAAAGTAATAGCACGCTTGCCGCCTGCTTCCTTCACACGTTCAGCGACGGCAGCTACGCCCGACTTTGTACCGGATACAACAATTTGTCCGGGACAGTTGATGTTAGCCAGTTCTACCAGTTGACCAGATTCTGTGATGATATCACGGCACAATGCCGCCAATGCTTCACGATCAGCGCCCAGCACAGCAGCCATCCCGCCTTGTCCATCAGGAATGGCCTGCTCCATAAACTGACCACGTGCACGAACAGTCTCAACTGCATCCTCAAATGTGAGAACACCGGAAGCCACTAGAGCACTGTACTCTCCTAGACTGTGCCCAGCCACATAATCAGGGCGGATGCCCTTTTCCTTGAACGCTTCATACAACGCAATGCTCGCCGTTAACAGCGCAGGCTGCGTATTGGATGTTTGCTTCAAGGCTGTGTCAGGCCCTTCAAAGATCAGTGTGCTTAGCGCGAAACCCAAACGTTCGTCCGCTTTACGGAATACTTCTGTTGCAGCCGGAACTGCTTCATAAGCATCTTTAGCCATACCTACAGCTTGTGAACCCTGACCGGGAAATATAAATGCCGTTTTGCCCATCGTGCATGCACCTCTCTGTATCCAATGCTTCTTCTGTAAAACACCAGACAAATTCAATATTATATCAAATCTTCCACTTAATTACCAGATAAGAACCGACGCACCCCAAGTCAAACCGCCACCAAAGCCCACCATTAGTATACGGTCGCCTTCCTTCATGCGGCCTTCCTCAGCTGCTTCCACAAGAGCAAGAGGAATGGATGCTGCGGATGTATTCGCATATTTATTAACATTAATAACTACCTTTTCCTCTGGCAAATCCAAACGTTGCATTGCTGATTGGATGATTCGGATATTGGCTTGATGCGGAACGAACAGATCGATGTCGTCTTTGGACAACCCAGCTTTTTCCAACACATCAACCGTTGCTGTTCCCATAACGCGAACCGCGAACTTGAACACTTCGCGTCCATTCATGTAAATATAGTGTTGTTTATTTTCCAGTGTGTCTGCACTCGCAGGCAAACGTGAGCCCCCAGCTTCCAACTTGAGCAAGGTGCCTCCAGCGCCTTCAGCCCCCAGATCAAAGGATTGGAATCCTCTACCTTCAGGTACTTCACCAATCACTACAGCTCCTGCTCCATCTCCGAAAAGAACGCAGGTGTTGCGGTCAGTATAATCTGTAATCCGGGAAAGGCAGTCTGCACCAATGATTAATGCATTGTTATAAATACCTGTCTTAATGAAACTCGTTGCCGTAGCCAGCCCGTACACAAAACCCGAGCATGCAGCAGACAAATCGAAAGCCGCTGCGCCTTTGGCCCCCAACTTATCCTGAAGAATGCAAGCAGTTGACGGAAACGCCATATCTGGTGTAACCGTAGCTACTATAATCAGGTCCAGATCTTGTGCCGTCATACCCGCAGACTCCAACGCCTTAACTGCTGCTTCATAAGCCAAATCAGATGTAGCCTGCTCAGGAGCAGCAATATGGCGCTCCTGAATCCCTGTACGGCTAACAATCCACTCATCACTTGTTTCAACGATTTCTTCCAAATCTTTATTGGTCAGAATTTTCTCAGGTACGTATTTCCCTGTTCCGATAACACCAACCGGCCGTAATTTATTCATATCGTCACTCACTTCCTGCTGATTTCCTTGGATATACTTTCCACCAACCGGTTTTGCAAGGCCGTACGAGCCTGCCTTACCGCATTTTTGACGGCAATGCCATCAGACGAACCGTGACTTTTTAAGACGAGTCCGCTCAACCCCAACAAAGGAGCCCCGCCGTGCTCTTTATAATCGAGTTTCCCTTTCAGACCCCGAAGTTCAGGCATAATCAAGGCTGCCGCAAGCTTGGTCTTTAAGGATTTGGTGAACTGCTCTTTAAGGAGAGAAAATATCGCTCCGGCTGTTCCCTCTAGCGATTTTAGCATAATGTTTCCGGCGAATCCGTCGCACACCAGTACATCACAATTCCCGGTTAACACATCTCTGGATTCAACATTCCCCACAAAATTGACAGGTAACTGCTCGATAAGAGGATACGCCAACTTTGTTAGTTCATTGCCTTTTCCTGCTTCAGTCCCAACATTCAGCAGACCTACCCTTGGAGAAGCCACTCCGTGAACTTTCTGGCGGTACAAGCTCCCCATCAGTGCGTACTGGGCAAGATGCTCAGGCTTAGCATCCATATTGGCCCCCAAGTCCAGCGCCAGAATACCTTGATCATCAATCGTCGGTATCATCGGCGCGAGAGCCGGACGCTCAATGCCCTCCATTCTTCCAACCACTAGTAATCCTGTAGTCATTAGAGCGCCTGTATTACCTGCGGAAATCATGGCATCCGCTTCGCCTTCTCTAACCATTCGACCCGCTACGACCATGGAGGCATCCTTTTTACGCCGCACTGCCTTTACAGGTTCGTCCTGTGCATCTATCGTTTCGGACGCATGGCGAATGGTGAGGTTCGTCGGCAGCGCCCTCCCGTTCAAAACCGCTTCAATCCGTTCCCGGTCACCAACCAGCGTAATGTCTGTATCCTTCCATTCCGCCGCCGCAGATAACGCGCCCTCTACTGTCGCCTCAGGAGCATTATCTCCTCCCATGGCATCAATGGCGATCCGCATGCTGACTTCCTCCTTCGCTATACTCTTCCTCCGTGGAGCGATAAATGACAAAGTTGCCTTGGAATACCATTTCTTCTCCTACGTAAGCAAACACTTCCACTTTGGCCTTCCCTTTTTGTTCTGGATTTGAGCGTACATATGCCTTGGCAATACATTTTTCACCCAAATGAACCGGACGAACAAAGCGAATATCCGCTGAAGCGGTCAATGCTATCTCATCGTTAATTACGGCAACGGCCAATGAATTGGCCTGTGCAAACACATAATGTCCTCGCGCAATGCCTGTACGTGAAAAAGTATGTTCCTCTTTGATTTCAAAAATCGAAATACCACTTCGATCCAACTGGAGATCAACGATGTCCCCAATTACTTCATGTAAAGGCAAGGAACGAACCTGATCGTAGGAGCGCTCAGCCATCAGCTTTAGCCGCTCCCGTAATTCTGGGATTCCCAGTTCCATCCGGTCCAGCCGAATGGTCTGAATGCTTACCTTCAGCTGTCTTGTCAATTCCTGATCCGTCACGAACGGATTATCGTCAATTAATTGAGTCAGCCGTTGCTGTCTCTGTCTCTTCGGCAAACGTTCGATATCAGTGACGCCTCCTTTCCCTACAGTAAACTGCCGTTCAGCCGACAGTTCAGGTTACTTCACGTTCTAACGGCTAAACTTCAAGCCGGTTTGTCTTCTTGTATGTATAAAGGAACCCCTTAGGCCCTTTTTTCTTAGAACCTGGTACTAAAACAGTATATAGCATGCTGACGCAAAAAGAAAGCATGCTGATAAAAAAAAGTAGCGCCTCACTGTAGTGAAGCGCTACTTTCTCTGCGAATATTCCAAAGAATCCGCTTATCGGACATTATTGAGAGATGATCTCTCTAGCTTTGTACGTTCCGCAAACTTTGCACACATGGTGAGCAAGTTTCAATTCGCCGCATTCGGAGCATTTCACCATACCTGGTACTTCCAGTTTAAAGTGAGTACGACGTTTGTCGCGACGAGTTTTGGATGTTCTCCGTTGAGGTACTGCCATTATTCCCACCTCCTTAAACAGATCAACCCCGCATGACGGGTATGACTTCTTATCTCATTCAAGACCGAAAGAAAATGCCAAAAGACAATGATCTTACAGCCGGTGAATCAAGCCTGCAACATCCACGTATCGGTTCAATAACTTCCCGGCACAAGCGGATGATGATTTTTTTCAGAATTGAACTCAATTCTCATTTAAAAAAATCCTTAAGCCCTGCCAGACGCGGATCAATCTTTTCCGTATCACTATCGTTACTGTCGTCGGAGCCAAGGCTCCAGTCTTGTCCGGCCGCTGGCGCGATCCCCTGACAATCCTCACTGCATATAGGCGCAAACGGCACATGCAGCACAAACAGTTCTTCACAATACGGTGCAATGTCGAAGGAATCCTCCGTCACTGCGATAAAATCGCCATCTTCATCCTCCTCTTCAACATTTGAAGATGAGGTTTGCTTAAACCGTTCACGAAATTCAATATTCAAATCCTCGTGCATCGGGCTCAAACAGCGGGAGCAAAGCATGTCCAGACCTGCGGTCAACGTGCCTTCCACACTCATCGAGCCTTGACCCAGACTAACGGCGACCAAGTCGGTCTCCAGCGGGGAAACGGCTGTAACATCAGCACGATCATCCACCAATTCACTCACATTAAGAGATTCACGGATAGGAAAGGGACCGTCACTTGTTGCTACTTTGCGAAAAAATAGTTGCATCACTATCACTCCAAACAAACAAAAATTATTATACCGACTGATCGAGTCGTTTGTCAACACCTTTCACTTTACACCACTTACAAATCCATCGATTTTCCAATGGTTCGGCAAGATCTATGCGGATGCAAAAATGTGTTGTATTTATCATGTACCTGTGAGTATTCGTACCCCCGCCACTCTTCGTGTACAATAATGCGAGTATAAAGCTTTTTGCTCCAGGTCTCAATGGTCTTGTTCAAGTGCATGATGAAATATCAGATAGCTGCCCTGAAAACATGCATTCGCTAGTAGTAAACCACTCATTCAAAATAGTTATCAAATAAGCTACTTCAAGAAAGGAGCCGACATACAGTCTTGAAAACACTCGGTATCATTGTAGAGTATAATCCCCTACATAACGGACATGTCCATCACTGGAAGGAGTCTCTTCGTATCACTGGTGCACAGCGAACGGTGGCTGTGATGAGCGGTCCCTTCCTTCAACGAGGCGAACCCGCGATTACAGACAAATGGTCACGCACCGAAATGGCACTTGCTATGGGGGTAGATCTGGTTCTGGAGCTGCCTGTGGCCTATGCTGTCCAGCCCGCAGAATGGTTTGCCCGCGGCGCGGTGACCCTGCTCTGCGCGACGGGCATCGTCGACGCGCTCTGCTTCGGCAGCGAGAGCGGAGACATCGCCCCGCTGCACACGCTAGCCCGCGTGCTGGCGGCAGAGCCGGCCGAACTCAAGGCCGGCATCGCCCAGCGCCTGAGCAAGGGCGCAAGCTATCCCGCCGCCTACGCAGGAGCCGCAGCCGCGCTGGCGGCCGAAGGATCGGACGGTGCTGCGCTCGCCGCTCTCATGCAGCAGCCCAACAACACGCTCGGGCTGCATTACTTGATTGCGCTGGAACGGCTGGGCAGCACAATCAAGCCCTTTACGGTGGCCCGCACGGGATCGGGATACCATGAGACGGTGGCGCCTGCGGACGGAGTCATCGCCAGCGCCACGGCCATCCGCCGTCTGCTACTGGACGGCGGGCCGGAGGCCGGGTCGCCGTACGTACCTGCGGCGACCCTGGAGATTTTGCAGCGCGAGTGGCAAGAAGAACGTGCCCCGCTGCATTGGGAAGCGTTCTGCCAGCCGTTGCTGAACGCCCTGATCACGCGTAGCCCGCAGCAGCTGGCGGAGCTGCACGAGGTCACCGAAGGGCTGGAGCATCGCCTACAGCAATCGCTGTACACGCTGCCTCATCCCTCTATGGAGGCCCTGTTTGCCACTGTCAAGACAAAGCGCTATACTCGTACAAAGCTTCAGCGGATGTGTACACATATTTTGCTGAATCATGCCAAAGCTGATATGACTCCCACTGAGCTGGCGAAAGGTCCCGGCTATATCCGCGTGCTCGGCTTTAATAGGGCTGGACGCGAGTTGCTGGCGCGAATGAAAGACACCGCCACCCTGCCAGTATGGGTCAAGCCGTCTGCCGGATCACATGCCCATCTGGACTGGGATACTGCCGCAGCCGCCATACATGCAGCCGGGATGCCGCGTCCCGCCATACGTGACATGTATGCTGATTACTTGCGACCACCCCTTATGGTTTAATAGGCAGCTTTTCCATATAATTCAGCGCATCGCCAAGCTTGCGAACCGGGACAAGCTTCATCTGGGTTCCGATTTGCTCTGCTTTGGCTTTGGCCTCTTTATAATTATCCGCCGGGACGAAAAACAATTCCGCACCCTGACGGTCAGCAGCGACGATTTTATACTTGGCGCCACCAATCGCTCCAACCTGACCGTCCTTATCAATAGTACCCGTACCGGCTACACGATATCCCTTACTTAAGTCACCTGGCGTCAACTGGTTATAGATTTCCATAGTAAACATCAAACCTGCCGAAGGTCCGCCGACATCCGTGGATGTAAAATGAATCGTTTTACGTCCATCCTTCGGCTCTACCTTCTGTACTGTAGCAATACTGACACCAAACCCGGAACGTTGTTTTCTCGTCTCACTGTCCGTGATGGTTGTTAATGGAGCTTGCACTGCCAGCAACTTTCCATCGCGCTTTAGCTTCACTTTAACCAGCGTTCCGGGTTTCTCATCCTCCAATGCCTTCCGAATGGAATGATTATCAGTTACCCTCGTACCGTTTAACTCTAATATTTCATCTCCGGGCTCAAACACGCTGTTCGGTCCCGGAACCTTAAATACATACACATAATCCGGCACAATGCGATAGGAAACATGGGCACGGGTATAGGCAGCCTCCATCGCGGAAGATTGGGAATCCCCCATATACCATACCTGCTCTGCTGCATATTCATCTTCACTTCTGCCATGCAGACGATCCTCTTTGCGCTGAATCTCCGAGTTGCTGTCCAGTTTGGACATAGCTAGCATGATGACATTGGCATATCGCGCCGATACCGTCGTCATCATAAAGCTCCCCCGTTCGTTGCTATCACCTTCCTGTACTTTAACCATCGGTTTGATCTCGTTTGCCCCACCTGGTCCATAGATCAGATAAGGGGTTGGCATATAAACCAGCACATAGACCATTGCAGCCAGCATTAAGACATAACCGGTTGTAAAAAAGGCTCTTTTCCGGTTAATTCGCATCATTGCTTCTCCCCCTTGCAGCCTAACTTCTCTTATCTTACCCAACCTCTGCACCACCTGTTCTCAAGCCTTTCAAAAAAGCATACATTGTTTACGACAACATGTACGAGCAACCTATATCCAGACAATGAAGGTGAATAACGCTGGAGACAGCATCCGACTCTCCTTAGTATATTTATGAGAGGTGAAATCTTTGATGCAAAAGGAAGCCCGCCCTGCTCCTTACTGGACAACCTTGCTGCTTGGCCTCGGAGCCATTTTGCTTGTAATGGCTATTGTTGCCTCACCAGAAGAAGTATTTCAAGCCTCTACCCAGGGACTTAAATTATGGTGGAGCATTATTTTCCCGGCCATGCTGCCTTTTTTGATGCTATCTGAAATGCTCATCGCCTTTGGTCTGGTACATGGTCTAGGTGTTCTGCTGGAGCCGTTCATGCGATCCTGGTTTCGGCTGCCGGGACGAAGCGGCTGGGTATTGGCCCTCGGTCTAACTGCGGGATTCCCGGCTGCTGCGGAAGCGGTACGCCAATGGGCACAACAGGAGGATATGACCGCGCTTCAGCTTCGACGTCTGACTGCTATCGCTCATTTCTGCAATCCGATTACGATCCTGCTCGTCATTGGCACAGGACTGCTGCACAATGCTGCTGTAGGTGGGCTGTTACTTGCCGTTCACTGGATTTCCGGGCTGCTGGCAGGCTGGATCACAGCCAGAATACCTGATTCGTCCAAAAAATCGAAAAAACGGGAAACGCCAGCTGCCATCCGGCGCGCTTCTGTTTCCCGCACTACCACCTCCCTGATCCGATCCGCATGGGAAGCTACCCGCTCTGCCAGAGAACGGGATGGCCGCAGCTTTGGAAAACTGTTAGGCGAAACCGTATCCCATGCTGTACAGATGCTGATGGTGACAGGTGGATTCATTATTTTCTTTTCCGTACTGATTCGGCTGCTGACCTTATACTCAGGTCAAGGAACGCTTTCTATGGTGTGGCCTGCCTGGATGGAAATCCATCTGGGTTCCTATGAAATCAGCCGCCTGCCCTACGATCTCCGTACACAAGCAGCGCTGATCAGTGCTGTGTTGGGCTGGGGCGGCTTGTGCGGCTGGCTTCAAATTACCGCCGTCACCAAACCTTCCGACAAGGGCATCACCTTCACCTTATCACGAGTGCTACATGGGATCATTGCTTTTGGACTAACCTTGGCGGCATGGACTCCGCTTAGCCACATTGTCAGTAATACAATTCCTGCTTACGTCAGCCGCAGTTCTGTATCTTCTTTTGCCGAAAGTGTAAATGATTCCGGATCGCAATCTGTCATGGCCGGAGCCAGCAGCTTATTAACACAAATAGTAGGAACATCCATGTACCCCTGGCAACTAACCGTACTGTCCGTTGTACTTCTGAGTACGATTATACTTGCTCTGCTCGCCGTTTCCTTTATGACTTCATGGTGGAGCCACCGCGATTCGCGCTAACCTTGGCACGCAGTGCGTCTTCCACCTCTGGTGACACCAGATCTACGACCTTGCCATCAAAATGCGCAATTTCCTTCACCATACTGGAACTCAGATATGAATAAGCCGGGTTGGTCATCATAAAGATCGTTTCCGCATCCGGGTTCAACTTATGATTTGTAGAGGCTAATTGGAGTTCATATTCAAAATCGGTCACTGACCGAATTCCTCTGACAATAACCTGAGCCCCTTTTTGGCGTACATAATTGGCTGTCAGATCACGGAAGCTGTCCACTTCAACGTTTGGAATATCGCGAGTTACCGTACGTAGCAGCTCCATTCGCTCCTCAAGTGAAAACAGCGGATTTTTACTAATATTGTTAAGAACCGCGACGATCAGTAAATCAAACTGTCGGGCCGCTCTTTGAATAATATCCTGATGCCCCATCGTCACGGGATCAAAGGTTCCCGGATATACGGCAATACGTGGTTTGTGCTCAATCATGATGGTCCTCCCCGTCTGATTCGGTGATGCCGAATTTGACCCCTTCGGCTTCTGTATGTTCTTCGGCGTCTGACAAAGCATCATCAAAGTGATAAATGGATAACGCTGTTTCACCATAGACCGCTTTTCTAACCTGTTCAAACGGTCCGAAACTTATCGGATACTCATGTCCCGATTCATACTCCAGCACGATGATTGCACCTGAACGAAGCAAGTCCAACTCGGCCATGCGGCTCATCAATTCATCCCCGTGCTTGAGACGATAAGGCGGGTCCAGAAAAACAGCATCAAAAAGAGCTCCACGTTTTGCCAGCGCCTTAAGCGCTCGTCCGGCATCATTGCGGAACACTTCTGCCTTTCCTTCCAATCCAGTTTTTCGCAAATTTTCTTTAATGACATCAATGCTTTTGGATTCCATATCAATAAAAACTGCCTTGTCCATTCCCCGACTAAGCGCCTCTATACCCAGGCCGCCACTGCCAGCAAACAAATCAAGCGCGACTCCTCCATCAAAATAAGGACCTATCATGCTAAATAGCGCTTCCTTGACCTTATCCGTGGTCGGTCGCGTCCCGGTGCCGGGAACTGCCTTTAACGGCCTTCCTTTGGCACTACCCGATACCACTCTCACGCTGAAACTCACCTATTTTCTATATGTGTTCATAACCATATAAAGATTATGACGTTATCGTACCACATGCATCGCCGTTTGAAAAACTTAGTGATGAAGCAGGTATAAAAAACCATCTCCTGGGCATCCTTAGGATATCGGCATTCAACCAATGTCGTAGACAACCGCGGAGAAGACTTACGTTTCCCCATAAGCTCTTCGTCCGGTTTCTCCTCTCCCATTCGGGCGCTCTTTCGTAGAGCGCCTGTTTTTTTGCATAAAAAGAAGCTGCTTTATAGCAGCTCTATGTATTATTTTTTTCTATTCTGCATTTTGCTTATTTCAGCAGTTCCTCGGGTGTATCTCCTTGATAAACATACACATAACTTGCCACTGATACAGCAAAAGTCGCGAACATAGACAACGATGTGGCTAACCCGTATACTACTTTTTTCATCATTCCACTCACCTCCTTCCCCGGATTAATGTTAGGCTTTGAACCAAAAAAGCAACAGCCACTACAGAAGAACCTATTACAAAGTTAGTACATACAAGCAAGGAAGATAACAATCGCAAGAGGGGATAAAATCGCACTGGAATGCGCGACTGCTTTTCAATTCTGGACGGGGCAAAGCATAAAACAAGAATGAGAGCGATTCCGGTAAACAGGTTTGTCAACCCATTATTTAAGGAAATGCAAGATATGTATGTAAAAGCTACAGAGGTCACCAGCACACATGCCATACCCGTTTTCAAGTGAATACCACCAGATACTTGGCGCAGCAAGGCAAAAGCGACGAGAATCGTTACAGCTTCGACCATCCGCCCCGTGAAGAATGAGGCGAATAGTGTCAACACGATGATCATAGACGCATTCAGAATGAGAGCAAGTGCGTATTTAAGTACTGGGACGGAAGCCGGATGATCAGGCACAGTACGTTTAATCTGGTTAGCAAGTTTGAAAGCCATCGTTTCAATCATCTCGGTATTCCTTTCCGACTGCATAGTAGATAAAAAATCCCGATACCAGTGCAAAAAATATCATACTCAACCATACCTCGCTATAGTAAAGCACAATAGAGGTTGAAATGAGAGACAGAATGATCAGTGTGATGACAATGCCATATTCCTCTTTGAACTTAAGCTTTTTGAAATTTGGGGAAAAGCCGATCTCTTTTCGATACAATATAAATGAAATTAGTAGTCCTGTCGCTGCGCTAACCACTTGTAACAGATAGCCCTTCAAGGAACCGTTCTGCAGCTCAGCAACCGGTAGGTTACCGAACATAGCTTTCAGGAGTACCGACTGAATAACGGCATATGCAAAATAACCGGTAACTGTCATAATACCTGACCAAACAATCGGAATCTTCACCACTGTAGCAAGTAAAAAAATAAAAAGCAGCATATTAATGACAGGTACTAAATAGGAGAGTGAAAATTCCTCTCGGAGCAAATAGCTTTGCAGGTTCATAATCAGATTCACAAAAATAGCCTGCCATAGATAAGGAGTCATTCTAACTTTAAAGATACTGAGAATCAGCGCAAAAACAGCTACTCCTTCCAGTGTAGAGAAAAGTAAAAAGCCAAGTGGCTCCAAAAGCATACGTGCATCTCCTTTACAATTCCAACAAACCTCATCGGTGTATTCAAAAACTTGGATGTACATCGAATATAAAGGGCTGGGAGCTACTTTTCAAGAGGTCTTTTCAATAATTTCGTAGATTTATTCAAGCACTTCAACCAAATGTTATCTGATGCTGCTTCAAGTTGCAACTAGGCAACACTTTCTTTGACCGAATCTTCCTGCTCGCGTACAGATTTTATACGTGATATAAGCTTTTTCCCCAATCGGATGCCGGGCTGTTCTATCCACGTGTAGGTAAACCAGGAAAGTCCGACGGTGAATAGCAACGTCATGATGAACAGAAGTGAGAGGCTGACTAAGGGAGCAAACGGTAATTTAATCTGTACGATTAGTCCCAGGACCAGCATATGCGTCAAATACATGCTGTAGCTGAGGCGGCCGATCCATGACCACACGCGATTAAGTAGCCATTTCGGCTGCCAATGATACAAAGCATACGCCCCTAACAGCAAGCCAACACCTATGAGATAATCCGTCATACCTCCAAAAAACGCAAACAGCACAGTAACAAGCAGAAGCCCCCCACTGAGCGGGTTTACACTTTTCCAATGACGCTCGTCTTTCCAAATGAAAAACAACAATATCCCCAGCCCAAAGACAGGCAACTGATTCGGAAACCATAAATACAAATAATGCCCCCATAAAGATTGATCACTAATCAATGGATATTGAGCAAACACCGTATTTAACCCGAAGCTTGCCACAAGCACCATCACGACAAACCAAGTCGCATGGCGAACCGATTGAATCAACTTAAATAAGAGGGGGATAAATAGATAAAACATACATTCCACCGCAATGGACCATTCCACACCGATAATGCTGTTGATCCAATACGGATTGAGACCATTCAAAAACAGAGCATGGGCTGCAATATTAGTGACAGTAACTCCCTCCTGATCTCCAAGCCAAAATCGCGGACCTGTCCCATTTACAACTAAATAGATTCCTAACATTATGTAATACAAGGGTGCAATCCGAAAAAAACGACGCAACAGGTAGGCCACCATTCCTTCTCTCTTGTCACTCGAACGCCTGCTCAGAGATAGAAACAGCGTAAAAGCGCTAGCCATATAAAATAAAGCGACTCCTTTGGCTCCTATGCTCAAGCCTTTTTGCAACCAACCGTTTAATCCGTCCACATACTGACTGACATGCACAAGTAACACTCCGATAATCGCCAGCGCCCTTAGCGTATCTACAAATTGCAACTTATCTCGTTCCATCTTCCCCTTGTCTTCGGGCATCGTATCCCTCCATAACAATTCTTGATGATACGTTTTGTATCCATAATACACAAAATGTATCACCCAAGTAAATATCCCCATTATGTAAAAAAACACCCTCCGACCGCACCAAGATGCGGTCAAAAAGTGTTGATTTTATCATACTAATGAGTATTAATATGGCTTTATTTGTTTAAATGAAAAGGTACGGTCGTTACGATGACGTCTTTGTAATTGATTAAATAAGCTCTCATCAGCAAACTGGTCTGATTGTGCAGTATATTTTCCCACCAGTGTTTAGTGATAAATTGTGGAATGAGAACTGTGATATGGTCCTCGTCTGCCTTTTTCCACTCTACTGTATCGATGAACTTGCGGAGCGGATTAATGATGCTGCGATAACGGGATCTCAACACTACTAAACGTATACCTACATCCCACTCTTCCCACTTCTGTTCCATTTTTTGAATCGCTTCATCATCCACACCCACATATACAGCAACCACATTGTCCGACAATGTTTTGGCATAGCTGATGGTATTCATAACGACTCGTGTAATGCCTGCCACCGGAATAATAATCGTATTGCCCTTGACCATAGGTTTGTCCTTCGTGATATCAATGCGCAGTTGTTCAGCCGTATTTTTGTAATGTTTGTTGATCTTCATAAAGAAATACAGTACCAAAGGCAGGAAGATAAAGACTACCCACACCTGGCTAAACTTAGTGAAGATAAAGATGAGCGTAATCGACAGCGTGGTTAGCATCCCAACCGTATTAATAGCCAGCTTGACGACCCAGCCAGCAGGTTTGAGCCGAATCCATCGAATCATCATACCAAGCTGCGACAGGGTAAACGGGATAAATACCCCTACAGCATAAAGCGGAATGAGATTTTCGGTATTGCCACCAAAAACGATGACCAGCAATGCCGAGAAGATACTCAAAAACAGGATACCGTTAGAATAACCGAGTCGATCTCCACGAACCATAAACATATGCGGCATATATTTGTCCTTAGCGAGCATAAAAGCGAGCAACGGAAAGGCTGAATAGGCTGTGTTGGCCGCCAAAAACAAGATAAGCGCCGTCACACCTTGAATGATGTAGTACATCACACCGCGCCCAAAAGTGGCATTCGCAATTTGCGAAATGACTGTTTCTTGCGGATTAGGACGAACACCGTACCAATAAGCCAGCAAACTAATTCCGATAAACATACAGCCGAGAATCAAGCCCATCATCATCAATGTAGTTGCCGCATTTTTGGCAGCAGGCTTGCGGAAGTTCGGAATGGCATTGGAGACAGCTTCTACACCGGTTAGCGCCGAACAGCCCGAGCTGAATGCTTTCAGTAAGAGAAACAGACTGACGTTGGATACCGTAGCTCCAAATTGCGGCGCCGCCGCATGGGCTCCTCCTGCCAGATAGTGAATGATACCACTAATAATCAAAACAAAAATGGCAACAACAAATAAGTAAATCGGTATCGCCAGCACCGAGGCAGATTCCGTCACCCCGCGCAAATTCATAATAGTCAAAAAGATAATCATCACCAAAGCAATTGCGATCCGATGATCATGTAACGATGGGAACGCCGATGTAATGGCATCTGTACCTGCCGATGAGCTAACAGCTACCGTTAGAATATAATCGACCAGCAGAGAGCCTCCTGCAATCAGACTTGGACTCTTTCCCAAATTGTCCTGTGCGACAATGTAGGCTCCCCCACCACCAGGGTAGGAAAAAATGGTTTGTCTATACGACAGGATCAGGATGATAAGCAAACCCAACACCGCAATGGATATAGGGATGGAATACCATAGGGCAGCGAAGCCCGCTGTAATTAAAACTAGCAGAATTTGCTCCGTGCCGTAAGCTACAGAGGACAATGCATCTGAGGACAGAATGGCCAGTGCCTTGAGCTTATTCAGTTTCTCATCTTCAAGGGCCGTCGACTTTCGCGGACGACCGATTAATAACCTTTTGACTTTACTCAGCATTTCGTTGACTCCTTCTTTGGATGAGGGTTTTGCAAAAGAACTATGAATCGTATATTTATTATGTCACCTGCACATCAGATTGATGAAACAAATGAACTATTATTTTATACTCCCTCATCCAGAAAAAAACAATAAGGAATGCTCCCTAAAAAGAGCATTCCCGAGTAAGAAAGAGTATTTTGATAAAATACCCTTATGTATACAGTATTTTGAACCTTTCAGGCGTAATTCCTTCCGCTCGGCGGAATGTTGCCACAAAATGACTGACATCTCGGAAGCCTACGCGCTCCGAAATCTCCTTCACCGTTAATTGCGGATACTCCGTCATCATTTCCTTCGCCTTCCGCAACCGAATTACAATCAGATAAGCATACGAAGTCACACCGAACGCTTGCTTAAACAATGTATTTAAATGACGAGCGCTGACATTCATCATCACGGCCATATCCCTTAAACCCACATCTGGGCTGGCATAATTTTGCTCCATAAAGGTCAGTACAGGAGTTAAACGTTCCACATTATGAGAAAGGGAAGGCATCGAGCTATGTTGTCCATGTTTACGCAGCAGAGTCAGAAAACGGTACATATTGGCCGAAGCATCTAATCCAGACAAATCACGTTCACTAACCATGGAGTGTAGCATGTTTTCCCCAAAGCTGTGCAGCTCGCTATCCGGGTCCCAATGATACCCTCGTGTATGCTTCAATCCGAGTGCAGTCAATACAGCAGCGGCGATGGGTCCGTCAAATGTGATGTATAACGTTCGCCATACCTTGGTCGCCCGTCTGTATGCATGGGCTTCGCCTGGCAGCAGCAGGACCCCGGACTGCTCGCCCAAACGGAAGGTCCCCCCTTTATATGTAAACATCCCCTCACCAGACACCGTCTGAATCCAGTGAAAACATGGATAGCCCTCTGGACGGGACACATCCTCCTGTCTGCTATTAAATCCGATACTTTCAATAAAAAGAGGTAAAGAGTGTTCACGAGTAGTCAGGAAAAATCGCAAATGATGGGGAGTCAAAATCATAAAAAGCACCTCCGGCGTATGCGGTATTTATGTCTCATGTAGATCCATATTGTTATATACATGTTCATTTTATTATATTTAAAAGCATTAATTTGTATTATAAGATAGGATTATTCTTATATACAGAGGTGATTGGCATGATAAGCAGCAAACTTCCTAAAGTATTTTACGGTGGGGATTACAATCCTGAGCAATGGGATGAGGCCACGCATCAGGAGGATTTACGGATGTTCAGGCAGGCCGGCATTGATATCGCCACACTCAACGTTTTCTCATGGGCTAAAATTCAGTCTGATGAAATCACATATCATTTTGAGTGGCTAGATCAGCTAATTGATAATCTTTATGAAAGCGATATCTTCGTTTGTCTAGCTACTAGTACGGCAGCGCATCCTGCTTGGATGGCTACCCGTTATCCTGACATTCTTCGGGTCGATGCTGACGGGCGTAAGCGAAAATTCGGTGGACGCCATAACTCTTGTCCGAACAGCCCAACCTATCGGAAATACGCGGAGCAGATGGCTGACCGACTTGCAGAGCGATACAAAGACCATCCCGCGATCCTGGTGTGGCATGTTTCTAATGAGTATGGCGGGGATTGCTATTGTGACAATTGTGCCGCAGCGTTCCGAGTGTGGCTCAAACAAAAATACGGATCACTGGAAGAGCTAAACCGGGTGTGGAATACTTCCTTCTGGGGTCACACCTTCTATGATTGGGATGAAATTGTACCTCCAAATAATCTAAGCGAACATTGGGGAGAAAATCACTCCACATTCCAGGGTATATCCCTCGATTATGCGCGCTTCAATTCAGACAGTATTCTGGATTGCTACCTGCTGGAATATAACGCGATTAAAAAACATATTCCCGATGCCGTGGTAACAACCAATCTGATGGGCTTTTTTAAGCAACTGGATTATTTTAAATGGGCTAAGCACATGGATATAGTATCTTGGGACAGCTATCCCGGAGCTAATACCCCGATAAGCTATACGGCGATGGCGCATGATCTGATGCGCGGCTTGAAGGATGGGCAGCCCTTTATGCTGATGGAGCAAACACCGAGCCAGCAGAATTGGCAGGCGTATAATTCACTTAAACGGCCTGGTGTTATGCGTTTATGGAGTTATCAGGCTGTAGCACATGGCGCGGATACGGTCATGTTTTTCCAGCTTCGCCGCTCGATCGGTGCTTGTGAGAAATTCCACGGGGCTGTAATTGAGCATGCCGGGCATGAGAACACACGTGTATTTCGCGAGGTGGCACAGCTTGGCAATGAGCTCGGCGCTTTAGGCAACACGCTGCTTGACGCGACTGTTCATGCCAAAGTAGCTATTTTGTTTGATTGGGACAATTGGTGGGCTTTGGAAAAATCAAGTGGCCCTTCTGTCGCCTTGAAATACTTGGATCAGGTGCATAAGTATTATGCTACCCTCTTCCGGCGTAACGTACAGGTAGACCTGATTTCTGTGGATACAGATTTCCAAAAATATGATCTCATTATCGCGCCTGTACTCTACATGGTCAAGCCGGGTACTGCTGAGAAGCTGGAACAATTCACAGAGCGTGGCGGTACCTTCCTAACGACCTTTTTCAGCGGCATTGTAAATGAAAACGATCTGGTCACAACCGGAGGATATCCTGGTAAGCTGCGTAATCTGCTCGGGATCTGGGTGGAGGAAATTGATGCGCTTCTGCCTGAATCACACAATCGCATTATATTGAAAGAAAAAGTGGGCGTATTAGAAGGTGATTATAAATGTGGGTTGCTCTGCGACTTGCTGCATAGCGAAGGAGCCGAGGTGCTGGCGGAATACGGCGATGATTTCTATCAGGGCATGCCAGTGCTGACACGCAATCGTTTTGGTGAAGGTGAGGCGTGGTACGTCGCTTCCGACCCTGAGGAACCTTTCCTTGATGGTCTGCTGGGCTACATTTGTGAGCAAAAAGGGATTTCATCCCTGCTGCGTGCTCCTGCGGGCATAGAAGCCACTATGCGGTCCAAAGATGGAAAGTCTTATCTATTTGTTCTGAACCATAATGCCCAGACACAGCAATATCATCTGGATGACCAAAAAGGAAAAGAGCTAATCAGTGGGAAATTCCTGGAAGGAGATATTTCTATTGAAGGCTATGGCTTTCAAGTACTGGAGCTATCCTAATGATTCAAATCTGACTTATACCATTCACTTTACTGCATGAAGGTAATTAGTACCAAAGGAGTTAATCATGAAACGACTGCTATGGATCGGCAGCTTGTCTTATTTTTTAATTGGTCTAGCCCATGTGGTTGTAGGCTCCCTACTGCCCGTGTTGCTAGAGCATTACGGTAGAAACTATACGGATGGCGGAAGCCTGATATTCGCTCAATTTTCCGGCTTTCTGGCTGGAGTCCTACTGTCACCGTGGCTTGCCCGGACTTTTGGCAAACGCCGAAGCCTGATATTTGCCCTCCTCCTGCTATGTGCGGCTGAAGTGCTATATTCACTACTGCCGCCTTGGGGCTGGCTATATGCCGTCGGGGCAGTAGCCGGATTTGGCTTCGGCATGGTAGAAGCAGTCATAGGTACTATTGTTATTGGGGGTATTACCCAAGGAACGGGCGTGGCTATGAGCCGTCTGGAAGTCTTTTTCGGGATCGGCGCCTTAGCAATGCCGGCTATCGCCAGCCAATTCATTGCTCTAGGTTGGTGGCGACTGGCATTCCCCATCATCTCCTTGTTTGCAGCCGTAGCCACTATAGCCTGGCTGCGCGGGTCCTTTGGCACAATGGACGCTCTATTGGACGAACAAGAACACCGAGGTGACTACCATAAGCGTGCCATTAATTCACTGGAGTCACCTACCGTAAAGGCTTCTAAAAGCAGCCCTATAGGCAATTGGAAGCTCCTTGCATTATTTATCGTTTTTTTCTTTATCTACGTAGGAACAGAGATGAGTCTGGCCAATTTCCTGCCCTCCATGTTCATCGAGCGACTCGGTCTCACACAAGCCGAAGCAGCACTCAGCGTCACCTGCTTTTGGTTGGCAATGGCCTTTGGACGGTTGTTCACAGGCTACATTGCCGATCGATACGGCTACGGTGTCTTTGTCGCTCTGAGCTCACTGGCAGCGACTCTGCTGCTGTGTGTGTTCCCGTTGATCCAAGGCACTGCTGGTGCCTTTGTCCTTATCGTACTGCTGGGACTCGGCATGTCAGGCATCTTTTCCATCGCTCTTGTTTTTGCCAGCAAAATGATGCCAGGTACAGAAGAATCGACGACCAGCCTGCTTATCGGTGCAGGTGGAGTCGGAGGGGCCCTGCTGCCCCTATGGCTTGGAAACAGTATGGATCGTGGAGGGGCAGTTGCTTCAGCTTGGTTACTGGCAGTATTTGCTTGTATCCTGTGCCTGCTTGGCGGTATCCTGTACGCCCTATATGTGCGAAAAAAGCGGCTTCAAACCGCTTCATCATGATATAAGCTACTACTGGCACCCCAAAAGTATCCTTAGTTGACAACCAAGGATACTTTTGGAGGTGCTTTTTACATACTAGACGAATGTACCTTGTACAGAAGCCTGTTTTTAGTCAAAATAGATCGTTTCCTATGAAACACAGGACAGATATCTATGCCTCCTCTAGATGAATGGAGTACTATACAACAAACCATATGGAGGTGTTTGTATTGGGTCGTCCTAAAATGAACCAAAAAAAAGGCCGTAAAAAAGATGTTTTCGTTCGTGCCTGGTTTGATAAGCTAGAAAAAAAGTTTGAGGAAATGCCCCCCAAAAAAAGAAGCCGCTCGAAACGGAAATCGTTTGGTAAAGACATCATTGTCAAAAAGCAGGTTGTACGTGTGAACATTAATCATGATGCTGAAGGGGATTCCAGAACCACAGGTGATATAGCGCAGTTCGGTTACATTTATAATGTGAGGCCCCAACTCGTTTCGATTGAAGGGGAGGTCATTTTCGATACGAACGGCATACTTACACCTGGGATTGCTCACCTTCCAGGGACTACACAAATTGCTGTAGCCGATGCAGGAAAGTATGAAGTCCGCTTTTCGGTGTCGGGTGTAGAACCTAACCAATTCGCCATCTTTATTAATGGCGTACTGGCTGAGGGAACCGTGTACGGCTCAGGAGCGGGAACACAACAGAACACCGGGCAAGCCATCCTCGCCCTGGCATGCGGTGATGTCCTTACTCTGCGTAACCATAGCTCTACTGCTGCTGTTACCCTGCAAACACAGGCCGGAGGAACTCAAGCCAGCATAAACGCCTCTGTTCTCATTAGAAAATTGGGATAGGCTTAGACTCATGCAAAGCCCCAACATACTAAAAAGGGTTTATCCATCGCACGAGGATAAACCCTGAATACTTTTTAAAAGGCGATAATGATCCCTTTGTCATTGGCATACATTGAACTAATTCCCCTGGTGGGCACAATATGAATATCTTTAAATTGATAGCGGTTCTTCAAGGTATTCATTAACTTTTGCGCCAGTCCGGGATTATTGCAATGAGTAATAACGATGCTTTCTCCTTCGGTACTTCGACCACTTTTTTCAATGGTATCTGCCAACTTTTCAATGATTTGATTTTGACCACGGGCTTGAGTAAATAATGCGATGTTTCCGTCACCGTCTGAACCTAAAATAGGCCTGATATGCAAGAATGAGAGTATCTTTCCAGTAATTTTATTCATTCGTCCGTTCTTGACCAAATTATCCAAATTTTCTAAAACAAAATAGGTTTTCATCTTGCTGATAAAGCTCTCCAGGGAAGAGATAATTTCGCTTTTATGATATCCTTCGTCGATCAGCTTGCGTAGTTTTAAAGCTAACAAGAGTTGCCCAGCCGATGCGCTTTTCGAATCGAATACATGAACATCCGCTCCCTCTTCTTCCGCCATATCCTTTGCTACCAACGCACTGGAATACGAGCTGGACAGGTTGCTGGATAATGTAATGGCAAAAGAAGTATGCGCGCCTTGAAAGGCTTCCTTATACAGCATAGGTGATGGTGATGCGGAACCAATCTTGGTTGTACAGGCTTTCATTTCTTCCATAAACTGAGGCAAGTCCAATGTGCCATCATCTATGAAGCATTTTTCACCCAATGTCATGTTTAATGGAATCGTAGTTACTTGCATCTCTTCTTTAAGCTTTGTCGTTAAGTCGCAGCAACTATCTGCTATGATTTTATATCTCACCCAGTACACCCTCACATTATGTTATTTTTCCCGTAATTCTTGTTCTGAATACATGCAGATGATCACTAAGTAAGGAAAATTAATTTCATTATCTCGACGTTAAACTAAATATGGATACTATGTACTATAAAGAATTGCCAACGATAATAACAATGAAATATTTGTGAATTATTATACTTTCCCCCTACACCTTCAGAGGTCTCTTAGCCCAAAACAAAAAAATTCTTTAATCTCATTCATCGACTCGTTACAATTAAATAGTATACTCCAATATTTGCGATAAAATAAACCATGCTAATCTCTGTGATAGTAAGGAGTCTTTAAACTATGCTTAAGCTAATCTCCAAAAAAAGCTTCATTATATGTATTGTTATCCTGATCGCTTTAACGGCATATTTCACAAAAGATCTATGGACGGAGATGTCGGTAAAATCAACGGATCTATCGGAATTGACAATAAACCATATTCCACTAAGCAAGAATATTACGGAGATTGATTTGACTGCTTATAGAAAGAATCCGGATTTTAACGATAAACACACGAAAGATGTCGATCACAGATATTTTGAAAATTTCTTGATTGTCTATAGCTCTAGTGGAGAGATTATGAAATTGCAAACCTTGTCCGAGAGTGAATTTTCCAGCATCGATGGTCACAAGCTTCAGAAACTTGATGATGTAAAAAATAAATTGGGTAACCATTTCGTGGATCAAAGCTACGACTCCGCCCAAAGCCTAAACGCCTTAGTATATTATGACAAAACAAATCATACAAAGGCTAGTTTTGTATATCCCCATAATAACAAGCAGGATCAGATCGTTGTCTGGACTATATTAGAAAAGTATTAGCACTTATAAGAAAAGGCCAACCCTCAAATGCTGGTTGACCTTGTCGTTTAAAGAATGTCCTACGCTTCTGAACGAATATGAACTAACTTTACAGCACTGTTTTAACCGTGTCTTGTACTTGTTTCAGCAATCCTTTATAACCGTCTTCATCAAGGTAGCCGATACTTCCAAGCAGCAAGTGGCCAACCGATTCAATTCCAACGAAATCAAAAATTCCTGTATCTGATGTGAGCTTCAATCCTGTGGTCATACCGATTTCATCGTAGATCGCGTTGGGAGTACCATGTGTATTCACGATAAACCCTTTTTTACCTGTAAGCAGCTTATTAATCCCTTCTGTACCAGCCGTATAGGCAAAGCCGTATGCAAATACACGATCAACATAACCTTTCAAGATCGCAGGAAGTCCTGTCCACCAAATGGGCGAAATAAACGTAATCGTATCGGACTGCGTGATATACTCCTGCTCTAATTTGATATCAGCCGGTGTTTGTCCAGCTCTCATCGCAGCAGTATCCTCAGGTTTTAATACCGGTTGAAAATTAAGAGCGTATAGATCGCGTACAACGACTTCGTCACCTTTTTCCTTCAAGGTGGTTACAACCGTTTCCAGTATCGCGTGATTAAAGCTTTCAGCGTTAGAGTGAGCATAGATGATAAGATGTTTCATTTTCATGACCTCCAGATGTTTTATTGTTTTATTGTTATTTTGGCATTTGTATAGATATCTATACATTTGTTTAAAAAAATTTAAAACCTGTTTTTTACATGCTCCAGCAGATATTCCAGTTGTTTTTGTTCCTCGTCTTTGAGACCCCCATAGATGGTTTCTTTTAATTTATAGGAGATCGTCTCAAATATAGGCTCCAGCTCTTTTCCCTTTTCGGTAAGATAGATCAGAGTAAGCCGGCTATCCTCCCTTTCTTTTTTCCTCTCCACATACCCCAATTTTACTAGCTTGTCGATCAGAACAGTGACTGTGGGCTGCTGACGAGCAATTTTTTGCGTCAATTCCTTAATCGAAAGTCCATCCGTTTGATACAGAAACATCAGTATTCCACCATGGGTAGGTACAATTCCTTCAACTCCATAGGATTCGAGCTCAGATACAATTAATTTATTGATCGAGTCCCTAATGGTTCCTACAAGTGCAGCTGCATTATTTTTTAACATACAAGCATTATTGCATAGACATCTATATAAATCAAGTATTCAGTCAGTCTGATCGGATTTTCACGTATGAAATGCTTCAATGAATAAGATTTAAGTCTGTTATAATGAGAATGCAAAGGGCCGTCCCTGGTGTTCTTAATCAGTTCCTGGGACAGCCCTTAAAGTATATAACAAAATAATAGCAGTATGATTTATAGAATTTTCTTAAACATTTCGATAACTTGTTCTTTGCTAGGTATGAACGGATTGCCCGGAGCACAAGCATCCTTCATGGAGTTTTCGGCAAGCAAATCTAAATCCACCTCAATTACACCTAGTTCAGAAAGTTTGGCAGGAATCCCTACTTCCTTCGACAGGTCTTTGATTCTTTGAATTACATAGTCCGCGCATTCTTTATCCGTTTTCCCCTTATCTTCGAAACCGATTACCTTAGAGATGGCACGAAACTTCTCTGGTACATGCTTGGCATTCTCCTCCTCCACAATCGGCAGCAGCATGGCATTGCAAACCCCATGAGGCAAATCGTATACGCCGCCTAGCTGATGGGCCATAGCATGGACGTAACCCAACCCGGCATTATTAAATGCAAGTCCTCCCAAGAAAATAGCGTAAACCATTTGTTCACGTGCTTCTATATCATGACCGTCGCTCACTGTACGGGCCAAGTTGTTAAAAATAAGTTCTACTGCTGCCAACGCGGTCGCATTTGTAACAGGATAGGAACCCGGAGTAACCAAAGCTTCAATGGCATGAGTCAAAGCATCTAGTCCTGTAGCTGCCGTTAATGCGGCGGGTTTGTCTACCATCAGTTCAGGGTCGTTGACTGAAATCGTAGCTACGCTATTCTTGTCAACCATAACCATTTTGACTTTGCGCTCTTCGTCCGTAATGACATAATTGATTGTAATTTCTGCGGATGTTCCTGCCGTTGTATTAATGGCGACAATGGGCAGCGATTTATGCTTGGATTGATGAACGCCCTCATACTCCGTTATATGTCCCCCATTGGTAGCAATAATGCCAATTCCCTTGGCCGTATCCTGTGGGGATCCTCCACCAATAGAAATTAAAAAGTCGCAGCCGTTGTCCTGTAGAAATTGAACGCCATCATGTACGTTTTTACAGGTTGGATTGGGTTTGACCTCATCGTATACTACATAGTTCAAGCCAATATCATTCAGCAAGGATGTGACCTTGCCTGCAATTCCACTCTTCATCAGAAACTTATCGGTCACGACCAGTGCTTTGTTTAAATGTAGTTCTTTTATATAGGGTCCAACTTCATGCAAACAGCCTTTTCCCATCAGATTGATAGATGGTACAAAAAATACATGTGCGCTCATAAAAATCTGCCTCCTAAGGATTCACTTTTGATCCCTCGCTAAATACAGAACTACTCTAAAGTGAAACATTTCACATTTGTAATTCTATCTTTATTTAATTTTGATGTCAATATAAAAACACAGATATCACTTTGTTTTATTTTTGTTTATTTTGGTTTTTGAATTAATCCAATAATTGGTACACAACTAATCAGAGGCAGTCTCGTACAACTTAGATGAACAACTTAACAACGAGGTGATGACAGCATGACAATCAACAAGAAAGTATGGCTGGCTCTGCTGGCCGTATCACTGCTGCAAGCAACCCCATCTTACGCCAAGTCGGCGCCGCTAACTTCGGTAACAACCGTTTATGTGGATGACCGCCCGCTTGAGCTTACTGCCCAACCGCTACTGCTAGACGGGACAACGCTCGTCCCTATGCGTCAGTTGTTTGAGGCGCAAGGAGCTGTGCTTTCCTGGAACGGAGCCAGCAAAACCGTAACAGCAACCAAAAACGACACGACGCTGACCTATCGTATTGGAGAAGTTGCTGCCACCCTCAACGACAAAACGCTGTCCCTGAACGTTCCCGGACAGATTGTTAAGGGCAACACAATGATTCCACTGCGTTTTGTGAGCGAAGCACTCGGGAGCACAGTGAAATGGGACGCTCTAACCCGGACGATCCGAATTGCCTCTAAAGAAGACTTTTTCACAACGATTCTTTCTGGAGTCAACTTGCGCAGCAAACCAGATTCATCAGAAGCTTCCCCTTCCCTGCGGCTTATTCCAACCGGTGAAAAGGTTCATGTCATCCGCGAGGTTAATGCTCTCTGGCTGGAAGTGCGCACTAAAAACAACCTGACCGGATACATATCTGCTAAACCAAAATACAGTGATTACACCAGCACTTCTCTAGCAGAACGGCAGGGTGATGAACTGATCGCCTACGGGCAAAAATTCCTTGGTACTCCTTATAAATTCGGCGCAGCAACCGGACAGACAGCGACCTTTGATTGTTCCTCATTTGTAGGGGAAGTGTTCCGACATACGCTCTCTATCGACCTCCCCCGTATCTCTTACGATCAGGCTAAAGAAGGCCGGGAGGTGGGGCTGAACGAACTGCGCAAAGGTGACCTGCTGTTCTTCAGTGCGCGTGGGCTGGAGATCGGCCATGTGGCGATCTATGCAGGGAACAACAAATTGCTGCATACTTTCTCCAAAGAGCGCGGCGTTCATTTTGATACGTTTGACGATAAATGGAAGAAACGTTTCGTAACAGCCCGTAGACTGTTTTAAGACGGCCTGGATAGCCAATAACAGCAGCTAATCCAGTACCACATTCAATTTTTTCTGTTTGCCTTTTGCCGGACGCCTCCCTTGCGGTTTGCGTTCAGGCGGCAAAAGGATTGATTCGTTCCCCTTATTCAACACGTAATTCGATCCTCTTCTTTAACACTTTCTCTCAAAATCTTGAATATTCCATCAGATCTGCTTAAATAGGTTTAATAGCTTGTGCAGAAAACACGAATATGTATGCTAATGATGGACAGGAGGAATCGTTATGCAATTTGAAACAGATCGGCTCATCATTCGTGATATTTGCAGATCCGATTGGGGAAGTATACATACCTACACGTCATTGCCCCAAGTTACTAGGCACACAGCATGGGGACCCAATACAGAAGAAGATACAAAGGCATATATAGAACAAGTTCTAGTCTCACAGCAGGAAAAGCCACGACAAGACTACGAACTAGCTATATGTCTGAAAAACACTGGAATTCTGATCGGCGGTGTTGGTATTCATGTCAAAGATACTAATGCAGAAGTGGGTTATATTTTAAACCCAGATTATCAAGGAAAGGGTTATGCAACAGAAGCAGCACGAGCCCTGCTAGGATTTGGATTTAGTACACTTGATGTCCATCGTATTTATGCAACATGTCGTCCAGAAAATAAAGCTTCTGAGAAGGTTATGCAACAGATCGGAATGCAACGTGAAGGTATAATGCGAGAACACTGGTACTACAAAGGCGAGTTTCATGATTCATATTTGTACTCTATTCTTGTTGAGGAATTCCTCTGAACGATACAATTTTGATTTTAGGAGGGAACTTACATGGAAGCTTTTGCAGAATATTTAGCGCATATTGATAACCCGCAACATCAAGCCCGAACGGAAGAGGTTTTAGCTTGGGTAATCAAGAAGTTTCCAAATTTAAGGCCAAAAATTGCGTGGAAACAGCCTATGTTTACGGATCACGGCACATTTATTATTGGCTTTAGCGTAGCCAAACATCATCTAGCCGTCGCCCCTGAAAAGGCAGGGATTCATCATTTTTCTGAGTTAATTGTGCAGGCTGGCTATAATCACACCAAGCAGTTGGTACGTATCCAGTGGGATAGTCCAGTTGATTTCGCATTACTTGAGAAAATGATCGAGTTTAATATTTTGGATAAGGCCGACTGTTCAACCTTTTGGCGGGAATAAAAAAATAGGATGGACCAATGCAACTAACTCATCTGCATATTCCCAAGTTGTCTTCAGTCACTCAATGTAATACTGATATTTCTCATGCTCCTCCATACAAGGAGGAGTCTTTGTACATACGAATTTTCACAAGCATCAATCTAAACGATGTATACTCTTCCATTCCCCCACCAACATAGAAAGCTATCATTCTTCGAAATCTCATCATGCTAATGCCCCTTAAAGCGCCCATATGCTATAATGTGGAAAGTATGGATAGCTACATATACAGGAGGATTGGAGCAGAATGATTGGGAAATTTTTGATTTTCTCTCTACTGTGGAGTTTGCTCGGTAACCCGTTTTTGGCAATGCTCGTACTCTTAATCTTGATCTATATATTGGATCGCAGCTTTGTCGGTGTATTGCCCAGCATCAGCAAACCGTGGAAAAGAAGACGCAATGCAGCACGATTGCGTCAACAGATTGCGTTAAACACCAACGATGTGGCTGCCAAGTTTGATTTGGCTCGAATTTGGATCGAAAGCAAGAAATACTCGCAGGCTTTGGAGCTACTCTTGGAAATTCAATCCCGATATGAAGATTCAGCAGACTATTGGAACGCGCGGGGTACGGCTGAGGTACACACAACCCATCTGGAGGATGGAGAACAGCATTTACTCAAGGCACTGGACATTAACCCGCGAGTGCAATACGGTGAACCCTATTTGCATTTAGCCGCTGCTTTCAAGGAACGTGACGTAAATAAGTCACTACACTATCTACAGCAATTTCAGGAGATCCAGTCTTCTTCTAGTGAGGGCTATTATCTGACAGGTCTAATGTACCGTATGCTGGGACGCAAGGATGAAGCCAGCGCTGCATTTAACCAATCCATTGCTGTCTATCGTTCTCTGCCCAAATACCGCAAACGAAGTGAGCGCAAGTGGGCTGCTCGTAGCTTATTCCGTAAATTAATCGGCTAAACCGCACGCTGAAACGCAAAAAAGAGGCTTATGATGGTCAGTTCCTACTGGCATCATGAACCTCTTTCTTTCATATACTTTGTCCGATCCGAAGCATCCGCTCACACTCATCGTAACGGCGCATAACCAAGTCGATTCAGTTCTTCCGCAATCACACGATAACCACGGCTGTTCGGATGTATCCGGTCCAGCGAAAGCAATGCCCGTTCATTGCCTTCGAACGCGGGATAAATGTTCGCTACCCGGTAATTGGGTCCACCCAATGTATAGAGAAACGAGTTGAATTGGCGTACATATACTCCCGCCTCTCTTATCCCTGGAAAAGGATTATATAATCCCACCATTCGGATGATAAATGACTCACGCTGACCGGACTTTATATGATACAGGGCATGTACAATTTGGCGTACATGTTCTTTGGTATGATTCAGTGCTTGTGGAATGGAAGAACCTGAAGAGCCTGGACCTCCAGCAAGTGTACTGATATATGGACGTAGATCATTGCCGCCGATCGTCACCGTTATGATTTCAGCCCGACTGATCGCTGACCGAAAAAGCGGATTGTTGCGAACCATAGACAGCAGCTCCTGCGATGTCAGTCCGTTGATTCCCAGATTCTCGTAACTGACTGGTGTACGGAGATATCTTTCTGCCATTTGCCGATAGACAGGTACAAAGCCGCCACCTAGCAACGTCCCTGCACCTGTCGTTAAAGAATCTCCAATCGCTGTGTAGTGATACGCCAATGAACCCCACCTCCCTCCGACATAACATATATTATGTAGAAAAAAAGGAAGCGGGACCCGGAGATTCGCTTATTCTTCGTCTATTTCATATACACAATGAAATTGCCCACCATCTGGCAAATCCTCTGATCCATATACAGCAAACCCCACGTTGCGGAAGAAATCTGCCCCCTCCGCATCTGTATCCACCATAAGTCGCTTCGGGCTACGCTCCTTAATAAGCGTAAGCAACATCCCTCTGCCGTAGCCTCTATGACGATTTTCAGGCAATACAGCCAGATGATGGAGCACAATCGTTCCATCCTCCCGCTCCTCAAAACCGACAACACCTACAATAAGTCCTTCATCTTCCACACCGAACAACTTCCATTCATCCGAGGCTTGATAAGCACGCAAAGCTGCCTCTCCGCGTTCAGGATGATCTAGCACGGCGTAGGTAAGCAGCTCCAGCACCTCCTCACGAGCTGAATCTGGTTTTATATTTTTAAACATCGTTAGTCGTCTCTCCTTACAATCTGAAATGAGATTACACTTTTATTTTCCACAATAAGCAACGGCCAGTTATCTAGCCACTGTTTTTCAAATACACGCTGACGAAAAGCCGTAGTGTGACGGAACAATGGGCTTTGACGTACCCGCATATCCAGCAGATCTTCCAGCCCATGCGGACAAATGACCTCCATTTGATCCTTGGCATTCAATCGAATGGCTACAGCAGTTGCCGTCTCTGGCCAGCGACTCATCGCATCCTCTATCGAGGAATACGGAGCCTCCCCATTGCGAATATGCATCCGAGCTTGATTTTTGACAGACCAGTTGCGTCCCGCCTGTTTACGATTCAAGGACTGCTCCAGAAATTCATCTCGTTCCTCTAGCGTATTTTTGGGGTCAAAATAAATAACATCAATATCGTTTAGTGGTGTAGCCGTTGTATAACCATGTAGCTTGTCCCACACACGGTTGCGTACATAGCCCGCGGCTATACAGCCTTGCGGAAGCTTCAGCTCTCGCACATAGCGCAAGTCTTCCAAGACCTGTGGATCATTCATATATTGTATGATTCGTAGCACATCTTCTTCCGACTTCATCCTGTACTCAGCCCCCTTTTTTTATGATGACAGTTGCTGCACAGACTCTGCTCCTTGAGCCGCGAACCGAGCTGTACGCTGCGCCAAACGGCGGCGTGCGACCAGCAGGAAGGGAATCCCGATCACAACCGACAGTGCAACCGGAACAAACACGGCAAGCGGTGCCGTTTGACCATAGACATCCAGCAACCAGCCACCAAATAAAGGAGCCAGTACACTACCCAAATTATTAAAGCCGATCGTACCGAAGTAGGTCCCTTTATATTGAGCATCAGCAATTTGATCAATCAGTACGTCCAGCATCGTGAACAATAATACTTCGCCTATTGTAAACAGCACCATATCCAGTATAAACATCCAGCCTGAGTTTAGCATACCGCACAGCAGCAAGCTGACCGCAATACATATATTCCCTGCTATTAAGGAATTCACTGGAGAAAAGCGGCTTGCCAGCCGCACCAGTGGATACTGAAAAGCCAATACGCAAACCGCGTTGACCGTTAGCATGTATGTAAACCACCGGGTACCTTCCTCGAAAGACAACGATAAAAATTGAGGCATTGTCGAATTGGAATGGGCATAGCCCATTACGCAGAATACAGTTCCCAACAGAATCGGCATAAATATGGGATCCCTGCTGGCTGTTCGGAACGCCTCGCCTATCCGCAGCGGAGCCTCTCCCGCTGTTGTGCCTACATGCAGATCCGATGCATACCGAGTAAACTGGATCAACAGCAGTACCCCGTACAGAGCATACACACCAGCGGCTACCATGAACGGCGTACCAGTAGATGCCGATCCCAACATCAAACCAAGCAGCGGTCCTGCCACCACACCAACATTAATCGCCGCATATCTCATGTTATAGACAAGCAATCTCTTCTCCTTGGGGGTTACATCGGATAATAGCGCCCGCGAAGTTGGCTCGAACAAGGATCTGCACAGTCCATTCAGAGCATTAATAACAAAAAAGGCCCAAGCCGCTTCTGCCAACGCAAAAGCGACAAATACAAGCGCCCAACTCGCGATGGATACCAGCATGACCTTACGTCGTCCGATCCGATCTGAAATATATCCGCCGTAAAAGCTGGCAAAAATGCCAACCAGCGAGCTGACCGATACGATCACCCCCGTATGAAAGGGGGAGACCCCCAGACGGGTGGTCAGATAAATAGACAAAAATGGGATACTCATAGAGGTCGCCATCCGACCAAAAATCGTACCCGCTATAATTGTCCAGGCCAGCGGGTGAATGGAACGCAGCTGTTCTTTCATATATATATTTTAGGTCCTCCTTCTAGGTACAAGTCTAACAAGGGGGAGTCAGTCTCGACTGGTGAATATAACGTTCCAGTTCTAAACACGTTGCCTGATAGACAGACTGGAGCGCAGACAACTTCCCTTGTACATTCTCAAGTCGGTTCTCCCGTGCAAGCTGTTCAATATCAGACAGCAATTTGGACAAACGCCCGACACCCAGACTCACGCTGCCTGATTTCAACTCATGAGCAGCCTCTACTACTTTTGTGGCTTCGCCCGCAGCAACCAGTTCTTTTAACTTGTTGATTTTGGCAGGTGTATCACTGGTATACATTTCGACCAATGACTCAAGTAATCCCGTGCTACCATCCTCGTCCAGCAGCATGATCTCACGAATAACATCCTCATCCAAAATAGGCTCAGATTCCGGAATGGGTAGCCATTTGGCCAGCTTTTCTGAGAGATTTTCAATCGTCACTGGCTTCATCAAGTAATCGTTCACACCAATCTTCCGCCCACGAGCCTGGTCTTCCTCGGACACATTTCCGGTCAAAGAAATGATCGGCACAGGCGGCTGTTGGTTTTCTGCTTCCCACTGGCGGATCGCTTTCGCCGCATCGTGACCATTTAGCAAAGGCATATGATGATCCATTAGAATGCAGGCGTAGGATCGTTCGGAGGCCGCTCTTACTGCAGCTTGTCCATCCTCGACAAAGTCAATATGCTGGAATCCCAGGTGGTTGAGCTGTAATTGCACTACTTGACGATTCACCCGATTATCCTCTGCTACCAAAATAGCTTGAGAATGACTATGCTCACGAAGCAACTCGCTACGTACCGTCAATTCACCATTTTCATGTTCTTCTATTTCAACTGCCTGTCCTGATGCCTTCCTGAAGGGAATTTCAAACCAGAACGTGGAGCCTTGGCCTTCTTCGCTAACGACCCCAATCTCTCCCTGCATAAGTTTCACAAATGAGCTGCATATCCATAGCCCCAGTCCCGTTCCTCCATATTGGGAGGCGCTGCCTTCACCAGCTTGCACATAAGGCTGAAACAGCTTGTCCTGATCCTCCGCTGAAATCCCGATGCCCGAATCCTGCACCTCAAAACGAACACGTTGGGAATCTTTAGTTTCCTCAACCAATTTTGTCCGAACAACAAGGTTCCCTTCGCTTGTAAATTTATTCGCATTGTTCAACAGATTAAGCAAGATCTGCATAATCCTTGCCGAATCTCCTTCGAGATGCTCTGCCACGGCACGATCAGTCTCTATACTCAACTGGTTGCCCATCTGATAAATTTGCGGCTCCAACAACTGGGCAACATGGCTCATAATCGCCTGGACTCTGACATTTCCGATCTCTAGCTCCATCTGTCCTGCTTCTACTTTGGATATATCGAGCAGATTATTAATCATGTTTAGCAGCAGAGAGGCCGACTCACGTATCACACCGATGGCCTGCCGCTGATCTGGAGATAGTTTGGATGAAGCTAACATTTCGATCATCCCCAAAATTCCGTTCATTGGCGTTCTAAATTCATGACTAACCACGGCGAGAAAAGTGCTCTTCAGGTCATTAGCCCTTATCGCTTCTTCCTTTGTCCGCTTTAATTCCGCATTGCTTTTGGCAAGCTGACGCTGCAGATTGACCAGTTCGTTGTTCATTGCTGAAAATTCATTCAGCAGCTTTTCTTCCTCAGCCTTGCTTTTCAGAACCTCATCCGTTAATTGTTCGACCGTTCTCCGCAGGACAGCCATTTCTGCTGTCGGTTCCTTCATATTAAAAGGCCCCCTTTACAAAATGACTTACGGGTTGCCAACACTAACATTATCTCTTGAGCGAAAGTATGTCCTCTGCTACCTCCAGCGCTTCCTCCGCACCTGGTGCATATCCATCCGCTCCCACTTCCTGCCATAAGTGTGAATCAAGATTAAAGGGCAAGCCACCGACCATAATTTTCACATGACTCGTAGTTGTATTTTGGCGGATCACAGTAATCAGCTTTTTCACCAGATGGACATGGTAAGCCATGGTAGCTGAGATAGCCACCACATCTGCGTTATAGCTCACAATGGCCTGAAGCAGACTCCGATCAGGTACATTGGCACCTAAATAGTACGTATCCCAACCATCCATCTCGAAAATATCAGCCAGCATACGTAGACCTATTTCATGCTGCTCGCTGCCTACACATGCTGCTACGAGGCTACGTCCCTTATTTCCAGCACCTATCCATCTGGGATACAGGCTGGAAATAATAAACTGAGTCGCGGCAGTACAAAAATGTTCTTGACCAACCGTAATTTTGCCTTCATGCCACAGACGACCTATTTCATATTGCGAAATTTGAAAAATATATTTATAAGTATGTTGAATAGACATACCTTCATCTAGCAAATGGACGATCCAATCCAAGGCCTGTCTGCGATTACCAAACAGTAAATATTCCAAATATTGAGCCACATCGGCAGCATAGGGATTATCATCTGTAATAAAAGAGGCGTACTCCTCTTTCTTCCCAATTTGCTGTATCCCCAATTCCAAATGCTCCAGCACCACCGTTTTTTCCCTGTGATGAAACTGCTCTACCAATGTCTCCCGAATTAATTGAAAATTGATGATCAAATCTTCTTGGGTTATGCCGAAACCTTCTAAAAGTCTCTTTAACCAGGAAACATAATACGTAAATAAAATAGGACTGCTCACGATTACACTTTCAGCTAAATAGTTCAAACTATATAAAGAGTCCTGTTTTGTCTTTATTTTACCGTTGTCCCCAAAGCGCTCCAAAAGATCTGGCTGTAATTCGTATTGTTTGTGGGTAACTAGCTCAGCCAAATCTCCTGCTTGCATCAATAGCGACTCACCTGCGGTATATTGCTGTATACTCATGTACAGCTCCTTCCCCGACAAGGTATTTGTATATGAAGCAGGTTTTAGGGATGACCTCAGATCGAGACTATTAGACAATTATACCTGATTTGCGTCCCCACTGCCCAAAATTAGACAAAAAAATAAAATACCGAAAAGTCGGTATTTTATCTTAAAGCTGATTTAACCAGAAAATGCAACACTTATGATCCGTTACTCTTCTGTCCCTCAGCTGTTAGTCCAAGCTTTTTTAGCAGATGAATAGCCTGCTCCTTCTCTTCCACGGATAAGCCATCCACAGTCTCCATAATAACACGATGATGCTGCGGGAATATTTGCTCAAAAAAATGACGTCCATCATCAGTTAATTCTGCATAAATTACACGCCGATCATCTTGTGACGCACGGCGGGTAAGCAGGTTTTTTTTCTGGAGTTTATCCACCACATACGTAATATTCCCGCTGGAGATCAGTACCTTTTCTCCAATCTTCTGCAAAGGCTGCGGTCCGCGATAATACAAAAGGTCAAGCACACCAAATTCAGTTGTATTTAATCCATGACTATGAATGTCCCGATTCGTGCGAGACGTGACCGAATTATAGGCACGAGCCAGAACAACGAACAAATTAAGCGCTAAGTCCTGATCATCTGGTTTTACAGACATATTAACAGCCTCCGTTACTCATATCTTTATTCCAAGATATCTTAATTGCGTACTTTTGTCAAGTTTAAGCGCTTCCCTTCCTGCTTTTACGGTCTGTATTGAAGGAATTACCATCTATTATGCGGAAGTTGTCGTTCATTATGTAAAAAAGCCTGCCCTCGACCAGTCATTAAATACTGATATCGAGAGCAGGGCGATTATGATTCAATTCTTAATTTCTTACGTAAAAATACGTAGGCAACACGTCCGCATAATACTCCCAGTACATTCAGTATGATGTCATCCACATCCATCGTACCTGCGCCCAGCAGCATTTGGGTTACTTCGAGAATGACCAATGCGGCCACCACCACTAACAGCAGCCTGCCTACCCTTCGCATAGATACCCAAATGATCGGCAAAAGAATACCGAAGGGAATGAACACACCAATATTCCCAAGCAAATTAACACCCCATACCCGAAAAGGGGAAGAATGCATGGCCCGCCAGTATCGCCCGATCGTATCCAAGGGAACAACATTATATGAATACGGAGGTCCTGGACGCAGCGTGCGACCAAAACCGAGAAACATCCAATATAATAGAAGCCCTGTATATAATATCAATAACACGAATGCTACATTATAAAACAGACGGTTACCAGACATTATTTATTCCGTACGTCAATTTGTCCATTAGCTCGTGCGATAATAACTTGATCCGCCATGTTAATGAACAGTCCATTATCGACTACACCCGGAATCTGATTCAAGCGAATTTCCAGTTCCTGTGGGTTTTCGATCGTACCATAGCGGCAATCGGCAATATAATTTCCGTTATCCGTAAGGAAGCGCTCGCCGTCTTTCATACGCCATTCCGCTTTACAGCCTGTCTGCCGGAGAGCCTCTAACGTCCATTCACTGGCAAAAGGCACCACCTCGACCGGCAAAGGGAATGCGCCCAGTACCTTCACATCCTTGGACTCATCCACAATAATGATTAATCGATCGGTATTGCTTTCCACAATTTTCTCTCTCAGCAGAGCACCGCCTCCACCTTTTACCAATACCAGTTGCTCATTCACCTCATCTGCACCGTCAATGGTAACGTCAAGCCTCCCAATCTGATCAAACGGAATGATGGGAATTCCCAGCTCCCTGGCCTGATCCTCCGAGGCTTGGGATGTAGCTACAGCCTGTATATGTAATCCTTGTGCCACACGCTCTCCGATTTTTTGAATAGCCCAATAGGCTGTCGAGCCTGTACCAAGTCCTACTTTCATACCTTCCTGAATCGCCTCAACTGCTTTTTCGGCCGCTTTTTGCTTCAAATTCATTATCATCTCTCCCGCTATATAGGCTAGTGTTGATCAACATCTATTTTATATGAGAACGCTTTATAAAGACAGAGACAGCTTTTTACCATAACAAAGACTATTTTCATCGTGTTCATACTCCCCAAATCGTTCAATAGGTTCGTATCCCTGCTTGGTATAGAAGGCAATTGCTTCAGGTTGAGCTGCTCCAGTCTCTAGATTAATCCTTACTACTCCCCGCTTTCTGGCTTCCTCTTCCAGAAAAGATAATAGGCTAACTGCAATTCCTTGTCTGCGATAAGAGGAATCGACATAAAATCTTTTAAGCTCCATCTCTTCCGTATCTATAGGCCTAAGCCCTCCGCAAGCAACTGGTTTTCCATTCATATACACAACAGCGAAAATTATATTTTTAACTTTCGGGTTGGAAAAATCCACCAAGTAAATTTGATCGGCAGGATACCTTTCCAACAAGTCTTCATCCAGCCTACGAATCAAATCATGCAGATCCGCATGATCGCTCCTAACCTTTAAAATCGTAAACCTCGACACTTTTCTCATCCCTCTTCTCTATGCATAGATACATGGACTCATTTCGCGAACAAATCACGAAAACCGCGATAAATCAAGCATTCGCGGCTTCAAATATGAAAAATGTCCCAAATTGATAAGTGCATTTGACTCTATTATAAAGTATGATGGTTTCTGTTGAATAGTTGCTTATGGACTGAAATGAACTCGAATTTCAAGCAGGAGTATAAATTGGAAAATACTGAAATACACACAACCTTTACCTATTAAAAATTAATTTTTTATTGCGTTAGGTATTCATTTCATGAGCTTTTTGTACGACATATATATAGGGATATCATACTTGTCTGAAAAAGACTTAAGACCTATTTTGAAAAAATCAAGGGTCAATTATCTCTATTTATTGTGTTTGTAAGGGGGACTTGATTATCTCATTCGATAAGCGGTTCAACACCATATACAAAAATACTACCAGGGAGTGGAACATTTTGAAAAAGTGGAGTAGCTTATCATTCTTCACCAAAAACTTATTATTATCCTTCTTCAATATCGTATTGATCGGGCTAGTCCTTATTGTGTCTAGCTATTTGATCCAACGTACGATTTTGATTGACCAATTGCATGGGCAAGTGGAAAAAATCACATTGAAGTGGGCGCAGGGCATTAATTCCGATGAAGTATCCCAAGCGGTTCAAGAAAAAAATTATGATGGACCCATTCAAACCAAACTTCGTACCTATCTAGATAACATCATGGCAACGAACCCGAATATCTCTCACGCCTATATTTTCGGAACAGAGCTGGAAAATGGCAATCAGACATCCATTGTCGCCATGCCAACAGATCTGAGAGAATCATTTGAAAAAGATAAAATGGGTGTCGGCGCTATGTACGAGCAACCCAATGTCGTAGCTGTAGGCGTAACTAGCATGCTGGACTCCGGCAAACCTACATTCACTAGTTTTTACGATGACTCTTTTGGTACATGGACGACTTTGATGACGCCGATTAAAGATCCTAGTGGCAAAATCTTTGCTTATTTTGCTGTCGATGCTGATGCTGGTGCTGTACCTGCCGGATTGACCAAGCTGCTCATTAGCGGCGCCACCATTTTGGTGATATTCCTACTGATCTGCCTGGCGCTTCAATATTGGGTAGTAAAACGCACACTATCTCCGATTAAGCAACTGATGTACGGTATCAGTGAAGTAAGCAGAGGAAATCTGGATGTTCAAATTCATGCTGGCCAAGATGACTTGGGGCTCGTGAATCAGAACTTCAACGATATGGTAAGCCATATTAACAGCATTATGACCAAAGTGAAGCAGACTACTGATGAAGTCAATGAATCTGCGAAGGAATTACTCGCAATCTGTGAGCAAAACGGAATCAATTCCAACATCATCAACCAAAATATCAATGAAATTACGGATAATATCCGTTCACAGGAAAAAGCGACAGGCGATAGTGCACGAGCTATGGCTGAAATGGCATCAGTCATTCAAAATATTGCTACCAGTTCTTCCAATGTGGCGGAAGAAGCCAATTCGGTAGAGAAGCGTTCGAATGAAGGTAACGAGATTGTAGATAAGGTATCATCCCAAATGCATTTGATTACCGATTCAGTAGCGAATACTTCCCGTATCATCAAGTTGCTGGACAGCCGTTCACAGGAAATTGGCAATATCATTAGCACCATTTCAGGAATTTCTAGCCAAACGAACCTGCTCGCCCTGAACGCTTCTATTGAAGCTGCGCGTGTCGGTGAAGAAGGTAAAGGCTTTGCCGTTGTGGCCAATGAAGTACGTAAGCTGGCAGAACAATCTGCGGAGGCAACTAAACAAATTACGTCTCTAATTGAAGAAATTCAAAGTGAAATCGGACAAGCTGTGAATTCGATGGAGCAAGGGAACGTTGAAGTTCAAAACGGTATCGTCGTTGCTGGACAAGCAGGCGAGTTGTTCAATGACATTCTTCAAGCAACTAAAAATCTAGCATGGCAAATCCAAGAAGTATCCAGTGCTACTGAGCAAATATCTGCGGGGACACAGGAAATGACCGCGACAGCAGACGATCTTTCCTCCACCGTAACCAAAACAGCCAATAACAGTGTTCACATTATGCAAACGGTAGAGGAACAAAAAGCCTCTTTGGATTCTATCATTGAGTCATCCCATAAGTTGACGTCCATGTCTGAAGAGCTTCAAGAAATTACATCTTATTTCAAAATTGCAGACACAAACCGTACCAAATCATAATATCCATTTATCGATTTCAATGCATATTTCATAAGTAAGTCGTTCGGTGATGCCTCCCTCCTGTTCATCCATTTGAAGGGATCGGAGGCATTTATTAGTTTCATTACTTATATTGAAACATCAAACATTCAGGAGGTTAGCGTAATGGCTTCATTACTACAAAACAGCACACAGACAGCTCCATCCCCATTCCTAGTTCCCTTGGATTTTGCACGTATACAGCGCAAGTATACATCCTCTACTTATCAAGTAGAGTTAGAAACATCCATCTCGGAACAACTGAATCAACAAAACACTGCGGAAGACAAACAAGCAGTGCTCTTATCAGCGTATACTGCATGGTTATATCGTCTATCCGCAGAGGAAGAAGTATCTTTCTCTACTTTTGTGCCTCAATCCGGTCTGCTTACAGCATCGTTGACAGTGGAAAAGGAGACGACTTTTCATGAACTGGCAAGCTTATTTCAGGAGATGCTCCGTGAGCCTAATGCATTCCTGGCAGAACCGCAAGCTGATACTTCATTTTCAACAACACTTCCTACAGACAGCGGTGTAGAATCCCGTATTATGGACTGGGCTGTTCGTGATAACAATGGCACTTATCAATTACAGATTCGGTATGATCAATCACTCTTGCTGGAAACAACGGTGGTTCGCTACGCAGAATACTTTGCAACCCTTCTGGGAGGCGCGCTCAACAACAGCCATGCACTTGTAAATTCCATTGACATATTATCGGACGCAGATCGAGCTGCTCACGAAGCTTTAAATGATACCGTCGTAAAATATCCTGAGCATCAGACGATTCACGGAATGTTTGAAGAAGCGGCTTCCCAGTACCCTGATCGTCCAGCTATTGCTTCCCATACTGGGGAGTATACGTACCGTGAATTGAACGAGCGTGCTAACCAAGTCGCACGTGTTTTGTTATCCAAAGGTCTCACCAGAGGTGAATTCGTGACCATCTTCATGGAACGAAGCTTGGAGACCGTTATTTCCCTGCTCGGCATCCTAAAAGCCGGAGGCGTGTACGTTCCTGTTGATCCCGCTCACCCTGCTGACCGGAGTAGCTACATTGTCGAGGACACGCGTTCTCCTTTTGTCTTAACAACTTCCGCACTCACCCAACAAGCGGCTGAACTATGCGGGTCCATTGAAACCGTAAAAGAAATATTAGCTATTGACGGACCACTGGCAGGTTATGCAGCAAGCAATCCAAACGTTGAAGTAAGTCCAGATGATCTAGCTTATGTCATCTACACCTCCGGTTCTACAGGCAAACCAAAAGGTGCCCTGATCGCTCACCGCGGTGTCGTTAACCTAGGAGCTGTCGTGCAACGCGATTGTGACATTACGCCTCAGGATGTATTGACCCAATTCGCCACCTATAGCTTCGATGCTTCTGTATGGGATACGATTGGAGCCTTGTTTTACGGTGCAAAATTGTACTTGCTGTCTTCCGAAGAGCGCGTATCTGTGGAAGAATTCGCTGAAGCCATCGAACGTACGGGCACGACGATTATTACCATTTTGCCAACTGTATTCTTTAATCAGCTATCGACGTACTTGTCAGACGAAGGTTATCGCAAGCTCGCAAATGTTCGAATTGTTACTGTAGCAGGCGAAGCACTGTATGGCTCACAAGTTCGGGCGTTCCAAAGCAAATTCGGTACAGACACAGACATCGTCAACGTATACGGACCAACCGAATGCACCGTAGCGACGACGACCCATCGGGTCCGCGGTGCCGTACCTGAACATGTCGTTAATATCCCGATCGGCAAGCCGATTTACAATTACAAAGTGTACATCGTTAACGACGATAACAAGCTTTGCCCGGTCAATATTCCGGGTGAAGTATGTATTGCTACGCCTGCGTTGGCCCACGGCTATCTCCATCAGCCGGAGCGTACAGCCCAATCGTTCGTGGACAATCCTTTTGTCCCAGGTGAAAAAATGTACCGTTCAGGTGATATTGCCAAGCTGCTGCCAGACGGTACGATTGAATACGTAAGCCGTAAAGATTCACAGCTCAAAATTCGGGGAAACCGGATTGAAATAGGAGAAATTGAAGACCATTTCTCCAAACATCCAGGTGTTCAGGACGTAGCAGTTGTCGCCGTCAAAGATCACACAGATCAGAACATGTTAGTTGGTTATTTTACCACTTCGGATGGACAGTCCATTCCACAGGACGTTATACAGTCTTATATTGGAGGCAAGCTGCCTTCCTATTTTGTACCAACCCATGTCATTCACCTGGAAGCTATGCCTATTTCACCAACTGGCAAGATCGATCGTAAAAAGTTGGCTCTGCGCCCACTTCCTGAAGTGTCTGATCTTACGTCCGGCGGGGAACCTCTCCGTGAAGGAACTGAAACACTCATTGCCGAAGCATGGACACAAGTGCTTGGTAAACATAACATTGGCGCGACTGATGATTTCTTCCTGATCGGAGGCGATTCGCTTCGTGTCATTCATGTGCTGGCTATTCTGAAGCCGCGTTATGGCGCGCTGCGTATTGGAGACTTCTTCCGCTATAAAACTGTTCGTGAGCTTGCTGAATACGTGGAGCAATTAGGTACAGAACAAGCGCCGCAGCGCAAGTCACTCGCGATTTCTCAGGAAAAAACAGATTTGAATGAACATCCTATTGAGTTGCCTGGCGCTTCAGATTTAGCTGAAATCCGCGACTTGCGCGTGATTTTATTGACCGGAGCCACAGGATATCTGGGTTCACACATTCTGTATGACCTGCTCCACCGGACAGAAGCCAAAGTATACGCAATGGTACGCCCTTCTCAGGACGGTCCATCTGGCTTTGAGCGTATTCAATCCGTATTGACAGGATATTTTGGTCAAGATATCTCCAGCTTGATGGAAGGACGGGTGAAGGCTGTCTATGGGGATCTAGAGCAAGCGGATCTGGGTCTCTCTTCTGTCGACCGCCATATGCTAGAGCACCAGATCGACGGTATCATTCACAGCGCTGCTGACGTTCGCCATTTTGGTGATTCGGCAACCTTCGATCGCACGAATGTGACCGGAACATTGGAACTGCTAAAAATCGCTCAAGCTAAGCCAGGAGTCTCCTTCCATCATGTTTCCACTATGGGAATACCGGAGGATCTTGCAAACGAAGGAAAATGGGAAACGACATTAGAGCTCTCTGCCTTCCCAGATGAACTGAACGTGGACAACCTGTACACGAACAGTAAACTTGCGGCAGAGAAGCTATTGTTCCAAGCAGCTCAAGCAGGTACACCTGTCTCGATCTACCGTGCGGGTAATTTGACAGCCCATTCGGCCAACGGACGCTTCCAGCGTAATATCGACAGCAATGCTTATTATCGTATGATGAAGGCGATGCTGCTGCTGGGTAAAGCTCCACAAGCCGATTGGCATACAGACTTTACACCAATTGATTACGCCAGCCGTGCTATCGTAGAACTGTCCGTCAAACAAAAAAGTGCGAACCGCATTTTCCATATCTGTAATCCAAACCCATTGCCATATGATGAACTGATCGCTATGGTAAACCAGCTTGGTTACGCAGTAGAAACGCTGCCTTTTGACGATTACAGCGCTTGGCTGCTGAATCCGTCTTCTGGCATTCAGGAAGATGCACTTCACCTTGCTATGGGACAACTCGAAGGTGATGGTGCCAAGGATTCAGCTTACCGTTACGGCTGCTCTGTAACCACAGCTCTGCTGGAACAAGCTGGCGTACAGTGTCCGGTAACCAACCTGGAGTTTATTCGCAATATGATCCAGCATGCGGTCGAGATCGGTTACTTCCCGGCCTCATCTTCGGTATCTGTACAAGCAACACAGAGGTAACAAAGTTGTGATATTTCCCCCGCGTGTTTTCGGTATGATAGACTAGATTTTGCTAGTTTCATATTTAGTATAAACCTCTATACTTTCAGAATTTTTTGCATGCGGGGGATGTCATTCAATGAAACACACTTTTTTAAAAAGAACATTGCTCATCATAAGCTTGGTAGCTATTCTCGGGATTTTGGTGCATGAAGCACGTAATATTTATCACACACCTGTAGTCAAAGGAACTCATCGTACACGCACTGCTAATGCAGATCGACTGGTACGCCATTTATTTTCACTGACGCCTACGCCAGATAAGGTATATTACCAAAACAAAGTAATTGTCCTGATGTATCATGAAGTAACCAAGACTCCACCTGATCCCGGTGCTCTCAAGCTTAGTAATTTAACGAAACAATTGGACGAAATGAAAGCAAATGGCTTCCATTGGATCACCATGAAAGAGTATACGGATTTTATTTTACATAAAGGCAAGGTTCCCGCTAATGCGGTCCTTATGACATTTGACGATGGTTATGAATCCTTCTATACGGACACTTTTCCCGTGTTGAAGAAGTATCATGTTCCGGCTACCAATTTTCTCATTACATCCACAATCAGCAATCCTAAACATATTGGTATACCCAAGCTGACATGGGATCAAATTCATCAGATGCATGCAGAGGGCATTGATTTTTACAATCATACCAATGACCAGCATGCTTACGGATACTCCAACACAAAGCGCACCAAACAAAAACCACTTCTGATGGGCCCGGTGTATTCGAAAAAGCTGGGGCGAATGGAAACCGAGGACGAGTTCAAACAGCGGGTTTATACCGATTTGGACCTGGCTGACAAGAAGCTGTTTAAACATTTACACAATGATCAGAATGTACTGGCCTTCCCTTATGGTGGGTATACCAAGGAGACGTTGGAAATTTGCCGCTCCTTGGGAATTGACGTTACGTTTACGGTGAAACGAGGAATTAACTCACCAGGGCAAACGAACGGCTATCGCGTCAATGCAGGAGGAATACACAATATTCCCGAAGTATTGGTGCAATATATGAAAGAAGGGGCTCCACTTCGCCCACTTCCTTTTGCCCAAGGTCCCAACAAAGTATCCTGAACAGCATAGTATATTTAGGATAAAAAGAACCTTTACAACCACTATAAGTCGTGGTTGTAAAGGTTCTTTTGTTGTATGGATTCGAGTTCAGGGCCAGATACGAATTAGCGCAATAACAGCCAGATGTACGGGATAAAAGCTGCGCCACAACCAACGCGGTACCCGACGATAAAATCCGCTCTCCCCTGTGGCAAAACATACAATCAGAATACTGGACAGCAGACTAAAGTGCTGAATATTCGCATGGTGTACCATATCATACACAACATTCAAAACAAAATGGGCAGCAATCATCATATATGAACGGGTGTATCGATAGATGAGAACAAGCAGCAGACCATAGGCTCCGTAATCCATCTGGCTGAGCTCCATGAACAGGGCTGTGAGGACGTACAGACCCGATACAGCCACCCAATGCTTCATGCGAGATGCAGCAGCCAGCGCGAGTAACGACGCCAGTAGCGTCCAGATCACATTGGGTCTATACACATCAAACGCCAGCATATAGGGCACCTGGGAGATCAAGGCCAGCCCTAGCAGGCGAAGCATGTAGCTCCGCATATTTCGGGTACGGGTATAGCCCATATAGAGGGCGTACGCGTAGATTGGAAAAGCAAGCCTGCCGGCAATTCTCCAAGCCGGATCTGTCGGAAAAAACACAAGTCCGACATGGTCAATCAGCATCGTCAGCATGGCCAACCAGTACATATAAGGCCCCCTTATTCATGTTTTAGGTCTTTTCTTCCGTCAAATTCAGAATGGCGTTCATAATATCCGTTTTCGTAACCCGCCCTACTAGCCCCTGAATTGGAGCCGAGGAGGTACATGGCTCGTCCAAAACAGGAAGACAATTAATCTGATGCCGGATCAGTCTCGATATTGCTTCCAGTAAAGAATCTCCTGGAGCAAGCGTCGTCATTTGGGCCCGGCGAGTCATAGCCATGGTCACCGGGACAGTGTGAAGATCAGTATGTCCCAGCATGACCTTCAGCAAATCCTTGCGGGTAACAATACCAATGAGCTCCTGCTCCTCCCCCGTGACCATCAGCGTGCCTGTATTTTGCTGAAATAGCATTAACACCGCATCATAGGCGGTAGCATCACCTGATATCAAAATCGGGTCACTCAGTATATCTGCCACAGTCAGCTTTTTGAGCATACTGCCAATATGGCTATCATAGTTTGGATAACGCCCTGGCAAGTAACCCACCTTTGGTTTGGCATCTACAAGCCCGAGCATAACGAGCAAAGCAAGGTCAGAACGCAAAGTCGGCCGCGATAGTCCCAGCTCTTCAGCAATTTTATCCCCTGTAACAGGCGCCAGACGCTGGACAATATCTACAATTTCCCGCTGTCTTTCTGACAGTTGAATAATGATTACCTCCTTATGGAATGGGGTAGTATACATTATTAATGGAGCTTAGGTTCAGCATGTTTCGACAATTCATCAAATTTTAATCAAAGACCGCTTGTTTTCAAATTTAAAATGTGTCACAATTAAAAATGTAATACATACTAATTATAAGTTTAACGTGTGCAATATGCTACATTTAAATGAGCTAATGTACGCCATATGATATGTATTATGTACTATATAACCCTGAGGAGGAAAATCAAATGAAATTTTTCTTGGATACTGGTAACATTGAAGAAATCAAACGTATTGAACGTTTGGGTCTGGTTGATGGTGTAACAACGAACCCTTCCCTGATCGCTAAGGAAGGTCGAGTGTTCAAGGAAGTCATTCAGGAGATTTGCAGTATCGTTGAGGGTCCCGTAAGTGCTGAGGTAATTGGCCTGAAAGCTGAAGATATGCTCGCAGAAGCTTATGACATCGCAAAGTGGGCACCTAACGTGGTGATCAAGCTTCCTATGACCGAAGACGGTTTGTACGCTTGTAACGAGCTGACCAAGAACGGAATCAAAACGAATGTAACATTGATTTTCTCCGCAGCTCAAGGTTTGATGGCAGCCAAAGCTGGTGCTACTTTTATCAGCCCGTTTGTGGGACGTCTGGATGATATCGCCGTTGACGGCATGAAGCTGATCCGTGATCTGAGACAAATTTTGGACATTCATGGTTTGAAATCCGAAATCATCGCTGCTTCCATCCGCAACATTAAGCATGTAGAAGATGCTGCTCTGTCTGGTGCACATATCGCCACCATTCCGGGTTCCCTGCTTCCTTCCCTGTGGAAACACCCACTGACAGACAGCGGTATCGAACGTTTCCTAAAGGATTGGGAAACCGTACCTAAAGCTTAATTCGCCAGTCATGGCAAACTATATTGTACTAAAACCCGAACAGCCCGTTTTTTACGGGCTGTTTTTTTGCTCTTTTTCCCGCATAGACAAGTAAAAGTAAAGTGGAAAAGGAATGTATGTTTACAAAACGCTGCACAACTTCTTTTGACAAAACAACTTGTTGTCCATATAATTGTTATAACAACTAATTAATTTCAAAGTATCCTGTGCGGAAAATTAGAAAGGAGTGTCATATGAATAATTTGCCTCCCGATTGCTCTATTGGGATGTTGCTTGGAATCACCCATCGCAAAATGAGTCAACAGCTCTCGCATCGGCTTAAACCTTATGATATTTCCCCAGAGCAATGGTCGGTTCTGTACCAAATCTATCAGGCCGAGGGTTTAAATCAGAAAGAAATTGCAGCTAAGGCTGTAAAGGACCAGCCTACCACGACTCGTATTATTGATTTGTTGGACAAGAAGGGCTGGGTACAGCGTGTGAACAGCCCACAGGATCGCCGGGCTTATTTGCTTCATTTGACTGAAGCAGGCCGACAGCTTGTGAAGGAGACTCTCCCCGTCGAACGAGATGCCAACCACGATTTTGTAAAAGGAATTTCCTCTGCAGATCTGAAGCAATTCCGCCAAACGCTTTTACAAATTCATACCAACATGACTGAATCAGAAAAACAAGGAGAGAACGATTAATATGCAACAAGGCAAGCAACCTCTTTGGACCAAGGAATTTATCGTTCTTACGGTTTCCAATTTATTTTTGTTTCTGGAACTACAGATGATTGTATCTTCCATTCCTTCCTATGTGAAAAATGCATTCCATGCTACCTCCGTGCAGGTCAGTCTTGTTACGACTTTGTTCGCATTAAGTGCAATTGTCGCAAGACTTTTTTCTGCCCGTATGCTGGAAAAAGGACATCGCAGCGCCCTGATCTTCGTTGGACTGCTGTTTGCATTAGCAGGAACGCTGGGATACAGTGTTTCACCGACAATTGCGGTACTCCTGCTCATGCGTATGCTGTTTGGGATTGGCTTTGGTATGAGCAGCACTGCCTTTCCAACAATGGTCACTGACGTCATCCCTCCCAAACGTCTCGGTGAAGGAATGGGATTTTTTAGTCTGTCCACTAGTTTAGCCATGTCTATTGGGCCAACCATCGGTATTTCGATGCTGCAATACGGCAGTTTTAACCTGCTTGCCTATTCGACATCTGCTGTCATCGTTGTCATTTTCCCTCTAGCCTACTGGCTCATTCGCACACTGCCTAAGGGGCATGTCGAACCACCTATGGTCCCTTTGGAGGAAGGGCGCAAACCGGCATTCAACCGTAAATTGTGGATTCCCGCCTTGTTGAACATGTTGATGTCTATCACATATGGCGGGTTGCTCGGTTTTATGGCGCTCTATGGAGATGAAGCTAATCTGGCGCACCCGGCTTACTTTTTCCTGTTTAATGCGGTATCTGTACTGATCGTGCGCCCCTTCTCGGGCCGTATATATGACAAAAAAGGGGCAAAGGCACTGCTCATCCCTGGTTCCCTGTTTCTCATTGGTGGTCTGATTCTGCTTTCCTACGCACACAGTGACGCCTTTATGTATCTGTCTGCTCTTTGCTACGGTATCGGGTTTGGTGTTATGCAGCCAACCTTGCAAACCTGGATGATTCAGGTCGTGTCACCTAAACAGAGGGGCATGGCAAACGGTATGTTTCTCAATTCCCTCGATTTTGGAGTCGCAGCCGGAGCACTTATACTTGGCGTTATCGCCAAAGCCAGTGATTATGCATGGATGTATCGTCTTTCGTCGCTGTTTGTTGTGCTGTTCTTGCTGATTTACGTCATTCAGATTATCGCAAGCCGCAAGCCTAAAACAAATGTTCCTCTGGAGGGGTAAGACTATTCTTTAAAATGAGTATCCATACTATATTTGCTCAAATATCAAAAGCACCCGTTACCATGGCTTTACATGGAAAACGGGTGCTTTTTTTATTTCAAAGCTTTTTCAATTGCAATTTATTTATATTTCGCAGGAGTTTTGTGTCTTAGCTTAGAAGAAAGAGGCTTTTCTCGAGACACGTATGTCATTCCCTCAGTCTTATGGCTACGATCACTGGATTTGCCCCCTGCGGGTTCATCCTGCTCTGGCTTGACCGCAAATAGCATAAGCAGAGCCGCAATCCCCCCCACTGCGGCCATGACGCCAAAAAGCAGACCATGCCCACTGCTGCCGATCAGCAAGGATACAACCGGAGGGCCTAAAGATACTCCGACAAAGCGCATACTGCTGTACAAGGAAGTGATGGTTCCGCGCTCTTCTTTTTCAATTCCCTTAGTAATCAGTGCATCCAAACAAGGGAGTGCGAGCCCAATACCACCGCCCCCTAGCGTAAACAGGCCAATCACAGCATAAATATGTTGAAAAAATCCGAGAATAGCAAAGCTGATCGTCAATATGGCCAAACCACCGAAACCGATCCATTTCATACGCTTTTTGTGCTTGCCAATAACCTTGCCACCTAAATAAGAGCACAGACAGAGAGAAATAAGCGGTATGGCCAGCACAAAGCCCTTCCAGACGCCATGGAGGTTGTAACGACTTTCCAGTATGTCGGATAAGTAGAACAAGACGCCAAAAATGACAAACATGCAAATACCGCCCATAGCAAAAATAGCATAGAGCCAGCGTCCTTTTTCGGCAAGCACCTGTTTCACATTCCCCACAAATTCTTGAAACCTAATCGGTTTGTTTTTACGCTTGGGTACATGGATCAGCCAAATGACCAAAATAAGCGAAATCAGACAGAGGCCCGGAATCACTGCCAATGGCAAAAACCATAGCACAGCTCCCAGCGCAGCACCGAGAATCGGACTTAATACTTTACCGAATGTGTTGTAGGTCTCGACTACTCCCAGGTTCTTGCTGGCTTCATCCTCGTTCTCATACAGATCGCCCACAAGTGGAATGACTATAGGAAAAGCCCCCGCCGCTCCCGCGCCCTGAAGTAGACGACCTGCAATAATGGTCCAGTAAGCTGCCAGGTCATGTAGCAGCCATGCTCCAACCGCAGAAATGCCCCCTCCAATCACAGTCAGAATCAGACAGGGAACAATCACCGCTTTACGGCCAAAACGGTCGGATAGATAGCCAGCAATCGGTATCAGTAAAATGGCCACCACCGCATACACTGTAATCAACATGCTAATCCGAAAGGAGCTTACATGTAGCTTACGTCCGATTTCCGGTAAAACCGGAATCAGCATGGAATTACCCAGCGTCATCATCAGCGGGATGGAACCTAATGCAACCAGATTCCCTTTATTTTGTTGCATCCCGTTACCACCTTTGCAAAAGTAATAACACAGCTGTCCAGATTCGTTCAACAGATGTTATTGTGTTTACATTGGTGGGAATTTATACGACTATACTTTAAAACCACCGACCCTTGCGTTCAGCAATTGCGACATATCCGCCAGAGTGTGAATGGACGATGCAATTTCCTCCATGGAAGCCAGTTGCTCTTCAGCCGCCGCACTGACGCTTTGGGTTCCTCCTGCCGTCTGCTCCGCTACTTCACGTATGCGTTCCGCCGCCTTCACCATTCGCTCTGATCCACCGGACATTTGTTCTACAGACCGATTAACACTGTGAATCTGCTCGCTGACCTGTTGAATGGAACTTCCAATCTGACGAAATGCAGTTTCAGCGGATTGCATGACCTTTACGCCAGATTGCACTTCAACTGTTCCAGACTGCATGGTGGAAGCGACATGCCCAACATGCTCCTGAATGTTTTGCACAAACTGTGTGATTTCTGCTGCTGAAACCGATACCTGCTCGGACAATCTTTTTACCTCAGAGGCCACAACAGCAAATCCTTTGCCCTGTTCTCCCGCTCTTGCCGCTTCAATGGATGCGTTAAGCGCCAGCATTCCAGTCTGTTTGGCAAATCCGGTAATAACAGATCCGATCATGCCAATCTGCTCCGCCTGTTCACTAAGTGAACGTACAGCACGTGCAGAGCTGTCTACACTTTCGCTTACCTTCTCCATCTGACGCATAGCCTGGCCAATCGATTGTTCCCCTGCTTCTGCATCTTTAGCGGCTGTATCAGACAATTCATATACCTGCTCGCTTGTGGCAGCAATCTGTTCCAGCTCGTAGGCAAGTTCTTTCATGGTATCTGTAGTTTGTGTAATATCATCGACCTGATGCTCCATGCCCGTCGCAAGCTCTTCCATTACACCGGAGGTATGACGATTGGCCTGATTCATTTCCTCAGTACTGACGTTAACACGCTCTGCGGTTACCGTTAATGTACGAGCCGTATCCTGAGCATCCACAATGATACTGCGGAACCCTTCAATAAGCTTGTTGTAGGAGCTCGCAATCATACCGATTTCGTCTTTGGACGTAATATCCAGTCGACTTCGCAAATCTCCTCCACCTTGAGACATTTGCAACAACTGCTCATTCATATGGTGTAATGGACGGATCGAACGAATCAAAACGATAGATTGAGCAATGCTGTAAATAATAACCAAAAGCCCTACAATGCTCGTAATCAAAGTTGTATTCGTCATCGTTTGGTGCGCCTGCTGTATTTTCACCGTTACCATATCTTCCTGCGCCTTGACAAATGCTACCACCTTGGTATCAAGTTGCTTACGCAAAACCCGTTCGTTTTCAAAATCATCGAGCAATTCAGAAAATGGGGGGAAAGCATCATCTCTTGTACTCTTATACCCCGCTGTAGTCAGTAGACTATGAACCTGATTCATATAGGTATTAATCCCTGTTTTGAGCTCAGTCATCTTCTTCTTTGTATCCTCATTGCCTGTATTGAGTAGAACTTCTGTCTCCTGTAGCAACTTTGCAACTTCACTCTGCTTGTTTCCGATCTCGTTCCCATACTGTTCGTCACGAGTCAGCAAATATGCCCGCTCATCATTGGATATCCCGTTTAACAAAAATTGAAGAGACTTGGAGTTATACGCAATCGTCTCTTCACGATTCATAATATCTTTGTACTCGTTCTCACTATGTATACTTAAAATGTAATTGGTCAGCAGCATGGCAGCAATCACACTTGGGATCAGTATCGCGCTGAGAATCATTTTGGCCTTAATTGTTAAGTTCATGAATTGGTCCCCCAGTTGTTTCAAAATAAAATGTTCAACTTACTATATATCGTTTTATTGGTCTGTTTTTTTAAATGAAAGCGGAAAAGTGTATAGATTTTTAAATGTATTTGTGTCTATTAAGTGAACATATATATGTTTTTTAATATCAAAAAACAAAAAAATTCAAATTAGGGAAAAAGATAAAAACTATTATCCGTTTATACTTGTCGGATTTGGAAGGTTAAAAATGATATACTATGTAATGGTATGCTAAAAGCCTCAAGGAGGAACTGCATGAAAAGTCTGGAGCTCAAACCGCTTATTCACGTACTTAACGAGTTGGAAACCCGCAGCTGTCTTATTGAGCAGCAGGGAAACATGATCATGGATTACTACCGTGAACCTCAAATTGCCAACCAACTCTATAAAATAAATTCCTGTACCAAGAGTGTGATTTCCGCATTAGTTAGTATTGCTATGGATCAACAACTGGTACCCAAACCAGAGACACCGATCCTCGAATTTTTCCCCCAGCTGGCCAAAGATAGTGACCCTCGAAAGCGTGATATTACGATTGAACACCTGCTGACGATGTCTGCTGGCTTTAACTGGACGGAATTTGGGGGACAAAATTCTTTTCCTACCATGAGCAAAACGTCCGATTGGGTGCAATTTGTGCTTTCACAGCCATTATCGGATATACCAGGTACGCGAATGGAGTACAGCTCTGGCTGTTCTCAACTTTTGGCCACCTTGCTACGTTCTGCCTCTGGACAAGCCGTTGCTGAATTTGCCGAGGAGCAATTATTCCAGCCGCTCGGTATCGATAACTATCATTGGGAAACCGATCCGCAAGGCACTCACACCGGAGGCTTCGGGCTACATCTCAGACCGCTGGACATGCTCAAATTCGGGCGGCTTTATCTGAACGAAGGAAGCTGGGAAGGACGGCAGATCATCCAGACAGAGACCGTCCGATATTCGACTCGTCCATTTCTTCCAGCCTCCAAACCACAAAAAGCATATTACGGCTGTCACTGGTGGGCTTCTTCCTTTTCGGATGAGAGAGAAACAGGAACCGAAATAGACTATTTTTACGCACTCGGCTTTGGTGGGCAATATATTATTGTGGTCCCGTCCTATGACTTAGTAGTTGTCCTCACGGCTGATACATTTAAAAAGAAGCGGACTCCTGTGGATATTTTCCGGCAGTACCTTGTACCACTACTACTTCAACAGAATGCATAGGGAATGATATCTAAGCTAAATTTGAAGATATTCTCTTTCAGAATGCCACATTAAAAAGGGGTTGCCTGTTTGTATCAGGCAACCCCTTTTTTTCGCAATATAATCGCTATATTATAATCTATCCATCTACAGATGAACTCCTGACTAGCCCAAGTGAATAGTGAGCTCTTGTTGTCCGCTGGTGGCTGGTGTAATGATTACCCCTTGTTCTCCCGCCAGACTGCTGCCTTCCTCCACTTGAACAGCCTCATGGATACCGCGTAGTACTAACGACCACGGTTTAACGGCACCTTCTGCCTTCACCGTAATGACAGAATCCTTACGGCTGGCAGTAACCGTGAGCTCTTCTTCGCCTGATGTATTCACGATAACCGAACGAGCCTGTTGCCCTTCGCCGAGCTCAAACAAATGAAGCGTCACTTGATCTGCATAATCATAATCCGGACGACGATCCTCATGACCGATGGCCAACAATGTGTTTGGCTTCACGAGCACAGGTAAGGTTGTAAAATCATGATGCTCGTTGACCCAACGACCACCAGACACGATTTCATTCGTTAACAAATTCGTCCATTGTCCCTCGGGTACATAATAGGTTACATTGCCTTCTTTATTAAAGATCGGGGCTACCAAAATGGAATCCCCCAGCATGTATTGTAAATCCAGCGTTGCACAGGTAGGGTCCTGCGGGAATTCCAATACCATAGCCCGCATCATCGGCAGTCCCCTCACCGAGGATTCCACAGCAGAAGCATACAGGTGTGGCATCAGCGAGCATTTGAGTTTGGTAAAGCTGCGCACCACGTCGACTGACTCTTCGTCAAACAGCCAAGGAACACGGTATGACACATTTCCGTGTAGACGGCTATGGGAGGATAACAATCCAAACTGTACCCACCGTTTGTATAAGTCCGGCGCAGCCGTTAGTTCAAAGCCGCTAATATCATGGCTCCAAAAGCCAAAGCCACTCAAACCAAGCGATAATCCGCCCCGCAAGGACTCTGCCATCGACTCATACGTGGACGAGCAGTCTCCGCCCCAGTGAACTGGGAACTGTTGTCCCCCGGCTGTGGCAGAACGTGCAAATAATGCGGCTTCATTTTTGCCCAGCTTTTCCTCCAGCACATCAAACACAGCTTTGTTGTACAAATGCGTATAGTAATTGTGCATTTTCATTGGATCAGAGCCATCATAATAAACTACATCTGTTGGAATACGCTCACCAAAGTCGGTTTTGAAGCAATCCACGCCTTGATCGATCAGCACCTTCAGCTTATCCTGATACCAGGCAACTGCAGCCGGGTTCGTGAAGTCAACCAGCCCCATCCCCGCCTGCCACATGTCCCATTGCCACACGCTGCCATCAGCTGTTTTGACCAAATAGCCATTCTCCATACCTTCATCGAACAAAATGGACTTTTCTGCAATATACGGATTGATCCATGCGCAAATTTTGAGTCCCTTAGCCTTCAATCTCTGCAACATACCTTCTGGGTCTGGGAACATATCTTGATCCCACTGAAAATCGCACCATTGGTATTCCTTCATCCAGAAGCAGTCAAAATGGAATACCGAGAGTGGCAGATCCCGTTCAGCCATCCCGTCGACAAAATGGTTTACTGTCGCTTCATCATAATCAGTCGTAAACGAAGTTGTCAGCCACAAACCAAAGGTCCAGGCCGGTGGCAATGCAGGTTTGCCTGTCAGCTTGGTATAATTGTCCAGTACCTCCTTAGGATTAGCTCCACCAATAATAAAATACTCTAACGATTCGCCAGCAACGCTAAACTGTACCTTCGAAACGTTTTCCGATGCAATCTCGTAAGATACCTTTTCCGGATGATTGACGAATACACCGTACCCTTTATTGGATAAATAAAATGGAATGTTTTTGTATGCTTGTTCACTGCTGGTCCCGCCATCTTCATTCCAAATATCAACGACCTGACCATTTTTCACAAATGGAGTGAAACGCTCTCCAAGGCCGTATACGTACTCCCCCATACCCAGCTCCAGCTGCTCCCGGAAAAATGGCTGGTCCTGCGGGTCTGTAATATAGCCGGGTCCCCGATGCCCACTGCCCGTGACTTTACGATCCTTGACATAAAAGCCTACGTCCCAGCTCTTTCCACGACCGACTCGCACACTCAGATCGCCGCTTTTCAGCACTGCTACGTCCTCACCCACCGTAATATCCACCTCTGTCGGCAAGGTGTGAATTTCAAAATCTGGTCCATGATGTACCCGTCCCTTATGGTGGTTCAGACGCACCCGAATAACATTCGGCATGGGAGAGCTGTAGGTCGCTTTCAGTAACGCTCCATTTAGCGTATCCCCTTTGTGCTCGATCCGGTGGGTTGCTGCATATACCGTCATGGAAGCATCGTCCGTCACGATATCACGGATGTCAGCAGGATTTTGTATTTCATAGCCCTTGCGAACCAACCAATAGCCATCAGTAAATTTCATCTGTCTCTTCCTCCATCTCGACTTTTATATTCCTTGTTCCCAAATCGCTGATTGGATTTTTTCGAAATCCTTACTATAATAATATTGATTTATGTAAGGGTTTACTTCTTTTATTTTGACGTTTAGTATCAATATTTTGATGTTTTCTATATAAATCAGTGTGCCGAAAGGAATCAGTAAAATGCAAAGGGAAATGTTAAGAGAAAACCGTATTCACGGCAATCCCATGTATCCAGTCAGCGTATATCCGAGCGTAGAGCAATTGAACGGAAATAGTATATTGGAGTCCCATTGGCATGAGGAAATGGAGTTTATCGTAGTAGAACAGGGGAGCGCTATATTTCAGACGGATATGGTCTATACGGAGGTTAGCGAAGGTGAAGCCCTTTTTGTACACAGTGGCGAGCTTCACGCTGGTTATTTACAAAAAAGTCCTCGATGTGTATTTTCTGCGGTGGTGTTTCACCCGGATATGCTGCACAGCCGCACGCAAGATACAGTTCAGACGCAGTTTATTGAACCATTTATCAATAAAAAACTCGTCCCTCCCCCTCACATTCGCGGTGTGCAGCCTTGGGAGCAGGAGCTATTGACCGCATTGAAACGTATTATCACTAGCCATGAACAGAATGCGCCTGCCCGTGAACTGGCGACCAAGGCGCAGCTCTATAGCATAATTGCCTGCCTGTTCCCGCACATGACTCCGGCTAGTGGAGAGGACGTGGTTATGGCGAGTCAACGCAACAAGGTCGAACGGATCAAAAAAGCACTGGCGTACATCAACAGCCATGCGCATGAGCCCATTCGTTTGCGAGAGATCTCAGATGAGGTTGGGATGAGCGAGGGACATTTCTGTCGTTTCTTCAAGCAGATGGTGCAGAAAAGTCCGGTTGAATATATCAACTATCAGCGGATTCAGAAGGCTTGCAGGTTGCTAGAGCAAAGTGACCGCAAAGTAGTTGATATTGCGCTGGATGTGGGATTTGAAAATCTAAGCTATTTTATTGCAACCTTTAAAAAATGGAACGGTCTGACTCCTTCGCTATACCGCAAGCAGCACGAAGCAGATCAGGCGCTTGCTGTCCTTTCTATAACAGACGGAAATTTATGATTTTGTTTTGAATAGCTGCGCGTAAAGTTACAAAAAGAAAGAACGAACAGAAGATCAAGTTCTCCGTTCGTTCTTTCTTTTGGTTATACATGTCCAATTCACCGAATAAGCAAATCATTTATTTTTTGGGCTTCATAAGTATAAGGACAATTTTTCTTCGTTTAATATAGTAGAATATATACCCCCCTACTCCTCCTAAAACAGAGGGAATTAACCAGCCTAATCCTACATCATATAACGGAAGAATTTGAGTAAAAAAGTCATTAATTACTTTGATTTTTATTCCAGCAGCATTCAAGCCGTCAAATAGACTAACAATGAAGGTTAATATTAAACTGCCTTGATATACTTCTGATTTTCCTTTAAACACGGAATGTAAAAATGTTAAAAATATTAGAGAAATCGCAATAGGATATATTGCAATTAACACTGGTGTTGAAACCTTAATGAGCTGTGTTAAACCTATATTGGCTACAATGGTACTAAATATGGATAACATGAGAGCAATTCTTTTATAAGAAACTTTCGGAAACAAGGTATGAAAAAAGGAAGAACAGGACGTAATAAGCCCTACGCTTGTCGTTAAACACGCTACTGTAATCATTAAGCCTAATAAAATGGAGCCGTAAGATCCAAAATAATAGGATGAAACCTTGGCTAACACCTCAGCACCATTTTCTAAAACACCCAGTTTTTCAACGCTAGAAGCTCCCATGTAGGCAAGAGACGTATAGATAAATGCTAAGAGGACAACCGCAATGGTTATCGATTTGGCACAAATAATCATCAGCTCTTTTTTGGCAGTAACTCCTCTTTCCTTAATTGCATTCACAATAATAATTCCAAAAATAAAGGCTACAAGAGCATCCAATGTTAAATAACCTTCTTGAAAGCCTTTGAAAAAGACGTGCGAAGTATAGCCTTCGGCAGGTGCTTGGAAGGCTCCTATGGGGTGAATAAGGGCTACGACCACCAGAATCCCAATGAATGTCAATTTAATGGGTGTTAAAAACTTTCCGATCACATCAATAATTTTTGTAGGGTTAAGTGATAACAAGCATGCAACCCCAAAAAAAAGAATGGTAAATACAAAAAGTGCGACAGGATGATCTGTATGGTCTGAAAAAAAAGGCTTGACACCAATTTCAAACGACACACTACCGGTTCTTGGAATTGCATATAACGGGCCAATGGCTAGATAAAGAATCGTTGTAAAGACAATCCCGAATACAGGATGTACACGACTCGCTAAAGTTTGTAAATTGCTTTTGCCTGAAAAAACAAAGGCAGTGATGGCTAGTAACGGTAAGCCAACTCCGGTAACCAAGAAACCCGCATTGGCTATCCACACATTCTTTCCAGCCATTTGACCAAGCATAGGTGGGAAGATTAGATTCCCTGCACCAAAAAATAAGGCAAATAGCATCGATCCTATAATAATAATAAAGGACGAAGAAACACTTTTTGACATAATAAATCCTCCAACCATGAAATCACAACAGTTTGTTATCATTCATTTTCTTTTTATTTTGTGTAGTACATGCTCATAGGGTTATAGCAGCACCAAGTAGGGATAGCCATCCGCTAACCCTTCCCGACCGGTGTGAAACGTTATTCAAGATGTGGGGTTCGATAACTCATCATTACACAATACTCTATATACGTTCACGGTATCAAGTAACTTTGTACTTGCGAAAGAACCACTTCATCCCCTTGCTTTAGCAATTTATTGTGCTATCAGTATGACCATGTCAGCCAGACCTTAGAACAATTCTACTTCTTGCCGTGTTTCTCCTCCTACCAAATGAGCTCAATGAACTATAAAGAATTTTACACGTAGGACTTATTTCTTACAAGATGAGAAAAGTTATGTACAACCCAACCTGGCAATTGATTGCAATAAGCACAGGAAATCTTGGGAAAATGCCCTATGGATTCAATTCAATCCTCCTTACAATTAATAGTACAGACAATGCTTAATGACGTTGTCAACACATTGAGCAGCTACAATTTGAAGGGGTGCTTATACATGAGGAATTTGGCAAAACGCAACTATTGGTCTTTGAGCGTTTTTAACTTCGCTTATCTGTTTACATGGTCTGCCGCCATGTCTTTTTTTGTCATTTGGCTAGGACAAAGCCTGGGGATTTCAGAAACCTACACAGGGTTTTTATACGCGGCTAACTCTATCGTCGCCTTGATCATGCAACCCCTGTTTGGGTACTTATCCGACAAGCTGGGCTTGAGAAAACATCTGCTGTACATACTTTTTACGATTCTTTTGCTCGTCGGACCCTTTTTTATCTATGTGTACGGTCCATTGCTTCAAACGCAGTTCGTCATTGGTGCTATTGTCGGCGCCCTATTTATCGGCCTGGTGTTTAATGCAGGTAATGGTGTCGTCGATTCCTATATGGACAAAGTGTCACGCAAATATGGGTTTGAATACGGACGAGTTCGTATGTGGGGCTCACTCGGGTGGGCAGCTGCTACCTTTGTTGCGGGACGGGTCATCAATATCAATGTGAATCTGACCTTCTGGATTGCCTCCGTATCTGCCGTTGTTGCTATGATCTGCATCTTCCTGACCAAAGTCGAAATTTCTGGACAGGAGCAGCAGAAAACTGAATCGTTGAAGCTCACTGACGTACTGCATCTCGTACGCACCACAAAGTTCTGGTTTCTAATGCTATTCATGGTTGGTGTGACCCAAATTTATGAGGTATATGACCAGCAATTTGCCACCTATTTCGTATCTCAGTTCAGTTCTAAAGCAGAAGGAAATCAATTCCTTGGTGATTTAAGTGCTGTGCAAGTATTCCTGGAATTTGTGTTCCTGTTTGTTACCCCATGGTTTGTCAACAAAACGACTGCCAAATGGGCATTGATTATTGCCGGAGCGATCATGTCATTGCGTATTATCGGTTCTTCGCTGCCGTTCGGTTCCATATGGGTGGCTGCGATGAAGATGATTCACTCCCTGGAAAAACCGCTGATTCTCGTCGCCATCTTCAAGTACATTACCGTCAACTTTGACCAGCGCTTATCGTCCACCATGTACCTGCTGTATTTGTTTATGGGCTCCCTGGTGGTATCTGTTTTCTCACCTATTGTCGGACATATGTATGAAGTTCTGAATTTCCCGATCACTTATGTTATTCTGGGTTCCATTGCCGGTCTGTTCACCATCATTTCCTGCTTTACGCTGACAGCTGACAAGAAAAATGGAGAACGGTATCTAGAGGAACGCCGTAAACAGGATCTGAAAAGAGCTGCTAAAAAAGCTGAAGCCGTTCACTCGTAATCTAATGGTAACAGCGGTAGTCTAGGACTTGTTTTTCTCGTCCAAGGCTACCGCCAACTTACTTTAAATTTTGAATACAGACACCGTTTGATTCATCTCTTCCGCCCGCTTGGCAAGCATGTTAGCACCTGCAGACACTTCCTGCATGGAAGCAGTAGTTTCCTCGACTACGCTTGCGACTGTTTGAGTAGAATCGGCTGCACGTTCGGAGATTTCGGCAATTTTCTTCATAGATTCCACCATAGAAACGGTTCCTTCATTTACGGATCTTGCTTCTACAGCGGCAGTGTCTACCTCACCGCTCACTTCTTCAACGGCACCGACAATTTCAGAAAAGACGTTACCGACACCTTCGACAAGCATCATACCTTCATTTAGTGATTGAACACCTTCATTCATCGAGATGACAACTTCGTCTGTTCTTAATGCGATTTCGTTGACCAGAGAGGAAATCTTGCCGGTTGCTTCACTTGCTTGTGCCGACAAATTGCGTACTTCATAAGCGACAACCGCAAATCCTTTTCCCTGCTCTCCCGCTCTTGCAGCTTCTATACTCGCATTGAGTGAAAGCAAGTTGGTTCGGGCTGCTATATCACTGATCATAGCTGTGATCTGTCTAATCTCCGCTGACTTTTCTCCTAGAATATTTACTACTTCAGCGGATTGAGTTACCTTGGTATGCACATCTCTTATTTGAGAGACAGTGGAAGACATTTGGGTTTTCCCGTTGTTTGCTTTTTCTTGTGCTTGGATTGTGAGATTAGCTACATTCACAAAGCGATTGGTTATGTTCTCTACACTTTTAGAAACACCTACCGTGTAATTCAGCGTTTCAGCAATATCTGCAAGCTGTGTCTGAGATCCCTCTGCGACTTGAGTGGCACTTATAGCTATCTGCTCGGTAGCAATGCTTGTCTGTTCTGCACTGGCCGTTAACTGTTCAGCCGTAGAAGCAACCAGTAAGGAATTATCCACAACTTCCTTTAAAAGGTTGCGCAGTGAATCGCACATTTCATTAAAATCGGATGCCAATTCCCCAACCTCATCTTTGGATCGAACCCTAAGAGGTTCCACTTGCAGGTTCCCCCTCGTTACCAGCTTTATCTGTTCCGCTATCCTTAATATGGGCTTAGTGAACGATTGAGCCAGTAAAAAAGAACCGATAATTCCCAGGATCGTACATATGATAGTCAAAGAAATCATCAAAAGTCTACCTGAATGGTAAGATTGACTCGATTGATTAGCTGCCTCAGTGGCATACTGCTCATTAAGCACCTTCAGTTTATTTACATCGTCTAATGCCGCCTTATAAATAGAAGAATTTCCATGAACGATCATGTAGGCCATCACTTTGTCGTTTTCTTCCATGGCAGCGGAAACCACCTTTAGATGGCGAAGATACATTGCCCACTGACCATAAAAGTTGGTGAACAGTTCTTTTTCCTCCGCTGTAGAGGCTAAACTTTGATATTTATTTACACTCTTATCCATTGAAGCTGTAGCTTTGGTTAGTTCTTCTTGATAAGTGGTGCGAATAGTCTCATCCTCTTCGAGTATCAATCGAACAGTTAGTCTATCGATTTCTGTAATCTGCTTATCCATACCCTGAAGAAGAATAACCGCAGGTAAAGACCTGTTATTTACCTTATCAGAAGCCTCTCCCATTTCCGACATCTTAATGACGCCTATAACACTTGAAAGGGACAGTACGACAACCAGTATGAGAGCTGCACTAATTATTTTTTTCTTTAACGTTAATTTAAACATCCTTATCTTCCTTCCCGTGACTGGTCTCATATCATCCCTGCTGAGCTTTCCAGTATATGCGTATTTGGCGCAACAGCTCAGCCTTATCTATCTTTCCACTAATGTAGCTTTGGATAGATGCTCCTGTGATGGCCCCATGATCAGGTGGAAGTGTTGCCATAAACGGCAGCGTCTTTCCGCTCGACAAATATGACTTGATCGATTTACTCAAGGGATCGGTAGGCACCAAGTCAATACTCTTGAAGGCCGGTATAACATTGGCCTTGTTGACCAAAAGTTCCTGACCGGACTTTTCGTATACCAGCCAGTTTAAAAATTTCTTGGCTTCCTCTTGCTGCTGAGGCGTGGTAGCTGTAGAGTCGATGAATACATACTTTGTCACACCAACTGTGATCTTTGAATTGTTTGGATCATTCGTATTATCATTTAACGGAAGAGGCAAAAAACCGTATTCCTCATTTGCCGTATCATTGTTCTTTATTCCATTCCAAGCCCAGTTACCCATAAACCAAAGCCCTACCTTGCCCTCTCCCAAAGCTTTGGCTCCATCGTCATACGTACTGTCCAAAGGCGAGTGCTTATTGATGCTGTTATCCTTGAGCAGGTCTAAAGTTTGTACCCATCCAGACATTACACTGTTTTGGGACAAATCGATGGAGTTGTTCTGCATACCTTTAACAAACTCTGGAAAACCTTCGGGTTGAACAGAATAAGACAGAGCTAAAAGATGAGAGCCGAGAGACCAGTCCATTGGTGAAAGCATGACCGGTGCTACTCCCGACTGCTGAATCTTGGCCATTAATGAGTTAAGGCTGCTTCTACTTTTCACCGAAGAAGGATCAAAAGAACCCCCTGTTGCCTTGTCCAATACTTTTTTGTTATAGATTAATCCGTAGCCTTCCACTGCAAATGGAAATCCCAGCACAGCATCGTTTTTCTTAACGGCGTCAAGTCCATTTTCTATCGTATCGGCTACCCACTTCTCTTTACTTAAATCAACGGCTTTATCCAGGAATGTCTGCGTGTCTCCCGGGTCAAGCATCGACATCGTTGCTGGACTTCCTGAGCCGTACATCGACATCAGCTTTTGATATGCAGACGTTCCCTCTGGAGCAGTAATAATTTCTAAAAATACTTCCGGATGCTCTTGATTGTATTGTTTTGCCACTTCTTCCAATTGGGTTTTTATTTCAGATTTGGAATTCAAAAATGTAATCTTGGTCGTCTGCTGTGATACTGGTGATGCTGAACAACCTATAAACATCAATAAACATGCTAGAGAAATCGCAACTTTTAGCTGTTTTCTCATTAACTTTCCCCCATTTACTTTGTAAATTTTATGAACAATATTCAATGTTATCGACATAATTCCCCAGGGAGATTAGAATTTACCCATTGGTAAATATATACAAATTAATTAAATAGTATAAACTCGTTGTTACGTTAAGTTAATGAATAAGAAAGCGCAACAAAATTTTATCCAGTCGCGTCTGAATATGGTGAAAAGTTGCTATGCAACAAATTTATTTAAAAAAGGAGAAGTCATTTATGAACAAAGCATTCTTTGTTTTTTTTCTTGCTATCTTTTTATGTATTTCATCGTCCACTACATATGCAGCACAAAATCAAATCAAAATTGACGGTGTGGCTATTGCAACCGATGCGAAGCCAGAAATGAAGAACAAACGTACAATGGTACCTTTACGTGTTATTAGCGAAAGTTTGGGGGCTAGCGTCGAGTGGTCCGATTCCGGGGTTATTCTCGCTAAGAGCGATATAAAAGTAAAATTAGCAATAAACAGAAGCATAGCGGAGAAAAACGGTAAAAAGATACTGCTTGATGTAAAACCATACGTGAAAAACAATCGCATATATGTTCCACTTCGTTTTATTGCAGAGGCGTTTGGATGTAAAGTCAATTACAGCAACCTTACAGTGACTATTACTACTGAACCATTGTTCATAAACGGTGTACAAGTAAAGGCACTTCAACAGGAATACCATATGATATTGGGCGGCGTAGTTCAGCAAATTCATGGCAATGCATATAATGAAACCATTTATAATATTTTTACAAAAAACAAAGGTCAAAAGGTCGAAGCACCTGAAAACTATTCTTGGAGCTTCACTATTGACACACCTGGGTCTTATTATAAAAATGCACAATACGATTTCTTAGACCCAAAAGGGAAAAGCTTAGCTCGTTTTGACGTGTATTCTTTAATCCAGTCCTTTCCATCCGAAGTTTTAGTCGGGTATCCCAAGTTTTTGATTCATGACGTATCCAAAGATGAGTGGTACTTGTTTAGCGATAGCGCAGCAAAATCTATTAATCAGTTAATTAATAATGCAACAAATAATGGATTTCTGAAGGTTATAAGTGATACCGTTGTATAATACAATTTTTCCTTGCGATCATCTCTAATAGATAAAAGGCGAATTCCCAGCTGAATAAAAACAGCACGGGAACTCGCCTTGTTTAAAGCCTGTACAAACTCAACTCCTACTTTTATATAGTAAGGGAGTACGGAGAGTTATTTGTCCATCTGTAGCATTTCGGACTCATAGGACTGAAATGCATTTTCCATCCCCATCAAAACATCTTTAATCTTCATGTACCCTTTAGTATACGGCTCCGAATCACGAATTTCTTCCCACATATAGTGATATTGCTTCATATCCTCTGTTTCGCATACGACGAAATCCGTATAGTCCTTTCCGGGCAGCGCTTCTGCATCAAAAAAACGAACCTGAACATGTTCGCTGTACTTCTGAATATGAGCCTGCAAGGTTCCCGCATGTTTGCGACGTTCTTCCCGAGGAAGAGCCAACCAGGAAGGGTAGAATTCCAATAATACAATCATCATATAACGCATATGCCTATCTCCTTTTTTTTGTGAAGTTTGAATGGATTTATCGTTATTGTACGCTGCTTGTCTGCCAAGCCGCATTAACATAGGTTAATGCGGCTCGCTGCGCAGCAAACGACTAAGTGAGACGGGGGATACACCTATGTACGAAGCTATATGGTATTGTGCAACTCGTTTGTCCAACCCGGGATACTTGAGAAGAAAGGCATCATAACGTTCCCTAGCAGAAAGATACAACAATTCGCGTTCTCGTTCCTCCTTGCGAATGTATAGTCTTTCCACGCTCTTACGCACGAATCTTTCCCACATATGGCTTGTATCCATAAGCTCCTTCAGGACATGATATGGAATTTCAATAACAACCGAATCTTCCATGGCCTCAATCGTAAAAGTGGATGGTTTACCTTGAACCATAGCGCCATAAGAGGTTACATAATCATTTTCTGGTGAAAAACCAACATTATATTCTCTACCATCTGCCAAAGTATAAAACAACCGGAATAATCCCTCCGAACAAAAATAAGCATGTTTCACAGGTTCCCCTGTTTCAATAAGATATGTACCCTGCTGAACATGCCTCACACGGGTTTGCTCTACAAACCTGTTCCAATCCTGATCTATAATTGAAGCTTGATGAGCCATTTTTTCTAATGAACGATAATATAATTGCATCTGCTCACCACCCCACAAAACGTTGATTAAGGAATTTAAGATACCTTGCGGACTATATAAGAAAACAGGGGCTATCCCTCAGGTCTGGGTAAGACCTGCAGGACAACCCCCAGCGACGTATTCTATCAGGCTTCCGTAGCATCCTCTTCCACGAAAAGAGACACCTTGCGTATACCGTCGGCTCCGATCACGACAAGTCCCTGATCCGACAGGCGGATTTCAGGGATTACGACCAGTGCGAGCAACGACAGTGTCATCAGCGCGTTGTTCAGCATGCAGCCGGATTGCTGAAGTGCCCGGCTGATACTTTCGGACTGCGCAGCCACCTCTGCAAACGGAGCTGGGGACATCAGCCCAGCGATCGGGAGCGGGAAGCGCGTCTCACCCGAGGCGGATACAACCACCACGCCGCCACGCAGGGCAACGGCCTGCTTCGCCGCCTGGGTCATGAGCTCGTCATCATTACCAATGACGAGCAGGTTGTGGCTGTCATGCGCTACGGTCATGGCAATTGCAGCCGGCTCGGTGAAGCCGACGCCTGTCACAAGCGCCACCGCGTGGCTGCCACTGGCATGATGCCGCTCGAAAACGGCGATTTTGCACAAATCCTGCGCAGGATCTGATGCAACTTCACCATCACGCACCGGAACGGTCATCCGCACTTCCTTCGTATCCACATGATTTTCCGTGACACGAATTACCCGTACAGGTACATTCCCTTCCTGTACTGGAGCCGCAATACGAAAATCTGCAGCACTCAGCTCTCGACCCAAATGGACCGTGTCCATCACTTCCGCAGGATAAACAAAGCCTTCCCAGTCGGCGACCATTTGTCCGTACTCAGCCACCAGTTGGCCCGCTGCGATGGTAGCCGTCACATTCACTTCGGCTAAGCGGCCATCAAGCAGGATAATATCGGCAATCGCACCGGGAATAATCGAGCCAATGTCCCGTGCTACGCCGAAGCGCTCTGCCGTATTCAGCGTTGCCATTTGAAAGGCAGTCACGGGTTTAACGCCCTGCGCAATCGCATGACGCACCACGAAGTCCATCTGCCCTTCATGGAGCAGGGATTCCGCACTGCGATCATCCGTCACCAGCATCATGCGGCGCGTGTCGAGACCCATTTCCGTGCTGGCACGGATCGTCTCGGCCACATCATGCCATGCGGAGCCTTGCCGCATCTTGGCATACATGCCGAGCCGGATGCGCTCGGCTACATCCTCGGGCGTGACACATTCGTGATCGCCCGTAATTCCTGCGGCTGCGTAGACCGGCAGCCGCCAATCATCGGAGGCCCATGTAAAATGGCCGTCCGCCACCTTGCCGGCGCGCAGCGTGGCCTGAATTTCCCCAATCATCACGTCATCACCATAGACGACGCCAGGGAAATTCATTACTTCGCCCAGTCCAATCATATCTGGGCCCCAGCTTAGAGCCTCTGTGACTTCCGCCGGACCGAAAGAGGCACCGGTCGTTTCCAGCTCTGGGCCTGTGGAAGGCACGCAGGAAGCTACCTGCATGTAAGCAGCCAGCGGTGTCGTGCGGGCTTCGTCCAGCATTAGACGAAGCCCTTTTAGACCGAGCACATTGGAAATTTCATGTGGGTCAAAAAAACCGCCCGTCACGCCCAGCGGCAGTACAGCCTTCGCGAATTCAGTTACGGTGAGCTGTGTGCTTTCAATATGACAATGTCCGTCCAGCAAACCCGGTGCCATATAGCGGCCTTCCGCTTCAATGATTACGGTGTCTTCTCCAATCGTATGGCTAACGTCTCTACCAACGTAGGCGATACGAGAGCCTTGCACAGCAATAGACATGCCCGGTAACAATTCGCCCGATACCACATTGACCAGCGTTCCTCCGCGGATCACCAGCGATGCCTTGCGCTCCCCTCTAGCTGTAGCTACCAACTCGGGTACACAGTCCGCCAGCGGTGGGCGTTGAAATACTCTTTTCATGTCCATTACGTTTGTAACCTCCGTTTATGCTTCTTACCTGTTTGGCTTATTTGCTTATGTTACTGGAATACGCTCAATATTGCCAGCCGCCCCTAAAGAACCTGGTCACTTTATTTCACTTTACGGATATACGTCTCCGATTCCTGCGAACTCACGAATGGCGTAATCTCCCCTATGCTATAGATATGCAGCAAATGCATCGCTCGCGTACAGGCCGTGTAGAACAATTTACGCTCACTCTCACGCTGGTATTCTTGGGCCGATCCGTCATAAATGAGAACCGCATCAAACTCCACGCCTTTCGCCAGATAGGCCGGAATAATATGAATCCCCTTTTCAAAAGCGGGAGTTGTTTTCTTAATTAATTTTGGCTTTACTGGCAGTTGTCCTTCTAGTGCTTCGTAGGCTGCCGCGCTTTCATCAGCATTTTTACAGATCACCGCTATGGATTCATAACCCTCTGCCAGCAATTTTGTAACATTCTCAGTTATCAGTTGATGCAGCTTTTCACGCGAGTTCACCTCGGTTACCAGAGGCTTCTCACCCTTACGGTTAAACGGAACAATATGCTCCCCTCCTGCTACCATCCCCCGGGTAAACTCTACAATCTCCTGTGTGGAACGATAGCTGCGTGTCAGGGAAATCATCTCAGTCTGTTCTGCTCCATACAGGTCATACAATGGTTCTGCATCCTGAAGCACCGAAGCATGGGCATAGATAGCCTGATTAAAATCGCCCAGTGCTGTCATTTTAGCCTGTGGAAATAATCGTTTGAAGAACGCCAGCTGGAATGGTGAATAGTCCTGTGCCTCATCAATAAACACATGACGGATGTTGCTATTGGAGCGGAAGCCCAGCATCAGCTCACGCAAATATAAAAAGGGCGTCACATCCTCATACGCTAGTTCTCCAGCCTGAATGCGTTTCAGAGTTTGCCGACTAATTTCACTCCAGTTGACGGGCAGCTCTGCATGATTCGACAGTTCGCTTAATAACGTCTCGTTCATAAACAGCTCGCTGTATAGACGGGTTGTATCCACGAAGCGAAGTGCCTTAATCCACTTGCGCAGGGGCTTTAAGCGATCACTGACCACCATACGCGCCAATATTTCTCTTTCACGCGTAAAGTCGTCGAAGGTATCGCCTTTATTCTTGGATTTCCGGCGCATGCGGTTATATGCACGCTGATAATCCTCCGGCTCCATCAGATCCATCTGCTGGTCCACCCAAGGAGCGGAGCATTCTTCCTTACCAAAGCGAGCCAGTTCTTTGAGCATCCAATCACGCAGCAGCTCCAATCTGTTCGCCAGCCGCACAGCCGAGTCAAATCCATAAAACTTGCTTGCCAATTGCTCTACTGAAATCACCTCACGTCCCTGAAAACGAACCGGTTTAAAACGCATTCCCTTTTGTTCCAGGTGCGCTTTGTAGCCTGTAATAACATGTAAGAACGTCTTGGATGACTTAAAGCGGATACCTTCCATCCTAGCCTCATACCCAGGCTGTGACGACGCTGATAGCACATATTCCAGCTGCTCAAAAGGATCTTCTAGCTGAAACTCCCGGCCCAAACGCCGTTCCAAATATTCCTGAAATGTGGCCTGAAGCATATTTTCCTCACCCAATTCAGGCAATACTGTCGAAACATAACTGTTGAACATGGGGTTTGGCGAGAATAACACGACCTGATCTGCTCGCAAGTGATCCCGATACTTGTATAGCAAATATGCTACTCTCTGAAGCGCAGCGGAGGTTTTGCCGCTTCCTGCCGCTCCCTGAACTATCAGCATCCGGCTTCGATCATCACGAATGATGCGATTCTGCTCCTTTTGAATGGTGGCGACAATGCTTTTCATTTGAGCATCCGAGCTCCGGCTTAATACGGCTTGAAGGAGTTCGTCTCCAATGGTGACGCCGGTATCGAACATAAAGCGGATCTGTCCGTCACGGATCGAGAATTGGCGTTTGAGCGTCAGTTCTCCTTCCATCTCTCCTGCTGGGGTCTTATAAGAAGCGGGACCTGGCATGTTATCGTAATAAAGATTCGAAATAGGTGCGCGCCAGTCGTAGATCAGAAATTCCTCATCCTGGTTATCCAGCAGGGAGGCAATCCCCAGATAAATACGCTCCGCAGTCTGCCCTTCCTCAGCAAAATCAATACGTGCAAAATAAGGTGAGTCAAGCAACTTTTTCAAACGACCTAACGCCTCAGTGGAATGCTTGTGTCTTCGTTCCCGCTCAGACAAAATCTCAGACTGCTGACGCAAACTGGTGGACGTCTCTCCCACATCATCCGCCTCACTGAAATTGATCGTTACCTCATCCCAGAAGTCTTTACGCATATCGACGACATCGCCTCGCACAGAACCAACCTCTGTCTCCAGCTTCCGAATACGCCCGCTAATGACTGCGGTCACATCTTCTACTCTTTGTTGTTCCTCATTCCATTGCTGCTCAGTAGTCACTGACATCGCTCCTGTTCCGTTTCCTCCTGCTCCGCGCAGGGCTCCCTTGCGTACAAACTATGCTCTATTATGGACCCGGGCATACTCATCGCATCCCCCTGATCCGGGAAAATTGACTATTCCTTTGAAGCATGCTATAATGTAACAAGTAATGTGTTAACAACTTATGCAATACGGTTTTACTATGTAAAACATAGCATCCTCTATTGTAGCAAGTTCAGTCCCTGTTCGCAACCAGTGGGCTTTTTTTGTGCTTTCTGGCAACCTTCCATTAGGCTGTTCCTACTTTATTAAATTCATTACATAAAAAAGCGACCGTCCATCTGATTGATGAATACGGTCGCCTTTTCTTTTTTCCGAAATCGCCTATCGGCTCTCTTCCACAGGATGAATATGGTCGGCCAGTCTGCTCAATCGCTCCAGTTGATGACCATAGTCGTACATCGTCGCAGCTACGATGGAAAGCCGTAGCATTCCCTCCTGACAATGGTCAAAACGTGTAATTGCATGCTTCATAAAATCACCGTTAGCCTGCTGGAACAATTCACTTTCATCCTCATTTGGTTTCAGTTTATTTTCGAATTTCAGCAGAGCGTGCTCGTGGAAACGAATCAGCCGCTCCAGATGGTCGTCAAAAAACGCATCTGTTCCCTCTGGACGTAAAGATTGGAAGTAGTGCCTTTCCACCGCATCCAAGACCTCGTAACCTTTGTGCAAACTTTCGAGCATTTGTTTGTATACGACCATTTGTCTCGTCTGACTGAACTTGGTGCGCTTGAGCTTTTTCTGCTCCTCTTCGAACAAATGATATTTATCCGAGAGTGATTTAATAGCTCCCTCCAAATTTCCTTTTTCCTCTCTAAAGACAGACTCCTTAATCTCATCGGAAATGGCAGTTCGCAGCAGCAAGGACATGCTGTTAAATACATTTTGAATCTGATTGATAAACTGCCTTTTCGGTTTGGGAGGAAAAACGGTAATGTTGATGACAAAAGCAGACACAATCCCGATCAGAGTCAGCGCAAAGCGGGTTACTGCAAATTTCCAGTCTCCTGAAGCTTCCATGACAGAAACAACGGTCACAAGTGTCAATCCAACCGTATCAGCCATGTTTATTTTCAGACATATCATAAGTACCAATACACATACCAGTCCGACCGCAATCGGCTCATTCGAAAATACCATTCCGCCCAGCAACGCCATGATTGCACCTAATGTGCTTGTTTGGAGTTGATCCAGAAAATAACGCCACGACCTATATATCGACGGTTGCATGGCAAAAATAGCGGCTATCGCTGCCCCCACAGGCGAATGGGTGTTCAAAAGCGTGCTCAGAAAAAGGGCGAGCGTCACTGCGATTCCCGTTTTTAACACCCGTGCTCCAAAAGCCACAGCCATCCCTCCTGCTTACCCTTCAAATTTATTCATACCGAATTACTATAATGAAATTTCAAGACAAAGTCCATGTTTTATTATTACCCAAAACCATCGGAGATCAGGAATATTTATGAAATGTACAGCTCCTACTAGGATACATATCAACAGAATTAACCTATATGCATCAACCTCACAAGAGAAACTTATCGTGCCATGGATTAGTAAAATCTGAGAAGAGCGCCTGTCCGCAGGCCATCTTTTACAAAACCCAGCAAGCCCGTAAACAAAATCATGACACAATAAAAGCCGGAGCCTCCAAGCGGACTCCCCTGGAACATCATAGGATAAATGAGAATGGCGGAGGAGGAATGAAGGCATGCTTCGAGTCGCATTATTTACTGACACGTATACGCCTGATGTCAATGGCGCTGCTCTGACACTGGAACGATGGATTGGCTATTTGGAGACACATGGGGTATCTACGCTTGTCTTCGCACCGGAGGCAGATCATCATCTGTCCTCGGGGCCGGGCGTGGAGCGATTTCGAAGTATTCCCTTTTTATTGTACCGGGAATGCAGACTTGCGATCCCTAATGCCAAACAAATCAACGAGCGCCTGTCAGCCTTTTCCCCGCATCTAATTCATGTCGCTACTCCGTTTAACCTTGGCTTGTATGGAACAAGCTACGCTGCCAAACACCATATTCCACTCGTCGCCTCCTATCACACCCACTTTGATAAATACCTCGAATACTACAAGCTTCGCTGGCTTGAACCTGCATTATGGAAATACATGCTCTGGTTTCACAGACATTGTGAAAGGGTATATGTCCCCTCTCGGTCAACCATGGAATTGTTACGCAATAAAGGAATGGGACAGCTCGAAATCTGGGGTAGAGGAATTGATACCGACCGCTTCCAGCCCACAGTGAATCGCGAAGCGATATGGGAAAAATGGGGTGTTCGTGCAGACGCATTTGTGATTTTATATGTGGGCAGACTTGCACCGGAAAAGGGGATAGACACGTTACTGGATTCCTATCTCCAGTTACCCGACGACGTCCGCGCAGCCTCAGTACTGGTCATTGCAGGAGATGGCCCATTGTTTAAGTACAAAACTGCAGCAGATATCGGGGTGCCAGAGCACGCAGTTCACTGGCTTGGTTTTGTAAAAGGACCGGAATTAGCTGAACTCTACGCTGCAGCCGATGTATTCCTCTTTCCCTCCACTACGGAAACCTTTGGTAACGTCGTGTTGGAGGCTATGGCCAGCGGCACACCCGTGATTGGCGCGAATGAAGGCGGGGTCAAAGACAATATAATCGATGGGAAAACAGGGCTACTGTGTCCAGCTGGGGACGCCGCTGCATTTGCCAAAGCTGTACTCCTGTTGTACGAGGATGCCCCACTTCGCGACTTTCTGTCCAGAACCGGTAGAGCATACAGTCTGGAGCAGACATGGGACCGTATTTTTGAGCGGCTGCTGGACAGCTACATGGATGCAGCGACCCTACATCTCGACAGCTACCCTGTGACGCGAATATAGCCCTCAAAAATATTGGACTTTCAAGAAACTCTGCTACACCTTTAGCTGCTTAAGCAGCTTGTTATGTACCCCGCTTAACAAAATCACCGCTGTCAGGGCACCGATGAACGCAAGAAGCATATCCCATTGAGTATCCCATATATCTCCCTGTGTTCCCAAAAAGGCCTCTGCCGCTGTACCGGTTGCCTTGGCAACGGCAAACTCAATCAGTTCGTACACAGCACTGATCGCAAGACATACACTAACCGTTAGAAAAGTGAGCCAGCTCCCGCTTCCCAAAGTCGTCTTACGTAGCAGCACTTCCCTGACAATGAGTGCAGGCACAAAACCTTGCGCAAAATGCCCAAGTCGATCATAATAATTGCGCTCCAGCCCAAACGTATCCCGAATCCAGTTGAATAGCGGCATTTCAGCATAGGTATAGTGCCCGCCGACAATCAGGATCAATGCATGTAGCCAGATGAGGGTGTATACCAGATTGGTAAACCGAAATCGACGGTAAATAGCCGCCAGCAGTACAACTCCCAAAACGGCTGGGAGAACTTCCAGTACCCATGTAAAATAATCCGCCGGACGAACCAAGGACCAAATGAGAGCAAGCACCAGCAGTACAAGTAAAACAAGCGGGTAACGATCATTTTTAGACCATGCCGTTGCCTGATTCATACATCATCCCTCCTAAGCCTACAGCTCTATCCTTCTTTCATTACAATATGTTTGACACGTCCAACCTGCCCGTCTGCCAAACGTACTTTGATTCCATGCGGATGACGCGGGGAATTGGTCAAAATATCCTTCACCGTTCCTCGCGTCAGCTTACCCGTGGGCTGATCCTTTTTAAGCACAATATCCACCTGAAGACCAGCGCGGATATCAGATCGGTTCTGTCCGTTCATTGTAGCTATTCCTCCTTTGCCTTTACATTTTATCTTATGATGATAATTAGCCACTCAGCCCCATCGTAATCACCAGCGATGCCATTCGTCCCGGCGGCTGTTCCCCATCCAGACCACGCACATCGTGGATACATAGCTAACGAGCATAATCACGAATACCATCCCGCTAAACTCCACGAAATGCGTGCGTTGCAAAGAGTCTGCCCATATGGAAGATATTTGTGTGTACAACTGGGACGGCGCAGACACAATATCCCATGTGTTTCCTCGAAAGAAACGACCAATATAAATCCCCAGGCTACTTAGCAGGAGTACCGCCAGCATAAACAACCAGCTGACAAGCCCGCCTCGAGCACGCTGCACCAATTGTCGTACGGATTCAAGCGATACAACCCCCATGGTGAGGCCGAGCACAGCTACCAGCAGCATCCCTAATACATGATTCCAAAAGTACGGATTGCCCCAAAAACGCTGCTCCCCGAGAAATGGATATCTGGCGAATACATGCAGCAAATCTGTAATCAAATAGGGTATATTGGGATAAAAGAAAAGCCAGCCAGCCCCTATGATCCAGAGCATAAATGTCCTCGTTCCCCGTCTCCACGAGCAATGAATGACATCTAGCAAAAGCGTCAGCAGCATAGGAATCCAGGCCAGCATCATATTCCACCAAATAAAAAAATAAGGGCGGCCCCCTGAGGGCAATCGCACGTTAATGATCCACAATGTACTGATTACGGAGCATAAGGCCAGTGCGATAAAAATATAAAGTTTGACTGGATAATTTAACGATCTTAAACGGTCATACATATGTTACTTTCCCTCCTTGTAACCGTCCATCCTTCCTGACGTTCCAATTTACACCTGTTCTGGACAGTGTACACCACAATGGCTTCAAGCTCAATGGAAGCGCTCCACTCTGCATAAAATGAAGATAAAAAAACATCTGTTCTCCCGAAGTTGACCTCATGTCCCCGGGAGACAGATGCTTACTGTATTCAAGGCGGATAAGCTTTTACCGTCCTCTACCCTTGTATCCAATTGACCAATGATTGTACCGTCAATGCACCTGGCGCAGCTGCCTCAAATGCGGAGGCACCGTTACGCAAGGTCAGAAATTCCACCGTTTTGGGAATACCAGGCGCCAGATCCAGGTGGTTGTCACTGAAAATCCCCTCCTGTTCTGCGGTCAACCACACATGTCTAGCAAGTGTATCCGAACAGAGCATGAACCTACTGCCCCCACTTCCCTGTATCTCTGTCACTTCAATTTTCGCCAGAGGTAAATCCATCTCTTTCGTGCCTGCAAAATAAATTTCGCTGGAGGCCACCTGTTCACCGTTTTGTATCAGACGTGCGACCAGCATATGCTCCGTACGATCCAGGCCATTCAGCCATTGGTCGGTAGGCAGTATATGTACGATCCCTGCGCCGCCCGCCGGCTGTTCTACCTTAACGTTCTCATCACGAATAGCCTGACTGCCACGGATATGCAAAAGCGTCAGCCGCAGCGTACCTGCTATCGGCTCTAGCGTATCGTTAACCAGATGCAGTTCTTTACTCCCCTGTTCCGTATCTACTGCACTCAAGAGCACATCGGCAAAGCTGCGTTTAGCTGTATATTGAAGCGCCTTCCAACGACCAAAATAGTCCATACTCGACCAAGAGGCAACGGGCCAGCAGTCATTCATCTGCCAGTATAATGTCCCCATGCAATAGGGCTTGTGACGACGATGGGCCTCTATAGCCATTTTCATCGCCTCTGCCTGTAAAACTTGGCTCATGAGAAGAAAACATGTAAAATCCTTGGGCTGCCGCATGTACCGTCCCATGTATTCTTGAATCAACCGATTGCCTGAACCGTTTTTTTGATGTGCCAGCATCACCGCAGATTCCAGTTCCAAATCCTTCTCTTCCGCATACGTGCGAACAGACTTGTATTCAGGAAAGGACTGAAAACCATACTCACTCATAAAACGGCCCACATGTATGTGATAATTCTCAAACGGCTCAGACGCATGCCATACTCCCCAATAATGAATGTCTCCTGCTGTTGAGGACGGATGAGCATGCTGGTTTCGATCTCCGGTCAGGTCAATTAGCGGTGAGGAGGGCCAATATGCCGTCTGCGGAGCCCAGGTATTTACCGCCTCCGGTAAAATCCGGTGAAAGAGCGTCTCATAATCATCCCATAGGCGTTCCCGTTGCTCAGGCGTGTAGGCCTTTTTCCAGCCCCAGCCCGCATTTTCTTCATAATGGGCCCACGCAGAATCAATCTCATTATTGCCGCACCATAACGCAATGCAAGGATGATGGCGCAATCGCTTGATGTTATCTTCGGCTTCCTGCGTCACATTGTCCAAAAAAGCCTGATCCCCCGGATACATGCTGCATGCGAACATAAAATCTTGCCACACGAGCAAGCCGTGTTCATCACACAAGTCATAAAATACGTCTTGTTCATAAATACCGCCACCCCACACCCGCAACATATTCATATTGGAGGCGGCTGCACTGGCAATTTCATGCCGATATCGTTCCAACGTAACTTCGGCAGCAAAGCTGTCATTCGGAATATGGTTGGCTCCTTTAGCAAACACGGGGATTCCATTCAGTTCAAAATAGAAGCTTTCGCCTGCCGTATCCCGCTCACGTACAAGACGAATCGATCGCAGTCCCGTTTTCACTGATTTTTCCGCAATCACCGCTTCCTGTGCCTGCTCCTTCAATTCGGCTACAAACGTATACTGATGCGGCTCTCCCAGTCCACGACACCACCACAGCTTCGGCTCCTTTATCACCAGCCCCAGCTCCACTGTTTGCTTTCCCTTCCGCAGGCGAACCGGTTTGGACCATACCCCGCCGTCAACAGAAATACACAACTCGACATCTCTAATCTCATCTGCATTTTCAATCTCTACTACTGCCGTGAGTTCAGCCCTCTCCGTACTCACTTCGTCCTGTCGAATAAACAGGTCTCTCATAGTCAGACCAGACCAAGCTTCAAGCCGAACCTCTCTCCAGATCCCGCTCGTCACCAGCCTTGGTCCCCAATCCCAGCCATAGTGATAGGGAGCCTTACGAGCGAAAACGCTTACTTTTTTATCGGACAAGCCACCTATCTCGGACTGATCATTCGGTGCGGGAAGTCCATAGCCCAACCTTTCCAGCTTAGGCACATCTTCCGTAATCGGAGAGCGAAAATGGATTTCAAGCCGATTTTTCCCTTGCTGAACAAATGCCTTCACATCCTGTCTCCATACCCGAAACATATTATTGGCCGATAAGACAGCTTGACCATTTACTCTTACATCTGCGTATGTGTCCAGGCCTTCCAACACCAGCTCTACACATTGACATTGAAGCTGATTTGCATCTATCTCAAAATAGGCTTCGTATATCCAATCCTGCTTATCAACCCACTGTACCTCTATCTCGTTCATACCGATAAAAGGGTCAGGAATTTTACCATGTTGCAAAAGATCGGTATGCACACAACCCGGCACTTTCGCACTGAGCCACTCATCAGTTTGTGCTTCCCTAAACCTCCAGCCATCCAATCCTATTACATTAATCATCGTCGCAAGCCTCCCTATAAGGATGATTGGGAACATCTGGATCACTCATTAACATAACAAAAATAACATCAAGCTAACAAGTTAGTCAATTGTTTTTTTGGAACAACCGGTAAAACACAAAATAAAAGTCGCCCTCTACCCCTAAACAGGCTAAAAGCGACTTCCCTCGTCTTCACTGCGGATCGAATTCATCCCACATATCCGCACATCAACTATATTTAATTGTGCTAAAGGAACGATCACGATCATCATTTTCCCGGCTGATCCGTGGCGCGTGAACTTCCCGTATGAGTAGATCAGCGTGCAGCAGCTTTTTTTCCACAGGCGAGCTTGGATTCATGATGCGCCATAATAACTGGTCCACCGCTCGCATCCCCAACAGTTCCTTATCCACTCTCACCGTGGCATAGATCGGCATTTGATCATTCGTATCGTCAAACCCAGTCACCCCGCACCGCCTCGGAACGTCAATCCCCTTTCCTTTCAGCACTTCCACGACTTGCGAAGCAGTCACGTCATTAGCGCAAACAAAAACCTCTGGCAGCTCATCCTCGGGCAACTTGTCCATTTCCTCGGCAAGTGCCTGCGCTCCCCCATAAATAAGGGCTTTGTTCTGCCGTAATTCTACTCCGCTCATTTCCAGTGCGGACCGAAAAGCTTCCCAACGTTCATAGAAACTGTGAGCGTCGTCAATATGACCCACAAACTGAAAGTGGGCATAACCCTTACACAGCAAATCCTTCATTAATTCATTCATGCATGTGCGATTATCCGTAAACACCGCATCACTTAAAAATGCAGAGTCCCAATGATCCACCATGACGACTGGAATACCCATTCGATAAATGTTCAGCAACAACGTAGTTGAAATTGTTCCTACTGTGATAATCCCTTTAATGCCCTCCGGGTTCAGCAAAGAAAACATATCATCAGTTGAAGGCTCCGTTAACGTGATCATATCCAATCCCTTGCGGTTCAGACGCTCGGAAATCCCTTCAAATACAGGTCCCCAGTACCTGGACTCCCGATTCTGGTGTCGAATATTCGGAAATAACACCAGCACGGTACCCGACCATTCTCTGGCATCTGTGTCCCGAGGCTCTACCCCGGTCATTTTGGGATGACTGCGAAAATAACCCATCTGGGCAGCAAGCTTAACCAGCAGCGCCCTCGTCTCTTCACTTACACCGGGTTTGCCTGACAGTGCACGTGAAACAGCGAACTTTGAAACACCCGCCGCATCCGCAATTTCCTGCAATGTTACTTTTCCACGCATCTCCTCACCCAACCCTATTCAAAATCTTTTTCTACCTTAGTCTTCTAAATATACAGGTATGCCTATAAACTGGTACCATCGTAGCATACTTTGTTTTAGATCATCAAACGATGGATTTGCACAAATCCACACCTTTCATTAAATATGTTTGCTTAATAAAAAACAAAACACATAACAAATAAACATAAATAACTTGACGTAAGGTTCTTTATTTCCTACAATTTACTAATGAAAGCACTTACATTGTGTAAATCATACTTATTAAGGGGGATTTGCAGATGTTCACGAACAGGTCGGTACAACAATGCTCCATCCTGCTTCTGGCTTTGCTGCTGCTCGTTACAACGGGCTGCGCGAATAGCAAAGGCAGTACGGCAGAAAAGGAAGACCCCGATGACACCAGTCCCATTACATTAACGTTCTTTGGCGGTGACTCAAGCTCCAACTGGAATAACATGAAGGACGCTGTCGGGCAGGAAATTATCAAGAAAACGGGTGTTACACTAAATGCCGAACATGCTGTTAACGGTCGAGGTGAGGAAAAGTTTGCCTTAATGGCTGCTAGCGGAGAGTACCCTGATCTCGTGTACCCCAAAGGAGACATTGGAAAGCTGGTCGATGCCGGAGCACTCATTGACTTAACCGACCTGATTGATAAATACGGTCCTAACATTAAGAAAGTGTATGGAGATTATTTTAATCGTATTAAATATAGTAGTGAAGATCCCGCCATTTACACCATCCCAACCAATTTGGGCGTAGATCACATCGCGTTTGATGCACAAGCAGGCTTCGAAATCCAGCATCAAGCCCTTAAGAAACTCGGATACCCCAAAATTCGCACCGTTCAAGATTTTGAAAAAGCACTTAAAGATTATGTCGCCAAATACCCTACTACCAATGGCCAGCCTACCATCCCTTTATCACTCGATGCCGAGGACTGGAAAATGCAGATTACTGTGACAAACCCGGCAGTTACAGCTACAGGTGGACCAGACGATGGAGAATATTATATTGATCCTAAAACACACAAAGCCATACTTCACTACAAACGCCCGGAGGAGCGAGAGTATTTTCGTTGGTTAAACCATATGTACAATGAAGGTCTGTTGGATAGGGATACTTTTGTACAAAAAAGTGATCAATACAAATCCAAAATCGCCGCAGGTCGTGTCATCGGACTGATTGATCAGGAATGGAACTACCAGGATGCCGAAAATGCGCTCAAGGCAGCAGGTAAGGATGAATACACCTATTCCCACTTTCCGGTCACTTTAAATGAGCAATACGAGGATCATTCCCTCCAGCCCATTGGTTTCGATACTGCGTCTGGGATTGGCATTACAACTTCATGCAAAAATCCAGTGCGAGCGATCAAGTTTCTGGACTTCCTGGCCTCCGATGAAGGGCAAATTTTACGTAATTGGGGAATCGAAGGCCAGCATTACAATGTAGAGAACGGCAAACGAGTCATTCCTGCAGCTGTGCAAGAACGCAAAAACAAAGATAACGCTTCTTTTAGCAGAGAATCAGGTATCGGTTTGTATTGGATATGGGGACCACATTACGGCGATAGCGTGAAGGACCCTACTGGCAACTATTACACAACCAATTATCCGGAGATGATTACCGAAAATTATAGCCAAGCGGAAAAAGAATCCCTTCAGGCATATAAAGCTCGGACATGGAAAGACCTGTTCCCGAACGAAAAGGATTTTCCGGTAAAAGAGTGGGGTGCTGCCTACAACATGCCTGTTCCGACCAATACAAATTACAATGTTATTTATCAGAAGTCGCAGGACATTGTACGCAAACGAATTCCTGAGGCCGTACTCGCCAAGCCAGATCAATTCGATGCCGTGTATGACCGCATGCTCCAAGAGCTGGATCAGGCGGGTGTACCAAAGGCTGAAGAAATCTTCACTGGCCTGATTCAAAATCGTCTGAAGCTATGGTATGGGGAGAAGTAGAGATTGATTGCTACTAAGAGTATATAAGGGCTGACAGTCAAGACCTGTCAGCCCCTTTTTACACTAAACATTCTGTTTTGTTACTTTTTCTTTCCAGCTATTATTTTTCCTGGACACCCGGTGGACATAAAGCAACAAAAAGATTGGAATCAATGCAATCCCACCACACAGCACCCAAGATATCTGAATAGGTGTTTGATCTGAAGCAAGATTGGTAAAATTACGGCTTACGACTCCTGTTACGATTAAACCTATACACATACCTAGTTGGGAAATGGCAGAATCCAGAGATAGCAGTGTTGAACGATACTCATTAGAGATTCTTTTGTTCAGAAAAATTTGTTTGGCAACCGGGTACATCCCTCGCCCAATTTCATAGATTAAAAAGGTGAGCAGTACAGGATAAAACGTGTTGAAAGCACCCGCTAAAATGAGCCATATCCCAATCATCCCGCAAGCATACATGAGTATATGTACATCACTATAACGTGCGCCTAGCTTTCGAACCAAATAGCTTCCCAAAGTCATACATAGTGAATAGCCCGCCTTGATCAATCCCATAATCCAAATTCCTTGTTCAGAAAGACCGACCAGACGTGGCTGTTGAAATGTATTCCCCGCCGAATTCGAAAAGCTGATAAATAAACCAATAACAAACACAATCCAGATCGACTTATTTTCAAAACCGATACGGACACTTTCCCCGATAATCGTTGTAATACGAGTAGCAGATGCTTTTATATGGGTAGTATTCTTCTCTTTCATATAAAAGCAGCATAGAATAATACATAAGATAATAGAGACAATGCTGGCTGCCCAGGGAAGTGAATAGTTAAATGTTGCGAGGAAGGCCCCCAACAGACCACAAATAAATCCCGAAATGTACTGTATACTGTTTGAGGTTGTAAAAAGAACTTCCATCGGCTTATCACTATTTTCCACAACCCAGGATTCCAACGAGCCTGATTGCAAGCATACTGCCAGACCCCCAAAGACTTGTGCAAACACAAGCAGCCCGATATGATCTGTCCAAACGAACACCACACTGTAAACTAGAAAACAACAAAGCCCCAAGACAACAGAAATTTTTCTTCCATACTTGTCCGCAATAGCTCCTGTTGGTATTTCAAACAGAAAAATACTTACAAAGAATACAACCAGCAAGAAGTTTGCACTTTGCAGAGAAAGTCCTTTAGCTAACAGAAATAGGATGAGTGTAGTCCCCGTGATTTCACTCATAAAAAATTGAAGAAAGCTGACGGAGTAAAATAGCTTATGTGGCCTCACTTTCAGGGCTCCTTCGCTTGCTCTACAGCCTCATATTCACTTCGCAACATCCCCATCTGAATGATGTCATAGTACTGTCCTTCCCTGAATAGCTTTTCTCGTAGTCGGCCTTCCTCCTTAAAGCCACATGCCAGATAGCAACGATATGCACGTTCATTGAACGCATAGACCTCCAGCTCCAGCCGATGCAGATTCAGTGAATGAAATGCAAATTTTTGTATCAATCGTATCGCTTCCCGCCCATATCCTTTGCCCAGATCACCGTCGCGCCCGATTACAATCCCAAGGGTGGCGTGCCGATTTACCCAGTTGATTTTGAATAAATCGAGTTGTCCAATATAGTCCAGTGTATCTTTATGTGCAATGACAAAGCCCTTGATCTCAGAGTTGCCGTCAATCATCATCTGTACAAAAGATTCACTATTAGCCTGTGAATGCGGATAGATAAATACGTCGCTTAATCCATGTGTGATTGCCGGGTCATTAACCCATCTTCGGATATCAGGTATATCCTCCTGACGGTACTCTCTTAATACAATTCGTGCTCCAATGATATGTGGCATCGTCAGCTTCCTCCCTATTATGTATTGGTTCTGGTAATACTCTATCACCCTGTCCCCTTTTACGCTCCCATTAATCTCACAAACTCCAGGAACCGTGTACCTTTATAATGAACCTCCCCGCGATCCCCGATTACAATCATTCCGAAGTCCGTATCCTTCACCTCCAGCTCCTTACGCTCCCCCCTGTCAAATTCAAAGGTGATATAGTAATCGGTCGAAGCTGAAAAATTGCCTGATCCCCCACGCACTCTCGTTCGCTTATCCACAACCTTGCAAGAACGTTGGACCTGTTCGGCTGCTTGATTGGAAAGACCTGCACTTATCGATTTGACAATTCCCATAATGATTACAAAAGCAATGAGTCCAAACACGACAAAAAAGATAATACTAAACGGTTGAAATGCCATAAAACCACTTCCCATTTGCTCCATCCTTTCTACAGTAAAATGTAAATTTTCCATTCTATTGCCCATTGACAAATCGTACATCCTCAGCTTAAAAAACTCCAATACTTTTTTAACATACTTACGAAAAAAAAGTTCTTTCGCTCTTTTCCGCACCCTGCTTGGACTTACACCCGATCTGGGTCCTCTGAGCCTCTCTAGACCGATTGACAAAACTATATATAGATATAAAATAGAAAATGTACTCTAAATATAGTGTAAAAAACGTATTTATGCCCGATATCTTGAAGATAAAGGTATGAAAATACATGTAAATATAGAGTCAAAAATCTTAAATGGCGCAGCCAGCAAGGGATTACAGCTATGATGGGTCTCTTGGCAATGCCGTTTTCTTTTTTTCGTTAATTGTTAAGGAGGTTGCACACCATGCTGATTGCTTATGATTCCAAGACCGGCAATGTAAAAAGATTTATAAACAAGCTCAAGCTTCCGGCGGTTCAGATTGAGGAGCAGATGACTATAGAAGAACCTTACGTACTCATTACATATACAACCGGGTTTGGGCAGATACCTGAGAGGGTATCTTCATTTTTGAAAAAAAATGCACAAAACCTTGTTGGTGTAGCTGCAAGCGGCAACCGTAACTGGGGTGAGAAATTTGCCAAAAGTGCGGATTTGATTGCCGACCATTATAATGTCCCCGTGATTAGCAAATTTGAATTATCTGGAACGTTCGGAGATGTGGAGCGTTTTAAACAGGAGGTGAGCCGAGTTGCGGCATATTGAATTGAACAACATGTTGATGAAACGCGATACAGACGGCTTTTTCCAATTGGAAAAGGACCAAGAGGCTGTAGCAGAATTTATGAAGGAAGTTCAAGAACGGAGTTTGAAGTTTGCTGACACAGCTGCTCAAGTGCTGTATATGATTGAGAATGATTATTACGAAAATTTCTATAACAGCTATACAGCTGATGAAATTAATGATATTTTCCATATCACTCATAGCTATAATTTTAAATTCCCTTCCTATATGGCAGCATCCAAGTTTTATACTGATTATGCAATGAAGAGTAACGACCGTAAAGTCTATCTGGAACACTACCCTGACCGGGTGGCTGCTGTCGCCCTGCATTTGGGACGCGGCAACGCCGATACGGCGCGCCTGTTGTCCCGCTCAATGATGGAGCAACGTCTTCAGCCAGCTACACCAACCTTCCTGAACGCTGGCAAAAGCCGCCGTGGGGAATTGGTGTCCTGCTTCTTGCTCGAAATGGATGACTCTCTGAACTCAATCAACTATGTATTGAACACTTGCATGCAATTGTCCAAAATTGGCGGCGGTGTTGCGGTTAACCTGTCGAAGCTGCGGTCACGCGGCGAGGCAATTAAAGGTGTAGAAGGCGCAGCAAAAGGCATTATGCCTGTGCTGAAGCTGATGGAAGATGGTTTCTCCTACGCGGATCAAATGGGTCAACGTAAAGGCTCTGGTGCAGCCTATTACAACATTTTCGGATGGGACGTGCTGGAGTTCCTGGATAGTAAAAAAATCAATGCTGATGAAAGAGTACGTCTCAAGACACTTTCGATCGGATTGCTGGTGCCGAACCGCTTTTACAAGCTGGCACAAGATAATGAACCGCTGCATGTATTTGCACCTTATAGTGTGTTCAAGGCTTATGGAACACATTTGGACGACATGGATCTGGATGAAATGTACGATACGCTGCTCGCTGACGATCGAGTGAAGAAAAAAATAGCGATGAGCGCACGTGATATGCTGACGAAAATTGCCATGATTCAGTTGGAGTCTGGCTATCCATATATTATGAACAAAAGTAACGCAAATCAGGCGCATGCTCTTAAAAACGTGGGCCAAGTCAAGATGTCGAACCTATGTACGGAAATCTTCCAGTTGCAGGAAACTTCCGAAATTACAGATTATGGACAACAGGATATTATTCGCCGGGATGTAAGCTGTAACCTGGCTTCCCTGAACATTGTAAATGTGATGGAACATGGCAAAATCCGTGAGTCCGTTCATGAGGGTATGATTGCTCTTACCTCGGTCAGCGATATGACCCAAGTAGCTAATGCCCCAGGTGTTGCAAAAGCGAACCGTGAAATGCATTCCGTTGGTCTGGGTGTCATGAATCTGCACGGCTACCTTGCCAAGAACAAAATTGCGTATGAAAGCAATGAAGCGAAGGATTTTGTCCGTACCTTCTTCATGACGATGAACTATCATTCCATCGAAAAGAGCATGGAAATCGCAAAAGCAGCCGGACAAAGCTTCTATGGATTTGAGGAATCAGATTATGCGACAGGTCTATATTTTGACCGATATCTGAACACGGATTATCGTCCAACAACGGCACGTGTGCAAGAACTGTTCAAGGACATTTATATTCCAACTCAAGCGGATTGGGACAAACTAAAAGCAGACGTCAAAAAGAACGGTCTGTATCACGCTTATCGTATGGCGATTGCTCCTACTGCCAGCATTTCGTACATTCAAAATGCAACGTCCAGCGTTATGCCAATTGTTGAGCAAATCGAGACTCGTACCTATGCGAATTCGACGACTTACTATCCGATGCCGTATTTGCAAAAGGATAATGTATTCTTTTACAAATCCGCTTATCAAATGGACCAATTCAAAGTGCTTGATCTGATTGCCGAAATCCAGCCTCACGTGGACCAAGGAATTTCGACTGTACTTCATGTGAACAGTGACGTGACTACACGTCAGTTAGCACGTTGCTATCTGTATGCCGCACATAAAGGACTTAAATCGTTATACTACACACGTACCAAAAAACTGTCTGTGGAAGAGTGCCTCACTTGCTCCATCTAATGCATATATGGTAACAAGCTATAAAATAAAATTAGATTTTGAATAGATATGAATGCTTGGCATTAGAAGCTGTATCCAGCGCGTGGTTCAGACCTTTACAGGATTGGACAAAGCCCTCACGGATACAGCTTCCGTATGTCAAGCATACGATGACTCTCCGGTAACATCTTACGTGTGTTTCTAGGGAATCTCGCAAGCTGAAGGGAGAATGCTAACAATGACAGGTATACAAGCCGTAAACTGGAACCGCTCGGACGATGATTTCACACTGATGTTCTGGAATCAGAATATTATGCAATTTTGGACGGATGATGAAATTCCGCTGTCTGACGATAAAATGTCCTGGGTAACCCTCAGTGATATCGAAAAAGAAGCCTACATGAAGGTGCTGGGCGGCTTGACTCTGCTAGACACCATTCAAGGCGGTGTGGGGATGCCGCAAATTATGGAGCATGTAGACGGACTGCAACGCAAAGCGGTATTAAGCTTTATGGCGATGATGGAGCAAATTCATGCCAAGTCGTACAGTAGCATCTTTACCACCCTGGCTTCCACGGAAGAAATTGACGGTGTATTCCGCTGGGTGGAAGAAAATCCGCATCTTCAGACCAAAGCAGAAACCATTCGTCAGTATTATATGAACATCCATACACCGAAAGACCTGTATCTCGCGATGGCTGCGTCGGTACTGTTAGAAAGCTATTTGTTTTATAGCGGCTTCTTCTACCCTCTCTATCTGGCAGGTCAAGGCAAGCTGACATGCAGCGGGGAAATTATCGACCTGATCCTGCGTGACGAAAGTATTCACGGTGTCTATGTAGGTGTACTGGCACAGGAGATTTATGCAGAACTGGACGAGGAAGAACAACGTGACCTCTACCAGACGCTGGTAGGCTTGCTGCGCTACTTGCACAATAACGAAGAACAATATACCGAGCAAATTTATGCCCCTATTGGACTTGTAGACGATGTTAAAGTCTTCTTGCGCTACAACGCCAACAAGGCCATGATGAACCTGGGCTTTGACCCACTTTTTGAAGAAGAAGAAGTCAATCCCATTGTATTCAACGGCATCAGCACCCACACCAAGCAGCACGATTTCTTTTCTAAAAAAGGAAACGGCTATGTACGGGCAATGAATGTAGAGCCGCTGACAGATGATGATTTTAACTTTGGCGTTTAAGTACACATATGTAAAATTAATTTAGCAAGGCGTTACTGTAAAATAATAGGGTTTCAGAACTTGTTCCTAAGTTCTGAAACCCTATTATTTTCTTAAAACTACCTGCTATGCAGGTGATTACGGAAAGCTTCGAGCGGTAGTTTACATATTCACATCCGTTCTCTTATATAAAACGGGTATTGCCACTGCTATAAGAATCATCCCCATAAAAGCGGGTGTGGCATGACCAAGTGATACATAGATTTGACCTCCAATGATAGGCCCAATCATTCTTGCCAAAGCCTGAATAGATTGACTACCACCTTGAATCCTTCCTTGTTCACTAGAATCGACAGACTTGGAGAGCATCCCATTAAATGAGGGCCCAAAGATCGAATCACCAAAACCAAATATAAACATTCCGGCGATAATAAGAGGATAGAATGAGAACAAAGCAGATAGCGCAATAAGACTGTAGCCTATAATCTCGGAGAACATTCCAAGAATGGCTATCTGTTTATCACTAAGTTTTTTTAAAAGCTTTGGCATGATGAAACCTTGTGAAATGATGTCTTGGAAACCCATAATTGAAAACATAAGTCCGATTAGTGCAGGCTTCCAACTGAAGGTATCCATTGTAAATTGAGAGAAAACTGCCTGTAAAGATCCGTTGGGTATCCAAAGTAAGAACGCTGAGACAAGTAGCCTTTTCACGTTTTTCATGGAAAGTACGTTTGCAAGCTGTGTAAATGGATTCAGTCTTACAAAGGTAATCTCTTTCAGTCTATGTTTCTTGTCAAGGCTCTCAGGCATAAAAAAGAATCCATAAACAACATTCAATAAAGTGATTATTGCTCCAAAATACATAGGTACAGAATAACCAAACTTGGAAAGTAATCCACCTAGAGTTGGACCAATGACAGTGCCGATACCTACAACTGCACTCAACCATCCAAAGTATTTAGTTCTCTGTTCTGGAGGAATGATGTCTGCAAAATAGGCGAAGATCGTGCTTATGCTCCCACCTGTTATACCTTCTATGATACGCCCAGCAAATAGTACCCATACAGCTCCTCCTATACCAAAAACTAAGTACCCGATTGCGGAACCCAAAAGGCAGACTAAGAGCAAGGGTCGACGGCCATATTTGTCGCTCAAAGCTCCAAGTACGGGAGCCGCAAAAAACACGCAGAATGCATAAGCAGAGGTCAGCAGCGTAACAACTATAGCTTGTTCTCCCGGATTGCTTGTATAAGGCTGCACTAAGAATGGGACGACAGGTATTATAATACTGAAGCTTATTCCGCAAAGAAACACAGAGATAAGGCCGAATATTAAAGCGTGTTTATCTACGGTTTGTTCTGTGGTCTGTTTATGGTGTGATCTAAATTTGAACACTTAAATTCTCCCCTCAAAAGTTGCGTTTTTACTTCCTAGGAAACAAAATTATCGTATCACATTTTTTCTTCCCTGGAAACAAAATAATAATAAAAAAATGCAGCCCGTTCTCAATAGAACCCGGCTGCCTGTGGTTTGATTTTCATTATTCAAATTTATTTCGACTTGATATCTATATCCTTTTTCTTTATTTCTGCATCCAAATGCCTGCTATACTTTTCCAAGAAGCTAAGCATACTGTCAAATTGCTCCTCGGTTACCTGCTCAAATACGGCTTTATCCCGCTCTTGAAACTCCTTGTGCAGTTCCTCATGGATTTTATAGACTACTTTCCCTTGCTCAGTAAGCCTAAAATAAATTTCTTTCTTGTTATCCGGCTTCTGGTAGCTTTCGATAAGGCCTTTTTTTATGAGCTTCTTAGTTATTTTACTTATGGCACCGCTAGTCATATAAAGGGACTCCGCAAGTGTTGTCACGTTGGAATCTACATTTTTTTCAATGTATTCCATGCAATGTACTTCAGAAGGCTTATAACCCTTAAGACTGTCTTCCATCTTGTCCTTATTGAGCCAAACCATCTTGTTATATAAGTCCCTGAAACCCATTATGACCTGTTCTTCTTTGTTCATGGACTGTCCTCCCACCCGTTGGTGCATTAACAATTTAATATAATATATTTTGGTTTCCATTTCAACAATATTAAAACAATTATTTTAGGAATTGAGCGATACATGAAAAAAGAGATCCGAACACTCCCCATGTTTTATGTATGTATATTTATTTTTCAGACGAGGACATGCACGCAAAAAAACGGCCAGATCGCTAAAGTAGCGGACCGAGCCGTTTTCCATTTCTTAAGACCGAGCCTCTGTGAACATTTGAAAGGTGACACCAAACTTGTCTGTTACATTCCCATAAGCTGGACTAAAATGGGTTGCCTGCAAAGGCATTCCCACCTGCCCTCCTTGCTGTAAAGCATCAAACATTTTTTGAGCTTGCTCCACACTATCGGTTGTAATACAGATACTCACCTGATTCCCGCTGCTAAACGGCGATCCGGGAAAGGTATCCGAAAACATGAGTTCTGTTTCGCCCACTTTAAGGGTGGCATGTCCCACACGTTCCTTGACCTCTGCGGGAATGGGAAAATCGGGGTTTTCCGGCATTTCCCCAAAGGTTTGAATAAAAAGCAGTTGAGCATCCAATGCCTTTTCATAAAATTCGATTGCTTCTTTTGCATTTCCATCCATCGTGATGTAAGGAATCAAACGTTTGGACATCTTCAACACAGCTCCTTTAATTCGAGGTAATTAGCCCAGCCATTTCTCCTGTATTATATACAAAACTTGTCAAGAAAAACAAATCTGTATTCTTAGCTTTCATGCACCTGAATGCCAAGCTGTTTTAGCTCCTTTATCGCTTCCCTAACGTTACGCTGTGGATGAAGCGCAGAGATCATCTGTGCAGTGATCGGAACGCCGTTGAAAATCTGCCTTACCACCCCTAGAGAAATCGGCAGCTCATAGTAACTTTCAGCCCAATCCTGATATTCCTCCGGTGTAACTATAATTTTCCCCAGCAAAAAGGATGAGCCATCGTCATATTCCTCAGGAATGTTCACGTTGCCCATACGCCACTCCTTATCTCCCGCTTCCCTCCACATACAAAAGGTAACGTCCTCCTTCTCCAGCGCTTCATCTTCTAAAAGCCCCATCATATCATCAGGTACACCGTCATACATGCCCGGCCAGATCTCATATTCGTCTCTTGCATGAGGACTTACAGGGGATTCGTGGTCAAAACCTTTTAATAGCACAGCTCCACGCGTCCATAGCATATGAATCGTATCTCCAGCGCCGTTGTTCACCTCACCTAGGCACACATCACCAGACCATTCAGACTGCATACGATACGTGCGCAACCAATCTTCTGGAGACAATATAATATCCAGTGCTGACAGCAGCATCATTCTGTCTTTTAAACCATTCGGCGTTACCTGTGCATCAAGCATCCTATTCTTCATCATTCCTCCACCTTGTCCACGCGTACTAAAATTTCATTTGTCTCTACTTTGTCTTTCAAGCTTCGCTTGCTCAACCACCTGCCGAATGAAAGGTCCCTTGGCTTCGGTATACGCTGCACTGTCATGATTGAATTGGTGAGCCAAATCTTTTTTTAAAGTCTCATACGCTCCCAGGCTCTCAGGATGCGCTCTCAAGTAATCTCTGAACAATAGATGGTTTTCCCAATGCTCTCCTTTATACTTGTAAATATGCAAATGATGGGTCCCAGCTCCCCATTCTCCACGGCGAAAGAAAGCTCGCTCTGGAAAATCAGGCTTATGTACATATTCATATTGAATACCTAGTAAACGCTCTCGCTGTTCGGATTGAATCATCGCCAAATCTTCTACTCCAACCATAATGTCGATAATAGCCTTGGCTCCCAAACCAGGAACGGATGTACTACCGATATGCTCTACGCCGACACACACGTCTCCGAGAGCCTCTATCAATTTGGCCTGTTCTTGTATGTACTCTGCTACCCACTGCGGATTATATTCGGATATCACTACCTGCGCGGACATGAACGCACCTCCATTCATTTTCCAAAAAAATGCCTTCCCAGTGCGCTTGGCACAACTCAGAAGGCATTCTCTTGTTTAAATTATAAATCATTTAGTTGCTTCATCCCTGTTATTTGGCTTCTCAATTACGATCAGACAGGTACTGTCTGGCAAAGGAACCGGCTGACCTTGCTCATCCATGAACTCAACACGACTGGACAGCGCTTCGGCATAGCCCTCCTGCAAATAGTGGCGGCTCAACCGGATAATCGCTTGTGGTCCAAGTGTGTTACGAATACACTCTTCATACTGTGACGGAGTAAAATAACCAAACTGCTCCTGTACCTCATGCACATAGGCTTCCGCCCCCCATGTATAGGTATACAGAAATTCCATTGCATCATTTACCGGCAAAACAGCCTCATGCTCACCTATGCGCTCTATTTCAATGGGGCGACCCGCAAAATCCTGCGCATACCGCAGCAGCCATTCCATTCCGTCCGGCTCCAAAAATCGAATGCGTCTGCGCTGCTCTACTGGTTCGGTCATAATACCGTCACGAATGATAATGCGCCCGCCGGGTGCAAGTACACGGTAGGCGCTATGCAAAGCAGCCTCCACTGTTTGTGAATTGAACCTTTTTCCATCTCGTTCAATGTAGGAATACAGCTCATGAAGAATCGAAGAGAAAATAACCGTATCCATGCTCTCCGTTTCCACATACTCTTCTAATTGAAGCGCATCCCCTTTGATGACATCCCAACGACGGTGCTCCAATTGCTTTTTACGTTTAAGGGCCTCAATCACATTCACAGAAATGTCAAGACCCAACGGCTTCGAGTCCGGTCTTTCTTGCTCGATCAGGTCCAGCAGTACGCCCCCGCCAGGTCCGATATCCAGTATACGGGTTCCAGTCACGTAATCTAGAATGACCCTTTTGAAATCGGCGGTCTGGTTCATATCTGTAAGGTATGTTTCCTCATTGTGAAAGCGATCATAGGCATCGCGCCGTAATCCGAACAGATCAAACAGCAGCAGTACTGCTTTGTCATACAGAGGCGTCTTTTCTGCCTCAATACAAAAGTCGATCAATTTTTCAGCAGCTGATGAAAATACAAAATTAAAAAATACGGTACTTGGCAGCTCCTCTTTATGCTCTACGACTACGCTCAAATGAGGATTATGCTCCCGTTTCCCTTTTGTGATGTCCTGCCAGGACAATGCGCTTAAATATTTTTCTATCATTCTTTTTTTGTATACGTTAATTTTCTTAACACCACGATAGTCATAATACATCGTATTCATAAGTGATTCAAAACTAATATGCCGTACCGTTGCAGGCTGTTCCTGCCCTGTGCCATCCCTCAACGTGAGTAAAAATACCTTAACCAATTCTTGAAGTGAAAAATCCTGCAAAGCTGATTCTACATACCAAAGTGTCCGATTCTCCAGCTGAGCCAGCGCCTTCTCTACATTCAGCTCCCGCTCCAGCTCGGCGTAAGCCTGCTCAAACGGCTCACCTTCATGAATCGAAACCGACCGCAATCTCTCCAGTCGCTCCTTTACACTCCAGACTACAGGGGCGTTATCCCAGGCAATCCAGCCGATGAGTTGCTCCACTTCACCGCGTACTTGCTCCCATAATGCAGGATCTACACCGGCGATAATGCATTCGTTCAGTGCTCGTAACACAAGCTCCAATTCCTCCGAGCTCAGCCAGCCCTTACGAGTAATTTCAAGCAGCAGTCGATTTTCCGCAAAAGGTATTTCTCCCCGTATATACTGTCCGATCAATCCATGCGTCTCAATCAGAATCCGGGTCATGCTGTTACGCGGGTATGCAGGGGACTCTGCTTGAGCCTGTCTGACATACAGCTGAGAGGAGCCAATATTATGTACAAATAAATTAATGCCCTCATGCTGCCAGCGTAGCCGTTCGCGGACTGTGCCTCCTTTGGCGGTCTCAGACCATACCAATACATCCTCCAGTAGCTCTTTAACCCAGAATGACAATGGAAGTCCGTCCAAAATAAGCAATGTGCGCTCCACATAATCCAGTACAGGATTAGCATCCTTTAACTCACCTATGGATCGAATGCGCTCCAAATTTACAATACGCTCCTCAGCCGAAACAAGCAGCTTTAGCCAGGTCGGTGTATCCCAGGCCAGATCACTTTCTTTCCTGTAATTAGCAATGGCTTTTAACGATTGTAACATTTTTCTCACCTCGTGTGATTCGATTCGGTATGCACAGGAGACTTTTGAAAATATCTTGTATACCCTACACTTTACCATACATTTGTAGCTTCCATCTCGTGGAAAATATTAAACATTTGTATCAATTATTCGCTTGACATGTTCTGTGTATCGCATCCCATGATTTAAAGTACCCGTAACTTCCCTCCGTCTCCCAAAAGCAAAAAGATACCTTCCAACCCTAAGGTCGAAGGTATCTTATTACCATTGTTATACGCAGCAAAATTATTTTCCTACGTTGTTTATAAAATTATAGTGTCGCTGTGTGAAACGTCAATCATCTAGCATATATTTCGACTGGATTAACCAACAGAAACGCCATCTGGTACCGGGATACCAAAGTCAGGTGTTCCATCCTCATTCCAGTTCAAACGCTGAACACGTGTATGACGATTCGGATCATACAGCGGGTCACCTGTAATTTCCTTGTAATTACGAGCGTGATATACGATAACGTCACTACCATCCTCAGCAACAGTAAAGCTGTTGTGACCAGGTCCGAATTGACCTGTCTCCTCATTCGTGCAGAATACTGGCGCAGGAGACTTTGCCCACGATTTCGGGTCAAGTAAGTTGGCATTCTCGTCTGCCGTTAGCAGGCCCATGCAATAATTGTGATCTGTAGCACTAGCTGAATAGCTGATAAAAATCCTTCCGTTCCGTTTCAGAACGGCTGCTCCTTCATTTACCTTAAAACCGATAACTTCCCAGTCATATTCTGGTGTTGAGATCATGACCTGCTCACCACGCAGCGTCCACGGATTGCTCATTTCTGATATATACAAATTGGAATTACCTACGATGTCCGGATCTTTCTGAGCCCATACATAATATAGAACGCCATTATGCTGGAAGGTTGTCGCATCGAGAGCAAACGTCTCCCAGCGAGTTTTGATCTGTCCCTTTTCCACCCATTCACCTTCCAGCGGATTAGCTGAAGCATTTTCCAGCACAAACATCCGATGGTCGAACAGACCTTCCTTCGTTTCTGTAGTACGAGCTGCTGCAAAATAAATGTACCATTTGTCGTTAATATAATGAATTTCCGGTGCCCAAATGTTCGCGCTTAACGGACCCGTTTCATATTTATGCCACACTGCCACTGGTTCTGCTGTATTCAAGCCTTGAATAGTACGTGCCCGCCGAACCTCAATGCGGTCATACTCTGGCACAGATCCAGTAAAATAATAATACCCATCACTATGCTTGTAAACCCAAGGGTCTGCACGTTGCTCAATGACCGGATTATTAAAAGATACAGGTTGATTCATGGTTTTTCTCTCCTCTATGTGTAATATGTAGTTCATATGATTAATCGCTGATACGTTTTCCCCAAATAGAAATTCCCTTTTCATTCATACCCGTAAAAATTAAAGTAGGACGACCAAGCTCCCAGTCCCATGAAGGAAGCAAAAGCAATTCTTCCTTTGACCCTTCGGACGCATTGCTCCAATTCATTGTTAGCGTACGTCTACCATCAAAACTCCAGTGACCTTCCAGAGAACCACTGGTTGCCCGCCCTCCAGCTTCCAGACGAAGCGGTTCAGCTTCCACCTGACCGTCTACTTCTTGCCTTATCACGATGCGCTCCCAGTTGCCGGATAATAACCTTTTGGGTATATCCTGCTCCTTTTCGCCCGCATACCGCTCCGGCGATACGACAGGCCAACCATCAGCCGTCCATAATATTTTGCGCACATGCAAGTAAGGCCAGCTCTTATCCGTTTCTCCCCGTGCATGATGAACAATGTAGTAATCGTCTCCGTCCTTCAGCACGGAATTATGACCTGGCGCAACCCAGCCTTCTCCTTCGCTGAAACGATAACCACCCAGCACCTTGTTCCCAATCTCATATTGAGGCAAATAACTGGTATCCGCCATATCATGTCCATTTATATCCACGTACGGACCTGTGATAGAATCCGAGCGGGCTACGCGAACATTGTAGTCCTCGAATAAAGAATCATACGAGACGAACAAGTAGTATTTACGGAACACAGGATTGTACACAATGTACGGTCCTTCCACAGCTCCGTCCTCGGTTGCCCGATCTCTGGCAGCGATATTTTTACCATAGCCAGATTCCTTGAGCTTTCCAGTCTGCGGATCAAGCGGTGTGACATAAATCCCGCCGAAAAAGGATCCGTATACCATCCATGGATTTCCATCGGCATCCAATACTGGATTAGCATCAATTGCATTCAGCTTGTCATGCTCATCCGTTTTAATAACCAGCCCCTCATCCTTCCAAGGACCTTCCGGGGAGTTGGATGTCTGCAACCCAATAGCTGATCGTGTGCTGCCAAATGTGGAAGCAGAATAATACATTCGATAGGTATCACCCATCTTTATAATGTCCGGGGCCCACAGATTCGTTGCTGATGACCATGCCCCCGCTTCCTTTGGAATGCCGGGTAAAGCATATTGAACCCAGCTCCAGTGAATCAGGTCGGTCGATTTGCGCACCATAACACCCGGCCTCAATTCTCCACCTGTCTTTACATCCGTCGAATAGACATAATATCCCTGATCAGTTTTGATAATCGCTGGGTCATGAGCATTGTTAATAGTCCAGCGCTGTTCATCGTCTATCGTACTTTGATCATACAAGTGATCAGGAGGCGGAGCCTGCGGATATACAGGGTCCGGAGTGTTATCCCCACAGCCGGATAGACCCAGCATTAGCAGCATAACCATAACTGTAATTCTCCTCCTTCCTTTACTCAGTACATAGGGTGACTGCGTTACATCATTCATCCGAATTGTCCAAGTGCAAGTTTCAATTAACCCTTGACACCAGAAATGGCAACCGACTCAATAATTTGTTTCTGGAAGATTAGGAATATAATCAACACAGGTAACAAGGCTATTATGGAAGCTGCCATAATAAGCGGATAGTCCGTCTGAATGGCGTAAGTCGCATTAAAATTCGCGATAACCAGCTGCAATGTCTGCGTTTCTGGTGAGTTCAAGTAAATAATCGGTGCCAAGTAATCGTTCCAAATTCCCATAAACCATAAAATAAGCTGTGCCGCCACTGCCGGCTTAATGAGCGGGAACGTAATCGACGAATAAAGTCGGAAGTAAGAGCTTCCGTCAATTTTAGCAGCTTCGATAATAGCATCTGGTATACTGAGCAAATATTGCCGCAAGAAAAAGATCATGACTACATTACCGAACAAGCCGGGAACGATCAGAGGCAACAGCGTATCTATCCAGCCAAGTTTGGAGAACATCATAAACTGTGGAATCATAACTGTTGGGTAAGGAATCATCATGGATGCGATGAGTGCCAAAAACAGTTTATTTTTATGAGGGAATCTCAGCTTTGCGAATGCAAAAGCAGCTACACTAGATGTGAAGGTACCCACAACCGTGACACTTACAGCCACAATCACGCTGTTCTTGATCCCGCTTAATAGAGGACCTGCTTCCCAAATTTCCTTGTACTTACCAAACTGAAACACCTCTGGTATCCATACTGGTGGGAGTGCAAAGACATCCTGCTTTTCTTTTACCGAAGTGGACAACATCCAAAGCAACGGTGCGATCATCGCAATCGCTCCAATCGCCAGTACAATAAAGATAATGATATTGGTAACTTTCGTTTTTTGACTATGGGACATAATCAGCCTCACTCCTTTCCGCGAAAATCAATCCCCATCAAAGGATGATTTTTCATTCATTTTAAATTGAATCAAAGTTACGATAAAAATGAAGATGCCGAGAATCATAGCCATCGCGGAGGCATATCCCATTTGCAGGTTTTTGAATGCCTTATCCCAAATATAGAAGACAATTGAGGCGGATGAATATTCTGGACCCCCTGTAGGTGTCATAATGTTCATTTCAGTAAAGATTTGCGAACCACCAATAATGTTGGTAACGACCAGGAAGAAGGTTACTGGTTTTACCATTGGCCATGTAATATTGCGGAACATTTGGAATCCGCTAGCTCCGTCCAGCTCTGCTGCTTCATAATAAGAGCGAGATACACTTTGCAGTGCGGCCAGATACAGCAACATTGTATATCCGAGACCTTTCCATACAGTCATGAGAATCAGGGCCGGTTTGACTGTATCCTTATCCATCAGCCAGTTAGGTCCTTTAATACCGAACAATTCAAGGAATTGGTTCACCAAACCATAATCTCCGTTGTAGGCCCAGTTCCACATAATAGAAACGGCAGCCAACGAAGAAATGACCGGAATATAATAGATCACACGAAATGTTGTCGTACCTGGAATCTTGCGATTCAGTCCCAGTGCCAGCAGTAAAGCTAGTACAAGACCGATTGGAATACCCAACATTAAGAAAAGAGTATTGTACATCGATTTGTAAAAGAGTTCGTCGCTAAATAAATCCTTAAAATTATCCAACCCAATAAAGTTCATTTGTCCTAATCCGTCCCAGTCTGTAAAAGAGCCGTATAACGAATAGACAAACGGGAACAACGTAAAGATTAGCAGACCGAGAATAGGTGGAAGAATAAATAAGTATCCATATATCTTCTCTTTGCGGTAGAGATTAGATTTGGTTATCACAGGGCTCACCTCTGTTTCTGATTTGGAATGAAGATGATGTTAGCAGCATGATATTCAGCCACTAACATCATCCTTTTTCCTCTATTTACGCATTATTTCTGTGATTTTTTCTCTTGCTCCACCGCTTTATCCAGCAGTTTCTGCATCTTCGGTTGTTCTTGCTTCACATAATCTGCTGCCGTAATTTTGCCATCCAGCACAGGTTGGATATCTGTGAAGAAAATATCGTACCATTCTGCGTTATACGTATAGTTACCTGGTAATGAACGTCCATAGTCATTTACGATATCAATAAATTCCTGTTTGTTGTTAGGCTTGGTTTTTGTATCTTTGGCCCATTCATCAGCCATATCCAGCAGATTCGGAATCTGTACCTTAGCATCTACGAGCTGCTTCATGCCTTCTTTGGAAGTGGTCAGATAGTTAACCAATTCTACAGCTTCATCCGGATATTTTGTTTTAGAGGAAACACCGATACCCAGAGAACCAATCCATGTTGCCGGTTTGCCAGTCGATCCAGTTGGGAAAGGCAACAAATCATATTCGAATGGCAGTTTTTCAAATGTACTCATATCCCAAGGCCCTACTGGGAAGAACGCCATTTCGCCTTTCATCCAGCGTTGATATGTGTCCAATGTTTGTGATTGTTCAATGCCAGGTGTAATTTTATATTTGTTTTGCATATCAGCAAAGAACTGAAGCGCTTCCGCAAATTTTGGATCATCAATCGTTACTTTAGTTTTGCTCTCATCCAGCCAATCAGCGCCATTACTCCATACAAAGGCTTGCAATGCCCACTGAACGTTAAAGCCTGTTCCGTATTGATCTGGTTTGCCGTCACCGTTAGTATCTTTGGTCAGCTCTTGGTTAACCTTAATGAACTCATCCCATGTATAAGGTTTGTCTTTGTCAGGCAATGGAACACCTGCTTTTTCAAACATGGTTTTGTTATAACCCAAAGCGAATGGACCCAAGTCCTTCGGCATACCGTAAATATTTCCTTGACCGGCCATTTTACCGTCATAGCGATACAAATCCACACCGTATTTCCAGATGTTATCCAGATTTATATCCTTGCTCTTCTCAATATAAGGTGTCAGATCCTTCAACACCCCACTGTTAACATAAGCTTTCAAATCTCCAGGGGCATAATAGAAGATATCTGGAAGATTGTTACCTGTAATTGCAGCTCTAAGCTTTGTAGCATATTGGTCTGCTGCCGTCACGACCATTTTAACCTTTACACCAGGATGTTCTTCTTCAAATTTCTTGATAACATCCTTATAAGCCTTCTGCTCATCCGTTCCTCCACGGAACATGAAAGTCAATTCCTTGCTTCCATCGCTACTGGAACTTCCTCCACTACAGCCTGCCAGTGCAGCAACCATCAACAACAGAACAACCATTGTTAGTGCAAAACCTTTTTTCTTTGTCAACGCGACCCCTCCTAAAATTAAAATGAAACCGCATACATTAAGTGTTAAAATAACTTCATACCACTCGGCCTAATCTTTAACTGTGCGGTACACAACCCGTTGTTGATTGCCGCTGTGATTATCATCCCTCTCATGTACCATATAATTAACATTTACCTTTATCAATAATGAATTCGTTTACAAATAAAATATAGCACGCCATTCTACGGTTCGTCAATGCATTTTTCAATCTTTTTAAATAATTATAAAACATAGATTGGAGTAACTTAAAAAGCAAAATCAAATCATTTTTAAGTATATTTTTGCAATTAATACTAATTAAAAAACTTAAATACGATGTATTTTATAAAAAAGGCTTTATTTTAGAACACCATTTCCTCTCTTCTTCTTTTAGTAAAAAAAATTTACAGAAAAGCAGTTTACTTCTTTTTGATTTTATTTTAACATAAATCAAAGTAAAAATATAAGCGCTTACATTACATTTTTTATAGATAAGGATGGGCTATAGCTATGATTTATATTAAGGACTTAATGTCGGGGTTAGATATTTTCAAAGCACTGGGCTCGGAAATTCGCATTCAAATTCTTGAGTTACTTGCTGTTCAAGGACAAAGTATGAATGATATTGCGAGCAAGCTAAATTTGAGCAACGGCACCATTACGATGCATATTCGCAAACTGGAAGAATGCGGGCTTGTGGAAATCAATACGGTAAGCGGTAAACACGGGACCCGAAAAATGTGCTATTTAAATAAGGAAAAGCTAATGGTAGATCTGCGCAGCAGAGAACAAAAAAATGTGTATGAGGTAGAAATTCGTATCGGTCATTATAGTAACTACCAGGCGGTTCCTACTTGTGGATTAGTGACCAAAGACAGCATTATCGGCGATTTTGATGATCCACGCTATTTTGCAGATCCCGCGCGACTGGACTCTGAAATGATCTGGATGGCAGAGGGCTTTCTGGAATACCGCATTCCTAACTACTTAAAAGCGAATCAATCCTTTACCGAAATTCAATTTTCCGCAGAGCTGGGATCAGAAGCACCGTGTTATTGTGAGGACTATCCGTCTGATATTTGTTTTCATATAAATGATATTGCTATCGGTCACTGGACGAGCCCAGGCGATTTTGGAGCTGTTCCCGGGGTCCTCAATCCTGATTGGTGGCCCCCACACTTGAATCAATACGGCATGCTGAAGTTAATTCGCATCAACCAGCATGGAAGCTTCATTGACGGGTGCCGTATATCAGAAGTCACCATAGACGATATTGGACTTGATTACAAAAGCGATATTACACTGCGTTTATCCGTATCTGATCAATCGCAAAACAAAGGAGGACTCACTATTTTTGGTAAAAGATTCGGAAATTTCGGCCAAGATTTGCTTGTGCGCGTGCTTTACGATGTACACGAAGAAGATAACTCCAACTCCTAATTCGCCACAGATAAAAGGCCGAAGTCTGTATTCATTGAATACATGTCCTCGGCCTAAATCCTAATCTTCACTTAAAGAGATATAAATAAATAGATAAAAGATGATTGCCATCCCAAACACCAGCCAGCTAAAGGACAGCAAATGAAGCTTCTCCCCTGCATGTACTGCCCATCTCCAAAGATCCGCAAAAAGCACCAGCGGTTGCAGCAACACATCCCAGCTATTCCAGCGGGCAAATCTGCCTATATACACACCTATGCTGGCCAGCCATAACATCACAAAAACTACAGCCCATGCAAGCCAACCTGAACAAATCTTCCTCAACATACGATGGATCATCAATACACAAAGGGATGTAAGAAAAAGACCAATTCCAGCGGCCGAAAAGGACGTAAATAAGATTAGCCAAAATTGAGTATTCAACCAAAAACGCGTACCAGGATTCACATCGTACAAACGGAATGCATGTAGTAGTTCGGTCACTAAATAAAGAGCATTCGGCAGAAAAAACAACCATACCCATGCGGCGAAAAATAAAAGAATATTTCTTACTTTTGCATTTCGCAATCTGTATAACGCCACCATGAACAATGAAATAAACACCGGAACCCATGCCAGGAATATATCCCAGTACAGAAATTGATATATTCTCGTCCCGCTTGTGGACTGTAGATACATAATGAGTCCGAAACAGCCCAACGTAGCTACAAGCATCACCCCCAACAAACCGGGCAGCTTGTAACCCTTCCTTCTTAACAGCAAACTTCCATCTACCTCCTGCCTAATAACGGCGTATTTACGTCTCTTCAGTTCTCTCTTATAGCGCTTTCACATTTAGAAAGAGGGCTTTTATTTATTCCACGTTTCGTATATCCTCGAACACATGATCTGTTATCGTCAAAGTATCAAAGGTAACATTACACCCCTCCCCTACCGGAGACTGTGCGACAACCCCAACTTTTAGCTGGCTGGGAACATTCATGCCAAAATATCTGGCCAGTTTCCAATGTTGACCATCCGAGGAATAATGAAAGGCAAAGCAATTTCCAGCTCGTGTTACTCGCAAATATGGATTAGAAGCATCCATCGCCCCCGATATACAATCATCGGATGTATCCCGTGTGACCACACTAAGGATCGAGGGGGTATTCTCAAAGTATTCAAAGCATACCTTAGCCCAATGAGTATCATCCGCCATCACCATCAAGCATCCTGAATCATAGGGCTGCTTCATATCGACACGAACCCTCGTCCAGATTGTAAAATCTCCATGTAGGGTGGTATGCAAAAAAGGAGCGGACGATTTGATAACTCCGCCGGACGGATCTCTAAAAAAATCTGCCTGTGAAGGTGCAGAGACTTGTAAAGCCTTGGATTCATCGAAGCTCCATACAGTTGGTTCGTTGATCCACCTCCATCCTTGAGGCAAAACCTTTTCGTTAAAGCCTTCAAATACATTCATATGGACACCATCCCTCTCTAGCCAATATAGTCTTAACGCAGTGAAATTTTGGGGCAGAATTCCCCATGATACCACTATATACGTAATCTTCCAGTCGTCAATGATGATGCTTCTGTCTTCCAGAATTATAAAAAAAGACTTGCTATTCTGAAATGTTGTGCTTATAATTACACCTAAATTGATACGGCAACAAATTTCAATGACGAGAACGAGTAAGCTATACAGCGGATTTGCAGAGAGTTGGGGCAGGTGAAAGCCAACATTCCGAGGGTAGCTGAACGCCATCTCTGAGAAGCGGGCTGAACCTGAAGTAAGCTCTGCCGCCTTTCCAGCGTTAACCGGAACACGTATTGATGGATACGTGAACAGAGTGTCATTTCCTATGGAATGAAACTAGGGTGGTAACACGGGTATAAACTCGTCCCTTTTACAGGGGCGGGTTTTTTTGTTTTTCAATAAGGAGGAATCAACATGACAAATGTATCGACAGCAGTATCTATAACTGATTTTTTGACTCCGGCTGTACGGGAAATGCCGCCTTCAGGTATCCGTCGGTTTTTTGAATATAGTGCAGGCAGAAAAGATATCGTATCGCTTGGTGTCGGTGAACCGGATTTTATAACCCCTCAACATGTGAGAAAGGCCTGTATCACAGCACTGGAAAATGGTAAAACCTCATACACACCCAATGCAGGTCTCCCTGAGCTTCGCGAGGAAATTGCCGGATATCTGGAGAGCAGCTTCAGTACATCCTATAACCCGGCAGATGAAATCATGGTCACTGTTGGCAGCAGTGAAGCATTGGATTTGGCGCTACGCGCCCTCATCACAACACACGATGAAATACTCATACCAGCACCCTGTTATATTTCGTATTCGCCTATCACATTTTTGAACGGAGGACATACCGTAACGGTTGAAACGTCTGCCGACCAGCAGTTTAAGCTGACAGCTGAGGCGCTCAAATCCAAGCTGACTCCACGATCCAAAGTGCTTATTCTCTGTTATCCGAACAACCCGACAGGCGGGGTGATGACCTATGAGGATTGGCTACCCATTGCCCGTCTGGTTGAGGAGCATAATCTTATTGTCATATCGGACGAAATTTATGCTGAATTGACCTATGGACAGCAGCATGTAAGTTTCGCTTCTCTGCCAGGAATGAAAGAACGCACCCTGCTCATCAGCGGCTTTTCCAAAGCATTTGCCATGACAGGCTGGAGGGTAGGCTATGTATGCGGTCCGAAAGAATTGATTTCAGCCATGCTGAAAATCCATCAGTATACAGCCATGTGCGCTCCTATTATCGGGCAAATTGCCGCGATTGAATCCCTGCGCAACGGGCTAGAGGAGAAAGATCGTATGATGGAGTCCTATAATCAACGTCGAAAATGGTTCGTTGCCGGCCTATGTCAGACAGGACTTCCATGTCATGAACCAAACGGTACCTTCTATGCTTTTCCTTCCATTGTGCACACAGGGTTAAGCTCAGAACAGTTTGCCAAGCGACTGTTGGAAGAAGAAGGAGTTATTACGGTTCCCGGTTCTGCATTCGGCCCAGGCGGCGAAGGTTTTATCCGCTGCTCGTATGCGTCATCGCGTGAACAGTTGGAAATGGCTCTGGAACGCATCAGCGTATTCCTGAAACGCCTGTAAACCCGATTTTCCATAACATGGACTGAACATGAGCATGGGGTGAACATTTACTTCAGCAACTTCTGAATAAGCTTTTTCTGGTGTGTTGGCAAACCTTCCGGCCATTCCCCTACGCGGCAATAACAAATGTCGGAGATTTCAGCGCTTGGTCGAAAGGTGCCCGGGATCACCCGGCCTGTAAAAATAAGATCCACACGGTTCGGCAACTGGCCAAACTGGGCTTGCGCCAATGAGGTGATCTCTACCTCCAGCCCGGTTTCTTCCCGGACTTCGCGCCGCAGGGCAATTTCCGGCTGCTCTAGCTCCATCCAGCCGCCGGGAATCCCCCACGGCTGCTTCCGGTATACGTGCTTTAATAGCAGCACTTCCCCGGCCTCATTCGTGAAAATGCCCAGCACAGCAATTAAAAATTTATGTTGTGCCCGGTACACCAAAGCATTTTTCAATCGAGTAAACGGCGTATGCTTATACATGAATACAAGCCAATCCCGCGGGATCTTATTTACCAGCTTAGCCAGCATAACACACCTCCAGTTGAGCACTCTTACATCAACTCATTCGTTGGATTAAGGTAAATGAGGAGCTTAAGTATGTATACTAAAAAATTAATCTTTAGGTGACTGTAGCTTACGGCTATATAACTGAGCATTTTCCGCATCAAAACAAACAAAAATAATCTCATTCAACCCAGCATGTTCCTGTACAAAACATGTCACTTCCTGTATAGCAATCTCGGCCGCCTTTTCTTTTGGGAATCGGTAGATGCCTGTGCTGATATTGGGAAAAGCAATGCTGCTTGCATTCAATTCTAGAGCCAATTGCAGTGTATGACGGTAGCATGTCGCCAATAGTTCTTCTTCCTGATGGTCGCCACCATTCCAGACTGGGCCGACCGTATGAACAACATATTGGGCATCCAGCTTGCCAGCCGTCGTATAAACCGCGCCTCCTACCGGACATCCCCCTTGTTTGTTTCTGATACGGACACAATCCTCCAATATAGCCGGACCACCAGCTCTATGAATCGCACCATCTACACCACCGCCACCCAGCAAGCTTGTATTTGCTGCATTGACGATAATATCCGCCTTACAACGGGTAATATCCCCTTGCACCACACGTATGATCACGTTAAATCGTTCAATTTGGGTATCCATTGATCCTCCTTCTCTTCTAAAAACCAGCTTTGTTATATAGTCATCTTATAGTCTCTACAAGCGATTTCTAATATATCGTCATAGGTTTTCAACAGAAAGTGTCTTAGATTTTTCCCCCGTGCACTAGCTATTGTCGCTAATATTGGCGTATCTGTAAGCTCGTCAAAACTGCTACCTTGCGCATACTTCTGCTCAGACATGTCTAGAGCCACATCCAGTTCAATCATATTAAAGTAATAGACTCCTGTAAATATGAGCTCATAGGGTACAAAATCGTCTACTGCTTCCGGCGCTAAACTCCCATTAATCTCTCCCTTCAAAACCAGCTCTTTTTTTACATAATTCATATGAACCTGATCCAAATAGACCGCATCCCGTCCATGCAATTCACCAAGCGGTGTTTGAATAGCTTTTATGTGTGGCATCCAAGTGTTCTCCTGTCCTAAATTATTTTCCATCCAGCAACATAAGTGCGGTCGCAACCGCATGATCCACAAAAGAACGCGCTGGGCGTGACTTCATCATCACAGTTATCCCGATTAACAAAGAGACTAAAGTATGTGCCAAAGCTCGTGCATCCATAGTCACCTCAAGCTCCCCAGATTGAATACCACGTTCGAGGGTCGCCTGAAAGACAGCAGAAAGATACATCTGATGTTCTCTGGTTAAAATTTCAAACCTCTCATCATGAGGGGCTAACTCTACCATTGTATTGATGCAAAAACATCCCTTGTTAGACTCCTTCTCGTACTCTTCCGCCACCACTCCCCCAAAAAAATTGTAAAATGCTTCTTTTACAGATGAACTATTTTGCAGTTTAGCCCTTACACAAGCTGCATGAGATTGCGTATATTTACGCAGCGCAGCTTCGAATAATTGCTTTTTATCCCCAAAGGCAGCATATATGCTGGGGCGTTGTATTCCCATACGGGAGGTCAAATCACTTAAAGACGTGGCCTCGAATCCCTTTTCCCAAAAAACTTGCATCGCTGCATCCAACGCTTGATCTTCATCAAATTCTCGTGGTCGAACCATATTTAACCCCTTCTTTTTGTATCGTTCAGTATATTAAGATTGTATGATCTTCAGAAGCGGCTGTCAAATAAGTACGGGTTAAACTCTTGACAAATCTCATTTACGAGAGTTATATTGACCTAAAATTATTACATATCGATCAGTATATTATACTGATTGGTATGTAAATCACAGAAAGCGACGTGGTATGTGAAAATGAAGACGTCAGAAGAAAAAGCGATACTGCTCCCCCATCAAACGGTAGCCAGCACTGCCGAAATAGCTCCCATTCCGGTCCTATCCCGGTCTGTGGCGCTCTTGTTTGCCATCGCCTGCGGGCTGGCTGTCGCTAACATTTACTATGCACAGCCATTACTGGATGCGCTGGCGCACGAGTTTGGCATTACACACTCATCGGTCGGTATCGTTATTACCGTCACGCAAATTTGTTATGCGTTAGGACTGCTGCTACTCGTCCCGCTTGGCGATCTCTTGAACAGGCGGCGCTTGATTACAGGACAGATGCTGCTATCTGTGCTGGCATTAATCCTGGTTAGCTTTGCCCCTACCCGTACAATACTGCTTATGGGCATGGCAATGGTTGGGCTGCTGGCTGTAGTGACTCAAACACTCGTGGCATTCGCCTCGACCTTGGCTCATCCGACTGAACGCGGGCAGGTCGTAGGACTGGTAACCAGCGGAGTCGTTATCGGCATTTTACTCGCACGAACCATTGCTGGTGTATTAACTGATCTGGCAGGCTGGCGTTCAGTTTACCTTATTTCTGCTATACTTACGCTGTTTATGGCTGTGGCTCTATTGCGAGTACTCCCAAAGAACGAACCCACAAGCGCTACACTTTCCTATGGGCAGTTGCTTCGCTCGGTTATCGCACTGTTCGTCCAAGAACGAATTCTGCGTATTCGTGCTGTCCTTGCGCTGCTTATTTTCACAGCGTTCAGCATATTGTGGACTTCGCTTGTATTACCTCTTAGTGCTCCCCCATTGTCTCTTTCACACACTGCAATTGGGGCCTTCGGCCTGGCTGGAGTCGCCGGAGCATTAGCAGCAGCCCAAGCAGGGCGACTTGCTGATCAAGGCTTGGGACAACGAACGACAGGTATCGCACTAGTTGTATTACTGCTGTCCTGGCTACCTATACGCTACACCGAGCATTCTCTATTCGCTTTAACTCTTGGTGTCATTCTTTTGGATTTGGCCGTACAGGCTGTACATGTCACTAACCAGAGCTTGATTTTCAACGTTCGCCCTGAAGCACGGAGCCGACTTACCGCAGGCTACATGATCTTTTATTCCATCGGTAGCGCCACTGGAGCCATTACCTCCACTCACATGTATACCTATGCTGGGTGGAACGGAGTTTGCCTATTGGGGGCGGGTGTCAGTTCTCTGGCTCTCATTTTTTGGGCGATGACTCGACGTTCAACTTGATGGTAAATCCATATGGATTGAACAAACAAAAACCGCCCGGGCCTCAACAACGGCCTAGACGGTTCTCTTCTATCACTGTAAATCATCACTTGATTGCAATATAAATCAAAACAGGTTCATCTGGATTGCCATACACTTCAAAATCACCTGTGTAGGTCCGCTCCCCTTGTCCCGTCGCGGCCCATGCCCAAATTGTCTGCCATACACGGAAGACAGAAGAAGGTTCATGGGTTGCCTGAAAAATAGCGTAGCGTGCAGCCGGAATTACAAGTTCTTCAAGATCGTCAGGAGCTTGGAAATCCTCAGCCGCTTCCTTTCCGATAAAAAATGTATACTCGCCCAAAGCTCCATTTTCATAGTCAGTATAGCAACCATAGACGGAAGCAAGTCCATGAGGACCTCTGATCCGGCCTGCCACATCCTCACCTACAAAACGTTCCCACATGTTTGGAATGATCCCCTGGGACGTTTGTTCCTTCTGATTATTTGTATGTGCTTTTAGTCCAATTAAATGGATTTCACCTCGGTACTCCTCCCGAATGGGGCCATCAAATTGAAGCTCTGCATCCTCTGAAGATCGCCACCTCTTCAAGTTTGGTAGATAATTACGCAGCATCGAAATCGCCTCTTCTGCCTGCATCCCCTCTTCTACCATGATCGGCACACACTGCTGGATCATTCCCTCCATCGTCAAGTCAGGCTGTACAAATGCACCTTCCTTGTAACAATACTTGCAATACTCATCTGTATTATGATGTTGTGCATCCGTCCCATATTGACCCTCATGCTCCAGTGGCATCCCGCAACTTTGACAAGCTTTATCCATTCTCGTAAATCCCCTTTCGCCAATTCGTATCTGGTATGCCACCAGTATAACGAAACAAACCTGACAACTATGGGTCAGGTTCGTTTTACTTTAGTCTAATAATTATTTTATAATTTCTGTTCTTCTTCATAATTAGACGCAATACGCAACGCCATCTGATAAATCTTATCTCGCAAATGGGCTGGTTCTTTGACAATCACATCCGGTCCGAGGCTTAAAATAAATCCGTACACCCACGCATCCTCAGGAAACGGGACTGAAACCGTGTAAATCCCTTCCTCCTGCTCGTTCAATGCTTCCACACCAAACCAATCCTCCGCCAGATGTCTTGAGGTGCGGTTAAATTGTAGCGTAAATGGTTGTACAGCGCTGGATGCCGTCATCCGCCCCTCATTCCACGGTAGCACTTCATTAGAAAGATCCCTGCGAGTGAAAGCCGTCTCTGTAACCACAGGCTCATTCATACGGGAAAGCTTGAACAACCGAAATTGCCCCCTGTCGGGACAATACGCATACACAAACCATTGTTGCCCTTTCAGCACAAGCGTATGCGGTTCCACATCCCGTTCTGTTCGGGCTCCTTCCGCATTTCGATAGGTAAAAGCAACCGTACGGGCTTGACTCATTGCCTCTTTTATCTTGATTAATTTAGCTTCCTGGACAGACTGATTTCCCCATCCCGAATGATCGACGATAAACTGTGTGGTACGGACACTAAATTGCTCTTTTTCAGACTCTGGTATAATGCTTTCAAATTTATGAAGTAACCGGGATACGTTGGGACCGCCCAACGACGAGGACAAACTCTGCAAGCCCATCACAATGTCCTTGATATCATGATCCGTCAACATACTACGATCCAGGCGATATCCTTCCATCAGGCCGATTCCTCCACCTGCTCCCTGAAAAGTTACTACTGGGATACCAGCCAGACTAATCGCTTCAATATCTCTATAAATCGTCCGAATCGAAACCTCATACAAATCAGCGAGTTCCTTTGCTTGTATTCTATTTCTTTTCAGCAGCAAAATGACGATAGAAAGCAATCGATCAATTTTCATGTTTTTCAAAACCTTTCACCCTTAATAAAAATAAGCCATGAGTTCCTCATCATATCCCTGACCTTGATATTCCAAAGCGTTCTTTTCAATACCATAGGTTTTAAACTCCAATTTTCTATAAAGCTCAACAGCTGCTTGATTGGCAGCCATCACACTCAGATTGATTTGTTTTAATCCTTCCACTTTTCTACCTCGACTGATAACTTCCAATAAAAGTTTCTTAGCGATCCCCTGACCTCGGTAAATCGGTGGTACATAAACTCCCCAAATCGTTCCTTTATGCTGTGTCTTTATTTTGTGTTCTCTTCTAAATCCGGTCATGCCAGCCAGCTGATGATCCTTTGTAAATGCACCAAGTATGTAATGGTCTTTCTTATTTTGTATTTGCTTCACTACATCAGATAACGAAACTTGTACAGCTTCCTCGTAGGAGGTTCCAAAAGCTTCGGGGTTCATTTTTAAGGCTTCCAGTCTTAAATTCCAATTTCAGCGTCTGCTGGCTCTATGTTCCTGATTATGATCATGGCTTCCCGTCCCTCCAAATGTTTTCCTCCATCTTACTCTATCTCTTATTTAAATTGAATCTATCATGCCTAGATTAAAATAACCTCAGATGCTAGATCCAGTCGGATAGAGCACCTGAGGTTCAAAACTCATTACGTATTATGACTCATAGCGTTTCAGCACAATGACCGCATTATGACCCCCAAAGCCGAAAGAATTAGATAACCCAATATTTAGTGGAGCCTTGCGTGCTTCGTTAGGTACATAATCCAGATCGCAAGCAGGATCGGGATTGTCTAGATGCATTGTTGGCGGAATGATGCCTTCCCGAAGACTTTGAACAAGCGCAATCGCCTCGACGCCGCCCGCAGCTCCTAGCATATGACCTAGCATGGACTTATTCGCGGTAACTGGAATCTGATAGGCATATTCACCAAATAGCTTGTGGATTGCCAGGGTCTCAGCGATATCCCCTACAGCCGTACTCGTTGCATGGGCACTGATCACATCTACTTCTTCAGGGGAGATGCGAGCCGAATGAAGGGCCGCTTTCATTGCTAGGTAAGCTCCGGTTCCTTCGGGATGCGGTGCAACCATATGATAGGCATCCGAACTCGCTCCATAACCGATGACCTCACCATAGATTTCCGCCCCACGCCGGGTAGCGTGCTCCAGCGACTCCAGTACCAGGATACCCGCTCCTTCGCTCATGACAAAGCCGTCACGATCCTGATCGAACGGTCGGCTTGCTGTAGAAGGCTCCTCGTTACGTGTTGACAAGGCAGTTGCATTAGCGAAGCTTGCCAAGGCCAATCGGGACACTGCGGCTTCAGCTCCGCCGGCAAAAATGACATCCGCATCTCCTGTACGAATGGTCCGAAACGCCTCTCCAATTGCAGTGTTCCCAATAGAACAAGCCGTTACAGGTGAAAGCGTAGGACCCATCGCTCCGAACGCGATACTTATTTGTGCAGCAGCCATATTCGAGATCATCATAGGTACCAGCGTTGGGCTAACTCTACCCGGACCACGATGTAACAGCACGTCCACATTATCTACCAACGTATCCAAACCGCCGACTCCTGACCCCACATAGACACCTACACGCTCCAGATCAGTGTGAACCAGTTCCAGACCAGAATCCTTGAGCGCTTGCTCTGCCGCATATAATGCAAACTGGGTAAATCGATCCATTCGTCTGGCATCCTTACGGCCCCACTGCTTTTCTGCATCAAAATCCTGTACCAGTCCAGCAATTTGTGCTTTTAAATCGGACACATCAAATGAATCTATTTTACGTATACCTGAATTGCCTTCCAGCAAATTGTTCCACAGCGTGCCTACTTCATTGCCCAATGGCGAAACGACACCCCTACCTGTTATCACTACTCTTTGCATAAGCTATTCATTCCTCCTGCTTGATGGCTTACTTATAATCCTCATTTTACCCTCGTCTTATCCTATTACAAGTGTTTGTTTATCCTGGTATAATGAACACTACTATAGTAAGCGCCTGATTTAATTACTTCAGATACACTCATCGAATGGAGAGAAAATATCTAATGAAAACGGAAGCACGTCTGGAAGCACTATCTGTTTTTCTGAAAACAAAAAGGGCCCGCCTACATCCGCATATGGTTGGTCTTCCCCCTGGATCACGTCGCAGAACACCAGGTTTACGCAGAGAAGAAGTCGCTCAGCTAGCAGGTGTCAGTACAACCTGGTACACCTGGCTGGAGCAGGGTCGGGATATTAAGGTCTCTGCCTCCGTGCTGGATGCTATTGCTGCTGTCTTGCAGTTGAACACGGATGAGCGTAAATATTTGTACGATTTAGCGCTGGAAGCCGGGTCTCATAACCTTCCTGCTCCTGAAGAACAAGCGATCATTTCTCCATCTTTGCAAAAGATCGTACAAGAGTTGCACTACTGTCCTGCTATTATTTCAGATCGGCGCTGCCATATTGTCGGCTGGAATGAAGCTGCTGCTCATGTTTTTATGGATTTTTCCGAACTACCACATGAGCAGCGCAATATGATCGAACTGCTATTTACCAAAAAGGAGTTTAAAAGTCTGGCTGTGAATTGGGAACACTTTGTAAAGGGGTTTCTTGCTATATTCCGCGCTTATTACGGGCAATACGTGACAGACCCATGGTATGCTCAATTTATACAAAACATGAGTCAGGCCTACCCAGAGTTTAACGAGCTTTGGAATCAGAGTGAGGTAAGCTCCGCTCCAGAAGTGCTCATTGAATTTCGTCATGCTAAGGCTGGCAAAATGTTATTTGACCTGACTTCCCTTCAGGTACAAGGCAGTGTCGATCTCCGTTGCAGCATATACACCCCCAATGCGCAAACTTCTACGGAAAGTAAACTCCAAAAGTTAATGGAAGGCAGCTAAAGGATTTTATCCCTCCTGTTATGAAGATATCTTTTTCCGTCCATACTACATCTACGATCTGTGCAAAATAGATGTCATATATGTGACAGAGCCAAGAGCTTCAACGGTGCTACTACTAGGAGGGAGGGAATCACCATGAAAGCCAAACCGACAAGTTCCCAGCACACACAAAGCCAAGCACCATTGCCTGTTCCGATACAATTTGACCGCAGCTGGCAGGACGAGCTGGACCAACGCCTGCACAAGGGAGGTCCTTGGGGAGATTGGGATCTGTATCAGCTGGCAATCGAGGCGGAAAAGGCCAAGCTGGTGCCGAGCTTTGATGAGCTTCAATGTCTTCAGCATTTGCAAGACCTCACTCCACTGCCCCATCAACTCGATACCGCTCGAAAGGTACTGTTTGAGATGTCTGGACGTGCCATTCTTGCCGATGAGGTCGGCCTAGGCAAAACGATTGAAGCCGGAATGATCCTTAAGGAATATCTGGTTCGCGGGCTGGCTTCCAAAGTGCTTATTCTTGTACCCGCTTCTCTGGTCCTGCAATGGGTGCGTGAGCTGAATAGCAAATTCGGCATTCCCGCAGTCGCCCAGAAAAAAGCGTATTCCTGGTCTTCCGAGGTCGTCGTCGCCTCTATGGATACGGCCAAACGGGAGCCACATAGTAACATCCTGCTAGATACCGATTATGACCTGCTCATTATTGACGAGGCTCATAAGCTGAAGAATAAAAAAACATCCAACTACCAGTTCATTATGAAGTTGCGTAAAAAATATTGTTTGCTCCTGACAGCAACACCTGTACAAAACGATCTATCTGAGCTGTTTAATCTGATCACGTTACTCAAGCCCGGTCAATTGGGAAGACAAGGCGATTTTTCAGCCAACTTTGTTGTAGATAAACGTCTGCCCAAAAATGAAGACCAGCTCAAGGATGAGCTGTCTAAAGTCATGATCCGCAATCGTCGTGGAGAAGGTCCGGTTCAATTCACTAAACGAAATGTTTCCAACATTCACTTGGAACTCTCGCCAGAAGAGCAAGCGCTGTACGATGGGGTGACCTCTTTTGTCAAAGAACAATATCAGGCGAATGGCGGAAATTTAAGCAGCATGCTGTCTCTCGTTACCCTTCAACGGGAGGTGTGCAGTAGCCGGGACGCTGTGTTCGTCACGCTGGTCAATTTGTCCAAAAAGATGGCTCCTGACTCTCCCCTACGCGATCGTGTCTGGGACTTGGTCGCACACATTAAAGCGATCAAGGCCAATTCCAAAGCAGAAAAAGCACTGGAGCTCATCCGGAAGATGAACGAAAAAGTGATTATTTTTACAGAATATCGGGCCACACAGGAGTATTTACTAAACTATTTCCGGGATCGCGGACTGTCTGCCGTTCCTTACCGAGGCGGTATGAACCGGGGCCGCAAAGATTGGATGATGGATCTGTTCCGTGGTCGCATTCAGGTCATGATTGCTACAGAAGCAGGCGGTGAAGGCATTAATCTGCAATTTTGTCACCACATGATTAACTTCGATTTGCCGTGGAATCCCATGCGCGTGGAACAGCGGATTGGACGGGTGCATCGACTTGGACAGAAGCATGACGTAAATATCTTCAACCTATCCACTACCGGAACGATTGAAGAGCATATCCTGCACCTTCTGCATGAAAAGATTAATATGTTTGAGATGGTCATTGGCGGATTGGACGTTATTCTGGAAAAGTTTGAGAAAAAAGAATCCATTGAAAAGAGTTTATATAAAATCATGCTTGAGTCCAGTAGTGATGATGAAATTCGTAGAAAAATGCAAAAGTTGGGCCACTCGCTGGATTCCATCAAACAAGAAATAGCACAAATACGCACAGACCCGTCAGTCTCTCCAAATGTAGCAACCGATACGTCACCTGGAACAAAACAGCTTAAAGGACGGCTAACAGGAGTAAGCTCAAGTGTTACCGAGGATTTGTTAGGCTTAGCAGGTGATGCAGTTCCTCCAACCAAAGCTCGACGCAGTGTGAAAGGGGGTCGCTAGACTTGACTATGAATGCACAGCAAGTCCAGCGTTTTGTCCACACTTATCTGGAATCTACTGGATGCAGCATCATTGAGAGGTCTCCCCACCATGTAACTGTCAAGCTGTCTCCAGAGGCAGATAAAGCCTTGACAAATCGCCCCTACTATTGGGGATACGTAGAGCGTACTGGCGTTCCAGCGCAAACCATGTCCTTCACATTCATCTTTGATGGGGAAGCCTATCGGACAGAACAGGAACGTTTAGCGGATCAGACGCCACCAGCTCCTGTAGCTGGCAACGCAGCACAAGATCAGGTCATGGGGCGTTACTTCGGTCATGTACCGACGTTACCGCAATTAGGGCCTGGTCGCATTATGCAGGAGGAACTCCGATACGGAAGCCGTCGGCTGCATCAAATTTTTGAAGCTGCTCGGGATGGAGGAAAATATGTTTATTTGTTCGAGCAGCCGGATGCCCGTCAGTTGTCTGCCCGTTCTCCTGTAGTCTACGAAGCTTGGCTCAGCGTCTGCTACAAGATTGAGTTTGCCTGCGATTTGAAGCGTGAGGAACTTCAGTGGCTAGGTATTTCACTCAAAAGTGGCACTATTGTAGCCAATTTTGGCGCTATGCTCGAAACCCGGCAGCTCAGCCCGCTGCTGGCAGGCAATATGCATGTACAGCCAGCGCAGCTATCTGTCCATGAAGCTTCCACCTCGCTTGAAAGCTATCTCACCGAACAGCTCCGACAACAAGATTATGGTTGGGCTGAGCAGGCGAAGGAACGATTGCGCGAGGAACTAGAGGTTATTGACCACTACTACGAAGATCTAATCAAGGAACAGAAAGAAGAAGAGGATAAAAAAGAATCCGTATTAGAGCAGCATCAAGCACGTCGTAAAGAAATGGTATGGCAATATGAGCCAAAGGTACTCGTATCCGCCATTAACTGCGGCATATTTCATCTGCGGTAACTGATATCTCACGCTCCTTCGCAGGTTAGTTGCAGACATGTCGTCAAGTTGTAACATCTTGCTTCAGCCTACATCAGTTTTTGCTGCTGCAAACACAAGCATAGTCTAACCTGTCTCCTATGTATCGACAGCAAAAAGCGAACCTGGATACGACATTTGCGCCGACAGAGTGCAGCAGTCTTTTCATCGGACAAGCTGTATGCTAGTTAAAAAAGAATGCCTCCGTCGGCAAGCCATCCGACAGAAAGGTGGATTCCATTGAAAAAAAATCATTCCGGGCATTATAGCGTAGGTATGATCGCAGCTGTGCTGATCGGCCTGTCCGCAGTCTGTCCGTTCGCTTCCATTCATGCGGCTCCCTCAGCCGTTCAAGAAAGCAATGTAAGCTCAGCACCCAACTACAACGAAAGCTCCCATGTTCCTCCAATGGAATCCAGGAGCCCTTCTACTTCTTCCACATCCCCGGGTGACGTTTCATCAAAGCCTCCTACTCAGCAGCAAGGGGTGCCTGAGGACGTGAAACGGACAGCGAGTGATACCGTACAATCTCTATCGTCGCAAGCCCCTTTTGCTTCGTGGAAAGACGCCGAGCTCAGCTACCATCCGCTCGGACCTGGAACCCATAGCTGGCTTGTTCAAGTGAACCATGCTGGAGAATACATTGGCTACCTGATTATCGGATCAGACTCAAACGGCGCTTATCAACTCAACGAATACGGGAATGGGCCAGGCGGACCTTATAGTATGGATATACTTCACCAATCCCTGAAGTCGCTCACAGAAACCGAATTTACTTCTATCGACAAGTTACAAATTACACCTATGTATGAGGAACCTCTATTAGCCTACTGGCAGGTACGTTCCTCTACGGGTAGCCAAATAGGTATTGATGCTGTTACTGGCGATCCGCTACCTGCAGAAGTAACAGATGGGAGCTGGAAACATAAGCTTCAGAACAACGCGATTTCTTCATCTATACCTTTTTTGAAAACTCAGGCCCAAGCAGTTACTGTCTCGTCTGATCCTTTCGATCCCTATGAGGATCTGGGCTGGCTTCAACCTAAGCAAAAACTTTCCATTCATGACACAGACCAATTTATAGACGCGCTAAGTAATTCACCGCGTATGATTTTTTCAGCCACAAGCATCAATTTTGCCTTTGGGGGCCCCTTATCCATTAGCGGGTATCAAGCTTGGATTTCTCCTGATCATCCGTCCGAACCCATTTTATATGCATTGACCTACCACGATGGACTTTCCCGATTTGTACCCCTAAAACAACTGTTGCCTCATGGTGAATTTTACCGTTTGGGTTCTTAGTAGTTTTAGGACCATTAAAAATAATTCGAAATTATCCCTAAACAACATAAAAAGAGACCTCAAATGGCATACCCCATGCCTCTTGTGGTCTCTTTGGCGTGTTTAACGTTGCTCTCTTCGCCCTCTGCGTGTGGATTTTATCCACATTTTCAGAGCGAGAGGCAACATTCCAAACCATTTACTTACCCACGGCTCCTTGGCTTGTTTTTGGCTGCGTCGAACATCGCGCGGCGTTTCCATATAACGCACAATCCGCTCTGTAATGTACGTCACCAGTTCGTCACTCTTCGCCATCCTCCATGACCTCCTTCATCTGACCTAACATTTCCGATCACCGTATCTTGGTATACCAAATTACACGTTAGGTTCAGATACCACTAGCTTGCACAGTTTTCAGCAGCTCTAACCCTTGCGGGATAACTATGCATGGTTTCCCTTAAATGGAACATACTATCTTCAATATAACAGTTCCCTCAAGGCTTATTGTTATATTTGAAGACAGCTACGCTACTTTAGGTTTGACGTCTGTTATGCATGGTTTTCAGTAAACAATCAATTCGTCCATTGGAGGAATAGAACGTGTTGAATAAAAAGTTAAAGAAGATGTGCCTGGCCGGGCTGGGGTTAAGTTTTTGCCTCCTTTGTAGTGCTGTATTTACCCCGTTTGCTTATGCAACTACTCAGCCTGAAGAGAAAAGCACCGAAATAAACAAGCATACAGAACCCCCGTTTAACCGGTCCTATCACGCTTTTGCCAAACCCGTGGTCCTGATAGATGTAGGTCATGGTGGTGTGGATGGTGGAACAAGTCACAAAGGACTTCTGGAAAAAGATATCAATCTTGCTATTGCTCAAAAACTATACTTGATCTTACGTTCCCAGGGTTACCCTGCTGTCCTGAATCGGGACAAGGACTACGCACTGAGTGATGATAACCGTTGGTTGCAGTCCAAATCGCGGCATCTTAAAGATCTCGCCCAACGTAAAAGCCTGACAGAGCAACTGCCTACTTCTTTGGTTGTCAGTCTGCATGTCAATTGGACCAAACGTGCCGAAAAACGCGGCCCCATTGTGCTGTATCAGGATGAAGGCAGCAGCTATCTGTTAGCTGAACGGATTCAGCATTCATTAAACCGCTTATTTTGCATGAATAGACAAACCATATATGGAAAACCCTTTTATCTTCTGAATAAAATCCAACATCCCGCTGTAATAGTGGAAACCGGATTTATCAGCAACGAGCAGGACAGAGCCATGCTTTCCGGGGATCACGGTCAAAAAAGGATTGCTGAAGCTATTGCCGAAGGCATTATTGCGCATCTGACGGCATGGTAGTATTCGTGGCTGGGTCTCCTGTCCATCCCCATACATCACGCACCAGATCGCTAATACCGACAAATTGTGCATGCTCCTTTAATTTAGGGACCGATGAATGAAGCCCTGAGGAGGTATACATGCCGGACACGCCGACATGTCCAATCGTTACACAGGTATCGTGCTCTGCCAACCATTCGACCACTTTACTAAGTTGCCGATTCACATGAGCGAGTGTATGAACATCATCCAAAAAAACATCATTTCGCACCGGTGGCATTCCCTTTTTAGCAGCAAGTTCAGGCACCACTGACCAATAATTAGTACGGCTATCAACAAAAAATAGTCCATATTCCTTACAAACATCAAGAACGACGGACATAATGCGCTTGTCTGAGGTGACCTTGGAGCCCATATGGTTGTTCATTCCTATGGCATAAGGAACATCCTTAATTGCTGCTGTCACCTTGGCGCGTACTTCTTCATCCGTCATATTAGCCTTGATTGCTCCCGGTCCAAGCCATTCAGGCTTGCCCTGCTTGGGCTCCATTGGAAGATGGACGATAACATCATGACCACGCTTATGCGCTTCCATAGCGTCCTGTTTGGTTGTTGGCAGGAAGGGCATGACAGCAACGGTGATTTTGACGGGTAAATTTAGAATCTCCTCGGTACCTTTCATATTGTTTCCTAGATCATCAATAATGACAGCAACCCTCTTTTGCTGCTGGTTCTGCTGGTCTATTGCTTCGGCAACAGCAGTTTTACAGATCATAAATAACATACAGACTGAAATACAAAGCACTACAATTATTTGCATTCTAGATCTTGCATGGTGTGCAAGCGCATAAGACGAATCCTTCCGGCTGCGTGATGCTTTTAAAGCCTTTTTTATTATATTTCTCATGTGCAGTTTCCGTCGTGTACTCATTTGCGGGTCAGCCTCCTTCTCTGTCCCTTCATTGTGTGAGTAAAACCGTTTAAATATGTACAAGGCAGATCTGAGATATAATCTCTGATCTGCCTTGAAGTGCGCATAATAACGTATATTAAAGCTGATTACCAGTTTTTGTCGAAAAATTCATCACGACCGGATTGGGCTCGATCTTCCTTATAATGTTTCACATTCTTCTTGTGATAATCCTGATGATAATCCTCTGCCGGATAAAAAATCGAAGCCGGAAGAATCTCCGTTACAATTGGCTTATCAAAGCGTCCGCTTTGTACCAATTGTTCCTTGGATTGCTGTGCAAGCTCACGTTGCTGCTCCGTATGATAAAAAATGGCAGGTTTATATTGTGTGCCTCGGTCCTGAAATTGACCTTCTCCGTCGGTAGGATCTGTTTGCGGCCAATACAATTCAAGTAGCTTTTCATAAGGAAACAGCTCAGGATCAAACGTAATCTGCACCACCTCATAGTGCCCTGTTGTTCCTGTTTTAACCTGTTCGTAGGTCGGATCGGAAATCGCCCCTCCAGTATAGCCTGAGACAATACTATGAATCCCCGGCTGCTCCTCAAACGGAGTCACCATACACCAGAAGCACCCACCTGCAAAAGTTGCTTTCTCCATCTTCCATCCAACCTTTCAATAGCTTCATCATAAAACGTGTTACTTTCTATCATATCTTAAAAATTGAACTTATAAAAGAATTGCTCAAGGACTTGAATAAAATTCAAGTCCTTATATTGTCCTTCCTGGGAAATCTGCAATAACTCCGAAACATAGAAAAGGTTTATAAAACTGCTACGAGAGCAATTCTATAAACCTTTATTAAATGGATGCGGTCGAGAGGACTCGAACCTCCACGGGGGGTTAGCCCACACGGACCTGAACCGTGCGCGTCTGCCAATTCCGCCACGACCGCATATATATTTGTCGTCTATTTCAAAAGAATCAATCTTTCTTAGCGACAACATAGATCATACCATGCTCAAATAAAGTTGTCAAACCTTTTATTTTTCTTTATTTATTCTTGATAAAAAAGGAATAATACGATAATATAAGAACATAGGTTCCTATGAACTTATGTTCTTTCACTTCGATGACTATGAATTATCATCACATTTCCCTAAGGCGGTGAATGGTAATGATCTCTTCAGATACTACTCAGCATCCATGCTCTCTTGTGAAAAGTTATCTGCTCCTTACCTTTATTCAAAAAGTATTTGAGCGTGACAGCCTAATTCTTGAGGAAAGCGGCGTGCTGAAAACCCCTGATCTTTATGTCGAAATGGTTAACGCAGGAATAGATCGTACCGGAATCCTGCTATCTGAAATCAAACATGAATTTAAGAAGTATCACATTCGTGTTCTAGACATCCAACAAAACCACTCCGGCGTTCACGCCACCTATATATATAAAGGCGTCAAAGAACAGTTCCGTATGCCTATGTCCGCATTCCGCAAAGAAATGTATGAACGAATGCGAGCTTATTTGGGACTCCCTACCTCTTTGCCTCATACGGCAGCTCTACCTTTACCAGAGAAATATCGCCCCGAATTACCCAATAACTCAACCCCCAAACCCCTACGCGTTGTTGGGCGAAGTTGGGTTGCATCCTCTTCTGCCTACAAGCATAAATCCCCTCGCCCTGCTGCTTTTGCTGCAAGTAAAAGAGCATAATCCCCGCACTACACGCAAAAAGAAGCTTCCGCAGGCACTAACTGTGCTCGGAAGCTTCTTTTCATAACCATCATTTGTTGAGATCAATCTATGTCCGCTATTACGATTATAAATTATCTGTATGAATGATTCGCTTTAATGTAACGCCTTCTGTACACGGGTAACCCCTTGACTTAGAGCATGTCCTCCACCAACTGCAGCAGCTACAGCAACGGTCTCCATAATCTCCTGATCACTGGCTCCTTTGGAGCGCGCCTCATTCACATGATAAAACGTACACACCTCATTGTTCGCAAATAAGCCAATACCTAGCGCAATCAGTTGCTTGGTTTTTTCATCTAAACTGCCGGCTTGAAAGCATTCTCCGGTAAAGCGATGATAGGCATGAACTACCTCGGGCAACTTATCTTCCAAATGGCTGATTTGATCCTTGTATGCATGTACTTTTTCGTCCATAACCGTCATTGACACAGCACGCCCTCTCTGTTGAGTTTTCCTTTATTACTGTGTCCGATTTAGAGTTTCTGTATGCCTAATGAAACACCCGTTTTTTAGCCAATCCCCATTGGGAACTCGTTTCTTAATCCAGATCTATCGGATTGTGTCGCGGCTCGCTGAACGGCTGATATGTATAGCTGCGATCCAACTTGACCACACGTCGATTCTGGCGGCGAATAAGCACCTGTTCATCATCCCATGCCAGTACAATGCCAACCACATCGTTGGACTCCAATCCATCGCGTACGACGCGTACCTTTTCACCAGAAAGTCGATAAGCATCCAATTCTTCGTCCATTATCATTCATGTCCCCTCCTTATCCATTTTTTTCAACACAACGGCCATAATTTTATATGCATGAAAAAGTTTAAAAAGAGACCTAAACGAATCATTTAGGTCTCTTTCCGCTTACTACTTATATGGATTGCCAACAGAGCAACAAATTATCCCGACTGATTTACACTGTGATCATGTTCTTTTGTATCGTTCTTCTCGTACCAGAAGTCCAGCACTTGTGCAGACAACACTCGCTGTTCTACATACTCCACTTGGTGAGCAGTAAATTCTTCTTTCCAAGAGAAAGACAATTCTTCGCATAGGTTAACCAATGTCAGCAACTCAGACCAGGCCACATAGCGTTTATACCAAAAAAACTGAGGATGTTCAATCATATAGGGATACAAATCGTCGAATTCCGTATGCTTACAATCCAAGGCGCGTTCAAAATGCACTTTAGCCGCTGCCAGTTTTTCCAGAAAAAACTGTTCGGTCAATTGTTCATTCCCCATGTTGCTGCCTCCTCTCCCAAACCTTATATATATTATAAGCGAAATTGATGCTCATGCAAAGGTTATTATTAGAAATAAGGATCCGAAGCTTCGAATTGTTACTATTCAGCAAACTCTATCTTACCGTCAGCCAATGACGAAATTTTAACCAATGATTCTACACGAATGCCCTGCTCACGAATGGTTCTGGCTCCGGCCTGAAACATTTTTTCAACCGCAACTCCGAATCCAACCAACTCCGCTCCGGAGCGTTGAATAATTTTAACCATGCCTCGTGCCGCATCGCCATTAGCGATAATATCATCAATGAACAAAACACGATCATGCTCATGAATAAATTGACGAGACAACATAATATCTGTGACAATCCCTTTTGTAAACGAAGGTACACGCTCACACAGCGCATCTGGATCAGCTAATAAAGTCTTTTTACGACGAGCAAATACCAACGGTACACCCAACTCCAACGCTGTCGCAAACCCGATGGCAATGCCTGAGGATTCCACGGTCACTACTCTGGTGATCTTCTCTTCCCGGAAACGGGCTGCGAACTCTCGTCCCATTTCCATTGTCAGCTCTGGATCAACCTGGTGATTAAGCAATCCATCCAGCTTTAGTACCTGATCTGACGCAATCACACCTTCATTTAAAATTCGTTTCTTTAATACTTCCATTCCATGACCTCCCACGGCATTCCTATGCGGTAAAAGTACCATACTTCACCCGTCGCTTTCAAGCTATAGCCTGCTTTCCATGCATTCATGTGATATTTTTTTTACGCTTGTTCCAGAACCATGCGGTGATTCCTCCCAAAACGATTAAAAGAATAACGATCAGGCCTACCCGGTGCGTCACCTTCTCCATCAGCTTCGCCACCTGTTCCCAGTGCATGCCCACCGCATGTCCGATCCCCAAAAATGTACCGCACCACAGCAACGCTCCTGCTGATGCATAGCCGATATAGCGAAAAACACCTAGACGGGTTGTACCTGCCAGATAGGATGACACATGTCTCAGGCCGGGGACAAAATATCCGAACAAAATTCCCCAGGTACCATAGCGCCCGAACCAATTTTCGGAAGAGGCAATCCTGGAAGGCGTAAGCCTCACCCATTTACCGTATCGGTGCAATAGTGGTTTGCCCAGCAGACGACCCAATGTGTAGCTAAGCATCATGCCTGTCATACTACCGAAAAATGTGACTGCCAGCGCAGCAATAAAGTTGTAGTGTCCTTGAGACACGAGCCCGCCAAAGGCGATCATTAGCACTTCGTCGGGTATCGGCATACCAGCTACTCCAAGGGCAAGCAAGCCGAACATTGCCAAATATCCGTATTCCAGTATCCATGCAAGGATTTGACCCATAAATTACGCTCCCGTCAAGCTATTCATTAAATGCAGTATAATTATTTTCAGTCTCATCCAGTCATGTCCTATTTCAGTTGAACATAGTTTGTATTATATGCTCGCTGCAGCGTTATTCAAGCAGGCAAGGGGGGACTGGGAATGAAACGTAATATTCATGTTTTTCAGATTGCTTTTACATACATTGGTACAATCGTCGGTGCTGGCTTCGCTACCGGACAAGAAATATTGCAATTCTTTACGCAATATGGACGTTGGGCTACAATCACGATTATGCTGTCCACACTCATATTTGTATGGTTGGGTACGAAAATGATGCTGATCGCTCATGATATTTCAGCCCGCTCCTACGAGGATCTGAACAAGCACCTTTTTGGTGCCAATGCCGGAAAATGGATCAGCATATTCACACTTATTGTGCTGATTGGCGTGAACAGCGTCATGCTGGCAGGAGCCGGCTCTGTTTTTGTGGAGCACCTTCACCTGCACTACCAGACTGGACTGCTCATTACACTAATCGGAACTTACTTGCTGCTGAATAAAGGTATTAAAGCGATTTTGCATATGAACACCATTGTTGTCCCGCTGATGATCACTATATCTCTTTTGCTCGTTCACAGTACCCTTTCCATGCCCAATCCGCAAAGCTTTATTACGAATACGACAGACCACAGTGTGCTACGAACATGGATCTCTCCGCTCCTGTACACGTCCTTCAATCTGGCTATGGCTCAGGCCGTGCTTGTCCCTCTAGGCAGCCAAACTTTCTCCCGTAAAACGATCCGCTGGGGCGGTGTTTTGGGCGGAATTGGTGTTGGCTTTATGCTGATGGCTGCACATTTTGTCATGTCAGCGCAAATGCCAGGCATTCAGCAATTTGAAATCCCTATGGGAAGCATTGCTTACCGTCTAGGCGCCCTTGTTGAAATCATATACATTCTACTCATTTTCATGGAGATCTTCAGTACCTTTGTGGCCGACATTTATGGAGTCAGTCTACAAATTCGTCAGCATGTCCAAATTTCGCCCAAGCTCATTACATTATTCATTATGCTCACCTGTTTTTTAATCAGTCAGTTCGGCTTCAGCTCACTGTTATCTGTGCTTTATCCTATTTTTGGAATGCTCAGTCTGATGTGGGTCAGTAAACTGATCTTAGCAGGACGCGGAAGACCTTTCCGCTCCTCACGTCCTCGCTCCAGCTTTCGGCATTCTGATTCCAAACCAGGTGATACCCGTCATGGTTAGTGCGGAAATTTCAAATACATTTTCTTCAGTTCGTTAACAGCACGACTTAATGAATAGCTTGATTTAGCCTTGTCGCAGGCGGATCTAGCCAGTTCATAACGATAGGCAGGGTCAGCGATGACCTTTTCTAATGCGTCTGCCAGTGCCTTCGGATTATCGGGTGGCACGAGCAGACCATTTACCCCATTTTCAATCTGCTCCGGTATTCCCCCTACTTCTGTACCTACCAATGCCAGACAGCTCAATGCCGCTTCTGCAAATACGGAGCCAAAGGCCTCCGCCCGCGAAGGCAATACAAATACATCAAAGAAAGGCATAAACTCTTCCGGGTGAAGAGTATATCCATAAAAAATCGTCTCATGGTATATATCTAGCTGTCGCGCCATCTCTTCCATCTCAGGCCGAATCGGACCATCACCAATGATATGAAGTACAAATTCCTGATTTCTTTTTTTCAGCTCAGCGCAAGCCTGTAATAGAATATCAAGTCCTTTGGCGGGAACAAGTCGGCAAACGGTTATAAGCTGTGTCACTTCATTTTCGTGAGGAATGGGCTTAAATCGCTTCTCATCATATCCATTTGGAATAACCACAACATCTTGCGGATGCTGTACATAAGGTGTTAAGTAATGCTGAAAAGATTGCGATACTGCTATCAGGCGATCCGCCTTCTGCTCCATTTCTCGGTACAGTGACACTAAGAATTGGTGTTCAGGCCCGTTCTCCTCTATTTTCCCGTTCAGAATTAACTCCTTCTCATAGGAAGAGTGAATCGTCTGTACGAGCGGGGTATCAGGAAATACGTTTTTCATAGCTAGCCCGGCAATCGGATGATGAGCATGAATAAGGTCAAAGGGCTTCTGAATACGAAGCCGAGTCCACCACAAATAATCACGGTACGTCTGAATATATTTTTGAACGATAGGATATTGCTCATATCTCGTCCAGTCGAAGGTATCAAAGATTACTTCGTCCCTACCCTTGTTACGAATCCGTTTAGGGATTGAAAATAACTCCATTTCCCAACGGGGGGACGTAAATCGCTCTTGCAAATATGGAATCATGGATGAAACGCCTCCCGGTTGCTCGGGTGGGAAAAAGAGAGCCTGTAGCAATTTCATGAGTGCTTCCCCTTTCAAGCATTAAACTGCCCGGAACACAGGATATATGTATAGGTTTCCGGATTTTCTGAAAGATGATATATTGAGAATAAATGTTAGGCACAAAAGAAAATTATAACATTTTAACTGGAATAAATCCTGTCTATTGTATCGGAACGATATCGTCCGTTCAATAGATAGATTAATTTTACAAATGGAGTCGGTGATGTTGACGTTGTTGTCCTTATTGGGAACCTTGGGCTCCCCATCTCTGGCCGGGGCCATAAGTGCAGCCTGCGGTTTGTATATTATACTCATGATGGCGCTAATGTGCGTGATCATATATAGCAGACAACGAAAAAAAACCTATATCCTTTTTTCGGTTGCCGCTATTTTTATTATGACATATGAAGCGATGAATCTCTATTCGGCAGGCGGCGGCCAAATGCAACTGCAGGGATTCGTGTGGAAAAATGCTTTGGAGGCGTTTGCCTTCGTGCTCATCAATGCCGCTGTATTTCAGCTTTACCGAAAGCTAAAGCTTATGGAAAAATGGCTCTTGCTGTTGCTGGCTGCGTTATTAATACTGCCGGTAATGGCTTGGACTTTAGGTTTGCTGCCCACTTGGATTAGCCCAGTGAAGTTGGTTGGATTCACTTTGTTTTATCGAGTGTTAGTGCTTATATTAAGCCTTCTGTTCATCACCCCGCGAATCGGACAGCCAAAGAAATTTATGGCAGGCCTATTCACTTATCTGCTCTGGCTTGGTTTTCTCTGGCTGCGAAATGACATCCCTGGAGAAGCAGACGGATCAAACACAATCCTGTGGATGTCATTTTTACCATTGCTGTACTACACTACGTTATTTATCATCCTGTTTGAACGGATTGTGGAGCTACTCCAAAGGATTTATCGTTCTTCCATTACCGATGGCCTGACAGGACTGTATAACCGTAAATATTTTTCGGGGCGACTACGACGATATATGGACCAGGGAATCCGCGTGTCGGTCATTTTTTGCGATATTGACAATTTCAAAAAGCTGAATGATACGCAGGGCCATGCTCGTGCGGATGAAGTTCTCAAGCAGGTGGCACAGATTATGGAGGACGAACTGGATGAAATCGGGCTGACCGGACGATACGGTGGCGAGGAACTGGTCGCAATGGTTGTGGATCGTCGGGCCAAGGTGGCGCTGGTCGCAGAACGAATCCGCGAACGTGTTGCTGAGGAAAGCATCGTCACTATCAGTGTCGGACACAGTACTGTGAAGAAGGAAATAAACCCGGATGAACTCGTCAAACAGGCCGATCAAGCCATGTACATATCCAAAACGACAGGCAAAAACAAGGTTACAGCTTATAAGGCAGCGGAAGTGAAACAAAATCGGGCAGCACGCGCACAATAATTCGCAAATTACGATTCGTTATCGAAGACTGCCTATGAATACTGCTCTGTCTAATTGTCTATATCCTAAAATGACGCACAGGAATCTCGTACGAGTCTGTGCGTCACTTATATTTAATCTTACCATCAAGCTTCTGATGTTGCGGAAACTATATCACGGCCGATCAATGCCAGTTCTTCGCTAGTCAGCTCTCGATAGCTGCCCAGTGGAAGCTGATCATCCAGCTTCAATGGCCCCATGGCTGTTCTTTTCAAGTAGGTCACTTTTTTACCAACCGCCTCGAACATGCGCTTCACTTGGTGAAACTTACCTTCATGGATTACAAGCGAAATATAGGAAATGACTTCCCCATCTGCCTGATGCGGCTGTTCATGCCGAAGAATCGTCAACTGCGCGGGAAGGGTGACATACCCATCGTCCAGTTCCACTCCTGCTGTAAATTGAAGAATATCCTCCTCCGTGACAAGTCCCAACACCGTAGCTTCATACGTTTTGGGGACATGACGCCTCGGAGATAGTAGTTCGTGCGCCAGCTTGCCATCGTTGGTCAATAACAATAGGCCTTCTGTATCTTTATCTAGCCGCCCTACTGGAAAAGGCTCGAAATGTCGTTCCTCCGCACTCAGCAAATCCAGCACCGTTCGTTCCCTCGTATCTTCGGTCGCAGATATAACACCTGGGGGCTTGTGCAGCATGATGTAAATATACTCTCTAAAAACAACAAGTTCGCCGTTCACTTCAATTTGATCTTGATATGGATGAACCTGTAAGCCGCTATCCTTGATGATCCGTCCGTTTACTGTGATCATACCTTGCTTTACCTGTCTCTTGATATCACTACGGGAACCATAGCCCATATGGGTTAAAATTTTGTCCAAACGCTGAGTTTGTCTTCCTTTTCCACTCATACTGATGTCCACCTCCAGCCTGTAGGATATTCATTTTTAAGCATGCCGTCCTGCCATTTGCCCCACCCGGCCGAATAACCATCAATACACACGAGAGTATAGCCCTTGGGTTGGACTTCGTTCCGAAGCTCCATTCTCTCAACAGGGATGGACAAGGTTTCACCTTTTAAATACCGGATGGCTTCAGCATCCGAGCTGGAAAGGTTGATGCTTCTAACCGCCTCAAAAGAGCGCAAAGCCACCGCCAGTGGGTGTGAAGGTACGAAACGACCATTTCTATCGGTTCCCATAAACCAGCCCGGACGTACCACCTTAAGCCCGTCCAAACGATGTGATGCCAGCGGCGACTGATAAATTCGATCTCCGTAGACCACCGTGTAGCCTGCAAATGAAACCTCCAACTGCTCCTGAACAAATTGATGATAAGATTCCAACACATCATGCGGGGAGCGTACAGCAGATTTTGCATTTTCTTTGCCCATACGTGACTTGTTACCATCAAAGCCGCGCGTGGTCTTTCCTTTGCCTGACTTTCCGCCCATTCCTTTTCCGGTTCGTTTAGGCTCATCAGTCGTGCGCCTTCCTTGGACACTTGGGAGCAGCGCTTCCTTGACGGGCAAATGTTGCTTCTTGTGCGAATATGCTGCTTCTATCTTTAATATTCTTTCATTCTTGTTCGTATATGGAGCCAGTTCCCCTGACTCAGTGTGATCTGCTGTCGAAGTGACACGACCACCACCCTGATGCTGCAATATGGCGATAAAATGCCCTTCACCCTCTACAAGATGCGGCCATAGGCGTGCTGTACCTCGCAGTTCCGGATGTGCCGATGCAATCTCTTCATTCATCCATTCCGGGTGGCCTGGTGCAAAACCTGCTTCCGAAGGAACAGGGACTACGTTAAAATCGGGATGAGCCTCCAGAAATTCCGCAATCATTCCTTCATTTTCTTCCGGGGCAAAGGTGCAGGTCGAATAGACAATTCTCCCCCCATCGCTCAGCATCGAGGCCGCTACACGCAAAATGTCCCGTTGCATGACCACACATTTTTCTACCGAGTGTGTCTCCCATTGTTTGGCCATATCTTCATCCTTACGGAACATACCTTCTCCCGAACAAGGTGCGTCAATTAAAATTTTGTTGAAGAAATGAGGAAAAGCATCTGCGATACGATCCGGGCTTTCATTCAATACCACGGCATTGCGCACACCGTACAGTTCCACATTTTTAGCCAGCGCCTTGGTTCGATCGGCGCTAATATCATTGGTCACCAGTACGCCACTTCCTTGCAGTTTGGCTGCGATTTGGGTTGATTTCCCCCCCGGTGCAGCGCACAAGTCCAAAACAGCTTCACCCTGAGCTATATTGAGCAGTTCAACCGGAGACATCGCACTCGGTTCCTGTACATAGTACAACCCAGCATGATAGTAAGAGTGAAGTCCAGGCTTAGTGCCGTGCGGAATGTAAAAACCTGTGGGACACCACGGAATCGGCCGCAGTTCGAACGGAGAACGTTCCTTAAAGTCCTCTACTGGAATTTTTAATGTATTGACGCGAATCCCGGCATGGGGCGTGTGGTCATAGGCAGCCATAAAAGCCTCAAATTCATCACCGAGCAGTTGTTCCATGCGCTTTACAAATGCTGTGGGGAGCTGTACACCCATAATCGTAATCATCCTGTCCTGTTAAAATAAATTTTATTGTACCATAATCAACCTGTTATCCGGCAATATCTGTGTGATTTACAAACTTTCACTACAAGCTGTAATGTTGTATAATAATGAGGTTCATAGTTACATATTTTAGATTTTGATAGGAGAGATTCCATTGAACGCACAAAAATCCAACAAAAAAAAGCTTATCCCTGTCATTGGCTTTTTTGTTGTGCTTGTCATTTTGCTTGGAGTGCTGCTCGCTTTAAACTCGGGCACTAAAAACAAGCTGTACGGCGTTTCCACAGCCTCGTTAAATCCTGCTACCCAGGAACTGCTAAATGATCCGAACTATCAGCAAATTATTAAGCCAGAAGATTTACAAAGTAAAATTGACAAAAAGGAAAGCTTTTTCGTCTATCATTTCGCTTCCGACTGTGTTCACTGCCGTGCCACTACTCCCAAGCTCATGCCTTTGAGCAAGCAGGAGAATATCACGATGCACGAATTTAACCTGCGTGAGTATGAGGCTGGCTGGGACAAGTACAAGATTGAGTATACTCCCACGCTTGTTTATTACGAAAAAGGCGTGGAAAAGGAACGTATGGTAGGTGGGTTGAAGGAAAGTCCTTCAGACAACGGATACACACTCGACGATTTCAAAGCCTTCTTTGAGAAATATAAAAAGAACGTGACCTCTTAGATAAATCTCCTCACGTCTGACAATGATAAAGCAGCCCGATCCCTATAAAACGGATCGGGCTGCTCGTTTATTATACGCTACAACATCAAGGCGCATCCTTCGTTTCCATCTGGGCTGAGCGTAAGCTGCCAGCGGCCTGTCTTCGCCTAATCGAAGCTTCCAGCGCCTGCTGACGCTGCTCATGCTTTTCCCCACGCCGAGGACCTCTCTGCTGAGGGTTGTTGACCGGAACGGACAATGATGCCTTCTCCACGGCCTGACGCAGTCCGGGCTCGACAATTTCAATCGTCAAATCCCGATAAACCGGCGGTTGACGTTGAAGCTCTTCCGAACCTTCCATAACAGCTTCAGCAAGCTGCCGGGCGCAAGCGCGCGCCTCGTCTACCAGCTTCGCCATATTAATGCCCAGCGCGTGCGAAGAAGCATGTTCCAGCCTATGTGCCGCACTGTCCAGCATCATGTATCCACCACGATAGTTACCATTTCGAAAATGATACAGTCCTACAGCAATTTGCAGCAAACCTTTATATACAGGGTCTCGGTCCAGCTTAAGCCACAGCTCTTCCAGTACCTCATGACATTCAAAGTAATCCCGATCCCGATTGAAGTATACCAAATAAGTCACGTACAACGGTTCATAGGAAGGGGTCACCATTTAAAACTCATCCCTGTCTTCTTCCTTAGTTGAAGCTTCCAGCATCTCCTTGACCTCATCATGCAGCTGCTTGATTCCTTCCATATCGTGCCGCTCCCACAGTTCATTAAATCTGCGCTGCGCCTCAATCGTTTCACTAATTTTATGGTAGAAATACAGACGATGCATGCCTGTTAGCACTTTGGATACGATATTGGCTTCATCCTCAAACTTCTTCTGTGCTTCCAATATTTCAAGGCGGATGGAAGACATTTCATTATCCAGCACAAAGGCTGCCTCAGCCGCTTTTTTCAACCGGGCTCGCATATCATCCGGTAAGCTCTCACGATACTTATAGCTAAGAGAATGCTCTATGGTTGCCCAAAAATTCATAGCCAACGTACGGATTTGAATTTCGGCTAGCACGATCTTTAACCCCACTGCTGTCTGAACCGGGTACTCCACAATCATATGAAAGCTGCGATAGCCGCTATCTTTATAATTGGTGATATAGTCCTTTTCATACAATACCGTCAAATCCTTACGTCTTCGAATATATTCGGCTACCCGCCGGATATCCTCTACGAATTGACACATAATGCGAATGCCGGCGATATCCTCGATCCCCGTCTCCAGCTGATCAGGTGGAACCTGTAATCTCTTCGCCTTATCGAGGATGCTGGATATTTTTTTAACCCGTCCAGTTACGAATTCGATAGGAGCGTATTCCTCGCGCTTTTTCAGCTCCGCACGCATTGTTTTGAACTTGACCTTAAGCTCTTCCACCGCCTGATCGTATGGCAGCAAAAATGTTCCCCAGTCTCTTCCGTCCATCCCCGTACCTCCTGTCTCTTCCGACAACACTTTTTTATCTGTGAGCTGCACCAACAGCCTCGGTAATATGTCTAAAGCCGTCCTTTCGAAGCAACTCACGCAGACCGGCATGTATAGCCCGGTTTACTTCCGGCCCCTCATAGATCAATGCTGTATAAATTTCAATCAGGCTAGCGCCTGCTTTAATTTTGTCATAGGCATCACGACTGGTAAAAATACCGCCCGATCCAATAATAGGCAGCTTCCCTTCCGTCTGGCGGTACACCCGTCCAATGACCTCTGTGGAACGGTCACGTAGCGGCTTACCACTCAATCCTCCGGTTTCACTTGCATTCCGATGCGTCAGACCAGTTCTGGATATCGTCGTGTTCGTTGCAATAATGCCGTCCACTCCGCTAGCTGCAATCGCATCCGTCATATATTCCAATTCCTCGTCCGATACATCCGGCGCAATTTTGACCAGTACAGACTTGGCTTTACCATACTTTGTCGCCTGAACTCCCATCTCTGCCCGAACCGCTTCCAGTAATGACTTCAGTTCACTGCCATGCTGGAGTTTTCGTAAATCCGGAGTATTGGGTGAACTAATGTTCACTACAAAGAAGTCCGCATACGGATACAGTGCGGAAATACACTTTTCATAGTCCTTATGAGCATCCTCATTTGGCGTGACTTTATTTTTGCCGATATTAACAGCAACCGGTACAGGTCGATGTTTAAGGGTAGCCAAACGTTGGGCCATGCTCTCAGCACCCAGATTGTTAAAGCCCATCCGATTGACTAATGCCTCATCGGGAGGCAGTCGAAACAAACGGGGCTGATCATTGCCGGGCTGTCCGACAGGTGTCACCGTGCCTACTTCCATAAAACCAAAACCGATGGAAGAAAAACCGGCAACCGCTTCAGCATTTTTATCCAGTCCTGCAGCCAGTCCAATCGGGTTGGGAAAATGAATGCCAAACAGGTCAACGGCAAGATCTTCCGTTTCCTTGACTCCATACATCCCTCGCAACGTCGCCGCACCACCAGGAAGTGAGCCAGCATGTTTTAAGCCGTCAATGACTACATGATGGGCCCTCTCTGGACTCATTTTGAAAAAAACAGGTTTCGCGATCCTTCGATACAACACGATTCATCCACTCCGTTCTATGCCCTTGCACAATCCTAAAAAAACATCTCTACAAAATAGTTTAGCTTTTTCCATACCAAAAAGAAAGTAATTTGCGAGGTCCAACATCAGAACAATTCAGTTGTCATGGAGATGTCATTGAAAATGTATAATCAAACCATTTACAATGGACATAGTAAGACAGGATCTTAGCCCGCAAGAAAAGAGGGATGCTGATATGAAGACCAAGCGTAAACCGCCCAGTCTGCAAAAGAAAAAGGATGAGGTGAACAAGAAAGCGATCGTATGGACCGCCATCAGCTTTGTTCTACTCATCATTGTGATTGTTCTGGTCATTGTTTTAGCACAAGCAGGAAATCGTTAATCAACAAGTAGCAGCGGCACCACAACGTTAATTTAGCCAGTGATAGGTTTTGCGGGGATTCGTCTGGTCGTGCTGCGGCTCACTCGTAAATCGGGAACCAGGTACAAGCACTTGATCAGGCAGTCCCCCGTTACCAATGACCACCTCCGTACCTGAAGGTACGAATGCAAACAATTCCTCCACGTCTTCCTTCCCCATGCGGACACAACCCAGTGACTCATTTTTGCCGATACTGTCTGGCTCGTTCGTACCATGGATAGCATAATTCGTTGCAGACAGTTGCATACCACGGCTACCAAACTCACCGTTGGATTTGCCGTTCGGATTTACGACTTTATCGGTAATCACAAATTTCCCTTCCGGTGTTCTTTCTCCGCCCAAACCGATGGGATAATTGCGAATAAGTATATTGCCGCTCACCAATGCTAGCCTGTGCTTGGATTTGTCTATCACAATTCGTAGCGGTTGCCCCAGAAAAGGACGCCCGTGCAATGACGATGCCAGCAATAGACTTTTCTCAGCCGCTGCGCCAGTGTTCTGATCTTTCCCTGTTCCCTGTCCTGGAGAAGCAAGTAAATTGCGCATAGGTGTAAAAGCCTTCTTCATCCCGTCAGTCGTACCGTACATCGTGTTATCGGGAAAATCTCGGGTCAGTTCCTCAAGACTCTGGGGAAGACGTTGATGCTGCGAGCGAAATGCACGCATGGCACTATTCAGCACAGCCAGTTCTTCCTGTCCGGCAGCCCATTTTAGACCTGATTTGCGGAGAGTTTCACTATCTGACGGCTTGCAAGCACATGCAGCGGCGTCGTAAGACTGAACAGCTAATCCGCCGTTTCCCTTGTTCTGTACACTAAGTAACGGCTTCATGCCTTCTCTCCAGATCAGCCACGCCCCGCTCTGCTCCATGCCCAGCACCGTGGTCTTGGACGGCATTTGACTCGTCTTTGCCAACATATCCGTAAGCGCTGTTCCAGCCCCACTTCCTTGCCTGGCTTGAGCCGTAAACACACCACCAACATAAGTCTCACCGTTCTGCGCCCTCTCCTTTGGATCTGCAGTAGCCACTTTTGCAACTTCGGCATGATCAATCGCTGCGTCCTCAGTTCCGGATGGAACGGATGCGCTCTCAGGTAAAGTGCTCGGTGAATTGGCTGAAGGGACCCAGATGAGCAGAAGTACCATTAACGCAGTTAGAAGGTGGCGTGTTCGAGCGGTTCTCCGCTCCTTCTCCTTGGACATCTGAACCAGTTTATCCTGATATTCCATCCATACGTCTGCCGGAATCTGTTTATGCTCAAAGGCTTCGAACACTTCCCCTGCACGATTGAAGCAATAATTTGCTTTGCCCTCCTGGCCGCTGCTTTCATACTCTTTACCGAGTAAATACCAGGCCATTTTATTATCAGGGTGCTTTTTTACATACGATTTAAGATGAGGCGAATGGTCCATCGGATCCTCCTGATCGTGTAATCTTGCTTACTATTATGTATATCGGTCACAATAGGTCTGATGGACAGCACATAAAAAAAACAGCACCGCCAGCATACTTTCACCGTTATACGGCGAAGGGTACTGGCGGTGCTATGCCTGTCCAAAAAACTTACACTTAACCTTCTTTATTAAAAGGTTCGTCTGCAACTTTGATGGAATCTGTAGGGCAACCGTCACAAGCATCCTGCATATCATCAAACAGGTCTTCCGAGATCGCCTTGATGCCTTGGTTTGCATCCCCTTCAAAGATCACTTCAGCCAAACCTTCATCATCATAATCATAGATGTCTGGTGCTGTAGCGCCGCAGGCTCCGCAAGCAATGCATGTATCTTTTTCTACCCAAGTGTATTTAGCCATAACTTTTCTCTTCCTCCTATACAATCGAACAAACCAGCTTTTGCATTCTATTCACATATTAATACAAACCCAATATTATTACAAATTATTTTCCTTTATCCTTCATGCAAAAAACGCTTATAGCGTGTGTTACTGATACAACAATAACCCTCCCCGAAGTTCACTCTGGAGTGGGTAGATTGTCTTTTTGCAGCGAAGTTCCGCGCAACTTGGAATTACGAAGAAGTACCGAAGGATCATCTCCCAGCATCCCCGCAGTCAAAATCGCATTTTCACCAAACTTATCGCGCAGCGCATCCATCGTTTTCAGTAGACTTTCTTTTTTAGGCTGGTCCTGGTATTCAAATAGATCTAATTGAACAGCCGCTTCCTCCTTAGGAATGAGCTGTTGCAGCGTAATCCCCAACAAACGCACCGGCTTATCCTCTCCCCAATGGCGACGATACAATGCACAAGCTTCCTTATATATGTCTTCTGCACTTTCCGTAGGCGTACTCCTGACTTGAGAACGCGTAAAGGTCTTCATATCCGGGGTCCGAATCGTCAGTTGAATACCTCCTGCCAGCATACCGTGCCGTCGAAGCCGCCGGGCTACCTGATCACTAATGTTAAGCAGTACCCTTTGGGCTTCTTCGAGCTTTACTACATCCATAGGCAAGGTGGTGGTGTGCCCGATGGATTTGTTTGGCTCCCGCTCAGTGCTGACTGGAGAATGATTAATTCCGTTTGCCGCCAATTTTAACCAAGAACCCGTTACACCAAATATGCTAACCAGCATGTGTTCATCTGCCTTAGCCAGTTGCCCAATGGTACGAATGTTCATTTGTAGAAGCTTGTCTGCCGTTTTTCGGCCCACACCAAACAACTGCCCACATGGAAGGTTCCACAAAATGTTGGGTACATCACGCAAACGTAGAACAGATATCCCGCGTGGCTTTTTCAGATCAGAGGCCATTTTGGCCAGTAGTTTGTTGGGCGCTACCCCAATTGAACAAGGCAAGCCTAGCTCTTCTTCTACTCTACGCTGGATTTCCTCGGCAATATCCAAAGGTGTTCCAAACTGCTTGGAACCGGAAATATCTAGATAACATTCATCAATTGAAGTTGCTTCCAGCATAGGCGTATACGAGTAAGCAATACTCATAAATGCTTTGGAATAACGACGGTATAAATGAAAATCAGGCTGTATTACGATGAGCTGCGGACAAATACGGCGAGCCTGCTGAACAACCATCCCTGTTGAAATGCCCAATCGTCGTGCTTCATAAGAGCAGGTTACAATTACACCCTTGCGCAGCTCACTGCTGCCTGCCACTGCGGTAGGCAATCCTTTATATTTTTCCGGCTCCTCCGCTGCATGAACGGAACAATAAAATGCGTTCATATCCACATGCAGAATAACTCGTCCACCAACCGGATAATAAGCACTGACATCTTTCATGCTCAACCCTTCTTTTTAACTGTAATTCACTCGTTAGATCAGGAATACGTCCTTTGATTTTATACTCGGGTTACCCTTGAATGCTATTCCTATTTTACATAAAAAATATAGGTTTTGTGTTCAAAAAAGATAATTATATATTACATTTGAAGTCATTAGTTGTTATAATCGACTATCATACGAACACGACAAACTAACGCTTTCCTGTTTTTAAGCGTTAAACAACTAAATTAATGTGCTTAAAAAAGCAGAGCATCACCAATCTGAGCAATCCGCGAAGGAGGAGTCCCTCATGTCCACCGCTATTTCTATCTTTGACACAACGCTGCGAGATGGCACTCAAGGAGAAGGAATTAGCTTGTCTGCTGATGACAAATTGAAAATCGCAAAAAAACTCGATGATCTCGGTGTTCACTATATTGAAGGCGGGATTCCCGGGAGCAACAGCAAGGATATCGAATTTTTCAAACGGGTACAAGAGCTGGGGCTTCAGGCAAAAATTGTCGCCTTCGGCAGCACGCGCCGCAAAGATAGCATCGCAGCGCAAGATGTCAATCTGCAACGGATTCTGGAATCCGGAGCTCAGGCCGCTACTCTAGTCGGTAAATCATGGGATTTTCATGTACACGCTGCTTTACAGACAACATTGGAGGAAAATCTGTCTATGATTTACGACTCCATCGCCTTTTTAAAGCAAGGGGGCATGGAGGTTATTTTTGATGCCGAGCATTTTTTTGACGGATATAAAAACAACCCCGAGTATGCACTCGCCGTTATGAAAAAAGCTGAGGAAGCAGGCGCGGATTGGCTCGTGATGTGTGATACCAACGGCGGTACCCTGCCACATGAAATACAGGAAATTGTTACTACGCTGCAAAGCCAGGTAACGAAGTCACAGTTGGGCATTCATACACACAATGACTGCGAATTGGCAGTAGCCAACTCACTAAGTGCTGTTCAAGCAGGTGCAAGGCAGGTCCAAGGCACCATCAACGGCTACGGTGAACGATGTGGTAACGCCAACCTCTGCTCCGTCATTCCGAACTTGCAGCTCAAACTGGGCTACGACTGTCTAGATCCCGAGAAGCTAAAACAACTCCACAATACAGCTCGCTTTGTGAGCGAAGTCGCCAACGTCAATCTGCCTGTAAACCAGCCTTATGTTGGCAATGCTGCTTTTGCCCATAAGGGGGGCATTCACGTGTCAGCTATTCTGCGCGACTCACGAACCTATGAGCACATCGCTCCCGAACTGGTGGGGAACAAGCAGCGGGTCTTGGTCTCCGAATTGGCCGGACAAAGCAACGTTGTGTCCAAGGCGCAAGAACTGGGCATCACCCTTGATCCGTCCAGTGATGAGGCACGTGGCGTCATTAGTCGTATCAAGGAGCTTGAGCATCAGGGATATCAGTTTGAAGGCGCGGATGCTTCGCTGGAATTGCTTATTCGTGAAGCTGGCGGTGAAGTAAAGGAAATGTTCTCATTTGAATCCTTTAAAGTGCTAGTGGAAAAAACAGCGGGCCGATCGGTCGTCTCCGAGGCCTTCTTAAAACTGAATGTTGCAGGGACAAGTGTCTATACCGCAGCTGAAGGGAATGGTCCTGTCAATGCACTTGATAACGCACTCCGCAAGGCTCTTTCCCAATATTTCCCAGCCTTGCGGGACATGCATTTGGCTGACTATAAGGTGCGTGTGCTTGACGAAAAAGACGCCACTGCCGCCAAGGTACGCGTGCTCATTGAGTCCAAAAATTACGAGGACGTCTGGAGTAACGTAGGTGTATCTGAAAATGTTATTGAAGCGAGCTGGGAAGCTCTCTTGGACAGCTTCCGTTACGCATTGCTGGAAGCGCCAACTCCAAAAAATGAACAAACAGAGCTTACTCATCACGGTTTAGTTAACCACTAATCAAATACAAGCATGAGCTAATAGAGTGACTTTGGCGGTCTAATCGGCCCCTAAAGTCACTTTATTTTTTGAAGAGCTTCTATTTTACCCTCCAATTCCCGTTCACTGAGCATGCCGATTATGATTTCTCGTACCTGTCCATGATGGTCAATCATTACATGAGTTGGAAAAGCCGCTCCTCCAAATTGTTCAAAAAATGCTCCTTGTTCATCCAGTAAAATGGGGAATCGGAGGGCCAAAGAACGGGAAAACTTCTGCACATCCTCTAATCGATCATAGCGGGTTACATTGATGCCATACACATCTACAGCATGTTTGTATTTACTATACAATTCATTCAGCATAGGCGCTTCTAATCGGCACGGATCGCACCACGAAGCCCAAAAGCTAATGATCATCGCTTTATTTCGCGGAGCCCCTACATCGTAGGACTTGCCGTTTAATCCCTTTAAAATCATAGAAGGAAGCTGTTGACCAGGTTTGATTCTTTTCATTACCTCTGCCGCATCAGATTCAGTCCCTACATTCTTCTCAATTTCAAGCTCTTTTTCACCTTTGTACTTTTCTTCCAATGGTGCATTTCTCACGGGCAGGCTTGCTGCATTGACTGTGTTTGCAATAATTCCCCATGAAGCTCCAACCATAACCAATACCATTATTGCTCTGATGAAAAGAAATCTTTTCAAAGTACTATCACCTGCCTTTCATCACAATGACCTTTATCCTTCCCCATAGGATGCCCATACTGCTCCCACCTCTAACCTTCTACAATCTGAACAGGACACAAAAAAACAGCAAACCCACGAAAATCGCGAACTTGCTGTTATTATGTGGGGTCAGATGTTATGCCTTGTACTGATCAGGCATGGCTTAAATGCGCGTAGATATCTGCCAAATTGGTCACATTACGCTTCAGCATTTCCTGAACATACGCCACCCATAGCTTAGCGGTCATCTTCGCATCCTCTAACGCATGATGCCGCCCTTCAATCGGAATGGATTGATAGGCCAACAATTCATCCAAACTATAGGTTTGGTGTTGCTGTGGCTCCAGCCATTTGGCGAGCATCATTGTGTCTAGTACACGGTGAGTTAACTGAACTTTAGATGTTTTCCATAGCGCAGCATTTAAAAAGGCCTTATCATGAGCGCTAGCATGCGCTACAAGCACCCGTCCACCTACAAAGGACATAAAGTCATGTAGTCCATTCATAAGCGGCGGAGCTTCATCCGTCATTTCCCGGGTAATCCCAGTTAGCTCAGTGATGTGTTTAGGAATATCAGCCCGCGGATTAACAAGCGTATAAAACTGCTCTTTTTCCATAATCACATCCCCGACTACCCGAATCGCTCCGAACGATAAAATCTCATCTCCATGCTGTGCCGAAAATCCCGTTGTCTCCAGATCAAAAACTACCGTCTCCAAACGCTCCAGCGGGGTACGCAATACTTCAGAACGCCGTTGTTCCCGTGTTAAGGACCGAATAAACGCCATCTGCTGAGCCGTAGGAGCCCCCATTACAGATGCGATTGCCGACGGCACTCCTCCTCTGCGGAGAGCACTCCAGAAGCCACCTCCCTGCGCCGGTTCCTTCATGACCTTCTCCCTTCCATAAATCGCAGCTGCCTTTGCAACGCACGATGCAGCCGTCGTACTGTCGAAAGAGCCTCGCGCAGCTCATGCCAGCCTTTCCCTTGCTTCAGCGGCTTGACGGCCAAATAGCCATTACTGAGAAGCAATCCACCCTTCTCCTTTACCGGAGTAGCCATTCGAAGCTGAAGCGCGACCCGAAAGGCTCGCTCGCAAGCATCAAGTAAAGGCAACGGTGCCGCTTCAAGTGATGCGAGACGCCTGAGCCTTTTCAGGGTAGAAGTTTCCTCTACACCATGTTGCAATGCCAAAAAACGGACGGCGTTCACCAACGGAATGTATAACCCATATTTCACATCAAAATCGCCTGCATGCTCACCGAATCGCTCGGTAACGATCTGACCTAAAATATTAAGTGTCGCTTTATGCCTTACCGTGTTCCTAAGTACGGCTGAAGGTAAATCGGGATGTTTTCGGAACAACTTATAAAAACTTCGCTTCCATTCTGCAGACAATTGCTGATCGCCTGCGATATGTCTCATATCAGACGAGATAATAAGATAACGAATCGGCTCCCAAGCAAAATCTTCCGACCATTTGGATAGCTGTTCTTGCCATCCAGACAATGTATGGCGCCACAATGGCTCTGAACACATCACTTTCCCCTCGCATTTGGGATATCCCAAATACTCTAGCATCGCAGACACTCTGCGACCAAACTCGCTGAAATACAATTCTTTGTCAGCAGACACAAGGTCACTGATAATCATACCGTTATCCTGGTCACTCCACAGCGTCGATTCCGAGCGCCCCATGCTTCCGAAGGCTATAAATGCGTAAGGGACGGGAGGAGGCCCAAAGCCATCCTCAACCATCCCTTTTTCGCACATTTGTACAGCTCTGGCCGCGATGCGGTCATGCATTTCATTCGCCGTTCGTAACCAGTCTGATAACGGAGCGGAGGCTTGGGAAGCCAGCAGCCATTTCTGAGAATCGATCCTGGCCTGCCTTAACGACTCAGGTGTGTCTGCATGATCAATCGCTTCGGCGGAACTCACCCAAGGGGCCATATTTTGCAGTTCCATACTTCCATCTCCTCCGCTCACCCATACTGGCTCTTTATATTTTACATATTAGCTGACAATTCCAGAACGCTTTTCAGCTTCGGTAACTAACTTCATTTGCTCTGGATAGCCGTACGTACCGTGTTCACTGATATCAAGTCCCATCGTTTCTTCCTCTTCCGTAACGCGAATCCCCATAATTGCTTTCATCGCACCCAGAATAATGAAGGAAATGACGAATACGAATGCCAAAGTACCAATTAGCCCAAGCAACTGTACTCCTAATTGCGTAAAACCACCACCATAGAACAGGCCCGCTTGACCTACACCTGTTATTTTTACAAGCTCAGGAGTAGCGAAAAACCCTGTGGATACCGCGCCCCACATCCCTGCAACGCCATGTACGGAGAAAGCATATACCGGGTCATCTACTCTCGCACGCTCAAACCATTGCGCTGTGAAGAATGTGACGATCCCTGCAACTGCGCCAATGACCAATGCCGCCCAAGGTGCTACAAAGGCACAAGAACCTGTGATGGCAACCAAGGCTGCCAGTACACCGTTTAGCATAGCTGGAATATCTGCTTTTCCGTATACCATCCAAGATACGAGCAATGCGAAAACTCCGCCTGCCGCCGCAGCAATATTTGTAGTCAGGGCTACATATCCAAAGAATCCGTCATTCATCGCAGAAACAGCACTACCTGGGTTAAATCCAAACCAGCCAAACCAGAGAATAATAACACCCAAGATAGAGTACACCTGATTATGACCAGGGATAATGTTCGGCTTGCCATCTTTATTAAACTTGCCCAGACGCGGTTTGAGCAGCAGCGTAGCGACGAGTGCTGCCGTAGCACCTGTCAGATGGACTACTGTTGAACCAGCGTAATCCTGCATTCCCAACTTGCCAAGCCAGCCACCGCCCCATACCCAGTGAGCTACAACTGGATAGATCACGATGGAGAACAAAATACCGAAAATAATGTATACACTTAATTTTGCACGCTCTGCCATCCCCCCGCATGCGATCGAAAGAGATACCGCAGCAAAAGCAAAGTGAAACAAAAACATAATCGTAATTGGAACATCCAAACCTGAAAGAGTATCAAACGATGCAGCAGCATCTGTCCCGCTCATGAAGAAACCCGTCAGCCCCATAAATCCGTTACCACCATCATTGCCGAAGCCGAAGCCAAATCCGAGAGCCCAGAAGGACAAAGCCGCAACACCCGTCGTGAGAATCGTTTTACCAGCGACATGACCCGCGTTCTTCATTCGTGTCGAGCCTGCCTCCAGTAATGCAAATCCCGCTTGCATGAAAAATACAAGTATAAATGCCAAGAACGTAAAGGCCGTGTTTAGTCCAGCTTGAAGTTGGATATTTGTGGGCCCGTCAGCAGCGAACGCACCTACAGGAAAAGCCAGAACCGTCAGCATGACCAATAATACAACTAACCACTTTTTTCTCATGAAGACCACTCCCTCGAATGTTAGGTTTCTTTACATTTCGTGAAATTCTTATTGTCATTATAAGCAGAATACATGAAAATTGACAAGATTTTTTTTATTATGTTAAAAAAATAAGCCTTTAAATCTTTCATGTCATATTTTCTGACTATATAAATAGCTCGTTTGTGTTCATCAAAAGCATAACGTTTGACTGTATGGTTGAGGATCATGTAAAATATCCTTTATAAACTCTCGGTTTAAGATGTTATTATTGAAGATTGAACGAAGAGCGCGAGGTGAAGACAGATGGGGATATGAAGCTATATCGAATTGGCGAACTAGCCAAAGCGGCTGGTGTCAGCGAACGAACGATTGATTATTACACTAAACTCGGTTTGATCACGCCTGAAGAACGATCATTGAAAAATTATCGGCTTTATAATGATGAAACCTTAAACAGGCTTGAACGTATTAACCAAATGAAACAAGAGAAGTATAGCCTCGAGGAAATCAGACAGACACTGATTAAATGGAACTCCGTTGCAGGAGAAGAGCACGTTACTGACAAACTAACGAGTCTAGAAATGCACATGCAGCGTCTAGAGCGTGAAGTCAATGAACTACAACCTCTTCTCGGACAGCTCAAGCCTGTCCAAGCTCGCAAGCTGCTTACCGGTCTTTTGCCACAAAGCGCTGCTTGTATTGAGGCTTTGAAGTATCTGTTGGAGCATAGTTCTATGATGTAGATACCCGAGCTAGTAGTATGAATAATAATGGAGGGTTGCTTTATGATGGGTATGTATATATTGATTATTCTTGCGTTCGGATTATCCTTATGGGCGCAATTTCGTGTAAAAGGTACGTTTAACAAATGGTCTGATGTTCCAAACGAAAATGGACTGACTGGTTATGATGCAGCTCGGCACATGCTGGATCGTAATGGCTTGCACGATGTGCCTATTGAGCCAGTACCTGGCGCGCTATCTGACCATTATGATCCGATACAACGAGTGGTGCGCTTGTCTGAGCCCGTTTATTACGAAAAATCCATTTCTGCGGTTGCTGTGGCTTGCCATGAAGTCGGTCATGCCATCCAACATAAAGAGCATTATCCTATGCTGGCACTTCGCCACCGGATTTTTCCGATTGTAAACTTTGCTTCCGGGATTGCACCATTTCTGCTGATTGCCGGTTTCTTATTTAGCTTTACGAACCTGATCGGTCTGGGTATTATCTTCTTCTCGGCTACTGTTGCTTTTCAATTAATTACATTGCCAGTTGAGTTTAATGCTTCTAATCGCGCACGGGAAATCATGGTTTCTGAAGGATTTATCCGTAGTGATGAAGAACGTGGTATAGCTAAAGTTTTAAATGCTGCTGCATTGACCTATGTGGCTGCAGCTCTCGTTTCCTTGCTGGAACTGATCCGCCTAATCGGCATCTTTAATAGCCGGGATTAATCACTTGTGTTGCAAAAAAGGTTGTTCCTCCACCAATGACGGTAGAGGAACAACCTTTTTTTCTTGATCTTAAGCCAATAAACTATACTTAGTACCCTCAATCTGCTTTTGCCGTTTTGTTCGAAGTAGCAGCATTACCATGAAGGCCAAAATATTGCAATAGAAAAGTTCGGAACGATTTAGCAACTAATGGAAGCTTGTCATCTCTGCGATGAATCAAGCCAATCGTTCTTGTCACCTCTGGATCAACAATCGACACCCTTGCAGGTTGCAACGGGTTAGTCTGAAACAGCGCCATTTCAGGCAGAAGACTAACCCCCATACCTGCAGCTACTAATCCGCGAATCGTATCAGTCTCTTCGCCTTCAAAAGCAATATCCGGTGTAAATCCAGCCTCCAGACAGGCCTGCCAGACAATCGGGCGTAACGAATATCCATCTCTGAACAAGATGAATTTTTCTCCCTTAAGCTGGCTCAATGTGATGTGTTCGGCTGAAGCCAAAGGATGATTAGGCGGGAGAACTGCAAATAACTCCTCGGTTAACACCACATCCCCCTCGACATGGTCATGTCGATCTGGAAAAGGAGATACAAAAGCCAAATCCACCTCACCCGCTAACACATCACGAATTAAACTCGGGTACATTCCTTGTTTAAATCTGAATTTAACATTGGGATACCGCTTACGGAATTCAGCCACCACTGTAGGAATAAGATGAATCCCCAAACTGTGCGGAAAACCGATACGGATTTCGCCCCCCTCAGGGTCTAAAAACTCATGCACTTCCAAAACAGCCCGCTCCAGGTCTTTCATGATCGTTTCCACCCGTTTGCAAAATAGCTGTCCCACTGGCGTAAGCTGCAGATTGCGACCCTTTTGCATAAAAAGATTAACTCCCAGCTCTTCTTCAAGCTGATGAATTTGCCGACTTACCGCAGATTGCGCCACATGTAGCTCCTCGGCTGCCTGAGTGACATGTTCTTTTTGCGCTACTTTCATGAAGTATTGCAACTGTCGTAATTCCACTCCGATATTCGCTCCAATCTGTTTTTCAACATCCGAAAGAAGATGTCCATCGAACATCATCCTCTTTCTTACCCTGATAACTTACGATAAAGCTGTCTTTAGTGACGTTTGCGCTGGCCAGTTAATCTAATCAGTAATCCATAAAAGAAAAACCCACTGAGCAATCCCCCAAAGTGAGCGGTCCAGTTAATGTTCGCTACAGCAAAAGAAAACAGAATACCAAACCCAAGCAACGTGTACAGCGTTTTGCGCGAAGCATCATCCATCAAGGAACGTTGGAATAAGGCAACGTACAGAAACGCCCCATAGATGCCATAAATCGCTCCTGAGGCTCCTACAGAGACTGTCGTTTCCGCCAGCATGTTGTAATGTGCAATGGACAGTATATTCCCTACAATGCCCGTGACTAGATACAATAACACATATCGTAAGGACCCGAGCAAACGCTCCAGCGGAGGAGCGAATACAAGTATTGCAAAGGAATTAAACAGAAGATGATCAAAGCCTGCATGTAAAAACATAGCTGACACATACCGCCACAACTGGTCAGTGAATGGCGCCTCATTAATCAAAGCCCCATACCGGATCAGCGTCAAACTATTTTCCGATCCACCTTGCACGGTCAGTACAATAAACATCACAATATTGATAAGCAAAATCAGACAGGTTACCGGGTAAAACCGCAAATAACTTTTCCAGTTCTCATAACGTAAAAAAATCAAGGCAATCCTTCCTTCATGGGGTGTCTCCACCTTATTCAAATTGGACAATGTCTTTTATAAAAGATTATAATAGATTTCGGCAACGATAACCAATGCCAAAAACCAAAGGAGGCTATTACATATGGCACAAGAACGTACAGGAGTTGCTACTTTTAAAGGCAATCCTTTGACTCTCATAGGTCCTGAACTGAAAATTGGAGATCAGGCGCCTGATTTCAAATTACAGAAAGACTTATTGGAAGCAGCTACACTTCAAGACTTTGCAGGCAAAGTCAAACTGATTAGCGTTGTCCCTTCTCTAGATACAGGCGTGTGTGACGCACAGACGCGACGTTTCAACCAGGAAGCAGACTCCCTGGGGGACCAAGTTGTGGTACTGACGGTCAGCGTGGATTTGCCTTTCGCTCAAGCTCGTTGGTGCGGTGCGGCTGGTATTGATCGCGTATTGACACTGTCCGACTACAAAAATCATTCCTTTGGTGAAGCTTATGGTGTATTCATTAAGGAATTCCATTTGGATCATAGAGCTATTTTTGTCATTGACCAAAATGACAAAATCGCTTACGTAGAATACTTGAGCGAAATGGCCGAGCATCCTGACTATGATCAAGCGATTGCAGCCGTAAAAAAACTGGTCTAAATCAGGACCGAATATTAAAAAAGCGAGTGAAGGATTGCCTTCCTCGCTTTTTTTGATGTTTGTCTACCACATCACTGCTCCCACAACCTGCTACTACTGTACGACCTTATAAGCAGACAGCTTCTTGTCGATCATAGCGAACAGTTGCAAAATAATGCGGTAATTCGCACCCAAGTCCCCTAACGATCCACGTGAAGCAGAATAAATATCCACCGCACTTCGAACTGGCGAGACAGATAAAATAGAAACGGTAATGTCGACGGTTCTGCCGAACGCCGTTCGCTTCTCCAACGTAATCTCACCTACGGATGCTACCTCATGGAGTACCTTGTAGCCAGGAATCTTTTTCAAGATAGATGATACTTCTTCCCAAGCCTTGTCTCTAGATAAGTTATAATAGCGTGTCTTCATTTGGGGGTCCTTGACCCGGTCGCTTGTACCTTCTTGGCTGCGCACAATCCCTACCAGAGTCCTCTTCAACGACAAGACATTTCCTCCTTCACGATAATCGCTACCTATCATACGACACATCGGCTTCCTCTGCTGCAAGCGCTTTATAAAACACGATAAACAACCGAAATTGAGTCCGATCATGCCTGTGGTATGCGACCTTAGTACCTCATGTCTTAGTTTAACATTGTTGCATACAAAAAACACCCTGTTTCTGCATAAGCAGTACCAGAGTGTGTTCATTACATTATGGAGTACCCGCCGATGCCGTCCGACCATAGCGTCTTCTGAACCTGCTTTAGCAGGTGGGTGACCGCAGAATAAACTTTTGAAGTCCCCTTGTCAGCAATTGACAGGGCTTTTCAGCTATTCATTCGTATAGATCTCCCTAGACATTGTCATTGGTTCAAAACAACAAATGACCGTAACGTGCATCGCAGGATGTGACCTTATTATAGCGCTTCTCACTCAGAAAGTAAATGCTAGGAGAAATATGTTTTATTTTTAGAGGTTATCACTTTTCTTGTCTTCAATGGTTGCCTTTTCTTCGTCTTTCTGTTTCATTTTCTCCATTTGATCCTGCATTTTGAGGAAGGTTCCGTAAAAATTAAAAAAAGCGAACCAGGCAACTACACTGCCGATGAAGAATAAGAAAAGCACGGGATATTTAACTCCAATGTATATAACAACGGCGCTGCCGAGCATGGTGGAAAATACACGGAATGGTCGAATCAGCGTCAATAAAACCGCATTTTTAATAATTTGTCCGGTAGACATATGATAATGAGCTACCATCGAAAAGAAGTTAAACATAGACACAAGCAAAATAATGATGAGGATCAGCATGATAACGCCCACAATTTGCAAGTTGCTGAGCTGTGTCATATATACAGTGTAATCCACATACATGACGACAAACAGTAACGTGTAAAAGATACCCCCAATCAGACTCTGCTTATAGTTCTCTTTATATCCTTTAAAGAAGGTACGAAACACGCCTGTATCAGTATCGCCCATCACCCATTTGCGAACCACTGAGAACAAAGCCGATGTTGCTGGAAATAAAGTAAGCGGTGCCAAAATAGCCATCGCCCAGTTCATTTGTAACGATTCATTCGCCAAATTCTGATTCATAACCAGTAATTTCAGTATGAGGCAGAATACAAAAGGCGATGAACATAACACCCACAACAAATTGCTAGCCGCCAGCCGGGTAATCCACTCGGTTAGGCGGTAAATCCCCCCCATAGCTCCTTTAAATTCCAATGTTAGTCTCTCCCTCCGCAAGCCTTGGCAGTTCCAAGACTTATGTTGCTATGCCTGTTAATTCCGGCTCTTGACTATATCATACCGTATTTCATCCCTAAAGCGCTAGTGAAATCCATACGTGATCCATTAAAGTAAATCCCATAAAATTCATACTTACCGATCAAAAAAGCCGAAGCTAGCATTAGCTTCGACTTTTTAATCATTTATTTCTTATTATTCAGAAGAGGAATCTTCACGTCTTGCAGGACGGCGAGTTTCGCCATTGCTGCTTGGGCGTGGTTTGCGATCTCCACTATAGCGGCTTCCGGAATCACGGTTATAGCCACCGCCTTCTTTGCCACGGTTGTAACCGCCGTATCCACCTTTACTGCCGCTACCGCCACGGTTGGAATTGTAGCCACCGTTGCTGCGTCCACTATAGTTGGAAGGCTTGCGTCCGCCAGAACGCACGTCTGGTTTACGACGTTTTGCACGGATCGGATCTTCCGGAGTCAGCTCAATAGATGCCTCTCTCTTCTCACCAGTCATCAGCTTCAGAGCAGCAGAGAGTAGTTGTACAGAATCATATTGCTCCAGCATTTGAATAGCCAAACCTTTGTACTCATTCAGCTCGCCTTTTTCTACAACCTCTAGAAGGCGTTCTGCGATGATACGTTGTTTGCCTTCCAGAGCTTCTGCCAACGTTGGAAGAGGCTTACGTGGAATGCGGTGACGGGTTACACGCTCAATGAAATGCAAATGGTCAATTTCACGAGGCGTTACGAATGACCAAGCTTCCCCTTCTTTACCTGCACGTCCCGTACGTCCGATACGGTGAACATAGCTCTCTGGATCTTGCGGAAGGTCAAAGTTCACAACGTGAGTTACGCCAGAAACGTCCAAACCACGGGCAGCAACGTCAGTCGCTACGAGTACGTCAATACTTCCGTCACGGAATTTACGCATAACAGCATCACGCTGGTTTTGAGACAAGTCACCATGCAAACCGTCTGCGGAATAACCACGTTTTTGCAGAGCTTCAGCCAGCTCGTCTACCCGGCGCTTAGTGCGACCGAATACGATAGCAAGTTCTGGGGATTCCATGTCGATCAAACGGCTTAATGCTTCGAATTTTTGACGCTCAGGAACTTCAATATAGGCCTGATCAATCAGCGGAGCACTAACTTGTTTAGGAATAACGGATACATGCTCAGGATCTTTAAGGAATTGCTCAGCCAATCTTTTAATGTTAGGAGGCATTGTAGCCGAGAACAGCATCGTTTGACGCTCGTCTGGAACCTGCTTCAGAATGGACTGAATATCTTCCATGAAGCCCATGTCCAGCATTTCATCTGCTTCATCCAAAACAACGGTGTTTACGTCTTCTAGCTTAATGGTTTTACGATTAATATGATCAAGCAAACGTCCTGGTGTACCGATAATAATTTGAGGTTTCTTTTTCAAAGCGCGAATCTGGCGTACGATATCTTGTCCACCATAGATCGGCAAAGTGCGAAGACCTTTAAAGCGGGAGAGTTTTTCGATTTCTTCAGCCACTTGAATAGCAAGCTCGCGTGTTGGAGCCATAATCAGGGCTCTGATTTTTTCATCGTTCTTAGAAATTTTATTGATCATCGGAATACCAAACGCAGCAGTTTTACCAGTACCTGTTTGGGCTTGACCAATCATGTCTTTCCCTTGCAATGCAATCGGGATGGATTTGGATTGAATAGGTGTTGCTTCTTCAAACCCCAGCTCCGTAATCGCCTGAATTACCTTCGGTTCAAGATCAAATTCTGCAAATGTCGTCAAATTTATTCAAACTCCTTCATAATGGTGGATGTGGTGGACAATCCACAATGTTGTCTGTATTCTTAAGTAGCGATATTATTGTATAAGTTTTCCCCAATACAGTGACAGTTTATTTAACTCTATAACTGCATCTTTCTGTAATGAATTCGGGGAACCCTATCCGATACATCTTAAACGAATTTATCCTTTTTAAAACAGTTTAAATTTTAAGTGTTTCTCTGGACATAGGTCCCTACTCAAGAATATCCACATCGCATTATAGCACAGAACAATTCATGAATACCAGTAAGTTGCTTTCTGTATAATTAAAATGAGGTGAAAAAAAGTTGTTAAAAATAGTGTTAAACTGCTTAACTGTTATTCTTGGAGCCGCTGCCATAGCATGCGGTTTTAATCTGTTTCTCGTCCCACATCACTTACTGAGCGGGGGAGTAGCCGGACTTTCCATGCTAATTGGCTATTTCACAAAATTCGATATCAGCACCATGTATTTTATCATCAATATCCCAATGCTTATTGCAGGCTGGTTTATTTTAGGCAAGCGTTTTATTAGTCTGAGCATTCTATCGGTTATCGTTACCACGTGGATTTTGGCCTGGGTACCCGTACAATCTGTTGTGTCTGATCCCCTGCTGGCCTCTGTCTTTGGTGGGGTAATGGTCGGCGTTGGGGCGGGTATTTCCTTTCGGGTAGGAGGGTCTACGGGCGGTTTTGACATTATCGGCTCCATCGTTACCACATATCGTGACTTCCCCGTCGGAACTGTACTTGTGGGCATGAATGGACTGGTCATTCTCGCAGCAGGATATTTGAACGATGATTGGAATATTGCACTGGCTTCTATGTTATCCATTTTTGTGACTGGTAAAGTGTTGGATCAAATCTATGTAAGTCATACGAAGATCACCGTCTACATCATTACAGAGCATACTGACCAGCTACTCAGCCGAATGTTGACCACGCCACGAGGTGTCAGCAAAATAAAAATTGAAGGTGCATTTTCACATACCGAAAAGGACATGCTGATGACTGTTACGACACGCTACGAGCTTGTTGAATTAAAACGCATCATTAAGGAAGTAGACCCTTCTGCTTTTGTCAATATTGTGGAAACGGTTGGAGTAATGGGTTCATTCCGCCGAAGATAAGCACAAACCCAAGTGTCAAAATACTGTTTTTGTGGTACACTATATGTGCGCTGTTCCCATAGTATATAAAGACCAGCTTTACCTGCTATTTCACAGGCACTTTGCTTTTCCGAATCGTATTGAATGATTCTTTTGGAATGATTCCGAGCAGGAAAGGGTGATTTTTGTGGAAATGGAAACGGTAAAACTGTCCGACATTGTCTTAAGATGGTACCCGGAAATGCTCCCTTCTCTCAAAAAGAATGAGCTAAACTCGATGATTGTGCTTCGAGACGGGTTGTCCATACTCAAGCCAACGGATGCGCTTGAAATTATTCAGTACAGTATTTGTGAGCACCAAGACAATAACTATCTTCAATAAATTTTTTTGCCAAGTGCCGCTTCTTCCGGTTGCATCCACAACCGTGAAGAGAGCGGCATTATTTATGCCTATTTACGGATTCATCGAGCGATAGTTAGGTTAATCATGTAAGACTATGCCTGATGATACCAGTATTGGTTACAAGCGTGTTGTTTTTTCGATCCATAACTTTACGTATAATCAGGTAAGCGCTATACATAAGGGAGAGAGTTAGGAAATGAATATGATTTGGGCAATTATGCTATTGGCAATGGGAATAGGCGGAAACGGGGGCCAGTCAGCCAACGCTCCAAATGTAAAAGATACGGTGGCAACGACAATCAGCAGTGCCATGATCCAGGCACAACACAGTAATACAAAGGTAGATGCCTCCAATCCGCCGGTTAAAATTGACTCACAGCCGACCACGCCAGCTATTAAAGGTATCTATGTCACAGCCTATAGCGCAGGCGGTTCACGTATGACTCAGCTACTCGAATTACTGGACAAGACAGAGCTCAATTCTATGGTTATCGATATTAAGGACGATGCAGGTTACATCACTTATCCAACGACCAACCCCGAGCTTCTGAAATTGGGCAAGCCGCAAAAATTCATTAAAGATATTTCCGGTTTGATGGACCGTTTGAAAAAACATAATGTCTATCCGATTGCTCGTATTGTTGTATTTAAGGATACGGTATTGGCCAACAAAAATCCTGAGATGTCCTTCCGCAATGCTGACGGCTCTGTTTGGAAAAACGGCAAGGGAGATGGGTTCGTCAATCCCTATAATAAAAAAGTATGGGATTATAATATCGCCATTGCCAAGGAAGCAGCAAAACTCGGGTTTAAGGAAATCCAATTTGACTATGTACGTTTCCCTGAAGGTTTTGAAAAAAGAGCAGACAAACTAAAATATACCAAATCCGATCAATCCCGCTCGGATACGGTCGCTGAATTCGTACAATATGCCCGTAAAGAGCTTGCTCCACTAGGTGTGAGAGTATCGGTAGATATTTTCGGATATGCCGCATCCGTTCCTGCTGCCGAGGGTATCGGACAGGATTTCACTAAAATTTCTGAAAATGTGGATGTCATTTCACCGATGGTTTATCCAAGTCACTATACAACAGGCTGGTTTGGTGTAAAGGACCCAGATAAAAACCCCTACCAGACGATCAAAGGCTCCATGGCCGATACACACAAAAAACTCGATCCTACAGGCAAGCTAAAGCCAATTATTCGTCCGTGGATTCAGGATTTTACCGCAAGTTGGTTAGGAAGCGGACATTATGCCAAGTATGGGAAAACACAAGTCGAGGACCAAATTCGCGCGCTTAAGGACATGAAGGTGGACGAATATTTACTCTGGAATGCCACTAACCGCTATACAAGCGGAGTAACCTACAAATAACTATCCTTCTGACTCCTCTTTTTTTATACGAATTTTAGAACTTATATCTTTATTATTAAAGACTGCCCCGTTGTTTGACGAACGGATGCAGTCTTTTTTATGGCTGTTCAATTGTTGTAGTATCCCTTACAATAAAATTTACATGTTATGATATGTACAAATAATCAAACCCTAGTAAATGAGGATAACAAAAATGCAATTGACTCTAACCATGGGACAGAAATGGAAGCAGCTTTTTTACATTTTGCTCCCTATTCTAATTACCCAGCTTGCACTATCTGCCATGACTTTTTTCGACACGAATATGTCGGGACACTTTTCCCCTGCCGATCTAGCTGGAGTAGCTATTGGGGTAAGCCTATGGGTCCCTGTACAAACAGGCCTTAATGGCATACTTATGGCTATTACCCCCATTGTATCCCAATTGGTGGGTGCACAACGAAAAGATAAAGTCTCCTACTATGTCATTCAGGCTCTTTGGCTGTCTCTCGCCCTATCCATCGTCGTTTTAATTGCTGGCATCATTTTGGTAAAGCCTATATTAAACGGTATGAATCTGGAATTGAGAGTTCATAATGTGGCTCTGTACTATCTTTGTGCGATGGCCTTTGGTGTTGTCCCTCTATTTGCCTACACTGTGCTCCGAAGCTTTATGGATGCATTAGGACAAACCCGTTTTACGATGTTAATCACGCTCATGTCATTGCCCATCAATGTTTTATTGAACTATCTACTTATTTATGGTAACTGGGGTTTTCCCCGTTTGGGGGGTGTAGGCTCCGGGGTAGCAACGGCTACCACCTACTGGATTATTATGCTGGTCGCTGGTATTACTGCGCATCGGGGAAAAATATTTGCCGAATACCGAATCTTTAGCAAAATATACGGGATTGCGGCCAGTGCTTTAAAAGAGCTTATCAAAATCGGGGTACCTATTGGATTTGCTATATTTTTTGAGACTGCCGTCTTTTCAGCTGTCACGCTCTTCATGAGCAGCTATAACACAGCTACCATAGCCGCTCATCAGGCAGCCATGAACTTTGCATCTACGCTGTATATGATTCCACTCAGTATTTGCATGGCACTTACGATTTTGGTCGGATTTGAAACAGGAGCTTCCCGTCCACGAGATGCCAAAACATATAGCGTAATGGGCATTAGCAGCGCAGTAGGCCTATCATTGATTACAGCTATTATACTGCTTATCTGGGGTGAACAGGTCGCTCGACTTTACTCTACTGACCTGCAGGTCATTCAATTGGCCCAGCACTTTTTAATCTATGCGATTTTCTTTCAGATCTCTGATGCTGTCGCTACACCAACACAAGGAGCGCTACGCGGGTATAAAGATGTCAATCCGGCCTTTTTACTCACATTCCTGTCCTATTGGGTAATTGGGCTTCCTGTAGGGTATATACTCGCACGCTGGACCACGTGGGGACCTTACGGCTACTGGATTGGCTTGATTACAGGTCTGGCCGTAGGCGCCATTTTACTTCTCTGGCGTTTGGTAAGAGTGCAACATCGTTTTGCCGAACAAAAACAACACGCAAAGGCTATTTAGTCTTTGCGTGTTTCGATTACATATGCTACACCAGCAGTAATTCGTTTCTTCTCTACGATAGCCACTTCCTTTAGCTCGGGGGGATATAAAAAGTGTCTCTCCACATGTTGGTCCATTTCCTCAAATGCCTGTTCCTCATTCTCAGCAGCAAGAATGACGGTCAGTGCTCCTTCCGAGCTGTCCACTTCCATTTTGAATAAATACATGCATGATTACCTCCTGCCCCCTATTCAAAGCTAAAAAAATAGCGGATGACTCAGGTCATCCGCATAATTTTAATTTTCCCCATATCAGAGCCCATCTACTAAACGTAAAGGTTCTTATTATTGGGACAAACGCAGAGCCAACTCATAAAGCTCCATGTTGAAATCTTTTTTGGTGCTTACAACCTTGCCAATATCTGTAGCTACCAGCTTACCGTCGATCGTTCCGCAAGCTTTGTCAGATACACCCTCAATCAATTGACGAACAGCAAAGTCACCCAAACGGCTTGCCAGGTTGCGGTCAAACGCGGTTGGTGTACCTCCACGTTGAATGTGTCCAAGCACTGTAACACGAGGCTCATAATCCGGACAGTTTTCTTGGATTACTTTGGCTACTGTTTCGCCTTTGCCTACACCCTCAGCAACGATAATGATACTGTGGCGTTTGCCATGTTTGAAGTTTTGTTTCATCCGATCGGATACTTCATTCAGGTCAAATTCTACCTCAGGTACCAAGATCGTTTCTGCACCGGAAGCCAGACCCGCATGGAGAGCAATATCTCCACAATGGCGTCCCATAACCTCCACGATGGAAGAACGTTCATGGGAAGACATCGTATCACGCAGCTTGTTGATTGCGTCCACTACAATACTAACCGCCGTATCAAAACCAATAGTGTAGTCTGTGAAGGAAATATCATTGTCAATTGTTCCTGGAAGACACATGGTTTTAATGCCTTGCTTGGTCAGCTTGTTAGCTCCTTGATAAGAACCATCACCACCGATGACGACTACGCCGTCAATTCCACGATTACGCAAAATTTCAGCGCCACGCTTCTGACCTTCTTCAGTCGTAAATTCCAGACATCTTGCAGATTGAAGTACAGTACCCCCACGTTGGATAATATCTCCGACGCTTCTCAGGTCCATTGGAAAAATATCATCGTTCAAAAGGCCTTGATATCCACGCTGAATCCCGAATACTTCCAGTCCAAAATACAATCCGCTACGCACGACGGCGCGAACTGCCGCGTTCATCCCTTGTGAATCTCCACCACTTGTTAATACTGCAATTTTCTTAACTGCTGTCATGATTTATGACCTCCTCAAAATAATCATATAAGCCTTCTTATCCATCGACTGTTTAATAAGAAAAACAAACGCATGAGCGGACTATTTTTCATTAAACGTCTCGAAACAGCGCGAACATCCTGCTGCTCACTAACTTTGGGGTCGGATAAATATAAAGCCAGCAATCCCTCGATAATCATCCGGTGAAAGGAGCTGGCAGGGACATCTGCAATATCAGCCCGCGCCCGATTCACAACGTAGGCGATCCGGTCCAGCATCATGTCGGTATCTTCATAATAATTGCAAAAGTTAAGATCTCCGCCCTTCCGGTCTTCGTCTTGATCGATTAGATAATCCAGCAAAATATGAAGACTGCACACATGTGGAAAATACGATGCATGTATTGAGGCAGCCCCCGCATCTGTGAGATGCCGGTCGCTGGCAGCAAGAAACAGCATAAAGACCCCCAGGGTTGAGCCAGTAGCCGCAGCAAACTCGTTCCAGCGCAGCTCGGGTGTACGATCTTTATGAATCGACCACCAGTCCAAAAGCGCTTGTTCCCGCAGCTCGGGTTTAATATGCTTGTATACTTGCAAATCCGTGTATAATCGCGCCAAATCCTGAACGTAAGGCATTGCCGCCTCATAGCCCGGAAGCCTGCTTACACAAGACTGACAGGTTGTCACCAGCCCGGTCAAATAACCGCCATCCTCCTGCTCACGACGCAACTCATAATAATTCACTGGCCTAGCCGTCGGATTAACCGCATCCAGCATCGACTGATGCAGCAACCTGAAATCATCCGGGTCCATCGACGTACTGCGATCACACAGGTTGTCCAGATAATCGCTAATCGTCTGGTACGCCACAATCAGTGGAATTAGCGTCTGCCGGTCAGACATATTGGCTGCAGCATAAACCGCTCCCCCCACGCAGTGAAACGTCTTCTCTGCTATGCTCGCAAGCGCCTGACTTCTCAGCTCAGGGTCCGGAATTTGTTCGGCCTTGCTCTTCCAGTTACTCAATTCTTGTTTCGTTTCAGGGAGAATGTGCTTGTACATTCGGCTCATTAGACCTATGGGGCCTCTCGGTACTTGATAACGTCCTTGCTCAACATAACTCAAATGACGGTGCCTCCACATTGTTGTCTACGTAATTATACCTATCCAAACCATATTCATTATAATATGATCGACCTTTTAGCACAAATGAACAACCTCACTTTTTTCTTTACTATTCAAGAAAAATGAGCTCTTCTCACAAAAACGCTTTGTAGCCGTGCCACTGAATTAGCCAAAAATAGCAGTCAAACTAGATCCACCCTTATAAAACTTTAATCGCAAATAGTAGAATTGTCCTATCTATCCCTTGTCCTCGGCCAGCTTCATGCCTTGGTTTCCCTCTCCCATGCTAGCCTGCTTCCATTTTCCGAAAACGTAATAGAAAATAACTGCTACGGCGGAGATCGTAAAACCAATAGGAAAGCTCCACCATACAGCATCCAGCCCATACTCATCGACAAATGCATAGGCCAAAGGTATACGAATGCCCCATAATGAAATAATGGTAATGAACAGCGGCACCATTACAGAGCCCGTAGATCGAACAACCCCTGTAATGACATTGGTAATACCGAATATAACAAAAGACCACAAGGTGATCAGATTAATCTGCATACCCAGTTCCAATGCCCCTCCCGTAGAAGGAAGAAACATCAGTAAGGCTTGACGGTTAAATACGTAAATGAATATTACAGCCCCACCAGTCAATACAAAATTATACACAATCCCAATCCAGGTTGTCCTGCGCACTCGATCCCAGCGTCCGGCTCCGATATTTTGAGCGGCGAAGGAAGATACGGCTGCACCTAACGCCATGGCCGGCATCTGCACATAGCTGGACAAATTGTTAGCTGCTGTATAGGCTGCCGCTGCGACTGTCCCGTAGCCGTTGATCAGGTTCATTAAAGCAATCGCACTGGTGGAGACAGCAATCATCTGCAGTCCCATCGGGACTCCTTTACGAATAAGAGTCCAAATAATCTTCCAATCAAATTGAAGTAAGTGAAGCTCTGAAGATGTAATGCGCAGAAAGTATTTTACACGATATAGGTAAATGAGAATCAATACAAAGCTGATCCCTTGAGCAATCAGGGTAGCTGTGGCGGAGCCTCCGATGCCCATAGCAGGGATCGGCCCCCATCCGAATATGAGTAGTGGGTTGAGTAAAACATCCAGTATGACGGAAACGAGCAGAAAATAAAATGGTGTTTTGGAATCTCCAGCCCCTCTCATTACGGTCATGATGTAGTTATATCCGTACAAAAAGGGCATACCCGCGAAAATAATGCGCGTATAGGTGATCGCCATATCGACTGATTCGGCAGGCGTATTGAGCACATGAAGAATCCAAGGTGAGCCCAAAAACCCAATAATACCTATAGCAAAAGCAAGCACCAAGAAAAAGACAGCGCTTGTACCTACTACACGTTTCGTTTCTGCTATGTCACCCGCTCCGATATGTTGTCCAATCAGAATAGTGGCCGCCATGGTGACTCCAAAAATCGAGCTGATCAGAAAGAACATTATAATATTTCCATTCGAAGCGGCAGTCAATGCGGCTTCTCCCAGAAACTTCCCAACCCAGATTGAATTAATCGTTCCATTCAAGGATTGCAAAATGTTTCCGAACAGCATCGGCAAAGAGAACATAAACAGTGTTTTGGCAATAGGGCCTTCAATCAGGGAAGGATTACGATTAGCCTCTGCTGCACTCATTTTCTCAGCTCCCTCAACTTAAGATAACTCACGCTTAGTTTTATTACGTATAATACCCTATTCCGGCCCAACCTTCTCATATCATAAACGTTTTTACGCAAAAAAGCGCAGCTCCTTAAATGTAAGGAACTGCGCTCTCAATTCATCGTTTAACCGTAATATATAAGACATCCGTAAAAACGGAACATTTCTTACAATTCAGTTACACTTACAGTTTGATTACGTTAGCTGCTTGTGGTCCACGGTTGCCTTCAGTAATTTCGAATTCAACATCTTGACCTTCTTCCAAAGTTTTAAAACCGTCGCCTTGGATTGCGGAGAAATGTACAAATACATCCTCGCCACCATCCACTTGGATGAAGCCATAACCTTTTTCTGCGTTAAACCATTTAACTGTACCTTTCAAGTGAACAACCTCCTAAAAATACCGCCATCTATGGCGAATATCCATATTATACTTCATGCTTTTTCACATTGCAATTGGTGTTTTTCCGGGTTTTACGGTCTGGAATGATTTGCTTTTGCGGCAGAAACTGCGGTATCATGAACCAAAACATCTATAAAATCGGAGACATGCATATGATGAAAAAACACGAAATATACAAAAAAGACAAGTGGAATATGATGACTGTCGAGGTGCAGGGCCGTTACATCGTTCTGCGGGAAATATCTGATGATTGGGGCGAGGAAGCTCACACGTTTTTGAGCCGTCCGGCGCTGATGCATTGGGCTGAAAATCGTTTCCCCAAGCAGTCCTTTCAAGATAATGAGGAAGAGTGGCAGCGGATCATGAACGCTTTCAAACAGGTGTAGCCTATTCATGGTGTCCAACAGCTATCTCATCTTCATTATTCTGGCCTTCACGCTGGGCGGAGTGCTGATCATGAAGCGTGAAACGATACCGACTCCTCTCAAAAAGTGGATGGCCCTCACTGCCGTAATCATGATTTGCCTTGCCTTTTATCTTATTGTATACAGCTTATTAAATATAGGTTCCAACCCACAGTAAGGAAAATTATACTTTCAGGGGCAAAAGGTCATACTATGGCATAACAAGCCATGGTATAAGGAGGATATGCCGTTACATGCATCCTGTAAAACCTCTTGCCCTGCTGCTTACGGTAAGCGTGGCGGTTTCTTCGTTTTGGCATCCGTCCCTTACCGCCGCAGCCCTATCCCACATTACGTTCGATCAGAGGAGGCTCTCCATGAGTGAAATTGTAAAACGCGCTGATGCGCCAGTGGAAAATACATGGAAACTGGAAGACCTGTTCCCCAACCGCAAGGCATGGGATCAAGAATACGAAGAAGTCAAACAATTGGCCAAAAAGGCTGCTCAATTCCAAGGCAAGCTCAATTCAGCCGAAGCGATTGGCAACTGCTTCAAACTCGAAGATGAGCTGTCACTTAAAACCGAGCGTGTATATGTGTATGCCCATCTTCACCATGATGAAGATACGGCTGAACCTACATATCAGGGTCTTTCGCAAAAAGCTAAAAAACTAGGCGTGGAAGTCAGCGAGTCTCTTTCATTCGTGACACCTGAAATTTTGGCGCTGCCCGATCATCAGCTTGATGCCTTCATTGAAGATCCGAAGCTTTCGGATTATAAGTTTACACTTCAAGAAATGAAACGGGAAAAAGCACATATTTTGGGCAAAACAGAAGAAGCACTGCTCGCTCAGGTTGGCAATCTGGCTCAAGCCCCGCAAACAATTTTCGGGATGCTTAACAATGCGGATCTGAAGTTTCCGAAAATTAAGGATGAGCATGGCAAAGAGGTCGAGCTGACTCATGGCAGCTACATTCAATTTCTCGAAAGTCCACACCGTGAAGTACGTGAACGTGCTTTTAAAGCGGTATATGACACATATGCCAAAAATAAAAATACGATTGCCTCTACATTGAGTGCTAATGTGAACAAAAATATTTTTTATTCTCGTGTTCGCAAATACCCTTCCGTACTGGAAATGTCACTATACGGTGATAATATTCCGAAAGAAGTGTATACGAATCTTATTGATACGATTCATGAAAGCTTGCCCCTGCTTCACCGTTATATCAAGTTGCGTAAGAAGCTGTTAGGTGTGGATGAGCTTCATATGTATGATTTATTCGCTCCGCTTGTAGACGAATACAAGATGGACATTACGTATGAAGACGCCAAAAAGCAAACCAAAGAAGGCCTTAAGCCTCTGGGCGAGGACTATCTGGCTTCATTGCAAAAAGGCTATGATGAGCGCTGGATTGACGTATACGAAAATGAAAATAAGCGTACAGGCGCCTATAGCTGGGGAGCTTATGGCACCCACCCTTATGTGCTCCTGAACCATAAAGATAACCTGAACAGCATGTTCACGCTTGCGCATGAAATGGGGCATGCGCTGCATTCGTACTATTCAGACAACGCATTGAAGTACCGGGATGCACAGTATACCATTTTCCTGGCTGAAGTGGCTTCCACTACTAATGAAGCCTTGCTGATGGATTATTTGCTGAACAAGTCTACCGATCCAAAAGAGAAAATGTACCTTCTCACCTACTATGCGGACCAATTCCGTACAACAGTATTCCGTCAAACGATGTTTGCGGAATTTGAGAAGATTGTACATGAGCGTGCTGAACAGGGAGAATCCCTTACACCGCAGCTTTTGTCGGAGATTTACTATGATTTGAATGTGAAATATCACGGACCTGGCATGAAGGTAGACAAAGACATAGAAATGGAATGGGCACGAATCCCTCATTTCTATAACAGCTTCTATGTCTACAAATATGCTACTGGCTTCTCGGCAGCAACCAGTTTTTCGAAACAGATTCTGGAAGAAGGCCAGCCAGCCGTTGACCGTTACTTAGGCTTCCTAAAGAGCGGTGGCAGTGATTATTCAATCAATATTTTGAAGAAAGCTGGCGTTGACATGTCCTCTCCGCAGCCGATTCGCGAAGCCATGAGCGTATTTGAAGAAGTCATTACGGAAATGGAAAAGCTAACTGAAGGAAAGTAAAACCGTGCACACTTCGAATCCCGCATTAAAAAGATGCACGGATAAATCCCTTGTCCATGGAGGACAAGGGATTTTATAATGTAACGGGAGGAGGTGGCATTTTGAAAACACAATGGTCTTTGATTGCAGCACTTGTTATAGCTTTGTTAACAGCTGTTTTTGCTGTTATTAATGTCAATTCGGTTCAAGTGAACCTTCTGTTTAGCAGGGTCAGCATTCCTTTGATTCTGCTTATTCTCGGTTGCACTCTTTTAGGTGGACTTATTGTCGGTTCTTTCGGAATCTTCCGTCAATATAGGCTTCAGAGAGAGATCAAGCGTCTGACTAATCAGCTTCATACACTACAAGAAGAGCACACATCGGCAGTGGAAGCATACGCGAATGTGTCCAATGACACGACTGGTTCTTCCAGCACGGTGTCTACATCCGACCCAGGTATAGAGCAACCGTCCTCTAACCCTGATCGGTTGTCCAAATGAGGAGGAGCAACAAATGACAATTCAATTCAATGAAAACTATATCATGAGCTTTTTAAATCAGCTTTTGAACACGCCCAGTCCTAGCGGATATACACATCATGTGATGGAGCTGATTCGTAAGGAAGCCGAAAAGCTAGGGGTACCCATCGAATGGAATGCAAAAGGTGGTGCTATCCTGACTCTGGAAGGTGAAGAAACGGACCATACAGTGGCGCTTAGCGCGCATGTGGATACATTGGGGGCGATGGTTCGTTCGATTACAGCGCAAGGTACCCTACGCCTGACATCTGTGGGTGGCTTCATGATGAACAGCATTGAGAACGAATACTGCCTTATTCATACCAGAAGCGGACAAACGTATACGGGCACTATTCTATCCAGCCACCCATCCGTGCACGTCTATGATGATGCACGAAGCTTTGAGCGCAAGGAGAGCCATATGGAGGTACGGATTGACGAGCTTGTCGAGTCGAAAGAAGACGTGCTTCAGCTCGGTATTTCGGTGGGCGATTTTATTTCGTTCGAAGCGCGCCCAGTCGTAACGCCCAGTGGCTTTATCAAGTCGCGGCACTTGGATGATAAAGCCAGCGTAGCGGCACTGTTTGGTTTATTAGAATCATCTGTACATGGAGGCTGGAAGCCTCGACATACTGTTAAATTGCTCATTTCCAACTATGAGGAAGTGGGGCACGGAGCGGCCTACATACCTGAAGGAATCAGTGAGATGATTGCTGTCGACATGGGCTGCATAGGTGAAGATCTGAGCTGCAAGGAAACGGACGTTTCCATCTGTGCCAAAGACTCTTCAGGCCCTTACGACTATAACATGACGACCCGTCTGATTGAGCTGGCCAAGGAGCTGAATATTCCGTATGCGGTAGATATTTATCCGCACTATGGTTCAGACGCTTCGGCTGCGCTTAAAGCAGGCAATAACATTCGTGCCGCACTGATCGGACCTGGTGTACACGCCTCTCACGCAATGGAGCGCACGCATAAGCAGGCCGTATTAAACACTGCCCGTCTGCTTGCGGCTTATGTAACAGCCTAACCATTTTATGCTGCATGGAAAACAGGTGCACATACTTCTACTTCTACAAAAAAGCAAGCCTCCATCTAAATGGAGACTTGCTTTTATTTTTAAGATTTACTTTGTTCAATTTGCTCGGCTAGCTCATTCAAATAGGTCCAACGTTCCATTTGGTACTCTAGATGCTGTTCAGCCTTCGCTTGCTCAGCCATCAGCTCCTGCAACCGTGCCGAATCGCTGAAAGATTCCTCCATCTGTCGCTGAATGTCGGCCAATTTCTGTTCGGCTTGTTCAATCAGCTCATCAATCTGCTCATATTCCCGCTGTTCCTTAAAGGTAAATTTAAGCTTGGGTTTATTTGCCCCATTGACTGATTCGGAAGGACCCGCAGACTTAGGTGCAGAAGACCGATTCGAGGAAGCTGTACCCGGCGAGACAGACGTATTTGCAGAAAGCTGTGCATTTTTACTGATCCATTCTGCATACTCGCTATAGTCGCCTACATGTACACGTACCTGTCCATTCCCTTCGAATGCCAGTATTTTGTCCACGGTCCGATCCAGGAAATAACGATCATGGGAAACGATAAAAACTACGCCTGGGAATTCATCCAGATAGTCTTCCAAAACGGAAAGAGTCTGAATATCGAGATCATTTGTCGGTTCATCCAGCAATAGTACATTTGGTGCGGACATAAGGACACGCAGCAGATACAAGCGACGTTTTTCGCCCCCGGACAAACGAGAAATAACCGTCCATTGCGCACTTGGTGCAAACAGAAAACGCTCCAGCATCTGCGCAGCTGTAATCGTCGAACCGTCTGCCGTACGAATCACTTCCGCTTCTTCCTTAATATATTCAATGACACGCAAGGATTCGTCCATTTCCTGATGTTCTTGAGTAAAATAACCGAGTTTCACAGTTGGTCCCAATACAACACTGCCGGAATCTGGTTCTACACGCTGGGCAATCATTTGGAGCAGAGTGGATTTTCCACTCCCGTTAGGTCCCAGGATGCCCACACGATCACCAGGAACCGCAATGTAACTCAAATCCTGAATCAGCTTACGGGAATCTACCGATTTGGACAAATGCTCTATCTCCAATATCTTTTTACCCAGACGTGTGGAGGCCACGGACATATCTACAGATCCAGAACGAGCTTCCGGTTGCTGATCCCTAAGCTGCTCATATCGGTCAATACGCGCTTTCTGCTTGGTCGAACGTGCCTTTGCACCTCGACGAATCCAGGCCAGCTCATTACGCAGCAGGTTCTTCCTTTTTTGTTCCGAAGATGCTTCCCGCTCCTCGCGTTCTTCCTTCAGCTCCAGAAAACGGGTATAGTTAGCTTCATAACGGAAAAGGCGACCATGATCCAGCTCTAACATGACATTAGCAACTCTATCCAGAAAATAGCGATCATGCGTGATCATTAACAACGCACCACGTCTCTTTTGCAAATATTGCTCCAACCACGCAACGGAATCATTATCAATATGGTTGGTAGGCTCGTCCAAAATGAGCAGCTCACAAGGTTGGATCAAAGCCGCAGCCAAAGCAACCCGTTTACGCTGACCACCAGAGAGAACTCCCATACGAGACTCAAACTGAGTGATTCCCAGTCGGGTAAGTATATTTTTGGCCTCGCTCTCCAGCTGCCATGCTTGGAACGTATCCATTTGCTGACTTGCTCGCAGCAGGCGGTTTTGGAGCTCCTCGCTACCCGGATTCAATTCCAGTAATTCCATCGTTTCTGTATATTCACGCACTGCTTTCATTTCAGGCTGGTTGCCATGAAAAATATGCTGGAGTACCTTCATTTCAGGATCAAACTCCGGATTTTGTGCCAGATACTGAATTCGCACATCGTTGTTCACTGCAATATTACCGTCATCTGGCGGCTCTAGGCCGGAAATTACACGTAAAAACGTTGATTTACCAGTACCATTTACACCAACAACCCCTATTTTGTCGCGCTCATCCATACCAAAGGAAACATCCTCGAACAACATTTTCTCGCCGTAGCTTTTGGTTATATGTTCAACGGTCATAATATTCATTACAGATTCCCTACTCTTCCCCGATTTTGTGATGCATCTTGTTTATTTTAACACAGACACAGCCAATGATTAAAAAAACCGTTAGCTGAACAAAGCCAGTACGGTTTTAAAAGACCACATGTCAGAATTTTTGTACTCCGGCCTCACAGCCATGCATAAATAAATTAGCTGCCAATGCAGCCGTCTGATCCACGTCACATGCACGGAAATTTTGGTTCAACAAAATATCCATTTTTAGGCGTTCCATCATACCAATGAATGCCTTGGCATGAAATTCGGGCTGCGGCACACCCTCTGACGCCAGTTTATTTTTTACCAGATCGGTATAGTCCTGAATAAATCCCCGCATAAACTCCATAAGATCAGGGTCACTATTAGGAGTCATAAAAAATAATTTAGTATGCTGCTTGCGTTTGTAATAATAGTGGAGATGCAAATTCGCCATCCGCAGCAGTCCCTCTCCCAAAGTACGATTGACCAATGCACCTTGCATTTCGGATAGATATTGTTCGCAATCTCTACGTGTGACTGCTGTAAATAACTGCTCTTTACTTTTAAAGTACAAGTATACCGTGCCTTTAGCAACACCCGCTTGTTCTGCAATTTCGGAAATTTTGCTTTCATAAAAGCCTTTGGTGCCGAAGACAGTGTAAGCGGCGTCCAAAATAGCTTCATATTTATCTCCGTGCATATCCCCCATCTTTGCACCTCCTGAAACAATGATTGAAGCACGCAGTTATTCTCTAGAACGATCTCCAGCCTGGCTCATAGCATAAAGAAGATACCTGCAAGAGCGACCAATCCTCCGAAAATAGAGCTGATGCTATTCACCCGATCATTGCTCATCCAATGCCAGCCTCGTAGATAGACTGTCGTTTGCCCACAATGCGAGTCTACCTCTACTTCCCGTTTGCAAACTGGGCAGAAACGCATCAACTGCACTGTAGCACCAAGATAGGAATCAGCGAAGGCTCCAGCACTGCCAGATAACCCTCCGATCAGCGCCCACAGCCATATTGGCAATTCCGGCATACCTACGGCGTATCCAAAGCCCCATGCGCCTATACCGATCAGTATGCCACCGGCCAAGGCCGCAGCCGTTCCCAATACAGATACTCCTCCTGAGGTTCCGGGTGCCAGCACCTTCCCGGTAAGCACCGAACGAGGCGGCTTACGACTCAGGCTTCCAAATTCCGTTGCCCACGTATCAGCTGTGACCGTAGCCATAACACCGACAAATGCTAGTTGCCAGGCAACATGAGGCCATATCGCATAACCTAGGCATAGCAGCATGCCTAAGCCCCCATTGGCCCACACTTGTCCTGCATCCCGGTTACCGGTTTTGGCATATGACTTTTCAAGCTCAGCCTTGCGCTCCTTTTTGAACTTCGACAATAGAGTGGACGTGATAAAGAATAAGAGCAATGTGCCGAACCAAAACAGGTTGCCTGCCCCATAATACACAGTTCCCATCAGTACAGCCGCAGCAAAGCCGGATAAGGTTAAGGATTTTTTATAAAATGCAGCCCCCGCCACTACAGCAGCGGAAAGCAACCCAATGATCCAGTCCATGATATACCCCCGCATTTGAGATGAATCTCTGTTTTTCGCTTTTAGTTCTGTAGGTTCTGTATATCATTGTACAATGCTATACGCTTATATAAAAGCCGTGCCCCATGCTTTCGCACAAGACACGGCCTTCACAAGGCTTTTTAAATCATCTTCATTAATGCCGTCTGTAGATTTAGCCGATGATGAAGCTTCCCTGACGGTCACTCCCCCAATAAAGCTCAAAGCGGTCCCCGCTCGCTGTAGGCCCTACACCCGCCGGAGTGCCTGTAAAAATAATGTCACCCTCACCCAGTCCATATTGAGTCGCTATATATTCAACGATGTGCTGGATGGAAAAGATCATGTCCTTGATATGCCCACGCTGCACCTCTTGTCCATTTTTGAGCAAGGAAAAATCCTTCTTCTCCAGCATGTCCAAGCTCTCTAAAGGCAAGAACGGTGTCACAGGTGCAGACGATTTAAAGCCTTTGGCAGCAGTCCATGGATGACCTTTTTTCTTGAGCGTACTTTGTACATCACGCAGGGTAAAATCAATGCCAAACGCAAAAGCGTTCAGACACGCATCTGCGGTCATGCCTGGTTCGTAGTTACGTCCTACAGCCACCACCAGTTCAGTCTCAAAATGAATATCTCCCTTACCCTGAGGAAGCTCCAGCTTAGCACCATCCAATGGCACAACCGCATGAGATGGTTTCAAGAAAATCATCGGTTCTGAGGGAACATCATTCCCCAGTTCCTCCGCATGCAACTTATAATTGCGTCCGACACAATAAACATTACGAATTTCCACATTCATTACGATCCGTCACCCTTTCTGCGTATGTAGTCCAATTGATTAACGAATAAGTTTACGTATATAGTGCCACAACCGGGACTTGGAAAGCAAAAAAACCTGCTCCCAGCGATCCGGCCAGTTGGTACAGATCATCAATTCAGGATGCAATGAGGACAATCTCCGCATGATACGCCGGTCATCCACCGTCCACGCCATGACCGTAATCCCCCGCCCGATCAAATCTTTCAAGAGCTTTCGGTCCAACCGTGGATAACCCATAGATAAAAATGTACATTGTAAATTTTCTAATTGCTTTGCCAAATCGTCTGGACGCGCATCAATAATCAGCCCGGTACGGATTTCGGGTGCCAGTTCTTTTGCTCGGCGCAAGGCCGCACGCTCAAAAGAGGTTAAAACCACCTCACCCTCCATCCCCCTCATTATAATTTCACGAAGGACGGCTTTCTCTAGTCCCGGATACATATCACCAGCAGTTTTGAGCTCAATATTGAGCGACACACGTCCCTGGCACAGATCAAGCACTTGGGCGAGGGACGGAATAGGTTCCCCGTGATATTGTGCATTTTTCCAGCTACCTGCATCGAGTCGTTGTAAGTCTTTCCAGTCTGCATCCTTTACTCGTCCCGTACCGTTCGTCGTTCGCTCCAGCGTAAAATCATGAAAGACCACCGGAACACCGTCCTTTGACAGCTGTACATCCAGTTCAATCCAGTGCACAAAAGGCTGTTCCAGTGCAAGATTAAAGGCTGCCATCGTGTTCTCGGGAGCAATTCCCGAGAAGCCGCGGTGAGCCACGCACATATGATTCATCCCGTTATGACCTCCATTCACAAAGGAGTCGCTCATACGATCGTTCCGTCCATGTCCATATTAACAATTTCTTTCTTACTGCTACTGAACGCTTACCATACCATCCACACCTATCGAGACATTGCTTGGTGACAGTGCCGCTACTTTCTGCAAAATTTTGCTGGCCTCCGCATCCTTCAATGGAATCGGTTGACCCAGGTCCGCTCGGTAAGGGGTCAGCTTCATCTTACAGTCCCCGTTCCGGGTACAGGTGGCCTGAAATATCGCTGTATCCCAGGTGGCTGGCACCGTTGATTTAGAAAAAATAAAATTGCCTGTGCTGTATGCAATCCATTTGCCTTTATATTGCTCCATCCCTTGTAGCACATGAGGATGACCGCCAACGACAAGATCAGCCCCAGCGTCAATAAAAGCGTGAGATAACTCAGTTTGATGGGGCTCAAGTGCAGTGGCTCGCTCCTTGCCCCAATGGGCAACCACAATCACCAAATCAGCCTGATTTCGTGCCTCACGAATGGACTTTACGATCGCGGTCGAATCATAAGCCCCCGCTACACCGGGCTGCTGGGCACCTGCATTCCAGTTGGCTTCAGGCATGACACGTGTAGCCCCCAACAACGCAATTTTAATCCCGTTACGTTCAAAATAATGCGGCGCATACGCTTCTTTGGCATTGCGTCCAGCTCCAGCATGGGCTATACCCTTTTCATCCAAATAGTTCAGTGTATCCAGTAATCCGCTTGTCCCCTGATCCAAAATATGATTGTTGGCCAAATTTACAGCATCGATCCCTGCCGCTACCATTGCAGTTAGCGCCTTGGGCGAAGATTTATACACATACGTTTTATTTAACGCTCCAACGCCATTAGTGGTCACCGGTGTTTCCAGATTGGCAATCGTTAGATCGTCTTTATGGAACAAGCTCCCGAGATATTGGTATGGAAAATCAAACCCATTCTGCTCCAACCTCTGCTCAACTTTACCAGAGAACTGCACATCCCCTATGAAGTGAAGTGTAACTGCTGGAGAATTGCCATCATCATTGTTTGTATCCTTCTTTGGCGAATTCTCCTGTGCTTGCCTGTCTTTCTCCGAAGATGATTTTGCTCCTGAAGAGCTGCCTTCGGAGGCATTGGTGTCGGGCGTTGTCACGGGAGAACTGCTTGTGCCTGGAACGGTAGATTCCTTCGTTTCATTAACTTCTTCACTTCCTGAGGGAGTAGGGTACTCATCATCATTAGCAGACCCCGTTGGGATGTTCTTTTCAGTTTGCGAATACTGGGCGTTTTCCGCAAGAGAATCACTACTATCGCGTTCAAATATGTAATAATAACCGAAAAGACCTACGATCATTAGCAGCAAGACTAGATTCGTAATGATCCAAGCCTTGCCTATTTTTGGTTTTCTTGCTTTCTTTCGACCTTCATTTCTCTGTGACCTGGGAGGGTACATTCTTCACTCCTTCTATGCTACTACATATGCATGAATTCCTTATTAGCTGGCGAATTTTACACCTTCTCCATTATATATCAAATTTCTATATAAATAGAACCCCTCGCCTGGATCGCGAAGGGTTCATAATCGAACATTTATACCTGTACCTTAACGGCTTCCTGCTGTGCCGCTTGAACAGCATGGGAAGCCCATTCCTTGGCCTGACGGATACAGTCCGGCAAACCGATCGCATCATAGCCAGCGCCTAAAACGTACACCCCTGGCATCGCACTGCGCAGCTCTTCCCGCAGATCATCTATAGCCTGTGGGTGCCCCACCGGATATTGCGGCATGGAATGACGAAGACGCGTAATTTCTGTGAATAGCGGAGTTGCTGTAACTCCCATCATCTCTTTCAAATCCTTGCGTACCACCGCAATCAGCTCATTATCCGGTAATTCTACTGTTTCTTCAGCACCTGCTCGCCCTACATAACAACGCAACAGTACCTTATCGTCTGGGCTGGTATGTAGCCATTTGGCGGACGTCCACGTACATGCAGTCACGCTACGTCCTTCCTTGCGAGGAACCAGGAAACCGGAGCCGTCAAAGACGTTTTCAATATCTGTTTTATCAAAGGCCATGACTACGTTCGCTACGGATACATATTTTACAGCTTCCAGTGCAGTCACATTTACATGATCTCGCAGTAGCGGCGCAGCAGCGAAGTTAGGAGTCGTTACAAAAATATCGTCTGCCTCCAGCGTCTCTCCATTGTCCAACATAACGCGATAGGAACTTCCTTCATTTTCAGTCGTCTTTGTGAATTCGGTAACAGCAATTCCGGTGCGTAAATCACAGTCATACAAATCATTCAGCAATGCATGCACCAAACTTTGCAAGCCTTGACGGAAGGTCAAAAAAGCGCTTTTCTTGGTACCTGTATGCGTTTCAGCAGGTTTTCGACCTGTCATCATTCCGTGAATGAGGCTTCCATATTGCTGCTCCACCTCAGCAAACTGTGGAAAAGTAGCCTGCAGACTTAGCGTCTTCATGTTGGCAGCATAGATTCCCGCCAGCAGTGGCTCGGTTACATTCTCCAGCACTTCTTTGCCCAGTCGGCGTTCAATAAAATCACCCAGCGCCTCATCTCCCGGTTCACGACGAGGCGGAATGACAAAATCCATCATAGCCCGCATTTTTCCACCTAAAGAGATCAAGCCGCTGCGTAAAAAGGGTTTCAGCTCTGTTGGAATGCCCAGCACCAGCCCAGGAGGCATCGGATGAAGCCGACCTTCATGCAAAATATATGTCTTTTTAGCCTCAGGGTTCGTGCTTACAAGCTCATGATCCAGCTCCAACTCTTTTGCCAGATCTATCATAGCCGTTTTCCGGGCCAGAAAGGAATCTGGCCCCTTTTCAATGACAAAACCATCTTTATGCAATGTTTCAATTTTTCCGCCCAGCACGGAAGCTTTCTCCACCAGCGTAATTCGAGGTGTGTAGCCAGCTTCTTTGTACATTTTCCGTGTATAAAAAGCAGTGCTAAGCCCGGTCAAGCCTCCGCCTACAATTACAATATTACGTACCTTTTGCTCCATTATGTCCTCATCCCTTTTTCCATTGGTCTATGATGACATCACTAAGCGTCTCCATATACAGTGGGTCACTGTTGAGTGAATCAATACGCTGAAAACGCATATCCAGTTCCTTTGCCAAAGCCTGTGCTTCAATATCCAGGTCGTATAACACCTCTAAGTGATCAGAAACAAAGCCGACTGGCGCAGCCAGCACATACTCCACTTGCTCTTCCTTCAGACTGTGCATGGTATCCAAAATATCTGGTCCCAGCCATGGTTCTGCTGTACGGCCGGCACTTTGCCACGTAAACTGCCAGTTGGTAATTCCCGCCTTATCCGCAACAGCCTGCGAAGTAGCCATTAATTGCTCCACATAAGGATCACCCATAGCCAAAATCCGCTCAGGCAAGCTGTGCGCACTGAACAGAACACGAACTTCGTCCCGCTTGGCTCCCGCTTCTTCAAAAAGCGCCAGTTTCGCATTCACACGCTCAGTCAGCGTCTTGATTAGCTTTGGATGAAGATAATAGCTCTCCACAAACGATATGGCCAGATCCAGTTCCTGTGCCTTAGCCTGTGCACGCTTGATATAAGAGCCTACACTCATAACGGAATAATGCGGAGCCAGCACGACACCCACCGCCGTACGAATGCCATCTTGAACCATCGCTTCGACACCGTCCTCAATAAACGGCTTGGCGTGTTTGAGCCCCTGATAACAGACAAATTCTATGTCCGGGTTGCGATTTTCCTGGTTTAAGGTTTCCTGCAGGTTGTGAACCTGTCGATCTGTGTTCTGACGCAACGGAAACACGCCGCCCACAATGGCTTCGTAGCGATCTTTTAATTCTTTCAACTGCTCCGGTGAGGGAGCATGACCACGGCGAATATGTGTATAATACGCTTCAACCTGGTCCAGATTCTCCGGCGTCCCGTAGGACATGACCAGTACACCCACTTTAGTTTTCATTGGCAGATCCCTCTTATCTTTTCTAGTTGTATTTAGTTCTTTGACAAAACAGAGCGAGAATACTCATGTACATAATCGGTAAGCTCTCTTAGCTTATCTAGCGAGGCTTCAGGAAATAAGCCGTGACCAAGATTAAAAATGTAGCCCGGCTCCAGGATGCCTTCATCTACAATGGTTTTTGCATACTGCTTGATCACATTCATCGGCGCAGTAAGTACATAAGGGTCCAAATTCCCCTGTACTCCAAAATTGTTACCCAAGCGGCGACGGCCTTCAGGTATACTTACCCGCCAGTCCAGTCCAATCACATCGGCTTTTACCCCGCTCAAATGCGGAAGCAATTCACCGGAGCTTACGCCTGGAAAATAAATTTTAGGCACATTCAGATCAGATAACTCATGGAAAATACGTACAATGGTCGGCAACACAAAAGTTTGAAAATCATAAGGCGAGAGTGCACCTACCCAGCTATCAAACAATTGAAAAGCCTTACCGCCGTTAGCGATATGGGCCCGCACGTATGTAATAACCATATCCCCTAGCTTATCCATCAAACGACGCCACAGTTCAGGCTCTCCATACATCATCGCTTTGGTGCGAATATATCCCTTGGAGGGTCTTCCTTCTATTAAATAGCTTGCAATAGTAAAAGGCGCTCCAGCAAACGTGATCAATGGCACGTTCAACTCACGGTCTAAAATACGGATGGTTTCCAAAATATGACCCAAATCGCGTTCTACATCAATCGGACGCAAGTTGTCTACGTCTGCAGCTGACCGGATCGGATTATCAATAACCGGGCCAATATTTTTGACAATATCAAAATCAACCCCTAGCGAGGCTACCGGATTCATAATATCAGAATATAAAATTGCAGCGTCCACCCCAAGCTTGCGGACGGGCATCAACGTCACTTCTGCGGCCAACTCGGGCTGGCGACAAATTTCAAGCAGCGTATATTTTTCCTTAATTTTGCGATACTCAGGGTCATACCTTCCGGCCTGCCGCATGTACCATACGGGAATATGATCCACAGCTTGCTTGCGGCAAGCGCGGATAAAAGTATCATTGTAGGTCATGACTTCAGCCTCCAGTTCGAATCATAAATACTATATTTTATTATGCCCTTTTTCAAGAGTCGTAACAACCGCCGCTCTCAAACAAACCATGACAAACCCATGACATTTGGATAAAGTTTCAATGAAGTGTGCTATACTAGAGAAATGGCTTTTTTAAAGCTCCGGGAAAGTTATACATGAATAAGCACCTTTACAACAGGATGAGAATGGCAGAAAGGAAGTGAAAGCACATTGAAAACGTGGGAGACATGGAAAATCAATCTCATTGTGCTTTGGTTCGGTCAGTTTCTGGTCAATGCGGGAATTACAATGATTACTCCGTTCCTTGCCCTGTATTTGGCTCAAGACCTCCATGTGAAGGGCGAGCACGATATAGGTCTGTGGGCAGGAGTTATTTTTGCAGCTAACTTTTTGACCTCGTTTATATTTCAGCCATTATGGGGCAAGCTGGCCGACCGATATGGACGTAAAGTCATGCTGCTTCGCTCAGGCTTTGGCATGGCTCTGGTCATCGGGTGTATGGGTTTGGTCACCCACCCATGGCAACTGCTGGCGCTACGCCTGCTAAACGGTACAATTTCGGGTTTCAACCCGGCTTCTATTTCCCTAGTGTCGGGTACCACTCCCAAAGAGCGAACCGGATTTGCTATGGGAATTATGCAATCCGGTCAAATGGCTGGCACGATTCTCGGCCCTTTGCTAGGTGGATTTTTGGCTGACTGGGTGGGATTCAGACCGATCTTTTACATTACAGGAGCTCTTATTTTCCTAGCCTCTCTAATGGCAATGTTTTTGGTTAAAGAAAATTTCAGCAAAGCGGAAGCCGCACGAATTCCACAAATTTCGGTTCTTGCCGGATTAAAGGAGCTAAGCCATACGCCCCAGCTTCCGGCTTTGTTCACCGTAACGTTCTTACTCCAGTTTGCTATGATCAGTACCGTTTCTCTGCTACCTTTGTATGTGCAAAAGCTATATGGCTCGGCAGAAGGAATTGCACTGGTTGCCGGATTCGTTACCGCTATTACAGGCGTATCCAATATGGTAGCCGCACCGCTCCTTGGACGATTAAGTGACAAAATAGGAGCACACAAGATCTTGACAATCGCACTGCTTGGAACGGCAGTTATGCTCATTCCGCAAGCTTTTGTCAATGAAGTATGGCAGCTTGTCATTATCCGTTTTTTCATGGGTGTGTTTATGGGCGGTCTGCTACCAAGCGTAAATGCGCTGATTCGCACCTATACACCGGAAGGAATGGAAAGCCGCTCTTTCGGATTCAATACCAGTTCGCTGGCGCTCGGGAATATGCTGGGTGCGGTCATTGGCGGAGTGCTTTCCGGATTTATCGGCATCGAAGGACTGTTCATTATGTCTGGTGTGCTGCTGATCGTCAATATCATCTGGGTACGTATGAAGCTTTTTGATCGTAAGGTTACGCCTCATTTCAGGTAAGACAACCTTCAGGTAGGACAGCCTGCCTTAACAGACAAGAACCTCCGCTCCACGCTGCTGTGGATAAGGAGGTTCTTTTTGGTATAGCTACATTTAGGGACGCCCGTTACTTCACTCGTGCCAATGCCAATCCATCATAAGCTGGCAAAAGTGTACTGACTAGCCGTGGGTCCGTTGCTATCGTTTCGTTAAAACGTCTCACGGCCTGTACGGCAGGTCCGTTCTTGTCTGTGTTCAGTGTCCGTCCCCGAAGAAAACAGTTATCTCCGGCAATTATAGCGCCTGGATTGGCCAGTGCAATCGCATACTCTAGATACACTGGGTAATTTTCCTTATCCGCATCAATGAAGAAAAAATCAAAAGTCTTTCCTTCTTCCTGAAGCTTCTTCAGGCTGTCGACTGCGGGTCCAATACGATACTCGACACGATCACCGTAGCCATTGTTTTTCAGATGTTGATGAGCCAGCGCTGCATACGCCTCTTTTAGCTCCAGGGACACGATGCGACCTTTCTCTCCCAGCCCACGGGCCAGGCATAATCCACTGTACCCTCCTAATGCTCCGATCTCCAGTACCTGCTGTGCGCCTGAGACTTCAATGAGAAAGGTCAACAGCTTTCCATAAGGATGAGCAACCGATACCTCCGGCATCCCTTCCTTAACAATAGCCTCCCTAATGCTGCGCAGCGCCTCATCCTCCTGTACCAGCTGGTCTACATATTGTTCAGGTGTCATATTAGGTGTAATTTCCACGTTTCATCTCTCCTTCTTGCTTTATCATAACGCAGGTTGGACGCGGTGTCCTTCGTAAATTATTTGCCTTAACGATTTGTCTCTTCGAGTACAATGACCTATACTATAGGGATTGAACCAAGCTTACATGATTATGAGACGGAGTGAATACGTTTAATGACTCAACTGCAACTAATTGCAACTGCGCCGATGGGACTGGAAGCCGTTGTGGCCCGAGAACTCAGAGAACTGGGGTACACGGATCTGACCGTCGAGAATGGCCGCGTCGTTTTTTCCGGAGATTATAAGGATATATGCCGATGCAACCTGTGGCTTCGCACATCTGACCGCGTTCTTATTAAAATGGGCGAATTTGCTGCTACTACCTTCGACGAGCTGTTCGAGGGTACTAAGGCATTGCCTTGGCAGGATTGGATTCCTGTAGATGGTGAATTTCCCGTAGAGGGACGTTCACACAAATCACAGCTTAGTAGCGTACCAGCCAGTCAAGGAATCGTCAAGAAGGCGATTGTAGAAAAGCTCAAGGAAACCTACCATACAGACTGGTTTGCTGAAGATGGTCCTCGTTACGTCATTGAGGTCATTCTATTGAATGACCGTGCACTGATAACGCTGGACACAACTGGTCCAGGACTGCACAAACGAGGCTACCGCAAGCTTGTTACAGAGGCGCCTCTCAAAGAAACAATGGCTTCTGCTCTTATTCAGCTTAGTCGCTGGAGCCCGGATCGACCCTTCTATGACCCATGCTGCGGTTCCGGTACTTTATTGGTCGAAGCTGCTATGCAAGCCTGGAACATTGCTCCAGGCCTGAGACGTACCTTTAACTCGGAAGACTGGCCTGTTATTGGTAGAGAATTATGGAATCAGGCTCGCGACGAGGCGATGGATCTGACTCGTGATGATATTCCTTTTGAGATTGCAGGTAGCGATATCGATCCTAGCGCTATACAAGTTGCTGAAGCAGCTGTAAAAGCAGCAGGCTTTGCTAAAGACATCTCACTAAAGGTGCTGCCTGCCAGCAAGGTTAGGCTTGAGGGCCAGTATGGTGTAATGATTACAAATCCACCTTACGGCGAAAGACTGAGCGAGCAAGCCGAGGTGGAAAAGCTGATTCGTACACTCGCACGCACGGCAGCCGAAATGAAGACTTGGTCCTTCTTTGCCATCAGCTCCACCAAGCAATTTGAGCATTATTGGGGCCGCAAAGCCGACAAGCGCCGTAAGCTGTTTAACGGCCGAATTGAATGCCAATACTATCAGTATCTGGGCCCTCTGCCTCCGCGCCGCAAAGATACTTCGCCGTTGCAGTCCTAAATGTTCGAGATATAGGCCAGGAAACGAACCCTTTGTTCGTTGTCCTGGCCTCATTTGTGCCGTGTTTCTTTACTTAATCATTGAAATGCGCAGGATGAGCGCTATAATAATTAAAGGCATTTCGGTTTTAACATTACGTTAATATGTAGTTTATACTAGCCGAACATTTCTGCCGGAGGGGGTAAAGTGTTGGTTATTCGCACGACCAGTGCAAGACGCACTGGTAACATGTTCAGCAGACTGCTGCTGTCTCAATATTTCGGTTTAGTTCTGTTTTTTGTACTTATGATTGGCAAGCTTGTACTGATTCACTATAACCTGCATGCCCAAAATATCGACATGAATCCGCTGGATTATGTCATTGCTATTGGGTCGCTGTTGCTTGTAAGCTTCTGGACCTTGTGGCTGCCACGTCGCGGACGTTTGATTGCTCTTGTGGTGCTCGATATATTGCTCACCGCGCTCATTTATTCCGACATGGTTTATTATCGGTATTTCCAGGATTTCATTACGATTCCCGTTTTGCTTCAAGCTGGACAAGTTGATTCTCTGGGTGGAAGCATCGCATCCCTTATGTACTGGTGGGATATTTTCTTTTTTGCAGACTGGATTTTATTCATTCCGTATGTCATATTCGTGGCTTCGTTACGGCGTCGGTTTACAACGAATGATCATTACTTGGAAGCATCACGAAGCTCTTTCACAAAAAAATTTCTGTTTCGCTTCTCCAAGGGGGCATTGGCTTTCCTGATTGGCTATGTTTTGACATTTGGACCGATCAAAATATATACCTCCACTTGGGCAACCGGCATATTTGTCGGCAACTGGTGGTCAATGGCCTTGTACAACGTAACCGGATTGATCGGATTTCATGGATATGATATCTACCGCTACGGTCAGGACCATCTTGGGCCACAGCCTACATTGGCTCAGGTGGAATCCGATAAAGATAAAGAATGGTTCAATCAACACCAGAAATTACTTCAGGTAAAAAATGATCTCTACGGCAAGTATAAGGGCAAAAATGTGATGGTCATCCAAGCTGAAGCGTTCATGAACTTTTTTATCGGCAAACAGATCAACGGTCAAGCAATTACGCCTAACTTTGACAAACTGACGAAAGAAAGTATGTATTTCAATAATTATTTCCATCAAACTGCACAGGGTCGTACATCGGACGCAGACTTCTCTACCCACGCTTCGCTGCATCCGCTCCCTACGGGTTCTGTATTTATCCGTTATGCGGACCATAAATTCGATACGTTGCCTTCCATCTTGAAGGATACAGGTTATAGTCCTAATGCGTTTCACGTGTACGACAGCAGCTTCTGGAACCGTTACACAATGTATAAGGCGATGAACTATGACAAGTTCTACAGTAAAAAGGATTTTAAAATAGATGAGCCCCTCGGCTGGTCCCTGGGAGACAAATCCTTTTTTAGACAAACGCTCAACGATCTCACAACCGAAGTGAAGCAGCCGTTCTACGCCTATATGGTCGGTATTTCGAGCCATCATCCGTACAACCTGTCACCTGACGCTGTAGATTTGGATGTTGGTGAATTTGAAGGTACGATGTTCGGAGACTATCTGAAATCCGTCCATTATGTGGATGAGGCTTTGGGTGAATTGGTAGATCAGATGAAGAAAGACGGATTGTGGGATAATACGATCCTGATGTTCTACGGGGATCACGACAATTCCATTAAAGACAAAGCACTATATGAAAAGTTTTTAGGCAAGCCACTTACAGATCTGGACATGCAGAAAATCATGAATCAGGTGCCATTACTTGTGCATCTTCCTGACGGAAGCCAGGCAGGCACGTATACAGAACCGGCAGGACAGCTGGATCTGACGCCTTCCGTAATGCATCTACTTGGGATTTCTACAAAACCATATCATTTTATGGGTAACGATCTGTTTAGTGGAAAACCTCGTATGGTTGTGCTGCGTACTGGCGCTTTCACGGATGGACGAGTGTACTACATTCCATCTGAGGACGGTACATTCTCCAAGGGAACCTGTTACAATCTGAGTACAGGACAACCTACAGATGTGAATGCCTGCGGGCCGGGCTATACTGAGGCTCTCAATCGATTGAACATATCCGATCAGGTCATCACATATGATCTTATTCGCGAATGGGAGACTGAAGCCAAGAAATAACAAAAATCCCGATCCATCAGCTTGTTAGGGCTGTGGATCGGGATTTTTGTATTGACAGTCATTGGACTGCGCCTGTTACCATTAACAAATACTCAGGAACGCAACGTTTTTTTAGCCTGATCAAGACGTTGTACCTCTTCACCAAGCATTTCCTCAGCAACTTCTACTGCATCGTCACCAAGGCTATCCTTTGCCTGCTGTATAGCATGCTCCGCATGAGTGCGAGATTGCTCCGCTTGCTCAATCAGCTGTTCAGCCGGATGTGACAATGCCTGAGACACGGCATTATGGAGCTTGTCCACCGAGTTTTGTGTTTGAGCTTCGACACTGTGATTGTCGAGATTGGAATCATATTGGGCCATGAGTCACTCCTCCTTCTGGGCATGGTCTACATTCATTAGCATGGATCAGAAGGAGGGGAACTATTCAAAAGGTGCCAACGATGCGCACTCGAACTATTTTATAAAGCGTGCAGCCTTCTCTAATACTTCATCCTCTGTGGCCGCACTCACATAACGTCCGTTCACATACACAAACGCCCGTTTTCCACAAGGACCGCAATACGACTTGCAACCGATTTTGATCTCCGCATCGGGTGCCATCTTTTTCAACTTAGGCAAGATCGTTTTTAAGCGGATATGATTGCACTCATCACATACGCGAATATCATTGGCCATCTGTCATCCCTCCGAGCTCCGGCTTAGTGGTCGCCGTGATTACCTTGGGAAGGGTTAGTAATAACAAATCCTTCTTCGGGGAAGTACAAGTAATCAATTTTCACACCATCCAGCAACGGCTGACCGCTTTCCAAAATTACATCAATACCTTTATCTGTAGATACAACAGTATCTGTTTCCTTAGGCGTGTCCAAATCTAGCCCGTAATGAGCATGATCTCCATGAGCATGAGTAATAACAACGCGCAGGCTCTTCCCTTGGTTCTCTTCCTTATCCAATTCAAGCTTCAATACTTTAGCTGCATTACGAGTAATTTTGCAGTTCATTAAACTTCATCTCCTTCATATTCATTAAATGAAATGTGGTTCGATGGAAATATATCCACACCACACAACCTAGCGGATAAAATCAACAATTCCAAAAATTAGCCCCTCTCCTTGATGAAAAGAAGTTGTGCAGCATAGCACAAGGCAATATTCCTATTGTAAAGAAAATCGCAAAAAATCGCAATCACGAAAATCATAAGTTTACATCTATCGAACACGTACGTGCTGTTTTTCAATCACATCAGGATATTTTCGTTCAGCACGGGTGACGAACCAATTCATAAGCAATAACGTCACACCAATGTCGTCGATGGGCATAAATGGCATGACATCAGGCAGTATCCAATAAAGCAATACAGGCACCGCAAAAAGTAATTTTTCACCCAAAGGAATCCTCGAAGAGGTAATCAATCGGGGGATACGACGAAATACATGTGACCACTGACGGAGAGATAGTAGTTTTTTCCACTTCATAGGTTGTTCACTCCATTTCCAATGCTCCTAAGTATATATACCCTATGGAAGGGACAAGTAAAGAGGAACACGTGTAAAAAACGTGCTCCTCTTAATACGTGTAAATGATGCAATACGTTTCAGCAGGTCCGATCTGTTACCATGACAGCACTGTCGCCATTAACATGCCAACTTCTGCTGCAATATCCTCATAATCACGCATAGGCAGCGGATTTACGCCCAGACCAACTTCAACGGTAAATCCCGGTTTACCAAACCGTTGTATAAACCAATCCTTATACCCTGCATCGCTTCCCCCCAGCTTTACCGCCCGATACCCTGTTGCGGCAGCCAGCTGCAATGCCCAATCTCGGCTCTCCTTAGGCTCTAGATCCCGATAATTCCAATAGATTTCCTGTCCCTGGCTGTGTATGGATAATACCATGTCGAACTGTTCGCGCTCCGTTAGATCGGCAAGGGCCTTGGACTCTGGCTCAGATAAAGGTGCAGGTCCTGCATAGTCTCGTCGAGACGGACCTGTTTTACCGCGTCTGCGCACCTCCTCCTCCCAATACGCCGGAAACTGATCGTTGAGGTCAACACCGCGAATATTGGCCTTCCAGCCACGAAAATCAGCACGTCCTTCATTCCATTTTCTGAGTTCATGATACAGCGGATGAGTTGGGAGTACACCCTGTTGCACCAGCTCCACTCCATCTGGATTGACCATTGGTACCACCCACAAGGATGTATGCTCCATTAAATCCTGCCGAGAGCCTCCATACACCCATGGATTTCCTGTCGGTTTCCCCCATTCATCGTGAAGTTGCTCAGCATCCCGTCCTTCAGCCCCATCAATCCCTCGTGCATATTGTTCTATAAAACGCAGCAAACAAGGTGTCGTCAACCATTCGTTAGCATGTACAGAAGCGTTGGCATGAATTTTCCTCGTTCCCTGCCCAATCCGTATATAAGGGATATCCTTCCCCATGACACTGGTGCCAATGCTGCCAACTTCAATAAACGGAAATCTGTGGACCAATGCCTTCAGGTCTTCCATTAAATCTTCATAGCTATACTCTCCACGTAACCGTACAATCTGATCCCGATGGTCTTCAGGAATGATAATTATCTTTCCTTCCACGAAGTTATGCTCCGCAAGTCCCGAATTAGCGAGCCGCAGCTCATCAAGCTCTACACCGAACTGTTTGGCAATCTGTCTTGCATTCTCCCCAGACTGAATAACGTATTTACGATCCGTAGACGGACGAATATATAGCAATTGACCACAAATCAGATAGGGTTGCGTGGCGGCCCACGGATTATCTGCGATCAAAGTATCCGCCGATAGTTTAAAAGCCGAGGCGACCCGGTGCAATGTATCTCCTTTTTGAACGATATATTCCCTCATCTTACTACGCCCCTTCCATCTGCCTTACTGCATGTTATGCAGACGCTGCGTGTCTTGATGTAGCGAAAAGCAAAACAACCAACTTCTTTTGTCCAATGACAAAAAAGTTGGTTGTCTCGTTAATCCAGATGAGTGACTTGCCAGACAACAGGCGTTTGCCGAATCTGCTCCCCAAGCCACTGTGCGGCAATGCGCTGGAACAACTCTGGATCGCCGGAACAAAAAAGCTGATGCACTGGCGTTTCGTCCCCGGCCTCCAATTTGCCCTTGTTATACAAAATGGTACTTGTCTCTCGCGCTGTTTCATCTGCCGAGCTAATGAGCTTCACTGCAGGACCCATGACTTCCTGAATCGTTTCCCTCAAAAAAGGATAATGCGTACACCCAAGAATCAAACAATCAATCGGATACGTTTGAATAGGTCTCAATGATTCCTCCACAACCTGCGATGTTGTCTCGGAGCGGAACAACCCTTGTTCCACCAAAGGCACAAGTGCAGGGCAAGCGTGGCTCACCACGTCTACATAGGGAGACAACTGCTTGAGCGCAGTTGTATATGCTCCGCTTCGAATCGTACCGACAGTTCCGATCACCCCGACATACCCGGTAGCGGTCGCACTGATCGCAGCACGAGCCCCAGGGTGGATAACTCCGATCACCGGAATGGATACCTTTTGGCTTATATACTCTAATGCCGCAGCCGTTGCTGTGTTACAAGCAATAATAATGACTTTCGGATTAAACTGAATCAGAAAATCAACCATTTGCTCTGTAAATTTTTTAACCTCTTCCGATGGTCGGGGACCGTACGGGGTGCGCGCAGTGTCTCCAAAATAAATGATTTTTTCCCGCGGAAGCTGACGCATGACTTCTTTAACAACCGTCAAACCTCCTACACCGGAATCCAATATTGCAATCGCTTGCTGCACGTACACACCGCTTCCTTTTTTGTTTAAATATGAGTTGTTTCATCTCGGAAATCTTTCTGCTGCTACATAACTTATGTCGTATTAGCGTAAAAGGTACCCCAAAAGATTACCCTAAAACGAGGAAGCGATCAACAAAAAGGCTTCACCCCAACGGGAGAAGCCACAAACTCAAGCTATAGCCAGTTGTTTCACCTACGATATACAGACAGTTACAAAGCATCTTCTTCCGTATTCTCTTCAACAGGCACGGATGAAATGCCAACCTTTGAAGCAATATCACTCTTTTTACGCCATCGACCTAAATCATGAATGACGGCTGAAGCTGTCTCCTTAATTTTGTCAGTATACTCGATGGAAGTATCTGAAATTTTCCCCGCAAGCTCCTGTCCCTTATCACTCACGTGACGTGCCTGGTCTGTAATATCCTGACGCAGCTCGCGACCTGACTTAGGAGCAAATAACAACGCAGCAACCGAACCAGCAATGCTGCCTACCAACGCGCCACGGATAAAGCTTTTGCAGTTCTCTTTCATATTCATCTCTCCCTTATGCCCGGGCGAATGCCCATCTGTTAATGCATTATAAGCATGGAGAGCCTGTCATGATACAGAGAACAAGCCAGAAAATTTCTACTTATTTTTGGAGCGGATACGATACAAGCAGCAACGACCTCCATCCGCCAAACAATCCTCACGGACAACCTCGGCATCAAGCAGTTCCTCAAACATTTGCTGTTCGCATTCACAAGCCTTGCGGTAACGATTGGCGATCTGAGAGATCGGACAATTGTATTCCATAATAGAGTAACTGCCATCCTCTTCCTCACGCCACTCTGCCATATAGCCTGAAGCGTTCTGGATGCCCGAAAGCTTTTCTACACGTGAAGCTAGTGTAGACTCACTCTTGATGTGAGGGGCGTAGCGCTTCATCATTTTACGTTTTCTACCATCAAATAACGAGTGTACAGCTTCCATTCCCTGCTCTTCATCCAGCTCCTCTAACAGTTCCAGTAATAGATGATCATAATTACGAGGAAACTGCTCGCTTCCCTGATCGCTCAGGCTGTACAAAAACGTTGGGCGTCCCATCGCCTGTCTCAGGATCGTAGCCACAATCAGGCCATCCTGCTCCATTAATTTGAGATGCCTGCGCACCCCCATTTCGGTAATGCCCAATTGAGCTGCCAAGCTTCCGACGCCCACAGGTCCCTGGGTTTTCAACAGTGTCAAGATCATGCGCCTAGTGGGCATTTCGGGTACGATATACTTATCCGTCACTTTTGCCTTTACACTCCCTCGGGCTGAGGACCCAATTCCTTATTTAAATAATCGTGCACGCTAGATACAAAAAGCTCCAGCAACCCAGGCAGCTTAGGTGTGAGTGGGTGAAGGCTTGTCCGGTCCCAATAAAAATACTCCTGTACTAAGGGTTTGCGCAAGGCTACCAGCTCTAATAGTGAATGAAATACGGTATCATCCAATACACCTTCCTCATGAATGATACCGATAATGTCCTCATAGCTACTGGCGTCACGCATAATAAAACCGTCGATGATATAGCTCCCTACGTCCGTTACCGTCTCAATGGCCAGATGAAGACACCGCTCCTGCACTAGCCCCTGCAACAGATCGCCTTTCCAGGCGGCGGATGTCTGGCGAAGGCCGTCGACAATGTCGGGAACAGCCCCTAGTCGAAGCTCAATTTGTTCCCGGTTGACATAATACAAAGTTCTGCACCTCCAGTAACCGCTTTAGATTTCATAATCAACTGCGATAGATACATCCTTCACTTCATTCATGTGTACAATAATTTCCTGATGCACAGGGTGTACCTGATACGTTTGCAAGTCTTCCAATGTTTCTACCACAGCGGTAAGGGAAATATCATAAGAACGTTCCGAACGAATCACATCCGTACCTACTTCAAGTGACAGCAGCTCCTTGATCTTGCCAGTCATGCTGCGCAAAATAGATGCCGTATGTTCAATGCTTTCAGGGGAGCGGTCTTTCAATTTGAACAAAACAATATGTTTAATCATGCGTATAGGCTCCTTATCTTAAAAATGTTCTCTTGAAAATTTTATCATAACGCCCCACATACGGAAAGAAACTTTGTAATCTTAGCGATCTTTTCCACCATTTTTACCATCAGACTCCTTGTCCTTTAGTAGGGCAAAAAAATTCTTAAGCTTCGGTGGCAGCGGCAGCCCCATTCGTGAACAGTTCTCCGTAATCGAGATCAATTCGTTGGATAAATAAAAATACGTTGCCGCCCCCTTCATGATTTCCGTACCCATCAGAAGATCCATATGATGCGCCAAAGAAATCACCATGAGCATTAAAGCCTTTCTCGCCAACCCCCAAAAGCCAGCTTTACTGCTTAACCCTTGTCCAGTCTTCACGGCAGCAGCGACTCCAGTTACATAATCAACAGCCATGGCAACCGTGAATAGCACCATAAGCTGATTCCAGCCGCCAAAGGCAAACGTAATAATGGCTCCTGCGGTGGCACAAATCATACTAAACATACTCGGATTAATATTCATACCTGCTCCTCCTCTCGGGGCGGTTATTGTAATATATGCAGCGACGTCGTCACCCGTAAAGTCATATGACCTGTGCATAGATATCAATTCATAGATTCATATAAAACAAGCTGTGAAATTCACCATTTCCGAGCAAATACAATAAAAGCACCTTCAAAGCCCCTATAAAGGAGCGATAAAGGTGCCTTACTTATTTTTTGATGGAATATAACAATTGTGCATCTACTTTATCCATGACGCTTGGTTTCTGCTTATCGTTTATATAAAAAAACAGGCTACCCCCTCTCAAAAAATTGAAGTAGGGCAGCCTGCTTCCTTTCAAGTTTATTCTATTAACGGTGATCGTTCCAAAAATTAAGCGGAGTCAGGTTATCATTCAACGGCTCGAACGAATATCCTTCTTTCTGCAAGGCCGCCATGATTTGTGGAAGCACCTTGATCGTAGATGGCTTATCATGCATAAGAACGACTGGTGTTCTGCCTTGCTTTTTCAATCTCTTAATATCACTGAGGACCGTCTGTACAAAATGCTCCGGATTTTTAGTATAACGCCAATCATTCGAATCTATGTTCCAGTCCCAAATATGATAGCCTGCACCCGTCAGTTGATCACGGTATGCTTTCTTCAAATAGGGTTTGCTGCCATAAGGTGTACGAATCAAAGAAGTGCGTTCCCCTGTGGCCTTAAATAAAATCTCATTATCCTGATTCATCTCTGCCAGTGCCGCTGCCGGGGATGCATAGATCTTTTTCACCTGGTGTGTCATCCCATGCAGGCCCAAGCCATGCCCCGCGTCTACCATTCTCTTCATCACTGCGCTATGTTGGCGAATTTCAGGCCCTAGCATGAAGAACGTAGCCTTGGCATTATATTTGTCCAGAATATCCAGCAACTGCGACGTGTGCGCCGTTGGACCATCATCAAAGCTCAAATAGATTGTACGGCTGGAAGGCTTGGCATTTCCCGTGCTGCCTGTATTGCTAGTTTTGCCTGGCTTAACAGCTGCATACTGTTTAATTTCTGCCGCAAATGTATTCAAGAACTGAGCATCAGACAAACTAGCGTTTGCATTCTGAATTCGATACACATTACTCGTAGGAATCGTAATAGTGAAGCCAAACGCATCGGTCAAAGTGCGGATTGGCACCATCGTACGTCCTCCACGCTCAAACACATCACCCTTGTTCAAATCCAGCGTAAAGCTGCGATTATGCCCAGTCAGCACCAATGTATTTCCATTGGCCGAAGTAGAAATGCCCATCTTTTGCCCCAGTGTCACGATAGGAACATACAACTTATCATTTTCCATTACGGGCTTAATTGTATTCGAATCTAGCAACACATCATTGACCCCAAGCAAAGGAGCCTTCGCTTGTGCACTCGCTGTATTCGTATGTATACCGAGCAACCCCAAACAACAGATTGCCATCAAGCATACAGCCATCCATTTTACTTTTAAAAGCTTCATCATTACACCATCCTGTGCTGTATTTTATAATGTGCGGGAGCTATCTCTAGCTTGTCTATGAAGTTATACAGACATGACGATATAGACATGGCAATATAGACATTCACTCAACATATAGAACATAAACGCATCTCAATCGACTGAACCGGACGTCTTTTGGCCCCCTATACATATTAATAGATTAACAGACTATAGTAGGTAAATATAGTAAAACAATTTGAAAACAATCTCGCAATCCATCTTACCAAATAAGTTACAAAGTTGTGAATAAATCGACTGAGTTAAAAAGAATACAAAGAGAATTAGAAACTCCGTGAAAACTCGGATTTCATACTTAGTTTTGTTTAGGGAGCTGAATGCCGATTATTTGATCTATTGTTAGCTAAATATCTTGATCTTGATCAATACTCTGCTCCTACATAAGTCTCAGGTAATAGTTTGATTAAAAAACAAATGATCTACAAGAGGGTCTTTTTTTAAGTTCCATTTCCACTTAGCTAGGATGTGGGTAAAAGAAAGGCCTTAGGGACATAGCCCCAAGGCCTAATATCAAGATATAAGAAATGTTTATTTATACATACCAAAGTACTCATCCGAAAGCTCACCGTCAATTGTATATTCAACATCATAGTAGTATTGTTGAATTTGTGTCTCTGGATGAAGTAATTCAAGGCAAACTCTAAAAAATGGATATATTCTATCATGGTTATTAAGAAATAGCTCTGTACACTTATAACGTATACTAAAATCTTTTAATTTAATGTCGTTTGGTAATTTTTCTTCTTCTTCCTTTAAAAAATTTGAATCACTATTTAATATTTTTTTTTCTAGTAATTTGACCGACTTAATTTTTATATCTTCAAAAAGATATGCTTCATTAAAAATTTTCTCAATATCTAATAAATTCATTTTACCTCCTACTTACCACTTGTAATGTAGTCAAACAATAAATTACCTTTATCATCAATTCTGCCATATACCCTCACGTGATTGGAAGCCTTCGCCACCTTTAACTTAAATGTGTATAAGTTTCCTTTTTGTATTAATTGTTCACTTTTTGATAAGAAAATTATACCATTATCATTTGAACGGGTAAGAGCTAATCCCTTTTTCATTGCTCGGTCAAATTGTTCATTTAGCCCTAGTCTTTTTAACTCTTTATAGGTATCTCGTTGAATCCAACGAGAATCGGGAAGACATGAGTTATGCGTCCAAATTCCGAGATTCGATACAAAGTACGTATGGTAATCCTTAACCATAAAGTTGTATACTGTTGCATGCTTCTTCTTAATCTCTATTTTCTCAATAGCTAATTCCTTGCTATTCGAAGTTGTAAGAATATCGCCTACCAGTACATCTTTGGATTTAACCCAACCTTTGCCAACAATCCAAAATGGATGCTCATCAGTGGTTGTAATGACTTCGCCGCCAACAGTAATATTATAAGTTTTTTCAACATCACGTTGGAAGAGCCATTCAACTTCTTTGTAAGCCATCTCACCTGTTTCATCATTTTTGGCAAGGACCTTATCCCCGACTTTAATATCCTCAATCGGTTTTTCCCCTTCGTCTGTTTGAACCTTCGTACCTGCTGTAAAGCAATTACATTTACTTATAACATCTTTTACTGTTTTGCCCGTACTGGCGCTTTTGCCTTTAGTTACTTTAGCTATTGCAGGCCCTTCTACAAGAGAACCACTTACAAAACTTGCACACTGTACATCATAGTAGCAACCCATTACTGCATCAGATATACCTGATTTATCCCATTTAACACGAGCCGCGCCTTTAGGATACCATGTCCCCTGTTTCACCCCGGCAGCGTAAATAGACCGACCAAAATTAATAGAAATGGAATCTGGAATATAGTCTGCATTTTTACCTGAGCCACTGCAATATCCAGGGTGGGAATAATATTTCCCTCTAACCGTTGCTGTGCACCAGTTCCCGGTCGGGTCACTGTTTGTCAATGGATTATTATGCACATACGTATATCCATTCAAACTCAACGGTTCGTTTATCTCGCCCTGATACGTATCCTCGCCCATAAAACGGGCTGTACCCGGATCGTACCAGCGAGCCCGTAGGTACTGTAGCCCGGTCGTATCATCCCAATACTCACCAGCATAACGCAGCACATTCGGAACGGTCTCTTTGACCTTCTCCGGGCCGCCCCAGATATCGTAGCTGTAGCTATTCAGTTCCTTCCCCGAACTATCACTTAAGCCTACCACATCACCGTGACCGTTCAGCTGATAATATTGCAACTGTCCGCTTGCCTTGTCCTGTCTAGCCCACAGTTGACCGGACAAGTCATATACGTAAGCGTAGGTGATCTTGGCTGTTCCACCTTGGACTTCGGCCTCCGCAATCAGCTTCGCTTCTTCGTCATAGTAATACCGAGTCGTTTTGCCGCCCTCTGTACGCTCGTACAGTAGACCGTCTCCGTTATAGCTGTAACCTACCTCTTTGCCTTCACCGCTCACCTTTGTCAGACGGCTGGCAGAATCATACGTATATTCAGCATTTTTCATGCCGAACACTTTGCCACTGCCTTCAGCACTTCGGTTTCCATTCGGATCGTAGCCATAGGTCTTATTCTTTTCACCAGCGGCTTCGCTGGCAATACGGTTTGACGGGTCATATCCAAACTGGTCTGTTGTTCCGTTTTGTGTACGTCCGATGATGTTTTTATTCCCATCCCGCTCATAACCAAATTGGTGCAGCGCCGTACCGCCTTGTTCTACCGTAACCCCGGACAAATCCAGTCCGTTGTAGCTGAATCGCGTATTCAATCCTCTGCTTGAAGACTGACTTTTCAGCAACCCATTCGGAGCATACTCAAATGTCATACGATCCAATGATCCGCCCGCAGCAGCACTCGCTTCTCCCAAGCTCTGTACATTTGCCGCACCGGTCCCAGCGCTAATGTCCATTTGAGTAACTCGGCCCACACTGTCCAGCTTGGATTGAACATGCATAGACGTGCCAGCAGCATCTGTTAGCACATAGCCTGTACGAGACTGCTTGTTGTATTCATAGCTGATGTGCGTACCATCAGGGTACTTCAGCCCAGTCAACGACCCATCTGCTGGATCATAGGTATAGGTGGTCGTTCCCTGACCATCTGTCATGCTTTTTCTTCGTCCTGCGCTGTCATAGGTGTAATTGGTTTTAAAATCAGGACCTGCCGCTTCGGTAACTAATCCGTCAGCGTTATATTGAAAGGTAATGGCCTCCGATTTTCCTGTCAACATACGGGAGACGGTTCCATCCGTATCGTAAATATTTAACGTAGTTCCTCCGCTTGATTTCTCAAGTAACGTACGTCTGCCCAACTCATCATACGAATACACATTCTTTTGCCCATCAGGATACTGAACGGTCTTCAAATTTCCGGCCAGATCATACATATAGCTGACCTGCTGTCCGGATGGATCGGTAACCGAGGTCATTTGTCCCAGAGCATCGTAATCATAGAGCGTGCGTTGACCATTACCGTCTGTCCGGCTAGTAACCATACCCGCATAATTATAAGCTAACGATTCCAGCGGCTGAAATGATCCATTTTTAGCTTCTTGTGTGGAAGTCACACGACCTAAAGCATCTGATACTTCACGCACACGATAACCGGACGCATCCGTCTGAGTGACAGAACGATCCGCCGCGTTATACGTCACAGTTTCTGTTGTTCCATCCGCATAGGTCGTCTTCACAGGTCGTCCAAAGGCATCATAGGCATAGCGAGTGGTTGCTTGTTCGGCATCCGTGCTTTCTATCAAATCTCCATGCTCATCATAACCATAACCATAGATTGCATCACCCACTTGCTGCTGAAGCATCTGCCCGAACGGATTATACAATCTTTCGACGCTGACACCATCGGGTCCTGTGACAGTGACATCATTCGCATCATCCTTGTACACCACGACGGTTTGAGTTCCATCTGGATAAGTAACCTTCGTTACACGTCCCAAAGCGTCATATACATAGGACTCTGTTTTGCGCTTGGCATCTGTTTGGGACTTGATTTCTCCAGTCGGATAGTAGTCATACGTATACTCAACACCTTTAGGCAAAAGCTGCCTTGTTGGGAGCTGTGAACCATATGGCGATTTATAATCAATAGAAACATCTGTATAGTTTCTGTCATCTATGAGAACTTTCTGACCGCTTACATTCCCTTTTGCATTGTAAAAAGTATAGGTATGTGATAAAAGCTTCCCTTGCTCTGTACCTTCGTAGTTTTTTAGTTCATACAATGCGCCCTCTGCTTTATAAGTTCGAACTGTCGTTCCAGTTTTTCCTTCACTTATTTTAGTGACCGTCTGGGAAGGTTGAACCCAGAAAAAAGGCTCACTAGAGGTTTTATACGTATGAACAGTCTCCAATCCGGTACTTTGGGATACTTTTAGTGGAAGACCATATTCATTGTAGTCATAAGAGGTGGTTACAGATTCTGACGAAGAACCTCCCTCCGTATAGGACTCTTGCATTTGCACAGGCAAATTCCAATCCATGGCCTCATTATAGGTGTAGTTTATATGATAGCCGGTAGAATCACCCTCTTGATCATAGCGGTTAAGAACAAGCTTGTCTGGTGTGTTATCTCCTCTAAAGACTTTACCAAAATGGAAGGTTTCTGTTGTACGTGTCCCTTTGGCAACCACCGTCCACTCAGCATTTTTTCCATAACTGGCTAGATCTTCTCCGGAATACGCGAAATCAATTTTATTTAAGAAACGATCGCCGGCAGTTGTACTGTACATATCAGCGCGTGAAGCCACCTTGAACACGCCTTGTGTACCGTACACGCCTATCTGCTTGTTATAGGCTTCATAGCGAATGTCTGTAATCGATGAAGTAGGTCGTACAATTCGTGTAAGCAACGCGGTTTCATTGGGCTTTAGGGCTCCAGTCTTTCCTTCACCATCTATGACCACATTAAAAGGAGCATCCATGAATGTATAAGCATAGCTTGTGCTTCGGGAAAGAGAATCCAATACTTCTGACAGCACCTTGCTGCTTCCCTCACCACTTTGGCGATAGGTGTACTGATGGTCTGTGCCCTGCTCTTTAACAACAAGCTGCCCGGCATTGTAAGTGAAGTCAAGCTCTCTACCATCACTGTTTCGAATCGAACGAATAAGCTTTGCTCCACCAGAACTTGTATAATCAAATTCCACTCGATTCTTATACGCATCCTGGATCAAAATCAAATAACCATCCTGATCGAGATAATAGTCGTTTCCATTCAGTACTGATATTTTGTATGCACTGCTTACTCCCTGCACACTTACGCTTTGATCTGTACTGATCTTCAGATCTTTGTATGCATATCCTTCTAGCTGCAAATCATCTCTCAGTTCATAGGAGCCTGTTCCCGGAATATACAAATACCGTTTACCATCCTGTTTCTGTATATGAGGAAGATCCCATTTCCAGCCTCTCCCCAGGCCAGAAGCTGCTTCTTCCTCGCGGATGGCACTTGTGTTTGTATACAACCCTTCATTTTGCTGCACACCAATCTGATTATTTGCCAATGAACTGTTATACACACGAGTCAATGCAAAGGGCAATGACCCCGGCAGCACCAAGTCCGTATTTTGAACAACGAGCTGTCCTGAAACGGTGGACACACTGTTGTCACCGTAATCCATTCCATAACGCGACGTATCATCACTTAGCCTGCTTTGTGCAAGCGCCGCCTGATCAAAAGGAGCATACACATCTGCTGTAGCAGATACCTGAAACAAACTCTGTTTAAGTAAATCCTGCCCGATTAGTCCGTTTTCTCCTGGAGTCGGAGCATATACGGAATCATTTACTCGGGGTATAGATGGGATATCCATCTCAGTCGTGTCTGGAGCCGGCGCTTTACCCTCTTCCTTATCTAGTGGATGTTGAGTTAGCTTTTCATCCTGGGTGACCTGAGCGGGCTTTTCACCCTCCTTCAGCGCAGCCGACTCATCGGACGGCTCCACCTTTGCATTTGTACTCAATGTCAGTCCATTCTGCTGTACCCACAAGCTTGGACTTTGTTCTGGCAATGAATTTCCTCCACCATCTTTTTGCCATGCTTTATAAATATCATATAAAGTATAGCCTTTGGATAACTGTGCATTGACCCACGCCTGATCCTTACCTGTTTGCTGTGCAAGCCATGCTCTGGTAATAATCTGTGGAGTAGAAGACGTAGAAGACTGAGAAGCTGCTGCCTCCCTCTGCCCTTCTTCTCCATATGCCCATGTGCTCCATGGACCCAGCAACATCAGCACACATAGTAGACTACAAATATAACGTTTAAACACTCGCTCACCCCTATTAATAATGCCTATACATCTAATGATCTGTTATATTTTTTCGAAGCCAAGAGCATCCTTTTAATCTGTAAAAGGAAATACCTTTTTCGTCCGTTTTATGACGTTTCCGTTTAAATCATAATCCAATTGAATTTGGTCACCGGTGAATAAAATAACTTTATTCAGTCGGTTTCCTTTGCCGTATTCATATGAAGTGTCCTTGCCAAGCGCCATATGGGCTGCCTCAATTACGGCTTGTAATGCACCGCTATTAATTTCTGACAGCTTCACATAAACCGTTTGACCTGCCTTCATCTCATACTCTAAGACCGTGTAATCCCAACCATATATTTGTGCTTGCTCTGTTGAGGAGACAAGCTGGCTACTAAAATCAGGGTCTGTAAACAAGGCTACAATGGGCTGCTGCGCAGCAAAGTTGGATTTCTCCTTCACCGCGAAACGGTAAATCCCGTCTTCTTTGGGTGTAAAACGATATTTCCCTTGCTGACCTGCTGTAAAGTCAGCTTCCTTTTCTATGAGTTCAATGAGCTCATCTAGCTTGCTGTCATCGTTATTTTTTACAGCAAATACACGATAAGGTGCTCCAAAGTTAACAGCAGGAGTAGCGGCTGCTACGGCAAGATGAATATTTGCGTTAGCTGGCACTTGCTGCTGATTGTCTGTCGCCTCTTTATGCTCTCTAATCACTTTTCCAGCACGATCTGCAACAGTGAACTGATATGTTCCACCCGTTGCCTTTGCATTCGTCAAGACAGGTGCTTCCTGGCTCCCGCGATTGATCCATACTTCCTGCTTGCCACCAGATAAAGATGTTTTTAATAACGCTGGTTCTGTGCTTGGATCTGCTTTAATGTCATTGTTGAAATGAATGGTTACAGCTTGCGGTGAAGTAACGGTTACAACAAGCGTACCTCCTGCGCCAAGTGAGATTTCAGGTAAAGAAACACTCATACCTGCTCTATCCACCTTGGAATTCACACCGCTACCTTCTCCATACATGGCATAGTCATAGAGACGGCTTGTGTCTAAAGCATCTGTGGTTAATGAGGAAGCCTGTGAGCCAGTATTATGGAATACATAGCTTTCTCCCTGCTTGATGGTAACCTGATTGCCTGTTGGCACATCGGCAGCCTCAACATCGAATATTCCTAATACAGCTCCATAAGTAACTGGCACATCAGAAACCGTCGTTACAATGGCGTAGCCACCAGCCTGTACTAATGGTAATTGAGTCGTATCATTAGCTTGGCTGTACACAGTTCCATCTGCCTTATAGTTAATGTAATTCCATTTCATACCGCTGACTGAAATGACGTCCAGGGCCTTATCCAAAGTGCTAACGTTTATAAATTTTTGGCTTTCACTGCGTTTTAGTGTAATTCGATGGAAGGCAGCCTGTGCGTTAAGCATAGCCTCTATCTTACTGCTGTAACTAAAGGTGATTGGCCGATCGGATACATTGGTGACAATGGCTTCACCGCCAGCAACAATCTCTGGGTCCACTGTATTGTTGAAATGATCTGATGTAAGTAAACGAAGTCCCCGATAGCTTGCTGAATCAAAGCGTGCACTTCCATTACTTTTGTCATGCCGTAATGAATTTGATTTGCTATCATGATTGCGGAAAATATACGAATCTCCCGGCTCCAAAGTCGTTTGCCTGATACCATCATCATCTCCGCTGGCCTTAAAGCTCCGATAGATTCCACCAAACGTGATTGGCGTATCACTGGTTACCATCACGCTGGCCTTTTTACCTGCACCCACCAAAAAGGTTGATTTCCCAGTACTGCGCCTGGATTGCTCTGTACCATCTGCTTTATACAGGACCACATCAAATTTCCCTTTAACGGTACTGGCTGTGTTGTGCAGATTCCTCAAATGATCACTAATATTAGTGAAAGCATAACTTTCGCCTTTGGACAGTGTTACGCGCAAAAAAGCAGGATCATTGCTGGTTTCCCAAGAAAAATCATCTGTATAGTCAAAGGTAATAGGACTCGGGCCAATTACAGTCACAATGGCATATCCCGATGGCGGGATCATAGGACCTGACTGGCTGTTAAAACCAGAGGAATTTACCGTTCCATCCGGCTTGTAAATCGCATAGTCGAACAAGCTTCCTACCTTTTTGGAGTTATTGTAGATCGGATTCATTAGTGTACCGTTATTATGGAAAATGTAGCTCTTGCCCACCTCAAGCTCTACACGGCTGATGGCATCACCACCCACAGGGCGAGCAATGAAATTGCGATAAGGGGCCCCGTATGTAACCGGATTTGCAGTGACCTGGGTAATTACCGCATATCTGTCCACAGCAATCTGCGGCTTCGCCGTAGTGCTACTGCCGCGTGAAGCCTCTGTTCCGTTTGCCAGATAAACAACATAGTCAAGTTTATCTTTAGATGTACCATCACTTTCCACCGTATCCAATCGTGTTCCCACATTGATAAACTGGTAGCTTTCCCCCTGATTTAAGGTAACCCGCGCATAAGCCGGCTCACCGGTGCTTTCTATAGTGTATTTGCCGTATGGAAATCCGAACGTCACCGCATTGGCAGTGGAGCCTGTAATAATCAGTTCCTCTCCATCACCCAAAGTAGGATGAGCAATACTATTAAGGGCGGAAGCGGATAAGGTTCCGTCTGCCTTGTATTTTGCGTAATCAAAACGGCGATTGTCTGTATTTGACCCATCATGCTGAATGGAACGGGCTGTCCATCCTTCATTCACAATCCGGTAGCTTTCATTCTTAGAGAGCGTAACTCGCTCTAATGCTGGGTCCTCCGATGTACTGTAGGTGAAGACGTCTGTTACTTTTACAGTTAATGCTGCTGTCCCTGTATTCGTAATAAACGCTGTACCTCCCCCAGGAACACCAATGGGGCTTATGCCATAGTCCATATGGACAGTGCTAATATCTCCGTCCTCTTTGTAGCTCACACTATCGTACAGAATACCTTTTGACTGAGAAGCGTTGCTGTATATAGATTTACTAACTGTATCTGTATTCTGAAATTCATAACTTTCTCCAGGGTCGATAACGATTGACGTATACTCCACCGCTGCCAAACTCATCATGAGTGCATTATACACGCTGTTTGTCGCAGAAGTTGGCGGCTCAAAAGAAACTGTTTCATTCGTGAGCCCCTGTTCCTTCTGTACCAAATCTGCTTGATCCGCATGATTTAGTTGCATTCCGTCCTTTAAATCTTGTTTTTCCGCTCCTGCCACACTAGGCAAGCACAGCAAAGTGTTCGTTGCCAAAAGTGCCGTCAGAAACCATACCATTACCTTTTTACAAATCATCTAGCTGTATAACCTCCCTTTTTCTCGTCAAAAAAATTGCATGTTGGGCTGTAAAAACCCACTTTTCTCTCTGTACAACCTTACAATCATAAGAGAAGAACATATTACCTCCATTTCCATAAAAAATGTCACATTTTAATATATCGACACCTTAAACTTCCATTTTTATAGGCCAAATGGACCTTATTTTCCATAAACCGGTTAAGCCCATGGGATTAAAAGAAAATCAGGAGAAGAGTCACTTGCAAAGCCCCCTTCGGGTATAGTAGTATGTGTTTAAAAAAAATCGGAGGGTATATGCCTAAACAACAAGACAAACATTCCATTCAGGCGTGGTCTCTGATCAATCGCAAATATTTGGGAAAAGGCGTGCGTGTCAAACGTTTTCGCAAACCAACACGCTGTCAAGTACGCAATCGCGTTTTGCTTGCCGTTTTGATGGCTAATGACATTAAACTGTCCCAACTTGCCGAGGAGCTTTCCATCTCCTCTCGCAGCGTCAGCGCGTGGGTATATGAAGGTCGCATTCCCGGCAACACTAATCTGGAAAAGACGTGTAATACACTTGGTTATCCGCACCATATTCTATTTAACGAAGAGGTTGTCCGGCGTTCACCGCTCATTTGTCAACCATCACCGTCCCGTTTCATGAAACGGACTGTAACTCGTTCTCCAGTTAAAAACCGGATTTTGGCGGGTTTGTGCATGGTACATGATATTTCGGTGACCGATGTCAGTCATTGGATTGGCGTTCACCCGGGTACATTTCGGAAATGGTTGCATCAGGGTACCGTTCCTTCACAAACCTTCCAGGATCAGGCGGAACAGTTTTTCCGTATTCCAAAATCCATTTTGTTTGCTGATGCCATGCTGAAAAAGTAACAATGTCCTTTAAAACGAAACGATTGAAACTTTCATGAAAGTCTTTGAAAGGAACGCATTACCATCTTTCATGCATAAGGCTTTCACATCATGTGATTTACAGAATATAAAAGCAAAAAAGCACAGTCTGCCGATTCTGGCGTACTGTGCTTTTTAGATAGCAAAATTAAAATGCTTCTTGCTTATAATTTGTAACTTCTTAGGATTGAGTGCTTGCCGCTTCAGTTGAACGTCCAGCTTCTGCCTTGATGGCCTTCAGCCTTTTCATAACTGGGTTACCCCCACATCCAAAGTAGTCGTGAAGACGGCTGTATTCCTCATAGAGCTTATTATAGATGTCCACGTTCTCAGGGATTGGCTTGAAGCTCTCATCACGCATACGTGCCATATGACGCGCTGTTTCGGCGATTGTCATATCCTCCGCCCCAACTTCAGCTCCCATAGCCATGGCTGCCAGTTGACCTCCCAAACGTCCTTTATTTAATGTTTCTAACATACATAGGTCACTCTTCTTACTTTCATTTCTGGCACCACTCTCACCGCACACTTGTACGTACAACTAAATCAACCTTTTATATATATCTTTTTGATAGATTTATGTACACATTTTCAAAATGTATAGAAAAACAGCCCCTTTTCTGCAATCCAGAAAACAGGCTGCTCCGTGTATCCAGTAACATACCATCAACTTAAAATTAACTAAATATTTCCTAAGCTGGCCCCGTGGATTCGCGTACAATTAACTCTGGGGGTATAATCCATTGACGCTCTTCTTCACGATATCCCTTTTCTTCAATCATCGATAGCATGGTATCGGCGGCACGTAACCCCAATTCTTCCTTGGGGTGCCGAATGGTTGTAAGTTTGACTTCCGTGGCTGTCGCCAAAAATGAATCATCAAACCCAACCAGTGACAGATCCTGGGGAATACTGAGGCCCGCCGAACGTACAATATCCAGCAGCCGCACCGCCAATTCATCATTATAGGTCACCCATCCGGTCGGACGTTCCCTTGTCTCCATCGCCAACAGCTGTGATGCGCGTTGTAACGGAAGCTCATTTTTTTCTTCAGTCCGGTACGTCGTTACTGCGTTTGGATGTAACGTCACTCCATATTTACGGTGAGCGGCTACAAATCCCTTCATCCGCAGAATTCCTTGCATATCATCGGTTTTGAAAAATCCGGCCAATCGCCGGTGCCCCAGCTTGATCAAATGCTCTGCCGCCAAAAAACCACCCTTTTCATCATCCAAACGCAAACAAGGTGCATCCATCTCCTCATAACGCGCATTGATCATTAAATAAGGGATTTGGCGATTCTCCACGGTTAAATAATAGTTCAAATTGGGATTACGTTCCCCGCTTTTGGTCGGCTCAATAATAATTCCGCTCAGTGGTTGACTCAGCAGCATTTCCAAGCACTGACGTTCTTGTTCTGGGTCATTGCCTGTGCTTGATAGCAGTAGCTTGTAGCCCTGCCGGCTTAGCTTGGATTCAATTCCCTGTACAATGGATGGAAAAATATAATCCGATATATAGGTTGTCACAACTCCAATCGTCCGTGGATCTTCGGGCTGCTTCAGATCCCGTGTTGCGACAAAGGTTCCCTTGCCCTGTATGCGAAACAGCCAACCTTCCTGTACCAGTTCACCCAGCGCCTGACGCACCGTTTGCCGACTAACTGCAAATTGTTCAGACATTTCATGTTCAGAAGGAAGCTGGCAGTGCGGCTCCAGTTTGGATGAATGAATCCATGATAAAATTTCCTGTTTAACTTGTATATATTTGGGCGCCATAATTTCCTCCGTACTTGACATATCATGTATCTACTCGTATTCCACAATTATAGCATAGCATTCATTTGTACATACAAGCGTTACAGAAGCATATTATCGTTGTATAGCTGCCGGAGGCGTAAACCCACTCACAAATCACTTCCTCATGCTTAAACTGAGTATCTAAAGGACTCTAGTGTAGGTGTAACACACATTACGAACGAAGTAACTGGTGTTCATTCATATACTTGAGTCCGGTATAGCGATCACGCAAAGTATGTGCCGTGCGCAAAGCACGAGCAAGTTGTTCCTGTGTAACCCCCAGCTCGGCAATAGTAGACGGACCTCCCACCTGAGCTAGCCATGCACGCATCTGTTCCGATGTAGGCAAAGTCCGATATACTTCAAAAGCCTCCACATCCTGAGTGGCAGCCAATTCCCTATACATGTCAGACAGCAAAGCGGAGGCAACGCCCACCTTGGCACCATGCAAAACTTGCTTGCGCCCCTCTGCAATAAAATCCATTTCAATTCGGTGAGAAATATGATGCTCTCCCCCTGAGGCAGGACGGGAATGATCAATCATCAACATCGAAATACCGGATGCAATCAGCGCATTCATCAACACCTCGACCCCTGCCTTACTGCCTGCCGCGATCTCATCGACATGCTCTACACAAGCACGTAAAGCCTCCTCGGTAATTCGATTAGCTACAGGTGAATACGGCTCGTTTCCCAAATCTCTGGACACATGCCAGTCCGCTAATGAGGTGAACTTACCGAGCATATCGCCAAAACCTGCGGCAGTCATCACTTGAGGGGCACTTGCCAGTACGGACAAGTCAGCGAAGATCGCCTCCGGCGGAACGGCTTGGAACGTCTGCTTGCTGCCATCCACAATTAATGGGGCCCCAGCTGAGGTAAAACCATCTACAGATGCAGCCGTTGGGACTGACAAGAACGGACGATTCATTTTATAGCACACAAAGCGAACCAGATCATGAATCGTACCTGACCCTACAGCAAGCACAGCCTGACTTTGATCCGCCACACCCAGCAAAACCTTCATGATATAAGTTTCATCAGCAATAACATCCCCTACCACATTCGGAGGCAGCCGAACTACATCAACTGTCAAATCTGCTTCACGGATTAATTCAGCTACTTTCTTCCCTGCTGCCGCTGAAGTATGCTCATCCTCTACTAGAGTAACATGCTTATAATTCTGTTGATTCAAATAAGAAGCAATGGATTCAAGTGCTCCATCCCGTACCTCGATAAACAATTCAACCTTTCGGTGAGGATGATCAGTGTTACTAGCTTGCGCCTCTTCGTTCCACAGCTTAATCTGCTCATTCATATTCATTTCATCAGCCTCCTGAAAAAGGAATAATTTGTACAAGAATGATCCATACTAATAATAGATTCCGTTTGAAAACGATTACTATTTAATTGTACGCACAAGTGTGGGTACAAGTCCAGAAAAAACGTACAAGTTACGATTCAATTCAACCATTCGAAAGGAACAAGATTATGAAATTTGGAACAGATATTGCCTGTGCGCTCGGTTTACTGGCAGGTACAACGTTTGGCAGTGGGGTTGCTTTTTTGTTCGGCTGGCAAGCTTATCGTGCACTGACTTCTGTCACGGTTTTTGGCATTGCAGGGATTATCATTACCATTGCCGTTTTTCGCTTGCTGCACCGAAAGTCGCTTTCTACGTCCAATTCTCAATGAATTCTGTTGAAAGCCAGACCATTTTAATTTGACTACATACATAAAAAACGGGCCTCACAAGCCATTTGCAGCTTGAGAGTACCCGTTTTTGGTTTAGCACATTTTCACCTAAGTTGTGTGAACTTCTGGATCAACGTCCAATTCATAATCAATTTCATCAAAACCGAATCCAAACAATTGAAGGAAATCCAGACGATATTGCTCAAGATCACCCAGTTCGGATACGTTTTCGGTAGTGATCTCAGACCAAGCCGCTTTAACAGCTTGCTGCACATCCTCTCTCATTTCCCAGTTGTCCAGACGAATGCGTCCTTCATCGTCTGTTTCCACAGTGGACCCACTGTATAATGCCTCGAACAGACGTTGCGCCTGCTCAATACAACCCTCGTGCAGTCCCTTTTCTTTCATGACCTTAAACAGTAAGGAAATATACAGAGGCACAACAGGTATAGCCGAACTGGATTGTGTAACCAAAGCTTTATTCACTGAAACGTAGGCCTTCCCACGATAACGCTCCAGTTGCTTTGTTAACGTATGTGCTGTGGCTTCCAAATCATTTTTAGCTTGGCCAATGGTTCCTTTACGATAAATAGCCTCCGTAATCTCAGGACCAATATACGAGTAAGCCAGTGTGGTTACCCCTTCAGCCAGCAGGTCGGCTTCTTCCAACGCTTTTAACCACAGGGACCAATCTTCGCCACCCATGACCGTGATGGTGTTATCAATCTCCTCCTGCGTTGCTGGTTCAAGCGTAATTTCCGACACGACACCTGTGTTCGTATTCACCGTTTTATTCGTAAACGGCTGTCCGATGGGCTTGAGAACGGAATTGAAGGTCTCTCCCGTATCAGGATGTGTCCGTCGCGGTGAGGCGACACTATATACAATCAGGTCTACCTTGCCCAGCTTTTCTTTGACCAACTTCAACGTCTCCTGCTTAATTTCATGGGAAAAAGCATCTCCATTAATGCTCTCCGCTATGTAGCCAGCCGCTCTGGCTGCTCTTTCAAAGGCCACTGTATTGTACCAGCCTGCCGAAGCCGTGCGCCCCTCTGAAGCAGGACGTTCAAAGGATACTCCTACGGTGTCAGATCCCATACCGAAGCTCGCAGCAATGCGGGAAGCCAGTCCATAACCTGTGGATGCTCCGATCACAAGTACCTTTTTAGCTCCTTGTAATCCCGTGCTGTCTTTGATGTAGTCGATTTGACGATTAACGTGAGCCGCACATCCTGCAGGATGCGCAGTCGTACATATGAAACCACGAATTTTCGGTTTAATAATCATTGCAAGGGTCCCCCTACTTTGGCATTCATTTAATATTGATGGAATGGTTGTCCAGTCATAACTATATTACAAATCAGCTTGCGGCTCAACATATAACATGGTCTTGAAGGTAAACGATCAAATACTATGACACAGATATCCCCGAACTGCGACTCTACGCCAAAAAGAAAATCGCCGTAAACATCATAGTCTACAGCGCTCTTTAACTCCAATATTCATTTGGACTTATTTTCTAGCAATATCACATCTTCTCCTTTCTCTTGTCTTATTTTGATATTAGTCCTTCCCCAGGTACACATTAAATCAATAATTTCATTTGCTGTAATTCCATATTCCGTTATATAGTACTCCACTTTTGGAGGCATTTGATTATACACATGTCTGCCTATGATCCCATCCTTCTCAAGTTCACGAAGTTGCTGTATAAGAACCTTTTGAGAAATGCCTGCAATACTACGCTGTAATTCACTGGTCCTCTTTCTACCAGACATTAATAAGCATATGATTAAGGATTTCCACTTACCTCCGATGATCTCCAGTGTTGCTTCTATGCCTAAATTATATTGTTTCATACGACCACCTCTTCAAGACTAAAATAACTAAGTTTATCGAATTCATTTTATAATCACATATCTTCACTCTAAGTACCACGCACACTTTCAAGTAACTATATTACTTTATTGTGTGTATTTACTTTTTTTATAGCCTACAGAATAATAATACGTATCCACAAAAAGCAAATGATGCGATGTAAGAAAGGTGATTTATAATGAAGACTCTGGTGATTTTAGCACATCCGAATATTGAAGATTCCAGAGTAAATCAAAGATGGAAACAAGAATTACTTCAATATACCAATGATTTGACAATTCATGAAATTTATAAAGAGTATCCCAACTGGAACATTGATGTTTTGAAAGAACAAAAGTTACTTGAAGTACACAGCAATATCATATTTCAGTTCCCTTTATACTGGTATAGTTACCCTCCTTTATTAAAAAAGTGGTTTGATGATGTTTTTGCCCATGGATGGGCTTATGGTTCAAAAGGTGATAAGTTAAAAGGAAAGAAGCTAGGGATCGCCATGTCGATTGGCGATAAAAAAGAAAACTACTTATCTACGGGTTCCGTTACATTTACGGTAGATGAAGTTATAGCCCCTTTTAAAGCAAGCGCAGTACATGTGGGCGCCGTAACATTACCCTATTTCGCTGTCTTCGGAGCCTCGTTTCAAGCAAGTGATGAAGACATTAACCAGAGTGCAAAAGATTATATTAAATATATATTCCAGCATAAATAAAATGGCTGTATAATAGCACGCATCTTAACCATATAAAAACAGGCTCTTGGAGGCATTCAGCCAATCCAAGAACCTGTAATTGTTAGGTATAATGCGGTCGAGAGGACTCGAACCTCCACGGGGGGTTAGCCCACACGGACCTGAACCGTGCGCGTCTGCCAATTCCGCCACGACCGCATACTATGTATTGATGGCGATACTTTAATCACCATAATTAAGATTATATCTTGAATAGAGCTTAAAAGCAAGCAGATTTATATTATATTTTCTATGAATAATGCTAGTAAATATAAGAAAATCACTGGATATCACCAACCAGATATGGTAAGATGAACGCATCAGGAAAGGAGGTGCGTCAACATCAATAATCATATGTTGAGCGTATCCCTTACCCGGTCCGTTATTCTCTAATTTGCAGAGTTGACGGAGGCGCGGGATACGGATCAAGGCTTTAATTAAGCGCCACGGGTAGAAAGACCGTCCACGGACGGTCTTTTTTATTTCATCATACTCTACTATAGATACGATTACATATTGTGAAAAGAGGCGTTACAATGTCGATTAGACCTGCGAAAGTAGAAGAATTAAAGGAACTGGTAGCCATCTGGCTGGATGCTTCTATAGAAGCCCATCATTTTATTGCTCCGCAGTATTGGACATCTCAAGCTGCCGAGATGGAGAACAAATACCTTCCCCTCGCTCAAAACTACGTTATCATACAAGATGACCATACGATCGGCGGCTTCATTTCCATGATGGACGGATACTTGGCTGCTCTGTTTATACGTGTTGACTCTCAAAGAAAAGGCTATGGCAAGTTACTATTAGATGGGGTTAAGCAACAGCATCAGGAAATTCAATTAAAGGTGTATCAATCAAACACCAAAGCATTTAACTTTTATACTAAAAATGGATTTACCATTCAAGCAGAGTCAGTGGATGCCGAGACTGGTGAGAAGGAATTTGTGATGGTATGGACATGGACAAAACATTAACAACAATGAAGCACATCTAGCTTTTTAGAGCAAAGGCCCCGCTCCCGTACCCATACGGAACAAGCAGAGCCTTTTACTTTTATCTACTACTGTCTAGTCTCTTATTTAAGCCCATAAACCTCGGTATATAAAATCTCTTTAAACGGAGTAAATTCCTGTTCAGACAGCGCACCTGGATAGCTCATAATTTGAAGCCGCAGATCCGTCTGTCCTTCTCTTAGAGGGGGCTGTACATATTCAAAATGGTTCAGATGGAATCCCAATCGTTCGTAAAAACCAATTCTTCTCCGTGACCATTCATCCACTGGCGGCTCAACCTCCAGCACTACCGGTTGGTTAGACTGTGAGATAAATCTACCCATAAGCTTTTGGCCTAATCCGCCACCTCGTATACGGGAATCTACCGCAATATGCTCTACAAACCGAAAATGTGCGAATTTCCAGCCTGCCAAAAAAGCCACTATGTTACCCTGCTCATTTTTTTCAGTGATGATGCGATAGCTAGGATGCTTCAATAAAGCCTTTTGAGCCTCAAACGTCCTGCATTCTGATGCTGGAAAAGAAGACTCCATAATCGCATATATTTCAGAAAAATCGTGTTCATTTATCATATATCCCTTGCTCCTTTACCTCTACATCCCCCCAACGACAACAGCCTGTCTTTCATTAAGAGAAAGAGGGGGTTAGACCTTGTTTAATTCCATAAGCGTCAGCAACACGTGTTCCAACAACTCTGAAATATCCTCCATCTGATCTTCGTTAATTTGCCTGGAAAATCGGAGTTCAATCCTGTTTTGGTATGTAGACGTCTTCTCTCCGTAAATCTGACTTAACGTTTGTACTGGTCGAAGTTCGGGCTTCCAAATGTCGGTCAGTATATTTTCAATCTGGCTGCATTGTGTCACAATCTCTCGAATCTTCATATCAAAATACAGCAACAAGCTACATCCCGGAGTTTGGTCTTCCATTTCCAAAATTTCTGCAGCCAGGTTGTTTAAATCCATTTTTAGTTGAAGTTCTGCCGTCACACCCGGCTGTTCTCTCAGACTGAACTGTACGCCAAATTCACGCGACATTACCGACATCTCCAACCTATCAGTCCGCTGCGTAATGTTAATACGTGAATCCAAATTATCCAGATCGTAAACCGCATTTTCCATAGCTACTTTTAAATTATCAAAAACGGTCGGGTCGAACATTTTTTTCACCTCCAATTATTGAGTATAACATAGCTTCTGTTACCCCTAAAATAGAATGCCCCTTTTCATAAAAGCATATTAAGATGGAACTTTATAGTATACAGCAAGTTGGCTAATTCCTAATTGAAGTTTAGTGAATAAATTTGTAAAAACACATAATTGTGACAAAAAAATATATATTTTTGTTTATTGTTCCATTTTTATTCCAATTTATTGGAATACACTATATAATAATGGATGTAATTAGCAATATATATCATATAAATCTCAAAACAAAAGAAGGGAAGAGATTATTAAATGAAAAAGGCAATAATATCCACACTAGGTCTAGCACTTCTATTAAGTACATCCACCGCTGTTGCATCTGCTCAAGAAGCAGCACCCGCATTACAAAAGGAATCTATTCAGCTTTCATCTTCCTGGTATACCGACGTAGAGCCTAATAACTGGTTTGATCAAGCCACTGGAATAACAGTAGGAAGTGGCGTCGATATCTATGGGAACTTCGGAAAATTCATTTCTGAAGGCAATATAGGCTATGACTTTGCAGATTATTATAAGTTTACAGCCCCTCGGTCTGGATTTTATGAATTTAACATTCAAGGGGAAATATATCCTAATTCATGGATGATGCTTAGTGTGGCTGACAGCAATGGAAGTATCAAAAGAAGTGCAGCAGATCGTCAATACCGTTTAGGTATAAATCTTGAAGCCGGACAAGATTATTACTTGTTAGTAGAGGTAGCCAATCCTGAGGTTGGTCAATTGTTCGACTATAGAGTTTTTTCTACGATTAAATAAACTAAACAGCCAATGGAGCATATCAACAACGTAATCTTTTTTACAGGGTCTGCGCTTTTACATCTTTGAACGACTATTGTCTTACGACAAATGTAGCTATATCCTCGTAGAAGAACTGACGGTTTACGTTCATATCTTCTTCGTGCTTATGGCTCGTTTGTACTTCTTCATCTTAGATAATCACCCTCTTGCAACATTTTTAATGTACACCTTCAAAATAACTAATCCTTTTTTTGTATATCATATATCTAGTGAAAGATATTGAATAATAACCCCATAATTAAATCACTAATATATTTATGTAAATGAATATAAATCCTAAAAAAGAGAGGAATCATTATTCATGAAAAAAACGTTGTTAGCTTCATTAGGTCTTACACTTATGCTGAGTACTACTGCCAGTGTCGCTTTAGCTTCAGAAGCAGATTCTGTACCAGTTGCAAAGGAATCCAACCAACTCTTCGGTAATGGAACTGACAGGGAGCCTAACAATTGGTATGATAAGGCCAGCGAAGTTTGGCTAGGTAGTGATATATACGGAACCATAGGAGAACTCATTGAAGGAAGAGACTATGATACTTACGATATGTATAAATTTAAGGCTTTTCAGACCAAATGGGTTGATTTTAAAATTGAAGGGGATAAGTATCCTAATGCATGGTTAAATTTGACTCTAACAGATAGCGATGGTCATATGATTAAAACAACAGAAGAAGGACAGAATACTTTAGGTAAAAAACTTGAGGCTGGCAAAGAGTACTACTTAGAAGTGGGAGTGCCAGGCTACGAAATCGGTCAATTGTTCTGGTACAAGATTTCCGCCAAAATTGAGGAATAAAGATACTAATTCAGTTTCCTATACAATAAAGCCTCACTCCTAATTTTAGGGGCGAGGCTTTTTGGTTTGCTGTATATTAGTAACCTTTTCTTACGACAAACGTGAGCTAAAGTCCTCGTAAGAGAACTGACGGATTACCTTGATGCCTTCTTCGTCGTTGTAGCTGGCGATGGCTGGCAGGTTGACTCCGTTGAACATGTGGTTTTTGACCATCGTGTAATGGGCCATGTCGCAGAATACAAGCTTGTCTCCTGGCTTCAATGGCTCTTTAAAGGAATAGTCACCAATCACATCTCCAGCCAAGCACGTAAGTCCACCAAGTCTGTAAGTATGTGCATACTCACCAGGCTTGCCTGCACCAATGATATTCGGACGGTAAGGCATCGCCAGCACATCAGGCATATGACATTCAGCCGAAGTATCCAGAATGGCAATATCCATTCCATTTTTCATCGTATCCAGTACAGTCGCAACCAGATATCCGGTGTTCAGAGCGATAGCTTCGCCTGGCTCAAGATAAACTTGCACACCGTATTTATCCTGAAAATATTGGATACAGCGTACCAGTGTGTCCAGATCATAGTCTTCTCTGGTAATATGGTGACCGCCGCCGAAATTGAGCCATTTCATTTGCTTAATGTATGGCCCAAATTTCTCATCCACGACTTTAATGGTACGCTCCAGCGTATCTGAATTCTGTTCACACATCGTATGAAAATGAATACCGTCCACGCCATCCAGATCCTCAGGTCTAAAGTTAGCCAGAGTCACACCCATTCTGGAATTGTTGTAGCAAGGATCATACAGCGGCGTTTCGATTTCCGAATATTCCGGATTTACTCGAATGCCGATGTCGATTTTTTTGGAAGTTACGCCTTGCACTCTGCTTTTGAAGCGTTTCAGTTGATCAAAGGAGTTGAAAACAATATGGTCAACATACTCCAATAGCTCATCAAATTCACTGTCAACATAAGCAGGTGCGTATACGTGAACCTCCTTGTCCATTTTCTCGCGACCGAGTCTTGCCTCGAACAACGAGCTGGAGGTTACGCCTTTTAAGTATTTGCCAACCAGAGGAAAGGTCGAAAACATCGAAAACCCCTTAAGAGCGAGCAGAATACTGCAACCTGTCCGCTCTTGTACAGAATTCAAAACCTCAAGGTTTTTGACAAGAAGTCTTTCGTCAACAAGATAACAAGGTGATGGGAGTCTGGTAATATCAATATTCATCGCAGACCTCAATCAAGCAACGTTGGCGTAAAGTTCTCTTGCCATGGCAATCCGTGTTTATTTAGTGCTTCCATGAATGGATCTGGATCGAATTCCTCAACGTTGTAAACACCTGGTTTTTTCCAGAGGCCTTTGATGATAAGCATTGCACCGATCATAGCCGGAACACCTGTTGTGTAAGAAATGGCTTGGGAGCCAACCTCTGCATAACATTCTTCATGATCACAAACGTTGTAAACATAATAGGTTTTTGGCTTTCCATCTTTCACGCCTTGGATGATGCAGCCAATGTTTGTTTTGCCTTTTGTTCTTGGTCCCAGAGAAGCCGGGTCCGGCAAAATAGCTTTCAGGAATTGCAGTGGAATGATTTGTTGCCCTTCATAATCAATAGGCTCGATCGAAGTCATGCCCACGTTTTGAAGTACGTTCAAATGATTCAGATAATTGTCCGAGAACGTCATCCAGAAGCGGATTTTTTTCACGCCTTTAATATTCACTGCAAGAGATTCCAGTTCTTCATGGTACAAAAGATATATATTTTTCGGTCCAATTTCAGGCAGGTCGTATACCTTTTTCTCAGAAAGCGGCTCAGTTTCAATCCATTCTCCGTTTTCAAAGTAACGGCCTTTCGCTGTAATTTCACGAATATTGATTTCCGGATTAAAATTAGTTGCAAAAGGATATCCGTGGTCCCCTGCATTCGCATCCACAATATCAATCGTATGAATTTCATCAAAATAGTGCTTTTGAGCATAAGCCGTAAATACTCCAGTCACGCCTGGATCAAAACCGCTGCCCAGCAGAGCTGTAATTCCTGCTTTTTCGAATCTTTCTTTGTAGGCCCATTGCCAGCTGTATTCAAACTTCGGCGTATCCGGCGGTTCATAGTTCGCCGTATCAACGTAATGAACACCTGTCTCAAGGCAAGCATCCATTATCGTCAAATCCTGATAAGGGAGAGCCACATTGATAACTACATCCGGTTGAAAGCTTCGAATCAAGTCAATGACCATGTCGGTGTTGTCAGCATCAAGCTGAGCCGTTTGGATCTTCGTACGACCTCCACCCAGCTTCTCTTTAAGCGCATCGCATTTCTCAACAGTTCTGCTTGCGATACAAATTTCTTCAAATACATCTGGGTTTTGGCAACATTTATGCACCACAACGCTGGCCACGCCACCGGCGCCAATAATCAATGCTTTTCCCAAAATAAATAACCTCCTTATTCCATACGCTAATCGCTATTCATTCTTGCAAACAAAATGATTATAAAGACATCCCACCAAATAATCAAGAAAAACGACAATTTGCTGTGTCAAAATTCACAGAAGCATGTCACAAAAATTTTACAAACCCCAAAATTAGGCATAAATTCTCCGTAAAGCGAGCAAAAAGCAAACATTTCTCCATACATTACAGGGAAGCCAGCACACCTTTAACGGAAGTTTTCTTGAATATGATACTCATAACCTTTAAAAAAATTATATTATCTTATTTTTTAATAAAAGACTACCCCTCCGCATGCTATGAAGAAGATTCATGAGGCGGTACAAAAATGGGCTGATAGCGTAATGCTTCATCTACAATCTCTGCCGCACTCAAATTACGGTCATCCCAGTAGATCAAATTACTAATCCCCGGATGAGGTGTATTTTGCATGACTACGGTAAGCATGCTGTCGATTTCCTCCTCTGTTCCCTCGCCTCTGATGATTTTTTCCACCAACTGTATAAGCTCACTTCGGCTTAAACTTTGGGGGGTCAATGGATCTCGATCCAGACTCATACAATCGCCCTCCTAGGTATTGAATAGTCGGCACAGTGCAAGGCCTTATGCTTCTACTATAAGCGTTATACGGCCTATTATGGAGCTTTAAGAAGTGTCATAATAAATAAAGCCGCCCCCGGTGTGGGAACGGCTCTATATCGTAATAAAGCGTATTAAACCATGATTTTGCAAATATCGTTCGTGAATTCAACCGGATCTTGCAGTGGCAAGCCCTCGATCAGCAAAGCTTGATTGTACAGTAATGCCGTATAGAGGTTCACTTTCTCCTTATCCTCGGCAAAGGCTTCTTTCAAAGAGTTGAACACCGCATGGTTCACGTTGATTTCCAGCACTTTATTTGCTTTGACATCAGCGTTATTCGGCATGGCGTTCAAAATTTTCTCCATCTCAATAGTCACTTCGCCGTCAGCGGACAGACATACCGGATGTGTCTTCAAGCGCTTGGAGGCTTTAACACTGGATACTTTGCCTTCCAGCAAGCCCTTCATGTACTCGAACAACTCCTTGTTGTCGTTTTGTTCCGCTTCAGTTTCTTTCTCATTTTCGTCAGACTCAATGCCCAGATCGCCACTCGATACGGATTTGAATTCTTTCTCTTTATAGCTTAAGAGCATTTTAATAGCGAACTCATCAATATCATCAGTGAAGTACAAAATTTCGTAGCCTTTATCGGCCACCAATTCGGTCTGCGGTAGCTTTTCAATACGCTCATTGGACTCCCCGGAAGCATAATAAATATACTTTTGATCCTCTGGCATACGAGATACATATTCGTCCAAAGTAACCTGCTTTTTCTCTGTAGAAGAGTAGAACATAAGCAGATCCTGAAGGGCTTCTTTATGTCTGCCGTAATCGTTGTACACACCAAATTTCAATTGTCTTCCAAATGATTTGTAGAATTGATCATATTTCTCCCGATCATTTTTGAGCAGAGTCAACAGCTGGCCTTTAATTTTGCTTTCAATATTTTTGGCAATCAGCTTCAACTGACGATCATGCTGCAGCATTTCTCTCGAAATGTTGAGTGACAGGCTTTCGGAGTCAACCATACCTTTTACAAAGCTAAAATAATCCGGCAGCAGGTCAGGAGATTTTTCCATGATTAGCACACCGTTAGCATACAACTCCAGCCCTTTTTCATATTCCTTAGAGTAAAAATCAAACGGAATATTCTCAGGAATAAACAAAATCGCTTGGTACACTACCGCGCCGTCCGCGCTGACATGGATATGCTGGAGCGGCTTGTCGTAGCCATAGCGTTTTTCCGCGTAGAAATTTTGATAATCCTCGTCGGTTAGCTCGCTTTTATTTTTTCTCCAGATGGGCACCATGCTGTTAATACGCTGTTCTTCTTTGTAATCCTCAAACTCGTTATCGCTTCCTTCTTTCAGACGCTTGCCTGTAACATCCATTTTAATCGGGTAGCGGATAAAGTCGGAGTATTTTTTAATAAGCGCTTTTAAACGGTACTCGTCCAAATATTCGTCGTAGGACTCATCCTCGGTGTTTTCCTTGATTTTCAGAACAATCTCGGTTCCGACCTCGTCCTTCTCAGCCACCTCAATGGTATAACCGTCAGCACCTGTAGATTCCCATTTATAAGCAGTATCGCTTCCCAAAGCCTTGGTCGTTACTGTAACTACATCTGCTACCATGAAAGCTGAATAGAAGCCGACGCCGAATTGACCGATAATGTCATGACCATCCTTGGACTCATTTTCATTTTTGAATGCCAGTGAGCCACTTTTAGCAATGATGCCCAGGTTATTTTCCAGTTCTTCCTTGGTCATCCCAATCCCGGTATCACGCAGAGTTAGCGTTCTATGATCCTTATCGGCAATTACTTTAATATAATAATTCTCTTTGTCAAAGACTAATTGATCGTCTGTCAGTGCTTTGTAATAGATTTTGTCAATCGCATCACTTGCGTTGGAGATCAGCTCTCTTAGGAAAATTTCCTTTTGAGTGTAAATCGAGTTAATCATCATTTCGAGCAGACGCTTGGACTCAGCCTGAAACTGTTTTTTCTCCATTCGAATATCTCCTTTCAAATATAAACCTATGTAAGGCCAGCGGATAAGAGCTATGCAAACGATTCAGCTTTGTTAGCACTCCCATCATTCGAGTGCTAGCCTACCTTTTTTATAACATTCCTCATTTTTTATGTCAATATCTTGGTTAATCTGCACAGTAAAATTCCATTTCAGGGAATCGTTAGTGCCTGATTTGCTTAAACATAACGCTAAACATTTCGACAGTGGATGGAAACAGCCCCTGCACATGGGGAAGCAGGTTACTCCTAATCTGTAGCTCATCCTCATCCAAATGCCGGAGATCCTCGTGAAAGAACCAGACAATAGGATAATCGCCGTCCTTATGTCTGCTGCCTACATTTAAACATACAGGGCCCTGATCGTCTTCTGCAATGGCAAATGGAATATAGCCTGCTGACAGCAAAGGTGACCATTGATCGATCAAATCATAAAATGCCTTTAAGCCTTGACCTGCTGGCAGACGTGGAAACTCTACAAACGTACAATCGCTCCAGTATACTCCTGGGATAGATTCATTATCGAATTGTAAAGATACATAATGGTAGGACATGATAAAATTCCTCAGCAGAAGCGGCAGCTCAAAATGGTATTTTTCTTCCATCTCCCGAACTTCCTGTTCTGTAATCTGTGAAGGAAGGGGCTTCCACTTGATCCATCCCTCCTCATCGACGTTCCCATCACGCATTTCGAACGGTACATTTTCTTCCACATCCATAAAAAAGGCTTCATCCATCTGTGCAAATAACTCCTTCATGGATGTGCGAATATCCGCTTTCTTGTCCATGTCCTCACACCTCTTTCCTTTTTACTCGCATTTTGCATCATAGATGTATGCCTCATGCGTCTCTATATGAGAATAGCATTGCAATCATATGCCACTATACTTTTTATGTTCAGCTTATCAGAACTTGCTTTTTTCACCATTTGCGGAATATTAGTATTACCAGCGCAATGGCTCATAGTTACGCCAGAGGAACCAACGCTCTGTCTCGTGAATTGGAGCAGTGCCAATGGTATATTCATCCTTGGTACCATGCTGCAAATCAATTAAATGAAGCATACCGCCATACGTCCCAACCGCCAACATGCCTTCATCAGATGTAACTGCCAGTCCAGATATCGTACTTCCGACAAAATAGCGCCAAAGTTCACGTCCCTCTCTATCCATAAGACGGAGATATCCGTAGGCATCACCTAGAATAGCTCCTTGCGTCAGCGCTACTGCAGCGTATACTCGCATTTCTTCATTTATTATCGGCCATTCTACCGTATTCTGAGCAAGTCCCTGCTCCACTTCGGCAATCAACACCTGAATGGTGGCACCGTTGTAGAAATGACAGGCATTGTACCAGACATCCAGATCATCTTTGGAAAATAGAGCATAATGCGGATAGCTGGAGCTCGGCTCCCATGTATGCACCGTCTTATCGGTTAAGTCCATGAGCAAATGCTCACTCATCTGGCTGCCATAAGCGATCCAGCGTTCATCCTTCGACACAGCTCCATGCGCCATAGCCACAATCGTGTCTTCCAGCCCCAACTCCCTTCGTTCAGACGCCATGGGATGAATCAAATCCACCTGATCACCAGCCAGCAAATAAACACCGTAACCGCAAACCAGCAACAGGCGCTGTCCATCGCCAAACGGAATCACTTCATCTAATATATCCTCAGGGTGTTCCTCATCCGCCAAGCATTCCAGGTCAGGAATAGATGCTTTTAAGCGGACACGTATATCCGTCCATTGAAAATGCGCTGTCTCTTCGCCTTGTAAATTTCGATCCGGTTGTCGAACAATCCGAATCCCTTGTCCGTCCACCAGCGCAAAATAACTCCCGTCCGGCGAACAACCTACACGATGCAGTCCAGGGATTTGCCTGATTCCATCTTTCCCCGTCACATAGATCTTTCCGCGTTCCCGAGGACTGCCTGCATGCAGAATAACCTCATTGCTTCCATTCATAAATGCCATCGGTCTAACGGCTTGCAAGGCCTCTTCAAACGCTGGTGTAAGCGGCCAGGATGCAACCGGAATTTCCCGACGTAACTGCTCTGTTTCCCCTGCCTGATTCGCTTCCTGAATCATACGAAAAATATCTTTGGCCAGCTTAGAGCGTTCGTTCTGCTTTGGCTCTGGTTGCTCCTGCTGCCACTGGCTTTCCATACCGATTCTGACAAATTCGTTCACATCTGCGGCATACCTTTTGCCTTCCTGTCGCCACTGTGCTGCCAATTCATGATTCAACCAGTTCATTCTGCTCCCCCATCCCAGTCGTCTATGTATCCCCGGTTTGTTCTACAGGCTTTATTCATTCTGTTAGGTGGTTTCTCACCTTCGTCAACACAGACCACAGGTCTGTCACTGCTTTTACCTCCTCATAATCCAGGTAGGCATCGTACTTTTCGTAATATTTGACCGCCACAATCACCATCTGAATCGTCACTGGCTGTCTAGCAGCCTTAAGAACTTCTACAATACTTTCAAAGGTGGCCAGCTCAAACCAAGTTTGAACCTGACGATCTGATATCCATAGGGGAATATACTCGTCCTGTTCGTTGGTTGCGGCTGTACCGTCCTCTGCACATTCCTCCAGCCAATGCTCATCCAAATAATAAATCGGTGTTTGAACAGGGTCCTGATCCCATTGATCCACATTCACATATAACCAGTTATTATGAAGTTGCCCCACGCTGCGCACCAATTCCTGCAATCCTTCAAATACACAATAAGAAGGGCGCTCCCTGCGACGGTAATCCTCAAGTCTTGTCTCATACCTGCTCATCTCCAGCCACCCCGTTTCTGTATCATCCAAACACTCAAAATTCGCGTAACATACATTTATAACTCATAAAACCCGATATAAGTACAAGCACCTTGTCAATAGTTAAGACTACATAAGGAGATTGATCTATTCATGAAAAGAATCACCGCACTTATTATTCTGTCTATGCTCTTACTTGTAACCCCGATCTACGCTGCTGCACCAGCACCTATGCTGGTTTATGTGGATCAGAGTAACCACTCCTTCATCCCGCTTCGCCTCCTAAACAGCTATGAAGGGATCACACTCAACCTGAACCCAGCAGACAAAAAAATAGAAATTGCGCAAGGCAATACCCGGCTTACATTATTTACGGGACAACCTGCTGCTAAAGTAAATGACCAAACAGTTCGTATGCAAAATGCACCTTTTACCGATAACGGCACTACCTATGTACCCTTACAGTTCATCAGCCAACATCTAAACCTGCAAGTCTTATGGCAAAAAGAAACCTCAGCTGTGCGTATTACGCAAGGTACAACGTCTGTTACGCTTCCGGTACTTATCGGCAAGCTACCCGGAAGCACTACCCCCATCACGACAGCTCATAAAAGCTTCAAGGTTGGATCTCGTACCTTTTCCGCTAAGGTGGTCACCATCTCCATGCTCCATCCCAAGGTGAGTTTAGACGTAGCACTGGCGGGCGATACCATTGGTAAAGTGGAGAACTTAAGCAGTCTCGCCAAACGCAATCAAGCGGTTGTAGCCATTAATGGCACATTTTTTGACGCCTATACCAAAAGCTCCTACAAAACGCCTTACGGCTATTTGGTCAGCCACGGCAAGATGTTAAAAAAAAGCTCCGGCGATCAACGCACCGTCTTCACCTACGATGCTAACCATTTAGCCGAGCTCGTGTCGGGCTCTGCCTTTGAACAACGGTTAACAACCCAAGGTAGCGTCGAAGGTGCTCTTCAAGCTGGACCTCGTCTGGTCACGAACGGCCAGGTTTCCCTGAATGTCAAAGCCGAAGGCTTCAAGGACCCTAAAATATTAACAGGCGGCGGCGCCCGCAGCGCACTTGGGATTACTAGGGATCATAAGCTGATCCTCCTGACCACAAGCGGAGCGACTATTCCACAGCTCGCCCAAATGATGAAGCAGGCTGGTGCTTATCAGGCTATGAATCTGGACGGCGGTGCTTCCAGCGGACTGTACTACAACGGCTCTTACCTCACCACACCCGGCCGCCAAATCAGTAACGCCATTATTGTAAAGTATCAATAGACGAATAAAGCGCTGTTCTCACGGATATGCAAGCCGTGGGGATAGCCTTTTCCTTTTTCCCAGTCTCGGTTAATCGGCTTCCACCTGTTCGAGTAGCTTGTCTGATCCGTTACGGGTTGATCCTGCAACCTACAATCGAATCAGACTGGTAAAGCTGTTGCTGCCTTCGCTTCCTTTTTTTAAAGAAAGGTATATACGGTTATTTTCTCTGCTAGCCAAGCATTCATAAAGTCCGGGTTGCACAGACAGGAATGACCCTCCCCATACACAATCAGGTTCCAACTCACCACCTGTGGCTTCCTCTCCTGCACCAATAAATATGTTTCCTGAGGGTACCTTCAAAAACAGCCGCACCGTCGGCTGCTCGATATGATCTGCTATCACAACCTCATACGTCCCGTCCGCTCCCAGATTCAAAAAAGCAGCGTTTCCCGCATTCAACTCCCCCAGCTCGTCCTCTTCGATGGACCACCAATCAGGCTCATCGTTCAAGCGATGCTTCAGAGCTTGCGTATCAAATAGGCAAAGAGTCGCCGTGTCTGTCGTAAATTGAAATGGATTGATTGCCATGTTCATCATGCGATCCTCCTGATAATAGCCAGCGAATTTCCGTTTTCTCACGTCTTCCGCTATCCAAATTGCTATACACTTGAGGGAAATTATCCCTGTATGTAAAGTATAACAATGCTTGCAGGGCCAGACAACATACTAGCACTACCATCCATTCTGCATTAAAAAAGCCCTCCCTCACGCTGTCGTGAAAAAAGGGCCGCTTTGTGAATTTTTAGGAAATCTGAACCTGCTGTTAGATCAGAAAAGATTTGGTGATAATCACCAACAAAATGAACAATACCAAAATCGCGCCTGTGGATGTCCATGCTCCACCGTAACCTACTTCACCCATATCTAAATCCCTCCTTGCGTTAAAGCTTACTCTTATCGTATGTAGAAAAGCGGATAACGACCGGGCGAATCGGTAAGTTTATTTGTGTGAAGGGGCCTCTTAGAAAATGGACTGGTATGTTTCGGATGGGTCGGTAATGACTCGGGATGACAACTGGCAAAGAATGTCGTCTGTTCTGCGCAGCAGCCTGCTCACATCCTTCTGCTTCATCTTCTGAAGGAGCGGGGTTTCTAGCTGGGATGAAAGGAATTGAGTGGTGCCTATAAATACGACAACATCCAATCCCGGGTTGGTTTCGGTATGTAATAAGTGCAACAAATCCGCCATCGACAAGAGTTTCGGAGGGAAAATGCTATTAGTTTCTTTCATATATAGAGCTTTTAACATGGAGGTTAGCGCCCAGTCACAGAGGATAATACAGCATTGGAGTTGGTTATGCTTGTACAGTATTTGAGCTAGTTTCATATGGTATTGGGCTAAGGTGTGGAAATCGGTTATTGAATGATCTAGGTGTTGCACGGGTCTGGATGGTTGAGTGGGACTTGGAATATAGGTAGAAGGAGCTTCTTTCATATCTATTCCTCCAGAGAATTTCAAGAATAGTCTTATTATAACTCAAAATAATACTTATAGATATAATTAATAACGAATATACGATTCTTAATCTCATGTTTACCAAAGAAAATCTTGTCTACACTTTTTAGTATGAAGGGGTGTAGATGTATGCTGGACAAAGAAGTGTTAAAGCTAGTTGGGGCTAGAATAAGAGTTTTACGCAAAGAAAAAGGCCTCTCGCAAGAAGCACTTGGGGAAAAAGGCGGATTTCATTTTACATACATTGGGCAGATCGAACGTGGAGAAAAGAATGTTTCCTTGATAAATGTAGCTAAAATCGCAAAAGCACTAGACGTAAACTTAGTTCAGTTGTTTTCATATGTAAGCGAGGACCCCAAAATTGTGGAGTCTGATGAAGATATTATAGAAATTATTACAATGCTCAAAAAATCGAGTCCAGAAAAGGTACGTTTGGCGAGAAATGTGATACGGGAGATTATCAACTAAGAAGATTCTCAAAAATTGTGAGAGCAATCTCTTGGGAAATAAAAAAAGGACCATACTTTTCATTTTCAGAAAATCATAGTCCTCATTTTTTATTCAATACCAAAAAGGCACATTAGTTATTTGTCATGACCTTCTTAGATGGATTATCACTCTTTGCAGATGAAATTTAACGCAACAGCCATTCCTTTATTGTCAATGCAGAAGAACCATTTTGAATGAGCGGATCTAAATTCCCAATCTTTGTCGCCTCCTCAAGTGACGCTGCTTTTATTAAATAGGCTCCTCCCGTTCCATCGCTAAATGGACCATACTTTTCAAGAGCTCCCTCTTTCTTTAACTTTTCCAGATGGTCATAGTGCCCTTCGATATCATCAGTATTGAACTTGTTTGTTCGTGTAGTAATTAATAAAAAGTAATTCATTGATTTCCCCTCCATATTTCCCTTGTAATAAAAAATATCTGGCGTTCCTTTAAGAAGATATTACAGCGTTAGCTATTGTAATAAAAGTCCTTAAAGATGAAATGCAACTATAAGGGGATTTGGTCAATTTTAGCGGATTCTCAAACTAAAACACGCCCTCAAGTGGCGTGTTTTAGTAATCACAAATCTCTCCAATTCAATTCCCCTAAACCCTTACTTCCAGATCTCGTCCGCAATCTCTTTTATGAAAGCAAGCTTTTTCCACTGCTGCTCTTCTGTCAGAATATTGCCCTCTTCTGTGGAAGCAAAGCCGCATTGTGGGCTGAGGCAGATGTGGTTGATGTCCACGAATTGGGTCGCTTCCTTAATGCGATTAATCACCGTCTGCTTGTCTTCCAGTTCACCTATTTTGGAGGAAACGAGACCCAGTACGACCTGTTTTTCATCTTTCAGATGCTTAAGCGGTGTAAAATCACCCGCACGGTCGGTATCGAATTCGAGATAGTAGCCATCGATGTTATCGATGCCGAACAGGGTTTCGGCTACAGGCTCATAGCCGCCTGAAGATGCCCAGGTGGAATGGTAGTTACCACGGCATACGTGGGTTGTAACGACCAAATCGGCTGGAAGATCCTTCACGGCTTCCTGATTCACGCGAGCGAATAGCTTTTTGGTATCTTCCACATTTTCACCCGCATGCTGTCTAGCTTGCCAATAGTTTTTATCACAGAGCATGCCCCATGTGCAATCATCCAGTTGCAGGCTGCGGCAGCCTTCATTATACAGCGCTTGGATCACAGATTTGTAGGCTTTGGCAATGTCCGTCACCAGTTCATCCAGATTGCTGTAATACGTATCGGTTGTTTCTTTATTTTCTCCGCGCAGCAGCTCAGCCAGGAACTGCGCAGGTGCCGGAATCGTTTGGCGGGCGATAGCATCCTCTCCTGCGACTTGCTTCAGGAATTTGAAATCTTCAATGAAAGGATGATGAGAATGTCCGATTTTACCGGACAAGCGTGCGGTTTCCGCTCTTGTTTCCACACCTTGGAATTGGTAGCCGTTTGCAAGCTGTACCTTTTCCACGCCGTCCAGTCCCCACATAAAATCAAGATGCCACCAGGACCGTCTGAATTCACCATCCGTCACAGCTTGAAGTCCTACGGATTTTTGCTTTTCGACCAGCTTGATAATTTCTTCATCTTCAATCTTTCTCAGCTCGTCCGCAGAGATTTCATTATTTTGAAATTGAGTTCTGGCGGCTTTGATCGCTTGCGGGCGCAAAAAGCTGCCGACCATGTCATGTCTGAAAGGGGTCACTTTACGTTGGGATGCATTGTCAAGGATGCTGCTCATTAGGGTTATCTCCTTTTTCGCTTCAGTAGTGAAGTTGTTGTAAGAAAGATAACATACATTTTCAGCTATAAGGTAACTCCAATAAACTATAGCTAGTTATAGCCTAAGGCTATATCAAACTTTTTTATTCCCCTATCGCCTCATGCAACGCTTCTACATAGACAGTAGCCAGCTTGGAGAGCGCGACGTTTTTATGGCAAATCCATCCTACATTAATAGACTCACCACACTCCAGAGGGACGGAAATTATCTCGTTACCGTTCAGATCCGCACTAATTACCCCAGTAGAAATGGTATAACCGTTCAAGCCAATAAGCAGATTAAAAAGGGTCGCCCGGTCATTAACATGAATGCTTTTGGGATGCGACAACGTACTCAGAATTTCCTCGGAGAAGTGAAAGGAATTGTACTCCCCTTGCTCAAAGGACAGGTATGGATAAGGATGAAGCTGGTCAATGGTCACGCTAGACTGCCGGGATAGCGGATTATTGGCACTGATAAAGATGTGCGGCTTGGCCGTAAACAGGCTGTTGAATTGCAGATTTGCATCTTTTAGCAGCTTGTTGATGACCTTGGCGTTAAATTCGTTCAGATACAGGATTCCGATCTCACTGCGCAGGCTTTTGACATCCTGTATGATTTCATGGGTTTTGGTCTCCCGCAAAGCCAGTTCATATTCATCCTGTCCATATTGATTCACCAGATTTACGAATGCATTTACTGCAAAAGCATAATGCTGCGTGGACACAGCAAAATGCTGTGGTGAAGGCTTGGCATCCAGATAGCGATTTTCCAGCAACTCCGCCTGCTCAACAACCTGACGTGCATAACCGAGGAATTCCACGCCTTCTTTGGACAAAGAAATGCCTTTATTGGTACGTTCAAAAATGGTGATATGAATTTCTTCCTCCAGATCGCGAATCGCGTTCGACAGACTGGGCTGGGAAATGAACAACCGCTTCGCCGCCTCATTCATGGAGCCACGATTGGTAACCTCGATGACATATTTTAATTGTTGTAAGGTCAATGCATGATGTCCTTTCCGTTTGTGTTTCTTCTATTATATAATACATAATCACGCTTCTGGGCAAAGGGATAATAGAAACACCTCCTCAAAATGGTAACATCCATTTCAAGGAGGTGCTTTTTCACGGTTGTATTAATTAACGGATTTCACCATTTGTAGCGATCAGCTTTTGATACCAGTAGAAGCTTTGTTTACGAATGCGGCGCAGATCTTTGAGATCAAATTCCTCACGATCCACATAGATAAACCCGTAACGCTTACTGGAACCCTGGTGGGTACTCACAAGATCAATCGCAGACCACGGACAGAAGCCGAATACGTCTACGCCGTCTGTAATAGCCAATTGAATCTGCTCGATATGTTTCTTGAAGAAGTCAATACGATAAGGATCGTTTACTACATCCCCTTCTTCCAGCTTGTCAAATGCACCCAAGCCGTTCTCTGTCACGATTAAAGGCAAGTGGTAGCGAGAATATATTTGACGTAATGTACTTCTAAAACCGACCGGATCAATCTCCCAACCAAACTCCGTCTTTTGCAGGTTGGGGTTCACAGAGCCCCGGTATGCTCCGGGTTCACCCACAATTTCATGCTGATCGCCTGTATGTGAAAAATCATTTCCATCATCCAAACTTTCCCCTACGGTTTGAGAGGTATAGTAGTTAAAGGCGATAAAATCTGGATTTCCTTTCGCTAATATATCCATATCCCCTTCTTCAATAACAGGCTCATAGCCCTTCTCGACCAAATAACTCCAGGCAATGTGGTTGTAGCGGCCAAATACAGCCATATCCAGGTAGAGCCAGTTGCGAATAGCTGCATAGTTGTCAGCTGCCAGCGTATCTTCCGGTTTGGAACTAGCTGGATAAATGACCCCAATATTCGGTGCTGGTCCAATTTTCGCATTAGGTAGCATGTCATGGCACAATACCATTGCCTTCGCCTGCGCAACTAACATATGATGATTTTGTTGATACAGTACCTTTTGTGGATTTTCCAGACTTGTATCCAATGTACCAATAGAACCAGGATGGAGAATCAGCATGTTTTGTTCGTTAATGGTTAGCCAGTATTTGACTCTGTCCCCAAAGTTCTCAAACAACGTTTTGGCATACTGCTCGAAGGCATCAATCGTTTCCCTTTTGGACCATCCGCCTTGTTGTTCAAGCGCATAGGGCAGATCAAAGTGATACATAGTAACAATGGGCTCAATACCATATTTAATTAATTCGTCAATCAATGAGCTGTAAAATGCAATTCCCTTCGGATTGACTTCACCCGCGCCTTGTGGATAGATGCGTGTCCAAGCGATCGAGAAGCGGTACGCCTTAAAGCCCATTTCAGCCATCAGAGCTACGTCCTCTTTGAACATATGGTAATGATCACTGGTTACCTTAAAATCAGTGACTCCTTCGACGTGGTTAGCCATGTCAATGACAGAGGGTCCTTTTCCATCTTCGTCCCATGCACCCTCTACTTGATAGGCGGAAGTTGAACCTCCCCAGAAGAAGTTTTCAGGAAATGCCTTCAATTGATTATGTTTCATGCTATAGTCCCTCCAGTTATCGTTATATCCTTCTGATTTCGCAATTCATGTACGTGAGGATGAGCTTTCCTGTATTACACCACCAAAGTTAGCAATACTTCATTTTTTTGAATCTGCTCCTGACTTGTCTCAAATACGCCCACTTTGTTTTTCGTCAGTGTGACAATGACAGGGGTTACGATTTCGTACCCTGCTTCTATAATCTGCTCTCTGTCAAATTGGATTAACAAGTCCCCTTGTTTTACGATATCTCCCTCTTGAACGACCGGATTAAAATGCTTTCCTTTCAGCGCGACGGTGTTAATTCCGATATGAATTAATATCTCCGTACCCGCCTTGGAAGTCAAGCCGATGGCGTGTCCTGTAGGGAACAGCGAGGTTACAACTCCATCAATAGGCGCTACGACCTCACCGACAGATGGTTCAATGGCTAAGCCTTTTCCCATTGCCCCTGTTGAAAATGCCGAATCATTCACTTGGCTCAGTGGTGTAGTCTTGCCTGTGATCGGGCTATATATCGTTTCTTTCTTGATGTCAACAGCCTTAGTTGCTGTAACAGCTGGTAGAGGTTCTTCCGTCTTAACGGCCTCAACAGTTGCTGCCGTCTCCCCCTTCACTTTGCTTTCATACCCAAAAATAAGAGTCAGCACCGTGGCTACCGCGAACGAGCATGCAATGGCAATCACGTAAACCAAGGTCGGCGTATAGACTGGAATCGCAAAAATGTTGTGAAACACATAAGCCGTCATTTTCACTCCAAAATGTCCATTGATGGCACCGCCTATAGCCCCTGCGATAATGACAATTGGAATGACTCGTTTAAAGCGAAGCACCAGACCATACACAATCGGCTCTGTTACACCCGCCAGCAAGCCTGTAATACTCGTGGAACCCGCAAGGGTTCTAAGTGTTTTATCTTTTTTCGCCTTCAGGAAGATACCGAATGCGACACCAATTTGAGCAAATACAGCCGCAGCCGCCATAGCCTCAATCGGATCACCGCCAACACCAATATTTTGAATCGTGATCGGGGTAAAGCCCCAGTGAAGTCCGAAGACGACCATAAAGGTCATAAAACCGCCAAGCACAATCCCTGACAAAATGCCGCTTACACCGATTAACCATGTCACACCCGAAGAAATCCAATCTCCTACTGTTGTACCAAACGGTCCGAATGCTATTGCAGATAAAGGAACCATAATCATTAAAGCCAACATCGGAACTAAAAACAGCTGCAAATCCTTAAGAATGATCTTCTTCAAAAACTTGTCTACCAACGCATAGATGCTGATAGATATGAATATCGGAAAAACACTCGCTGAGTAGTTCATCATGACCACCGGTATTCCCAAAAACGATACATCTGAGCCTTTGTCCATCAGTCCCGTAAAGTTGGGTTCCAGTAGAGCTGCACCGATCACACCAGCTACATAAGGATTCGCTTTCAGCTTTATACCGAGCGTAATTCCCAGTAAAATCGGCAAGAAGTAAAATACAGCATTCCCGGCAGCAGACAGGATCAGATAGGTATCACTTGTTGCAGACATCCAGCCTAGCAAGGTCAAAACCGTCAAGAGAGCTTTCAGCATCCCCGAGCCTGCCATCGCCGGAATCAACGGGGAGAAGCTGCCGGAAATGACTTCAAAGATTGTGGATATGACCGATGTCTTCTTTCCGCCGGATTCGTTAGTCGCTGAGCTGTCTGATCCAAAATCTCTGTTTTTCATAATCTCTGTATATACATAGGCAACATGGCTGCCAATCACGACTTGAAATTGTCCTCCACTTTCAACAACAGTAATGACTCCCTCGTGCTTCTCAAGCGCTTCTCTCTCGGCTTTTCGTGAATCCTTCAGGTCAAATCGGAGCCGTGTAGCACAATGGACTAGCCCATTGATATTTTCTTCTCCACCAACGAGACGTACGATATCCTCGCCCATGTTCTTATGGTCCATGTTCATTCTCCTCTTGGGCAGATTGCCTGAAAACAAAAAAATACCTAAACGAAAGGCCTGCATGATCATAGAAAATGATCACTGCCATTCATTTAGGTATCGCCTGCTTATCAGTAACAATCCTTAAATTTAAGTTGTGAGCCTACTATAAAACACTCCGAAATCGTTTGCAAGCTTTTTTTTCTAAGCATCAGCCAAATCATTTCTGGAGGTTACACGCTGTATATGAATCGTCAAATACACTTTCTCGTCAATCGACATCGCACTTTCATGCTTCAATTCCAAGTATTGATTAATTAATTGGGTGCATTGAAAAGCCCTCTCGTATTTCTCTTTGACTTGGTCATACAAGAAGTTATCCCCTGATGCTAATTGCTCTTGTTCATTGCTCAGCAAGCGTTGGGCAAAGTACTGCAAATGTGTAATAAATCGCGAATAATTAAATGAGGTTTCATCTAGGGTAATCTGATAGTAATCGGTTACAATATTGAAAATATCATCAATGACCTCTGTAATCTCAACTGTTTGTTTCATTCCCTGTCCGTCTTGTCTTGCATTAACAAAATGCATGGCAATAAAGCTTGCTTCATGCTCATCCATTTGAATGCCAAATTGAGCATGAATGATGTCCAATGCATTCATACCGATCATAAATTCTTTTTTGTAAAATTTTTTGATTTGCCATAACAGTGAATTTTTAAGTCCCACGGATTTTCTATATCGAGAGATGGCAAATTGGATATGGTCAATCAACGAAATATAGATATTATCACTAAAAATATCTCCCATTTCTTTTTTGGCGCTGCCTACAATTTCATCCGCCACCTTTAAATACTCTACAGAGGTTTCCCCAATGAGATCAATTAATTTTTGCGGAATTTTATCGGACTTTAATACAAAAGTTTTTTCTATCTTTTCTTCATCGACCCTTTGTCCATTTTTCTTTTTAAAACCCAGACCGTTCCCTATGACAACAAACTCATGACCTACCTGATTTTCGGCCCGAATGACATTGTTGTTAAATATTTGCCGGATGATCATCTAGCTGCTCACCTCATTGATGTAATGACAAAGTTTGTAATAACAAAAAAAACCAAATAACGACTAAGTCCATTAGTCATTATTTGGGTATCGCCTGCTTACCAGTAACAATCCCGAAGGGCACAATGCCCCTCATTCAATTACTCTTACTATACCGCTTTCAAAGCAGAATAACAATACAATCATGCCAAAAAACCGCCAAACACTCGAAATCCTTGTGCTTAGCGGTAATTTAAGTTCATGCTTAACGTTCTTTTTCTTTGCAAAATACATCTTTGGCTACCTGAACAGCTGAGGCTGCTCGCGGCCATCCTACGTAAAAGGCTAGTTGTGTAATAACCTCAATCAATTCTTCCTCCGAAATTCCGTTCTCTTTGGCCAGGTTCAGATGATAAGGAAGTTGATTCACATGCTCACCTGCTACCAGAGTAGCAACTGTAATGAGACTCCGTTCCCTAAGAGATAGCTCACTTCTTCTCCATACATCTCCAAAAAGAACTTCCTCCGTATAGCTTACAAAAGCGGGTGCAAAATCACCTATTGTTTCCCGAACACTCGGTCTAATTAATTTATGCTTCATAAAATCATCTGGGCAAGTCCGTTGCCAAAGGACCAATCCTCTAATTCAGTCTCCAGCAGTGTCACAAATACATCTTCTGGTCTAGTCTTACATTCAATAGATATGAGTGCGGCTAACCTTTGGTAAAAACTCTTTTTTTGTTCCGTAGTTCTACCCGATCCCATCGTAATTTGGATGTACAACAGCTTGTCTGTTCTGGGTACATTCAAATAATCGGAACTATAATAAAATTCGCTTTGCTTATGAGCATGAAAAACCTGAAAATAATCCTTGGGCGGGACCTGAAAATGTTCAATCAAAGCATTCATGATGCAGCGGCTAATGCCAGACAGGTCCTGCTCTGTGTATTGTTGCTCCATATAGCCTACTCGTACAAAGGGCATATGCATTCTCTCCTATCCGTTGGGATAAGATGATTGTACTCTTCTTATCTTCATCTGTATAATTGAAAATAATCATAAATATATTCAACTTTATCGATGGAGATGAGTTTGTATGGATCTGAAAGAGTTAACTACGTTTCGTACTATTATTGAAGAAGGAACCTTCTCGAAAGCTGCCGCCAAATTAAACTACGCACAATCTACAGTCACGAACCAAATCCAAAGGCTAGAGAAAGAGCTGGGATTTCAGCTTTTTAAAAGAGGCTGGGATGCGGAATTAACCTCCTCAGGAAAAATATATGCCGAAGAGGTTGACGGACTTATACGGCATTGGAATTTTGTAACGGACCAGGCGAAATCGCTGAAAAAAGAAGAGATTGGCACGCTCCATATCGGTGTGCTTGAAACGGTAGCTACTACTGCACTGCCTTTGATTCTACGACAGTTTCGTGAGCATAAACCGAAAATCACATGCCATTTTACAGTGGGAAACACAGATGCACTCTCCAAAGCTTTGTTGGACGGTACATTGGATTTTGCAATCTCCGGCGAACCTCACTCCATTCCTTCCCTACATTTCGAACCTCTGTATCAAGAACAAATTGCTTTTATCGTGTCCCGTAGTCATCCCTTCGCGGCAAGAAATGAGCTTCAGCTCGAAGATCTGTATGAGTATCCGCTTATCGTCGGAGGTAAGAACTGCTTGTACCATATACGACTGGAGAAGGAGCTTTCGCGCTTCCCGGCGATGCCGTTTTTTTATACCGTTAGTCAAATCTCATCTATACCTTCATTCGTACATACGATTTCTTCGGTTGGGGTGGTTCTGTCGTCAATGCCTTTGCAGAAGGACCTGGTCACCATCCCTCTCCAGTTAACAGACCCCAATATCCCCATCGGACTATTACAAAACAATCAGCACCCACAATACCTGACTTCGGCCCAAAGGCTGTTTATGCAGCTGGTTAAAAAAACAGTGGGGAATGACACCCGTTGGAGCTGAAAATATTATGAGCCCATAAAAAAACCGCTAAACACCTCGATATACGAGTGTTTAGCGGTTTTCCTATGATAAGACCAAGAGGAGTTCGGCTCCTCTTTTAATTTCTATACTCTTGTGATACTCGTTATTTCGTTTCAACTGGTTTTTTCCACAGTCCCAGAATGAGCGCGGAAATCACGGAGCCGATCGCCACTGCAAGCAAGAATAGCAACGCATGGTTGGCAAGAGCTGCTACAAAAATTCCGCCATGCGGAGCTGGAAGATTGATTTGCCAGAATTGCGTCAGACCGCCAGCGATCGCCGAGCCTACAATACAAGAGGTCAGGACTCGCAGAGGGTCAGCAGCCGCAAATGGAATGGCACCTTCCGTAATGAAGGACAATCCGAGTACATAGTTTGTCAAGCCAGACTTGCGTTCTTGCTCGGTAAATTTATTTTTGAAGAACGTCGAAGCTAGTGCGATCGCCAGTGGAGGCACCATACCGCCTGCCATAACAGCTGCCATCATAGCCCCGTTTGTGTTACCGCTGGAAGTAAAGACACCGATCGAAAATGCGTATGCTGCTTTGTTGAAAGGTCCGCCCATGTCGATCGACATCATTCCGCCCAGAATCAGACCCAAAATAACCGCATTACCAGTTCCCAAATTGTTCAGAACATTGACAAGCCAAGTATTAATACCACCAAAAATTGGATCGAACAGGTAGAACATAATCGCGCCTGAAATTAGGAGTCCAAATACAGGGTATAACAAGATTGGTTTTAAACCATCCAGAGCTTTCGGCAGACCTGCAAAAGCTTTACGCAGGAAGATAACTACATAACCGGCCATGAAACCAGCTGCCAGACCGCCAAGGAACCCTGCATTGGAGTTTACAGCCATCAGACCACCGACCATACCTGGCATCAGTGCTGGGCGGTCTCCAATGCTCATTGCGATAAATCCGGCCAGTATCGGAATCAGGAAGTGAAACGCACCTGTTCCTCCGCCAATCGTTTGCAGCAGTTGGAATAGTACATTATCTTCTCCAGCCACTTGTTCGATCAAGAAGGAAATCGCTAACAAGATCCCCCCGCCGACAACGAATGGCAACATATGAGAAATCCCGTTCATTAAATCCTTGTAAATTTTACTGCCTACGCTGGTCTTCTCGGCTTTTGACTCTTCAGCGTTGCCTTTACCTTCACTACGGTAAATTGGTGCTTCGCCGTTCAGCGCTTTGCGAATCAGTTCTTCAGATTTACGGATACCGTCACTTACCGGTCTTTGCAATACAGGTTTACCGTCAAATCTGGCCATTTCAACCTTCTTGTCAGCTGCAACAATGACGCCTTTGGCACGACGGATTTCATCTGCTGTCAGTACGTTTTGTGCGCCTTCCGAGCCGTTCGTTTCTACCCGGATATTGACTCCCATTTCTTTCGCTTTCTTAATGAGAGCGTCTTCAGCCATGAACGTGTGCGCAATGCCTGTAGGACAAGCGGTCACCGCAACTACAAACTCATCAGAATCCGGGTTGCCAACGATAACGTCCGGCGTTTGCTGTGCTTTGGCTGCCTCTTTCTTGGCAGCTTCTTCTTCCGCCTGCTTAGTATCAAATAGCTCGGTTACTTCATCCGGTGTTTGTGTATTCATCAGCTTGTCGATGAAATCAGTATCAATGAGCAACCGAGAAAGGGCAGCCAGTGTGCGAAGATGTGTGTTTGCTGCTCCCTCTGGAGCTGCAATCATAAAGAATACCTTCGCGGGTTCACCGTCCAGCGATTCGAATTCTACGCCTTTACTGCTTTTGGCAAAAACGACGGTCGCTTCATTCACGGCTTTCGTCTTGGCATGCGGCATCGCAATACCACCGCCGATTCCAGTGCTGGATTCAGCTTCGCGTTTGTATATCATTTCTTTGAACAAGGCCCGGTCATTAATACGTCCACTTGCTTCGAGACTGGTGATGAGTTCCTCAATCGCCCCGTCCTTTGTCGTTGCCTGCAGGTCCATGATCATCGTTTCTTTAATCATCAGGTCTGTTATTCTCATTGTTCACACTCTCCTAAGTTCGATCAGCGTGTAGACACACGCATAATAAGCTCATGCTGTAGCCAGATTACCGTTTTGAAATCGTGACTTGCGGCCGTAATTGTTCAATTTTCTCTCTCGTAGCCAGATCATCGGAGAACGCGGTTGCGCTTCCGGATGCCACTCCTGCACGGAAGGCTTCGATCGGATCGCCATGTAGAGCCAGCGTACCCACGAATCCAGCAATCATAGAATCACCTGCGCCTACAGAATTTTTCACCGTTCCTGCCGGTACATTTGCGTGATACACTTCATCTGCCGTAATGAACAAAGCCCCTTCTCCTGCCATGGAAATGAGTACATTTTTTGCACCTGCTTCCAGTAGTTTACGACCGTAAGTGACGATCTCCTCCTCAGAATGAATAGTTACGCCAAACAACTCAGCCAGCTCATGATGATTCGGCTTGATGAGCAGCGGTTTATGAACCAAGGCCTTCATCAGCGCCTCACCTGTGGTGTCGATAACGAATTCAGCCCCGGTGTGCTGACATACGCGAATCAGTCGCTCGTAGAAGTCCCCTCCAAGGGATGGCGGGATGCTTCCCGACAAGACGACAATGTCATTTTTCTGGAGACTCGCCAGCTTTTGCACCAATGCATCGGCTTCTTGCTCACGAATCGCAGGCCCCAAACCGTTAATTTCCGTTTCATCACCATGCTTGAGCTTAATATTGATCCGTGTATCATCTTCGATCATTACAAAATCAGTTTTAATGGATTCTTCCCGCAATGTATCGTCGATAAACCTGCCTGTGAACCCTCCGAGAAAACCAATCGCCGTGCTGTCTGCCCCCAACTGGTTTAGTACACGTGATACATTAATTCCCTTGCCACCTGGCAGTTTTAAATCACGTTTCATCCGGTTCAAATCACCAAGCTTCAAATCGTCAACTTCCACGATATAATCAATGGAAGGGTTCAGCGTTACTGTATATATCATCGTTATCCCTCGATTATCTTAGTTTTCTGTGCGATGGATCGGCGTGAACGTTCCGGCACCGATTCAGTAATAAGGATAGCTTCCTTGAGTTCGAACAATTTGGCGAAGGTTACTTCTCCAATTTTGCTGGAATCGGCCAACACATATGTTTTGCCGGACAGCTGGTGGGCACGCCGCTTGATCAGCGCCTCTTCAGGATCAGGAGTGGTATACCCCATCTCCACGTCTACCCCGTTCGTTCCCAGAAAGCACTTGTCGAATCGGAAATTGTCCAAATTCTGTAGGGCAATACTCCCGATTACGGCTTTGGTATGAATTTTCATCATCCCTCCCAGTAGATAGCTTCTAATTCGTTTGCTTACCAGTGCTTCTACGTGGGAGAGACCATTCGTCACGACCGTCACGTCTTTAGCTTCAATGTAAGGAATCATCGCCATCGTTGTTGTTCCCGCATCCAGATAGATACATTCACCATCCAAAATTTCTTTGGCTGCCATACGAGCGACTGCGTTTTTTTGTTGAACGTTTTTGAATGTTTTTTCTTCCATGCCAGGTTCCTGACTTTTCTGATTCAGCAAGGTTGCCCCGCCATGAATCCGCTTTAACAACTGACGGCCTTCAAGATCTATCAAATCACGCCGAATCGTTGACTCAGAAGCTCCCAAGAGATCAGCCAATTCCTGCAATTTTACAACACCACGCTCTTGTAAGCGCTGTATTATTAACTTGTATCTTTCTTCCGTCAGCATCTTCATTCCCCCAACTGTTCTTATCGTACCACAAACCTAGCAAAAAACAATCATTTTTCTCCAAAAAGATTCAAAAAAATTCATTCCAACTTCATTTTTTTACAAAATGGTGAATTCCTGCTCCAATAAGCATGATTGCGTTTACATTTTAAAGAAAATTCAGCTACTTTTATGTAAATTCATTCTTCTTACATAGGAATTCAGCAGTAAACGTTCAAAAACGTTCTGACACTTTAATATGCCCCATCATATCCCTTGCTCCCTACGGTCTGGATTTGCTGTAGCTGTAATTCTCGATTCTTCAGCCAGCAAATCATAAAACTTCTTATGCCCTGGACGCGAGGATCAGTACTGCAAGCTTGGATTAACTCAACAAGAGCCATGATTGCATGCATACCGCATTCATGGCTCACCTCATTAGGATAAATATTCACCCTCAATCATCTTCTCTAGATAATCTTCCGGCTGCGCAAGAAACTCAGCAAAGCTGCATACATCCGCATATTCTTGATGCTCCTCGTCATAATAACCAAGACACTTGTGCTTCGGATTCCACACCAAAAGGATATCCGAATAGTTATCTACGTTTAGAGACAAACGCAACAGCTTTTGCCGTCCCACCTTCATCTCAACCGTATCTATGAAAGAGAAGAACTCAACAAATTGGATACCAAAATCATTTTCTGGAAGATCCACACGGAGCTGATCTCCCATCAGAAAGGCTACAAGATCCTTAGGAAGCTTGTAGCTTTTTAAGGTATGTCGTTTATTCTCCAGATTATGAAACGCTGGTGGTTCCACAGACTTTAGATATTCGGCCATTTCCACGTTCTTATTGCTAACAGCAATCGTATATGCCCGATCTCCATCCTTTTCTGCCAGTGTCACATCAGCTCCATACTCTACCAGGTACTTAACCATCGCAAAATCATTATTTCGTGCTGCCACAGTTAAAGGAGTCGCTTTATAGGGATATACCATATTAGGGGCATTGTAATTAATATCCGCACCATGCTCCAACAGTAGTGCCACTGTGTTCAGATCATGTTTACTAACTGCGTTGCGCAGCGTTGCCCCACCGTGCTGCTTTACATCGAGGCCAAGTTCGTGAATCAGCAAGATATTCTTTTTATTGCCATAGTAGGCTTGCTCATAGGCACCGGCTTTGACCTGATTTTTTCCGTCCAGCTTGGCACCATGGGCCACCACATAGCGGACAATTTCTTCTGAACAATAACGAACAGCTGTTAAAAATGCGGGACGATCTTTTGCATTAAGTTGAACACCTTGCTCCACCAACAGCTTCAACACATCCAATTGCTCGCAGATGAGCGCAAGGTCTAATGGACTTAACGTCGTATATTTGCTGAGTTTAATTTCTTGTTCGATATCCCAGCCTTCGGTCAACGCTTGGCGTAAAGCCGACATATTGCCTTCTACAATATGTATTGCGATTTTTGGAAGACCGTCAAATTTGCCGATATCTTTTAATTGGATCATCGTATACCCTCACTCTTTATGTATCTGCTATTCATGTACAACTATTCTATACCAATCTTTCATTTACTTAAATACGCCTGCTTCCCCAGTTTATTTGCTCACTCTCATGCAAACAATTGAGAGTATAGGTGAATATGCCTTATAGAAGCTATAATTGTAGTTGATTCTTTATACTCGATGTAACGAAAAGGAGAACATATGAATAGCCTTCAATACTTATCCCAATTCAATTTGCTGCATAGTCTCTCACGAGAAGATTTGATTGAAATGGATCAAATGACCTCCATTACGACTCTACCAAAAAATACATTTATTCAAACCCCAGATACCTTTTCCGAAGGGCTTTATTTTGTGAAGAAGGGAAAAGTACGTCTATATAAGCTAAATGCTGACGGGAAGCAATTTACTTTGGATATCCTCAATGAGGGGAATGTATTTGGTGAAATGGATATGATTTCATTAGGGACAAGGGATATGTATATAGAAACGATAGAAGAATGCGATATCTGCCGGATGGACAAAGACCGCTTTGAGCATTTTTTAATACAACATCCCCGGTTTATGATGAACATGATCAAGGTGCTAAGTGACCGAATCTCAGGAATGAGTAGTCTGGCCCAGCATTTAGCCTTGGGAAATTTACAGGATAAAATTTTATATGTTCTTTTAAAATTATGCGATCAATTTGCCCTTCAAAGTCATGATGAGTATTACAAAATTGATTTCCCGCTTTCTCACCAGGAAATAGCACATTTGGTTGGAGCCACCCGTGAGGCTGTAACAACCGCTCTACAGGAGCTCGTCAAAGAAAGGGTCATTAAGACCGGCTTTAAGACAATTTACATCCATCGCCAAAAGCTAGTGAAGTTGTAAGCTACATTACATCTTTCCTCCTGACAAAAGAATTATCGTATACCTACCAGCAAATATACGATATGGAGTGATGAAATGCTACACCGCAAAGGGGCTCGCAAAAGAACAGATATCCCTACTGATGTACTTCAATTGCTACAACAGGGACAACTTGAGACTGTGAATCTTACCGAATGGCTGGCTGTAGATCATATTGTACTTCTGCGGAACGCTCTTGATGAGTTTGGATTGCAGCGATCATTCAATGTCTTCTTGACTGAATTGGATCATCTGAAGGAAAAAAAGATCATGAAAATAATACCCGCAATAGCACAAGCATGGCTTCATGTGTTTGAGCAACAAACGTTAGAAGAGCGTACTCGTATCTTTGACGCGATGGCCTCTCATCTTTCAGATAGCATTCGCTGCTGGGCTGCCTACATCATCGGGGTAGATTCCCGTTTAAGTCTAGAAGAAAAATTAGCTGATATTCGACCATTTGCAGCAGATTCCCATTTCGGAGTACGTGAAATTGCCTGGATGGCAATGAGAGAACCTATATCCTTGCAACTGGATGAGGCGCTTGTGCTGTTAAACAGCTGGATGCGAAACAAGGATGCTAACATACGTCGTTTTGCTATAGAATTAACCCGGCCACAAGGCGTTTGGGCCAAACACATCCCTGAACTAAAAGAACATCCCGAGTTAGCCCTTCCACTTTTGGAAGTGGTTCAATCTGACCCTGTCAAATATGTTCAAGACTCGGTGGGCAATTGGCTGAATGATGCCAGCAAAACTAACCCGGAATGGGTAATTCAGGTATGTGATACATGGCTGTTGGCTTCAGATACAAAGGAAACGAAGCGAATAGTAACTCGGGCACAAAGAAGCTTGAACAAAATGGAATAATCTGGAGACTCCTCCCCATCCAATCCATAGCTAGAATATTTACATAAACTATGAGATACATCTGGAATATTAGGAATGGAGGAATTCCTATGTCTATTATCCGAATCTATCTGGAAGCAGACAGTGTTGTATCTGGAGACACTGCCATCACCACGAATATAAATGTCACTCCAATTGTCAATCGGTACACAGCCGTTGTTGTGCTCGGCAACATCCTAGGGGGAGTGACCACCATCCCGGCACAAAATTTTACGAATGATAGTGGGACTTCAGTTGCGGCAAACAGTCTGGTGGTTCCGACCAGTAACGGTTACTACAATGTATTCGTGAATGGAACGTTGCAGCGAGGCGGATTAACGACACTTTCTCCTACTAATCTAATCATAAATACTGGCTTGTTAGTTGGCGCTACCGTAGTTATTGAGGTGATCAATTTCAACACCAGCGCTTCCTCAACATCTGTCAACAACGTCACCGTAACGACCACAATAAGCGACTGAGCTACGTAAAACAGGACAAACGCCTCTTTTTTATAATTTAATAAAAGGGTAAAATTCCCTTTATAAATATGAAACAGAGGGAGTTATTTCCATGCGATTTAGTTTTGCCTATTTTCGATTTTATATTATTGCACTTATAGCACTATTCATTCTTACCAGTTGCAATTCCAAAAATGCTGTAACTACAGTCCAAATGAATTCTAATGTAGACAATACGACTCATAATACAGCCGTTGTGGACAAAGAAAGTCAACCTGTCCCACACGTCACAGAGTCGTCAGCTCATGCCGTTACCTCGGATAAGGATCTTGTGGCTCTCACCATTCCCGCTGGCTGGCGTAAATTTAAACAAGGACAACTGGATTCAGTGCTTAGTGTTTGTGACAAAGAAAAAAAGAACGTAGGTCTGGTTTTCCGTGTCCCCAAGTCAGCTTTTGCAAATAATATGACGCTCGACGAATTCGTACAGCAACGTGAAGAAATCTCCGCACTGGGCCTAGAAAACTTTAAGGCTGTGGATACTACCCCAATCCAGATTGATTCCACAACCGCTAGAACAGCCGATTATAGTGGGAATTTTCAGGGCCAACAGGTCTATTACTTCAGTGCCATGTTTGAGAGCAAACAGCATTATCTTCAAGTATTGATCTATTCAAGGGGAGGCTCAGCTATAGAAAAACATCACGAATTTGCGACAATAGCCAGCTCCTTAAAAATATTAAGCGACTCACAAGTGGAGCCTGATCTTCGTTCAACAACTATTTTAAAAACTTTTAAAAGCGAAGATGCCCAGCAACGAATCCGTCTCCCTTATATATGGAAGGCTGGTTTAATTCTTAATCCAGATGCGTTAATTCAAGCCTGGTATGAGAAAAACGATGCGTACATGGTGGTCATCAAGGATTGGAAATCTGAACTACCTTATGAGAAATCCTCAATGATCACATTAAAAGAATACGCTGAGTTTTCAGCTCAATTAGTACTTAAAAGGTCTGGAAAAGGGATAATATTGACGGGACCAATAAAGGTCAATATTAACGGGAATCAAGGCTTGCAATACGAAGTATGGACAGAGAACGATAAAGTGAAAGTTGTATATTTAATCACTTATTTGGAGCATACCGATTCTTTCTCTCAAATTATTTTTTGGACGAGAGCTGATTATTACGATAATCAAAAATCTGAATTTCAAAGATACACCAAAACATATAGAGAAGAAGAAATATAGACATGACAAAATCCGCCAAACACTTAGAAATCTTTGTGTAAAGCGGATTTTTTCTATGTGACTATCACAGCTTGAAATCCTAAAAACTTCTCCATATTAAAATGGAACTATATCACCTTAATTCTTATCTTTTGTGGGCTAATAAGAGATTAACTATAGTATCCAGTTGAAGCTCCAGCGAATAGGGATCTTCCATCACAAACTCATCCCCTTTATCGCTGAATGAACCGTACATGTACACCTGTCCTTTTTTTACAGCCGGAAGACCCTTCCATAGCTCACTATGTAGAATCTGATTGGCCCCTTCATCTTCTGAGCCATATACAAAGATGTGATCTCCCATATACTAGGGTAAAACCTCAAGCGAAATATTTTCAAATCCTTCTTTCATATTCAATGCTTTCTTAGTGGGTGGCAGCTGTAGCATTTGATATATGGTTGGACTTCCGTAGTTACCGCCTTTCGCCGCTAAAACATAGATTGATTTATTGGCGACTTGTACGATCGAAACCGTCTCTCCATCTTTAATAATACCGTCAATTTTAGTTCTAGCCTCTGCAACTTTCTTCTCATATTCAGCAATCCACTGCTCGGCTTCTTTCTGCTTACCAAATATTTCACTGATTCTGCGGAATTTATCCAGTGGTCCCGCTGTAGATTCACCCTCCCAATACGGCAGGAACACAGTCGTTCCTACCTTCTGGTAGCTGTCGATGTTCTTTTCAATTGAGCCGATAATTAAATCCGGTTGCAGTACGGTCAGTTCCTCCAAATCCATAGGAAAATCCCCGAGATCTTTGATTCCGGCTAACTTCTCTTTGGGATATCCCGATTGATCAATCCAAGCCTCATTCAACATAAAGCTTCTGACCCCTACAGGTATAATCCCCAGTTTTAAAAGATGACCCATATACTGATCCGATGCTACTCGTTTCGGGTTAGCAGGTACTTCCACATCGCCTTTTAGTGTCTTAACCGTTCTGGTCTGTGCTTGTACTGCCGCTTGTCCATCGCTGTTGGATGATGTCGCTGTATGATTAGCTTTCGTTTGCGAGCTTCCATTTGTATTCGTCGGAGCTGAGCAGGCTCCCAGCATCAATGATAAGCACAACATGATCATCATTGCTGTAATTTTGCCTCTTCCGTGCATGAATAAATCCCCTTCCGCATGATACTGATATTGATAATCAATATCAGTATCACGGGTGAAAGCTGTCCGCTGAAGGGCATATTTAAGCTTCGTTTGGGGCATATCCTGATCTTGCGCCTGGATATGCTGCTGCCGTTCTTTTTTGAATCGTACAGGAGATAGTCCCTTATATTTCTTGAAGCTGCGACTTAATGAATGAGCATCTGGATATCCCACACGCTCTGCGATCTCCTGCAAAGTGGCATCCGTCTGCATTAGCAGCTCTGCCGCTCGATTTGCCCGTATCTGGCCCAAGTAATGAATTGGACTGGTATGCATTTTACTTTTGAACAGCCTTGATAAATGTCCGGTACTGCACTCTAGCTCCTCCGCAATGGACTCTAGTGTTATAGACCGACTAAAATGCTCACAAATATAAGTTACAGCTTGCGCTACCAAGTCAGGCTTAAGGGGCTGAATGCCTTGTCGATCCAATTGATGTAACAATTCGAAGACAAAATGATGAAATAAAGCTTTGACGTGCAGTTTACCAAGTCCCGATCACTTATGCCATTCTTGCTCCAACAGCTTCACTTTATCATACAGGGGCAGCGGGTAATGAGGTGCGAAAGCATACTGATTCTGAAAAGGATTTCCCTTTTCCAGCAATTGTGCGATCTCCTTCCGACCAGGTAGGGCCAAAGTTGCCTTGTACAGAATGATGTAATATTCAAGCACATCCTCCGTCATGACGCTCAGGCACATTCCTTTTCCCCCATGCAGGACATGAAAACGATCCACCCTATGAACACTGTCATCTAACCATACCCGCGCACTTCCGCGTACAGTATATAAAAACGCACTGACCGGAAGTCTGTAGTTTCGCAATTCTTCCCCTTTATCCATTTTCTTATGGCGAACATCCATCACTTGTATAAACACATGATTCCACAATAAAATGTGTTCGTTCAACTTCATTACTACCGCTCACCCCCCATCCAAATATAAGAAAAAGCCCTGTAAAGGGCTATCTTTTTTTGTAAACCATTCAATTGTCGCTTGGATTTCCACCGATATGATTAGGTTCCAAATCGTTTGCGATAACCACATTTTCGGCACAACTCTTCCACTGCTTCTCTCTTGGAGAATCCAAAGTACAGACGGTTTGCACGCTCACCTTCCACGATCTCGGAAAAAGTTTGCTCATGCACATTTCCTAAATTAATGACGCCCTCCCCATCAAGACAGCAAGGGACCACTGTTCCATCCACCAAAACCGCCGCTTGACTGCGAAGCGCATGACAAAAGCCTTTTCCGTCATCTTCTGGTGCACTCAGGCTAGGCCATTCAAATTCGTAGTCTTGATTCAAATATACATTGGGGGCGATTTTGACCCCACTGCCCGGCATTACTTTTTCTTCAATCCGATAGTCCAGCCCAAACTCTTGCTCCAATTGCTCCAGTGTCTCGCGGTTGCGCTGACGCTGCACATTAGTCAAATTATCTTGAGTCAGGTTCCAGAGACGGAATGAAATAATGACATTGTGCTTCACAGCTTCTCTGACAAACGTGAAAATATGACCCAAATAACCTTCTCGATCCACAGAACCTTCATGCCCGTCAAAACTATGAAGAGAAAAGTTCATCTGCCGTAATGCCGGCTGACCAAGCAGCTTATGTCCGGTCTTCGGCAGCAAGGTACCATTGGTGGTAATGTTGACCTTTAAGCCTTTCTCATGCGCACTCTCCAGCAAAAGATCAATTTTGGGATGGAGCAAAGGCTCTCCTTTGACATGCAGATAAATGTAATCCGTATGCGGCTTGACCTGATCAAGCACATTCCGAAAGACTTCTGGATCAATAAATTTTTTGACACGTTGTGTCTGAGGGCAAAAACTGCATGCAAGATTGCAAATGCTTGTTATCTCAATGTATACCTTCTTAAATGTCTTCAACATAATTTCCCCATTCTAACCTTCATCCTGAACATTTGGTTTATGCTCACTAATCTTATGATTATAACGGGTTATGAACGAGAGGTAAACTCTGCGGATATTTTCTATTGACCTTAGGTCTGACCTAAGGTTTATAGTGAAGTTATTCAATTATCAATTATGAGTAAGGAGACCTATCATTGAAAAAACACATAACGATCAGCCAGCTTGCTCAGCTCATGAATGTATCTGTACATCAGCTGCGGTATTTTGAGGAAAAGGGGATCCTTTATCCGTTATATACAGATGAAAATCAATATCGAATGTACGGACTTCATGAAATTTATCAACTTTCCCATATTTTAATGCTACGTAAACTAAACATCCCTGTCGGTCAAATTGAAGAATGTATGACTTCCTACACTGCCGATGATTACAACCAGCTTTTAGAACATTCGTTACAGAAGGTACAGGATGAAATCGCTAACTTAAAGTTGCTCGAACAGTTTATTCACAAAGTGCTAAAAGAACATCATACCCTTACCCAGCAAAACAATGAGTATCGACTCAAGCTGCAGGGCACTCGACATTTAAAGCTGTGGTTTGCATTGGAGAGTGATCAAGAACTCACGGCCAGGAATCTATTTGAGCAGCGGCCTTCACCACCACAATTATTTGAAAATGATCTACATTATCTATCTGATTCTGGACAGGTGAAACTATATTATGAAACGACATCAGGAGCAGCTGACTATATTCTGGAAGAAGGCAGCTATCTTTATAAGCACTTCTCTGCCACTGAAGACGCTGAGATCGAACACCAAGTCCAACAACTGGAGCATTATGCGACCCAGCACCAATATGAATGCCTAAGCAAGGTCATTGTGGTGGAAAAATCCTATCTATCCATATTCGACAGCAACGAGCTGCAATATGAGATTCAAGTAAAAATTTCTGATGTGCAGGAGGACGTTACATGAGTCCACAATCCTATGACATTGTTGCTTATCAAGAGCAAGACCATGAAGCCGTATGTAAGCTCTTAGTGGAATCGTTTAAGGCAAAATTTCAAGCTCTTGTTACTTTGGAGGATCAAGATATACAGCGTTTATTAATGCAGGTTTGGGTTCAACATCCTGATTCTACATCTGGGAAGCAATTTGTGGTTAAAGAGAACGAAGATGTTGTTGGTGTCCTTTCGCTCAAATGGAAGACTTCCTCCTCTTCACTTCCTAAAACAAATCTCACTTCTTTGGCTTCGCTTATAATACAGTTTGGCTGCTTCAATGTATTTAAATTTTTGACAGGCATGTATGCGCTGGACTATAAACCTGCCATAGATGAGTGTTACATTGATCATTTGGCGATTCGCTCAAGTCATCGCAATCAAGGGATCGGGCGACATTTTCTAGCTTTCGCACAGCGGTTTACGGTTGAATCCGGGTTCCATACGTTGACACTTTATGTAGCACATCAGAATCGGCAGGCTATCCGCTTGTACCGCAATCTAGCGTTTGAAATAGAGCAGTCCCGATATAATGGTTGGCGGCATTTTTGGTTCAAGGAGCCTGTATGGCATCTAATGAGCTGGAAAGAACAAAACTGCATTCGAGGAGAGAACAGCATTGAAAAAAACATATAAACTTACCCTTGGTATTGCGGCAGGTCTGGCTGTTGCCTTGATATTGATTGTTTTATATCAAAATTCCTACAAGATGACGGAAGAAAAAATACAAATTGCAACTCCCAAAGGAGTATTAACAGGTACACTGGCTTTGCCTAAAAACTACTCGGGAAAGGTTGGATTGGTTGTTTTTGTCCATGGAGATGGTCCAATCAATGACACCTATGATGATGGATACAAACCACTGTGGGAAAGGTTTGCTTCTAAGGGGTATGCTTCCTTATCCCTGAATAAGCCCGGTATTAACCGCGCTCCAGGCGATTGGCTGGAGCAAAGTATGGAGGACCGGGCACAGGAGATTCGATATGCAGTTGACTGGGCCAAAACCTTACCGATGATTGATAAGCACAAAATCGGCCTTTGGGGAGCCAGTCAAGCAGGCTGGGTCATTCCGAAAATCGTTAAAGAGGAGCATGATATTGCATTCAGCATCCTTGTATCGCCGGCTGTGAATTGGATTACACAAGGGCGATTTAACACAAAAAAAGAGTTGGAACAAGAAGGAGCTAGCCCGCAGCAAATTAAAAAGAGACTGGACTACGACCATAAGGTTCTACAATTACTGAAAAATCATGCTTCCTATGAAGAATACCTAAGCATAGCCAGTCCTAACGATATCATTTCCAAAGAAAGATGGAGCTTTATAGGCAAAAATTTTCGTTCTGATTCTACGGAAGAATTAAGCTACTTTAAATCTCCTGTACTCTTGGTTCTGGCTGGGAAAGATATGAACGTAGATGTAAAAGACACCGAGCGAGTATATCGCCAAAAGATATCTCCAGAGCTGCTGTCTGTCATTCATTTGCCAAAAGTTGACCATTCCATGATGAATGAGTACATCACGCATTCCAAGTCCCTAACCTTCTTAACCGCCGTATTTGCCCCCAGACAATTGGTGAGTGATGATTATCTACAAATTCTCGCCGATTTTGTTAGTCAGCATTAAGCTTGGAACTGCTGTATACTCTATTAGACCGGGAATAGATATATAAACAGCAAAAAAACGGCATTTCTGCCGTTTTTTTAAAGGATGGACTCTCAGGGACTCGAACCCTGGACCAATTGATTAAGAGTCAACTGCTCTACCAACTGAGCTAAGAGTCCATATAAAATTATGGTGGAGCCTAGGGGGATCGAACCCCTGACCTCATCGCTGCCAGCGATGCGCTCTCCCAGCTGAGCTAAGGCCCCGTCTCATGTAAGTTAATTAACGTTTCAAGCGACTTCTATATCATATAAAATATTCGACCCTGTGTCAATACTTTTATAAAAAAAATATTAACATCTTCCCGCCACGGCCCTAAAAAGATACAGTCAGCGATCAGTCGCTGTCTGTATCTTTGGATAACAGTGTTTTCAGTTCCTTCATAAACATATTGATGTCTTTGAACTGCCGATAGACGGACGCAAAGCGTACGTAGGCCACTTCATCCACAGGATAGAGCTGTTCCATGACCAGCTCACCAATCTGCTGGCTATCCACCTCTGTGGCTGCAGTGTTGCGAATGGCGTTCTCCACCTGAGATACAATCAGATCGAGCTGCTCGACTGATACTGGACGCTTCTCACAGGCTCGAATGAGACCGCGCAGCATTTTATCACGGCTAAACTCTTCACGGCTGCCATCTTTTTTGATGACCATCAGTGGGGTCTCTTCCACCATTTCAAAGGTGGTAAAACGCCTGGCACACTGTTCGCATTCGCGGCGGCGTCGGATGGACTTATTATCATTCGCTGGTCGCGAATCCAACACTTTCGTGCCGTTGTAAGCGCAATACGGGCACTTCATAATCTCATCACTTCCTTTTTCCAATAAATTCCCGAAGCTTTTTAGTAATAATTTTGTCGAAACGGATCATAATATGTTTACCACGTCGCGAGGAGGTGAACAACAATGGCACAAGGAAACAATGGCAACTCCAACAACCTGGTAGTCAGCAGATCCTCCGGTGCTCTGGAGCAAATGAAATATGAAATCGCTCAAGAGCTGGGTATCAGCATTCCTCAAGATGGATACCAAGGTAACATGACTTCCTATGAGAACGGTTCGATCGGGGGCTACATCACAAAACGCCTCGTAACGATCGCCGAACAACAATTGGCAGGACAATACCAATAATCTCGGTAATAATGAAGAAGTAATACGAAAAAGTGTAGGGATAGGCTGCTAAAAACAGCCTGTCCTGCGCTTTTTTTCATTTTAAAGCGAAAAGGCTCATGTTGTCATTAACCTGTCCCTTAAAACTCATTATAAATTTTTGTATATTGCCTGTAGTAATAGATGACTCGCTGTACATAATGCCGTGTCTCACCAAAAGGGATTTGCTTAATGGACTCTTCTTTGCCATCCCACACCCCCTGATCTAGCCATTCCTGAACTTTACCTGGACCAGCATTATAAGCCGCTACGATGACCACAGGATTATCCTGAAACTTCATAGACAGGTTATGCAGATACCAGGTCCCCAGCTCAATATTGGTGCCAGGCTCGTGCTTGACACTATCCAGCGGGACCTTCTGAATCTGGGCACTCTCCATAATCCAATTGGCTGTGTTCGGCATAATCTGCATAAGCCCCAGCGCCCCCTTGTGTGACTGCTTGCTGGTTTTAAAATTTGTTTCCACACGGATAATAGACGCCACCAAAAATGGGTCCACTTCATAGGTCTGTGAATACTGCCGAATCTCATCCTTATATTGAATCGGGTAAAACCAGGACATCCAATTCGAGTTGAGGAACAGAATCAGGACAAATCCGACAAACAAAATGAGCAGGACTCTTTTCTTACGTAAAATGTTCATGCAAGTCCCTTTCGCTGCCAAAACTGATCAATTTGCATCTGCGTCTCAGACTGTGTTCCGCTATTATCAATAACAATATCAGCTAAATTTTTTTTCTGCTCGATATCCATTTGTGCGGACAAACGAAGCTCGGCTTGCTCTTCTGTCAGACCGTCTCTGAGCATCAGACGTCGGAGCTGAACATCACGTGGTACATATACAACCATAATTTCCTCGTACAGGCTCTCCAGCCCAGACTCATACATTAACGGGATATCTGCCAAAACAAGCTTGTCCGGCTGCTCCCGTTCATAAGCTTCCATGCGCAGACGCATTTCCTCACGAATAGCAGGATGCGTAATATCGTTAAGTGCCTGTCGCTGTACAGGATCTCTGAATACAATCTCTCCCAGTCTTTTGCGGTGCAGGGTTCCGTCAGTGTTTACTATAGCTTGTCCAAAATGCTGTATGACCGCCGCCAGCACCGGATGCCCCGGAAGCATAACTTCCCGGGCAATGGCATCTGCGTCGATCAGCAGCGCACCCTTGGCGACCAAAAGAGCCGACACGGTGCTTTTTCCGGTAGCGATCCCTCCGGTTAATCCGATATTCATGCTCTTCACCTCATAACAGCTTCAATATACCCATCATAATCAGTAATAATGCCGGCAATACGCCGAGCGCCTTCATAAATCGAAATGCTGACAGGAAGAACCCTGCCTTCATACCAGCAATCAAAAATACACCGCTGAATAACGTAATAGCCAGCGCAGTAGACAGGGGCTGAAAACCAAGCATGGCTGCACCTAAGCCCGCTCCGAACGCATCGACCGATAATGCAATACCTAACCAAACCGCTTCGGTAGCAGATATACTGCCGGAACGGTCCATATCCGCAGCAGACGGGCTTCGAAGAATCCGAATAACAAGCCCCCATTTGCGGAACTCCAGCGAAAATAACGTTCGCTCCTCCTGCTGTAGCTCCAAAGAAGTCTCTGTCGATAGATCTCTTCCTGAGCTGGTTAGAGACTCTGTATTGGCATTCTCAGCACTTTTTTTCTCTGCAAGAGCTGATATATGCCCTGAATCTGAATCAACCTGTTCCGTAAAGTGCAGATCCCGAGGGACTTCCGCTGTTTCTTCCGTCAAATCTTCCTTGCGTTGCAGAGCCTGAATCAAAGAGTAACAGCCGATACAGATCAGAATGACAGCACCGAAAACCGTCGTATATACAGGAGACAGGACACGGGATAGTAATGCGCCGAGCTGCATGGATATGCCAATCACCAAACCTGAACATACGGAGATGATAGCAATCGACAACAATGGAATTTTCATTTTGCGCAGACCATATGTAACACCGACTCCGAAACTGTCCAAACTTAGCGCAAATGCCAGTAACAGCAGGGCTCCCCAATGATTAGCCACTCCAATTCCCTCCCATTGCGAAGGCTGGGCCTTACAGCAACCGACTCCCTTCGCAGTATTGGTACTTGGAACAATATATGAGAGGGATGGGCTTGGGGTGACTGCGCCTGTTTAGCGCAAAGGCTGGCAGACCGGGCAATGATGTGTGCCACGTCCAGCTACGACGGATTTTTCGATCAATGTACCACAGTTAATACAAGGCTTCGCGTTGCGTCCATAGATTTGCAACTGATGCTGAAAATCACCCGTTTTGCCCTGTCCGTTAACGAATGATTTGATGGACGAGCCACCAACCTGAATCGACGCGCCCAGCGTGGAGACAATAGCTTCATGCAGTACGCGAAATTGGCTATCCGTTAGGCTTTTGGCTGGCTGTGCCGGATGAATCCCTGCCTTAAATAACGATTCATCTACATAAATATTCCCGATGCCTACCACATATGACTGGTTTAACAGCGCTGCCTTGATCGAAGTCGAACGAGTTCCAACAGCGGCACGCAGCATTTCAGGTGTAAAAGCCTCGTCCATCGGTTCCAAACCGAGTTTATTCAGCGGCTTTTCCAGCAAATCCTGTCCTGCCGGAAATAAGTGCATTGTACCAAATTGGCGTACATCCTGATAACGCAGCTCTGTACCATCTTTAAAATGAAAGATGACATGGGTATGCTTTTCCACAGGATCATCTTGTGAATACAATCCATAGCGTCCTTCCATTCGAAGATGGGAGACAAGCACTAGCCCGTCCAGCAAAATCCGCAGAAACTTACCGCGTCTTTCCACCCCAATAATCCGGTGGTCAGCCAATTCCATCGCAAATGCGTGGATATCATCGGGACGTTGGATAATACGCGGCAAATTTACGGTTACATGATCTATATGTTTATCGACGATTAGCTCGTTTAGTGTTCGTTTAATGGTTTCTACTTCCGGTAATTCCGGCATGATGTCTTCACCTCACCCTATATTATAACGGAAGCAACGTTAAATTGGGACTATCTACTCATTGAAATATCTTACTTGGCCTCATACCAATTGCTGCCATAGCTTACTTCCGCTTTAAGCGGCACAGCCAGCTTTAATGCAGCTTCCATGGTAGCGGGAACAAGCTCTTTCATCGTTTCCATTTCCTCAGGCGGAACCTCGAATACAAGCTCATCATGTACTTGTAACAGCATACGGCTGCGAAGATTGCGCTCACGCAGCGCTGCGTCCATCTGCACCATCGCCAGCTTGATAATATCGGCTGCGGTACCTTGAATCGGCGTATTCATCGCTGTACGCTCGGCGAACGAACGCTGGTTGAAATTGCTGGCGTTAATCTCTGGCAAATATCGTCTGCGTTCCAACAACGTTTTTACGTATCCATCCCTCTTCGCATCCTTCACAATATCATCCATGTAACGGCGAACACCCTGGAACACGTCAAAATACTGGTCGATAAAGCGAGCCGCTTCCTTCCGCGTAATATTCAAATTTTGCGACAAACCATAGTCGCTAATCCCGTAAACAATCCCAAAGTTGACTGCCTTTGCGGAACGTCGCATATCGGAGTCTACAGCTTCTGCAGGGACACCGAACACATCGGATGCGGTCTTGGTATGGATATCCATATCGTGGACAAAAGCCTCTTTCAAACGCTCATCATCCGAAATATCAGCCAGCACCCGCAGCTCGATTTGTGAATAGTCTGCCGCCAAAATCGACCAGCCGGGCTCCGATGGCACAAATACTTTGCGAATTTTGCGTCCTTCTTCGAGACGGATCGGAATGTTTTGCAAATTCGGAAATTGACTGCTCAAGCGTCCGGTTGCTGCAACCGTCTGCCGGAAATACGTGTGCACTTTACCTGTCTTCTCCGAAATTTCTTTAAGCAATCCTTCGACATACGTCGATTGAAGTTTGGCAATGGTGCGATATTGCAAAATGTTTTGCACAATATCATGATATGGCGCAAGCTTTTCCAGCACCTCTGCATCGGTCGAGTACCCGGTTTTTGTCTTTTTAATAACGGGCAGACCCAGCTTATCAAACAAAATCTCACCCAACTGCTTAGGCGAATTAAGATTGAACTCTACCCCTGCAATGCTGTAGATCTCACCCACCAACGTTGTAATCTGGGCTTCAAATTCTTTTCCCAAAGCGCGCAGTTCCTCTACATTCACCAAAATACCCTGCTTCTCCATATCCGCCAGAATGCGGGATAACGGCATCTCAAGCTCATGGAACAGCTTGTGCATTTCCGTTTTTTCCAGCTCCACCTGCTGCACAGGTACCAACGCTTCGATCACCGCTGCCTTACGCGCCACATGATCGGATAGTACATCCACGTCAGGAACTTTATATTTAGCTCCTTTACCAAACACTTCGTCGTCTGGACGAATTGATGACAAGCCATACTTGGCTGCCAGCCCACTCAATGTCTGATTGGCGTCTGTCGGATCTAGCAAGTATCCGGCCAGCTGCACATCAAACTCAGCTCCAGCAAACTCAATTCCATGCCAGTGTAAAGCCAAGTCCGTACGATGCAGATCATGACCGCGTTTTTTGCGTTCAGGGTCGGCAAGCCACTCCCGAATAGGGGTAGCTGCATCACTTTGTAGAACTTCCAGTGTCATAAAAAACTGACGCCCTGTTGCGGCAAATATCAATCCTACAATCTCAGCATGATGCGGATTATCACCATGCGTCTCAACATGCAGCACATCTACGTTATTCAGCACTTCTACCAATTCGCTGATCCGCTGTTCATCCAGCACAGTCACGTCTGCTACGGCTTCCTCTACGCCGACTCCAGCACTGCCGACCTCGCCCGAAAAGGATAAACGCTCCAGCAGGGACTTGAACTCCAGCTTCGCCAAAGCTGGTCCAGCCGTCTCTGCCTGTAGCCCGCTGAAAACCACATCTTCCAGTTGCTTGTCCAACGTTACATCCCGATAAATGGTCGCCAAATCCTTGCTCATTCGCGCATCGTCAGCATGAGTCTCCACGCGTTCTTTCATTTTACCCTTCAGCTCATCCGTATGCGCCAGCACCTCTTCAACTGAACCATATTGATGCAGCAGCTTGAGCGCGGTTTTCTCACCCACGCCCGGAATACCAGGAATGTTATCCGACGTATCGCCCATTAGGCCCTTAAGGTCTATGATTTGCAGCGGCTTTAAGCCGTAACGTTCCTGAATCTGCTCAGGTCCATACGTTTCCACCTCGGTAACCCCTTTGCGGGTCAAGCCGACTGTGACATGGTCTGAAGCCAATTGAAGCATATCCTTGTCGCCGGTCACAACCAGCACATTAAAACCCGCTTCGTCCGCTGTTTTGGACAGGGTGCCTATAATATCGTCTGCCTCATAGCCATCCAGTTCAAATTGGGCAATGCCGAAGGCGGTCAATAGCTCTTTCAGCAGCGGAAATTGCTGGGACAGCTCCGGCGGAGTTTTCTCCCGTCCACCTTTGTAATCCTCGTACCCTTTATGGCGAAACGTAATTTTACCAGCATCAAACGCAACCAAAATATGTGTTGGTTTGTGCTCCTCCAAAAGCCGCAATAACATTGTCGTAAATCCGTACACCGCATTCGTCTGCTGTCCGCTTGAATTCGTCAACGGCGGCATAGCAAAAAACGCCCGGTATATGATACTGTTACCATCTATAAGCATGAGTTTATCCATTTCGCACCTCGCAAGTTCATCAATGCATTCGTAACGTTCTTACGTATTACGCATTCCTCTTCCTATCTTAACATACAAGACTCTTTTTCAGAAAAAAACGGCTGTTTCCTAGCCAAATTTGCCTTTTGCTCAAAGACAAATCTGGATTAGAAACAACCGCTATATACTAAAAGCCTTACTGGTTCAAATCTGGCCGCTCTCCTGTCACGAGATATACAGTGCTTTCACCGATATTCGTAGCATGGTCGCCAATGCGTTCAATGTAACGTCCTACGAGCAGTTGCAGCATGGCTTGTGAAGCCTCTGCTGGCTTTTCTACCATAAAAGCGTATAGATCGCTGATCATGTGGCTGTACAAGGAATCCACCCGATCATCCTCTTTAGCCATTTTGTAGGCCAGATCTGTATTTTCATCCAAATAGGATTTGATCGCATTGTCGATCATTTCTTTAACAATGGAAGCCATGTGTGGAATATCCACCAACGGCTTCATCGCCTGCTGTCCTTCCAAGCGAAGTGTGACCTTGGCAATATCAAGTGCCAAATCACCCATACGTTCCAAATCACTGGAAATTTTAAATGCAACAATGATCCGGCGTAAATCCTTCGCTACTGGCTGCTGGGTAATAATGAGCTTGGAGCCCATATCCAGAATATTTTCTTCCATTGTATTAAGGGATGCATCATTTTTGACTACCTGTTGGGCCATTTCTGTATTTTTGGTCTGCAAACATTCAATAGCCTGATCGAGCGCCTTCGAAACGTGTGCACCCATTTCGCGCAGTACGGCTCTCAGTTCTTCTAATCCTTCATCAAAACCTTTTCTACGTATCATTTCGAAGTCACCCCTTCTCGCATAATCATCAAATTTGGCTTTAGCCAAAACGCCCGGAAATATAATCTTCCGTACGTGAATCCTGTGGCGTGGAAAACATCGCCTCTGTATCCGCTGCCTCTACTACAACCCCATTCAAAAAGAACGCAGTTCGACCAGACACACGCGCTGCCTGATGCATGTTATGCGTCACCATGACGATGGTATACGTGTCTCTTAATTCTTGAACCAGCTCTTCAATTTTCATCGTCGAGATCGGGTCCAGCGCAGATGTAGCCTCATCCATAAGTAAAATATCTGGCTGTACAGCAAGCGCCCGGGCAATACATAGCCGTTGTTGCTGTCCGCCGGACAAGCTCAGAGCAGAACGCTTGAGAAAATTTTTAACCTCTTCCCAAAGTGCTGCCTGCCGTAGGCTTTGCTCTACCAGTTCATCTAACTTGTCCTTTTGCCGGATTCCATGCAACCGCGGACCATAGGCCACGTTATCATAAATGGATTTGGGAAACGGGTTAGGCTGTTGAAAAACCATTCCCACCTGTTTACGCAGCGTTTCTACTTCCATAGTATCGCCGTATATATCCTGCCCTGCGATGCTCACGGTCCCTTCAATACGCGTTCCCGGTATCATGTCATTCATCCGGTTTAGCGTACGCAGCAAGGTTGATTTTCCACAGCCGGATGGGCCGATGAAGGCTGTTACCGTTTTTTCAGGAATATCCAGGTTTATATGTTTCAGCGCGTGGAATTTTTCATAATACAAGTTCAGCTTATCAATCCGGATTACGGAATCATTCATGGATTTATGATCTCCTTCGTGTTGCAGTTATGGTCCTCAAGCATTGCACCTGATTTGCACAATATGAAGATTATATAAGCTGTGTGTAAATTCAGTGTGGTGGATTTGTTAACGGTATGTAAAATGATCAAGAACTCAGCATGAGCTCAAGCTCCTGTGCTATTCCAGCTGCATTCAAGGCAGCTTCTTCTGCGGAACGGGACATTTCACTATTTTTAGCCTCTATTTCATCGACTGCCTGCAATAATTTGGAAAACGTTTGGGTTCCGGCAGATATAAATTTAGAGCCTGTATGAATCTGCTGCATACTCGTATCCGTCAGTTCAGCAGTGTCACGCAGCATTTGCTCAATATGAGCGAGTAAGCCGGTAATCTGTACAGAAAAAGCTTTGGTCTGGAGTGACATATTCCGAACCTCTTGAGACACAATCTGAAAGCCACGCCCGTGTTCGCCAGCATGGGCCGCTTCAATAGACGCATTGATCGCCAGCAATCCGCTGTGATCTGCCAATGCACGAATGGATGAGGCCATGCCCGCAATATCATTCAGCGATTGGGTTAAGGCTGTCATCTGCTCATGCTGGCGCTTCATTTGTTCCGTTACTGCATGATAAGAAAGCAGAACATCCTCCAGTTCCACTTTACCACGGCGGGATAATTCACTCATTGAGCGAGTTAGCTGCACACTGTCATCCGCCTCTTTCGCTGCATCCAAAACAGTCATCCGAATACGCTGGACTCCGTCATAGCTATGTCGAATCACATCGCCCCGATCTTCGTCTGCTTCTCTTTGCATTCGCTGAACGACAGACAGGATATCACGAATTGTGAGTACACCGAGTAATCTTGTCCCTTCCTTTATCAATAAACAATCGTAAAAACGCTGATCTTCACGCATCATCGCCTGTTCTACAATTTCCGCTGCCGGACTTTTCAAATCCACAATTAATGTATTCGGATCGGCAAATAGGGAAGCCGGTTTATCATAGAACAACGCCGCAGCGAACCTGCCCGTAAAATGACGATTGTATGCATCTCTCATGATAATGCCCAATGGAAGGTCATTTTTATCCACGACGATGACACAGGGGATATCTTCCTGTGCTTTCATAAGTGCTAACAGTTCTTTGCAAGACATATCCGTGCCAATGATCGGAACCTCCCGGCATGGCACATAGGTAGTAATCGGCTTGAACGTTTCACGTTCAATCACGGCAGTGGAACTCGGCTGGGTCTTTGGTTCCGTTATCATCGTTCTGAAGTCCCCTTTTTTTACTTACTTGGAGTGACGGGAACATCATATCGGTCATTTGTTGATTTTAATGGCTAGTTTTGTCAACGAAATGTAAAATCACAAAATGGACATAAAAGTTGCTGCTACGGCCTGGAAAGAGAAAAACGCTCCTCATTTATAACAAATGAGAAGCGCTTCTTTTTTTATTTACAACCAGCTTATACCCCACTCCGCGGATCGAATCAATATGAACCGAGTCGGGATCAAGCTCCAGCTTTTTACGTAAGGAGCTGACGTGTACATCCACCGTCCGTTGACCACCGATGTAGTCAAAGCCCCACACGGCATTCATTAGATCATCTCGAGTCAGGACGACACCCGGCTTGCGGGACAAATAGAGAAGTACCTCAAATTCCTTGGGTCTTAAGCTGATGGATTGACCTCCAAGAATGACTTCATATTTTTCAGGGTAGATTTCCAGCTCGCCCAGTTGAATTTTGGAGCCATCCTTCTGTTCAGACAACACTCCCTCATCCCCTCCGGATGTTCTTCGCAGCACAGCCGTTACACGGGCCAACAGCTCAGAAACGCCAAAAGGCTTTGTGATGTAGTCATCAGCACCCGACTTCAGTCCTTGGACCACCTCAGCCTCCCCGTTTTTAGCGGTGAGAATAATGATAGGTGTCGTCAGCCCCTGATGGCGAAGTCTGCTCAGAATGTCCAGTCCATTCATTCCCGGCAGCATCAAATCCAGCAGGATCAAATCGTAGGATTCTCTGGACGCTCTTTCAAACCCAGCACTGCCATGATCCTCCGTGTCCACTTCGAAACCTTCTTGTATCAAATTGTAGGATAGCAATCTGGCAAGCGTTGGTTCATCCTCAATAACCAGCAAACGTTGTCCCATTACTTCATCTCCTGTTTACCTGTTAAAGGCGCATTAGTCAAAATCTCGAAATCTTCTCCATACTCATGCGACACCCGTTTATTTTATCACGGCATTGTTAACACAATGTAAAAAATGTTATAGTTCATTCTTCCTGTTGCAATAACGGTAATTCAACGGTAAACGTCGTACCCAAACCAAGCTCGCTTTCAACCGAAAGTGTACCATGATGCAGATCAACCAGGTGCTTGACGATAGATAATCCCAACCCCGTTCCGCCCGAGTTGCGTGAGCGACCTTTGTCCACCCGATAAAAGCGCTCAAAGATACGTGGCAGGTCCTTTTTCGGTATCCCAATACCCGTATCACTGACTGTAAATACGACCTTTTCCGTGTCATGGTCTCGCTGTAGCGTTATAACCTTGATTTTTACCTTGCCGCCATCAAGTGTATAGTTAATGCCATTAGACAAAAGGTTCAGGAAAATCTGCTGAAGCTTATCTTCATCTGCCTCCATAAACAATTCATCCGGGATATCCATGTGCAGTGTAATCCTTTTCTTCGCTGCTACATTGTTCAGTTTCTCCAGCAATGATTCTATGAAAGAAGAGATATGAATTGGAGAGCAATCCAGCGGAGAGCGCTTGGACTCGATTTTGGAAAGCTCCAGAATATCGCCGATCAGTCGATTCAGTCGTTCGCTTTCGTCATATATAATTTGTAAAAAGGAACGGGCTGTTTCCTCATCTTTGACCCCGCCACCAAGCAATGTCTCGGCAAAACCCTTGACTGCGGCAATCGGTGTTTTTAGCTCATGAGAGACGTTTGCCACAAATTCGCTTCGCATATTTTCTAACCGTCGAATAGCTGTAATATCCTGCAAAAGGAACAGCATCCCCCGGTATCCCCCTTCATCCTCATACATAGGGACACCATCTAGCAAAACGAGTCGTTCTTCGGGATTGTACAAATGCACCTCACCATGTAGCCTTTCTCGGCTTTGTATACTGCCCTCAATTAGCTTTGTGAGCTCATAGTGCTTCTTCAGCTCATGATACGGCTTGTCTGTCACCCGCTTACCCGCGACACCGAGCATACGCTCAGACTCACGGTTGACAAGCGCAATGCGTTCATTAGCATCGATCATCAGAATCCCGCCTGTCATATTACTCATGACGCTTTGCAGCAGATCCTCATTGTCACGAATCGTTTTCATTTGGTTTTGGAGGCTGTCAGCCATACGATTAATGGCTTCACCCAGTTGTCCTACCTCATCCCGGCGCTGTACGCCGACCCTTGCGTCATAATCCAGTCCTGAAATACGGTTGGCTACCCCTGTAATATGTTCAATGGGCGAGGTGAGGCTGCGAGCAATACGATAGCTCATCAGTCCAGCAGCAATAAACAGCAACACAAGACCAATCCCGATGGCCGTCCAGCCGCGCTGCATTCCCTCTTCCACCGCTTTCAGACTCATGGACAAACGGATATATCCGTCAAAGCCCTTCTCCGATACAACAGGCTCAGCGACATATAGCATGTTTCGTTGCAAAGTTTCACTGTAACGTATCGTCCGTCCGATTCCCTCTGACGTAGCTTGTCGTATTTCTTCACGGGATGCATGGTTTTCCATTTTGCGCGGATCGCTTAACGAATCACCCACCACCGTCCCGTCCTTACGAATGAAGGTCACTCGCGAATCGGTCAGATGGGCAATTTCCTTCGCCTTCTCAGAATAATAGGAGACGTAATCTGTGCTGGATAGGGCATTAGCATTAACAAATGGGAAAGTAGCGCGAAGCAAGTCAATCTCGCGGCCCATGTTCTCCTCTAGCACCTTCATATTCGAATTTTTGAAAATTTGTCCCATAGTGATTCCAGCAGCAAGGACAGATACGCCAATCAAAATCAGCATGATCAGGGTAAGCCTGAAACGAAACGATTTCATAGAAATTTGCCCATCCTTTTATGTAAGTTAATCTCATTCTACAAGCTACCTGCATTATGTTCCACTGTGAAAAGAAAAAAGGCCGGAGCAAAAGACTGCCCCAACCTTTTCTTTATCCTCTTATCCGTTTACAACTTCACCGCCATTGATATGAATAACCTGCCCGCTTACATAAGACGAATCGTCTGAAGCAAGGTACACATAAGCTGGCGCCAGTTCTTCCGGCTGACCCGGTCGCTTCATGGGCTGTGCTCCTCCAAATTCGCTGACCGTCTTGGCATCAAAGGTAGACGGGATTAACGGTGTCCAGATCGGCCCTGGGGCTACAGCGTTCACTCGAATACCTTGATCCGCCAAATTGAGTGATAGGGAACGAGTGAATGATGTGATTGCCCCTTTGGTGGAGGAATAATCAATGAGTGTCTTATTCCCAGCGTATGCGGTAATCGACGTTGTGTTGACGATCGCGCTCCCTTTCTTCAAATGTGGCAATGCCGCTTGTGTTAGGAAGAACATACCGAAGATATTCGTGCGGAAAGTGCGCTCCAGCTGTTCCTTGGTGATATCTTCCAGCTTTTGCTGTGGATGCTGCTCGGCCGCATTGTTCACGACGATATCGAGCTTGCCCAATTCGTTCACCGTCTGTTGCACTGCTTTTTTGGCAAATTGGTCATCTCCGATATCGCCAGGAATCAACACGCATTTGCGTCCTTCCTGTTCGACCTGACGTTTGGTTTCTTCCGCATCCTTATGCTCATTCAAGTAGACGATAGCTACATCCGCACCTTCTTTGGCGTACGTGACAGCTACAGCCCGCCCAATTCCACTGTCTCCACCAGTAATCAGTGCAACTTTGCCTGTTAGCTTGCCAGCCGCTTTGTAAGTTGGTTTTTCAAATTGCGGTGCAGGCGTCATTTTGGACTCAATCCCCGGTTGCTGTTCCTGGTGCTGCGGGGGCAAGGTTTGCTGAGGTTGGTTGCTTTTAGCCATTGTACATTCTCCCTTCAAAATCAGATATTTTTTAGGATGCAACATTTGCATCCACTCTACTCCTGATTTACCACACAAACTTATCCGTTAAACGAAAAAAGAAAAATCCAGCTATGTGAGCACACAAAAAAACGACCTATGCTTATTCTGCACAGACCGTTTTTTCAACGTTAGCCGTTGTCATTATTCAATTCCAACCGCTCATAAAATGATTCATTAAATAATATGGCTGTATACCATTAAAAACGTAATTAAGATCATGAAAACGGCCAACAGTGTACTGAACATTCGCACTTTACCAGCGTATTGCGTAATTGGCTGTTGGTTGCGAACCGCTTCCAGTGACAATCGTAATGGCTTACCCATAGCACCTGCGATACCAGAAATAGCAAGAAACAACAACAACACGACCACGATCCATGCTACCGAATAAGACTTCCAAGCAAAAATCATATAGATGCCGCTAATAAGCACAAGGATTAGTGCAAATTGCGCCAAACGGTTCAATAGCTGCACAGCCGATATCGTTCCCTCCTGCGCGCTTGGAGCCAATTTGTCGATTTTGCCCACGACGAAGGGAAGCAATAAATAAAAGCCCATTGCCAGTGATCCAATAATGTGAATAAAAAACATTCTTTATAACCTCCAATTCTTTGTTTTCTTACAAACTGATTTTTCCATAGAACGATCATATTCCAACGAATGACTAGCATCTTTGCAATGTTTTGGGACATGCTTTTCTATGTAACTATTAATGCATATGAACTCTATTATACCGGGGAAGTGGGTCAAAGCAAAGGAGTATGAGGGGGAAAGTTTCAACTCGGGTGGATGCTTGTCCGCAATCATTCCGTTCGCTCCGCTGGTGCCAGCAAATCCTAACTGAAACTTTCAATATTAAAAGAAAAGGAAGAAAACAATAGACTATTTAAAAATAAAAGAGGTGGCCGACAGCCATAACTATGACTTGTGGACACCTCTTTAAGTAAAAAAGTATACCGTTTTAGTAGCAAATCGTATTTATACGTTGACTATTTTAGTCACATTACGAACCGCTTCGGCAGATTGATCGAGCGCTGCTTTTTCTGCAGCTGTCAATTCCAACTCGAACACTTTTTCGATGCCGTTACCGCCAAGAAGTGTAGGTACACCGAGGAACAGGTCCTGATAGCCATACTCTCCTTCCAGGTAAGCAATGACTGGTATAATCCGCTTTTTATCTTTTACAATCGCTTCTGTCATTTGCGCAAGCGAAGCTGCCGGAGCATAATATGCGCTGCCATTACCCAATAGGTTAACGATTTCTCCGCCACCCACTCGTGTACGTTGTACAATCGCTTCGATACGTTCCTGAGAAATCAGGTTATCGATAGGTATACCTCCTACGCTGGAATAGCGTACGAGCGGCACCATATCATCACCATGCCCTCCCATAACGAAACCGCGCACGTCTTCAACCGAAACATTCAGTTCCTGTGCAATAAAGGTACAATACCGAGCCGTATCCAACACACCTGATTGGCCAATAACCCGATTTTTCGGGAAGCCAAGCGTTTGGTACGCCGTATAGGTCATAGCATCGACCGGATTACTCAGAATAATGACGATAGCATTGGGCGCGTACTTCTTCACATTCTCACATACGGATTTTATAATTCCTGCGTTCGTGTTGACCAAATCATCACGGCTCATCCCCGGCTTGCGCGCGATCCCGGCTGTAATAATGACGATATCCGAGTTGGCTGCATCCTCATAATTAGAAGTGCCCATGATCTGGGTGTCAAATCCCTGCACTGGACCAGCTTCCAAAATATCAAGCGCTTTGCCTTTAGTCGGATTCTCTAGTTGCGGAATATCAATGAGTACGATATCACCTAACTCCTTCTGAGCCAGCAGCAATGCGGTAGTGGCACCGGTAAAACCGGCGCCAACAATGGATATTTTTTTGCGTTGAATGGTCAAGTAGTATTCCCCTTCCTTACAGGTTACTAATAATAGTGTCCGCGAACTCGGAGCATTTCACCTGTGTAGCACCGTCCATCAGACGGGCAAAGTCATAAGTTACAATCTTTTTATTAATGGACGTCTCCAGCCCCTTGTAAATCAGGTCAGCTGCTTCTTTCCAGCCCAAATGTTCAAGCAGCATAACGCCGGACAGAATTACGGAACCAGGATTCACTACGTCTTTGTCTGCATATTTTGGAGCTGTACCATGCGTAGCTTCAAAGATAGCATGCCCGGTTACATAGTTAATGTTTGCACCTGGCGCGATCCCAATTCCACCAACTTGAGCAGCCAAAGCATCGGACAGATAGTCCCCGTTCAGGTTCAGCGTAGCAATGACATCAAATTCAGAAGGACGAGTCAGCACTTGTTGAAGTGCAATATCAGCAATCGCATCCTTAATAATGATTTTGCCTGCATCTTCAGCTGCTTTTTGAGCTGCATTTGCCGCATCCTCACCTTCTTTTTCCTTGATGACATCATACTGAGCCCAAGTAAATACTTTATCTGCAAACTCTTGCTCAGCTACTTCATAACCCCAGTTTTTGAAGGCACCTTCGGTAAATTTCATAATGTTACCTTTGTGTACGAGCGTTACACTCTTGCGCCCATGGTCAACGGCATACTGAATAGCTGCCCGTACCAGACGCTTTGAACCCTCGGAGGAAACTGGCTTAATCCCAATTCCTGAGGTTTCAGGGAAACGGATTTTATTCACGCCCAGCTCATGCTGAAGGAACTGAATTACCTTTTTCACGTCTTCAGACCCTTCGGCATATTCGATCCCTGCGTAAATATCTTCTGTATTCTCACGGAAAATGACCATGTCTACCAACTCAGGACGTTTTACTGGAGATGGGACACCGTTAAAGTAGCGAACAGGACGCAGGCATACGTATAAGTCCAGTTCTTGGCGCAATGCCACATTCAATGAACGGATACCACCGCCAATAGGTGTCGTAAGTGGACCTTTAATGGCTACAATATACTCACGGATGGCTTCCAAAGTATCGTTAGGGAGCCACTCGCCGTATGTATTGAAAGCTTTCTCACCAGCGAATACTTCATACCAGGCAATCTTTTTCGTGCCGTTATATGCTTTTTCTACAGCCGCGTCCAGTACGCGCTTGGAAGCTTTCCAGATGTCGCGACCTGTGCCGTCACCCTCGATAAACGGAATTACCGGATGATTTGGAACCTGCAGTTGACCGTTATCAATTGTAATTTTTTCGCCTTCAGTTGGGAGCTCAAACTTTTCAAATTTCGCCATAAGTTCCTTTTCCTCCTCAGATATGAATGGGTACAGGACGAAAGACATGATCTTTATCACAGACAAAAACGTATATCTCTCGCCGACCCTTCTATTGTACCTTATTTTTTAAATTCAGGGTATACAACCTCAATCTTCCTCCAAAGGTTAGCGCAACTCTGGGGACACATATTTTTGATCCATCGGACCTGTGTATTCCGCACGCGGACGAATCAAGCGGTTATTTTCATACTGCTCCAAAATGTGTGCAGTCCACCCCGATACACGGCTTACAGCAAAGATAGGAGTAAACAGGTCCCTCTTGATACCCAACTGGGTATATACGGAGGCAGAATAAAAATCCACATTCGGCTTCAAGCCTTTTTGCCCTGTTACAATACTCTCAATTCGAACTGACATATCAAACAACGTAGTGTCGCCGTTCATTTCTCCCAGCTCGCGGGACATTTTGTGCAAATGCTTGGCACGCGGATCACCGTTTTTATAGACACGATGCCCAAAGCCCATAATTTTTTCGCGGTTATCCAGTTTGGCCTGAATATAGGAGTCCACCTGATCCAATCCGCCAATCTCCTCCAGTGTTTTAGCAACAGCCTCATTGGCCCCACCATGTAACGGTCCTTTTAAGGCCCCAATGGCAGACGTGATCCCGGAATAAATATCTGATAAAGTGGCTACCGTTACACGCGCAGCAAAGGTCGAAGCATTCAATTCATGATCGGCATGCAGCACGAGGGCCTGATTGAACGCCTTAATAGCCGTCTCCTCCGGATCCTTGCCAGTCAGCTGATACAAAAAGTTTTCAGCAATGGAAACACCTTTTTTAGGCGCAATTGGTTCCAAGCCTTCGCGTATACGCGCTATGGCTGCCACAATTGTGGGCAATTGCGCCTGAAGCTTGACGGTTTTGGTCACATTGGACTCTCTTGACATATCATCCGCCTCTGGGTCATACAAAGCAAGAGACGATACAGCTGACCTCAAGGCAGCCATCGTACTCAATTCTTTCGGGTATAACTTTAATTGAGTAATAATTTCATCCGGAATAGCAGCATATTCGCTTAACTGGCTGCGAAGCTCTTGCAATTGCTCTTGGTCAGGTAATTTTCCAAACCACAACAAATAAGCTACCTCTTCAAAATCGGCGTTAACAGCCAAATCATCAATGTTATAACCCCGGTACGTGAGAACGCCATCTACGATAGAGCTTATGGAGGAAGTGGTCGCTACGATCCCTTCCAGACCTTTAGTCGCTGTCATCGTTACATCTCTCCTTTGTAAAAACATTGTGAACGGACTTGCAATGTAAACATTTTCAAAAGTAAGATATGTCTTTTATTTAGCTGAGTAATGTTAACGCCATATGTCAATATTTAAACCTTCTTTCACTATACTGGATTTTGTCGTTTATGTGAACATTGAGGGCTATTCCAACACATTCAAATGTTTTATCGCATCTATAAAGAAATTTTTGAAACCCCTTACAAAATATATGCGTTCATTTGCACTTTTTTACATAGGTCTTGTCTTACCCTCCTCCCGCATAAGTATAGTAGAGCACTTCCTTTAAGGAGTGCCATCGAAAAGAAAGGAGTCGTGAGAGCTTGAGTCGGTTAATCTTGAATCGCATATTTCGTGCTCTATGGGTCGTAATCGTGATTGTAGCTCTGTTGCTGGGCATATATATGCTGTTCCCTCTCGTTTATCCTTTCCTATTCGCCTGGCTTGTGGCCTATGCTATGAACCCATTGGTCGTTTTTTTGCGTAACAAGGCTCGTATGCCACGTTGGGCGGCTGTCACGGTCTCCTTATTTGTATATTTAGGCGGAATCGCAATCATCCTGTCTGCTGCAATCACCCGAATGGTTCGAGAAATGATTAAGCTGGCCATGACTTTTGACGGGCATATCGAGCGTTTTAAAAGCCTGTTTATTGATTGGACGCAAAGCGATTTAATCCAAAATATAATTATTGAAATCAACCATTTTATTCGGGATAATCCCGATTACCAACACACCATTAACAGCAATATTGATAAAACGACTCAAACCGTCAGTTCTGCTGTTACTACGCTAGTCGGTCAATTTTTTAATGGGGTTTTAAATTTGCTAACCTCTCTGCCTAATATGGGAGCTGTGCTAATGGTTATTGTATTAGCGGCCTTTTTTATTAGTAAGGATTGGGATCGACATAGTCGAATACTTTCGAATACGGTTCCTGATACGATCCGCAAACCATTGTCAGATATTTGGCACGATCTGCGTAAAGCATTGTACGGCTATTTGCGTGCACAGTTTATTATCATTTCCATTACGGCATTAACGGTTATCATTGGGCTGTTCATCTTGCGTGTGGAATCGGCCTTTACCATCGGTTTGATGATCGGGCTGGTGGATTTGTTACCTTATTTAGGGGTTGGCATTGTGATGATTCCGTGGACACTGTATGCGTATATGTCAGGGAATTTGGCACTAGGGGTTGGATTGTCGATCCTCTATGCCATCCTGTTGATTGGACGGCAGATCGTGGAGCCTAAGGTGCTGGCCAGCAGCGTGGGATTGAACCCGCTTCCCACCCTCATCGGTATGTTCATCGGGCTCAAGCTGTTTGGCGTTTTAGGACTCATTATCGGACCTGTATCACTCATCGTTCTTGATGCACTGAATCGTGCAAATGTCATTCAGGACTTGCGCAACTACATTCTTGCTGGAAGAGTCCGCTAGGTTATAGAGAGGGGACAACGGCAGCTCAGTCAAAACCGCCGAAACGTAATACTGCCGTTTTTCATTTTTTTCTCCAGCCACTTTAATAAAAAACGTCGGTACAATACTCGTGTTAAAGGAAACACCAACGTAAAACCAATAATATCCGTTATAAATCCAGGGATAAGCAGCAAGCTCCCGCCGAAAAACACACATAATCCATCCAGCATTTTACGGCCAGGCATTTGGCCCCGGTTCATTTCATTTTTGGCATCGGCAATCACCTTTCGACCTTCAAATTGCATCATGGCAGCGCCAATCAGGGTCGTCAGAATAATGAGCAGAATAGTTTTCCCCGCTCCAATCCAGTGACTTACCCATATAAACCCGTACAGCTCCGCCAAAGGAATAAGCAGCAGCAACAGCCACAGACGTTTACGCATCATCATGACTTCTGTCCCTCCCGCCTGTAAAAGCAAACCTTAACGCAGTGTACAACTCAGGCAGTGCCTGATCGAGCCGAACGGGCTTCCAGTCGGTATTCAACCACACATGTCGTGTCGATCCTGTGACCAGCAGTTCTCCCGGCAGCGTGTCAGCCTCTGTCCATACCTTTCCCACATTGTTTTGGTGCTCCTCATCCGTTACCCGTCGAACCTCATAAGTATAGTTCAGACGTAGTCTGGAGAAGTCCGTAATAGCGGTATAGATAGTAACTAAATCATCATATCGAGCAGGGCTCGCATATTTCGCATTGATTTCAATAACTGGCAGCAAAACTCCTCGATCCTCCATGCTCCGGTAGTTAAAGCCTGCCTGCCGAATCATTTCCGTACGCCCGATCTCAAACCAGTTTAAATAATTCGCATGATACACGACCCCCATCTGGTCGCTTTCCTGATAACGGACACGTAGAGGTGCGCCATACCATCGTAGTTGCGTTTGTTTCTCCTCTTGAGTCATACAAGCTCTCCTATCTTTGTGCATCTTTATCTCTATTTTGCCCTCTCTCCATTAAACCATATTTACCGCCTGGGAACAAAAAGAGGGCCGAACCATACGGCTCTCCCTCTCAAAGCATTTACAACAATGGCTTTATTATTGTGGCAACGGCTTGGACAGTTTATAATATCCACTTTCCGAAGCCAGTTTCAATAAGCTCTTCGCCTGACTTCCCGCCCAGGCGTAACCAAGTCGTCTTTCTTCACTAATTTTCATGATGTCCGTATACTTTTTGCCATCTCGGTCTGAGAAGAAATACTTATTGTCCTCCACGTTGTAGAAACGATACCACATCACGCTTGATGCATCCTTTTGGAAAAACTCCGGACCTTGACGATTGTATTTCATACCGTCGATCCGATTCGTGTCAAACCATTTCAAGGCACTCTGAGCTGCTTTTTTCACCTCAGTCGTCTGCGGTTGAGACATTAAGAATGCGGTAATGCCTACCGATTCCGTCGTTGTTTTGGAAGCAAGCTCGAATGCTCGCGCAGGCACAGATTCATAAGTAATCGGATCATGCTGTGCTCCCCAGATCGTTGGTGTGCCATTGTTTACAATTTGAGCTTTTAGTGTATACTGTACGCCTTTATTCAGAGCCTGCTGAAGTCTGGAGCGATATGTATTGTCAAGAATATCGCTATCAAACGGCTGTCTTTTGTTTACAATGTCATCTGCCAGTACCATCACTCTAACCATAGCATCATCGTTGTAGGTTGCGGCATCAGAATAATTACCACGTTTAGGGTATACCTGCGGCCAAGCGCCAGAGGAATATTGAGAGGTTAGTACGAAATCAACTGCTTTTTGTACACTGTTTTTAATGTCTTTGTTTTTAGTTTTTTTGTATACATCCGCTAAAAAGCGGATCTCGGTTGTCGTGGCCTCGTTATCAAACGTTCCGAGTTCAACACCATCCTTGCTCTTCCATGTAGAACGTGCTGCCTTGCCATCCCATTTGGATTTATAATTCTTTTCCATCGCTTTGAAGAATCCACCATGCGGCAATTGCCACGATACAATATTCAAAGCAAGCGTAGTGTCCTTGGATGTATTTCCTGTAGAAAATTTACTAAAATCACGATACTTGTCCAGCAAACTACTCACATTCACACTAGCCAGTGGAACAACAGCATTTTTGTAAACGTTTGCATCATTGTATACAGCTTGGGTAACACTCGCACCTGCATCAGTCACATTCTGCTCAGCTGCTGCCCATGAAGGGCTAACAAGTCCAGTTGTTAGGGTAATAGCCATTCCAGAAAAAGCAATCCATTTGACAGATTTTTTAACGTTAAACTTCATTGCAAACCTCTCCTTTAATTGGATTGTGGTATTTCAAGAACTATTAAACACATGTATTATATGAAAATATAACCAAATAATCAATATATTTTATTATATACAAATATAAGAGTTTACTAAACTAATAAAAAAACATCTTACCAATACTAGATTAGTAAGATGTTTATCATGTTTTATATCTATAACAAGTCGTCAATCTGGACGGCTTATCCAAAGCGACCCATGATATACTCTTGAGTCAACTCGTTTTCAGGATTGGTGAATATATCGTTTGTTTTCCCATGTTCCACCAAACTTCCAACATAAAAATAGGCAGTATAATCGGAAATTCGTGCAGCCTGCTGCATATTGTGCGTCACAATAACGATGCGCAGTTCTTTTTTCAATTCGCTAATAAGCTCTTCCACCTTGCCTGTAGACACAGGGTCCAGCGCGGAAGCTGGCTCGTCAAGCAACAGAATTTTCGGTTGAACGGAAAGTGCACGTGCAATACAAAGCCGCTGCTGTTGCCCGCCAGACAGAGCAAGAGCCGAATCGTGAAGACGATCCTTGACCTCATCCCATAATGCCGCCTTACGCAGGCTGCTTTCGACGATTTCATCGAGCTGCTTCTTTTTGCGCACTCCCCGGTATTTAGGACCGAACGCAATGTTATTATAAATCGATTTGTAAAAAGGGTTAGGCCGTTGCCACACCATGCCTATTTGCTGACGCAGCTTGATCACGTCCGTCTCAGGTGCCGTTAAATCCTGTCCGTCCATCCAAATATGTCCCGTTGTCGATGAAGACGCAATCTCATCATTCATTCGGTTAAGGGAACGCAAAAAAGTCGATTTACCACAGCCGGAAGGCCCAATCAGGGCGGTCACGGTCTGCTCTGGAAAAGCTAAGTTTACTTTTTTCACGGCCTCAAAGCTTCCGTAATAAATACTCAAATCCTCAGTACTGAACGGATGTGGCGCTTGCCCCGCAAGTTGTTCTGAACGCGTAGACTGAACGGATGTTGCTGGTGTGGCGGTTTTTGCCGTTCGTGTAATCACATGTTCCATTGTCTCCATCCCCTTTCTAATCCATTCGTTTGGCAGCTGTCAACCGACGGTAAACGACTCTTCCGAACCATCTTGCACTCAAGTTGAAGACCAGAACGAGCAGCACCAATACCGCAGAAGCGCCTGCGGCGATATCTTTGGAGTCAGGAGCAATGCCTTCACTGTTGACCTTCCAAATATGAACAGCCAATGTTTCGGCAGGTCGCATCGGATTAATGGGCGATCTGGCATGCAATGGATTCCAATCGGTAAAATCAAGCGGCGGTGTACTCATCCCTGCTGTAAACAGCAATGCGGCGGCTTCCCCAAAAATACGGCCTGCGGCCAAGATGGTACCCGTAATCAAGCTTGGCAGCGCTGCTGGCAACAAAATGGAGGTAATGATTTTCCACTTGGACAATCCGAGCGCAAGTCCGGCTTCCTTTTGCTCCTTCGGTACAGCACGGAAAGCCTGCTCAGTTGTGCGAACCATCAGCGGCAGATTGAATACGGCTAGAGCCAGCGCCCCTGACAAGAGGGAAAAGCCAAAATTAAATGTATTGACGATGAGTAATAGTCCAAACAATCCAATGACGATCGACGGGAACGAGGACAATACTTCGACGACAAGTCGTATGAAGTCCGTAATTTTTCCCGGCTTTGCATATTGCGCCATGTAAATGCCGGCGCCCCAGCCAATTGGAATGGTGATAATCAAAGTTAAGATTAGCAAAAATACAGAATTAAACAGTTGCGGACCAATGCCGCCACCTGCACGTAAAGTTTGCGGAGCACTGGTTAGAAAGTCAAAAGAAATATGACTGACTCCACGAGCCAAAATGAAGCCCAGCAATCCCACCAAAAGTGCAACAATGAACAAGGCGAAGAAACAGATTACAAATGTAGCGATCTTGTCGGTCGTTTTAGCTTTCATCAAACCCGGTTTCTCCTTTCAAGCAGCCTTACCAGCAGCACGAAAATAAATGTCATGAGCAGAAGGACAAGCGCCATACTCCAGAGTGCATTGTTATGAACGGAGCCCATCGCTGTGTTGCCCATGCTAAGAGTAATGACGCTGGTCAAGGTCGAAGCGGATTCCAGCAAGGAATGCGGTATGTGCGGAGCATTCCCGATGACCATCTGTACAGCCAACGCTTCTCCGAAGGCACGAGCCATCCCGAGAATAATTCCTGTTAAAAGAGCAGGCAGCAGCGTCGGGATAATAACACGGGCAATTGTCTGCCAGCGGGTAGCCCCCAATGCATAAGAGGATTCTCGCAGTCCCCCCGGCAGGGAAGACAACGCATCCGCCATAATACTCGTAATCGTCGGTAAAATCATAACCGACAACACAAGGCAACCTGCGAGAATACCGATGCCTTGTCCCCCGAACACGTTTCGCAGCAATGGGACGATTACGGTCAAGCCGACAAAGCCATAGACAACCGACGGAATGCCGGATAACAATTCAATGGCAGGCTGAAGGATACGTTTACCCGATTTCGGCACGATTTCCGTCATAAACAAAGCTGCGCACAAGCTAAGCGGACTGGCAATTAAGGCCGCTAGTATGGTTACGGCAAAAGAACCCGTAATGAACGGAAGCGCGCCGAAGGACTTGGGCTCGCCATCCGGGCTCCATTTGGTTCCAAAGAAAAATTCTCGCAGACTGACTCCATTCACCGCAAATGTAGCTACACCTTTGGAGGCAACAAAATATACGATGGAGACAATGACTGCAACTAAAAAAACGACACAAACCGACGTATAGATGCGGCCGGTCCATTCTTCCCAGTAATGTCTTTCTTTCATAACTCGGGATCGTTTATTCTGTTCCATGTATGCCTTCCCTTCAATTGGTTCCATACTGTAACTCCTTTAAGCGAAGAATAGAGGCCGGACGTTAGTCCGCCTCTTCTTCGTGAATATACTCGCGTTAGCTGCGTTCATCCGAACAGGAGATCGCTCTCCTTATTTCGTGATATTACCGTCAGCATCACGTTTCACTTGCATACCTGATACCGGGATGTATCCCAGGTCTACAACGTCTGCTTTTTGGATTTCATCAGACAGAATATAGTCCAGAAATGCTTTTACATGTTCTTTTGGCTCACCTTTAGTGTACATATGCTCATATGCCCACACTGGATATTTACCTTGTTCTACATTTTCAACGTTAGCTTCCACACCGTCATACTTCAAAGCAGTAACTGTGTTGTCGATGTAGGACAGAGCCAGGTAACCAATCGCACCAGGTGTTTCAGCAATCAGCTTTTTCACAGTACCAGAGGAATCTTCCTGAATGGAGCCTGGCAGATCTTCTGTTTTTTGTCCCAGCGCGTATTTTTCAAAGGTTGCACGAGTACCGGAGCTACTTGGACGGTTCACGATCACGATTTTTTGATCTGCACCACCAACTTCTTTCCAGTTCGTAATTTTACCTGTGAAGATTTGTACCAGTTGATCTTTTTTCAGGTCTGTTACGCCTACTTTAGGATTCGCTACCGCTGACATAGCTACAACAGCTACTTGGTGATCGACCAGCTCTTCTGCGCCGCTCTCCAGTTTTTCCTTTGCAAATACGTCAGAGTTACCGATATCCGCTTGTCCACCGGAAACTTGGGTCAAGCCAGTACCGCTACCGCCACCCTGCACTTGAACCGCAATGCCTTTATATTTATCGACAGCCATAAATTTTTGTCCCGCTTGCTCTACCAATGGTTGAAGTGCAGTGGAGCCAACAGCCAGAATGTTACCTGTCAGTTCAGCAGCTGCTTTATTGTCTGTTCCTGCAGCAGCGTCTCCTTGTGGTGCAGCATTGTTACCGGATCCGCAAGCTGCAAGTGCAAATATCATGGTGAGAGTCATCAGAATGAACGGCCATTTTTTCAACATTTTTTATTGTCCTCCCCTTAGTTAAGTGACGGTTTTTTATTTATGACCATCAACACTTTTACATTGTAGGCCCGGAATGTTAGACGAACGACTAGGTTTTGTAAAACAAATATAAAATATTGATAGATAAATTATTTTTCGGTATATAATTAATCTATAGTTTAAATTCAGGCATAAATATTAAGTAAGGAGAGTTGTTCGATTCTATGAATATTTTAAAATTGCGCATCTTAGTGCTGATCGATAAATACCATAAAGCGACGGAGGTGGCCGAAACTTTACAAATCAAACAGCCCACCGTCAGCTTTCATATGAAAAGTCTGGAAAAGGAAATGGGTGCGACTCTGTTCTCTCTCCAACAAGGTAGAATTATGCTAACCGAGGCTGGTAAAAAAATGTTGCCTTACGCAAAGCAAATTCTCTCTCTTGAGCAAGAGGCCCGACAAGCTGTAGATGAACAGACAGAAGAATCTCAGAACCTCTTACATCTGGGCGCAGAGTCGATTTCAGGCATGTATCTTCTCCCAACTATCATGGCTGAATTTGCACAACAATATCCAGAATGGCGTATTCAGTTAGAGATTCAATCTCCGGATGTAATCAAGCAGCTACTGAAAGAGGGGGATATTGATTTTGCTTTTCTCGACGATGGAGAATCTCTTCTGGAAAATACGGTGGCAGAACCAGTGGCTTCAGATCAGGTGGGGATTATCCGCTCAGCATCGGCTGAGACATCCAAGTCACTGGACATCAATGGGCTCGATACGCTGGATAAGCACATATGGGTAAAATATAGCGGGGCATCCGTTGTAGATTCCTATTCTTCGCTAATTAAATCCCATCTGGAAATCAACTCTTGGGAAGCAGTAAAGCAAGTGGTAAGTGGCGGTGACGCGCTTGCCTTCTTTCCTGCCTGCGGAGTTCGTAGCGAGGATCATACTGTCCCCTCGGTGGAATGGCTTCCTTTTCCCGAAGCTGACAAAAAAAAGAGCTATTATCAAATAAAGATCGTGTATCAACAAGATACACATAGGAACATGATGCAACAGGCATTCCTTGATTTTATACGACGAGAAGGAATAAGAACTAGTTAACAAAAAAAGAGCATTCAGGTCTTATGGACCTGAATGCTCCTTTACTTATTGTAACGAGTAAATGCCATCCCTGTATTACTTTGCGGGGACTACAATTACGCTTGTGCTGGTACGCAGCTAATTTTGATCAGGTTCGTGGAACCGGAATCACCAAGAGGTACGCCCGCTGTAATCACAACCAAATCGCCCTCTTTAACGAGGCCAGATTTGCGGCCACCTTCCAGCGCATTGTCAAACAGGCTGTCTGTTGTGTCAACGATGGGTCTGCCTTGTACTGCGTGTACGCCCCAGATCAGAGCCAAACGGCGAACTGTTCTTTCCTGTGTTGTCACAGCGACAATCGGAGCTTCAGGACGGTATTTAGAGATCATACGCGCCGTTGTTCCGCTTTGCGTGGACGTCAGAATTGCTTTGGCATGCAGGTCAAGTGCAGAAATAGAAACGGATTGGCTGATTGCTTCTGTAATACTAATTTCTTGAGCCGTTCTTTGTTTTTTGAACAAATCGCGGTAGTTCAGAGAAGACTCAGCTTTTTCGGCAATACGTGACATGGTCAATACAGATTCTACCGGATATTTACCCGCAGCTGTTTCGCCGGACAGCATAATTGCATCTGTTCCGTCAAAAATAGCATTGGCTACGTCACTTGCTTCCGCACGAGTCGGACGCGGGTTACGTTGCATGGAATCCAGCATTTGTGTTGCTGTAATAACAGGCTTGCCAGCTACATTACATTTGTTAATCATCAATTTTTGCGCCAGAGGCACTTCTTCAGCAGGAATTTCCACACCGAGGTCACCACGGGCAACCATCAGACCATCCGAAGCTTCCAAAATTTCATCCAGGTTGTCAACACCTTGCTGATTTTCTATTTTGGAGATGATTTGAATGTGGCTTGCGTTGTGCTTCGCCAGCAATTCACGAATTTCCTGTACATCACTTGCTTTACGAACAAAAGAAGCCGCGATGAAATCAATGTCCTGCTCAATACCAAAAATGATATCATTCGCATCTTTCTCCGTAATACCAGGCAATGAGATAGCAACGCCTGGAACGTTAACGCCCTTCTTGCTTTTGATCGTTCCGCCATTGACAATGCGGCATTTGATTTCAGTGCCTGATACTTCAATAACGGTGAGTCCGATCAGACCATCGTCGATCAGAATGGTGGAGCCGGGCTCCACGTCCGAGGGAAGATCCTTGTACGTAATGGAGATACGATCTTGCGTACCGAGAATTTCTTCCGTTGTCAGCGTAATGAACTCGTCCTGAACAAGCTCAATAGGTTCAACTTCGAGCTTTCCTGTCCGGATTTCCGGCCCCTTCGTATCGAGCAAAATAGCAACATTTTTGTTAAGCTCCTTACAAGCTTGACGGATGTTTTTAATCCGGTTGCCATGCTCCTCGAAATCACCGTGAGAGAAATTCAGGCGGGCTACGTTCATACCAGCCATAATCAGTTTCTTCACATTTTCCAATGATTCACTGGAAGGACCGATGGTACATACAATCTTAGTTTTGCGCATTTGGGTTTTTCCTCCGTTTTCAAAGGTGCTACTCTTTATATCTTTTTCCAACAATTAAATCTACTACACTTTTTCCTATTTGTATAGGAAGTTCGTCATATTTATTGTTACCCGTTTCCAGCGTATTACAACATAGGTTCAGATTCCGAAGGTTTTAAGAAAGTATATTGTCCTATTTTCCGGAATTTTTGATACCTGTCTTCTCTCAATTCATCGCAGCTCATATTCGTAAGGTCTGCCAAATGACGTTCTAATAACTCCTTGATTGCGGCAGCAGTCACTTCATAGTTACGATGTGCGCCCCCTTTCGGCTCTGGCACGATATCCTCGATAATCTCCATGCGCAGGAGGTCATTAGCGGTGATCTTCATCGCTTCAGCTGCCTGATCTGCCTTAGAAGCATCTTTCCATAGAATCGAGGCTGCGCCGTTCGGAGAAATGGCCGAATAAATGGCGTGTTCCAGCATCAGCACACGGTTACCCACTGCAAACGCAAGCGCACCGCCGCTTCCACCCTCGCCGATGACCACACAAATAACAGGCACCGAAAGCTTTGCCATCTCCCGCAAATTGCGGGCAATCGCTTCCGATTGACCTCTCTCCTCTGCTGTATTACCCGGATAAGCGCCCTTCGTATCAATAAATGTAATAATAGGACGCTTAAATTTTTCAGCCTGCTGCATCAGCCGCAAGCCTTTACGGAATCCTTCCGGATGGGCACTACCAAAAAAGCGTGCAATGTTATCTTTCGTATCCTTACCACGTTGCTGACCAATGACGGTCACCGGAATACCATTTAGCTTGGCAATCCCGCCCACAACCGCCAGATCGTCTCCGAACAAGCGGTCGCCATGCAATTCAATAAAATCTGTAAACACCTGCTCGATCAAATCAAGGGACGTTGGTCTTTGATGATGACGAGCCAGATGCATCTTTTGCGATGCTGTAATGTTCGTGTATATTTCTTCTTCCATCTGGAGATAACGTTCTTCCAGACGGTTAATTTCATCTGTAAAATCAATTTGCTTGTCCTGTCCGAATTGCTTAAGTTCTTCGATCTTCTGTCGCATCTCGACCAGGGGCTTTTCATAAGGCAATTCGCCAGCCATTTATTCCTCCCCTTTCACACTGTGCAGATCAAGCAATTGCCCAAGGGTATCACGCAGTTCCTTGCGATGTACAACCATATCCAATTGTCCGTGCTGCAAATTAAATTCGGAAGTTTGGAAATCATCCGGCAGCTTCTGTCTGATCGTTTGCTCAATTACAATACGACCTGCAAAACCAAATACAGCACCTGGCTCTGCAATAATAATATCTCCAAGCATAGCAAAGCTGGCGGAGACTCCACCTGTAGTCGGATCAGTGATCACAGAAATATAGAGCAATCCCTGCTCGTCCAGACGAGCGAGAGCAGCGCTTGTTTTGGCCATCTGCATCAGACTCAGAATACTTTCCTGCATACGTGCCCCACCGGATGTGGAGAAGATGATAAGCGGCAAGCGCTTGTCAATCGCCTGCTCAATGGCACGCGTAATTTTCTCTCCTACGACCGAGCCCATACTGCCTGTAAAAAAGTCAAAGCTCATCACCGCTACGACAACAGGATGCCCATGAATAAGGCCGTCGCCCGTAACGACAGCCTCGCGCAGGCCAGATTTCAGGGTCTGTTGCTCCAACTTACTTGCATATCCCGGAAAGTCCAGCGGATCAACCGAAATCATATCGGCATCATATTCCGTAAACGTGTCTTCGTCGAGCACCATGCGAATGCGATCCATTGCATTCAAACGCATATGGTATCCGCACACCGGACACACTTTCAAATTTTTCTCCAACTCTTTGCTGTATTGAATACTTCCACACTTGCCACATTTGGTCATAAGACCTTCGGGAATTTCCCGTTTGGGACGATCCGGCATGTCCGCTTGATCGCCGCTCAGCGCCCGTTCCGAAGGGATGGTCGCGTATTTACGCTTCTTTTGGAATAAATCTTTAAACACAACTACACCTCTCCAGCCGTTTATTTGTCAGCCGTAACCGATACAAGGTCCTCTGCCGTCGATGCGGCACCTCTAAGCATTATGTTCATACACACGTCAACGCCTGTTAATACAACATTACCGCCGATCGTGCATCCTTTGTTCCATTCATGCTGCTGTATCACTTCCGCCGTTCCGGACTCAAGGGCGCAAAATCGAATTAAGCACTTCCTGTATTTCTTCGACTTCACCCGAAGGCACAAGTATCTCAAACTGTTGCTTGGATGCACTGATGGCCCGGGTCTGCACCATAAAACCTTCTTCAGACAGTTTGAGCTTAATCATGTCAGCCAGTCTGGCCGTCGGTGCAATATATATCACCGTCCACATGCCTTGTTTCTACCCCCTAAGCCTCAAGTTTTGAGCCCATATAATAGACTCATGATAACATACCTTACTTTTTTCCCGCAACAAAAGCCCTCCTGATCATTCAAGTTCCGTCGGAGGGCCTAGATAATCATTAATTCTGTTTATTCAGGCCAATTAAACATCCAATGATGCAGGATAATGCTTGGCATGAAGGCTCCGATGGGCAATACGCGAAGAAGCGGCGGCAGCCAATCCGGCGACAAGATCGTCTAAAAACACATGAATGCCACTGCCTTTTTGGTTCAGCTTATCGATAATTCCAATCTTTTCTTTATCCAGATAGCCAAAACTGGTCAAGCCAATCATGCCGTACACGCTCGTAATGCCAAGAGCCATTGTCTCGTCCACTCCATACAGCGGTTCGTCTGCCTCCATAATGGCTTGAAGTGGCTGGGGAAGAAGTTTTTTTTCGGCCAGCTCATCGAGTGCAATGCCTGTCAGCAGTGTATATTGTACCTCTCGCTTTTGCAAAACCGCTTTGACACTTTCTACACATTCTTCCATAGTCAAATGAGGATAATATTTTAGCTGAAGCTGAAAAACAATGTCCGCAATGGACTCGATCCGAATGCCTCTGCGATTTAACAAGGTTTCTGCATATTCATAGGACATAATTTCCCTCCCGCTTTCACCATGCAGTTCTATTCTTCCACCGTGCGGGACCTTATGGTGCAGGACACGTGTTGAATCTCCTGTTCCGCCAGTTTTCCAAGTGTATGCGAAAGGGAAGGAAAATGTTCATTAAACCGTTACAATAAGGGCGTGTTGCTGTGTGCCTGTCATTTGACTTTCACGGTACCTTCACCTAGCATCGACTCCATTCGATCAAAAAGCTGAGGAGAAGGCTTAATGCTGTAAGCATCACTCAACGCCAGCAGACGCTGGTTGCTCTCGTAAAAGAGTACGGTAGGCACAGCACCGGGATGCTCCTGTAGCAACGCCTTGAGGCTGACCAGCAAGCTGGCGTCCGCCTCGGCCTGGCGGGTGATTTTGACAAACACCCGCTGACGGGCGGAGGCTTCCGAGCCGCGCGGGGAAGGCACCTGCTCACCGTGAGCCGCTTCGCCTCCGCGTTGTGAGGGGGCCGCTACGGGACGAGCCGCCTTCTGCTGCGGCGACGCTGATGGAGCGGCTGCTGCGGACGAACGTGCGCCGGTACGCCGGCGCTGAAGAAGCCTTGCCAACGCGTCTTCCGCCAGCGGGGCTGCCTCATCCGCAAGGAGCTTGAAGTGCTCGTCCTGCTGCTGCATCTTGGCACGTAGTGCAAGCAAGGCACCCTTTTCAATCCACTGCTGGCTTCGCTTCCATACCTCAGGAAACAGCACAACCTCACAGCGCTCAATCTGATCCTCCAGCTCAATGAAGGCCATGGCCTTTCCCTGCTTGGTCGTAATCGTCTTGAGTGACACCACCATGCCTGCGGTTACAATAACTGTTTCATCTGGCACTTCGCTCAGCTCCATCAGACGATCCGCTTGGCTGCTTTCCAGCAGCGACTCAAAATCATCTAGCGGATGCCCAGACAAATACAGTCCCAGCAGTTCGCGTTCCAGCTCTAATTGCTGGCTGGTACTAAATGGAGGTACATTGGGGTATTCAATATCCCAATTAGGCATTTCTACAAAGCCAAACATATCAATTTGCAAATCGTCACGTTCCTTGCGCCATTTGGCAGCTGCATCCACCGTTTCATCCAGCATGGCAAGCAACTGTGCCCGATGGCCTGTCAATGAATCAAATGCCCCTGCCTGAATGAGCGATTCAATCACTCTCTTATTACACACCCTCAAATCAACGCGTCGACAAAAATCGAGCAAGCTGTCGAAAGGGCGTTCCTTACGAACAGCAAGAATGCTTTCCATTGCTTGTGTGCCGACATTTTTAATGGCAGCCAGTCCAAAGCGGATATCACCCTGCTGTAATGGGGTAAACAGCACCCCACTCTCATTCACATCAGGCGGCAACACTGCGATATCCATACGACGGCATTCGACGACATATTCAGCCACTTTTCGATGACTTCCCATGACGGCCGTCAGCATGGAAGCCATGAATTGTACTGGATAATGGGCCTTAAGATAAGCCGTCTGGAATGCTAGCACACCATAAGCAGCTGCATGGGCACGCGGAAAACCGTAGTCAGCAAAACGGACGATCATATCGTAAACCCTGCCGGCTTCCTCCTCTGTGTACCCCTGTTTAATACTGCCTTCGACAAAATGACCACGCTCCAGATCCAGCACCTCGCGTTTTTTCTTAGACACCGCGCGGCGCAGCAGATCGGCCTCTCCCAAGGAAAAGCCAGCCATGCGCGATGCAATCTGCATGATTTGTTCCTGATACACAATAATACCGTACGTATCCTTTAAGATCGGTTCAAGATCAGGATGCGGATAAGAAACCTCAATCTGTCCGTGCTTAGCCTGTATAAAGTTGGGAATAAAACCCATCGGGCCCGGACGATACAAAGCCAGGACAGAAATGATATCCTCGAAAACACTCGGTTTCAAATCCTTGAGTACCCGGCGTATACCGGCCGACTCCAGCTGGAACACGCCTCCTGTATCTCCTTTGCCCAGCAAGTCATAGGTATGCGGGTCATCGTCGGGAACACGGCTAAAGTCAGGTGTTTCTCCATGCTGCTCCGCAACCCAGCGCATGCACCGTTCAATAATGGAGAGCGTACGTAGTCCAAGAAAATCCATTTTCAACAAACCGATGCGCTCCAGATTTTCCATTGAGTACTGCGTTAAAGGAACCCCTTCGCTCCCCTCTTGCAGCGGAACCGCATCGGTCAATGGAGTCCGCGAGATGACAACACCCGCCGCATGTGTCGAAGCATGGCGAGGCATTCCTTCTACTTTGATCGCCATATCCAGCAGTTCACGTGTCTTGGGCTTCGTTTCATACAGAGCCTTCAGCTCGGGGGTGATCTCCAACGCATGCCGGATATTAATGCCGAGCTGCGCCGGGATCAACTTGGCCGCCTTGTCCACCTCGCCATACGGCACGTTCAATACACGGCCGACGTCACGGACTGCGGCTCTTGCCGCTAATGTCCCAAAGGTAATAATTTGCGCAACATGCTCATTTCCGTACTTCTGTACTACATAGTCGATAACCTCGTCACGGCGTTCATCGCTAAAATCAATATCTATATCTGGCATGCTGATCCGTTCAGGGTTCAGAAACCGTTCAAAGAGCAGATTGTATTTTATCGGATCGACATTCGTGATATTAAGCACATAGGCCACCAAACTACCGGCGGAGGAACCCCGTCCCGGACCGGTTGCAATCTTATGCTTATGAGCAAAAGCAATAAAATCCCATACAATCAAGAAATAATCGCTGAAGCCCATACTGTCAATCGTATTTAATTCGTAGTTTAGCCGCTGGTCCAGTCTTTCCCGCTCCTCCGGCTGCTCCCATACAGGATCGCCTCCGTAGCGACGCTCTAGCCCTTGCATGCACAGACTACGCAAATAGGACGAAGACGTCATGTCCTCTGGCAGCGGGCGATATTCAGGCAAAATCGATTGGCCGAATTCCAGCTCCAGCTCGCATTTTTCAGCAATACGCACCGTATTAGCGATGGCTTCTGCTACATGTGGAAATAAACGAGCCATGTCCTCCTGACTTTTCAGATACAACTGACGTGTTGGTATACGCAAGCGCTCCTCATCGTCAACTGTCTTCCCTGTCCCGATACAAATCAGAACGTCCTGGACATCAGCATCCGGCTCGGTTAAGTAATGCACGTCATTCGTCGCCACTAGCGGAATATCCAGTTCCTTCGCCAATGCGATCAATTGAGGATTTACGCGTTTTTGCTCCGACAGACCATGATCCTGAAGCTCCAGATAAAAATCTTCGCCAAAAATGCTACGGTATCGTTCGGCCGCACGTCGTGCTTCGGCTTCCCGACCATGCAGCAAATGCTGCGGCACTTCACCGCCCAAGCAAGCGCTCAAGCATATGATGCCTTCATGATGGGCAGCCAAAGCATCCATATCGATGCGCGGCTTATAGTGAAAACCCTCCAAATGGCCAATGGAGCACAACTTAATCAAATTTTGATAGCCTGTTTTATTTTTGGCGAGCAAAATTAAATGATATATGGGCTGATCCTTCCGGCTGCCACGCTCCTTGCGCGATCCTGCCGTCATATAAGCCTCACACCCGATAATCGGCTTAATGCCGTTCTCTACACATGCTCTATAAAAAGGAATGGCACCGTACATGACCCCATGATCTGTAAGAGCCAGCGCCTTCATTCCATAAGCTGATGCCTGTTTGACCAATTCCGCGGTACGAGCCGCGCCGTCCAGCAGGCTGTACTCGCTGTGAACATGCAAATGCACAAATGAACTCATGCGCTTCTCTTCCCTTCACCGCTTGATTTTCTTCAAACTATTTTATCATATCCACGTTAGTAGCGCCCATAGAATAAAAGTACAGACCCGGGCGGACAAGCGCGGTCCTGATTCGTATACCCAAGGAGGAAAAGAGCATGAGCACTTTTATATCCAAAGCGATTCTCGACTTCTTCATTGCCTTCGGCATCGTGCTCGGAGGAGCCATGCTCGGCGGAATGGGAGCTGTAGTATCGCTTCAGCCGCCTACCCAGACGATGCTGGAGGTTGCAGGAAGGATTAAAATATGGGCGCTTGCCGCCGCTGTGGGAGGAACGATGGACCCGATCCGGGTCATTGAGAGCAATATGTTGGATGGTAATTTGTCACCTGCCATTAAGCAGATATTGTATTTGATTTTCGCCTTTTTAGGCGCTCATATGGGTGCAGAGCTGGTCAAGTGGGTATGCGGCAACGGACGGCCGTGAGGTGAAACGACTATGAGAGTCCCTCCCTTTGAGCGCCTGCGCCCTTTTATGCAATTATCCTCCGTTTTTGTACTCGGTATGATTACGGGAGGATTGATCTACAATGCCATCTGGCATGCGAGTTTCAATCAGCTGTGGATGAACAACCAGGACCTTCAATTCCAGCTCCAGCAAGCTGAAGAGGACAACAAAACATTACGTAAATACAGCAAGCGCCAAACCGTCATCAAAGAAATCAAGCTGATTGCGGAGGAAGCCACGGCTGAAAAAATTGACTCTATTAATCTGAAAGAGCTTCTTCGCCGCGTCAGTCGTGATCTGGAGGTGCTGCGCGGCAGAGATATGTTTGAGATTGACTCTGACAGCAAGCTGGTACGTATGTTGCTGCACCAAAAAAAATACACCGTTCGTGACAAGGAGTATACAATCCAGGTCAAAACGATGCTTGTAATGGAAGGTGTGCTGCAAATCTGGCTGGAGGCCAAAGAAAGACTGCCTCAAAGCCACTAACTCGATCTATTTAACTCCATCTTCAGCTCCAATCCAAAGGTGGATTAACCATGTTCAATGGATTGAAGCGTCATCACTGCCTTGCACACCAAATGATTTTCCCTAGAAATCGCAATTTCTAGCTTGCAGGTGCGGCGACTCATCTCAAGCAGCAACGGACGAAGAACGACAGCATCCTCAATCTGTACTGGTCGAATAAAATAAGTTGTCAAATTATCCAGCACATAATCCTTGCCGCTCATATCTCTAGCTGCCCGGTAGCCCGCTTGTGTCATCACGTTGACCAGTACGCCTTCCGAGATCGTCCCTAAATTGGTAGCCATCTGTGGAATGATAAAGCCGCGAAAAAATAATGATCCGTCCTCATTACGCTCCTCAGCAAAACCGTTCCAGATCAACTGGTCGAACGTCTCGCCAAGTTGTGGCTGCTTTTGGGCGTTACGCAGCGCCTCCAGCACCTCACGCCGTGTAACGGACCCGAGCAGCTTACGGTTGCGGTCCACGACCGGCAAGTAATCTACACCTTCCCATGCCATCATTTGAGCAGCAGAAGCCAGCGAGGTCTGGTAAGTGACCGTAATTGGGTTACGGATCATACATTTATCCATCGTATGCTCAGGTTGAAGTCCTTCCACATCTTTACGGCTGACGATACCAATTAAACGATTCCATTCATCCACTATGGCAAAATGATGATATCCCGTGGTCGCTGATAGCTCTTCAAATTCGGTCAGCGTGCTGTTGATTTTCAAGGTCAGCGTCTTCGGTTTGCTGGCGGCAATGTCTTCAATCAACATAATTTTCTTTTTGATCAAACGGTCAAATATCGCTCTATTAATCATAGAAGCCACGGTAAATGTATCATGACGCGAGGAAATAATCGGCAGGCTGATCTGGTCTGCAAGCTGCTTAACCTCCCGACTCGTACCGAACCCCCCTGTAATCAGCACACCCGCTCCTTGCTCTAATGCAAGCGAATGCGCATCCTCTCGGTTACCTACGATCAGCAAACTGCCTGCGTCAATATAACGAGCCATGGCTTCCTCACGCATCGCCCCGATCACATACTTGTGCAGCGGCTTCTCGAGCCCCTCGCTTCCGCCCAGCACATGTCCCTCTACAATATTCACGACATCCGCAAACGTCAGCTGCTCAGATAAGCCTCGTGGACGCTTCTCCACTCGTACTGTTCCGATCCGTTCCTTGGTAATGACAATTCCCAAATTCTCTGCTTCTTTCACAGCCCGATAAGCCGTGCCTTCGCTAACACTCATTTCTTTAGCCAACCTGCGTACAGAAATTTTGGAGCCTATTTTTAACTGCTCGATATGACGCAATAGCTGCTCATGCTTCGTAACTGTTTCATCTAGCCCGTCCAACTCTGTTACACCCCCAACGTTCAATCTGTATCATTCTGTATCTATTATACCACAAAACCCCTTTGTTTTAGACCCTTGTTATTAGGATATCTTTGCTTTGAAAATAACAAAAAAGCGGTCCCATGTTACAAGAGACCGCTTCGTACTAGAAACACTTACAGCATTTTGCCTTTGTCAGCTTTGTTATCCCATTTCATCTGCCACTGCTGCATTTTGGCCCGTCGCACACGCTCCAGCGTTTTACGCTTTTCCTCATCTACACCCAGCAAAAAATGCAGGTTCGCTCCGATGACAAGCAACGCAAAAAGTACCCATACTATCCCAAAACCGTTGACCCAATTCAAACCACCTGCCAACGAGATGCGTGGTAATGCGACCAATACCATAGCCAATGCAATCAGTGTGTACAAACCGTGTTTCCATTTTTTAAATGAACCCAATCGTATCCCTTCCTCTCCCTGTGACTCTATGTATCTAGTCTATGAGAGGACAGGAAGGAATATGAGACAAACTTACAGAGATGAACCGTACAAATGTTGAAGACTGTCCGCAATAATCTTATTTACGTCCTCAATAATCACGCTCAAGCGACGTTCAGCGTCGAACAGACGACGGATGTTGAGGTTCAAGCTGAGTACCTCGAACATTTTTTCCATCTTTTCCATCTCTTCCTGTGCTGGCATATCGCCGCTCATCATCCGCTGTTGCACTTCCATTTGGCGTTCACGGAAATCGTCGAGCATTTTCTTGGCTTCTGGATCCGTTTCAATCAGCTTCATCGCTGACGTAATTTCCTCTACCTCTTTGCTTTCTTTCAATGCTTTTGCTAAATCATGGGCTTTGTCATAGATATTCATGATTGTTCATTCCTCCATTACAAGTTTTGTGTCAACATTTCACATTGTCCGTCAATCACCAAGGTATATATGTCCTCATATGATGAATCAGTGCTATTACAGCCCATTCACGTTTCCCGTTACTTTCAAGACATCAAGTTGCTGCCCGGAAGGAGATCCACGATGTCCATCAAAAAAACAACGATTCAAATCATCGGATCGGGCATCTTGCAGGATGACGTACTCATGGTCGGCGAGTCCCTGCTTCGCAAATGGAAAATATCCGCAGGCCACCCCGTTCAGCTCGCCTTCGGTTCGTTCCGCCAAGAGGTTACCGTCATATCGGTACCCCGATACAGCGGTCTACGCGTGGGAAGCGTACTGGCCCGAAAAATGGGGCTTCATGCCAGTCATGACAGTTGTAATCTGCGAGTAACCTACAGCCGAGGCCGCCGGACACTTCGAGTGGGCCCACTTATTAGCGTGCTGGTTAGTCGGGACTATCCCGAACAACCCGACAAGCCTTTCGGGTCGATCACCCTGTTCTGCCGTGAACTAGTCGGGGAATGCCGCAGACAAGGAGCATATGTGTATTTCTTCACCCCGGAGCATATCGGAAGTCAGCCCGGGCGAGTTCAGGGATGGGTGTATGACGGAGGCTGGAAAAAGACGGTCATGCCTGCCGGCGATGTCGTCAATAACCGGCTTACCTCCCGTAAACTCGAGAACAGAACTAGCGTACAGCATTTCATGAAAGAAGTAAAATCGCAGTACGGCACGGCCTTTTTTAATGAAAAGTTTTTGGATAAGAATGAAGTGTTTGATGCACTCAAATCGAATTCTTCCCTACGCAAGTATTTACCCGAGTCCCACTTGCTGCAAACCTTTGCCGTTTTCAAAAAAATGTGCACCCAGTATCCCTCTGTTTTTCTCAAACCCGTGCGCGGAAGCCTTGGTAAAGGCATTATGCGCATTAACAAGCAAACCGATGGTACCTTTTCGGTGCTATCCACAACAGCGGGCACACCCCGAAAGCAAACGTACGCCAACGTCGATAAACTGTACAAAAGCTTAGCGGGAAAAATGAAATCGACACGCTTTCAGCTGCAACAGGGCCTTACCTTGATTGATCACGGTAAACGTCCGGTCGATTTTCGCGCGCTTGTACAAAAAAATGCGTCTGGAACCTGGACCGTAACATCCATTGTCGCTCGGATCGCCGGAGGCAGCCACTTTGTATCCAATCTGGCAAGAGGCGGTACGCTCAGTACAGTCAAGGAAGCACTGGCCAAAACCACGCTGCCCGCAACTGTTAAATCGAATGGTCTTACCTCTCTCAAAACAGCAGCACTGGATATCGCAAGCGGAGTAGAAAAGGCAATTCCCGCCCATTTCGCGGAATTTGGTATTGATTTGGCGATTGACAGCACGGGGCGTATCTGGTTGCTGGAGGTCAATTCCAAACCATCAAAAAATGACAATACGCCGTTAAATGATCAGAAAACCCGCCCGTCCGTAAAAAAAATGATTGAATACTGCTGTTATTCAGCCGGATTCAAATGAATCCATCTCTTCCTGAGTCCGGCTGCCAAAGGAGCTGTTGTCGGTGTCTCTTGTTATGCCAGGCATGCTGGGCGTGCTTGTTAGCCGAAAGCAGGACGCTACTCCCCCTATTACCGAAGCCGATTTCTGTCGCAGGCTAAGCTTGTTGGGCAAGCGCTCTGGTATTAGCGTAATGGCGTTTACCGCCGAAGGAGTTTCACCTGAAGATCATTCCATACGGGGTTATGTTTATCGTGCTGGAGTATGGACATTTGGCCGCTTTCCCTTGCCGGATATTGTTTATAACCGCTGTCTCCATATCCATGAGAGCCAGAATGTCAAGCGCACACTGGGAGACATAGCGGAGCAAAAGTCGCGCAAGCTTATCTACTGGTCGCGTAACTTGCCTGGCAAATGGCAGGTGTATCGCGCTCTGCATACGGTAGATAAAGTACGGCCCTTTGTACCGCCTACGGCCCCATACCGGGATACGACCCAGCTTGTGGAGTGGCTGCAACGCCATTCGGAGCTATTTATGAAACCACAGTCCGGAACACATGGCAAGGGCACGCTGTATCTCCGGCTGGCGGAAGGAGGTCAGGGACTGTACGTACAAGGCAGGAACTCCCAAAACCGCCCGTTCCGTCGCTTGTTTACTGAATTGGATGCAGGATTGTCATGGATTGACGGTATTGCACACAAACGCGCCTATATCGTGCAGCCTTATTTGAAATTAACAAGCCAAAGCAATCATCCCTTTGATGTTCGCGCGCTCATGCAAAAGGACGGCAACGGCTGTTGGCGCCTGACGGGCTTTGCCGTGAGGGAAGGCAGAAAAGGAACTCTGACTTCCAATCTGCACGGTGGGGGCGAAGCCCATCCGGCAGAGCCTTACCTTCGTGAACAATTTGGTGTGGACAGCACACGTCTCATCATCGGACAGATGATAGAGCTGTCCTTGACCATTGCCGGGGCGTTGGAGGAACGCTATGGCCGCCTTGGCGAGTTGGGAATTGATTATGGTATTGACCGGAGCGGGAATATCTGGCTGTTGGAGGTTAATTCCCGCCCTGGCCGAGCCTCCTTTTTTCAGACTCGTCAGCCAGAGTGCGCTTTTCGGTCGGTCAACCGCCCGCTCGAATATGCTCGATATTTAATGACCCATTCCAAAGCGACAGGGCCAAAGGGCGCGGGCGCCTCCCTTGAACATACGGTATAGGAGGATAAACAGATGAGTTTAACGCATTGCAATGTGCATTTCTCACAGCAGCCCGACAAGGTGGCGTATATATCCACTGCCTTGTTGAAAAGCCTTAAGTTATCTGGAGCCAAGTCCATTCGTCTGCGACTTGGCAAGGATCAGATTCCCGCAACAGTAAAACCCATTCAGAAGGCGGGACGTCATCTATACTTGACCTCCGGCTTGCGCAACGCAATCCGTGTTCCCAAAAGCGGGTCTATTTATTTGCGGAATCTGGACGGAGATGTTCAGCTTGGACCGTTGATTGGAGTATTGTCTGATGCCACTAACTCCACCACCCGCCCTTTCGGATCACGCACAGGCTTTATTAAGCAACTTTTGAAGGAAGGCAGCAAAAAATCTTATATTTTTGCCTTCACCCCACGGGATATCAACTGGCAAAATGATACGATTAACGGCTATTTTCTGTCATCCAGCGGGGAGTTTACACGTAAACTCGTACCTCTGCCGGACGTAATTTATAATCGTTTGCCGAGCCGCCGCTCAGATTTTTCCCCAGCGATTAATCAACTACGCGAACGCTTTTCCCGCAAACGAATTCCTTTCTTTAACTGGAGCTTTTTCAATAAATCCGATATCTATCATCTGCTGGAAAATAATCCAGAGGTTAACCGTTATGTCCCTGAATCCTATATGAATCCCAGCTCTGAACGTATCCGAGGTATGCTGGAGCGGCATCAATTTGCTTATTATAAGCCAAGTAGCGGCAGTCTGGGCAAAGGAATCTATCGTCTGTCCTATGTCCCCAAACAAGGATACTATGTGAGGTATCGGAAGAAAAATAGCAATGTACTGCTGCGGTTTACCACTTTTAACTCCATGCTGCGGATGCTTCACTCCAATAAGGGACAGACGCTAAAAGGCTACGTCATTCAGCAGGGCATTCAACTAATCGAGATTGATAATTGCCCGATTGATTTCCGGTTTCATATGCACAAAGACGGCAATAACCAATGGGTCGTCGTTGGCATTGGAGCCAAAAAAGCCGGACGTGGCAGTGTCACGACTCATATCAAAAACGGCGGTTCCCTGATGACACCCGAGCAAGCGCTCGGTCGGGTATTCGGAGACCGAGCGGGTGAAGTGCTTCAACGTGCCAAGAATGTAGCAGTTACGCTAGCAGAAGCCATTGAATATCACCACCAGCATCTACTGGGTGAAATCGGATTCGACCTGGGAATTGATCAGGATGAAAAGGTATGGATGTTTGAAGCCAATTCTAAGCCAGGTCGATCCATTTTTCAGCATCCATCGTTGCGTGCGGAGGGTAAAGCATCCGTGGAGCATATTTTGGACCACTGTCTTTACCTCAGTAAATTCCGCAGAAAAGAGGAACTATGAATACCCGGGCGGAGCAAAAACCAGTTGTTGCTGTATTGACAGTGCACGACGATGAACAATTTTTCAAAGGAAATCAGCGAAACTTCAGGGATATTCTAGAAACGGGAACGCGCATGGGGTATCAGGTGTACATTGTTACTGTCAGGGACTTGAAGCTGGCAGATGAAACAGTGAAGGGCTACATCTACAACAAAAACTCACAAATATGGGAGGAACAAGATTTCCCATCTCCACAGGTCATTTATAATCGTATCCCCAACCGTAATTATGAACTTAAAACTTCTGTGCGCGCAAAGCTGGATGAAATTTCACATGCCTCAGGCGTTGAGCTGTACAATCCGGGCTTTTTTAACAAATGGGAACTGTTCAAATGGCTCCGTACCTCGGAATCCACTCGTCAGCTTGTTCCAATTACCAAACGGTTGAGCAACCTGTCTTCCTTAGGAAAAATGCTGTCTGCATATCCATACCTGTATCTCAAACCGGAAAACGGTAAAGCCGGAAAGGGAATTATGATTCTCAGATTCAACCCTGAGCATCTGATGGCATACAGGTTGACCATTCAACATGACAAAAAAAGCATAACCTACCGATCTGTATCCTTGTCTCGGTTATGGGGACGTATTCGCCGAGAAACAGGCAACTCGCCTTATATCATTCAGCAGGGTATCGATCTGGCAACCTATCAGAAAAAGCCCTTCGATTTGCGGCTTCTGGTGCAAAAAAATGCCCGTGGCGCATGGAGCATTACCGGAGTAGGCGCCAGACTAGCGGGTAAGGGAAGTATTACAACACATGTTCCGCGTGGGGGAAGTGTGGAGGATCCGTTCAAGCTGCTATCCTCAATCTTTGGATCTGAGGACAGCACAGATTTGCTGGATAAGGTTAAAAGTACGGCCATTCAGATTGCACGTCAAATTGAACGCGCATCCGGTCTTTCTCACGGTGAAATGTCTATGGATTTGGGCGTAGACACACTCGGGACCCTCTGGTTTTTTGAAGCCAATGCCAAACCGATGAAATTCGACGAGCCCGAAATCCGTCAAAAATCACTTAGACGTATATTTCAATACAGCTCCTTTTTGGCCGAACGAATGAAATAATCTCAAGGAAGTGGAATCATGCCGCAAATTAGCGATGTTCAACATTTGCCTGCCCGGAGTTGGGTACTAAGACGACGACAGTTGCTGTTTCTGGCTCGCAGTTCGGGCGGCATGCGCATTACTCGCAATGCTCTGCGGCAGTTGGCTGTTTTAACGCCGGAGCAATTGAACACCCCTGGCTCCTCCCTCCTGTGCGCATATGTGCGCACGGAGAAGGGGCTACGGATTGCGGGATTTTCCCTCGCTCTGAATTATGGGAAAGATGCTTGCATCGTGATTGTTCGTCCGCTTTACCGGGGCCGCAGACTGGGCGCTAGACTGCTGTCCGCCCAGCTCCAACAGCTGCGCCGTCTGACGTGCAGCGTAGCCACCGACAATATGGCCAGTCTCAAAACCTGTTTCGGCGCTGGACTTATTGCGCATGAAATGACGACTGGACCGACGGGAAAGCCCACGCTGATATTTTGTGGGGAGTTGTCCGAAGATGAGCAGACGGCAGAGGAAGGTGGAATGCTGTGCCAAAACCTGTCCTAGGCATCATGACTTTGTATTTGAACAGTAAGAAGCAACTGGAAGAACGTGACATATATGAACGCATGATCGCAGAAGGCAAAAGGCTGGGGCTGGATATGTATGTATTCACTCCTGCGGATGTCCATAAGGATCGCAGACTGCTTCTTGCCCAAATTTATGATCCACATAGCGGTAAATGGACTCGAAAATGGCGGGAATTTCCGGATATGATTTTCGACCGCTGCCGAGTGCAGCGCAGTGAGCGGTATCGTCAATTAAAGAAATTCCGATTGCAGTATACAGACCTTGTTTATTTAAACCGACCGCTGAGCAATAAATGGGCCATTCATCAGCAGCTTGCGAGAAAGGCTGCCTTTCGCCCCCATCTGCCTGCAACAGAGCCGTTCGATGGATTTCATAGTGTAAAGCGAATGCTCAAACAGAATTCACTAGTATACCTCAAGCCAATTAACGGCACAGGAGGCCGCGGCATTTTACGCATTGAGCCTGTTAACAAGCAGAGTGGCCTGTATCTGATTGAGGGACGCAATCGCAAGCGCCATATTATTCCCCAGCAACGGGTACGTCTGGATCGTCTGGAGCCGCGTCTGAGCAGCTGGAACATGGATAACTATATTGTTCAGGAAGGCATTCCTGTGCAGTTGCCGAATGGCAGGGTCCATGATTACCGTATGCTGGTACAGAAAAATAGCCAGGGAGTATGGGAGCTAACGGGATGTGCCGGGCGCATCGGGGCACATCGGAGTGTCACTTCCAACCTGCATGGCGGAGGCAAGGCAGTACCGATGAAGCAATTGCTGACGCAATGGATTCGTGATGAAGGCCACAGAGAGAAAATCATCAAGCAAGGGGAAAAGCTCGGACTGGACATTGCTGCATATCTGGAAGAAAGCTATGGGGCATTATGTGAGCTTGCGCTCGATTTGGCAATTAATAAGGACGGTCATATCTACGTGCTTGAGGTCAACCCGAAGCCGGCTCGCGAGGTATTTTCACGCATTGGCGAAAAAGAAACCTATCGTCGTGCCATCACCAAACCTATGGAATATGCCCTATGGGTCTACCACACTCAGATTAATCCGAAGCCGCAGACGGAACAAAAAGCAGAAGAACAAACAGAAGATAAGACAGAAAGTAAAGCAAAGGAAGGCTCCGCCTAAGTGGCTGCCTTCCTTTGTTTTGTTATCTGCTTAACATCGTTTGCATGTATTATTTATATGGTACGCCACAGCGATTTATAACCTTATCTGCGTTTTCACCGTTACTCGGCGTTTTTATAAAGCGTAAGCAACTGCGTAAAGTCTGTAATAATCGCATCGGACCCTTCCAACTCATCATTCACACCAAATCCAGCATAAGCACAGCCGATCACCGTCTGTCCGTTCTTTTTGCCAGCTTCCACATCTGAGGAACGATCTCCTACCATCCATACATTCGAAATATCGTGCTTGCTCAACAGAATTTCTAGCAAATTCACTTTGGAAAGCGTACTGTATTCCCCAGCGCTGTACAGTCCTTCAAAAATAGGAACCATTTCATACGCTGCAGCGATCCCCTTTACATAATCCTCCAGCCCGTTACTGGCTACGAATAATCGGACACCTTGCTCATGAAGTGCCTGAAGTGTTTCTTTTACATGTGGATACAGAGCATGACTTCCATTCTTCAATCCCTCCAGCTCCAGCTGAAGCAACAACTCGTCCGCTCTTCTGTGAGCTGCTTCACTGGCTTCTGGCATCACTCTTCTCCAGATTTCATCCAGCAGCATACCCAAACTATTCAAAATAAGCTCCTCGGGAGGAGTCTCTCCTTCATAAAGCCCTTCGGCGCGCAGCGTATCAAACAGCTTGTGGTACGCAGGAAGCAGCAGCGTCTCCGTCTGGAAAAGTGTACCATCCATATCAAATACCATAGCCTCAGGTTTCTTCAACACAGGTGCATTGTTCATGTAGTTATCAGTCATTCCTTTCCTATGTAAGTTTACACTCCAACCCCTCTCATGATAAGCAATAAGAGAGGTCTGTGTAAACCTCATTGCGCATACCGTTAACTCTTATATTTTTTTAGAACAGTCCTAAAACAATGTAAACCGCCCCACATATCTGTGTGTAGAGCCCCCCGTGGAAGCTTGAGATCCACACCACTCCAATACGAAAACCCCGCTTCTTCTATCCATTGTTCCATCGTTGAAAGATCCACTGTAGGATAATCAAATGTCAACAGAAGCATGCCGTCATCCCGTAAAGTTCGGTGAAATTCACGCAAGGCTGCCAAAGATTCATCGGGGGTTAAGTGCTCCAACACTGATATACATACAATTTTGTCAAAACTGGCATCCTCATAGGGCAGAGCAGTTAAATTGGCATGTGCGGAGTGGAGCCGAACCGGTAAAATCTCCTGAATGCGCTCAGCAGCCTCCTCCCCAATATCCCGCCGCACCTCAGCCAAGATGGCATCTACAGAAACGATGCGTATATCCAAATCGCAGGCATAAACCTGAGCGCAACGGCGGGCCAGCTCAAATTTGAATGGATGAGGGATTCCACATGCCGCGTCCAATACTGTATCTTGCCCAGACATAAATTGAAGACACCACTCATACTCATAGGGACGACTCCACCAGCTTTGAGGGAGTCTGTAAATCATATTGGACGAATTGGGATCAGAATATACAAAAAAGCGAGACAGATACGGGTCAGCCATATTCATGAATGTAGCCTCCTTTGGAGATGTTTAGATTACTCTTGCTACACAGCATAATTCATGGCCCCGTTTCTCACCTTGAAGCTTAGCCAACAATCCCATTTGCTCTGTAAAGGCAAGCTCACCGTACAAAGGATGTGCTTGCAGCAAGGCATCCAAACCAGCAGGAAGCTGGCGGGTGAACAAAGCCACCGGGCGCAAGCCGGACTTTTCCAGCAAGAGCGTCAGTGTATGATCCGAATAATGGTACAAATGATCTTCCTCCGTAAATAAAGGTGAGTGAACGCCATAAGCCTCGTTGGTAAACGAATTTTTATTGGGCACCGTAATATATAACGTTCCGTCAGGTTGAAGCTGTTCACGCAAATCCGTCAAAAATGCGACCGGGTCCGCGATATGCTCCAGCACATGCCAGCATGCTATGGCTTCGTATTGGTGCTCCAGAGGTAAGTCCGCTTCTTCCTCTAAACTTTCAGTCTCAATCGCTTCCTGATCTTTATAATCTTGGTTAATTTCTAGAGATTGTTGAATTTGAGCATCTAGCTCTGTTTCACCATTCCAATAACCCGGTAATAATTCCACCTCATATTTGCATTTGGCATAGGCACGCGATTCACTGGACGGCTCAATGCCCACTGCATTCCAGCCAGCTTGAAGGGCAGCATGGATAAATTCTCCAGTCCCTGAACCAATCTCAAGCAGCTTTCCTTTTTTGGGACTGAACATATCGAGCAGCATAAGTCCAAAAAGCGCATGATCCCCATAGGTAGACGCCGCTGCACTATCCCGCATAGCAACCCAATTGGCATTATAAATCTCTGCTATCATTTTCTCAGACTGAATATGATCCACATCCTTACGAAAAACCAATCCACAGAAGCCGCATCCCATCAAGGTAAAGTGTTCATAATTGTGAAATACTATCGTGTCGGCTGAGCCACACAATTTGCATTTTACGCTCTGTTCTGCTCCTCTCCCCTTCTCCTTACCATAAGAAATAACCTTGGCTTCACCTTTAATTTGGAGATCGGGTTTGTTCATGACCTGCACACTGGCCACCTTGGCGACATCCAAGTCGTTTGCCTGCTGCGCAGGTTCATATTCTGGTGTAGGTTCTTTTTCTGTGTTTTTGTTGTCCTGATCGACCCAGAGTGTAAGTCGTGGATTCGGGTCCAAAATGGATTCATATTGCTCTTTCCAGCCATAACGAGCACTTGGGTCAAGCAGCTGATATCGCTCAAATTTGGCCATGCGAATAGCAGGTGTATACCATCCCCAATGCTGAATACGGTAGTTGCTGATCTCAGTGGGAAGGTCAAGTACATTTTCGGGTAATCTCCCACAGTGCAAGGACTGCTCCTTCCATTTATAAGGGAACCCCTCTTTATAGCGAATTAAAAAAGGACGGTAATACCGATGAGCCTGCCAATACTCATCATCACGGTAATGCGTCGAAGACCACATATCAAACAACCTGAAACAAATCGTATCCGCTTTCGTTCCCGCTAACAAAGAATGTACCCCTTGGGCAAAGCGGGATTCGAACATTTCGTCAGCATCCATGCTTAATATCCATTCGGGAGAAGAAGCCAATGTCTCTCTCCACTGCTGCTTTCGAAGTTCGACTTCATTGATAAAAGAGGGTGTTTCATTGCGGATCAGACGCAGAGGGATTCCTTGTAAGATTTCCCGGCACAACGCTCCGCTATCGTCATGACTACCATCATCAATAATGACTGCTTCATCAATGTATTCCCGGTGACTCAGCAGCACGTCTGTAAGCTTGCGATCTGCCTCATTGCATACCGTCATGGTCAGCGTTAATTTAGGATTAGAGACAGGCGGTGTATAAAGCTCACTTTGTCGTGGACCAGTGAACGCCGGGGGTACAACAAACGAATCTGCCGTGTACTTGGCAAAGACAGCAGTTTCGCGGAGATCATCGGGTATAACTGGAGGTTCATTGAATTTAGGGGTTCTTGACGATGCTGGACGATTGAAGGCTGGAGAGCTTGGAGAAATATCGGAGTGTTCCGCATGTGTTACATGCTCTGGGCGGTTCGATGTAAAGTACTTTAGGGTGAATAATAGCTGTTCTGCCTTCATTCGATCGGCTTCCCGATATAGATGCATTGCCGGATAGTGTGTGTCTACAAAAAGTGGAAATCCAAATGCAGCCGCTCGAATACAAAAATGTCGATCTTCTCCCCAATAAGAAACGTTTTTGATTTTACCAAAATGAATCCCTGCTTCCAGCGCCCGTCTGCGGATTAAGGTACACGCCCCTAGACCACCCACCTCATACAAACCTGGAACATGCAACTGATGTATAAAATGCAACTCACGTTGCGCTCGCTCCTCTGCGGACAACACTTCGCCATCTTCACGATGGAACAAGTTATATTCATCACTAACCCACACTTGAGGCAATAGCGGTCCTTCCGGTTGCCAGCGTGTCCAGAAAATCTCTGATACAATATCCTTCTCCGTCTCCACCAGCCTGCACAAGGTACGGGAATGGAGAACCAGGTCTGAATCGACCAGAAACAACGCGTCATAATTGTGCTGAAGTGCATAATCAATAAGACGATTTTTAAAGCCAGCCACTTTCCAGACAAGAGCAGGCGGCCAATAATGAGTGTGCTCATCACTTCGGTTCTCCACTTGCTGCGAGCCTGTTAACAAGGGTAAAACCCGTCCCGGAAGTCGATTGGAAAAGTCAACTAGCCACTGGCTTGAAATCGGATTGTCATTATCATCGACAAACAAATAATCTGGTAGCACGTCAGGTGCCTCCAGACGCTCCAATGCTTGAAGGAACAAAGACAAAATTTCCGGCTTCTGGTGCACCGGGCTGCCGATTAGTATACGCATGTGTCAACGCCTCCATCAGGCGGAAGCCTCATAACCATTCCCCCTCCATGTCCTAACGCATACCATAATTGCGACCAAGCGATATGGGAGTGAGCTTGGTATGAATGGACTTACACCTGGAAATATCAATGAAAACGACATCAATACAAAATACAATCTCCCCACTCAACGATAAAACCCATCCTGTCGCACATCCTAACCCGGAACGTCACCCACATCTTCAATCCATACCCTTCCCCCAAACATCCAGCTTTGATTTTCTAATTTATTAGAGCAGAACTGAATTTATGATCATCATATCCCCTTTACATGTTCAAGCCGAATTACTACATAATGAGCAAGCTATCCTAATAAAATGGAAATTATACCAAGTTTTTTGGGAGGGACAGAGAGCATGGTGACTGTCAGCTTATGTATGATTGTCAAAAACGAAGAAGAAGCCCTTCATACCTGTCTGAAATCAGTCCATGACCTGGTGGATGAAATCATTATCGTTGATACTGGATCTACCGATAGAACCCAAGAGGTCGCTGCATCATTCAACGCTCGGATATACAACTTTGAGTGGTGCGATGATTTCTCCGCTGCCCGTAATTATGCGTTTGATCAGGCCACGCAAGAATATCAATTTTGGCTGGATGCCGATGACATACTGGAAGAAAAAGATCGACTATCCTTTCTCAACTGGAAAAAACAAGCCACCCTCTCTTATGACAGCATTACAATGGATTATGTGCTATCCGTAGATGAACAAGGACAGCCGTTGTATAAGCTCAAAAGAAACCGAATTGTACGGCGTGATCGCAGATTCAGATGGACCGGATTTGTTCACGAGTTCCTGAATGTAACAGGCAGCATCTTTCATAGTAATATGGCGGTGACTCATAACAAAACACGCGCTTATACTGCTCGTAATTTGCACATATATCTCAAGCATCGGGAGCAGGGCACCGTATTTTCTGAACGAGATCACTACTACTTCGCCAATGAATTATATGATAACGGACGCACACTAGAAGCCATTCAGCAGTACGAACATTATCTAGGGCTAAATCAAGGATGGATAGAAGATCGGATTGCTGCTTGCTTTAAGCTTGCGGATTGCTACGGTCGTCAAGCACAAAAACAGGAGCAGCGGATGGCACTGCTCCGCACACTTACCCTCGATGTACCACGCACCCAATTCTGCTGTGCTTTCGGCAATTTGTTCATTGAAGATGAGCAGTATGCTCAAGCCATTTATTGGTTTCGTCAGGCGACGCTGATTGAGCCCCCGCAAAATGTGATGGCCTTAACCAATTCGTCGTACTATACCTGGTTTCCACACTTGCAATTATGTCTCTGTTATGACCGAATCGGTGACATCGAAAAAGCAAAATCGCATCATCGCATAGCCCAGTTGCACCATCCTACTCATCCAAGTGTTTTATATAACGAGCAGTATTTTGCACAGCTAGACCAAAAATAATATTCTGTTGAGCGCCATTGAAAAAGTCGATTTCTTTTGTAGAAAATCGACTTTATTAGCTACAATCTGCTTTGTTTACAAGTTACTAGTTTTATAGATAGGAAAGGCCACCTGCACGTGATGCTTGCAGATGGCCTTTCCTATTCGTCATACAAGACTCCTCAGAACACCTTTTTCCGATCTCTTTCTCCCTTCAAAATTTCTACTGACTCACGGAAACGCAACGAATGAATCACCTCACGTTCACGCAGAAACTTCAAACTATCCTGCAAATCCACATCGTCTGTCAAATCAATCAGCCACTGATATGTAGCTCGCGCCTTTTCCTCTGCCGCAATATCCTCATACAGATCAGCAATCGGGTCACCTTTAGCTTGGATATAGGCCGCTGTAAAAGGCACTCCGGAAGCGTTTTGGTAAAATAACGCATGGTCGTGTGCCGCATAATATTCGCCTAGACCGGCTGCCTCCATTTGCTCCACACTCGCATCCTTGGTTAGCTTGTAAATCATAGTCGCAATCATCTCGAGGTGCGCAAATTCCTCCGTGCCGATGTCATTGAGTACACCGATCACTTTATCGGGAATCGTATACCGCTGATTCAGATAGCGCAATGCCGCTGCCAGCTCGCCATCCGCTCCGCCATACTGCTCCATCAGCAGTTTAGCCATATGAGGATCACATTTGCTGACACGTACGGGATATTGCAGTTTTTTCTCATATACCCACATTTATGTTCCTCCTTTATACAAAAGGTTGTCGATTCCCTACCTATACCTGCCACGGCCAAGGTGATTGGCTCCACTCCCAAGGATACTTGGAATAGGCACGACCAAAATTCTGTAAGGGTCCATATAGGAGTTGATACTCGTTAGCAATCGCCGTTCTTTCCTGTGTCAGCTTGTTGAACTGTTCGATGGCCTGCAAATCATCCGGGTGTGTATCCAGATACAAATTCAGTTCCACCAGCACAAAATCCACCGCTTGGAGCTTCTCCAATAGCGCATAAAACTGGGCATCACCCGGCTTGGTTTGAGGCGCATAGGCTTGGGGCGTATAACCTTGGATCGGTTCTCTGGGTTGACTATAGTCCTGGGCTTGATTTTGATACTCGTTCTGATATTGATATTGGTTCTGGTATTGATATGAATTTGAATAAGGGCTTTGAGACTGATTCGGCTGTTGATGTCCACCCTCAGGCTGATTTGGCTGTTGGAATTGATTTGGGGACTGACCCTGATTTGGATTCTCCATTTTATTCGCCTCCCCCCTGGTTTCTCCTAGGCTCATAAGGACTGTAAAGCAATGGCCATAGCGTTCCTTTCGTCAGTGCTTCCTCTGGACTGAATTGTGGCAGACCAGGGGGCTGAAATTGTATAAACAAGTTTGGCGGGAGCACATAAGTCTTGCACAGAACGGGCGGACACGGATCGAACGGGCCGACAAACGGGGCATACTGACCTTGCTGTGGAAATTTCACGGGCCGGGACCTCCTTTAATTGATCCATCTGCTTTACTATTCAACATATGCCGCATCGCCCAAGTCTCGAACAAAAAAATAACGGATACAAATTTTTGTTCAAAGAAATAAACTATAGAACTGCTGCTCAAACTGATTATGGCATCCTCCCCGCTATCTATATTTCGATTGAATTGTGGTAGTAACTAACTCAAAAAGAGCCTTTAAAACCACGGTAACGTGGATTTAAAGGCTCTTTCTTTCAGCACTCTATATAACTACATATCTGAACTAATCATGGCTATCTCTGTGGATTAGGATTCCTCATCGTTAGAAAGCTCATCTTCAATGACAGGCTCAGTTTTACGGTGAATTTTCACTCTCATAATGCGAAGCCTTGTTGCTTCCTCCACTTCAAAGGTCAGATTATAAAACTCTATTTTCTTCCCTTTCACCGGACTGCCTTCCAATTCCTTGAACAGCCAGCCTCCGATGGAATCCACTTCGTCGTCTTCAATGTTCACTCCAGTTAAATCATTCACATCCTCAATGAGCATACGACCGTCCACAGAGATAAAGTCTTCCTTCATTTCCACGCTTGGACGTTCATCCTCAAACTCATCATAGAGATCCCCGACGATTTCCTCCAGAATTTCCTCCGCTGTCAGCAGACCGGCGGTTCCACCGTATTCATCCACCACGAGAGTCATTTGGGAATGCTTTTTCTGCATAAGGCGTAGCACATGACTTACTTCCATGGACTCAGGCACATTCAGAATAGGACGCACCACCGAGGTCAGATCCAGTTGCTCACCCTGCTCGGCTAACAGAAGATCTGTAATATGGACAAAACCGATAATCTGATCTTTATCCTCGACCGCTACCGGGTAACGGGAATGCTTGGTCTCACTGATAATCTTCAAATTTTCCTTAAACGACAAATTCGTGTACAAGCAATCCATATCAGTACGCGGCAACATGATTTCACGAGCAAGCAAGTCGGAAAAATCAAAGATATTATCCATCAGCTTGATTTCATCCTTATCGATTACACCGCTCTTGGCGCTCTGATTCATCAATATGCGGATCTCTTCCTCAGAATGTGCCGCTTCGGCTTCACTCGCCGGCTGAATGCCGAATGCCCGTAACAACATGTTTGCGGCAGCATTTAACACCCAGATTACAGGTAGAAAAACCTTATAAAAAAGCAGCAAGGGCGCCGATAAAAACAACGCCACACCTTCAGTCTTTTGAATCGCCAAAGACTTGGGAGCCAGTTCGCCCAATACAATATGCAAAAAAGTAATGACGCAAAATCCGACGACAACGGATACCGTTGTAATCAGTGTACCGTCAGTTACACCGAGTTTGTGCATGAGTGGCTCTATCAGGTAGCCGGATATTGCTGGCTCACCAATCCAGCCTAGCCCCAATGAAGCCAGCGTAATGCCCAATTGGGTGGCAGACAGATAAGCATCCAACTTTTGGTTCACCTTCAGCGCATAGCCTGCCAGGCGATGACCCTCACTTTGGAGCTGCGTCAATCGGGATTGGCGCATTTTGACCAGCGAAAACTCTGCGGCCACAAAAACACCGTTTAGAAAGACAAGCAGCAGTACCAAGAAGAGATTCACCCCTAGCAATCCCCAATGAAACTCGGTATGACCATCCAATACGAACTCCCCATTTCTTTAATTAGCATTTTGCACCATTCGACTTGTAAGTTATTCAATTCAGTATTTATGATCGGAAACTGTAATTGGAATCATGTAAAAATGCTTATAATTGCAAAGCTTTTCTTGATTTAAAGTCTACACCCTTGTAATACATATCTGCTACGAGTAGATTCGGTCCGCAACACGCAGCCGCATCACAATGACAGTTCACGGTCTGATTCAGCGGATGCTCATTCAGCCATTCACCGAAAATATTATCTAGACTGTTTTCCTGAATGTTTCCGAAAGCTGGAATGTCTGCAAAATCCGTCACATATACGCTACCCGTGAACATATTCACATTTACACGGTTTCTTCCGTCTGGATCATTACGCACCGTAATATTCGGTTCTTGTCGCAAACGGCGAAGCAATTTACGGTCTTCCTCCCGCTCTGAACAAGCAAAGAACGGTAGTGTACCAAATAACATCCACATGTCCTGATTTCGTACATCCAGCAGTTTATCAATCGAATTTCGCATATCGTCAAGGGACAGTACAGGCAAGGCAGAAGCAAAATTCGACGCGTACATCGGGTGAACCTCATGCCGGCGGCATCCCATTTCGTTGATCAACTGATGAATGCCTCCTAGCTTCGTGTGTGTCCGATAATTAATCATGGACTCAGCTGAAATGAACATTCCCATTTCGCTCAATTTGCGTGCATTCTCTATCATTTTTTCATACAGGCGCACAGCACCCGCTCGTGGAGTCGGACGTCCGGTATTTGCAAATCCCACTTCATAGAAATCGTCAGCATTTAAATAATTAAACGATATATGCATGACATCCAGATACGGAAGCATCTTCTCATATCTTCGGATATCCAATGTCAGGTTGGAGTTGATTTGCGAACGAATACCGCGCTCTTTAGCATACTTCAACAGCGGAACGATCACATCGTCCACTGTTTTATCAAGCAAAGCAGGTTCTCCGCCTGTAATACTTATTGTCTCCAGATGCTCAACTTCATCCAGGCGCTTCAGCATCAGATCTAAAGGAAGAAAAGGGGCCTCCTTCATAACCAGCATGTCACCGACGGCACAATGCTCACAGCGCATATTACATAAATGTGTTACGGTCATTTCCACACTTGTAAGCAAATGACGACCATGCGTACGCAGTGATACAATCGGGTCCCACGGATCATACGTTGGCGATATTTGGGGTAGCGTGTTATCTTGTAGAACTGTCATTATGTTTTCACCTTATTTCTGTTATTAACCTCAAAAGACGTATAATTATCATATCATGATGTGTAAAGTGTCTGCATGCTTTCTTCCACATCCTCTGCTAATCTACGTGAACTCCTCCGAAAGGACCGGTAGCTGCACCCAATGTGTTTGTAATCATAACCGAAAGGGATACGGACAAATCCACATCATAAGGCGCCTTCAGTTCCTGTCCATCCTGGTCTCTTACAATACGAATGACAGGCCTTTGCGGGATTTTGGGGTGTATACGCACTACGACTCCCTCTTCCCCTGTGTTGAGCACCACAGAGAGCCCCAGAGGATAAATAGCTACACAGTCACGAAAGGCTTCCAGCATCCGCTGCTCATACAGCGTTCCTGCCCCGGCGTATAGCACCTCCATCGCTTCATAAGGCAGCAAAGCCTGCTTGTATATTCGACTTGCCGTCATCGCGTCATACGAGTCCGCCAGACCGATCCATTTCGCATATTCGTGGATTTGGTCCTTTTTCCAACCATGTGGGTATCCACTGCCGTCAATACGCTCATGATGCTGTAATGCACAATGAGCTGACAACAAGGGAATCCCAGGTTCGTCTTTAAGTAGCTTATAGCCGATCACTGTATGTGTTTTCATGTGCTCATATTCCTCGTCCGTCAATTTACCCGGCTTATAGAGCACTTGAGGTGAAATCTTCATTTTACCGATATCGTGCAGTAATGAACCTATCCCTAGCTCCATGAGCTGGTTATTATCGTAGCCATTGGATATCCCCAGGACTAGTGAATACAAGCATACATTCAAAGAATGATGATACAAATCCTGATCCGCAGCCCCGATATCCATCAACATTATGATGGCATCCTGGCGGCCTCCAATATCGTCCAGAATGGATTCCATTACCTTATAAAAAGACTTGCCAAAATATTTGTGCTTATGATCTACGGAGTAGGATGACAAACCCTGAAACTGCTTTTTGATTTCCTGTAGCGCCGCCGCCCTTGTCTGTTCATGGATCATCTCGGGTATGACGATATCTTCTGTCACTGCATCCTCAATGTATACATATCCAATTCCGACTTGGCCTAGACGTTCAATCAATCGCGAAGTAAGCTCAACACCTTCCGAGAGCAGCACCATTCCATTTTCATTGTATATTTTTTTGCCCAGCTTCATGCCGGCTCTCAATAATGTAACAGGTACCAGTCGCAGCTTAATCCTCTCCCGATTGTTTTGATACCTGAAGCCACCTAGCTGCAAAACATTCTTCCATCGCGCCCGGACGCTTCAACTCCATTTCAATCAAATCCCGTAAAAATTCTGGAAGCATAAATTGGAGATCTGTTCCGTTCGCAAGCACCTTATAGCCTGCTTTGAAAGTGAACATATCCAACGTGCCCACTGTGTATTCCTCATCTTCTTCCAAGGTTTGACCCGCTACACGAATGTCCGTCACTTTTTCATAAGGAGCACGGTCCGGATCATACTGAATGGTCAACCCTTCCACACACATGGTGCCAAGTACTTTGCCTCTAAAGCCAAAGCCGGTCATGGGCTTGTCTGTAAATTCAGGCAGCAGCGACTGCTCCAGTGCCAACCGAATGTCTCTTCCCCGCAATTTCATAACACAGGGATTAATCGGCGATGGGCATAAGGAATGTAGTATTCCTTTGCTAATATCTCCTTGAGGCAACGGACCAAGCAGTTGACCTGCATTGACGAGGGCAATTTCGGTGCCTGTAAAATGGGATACCGATTGTGCCAGCAAATTCCCGAAAGGGGACTCCTCATTATAGGCGATCTCCAATTCCCGATCCGTTACTGCCACCGTGCTCTCCATGGCGCGTTCTGCTTGTCTGCGATGCAACACAATGGCCGATGCCACTTTTTCGTCCAGCAGCGCTTGATCCACCGGAACTACGCCGCCTGAGGTAACTCGAAACGGTTCAAGACTATGGTTACGGGTTAGTGTCACTTCACCGAGCAACGTTCCGAACTTCCCGGCCCCACATAGAACGGTGTTCCCAATCTGAAGCGGTTCCTCCAGCACATGGTGGGTGTGACCACCAAGGATAACGTCAATCTCAGGAAACTGGGACGCTAATTTCTCATCAGAGGGTAAACCCAGATGAGACATCACGACCACCACATCCACCTGCTTTCTGAGTGCCGCAATCTGCTTCCCCAGCACCTCAAACGGATCAAGCACATCCCAGCCCAACAATTGATAGAACTCTGTAAAAGGAGCCGTCACACCTAGTAAACCGATCTTGATTCCTGCTTTGTTCAAAATAACGGAGTCCTTCATCCACGAAGGACTCCTCCCCGTAGCACGCTCTGTCAGATTTCCACATACAACTGGACAATGAATGCCTGCATATGCCTGTTCAATCATATCCGAGGTAAAAGTCAGTCCCTCATTATTACCGATCGTAATTGCATCGTATCCTGTCAGATTAATCACATCCACATTTGCCCCACCGAGCGTTCCTTCCGTTTCGGGGGCCATCCGATCCATGTGGTCTCCTATGTCCAGCACAAGAAGCGCATCCCCTGATGCAGCTCTTCGTTCATTGATCATCGCGGCTATCGAAGGCATACTGCCAAAATGACTATGGATATCATTGGTATGCAAAATGGTCAACGTTTGCCGAGTCGTCATCTCCATAACCGCCCTCCTCTATATTTTATATATCGACTTTGGAGCTTCTAATGTTTAAGCATACCATGTTATTTAGCAATATGGTACATATGAGGTGGACATAGATAGTGAAAATCATTGACATTGCCTTCTATTTGTAACTTAAAGGAGACGGGTCCTTGGGACCTATTTTACAGCTTGGAATAATAGTAAATTAGTCGTTGTCATCCCATATAATTCTTGATATATTAAGTTTGTTTCGTATTTTCGACAAATTTACGACAATAAGGAGGTTAGCGCATGAGAGTTCACGTTACCGATGCCAAGCCGGGCGATCGCCTCAAATCCGATACATACAATGGGCATGGTGTGCCTGTCATGATACAGGGCACCGAGCTTCAGCATGACGATATTTCCAAGCTCATTATGCACGGTGTCGATTATATTGACATTGATGCTGGTTCTGCGAGCATTCCGGCTGGCTTTGCCCCCGATGTTCCAGCTTCCCCCGAGTCCCTCAAACGCGCCGTTCCCCTCATAGAGCAGACGATCAGCGGCTTTGAAAGCATGTTCCTCGAAGCTTCCTCAACTGGAAAATTTGATGAATATCGAGTTGATGAGCTGTTCGGTCCTCTCGTTTCAGAACTGGCTCGTCAAAAAGATGTCGTATCTCTGCTGTTAATTATGGAACGGGGAGATCACTATACTTATAATCATTCTCTCCAAGTAGGTATACTGTCATATTACATTGCCACTTGGCTAGGATATACAGAGGAAGAGGCATATGCCGCTGGTAAAGCTGGATATTTACATGATATAGGCAAGTCCATGATACCGGATGAGATTTTGAACAAACCGGGTAAACTGACACCTGAAGAATTTCATGAGATGAAGAAACATTCTCTGTATGGCTATGATATTATTCGCAATTCAACCAGCGATGAGATTTCAGCAATCGTCGCCTTGCAGCATCACGAGCGCGAAGACGGAAGTGGGTACCCCCATGGACTGTTCAAGGAAGAAATTCATCCTTTTGCCAGCATAACAGCTGTTGCCGACGTATACAGCGCGATGATTTCCAATCGTGTGTATCAGACGAAGCAGGAGTTGCTGACTGTATTACGCGAGCTGCACAGTATGAGTTTTGGACATCTAAATCCAGAAACTACCCAAGTGTTCATCAGACATATGCTACCGAATTTTATTAATAAGCAAGTTCTATTGACTACAGGCCAGACAGGAACCATTATCTTGAACAATCCTGTGGATTACTTCAGACCGTTAGTAAGAATTAACGATGATGAATATATAGATTTATCCAGGGAACGCCATGTATCCATTGATGAGATTTATCTGGAATCCTGATCTGCCACTGCCACCCAGCGTTACTTTGTTTGTATGGAATGAAAAGAGACTGTCCTTAATCCGTAGGTTTTCCCTACAAAGGACAGCCTCTTTTTGTGTTACGGACATAAGCCTAGTTACTATCTGTATTTATATATTTAATCCTAGGAATTAAGATCTTGTAGACCTGGGCTATGTTCATTAGGCAATTCAGGCATATACGGAAGAGGAAAGCCTTCTGGAGGGTCAATGACATTCAAATCCCCACCGTTTCTGCTTGGAGTTTGCCCATTGAATATTTCTTCAATACGGGTAGAATCCAATCGAAAATTAAACTGTGCATTGTGAAAGCCCATTTCAACATACTTCCGGCATTCTGGATATTTGTTAATATCGTAGTTTGGAACCGGGAACAATTTTCCCCAATCCACTCCAAGTGTCTCTAATGCTTTGGCAAATGCATTTTGATGAGCATTATCCCGTACAATCAAAAAAGCCAATGTTTCCCGGAATGTTTTGTTCGAGCTCATTTCGTAAATTCGAGATTTTTGCAGAACCCCTGTAGATTCGAGTACGAGATTATCAAGCAAATCACTAATCAGATTGCCGTGGGAATAGACATAACTGCCTAACCAAGGATTTCCACTTGCATCAACGGGTAAGGAACTTTGAGCTCCCATAATAAAATGATGAGGATTGGCATGTTTTATCGCTTCATCCAAAGGAGCATGATCAACTCCAGCATCGCCGGCTTGGTCTTCACCTGAGCCAGTCAGAAGTTGATTTATGGTATGTTGGACCAGTTCAACATGACTAAGCTCCTCTAGAAAAACTCCTCGAATCAAATCCCTATATTGAACAGCATTACCACGAAAATTATTACTTTGAAAGAAAAACTGCATCATGGTACGCATTTCTCCAAATCGACCACCCAATACCTCCTGAATCACTTTTGCAGCAGCTGGGTCGGGTTTATCAGGTACTATTATGTTAATTAAATCTTCTTTATAAAAATACAATACCAAAACCCCCTTAGAGTTTTATTTTGAAGTGAAACATATGCTACCCTTTTTTATCATTTTTATACAAGTCAAAGAACCAGAAAAGTTATTTTCATGAAGGATTCTATCATTCTAGCAGTATTAGGGGATTTTATGGTTAGGCAGATCCTCGTTTTGTTGCGCATTGAATGGGTTAATATAGCATGGATTCACTAAACTGCTTTTAACCTATAGGAGGACTAATTATGTTTAGACATCAAAAAGAGTTGCAGTTCGAAGTGAAAGTAGAACGACCTGACCCTCTATTTGCCCGACAGGTACAAGAAGTTTTGGGAGGCCAATTTGGAGAAATGACCGTGATGATGCAATATTTGTTTCAAGGGTTTAACTGTCGCGGTGATGAAAAATATAAAGATATGTTAATGGATATTGGAACAGAAGAAATAGGACATGTGGAGATGCTGTGTGCTTTAATTAGTCAATTACTTGATGGGGCTAAACCAGAAGATCAGGAGCAAGCTGCCAAAGACCCTGTTACAGCTGCCATTATGGGAGGAATTAACCCGCAGCACCTGCTGGTCAGCGGTCTTGGTGGATTGCCTACTAATTCCAATGGAGTTCCATGGAATGGTTCTTACATTGTGGCTAGTGGCAATCTTTTGGCAGATATGCGGTCCAACCTGCATGCAGAGAGCCAAGGTCGATTGCAGGTAGCAAGACTATATCATATGACGCAAGACGAAAGCGTTAGGGCTACATTACGGAAAATGCTAGCACGCGACCGCTATCATCAATATCAATGGATGGCGGCAATTCAAGAATTAGAAGAAAAAAATGGTGTTGTGGTACCGGCTTCCTTCCCTCCTGAAGCAGAGCAAGAATCTCAGCCTGAAGCATATGAGTTTTGGAACTTGTCAGAAGGCGAAGAATCTAGTGAAGGTCTGTGGGCAACAGGAAGTGCGCCGGATGGAACCGGAAGCTATGTATACATCTCTAACCCCATTGCCAAAGGACAGATCTATAATGCCAAAATACCAGCAACCGAGTTGCATCATGACTTAGACCATAAAACTTCAGATAAATAAATATGTAGAAGCGAGCTGTCCCAACTTTTGGGGCGGCTTTGGCTTTTTGTCGACCTATTAAGGATCTGTAAACCCACTTCAAACGTAAACACGTATTTACACGTAACCAAAAAAAATAGAAGAAAGACGAACTTAAAAAGTTCGCCTTCTATACTAGCAGGAGATCCGAGTCGGTACACAATCGGCCTCTGCTTCAGTCAAACCATCGTTCATTAAACAAGAGGTTCCTCAATCAATGTTGCGAAATTAAACTGGTGTACATGACCATCATTTAATGTAGTCTGGCCCGTAACGAAATGTACGTGTTTTCCATTTCCGACTGGAATAGCTGGTCCTGTTCTAATCCTTCTCAGATTATGAAAATGGTTCACAAAATCAGTTTTCGTAAGATCAATTTCGTGGACATGACTTCTTCCAACTCGAATCGCTTGCCCAGTAACACCTGCAAAGCGGTGGTTATGTCGGTCTGCGCCTGCTTCAGCCAGTTTGGTACTACCTTCAAATTCATGTACATGCCTCTGTGTCTGTTTAGCTGAGATTGTTTTCTTCTTGACTACAGGTTTATTCTTCTGCATCCGTTGCCTGCCTCCTTATGTTTTGCAGTTTTTACAGTATCCTATTAAGCAAACATAGTTACGTGCTAGGCGATTATCTGCAGTCCTAACAATAAATTTTTGGTTTCACATGGCATTAGAAAAAAAGAAGAAGACGAACTTAAAAAGTTCGCCTTCTACATTTAAAAGGAAATTCGAGTCGGCACAAAATCGGCACGACTCGGATTAAACAGCTTTAATTACCTCAAGTACCTTGTCTCACCAAGGGTTACCGCGTTTTAACCGATACTACCTTCCATTTCGAACTTGATCAAGCGGTTCATTTCTACCGCATATTCCATCGGTAGTTCTTTGGTGAACGGCTCAATGAAGCCCATAACGATCATTTGTGTTGCCTCAGCTTCGGTCAGACCACGGCTCATCAGATAGAAGAGTTGATCTTCCGATACTTTGGACACCGTTGCTTCGTGCTCAAGTGTAATATCGTCATTCATGATCTCATTATAAGGAATAGTATCTGAAGTTGACTGATTATCCAAAATCAACGTATCACACTTAATATTCGATTTTGCACCTTGAGCCTGACGACCAAAGGAAGCTAATCCGCGATACGTTACTTTACCACCGTGCTTACTGATCGATTTGGATACAATGGTGGATGTAGTATCTGGTGCCAAGTGGATCATTTTCGCACCTGCATCCTGATGCTGGCCTTTGCCTGCAACAGCGATGGACAAGACCATCCCTTTCGCTCCACGACCTTTCAATACAACGGCAGGATACTTCATTGTCAGCTTGGAACCGATGTTGCCATCAACCCATTCCATCGTTGCATTTTCTTCAGCAACCGCACGTTTAGTTACCAGGTTGTAAATGTTTGGTGCCCAGTTCTGAATCGTTGTGTAACGAACGCGTGCGTTTTTCTTACAAATAATTTCAACCACAGCACTATGCAGCGAGTTCGTGCTGTAAATTGGAGCTGTACAGCCTTCTACATAATGCACAAAGCTGTCTTCGTCAGCAATAATGAGCGTACGCTCAAATTGACCCATGTTTTCCGAGTTGATACGAAAGTAAGCCTGCAATGGAACTTCACATTTCACACCTTTAGGCACGTAGATAAAGCTACCGCCTGACCATACCGCACTGTTCAGGGCCGCAAACTTATTGTCCGCAGGAGGTACGACTGTGGCAAAATACTCTTTCAGAATCTCAGGATGCTCACGCAACGCTGTATCGGTATCCATGAAAATGACACCCTGCTCTTCCAGGTCCTTTTGCATGCTGTGGTAGACAACCTCGGATTCATACTGTGCGGATACACCAGCCAAAAACTTTTGTTCCGCTTCAGGAATCCCTAGTTTATCAAAGGTTTCCTTAATTTCTGTAGGAACCTCTTCCCACGTTTTCCCTTGCTTCTCGGAAGGTCTTACATAGTACTGGATATCATCGAAATCCAGTTCATCCATGTCTCCGCCCCATTTTGGCATTGGCATTTTTTCAAATTGCTTCAATGCTTTCAGACGGAACTCCAACATCCAATCCGGTTCACCCTTAATTTTGGAGATTTCCTTTACAATTTCCGGAGTGAGACCCTTACCTGTTTGGAAAATGGACTTGTGCTCGTCACGAAAGCCATACTTATACTCTTCCATTTCCGGTGCTTTCTTGGCCATGTTTCTCAAACCTCCTCTGTTCTATTTAAATTATTTATCTTCGTCAATCCCTTTGCGCAGCGCGTTCCAAGCCAATGTCGCACATTTAATGCGAGCCGGGAACTTATTGACCCCTGACAAAGCTTCCAATTCTTCATAATCATCAAATTCGACCGCTTCGCCCTTCATCAGAGAGGAGAAGCGACTCGCCATATCCAAGGCCTGATCAATCGTTTTTCCTTTGACCGCTTCTGTCATCATCGAAGCCGAGGACATACTAATCGAGCAGCCTTCACCTGTAAAACGGGCATCCTCGACTACGCCGTCTTTCGTTTTGAGTTGAAGGGATATCCGGTCACCACACGTAGGATTATTCAAATCCACCGTAACAGCATCGTCCTCAAAACGTCCGCGATTGCGCGGATTTTTATAATGATCCATAATCACGCGTCGGTACAAGTCATCAAGTTGCATCGCCAAAATACTCCTTCGTTTGGATTAAGGCGCTGACCAGAGCGTCGATATCGTCTTCCGTGTTATAGAGGTAAAAGCTGGCACGTGCAGTTGCACTGGCTTTCAACCAGCGCATCAATGGCTGGCAGCAATGATGGCCCGCACGTATGGCCACCCCTTTGCTATCCAGTACAGTAGCTACATCATGCGGATGCACATCATCCAAGTTGAATGTTACAAGCCCGACATGACGTTCAGCAGGTCCGTAGATCGTCAAACCCTCCACTTCACGGAGACGTTTGAGTGCATAATTCGATAGACGGCTCTCATGCTGTGCAATGGCGTCTAGTCCGATGCTTTCCAGAAAATCAATGGCAGCTCCCAATCCAACTGCCCCAGCAATAATCGGGGTGCCACCTTCGAATTTCCAAGGTAGCTCCTTCCATGTGGATTCATACAATCCCACATCGTCGATCATTTCACCGCCAAACTCAACGGGCTCCATGTTTTCCAGCAACGCCTTCTTGCCGTAGAGTGCACCAATTCCTGTAGGAGCACACATTTTGTGACCAGAGAAAGCATAAAAATCAGCATCTATGTCTTGCACGTCTACTTTCATATGTGGCGTACTTTGTGCACCGTCGACAACGATAACTGCACCTTTGCGATGTGCAATAGCAGCAATCTCTTTGACCGGATTCACAACGCCAAGCACATTGGAGACATGCGCAATCGCAACAATTTTTGTGTGTTCTGTGACGGTTTTCTCCACGTCTGCAAGATCAACGCTACCGTCCTCTTGAAGCGGAATATATTTTAAAGTCGCACCAGTGGCTTTGGCTACCTGTTGCCACGGAATCAGATTACTGTGATGTTCCATCGGAGTGATGACAATTTCATCACCCTCCTTACAGTTAGCTCTACCGTAAGAAGAAGCCACCAGATTCAGCGCGGTTGTTGTCCCGCGTGTAAAAATGATTTCCTGACTGCGCTTGGCATTCAGAAAACGGGCTACCTTCTCCCTCGCACCTTCATAAGCATCCGTAGCACGGCTACCCAAGGTATGCACACCACGGTGTACATTCGAATTATCAAACTCGTAATAGTGCTTGATCGCCTCGATGACCGCTAGCGGCTTTTGCGAAGTGGCCGCATTATCCAAATAAACCAGCGGATGACCGTTAATCTCCTGATGTAAAATCGGGAATTGTTCACGGATCAATGCAGTGTTCATTGGCCTAACTTCCTTTCAACAAGGCTTTGCAGCTGATGTTGAAGTCCTTCGAGCGGAATTTCAGATACGACAGGTGCCAGGAAGCCATAAATAATCAGTCGTTCAGCTTCTGCACGGCTAATTCCGCGGGACATCAAGTAATACACTTGCTCACGGTTAACCTGACCAACCGAGGCTGCGTGTCCAGCCGTTACATCATCTTCATCAATCAACAGGATCGGGTTAGCGTCACCACGTGCTTTCGGGCTGAGCATCAGTACACGCTCCGTTTGCTGACCGTCTGCTTTGGTAGCGCCTTTTTCAATTTTCGTAATTCCGTTAATGATGGAAGATGCTTCTTCACGCATAACTGCGCGTGTAATCATCTGACTAGCAGAATTTTTACCAAAATGCTGTGCTTGTGTCGTATAGTTCAGCTTTTGTGAACCAGAACCTACAGCAATAACCTTGGCATCCGAGTTGGAGCCATTGCCTTTGAGCACAGACATGGTATTGCTCGCTGTATTGCCGTTGTTCATTTCGCCTACAATCCATTCGATAGCAGCGTCATTTCCGAGCGTGGCACGACGAATGGAAATATCCGTTACTTGCTCTCCAAACTGATGCACTGTCGCATAGCGTACTTTAGCGCCTGCATTCGCAACCACTTCTACCGCACCGTTATGAAGAACAGGTGCCGCCAAATCTGCAGATACATAGTTGTCTACGTACGTCACGGAACTATGGTTTTCAGCTATGAGCAGTACATGCGGCGCAAAAGTTGCAGTCGCATCATCCGTGAGGAACACAGCTTGAAGCGGTACGTTCAGTTCTACATTTTTAGGCACATAAGCAAATACTCCACCGTTCCAGAGTGCTGCATGCAATGCCGACAATGAATTTTCTTCAGCCTTAATAACAGTGTTCAGATGAGCTTTGACCAAATCAGCATGCTCTTTGACCGCCGTTTGCAAATCCGTGAAAATGACGCCTTGCGCCGCCAATTCCTCGCTCAGCTTCACATATACCGCACCAGAGTTGCGCTGGATGATCAGACCGCCCTCCTGCTGTTCTTTAACCAGATCAGCAATGGCTGCAGGAACCTCGCCTACAGATGCAATGACCTCGCTCAATTTATGTTGACCGTAATCATTTAAATTCCAACGTTCGATTTTTGTTTTTTCAAATACCGGAAGCTCCAGTTGGCCTGCAAGCTCAAGTGCTTTTTGTCTGTCTTCGGCCAGCCAAGATGGCTCGCCATTACGTTCGGACAGAACACGCAGTTGCTCGGAATCTACCGGAAGGATTGTTTGTGTTGTCATCAGTTTTCCTCCTCGCTTCCGGCTTACGCCTCTTGTCCTACAGTTTCATCAACGATACCCAGCTCTTCCTTGATCCAGTCGTAACCGTCCGCTTCCAGACGCTCAGCAAGCTCAGGACCACCGGATTTAACGATACGTCCTTGCATCATTACGTGTACATAATCTGGTTTAATATAGTTCAACAGACGTTGGTAGTGAGTAATCACAAGGAAGCCACGGTCTTCAGAACGCATAGCGTTTACGCCGTTAGCTACGATTCTCAAAGCATCGATATCCAGACCGGAGTCAATTTCGTCCAGAACGACAATTTTGGGATCAAGCATCATCATTTGCAGAATTTCATTCCGTTTTTTCTCACCACCGGAAAAACCTTCGTTCAGGTAACGGTGAGCAAACTCAGGATTCATTTCAAGCTCTTTCATTTTGCCTTCCATTTGGCGGATAAACTTAATCAGGGAAATCTCTTGTCCTTCTTCACGGCGCGCGTTGATAGCACTACGCAAAAAGTCGGAGTTTGTTACCCCTGCAATTTCACTTGGATACTGCATCGCCAGGAACAATCCTGCACGTGCACGCTCATCCACTTCCATATCCAGCACGTCTTCTCCATCCAAAGTTACTTTGCCATCTGTGACTTCATATTTAGGATGACCCATCAAAGCAGATGCGAGCGTACTTTTACCCGTTCCGTTAGGACCCATGATGGCGTGGATTTCTCCGCCCTTCATTTCGAGGTTAATCCCCTTCAAAATTTCTTTACCTTCAATGGTCGCTTTGAGACCTTCAATCTTAAAGTTTGTAGCCATATTCGCAATACCCTCCAAAAAATGTAGTGTGGTGTCGAAATCAGAAAGATATTTAAACAGGGGAGCCCCCTGATTTCAAGCAAATGTAATAATTAAAAATTTATTTATAATCATTCTAAACTGATTCTCAATGATTCTCAAGTTATTTTATAATAAATATCTTTAAGGGTGCAACCAACAGACGCACGTTATCCACCTTTCTTCATAAAATGTTCATCCTACCAATCACACAAATGGCAAAATACATCCTTCGAATGATTACATAGTTATAGTGTAGTACAAAAACCATGGGATACATAATCTCTTTTTTAGCCATAAAAACGCTACTGACAGCTTGACGTCAGTAGCGTTTTACATGTAAAGGGGTTATTTTAGTGCGAAAGCCTGATGAGTTAGCCCAAATAAGAGCGAAGCATCCACATGTGTTTCTCCAAATCTGCTTTGTAGCCGATCAACAAATCTGCAGTAGGCTGGTCGGAATTACTTTCCGCCAATTCGATACCTTCCTGAAACTCCTCACATACCGTCGCAAAATCCTCAATCAGGGTTTGCACCATTTTTGGAGCATCTTCATTACCGGTAGCCTCTTGAATTGAGGACAGCTCCAGGTATTCCTTCAATGTTGCGGAAGGAGAACCTTTCAAGGCAAGCAAGCGCTCGGCAATCTCATCCATTTTCAATGTCACTTCATTGTATAATTCTTCGAATTTAACATGGAGTGTATAAAAGCTGGAGCCTTTTACGTACCAGTGATAGTTATGAATTTTTACATATAACACATTGAGGTTAGCGACTTGACGGTTTAAAAGTTCCTCCACCGATTTGGTTTGCGTATTTTTCGAGTTACTTGTTGTTTTAGCCATCATAAATCCCTTCCTTTTTCATCAAATTGACTTTCAGAAGCGTTTACGTATTCATCACCGTCCCTGCTGACGGTAAGACGCCAGCGGGCATTTGAATATCACCTGCCGGACGTCTGTTTCATATTTACCCTTTCTATACAGAGACGAAACAAAAAGAAGAAGCCCACCTCTTCCAATCCATCATAAAAAAAATGTACAAAAATTCAGTGATTTTCGTTATACTTTCTCTATCCTATCAAAATACTTGGTTTAATATTGTGATGTTTTTTTCTTACCATTTACATGTGCGCAATTTACGGAGGTGACCTCATTGTCCAAATACCATCCCTTAACGACCGAAGAAGCAATCGAATTCGTGAAGAACATTCCCGGATTTTTTAGCCAGGAAGCTCATCTGGAATGCCGAGAAATCGGCGATGGCAACTTAAATCTGGTTTTTCATATTACAGATTCCAAATCTAACAAGAGTATCATTGCCAAGCAGGCACTTCCCTATGTAAAAATTGTGGGTGAATCCTGGCCGTTGTCGCTGGATCGCGCCCGTATTGAACGCGAGGCACTTCAGCAGGAGCACCAGCTTTGCCCCGAATTGGTTCCTGCGGTACTAGGCTATGACGATGAGCTTGCGTTAACCGTGATGGAGGATCTTAGCTCACACACAATCATGCGCAAGGGACTAATTGAAGGCAACACATACCCTCTTTTTACTAATCATATTGGGGAATTTCTGGCACGCACGCTCTTTTTCACCTCAGATTTGGGCATGAATCAGCAGGCTAAAAAAGAGCTGGTTAAACGCTTTATTAACCCTGAACTCTGCAAAATAACTGAGGATCTGATTTTGGATGAACCCTACCGATTTTCAGATAATAACAACTATGGTATGTACATTGAAGACGAAGCAGAGGCACTCCGTACAGATCAGATCCTTCATCTGGAAGTAGCTTTGCTGCGAGAAAAGTTTATGACACGAACAGAAGCACTGCTACACGGCGACCTCCATACAGGTAGTATTTTTGTAACAGCTGAATCGACTAAAGTCATTGATCCTGAATTTGCCTATTACGGCCCCATGGGGTTTGATATCGGAGCGGTCATCGCCAATCTGCTGTTGAACTACGCAGCACAGCCCGGATGGACTTCTAGCGAGACGGCGCTAAAGGAACGACGTGACTGGCTCCTGGAGACCGTCATTCAAGTATGGGAGCAGTTTGAGAGCAGATTTCGTACACTGTGGAACGAGCACGTCACCGATCATTTGGCACGTACACCCGGATATCAGGACTTATACCTCCAGAAAGTACTGCAAGATACGATTGGCTTTGCAGGGTGCAAAGTGATCCGCCGGATCATCAGCCTGTCGCATGTGGCGGATATCGATACCATTGCCGATCCTGATATCAAGGAAGCTGCGGAACGTCTCGCGTTATCGATCGGAAAAGCCTTGGTTCTCCGCAATCGCGAGCTTCATTCGATCCGGGAACTAGAAGATATTGTTCGGACAGCAACAGCGACCCAGACTAAAGGAGCATCACGCATATGAGTGAAAATAAAGAATCTCTCCCCGCATCCTCCCATGAAGCAACTGTGTCTGAACAGGCTCTCTCTTCACTGGTATGGAAGGGAAACCACTTGTCCATGCTGGATCAGCGTCTACTGCCCGAAAAGATAGTCATGCTGGATTTATTCACCACCGAAGAAGTGTGGGATGGCATCCATGCCATGAAGGTACGGGGTGCCCCCGCCATCGGGATGGCCGCAGCCTATGGTGTTGTACTGGGTGCTGCCTCCTATCGAGGCAATGACGCTGCTGGGTGGCTGGAGCATGTACACGTAGTGTGCGGACATTTGGCTACCTCACGGCCGACTGCCGTAAATCTGTTCTGGGCTCTGGACCGCATGAAGAAGCGAGCCGGCGAACTCGTCACAGAGGCTGAGGTGGGCCAGATCGAAGACTGGAATGCAGGGCTGGAGCGTGAAGCTATAGCCATTCAGGCAGAGGATGAAGAAGTTTGTCGCCTAATCGGCATCCATGCTTTACCTCTGTTCGAGAATGGGATGGGCGTACTCACTCATTGCAACGCAGGCGGCTTGGCAACAGCGAAATACGGAACAGCGCTCGCGCCTATGTATTTGGCTCAGGAGAACGGTATCCACCTGAAAGTATTTGCTGACGAAACCCGCCCCGTATTGCAGGGTGCGCGTCTGACCGCCTTTGAGCTTCAGCAGGCAGGCATAGATGTCACCCTGCTCTGTGACAATATGGCAGGCATGGTGATGTCTAAAGGATGGGTGCAAGCTGTCATTGTCGGTACAGACAGAGTCGCCGCTAATGGGGATGTGGCCAACAAAATCGGCACCTATAGCCTGGCAGTGTTGGCGAAGGCGCATGGTATACCTTTTTACGTTGCTTCGCCACTATCTACCATTGATTTACAGACCGCTACAGGCGCAGATATTCCGATTGAGGAGCGTTCTGCGGAGGAAGTTACCGAGAGCTTTGGCAAAAGAACTGCCCCACAAGGTATCAAAGTCTACAACCCGGCTTTCGACGTTACACCACATGAGTACATTACCGCCATCATTACCGAAAAAGGAATTGTCCAAGCCCCCTTTAGCGAGAACCTTACCGCTTTGTTTGCCGATTAATTGTTCTTGCAGGTTATACACTTCGTATATAATTCAAATAGTTCCACTCGATAGAATGAAAAATTTCACAGAAAAAACCGGAGCCGTAGCGCCCGGTTTTTTAACTTTTTCTTTTTTGCTTTTATCCAACAACTATTACTAGTCTTCTTACACCAGTTTCAATAATGCTTCATAGCCTGGCATCCCTGGCTTAATTCCAAGTTGCTCAGCTTCCGTCGTCACTGACTCCATTGGTGCTTCCAACAGTTCCTTTAGTGTTTTTACCCCTACAGCACGTGCGGCCAGAATTTTCCGATCCGCCAGTCGTTCATTGAGCAATCCGACATCCAGCGCACCACACATGATGTAACCACGGGAGTTGGAGATCGTCAACAGCGTTGTTTTAGGCAGTTTGACCTCGACTCCGATAAATGTATGCTCACCCACTTGAATGGGTTCCATGTGTATCATGGTTATTACATGCACCTCCTCTTTGTTCATCCGGGATATTTTATGCGGCATTTGCAGGTGGGTGTGGACACCCGTGTAAATTTGTGTATTAAGGAATTCTTTTTATGTTGAAAAACAGCCTTACAGCAAATCAGGCAATTCGGCATCTCCCTGACTTCATATTTCATGCTGTTTGAGCGCTTCATCATATGCGAGTAGCTTCGAAACGCTTCCTAATCTCTATCCGTTTCTTTATTTGAATATTTATTTTGGTATTGGAGGGATTTAAACAATCATGTCATATTTCTTAAAGTTAATCGACAGGTTGCAATGCTTCGATTCGTCGTATTTAGATACAAAAAATCCAGCAACCGTCAATATAGATGGCAACTGGATGGCAAAGTTTTATACAAACTTTTCTCAGTGTCTATTACTAAAAATGTCTTGTATACAAAAAACTATTTCTTTAGAGTGCTTTCTATTAATGAAATTATTGTTGAGTCAATTTGATCATCAAACTTCCTAGCAAACAAAGAATCTGAATTAAAAATATGCAGCAAATCACTCATTGTTATAATACTTGCACCCGCAAAGCCATTCTCCTTTCTTACGTATGTAATATATCTTAAATTATTGTTAATAATCGTTTCTGTAGATTCAGGAGAATTTAAAATTAAGGTTGGAAAAAATGTTTCATCTGGAATTAATACATATTTAAAATAGTCCTGTAATTCATAAGAAAACGAAGAAGTAACTGAATATTCTGCGAGTTTACGTGTTATGATTTTCCATTGAGATCCTCTATAAGCTTTAATGTTATCCTGAAAATATTCTTCAAAGGGATTCCTTTCTCCTAATCGTTTAAGTTGTCCGAAATCTTCAACAAAATAACTATTGAAATGTATTCTTCGATCTGCTTCAGAAGCAATTTGATAGTTAATAAAATTTTTATTCGAGTTTTCTTTTAGAAAATCACTTATCTGTTCTTGGGTTACTAACGGCATGTCTTGACCACTTAAATTAATAAAGTGCGACCAGTCAGAGCTCCAGTTTAATAATTCTTTAATTGCTTCTAATTCAATTTGGACTAAAGACCACCCTGCGAAAGTTAAATATCTAGAAGGCATAACTCGGAGGTTATTAAACTTATTTGATATTTGATGTACCAGACTAATCATATCACTATTTTTCGAATCAACATGTATCAAGTATAAATTATTAGAATCATAGATAGCTGAGAGCATACGCTGAAACATTGTTGGTTGTTGATGCGCCAATATAAAATAAGCAATCATTAAACTTCACTCTCTTTCCTTTTATGAAACAGTCATTTTTTTGGGCTATTGCCATTGTTATTAGGAATCAATTCACTCATTGTACAGTAAATTTGTATTTTTCCTTCAATATTATTTAATTCGTTGAAGTTACCAACATAGATGTAACTTTACCTGTTTTCATATCTAAATTGTACCACTCCCATATTGCCGTATGTCCTGCTCTACTGTCATATTTCCAATTACAATCTCATATGCACGAAAAAGGTAGGGATGGTACCATATGAAAGTATTTATCTGTAACGAGTTTTAGCCTATATAGGGTTATTCCCATCTAAAAAAATCTGCTAAAACTTTACTTCCAGATCAATGCTTTTATAGTTAGCTGCCATTATTGTCCCAACTGTGAACATAAAATTCCTATTGCACACCAAAAACTAAAACTGTCATCTTGTCCTTCATATACATCACTCTTTCCTATAGAATAAACTTTTAATAATAGGAGTAATATACCATATAACAACACGCTTATTCGAATATAATTTTTTAATCCCAATCATTTTACAATGATATAATCCTTATATGCCCTCATCTTCGTTTTAAGGCCGACCTTTAAGTTCAATAAATCTATCATTCTTCGAGAATCATTTATACCTCCCCCCATACCTTGAATTAACTCAAACAACCATTTAGGCAGACCTCACAGGAGTGAGATGCACAGTCACATGCTTCTCCCTCCTCCAAAAGTCAGAAAAGCGGTCACAAAATTCAGTCATTTATAAGATTTTAATAGAATGAATCAGTACAGATCAGTAAATGAAAATTGCTATGAAAGCTTGTCCCGTTTGACTTTACGGCTTAAAAAGCGAAAAATTTCACTATCCCAAATTCGGTACATCTTAGACACACCACACATGATGTAACCACGGGAGTTGGAGTCGTCAACAGCGTTGTTTTAGGCAATTTGACCTCGACTCCGATAAATGTATGCTCACCCACTTGAATGGGTTCCATGTGTATCATGGTTATTACATGCACCTCCTCTTTGTTCATCCGGAATATTTTATGCGGCATTTGCAGGTGGGTGTGGACACCCGTGGATACATTCAAAATTTTAGGAGGATGATGTATGTACAGCAAAACAGGCGATATTAAAAAGACTAGACGAATCGTTCCATCTAGTCTCTATGATCGTCGTTAATGTTCTGGAGTTATGCTTTATTCAAGCTTCTTTAAATACTGTGGTGGCACCAAATCGGCAAGCCAAACACCATGGTTGGCTTTATAAAACTTCACTTGATTAGCTAATGCCTTTGCTGTGTCGACTTCGAGGATCACGAGTTCTCCACGTCTTTTGCCTGCTAAAATTGCAAACTCAAGCGATTCAGACATATGTACATACTTTCTCCCCATCGGCTTAATTCCTTCGGTGAAAATGTTATGGATTACCTTTGTGTTTGTACCGTGATAGAGAATCGTTGGTGGAGTAGCTTCCTCATAATTTAATCTGCCAGCACTGTGCCCGTAATTAGCTCTTATGTACCCATTAACCATCTTATATCTCTGCTTTGGACAATGGCTTACTACTTGCTTGATATCCGACTCACTGACCTCAGACCATCTGTTCTCTGATTTTATCCCTTGAATCAGGTCTTGAATGTCACAATAACCTTCATGGTCTAGCTCAAGACCAAACTGTTCTGGTGTATGCCTAAGAATCTTACTCATAAATTTACTGAGGCTCTCTTCTTGTTTTGGTGTTAACATGATATACTCCTTCTAATAAAATATTTGTCTATCTATAATAACCTATCCGATGATTCATAACGCCTTGTGAAGTAAAGCACCAAACCTCCGATAAGGGAAATGTAGCCCCAATCCACAAGGAAATACCCGAAAACACCTTTGATTAAAGCCATGATAAAAAATTTCCGATTCATAAATCCCCCCTCCTCTCTAATAATGTACTTTATTATATTAAAATAGTTAGATTCTCACATGAATTTTCCCCATACCAGTCTTCATCAACATAATATTCGCTTAATTTATTTTACAAAAATCGTACTATCTGTGTTCCCTTTTTTATATCTTCAATGTCTCCTGAATCCTTTACATTAATTCCAATTAGCGGATGGTTAGCAATGGAGAAAGAAATGCTTATATCCAATACGTCCAGTTCGCATTTCGTTCCATCTATCTTATCTACTTGTATTTTTGAACCTATCAAACCTTTCAAATTGGTATGATCCTGCTTATCTAAACCAAGATTTGTTCCAATTAAAATGATTTTTTTATTGGGTGTTTTAATAATATCGTCTAACTTCATAATCCCCAAAAGAGAACCTCTCCATTCTAACGTTCATGTATGAACAGTATATCTTTAACTTCCCTAATTTTGATGCCTTCGTTTTTTAATCTAGTAATTCCATCTCTTAATAGCATGATTCTTTCTAATTGGGTAAAATCAGGAGCAAATTGTGCAGCTCGGATACTTGCTTGGGCTTCGTCAAGTGCAAAGTTCCTAGTTATAACGTTAAATTCATCATACATAACCTGGAAGTATTTCCTTGTTAGTCCTACTTCATAATGTCCGACAACTTCATGCGCTATTGTTCCATGACCAGTAATCCGGCTATTAGCTGCTAATTTACCTGTCGCATTAGAAGGTAATACATCATTATTTGTATTGAGAATCGTATCAAATAATAATCCAGTAGGAGATGTGTCATTAGGCCCCGCTACACGGATATTTTCTTGTGGCATCCCTAATTTTTTTGCATACTGAGTTAAACCTTCAATTTGTGCTACAGTTAAAGGCACTTCATTACGCAGGCCATTAGTATCAATAATTTTTCTTGCATTGTCCGCCTCTTCTATTATCGGGTAGTTCCATCTTTTAATGGAGTATATTTTATAGACCCTGATAACCCAATTTTAGGCTTAATAACTGAACTAACTCCTCTAAACAATCCTGCTGTACCGATCATATTAGCCCAGTGTTATTGGTAGAATTAATTGCTCCCTGAATCATACCCGTTATTCCAAATGTACCGAAATTGAGCATGTCATTCCATGAATCGTTTTGTTTATCTGCCCGTTCCATGTACCCTTGATACATTCCTTTTGGAATACCATATGACATAGTGTTGGAAAAGACTTGGATAAATTGAACATAATAAAAAGGGCAACCGAAGTCGCCCTAGATATTCTAATTATTCAACTTAACTCTTCAAATGCTTTAGTTACACAAATCTATTTACTGTCTTCTTCCTTGATATAAGTAGCGTCATATTGAATGATGGCTTTTGTTTTATCCGTAGTCTTTGAAACGTCGTAGACTATTTCATCTTGATTGAATTTATCTTCATCATGGAGAGATTGCGGTTTTTTTATAAATAATGCATCTTTAGTATAAATTTTATCAGGATGATTAAGTCCTTCTAATACACTATCAGGGACTACTGCTTTTGTAACACTCTCCATTTCTTCTTCTGAAGTATCATCACTAGCAAAAACATTATTACTAATAACTACAGCAAACGTAACAGTAAGGACAGCCAACCCCAAAAATTTTAATTTAACCTTCACTTCTTTCCTCACCCTCCATCACCAAATTCCCAGCCATTAGGTTCAACAACTCTATAAACTTATCAATAAATTTTCGTGATCAATGTTACCTTTAGTAGCAAAAACTGCTCCGCTAATTTTTATGCCTTTTTTCATGGAATCCTCTCCTTTAATTGATATATAGCTTATAGCTTGTCGTGCTTTTCCAGTTGAAATTTAAGAGTTTGCTTTCTTCTTTTACTACTTCGCTTAACCTAACTACAAAGTGTTTTTTAAGTAATACCTTAAATAAAAATTAGCTGGTTCACTTTCAGGTTTATCGTTGTATAACATTATCATTCAGTACTACGACAAATGGTTCCACACTATTGATGTACCCAACATAAATATACAAATCAATGCCCTTAAAGTTTCGTAAGGGAAAGATCATCCTCAACTCAGTGGAAAATACTCAATTGAGAAGGATGATCTAACTTATTCATTTTTCCAAATAAGAGACCCTTCAGAAGATGTGATCATGCTAGGGGGGGCGTCATGGAGAGAAATTTAAATAAAGGAACTTTTTCCCTTTTATAACCATTTATATATACTTCCTTCATCGTTATTTGGCTTAGATACTATTTATTTAACGTCAATAACCGCAGCATCATATTCAAGGAACCCATTATCATCTTCATCCTAAATTATTGTTTGTTTCATAGATGGTGTCCCTAGTACCAATAATCTTTAATCCATTTCCCCAATGAATTGTTAGTTCTTCTTTTGGTACTGAAATAATAGCTTTAATTAAAGAATCATATCCCATATATTCCTCCTTGGTTTAGGGCGCTGCTGGTACAATATGTGCGCCATCTCTATTGTAATGAATAATTCCTTTTGTTGTTTCCTCGAGCTACCAGTATTTCTATTATAGTATTTCCTAGTAGATTTTCCGAAATCAATCCTTTCTCGTCCGGCTTTAAACATATCACCTTCTCCAGAATAACTATCAAGTAATTCTTGTGCGGTTTTGTTATCACACCCTTTAGTTCCCTTTTTCCAGAAAACAGACTACCATAAGAATAAAAACAATAACTTGATGTTTTTTGGAGGGTTGTGAATTGGTAGAAAAATTTGAAAAGACATTCGTTCAATTAGCTCAATGCGAGCTGTCTCCAGAAGAGCGGCAAGCATGGTGGGAAGAAAATAAAGTTCAATTGGAAAACAATTATCCCGTGGCGTTTTTCTTAAACTCAAAAACCATCAAGCACGACTTTCGATGGGTGCCTATCCTTGCCAGCCAAAAGAGAGCCGTCGAATATCTTTCGGCGAGAAACATTCCATTCGAATTCCGCTCTATACCAACAACACTATGGAGCTGAATTCAAAGCCTTTTGCAAGATTCAAAAAGAGCAGGATAAAATTCAACTTGACCATCTTAACAAAAAGATACCACAAGTATTCCAGACATATCCAAAGTTTGCGACTTCGCTTAGAAACGTTTACAGTAATTCGGATGTTTTGGATGGCGGCGCATCTTTACATAAAATTGAACAGGTAGAAGCGTCATTAGATTTTCAACTGCCAAGCGATGTAAAAAAGCATTTTGGAGTAGTTGAGAATATTTCAATTGAAGGTACACGTTCAGAATTGGAATCATTACGAAAAATAGATATAAAAGAGAAGCCCTATATCGTTTTGGGTGAATTTTGGAAAGAAGCTGACGGGGACTTACTGCTGATAAAGCGAAAACTGGACCGGTAAGGGGGTTCCCTATCCGTTCCGGTCCCGTTTTCCTTCGTCACAACACAGTTTGTTTCTGGTATTTTTCAGTCTTACGATCCTTTTTAATCACTTTACTGTTATTCCTATAATCATCCCATGAATCTAGACTCAAAAAAGGATCTCCTTCGATGATATCTTTTACTTTGCTGTGCTGCTGTTCTTTGAATAGCTCAATCATTCGAATTAAATCATTGCGATCCAGCAGCTTCACTTCATTATAACTGGCTAACTGTTCACACGAGGTTGTGTATTTACTTGAAGTAATCACAATAGATTTCTTAGCTCTGTAAAATCGCATACAGCTATACACTTCTTGAACCCAACAGGATTAGTGACTGCATACCGTTTGGCCTGAAGGACATTACGGTATCCCTCACGATCCGTAAATACCAAATCTGCTCCAAAATCTCTACTGTCTTGTGTCTTATACACATCACTATAACCCAAGCAATTGAACAGCTTGCACAAATAAATTTCAAAATCCTTGCCATCTTCCATACGACCAATCTCGCTTATGCCGATTTTGTAAGGATCAATATCCTGCGTTACTTTATATCGCTCTTGGACTTTAGGCCTTTTAAGAAAACGTAACAGAGCCAAAGCAAGTAATACAGCAATGACACCAACAACTATAAATATGTACAACTCTGCTCCTCCTTAGATATTCAATTATTTTCTATACACCTTCTTATAATACAAATAATAGGTACAATTTACCATTAAAATTCAGAGAAATATAGTAGATTAGAAACAAAAATGAGTCTAAATAAAAAGGCAACAGGTAATACCTGCTGCCTCACTTCCTATTATTCAGCTTCCCTTAATGTTTTTAAAGCTCCAGTAAATGAATTGTCGATCGACATAATATATCCATTAACTTGCTTGCTAAATTCAGACTCCGTAAGTTTATCTTTTCCTGCCGTATGATTCTTAATGAATTTTATAAGGTCTGCTTTTTGTTTTGCAATATCCTTTAAAACTTGGTCACTTTCTCGCTTGTAATTTTTAATACTTTTACTTAGTTCCACCTTTGCCACGCTGAGCTGCTTCTTTAATTTATCGCAATCAGCCTTGGCTTGAGCTATTACCACTTTACTAGACTTATTTTTCACTTCGTTTTTATACCGCGCAGTTGCTTGGTTTAATCTCTGAGTTAACTCACGAACTTCTGCCCCCAGGACAGCATTAAGCTTTTTTTCTGCAGCTTTAATTTCTTTTACACGATCTTTGTAATTCTCAAAATATATTCTTTCGATTTCACTTGTTGACATTGCTTTTGTAGATGTTGCCGCCAATACTTGTGATGGAATTAAAACAATAAACATGAGTATTAATAAAATAGCTTTCTTCATATGTATCCCCTTGTCTGGTAATAGTACAATTATCATAAGGGAAATGAAGGGAATAGACAATATATCTTATTTTATTATCATGATATTTTTAAAGAAGCGTTAGAATGATTACAGTAGAAATGCAAAACAAATAATAAACAAAATTCATTAAATACTTTTTCAAGCATTTGGAACGTAGCTCTGAACTCTCTTCACCAATTTCATTTATAGTTTCCTCGATGATTTCCCTTATCTTCATCCAAATCTTTGTTTAAAGATTCTTCCATCAAGTTATAGCTACTTTTTAAGTTCAATTAACAACAACTAAAGAATATACATCTACTATCTTTAATTCCAAGATCCACTGGTATATGGGTAATATTTTGCTGATTGCTCCTATACAAATTCCCGTCAGTACCCAAATACTTTCTTCCTATTTTAATTTGTGCGTTCTATCCGTTATAGGAGTTGCTTGTAGCAAGCTCAAATGGAGAAAGCTTACTCCTATTTATTGTTAAGGGAGCAAGCTCAAAAATAAATTATTTTGTAACAATTAATTATCTTTTCAGCAATTGACCGACATTCTTCAATACTTTTGTCGAATTTCTTTTTAAAAGATTGAGCGAATACCGAATGAATCTGCTTTGCTAATTCTTCAACAGAGTTTGTTTCCTTACTTTTTTCATGGATTCTACGTATTTCTGAATAATATTCATCTTCTAATAGAGGATATATTTCGACGGGATTCCATTCATTAATCATTTGTACAATATCATCGTTCATTTCTATACACTCCTACTCTCCAAATAACGATTTAGATAGTGTTTTTTATGCATACTCTTAGGAATAACTGTAACAAGTGTCCCGTCGTTAGCAACTACAGCAGCACCTTCTTTTGAAAAAAACAAATGCTTACTACCATTATTCTGGGAAAGGGCCTTCCCATTCTCCACTCAAGAATCTGCCATTTCTTTGGTTACGCCTCGCTCTTGCATTCTTTCTAAAGTATGATTAGAGGAATTATGTAGTATATAACTGGAAGAAAAAATATTTCACAAATATCAAAAAAGGTGTAGTCATTAAGTTGACTACACCTAATTAAATATCATTTGTCATTGTATGTTAGAGAAACATGAAGATAGCCATCTCTTATACCAGGTAAACCATCCGTTTCTTTTATATCTAAAAAATCAAGTTTTTCTCTCCAAGCTTCTCTTTCTTTATCTTTATAAGTGTTACCGTATCTATCAAAAACATAAGCGATAACTGATGCTTTTATTTCAACGCTCCCCTTTGAAATACGTGTCCATTCTGTCGGTGCAACTATTTGGTTACTTAAAGGAGTTATTTCTTTCCCCGAGACATTCAATACAAACACTTTCCCTTGATTTCCTACAAGCGCTACCTTCTTCTTAGCATCCCATGAAACTGAATCGACATAACCACCAAATAAATCTTTTATAGGTATATATCGGGACTTATAATTAAATTGTTTCCCTTTTTGCTTATATGAGATTGTTAAAGCAGTGTTTTTAAGGTTTGAGTTGTACGCATGGTCTGCTTTTTTAGCTATTGAATCACTAACACCTGCTGCTTGTATGCTTGCTCCAAAAACAAAAAACAAAGAAAAAGATAATAAAAAGAATGTTATTTTTCTCATAAATATCCCTCCAAACCTTTTCATTAAGTAGCTGATAACTTTAGTTAGGTCAATACCTATTTCAAAACATATACAGGCACCGACCTAACACTACAATATACTTAGAAACCTACAGTATTAACTGTTACTGTTTGGTAAGGTACACTACCAGATTTACTTATTGCTCCACTAGGCGTATCACACGTACCAAACGTTTTTCCATTATACGTGTGACTACTTAAAATGCCTTGTGTCAAATCAGTTGTTGATCCATCTATTCTCGTAACCTCAGTACCAGAATAATTAACCGTTACTTTACCAATGTCACCACCAGAATAATTCTCTTTAGCTAAAGCTGTAACTCTTTTAACAACTAAATTAGAAACCTCAGAGCTACTCAGTGGTTTTGAATAAGTAAAGAGAAGGTACTGATTTGTACCATTAACATTAGTTCCGTTCACAAAGTACTTAAAACGCGAAGTAGTAGTATCATAAAAAACATTGCTTATAACATTAGTACCTGCTTTGTATCTAGGAGGAACACTAGTGGAACCATCTGGAATAGGATTCTGTAGCGTACCCTGCGGATGAATAACCGCAGTATAGCTGTTTTGTGCTTGACTATACTGTAACCCAGCTTCAAGCTTAAACCCACTCAAATAAGAAGAAGAAAGCACATCTATACCATTATATAAATATCCAGCTACACTTCCATTAGGTGCATTAATTGCAGGATAGGAAGGTAAAGTAAACGTTGTTCTAATACCTTTATATCCAGTAGCCGTTACTTGTCTAGCAAAAGCTCCACTATTAGAGCCTAAAATATTGGGATCGATAGTTGCTCTTTGTAGAGCAATATTGTTTTCTACACCCTCTTCCTTTTTATTTAAATCAATTTCATTAACAACTTCCCCATTTTTGTCATACACAAATCCATTATCATCCATTGTATAAATATAGGCATTATCCAATATGTTTTCAAACTCATCTTTTAATGATTCATTATTGTATGTAGACTCAGATGCAGAAATACTTTTTTTATTCACTTTAATACCAAACTCGCTTAAGTAGTCATTCTGATCTGTCTTGTTCAGGTGTGCAAGTTCATTAAGATGGTAATTCACTTGATCAATACGATCCTTGTCAATTTGTTGTTTGATGATCTCCTTATCCAATGGTACAGCACTACCTTCTGCTTTTACTGAGGTGAGAGGAGCCATACCTATAATTAAGGCCAACCCCGCAATTGCTAAATGCTTTTTCATCTAAAATCCTCCCAATGTTTGATAGACACAGGATATAATATACAATGTTGTATATTGATTTACAATATTTTTTTCATAAAAAAAGGATTTTTTATAATAATTTTTAAAAAAATGCGAACAATTCATTGTCACATTTACAAAATAAAAAGGTTAGACGGATAGCCCGTCTAACCTTCACTTAATTTTCATGGTTTAATGCATATGAACAAACGCTCCGAACTATTTATACAAATGTACTAACTACCAATGTGCCAGCTCTAAACTTGAAACCAACCACTTTGAGCTGCCGACGGTATAGTTGTAACTTGACTACTCGTTGATTGTGTACTTATGACTAATACTAATAAGAAAGTCGTCGTGCATAGCTTTCTAAATTATGATACTCCGTCTTGGCTTCAGTTAGGACAAATTTCTGATAACGTTCGACAATTATCCTGTAACGAAGGATTGAGCGTTCATCATTAATTATAATTGATTTCCTCATACCATCTAATAAGAACCGAACTCCCTTTTCGTACTGGCCTCTGGATAGACAATATTCAGCCAATTCACTCAATACGCCAACAAGCTGATTATTAATATTTTGCTGATCATTGGTTTGTATTCTTGTATGATCATGTAAGTTTGAAATTTCACACTCAAAACGATTCAGAATATCATCTACGTCCATGCTATAGCGATTGGCTGCGATCATAATGTTCCATAGACCCGGGAGAATCTCATCTTTCGTTCTTGTAATGAGATCAGCATATGCAGGAAGTACCTTTCTATTTCCAGCCATGAGCTTGCTCAGGCACACATTAGTCTCACCCCACTCCTGAAATAAGTTTTTCCAGTGTTTTGTTTCTTTATCAGTTTCTTTCACCCATTCTAAATCAACAGATTCATAGGCTGCTTGCAGTGCTAACTCATAGTTTCCTTGCTCATAGTTAGCCCCACCAATAAGTGAACTACTGAATGCTATATAAAAAAATAACGGTCGCAAAGGCTTCTTAACTTGTTCTCTTTTAAGAGACTGTGCTATAGAATATTGCGCTTTGCCTAAAGCTCTTAAGTCTTTAGCAACTTCCTCAACCCGTTCCCATTTACGCAAAGATCGGTATACATTAGCCAAATCTACAAAGGCATCTAACTGGTCTATAGCATCAAGACGTTTGACAAATGGCTCAAATTGAAGCGCTGATTGAAAATTCTTTTCTTGGTCATTTCCAATCTGAATCTTAAATATGCGATATTGACAGATGGCTAGACGCTCAGAATGTTGATATTTCTCCGCTTCAGCTACTCCCTCATATAATATCAATGCAGCCCCATGCCGTCCCTGTGCCAATAATCCTTCTGCAATTTCGAATAGCTTGGGCGAATAGAGTAGATTGTCCATGATGGCTCCCACCACTCGACGGATCGCATCCAACTTTTCCAACTCCGCACAGCGATATAAAAACGGTTCAATTCGCCTCATATTAGGAGGATGGTCAATAATGTAATTTTCTATAAATAGATCATAAAAGCGACCTTCTGGTAAGCCCATAGCTTCAGTAATTCGATCAAGCTGATTAATAGACATAGATTTATTACCTGTTACAATGCTACTTATTATTCCTCTATTCATCCCTGCGATTTGTCCAAATTTCGATAATGTTAAGCCTTCTTGTTGTAGAAATTGTTCCAATTCTGCTCTAATCGTGGGTGTAATTTTCATTGGTAAACCACCCTTTCAACACAGACTTACAATACGATGCATAGTTAAATTTATTATGTAGTTGTGAAACAAGTAGTAAAATGTTCTAGCGATCTTGATTTTAACATCTTTTGGTATAAAATCATATATATTTCACATAGTACTCAAGATACCTTTTGGGATAGTTACGATGATTTCATGATTAAGGATACTGTCTACAGAATTATTTGTAGGAATTGAATGGTCATTTGATTTTAACCATCCCCTTCCACAAAATTTTGCGTATCGGTATCAATTGATTCAGAAAGAGATAACATTTCGAACATTTTACCAACTGGGATAGTTGCCGACGTCGCCATGTTTCCAAACTGCTCAAGGCTTGATTCGTTCGCTCATATAACTACAGTGTGGGGCAGGATGTGCTGCTGCATTATTTGGAAATTTAATAGGCGTTTTGGGTGTAAACTATCCCCCTTATTCAAATCACATACCAAATATGGTTATTAAATCACTGAAAAGCCTAGACATAAATCAACTAAGCCGCAGTGTGTACTAGTGTACACATTTTATCCTACTTGTTTCTGTAGCTCATATTCCTTTACCCTACGATAAAATGCGTTAGGCTTCATTTCTGTACGCTTCATTGCTTCAACTGCTGTTATGCTGCCTTCCATTCCTCATATACTGCAATGAAGTCATCACTTATTGCCTGTTTACCACACCATTATTTCTTGCTGCTGCTATACCTTCAGATTGTCTACCGTCTATCTTCTCACGTTCACGTTCTGCCATGTAGCTGAGTAATTCAAGCACGGTACCTGATATAACTTTCTCCAAGCCATTATGATATTGTCTAGTGTCAAGAATTGGCATATCAAGAATTACGATGTGTGCGCCTATCTCATGCGTTATTTCTTGCCATTCACGATTGATTTCCTCTGCATTCCGTCCAAGTCTGTCTAGTTCCTTGATGAACAGAATGTCGCCTTTTCTAAGCACAGTGATTCAGGCAAAGAGAGCATTTCAAACATTTTACTGGGTGATGTTTCCCTTAATACCGCTGTTTAACGTGTAGGTCATTGTGTGAAGCTGGTTTTGATTCATTTATCATTCGTCACCTCCAATCGTGGGAAACATGCAACATAGCATAAAATCATTATAACTAACAATTTAAGACTTGAGCATTTGCAACATACTCTCTGGCTTTATATTAGCCTGTGATAGAATTGCCTGTGATGTCTGAAGCATAATCTGATTTTTAGCCAATTGAGTCATTTGTTTAGCAATGTCGGCATCACGAATGCGAGATTCCGCAGAAATAAGATTCTCCGTATAGTTGTTGATATTGTTAATTGCATGCTCCAAGCGATTTTGGTAGGCTCCTAATTTAGAACGTTCTGATAATACTCTATTAGTAGCCTTATCAATATCTTCTACAGTAATTGAAGGGATCACTTTGTAGTTATCGAATGAACCCTCTGAAAAAGCTGTAAACACTCCTGTATATCCTTCAACCATACTTGAGTTAACAGAGTAACCTTTTATGTCACCTATCCCTTCAACCGAGAAGGTATAATAGTCTCCAACAACTGAAGCGGAAAGCTTATAAGTCTTTCCTACATTCGCTGCTTCTGCCCCTACTAGTCCGATATTTCTGTATACTCCATTCACTCTTTCGCCTAAGTATATCCCACCATACTGACTATACCAACCAAACACCTGATTGTTAAAGTCCTCACCCTTTATAATAATTCCTACATTACCGTCTTTATCAGCAGATGTAAATTCTGCATCTACAGTTATCGTCATTTCATTATCCTTAATTACTTGAGACAATATTGTTTTGTCTCCTATGCCTAATGTTCCTTGTCTAAGTCCTCCATTCTTGACACTCCACCGCCCAGCATCAGGAAACCATTGTGAGAACTTATTATGATCGTCAAAGTTTTCTTTATAGTATAAGCCGAGATCCATGTTATTTATTGTAATTGGAATATTATCATCAGCGTATACATTCCTAGAGAACGAGCCATCAAACAAATTAATCCCATTGAACTCAGTATTGCTGGTTATACCATCAATATGATCAAGCAATTCAACCATCTCATTAAGGATATTCTCTTTATCACTATTTTGTAGTATCCCATTTTGCTTCTGAATAATTAGTTCACTGATTCTATGCAAAGAATCATTAACACTTGCCAAGGCTCCATCTGCTGTTTGTAGGAGAGAGATACCATCTTGAGCATTACGTGAAGATTGATGTAATCCACGAATCTGCGCTCTCATGCTCTCTGATATTGCTAAACCAGCCGCATCGTCAGACGCACGATTAATACGTAGTCCTGATGATAACTTCTTCATCGTTTTATTGACAAAACCTGTACGCTTTTTTAAGTTGTTACTTGCAACTGTCGCCACAATGTTCGTATTGATAATCATATGTTCTCCCGTAATTCTCTGTCTTCATAAGATTTTTAAGTACATTATATTCTTTCAGTAAAATCATCGTTTTACTACAGGAGTCTCCAGTATCTTGTTACCTGAAGCAATAAACTTTTCAGCCTTGCGATCCTTTTTAATCACTTTACTGTTATTCCTGTAATCATCCCATGAATCCAAACTCAAGTAAGGCTCTGCTTCAATAATATCTTTTACCTTGCTGTGCTGTTGTTCTTTGAATAGCTCAATCATTTAATTAAATCGTTGCGATCCAGTAGCTTTACTCCATTATAACTGGCTAACTGTTCACACGAAGTTGTGTATTTGCTCGAAGTAATAACAATAGATTTCTTAGCTCTATAAAATCGCATAGAGCTATACACTTCCTGGACTGCACTCAAACCCACAGGCATGCTTAATGCATACCGTTTAGCCTGAATGACATTGCGGTATCCTTCTCTATCCGTAAATACCAAATCTGTTCCAAAATCTCTACTATCTTGTGTTTTATACGCATCATCATAGCCTAAACACAGGAACAACCTGAACAGATACATTTCAAAGTCTTTGCCATCTTCCATACGATCTATTTCGTTAATTCCAATTTTATACAGATTAATATCCTGTGTTACTTTATACGATTCCTGAACTCTAGGCTTTTTAAATAAGCGTAGCAATACCAAAGCAATCAATACAACAATGACACATACTATCACAAATATAGACAACAATGTTCCTCCTTAGCCACTCGAAATCCTTTTCACACTTGCCTATAATACAACAAAAAGGGACAATATCCCATAATTTTTAGGGAGGTAAAGTCGGATTCATAGGAATATATATTATTTCCATCATAAAGCAATAAGGAAGATTAATTATTTTTCTATATCTATTCTTGGTATTTAATTTCCAATACTTTCGCATTAGAAATATAGTATAAATGGACTGTTATTCTCTTTTTAGGTTAACTATGGATATATAAAATAAGTATACTATCTATATCTTGAAAAAGGAGGAAGAGAGTGAAGAAATTAGCCAAAAAATTCTCAAGTCTACTTCTGGTTGGATTCTAGTAATGATGATTCCGTATCAGCAAAACCAGCCGTCGAAGGGTGAGATTGTACAGGCCTACCGTGTAACTGACAATGGGTTAGTTGAACTCAGCCAAGATGAATTGCAAGCTTATAAAGCTCAGGAAGAAGAGGCAAACAAGAGCGCACAATTAGAATTAGATAAAGATTCTAGCCAAAAAAATTCACAAAATAACGGCCCTATTACACCAAATGCAATTAACGAATACGATACGAACAATCTACATTCAAATCTCTGCTGTACCTATGGTTTCTCTTAGAAAACGTGTTTCCCCATATGTATATAACCGTACTCAAGATAATGCTACAAGAGCAATTTCCTCTTCTACAAGTCAACACATGGCAAGCAAATATTAGTCTTTCATATGAGCACAAAAATGCTGTTACGGGAACTTTAGGAGGTGGCTGGTCTAAAAACACTACTTTTTCTGATACAACAACCACTACTATAAGACCTAATTATATGAGTTGGGCTGAATTTACGCCTATTATGCATAAATCTTTCGGTTATTTGAAAGAATATTATTCATTGAATGGTTCAGTGAGAACAAATAAATACACTGAGATATACATCGCAAGAGAGGTTAGTGGTCGTACTGACGGTATCTTAACCGTTAAAACCGCCCCTATCAATTAATTCAAAGGAGGTTATCCCTAGAAAGGGGTCAGTGATCATGCAACCCTCTTCACATTCTGCAAAATAGTCAAATTATTGGATAGTCTTGCTTTTACCTAACCCAAATTATTTTGGTTTTCCTCCTTTGAGGAATAATGGTTTTCCTTTCTCCTTGATCTATAGCAATTTAAAAATTAATAGTTAGTTCACATAATATTCATCCAATAAAAAACTTTTTATTCCATACATTGTTTGCATTTGGATAAATATTCTATATTATAGAGTTGTATTCCAAATAAGAAAGGATGATGTAAGGTGAAAAAGAAGCTTATAATTGGTCTGTTAACTGTCGTTGCGTGCTTCACCCTTGGTTCTACATCTTTTGCAGCTAGTACTACTACACCAACCTCAAATAATAACTCAACGGAAAGTGTACAAGCAGTTCCCTATGCTTCGAAATATGTTACAGTACAACAAATTTTACCTAAATCTCAATACCCTACTCTCGGGGATATTCCTACTACTTTGAATTACGCAGAAAACGAATATTTTGGTGTTTTGCAGTTACTTTCAATGGATCGTCAAACAGGCTACACTTGGACAGTCACCTATGGAGGATTTATTTCTAATTAATTGAAGGAAATACACCTTTCAGGTTTTTGTTGAATCAGAAAGCTGTATTTTCATTTCCTTAAATCCTTATCTTCTACCATGTCTCGTAGCTTAGGGATGACCGTTGAAAGCTTTATATAGTTATATTGATGCTGTTTGGTGATGCCTAATTCATGTGCAATGTCTGCTTAAGCCTTATTTGCTTAGGTGAAATTTTTTCCTTTAGCTTTTAAGAAGTCATGACTGCATCCTCTTCGCTCAACAATTCATTGAGATCTGCCGATGGCTCTCGTCATTCTACTTCAATGATGGCTAATATTTGTGGTTATTTAGGTACCGGTTTAGGGGAGTTTCGATATATTAGAAGAGACAGGAGAATAAAACTACATTCCACTAAATTTAACCACATAGACATTGTAAAGAGCCTAGACAGTAATCATCTAGGCTTGTTTGTTGTAAATCCTGTTCTATATTTCAATCGTAACACCATAACCGCTTGATCCTTCCCTTCTACTTTCATGTAATAAGAGCCACCATTTTTATAAATTAATACATCAGGCATATAAGAATATGCATAATGGTAATGGTAATATTCCTGTTTCCATATCTGTCCATTCGCCAATTCATAAATATTTCCATCGTCAAGTCCTTTGAAATCATCATCTATCTTCGACTGAATTACATGTGGGTACGATATAGTTGATTATTGTATATGGAACCGGGATGTCTACGATGCCATCAGCAATGAACCAACTTGATAAGGATCAAATCTTACAACTATCCCTTTATCACTAAAGTAAAAGCCAGTTTTTACTGGATCAAAGGGATAGTTAGTAATACTAACTAACTTCATTTACAGATAACAAATTTTTTCTTTGTTTTTCAGACAGTACATATGAGATGTATGTCCGTGTATTTATTAATTTCGTTTTATTGTTAATGACATCTTTAAGATAGAGTCTATTACCTGTACTTAAATCATAATTGAATGTATCGATGCCTTGCACGTCATGTGCACCACCATAGTATTTACTATATTCAAACACGCCAGAGAGTTTGCCGTTACTATTATAAGCAGTTTTAACACTTGTTCTGTACCAACCCTCTTTACTGGTCTTTTTAATTGTAACGGATGAAGCAGCAGCATTGACAGCATATTGTTTCAATGCTTGATTTATCTTGTTAGCTACTGTTTGATTAATCCCACTTATTCTTATATAAGGCTGACCTTTGTATACAGCTTGTTCAATTTTAGCCTTACTTGAAGCTGCTTGAATGCTCGTAACAGGGCTTAGGGTATAAACAATCAAAATGATTAAAGTCAATATCCCAACAAACCTTTTCATCTTATCTCTCCATTCACACTAATACATTATTTTAAGACGTGTATTATTATATCGTTACGTTTAATGCTTTGAACAGTCATATTAAATAAAGCAACTCTACATCGCATTGATCAGGTAGATTAAAAAAGGACTTCCTATTTAGGAATTCTCTTTGTTTGTGTATTTGTGAAATTATATTGTGTCGGCTATTTCGCAGTCACGCCAAAATTGGCGGTACCCTTACAGATAACAACTCAATGGCGATTTACCTATTAGCTATCCCTGAAATTTGAGGGACAGGTACAAGATGTATCGTTGTTAATCTCACTATGTAACAAGGGGGAACGAAATTTAGTTCCATATGCAAAGGATTTCGAATATCGCGTTTCACGATAATTGAGTTTAGCTTTCATCCTTTCGATTCAGAAGGTTAGAATTACGATATGGAAATTCACCATGTCTGGATTGGCAACGCATGTCCACAATGGACACGAGTCCAACTATAGCGTTACACGGTGTCACGCTATTTTCAGAACGCAAAGTTGGCTGTGAAGAATGTATGTAAACTTGCTTCGGGATTCCCCGAACGTGGAAAGCTTTCCACATCCTTTACAACTATATAGGCAGTCCAATTTTGTATTCTCCTCATTTAAGTTAGTAGCCTAATACTGAAATTATTTAAGTATTAGTAATGGCAACAGTTAAGGCACCAATAAGGTTCCACGAAATTTTCGTAGAATCTTCTCAATGACACATTTGGATACAAAAAATCCAGCCACCGTCATATAGGGGCAACTGGATGGTAAAATTGATGTTTTATATGGAGTACTGAAGATAATGTAGAATAATTCAACTTTATTTGAAGAAGAAATAATCCAGCAAAATAAAGATTTTTAGTGAGTAACAAGTTCAACAAATATGTACGATTAAAACCTCCTCACAAGGAGGCTTTATACAGTTTTAAATATTAATAAGTAACCCATCCTGCATAAGTGACTGTCCAAGTGTAACCTGTTTGTCCATCGACTGAACTCAGCGTTAATGTTCCACGATATGGATCTACGTTATAACTAGCGGTTGTTGGAATGTCTCCAAGGGTAGGGAACTGAGATTTTGGTAAAACTATTTGCCAAGTAATATATTTAGTAGCAGCAGGAGCTACTGCACTTTCTGTTAATACATTGCTCGAATTTGATGTTACTGCTGTTGCAGCAAAAGATGTTGATCCAAGAGTGAAACACGCTACAACAGTCAACAGGCCAACTAAAAGTTTCTTTTTCATCTCTATCATCCTCTCATATTTGGGATACACGTTTATCATAGTGATTTTTTTACCATAAGTAAACAATATATTGAAATAAATGTTAATAACGGCGAATATAATGTGAACAGCTCGTTAAATTTAAAATATATCATGTGTTAAATTGATACTTCGCATGAACTTGGAATGAACATATGTTGTCCTTTGTACGCTTTCACACTTGCTTTAAGGTTGTTATTCGGGTTATGAATATGAAAGTCTCAAAGCCCCCGGAACTTTCACCTACGTTGGTTAACAATCTCCTTTGAGCAGACCTCACAGGAGTATGATGCACAGTTACATGCTTGCCCCCCCAAGAGGTCACAAATGCGGTCACAAAATTCAGTCATTTATAAGATTTTAATAGAATGAATCAGTACAGATCAGTAAATTGAAAATTGCTATGAAGGCTTGTCCCGTTTGACATTATGGCTTAAACAGCGAAAAATTTTACTATCCCAAATTCGGTACATCTTAGACGCACCACACATGATGTAACCACGGGAGTTGGAGTCGTCAACAGCGTTGTTTTAGGCAGTTTGACCTCGACTCCGATAAATGTATGTATGCTCACCCACTTGAATGGGTTCCATGTGTATCACGGTTATTACATGCACCTCCTCTTTGTTCACCCGGGTTATTTTATGCGGCATTTGCAGGCGGGTGTGGACACCCGTAGATACATTCAAAATTTTAGGACGGATCATGTATGTACAGCAAAACAGGCAATATCAAAAAGACTAGACAAAATCATTCCATCTAGTCTCTATGATCATCGTTAATGTTCTGGAGTTATGCTTTATTCAAGCTTCTTTAAATACTGTGGTGGCACCAAATCGGCAAGCCAAACACCATGGTTGGCTTTATAAAACTTCACTTGATTAGCTAATGCCTTTGCTGTGTCTACTTCGAGAATCACCAGTTCCCCACGTCTTTTGCCTGCTAAAATTGCAAACTCAAGGGATTCAGACAGATGTACATACTTTCTCCCCATTGGCTTAATTCCTTCAGCGAAAATGTTATGAATTACCTTTGTGTTTGTACCATGATAGAGGATCGTTGGTGGAATAGCTTCCTTATAATTCAATCTGCCTGCACTGTGCCCGTAATTAGCTCTTATGTACCCATTAACCATCTCATATCTTTGTTTTGGACAATGGCTTACTACTTGCTCGATATCCGACTCACTGACCGCAGACCATCTGTTCTCTGATCGTATTCCTTGAATTAGGTCTTGAATGTCACAATAACCCTCATGGTCTAGCTCAAGACCAAACTGTTCTGGTGTATGCCTCAGAATCTTACTCATAAATTTACTAAGGCTCTCTTCTTGTTTTGATGTTAGCATTGTATACTCCTTTAATAAAATATTTGTCTATCTATAATAACCTATCCAATGATACATAGCGCCTTGAGTAAAGCCCCAAACCTCCGATAAGGAAAGATGTAGCTCCAATTAAAAAACCTCTTAGACTGTATCTGTTATAAGCCTCCAATATTTTTGCAAATCCCAGCCCACAATGAAAATAACTGAAAATACCTCTTATCAAATCCATGATAAAAAATTTCCGATTCTTAAATCCCTCCTCTCTCTAATAGTTGTCCGATGAAAATAAAGATTTAGACTGGATTTGTTGCTCCTAAGCTGACTCTGAATTGCTAAATCGCCAGACTTGGAATAATAAGTTTTAGACTGACCCAAATATAAAACCAGCGGCAGTCAAGGACCTGAAAATAAAGTCCTAGACTGCCGCTGGTTTATTGAACTAACGTTCTCTGTTAGCGTAACAAGTGGTGTAAAATTATTTCATGCGATAAGACTGGCTGTTTTGATAAATTTTATTTGATACAAGATGAGGTTCTTGTCATCCGCCGTACCGATCCAGCTAGTCGCGCTGCCACGCCTCGAAGGACTTGCCACTAGGGAGCGAGAACATGCCACCCCCGTTGATATCTACAACCGTTTCGGTGCTACCGATCGGCTTGCCGTCAGTAAGAAACACCGAGGTCGATAAATTCTCCCTGAATCGCTAGGCTTCCAATCGCCTTAAATCGTTCCACCTCTATGGTTTTGCCGAAATAATTGGCTGGATCAACGTCTTCCATCAGTTCCATTCGACCATATCTGGCGTACGGGTCAGCACTTTCCGATGCGACTGTCGAGAATCCTCTCTATCGCTGGATATTCCTCGAATCTTCGTTCGATGAAACGTTGAATAACCGCCCCGTAAAGGGGCGGTTTTCTTATGCTTGCATGAATGCTTCTAACGGCTCCAGAGTCGAGAACGTCTTCTTTGCATCCTTCTTCCGTTGTTCATCATAGAGTTTGGTCAACTCTACGAATGATTCAGCTTTAATCTTCGTATAACTCGATTTGGTGTATCTGTTTATGTACGTCTTTTGCCCTTCCTCTTCAACCCACTCGTAAACGACGTCATATTTGTCCCTCAGATTCTTCAAATGAAGTGCCCGGCGCAACACTGCATAGTGTTCTTCAATGGCTTCATCGCATTCTTCCATAATCTTCTCGTATGCGCAGCCAACTCGCATCAGAATCTCTGATGCCCGTTCATCGCCGTATCTCGCGAGAAATTCCTTCAACGAAACCAGCGCATATAGCGTTATTTGTTCCTTGTCATTCGGATTCTTATATTCATAACAGCCTACAACCAAATTGCGGTCGGTCATTTCCTCCTTACTGAATTGCATCTTGAACAAATACTCGAGTGTCTTCTGCTTCATAACGGTTTCCAACATCTGTTCTTTATCAATCTTGATGCCCGTTGTCACCCACGGAAACGGTAGTTGGCCGTTACTTTCACGCGATAAGCTACCCCTAATATTTAAAATCGGTAGACCCGTAGCAATTGCGTACGACCTATTATATCCTTTGCCCACGAATATTTCCTGTTCTTCTCGCATGTGTCCTACCCCTCCTTTTAGTACCAAGTTCCATTCGGCGCGTAGTGCCTCCAGTTGTCTGCGAAGTGAATCTCCGCTCGATTCTAGCGAATTGCGATCCAAATTATCCTCCGCATTTTCCAGTAATTTCTTGGTTAAGCTATAGTTCTCCGTTCGTATTATGAGCTGTGACCTACGCTTACGGGCTTTGCCACTTCACTTCCGCTCTTCCAATCCCGCTCTGTCCATTGTCAGGCAACACTTTTATTTCCATATCTCCAGGCACTTCATGAATCTCCGTTACAATCGGTTCAGACGAACCGAGGAATAAGATCCTATAGTAAACTATTGCATATCCATAAAACTACCACTTTTTTGTGTTGGTCTCCTATTAGTTCGTCACCGCTGCTTTTCATTAACCCGCGAAGATACTTCTGGGATAAATTGTATCATATGAGAACCATAAGTCCATCTAATGGTTGCGTTGTCCTGCCCGTCTGCTAACGCCGGCTGCCAGTCTACAACTTTATTTTTCACGGTCTAATGCTTTGTTTTTCAGTCTAACACTTTATTTTCACAGAACAATAGTCTCATTAGACTATTTTGTTCTTCCCATAATTTTAAGAATGTATCATACTTCATAACATTCACGCACCTTCCGTATACTTTACCCATATCGCTAAGTTAGTAGCCTGACTGAAGACTCTCCTGTTTAAACCCGCCTCTTAATTCTTAGGTGCATGCAAATTATCTTCTTTATCAGATAAATTACTATGAAAAAACTTGCTCCCATTTTATTGTTAAAAGAGCAAGCTTATAGATATTCATTAATCGTTGTGAATTATATTGATTTAGGATTTTTATAGCACCAGTTTGGATCATAGGGCAGAGATCTGAACTTCTGCATATCTTCCCAACTGTAGACCCAATCGTAATCAGGAATCCAAAAATAGTCAGTAGGATTTAGCTTGAAATATTCATATATAAATCGAGAAATCAGTTCTTCAACACCATAAACATCTTCAATACATCCTACTTGATACAAAGACAAGCTTGAATCTAATCCACTAATATTCTCATCATGTTCATAATTAATTTCGTAATTATCAATTCTCAATATAGAATATAAACTGCTGGTTGTTTTCAGTACCCAGTGGGTTATAGGATATATTTAGAGTTGTTGAAAAAAACTGTTCATTTTTATATTTTTTATCATTCTCAAAATATAATCCAGCATCTGAATGAAAGGCAGCTACGATTGCATCTCCTAGTAATTTCTCAGGTGTATATTTTTCTCGTTCTATTAAAATAAAAGCCGAACTCCCCATCACTTAACCACTTTCTTAATTCCTCCAAGGAATTTACAACAGTTACTCCTAGTTTCTTGATATTATCTAATTTTTCTATATTGCTTTGAGATAGATTGCCCAAAGGCTTATCAATATAAAGTATAACTTTCTTCTGTTCTGCATTAAAATAAAACTTATCAGTCGTAATAGTCATGAACATCCTCAATTCAATGAAAAATACTCAATTGAGGATGGTCTAAGCTATTCATTTTTCCAGATAATAGACCCATCTGAAGATGTAATCATGCTAGGGGGGGCGTCATGGAGAGAAATTTCAATAAAGGAGCTTTTTCCTTTTTGAAACCATTTATATATGCTTCCTTCATCGTTAATCGGTTTAGATACTATCTTTTTAACTTCAACAATCGCTGCATCATATTCAATGAACTCATTATCATCTTCATCTAAATCATTGTTTGTTTCATAGATGGTGTCCCTAGTACCAACAATTTTTAATCTATTTCCCCAATGAAAAGTTAATTCTTCTTTTGGCACTGAAATAATTGCTTTAATTAAGGAATCATATCCCATATCCTTCTCCTTGGTTTAAGGCTCTTCTCGTCTTTGAATTCAATGGTACCGCTAGTGTTTCGCTATAAATTAACCATTATCCCAATTCCTTATTTCCCTATCCAGGCACAACCATCTTATCATGGATGATATTATTGTTTGCTGTATTCAAAAACTCGTGTCCTCTATTTTTGATTGACCAATTATGCAAAAAAAGCCTACTTTATTTTATTGTTAAGGGAGAAAGCTCAAAAATAAATTATTTTGTAACATTAATTATCTTTTCAGCGATTAACCGACATTCTTCAATACTTTTATCGAATTCCTTTTTAAAAGATTGAACGAATACCGAATGAATCTGCTCTGCTAATTCTTCAACAGAGTTTGTTTCCTTACTTTTTTCATGGATTCTACGTATTTCTGAATAATATTCATCTTCTAATAGAGGATATATTTCGACGGGGTTCCATTCATTAATCATTTGTACGATATCATCGTTCATTTCTATACACTCCTACTCTCCAAATAACGATTTTGATAGTGCTTTATATGCATCATCATACTTACTCTTAGGAATAACTGTAACAAGTGTCCCATCGTTAGCAACTACAGCAGCACCTTCTTTTGAAAAAAACAAATGCTTACTACCATTATTCTGGGAAAGGGTCTTCCCATTCTCCACCCAAGAATCTGCCATTTCTTTGGTTACGCCTCGCTCCTGCATTCTTTCTAAAGCATGATTAGAAGAATTAGACCAATCTATTTGTGTCCCCGGATTTTCAACTAATGTCCCTGACTTGCCAAAAGTGTCACCAATCTGTGCAGTTTCACCGTTTCCTTGTGTATGAGGTACACTTTCTGCCTTAGCTCCCGAAGAAGGGGTAGATTTTGATGAGCCTCCACCTTCTCCTTTCGCCATCTGCCACAATTCCGCTGAGCTTTTCCCTATTCCACTTGCACCTTTAAATGCGGTGGTACTTCCATGCGCTGCCAAAGCTGCAGATCCAATTAATCCTGGTACTCCAACGATACTCCCTACACCTGTAGATGAAACTGCAACTGATAATCCTTCTCCACCTAGTCCAGCTACTACCTCACCGGCGCCCTGCAATGTCGTAGCTACGTGACCGAGAATTTCGCCTACTTTAGCTGCCATGGGATGATCATAATCCCGTTCTTTATCAGGCAGTATCCCTAAGGTTAAATCTTCTTGAATAGCACCTTTTGCTCCCTGTGCAGTATCCCAGAAAATTTCTCCTTGTAGCTTGCTAGCTTCCAGTTGGGCTTCGGCCTTGGTGATCTCCGCTTTTCCAATCTGTTCAAAAATTTTATGTAACCAACCTTCACCGCTGGATGCTATTTTGATAGGTACACCATTCCCTGGCACATCTAATACGACTTTTTCCCCGTCTACCTGTGTGAAGTTATTTGAAATAAAGATGAGTTCTTGTGCAACCGTAGAAAGTCGTTCAAGCGTTACACTCATGGATTGTCGAGAAACCTGAAATTCCTGAAAAAATCTTTCTCGGGTAGCCCCTGACCAGCCTTGTTGCACAAAATCAATTTGTCCGCTCAAAGAATTCAGCATACGTTCCATTTCATGCTTTCCGTGTAAGAACTGATCAGCCACTTCCATCAATTTGTCAGGTGGAACTAAAATTCTCCCCATTCTACCACGCCCACTTTAATTTTGATGGAAATAATCTTATCAGAAGGGGTGATTTAGGAAAATCCATCTACTATCCTGTTATTTCCTTTTAATCCATATGACGTTTGAACTGAAATAAACAATTCTATTATGTCTTAAGTATCACACTCCCTTGTTATAAGTTATTTGAATCAATGAGCAGCACTGTTAGCTTTCAAATCTCGAACAACCATACCCTGTAACTCAGGAATCAATGTCAGGTGTAGTTTTGAATTTAAAAGCATTTTATTTGCAATTGGAATGGTGGGATCAGCTTATTCTTCATCTTCATTAACTGCTTTAATCAGTTCTCCATAGACTGCCTTCGTGTTAGCAGATGCATGTTCTTTAAAATGTGTAAACAACCTCATACATCTGATTGCTTGTATTCTATTATTAGCTTCAGCAGACTTTTCCAAACAGCTGAACAAAAATGTGAATCCTTCCGAAAACCTCCCCTTACGCAAAAGATAGATCGCCAATTCCCTTGAGAAATGAGTGTATCGCTCTGTTGTGAATCGTTGAGTATACAATCCTTCAACTTTTTTCTGCTCCAGAAAGGAGATGATTTCTTCTTCGAATTGATTTAAAATATTATCTACATCAAAATGGTATCGGTTAGCTGCCTCAAGAATATTATCAAGTGCGGGAAGAATCTCATCTTTTCTTGAAGAAATATAAGCTACATAATCAGGTAGAACGCTCTTATCACCAGAAAGAAGCTTATTTAAGTACGTATTTACTACCGCCCAGTCTTCATACTTTTTTTTCCATTTCAAAGTAGTTTCATCAGTAGCATTGACCCAACTCAAATCGGAATAAGCATAAGTGTGCTGAAGTGCTTGCTCATAGTCTTTCCTTCCTTCACAAGCTTCTGCCCGAAGCAAATGCGAGAATGCCCAATACGCAAACAAAGGAAATTTGGGTTTCTTCGAATTGTCTTTATTCATATGATGCCGTTTTTTTTGTTCCAAATTGTATTGAATCTTAGCCTTATCTCCAAGTGCTTTAGCGAATAATTCTAATTTGTCCCATTTTCGTAACGAGCGGTATGTATTCGCCAAGTCTTTTAATGCCTCTAACTGATCTATCTCATCTAACCGTTCAACGTAAGGTTCAAATTGAACTGCTGCATCATAGTTTTTCTCTTGATCGTCTCCAATACGAATTGTAAACAATCGATATTGGCAAACGGCCAATCGTTCTGAATATTGATACTTTTCCCCTTCTGCCACATTTTCATAAAGGAATGCCGCTGCTTCAGTAAAACCTTTTTTATAAGAATCCTCGGCTACTTCAAAAAGTGAAGGAAGATAAATAGGATTATCTAGCAACATACCTACAACTCTTCGCAAGCAATCAAGTCGCCCTAACTCCACACAACGGTACAAAAAAGGACTAATCCTTCGCCAGTTGAGCGGTTCTTCTTCAATACATTCATCAATATAACGTTCATAAAAATAATCCGGTGGTAAATTCATTCCCATAGTGATGCGATCTAGCTGGTGAACAGAAATAGATCGGTTGCCCGTCACAATGCCGCTAACTGTACCTACATTCAAATCAATCATGTGACCAAACTCGGTCATGGTTAAACTTTTCCGTATCAGATAGGTTTGAACTTCTGCTCTAATCGTAGGTATGATCTCCATAGATAAACCACCCTTTCAACGTAAACTCGGCATACAATACATAATACATTTTTGCACTTTTTACATATATTTCTCAAAAGGAGATTTTCTCATATTGCTTATATACCGCAAAACACGCAATAAAAAGGCTAGACGGATAACTCCATCTAACCTGTTCCCTTATCCATTTGGTTTATACTCTGTACCTTTTAAGTGCTTTAAATATCATGCATCTTTTTCCTGTTAAGAATGATTACATTTCGCCATGGTGACTCGGTTGATAGCCATATTCTTGATCATGAAAAAGTAAAGGGGCAGTAACTATCGCTACTAACATAAAGCTGGTTGCTAAAAAGGTCAGAATTATTTTACGCTTCATCTTGATCCACCTCATTAATCAAATTTCTGTAAGCTGTCTTCGTCTCAAATGATGAATGCTCTTGATAAGACTCAAAAAGCCTCATACATTTAATTATATATGATTTATTATTGATTAATGTAGATTTTTCCAAACAACTTAATAAAAATTTAAAACCATCAGAGAATCTTCCTTTAGTCAAAAAGTAGACTGATAATTCCTTAGAAAAATGTATAAAACGCTCTGTTATGAATCTTTGAGTATAAAAGCCTTCGATTTTTTGTTGTTCTAAATAAGATGAAATGTCCTCCTTGAATTGCTCTAAAATATCATCTACATCAAATTGGTATCGATTAGCCGCCTCCAGGATATTATCAAGTGCGGGAAGAACCTCATCTTTCCTTGAAGAAATATAAGCTACATACTCGGGAAGTACGCTCTCTTCGCCTGAAAGAAGCTTATTTACATAAGTATTTACTACCGCCCAATCCTCATATTTATTTTTCCATTTCAATGTTTCTTCATCTGTATCCAAAACCCAGCTTAAATCTGCATATTTTTTGATATGATGAAGTCCCTTTTCATAGTCTTTCCTCTCGTCATATGCTTGTGCACGAAGTAAATGAGAAAAAGCCCAATAAGCAAACAGAGGAAAGCTTGGTTTCTTTGCATTTTCTTTTTTGGATGGATGGCGTTCTTGCTCCAGTTTATATTGAATTTTTGCCTTGTCTCCCAGAGCTTTAGCGAATAATTCTACTTTGTCCCATTTTCGTAACGAACGGTATGTATTCGCCAGATCTTTTAATGCATCTAACTGTTCTATCTCATCTAGTCGATCAACGTATATTTCAAATTGAACGGCTGCTTCATAGTTTTTCTCTTGATTATCTCCTTGCCTAGTATGGAACAAACGGTACTGACACATAGCCAGACGTTCCGAATATTGCTTTTTTTCACTTATAGCCACATTTTCATAAAGTATGGTTGCCGCTTGATACATTTTTTCATGAAATAATTCTTCGGCAAGCTCAAATAAAGATTCTGAATAGCCTAACTTATCCATCAATAAATTAACCACATCATGAATGCAGTCCAATTTATTGAGTCTCGCACAATTATGTATAAAAGGACTCATTCGACGCCAATTCGGATTAGCCTCTGCTAAATACTCAGACACGTAGCGTTCATAGTAATAACCAACGGGATAGCCCATCGCTTGTGTAATTCGGTCTAACTGATCGACTGAAAGTGTGCGGTTCCCATTAATAATACTGCTCATGGTGCCCGGATTCATTTCGGCTGCTCTAGCTAAATCACTTAGGATTAAATCATGATCTCTCATATGTTTTGCTATCTCTGTGAGTATCGTGGTTGTTGTGTTGTACAAAGTAACCACCCCTTGTCAGGAACTTAGTAGGATATCAGCTCATTAAAAAAGGACTATTGCAATCCAATGATTGTATAGCCTTTCCGCAATTCATTGTACCATCTTTTGGAACAATATCATATACCTTTCAGAACCTTACTTAAGATACCTTTGAAGGGTTTGCAAAGAAAATTAAGCTCTACAAATCCTGAGACATACGAATCATATCTCTACACTGTATGCCATTCTCATAAATTTCTTCTACATAGTTATGTCTGACAAAGAAATCTAGATCTACACCTACAATTCTGAAACCACATTTTTGGTAGAGAGCTAACTGTCCAATGCTAGAGTTTCCTGTACCAATTTCTAATGTTTTATAGCCTTGTATCCGGGCTGTTTCAATCGCATGTGTCATTAATTGTCTGCCAATCCCCTTACCATGCATGACTTCCGATACTGCAATATTCACCACCTCAATTGTTTCAGGTCTTGTAGGTAAAAGAACATAGACTCCCACAATTTGATGGTCAATTTCTGCTACATAACACTGCCCTCTTTTCAAATATTCCTCAACAAGTTTGCGCGAAGGATCAGCTAGTAACAAGAGCTCTAACGGATAATTTTCATTTGAATTTAGCAATCTAATATTCATCTATTCTCTCCTATATGTATGGTAATCCCCGGATTTTCCTCTTATTGATCTATTCTAGAAATCCAGGGTGGTGGCGATGAGATGAAGCCTTAACTCAGGTTGATCTCAATTCATACGACCCATTATGAAGCGAAAGACGGGCAGAGCATATACCTTCAAACAAGACACGGATGCTGAACACGGTCGGAAGCCTATCATCAGGAAACCAGGGACGTTGCTTGTCTGTAACAATAAAGGAACCTTCCACATCCCCTAGCGGTACAAATTTCTGTCCAGCCCCTCCCCATGAATTAAGTTGGAACGTTTCGGTAATTATTCTAGAACCCTCTGGGACATCATCGACCGGAAGACCAATCTCGCTTATACGAAGTATCGAGTGAGATCCGAGAGCTTCAGCGACTGCATTATCAAGTGTATGGTGAGCAATGAATTCAACGAGGTTTTGATCCGGATCATAGAAGTAAAACGCGGTTGCATTCCAGTTTTCGAAAAAAAACTCATCTTCTTGGTGCCTTGAAATCAACGAAATTCCTCGGTTGATAGCCCACTGTTTGGCTTCTATAAATTTATTTGTTGGAATCGTAAAGGCAATATGGTAAAATTCATTTTCCATATGGGAGGATTCCTGAAAAGCAAGCACCGATTCACCTACTTGAAACGACAACCGCGAAGGTCCCTCCTCTACAACCTGCAAATCCAGGAGAGAACCGTAAAAAATCTTCATCGCTTCGAAGCTGTGTGTACCTAAGAACACTTCTTTTAATTTCAAAGCAATCGTCCTCCTCAAATGTAAAAGATAAGCCCATAACATTGGTTATTGGCTATCTTTTAATTCGCTCAAAAGTTTGGCATTCACATCCAACGATTTAAACCGATGTAATATATCCTGTTCATCCAGAGCTTTACTTTTCGCCATTTCGAAATAAAGCTTGGGCTGATCCCGAAATGCCCGTGCACTCCCAATCGAGTATGCTTTCTTGAGATATTCATGAGCTAATAGGGGCTTGCACTGAAGAAGAAGCGTTTCCGCCATTAAAATGTAAGGCTCTGCATGTATAATTCGGTACCCTGAACCTTCCAAATCTAAAATTTCGTCATTTAAAAGCTCTACTGATCGCTCCATATGACTGTTATAGTTGAGTATTTGAACATACTGATGCAAGGTTACACCTGTAATGCCCCATGTATGCTTTGGCTCAGGGATTAGATCCCAAGCCTTCTGTGCCTTTTCCTCGGCCATACCGCTATCTATGGGGAGTGTAAGAGTTGCTTCCTCTCCAAGAGCCCAAATCACTTCTTCCAATTGAGCCTCCAGATCGTGATACATTCGAATATCCATCAGATTCCTCCCCATAAATAATGTAATTTCAACACATAGAGATGTCTACTCCTTCATTACGATTAACGAAAGCGCTTAATTAAGGATACCACTCCCCAGATAAGCAACGCCAAGATCCCGTTTGCCTCTCCATATTTTAACGCACGTTGACTTCCGTTGCATTTGATTTGAACATTTTTATTTTTATGATAATCAATAAAAATGCTAGCAGTGCAAACATCATTCCGCTCCAGATGAGCTGGTGTATTCCCAAGGGAGAGATAAACCACCCACCCATAGCAGCCCCTATCGTAATACCGAGATTAGAAAATGAGACAAATAGGCTATTACCGAACTCTGGAGCTTCTTTCGCTTCAGTGGTTAACCATGCTTGGCTAATAATTAGCCCTCCGGAATGTACAGCTCCCCAAATGAGCACAACCACAATCATCAGTAGGAAAGAAGTACCCAGAGCATAAGTGAGTACGTAAATGACCATATATAGCAACGGGAACGTGATGACAGTCTTTGTCAGATTTTTATGTAGTAATCCCCCAAATAAAAAGTTCCCAAAAATCATAACGATTCCAAAGACCATCAGCATCATACTGATCCATGACCCGTTCATACGGGTTATTTCTCCAAGATATTCAGCAAAATAGCTATACACTGAAAACATAGCTGCAAAGATAAAAATAACTGACATAATATTGAACCATAATTGAGGCTTGCGTAATACACTTAGCTGTTTGCCATAAGACATTTTTTCCTGAACAGGTAGAGAAGGAAGCCATATGAGGATTCCTACAAATGCAATCATGCTTACGACAGCTCCAAACCAGAAAGCAGCTTCTAACGCTATTTTCTCAGCAAGATAAGAAGTCAAGGGTACGCCAAAAGCAAATCCCACCGTGATTCCGGCGAAAACCTTGGTGACGGCTTTACTGCTCTTTTCAGGGGGAACAAGATTAGATGCGGTCACGAGGGCAACTGAAAAAAAGACAGGATGAAATATTGCAGGAAGAACACGAAAAATGAGCATGACCTCAAAATGAGTAGTATAGGCATAGACAAGATTTGAAATAACAAAACTGAATACTGATATTAATAGAATAACTTTACGATTCATGCCAGAAACGAGTAAGGTCAAAAACGGTCCTGAAATCGCAACAACGAAAGAAAATATACTGACGAGCCAACCAGCTTGGGAAGCTGATATATTGAATTTTTGAGTGACTTGGGGAAGAACGCCTATAATCCCCATTTCCGTTGTAATAATGCCGAACACGCCCAAAGCTAGAATGATAATAAGTAACGGGTTAACCTTTTTCATATTTAAGTATAAGCCTCCAATTAATTATATATATAGATTTATAGATATGTTATGTGAAAAAAAAACTCCTTTCTGTTTATAGTTCTTTTTGGATGTACTCGGCAAATTCCTGTATTGTTTTTTCATTCCGACGGTAGTACGTCCACTTTCCTACTCGCTCAGACTCTAACAAACCGGATTTTTGCATCGTTAATAAATAACTTGAGATTACAGACTGTGCAAGTCCCGATTTGGCCTGAATATCTCCCACACATACACCAATTTGAAAATTGAGCCCTTGCTTTAAATAAGCCTGCTCATCAAAATAATCTTCTGGTTTTTTTAACCACTGCATAATCAGACGACGAGTCTCGTTCGACAAAGCTTTATAAATCAATGACGGTTCCATACTTCACATTATATCTACTTTATTAGATTTGTAAATATTTAATTCAGATGATTCCTCAGATGATTGCATAGAAAAAAATAATAAAGGCTGCTTCCTCACGGAGAATCCGCTTGGAAACAGCCTGTTCGTGTCATCTCAACTACACAGATTTACTCTTATTCGAGCGGTACATCAAGTACAGAAAATACGGTGCACCGATTAGTGCAATCAGCAATCCAGAAGGAATTTCGGTCGGCGCAAGCACGGTCCGTCCAATCGTATCCGCCAGCACCAGCATGACCGCTCCCAAGATGCTAGACAGAACAATGGAACGGCGTACATGGTGCCCGATCAACGTACGCACGATATGCGGAGCAATCAGCCCAATGAAACCGATTGTACCCACACAGGCTACTGCTCCACCCGCCAGCAGCACACCTACTACCATCGCCCACAGCCGGGTGCGGCGCACCGGAAGCCCCAGTCCCATAGCGCTGCTATCGTCAAATACCAAAAGATCGAAACGGCGAGCCAGCCACCATGCTACTGGCAACAACACGAGTAGAAAGGCCAGAATGGTTGCCACCTGCCCCCAGTTTCGAGCGTAGGTGCTACCAGTCAGCCAGATATAGCCTGTGCTACCCCAGAGCGAACCTTGGATGATCAACACCTGAATACCGGCTGATCCGATGGCAGATACGGCAATCCCAAGCAGGATGACCACTGACGGATTTAGGTGCTTGTTCCACGATAAAAAGAAGATCACCGCTGCCGACACTGTCGCTCCAGCAATCGCCGCGATGGGCAGCATATAAATAGGCAGCCCAGGCCACACGATAATCACTGCAAGCGCACCGAAACCAGCCCCTGACGAAACTCCAATGATCGAGGCATCCGCCAAAGGATTACGAACCGCTAGTTGGATCAAGACGCCGCTGACCGCAAGCGCGATACCAGCCCCGGCCGCCACCAGCGTACGTGGTATTCTAAATTGAAGCAAAGCCGAATTCGCACTCTCCCCGCCAAACAGGCCGGATAGCAGATCCCCCACTGGAATTCGCATTCCTCCAAACATCAGGCTGAATACCGTTAGCAACACGGCACAGCACGCAAATATTGTAGCCAGTCTGCCAAAAGGTAATTTCCGAGAGCGCACACCTATGTTCATGGAAGACTGTCCGCCGATACCGGATGGCAGCTTCATTTTCCGCAAAATCAGCCAAATCAACCAAGGTGCCCCAATCAAGGCCATGACCGCTCCGGTCGGCAGATCCATGCTTGATTTGTGAATCATTTTCGCCAGCACGTCTGCGCCGATCAACAGCAGTGCCCCCCAGAGGAAGGAACCGGGTAGCACCCAACGATGCATTTTCAACCCGCTTAGGCGCACCAAATGCGGAGCCACCAAACCTACAAATCCGATGGGACCAATGACGCTGACTGTAATGGTCGACAGCAGAACCGCCAATACAATACCCACCGCCCGTGTTAAGCTAACCTTTTGTCCAAGGGATGTGGATGTGGACTCATCCAGATCCAGCACATCAAACTGCCTTGACAGCATAACAGCAATGACCGAGAGTCCTACGACCCAAGGCCAAGCGTAAGTCGTCCCACTCCAATCATTTTGCACCAGTGAGCCCGAACCCCAGAGAAACAGCCCCTGTGTTTCAAATGAATAAAAAATATGCAGTGCTCCGGTAAACGAACCAAGAACCATGGATACGATCAAGCCGGCAAGCGCCAACCGAATCGGAGTTCCCGCTCTTCCCCCGCCCATAAAGTAAGCCAGCACCGCTGCCAACAGACCGCCAGCGGCAGCAAATAGAAATGGCGCCTGGTGCAGCAATCCGGGAAACATCACCGCACCCAGTACGACCACAAAGTAGGCACCCGCGTTTATCCCTAGGGTATCAGAAGCTGCCAGTGGATTTTTGGTGATGGCCTGAAGCAAAGCACCCGCGATGGCCAGCGCACCGCCAGCCAGAATTCCAATGACCGTACGCGGCATCCGAAGATCCCAAACCATGTTATGCTCAAGCGTATTCTGACGCTGGGTCAACGCCTCGATGACTGTATGGAGCGGGATCGAAGCCTCCCCATAACACAAGCTTACAAAAAAAAGCACGATGAGGACGATCAAGCCGCCCCCAAAGATGCTTCCTATACGCCAAGTCTTCGATAATCCCGTTGTGTCCGTTCGGGTCATTTCGTCAGAGCTCCGACTACTTGATCAACCAGTACTTTGGACGAAATTGGACCGCCGAAAGTCCATGTTGTACCGTCCAGCGGGTAGGTGCGTTTTTCTTTAACAAAGTTCAGTCCGTTCCATACCGTGTTGTTCTTCATGGCGGTGCCAAATATATCGTCCGTCTTTTGCGTAATGTAGATAAAATTACTATCCTGTACAGCTGGAAGAGCTTCGATGCCTACGGTACTAAATCCGTACTTCTCAGTCTGGTCCGACTTCCAGTCGTTCACCATGCCGATTCTCGCAAGCGTACCCGCTACAACTGAATTATCCTTGAACATTCGCAGACTGGCAGCATTTTGAGCTGTAAAGGCCTGTGTCAGCGCATAGTGAAAGTCTGCTTTGCCCGCCTTCTCCAATGTTGCCTTTGCCTCTACATAGTGCTGGTCAAGTTCGCTTAAGACTTTATCAGCCTGTTCCGTTTTACCGGTAGCCACCGCGATTTGCTTGAAAATCTCGACCATACGGTCGTAATCATAGCCGTTCCCCTTGTAAGGATCAAACTCTATCGTCGGTGCAATTCCCTTAAGCTGTGCATAGATCGCTGCATTGTTATCGGCGTTAGAGATAATAAGATCCGGCTTGAGCGCCGCAATCGCTTCGAGATTGGGTTCGCCCCGTGTACCGATATCCGTTACAGTATCAGCCAGCTTCGCCTCTGGTGTCACCCACAGCTTATAGTTGGCATTGTCCGCATTCCCGACCGGCTGTACGCCAAGTGCAATCAGATCCTCGGTAAACGTCCATTCGAGTACAACGACACGTTCCGCTGGCTTGTCCAGCTTGACTTCCCCATGGTCGTCCTTAACCGTAACCGGACCAGCCGCTGTAGATGTCTGCTCAGACCCTGTAGCCCCTTCCGTCTTCGAGCTATTCCCAGCCGAACCGCAGCCTGCCAATACAATCGCAAAAACTACAAATAACAATAGGCCATTCCACATCTTTTTCATTTCTCTCAATCACCCCTGTATGTATATGCATCGGAAAATGATAATCATTATCAGTAAAAGAGTATAGGGGTTAGTGATTTTTGTCAATAAGGATATATCGAAGTTCAATTGAATCGCACATAGGTTCCGTATATGATAGTTTTATCATTGTTTAAGGGAGGCTACATTGAAGTGGCAGTATTAATTAACGAGCAAATTAAAGCTGACGAGGTGGTGCTCACCGGACTCTCGGGGGAGAAGCTCGGCGTTGTTTCCAAGTCAGAAGCCTTGGCTATGGCCCGATCCAAGGGAGTGGACCTGGTCTGCACCTCACTGATGAGTAGTCCGCCACCGTGCAGCTTGGTTGCAAAGGGCAAAGGAAAAGCGCTTGTGCAAAAAAAAGCCGCAGCAAGCAAAACAAATAACGGCCAAGCCGCAGGAAACCATGGTAAAGAAAAGGTCAAGGAGCTTCGCTTCACCGCTCACATTGAGGAGCATGATTACGACACGAAGCTGCGTCAGGCGGACAAACAACTGCGTTCCGGTAAACCGGTACAGTTGGTCGTTAAGGCCTCAGGCGCAAAAGAAGCACCTGTCGCCAAAGCGGTGCTGGAGCGTCTACTGGGCGATCTGAAGGAAGTCGGTGTAAAGGAAACTGGAATCCAGACGGGCGGCAAGGGCTCACAGGTGAAATTAAACCCTCGCTGAATGGCGAATCAAATGGCGAATCAGTAGATTGGACAAGTCTCTTAGTTGGTACAATCAAACACTTCACCTTAGTCCTCTAAGCCTAGTTCGGCTATAAGAAAATCAGCCTGATCCATTTTCATCTGTTTCTTTTCTTGGCTGTAATCCCAACCGAGTGCTATAGCATATTTAATGATACGGGCACAAGTATTGGGTTTATGAAGGTTGATGGACCAGTTCCCCTTCCATGAAAAGCTCACTTCAAAAAATGAAGTTTTGGAAGAGTATATTCTAAGACTGACAAAATCTCTGCTAGGCATTTCATTAATCACACAATGAAAAATAAAATTATTGACCGTAATGTTTTTAGTTCTCTTAACAAAGGGCTTCATAAGTCACCACACTACTGATAAAATAGATGTTTTCACTTGTCGCTATTTCCCCACAGCACTCCATACCATGCTTGCTAAAAACGGAGGGAGAATCACAAATGAACATGAATGGACCTGTCCACATTTCCCGAAATGAGAGGCTTCAGACGTGCCATGAAATAGCTGCTAGGTTACATGAAGTATACAAAGACAAAATTCTAGCTATAGGGGTCTATGGATCTGTTGCCAAAGGTACGGACGGCCCTTTCTCAGATATTGAAATGTTTTGTGTACTAAGTGAATCCAACGCTCCCGTAGATTTTAGCCATGAATGGTCGGCGGGTCCTTGGAAAGCCGAGGTGAACGTCTGTAGTTCAGACATTCTTCTGAAAACCGCCTCTACTGTTGAGGGTACGTGGCCGTTGACACATGGACCTTTCTTTTCCCCACTTCGTCTGTATGATCCTAAAGACTTTTTTTCCATATTAAAGGAAGCTGCCGAATCCCCAACAAAGGAAGATTTCAGGCATGCAATCAACGAAGTGCTTGTAGGTGAAATGTATGAGTTTATTGGAAAGCTTAGAAATGTCAGTATAAATGGCCCTCGTACCTACTTGCCGTACTTGATCATGCAGTTTGCCCAATATGGAGCTATGTTAGTTGGGTTACACAATCAGAAGCTTTTCTCAACGGGCTCAATGGTTCTACCAGAAGCACTCGAACTGCCGGATCGTCCAGAGGGATTTGATCATCTGGTTAAGTTGGTTATGTCCGGAGATTTAGCGGAACCAACAAAGATCATTTCAGTCTGTGAAAATTTCTGGAGTGGTCTTGTGAGTTGGGCAGTCGAACATGACTATCATATTCAATCACAACGAATCCCATTTTGATTGAATATAACATCCACTTTATTTTTTGCTTACTATAATATACCATGTTTTCGATATGCCAAATCCCTCTTTCGTTAAGGGGGATTTTAATTTTTTTCTCGGCGGAAAAAGATCCTTAATGAAGATATGCCACGCTATACTTTTTTGTAAAATATTTAAAATTTAAATTACTTGATTTCATTCCCCACCTCACTTATTCTCGGTATATGCATACTTTAGCTCTATTAATTCTTCTCATATACAGTCCTCATTCATGTACACACATGCTAAAATGTACATTTCCTGTGGATTCAGAAAAAATTTAGCGCATAGGGCTTTATATAGAACTTATTTTTGCTAATATCCAACAACAGGGCCCTAGGCCCTATGACAGATTACATTTTAATGATATATTGATAGGTACTACAAAAGACTAATTACCCAGGGCTTGGGCTGGAGGATGTATGAAAAAGGAATCAAATCAAGACGAAACCAGTTATTTATTTAATGTTGATGTATTAGTTAAAGGTCGTTCGAACGTAGAGGCCCTTCAGTTCCTGCTTCATCTCTTGAGCCAAAACGAACAAATTGCGGATAGTCGGATTCAATCCGGTATCGAACTTGGTAATTTAATTGAAGCTGCATTGTATCTAAAAAAACAGTCGGCCGTTAATAGCCCGTCTGATGCAGCCGCTACGCTTGCGGAAAAATTCTCCAAAAAGAAATCAGCCGCAATTACGAACAAGACACCCGTTATTCAAGAGATCAAACAATCCCACGTACAGCCAAAGCCTGCAATACAACAAGACCTTAGTACGTACGAATGGATCAAACGCTATATACATGATAATACGCTTGTACGGTTAATCGTGAACCGCTACGGCGGACAGCGCAGCATTCCATGCCGCATACTCAACCTGGATCATGATAATAACCTGCTGAGTGTGTATCATGTTGATGAGAAGCAAGTGTACTCCTTTAAAATGAATGAGATTGATGAGATCACATCGTAAATGTAATGCATGAAAAAAGAGAATCGATAGGAAAAACATGGCGTCTTTCCTATCGATTCTCTTTTTTAAAATGGGGCAATGAGCTTTCTAATTCTCTTTCTTTAGACCGGCAGCAGCCCATGCCAACAATATCCATCCTGCAATAAAACACACGCCTCCTAATGGGGTGATCGCACCCAGCACACGGATTCCGGTTAAACTTAGCACATACAGGCTGCCGGAAAATAAAATGATACCCGTGAACAACAGCCGCGCAGCCCATCTTAAGCGGGTCGAAGGGCCCCACTGTCCGGCAGCCAACGCAATGATCAGCAATCCGACAGCGTGAATCATATGATATTTCACACCGGTTTCATATACGGCCAATGCATCCGCGTCAATCCGTGCTTTTACAATATGCGCCCCAAACGCTCCAATGGCTACCGCCAACATCATCATTATAGATCCTACCATAATCCATCTTCGTTGCATGTTTTTTTATACTCCTTTTCACTGATCCTTTTACCCGAATGTTCTTCTTATTTTATCGGAACAGCATGAAGTTTACCAGCCAGTGTGTGTAAACAAACCGCATACAAAATTTGATGATTAAGCCCTGTCTATTGGAGGGTAATGTGTAAAGTGGCTTGCTTTTTTGTTTATTTTGTGGAAAATTAGTACCTGTTCGGACTATGTTCAAGGAGTTGAAAAAATGAGTAACCAAGATCCTAATTTGCAAAAGCCTGCTGCGTCTGAGGAGCATCCTGTTTTTTCAGAAGCTCCTGTGTTCCAGCCTCCGGTCAAGCTCAAGCATTCCGGTCCCGGAATTGCTTCTTTTATTATGTCGCTCGTCAGTCTGATCGGATATATTATTCTGGCTATTATGGTCATTAATCTGATGGCTCATTTCAGCCAATACCAAACTATGAACCCGGAAGTCGCTTTGCAGCAAACCGGAACGATGCTGATTCCCTTTATTTTTTTAGGCAGCCTGCTGCTCAATTGTAGCGGACTTGTGGTCGGAATCATCGGCATTGCGTTAAAAAACCGTAAGAAAACCTTTGCTATTATTGGATTAATCATTAATGCACTCATTATTGTAGGCTTTATTGCACTACTTGCCATCGGTCTCGCCATTCCGAATAGCACGGCGGATATTTATCCTTCGTCTGTGCAATCTTTATGATTTTTCTGCATCTCACAGAGAGGATTTAATGTATGAACAAAATTAAAATTTTTGCAGACAGTACCAGTGATGTTCCTGCTCACTGGCGTCAACAGTACGAGATTAGCATTGTACCATTGTATACCGTATTTGGTGATGAAGCATTGCAAGATGGGGTGAACATTCACCCGGAACAATTATTTCAGCGTGTCAGCCGCGAGGGACGCTTACCTCGTACCGCCGCACCTTCTCCGGCAGATTTTATTCAAGCCTTTACGCCCTACATAGAACAAGGAGAGGACATTTTATATATCAGTCTGTCCTCCGAGCTATCATCGACGTACCAGAATGCGCTGCTCGCTGCCTCCGAATTTCCAGAAGGTCGCATTACGGTTTTTGATTCCCTAAATCTCTCGTGCGGCTTTGGCCTGCTTGTGATGAAAGCTGCTCGCGCGGCAGCAAACGGTAGTACGATAGAGCAGATTGTAGACATGTTGACGGCAACCAGACCGCTAATCGACACGGAATTTGTGATTGATACACTCGAATATCTATATAAAGGCGGAAGATGCTCAGGCATGCAAAACCTGATCGGCAGTCTGCTCAAAATTCGTCCGGTAATCAAAGTGATTGATGGAAAAATGACGCCTGCCTACAAGGTCCGCGGCAAACGTGAAAAAGCACTGGAACAAATGCTGCAAAATGCCCTGAACCAGCGGGATTTGATGGATAACGATATGATCATTGTCGTGCACGCTCTGGCTGAGGAAGATGCGCTGATGCTGCAAGCACGTCTGAAAGAGGAAACGAACGCACAAGAGGTACTGTTAACAACAGCAGGCTGTGTTATATCCAGTCATTGTGGTCCACAAACGATCGGTATTATGTATGCCAAAAAAGCATAGTTTATCCAATATCAAACCTGTTACCCATCGGTAGCGGGTTTTTTGGTATTTTTCCAGCAATTTAGCAATGAATAACTTTCCTCTTTTTGATAGTATTATTCGTCGAGTAACAATATATACACTTACAATCTATCATAAAAAAGAAGGTTATTGGGATGAGTTCCAAACGATCGCGTTGGCTAACCAGGTTTACTCTATCGGCAACTACAGCCATTACAATATTCACAGCATTCACTTCATACTTAGCTGCCCCGGCAGCAGCAACCGGCGTAGCTTTTCGAGATATTTCACACAGCTACGCCTATCAGTCTATTATTTCCCTACACGCTAAAGGAATTTTGAACGGTACACAACCTGGTTACTTCTCACCTAAAAAGGCCGTTACCAGAGCTGAATGGGTTACCGCATTGGATCGTGTCCTCGCTCTGGAGCCTGTACAAGCAGCTGTCTCCTCCTATAGGGATGTTCCCAAGCAAGCGTGGTACTACGGTTGGATCGAAGCGGCTTCGCAGCTCGATATCGTACAGGGAGGAACGTCCGGCACATTCCAACCCAACAGTCCTATAACCCGGCAAGAAGCAGCCTTAATGATTGCACGTCTCATCCGCTCTTCGGGCGGATCAGGTAGCACCACATCCTCTTTCACCGATCGTGACGAAATTGCAGATTGGGCTCTTGAAGGGGTAACCACCGTGAATCGTTACGGCTTTATGAAAGGTGGAAATAACTATTTCCACCCGGCATCTTCTCTCACTCGTGAAGAAACAGCGGCACTATTGGAGCGTCTGCTGACGTATTCAACACAGCATGCTCGCCAAGCTGCTTCCACCGCTTCTTCCATTCGATTAGGCTGGCAATATGACCAAACCGTTCAGCAATTTGAAAATACGGTGCTTCAATCCAACATCAACACCCTGTCACCACGCTGGTTTTTTCTGAACGAAACGGGCAGTATCAGCGATTACACCAACTCTTCGCTGCTTTCCTGGTCCAAACAGCATCAAAAAAAAATCTGGGCTATGGTGGGCAACCGTTCCAATCTGGCGTTGACACACCAAATTCTGTCCAGTGAGGTTCTACGAGCTAAAACCATAACTCAGCTTGCCAATGCTGTATCTGTACATGGTTTAGACGGGCTTGTCATTGATTTTGAAAATGTAGATGGTCAGGACCGTGCCTATCTTACATTGTTCGTCCAACAATTAAAAGCGAAGTTGAAAAGTCAAAATGCGGTACTGGCGCTCTGTGTATCTCCTGATTACGGAACGGACTGGACTGCCGCTTTTGATTATCAAAAGCTTGGCGCTGCTGCAGACTATCTAATCCTGATGGGATATGACGAGCATTGGGGGGGAAGCTCGATCCCCGGCTCCGTGTCCTCCCTGCCATGGCTGCGTGAAAGCGTGCGACGCTTTGTACAAACCACCGATCCGGAAAAAGCAATTTTGGCGCTGCCGTTATTTACACGGAATTGGACACTTAACGCTAACGGGCAATCCATCGCTTCCTCTGATATTTCACTAGATCTGCAAAATCTGCTGGTGTCCCGTATCTCCTCCAAACCGATCTGGAACGAGGATATTCAGCAGTATACCGTGTCTTACAAAGATACTCAGCTTCATAAGCTATGGCTGGAAGAAGGGCGATCCATCACTCGTAAGTACCGCTTGGGTCAAGATCAAGGATTTGCTGGCTTCGCCTACTGGTATCCAGGCGGCGCAAGCTCTGATCTGTGGGTCAGTGTGAAAAATGCGGACCGCTTCATACAGCGTGGCTTGTAAAAGTCAAAAGCCTTCAACCTCACGTAAAAAGTGAAGGTGAAGGCTTTTGCCATACATACGTATTACCAGCCTACGACCGGTATGCAACTTGCCCGTTCACAACGGTCATTCGTACCTTAACATCAAGCAAAGCTTGGTGACTTTCCGATACATCGCGGTCAATAACGGTAAAGTCAGCGGCTTTGCCTTCAGCGATTGTCCCTCTTTCATCAGCTTCCCCAGCCGCTACTGCGCTTCCCATAGTAAACAGATGAATGGCTTCGTGAACATCCAGCTTCTCAGCGGGAAGATAGCCCTCATGCATTTCTTCCGGCTTGGCGCGAGTCACTGCCGCATGTATACCTAGAAATGGGTTTAGGGGCTCGATCGGTGCATCACTGCCTCCAGCACACGGAATGCCTGCTTGCAGCAGCTTTTTCCAGGCATATAAATACTCGGTCCGTTCTTTCCCAACCCGATCCAGCACCCAGGGAAAATCGCTTGCGACAAAACGAGGCTGGATGTCTGCAATCAGCGGCAGCTTCACCATTCTTTTGACCAAATCAGTCCGTAGCACCTGCCCATGAATCAGACGATCCGGCAACCCACTTTCCTCCGTTAGTCCATGGGCCTCCATCGCTGTCAAAATCATGTGCGCCGCCCCATCTCCGATGGCATGTACAGCCACTGGAAAGCCTGCGGCTCTGGCTGCTGCCACCATCTGATTCAGCTCTGGCTGTGGTTGAATCGCCATTCCACACGTATGTGGAGCATCACTATATGGTTCGGATAATAAAGCCGTTCTTCCACCAATAGCGCCATCAGCAAACATTTTAATCGCACCGCTTTTGAACCACTCATTTCCGGTACCTGCACGGAGCTTCTGTACTTTCACTTCTTCCATAAATGGATGATAGATGAGCTGGTGTGTGCGAAAAGCAAGACCTTCTTCTCGCAGCTCCTTGTAAATTCGCTGCATCGTCTCTACGCTGCCCAAAAAACGTAAATCCTCCGTGTGTGCAGCAGTCAGACCCAGCCGTAGCGCATCCAGACAAGCTCGCCGGATCGTATCCTTCTTCGCCGAATAATCCGGCTCTGGCTGCACGCTTGTAAAGGCAAAGGATGCTTCCTCATAAATCAATCCATTTAACCATCCCTCTGCGTCTCGTCCATAGGCTCCTGAAGCCGGATCAGGGGTGTTCTCGTGAATACCTGCACGCCGAAATGCCTCTGAATTGGCCAAAAACGTATGAAAGCACGTACGAGTCAGATATACCGGGTGCTGATCTGTAATGGCATCCAGCTCAGCTATATTTGGAATTTCAACAGGAATAAACGTGTTTTCGTTCCAATTAAGTCCTAAAATCCACTCTCCCGGCGGTGTTGCAGCGACCCGCTTGCGCAGCATAGCCAGCATCTCGTCCTTGGAAGTAGCTGATGTGAAATCCAGCATAGCCAGCTTCATACCATGCATAGACAAATGCATATGGGCATCAGTTAAGCCCGGCAGTACATTGGCACCCTCCCAATCCACCGTCTCGTACTCCTTACCTGACAACTGCAATTCAAGCTCCCGGGCATATCCAATGGCCTGTATGCGGCCATGCTGTACAACGATGGAGTCTCCTTTGGAAGCCCAGTCCCCATATAACCTGCCGTGCTTGAACAAAACGAATGTCAACGCCACTCATCTCCTTTTCTCCAACTATATGCTTGATCTGCTGCATATTACGCCAAGGTTGCCACTTCCAAACGTAGTGTATTTATATCTACCTGCTGTACCTCCTGCGCAAAGTGATCATGAGCTGCACAGACAGCCATTTTATAATCTGGGTCTAGCTCATTATATTGCTTAAAGTGACAATACTCTGTAGTAAAACCCTCTGTCGTAAAACCTATAGACGGTCGTGCTTCCAACTCGAATGAAAAAGACTTTAACGGCAGCGTCAGCCCCTGCCCTTCGGCCTTCACAAAACTTTCCTTGAGCGTCCAAAGATCGTAAAAATAGGATAAACGACTCTCTGCATCCTGCTGCATTAATGCATCGTACTCTGTGTCTGAAAAGCATACCCTGCCTACCTCAAAATCAATAGGACGGAGCTGTTCAATGTCAATACCAAGCGGGTGATCATCAATGGCGCATACTACCCATTTTCCCGAATGGGAAACATTAAAATGGAATGCTGGCGCATTCAACAAGGAAGGCTTGCCAAAAGCATTGTATGTAAACTGAAGGCTGGCATTTGGTATTTTTAATTGCCGACAAACCAACCACCTTAACAGCACATCGGCGTATAACCCCCTCAAAGCGTCTTCTCGATGTAAAAAACGATCCAACTTGTGCTGTTTTTCCAGTGAAACCTGATTTACCAGTAATTCATAATGTCGCTCAGCCTCCGGCTTACTTGTATCAATCGCGTATATTTCCATGGTCGCCTCCTGTATACCTAATGGATATTAGCCAGTTTGTAACACTCACCAGTCGATTAAAGTCTGTTAAATTAGGATGACACTTGCCATATACATGGTCAATATACTACTCTAGCACTTTCAATTCAATATGGATACAATTGGGATAAGCAGCTCTATCAAAACTACTTCATAGACCCTATTAATGAAAGCGCTTTAAAATAACCATACAGAGGAGGACGAAACAATGAAATATGATTTTGCCCGCTTGCTGTGTATTATGCTCACTATTTTGCTTTCGTTAAGCATTTTTCAGATGTTTTCACCTAAGATCGCTTCAGCTGCTTCAGCGAATGTAGTAAATGGCATTCAGTTTAAAGATACAGATGGAAACGTGGTCCATGCCCATGGGGGCGGGATGATTAAAGTGGACGGTTATTATTATTGGTTTGGTGAAAATCGTAATCCGAATGGAACATTCAAGGCGGTCTCCGCCTATCGTTCCTCTGATTTAAAAAATTGGGAGTTTCGTAAAAACGTGCTGACCAGCAGTTCGGCCGCAGAGCTGAATGTATCGAATATTGAACGTCCGAAAGTGATTTATAACGAAAAAACACGCAAATACGTATTATGGATGCACAAGGAAAACGGGATTAATTACAACGAAGCACGAGTGGCAGTTGCCTCATCCGATACTGTAGACGGAGATTATACGTATCGGGGCAGCTTCCGTCCGCTGGATTATGATTCGCGCGATATGACCGTATACAACGATAACGGTACTGCATACCTGATTTCGGCTACCCGTGTAAACGCGGATCTGAACATTTATCGTCTGACACCGGATTTCCTTCAAGTTGAATCGCTGGTGACTACACTTTGGCCAGGACAATATCGTGAAGCTCCAGCGATGTTCAAAAAAGGAGACGTCTACTTCCTGATTACATCCGGGGCAACCGGCTGGAATCCCAATCAGGCCAAGTATGCTACCGCATCCAGCATTGAGGGAACTTGGAGCAATACGATGAATTTCGGGGATAGTACAACCTATGGTTCACAGTCGGCCTACGTCATTCCTGTTGAAGGTACGCAGACGACCTCGTATCTGTATTTGGGCGACCGTTGGGCTGGGGCGTGGAGTGGTCCTGTGCAGGATTCTCAATATGTATGGCTGCCGCTGCGTTTTCCAACCGCGACCTCATTAGCTATGGATTGGTTCGACAGCATCAGCATTGATACCGCCAGTGGTGTAGTTGAGGGCGTAACTACGCCGATGGTCATCGACCCGGATGCTTATTATCAGCTGGTAAGCCGCAAGAGCAACAAGTCGCTAGGCATCATTGGCAATGCGACGACAGACGGAGCAGATTTAGAGCAGCGTGCGAATTCCGGAGCGCCAAGCCAGCAATGGCAGCTTAAGGATGCAGGCGGCGGATATTATAAAATTGTGAATCGGAACAGCGGGAAGCTGATTGGTGTTGAAAGCGGTGCTACATCGGACGGCGCAGTTATTGAACAGTGGAATGATGGAGGCTGGTCCAGCCAGCATTGGCAGCTCGTATCCGTAACCGGAGGCTATTACAAGCTGAAAAATCGGGCAACGGGCAAGCTAATCGACATTTCCGAAGGTGCCACTGCCGATGGAGCCAAAGCCATTCAATGGGGCGATAATGGCGGGACGAACCAGCATTTCCGTATAGTCAAAGTGGAATAGCTCAGATCCTTATCAAAAGGAGCCGTCATCCGACAGATCGTAGTGATCTCTAACGGAAAACGGCTCCTTTTTATGCTAAAACGGTAAAATGGGTGATGTCTAGTACACTACACTTCCCACGGAAAATCTGTCGTCAGAAAACTAGCCAGCTGCTTGCTTTCTTCCCTCCGCTGACGCCGTATGGCTGCGCGCGATGGAGCCGTCTGGTGTAATTGTATTTGCTCCTCTGTTTCCGGAATCACCTGTGGGACGGTCACTTTACGATTGTTCTCGTCCAATGCCACAAAGGTCAGGAAGGCGGTAGCTGCAATTTTGCGATCACCAGTCATCAATCCCTCGCGAATCACTTTTACGAACACCTCCATCGAGCTGCGGCCTGTCCAAGTTACGAACGCTTCCAGCGTGACAGAATCGCTCGGGTGGATAGGCAGCAAAAAATCTACCGAATCCGTCGAGGCTGTTACTGTGTTCGTACGGCACAGCTTGGCGGCAGCAATAGATGCGATATCGTCGATATATGACATCAATCGGCCTCCAAAGAGCGTGTTATGATTGTTGATATCGTTGGGAAATACTCGGGACGTCTTAAAGCAGTAGGTTTCTCGGATGTACTTGCTTTCCATGGGTTCTTTCCTCTCTTTTCCTCGTTGCTCTCTTTTTATATCTCAGGATTTTGCAGAATCCTGTGTGGAAGTCTGTTGTAGACTATGTTAATCATCCCACTAATCCGCATAATAAATCAATACATAAAAATCGGCATCCTCATCCGAATCATTACGATAGGTATGGATATCAGATCCTTGAAATTGTACGGCGTCCCCTGCACTCAATCGGAGCTGTTGCCCCTGCATTTCAAAGTACATTTCCCCACGGATCATGAGGATCGTTTCCTCTCCCAGATGCTCTTCTGCCTTGTGTGTAAAGCCTGGCTTCAGACTTACCGTGAATACCTCGAACTTCTTTTCCGAGTGATACGGGAAGACAGGGTAAACAAAATAGTTACCGTCCTCATCAATAACTGGATGCAGATCTGCTCTACGAATCTTCGTGATTTGCGGCGGGTCTTCTTTAAGAAAGGTCGAAAAGGATACGTGCAAGCCGTTCGCAATCTTCCAAAGTGTGGTTACCGTAGGATTAGATTTCCCCTTCTCAATTTGAGCCAGCATCCCTTTGCTAACCCCTGTCAGTTCAGCCACCTTATCCAAACTAAGTCCTCTAGTTTTCCTAATTTGAGCCAAATTAGAACCAATAATATATTGCATTGAATCCACCGAATTATACCTCCTCGTATCCCAAAGTCTATATATGAAGAATACACAAAAGTGTCCGCTGTAGCTATAATTTACTGTTGACATTAACTATAAATGTCCTTAAACTTCACTTACTAAAACGTTTTTCAAAACTATTGTAATATCCTGAAGGAGGCCGCTATCCTGTGACTTTTCCATCCCTGAACACCCAACAGGCGAGAAAATCAACGTTGACTATCTAGGAGGGACTAAATTTGAATCCGCAAACCCGCAAGTCCCGCAACATGTACATGATGCAGCTGGCGACAATTTTTATTGGCTTTATTGTATTTGGTATCTCGGAGAATATAAAAGGTCCTGCCATTCCACGCATTCAATTCGACTTCAATCTGGATGAACAGCAGCTCGGAACATTGTTGTCTCTAAACGCACTTGGTTATTTGATTGCCTGCTCGTTCACCGCTGTCCTTGTCCGTAAGTGGGGAATCAAGGCGGTCAGCATCATTTCTTTTGCTTCCATGATCATCTCGGGAGTGTTCATCTACCTGTCGCACACGTATCCGTTCTTCGCTTCCTCCTACTTCTTGATGTATATCGGGAACGGCATGCTGGAGATTGCACTCGCAATTTTGGGGGCGAGGATTTTTGTGAAAAATACCGGCACGATGATGAATTTGTCTCACTTTTTCTATGGGCTTAGCTCAACAGTCGCCCCTTTGCTGGCGACGGGAGTCATGTCACTGACGGTATTTGGGCATACGCTGGACTGGCGGGGAATGTATCTGGCTATGTTGTCGCTCTGCCTGCTGCCGATTGTGGCCGCGCTGCTCAGCACCTTCCCGGGAGACGATCTGCAGCATGAGGAACGGACCTCACTCAAGACCCTAACCCGCGATCCGGCACTCTGGATGATGGTAATGATCCTGTCGTTTGGAGTAGTCTCTGAGCTCGCAGTTGGGGGCTGGCTAGTCAACTTTTTAGAGAAAGCGTATTCATGGAGCACGGTGAAGGCGTCCAGCATGCTCTCAGCGTTTTTTCTTACCTTCTCGTTGGGGCGCCTATTGCTTGGTCCGCTCACAGACCGGATGGGGTTTGTACTTTCGACGATTCTATTCTCCGCCTTCTCAGCGATATGTACGTTTGCAGCAATCGCGGGTGGGGAGAGACTGGCGTTTCTCTTTGCCGCATCGGGTGCCGGCATTGCAATGATCTATCCGACCGTGATGGCGTTCATAGCACGGAGATATCCGAAAGACAGTGATACAGCTATTACGTTCGTCGTCACACTGATGGGCATAGGTAGTGTCATTGGCAACTATGTGATCGGCTGGGTAATCGAAGGGGTCAAGATAGTCTACGGCGCAACCACTGAGCTTGGCATACTGCGCGGGCTTCAGGCGGGATATGGAGTTATTGGTCTATGTGCAGCCATCTGCGCGGTCTCGGGAATGATTCTCTACGGATATCTGAAAAAACGGCAAGAGCTTATATAAGCCACCACCTTAGGGTTGTCCCATAAGTCATGAACTGACTGGGGCGCCCTTTTTTTACGAACTACTTGTTCGCTATAGGGATTATTCAATATAACATACAATTGTATAATATATTGATACTTCGCAATTTCCGTTATATACTATTATAAAATTTATACACTGGGGGTAAGGTTAACATGTCCATAGCTTCGGAATTGAGCGGAACGAAGCCCGATTCACTGAGCGTTTTACAAGGGGTTAAAGATTGTATTCCTACACTGCTTGGTTATGTATGTATTGGATTCGCAACTGGCATTGTGGGCGCTTCATCAGGGGTTAGCACCATGGAAATTGGTCTGATGTCAGCGCTTGTATACGCAGGCGCCTCCCAGTTTATTATGTGCTCGATGCTGGCGGCAGCCAGTCCTCCGTCTGTCATTATTTTAACGACATTTATTGTGAATGCTCGCCATCTGCTTTTAAGTGCGTCATTGGCTCCTTACTTTTCTAAATACTCACTGTGGAAAAACATAGGCATCGGTATCCTTTTGACGGATGAATCCTTTGGGGTAGCGTCGGATAAATTGGCTAAAGGCGGGCAGGTCAGTGACCGCTGGATGAACGGACTTAATATTACAGCTTATCTCGCTTGGATTGCTTCCTGTGTGGCTGGTGGAGTGCTAGGGAACTGGATTTCCCAGCCGGAAGCATTTGGTCTAGACTTTGCCTTACCTGCAATGTTTCTGGCCCTACTCATTTCCCAGCTCCAAAGTGTCCAGACCTCCAAACTCAAGCATCGCCTGCTACTTGTGCTATGTATGGCCGTTCTAATGTACCTTTTATCCTGGTGGGTGCCATCACATATCGCAGTCATTGTAGCGACCATGATCACCGCAACGATTGGAGTGTTAACTGACAAATGAATATTAGTCCCAATGTCCTGTATATCATTATCGGCGGCATGATTGTCACGGCAATTCCGAGAATCATCCCCTTCGTCGTGCTGCAAAAACTGACGTTGCCCAAACCTGTGTTACAGTGGCTGTCCTACATCCCCATTTGCATCTTCACGGCACTGGTCATGGAAAACCTGCTCGTACGAACTGAAACCTCGGTCACTCTTAATGGGCAAGTGCTTATAGCGGTCCTTCCTACGCTGGTGACCGCTTTGTGGAGCAAAAATTTGCTGGCTACTGTGGTTGTGGGTATTGTGAGTATGGCTGTAGTTCGAGTTTTGTGGTTGGGATAGAAAATCCCCTCCTAAAATAGGAGGGGATTTGTCCTTTCTTACGATCCGCCTGTCGCCTTTACCAACGGAGGTGACAGCATCTCTTGCTCAAGTTCACTTTCTCCTTGTGAAAGATACGAAGATGCTTGTAGCCTGAACATTTCAGCGTATACTCCGTCCATATCCATTAAGTGTTTATGACTGCCCGCTTCCACAATTCTGCCCTCCTTCATTAAAATAATGGTATCCGCCATACGTGCGGAGGACAATCTGTGTGAAATAAATACTCCTATTCTCTCGTGAACAAGCTGATCAAATTTTTGAAAAACTTCCTTCTCTGCGTGTGGGTCTAAAAAAGAACTCGGCTCATCCAACACATAGATATCGGCATTTCTCATAAAAGCCCTAGCTATTGCTATGCGCTGCCACTGCCCTCCAGATAGCTGTTGTCCATCTTCAAACCATTTTCCAAGCAGAGTGTTCAGTTTTTCTGGCAGACCAGCTATCAAATCTACAATGCCTGCCTTATCAACAGCTGCCCAAATGGCCTCATCATTTTCTCTGGAAGCCACATGACCAAAGCCTATATTATCCCTAACAGACATCTCATAATGTACAAAGTCCTGAAAAACGACGCCTATCTTTCCCCTAAAGCTGTCTTTATCCAATTCGTGTATTGAGTGTCCATTAATTAAGATTTCTCCTTCAAAATCAGAATACAGATGAGTGAGTAACTTTACAATTGTTGATTTACCCGATCCATTTCTCCCTACAATGGCTAGCTTCTCTCCTTGATGAAGAGTAAAGCTAACATTAGAAATGGCATTCTCCTCCGTGTTAGGATATCTAAACGATACATTCCGAAATTCAATACTGTGTATAGCGGACAAAGGCAAGTGTTGAACTGACTTTTGCATTTTCGTTTCCTCCGGCATATCCAGAAAGTCAAAAAGCTGCTTAATATACAAATTATTTTGACACAGACTTAAAATACCTTGTACAATGCTCTGCGACGTTGACTGGGTTAACGTGATACCTTGAATTAAGCTCACCAGGTTCCCCACTAAAATTTGACCAACATAAGTGGCTTGTATGGCCATGAAAATAATAAATGCGCATGCACCCTGATTCACAATCTGAAATGCAAGAGAAGTATAGGATCTACGAACCGCTAGCACTTTATCCTCACGATAAAACCCTTCGAGTATCATTTTATATCTTTTTCGCAGGTAATCTCCTAATTGAAATATTTTCACTTCTTTAAAACTATTATCTCTCGTCACCAAAAAAGACAAGTACCAGGATTCGCGTTGTCTTCCTGCTCTTTGAAAGTGAACATTAAATTCTCTTTGCCCAATGCGTAAAAAGGAATAGAATGACAAACATGGAATGAGAAAAATGAATAAAAATGCCCACCATCTCCACGCAATAAGAATAGCACCCGTCGAAAATAAGGTTACCACACTGCTCATAATAGCGAGGATCTGAGTAAATATTTCAAATGGTCTGTAATCTGCTTCTCCCTGAGCACGTTGAAGCATATTTTGCACATCTGCATCCTCAAACGACTGCAGAGACATCTTTTGTGCTTTTTCAATAATTCTGATATTTACCTGGTTTGATAGCCGGCTTTGAAACATTTTACGAAAAAAGCTTTCCCCAATATTGATCAGATCGTACAGCAAATTGACACCTATTAGAACACCAAAAGCTATAAAAACAGGCTGAAAGCTTCCTCCTGACGCTCCTGCCACAACACTATTAATTAATTCCCTCGTTGCTAAAAGGATCACAGCAGGAACGGCACCCTTCAACAAATTTGTAATAAGTATAGCGATCAAAAAAGTAGGGTGTGTGTCCCAAAGCAGCCTGAATATACGAGGCCAAAATAAAAAGGTACGAAATATATTTTGGTAGGACAAGGAAACCAGGTCATTGGTTTGTCCTTTAGACTGTGACATGGCGCACTCCTTTCCGATGCAACAGGTTGGCCGCTGTATGCTTTGCCAAAGCCATACATTTCATTTCCCGTTCCCGATTTACACCCAGCAGACGATTCAGGTGCATATGAATGATACTGCCTAAAATATCATTAGCATGATTCGTAAGCTCATGATTGTTTTCAGCCAGGGTTATCGCTTGAGCATACTGTTGAATCATGGCCTGTCTTTTTTCTACAAGTGCCAACAAAGCGACCTGTGTAGCCGTATCCGCTTGTCTAATCCATTCATATTCCGATTCTACAGCAGTAATCAATGCTTTTTTAACATCCCTGAACGCCTTCATATAAGGCTTGCTGTCAATTCTACCTTCTAGCCAGTCCACTTGCTCCTGAATCGTTAAACCAAAACTGCTTAAATAGTGAATAATGTTAATCACAGCTGCAATCTCTATGTCCAGATTGAAAGCTTTGGAACGAATTCCTGCCATATAGGCGATAACCCATCGGCTATCCACGTCAAAAACCTGTTCTGCCAGGTCCATAAGTGTCTGCCCTCCATACCTCTCCAACTCAGGAAGGTATGTATCCAGTACCATATGGGTGATAAGTCCCTCTTCACGCAGCTCACCTGCCCACTGATTTAATTGCGCCAAGCCAGCACTCCATAGTTGACCTGGCTCTCCTTGAAACCGCAGACGAATATGATGCTCAGGATCAACGTACCGCAAAAAATAAGATTTTTTACTCCAATCCTCAATTTCCGGGTTATTTCGGAGTTGATCCAAGCTTAAGGAAATAAGATCCGTTTCCCTTTCCTTGACTCCATACAATTTAAGGTACAGCCATTCACCTCCTGGAAGGAACCCTCTATGAATGCCCGAAGGGGTATAAGCCATGAATTTTTGAGAATCCATCTTGTGGGGTAAACTTGGAATACTCGGCTTCCCCTTTATTTTTTTCTTCTTGAGCGGAAACACAAATTCCCCCATATATCTTCCAGCGGTCCCATGTAGCGGGGTATGGAATGGATCGCCCAAACACTCGGTAAGAAGCAGTTCCTGTCCTTCCCTCATCTTGCTCATCTCACGAAGCAATTCTTTGATATGGAAGAGATTGCACAGGTCCAATAACAGTCGGTTATCTCCCATCGTTAAATAAACATAGCGTGGCACATTCCACTGTTCTCTCCAAGTATGAAAAAGCTCCTCCCTTGCTTGAGGCTCAGTTAAATCTGAAATATTCAATGCAGCCTTGCCAAGCCTCCACTGCGCAGCACTAATAACAATTTTTCCATATACAAGTCTTGGCAAAAAAGGAGACTGCTCTAGTGGCCCCCAGTCAAAGTATGACCATGTGCCAAGCTCTTTGTTGGTGATATCGGTCAAGAATCTGAATATATGCGGTGAAAGCTTGTAATTAAGCATATGGGTTTGCAGGGGGATGATTTCTTTACCCAAACGCCTGGACTTGACATAGAAACGGTCGTGAGTTGCACCTATCAATAAATCATCCATGTGTAGTGTCTGCTCCTCATCTTTAGAAGAGGTCGTTCCGGACACGATTTCATATTCCATAAAATTTTTGCTCAGTGATATATTCGATATTTTTCCCTGGTCAGGCATAAAAACCATCTCTGCCAACAAGGCGTCGGGATGAAAGCATCGGTGATGATCATAAATATCAGAGAATTTCTGAACATACTCTTCACTAAACATATCCAGAAAACGTCCAAAAGTTTTACCTGCCCGATTAGAACCGGCGCTGGGCCCAAGTAAAAGCTTATAGTCTCCTAAATCAACTTTTTCAGGTGATTCGGCAAATATACTGTAGTATACCTCCAAAGATTCCGGGGAAGTGTCATCATTATCGGATATCGTCAGCTGCTCCAACTGCTCATCTGAAAGAACGATTTCTATGTCATGGTTGGCAATGGCATTCGAAAGCCATTGAAAGAGAACTGCGTTGCGTTTAAATGCTTCCATGCCCATTGATTTTTTCTCATTGGTACGATACGTCTTTGGTATACCAAGTCCCCAATCCTCATCAAACAGTTCATTGATAGGGACCTCCTGGTACACTCCGTACTTTTCCAAAAAACGATTTAAATATTCGTCCAGTTCATCCGTTTTTGGGGATGAAAACAACCTGCACATCACTTCAGCTCCTAATGCAACATCATCGAGCACATGTCTCGGCAGCGTTACTTCTTGAGCTAATTTGACATCGACCTGTACAGGCGTTTTTACAGCAATGATATCTAGCATTTTTCCACATAGTTCTCGGTAGGCCTTCTCTCCTTCTCCAATCATGCACTGATTGTATTGTCGTAATAAAATATCAATTTCGTGTAAAATGTCAGTCCAATAATCAGACATGTCCATTTTTTTAATTTTTTCAAATATGTAATGAAAAGGTGAGTGATCCATCAGTGGAGGTCTAAGCTCGCTCAAAATAAACTCTTGCTCTACAAGCTGCTGCAAAAAATGAGCGATGATTTCCGTAGTAGCGTCAGGAAATGCCTTCAATAGTAATTCTTTAAGCTCCATCACCTGAATCGGATGCTCAGCAGCTTCAAACGTCAGGCGAACGACGTCCGTAAGCCGAATGGAACTAAACATTTCGGCCGAATCATCGGTTTCTGCCGCTCCATGCTTAGGCCGAAATGGTAATTTGGCGCGATCGCCCTTGATCATAACCGTTCGGTTTAAGAAAACCTTTAATTGATCAAATATGACTGGGTCAGACTCCATTTTTCGGACAATCTTATATATCCATTCCATGTCAGGTCTGGCTCTCTTCAAATGTTGATGATAGGTACCTATGTCCAAATGGGTAGTATCCTTACAAATCCCTTGCCCCACCCCTGAAAATAATCCAAATGGAGTCGTTCGGGTAGTCATCCGAATAAAATAACGATAAAAACTATTTAGCGTCTTCTCATACTTTTGTAACTCTCCTTTATCTTCCAAAGCATCGTCATCGTTCAAGTAGTGTAGAAACTGCATAAGGGACGGAGAGGCCAATGAAATAGCTTCTCGAATAACAGCTTCACGGGACACAAGCTTTAGTCGACGAGTGATTTCCTCCAAAGAAAGATGGCTATCTACATCTTGATCCGAAAACACCTCAAAATATTGCTCTAACGGTAGTAATGGGGCTCTGATTAGAAAATAATCACATGCGCTGAACCATCGTTCATTCTTATCTCTCGGTTCTCTATGTAGGTTATGAGCATCAGTGTAATGCAGTTGTCTCTTCACAACTGGCCACCTCCAAGTTTTTAGGAAATATATTCAACCTGTAACCGATTCCATGGCATGTTACCAGTATTTTCGGATGACTTGGATCATCTTCTATTTTCTCTCTCAATTTTCGGATATGCACATACACCGTATTAGATGTAGTAAAAGCATCAACTCCCCATACTCTGTCTATAATGTGATCAATCGTGGATGCACACTCTTTCGCTGTAAGGAGATACATCAATAATCGAAATTCCATCATCGTCAGCATATGCTCATGTCCTTGCTTCCAAATAACCTTACCAGCAGGATCAAAAATGACATTGGGTGATAAACTAATTGCCTCCTGATCTCTTTCCAGCCCATATTCAGATGAAGCCATGGAAAGCAGTTGTTTGAGGAGATCCAATTGCCGTTTGTCATCACAATGATAGGATAGGAAGATAAATGGGACTGTAAATTTTTCTTTAATGGTGTGCCAGTGAGATAAATCCTCTAGCGTTACGTGATCCTGATTCAAAGCTACACCGATGCACTGCTCATCAATATCCGGTAGAGCCTGGTAAAGCGAATCATAAAACATAATTTGAATGTTTTCTGGAGTGCTTAAAGTCTCAAAAAAATGCTTAATCTTCTTAAAGGATGATATAACCATAAATTTTTGTTTCATCTAATCCTCCCCAAAAGCACGGCTTCAGATAAGCAGTTAAGACAGAGCTTTTACGAAATTAGAAACAATTCACTCCATCTCCCTGAATATTTAGGTTGTTCCTTCCCTACTCCATAGTCCAACAGGCTTAATGCAATTCCTGTTGCCCCTTGCAGTATTCCTATATTATGAACATGAGTTGTCCCCTCCAAGTCCTGATAACCAAATGGGAGCTCTTCATCGTATAGATTCATCAACTTTAATGCTATTTGGTCGGCAAAGCCTAATGCAGCTTGATTACCAGTGAAGTAATAGAATCTATGAGCCATATGAAGCAAACCCGCCAATCCATGACAGAAAGTGGGGGATAGCGCGTTTAAAAGCTCATCATCCAAGCAAAATACGGATTTCATAGCTTGTTCAGCTATCTTTGTCCATTCTTCATTGCTACACTCCATTCCTGCTCTGAATAAAGTCCATGCTATCCCACAGGTTCCATGGCACCAGCCTTCAATTTCTCTCATTCCTTCTTTGTTATCTGTCTTGTTCATTGAAGTCGCTTGAGAGCTTACAGGCCAATACAAACCATATTGATCCTCCTGAATTTGAATAAGCAAAAAATCGGCTATATATTCTATAGCCTCATGTAATCCTTTAACTCTAATCTTTTTTTGTAGGGCAGTGACAAGTAGTGCAAGGATTCCGGTGATGCCATGCGCCATTCCTAGATGAATCGAAGTCGAACTTCCCCTTGATACCGAATGTATATATTCAGGTATAAAGTGCGTTATAGTATCTAATAGTTGATGGGTCAGATTGCACATCTTCTCGTCGTCTTCAGGAATCTCTAATGTGTATCTGCCCACTCCGAGCAGGCCATGGATAACGTCCATCTGCTTGCTGAACTCTGTAATTGTATTTATAACGGGTGACTTTACCCATTGAGTACGAATATAATCATTTATTTGATTTAACAGTTGCTGATAATTAGCTCTGTTATTTGAGGCAAGCAATATTCCATATGCTACACCTGTAGAACCATAGTACAGAGATATATCGGGTAGTAATATTAAAGAATTGCGATGTAAATACAACAACTGTGTATGCACATGTTCTGCCCAATTCTGATCAGGTTTCAGATAACCCCACTCGGCCAACAGCACGAATACACCTGGAACTCCATCAGCAAGCCAGCCGGGATTCCAAGGGGCCGTCCCACGCGAAGGTGAAAGGTTGTTTCTATGATGAACTATTTTTTCTGTATATGATAGGTCTATCAGTTTTTGTGTAATATTTTTGCTGATCTCAACTGACCTTTCCTGCAAATCTCCAACCATAATTCCTCCCCCTATTTTATAACCGGGAAAAGACACGGTTATAAAACCGTGCCTTTTGTACCTTGTTTCTCGTTATTAACACGTTTTGCAGAAAGAAAGACTAACTTGGCAATTCAAAGTACCTGTTGCACATGAAGGAGTACAGATAAGACCGCTAGCTGGTTGAACCTCTTTAGGAGCAACCTCATTTTTGGCAACTTGCAAGTCCAGATCAAATTGATTTTTCATTTTGCTACCTCCTTTTATTTTTTACAATTTTATTATAATTTATATAATCTTAACTAGACTTTATAAAACTCTTACATCCATCTTAAATTTAGTGAATGCAATTAAGATAATCCCTCGTTACTTTTTAGAATTTTTAAGGACAACTCGCCAGCTTTGAGCAACAATATAATGAAGGAAAAAATGAAAGGGGCATTCGTATGGAAACGGACCATTTTGTTATGGAAGCATGCGAGCAATTACAGGCAAAAGACTTCAGTACAACAATCGCCTTGCGCCTGAGTAACCCTGAATCGGTCTACAAAGCAGTCCACGCAGAGCAAAATATTTCACCCGAAACAAAATATCACCCATGGGGAGATACTTCGCTTTCACACGGTTATCCGGGTAATATTTTTTTACTATCTCAATGTCGTGCTTCAGACTCCACGTATGATTGGAATCAGGCAATCTACTTGAATATGAAGCACATTCAAGCTTCACTTGCTAAAAAAGGTCTGAATGATGTCTCACTTTACAGCGGCTGGACCGGCATCGCTTCTTCTGTGAGAGAAGCCTCCAATCATGGCGAATACTACAGCCATTTTTTACAGCAAATACATGAATGGATGATTCCTCTGACAGAACAATGGCTGCAATTGAATACAGCACAATTAGCTCTGCACGAAGGGATGCCCATGCAATCCTTTGATACGATTTCAGGAGCCTCCGGGATTGGGAGATATATTGTGATGAACTCAATCGATCCTAGTTGTACTCCTCTTGTCGAGCCTATTCTTCAATTTTTAACCGATCTCACATATCCTATAAAAATTCACAACCGCTATGTTCCAGGCTGGTACTCTCCGCAAAAGTTCCAGTTTTTGGACCGTGATAAAAGCAATTATGCTATGGGTAATTTCAATTGCGGAATGGCACATGGCATTCCCGGACCATTGGCCTTACTATCTGTAGCTTACAGTTCTGGAATTGAAGTAAAAGGCCAATATCAAGCGATTGAAACGATTACGGAATGGCTGCTTAAGTATAAAAATGAGGATACATACGGCTACTACTGGCCTCATATTGTTCCTTTTGAAGCTGAAACAGGCTCTTTACAGTTAGATTTAAAACGAGCAAGAGAAGCCTGGTGTTACGGTACTCCCGGCGTTGCCTGTTCCTTATATCTTGCCGGGAAGGCTCTTCATAATGAAGAACTGCAAAAAATGGCTGTGAAGGCCTGTATCGGTGCCATTACCTATGAGGTTAATAAGCAGGAAATGAACTCCTCTGCATTGTGTCATGGTCTTGCCGGGTTACTTACGATCTCCTGGCGAATGTGGTGTCACAGTAAGGAACCAGCGTTTATCCCGCTTATTCAACACTTAACCAGTCAGCTGATAGATCGCTTTCAAGCCGATAGCCCACTTGGATATCTGGACCCCGAGCCAAGGGCAGACAGCTCTTTGGCCTGGCTGACAAAAGCAGGCCTGCTTGAAGGCGTCGCCGGGATTGCTTCTGCTTTATTAAGTGTTTCTGAGAACAAAGAGATGCCCTGGGATTACATGCTCATGCTATCCTAGCTACAGCCAATCTCTATTCACAAACATCTTTCTTCCAGCAAATAGATAGGCTAAAAACGTAAAAAGTACAATCAAACCAAGACTATAAGGCTCAACTCTAGGAGCATAGCTCGCTGTTTGCGGCAACATGATATAATAAGGAATCGTAAAAGGAAACCATGCGCCTATGGAAGAGTGAAAGCCTGTCATAACAATATTAGGCACCACACAGCAAATAGCCATTCCTAGTGAAGCTCCAAAATTGCGAATTTTCACCGAGAGCATAAGCTGGAGGGCTGCCAATGGTAGAATCCCGAACCACCCTCCCCATCCGGTAGAAAGGACGAGCAACCAAGGGATTTTTCCTGGAGCACCTGCTATATACCCACCTACAAAATATCCTACTATGAATGTAAGCTGATCAAGAAACAGGATGAGAATGAGCAATATATATTTTGCATAATAGATTCGCTGACGGGGATATGGACTGCTCAATAAAATCTTCCATCCCCCGTCTCGATGTTCGTATGCGCACAAAAGAGAAGCGATAATTCCACAATAAAGCGGATAAAAAAACATCGAGTGAAATTGCGCCGCATAGGTGTATAGCATTAACCAGCTAGGCTCATAAAACTGCTTCAAATCGTTCAGTTCCAGGACTCCCATTAAAGAATTGATAACCGCATCTAATATAATGAGAATCCATACCATGACCCATTGAAGCTTCATCGCTTCCACGCGTAAAATGGATCCCATACTTCTCCTCCTCCTATTTGAATTCATGCTTTCTAAACTGTAGAGTACCGAGTCCTGTGAAGATGACCCCTGCACATAAAGCAATGATCACCCACATTACGTATCCCTTAATTAGAGGACTTGATAGAGCCGGATACGACCAAGGTAATAATTTAATCCAAAGAATACTGGTTCGTGCCAAAAACAAGCTGGCAATAGAACCAAATATGCCAAATGCTAACGGGAATGCCTGATTAGTAAAAAGCGTAGACAACCAAAGTTGAATTGCAAGTACAGGCAGAGTAGCCAAGCTGGCGTTAATCGGCTGCAGCAGCATAACTCGCCAAGGAATGGGCTCGTTTGTATACAGCACCCAGATGAGACTCATCCCTGCTATCGTAATCAAGGCAGTACCAAACTGCAGAATCACAATCCAAAACATTTTGGATAAGTAGATGTAGCTTCTGGGAACCGGCATGGCCATAAGCTGCTTCCATGTTTGGGTATCATGCTCTGTACCCGCCATAATACTTGCTAGAAGTGTACCGCCAAGCAGCATCACGAACGAGATGAACATAAACATAACCGCAAAACCAGCATAGACCCCTCCTGGCCCCTGACGAAAGTAGAGATACCATTCCATGACAGTCATCCCTGTAAGGACACAGCCCTGTATTAGAGGAAGCCACCAGCATATTTTTTTCAGCTTATATCCTTCCGCCTTGATAACTTGGAGTATCATAAACTTCGCTCCTTACCCGTCAGCTCCAGGAATATTTCCTCCAATGTTTTTTTCTTCTCCCTTACCCGATAGACGGGGTGATTGTGCTCTACCAACACTTTGATCATCTCCGATGATTGTTGCCGATCCACAATAGGAGTTATGACCTCTTTTTGCTCCAAGGATTCAGCTCCGGCAATCCATCCATGCTGCATCAGGGCTCCAGCAGCCTGAACAGGATTTTGGGTTTCAATGAATAATTGAGGCTTGCTTTTGTCTGTAAGTTCTTTCATCGTTCCCTGGAATATCATTTCCCCTTGATTAATAATCCCTACATAGGTTGCGATCTGTTCGATTTCACTTAGTAGATGGCTCGAAACCAATACCGTCATTCCGTAAGCATCAGGCAGGCTCATAATTAACTCCCGAATTTCCTGGATACCAGACGGGTCCAAACCATTCGTCGGTTCATCAAGAATCAACAATTTGGGATCAGCAATCAACGCCATGGCAATTCCTAGCCTTTGCCTCATCCCCAAGGAGTATCCTTTTACCGGTCGATACGCATCTTTGCTTAACCTCACCAAATCCAGCACTTTATGAATTTTTCGGGTCGGCAGCCCACGCATCGTTGTAACGATTTCCAAATTTCGATATGCAGACAAATGGGCATAATAGGCAGGTGATTCAACCAGAGAACCTACATCCTTTAATATTTCCATGCGATGATCCTTGAGCTTTTTCCCAAAAATCTCAATCTCCCCGGATGTAGATTTAATCAGCCCGAGTAGCATACGAATCGTAGTTGTTTTCCCCGCCCCGTTTGGTCCCAAAAATCCGTAAATTTGCTTCTCAGGTACCTGGAGATTTATTTGTTTGACAAATTCTCGTTTTCCAAAACGCCTGGTTAGCTGCTGTGTATGTATTACATATTCAGACATTTCCTGATCTCCTCTCGACTTTTAATGCTGAAGTTTTAGTTACATACAGTTTACAGAAGGAAAGTTAACATCAGGTAAACAGTTCCTAAACAACAGGCAAAAAAACGAGCGGACTCCAAAATGTGAAGGCACAGATGTTAAAGAGTTACATATTTAGCGGCAAAGTAATTTCCACCCTGGTACCCTTTTTACTTCCCGGAAGAATATGAAGCGTTCCGTTATGAGCTTCAATAAAGCTTTTGGCAATAGATATGCCATGCTCTTTGGAATGAGACACCTGTATACATTCAGTTGGATTCATTCCTTTTCCATCATCTTCGATCGAAATATGAAGCTTATCGCTCTCTTTATTTACATCCATTGAAATATGTGTACCTGAAGGATTATGAATGATTGCGTTCATCAAAAAATTTTTCAGCGCTCTACCTAATAATTTACTATCGAAGGGCATGGTACATACTGCCTCCAATGACATAAAAGAAAATTCGTACTGCTCGGCCGAAGGATGGTTAGCGATATCTATGACTGTATTGCGGAGAAACTCCACAATGTCCTCCTTCTTCAGCTGGATCGGCAAGGCACCCTCCTTGAGCTGCATAGAAGCATTCAAATCCTGAATTAACTGCTTCATTTCCGTTACTTTCTCACTGATAGCCATACTAAAGCTTCTTTTTTCTTCATCGGACCAATCATACTCTTGAGTAGTCAGCATGGCTGCATATCCTTCAATATAGGATAATGGTGTTTTGAGATCATGGCTTACGCCTGCTACCCACTGCTGTTTTCGCTTTTCTATTTCTATTCTCTCTTCCTCATTACTGCGCAATTGAGCAGATAAGATGTTCATTTGTTCAAAAACTTCTTTATACAATTGATACGGAGGCTTATAATTATTTCTCTGATTTTTTTTGCGCTCTGGCAGTTCTAGCTCACTTAGCGGTGCCTGGAATTCCCCTGTTGCTATATTTCCAATCCATTTAATTACATACACCAAGGGTTTGCCTATATACCATCCATAGACAACTATAAACACAAGGCTCTGCACGATTCCAAGTCCGATCCAGAAGAGATCAATATTCATATTATGAGATGTACCAAATGTACTTTTTATAAAAATATATATAACAGTACAGATAAGAAAACAAAGAACATAGGCTAGAGCAAAACATAATGTTACTTTTATAAAACGAAAGGACATCTTGACGAGAGAGTTCATTCTTGCTCCCCCCTCTTGACTGATATCATTTTATAACCTAGCCCTCTTACATTAACTAAAAATTGCGGGTGCTTGGGATCAGGTTCTATTTTTTTTCGCAAACGAGAGATATGAATGACTACTGTCTTTTCATCACCAAGGAAGGTCTCGCTCCATATTGCTTCGTATAGCTGACGCACACTGAATATACGGTTAGGATGCTTGCACAAAAATACCAGCAGCAGCCATTCACGTGCAGGACAATCGACCTCTTGGTCTTGCACATACAACACACCTGATTCCAATTCCAGACAAAAATATCCAAAATCTAAGGTTCGTAAGGCAGGCTTCATGTCCGCTGTTGTCACTTTTCGATATTTCATTCGAGCTTTCATACGTGCAACGACTTCTAACGGATTAAACGGTTTGGTAATATAATCGTCCCCACCAATACCAAATCCCATTAATTTGTCCAAATCTGTATCTCTTGCCGTCAAAAAAAGAATAGGAGCTTCCGTGTATAGACGCATCTGACGACACACCTCAAATCCATCACGATCAGGAAGCATAACATCAAGCACAATCACATCAATACGAGATTCCATCACGATTTGCAACGCTTCTTGACCCGTGGCTGCATGCTTAACATGTAGAAACCCTTCTTTTTTTAAAACTGTTGTCAGCATATCTCGCAGTCCCTGTTCATCGTCTACGATAAGCACTGCAATTTCTTCCATAACCAAGGTTCTCCATTCTTTTTTTACATTTTTTACTTTCATTATAAAAGCAAACGGGCAGAATTTAAATCGAGTTCCATCACATATCGTACATCCCCGTGAATATACTTAATAACCAACAAGGCCAAACTGTGCCGTGTATCCACTTGGGGGGTGCCTAACAATGACGGAACCACGCCAGCCATATTCATTCGTCGTATCCCGCGAAGATTGGTCGCTGCATCGCAAAGGGTACCAGGACCAGCAACGCCATCAGCAGAAGGTCAAAGATGTCATTAAGCAAAATCTACCCGATCTGATAACGGAAGAAAATATTATAATGTCGGACGGTCAACAGATTATCAAAGTGCCCATTCGCAGTCTGGATGAATATCGCTTCATTTATAACTACCAAAAGCAAAAGCATGTAGGTCAAGGGGATGGCGACAGTCAGGTGGGGGATGTCATCGGACGTGATCCTGCTTCCCAGAAGCCAGGTAAAGGTGAGAAAGCAGGCGACCAGCCAGGACATGATATTATGGAAACTGAAGTCAGCATAGAAGAACTCGAAGATATGCTGTTTGAGGAAATGGAATTGCCGCATTTGCAGCAAAAAGATAAGGATCAAATTGAGGTTGAATCTATCGTATTCAATGATATACGTAAAAAAGGCATGCAAGCGAACATTGACAAGAAGCGAACGATACTCGAAAATCTGCGCCGCAACGCTCGTGAGGGGAATCCGGGCATCCATCATATTAGTCCGGACGATCTTCGTTACAAAACATGGGAAGAGAAAACCGTTCCCCAATCCAATGCGGTAATTATCGCTATGATGGACACCTCAGGCAGTATGGGATCTTTTGAAAAATATTGCGCCCGCAGCTTCTTTTTCTGGATGACTCGCTTTTTGCGTCGCCAATATGAAAAGGTGGAAATTGTCTTTCTTGCGCATCATACCGAAGCCAAGGAGGTTACGGAGGAAGAATTTTTTACTCGCGGTGAAAGTGGCGGAACAATCTGCTCTTCTGCTTATTTGAAAGCATTGGAGATTATCGACAAGCGCTATCCTCCTTCCACTTATAATATTTATCCCTTCCATTTCTCCGATGGCGATAACCTAAGCTCAGACAATGAACGGTGTGTGAAACTAATTGAGGAGCTTATGAAGCGCAGCAATATGTTCGGCTATGGAGAGGTGAACCAATATAATCGCAGCAGTACGCTGATGTCAGCCTACAAGAATATTAAGGCAGATCAGTTTATGTACTATGTCATCAAGGAAAAAGGTGAGGTATACCAAGCCTTACGCACCTTTTTTCGTAAACGGGAAGGGGGGACAGTGGGATGAGTACCGACCAGAAAGAGCTGGAATACGCGATATCAGAAATTATGGAGATTGCTGATGGATTCGGGCTCGACTATTACCCAATGCGGTATGAGATTTGTCCGGCGGATATTGTATACACATTCGGGGCGTATGGTATGCCTACGCGCTTCAGCCACTGGAGTTTCGGAAAAACATTTCACAAGATGAAAATGCAGTACGATTTTGGATTGAGTAAAATCTATGAGCTGGTCATCAACTCCAATCCCTGCTACGCTTTCCTGCTGGATGGAAATTCGTTGGTGCAAAATAAACTGATTGTCGCTCATGTGTTGGCGCACTGCGATTTTTTCAAACACAACGCCCGCTTCTCGGCCTCCAACCGCAATATGGTCGAGAGCATGTCTGCCACCGCAGAACGGATCAGCAGCTATGAAATGGAATACGGCTCAAAGGCCGTGGAATCCTTCATTGACTCTGTACTGGCGATACAAGAGCATGTAGACCCACAGCTCATCAAACCAAGGCATCTAGATAAACAACGATACATGGAACTCAAAATCAAGGAGCAAAAGGAACCTAAAAAACACCAGCGTCCCATCGGACCTTACGATGATCTGTGGTCACTGGACACAGTAAAGCAGCATGATTCGGCCGAGACCGAGGGGATCAAGGTACGCCAGTTCCCACCGGAACCTGAAAAGGATATTGTCTGGTTTATTCAGGAATTCTCCGAGGTACTGGAGGATTGGCAGCGGGACATCATGACGATGCTGCGGGACGAAATGCTGTATTTCTGGCCCCAAATGGAGACCAAAATCATGAATGAAGGCTGGGCCTCTTATTGGCATCAACGGATTGTCAGGGAACTGGATTTGACCGGGGATGAAACTGTTGAATTTGCCATGCTGAACGCTTCCGTTGTGCAGCCTTCCAAGCAAAGCTTGAATCCGTATTATTTGGGATTGAAGATATTTGAAGATATTGAAAAGCGATGGGATAACCCGACTCGCGAGGAGCAAGAGCGCCAAGGACGCAAACAGGGCGAGGGCCGAGCTAAAATGTTCGAGGTGCGAGAGTTTGATTCGGACACCTCTTTTATACGCAATTACATGACCAAGCAGCTAACAGAGGATTTAGATTTGTACGTGTTTGAGAAACGGGGACCGGATTGGAAAATTACCGATAAATCCTGGGAAAACATACGGGATCAGCTTGTGTTCTCACGCGTAAATGGAGGCTCCCCTTACATCGTCGTTGAGGACGGAGACTACCTGCATACGGGCGAGTTAAAGCTCAAGCATCAGTATGAAGGCATTGAGCTGGATTTAAAATATATGGAGCGCACGCTTCCATATGTATATCAACTGTGGGGGCGTACCGTTCATTTGGAAACGATGATTGAGGGGAAGCTCGCCTTATTTTCATTTGATGGGAAGAAACATCATCGCAAGTTTGTGCAGTGACCCACAATCGAATAGCCAGCCTAATTTAAAAAAGGTGCATTCCGAAGAAGGAAATGCGCCTTTTTTTACTACTTTTTCTTAAATTCGACGATGTAGCTCTGATTCAGTTGTTTTCCACCTTCCGAAATGTTCTGGTACATGGATAAAAACCGGGCGGAAGGGCTCCACACTGTTGGACTGTCATAGGATTGGATATCTGTCGTAACGGGAGTGGTTTTACCCGTGGATTGGTCAAACACATACAGCCCTCTCATTCCTTGCTGATCCTCATCATAAATGGAAAAAGCAAGCTTGGTCCCGTCGCTGGACCAGCTTCCACGACTCATTAAAGTCCCTTGACCCACGATCCCTTTCTCTTTGCCTTGTTCATCCAAAATGATCATACGGGCTGGTTCGGATGTATTCCATTTCCGCTTTTCAATGGCAATAGATTTACCATCAAGCGACACAGCAAAAGACATGGCCCCCTCTGCAATGGTCACAGCTTGAGGATGATTGAGAGAGAACCGATTCAGTACCGGATACCCTTGTTTATCATTGCCTGTATAAAATATGTCGTTACCCACCTTCTCGACATGAGCAATTAATTCTGAGTGATTCGGATCTTGAAAGCTTAGTTCTTCTGCTTTGCCGTTCAGACCAATCAGATGTATCTTACCGTCTGGTGTACCTGTAATGAGATGATCCTTATCGCCCCAGCTCGCTTCGTTAGTCATGTCCAGCTGACCAACCGATGTAACCTTGCCGCTGCTTAGCTCTAAAATATAGCCCTGAATATCATACTTGCTGCTGGTGCTGCCTTCCGTGAAAAAGACATGACGCTGATCCGGTGAAACCACTGCAAGTAACTGTAGAGCGTTACGATCTGGTGTTAAAACTCGCTCCTTGTTGGTCTTTACATTATGAATCCATAACTGATTCTGACGCTCCACAATCAGCTCTTCATCACTCAGCCATGACCTCGCGTAGACATCTCCCAGCCTGTCGATGGACTGTACCACCAGTTCGTCCGATACTTGCTGCCGAGCTGCATCCATGTCAATCACAGTAAGCTTTTGCCCTGGTTTCATACCGGATGTTGGAATTGTCTCTCCTGCGCTTTTTATGCCGCAGCCGCTGAGCAATCCTCCAGCGATCAAACCAGTCATGAGCAAGCCTGTGACTTTGTGTCTGAAAAAGCGTGCATAGGGATATTCGAGACGAGGAAAGCCGTTCATTTGCCCGTAGCTGTCTAGGTTTTTCTTCATCATGTATAACGGCCTCCTTGTTAACATTACCCCCAGCTTAATGCCTGAACATCTCGTGAATACATCGAATTGTTTCCAAATTGTAAATAAGACAACATTTTCAGTTCTATAGCTATCTACTGAGAGCCATCGTGAACCAACAGGGGGAGCCTGAGCGAAAATTCATTGCCACTTGCAACTGAATGACCATTGCTATTTTCCAATCCAGTATCGCCTGAAGCTGTAAGCCGCAACTCTCCACCCATGCGCTCCGCCAGTCTGCGCGCCAGAGGCAGGCCAAGTCCCGTACCACTGTCCTGGCGAGAACGATCACGGCTTAAGGTAACAAACGGCTCAAAAATCATGTCCCATTCTTCCCTAGGAATCCATGGACCGGAATTGCATATATACACTATCACAGTGTCCTTTTCCACTCGATTGGATAACGTGATCCAGCCTTTGTCCTGATTATATTTTACTGCATTATCCAGCAAATTCAGTACAATATGCATTAGATGCTTAGGATCTCCACACACCTTGGCTGGAATGGTATCCATCGAAAAATTTAGTCCACGCGCCGCAGCTTTCCCCCGGATTCGGCTACCTGCATCTTCGAGCAGCAAATGCAGCTCCACTTCCTCCGTATGTAATTCAAAATCGTATTTGTCCAGCACAGATAGTCTCAGTGAATCCTCGACAAGCTCATACAACCGTTTTGTTTCCTTACCGATACTTTCTCTGGCTTCACGCACCAATTCGGGATCATCCCCATACATATCCAGCAAATCAGCGTAAGCCTGAATAGAGGTCAACGGAGTCTTCAGTTCATGACTGATATTGCCAATAAAAGTCTTCTGCTGCTGCTCCAGCTCTCGCAAACGCTGAACTGCTTCTTCCAGCCGAAGCTTTTCATTCTCGAGCGCGGTAATACTAGCCCGGATCACATGACTCATCTGGAGCATCCCTTCATCCAGCCTTCCTAGCTCGTCCTGACGTCGCAGCAATCGAGCTTCTGGATAGTGCCCTGCCGAGATCTGCTCAGAAACGCGAGTCAGTCGTCCGATGTCCCTCGTCTGGCGGCTGACATAGCCTAAGCCCAGAACAAAGCTCAAGACCAGCACCGCCCCTCCTGTCCATAAAAACAAGCGGGCAATCGCCTGGTAGAACTGCTGCTGCGCTTCTGTTGAGCTATGAAGCTGTACCACTCCCAGCAAGCCGTCCGGACCTTGCAGCGGAGCCAAATAAGTAACTGAGCTACCTTCCGTAATATACGCAATTTTCCCTTGGAGCGCATAAGAAAGCGCCTGGCCGACGTTTGTTCTATAAGCCAGTGGTAGAGAATTTCCGACCTCATCTCCCCGGCCATCATATAAAATAACGCGCATATTACTGGATACGCCAAGCTCCACGGCAAGCTGTGGTGCTTGCTTTTTCATGAAGTCTTCGGGCGATTGGTGAACTCCCAACAGGTAAGACTGTTTTACGCGCATCTCCACGATTTCCGCCTGACGCTTTAAGCCGCGTTCCATTTGGTCTGTCTGATTAGCACGAATACCGGTAAGTACTAGCCAGCTCAGCACACCGACAGTAAACAGCAGTAAAGCCGCCAGGACCAGCGGAAATTTCCATCGCAGGCTCAAGCCTGTACGCTTACGTTTGCGCTTTGGCTGGTCAGTGGACTGCAAGCTTCCTTCTGGATGGAGTGAATGATGTTCGTTCACGTCATTTTCTCCGCCTTATAGCCGATTCCATACACAGTTTGCAGCATCGACTGGTGCGGCTCCAGCTTCTTGCGCAAGCGCTGAATATGAATATCCACCGTCCGCGTTCCCCCTGCATAATCGATGCCCCATACTTGTTCCAGCAACTCGTCCCGCGTATATACCCTTCCAGCATGGGACACCAGTAGCGCCAGCACATCAAACTCCTTGGGGGTCAGATCCAATGCTTTTGCTCCGAGTTCAGCCGTTCGACTGGACGGACGCACTCGCAACGGGTCCAGTATTATTTCCGTTCCTTCCGGCGCAGGCGCTCCTTCTCGTTCCAGTCTCCGTACCAATGCCTTAATACGTGCGAGCAGTTCTCTTAGGTCAAACGGCTTGCTCATAAAATCGTCCGCCCCCAACTCCAGTCCAAGCACCTTATCGACGATATCGTTTTTTGCGGTTAGCAGTAAAATACCGATGCCCTTTCGGCTTTCCAAACGGCGACACACTTCATATCCGCCCAGTTTGGGCATCATCACATCCAGTATGAGCACATCCGGGTGAAACAAACGCACTTTTTCCAATGCATCCTCTCCATCCACGGCAGTTTCCACCAAAAAACCTTCCCGCTTTAACGCATAGGCCAGTGCATTCCGAATACTCGCCTCATCGTCCGCTATCAGTATTCTTTTATCCATGTCCTTCCCTCCCTACCTCAAAAAACGTTCGACTACTTATGCTCCCGCAAATAATAATGTATTAGACATGTATGGCATATAAACTGCTCGCGGGAATCATTAAGATCAAAATCCGTCATGTCGCGTATCCGTTCCAGTCTATATTTTACCGAATTATGATGTATAAAAAAATAATTTGCTGTATCTATCAGACTGCCCCTGTTTTCCAAATAATAAAATAATGTTTTGAGTAAATCACTGCCATGTGACCCACTGACTCCCCGGTCGCTAATGCCCTTTCTATGATAGGGGCTACATCTGATCGAGGGGATTGTCCATAATTATAACGCATTATGCTAAGCTCTTTCTCTCCCAGTCCCGTGCTTTGAAGTGTCTTACCTGTCCGTATATGCTAAAATACTTCCGTATCGGCTATTCGCCTACAGGAGGGCATGATTATGAACCAATCCATTTTGATCGTTGAAGACGAAGAGAAGATTGCCCGACTTCTAGAGATCGAACTTGAATTTGAAGGCTATCAAGTAAGTAAAGAAAAAAACGGAATTGACGGACTGGAGACCTATTGCAAAGGTAGTTGGGATCTGGTTTTACTGGATATTATGATTCCCGGTCTTAATGGCATCGAACTCCTTCGAAGGATTCGTAAACATGATGCGAACGTTCCTGTCATTTTACTAACGGCTAAAAGTTCCATTGCAGATAAGGTAGAGGGACTCGATTTGGGAGCCAATGACTATGTTACCAAACCTTTTGTGATCGAAGAGCTGCTTGCACGTGTAAGGGCCGCGCTCAGGGTAGGTGCAGCGAAAGACATGGCCTCACAAGTGGCAGATCAATGGCTTAGTGCCGGGGACTTACGTCTCCATGAAGGTACTCGTGAAGTTCTTCGTGGAGAGCACAACATTGAGCTTACGCCGCGAGAGTTTGACTTGCTCGTTCATTTACTTCGACATCAGCGGCAGGTACTTAGTCGTGAACAATTACTGGAGAATGTATGGGGCATTGATTATATTGGTGATACCAATGTGGTCGATGTGTATATTCGCTACGTGCGGAATAAAATTGACCCTTCGCGCCAACTCCCTGAGCTGATTCATACTGTACGCGGAATTGGCTATGTTCTGAAGGAATCGTTATGAAGCTGCAGAACAAAATCCATACGTACACCTCATTACTATTCGGGGTTTTACTTGTAGTCATTAATTTCTTAGTCTATTTTCTATTCAGCCAACTTTCGATAGACAGTCGAAAAAACCAGGTAGAGGCCGCAGCAGAAAACATGATTCATGGCATTCAACGCGCTCCAGTATCCGTAGCCACTGAGGATCTTCTACGAGCTTATGTGCCGCTGGATGGTATGCTTCGGCTGATGAGACCGGAAGGCGATTTTCTTGCCCCTATCACCTCTTCATCAGAGCAGTCTCTCAGCTTGGTGAAGGGCGTTTTTAATGAAACACGGCAGGTTCGCATCATTACCTATGAAAGCAACCGTTATATTTTCGTATCGGTCCCCATGATTTGGTCGAATGGAGAGGTTGTCAATCTTCAGGTGACCGAGAGCCTGCAACCGACGATGCAGACGCTTCAGGTACTCAGAATCGTACTTATTGCAGTCACAGGAATTGCTTTTATTCCTGTCGTCCTATCGGGAAGACTGCTGGGCAGACTGATTACACATCCAATCACATCCATGATTAACACGATGAAAGAGATTCAACGTAGCGGGAAATTCAAACGTCTTCCGCTCAATTCGTCATCACGCGACGAGCTAGTCGAAATGGGAGAAACGTTTAATGACATGATTGAATTGCTGGAGCGGAATTTCGTTCGCCAAGAACAATTCGTTTCGAATGCGTCCCATGAATTGAAAACACCTTTAACCATTATTGAAAGTTATGCCAGTCTGCTTAAACGACGGGGATTGCAGAATCCCAGTATTTTTGCCGAATCCGTTGAAGCGATCCATTCTGAGGCGCTCCGAATGAAGGATATGGCAGAGCAGCTTCTTCTATTGGCCAGAAACGAAGAACAATGGAATGTCGTGTTAGAACCTGTACGCTTGACCAAAGTAGGGACAGAACTGAAAGCTACATTTGAAAATGCTTTCGCCAGACAAATTCAACTGGATGTACAAACAGACTGCATCGCCTATACGGACGAAAATAAATTAAAACAACTTTTATTTATATTTTTGGATAATGCGCGCAAATACAGTGACGAGCCGATACACCTGATGATTGATATTGTGGGCGGTACGGCTCAACCTTGCATTAGAATCACAGATCAAGGAATTGGAATCCCTGAAGAAAAGTTATCTAAAGTTTTCGACCGCTTTTATCGTGTGGACGAAGCCAGAAGCCGCGAGGAAGGTGGGGCAGGGCTAGGCTTATCATTAGCTACAGGAATTGCTCAAGCTATTCAAGCACAAATTGGGCTAGAAAGCATAGAGGGAAGTGGAACAACTGCAACGATCATCCTCCCTACTGTTCCAGAATAATAAGCCAAAGGAGGCAAAACCAATGAAAACGATCTATACCTGGATGATTGGAGGTATGGTAGCGGCTATATTAATCACCATTTGCCTTTTACAGTGGCCCTGGGCACGATCGTTAGCAGCTTCGCCCTTGGAAGAAAAAAACGTGGTCCAATCTGTATTGCATCAGTATCCCGGTGAGGTGCTTGAATCCCAACGTTTGGATAATTTTTATGTGATCAAGCTAGAACGCACCAAAGGGAAGTATGTAATAAAAGTCAATGCCTATGATGGTGTCATTCAATCCATTAAGCGGACACAGATGTATACAGATGCAAAGCAGGAACCCCAAGATCACCCCCCCGGTTCCTCACAACCCAGTGACAAATCAAATCCAGTCCATAAACCTGACCCGGTTTCTCTTGTCATTACAGAGAATGAAGCAGCCAAGCTTGCTGCAAAAGCAGTGAATGGAACATCCGATGATATTGAACTGCACCGCAATGACAAAGGCCTCTATTATCTTGTTGAGGTTGAGATACAAGATGGGCGTGAGGCAGTGGTGCAGATCAATGCAGTATCAGGCTCAATCGACTCTATCACTTGGGAAAAAGAAAAACAGGATCACGACGAATCATGACGCCCTGATGATCTTGCTTATAGCTTCTCATTGTTTTCTCATGATTCTATTATGTTCCTCTCATATTCAAGGGTTAAGCTGTATTCAAGCATACAGTTCAAGGAGGAATTAGGTAATGAAAAAAAACTATACATTAGGAATAATAGCAGCCTCGGTTCTGCTTGGAGTTACGGTTACAGGTATCTCGGCAAATGCCGTATGGGCTGCTAAACCTACGGGATTAATTGGAGCGACTGCTGCTGCCAATATTGCCAAGAAGGCTGTGGGAAATGATGCGCAAGTTGAGGATGTCGAACTGGAGCGCAAGAACGGAAAGGTATACTATGAAGTGGATCTTCAGCAAGGAGATAAAGATTGGGATATAGATGTTGATGCTTATACCGGGAAAACTATCCGTTCCCATTCTGAGCTTGATCATGACTCGAATGACGAGTCTTCCTTTTACAAGCCCAACCACGTCACTCTAACTGAAAAGCAGGCTGGACAAATTGCACTTAAGCATGTGCCTGGGAGTACCCTTCTGTCTTCTAAATTAGATAAGGAAGACGGACAGTTCATCTATGAGGTCAAGGTACTCACCAACGAAGGAACTGTCGAGCTTGAAATCCATGCATCGTCTGGAGCGATCGTGGATACAGACGAAGAAGATGACAACGATAACTGATCAATCATTCATAATCAGGCTTGCGTAATACAGAGCAAATTAAAACGGAGCAGCGAACTTTCGCTGCTCCGTTTTTTTGACGAATGTGAACAGGAAAAGTAAGAGAATAGCTCCATAAAACTGCACCTATTATTTCCTCATGAATAGACTGATAACTAACAGAGGATTACCTTTTTCTTCAATTAAAAGTCAAGTGAGGTTCTTATGGCGAAATCCTATACAAAAGCACAGATTCGCGAAATCACCCGTCGTTTCGGCCTGATCCCCTTAAAATCAAGCTTAGTCTCATCACTGTACCGAAAAAATGCAGTAATCCAAGTAAAAACGAAAAAGGGAACTTATGCATTAAAGCCCTTTAGTCGTTCAAAGATGGCTCGTTCCAATACGATTCAACAGATGGAACGAGCTGCGAGCTATATAAGGCTTTTGAAAAAGAGAAAGTATAACTACATGCCCACATGGCTCCCTACTCATTCCGGCAAGCTATGGACACTACATCAAGGAACGCCATTTTATGTAAGTCAATGGATCAAAGGACGGGGACTGGAAACCGCTGAAGATTTCGAAAAACTAGGGTTAGCCCTTGCCACACTTCACGCTACATCCACCGGCTTACATCGGATGGAGAAAGGAAATTCCCCTTCGACCATTCAACAATTGCGGATATGGAAAAAGCAAGACCGTCTTTTCCAAAAAAAAATGACAAAAATCAGCCGCAAGGATAAAGAGTATCGCAACTGGTACAACACTCATGGCAAGGACTGTATACGTTTATCCAGACGTGCATGGAAGGATTTGCAGGACGCATCCATTATAAGACTACTTCGAACGGAACGCCGGCATCCCTCCTTGATACACAGTGATATCACCACCCCGAATGTCATTATTTCAGACGACGGTCATCTCAAAATCATTGATTGGGATCGGGCTAAGATTGGCTCCGTCTATGCTGATTTGGCAAAGGCTCTTATGAATACAACTCAATTCAATCCTGAATTTGTGCAATCCTTGTTAAGGGGATATCAAAAACGCAAACCACTCAGCCGAACTGAGCGGAAGATTGTTACAGCTTTATATAAACTGCCACGAGAAGCTTGGCATGCTTCTCGACATCCGAATCGTTCAAGAGACCGCGAAATCCTAGACAACTGGGATCAGTCGTGGCCTCTTCGATTACAAATCATCCATATTTTGCAGGAATGGGCCCGTGTATAAAAGAAAGTGAGGAGCAAAATGTCGATTTTATCGAACGTTGAGCAAATGTACGGAATCAAAATTCAGCGTAGCCGTCAAATGAAGGACATTCACAAGATTGAAACCGCTAATACAACTTATTGCTTAAAACCCTACAAATTTCCGGAAGAAGAGATTCGTTTTATTACACGTGTCTTGTCCTACCTGGATGAACGCGGGTTTACACGTAGCCAAAAGGTCTATCCAACCGTACAGCAAACAGCCTACATGACCTATGAAGGTGTTTCGTATACACTAACTAATTGGGTTCATGGACCCAGACCGGAATTTACAAAAAGAATAGACTTCAAAAAGGGAATTTCTACTTTAGCCAAATTCCACACCAGTGCCGTAGGCTTTCCTGTCACGGAAGCGCCGCCTTCCAGAATCCGTTATGAAGGCTTGAGCGATGAAATAGCTGAATATAAAAAACGTCTCAGTCCTTACAAAGGCACAGCACATCTCCTAGCTCTTTGTGAAGAAGTGTTATATCGTCTACAGCAGCCCAAAGTTCGAGCTGCAATCCAGCAGGAGCAAAAAGCAGCTGCATTAATACACGGTGACTATAACTATCCCAATCTGGTCAAAGACAGGCAGCTCAAAATCCATTTGATTGACTTTGAAAATTGTTCCCTACACGTAAGGATGAAAGATCTCTCCCATCTTCTTCATCGGAATTGTCTTTGGAACGCGACAAAGATGCTGCGCGCGATAGACTTTTATCAACGATATCGACCGTTGAGTACTCAGGATCTGCATCTGCTTCATACGCTATTGATCTCTCCCTATCATGTGGTCCGCAACCTTAGAATAGGTGGCTTCCGTTCTGCCAAGCGTGTCATTCCATCGTTCGTGCATTTGAACAAATACCGACGTGAACTTAGATCACTGCTATAATTAGTTAGCTTGAAAATAAGAAAAAAAACAGACCCGATAATCAGGTCTGTTTTTTTGTGTTCTGACAGCCATCTACGGGAAATCGACATGTTACTAAACGAATTGATTTGCTGATTGTACCGGTACAGCCATAAATTTATAGCATTGTACACAGCACGTACCCCTTTTACAATGATGCTAAGACTCAATGCTCATTTGTTTCGAGAAGAGAATTTGGCAAACTAACAATAGAGGTGACTGCACATGTACACCATGACAAAAGAAGAAATAAAGGCTTATTTGAACAGAATTGGAATTTCCGAAGTTCAGCCTCCTACCCCATCCTATTTAGTGGAGTTGCATAAGGCACATGTAAAAAATCTTTCATGGCAAACGTTGGACATTTTTGCAAGAAAGCCGGCTGCCATTGGTTTTCAAGAATCCGTTCAGCTCATTCTACATGGGAGAAGTGGTTATTGTTTTCATCTGAATGGTGCCTTTAGTGCGCTACTACATTCGCTAGGGTACAAAGTTTCTTTGCATCATGCTGGGGTACAACCTTTAGGAGCTGAGCCACGCATTAATTCATTTCATCTTGGACTAACAGTGAACTTACTAAATGAGCAGCAAGAAGATGAAGTATGGATTGTAGATGTCGGACTGGGCGATATGCCATATGAGCCTCTACCACTCCTAATGGGGACTTATGAACAAGCCCCTCTTCGTTATAAAGTTATGGAATCTGAAGTTGTTACTAAAGGTTGGCGTTTAGAACATGACCCGCTCGCTTCATTTGTTGGCGTTGATTTTGCCCCTACGGTTGTTCAGGATTTGGAAGAATTTAAGCCGAAACATCATTTCTATAGCCGCTCCGTGGAATCTCCATGGTTTAACCTGTTTCTAATTCGGCAAAGGCAAGCATTAGAAGCGAATGAACTCAGAGGATGTATGTGGAAAAAACGCGGGCTAAACGGTTTGGAAAAAATAGAGCTGGATAAGAAATCGCAGTGGCTGGAAGTATTGGCCGATGTATTTGGTGAGCCGCTCGTTAACTACAGCCACCAGGAACGGGACGAGTTATGGAAAAGAGTACTTGCGGCTCATATGGAATGGAAAAAAAGCTTCCTCTAATTCCTTGTTTCAAAAATTCGGTCATTCTTTCATAGGAATATGCACTTCCTCTGTTGCCTCTGTTGTGTTGACTGGACTGCCAACAGGAAGATCGTCGCTTTGCCAGTATCCAGCCAGCTAACGCCCCGAAAACTTCCAGTTCCCCAGGATATACTGCTCAAGCTACATCTCACACCTCCAGCAATTCCGAGGAGTGCTGCAACATTTCCAATTCCTTCACCATGTTTTCAATCAGCTTTGTGAATGAAGCCAATTCTTCGGAGCTGGAGGCCTGTTGCCGGGCACTGGCTGTTGTGGCAGCGGTTTCGGATTGCACACTGTCAAGCATACGGGCAATATCCAGCACCTTGCGCTGAATTTGCTCCTGTGCTTGCTTTGAATTAGATGCCAGCTTTCGCACTTCCTGCGCCACCACTTGAAATCCACGCCCTGCTTCTTGTGCATGGGCTGCCTCAATTGCCGCATTCAGTCCCAGCAAATGAGTCTGATCGGACAATTCTCGAATGGTACTGCTCATCTGTTCAATATGCTTAATTTCATCGCTCAATTGCAGTACCAGTTCCTCTGTATGTTCCTGTGAAGAAGCAGTGTTGCAGGCACTCTCCGCGATATTATCGGTATTTTCCCTAAGTTCGGCAATCATCCCCGTCAAATTTTGTGCAATTCGGGACACCACAGTCAGCATCTGCGTTTGTTCATCGGCTAGCTCGTTAACTTGTTCCTTTTCCTTTTCCTGATAAGCTTCCAGCACAAGTTGGGAATCCAGATTGAACATTTTGGAAAGAGCGTGCACAATAGAATACCAATCCTCTATCCCCGAACGCTTTAAAATGTCTACTGCAATATCCAGATAAGCAATGTACGTACCCAAATAATAATCGGAAGATAATCCAATCCGGGAATGTACCTGCCCCACAAAAAGGCGGTGCTCGATAAACTGATCATCTATTTTCCCATCTGCGAGAGAAAGCCAGTATTCACGTTGTGTTTGCTTTAGTCGCTCAATATTCGACCATCTAGAGATAATCGACATGAGATGGGGAACCTTTTCTACATGCTCATAAAAACGATCCACTACCTCATTTACAATAGATTGGAATAGCCCCTGATAATGATGCAATAAAGCCAAATCGCCATCAGTAATACCAATATATTGTATCTGTTTTAATCTACTCTCAGCGACATGAATCATAAGTTCCTCCAAATAATAGTTTACATAGATTTTACATTACCATATTTATCGGCAACTTTTTAGAAAATGTTAAAAAAGCAGAAGATTGATTGTGATTGTTTACATATTAATTTCAGAAAAATATATATATTCAACCCCCTAATAATACAAAAAAAAGAACCCGTCAGCACCTCAAACGCTCTGTGCCTGCCGGATTCTCTTCACCATCCATTTCAATCCATAGCCTCATTACACAATTGTTTATTTCCCCTTACCGATTCAGGAGGCTGCCTACATACCTCAATAGATCGTTGGCGCTGGCTCCAGTGTAGCCATGCTCCTCAATCAGCCGCTTAATCACCTCATTCATCCGTTTGAGCTGATTAGCATCAGGCGTTTTGGTCGAAGTTGTGATCTTCACAATATCCTTCAAATCGGCGAACAGCTTCTTTTCAATGGCTTCTCGCAGCCGATCATGATGATGATACTCAAACTTTCGCCCCTTGCGGGAATAGGCAGAAATACGGATTAATATTTCCTCACGGAATGCCTTTTTCGCATTTTCCGACACCCCGATTTGCTCCTCGATGGAGCGCATAAGCCGCTCATCCGGTTCGAGCTCCTCATCTGTGAGCGGATCGCGGATTTTCGCCCAATTGCAAAAAGCCTCGATGTTATCCAAATAGTTATCAAACAGCGTCTTGGCTGATTCTTCGAAAGAGTACACAAAGGCCTTTTGTACTTCTTTTTTCGCCAATTCATCATATTCCTTACGAGCCACGGAAATGAAATTCAAATACCGCTCCCGCTCTTCCTTTGTGATAGAAGCGTGCTGGTCTAAACCATCCTTAATGGCTCGTAAAATATCCAGAGCATTGATGGACTCCACATTTTGCTTAATCAGCGCACTGGAAATACGATTAATGACGTACCTTGGGTCTACGCCGGACATGCCTTCTTCCAGAAACTCATGTTGCATCTCCTTCAGATCGGCCTCCTTATAGCCTTCGACCTCCTCACCATCATACATGCGCATCTTTTTAACCAGATCCATCCCCTGCTTCTTGGTTTCTTTCAACCGGGTGAGCACAGAGAAAATGGCAGCCGTTCGCAGCGCATGAGGAGCGATGTGTATATGACGCATGTCACTTTGCTCAATGAGCTTGGCATAAATCTTTTCTTCCTCGGAAACTTTCAGATTATAGGGAATTGGCATTACAATCATCCGCGATTGCAACGCCTCGTTCTTTTTATTCGCAATAAAGCTTTTATACTCCGATTCATTGGTGTGAGCTACGATCAATTCATCTGCACTGATGAGCGCAAACCGTCCGGCCTTGAAATTTCCTTCCTGGGTCAGAGACAGTAAATTCCACAAAAATTTCTCATCGCACTTCAGCATTTCCTGAAATTCCATCAGTCCGCGATTCGCTTTATTCAGCTCTCCGTCAAATCGATAGGCGCGTGGATCCGATTCCGAACCATACTCTGTAATGGTGGAAAAGTCGATGCTGCCTGTCAAATCGGCAATATCCTGCGACTTCGGATCAGAAGGACTGAACGTACCTATGCCGATCCGGTTTTCTTCCGATATAAATACCCGCTCCACGCGAACCTTCTCAATATCACCATCAAATTCCGTACGTAATCTCATTTGGCAGGATGGGCACAAATTACCTTCAATGCGCACACCCAGTTCTTTTTCGAATTCGGGACGCAACTCATGAGGAATAAGATGAAGGGGATCTTCGTGCATAGGGCAGCCTTCTATGGCATACACGGCTCCCTGATCTGTTCTCGAAAACTTCTCCAGACCACGCTTTAGCAAAGTGACCAGTGTTGATTTCCCTCCGCTAACAGGTCCCATCAAAAGCAGGATACGCTTGCGGACATCGAGCCGCCTGGCTGAGGAATGGAAGTACTCCTCCACCAACTTCTCCAGTGCACGATCCAGCCCAAAAATCTCCTGCTCAAAAAATTTATATCGCTTATGTCCCCCAACCTCTTCTACACCAAAAGATTCAATCATTTTGTAAACCCGTGCATGAGCGGTCATCGCCGGTGTCGGGTCTTTCTTGAGTATCTCGATATACTCTCTAAAAGTGCCGTTCCAGGCCAAGCGGTTGTTCTCCGCTCGGTACTCCGCAAGGCGGTCAAAAATATTCATGCTCGGTTCCTCCCATGACTGCGTAATGACTATCCTCCACTCTTGATGATTATGGCTACACTCGTCACGCCTTTCAGGATATAATGCGATCCTCTTAAAAAAAGTGTAATACATACCTATGCAGATTGATTTCAGAATTGACCTATTTTTTTGTGACAGGTCTCTAGGCTTTTTCCAAAAACAAAGGGATTCACTATGCTAAAATAGACAACAACGACGCGGACCTGACGCATTATGGTACAATATAAACTCGGAATAATGGGATAAAGGAGCGGGAGAATCCATGGCGGTTCGGCATGAGACGGAGCTGTACGCTCCGGTCAAAGCCTTTTTTGAAAATTTGGGATATGAAGTCAAAGGAGAAGTGCGCAACTGCGATTTGATGGGGATCAAGCCAGGGAAGCAAGCGCCTCTAATTGTGGAGATAAAAAAGACGTTTAACCTGGCGCTGGTACTGCAAGGCATGCAGCGCTTGAAGCTAAGCAGCAATGTATATGTGGCCGTAGAACGGAATCGTGCCAAAAAAGGGGCGGTGAATCAACGCTGGAATGAGCTGGTCGGACTGTGCCGCCAGTTGGGGCTTGGCTTGCTCACCGTCACGCATTTTAAAACAAAGCCTCCGCTCGTTGAGGTGCTGTGTAAGCCCGTCGCATCTAGTGATGATGTTTACAAAACGACTACCGTTCGCCGCGGCTCGCGCAAGGAAAAGCTGCTGCGGGAATTTCACGCACGCAGCGGTGACCACAATGTCGGCGGGAGCACCCGGCGCAAGCTGGTCACCGCCTACCGGGAAAAAGCGCTGCGCGTAGCCGCTGCTTTACAGGGTTTGGGGGAAGCCGCCCCGGCGCAGCTCGCCCGCACAGCAGCCGTCAGCGACGCTGCTGCCGTACTCCAGCGCAACTACTACGGTTGGTTTGAACGTGTAGCCCGCGGGCGTTATCGGCTGACTCCGTTCGGTGAAGCCGCTCTGAGCGAGTATGCAGAAGTACTGCAGCAACAGGGCATTGAAGCGGCGCCTGGAATGACGGCAGAGGATGACTGACCCCGGATAGTGATTATTACTAGCTTCGCGCAGTAAATTCACCGATCGTCTCACCGATTAAATTCATACCCATAAGCAGTTGTTCTCGGCCCGGGTGGCTAAAGTTAAGGCGAATATGGGCCGCACCTTCATCGCCAACCGCACACAACGCACCTGGCATAAAGGCTACGCCCTTGGGTAGCGCCGCTTTGAGCAGCAAGGCGCTGTCCAGCCCAGCGGGCAATTTCACCCAAACATACATTCCACCAGATGGAATATGATACGTCACGTCTTTCCAAAACGGACGCTTCAGCAGCTCTAAGAGTAATTGGAGCCGAGTTGAATATTCCTTGTTCAACATTGCCAAGTGCTCATGCCATTGAAAACGCGAATTGGTCAGCAATTGGAACAGCAGCCGTTGGTTCATCGTACTGGATTGCACGTCAGCCAGCTGCTTCAAGGCGTACATCCCTTCGATCAGCGGCGCAGGACCAGCCGCCCAGCCAGTTCGCAGTGCAGGGGCAACTGTTTTATTAAATGAACCGATATATAGCACTTGACCGCCCTGACCCGCATGATCCAGTGCGAATAGTGAGGGGTAAGCCTCTGCAAACTTTCGGCTCTGGGCATGTGGACTCTTATCATGGGTTTCGTGTTTTTGCTTAAAATGCAATTCACCGTAAGAATCGTCCTCAACGACCAACACCTCATGACGCCTACAGAGGTCCAAAATTTCCTGCCGTCTAGCCGCGCTCCATAAGGCGCCTGTCGGATTCGTAAACGTTGGCGTAGCAAAAAAAAGCTTGGGGCGATAACGGATCATTAAAGCTTCAAGCTTATCGGGAATAACGCCCTCCCCATCCGATTCTACAGGAACGACCTGCGCCCCTTGCATAGATAGTACCTGTAAACATCCAGGGGATGTCGGGTTCTCGACCAATACCGGATCACGTTCATCCACCATCAGCCTTACGATCAAGTCAATGGCCTGCTGGCTGCCTGTGGTGAGAAGAATTTGACCTGGCGGTACTCTTACTCCTTTACGCTGCTCCCACTCTCCCGCAAGCCATGCCCGCAACGGAAAATAGCCCTCCGGTTCACCATACTGGAGGGCGTCAGGGCCGGAGCCAAACACATCATGAGCTGCTTCTTCCAACAGTTTCACCGGAAACAGCTCTTGTGCAGGCAATTCTTCAGCCAAAGATATAAAGGAATGTCTTCTCGCATTTTCCCGGATATGACGCACTGGAGAAGCCAACATCGCAGCCGTTCGTGAAGCAAAGGAATATTGCATGAACATCCTCCTTCTCCTGAAAAATAGTCATGATCTCCGGGCTGACACGTCAAGCATATAACTGCTTCATCTGACGCGCATATAAGGCATAACGTTCAATCGCCTGCGCCCGGCTGGACACACCTAATTTCGCATAAATTTTACGTAAATAATTATCAATGGAGCGCCGGCTAACTTCGATCTCGATAGCAATTTTGTCATATGTAATTCCTTGTACAATACGTTCCATAATAAAAACTTCGGTTTGCGTCAATTCGTCAAAAGGCTCAGAAGCCATTAACGGCATAAATGGCCAGTTTCCACAACGAATCCAATCCATTGGTAATGAAGCAAATCCTTCGCGCAAACCGTTGATCAGGTGAATTAACTGGCTCGGTGATGCCTGCTTGGATAGCATTCCATTTGCGCCAAGCGAGATTAACTGCTGGAACAACGTAATATTGTCCTCATCCGTCATAATAACAATATGGCTGTCCGGAGACAAGACCCGCATTTGTGTCAAAAACGGTTCCGCCGTTCCCTCAGGCAACCTATAGTCCATTAAAATAATTTCCGGGCGAATGGAGCAAACCAGCTCCAGGCCTTCTGTGCCGGAGGAAGACATCCCTCTAACAAGCAAATCCTGCTGGTCTTCCAAAATAAGCTTTGTTCCCAGCATACTTGTAGGATGGATATCTATGATGACCACCTGCCATACTTTTCTCATATCTAAACCTCCTGATTTACAAAAAAATACATATTTAGCGAAAGTAATCACAAAACTAGAGAGTGCTTATGTAGAAATTGCGTAAATGTGAACGTATAGAAAGCGAAAACGATTTAAGGAAATTGTATCCTAGGACTTCCTTCCGATGCAATCTCTTTTTCCAATATTTTTATATGACTATTTCGCTTTTGCGAAATAAATAGGCCCATGATAGAATTGGTACTGCAAATAAAGACTGGAAATTTGAATTTACACGGGAGTTGAAAATCACATGCAAGCTTCACCTGAACGTCCTCCTGCCGAAGCCCGGCGGAGCAATTCAAGAAAGGGGTTGCCCGTAAAGACTTTTCTGCTATTTTGGTTCATTCTTATTATACTAGGTGCTCTCGCAACCTATTTGTATAGCAATCACTTAAAGCAGCAAATGCTAAACGAAATGCAAACCCATACAGACCAACAAATTCAAGTACTCAAATCTGACTATGAAAAGCAATTGACTGCACTTTCCAAGGAAGTTAGCGGATTGCAGGGCAAGGTTCAGTCCTTCAACGAACTACTGACCTTTACAAAGGATAATGCCAATAACAAGACCGATAATAGCAATAAACTGTATACTCAATTAAATGAAGTCAAGCAGCAGCTCAATACACTTCAGAAAAAAATGGACTTGCTAAAATGAATGTAGATGCAAAGCTAGTAAACCGGTTCTTTATGTTGGCCCTTGCTCCTTTTATCGGTTTGTTAGGGTGTATTTTGTTAGTGCATCCCCCTTTGAGCTTTCCTGAATCTACATCTCCGAGTCTGCAAAAAGCCGAAATTACTTTACAAACGCAATCAGTAGGCAAGCAGCTTGATGAAGCCAAGCAAACAGCAACGTATACCTTATCTACGATTCGCCGGACGTCTGAGCTCTACAAACAAACGACCCAAACGATGAATCAGCTTGTCGTGACTGCCTCTGCGCAGTCCAAGCGACCCGCGGTTATCTATAATCGGCGCATCACTGCCAAACTGGGGGTTCCCTACTACCAGGTAGATAGCAACCGGATTACCATTGAATTGTTTAAAGTAAACCCGGGAATTTATCACGGATACGCTATGAAAGTCAAACTTAAAGATCCTACGGCAATGAAAATGTCTTTGGGAAATGACAAATTGGGTGGCTCAGAAACGACCATGCGTGCAGTCTTGAGACACGGAGCCATTGCAGGCATCAACGCAGGCGGCTTTGCCGATGGAGATGGCAAACGCTATCCATTAAGCACTACTGTCTTGAACGGCCGCTATCTTACTGGCTTTCAGTCGAGTTTCAAGGACTTGTCATTCGTCGGATTGAGTAACGACGGCAAGCTTATTGGGGGCAAATTTTACAATCAAAGTGCTCTTGACAGCTTAAAACCTGCCTTTGGAGCTACCTTTGTTCCCGTTCTGTTGCAAAGGGGACAAAAAGTGCCTATTCCTGACAAATGGAAAGTCTCTCCCAAGCGGGCTCCACGTACAGTCATTGGCAACTATAAAGATGATCAGTTGCTCATTATTGTCGTAGACGGCTACAATGAAAGCGGGGGTTCAGGTGCAACGCTCGAAGAACTCCAAGGGAAGATGTTCAATCTGGGAGTTCAAGATGCTTATAATTTGGACGGCGGCGGTTCATCGTCCCTTATACTAAACGGCCGAATCGTAAACAAACCGTCAGATGGTAATTTGCGTCCAGTCCCTACTCATTTTTTGTTCTATAAATAGTTAGGTGTAGTTTACTATCCAATTAAATATATGCTGTTCAGGCATAGCTCTATCCGAAAAAAAGCATCACGAACGAATGTCGTGATGCTTTTGCCTCATTTAGGAGGAGTACTGTGTCATTTCTGTCAGGCATTGAGCACAAATATAACGTTCTTTGAAATCGTTCACTTGTTCTATTGAGCCGCAGAATACACATTTTGGACGATAACGCTCCAAAATAATATGGTCGCCCTGAACCAAAATTTCGACAGGATCTCCCTCATTCATTTGATATCTTTTACGCAATGACTTAGGCAGAACTATTCTCCCCAACTGATCAACTTTACGTACCACACCGGCAGGTTTCATCGTGATCGTACACCTCTCCTATTGAGTATTAGCTTGCAATTTTCTTTCCAGGCGAAAAACTAGGTACAAAGACACTATTCTTTATGTAGTATTCGCTGTCTTTTTGTCGAATCCTGCTGATCACAGGAAATTTTATTACATTTTTTCATAAAATCATGAACCATATCAAAGTATGGTACAGAATGTCTATAATATTTTTATCGACCGGAAAGCCAATTATCATTAGCCTTCACAGAGAATTTCCGCAAATTTATGACCATATATCCTTTATTTAAGCTCTACTGTCATGTACTTTCGAGCAATAATAGTGCAACTTTTACCAGCAACTAAGGTCCTGGTTCTTTATTCGCATTTATACTTGATCGATTGATGTTCTTTACGATAAACCTGGAAAATCCAATTGTCTCAGCGCTTCATATACGATAATCGCAGCGGAATTCGACAAGTTTAGAGATCTTACTTTATCTGACATAGGCATCTTGATACATGTATCAGGATTAGCAGCTAACAGTTCAGGAGGCAAACCTTTCGTTTCTTTACCAAACACCAAAAAGTCTCCATCCTGAAATTCAATATCACTATACTGCTGTTTTGCCTTTGTCGTCGCATAAAAAAAGCGACCTTCTTGATATTTCTCTTGTACTTCAGCAAAAGAATCGTGATACTCAATATGAACAGCATACCAATAATCAAGCCCAGCCCGTTTTAACGTAGCATCATCGGTACGGAAGCCCAGGGGCTTAACCAGATGCAGATGAGTTCCGGTTGCTGCACACGTTCTGGCAATATTCCCTGTGTTAGCTGGAATTTCCGGCTCGACAAGCACAATATGTAATGGCATCAGTTTTTCGTTCCTTTCATTATTAAATTCATTAGACAAATAACCTAAAGTCTAACTAAAATGTGTATACTGAAAACATACACTTTCTTCATTTTAACAAAATCAGAGGGATATAGACATCAAACGACAAAAAAATATCAATTTCCCTACACCACTAAAAGCCTTCCCCTATACACATTCAGGGAAGGCTTTATTTTTACTTTTTCGATATCAAATATCGTGTATCGAAATATATGTCTGTATAATCAACTGTTACGTTGCTTAAATCCATCCATAAACTCGGCTAATGCTTGACAGTTCTCCAGTGGAACCGCATTGTAGATTGAGGCGCGAAGCCCTCCTACACTGCGATGCCCCTTCAATCCGATGAAACCCGCTTGTTCGGATTCTTTAATAAATTGTTTTTCCAGATCCTCATTCGCAAGGCGGAAGGTTACGTTCATAATAGAACGATCAGCGCTGTCCACACAACCACGATAGAAGCCTTCGCTTCTGTCAATACGGTCGTATAGCAGATCAGCTTTCTGCTGATTCACACGCTCGATGCCTTCTAAACCGCCTTCCTCCTGGATCCATTTGAGCACTTCATTCACCATGTATATGGCAAAGGACGGGGGAGTATTGTAGAGAGAGTTATTCTTTTCATAAGTACTGTAACGCAGCATCGTAGGAATATTGCCTGGTGAGGAAGCCAGTAGCTCTTCACGGGCAACCACGACCGTTACACCAGAAGGTCCCAGATTTTTTTGCGCACCAGCATAAATCAATCCAAATTGAGTAACATCAAAAGGCTTGCAAAAAATATCACTGGACATGTCCACAATCAGCGGTACGGAACCCGTATCCGGGAATTGCTTAAATTGTGTACCTTCAATCGTCTCATTGGACGTCATATGCACATATGCAGTATTCTCAGGCAAGTCCAAGGAATCCACATTCGGAAGACGCATGAATTTCTCATCAGCGGAGGAGGCGGCAATGTGAGCCTTGCCCAATAGCTTAGCTTCTTTATATGCCTTGTCCGACCAGCTGCCTGTCATTACATAGCTTCCGATCTGTCCTTCGCCTAAGAAATTTAAAGGCAGCATGGCAAACTGCGTGCTTGCGCCCCCTTGCAAGAACAACACCTTGTAGCCTTGTGGATTGCCCAGCAGAGATAGCAGACGTTCCTGCGCTTCATTATGGACAGATTCATACACGGCTCCACGGTGAGACATTTCCATGATGGACATCCCTGTCCCCTGGAAATCTACGAATTCAGCTTGTACACGTTCCAGTACTTTGAGCGGCAATGCCGCTGGTCCTGCATTAAAATTGTAGGCTCTCTTACTCAACAATTTCCCATCCCTTCTCTACTCTGGTGTGGATATTATCGCTATGATAGCAGTATTCATAAATGCGTTCAAGACTTGTATAAAAATGTTTCCGATTTCCTTTATGATGTGACAAAGCTGTGAATGTTAATATATTTAACATCTTCATTTTGTAGTATTTATCATAATGGGAAAAGGTCTCCGGCATAAGACCGGAGACCTATCTTGAACAACAACTATTCCCCGCAGGCTAATGAGTGTTATTCAAATCTGCTATGCTATCAATGTAGTATTAGCAGTCAAAATACAAGCTGTATTCATGTGGATGAACACGGATGTTCACTGATTTAGCTTCAGAACGTTTGAACTCTACATAGTTATCGATAAAGTCCTTCGTAAATACGCCGCCTTCAGTCAGGAATTCGTAATCGGCTTCCAGAGCGTCCAGAGCTTCATCTAGTGTACCAGGTACACTGCGGATTTTGCCTTTTTCAGCGTCAGACAGCTCATAGATGTTAGTGTCGAGTGGACCATAGCCCAATTCGACTGGGTTCAGTTTGCGCTTGATGCCATCCAGACCCGCCATCAGCATTGCTGAGAAAGCAAGGTATGGGTTAGCTGTGGAGTCTGGTGTACGGAACTCGATTCGACAGCCTTTAGGCGTTACAGCCGCTACTGGAATACGTACAGCCGCAGAACGGTTACCTTTGGAGAATACCAGGTTAACCGGCGCTTCGTAGCCAGGAACGAGACGTTTGAACGAGTTGGTGCTTGGGTTGGTCAAAGCGATCAACGCAGGTGCATGGTACAGAATACCGCCAATGTAATGAAGAGCCATTTCGCTCAGATTAGCATAACCACCTTTTTCGTAGAACAAAGGAGTGTCGCCATCGAAAATAGATTGGTGAACGTGCATACCGCTTCCGTTGTCCCCGAAAATCGGTTTCGGCATGAATGTTGCCACTTTACCATATTGACGCGCTGTGTTGTGTACAATGTATTTATAAACGAGCAGGTTGTCTGCTGTTTTCTTGAGTGTATCAAAACGGAAGTTGATTTCCGCTTGGCCTGCCGTAGCCACCTCATGGTGATGGCGCTCAATTCTCAGACCTGCTTCTTCAAGCAAACGGCACATTTCACTACGAATGTCTTGCTGGGTGTCTACTGGTGCTACCGGTACATAGCCGCCCTTCACACCCACTTTAAAGGCCAGGTTGCCGCCTTCTTCCTTACGGTTCGTGTTCCAAGCTGCTTCCTCGGAATCTACGAAGAAGGAGGAGCTGTTCATGCCACTTTCGTAGCGAACATCATCAAAGATGAAAAATTCAGATTCAGGTGCAAAGAATGCCGCTGTACCCACTCCTGCGGATTGCAGAAATTCCTCAGCTTTTTTGGCAATACCACGAGGATCACGGTCATATTTTTCGCCGTCTGGCGTAGCAATATCACACAGGATATTCAGTGTAGGATGCTGAGTGAAAGGGTCGATAAAAACCGCTTCTGGATCGGGCAGCATAACCATGTCGGATTCCTCAATGCCACGATAGCCGGGAATGGAAGAACCGTCGAAAGCAACACCGTTAACAAATGTTTCTTCATCTACTTCGGAAGCTGGCAATGAAATATGGTGAGCACGACCAGACAAATCTACAAAACGAAAATCTACCCACTCAATATTATTTTCCTGAATTGTTTTCAATACGTTTTCAACGGACATGTCTTCTTCCTCCCAATTTTTCCGAACATTAAGTCTTATACAACCCTGAAATGTTCATGATCGAATGTTTTTTTCTGTCGTCATTATAAATCTCAAACATGACACGGGTCAATAGCTATGTAAGGTATTTTTTAAACTAATGTTAGATATGCTTACGCCCTTGATAACATTTGAACAATACAAAAAGCCCGAAACATCGGGCTTTTAGGTGATTTTACTCTTATTCACTGCATTCCGGCAAAACTTTTATGCATTAATGTTAATAATTAGTTTTAAGATACAGCACTAGGTGTATGGAATGTTTTTCCAATTGCAGGAGCCAACAGTTCCAAATCTTTTAGTAAATCTGCAAATTGATCCGGGAATAGGGACTGTACACCATCACCCGTCATCGAGTTGTCAGGGTCTGTATGCATTTCAATAATTAAACCATCCGCTCCCGCTGCTACCGAAGCCTTCGTCATAGGAACAACCAGTTCACGTCTACCTGTGCCATGGCTAGGATCGGAAATGACCGGCAAATGGCTCAACTGTTGCAAAACAGGGATCGCGGACAAGTCGAGCGTATTTCTAGTGTAGGTTTCGAATGTACGGATACCGCGCTCACATAACATAACGTTCGGGTTGCCGCCTGCCAAGATGTACTCGGCAGCATTCAAAAACTCGTCATAAGTCGAGCTGAAACCTCGCTTGAGCAATACTGGCTTGCCGCAAGTACCCAGCTTGCGCAGCAAATCAAAGTTTTGCATATTACGTGTACCTACTTGCAGAATATCGGCGTATTCCGCGCAGATGTCTACGTATTCAGGTGTCATGACCTCTGTGATGGTCAAGAGATCGTGCTTCTGCCCCGCCTCAGCCATCATGATTAAACCTTCTACACCCGTTCCTTGGAAGCTGTATGGCCCTGTACGCGGCTTAAAGGCACCTCCACGAAGGACTTGCGCGCCTGCAGCTTTGACCAATCCGGCAATTTCATCGATCTGTGCAGCAGACTCAACAGCACATGGTCCCCCCATAACGACAAGCTCGCCGCCGCCGATATTTACACCTTTGATGGAGATCACCGTATTTTCCGGATGAAAATCACGGCTGGCCAATTTGTAGGACTTCGAAATTTTAACTACATTTTCTACACCCTTCATTTGGCGTAGATGTTCTGCCAGCTTCGGCTCTACGCTACCAATCAGTCCGATAATCGTACGATCCGATCCTCGGGATACATGAGCCTGCAATCCTTCTTTTTCAATCACTTCAACAATAGCTTGAATATGTTCTTCAGGTGTTTGAACACCAGCGATAACGATCATTTTTTTCTTCCTCTCTATAAACCATATTTTATTATCCACATAGAATAATGTTATGACACTTAGACGCTTGTTCGCTTTTAAGCTTTTATTCGTTAAAGCAACTATACCTGTTTTAACTTGCCTCGTCAAGGCTTAATTATCCCGAATAGTTCTATTTTTTGACTTAGTGAAGCTGATCTAATTGAATAATATCGGTACTTAAACAATTTGAAAAAAGCCGCTACCCGGATGTTTGTATCCGAATAACGGCTGTAATCAATGACATACTATTTCGTCGTTTTTGACTTTTCTCGTACAGGAGGCAGCAGTTTTTTCATATCAATGGTTCGCTGAATCTCCCATGTTTCCGGGTTATCCGCTTCATACTGTTCCAAATACGTAATGACCTCTTTGGTAATCAGCGTAGGTGTTGAAGCCCCGGAGGTCACAGCTACTTTGGCTACACCCTCAAGCCACTCCCTCTTCAGCTCGGTTATATCAGAAATACGATAAGCCGTAGTACCAGCTATTTCCTCTGACACCTGAGCCAATCGGTTGGAATTGTTGCTTCGCGGGTCACCGACCACGATTACCAGATCCGCCTGTCCTGCCTGCTCAGCTACCGCTTCCTGACGTACCTGTGTCGCCAAACAGATTTCATTGTGTATCTCGGCACCTGGGTACTTTTCTAGAAGCTTTTTCATTATGTGCTTGATGTCCCATTGACTCATGGTCGTCTGATTCGTAATCAGGATTTTGCCTGCTGACAGTGTAAGACTGTCAATCTCTTCTTCCTTTTCAATCAGATGAACATGGTCAGGAGCAATACCGATAGCTCCCTCTGGCTCTGGATGATTCTTTTTGCCAATATAAATAATCTGATAGCCTTCGGCAGACTTCTCCCGAATCAGATCATGTGTCTTCGTCACGTCAGGGCAGGTTGCGTCAACCGTAGTCAATCCCTTGTCTCGTGCCAGCTTGCGAACCTCTGGTGATACGCCATGAGCAGTGAAAATGACAGTACCACTCTCTACCTGGCTTAAAATCTCCATGCGGTTCGGTCCGTCCAATGTAATGATTCCTTCGTCTTCGAAGGAATTGGTGACATGACTGTTATGAACAATCATGCCTAGTATATAAATAGGCCGGGGTAAGTCCAAATTTCTGGCTGCCTGACGAGCCAATACCATGGCATCGACTACGCCGTAGCAGTAACCCCGGGGCGAAATTCTGAGTACCTCCAAAAATAGCCCCCACTTTCTTCGACACAGTATACAGCCCCAATAACTGGACAGCTGTGGGCTTTTATGCCTCTACCGGCCAATCTATGATGTAGTTCCCCTCCTATTATAGCCTATTCCAAAGGCGCGGAAAAGCTGACTGGAAGCCAAATGACAAAGGTCGTTCCTTCTCCTTGGCGCGTAACCACTTCCACAGACCCCTGATGTTCATCAATAATCCACTTGGCAATAGATAATCCCAAGCCAATTCCCTCTGTCACGCCGCGTGACTCATCTGCCCGGTAAAACCGGTCAAAAATAAAGGGAACCTCACTTTTGTCCATACCAATACCTGTATCACTGATCCGTAGCCCTACCTGTCCCTGATAAACAATCGCATCAAATCGGACTGTGCCTTCAGGCGTATATTTAAAAGCATTATCAATGAAAATGAATAGCATTTGCTGCAAATAATCTTTGCTTCCGTCCATATAAATACCATTCAACAACGAAAAGTCGCCCACATTCCATTCGGCCGTTCGCTCCAAAAACTGAGCACGACGAGCAACCTCGTTTACGAGCGGCTCCAGCGCAACAGGCATCTTATCGAATGTTTTCCCCGTGTCCGCTCTTGCAAGTGACAACATATCGCTCACCAAGCGACTCATTCGCTTGCCTTCATCCGCCATGTCATTCAGCGCCTCCATGGAAAGCTCGCGAATCATGGCTTCATCCATATTCGGTCGCTCGCCCGGTTCGGTAGTCCACATTTTGAGCAGAAAATCAACGTTGCCACGAATCGTCGTCAAGGGTGTGCGCAGTTCATGGGAAGCATCGGCCACAAACCGGCGCTGCGCACCATATGCATCTTCAAGTTCCTTGTAGAACACTTCTGTACGCCCCAGCATGTTGTTAACCGTCCCGATCAATTGTCCAATTTCATCTGGTGGTCCGTCATATTCAATCCGAACACTCAAATCATTACTCGATTGAATCTGATTGGCCCCCTCAATGACCTTAACCAGCGGCTTCATAGATTTACGAGCCAGGAAGAGACCAGAGGTCGCAGCAGCGAGTAAGGCAAATAGTGAACCGTACACAAGCACATTTTGTAACCTGTTCATAAGTCGGTCCTGAGAGCCCGTGAATTGCCCTACCTGTAGCAGCCCGACCACCAAGCCCAACTCCTCGGATTTGATCGGCTGTTGAATAATCATAAAGGAATCACCATTTACGTTCACACGCCGAATTCCTTCATTTTGAACTGCTCCTGCCGCTGTAGACGGAACAGGGAAGGTGATACTGAGGTCTTTCATATTTTGGGTCGTTTTGGTTACACCGGACGTATAATTGTAAATTTGAACATAGAGCTGTGAGTCATCTATTCCACGCCCCTGCTCCAATCCCAAATCCAGATTAGGGACCTCAAACAATCCCCCTTTTATAATAAGGCGTAATTGCTTGTTAATCTGTGGCGCCTGAGTCATAAGCTGACTTTTCACTTCATTATATGTGTAGTAATATACTAGTCCGTAAATAGCCAGACCAAAAATGACAAGCACTATAGCCAAGATGCTCGAATACCAAGCTGTCAGCCGCCACCGAATAGACATATTACACATCACCTCTTAAAATATAGCCAGCTCCCCGAATGGTACGAATAAGCCGTTTGCCACCATCCTGCTCCGTTTTTTGTCGCAACATGGCAATATATACTTCCAGCACATTTGATTCTCCGCTATAGTCATAGCCCCAAATTTTATCCATAATCAGATCACGCGACAGAACGCGTTTTGGGTTTTGCATGAACAGATGGAGTAGTTCAAATTCTTTGGCCGTCAGTTCCAAGCGTTTGCCACCACGAACTACTTCACGTGATTCGTTATCCAGTTGTAAATCCTCGAAGGTAAGCCGATTCCCATTATTGTCCTGCTGTTCAGTTTTACGCCGCAAAAGCGCTCGTACGCGTGCCAGCAGCTCCTCCAGAGCAAACGGCTTCACGAGATAATCATCAGCCCCCAGGTCCAGACCCTTCACCCGGTTCTCCACCTCATCCTTAGCTGTAAGCATCAGGACAGGTACCGTGCTTCCTCCCTCCCGCATACGACGGCAAACCTCAAAACCATCGACCTGCGGCATCATTACATCGAGCACGACCAAATCAGGCTCAGCTGTTAGCATTTTATTTAATCCCTCTGCTCCATTGGCGGCTGTCAGCACTTCATATCCTTCAAAAGCCAGCCCTCTGCGCAGCATGGATACAATTTTTTCATCATCATCAATAATCAGAATAGTAGAACGCATACACGATCAAACTCCTTTATCTCTTCTTCTTTTCCCTCTATTGTAGCAGGAGTAAACGCGTGTAGCATCTTGCCACCCCATGCAGCAAGAAACGGAAGGGTCGTTTTCCTTCCGTTTCTTACGTTCATGTTCAATTTTAGAGTTATTCTCTTACTGCTGAAGAGTCGAGCTAAAGTCATTTTTATTTCCTATTTTTAGCTGAATATCTTTTTTCTGCCCGGCTCGTTCGATGTTAAGCGTAAGTGCTGTACCCACTTTTTGTTTTTGGATGAATTGAATTAACTCCTGTGATGTGCTATAAGGCGTGCCATTAGCTCCGATAATTACATCATAAGGACGTAGATCGGCCTGATATGCTGGTGATTTGTATATAATATCCCGAACAACCGAGCCTTCGGTCAGAGATGTACCCAATTCCTTGGCTACTTCAGGGCTCAAGTTCAACAGACTTGCACCAATGAAAGGTACAGGTTCTTTCGGAATAGGCTGGTTATTTTTCAGCTTATCGACGACTTCCAAAATCGTATTGGACGGAATTGCAAACCCGATCCCCTGTGCATCTGCACTAACAGCTACGTTCATACCGATAACCTGCCCTTGCAGATTTAACAACGGTCCGCCAGAGTTACCAGGATTAATGGAGGCATCCGTTTGAATGAGATGCTTGTATTGTGTCGGTTTTCCAGTTGACTCACTATTAATGGTGATGGTACGTTCTTTCGCACTTAGCACACCGGCTGTTACCGAATGCTCAAAGCCTTCTGGGTTACCGATTGCAACCATCCACTCGCCGACTTTAGCGTTATCGGAGTCTCCCAAGGTTACGGTCGGGAAGTTATTTTTGCCTTCAATTTTAAGAACTGCCAAATCTAGATCTGCATTTTTGCCCAAAACTTTGGCTTCGTAAGGCTTGTTGGTTCCCTCTACTGTAACCTGTACCACACTCGCGCCTTCCACAACATGGTTGTTAGTCAGGACGTAACCCGATTTATCAAAAATAAAACCGGAACCAATACCCAGCGGAGTCAGCTGTCCACTGTTGCTGCCTTCATTTTCATTACTATTGCCGCTGCTGCCACTATCCCCATACTGGTTACCGAAAAAGTATTGATACAGCGGGTCATTGTAATAAGGGCTGCTTTGTCTGCCGCTTCCAGCACTAGATTGCTTGGCAAGTGTTTCAATTTTGACGACTGCCGGGCCAGCCTTGGCTACAACAGATTGAACATCAGCCGTACCTGAAGGCATCACAGCCGGAACTGCGCTTGGAGACGAGTTAGTGGTTCCCGAATTCGTCGTTTCTCCGCTTTCAGCTGCCGCCGAAGTCAACGCTGTCTCCGGTGTGAACATATTGGTTCGGTCAGCTGTATACATCAATACCGTAATGACCAGCATTCCGGCTAAAAAAGATAACAAAATCGTTTTTACCTGCGATTTGGGCTTATTCGGTTTAAATTGCCAGTTGCCGCTATTCCGACCAGAACCATCCTGTTGCTCAGGCATAGCACGTTGATAAGAGGAAGGAAGCGGTCTCACTGCCTGCGGTGGCGTAATCTCAACGTCCTCCACCGACTGCCCTTCCCTGCGTTGTCCGTCCGACTGCACTGAGGAGAAAGGGCCATAGGAATAGTAATATGAGGAACCATTTGAATCGTTTGGCCGAGTTGTTTTATCGTTATCAACCTGATCATTGTCGTTCCGGCGCCCGGAATTATTATTTTTAAATTCGTCCATTGTATATCTCCTCCCAAACCCTATGCTTCAAGGTGGTGTTGTTTAGCTGACTTTATTTTGCACTTTAAACCTTAATTCCACCTTAAAAAAAATTAAAAAGGAGATAAAACCTCAGACCTATTGTATCTAGCTACTTTTACTCAACGCGAAATGCCCCGGAATTCAATCCGGAGCATTTCGTGTTGAGTATGCTTTTTATTTTGTGTTAAAGTTCTCGTCGAACTTTTCGTTCGGTGTTTGTGCATTGCTTTGAATTTTGCTGCGACTGGAGTTTTGAACTTTTTGCGCTACTGCACTTGTACCGCCTTGATCTGTTGCAAATTCTTCGTCATACTTCTCATTTGGTGTTTGGAAGTTGTCTTGAATTTTATTTTGTTCAGACTGCTTCACCTTTTGAGAAACAACGCCTACCGTATCGTCTTGTGCAAATTCCGCTTTGAACTGATTTCCTGTGTTTGCCTTGAAGCCTTTGTTCATGAAAGAACTACCGCCTTGATTTGGCATATTCCTCGACCTCCCAGTATGGTTTGCGGGATAAGCTCATCCCGAAACATAGTATGTGAAGTCAGGAAAAACAATATTCAAGGATTATATGGAAGCATCCAGTGTCTCGGGCGGAATGGTCTTATGCGTTTCTATCGCCTTTTGCAGCGATTTTATCATTTTTTCGGTACACTTGCCGTTTCCTTTTTTTATGATTTGAACATCCACATCTTTCTTGCCCCATTCAGAATACACCTGCCGGATTGTTTTAAAATACAAGTCAATTTTATTGCCCTTAATCGCTGAACCTGTATCTGCTACAATCCCGTAACCGTAACCTGGAATGTACAATATGCTGCCCAAAGGAAACATCTTCGGATCAGCCGCAATCGTGGACAGTGTATTTTTGTCACGACGCACTTTTACACCGGAATACGTGATACCGTAACCGGGATGATTCGGCCGTTTGCCAGTGGATTCATACCCTGCTGTATAACCTGTTGCCGTGACCGTCATGGTCGTAATAACCTGCTCTTCGCGTGGAGCTATAACAGGTGCGGATTGCCATTTCTTATGCTGGACCGGTTCTTTGTGACCGTAAACCTCATTGCCGGATAATACCAGACAGATTGCGATTAACATGGTTCCCAAAACCCGTTTCCATACCAACATGGATCTCATAAAAAACCTCCCCTTGAGGCAAAGGCTTTCCAGAAATCCATGAGTTTATACGGACTATTAATTATTTTTGAACATCCTGCCCCGGATAAAGTCTGCTTAGCTTCACTTTGTCTTCAAAAATATGCAGAAGCGTCCGCACAATAGGGGTGTGCTCATCGTCTGTGTGCAATATAATGGAAGCAGGAGATATCGAAATAAGAGTGCTGACGATTCGATCTTCAACTTCCATCTCCAGTTCAATACCGGGCATTTCCACAATAATATCATCTGCATCAGGAGTCGGTATGGGCACCATGGCACTATCGAGAATGATAAAATCATGCCCGCCTTGGTGAAGTACATGCACGAGTGGAACTTTGCTCTCCTGAAAAAACACAAAATATTTAAGCAGCCCCATAAATTCTTCGTATTGCCGATCTGCCCAGAATTCTTCCATCGCATAGTCAACGATTTCTTCAAGCTCTTTTTTGTACGCATGCAGTCTGAATTGAATAAGCCCTTCCAAATTGATTACACGAAGCTCCTTAAAGTCCTTTTCCAAGAGGGTGGTCAGCTTACCATGGCGCTTTAAACGTCCTCGGGGACCATCATCATTTAACAGTGAGCGAATCATGCTACGAATTTGTTCAACGTCCTCTTTCTCCAGCAACGAGCAGGCTTTGTTGAGAATATGATCGAGAATCCCCCACTCCCTGACTTCGATAATATAATCCGCTATGGCCGAAGACATGATGCTGTATACACAGGGAAGAAAGCTTTCAAACGCTGAATTGCTTTCAGTGCCCTTGCAGGTCCATGCCACTTTGTTGTCCAGCTGTCTGAAAGTGAATCGAAATCCGCGCCGTGACATATGTAGTCCCTTGGTTCTACTTTTGACCACTTCGTAAAAACGGTCGGTTTCTTGATCTCCGTCTGTATTGGTCCACACTGTAAACAGTTCCATTGGCTCACTCCTTTCGATCACTGCTTTCAGTATATGGCGGCCTCTGAAGGGTTATACGAAGTGAACGACTGGAAACAAAAAGACATATGCAAAAGAGGCCGATCAGGTTTCAAAGAGACGTTAAGCGTGTTATAAACAATTACCGTGATTAGGTAAAAACCGAAAGACGTTTGAATATTTAGGGCGGGGTATGTTAAGGTTATAGTGATATGAATTTTTCACAAGAGGGAGGAGATAAGATGTCAACGATGCTGAACATGCTGCGCACATTCATGATCGTCATATTGAGCCTCGTTCAGATTTTGTCCCTTCCTGTGACGTTTCACGCGGAAGATACCACTCAATCCCTTCAGTTTACTTCGGGATCTTCACTTATGCTTCATGCTGATGTTACTTCGTTAGAAACGGATTCTCACGGTCTGGAACATCATTCCAAACCAGCAGTGCGCAAATCCTCCCCATTACTGCATCTGGTGATCGCTGCGGCTAAATCACTTCCCTTTGTCATTCTGATAGCGCTTGTGCTGCTAATGAGCATCCCTAAGCTACGTCTGCCTTTTATACCTGTCATCTGTAAGCTAAAGAAGCAATTGTTCTTGTTCCCCATCAAATTTACCTCTAGTTATGTGGCTTAACCTCCTTTTAGCATGCATATCACCACATTTGCATGTCTCTTTGCTAACTTTCCTATTCATCTACTGCGTAAAATTTAATTTTCCATTTTTTATTTAAAATTTAATGCAATCTAATTTTTCATATCACTTCCAAAGTATGTGATTTATTTCCCATATCATTCACTTAAATAAACGTATTATACAGGAGGCTTTATAAATGGATATTCGAGAGTCTATTTTGCCAGGAATCGGAATTAAGTATCGAATTGATGCGGAGAGTGGCGACCGAATTGTCATTATTATTCATGATGATGGCAGACGTGAGCTATATCACTTTGATTACGAGGATCTGGAACAAAGCATTTCTATGACAACCCTGAATGATCAGGAAGCACGATTAGTAGCCTCCATCATCGGTGGTATGACTTATAAGCCCAAGCAGCTCGAAAGTGTAGAGATGACATTTGACGATTTTATTATCGAATGGTACAGAGTGGAATCCCACTATGCAAGTATAGGCAAATCCATTGGGGAGCTTGATGTAAGGCAAAATTCGGGTGCCACGGTTATCGCCATTGTGGAGAAAAAGGGAAAAAAATATGTAAATCCTGGCCCTGAAGTGATTATTAGCGATGATGCCACTGTAGTTGTTGTTGGAGAACGTGACCAGCAGAAACGCTTTAAACAAATCCTTATGAACGGAAGCGGGTGATTGAATGGATCATCTGGTATTTGAGGTTGGATTGGCTATTGCTCTAATCGCTGCAGCGGGGCTGATATCCTCCAAACTGCGCTTCTCGGTCATCCCTTTTTATATTCTGATCGGAATGGCAGTTGGACCTCATGCGATGGAGCTATGGCATTTTGATTTTCGGTTTATCGAAAGCGCCCCGTTTATTGATTTTATGGGGAGAATCGGAGTGCTGTTTCTTCTCTTCTACCTAGGGCTGGAGTTCTCAGTAGGTCGGTTGATTAAATCAGGTCGTTCCATTGCTGTGGGCGGTACCATTTATATTGGCATCAATTTTACACTGGGGCTGGCTCTCGGCTTCCTGAGCGGCTTTCCTGTAGCCGAGACACTAGTTATTGCCGGAATTACGACAATATCATCCAGTGCGATTGCAGCCAAGGTGCTAGTCGATCTCAAGCGTACCGCTAATGCTGAAACAGAAATGATTTTAGGTATTATTATGTTTGAGGATGTTTTCCTCGCCGTCTACATCTCCATCCTCTCCGGATTGGTTCTTAGCGACTCTTCCTCGCTCGGGGGTGTACTGCTATCGGCACTCATCGCACTTGGCTTTATGCTTGCAGTTATTATTATCGGTCGAAAGGCCGTCCCTCTGCTAAATCGGATTCTCCGTATCCGCTCCAATGAGGTATTCGGCCTCGTTGTTTTTGGCTCACTGTTCCTGGTGGCTGGTTTTTCAGAAACGATCCATGTAGCAGAAGCTATTGGAGCCCTGCTGGTCGGTCTGGTACTGGCCGAAACGGAACACGCCAAACGGATTGAGCATTTAATTGTTCCTTTCCGCGATTTCTTTGGTGCCCTGTTCTTCTTCAGTTTCGGACTGTCCATTGATCCGCTGTCTCTAGGAGGTAACGCCATATGGCTTGCGCTGGCAGCAGTCCTTCTCACACTATTTGGTAACATTTGGGCGGGTATGCTGGCTGGGCGTACAGCGTCCCTAACTCCCAAAGCATCCGCAAATATCGGTTTGACTATTGTGGCGCGAGGCGAATTTTCGATCATCATGGCCAACTTGGGTAAAGAAGGCGGTTTGCTTGATATTGTTCAACCTTTTGCAGCCATCTATGTACTCATACTGGCCATTCTTGGACCGCTTCTGACAAAGCAGTCAAAGCCTATCTTTAATATGCTAAACAAAATATTCAAATTTAAGGACCCTCGCTTACGAAAGGAAGAAAGCAAATCGGCGTAACTGTAAAAGCTGGATACGACAATCCATAGGAGGGAAGGCTATGCCGCACGTTGTAAAACATGCCGAAACTTTATGAGGCGGCTTGTGAAGCCCGCTTCAGGAGATGCGAGCAGGTTCCCTGTCTTTTATACGGTAATTGGCGGAATTACGGCATCCGTCGGTCTGGAATTGTTTTTACATCCGCATGATATGATCGCTGGAGGCGTTACGGGAATCTCCAGACTCATGTCGCTTTATACACAGGAGCATTTTGGGTTACTGCTATTCGTTTTGAACTTGCCACTAATGCTGCTGTATTCTTTGTCTACTCACAAACCCATGCTGCTTCGCGCACTCCCTGGCTTGTTTGCCTTTTCAGGCTCAGCCATCATTCTCTCGCCTTTTCCGGCAGTGAGCGGCCATCCGGTCGTATGCGCTTTGGGAGGCGGAATCTGTATTGGACTTGGCGCAGCGCTGACAGCTCGTCACGGGGGGTTGCTTGATTCATTAGGTCTCAGCGAATCTGACGATGGCCGTCCATCCACTTTGTTGCTAATTCATCGGAAAATTCCGTTAATACAGATCGTAATGTTGTGTAATGGCCTGCTGCTCATTACGGCTGGTTTTGTGTTAGGCTGGGAGCCAGCCCTCTATTCCGCCTTATCCTGTCTCGCTGCCTATGAAACGACTCGGCTGATGTTTACTGGTCTGAGACGCATGGTCTGTGTTGCCAGCAAAAAACAGCCAACTGTCGAAGATGCCATATATCGCAGGTTGCGTTTACACAGCACACCTATTGAAGGTTCTGCCGCCCAGATAAAGGGCAAGATTAAAAGCGAATCAGATAAAAAAGAACAAATGGTCATCATTTACAGTGTTCATCTTTTGGATTTGCAGCGCTTTAAGGCGGCCATCCAAATGGCAGACCCACAGGCTGAGATCATGTATATGAAGCGATGGGAAACGTAGCAAATCCCAAATATATTAACCATAATAGAAAAATGATTAAAGATATTGTAGTATCCACTCTTCCGCACAAAAACGCTTATCTTCACTATCCTTGTACATAGGATAGTGAAAGATAAGCGTTTTGTAATGTACGATATATTAGCTGATATTAATTTTGCATAATAAAGTCATGCTCAATACTGCTGGCACTGTCAAAAGTACGAATAATATCATAACGGGTATTGCGCTGTGCCGGAATGTGACCCGTCTCACGGATCAACTGTAAAATGGATTCGATGTTAACCTTATACGTTGCTCCCGCAGCGGAAACTACATTTTCCTCAATCATGGTGCTGCCAAAATCATCACAACCGTAGTACAGTGATTTTTTACCGATTTCCGGCCCCATCGTTACCCATGAAGACTGGATATGCTTGATGTTATCCAAAACAAGACGACTGATCGCTACAGTCTTCAAATATTCCTCTGGCGTCTGGCGTTCTTTCTTCAAATTCGTGTTGTCTGGTTGGAAGGTCCAAGGAATAAAGGCCAGAAATCCTTCAGAATTATATTTGTTTTCAATGCATTCGTCCTGAGCATCACGGACACGCAGCAAATGCAGCGCACGCTCCTCCATCAGCTCGCCAAATCCGATTACCATGGTAGCCGTTGTGTTCATCCCAACCTTGTGAGCTGTTTGCATGACATCCATCCAATCACGCCAGGAGCCTTTGAGACGGCTAATTTTGCGGCGTGTACGGTCATCCAAAATTTCTCCGCCTCCACCCGGCAGCGAATCCAATCCAGCTTCATGAATGGCTCGGATCGTTTCCTCCATGGATAGGCCGGATTTTTCCTTCATTTTGTGAATTTCAGCTGGTGAGAAGGAGTGCATTGTAATATCTGGAAAACGTTCCTTAATAGCTTTCAGCAAATCGGTATAATAGCTGAACGGCAGGTTTGGATTTACACCGCCTTGCATTAGGATTTCGGTGCCACCTACATCCTGCGTTTCCTTAATTTTTTGGAAAATCACCTCATCCGGCAAAACATAACCTTCATCGGAACCCGGTCTGCGGTAAAAAGCGCAAAAGCGGCAGTATACGTCACACACGTTCGTATAGTTAATATTTCGTCCGATGACGAAGGTTTTTATGGGATCGGGATGCATGCGATTCATGACTTTATTCGCCGCATGACCTATTTTTTCAACCTCGTCTGATTCGAACAAAGCAACGGTATCCTCTAAATTCAGGCGTTCGCCGCGTAGGGCTTTATCTAAAATATGGTCGATTACACTCATGGTGTATCCTCCTTCGCTGTCACAGGGCGACGAAATGAAAGACAGGACTTATGAACGAGAATGCTTTCACAAACCTGCGTTCGAACCCTGCCGTAATGTATGTTCATGACTAGCCTTGTATGTTGTCTGTGCTATTTAGCATAGTAAAACCTAATGATAATACTAACATATCTTTTAGTAAGGAACCATACTTAGACTGAAAAGTGCCTTTTTTCACACTGTCTATCATGTCATTCATATAGAAAACAGCAAGTCTCCTGAATACAGGAAACCTGCTGCTTAGGGCTGTACCTATTTGCTTCCTTCGTATAACGTTGAGATGCTATGGGCGTGCTAACGTTCTAGCTCAGCGCCTCATCCAGATCACGGATCAGGTCATCAATGTCCTCCAGACCTACGGAGAAACGAAGTAGTCCGTCTGTAATCCCGCGCTCCAACCGTACACTTTGCGGCATAGCCGCATGTGACATCATTGCTGGGTACGACAAGATACTTTCCACAGCTCCCAGACTCACCGCCACAATGGGAATACGTACGCGACTGAGGACCTCTTTTGCACGTTCACCCGAACCCACATCAAACGATATCACTGCACCATAACCGCTCGATTGACTCTCATGAATCACACGCCCTGGATGATTTTCCAGGCCCGGATAGTATACCGCTTCAATGTCATTGCGCTCGTTTAGCCAATTGGCAAGCTTAGCTGCACTTTTTTCGCTGTGAGCCATACGTGCCTCCAGTGTCTTCATACCACGCATGAGCAGCCAAGACTCTTGCGGTGCCAGCACAGTACCTAATCCATTCTGAAGCTGCTTGATTTGTCTCCCCAACGACTCAGTACGAGCTACCGCAAGCCCTGCCAGTACGTCGCTGTGTCCACCCAAAAACTTGGTCGCACTGTGCAATACAATATCGACTCCCTGCTCAATCGGACGTTGATAATAAGGTGTCATAAAAGTATTATCCAATAACGTCAAAAGTCCATTTTCCCTTGCCCATGAGGTTATTCCAGCTACATTGGTAATTTTGAGGGTCGGATTAGACGGGGTTTCCATATACACAGCCCTTGTATTTTCCTGCAACGCCTCTTTCACAAGGTTGAGATCCGTCATATCAACGAAGGTCGTTTCGATATTCATCCGTTTCAAGATGGAGGTCAGCAGTCGATATGTTCCTCCATATACGTCCTCCGAAACAATGACATGATCACCAGCGGATAAGAGCATAAATGTAGTGGAGATGGCAGCCATACCTGATGCAAAGGCAAAACCGCAAGCTCCGCCTTCTAATAAGGCGATATAATCTTCCAAAGCTTGTCGTGTCGGATTACCTGAACGGCTATAATCATGCTGTGGGGGATTAAAAATATCATGATGGTGAAAGGTCGAAGCTTGATAGATCGGGACACTCGATGCCCCTGTAACACTGTCAATTTCAGAGCCAAAATGCAGCAGCTTGGTTGCGAATTTCCGCCCTTTGTCCAGATCCTCTCCGATCTTCCTCGCATCCTCTATCATTGCTGCTCCCCTCCTTCTACTTCTTGACGTGCCGCTTCCAGTGCCGAACGCAAATCTTCAATCAGGTCATCCGTATGCTCGATACCTACAGAGAAACGAAGCAACCTGTCATCTACCCCGACTGCATCCCGAATTTCTACCGGTATGTCCGCATGTGTCTGCACAGCAGGATAGGTCATTAGCGATTCCACACCGCCTAGACTTTCGGCAAACGCAATAAGCTTAATATGACGAAGCAAAGGCTCCACATAGCGAGCATCCTTTACTTTGAAAGAGAAAATACCCGTGTTTCCGCTGGATTGTTTATTTTGTATCTCACGACCTGGATGGCCCTCAAGCGCCGGGTAAAATACTTCCGCCACTGCTGGATGCGTCAGTAAATAATTAGACAACACCGTAGCATTATGCTCATGTCGATCCATACGTAGCGCTAACGTCTTCATCCCCTTCATCAACTGATAGCAGTCGCTTGGGGAAAGCACGGCCCCTATGGAATTGTGCAGGAAGGAAATTTCAGCTGACAGCTCTTTTCCTTTGCTTACAATCAACCCTGCCAGCACATCGTTGTGTCCGCCCAAATATTTGGTTGCGCTATGTACCACAATATCCGCACCTAATTCCAATGGCCGCTGGAAATATGGTGTTAGCAGCGTATTATCTACAATAGTAAGCAACTCATGTTGTGATGCCCATGCAGCCACCGCTTGAATATCAGTTATCATCATTAACGGATTGGTAGGCGTTTCTATGAATACGGCTTTGGTATTCGGTCGACATGACTGTTGGAGTGCTTCGAGATCGTTTGTATCCACATAAGTTGCGGTCACACCAAATTTGGATAAAATACGCTCTAGCAAACGATAGGTCCCGCCATAAAGATCCAGCGATACAATGAGGTGGTCTCCCTGTCCAAACAAAGCAAATACCGTTTGCAGCGCTGCCATACCTGAACTGCAAGCAAAGCCTGCATCACCAGATTCAAGTGCAGCAGCAGCCTCTTCCAGTACCTTTCGCGTGGGATTAATCGTCCGAATGTAATCAAACCCTGTGCTTTGACCCAGACGGGGATGGCGGAACGCCGTAGATTGGTAAATCGGGTAATTAACAGCCCCGGTTACTGGCTCCTCTACTGAACCGATTTGTGCCAATCTGCTTTCGATTTTCCACTGCTTCTCACTCATATGAATCCTCCTGTTCACTTCCATAGTAGGTGCTATAACATATGCTGCAAAAATGGATGTCCAAGACTATACTGCTGCGCTACTGCAAGGTGGTACTGTATAAGGGTAAACTACAAGCCCCTTTTTAAATCTGAGGTCCGATATCATAAGGTGTTTCTTGGTATACATAATAGTTAAGCCAATTTGAAAATAATAAATTGGCATGAGCCCGCCAGATCGAGGGCGGTATGCGTCCAGGATCATCATTAGGATAATAATTTTTGGGGACGTCAATATCCAGTCCTTTGGCTATATCGCGATCGTATTCCCATTTCAGCGAAAGTGGGTCATATTCAGAATGCCCTGTTACAAAAATTTGTTTACCATCAAGCGTGGCTACCAGGTACACTCCAGCTTCCTCGGATTCGGATAAAACTTCTAATTCGGCAATATGGTCAATATCTTCCCGCCGAACCTCGGTATGCCGAGAGTGGGGAGCATAAAACAGTTCATCAAAGCCGCGTAGCAGTTTCACTTTAGGTTTAATAACGGTGTGTGGGAATACCCCAAAGCATTTGGTGTCGAGCCCGTATTTCGGAACATTGAAATGATGGTATAAGCCTGCCTGTGAGGCCCAACAGATATGCATGGTCGAAGTAACATTTGTTTTCGTCCACTCAAAGATTTGCCGGATCTCCGCCCAGTAGGTCACATCCTCAAACTCAAGTTGTTCTACGGGGGCTCCTGTAATAATCATGCCGTCAAAACGACTGTTCTTGATCTCATCAAACGTTTTATAAAACATGTTCAAATATTCTTGCGATGTATTTTTAGATACATGTGACTTCATATGCACCAACGTGACATCCACTTGTAACGGCGTATTGCCGACCAGACGCAACAGTTGGGTTTCCGTTGTTTCCTTCGTAGGCATCAAATTCAAAATGGCGATGCGCAACGGACGAATATCCTGATGATAAGCCAGGCTTTCGTCCATTACGAAAATATTTTCGCCCTCCAGTACTTCCTTAGCAGGCAGTGTATCTGGAATTTTAATCGGCATGTAAACTCACTCCTTGATCGGTAAGTTGTGCGAAAATCGTCTGGTAGAGATGCCGGGCATATAATAAAAAGACCTTTCTCGGTTAGAGAAAGGTCATATTTGTATCCATATGCGCCTCTCTCATCTGTCAGGGCTACGCTTCTTTGTACAAAGCGCGAGTCCTGCAAGAATTAGCACCGTGCGATAAAAATCGCCGGTTGCCGGGTATCATCGGGCTAGTCCCTCCACCTGCTCTTGATAAGATTTCGCTATATTCATTTTGGGTTCACAAAGTTCTTGTTGTTCACTTTAATGCATCGGCTGGGCTTCGTCAAGATGGACTTGTAAATTTGTGCCCTGCATTCACATTTTGTCTACCTTTTCCATAGGTTAAATCATATCCCCCTTTCGCAGAAGCTCATATGACTGCTGTTGATTTAGCCCATGATTTTGCCCTTGAAAGGCCGTAGGCCGAGCGTTATACTATACAAGTGCTAATAGGCAAAAATACGGTGCAACAGTGTAGATTAGAGTGTTTTCTTCGATACTGTGGCAACCTAAAAAAGAACATTTGTGAGGTGAATCCGGAATGGAAGGCGACCCGAGTCCGAATAGGCGGCGATCCCTGAACAACAGCATAGGAATGACTTCAGCTTGCCGAAAGACGGGACGCCAGGCTCCGCATGCTCCAAAAGCCTTCTGCTTTTGATGGTATGCACGCTTACCCGCACCGGCTAACTGGCTAACTGAGTCCATTCCTTATGCTTAAGGTAAACGTATTTCCGTTACGACGGAGCATAAGGAGTGACATATATGAAAATCCGTTTGGTTAACAACGGGGTTTTTACCCCTGTCGAAGAAATTGAAATGGCGCTCACTGCACCGGCAGAAGGCTTTTATTGGATTGATGCTGATGTCGAGGATCTGACAGTGCTTCAGCCCTTATTTTCTATGCATGATCTTGCAGTAGAAGACTGTTTGAGTGAAGAAGAACAGCGTCCAAAGATTGAAATTTATGAAAGCCATTATTTTATCGTTGTAAATAGTATTCGTTTTGATGATGAAGAAATATTTTTGCGTGCTTTGAACATTTTTCTCGGCCGCCATTTTATCATTACGGTGACCAAGCAGAAAATCAATGAGCTTCGTACTCTCAAGCCTATGCTGTGGGAGCAGGAAGTTAGCCAGCCTGACCGTTTTATGTATCTGTTGGTCGATTTGATCGTTGATAACTATTTTCTGGTTGGTGACCGGATTGAAGTTCGTATTGAAAAGCTGGAAGAAGACATTCTGATGCATACGAAAAAGTCGCACTTGAACGAAATCATCGGCTTGCGCAGTGAGATTCTATGGCTAAAAAAAGTGCTCGGCCCACAAAAGGAAGTCATCAATACCCTGAACAAACGGGATTTGCGGCTTATCGACGATCAACTACAAAAATATTTTAGCGACATTTATGAAAATGCTGTGAAAATTTCGGAGACTTTCGAAACTTATCGCGACTTGATGGGGAACCTTAGAGAAGCTTATCAGTCAAGTATCGCCAACCGTGCTAATGAAATCATGCGTGTGTTTACCGCCATTACAACTGTATTTATGCCGTTGACGGTCATTACCGGAATATATGGGATGAACTTTGATAATATGCCTGAGCTTCATACACGTTATGGTTATTTTGTCGTCATTGGGATTATGGTGGCACTAGGTGTCAGTATGTTCTGTATTTTCCGCAAGAAAGATTGGGTTTGAATTATTTTGGTTTTCAAGCTTGGTCATCAAAAGCAGCAGCCGAGTCCTATGAGGAACTCGCTGCTGCTTTTTTTATGTTGCATCTTATTTGTACTTTAGGACACTTTCAATCGTCTCTATATTATCCAACATGTCGGTCAGGTACCTCCTGATGGCGGAACCGTATACGAATCAGTCGCAGTCGCTCATAAATTTGATCCAGCCCTGCTTCCGTCGCTTTTTCTTCTCCATACACTTTTAGCATAATGGGCTTGAGCAGCGTATCTCCCAACTCTGCATAAGCAGACCAGATGGCTGCCTGCTCCTCCTCTGATACATGTGCCAATTCCTTGCGGATCAGCTTCTCCATATCCATTCCATCCCTATCCAAATGCTCCACAGCTTCAATCATTTCTCGACGGTGCAAACCTGTCTTCATTCCGATATGCTCCAGTGAAAGACCGTCCGAAATGCCCTCGATAATCGCTCTAGTCAGGCTAAACTTATTCAGTTCCTGTCTGTACTGGTTTTCTTTTTGCTTGTACAGCCATGACAAAAAAACTTCTTCTTCAAGTGTCTCTGTTACCCAGTTCAGCGGAAAGGGCGTGGTCCGATCATTTTGTTTCGTTATAGCCAATAGCTCCGTCCCATATTGCGACACCTTACCCAGGCCCATACCAGGTAGTTCTAACAATTCTTCTTCGGTATGAGGAAGATAGACGCTGATGAGTCGAAGTAGTCGATTCGTAGCGATAAAATAAGGTGCTTTTCGCTCAGTTGCTGCCTTTTGCCGTCTCCACATTGTTAATTGTTCATACACCTCATCACGCGGAAACAAATCACTATAGCAATACAGCTTTTGTAGCGTTTGTCCACGTCCTGATGATCCTTCTTGCTCATGAAAAACGCCATGAATTAGAGGCCTGTAGCCCTCAGCCATCTTGAGCGCCAGCTCATGACGGTATACATGCAGTAATTCCTGCCACAAACTGCCTTCATACCAAAGGTCATCTATACTTTCATCTGGGACATGGTGTGTGCTCCAGCCTGCACTCCATCCCCCTTCATGTTGTCCGATCCATACCTGCGCAAAGTCCTCACAGCCCTGTTCATTCTGTTTGGACAAGCGATTTAAAAATACAATCTCCATGGTTCTTCCTCCCTCATAAGGTTAAAATGACTGACTCGCACAATACACAAACGCAAAAAAAGCACCTATCCTGCGTATTCGCAAGAAAGGTGCTTCCCTTTTTGATCCGTACTATGCTGTTGCCTATATGATAACCGGACCTTGGAGTACCGTCAACCATAAATTCTAAAAATTCAGCTTTTCCTTGGCCAAAGCCAGAGCACCGCACAATCCAGCATTGTCACCCAAGCCCGGAGATACGATAAATTGCTCAATTTCTGTAGTCAGACTCGGATGCTGTACGTACCCATTTAAGAGTTGTTGAAGCTTGGTACGAATGAGCGGGAACAATTGATCCTGCTTCATTACTCCGCCGCCCATAATAATTTTTTGCGGTGACAGGATTAATACATAGCTCATTAAAGCCTGTGCCAGATAACGGGCCTCCATTTCCCAAGCCGGGTGATCCACAGAAAGCTCATGCCCTTTAACCTTCCATCTTTTTTCGAGTGCTGGCCCCGCTGCCAGTCCTTCCAGACAATCTCCATGATATGGACATGTGCCCTCATAGTGATCTTCTGGATGACGACGTACCAAAATATGTCCCATTTCCGGGTGGGATAATCCATGTACCAGCTTTCCGCCAACCAAAGCACCCGCTCCGATGCCTGTACCTATTGTAATATACAGACAGTTGTCCAATCCTTTAGCCGCACCCCAAATGGACTCACCCAGTGCTGCTCCATTCACATCCGTGTCAAACCCCATAGGTACATCGAAATGCTCCTTCAGTTTGCCAATCAGATTATAATTTCCCCAATGCGGCTTTGGCGTTGTTGTAATATAACCATATGTATCACTGCCTTCGATAGGATCAATCGGTCCGAATGAGCCTACACCCAGCGCTTCAATCCCCTTGCCTTCAAAAAATGCAATGACATTCTCCATGGTTTCTGCTGGAGTCGTTGTTGGAAAGCTTGCTCTTTCCAATACCTCTCCTCGTTCATTTCCAATTCCACATACAAATTTGGTACCGCCTGCCTCAATTGCTCCCAATACTGTCATAGCTGCTGTAATCCCCTCTCCATGATCTCTCTCCATTATATTCACCTGAAACGAGCCTAAGGTCAATCCCCTTATCACAATTGTATAAAATCCTTCACATGGTTATATACCTAAGCTGAGTTAGTTGTATACAAATAAGGACACTAACGCACCAAGCGCCAGCATCCCTATATAACTTAGTCCACCTGAAATGCACAGCACAAGCCTAACAGCTTCATTATGATCCGGTTGCGACACCCATCAACGTACACAAGCTCTTCATTTCAAGCTGCTCAAACTTATCGACAATTTGCACGTGATCCAGCGTCAACAGACAGCTGTCTAAAGCACACGCAACAGGCACATCACAGTGAATTTTAGCAAGTTTGCGTGAAAGATGCAGCATATCCAAATCACTCTCGATCTTTTTACGAACCGATGGAGTCAATTGATCCAGATTTTCCAGAATGCCTTCAATGGAGTCGTACTCCTGCACCAGCTTGAGGGCAGTTTTCTCACCGATTCCGCGTACTCCCGGGTAATTGTCACTTGCATCACCCATCAAGCCTTTGAGGTCGACCACTTGGCGTGGCTTAAGCCCTTTTTCTGACAGCAGGGTCTCCGGGGTATATACCATATAATTTCCATGCCCTTTTTTCATAATAATGACCCGTGTCCGCTCATCTACCAATTGAAGTAAATCATGATCTCCCGAGAGAATCATGACATCCATATCCTCATTTTGCGAATAATGACGTGCGAGCGTACCGATACAATCATCCGCTTCAAAGCCTTCCGCCCCAATGTTGGGAATGCCGAGGCTGTCCGTCACTTCACGGATCAAAGTAAATTGAGGAATCAAATCATCTGGCGCGTCGGCACGGTTGCCCTTATACGCAGCAAAATGTTCCCCACGGAATGTCGTTCCACCCATATCCCAGCAGCAAATGACATGTGTAGGATTAAAGGTTTGAACTGCATCCCAAAAATATCGAATAAAACCATATATGGCGTTCGTTGGTACTCCAGCTTTTGTACGACGGATATAACCGTTTGCAGCGGTTGCATAATAAGCACGAAAAAGCAGGGCCATGCCGTCAACCAGCATTACGGATTGTTCATTGCGTTGTGTCACAGATTGTATTGCTCCCATTCATCATAATATTTAACCCTCACAGTATAACATAATGTGGGGGTAAATTGGGCTTTACTGAGCTCCCCATGTCCCCTCAAATGTTTCCTCTTTGAATCCTACGGTTACTTTATTCCCGTCAGTTACAATCGGGCGTTTAATTAATCTTCCATTCGAGGACAAAAGCGAAATTTGCTCTTCACGGCTCATGTCTCCAAGCTTATCTTTCAGCTTTAATTCTTTGTATACTTCACCGCTCGTATTGAAAAACTTTTTCAGTTCCAGCCCGCTTTTTTTAATCAAGTCTTCCAATTCCTCCGGGCCGGGCGGTTGTTCAAAAATAGGAATCAGTTCCGTCTCATGCCCCTTGTTTTGCAGCCATTTCACTGCATTACGACAGGTGCTGCATTTAGAATACTGGTATACTTTCAGTTGGCTCATCGCTAGATTAACCTCCATTTGGTTTCAATCTTTGTTGAATATTTATTCTGGATATTGAGCCCTTAACAGCTCTTGCATTCCGATCATATCATCCGGTAGAGGAGCACAAAACGTCATTCGCTCCCCGGTCACAGGATGCACCAAGGATAATTCTGAAGCATGCAGGGCTTGTCGAGGCATCTTGGCATCAAGCTGATCATATCGCTCACGTTGCACAGCATCATTGGGTGTAATCCGGTACATTTTGTCTCCGATCAACGGGCATCCGATATATGTCATGTGAACCCGAATTTGGTGCGTACGTCCGGATTCCAATTTTAGACTGATGCGGCTTCCTTCGCTCCATACTTCCTCCAGCTTATATAGCGTAAGGGCAGGATAACCATCTGGAGTCACCATACGCAAATGCGGATTATCCGGGTTACGGTCAATCGGTCCGTCCACCCTGCCTTCCTGCTGCTCAGGGCGCCCATGCACCAAAGCTGTATAGCGCTTGTCCACCGTTCCCGCAATCATCTGTTCGGAAATATGCTGGTGTACATACGGATTTTTAGCTACAACCAGCACGCCGGTCGTCTCCTGATCAAGACGATGAACAGGCCGAAACCGAAACAGCTCTTCCTTGGTCTGCCAATAATGCACAACCCCGTTCGCCAGCGTTCCTGTGTAATGACCGTGAGTCGGATGGACAATCATCCCCGCCGCCTTGTTCACTACTAACAGATGTTCATCCTCAAACAAAATCTCAAAAGGAATGGGTTCCGGTAAAATATCATCGGAACGCTCGCGCTCCATGCGGATCTCTACTCGATCCCCGGACTTCACCTTTACACTGATATACACACGTATCCCGTTCAGCATGATCCCCTGTTCGGTCAGCTTGAGTTTGGATATGAGCTTGCGAGAAATGTTCATACGTTTTTGTAGAATGGTCTTCAGCAGCATGCCCTCCTCCTCAGGAGGGATCATATATACGATAGGTTCATAGTACGAGCTCATCACAAATTCCCGATTGCCTCCTTATTTGCGGAACACTTTTTTGCTGCGAACATATTCGACATCAGGTACACCCTGACGTACATTCGCAGTGCGAGCCACAACAAAGAAATAATCGGATAGGCGGTTCAAATACCGACGTACCGCAGGATTGATATCTGTGTGCTTACCTAGTGTAACAGCACGGCGTTCCGCACGTCGGCAAACCGTGCGGCAAACATGAAGCGTCGAAGATAATGTACTGCCTCCCGGGATAATAAAGCGTTCCACCTTCGGATTTTCCTCCTGGCATGCATCAATCCAGCCTTCCAGCCGCTCTGCCAGCTCGTCTTTGACCTTATATTTACTTTCACTGATTTTAACAAACGCCAAATCCGAGCCACAATCGAACAGCTCCTGCTGTATTTCTTCCAATTGAGTCCGAATGTCCGCAAACTTTTCCCCTTCGGCAAAGCTGATCGCTTGTCCTACAAAGCTGTTCAGCTCGTCAATGGTACCGTACGCCTCCACACGGTCGTCATCTTTAGACACTCGACCGCCGATCACAGAAGTTTGTCCTTCATCACCTGTTCTGGTATAAATACCCATACTATTTCATCCCCTTTATCATTCTGTGAGTGCTTTCAGCACCTTGATGGCTTCTTCCTTATTGCTTGTGCGTGGTGGTACGGTAGCAAATAATGTGTTTGAGTTATATTTTAGGTCCTTAAACATCTTCATCTGCTCCACTGGAATTCCGAACAAATGAGTTTCCTTGATGACATCCGTTCCTTCTTCCCCTTGCTCCTTTTTCTTAAATACGCCGCCTTGGAATACACCCCGGGCATATGTCTTCTTGTCAAAGGCATCATCTAAGGGTAGATTCGAACCATTTTGTCCATACAACTTCATGTCCTCTTCCGGCAAAAGAAACAAATCATGTTCTCCGGCCGCATATTCTACGACCAGCTTCTGCTGGTTATACAGTGGGCTGACTGAAATCTCGATTGTCGGAGCCTGTTCGCCCAGCTTATCCTTAAGCTTTTGTGCCAGCTCGTCACGAATGACTGAAGCATCCCCTTTATCCATAATAAATATGGAGAAGCTGTCCTTGTCTCGCCCCCCACATCCAGCCAATAGTACAAGTGCTATGATTCCGATGATCCATGGCGATAGCCTTTTTAGCCCTGCTTTCATGTGTACGCCCCCTCTTCCATGCCACTAATATATCATAAGTTGTGAACGCAAAAAAAGAAGGCCCTGCGGCCTTCTTCGTAGCTATGGTGACTTCACACAGTTACACTCTGCATTCCGTACCGTACAGCTTCATGTATTCATTGATTTTCAAATCTAGTTTGCAGCTAATCTCGATGACAAGATCAGAGGTCAAGGACTGCTCTTCCTGAAACGTCCGCATCATCTCATTGCGCAGGAACAAAATTTCATCTTCCAGGGAAATGTCGTATCCTATTGAACTCGGCGAATTATATCCAACATATGACATGAGCACTCCTCCTGTAATTGAAAAATTGAACTTCCTGCTTCCGATTTCAAATTATAGCATAGAAATTTAGAAATAAAAGACTATTTTCTATGAATTACCCATAAAAAAATAATTTTAACCTTCTTTTTTCACTTTTTCTACAAAATGACCAATTCGATCCAGAGCTTCCGTCAGCTGAGTGACAGAAGTCGCATATGAACACCGAAGATAGCCTTCGCCTCCCAAACCAAACACATTGCCCGGTACAGCCGCAACTTTGGCCTCTGCCAATAGGCGCTGTGCAAATTCATCCGAGCTGAGGCCTGTGCTTTGAATACTCGGGAAAACGTAAAAAGCCCCTCTTGGCTCGTGGCATTCCAGACCAATGTCACGGAATCCCTCAACCATCAGACGACGACGCTGATTATAGGCTTCTACCATTCGATCTTTTTCACCCATACCATTTCGTAAGCCTTCCAAGGCTGCAACTTGGCCCATAGAGGGCGCACACATGACGGTGTACTGATGGATTTTGAGCATAGCAGCAATCAAATCAGGATGCCCGCAAGTATATCCAATACGCCAGCCAGTCATGGCGAAGGCTTTGGAAAAACCACTGACGAGAATCGTACGATCCATCATACCCGGTACCGAAGCAAAGCTGACGTGCTTATCGCCATAATTCAATTCGGCATATATCTCATCAGAGATGACGATCAAATCATGTTTTTCCACGATTTCCGCAATCGGAAGCCAATCTTCATAAGTCATCGTAGCACCGGTCGGGTTGCTCGGATAGCATAAAATTAGCACCTTGGATTTAGGTGTAATTTTGGCCTCCAGCGCCTCAGCCGTCAGCTTAAACTCGTCCTTGGCAAACGTTTCAATGCCGACCGGAATCCCGCCTCCAATCGAAGTGATTGGAGAATAGGAGATGTAACACGGCTCAGGCACAAGAATTTCATCACCAGGTACAATTAAGGCACGCAACGCAAGATCAATCGCCTCGCTACCTCCAACTGTTACGATAATCTCATTTTTAGGATCATAGCGGACGTCAAATTGCTCATTCAGATACTCACTAATCGCTTCACGCAGTTCTGGCGTTCCCGCATTAGATGTATAGCTGGTGAAGCCTCGCTCCAATGAATAGACACAGGCTTCCCGCATGTGCCAAGGGGTTGTAAAATCGGGTTCGCCTACCCCCAGGGTAATAATGTCCTTGTTACCACCCACCAGGTCAAAAAACTTACGGATACCCGATGATGGGATCTCGCGTACCAATGGGGATAAATAAGAACTCATGGCTTTGTTGCTGTCGGTAAATGCTTCTGTTTTGAGATTCATCATGATCTTCCTTTACGGCGAAATCATCAGACGATTATCTTCCTGATGGTCCTCAAAGATAATTCCGTCCTGCTTGTATTTTTTAAGCGTAAAATTAGTCTTGGTAGATAAAACCGAGTCAATAGGCGACAGTTTCTCCGACACAAAATTAGCGACCTCACGGAGATTTCGGCCCTCCACCTCTACCAGCAAGTCATATGCCCCGGACATGAGATAAACAGATTTAACTTGCGGATACAAATAAATCCGCTCTGCAATCCCTTCAAATCCTCTTCCACGCTCAGGTGTAATCTGTACTTCAATCAAAGCGGTAACCTTTTCGTCATCGACTTTGTCCCAATTGACTACAGCCGCATACTTGACAATCACGTGTTGATCTTCGAGCTCTTTAATTGAGGTGCGTACATCCTGCTCGTCAACCCCCAGCAAAGTAGCCAACAAAGTCGGTGTTCTTCTTGCATCTTCTTTTAACAATTCCAGTACTTTTAATTTCAATTCATTCAGCTCTGTCATTCTACATAAGGCCTCCATCGAAAGAGATTACTATACATCATACAATACGCACTTTAAACCTGCAAAGAAAAACCGTCCGCCCCGGTAAACCCGGCAGACGGACGGCTGTTATGGGAAATTGCTTCAAAAACGGAAAATCCCGTTTACATATAATAAGGGTTACTTTGGTGAGTAGACTGGCCTTGATGCATAGGTTGACCATATACTCCTGCGGATGACGACTTCTGCTGAATGAACTGCTGGCATTCCTGTTGGGTCTTGCGAGCTTCTTGAATCTGTTTGTCCAAATCGATGCGCAAGGCTTTAGACGAAGTGGAGTACATATTGTTCTGACTCATCAGACGATACAAATCACCTTGCAAACGCAACGTGTCGTTCGTAAGGTCGGTGAACATTTGACGCACAGACGGACAATTGGATTCAGTCGTCGCTGTTGTATACTCGCGCACTGTACGTTTCATATCAGCAAGAATGGTATAGAGCAAATCTTCTTCGGGCATAAATGACATATTGTTTTGTGAATACATCCTGTCAAACCTCCTTTGTTTGGTAATCCAAATTACTGCTGCGGTTGCATTGGAGCAAGCTGCTGATGCTGTTGAAGAGCATTAAAAAGCACATTCAAGTGGTGCTCATGAGTTTTCGCCAGTTGCAAACAGGCTTGTTGAATGGCAGGCTGCTGAATAGACGCCGCTGTTGCCGCACATTGTTTTAACAGTAGTTCTTCATTGGAAATGGAGTCCACGATGTACTCCAGCTCTTTGCCTGTCAAGGGTTGCATGTTCGTAGATTGCATAGTCTCTATGCCTCCTTAAATGTTTTGTTGCACGCTGGTTATCTTGTCCGTTTGACGAAATACTATGTACACATAAGAGATACTACATATTACCTGTAAGGAGTGCTATTTATATGGAATTGATAAGCGGGAATACATATTGGCCGAGTACCTTAGAGCAAACGCTGGATTTTCCTCCTTTAGCAGAGGATTTAAATTGTGATGTCCTGATCATCGGGGGCGGGATGGGTGGATCCATCTGTTCCCGGTTATTGGGAGAACGACAAGTCGACACTGTACTTATTGACAAACGCAAGCTGGTACATGGAAGTTCTTCCGCCAATACTGGGCTGCTGCAATATAGCAATGACAAGACCTTAACCTCTTTTATTAACACATTTGGTGAGACGAACGGCGTACTATTTTACCGTATGTGCAGGGACGCTCTGGATCAGCTAGATCAACTGGCTGCAACACTGGACAGAGACCCTTCCTTTATTCGCCGCAGTAGCCTTTACTACGCAAGTACTACAGAGGATGTGCAGGTGCTGCAGGAAGAATACAAACAGTTAACCCGTTTTGGATTTCCGGTGGAATACTGGGATGAGCACCAGGTTGCTGCCCGATTTCCTTTTCGAAAACCTGCAGCCTTGTATACGCATGAAGATGCCGAGGTTAATCCATTTTTGTTTGCTCACGGACTACTGCAATCTGCCAGCCGCCTCGGTGTTCGTTTATATGAGCATACAGAAGCTAAGCATTTTGAATTCAACGATAATGAGGTCGTTTGTCATACTAACGGTGGGATTATCCGAGCAAAAAAAGTCATTTTTGCAACAGGTTATGAAACACAAGAGATTAAAACAGATCGCGGAGCCGTTCTAGAAAGCTCTTATGCTATCGCCACCAATCCAATCGGAGATGCTCCCTTATGGCATGAGCAGTGTCTGATCTGGGAAACGGCTCGTCCTTATCTGTATATACGCTCAACACAGGAAGGACGTATTATTATCGGTGGTTTGGATGAGCCTGTACTGGACGCCAAGCAACGTGAAATCAGACTGTTACACCAACAGCACAAGCTGTTGCAAGCACTACAGGAGCATTTTCCCGGTGTCCCATTTCAAATCGATTATGCTTGGGCGGCTGTATTCGGCTCTTCTCACGACGGCTTGCCGTATATTGGTCCACATCCGCGTTTTCCCAACTGCTACTTTTTGGAGGGTTACGGGGGAAATGGGACGGTTACGAGTATGGTGGCCGCACAGCTATTGGCTGATGAACTGACGGGCACACACCGACCTGAAATGGAGCTTTTTTCTCTGACCCGTCCCACCAAACCCTCGCCTGAGACAACAGAACCGATGATTTAAATGTGATACAAAAAGACCTCCTTTTCCTATACCAACGGATTTGGAGGCTCTTTTGTATTGAATTTTTCAATTATTCGGTTTGCTTGTGCAAGCGTCGTGCATGGGAATGAGACTTGCTTTGCTTCGTTTTTTGTTCCATTTTCAGCACACTTCGCATGAAAATCCATCCAATTACTGGCATCAATGCCAGCCCAATCAACAACCAGATCATCGCCGTAGGAGCCTTGCTAATACTTAGGACACCCAAGAAAACGAGTGTTCCTGTCAACCGACCTATCATTAAACATAGTTCGCGCAGTACAACCAGTTCCACTCTCTGATTAGCATCTCCTTCACTCGTACCCATTAGATCAAAGCTCGCAGAGATCATAGGAATTAAATACAAGGGCATGAACAAAGCGGTGCCAATCCCCATAATCAGCAGCGTGCTATACTCCATACGCCACAATAATGGTAAAAGCGCGATCACTAACAGCACAGCACCCAACAACATACCAGCCGAGCGATAGCGTGGCTTGAGCCATTTTCCGACAGCCCAAAAGCTAAAAAATGAAACCCCCGATGTAATAAGTGAAAACTGTGCTAGCTTCCATTCCTGTTGAGTAACGACATACACAAGCAGCGTGATCAGGAAAGCAAACACTCCCTCACGGATGCCCTGTGTAACAAGTGATAACGACAACGGACGCCACATACTTCCTTTTTGCGACAATCGCTGCTTAGGCTCTTTCCAATTGTAATTTCCTGTCGGTTTACGCTTGCGAAGAAAGAAACTTAGCACCACTCCTACGACATAAAAGGCCAAAGAAATACTGAATATCACGCGATAACCCGCGTCATCCTCCATGCGCGCAATAATCCAACCAGAGAGCCAAGGACCCACTATACCGGAAAACGAGCCCAGCAGACCCACCCATCCGTTAAAATGATCACGGCTTGCCTGATCCGTGACTTCGAAAAAAATGACATTAAACGCTAGCCAAAATAAACCTAAGGCTGCACCCAACAACATTCCGAGTGGCCATATGTAGTTTACAGACTGAGGTCCTGTATACAACACGATCAGATAGAATAGGCCGGACAACGCGGTACCCACGCGCAGGGCATTCATTTTGTTATGTTCCTTGACCCACTTTCCAGCTACCCAGACCATAATTCCCAGCGCAATTTGTTGACTGACATTAAACCAGCCGATCATCGCGTAATCCTGCCTGCTTTTCCACAAATACACATTAAGAAATGTGCCGGACAATGCGGCTGCAAACACAAACAATCCATTCAAGCTTAATAGCAGAATGGATTGTCCGTTCAGGTTTGATTTCAATGCAGTTCCCCCCTAACGGAAAAATCACCAATCAGCTTATTACGAGTCAGCTTGTTCAAAGATTTCTTTGATTTAACATGCCCGTATTGAGCTTGGACCTATCCGGGGAATTGCCATTTAATTATTGGAAATACCGCTGAGCTTCTCCAGCATTCGCAGTCGGTCATTCTCTGACAAAGTCTGCTGAACATGGAAGCAGCTAGGACACACATAAACATTCAAGACGAACGGCAAGTCCAGAACAGGTTTGCCGAGCACCGGAGACATCGATGGTTCGAAACCCTCTCTGGTTACGGTTTGCGAACCCGCATGCAGCATATACTCTCCACATTGGGAACATTCAAGAACCTCATCTTGTCTGTCGAGTAATTGTTCAGCACCTTGCTCATAAGCCATTAGATCCGCACCGCTTTCTTCGAATTTTTGTAAAGTATGCAGCACAGGCAGCTTATGAAGCTCATTATCCTGCAATAACGGTGCATCAGCTGGCTTTTCAAATACGATTTCATCCTCTGCCTCGTATAAAATATCCTGCTCCTCATCATCACCGAGCTGAATACTTAATGTACGATAACCCTTGAGGTCTTCTTTTCCATGAGCGCCGAGCGCCGGACTTACAGAAACCGCATGATCGTGTGTCGCATCTTCATGCCCATCCGTATGTCTGTGAACAGATGGAGAAACAGACTCAGACTCCTCTTCGTCATCGGCTATGTCTGAGTATCCTTTCAGATCATTATGGCAATAAGGACACTCTTCTTCAGGTCCTAATTCTTCATCCCAAATAATTTCCATGTTACACCATGGACAAATAGTCATTTCCAAGCTTATCATCCTTCCGTTCCGAAGCGTATACCAAGCTTTAGTATACAGGATGTGTCAAGTTACACTCGCACCAATTACATACGATAACGATATTGAAATAATCATAGAGAACAAGCCGACCGCACGGTTATCTTCTTTAATCTCTTGATCGATAGAAAATACCGGTGTCAGAAATTCAAAAAGAAAGTACGCCGCAAGTAGCAGTAAAAAACCAACGAATGACCAGATCATCGTATCATATACGCTGGATTTAGCCTCCATCGCAAAGCGGAGCACGTTGCAAATACCAAACATTTTCCCACCCGTTGCCATGGCTACCGAAACATTGCCTCGCTTGATCTCTTCCCAGCATTTATAACGGGTTACCAGCTCAAAGCAGGACAAAAATACAATCAACTCCAGCACCGCCACGGAGAAATAACCCAGCATCATCCCCAACGGATGTGATAGCAATTCATCAATCGCCATCTTCACCTCGTCCCTCCCGTTCTACCAAGCGTTCTCGGTCAGCAACCCATATCTATTCCAATTCAGCAACCGTTACACCCGTGCCGCCTTCATTGTAGTTACCGATACGGTAGCTTTTCACATGCTTATGCTTGCGAAGGTACTCCTGAATACCAGTTCTCAGGACCCCCGTACCTTTGCCGTGAATAATGTATACCTGACCCAGATTGGCTAAAAACGCTTCATCCATGAAGCGGTCCACTTCCATCAGCGCTTCCTCCACGTTTGCCCCCCGAAGGTCAAGTTCACTTCGCACGTTATCATCCCGTGTCCTCTTAACGCCAGTCACTGGCTTTTGGACCTTTGGAGTAGTCGTCGGGGCTGGTTGCAGCAGCTCCAGATCATCCAGACTGACCTTCATTTTCATGATACCCAGTTGAACGATAGCTTCCTTGCTGCCAGTTAGTTCAACCACATGGCCTTTTTTATTCAGACTGTGAACTGATACTTCATCGCCAGCCATGATGGAACGAGTACGCGGAGTCGCCGGACGTTTGACTGTACTTTTCTTACGTTGTTTCGGTTCTGCTTCATCCAGTTCTCTACGAGCTGCAATCAGCTTGTGCTCCTTAACCGAGGCTCCCTCTTCCTGAGCCAATTTACGCAAATCCGTAATGATTTTCTCTGCTTCACTACGAGCCTTATCCACGAGAACTCTTGCTTCGTCTTCGGCCTTTTCTAGCATACGGTCCCGTTGTGACTCCAGCTTATCCAGCTCGGTCTGATGACGTGTACGCAATACTTCCATTTCCTTACGCAGTTGCTCTGCTTTTTCCCGTTCTTGCTCAGCGGTCAAACGGTTCTGCTCCAGTGACGCAATCATGTGCTCGACGCGCTGGTCTTCTTCGGTTACCTCACCACGGGCATAGTCTAATATACGTCCTGGTAATCCCAATCGCTCGGCAATAGCAAAAGCGTTACTTCGCCCAGGAACACCAACCAGAAGGCGGTAAGTCGGGCTTAATGTAGCGACATCAAACTCCATACTTGCATTAATAATTCCTTTGCGCTCATAGGCATACGCCTTCAATTCACTATAGTGAGTCGTCGCCACCATGCGGCAACCCAGAGCATGTATATGCTCCAGAATAGATACAGCCAGGGCTGAACCTTCTGCCGGGTCCGTTCCTGCTCCCACTTCGTCAAGCAATACAAGACTTTTAGGTGTCATATTTTTCAAGATGCTAATAATATTGGTCATGTGACTGGAAAATGTACTCAAGTTTTGCTCAATGCTCTGCTCGTCACCAATATCGGCATAGATTGCATCAAACACGCAGAGCTGGCTTTCATCCTCAACAGGCACAAACAGTCCAGACATCGCCATCAAGCTTAGCAGACCTATAGTTTTCAGGGTAACGGTTTTCCCCCCTGTGTTCGGTCCGGTAACGATAATGGAGGTGTACGAATTACCCAGTTCCACATCTATGGGAACGACCTGTTCCAACGGAATTAGAGGGTGTCTACCCTTTTTCAGCTTCAAGTACCCGCGATCATTCATTAAGGGAAGCGTTGCCTTCATTTCACGAGCGAGACGAGCTTTCGCAAAAATAAAATCAAGATTGCCTAAAATATCCACATCATACAGCAACATATCCGCTTGTTCTGCGACAAGTGCGGTCAGCTTTTGTAAAATGACTTCAATTTCACGCTCTTCTCTCAGCCTGGTTTCCCTCAGCTTGTTGTTCATGGCCACGATGGATTCTGGCTCGATAAACAAGGTTGCGCCAGACCCGGATTGATCATGCACAATTCCGCCAAAATAAGAACGGTATTCGGCCTTGACCGGGATGACAAACCGATCTCCACGAATCGTAATCAACTGATCCTGAAGCATTTTGGACACAGTTGAGGAACGAATCATGGAATCCAGCTTTTCACGAATACGCACTTCACCGGAGCGCAGTTCCCGGCGAATTTGTGAAAGCTCTGTACTGGCAGAATCCAGTACCTCTGCATTTTCGTCAATACAGCCTTTAATGGAGTTTTCCAAACTTCTTTGTTCCGAAAGTTGCTCACTCCAATACAGCAATGTTTCAACCGGATTTTCCTCATGCAAACTTGTTACATACACCTGTATACGGCGTGCAGCTTGAACCGTTGTCCGAATACCATGTAACTCCTGCGGACTTAACGTTCCTCCAATACGGGCACGCTTCACCGTAGGAGTGATATCCACCACTCCGTTAAATGAAGGCACTCCTTTCAGCCGATCAGCAGCATAGGCCTCATCCGTACCTTTCAGCAATTTCTTGATATGCTCCAAATCATCGCTGGGCTGTAATCGAAGGGCTGTCTGTTGTCCCGTTGCCGTTTGGGCATAGTGACTTAGTTTATTTAGAATTTTTTGATATTCAAGGGTTTTAAAAATTTTAGAGTCCAACTTCACTGCTCCTTTCACTTATATCTATATTATACCGAAAGCAGCAAACTTACGCTATTTGCCAACTCTGCTTTACACATAAGAAAGCTCTTCATGCCACACACTAACCTTTGTCTAACCCTGTTAATTCAAAAAAACAAAGGAGGTTATTCCGTGAGCATTCTTGGGCACATTGTACGTTTCATCGTTGCCGCTCTGGTTCTGATGGTCGTAAGCTGGATCGTTCCCGGATTTAGTGTAGGCGGCTTTTGGAGTGCGCTGATCCTTGCCATTGTCATTGCCTTGATTGGCTATATCGTCGAGGCGATATTTGGTCGACGCGTTTCTCCATTTGGACGCGGTATCGTTGGTTTTCTAGTGAGCGCTCTGGTTATCTGGGTCGCTCAATATGTCGTGGCCCATGTTAGTGTTTCGATTATGGGCGCATTGCTCGCTGCATTGGTTATCGGGATTATCGATCTGTTCATTCCGGTATCGACACCATTTGAAGCCGGGCGCAAGGAAGGGAAATAATTTCGGCAAACACTTCCAGCATAGCTGTCCCGAAGCAGATTCATCTGCCAAAGGACAGCTTTTTGTCATTTATACTTCTTAGCGATACCATAAACAAACAATCCCCGGCCATGAGCAGCCGGGGATTGCCTTACATTTATAATCCGTATCTACTGATCCTGTTCGATAAGCTCAATCCATTCATTATACTCGGTTTGAAGCTTGGTGTATTCTTCCTTTAGTTGACGTAATTCTGTTGAAATCTTCTCTGCATTTTCTCGGTCTACGTCCTGTTGTACTTGTAGTAAACGAAGCTGATGAGCCGCCATTTCATATTTTTGACCTACTTCATCTAACTCAGACTGCAAGGCCATGCGTTCCTGCTCTATGGACTGCTGTTCTGCCTTTGCGGTGTTGGCAGCTTCAACCGCGGAACGAATCTCCTCCTGAAGCTGTTCTTTTTGTTCAATCGTTACCGCTATTTCCCGTTCCCAAGAAGCAAATTCTTCCTTGCGGGCAGCATCTTCAGCTTCCAAACGTTCCGCTTCAGCCTTCAACTGATCGTATTTAAGCTGCCATTCCACAGAGGCCTTCTCAGCACGTTCCAATTCACTTTGCCGGTCATGATTTTCCTGCTGGAGTTGCTTAATATGTTGCTCCAGCTGTCCAGCTCGGCTCTTCATGCTTCCATATTGCTCCTGAAGCGATTGATACGCCTTCGCATTCTCTTGCTCTCGGACTTGGGCTTTCTCAAGCTCGTCCTGAACACGAATCAGCTCAGGTGATAGCTCCTTGATTTTCGCTTCAAGTTGAACCAGCCGTTGCTGTTGTGAAGCATATTTATCATTAGCAGCCTCAACCTCAGCCACAGTCTGCTGTAGTTGTTCCTCTGTCGCTTCCTTCTGTTCACGCGCTTCCAGCAGGGAAAGCTCCAACTCATCGGCTGCCAACTGACGTTCTTCTGCAAGCTTCTTCCATGACTTCTCACTTTCAGCCAGCGTAGCCAGCTCGCTTTGCAGCTTGCGAGAAGATACATGAGCTTGCTCCAGCAGCTTCTGCATCCGGCGCTGCTCTTCCTCCAGCTTAGCCGCCTGCTGCTGCGTAGCCTTGGCTTCATTCACCAACTGATCATATCTGCTTTGCAGTTCTTCACGCGCAAGCGTATTTGCCTGTTCCCGCTCTGTTGCCGCCTGCTGCTGTGCTTGCAGATCAGCCTCCAGCTCGGACTGTTGTTGCTTCAATGCCACAGCTTGCTCTTGAGCCTCCTCCAGACGAGAAGAAAGCTCTGCATTTCCTGCTTGTACTTGTTCTAATTGCCCCTGAAGCTCCTCCATCCGAATCTCCTGCTCCAGTGCAGCTTCTTCAGCAAGTTTCTGCGCTTCCTCATGCTGGAGCTTTTCCTCATTTAGAGCCAATTCAGCCTGTTTACGTTCCTGCTCCAACTGCTCATTCAGCCCGGAGCACTTGATCTGCCATTCGCTTATCTTCTGGTTATGCTCTTGCTGCAAAGTAGATCGCAAATTGTCCAGCTCTATACGTTTTCGCTCCTGATGAGCCTTTTCCGCAGCGGAAAGCTTAGCTTCAGCCTGTTTAGCCGCTTCGGCTATTTCCTTCTTCAACTGCTCTTCTGTCTGCCGGACACGCGCATTTGCAGTCTCTTGCTGCTCTTTCAGCTTACGAGAAGCCTCTTGACGAGATTCTTCCAATTCACGCTTAGCTTGTTTTTGTGCATTTTCAAGTTCAGCCGCTTTTTTCTCCTGCTGTTCAAGCTTTGCCCTTAGTTCGGCAATTTCCTTGGCTGATGTAGATTCGGTCTCCACCAGTTTCTTCTGCGTCGCTTCTTTTTCTTCCCTCAATTGAACAAGGGCTTGGTGCATATCTGTATTTTTCTGCTGTTGTTCCCCTAGAGCCGTCTGGAGTTGGGCCAGATCTCCCCGGAGCTCCGCCCGTTCCGCTGCCAAGCGGTTCATATGGCTCTGAATCTCCTGAATTTGTACAGCTTCTTCAGCCATATGAACCGCAGCCAGCACGGCAATTCGGGGCATATCCAGACGTGAATGTGCTTGAGAAATGCTGTGCATACGTTCATCTACGTAATTAGCAACCTGCTTCATATAATCGCTATTACTGCCGACAAGTTTATAAGAAGTACCGTAGATCTCTACAGTGACGCGAGTACGATCTGGTGTAGTCACAATTATGCCCTCCTTCAATACTACTGTATGTTGATTCTAAGGTGTGTCCGGTACTAGGGTAACCCGCCTTCCGTGAAGCGTTCAACCTTATTAGTCCGGCTTCCCCGCAGCGGGTGAATATCAGAGTAGAGAGCTTCTATGATGATAGGCCAAAAAGCCGTATCGAACCTCTGTCACTAAGATTCGATACGGCTTCCCGCATTTCCTGCTACTTTCTCAATTCCGCTCCAAAAGTTTGTTCTAGAGACGTAACGACAGGAGAATGCGCCGCATTAATCTCTTCATCCGTCAACGTATGCTCCCAATGACGATAGGTCAGGGAAATAGCCACGCTCTTCTTGTCTTCACCAAGCTTGCTGCCTGTAAATACATCAAACACCCGTGCATCCTGCAACAGTTCTCCGCCTGCAGCGTGAATAACACGAAGCAGTTCACCTGCCTCAACGTCTTTATTCACCACGAGGGCAATGTCACGTTCCACGGACGGGAAGCGAGCCAGCTCTCTGAACTGAATATGGGAGTTTGCGTGCTCAACGAGCTGTTGCAACGCGATTTCAGCTACATACGTATCGTTCAGCCCATAGGACTGTTGCAGTTCAGGATGAATCTGCCCAACTGTACCGATCCGTTGGGAGTTTCCGTTCACATCCAGCCATACCGAAGCGGAACGTCCTGGGTGGTAGCTTTGCGGCTGGTCAGCCACATAGCGAATGCTGGCACTTAGTCCAAAATAGTCGAACACTGTTTCAAGCGCACCTTTAATATCAAAGAAGTCGACCTTTTCGGCTCCGATGTTCCATTGTTTTTCACGGCGCACTCCAGTCAGCAGCAGACTCAGCACTTGAATTTCCTGCGGCTGGCGGGTTAATGTTTGCTCTTCTGTATAGAATACAGTTCCCATCTCAAAAATCGCCAGGTTATCTTGCTTCCGATTCATGTTGTACACCGCTGTATCCAGCATTTGCGGAATGATGCTTGTACGCAATACACTACGGTCTTCGCTCATAGGCATAGCCAAACGTACCGGATGGCTGCCTTCTGTCAGAGCATTAAATAAAGCTGTGCTTTGCGGATGAACAAAAGAGTAACTGATCGTCTCCTGCCAGCCACCATGAGCCAGCAATCTGCGCAAGGAACGACGCAGGGACTGCGATGCCGTCAAAGCTCCTGGAGTTGTAGGTCCCTCAATCGGCGTGGTTGGGATATTGTCATAGCCATACATACGTGCCACTTCTTCGATTAAGTCCACATCAATGGTAATATCTCCACGGCGTGTAGGTACTTCAACTTCCAGCACCCCTTGTTCTGCATCGCCACATCCAAAATGAAGTCTACCAAGAATCGTCTTCACCTCAAGCAGGGACAGTTCGGTTCCCAAATATCGGTTTATTTTATCTAGCGACAGCTTGATAATGTGGTTTTTAGCTTTTGCAGAAGCAGACTCTACGATGCCCTGGTGTACAGTGCCCCCTGCATAACGCTGAATCAGCGCAGCTGCACGATTTACAGCAGGTATAACAGCTCCTGGATCAACCTCTTTTTCAAAACGCAGACTTGCTTCCGAGCGCAGTCCCAGTTGACGTGATGTTTTGCGAACGGTACCGCCGTCAAACTTCGCAGATTCCAACGCAATGCTAATCGTCGCATCCGTAACCTCAGAGTTGGCTCCACCCATCACACCTGCCAATGCAATCGGCTTTACACCGTCTGTGATCAACAGCATATGTGGTTCCAGCTTACGCTCCTGATCGTCAAGTGTAATCAAAGTTTCGCCTGTACGAGCAAGTCGCACCTCAATATTTCCATTTTCCAGCTTATCCGCATCAAAAGCATGCAACGGCTGACCATATTCCAGCATAACGTAGTTCGTAATATCTACGATATTGTTTATCGGACGAACACCTGCCGCCATCAGACGGTTTTGAATCCATAACGGTGAAGGGCCCACTTTAACACCTGTGATATAACGCGCTGCATAGTGTGTGCACAGTTCAGGAGTATCTACCTTAACGGACAAGTGATCTGCCGCAGCATCGCTAATTTCCACCAGATCCTTAGCAGGGTCAGCGAGCGAAATGTCACGTCCTAGAATGGCACTTACTTCATATGCAGCTCCATGCATGCTCAGGCAATCCGAGCGGTTGGGTGTCAAATCAAAATCCAGCACTTGATCATCCAGAGCAAGCAGCTTCGTAATTGGCGTACCAATTTCAGCATCCTCTGGCAGCACCAAAATGCCTTCCTGCAATTCTTTTGGCAATAGCTTATCATTCATGCCCAGTTCTTTGGCCGAGCAGATCATGCCCATGGACACAACACCACGCAGCTTGGCCTTTTTAATATGGAAATCTCCTGGTAGCTTGGCACCTACAACTGCAACAGGAACCTTTTGACCTGCATCCACGTTCTTGGCACCACACACAATTTGCAAGTCTTCTCCCTGACCCGCATCGACAATACACACATTCAGCTTATCCGCATCCGGGTGCTTTTCCTTGCTTTTGACATAGCCTACAACGACGCCAGTAATTCCTTGGTTACGATGTTCAACTTCATCAATTTCAATGCCCGAACGGGTGATTTTTTCTGCTAGCTCCTCCGCACTCACTTGATCCAGTGATACATACTCGGACAGCCACTCGAATGATACTTTCATATGGGTTCACTTCCCTTGATATAGTTGTTTATTGACGCGCAAACTGCTTCAAGAACGACAGATCGCTGTTATAAAAATGGCGAATATCGTCAATGCCGTATTTCAAAATGGCTATCCGTTCTACACCCATACCGAATGCAAAGCCACTGTACACCTCGGGATCAAAACCACCCATTTCCAGCACTTTCGGATGCACCATACCACAGCCCAAAATTTCAATCCACACGCGTTCGCCGTTTTTCTTCACAAAAGTCACGTCTACTTCAGCACTTGGCTCGGTGAACGGAAAGAAGCTTGGGCGCAAGCGGATTTCGGTCGATTCCCCGAACATTTCGCGTGCAAATTGCAGCAAGGTTCCTTTCAAATCACTCATACGAATGTCTTTTCCAATCACAAGGCCTTCAATTTGGTGGAATTGGAAGGAATGCGTTGCATCGTCATCATCACGTCGGAATACCGTACCCGGACAAATCACCTTAATAGGCGTTTCACCCTTCATCGCCTCCATCGCGCGAATCTGAACTGGTGACGTATGAGTACGCATCAACAGATCCTCGGTCAGGTAAAATGAATCCTGCATATCACGTGCCGGGTGGTTTTTAGGCAGATTCAATGCTTCGAAGTTATAATAATCGGTCTCTGCCTGCGGTCCCTCAGCCACTCGATATCCCATACCTGTAAAAATATCTTCGATTTGCTCGATCACTTTGTTAAGTGGGTGGAGCCCGCCTTGCGGCATTGCGCGTCCAGGCAACGTAACGTCGATTTTTTCTGCTTGCAGGCGCTCATTCGTTTCTGCTTTCGTGAACTCGTCCTGCTTACGGTTAACGACCTCTTCAATCGCCTCACGCACCTCATTGGCTACCTGGCCAACAACTGGACGCTCTTCCGCACTCAGCTTGCCCATACCGCGCAAAATTTCGGTCAGTGCACCCTTTTTACCCGAATATTTAACTCGTAGATCAGCCAGCTCCTTGGGTGTTTCCACCTTCTCCAATACTTCCAGTGCTTCTTCCTTCAAGGCCAGCAAATGTTCCTTCATTTGGATGGTTTCGCTCATCGCCTGTTCAGTCCCCTTTCTTCATATCCAGCTTTTCAGACAACAAAAAAAGGTCTTTTCTCCCGAAAAGGGACGAAAAGACCGTGGTACCACCCTCGTTAGACAATGAAGTTCAGCTACCCGATGCGTTGCCTTGTGGCAATCAGTACGGGGGTTCATTCATGCTATGCATCATCATCTCGCTCTGCACGTTGTAACGGTCGTGAACCGGTATCCCCTACTTGCACAACCGCCATTTACATGACGCTTGAGGTTCAAGGAACTGCTCCGGAGCGAACTTCAACAGCCCAATATTTGCAGAAACGCTCTCAATCCTACGGCGCTTCCTCCCTGTTCAATCGGACACTGCCTACTCTTCTCCATCAAGACATTTTCTAAATACGAACTATTGTTCATTATTATATGCAAACTACTGCACTTTGGCAAGCAGCGCCTATATTTCATTCCTTCAGATATCGGGATCATTCAACTGATCCAGCTTGGCACGAATGCGCCTGATATCGCTCAAGAGCTCCTCATTTGCTTCACTCGTCCCCGTCATTCCCATCAGTTCGGTAAGACGCAGCTGTAATCGAAGACGTTCCTCCCGCTCTCTCTGATCCTTTGGCTCTCGGATGCTTCTCCGTTCATCTTCTTGTTTTTCGTCGGCCGTCCCCTCGTAGATTTCATATCCGCCCCCCGGCTGCATATCGAGTCATCGAGTTGCCGTACAACGCACCAGCTCCCAGTCATGCGAGACGAGTACCAACGCCCCATCATATCGGCGTAAAGAATCCTCTACAATTTCACGGGTTTCAATGTCAAAGTAATTCGTCGGTTCATCCAGCACCAGCAGATTGGCTCCACTAAAGTACAGACGCAGAAAAGCTACCCTGCATTTTTCTCCCATACTGAGCGTTCCGATCCTTTTGAATACGTCCTCTTTGGCAAATAGAAAACAGCCCAGCACCGTTCTCGCTTCTGTTTGGGTCATGGTTGGGAGCGCAAGCAGACTGTCGAGCAACGTCTGATCCTCTGGAAGCTGCTCCAGCTCCTGTGAAAAATATCCGATGTTCAACTGTGGGTTGGCTGTAATTGTCCCCATCTGCGGTTCGAGCTGACCTGTTAATAACCGAAGCAGCGTGGTTTTGCCAATTCCATTGGGTCCCCGAACAGCCAAACGTTCCCCACGTGCAACGTTCAGATTTAGATTTTTCACAATGACATGGTCGTCGTAGCTAAAGTCAACCTGTTCAGTACGCAGCAAATATTTAGCCTGAAAACCGCTATCACTTAATTTCATGTGCAAAGACGGAGCTTCACGTGGTTGTTCTACCCTGTTAGCCTCCAGTCGCTCCAGTTCCTTCTCTTTCGCATGATAACGGGAGATATTTTTTTTAGCCTTGGCCTTATAGAAGCTCTGTGTAATAGCCACTTCGACTTTGGATGCGCTACGATGTGCCTGGTGAAACCATTCCCTGTAATTTCGAATCGTTTCCTCCAGCGCCTGTCTCGCCAGTTCCTGCTTCCGATAGCTCGCCTCCTGCTCTCGTTGTTCCCGCTCCTTTTGTGCTTTATATTCCTTATAACCGCCTTTATAGCGACCAATACCTGTGGATGTAAGCTCAACTATACTCGTAGCCACCTGATCCAAAAAGGCTCTGTCATGCGATACAAACAGCAGTGTTCCAGAATACGAGGACAGCCACTGCTCCAGCCAGAGCAAGCTTTCGGCATCCAAATGGTTGGTTGGCTCATCCAGCACCAGCAACTTCGGCTGCCTTACCATCAGTCCAGCCAGTCGTACTCTTGTCTTCTGTCCACCACTTAGATCACTATAAGCAATGGACCACGTCTGTGCAGGCATCCCCATTCGGGTGAGCGCCTTTTCCACCTCAGACTCCCAGGCAAAGCCTTGCAGACGCTCATATTCATCCATCAGCTCGCCGTAACGCTCCAGATGATGCTCCATGTCCTTTTCAGGATCGGCTAGATCAGCTTCCAGCTGTCCCAACTCTTGCTTGAGATCCCAGTGCTTAGGGCTGGCCTGCTGTGCGGTCTCCAGTGCGGTTCGAGACCCATCCACCGTATCCTGTTGCTTCAGCCAGCCGTGCTCTTCCAGCGGCAAATCATACTCTACTTGACCGGAGGTTGGCGCTTCATCTCCCAGCAATATTCGTAGCAACGTCGTTTTACCGGCCCCATTTCTTCCAAACAACGCGAGCCGTTCTCCTTCCGTCACGTCCAACGACACATTCTCAAATAAAGATGTCCCGTTCCATTCCTTGACTATATTGCGAACCCGTAAAATGGTTTTCATACCACGATCATCCTTTCCCAGTCCGGTTTTTATACCGGAAGCAATAAAAAAAGCCGCAGAAGGCTGCGGCTTGCATACAGGAATATAGAATGACTGTTATGAATGGTTTCAGAACATACACCTATGAAAAATAACACCGCGAACGAAAAAGAAAATCTCGTTACGGATCTTCAACGCATACGTCCCTACTTTCATTTCAGACACACTTCTCCCGTTGCAGCTTGCAGCCGCCTGCCAGTAACGTGCAGTTAAGTGGGAAAATCAGTGTGCTTACTTCATCGGACGTATGGTTACCTTCCTTTTCATGGGATACTTACTTGCAGTCAGTATAGCAGACCACAGCATATTTTCCAATACCCGCTTTATTTTCCAAATACCAACGTTGTATTGGACGAACCTGCATACTTAGTTACAAATTCTTTAGTATATTCAGGGGTTTGAACTTGATAACTGTAGTTCTTGCTCGGATTCCATCGGGTCACAGGCGATTTTTGGTTGGTGATGGCTGGAAAACTACCTACATCTTTAAATTCACCATTGGCTTTATCATCCAGAATACCACCCTTTTCACTACCTTTTCCAAAATAATTATTTTCGGAATAAATTCGTGCATTGGTTGCTATTGTGTAAGCCAACTGAAAATTATTAATATAATTATTTTTCACATGGAAATATCCATATCTCATCAGACCTGGACCGCGTACAAGTAAGTTTTCAAAATAATTATTAGCAATTGTAATATGCGGCATGCCATCATAATTTTTATTGCTGTCATCTGGATAACCCAGAATAAGGCCATATTTATGATTAGCAAATTTGGAGTTGCTAATGGTTACATAATCAGCCGATTGCCCTATGTACAAAAGCTTGTCCAGATCCGAGCCATTTGCATTATAATTATGACCTGCAAAAGTAACATGATCAATCCAATAATTTGTGCCCGCAGTAAGATATAGCTGGATATCATCATTGCCATTAATGCTGGCGCTGTGCTCAAAAGTTAAATTTTGAAAGATCACATTTCCCGAGTTAGCTGTTGTTTTCAAATGAATATTGATTAGCTTATTTTGCGCATAAGAGCCGATTAGCGATTTGTTGGAACCAATATTGATCACGATTTTAGAAGAAGCAGAAATATTCTTTTCGATGACCAGAATTTTAGGTGTTGAGTCCCCTAGCTGATTTTTCAATTCGTTTAGATTATTGATATAGATGACCTGACCATTTTTGCCCCCTGTTGTAGCAGGCTTTGAAGCTCCCGTTTCGCTTTTAGCCTGTCCAGCAAAACCAATCATGCCATTCGTCGACGTATTTGGGAAATCAGTCGCAGCGAACGTAGCACTTGCTGAAAAAGTAAAAAACACAAAGGCTAAAGCTAAAAGAAAAGAGATTTTTCTCATCGCAGCTACACCATCCTTTTTTTATATTAAATTCCAATTACGAGACTATACTTTTTTCGCAAAATGGTAAATAGTTCTTTTTATCTGTTTATTTATAGCATATAAGAAAAATATTTAATATTGTATTATTTATCAGCGTGAAAATAGTTCGCAGGAACGCAAAAAGCCGGGATCCCCCATTGGTATCCCGGCTAAAATATATTCTTATTGCAAACAAAATAAAAACCCTTGAGTCACAAGGGTTTCGAAATTTTAAAAATCGTAAGCGGGTGATGGGAATCGAACCCACGCTATCAGCTTGGAAGGCTGAAGTTCTACCATTGAACTACACCCGCATTATATAACATCTTGATTCTTATGTATGACATGCACAAACCTTTGTCAACTAACTGAATCAGGATGGTATTTAGTATAACTTACCTTTTTGTAAAATGCAAGCATACTAGACGCCATCCTGAGCCAGCCAATTCACAGGTTTACGTAAAAACAATTTTTCAAAAACTTCTGCCGGAATGGGACGGCTAAAATAATACCCCTGACCTTCATGACAATCCTGCGCCTGCAAAAATTGAAGCTGCTCCTCATTCTCCACCCCTTCAGCCGTAACCTTCAGCTTCAAATGGTGAGCCATAGAGGCAATGGTAGATACAATGGCCGCATTTTTGCTGTCAACCAGTACCTCATTTACAAAGGACCGGTCAATTTTCAGACGATCAATCGGAAGATTTTTCAAATAATGCAATGAGCTATAACCCGTTCCAAAATCATCAATACTGATTGCAACACCAATAGCTTTTATTTTTTTCAACTGTTCAAAGGCCCGGTCCTTATCAAAAGTCATACTCTCGGTAATCTCCAGCTCTAAATAGCGTGCCTCCAGTCCCGTATCGGACAAAATGCCCCGAATGACATCAACCAGCTTTTTTTGCTGGAATTGGCGCATGGATAAATTGACCGAAATCGGAATCGATGGATACCCCAGCTCCTGCCACTGCTTATTTTGGAGACATGCCTCACGCAACACCCATTCCCCCAAGGGCACGATCAGGCCACTTTCTTCAGCTACTGGAATAAAATCACCAGGCATCACCATCCCGCGATGAGGATGATTCCAACGCACCAGCGCTTCCAAACTCGTTAGCTCGCCACTTTGCAGGTGGACACGTGGCTGATACACCAATGAAAATTCTTCATTTTCAAGCGCACGCCGCAAATCATTCTCCAACTGGAGTCTTTCATGCGCTCGCATCTGCATCGCACTAGCATACCGCTGAAAATTCACCCCTTGCTCCTTGGCACTATGTACAGCAGTATCCGCCTGTTGAATAAGTTGTTCGCTCTGATTCGCATCCGACGGGTACAAAGCTATGCCAACGCTCACCATCACATGATAAGACTCCCCATTAATATCAAACGGCTGATCGAACAGCTTCACCATATCATCAATACGATTTCTCATGACATCTGAATCTTCGTAGCCCATTAGAAGAAAGGCAAATTCATCTCCACCCATGCTAAAGACCGCTTCCCCTTCGCGGCAAAAATGCCCCAAGCGTTCGCCTACCGCATACAGCAAATAATTGCCTGCCGTATGCCCAAGCGAATCATTAATCGCTTTGAAACGATCAATATTTAGCACTAAAAGCGCTACTGTCTCATCAGATTTCAATGAATGGCGCAATATTTTATCCAGGCGCTGGGAAAGACGTCGCCGATTGGGGAGGCCTGTTATATCATCGTTATAAGCAATATGATTAAATTCAGATTCTGCCGCCTGTTTTTCCCGATAAGGAACCAGAACCATAAGCCGGACCAGACCGCTCAACAAATTATAAAACGCAATCACGTTAGTCAAAAGTCCTATAAGATGATTGATATCACTCATTTGCTCAGCAAATAAATAGAACAACTGGCTCACAACACACAGCCCAATCCCACGAACCATAAGCAACATGCCCAATTCCGCGGGGCGAACTTTCCGATATTTTCGTACTCCAAAAATAAATGTGAGTACCAGCAGTAACATGACAACCAGATTCAACGTCCAGCCCAGGTTACCTAATTCGTACCGTATACGTAGATCCGGCAAGCCTGCATCATATGCCTTTATAACTCCTAGAATCAGCAACGTGCAGCCTATCCCTGCCCACAAAGCCACTGTCTTGTATTCTGACTTCGTCTTTCTAAATGGAAGGGAACAAACGAATAAGAGCATGACCGAGGTAAAGGCACGATTTACAAACAGCAGCCACAACGAAATGCCCGGAGACAAAGCAAAGTCCGTCAGGCTTACGAAACTAAACGAAACGATATGAACAAGATAAAGCAGACCAGCCACCAAAAACGTTGGGGCAATAAGAAGTCTCTGCCAGGTTAACTGTTCCAGCAATACGGACCAGGATTGATAAAAAATAGAAAAACAAATCGCCGCACAGGCAAATCCTATAATCGGATATACCAAGAAAAATACATTATAGGAGTATATTTTATTCAAAGTTACGTGAAATAATTGCACTAAGACAAATAAAACTATGGCGGCAATTCCAATGCCTATCGTTTTTTTTACTTCCAGCCGTATATTCATTCAGCCTCTTCAGCCCCCTGCATATCGGAGATTCCGATCATCTAAGACGTTTGACAGCTTTGGAAGCCGTTGTTTAAGTCTATAGTATCAAAAAAAATGTTGTATTCTGGTATATAATAGCATTTAATCTGTGAAAGGTGAATCATTTTTTTGTTCTATATTCATGAATTTATTTTCGCATTTATGCAAATGCACATGCTTACAGTACCAAAAAAGCGCATCATCTTTTCAGATCATGCGCTTCAGATGACATTTTTCAAATAGGTGATACCTATACCCCAACGCTGCACACCACAACAGAAATAGTATGTACAGGACCCCTCTGCGAAAATCTCATCATATTAGACTACAGGAAGTGTGATTTTAAATTGTGTACCGCTTCCATGTTTACTGTCTACATGAATGAAGCCTCCGTGATTTTTGATAATACGATAGCTCACAGCCAATCCCAAGCCGGTTCCACTTTCTTTTGTTGTAAAAAAAGGATCGAATAAACGCGCCAATGTATTGTGATCCATACCTAAGCCGTTATCCTCAATGCAAATGTGCACATAAGATCCCTCAAGCACGGTGTGGATATCAATGCATCCCTCTCGTTCCCCGCTGATGCTTTCAATGGCATCCATCGCATTTTTAATCATATTGAGGATAACCTGCTTAATCTGCTTCACGTCAATGGAAACCTTCATGAGCTCATCATTTTCATCCAGTACGATCTGGCAGCCCTTCATCAACGCCTCGCTTTCTGTCAGCATCACTACTTCTTTCAACAGTCCCATCACAGATACAGCCGTTTTTTGTGGAGCAGAAGGCTTGGACGAATTTAAAAACTCATAAATAATGTCGTTCGCACGATCAATCTCGGTTAAAATAATACGGGCATACTCGTCCCTGCCCAACTCCACCAAGTGCGGCCGAAGCAATTGAATAAAACCCCGGATTGCAGTAAGCGGGTTACGGATTTCATGGGCGATAGAGGCCGAAATACGTCCCAGCATCGCCAGCTTGTCGTTTTGATACGCCGTTTGCTCAATCTGCTTATAATCCGACACATCCTTTACACTAAACAAAAAATCGCCATCCATCTGATCACCGTAGGTCACTGTTATCAACCAATGCCGACCATACTCATCAATCAACTCATGATAGCGCTTTCTATGAAAGATAGTTTCTTTATAAATCCGCATAATTTTCTTCTTCTTAAACCGACTTAACTCAGGATGATGCAAAATTTGCATCAGGTTGCGACCCGCGAGCGAACTACGTGGTAGCTCCAGTAATCTCGCCATTTGCACGTTAATAAAGGTCAGTACCCCGTCACTGTCAAACAGCATGATACCACTATCCAGGTTCTCCAGTACATTTTCATACTTATTATTGGCGATCTGTGTGGAAGGGCAAGCTCCCACGGTATCAAGCAAGGCTTCTTGGAATTCACTGATCATGCCAGGCTTCCCCCTTGTATCGGAATGATAAACTGGCCGTATCGGACGTGTAATATTCTTGAAGAAGAGAAAGGTATCTATCGATTACCCTTCAAATGGTGTAGAAAACAGTTTCAATCAACTCCGACCATTTTTTTCGATTCGAGTCTTATTTTATGATAGACAAGATTAAGGATCACAGTCAATCGGAAAAAGTGTCGAATCCACATTTTTATCTTATTTTCTTTCGTCATAATATCTGCGCAACATTACCAAAATAAAAAAATAAGTTAAAAATAAGCGCCCTACACACCAAAGAAGCTCTCCAGATTTGAGAGCTTCTTTGGTGTGTAGGATGTCAACTGCCGCTCTTATTATGTTGAAGCCGGGATCGTCTTTGACTCATAACAGCCAGTCTTCTCTTAAGCTCTCCCTGCCATTTCTCATCGTTCATTTGTTTGGCTACCGTCAATAAATCCAGCGACATGTCAATTTGGCGCTTCACAATTTCAACTGCATCTTCACTCTCACGATTTACACAATTTTCAAATATCGTATCATCGTCTTCCATGACATAATCCTGAAAATCAATCTCGGATGCCCCATCTCCATGTGCATACTCAGCCAAAATTTCATACTCATTTTCGACTTTATAATGAACTTCAATGCGACGACATACCGGGCAAAACAGCAAAGGAACATTATGGACTTGGGTGCGGTAATGCTTCAGCGTTCCCTTGGTTCCTACCATGCTTGCTCCACAGCAATAACTCATCCGGGCTCAGCCTCCTCTGAACAAAACCTGTTCTGCCTTGTTTATCTTCTACAATACCTTATTCGCTTTCATCAGGCAAAATTCCTCCAGAACACAACAACATTTCCATAATTATTTGTTACTTCACTCTGTATTACATGAATCAGACAGGCTATTCCTATATCTTCGGCTGCATAGTGCAGGCAAGCAAGCCCCCAACAACGGTAAAGTAACCGCTTGTTGGGGGCTTGCTTGTTTAAGTTCAACTTGTAAAGCTAATATTACAGATTTTTATCGCCTGGTTTCCAGTTCATTGGGCACAAGCCACCGGATTGCAAAGCTTGCAGTACACGCAATGTTTCTTCTACACTGCGGCCTACATCGTTGTGGTTAACCACTTGATATTTCAGTTCGCCTTCTGGATCAATGATGAACAAGCCGCGCAATGCAACGCCTTCTTCTTCGATCAGAACGCCATAGTCGCTTGCTGTTTTTTTCGTGATGTCGGAAGCCAATGGGAAGTTCAGTTTGCCCAGACCGTTGTTTTCTTTAGCTGTGTTGATCCATGCTTTGTGGCTGTGCACGGAGTCTACACTGATACCCAAAATTTCAGTATCAAGCTCTTTGAATTGGTCAGCAGCATCGCTCAATGCTGTAATTTCTGTTGGGCATACAAAAGTGAAATCCAGTGGATAGAAGAAAAATACGAGCCACTTGCCACGGTAATCGGAAAGTTTCACCGAGCCAAATTCTTGACCGTCTCCAGATACTGTTTCCAATGCAAAATCAGGTGCGGGTCTTCCTACCAATCTTTCTGCCATAATGTGAAATCCTCCTTTAAAATATGTAAGAAAAACACCAATTGTGCTTTCCTCAATCATCTGTATTGTAATAAACAACCTACTTGATAAATGTTATCATTCGCTGAAATCAAAGTCAATATTATAACCATTACTTTTTTATAATTATTTTAAACTAGCTTAAAAATTCACGATTTATTCACATTTAGAGTTTTCTGATACACAAATAGCTCCTGATTGCCCAGGAGCTACGATGCTAATTATTTGCTGTAAAGTTATACTGTATAACCGCCCTATATAATAGGAAGCTTTTTTTCAGAACGGGTGCGTTTTCGGAGCCTTTAGCGAATAGCTGCTGCAATTAAATCGCCCATTTGGGTAGTCGAGATCGCTTGTGATTTATCCACCGCGATATCTGCCGTACGGTGTCCTGCATCCAGTACCTCAGCTACCGCCTTCTCAATAGCGTCAGCTGCTTTCTCGTACCCGAAGGTGAGGCGGAACATCAAAGCAACGGACAAAATTGTTGCAATAGGATTCGCCAGTCCTTGACCTGCAATATCAGGCGCCGAGCCGTGCACCGGCTCGTACAGACCGAAGCTGCCTTCTCCCAGTGATGCAGATGAGAGCATACCGATGGACCCGGTCAGCATAGCTGCTTCATCACTAAGAATGTCACCAAACATATTTTCCGTTACGATGACGTCAAAACTAGATGGACGACGCAACAATTGCATGGCACAGTTATCAACCAATACATGCTCAAGCTCGACATCTGGGTAATCTACAGCGACCCGGTTAACGACTTCACGCCACAAACGGGAAGTTTCCAGTACATTAGCCTTATCCACCGATGCGAGTTTTTTGCGACGTTTTTGTGCAATTTCGAAGGATTGACGAACAATACGCTCTACTTCTGTTACATTATATGCGCAAGTATCGACCGCTTCTTCACCCTGAGCACTCTCTCGTCTGTACTTCTCACCGAAATAAATCCCGCCCGTCAGTTCGCGCACCACGATTAAGTCCGTTCCTTCCAGTACCTCTGGTTTCAAAGTAGATGCGTCCTTAAGACAATCGAAAACGACAGCAGGACGAAGATTTGAAAACAGACCAAGCTCTTTGCGAATACCGAGCAATCCGGTTTCAGGACGAAGCTCCTTAGGATTGTTGTCCCATTGTGGTCCTCCTACAGCTCCCAACAGCACGGCATCTGCAGATTGACATACGGCCAGTGTTTCTTCCGGCAATGGAGTCCCCTTCTTATCAATGGCAATCCCGCCGAACAGCGCATGCTCTGTTTCAAATGAGTGGCCAAACACTTCTTCCGTACGTTTCAAAATTTTCTCTGCCTCTGCGACCACTTCAGGTCCGATTCCGTCTCCCGCTATTACTGCAATCTTTTTAACGTCTGCCATCACGTACACTCCTCTTGTTATACAGCCATACAGCCGTATTTCTCATACCTTCTTTGTAACATAAATAGCAGGGCTTTGACCAAGATATAGAATCTATCAATTCAATAGGCTCAGCCTATAAGCTGATTTTTCCATCAGAGAACAAGAAAACAGGACCGGTAACACCCGATCCTGTCTATATTCATTTCATAGGCATGTATAAACTTAGGATTTATAATCTACGCGATTGCTGTAATTTTTACGCTTGTCGATCAAACCATTCAGTGCATCCACATAAGCTCGTGCACTTGCTTCCAAAATATCAGTGCTTACCCCGCGTCCCTGTACAGATATTCCGTTTTGAGTCAGCACCACATGTACTTCACCTAGAGCGTCCTTGCCATGGGTAACAGATTTGATGGAGTAATCAGAAAGTACAACACTCTCGCTGCTGGCTTGGTCAATCGCATTATAGATCGCATCGACTGAACCATTTCCTTCAGCTTCTGTCTCGATTACCTGACCTTCATCGTTAACCAGGCGCACTTGTGCGGAAGGCGTAGCCTTGTTCCCGTAAGTTACGAAAATGGTTTCCAGCTTGAAGACTTCAGGTGCATCGGCCAATTTTTCTTCCAGCAATGCCAAGATATCATCATCCGATACTTCCTTCTTCTTATCAGCCAAATCCTTAAACTGACCAAAAGCGCGATTCAGTTCTTCTTCGTTCAATTCGTAGCCCAATTCGACCAAACGCTCTCGGAAAGCATGACGCCCTGAATGCTTGCCCAGTACTAGCTTGCTTTCTTTCAGACCGATACTTTCCGGTGTCATAATTTCATAGGTCGTCTTTTCCTTCAGCATGCCGTCTTGGTGAATACCTGATTCGTGCGCAAAAGCGTTAGCACCCACGATCGCCTTGTTGCCCGGCACTACCATCCCCGTCAAACGGCTAACCAAACGGCTCGTACGTGCAATTTCAGACAGTTGCAGAGACGTTTTGGCCTGGAAAAATTCCTGTCTCGTCTCCAGTGCCATGGCGATTTCCTCAATGGCCGTGTTTCCAGCACGTTCACCGATACCGTTAATCGTTCCCTCAATCTGATCTGCACCGTTCAGGATGGCAGCAAGCGTATTAGCAGTAGCCATTCCCAAGTCATTGTGGCAATGTGCACTCAATTGAATCTTCTCCACATCAACCACATTTTGCTTGATATGTTTGAATATATTTCCGTATTCGTATGGTGTTAGGTAACCTACCGTATCTGGAATATTGACGACAGAAGCCCCTTCCTGTACAGCCATGGTGACCATTTCAACCACAAAATCAAGCTCCGTTCGCCCTGCATCCTCCAATGAAAACTCCACTTTTGGCAAATACTTCAATCCATAACGAATGGCTGCACGGGCCGTTTCCAGTACCTGTGCCTTCTCCATCCGCAGCTTATGCTGACGATGAATTGGAGAGGTTGCCAAAAAGATATGGATACACGGGTCCTGTGCTCCCTTAAGTGCCTCGCGAACCGCATCAATATCCTGTTCCCTTGCACGCGAAAGGCCAATAACAGTCGAATTTTTTACAGCTTTTGCTACTGCATTAACAGCCGCGAGATCACCCGGAGAAGCAGCTGGGAACCCAGCCTCCATACGATCGATTCCCAGCTTCTCCAACTGATGAGCGATCTCTACTTTCTCACGAGTATTCAAGTTCACGCCAGGTGACTGTTCTCCGTCTCTCAACGTTGTGTCAAATATATATATTTTGCGCAACCTAACGCACCTCCTCAGGATTTGGACCCTTAAATTACAATGCGGCTCACGCAATAAGCAGGGCCGCATTGTAATTAATATTTATAAATAATTCATGTTGTCGAGCTTATAGTACAAAAGGTTATTACTTTTTGATCCAATGCATCATTTCACGCAATTGTCCGCCCACTACTTCAATCGGATGGTTAGCTTCATTACGACGAGTAGCCGTCAGGAATGCACGTCCAGATTGATTTTCAAGGATGAAGTCACGAGCAAATTTACCTTGTTGAATGTCAGTCAATACATCCTTCATAGCTTTCTTCGTATCTTCTGTTACCACACGTGGTCCAGTTACATAATCGCCATATTCTGCTGTATTACTGATGGAATCACGCATTGTTGCCAATCCACCTTCATACATCAGGTCAACGATCAGCTTAAGCTCATGCAAGCATTCGAAGTATGCCATCTCAGGAGCATAACCTGCCTCAGTCAATGTTTCAAAGCCCGCTTTTACGAGTGCGCTCACACCGCCACACAATACCGCCTGCTCACCGAACAGGTCCGTCTCCGTTTCTTCACGGAAGGAGGTTTCAATTACGCCCGCACGTGTACAGCCAATGCCTTTTGCGTATGCAAGACCGATCTCCTTGGCTTGACCTGTTGCGTCCTGCTCAATTGCGATCAACCCCGGTACACCAAACCCTTCTACATAGGTACGACGTACCATATGTCCTGGGGATTTTGGAGCAACCAGCAATACATCGCTATCTTTAGGAGCTACGATTTGTCCAAAATGAACATTGAAACCATGGGAGAACAAAAGTGCTGCGCCTTTTTTCAGGTTAGGTTCGATTTCATTTTTGTAGACAGAAGCTTGAGTTTCATCAGGCAACAAAATTTGAACCACATCTGCACGGCTTGTTGCATCAGCTACGTTCAGAACTTCAAAACCGTCGTTTCTTGCGACATCAGCTGATTTGCCTTCACGCAAACCAATAACAACATTTACACCACTGTCACGCAAGTTTTGTGCTTGAGCATGTCCTTGGCTACCGTAACCGATAACGGCCACTGTTTTTCCTTTCAATACGCTAAGTTCTGCATCTTTTTCGTAGTACGTTGTAACTGCCATGGTTAATTTCCTCCTTTTAATTGGACCCTTCATAATGAGCGGGTAGTCCAAGAGACTTCGCCTCTGAATGGCATTTAAAAATCTCTTCGAGCACCCGCTCTTATGCGGGCGGTTCTTTAATGATGTAATGCGCTATAAGCGGTAAATCGTTAAAGCTTCATATTATGCATTGCCACGTATCATAGCTGTAACCCCGGTTCGGGTCAACTCGCGAATACCATAAGGCTTCAGCAATTCGATCATTGCATCAATTTTTTCGGTATCGCCAATGACCTGAACGATCAAGCTCGTCGTACCAACATCAATTACGGCTGCTCTGAACGTTTCTACCACACCCATAATTTCTGGTCGCTGAGGCGGTTCGGCCTTTACCTTAATCATCGCCAACTCCCGAGCAACCATCGGCTTGGAACTGAGATCGATGACCTTGATCACATCAACCAGCTTATAAAGCTGCTTTTCAATCTGCTCCAGGTTGTTCTCGTCTCCTACAGTCACTATGACCATACGGGATAATCCAGCTTCTTCCGATTGACCGACGGTGATGCTCTCAATGTTAAAGCCACGGCGGCCAAACAGTCCAGATACACGTTGCAAAACGCCGGGATGATCATTTACCAGTACAGCAATGGTATTTTTCGTCGTCATTTTACTCGTCCCCCATCAGCATTTGATCAATGGTCGAACCTTGCGTCACCATCGGATATACATTTTCTTCCTTGCTGACTACAAACTCGACAACGACCGGTCCGGGTGTATCAAGCGCCTCCTGCCAAGCCCGACGTGCTTCTTCCTTATTCGTAGCACGCAGCCCTTTGACACCGTATGCTTCGGCCAGTTTCACAAAATCCGGGCTTCCAGCCAGATCAATGTGACTGTACCGATTGTCATAGATCAATTCCTGCCATTGGCGAACCATCCCAAGTACCTGGTTGTTGATAATTACGATTTTGACTGGAATGTTGTTGATTGCACAGATGGCTAATTCCTGTGAACACATCTGCATACCGCCGTCTCCGTTAATCGATATTACCAATCTGTCGGGATTGGCCATCTGAGCGCCGATGGCAGAAGGGAAACCAAATCCCATCGTACCCAGTCCGCCAGAGGTAACCCATGAGCGTGGCTGATTAAATTTATAATACTGTGCTGCCCACATTTGATGCTGTCCTACGTCCGTCGTAACGATTGCTCCGCCCTTGGTCGTTTTATCCAACAATTCGATAACCCATTGTGGCTTAAGCACCGTTTCAGAATCCTTATAAGAATAAGGCTTCTCTGCCTTCCATTGCTGAATTTGCGCTCTCCATGCATCTGCCAGGTCTGCGCGTTTCACATCCTGATTCAGCAATTCCAATACTGCTTTCACATCGCCTACGATTGGAATATCCGCGGCCACATTTTTTCCAATTTCCGCAGGATCGATATCAATGTGTACGATTTTTGCTTGAGGAGCAAATCCATCCAACTTGCCAGTCACCCGATCATCAAAGCGGGCACCGATACAGATCAGTAGATCTGACTGCTGAATCGCCTGGTTGGAAGTGTATGTTCCGTGCATTCCCGGCATCCCTGTCCAGAGCTCATGTCCACTTGGGAATCCTCCTAATCCAAGCAATGTTGTCGCAATCGGAATTTCCGTTTTACGAACAAACTCGTAAAGTGCTTCATGTCCGCCGGAGTATACAACTCCACCACCCGCCAGAATGAATGGACGTTCTGCTTCGGCAATAGCTTGAGTTAGCTTGTCTAGTTGAATTTTGTTGGGCAATACTTTCGGGTTGTAACCCCGCATGGTCACAGGCTCTGTCTGTGGAACAAACAATGTCTGCGCTGCAGAAATGTCCTTCGGAATATCAATCAGTACTGGTCCTTTTCTGCCTGTGTTGGCAATATGAAATGCCTCATGAATGATTCGCGGCAGATCCTCTACATCTCTCACCAGATAGCTGTGCTTCGTAATCGGCATTGTAATTCCCGTGATATCAGCTTCCTGGAAAGCATCTGTACCGATCAGGGAAGATACAACATTGCCCGTGATGACCACCAACGGCACCGAATCCATATAAGCCGTCGCAATGCCAGTTACCAAGTTTGTTGCTCCAGGTCCGGAAGTCGCGATACAGACACCAACTTTACCGCTTGCCCGTGCATAACCATCTGCCGCATGAATAGCTCCTTGCTCGTGACGAGTGAGGACATGCTTGAAATCCTTGAAGCCGTACATGGCATCATAGATATAAAGCACCGCACCACCAGGATATCCGAAGACACAATCCACTCCCTCCAGCAAAAGGCTACGGAGTAAAATTTCCGAACCTGTAATCACTTCAGGTTTCATCCACTTTTCACGTAATTCATCGGTTGACCTAACTTCAGGAATTTGTGCACTCATTGGTCATCCTCCTTTACAAAATTTACATACAGCTGACATTTGTGAAAACAAAAAAACCTTTCATCCCTAGAACAGACTTGCTGTTACTGAGGGACGAAAGGCTGTAGCTTCCGTGGTACCACCCGTGTTTGCCCGATATTTTGCAATATCGAACCTTAGTAGGTACAGAAATCACAAAGGATCTCCATATCTGGCGTCTGTAACGTAGACCGTACGATTTTCCCTAATAGGCGATTCAGCGCACCGTTAATATCATTGGGCCCAAATACTTTTCAGGAAAACAGCTCCAAGGTGAGCTCGTTAAAAAGGGATTTTGGTGAAGCTTGCAGCTAATGCCTCACTCTCTGAACAAAAGAGCCCTAATCACTTCGTCCTCTTCATTGCCGTTGTGTTCATGTCATTCTTTCAAATGTTTAGACACATTATATGTCCCCCATCTGGGATAGTCAATACCCATATTTCATAAAAATTTATGTTTCTCTTCTTAAGCACCTTTGAGTCGCACGCTTGTAAGAGGTGCCCGCATATGATAAAAAAGACCGCACAGTGAGACTTTGTACTCCTCCGAAGCCATGACATATCTTGTTAAAAGGGTAAAAAAGGAGGCCCGTTTATGATTCGCAAACGATGCGCCCAAGATGACAAAATGATCTTTCGTCTAATCGAGCAAGAGCTTGTCCCCCTATCGCATTTAAGTGCCCAGGAAATGGATCAAATACGCAAAGAATTACCCCGGCGCTTAAACCGGGGCATCACTTTTGTAGCTTGCAGACCGGATAATGCACAGGTTGTTGGCTTCATTCATGTTATGCTGCATGGAGAACTATTATACATTGATTTGATCGCAATCTCTTCGGCTCAGCAAGGTAAAAGATACGGAAAAAAGTTGCTGGAGTATGCCGAGCAATATGGCCGATTGCGACGTTGCAAGCGGGCTAAAGTGATGGTGGACGAAGACAATGTGCGAGGGATCCATTTTTATCTACGTCATCAATATCATATGCTACGATACGTGGCTCTAAGCCGATGTCACGAACTCGAAAAGTCACTGTGAAAAATATGGTTTTCGGGCTCAGGATTTTGTAAAACTAAAAAAAGTTAGGGTAAAAAGGATTGCCTACCCCGGGGTAGCCCCCGTCTGTGTACGGTCCATATTGCGGACCATATCCTGGACCTCCATAACCTGGTCCTCCATAACCTGGACCGTAGCCACCGTAGGCACCCACGTATGGAGCTGTGCCAATGGCCAGCAAATCAAAAAGCACCAGAGGAATAATCGCTTTCGTGTTTACTTTTTTCTTACGGTTTGGTTGGAGAATCAGTCTGTTACCCGAAATGCGAATCAGCTTGCCACTGACCCGAGAGCCATCCTTACGTGTAGCGAAGATGACTTTGCCGACAAGCTTCTCCACCTGCTTTCTGGTTACTGCCTGTTTCATCGTATTTCCTCCTTCTTTCTCAACGGATGGACAGATTGAACGGCTCCTTGATAGCTCACCACCACCACAAAATAGACTGGAGCTGACAGGGGCCGAGCGTCCGTCCAATCTGCATAGCACAGTCTATTCCATTCAAGCCATAAGCGTATGTTTAAATGCCTGCACAATGTAAAAAAAATCTGGTACCTGCACATGCAGATACCAGATTTTCATATACACCAATATGTGTATTTAAAAACATTAGTTGTCTATGAGTCATTAACGCTTGCTTGGATCATACAGTTGACCCAAAGCGGCCGGAGCACGTGAACGTCCAACTGCCGCTACCAGCACAATAATTGTCAGGAGATACGGCAACATAAAAATAATTTCCTGGGGAATACTTTGCGACCATGCAAACAACTGCACATAGTTGCGAATGGCTTGTGAAAAACCGAAAAACACTGCCGCTCCAAAAGCACCGAGCGGATTCCATTTACCGAAAATCATAGCCGCAATAGCAATATAGCCCTGCCCTGAAACGGTATTATGTGAGAACATATTGGTTGTAGTCAAAGTGATCGTAGCTCCACCAATCCCAGCCAACGCACCACTAATCATAACACCGATGTAACGAAGGCGATTGACTTTGATCCCCACTGTATCGGCTGCACCCGGATGCTCCCCTACTGAACGCAAACGCAAGCCAAACGGAGTTTTATACAAAGTAAAGTAGCCGATAATAACTAATAGAATAGCTAGATATGTCGTTGGATAGGCTTGGAAGAATGCTTTTCCTGCAATCGGAATATCCACAAGATAAGGAATGGATATCTCGTTAAAACCTTGAATTCGACCGGTGTCCCCATCACCCTCAAATAACAGCTTAACCATGTACAGTGTACTACCTGCTGCCAGAAAGTTAATGACAATCCCGCTGATTACCTGATCAGCCTTGAACGTAATAGAGGCTACAGCATGAATTAGCGAAACCAGAATACCGAACACCGCAGCTGACAGCACACCTACCCAAGCCGCAGAGGTGCCACCTAATCCTGCTTGCTCGGCATAAAACCCGCCCACACCTGCCGCAAACGCACCAAACACCATAAGTCCTTCCAATCCAAGATTCGTTACACCGGATTTTTCCGAAAAAACTCCGCCAAGAGACGCAAAAATAATCGCCGTCGCAAAAACGAGCGTTGTATGGATTAATTCACCAAGTGTTAACCAACTCATTTTACAACACCTTCTCTTTCTTCCGCTTGGAGTAGAGCGGCTTTACAACCCAACGCACAATACCTTGGGCCGCAATGAAGAAAATAATCGAGCCAATAACTACCCGGATAATTTCTGGCGGTACATCCGCGCTAAAGCTCATCCCCGCAGAACCATACGTGAGCGTTCCGAACAAAACAGAACCGAGCAACACACCGAACGGATTATTCATCCCGATCAAAGACACAGCGATACCGTCAAAGCCGGTTCCTGGTGATCCTGCCATGACAGATTGATAATGGAAAACTCCCAGCACCTCAAAGGCACCCGCCAATCCGGCAAAAACACCACTAATAAACATCGCTTTTATGATATTACGATTTACATTCATACCTGCATAGCGGGATGCATCCTGATTAAATCCGACAGCCCGAAGCTCATAGCCCTGCTTTGTTTTCCACATGAAAATATAGAAAAATACTGCCGCCAGCACAGCAATAACTGTGCCCCAATGAACCCGAGCATTCCCCATCATCTGGGACAGCCAATCAATGGAAATAGAAGCGGAAGGTTGGATATCCACAGAGCGATTTTCACCTTCCATAAGTGCGAACTGATTAATTACCAAATTAGCCAAATACAGACCGATCCAGTTCATCATAATACATGTAATAACTTCGTTCACGCCTCGCTTGGCCTTCAAATAGCCAGCAATCGCAGCCCACAAGCCTCCGAAAACAGCTCCTGCGATCACAGCCAGCGGTGCATGAAGGATAGCAGGCAGCCCATGAAGTTTGATACCTACAATCGAAGCAGCTGTCATACCGACCAAAAACTGACCTTCGCCACCGATGTTAAACAACCCGGCACGGGCCGCAAAAGCAAATGCCAAGCCTGTTAAAATCAACGGTGTCATCTCACGGATCGCTTCGCCAAAATTGTAGGAATCTCCGTACACACGGCTAAACAAAGCGGAATAAGCCACAATAGGATCATACCCGCCAATCAACATCACGATAGCACCCAGAATGAGGCCTAGAATAATAGAGACCAGAGCCAGAACAAAGGAGTCTTTTGTGAATATTTTCAATAGGTTAGCCATTCTCTACTCCTTTCTTCACTGCACTTCCTGCCATCATTAGCCCCAGTTCCTGGTCATTCGTTTCTTTAGGCAGCACTTCCCCGACAATCTTACCCTCATAAATAACAGCAATTCGATCGGATACATTCATAATCTCGTCCAGCTCAAAAGAAATGAGCAGTACCGCTTTACCTTGATCCCGCTGAGCAATCAATTGTTTCTGGACAAATTCAATAGCTCCAACATCCAGCCCGCGTGTAGGCTGCGCCGCAATGAGAAGGTCTGGGTTTTTATCAATTTCACGCGCTATGATTGCCTTTTGCTGATTTCCACCAGATAACGATCTTGCCTTGGTATGAATATCTGGTGTTCTAACATCAAACTTCTCAATAAGACTTTTTGCCTGTTTTTCTATAGCGTCCTTGTTCAAGAAGCCGTTTTTACTGTAAGGCGCCTGATAATACGTCTCCAGCACCATATTTTCACTCATGGAAAAATCGAGCACCAACCCATGCTTATGGCGATCCTCCGGTATATGTGAAACGCCTGCCTCTGAAATTTTGCGCGGTGGCTGATTTGCCAGTTCTGTTCCGAGCAAACGGATACTTCCGCTATCCACCTTGCGCAAGCCTGTCAAAGCTTCTATTAGCTCACTCTGTCCATTGCCGTCTACTCCGGCAATCCCCAAAATCTCGCCGGCCTTGACCTGCAGGTTCAATTCATTCAGAACATGAATGCCATCCTTGTTTTTAGAAATTACTTTGTTCATTTCCAGTACAGTTTGTCCTGGTTGAGCAAGCTTCTTATCCACTTTAAAGGACACACGACGGCCCACCATTTTCTCCGCCAACTCATTTGGTGTTGTTTCAGATGTTTTGACCGTGTCAATAACTTTACCTCGGCGAATAATCGTAACCGTATCTGCAATTTGCATAATTTCTTTGAGTTTATGAGTGATAAGAATAATTGATTTGCCTTCAGCTACTAAGCGCTTCATAATGTCCAGCAACTCAGAGATTTCCTGTGGTGTCAGCACCGCTGTTGGCTCATCAAAAATTAGAATATCTGCACCGCGATAAAGCGTTTTGATAATTTCCACACGCTGTTGCATACCAACAGATATATCCTCAATTTTGGCATTCGGATTTACCTGAAGTCCGTATTGTTCAGATAACCGCTGTACTTCTGCGGCAGCCTTTTTATAATTGATTTTCAGACCCTTACGTGGCTCCGACCCAAGGACAATATTTTCGGTTACGGTAAACGGCTGTACGAGCTTAAAATGCTGATGCACCATGCCGATCCCCAGATCAATTGCCTTATTTGGACTATCAATCTGTACGGGGTTCCCTCCCATTTCAATGGTCCCTTCATCCGGCTGATACAGTCCGAAAAGAATATTCATAAGCGTAGATTTGCCCGCGCCATTCTCACCCAAAAGGGCGTGAATTTCTCCTTTATGCAGCTTGATGCTGATGGAGTCGTTGGCAACGATGCCGGGGAATCGTTTTGTAATTTGCTTTAACTCAACGACGGGGGTCGCTGCATCCATGAGATCACCCTTATACACTTTATAGTATGTGCTCCAATGAGCTGATTTTGACCGTTATAATCTTATAACTCCAGACGTAAGAACAAGGCTAGTCTTATGAACCAGCCTTGTCGCCACCTTTATGTTCTTCACCTAACTTATTTCGAAGGAACTGTAATTTCGCCTTTAATGATTTTTTGCTTGTATTGTTCTACAAGATCAAGCACGTCTTTAGGAACGTTTTTCGTAGATGTATCTGCCAAACCAATTCCGTTATCCTTCAGAGCCAGTGTTTCGACACCGCCCTTAAACTTACCGTCAATTACTTCTTGGGATACGCGTTTTACTGCTTCATCTACGCGTTTTACCATCGACGTTAATGTTACTTCATCACCAAACTCAAGGGATTGGTCTTTATCTACGCCGATAACCCATACTTGCTGACCTTGCTGCTTACGTGCAAGTGCTTCGTTAAATACGCCTGTTCCTGATCCGCCAGCTGCATGGAAAATAATATCTGCACCATCGTTGTAGATCGTTGCTGCTGCAGCTTTACCTAAATCCGGCTTATCAAACGCACCCGTATAGTTCACAATCAGTTGTGCTTTTGGATTTACAGCCTTAATCCCTGCTTCAAACCCTTTTTCAAAACGTTTGATCAACGGGCTGTCTTGTCCACCCACAAAACCAATTTTGTTTGTTTTAGTAAGCTTACCAGCTACAACCCCTACCAGGAAGGAACCTTCATTTTCAGCAAATACAACCGATTTGACATTAGGCGCATCCACAACACTGTCAATGATCGCCAAATTTTTGTTCGGATTGTCTTTTGCTACTTGTCCAATCGCATTCGCCAGATTAAAACCGATACCCCAAGTCAGGTTAAAATCACCTTTAACGAATTGGTTCAGGTTAGGAATATAATCTTGGTCGGATTTACTTTGCAAGTATTTAACTTTAACGCCTGATTCTTTCTCAATAGCTTGAAGTGCCTCCCAAGCAGATTGGTTAAACGATTTGTCATTTACTCCGCCCACATCTGTAACCATGCCAAGTTGGACATTTGATGTTTTGGCAGAACCGCCTGCTTCTCCACCATTTGCGTTGGAAGCACCTTGATTTTTGTTACCGCAGCCTGCGAGAATGACCGAGATCGCCAGCAGCATAACCAAAGACATACTAAACAATTTCTTCATGCTGATACTGTTCCCCCTTAGTGTTAGATCCCTGGACTGTCTCTTTTCTTTAGAAAATGTATTTCATTTTCATGTCATTTACTGACGAGACAGATCGTACAGAAGACTTACTTTAGAGATTATACAATTATGATCGGCTAAAATCTAGACAATTAATAACCTTGGGTCAATTTTTTTTAGAATTTCAAAAATGTAAGCGTTACAAAGTTAAAAAAACCATACATTCTATCATCATACGTCATATTTATTCGTATTTTGAAGAAAATGAAGTCTTTTTTAATGTTAAGTATGTACAAAAAAAGGCGTCCCTACACAGCGTACTGCTCGGGACACCTTTGTTACCACTTCCGTGGTTTTCACGCCTTAATTAAGCGTTGATTTTACCTTTAGCAACAGTTGCCAAAGAGTTGAATGCATTAATATCATTGACTGCAAGATCAGCCAAGATTTTACGGTTAATGTCTACACCAGCCAATTTCAGACCGTGCATCAATTTGCTGTAAGACAAACCATTCAAACGAGCTGCTGCGTTGATACGCACGATCCACAGTCTGCGGAAGTTACGCTTCGTCTGACGACGGTCACGGTATGCGTAAACAAGCGATTTCATTACCTGCTCGTTAGCTGTTTTAAAAATGCGGTGTTTGGAACCAAAATAACCTTTAGCAAGCTTCAATACTTTTTTATGACGACGACGAACGACGAATCCGCCCTTTACTCTTGCCATATCAAAAGACCTCCCAAATAATGTTTATACTTTATTTATTGCCGTGCTTATGCTATTTCAGGTTAGCAAGACCTTGTTTCAAACGTCTAACGTCCCCAGGTGCCATCTCAGGGTTAGTACCCAGAACGCGTTTTGCACGTTTGGATTTGTGGGAAAGCAAGTGGTTTCTGTAAGCTTTGTAACGCGTCACTTTACCAGTACCGGTAATTTTGAAGCGGCCTTTAAGGCTGCTATGTGTTTTCATTTTTGGCATTGAACTTCCTCCTTAATTTGTCATTGACTCTTTGGAGCCAATATCATAATCATGCTGCGTCCTTCGAGCTTGGGTTGGCGCTCCACGGTACAAAGATCAGCAACTTCCGTTTTCACACGTTCGAGAATTTTTTGACCCACATTAGCATGGGTAATTTCGCGACCACGGAAACGAACAGAGCATTTCACCTTGTCCCCTTCATTCAGGAACTTCACCACATTGCGAAACTTGGTTTGGTAGTCATGTTCCTCGATGTTGGAACGGAACCATACCTCTTTGATGTCAACGATCTTCTGGTTTTTACGGGCTTCCTTTTCTTTCTTTTGTTGCTCATAGCGGAATTTTCCGTAATCCATAATCCGACACACGGGCGGCTTCGCTTGAGGCGCCACGTTCACGAGATCCAAGTTTGCGTCAATCGCCATTTGCAAAGCTTCACGAGTCGGTTTAATCCCGATTTGTTCCCCGTTTGCACCAACTAGACGTACTTCTCTCACTCGAATCTCATCATTGATCATATGTTCCTTACTAATAACCCTCCACCTCCAGAACCTGTTATTGTTGTATTGTGTTTAAGCACAAAAAAGGGATGACGACTATGCAGCCGACATCCCTGTCTGATACTCAATTCATCATGAAAGTTCAATTCACAAATCATTGGATCATGACCAGCCGGCAATACCGGACAGGTGAGAAGTCGGTCCTTCTACTTGTTAATCCATACTTTTCAATTAACATACTCAAATATCATATCATGTTACTACTGAGTCGTCAACACTTTTATAAAAACAGTTGAAGCCCAGCCTCTGTAGGACACAAAGTTTTACTTTATCGTCCATTAACCTTGCTTGCTCTGAACCTCTTCCAGACGAACGACACGCGTATGCTGGGTGTGGCTCCATTGCTTGTTGTTCTGTGTAAAGAACGCATAGAACGTAATCGGATACCACGAAATCAGATAGACCGGGAACAGCAGCAAGTACAAATATACTTTTTTGAACGTGACCTTTTCCAAGATCATCGCGATCAAAAAGGTAACAATATTCAGCCCCACAGCCACAAAACCGGTCCAAGCAGGGAATTGTACGTAGATATTTTCAATATTGGGTCCACCAAATAATGCAATATCTACCCACATCGCTACTGTCATCAAGAAGGTAAACAGTACGATATACACGTTCAGACCATAAAGAGCCATATCGAATTTAATCAGGCTTCTATGCTTGATACTCTGCCACAACAATGGGAAGAAATAACGACGAGCAACCGTAAAGTGACCTTGCATCCAGCGCAGACGCTGTCTGGACGAAGCTTTGAACGTCAACGGCTTCTCATCATAAACCTTGGCATCGTAATTAAATCTTGGATATACGTTGCGTTGTGTACAACGCATAGTGAATTCCAAATCCTCTACCAGACTTGTTGCACCCCAGCCCATTTCCTTGAGCAGATTTGTTTCAAAGCACATGCCTGTACCACCGAGGAAATTAGCCATATTCAGGTTGTGACGTGACAACTGCCACAAACGGTTGATGTACCAATAAGATACCCCGTATGCGGCTGTGATCCAAGAGTCCTCAGGATTCTTAGTATCAATGTATCCCTGGATAACACGGGCGCCTGAGCACAAGTCATTGTTCATTTCGCTCAAGAAATTGGTATGCGCCAAATTGTCAGCATCAAACATGACAATGGCGTCATATTGACGCGGCATAGCCCATAGCTCCTTGAGCATCCACTCAATAGCATAGCCTTTACCACGCAAATTCGGATTCGTACGTTCACATGCATTCATGCCGTGAGCACGAACAATGTCCGCTGTCTTATCTGTGCAGTTATCACAGATTACGAATACGTCGTACAGCTCCTTTGGATAGTCAAGCTGCTTTAGATTTTCCATCAATGCTCCGACAACTTGTTCTTCATTGTGGGCAGCGACTAAAATGGCAAATGATTTTTCTGGAGCCGCCTGCTCTTTCCTTTTCTTGCGAACCAATCCGAACAAGGAGAATGCAAACTGATAGACTGCGATCAACGCCAGTATAATCTGGAGCGTCACAAAAATAGCGTCTAACATGATCTCTTGTTACCCCCTTTTTATACCCCTTTAAAAATCTTGCGTTTGTCTGTTTTCTATCTGTGTAGCGCAAGTTGCGGCGCTTTGTGCGCCTTTTCTGTAGTTTTGACCCGACCCTTGCTTTCTTCTTTCGGCTCTGCGCAGCCCCCTTTTGGCTGACACAGGAATGCCATTACGATTTTCGTTGGTTTTCAATCTTTTGTCAAAGCCCCTAAACGGGTCTCAGCAGCAAAAAAACACGACAAATTCCCGTTTGAACCGAGAATGCGGCGCTGGACCTTTCATTCATGACGCTTAGGTCTTATTTTCATCCATTTGCTAACTTTTTATTTCTTTGGTCCCTCCTTTTTGTGGGCCAATTAGCAACCACTTCTAATCACTCTATCTTATTAGACGGATGAACGCAAAGAAAGTTATACAATACTGCTTATATTCCATTAACATTTTTGTGTAGAATTGAACCAGATAAGTGGTGATTCTTGAAATGAACAGCGTTTAAAAATATGATGAGAGCAAGAGAATAATTACTTAGATCTGATTCTGTCAAATTGATTCAAAATATTTGCCGACAGACCTGAACCGGCAACCGGAGGAAACCAAATGCAACGTCTAGTCGTAAAACTTGTAAATCTGGAGCAGCGATTGTTCAAATGGATCAACGGGCGCTTACACAACCGTTTTTTGAACTTTTGGCTGTACTATCTCACACATTTAGGCGGCGCTACCTTTACTATAGCCTCTACGCTTCTTATCTGGTGGCTCGCTCCGTATCCATGGAAAGATTCCGGCATGAAAGGAGCTATCGCTCTTGCGGTCAGTCACATCCCCGTGGCTATCGTTAAAAAGCTGTATCCGCGGATACGTCCGTACTTGGCGCTACCAGGCACGAATACATTTCGCAATCCCCTGTCGGATCATTCTTTTCCCTCAGGACACACGACCGCAATTTTTTCGGCTACCGTTCCTTTTATGCTGCAGTCACCCATGCTAGCACTGTTGCTGTTGCCAGTAGCGATAATTGTAGGTTTTTCTCGAATTTATCTGGGGCTTCACTATCCCACGGATGTACTTGCAGGAGCAGTCATCGGAACGTCTGCAGCAATAGGAACGGTTGCATTCTGGCCTTAAAGCCGATATGGTATGATTGAGAACATCCCAGCAGGAACAGGTGAAATGAGAGTGGCTAAAAAACGAGTGTTATTATTATCGGAAGGTTTCGGTGCCGGACATACTCAAGCTGCCTACGCGCTCTCAAGCAGCTTGCGGAAGCTTTCTCCGGATGTGCAGACAAGAGTGCTGGAGCTGGGGAGCTTTTTGAATCCGAGAATGGCCCCGCTCATTATTACAGCATACAAGAAGACTGTTGTATCGCAGCCTCGCCTAGTCGGATTGGTTTACCGTCATCAATACAAAAAATCATTAAACCGTCTTACAACGCTCGCTTTGCACCGTCTGTTCTACACACAGACCCGAAATATTCTTCGGCAGCTTCGTCCCGATTTGGTGGTATGTACTCACCCCATCCCAAGCGCGGTCATTTCACGTTTGAAGCGCTTAGGTCTACATGTCCCGCTGTGTACCGTCATAACAGACTACGATGCACATGGAACATGGATTAGTCCTGAGGTTGACCGGTACTTTGTATCTACGCCTGAAGTCATGCGTAAGCTGCGCGCGCGTGGAGTACCCGTATCAAAAATCCAGGTGACCGGCATTCCGGTGCATCCCAATTTTTGGGAACATCCAGGGCACGATGAAATCAGAGAACAATTTGGACTTAAACCCATCCCGACAGTACTTGTTATGGGCGGCGGCTGGGGCCTGATGAATGACGAATTTATACATCGTTCACTTACCGATTGGAGAGAAAAGATTCAATTTATTTTTTGTTTGGGGCATAATGATAAAATTCGTCGTAAAATGGAGCTAGATCCCCGGTTTAATCATCCAAATATTCATATTTTCGGATTCACACGGGAAATCGACAAATTAATGGAAGTATCGAATTTGCTCATTACCAAACCCGGCGGAATGACATGCACCGAGGGGTTGGCCAAAGGGATTCCGATGCTGTTTCACAAGCCTCTCCCTGGACAGGAGGAGGAAAATTGTCAGTATTTTACGGCTCAAGGCTTCGGAGAACCGATTACTTCGCTGGATGTTGTCGTTAAATGGATGAACCGACTGCTATACGATTTTCCAGAAATCGTTCGCAAGCGACAGGAGCACATTCATAATATAGCGCGATATTATCCTCTTCAGAGCGCACAGAGTATTTTGGATATACTGGAACCAAACAGGGTGCTTTCCTAAAAGGAAGCACCCTGTCTTGTTTACTTTATTTATTTTGTCTGCTTTTACTTTCCGTATTTTTCAAGCCGTGTTTTTCCGTACTCTTCCAAAGCGTCTTTACCAATCAGCACCTCGACGCGATGAATATTCATACCTTTACCCATGAACTTTTGTTCATATTCCGTCATGACATGCTCCTCATTGATTCCATCACGATGAAGGTTTAACGAAATATTCGTCATTTGCAGACCGCTGTCAGCGAATGAATTCAGAGAAAACTCAAACAATGTCTCCGAATCTGTCTTAAAATGAATTTGTCCTCTGCTATTCAAAAGCTGACGATACTTGTCCAAAAAACGCGGATGCGTCAAACGACGGCGAGCATGCTTGGCTTTAGGCCAGGGATCACTAAAATTCAGATAAATGCGTTCTACTTCCCCTGGTTCGAAAACATTCTCGATCTGTTCGATGTTTGCCAGTGCCAATTTGATATTGGGCGGTGTAACAACCTCTGAATCACTCCAGGCCAGGCGGGACTTTTCCGTAGCACGGCGAACCAACTCATCATACATATCAAAGCCGATATAGTTAACCTCTGGATTTCGGTAGCTCATTTGGCTTATAAATTGCCCTTTCCCCATACCAAATTCCACATGAATGGGACGATCATTACCAAAAAGCTGCTGCCAATTCCCCTTATACTGTGATGGCTCCAAGATGACCAGATCTTGCTGTTCTTCCAGACTTTCACGTATTCCTTTTCTTCCGCGTAAACGCATGTTACTCCTCCATATGCTCTGTTATCAAGGAAAAAGGAATTCCACCCCCGCTTGAAGATACGGAAATGAAATTCCTTTTTCAATATATTTGGATTGGGGTCCAACTAGTTTAATTGTTCATAGTCTACCCCATCAGCAGGTGAAAAATCAATTGTCTTTTGGCAAGCGGCTCTGATTTTTTGACGTGCAGCCGTTCCAATCTGACGATCCTGCCCAAAACGGACACCAGTCAATGCTAACGCCTCATCAAAGGTTAACTCAACAGTAACTTTATCCATACGCGTCTTATCCTGCGTATTCATAAAAGATCACCTCACGGGTTATTTGTGATGGAACCGACGTGCACTTCCCCTAAAGCAGGCGATAGAAACAGCATAGCTGTCTCCCTGAAGAATAATCATTAGCAGGTGATAACTTTTTATCTTCAGGATTAAAAACAGTCCTTTTATCATATGTCTGGTACCGCTTACAATATAACATATTGTGTAACCTTTTTCAATCCGGAAAGCGATAAAATCCGCACTTTTTAATGACTTTCTTGGTCAAGTGATTCCCATTTAAGATTGAATTTTGTTACAATAGGGTGATCGTAAAAAAAGGAGTCCTCCCATGAAAACAGATTTGTTGCCTGCTCCTCTCCTGTGGGGAGATAAACGGTTCCATACATGGAATTACGAAATGCGCGAGCAATTTCAAAATAAAGTGTTTAAAGTCATGCTGGATGCGGGTTTTACTTGTCCAAATCGCGATGGATCCATTGCCAAAGGGGGTTGTACTTTTTGCAGTGCACGCGGATCAGGTGATTTTGCCGGACGTCGCCGCGATGATTTGGTCACCCAGTTCAATACGATTCGGGATCGCCAGCATTTAAAATGGCCCAATGCTAAATATATTGGCTATTTTCAAGCCTACACCAATACGTATGCCCCGGTTGAGGAACTACGAGAATATTTCGAGGTTATTTTGGAACAGCCCGGTGTTGTCGGTCTGTCCATCGCTACACGTCCCGATTGCCTGCCTGATGATGTAGTCGATTATCTAGCCGAGCTGAACGAACGCACGTACCTGTGGGTCGAAATGGGCCTGCAAACTGTCCATGAATCGACCTCTGAGCTGATTAATCGTGCTCATGATACTCAGTGCTATCTGGATGCTGTAGAAAAGCTACGTAAGCGGAATATCCGTGTGTGCGCCCACATCATTTATGGTCTACCGCAGGAGACGCATGAAATGATGCTCGATACAGGACGTGCAGTAGCTGCTATGGATGTGCAGGGCATCAAAATCCATCTCCTGCATCTCATGCGTAAAACGCCAATGGTCAAGCAGTACGAAGCCGGATTGCTACGCTTTCTGGAAAAGGACGAGTACATTAAGCTCATTGTAGATACCCTGGAGTTTTTACCCCCTGAAATGATCGTTCATCGGTTGACCGGAGATGCACCACGTGATTTACTGATGGGGCCTATGTGGTCGCTTAAAAAATGGGAAGTGCTTAACGGCATTGATAATGAACTAAAATCACGTGAAACGTGGCAGGGAAAATACTGGAGGAAATCTTAAATGGGATTCCTGTCTGTTCTGAGCTATGCTCATCAATTAGTAGCTGCGCGGGTGCAGCCAGGCGATACTGCTATAGACGCCACTGTCGGCACAGGAGCCGATACGTTGTTTCTGGCTAAAGCTGCTGGCAAACGGGGCCGCGTCTATGGGTTCGATATCCAGCAGGCAGCTTTGGATTACGCTCGTCGTCGGCTAGAAGAAGATTCTTCCTCTTCATTAGCAGAAGTATCACTATTGCTGCAAGGCCATGAGCAAATGCGGGAGGCCGTTCCAGATCTGCTGCATGGTAAAGTGGCTGCTGTCATGTTTAACCTTGGCTACTTGCCGTCCGAAGGCGCCGATCTTACGGTCATCACACATACAGACAGCACGCTCGTCGCACTTGAAGCTGCCTTGCATTTGCTGCGCCCGCGCGGTATTTTGACTGCCGTATTATATCCAGGACACGCCGGAGGCAGGGAAGAAGCGGAAGCGGTCCTTCAATGGGCTTCTGCCCTCCCAGTCTCCAGCGGTCAAAGCATTATTTACCGTCAATTACAACGAGACGCTTCGCCTTACGTAGTCGCGGTTGAAAAGAAATAATGTCGGGTTGTTAAACTCGCATATTTGGTAATGAGCGACTTTCTTAGCCGCCTTACATATATTTTTAGCGCCATATGGGTCTATTCATCCTGGTCTATTACCCAGCGGCACGTTTTGATTGCCTCATTCTGTTAGATCGTACTCATTACTCATTATGGAGGAGAGAAATCATGCTAAAGCCATACCCGCTGCAATTTCAACCTGAGTTCAAAGAGAGAGTTTGGGGAGGACGAGCCTTAGAACAATTTGGTCTGACCCCACCAGAAGGACATATTGGTGAAGGATGGATGATTGCCGATCATCCAAATGGAACAACAACGGTTATCAATGGCGAGCTGGCTGGAAAAGGACTGGATGAAATCCGCCAGACCTACGGACAGGATTGGCTTGGCGCAAAGGGCGTATCGAAAAAAGGCGGACGTTTTCCACTTTTGATCAAGCTACTGGATTGCAACGATGACTTATCCGTTCAGGTGCATCCGACGGATGATTACGCTGGACTTCCAGCAGGAGAATTAGGAAAAACCGAAATGTGGTACGTGCTTGATGCCAAGCCGGATGCCAAAATTATTTATGGTCTGACCGAAGGTGTAACCCGTGAAAGTCTGCGTACAGCTCTTGAAAGCGGAGATATCATGGGCAGTTTGCGTCAGGTTCCAGTTGAAGCAGGCGATACATTCTTCATCCCCGCTGGAACCGTGCATGCACTGTGTGCAGGTGTTGTGGTTGCTGAAATTCAGCAAAATTCGGATACAACCTATCGCTTATATGACTACAATCGCCCCGGTCTGGACGGCAAACCTCGTGAGTTGCACATCGAGGACTCCCTTAATGTAACTTCTTACGAAGGTGCAGGCGCAACAACGATGAAAACGGACGGCTTGCAGCCTGGAGAATGGCTCCAACTGGCATCCTGTGAGTATTTTGTTGTGGAAAAGGGTATCGTAGAGGGAAGTTGGACACTTTCTACAACGGAAGACAGCTTCACTATCCTTGTGATTTGCGAAGGCAGTGGAACCATAACATGGGACAATAATACGGAGTCTCTTTCCTGTAAAGCTGGAGATTGCTTCCTGCTCCCCGCTAATCTGGGCGGTTACACACTGAATGACGGAATGACCGTACTTAGATCTTATCTTCCTTAAAGCTTAAAGGATGTGATGTCTAATCATGCGGGAATACACCTTCACCATCGCTGAAGATGACGGAACAGAGCTTTTTGCTTACCGATGGCTACCCGAGCAGAATGTTCCCGTCAAGGGAATCGTTCAAGTTTCGCATGGCATGTGTGAGACGTCCTACCGCTACATTCGGCTGGCCGAAAAACTTACCGCTTCTGGCTACGGTGTGTATGCCAACGATCATATCGGCCACGGACGCACAGCTGGTGATCCTGATAAGCTCGGTATGCCGGGAGCCAATGCATTCAATCGAATGGCAAAAGGCATGCTGGAGCTAGGCGAAATTGCGGCCAAGGAATTCCCTGATCAATCTCGTTTTTTACTGGGTCACAGCATGGGGTCCTTTTTAACCCAGAAAATTATGTATGATGATCAGCAGTCGTATCACGGGTTTATTTTATCAGGGACCAACGGACGACGTAGTCTGCTGAAACTCGGAGAGCAGGTTGCCCTGCTGCAAGCCAAACTGCAAGGAATGGATCATCGCAGCATGCTGCTCAACGCTATGGTCTTTGGCGGCTTTAACCGTGCCTTTCGTCCGGTGCGCACAGCGTTCGACTGGCTGTCCCGTGATCCTGAGGAAGTAGATCAGTTCGTGCACGACCCATTATGCGGAGCTATTTGCACGACAGGCTTTTTCCTCGATTTTTTCAGGCTTTTACAAGAAATCCACTGGCCTTCCTCGCTGCAAAACATTAATCCAAAACTGCCCGTTTATATTTTTGCCGGGGATCGTGATCCGGTGGGCTTGTTTGGAAAAGGTGTGTTGTCGCTAGTGGATATGTATCGAAGCCTGAAGCTTCAAGACGTGGAGTATCGCCTTTATCCTGACGGTCGCCATGAGATGTTGCATGAAACCAATCGTAACGAGGTAATGAGTGACATCGTGGACTGGCTCGACCGTCATATTAACACAGGAGCAACCTCTGTTTCCGTTTTGTCTGGAGCCTCCGAAGCGCCCTCTTTATCAGCTTCGCCCAAGTCATCATCCTAGTGAGGAATAAGCAAAAGAAACCTTTAAAGCACGATAAAAGTGGCTTTAAAGGTTTCTTTTGTATTCCTTTATATTTCATCAGGACATCATTTTTGAGTTAATTACCATGCATTTCGTTCTTTCAGGGAAGTAATATGAGCTATGTGATGTTTGCCATGCCAGGCATAGATGCCAATGTTTCGTTCCAGACGGATCGTCTGGCCCGATTCAGGATGAATAAATGTTCGGTGTAGCTGATCTTCTCCTAACGAACGCAACATAGTCACCCACCGTTCATGAAGTCCTTCCAGCAATTGCAACGAAGGTTCCAGAGGAAGCTCTCTAGCGTCTGGTATTTCAGCCCAACGCCCCTCATCATAGGGTTTGATTGTCGGTGTATCCTCGGTCAGCGCCAGCTTAAAACGGATATAACTGTTCATATGGCTGTCTGCCAAATGATGAACAACCTGTCGAATTGTCCATCCTCCTTCGCGATAAGGCGTATTTAGCTGCTGCTCATTCAGTCCTTCAACCACCTGACGCAGTTGTCCAGGCAATTCAGCAATGTCGTCGATCCATGTGATCAGCTGTTCTTCTGTAATGATATCTGGAACCACGAACGGTCCAATCGGGTAGCGCAAGTCTTTGTCCAAAACAGTTCCCGCCCTTCTGAATGTCTGCAATGCCTATAGCCTTATGTTAGGTACTATGCAGGAAAAAAAGCAGACCCGCAAGAGTCTGCTTTTGTCATGCACGTACAGAGGAAATACACTCGCTTAATTTATTTTTATCCTTCCAGCAACAATGATTCGGGATCTTCCAGCAATTCTTTGACCGTTACCAGGAACCGGACCGCCTCGCTGCCATCAATAATACGGTGGTCATAGGACAAGGCGATATACATCATTGGACGATTTTCCATGCGTTCCTCGTCGATGGCAATCGGGCGAAGTTGGATTTTATGCATTCCCAAAATACCCACTTGCGGTGTATTCAGAATTGGCGTAGACAGCAGGGAACCGAAAATACCTCCATTGGTTATGGTAAAGGTTCCTCCTTGCAAGTCTGCCAGAGAAAGTGAATTGGAACGAGCTTTGCTAGCCAAATCGGCAATGCTCTTCTCAATTTCAGCAAAACCAAGACGATCCGCATCCCGGACAACGGGAACGACCAAACCTTCCTTAGCAGATACAGCAATCCCAATATCATAGTATTTTTTCAGTACGATATCATCGCCATTGATTTCTGCATTCACAGTAGGGAAGCGCTTGAGCGCGCCAACCACTGCCTTCGTAAAGAAGGACATAAAACCCAACCCTACATCGTGTTTCTCCTTAAACTTATCTTTACGGCGTTTACGCACATCAAGAATGGCGGTCATATCCACTTCATTAAAAGTAGTAAGCATGGCGGCTGTTTGCTGTGCTTCAACAAGACGCTTGGCAATCGTCGCTCTCCGACGGGACATCCGCTGCCGCTCTACAGGCTTGCTGTACTCTGTTTGAGCTGGAGACGGTGACACAGGCTTGCTGGCAACGGGAGGCGCAGGTACAGATGCTGTACGTGATACTTCAGCACCATTATGCGTTTTTACGTCCTCCTGGAACACACGTCCAAGCGGGTCCTTTCCCTGTACCTGCTCCAGATTAATCCCGCGCTCACGCGCCAGCTTCCGGGCGGATGGTGATGCCGTCTGACCATTTCCGTCGCTATTGGAGGGAACTGGCGGCGCAGACTTTTCTACTGCCTTACCGCTGCTTTCTACGGAAGTTGGTGAAGTTGCTACGGACGGCGCTTCAGGCGCTTGGGTCGCTGCGGCTTCTCCGGCACCGGTTGCTTCCGCGCCACTGCCGCTTCCGATCAAGCCAACAGCTTCACCGATAACCACTGTATCCCCCTCCTGACGAAGGATTTTCTGAACCACCCCTGCTTCTTCCGCACTAATTTCCAGATTAACCTTATCCGTTTCCAGCTCCAGTAGAACATCTCCCTGTCCTACGGAATCTCCTTCCTTCACAAGCCATTTGGAGATTGTCCCTTCCGTGATGGATTCTCCCATTGCTGGCACTATAATGTCGCTCACAGCCGCTACCTCCCCAGTGTAATATTGTTTTTGGAATCCTGCTTCAACGCCGATTGAATAATTCGCTGTTGTTCTAGGCTGTGTACTTGCTGATAACCACTCGCCGGGCTGGAACGATCCGGTCTGCCTGCGTAGCGAATTTCCGCTCCCTGTGGCACAACCTCTCGCAGACGAGGCTCCATATAACTCCAGGCTCCCATATTTTTAGGTTCTTCCTGAGCCCATACGAACTCCTTAACATGTGGGAAGCGATTGAAAATATTCCGAATTTCCTCTGCCGGGAAAGGATAGAGCTGCTCCACACGAATAATATGCAAGTGCTCTTCTGCCTCATTCCCGTTCTTATCTTTCTCCAACGCTTCCTCCAGATCAATGGCAATCTTGCCACTGCACAATACAATGCGCTCTACCCGATCTGGACGTGATCCCAGACCAGGTTGCTCCAACACAGGACGGAATGTTCCCTCACTGAATTCAGAAGCAGGCGAAGCAACACGATTGTTGCGAATCAGGCTCTTCGGCGACATCATCACCAGCGGGCGAGCTTCCTCACTTTCGCTTAATGCAGCCTGACGGCGCAGCAGATGAAAATACTGTGAGGCGCTACTCAAATTGGCGACAGTCCAGTTATTTTGTGCAGACAGCTGGAGGAAACGCTCCAGACGTGCACTCGTATGCTCAGGTCCTTGTCCTTCGCTACCATGCGGCAACAGCATCACCAGACTGGATTTCTGTCTCCATTTGGCACGGCCAGCGGAAATGAATTGGTCGAAAATAACCTGCGCACAGTTGGCAAAATCGCCAAATTGCGCTTCCCAAATGACCAACGTTTCGGGAGAAAACACGTTATAGCCATACTCGAAGCCGAGGACTGACGCCTCAGACAATGGACTGTTATGAATACTGAACGAAGCACGCGCTTCCGGCAATGTATGCAGCGGGCAATGGATACGCCCGGTTTCGGGCTCATGCAGCACAAGGTTACGGTGAGCAAAAGTAGCACGCTCCGCATCCTGACCTGTCATACGAATAGGCTTGCCGTCTGCTAGAATGGTGGCCAAAGCCAGCGTCTCTGCCAAGCTCCAATCTACCTTTTCACCCTCGTTCAGAGCTGTTTTTCTACGTTGTAAAATTCGTTCCAGCTTCGGATATACATGAAAAGCCTGTGGCCATTTGAGCAAGTTTTCATTGATTTGGCGCAGCTTTTTCAGTTCAACCGCAGTACGGACCGGAGAGCTCTGATTTTTTTTCCCTTTCACAGCTGTAAATTCAGGTTCCTCTTCTGGTTGATTCTTCACATGCTCATGCGCTTCCTTCAGTCGGTTTTGCACCTTCTCAATCAGAGCAGTACTAAATGCTTCATCAACTATGCCCTGCTTCATCAGCTTTTGAGCATACAATTTGCTAACCGTCGGATGATTCTTCACCTTACGATACACTAGTGGTTGTGTTGTTTCTGGATCATCGGATTCATTGTGACCATAACGACGGTAACCAATCAGATCAATCAGAAAATCCTTCTTGAAACGATTGCGGTATTCGCCAGCCATACGAGCCGCTGCAATACAAGCCTCGGGATTATCCGCGTTCACGTGTACAATCGGAATTTCGTAGCCCTTAGCCAGATCGCTGGCATAACGGGTCGAACGTGAATCAACACTCTCTGTCGTAAAACCCAGACGATTGTTCACAATAATATGCACTGTACCGCCATTACGGAAGCCGCGCAAATTGGTGAAATTGAGTGATTCGGCTACGATACCTTCACCCGGAAACGCCGCATCACCGTGCATAATAATGGTAGCTGCCTTGCTGACATCCAGCTTCGGATAGCCTGCTTCACTGCGGTCTTCCTGCGCCGCGCGCGAAAAGCCTTGGACAACCGGATTGACATATTCTAGGTGACTTGGGTTGTTCGCCAACGTTAGACGGGCTTGCACGGCTTCCCCATCTTTTACAAAACGGTCTGCGCCCAGATGGTATTTTACATCCCCAGTCCAGCCGTAATTAATTCCCGTGGAACCTTCCGACGGAATCAGATCCTTATTCGGTGAATGATGAAATTCAGAGAAAATTTTGCTGTAAGGCTTGCCCAGCACATGTGCCAATACATTCAGACGGCCGCGATGCGCCATCCCCATCAGGACATGACTTGCTCCTGCATTTGTGGTTAGACGAATAATCTCGTCGAGTACAGGGACAAGCACATCATTACCCTCGATGGAAAAACGCTTCTGTCCGACGAATGTTTTATGCAAGAACTCTTCGAACTGTTCTACTTCTACCAATCTGCCTAGCAATGACTTGCGTTCCTGTGTAGTGAGCGGCTTGGAGGACCAACCGGATTCAGCATAGCTATTCAACCAGCTACGTTCCTCCTCGTTATGAATATGACTAAATTCATAGGCGATCGGTCCTGTGTACGCTACACGTAGCCGTTGAATGGCTTCCCACCCGTTCAGTGTTCCCGCAGGAGCGTTATCCCATATTAAAGAGGCTGGAAAAGCCTTCAGGTCTTGTTCAGTTAAACCGTAAGATGCTGGATCAAGCAAACGTGTATCCTGCTCTGCATCCAATCCCAGTGGGTCAATTTGGGCGGCCAAATGTCCGTATTCACGGATATTCCACACCATTTTGCCCGCTGTAACCGCTTTCTGTAATATGTTTGAATCAAGGTGCCCCAGAGCACTTGTAGGGGGGCCTTGCAACTTGTTGTCTATCATGGAAGCAGCCGAATATTCGGATTGTGGCGGCTCGCCCCATTGATCAAACAGCTCGCGGTAAGCCGGATCAACTGTTCCGGGGTCCGCTACATACTTTTCATACTGGTCCTGCACATAACCTAGATTAGGTCCGTAATACGTCTGCCAAGGTACCTGTCTGCTGCTCTCTTCCATTGTCATCTCGTTCCCTCCGTCAAATTTTGAAATTCATAGCTGGACGGAAATCATTTTCATTTTGATGTTTTGTTAAATCTTTAATTTGAGTAATTCACACTATGTTCACATTATATGAAATCCATCATCAAAAGTCGAATTTCACAGTGCTTATTTCTCTTCCATTGTATAAAGTTTTCTAGCTATGAGCATTTCCTTTTTCTCAACATATCCATGCGTAAATGAGATGAATCGGGTTGTTCTGTAATTCTGCAGCCTTGATCATTTAAAGATTAGAATGTGGTATAAAAGGATATCCTAATCAAAAAAAGTTAACAACGCTTTCAGATCATACAACTTATCCGTAAGGCTTGTTATCGGTAATATGGGCAAAACCACAATGGAGATTGACACCCAATTGTGAGTCAGGAATCAAACACTTGGCAACTTAAATAACCAGCCACCGGATATCAACCGACGGCTGGTTATTTAAGTTATGTTGCTCTCATACTACGCCAAACGAGTTAAAAACAACTTTCCAGTCCAACCCACTATGATTATCGTTGACAGCAGAATTAAAAATGGTAGATGGCCGTTACGATGCAAATTCAAACTTAAAGTGACATTAAAGTCACTTTTCTGTACAATTTTCCTACTTTTCACTATTATTTTACTTAGGCATCTAAAAACCGCTTTGAAAGCGAAAGGGATGGAACTGTGACTGGACTAAAACAAATACTCAGAAACAAGAATTATGTCAGGTTTTTTCTGGCAACCTTCGCCTCACAAATGGGGGGAATTATCGGGGTTACTGCATTCATGTTTTATTTGTTGAAACGGTTTACAAATCAGCCTTACTATGCAACACTTGCCGAGTTAATGTATTCGCTCCCGATGTTGGTAGTATTTCTCGTGGTTGGAGTGCTGGCAGATCGGATGGACAGACAAAAAATTGCTGTTAATTGTGACTGGATTAGCGCTTTTTTATCTTTATGCTTACTTATTTTTATTTGGGTCGATTCGATTCCTTTGGTATTTGCCCTTCTCTTCATCCGTAGTGCTGCCTCCAAATTTTTCTTCCCAGCCGAAAGTGCCATTATACAGGGGATATTAAACGAAGAAGATTACACCATTGCCGCAGGCCTCAATCAAATGATGGGGAGTCTTTTCATGTTATTTGGAGGAACTTTGGGGGCCGTCGTCTACTGGCACCTTGGAATTACTGGAGCCATCCTCATTGATGCTGTTTCTTTTATTGTGTCTGCACTGCTTATTCGTTCCTGCAAAATTCCCAAGGAAGTACGCCTTCCGAACGGGGCACATCAATTTAAACAATTAAAATTCAAACTTGTCATGATCGATTTTAAACAAGGGTTTCTTTACATATTACGTAACAGACTATTGCTTTGGTTGGTTTCAGGCTTTTTTATGTTCGGTATTTTAAATGGTGGCTTTAGCGTTTTACCGATGTTTATTCTTAAATATAAGCTAGCTCCAGGCAACTATGAGCAGTATATGGTTTGGACAGGTATTATTTTTGGGGCTGGTGTGTTGCTTGGTACCCTAATCGCTTCGCTCATCTCCGCCAAGCTAAAGCTACACCAAATGATTGCAGCCGGAGTTCTGGTTGCCGGAATAGGTATGTGCATACTTGGATTTGTTAACCACCTCTATGCTTTTCTGATTATCAATTTTGTCATTGCACTGATCCTTCCGTTCATTAACATCGGCATAGGAGGATGGCTGCCTCGTATTGTAGATCCTCAAATGATGGGACGTGTGCAAGGTTTGATTAATCCGTTAATGATGCTGTCCCAGTCACTTACATTAGGTTTCATTGCTGTAAGCTTTCCTTCGTTTATTTCAATTGAGCTCTTGTTTTTATTAGTTGGGGTCTGTACCGTTATGGTAGGCATATACTACACTATTGTGCTTCCCCGTTATGCTGATTACAGCACTTCTTCTAAGGCCCTTCAGGAATCTCTATAGGTAAATTAAAAAATCATAAATGGCAGCATTGAGAGATTGTTGATTTGCCACTTTTGCTTCCGAATCCCGTGCAGAAGTGGCTTCATCCTATCTCCCCTCAATACTTCACAAGTACATACATTTGTTGTATACGACTATCTCGTCAAAACCCAGTAGAGACAAAGACTGATAGAGTATGTAATATACAAAAAAATGCCCGGCAGGCGCACTATCCGCACCAGCAGGACATTTGGATTATAATCGGAGTAGCGGGATTCGAACCCACGACCTCACCCACCCCAAGGGTGCGCGCTACCTAGCTGCGCTATACCCCGATGAACCAGTGTATGTAAACCGTTGCTGTTATTTACCATTATAATCTGGTCATAAAAGCCTGTAAAGGCATAATTTAGTCTGAGTGACGCAAAAAGTATAGACTAAAATCTGAGATCACAGGAGCTAACCATGCAGAGCAAAAAAATAATCATTTCCGCAGTACTATTATTTTTTTTAGTACAATTAAGCATTCCTATGTGCTATACCTTTGCACAGGATGAACTTGTCACAGATCAAAAAACGAAAGAGAGACTAGCAGAGCAATATGGCTTGGAAGAACCTCAGCCACCTACATCTGAGCAACAGCAAAACGGATCATTGGGAAGTGATTTTGGTTTTACTCCATCTGTTGGTACTGTTTTGGTGGAATTGACCATATTAACTCGGAATCCGCTCGTATTCATTAGCCAACAACTGATACATTCGCTAAAATCATAAGCTGTTTTTTATTCGGAAAATTCAATAATGTAAAATATAGAAGGATTTTTTTGTAGCAAGTTGCCTGCTGCCTAAAGTCACTTCATCTTTTTTTGAAAAGGTTTAATTCAATAGGGCCCCTACCATGTAGCCACAGCAGTTCGTCGAATAAAAATGTCAGTCCATCCTTGGCACGCAAGCGCTCAATGATCTCCGTGACAACTTGCATAACTTCCCCTTGTACACCCTCTGCCAGTTGCAAGCCTCCGCTCTCTCCATCCAGGTAAAGATGCGTATGATATGACTGCTCCACCTTCTTCACATGGCGCAAACACAGTATGCCATTTTCGAGGTAAAAGAAATATTGACAGTCATAAAGAACTCCTTCAAATATCTCATACATATGAGGGTAATCATACGGCCCCTGTACCATGGATACCCGCTCCAATTCTATTACCGATTCTGTCATACATCCTCGCTCCAATCTTTTATTCATTTATCACAACTTAGTTCGATGAAATATTAACCTGTATTACAATCTATTCTTTAAAAAACATTAAAAACAGTTTCATAACGTTGTTAAATGCATTTCAAATGGAAACTTCTATACGTTTTTTAAGCCTCCTCACGCATTTATTTGTTAGGATTATCAATATAGTGACTGTTGCTAATTTTAAGGCATTTTGATACTATGAAGGCATCAAATTAGTTTACTTATAATCTTGTTAACTAGATTACTTGATACAAATATACACCTCTGTTTTATACATGTCAACTAGTTTACTTGATTACTTCTTGGAGGAATTGTTGTGATTAGATTTTCTCTTGATAAAATTATGAAGGATCGTGGACTCGAACAGAAAGATATTGTTTCTATTACGGGAATTAATAGAAATACGGTTAAAGCTTTGGCCTCCAACGCAAACGCCCGAATTGACTTCCCAACCTTGAATACACTTTGTAGAACCCTTGGCGTACTCCCTGGTGAACTGATCGAATACTTGCCAGAAGACGACGAAGAGAGCCGTTAACATGTTAACGGCTCTCTGTTCTTTGTATAATATTTAAAATACTTTTTTACCGATCTTCCCACTCAATTAGATTTCACACCGTAATCTCTTTCTATAAGGTAATTTTAAATATATTTCTCCCACGTATGATAAATGTCCAATAAAGCATTAGGATTACGATCACCGTCTAAAACTCGATACATTTTATTCGTTAAGATCATGATCACATCCATATCTATTTCCTTAGACAAACCAGTGATAACAGGACGATTTACGCTAAAATAAGACTTTGGTTCCTGAATGATCCGCTTCTAACTCCAAAGCACTTTCACTTTGAATCTGTACATTCCCTAGATACCATTCCCAAATATCTATGTGCAAAAAGGTGGTTGCATTAATTTATATTCCATTTCAAAATCCCTTCTTGCTTTGCTATCTTAATTCGAAGAAAAATTCACGGTGACACCACCTGATACTAAGATCGTTAAAAGATCCATAAAATATTGCTGTGGTGAAAATCCATAACTTCTTTCTTCTCGATCCCATTCTTCCTCGAATCTTTCCAAGAAATAATGTGCGTTTTTCCAATGGATCGTGAACGGTCCTACTGCCCCAAAACCTCCACAGAGACAGTCCGATATACTGTCCAAGCTAAATCCAAAGTACCCTCCGGGCCCATTAATCGCTTCACCAAGTGCTATAAAAAATGTTGTAAAATCAAATAGGTGTTCCCCGTCTAAGGTGTAGACTTCTCCTCGTTTATCCGGTCTGGCAAAATGATTAGATGCAGAATGTATTCTAGTCACGTTTAGCCATCCAGACCGTTCTTCGTTAGAAAAGCCTTGCCATATATTATTTTCAAGCGACTGAGAGCACTTTAAGAACTCCCATAATCTTAATTCAACAGGAGAGGGTTTCGTTTCAAGTATACCGGTTAGTTCCAGATTGAAGTTTCCTTTATTGTAATTTAGTTTATGGATTATAAAGGATTCAGGTAGGTGATAATAATAGCTTCCAATCCCTTTTTCTTCGTCATTTAAAATGACAATGCACAAGTTGGATACAGATTGTTTTGTCTTTGCTATGTTTCTTATGAATTCCTCATTAAAGACAAATTGTTCAAAAATGACCTTTTCATACGTTTCGACCATAATATCACCCGTTAGCCCAACCACATCTTGACAATAACCAACTGTGAGCCCACTTTCATCATCCATGACAGCAAATCTCTGCCTCATTTTGTATCATATCTCCTCCCAATAATTTTAAAGAATGTAGCATTTAAGGTATCATTTTTAGCTTCTTAGGTAGAATAATCAATTATTTTGAAGCCACCAAGGACTGAAATCCCCTGGCTTTTTAATTTTTTTCAGTTCTTCTGCCGGTATTGCAAATTGAATCTTTCCTAACTCGGACTTAAATGTTAACGAAGCATCATACTTCTTTTCAACAATTCACGGCTTTATTTCCAACATCTCTTGAAAATAATGAGTGGCTGAAAAGTTACCTTTAATAAGAATTATAGTGTTTGATGAGAATGCTTGGCTAACAGTAGAATAGCTTGGGGGTTCATCGCAGTATATTTCTCTTTCTCTAATCCCTTTAAAATCTCTTACTATTCCCTTATTTGGATTTGGTCAAAACCTCTTTCCTACTAGGCATGACGATCCATGATATTCATTCAATTATTTTGCTCTTTTTAGCTACTATACCTGATAGTTTATTTCCTGATAATAAGTAGCTTATTCCACTTTGCGATACTTCTAGTTCTACGTTACTTTTTTCCGATAACCAAATAATATATCCATCCTCAAGTTGTTCGATGACTACATCATCATCAATTGAAGATATCTCGAAAGAAGGTGTACCTTTAATCCATTCGTCAAGATGAAAATATGTTGAAATTCCATTTTTGAAATTCTTTGGACAAATACATTCAATCTCTCCAAGTTGCCCTTTCCCATTTAGCCAAATGCAACATCCATTACCAAGCTGAGTAGGTATACAATCATCTGTCATATTATCTGTGACAATATTATAGGTTTCAATAGACGGAGTGTATGTGCATGACACCCTTGAGGTACCGTGGTTCGTATCAATCTCTTTTAATAGCACTACTAAAGCTCTCCTTTCGCTCTTTATTGAAACTGCCAAGTTGAACTCCAATAATCTCTTTACTTGTTAGATTGATATTAGACCTTAATATCGGGTATGGACGCTATTTTGTATACGATCTGTCAGTAATCCGTCTCCGTTGTATCGGTACTCTACGAGTTTTTCGTCGACCTTGACTTGAGTCAATCGGTTCTGCTCGTCGAATCTATTTCCCCTCAGCTTCGTATGGAATCTTCCTCTGTTTCCAACGTAAGGGAATTCCCTCTGGCCTCATTCGAATAAGCATTCTGATTTTCGGTGGAGGCAGCAATCCAATTCAGCTTAACGTACGTAAAGGTATTCTCTTATGTTTAAAATAATAACCTTCTTTTTTATACATTATATAAATTTGAATAGTGAAAAACGTCCTCACACTCATCCCATCCATTGATTTAAAATAAACAAAATGTTATATTGTCTATAAAATAATCATCATTCGATTGAGGTGTTTGCTAAAATGGACCATTCCGAACTATTCTGGAATGCTGGTATTGAAGAACTGAAGCGTGGATATATTCTCCAAGGGGAGCAGGTAATTTGCCTCTTGGACGGACAACGATATGAACAAGGCATCATATATCAGGATCAAGGGGTATTTTATGACGCGGAACGGTATATGCGTCTTCATATTGAGCGGACGTACGGTTCGGTGTTTAACTATTTGATCGGTCTGGACAAAAAGCTGACTGGACTGACGGATCACCAGAATCGGTTACTTCAGTTATTTTATCAAGGCATGGGTGATGCGGACATTCAAAAGGAAACCGGAATCGGCAGCGCATCCACCATACGCAATCATCGCTTTGGTCTCAAGGAAAAAGAACGACAGGCCAAAGTATTTCTCACATTAATGGAACTGTTAAAGGAGAAAGACCATCACGCTCCCGCCATGGTAGACGTACCCGTACGAGCACGGATGGTAGATGAACGCTACAACATTACGGAAGACGAGAGGCAAAAGGTACTCACGAAGTATTTTCCGAAGGGTACAGACGGGCGCCTAAAGACCTTTAAAATGCAAGAAAAGCACAAGCTGATTGTGCTGCGTGAAATTGCAGACCGTTTTGTAAAGGGACAAATATATCATGAGAAAGATATCAATGCGATTTTACAGGAAGTATATGACGATTATGTTACGGTGCGAAGATATATGATTGAATACGGTCTATTGGATCGCAAACCGGATGGCAGTGAATATTGGTTGAAGGAATCTTGAAGCTAGGCGCTTATAAGATCAGCATTTTGCATAATTCGATTCTCGACGCTCGTAGGTACAATATATAGACGAACTAAAGCGTTTCGATCTATACATTGCTGATTTGAAAACGCTCTTGGGATTTATACAAAATGCTCAAATAGGAGGATTGGACAATGGATCGAAGAAAAGAACTAGTTCAGCAATACATGGAGATGAAGACAGAGGCAGGAATCTATTGTATTCGTAATACACGCAATGGGAAAATTTTTGTCGCTTCCACGCCGAATTTAAAGTCGCTGAATGGAAGGCGTTTTGAGCTGCAAATGGGTGGATTTAAGAACAAACCACTACAACAGGAATGGAATGAATATGGCGAAGATTCGTTTGAATTTGAAGTGCTGGACGTTTTGAAGAAAAAAGATTCGGAATTCTTTGATGTCAAAGATGCACTGGCAAAGCTGGAGCAGACCTGGCTTGATCGACTCCAGCCTTACGGAGACAAAGGATATTTATAAACTTACTGCTTTACGGGAAACTCCGTCCGAAGATAGCCAAAAACAACAGCGTCAACAAACTGACCTTTTTCATAGAAGTAATCTCTCAGGTGACCCTCTTTAGTAAAGCCACTTTTGAGCAGCAGCCGTCTGGAGCCTTCGTTATCTGGATCAATGAAGGCTTCTATACGGTGAACCTGCGGCAATTGAAAGCCATAATCCACTACCGCTCTCAACGCTTCTGTCATCAGCCCTTGTTGCCAATATTCCGGCGCCAGCTCATAGCCAATTTCAATACGAGAGTGCTCCTTCTGCCAGTTATGAAATCCAATTGTACCCACCACCTGCTAAGGAGCTTCTTTTAACGTAATTCCCCAACGAAAACCCGCTTGCTTCTCGTATCTGGTTAGCATGGAACGAATAAATTTCTCAGCTTGCTCTACCTCCGTAAAACTTTCCAAATCATAATATTTTGTAACCTCATCTCTGGAAAAATAGGCAAATACATCCCTCGCGTCTCCTAATGTAAGCTGTCTTAAGCGAAGTCGATCGGTTTCCAGAATCGGAAACGTTTCCATTGTCATCATTCATCTCCTCCTTCACATTCACAGAACCTACCTGGTCAACCACCAGCCGATCCCCACCATCAATCCATTGATTAAGAATAATGCGATACATGCTCTCCACTTGTTGATTTTACTTGTTTGAAAAAAGCCGGTTACCGTACTACGGCACATAAACAATGTAAACAATAAATTCCAAATAATACGCATACCATATTTAACGTAGTATAGAGCAGGGCTTAGCTGCACACCACCTAACATTGGGGAGACATCGGGAATAAACAGAATTGCACACGCATAACGCATGGTCTCATATGTAAAATAAAATAATGCCAGCCACCAAGCCCACTTCTTACCGAACAACATACCAATACCGGCAGCCGTTCCTGCCAAGCCAAGCAACGCGATAAACCCTTGAAACATGCCTCTGCACATGCCTAATAACGTAGAAGCCTCATTTAGTGCATTGAGCGTCAATAGCTGTGTCACCAACAGGAGTGCTCCATTAAAAATTAGTAAAATAGCTGCAATGCTTACACCTAAAGGTCGTTCGAAAACCACGTTCGTTACATAATCTTCTACTTCTTTTTTCGTATACAAATCGGACACTTCTTCTACTCTCCTAACCCAATTATATACCTCCATTTTGCGGCGGGCATAATAACAGTGTGTTCTCGCCTCATTTCCATATATCGGCTTTTAGGAAAATATGGTTTAATCTTCCCTGAAAAATTCCGTTATCTATACAATAATTTATTATTCAGGGCAACTATGCTATCAAATTAACGTCATGGGAATCCCGATCATTAACAGAATCCCAAATAGAGTAATATCTATCCTTATACTACCATTCCAAGAGTGAATCTGACAAATGATTGATACTAGCACTTATGAATGTATACGCGTTATTTTCGTAGCTCTGTAACCTTTAGAGGACTCGATATACTCTACTTGATACCCCATTCGGGCATCCAAAAGCTCTTCCATGAATAGGAGACATGGACTGTAAATAAAGCTCCCTCCTGGCCGAATGGCTCTAAGCAATTCCATATATTTATGAGCGTACTCATGAATATTACCGTCTGTCTTCAGATGATGATGTATAAAATGATTGGAGAATGCCATATGTGAAACGATCGTTCCCCATGTACTTTCTTCATAAGTAGTCGCTAACCAATCTCCTCGGGTGATACAACCGTCTGTTTCAGCCAGCCGATCTGTTCCGTATGCCTCAATTCCATAGGCACGTAAATAAGTAACCAACCGTGCCTCTGATCCGCAGCCAACATCTAGAACAGGCTCTTGCAAACGAGCAATGTCTAATCCTAGCAGATTCGCTTGCAACTCCGGTGTATATTCCTCACAAGGTACCCAAAAGGTATATTCATTCTCTGCATACTTAGCGAACACTTCACGTCCATTGGTACGAGTTAAAAAATCTCTCAAATGCCCATAATGCTGCTGGAGCAGTAAGTCCAGAGTTGCCCCTGCTATAGACTTCTTTTGGAACAGCTTTTCAATCCGGGTGAAGAATCGATCATACAGCTCCGTAAGCTCCCTCGCATGATCTGTGTGAAAATGTAGATACTGATTGGTATTTACAAACTGGGACAGTATTTGGGCCGCTACATCCTTCACAAAAACATGATACGTATGCTGGCGCTTCAAGCTTTGAAGCATGAGGATCAGTTCCGAGCTTCGCTGCGTCAGCCAGTACGTCATTTCCGTTGATGGTCCTAACAGAACAGAGCCCTCGCGCATATAAAATAAACTCCGATGCTGATTATGCAGGAGTTGACCGTTGATAAGATTATGAAGTTGAGCTACTGTCATACTACTTCCTCCTTAAAGTCCAGAACATTAAAGCCCCACCCAAGCCTAAATCATGCTGGGTTTGGGTAGGGCCAGCTTATTTTCTGAGTATATCATGGTTATGGAAATTCGGTGCTATTGCAGATTCTCCGTCTTTACATTTGAGGATAAAGGAATATTCAAGTCACGAACCCCTTGGGCTACCAAGCGGGCTATTTGCTCCGCACCATACTCCTGAAAATGTGTATCATCCTTCACGCCATCAGGAAATGCAGGATACACACCTGGCTCCAAATGTAAAAACAGTGGAAGTGTTCCTTCCAGGCCTAGTGTATCATAGTAGGCTACACTCAATTGACTAAGATCGACCAGTGCAACACCCGTCTCTGATGCTGTTTCCTTCATCGCCTGCACATATTCCGGGAAACTGATCCGAAACGATGCACCTGCTGCATCATAATCGCGGCGGCCTACAGGAGTAATTAGCACAGGGACCGCACCGCGTTGGGTGGCTCCTTGGATGTACGTTTTCAAGTAAACTTTATAATCGGCAGGTGAAACATAGCGCTCCTGATTATTGATCGCGGCATCATTATGCCCAAACTGTATGAACAGATAATCTCCTGGACGGATATTCCGTAAAATATCATCTAACCGCCCTTGAACCAAAAAGGTCTTCGTGCTACGTCCACCAATAGAACGGTTCACAAAAATAGTCTCATTTGTAAAAAACGGAGCAATCATTTGCCCCCAGCCCGCCTGAGGCTTCATCGAGGATTTGTAGGTTTGAACCGTAGAATCTCCCGCAAGGTATACGGAAGGATGTTCTCCAGCCGTTCGAGCTTTATTGGGAGTGATAACCAAGGCGTTAATCTTCGCTTCATCTCCCGAAAAATACAATTCGAGCTGACCGTCGATGAGTGCTAGCTCAAACCCAGCCTCGACAAATTGTCCTGCTGTTTTGGCGGTACGCTCTACTTTAACAATGGATTCGGCTTTAACCGTAATATCCGTGTTTCCGGCAGTATCTCCGGCAATTAGAGAAAGCGTGTAATCCGCAGGTGGTAAATTGACGACAAAGGATGAGCCTTGAACACGCACAAAATCTGAGCGGATAGCATCACTTCCACCACGGTTCTCTTCATTTACCTTGGAAAGATCGGTAAATCCATAGCCACGCTCAGGCGTGTAAGCATCCTTAGCAGTGACCTGGGTGTAGCCGTCTGCTACATCCCCAGGGCCAAAATCAAAACGAAGAGGCGCTGCAAGCTGCTTTTCGGCTAATGCCTGCCCTGGAATAAGTATGGTTGCAAACAACAAGCTGAACCCTGCGCATAACCCAACCATCTTACCGAACAACCTGTGACGCTTTCTCTTTTGTTTCAAGCGCAACCCTCGCTTCTCAGATTATTTGAGTGGTTTGTCATCGTCTAACGTTTATTGATCCCCGCCAGCCTTTGGCAGCCTTGGTCCAGTGCCCAGGATATCATAATACCAACCGTGTACCTGATCAGATCCACGGTCAGAAACCCTTTGCCCAGCACTAGGCCGCCCAGGGTCGTCGCCCGGATGTGGTTAATCCAGGGAGCTTGGTACATTTGACTGAACTCAATAGCAAAGCAAAACAGCAAACTGCCCCAAAGGGCTACAGACAACCGACGATTCACCCACAACATTCTCAGCCCAAAATAAATCATGCACGCCCACAAGGCATCCCCAAAGTGATTGGCAACGAATGCAGGTAACCGGGTGGAGAAAGCTCTGCTTCCCAAGCCCAACAAGATCATGACCAGCACGGCAACCAGATACGCAGCGCGGGTCTTCCAGTGGAACTTTCCCTTTATTTCCCGATTAATTTCCCAATTGCTGCTCTTACGAAGTTTTCTCATACTAAACTACCTTTCCTGACACTGGAAATCTCCGCAATACTGCTGTAAACTTTGTCAATCCTTCTTTTGGGATAGCGCTTGCAAGATTGCTGAACCTTAAGCTGCTGTCATATTGTATGCACACCAACTTGTCTGTATTTTTCGTCATATCATGAATCATAATAAGCCCCCGCAATATCATACAATCGCTTGCTAAAATTCAACACCACGCACCTTGGCAAAAACCATTTGGTGTGCCATGCTTCCCTCTTCATCATACTCGACGTTTCTTAAAATTCCCTCCAGTGTAAAACCTGCACGTTCTGCTACCTTGGCGCTGCGCGTGTTTCTAGAATCACAACGAATCTCCACCCGATTGGCATGCAAATGCTGTATGGCAAAATCCGTAATACCGTGCACGGCCTCGGTTATAATACCTTTTCCGGTCCATGATGTTCTGAGCCAATATCCAATTTCAAATCTTCGTGCATCCCAATCAATACGATGCAGACCGCTGCTGGCTACAAATTGTCCCGAAGCCGTATCAAATATATACAGCACCATGTCGGATCGATCCAGGAATTTAAGTCTGGCTTGGCGTGAACGGATTTCAGATTCCTCTACCGTAGGGAGATTTCTCGCAAAAGGAAGCCAGGGCCGCAGTTCATGTACACTCTCGCGTATCGCCTCATTGACCGCCGCACCATCGCCCCATTGTGGAGCGCGTATGGTCAATCGCCCTGTCTGGAATTGTTCAGGGAACGATAATAGAATGGGATTCGGTTGCTGCTCCATACTCATGATGCCCCCTCCTCCATATTCGATGGATAGCTGAGACGATCCAGCCAGCCAGTGATTTCACGTAGACTCCCAATCTGATGATCCGGTACAATGTCCATTTCATTCCACGTCATAAAGCCTTCCAGCCAGATGGTATGCAGCCCTGCACTTTGCGCACCACGAATATCATTCGTCGGATGATCGCCTACGTAACAGGCATGACCAGGTTCGGCAATGTCCAGCTCTTTCAGTGCCAACTCGAAAATACGAGGATTAGGCTTCTCGACGTTGACTCCGCCTGATACAATAATGGAATCCACATAATCTCTCAGCATCACTCGGTCAATCTTCGCCTGCTGTGTACGGAGTGAACCGTTGGTAATCATACCAAGCTTCAAGCCCCGAGACCGCAGTTCAGACAGCACTTCCTTCGCTCCGTCCATCAGTACCGTAAATTTATGAAATTCACCATACCAAAAGCCCAGCATCTCCTGTACTGTCGTATCGGGATTTTTCAGTTTCAGGTCTGCATGCAGCTCCGTATACAGCTCCCTTTTATCCCGGTAGCCGTCCTGATCTGCCAGACGCATTCGTTCAACGACCGCCGCACGGCTGGCCTGTTCTTCTGCCACAATAAATCGTTCTATAAAGCGCTCCGTATATGCCGCGAATGCCTGTTTGCGGTGAATCAGTGTATTATCCAGATCAAAAATAATGGCTTCTATAGACATAACAAGTTCCTTTCTGTCCGTAAATTTATACCGATCAGCTCGAAACAAATTGAATAACTCCGATCATAATAAGCAAGAAAAAAATGGACAGGAAAATGATGATCATGTACTTTAAGATTTTGCTGGAAGTCGACTTTTGTTCCAGTTTGGTCTCGATCTGGGTCAACCTTTCTTTGATTTCTTCCAAATCCTGCTCCAACTTCACCTTAGTCTCTCCTTCCTTTATCTCGACTTATTTAATTTCCTAACGATTCGGCGATTCAGCTACATAAATCACTCCAAAAGCGAACTGTTTTTACCGCCTCAAAATTAATCTGTTCGTAAGTCTTCTCCCCAAATTCCAGCTTGAAATACTCCTGCAAACTTTCTCCATACACGATAATATCCGTTTGATACACTGAAAATACCGGATTTCCTTCTTCACATGGCTGCTCTGGGATATATCGGTGACCATAGACGGGGATCAGCTTGGGCACGCGCAAAAACTCACGTTTACATATGTCCACGGCTTCCTGCAAATCTGTTGGTCTATTCCCCCATTCAGAATGCCAGAACATATTCTGTTCTACATCAAAAATCATACCTTCAAGCGGCCAATTCAGCCTTTCCCAAATGACACCCATCCGCTGTGGTGACGTATCTCTCCAAGGAATAAAGCTTTTACCGACTGGAAGAACGTTCATCAGCAGCTCTCTTAAGTCGGGCGGAAAGTGAATATCATACCTGTCTTCGACTTCAGTAATCTCCCGGGTGGATAAGCCTGGGGTTAAGGTTACATCGTCTTTACGTAATAGATCGATAATATAAGCGACATCCATCTTCGATTGAACACCTCTATTCGCTGTCTGATTGCACCTTCTGATTGAATTCTAGCAGCTTAGTCGAGCGGATTGGTCAAGAGGCCTACCAGACTTGTAACTTCAACTTCACCGACTCGGCGTGGGCCTTCCATAAAATATCCCCTGGTTCCTACATGTATCCGGTGTCGGTGTACCTTTTCCCTCATTTCTCCAAACAAAATCCACATTCTTGCCTGACCTTCCCGGTGAACCGGGTGCCTGGTATCCATGATCAATTGACCCTCTTCATCTTCAAACTCAGGATGTATTGCATAAATTCCCGTTGTTGTAATATCGTCGCCCTCATAGGAAAAATCGCAGCGATAACCCTGAATAGGCAGTTGTTTCCTGCCTCCTTCTTCCGGTGTGTAAAATCGATATTCTACTATAAAATCGTGCGGATGCTGCCTACTATGTTCATAGGGATTCCACATTTCATATCATCCCCTCTGGTCTTTCCCAAAAATATGTACTTCTTTCTAGTGTAATCCAATAGGAAAAGAAATCCAAGACCTATCCGCAAGGCGTTGCTGAATAAGCTTGGATGATATGAGAGTCTTTTTTTCAGAATATATGACTTTTATACTTGCTGTCCGTTCACCTGAATATCTACGTCTACCTGCTGTCCCAGCCAAGCCCGCATGCGATCCCACGAAAAAACCTGCTCCATGTGAAAAACACCATATGGAAGTTCTGAGCGATACAGAGCAAGCGCTGCAAAGACGGCGGCTTTAGCAGTTAAATCAGACTGATGATGTCCCCTTAGCCTGCATTCGACCCTCGTCTCCTTACCATTAAGAGTTCCTTTGGCGTCTACCTTGACCGCTACAGCATTTCCTCCAAAATGCACCTTGCCAAAGCTGCGAACTACTGCCTCACGAACCGTTGGCTGTCGGAGCAGACCTGATATTCCTATTGTCCGAAGCCCTGCCAGAAGCCGGGTGGTCAAACGCGAATCGAAGCACAGGCGTGTGCTGACCGTAGGAACATCAAGTGTACGTGGAAGTGTCTGTTGATCCGAAAAGGGAAACCGATACGCCCGATGACGACCCACTCCTGCACCAAAGTCTGCCACTATGCCGTCGGTAAAGCTTCTTCGAGTCACTGGGCGTCCCTGTTCTATCACCTCCAAGTCGGTATGAATCTGATCTACAGTCCACTCAATCGCAGCCTGACCGTGTCGATCACCCAAACCCAGCATCAATGATATGTTCAGTTCATCCGTCTGATCCATGAGCTGTGTCGCTTGCAATGCCAATAGATTAGTGAGCCCTGGAGCTAATCCTACACTTAGCAGCGCAGTGGCCTGATAAGCTCGGGCCTCCTGATGACACTGCTCCACCTGACTCAAAAAGGCCGCATTCGCAGTAATATCCATGTAATGCACCCCATGCTGAAGACAGGTGCGTACCAAGGCTGTATTGTCCTGATCCAGACACATAATAACCATTTTGGCTTGCTTTAATATCGACGAGTCCATCGGCTCATGAATATTAAGCTGCAAGGGTCGTATCTTGCCATTCGATTGTTGGCTGAATGCAGTGGCACGTTCCAGACTGCGGCCTGCGGCAAATACCTTGCCGGGGAACATTTCACTTAACTCTGTACATACAATTTTTCCAACATGGCCATACCCGCCAATAATGATGATGTTATCCTTTGTCATAAGCCGTCTCTCCCTCTTTAACCGCAAACCATGCATTTACTAAAAAAGCACCATAATACCGGGTGATGTGGGTAAAGCCTGCATCTATCAACAGTTCCTGAATTGCTGCATTGGACACCGGGTTTGACTCGCGACCGATGGAAGCAGCGAATCGCTCCCAATCCTCCAGTGAAATGCCCTGACTCAGCATATGACCTTTCCATGCCTGCATTTGGATGGAAAAAGAAGGCTCCTGCGGATTCCCATTAATAGAAGCTAGACAAAAAGGTGCACCCGGCTTGAGTCGAGCGGATATCTGGCGCAGCAATGCCTGTTTACTTTCCAAGCTCTGAAGAAAATGAAGCACCAGCAGGCAGGTAGCAGCGTCATAGACTGGTTCATCGGATAATTCTTCGCAGTACTTTTCGTGCTGTTCTTCAGGCGATTCTCCAGACAACTCTTCCAACGTGCCTGTAACAAATGATATTTGTGAACCGATGTCCGCTTGTGTCACACGTTGACGTGCCAAGTCCAGCATGTGCTCAGAGGGATCAACTGCCGTAAAGGACCATGCCTCATGCCGCCCTCCGAGCGTAATCAATTCCTGACCGCCCCCAGCTCCGACAATCAGCACGTGCAGATCGATATTCCTGTTATGAGCCTGCGCTTCAAGCTGTGCGGTTATCAAACAATCTGTCATCTCATACAGATGGGTATATCCAGGTATTTTTAAAGCAATCGTATCCGCATATTTATGTACATTCGGATGATTCCAGCTCATAGGTTGATTTGAGTCGGTATTTCCAATATGGGGTTGTTTCATATGTGCTCTCCTCCAAACATTTAGCCTTGATCTTCAACGACCATTCATTTATTGTAGATTTAATTAAGAATCATTCTCAATTATAAAGACAATACGAATATCCACCATCCCATAAATATGGGATTTAGGAAGAGGCACTTTAAGAATCTCCAGCTTTCACGATAGGAGTAAACGATGAACGCACATTATACTCAATTTGCACAGCTTAAGAATGATCAACAACCAATCATGGAAATGGGAAATAAATCACCCTCATCTCCTACATACAAGCACACGCTAATCGACCGCTTGCGCACTCAGATTTCTTTTGATGCGGCATGCTGTACCTCAGTAGATCCGCGAACGCTGCTTTCCACGGGTGCATTTACGGAGTCGGGTGTAGAGGACATTCATAGCAAACTGCTAGAATACGAGTATCTGCACGATGATATCATGAAATACGATCAATTGGTGCGAGAAGGACAGCCTATCGCGACGCTTCATGGATCTACACAAGGCCAGCCGGATCGCAGCACACGTTTTAGAAATGTTTTGCAGCCCGCTGGATTCGGCGATGAGCTGCGTATTCCATTTATGTACAAAGGAAGCTGCTGGGGATTTCTTACGTTGTTCCGCCACTATGGAAAGCCTGTATTCAGCGCGGAAGAGCAACAACTGCTTGAAGCGTTAGCGCCATCCATAGCCTACCATCTGCGTCAAACCAGTGTCGGTGTATCTCCAGCCCCCGCTATGGCTATGGAACATGAACTTGAGCCAGGTGTTCTGACGCTTTCCGCTCAACTAGAACCCCTCTCGTCCAATATAGTAGCAGAACAGTGGCTAAAGCTGCTTCGGCAGCAGGAGGGAATCCATGAGGACGAGCTGCCGGCCTCTGTTCGGGCGGTAAGCTTGCGAGCGCTATCCACTTCTACTGCACCAGCCAGACTATGTATCCCTTCCGCAGACGCTAAAACTCCTTGGGTCACGATTAGAGCCACTCGCCTGCAAGGCGGACGCGAGCATATGGGCGAGAAGCAACTGGCCGTATGGTTTGAGCCTGCTAAAGCAACGGACATGTTGCCGCTTATGGCTGAGATCTACTCATGGACTGAACGAGAGAGACAGCTTGTCCGGCTCATTGTCCAAGGCTTTTCTACCAAGGAACTGGCAAGTGCACTTCATATTACGGCCTACACGGTGCAGGATCATCTGAAAGCCATTTTCTTGAAAACAGAGGTAAGCAGCCGTCGTGAGCTAGTATGGAAGGTATATTCCAGATTCAATTAATTATGTAAAAAAGACAGATGACCCGGTTAAGGATCATCTGTCTTAGCATCACTGCTCTATTGAGACGCAAGAGTCTTATTTCTGCGAAGAGGATTTCGTATCATCGTATGATACTGGTGAGGGCTTCGCAATCCATTCATCAGCCTCAGGCTCGATATCCACGCCATTGTCCAGCTTCGTTTTCTCCATCAAGGAATCTCCGTCCTCGTTCTTCTTGTTGCGGATTTTCGCTTCGTCTTGAGTGTGGTCGCTCATGTTGATTCCTCCTTTTTTAATTTCATCTGATGGTTGTACCTTACTCATAATTACCCATTGCCGTCCTGTACAAACCTCTACACCACCAGATGCCCTTTTTTCTCCGCCGGTCCAATGGTCGCCTCAATGCCAGCATTAAACTCCAGAAAGTCGCTCTCTACTCCATCACTAAAAATAACTCCATTCTCCGGCATCTGCGAAGCAATTCGCAGCGGTCTTTCAACGGCCACCTGCCCAAACACCAGCTCCGCAGCAGTCGTCCGACTGGGGAATGGTTCTCTCACTGTAAAATAAAGCGAGGGCGAGCTCCAGGTAGCACGATGATCATGCCCCATTCCTTCTACTGTCCCTTCCTGGCTGAAAGCAGCATCTGACATCAGATGATCTGGAGTCAGCGAGACCGGATGCCGTGTAGCACTGCCGACAATCCCGGCCGCTCCAGCCAGCACACTGGTCAGCCAGCCCGTCGCCCCCAACCCGGTGGAAACAATAATACCACTGGACGATTGCTGCTCTACCTGATCCTCCAATCTCAGCTCATATCTCGCAGAAACATGAGTTTTGCGCCCGATGAACAAATCGTTCACAGCATATATGGATTGGCCATCATTTAGTTGGGCCTTAGCCAGCGTAACCTCCTTAATCGGCCGTCTGTACACGAACACATCCGGCACCACCCAGCGCAGATCAGATACAGTAAACGGCAGCAATACCCCATCCCAGCGCAATGGATCTGGATTTACGCCGATTAGCGGCTGCTCGGTCAAATATTTTAACGTGTTGGCTACCAGCCCATCCTGACCCAGTACCACCACCGTATCCTGCTCACCAAAAATAAAGTTCGGCACATGTTCCCGCTCCACAATCTGGACACGCCCCAAGGCCGATAACTCGGACGTTGCCGTTGCCACCGCCCTGCGGTAATTTTCATCCTCCAGCACATAATCACTGAAATCCGCACCCAGCCGTTCCATAAAGAAGCGAGCCTGCTGCACCGTGTTGTAACGGACAATCAGCTCCTCCAATCGTGTTTTACGCTTCACCAAAATAATCTTCTGCTCAGTCATTCGGCTGCTCATCGTGATCTTCCTCCAGACCCTCTCGATCCTGCTGATCCACTTGTTCCCGTATCTGACATGAGACCTTGCAGCAGATCAGGCGTAATATTCAACTGGCCGATTTTCCCTGCATTTTCTGCGAGTTCCTGAAAGGCGATCGCAATCAGCTTATCCGGGCTCATATCCATGTTGGCCATAGCTTGAAGTACGTTAGGCTCGACATCCTGCAACGATTTCATCACCGCTGTCAGCTCATAGGCTTTGGCATCGGCTTCGGCCTTTTTATTCGTTACAGTCAGCTCAATCAGTTCGCGCTTTTTCTCTTCCAAGGCCGTGTCAAACCGCAGCTGCTCCTCCTTCATCTCACTTTGCTTTTGCTTTACGGAACGCTCGGCATCCAGTTGGGTTTCGCGGATCTGCCTTTTTTTCGTCTCCACCGCAATTTCCGTATTCAGCTCATTTTCCTTTACACGGCGCTCCTGCTCAATGGATGCGTTACGACGCTCATACAAAGCATGATCCGCACTGCGAAGAATTTCCTCTCTCGCCTGCGCTTCCAGCGCTCTCATCGTCTCCTTATTTGGTAAAACCGCCAAAATGGACAGCCCCATAACCTCAATGCCCAGTTTCTCCATTTCAGTATGCTGAGCAATATCCTTCGTCATGTTTTGGGCCAGACGTTCACTGGACTGAACCGCTTCTTTGAGTGGAACACGTTCCAGATACTTTTTGGTAAGCACCTTGGCAATGTTAATCACCCGTTGGGCCAGCTTGCTTGGATCGTCCGAAATGTAGCGTCGTTCCTTCAAATCATACGTGTAGTTTAAAATCTGCGTCGTTCTGCGGTAATCCACGATCCGATAAGTCAGTTGCCCCTGCACGGTCACCGCCTGGAAATCATTTGTCATATCTTCAAACATAAACGGTACATCAATGGAAGAGACAGGCACGACAACGACCGAGGTGGTCGGCGCGTAGTAATAAAAAGATAACCCAACACCCTCTCGAACCACCTTCCCGTTCTTCACCTTCATGACATACTCACTGGGCTGAAATTTAACAAAATTAAATCCAAACATCGTCGCTTCCTCGCTTTCTTTAGAGTGTTCATTTTTATTATTTCTTAATTGTTATTATCAATTTGTTATTAACAATAAAATAACACAGATAATCCATAATATCAATATGACATTTACAAAAAAAATAAAGGCCGCTTCCTCTCCGATACGCTCGGTTAAAGGAAACAGCCTCAGATTTCTTGCAATTTATTTTATAAGAGCACTTTCAAAAATTTTATACCTAACTGCATATTTAAATGGAATCAGCAGCAAAACGAACCGCTCTGCTAACTAAAACAGGCAGCACGGATATATGACCTTCATCTGTAAATTCTACGTACTCTACGTGTAGTCCTAGATCGTCCCTAGTCGTTAAACGCGTAGCTAAGTCCCTGGCCTTTTCCTGCATGCCAGTAAAATGTCCGGCCTCTAACTCCCCTACAGCAATCAACAGCTTTTTATTCCAATGCTTCTGAGCTATAGAAGCTACAAACTGTTTCTCTTCATCCATAATAACTTGTCCGCCCCAGTGTATAGACGGACTTCCCGCCACATACACCTGAAAAGAGTTTGGTCTTGTAAACAGGGTATGTAATACGAACAGTCCTCCAAGCGAATGCCCGAAGATCGTCTGTCGGCTGCGGTCGATAAGAAAATCACGCTCGATCATTGGCTTAAGCTCATCTTCAATAAATGACAAGAAATGCTCGGCGCCCCCGCTTTCTTTGGAGGCATCTTCATTTGGCTTTACCGGAAGCTCCACAGCCGTCCCAGGCAATGTAAGATCGTAATATCGTGAAGGATGAAAGGGAGCCTCTGTTGGATAGCCTATTCCTACAATGATAGCTGGAACAACCCCCGTTTTGTCAGGTCGTCTCCCCTGAACGCGCACCGCTTCCACCATGGTTCCAAAAACAGAATTGGCATCCAGCACATAAATAACGGGATAGCCAGATACAGGAGGTTCCTCGGCAGGAATGGCAATATAAATATGATACTCACGGTTTTCAGCCTGCGAGTACATTACTCGATGCTGACTGCGAGGAACATACACAGCTCCATGTGCATCGCTGGAATGATAAGCTTGCGTAGATATATCTTTAATGGGAACAACCTCCTATAGAACCTTAATTCCAATGAAATCAGGCCGTTTTTTTCATAAGCAAGACTACAAAATAAGGGACCCCGATCACCGCAATAATCAGTCCAACGGGAATTTCAGCAGGCGCAACCACCGTTTTAGCAATAAAATCAGATAACAGCACCAGTATCATACCGACCATACCGCATACGGGAATCACAAAACGATGATGAAGGCCAACAAGCCTTCTGGCGATATGAGGAGACAATAATCCTACAAAGCCTATTCCTCCAGAAACAGATACACAGGCACTCACCAGTCCAATGCTGGACAGCAGGAGAATAGACTTTTCCTTTTCGGTCGCAACGCCGAGACTTTTAGCTGTATGTTCATGTAATTGAAATAGATCCAGCACATACGATTTCAACCAAATAACAGGAATTAATATGACAAGCCATGGAATTACGGCAGCAACCAGCTTCCAATCAGCACTCCAAATACTGCCCGACATCCATACTGTCGCCATCTCGAAATCCGAGGCTTTCATTTTCAGCGACAGATATAAGCTTAAGGAACCGAATCCAGAGCCAATCGCTATACCTACAAGTAGCAGTCGCTGCGAATCCAGACGTCCTGCTTTCCAAGCAAATAAATAGATCAGCAGCGCAGCTACCAAACCTCCAATCAAGCCGAAAAAGGGCATAGCCAGCGCCGCAGTCCAGCCTGTCGTCTCCATCTGTCCCTGGTAAAAGAACATAAATATGACGATTGCTGCTCCCGCCCCTGCGTTAATGCCTAAAATGCCGGGATCGGCCAAACCATTCCGTGTAACTCCCTGTACCGCCGCCCCAGCAATCCCCAGACCTAAGCCGACCAAGGCCGCAATCACAACACGCGGTAGCCGAAAATCAAAAATCACCAAATCCAGCTGCGGAGTAGGGTGGATACGGAACAATGTCTGAATTACTTCCTGAAGGGTCATGTCGAACTCTCCATGGGTCAGACTAACATAGGAGGCTGCTAAAATAAGTGCAGCCCCACCTGAAAGTACAAACCACAGCCGTTTCACACTGATTTTACGCATGCTCTCCCCCTCCTTTTCTACGTATTAAGTACAGAAAGAAAGGGATGCCAATGACCGAGGTAACCACTCCAATAGGCGTTTCAAACGGATAATTAAGAAAACGGCTCAACACATCAGACATGCCCAAAAAAACACCACCGATCAAACCAGAGCATGGAATGACCCAACGGTAATCTACTCCGATTAAATATCGGGTAATGTGCGGAATCAACAAGCCAACAAAAGCAATTTTCCCTGCCAGCGCAACAGAAACACCTGTCAGCAATGCTACACAGAGCATCGCCCCCAACTTGACTGGTAATGCCCGCTGTCCCAGACCTGTGGCCACGTCGTCGCCCAAAGACAGTAGTGTTATTGGCTTGGCCAGCAGCATTGCTCCTACAATTGCCACAAGAGCAAAGGGAATCGCCAATTGAATCATCCCGGGGTCCATTTGGTGCAGACGAGCGTTAAACCAGAAGCTTACATTTTGCGATACATTAAAATAAATGGAGAGAACGGCCGACAGGCTGCTTAAAAACGTGCCAATGATCGTTCCCAAAATGGCCATACGAACCGGGGCAAGACCGCCGGGAATCATCCAGGCTAAACCGAATACAATAGCCACCCCCAGAGCCGATCCCACAAAAGAACTTCCAATCAGGCCCATCGAAGTGGAGTTCGGTGCAAGGATCATCATTAAGGTGATCACAAACGCCGCCCCATCCGACACCCCCATAATTGAGGGTGAAGCCAAGAAATTCCGCGTCATTCCTTGCATAATGGCTCCTGAAATCGCGAGAAAAGCACCGATTAATATAGAGCCGACCGCTCTAGGCAGACGCGAGTTTAAAACGACCTGATGGTCCACGTTTCCAGCATCAAAATGGAAAAAGGTAGCAGTTACCGTCTCCCATTCTATCGTCTTGGCTCCGTACATCACAGACAGCAGTAATGTTAGTACGATAAACAAGGGAGAGACGAAGATTACAAGGTAAGGAGAGATCAACTTTTTTCCCATGTTCCTACCTTTACTGCGAAAGTCGGTTCATAACCGCTTCCAAAAAGGCAAGTTTGCTCCATGAAGTACCACCTTGAGCATTGGGATCTACAATGTTGACGAAGGTTTTCCCATTCTTGACGGCATTGATGCTGCTCCAAATCGGATTCTTCTCCAAATCTGCCAATGCCTGCGGCTGGTCCTTGTTCTCTCCTTCGGAGAATTGCACGAACAGATAATCGGGGTTCATATCAGCCAATTTCTCCAGAGAAACCGCCTCTTGTGCTTTAACTGTATTTAACTCTTCCGGTACCTTAGCTCCTAGATCAGCATACAGCGAAGGATTGAAATATACATCCGCAGGGTATACATACAGATTGCCTGTACGAATCCGTACCATGAGTACCTTTTTATTTCCCCATATTGGTTCGAGCTTCCGTTGGGCCGCCTCCGCATCTTGCTTGTACTTGTCCAGGATCTCCTTCGCCTTCGCCTCTTTGCCTGTAAGCTGTCCCAACATTAATAGATTCGCTTCCCAGTTCGTTGAAATATGGGATACTGGAACCAATGGAGCGACCTTCCCTAGCTGTTCTGCCACCGCAGGCCGAAATTTAGAACTCCCAAGAATCACATCTGCCTTCAGTTTCAGGATCGTTTCAGCGCTAGGCTGCATTCGGTCACCAACGTCTGCGGCTCCTTCCATCGCTTTTTCCATGAACTCAGGAAATTTTCCGCCCGAAGTAACCGCCCCAGTTGGTTTCACTCCCAGGACAGCTGCATCTTCCATCGCTTCCAGACTAGCTATAATAATATGATCCGTCTTGGCCAGCTTATAAGTCTTATCTAGATATGTAATCGTCTTGGCACTTTCTACGTCAGAAACAGACGTTTGTGTCGATGCATTGGTATTCTTTTGAGCTGAGCTATCCACCTCCTGCACCTTTCCACCACATGCCGTCAACAGCAAACTTGCCGATAATAAGGTACACATCCATACTGCAACCTTCTTCATAATCTGAAAGACTCCCCTCTACCTACTTGAATTTACAGATAATAATTATCATTATCATTGATAACTATTATCAATAGTAGGAGAGAAATCGGCGTATTGCAATATTTTTTCTAATATTTATTAAAAAGAGGGCTTTCTTCACCCTGGAATCATTGCAATTAGGAAGCATCAGCCTCCCCTGTTTTGTTGGATATCATTCACATTCCATTCTTTATAAAACTGCTCCAAATACATTTCCATCCATTGATGCCGAACCTCCGCCAGTTCTCGGGCATAAGGGGTATTCATTAAATCCTTGAGCTTGAGCAGCTTTTCGTAAAAATGATATATGGCACTTTTACCTGCGGCGCGATAATCATATTGTGAATAGTCTTGATCCGGATCGTGCATGATACTGCCTTTTGAGCCTGCATACATAAAAGTTCTTGCAATCCCAATCGCTCCCAGAGCATCCAACCGATCTGCATCCTGCACAACCTGACCTTCCAGCGTTTCCATAGGCGGATTTTGTCCACCATTGTAGGACATTGTAGCAATAATGCTCATCACGTGTGTGATCACATCCGCATCGTTTACATGCAGATGCAGCCACTGATCAACTTTATCCAGCCCCGCTTGTTTGGATTCATTTAATTTTTCATCCGCTACATCATGCAGCAGTGCTGACAGCTCGCACACGAACGGATCTGCACCTTCTTTTGCAGCAATTTCAACAGACAGCTTCCTCACCCGGTCAATATGCCACCAATCATGACCACTGTGGTCATGCTCCAACTGCTGCTGCACATACGGCTCTGCCTTTTGAATAATATCTTCCATCATCGCTTCCTGCTGCTCTGTTCGTCTCTTCATAAGTCACCTTTCCATCCCGTCCATATTTGCTATGTGAGGTTGGTTTATTTTTTTATATGCTTGTCCATTTGCTTAGCGCGAATCATCGAGAGCGCCTTACGGGCTGCTAGCTTCCCATTAGGGCTACCATGCTTCATCACTTCTTTTAACAATTCGGTCGCGGGTTCATACCCATGATATCCCAATAGAATACATGCACGTTCCTGTACATACATATCTTCATCATCCACATAAGGAAGCAATGAATCCACCTCACTAACAGGTGTAATCGCCATTAAGCTGTAAAGAAGCTGGCACCTCACATCATCCTCCATTGATGAATCCTTTTCCAGTATAGCCTGCATTTCATGCATACAGCGAATATCTTCTGCTAGTTGTTCGGTGCTTATGTCGTTGTCAGACGGGTAATCCTTACGCAGCTGTTCCCAATCCAGCTCTGGGTTTTGCTCCAACTCTGCAATCAGCGAAGCTGTACTTCGGTACCTCGGTGACAAATCTGTTTCCTCGTGATTGATGTAACATAATTTATATGCTAGTGGCCCCTCTACATATAGACCTACATAATTAGAATGTTCATCCGTCCATAGAGGAATGATATATTTGAATACCTCGATCTGCGCAATCCACTCGATACTCTCGGCAAGCTCCTGTTCACTTAGCAATCGTAGCTGAACCTTCTGCCCTTCCTGCTTCTTGCTATGGATTAGTAAAGCTTCCAGCGTATCGTCAGGTAGATCAATCGCTTGGCGTTCAAGCACCTCTTGTAAGCTCATTTTTCCACACTCCTAATCTTTTCTACTCCAAATCTATTATCTAATCCCTGAAAAGGACAGGCTATCTCCATTTTATTCTATATGTGTATGGTATCCAACCTTAGGTCGACAAGTCCGTAACTATGCAAAAAAAAGAACCCCCTTAACCACATCAGCTGTAGTTAACGGAAGTTCTTTATTAAACTGATCCCCTTATTTTATTCCACGACACCAAGCTCGCGGTTTTTTTCCTTGAAGCGGCTGTTGTGAGAAGATACATATGCGGCTTTATCAGCTGTCGGATCAATGTACAACTTGGCGCTGTTGAGGGCAAGAGCAGCATCTGTGAACGTACCTGCAATCAGATACAGCTTGCTTCCGTACTCGACAAAATCGCCTGCAGCAAAAATCCCCGGTAGATTCGTTTCCAGCTTGTCGCTTACGCGGGCATGCCACTCTCCCATATCCAGTCCCCAATCTCGCAGGGGGCCGAAATCGGATTTTAGGCCATGATTTACGATAACTGCATCAACATTCAGCATCTCTATTTCGCCCGTATCTACATGATTGATCGTCACCTGCTCAATCGTCTCTCCGTTGTTGCTATGTAACTGACTTACCGCATAAGGTGTGAGAACACGGACCGAAGAGGACTTCATACGGGCTACATTTTTCTCATGTCCGCCAAAATGATCCCGACGATGTACAACTGTCACACTCGCCGCAATAGATTCCAGCTCATTCGCCCAATCTACCGCTGAGTTGCCTCCACCGGAAATCAGGACATGCTTGTCCCGGAACGGCTCCAGCTCTTGTACGGTATAATGCAGGTTTGTAACCTCGTAACGGTCAGCACCTTCAATCTCCAGTTTAGCCATTTTGAGAATACCATAACCTACAGCCAGAACGATCGTACGCGTCCAATGCTGTTCCCCTGTGGCAGAAGTCAGCAGGAACGTGCCATCTTCCTGCCGATCCATACCCGTAATCTGTTGTCCCAATACAATCGTAGGCTCGAACGTTCGCGCCTGCTGCTCCAGCTGGTCAATCAGCTTTTCACATAAAATCGGGGTTACCCCGCCAACATCCCATATCATCTTCTCCGGGTATATGCGCATCCGTCCGCCTAGCTCATGCTTGGCTTCGATCAGCTTGGTTTTCATATCTCTCATGCCACTGTAAAACGCAGTATACATACCGGCAGGACCGCCGCCGATGATCGTTACATCATATAATTCCAAGGACTCTGTCACTCTGCAACTCTCCCTATCATAGCGTATTATGTCTGCTTCTATTATAAGTGATAATAATTATCAATATCAATTAAGAAATAAAAACATATCTGTGACAGAGGTATTAGTGACATTGGAACTACGTTTATACAGTTATTTGGCTACTGCTTTCGTTAATCTTGTGGATTAGGCAGGGATTGCTGCACTATGGCACGCAATGCTTTTTCATTCAGCCCAGTCTGTACAAATTGAAAACGGTGACCTGCCAGCCTCTGAACTCGATCTATGATCTGACCCAGATGATAAGCCGTATGCTCCACCACATGGTAAACGTCATACATATTTATATCGCCTGTGTTGTCCAATGCTGCACAGAAGGAAGAAAAAGCATCTTCAACTTCCTCCATAAGCTGTTCTTTGTTTTGCACTGAAGGCTTGAAGCTATCCTCCATACCTTGCTTGTATGTAATCGTCGAATCCATGAGTTTGACTGCATTTCTACGCACATGCACCATTATATGATGGACAATTCCTCCAATACTGTTCTGTTCCGCTTCACCAGTGCCCCATAACATGGTTTCATCCAAAAGCTGGATGCATGCCCGCAGCTTAACCAAGTATTGATCGTACATTCTGTGCTTGGATATGATCTTAAATTCATGCATGGAAGAATTCATATGTTCATTTCCTCCTTTATCTTTTCAGGTGTATTTTTTGAAAAAGTCACTTCCGTGGATCATCCAATATCGTTCAGCAGGAGGGACCTCTTCCAAAAAGTTCAGATATTCCCCTTTCCACCCCACCGGGACATAGTGTTCGAAAGAAGCTGGCTCTGGAAATAGGGAGTAGAGAACTTTCTGGTCAAAATCAACATACAAAGCAGGACAGAATTCCAACACTTCATCCTTATGCTGGATTGCTTCATCTAGCGTTTGGAGCATTGTAGTGAGTTCTCCCGCAGCCACCTTATATTCACAGATGTGTTCCAAAAATGCTCCGGCTGTGGTCTCATCCAAAATAGCGATGCCAAACCGTTCCTCCATCTCGGTATTCAAAAACCAATACTCTCTTTCCGTCACATACCAATTCCATTGTCCCTGAAACATGACACCGACAATGATATTTTTCGCATATTCTGGCCATATTTTCATGAGCTTTTGCGTTCCCCTCCCTCACTTACAGCTCGATCCAAAACCGGTTTACACGGTTTCCATCTTCCTCTATGTAATCCTTGTCCGGTATTCCGCCGTTTCGCAGAATCGTTCTTTTGGAACTGATATTATCGGAGTCGCATACGACGAGGGCTTTGGAAATACCCAACTCTTTTGCTTTGTCCAATGCTAACCCCAGCATAGTCACAGCATACCTGTTCCCTCGTGCAGAAGGACGGATACCATAACCGATATGACCGCCAGCGTTTAACAGATGCTCATTAAGATCATGACGGATATTCACTGCTCCGACGACCTGATCATCTGCATCCACCAGCCAGTAGGTCGAACTTTTAACCCAGCCTTCAGACAAGCCAATTCCATTTTTCTGGTGACTTAAAAGCGTCAGCATACCTTCAAAATCATACGGTTCTATAGAAATCACCCAAGGCACCATATGCTCCTGGTTTTTTTCCATTCCTCATAAAATGAAAGATAAGCATCCTTCCAGCGCCGATCCGGCTCAACCAATCTGATGGCCTGCATCCTACTCACCGCCCCCTCATTAAGCACTCCATGTATCTACTAATGGTCTCGTCATCTCTACACCCCATAGTTCTTCATCGTAGCTTCCAATGTTTCATCCGTCTCTGCCAGCCACACGGAACTAACCTCAAAGGTTCCCGGCTTGAAAAACAATGGGAATCTCCGCTTAAACCAATCCTGCATCGGCAAATGTAGTGCTTCCTTCATATCCACCCACAGTAGTTCTCCCTCAGGAGGATTTTTTAATAGCTCACCTTCCGTTGCTGTAGCCAAATAATTAAAGACCATATATCTCAGCCCTTGGTTTGGATCACAATATTCGTCGATTCCTTTAAAAACAATTTCCGTAACCGTTAAGCCTGTTTCCTCTTTTACTTCGCGAATGGCTCCATTCACAATGCTCTCTGGGAACTCTACTTTTCCTCCTGGAGCAATATAACCCGGAAACCCCTTTCGATTGGGTCTGTTCATTAGCAATACCTTGTTTCCATCTTGAATCATGCACATGGTATATATTTTGTGTGTCACTTCTGTACTCAATCCGATCATACCTTTCTTTATTCACATGCTCTATGATCTAGCTTTTAACTTTCTCACCGACATATCTTGGTTGAATATGGTATTCACCATAGAACGATTACAGTCCCTCGTCAAACAACTGTAGACCTATGATTTCAAAGGCGACACCGTCACCCGCTTTAACGTGGATATCACCATTCAATTCGTCAGAATCCAAAACAAACGTAGCCTCTCCTACAACAATCTCCAGACAGTCTATCCCGCCTGCTTCGCCTTGTATCACTTGTTGTATCATCCCTTGAATCCAATAGTCACCTAGCTTTGGTTGAGGTTGAACAATGCCTGTCTTTTCCGTAGGCCTCAGTCTTCTGAACCCTTCTATACTGGATGGAGAAGTCTCGACCGAAATGACACAGCCGGGAATTAACTTTTCCAAGCTTTGTTCATACGGAACAACATACGCATATCCCGAGGTCAGTTCATGCCGAAAATATGTCCAGTAGCCGTATATCTTTTCCTCACCAATATTACGAATGATAATCTTTTCATCTTGATTTACTTCCTTGATCTGTACGCGCATTTATGAAGTCCTCAGTAGATATTTTTCTTATAATAATAATGTTTAAAGCCTCTAGGAGCCTCATCAATGACACCGACTACTTCATACCCCTGCTTTTCATAGAATTCAGGTGCTTGAAAAGAAAAGGTATTCAGTTGTATCAAAGTACATCCTTTATCTCTAGCGATTTGTTCAATTTCACTAAGTAATTGCGAACCGTAGCCCTTTCCTCTATGGCCCTGATCTACCCACAAAATATCAACCTCCACCCAGTTCCAACAAAGTACACTTAGAAGACCACCGATGACCTGACCTTCTCCATTTTTGAGCGTGAGATTAATCTCTTCATATTGGGTTTGAATATCTGCCGGGACGTGTTTTGCATTAAACTCAATCAACTTGTTTCTGACGAAACGAGCTTCATCCCTACTACTTCGACTCCATTGAGGTTCCAATGTCATGGCTTAAATCCTCCAATTAGAATGTATAACAATCTATAAAATACTAAAGTTAAAAGCCTTCCATCTGCCCACTGTTATTTATTGTAATACTTTTTTAGGTTTAGTCACATGATTCATTTTGAACTACTATAAAACGCGAAAGCAGGCTCCCTATGTAACAGAGAGCCTGCTGTCTTTTGTATCCATCGTCTGTCTTGCAGGAGAAGAGATAGGATGACTAAATAGAAATATCCAGTGATTTTCCAACCCCTGTGATATCACTGCCATTCGAGCTGCTGGTACGAGTCACTTCCATATTGCTTGGAGCGGACTTTTCCATTTTTGGTGTTGACGTGCTGCTGGATTGAGAACTTTGCTGTGCAATCTGAGCTTCAATTTGCTTAATTTGCTGCTGAAGCTGCTTCATTTTCGTTTCTTTTGTATCCTTATTATCTTTGCTTTGCTGGACCTTATTGTACTCTGCTTCAAGCTGGGCTTTTTGCTTTTCCAAACTGGCTGTATCGTTGGTACTGGATGAAGATGAAGTTGAAGTATTGACAATAGATATAGAGCTACTAGATGTGGTTGAAATATTCACAGAAGGATTCTCCTTTTTAAAAGCTAAGTTTGAGTTACAAGTGTGGGCTAAGCGTTTTTAAGGTATGCTATGGCACCCTCAAGATTATGACGAAGACGATACAGATTGTTCAAAAATCTTAGCGATTTTATCGAATAAAACTGATACTTCTTCATCTGTCGCATTCGATTCATCTGTGTTTCCCCAAGCGTTTTTTAATGCAGAAATCAGGTCTGTTTGCGGGTCTGTTTCTAAAGATATGGAGCCGGATATAAGCTCGGAACTCAGGACGTTTTGCAAATCACTCAGTAAGGATCTTTTTTCATCTACGGTAAGCTCTTTTTCAGATGTAGTAGTGTTATCCTCTTGATTGGTGGTCTCCTGAATATTCCATGCAAATGGGGGCATAATTCCACCCATCGCCTGCATCATTGGAGGCAGACCGCTGCTATCAACCTCAGGTCGGAATGAGTCACCTTCAGGCGACGGTGCAGGGCGGTTATTCTGGATCGTTTCAGCTACTTTATCAAATAAATCTGATACTTCCTCATCTGTTGCTGTCGAAAGATCCACCCCGGATAACAAGTCGCTGACTGTAGCCAAAGGATTGTTTGTACTGTTATTGATTTTATTCGTTTCAGATAAAGCACTTGAAGACGTCAAGTAACTTTGTAAATCTGACAATAATGCTTTCTGTTCGTCCATAGTCAGCGCCACAGTATCCTGGTCGTATTTGTAGCCATAACTGTAGTTTTCCGTAGGAAGCGGAGCCTGCATACCTCCGGCGTATTCCATAAATTCCGCACTTAATTCGAGTGAATCGCTGGATTTCTTGTGTGTGGTATGCCCCGCGTTATTTAGTCCATTCTCATTTGACTTCAGCGTATTCGAGTTTTCGTAGGAAGTCGAAGTCGTGATGAGATGCCTGTTGATGGATAATGACAAAGTAGATCCCCTCTCAGTGTACATAATGTTTTTAGCTGCCTACCTCTCTTTCATCGGTTGTAAAACTGAAGGCAGCCTGAGAGAATGCTGAATGATAACTGAATGAATTCGGACTGTCCCATACTGTACTCCTTTTCTTTCTTCCTAGACTATAGTCAAGGAAAATCCCCTCCGCAGGACGGGGAACCGAGCCCTACTCCAGACAGGAGCAAGTAAAGGGATAATTTGTTACTCTTAGCAGAGAATAAATGAACGCATTTTGAAAATTGAAGGTAGGGGAAAGAAGTATGATCCGTATTAGTCATTTAGTTCACGAGAGACTTATGTTCCTATTCAAATTTTTGTACTCGCCTGCATATGTGGGTAGCGTAACACCCAGTTCCAGATTTTTAGCTAAAAATATGATAGAATCCATTCCATGGAGTGATGTTCATGCCGTGGCTGAGCTTGGGGCTGGAACAGGCGCAATTACCCAATACATCCCGTCTACGACAAAAATTCAACCTAAGGTTTTGCTCTTTGAGAAGGACCCGACCATGCAGCAGAGTTTAAAAAGAAGATTCCCGAATTATCTGTGCTATTCCGACTCGCGTGAGCTTCAGCTTGCTATGAAAAATGCTCAAATTGAACAGCTTGACTGTATAATCAGCGGGCTGCCATTCTTCAACTTTCCACAAGCGATGCGAGATCAAATCGTAGAACAAATTCATCGGTCACTCAGGGATGGAGGGATGTTTGTCGCCTTTCAATACTCTAAACAGATGAAACAGCAGTTAGGTGAATGGTTTGATATTGAAGAAATCAAGTTTGTACCTATGAATGTTCCACCCGCATTCGTGTATGTATGCCGAAAGAAAGCTTAAGAAAGGAGTATGGGGATGGATGTTGAATATTTGATTTCCATTATCGAACAATATGGCTATGCAGCATTATTCTTCTCTCTATGGCTCGGAATTGTGGGACTGCCCATTCCAGACGAAGTTATAGTGATGACTGGCGGGGCCGTAACAAGCATAGGGATACTTCATCCGTTACCTGCTTTTTTAATTGTATATCTCGGGGTTGTATCAGGCCTATCCTTAGGTTATGTGTTGGGGAGAAGCTTGGGTACACCCATTTTGGATCGTTTGCGCCGGAAGAAGAAAATGGACAAGTACATTACTTTTTCAGAAAATTTAGTACATAAGTATGGAAACTTCACGATATGCATCAGCTACTTGCTACCGATCGTTCGCCACATTGTCCCTTATATTGTGGGGATCAATAAAATGAGTTTTAAGCGCTACGCTCTATTCTCTTATTCAACGGGCTTGATTTGGACGCTGATCTTCTTTTTGCTCGGACGTCTCTTTGGCGATCATGTACAAGCAGCAGGAGAATTGATTCATCGTTATGGCTTGCAGGTGGCACTGCTTCTCGTCATGCTGACAATTATATTTTTTATAATGAAATTCGTGTGGGGGAAGAAAACAACGGAGGAATAAAGGTTGAGCATATTCGGCATATTCATAATACAAAAAAACGCCTAGAAACAGGTGTTTTCATTTTTGTCCTTTTTAGCAATACTATCCATATGATATACTATAAACTAACAACAGAATGGCTTAGATGGGCGGTCGGCTAGTCTCCTGCAAAGGAGGTGATGCCTGTGGAGGTTAAAGATACGCTGATGTTGATGATTCAATTTGCAACGTTGGTGATCTTGATTATTTCCTTCAACAAAAAGAAATAGACCGCCCTCTGGAAAAGGTTAGCGGTCTATTCTACTAATCCAACCCTACAGCCACCGCCCTTATAAGCGGCTGTTGTAAAAGAGTGAGGATGTTAGAGCATCCTTACTCTTTTTTTAGTATATACCTATTGGCTATAGTTTATCACAGGAAAAACCATATTGCCAATATGGAAAACCTTTTAAAGGCAGCTTTCACTATGAGCTATTTTTTAAATTGAAGCAGCTTAACCAGCTTATCATGAATGGCCGTATTCGGGTAATTCCCGCTAAATTGGGAGGAACCCGGACCCATTGCAGTTAGCGCTACATCAACGGATGTATGCCCTCCTGTGGTCCAGTCGATATAAAACTTCTCATCAGAGCCTTTTACGGTAAAAGGACCGTCTTCTTTGGAAACACCTTCACCGGATTCATCCTCTGCATCTTCGCCTTCAATGGCCAAACCGCCTGTCTCATGGTCTGCCGTCACTAACACCAAAGTATCTGGATGCGCTTTGGCATAGTCCTTAGCTACTTTGACAGCCTTATCCAGCTGCTGCCCGGCTTTAATGGTTAATTCACCTTCATTGTCGTGCGCCATCTCATCCGTTCCTTCTTCCTCTACCATCAGGAAAAAGCCTTTTTTGTTTTTGGACAGAACATCAATCGCTTTCGCTGTCATATCCGGTAAAGAAACCGTTGGGTTGTAAGAATTGCCTAGTTTGTTGTGAGCTTGGAACATTTCTTCATTGGCGAACAGCCCTAGTAATTTAGAGCCTTTGGCTGCTTTCATTTCAGCCTGGTCTGTCACATAGCTATAGCCCAACTTCTTCGCTTGTTCCACCAAATTTCCTTGAGTTCCCTTACTAGCTTCCTCAGGATCTTCTGCCGGTGCATCTGGATGTTTGCCTGCTGTTCCTGCAGGGTACCAGAAATCCTCACCCCCGCCCAGAATCACATCCAGCTTGCTTTTCTCAATATACTGCTTGGCAATCTCGCTTTGAGCAGAACGCTTCTCAACATGCGCACCAAAGGCAGCGCCCGTCGCATCTGTCACTTGGCTTGTCGTCACTACTCCTGTAGACATGCCTGCTTTTTTAGCCAGCTCCATAATGGTTGTCACTGGTTTTTTATTCAAATCCATTCCGATCGCGCCGTTATACGTTTTCACACCTGTTGCAATGGCAGTCGCAGCGGCGGCAGAATCTGTAACCAGGTTGTCCCCTGAACTCGTGCTAACGAGGCCTGTTACAGGCATCTTGTCCATTTCAAGCAATCCTGATTTCCCAACCGTTGCTAAGCGAATCGCGTTGCGACTGGCTTCCCCCATACCATCACCGATAAAAAGAATGACGTTTTTAGGAGTATCCGCTTTAGCTGATACAGCCTTCTGTGCCTTGGACTCTGCGACAGTGGACTTCGTAGGAGCCGCGGCTGCAAAAGCTTTAGGGATATCAGCAGATAATAAGGGTACAGTCAAAACAGTCACAGCACTCAACGCAAGGATACTCTTTTTCATGGAACGCTTTTTCACAAGGTCACACTCCAATAAATTTAATATTCATATATGATAAATTCATCATATATTGGTTTTGTAAAAAATCGTAAAGCACTAGGTTTCCCGAATGTAAAAAATTGAAGTGGTCATCTATATTTTATAAAAAAAGAAGACATCGACTCCTGGTATTCCAAGAGTTGATGTCTTCTGGTGTTTATATTAAATCGCGGCGATATTTTTGCCGATGGGCATGGTGTAGTATAGCGGTTTTTGCTGTCCGTTTTGCTGATAAACTACAAGCAACAGTGTGCGGCCTTCGGCTGTTAATGGGCTACCACCACTCAGGATATGATCCAGACTGAACGGCAGGACATCCAGCACAGCGTGCTTTTGCAGTTCCTTTTCACCCAGCTTCAAGGAAGCAAAGGCTGGGATCATCTCGCGGTATGGCTGCGGCTGTTGGCTAGCCACATCCATCTCACCCGTGCTTTCCTCGCCCACATCTGCCACCGCAGGTGACAACAGCGCATCCGGGTGCTGAAGGGCCATTTTCATATAGCTGGACCAATCGTCCTTCTCCAGGGTATGTTCCCACCAGATTTTACGCGGCTTATATTTATGGTTTAAGAAATAATCAAGCTTCATCAGCCCAAGCACCATTTCCATTCGCTTGGTTCCCCGCGATTCCAAAAAGGACTGGAGACGCGTAAACAGGTCTTCGAGCTGATGTCCGATTTTTTGCCAGCCCTGTCCTTCCCAGTAGTCTCCAAATTCCTGAAAGAAATCAAAGGCGGACGAGAATTCACGCTCAATCAGGTAGCTCACCGTATGGTCCATACGATGAGAGTTCCAGTATTTCTCCAATACATCTTCCAAGCGTTTGAGCCTCACAATGTCGGCAAAGGAAAGGACGTCATTGCTCAACATTTCATACGGCGCAACATCCATATAGGTATAGTTATACTTATCAGCGTCAATGCGCAGACCTGTACCACGCAGCATTTTGAGGAAGCCAAGCTGAAGCTCTTCTGGACCAAGCGCAAAAACGTCATTAAACGTTTTACGGAATGTATTGTAGTCCTCCAATGGCAATCCGGCGATCAGATCCAGATGCTGGTCGATTTTCCCGCTTTGCTTGACCTTTGTAACGGTACGGGAAAGCTTGGTAAAGTTCTGGCGGCGCTTAACCAGTTCATTGGTGGGATCATTCGTTGATTGGACACCGATCTCAAAGCGAAATACCCCCGGTGGTGCATTCTCCGCCAAATAATCCAACACCTCGGGACGCATAATATCTGCCGTAATCTCAAACTGGAAGACACAGCCACGGTGATTTTCAATCAAAAACTTGAACATTTCCAGCGCATAATCGCGTTTAATATTAAAGGTTCGGTCCACAAATTTAATCAATTTAGCCCCATTGTCAATCAGATACAGAATATCCGACTTAGTGCGCTCAATATCGTAATAACGCACCCCGACCTCAATGCTGGACAAACAAAATTGGCAACTGAACGGACAGCCCCGGCTCGTTTCAAAATAGACAACCCGTTTCCCGAGCTCCGGGATATCCTCTGCAAAACGATATGGAGACGGCAGCTCGTTCAAGTCCGCTTTTGGTCGACCTGGCATGATAATAACCTCTTCTCCCTTACGGTAAGCCAGTCCATATACAAAATGAAACTTGCGATCTCCTTCCAGTTCCTGCAGCAGTTGATGGAAGGTTTCCTCTCCCTCACCAACAACAATAAAATCCACATTCGCCAAGCGCTTCATCCAGTGCTCCGTATCGTAAGATACCTCCGGGCCACCCAAAACAATTTTGACCTCGGGCATAATCTTTTTCAACACATCAATGACTTTAATCGTCTCTTCAATGTTCCAAATATAACAGGAAAAACCGATGACATCTGCTCCCCGTTGAAACAGATCAGATACGATGTTCATCACCGGGTCCTTAATTGTATACTCCGCCAGCTCGATATCAAAATCCTTTTCACTGTAGGCTTTGAGGCATCGGATGGCCAGTGAGGTATGAATGTATTTTGCGTTTAATGTTGATAAAATGACTTTCATAGGTCACAACCTTCTATAAGTTTGCATGGACTCTTATATCCTTAGTATAGCTATTCAAAATCCTCGTACACATCGTCTACAAAAATCTCGTCCTCGCTCACCATTCCGCCGGTATTCCCCTGATTTTGAAAGAAATCAAGAAACGGCTTGCCATACTTGCGGAACTTCACTTCACCAACACCCTTGATCCGCAGCATGTCTGCTTCGGATTGCGGACTCGCTACGCTCATCTCTCGCAGCGTGGCATCATTGAAGATGATATAAGACGGTACATGCTCCTGAGCGGCCAGATCGCGACGGATTAAGCGCAATTGCTCAAACACAGTTTCGTTAACTGCGGCAGGATAGGTGTCGCGTCCCTTTCGTCCGCGTGAACCTGCTCCACCTGCAAATGCTGTGGCATGCCGCACCACACGCTGCATAACTTCGCGCTGCCCTCTCAGCACTTCAGCAGCAAGCTGTTGCAAGCGGACAACTGGATATTGACCCTCGGACAGCATCAGATATCCTTCCGAAACAAGAACATTGATAATCTCAGCAATTTCTTTCTCCGTTCGGTTGCCCATCACGCCATAGGTTGGCAGGCTGTCAAAACCATACTGCAGCACTTTTTTGTTACGCGAGCCTTTCAACACTGAGGCCACCATGGAAACCCCATACCTCTCCCGCATACGATGAATGCACGAAAAAATCTTTTGCGCATCTATGGTCATATCGACCAGTTCCCGCTCGTCAGTACATGAACTGCATATGCCGCAGGCTTCATGCTCCTCCGCTTCTCCGAAATACTCCAGCTGTGCTGAACGTAGGCAGCGAGTTGTGTAACAATAGTCAACCATCTGCTGGAGCTTACGGTAGTCGTTGCGCTTGCGGTCTTCATCCTGTGGATTTTGCTCAATCAGGAACTTCTGGGTCACAATATCTTGCGGTCCGAACAGCAAAATACATTGACTCGGGTCGCCATCACGTCCTGCGCGTCCCGCTTCTTGTACGTACGCCTCCATATTTTTAGGCATATTGTAATGAATGACATAGCGTACGTTTGATTTATCTATGCCCATACCGAAGGCATTGGTTGCGACAATGACACGGATATCGTCGTACAGAAACCCTTCCTGGCTATCTGCACGTTCCTGATCTGTCATTCCTGCATGATAACGTCCGGCTGCCATGCCAGCGTCGCGCAGGCGTTGATATAAATCATCCACGTCCTTACGTGTCGCCGCATAAATAATGCCCGATTCACCCTCATGTTCACGGGCATAATTCAGTAAAAAGCTGCGTTTGTCCTCCCCTCGCAGCACACTGAACGCCAAATTCGGCCTTCCAAGCCCCGTAACGAACGTTTCCGGTGAGCGCAAACGAAGCAGGCGTACGATGTCATCCATAACCTGTGGTGTAGCCGTCGCCGTAAACGCAGCTACGATTGGACGTTCATACAGCCCGTCCACGAATGGAGCCACAGCCAGATAGCTGGTACGAAAATCATGACCCCACTGGGATACGCAGTGAGCCTCATCTACCGCAACGCAGGAAATCGGTAACTGAGCCATCTCATCACGGAACCAATCCAGTTCCAGTCGTTCAGGGGCGACATACAGCAACTTCAAATCTCCGTTCCGTGCGGCGCGTATACGGTCATTGACTTCTCGACCGCTCAACGTGCTATTAATGTAGGCAGCTGCAATCCCCATCGTGGTCAGCGCATCCACCTGGTCTTTCATTAACGAGATCAGTGGTGACACAACAATGGTCAGCCCCTCATGCAACAACGCGGGAATCTGGTAGCATATCGATTTTCCGCCACCTGTCGGCATGATGCCCAGCGTATCGTTGCCTTCCAGCATACTGGCCACAATTTTCTTTTGTCCCTCCCGGAAATCGGGATAGCCATAAAATTTTTGCAGCAAGTCCTGCGCCCGTTCCAATGTTGGTGCTTGTACACTCATAGTTTCAAAACTCCTCATATTTCTAGCGTCCTCGACGCATATCGGCTTTTCTTTCGTTACCTTATAGTTTACCGGGGTTAAGGGCAATGTTCAACCGCTGGAAGTCTGTCCATCGGGTTTTAGTCTTTTATGGCATTCGCTGTTTTCTCATGATATAGTGAACACGGTGCCGCGAATGGTCCATAACTATGAAGAGATACGGCTCCAAGAAGGAGAAAGAACCCATGAATAATCGGAAATCTCAAAGGAAAAATCATACAAAATCAACTTCAAACACAAGCCATTCCAGACGCAATCACAAACCCGCCGGAAAATCTGGCTCCTATAGACCGGAAGCTCAACGGAAAACCCATACTTTGGATAAATCCCCTGCCAAAACATACATCGTTCAGGAACCTGCAGAGCTATTGAGCTTTTTAGTTGAGCATGTGACTGGCATGGGTCGTAATTCCATTAAATCGGCATTGGCGCGTGGGCAAGTTTCCGTCAACGGTACTCCTCGTACTGTGCATAATTTTCCGCTGGAGCAAGGACAGACTGTCGCGCTCTCCAAGGAAAAGGTAGCTCCTGTGGTGCCGCTAACCGGGCTGCGTATTTTGCATGAGGACGAAGCTATTATCGTTATCCATAAAGATGCTGGGCTACTTTCTGTCGCTTCTGCGCAGGAACAGGAAGTCACAGCCTATCGCCAGCTTACAGCCCACGTACGACGCGAGCATCCGTACAACCGTATTTTTGTACTGCATCGTTTGGATCGTGATACATCAGGAGTGATGATGTTTGCGAAAAGCGAAGCCATACAGCAGGAAATGCAACAAGCGTGGAAGGAAGTTGTGTATGAACGAACATACATTGCTCTCGTAGAAGGACAGGTTAAAAAAGACGCGGGCACAATCACCTCATGGCTGAAAGAAAGCAAGACGCTGAAAATGTACTCCAGTCCTTATCCGAATGACGGCCAGCATGCAATCACTCACTACAAGCGGCTTCAGGCCAATCGGCATTTTTCTTTGCTGGAAGTACGTTTAGAGACCGGACGCAAAAATCAAATTCGCGTGCATATGGAGGATATCGGTCATCCGATTGTTGGAGATAAAAAATACGGTTCCAAGAGCAAATCGATTGGGCGCCTTGGTCTGCATGCACAGGTATTGTCGTTTATTCATCCCGTCACCGGAGTATTGCTGCGTTTTGAATCCGACATTCCTAAAAGCTTTTTGAATCCGTTTCGGGAGTAGACTGGAGCAAAGCACACGAAGAAGAGTGTAAAAATACAAAGGGAAATTAGGGGGCTGTAAAAAAACAGCCCCTTTTTTTGTTGGTTAAGCGGTATGCCTCCGAACACCATCAGCCATTTTCATCAACTCATCCCATATGTATATGGGTGAATTACACACTGGACATTCTACCCAACCGTTTAAGTAAGGTAACTGGGCAAGAAGTAATTTCTCATCTATTTTTTGAGCATATTCGTATAGCCACTGTATATCGGCACCTCTATGGTCCAATGAACGGGGGCGAATCGGATAGGGGATTAGATTGCCTGAACTGACAGGGTCTTTATCATAGACAACGAGAGTGTCACCCTGTTCATCAGGCCAAATATAGAGCGGGGTACCGCAATGGGGACAATCCAGCATATATTCGTCACCTGTATCAAAAGTTTGTAGCATATAGGCTACGCAATGATCCCCCTCAAAGGCGGCAGCCGCAGCGAGAACATAGCGCTTGCCGACATCTTCTTCGTGTTCTTTCGCATAGAGCATCATTTCTTCCGTCAATTCTGCAAGGCGAACAATGGCACTTCGATATTGCGCGTAAATATATTCTGCCAGGCTAGAATCCACTTCCACCTGATCCCTTGCAAATTCCAACGGGATTTTAGTATGTAAGGGATTATTATTTTTCGCTTCAAATATTCCACAAATGGTATATATATCTGCCCGAATCTCTATATCAGAACTTTTTAGCGCAATGTCTACTAGGTAAGGTACAGCCGCAAAAGTACAAGTATACAACGTATTTTGGTGATACAATTCCTCCCAATACAAGGTGTCAGCCATTTCGCCATCATATCCGGCTTGGAGCTGTTTTAACATTTCTGGAACGTATTGAGAAGAACCGTAGGGGCCTTGGAGCAGAGTCCAGGCCGGATCGGACAAAGCCAGCATCTTGATACTCCTTCCACCGTTTTTCTTACAGTCATGAGATAAGTTTATAAAATGAGTTTGCGATCAAAATTCATTTTAACTTCATAATTCTTAGCTTGTTACGTTTATTTCATTATACGCATAACAGTGGCTGAAGTTGCTTTTCTCATTTTATGCAATGTACAAAATCACTATTTTTCAGGGCCTATAATCATATTCGGTTAAGCTTTCAGCATTATGAAGGTAACATACATTAAATTCATGAATTACGAACCTAGATCTTTTGTTGTACTACGAACCTTCTGCCAATTCCGTTCCCTTCCTGTATACATATATACATAGTCCACATTATAAGCTCTGTTACTTAAAAATTGCTGAGTAAGAAATAAAGTATATTAACGTTTAATTCCCATACATGTAAAATCGAGAGGATCTCAAGTAAATCTGCCTGTTTTTAATGATACCAAACGGGTAAAACATACATGTTCAAGTCTTTATTTTATCCGCTACAAAGCTGATTTTATGAATCGGTATATGAAAAGGCGTACTGGGAATATTACGTATGAATACTGCGACTATAAGGGGAAATAGCCTATGACCATAACACCGGAACAGCGGATTACCCTGCACGGATTTAACAATTTGACCAAATCATTGAGCTTTAATATGTACGATATTTGTTACACCAAAACCAAAGAAGAACGCGAGGCCTATATTGAATATATTGATGAACAATATAACTCGGATCGACTGACAGCTATTTTAAAAAATGTATCCGATATTATCGGCGCCCATGTACTCAATGTTGCTCAGCAGGATTATGTCCCTCAAGGAGCGAGCGTGACAGTGCTTATATCAGAAGGGCCGATTGTGGAGGTACCGAATGAATCGTATGCAGAATCACCAGGTCCCCTACCTGAGTCTGTCGTGATACAGCTGGATAAAAGTCATATTACGGTTCACACCTACCCTGAATATCATCCAGACGAGGGGATCAGCACGTTTCGTGCAGATATTGATGTTTCTACCTGTGGGGAAATCTCCCCGCTCAAGGCACTTCACTATCTGACTCATTCTTTTGACACTGACATTATGACGATTGATTACCGGGTACGCGGCTTTACACGTGATACGAATGGTCATAAGCTTTTTATCGACCACGACATTGCCTCGATTCAAAACTATATTCCCGACGAAGTGCGCAATCAGTATGACATGATCGACGTAAACGTGTATCAGGAAAATATTTTCCATACCAAATGCAAGCTAAAACAATTTGATCTGGACAACTACCTGTTCGGCTACACAAAAGAAAGTCTGAGTGAAAAAGAGCAACAAAATATATCAACACGACTCAAAATCGAAATGGACGAAATTTACTACGGCAAAAATATGACGTAAACCAAAAATGGATCATTTCGTTATACAAAGGACGATTGCTTAGACTGGAATTCAGCCGGGCTTTCGTCTTTTTTGGATACAAGATCATATATATTACTCAGCTTGATCTGTACAAGTGGAAGAATGTTCACTATGATAGGGGAAGAAACCACTAATTTAAACTATCAGCCTAGATCTTAGACTTGCTCCCGATTGTAAGCGCAATCAATTGATCACTATTTTGTTTTAAAAGACAAAGGAGGAATTTGCATGCAAGGCGGTATTGGCGGTAAAAATATTATTTTACGACTGGAAATTTCCACCGAGCACATCCAGTTTGGTCAATTGATTACGTTGGTAAACGAACATGGCGGAGATGTCATCGCCATTGACGTCATCCGCACCTCTGAGAAGGCCACTGTGAGAGATATTACAGTCACCATTGCTGATCCAGCAGAAATCGACCGAATGATCGCCCGGATTAAAAAAGCACAAGGTGTAAAGGTACTGTCCATCTCTGATCGCACCTTCCTCTTACATCTCGGGGGCAAGATTGAAATGCAGCCTAAGGTCCCGATTCAAAACCGCGATGACTTATCCCGGGTATACACTCCTGATGTGGCACGCGTATGCATGGCAATTCATGAGGAGCCAGACAAAGCTTTCCGATTAACAATTAAGCGTAACACCGTCGCTGTCGTCTCTGACGGAAGCGCTGTCCTCGGACTCGGCAACATCGGCCCGTATGCAGCCATGCCGGTTATGGAAGGCAAAGCCATGCTGTTCAAGCAGCTTGGGGCCGTCGATGCCTTCCCAATCTGCCTGGATACGCAGGACACGGAAGAAATCATTAAGGCCATTAAGCAACTGGCCCCAGCCTTTGGCGGTATTAATCTGGAGGATATTTCATCGCCACGATGCTTTGAAATTGAACAGCGATTACGTGACGAGCTGGATATACCTGTTTTTCATGACGATCAGCATGGCACAGCTGTTGTTTTATACGCAGGGCTGATTAATGCGCTCAAGGTGGTCGGCAAAGCTCTGTCTGACGTCAAAATTGTCGTCTGCGGTATCGGGGCTGCAGGTGTCGCCTGTACCAAAATCTTGCTATCTGCAGGGGCAGTGAACATTATTGGTGTAGACCGTCACGGTGCGCTTACAGCTGATGAAACCTATGAGCATCCGATGTGGAACTGGTATGCGCAGCATACCAACCCTGAACGGCTGTCCGGCACGCTATCTGAGGTTCTGAAGGGCGCAGATGTGTTTATCGGTCTGTCGGCAGGCGGAATATTGCAACGAGAAGACGTGAAGCGTATGAAGGAAGCTCCTGTCCTGTTCACCATGGCGAACCCGGTTCCGGAAATTAACCCAGAGGATGTCGAGGATATTGCAGGGGTCATCGCCACCGGACGTTCGGACTATCCTAACCAGATTAACAATGTACTTTGCTTCCCTGGCATATTCCGAGCAGCACTGGACTGTCGCGCCCGTGAAATTAACGAAGAGATGAAGCTGGCAGCTGCAGAAGCCATCGCAAGCACAATCCGTCCCGATGAATTAAACAAACTGTATATTATCCCGGGTGTATTTAACGAGGGCGCCGTACAACAGGTGCGTAAAAAGGTGATTCAAGCTGCGATTGCGAGCGGTACAGCCAGAAGAGTTCCTAGAGATTTCAGATAGAAGAAAAGGATTGCTCCCGTAAAATGGGTGCAATCCTTTTGTATAGAAGGCTAGGTCTGTATTTCGATGCCCTTCACAGCAGTTATGACTTCCATTTAGAAAACAATTGACTGGCACGCTGGGCAAACTCCTCCAGGTTGATGCTGGAGTTGTCCAGCTTGTAATACCATTTTTTGATCGTATCTAAAATCCATGAAGGAACCTTAACCTCGGAGAAACCGGAATAGAACGTATGATACGCCCACACCAAATGCTCCCAACGCTTGTCATCGCCTTCTTTTACATATTCAGATACGTCTAATACCTTGGCGCGTCCGTCTTGCATGAGTACATTCTTGAGATGAATATCACGGGGATTCAGTCCCCTGGACCGAACAAATTCCCTCGCCTTTTCCACGTCCAAAATGACCTGCTCCGGCACCGGAATTCCTTGCAGCAGGCAATCTAGCAACGTGACACCAGATTCGTAACTAATGACAATATACTTATCGCCTTTTCCGTAATAATGAGGAAAAAAATCAGACCCTTGCAAACGCTCATATACATCGGCTTCTGCATCTTTTTTTTCGATCGCCATGTCTGAATACACCTTGAACGCGTAGCCTGGCAACGTATCGAGTGTAAATACAGCCGCATCTGTCCCAATGCCAATACAGCGTACGCCTTGGGTGGCTGTTTTAATGGTAACTGGGTCATTATCCTCCGTACTATATACGGTCACTTGACTTATGATGTCGTCTGCCTGCCTCCATGGTTCTACCATGCGCGGGTCCCTCCTTCTCTGTTCTACCCATTTCAAATGAAGTTAGATTTATAACAGATAAATAGTATTACGGACCAGCTTTTGAAATAGCTTCAAAATAGGTTAGATTCTTTTGGATAACACGATATGTACCGTGTCTAACGTGCGTCTGGCAGGAGCAGCCTTCTTAACTCTGTGTAACTTGCCGCGGTTTTATAAGCCCCCGACACATCAGATTCCGGGAAAGCGTTCCTGTGATTGAACCAAATGACCTGCCAATTTGCAGCTATAGCTCCCGCCACATCATTACGCCAGGAATCCCCAATGTAGCAGCAATGCTCTGCTAAAGTTCCTGTCCGTTCGTTCACTATTTCGAAAATGCGCGGATCAGGTTTAGCATAACCAACGGTCCCAGACACAAAAATATGCTCTGCTGCAACATGATTTTCCAGTGTCATGGCTTTAATTTTGCTCATCTGGTGTTCTTCAAGACCGTTCGTAATTAAACCAACCACATAGCCAGCCGAGCTCAATTCATCAATTAACGAAGTAGCCCCCTTAAAAGACTCAATTCGGTACTGACGATCCAAGTATTCTTGTTGGACATGCACTGCCTGCTCACGGGTAATATCTACCCCGAATTCTTGTAGAGCCAGAATAAAACGACCTTCCCTCATCTCATCCAGTTCTTCCTGCCCTGCTTTCCCCTCCAATAGTCCTCCTTTAGCCGATAGTAAATCGCTGTAATAGCGAATACGGTGGTAGACTTCCTCATATGGAAAACGCTCACTTAATCCTAATACTGTACGTAATGCATCACGTGTAGGGTGCAAATGATCGTACATCGTATCATCTACATCAAAAAAAACAGCCTTCTTTTGCAAGTTCATATGCCCACTTCTTTCTGTTAAATCTTTGGATGACACTCCTCTATACCTTGTCCTGATATTATACCCGTTGACCTATTACGTTGCACCCTGACCTACCCAGCCCGTATCTGTCATTCACCCTTCTCAGATAATAACATACACTGAAAAGACTGCATTTTGGCAAACTCACTTTACTTCACTACTGCGCTAACATAGGCATCTTGTCCTAATTTGAACGAAAGCGTTTTATTTTGATAGCACACGGGTAAAAGGTCACATTTTTGAAAATATTCGTCATACAGGTTTACATTTCGTGTAAAATCACGTACCTTTTAGGGATGAACGCTTTACAGATGTACTTAGATAAGGGAGGTATACACAATGGATTCCGGTTCTAACCTAGCCTATGGATCAGCCACACCTTTGATTGAGGCACTTATAGAGTTTGAACAGGAGCTTGAAGCGAACCGGCATTCTCTGAGTTTTGATTTGGGATTGATTATGGAACAAGGCCGCGCTCCGCGATATATGGCTACACCGCCTGATGTTATTCCTTTTGCCCACGCTGGAGTGGACGGGATACATTATGGCTTTTTAACCGATTTTGGTCTTGAAAAGGACCTTTCACAGGCTCCGATTGTATGCGTCTCTCCCGTCGATTGGACGGGGGTATGGGTGGTTGCCCGCCATTTGCAGGATTTTTTAAGCGTTGTTTATACAGAAAACAGTTCATTAAAACGATACTATGCCAGTGGAGCAGACTATTCTGGACATGCTGGTCAGCGTCCTCCGCAGGCTGTGGATGAACGTACCGCGTTTGTACGCGAATGCTTTCGGGAGCGCTTTGGCATTCTGCCGATTCAAGATATGGCCGCCTACATCGACAGCTTGCGAACAGAGCGTAAGCAAAATGAAGTTGCTCCTACACTGAATGGCTTGGGTATTCAGGCACCTTCTTCTTTGAAGCGTAGCTCTTCTATTGAGAGCGACTTCTTGAACGTAACGGAGCCATTCCTTTGGGAACAACAAGGTGAAGCTGTACGTGATTTGTTCCGCAGCGGTTCGCGTGAAGCCAGACTGGCCTTTATTCGGGATGCTCAGACACGGCATCTGTTCACCCATTCAGCCCTTCGAGCTTTTGTAACAGGACAGCTTAGGCTGATGGGCTTGTCTGAGGCCGCAACATACCTAGAGGAGTCCTACTATACCGTTATTCCCGATACGATAGAATCTCGATAAACTCCATAGATTCCCCCAATTTAACCGCCTCTGAAAAGGCGGCTTTTTGTGCTACAATAAATGAAAACAACAGGGTCGAACGACCTGGGGCGCATGAAAGAGAGCGAGCATGAATAATCATTCCTATCCTACTCCTGAAATCATTGAGGTTTGTCTGCTAGCAGGCAAACTGATGATGCAAAATGGAGCCGAGACCTATCGTGTTGAAGATACGATGTCCCGCATTGCTTCAGCCTATGGCATATCCCAGTCCCATAGCTATGTAACACCCACTGGAATTTTTTTTGCCATTAATGATTCGGAACCTGCCAAGCTAATCCGGATCGTAGAGCGGACTACAGATTTGCACAAGGTGACCGAGGTGAACTCCATTTCACGTAAAATCAGCGCAGGCACTTTGTCTCCCAGCGCAGCCGTAAAAGAGCTTTCGGAAATTGAACGTGGTCCCCTCCGCTATTCCAATCGTGTACAACTGATCGCTGCAGCGTTGGCCAGCGGTTGCTTTATGATCATGTTTGGTGGAGTGTGGCGAGATTTCCCCGGAGCTGTGTTGTGCGGCGGTATCGGATTTGCAGCCTTACAATATTTCCACAGGCTCGTTAAGGTTAAGTTTTTCTCAGAATTTTCTGCATCTTTTCTAATCGGCTTGCTGGCGGCTCTGTTAGTGATTGTTGGCGGGGGTCAGATGATGGATAAAATTATCATTGGCTCCGTTATGCCACTGGTGCCGGGCTTGTTAATTACAAATGCTCTTCGGGATTTAATGTCCGGGCACCTAGTCTCAGGGCTTTCCAAAGGTGCAGATGCTTGCTTGACGTCTTTCGCCATTGGTGCTGGTGTTGCAGTTATCATTTCTTATATGTAATTTGGAGGAGATTCAAGCTTATGCTTGCACAATTATTCACAAGCTTTATTGCCACCGCTGCTTTCGGTATACTGTTCCACGCTCCTCGGCGTTCGCTGCTGCAATGTGGTTTTGTCGGTATGCTGGGCTGGCTTGTCTATTATTCAACCACGGATAGCATGGGACCTGTGAGCGCCAGCCTTTTAGCCACGATCCTTATCGGCATCGTCAGTCAAGGTTTTGCTAGACTGTACAAAATGCCTGTGATTATTTTCAGCGTGGCAGGCATGATTCCCCTGGTGCCAGGAGGAATGGCTTATAATGCCATGCGCCAGTTCGTACAACAACATTATCCTCAGGCACTGGAGCTGGCCATGAGCACACTCATGATCGCCGGGGCAATAGCAGTCGGTTTGGTGATCTCTGAGGTGCTTAATCAAATCTTTCACAACGTACGTTTTAAACCTCAGCGTTAAAAACGAAGAAATAACAAAGTAAAAAAGGCTGCTCCCAAAATCGCCACACTGACAGTGTATGAGACGATGGTGGGGACAGCCTTTTTGTGTAGCTCAATATTAATCTACTCGCTTACCTAATATAGCCAGATCTCGCTCTATGCTGTCCAGCACGGCAACACGTGGATAGTATCCCCACTGCTCAAAGCCAAACTTCCGCAGCAGCGCAATACTCGGTTCATTATGACCAAATACAAACCCCAACAACGTTGTAATTCCTAGTCTAGGACATTCATTTAGCAAGTGCTGTACCAGACGGCTTCCAGTGCCGGTTCCACGAGAATCCTCATGGACATAAATGCTAATTTCCGCTGTACCGTTATAAGCTGGACGGCCATAAAAGGACTGAAGGCTGGCCCATCCGGCAATGTTCCCCTTTTGTCTTAGTACCCACAAAGGGCGGTGGTTTTCCTGATGAGCTTCAAACCATGTAATGCGGCTCTCCACTGTCACAGGCTCCAGGTCTGCCGTGACCATTCGTCCTGCAATCGTAGAATTATAAATATCCACAATATCGGGAAGATCCTCCCTGCATGCAATTTCAATGGAAAAAGATTGGTCCTTGTTCATTATCGTATCTGCCCCCCTATTGTGGTGATTTATTTATTGTACAGGACAAGCGCTGGAACAGCCATATCGAGTTGTTTTGCGGATTAACCCCAAAGGGTCTTATAATAGAATTTGAAGATAAGCCAGCACTACATTAACCAATTTAACAACATGAGACGGGAGGTATGCTTCGGAATCAAAGGAATCCGAAGCAGCTTAATATGAATATTGGAACTCAAATTTTGATTTTGGAAGTGTCTATGGGACCTTTTTTTGGACATTCGATCATTCATCCTGTACTGCTCAAGGACGAGGATGGACTTACATTGATAGACTCGGGCATGCTTGGCCAATTGGAGCCTCTGCGCAAGGCTATTTCAGATGTGGGTGAGGATATAAGCCGTCTGAAAAGAATTATTATAACGCATCAGGATATTGACCATATCGGAAATGTTCAAGCACTGCTGGACTTGCTACCGAACACTGCCCTGCTGGCCCATAAGGATGACATTCCATATATGACAGGAGAACGACCATTTATAAAGCTGACGCCGGAACGCATCAATCTGATGGAGCCTGCACTCAAGCAACAAGCAGAGGATATGATTCGCCGCCTGCCAGATTTGCGCTTTGCTCATATGCTTGAGGACGGTGAACATCTGCCTTATGGTGGAGGCATACAGATTATTCATACACCTGGTCACACGCCCGGACATATCAGCTTGTATGTGCCTGCACACAAGCTACTGTTGGCAGCAGATGAACTGCGTGTAGTCGAGGGTGAGCTGGTCGGTCCCGCTGAGTCGGCTACGCCGGATATGCCGTTGGCTCTGAAGAGCCTCGATAAACTGACCGTATTGGATGTAGATAAGGTACTCTGCTACCATGGTGGTTACTATGATCAGAATGTGCAGGCACGTCTGCAAGCATTAAGTCAGTCAAGAGAATAAGCCATATAAATTATGATGTAATAAGAGCTATAATGAATAAATGGACAGAAAGGAATGAGACTCTATGAATGATAAAATTACCAGATTGTATGATGAACTGAAGTCACAAGCTTGGGATGGCCTACTTGTGACCGATCCCAAACATATTTACTACCTGACAGGCTTCGCCAGTGATCCGCATGAGCGTTTTCTAGGGCTCGTGCTGCTTCGTGACCAAGAACCAGAACTAATTGTACCAGCCCTGGACGCAGAAGCTGCCCAAGCTGCTTCCTCGGTGACGCGTATATCCACCCACACCGATACGGACAATCCGTATGATCTGTTACGCCAACGCACAGGTACCGGAGTGAAAGCATTCGCACTGGAAAAGGAACACGTCTCCGTCCTCCGTTACGAACAACTACATACCGCCATTGGCGCTGCTCAATATGTTGACTTGGGTCCGGTGCTTCAAGACATGCGCGTGAGAAAAACTCCTGAGGAAGTACAACGTTTGAAGCATGCAGCTCGTTTGGTAGAAGATGCTCTTCGTCACGGCCTAACCCATGTTCGCGAAGGGGTGACCGAAGTCGAGTTGGTAGCCGAAATCGAATACCAGATGAAAAAACTCGGTGCAGATGGTCCATCCTTTGACACTACAGTGTTGTCTGGACCCAAAACAGCCTTGCCACATGGTGTCCCAGGGACCCGCAAGCTGCAACACGGCGATCTGCTCATGTTTGATATGGGTGTATATTCCGATGGTTATGCTTCGGATATTACACGCACTTTTGCCTTTGGCAAGCTTTCGACTGAGCTGGAAACGATATATAATACGGTTCTTCTCTCAAACGAAGCCGGAATTGCCGCCATTCGCCCGGGAGTTTCCTGCGCATCCGTAGATCAGGCAGCACGAGCCGTTGTTGAAGCCGCTGGATATGGCCCTGCTTTTAACCATCGGGTTGGACATGGTCTTGGTATGAGTGTTCATGAATATCCATCTGTACACGGAGGCAATAACGATCTGCTTCATGAAGGGTTTGTGTTCACGATCGAACCCGGCATCTACGTACCAGGTCTTGGGGGTGTGCGGATTGAAGATGACGTTCTGGTCACCTCTGAGGGTGTTGAAGTGCTGACTTCTTTTCCGAAGGAACTGACCGTGCTGGGGTAATCTATTGCTATTCTTGATATTGATATGTTAAATTTACAAAAAAAAGAGGGGCAACCCCAAGCCAATCATGGCTTGAGGGCTTGCCCCTCCTCTTCTATCAAACGGAAATTACGTGCGATGTATAAAATCGGTGTACCTGCCGCAGTCAGTACAAATTTTAAGATGTAGGTGGTGAACAGCAGTTCGATCCATATCCCCCACGCATAGCCGTAAAAGGCAATGCTACAGAAAATGAGGGTGTCTATAAACGAGCTGATCATCGTGCTGCCATTGCCGCGAATCCAGAGCTGATGACGCTCCGGGAAAAACTTGCGAATCCAGGCATATAGACGCACGTCCAGCAATTGACTGACCGCATAGGCTGTCAAGCTGGCAAGCGCAAGCCTTGGCAACAATCCGAAGAGCTGTTGCATCGGTGTCTGGGCAAAATCGGTTGCAGTAGGCTCAAATAACAGCACCATCTGCATCGTGATCGTCGTCATAATCAGAGTGAAAAAGCCAAACCACACAGCTTTTCGCGCCTCTTTAGGCCCATATTTTTCATTTAGTAAATCGCTGGCCATATACATAGAAACATACATTGTATTTCCCAATGTCGTGGTAATGCCGAGCAGATCAATGGTTTTGGTTACCTGAATATTGGCCAATACAGTAGCAACGCCAATCCAGGCGTATAGCCCTTTTTTACCAAACAACCGATAACATAGCAAAAAGAACATAAAATTGACGAGGACAAATGCTGCCCCCCATAACAGATTAAACATGAAATCCTCCTAGTTTTGATAGCGCGGGATGGTTGCGAACCGCGGTTCATCCGAACAAGCCGGAAAAACATTATTTTAATGTATCATAGATTAGGATTTGTGAACAGCTATAATTTACACGGCCACCAGCCCAAAATAAAGAGCCGACCTTAGGGTCGGCTCTGAGCATGGAGGTGCACACTGCATGTGTTACATATACATATGCGATAAATGCGATATGAGGCTGCAGTGTATACCATTCGTCTATCTTTTACTTAAGAGTGTGCCGCTGCATCCAAATCCGTGCCATGGTTGTTGAACACGTCTTGATCGTTCTCCTTGAGTACTTTGCCAGAGATAAGACCTGCGGTAATAGAATCATTAACATTCAACGCGGTACGGCCCATATCAATTAACGGTTCAACCGAAATGAGCAATCCTGCCAAGGCCACGGGAAGGTTCAGGGTAGAAAGCACGATCAGGGAAGCGAAAGTGGCGCCCCCGCCTACACCTGCCACACCGAACGAGCTCACCGTAACAACCAGAATAAGTGTGAGGATAAAATCCCAGCTTGTAGGATCTATGCCCACCGTTGGAGCAATCATGACCGCCAGCATGGCAGGATAAATACCCGCACAGCCGTTTTGCCCAATGGTTGCACCCAGGGTCGCGGACAGATTTGCGATGCCGTCGGACACACCAAGCTTTTTCGTTTGTGTTTCAACATTTAATGGAATGGTCGCTGCACTGGAACGAGACGTAAAAGCAAAAACCAGCGTAGGCAATACCTTTTTCACATATGTCACTGGATTATAACCGAACAAGGCCAGCAAAATAAGATGAATAACGAACATGACCAATAAAGCCACATAAGAAGCAAGTACAAACTTGATCAGCTTCAAGATTTCATCCGGATTTGTCGTAGCTACAACTTTCGTGATCAGTGCTAAAATACCGTAAGGCGTCAATCTTAGCACCAGCGTTACAATCCGCATCACTACAGCGTACACTGCGTCGATCACTTTGCGGAAGGTTTGCGCTTGCTCCGGTTTTTTACGATCCAATCCGAGTACTGCCACCCCGATAAAGGCTGAGAACATAACCACTGCCAACGTCGATGTACGGCGTGCCCCTGTCATATCTTCAAAAGGATTCGAAGGAATAAATTCCAGCACCTGCTGCGGAATAGTCATATCCTGAACTGTTCCCAGGCGTTCTTCCATCTTCAGTCCCTGCGCTTGCTCCTTTTCACCACTTTGAATCTCAATTGCTTTTAGATCAAAAGACAGGCTGGTTACAATACTTACTGAAGCTGCAATCGCCGTTGTAATCAGTAGCACTGCAATAATGGACAAGCTTATTTTGCCTAGGTTCTGTCTTCCCTTCAAATTCATAATAGCCGAAATAATCGACACCATGATAAGCGGAATAACGACCATTTGCAGCAAACGGACATAACCATTACCTGCAAGGTTGAACCAATCGACCGATTTGGTAATGACCTCTGAGCCAGCCCCATAAGCATACTGAAGAATAGCCCCGTAGATCAGTCCGAAGCCGAGCCCGGTAAAAACTCTTTTTGTAAAAGAGATGCGCTTTTTCTGCATCCAGACCAACACGCCGAGCAGTGCAAGCAGCACGATAACATTTAAAATAATAAAGAAGGTATCCATATATCTTTTCCTCCAAACTTAAACGTAAGATGTTTTCTAAAGTGACCCTTCAATCCGAAGATTACTATATCACAAAGCCAACTATTTTTGTAGGTTTTATTGAAATAAAAATAATAAAACTGCTTCAGCCTTAGATTTTATGAAAACGACAAACAGCAAGCCTTCGTAAGATGAAGGCTTGCTGTTTGTTATCCTGAACACAACAATTCGTTTTTAATTTATACGTAGATTTTTTTAGCTGTTAGACGATCACTGTATATAACAGTTCCTGTTCTTTAACGACTTTATGCTGATTCCCTGCGGGCTCCAATTCGCTAAACTGATCTACATTTGTAACAATAACAGGCGTTATCGTTTCGTATCCAGCCTTGCGGATTTCCACCAGATCAAACTCCAGTATAAGATCGCCTACCTTTACGCGATCTCCTGCTTTAAGATGAGGTGTAAAATGAAGTCCTTTTAGTTTAACAGTGTCCATCCCTACGTGAATGAGCATTTCAAGTCCTGAATCACTCACCAAACCTACAGCGTGCCCACTTTTGGAAATGGAGAACACTGTGCCCTCAACTGGGGAAACAACCCGACCTTCGGAGGGTTCAATAGCCCATCCTCTACCCATAATTTCTTGAGAAAATGCAGGATCATTGACTTCACTGAGCGGTTTAACTTCACCCACAATTGGGCTGAATACCGGGATTTTCTCACCTTTTGGCAGTGAGCTCATCGCCGATTGTGCTACTTCCTCAGTAGAGATCTCGCCAGCAGCATCTGCTGCTTGTGTCGCTTCTTCGTTCTTTTCATCTGTAAAACCGATCACATAGGTAACAATCGCAGCAACCACAAATGCAATAATAAGACCAAGAATTGCGTACAAGAAAGTCGGTCCAATAAACATAGCCAGACCAGGCAAACCAACGAGTCCCCCAACGACGTACGCTTTTGTACCAAACAAACTCATGAAGCCCCCACCGACAGCTCCCCCGATCAACGCTGCCGTAAACGGTTTTTTAAACCGCATATTCACACCATACATTGCAGGCTCGGTTACACCCATAATAGCTGTCAAGCTCGTGGAGAAGGCCACTGTTTTGACTTTGGCATTTTTGGATTTCAAGAATACGCCGAGTGTTGCACCAGCCTGAGCCAAGTTAGCTGCTCCCATAATTGGAATCATGTAATCATAGCCCAACGTTGCAATCGATCCGATCATAATAGGAACCAACGCGTAGTGCATACCTGTCATAATGATCAGGGAGAAGGTACCGCCCAGCAGCAGACCTGCAAGCGCACCTGTATTTTCAAACAACCAAGATATCCCCCCTGACAGGCCATTACCAATAATGGAGCCGAGCGGCCCTACAGCAATCAACGTCAAAGGTACGATAATCAATAGAGTCAGTGTTGGAACAACAAGCAACTTCAGTGATGCATGAGTATACTTATCAATGAATTTTTCAACATAGGATGCCAGCCAGATCGCGATAACAATTGGAATAACGGTCGACGAATACGTGGCCGCTGTCACCGGAAGGCCAATAAAGCTAACCTTCACATTCGAAGCCAGTAATGCTGTAATGTCTGGATGTAAAATTGAAGCACCAATCGCCGCACCAATAAACATATTGCTACCGAGTTTTCTAGCCGCACTCACAGCCAAAATAATCGGCAGGAAGTAGAACGCACCGTCACCTATTGCGGCTAAAATCGTATAGGTTTGACTCTTGTCAGACATCCAGTGCATAGCTACCAGTAGGGCAATAATCCCTTTGATCATACCTGCCCCGGTGATCGCCGGCAAAATAGGTGTAAACATACCTGCAATAAAGTCGAACAGTTGGCTGATCGGGTTTTGTTTTTTCTTGGATGCAGTGCTTGCGCCTGTTTCACTTTGCGGTGCCTTGGACATGTTACTCACCAATGATTTATATACATTAGCTACATCATTTCCGATAATCACCTGAAACTGGCCGCCACTCTCCATGACTCCCATGACACCATCCGTTTTTTGCAACTGCTCTTTTTGAGCTTTCTTATCATCATGAAGGTTGAAGCGCAAGCGCGTCATGCAGTGAATGACCTGCTCTACATTTTCTTCTCCACCGACCAATGTAAGTATCTCTTTGGATAATTGATTTCGATCCATGAGGCATTCCTCTTTTCTATTTAAGGTATATAGTGTGAAAATTGGGAATAAAAAAAACCTGAATACAGAAAGCAGACAGCTTTATAAAAGCCAATCTTCTTTCAGCATTCAGGTTTTGCCTTCTTGTTTAGAAGTAGCAATCCTAAATCCCTGATCATCCATAAAATCATTGATTCTTAATGATGCGTTCGATGTGAATCGTGAGATACAGCATCTCATCCTGGGATAAGCTTCGACCATAGATCTTAGACGTATAATCTCTTATTTTTTCCGCACAAGCATAAGCGTCCTTATATTGTACCTTAACCATATCATGAAGCGAATTATCTGTATTTTGTACAGGAGTTCCGTTCATAACCCGTTGGGCAAAAAATTTGAGATGTGTAATAAAGCGGTAATAGCTTAACGACTCTTCATCCAGCTCCATTACAAAAAAGCGGCTTACAATGTTTATGATATCCTTGACGATATTAGTCAGGGTTATCGTTTCGCGCATTTCACTGTTCAGCTGTGCATTCACCAAATGTAAGGCAATAAACGCCCCTTCATCATCTGGAAGTGTAACCCCCAGCTTGTCCTGAATCATGTGCAATGCTTTGGTCCCAATCGCGAACTCCTTGCGGTACATTCGTTTGATTTCCCAGTAAAGTGCATTCTTGATGTCCATACCCAAACGGTAACGCTCTATGGCAAAATGGATATGATCTGTCAGCGAAATATAGATGCTGTCATGCAACTCTACACCAAGTATCGTTTTGGCATACTGGATGATTTCATCAGAAAGTTCAACATACTCAATAGGGATATCAGACATCAGGGTCATCAATTTACGGGAAACCTCGGTACTTTCAAGCTTGAAAATTTTCTCGATTTTCCCCTCTTCAATCTCATCGCCTGTGTTTTTTTTAAAAGCAATTCCTCTTCCCATAATGACTAATTCTTTCTGCTGTTCATCAATGACCGTTACGACGTTATTATTCAGCACCTTTGCTATCTTCATTCCATCACCTTAAGCCGCTTGGAGTAGTAAAAAAAGGCAATACCAAAACTGACACATAGTGCCTGTTTATGGTTTTGCCCGATATGGTAACAATCCATGATTGTGCAGTTTTGATTAACTGTCATCATAGTATCATATAAACACTGAGCTGACAAGATTTTTTTGTAAACACTTACATGAGGTAATTAGCCGCTGCGTTGCACCTTAATTGTTAGAGCTCTTTTCCACATTCAAATCCGAGGAAGCACGAATACGGGATGCGGATGCAATTTTTGATGGCTTCTCTTTATCGTCCACAAAGCCCATAAAATACGTAATTACACCAGCCGAAATAAACGAAATCAGCATGCTCAAAATGGCGTAAACAAATGTAGTGTCGGAAAACAGGGGTAAGCTAAGCAAGCCAGATAAGGCTGCAAAAGCAGTCAACTTCACTTCAAACAGACACATACACGCCCCACCAATAGCCCCGCCGACCAGTCCCGCGATAAGCGGTTTTTTGAAACGCACATTAACGCCGTATAATGCCGGTTCAATGATTCCAAACATAGCCAACAGGCCTGTGGAAGCAGCAAGTATTTTGACTTTGGCATTTTTGGATTTAACACATACACCGAAGGCCGCGCCTGCCTGAGCCATGACTGCCGCCGCAACAACAGGGGTAATAGAATCATAACCATTCGTAGCCATGGATTCTATTATGTTCATCGACATCATATATTGCATGCCCGCAAAGTGGAGCACAGCTATTGTCCCACCAAACAGCAGACCTGCAAATACGTCCGCATCGTCAAACAGTGAAGCAAAACCATCCGACAAATGATGTGCCAGGGTCGTCCACAGCGGACCAAAAACAAACAGCAATAAAGGCACAATCAAGATAAGCGTCAATGTCGGAACGACCAGTAGTTGAATTGAATAGCGGTCGAACCTACTCAATCCCTTTTCAATCTTCGATGCAAGCCAGACAACAATAAGAATCAGTATAAAAGAAGCAACATACTGTGGCTCCACCACGGGTAAATCGTCTGAATTCATTTTTAGGCCGGATTGCAGTAGTTCCATAATACCAGGATGAAATGAGCAGGCCCCAATTGCCGCCGCAATAAATAAATTGCTACCAAGCTTTCTTGCCGCATTTACCGCTATCATAATGGGCAAAAAATAAAATACGACACCACCAATGTACCCTAAAGCGGTAAAGACTTGAGTATCAAAAAAATCTAAGAACAAGAAAACAGTCGCAATCCCCTGAATGATTCCTCCAGCAATTAGCAATGGCAAGAGCGGAGTGAATACGCCTGAGATAAAATCAAACAGGCGGCTGAACGGATTCCCTCCTCTATTCGCTTTATCTTGATCTATAGTCGGTTCCTGGTTATCTTCTCCCTCTACCTCCAAATTTATTTCCTTAGAAAGCAATTCCCGATCCATAACTGCCTTTTCCCCTTTTATATGTATATTGAAGACCACATTCGAACTTATTAAAGCAAGCTTAAAAGAAGCTTGTAAAAAGTGGCATTCCTTATACTACTTATATTCCTTCTTTTTTACAATAGTTATAAAAGCACGGGTAAAGCTTTTTAATTTCCTACTCCTGATAATTTACATCAAACTTACATCTAAACACCCAAGACCATAGTTATATATTTTTTGTTTGTTTTTGGGCAAATATGACTATTCAACCGTCTGTTAATTATGTAAAATAGGTCTAACCTACTTTTTAGTAAATCATGGATTACTTCCCTTTCTCATATCTTGTGTCCTTGAATACAGCTGAAATATACATAGAATCCGAACATTTTCAGTCTTTTCTTCAAGCAAAGAAAGGAAAACAAGTAGATCATGGCGTGTCTAGTATCTCATTGGACAAGCGGCCTACATCAAGCAGGGCAATTCGTCTGTTTTATCACCATCATGTGAGAGGAGAATTTTCATGAAGCGTTTTAATCGTTCCCTTGGCGCAAAGCTACGAATTATGTTTTTGCTGATTCAGCTCTTTGCGTCTCTTCTGTTCAGCATCAGTTTTTATGCAGTTTCCATGAGTATCATTAATAGCAGTGTCATGCCTCAAGTAGACCAATTGCTAGAAACTGGGGCTAAAAATGTGTATCAGGATCTCAATATTTCCTTAGCCGTTCAAGCTGGACAAGGAAGTGGGTCTGGTTCCAGCTCTGCTATGCAGATGGAAGCTTATCTTCAGGACAAGGTTGACACCCTCAAATTAGAATCCGCATATATTGCGGTGCTGAAGGATGATGGTAAGGCCGAAGTTGTCGCACGAAACGTAAAATCAGCATATAAGGTCAAGGATACCCTCGTTCCTGTTGAGGATATTAAAAAAGCCAAACAAGGCGAGATGAATATCAGTGACATTTACAGCGACTCGCATGGAGTACACAAAACCGCCTTCTTTGCCATATCAGGCAGTAATCTGATTCTTGGCGTGAACGAAGATGTTGGATTCGTACAGGAAAAATCCCAACAAATCCTATGGATTTGCATTGGTATTACACTGGTAACACTTATACTGGGCGGAGTTATTTCTACCCTTGTCATTCGTAAAGTTGTACAGCCCATTGCTGAATTGGTTCGTCATAGCGAAAAAATTGCCCAAGGTGATCTTTCGCAAGATACAAAGGTTCAAGGAGTTAATGAAATTGCTCAACTTGCCCGCAGCTTCCAATCTATGTCTCTTAACTTGAAAGAAATGATCGGCCATGTGCTTACTACATCAGGTGCAGTTGTTAAAGGGTCGGACGAGTTGCTTCGTCGAACTGAGGCTATGAGTGTAAAAGTCCAGGACTCTACAGCTGCCGCTGAAGAAGTAGCCAAGGGCAGCAACAGCATCGCTTCTGCTGCTGCTGAAAATGCACAGGCTATGGAGGAGATTGCTCAAGGTGTGCAGCATATCGCTTCCTCTGCCAATGATGTATCTGACCAAATCAGTGAAGCAACGAAAGAAACGGTTAACGGGAATACGCTTGCTCAAAAAGCTGTAGCTCAAATGTCACAGGTAGGACATGCTGCTGATGAGTCGCTTCGATACATACATAGTATGAATGAACGCTCAGAAGCTATTGGTAGCATCGTTTCTGCAATTTTCGATATTACAAAGCAGATTCAAATGTTGTCCCTGAATGCCTCCATTGAGGCTGCCCGCGCGGGCGAGCATGGACGGGGCTTCGCTGTAGTTGCCGGGGAAGTTCGCAAGCTCGCAGAGCAATCCAAAGCAGCAACACAGGAAATTTCGGACTATTTGGTTACCATTCAGGAAGTATCTCAGCAATCTGTGGACTCAGTGACTCAGGTTAGTCGTGAGATTCACTCAGGAACGGAAATGGTTCAACAGGCGAGTTTTGCTTTTAACCAGCTAAGTGAGCTCATGCAAAAGATCAACGCTACGATTCAAACCGTATCCGCAGCAACGGAGCAAGTATCCGCCAGCTCGGAGGAAGTATCTGCTTCCGTGGAGGAGACAGCTCTCATTGCTGCCAACGCACAACATATGATTCAGGAGATCGGTTTAAATGCCGATGAGCAACTGAATGAAATGGAAAGCCACAGTGAGGTTGTTCGTCAATTAAGCCAACAAGCAACTGAGCTGCAAAAGGCGGTTCAAAAATTTAAAATTAAGTAAGCTGATCTGCTAAAAAAGGTATCTCTCAGTCACAAAAATGACTGTAGAGATACCTCTTTATTTTTTAAAAGCTTTTTAAAGGATCTTCCATGAAGAAGTTTATGAATCCATCCCGAGAATGCGGTAAATTTGTCCCATATCCAAATGAGCGCGTACCACCTCTGCGACACGGTCAAATTCTTGTTCCTTGGCTTCACGTACAGTAAAAGTGCTATCCAAAGCTGGCAAGCCCTTGGCTTGTCTCAGTCCATCCAACCAGGACCGGCGAAAACGGTCATTATCAAACACACCATGCAAGTAGGTTCCCCATACCTTACCGTCTGTCGTACCCCAACCTTCCTCAAAGGCAGTCCCTTCCCCACGCTGAATCTGGAATAATGTTTTCATTTTCGTTGAGTCTGGAGTCCTGTCTATAGATACATGTGGTTCCGTGACATACTCTGTAACACCCATATGTATTTCATATCCTTCAATGACTGGCTTGGAGGTAGAACCCGAATCAAGTGCAGTGCTTAGCAAAAGTGGGCAATGATTAGACAGGGTTCCTTGAACGCGCACGGTTTGCTTTTCCTTTAAGAAGGTCGTGGATAGAGCTAGCCAACCTAACCCATCTGCCTGCTGCGGCAACCCAGATTCGACGGCATCGGGATCAAATAACGCTGTACCCAGCATTTGATAGCCCCCACAAATACCAACCAGTTGCGTGCGTCCTATCTTCATGGCCTCTCGAATGTCATCCTCTAGCCCTCTTTCACGCAATTCCAGCAGATCTCCGATGGTGTCTTTGGTTCCCGGTAAGATAATGGCATCCGGTACGCCCAATTGTCCGGCCTCTGTGACATAACGCACGCTCACATCCGGCTCTGCGGCCAAAGCATCCGTGTCCGTAAAATTGGAAATACGCGGATAACGTATCACCGCAATGTCCAATTCTTTATCCTTTGCTGACCGCTTAGGCTTCTTGTCCAGTACGACCGAATCTTCTGCTTCAATGCGAATGTCCGGTAAATAGGGCAGTACACCGAGTACAGGAATGCCTGTCCGTTCTTCCAGCCAGTCTAATCCTGGTTGAAGCAGGGACAAATCGCCTCTGAATTTGTTAATGATAAATCCACGGATACGCTGTACTTCATGGGGTTCCAGCAACTCAATAGTCCCTACCAGAGAGGCAAAGACACCACCCCGGTCAATATCCGAAATCAGCAATACTGGAGCATCCGCCCAGCCTGCAAGGTTCATATTTACAATATCGCGGTCCTTTAAATTAATTTCTGCCGGGCTGCCTGCCCCTTCCATAAGCACAATATCATAGGTATCACGCAGCCGATTCAGCGCATCCATAACGGTGTGCTTGGCTTGTGGCAAAAAGTCCTTTCGGTAATCGGAAGCGCTCATATAGGCATAAGGTACACCGTGTACAACAATTTGTGAGTGCATATCCTTGACCGGCTTAATCAGAATCGGATTCATGTCGGTCGTCGCCTCAATACCACAAGCTTCGGCCTGTACTCCCTGTGCACGTCCAATTTCCTTGCCGTCCTCGGTAACATAAGAGTTTAACGCCATATTTTGTGACTTAAACGGTGCGGGACGGTAGCCGTCCTGCAGAAAGATCCGGCACAGCGCGGTCGTCACCACGCTTTTGCCCACATCCGACGCTGTTCCTTGAAGCATTAAGATAGCTGCCGGGTTCGTGCGGGACGGTTCGAAAGTTGACAATTGCCTCTTCCCCTTTAACGAATTCATTTCAAATTTGATCACAACCCGTACAAAACGACAATAAACAGCAACAAAACAGTCTCCAGCAATTCGTTCAAAGCTCCGTATATATCTCCCGTAAGTCCCCCAAGACGGCGATTAATACGGTTTGCTGTAAAGGTTCCAACTCCGTAAGCCAAGAGCGGAAGCAACGCAAAGCCTATCCAGATTGGAAGGCTTTCAGAATACGAAAGGAGCGTCTGTAAGTGTGATCCTGCTAACGACAGGTTTCCTGATCCCTCTGTTGCTGTAGCTGGTCCTGCAAGTATATACTGGCCTGCGGCAGCACCTAGAGTCACGACTACAGCCCAAAATACGGCCAGTCCGGCACGTCCACCACTCATATCAGCAAAACGCGCAGCCAGTCCATCATCGTTACGGGCTTTAGGCCAGCGCTTCATTGCATGTACCATAAACCAGCGGCTCCAAACCATCGGAAGCAACAACAAGCCGGACACATTTTGTTCAACCAGCACGGTATACAGCAAAGCAGCCTTGAGCATGAGTAGCAGCACACAAGCAATAACCCCCATTGCTCCTACACGGCTATCTTTCATAATCTCCAGCATCCGTTCACGGGACCGGTAGCTGAATAAGGCATCCGCAGCATCCATCCACCCGTCCAGATGCAGTCCGCCCGTCAACCAGACCCAGACTGCAAGGGTAAGAATCGCACACGGCAGCGGTGGCAGCACCATAGCCGTAAGCGCCGCAATGCCCCAGACGATAATACCAATAATCACTCCAACCAGCGGATAATAGCTTGCACTGCGTTTCAGCAGCTCCGGGGAAAAATCCAGCTCCGCCTTGACCGGTAGACGGGTTAAAAATTGAAAAGCCGCAGCAACAGCCTGACGTTCGCGGCTCATAGCTTATATTCCAACTGTTTAAGTTCTACGGGAATGCCCGCCGTCACTAAAAAAACTTCGCCACAAACACGGGCTATCCGCTGATTCATAATCCCGCTCAAATCCCGGTACAGCCTTCCAAGCGGATATTCTGGTACAATACCGTCACCGACCTCGTTGGTTACGATGACGAGCGATCCCGGATACTGCTCCACAGCTGCCGCCAGTTCATCCATGGCGGCTCTGGCCGCAGCTTCGCCGTCCTCACCTGCGGCCAGCAACACGTTCGACAGCCACAGGGTTAGGCAGTCGACCAGCACCATAGGCGCAGGCTGCGACGCTTGATCGTCGCCAAGCCGCCGCAGCAGCTCCGGCAGCGCCTGCGCTTCCTCCAGCGTCTGCCAGTCATACCCGGCAGAATCGCGCTGGAGCCGATGAAGAGCGATACGCTCCTTCATCTCCACGTCATAGGCTTGGGCCGTTGCAATATAGCAGGCGCGCGGAGCGCGCGCCATGCATAATCGCTCGGCAAAGCCGCTTTTTCCGCTGCGTGCCCCGCCGGTCACGAGCGCCTTCATCGCTGCGCGGCTCCCTGACCGTCCGATACGCCTGCATCGGCAAAGGTCGCCATTTCGCGCATAATGCGGCACGCCGCATCAATCAGGTGCAAGCTCAGCGCACCGCCCGTGCCCTCACCGAGCCGCATGTCCAGATGGAGCATGGGCTCTAGCTTGAGCTGGCGAAGCACCGCCGCGTGTCCACGCTCGTCCGAGGCGTGCGAAGCAAGCATGTACGCCGCGCTCGCAGGCGCAAGCGCGCGTGCAGCAAGGGCTGCCGCGCCGGAAATAAAGCCATCCAGCACCACTGGACAGCGATGCGCGGCTGCGCCGAGGATGACGCCTGCCAGAGCGGCAATCTCCAGACCGCCGACCTTGGTCAGCACGTCCAGTGCGTCATTGGCATCCGGCTGATTCACATCCAATGCGCGGCAGACAACGGCTATTTTACGGGTAAGCCCCGCCACATCTACCCCCGTTCCCCGGCCCACGATCACTTCCGGATCAAGTCCGGTGAGCGCACATACAACCGCAGCGCTGGCTGTCGTATTCCCGATCCCTAGCTCTCCGGTAACAAATAGCCGTGTGCCACCTTTAACCGCTTCTGCTACGGCTTCAGCTCCAGCCAAAACCGCTTGTTCCGCTTCCGTACGCAGCATGGCTGGCCCTTTAGCCATATTCGAAGTGCCCATACGCACCTTACGATTCACTAAATCTGGGTGAGCAACGTCCGCATTCACGCCAACATCTATTACCTGGACATCAGCGCCTGCATGACGTGCCAGCACATTAATTGCTGCGCCGCCTGACAGCATGTTATACAGCATTTGCTGCGTAACCTCAGCTGGAAAGGCGCTAACTCCCTCTTCACACACCCCATGATCCGCAGCCATGACCATCACCGTTTTACGATCAAATTCAGGCTTGTCCACGCCAGTAATTCCTGCTAGCTGGATGGCCAAGCTCTCCAGCCTTCCAAGACTTCCAGGTGGCTTTGTTAATTGGTCCAAATGTGCTGACGCTGCCGAAGCCGCCACTCCATCCGGCTGGGCTATGCTATCGATCAGCTGACGCAGCTTGTCGTTCATACCTTCCACTCCCTGCTCTTTTTAGTATGTTCCCAATCTCCTATTGATCTGCTGTAGACGCAGCGCTTCTGCGCAGCAAGAGCTGCGGCACACCGCTATCGGGATGCGGAAGCATCACAGGCTCCACACCATATACACGCCGAATCCGGTCCTCTGTTAGCAAATCCGATGAACTACCCAATCCTTCAACCATTCCATCCTTAAGTACAAGCAAATTATCGCAAAATTGTGCCGCCAAATTAAGATCATGCAGGACAGCAATGATCGTCACGCCCGTTTCTTGGCGCCATTCTGCCAACAACTCCATAAATTCAAGCTGATAGCGCAAATCCAGATAGGTCGTAGGTTCGTCCAGCAGCAATATCTGTGGTTCCTGCACCATCACCTTTGCCAAAGCTACACGCTGTCGCTGCCCTCCACTCAAGCGGTCCAATGTTCTGTCGGCCAGTGAAGTTAGACTCAATCGCTCTAGGACCCGATCCGTAATCGCCTCCACATCAACTCCCTTTTCCCTGCCTAGCCAGTCCTGATGAGGAAACCGCCCCATTTCTATAACTTCCCTGACGGTGTATCTCACTGGAGGAATGCCCTCCTGCTGGAGTACGGCTACAAGTCGGGAAAGCTCTTTTCTGCTGTAGCTACCGACCTTTTTGCCATAGATATGAACACTTCCAGAAGTCGGCTGATCTACGCCAGAAAGCAGATGCAGCAACGTCGATTTACCACTCCCATTCGGACCAATGATCCCCCACCAAGCTCCTTCGTCTACGTTCCAGCTAATATTCTTCAACACATGGAACTCTCCATAAGCACGGGTAAGACCTGCTACCTCTAGCGCCCGATCATCCACCTTCTGTGTTTCACTTTGTTCGGTCACAACAGATCCCCCCTGCGCAGCTTCTTGTTCCGGTACAGGAGATACGCGAAGAACGGCGCCCCAACAAAGGCCGTCATAACGCCCAGAGGAATTTCCGTTGGGGCCAACAACGTGCGAGCCGCCGTATCTGCCCAAGCCATAAAAATAGCTCCACCCAGTGCAGATAACGGAACAATCATCCGGTAATCGGGACCTGTCACCAGACGAATGATATGTGGTACAACGAGTCCGACAAAGCCAATGACTCCGCATACTGAGACAGCGGCAGCTGTCAGCAAGGTAGATATGATCAGGACAGATAGCTTCGTCGCATCTACATGAACCCCCATATGAGCCGCTTGACGTTCACCCAAAGCCAGAATATTCAGCACCCGTGCCCGGTTCCATAGAAACACCAGCCCAACGATCACGTAAGGTAAAAGAATTCCCGTATATGACCAACCTCGCAGACTAAGACTTCCCAACGTCCAGTACAATATTTCATTGACTGTTTCCTTCGACATGGCTGCCAGAAAAGAAACAATGGCTCCCCCAAAAAATTGCATCACCACACCTGATAAAATGAGGCTTTGGGTCGGAATTTTCCCACCTTCACGCGCCAACGTCAACACCATCCACAGCGTCAGCATGCCGGTTATAAATGCGACTAGCGGAAGGGTCCATATACCCACAAATGAAAATTGAAGCCCCCAATAAATCAGCACTGCCGCTCCTACCGAAGCTCCCGAGGATACCCCAAGGGTATAGGGATCAGCCAAGGGATTACGCAACACACCCTGAAATCCAGCTCCCGCCAGCGCCAGCGCTGCTCCGACCAACATTCCCAGTAACACTCTTGGCAGTCTGACCTTCAAAATAATCTGCTCTGCAGATGTATTCCAATCCGGTGTAAACGTATCATCTAACCACGGTAGGTGGTTGATCAAAATACCTGTGATCTGGCTGACCGGAAGACTGACCGAGCCGATGCCAAGACAGAGCAGCAGCGTCAGCAGCAGCAAGACAAGACCAGTCCCCCCAAAACCGATCAGTCTACGGTTCATTTGAAAATTTCAGGGTACACGCCCTTGGCTACTTCCTTGAGTCCTTCTGTTACGCGTGGACCTGGACGGCTAATCAAATTATCATCCACGGCAAATACACGATTGTTACGAACAGCCGATATTTGATCCCATCCACTACGAGCTTTTATGATATCGCCGAGGGACTGGCCTGTTTTGTCATCCTTCACACTTTTGCTGTATAAAATCACGTCAGGGTTGGCAGCTATAATATTTTCCTCACTGATTTGGTACCAGCCCTTCTGCGTGGCACCCACGTTTTCGCCGCCCGCCAATGTGATCAGTTCGTCCATAAACTCGCCTTTACCCACTGTCCAGCCTGGTGAAAATTCGACGTATACCCGTAGCTTCTGCCCTTTGCCGATATTTTTAACTCCTTCTTTCACTTCCGCTACATCTGCTCTCATCTTGTCGGTCACCGCTCTCGCTTCTTTCTGATGATCGGTGATTTTCCCATACAATTCGATGTTAGCTGTGACATCTTCAACGGTTTTCGGTTCCGTTTTAAAAATCATAATTCCCATGTCACGCAGCTTAGTCGTAGCCTGTTCACTAAGTGAAATTCCTGCAAAAACAACTTCCGGGTTCGCAGCAATGATCGCCTCTTCGTTCGGTTTCATAATACCGCCCACTTTAGGCTTTTTCGTAGCTGCCTCTGGGTAATCAGAGTAGTCGGATACACCAACAATTTCCTTATCCAATCCGATAGCGAACAGCGCTTCAGTTTCTGCCGGGGAGACGGAAACAATCTTGTCCGGTGCCTTTTTAAATGTAAATTCCTGTCCTGTTGCATCCTTAACCGTTAGCGGGTAAACCGTTTTGCCCGGAGGCTCTTGTGCGGTTACGGTCTGTCCCGGCTGCTGTGAAGAAGCTTGGCCCTCTTTATTTTCTACATTTTTTCCATTCGCGCCACATGCACTCAGCACAACTGCCAATATCAGCGCCAATAGACCTGTTGTCCATACCTTTATTTTTTTGCCTGCCATGATTTGCACCCCTTCATACAAAAATCGTTAAGAGCGTTACTTGAACATCATCCGATATTTTCCTCATTCCAGCCTTCTTTTCCTATCAAAAACCCCCGCATCCTCATATCAGGATACAGGGGTCACGTTAGCACAGATCGTGCGCAGGCGGGCAGCTTCTTTCCGCATGGACAGTCACTGCGAACACGTCATCCTTTCCTCGAAGGATTATGGTGACAGGCGGACGGGCAGGTATCCTGACTTATGGAAGAGGCATGCCCTGATATTCTTTCACATGCTTGGCGGCACATGTAACAGGGCTAATGAGCATGTTTCCATTTACAGTGGCGGGACCGCGTCGGACTCACACCGACTTCCCTTTTAACAGCGCAATGAAGAAAAGCAAGTTCCCTCACACGGCGCCGACCTCGTCTGCTGGATATTTGATGTAGTGTAGTCAAGCCGTTCTTTTACTTGATGATTATAGGTTAAAAAGAGTTAGCTTACAACCCAAACAGCTGCTTGATTCGCCACAACTACCCTAGTGAAAAAGCAATTTTGCTATACAATTGTGCAGTCCTGCCAGCCTTAACTGAAGCCTAATCGCTTCTCCCGGTTTTGGATTCAGACTCCAAAAATCATGACCTGGTATCAGCATACAAACCAATTGGCGAATTACTCCACCATGCGTGACAACCAAAACAGAGGGCGGTGCAGCATTCGACTCTATTGGCTGAACCTTCAAAGCAATGCGCCACGCAAACAGAGAGTCAAGGAATTCACGCAGACGATTCACAAAATGGACCCAGGACTCTCCTCCAGGCGGGGTGATTCGTTGCGGCTCATCAATCCAAGCGCGATACAACGCCACATCCTTAAGCATGTCATACGTTTTTCCATCCCACTCGCCAAAGTGAAGTTCTCGCAGACGTGGTTCCATCATGGGAGGCATAGCAGATAGGAAACGTTCAGACGTCTTTGCTGACTCCGGCAAAATGATCTGCAAGGTCTGGCGACATCGCATCAAGTCACTGCAATAGATTTGAGCAAAGGACTGGCCCTGTAATTTTTCCCGTAAAGGCTTTAATTCCTGCTCTGCTCCAGACAGCAAACTCAAATCGGCATGTCCCAGATATCGACGTTCCTTATTCCATAAGGTTGTGCCATGACGAACTAGCACGAGCTCCATGTCCCACTGCAGATCTTCTTTAGCATCATTCGGCTCACTATCCTGTTGTGGGTTCGGACTTAGTCCACATTCTCGCACTCTTTTCCCTTCTGTATTTTGTTTCAAAATAATGTCACTCCTCACCGCATCCATCCCAAGGCAAAACACCCCGCAGCTCCCAACAAACACAACCCTACAAACATAGTGGATACGGCGAACATCAGCCGGATGGTATGCCGGATATCCTTCGACTCCAGTGGTCGTATCTCTTCGCCCATATATGCTCGAAACGAGCGTATGCCATGATACACGTTATAGCCACCAAGACGAATCCCCAAGGCACCTGCCACCGCTGATTCGGGAAATCCGCTGTTTGGACTGGGGTGCAGACGCGCATCCTGCTTGACTGTGCGCCAGCTTCTTGCAGCATCCAGCCGATACAACCACGCCGCTATCACAAGCATAACTGCTGTCAGGCGAGCCGGAATGTAGTTAGCTACATCGTCCAGACGTGCCGAGGCCCAGCCTAAATGCAGGTACTTTTCATTTTTGTAGCCAACCATTGAGTCGAGCGTATTTACGGCACGATATGCCAGTGCCAAGGGGGCTCCCCCGATCAGGGCATAAAAAAGCGGGGAAATAATGGCGTCCACGATATTTTCAGCGACTGTTTCGACGGTACCGCGTACAATTTCAGGCTCGTCAAGCTGCTGCGTATCCCTCCCAACAATCATGCCTAGCTCCCGACGTGCCACAGTCAGGTCATTCGCCTGCAACGCTCGGTATACGGCCATCCCTGCGTCCTTTAGTCCTTTGGAAGCAATTGTGGTTGCAACCAGAACAATTTCTACGACGACAGACAACCATGGGTGAATCCAGGCAAGCACACGCAATAGCCCCCAAGCAAGCCCAAAGGAGCCTCCTGCCACAATGAGTGGAAGCAGTATACCCGCACGTTTCAATCCCCAGTCACTGCGGACCTTACGACGAATCGCTTTTTCCAATGCTGAAATGGCATGTCCCATCCCGATGACTGGATGTGGCAACCATCTCGGATCGCCGATTAGCCTGTCCAGCAGATAGGCTGCCATGATTACCAAGCTAACGATCACGCCGCTCCTCCTCCAACACTTCACTGAGTGCAGACAGCAGCATATTATTGGCTTCGGCGTCCTTGACTGCAATTCGAAAATGGCTCGCCGACAGCCCCGGATACATGGCACAGCTACGTATAAGAATCCCACGTTGTCCAAGCGCCTGCTGAATAGCCGATGAACTCCACGTTCCCGGCGCCCTTGCTAGCACGTAATTGGCTTCGCCGGGAACGACACCGCAGCCCCATTCCGCTAAGGCAGTCAGCAAGCGACTGCGCTCCGTCGCAATCAGTTCCTGTGTGCGGCGCTCATAAGCTTGCCCACTTCTCAGACACGCCTCTCCAGCCAGCAACGCCAATCCATTAACACTCCAGGTCACCTGTTTGGCCGTCATTTGCCGGATATAGTCCGGATGAGCAATCGCATAGCCCAATCGCAAGCCAGGAATGGCATAAAATTTGGTCATCGATCGGATCAAAATCACATGAGGATAGCGATCCAGCACAGGCAATAGTGAGATTTGCCGTTCCAGTGGGATAAAATCAATAAAGGCCTCATCCACCACCAGCACGGTACCCGTTCTGCCAGCCGCCTCTGCCAGTTCATATAGCTCCTGCTCACCATATTGCACACCGTTCGGATTATTCGGTTGCCCAAGGAACAGTACATCTACCTGCTCCATGAGCTGAAGGATGTCCTCCACGTCTGCCTTCCATTGAAGCGAAGCCTTCCCGTATACCCGGTGGATCTCGGCTCCAAATTTGCCAGCCAGCTCGGCATATTCCGAAAAACACGGCTCCACTGTGCCCACACGCTTGGGAGCCAGGCCCAATAGCAGCAGCGCCATGCTTTCAGCAGCGCCGTTACCGATGCTCAGCGACTCCGGTGGAACGTGCAGCCGCCGTGCCAGCATATTTTTAAAGTGGCGATGCCCAGGGTCAGGATAGCGAATCACCGTGTCCAATGAGCTTTGCAGTGCCTCAAGCACCTCCGGTGGCGGACCAAGCGGATTAATATTTGCACTAAAATCCACAAAATCCGCCGCAGCTCCGCCAAATGTCGCGGCAGCTGTTTCCCTGTCCCCGCCATGACCGTAAACCTCTATCATTGCCTCATATCCTTTCCGCCCGTTTTCAATCATTTAGCTCCATTATGAGGCTGCTTTTTGCGTCCCGTCAATGCAAATGAGCTTTTGTACATGGCTCACTTGGGTTACAATAGGGGGAGGCACACATAAAATACACAGTTTGTATATACGGAGGAATGGACATGCTGTTCATCGACAACCAGGGCATACACGATCCAGCCATTAATCTTGCTATTGAGGAATACGCGCTCAAGCATTTACCGCTGGACGACAGCTATCTGCTGTTTTACATTAATCAGCCTTCTATTATTATAGGCAAGCATCAAAACACCGTTGAAGAAATCAACGCTGAGTTTGTGAGAGACAACAATATTCAAGTCGTTCGTCGCCTGTCCGGCGGCGGGGCTGTATATCATGATCTCGGTAACTTAAATTTCAGCTTCATTACCAAGGATAACGGGGAGTCCTTTCATAATTTCCTCAAATTTACGCAACCTGTGATTGACGCCCTCCGCCAAATGGGAGTAGAAGCCGAAATGACAGGACGCAACGATCTGCAAGTCGGAGAACGTAAAATTTCAGGAAACGCTCAATTTGCCACACGTGGACGTATGTTCAGCCATGGTACATTGATGTTCAACCTGAATCTGGACAGTGTGGCTGCATCACTGCATGCCAATCCCGAAAAATTTAAATCCAAAAGCACAAAATCCGTCCGTAGCCGCGTGGCTAACATCAGCGAACTGATGGACCGTGAGATGACCATAGAACAATTTCGCGAGGAACTGCTGCGGTTCATCTTTGGCTCAGAATTGGATCAGGTGCCTCAATATAAGCTCACCGATGCGGATTGGGCTAAAATCCATGAAATTTCCAAAGAACGCTATCAATCGTGGGATTGGAACTATGGTCTATCCCCTGAGAGCAATATCAAGCACACACGTAAATTCCCGGTTGGTATTATAGATATCCGCATGGATCTGAAGGAAGGCTACATCCGTGATATTAAAATCTACGGGGATTTCTTCGGTGTAGGTGATGTCGCTGATATTGAAAATATCCTGCGTGGCAAGCGTTATGATGAAGGTGAGGTCCGTCAAGCCTTATCCTCTCTCGATTTGAAGCATTACTTTGGTAATATTGAGCTGGACGACTTTGTTGGACTTGTATTTCTGGAAGACTAAGCGTTACTTTTTTCCATGGTTTCAAGCCAATACTTCAGTGGTTATAAGGGGACAGGCTCTTATGGGCGTCGTCCCTTTTTCAATGCGATATTGTCATTTTGAATATTATAAGATACAATTTTAATATTGCCCCATGATAGAGATAAAGGAGAGAATACCGATATGTATAAATTAATTGCCATTGATATTGATGATACTCTCATTAATGACCAGAAAGAAGTTACTCCAGCGACACAACAGGCATTGGAAGCTGCTGTAGCTAAAGGTGTGGTGGTTACTCTCGCTACTGGACGAGCTTATGCCTCCGCGCACAAAATTGCACGCCAGACGGGGTTGAACGTACCGATCATTACGTACCAAGGAGCTTTGGTTAAAAACCTGCTGGACGAAAACGTGCTGTATGAGCGTTATGTTCCACTCGTAGCTGCACGTCGTCTGTATGAATTCTGCGTGGAACGCAATCTGCATTTGCAAACGTATATAGATGACAAATTGTACACTCGTGAAGATAATCAAAAAATTAAAGATTACACCGAGCTGAACAACACGGAATATTTTGTAGAGCCTGTGTTCAGTAAAGTTATAGAGCAACCAGCTCCTAAATTGCTGATTATCGACGAGCCGGAAGTGTTGGACGAATTAATTCCCGAACTTCGCGAATTGCTTGGCAGTGAAGTGCATATTACAAAATCCAAGCCTCATTTCCTGGAAATTATGCATCATGAAGGCACCAAGGGCCACGCTCTTGCCTTCCTTGCAAACCATTTTGGCTGTGATCTGT